>NZ_GG657754.1:5401472-5415736 GCF_000158915.1 Streptomyces himastatinicus ATCC 53653 | reverse complement strand
CCGGCCCGTACGGACGGGACTCCGGCGTCAGCTGGAGGACTTCTTCTGCGTCAGGTCGTAGAGCGTGGTGCTGCCCACGGTGACCTTCTTGTAGTTCGCCTCGACCCAGGTCGTGATCTTGGACGAGGTGCCGTTGCTCCCACCGCCCGGGCCGCCGCCCATGCCGTTGCCCGAGGAGAGGAAGTAGTGGATCTTCCCCTGCTTCACATACTCCTTGAACTGGGCGAGGGTCGGCGACGGGTCGCTGCCGTTGAATCCGCCGATGGCCATCACCGGGTCCTGGGTGGCGAGCTGGTAGCTCGCGGCGTTCTGGGAGCCGATGGCCGCCGCGACCCAGGTGTAGTCGTCGGCGTTCTTCTCCAGCCTCGCCTTCACCTTGGCGTTGACCTGCTGGCCGTTGAGCAGCCCGCCCATGCCGCCGCCGCCCATACCTCGTCGGCCGCCTTCGCCCATGCCGCCGGGCATCATGCCCTGCTGACCGTTCCGGCCCTGGTTCCGGCCGTTGCCCTGGCCCTGCTGTCCCTGCCCCTGTTGGCCCTGAGCGTTGCCGTTGGCGTTGCCGTTGCCGTTCTGCTGCTGGCCGCCGCCCGGGAAGCCGCCACCGGGACCACCGCCCGGCATGCCCTGCTGGCCCTGGCCCTGCTGACCTTGCTGGCCCTGACCCTGGCCTTGCTGGCCCTGCTGGCCGCCCTGCATCCCCGGCGGGCCGCCCATGCGCCCGCCGCCGGGACGTCCGCCGCCGCCGCCCGGACCGCCCATGCCGCCCGACACCGTGGGACCGGCCGTGATGATCGAGCCGCTCTTCGGCGTCTCCACCGTGTTCAGCGTGTACGCCACCGGACCGGCCAGCGCCGCCGCGAGACCGAGCCCCGCCACGCCCAGCGCGAGGTTCCGCCCCAGCCGCGCCGCGAACAGCAGCCCGACCGCGGCCGCCAGCCCGGCGATCAGCACCGCCCAGCGCAGCCACGGGTGCCAGTCCGCGGACCGGCCCAGCAGCACGTACGACCAGTAGGCCGTGACCGCGGCCGTGACGGCGAGCACCACCGAGGCCGTCGTACCGACGCGGCCCTCGGTCTGCCCCCGCCGCTCCCACAGCATCGTCGCGCCCATGCCCACGATCGCCGCGATGTACGGCGCGAGGGCGATGTTGTAGTACTGGTGGAAGATCCCGGACATGAAGCTGAACGTCGCGAACGTGATCAGCAGCGCCCCGCCCCAGACCAGGAACGCCGCGCGCCGGGTGTCCGTCCGCTTGGCCCGCCAGGTCAGCCACAGCCCCGCCACCAGCAGGATGAACGCCGCGGGCAGCAGCCAGGCGATCTGACCGCCCATGTCGGAGCCGAAGAGCCGGTCGATACCGGTCTCGCCCCACATCCCGCCGCCGCCGCCGCCACCGCCGCGCGCACCGCCGCCGCCGACGCTGCCGGTCTCGTTGCCGTTGATCCGGCCCAGGCCGTTGTAGCCGAAGGTCAGCTCCAGGAAGCTGTTGTTCTGCGAGCCGCCGATGTACGGCCGGGACGACGCGGGCCACAGCTCGACGATCGCGACCCACCAGCCGCCGGAGACCACCATCGCGAGCCCCGCGAGCAGCAGCTGCCCGATCCGCCGACCGAGCTTCGCCGGGGCGCACACCGCGTACACCACGGCGAGCGGCGGCAGGATCAGCCACGCCTGGAGCGTCTTGGTGAGGAAGCCGAGGCCGAAGCAGATCCCGGCCAGCACCAGCCACTTCGTCCGGGCGTCCTCCAGCGCGCGCAGCACGCAGTAGACGGCCGCGACCATGAGCAGGCACAGCAGCGCGTCGGGGTTGTTGAAGCGGAACATCAGCGCCGCGACCGGGGTCACCGCGAGCACGCCGCCCGCGATAAGCCCGGCGGCCGCGCTGAACCGGCGGCGTACGGCCGCGTAGAGCACGCCGACCGTCGCGACGCCCATCAGCGCCTCGGGGACGAGGATCGCCCACGACGACAGGCCGAACATGCGCACCGAGAGGGCCATCGGCCACAGCGCGGCCGGGGGCTTGTCGACGGTGATGGAGTTCGCGGCGTCCGAGGAGCCGAAGAAGAACGCCTTCCAGCTCTCGCTGCCCGCCTGCACGGCCGCCGAGTAGAACTGGTTCGCGTAGCCGGAGGCGCCCAGGCTCCACAGGTAGAGCACGGTGGTCACGGCGAGCAGGGCCCACAGCGCGGGCCGCGCCCAGCGGGGGTCCTCCGGACGGCCCCGCCACGCCCGCGCCAGGCGCGAGCCGCCGGGAGCGGCGGGCGCGGGAGACGCGGCGGCAGTGGAAGGAGCTACGGGAGCGGCAGGAGCTACGGGCGCGGCAGGCGCGCCGGGCGGAGGAGCTGCGGGATGGGGCGGCGGACCGGCGTCCCGGGGTCCGTGGTCGTACGTCGTCATCGGTTGGTCCTCGGGTCGTGGTCGGTGGTGGCCCCGCTGTCCGACGGGAAGACCCAGGCCCGGAAGAGCAGGAAGCGCAGTACGGTCGCGGCGAGGTTGGCCGCGATGAGCACGGCCAGTTCGGTGCCGTGCGAGGGGGAGCCGGGGGCGGTGTCGAGGGCGGCCAGGGAGCCGCTGGTCAGCACGAGGCCGATGCCGAAGTGGGCCTGTGCGATGCCCGTCCCGCGCGTACGCCGAAGTGAGCCTCCGGTTGGCCGCGGTGTTGCCGAGCGCGGACAGCAGCAGCGCCAGCGCGTTGGCCACCTGTGGGCCCGTACCGAGCCGGAAGAGCGTGTACAGGGCGAGATATACGAGCGTGGACAGCCCGCCCACCACGCAGAACCCGACGAGCTGGCGGGCCAGTCCGCCCGGCACGCCGCTCAGTTCCCGGTCGCGCGGATCGTCACCGAACGGGCGGCGCAGCCGGTCCAGCGGGAGCGCGCCGGTGGCCAGCGCGCGCCCCACCCGCCAGACGCCCTTCAGGTCGTCGGTGGCCGTCTTCACGATGTGCACGGTGCTGTTCGGGTCGTCGACCCAGTCCACCGGCACCTCGTGGATGCGCAGCCCCGCCCGCTCGGCGAGCACCAGCATCTCGGTGTCGAAGAACCACCCGGTGTCCTCGACCATCGGCAGCAGCCGCTCCGCGACGTCCTTGCGGATCGCCTTGAAGCCGCACTGGGCGTCGGAGAACCGGGCGGCCAGGCTGCCCCGCAGGATCAGGTTGTACGCGCGCGAGATGAACTCCCGCTTGGTGCCGCGTACGACGCGCGAGCTGCGCGACAGCCGCGACCCGATCGCCAGGTCCGAATGGCCGGAGATCAGCGGGGCCACCAGCGGCAGCAGCGCGTTGAGGTCGGTGGACAGATCGACGTCCATATAGGCGAGCACCGGCGCCTCGGACAGCGTCCACACGGTGCGCAGCGCCCGCCCGCGGCCCTTCTGCTCCAGCCGGACCGCCGTCACTTCCTCGACGGTGTCGTCCAGGTAGGCCGCCACATGGGGCGTGCGGTCCGTACTGGCGTTGTCGGCGATGGTGATCCGGAATCGGTAGGGGAAGGTCCGCGACAGATGGTCGTGGAGCCGTCGCACACACCGCTCGAGGTCCGCCTCCTCGTTGTAGACGGGGATCACGACGTCGAGCACCGGACGGCTGCGGTCGACCACGATGTGCCGGCGCGCGGGCAAGGTCTCCAGGGGTGTCTCGGGCGGCGCCTCGAGAGGGGTGTCGGTTCGCATGGAACGACATTCGCGAGCGGCGCTGTCACGGCTGTGTGGTCAGCCTGTGGCCTGACTGTGAGTGCGTTACGACCTGGTGAACAGGGAGATGGACGCCGAACACGGTGCGCCCCGGCACGCTGTCGACCGTCACCTGGCCGTCGTGCGCCGCGACGACCGCGTGCACGATGGCCAGCCCCAGCCCGGTGCTGCCCGCGGTGCGCGAGCGCGAGGCGTCACCGCGCGCGAAGCGCTCGAAGACGTGCGGGAGCAGATCGGGCGGGATGCCGGGGCCGTCGTCCTCGATCTGGAGCGAGAGGTACGAAGGCGGCTGCGGCGGCCCGAAGGTGCCGGGGTGCACGGCCGCCTGCGCCATGGCGGACGGGGATCCGTACGGCGCCGCGTAAGGGTTGCCGGAGCCGTTGCCGCCGGACGGCGCGTCATGCCCGAAGGCATACGGCGAACCGGGCCCGAAGCCGCTGCCGTTGCCATTGCCGCTGCCGCTACCGCTGCTCGGACCGTTCGCGGACCCGTACGACGGTCCGTGCACCATGCCGTACGGGGCCAGGTACGGCGACGGGCGCGGCGAGGTGTGCGGGCCGCCCCACAGCACGCGCGCGGTGACGGTCGTCCCGGCCGGGGTGTGGTTACGGGCGTTGCCCAGCAGGTTGACCAGGACCTGGTGCAGCCGCGCCGAGTCGCCGTACACGAGCGCGGGTTCGTCGGGCAGCTCCAGCCGCCACTGATGGTCGGATCCGAGCGCCCGCGCGTCGCTGACCGCGTCCACCACCAGCGGGGACAGGTCCACCTCGGCGCACTCCAGCGGCCGCCCCGCGTCCAGCCGGGCCAGCAGCAGCAGATCCTCCACCAGCCCGGTCATCCGCCCGGCCTCGGACTCCACCCGGCCCAGCGCATGGCGGGTGTCGGGCCCGATCTCCTCCCGGCCGCGCCGGGTCAGCTCGGCGTAGCCGCGGATCGAGGCGAGCGGGGTCCGCAGCTCATGGCTGGCGTCGGCGACGAACTGCCGTACCCGCGTCTCGCTCTCCTGGCGGGCCGCCAGCGCCGATTCGATATGCCCCAGCATGCGGTTCAGCGCCGCCCCGACCTGGCCGACCTCGGTCCGCGGATCGGCCTCGGACGCCGGGACCCGCTCCCGCAGCGCCACCTCGCCGCTGTGCAGCGGCAGCTCCGAGACCCGGGTCGCGGTCGCGGCCACCCGGCGCAGCGGGCGCAGCGAGATGCCGACCATGGTGGCCCCGGCGAGCCCGGCCGCGACCAGTCCGGCGGCGGCGACGCAGACCTCGACCAGGATGAGGGTGTTGACGGTGTCCTGGGTCTGGTTGAGCGGGAACGCGAGGATGATCCCGCCGTCCCTCGGGTTCCACTTGGCCACGGCGCGGTAGCTGCCGAGGCCGGGGAGGTCGACGGCGTGCACCTGGTCGTCGAGGGGAATGGCGGTGAGCGCCTTCTCCTGGCTGCTTGTCAGCTTGTCCACCCGCTGCGCGGCGTTCGAGAAGTCCGGCAGCATGGGCTCGTCGTTGCTCTTCCCGGCCTGGACCACCTTGCCGTTCGTCCCGAGCCGCGCCCCGGCGGTTCCGATGGGCTGCCCGGGCCCGTTGAGGAAGAAGATGCTGCTCTCCGGGCTGCGCGGATCGGCCGGGTTCGGCTGCTCGCCCACCTTGCGCATGGCGCCACCCGCGGACGAGCGCAGGTCGTTGTCGACCTGGCCCTCCAGGTACGACTTCAGGGCGATCGTCGTGACCGTGCCGATCACCGCGCAGACCACGGCGATCAGCGACACCGCCGAGACGACCAGGCGGGTGCGCAGCGACCAGGGCCGCCGGGCGGCGGCCCTGGTGGTCTTCCTGGCGCGCGGGGGCCGCGCCGGAGCGGCCTGGGACGGCGGTGTCGGGTGGGCCACGGTGTCTACTCCCCGGGCTTGATCAGATACCCGGCGCCGCGCCGGGTGTGGATCATCGGGCTGCGGCCCGCGTCTATCTTGCGCCGCAGATACGAGATGTACAGCTCGACGACGTTGGCCTGGCCGCCGAAGTCGTAACTCCACACCCGGTCCAGGATCTGCGCCTTGCTGAGCACCCGGCGCGGGTTGCGCATCAGGTAGCGCAAAAGCTCGAATTCGGTGGCGGTGAGGTGGATCTCCTGACCCGCCCGCGACACCTCGTGGCTGTCCTCGTCCAGCACCAGGTCGCCGACCGCCAGCACCGATTCGCTGCGCGCGGCCGCCGCCCCCGACCTGCGCAGCAGCCCGCGCAGCCGGGCGACGACCTCCTCCAGGCTGAACGGCTTGGTGACGTAGTCGTCGCCGCCCGCCGTCAGCCCCGCGATCCGGTCCTCGACCGCGTCCCGCGCGGTCAGGAACAGCACCGGCACCTCGGGCAGCTCGCGGCGCAGCCGGCCCAGGACGGTGAGCCCGTCCATGTCAGGCAGCATGACGTCGAGGACGACCGCGTCGGGCCGCAGCTCACGGGTCGTACGGATCGCCTCGGCGCCGTCGCCCGCCGTCCGCACCTCCCAGCCCTCGTAGCGCAGCGCCATCGACAGCAGGTCGGCGAGGGCCGACTCGTCGTCCACAACCAGCACCCGGACGGGGCTCCCGTCGGGTCGCAGCAGCTCGGTACGCCCATGGGGCGAGGTCGCCATCATGAACGTCAGCTTCCGGCGACGGTCTGAGAGCTTCCTTTCGGCTACCTGTGAATAACCTGAGAATCCTGCGGCCCCAGAAAGACGCCAGGAAAGACGCCGGGAACGGCCCCGAGAAGGCCCAGAGGGAGGGCCCAGTGGTTGGCCCGGACGGGTGAACGGCCCTCGAATTGGGAATAGACGGAATCACCCTCCGGTTCGATGGGGGTATGGCTACTCAACCCGCCCTTGGCAAGATCGGCATCTGGACCGCGGCACTGCGGGTCTCGGAGTCCCGCTCGGCGCAGGAGGTCAGCGAGGCGGCGGCCGAGCTGGACGCGCTCGGCTACGGCACCCTCTGGTTCGGCGGCAGCCCCAGCGCCGACCAGGCCGCGACCCTCCTGGAGGCCACCGACCGGATCACCGTCGCGACCGGCATCCTCAGCATCTGGGACCACTCGGCCGCCCACGTGGCCGATCGGTACGCCGCCATCGACGCGGCCCACCCGGGCCGTTTCGTCCTGGGCCTCGGCGTCAGCCACAGCGCGCTCGCCGGTGAGCGGTACAAGCGTCCGTACTCGGCGATGCGGGACTACCTGACGGACCTGGACTCCGCCCCGATCCCGGTCCCCGCGTCCCGGCGGGTCCTGGCCGCCCTCGGCCCGAAGATGCTGGAGCTGTCCCGCGACCGCGCCGCGGGCGCCCATCCGTACCTGGTCACCCCGGAGTTCACGGCCGAGGCGCGGGAGATCCTGGGCGACGGCGCCCTGCTCGCCCCGGACCTCAAGGTCGTCCTCGACACCGACCTCGACCGCGCCCGCACCACCGCCCGCAACTACCTGTCGATGTACCTGAAGCTGCCCAACTACACCAACAACCTGTTGCGGTGGGGCTTCGAGGAGAAGGACTTCGCGGACGGCGGCAGCGAGCGCCTGGTGAACTCCGTGTTCGCCCTGGGCGACGCGGAAGCGATCCGGCGCCGCGTGGACACGTACCTGGAGGCGGGCGCGGACCACCTGGCGGTGCAGGTGGTGACCTCCGATCCGTTCACAACCCTCCCCCGCGAGGAGTGGCGCACCCTGGCCGAGGCCCTTCCCCTCGGCAGCCACTGACGCGCGGCTGCGGGGGGGGTGTGTCACAGGCCGAACAGCCGCGCCGCGTTCCCGTGACACACCCCCCGCAGCCAGGCGTCGTCCTGATCCAGCCGGGTCAGCGCCTCCAGGGCGTGCCCGTATCCGTACGGGATGTTGGGGAAGTCGCTCCCGAACAGCACCCGGTCGCCGAGCGCCCCGAGCCGTCCCCGCTCCTCCGGCGGGAACGGCCAGTGGCTCTCGGAGAAGTCGGTGAACGCCATCGTCGTATCCAGGTGCACCCCCTCGTACCGCTCCGCGAGCCCCAGGAAGTCCGCGTACTCCGGCAGCCCCATATGCGCGATGACCAGCCGCAGCCGCGGATGCCTGGCCAGCAGCCGGGCCACCGGTTCGGGGCCGGTGTGCTTGCCGGGCGCCGGGCCCGAACCGCAGTGGATGACGATGGGCGTCCCGGCGTCGGCGAGCGTCCCCCACACCGGGTCGAGCAGCGCGTCGCCCGGGTCGTACGCCCCCACCTGCACATGCGACTTGAACACCCGCGCCCCGCCGTCCAGCGCCGCGCGCACGTACTCCTCGACGCCCGGCTCCGGGAAGAAGGTCGCCGTGTGCAGACAGTCGGGCGTACGGGCGGCGAACCCGGCCGCCCACTCGTTCAGCCACGCCGCCATGCCGGGCTTGTGCGGGTAGACCATCGAGGTGAAGGCCCGCACCCCGAACTCCCGGATGGTCGCGAGCCGTTCGGCCTCGTCCTGGCGGTAGGTGATGGGCCACTCGAGGCCGACCAGCGGCTCGACGGCGTCGAAGTACGCCCAGACCTTGTCCAGGACGTTCTTCGGCATGAAGTGCGTGTGCACGTCGATGATTCCGGGCAGCCCGAGCCCCTGCCAGAAGCGATGGACCGGGACGGCGTCAGCATCAGTCATACGGATCACCGTACGGTCGTGGAACCACGATCGAGGGCCCGGCACCATTTCTGATACCGGGCCCTCGATCTCAAGTAGCGGGGACAGGATTTGAACCTGCGACCTCTGGGTTATGAGCCCAGCGAGCTACCGAGCTGCTCCACCCCGCGTCGGTGAATGCAACACTACGTCATTCGCCGCGCAGAGGGAAATCGGTTCCGCACGCCCCGGCCCTACGCCCCCGCCTACGCACCCGCCCCGGGCTCCACAGCCGTCACGGTGAACTCGTCCCCGCACACCCGCAGCCCCGAGGAGACCCGCGCGGTCATGGCCTCCTTCGACCCGGGCGGGTAGGCCTGCACCAGGGAGGCGCTCTTCCAGCACGGCTTGTCCGAGAGGCCGTCGTTGATCGTGTGCAGCACGGCATGCGCGCTGCCCCCGGCGGGCACCGTGACGGGCTTCCCCTTGGCCCCCTCCCGCTCGGCCGGCTTCCCGATCGTCTGACCGTCCCTGGCCAGCAGCGACGCCCCGGGGAACCCGTTCAGCGTGCAGGCGCTCCTCCCCTTGTTGGTGAACACCAGGGAGTACCGGATGTTGCCCGCCCCGATGTCGGCCCGCCCCACGCGCAGCCCCATCGACGAGGACTCGCACCGCCCGCTCCCGGCGCTCCCCGCCTTCGACCCGATCTCCTCGCCGCCCGCCGAGCCCGTCGCGTCGCCATCCTGCCGGCCCTGCGCGTCCTGCCCGTCCTGCGAGGCCTGCGAGGCGGCGGACACGGGAGCCTTCCCCTCGGGCTTGGGCTCGCTGCCCTGACAAGCCGTAACCCCCATGGCCGCCACCGCCGCCATCGTGGCGACGACGACCTTGCCCCGGCTCGTGAGCGTGATGTGCGACATGGGATCCCCCTGGATCGATGGGTGCGAATCTCGCACCAACTACCGTGCCGATCCGCGCTAGTGCCCTGTTAACACCTCAGTGGCACATCACTAACGCCTCGCTAACGCCCCGGCCCTGGCCTGGTCGCGGGACCGTCCTGCACCATCACTCCATGACCCATCCCGTGCCGCCCGCCCAGGCCCTGATCGTGGTCGACGTCCAGTCGGCCTTCGTCGCGGGCCCCGAAGCGGTTCCCGAGGCGCCCCGGCTCCTCGACCGGATCACCGACCTGATCGCCCGGGCACGCGCCGGTGGCTCGCTCGTCGTCCACCTCCAGAACGACGGCCCCGCGGGCGCGCCCGACGAACCGAAGACCCCGGGCTGGGAACTGCACCTGCCCGTCCGCGAAACCCATCGCGAGGTCGTGATCCGCAAGACGGAGGACGACGGCTTCCACGAGACGGGACTGGGTGATCTGCTGACCGGGCGGGGCGTACGGGCCCTGGCCGTGTGCGGGGTGATGTCCGAGATGTGCGTCAGCGCGACAGCCCGCACGGCCCTGGAGCTGGGCTACCGGGTGGTCATGCCCCACGACGCCCACGCGACGTACGACATCCCGGCGGCGGCGGACATCAGCGACGCCGTACCGGCGGCGATGGTGTCGCGCGTCGCCGAATGGGCCCTGGGCGACGAGATCGAGATCATCGCCCGCGCCGCCGACCTCGCCTTCACCACGGGCTAGGCCCGGTACACCAACAGATACCGCCACAGCAGCAGACGGCGCACCGTCGAACCGGGCAGGAGCCGGGCGGATTCGGCACGCGTGCGGTCGTACGACAGCGGCGGCGGCCAGACCATCGGGATCCGCACGGCTGGAGCAGCGCGCCGCCTGCTCAGCAGCCGGTCCGCCCTGAGGATCACCCGCGCCGGGAGGGCCCACACGAAGTCGGTCACCGTCCCGACCGGATAGAGCCCCACCACCGCCAGCACCCCGCCCGGGGCCAGGGCCCTCCGCAACGTCAGCACCGTCTCGAACCGCATGTGGTGGAGGCTGGCGACGCACGAGATGAAGTCGTAGTGGCCATCCGGAAGGTGCGCATCGCGCACATCGACCTGACGGTACCGAGGTCCGCCCCCGGCCTCCCGCGCCGCCGCGATGACGTCCGCGTCGGCGTCCATCCCCTCGACGTCCAGCCCCCGCCCCGCGAGCAGCCGCGCGAACCGCCCCGCCCCGCACCCGACATCCAGCGCCGTCCGCGCCCCGTCCGGCACCTGCTTCAGCAGCAGCGGATGGTAGTGATCGTTGAAGTTCACTCCCATGCGGCCGGACCCTACCCAGGCCCCGCGACCGGCGCCAGAGGCGGTCACCCCGCTCGGCCTCACCGAGCGGGCCGCCCACGCAAGCGAGCCGCCCCGCGGCGGTTGCTGTCACCGTTGACGTCAGCGCATACGCCAGAGGCCCCTTCCGACGTTCGGAAGGGGCCTCTGAGCTGCTGCGCGCTCGGCAGGATTCGAACCTGCAACCTCTTGATCCGTAGTCAAGTGCTCTATCCGTTAAGCTACGAGCGCTTGGCTTCCCGGCGGTTTTTCTTGCCGGTCGGCGTTGCGGGGACAACATTACATGACCTGCGCCGTCACGCGAAATCCGTTTCCCTCACCCACTCTGACCTGGGCAAATACCTGTTTTGAGGTGCGTGGAACCGGTCATGGCGGCAGGGGAGGAGACCGGGGCGGAGCGGCGCGGGGTGGGTCGGTGGGATGCCTCGGCGGGGTGACGCTGCGGAGGGGGCTCGTCACTCGGAGGGCGTACGCACAAGAGCCCCGGTCGCGATCGACCGGGGCTCTCGAGAAGCGGAGGCTGAGGGATTTGAACCCTCGATGGGCTTTAGGGCCCAAACCGCATTAGCAGTGCGGCGCCATAGACCAGACTAGGCGAAGCCTCCAGCACACCGTGCCGCGCGAGCGCGATGTGGTGTGTGCAGATGATGTCACAGCCCAGCGGGATGTCACCAATCGCGGCCTACGGTACTCGGCAGGCGGGCAGGACCGCAAAGCTCTTTGGCCGCGCAATGCCCGGATGGCGGCGCAACGCGCGCGGCGGAGGCGCGTTAGCAGGGGCAGGGGCAGCGCGCCCCGGTCCGATCACACCAGGAGTACTGACATGCCCCTGCTGCATCGCCTCGCCGTCACCACCGCCGCCGCTGTCGCCGCCACCGTGGCCGCACTGAGCCCTGCGACGGCCACGCCGCTGCCGCTGCCGATGTCGTACGACGGGGAGAGTTCCGACCGTCTCGTCGTCAGGGTGAGCGAGACGGGCCGGCACTTCGACACCGTGCGGTACGTGCTGGCGTGCCACCCCACCGGCGGTACGCACCCCCGGGCCCGGGCCGCCTGCCGTCAGCTGGACGCGCAGACCGAGTGGGGCCGGGATCCGTTCGCGCCGGTGCCGCCCGGGGCGATGTGCACGGGGCAGTACGGCGGGGAGGCCACGGCTACGCTGCGGGGGCGCTGGGCGGGCCGTCCCGTCAATGCTCGCTTCACGCGAACGAACGGGTGTGAAATCGCCCGGTGGAACCGTTTCTCGATCGTTTTGCGTCTGCCTGGGAGCTGACCTGGGGATTGGGCCGGGAGTGTGCGGCGGAAGAGGCCGAGGGGTTTGTCCGGGCGTGCGCCGAGACGTGCACGTCGTGCTGCGACCTCCCTCTCATCTACCGCCGCGCCCGCCCTTGGTGCCCGTAGACTCCCCTGAGACACTCCACGGACAGGCGGCAAAATGACCGCGGGTGTCAGCAAGGTGCGGTAAGTCAGGGAGGAAGCGTCGTCGTGAGCAGCAGGCCATCCCGAGGCGCTGCTCGCCTCGCAGCGATACTCGACGCCCTTCCCGACGCGCTGCTGTTGGTCAACTGCAACGGCACGAAAAACAACGCCAACCACATCGCGCTGGAGTCCTTCGAGACGCCGGGCACCGCGCTCGTGGGTCGTGGTCTGCTCGATCTCCTCCCTTCCTTCGATCCCAACCGGATCCCCGGGTCGATGCGCAGGCCCGCGGAAGCGGAACGGACCAGCGGCACCAAGCCGACCCGGATGATGGCGCGGCGCACCGACGGGGCTCAGTTCCCCGTTGAGGTGACCAGCGCGAACGTGGAGGACGGGCGGACTCCGTACGCCGATCAGTACAGCTATACGGGCGACGAGCTGCTGATGCTCATCGTCCGGGACCTGACCGGGACGCTCGACACCGAGGCCGAACTCGCCCGCCAGCAGCGCCAGACCGAGATGATTCTGCGCGCGGCGGCGGAGGGCGTGGTCGGCGTGGACACCGAGGGCAAGGTGGTCCTCGTCAACCCGGCCGCGGCGCAGATCCTCGGTTTCCGGGCCAGTGACCTGGGCGGTCAGGAACTTCACTCTCTTGTACACCACTCGCGTCCGGATGGTTCCCCCTTCCCGTACGAGGAGTCCCCGCTCGCCGACACCCTGCGCTCCGGCCGCAAGCACCGGGTGCGCGGCCAGGTGCTGTGGGCCAAGGACGGGAGCGCGGTACCGGTCGACCTGACGACCGCGCCCGTAAGGGACGGCGAGCAACTCGTCGGCGCCGTCATGACCTTCACCGACCGGCGCGCCGAGGAAGCCCTCGTCTCGAAGCACGCCGAGGAGGTGGAGAGCCTCACGGCGCAGCACGGCAAGGAGCTGGAGGAGCTCCGCGACGAGCACGCCAAGGCGATGGAGGAGCTTCAGGCCCAGCTCGACCGGGAGCGGCAGACGTACGCGGAGCGGCTGGACGCCCTCGCCGCCCGCAACGGCCAGCTGCTCGCGGTGCTGGACCAGTCGCTGCGCGGTCCGCTCCAGGAGCTGCGCAGCGAACTCGGCGTCCTGGCCGACGACCCGGCCGGACAGCTGTGGCCCGAGGCCAACCAGATCCTCCACCACCTGGCCGCCGGGTACACCCGCATGACCACGCTCGTCGACAACGTCCTGAGCTATCAGCGGCTCGACGCGGACGGCGAGCAGCTGGCCCGGTGCGCGGTCTCGATGGACGAGGTCGTGGCTGCCGGTGTCGAGGGCGCGGTCGAGCTGATCGGCCCGGGGCGCGCGCAGTTCGCCGTGCACGCCCCGCCGATCGAGGCCGAAGTGGACCCGCAGCGGGTGGCCCAGGCGCTCGCCCATCTGATCGCGGACGTGGCCGGGGTCGACTCGACCGGCAAGACGGCCTCGGGCGGGGGCGGCGCGTCCGGGGACTCGACGATCGTGGTCGCGGCGGCACAGCGCGGCAACGTCGTACGGATCGAGGTCCGCGGGCCGTACGCGGGCGGCGACCCGGTGCACGAGCCGATCGTGCGCGGGATCGTGCGCCGGCACGGCGGTGTGCTCCAGACGCACGAGATGCCGGGCATGGGCGGGCACGCGTATGTCCTGGAGGTGCCGATCTCGGCGGCCGCCGCGGACCAGGAGCGCGCGAAGGCCGACGCCCAGGCGGCGCCCGGGAGCACGGACGGTACGCAGGGCACGCAGGGCACGCAGGGTACGCAGGGCCAGGGCACCTCCGGCGGCGGAACCGGCGCGTCCACGAGCACGTCCGGCGGCGGCGCGGACGGCGACCCGAACGGCGCCCCCGGCTCCGGCGATCCGCAGGACGGCGGCCCGGCCACGGCGGACACGAGCGGCGCGCAGAACCGTTCCGTATCCACCGCGCTCCCCGCGGAGGCCGGTGCCGATCCGCGGCAGCAGAACCAGCCGGGCGAGCAGGACCAGCCGCGGCCGACCGGGCGGCGCCGGGCGCGCCCGCGCCCCGACGAGGACCCGTCGGCGGTCGCGGGCGACGGTACGAACCGCCAGGGCGCCGGTGCCGGTCCTGATGCCGGTCCGCACGGTCAGCACGGTCCGCAGCCGGTCGGCCCCGCCGCGATGGGCGTCGTACCGCCGCAGGGCATGGCCGCTCAGCCGCAGCGCCCGGCCTCGGGCGGCCGGCGGCGCGGCTCCCCGGCCCAGGAGGCCGAGGGTCCGTATCCGGCCCAGTCCCAGCAGGGCGGCCAGGGCGGAGGCCGCTCGCCGTTCGCCCTGCCTCCGGCGGCGGCCGACGCGAAACGGGCCCGCCGCGAATGGTTCG
>NZ_GG657754.1:5390718-5401293 GCF_000158915.1 Streptomyces himastatinicus ATCC 53653 | reverse complement strand
GGTCGGTGCCGGAGCAGGGCCAGCCCCAGCAGCATTTCCCAACGTCAGGACCAGCCTCAGCCGCAGCCCGCGGCGGAACCCGGCGTGGCACGGTCCCCGTTCGCGCTGCCGCCGGCTGCGGCCGACCGGGCACAGCCCGGTGCGCTGCCGCCCGAGCTGGGCCCTGCGGGGCCCGCCGGGCTGGTCCCGGCGCAGCCCGGCGGCCGCGACCCGCGCATCGGCGCCCCACAGGCGCAGGCCCAGGCCCAGCCGCAGGGCGGTGGCCTGGCCGTACGGGGCGAGCCCGTGCCCCCGGGCGGCACCGCGCGGGGCGGACGCTGGCCGTCCGGTCCCGGTCAGGCTCCGCAGCAGGCACCGGCCCCGCAGGGCCAGAACCCGGGGCCGGGCGGGCCGCAGACCCCGCGTCCTGGCACGGCCGGGCCGGGCGCCGGACCAGGTGCCGGGCCGGGCGCCGGTGCGGGTGAGTCCGCCATGCCCGCGCTCCCCGCCGCCCGCACCCCCGAACAGCAGCAGCCCGCCTGGGGCGAGTCCCCGCAGGACTCCCTCGGCGGCCAGCAGGGGGCCCAGCCCAGCGGGCGGCGCCGCGCCCGCCGCCCGCTCGCCGAGGAGCAGCCGGAGTCCGCGCCCGGGGCGCAGCCCCCTGCCCAGCAGCAACAGCTGCCCGCGCAGCAGCTGCCTCCCGAGACACCGCGCAACGCGGCGCCCCAGGGCCCGCCCCAGAACGCGCGCCAGGCGCCCCAGGCTCCCCAGGGCCCGCCCCAAAGCCCCCAGCAGGGCGCCCCGCATGGCGCTCCGCAGGGCGCGGACACCACTCAGGGGCGCGCGTTCAGCGTGCGCACGCTGGGCCAGGGAGTGCCGTTCGCGCAGCAGGTCAGCGAACACCAGCGCACTCCCCAGTCGCAGCAGCCCCAGACGCCCTCCGGCGGTACGTCCACCGCGGGGTCCGGCAGACGGCGCAAGCTGGCCGCCCGGCCCGATATGGCGAACCAGAACGCCGCGGCGGACCTGGAGCCCGCGGGCACCCGCGCCCACCCCCAGGCCCCGGCGCAGGCTCCCGGCCAGGCCGGGCCCCCGCCCGGCGCACAGCCGCGCACCCAGCCCGGCCCGGGGCCGCAGCCGCCCCGCCCGGCCTCGCCGCAGAGTTCGGGGCGCGCCTTCGCGATCGGCGCGCCGGACGAGGGCGCGGAGGGCCCGGAGCCGCTGGACGGGCCCAACGGGGCCATCGAGATCGTCGACGACCGCACCCCGCCGCCCGACGACGAACTGCCCCCGGAGCCGCTGGACAACCCGCGCCGCCTCCTGGTGTGGCCCGCGCCGGACATGTCCACGCAGCAGGCGCTGAGCGACCGCGGCTACCGCCCGGTGATCGTCAACTCCCGTGAGGAGGTGGACGCGCAGATCGCCGCGTATCCGGCGGCGCTGTTCGTCGACCCGCTGACCGGGCCGATCACCCGGACGGCGCTCCAGTCGCTGCGGGCGGCGGCGGTCGCCGCCGAGGTGCCGGTGCTGGTGACGGCGGGTCTCGGCCAGGCGACGCGGGAGGCGGCGTACGGGGCCGACCCGGCCGTCCTGCTCAAGGCGCTCGCCCCGCGCGACAGCGAACAGCATCCGCCGCGCGTCCTGCTGATCGAGGAGCACGAGCCGATCGCGGCGGCGCTGACGGCGGCCCTGGAACGGCGCGGCATGCAGGTCGCCCGGGCCGCGACGGACGCGGACGCGGTGGCGCTCGCGGGGCGTATGCGGCCGAACCTGGTGGTGATGGACCTGATGCAGGTACGCCGCCGCCGGGCCGGGATCGTCGACTGGCTGCGCGGCAACGGGCTGCTCAACCGCACCCCGCTGGTCGTCTACACCTCCGCGGACATCGACCCGGCGAACCTGTCGCGGCTCGCCTCGGGCGAGACGGTGCTGTTCCTCGCGGAGCGCTCGACGAGCGCGGAGGTGCAGGCCCGGATCGTGGACCTGCTGGCGAAGATCGGCACCAACTGAAGGCTCGGCAGCGGCTGAGGGCCGGACCCCGCTGAGGGGAACGGCCGTCGGCGCACGCGCCCTCAGTCGAGCGTGGTCACTTCCAGCTCCCCGTCCGCGTACCGCTTCCGGATGACCTTCTTGTCGAACTTCCCCACGCTGGTCTTCGGCACCTCCGGGATCAGGGCCCAGCGCTCCGGCACCTGCCAGCGCGCGATCCGCCCGGCGAGGAACTCCCGCAGCCCCTCGTAGTCCACGGTGGCGCCCTCCTTCAGCACCACCGTGGCGAGCGGGCGCTCGTCCCACTTCTCGTCGGGCACCGCCACCACCGCCGCCTCGGCGACCTCCGGATGGCCCATCAGGTGGTTCTCCAGCTCGACCGACGAGATCCATTCGCCGCCGGACTTGATGACGTCCTTCGCCCGGTCGGTCAGGGTCAGATAGCCGTCCGGGGAGATCGTGCCGACGTCGCCGGTCTTCAGCCAGCCGTCCTCGGTGAACTTGTCCTCCGGCCGCATGGGCTCGCCCGCCGCCCCGCCGTAGTACGCGGCCGCGACCCACGGTCCGCGCACCTCCAGCTCGCCGACCGCCTGCCCGTCCGCGGGCACGACCGCGCCGTCGGGCGCGATCAGCCGGTACTCCACGGAGGCAGGGAACCGGCCCTGCGTCACCCGGTACGGCCACTCCTCCTCCGCCGTGAGCCCGGCGGGCGGATGGGCCATGGACCCGAGCGGCGACAGCTCCGTCATGCCCCACGCGTGCACGACCCGGATGCCGTGCCGCTCCTCGAACGCTTTCATCAGGGACGGCGGACAGGCCGATCCGCCGATGTAGACATGGGTGAGGCTCGATACGTCCCGTGGCGTGGCGCCGAGTTCGGCGAGGAGGCCCTGCCAGATGGTGGGGACGGCGGCGGCGAGGGTGGGCCGGGCGGCCTCGATCATGTCGGCGAGCGGCGCGGGCTGGAGGAAGCGGTCGGGCATCACCATCGAGGCGCCCGCCATGAAGGCGGCGTGCGGGGTACCCCACGCATTCGCGTGAAACATGGGCACCACGGGCAGCAGGGTGTCCTTCGCGGACAGGCCGAAAGCCTCGGCGCTGTTGACCTGCATCGAGTGCAGGTAGATGGAGCGATGGCTGTAGGCCACACCCTTGGGGTCGCCGGTCGTGCCGGAGGTGTAGCACAGGGCCGCGGCCTGGCGCTCGTCGGTCACCGGCCAGGGGTAGCGCTCGGGGCGGCCCTCGATCAGTTCCTCGTAGTCGTGGACGCGGGCCCGGCACCCGTCCAGTACGGAACGGTCGCCCGGACCGGTGACGACGATGTGCTCCACCGAACCCAGCTCGGGCAGCAGCGGCGCGAGGAGCGGCAGCAGCGAACCGTTCACCACGATCACGCGGTCGGCGGCGTGGTTGACGATCCAGGTCAGCTGGCCGGTGGGCATCCGGAGATTGAGGGTGTGCAGCACGGCGCCCATGGAGGGGACCGCGAGATACGCCTCCAGATGCTCGCAGTTGTTCCACAGGAGCGTGCCGACGGTGTGCCCCTGCTCGACACCCAGCTCGTCGCGCAGCGCGTTCGCCAGCCGGGTGGCGCGCAGGCCCACATCGTGGAAGCTACGGCGCTGCGGCTCACCGCCACCGGTCCAGGTGACCACCTGAGCCGTGCCGTGGGCCAGCGCTCCGTGCTCGAGGATGCGGGTCACGGTCAGCGGTACGTCCTGCATCGTGCTGAGCACCGTGGCCTCCAGGGTTTTACGGTTACGCGCGGGTAGTCCGCCGATTGTGCAAGCGACCGGCTGGTATGTCACTACCCCTCCGAGCCCTGGGACCACTCGCCGTCAGGCCGCGCGGCACAGCTCCGGGTCCTCGCGGAGCTTGCCGAGGGCGCGGGAGACGGCGCTCTTGACCGTGCCGATGGACACCCCGAGCAGCTCCGCCGTCTGGGCCTCGCTCAGGTCCTCGTAATACCTGAGGACGACCATGGCCCGCTGACGGTCCGGCAGCCGCAGCACCGCGCGCCACATGATGTCGCGCAGGACCTGCTGTTCGGCGGGGTCGGGGGCGGGGACCGGATCCGGCTCGGGCAGCTCCTCGCACACGAACTCGTCGACCTTGCGCTTACGCCACTGGGAGGTCCGGGTGTTGACCAGCGCCCGGCGCACATAGCCGTCCAGCGCCTTGTGGTCCTCGATCCGCTCCCACGCGATGTACGTCTTGGTCAGCGCGGTCTGGAGCAGATCCTCGGCGTCACAGGCGTTGGGCGTCAGCGAGCGGGCGGTGCGCAGCAGCATCGGCCCCCGGGCCCGTACGTACGAGGTGAACGACGGGAACGCGGCGGGGGAAGCCCCTGGGCACACGGTCGTGGTCATGACCCAACGCTAGGGAGTGAGCGGCTCACCGCGGATCGGCCACAAGTGCCGAAGCCGAATCAGCCTGAGGTTGTAGGGGTAGGGCCGGCAACACCTCCTGCGGATGGAGAGGGTGCGACTTCCGTCAGGGTTGTGCCGTCAGGGTTATGCCGGAGAGGGTCCCCCTCCGGCCGACGGTCCGCCGACGGCTCAGCTGATGATCGCGACCGGCGCGTCCACCTTGTTGCGGTCGATCTGGAGCGTCCGGCCGCCGTGCTTCTCCTTCACGTTGCCCACGTACTGATGGATACGGCGGTGCGGATGCCAGGCCGTCTTGGCCAGCACCGGCTCACCGGCCAGTGCCGCCTTCCCGTTCCAGCGGGCGAACCACATCACGGAGGGAAGATCACGAATCCCCGCTCTCCGGGACTTCTCCAGGTGGCGCACCCCCGACTCGGCGCTGCTGTAGAAACCGGGGAAGAAGCCGTGCGACCGCACCTCGCGGTTCCAGCCGCGGATGAAGGAGAGCGTGGTGGCCGCGCAGCTCGCCTTCCCCTGGTCGTACGCCTCCATGTCCAGATAGAGCGCGCTGCGCTTCTTCATCGCCAGCGCCTTCGCGCGGGCCACCGCGTCCTTCCCCTCCTTGCGTCCCTGGGCCCAGGGCGTGCTGCCGATGGGGACGTGCCTCTTGTTCTTGTTGCGGACGCAGGGGGACTGGGACCCCACGAAGATGGGCAGCACATGCCACCCCATGCTCTTCACACCGCGCATCCAGGCGACGCTGAGGTTGGGCTGGCTGGGGCAGGCCCGGCCGCGGCCCGCGTAGTAGACGCCGACGGCGCGGTACCGGGAGACGTTCCACGCGCGCAGAGCGGCGAGCGTGGGGGCGTGACAGGTGTCGAAGCCCCAGCCCTGGAAGACCTTGGCGCCCAGGGGACGAGGGTCGGGGAGGGCTTCCGCCGAGGCGGCGGCGGGGCCGCTGATCGCGGTGGCCAGCACCGCGATCAGACTGGCAGCCCAGCCCATGAACATCCATCTGCTCTTCTTTCCTCGGTTCATATGAGGAGTGAATGTGGACACCGGACGGCCGGTGCCGCAGACACGCGCGTGGTTCAGCCGTCTGCGCCGAGGAGAAGCCCGGATGTCGGTACCCCGGTACCCGCGGTGACCAGTGCACGGGCGGCGTGCGGCACCTGGTTGACGGCGGTGCCGCGTATCTGGCGGACCGCCTCCGCTATCCCGTTCATCCCGTGCAGATAGGCCTCGCCGAGCTGACCGCCATGGGTGTTGAGCGGCAGCGCGCCCTCCGCGACGCATCCGGCCGCCTCGCCCCGCCCGCAGAAGCCGAACTCCTCCAGTTGCATCAGCACGAACGGCGTGAAGTGGTCATAGAGGACGGCCACATCGATGTCCGCGGGGGTCAGTCCGCTGCCGTTCCACAGCTGCCGCGCGACCACGCCCCATCTCCGGCAGCCCGGAGAGGTCGTCCCGGTAGAAGCTCGTCATCTGCTCCTGCGCCCGGCCCGAGCCCTGCGCCGCCGCCGTGATCACGACGGGCGGGCGCGGAAGATCGCGGGCCCGCTCGACGCTGGTGACCACGATCGCCTGGCCGCCGTCCGTCTCCTGACAGCAGTCGAGCAGCCGCAGCGGCTCCACGATCCACCGGGAGGCGGCGTGATCGTCCAGGGTGACCGGCTTGCCATGGAAATACGCGGCCGGGTTGGTGGCGGCATGGCGGCGGTCGACGACGGCCACCTGACCGAAGACCTCGGGCGTCAGACCGTAGGTGTGCAGATAGCGCTGCGCGGCCATGGCGACCCAGGAGGCGGGGGTGAGCAGTCCGAAGGGCAGCGACCAGCCGAGCGCCGCGCCCTCGGCCGACGGCTCACGGTGCTGCACCCCGGATCCGAAGCGGCGCCCGGAGCGCTCATTGAACGCGCGGTAGCAGACGACGACCTCCGCCACCCCGGTGGCGACGGCGAGCGTGGCCTGCTGCACGGTGGCGCAGGCGGCGCCCCCGCCGTAGTGCACCCGTGAGAAGAACGTCAGCTCGCCGATGCCGCATGCCTGGGCCACGGTGATCTCGGGGCTGGTGTCCATGGTGAAGGTGACCAGCCCGTCGACCTCGGCCGGGGCGATCCCCGCATCGTCCAGCGCCGCCCGGACGGCCTCGGCCGCGAGCGTCAGCTCGCTGCGGCCGGAGTCCTTGGAGAACTCGGTGGCGCCGATGCCCACGACGGCGGCCCGCCCTCCGAGCCGGTCCGGCCGACGGGCGCTCATCGGACCGCTCCGGTCGGGGAGCCGGTGGGCAGCTCCACCGTGACCGTGCCGGTCACATGGCGGCCTATGCCGTTCGTCCCGGTCACCGCGACCTCCGCCGTGCCGTCGGCGACCGAGGTGACTTCGCCGGTCAGCACCATCTCGTCCCCGGGATAGTTGGGGGCACCGAGCCGGATGGCAACCTTCCGGAGGTGGACCCGCGGCCCGAAGTGGTCGGTGATGTACCGCCCGACCAGGCCGTTGGTGGTCAGGATGTTCATGAAGATGTCCGGGGAGCCCTTCTCCCTGGCCGCCTCGGCGTCGTGGTGCACATCCTGGTAGTCCCGGGAGGCGAGGGCGCCGGAGACGATGAGCGTCCGGGTGATCGGGATGTGCAGCGGGGGCAGTGCCTCACCCGCACGGACCGTGACCGTCATGCGGCCGCCTCCTCCGTGAGCAGGGTGCCCAGCTCGGCCAGCAGGGCGGGGGCGGGGCCCAGATACGCGTCCAACTGCCGCCCCCACAGGAAGTGCCGGTGCACCGGGTGCTCCACGTCGGCGCCGATCCCGCCGTGCAGATGCTGCCCCGCGTGGACGACCCGTCTGCCTGCCTCACAGGCCCACCAGGCGGTGGTGAGCGCATGGGTGGCCGCGGGCAAGCCCTGGTCGTGGCGCCAGGCCGCCTCGTAGGCCGTCACCCGAATCGCCTCGGTGTCCATATGGGCATCGGCCGCGCGCAGCAGCACGCCCTGCTGGGCGGAGAGCGGGCGCCCGAACTGCTCGCGGACAGAGGTGTGGTGCACCACCCGCGCGACCGCTCCCTGGCAGACGCTCGCCTGCAACCCGGCGAACGCGGTACGGGCCCTGCCGAGCACATCGGCCCAGACGCCGTCGTCGTCGCCGAGTGGCTCGGCGGGTGCGTCATGGAGCGTGAGCCGCCCCTCTTTTCTTGGTGCGGTGGTCTCAACGGATTCTGTCTGGATGGGGGATTCGGTCCGCACGGGCACGCCGGAGGGATGCGTGGCAGGGGTGGTCTGGGCAGGGGAAGGCGGGGCAGAGGGGGTGGGGGCCGAGACCGGCTGGGTCTCGATGAGGAAGCAGCGGGTGCGCCCCTCCTCGGTGAGCGCCGGGACCAGCACATGGGTCGCCGCCCGCAGCCAGGGGACCACCGGGAACGTGCCGCTCAGCGCCCACCCCTCGGAGGTCCGGCGCGCAGAGGCCGTCGGCCGCCAACTGGCCCGGTACGCGGCCGTCGCCACCGCCGTACCGTCCCGCAGGGCGGGCAGCAGCCGCGCGCGCTGCTCGGCGGTGCCGTGGGCGGCCACCGGCAGCACGCCATACGAACAGCTCGCCGCGAGCGGCACCTGGGCGGTCACCCGGCCCTGTTCCTCCAGCAGCAGCACCAGACCGACCAGGCCGATCTCCTCCACGGCGGCGGGCAGCCCCGCCGCGCAGAGCGCCTTCCACAGCTCACCGTCGACGCCGGTGCCGAGCGCCGACAGCCGCTCATGGGTGGACAGATCGCCGAAGATCTCCGCCGCCAGGTCCCGGGCGGCCTGCTGCTCCGGGGTGGGTGTGAAGTCCATCAGGCCACCGCCCCTCGGAAGACGGGCAGCTCCAGCTCGTCATCGGCCCGCAGGAACTCCAGCTCCACGGGCATCCCGATGCGCACCTTGTCGTGCGGCACCCCCGTGATGTTGCTGACGATGCGGACTCCCTCGGCCAGCTCGATCAGGCCCACCGCATACGGCGGATCGAAGGCGGGGAAGGGCGGATGGTGCATGACCACATAGCTGAACACCGTGCCCGCGCCGGACGCCGCGACCGTGTCCCACTCCGGCGAACCGCAGCCACCACACCCCGGCAGCCAGGGGAAGCGGAGGGTGCCGCATCCGGTGCAGCGCTGGATGAGCAGCTGGTGAGCGGCGACGCCCTCCCAGAATCCCGCGTTGTCCCGGTTGATCACAGGACGCGGGCGCCTCGCCTTCGGCTCCTGCTGCGGTCTCTGCTCCGGCTCCCGCTCCGGATTCGGTTTCTGATCCGGCTGCTGATCCGGCTGCTGATCCGGCTTCCGCCGCACCGGGGCGTACTTGAGGATGCGGAAGCGATGCGTCCCGACCAGCTCGCCGCCCGCCTGGATGTCCATCCGCGTGGTGACGAAGTGGCCCGTGCCCAGCTTGGTGGTCTTGCGCGGCGAGACCGACTCGATCACCGCGTCGAAGGTGATCCGGTCTCCCGGGCGCAGCGGCCGCAGATACTCCTGCTCGCAGTCCGTGGCGACGACCGAGGTACAGCCCGCCTCGTCGAGCAGCGCCAGCAGCTCGTCATACGCCTCCGACCGGGCCGAGCCGCCGGGGTGACCGCCGAGCCCGCCCATCGTCCAGGCCTGGAGCATCGTCGGCGGCGCGATGCCCGGATAGGCGGGGTTGGTGTCGCCCATCGCCTCGCACCAGTGCCTGATCATGGGCTCGTTGACCGGGTCCCTGCCTTGGCCCCCGCTCGCCGCCACTCGGCCCTCGTACGCCCTCAGCTTCTCGTACCACTCCTCCGGCTCGGCGCTCATCGCCGCCTCAGCTGTCATCGCCGACCCCGCCGCATGCCGAGCCGCATCGTCGCCACGATCTCCCTCTGCACCTCACTCGCCCCGCCCCCAAAGGTGTTGATCTGCGCGGCCCTGTTCATCCGCTCCAACTCGCCGTCCCCGAACGCTCCCGGCGACCCCGACCGGATCAGCCCCGCCTCTCCCGCGATTTCCTGACACAGTGAATACACCGCGACCGCGCTTTCGGTTCCGGCGAATTTGACGCCGCTCGCGTCGCCCGGGCTCAGCGTCCCCGCCCCCACGTCCCCGACCAGCCGCCAGTTGAGCAGCCGGGTCGCCGCCAGCCGGGCGTGCGCCTCCGCCAGCCGGGCCCGTACCCAGTCCTGGTCGGCGAGTCGGCCCCCGGTGTCCGGATCGGGGGTACGGGCGTGGGCGAGGACGGCCTCGTAGAAGTCCTCGGCCTGCATGCCGATGGCGGCGAGCGCGACCCGCTCGTGGTTGAGCTGCGTGGTGATCAGCCCCCAGCCGCCGTTCTCCTCGCCGACGAGATGGCCGGCCGGCACGCGGATCGCGTCGTAGTAGGTCGCGGTGGTGGTCAGGCCCGCGACCGTCTCGATCGGCGTCCAGGAGAAGCCGGGGGCGTCGGTCGGCACCAGGATGATCGAGATGCCCTTGTGCTTGGGCGCCGCCGGATCGGTGCGGCAGGCGAGCCAGATCCAGTCGGCGTTCTGGGCGTTGCTGGTGAAGGTCTTGGCGCCGTCGATCCGCCACGATTCGGCGCCCGCCCCGCCGGGACCGGAACCGGCACTGCCGGGACCGTCACCGGCACTGACCCCGTTCTCCCCGTTCACCTCGCGCACGGCCTTGGTGCGCAGCGAGGCGAGGTCGGTTCCGGCCTCCGGTTCCGAGTAGCCGATGGCGAAGACGATCTCCCCGCTGAGGATGCGCGGCAGGAAGAACCGCTTCTGCTCCTCGGTGCCGTACCGCATCAGGGTCGGGCCGACCGTGTTGAGCGTGACCATGGAGACCGGCGCGCCCGCCCGGTACGCCTCGTCGAAGAAGACGAACTGCTCGTCGGGGCCGCGCCCTTGGCCGCCGTACTCGACCGGCCAGCCGAGTCCGAGCAGCCCGTCGGCGCCGATCCGACGCAACAGCCGCCGCTGGGCTGTTGGGTCGCCCGGCAGCGCCGCACGGGTCTCTGGCGTGATCAGCTCGCGGAAGTAGGCGCGGAGTTCCTCGCGCAGCTGCCGCTGGCGGGGTGTGGGGGCGAGGTGCATGAGCAGCGGACTCCCCTGGGCTCGACGGTGTCGGATGACCGCACGGGAAAGCTTTCTGACTATCCGTCAGATAAATTGGCGCTGTCAAGCACGCGCCAGCTCACTGCCAAGCACGACCGCGCGGCGGCACCGAAGCGCCGCCGCGTGACCGTAAACGACCTCACCCGTCCCGTTCACTCAAT
>NZ_GG657754.1:5367125-5390618 GCF_000158915.1 Streptomyces himastatinicus ATCC 53653 | reverse complement strand
CGGTCCGCACGGTCATGCGTGACGTGGAGGCGCTGTCCGCGGCGGGCGTGCCCGTCTACACCGTGCGCGGTCCGCACGGCGGCATCGCCCTGCTGCCCGGCTTCCGTACGGATGTGACGGGGCTGACCGCCGACGAGGCCCGCGCCCTGTTCGTGCTGCTCTCCGACCGCGCCTACGCCGATCTGGGGCTCGGCAGTGCCATCGGCTCCGCGCTACGGAAGGTCATGGCCGCGCTGCCCGCCGCGTACCGGCCGGACGCGGACCTGGCCAGCCGCCGCACGCTTGTCCGAAAATGGGGACATGGCGAACACCGCACTCGCCCACGCTCTCGACGCCGCGGCCCATGGCTTCCGCGTCATCCCACTCACCCGCGCGAAGCTGCCCGCCGTGCGCTCCCCTCACCACCACGACCCCGTACCCCTGCCCTGCCGCGGCGCCTGCGGGCGGCTCGGCCACGGCGTCCACGACGCGTCCGCCGACCCGGAGGCGATCCGGGCACTGTTCGCCGCCGCTCCCTGGGCCACCGGCTACGGCATCGCCTGCGGCTGCGCCCCGCACCACCTCATCGGCGTCGACCTCGACCTCAAGCACGAACCGCGCGTCGACGGCGCCGCCGCGCTCGCACGGCTGGCCCGCCGGTACGCCTTCGCCGTCCCCCACACTGTCACCGTGCTCACCCCCGGCGGCGGGCGCCACCTGTGGCTGTGCGGGCCGCCCGGGCTCGGCGTCCCCAACTCCGCGGGCCGGATCGCCCCCGGCATCGACATCCGCGGTACGGGCGGCTACCTCGTCGGCCCCGGCTCGGCCACCTCACGCGGCCGCTACCGCCTGGCGCCCGGCTCCCCCGCCTGGCACCCCGCCCCCGTACCACCCGAGCTGCTCAGCCTGGTGCAGCCACCGGTGCGTACGCCGCCGGAGCGGGCGACGGCCCGCCCGAGTGCCGTCGGAGCTCCGGGGCGCGACGCCGCCCTCGTACGGTTCGTCCGCGAATCCCAGGAGGGTCGGCGCAACGACCGGCTGTTCTGGGCCGCCTGCCGGGCGTACGAGGCGGGCGCGGGCGACGAACTGGCCCCGGCCCTCATCGAGGCCGCGCTCCACACCGGCCTGACGCGGCGCGAAGCGGAGGCCACGGTCGCGTCCGCGGCCCGTAGCGCCACCGGCAGCACGGGCCGCACCCTTCCGCCGGTCGCATGACCAGCCGGGCAGGGCACCCCTCAGCCTGCGGTCGCGGCCTTGAGATGGTCGAGGGAGTCCTGGATGACGTCGGCCAGCGTCCGCCCGCCCGGCTCGCCGATCCAGCGCTCGTACGCGACCTTGAAGATCGCGAGCCCGGCCTCGGCGCACAGACTCGCCGTCGGCTCCGTGACACCACGTCGCCGTAGCGCGTCGGCCACCGCGGAAGCGAGCGAGGCGAGCTTCAGCAACTCGCGTTCCTGAAGAGCGGCGTTCGCGGCGATCACGGTCTGGCGTCGTTGGGATCGTTCGCGGCGCTCCTCCAGCGGGGCGGAGACGGCTCGCAGGGCCTCGGCCACCGCGTCGAGGGGAGCCACGGCTTCGGGCGCGCCGACGATGGCGTTCACGCAGATTTCGAGCATCTCGGCCTGGCCCGAGAAGAGCACTTCGCGCTTGTCGGCGAAGTGGCGGAAGAACGTCCGTTCCGTGAGGCCCGCCCGGTTGGTGATCTCCGCAACCGTCGCCTGCTCGAACCCTCTCTCGACGTAGAGCTCCAATGCCGCCCGTTCAAGTCGCTCACGCGCGCCCGGCTCCCATCGACCCATGACCGCGATCCTACGTGATGACAGTGACTGACATCGCAGTGCTACGCTGTCGATGACAGCGACTGACATCGCCTTGTCCCTGGACGGAAGCTACGCGTGCCAGGGCGGGCCTCCCCCTGGAGATCTCACTGATGCGTTTATTCGTCACCGGCGCCTCCGGCTTCATCGGCTCTGCCGTCGTTCCCGAACTCCTCCGCGCGGGCCACCAGGTCATCGGACTCGCCCGCTCGAACGCCTCGGCCGAGGCCATCGCCGCAGCCGGCGCCGAGGTGCACCGCGGCGCCCTCGACGATCCCGACAGCCTGCACGCGGGCGCCGCCGCGGCCGACGGAGTCGTACACCTCGCCTTCATCCACGACTTCTCGGACTACGAGGGCGCCGTCAAGGCCGATCTGCGCGCCATCGAGACCTTCGGCGCCGCGCTGGAGGGGACCGATCGCCCCCTCGTCATCGCCTCCGGCCTGCTCGGAATCGCCCCGGGACGGATCGCGACCGAGCGGGACCGGCCCGACCTCTCGACCGCGGGCCCCCGGGAGGCCAGCGCACAAGCGGCACTGGGCCTCGCCGAACGCGGCGTCCGCTCGTCCATCGTGCGTCTCGCCGCCTCCGTCCACGACGAGGGCGACCATGGCTTCGTCCCGAGGCTGATCGACATCGCCCGCGAGAAGGGCGTCTCCGGCTACATCGGCGACGGCTCCAACCGCTGGCCCGCGGTCCACCGCCTCGATGCCGCGCGGCTGCTCCGGCTGGCCGTGGAGACGGCCCCGGCGGGATCGGTGCTGCACGGCACCGCCGAAGAGGGCGTACCGCTGCGCACCATCGCGGAGGTGATCGGCCGTCACCTCGACCTGCCGGTGGTCTCCATACCCGCCGAGGAGGCGCACGCGCACTTCGGCTGGCTGAGCCGCTTCCTCGCCGCCGACGTCGCGGCCTCCAACGCCCTGACCCGCGACCTGCTGGACTGGCACCCGACCGGCCCCGGCCTCATCGACGACCTCGACCAGGGCCACTACTTCGGCACCCGGGGCGCCTGACACCGACGCCTCCGCCGCCGAGCGGGTGGGGCTTCCGGACTTCTGCCGCCGTCCGGACTTCTGCCGCCGTCCGGACTTCGACCTTCCGGACGTCGGCCGTCCGGACTTCGGGCCCCACCCGCTTGGTGCGTACGAAGCACCGCCCTCGCCCGAGACCCGGCTAGGCCGTCGGGTCCAGGGCGGGCGGAGAGTTGAGCACCTGCCGGACCGCGGCCAGGAACTGCCTGTTCTCCTCGACCTGCGCGCTGACCTCGCCCTCCCCGGGCAGCGTCTCGACGGCTTGCACGAGGTCGTCCAGAGACATCGACTCATCCACGGCACGCTGACGCTGGCTGGCATACCGCGCGTGCTCGACGCCCGCGGACGTCGTCAGCCGCGCGGCGCACTCGCCCACTGACACCGGCCCCACGACCGAGATACGGGCCGCTTGCTCTCCCAGAGCACGCACCTGGTCGCCGATGGCGTCGACTTCGGCGGCGGACAGGACGCACTGGACGAGGTCGGCGCGCCGGGCGGACCGGGAACGATCCACCCGTGCCCGCCGCGCTTCGCAGGCTTGACGGCTGGACGTGGCCGTCCGCGCGAAGCTGTCGAACGCGGCCATGAACCCTTCGTACGCCGCGAGCCGTTGTTGCCGAAGCCAGTGCCCGTGTTCGGCTTCAGCCTGGCCCCGTACCTGTTGCTGCATGGCGCGCGCGGTCCGTTCCGCTCCTACGCGAGCACCCCACGCTGCCGCAAAGCCCCCTACCGCCGCGCCGATCAATCCGAATGCCCCTACCGCCATGGCCGCTATGCCCTGATCCACAGGACGATTGTGGCCCGGAAGCCGCCTTCGACCCCTGACAGCGCTCACGCGAGCCGTGAGTGCCCGTCAAGTAGCAGTCGCTAGCAATGGGTCAGGAGGCGGTCGGCGTCTCCTCCGGATCGTGTCTGAGCAGGAGGCAACGATGCGTCGTATCGGACTTGTGGCGGCGTCGGCGATGGGTGCAGTGGCCCTCGCCCTGTCGTCAGCAGGGTCGGCCGCGGCCGCCGAGGGCACCTTGACCGTCGGCCTGATCCCGCACACCAACCCGAGTGGCTGTTACACGACGAACATCTGGCCCATGTTGGTGGTGAACAACACCAACCAGGCCGCCACCGTCTTCGGTCTTCCCAACTGTCAGGGACGTCAGATCGATCAGGTCGGGCCGAACCAGTCCCGCATGTTCGAGTTCGGCGCCAGCGTCTCCATCCCCTGACGTCAACAGCGGACATGCAGAAGGGGTGCCCCCGTACCAGGGGCACCCCTTCTGACCTCCTGACGGACAGCGCCAACGGGATACCCCACCCGGCCTCGCACATCAGAAGGTGGCGGCCGCGGTCACCGGCTCTAGGGCGACGCGAGCCGCGGCGGATTCAATGCGCCGCGTCACCAGCCCATGCCCCTGTCGGGCACCTCGGAAAGAGGCCCCTATGCGAAGGTCCGTTGTTGTCTCCGCGCTCGTAGCGCTGGGAACGTGTCTGTCCACCGCGGCCCCGGCCGTCGGCGCCCCCTCCTCCGCCGCACCTTCGGCGGCGGCCGTCCGCACCGTGTTCATCGGCGACTCCTACACCGCCAACTTCGGCATCAGCCCCGTTGGCACCGCCCCCGCCCTGTGCTTCCGGGCCGATGACAACTACCCCAGGGTGGCTGTGGACGAACTGGCCGAGGAGGGCGTCGCCCTCGACGTCCAGGCGGATGTGTCCTGTGGCAGCGCGCAGATCCACCACGTATGGGAGCCGCAGGAACTCCTGCAAGGCGCCGCCGAACCGCAGAAGGACGCCCTTCGCCCGGACACCCAGCTCGTGGTGGGCAGCCTCGGCGGCAACACGGTCGGCTTCGCCCGCATCATGAAGCAGTGCTCCGAGCGGCTGCGGGGCAGCGAGGGGGCGCTGCTGCCCGCCGACCCGGTGGACGAGGACTCACCTGCCTCCGAATGCCGTGACTTCCTCCGGGACGGAGCCGGGGCCGACTGGCTCGACGAACGGTTCCGGACGGTGAGGGAGGATCTGCGCCGGATGTTCAACGAGATCCACCAGGCGTCCCCGGGCGCGGACACCGTGCTGGTGGGCTACCCCAGGATCGTGCCCGAGGACACCTCTGCGTGCCTCGAACCCGTCCCGGGCGGCACCGAGAAGCCACTCGCCGACATCGACGAGGACGCCCTGAAGTTCCTGGACAAGGAGGTCCAGGAACCCCTCAACGACCTGATGCGGCGCGAGGCACAGGCCGTGGGTGCCTCCTTCGTCGACGTCTATCACCAATCCGGCGCCCACACCGCGTGCAGCGGCGAGCAGCGGGGCGTCGGCGCGATGCTGGAGCCGTCCGAGGTGCGCTTCCTCGGCCTGCGACTGCCGTGGTTCGTCCACCCGAACCGCACCGGCCGCGACGTGCAGGCCGGGCTGGTCGCGGAGACGATCAAGGAGATCGCGACCGCCTGACCCGTTTTCGACCGCCCGTCACGGCAGGGCGACGTCATAGCCGCCTGCGGTCTCGATCAGCCACAGCAGCGTCCTGTGACCACCGTACGGGTGGCCGGCGTTCGGGCGCGCGGCCCGCGCAAGCCGACGGCCTCGCTGCGGCTCAGGAGCCGCACGCGCAGCCTGCTGCGGCTACGGTGCCCTCCGAAGCGGGTTGGTCCGTGCAGCACGTGTCGCCGGCATCGGTGGCCGCGCTCTTGCCCATCTGGTCGCCGTCGCCCTTGACGACGTAGACCTCCCAGGGTTCCTTACCGGGGCCGTGGACCCAGACCTTGTCCTGGAGGGCGTAGCAGCAGGACGTGTCGTTCTCCTCGAACGTGGCGAGTCCGGCGCCCTTGAGGCGGTCGGTGGCGGCGTCGACCTGGTCGGTGGAATCGACCTCGACGCCGAGATGATCCAGACGGGTTTCCTGGTCTGCTTCGCCTTCGATCAGGACGAGCTTCAGCGGCGGCTCGGTGATCGCGAAGTTGGCGTAGCCGGGGCGGCGCTTGGCCGGCTCGACGCCGAAGAGCTTGGAGTAGAACGCCACTGAGGCGTCGAGGTCGGGCACGTTCAAGGCAAGCTGCGCGCGGGGCATGGCGGCCTCCCGTCGGGCTGTATCGATCTCCTTCAATGTAAGCTTGCGCCTTGGATCGAAGAACGTCAACATAGAAGAATGTCGAAACAAGAGCTTGCGGTGCTCGGTCAGGACGACGTCGACGGCTGCTGCCCCGGCCTGCTGACCGCCCCGCTCGACGAGGCGCAGTCCGTCGAGCTGGCGAAGGTGTTCAAGGCGCTGGGCGACCCGATCCGGCTGCGGCTGCTGTCGATGATCGCCTCGCGGGCCGGGGGCGAGGTCTGCGTCTGCGACCTCACCCCCGCCTTCGACCTCTCCCAGCCGACGATCTCCCATCACCTGAAGCTGCTGCGGCAGGCCGGGCTGATCGACTGCGAGCGCCGGGGCACGTGGGTCTACTACTGGCTGCTGCCGGAGATGACCGACCGGCTCGCCGGAATCCTCACCCGTCCCGCCGGGCAGCCGCTGCCCGAGCCCGCCGGGACGGCGGACGGCGCCTGATGACCACTGAGGCCACGACCGCGCCGGTTGCCGCGCGTCTGTCGTTCGTGGACCGGTTCCTCGCGGTGTGGATCCTGCTTGCGATGGCCGCCGGACTCGGCCTGGGACGGCTCGTTCCGGGTCTGGGCGACGCCATGGCGAAGGTGACCGTCACCGGCGTCTCCCTGCCGATCGCGCTTGGCCTGCTGGTGATGATGTATCCGGTGCTGGCCAAGGTCCGCTACGACCGCCTCGACACGGTCACCCGGGACCGGCGCCTGCTGATCCCCTCGCTCGTCCTCAACTGGGTCCTCGGCCCGGCGCTCATGTTCGCCCTCGCCTGGCTCCTCCTGCCGGACCTGCCGGAGTACCGGACGGGCCTGATCATCGTCGGCCTGGCCCGCTGCATCGCCATGGTCATCATCTGGAACGACCTGGCCTGCGGCGACCGGGAAGCCGCCGCCGTCCTCGTCGCCCTCAACTCCGTGTTCCAGGTGATCGCCTTCTCCGCGCTCGGCTGGTTCTACCTCACCGTGCTGCCCGGCTGGCTCGGCCTGGAACAGACCGGCCTCGCCATCAGCGTGTGGGAGATCGCCCGCAGCGTCCTGATCTTCCTCGGCATCCCGCTGGTGGCCGGGTTCCTCACCCGGCGCCTCGGCGAGAAGGCCAAGGGTCAGGCCTGGTACGAGACGACGCTCATCCCGCGCATCGGGCCATTCGCCCTGTACGGGCTGCTGTTCACGATCGTCGTCCTGTTCGCCCTGCAAGGCGACGCGATCACCTCGCGGCCGATCGACGTGGCCCGGATCTCGGTACCGCTGCTGGTCTACTTCGCCGTCATGTGGGCCGGGTCCATGGCGCTGGGCAAGGCCGCGGGCCTGGACTACCCCCGCGCCACCACGCTGGCGTTCACCGCCGCGGGCAACAACTTCGAACTCGCCATCGCCGTCGCCATCGCGACCTTCGGCGCCTCCTCCGGCCAGGCCCTCGCCGGAGTCGTCGGCCCGCTCATCGAAGTCCCCGTCCTGATCGGCCTCGTCTACGTGGCCCTGGCCGCCCGCCGCTACTTCCCCCCGTCATCCGCCGTAGCCGCCGAACGCACGCCCGCCCAGGAAGGCCCCGCCCGTGTCTGACTCCCCGCGGCCGTCCGTGCTGTTCGTCTGCGTCCACAACGCGGGCCGCTCCCAGATGGCCGCCGCCTTCCTCACCCACCTCGCGGGCGACCGCGTCGAAGTCCGCTCCGCCGGTTCGGCCCCCGCCGAACACGTCAACCCCGCCGTGGTGGAAGCGATGGCGGAAGTCGGCATCGACATCGCCGCAGAGATCCCCAAGGTGCTGACCACGGAAGCGGTGCAGGCGTCGGACGTCGTCATCACCATGGGCTGCGGCGACGCCTGCCCGTACTTCCCCGGCAAGACGTACCGGGACTGGAAGCTCAACGACCCGGCCGGGCAAGGTGTTGCCGCGGTACGTCCGATCCGCGACGAGATCCGGAGCCGCGTTCAGAGCCTCGTCGGCGAACTCACCGATGGAGGCCGCGGGTGACCCTCCGCACCGACACAATCCGCATCACCGGTCTGACGGCCGAGCACGCCGATGAGGTCCTAGCGATCTACCAGCTCGGCATCGACGAGGGCAACGCCACCTTCGAGACTGCCGCGCCCCGTTGGGAAGCGTTCGATGCGACCAAGCTCCCAGGCCACCGACACATCGCGCTGGACCACGACGGGCGCGTGCTCGGCTGGGTCGCCGCCACGAAGGTGTCCGACCGCTGTGCGTATGCAGGCGTTGTCGAACACTCCGTCTACGTTCACCCCGCCGCGCGCAATCGAGGGGTCGGGCTTGCGCTTCTGAACGCGTTGATCGCCTCCACGGAAGCGGCAGGCATCTGGACCATCCAATCCGGCATCTTCCCCGAGAACGCCACCAGCCTCGGCCTGCACCAGCGCGCGGGCTTCCGCGTCATCGGCACCCGCGAACGCATCGGCCGCCACCACGACGTATGGCGCGACGTCGTCCTCATCGAGCGACGGAGTCCGCGAATTACCTGAGGCCGTCGCGGAGAAGGCGTACTCGGCCAGGTCTGCTGGCATATCACTCTGGAGGCGGCCGACGAATAGGCCAGCCGGGCCGGGTAGCGCACCAGGGCGCCACTTCACCCATGACGGGTGGGGTGGCGCCTGCTCGTTTCCAGGGTACGGCCCATTTCGTCGCCGCCGCGAAATCCTGGCAGCACCGCTGATGGCCTGCCGTTTCAGTTACTGCCGGAGGCGAGCTTGCGACCGTGGAAGAGGGCGAGGGTGTCCGCTAGCTGCGAATGCTGTGGTTGAGGTAGTTGGCCCGGGGTGAACCAGTCGAGCGCGTTGAACTTGTGGGGCTCGCCGATGGCGACCTGGGCGGGGTCTACTTCGACAGCGAAGACCACCGCGACCCAGTGGGAGACAGGGGTGCCGCGCAGGATGTTGCGAACACCGATGGTCTCGATGGCGAGGGCGTTCGCCGCGTACTCCTCACGGACCTCGCGCATGACGGCTTCCTCGAACGACTCGCCATGTTCAAGGGCACCGGCTCCGGTATCCCACGTGCCCGGCTCGTCTCGCGCCCCTGCACTGCGACGAGCCAGCAGGATACGTCCCGCATTGTCGTGGCAGACGAAGACGCAGGAGACGGTGGGTACCGTCAGCGCCCGGTCGCGGGGACGTTCAGGAGGTGTGCTGTTCATGTGGCTAGCTCTCCTTGCCGGTCCCTCAGAAGTGGTCCAGCAGCTCACGGAAGGTCCGCAGCCGCAGTACCCGGTCGTCGTCAGGGTCGAGTTCGCTGTGCTCCAGGACCCAGGTGTGGTCATTGGGTATGAAGACGGCGTTCATCCCCGCCGCTCGCGCTGGAAGGATGTCCGACTTCGGCGAGTTGCCGATCATCCAGCTGGTGGCGGGGTCGAGTGCGTGTGCGTTGATGAACCGGTGATAGGTCTCGTCGTTCTTCTCGGGGACGATGCCGACTGCCTTGAACTGGTGCGCGAGTTGGGAGGCGTCAATCTTGCGCTGTTGCTCGGCCTGGTCGCCTTTCGTGAGCAACAGGAGCTCGTGACGATCGCTGAGCGCCGCGAGCGTGTCTGCGACTCCTGGGATCAGCTCCACCTGGTAATCGATCAGCGCAGCAGCCAGTTCACGGATCTCGTCGAGTTCTTGAGCCGTGGCCGGTCGGCTACGCAGTCGCTCGACGCAGTCGGCGAGGCTGCGCAGGAGCATCTGGGTGCCGTAGCCGTGCGTGACGGCATTCGCCGACTGGATGTCGTCGAGGATGACGCGCAGTTGCCGCTTGTCGAGGGTGGGATGCTCCAGCCAGGCAAGGAAGTCCTCGATGACGCGCTCGAACAACACGTTGTTCTCCCACAGCGTGTCGTCTGCGTCGAAGACGAGCACCTGACCGTTGCGCCTCACCTGGAACCTCCGGACCCCTTGTGCGGACAGTCTGGGACTGTAGCTACGGCGGGTTTGGATCCGCCAGCGACTTTCAAGTGGAGGCAGGCGGCTCATCAGACGCCGGGGCCACACCGGGATCGCCGAGGCGCTGACCAACATGATGCCTGTGCTGGTCTCCGGGCCGAAGAAGGGTTCGCCGGATCCCGAGGTCCTGCGCCTGGCGCTGCGCGTGTGGGCCTTCCAGTGCGTCCGCGACGACGAGGGCGAGTTCGCGGCCCGGAAGGACGTGGAGGACCCGCCGGAGGAGGTCGCGGTCGCGCTGGCGTGGGTGGCGAAGCACTCCATCAAGGTCGTGGACATGGACGACTCGGATCGGATCCGCCGGGCTCTTCGTGCCCTCTCCACCAAGCTGGACGGCACGGCATCGGCGGACAACACGTTCCGGCGCATGCGCACCGTCCTGAGTAACGCCCTGCGCTACGCGGTCGAACGGGGCCTGCTCACCGTCAACCCGCTGAGCCGGATCGACTGGGACCCTCCGGAGACGGACGACGAGGTGGACTTCCGCTACGTTCCCGGCCCGGAGCTGATGCGGGAGCTGCTGGAGGCCGTGAGGGCCCAGGGGCCGCGCGGGGAGCACCTTCACGCGTTCTTCGGGTGCCTGTACTACGCGGGGATGCGTCCCTCCGAGGCGGCCGCGCTGACGAAGCGGGACTGCAAGCTGCCGGAGTCAGGTTGGGGCGAACTGATCCTCGCGGGGAGCCGACCGGAAGTCGGGGCCGGGTGGTCGGACGACGGCAAGTCGTACGAAGTGCGCGGGCTGAAGCGACAGGCCCGGAAGACGACCCGGCCGGTACCCATCCCGCCCGTGCTCGTGAAGCTGCTGCGTCGGCACCTGGACGCGTACGGGACCGCCCCGGATGGACGGCTCTTCCGTGCCGTGCGGGGTGGTCGAGTGCGCTCGACGGAGTACACGGAGGTCTGGCACGAGGCCCGGCGCGAGGCTCTTCCCGCCGCCGAGGTCCATACGCCGCTCGCCGAGGTGCCGTACGCGGCGCGGCACGCGGGCATCTCGCTGTGGATCAAGGCGGGCGTGGATCCGGTGGAGGTCGCCCGGCGGGCCGAGCACAGCATCGCCGTCCTCTGGAAGTTCTACGCGAAGCAGCTGCGGGGCCAGCAGCACCGGGCGAACCAACTGATCGATGACGCGCTCAACCTTCGACAACAGATGTGATGGAGCGCTCCGGTCGGCCCCTGAGCGCTTAGTTGGCCTGGCTGAGCGCAGAGGTGACCCGACGGCGCCCCCCTCAGGGAGCGCCGTCGATGGTTGCAGCTCTCAGACGAAATGTAGTACTCCTTATACATGAGTGAGCAGGTGCACAACCGACTGGCCATGGTGCGCGCTGAACGGAAGGTGTCGCGGCAGCGCCTGGCCGAGGTGGTGGGGGCGCATTACCAGACCATCGGCTACATCGAGCGAGGACAGTACAACCCGAGCCTCGACCTGGCGCTGAAGATCGCGAAGTTCTTCGAGCTGCCAGTTGAGGCGCTGTTCTCGCTCGAACCGTTCCGGCCACTCACGGATGAGATCTACGGGAGGAAAAGGTCATGACGACGGCACTGACGCGCTACGACCGCAGCATGCTGCGGCTGATGAACGACCGCAGGGGACGGCCGCTGTACGCCACAGCCGCGCGTCGGCGCCTGGCCGTCTCCGCGCATCTGATGCTGACCGCGGCCATCGGCGGACTCATGGCCTACTTCTACCTCGCGGAGGGGGAACCGATCTGGGCCCTCATCGTCATGGCGGTACTGCTGCTGCCATGGATGGTCGCGACCGGAGTGATCAATGCCGCTACCCGTGGTCTGCTCGAACTGCGCGAACGAGCGCTGGACGAGCGGCAATCAGCGGAACGCCTTCGGGTGCAGGCCCGCGCCCACCGGGCTATGACCCTGCTCCTTGCCGCAACCGCCGCTGGCCTGTTGATCACGGGTGCGGCGGCTGACGAGGCTCCCACGGCGTATGCGGCACCGGCGCTCATCGCGGTCCTTGCAGTGCACTGGCTAATGCCCTTGTGGGTGGCCGGCCTGATGGCTCAGGACGAGCCAGCCGAAGACGACGGCCTCGCGGCCTGAGTACTTACTGTCCACACTCACGCCAACGCAGTGAACGTATTGTGTCGGCCTTCACATGCGTACCCGGGGCAGCCGCGTGGGCAGGCATTGCCCCATGTCGACGTACGTGCCCTCTCCTGACGAAGTCGCCGCCGCACAGACGCCGAAGGGCGGCTGGACGAAGAAGCAACTCGCCGAGTGGGGCGTGCCGTGGCCACCGCCGCAGGGTTGGCGCAAACACCTTGATGCGAAGTGGCGAGGCGAAGAGGTGCCGCCGCTGGAGATTCCAGAGACGCCGGAGACGCCTGGCCAGGACACCTTGTTCTGAGGCAGCGCCAGGCCTGCGCGCCTTCTTCGGGTGCCTGTACTACGCGGCCATGCGCCCCGCCGAGATCACCTACTTGCGAGAGTCAGCCTGCAAGCTCCCCGAGGAAGGCTGGGGCGAACTGGTGCTGTCCGGCAGCACTCCCCGGGTCGGCTCGTCCTGGACGGACAGCGGAGAGTCCTTCGACACCAGGGGCCTTAAACGGCGCGCCCGAAAGGCCACCCGCACCGTGCCCATACTCCTGTGCTGGTGCGCATGCTGAGGGACCACATCGAGACGTACGGCACGGCGGAGGACGGTCGGCTGTTCCGGGCTCACCGTGGCGGTCACGTGCTGTCCAAGGAGTACGGCGAGATCTGGCAGGCTGCCCGCTTCAGCGTGATGTCCCCGAAAGAGTTCAAGACCCCCTTGGCCGAGAAGGCGTACTCGGCCAGGTCCGCTGGCGTCTCGCTCTGGCTCGAATCGGGTGTGCCTCCCACCGAGGTCGCCCGGCGGGCCGGACACAGCATCGCCGTCCTGTTCCGGTTCTACGCGAAGGTGATCCAGCGCAATCAGCAACGCTCGAACGAGCAGATCCAGCAAGCGCTGGAGGCAGCGGAGGAGGACGCCGAAGAGAGGTAGGGCTCGGGAGGAAGCAAGCGTCTACGAAGCGAGTGTGGCCCGTTCCTTCGGGGAGCGGGCCACACTTTGTCACTCTGACGCAACGCCTTGCTGTGACCTTGGAATTTACGGTTCCGGATCCAAGGGGATCTGGAGGGTTACGAGCGCGCCGCCCCGCTTGACGGTCACGGTGTAGGTGACGCCTGATCGCTTGCCGCTCAGGACCGCGTCGAGGTCGTTGACAGTGGGGGTGGGTGTTCCGGCGACATCGGTGATGAGATCACCGGGCAGCAGTCCGGCGGCTTCGGCGTTGGTGCCCGGGTCGACGGCAAGTACGCGTACGCCACCGCCCGCAGGACTGGTGTTCCGCAGTCTGCCCGCAATGATGCCTTGGATGCCGGGGGTGATGTGCACGGTGAGCGGCTGTGTCGTTCCCTCCAGAGTGAAGGTGCCGCTGAAGTTTCCTCCGGCCAGCGGAGCGTCGGCATCGGCAACCACGTGGACGGTGAGCGGCCGGATGAAGTCCCAACTGCTCGCCGTGAGCTGACCCGTGGCCGACTTGCCATCGGCCGCGATGCTCACTGGACACGCCTGCCCGCTGCACGACAGGTCCACGGCGGTGATGCGGGTATAGGGCGGCGCCTGGATGCTGACATCGCTGGGTCCCCTGTGCCGTTGCCCATCCGGAGGGTAGACGACGGTCCCGGCAGGCCCGCCAGCGTCCAGGTTTGGGATGCTCTGCTGCGGGGGCAGGGACCAAACCTGCCTTGGCGCGGATACCGCAGCCGATGCGGAAGCGGGCACAACTGCTCCGGCCGTGAGCATCGCAGCGCCCAGAGCCAGAACGCTCCATACCCGGGCGAACTTGCGGATCGTCATGAGCCCTCCGTGATCGGTGACGGCAGAACGATCCCAGTCGCGCCTCAAGCGCGGGCAGAAAGCTACTCGACCTATCCGATACAGCCGTAGACCGCTTCAGCAGCAGAGAGCCCGAAAACTGGTCCACGCCTGGTCCACAAACGCTGGTCAACGGCGGGATTCCGGCGGCACAGGGTGAGACAGCGGACACGCAGAAGGGGGCCCCGTACCAGGGGCCCCCTTCTGACCAGCTACTTCGCTGACCTCGGCGGAGGCTGAGGGATTTGAACCCTCGGTGACATCGCTGCCACGACGGTTTTCAAGACCGTTCCCTTAGGCCGCTCGGGCAAGCCTCCCCGCGCCACCTTTGGTGGCGCGGGGATCAGCCTAGCGTGTCAGCTGTCTCCCTTGCGCTGCCCCAGGGTCACGTCGACCGTTGAGGTCTTGCCGTCGCGCTTGTAGGTGAGGGTGACCTTGTCGCCCGGCTTGTGGGTCCAGATCTCGCTGATCAGGGTCGGGCCGCTGTCGATGGCGGTGTCGTCGAGCTTGGTGATCACGTCGCCGGACTTGAGGCCCGCCTTGGCGGCCGGGCCGCCGGGGACGACGGCGGGGCTGCCGCCGGCGCCGTTGGCGGCGATGGTGGCGCCCGCGCTGCTGTCCTTCATGCTGACCGTGGCCTCGATCACCGGGTAGACCGGCTGGCCGGTCTTGATCAGCTGCTGGGCGACGTTCTTCGCCGTGTTGATCGGGATGGCGAAGCCGAGGCCGATGCTGCCGGACTGCTGGGACTCGCCGAGGCCGCTGCCGCTGCCCGCGGACTGGATGGCCGAGTTGATGCCGATGACGCCGCCGTCCGCGTTGAGCAGCGGGCCGCCGGAGTTGCCGGGGTTGATGGAGGCGTCGGTCTGGAGGGCGCTCATGTAGGAGGCGTTGCCACCGCCGCCGTCGCTGGAGGCGACCGGCCGGTTCTTGGCGCTCACGATGCCGGTGGTGACGGTGCCGGAGAGGCCGAAGGGGGCGCCGATGGCGACCGTGGCGTCGCCGACGACGGTCTTGTCGGAGTTGCCGAGCGGCAGCGGGTCGAGCTTGGCGCCGGAGGCGTTCTTCAGCTTGATGACGGCCACGTCGTAGCCCTGGGCCTTGCCGACGACCTCGGCGGTGTACCGCTTGCCGTTGGAGAAGGTGGCGGTGAGCTTGCCGTTGTCGGCGGCGGAGGCGACGACGTGGTTGTTGGTGAGGATGTGGCCCTGCTTGTCGTAGACGAAGCCGGTACCGGTGCCGCCCTCACCGTTGTTGCCCTGCGCCTCGATGGTGACGACGCTGGGGAGCGTCTTGCCCGCGATGTTGGACACGGAACCGGGGGCGCGGCTTTCGGCCTTCGGGTTGCCGACGGCGGAGACGGTGGTGGTGTCGCCGCTGTCGTTCTCCCGGTCGGCGGCCCAGAAGCCGACGCCGCCGCCGATGCCGCCCGCGACCAGCACGGCGGCCAGGACGGCGGCCACGAGTCCGCGGGGCTTGCGCTCCGGCGTACCGGGAGGCGGCGGCGGTACGGGAGCGGTGCCCCACGGGCCGCCGCCCGGGCCGCCGGCGCCGGGGCCGACCGGTCCGCCGGGCTGTCCGCCGTCGGCGGGCCACTGCCCGGTACCGGAGCCGGGGGCGCCGTAGCCGGGGGTGCCGCCGGGGTCGCCCGCACCGGTCGACGCGAACGCCGCCGGGGGCTGGGCGGGGGCCGGGGGCTGGGCCGGAGGGGCGGGGGACGGCGCCGGGTCGTCCGCCTTCGCCATCTGGACCGGCGCCGTCTGGTCCGGGGCGGAGCCTATCGGCACTTCCGGCGCCTCCGGCCGCGCGTTCGGCGCGTCCGGCTTCTCGCCCGCGGTGGGCTCGAAGTCCGGCGCGGGGGGCACCGCGGGGTTCGGGTGCGGCGCCGGAGGGGCCGGTTGCGGCCCGGCCGCAGGCGGTACGGCAGCGCCCTCGTTCTCGGTGCTCACAGCTGTCTCCTCAGGTGCACGACAGTTTTTCCATGACGGCCCACGCGTACGTATTACCGTTGTCAGCTTTTCCCACAGCGCGTCAGACCGCCGTAAGGAGCGGCGGCCGTGTGGACTACCACCCTTTATCCCGGACAATTCGCCCTACCGCCATTCCGGGCAACGGCCGGAAGCGGAACCTTCCACCGATGGACACCGGGCGGTGGCACCATAACGCGGTGACCTATGCGCGTTCTGACCGGGACATCCGCCCGGGTCCGCACACCGTGTCCGTCGTCGCCCACCGCGGCGCCTCCGAGGACGCACCGGAGCACACCCTGGCCGCGTACCGGAGGGCGATCGAGGACGGCGCCGACGCCCTCGAATGCGATGTCCGGCTGACCGCCGACGGTCACCTCGTCTGCGTCCACGACCGCCGCATCGACCGCACGTCCAACGGCCGCGGCGCCGTCTCCGGGCTGGAGCTGGCCGATCTCGCGGCGCTCGACTTCGGCTCCTGGAAGGGGCAGGCCACCGACAAGGAGGCACCGGACCGGAAGAGCCGTGACAGTACGTCCGTCCTCACCCTCGAACGGCTGCTGGGGCTGATCGCCGACGCCGGACGCCGCGTCGAACTGGCTGTCGAGACCAAGCACCCCACCCGCTGGGCGGGCCAGGTCGAGGACCGGCTGATCCAGCTGCTGCGCCGGTACGGACTCGACGCGCCGCCGCCCGGCGCGCCGCCGCCCGTGCGCGTGATGAGTTTCTCGGCGCGCTCGCTGCACCGGGTGCGGATCGCGGCGCCCGCCGTTCCCACCGTCTATCTGATGCAGTTCGTCCTGCCGCGCCACCGGGACGGGCAGCTCCCGCCGGGCGTACGGATCGCGGGGCCCAGCATCCGGATCGTGCGCAACCACCCGACGTACGTGGCACGGCTCCAGCGCGCGGGGCACCGAGTGCACGTGTGGACCGTCGACGAACCGGCCGATGTCGAGCTGTGCGTGCGGTTGGGCGTCGACGCACTGATCACGAATCGCCCCAAACAGGTACTGTCCCAACTCGGGCGCTCATAGTGGGCATTACAAGGCGTGCACCGGCGCGTTCGTTACGTATTCGATCGTGACGAGTGCGTCACACGATGCCACTTGGCCGGTTTCCGCTCCAGCCCATCGGGGCATCCATCCCCTGGCGTGGGGCTAAGGAGGTCTCGGGGGTGGCGTTGGTGGTGGCACAGAAGGTGCCGACGTCGTCGACCATGGCCGTACCCCATGGTCCTGTGGGCGTCCGCGCGGCAAGACAGTGGATGCGCGGCGATTTGGGCAGGACTGGGGTATCGGATTCGGTCATAGACGACGCAGTGTTGATCCTTTCGGAACTACTCAGCAATGCGTGGCGGCATGGCAGCCCATGGCGCTCCGGCCCTGGCGGCGGGACGGTTCTCGCGGCGTGGAGCGTCGATGAAGACGATCGGGTGACGGTCGAAGTCACCGATGGCGGTGGACCCACAAGGCCACTTCCGGCCAAACCTTCCGTGACGGCCCGCGGTGGCCGCGGACTGAACATCATCAGGTCCCTGGCGGACGACTGGGGCGTACGGGACGGCAGGGGCGAGGTCACCGTCTGGGCCCTCCTCCCGGCCGACACCGGATTCTCCGGCCGGGTCATGCTGCCGACCGGCCTCGGCGCGGAGCTGCGCGCTGAGCTGGAGCCCGGTCTCCGTACGAACGGCGGCGCGAAGAGCGGTACGAACGGCGGCGCGGGCGCCGGTGCGGGTCTCGTGGCGAATATCGACACGAACATCGACACGAACATCGATCCCGATTTCGACCGCGAGCTGGGCTTCGCCGATCTGGACGAGCTGGCGTGACCGACGCGGCGCATCTGGCCGACGAGCTTCGGCCGAAGGGCTAGGCTCCCGCCCGTACGTAGCCGTACGACGACGTACGTGCCGATACGAGCCCGTAGCGATACGAGCGAACGCTCGAGCCGCATCCGAGCCGTACGCACAAGCCCTGAGCCGCCACGATCGGGAGACAGCCACACCATGGCCAAGAAGCGCCGCCCCCAGACGAAGGCCGCAGGACCACGGGGCGCCACGGGCGACATCCCCGTGGTCGGTGCGCGCGAGCCCTGCCCGTGCGGTTCGGGCCGCCGCTACAAGGCCTGCCACGGCCGGGAGGCCGCCCACGCGGTCACCGAGCTGGTGCAGCGTCCCTTCGAGGGCCTCCCCAATGAATGCGACTGGGTGGCGCTGCGCGAGCTGGTGCCCGCCGCGACCGTCCGGCTGACCCTCGCCGAGGGGCTGCCCGAGGGTGTGCCGTCGGTCACCCTCGCGACCGTGCTGCCGATGGCCTGGCCCGCGCTGCGCCGGGACAGCGGCGCCGTGCTGCTCGGTCTCCAGAACGACACGGCCTCCGGCGACCTCAGCCGCGATCTGGCCGACACGCTGCGGCGCGCGCTGATCGCCGAGCCCGGCACGCCGGTGTCGGCCCAGCGGGCACCCGGCGACGGTCCGCGGCTCCAGGATCTGCTCGACCCGAACGGCGCTTTCACGCCGACCCTGCACGAGGGGTTCGAGTTCTGGCTGGAGGACGCCGCGAACGCGACCGGGGAGGTCGCCGCGTCCCTGGAACGGGCCAACGCCGCCGCGATCCCGACCGCCCGGCTCACCGGTGTGGACGCCGCCTACTGGTGCGAGACGCCGGAGAAGAACCACCTGCGCTGGGTGATGCCCCACCCGGAGGAGAAGCTGCTCGACGCGCTCGCGCGGCTGCACGCTGCGGGGGTGTCCGCACTGGGCGAAGGCACCCGTCTGGTGGGCTCTTTCCGGGCCCACGGGCTCACCGTGCCGGTGTGGGACCTGCCCCGCGGCATGGGCGCAGAGGAGACCGAGAAGCCGGCCGCCGAGCTGGCGGAGCGGCTGGGCGAGGCCCTCGCCTCGGACGAGCCGCTCACCGCCGAACAGCGCCGCGCCCGGGGCGGTCTCACCAACCGTCAGGTGACGCTCAGCTGAGCATCCCGGCGGGTCGACCGAGCGATCGGGAGGCGTGACGCTGCTCACAACTCGCGGTTACGCCCTGGAAATACGCGTCCGGAAATCCGCGATCGAATTTGCTTAGGGCCGATCTCTTGTTACGGTTCTAAAAGCCCGGTCGCTGGTGCATCCCCCGTCGCCAGCGACCGGGCGCTTCCATGTCCGGTACCGGAACGTACGTGCCCGGTTCGGACCAACGGGCCGCGGCGGCGCGGGAGTTGCCCCCGCCGCGGACAGGGCCTCGGACCGGCACCGGGCCGGTCAGCACCGGGCCACCGAAGATCACCCGAACGCACGACACGCGGCGAGGCCGTGGGCCGCGCCGCGTGTGCAGATGCATCGGATGGTGCGAGGGACGTCCGGTCAGTACGCGAGCCGGCTGCCCCCGTCGGGCGCGCTGCTGCTCGCCTCGACGAGCGCGTCCACCACGGTGGACACCTCCGGCAGCCAGGGCCGCCCGCGGCGGCGCTGCGGCGCGCGCTCCCAGCGCACCCGGCCCAGCCCGGTCTGCGACGGCGGCAGCACCAGATAGCCGCCCTCCCCGTGGAACCGCAGCGAGCTGGGCACCCAGTCCTGGCGGTTGAGGAGGTCCCCCAGCTCTTCGAGGGAGTACGGGGCCACCAGCAGCGACCAGCGGGTGGGCGTGGCGACCACCGGGCCGAGCCGGACGCCCGCCCGGTCGAAGGCGGCCAGCGCCCGTGCCCCGGCGACCGCGGGCAGGCTGAGCGCGCACGGGGCCGTGCCGCCGGTGGCGAGGAGGAGCGGCGCACCGGGGCGGTTGGTCCACCACCAGCGCACCATGCGCGGATCCGTGGTGGCCGCGAGGAGAACGGGGTCGAAGGGGTGGCCGCCCGGCACCGCGCAGTCCGGGTCGGGACAGCCGCACACCCGCATGCGTCCGCCCCCTGATTGGAGGCCGATGCCCGGCAGGACGGGCCACTGCCACTCGGTGGCGCAGGTGAGGGCCGCGCGGAGCTGCGGCGAGCGTGCGCCGCGCCGCAGCGAGAACTTGCGTCGCCTTCCGAGGATCTCGCGCATGAGCGCTCGTTCCTTTCCGTTAACGCCGAGGGCTGTATCCGTTCGCACTACATGGCACTTCACATGGCACTACGTGGCGCTGCCGGGCGTCGTTCGGCCGCTCACAGCACGTGGATCACAAGTCACTGCGCGTACAAGGCAGCGCATCACGCCGCGGGCCGAGCGTGGAACGTGGCGAGGGGTGGCGCGCGCATGGCGCTTGCCGTCCTGGGTGGTGCGTTTCCTCGCCATTCGGGGAGGGGCGCGGCCGTTGTGGTCTATGACGCCTGGACCGGCCACGGGGTTCCGGGGCGGTCCGATCTGCCCCAGGCCCTCTCCGAATGTGTACCCGCCGCGATGGAGACGACGCGCTGTCGAATGACGTCAGTCGACCTCAAATTGACAGCGTAACGACTTTTTTTCAGCCAAGTTCAATTCCCCACAGACACTAACAAGACCACCGGGACAATGCTGGACATCGCCTCTCCCGTGCGTGTACATCTGGAGACAGTAGCGGCACAGTAGCGGCGCAGCATGACAGGGGGTTTGCGATGCTATTGAGCAAGCTGGGCGCGACGGGTGAAGGCAGCGGTCCATGAACTCGCCCCATCCGCCGAAAGTGGCTGGAATCGATTCTTCCCTACCCGCACCCACGCAAACTGCCGATCCCATCGGACAGCCCCTCGCCGCGCCCGAACCCGGTGTTCAGGACCGGCTCGCCGGGTGGGTGTCGGATCTCACGACGCTGCACGAACTCACCGAGCGGCTGGTCCACACCAGCACCCTCGACGAGGCGCTGAGGGAGCTGCTGCGCGCGGGCGCCGCGCTCGTGGGCGCGCAGCGCGGGCTGGTCGCGCTCGAACCGGCGGACGGGCAGGGCCCGGTGACCACCGTCGGCCTCGGCCTCGGCCGCGCCGACCTCGGCCAGATCGAGACGATCCCGGGCACCTCCGCGCCCGGCGGCCATCTCCTCGACGGGCTGCCCGAGCCGGGCGGCAAGCGGCGCGCCGATGTCACCCACCCCGACATCGCGGGCGAGACCGGTCTCCACCCACGCCACCGCGAGGTCGCCGCCCGCCTCGGCTTCGCCGCCAGCTACGCGGTCCCGCTGGACCCGTTCCCCGGCTCCGGCCCGGCCCCCGGGCTCACCGCCGTCCCCGCGCCCGCCACCGAGGACGCGTCCCCGGCCGCGGGCGACCGTACGGCGCCGGGCGCGGGCCGGGGCGCCGCGCAGGTCCCCGCCCCGGCCGACGCACCCGGTATGGCGGGCGTGCCCGCAGGGCGTCTCGGCGCGGTCGCCTGGCTCTACGACGAACCGGCCGAGCCCGAGGAGCACCAGCGTCACCTGGTCGCCCTGTACTGCCGTTATGCCGCCGCCCACATCACCCGGCTGATCGAGCTGGCCCGCGCCCGCGCGACCGTGGCGACCGTCCGGGAGGAGCTGCTGCCCACCCGGCTGCCGCGGCTTCCCGGGGTGCGCCTGGCCGTCCGCCACCGCCCCGGCCCGCGGGGCGGCGGGGACTGGTACGACGCGCTGCCGCTGCCGGACGGCGCCCTCGGCCTCTCGGTCGGCGCGGTCACCGGTTCCGGGCCCGGCACCATCGTCGCGATGGGACGGCTGCGGGCCTCGCTGCGCGCGTACGCCGTGATGGAGGGCGAGGATCCGGTCGCCGTGCTCTCCGATCTGGAGCTGCTGCTGCGGCTCACCGAGCCCGCCCGCTCCGCGACCGCCCTGTTCGCCTACTGCGAGCCCGGGGCACGCCGGGTGCTGCTGGCCGGGGCGGGGCACTGCCCGCCGCTGATCACCGGGGAGCGGCGCACGGAGTTCGTGGAGACCACGCTGTCCGCGCCGCTGGGCATGCTCTCCTGCTGGGAGGCGCCGAGCGTGGAGATCGAGCCCGCCTGCGGAGAAACGCTTTTGTTCTACAGCGACGGGCTGCTCCACCGCACCGGTGAGCCGATGGACCGGGCCTTCGCCCGGCTGCACGCGGCCGCGGCGGGCGCCCCCAGGGCGGTGCGCGCGGATCCGGACGCCTTCGCGGACCATGTGCTGCTGGCGATGTTCCCCGGCGACAGCGGCGGGGCCGGCGAGACCCGCGAGGCGGGGATGAGCGGGGAGGACGGCGGGGAGGACATCGTGCTGCTCGTCGCCCACTTCGACTGAGCGGTCGCCCCCTTCGACTGAGCGGCGGCCGTCGAGCGGCCATCGAGCGGCCGATCGGGTGCTGATCAGGGGCGCCTAAAACGTCTCCCGGGGGCCGTACCCCCGGATCTACCATGGGAGAGGTCCAGTTCGAGGAGGATGACGTGACCGAGGAGCCCACTCCTGACGCCCTGGAGACCCCGGAGGCCGAAGGGCAGCCCATCAAGCAGCGGAAGAACGGCCTCTACCCGGGCGTGTCCGACGAGCTTGCCGAGAACATGAAGTCCGGCTGGGCGGACACCGAGCTGCACGACCTGAGCCCCATCGAACAGGCCCCGAACACCGCCCGCCGCCGTGCCGCACTCTCCGCGCGCTTCCCCGGCGAGCGCCTGGTCGTCCCCGCGGGCAACCTCCGCACCCGCTCCAACGACACGGAGTACAGCTTCCGCGCCGCCACCGAGTACGCGTACCTCACCGGCGACCAGACCGAGAACGGCGTCCTGGTGCTGGAGCCGGACGCGGGCGGCGGCCACAAGGCGACGGTGTACCTCCTGCCGCGCTCCAACCGGGAGAACGGCGAGTTCTGGCTGGACGGCCAGGGCGAGCTGTGGGTCGGGCGGCGGCACAGCCTCGGCGAGGCCGAGCGGCTGCTGGGCCTGCCCGCCGAGGACGTGCGCGAGCTGGCCGACCGGCTCGGCGCCGCGACCGGCCCGGTGCGCGTCGTACGCGGCCATGACGCGGGCATCGAGGCGGCGCTGACCGACAAGGTCACCGCCGAGCGCGACGAGGAGCTGCGGGTCTTCCTCAGCGAGCAGCGCCTGGTCAAGGACGACTTCGAGATCGCCCAGCTCCAGGCGGCCGTCGACTCGACCGTGCGGGGCTTCGAGGACGTCGTGAAGGTCCTCGACAAGGCGGAGGCGACCTCCGAGCGCTACATCGAGGGGACCTTCTTCCTGCGCGCCCGCGTCGAGGGGAACGACGTCGGCTACGGCTCGATCTGCGCCGCCGGTCCGCACGCCACCACCCTCCACTGGGTGCGCAACGACGGCCCGGTCCGCTCCGGCGATCTGCTCCTCCTCGACGCCGGGGTCGAGACCACCACCCTCTACACCGCGGACGTCACCCGCACCCTGCCGGTCAGCGGCAGCTACACCCCGCTCCAGCGGAAGATCTACGACGCGGTGTACGAGGCGCAGGAGGCGGGCATCGCGGCGGTCAAGCCAGGCGCGAAGTACCGCGACTTCCACGACGCCGCCCAGCGCGTCCTGGCCACCAAGCTCGTCGAATGGGGCCTGGTCGAGGGCCCGGTCGAGCGCGTTCTGGAGCTGGGGCTCCAGCGCCGCTGGACGCTGCACGGCACCGGCCACATGCTCGGCCTGGACGTGCACGACTGCGCCGTGGCCCGCACCGAGACGTATGTGGCGGGCACGCTGGAGCCCGGCATGTGCCTCACCGTCGAGCCCGGCCTGTACTTCCAGCCGGACGACCTGACCGTGCCCGAGGAGTACCGGGGCATCGGCGTCCGGATCGAGGACGACATCCTGGTGACGGAGGACGGCAACCGCATGCTGTCGGCGGGGCTGCCGCGGACCTCGGATGACGTCGAGGCGTGGATGGCCCGGATCGCCGCGCAGCGGAGCTGAGGCGAGACGGGCCCTCGCGGGG
>NZ_GG657754.1:5357318-5367018 GCF_000158915.1 Streptomyces himastatinicus ATCC 53653 | reverse complement strand
TCTCCACGCGGGGCGGGGGCGGGCGGCCGCCGCGCCGCCCTGATGCGCGCGCTGCGGGACGCCATCCGGGGCGGGCGGCTCGCGCCCGGTACCCGGCTGCCGCCCTACCGCTCGCTCGCCGCCGACCTCGGCATCGCCCGTAACACGGTCGCCGACGCGTACGCGGAACTGGTCGCCGAGGGCTGGCTCACCGCCCGCCAGGGTTCGGGCACCCGCGTGGCGCCCCGGGCCGACCCGCCCCGGGCCCGGCGCACCGGGGGCGCCCGGAGCAGCGGTGACCGGGAGAACGCCCCGCGTCCCGTCCACAACCTGCTCCAGGGCAGCCCGGACGCCGCCTCCTTCCCGCGCACCGCCTGGCTGGCCTCGGCCCGGCGCGCGCTGACCGCCGCGCCCAGCGAGGCGTTCGGCCCCGGCGATCCGCACGGCCGCCCGGAACTGCGCCGCGCCCTGGCCGACTACCTCGCCCGGGCCCGTGGCGTACGCACCGACCCGGACCGGATCGTGATCTGCTCGGGCTTCGCACACGCCCTGCGGCTGCTGAGCGGAACCCGCGCGCTGCGCCACAAGGCGGCCGTCGAGGCGTACGGCCTGGACTTTCACCGTTCGCTGCTGGCCGCCGCCGGGATCCGGACGGTGCCGCTCCCGCTGGACGAGCACGGCGCCCGCACCGAGGAGCTGGCGACCCACCGGGACCTGCGGGGCGTGACGACCGTGCTGCTCACCCCCGCCCATCAGTTCCCGACCGGCGGACCGCTGCATCCGGAGCGGCGCGCAACGGCCGTCGACTGGGCGCGGGCGAGCGGCGGGCTGATCGTGGAGGACGACTACGACGGCGAGTTCCGCTACGACCGGCGGCCGGTGGGCGCCGTCCAGGGCCTCGACCCCGACCGCGTGCTGTACGTCGGCTCGGTCAGTAAGAGCCTCTCGCCCGCGCTGCGGCTGGGCTGGATGGTCCTGCCGGACGCGCTGGTGGACGAGGCGCTGACCGCCAAGGGGGAGCGCGAGGGGTGGGTGAGCGCCCTCGATCAGCTGACGCTCGCGGACTTCCTGGAGTCCGGCGGCTACGACCGCCATGTGCGCCGGATGCGTCAGCGCTACCGGCGGCGGCGTGACCAGCTGGTGGCCGCGCTCGCCGAGCGCGCCCCGCACATCCGGGTCTCCGGCATCGCCGCCGGGCTGCACGCGGTCCTCGCGCTACCGCCCGGCACCGAGCGCTCCGCCGTACGGGCCGCCGCCCGCCACGGGCTCGCCCTCGACGGGCTGGCCGACTACCGCCACCCCGATGCCGTCGGCCCGGCCCGAGACGGAGTGGTGGTGGGATATGCGGCCCCGCCCGATCACGCATTCGCGGGGGCATTGGAGGCGCTGTGCCGGGCGCTGACGCCCGGCGATTCCCCTACTTCCAGGTGAAACCCGTACAGACGACGCTCGCGTATTCCCTGGGCTTCTCCACGTGCAGGAACTGCACCGTCCAGTCGCCCGGATCGTTGCCCAGGGGGATGGCTTCGTCCTTCTTCTTCCCCCGGAACCACCCCGCGAAGTCGTCCGGGTAGGTCAGACGCGCGTCGTCGGACGTACCAGCCAGGCTGTACAGATCGAAGGGTTTGCTGGTGTAGCCCAGGTTGAGGTTCTGCTGCGCGGGCCCGGTGCCGAAGTCGTAGGGCTTGCCCGTATCCGAGTCGATCTCGTGCGGGGGCTTGACCGCGACGGACAGGTAATACTTCCGGTCCGTCTTCTTCATGGGCTTGGTCCGGAAGGTGATGTGCGCCTTGCCGGTCTTCGGATCCGGGTCGACGGAGTGCACGATGTCCGCCTCCTGCCGCTCCTCGGGCGGCAGATTGCATTCCCCTCCGCCCCATTTCTCGGGGTCGGCGGTCCAGAAATCGCGAGAAACCTTCACATTGCTGTCGATATAGGCCGGTGCGCTCTTCTTCGGCGCCTCCGACGCCGTCGGTGACTTCTTCCCGTCGTCCTTCGCCTCCGTGCCCCGGTCGCCATCGCCCAGCCCCTGGGCGAGGAGCACCGCGACGACGGCCAGCGCGGCGGCGCCGAGCCCTACCGATGTACCCAGCAGCCAGGTGCGCCGCTTCGCCGGGGCGCCGGGCGCGGACAGCTGGGTCGGGGTGTAGGCGTACGGCCCCGGGGGCGGGGGCGCGGGCGGCAGGCCGGTCTGCGTAAAGGGCTCAGCCGGGCCGAAGCCGGGAGCCGTCGGCGTCCCAGGGGCCGTCGGCGCCCGGGGTGCCGGTTCGGCGAGGGCGACGAGGGCGGCGTACGTGGGGTCCTCCGCCAGGGCCGACCGTACGGAGCAGCGCGCGACGACCTCCTGGAGTCCCGGCCGCGCGCCCGGGTCCTTGGCCACGCACGCCCGGATCAGCTCCGCGAGGTGCGGGTCCAGACCGGCCACGTCGATGTCCTCGTGCACCGCGCGATAGCTGACACCGGCCGCCTCGCCGTGGCCGAACGGAGGCCGTCCGGTCGCGGCGTACGCCATGGTGGCGCCGAGCGCGAAGACATCCGCCGCTGGAGCCGTCTCGTTGCGCAGCAGCACCTCGGGGGCGGTGAAACCGGGCGTACCCGACGCGTACCCCAGCTCGGTGAGGGCAGTCTGCCCGGCCCCGCGCGCGATGCCGAAGTCGATGAGCTGGGGGCCCTGGGCCGAGAGGATCACGTTCTGCGGCTTGAGGTCCCGATGGGTGACGCCGTACGCGTGGACCGCCGCGAGCCCTTCCGCCAGGGCGGCGAACACGCCGCGGCAGGTTTCCGCGGGCAACGGGCCGCGTGCCTCGGCCGCCTTGCTCAGGGTGGGGCCCGAGACGTACTCGGTCGCCAGCCAGTAGGGGGCCGCGTCCAGGGACGCGTCGATCAGGCTCGCGGTGTACGCGCTGCGCACCGCCCGCACCGTCTCGACCTCGCGCCGGAACCGGGCGAGCGCACCGGGGTGGTCGACGATCTCTTCCCGGATCACCTTGATCGCCACCAGGCGGCCACCCGGCGAACGGCCGAGGTACACCTGGCCCATGCCACCCGCTCCCAGCCTCCCCAGCAGGGCGTAAGTGCCTATGTGGACAGGGTCTTGGGGTCGGAGAGCGTTCACCCGACAGATCCTAGAGGCGGGGTTCTCCGCTCAGGACGCTCTGAGCAGCGAGTCCTCGCGCCACTTGAGGATCTTGTCGAAACTCACCACCACCCCGCCGCGGCCCGGTCGGTCGCGGTAGCGGACGTGGTCGGTGAGGGCCTCGATGAGAAAGAGCCCCCGCCCGTGCTCCGCGTGCGCGGGAGCCGGACTGTGCGGGTGCTGCGGCCTCGGCGCCGACGCCGGACGCCGCTCGTTCCGGGTGCGCGACTCACGGCGCACGGCGCCCCGACGGGCGAAGCCGGGACCCGAGTCGGTGACCTCGATGCGGCAGGTGTCGCCGTCGATGAAGGCCGTGACGCGGTAGTCCCCGCCCGTACCGTCGCTGCCGCCGTGCTCCACCGCGTTCGCGCAAGCCTCGGAAAGGGCGACCGACAGGTCGTAGGAGATCTCCGGATCGACTCCGGCCGTCTCCATGGTGCCGAGGAGCAGTCGTCGTGCGAGCGGAACGCTCGCCGCCTCGCGGGGCAAATGGAGTGACCACCAGATGCTCATGCTCCAGCCTCCCGGCCGCGGCTCGACATACCGTTACGTATTGCCTGGGTCCATGGTCCGTAAGCGTCCGATTGACGTGACTCCGCTCATTCGGCGGACGCGCGCGGTAGGCGCACCGGTGTATAGGCCTGTCCGGGTGTGCGCCGGTACGCCCTACCCGCCGTGAGGAACGCGTTTACCCAGTGGGATGATGGCGCGGCCATGGCTTCCCCTGTCGCCCGTGCGGGTGCCGATCTGCGCGTATTGCGGGCCGCGGTGTTCACCGCGGTCTGTGTCGTGCTGTCCGCGGCGGGGCATGTGCTGGCGTCCTGTGCCACCGTGCCGCTGTGGACGCTCGGCGTGGGCGCCGCGGCGATGTTCGCGGTGGCACTGCCGCTGGCCGGGCGGGAGCGTTCGCTGCCCGGGATCGCCTCGGTACTGGCCCTGGGGCAGCTCGCGCTGCACTCCCTCTTCGGCTATGGGCAGCAGGCGGCCGCCGCCGCGGAGGCCGCCCACCGCGCGGACGCCGCCGACGGCCGCGTCATCGGCATGGCGGCGAAGCTGCTGTGCACCACGCTCCCCGGCCGCCTCGACGCGGCCACGGCGCACCGGATCGTCGCCCGGTCGGGCATCGACCCCTCATCCCTGCACACCGCGCCGTCCACCGCGACTCCTCGGTCCGCGCACCACCTGGGCCTGACGGCCCTGCTGCCGTCGCTGCCGATGGCCCTGGGCCATCTGCTGGCCGCGCTCGCCGTCGGCTGGCTGCTGCGGCGCGGCGAGCGGGCCGTGTGGCGGGCGGTACGGCTGTCGCTGGACGGGGCGCGCGGGGTCGCGGAGGCCGCGCTCGTACGGTCGCTGCGCGCCGCGCTGGGCCTCGTACGGACGCTGCTCACCGGGCTCTTGGACGCCGCCTCCGGCGCCGCGCCGCCCCGCCCGCGTAACGACGGGGCGGACGAGGGCGGGACGACGGCCGTCGTCCTCCAGCACAGCGTGATCAGGCGGGGACCGCCGCGCTACGACCTCGCGGCCTGAGCGACGCGACACTCCTCCAGCGGGACCGGAGGGTGGCCGCGCCGGAGCCGCATGCGCGCCACCCCACCGATCACTCCTCATCTGGAGCCTTTGACATGAACGCCATGCGTCGTCACCGCCTGCCGGTTCTCGGAGGTCTCACCGCGGGCGCCCTGGTGCTGCTCGCCGCGGGCCCCGCCTTCGCGCACGTCACCGTGCAGCCGGAGCAGGCCGAGAAGGGCGGCTACAGCACCGTCGACTTCAAGGTGCCCAACGAGCGGGACGACTCCTCGACCGTCAAGCTCGAGGTCAACCTGCCCACCGACCATCCGCTCGCCTCCGTGATGCCCCAGCCGGTGCCCGGCTGGGACGTGAAGGTCACCAAGTCCAAGCTGCCCAAGCCCCTCGAGACGGACGACGGCAAGGTGACCGAGGCGGTCACCAAGATCACCTGGACCGGCGGCACGATCGAGCCGGGCATGTTCCAGCAGTTCCCGGTCTCGGTCGGCCCGCTGCCGAAGGACGCCGACCAGCTCGCCTTCAAGGCCCTCCAGACGTACGACGACAAGCAGGTCGTGCGCTGGATCGAGGAGCCCAAGGAGGGCGGGCCCGAGCCCGAGAACCCGGCGCCGGTCCTCAAGCTCACCGACGCGGCCGAGGGCTCGCACGGGCACGGCTCCGCGAGCGCGGGCGACGCCAAGGGGACGAAGGCCACGGCGTCCGGCTCCGGCACGGCGAAGACCGCGTCGGAGTCCGGCGGCGACGGCACCGACACCACCGCACGGGTGCTGGGCATCGCGGGCATCGTCATCGGCGCCGCCGGGGTCACCTTCGGTGTCCTCGCGGGCCGCCGCCGCTCCGCCTGACCAGGGCCTGACCGGCCCGACCAGCCGGTACCCGCGTGACGGCGGCGGCCGGGGGCCCTCCGCCGTCACGCACCACCGATCCAACGATCTCTTTGGAGAACAGCTCCATGCGCACCAAGATCCTGGGCTCCGCCCTCGTCGTCGCCGCCGCGCTCACCCTCACCGCCTGCGGCGGCTCCGGCGACGGCGGTGACAAGGGGGACAGCGCCGCCAGCGTCTCCGGCGGCCAGAAGACGGGACAGGCGATCGTCCTGAACAACGACGCCAAGACCAAGCCCGACCTCGTCCTCACCGACACCGAGGGCAAGAAGTACGACCTGCTCAAGGAGACCAAGGGCCGCCCGACCCTGGTCTTCTTCGGCTACACCCACTGCCCGGACGTCTGTCCGCTGACCATGAGCAACCTCGGCATCGCCGTGTCCAAGCTGTCCAAGGCCGAGCGGGAGAAGCTGCGGGTCGTGTTCGTCACCACCGACCCGGAGCGCGACACCCCGCAGCGGATGCGGAAGTGGCTGGACGCCCAGGGCGGCAAGGACTTCGTCGGGCTGACCGGCGACTTCGACACCATCCAGGCCGGGGCCAAGCCGCTCGGCATCTTCATCGAGAAGCCCAAGAAGGAGAAGGACGGCAGTGTCATCGTCAACCACGGCGCCCAGGTGATGGGCTTCTCGCCCAAGGACGACAAGGGCCACTGGATCTACACCACCTCCACCTCGCCCCAGCAGTACGCCAAGGACCTCCCGAAGATCATCAAGGGGGAGAACCCGTGACCTCCCGGCACCGGGCCGCCGCCGCGGCCGCCCTCGCCCTCGGACTGACCGGCACCCTCGCCGCCTGCGGCAGCGACGACGGCGGCAGCGGGGACCGCCCCGAACTGTCCGTCGGCGGCGCGTACATCCCGCGGCCCGCGATGGCCGACATGGCGGCGGGCTTCCTGACGGTGACCAACAAGGGGGGCGGCGCGGACAAGCTGACGTCCGTCACCACCCCGCTCGCCCGCGACGTCACGATGCACACCACCAAGGGCACCCAGATGAAGCAGGTCGGCTCGCTCGACGTGCCCGGAGGCGGCGCACTGAAGCTGACCAGCGGCGGCGATCATCTGATGCTGACAAAACTGGTCCACCGTCCGAAGGTCGGTGAGAAGGTCGAATTCACCCTGCACTTCGCCACCTCCGACCCCGTCACGATCAAGGTCCCGGTCGAGCCGACGACGTACCGTCCCAAGGACTGACAGCCGATGCCCTCGCTGACCTCCCCGACCGCCCGGCCCCGGTCCGGTGCCCGGATCTCCGTCACCGCCCGGCGGCTGCTGTCGGTCCTCGGCACGCTGCTCGCCGCGCTGCTGTGCGCGCTGAGCTTCGGCGCCGGGCCCGCGTCCGCGCACGCCGCGCTCACCTCCACCAGCCCCGGTGAGGGTGCGGTGGTGAAGTCCGCGCCGTCGGACGTCTCGCTCACCTTCACGGAGGGCGTGCTGCTGGGCCGGGACGCGGTGCGCGTCCTGGACCCCAAGGGCAAGCGCGTGGACGCCGGGAAGGCGGCGCACGTGGGCGGCAAGTCGTCGACCGCGTCGGTCGCGCTGCGCGCCGGGCTGTCCGACGGCACCTACACGGTGGCGTGGAAGGCGGTCTCGGAGGACAGCCACCCGGTGAGCGGCGCGTTCACCTTCTCCATCGGCGCCCCGTCCAAGACCTCGGTCAAGGCGCCGACGGGCGAGAGCGGCGACAGCACGGTCACGGCCCTGTACGGCATCGGGCGGTACGCAGCCTACGGCGGATTCGCGGCGCTGGTCGGCGCTTGCGTGTTCGCCGGGGTGTGCCGCTCCTCCCGCCCGGTCCGGAAGATCGCCGTCGGCGGCTGGGCGACGCTCTTCGGCGCCACCCTGATGCTGTTGCTGCTGCGCGGGCCCTACGCCAACTCCGAGGGGCTCGGCACGGTCTTCGACCTCGGCGGGCTCGGCGACGTCCTCGACACCAAGCCGGGCGCGGCGCTGCTGTCCCGGCTGCTGCTGCTCGGCGTGGCGGCCGTCTTCCTGGCGGTGCTCTTCGGCTCGTACACCCGCCACACCGAGGCGGCGGAGGAAGACGCCAAGCGGCGCCAAGACCTCGCCTTCGGGCTGGGCTTCGGCGGCGTCGTCGTCACGGTGGGCCTCGCCGCGACCTGGGCCATGGCCGAGCACGCCTCGGTCGGCATCCAGCGGCTGCTGGCCATGCCGGTCGACGTGATCCACCTGGTCGCGGTCGGGGTGTGGCTGGGCGGTCTGGCCTCACTCGCGGTGACGCTCCGCGCGGGCGTGCCGATCGAGCGGGCGGCCGTGGTCCGCTTCTCCCGGCTCGCCTTCGGCTCCGTCATCGCCCTGGTCCTCACCGGGCTGTACCAGTCGTGGCGGCAGGTCGGCTCCTGGAAGGCGCTGACCGGCACGGAGTACGGGCGCTGGCTGCTGATCAAGGTGGCGCTGGTGGCGGTGCTCGTGGGCATCGCCACCGTCTCGCGCCGCTGGACGAACCGCCTGACGGACGCCGGGAGCGCGGAGAAGACACAGGTGGCGGCGGAAGCGGAGGTCCGGACGGAGGCCAAAGCGGTGGTGAAGGAGCCGGTCCGAACCGGCGCCGCCGGAGCCGGCTCCGGCTCGGATGACAGCTCCGGCGAGGGTTCCGGCGAGAAGGCCCACACGGACTCCGCGTCCGGTGACGCGGCCGGTGACGCGGCCGCTTCCGGCGGCGAGGGCGGTGGCCCGGCGAAGGCCGGGGACAGTGAGGGGGCCGACGACGACCCCGTACGCACCGCCCAGCTCGCCCGTCAGCGCGCGGCCAAGGACAAGACCGCCGCCCAGCGGGAGCGCGACGCCGACCCGCAGCGCAGCGGACTGCGCCGCTCCGTGATCGCCGAGACCGTCGTGGCCGCCGTGCTGCTCGCGGTGACCACCGTGCTGAGCGGCACCCAGCCGGGCCGGGCGGAGACCGGGAAGCCCACGGCCGCGGCCGTGGACCCCGGTGGGCTGAACGTCGATCCGGTGAGCGTGGAGATCCCGTACGACACCGGCCCCAAGAGCGGACGCGGCAAGGCCATCGTCATGCTCGACCCGGCGCTGCCCGGCGACAACGCCCTCAACGTCTTCATCAGCGACTTCGCCGACCGCCCGATCGACGTGCCCGAGGTGAAGGTCTCCCTGACCCTGAAGCAGAAGGGCCTGGGCCCGCTGTCGATCCCCCTCGAGCACCGCTCCACCGGACACTGGAGCGCCCAGAGCGTGCAGCTCCCCATGGCCGGGAAGTGGCTGCTCTCCCTGACCGTACGCACCTCCGACATCGACCAGGTGACGGAGACCAGGAACGTGAAGGTCGCACAATGACCACTCGGCAGGCCCCGAAGGCCCCCGAAACCCCCGAAACTCCCGACACACCGCAGGACCAGCACACCGCCCCCGCCGGGGTGTCCCGGCGCCGTCTGCTGGGCACCGCCGGCGCCGCGGGCGCGGCCGGGCTCGTCGTCGGCGGGGCGGCCGGCGCGTACGCCGCGGAGGCAACGCGGAACACGCCCTCGCCGCTCAGTTCGGTCGGCTCCACGACCGTCCCCTTCCACGGCAAGCACCAAGCCGGGATCACCACCCCGCTCCAGGCCCACGGCCATCTCATCGCCTTCGACCTGGCGCCCGGCGCCAATCGCAAGCAGGCCGCCGCGCTGCTGCGCCGGTGGTCGAGGACGGCGCGCGAGCTGACCGAGGGCAAGGCCCCGGCGGACGACACGGGCATCGCGCTCGACGCCGGACCGTCGTCCCTCACGGTCACCTTCGGCTTCGGCCGCTCCTTCTTCGCCAAGGCGGGACTGAAGGACCGGCTCCCGCAGGCGCTCGCCCCGCTGCCCGACTTCGCCTCGGACGCGCTCGACGCGAAGCGCAGCAACGGCGATCTGTGGATCCAGATCGGCGCCAATGACGGGCTCGTCGCCTTCCACGCGCTGCGCGCGCTGCAGCGGGAGGCCGGGGAGGTGGCCCGGCTGCGCTGGCAGATGAACGGCTTCAACCGCACCCCCGGGGCCACCGGCCACCCCATGACCGTGCGCAATCTGATGGGCCAGGTCGACGGGACGAACAACCCGAAGCCGGAGGAGCCGGACTTCGACCGGCGGATCTTCGTACCGGACAAGGGGGATCCGGCCTGGATGGCGGGCGGCTCGTACGCCGTGGTGCGCCGCGTCCGGATGCTGCTCGACT
>NZ_GG657754.1:5338874-5356582 GCF_000158915.1 Streptomyces himastatinicus ATCC 53653 | reverse complement strand
CCGGCGAACCGCTGATGATCTACCGCGAGGTGCTGCTGCCGATCAGCTTCGCGCTGCTGACGCGGCCGGGCACCACGATCGCGGACGTCAAGACGGTGACCGGGCACCCGGTGTCCCAGCCGCAGGTCCGCAACTGGCTCGCGGCGAACCTGCCGGACGCCCTGTGGGAGTCGGCGGCCTCGAACGCGGACGGCGCGCGACTGGTGCAGGAGGGGCGCTACGACGCGGCGTTCGCGGGCGCGTTCGCGGGGCCGAAGTACGGCCTGGAGCCGCTGGTCAGCGACATCCACGACGCGGAGAACGCGATGACCCGCTTCGTGCTGGCCGGGCGCCCGGCCCGGCCCGCCGCCCGGACCGGCGCGGACAAGACGTCCGTGGTGATCTGGCTCGGCGACGACCACCCGGGCGCGCTGCTGGAGCTGCTCCAGGAGTTCTCGGCCCGTGGCGTCAACATGATGCGGATCGAGTCGCGTCCGACCGGCGAGGGCATCGGCCGCTACTGCTTCTCGGTGGACTGTGAGGGGCACATCACGGACCGGCGGGTGGGGTCGGCCCTGATGGGGCTGAAGCGGATCTGCCCGAAGGTGCGCTTCCTGGGCTCGTACCCGCGGGCGGGGGTGGAGGCGGCGGACCTGGCTCCGCTGCGCGCCGGCACCTCGGACGAGGCGTTCGCGGAGGCCGCGGAGTGGCTGGCCCGCTGCCAGGACGGGCGGGGCTGAGCGCGGGCTCCGGACCCCGTCAACCACGGGCCCGGGCGGTCGGCGCCAAAAGTTATCCACAGGCTCGGCTCCGCGCTGGGGACAAGTCGACAACTCCAAACCGGCAATGTCGACCTATCACCACAGTCACCTCATCGGCTCACAACATCGGACATTGTGGATCCGTCACCGCAATTCCGCTGATCCGCTCTCTGGAGTGAGGGATTCCTCTCTCAAAGAGTGTGTGAACGCGGTTCGATAGGGGAATCCATCGCCGAGCACTCGGCGGACCAAACGATCAACGCGACATCCACAGATCTCACACACAGGCTGTGGATAACCCACGGGTATCCCAAGGGGCCTGTGGACAACGAACCGCCAACTCGCCCCGTACACAGGGGAAGCCGGTCATCTCTTTGCCCCTTTTCGGGGAATGCGCACGCATTCCTTGACGTCGGCCCCCACAGGAATTCCCAGGTTTTCCCACAGCCCTAAATAGGGGCAAAAAGGGGCACACCGGAATATCGCGTCGAGCCCCCGAGGTCACACCGGTAACCTGGTGGGGTGATTGACCTTCGCCTGCTCCGTGAGGACCCCGACCGTGTGCGCGCCTCCCAGCGCGCCCGTGGAGAAGACGTCGGCATCGTCGACGCGCTCCTGGCCGCAGACGAGCGGCGCAGGTCCTCCAGCGTCCGCTTCGACGAGCTGCGCTCCGAACAGAAGTCGCTCGGCAAGCTCGTCCCCAAGGCATCCGGGGACGAGAAGGCCGAGCTGCTGAAGAAGGCGGGCGAGCTGTCCGCCGCGGTCAAGGCGGCCGACGCCGAACAGGACGCGGCGGCCGAGGAGACCCAGAACCTGCTGCGCCAGCTGGGCAACCTCGTCCACCCGGACGTCCCCGTGGGCGGCGAGGACGACTTCACCGTTCTGGAGACGGTCGGCACCCCGCGCGACTTCGCGGCCGAGGGCATCGCCCCCAAGGACCACCTGGAACTGGGCGAGCTGCTCGGCGCGATCGACACCGAGCGCGGCGCCAAGGTCTCCGGATCGCGCTTCTACTACCTCACCGGCGTCGGCGCGCTGCTGGAGCTCGCCCTGGTGAACGCGGCGATGGCGCAGGCCACCGCGGCGGGCTTCACCCCGGTGCTCACCCCGGCGCTGGTCAAGCCGAAGGCCATGGAGGGCACCGGCTTCCTGGGCCAGGCCGCGGAGGACGTCTACCACCTGGACAAGGACGACCTCTACCTGGTCGGCACCTCCGAGGTCCCGCTGGCCGCGTACCACATGGACGAGATCCTGGAGTCCGAGCAGCTGCCCCGGCGCTACGCGGGCTTCTCCTCCTGCTTCCGCCGCGAGGCCGGGTCGTACGGCAAGGACACCCGGGGCATCTTCCGGGTGCACCAGTTCGACAAGGTCGAGATGTTCGTCTACACGACGCCGGAGGAGGCCGAGGCCGAGCACCAGCGGCTGCTGGAGTGGGAGAAGCAGTGGCTGACCTCGCTGGAGCTGCCGTTCCGGGTGGTCGACCTGGCCTCGGGTGACCTGGGCTCGTCCGCGACGCGGAAGTTCGACTGCGAGGCGTGGATCCCGACCCAGGGCAAGTACCGCGAGCTGACCTCGACGTCCAACACCACCGAGTTCCAGTCGCGGCGGCTGTCGATCCGGATGCGCGAAGGCAAGAAGGTGCGTCCGCTGGCGACGCTGAACGGCACGCTGTGCGCGGTCACCCGGACCATCGTCGCGATCCTGGAGAACCACCAGCAGGCCGACGGTTCGGTGCGGGTGCCCGAGGTGCTGCGGCCGTTCCTGGGCGGGCGCGAGGTCCTGGCGCCGGTCGCCCGGTGAGCGCCGGGACCTTTCCGTACCGCCTGGTCGCGACGGATCTCGACGGCACCCTGCTGCGTCCCGACCACACCGTCTCGGCCCGTACCCGCGCAGCGCTGGCCGCGGCCACCGCGGCCGGTGCCGCCCACATCGTCGTCACCGGGCGCACCGTGCCGGTGGCGCGGCACATACTGGACGACCTCGGTTACGAGGGGCTCGCGGTGTGCGGCCAGGGCGCGCAGCTCTACCACGCGGGCGAGCACCGGCTGCTGACCTCCGTCACGCTGGACCGCCAGGTGGCGATGCTGGCGCTGGAGAAGATCGCGGCGGAGACCGGTCCGCTGCTGCTGGCCGCGGCCCGCGACGGCCTCGACGGCCAGGTGCTGTTCGGCCCGGGGTACCGGGTCGGGCACGGGGACATGCCCGTCACCTCCTTCAGCGACCTGGACGAGGTGTGGTCCGCGCCCATCAGCAAGCTCTACATCCAGCACGCCCAACTGGACGACGACGCGCTGGCGGACGCCGCGCGGATCGCCGCCGGGGGTCTGGTCGGGGTGACGATGGCGGGCGCGGGGCTGGTGGAGCTGCTGCCGCTCGGGTTGACGAAGGCCACGGGCCTCTCGCTGGCCGCCCGCAGGCTGAAGGTGACGGCCGCGGACACCATCGCGTTCGGCGACATGCCCAATGACATCCCGATGTTCGGCTGGGCGGAGCACGGGGTCGCGATGGCCAACGCCCACGAGGAGTTGAAGGGCGTCGCCGACGAGATCACCGCCTCCAACGAGGAGGACGGCATCGCCGTGGTGCTGGAGCGGCTCCTCGGCTGAGGCTCCGGCGGATGACGCGTGACGGACGGGCGGCCCCTGCCCATGGCGGGCCGCCCGTCGTCATGCGGGGTCCGGCTCAGCCTCAGCCGAGGTTCTTCACGGCCTGGTAGTAGGTCCAGGCGGTGCCGTCGCACGCGGTCTTCTTCGCGCCGGAGTAGGCGGCGCACACCCGCTTGAGGTCCTCGTAGAAGGCGCTGTCGATACGGGCCTTGTTGGCGTCGAAGATGCCGAGTGCCTTGTGGTTGCGGTACCCGAAGTCATGGCGGGCGCACGAGGTCTGGAAGGGGAAGCCGAAGGGGTTGTCGGGCGAGGTGCTGCAATAGTCGGTGGACCAGTCGAACCCGTACGCGGCCCACGCGGCCTGGTTGTTACGGGCTGCGAGCCAGGTGTTGTAGCTGGCGGCACTGGTCTGGGTCCAGTTCGCGAGCACCTGGGCCTTGTCGGCGGGGACGGCTTGGGCGGGGGCGGCCAGGGCGACGGTGGCGGCTGCGGTGACGGTGGCGGCGGCAAGACTCGTGGCAAGACGACGCATGTCGGTTCCCTCCGTTGAGTTGTGACGGCACCTCAAACCGCCCGCGTGCGGCACGGGTTACGGGATGGTGTGAGGTGGCGCACATCCAGAGTTCGGCAGGTTCCTGACAAGCGTCAAGATCTGGACAGGCGTATGCATGAACAGAGTTCAACCAACAGAGATTCGGAGGTTCCTCCAAGGAGGAGGAGTAAAAGCCCAGTTCAGGAAGGAAGGCGGGAGGGGTCGTGCGGCGTCGGGGGCAGTGGCCCCGGCCCCTTGATCCGGCGGATGACCGGTGAGGTCTCCATGTGCCGCACGGCGGACAGCGCGGCGATCCGCGTCGTCAGGTAGGTGTACAGCGCGGCGACGTCCTCGCACACCACCGTCGCCATCAGATTGTTGGGCCCGGTGGTCGCGCACGCGAACGCGACCTCGGCGTGGTCCGCGAGCGCCTGCCCCGTGGCGGCCAGTTCGGAGGGCGGCACCGACAGCCAGAGCACGGTCGTCATGCCGAGCCCGAAGATGCGCTGGCGCTGGTCGACGTCGAAGTACAGCGTGCCGTCGGCGCGCAGCGCGGCGAGCCGACGGCGCACCGTCGACTGCGACCAGCCGGTGGCGGCGGCGAGCTCGGTCAGCGGCGCCCGCCCGTCGCGCGCGAGGACCGCCAGCAGCTTCCGGTCCTCGGCGGTCAGGGGGCCGGCGGACCCCTCGGAACCGGCTGAACCGTCCGACTCGGGCACGGCGAGCCGCGCCGCCTGCTCGGGGCTCAGCACCCCGGACTTGTTCACCAGACCCAGCGGACCGCCGAAGAACTGATGCAGGACGCAGCGCGCGCTCACCCCCACCACCCGGGGCGTATGGGGCAGTTTGCGCAGCAGCAGCGCATCGCTGTCCTGGCCGGACGCCGCCCGCGTCGTCGCGACGACCTCGGTGCCGTCGGACAGGATGTGCACCCAGGAGGTGTCGGTGCGGCGGGCCAGCGCCTCGGCGACCGGCACCGCGGCGTCCGGCAGGCACTGCACCCGCACCATCCACACCACATCGCCGACAACCGCCGGGTCGGTGAGGCCCAGCACCCGGACCGCCCCCGTCGTCCGCAGCCGGGTGTAGCGGCGCGCCACGGTCTGGTCGGAGACGCCCAGCACCTCGGCGATGCGGCTGAAGGGGGCGCGGCCGTCGAGCTGGAGGGCGTGCACCAGCGCCCGGTCCAGATCGTCGTACGCGTCGGATTTCACCGCTCAAAGCTAGCCGGTGTCGATTTGTGCCACCAGACCCGGTTCCGGCTGGAGGTGAAACCGGTGCGGTGGCGACTGTGAGGGCCACGGGGCAGCGGCGTCGGGCCGGCCCCCTGGTGCCCCTCGGAGATTCCCCATGCGCAGCACATGGTGGCCACTGGCCGCCATCACACTCGGCAACTTCATGCTGCTGATAGACGTGACCATCGTGAACACCGCGCTGCCCCAGGTGGCGCACGGACTGGACGCCTCCTTCACCTCCCTCCAGTGGGTGATGGACATCTACGCGCTGGCGCTCGCCGCGCTGCTCATGGTGGCCGGATCGGCGGCGGACCTCTTCGGCCGGCGGCGGCTGTATCTGCTCGGCCTCGCCGTCTTCGCGCTCTCCTCGCTGATCTGCGGGCTCGCCCCCGACGCGGGGGTGCTGATCGCCGCCCGCGCGGTCCAGGGCGTCGGGGCGGCGGCCATGTTCGCCACCAACACCCCGCTGCTGATGGCCACCTACTCCGGGCGCGCCCGCGGCGTCGCCTTCGGGGTGTGGGGCGGTACGAGCGGGGCGGCCGCGGCGGTCGGCCCGGTGCTGGGCGGGGTGCTCACCGAGTACGTCGACTGGCGGGCCATCTTCCTGGTCAACCTGCCGCTGACGGCGATCGCGGTGTGGATCACGCTCCGTACCGTCGGCGAATCGCGCGGTGCGTCGGGAGCGCGCATCGACTGGCCGGGCGCCGTCTCCTTCACCGTATGCGCCGGTGCGCTGACGTACGGGCTGATGCGGGGCGGTGAGGAGGGCTGGTCCGACACCCGAGCGGTCGTCGCCCTCACCGCTGCCGCGCTCGCGCTGATCGTCTTCACCGTGGTGGAGCGCGGGGCCCGGCAGCCCCTGCTCGACCTGCGGCTGCTGCGCCGCCCGTCCTTCGCGGTGCTGATGGCGGCGGCCCTGCTGCTCCAGGCGGCGGCCTTCCCGTACCTCACCTACGCCGGGCTGTGGCTCCAGTCCGTACTCGACATGAGCCCGGTACGGGCGGGGCTCGCGGTGACGCCCATGGCGGGGGTCGCCCTGGTCGTCGGCGCGGCGGGCGGGCGCCTGCTGGACAAGGTCGCGCCGGGGCGCACGCTCGGCGGCGGACTGCTGCTGGTGGGCGCGGGCGCGCTCGTCAACGGCACGCTGGTGGACGCCTCCTCGCACTGGACCGCCCCCGCCCCGCGCCTGGCGCTGTCGGGCCTCGGCATCGGCCTAAAACATGCCCGTCCTGGTGTCGGCGGCCCTCGGCGCCGCCCCGCCCGGAGCGGGCGGGCATGGCCAGCGGCGCCGTGAACACCTTCCGCCAGCTGGGATACGCGCTCGGCATCGCGGTCCTGGGCACGGTCTTCTCGGCACGGGTACGGGACGCGGTCACCGACAGCGGCGCCGTCCCGCCCCAGTCCTCCGGCCGGGCGGCCGACGCGATCAGCGGCGGCCACGCCGACGCCGTCATCGCCGCCGCCCCACCGGACCACGCCGCCGCGGCCCGCACGCTGGTCCACGAGTCGTTCGCCGTCGGCCTCGACCGGATCTGCGTGATCTCCGGCATCACGGCCCTGGCGGCGGGGCTCCTCGTCCTCACCGTCGTCCGCGGCCGCCCGAAGCCCCCGGCCCCGGAGCGACACCCCGACCCGTCCCCGACCGAGCCGGTCGCGGCGTGACCGCGGCGCGCAGGGCCGGTTGGGCGGACGCGCTCGCAGCGGCTGCTGGGGCCGGGCGCGACCGCGAGATCGTGTCCTGACGACGGGTCCAACGGCGTCGCCCCTTCCCCGCGTTCACAGCTCATCCGCAGGCGGCGCAGGGGAACCGGACAACTCCGGCCGTCACGCTCGCTGTCATCGGGCACCGGCGAGGATCGGAGGACGAGATGAGCAGCATGAACGGCAGGGAAGTGACGGGAGCGCGGTCGTGGCGGCGGATGCTGCGGGCGCCGTGGATCGTGGCCGGTGCGGTCGCGACCGTAGTGCTCGGCTCGTCCGCGACCGTGGCCTCGGCCCTCGATCAGGCCAATGCCGCCCCCGGACACACCGTGGCGGCGGTCGTCACGACGACCGCCGCCACGGGGGAGACCGGCCGCTTCGTCAACCGCTGGCGGCCGTAGGTGCCTCGAGGGCGCTCACTCCTCCCCGGCGAGGGTCAGGGAGCGCATCTTGTGTCCCGCGTACCAGGTGGCGGCGCCGGTCACGACGATCAGCAGGATCACGCCGGTCGTGAGGCCCACGTCCGAGGTGACCGTCTCGTCCGTGAGCTTCTGGGCGATCGCCAGCGACCACTGCTGGACGCTGAGGGTCTTGGCCCCGGCCACCAGGCTGCCGAAGAAGGCCTCCCAGACCAGGGCGTAGACCAGGCCGAACACGACCGCGTGCCGGGTGATGGTGCCCAGCAGCAGGAAGATGGCGCTGTAGGCGACGGACGCCACGGCGGCGGCCACGGCGTAGCCGACCGCCAGGTTGTGCGCGTTGCCGTTGAGGATGAAGCCCGCCAGCAGCGTGGGCACGGCGGAGAAGACGACCGTGACGCCGATCGCGACGATCAGCTTGGTGACGATGATCGTGGGCCGCTTCACCGGCTTGGCCAGCAGATAGATGACCGAGCCGTCGTCGATCTCCGGGCCGATCGCCCCGGTCCCGGCGATCACGCCGATCAGCGGGACCATGGTGGCGATCGCGAAGCCGCCCAGCAGGGAATTGGCGGTGGCGTCGTCGACGCCGGTCAGCATCCGTACGGCGAGCGAGATGACCACCAGCAGCGCGGGCAGCAGGAAGAGGATCATCGCGCGGCGGCGGCCGAGCAGAGCCCGGTACGTGAGCCGGGCGACGGTGGGATGGTAGAGCGCGGACATCGCAGGGGCTCCTTTCAGGCCGCGACGAGGTAGGAGAAGACGCTCTCCAGGGACTCGTCGGAGGGCGAGACCGTGAGGAGCCGGATGCCCTGTTCACGGGCCACACGGGGCAGCAGTTCGGTGAAGCGCGTGAAGTCGACGGCCTGGATGTGCAGTCCGCCGTCGGCGCCGTCGCTCGCGTCCACCTGGATACCGGTGGTCGACGGGTCGGCGATGAGGGCGGCGGCAAGCGCGCGGTCGTCGCTGGACCGTACGAGATAGCGGTGCGGACGGTCCGTCATCAGCCGTCGGATCTTGCGGAAGTCGCCGGAGGCGGCGTGCCGTCCCGCGACGATCACCTCGATGTGCGCGGCCAGTTGCTCGACCTCCTCCAGGATGTGCGAGGAGAACAGCACCGTACGGCCCTCAGCGCCCATCCGCCGCAGCAGCTCCATCAGCTGCATCCGCTGGCGCGGGTCCATGCCGTTGAACGGCTCGTCGAGGAGCAGCACCGACGGCTCGTGGACCAGGGCGGACGCCATCTTCACGCGCTGGCGCATGCCCTTGCTGTACGTGGAGATCTTGCGCGATCCGGCGTAGTCCATCTCGACGGTGTCGAGCGCCTTGCGGGCGGCGGCGCGGGGATCGGGCAGCCCGTGCAGCTCGGCGTTGGCGATGACGAACTCGCGGCCGGTGAGGAAGTCGTACATCCCCTCGCGCTCGGGGACGATGCCGATGTGGCGGTACGCCTGCTCGTTGCGCCAGATCGCGGCGCCGTCCAGGGTGACGCTCCCGGTGGAGGGGGCCAGGAAGCCGCCCATCATGTTGATGAGGGTGGACTTGCCCGCGCCGTTGGGGCCGAGGAGCCCGGTGACCCCGGGCCCGATGGTCATGGTCACGTCGTTGACGGCCACGACGTTCCCGAACCAGCGCGAGACGTTGTCGATGGCGATCGTGGTCACAGCCCGACCTTTCGGTAGCGGCGCATCAGCAGCCCGAACGAGCCGACGATCAGGCCGAGGAGGACGAGGACGTAGACGGCGCCGGGCCCGGCACCCGGGCCGAAGCCGCCGGGGAACGAGGAGGAGGCACCGAGGAACGCCGTCTGCACCCCGTCGATGATCGTGATCGGCGAGAACAGCCCGAGCCAGCGCACCACGCCGGTGGAGTCCTGCTCGAACGCGATGGCCTGGACGGTGGACACCGCGCCGTAGGAGATGGTCAGCACGGCGATGACGGCGGCGACGCCGAAGCCGCGCCGCGGGGTGATCGCGGCGATGACCAGACTGATGCCGGCGAAGAGGAGCGAGAGCAGACCCACGGAGACCAGTCCTTGCGCGAAGCCCTTCGTCTGGTCGGCGAAGTCGAGCTTGGCGAGCAGGGCCCCGGTGTAGAGGATCACCAGGGGCGCGGCGGTGAGCAGGAAGAGGGCGGAGGCCATGGCTCCGAACTTGGCCGCCACGTAGTCCACCGTTTCGATGGGCCGCGAGAAGTAGAGCGGGATGGTCTTGAAGCGCAGATCGCGGGAGACGGCCTGCGGTGCCTGGGCGGCGATGTACAGGCCGATGACCGCCTGGAGCATGACCGCGTAACGGGTGTACTCGACCGGGAGCTTCTTGAGGTCGGTCGCGATGGCGACCGAGACGATGATCGCCGCGGGCACGCACATGACGGCGAACAGCAGCATCGGCGCGACCTTGGACTTCGCCGAGCGGCCGAGGCCGTAGGCGCCGCGCAGGCTCTGGGCGAAGAGCGAGCGGCGGGCGTAGGCGCGGCCGAGCCGGGGGCCCTCGTAGTGGCGGTAGCCGATGTTGTGAATGACGTCGGCGCGCTGTTGCTGGGGCACGGTCTCAGACGGCATCGACGGCACCTCCGTTTCCGTTGCCTTCGCTGTCGGAGCCGTCGCTGTCGGAGCTGAAGATCTCCGCGATGCGGTGGCGTCGCTGTTCCATGCGGACCAGGCCGAGGCCGAGACCGGCGATGGCGTCCCGGACCGCGTCGTACGTCTCCTCGCCCTCGACGTCCACGAGCAGCAGATGGTCCGAGGCGGGCGCCCCGTCCGCGCCGCGGCGCGCGGGCGAGGCGGTGAGCCCGGCCCGGTCGAGGGCGGCACGCAGCGCGGCCGTGCCGTCCGGGTGCTCGTCGGTGTCGGTGACCTCGACCGCGAGGGAGGCCGTCGCCTGGGTGAAGTCGCTGGTGGAGCTGGACCGCAGCAGCTTGCCGCCGTCGATGACCACCACGTGGTCGCAGGTGCGCTCCAGTTCGCCGAGCAGATGCGAGGTGACCAGGACCGAGATGCCGAAGTCGGTGTGGATGCGGCGGATCAGGCCGAGCATGTCGTCGCGGCCGACCGGGTCGAGGCCGTTCGTCGGCTCGTCCAGCAGGACCAGCTTCGGGTCGTGCACCAGCGCCTGGGCGAGCTTGACGCGCTGCTTCATACCGGTCGAGTAGCCGCCGATGGGGCGATATCGCTCCTCGTACAGCCCGACATGGCGCAGCGTGTCGGCGGTGCGCTCACGGGCGGCGGACGGCGGCAGCCCGGACATGCGCGCCATGTGGACGACGAACTCCGTCGCCGACACATCGGGCGGCAGGCAGTCGTGCTCGGGCATGTAGCCCACGCTCTCGCGGATGGCGCTGCCCTCGGTGGCCACGTCGAGGCCGAGGACGGCGGCACGGCCCTCACTGGCGGGGGACAGCCCGAGCAGGATCTTGATCAGAGTCGACTTGCCGGCGCCGTTGGCACCCACCAGGCCGGTAACGCCCGGGGTGATGTCGACGGACAGCCGGTCGAGCGCGGTGACCCTGGGGAACCGCTTGCTCAGGCTTTCGGTGGCGATCACAGTCACGTGTTCGACGGTAGTGGTGTGAGCCACAGCCCACGTCACCCCAGACGGCTGGATTTCCCTACTCCTCGGGTCTGACACTCCCGTAAGGGGAAGACCGACCCGGGGACGGCGGACCCCGTCCCCGGTAGGGGAGGACGGCATGACGGACGGGATGACGGGCGGGATCGCGGGAGCGGCCGTGCGCACGGTCCACACGGACGGCGTGGAGCTGTGCGTCGCCGAACTGGGCGATCCGGCGCGGCCCACGGTGGTGCTGCTGCACGGATATCCGGACAGCAAGGAGGTGTGGGCGGCGGTCGCGTCCGGGCTCGCCGCGCGCTGGGGCTTCCATGTCGTCCTGTACGACGTGCGCGGCTGCGGCCGCTCGACGGCCCCGGCGCCGCTGCGCGGCGGCTTCACCCTGGAGAGGCTGACCGATGACTTCCTGGCGGTGGCCGACGCCGTCAGCCCGGACCGGCCGGTGCATCTCGTCGGCCATGACTGGGGGTCGGTGCAGGGGTGGGAGTTCGTCAGCGTGGGGCTCACCGAGGGGCGGATCGCCTCGTTCACCTCGCTGTCCGGCCCGTCGCTCGACCACTTCGGGCACTGGATCAGAAAGCGGCTGACCCGGCCGACCCCGCGCCGGACCGCCCAGCTCCTCGGCCAGTCCGCCCGGTCCTGGTACGTGACCGCGCTGCACCTGCCCAAGATCCCCGAGGCGCTGTGGCGCGGCCGGCTCGGCAGGCACTGGCCCCGGCTGCTGGAGCGCATGGAACGGGTACCGAGCGACGGCTATCCGACCGCGTCGCTGCCGGATGACGCCGCCCACGGCGCCTGGCTGTACCGCGACAACATCCGGAAGCGGTTGTTCCGGCCCCGTAGCGACCCGTACGCCCATGCCCCGGTCCAGCTGATCGTCCCCACCCGGGACCCGTTCCTGTCGGTGCGGCTGTACGACGAGCTGGAGACCTGGGTGCCCCGGCTGACCCGGCGCACCCTGGCCGCCCGGCACGGGATGCCGCGCTCCCGGCCCGGTCAGCTCACCGCGTGGATCGGCGAGTTCGTCACCTCGGTCGAGAAGGAAGCGGGACCGTCAGGCGATGTCACGCCCGGGCGGCGTCCGGGGCGAGACGGGCCCGGGCGCGCTCCGGATAGCGGGCGGTGAACAGGGCGGGCAGGACGAACCCGGCGGCCTGCACCGCCAGCGGCACCCAGCTGTCCAGACCGGCGGCCACCGAGACGGCCAGCGCCGCGGCGGTCAGGGTGAAGGCGCCCGCCCAGACCGAGGAGATCACCACGTTGATCCGCCGGAACACCGCGGTGTGCCACACCTCGCGTGGCGCCTGCCGCCGGGCGATACCGGTGGTGAAGGGGTGCCCGATCACGAGCGTCGCCCAGGCGGTGACGGCCAGCCAGCCCATCGACAGCCCGCCGCCGTAGTCCTTGAGGCCGCTGTCGGGGCGGGCGAAGGCCCAGGTGGTCAGCGCCGCGAAGAACAGCACCGTGCTGGCGTCCAGGATCAGGGCGTCCGCGGCCACTCCCTCCCTGCGGCACTGGATCAGCAGCCAGCCGCCCAGCACCAGCCCGGCCAGCGCGCCCCACTGCCAGCCCAGCATCGCCACGACGGAGAAGGCGATCCACGGGGCGAAGCCGCGTACATAACCCATGTCCGCTCCCCCTTGAACGCTCGGTCCCGTTGAGTCCGCCGCCGTGCGGCTGTAAGCGCGCGTGCCCCCGACCGGCACGAAAAAACACCTGCCGTGGGCCCACCGCACGAGCCACCCTTGAGCCGGACGCCGAGCCGCCCGCGTACCTCCGGGTCAGCGACAACGGCGTCTGGCTCGTCGGCCATGTCCCGCCGGGCTTTCTGCGCTTCCCCGGCTGAGCGCAAGCCTCAGGTGTGGAGCCCGGGCGCGCCCCACACCGGGAACCACCGGCTCAGATCCTGCTCGATCCGCAGATCGTCCCCGAGCAGCGCCCGCACCTGGAGTTCCAGCGCGTTGTCCCGCTTCTCGGCGGCGCCCGGCAGCGGTGCGAAGGGATAGAACGTACCGCGCTTGTACAGATAGACGAGCGCCAGCGAACGCCCCGCCGCCTCGTGGAACCCGAGCAGCGAGCACAGCAGCTGCGGGCCGAACCCCCCGTCCTGGAGCAGCGTGTTGACCGCGTGCAGGTCGTTCACCAGGGCCGCCACGTCGTCCGGCGGCTGCCGGGCCAGCAGCCAGGTGTAGCCGTAACCGTCCAGGCTGAACTCCACCGGCACCCCGCCCCGGTCGGTGTCCGCGTCCAGCAGTTCGCGTACGTCGCTCTGGAGGCGGCCGAAGGCGCCGCCCTCGACGCTGGCGAAGCAGACCGACCCGAGCCCCGTCGGGGTGAACCCGGCCCCCGCCTCCAGGGTGATCGCGGCCGACGGCAGCCCGAAGAGCTGGTCGAGGTCGGGCCGTACGGGCTTGCTGCGGCCGAGGATGACGTCGAGGAATCCCATGCGCCCTCAGCCCTTCCCCGGCTGGCCCAGCTGGGCGGAGATACGCCCGAGCTGGTCGAGCCGCCGCTCCAGCGTCGGATGCGAGGACAGCAGCGTGCTGAGGCTCTGCCCGGAGAGCGCCGGGGCGAAGAAGAAGGCGTTGAACGGCTCGACCTTGCGCAGATCGCGGGTCGGGATGCGGGCCATCTGCCCGGTCACCTTGGTGAGCGCGGCGGCGAGCGCCGAGGGGCGGCCGGTCAGCAGGGCACCGGCCCGGTCGGCGGACAGTTCGCGGTAGCGGGACAGCAGCCGGGTCAGCAGAAAGCTGATCGCGTACACCACGGCGCTGACCAGCGGGATCAGCAGGACCGCGATGCCCACGTTGTTGTTGCGGCTGCTGCGGGACAGCCCGCCCCACAGGGCGGCCCGGGTCATGATGCCCGCCAGCACGCCGAGGAACGAGGCGATGGTCATGACCGCCACATCGCGGTGCGCGACATGGGACAGCTCATGGGCGAGGACGCCTTCCAGCTCGTCCGGCTCCAGCCGCCGCAGCAGCCCCGTCGTCGCGCACACCAGCGCGTTCTTCTGGCTGCGGCCGGTCGCGAACGCGTTCGGCACATCGCTGTCGGCGATCGCCACCCGCGGCTTCGGCATATCGGCGAGCGCGCACAGCCGGTCCACCGCACCGTGCAGCTCGGGCGCCTGCTGCGGGGTGACCTCCCGGGCGCCCATGCTGAACGCCGCGATCTTGTCGCTGAACCAGAACTGCGCGATGAAGAGCCCGCCCGCGATCAGCAGGATCAGCGGCCAGGCACCGCGCAGCAGCGCGATCAGCACACCGACGAAGACCACGTAGAGCAGGCCGATGAGGAACATGGTCACGACCATGCGGGTGGTCAGCCCACGGTCGGGGGCATAGCGGGTATGCGGCATGGGGTGCCTCCACAGTCACTGCGGCAGCGGGAGCCTCTCTACCCGATTCTGCTCCTCATTCCGGCCTTCGCGGCATCTGCGGCGCATGCGGCATAACGGAACACGGTATCCCTCGCGGTTTCGGAGGGCGGTGTCAGAGGGCAGCGACCCGCTCCGCGCCCTCCGTGGCGATCTTCTCGAAGACCCCGGGGTCGGCTTCGAAGACCGAGTCGGCGATCGGCCAGTGCAGCACGATCTCGTCGATGCCCAGCCGCGCGTGCTCGCCCGCGAAGTCGACGAAGGCGTCCACCGAGCTGAGCGGACGCGTCCCGTCCGGGGTGAAGCCGGTGAGCAGGACCTTGTCCGGCTCGTCCGCCCGCCCCGCGTCGGCGCAGGCCTTGCCGAGCCGCTCGACCTGGCGGCCGATGGCGGCCAGCGAATCGGCGGGCGTCCCCGTCTCGAAGAGCTTCGGGTCGCCCGTGGTCACCCACGCCTGCCCGAACCGCGCCGCGAGCCGCATCCCGCGCGGGCCGGTGGCCGCGACCGCGAACGGCAGCCGGGGGCGCTGCACACAGCCGGGGATGTTGCGCACCTCGCGCGCGCTGTAGTGCTCGCCCTCGTGGCTCACCACGTCGTGCGTCAGCAGCCGGTCGAGCAGCTCGGTGAACTCGCCGAACCGGTCCGCCCGCTCCCGCGGCGTCCACGCCTCCTCCGCGCCGCGCAGCAGCGCCGTCGCGTCGAAGCCGGAGCCGCCCGCGCCGATGCCGAGCGTGATGCGGCCGCCAGAGATGTCGTCCAGCGAGATCAGCTCCTTGGCGAGCGTCACCGGGTGCCGGAAGTTGGGGGAGGTGACCAGCGTGCCCAGCCGCAGCCGGGAGGTCGCCGCGGCGGCCGCGGTCAGCGTCGGCACCGCCCCGAACCAGGGCCCGTCGCGGAAGCTGCGCCAGGACAGGTGGTCGTAGGTGTACGCCGCGTGGAAACCCAGCTCCTCGGCGCGCTGCCATAGCTCCCTGCCGCCGTCGGCCCAGCGGTCGACGGGCAGGATCACGGTGCTCACTCGCATGGCGTCGAGCCTAAGCGCTGCCTCTGACAGAGCCACGCGCGGTGGGGGCGGGCCCCAGTCGAGCGCCCTTCCCTCACCGATGAGCGGCCCATACGGGAGGATGGGGGCCGTGACCCCAGCCATCGAGCAGCCCGAGAACCCGGCCCCTGACCGTTCCGCCTCCGCCACACCCCGCCCCCGGCTGATCGCCACCGACCTCGACGGCACCCTGCTGCGGGACGACAAGACGGTCTCGGACCGCACCGTCGAGGCCCTGGCCGCGGCCGAGCGGGCGGGCATCGAGGTGTTCTTCGTCACCGGCCGCCCGGCCCGCTGGATGGACGTGGTCAGCGCCCATGTGCACGGACACGGCCTGGCGATCTGCGCGAACGGCGCCGCCGTGGTCGACCTGCACCAGGGCGGGCTGCTGGTCGAGGTCCGCCCGCTGGCCGCCGGCCGGGCACTGTCCGTCGTGGAGGCGCTGCGCCGGGCCGCCCCCGGCACGTCCTTCGCGGTCGAACGCAGCGGCGGCATCTTCTACGAGCCGGAGTACCCGCCCTTCCACCTCGACCCGGGCGCGATCATCGCCCCCGCCGAGAAGCTGCTCGACGACGGCTTCCCGCACGCCGACACCCCCGTCCTCAAGCTGCTCGCCCACCACAAGGAGCTGGCGCCGGACGACTTCCTCCAGCTGGCCCGCACCGTCGCGGGCGAGCACGGCGCCTTCACCCGCTCCAGCCCGTCCGCCCTGCTGGAGGTCAGCGGGCCGGGGGTCTCCAAGGCATCCACCCTCGCTATGTGCTGCGAGGAGCGCGGCATCGCAGCGGAGGAGGTCGTGGCGTTCGGCGACATGCCCAACGACCTGGAGATGCTGACCTGGGCGGGCACCTCGTACGCCATGGCCAACGCCCACCCGGACGTACTCGCCGCGACCACCCACCGCACCGGCGCCAACACCGAGGACGGCGTCGCCGCCGTCATCGAGCGGATCCTCGCCGGATAGCCGGACGACGACACGGAACCGCCCCCGGCCGGTGTGCCGGGGGCGGTTCCGTGTCCGACCGGGGTCGGCTTACCAGAAGATGACGGCGTACCCGTTGCCGCCCGCGGTGCCGTTGTCGCCCGCGTCGCCCGGGGTGTTGCCGCCACTGCCGCCGTCACCGCCCGCGCCGGTGTTCGTCAGGGGAAGCCCCACGATGCCGTCGACGGCGTCGCCGCCGTCGCCGCCAGTGGTGCCGGACTCGCCGCTCTCACCGGTCCGGTTGACCGCGTAGATGCTGTTGCAGGCGCCGGTGCCCCCGGCGCCGCCGGCGCCGCCGACGCCCGCGGTGGTCGTGCCGGCGCCACCGCCGCCACCGCCGATGCCGCCGCCGGCGATGAGCTGGGGACCGAGGATGGAGGCCAGGCTCGTCGGGCCGCCGTTACCACCGGCCGTACCCCCGGTGCCGGTCGTGGTGCCACCGGGACCACCGGGACCAAAGGTGCCACCCGTCCCCAGGTCCACCGTGTACGTGGCGAACGGCACGACCGGGATGACACACCAGGTGAAGCCGCCGGCCCCGCCGCCACCGCCGGTACCACCCGCGGCGACGCTGCTCGCGCCGCCACCGCCGCCGCCACCACCGCCCGCGCCCCATGCCTGGACGTGCACCGAGGTGACCCCGGGGGGCGGCGTGAAGGTGCCGTCCGCGGTGAACTCCTGCACCCCGTGGATGATGACCGGGGGCTTCGGCGGCTTGGGGTGCCCGCCACCGGTCATCGTGGTGTCATCCGCCTGGACGGGCGCCATGGTCAGCAGCTGGCTGGAAACGGCCGCCGCGGTCGCGACGGAGGCGAAGAAGACCCGGCGGCGCGTCCGGGAACGCTGAGGAGTAGGACTCTGGCTTTTCACGTCATGACTTCCTTCCCCGCAGGAAATACCGCGGAGTGCGAAGGGATACGGAGGACCGAGGCGGCCCGCGAGGCTCATCCCATCGGCGGGTTCGGCGCCGCGCATTCTGACGGGCTGATAGTTGGACCGCGTAGGTGAGGAGTTGGGCCGCCCGGGCGACGTACGCCTCTACAGCGGGACCTGCCAGACCACCGTCGTACCGCCCAACGCGCCCAACGCGTCCGCCGCGTCCGCCGCGTCCTCCGCGCCGAGGCCCGGCCCGTAGGTGCTCGACCCGCCCAGCGCCTCCGCCCTCCGGGCCAGGTTCGCGAGTCCGCTGCGCCGCCCGCCCTCCGGAACGCCCACCCCGTCGTCCGCGACCGTCAGCCGCACCGCCGGACGCCCGTCGGCGAGCCGGGCCGTCACGTCCACGACCACCTCGATACGCGCCGCCCGGGCATGCCGGAACGCGTTGGACAACGCCTCGCGCAGCGCCGCGATGAGGCTGTTCCCGGCCGCTTCGCCGACCCGTGTGTCGACCGGGCCGACAAAGCTGAGCGACGGCTGGAAGCCGAGCGGCACCGTGGCCGCCCCCACCTCCCGCAGCACCCGGGTGCGCAGCCCCGAGGGCGCCCCCTCCGGGGCCCTGCTGGA
>NZ_GG657754.1:5335040-5338752 GCF_000158915.1 Streptomyces himastatinicus ATCC 53653 | reverse complement strand
CGCCGCGCGCTCTCCAGCAGCATCCCCGTCGCGAACAGCCGCTGGATGACGAGGTCGTGGAGATCGCGGGCGATCCGGTCCCGCTCCTCCAGCACCGCCAGCCGCTCCCGGTCGCGCTGCGCCTCGGCGAGCACCAGCGCGACCGCGGCCTGCGCCGCGAACTGGAGGGCGAGCCTGCGCTCGGTCGCGGTGAAGGGCCGGGCGCCCGGGTCGCGCGGGGTGGCCAGCACGCCCAGCACCCGGTCGCCACCGCTCAGCGGCAGCATCATGTTCGGCCCGTAACGGCCCAGGACCCCGGCGATCGGCCGGGGTTCGGCGGCCGGGTCGTCGACGAAGACCGGCTCCCCGGCCAGCAGGCGCGGCACGGCCGGGGACCCGGCCGGGACGACCGTGCCGAGCAGCGCGGCCCCCTCCGCAGGGTTCGCGGCGTCGACCGCCACGATCTCCAGCCCGCCGCCCTCCTCCGGCACCAGCACGAAGCCCGCCGCCGAACCGGCCAGCTGACGGGCCTTCTCCGCGACCACCACCAGGGCGTCCTCGGCGTCTCCGGACAGCAGGGAGTGGGTGACGGCCACCGAACCGTCGATCCACCGCTCGCGCTGCCGGGTCGCCTCATGGAAGCGGGCGTTGCCAATGGCGATGCCCGCCTCCGTCGCCAGCACCTTGACCATGTGCAGATCGGGCACGCTGAACTCCCCGCCGTCCCGTTTCTCGGCGAGGCACAGATGGCCGAAGACCTCGTCCCCCACCCGGATCGGCACCCCGAGGAAGGACCGCGGCAGCGGATCGGCCGACAGCAGCCCCGCCCCGGCGGACCGGGCGCTGACCAGCGAGCCGCACCGCTCCCGGTCCGCCTCGGTCACCCCGTACGAGATGACGTCGGCGAGCCCCTGCCCCGCCGCGTCGTATCCGCCGATCGCCGCGCACCGGGCGCCCGCCAGCTCGGCCGCGGTCTCGGCGATCCGGTCGAGGACCACGCGCAGCTCCAGGCCGGTGCCGATGGAGCGCATCGCCTCCAGCAGCCGCGGCACGCGCGCGGTCAGCTCGGTGGACAGCCCCTGGAGCCCTCGGGTCGCCTCCGCGGCGACGTCCAGGGGGTCCGGTGTCGGTACCGAGGCCGCCATGGTCCGAGCGTAATGAATGGCTTTTGCCCGGGAAAGCGGAGGTTTCCGCCGCCGGGAGGCGCCCCCGCCGTCAGACGGGGGCGCCCGGGCGCAGCGGCAGCGTCTCGTCCGCGCGCCCCGGCCCGGCCTCCGCGGCCTCGCGCTCCAGCATCCGGCCGAACGGCCCGTCCACCGCGGCCAGTTCCCCGTACGTACCGCGCTGTACGGCCCGGCCGCCGTCGAGCACGATCACCTCGTCGACCGCCTCCAGCCCCGCGAGGCGGTGGGTGATCAGCACGGTCGTACGGCCCCGGGTCGCCGTCAGCAGGTCGGCGGTCAGGGCGTCGGCCGTGGGCAGGTCCAGGTGCTCGGCGGGCTCGTCCAGCACCAGCACCGGGAAGTCCGCCAGCAGCGCACGGGCCAGCGCGAGCCGCTGCCGCTGGCCGCCGGAGAGCCGCGCGCCCAGCTCGCCGACGTGGGTGTCGAGCCCGTCCGGCAGCCCGTCCACCCACTCCAGCAGCCGGGCGGCGGCCAGCGCCGTGCGCAGCTCGTCGTCGCCCGCGCCGGGGCGCGCGAGCCGCAGGTTCTCCCGCAGCGAGCTGTCGAAGATGTGCGCGTCCTGGGCGCACAGCCCGACCAGCCGCCGCACCGCGTCCCCGTCCACGGCCGTCGCGTCCCGGCCCGCCAGGGTGTACGTACCGTCCTCGGCGTCCAGGAAGCGCAGCAGCACCTGTGCAAGGGTGGTCTTGCCGGAGCCGGACGGGCCGACGACCGCGATCCGGCGGCCCGGACGCAGCTCCAGGTCGAACCCGTCCAGCGCGCGGGTGCGCTGCCCCGCGTGGCGCGCCGACAGCCCGCGCACCACCAGCGGGAAGGCCGACTCGGGCGGTTCCTCGGTGCCGCCGTCCCGTACCGGAAGCGGCGCGTCGATCACCTCGTACACCCGCTCGGCGGCCCGCCGCACCCGCTGCCGGTGCTGCACCGCGAGCGGCAGCCCGGCGACCGCCTCGAAGGCGGCCAGCGGCGTCAGCACCACGACGGCCAGCCACACCCCGTGGATCCGCCCGTCGGCCACCGCCCCGACCCCGGTCCACGCCGCGACGGCCACTGTCAGACCGCACACGAGGGCGGACAGCCCGGCGCCCGCGCCGGTGGCGGCGGCGCCCCGCCTGGCGATCCGGGTGAGCACCCCGTCGGCCCGGCGCACCGCGTCCAGCCGACGCGGCAGCGCGCCCGCGACCGTCAGCTCTGCGGTCCCGGCCAGCAGATCCACCACCTGCGCCGACAGCGCGCCGCGCGCGGGCGACAGCCGACGCTCCGCGCGCCGGGCGAGCGCGCCCGACACGGCGGGCGCTCCGACCCCGGCCACCAGCAGCCCGACCGCGAGCACGGCCCCGGCCTCGGGCAGCACCCAGGCGGTGAACCCGACCGAGGCGGCGCTCACGACCAGCGCCGCGCCGACCGGCAGCAGCCAGCGCAGGAAGTAGTCCTGGACGGCGTCCACGTCGGCCACCAGCCGCGAGAGCAGATCCCCGCGCCGGGTCTCCCTGAGCCCCGCGGGCGCCAGCCGCTCCAGCCGCCGGTAGACGGCGACCCGCAGCTCGGCCAGCACCCGCAGCACCGCGTCGTGCGAGACCAGCCGCTCGGCGTAGCGGAAGACGGCCCGGCCGATCCCGAACGCCCGGGTCGCGGTGACCGCCACCATCAGATACAGCACCGGCGGCTCCTGGGACGCCCGCGAGATCAGCCACCCGGACACGGCCATCAGCCCCACGGCGCTGATGAGCGCGAGGCTCCCGAGCCCCAGCGCCAACAAGAACCGCCCCCGCCCCCCACGAGCGCCAGCCCGCACCCGTGCCAACACCCCAGCCGCATCCGCTGCCCCGGCACCGCGCGCCGCGGGGCGCCCAGGCGCGGCGGCCGCTGCGGCGGCCAAAGGCGCTTCGGTGCGCGCGGATCCGGCGACCCGTGCGGCGCCCTCGGCGCCACCGTCGCCCCCTGCTCGCCCGCGCGGGCTGTCCGAACCGGCCTCGCACTCACCGTCCGCCGCAGGGCTCCCCGGGCCAACGGGCCCCCTCCAGCCCGCGCCGGGCCGTTCCCCCGCACCGTCCGGACCGCCCTCCGCCGACTCCCACGGCGCCGCACCGCGCGTCTCACCACGCGCAGGCGCGTCCCCTGCCGCCACCACACCGCGCGCCTCGGCGCGCGCAGCTCCGGCCGCCCGTGCGGCGGACACGGCGGCCTCGGCGGCGGGCTCGGTCCGGCCCACACCCGGGTGGCCGCAGCTGGCCGCAGGCCCGGGTGGGCCTGCGGGCACCGACAGGGAGATGACGCGGTCGGCCAGCGGGAGCAGGGCCGGGCGGTGGACGACCAGGAGGACCGTGCGGCCCTCGGCCAGCCGCCGCACCGCGCCGACGACGGCCGCCTCCGTCGCGCCGTCGAGGTTCGCGGTGGGCTCGTCGAGCAGCAGCACCGGGCGGTCGTTCAGGAAGGCGCGGGCCAGGGCGATCCGCTGGCGCTGGCCCGCGGAGAGGCCCGCGCCCATCTCGCCGAGCCGGGTACCGGCCCCCTCGGGCAGCGCGGAGACGAAGCTGAGGGCGTCGGCCTGC
>NZ_GG657754.1:5326104-5334481 GCF_000158915.1 Streptomyces himastatinicus ATCC 53653 | reverse complement strand
CCAGCGCGACGGACAGCGTGGACAGCAGCTCCAGGGCGAAGGAGGACAGGAAGGCCAGCCGCAGCGTCTTCAGCGTGGCCCGCCGGTAGTCGGCGGTGATGGACCGGATCGCGGCGGCCTGGGCCTTGGCGCGGCCGAAGACCTTGAGGGTCGGCAGTCCGGCGACGACGTCGAGGAAGTGGCCGGACAGCCCGGACAGCAGCCGCCACTGACGGTCCATCCGGGACTGGGTGGCCCAGCCGATGAGCACCATGAACAGCGGGATCAGCGGCAGGGTGACGACGATGACCACCGCCGAGACCCAGTCGGCGGTGACGATCCGGGCGAGCACCGCCGCCGGAACCACCACCGCGAGGCCCAGTTGGGGCAGATAGCGGGCGAAGTAGTCGTCCAGGGCGTCGATGCCACGGGTGGCGAGGGTGGTGAGTTCCCCGGTGCGCTGGGAGTCCAGCCAGCCGGGCCCCAGCCGTACGGCCCGCTCCAGCAGCCCCAGCCGCAGCTCCGACTTGACCGCGGCGCTCGCCCGGTGCGCGGCCAGCTCGGTCAGCCAGGAGACGGCAGCCCGGCCCCCGGCGACCAGCGCCAGCCAGATCAGCGGCGCGGTCAGCGCGCCAACACCCTGGCTCCGCTGGAACGCACCCACCACGATCTCGGCGATGAGCATCGCCTGCGCGATGACGAGCCCGGCCCCGGCGAGCCCCAGCGCCACGGAGGCCGCCAGGAAGAACCGGGTCGCCCGCGCGTACCGGAGCAGCCGGGGGTCGATTGGTTTCACGTGAAACACACCACCTGAGGCAGCGGCCGCATCAGTGCGCGGCGGGGATGTGCTGGGTGCCGATGCGCTTGCGGAAGACCCAGTACGTCCACGCCTGGTAGGCCATGATCAGCGGCATCATGATGACCCCGACCCACGTCATGATCTTCAGCGGATAGGCGCTCGCGGCCGCGTTCGCCGCCGTCAGGCTCCACTTCGGGTCCAGCGAGGACGGCATGACGTCCGGGAACAGCGCCAGGAAGAGCATCGCGACCGACGCGGCGACGGCCACGCCGGACAGGCCGAACGCCCAGCCCTCGCGCCCCCGCGCGTTCATCACCAGGGCCGCGGCCAGCGCCACCGCCACGAGGACCACGGCGACCAGGCTGCGCCCGTTGCCGCTGTCGGCCTGGGTCCAGCCGAGGAACAGCAGCGCGACCACGGCCGCGACCGGGCCGAGCCAGGCCGCGTACCGGCGCGACCGCGCCCGGATGTCCCCGGTCGTCTTGAGCGCGGCGAAGACCGCGCCGTGGAAGGTGAACAGCACCAGCCGGGCTGCTGCCGCACCTCAACCCCGGCGTCATGACCTGGACGGACTTCCAGCGGCTCAAGCCCGTCGCGCCCTGCACCCCGTGCACCAGGTTGGCGAAGATCGCGCCCCACAGGAACGCGGGGAGCAGCGAGCACCAGAAGATCGTGTGCTCCCAGTTCCGCTGCCAGCGGTCCTCGGCACGCTTGTGCCGGTACTCGAAGGCGACACCGCGCAGGATCAGACAGACCAGGATGGCCAGCAGCGGCAGATAGAAGCCGCTGAAGAGGGTCGCGTACCAGTCGGGGAAGGCGGCGAAGGTGGCGCCGGCGGCCGTGATCAGCCAGACCTCGTTGCCGTCCCAGACCGGCCCGATGGTGTTGATCAGCACGCGGCGCTCGGTGCGGTCCCGGGCCAGCAGCTTGGTCAGCACGCCGATGCCGAAGTCGAAGCCTTCGAGGAAGAAGTAGCCGGTCCACAGGAAGGCGATCAGCAGGAACCAGAAGTCGTGAAGGTGCATGAGTCTCTCCGACCGTCAGTGCGCGTCAGTACGCGAAGGTCAGCGGCTTGTCGGCGTCGTCCTCCGCGGCGGACCCGCCGCCGGGACCACCCGGGCCGCCCGAGGGCAGCCGCAGCTTGGGGTCCTCGGCGGGCGGCTTCTCGTCGGTGTCCGGCCCGGCCTTGGCGTACTTGGCCAGCAGCCGCACCTCGATCACGGCGAGCACGCCGTACAGCAGCGTGAAGACGCCGAGGGAGATGAGGACCTCGGTCTGGCTCACCCCGGGGGAGACCGCGTCGGAGGTCTTCATCAGCCCGTACACCGCCCAGGGCTGGCGGCCCATCTCGGTGAAGATCCAGCCGAAGGAGTTGGCGATGAGCGGGAAGCCCATGGTGAGGATGCCGATCCGCCAGGACCACTTCGTGAGCAGCGGGCTCATCTCGCGCGTCGTGGTGAGCATGAGCCGGGGGACCTCGTCCTCGGCGGTGCGGAACGCGGGGTCGAGCCAGCGCTTCTTCCGGGTCGTCCACAGCCCGATGACACCGGCGGCGAACGACGTCATGCCGAAGCCGATCATCAGCCGGAAGCCCCAGAAGGTCATGAAGATGCTGGGGATGTAGTCCTCGGGCTGACCGCCGTAGGCGGCGGCCTCCTTCTGGGCGACGTCGTTGATGCCGGGGACGGCGTCGGTGAAGTTGCTGTGCGCGAGGAAGGACAGCGCCGCCGGGACCTCCAGTTCGACGCTGTTGTGCCCCTCGCTGACGTCGCCCACCGCGAAGACCGAGAAGGGTGCGGGCGCCTGGGTGTCCCACAGGGCCTCCGCCGATGCCATCTTCATCGGCTGCTGCTCGAACATCACCTTGCCGAGCGAGTCGCCGCTGATCGCCGTGCCCAGCCCGGCGACGACGGCCACGATCAGACCGACCCGCAGGCTGGCCCGCATCGCCCCGATCTGCTTCTTCTCCTTGGCGCCCAGCTCCTCGCCGCGGAGCTGCTTGCGCTTGGCCCGCCACAGGTGCAGGGAGGCGATGCCGACGATGAAGGCGCCGCCGGTGAGGAAGGCGGCGGTGAGGGTGTGGAAGACCACGACCAGGGTGGTGTCCTGGGTCAGCACCGCCCAGATGTCGGTCAGCCGGGCCTTTCCGGTGGCCTTGTCGATGGCGTAGCCGGTCGGGTGCTGCATCCAGGAGTTGGCGGCGAGGATGAAGTACGACGACAGGACGGTGCCGAGCGAGACGATCCAGATGCAGGCGCAGTGGATCTTCTTCGGCAGCTTGTCCCAGCCGAATATCCACAGGCCGATGAAGGTGGACTCGAAGAAGAACGCGAGCAGCGCCTCCATCGCGAGCGGGGCACCGAAGACGTCGCCGACGAAGCGCGAGTAGTCGGACCAGTTCATGCCGAACTGGAACTCTTGCACGATGCCGGTGACGACACCCATCGCGATGTTGATCAGGAAGAGCTTGCCCCAGAACTTGGTGGCGTGGAAGTACTTCTCCTTGCCCGTGCGCACCCAGGCGGTTTCCAGCCCGGCGGTGATCGCCGCAAGAGAGATCGTCAGGGGCACGAAGAGGAAGTGGTAGACGGTCGTGATCCCGAACTGCCATCGCGCCAGGGTCTCCGGCGCCAGAGCCAGCTCCACGTGAATCTCTCCTTACGGTCTTGCCGTGCCGCACGGTCGTGCCGCGCTGCTCACCGAAGCGAGCTTGTGAACGTATTCACATTCACAAGCAATGATACGCACACGCCTTCGCCCCCTCCCACCTGGGGGTGGGAGGGGGCGAATGGGTCACGCTTGGGTATCCTTCGCCGATCAGGGAGGGCCCGACCGGCCCCTTGACGAAGCGGGGCCGACGGCGCGCGGCGGCGCGCTCACAGCTCCTTGCGGAACCCCTCGGCGGCCCGCAGGAAGAGGTCGTTCGCCTCCCGCTCGCCGATCGTCACGCGCGTCCCCTCGCCCGGGAACGGCCGCACGACCACACCCGCCGCCTCGCACGCCGCCGCGAAGTCCGCCGTGCGCTCCCCCAGCCGCAGCCAGACGAAGTTCGCGTGCGCCTCCGGCACCGTCCAGCCCTGTCCGGTCAGCGCCCCGGCCACCCGGGCCCGCTCGGCGACCAGCGCCTCCACCCGGTCGCGCAGCGCGTCCTCGCTGTGCAGCGAGGCGACCGCGGCGTCCTGGGCGAGCTGGCTGACGCCGAAGGGGACCGCGGTCTTGCGCAGCGCCGCGGCGACCGGCTCATGGGCGATCGCGAAGCCGACCCGCAGCCCGGCCAGGCCGTACGCCTTGGAGAAGGTGCGCAGGACGCAGACGTTCGGCCGGTCCCGGTAGAGGTCGATGCCGTTGGGGACCTGGTCGTCCCGGATGAACTCGATGTACGCCTCGTCCAGCACCACCAGCACATCGGACGGCACCCGGTCCAGGAACCGCTCCAGCTCCGCCCGGCGCACCACGGTGCTGGTCGGATTGTTGGGGTTACAGACGAAAATCAGCCGGGTGCGGTCCGTGATCGCATCCGCCATCGCGTCCAGGTCGTGGACCTCCGCGTCGGTCAGGGGGACCCGCACCGAGGTCGCGCCCGCGATCTGAGTGATGATCGGATATGCCTCGAAGGACCGCCAGGCGTAGATCACCTCGTCGCCCGGCCCGGCCGTCGACTGGACGATCTGCTGGGCCAGGCCGACCGAGCCGGTCCCGGTGGCCAGGTGCTCCAGCGGTACGTCGAAGCGGGTCGCCAGCTCGGCGATCAGCGCGGTGCAGGCGAGGTCCGGGTAGCGGTTGAAGGACGCGGCGGAGTTCGCGACCGTCTCCAGCACTCCGGCCAGCGGCGGATACGGATTCTCGTTGGAGGACAGCTTGAAGGACCGGGGGCCGTCCCCGGCTGCCGGCTTACCGGGCTTGTACGTCGGAATCCCGTCCAGCGCCGCGCGCAGCTTGGGGCTCTTCTCACTCACCGGCAGTCCTCCTCGGCCCTTCCCTTCGGCTCCGTGCACAGGCTTCGCACACGGCAATACTGCACACCTTATGAGGATTGCCCGGCCCGGCGTACCCGCCGGAGCACCCCGCGTACCCGCCGGGGGCGCCCGCGTACCCGCCGGGGGAGCGCCCCGCTCATGTGCGCGCGCCGGTGGCGAGCGCCGTGGCGCGCATCCCTCGTGCAGGTGAGTTGAGACCTCTTCGAGACATCGAGCAATCGCCAGGTGTGGATATGCCAGGGGCGACCAGACCCCTCCCCGGCACCCCAACTGGCTTACTTTCCAAGGGAATTGGTCAGAGCGCTCATGCAGAAACGTGCCTTCCGAATACCGATGGCGGAATCGCGCAGACCGGGTGCCCGGGCCCTACTATCGGCTGGCCATGACAGCAGCAGGGAAGCACCAGGTGAGCCGGTCGGCCGGCCGCCGGTTAGGCAGGGCGGGCATCCGGGACGTGGCCGCCGCCGCCGGGGTCTCGATCACGACCGTCTCCGACGCGCTCAACGGCAAGGGACGGCTCCCGGATGCCACCCGCCGCCACGTCCGCGAGGTCGCCGAGCGGCTGGGCTATCGCCCGTCCGCCGCGGCCCGTACCCTCCGTACCGGCAAGTCAGGGCTCATCGGCCTGACCGTGACCACGTACGGGGATGAACCTTTCACCTTCACCGAGTTCGCCTACTTCGCCGAGATGGCACGGGCCGCGACCTCCGCCGCGCTGGCGCGCGGCTACGCGCTCGTCATCCTCCCGGCCACCTCACGCCACGACGTGTGGTCCAACGTCGCGCTCGACGGCACCATCGTGATCGACCCGTCCGACCACGACCCGGTGGTCGCCGAGCTGCTCCGCCAGGGCCTCCCCGTGGTCAGCGACGGCCGCCCGGCGGGCACCCTCCCGGTGACCGCCTGGGTCGACAACGACCACGAGGCGGCCGTGCTCGGCCTGCTGGACCACCTCGCCGAGGCCGGGGCCCGCCGCATCGGGCTGCTCACCGGCACCAGCACCGACACCTACACCCGGCTGTCGACCGAGGCGTATCTGCACTGGTGCGAGCGGGTGGGCCAGGACCCGGTCTACGAGTCGTACCCGGCCCACGACCCCTGTGCCGGGGCCGTCGCCGCCGACCGGCTGCTCGCCCGGCCGGACCGCCCCGACGCGGTCTACGGGCTCTTCGACCCCAACGGCACGGATCTGCTCGCCGCCGCCCGCCGCTACGGGCTGCGCGTCCCCGAGGACCTGCTGCTGGTGTGCTGTAGCGAGTCCACGGTCTACCGGACCACCGAACCGCCCATCACCACGCTCTCGCTGAAGCCGCGCCGGATCGGCACCGCCGTGGTGCAACTGCTCATCGACGCCATCGAGGGGCTCGACAGCGACCGTCCCGTCGAGCAGGTGATACCCACCGAACTGATCGTGCGGACATCGTCCCAGCGCCGTCCGCCGCGTACGACGGTCAGCCCGCCGCGCAGCCGCGCCGGAGGATGATCTGAGAGTGACTCAAGGATGACCCGAGAAGGACTGGAGGCCGTGGGGCTTCCGCTACCGGGCCAATCCGGGATAAAAGACCGTCCGAGCGGGACCGAGCACCGATTGACGGCACCCTGGTGCGTCACAAGCCCTCACGGTCATTCCTATGATGGGCGGACGACACCGCGGACCGCCGTCGACCAGGCAAGGTCCACAAGGTGGCACGGCGGCGCGATGGTGGAGGGGTCGATGACTCAGGGGGCCGGTCTGGAAGCCACGGCAGGGACCACGGCGGCGGTGCCGCATGTGCCCGCGTACGGGGCGTCCACGCCGCCCGGTCCGGTGCCTCCGGCACCTGCCCCTGCTCCGATGCCCGACGGGTACACCCCGACGGAGAAGCTGCCGGTGCTGGGCCCGGGGCACACCATCGCGGACACCCAGTTGGTGCCCCCGCAGGACCGCCCGACGATCGCCCTCACCTCGGTGACCGATCCGGAAGCCGACCCAGACGACGGCGAAGGCCCCGGCCCGCTGTTCGTCGTGGGCGACGTCCACGGCTACCACGACGAACTGCGCGAGGCGCTCGCCGCCCAGGGCCTGATCGACGACAAGGGCAGCTGGGCGGCCGGGAACGCCCGGCTGTGGTTCCTCGGCGACTTCACCGACCGCGGCCCGGACGGCATCGGCGTCATCGACCTGGTGATGCAGCTGTCCGCCGAGGCCGCCGCCGCGGGCGGCTACTGCAAGGCGCTGATGGGCAATCACGAACTGCTCCTCATCGGCGCCAAGCGGTTCGGCGACACCCCCGTCCACTCCGGGGCGGGCACCGCCTCCTTCCAGGCCGCCTGGCTGCTCAACGGCGGCCAGCGCACCGACATGGAGCGGCTGGAGGACCATCACCTCCAGTGGATGTCGCGGCTGGACGCGATGGCCGAGGAGGACGGGCACCTGCTCGTGCACTCCGACACCACCGCCTATCTGGAGTACGGCGACTCGATCGAGGCCGTCAACGACACCGTCACCGAGACGCTCCAGCGCAGTGACGCGGACGAGTGCTGGGACCTGTTCCGCAAATTCACCAAGCGCTTCGCCTTCCGCGACGAGGACGCCGGACCGACGGCCGCGCGTGAATTGCTCGGCGCTTACGGCGGGGAGCGCATCGTCCACGGGCACAGCCCGATCCCGTATCTGCTGGGCGAAGTCGGCTCGGAGGACGGCGAGGACGATGGCACGCCCGCGGTCGAGGGCCCGCACGTCTACGCGGACAATCTCGCGGTCGCGATGGACGGCGGCATCACCATGGCCGGAAAACTGCTGGTCGTACAACTGCCGCTGGGTGCCTGAGGCTGATGCGGGCGCGCACGGAAGCGGACGGAGGGCCTCACCGGGGCTGAGCAAATCACGAAACTTGCTGTCTCCTCGCGCCGGATCGGCTCTACCATCGGTTTATCCGTCGCAGGCTCTCCTCCGTTTCCGCCCGACTGACCGGCGAAAGCCGGCACCAAGGCCCTACGGAGTATCGGGGGATGCACCATGAAAAGCGCTCCGCACCTGTTCGCCGAGGACCGCCCGGAGTTCGAGCGAGTTCTCGACGAGGTGCTGCGTACCGCTGACCGCCGACCGGATCTGAAGGGCATAGGAGAGCGGCTCACCGCCGAGCAGCTGCGCGCCATGGCGCTCAGCGCCTCGGCCGCCATCACCGCGTGCGCGGCCGCCGAATACCAGGATTACGTCGTCGCCCGCACCAGACTGCGCGAGCCCACCGCGCCCCTGCCGATGCCCGGGGCGCCGGAGGACGACGGCGACCACGACCACTCCGCCGGATTCACCGGCGCCGTCCTGGACGCCTCAGGGGCGGGGCTGGTCCCCATGCTCGCCGTGCTGGCCCCGGTGCTGGCCGGGACCGCCGCGATCATCTTCCTGCTCGTCGGCTATGTGCTGCACGTCCTGGACCCCGCGCCGTCCATCGCCCAACCCATGATCACCGCGGGCTGGTTCTTCGCCGCCCTCACCGCCGCGGGCATCCTGCTCGCCGCCGTCGGCCTCCTCATCACCGCCCTGCGCAACGGCTCCAGCGCGATCCGCGGCGAGGCCCTGGCCGAGCAGCTGGAGGAGGTGGACCGCGCCAGACAGGCGTGGCGGCAGGCCCTGCTGGAA
>NZ_GG657754.1:5317498-5325730 GCF_000158915.1 Streptomyces himastatinicus ATCC 53653 | reverse complement strand
GCTCCTGATCGGGCGTGAACTCCGCGCCCCGGGCCCGCGCCAGATCCCACGCGTGCACATAGACATCGCTCCAGCGGATCCGCACCGCCGCGTCCCCGCTCAACTCGCCGACGACCGGATTCCGCACGGTCCGCCCGGCCACCCCCGGTAACCCGGCGGCCCGCTCCGCCCGACCGGCCCACTCCGCGAACGTATCCCCGGGCCCCGGGGCGACCTGCTCGTCCGTCAGGACGGACACCAGATGCGCATGCCCCAGGAGGACGTGCCCCACCAGCTCCCGCACCGTCCACTCACTGCACGGGGTGGCCAGCGCCCACCCGTCGTCCCCGATCCCGTCGAGGTGCCGGGCGAAGCATTGGTTGGCGACGCGCAGGGCGCGGAGGTTGTCCATGGGCTGCTCCGGAGGGCTCGCGTAGGGGCGTTGTGACGGCCCCACCCAAGCACGAGCCCGCCGCCGCGACGAGGGGTCGCGGCGGCGAGCGGTGTCCTGACGGGAGCGGGCCGGGTCAGTCCGCGAGGGGGAGGTAGACCCGGTTGCCCGCGGCGGCGAACTCGCGGGACTTCTCCGCCATTCCGGCCTCCGCCCCGGCCTCGTCCATCGCGTCGCCGTGCTCGCGGCGGATGTCGTGGCTGAATTTCATGAAGGACAGCGTCAGCGCGGAGACACCGTGCTCACCCGGCAGGAAACCGTCCCCTGTCCCGTTCGGTAACCCGATTGATCTCCACCTTCTGCGGAGCGTCACGCGGAAAGGTCCACACATCGTGGCTGGTGCTGACCGCCGTCAGGCGGGTGTCGTCGAGAGCCACCTCGGCGAACGGGTTCGACTCGGAGCACACCGCGAGCCATTCCAGGGTCCGATGTTCGTCGTCCCGTGTCAGGGCGACCCAGCCGATGCTGCCGTGGGCTGCGGATTCTCCTCCGTAGGCGCGATATCCGCCGTATCCGCACGATGCCATGACCACGTCGACGTCCAGCCAGTGGCGGACGGTCCACTCCGTGGCTTGAAGGACCTCCTCTGCACGCGACCAGCATTCGGTGGTCCAGAACCGCATCACCGACAACCGACCGTCCCCGAAGACGATCACGTCACCGTCGGGCGCCTGCCCTTCGCGCCACCACCGTTGAACGTGTTCCGCCATCGGCTCCGCGTCGGTTCCCATGCCTCGCATACTGCTTTGCTGGGCGGCACGTGCGCCACCTGACGAAGCCGCCGGACTCCGATACCGGGGTCCGGCGGCCAGATTCCGCGATCCGTGTCAGTCCGCGAGCGGCAGGTACACGCGGTTACCCGCCTCGGCGAACTCCCTGGACTTCTGGAGCATCCCCGCCTCGATCTCCTCGGGCGTCGCGTCGGCGTCGCCGCCGAACTGCTCTGTGATGCTTCTGCTAATTTTCATCGAACAGAACTTGGGCCCGCACATGGAGCAGAAGTGCGCCGTCTTGGCGGGCTCCGCCGGAAGCGTCTCGTCGTGGAACGAGCGTGCCGTGTCCGGGTCGAGGGCCAGGTTGAACTGGTCCTCCCAGCGGAACTCGAAGCGCGCGTCGGAGAGCGCGTCGTCCCAGGCCTGGGCGTCGGGGTGGCCCTTGGCCAGATCGGCGGCGTGGGCGGCGATCTTGTAGGTGATGACGCCGGTCTTCACGTCGTCGCGGTCCGGCAGCCCCAGGTGCTCCTTGGGGGTGACGTAGCAGAGCATCGCGGTGCCCCACCAGGCGATCATCGCGGCGCCGATCCCTGAGGTGATGTGGTCGTACGCGGGCGCGACGTCCGTGGTGAGGGGGCCCAGGGTGTAGAAGGGGGCCTCCTCGCAGATCTCCTGCTGGAGGTCGACGTTCTCCTTGATCTTGTGCATCGGGACATGGCCCGGGCCCTCGATCATCGTCTGGACGCCGTGCTCCTTGGCGATCCGGTTGAGTTCGCCGAGCGTGCGCAGCTCCGCGAACTGGGCCTCGTCGTTGGCGTCGGCGATGGATCCGGGGCGCAGTCCGTCACCCAGCGAGTAGGTGACGTCGTACGCCGCGAGGATCTCGCACAGCTCCTCGAAGTGGGTGTAGAGGAACGACTCCTGATGGTGGGCCAGGCACCAGGCGGCCATGATCGAGCCGCCGCGGGAGACGATGCCGGTCTTGCGGCGGGCGGTCAGGGGGACGTACGGCAGCCGTACGCCCGCGTGGACCGTCATGTAGTCGACGCCCTGCTCGGCCTGTTCGATGATGGTGTCCTTGTAGACCTCCCAGCTCAGCTCCTCGGCCTTGCCGTCGACCTTCTCCAGCGCCTGGTAGAGCGGCACGGTGCCGATCGGCACCGGGGAGTTGCGCAGCAGCCACTCGCGGGTGGTGTGGATGTTGCGACCGGTCGAGAGGTCCATGACCGTGTCGGCGCCCCAGCGGGTCGCCCAGGTCATCTTCTCGACCTCTTCCTCGATGGACGAGGTGACGGCGGAGTTGCCGATGTTGGCGTTGACCTTCACCAGGAACCGCTTGCCGATGATCATCGGCTCGATCTCCGGGTGGTTGACGTTGACGGGCAGTACGGCCCGGCCCGCCGCGATCTCCTCGCGGACCACCTCGGGGGAGACGTTCTCGCGGATCGCCACGTACTCCATCTCCGCGGTGACCTCGCCCCGGCGGGCGTAGGCGAGTTGGGTGACGGCGGCGCCGTCGCGGGCCCGGCGCGGCTGGCGCGGCCGTCCGGGGAAGACCGCGTCGAGGTTGCGCAGGCCGCCGCGGGGCGCGGTGTGCTTGAGCCCGTCGTCCTCGGGCCGGGCCGGACGGCCGGAGTACTCCTCGGTGTCGCCGCGGGCGATGATCCAGTTCTGCCGCAGTGGCGCGAGACCACGGCGGACGTCGGTTTCGATCTGGGGGTCGGTGTACGGACCGGACGTGTCGTACAGCGTCACGTCCTGGCCATTGGTGAGGTGCACGCGGCGAACCGGGACCTGGATGTCCGGGCGGGAACCCGTGACATATCCCTTATGCCAGCCGAAATCGGCAGCGTTGTCGCGCATGTGTGCATCCTGCTGAGTCATGAGACCCACTCCCTACGCCGGCATTACCCGGTAACAGGTTCAGCGGTCGGCGCAGCTGATGCGTCAGCGCCCTCTCAGCCCGGTGCTCCGAGCTCCCGCGATTGCAAAGGTGCCCCCACGCTAACGGTTTCCGCGCATACCTGAACAGGGGGCCTGCCTCTCTTGCGATGATGCGACGGTGACCGCGACACAGCAGGACCATCCGCCCGAGCAGCCCCACCCGTCCGGCCAGGCCCACGGCCACTCCCATGGACACGGCCACAGCCATGCCCATGCGCACGGCCCGGCCGCGCCCGTCTCCGGGCGCCTCCGCAAGGTCATCGCGGCGGTGCTCATCCCCTTCGCCGTCGCCGTCGTCGCCGGGCTGGTCGCGCTGTGGCCAGGTGGCCCCGAGCACACCACGCACGGCCGCAGCGGGCTCGGTTTCGACCAGGAGACGGTCGCGGGGCGGGTGGTGAAGGTGGCGGAGATCAACTGCGCCGACGCCAACGCGCAGCCGCAGGCGCCCACCGAACCGGGTCAGCAGGGCGCCGCCCCGGCACCCGGCGGCGCGACCGGCGGGGGCTCCGGCGGCAAGACCATCTGCGAGAGGGCCACCATCGAGGTCACCTCGGGCAAGGACAAGGGCCGCACGTTCCCCGAGATCGTCCAGCCGAACGCCTCACGGAAGTTCAGCGCCGGGCAGGAGCTGAAGCTGGCGTACGCGCCCAAGGCGCCGAAGAACCTCCAGTACTCGGTCTCGGATGTCGACCGCTCGTTCCCGATGGCCCTGCTCGCCGGGGTGTTCGCGCTCGTGGTCGTGGCCGTCGGGCGGCTGCGCGGCGTCTTCGCCCTGGTGGCGCTGGCCATCAGCTTCGGGGTGCTGACGCTGTTCATCCTCCCGGCGATACTTCAGGGCTCGAATCCGCTGGTGGTCGCGGTCGTCGGGGGCAGCGCGATCATGCTGCTGGCGCTCTATATGTGCCATGGGCTGAGCGCCCGCACCTCGGTCGCGGTGCTCGGCACCCTGGTCTCGCTGCTGCTGATCGGCGTGCTCGGCTCGCTGTTCATCGGCTGGGCGTCGCTGACCGGCAACACCGACGACCAGACCGGTCTGGTGCACGGCCTCTATCCCGACATCGAGATCAAGGGCCTGCTGCTGGCCGGGGTGATCATCGGTTCGCTGGGTGTGCTGGACGATGTGACGGTCACCCAGACCTCGGCGGTGTGGGAGCTGCGGGAAGCGGACCCCTCGACGAGCCGCCGCAAGCTCTACGCGGCCGCGATGCGCATCGGGCGGGACCACATCGCGTCCGTCGTGAACACGCTGGTGCTGGCGTACGCGGGCGCCTCGCTTCCGCTGCTGCTCCTCTTCTCGATCGCGGACAGCGGGGTGGGAACGGTGGCGACGAGCGAGATCGTCGCTCAAGAGATCGTCCGCACGCTGGTGGGCAGCATCGGACTGGTCGCCTCGGTGCCGGTGACCACGGCGCTGGCCGTACTGGTGGTCTCCGCGGACCACACGCCGGACGGCAACGTGCCGAGCGGCGGCGGGGCGAGTAGCGGCGGGGCGAGCGGGGGCGGACGGGGGCGCGGACGGCGCCGCCGGGCGCGGGCGCGCTGACCGGCTCGTACGGGCACGTACGGACGCCTGCCGGCGCTACGCGTACCGGTCCTCGGCCAGGATGCGGTCCAGTTCGGCGTCGAGGTCGCCGACCGGGTCGCAGGCCGCGGGCTCCTCACCGAACGGGACGAGCCGGTCCGTACGGTCCAGGAAGGCCACCAGCGGCGCCGCCCCGGCCCGGAACAGGGCTCTCTCGGCCCCCACCTGAAGCCTGATGAACACGTCCGAGAGCCCTTCGGGCGAGGCCGGTGCGATCCGCACATCGCCCTCGCCGGAGGGTTTGCTGAGCCCGTCCAGCAGCAGCTCACGGGCGAAGGCCCAGCTCACCGGCGCGTCGCCGGGCAAGTGGAAGGTGATCTCGACCGCGTAGGGATCGCCGCTGTCGTACGACAGCTCGACCGGGATCCGGAAGGACAGCTCCTGCGAGACCAGAAAGGTCATCGTCACTTCCGCCTGGACTGTGTCACGCATGTCACGCATCGTTCGCCGCCCCGGGTAGTTCAGACTTGGCCGACTCTGGAGCGTAGCGACTCGACTGCGGGGCGGAGTCGCTTTGCCTCATGTGAGGGAACGGAAATGGCCAGTGTTGCCGTGGTGGAACCCACGGGGCCGGACGACGCCGGCCCGGTGCGCGGGCGATCAGGGCCGGTTCAGCGGCCGTGTCGATGTTCGCTGTCGTCAACAGGCACCCCCGGGGTGTTGTTGCGAGGCAGACGCCGAGATGGGGAACGTCGCGGACTCGCACTCTAACCACAGTGGTGCCGTGGGGCCGATGTTTGGCTCCGCGGTATCCCTCGCGCGGCGTACCCGCCGCGCGGGGTCACCAGTCGCGCGACGAGGACGAGGTGAACTTCCGCACGACGTAGATCAGACCGCCGATCAGCGCCACCAGCAGCAGCACCTTGAAGAGCAGGCCGATGACGAAGCCGACCACGCTCATGATCATCCCGCCGAAGACGGCGAGGACGAGAACCGGCACCGCGATCCATGTCACCCACCACGGCAAGCCCCGGAATATGTCCTTCGCGGCCACTTTCGCTCCCTGCTTTCCTGGCTGGATGGGACCGGTTCATCAACACCGGTCCCGCTGCCATCGATGCTAGGGCGGGCAGGAACCGGACGGACGGCTTCCATCCCCCGTCCGTCCCTGACCGGACCCGTAGGGGATCCGGAGGGCCGTCCTCAGCTCCCGTCAGCCTTCCGGGGGAGAGAACACCACCATGACCCGCAGATCCTCGGTGATGTGGTGGAACTTGTGCGCCGCGCCCGCCGGTACGTACACCACGCTGCCGCGCGCCACCTGGGTCGTCTCCATGCCCACCGTGATCGACGCCCGGCCGCTCATCACCAGGTACACCTCGTCCTGGCCGTGCGGCGCCTGCGGATCGGACTGGCCCGCGTTCAGCGCGTAGAGCCCGACCGACATGTTCCGCTCGCGCAGGAACTGCAGATACGCGCCCTCGTTCGCGGCCCGCTCCGCCTCCAGCTCGTCCAGCCGGAACGCCTTCATTCGCCTCTCCACCCCTGCCTGCCATGCCCCTGCCCGTCTCCGGGCCTGTCTGCGACGATCTCAACCATGAAGAATTTGCTCGTCAAGACGCTCGCCAACGCCGGCGCCCTCGGCGTCGCCATCTGGCTGCTCAAGGACATCACGCTGACCGGTGAGAACACCGGACGTCAGACGATCACCCTCATTCTCGTCGCTCTGCTCTTCGGCGTGGTGAACGTGGTGGTGAAGCCGATCGTCAAACTGCTGGCATTTCCGCTGTTCATCCTCACCCTCGGACTGATCACCCTGGTGATCAATGCCCTGATGCTGCTGCTGACCTCCTGGCTGGCCGGGCAATTGGATCTCAGCTTCCATGTCGACGGCTTCGGCGCCGCCTTCCTCGGTGGCCTGATCGTTTCCATAGTCGCCTGGGCGCTGCACGTCGTCCTTCCCGATGACAAGGACTGATCTCGGCCGGGGATGATGACAGGTATGAGAGCCCCGTCGCCCTATCGTGTCTGCTTCGTCTGCACCGGCAACATATGCCGGTCACCGATGGCCGAATCCATCGTCCGCGCCCATGCCGAAGGGGCCGGATTCGACGGCCTCGTCGAATGGGACAGCGCGGGCACCGGCCCCTGGCACGAGGGCGACGGGGCCGACCGTCGCGCGATCGCCGTGCTCACCGACCACGGCTACGAGCAGGATCACGTCGCACGGCAGTTCCAGCCCGCGTGGTTCGCCGAACTCGATCTGGTGATCGCCCTGGACAGCGGCCATCTGCGGGAGCTGCGCGCCCTGGCGCCCACCCCGCGGGACGCCGCGAAGGTGCGGCTGCTGCGCGACTACGACCCGGATGCCGACCCGGACGCCCCGGGCGGCCTGGACGTACCGGACCCCTACTTCGGCGGGACGGACGGCTTCGAAGAGGTCCTGGAGATGATCGAGGCCGCGAGCGGCGGACTGCTGGACGCGGTCGCCGAGGCCCTCGACAGCACCTCCGTCGCGTCCGCAACGCCCGGTGAGGAGCGCGTATGACCGGCGACGGCACCCGGGCCGTCCGTGCCGGACTGCCCGAGCCCGACGCTTACGAACCGGCGCTGCCCGGCCCCGTCTTCGCCGCGCACTACCACCTCCCCGGTGAGGCCTCCGGCCCCTTCACCTACGGCCGTGACGCCAACCCCACCTGGTCCCGGCTGGAGGCGGCGATCAGCGAGCTGGAGTCCCCGGACGCCGCCGCAGAGACCGTCGTCTTCGCCTCCGGCATGGGCGCCATCGCGGCCGTCCTCCTGTCCCAGCTGCGGCAGGGCGACACCGCCGTCCTGCCGTCCGACGGCTACCAGCTGCTCCCGGCCCTCAGCGAACGGCTGCGGAGCTTCGGCGTCCGGGTGCGCACCGCCCCCACCGGCGGCGACGCCCAGCTGACCGCCCTGGACGACACCACCGGGCTGCTGTGGCTGGAGACCCCGTCCAACCCCGGTCTCGACGTATGCGACATCCGCGGGCTCGCCGAGGCCGCGCACGCGCGCGGCGCGCTGGTCGCCGTCGACAACACCCTCGCCACCCCGATCGGCCAGCGCCCCCTGGAGCTGGGCGCGGACTTCTCCGTGGCGAGCGGCACCAAGGCGCTCACCGGCCACGGCGACGTCCTGCTCGGCTACGTCACCTGCCGCGATCCGGAGCTGGCCGCCGCCGTGCGCGGATGGCGCAAGACCGTCGGCGCGATCCCAGGGCCCATGGAGGCCTGGCTCGCCCATCGCTCCCTGGCCACCCTCCCGCTGCGCGTCGACCGGCAGGCCAGGACCGCCCTCGCGCTCGCCGGGGTGCTGCGCGACCGGGCCGAGGTCACCGGGCTGCGCCATCCCGGACTGCCGGACGATCCGGCGCACCCGGTCGCGGCCGGGCAGATGCGCGGCGGGCGATTCGGCTGTGTGGTCTCGTTCACCCTGCCCGGCAAGGAGCACGCGGAGCGGTTCCTGACCGCGCTGCGGCTGGTCGACGACGCCACCAGCTTCGGCGGCGTGCGGTCCACCGCCGAGCGGCGCGGCCGGTGGGGCGGCGACGCGGTGGCCGAGGGCTTCATCCGCTTCTCGGTGGGCGCCGAGGACCCGGA
>NZ_GG657754.1:5315817-5317398 GCF_000158915.1 Streptomyces himastatinicus ATCC 53653 | reverse complement strand
GACGGCGGCTGAGGGCGGCGCGACGGCGGCCGAAGGCGGCCGAAACTAGCCGTACGGCTTGCGCGCGGGTACGCCTGGCGGGCGTCTCAAGCCTCCCCCCTCGTGGCTTGAGACGCCCCGGTTCTTCTCGTGGAGAACCGCTTGAACAAGGCTAGTTGACTCAGCGTCAGTGTCCAATCACAGTAGCGACATGGACCTATCGGCATATTTATAGTTGGCATGCGGCGGGGGTGCGCCGAGGCGAGGGGAACCGCATGGATCTGGCCCTCTTACGCACGTTTGTCACGGTGCACCGCGCCGGGTCCTTCACCCGTGCCGCCGCACTGCTCGGACTCTCCCAGCCCGCCGTCACCGGCCAGATACGCACCCTGGAGCGGCAGCTGGGACGGCCGCTGTTCCTCCGTACGGCGCGCGGCGTCATCCCCACCACCGTCGGGGAGGAGCTGGCCCACAAGACCGCCCCCCACCTCGACGCGCTCGTGGAGATCACCGAGGCCGGTCTTGACGACGACTCCCCGCTGCGCACCCTGCACCTCGCCGGTCCCCCGGAGTTCACCGCGCTGCGCGCCCTGCCCGCGCTCACCACGCTCGTCACCCAGGGGCTCGCGCTGCGGTGCGCGTTCGGCAGCTCCGAGGAGCTGTTCAAGGGGCTCGGGGCGGGCCACCACGACCTGGCCATCACCACCGCCCGGCCGCGCGGACGGCTGCTGGCCGCCACCCCGCTGTGCGACGAGGAGCACGTGCTGATCGCGTCCCCGCGCTGGGCGGCCCGGCTCGGCGGCTCCGCGGTCCTCCAGGTCAAGGGCGCGAGCGCGCTGGAGGCGCTGCCCGTGGTCGAGGTCCATGAGAGCCTGCCGCTGGTCAGCCGCTACTGGTCGGCCGTCTTCGACGCCCGCCCGGTCACCTCCGGCACGGTCATCGCGCCCGATCTGCGGGCGGTGCTGGCGTGCGTCGCGGAGGGCGCGGGGCTCGGCGTACTGCCGCGCTACCTGTGCATGGACGCCCTCGACGCCGGGGAGGTGGTGGCGCTGCTCAATCCGCCGGTGCCGCCGCTGCGCACGTACTTCCTGGTGGTGCGGACCGGTGGGCTCGCGGTGCCGCACGTCGCGCGGGCGCACGAGTGGCTGCTGCGCGCCGCTGTCGACTGGTGAGCACCTGTCGGCTGGTGAGTATGGGGTTTCAGCCGGGGACGGCTGCGGCAGATGTCCTGCATGACCGAACGACCCGTGGTCAAACGCACCGCCCGCGCCATCCTCCTCGACGGCGACACCGACCCGCGGATGATCCTGATCAAGCGGACCAAGCCCGGTCAGGAGCCGTACTGGATCACCCCCGGCGGCGGTGTGGAGCCCGAGGACACCACCGTCGTCCAGGCCCTGCACCGCGAGGTGGACGAGGAGCTGGGCGCGAAGGTGACGGATGTGGTCCCCGCCTTCGTGGACACCGTCCCGCACCCGGAGGGGGGCGCGCCGGACGGCGTCAAGGTGCAGCACTTCTTCGTGTGCAGACTCGCCTCGATGGACCTCAGCAGGCGGCACGGCCCGGAGGAGGAGGAGCCCTGCGGGGAGTACGAGGTCGTAC
>NZ_GG657754.1:5250145-5315717 GCF_000158915.1 Streptomyces himastatinicus ATCC 53653 | reverse complement strand
TCACGAATCCACCAGGATCGCCTCCGTCGGGATGGTGCCGCCGTCGCTGCGCACCTATCTCGACGCCAACGTCGAGGGCGTGCGCGCGCTGCTCGCGGACGACCTCGGCTGACCTGGGCTGACCTGGGCCGGGTGCTGACCTGGGCTGATCAGCGGAACCAGCCGCTGAACGGCTGCGGTCCCTTCTGGGCCGCCCGCCGGCGCGCTTCGGCGAGCACGCGCTCGGCCTCTTCCAGCCACTCCTCGGGACGCGCCGGTTCCGGCGCGGCCGGCGCGGCCGGGCGCTCGGCAGGGGGCGTACGGCGTCCCTCGCGCGCCTCGGCGGCGGCGCCGAAGAAGTCGCCGCCCTTGCGCTTGACGTCGTCCGTCCCCCAGGCCCGGCCCTGCTCCGGCTCACGGGGCCGGTCGGTGCGCGGCCCGTCCCCGGCCCGGCCGCGCCCCCGCATGGGCACCTTCTGGAGGTGCGGGATGTGCTTGGCGCAGTGGATGTACGCCTCCTCGACGGCCACCTCGACCCAGACGAGCGCACGGCGGCCCGGCACCGGGTCGACCGGCAGGCCGGGGTGGTGGGCGCGCATCTCGTCGTCCTCGACCACCCGGGCCCGGCCGTTGACGTGCAGCCCGATGCGGTCGCGGAAGAAGTCGACCATCAGGATGCCGACGTGCGGGTTCTCCTCGATGTTGCCGAGGCTGGCCAGCACGCCGTTCCCCCGGTACTCGGGGTAGGCGAGGGTGCGTCCGTCGAGCACGCGGAGAAAGCCGGGCGGCCCGGCCCGGAAGGTGCTGTCGCACTCCCCGTGCCGGTCGGAGGTGGCCAGGAAGAACATCTCCTGGCGTCCGACGAACTCCCGCATCCGCACGTTGAGGTGGTCCAGCACCTGCTCGTCGTAGAAGCGGTCGGCGCGATCGGCCGTGCCCAAGCGCTCCTGGAGGAGATGCTCGCCGTCGCTCCCCGGACGGCCCGCGCGCTCCAGGCGCTCCGCACGGTGGCCGGGTGCCGCGGCAGCCGCCCGCTCGTGCCCGACGTCGTCCACAGTTCCTCGTCCCCGTTCTGCTGTCGTCTGTCTGCTGCTGCCCGGCTACTCCGCCGCCGCCATCAGCTCTTCGATGGAGTCGTGCCGTATGCGGTGGGACGGGACGCCGACGCCCATCAGCGCGTCCACACCGCTGCGGATCATCCCGGGCGGGCCGGAGAGATAGGCATCGAACGCGTTCCACGGGCCGTACTGCCGCACGGCGTCGGGAAGTCTGCCGCTGAGCCCGCTCGTCGGCCCGTCGGAGACCACCGGCCGGACCGAGAGCCAGGGGTGCCGCTGGGCGAGCCTCAGCATGGTGTCGATGTCGTACAGGTCGTGGTCGCTGCGGGCGCCGTAGAAGACCTCGACCGGCCGCTGGCGGCCGTGCTCGGCCACGTCCTCGACCAGCGCCTTGATCGGCGCGATGCCGGTGCCGCCGCCCAGGCACAGCAGCCCGTTGTCGGTCGAGTGGTCGACCGTCATCGAACCGGCGGGCGGGCCGAGCCGGATCACATCGCCGGGGCGCGCGCGGTGCACCAGCGCGGAGGAGACCCATCCGGCCGGTACCGCCTTCACGTGGAAGGACAGCAGCCCGTCCGCGCGGGGCGCGGAGGCGAAGGAGTAGTGCCGCCACACCCGCGGCCACCAGGGGGTCTCCACCGAGGTGTACTGGCCCGCGAGAAAGGGATACGGCTGGTCCGGGCGGACGGTGACGACGGCGATGTCGGCCGTGCGCGGCTCGTGCCCGACCACCTCGGCCTGCCACCACGCGGGCGCGCGCAGCTCGTCCTCGGCCGCCGCGTCGATCATGATCTGGGAGATCGCGGTGTAGGCCCGGACCCATGCCGCCTCGGCCTCGTCGCTCCAGGTGTTGGTCGCGTACCGGGTGAGCGCGGCGAGCAGGCACTCGCCGACGGCCGGATAGTGCTCGGGCCGGGTGCCGTACTTGCGGTGCCCGCGGCCGAGCCGGGAGAGGAAGTCGCCGAGGATGTCGGGGTCGTCGATGAGCCGGGCCGCGGTGAGGATCGCCTTGAACAGCCGGTCGCGCTGGGCGTCCATGGCGGCCGGGAAGAGCGGCCGCAGCTCGGGGTGCTGGACGAAGAGCAGCGCGTAGAAGTACGAGGTGACCTTGTCGCTCACCGGCTCGATCTCGGCCATGGTGCGGCGCAGCAGGATCGCGTCGGGCGAGGCGGTCTCGGGAGCGGTGAAGACGGACTCGGCGGCGGGGCGCGCGCCCTGCGGGGTCGGTGCCTCGTCGGGGCGCTGATGCTCCTCGCGCCCGGCCTCGGGCGGCACGGCGGACGCCGGCGGCACCGCGGACGCCGGAGGCACAGCGGACGCGGGGGCGAAGGGGGAGGCGGGCGGCACCGCGGACGCGGGCGGTATCGGCGGCGCGGGGGCCGGTGCGGGGGGCGCCGGGCGGCGCTCTGCCTCCGTACCGGCCGGGCGTATCGGGTTCACCGGGCGGTCGGCCGACCGGTCGTCCGCCGCGCCGTCCGATTCGGGAGAACGGGGCTGGTCATCGGGCTGTTTCCTGCTCGGGGTGAACCAACCCCAGTCGCCACTGTTTCCCCCGCCGTCGTTACCGGCCGACGATGTGGTGGTCGGAGCGTCCATGGTTGCCTCGCCTCGAACATCTTTCTGTCGGTCTTCGCACTTCCGCTGACGGAATGTGCCCGCAATTCCCCGCTCTGGTCGACTGGTTCACGTGAGTTTGGTCCTGTCGGCCCGCTCCGTACTCAGTTCCGGGCAGCATGCCACGCTCCTTCCGCACCCCGAGAACTTCGCCCGAAGTCCGGGTAACAGGGGCTGTGTTCCCGATATGCTGGTTGGAGCGGGTTGCCCGGTTGTGGTCCCGTCACGACTTCGCGGGACGGAACTGACCCGACCCTACCGGGCCCGGTTGAATTCACAAGCCCCATCGATGACGCATCCGTTACACCCGGCAACACACGTAATTACCCGTAGTTACGTGCAGTTGCCCGCCAATTCATAGGCCTCTCGGAGATCGTTACCGCTATACCGGCTGGATGCGATTTCGCTCACATGGTGATCCGCGTTCACCGCGACCGAGAAGGGCACCACCGCGAACAGCTCGGCATCCGACATCGAATCCCCATAAGCGACACAGTCCGCCCTGGTCAACCCGAACTTCCCGCAGAGTTCATCGGCGATCCGCACCTTAGCGGCCGGAGTCAGGATGCCCGCGGGATCAAGCCGTTCCCGGAACGGCACCGACGGCCACGCCGACCCGTGCGCCGCGTCCGCGCCCCACTCCAGCAGCCGCTCCACGAAGAACCCGGGCGAGAGCGAGATCACGGCACACCGCTCACCGCGCGCCCTGATATCCGCCCACACCTCCCGAATCCCCCTCAGCCACGGCGCCCCCTCGAACGCCGCCGCCACCTGCGCCTCCGTCAGCTCTCCCCACAGCGCACAGGCCCGCTCCGCGAAGCGCGCCGTCGACAGCCCGCCCGCCGCGAACTCCCGTTCCAGCTCATCGATCTCCCGCTCCACGCCGAGCTGACGCGATATCTCGACGGCCGCGGCCGAACCATGGATCAGCGTCCCGTCGAGATCGAACAGATGCAGTCTGGTCATGGGGATCGAGCGTAGAGGCAGCCGGGCGCGCCCAGCCCCCGGGAGTACCCGCGGACCCCGGGAGTACTCGCGGATACTCCCGCCGTCAGACGCGGCGGCGGCCGGTCCGCGCGACGGTTGGGCGCATGCAACAGCTGAAACGGCCCGTGCGCCGGGCCCTCCTCGTCGTGCATGTGGTCGTCTCCGTCGGCTGGCTCGGGCTGACACTCGGCGTGCTGGCCCTGGGCATCACCGGGGCCACGGCCGGGTCGGCCGAGGCCGCCGAAGGCGCGTACCGGTCGATGAACGTCCTCGGGGACTGGCTGCTCATCCCGATCAGCCTGCTCTCCCTGATCAGCGGCGTGGTGCTGTCGCTCGGCACGCCCTGGGGCCTGGCCCGGCACCGCTGGGTGTACGTGAAGTTCTGGCTGACGCTGCTGACCACCGCCGCCACCGCCTTCGCGCTGCGCGCCCGGATCGACGCGGCGATGGCCGACGTCGCGGCGGGCCGGGCGGTCGGCGCCGCCACCGATCTGATCCTGGCGCCGTCGGTCAGCCTGAGCGTCTATGCCTTCCTCACCGCCATCTCGGTGCTCAAGCCGTGGGGCCTGACCGCGCGGGGGCGGCGGCTGCGCGGACGTGGAGCGGCCGTGGGCGGCCGCCGCGTAGGCTCGCGGGCGTGACCGACTTCGAGATCCGGCGCGCGACCGCCGATGACATACCCGCGATCGTCGCCATGCTCGCCGACGATCCGCTGGGCGCCCAGCGGGAGTCGCCGGACGACCCGGCTCCGTACCGCGCCGCGTTCGAGCGGCTGGCGCGGGACCCGAACCAGCACCTGGTCGTCGCGGTCCGGGACGGGCGTACGGTCGGCACCCTCCAGCTCACCGTGGTGCCCGGGCTCTCCCGGCGCGGCGCCACGCGCTCGATCATCGAGGGGGTACGGATCCACGCCGACGAACGCGGCAACGGCCTCGGCACCGTGCTGATCGAGTGGGCGGTCGAGGAGTCCCGCCGCCAGGGCTGTGTCCTGGTGCAGCTCACCTCGGACGCGTCCCGCACCGACGCGCGCCGCTTCTACGAGCGGCTCGGCTTCGAGGCCAGCCACGTCGGCTTCAAGCTGCCGCTCGACGGCTGACCGGGCGCGCCGCGTGGGCTACCGCGGACGCCATCCGTCCGGGTCGACGCCCCCGGGCACCACGTCCGCCGGGGCGTACGGCTCCCGCGTCAGCACGAAGGTGCCGAGGTCGAGATGGCCGGGCGCGCCGTCCTCGCCCGCGACGATGCACAGCGTCTCCCCCGCGTAATAGCCGTCGAGGCCGGTCCAGGTGCCGTCCGGCTCGGCCCGGAAGCGCGAGGCGCGGCCCGTTCCGCCGACCGGCGACAGCTCCAGGCCGCGGTCGGCGCGCAGCCGCAGCAGGAAGGGCGTCGGGCCCCAGTACCAGGGCCCGGTCAGCGCCAGCAGCGCCGGATCGGCCTCGGGCAGCGGCCGCCAGGGGCCGGGGATCCGCGGCTCGTGCTCCGCCGTGATCCGTACGAGGTCGGCGGCGACGGTGGCGATGGAGGCCCCCGAGGTGGCGTTGGCCAGCGCGATCCCGGCCAGCCGGTCGTCCGCACTGACCCACAGGGCGGCGAGGAAGCCGGGCATGGAGCCGACATGGCCGTGCAGGAACCTGCCGTCGCGGCGCGCGAGCTGGACCCCGAGGCCGTAGCCGCCGTCCCAGTCCCGGCCCTCGGGCGGGGCACCGGGAGTGCGCATCTCGGCGAGCGTCGCGGCGCCGAGCACCCGCTCGTCCCCGTCCAGCAGGAAGGCGGCGAAGCGGGCCAGGTCGGCGGCGGTCGACCACAGCTGTCCCGCGGGGGCCATCCGGCCGGTGTCCTCGGCGGGTTCCGGCAGCAGCACATCGGCCCAGGGGTGGACGGCCCAGCCCTCGGCGTGCGGGGCGCGCGGTGCGAGGGACGTACGCGTCATCCCCAGCGGCTCCAGCACCTCGCGGGCCAGGACATCGCCCCAGGGCGCGCCGCGCAGCCGCTCGACGAGCGCGCCGAGCAGGGCGAAGCCGGTGTTGGAGTAGTGGTGGCGGCGTCCGGCGGGGTGGACGAGGGGGCGCTCGCCGAAGAGATCCGCCGTGTCCGGGCGCAGCGCGCCCGGTGTGCGCTCCCACCACGGACCGCGCGCCTCGGCGGCCAGCCCGGAGGTGTGGGCGAGGAGCTGGGCGACGGTGGCGTCCTCCGCCTCGGGCACCTCCAGATGCTTGGCCAGCGGATCCCCGAGGTCCAGCAGCCCCTCGTCACGGAGCCGCATCACCAGCACCGCGGTGAACGTCTTGGTCAGCGAACCGATCCGGTACTGGGTGTCGGCGCCGGACGTCTGCCCGTCCGTACCACCCCGCGCCCCCGTCCACACCAGCTGCCCCTCCCGCACCACGGCCCCCACCAGGGAGGGCGTCCGGCCCTCGGACTGGCCGACGGCGATGCGATGGAGCAGGGCGCGGCGGGTGTCGGGCAGCAGCTCCGCGGACTCCTCGGGTGCGGTCATGCCCGCACCCTACGGTCTGGCCTTGACGTCAGGGGCAAGGTCTACGGTCGGGGCCATGCGGATCGGAGAGCTGGCCGAACGGGCGGGTACGACCACCCGCACCCTGCGCTACTACGAGTCGATCGGACTGCTGCCCGCGCGGCGGACCGGCAACGGGTACCGGGCGTACGACGAGGACGACCTCCGGCTGGTCCGGCAGATCCGCACCCTCCAGGACTTCGGCTTCGGCCTGGAGGAGACCCGGCCGTTCGTGGAGTGCCTGCGCTCCGGCCATCCGGACGGTGACTCCTGCCCTGCGTCGCTGGAGGTCTACCGGCGCAAGCTGGCCGAACTGGACGACTGCATCGCGCGGCTGAGCGACGTACGGCGGCAGGTCGGAGCGCAGCTCGCCCGGGCGGAGCAGGCCCGGGCGGCGCTGGAGGCGGCGGCGACGGTGCCCGGCGGGGCGCCGGAGCCGCGCTGCGAGCTGACGCCGTACGACCCGTCCTACGACCCGTCCGCGAGCGACGTCGCGGCGGAAACGACACCGAGGGGATGATCGAAATGACACGGACTCAGGCCAGGGAAGTGCCCGCGGTCACGGACGCCACCTTCGCCGAGGAGGTGCTGACGGCCGGGCTGCCGGTGCTCGTGGAGTTCACCGCCTCCTGGTGCGCGCCCTGCCACATGATGGCGCCGGTGCTGGCGGAGATCTCCCGGGAGGAGGGGCACCGGCTGAAGGTGGTGCAGCTGGACGTGGACACGAACCCGGAGACGACGGTGGCGTACGGAGTGCTGTCGATGCCGACCCTGATGCTGTTCCGCGCGGGCGAACCGGTGCGGTCGATGGTCGGGGCCCGGCCCAAGCGGCGGCTGCTCCAGGAGCTGGCGGACCAGCTCTGAGCCGCCGCCGCGGGCCCCTTTACGGCTTACGGGCTTACGGGCTTACGGGCTTACGGGCCAGGAGAATGGCCTGCGGCACGACCTCCCTGCCGTCCGGCTCGCGCACGTGCCGGGCCCGTACGGCGAACCCGGCCCCTTCGAGCAGCGCGGCGATCTCGTCGGGCGACAGCCTGCGGAAGTCGAGCGACACGGAATGGCCGAACGGCTCGGCCACGCGCAGCGGTTCCTCGCCGACCTGGAAGGCGACCAGCAGATTGCCGCCCGGGGCCAGCAGCCGGTGGAACTCGGCCAGCACCGCGGGCAGCCGCTCGGCGGGGGTGTGGATGAGGGAGTAGTAGGCGACGATGCCGCCGAGGGCGCCGTCCGGCAGGCCGAGACCGGTCATCTGCCCCTCGTCGAACCGGAGCTCCGGATGCTCCCGCCGGGCCACCGCGAGCATTCCCGGGGACAGGTCGACACCGAAGACGTCCAGCCCGAGGCCGTGCAGATACGCCGTCACCCGCCCCGGACCGCAGCCGAGGTCGGCGACCGGCCCGGCCGCCTCGCCCTCCCGCACCAGGTCGGCGAAGGCGCCGAGCATGGCCCGGTCCAGAGGCATGTCGTCCAGCGGGTTCTTGAACATCTCCGCGTAGTCGTCGGCGATGGTGTCGTAGAAGGTCCGGGTGGTCAGCAGATCGGTCGGCTCGGTCATGGACGGGGAGACTAGCCGTCCGCGCCCGGTGCGAGGCGAGGTTTCGGACTCCCGCAGGCGGGCTGGCGCGGGCGGACTACCGCAGGCGCCGGGCGCGCAGGACGGTGTCGTTGGTGTGGTGGGTGCCGGGCGGGGCGGAAGCGGTGCGTGGCCGGGTTTCGTCGACCAGGACCGTCCAGTCGTGGCCGAGGAGCCCGGCGACCTCGCCGGGCTGGTAGTAGTCGCCGGGGACGACGCCGTTCTCCATGCGCGCGGGTACGTCGGCGAGGTCGTGGCCGACGAAGAGCAGGGTGCCGCCGGGCGCGACGGCGTCCAGCAGTCCGCGCAGCGCGGTGTGCCCCGGCCGGCGCAGGAGCGGGAAGTACTGGGCGGACACCAGGTCGAACGCGGCGGCCGGAGGTGGCGTGACGGCCAGGTCGGTCCGGGTCCACACCACCCGGTCGGAGAGGTCCGGGGCCGCGGCGGCTGCACGGTCCAGTGCCGTCCGGGAGATGTCGAGCGCGGTGACCTGCCAGCCGCGCCGGGCCAGCCAGATGGCGTCGGCGCCCTCACCGCATCCGATGTCGAGCGCCCGTCCCGGCGCCAGGTCGGTGATTTCGGTGACGAGCACGCCGTTGGGGTTGCCGCTCATGAGCTGGTCGGCGCCGCGATACATGTCGTCCCAGAACTGCGCGTCCATCGGCTCCGCCTTCGGTAGGGGGCCGTGGCGCCGGTCGCCCACGGCCTGGTGCGCACACCGTCTCCGCACCCGTGCCCTTATGACAAAGTTTTTCGCGGAAACGGCAAGCCGCGGTGCCCACCGTCCCCCTCAGCCCTCGTCCGCGCCGTCCGGGGTGTGGGGAAGCAGAGGGAAGAGCCGGGTGATGAGGGCCACCGGCCGGGCGCCCTCGGGCCGGGCCAGGGGGCGTTGTTCGCGGTCCTGGTAGGGCGCGAGCGCGCGTCGGATGACGTCCGCGACCCGGCTCATCTCCTCGGGCGTCAGATAGGCGACGGCGCTGAAGGCTTCGTCACGGCGCCATGCGGACGGCGCCTGGTCCCGCTGGGTCAGCCATCGCTGCCAGCTCTCGTCCTCCAGCCCCCGGGCCAGATCGCCGAACTGCTCCTCCGCGCTCCCGAGATTGCCCGCGGGGCTGTGCTGCTTCAGTCGCCAGGGGCGCGCCCGGCCCCCGTTGTGAGGGGCCTCTTCGATGTATCCGTGGCGTGCGAGCTGCCGCAGATGAAACGAGCAGAGCCCGGAGCTGTAGCCCAGCCGGGAGGCGGCCTCGGTCGCCGTGACGGTGCCGACTTCGGCGAGCAGGTCGAGCAGGTCGGCGCGGACGTGATGGTCGCGCAGGTTGACGTCGTCTTCAGTCACTTTGCAAAGCCTGCTACTTTGCAAAGCACTTGGCAAGCAGGGCGCGAAATGGGGAGACAGCCATGGAACGGGGCTCGGTTCGCAGGATCACGGTGGTGGGCGAGGAGGTGCTGAGCCGTCCGTGCCAGGAGGTGACCACGTTCGGAACGCCGGAGCTGGCGGCGCTGATCGACGACATGTTCCTGACCATGTACGTGGCCGACGGCGCGGGCCTGGCCGCCAATCAGGTCGGCGTCGACCTGCGGCTGTTCGTGTACGACTGCCCGGACGAAACCGGGGCCCGGCATGTCGGCCACATCCTCAACCCGGTTCTGGACCTGCCCGATCCGGGTGACCGCCGCCTGGTCGACGACATCGAGGGCTGTCTGTCCGTGCCCGGCGCCGCCATGGCGGTCCCCCGCACCGATCGCGCCGTGGTCCGCGGGTTCGACAAGGACGGCAACCCGCTGGTCATCGAGGGGCAGGGCTACTTCGCCCGGTGTCTCCAGCACGAGACGGACCACCTCATGGGCCACCTCTACCTCGACCGGCTCTCCCAGCGGGACCGCAAGGACGCCCTGCGGCAGATGGAAGAGCGCCGCGAGGACGTCTTCGCGCGCCGCGCACTCAAGGCCGCCGCCCTGAAGCCCGACCGGGATCAGGCCTGAAGCGGGCAGCGGTTGGCGCGGCCCCGCGCGGCACCGTACGCGCCCCGCCGAGTCACCGCAGATGCTCGTCGACCAGGCGCTGGAAGGCACGGGCCGCCGCGCTCGGCGTTCGGTCGCTGGACGTGGCCAGGGATATGGGCCAGTCGAGGTCCGCTCCGGTAACAGGCAGCGAGACGAGGTCGTCGCCGGGCTCGGCACTGCCCCGGGGCAGCAGAGCGACGCCCAGGCCGTGGCGGACGAAGTCGGCGCCGTCCCCGATGGCGGTGATCTCGATGGTGACGTGGCGCGTAAGCCCGGCCGCGGTGAATGCGCGATCCGTCACAGCGCGGTTGCCGTAACCGGCTGGAAAGTCGACGAACGCTTCACCGGCCAGTTCTCCGAGCGCCACCCGGCTGCGGTCAGCAAGCCGGTGGCCCGCGGGAACGACGAGATCCAACGGCGTCGTGGTGACGTCTTTCCACTGCGCGCCGACCGGCGGAGGGCCGGGCATCGAGACGAACGCGAGGTCGAGCCTCCCCTCTGTGAGCGCCTCGACGAGCCCGGGTGAGCCGCCGCACGACGCCGCGGTGGCCAGGCGCACGGAGACAGGGGGGTGCTCGCGGTGGAAGCGGCCCAGCAGCGAGGGCAAATCGATCAGCCCGAGTGAACTCATCGTTCCTATGCGCAGCGTTCCTCGGACGCCACCGTTGACGTCGTCGACTGCGTCACGCGCGTCCTGCGCGGCGTCGAGGGCCGCTCGGGCCTTCGGTAGCAGCACGCGCCCCGCATCCGAGAGCTCGACCCGTCTGGAGGTGCGCTCCAGCAATCTGGCGTCCAACTCCCGCTCCAGGGCGGCAATCGTCGCCGACACAGCCGACTGCACGACGTGCAACCGGGCCGCAGCGCGGGTGAAGCTCGACTCCTCTGCCACCGCAACAAAGCACTCCAACTGCCGCAACTCCATCCCCCAACCATCTCCCCAGGTGATGGCTGCGAGCAAAACTGTTCGTTGGACATGATCGGCCAGGGGGCAGAACGTGGAGGGCGCACGAAGCGAACCCCTCCGGGAGACGACCGCCATGACCACTGCACCCTCCGACAGCCGCCACGCCCCCCGCGCCCACCACGGCCTGCGCACCCACCGCGAGGTCCGGTTGGCCGCCCGTCCCTCGCCGGGTACACCGCTCACGGACGATCTCTTCGAGATCGCCGAGGTCCCGACGCCCTCCCCCGAGCCCGGCCGGCTCCTCGTCCGCACCAAGGTGATGAGCGTGGCCGCCGTGATGCGGACGCTCATGGACGAGACGACTGACGTGCCGATGCGCCCCTTCGCGCTCGGTGAGCCGCTGTACGGCCCCGCGATCGGCGAAGTCGTAGCCGCTCCCGGCACCGGTTTCGCGCCCGGCGACCTCGTCCAGCACGATCTCGGCTGGCGCGAGTTCGCCCTGCTGGGCCCCTCCGACGCCCAGCGCGTCGACCCCGACCTGCTGCCCGACCCTGCCGCCTACCTGTCGCAAGGGCCCACGGCCTGGATGGGCGTCACCCGGGGAGCCGAGGTAAGCCCCGGGGACACGGTCTTCGTCACCGGCGCGGCAGGCGGTGTGGGCTCCCTCGCCGGGCAGGCCGCCCGACTGCGCGGGGCCCGGCGCGTCATCGGCAGTGTCGGCTCGCAGCGGAAGGCGGACATCCTGCGCGAGGAACTCGGCTACGACGCCGTCGTGCTCCGCGGCGCGGGACCGATCGAGGAGCAGCTGCGCGCCGCGGCTCCGGAGGGCGTCGACGCGGTGATCGACACCGTCGGCGGCGAGCAGCTCCAGGCATCGATCGCCGTGGCCAACCGGGGTGCCCGTATCGGCCTCGTCGGCGCGCTGGGCGCCCAGCTCACGGAGGCCGGCACCCCGGCGACGGCCATCGACACCTTCTCCCTGCTGACCCGGGGCATCACGCTGCGCGGCACCGTCCTCCACGCAGACCACCTCGACCTGATCCCCGAGTGGCACCACCAGTTCGGCGCCGGGCTGCGCGACGGCACGCTGACCTTCCCGCACTCCCGGCTGCACGGCCTCGACAACGCCCCCAGGGCCCTGCGCGAACTGATCGAAGGCCACCACGTGGGAGCGGTCCTGGTGGAGCTATGAGGACTCGGCTGCTTCGGAGGCGCCAGAAGCAACTGCTTCCCAGCGAGCGGGATTGGACCGCTCAATGAGAGCGCGGCACCCTACAAACAGATTTCCAGGGCCGGGCTTCAACGTTCCCACCCTGCCGCCGGAAGCAGACCTCCGCCTCCATACCCACCCCCAGGTCGGACTGCCTGAGAATCCGACACGAAATTTGAGAACCTACAGCCGCCGGGGTCAGGTCTGGGCCATGTCCACGAAGCGCGAGTAGTGGCCCTGGAAGGCGACGGTGATGGTGGCCGTCGGACCGTTACGGTGCTTGGCCACGATCAGGTCGGCCTCACCCGCGCGCGGGGACTCCTTCTCGTACGCGTCCTCGCGGTGCAGCAGGATGACCATGTCGGCGTCCTGCTCGATGGAACCGGATTCGCGGAGGTCCGAGACCATCGGCTTCTTGTCGGTGCGCTGCTCGGGACCACGGTTCAGCTGGGAGAGCGCGATCACCGGCACCTCCAGCTCCTTGGCCAGCAGCTTGAGGTTTCGCGACATGTCCGAGACCTCCTGCTGACGGCTCTCGGGGCGCCGGGCGCCGCCGGACTGCATCAGCTGGAGGTAGTCGATGACGACCAGCTGGAGATCGCTGCGCTGCTTGAGGCGGCGGCACTTGGCGCGGATCTCCATCATCGACAGGTTCGGGGAGTCGTCGATGAACAACGGGGCCTGGGACACGTCCGGCATGCGCCGGGCGAGCCGGGTCCAGTCCTCGTCGGTCATGCTGCCGGAGCGCATGTGGTGCAGCGCCACCCGGGCCTCGGCGGACAGCAGACGCATCGCGATCTCGTTGCGCCCCATCTCCAGGGAGAAGATGACGCTCGGCAGGTTGTTCTTGATCGAGCAGGCGCGGGCGAAGTCGAGGGCGAGGGTCGACTTACCCATGGCGGGCCGGGCCGCGATGACGATCATCTGGCCGGGGTGGAGGCCGTTGGTCAGCGAGTCCAGGTCGGTGAAGCCGGTGGGCACGCCGGACATCTGGCCGCTGCGCGAACCGATCGCCTCGATCTCGTCGAGCGCGCCCTCCATGATGTCGCCGAGCGGCAGATAGTCCTCGCTGGTCCGCTGCTCGGTGACGGCGTAGATCTCCGCCTGGGCGTTGTTGACGATCTCGTCGACGTCCCCGTCCGCCGCGTATCCCATCTGGGTGATGCGGGTGCCCGCCTCGACCAGGCGGCGCAGCACGGCGCGCTCGTGGACGATCTCCGCGTAGTACTCGGCGTTGGCCGCGGTGGGGACCGACTGGACCAGGGTGTGGAGATACGAGGCACCGCCGACCTTGGCGATCTCGCCGCGCTTGGTCAGCTCGGCCGCGACCGTGATCGGGTCGGCCGGCTCGCCCTTCGCGTAGAGGTCCAGGATCGCCTGGTAGACGGTCTCGTGGGCGGGGCGGTAGAAGTCGTTGCCCTGGAGGACCTCGACCACATCGGCGATGGCGTCCTTGGAGAGCAGCATGCCGCCGAGCACGGACTGCTCGGCGTCGAGGTCCTGCGGCGGGACCCGCTCGAAGCCGGAGCCTTCCCAGGCGCCGCCGTCGCGGCCGCGGTCATGCTGATCGTCACGCCCCCGGCCGCCGCCCTCACCGCGGCCGCCGCCTTCGCCACGGCGGAAGCGGGGGGACGGGAACTCGGCCGGGCCGGAGTCCGCCCATGGGTCGTCCATGGGCTCGGGCACGCTCACCCCGCCACCTCCTCCCGTCCGCGGTGCGGATCCCGCCGCGACGTCCTCAGTCTTACGGCACGGCTCTGACAATCAGGGCTATGACAAACAGGGCGCCCGGCTTCCGCTCACGACGCGTCGAGTTCTGGTGGATTCGAGGCCGGAACAGATGGCGGGCGCCGGACAACGGTAGGCCCGTCGGGGCTACCGGCCAACTCGGTTATCCACAGGGCATGTGGATGATGCGATCCATCCTGTGGAGAAGTCGCGTGAACCTGTGCACGGGCCGGGGGACAGCGCTGTGGACAAACACACAATCACCCCAGAGACACCGCGCTGACCTGCAATTTCTCTATCCAGTGGCTGTGCAGAAGAAAAACTTCCACACCCGATGCAAGATCACGACAAACGGCGCAGAGGCAAGCGTCGCGAGCGCCGTCATGTAAGGACTGCATCTGTCTTGTGTCTCTTACCTGTGGAAGATTAGATTGCCTCCATGACACAGGCCCCCGCGAGCGCCCGGAGCACCGTCCGTCGGCATGACCGCGAGATCATCGCCCTCGCCGTTCCCGCCTTCGGCGCCCTCGTGGCGGAACCCCTCTTCGTCATGGTCGACAGCGCCATCGTCGGCCATCTCGGCACCCCACAGCTCGCCGGTCTGGGCGTCGCTGCCGCCCTGCTGACCACCGCGGTGAACATCTTCGTCTTCCTCGCCTACGCCACCACCGCCGCCGTGGCCCGCCGGGTCGGCGCGGGCGATCTCCCCGGCGCGATCCGGCAGGGCATGGACGGCATCTGGCTCGCCCTGCTGCTCGGCGCCGCCGTCATCGCCACCGCCCTCCCCACCGCACCCGGCCTCGTGGACCTCTTCGGCGCCTCCGACACCGCCGCCCCCTACGCGGTCACCTATCTGCGCATCAGCGCCCTCGGCATCCCCGCGATGCTCGTGGTGCTCGCCGCCACCGGGGTGCTGCGCGGCCTCCAGGACACCCGTACCCCGCTGTACGTGGCCATCGGCGGCTTCACGGCCAACGCCGCGCTCAACGCGGGCCTCGTCTACGGCGCCGGGCTCGGCATAGCGGGCTCCGCCTGGGGAACGGCGATCGCCCAGTGGGCCATGGCCGCCGTCTACCTCGCGGTGGTCGTCCGGGGAGCCCGGCGCCACGGTACGTCGCTGCGTCCCGACGCCGCCGGGATCCGGGCCTGCGCCCACGCCGGGGCGCCGCTGCTGGTCCGTACGCTCTCGCTGCGCGCCGTGATGCTCATCGCGACGGCGGTGGCGGCCCGCCTCGGGGACACCGAGGTCGCCGCCCACCAGATCGTGCTGACCCTGTGGACCCTGCTGGCGTTCGCGCTGGACGCCATCGCCATCGCGGGTCAGGCCATCATCGGGCGCTATCTGGGAGCGGAGGACGCCGCTGGGGCTCGCGCCGCCTGCCGCCGCATGGTCCAGTGGGGCATCGTCGCGGGCTTCGTGCTCGGCCTGCTGGTGATCGCCTCCCGCCCGCTGTTCATCCCTCTCTTCACCACGGACACCGCGGGCAAGGACGCCCTGTTGCCGGTGATGCTGGTGACAGCCCTCTTCCAGGCCGTCTCGGGTGTGGTCTACGTCCTCGACGGGGTGCTGATGGGCGCGGGCGACGGTCCGTATCTCGCGGGGGCCATGATCGTCACCCTCGCGGTCTTCGCCCCGGTCGCGCTCCTCGTCCCCGTGTGGGGCGGGGGACTGACCGCCGTGTGGTGGACCATGGCGCTGATGATGGCGCTCCGGCTGGCGACCCTCTGGCTGCGCGCCCGCTCCGGGCGGTGGATCGTCACCGGCGCGACCCGGGCCTGAGCCGCACGGCGGGGCGAGCCGCACGGCGGGCTTGAGCCGCACGCGGGGGCACGCCATGGAGCGAGGCCGCACGGCGAGGCCGGACAGCGAGAAGGGCCGCACCCCCGTGGAGTGCGGCCCTCTCATATGCACAGGCTCAGCCGAGCACTGCGTCAGGCGGCGACGACCTCGACGCCGACCTTCGCGGCAACCTCGGCGTGCAGCCGGACCGACACCTGGTGCGCGCCCAGGGTCTTGATCGGCTGCGGCACCTCGATACGGCGCTTGTCGACGTCCGGGCCACCCGCGTCCTTGATCGCCGAGGCGATGTCGGCCGGGGTGACGGAGCCGAACAGCCGGCCGGCGTCGCCGGCACGGGTCTTCAGCTGGACCTTGACGCCCTCGAGCCGCGCCTTGACCTCGTTGGCCTGCTCGATCGTGGCGATCTCGCGGATGCGACGACCGCGGCGGATCTGCTCGACGTCCTTCTCGCCACCCTTGGTCCAGCGGATCGCGAGACCACGGGGAACCAGGTAGTTACGGGCGTACCCGTCGCGGACGTCCACGACGTCACCGGCAGCGCCGAGGCCGGAGACCTCGTGGGTGAGGATGATCTTCATGACTCGGTCACCCTTCCCTTATCGCGCGGTGGACGTGTAGGGCAGCAGCGCCATCTCACGGCTGTTCTTCACGGCCGTGGCGACATCGCGCTGGTGCTGAGTGCAGTTGCCGGTGACCCGGCGGGCACGGATCTTGCCGCGGTCGGAAATGAACTTCCGCAGCAGGTTCGTGTCCTTGTAGTCGACGTAGGAGATCTTCTCCTTGCAGAACACGCAAACCTTCTTCTTAGGCTTGCGAGCAGGCGGCTTCGCCATTGTCTCTCTCCAGTGTGATCAAGAAGTTTGTGCTGGTCGCCCAGACCAGGCAGGGCGATGTTTCACGTGAAACCGCGTGAAACATCGCGCCGTGACCTAGAAGGGCGGCTCGTCCGAGTAGCCGCCGCCGCTGCCGGAGCCACCGCCCCAGCCGCCGCCACCGCCGCCCTGGCCGCCACCGGCCGGTGCGCCGGTCGCCCACGGGTCGTCGGCCGGAGCGCCGCCGCCCTGCTGCTGACCGCCGCCGGGGCCACCGCCCCAGCCGCCGCCACCGCCGCCGCCCTGGCCGCCACCGCCGCCGTAGCCACCCTGGCCACCGCGCCCGGTGGTCTTGGTGACCTTGGCCGTGGCGTTGCGCAGGCTGGCACCGACCTCGTCGACATCCAGCTCGTAGACCGTGCGCTTGATCCCCTCACGGTCCTCATACGACCGCTGCTTCAGCCGGCCCTGCACGATGACGCGCATACCGCGCTGAAGCGACTCGGCCACGTTCTCCGCGGCCTGCCGCCACACCGAGCACGTGAGGAAGAGGCTCTCGCCGTCCTTCCACTCGTTGGTCTGACGGTCGAACGTACGAGGAGTGGACGCGACACGGAACTTCGCGACCGCCGCACCGGAGGGGGTGAAGCGCAGCTCGGGGTCGTCGACGAGATTGCCGACGACCGTGATGACGGTCTCGCCTGCCATTGGGGAACCTCTCGGCGGGTACTGCTGGGCTGCTTGCTACTCGTTGCGATACGGCCCGGTGACCGCTGAACGCTTACGCGCTCAGTGGGTCTCGGGACGGAGGACCTTGGTCCGGAGGACCGACTCGTTCAGGTTCAGCTGGCGGTCGAGCTCCTTGACGACCGCGGGCTCGGCCTGAAGGTCGATGACCGAGTAGATGCCCTCGGGCTTCTTGTTGATCTCGTACGAGAGACGACGACGCCCCCAGGTGTCGACCTTCTCGACCTTGCCGTTGCCCTCGCGGATAACGGAAAGGAAGTTCTCGATCAGCGGGGAGACAGCACGCTCCTCGAGATCGGGGTCGAGGATGACCATCACCTCGTAGTGACGCATGTGGAACCCACCTCCTTTGGACTCAGCGGCCACGGTCGTTCCGTGGCAGGAGGGTCGTGATGCGTTGTGCCGTGGCGTCTGTACAGACACCACCGCAGACCGTACACAGTACCCGCCTCTGACCTCCCGCTTGAAATCCGGGCTCCTTGGCCCGCAATCTGTACACATCGGGTGTGAGCGGCGTTACAGTTCGCCGCCCTGCCTTTATGGGCCTACCTGGAGGTGCCCCATGGCACAGGCAGCACGACCGCAGCACGGACTGCTCTCCTTCCTGGACACCGATGGCAAGTCTCATCCCGTCGAGAACGCCATCGCCGTGTCGACGCTGCTGATCGGTTTGATCTCCTTCGTCACGGCTTACTTCCCCGGCCTCCACCTGGTCAGCTCGTGGACCGGGCTGATCGGCATGCTCTGCGGGGCATGGGGCCAGCTGATCTCCGCGACCACCGGAGAGCGGTTCCTGCTGATCATCGGGCTCGGTGCGTCGGGCGTCGGCTTCTACCTCGGGATGGCGCACGGCGGGCTCTTCGGCGGGCTGCTGGGCTGACTCCCCGAGGGCAGGTTGACCCCAGGCCCAAACGGGGCACGCCCCGGTCGCAGTAGGCTTCGGCGCGAGAGCCGGAGCCCCGACCCTGGGGACACACCTGCCGAGGAGCGCCCCGCAATGAGCCTGACCCTGAGGACGATCAGCCGAGAGCAGCATCTGGCGTACATCCAGAGCCTGCCGTCGGCAAGCCACATGCAGGTCCCGGCATGGGCTGACGTCAAGTCGGAGTGGCGCTCGGAGAATCTCGGCTGGTTCGACGCCACCGGCCAGTTGGTCGGCGTCGGCCTCGTCCTCTACCGCCAACTGCCCAAGATCAAGCGGTATCTCGCCTACCTCCCCGAGGCCCCGGTCATCAACTGGTACGCGCCCAAACCTGGAGGGAGTGGCTGCGCCCCGATGCTCGCGCATCTCAAGCAAGCAGGGCGCCTTCTCCCGTGAAAGATGGGCCCGCCGGGTCATCATCCGCCGCTGGGGACTCCGCCCGCGATCAAAGTCCGGGCATCCAGAAACCCGGGATGTGAAAGCGGCTGCGCGACGTCGAGGCCACCCACATCGAGCCACGGGCCTTCGAGGTCTCCGACCGGCTGCGGCGGATGGGCTGGCAGCAGGGCGAGGACGGCGGTGCGGGCTTCGGCGACGTCCAGCCGCGGTACGTCTTCCAGGTGCCCCTGGAGAACCGCTCCCTGGAGGACGTCCACAAGAGCTTCAACCAGCTGTGGCGCCGCAACATCAAGAAGGCCGACAAGGCGGGCGTCGAGGTCGTCCAGGGCGGCTACGAGCACCTGGGCGAGTGGCAGCGGCTCTACGAGATCACCGCGGAGCGCGACCACTTCCGGCCCCGCCCGCTCAGCTACTTCCAGCGCATGTGGACGGCCCTCAACACCGAGGACCCCAACCGGATGCGGCTGTACTTCGCCATGCACGAGGGCGAGGCGGTGGCCGCCGCCACGATGCTGGTCGTCGGCGGCCACGTCTGGTACTCCTACGGCGCCTCCGCCAACCACAAGCGCGAGGTCCGGCCCTCGAACGCGATGCAGTGGCGGATGCTCCGCGACTCGTACGCGCTCGGCGCGACCGTCTACGACCTGCGCGGCATCTCCGACTCGCTCGACGAGACCGACCATCTCTTCGGCCTGATCCAGTTCAAGGTCGGCACCGGTGGGCAGGCTGCCGAATACCTCGGCGAGTGGGACTTCCCCCTCAACAAGCTGCTCCACAAGGCGCTCGACATCTACATGTCCCGCCGCTGACCCTGATTTCCTGATCCCCCGCAAAAGCTGCATACCTCGAATACACCGCGGCAACGAGAAAGGTTCCGGGACCGGCCAATGGCGCTCACCCTCTACGTCGACACCGCGCGCTGGCGGGCTCACCAGCAGATGGTCATCCAGCAGTTTCCGGGGATAGTCCCGGTCTGCAAGGGCAACGGCTACGGCTTCGGCCATGAACGGCTGGCCGAGGAAGCCGCCCGCATCGGCGCCGATGTCCTCGCCGTGGGCACCACGTACGAGGCCGCCCGGATGAAGGACTACTTCAGCGGCGACCTGCTCGTCCTCACCCCCTTCCGCCGCGGGGAGGAGCCGGTGCCGCTGCCGGACCGGGTGATCCGGTCGGTCTCGTCCGTCGACGGCGTCTACGGCCTGGTCAACGCGCGGGTCGTGATCGAGGTCATGAGCAGCATGAAGCGGCACGGCGTCACCGAGGAGGACCTGCCCAAGCTGCACGCCGCTATAGAGAATGTGCGGCTGGAGGGGTTCGCCATCCACCTCCCGCTCGACCGGACCGACGGCATCGACGCGGTCGAGGAGGTCATCGGGTGGATGGACCGGCTGCGCGCGGCGCGGCTGCCGCTGCACACCATGTTCGTCAGCCACCTCAAGGCGGACGAACTGGCGCGGCTACAGCAGCAGTTCCCGCAGACCCGGTTCCGCGCCCGCATCGGCACCCGGCTGTGGCTGGGCGACCACGAGTCGACGGAGTACCGGGGCGCGGTGCTCGACGTCACCCGGGTCGCCAAGGGCGAACGCTTCGGCTACCGCCAGCAGAAGGCCGCCTCCGACGGCTTCCTGGTGGTCGTCGCGGGCGGCACCTCCCACGGCGTCGGCCTGGAGGCGCCCAAGGCGCTGCACGGGGTGATGCCCCGGGCCAAGGGGGTCGCCCGCGCCGGTCTCGCGACCGTCAACCGCAACCTCTCGCCCTTCGTCTGGGCGGGCAAGCAGCGGTGGTTCGCCGAACCGCCGCATATGCAGGTGTCCATCCTGTTCGTGCCGGGCGATGTCACGGCACCGCAGGTGGGGGATGAGCTGGTGGCCCATCTGCGCCACACCACGACGCAGTTCGACCGCCTCTTCGACCGCTGAGCCCCGTCGCCGCAGGTGGGCTCCCGCGGGGAGCTCACCTCCGGTCGGCACCCCAGTCCGTGCGCGCCGCGCCCTCGTACTGCGCCGTGCGCCGCGCCTCTCCCAGCACGAACGCGTCCGGCGCCCGGTCGAGTACGCCGCCCGACGGGTCGTCCGAGCCGTCCCGGCGCACCGGATCCCGGTCCGGCACCAGCGCGTCCCGCACCACCATCGCGCACAGGAAGAGCGTTCCCGCGAAGTGCAGCGCGGTCGCGAGCTGGTAGCCCTCGGGCGGCAGCCCCCGGTGCTGATCACCGCTGTTGGTGTACGCGAGGTACATCCAGACCCCGAGGAAATACATCACCTCGCACGCCTGCCACACCAGGAAGTCCCGCCAGCGCGGCCGCGCCAAGGCGGCGAGCGGAATCAGCCACAGCACGTACTGCGGTGAGTAGACCTTGTTGGTGAGCACGAAGGCCGCGATGACCAGGAAGGCGAGCTGGGCGAAGCGCGGCCGGCGCGGGGCGCACAGGGCGAGGGCCGCCACTCCGGCGCAGGCCAGCACCATGAGGATCATGGCGTAGGTGTTGACGTCGTCCATGGGATTGCCGGTGCGCTGCGAGATGATCAGCCAGAGCGACCCGAAGTCGACCGGGCGTTCCTCACTGAACGTGTAGAACTGCTTCCACCCCTCGCGGATGTGCAGCCCACCGCCCTGCGTAGTGATCATCACGGGCACGTTCACCCCCAGCCACGAGGCCGCCGCGCCGCCCGTCGCCGCCCAGAAGGCGCGCCACCGGCCCGCGCGCAGGCACAGCACCAGCAGCGGGCCGAGCAGCAGCACCGGGTAGAGCTTCGCGGCCGTCGCGAGGCCGAGCAACACACCGGCTGCCAGCGGGCGGCTGCGGGCCCACATGAGCATGGCGGCGGCGGTGAGGGCGACCGCGAGGAGGTCCCAGTTGATCGTGGCGGTGAGCGCGAAGGCGGGGGCCAGGGCGACCAGCAGCGCGTCCCAGGGGCGGCGGCGGTGCGTACGGGTTACGCAGACCGCGATGACCGCGGTGCAGGCCATGAGCAGGGCCGTGTTGGCCAGCCAGTAGACCTGTTCGCGGGTCTGGAGGTCGCCGCCGTGCGGGGTGAGCCAGGAGGCGACCTCCATCAGGAGACCGGTGAGGACCGGGTACTCCAGGTACTCCATTCCGCCGGAGACGCTGTCCGGTATCCGGTTGAAGTACGGGACGAGGTCGTTGGCGAAGCCGCGGCCGTTGTAGAGGTGCGGTATGTCGGAGTAGCAGGCGTGGGTGTACTGGGCGGTGGCGCCGTAGAACCAGCCGCCGTTGTAGCAGGGCAGCTTCTGCACCATGCCCAAGGCGAACATTCCGATGGCGACGAGCGCGATGATCCGCACCGGGGTCCACCAGCTCGTGCCCAGCAGCGCCCGGCGCCCGATGGGGCCGCCGATCAGCTCGCTGCCGGCCGCGGCGACCGAATCCTCCGTGGTCGGCCGTACGGGCTGGGCCTGTGGGTCCTCGCGCACGCTCATGGGCCCATCCTGCCGTACGAGCCGGGCGGGAGGAGTGAGGACCGCCTCAGCGGCCCGCTGAGCGCCTCGGGACGTCCAGAGCCACCCGGGGGCGCGCGCCCGTCCGTGAAGCGCGCAGAGAGCCGCAGAGGCCCTCGAACGGCGGCGGCCGCGCCGGAGCGGGATGCTCCGGCGCGGCCGCCGATCGCTGTACGGGAGGTCGGGACTACTCGTCCTTGCGGGTGCCGGACGGGCCCCCGAAGATCCCGCCCGGTGGCTCCGTGGTGGGCGAGGGAGTGGGTTCACCCGGGCCGCCGCTGGGGCCTGCGTTCTCGCCGCCCTGGTTGCCGCCACCCCCGTTGTCGTTGCACTTGAAGTCCAGCGGATCACACGTCTGCGTGGGACTCGGGGTGCCGGAGGGCGTCTGGGACGGCGTCTCGGACGGCGTCTGCGACGGGGTCTGGGACGGCGTCTGCGTCGGCTTCTGGGTCGTCGGCGTGGGGCTCGCGTTCTCGCCGTAGACCTTGTCACCGATCGGGGTGGCCGCCGGGAAGTCCTTGGCCGGCTGGCCCGCCATCGCCTTGCGCATGTAGTCGGCCCAGATCTCCGCGGGGTACGACGCACCGTGGATGGTCTCCTGGCCGCCCACACCGCGCATCGACCGGAAGATCTGCCGCTTGGCCCGGTCGTCCACCCGCCACATGCCGATCGACGTGGACAGCTGCGGGGTGTAACCGGCGAACCAGGCCGACTTGTTCTGGTCGGTGGTTCCGGTCTTGCCCGCCGCCGGGCGGCCGATCTTCGCCGAGGTGCCGGTGCCGCGCGCTATGACGTTCTTCAGCACGTCGGTGACGTTGTTCGCCACGTCCCCGTCAAAGGCCTGCTTGATCTTGGCCTGGTCCTTGTGGTTGTAGACCTCGCCGTCCTTGTCCTCGACCCGCTCGACCGAGTACGGATCGGCCTGCTGACCGCTGGCCGCGAAGGTCGCGTACGCCCCGGCGAGCCGGATCGCACTCGGCGCGGAGGTGCCGAGGGAGAACGTCGGGGTGATCGTGGCCAGCTGCTCCTTGCTGAGGCCCGCGTCCAGGGCCGCGTCCCGCACCTTGTCGGTGCCGACGTCCATGCCCAGCTGGATGAAGGGCGTGTTCACCGAGTACTGCATCGCGGTGCGCAGGCTGATCTTGCCCTTGTCCTCGTCACCGTCGTTCTTCTGGTGCCACTCCTGGTTGTTCTTGTCCTTCCAGACGGATCCGTCGTAGTCGCGCAGGGTCAGCTTGTTGTCACCGTCGTAGACACTCGCCGGATTGACCCTGGTGCGTTCCGAATCCGGTTGGTCACGCGGACCGTTGCGGTCCCGGACACCGTCCCTCATCGCCGCGGCCAGCACGAAGGGCTTGAAGGTCGAGCCCACCTGGACACCGGTGTAGTCCGCGTTGTTGCGATAGTGCTCCAGCGCGTCGCTGCCGCCGTAGATGGCCTTGATCTTGCCCGACTTGGGCTCCACCGAGGCACCGCCGAACTGCACGAACTTGTCCACATCGCGCTGTTTCGGCTTGATGTTCTCCTTGGACACCTTGTGGACCGCGTTCTCCAGCAGACCCATCTTCTTGCGGTCGAAGGTGGTGTGGATCTGATAGCCGCCCTTGTCCAGCTCCGTCTTGGAGATGTTGGTGTTGGCGACGACGTAGTTGTCGGCGAGGTCGGTCAGATAGCCGATCTGGCCCTGCTTGTTCGTCGCCACCTTCGGGCTCTTCGTCTGCGGGAAGCGCTTGTCGAGCCAGTACTGGGCCCTCTCCTTGGACAGCCGGCCCACCTGGACCTCCCGCTTGAGGATCCACGCCCAGCGCGCCGTGGCCCGCTTGGTGTTCGCCTCCGCGCTCGCGGACGGTCCGTAGCCGCCGTTCGGGTCGTACAGGTTGGGCCCGTTGAGCGTCGCGGCGAGGAAGGCGCTCTGGCTCGCGTTCAGCTTCTCGCAGTCCCTGTCGAAGTACGCGCGGGCCGCCGCCTGGCAGCCATAGGCACCGCGGCCGTAGTACGCGGTGTTCAGGTACCCCCGGAGGATGTAGTCCTTGCTCTTGGTCGAGCCGACCTTGACGGAGATGAGCAGTTCCTTGGCCTTGCGCGTCACCGTCTGCGACTGGTCGAGGTACGTGTTCTTCACGAACTGCTGGGTGATGGTCGAGCCACTCTGGGTCGCACCGCCGCGCGCCATGTTGACGACGGCGCGCGCGATACCCATCGGGTCGACGCCCGAGTCCTGGTAGAAGCTGGCGTTCTCCGCGGAGATCACCGCGTTCTGCATCGACTTGGGGATCTTGTTGAGCGGCACGATCTGACGGTTGAGATCACCGCCGCCCGAGACCACCATCTGCTTGCCGTCGCCCCAGTAGTAGACGTTCTTCTGGGTCTGCGACGCGGCCTGCTCGGTGGGAACGTCGACGATCATCCACCCGATGCCCACGGCGCTGACGAGCACCGCGAAGAAGAAGATGAAGGTTCCCGTGACGAGCCGCCAGGAGGGCACCCAGCGGCGGAAGCCCGTCTTACCCGCGCGCGGGTAGTCGATGAACCGCTTCTTACCGGGCGGACCGTCGCCGCCCGCGCCCCGCCCACGGCCACCGCCGGTGGCCCGCCGACCACCACCGCGGCCACCGCGGCCCGCACCACCGGCGGCCGGGTCGGGTGCTCCTCTTCTCCGCCCTCCGGCGCCGCGTTGCGCGGCGCGGCGGGCCTCGGCCCTGCCGCCGTGGGAAACCTCTTCCCCATAGGAAGCCGAGCCCGACTCGGCGGCGGCGTTGTGCGATGGTGCTGCGCGACGGCCGGACGACTGCTGTCCGGCACGCCGGGCCGCTGCTCGGCCGCCGCCCTGGGGCTGCGGCGACTTGCGACGGTGCTCGCTCATGGAACGACTACTCCTCGGGCAGGCGCTATCGCCTGAAAGCGGCAGGTGGCTTCCGGTCCCCCCGATGTGCAATCCGGCCACACCTGGTAACCGGACGCACTGCCTCCAGGACGAGGACGCAGGACAGCGTCACACGGTTCCCTTTGGTCTGCATGGCGAACAGAGTACGCACGGCCAAATCTTGTCTCCTCGGCGCCTTCACTCCATAACGCTCCGGTTGCGTCCCACGAACAGGTGATGTGACGCCGTTCACCGTGGTCGCTCTTGTCCCACCGGGAGCACCGCCCTATCGTCTTGATGTATCGAGTCGATACATCAGCTCGGCATAGTGCCCCAGGAGACGGGAGAGGCAGGCGATGAGCAGACGCTCCGGCATCCTCGAGTTCGCCGTCCTCGGCCTGCTCCGTGAGTCCCCGATGCACGGATATGAGCTGCGAAAGCGCCTCAACACCTCGCTCGGGGTGTTCCGTGCGTTCAGTTACGGCAGCCTCTATCCCTGTCTCAAGACGCTGGTCGCCAACGGCTGGTTGATCGAGGAGCCCGGAAACGCCTCCGAGGAGGCCGTCGCGGCCACCCTCGCGGGCCGCCGGGCGAAGATCGTCTACCGGCTGACGGCGGAGGGGAAGGAGCGGTTCGAGGAGCTGCTCTCCCACACCGGCCCGGACGCTTGGGAGGACGAACACTTCGGCGTCCGTTTCGCCTTCTTCGGACAGACGTCGCGGGACGTACGGATGCGCGTGCTCGAAGGGCGGCGCAGCCGCCTGGAGGAGCGCCTGGCAAAGATGCGGGCCTCCCTGGCCCGCACCCGAGAGCGGCTGGACGACTACACCCTCGAGCTCCAGCGGCACGGTATGGAGTCGGTGGAGCGCGAGGTCCGCTGGCTGAATGAGCTGATCGAGAGCGAGCGGGCCGGGCGCGACCAGCGCGACGAGCCCGCCGGGCAGGACCGGATGCCTGAGCAGGGGCCGGACCGGTCGCCGGAGCAGGACCGGTCAGGAGATGCGGACGGCCTGCCCCGGCACCGGGGTGGTTCCCGGCCGGACCCGTCCGATGACACCGCCAAGTGAGGCCCCGCACCCCGCAGGGCTTCGTCGAGTACACACAGGGAGCAACCGGAATGGGTTCGGTTCGTGTAGCCATCGTCGGTGTGGGCAACTGTGCCGCGTCGCTGGTGCAGGGCGTCGAGTACTACAAGGACGCCGACCCGGACACCCGCGTGCCGGGTCTGATGCATGTGCAGTTCGGCGACTACCACGTCCGTGACGTGGAGTTCGTCGCCGCCTTCGACGTGGACGCGAAGAAGGTCGGGCTGGACCTCGCGGACGCCATCGGCGCCAGCGAGAACAACACCGTCAAGATCTGCGATGTGCCGTCGACCGGTGTCTCGGTCCAGCGCGGCCACACGCACGACGGTCTCGGCAAGTACTACCGCGAGACCATCGACGAGTCCGACGAGGCCCCGGTCGATGTGGTCCAGATCCTCAAGGACAAGCAGGTCGACGTTCTGGTCTGCTACCTGCCCGTGGGCTCGGAGGACGCCGCCAAGTACTACGCCCAGTGCGCGATCGACGCCAAGGTCGCCTTCGTCAACGCGCTGCCGGTCTTCATCGCCGGCACCAAGGAGTGGGCGGACAAGTTCACCGAGGCGGGCGTGCCGATCGTCGGTGACGACATCAAGTCGCAGGTCGGCGCCACGATCACGCACCGGGTGCTGGCGAAGCTGTTCGAGGACCGGGGCGTCATCCTGGACCGCACCATGCAGCTGAACGTCGGCGGCAACATGGACTTCAAGAACATGCTCGAGCGCGAGCGCCTGGAGTCCAAGAAGATCTCCAAGACGCAGGCCGTCACCTCGCAGATCCCGGACCGTGAGCTGGGCGCCGACAACGTCCACATCGGCCCCTCGGACTACGTGGCCTGGCTGGACGACCGCAAGTGGGCGTACGTCCGCCTCGAGGGTCGCGCGTTCGGCGACGTCCCGCTGAACCTGGAGTACAAGCTCGAGGTGTGGGACTCCCCGAACTCCGCGGGCGTCATCATCGACGCGCTGCGCGCCGCGAAGATCGCCAAGGACCGTGGCATCGGCGGCCCGATCCTCTCCGCCTCCTCGTACTTCATGAAGTCGCCGCCGGTGCAGTACTTCGACAACGAGGCCCGGGAGAACGTGGAGAAGTTCATCAAGGGTGAGGTCGAGCGCTGAACCATGGCGCCGCGCCGCGACGGTGCGCCACGACGGTGCGCTGTGAGGCGCTGATCTCCGCCGCTTGATCACGGGCCTCCGGGAATCCCCCCGGAGGCCCGTGCGGTGTGTGAAGGTGGCGTCATGCCCGTTGTGCGTGATCTCCGCGTGCTGCTGCAACTGCGCGACTTCCGCCATCTGCTGGCCGTCCGTCTGCTGTCCCAGTCCGCCGACGGCGTCTACCAGGTCGCGCTGGCCACCTACGTGGTCTTCTCCCCGGAGAAGGAGACCTCCGCCGCGGCCATCGCCTCCGCCATGGCCGTCCTGCTGCTCCCCTACTCCCTCCTCGGCCCCTTCGCCGGTGTGCTGCTCGACCGCTGGCGCCGCCGCCAGGTCCTGCTCCACGGCAATCTGCTGCGCTCCGGGCTGGCCGCCGGAACCGCGGTGCTGGTCCTCGCCCAGGTACCGGAGTGGCTCTTCTATGTCTCCGCCCTGTCGGTGACGGCGGTCAACCGCTTCGTGCTGGCCGGTCTGTCGGCCTCGCTGCCGCGGGTGGTGGACAGCCAGGAACGTCTGGTCATGGCCAACTCCCTCTCACCGACCGCGGGCACGCTCGCCGCCACCGCGGGCGGCGGCTTGGCGTTCGTGGTCCGGCTCTCGGGCCCGGGCGGCTCCTCTTCGGACGCGCTGGTCGTCCTGCTGGGCGCCGCGCTCTACCTCCTCGCCGGACTCTCGGCGCTCCGCATGCCCTCCGGCCTCCTGGGGCCCGATCCGGCGGCCCTGCAACCGCACCTCGGCGCCGCGCTGGTGAGCACCGTCCGCGGACTCGTCGCCGGATTACGCCACCTCCTGCACCGCAGGGATCCCACCCTGGCCCTGACCGCGATGACGCTGATGCGCTTCTGCTACGGCGCCCTCACCGTCACGGTGCTGATGCTCTGCCGGTACGCATGGGCCGACACCGAGTCGGGCGGGCTGGCGCTCCTCGGCATCGCGGTCGGCGTCTCGGGCGCGGGCTTCTTCGCCGCGGCGGTGATCACCCCATGGGCGATCGGCCGGCTTTCCTCGCTCGACGCCTCCCGGCCGGACGGCCAGCTCCATTGGGTGATGGTGTGCGCGGCGATCGCGGCCGTCCTGGAACCGGGCCTGGGGCTCCCTTTCGAACCCGCCCCGATACTGGTGGCCGCCTTCGTGCTCGGCCTCATCACCCAGGGCGCGAAGATCGCCACCGACACCGTCGTCCAGTCCGCGATCGAGGACGACTTCCGCGGGCGGATCTTCTCCCTCTATGACGTGCTCTTCAACGTCGCCTTCGTGGGAGCCGCGGGGGTGGCAGCCCTGATGCTGCCACCGGACGGGACATCGGCCGCCCTGGTGACCGGAGTGGCGCTGCTCTACGCGGCCACCGCCGTCCTGCTCATGTTTCACGTGAAACACCGCCCCGGGAAACCCACGGGGATCGATGTTTCACGTGAAACGTGACGCGCCGGAGGCGCGGCGTCAGTCCTGAGACTGAGCCGCCCACCACTCCCTGAGCGCCGCGACGGCGGCATCCCGGCCCATGGGGCCGTGCTCCAGCCTCAGCTCCAGCAGATGCTTGTACGCCTTGCCGACCTCAGGGCCCGGAGCGATGCCGAGCACCTTCATGATCTCGTTGCCGTCCAGGTCCGGACGGATCGCCTCCAGCTCCTCCTGCTCCTGGAGCCTCGCGATCCGCTCCTCCAGACCGTCGTACGCCCGCGACAGCGCCATGGCCTTCCGCTTGTTGCGCGTCGTGCAGTCCGAGCGGGTCAGCTTGTGCAGCCGGTCCAGCAGCGGACCCGCGTCACGCACATAGCGCCGCACGGCCGAGTCGGTCCATTCGCCCGTGCCGTAACCGTGGAAGCGCAGATGCAGCTCGACCAGCCGGGAGACCTCCTTGACCAGCTCATTGGAGTACTTGAGCTTCGTCATCCGCGACTTGGTCATCTTGGCGCCCACCACCTCGTGGTGGTGGAAGGAGACACGGCCGTCCTTCTCGAAGCGGCGCGTCTTCGGCTTCCCGATGTCATGCAGCAGCGCGGCCAACCGCAGCACCAGATCCGGCCCGTTCTCCTCCAGATCCATGGCCTGGTCCAGCACGGTCAGCGAGTGCTCGTACACATCCTTGTGCCGGTGGTGCTCATCACGCTCCAGCCGCAGCGCGGGGATCTCCGGCAGTACGCAGTCGGCGAGCCCGGTCTCGACCAGCAGCCGCAGCCCCTTCCGGGGGTATGCGCCCAGGACCAGCTTGTTCAGCTCGTCACGCACCCGCTCCGCCGAGACGATGTCGATCCGTCCGGCCATCGCCTTCATCGCGGCGACCACCTCGGGCGCCACCTCGAAGTCGAGCTGGGAGGCGAACCGCGCCGCGCGCATCATCCGCAGCGGATCGTCGGAGAAGGACTCCTGCGGGGTCCCGGGGGTGCGCAGCACCCGCGCGGCGAGATCTTCGAGCCCGTTGTGCGGGTCGATGAACTCCTTCTGCGGGAGCGCCACCGCCATGGCGTTGACCGTGAAGTCCCGGCGGACCAGATCTTCCTCGATGGATGCGCCGTAGGACACCTCGGGCTTCCGGGATGTCCGGTCATAGGCTTCTGACCGATACGTCGTGATTTCGATCTGGAAACTCTGATGTGTCCCGTTGTCGCCCGGTCCTTCCTTCTGGCAGCCGACCGTACCGAAGGCGATACCCACCTCCCACACGGCGTCCGCCCAGGGCCGGACGATCTTCAGCACCTCGTCGGGGCGGGCGTCCGTCGTGAAGTCCAGATCGTTACCGAGGCGGCCGAGCAGCGCGTCCCGGACCGAGCCGCCGACCAGGGCAAGGCTGAACCCCGCCTGCTGAAAGCGTCGGGCAAGGTCGTCGGCGACGGGAGAGACCCGCAAAAGTTCGGCCACGGCGCGGCGCTGCACCTGGTTGAGCTCATTGGTCGACTGCGGGGATCGGCTGTCATTGTTGGCGTTCGGCACAACAGAACAGGGTACGTGGCCGCGCGCCCCGGGGCCTCCACGTTGATCGTCGGTTCCATCACGGTGACGATCTTGTGGAGCCCTCCACAGCACTTCGCCACAGCGGGCATCGTTACCATGCGTGGACGCACATTGCGACGACCACTGACGATCACAGACGACAAGGGACGGGCGAGCGCGTGGCCGATGCGGCAGACCTCCGGGAGACGACGTCCTCTCGCGCCCGTCGATGGCTACGGCGGACCGGGACGCTGCTCGCAGCGGCGCCGGTGCTCGCGGGCGTACTACAGGTCCCGGCGGCTCCCGCTGTCCATGCGGCGGCCAAACCCACCGGCTCACGCTCGGTGGACGTCGACATCACCTCGCTGACGCCCACCGCACCGGCCAAGAGCGACACGCTCACCGTCAGCGGCACCGTCACCAACGACAGCGGTTCGACGGTCTCCGGTGCTCATGTCGGCCTCCGCGTCGGCCCCACCATGGAGGGCCGCAACGCCATCGACAGCGCCGCCCGGCGGACCGGCTACCAGCAGGGCGCCGACGGCACCGAGATCGGCGGCAAGTACACCGAGAAGATCGGCAAGCTGGGGGCGGGGGTCAGCCGGGACTTCACGCTCTCCATACCGGTGAACGAGCTGCACCTCGGGGAGAACGGCGTCTATCAGCTCGGTGTCTCCCTCACCGGTCAGTCCCGGAGCCGCCCCTGGCAGCAGGTGCTGGGCATCGAGCGCACCTTCCTGCCCTGGCAGTCGAGCTCGCCGGCCAAGAAGACCCAGCTCACCTATCTGTGGCCGCTGATCTCCACACCTCATGTGACATCGCGCACCGATGCGGACGAGGACCGGACACCGATCTTCCGGGACGACCGCCTCAAGGCGGAGCTGGCCCCCGGCGGCCGGCTCCAGCAGATGGTCAGCCTGGGGAAGAACCTCCCCATCACCTGGGTGATCGACCCCGATCTGCTCGCCACGGTCGACGCGATGACGCGGGAGTACGAGGTCCAGAACCGGCACGGGGACGGGACGACAACCGGTCGCGGCCAGGCAGTCGCCAAGCGGTGGCTGAACGACCTCCAGAAGGCCGTGGAGGGCCACCAGGTGGTCGCCCTGCCGTTCTCCGACCCCGACATCGCGTCGCTCGCCCACCACGGCAAGAACGTCCCCGGCGCCCTGAGCCACCTCCGGGACGCCACCGAGCTGGCCTCGACGACCGTGCAGACGGTCCTCGGGGTGAAGCCGCGCACCGACTTCGCCTGGCCGGCCGACGGCGCGGTCGACTCCTCGATCGTCGACGTCGCCACCTCCGCGGGCGCCCACAACGTCATCGCCCGGAGCGACAGCCTCCGGGAGACCGGCAACCTCTCGTACACCCCCACCGCGGCCCGGCAGATCGGCGGCGGCAATACGGCGGTGGTCGCGGATGCCCGGCTGTCCACCGCCTTCAACGGCGACATGTCCAAGGCGGACAACTCCACGCTCGCCATCCAGCGGTTCCTCGCCCAGAGCCAGATGATCAACCTCCAGTCCCCGGACAGGCAGCGCAGCATCGTGGTGGCTCCGCAGCGCATCCCCACCACCAGCCAGGCGCAGGCGATGGCGGCCGCCCTGGAAGGTCTGTCCGGGGAGTGGAGCCAGCTGATGAACCTGGGGGAGGCAGCGAAGGCCAAGCCCGACCCGAACGCCACCCAGCGCGTGCCCAGCACCCGCGCGTACCCCGGGTCGCTCCGCCGCCAGGAGCTGCCGACCCAGGCGTTCAAGGACGTCGACACGACCCAGTCCACGCTCAACAGGTTCGAGAAGATCCTCACCGCCAAGTACCGGGTGGTCACCCCCTTCGGCAACGCGATCCGGCGTGAGATGTCCACCTCGTGGCGGGGCGACGCGCGGGGCGCGACCCACTTCCGCGACGGCGTAAAGGGATATCTGAACGGGCTGACCAAGAAGGTGCGCATCATCCCGAAGACGGACATGACGCTGTCCGGGCGGAGCGCGACCATCCCGGTGACCGTGCAGAACAACCTGGTGCAGGGCGTCCGGCTGCGGCTGGTCCTCGAGTCCCAGCAGGGCAACCGCCTGGCGGTCAGCGAACCCCAGGTGGTCAACGTCGAGGGCGGGCACAGCCAGTCCGTGAAGTTCGGAACGACGGCCAACGCCAACGGTCCGGTGTGGGTTTCGGCGCAACTCGTCACCCCGGACGGGCAGCCCTATGGGCTCAAGAGGTCCTTCGAGGTGAATGTCACCGAGATCACATCGACCGTCATCCTCGTGATCGCGGGCGGTGTGCTGCTGCTCGTCCTCGCCGGAATCCGGATCTACCTCCAGCGCAAGCGGACCGCCACCGCGAACGGCGGCGACGAGGACCCGCAGGAGAACGGCGCAGATGAGGCCACGGACGCGGAGAGCGACGGAAGCGACCCCGCCACCGCCCTCGTGCCCGAGCAGCCGAGTGACCCGGCGCCGGACACCGGTTCGCAAAGCGCCGGGGCATCCGGCGCGGGTGAGAAAGTGGACCATTGAGCAATTCCGGGGCCGGTCGGCCGCAGCGGACGATGAGGTGGGGTAGCGATGAACGCGCCGTATGACGGTGAAAGGCGGATTCCACCGCCTTCCCCCCACGCGCCCCAGGAACCGTACGGACAGGAACCGCACCAGAACGATCCGTACCTGGGCGACGGCTCCCAGGCTCCCGCGAGCGACCCGCGCCAGGACTACGGGCAGTACTACGTGCAGCAGGACCCGTACGGGGACGACCCGTACGCGACCGGCAGCTTCACCCCGTACCCCTATCCGACGCAGGACAGGTACGGCCATGACCCGCTGACGGATCCGCTGTACGACCGGTCCGGGCCCCAGCAGGGCGGCTATCAGCAGCAGACGCCGTACCAGCAGCAGCCCGCCGCACCGCAGGGCGCCGACCCGCGGGCGTGGCCGGTGGCGCCCGGCTCCCAGGAGCCGGTGCAGCAGCAGTACGCGACCGAACCGACCGCCACCGGCTACGGCGGCGACCAGGGCGGCTACGGGGCAGGGGAGCAGCCGCAGCAGGACGCCTTCGCGCACCTCTACCGCGACCAGCAGCAGCCCTACGACCCGCGGCGCTCCCAGGGGCAGCCGCAGGGCGCCGCCCAGGGCTATCCGCCGGTGCCCCCGCCGGGCCAGCCGCCGGTGCCCGGGCCCGCGCAGTACGAGTCCGCGCCTCCGTCGGCCGGCGCTCCCACGATGGCCGCGCCGGTGGTGAACGCTCCCGGCGCCCCCGAGAGCGACGAGGAGGCCGAGGCCCCGCCGAAGCGCTCCAGCGGCCGTGCGGCGAGCCTGCTCCAGTCCAGCGCCCTCATGGCCGCCGGCACCCTGGTATCCCGGCTGACCGGCTTCCTCCGGCAGATGGCGATCGTCGCGGCCCTCGGCGCCGCCTCCCTGGGTCAGACCTACGCGGTCGCGTATCAGCTGCCCGCGATGATCTACTTCCTCACCGTCGGTGGTGGTCTGAACTCCGTCTTCGTCCCGCAGCTCGTGCGCGCGATGAAGGAGGACAAGGACGGCGGCGTCGCCTACGCCAACCGTCTGCTCACCCTCGCGATGGTCGCCCTCGGCAGCCTGGTCGCCCTGTCCATGTTCGCGGCCCCGGCACTGATCCGGATGCTCTCGCCGTCCATTGCGGACGATCCGCCCGCCAATGAGGTCGCGGTCGCCTTCGCCCGCTACTGCCTGCCCACCATCTTCTTCATGGGTGTGCACGTCGTGGTCGGCCAAATCCTCAACGCGCGCGGCAAGTTCGGCGCGATGATGTGGACCCCGGTCCTCAACAACATCGTCGTCATCGCCACCTTCGGCCTCTTCATCTGGGTGTTCGGCACCTCCAGCAGCTCCCGGATGGGTGTCACCACCATCACGGACGAGGGCGTCCGGCTGCTCGGCATCGGGACCCTGCTCGGCCTCACCGTCCAGGCCCTGGCCATGTTCCCCTACCTCCGGGCCTCCGGCTTCCGCTTCCGTCCCCGCTTCGACTGGCGGGGCCATGGCCTCGGCAAGGCCGCCAAGCTCGCCAAGTGGACCGTGCTGTTCGTGCTCGCCAACCAGGCGGGCAACATCGTGGTCACCCAGCTCGCCACCGCGGCCGGATCCGACGCCGATGACATGAACGCCCCCGGAGCCAGCTACGTCGGCTACACCAGCGCGCAGCTCATCTGGAACATGCCGCAGGCCATCATCACCGTCTCGGTCATGGCCGCCCTGCTGCCCCGGCTCTCCCGGTCGGCCCACGACGGCGACCCCGGGGCGGTCCGCGACGACATCTCCCAGGGCCTGCGCACCTCCGCCGTCGCCATCGTCCCGCTCGCCTTCGGCTTCGTGGCGCTCGGCGTCCCCCTGTGCACCCTGCTCTTCGGCACCTCGGGCACCGCGACGGCCCAGAACATGGGCTACATCCTGATGGCGTTCGGCCTCGGGCTCATCCCGTTCTCGGTGCAATACGTCGTCCTGCGCGGTTTCTACGCCTACGAGGACACCCGCACCCCCTTCTACAACACGGTGATCGTCGCCGCCGTCAACGCGGCCGCCTCCGCGCTCTGCTATTTCGTTCTCCCGACACGATGGATCGTGGCGGGCATGGCCGCCTCCTACGGCCTGGCGTACGCCGCCGGCGTGGGCGTGGCCTGGAAGCGACTGGGCAACCGGCTGGGCGGCGACCTCGACGGCCGTCGTGTCGTGCGCACCTACACCCGCCTGGTGGGCGCCAGCATTCCCGCCACTCTGCTGAGCGGCGCGGCGGCTTATGCCATCACTCAGGCACTGGGTTCCGGCATGTCCGGTTCCCTAGCCGCATTGGCGGGCGGAGGTCTCGTTCTTATCGCGGTCTTCTACATTGCTGCGAAACGGATGCGCATTGAAGAGCTGACGGCCATGGTCGGTATGGTGCGCGGACGACTCGGACGCTGATCATTGAGCACAACCATCGTCCGCCATCGCGTGTCGTGCATAGCGGCGGACTGTGGGCACAATTGTCTTGGCTCGGAGTAGGCGCAACGGATGGGGAGGCAGGAACGACGGTGGCGGAACGGAGCACGGCTGCCGTCGACGTGGCCGATAGCGACGGCGAGGAGTCGCTGACCGCCGAGGCGGGAAAGGCCACGGCCGACGGGGCGGGGACGCAACAGAAGGCCGGTAAGGAAACAGAGGCCGCGGGCAACCGGGACAAAGGTGCCGCGGCCGACGTAAATCCCCCCGAGCTGCATAGCGGCCACAAGTTGGCCAGACGCTACCGTTTGGAGGAGTGCGTCACCCGACTGGACGGATTCAGCAGTTGGCGTGCGGTGGACGAGAAATTGCGCCGGGCCGTCGGCGTCCACGTCCTGCCCGCCGACCATGCGCGGGCCCGTCCGGTGCTGGCCGCCGCCCGCTCGGCGGCGCTGCTGGGTGACCCTCGCTTCGTCCAGGTACTCGACGCCGTCGAGGAGAACGACCTCGTCTACGTCGTCCATGAATGGCTTCCCGACGCCACCGAGCTGACCACCGTGCTCGCCTCGGGGCCGCTCGAGCCACACGACGCCTATCAACTGGTCAGCCAGGTCTCCCAGGCCATGGCCGCCGCCCACCGCGAAGGCCTGGCCCATCTGCGGCTGAACCCGGGCTCCGTGCTGCGCACGGAATCGGGCCAGTACCGCATCCGTGGCCTCGCCGTCCTGGCCGCCCTGCGCGGCATCAGCTCCGAACACCCGCAGCGCACCGACACCGAGTCCATCGGCGCGCTGCTGTACGCCGCGCTCACCCAGCGCTGGCCGTACGACCAGGACGCCCACGGCCTCTCCGGGCTGCCCAAGGGCGTCGGCCTGATCGCCCCTGACCAGGTCCGCGCGGGAGTCCACCGGGGACTGTCCGAGCTGGCGATGCGCGCGCTGGTCAACGACGGCGCCACCGCCTCCCGTCAGGACCAGCCCTGCACCACCCCGGAGGAGCTGTCCAAGGCGGTCGCGGCCATGCCGCGCATCCGGCCGCCCGAGCCCGCTTTCACGCCCTCCCCGGCGTACCAGCGCACGAATTACCAGCAGGGCTACGGCCAGCCGCCCGCCCATGGCGGCTCGTCACGCACGATCGGCCCCGCCGCGGCCCCCATGCCGCCACCGGCCCCCCTTCAGAGCCGTACCGGCAAGGCCCTCAAGTGGACCGTCTCGGCCCTGCTGATCGCCGCCCTGGGCCTCGGCAGCTGGCAACTCGCGGACACCCTTCTGAAGGAGGAGAACAAGCCGGACCCCGGTAGTTCCACCAGTCAGAAGGACGACGACAAGCCCGGTCAGGTTGCCAGCAAGCCGATCTCGATCCAGGACGCCGCCGAGTTCGCCCCGGACGGCAGCCCGCAGCACTCCGACGAGGCCGCCCTCACCCACGACGGGGAGACGTCGACTGCCTGGCATACCAAGAGCTTCATCGATGGCCCTCAGCTCGCTCCGTACAAGAAGGGCGTCGGGATCGTCTATGACCTCGGCTCGGAGCAGACGTTGAAGGGCGCCTCCATCGGGCTGCACTACGGCGGCTCCTACACCGAGGCCTCGCTGTACGCCACGGACTCTCTCACCCCGTCGGCCTCGGGATCCGATTACGTCAGCTCGTTCAAGAAGCTCGCGTCGTCGGGCCGCGTCACGAGTAAGACCGCCGATCTGAAGGTCAAGAGCTCGGCCAAGACCCGTTACGTCCTCGTCTGGCTCACCGCTCTGCCGTACTCTCCCCCGGAGGAGTACTCCACGCGCCCCTTCAAGCAGGCCATCACTGAAGTGAAGTTCACCGGCTGACCCAGGGCAGCCGGCCGACCGGGGAGGGGGCTCAACGTTGGACGACGCCACCATCGGCGGAGCAAGCGACGGCGAGCTCCTTGCCCAGCACGTGGCCGGCGATCCGCATGCCTTCGGTGAAATCGTGCGACGCCACCGCGACAGACTCTGGGCGGTGGCGCTGCGCACTCTCGGCGACCGGGAGGAGGCCGCCGACGCGGTCCAGGACGCGCTCGTCTCCGCCTACCGCGCCGCGCACACCTTCCGGGGCCAGTCCGCCGTGACGACCTGGCTCCACCGCATCACGGTCAACGCGTGTCTGGACCGGGCGCGCAAGGCCGCCTCCCGTCGCACCTCCCCCGTCGACGACACCGAGCGGCTCGAGCAGCTTCTGGAGCCCCATGAATCGGCCGCCGCGCCCGCCGAGCGCGGCGATCTCCATCGCGAGCTGCTGGGGGCGCTGCGCACCCTTCCGCCCGAGCAGCGCGCGGCCCTGGTGCTGGTCGACATGCAGGGCTATCCCGTGGCGGAGGCCGCCAAGGTCCTGGACGTTCCCACCGGCACCGTGAAAAGCCGCTGTGCGCGGGGACGCGCCCGGCTGCTGCCACTGCTCTCGCATCTCCATCCGAACGGGCGGGGTAGCGTCCCTTCCGGCGGGGGAAGGAACCGGTCGCAGGGGACATCCGTCCCACCAGCGGCAGGACCGACTGACACAGATGCCGTGAAGGGCGGAGGTGGGCGAGCGTGACATCCTCGACGGACACGGACGAGCACCCTGAAGTCGCGGAGATCTCCGCACTCACCGAAGGTCTGCTCTCTCCGTCCCGCACCGTCGATGTGCGCACGCACCTCGCCACCTGCGGGCTGTGTGCCGATGTACAGACGTCCCTGGACGAGATCCGCTCGACGCTGGGCACCCTCCCGGGGCCGGTGCGGATGCCCGACGACATCGCGGGCCGGATCGATGCCGCGCTCGCCGCAGAAGCCCTCCTCGACGCGACGGCTCCTGGCGACCGCGCCTCGGTTTCACGTGAAACCGAGGCCGCTGACCCCGCAGGGCATGTTTCACGTGAAACCGAGCCCGCGGCCACCCCCTCGGCCCCTGCGGCGGAGGGCAAGCCCTCCCCGGCCGTGGACCGGCCCGCAGGGCGTCCACGTGCCGCCACCGGGCCGGGACGCAAGGCCACCCCCCGCAACGGCACAGGAGCCCGTGGAGGCCGCTCCCGGCGCTGGCCCACGGTGCTGCTCGGCAGCGCATGCGCCGCTGCCGTGATCGGCATCGGCTCCCTCTTCTTCCCGAGCGGCTCCGACCACGACAACGGTGGCCCCGGCACCACGGCCCACGCGGACCCCAGCTCCACGGCGAAGTCCACCCTCTCCGAGGGAACCCTCAAGGGCCGGGTGCAGGAAATGCTCGCCGACCAGAAGGCCACCCCGTCGCGCGGTGTCACCACCCAGAACACTCCGGATATGCCGCTGCGCGCGGACGACCCGGTGGTTCCGTCCTGTGTCCAGCGCGGGACCGGCCGGTCCGAGCCCGTTCTCGCCGCCCAGCAGGACACCTACGACGGCAAGACCGCCTACGTCGTCGTGATGCCGCACCGCTCCGACAGTGCGCTCGTCGACGCCTTCGTGGTCGACGCCTCATGCGTCTCCGCCTCCCACGGCTCTCCCGGGAAGCTTCTGGTGACCCGCACGTATCCGCGAGGCTGAGGCACAGCCCACAACCACGGCCCGCCTGGCAGCGCGCGGGAATGCGGGACCCGTAGGATCCGTTGGGTGGGATGGCAGCGGTTCTCCGGAAACCCGGGGAGTGCGCCGCCGTCCAGTCAGGCAGTCGGCAGTCGGCAGAGACAAGGAAGACATCCGTGAGCGACGTCCGCAACGTGATCATCATCGGTTCCGGGCCCGCGGGCTATACGGCCGCGCTCTACACCGCCCGCGCTTCCTTGAAGCCGCTGGTCTTCGAAGGATCCGTGACCGCCGGTGGTGCCCTGATGAACACCACCGAAGTGGAGAACTTCCCCGGCTTCCGCGAGGGCATCATGGGCCCTGACCTCATGGACAACATGCGGGGACAGGCCGAGCGCTTCGGTGCCGAGCTGGTCCCGGACGATGTGGCCGCGGTCGACCTCAGCGAGGACATCAAGACCGTCACCGACTCCGCGGGTACGGTGCACCGCGCGAAGACCGTCATCGTCAGCACTGGCTCCCAGCACCGCAAGCTGGGGCTGGCCCGTGAGGACGAACTTTCGGGCCGTGGCGTCTCCTGGTGTGCCACCTGTGACGGGTTCTTCTTCAAGGACCAGGACATCGCCGTCATCGGCGGCGGTGACACCGCGATGGAGGAAGCGACCTTCCTGTCGCGGTTCGCCAAGTCGGTCACCGTGGTCCACCGCCGGGACACGCTGCGGGCCAGCAAGGCGATGCAGGAGCGTGCCTTCGCCGACCCGAAGATCTCGTTCATCTGGGACAGCGAGGTCACCGAGATCCACGGCGACGGCAAGCTCTCCGGGCTCACGCTGCGCGACGTCAAGAAGGACGAGACCTCCGAGCTGCCGGTCACCGGTCTGTTCATCGCGATCGGCCATGACCCGCGGACCGAGCTGTTCAAGGGCCAGCTGCACCTGGACGACGAGGGCTACCTGAAGGTCGAGTCGCCCTCCACCCGTACGAACATCCCGGGGGTCTTCGCCGCGGGTGATGTCGTGGACCACACCTACCGTCAGGCGATCACCGCCGCCGGTACCGGCTGTGCGGCCGCCCTGGACGCCGAGCGCTTCCTCGCCTCCCTGGGCGACGGCGAGGACGCCACCGTCTGAATCCGCTTCCTTCCCTGCACCAACGATTAAGGAGAAAAGCCATGGCCGGTGCCACGGTCACCGTGACAGACGCCGACTTCGAGGAGACCGTCCTCAAGAGCGACAAGCCGGTACTCGTCGACTTCTGGGCCGCGTGGTGCGGTCCGTGCCGTCAGATCGCCCCCTCGCTGGAGGCCATCGCCGCCGAGCACGCCGACAAGATCGTCATCGCGAAGCTCAACATTGACGAGAACCCGGCCACGGCCGCCAAGTACGGCGTGATGTCCATTCCGACGCTCAACGTCTACCAGGGCGGCGAGGTCGCCAAGACCATCGTCGGCGCCAAGCCGAAGGCCGCGATCGAGCGCGATCTGGCCGACTTCATCGGCTGAGCCACCCGCACCGACGAAGGGGCTGCCCGAGAGGGCAGCCCCTTCGCGTTTCACGTGGAACTCTCAGAGCGGCCGAAGCGCCGGCTCCTTCTGGACCGCACCGAGCAGCCGGTCCAGTGCCAGCTCGACGTCCTCCTTCCAGGAGATCGTCGTCCTCAGCTCGAGCCGCAGCCGGGGATACCGCGGATGCGGCCGCACGGTCTTGAAGCCCACCGCCAGAAGGTGATCAGCGGGCAGCACACATGCCGGTTCCTTCCAGGTGGCGTCCCCGAAGGCCTCGATCGCCTTGAAGCCCCGGCGGATCAGATCCTTCGCGACGGTCTGCACCATCACCCGGCCCAGCCCCTGGCCCTGGTATCCCGGCATGAGCCAGGCGGTCATCAGCTGCACGGCATCCGCCGCGACCGGGCTCGTGGGAAAAGCCGTGGAGCGCGGCACATACGCGGGCGGTGCGTAGAGCACGAAGCCCACCGGCACCTCATCGACGTAGACCACCCGGCCGCAGGATCCCCACTCCAGCAGAACGGCCGAGATCCAGGCTTCCTTCTCCAGCTCCGGACGTCCGGCCCTTACCGCAGCCTCGCCGCTGACCGGGTCGAGCTCCCAGAAGACACACGCGCGACAGCGCTTGGGGATGTCCGGGAGGTTGTCCAGCGTGAGCGGTACAAGCCGACGCCCCATGAAGCCAGTCCCTCACTTCCGTGGCCAGCCGCGGCACGAGCGGCTGACAGCGCACTACGCTCCCTGATCAGACTACCGACGAAACCGCCGACAGCGCCCAGGCCCAACCCTGTGGCCACCAGTCCGGTGCGGCTCACCGATCGCATGGCCCTGCCCTCCGCATGAGGTGCCTCCCATGGATCCGCCCTACCTGATCGCATCGTATCCGTGCGGACATTGCACCGATACCGCCCTTGAGCAAAGAGCGGGTCGTGTTCCGATGTCATCGGAACACGACCCGCCCCCCTACGCGCTTTCCCACGGCTTCGGAATGTGGCCGAGCCGTACGGTCAGCGCCTCATTCGTCCTCGTCCGCTTCGTCCTCGGCGGACAGCGGCTGCTCCAGCACCGGTCCTTCCCCCGGGGCCAGGGTGCCGAGAATCCGCTCCAGATCGTCTATCGAGGCGAACTCGACGACGATCTTTCCCTTCTTCTGACCGAGGTCGACCTTCACCCGGGTCTCGAACCGGTCCGACAGCCGGGACGCCAGATCCGTGAGCGCGGGGGATACCCGGGCGCCGGCCCGCGGCCCCTTCGCCTTAGGAGCACCGCCCGACCGCGACCCCATCAGGGTGACGATCTCCTCGACCGCGCGCACCGACAGCCCCTCGGCCACGATGCGGTGCGCCAGCCGGTCCTGTTCCTCCCCGTCCTCCACGGAGAGCAGGGCCCGGGCATGGCCCGCGGAGAGCACGCCCGCCGCGACCCTGCGCTGGACGGAGGGAGAGAGCTTCAACAGCCGCAGCGTATTGGAGACCTGGGGACGCGAACGCCCGATGCGGTCCGCCAGCTCGTCATGCGTGCAGTTGAAGTCCTTCAGCAACTGGTCGTACGCCGCGGCCTCTTCGAGCGGATTGAGCTGTGCCCGGTGGAGGTTCTCCAGCAGCGCGTCGAGCAGAAGCTTCTCGTCGTCGGTGGCCCGGACGATGGCGGGGATCTTCTCCAGCCCCGCCTCACGGCAGGCCCGCCAGCGCCGCTCACCCATGATGAGCTCATAGCGCTCCGGTGCCAGCTGCCGCACCACGACCGGCTGGAGAAGGCCGACCTCCTGGATCGAGGTGACCAGCTCGGCCAGGGCGTCCTCGTCGAACACCTCGCGCGGCTGACGGGGGTTGGGCGTGATGAAGTCGAGCGGCAGCTCGGCGAAGTGCGCCCCGGCCACCTCGTCCACCGGTGGCGCCGGTGCGGCCTCGGGCTCCGCCTCCGGCGGGGCGGGCGGCTCGGTTTCACGTGGAACGCTCTGCGTGGACAGAGCTGCCACCTTGGCCGCCGCCACCCCGCGCTCCTGGGTGAGCACCGGGACCGCGCTCGGTGAGGTCGATGCCCCTGAACTGGTGGCCGTCCCCCCGCCCGTCGCGGGTCCGGCGTTGTCGGCCCCCTTCGGCGCGGGAGGGATCAAAGCACCGAGCCCACGGCCCAGTCCTCTGCGTCGCTCACTCACTGAATCCCCTCCTGCATGCTGTGCTGGTCGTGCTGGCTGATCTCGGGCATCGGCAGGGCATGAGCGTGCTGACCGTCGTACTGCACGTTGACCCCGCGAAGCGCGATCTCCCGGGCCGCCTCAAGATAGGACAGCGCACCACTCGATGCCGGGTCATAGGTCAGGACCGTCTGCCCATAGCTGGGAGCCTCGGAGATGCGCACCGATCTCGGGATGCTCGTCCGGAGCACCTCGCCGCCGAAGTGGCTACGGACTTCGTCCGCCACCTGGGAAGCCAGCCGGGTCCGGCCGTCATACATCGTGAGGAGAATAGTCGAGACATGGAGCTTGGGGTTGAGATGCCCCCGCACCAGATCGACGTTGCGCAGGAGTTGCCCGAGCCCCTCCAGGGCGTAGTACTCGCACTGGATCGGGATCAGCACTTCCGCCCCGGCAACCAGCGCATTGACCGTCAGCAGCCCGAGCGAGGGCGGACAGTCGATGAGGATGTAGTCCAGTGGCTGCTCATAGGCCTGGATGGCTCGCTCCAGCCGACTCTCCCTCGCCACCAGGGAGACCAACTCGATCTCGGCACCGGCGAGGTCGATCGTGGCCGGGGCACAGAACAGCCCCTCCACGTCCGGCACCGGCTGCACCACATCGGACAGCGGCTTGCTGTCGACCAGAACGTCGTAGATCGAGGGAACTTCAGCGTGGTGGTCGATCCCCAACGCCGTCGAGGCATTGCCCTGCGGGTCGAGGTCGATCACGAGGACACGTCCGCCATGCAGGGCGAGAGACGCCGCCAGATTGACCGTGGTCGTGGTCTTCCCGACCCCGCCCTTCTGGTTGGCGACCACCATCACCCGGGTCTGCTCCGGCCTGGGCAGTCCCTCACCAGCCCGGCCAAGCGCTTCCACCGCCAGTTGAGCGGCACGGCCAATAGGGGTGTCGTCCATCGGGGGCGGAGTTTCACGTGAAACGTCCTCCCCCGCCGATTCGGTACGGGGGCCGGGGACCGGGTCGGTCATCGGCCCCGCGATGTTGGCGTCGGACCGCAAGGATTCACTCTCCTCGACATCAGGCTCGCAATGCACAGAGCCTGCCATGCTTTGGGGGTTGTGAACCAGCGAGGCCCGTCCTCCTGTGGATGAATCCACGTCTTTACGGGGGCGGCGGTCGCGGGGCAGAGCCGCCGCACGACCGCGACTGATGATTCCATGCAGCAGGGAGCGACGTTTCACGTGAAACACGATGCACGGAGAGACCCGTCAATCTGTCGCGACACTCCGGTATGCGTAGTTTAGGCAGCTTGTATGGAGCACCCCGTCGGGCCGGTCGGCCTACGCCGGAGGGCTCAGGGGCGACGCCGTGGCGCCTTACGTGCCGCCTTGGCGCGCTTCGCGGCGAAACGCACACCTCCGGGGCTCTCTCCGACCTCGACCCGCACCACGGTGGACAGCGGATCCACGATGCCCTCGCCGACATGCAGCACCGAGGTGTCCACCACACCGAGCTTGCTCAGCGCCGCCCTGGCGTGCTTCAGCTCCTCCTCGGCCGTGTCGCCCTTCAGCAGGAGCATCTCTCCGTACGGCCGCAGTAGCGGAACTCCCCAGCCCGCCAGCCGGTCCAGCGGGGCCACCGCCCGAGCCGTGACCACATGCACCGGCGGAAGCTTCCCCAGGACCTCCTCGGCGCGGCCGCGCACGACCGTGACATGCTCCAGGCCCAGCAGCTCCACCACTTCCCGCAGGAAGTTCGTACGGCGCAGCAGCGGCTCCAGCAGGGTGATCCGCAGATCCGGGCGGGTCAGCGCAAGCGGAATGCCGGGGAGACCGGCGCCCGAGCCCACATCGCAGACGGTGACGCCCTCGGGCACCACCTCGGAGAGCACGGCACAGTTCAGCAGATGCCGCTCCCACAGCCGCGGCACCTCGCGCGGGCCGATCAGCCCGCGGGTCACGCCCACATCGGCCAGCAGCTCGCCGTACCGAACGGCCTCCGGGAAGCACTCACCGAATACATCCCGAGCCTCCTCGGGCGCCGGGGGGAGCTCCGCTGCTTCCGTCACGGGAACCGTCCTTCCGTACCGACCACTGTGTTGAACGCTGATGCTGATGTAAGGCTGACAAGATTCGGCCCCGCCTGCGCACAGACGGGGCCGGGTAGACCATGAGGCAGCGCCTGGTCAGGCCGGGAGTACGACCACACAGCGCTGGGGCTCCTCGCCCTCGGACTCGCTGTGGAGCCCGGCGGCGGCCACCGCGTCGTGCACCACCTTGCGCTCGAAGGGCGTCATCGCCTTGAGCTTCACCGGCTCGCCGGTGCCCTTCGCCTCTTCCGCGGCCTTGGCGCCCAGCTCGGTCAGCTCGGCACGCTTACGGGCCCGGTATCCGGCGATGTCGAGCATCAGCCGGCTCCGGTCGCCGGTCTCCCGGTGCACCGCGAGCCGGGTCAGCTCCTGAAGGGCCTCCAGCACCTCGCCGTCGCGGCCGACCAGCTTCTGGAGGTCACGGCTGGTCGATTCGCTGATGATCGACACCGCTGCGCGGTCGGCCTCGACGTCCATGTCGATGTCACCGTCGAGGTCCGCGATGTCCAGCAGACCTTCGAGGTAGTCGGCCGCGATCTCCCCTTCCTGTTCGAGGCGGGTCAGGGTGTCGACACCCTCGGCGGCGGGGGTGGTGCCTTCCGTCACGGATGGACTCCTTCGTTACTTCTTGGACGGGTGCTTGGGACGCTGCTGGCCCTTGCGCTGCCCGGACTTCGTGTTCCGGGAGCCGGAGGCCGAGCCGCCGGCCGGCTTGCCGCCCTGCGAGCCCTTCTTCTCCGCCGCGCTCTGCTGCGTCTGCTGGTCGGTCTTGGTCACCTTCGCCGTGGAGTCGGACTGCGCCGACGCCTTGCTGTGGCCGTGGCCGCCCGCGGTGGTGCGCTGCGACTTCGTCTGCCGCTTGGGCTGCTGGCGGTTGGCCCGGGCGGTCTCGGCAGCCTCCTTGGCGGCGACCTCGGCCGGCTCCTCCTTCAGCTTGCCCTTGGCCCGCAGCCGCTCCTGGCGCGCCTGGAAGGCGACGCTGCCCGGGGTCGGGTTACGGCGGATGACGAACATCTGCTGGCCGAGGGTCCAGACGTTGGTGGTCAGCCAGTAGACGAGGACACCGACGGGGAAGTTGATGCCGAAGACGGCGAACATGATCGGGAAGACGTACATCAGCATCTTCTGCTGCTGCATGAACGGCGTCTTCACCGAGAGGTCGACGTTCTTGGTCATCAGCTGGCGCTGGGTGAAGAACTGCGACGCCGACATCAGCACGATCATGGTGATCGTCACGACCCGGACGTCCGTCAGCGAGGCGCCGAGGGACTCGACCTTCGAGGCGGAGTCCATGAACTTCACGGACAGGGGAGCACCGAAGATGTGCGCGTTACGGGCGCTGTCCAGCAGCGACTGGTCGATGACGCCGACCGTCTTGTTGTTCGCGATGTGGTTGAGGACCTGGTAGAGCGCGATGAAGAACGGCGACTGCGCCAGAATCGGGAGACAGCTCGAGAGCGGGTTGGTGCCCGTCTCCTTGTAGAGCTTCATCATCTCTTCGGACTGGCGCTGCTTGTCGCTCTTATAGCGCTCCTGGATCGCCTTCATCTTCGGCTGGAGCGCCTGCATGTTCCGCGTCGCCTTGATCTGCTTCACGAAGAGCGGGATCAGGCAGATACGGATCAGTACCACCAGCGAAACGATGGACAGACCCCACGCCCAGCCACTGTTCCGGTCAAAAATGAGGCTGTAGAACGAGTGGAACTGGACGATGATCCAGGAAACTACGTCATAAAGAGGACCGAGGATCGTGTCCACGAATCAGGCTCCTTGGGCGTTGGGCTGGGTCTCGGGCTGTGCGGCGGGTTCCACAGCGGAGTGCCCGCCGAAGCGGTTCCGCAGCCGCTGGTGCCACACCGGATGCTTCCGGGGCGGCACGTGGTCGACGCCACCGAGCGACCATGGGTTGCAGCGCAGGATGCGCCACGCCGTCAGCGCCGTTCCTTTTACCGCGCCGTGCCGGTCAATGGCCGTGTAGCCATAGTGCGAGCACGACGGGTAGTACTTGCAGACCGGTCCCAACATGGGGCTGATGGTCCACTGGTACAGCTTGATCAACCACAGCAGCGGGTACTTCATCGCGGCACCCCTCCCAGTAGCCGCTGCACTGCGGTGTCGAGGTCGCGGGCCAGCTGGTCGTGACCCGCCTCACCCGCACCGGGCAGCGCCCGTACGACCACAAGGCTACCTGCGGGAAAATGATCGAGACGGTCCCGCATGAGATGGCGCAGTCTGCGCTTCACCAGATTGCGGACGACGGCACCGCCGACCGCCTTGCTGACGACGAAACCCGCACGCGCCGGGGGAGCACTCTCCCCAGGTGCGTGCGGGTCCGTGTTTTTGCTGGTGAGGCCGCTACGAAAATGCACGACGAGAAGCGGGCGACCCGCCCTGCGTCCTCGGCGTACCGCGGCCGCGAAGTCCTGGCGCCGCCTCAGCCGATGCTCGGTAGGCAGCACGTCATGGACCTTGGGTCAGGCTGCTCAGGCCGACAGTCGGCCGCGACCCTTGCTACGGCGGGACGCGAGAATCGCGCGGCCGGCACGGGTGCGCATACGCAGCCGGAAGCCGTGGGTCTTCGCGCGGCGGCGGTTGTTCGGCTGGAAGGTGCGCTTGCTCACTCGGGGGCTCCAGAAATGAATCGGGTAGTGGCGGTACATCGCCTGGCTGTCACCGTGCGCCCACGAGTAGCTCGCAATACGCCCGAGTGCACCGCTTCACGATCACGGATCATGAAGTCCGTGACCCTTGCCCATCGGAGGCAGGCGGCAGCAGCCATCGACAACTCGACCTGGTTACGGTACGCGCGGTTACGCCATCCGGTCAAACCGACAGACGACCCGGACGACACCCCATCCGTACCACCCGCGGGGGCAAGGGAACGACCGGCGACATCACATGGCACATTTGTACACACCCTGTGGACAACGACTTGAACCCTGAACCCCGGCCTGACTACCGTGGCCAGGCTCCGATTCCTTCCCACCCGTCCCGAGAACCACCTTTCGTGGGACATGTCGGCGTCCCCCACCCAGCGAGTGAGAGAGCGTGCCCTGTGGCTGACGTACCTGCCGATCTTGCCGCAGTGTGGCCACGCGTGCTCGAACGGCTTCTGGGAGAAGGCACGGGTCAGGGAGGACAGGGCGTCGAGGCCAAGGACGAGCACTGGATCAAACGGTGCCAGCCCCTCGCACTCGTCGCCGACACCGCCCTGCTGGCCGTCCCCAATGAATTCGCCAAGGGCGTACTGGAGGGCAGGCTGGCCCCGATCGTCAGCGAAACGCTGAGCCGGGAGTGCGGCCGCCCGATCCGCATCGCGATCACCGTCGACGAGTCGGCCGGCGAGCCGATCGTCCCGCAGCAGCCGCAGCGCGACAGCCGGGACGGCTATGAGAATCGCCGCGACGGTTACGAGAGCCGAGACGGTCGCGACGGCTACGAGAGTTACGACAGCCGCGACGGCTACGGCCGCCAGGCGCCCGACGAGCTGCCGACCGCCCGCCCCGCGTACCCCGGCTATCAGCAGCCGCGCCCCGAGCCCGCCGCCTGGCAGCGGCCCCATGACGACTACGGCTGGCAGCAGCCCCGGCTCGGCGGCTTCCCCGAGGCCGATCCGTACGCGTCCCAGCACTCCTCGTCCGGCTACGACCAGCAGCCGTACGACCCGCAGCAGCGCGGCGACTACCGCGGCCCCGGCTCGGAGCGCCCCGGTCCGGGCGCACCCGGCGGAGGCCCGGGATCAGGCGGTCCGGGCGGTCCGAACGGTCCGGGAAACCACGGCGGCCCGGGAAACCACGGCGGCCACGGAGGGCACGGTGGCCCCGGCGGCGTACCCGAGCGTCCCCCGTACGAGCAGCAGCGCCACGATCTCCCCGACCCGCTGGAGCGCGCCCGCGGCGGCCCGCCCGTCCTGCCCTCGCAGACCGGCGCCCCCGGCCCGCTCGCCGCGCAGCCCGCGCCCGCGTCCGGCCCCGGTGAGCCGACCGCCCGGCTGAACCCCAAGTACCTCTTCGACACCTTTGTCATCGGCGCCTCCAACCGCTTCGCGCACGCCGCGGCGGTCGCGGTCGCCGAGGCGCCGGCCAAGGCGTACAACCCGCTCTTCATCTACGGGGAGTCGGGGCTCGGCAAGACCCATCTGCTGCACGCCATCGGGCACTACGCCCGCAGCCTCTACCCGGGTACCCGGGTGCGCTACGTGAGCTCCGAGGAGTTCACCAACGAGTTCATCAACTCCATCCGCGACGGCAAGGCGGACGCGTTCCGCAAGCGCTACCGCGACATGGACATCCTGCTGGTCGACGACATCCAGTTCCTGGCGAGCAAGGAGTCGACGCAGGAGGAGTTCTTCCACACCTTCAATACGCTCCACAACGCCAACAAGCAGATCGTGCTCTCCTCCGACCGGCCGCCCAAGCAGCTGGTCACCCTGGAGGACCGGCTCCGCAACCGGTTCGAGTGGGGCCTGATCACCGATGTGCAGCCGCCGGAGCTGGAGACGCGCATCGCGATCCTCCGCAAGAAGGCGGTGCAGGAACAGCTGAACGCGCCGCCGGGAGGTGCTCGAGTTCATCGCCTCCCGGAATCCACCCGCAACATCCGGGAGCTGGAGGGCCGCGCTGATCCGGGTCCACGGCCTTCGCGAGCCTGAACCGGCAGCCGGTGGACCCTCGGCCTCACTGAGATCGGTCCTCCAAGGATCTGATCCCCGGGCGGCGAGGACGCGCCCCCGGAGATCCCCGCCCCCCGCGATCATGGGGGGGACCGCCGCTACTTCGGCCACACGGTGGACGACCTGTGCGGCGCCTCCCGCAGCCGGGTCCTGGTCACGGCGCGGCAGATCGCGATGTATCTGTGCCGTGAGCTGACCGACCTCTCCCTGCCCAAGATCGGCGCGCAGTTCGGCGGCCGGGACCATACGACGGTGATGCACGCGGACCGCAAGATCCGGGCGCTGATGGCCGAGCGGCGCTCCATCTACAACCAGGTCACCGAGCTGACCAACCGCATCAAGAACGGCTGAGCGGGCCGCGGAGGCGCCACAACGGCGCCCCGTACAGACACGCGCGCAGACACGCGCTGAGGCGCGCGCTGGACCACCGCAGACGCGCGCTAAAACCACCGCAGAGACGCGCGCAGAGGCACCGCAGACACGGACGAGGGCGCTCCGGGACGGACAACTCCCGGGGCGCCCTTCGTCGTTCGGTCTCCCCGGCTGTTCGATTCCATGCTCCGACAGGCCAGTTCTCCACAGATCCACAGCGAATGGACCGTCCACACCTTGGGGACTTCTGCGTTGTCCCGAATCCGTCCACAGGCTTGGGGTGCAGGATGGGATCAGTCGAGGTCAGCCGGGTGTGGAATTGTGGTCAACGAGAGTCCACAGACTGTGGACGAACGGATTGCCCACAGGACGTGCTTCGAGTTGTCCACCGCCCGCCCACAGCCACAGGCGGGTTGCCCACAGCTTCTCCACACGCCTGTCCACTGTTCGGCAACGAAACGGTCACTCTCACCGGACCGAGTGAAAGGCGTCACACCAAGGAGCCGGGTTGGGCTGTGGGGAAGGTGGGTAAAACTGGGGACGCCGCTGGGGAGAACCGGGCGTCTCCTGTGCATCGGGTGTGCAGAACTTTCCGGCGTCCACAGAACCACTGAGTTGTCCACGGGCGCCGCCCACAGGACCGGTGGACAAAAAAGCGGCCCTGACCTGCGCAAAGTCAGTTTTCCACGGTTTCCACAGGCCCTACTACTACGACCACAGAGTTAGAGCCGGAAAATCGCTTCGAAGTGGGGCCTGTGCACAACTTCGGGCCGGGCCGCCCGACACGTCTCGCACCGACTTGACCCCGAGCAGCGCCGACTGTCAGCGGCGTGCGTCAGACTGGTCTCCGGCACATCAGCCGACGACGAAGGCCAGCAGGGCGAGCCAGCAACAGCAGGAGGCGGTTTCCGGTGAAGATCCGGGTGGAGCGCGATGTACTCGCGGAGGCAGTGGCCTGGACAGCCCGCAGCCTCCCGGCCCGTCCGCCGGTGCCCGTCCTCGCGGGCATCCTGCTGAAGGCGGAGGAAGGCGCTCTCAGCCTCTCCGGCTTCGACTACGAGGTCTCGGCCCGCGTCTCCGTCGAAGCCGACGTGGAGGACGACGGCACGGTCCTGGTCTCCGGCCGCCTCCTCGCCGACATCTGCCGCGCTCTCCCCAATCGCCCTGTGGAGATCTCCAGCGACGGCGTGCGCGTGACCGTCGTCTGCGGTTCGTCGCGCTTCACCCTCCACACACTGCCTGTGGAGGAGTACCCGGCGCTGCCGCAGATGCCGACCGCGACCGGCACCGTCCCCGGTGAGGTCTTCGCCGCCGCTGCCGCCCAGGTCGCCATCGCGGCCGGCCGGGACGACACCCTGCCGGTGCTCACCGGTGTGCGGATCGAGATCGAGGGCGACACCGTCACGCTGGCCTCCACCGACCGCTACCGGTTCGCGGTCCGCGAGTTCCTGTGGAAGCCGGAGACGCCGGACATCTCCGCCGTCGCGCTGGTCCCCGCCAAGACGCTGCTGGACACCGCCAAGTCGCTGACCAGCGGTGACACGGTCGCCCTGGCGCTGTCCGGTTCGGGTGCGGGCGAGGGGCTGATCGGCTTCGAGGGCGCCGGGCGCCGTACGACCACCCGGCTGCTCGAAGGCGACCTGCCGAAGTACCGCACGCTCTTTCCGACCGAGTTCAACTCCGTCGCGGTGATCGAGACCGCGCCCTTCGTCGAGGCCGTCAAGCGTGTGGCGCTGGTGGCCGAGCGGAACACGCCGGTGCGGCTCAGCTTCGAGCAGGGCGTGCTGATCCTGGAGGCCGGTTCCAGCGACGATGCACAGGCTGTGGAGCGCGTCGACGCCCAGCTCGACGGCGACGACATCTCCATCGCCTTCAACCCGACGTTCCTGCTCGACGGGCTCAGCGCGATCGACTCGCCGGTGGCCCAGCTGTCGTTCACCACATCGACGAAGCCCGCGCTGCTCAGCGGCAAGCCCGCCGTGGACGCCGAGGCGGACGAGGCGTACAAGTACCTGATCATGCCGGTGCGACTGAGCGGCTGAGTGGCCGAGGATCGAGCGAATGAGCGGGTGTAGCCAACATCTGTGCGGACACTCGCGGGCGTAGGCTCGGTCTCGGGTACGAACCGCACTGACTACGGCATAAGGATCATTGATGGACCTCGGTCTCGTCGGCCTCGGCAAGATGGGCGGCAACATGCGCGAGCGCATTCGCCGCGCAGGCCACACCGTCATCGGATACGACCGCAACCCGGACGTCGCCGATGTTCACAGCCTCGGTGAGCTGGTGGGCAGCCTCAAGGGTCCGCGTGTGGTGTGGATCATGGTTCCGGCCGGTGTCGCGACCCAGAGCACCATCGACGAGCTGGCCGAGCTGCTGTCGCCCGGCGACGTCGTCGTGGACGGCGGCAACTCCCGCTGGACGGACGACGAGAAGCACGCCGAGGAGCTGGGTGCCAAGGGCATCGGCTTCGTCGACTGCGGTGTCTCCGGCGGCGTCTGGGGCCTGGAGAACGGCTATGCGCTGATGTACGGCGGTACCGCCGAGCACGTCGCCCAGGTCCAGCCGATCTTCGACGCGCTCAAGCCCGAGGGCGGCGCCGGCGCGGTCCACGCGGGCAAGGTCGGCGCGGGCCACTTCGCCAAGATGGTCCACAACGGCATCGAGTACGCGATGATGCAGGCGTACGCCGAGGGCTGGGAGCTGCTGGAAGCCGTGCACTCGGTCACCGACGTGCGCGAGGTATTCCGCTCCTGGCAGGAGGGCACCGTCATCCGTTCCTGGCTGCTGGACCTGGCCGTCCGCGCCTTGGACGACGACGAGCACCTGTCCCGCTTGCGCGGATACGCCGAGGACTCGGGCGAGGGCCGCTGGACCGTGGAAGCCGCGATCGACAACGCGGTGCCGCTGCCCGCGATCACGGCGTCCCTGTTCGCCCGCTTCGCCTCGCGTCAGGACGACTCCCCGCAGATGAAGATGATCGCCGCGCTGCGCAATCAGTTCGGCGGTCACGCGGTCGAGAACACCAAGTAAGCAGCACCTCAAGGGTGTAGTACTGCCGGGGGAGGTCGGCGCAGCCCACCATGCACGTCACGCATCTGTCGCTCGCCGACTTCCGCTCGTACGCCCGGGCCGAGGTCGCCCTGGGCCCGGGCGTCACCGCCTTCGTCGGGCCCAATGGCCAGGGCAAGACCAATCTGGTCGAGGCCGTCGGCTATCTCGCCACGCTCGGCAGCCACCGCGTCTCCTCGGACGCCCCGCTGGTGCGGATGGGCGCCGAGCGGGCGGTCGTCCGGGCCGCGGTGGTCCAGGGGGACCGGCAGCAGCTGGTCGAGCTGGAGCTGAACCCCGGTAAGGCCAACCGCGCCCGCATCAACCGGTCCTCGCAGGTCAGGCCGAGGGATGCGCTCGGCATCCTGCGCACGGTGCTGTTCGCGCCCGAGGATCTGGCCCTGGTCAAGGGCGACCCCGGTGAGCGCCGTCGCTTCCTCGACGATCTGATCACCGCCCGTGCGCCGCGCATGGCCGGGATCCGCTCGGACTACGACCGGGTGCTCAAGCAGCGCAACAGCCTGCTGAAGACCGCGGCGATGGCCCGGCGGCACGGCTCACGGAGCGGAAGCGGCGGCAGTGGCGACGCGGCGCTGGCCACCCTCGACGTCTGGGACCAGCATCTGGCCCGCACCGGCGCCGAGTTGCTTGCCCAGCGCTTCGACCTGATCTCCGTGCTCCAGCCGCTCGCCGACAAGGCGTACGAGCAATTGGCCCCGGGCGGCGGCCCGGTCCTGCTGGAGTACCGCGGCTCGGCCGGTGAGGACCTGGCCGCGGCGGGCAGCCGCGAGGAGCTGTACGAGCGGCTGATGGCGGCCCTGGCGGACGCGCGGAAACAGGAGATCGAGCGCGGCGTCACGCTGGTGGGACCGCACCGGGACGACCTCGTCCTCAAGCTCGGGCGGCTTCCGGCCAAGGGCTACGCGAGCCACGGCGAATCCTGGTCGTACGCCCTCGCGCTGCGTCTGGCCTCGTACGACCTGCTGCGCGCGGAGGGCGCCGAACCCGTGCTGGTGCTGGACGACGTCTTCGCCGAGCTGGACTCCCGGCGCCGGGAGCGGCTGGCCGAGCTGGTCGCCCCCGGTGAGCAGGTGCTGGTCACGGCGGCGGTGGAGGAGGACGTCCCGGAGGTGCTGGAGGGCGTGCGGTACGCGGTGGCCGAGGGCGAGGTGCGCCGGGTATGACGGATCAGCCCCCGAAGAACCCCGAGCCCTCGGGCGTCGACCTGGCGCGCGTCGCGCTGCGCGCCGCCAAGGAGCAGGCGCGGGCCCGCGGCGCGGCCGCCCAGCAGAAGAAGCAGGCGCGTCGAGGGGGCTTGCGCTCCGGCGCGCGCGCCGATGGGCGCGATCCGCTCCCGCTCGGGGCGGCGATCAACCGGCTGATCACCGAGCGCGGCTGGGAGGCACCGGCGGCGGTCGGCGGGGTGATGGGCCGCTGGCCCCAGATGGTGGGCCCGGAGGTCGCCCAGCACTGTGAGCCGCAGCGGTACGACGAGGATGCCCGGGTGCTGACCGTGCGCTGTGACTCCACGGCGTGGGCGACCCAGCTGCGGCTGCTCGCCCCGCAGCTGGTGGCCCGGCTCAACGCCGATCTAGGGCAGGGCACGGTGCGGCTGATCAAGGTGCTGGGCCCGGGCGGACCGCCCCGGCGCTACGGTCCGCTGCGCTCCCCCGGCAGCACCGGCCCCGGTGACACCTACGGCTGACGGTGCGCGCTCGCAGGGCCCGTACGGACCCGCCCCGGGAATCGCTGCGGGGGTCGCTCCGGGCCCGCCGTTGGGCCCGTATGGACGCCTGAGCACAGGGTGACGGTTGAGACCCCGGTCACGGTAGCCGGTGGTTGACAGCTCGAAGCGCTGAGTGGCGGTGTGAGCCTCTTGGAGCCCGTCCCCGCATATGGGGAGTCGCCGCCGACCGGTTCAGGGCGGCACATGCGGACTCAGGCGCCAGCAAGCCCCCATTCTTGTCGGCGCTACCGGTAGACTGGGCGAGTACACCGTCGCCGCCGGCGCACCGAGCGCTTGCGGACACATGTTGAACGACGCAGCCGCTCCTGCCTGCCCGGAGACGGCATGTGCTGTGCCAGAAAGGGCGCTTCGTGGCCGATTCCGGCAACCCCATCGAAAACATCACGTCCATCCCCGACGGCGAGGCCCTGGCTCCGCCGTCGTACGACGCCAGTGCGATCACCGTCCTGGAGGGGCTGGACGCGGTCCGCAAGCGACCCGGTATGTACATCGGTTCCACCGGTGAGCGCGGCCTGCACCACCTCGTCCAGGAAGTCGTCGACAACTCCGTCGACGAGGCCATGGCCGGCCACGCGGACACCATCGACGTCACGATCCTGCCCGACGGCGGCGTCCGCGTCGTCGACAACGGCCGCGGGATCCCGGTGGGTATCGTCCCCTCGGAGGGGAAGCCGGCCGTGGAGGTCGTGCTGACCGTCCTGCACGCGGGCGGCAAGTTCGGCGGCGGCGGTTACGCCGTCTCCGGTGGTCTGCACGGCGTCGGCGTCTCCGTCGTCAACGCCCTGTCGTCGAAGGTCTCGGTCGAGGTCAAGACGGACGGATACCGCTGGACCCAGGACTACAAGACCGGCGTGCCGACCGCGCCCCTGGCCAAGAACGAGGCCACGGAGGAGACCGGTACGACGGTCACCTTCTGGGCCGACGGGGACATCTTCGAGACCACCGAGTACTCGTTCGAGACGCTGTCCCGGCGCTTCCAGGAGATGGCGTTCCTCAACAAGGGACTGTCGATCTCGCTGACGGACGAGCGCGAGGCCCATGTGGACGAGGAGGGCAAACCGCTCTCCGTGAAGTACCACTACGAGGGCGGCATCGTCGACTTCGTCACGTACCTCAACTCCCGCAAGGGCGAGCTGGTTCACCCCACGGTGATCGGCTTCGAGGCCGAGGACAAGGAGCGGCTGCTCTCCCTCGAGATCGCGATGCAGTGGAACACCCAGTACTCCGAGGGTGTCTACAGCTTCGCGAACACCATCCACACCCATGAGGGCGGTACGCACGAGGAGGGCTTCCGGGCCGCGTTGACGTACCTGATCAACAAGTACGCGCGCGACAGGAAGCTGCTCCGCGAGAAGGACGACAACCTCACCGGTGAGGACATCCGCGAGGGCCTGACCGCGATCATCTCGGTCAAGCTGGGCGAGCCGCAGTTCGAGGGCCAGACGAAGACGAAGCTGGGCAACACCGAGGCGAAGACCTTCGTCCAGAAGATCGTCAACGAGCACCTGGCCGACTGGCTGGACCGGAACCCCAACGAGGCGGCGGACATCATCCGCAAGGGGATCCAGGCGGCGACGGCCCGGGTGGCGGCCCGCAAGGCCCGCGACCTGACCCGCCGCAAGGGGCTGCTGGAGACCGCGTCGCTGCCGGGCAAGCTGAGCGACTGCCAGTCCAACGACCCGTCGAAGTGCGAGATCTTCATCGTCGAGGGTGACTCCGCCGGCGGCTCGGCCAAGTCCGGCCGTGATCCGCAGTACCAGGCGATCCTTCCGATCCGAGGCAAGATCCTCAACGTCGAGAAGGCCCGGGTCGACAAGATCCTCCAGAACAACGAGGTCCAGGCGCTGATCTCGGCCTTCGGCACCGGTGTGCACGAGGACTTCGACATCGCCAAGCTCCGCTATCACAAGATCATCCTGATGGCGGACGCCGATGTCGACGGTCAGCACATCAACACCCTGCTGCTGACGTTCCTCTTCCGCTTCATGCGTCCGCTCGTCGAGGCCGGGCACGTCTTCCTCTCCCGCCCGCCGCTCTACAAGATCAAGTGGGGCCGGGACGACTTCGAGTACGCGTACTCGGACCGGGAGCGGGACGCCCTGATCCAGGCCGGCCGTGAGCAGGGCAAGCGCATCAAGGACGACTCGGTGCAGCGCTTCAAGGGTCTGGGCGAGATGAACGCCGAGGAGCTGCGCGTGACCACCATGGACCTCGACAGCCGGGTCCTCGGCCAGGTCACGCTGGACGACGCGGCGCAGGCCGATGACCTGTTCTCAGTCCTGATGGGCGAGGACGTCGAGGCACGGCGCTCGTTCATCCAGCGCAATGCCAAGGATGTCCGCTTCCTCGACATCTGAGTCGGCCACCCGCAGCCGCAGACGACAGAAGGACTTGACCAGCAATGGCCGACGAGAACAACCCCACCACGCCCGACGAACTCGCCGAGGGCGCCGCGATGCGCATCGAGGCGGTCGGCCTCGAGACCGAGATGCAGCGCTCGTACCTCGACTACGCGATGAGCGTCATCGTGAGCCGTGCGCTGCCCGACGTCCGGGACGGCCTCAAGCCGGTGCACCGGCGCGTGCTGTACGCGATGTACGACGGCGGATACCGCCCCGAGAAGGGCTTCTACAAGTGCGCCCGCGTCGTCGGCGACGTGATGGGCACGTACCACCCGCACGGTGACTCGTCCATCTACGACGCCCTCGTGCGGCTGGCCCAGTCGTGGTCCATGCGCATGCCGCTGGTCGACTCCAACGGCAACTTCGGCTCCCCGGGCAACGACCCCGCGGCGGCCATGCGGTACACCGAGTGCAAGATGGCCCCGCTGGCCATGGAGATGCTCCGGGACATCGACGAGGAGACCGTCGACTTCCAGGACAACTACGACGGCCGTAACCAGGAGCCGACGGTCCTGCCGGCCCGCTTCCCCAACCTGCTGGTCAACGGCTCTGCGGGGATCGCGGTGGGCATGGCCACCAACATCCCGCCGCACAATCTGCGCGAGGTCGCCGAGGGCGCCCAGTGGTTCCTGGCGAACCCGGAGGCGACCCAGGAAGAGCTGCTCGACGCCCTGGTCGACCGGATCAAGGGCCCGGACTTCCCGACCGGCGCGCTGGTCGTGGGCCGCAAGGGCATCGAGGAGGCGTACCGCACCGGCCGTGGCTCGATCACGATGCGTGCGGTCGTCGAGGTCGAGGAGATCCAGGGCCGGCAGTGCCTGGTGGTCACCGAGTTGCCGTACCAGGTCAATCCGGACAACCTGGCGCAGAAGATCGCCGACCTGGTGAAGGACGCCAGGATCGGCGGCATCGCGGACGTCCGCGACGAGACCTCGTCGCGCACCGGCCAGCGCCTGGTCATCGTGCTCAAACGGGACGCGGTCGCCAAGGTCGTCCTCAACAACCTGTACAAGCACACCGATCTCCAGACGAACTTCGGCGCCAACATGCTGGCGCTGGTCGACGGCGTGCCGCGGACCTTGTCGCTGGACGCGTTCATCCGCAACTGGGTCACCCACCAGATCGAGGTCATCGTCCGCCGGACGCGCTTCCGGCTGCGCAAGGCCGAGGAGCGGGCGCACATCCTGCGCGGCCTGCTCAAGGCGCTGGACGCGATCGACGAGGTCATCGCGCTGATCCGGCGCAGCGACACGGTCGACACCGCGCGCGGCGGCCTGATGGAGCTGCTGGAGATCGACGAGATCCAGGCCAACGCGATCCTGGAGATGCAGCTGCGGCGGCTGGCCGCCCTGGAGCGTCAGAAGATCACCCAGGAGCACGACGAGCTTCAGGCGAAGATCAACGAGTACAACGCGATCCTCGCCTCGCCCGAGCGGCAGCGGCAGATCATCAGCGAGGAGCTGACCGCGCTCGTCGAGAAGTTCGGCGACGACCGGCGCTCCAAGCTGGTCCCCTTCGACGGCGACATGTCCATCGAGGACCTGATCGCCGAGGAGGACATCGTCGTCACGATCACCCGCGGCGGCTATCTGAAGCGCACCAAGACCGAGGACTACCGCTCGCAGAAGCGCGGCGGCAAGGGCGTGCGCGGGACGAAGCTGAAGCAGGACGACATCGTCGACCACTTCTTCGTCTCGACCACCCACCACTGGCTGCTGTTCTTCACCAACAAGGGCCGCGTCTACCGGGCCAAGGCGTACGAACTCCCGGACGCGGGCCGGGAGGCGCGCGGCCAGCACGTCGCGAATCTGCTGGCGTTCCAGCCGGACGAGCAGATCGCCCGGATCCTGGCGATCCGGGACTACGACGCGGTGCCGTATCTGGTGCTGGCCACCAAGTCGGGCCTGGTGAAGAAGACGCCGCTGAAGGACTACGACTCGCCGCGCTCCGGCGGTGTGATCGCCATCAACCTCCGGGAGATGGAAGACGGCCGCGAGGACGAACTGATCGGCGCCGAGCTGGTCTCCGCCGACGACGATCTGCTGCTGATCAGCAAGAAGGCGCAGTCGATCCGGTTCACGGCGACCGACGAGTCGCTGCGGCCGATGGGGCGCGCGACCTCGGGCGTGAAGGGCATGAGCTTCCGCGAGGACGACGAGCTGCTCTCGATGAATGTCGTCCGGCCCGGTACGTTCGTGTTCACCGCCACCGACGGTGGGTACGCGAAGCGTTCGAACGTCGACGAGTACCGCGTCCAGGGTCGCGGCGGCCTCGGAATCAAGGCCGCCAAGATCGTGGAGGACCGGGGTTCGCTGGTCGGAGCGCTGGTGGTCGAGGAGAGCGACGAGATCCTCGCCATCACGCTCGGAGGCGGTGTGATTCGTACACGGGTCAGCGAGGTCAGGGAGACGGGCCGTGACACCATGGGCGTCCAACTGATCAACCTGGGCAAGCGCGATGCCGTCGTCGGCATCGCCCGGAACGCCGAGGCCGGTCGTGAGGCTGAAGAGGTCGAGGACGTCATCGAGACCGCGATCGAGGCAGCCGAGGAGGCCGCGTCCGAGGCGGCCGGTGGCACGCAGCCCCCGGCCGACGAGACCACCGAGGAGTAAGTCGTGAGTGGAGCCACGGGCGGAGCGGGTGGCGGCGCGGGAGCCGAAGGGCGTCCGGGATCGAAGACCCCGCCCTCCGCGGGCGGTGCGTCCGCCGCGAAAGACGCCCGTGGCCCCGCCGCCGACTCCCAGGGCGGAGCCGACCCCCATGGGGGCACGGTGACGGACACCCGGAAGCTGCGTCCCGTGCCCGCCTCGGACCCTCAGCCCGAGCAGCAGTCCGAGCGGCACGCGTCGAGCCCGCTGCCCAGTGAGCGAGCCGCCCAGCCGCAGCCCGAGCGGCCGTACCACCCGCCGCAGGCCTACGCGCCGCCGCCCGGCGGCGGCGCGGCCGCGTCCGGCCGCAGCACCTCCGCGCAGCCCGCCGTGCCCGGGCAGCAGCCCCCCGGGGCGGCGGCGCGCCGTCCGGGCCCCGGCACGGGCGGCGGTGCGCCGGCCGCGCGTCCGGCGCCGCGTACGCGCAAGGCGCGGCTGCGGGTCGCCAAGGTCGACCCGTGGTCGGTCATGAAGGTCAGCTTCCTGCTCGCGATCGCGCTCGGGATCTGCACGGTGGTCGCGGCTTCGGTGCTGTGGATGGTCATGGACGCCATGGGCGTCTTCAGCGCGGTGGGCGGGACCATCAGCGAGGCCACGGAGGGGCAGCAGGGCGGCGGCTTCGATCTGGAGTCGTTCCTGTCGCTTCCCCATGTCATGACGTTCACCTCGGTGATCGCCGTGATCAACGTGGTGCTGGCGACCGCGCTCGCCACGCTCGGCGCGTTCATCTACAACCTGTCGGCGGGCTTCGTGGGCGGCGTGGAGCTGACGCTCGCCGAGGACGAATAGCCGAGCGGGGACGGCCGCCGTTACCGATTTTGGGACTGGGCAGGTGGTGCGCTAATCTTTCGGTGCAGCGCGGGGCTATAGCTCAGACGGTTAGAGCGCTTCCCTGATAAGGAAGAGGCCACAGGTTCAAGTCCTGTTAGCCCCACCGGCGCGATCAGCCTGGACGGAGGATCTCCGTCCAGGCTGATTCATTTGGGTGCCCGGCGAGTTGATGACCGGATACCGCCCGAGCGATGCCGAGCATAGGTCACCGAACGGTATCGGTCGGTGTGTATCATCGGGCGCCAGAGGTCCCCTACGTCAAGAAAGAGACGAGGTAGCGCGGTGAAGAAGCTTCTCCTGGTCGCACTGGCCGCCATCGGCGGGCTCCTCGTGTACCGCCAGATCCAGGCGGATCGCGCCGAGCAGGATCTGTGGACGGAGGCGACCGACTCCGTGCCCGCAGGTTCGGGTGTGTGACCCCCACAGTCCCGTTACGAGGGCCCCGATCGCTGCAGCGGTCGGGGCCCTCGTCTTTACTCTCGCAAATGAATCGCTTGCATAGGCAAATGTGACGTGCTGGTCGACCGGTATGCCGACCGGGACGACGAGGGGGGACGCGATGAAACACCGCAGCAGGGACAGGGCCGGTCTCCCCGCGGTGGCGGCGCTGTGCGCCGTGGCGACGATGGCGGTGCAGATCCCGGTCGCGGCCGCCGACAGCCCCACGGGAGCCCGGGAGTACAAGGTCCGGGGCACCCCGGTGCAGGGCGCCGGGAGCGGCGCGGACGCCCCGTCCCTGAGACCCGGCCGGACGTACGCGGACCGGCTGGGACCCGGCGAGAAGCGGTTCTACGGCGTCGACCTCGACGCGAAGTCCGCCGCCTACGTCTCGGCGGTCGCCGCGCCCCGGCCGGGCGCGGGCGTCGTCTCGTACCGCGACGGTGTCACGGTGACGCTGAAGAACTCCGCGGGCGGGGTCTGCGACACCGTCCCCCGGCGGATCGAGACGAAGGGGGTCGCCTATCCCCTCGCCGACTACGTCACCCGCCAGACCGGCTCGGGCTCGGTGGCGTCCTGCCGCGCGGCGGGCCGGTATCTGGTCACCGTGGAGCGTCAGGCCGGCTCCGCGGACCCCGAGAGCTGGCCGCTGGAGCTGCGACTGATGGTGGAGCCGCCGGTGAAGGGCGGTTCCACGGAACAGGCTCCGGAGGGCAGTTGGCACGCCGAGCCGCCCCAGCCTCCGTCCGGCAGCGCCAGGCCGCGGGAGGGCGGCCGGGGCTTCACCGACGCGCCGCTGGTGTCCACCGGGGTGTGGAAGGACGACTTCGAGCCGGGGGAGACGCACTTCTACCGGGTGCCGGTCGCCTGGGGACAGCAGATATCCGCCATCGCCGAACTGCCCGCCGACGGGGCGGACAAGAGCACCTCTCTGCTCCACCAGGCGATCGCCATGCGCGCCTACAACCCGGCGCGGGGGCTGGCGAAGCGGGGCACCGCCCTGGCCCAGGAGGGCGAGCGGCCGCAGACCGAGGTCAGCACCGCTCCGGCGGCGTACGGGAACCGGTACGCGAAGGCCGACTACTCGGTGCGCGCCATGAGCCTCACCGGCGGGTACTACCTGGCAGTCACGCTCAATCCCCCGAATGTGGAACCCCACTTGGACGGCACGGTTCCGGTGACGCTGCGGCTGCGGATCGCGGGCACGACGCATGACGGACCTTCCTACGCCGGGAACGCGGTCAAGGCGGGCTTCGGTCTCACGGACGCCGAGAAGCAGGAGGCCCGCAAGGCGGCCTCCTCGCCGATCCAGACCGACCCCATGGGCCGCCCGGTGGGCGAGCACCGCGCCACGCTCCAGACGGTGGCCTACACGAGCTTCGGGACGGGCTCGCTGCTGCTGATCGGGCTGGGCGTATGGATTCTGACCGCCCGGCGCCGCGCCGCGGCGGACGGTCCGGGGGACGGGATGGCGGACGGGGCGGAATCGGCGGATCCGACGACCGGACAGCACCGGTACGGGCCGCCGCCCGCCTGGTAGTTCGGCTCGCTGGTTCGGCGCGCTGGCCGGCCTGTTGACTGAGTCCGCTGGCCGGCTTGATCGAGTCCGCTGGTCGGCCTGCTGGTTCAGCCTGCGGCGACCAGTGCCCACGCCCCCACGGCGAAGCACAGCACCGCGACGATCAGGATCAAGACCGTCGTCTTCCGGGACGGACCCCGCCTCCGCGCGGCGGGAGTGGGAACCCGGGGCCGCTGAGCGGTGTATGCACGGGTGAGGGGGTAGTCACGCGGCGCCGGCAGGGGCGCGGCGGCCGCCGCGGGCGTGGGAGTGGGGGCGGGCGTATGAAGGTGCGCGGGCTGGGGCGGTGGGCCCGGCTGCCCGGGCTGCTGTTGGCCCTGTGGCTGGTGTACGGGCGGCTGGGGCGACTGCGGGAGCGGCGCCCCGGTCGACGGGGTCGGCGGATGCAGCGGGGGCTGCGGGAGCGGTGTCGGCGGATGCTGGGGCGGCGGTGTGTGCGGAGGCGGCGTCCCGGGAGGCGCCGGGGGAGGCGATATCTGCGCGGGGGGCGTTCGCGGCTGCGGCGTCCGGGGGTGCGCTGTCTGCGGGTGTGGCGTCCGCGGTTGCGGCGGCGGGAGGGTGAAGCTGCCGGTGTCCGACATCGAGGGCTGGGCGGGCTGCTCGGCTGCGGGCGGCCGGGAGTCGGGTTCGGCGGCCGGCCCGGAGCCGGGATCGGCAGCGGGTCCGGCGGTGGGCCCGGCGGGTTCCGTCGGCTTGGTGGCGGGCGGCGAGGGGCGCGGCACCGTTCCGTTGTCCCCGGGAGGGTCGGCCTTCGCATGACGGCGGCCCGGCCGGGCCGGACCGTGCGGGCCGAAACCGGTCGGCAGCGGTCCGAGATGGTCGAATACCTCGATCACCTCGTCGTCGAGGTCGCCCTCGGGCAGCATCTCGACCGCCGCCACGAGCGCCTTGCGCGCCCCCGTGGCGGAGCGGAACCGGTCATCCGGGTCCGGCTGAAGCAGCCCGGCTATCACCTGCCACAGCGGCTCGGGCACGCCTTCGGGAGCGTGCGGCACGCCGTGCTCGCCGAACAGCTTCACGATCGCTTCCCCGTCGGGCTTGTGCCCGCGGAGGAGATAGAGCGTCACCAGGCCGACCGCGAACAGGTCGGCGGGGAAGTCCGGCTCCTCGCCCATCATCTGTTCGGGTGCGAAGTAACCGGGCGTGCCCATCACGTAGTTGGCCTCGGTGAGGCGGGGCTCGCCTTTGGTGAGCGCGATGCCGAAGTCACCCAGCCGGACATGGGGCCGACCCGTTCCGGTGGCCTCCAGCAGGATGTTCGCGGGCTTGATGTCCCGGTGGACCACGCGCTCCTCGTGGACCGCGGCCAGCCCGGAGAGCAACTGGTCCAGCAGGGTGCACACATAGCGGGGTGGCAGGGGACCGTAGTCGCCGATGAGGTGTGCGAACGAGCCGCCGGCCACCAGGTCCATGGTGAACAGCACCTTGTCGTCGTCCGCCGCCCAGCTCGCCGGTGCCAGCACATGGGGGTGGTCGATCCGCAGGGCCTGCTCCCGTACGAAGCGCAGGAGCGTATGCGCGTCGCGTTGCTGGAGCACCTTCGCCGCGACATAGCGGCGGCGGCGATGGTCCCAGACCCGCCACACGGCGCCCACGCCTCCGCGCCCGATCGGGTCCACAAGTTCGTACCGGCCCGCGAAGATCTCACCCATCGCGCCGTGCCCGCCCCGTCATCGACTCGTCAGCAGTCCATCAGCCCGTCAGCTCTGGTGCGCCTCGTAATGCGCGACCGCCTCGGCGGTCCGCCCCGCGCCGTACACACGGAGGAACTCTGCCAGCTCGGGATGGGTGGGGGCGAGGGAATCGGCCGCATCGATGATGTCACCGGCGGCGGCCACGGACCGCAGCAGCGACTGGATTTCGCGGACCACGCGCCGCACGGTCGGGGCCCCTGTGCTGGCGGCGGTCTGGGTGGAGTTGAGGACCGATCCGCCGGCGGTCTTCTTGATTTCCTCCATGCGCTCCGCGGCCTCGGCGGCGCTCACCCGGCCGTCCGCCGCCTGACTGGAGAGTTCCTGGAGCGCCTGCACTCGCTGGACCACCGCAGGATTGCCGATCTTTGCGCGCTGGCCGCTCATGAGCTGGGACAGCATGGGCGCGGAGAGCCCGAGGACGGCGGCCAGGCGCGCCTGGTTGAGGCCGAGATCGTCGATGAGACGGCGAAAGAGCGCCCCCAGCGGTTCCCCGTACCAACTGCGCTGAAGCTCTCGTGCGCGCGCGGTGGCATCCTGCTGTGTTGCGTCCATCTCGCTCTCCCCTTCGCTTCGCTGCCGCGAATCTTGCGTGGCATCCTACGGAGAGCGGTACCCGCGAGCGATACCCGGTCGGGAAAGGCCGCCGGTAGCGGGTATCCTGATCGGCGAAGGGGCCTTAGCTCAGTTGGTAGAGCGCCGTCTTTGCATGGCGGATGTCAGGAGTTCGACTCTCCTAGGCTCCACTCTATGAGAGGTCTCCTGACCTGCAAAAATGCAGGTCAGGAGACCTTTTTGCATGGGCGCCGTCAGCGCCGGGGTGAGGGAACGGCTGGAACCCCCGGCGGCCCGGAGCGGGGCGGCGGGCGTCTCGCGTGCGCCGGCGAACAGCGGATCGAGCGTTCTGTAAGAGAAGGAGCGATCTGCAAAAGAAGTGGTGTTGCCGCTCCTGGCATTGGCCCGCGCAACACCTCCCCGATGCCTCACCCTGTCTCACAACTCGGGCAAGCCGCCCGGGAATCGTCTGATCGGCGCGAGTCGCCGTACAAGGGGACGTAATGGGTGAACTGCATCCACTGGGGGAGAACCTGCCCGAGGAGTGCCGGGCGTTCGCCGTGGAGCTGCGGAAGCTCTTCGACGGGCTGGGGGTCTCGGTGCGCCGGTACGCCGCACGCAGGTTCCGGGACCCCAGCACGATCTCGCGCTATCTGAGCGGTACGAGAGTCCCGCCATGGGAGTTCGTGGTCGATCTGCTGGCGGATCTCGCGGAGTGCCGGGGCTCCGCGGCCACCCCGGCCGCCATCGAGGTGGTGCGCGAGCTGCACCGGGCCGCGGTGCGCACCAGCGGATCCCCGGGGCACGCCCTGGAGATCCTTCAGATCCAGCTGGCCGACGCGGACCGGGAGGCGCGGCGTTCCAGCGTGCACGAGGACGCGCTGGGCGAGGCGCTGCTCGACCGCCGGCACCGGATCGCCGACCTCGAGGTGCGGCTGAGCCAGACCGAAGCGGCGTGGGCGGCGGAGCGGGCCCGTGCGGACGCACTGGAGCGGAACTTCCCGGATCACCAGGAGCTGGTCAAGGAGCGGGACCGGCTGCGGCAGGAGGTGCACCGGCTCACCGAGGAGCTGGAGGAGGTGCGGCAGCTGGGGCGGCTGGCGGAGGACCGCTGCCAGATGCTGGAGCGGCAGCTGGCCATGGTGGAGTCCCAGCGGATGGCTGCGGTCCCGCGGCAGGACGAGGAGCCCGTCGTGGCCGCGGGCCCGGCCGTGCCCGAGCCGTGCGCCGGGCCGCGGCCCAAGATCCTGGTGGTCGACGACCAGCAGAACAACCTGCTGGCCATGGAGGCGGTGCTGGCCACCCTCGACCAGGAGCTGGTGACCGCGACCTCCGGGCAGGAGGCGCTGAAGGCGCTGCTGGACCACGACGACTTCGCGGTGATCCTGCTGGACGTGCAGATGCCCGAGATGGACGGCTACGAGACGGCCGCCCACATCAAGCGGCGCCCGCGCAACCGGGATGTGCCGATCATCTTCCTCACCGCGATGGGCGCCGATCCTGAGCACACCTCGCGCGGCTACGCGGCGGGGGCGGTGGACTACATGGCCAAGCCGATCGACCCCTGGGCGCTGCGGGCCAAGGTCTCCGTCTTCACCGAATACTTCCTGGAGCGGCGCCGCTACAGCGAGCGGGAAGCCAAGGAGCGAAGCCGAGGAG
>NZ_GG657754.1:5247306-5249943 GCF_000158915.1 Streptomyces himastatinicus ATCC 53653 | reverse complement strand
TCGCCCACCTCGGTCGCCGCCGGGGGCTCGACCAGCCAGTCGGGGTTGGCCTGCCGGTCCCACCACTTCCAGGCGGCGAAGACACCGGCGCCCACCAGGCCGATGAAGGTGGCCCGCTTGGCGGCGCGGCCCATGCTGGCCCGGCGGCGGCGCTTGCGGGCGAGCTTCTCGATGTCGGCCGCCGTCACATGGGTGCGCAGCGCGGCGACGGCGGCGCCCGCCCGCGTGACCGCCTCCTCGCGTACCGGACCGGCGGCCGCGCGGGCTCCGGCCACGGCGTGCTCGACGCGCGGCCCGGTGTAGTCGGCGGCCTGCCGCGCGGCCTTGCGGGTCCGCTTGGCGGCCTTGGTGGCGGCCGCGTCCACCTTGGGCGGCAGGGTGCCGCGGGCCTGGTTGAGCCGGGGTGCGACATGCGCGTGGTACTGGCTGCCGGCGGCGCACCGGGCCTGGTGCGCGGCGCCGGAGACCTTTGGTGCCAGCCGTACGCGGGCCTCGTGCGCGTAATGCGTGGCTGTGTCCTTGGCCGTGCCGGCGTAGGGCGCCACCGCCTCCGCGGCGTGCAGGACGCTGTCCTTCGCGGTGCCGGTCGCGGCTCGCACGCTGTCAATGCGGGTCACGGGATCCTCCTCCTCGGTGGCGTGGTGATGCTCCGGGGTGCAGAGTGCTGAGCTGCATGTGCGCAGTTTCGTGTTTCCATCCGAAGAAAGATCATGCCTGTTTGTGGAGATCATGCCCGTTCGCAGCCCACGCGGCATGCGTGATCCGGCATCCGGGTCATAGGGGAGATTCTCCCGGAAAACCCGCGGAATGGCGCGCCGCGTGCGCCTTCGGCGGCTACTCGTCGCGCTCGGGTCCGTGCGAGGATCAGGGCAAGGAAGCGATAAACGATGGAAGGTAGATCGTGGCCGAGCAGCTGTACGCCACCCTCAAGACGAACAACGGCGACATCGTGGTCCGGCTGCTGCCGAACCACGCGCCCAAAACCGTGAAGAACTTCGTGGAGCTCGCCGAGGGCACCCGCGAGTGGACCCACCCGGCCACCGGCAAGAAGGCCGCGGAGAAGCTCTACGACGGCACCGTATTCCACCGCGTGATCAGCGGTTTCATGATCCAGGGCGGTGACCCGCTGGGCAACGGCACCGGCGGCCCCGGCTACGAGTTCGGTGACGAGTTCCACCCGGACCTGGCCTTCAACAAGCCGTACCTGCTGGCCATGGCCAACGCCGGTCCGGGCACCAACGGCTCGCAGTTCTTCATCACGCTCGCGCCGACCACCTGGCTGACCGGCAAGCACAGCATCTTCGGCGAGGTCGTCGACGAGGCCAGCAAGAAGGTCGTCGACGCCATCGGGGGTGCCGCGACCAACCCGCGCACCGACCGGCCGCTCCAGGACGTCGTGATCGAGTCCGTCGTCGTGGAGACCCGGGAGGGCTGAACCCCGCACGGGAACTCCGCGCCCCGCTTGTCCGTGTGAACAAGCGGGGCGGGGGAACGCGCGCAAGTCTGCGGACAGGGGGCGAAGGGACACCATGGAGGACCAGGCGGTCTGCTGTTACCGGCACCCGCAGCGGGAGACCGGCATCAGCTGTACCCGCTGTGAGCGCCCGATCTGTCCGGAGTGCATGATCAGCGCCTCGGTCGGGTTCCACTGCCCGGAGTGCGTGAGCGGTGGTGCGTCCGCCCCTGGTGAGCCCCCGGGGCCCCCGCGGCGCGCGTCCGAGCCGCGCACCATAGCCGGCGGCGCGTACACCGCCGATCCGCGGCTGGTCACCAAGATCCTGATCGGGCTCAACATCGCCGTCTGGCTGGCGGTGCTGGGGACCGGCGACCGGCTGGTGGACGGCTTCGACCTGGTGGGCCGGGCCTACGACCCGGGGACGGCCGACATAGTGGGCGTCGCCGAGGGGCAGTGGTATCGGCTGCTGACCGCGGCCTTCCTGCACCAGCAGCCATTGCACATCGCGTTCAACATGCTGTCCCTGTGGTGGATCGGCGCCCCGCTCGAGGCCGCACTCGGCCGCGCCCGCTACCTCACGCTCTATCTGCTGTCGGGGCTCGGCGGCAGCGCGCTCTCATATCTGCTCGCCGCGCAGAACCAGCCCTCGCTCGGCGCCTCCGGCGCGGTCTTCGGCCTGCTGGGCGCCACCGCCGTGCTGATGCGCCGGCTCAACTACGACATGCGCCCCGTCATCGCGCTGCTCGTGCTGAACCTCATCTTCACCTTCGGCTGGTCCGGGATCGCCTGGCAGGCGCACGTCGGCGGCCTGGTGGTCGGCACGGTGGTGGCGTACGCGATGGTGCACGCGCCGCGGGAGCGTCGTGCCCTGGTGCAGCGGGGCGCCTGCGCCGTGATGCTGCTCGCGATCGTCGCGACCGTGTGGGTCCGTACGCTCCAGCTCACCGGCTGAGCGCCGACACGCAGCTCCCCGGGCGTCTCGAACGGGGGTGGGTTCGGTCAGTTGTCCACAGCACGTGGTGGATCTTGCGCACCCTGTGGAGAACATCTGTGCGTTTCCCTACTGACCTGCGTTTTCGCAGGAAGAAGCCGGTGTGAGCGATCGAACGGGGTCGTTCCATCAGTCACACCGGCGTCAACGCGGCAGAGGTTATCCACAGATCTTCTGAGTTCCCCGCCTG
>NZ_GG657754.1:5245234-5246442 GCF_000158915.1 Streptomyces himastatinicus ATCC 53653 | reverse complement strand
GGGCACCTCCACCGCCACCCTGCGCAAGGGGCTCGTTGCACTACGCGGGCACCGCCCGCCTCGGCGCCACCGGCAACTTCGCCGTCGCCGGGCACCGCCGCACCTACGGCGACCCCTTCAAGGACTTCCCCCGGCTGCGCCCCGGCGACGCGGTGGTGCTGTCCGACGGCACCACCTGGTACACGTACCGCATCACCGGGCGGCCCTACCGCACCCTGCCGACCGACGTCGGGGTGCTCGACCCGGTGCCGCGCGCCTCCGGCTTCCGCGGTCCCGGCCGCTATCTGACGCTCACGACCTGTGAGCCGGAGTGGGGGCACAGCCACCGGCTGATCGCCTGGGCGCACCTCGACGCGACCCAATCCGTTGCCCAGGGCAAGCCCAAGGCTTTGTACGGCTGACCCTCCGGCCCCACCCCCGGACCTTTACTCTGGTCCTGCACTCCGGTGCTGCAATCGACTTCGTCATCGGTGAGTAGGGACGGCATGTACGGCTGGATCTGGCGGCATCTGCCGGGTAACGCATGGGTGCGGGCGGCGATTTCGCTCGTGCTCGTGCTGGCGATCGTGTTCGTGCTCTTCCAGTACGTCTTCCCGTGGGCGGAGCCGCTGCTGCCGTTCAACGACGTGACGGTCGACCAGGGAATGGCGGGTCCCCGATGAGCGCGCGTGTCCTGGTCGTCGACAACTACGACAGCTTCGTCTTCAACCTCGTCCAGTACCTCTACCAGCTCGGCGCCGAGTGCGAGGTGGTGCGCAACGACGAGGTCTCCCTCGCGCACGCCCAGGACGGCTTCGACGGCGTACTGCTCTCCCCCGGACCCGGCACCCCCGAGAAGGCGGGCGTCTGCGTCGACATGGTGCGGCACTGCGCGGACACCGGGGTGCCGGTGTTCGGCGTCTGCCTGGGGATGCAGTCCATGGCCGTCGCCTACGGCGGTGTCGTCGGCCGCGCCCCGGAGCTGCTGCACGGCAAGACCTCGCTGGTGACCCACGAGGGAGCGGGCGTCTTCAGCGGGCTGCCGTCACCCTTCACCGCCACCCGCTACCACTCCCTCGCGGTCGAACGGGGCACCGTTCCGGACGCGTTGGAGATCACCGCCTGGACGGAGACGGGCATCGCCATGGGGCTGCGCCACCGCGAACTGCGGGTCGAAGGGTGTCCAGTTCCACCCCGAGTCGGTCCTCACCGAATGGGGCCACCGCATG
>NZ_GG657754.1:5229087-5244379 GCF_000158915.1 Streptomyces himastatinicus ATCC 53653 | reverse complement strand
TCACCCTCGGTGTGGTGATGCTGCTCTTCGTGACGTACCAGCTGTGGTGGACCAACATCCTGGCGCACCAGCAGGCGAACGGCGCGGCGGGTGATCTCCAGAAGAAGTGGGACACGAAGGGCGCGGACCGCGATCCCGGAGTGTTCTCCCCCGGTCAGGGGTTCGCGATCATCTACATCCCCAAGCTGGACGTGAAGGCCCCGATCGCCGAGGGGATCGACAAGCACAAGGTCCTCGACCGCGGGATGGTCGGCCATTACGCCAAGGGCAAGCTGAAGACCGCGATGCCGTGGGACAAGAAGGGCAACTTCGCGCTCGCCGGGCACCGCAACACCCATGGCGAGCCGTTCCGCTACATCAACCGCCTCAAGGCCGGCGACAAGATCGTCGTCGAGACGCAGAGCCGGTTCTACACCTACGACATGACCAGCATCCTGCCGCAGACGTCCCCCTCCAACACGGGCGTCATCGGCCCGGTGCCGCCCGGCTCCGGCTTCACCAAGCCCGGCCGCTACCTCACGCTGACGACCTGCACACCCGAGTTCACCAGCACGTATCGGATGATCGTCTGGGGCAAGATGGTCGACGAGCGGCCGCGCAGCGAGGGGAAGCCGGACGCACTGGTCGAGTAGGACCGGGAAGATCCAGAAAAGGGGTACCACGCGGTGGCACGGACCGACCACGACCAGCGGCAGGGCCGGGACCCCGCCCCGCCCGCCACGCCGACCCGCCGCTCCGGCCGCGGACGGATCGCGGCGGCCATCGGGGTGCTGGGCGAGCTGCTGATCACCGCGGGGCTGATCCTGGCCCTCTTCGTGGCCTACTCGCTGTGGTGGACGAACGTCCTCGCCGACCGCGAGGCGAAGAAGCAGGGCGACCAGGTGCGCAAGCACTGGGCCGACAAGGGGCCGGGCAGGCTCGACACCAAGGACGGCATCGGCTTCCTCCACGTCCCGGCCATGGGCGACGGCGAGGTGCTGGTCAAGAAGGGCACCTCGGCCAAGGTCCTCAACGACGGCGTCGCCGGGTACTACACGGAGCCGATCAAGTCCGCGATGCCCTGGGCGAAGTCCGGCAACTTCTCGCTGGCCGCCCACCGGGACGGGCACGGCGCCAAGTTCCACGGCATCGACAAGATCAACGACGGTGACGCGGTCGTCTTCGAGACCCGGGACACCTGGTACGTCTACAAGATCTACGCGACGCTGCCCGAGACCTCGAAGTTCAACGTGGACGTGCTGAAGGCGGTCCCGAAGGAGTCGGGCAAGAAGAAGGCGGGCCGCTACATCACCCTCTCGACCTGCACCCCGGTCTACACCTCGCGGCACCGCTACATCGTCTGGGGCGAGCTGGAGCGCACCGAGAAGGTCGACGCGGACCGCACGCTCCCCAAGGAGCTGCGCTGACGGAAACGCCCTCCGCACACGGGGAAGCCCCCGGCGCCCTCTCCCGGGCGCCGGGGGCTTCCCCGTGCGGTGGTGCCGTGCGTACGGGGCGCTAGCCGAGGCCGCCGAAGAAGCCTCCGTCGTCGTCGCCTCCGCCGCCGTTGCCCTTGACCGTGACCAGGTTCACCGACTGCCCCTTGGGCACCTGGGTGCCGGCGCCGGGGTTGCTGGCGACCACGGTCGCGTTGTCGTCCTGCTCACCCTGGATGTTGCCCACGTTGAGCCCGAGGTCCTGGAGAGCCTTCTTGGCGTCCTTGAGCTTCTGGCCGCCCAGGTTGGGCACCTGGACCTGCTCCTGCTGCTCCGGGGCCTTGGCGATGGTCAGGTTGATGGTGGAGCCGGGCGCGGCCGTCCCGCCGCCGGGCGGGTCCTGGCTGATGACCGTACCGGCCTGGGCGTCGGCGCTGTCCTGCTCCGTCGACTCGACCTTGAAGCCCTGTGCCTTGAGAGTGGCCTCGGCCTCCGCCTGCTGCTTGGTGGTCACGTCGGGGACGGGGACCTGCTGCTGCGGCGCGGCGACGGTCAGGGTGATGTCGGCACCCTTGGCGACCTTCCTTCCGGAGTCCAGGCTCTGGCGAATGACCTTGCCCGCGGTCTGGTCGGACTCCTCGGTCGCCTTGTCGACGTTGAAGCCCTTGGCCTCCAGCTGCGCCTTCGCCGACGCGAACTGGACGTTGAGGACGTCGGGGACCTCGACCTTCGCCGCCGGCTTCTTGCCCTTCGACATGGTCAGCTCGACCGTGTCGTTCCGCTTGATCTCGCCGCTCTCCGGGTTCTGCCTGCAGACCGTGTCCTTCGCCTGGTCGCAGAAATCGGAACCGGCCTTCTTGACCTTGAAGTCGCCGTTCTGCCCCTGGGCACTGGCCTCCTTGAACGACTTGCCGACCAGCGACGGCACCGGGACCATGTCGTCGTTCTTGCCGCCTGTGAAGATCGCCTTGCCGATGAAGATCGCGCCGACCAGCACCAGGACGCCGGCGACCACCAACAGGATCGTCGAGAGGTTGCTCTTCTTCTCCGGGCCGCCGCGGCGGCGCTCCGGCCGCTCGTCGTAGCCGAAGCCGCCGTCGTCGTCCCGCATCGGGGGCAGCATCGAGGTCGCCGGACCGGAGTCCTGCGGCCGCAGCATCGTCGTGGGCTGGTCGTTCGAGCCGTAGCCGACCGCGCCCAGAGCGGCGGTCGCGGCGACCGGCTGGCCCTCGAGCGCCGCCTCGATGTCGGCGCGCATCTCGTCGGCCGACTGGTAGCGGTAGTCGGGGTCCTTGACCAGGGCCCGCAGGACGATCGCGTCCATCTCCGGGGTGATCTCGGGGTCGTACGTGCTCGGCGGTTGCGGCTCTTCCCGTACGTGCTGGTAGGCCACGGCCACCGGGGAGTCCCCGACGAACGGCGGCCGCACCGTCAGCAGCTCGTAGAGCAGACAGCCGGTGGAGTACAGGTCGCTGCGCGCGTCGACGGTCTCGCCCTTGGCCTGCTCGGGGGAGAGGTACTGCGCGGTGCCGATGACGGCCGCCGTCTGCGTCATGGTCATACCGGCGTCGCCCATGGCCCGGGCGATGCCGAAGTCCATCACCTTGACCTGGCCGCTGCGCGTGAGCATCACGTTCGCCGGCTTGATGTCCCGGTGGACGATGTTGTTCCGGTGCGAGTACTCCAGGGCCTGGAGGATCCCGACCGTCATCTCCATCGAGCGCTCGGGGAGCAGCTTTCTTCCGGAGTGGAGAAGCTCACGCAAGGTGGAGCCGTCGACGTACTCCATCACGATGTACGGGATCGAGACACCGTCGACGTAGTCCTCGCCGGTGTCGTAGACCGCGACGATCGCCGGGTGGTTGAGCGAGGCTGCCGACTGGGCCTCTCGGCGGAACCGGGCCTGGAAGGACGGATCGCGGGCGAGGTCCACCCGGAGCGTCTTCACGGCGACAGTGCGGCCGAGGCGGGTGTCGTGCGCGAGGTAGACCTCCGCCATGCCACCGCGGCCGAGCACCGAGCCCAGCTCGTACCGGCCGCCGAGGCGACGCGGCTCTTCCATAGCTACTCCAGCCCTCTTCCGTCATTCCCGGCCGCACCCTGTGTGGGGGGCCGGCGAAGTGCTGCTCGCGCATACGGTACCCGGCACGCCTTACGCGACCCGGCCTCGGCCGATACTTGATACCGGACCGGTACGACGACGTGCGGGATTGGCATCAGGGCGTGACCGGCGTCACTTGTCGCGCTCGCTGGCGAGTACCGCCTTCATCACGTCCTTGGCGATCGGCGCCGCCAGCTTGCCGCCCGCGATGTCGTCGCGGAGGGTGTCGGAACTCTCCACCACGACGGCGACCGCGACCGGGGAACCCTCGTCCGTCTTGGCGTACGAGATGAACCACGCGTACGGGTTCTCGCTGTTGTCGACGCCGTGCTGCGCGGTACCGGTCTTGCCGCCGACCGTGGCGCCCGGGATCTGGGCGTTGGTGCCGGTGCCCTCCTTGACCACGGTCTCCATCATGTCCTGGAGCTTGCCCGCGTTCTCCGAGCTGAGCGGCTGGCTCATCTCCTCCGGGCTGGTCTGGTCGATCGTGTTCAGGTTGGGGGCGCGCAGCGAGTCGATCATGTACGGCTTCATCAGCTTGCCGTCGTTGGCGATCCCGGCGGCGACCATGGCCATCTGGAGCGGGGTGGCGCGGGTGTCGAACTGGCCGATCGAGGACAGGGCGTTGCCCGGCCGGTCCATCTTCTCGGGGTAGACGCTCTCGGCGGCGCGGACGGGCATGAAGATTTCGTCGTTGAAGCCGAACTTCTTCGCCTCCTCCAGCATCTTGTCCTTGCCCAGGTCGTCACCGAGCTTGCCGAAGACGGTGTTGCAGGAGTAGCGCAGGGCCTGCCGCAGGGTGGCGTTCTCGCAGGGGATGTTTCCCTCGTTGCGCAGGGGCTGGGTGGACAGCGGAAGCCGCCACGGCAGCGGCGAGTTGGTCGCGCCGTCGATGTCCGTGTACTTGCCGTTCTCCAGCGCCGCCGCGGCGGTGACGACCTTGAACGTGGAGCCGGGCGGGTACGTCTGCCGCAGCGCCCGGTTCAGCGTCGGCTGCTCCTTGTCCTTCCCCATCGCCGTCCAGGCGTCCGAGTCGCTCGTCGAGCTGCCCGCGAACTTCGACGGGTCGTAGCTCGGGGTGGAGGCGAGGGCGAGGATCTTGCCGGTGCGCGGGTCGAGCGCGGCGACGGCGCCCTTGTTCTTGCCGAGGCCCTTGTAAGCGGCTTCCTGGGCCTTGGCGTTCAGGGTGGTGATGACGTCACCGCCCTTCGGCTTCTTGCCGGTGAACATGTCGACCGTCCGGTTGAAGAACATCCGGTCGTCGTTGCCGGTGAGGATGCCGTCCTCGAGGCTCTCGAGCTGGGTGGCACCGTACGCCTGGGAGGCGTAACCGGTGACCGGTGCCCACATCGGACCGTTCTTGTATGTGCGCTTGTACTTGAAGTCGACCCCGTCGGTCTCCTTGGACCCGGTGATCGGGCGGCCGTCGACGATGATGTTGCCGCGCGGCTGGCTGTACTGGGCGATCGCGACGCGGCGGTTCTGCTTGTGGGTCTTGAGGCCGTCCGCCTGGACGTACTGGATCCAGTTGTCCCGCACCAGCAGGGCGAGGACGAGGAGGCCGCAGAAGATCGCGATTCGGCGCAAGGGCTTGTTCACGGGCGGACCACCTGAGTCATCTCGGCGTCAGTGGAGGGGGCGGGCGCGGGCGCCGGCCGCCGGGCGGTGTCGCTGATCTTGATGAGGAGCGCGACGAGCGCCCAGTTGGCGAGCACCGACGAACCGCCGTACGCCACGAACGGCATCGTCATACCGGTCAGCGGGATGAGGCCCATCACACCGCCCGCGACGACGAAGACCTGGATGCCGAACGCGGCGGACAGGCCGACCGCCAGCAGCTTGCCGAACGGGTCCCGGGCGGCCAGGGCGGTGCGCATGCCGCGCTCCACGATCAGGCCGTACAGCAGGAGGAAGGCCATGGTGCCGGCGAGCCCCAGCTCCTCACCGACGGTGGCGAGGATGAAGTCGGAGTTGGCCGCGAAGCCGATCAGGTCGGAGGCGCCCTGGCCCCAGCCGCTGCCGGAGACGCCGCCGGAACCGAAGGACATCAGGGACAGGGCGATCTGGTCGGTGGTGGCCCAGCTGGGCCGGGGGTTGTCGTAGACGGCGAACGGGTGCAGCCACGACATCACACGGACCTTCACGTGCGACTCGAAGGACGCGACACCGACCGCGCCGACCGCGGACATCAGCAGACCGAAGACGATCCAGCTGGTGCGCTCGGTCGCGACGTACAGCATGACGACGAACAGGCCGAAGAACAGCAGTGAGCTTCCGAGGTCGGTCTCGAAGACCAGGATCAGGATGCTCATGGCCCAGACGATCAGGATCGGGCCGAGGTCACGGCCGCGCGGCAGGTACAGCCCCATGAAGCGGCGGCTGGCCAGCGCGAGCGCGTCCCGCTTCACCATGAGGTAGCCGGAGAAGAAGACCGCGATGATGATCTTGGCGAACTCACCGGGCTGGATGGAGAAGGAGCCGACGGTGATCCAGATGCGTGCGCCGAACCGGGCCGGGAAGAACATCGGCAGGATCAGCAGGATCAGCGCACCGATCATGGAGATGTAGGTGTACCGCTGAAGGATCCGGTGGTCCTTGAGGAGGATCAGGACGGCCACGAACAGGGCCACACCCATCGCCGAGTACATCAGCTGGTTGGGCGCCGAGGGGGCGAAGGTCTGACCGATCTGCTCCGCTCGCACGGCCAGCCGCCTCGACTGGTCCAGCCGCCAGATGATCACGAGGCCGAGGCCGTTGAGGAGCGTGGCGATCGGCAGCAGCAGCGGATCGGCGTACGGGGCGAACTTGCGCACCACGAGGTGGCCGACGCCCGCGAGCAGGCCGAGTCCGATGCCGTAGCTGAGCATGCCCGAGGGCAGCTCGTCGCTGAGCGCCAGGCCCGCGTTGGCGTACGCGAAGACCGGAATGATCACCGCGAACGCCAGCATGGCCAGCTCGGTGTTGCGGCGGCTCGGTGGGCCGGCCGTACTGATCGTGGTCGTGTTGGTCGTACTACTGCTCATGGGTGGGCGGCCCTCTCACGGCTTCACGGCTGGGTGCTGCTGCACTGCGGGACCAAGTCCTTCTCCTGCTCCGAGAGGGTGGGACCCGGCTTCGGAGTGGGAGAGGGCGACGCCGTGTTCGTCGGCGTCGGTGTGGCCTTGGCAGCGCGCAACCCCGTCGCGCTCTGACTCTGCTGCGGCGTGCTGCTGCCGCTGCTACCTGTCTTGCCTCCGGATCCGCCGCCGGCCTGCCCCTTGCCGCCGGTGAGGTCCTTCTGGCTCTCCTCGGCCTTGCGCTGTGCGTCAGCCTTTCTGCAGGCGCTGGCGAGAGTGGCGAGATCCTTCGTCTTGTCCTCGGCTTGGCCGAGCCCGCTGACCGCGATGGTGTCCTCCACGCGGCTGCGCTGGTCGGTCGGGAGGTACTTGAGTTCGATCTCGCGGTGGTCCTCATGGACCTTGTTGAGCTTGATCCACGCGAGGTCCTGGCTGATACCCCGGTAGATCGCGACATGGTCTCCGTTGGAGCCCACGTAGTACTGCGTCTGCGTCCACTGATAGCCGCTGTAGAGCCCGCCGCCGATCACGGCGAGGCCCAGTGCGATGAACAGCGACCGCTTGACCCAGGTCTTACGGCCGCTCTTCTTGTGGTAGTCGCCGTCCGCGTAGGCCCCGTAGCTGCCCTCGGCGGGCGGTCCGCCGAGGCCCGGGTCGCCGCTGCCGGGCGGCCCGAAGCCGCCCGGTGCGTCGCTCTGCTGCGGTACGGGACGGTTCCGCCCCAGCTCGGCGGCGCGGCCCGCCGGGGTGTTGCCGGCGCCGCCGTCCCCGAGGGGGACCTGGTTCTCGGCCACCGCGCCGACGATCACGGGGGTGTCGTTGAGCTGGCCCGCCAGGGTGTCGCCGCCGTCCACGTCGAGGACGTCGGCGACGATGCAGTGATGGAATCGGGGCCGCCGCCGCGCAGCGCGAGCTGATCAGCTCTGCACCGTCTCGTGCGGTCCTGTAGCTGCGAGGGTGTCCTCGAGGGTCTGGTGGCTCACGACGCCGGACAGGCCGTCGGAGCAGATCAGATAGCGGTCGCCGGCCCGGACCTCACGGATGGACAGATCGGGCTCGACGTGGTCGCCGCTGCCGAGCGCACGCATCAGCAGGGAGCGCTGCGGGTGGGTGCCCGCCTCCTCCTCGGTGATGCGGCCCTCGTCGACGAGCCGCTGCACCCAGGTGTGGTCCTGGGTGATCTGGGTGAGCACGCCGTCGCGCAGCAGATACGCGCGCGAGTCGCCGACGTGCACGAGGCCGAGCCGCTGGCCGGTCCACAGCAGGGCGGTGAGCGTGGTGCCCATGCCCTCCAGCTGGGGGTCCTCCTCGACCATGACGCGCAGCTGGTCGTTGGCCCGCTGCACGGCGGTGCCCAGGGCGGTCAGGATGTCCGAGCCGGGGACGTCGTCGTCGAGCTGGACCAGGGTGGAGATCACCTCGGAGCTGGCGACCTCGCCGGCGGCCTGGCCACCCATGCCGTCGGCGATGGCGAGCAGCCGGGGGCCGGCATAGCCGGAGTCCTCGTTGCCCTCCCGGATCATGCCCTTGTGGGACCCGGCGGCGAAACGCAGTGACAGACTCATGCGCACCTCGCCCGTCGGCTCCGGGTACAGCCCCTTGCCAACCACGCTGCCCACCCTCCGGTCGTCATGGTCCTACTACTTCCGCAGCTCGATGACGGTCTTGCCGATGCGGATCGGCGCACCCAGCGGAACCGGTGTCGGTGTGGTGAGTCGGTTCCGCTCGAGATAGGTGCCGTTGGTGGAGCCGAGGTCCTCGACGATCCACTGGCCGTCACGGTCCGGGTAGATCCTGGCATGCCGGCTGGAGGCGTAGTCGTCGTCCAGCACGATTGTTGAATCGTGCGCACGACCGAGAGTGATGGTCTGCCCCTGGAGCGCGACCGTGGTGCCGGTCAGCGTGCCCTCGGACACCACCAGCTTGGTGGGAGCCCCGCGGCGGCCGCGGCCCGAGGGCTGCTGGCGCTGCTGGGGCGGTGCGGCCTGCTGTTGCTGCCGCTGTTGCTGCTGCGGCCGGTCGGGGGCGCCACGGCGCGCCGAACCGCGCTGGGTCACGCGAGTCCCGAACAGGTCGCTACGGATGACCTGAACGGCCACGATGACGAACAGCCACAGTACGGCGAGGAAACCCAACCGCATGACCGTGAGGGTCAGCTCTGACATTGCCCCCGCTTCACCCTTCGGCTTGCCGGTAAACGATGGTGGTGCTGCCCACGACGATCCGTGAGCCGTCGCGGAGCGTAGCGCGGGTGGTGTGCTGTCCGTCCACCACGATGCCGTTCGTCGACCCCAGATCCTGGACGGTCGGCGGTGTTCCGACCCGGATTTCGCAGTGCCTGCGGGAGACACCGGGATCGTCAATGCGCACGTCAGCGTCGGTGCTGCGGCCCAGAACCAGGGTGGGCCGGGAGATCTGGTGGCGAGTGCCATTGATCTCAATCCAGCGCCGGGTCTGTGCCTGCGGCTGCGGGCCGACGCCCGCGCCTCCGGTCCGGGCCCCGGGACGGGCGCCGGGAGGGGCGCTGGGCATGGGCGGCGCACCCGCGGGCTGGCCGTAGCCGCCGGGGCGCTGCTGCGGTGCCCCGCCGCGGGCCGGAGCCTGCTGGGCGGCCGGGCTCTGGGACTCGCTGGAGGCCAGCGTCCGGCTGCGCACCCGGTACAGGCCGGTGTCGAGGTCGTCGGCCTTCTCCAGGTGGACCTTGACGCCCCCCATGAAGGTGTACCGCTGCTGCTTGGCGTAGTCGCGGACCATGCCGGACAGCTCGTCGCCGAGCTGCCCGGAGTACGGCGCGAGCCGCTCGTAGTCGCCGGTGCTCAGCTCGACGATGAAGTCGTTGGGGACGACGGTCCGGTCCCGGTTCCAGATGGTCGCGTTGTTGTCGCACTCACGCTGGAGCGCGCCCCGCGATCTCGACGGGCTGGACCTCCGACTTGAACACCTTGGCGAAGGTGCCGTTCACGAGTCCCTCGAGACGCTGCTCGAAGCGCTTCAGTACTCCCACGGGGCACCTCCTTCCTCAGTCGTGCTCAGTGTCGTCCTGGTACTGCTTACTGATCGTATCCACGCGTCGGGAAATCGGGTGGTTCCCCTTCCTGGCCCTGCGGAGCAGTGTCACCTCTCACAGGATCGTAGAGGTGCCCTCTGGACAGTGTCCCGCAACCGCGACGGAGCCCCTCCGGGCGGGGGCGTCGACAACGAGTGTGAATCCACCCAGCCCAGCGTGCTAGTGTTCTGGATGTCGGAAGGCGCCGCGGGGCGCCGGGCCGAAAGGCCCGGAAAACCAAGCGGTGAACGGAAGACAAGCACCCATGCGCGGGTGGCGGAATAGGCAGACGCGCTGGATTCAGGTTCCAGTGCCCGAAAGGGCGTGGGGGTTCAACTCCCCCCTCGCGCACCAGTCGGAGCGGGCCTCTCCGGAGTGACGAAAGTCGCTCGGAGGGGCCCGCTTCGCGTATGAGGACGGACGGTCGCGCAGGGGCGGCGGGCCGGTGTGATCCCCGCCCCATCTCGGTTCGGGTTCCGGCTCCCGTTGTGTCCGGCTTGCGCCTCGCTTGTGCCCGGCTCGCGTCCGGCTCGACTTCGGCTTGATCCACCGTCAGTTCGGCTTGATCCACATTGGTCGCTCCCGGCTCGTCCCGGCATGCGTCCCGGCGCGTGTCCCGGACAAACGGAAGCGGGGCCTCCCCGGGTGGGGCGGCCCCGCTTTCCGTGCCGGGCCGTGGATCGGTCCGCGGCGGCCGCGGGTCAAGGCGGCGACGGCCGTGGGTCAGGCGGCGAAGCGGGTGGCGAGCTCCTTGGCCTTCGAGGCGGCGTCCTCGTGGGCCTTCGCCTTGGAGGCGTCCGACAGCTCGACCAGGTCGGCCATCGCCGGGTTGCTGCGGGCCAGGGTGAGCTCCGGCACGACGAACTGGACGTCGAGGTTGAGCCCGTCCCTCAGTGCCTTCTCCAGGTAGGTCGTGACGAACTCGAAGCTCTCCCGCGGCGTGCCCGGGCCGTAGCCGCCGCCCCGGCTGGCGACGACGATCGCCGGGGTGCCCGAGGTGGTGGTCTGCTCGGCGCCGGCGGTGCGACCCATGATGATCACGTGGTCCAGCCACGCCTTGAGGGTCGAGGGGATCGTGAAGTTGTACATCGGGGCGCCTATGAGGACCACGTCGGCCCGCTCCAGCTCACTGGCCAGGGTCTCGCGCAGCGCGAAGGCGGCCTGCTGCTCGGGAGTGTGGTTCTCGGCGGGGACGAACCCGGCCTGGGCGGCGAGGCCGTCCAGGTGCGGCAGCGGTTCGGCGGCCAGGTCGCGGTAGATGACCGTGCCGGTCGGATGCTGGGCCTCCCACTCCTGCCGGAAGGTGGCGGTCACCGCGCGGGAGGCGGAGGCCTCGCCGGGGAAGACGGACGTGTCGAGGTGAAGAAGCGTGGGCATGGAGGTGCCTCCGTGGACAAGGCGCTCCACTAAGGAGCGGGTGTTTTCTACGTACCTGCAATTGGCACAGTAGCTTACTTTTCTTTAGCACCCAACGAGAACGCAGTATCGTGTATTCCATGGCGGACGGAGGCGGGCGCGAGGTCCACGGCGAGCACGTGTGCAAGCGGGTCGACGGCTCGATGACCCGGGTCTTCGAGCTGTTCGGGAAGCGATGGACCGGGCTGATCGTGGCGGTTCTGACCGAGCAGGGGGCGTACTTCGCGGAGTTGCGACGGGCCATCCCGGGGATCAGCGAGCGGATGCTGTCGGACCGGCTCACGGAGCTGTCGACGGCGGGACTGGTGCTCCGGGAAGTGGACCCCGGGCCTCCGCTGCGGGTGGCCTACCGGCTGACGGAGGCGGGGAAGGCGCTGGAGCCCGCGCTGAAGGAACTCGCGCGATGGGCGGAGACGTATCTGCCCGAAGGCGGCGGCTGCCCCGAGCAGTTCCGGTCCTGAGCAGGGCATTCGCCGGGCCTGCCGGGTCGGTTCGCCGGGCTCGCCGGAGTTTTCCACAGGCCCTGACGGGACTTGGGCGTTCGGGGGTACGGTGCTGGTCGGTCGACGGCGTGAGCCGCCGTCGGACGTGCCGATGACGTGCGAGAACGAAGCGGGGGCGTGATGGGTGACGGCGCGGGTGTGGGCGGGGCGGCCCGGCGGCTGCCCCAGGTCCCGGGGTTCGCCGCCTGGCGCGGCGAGGGCCCCTCTCCCAAGCAGGAGGGGAAGGCGCTGCGGAAGCGGGTGCCGCGCTCGGCGCACGCCGCGCTGCCGTCGCCCGCCCCCGGGCGGCCGGACGCGGTGGCGGCGGTCGAGCGGTCGAATGCCGGGCGGCTGCCGGAGCTGACGCCGATCCGGGTGGGGCGGATGATCGCGACCCCGTTCTCCTTCCTCCGCGGCTCGGCCGGGCTGATGGCGCACGACCTGGCGGGCACCCCGGTCACCGGCGTCGGCGCACAGCTCTGCGGTGACGCGCACGCCGCCAACTTCGGCCTCTACGGGGACGCGCGCGGCGGTCTGATCATCGACCTGAACGACTTCGACGAGACCGTCCACGGTCCGTGGGAGTGGGATGTGAAGCGGCTCGCGGCCTCGCTGGTGCTGGCCGGTCGTGAGGCCGGTGCCGATGAGGACTCCTGCCGGTCGGCGGCCCGTGACGCGGCGGGTGCCTACCGGCGCACGGTGCGGCTGCTGGCCAAGCTGCCGGCCGCCGACGCGTGGAACGCGATCGCGGACGAGGAGCTGGTCTCGCACACCGGCGCCCGGGATCTGGCGGGCACGCTGGAGCGGGTCGCCGAGAAGGCCCGGCGGAACACGAGCGCGCGCTTCGCCGCCAAGGCCACGGAGGCGGTCCCGGGCGACGGGGGCTCCTCCGGCCGGCCCGTGGCCCGGCGCTTCGTGGACGCGCCGCCGGTGCTGCGGCGGGTGCCGGACGCCGAGGCGGTGGCGGTCGCGACGGCCCTCGGCGACTATCTGGGGACGCTGCCCGAGGACCGGCTGCCGCTGCTCGCCCGGTACGAGGTGCACGACGTGGCGTTCCGGGTCGTGGGCACGGGCAGCGTGGGGACGCGTTCGTATGTGGTGCTGCTGCTCGATCACCGGGGCGAGCCGCTGGTGCTCCAGGTGAAGGAGGCCCGCCCGTCCGCGCTGCTCCCGCATCTGGGGCGGGCCGGTTTCGAGATACCCGACGTCGTCCACGAGGGGCGGCGGGTGGTGCTCGGCCAGAAGCGGATGCAGGTCGTCAGCGACATCCTTCTGGGGTGGACGACGGTGCTCGGGCGGCCGTACCAGGTACGGCAGTTCCGGAACCGCAAGGGGAGCGTCGACCCGGCCGCGCTGGCCGCCGACCAGATGGACGACTACGGGCGGATGACGGGCGCCCTGCTGGCCCGGGCGCATGCGCACAGCGCGGATCCGCGGCTGCTCGCCGGATACTGCGGCAAGGGGGAGGAGCTGGACGAGGCGATGGCCGACTTCGCGGTGGCGTACGCGGACCGTACGGAGGCCGATCATGCGGAACTGCTGGCCGCGGTGCGTGCCGGACGGATAGCGGCCGAGCCGGGGGTGTGAGGCTCAGGCACCGGGAGCCACCCCACGTAGGCTGAGCGGGTGACGAACCGGGAAGCGCAGCAACAGGCACAGCGGGCGGTGTCCGAGGCGGAGCCCCAGGAGGAATCTCAGGCACCGGCCGAGGCCCAGTCCGAGCAGGCACCGTCCGAGGAGGCGCGATCCGAGGAAGAGGCGCGGGCGGAAGAGGCGCGATCCGAGGAGGAGGCGCGGGCCGCCGAACGTCTTGAGCGGGCGGTGCGGGCGGCCGAGCAGGCGCTGATCGAGTTCGAGATCGCGGTGGAGACCTTCCGGGTCGAGGTGGAGAACTTCTCCCGGCTGCACCATCAGCGGCTCGGGCCGATGTACTCGCGCCTGGACGAGCTGGACGCGCTGATCGCCGAGGCGGTCGCGGCGCGCACCGGCGATCCGGAGGATCAGCGAAGGGCTCGCGAGGCGCGCGGACTGGTGCAGCCGATGCCCGGCGTGGAGGAGCTGTTCCACGGCTGGATCGACTCGGAGGGCCTGTCGCCGGAGGCGTCCGCGATGCTCACCGAGCAGCCGGTGCAGCCGCCGCCGCGGGTGCGGCCGAGCGAGGAGGCCCGCCGGATCTACCGCGACCTGGCCCGCAAGGCCCATCCGGACCTGGCCGAGGAGGAGGCCGAGCGGGAGCGGCGCGGTGAGTTCATCGTGCGGGTCAACGCGGCGTACGCGGCCGGGGACGAGGTGGCGCTGCGGAAGCTGGCCGAGGAGTGGGAGGCCGGTCCGCCGCCGCCCGAGCGGCGGGCGAGCCGGAGCGAGGAGCTGTACGCCCGGCTGGAGTGGCTGGCCGAGCGCAAGGAGATGCTGGCCGCGGTCGCCTCCGAGCTGGAGTCGAGCGCGATCGGCGCGATGATCAAGATGGCGCCGGAGGATCCGGACCGGTTGCTGGACGAGATCGCCGAGCAGCTGATCGCCCAGGTCTCCGAGAAGGAGGCCCGGCTCGCGGAGCTGGCGCAGTAGTAGGTTTTGCCGGGTTGCCGATGTCATGTGAGAGGTGTGTGTGATGCATTTTGCCCAGCTTCCCCAGGTGGAGGCCGCGGCGGTCCCGGCCGATGGCTTTCTGCTGGACGTCCGGGAGGACGACGAGTGGGCGGCCGGGCATGTCGAGGGCGCCCTTCACATTCCGATGGGTCAGGTCGTGGCCCGGTTCGGTGAGCTGACCGAGTCGGCCGGTGAGGGGCACCGGGTGCATGTGATGTGCCGGGTCGGCGGGCGGTCCGCGCAGGTGACGCAGTATCTGGTCGCCCAGGGGCTGGACGCGGTGAACGTGGACGGCGGGATGCTCGCCTGGGAGGCGGCGGGCCGCCCGATGGTCGGTGGCCGCGAGGGCACGGCCGACGGCGCGTTCGTGCTCTAGTCACGGGAGGGGGTGGGCGGCGAGGAGTTCGCCCAGTTCCTCTTCATGGGCCGCGGCCGAACCCAGGGACAGCTCCAGCTGCTTGGCCCAGGCGTGATAGCGGTGCAGCGGATAGTCGGTGACCGCGCCGAAGCCGCCGTGCAGATGCTGGGCGGTCTGGACGACTCGGCGTACGCCGTCGGCGGCCCACATCTTGGCGACCGCCACGTCCCCGGCGACCGGCAGCGCTCCGTTCGCCGTCGCCTCCGGGTCCTTCTCGTCCCGGGAGAGCCGCCAGGCGGCCTGCCAGAGCGTGGCCTCCATGGCCCGCAGATCGATGTACCGGTCGGCGGTCTGGACGGCGACCGCCTGGAACGTGGCGAGCGGATGGCCGAACTGCTCACGCGTGGACGTGTACGAGCTGGTCAGGTCGAGCACCGCCGTGCCGACGCCCAGCGCCAGCGCACAGGTCCCGGTGGTGAGCAGCGCGCGCAGCCAGTCCCAGGCGCCATCCGCGTCCAGCACCTCATGGGCGGCCGCCCGCACGCCGTCGAGCCGGACCTCGGCCAGCCGCTCGCCGCTGGTGGACACCTGCTCGTCCAGGCCGATGCCCGCCCGGTCGCGGGGGACCAGGGCGAGGAGTGCCGGGCCCGCTCCGGGGTGGGCCGGGATCAGCAGGTGGTCGGCGTCGGCGGCCCAGGGGACGGCGGTCTGCACACCGTCCAGCACCCAGTCGCCGCCCTCCCGGCGGGCCTGGACGGCGAGTTCGGCCGGGCCGTGGCCGGTGCGTCCAAGCGGTGGCCACGGTGAGCACGAGGTCGCCGCGGGCGGCCCG
>NZ_GG657754.1:5205488-5228941 GCF_000158915.1 Streptomyces himastatinicus ATCC 53653 | reverse complement strand
GGCACAGCGCGAGGGGGTCGAGCCCGGAGCCGCCGTGGCGCGGGTCGAGGGTCAGCCCGAGCAGATCGGCGTCGGCGAGTCTGCGCCACAGCGCGCGGTCGATGTCGTCGGCGACGGCGCCGGGGGTGAGGGCAGGGCTGGGCACGCCGTCCGGTGTTGTGGAGGAGAAGACGGCTGCGCCGCCTCGACGGCCGCCTGTTGCTCCTCGGTGAAGGTGAAGTCCACTGTCCGTCCTCCCGCGCCGTTGAGCTACGTCTGACGGCCCGTCAAGATAGAACAGGTTCTACAAGAAGGGAACGCCCCGAACGTCCCCTCCGCGTCACCCCTCCGCGTCACCCCGCCGCGCCACCCCGACCCGGGGCGGCGGCCGGTCAGCGGTCGAAGTCCAGCTCCACCCGCTCGCCGACGGGATGGGACTGGCAGGACAGCACATAGCCCGCCTCCACCTCGTCCGGCTCCAGCGCGAAGTTCCGGTCCATCCGCACCTCCCCGGAGACCAGGAACGCCCGGCAGGTCCCGCACACCCCGCCCTTGCACGCGTACGGCGCGTCGGCGCGATTGCGCAGCACGGTCTCCAGCAGCGGTTCCCCGTCCCGCACCGGCCAGCTGCCCGACCGGCCGTCCAGGGTCGCCGTCACGGTGCTGTGCGAGGGCGCGGCGGCCGGGCGGGGCGCGGGGGAGACGCCCTCGCCGGGCTCCGCCGCCACATGGAAGATCTCCTGATGGACCCGGCCGCGAGGCACCCCGAGTCCGCGCAGTGCCCGCTCGGCGGCCCGCACCAGCCCGTACGGACCGCACAGGAACCAGCCGTCCACCGAGCGCACCGGCAGCAGCGAGGGCAGCAGCCCGGTCAGCCGCTCCTCGTCCAGCCGCCCGGACACCAGCCCGGTCTGCTGCTCCTCCCGGGAGAGGGCGCACACCAGCTGGAACCGGTCGGGCCAACGGTCCTTGAGGTCGGCGATCTCCTCCAGGAACATCGTGGAGGCGGCGGTGCGGTCGCTGCGGATCAGACAGAAGCGGGCCTCGGGCTGCCGCTCCAGCAGTGTGGCGGCGATGGACAGCACGGGGGTGATGCCGCTGCCGCCGACGACCGCGGCGAAGTGGCCGGGCCGGGGGGCGAGCACGAACCGGCCCGCGGGGGCCATCACCTCCACGACCTCCCCGACCGCCAGCTCCTTGAGGGCGTACGTGGAGAACGCGCCGCCCTCCACCAGCCGCACCCCGACGCGCAGCAGCTCGGGTCCCTCCGGGCCCGGGGCCGGGGTGCAGATCGAATACGTACGCCGGATCTCCGCGCCGTCGGTGAACCGCCGCACCGCGATGTGCTGCCCGGGGACGAAGCGGAACGTCTCGCGCAGCGCGGGCGGCACCCGGAGGGTGACGGCCACCGCGTCGTCGGCGAGCGGTTCGACGGCGGCCACCCGCAGCGGATGGAATGCGCCGTGGTGGGGCGCGAAGGCGGGCACCGCTTCCGCGGCCATCACAACTCCTTGAAGTGGTCGAACGGTTCGCGGCACGTCTCGCAGCGGCGCAGCGCCTTGCACGCGGTGGAGGAGAAGCGGCTCAGCAGCGTGGTCTCGGTCGAGCCGCAGTGCGGACAGCGCACCGTCAGCTCGACGGGGACCGGCCCGCCCGCCGCCGCCCGCCGTGGCGCGGGCGGCGCTATGCCGGACTCCGCGAGCTTGCGGCGGCCCTCGGCGCTGATCGCGTCCGTCGTCCAGGGCGGCGCGAGCACGGTGCGGACCTCGACCTCGGGCACGCCCCGGTCGTGCAGCACCCGCTCGATGTCGGCGGCCATCGTCTCCACCGCGGGACAGCCGGTGTAGGTGGGGGTCAGCTCGACCTCGACCCGGCCCGGTGCCAGGACCCGCAGCCCCCGCAGCACGCCCAGTTCGGCCAGGGACACCATCGGCAGCTCCGGATCCGGCACGGCCCCGGCCAGCCGCCGCAGCTCCTCTTCGAGCGCGGTGGGGGCGTGGGGCGCGGGCGTCACCATGCCGCCCCCGGGTGGCTGCGGTGCAGATGCTGCATCTGCGCGAGCATCGGGCCGAACGGCTCGGTGTGGATGCCCTGGCGCCCGGCCCCGGCCGCCCAGGCACCGCGCCACGGACCCTCGGGCAGGCTCAGGGTGGCGCGGGTGAGGACGGCCGTGACGCGGCTCAGCCATGCGCCGTGCAGCGCGGACCACTCCACCTCGCAGCCCTCGACCGGCTCGAACAGCTCGCCGGTGAACCGCCACAGCGCGTCCAGCGCGCGGCGCATCCGCTGATGGCTCTCCTCCGTGCCGTCGCCGAGCCGCAGCGTCCACTGCTCGGCGTGGTCGCGGTGGTAGGCGACCTCCTTGACCGCCTTCGCGGCCAGCGGTGCGAAGGGGCCGTCGCCGCGCGCCAGCTCCTCGTACAACAGCTCCTGGTAGGTGGAGAAGTAGAGCTGGCGGGCGATGGTGTGGGCGAAGTCCCCGTTCGGCTGCTCGACCAGCTGGACGTTGCGGAACGCCCGCTCCTCGCGCAGATACGCCAGCTCGTCCTCGTCGCCGGCGAGGGAGAGCAGCACCCGGGCCTGGCCGAGCAGGTCGAGGGCGATGTTGGCGAGCGCGACCTCTTCCTCCAGCACGGGGGCGTGCCCCGCCCACTCCCCCAGCCGGTGGGAGAGCACCAGCGCGTCGTCGCCCAGGGCGAGGGCCGCGGTCACAGGTGCCGCACCCCCTCCGGGATCTCGTAGAACGTGGGGTGCCGGTAGGGCTTGTCGGCGGCGGGCTCGAAGAACGGGTCCTTCTCGTCCGGCGAGGAGGCGGTGATCGAGGCGGAGGGCACCACCCAGAGCGAGACGCCCTCCGAGCGGCGGGTGTACAGATCGCGCGCGTTCCGCAGGGCCATCTCCGCGTCCGGGGCGTGCAGGGATCCCGCGTGGGTGTGCGCGAGGCCGCGCCTGCCGCGGACGAACACCTCCCACAGCGGCCATGCGCCGTTTCCTTCGCCGCTCATGCCCGTGCCTCCCCGTGCTTGGCCGCGTACGCCGCGGCCGCCTCGCGCACCCAGGCGCCTTCCTCATGGGCCCGGCGCCGCTGGGAGATGCGCTGGGTGTTGCACGGCCCGTTTCCCCGCAGCACCTCGCCGAACTCGTCCCAGTCGATCGGGCCGAAGTCGTGGTGTCCCCGCTCCTCGTTCCACTTCAGATCGGGGTCGGGGAGGGTCAGGCCGAGGGATTCGGCCTGGGGGACGCAGATGTCGACGAAACGCTGGCGCAGCTCGTCGTTGGAATGCCGCTTGATCTTCCAGGCCATCGACTGGGCGGAGTGCGCCGACGCGTCGTCGGGCGGGCCGAACATCATCAGCGACGGCCACCACCAGCGGTCCACCGCGTCCTGGGCCATGGCGTGCTGGGCCTCGGTGCCCCGGCTGAGGGCCAGCAGCAGTTCGTACCCCTGGCGCTGGTGGAAGGACTCCTCCTTGCAGATCCGGACCATCGCCCGTGCGTACGGCCCGTAGGAGCAGCGGCACAGCGGGACCTGGTTGGTGATCGCCGCGCCGTCCACCAGCCAGCCGATGGCGCCCACGTCGGCCCAGGTCAGCGTCGGGTAGTTGAAGATCGACGAGTACTTCTGGCGGCCCGAGTGGAGCTTGTCGAGCAGCTCGTCCCGGCTGGTGCCCAGGGTTTCCGCCGCGCTGTACAGATACAGGCCGTGGCCCGCCTCGTCCTGGACCTTCGCCATGAGGATTGCTTTGCGCCGCAGCGAGGGGGCGCGGCTGATCCAGTTGGCCTCGGGCTGCATGCCGATGATCTCGGAGTGGGCGTGCTGGGCGATCTGCCGGACCAGGGACGCCCGGTAGTCGTCGGGCATCCAGTCCCGCGGCTCGATGCGCTCGTCCGCGGCCAGGGCGGCGTCGAACACCGCCTCGTACGCCCCCGCCCCGGCATCCGCCGCCGTCGTCGTCATGCGAAGCCCCTTCGCCGTCCGTCCCCGCCGTCCGTCCCGACGACCAGCCCGGCAACCAACCGACCGACCGATCGTTCGGTTCAATGGTGTGCCGGAGGAACGTAGGGTGTCAAGCCTGTGGATAACGCTGAGGGTGCTGTGCCGGGAGGGCCGCATCGGTAGCGTGCGGGCGAGAGGACACCCACCGGGGGCCGTGGGCGCGCAGCCGTCCGGGCCGGGTGCGCAGACCTGGACCATCGGGAGTGGGGCGGGGCATGGCGGAAACGGAGCCGGATGAGCCGGACGACGAGGCGGCGGAGCGGCTCGCCGCCCTCTCCCTGCCGTCACAGCTGATCGTCGCGGTGGCGGTCGCCGCCGTCGCGGTCGCCGCGGCCCTTCACCTGGGGATGGCGTTCCTGAGCGTCGCGCCGCCCAACACGATCAGCAAGCGGCACGGGGCGGCGATGGACGACTACACGTACCCCGAATTCGAGCGGAACTGGAAGCTCTTCGCGCCCAATCCCCTCCAGCAGGACATCGCCATCCAGGCCCGGGCCGAGATACGCACCCCCGACGGCGGCCTCGCGACCACCGGCTGGACCAACATCTCCGCCCAGGACGGCGCCGCCATCCACCACAACCCGCTGCCCAGCCACACCCAGCAGAACGAACTGCGCCGCGCCTGGGAGTTCTACCTCGGCTCGCACGACGCGCAGGAACGGCCGAACGGCACCCGCGGCAGCCTCTCCGAGCACTACATACGCCGGATCGTCATGCTCCGCCTCGGCCCGGAGACGGACGGCGGCACGGTGCAGCGCGTCCAGGTGCGGTCCGCTACCACGCAGCTGGCCGCACCGCCGTGGAGCGACGAGAAGACCGACACCAAGACGTATTACCGGACCCTGCCCTGGTGGACGACGACCGCGGCCGACCTTCCCGAGGGGGCGCGCCGGTGACGATATCCGCTGTCCAGACCGCCCTCGTGCGGGTCCAGGCCGCCATGGCGCGCGGCCATGCCCGCGTCACCGGAACCGCGCTCGGCCCCCACCAGACGGCCGTGGTGCGCATCGGCTTCTCCTTCACCTGGCTGCTCTTCCTGCTCCGCGAATGGCCCCACCGCCGCGAGCTGTACGGCCCCGACGGTCCCTGGAGCTGGGACATGGCCCGTCAGCTGATCGACGGCAACCGCGCCTTCACCGCGCTCATGTGGTCCGACAGCGGCCTGTGGTTCGAGACCGTCTACGCCCTCGCCCTCGTCTCGGCCCTGCTGCTCCTGCTCGGCTGGCGCACCCGCACCATGTCCGTGCTGTTCATGCTCGGCGTGCTGTCGCTCCAGAACCGTTCCATCTTCCTCGGCGACGGCGGCGACAACCTCATCCACCTGATGTCGCTCTACCTGGTGCTCACCCGGTGCGGCCAGGTCTGGTCGCTCGACGCCCGCCGCGCCGCCCGCCGCCCGGACGGGCAGGAGCCGCCGCGCGATACGACCGGAATCGTGCTGTGGACCGTCCTGGGGCTCGCCCTGGCCTGGGTCCAGCTGTTCACCGACGCGGGGCTGTCCCCGATCGCCGACGGCCCGCTCCCCGGTCTTGGCTGGGCCACGATCCTGTGGGGGCTGTGGCTCATCCAGGGCGGCTGGTGGCTCGCGCGCCGTTACGCACCGGGGGAGCCGCGCACCGTCCTGGACATGCTCGCCAACCTCGCGCACAACGGCGCCCTCGTGGTGATCATGGGCGAGGTCTGCCTGCTCTACGCCTCCGCCGGCTGGTACAAGGTCCAGGGATCGCGCTGGCAGGACGGCACCGCCCTCTACTACCCGCTCCACCTGGACTACTTCTCGCCCTGGCCGTCCCTGGCCGACGCCCTCGCGAGCAGCGGCACCCTGGTGATGCTGCTGACCTACGGCACGGTCATCGTCCAGGTCGCCTTCCCCTTCACCCTGCTGAACCGCCGGGCCAAGAACGCCATGCTGGTGCTGCTGATGCTGGAGCACATCGGCATCGCCGTCGCGCTCGGCCTGCCCTTCTTCTCGCTCGCCGCCATCGCCGCCGACGCGGTCTTCCTGCCGACCGCCTTCCTGCTCTGGACCGTCCGGAAGGCGACCCGGGCCCGCGACCGGCTGGCCGCGCGCACCGTCCGTCTGCCACGGCAGCGGGCGGGGGAGCACGACGAGCGGCCGGACGACGAGAAGCCCGCCCCCACGCTCACCGGCTGAGCGGCCCCGGCCCGCGCCGGTGCGTCGGCCGTTTGCGCCAGCCGTCTGCGCCAGCCGTCTGCGCCAGCCGTCTGCGTCAGCCGCCTGCGTCGGTCGTCTGCGTCAGCCATCGAGGACGGCCAGCTCCAGCCCGCGCAGCCGCACCGGGTTGGCGATCACCTCGTACCCGGCGATGCGCCCGTCCTCGACCGTGAAGGTGAGGGCGAGCAGCAACCGCCCGTGCGGCGCCACGACCACGCCCACCGACCCGTTCACCAGCGCCGGTGCGGCGAACCGCGCCCGGCGCCCGAGCACCCTGGTCTCCTCGGCGACCGCGCGCGCACCGCGGGACGTCGTCGGGACGCCCGGCGGGAGGGCCGCCCGGTCGGCGCGGCGTACGACGTCCGGGGCGAGCACCGTCAGCAGCCCCTCCAGATCGCCGTCGCGCGCGGCGGCGAGGAAGGCGTCCACGACCCGGCGCTGGGCGGCCAGGCCGTCGGCGGAGACCGCGGGCGTGCCGCGCACCTTGTGCCGCGCGCGGCTGGCGAGCTTCTTCGCCGTCGCAGGGGAGCGCTCCACGACGGGGGCGATCTGGTCGAACGGCACGGCGAAGGCGTCGTGCAGGACGAAGGCGATCCGCTCGGCGGGGGCGAGCGTGTCCAGCACCACGAGCAGCGCGCGGCCGACCGAGTCGATCAGCACCGCTTCGCCCTCGGGGTCGCCCCCGCCGTCGTCCCGGACCTGCTGGGCGGGCTGCCGCTCGATCGGCTCCTCGCGGCGGGCGGAGCGCGAACGCAGCATGTCCAGGCACAACCGGGAGACGACCGTGTGCAGCCAGGCGGGCAGGTTCTCGACCCGGTCGGCGTCGCTGCGGCTGAGCCGTAGCCAGGTCTCCTGGACGGCGTCGTCCGCCTCGCTGAGCGAGCCGAGCAGCCGGTAGGCGACCGCCCGCAGATGGCTGCGATGGGCCTCGAACCGTTCCGCCAGCCGGTCCTGCTCGTCCATGGGTCACCTTTCGCCTCCGTGCACCGTCACCGGGATGACGCGCGAAACGGGCCTGACGTGACCGTATGCCGCCGACCGTCCGCCCCGTGCCCGCGCCGCACGGCAGGAAGCCAGGAAGCCAGGAAGCCAGGAAGCCAGGAAGAGGGAGACCGACCATGTACACCGTCGAGACCACCGACACCGCTGCCTTCACCGCCGACACCGCTGTCGCGTCAGCCCTGGGACAGCCGCTGCTGAGCCCGGCGGACCTCGGCGGCTTCCGGATGCCCAACCGGGTGGTGAAGGCACCGGTCACCCGCGCCCGCGCCGCCGGTGACGGGCTGGTGCCGACCGCGATGCACGCCGCGTACTACGGCCAGCGGGCCAGCGCCGGGCTGATCATCGCCGAGGGGACCTGGGTCGGCGAGCAGGCGATCGGCTTCGTCAATGTGCCCGGCATCTACACCGAGGAGCAGGTGGCCGCATGGCGGAGGGTCACCGGTGTCGTGCACGCGCTCGGCGGCCGCATCGTGCTCCAGCTGTGGCACACCGGCGCCGCCTCGCACCCCGACCACCTGGGCGGACGGCGGCCCGCCGGACCCTCGGCGATCAATCCCCGGACGCGGTCCTTCACCTCCGGCGGGTTCAAGGAGACCGTCACGCCCCGGGCCATGACCACGGCCGATATCGCCGCCACCGTCGCCGACTTCGGCGCCGCCTCGGAGAACGCCCGGCGGGCCGGGTTCGACGGGGTCGAGATCGGTGCCCTCGGCTCGTTCCTGATCGCGCAGTTCCTCAACCCGCGGCTGAACCACCGGACGGATGCCTACGGCGGCGACCGCGCGGCCCGGAGGCGGCTGCTGCTGGAGATCGTCGACGCGGCCGCCGTGCCCTGGGGAGGACGGGGGGTCGGGGTCCGGCTGGGACCGTACTGGACGGACGGAGCGATGTTCCGGGCGGACGAGGAGACGCTCGCCGACTACGACGCGCTCGTGTCGGCGCTCAACGACCACCCCGTGGCCTATCTGCATCTGCGCGGACGGGACCTCGCCACACCGGAGGAGGCTCCGGACGCCGGGGAGATCGCCCGCTACCGGCGGCGGTTCGACGGCCCGCTGATCGCCAACAACGGCTACGACCGCGGCTCGGCGAACGCCCTCATCGCCTCGGGGAACGCCGACGCCGTCTCCTTCGCCACCCACTTCATCGCCAATCCGGATCTGGTCACCCGGTTCGCCATGGGCCGTGAGCTGGCGGCCGGTGATCGCGCCACGTACTACACCGGCGGGGCCGACGGCTATGTCGACTACCCCGTCAGCGACTGGCGGGACGGCCCCGGGTCGTGGCCCTGCCAGCGGCCCGGGATGGCGGCCCCGGCCCCCGTACGCTGAGGGGATGACTGAGGACCAGGCCACGCTCGCCGAGCGGCAGTGGCGCGAGACGGCCCCCGAGACCGTGCTGCTCGACGGCTTCCATGCGCTGAAGCATGCGCTCCGCTTCGGTGCCTCGGTGCGGGTCGCGGTCACCAGCGACAAGGCCGCCGCGGTGGAGCTGGCGGCGGAGCTGGCCGGTGATCTCACCGAGGTGATCACGGATCTCCTGGTGGAGGTGCCGGACCGGACCCTGCGCGCTCTGGTCCCCCGGGTGCACCCCACCCGCGTCGCCGCGCTGGCGGTCAGGCGCGGGCGGCAGGGGAATCTGGACGCCCTGGCGCGGCAGCCGAGGCCAGCACCGGTCGTCGTCCTGGACAACCCCCGCAACCTCCCAACGACGGTGCCGTGGTCCGGCTCGCCGCGGGGTTCGGGGCCGCGGGAGTGGTCACCACCGGGGACATCGACCCCTGGCACCCGAACGCCGTGCGCTCGGGTGCGGGCCTCCACTTCGCCACCGCGGTCGAACGGCTGCCGACCGACGCCCTCCCGCCGGGACCGCTGTACGCCCTGGACGCGGAGGGGGAGGACATCCGGTCCCTGGCCATCCCCGATGACGCCCTTCTGGCGTTCGGCTCCGAGCGCCACGGGCTCTCGCCGGAGCTGCGCAAGAGGGCCACCCGGCTGGTGGCCCTTCCCATTCTTTTCCCAGGTGTCCTACTACAACCTGGCCACCAGCGTGGCCATGGCCCTGTTCCACTGGGGAGGACCTCCCGCGCATCCGCGGGACAGCACGGTCTAGGCCGGGCGCCGCACCTCCACCGTGCGGAAGCGGCTCGCCACGAACGCCCCGTCGCACAGCGCGGCGTTGGCCGACGGGTTGCCGCCCGAGCCGTGGAAGTCCGAGAAGGCCGCGGTCTGGTTCACATACACCCCGCCGGTCAGGTTCAGCGACAGCTGGGCGCACTCCTCCAGACACGCCTCCTCGATCAGCCGCTCCACCTCGGGCGACGTCGTGTACGCACCGACCGTCATCGCGCCCTTGTCCCGGGTGGTGCGGCGCAGCAGGGCGACCGCGTCCGCCGCGGAGTCGACCGCGACGGCGAAGGACACCGGGCCGAAGCATTCGGAGAGATAGGGCGCGTCCGCGTCCGCCCCCTCCCAGAACTTCCGCGCCCCGTCGGCCTTCACCACCAGCGGCGTACGCACCGTGGCATCGGGGAAGTCGGGGTGGGCCACCGCGCGGGAGGCGAGCGCGACGCCGCCGAGCCCGGGTGCGGCCTCCAGCCGCTCCCGCACCCGCGGGCCCACGATCGCGCCGAGCAGCGCGCTCGCCCGCGCGTCGTCGCCCAGCAGCCCGTCGACCGCCGCCGCCAGATCGGCCACCACCTCGTCGTACGCCTTGGGACCGGCGTCGGTGGCGATGCCCTCGCGGGGGATCAGCAGGTTCTGCGGGGTGGTGCACATCTGGCCGCTGTAGAGGGACAGGGAGAACGCCAGATTGGCCAGCATGCCCTTGTAGTCGTCGGTGGAGTCGATGACGACCGTGTTGACCCCGGCCTTCTCCGTGAAGACCTGGGCCTGCCGGGCGTGGGTCTCCAGCCAGTCGCCGAAGGCCGTCGAGCCCGTGTAGTCGATGATGCGGATCTCGGGGCGCACGGCGAGGACCTTGGCGATGCCCTCGTCGGGCCGCTCGGCCGCCAGCGCCACCAGGTTGGGGTCGAAGCCCGCCTCCCGCAGCACCTCGCGCGCCGTCCGCACGGTCAGCGCGAGCGGCAGCACCGCCTGCGGATGCGGCTTGACCAGCACCGGGTTGCCGGTGGCGAGCGAGGCGAACAGGCCCGGGTAGCCGTTCCACGTGGGGAAGGTATTGCAGCCGATCAGCAGCGCGATGCCCCGCGGCACCGCGGTGAAGGTCTTGCGCAGCTCCAGGGGGTCGCGCTTGCCCTGCGGCTTGGACCAGTCGGCGGCTCCCGGCGTGCGCGTCTGCTCCGCGAACGCGTACGCCACGGCCTCCAGACCGCGGTCCTGGGCGTGCGGGCCGCCCGCCTGGAACGCCATCATGTACGCCTGTCCGCTGGTGTGCATCACCGCCTGCGCGAACTCATGCGAGCGGGCGCTGATCCGGGCCAGGATCTCCAGGCAGACCATGGCACGCGCCTCGGGTCCGGCATCCCGCCAGGCGGGCATCCCCGCCCGCATCGCGGGCAGCAGCACGTCGATATCCGGATGGGGATACTCCATGCCCATCTCGGCCCCGAACGGCGAGATCTCGGAGCCCGTCCAGCCGTCGGTGCCCGGCTGGTCCAGCTCCAGGCGCGTGCCGCGCAGCGCCTCGAAGACGGTCTGGCCCTCGGCGACGCTCAGGCTGGGCCGCCCGCCCTGGCCCTCCCCGCCGTACGCCTTCGGATGCTCGGGGTGCGGGGACCAATAGGCGCGGGTACGGATCGCCTCCAGGGCCTGGTCGAGGGTGGGACGGTGCGTCTTCGTCAACTGGTCTGTGGTGAGTCCGGCGGTCACGGCTGACCAACTCCTCGTCGAGCTGGGATTGAGCTGGGCTGGAAGTGGCGACAGAGTTAGATTAACCGAACGATCGGTCGGGACAAGAGGGCCTGGCGGACCTGTGGATAACTTCGTCGAAAAGGATCAGCGGTATGACTGCGAGCGGCACGAGCGACCGTGGGATCCAGCGCACCGGCACCGTAGCCGTCGTCGGCACCGGCACCATGGGCCAGGGAATCGCCCAGGTGGCGCTGGTCGCCGGGCATCCGGTGCGGCTCTATGACGCCGCGCCCGGCCGCGCCGCCCAAGCCGTGGACGCCATCGCGGCCCGCCTCGACCGGCTGGTCGCCAAGGGCTCCCTCGCCGCGGCCGGCCGCGACGCCGCCCTCGGCCGGCTCGCCGCCGTCGACCGCCTCGCGGACCTGGCCGACACCGAGCTGGCCATCGAGGCCATCCTGGAGGAGCTGGGCGCCAAGCAGCAGCTGTTCACCGCCCTCGAAACCGTCGTCTCGGACCGCTGTCTGCTCGCCACCAACACCTCCTCCCTCTCCGTCACGGCCGTCGCGGGCGCCCTGCGCCGCCCCGGCCGCCTCGTCGGCCTCCACTTCTTCAACCCGGCCCCGCTGCTGCCGCTGGTCGAGGTCGTCCGCGGGTTCGCCACCGACCGGGCCGCCGCCGACCGCGCGTACGAGACCGTCGCCGCATGGGGCAAGACCCCGGTGCGCTGCGCCGACACCCCCGGGTTCATCGTCAACCGGATCGCCCGCCCCTTCTACGCGGAGGCCTTCCGGGTGTACGAGGAGGGCGGCGCCGACCCCGCCACCATCGATGCCGTCCTGCGCGAGTCCGGCGGCTTCCGGATGGGCCCCTTCGAGCTGACCGACCTCATCGGCCAGGACGTGAACGAGGCCGTCACCCGATCCGTCTGGGAATCGCTGTTCCACGATCCGAAATTCACCCCGTCCCTCGCCCAGCGCCGCCTGGTCGACGCCGGACTGCACGGGCGCAAGACGGGCCGCGGCTGGTACGACCACGCCGACGGCGCACCGCGCCCCCGCCCGCACACCGCCGAGCCCTGCGACGCCCCCGCGAAGATCGCCCTCCATGGGGACCTGGGCCCCGCCGCCGGGCTCGTCCCCCTCATCGAGGAGGCGGGCATCACGCTGGTGCGCGAGCCCGTCGCGGAGGCCGGGCCCGGCGGCTTCCTCGCGCTGCCCGACGGCACCCGGCTGTCCCTGACCGACGGATCCGCCGCCACCACGGACCCCTTCGCCCCCGGTATCCGGTTCGACCTGGCGCTGGACTACCGCACGGCCACCCGCATCGCCCTCGCCCCCTCCGCGACCGCCGACCCCCTGGCCACGGCCGCCGCGACCGGCCTCTTCCAGGCGCTCGGAAAGCAGGTGAGCGTGGTGGGAGACCTCCCCGGCATGATCGTGGCCCGCACCGTCGCGATGCTCGTGGACTTCGCCGCGGACGCCGTCGCCCGCGGGGTGGCGAGCGCCGGGGACATCGACACCGCCATGCGCACCGGAGTCAACTATCCGCGCGGTCCGCTGTACTGGGGTGACCAGCTCGGCGCGGGCTGGGTGCGCGATGTCCTGAAGAACCTCCACGACGCCTGTCCCACCGGCCGCTACGCCCCTTCCCAGGCCCTGATCCGGCGTGCCGCCACCGAGGGAAAGCTGCTCTAATCATGACCATGGTCAAGCGCGACACCTATACGCCCGAATCGCTGCTCGCGGTCGCCGTGGAGGTGTTCAACGAGCGCGGCTACGACGGCACCTCCATGGAGCACCTCTCCCGTGCCGCGGGGATCTCCAAGTCGTCGATCTACCACCACGTCAAGGGCAAGGAAGAGCTGCTCCGGCGGGCCATAAGCCGTGCGCTGGACGGGCTGTTCGGCATCCTCCAGGAGCCGGGCGCGCGCGACGGCCGGGCGATCGAACGGCTGGAACACGTGACCCGGCGCACCGCCGAGGTGCTGATGGCGGAGCTGCCCTACGTCACCCTGCTCCTGCGGGTCCGCGGCAACACGGACACCGAGCGGTGGGCCATGGAGCGCCGCAGGGAGTTCGACCACCAGGTCGCCGATCTGCTCAAGCGGGCGGCCGCCGACGGCGATCTGCGCACCGATGTGGACGCGCGGCTGGCGACCCGGCTGCTCTTCGGCATGATCAACTCCATTGTGGAGTGGTACCGGCCCGGCCGGGGCGGGGCCGCGGGAGCCGACGAGGTGGCCGAGGCCGTGGTCCGCACCGCCTTCGCGGGGCTGCGCGTCCCCACGAACTAGACACCCCTAGACCTCCGGGTCCAGATCCGTTTCCTCGAAGACCAGCAGGGTGCGGGTGCTCAGCACCTCGGGGATGGCCTGGATCCGGGTGAGGACCAGTTCGCGCAGCGAGCGGTTGTCCTCGGTGTGCACCAGCAGCAGCACATCGAAATCCCCGCTGACCAGGGCGATGTGGGCGGCTCCCGGCAGCATCCCGAGCTGTTCGCGCACGGTGCGCCAGGAGTTCTGGACGATCTTCAGCGTGATGTACGCGGACGCCCCCTGCCCGGCCCGCTCCTGGTCCACCCGGGCGCTGAAGCCCCGGATCACCCCGTCGTCCAGGAGCCGGTTGATCCGGGCGTAGGCGTTGGCGCGCGAGACGTGCACCTGCTCGGCCACGGACCGTATGGAGGCCCGGCCGTCCGTCCGGAGCAGTCGCAGGATGTCACGGTCGATGGGATCCAGGGGGCGCGCGGGAGGTTTGCCGCCCGGATTGGCCATCTGTTCGTCCTGCATACCGCCCCGCCTCCCCTTCATGGACGTCCTGTCTTCATCTCAGGCTGTGCAGAACCGTTTGTCCACAGGCTCGGGTCGCCTGTAGCCAAAATGCGTCAACGACCGAACAATCGGTAGGTGAGGGCGATGCCGCTCGGCACGCCCGCCCTCCAGCAGTCTGCCCGCCCAGGAGGTCGTGTCATGACGGTCCTAGAGCAGCCCGGCGCCTACCACCCCACTCCCCCGCCCGCCTGGCGGCCCCGCACCGACGCCGCACCGCTGCTGCCCGACCCCGAGCCGTACCGCCTGCTGGGCACCTCCGCCGCCGCCGACCTCGCCCCCGACCTGCTGACCAGGCTCCACCGGGAGCTGGTGCACGGCCGCCGCTACAACGTGCAGAAACACAAAAAATCACCCGGCAGGGCAGGCTGGCCGTCTACCCCTCCTCGACCGGGCAGGAGGCCTGCCAGGTGGCCGCCGGACTGGTGCTGGAGGAGCGCGACTGGCTCTTTCCCAGCTATCGCGACACCCTGGCCGCCGTCGTCCGCGGGCTCGACCCCGTCCAGGCCCTCACCCTGCTGCGCGGCGACTGGCACTCGGGCTACGACCCCCGGGAGCACCGCGTCGCCCCGCTGAGCACCCCGCTGGCCACCCAGCTGCCGCACGCGGTCGGTCTGGCCCACGCCGCGCACCTCAAGGGCGACGACGTCGTGGCGCTCGCCCTGGTCGGCGACGGCGGCACCAGCGAGGGCGACTTCCACGAGGCGCTCAACTTCGCGGCCGTCTGGCAGGCCCCCGTGGTGTTCCTGGTCCAGAACAACGGCTTCGCGATCTCCGTCCCGCTCGCCAAGCAGACCGCCGCCCCCTCCCTGGCCCACAAGGCAGTCGGCTACGGGATGCCCGGGCGGCTCGTCGACGGCAATGACGCGGCCGCCGTCCACCAGGTCCTCGGCGAGGCCGTCCGCCGGGCCCGCGGCGGTGGCGGCCCCACCCTGGTCGAGGCCGTCACCTACCGGATCGACGCCCACACCAACGCCGACGACGCCACCCGCTACCGCTCCGACGCCGAGGTCGAGGCATGGCGCGAACACGACCCGATCGCGCTCCTGGAGGCGGCCATACGGGACCGCGGGCTGCTGGGCGACGACGGGATCCGGGCCGTGCGCGACTCCGCCGAGCGGCTCGCCGCCGATCTGCGGACCCGCATGCACCAGGACCCGGTCCTCGACCCCCTGGAGCTGTTCGAGCACGTCTACGCCGAGAAGACCAGCCAGCTGCGGGAGCAGGCGGCGCAGCTGCGGGCCGAACTCGACGCCGAGGGGGAGCGATGACCACCGCCACCGAGCGCAAGCCCGCCACCATGGCCCAGGCCCTCGGCCGGGCGCTGCGCGACGCCATGGCCGCCGACCCGGCGGTCCATGTCCTCGGTGAGGACGTCGGCACCCTGGGCGGCGTCTTCCGGATCACCAGCGGGCTCGCCGAGGAGTTCGGCGACGACCGCTGTACGGACACCCCGCTGGCGGAGGCGGGCATCCTGGGCACCGCCGTCGGCATGGCCATGTACGGGCTGCGGCCCGTTGTCGAGATGCAGTTCGACGCCTTCGCCTACCCCTCCTTCGAGCAGCTCGTCAGCCATGTCTCCCGCATGCGCAACCGCACCCGGGGCGCGGTGCCGCTGCCGCTGACCGTGCGCGTGCCGTACGGGGGCGGCATCGGCGGCGTCGAGCACCACAGCGACTCCTCCGAGGCGTACTACATGGCCACCCCCGGCCTCCATGTCGTCGCCCCGGCGACCGTCGCCGACGCGTACGGGCTGCTGCGGGCCGCCATCGCCTCCGACGATCCGGTCGTCTTCCTCGAACCCAAGCGGCTGTACTGGTCCAAGGCCGACTGGGACGCCGACCACCCGGCCGAGGTCCCGCCGATCGGGCGGGCGGTGGTCCACCCCGGGGCGGGCGGGGGCCGCAGCGCCACGCTGATCTCGTACGGGCCCTTCGTCCCGGTGTGCCTCGAAGCCTGCCGAGGCGGCGCGGGCCGAGGGCTGGCGCCTGGAGGTCGTGGACCTGCGCTCGCTCGTCCCCTTCGACGACGAGACCGTATGCGCCTCCGTGCGCCGGACCGGGCGGGCGGTCGTCGTCCACGAGGCCGCCGGTTTCGGCGGCCCCGGCGGCGAGATCGCCGCCCGCGTCACCGAGCGGTGCTTCCACCACCTGGAGGCGCCGGTGCTGCGGGTCGCCGGGTTCGACATCCCGTATCCGCCGCCGATGCTGGAGCGGCACCATCTGCCCGGCGTGGACCGGGTGCTGGATGCCGTCGCCCGGCTCCAGTGGGAGTCGGAGTGGACCGAGGGGAGCGCGGTCTGATGGCTGTCGTGCGGGAGTTCACGCTGCCCGACCTGGGGGAGGGGCTCACCGGGGCGGAGATCGTGCGCTGGCTGGTCGAGGTCGGCGACGTCGTGGCGGTCGACCAGCCGGTCGTGGAGGTCGAGACCGCGAAGGCCATGGTGGACGTGCCGTGCCCGTATGCCGGGGTGGTGACGGCGCGATTCGGGGAGGAGGGCACGGAGCTGCCGGTGGGTGCGCCGCTGCTGACAGTGGCGTCTTCCGGTGTGTCCGGTGGACCAGGTGAGGGTGGTGGTTCCGCTGAGGCCGGTGATTCCGGCAACGCGCTCGTGGCACCCGGCTCGGAGGACCCCGCGTCTTCCGGTGAGCGGAGCGCGGTGAGCGGCTCCGGCGAGGGGTCCGGCAATGTGCTCGTCGGATACGGCACGGGCGCCCCCGCCGCACGGCGGCGCCGGGTGCGGCCCGCCGGCGGACCTGCCCACGCGCCCGCCAGTGGACCCGCCCGGGGGCCTGCCAACGGGGAGGCGGCGGCCACGACCGTGGAGGGTCCCGTTCCGGTGATCTCTCCCCTGGTCCGGCGGCTTGCCCGGCAGCATGACATCGACCTGCGGCAGCTGGTGGGCTCCGGTCCCGAGGGCCTGATCCTGCGCGCCGACGTCGAGCGGGCCATCCCCGGCACCGCGGAGCCGGTGGGCGAGGAGCCGGTGAGCGAGGAGCGGGGAGAGCGCGGGGAGCGCATCCCCCTGCGCGGGGTGCGGGGCGCCGTGGCCGACAAGCTCGCGCGTAGCCGCCGCGAGATCCCCGACGCCACGTGCTGGGTGGACGCCGACGCGACCGAATTGCTCGCCGCCCGCACGGCCATGAACGCCGCCGTCGGCCCCAAGATCTCCGTGCTCGCCGTGCTGGCCCGCATCTGCACGGCCGCCCTCGCGCGCTTCCCCGATCTGAACGCCACGGTGGACATGGAGCGCCGTGAGGTGGTCCGGCTCGCCGAGGTGCACCTGGGGTTCGCGGCGCAGACGGACCGCGGTCTCGTCGTCCCCGTCGTCCGCGACGCCCATACGCGCAGCGTCGAGGGGCTGGCCGCCGAGATAGCGCGGCTGACCGAGGCCGCGCGAGCGGGCGCGCTGTCCCCCTCCGACCTCACGGGCGGCACGTTCACGCTGAACAACTACGGCGTGTTCGGGGTCGACGGCTCCACGCCGATCATCAACCACCCCGAGGCCGCCATGCTCGGCGTCGGACGGATCGCCCCCAAGCCCTGGGTGCACCACGGCGAACTGGCGGTCCGCCACGTCGTGCAGCTGTCGTTCACGTTCGACCACCGGGTGTGCGACGGCGGGACGGCGGGCGGGTTCCTGCGGTATGTGGCCGATTGTGTGGAGCAGCCCTCGGTGCTGTTGCGGGGGCTGTAGGGAGTGTCCGGCCCAGCGGCCATACTCGGAGGGTGACGTATGACGCGGTGATCCTGGCCGGGGGTGCCGCCCGGCGGCTCGGCGGCGTGGACAAGCCCGCGCTCCGCGTGGGCGGACGTGCCCTCCTGGACCGGGTGCTGGGGGCGTGCCGGGGAGCCGGGGAGACCGTGGTCGTCGGCCCGCGCCGACCCACCGTACGGCCCGTCCGCTGGGCGCGGGAGGAGCCGCCCGGCGGCGGTCCGGTCGCGGCCGTCGACGCGGGCGTGCGGGGGACCACCGCCCCCGTCGTCCTCCTGCTCTCCGCCGACCTGCCGTTCCTCACCGGGGAGACCGTGCAGGCCCTGCTCACCGGGCTCGGACAGGCCGACGGCGCCGTGCTCACCGACCCGGACGGGCGCGAGCAGCCCCTCGTCGCCGCCTACCGCGCCGAACCGCTGCGGCGTGAGATCGCGCTGCTCGCCACCGAGCACGGCGGCCTCGGCGGACTGCCGCTCCGGCTGCTCACCGGCGAGCTGAACCTCCACCACATCCCGCATGCCACCGCCTCCTTCGACTGCGACACCTGGGAGGACATCACGACAGCCCGTGCGCGCATCAGGGAGCATGGACACGTGCTGGAAGAATGGATCGCCGCAGTCAAAGCAGAACTCGGGATCGACCTCGATGTCGACACCGCCGCCCTCCTCGACCTCGCCCGGGACGCCGCGCACGGTGTCGCCCGGCCCGCCGCCCCGCTGACCACGTTCCTCGTCGGCTATGCCGCCGCGCAGCAGGGCGGCGGCCCCGAGGCCCTGGCCGATGCCAGCCGCAAGGCGGCTGCCCTGGCGGCGCGTTGGGCTGACGAGGAATGACGCGGCGGGACCCCCGTTCCGGGGATGCCGACGGGCTCGACCGCCAGGTCGACGAGGCCCTGGCCCTGGCCAACGAGAAGGCCACCGCCCAACGGGCCTCGCCACCGCCGGACGTGCCGGACCCCGAGCTGGGCTGGCCCCCGCCGAGCGTGGCGCGCACCATCCGCCACGGCGCCCCCGACAACCGGAAGGCGCCCCCGCCTGTGCCCGACGATGCCTTGGGCTGGCCGCCGCCGACCCTGCATCGACCGGAAGCGATGCCACCGGAGGGAGAGCCGACGTACCCGGGAGGGGGCGGGGTCGCAGGGGCGGGGGCCCTGGACGCCGACGTGGATGTGTGGCGCCGTGGACTTCCGGACGACTCCGCGCTTCAGGGCTCCCGGCGCCGTAGACATACGGTCCAGGACCCTCGTCCCGGAGACCTCGCCCCCGCACCCGACAACGCACCCGACGCGCACCCACCCGAGGCTCCCCTGACTGCCTGGCCAGACGCCCGCCGCATCGCTGCCCGAGCCGCCCGAGCCGCTCCCGCCAGGGCCGCCGCGCCCGTCCTGCGGGCGCTCGACGACGCGCTCGGGCATGTCCTCGCCGAACCGCTCACCGCGCTGACCGACCTGCCGCCGTTCGACACGTCCGCCATGGACGGCTGGGCCCTCGCCGGGCCGGGCCCGTGGCGGCTCACGGCGGGCCGGTCGGGGCGCGGGATCCTGGCGGGGACCGGCGTGGTCGAGCCGTTGTCCGACGGGCACGCCGTGCAGATCGCCACCGGGGCCCGGATCCCGCCCGGCGCCACCGCCGTGCTGCGCTCGGAGTACGGCGCGGACACCGGCGACGGCTGGCTGTACGCGGCGAAGGCGCCGCAGCCGGTCGGCTTCGGGCAGGACATCCGCCCCCGCGGCCAGGAGTGCCGCAGCGGCGATCTGCTGCTGCCCGCGGGCACGCGGGTCACGCCCGCCGTGCTGGGGCTCGCGGCCGCCGCCGGGTACGACGAACTGGCGACCGTGCGCAGGCCGCGGGTGGAGGTGCTGGTCCTCGGGGACGAGCTGCTGCACCGGGGGCTGCCCCGCGAGGGCGGCATCCGGGACGCGCTGGGGCCCATGCTGGGGCCGTGGCTGCGGGCGCTGGGCGCGGAGGTGTCGAGCACCCGCCGGATCGCCGACGAGGCGGACGCGCTGTACGCGGCGATCGACGGCTCGTCGGCGGACCTCGTCGTGACGACGGGCGGCACCGCGGCGGGCCCGGTGGACCATGTGCACCCCACCCTGCACCGGCTCGGGGCCGAGCTGCTGGTGGACGGGGTGGAGGTGCGGCCGGGCCATCCGATGCTGCTGGCCCGCCTCGCGCCCGAACGGCATCTGGTCGGCCTGCCGGGCAATCCGCTGGCCGCCGTATCGGGGCTGCTGACGCTCGCGGAGCCGCTGCTGCGGACGCTGACGGGCCGCCCCGAGCCCGAGCGCCGCCCGGCCCCGCTCGCCGAGGCGGTGAGCGGGCATCCGCACAACACCCGGCTGGTGCCGGTGACGTTCCGGTACGACGAGGCGCGGCCGCTGCGCTTCAGCGGTCCGGCGATGCTGCGCGGCGTCGCGGTCGCGGACGCGCTCGCGGTGATCCCGCCGGGCGGGGCCGGACGCGGCACGGAGGTCGAGGTGCTGGAACTCCCCTGGTCGAGCGGGACCGGCGGCACCGGCGGCAGCGGCCAGGATGACGACGACGATGGCATACCCACCCAGGAGGGCCACGCGTGAAGCTGCCCAGTCATGACGCGGCGGCCCGTACGCCACCGGAGGACACCGGTCACCGTGTCCATCTGCCGCGCTACCCGGACGGCCCGCTGCGCCAGGTGGGCCGCCGGCTGCTGCTGGCGCTGCTCGTCCTGGTGCTGACGGTCCTGATCGTCTACATGGACCGGAGCGGCTACCACGACAACGCCGACGACAAAGTCGACTTCCTCGACTCCGTCTACTACTCCACCGTGACGCTGTCCACGACCGGCTACGGCGACATCGTCCCGCACAGCGACAGCGCCCGGCTCACCAACATCCTGCTGGTCACGCCGCTGCGCGTGCTGTTCCTGATCATCCTGGTCGGCACCACGCTCGAAGTCCTCGCCGAGCGCACCCGCGAGCAATACCGCCTGAACCGCTGGAGGTCCGCCTTGCGCGATCACACCGTCGTCATCGGCTTCGGCACCAAGGGACGGTCCGCCGTCCAGACGCTCATCGCGGGCGGACTGCCCAAGGGGCGGGTGGTGGTGGTCGATCCGAACCACAAGGTGATCGAGTCCGCGACCTCCGAGGGGTTCGCGGGCGTGGTCGGGGACGCGACCCGCAGCGATGTGCTGCTGCGGGCGGAGGCGCAGCGGGCCCGCCAGTTCGTGATCGCGACCCAGCGGGACGATACGGCGGTGCTGGTCACGCTGACCGCGCGGCAGCTCAACAAGGGCGCGAACATCGTGGCGGCGGTGCGCGAGGAGGAGAACGCGCCGCTGCTGCGCCAGTCGGGCGCGGACGCGGTGATCACGAGCGCGAGCGCGGCGGGGCGGCTGCTGGGGCTGAGCGTGCAGTCGCCGACCGCGGGGGCGGTGATCGAGGACCTGATCCAGCAGGGCAGCGGCCTGGACCTGGTGGAGCGCACGGTGGTGAAGGCCGAGGTGGGCAGGTCGGTGCGGGACACGGACGACCTCGTGGTGTCCGTACGGCGCGGGCATCGGCTGCTGGCGTACGACGACCCGGACGCGAGCCCGTTGCAGGCCGCCGACCGGTTGATCACCATCGTTCGCGCGCCGACGCCCCAGGAGTAGCCTCGCGGCCATGCATGCGATCACCATTCCTGAACCCGGCGGCCCCGACGCGCTCCAGTGGACGGAGGTGCCCGATCCCGTGCCCGGCGAGGGGGAGGTCCTGGTCGAGATCGTGGCCAGTGGCGTCAACCGCGCCGATCTGATGCAGCGGCAGGGCCACTATCCGCCGCCGCCCGGCGCCCCCGAATACCCCGGTCTGGAGTGCTCGGGCCGGATCGTGGAGCTGGGCCCCGGCGTCAGCGGCTGGGCGGTGGGCGACGAGGTGTGCGCGCTGCTGGCGGGCGGCGGGTACGCCGGGAAGGTGGCGGTCCCGGCGGGCCAACTGCTGCCGGTGCCCGACGGCGTCGACCTGGTCACCGCCGCCGGGCTGCCCGAAGTGACCGCGACCGTCTGGTCGAACGTCTTCATGATCTCCCATCTCCGGCCGGGCGAGACGCTGTTGGTGCACGGCGGGTCGAGCGGCATCGGCACCATGGCCATCCAGCTCGCGAAGGCGGCCGGGGCGCGGGTGGCGGTCACGGCCGGGTCGGCGGAGAAGCTGGCGGCCTGCCGGGAGCTGGGGGCCGACGTACTGATCAACTACCGCGAGCAGGACTTCGTCGAGGAGGTCCGCGCGGCCACCGACGGCGCCGGGGCGGACGTCATCCTGGACATCGTCGGGGCGAAGTACCTGGCCCGGAACGTGGACGCGCTGGCCGTCAACGGACGGCTCGCGATCATCGGTCTCCAGGGCGGGGCGAAGGCCGAGCTGAACCTGGTCAAGCTGCTGGGCAAGAACGGCGCGGTGACCGCGGCCGGGCTGCGGGGCCGTCCGCTCGGCGAGAAGGCGGCGATCGTCGCGGCGGTACGGGAGCACGTCTGGCCGCTGATCGGCAGCGGCCGGGTCCGCGCGATCGTGGACCGTACGCTCCCGATGCGGGAGGCCGCGGAGGCGCACCGGCTGCTGGAGTCCAGCGGCCATGTGGGCAAGGTGCTGCTGACGGTCTGAGCGCGGCCCTCGGCTCCGGGCGGGGCCGCCATGGCCTGATCGGCCGCGCCCGGAATGCCCGGATCGCCCCGTCGTGTGACTCTCATCCCGTGAGGCACCTGAAACGTCTGAGGCTGCCCGCGGCGTCCCTGCTGGCGGGCGCCGCCCTGTTCGCCGCCCCGCAGGCCGCGGCGCGCGCCGACGACGGCGATCTGGCGGGGACCCGGGCCGGGGAGGGCCGGGCCCACCCAGGCCGGACCGCGGCGCCCACCCCCTCGCCGGACCCCTCGGCCGACCCCGCGCGGCCTTCGCGCACCCCGGCCGACCCGGGCGGCCGGCCGAGCGGGCGGGACCAGGCCGACCCGCGCCCGTCGCTGGTTCCGGACTGGACGCCGTCGTCGCTTCGGCTCCCCCATGAGCAGGAGCGACGCGGGGCGGACGAGCTGCCCCAGGATGATCGTCCGTACGCCACCGAGCGGACCGCCGCGTCGCCCGGGGACCTGGCGACGCGGGTGCTGCCGCTGGGCACCGGGCTGGCGCTGGCCGGGCTGGGGCTCGCGCTGGCCTTCCTCGGCCTGCGGCTACGCCGCCACTGAGGACGCGGCGGGACGCGGCGGGGACGCGGAGCGGAGACGGCGGGGATACGGCCGGGGCGCGGAGCGGACGCGGACGGTCCGGGGCTCCCCGGGGCCCCGGGGAGCCCCCGCAGCCTCCCCCGGAGGTGGCGGTGCGGAACAATGGGGGTATGAACCAGCCGATGAACGAACGATCGCAGGAGAGCCCGCACGTCCTGGTCGTCGGTCCGGACGGCATGGCGCTCGGCGGTGTCACTCCTGGCGATGGCAGTGGTGACGACGAGTCGCGCGAGGTTCCCGTGACGGACATGGTCGAACAGCCCGCGAAGGTCATGCGGATCGGAAGCATGATCAAGCAGCTGCTGGAGGAGGTCCGCGCCGCACCCCTCGACGAGGCGAGCCGTGCGCGTCTCAAGGAGATCCACGCCAGTTCGGTCAAGGAACTGGAGGACGGTCTCGCCCCCGAGCTGATCGGGGAGCTGGAGCGGCTGTCGCTGCCCTTCACCGAGGACTCGGTCCCGACGGAGGCGGAACTGCGCATCGCCCAGGCGCAGTTGGTCGGCTGGTTGGAGGGGTTGTTCCACGGCATCCAGACGACGCTGTTCGCCCAGCAGATGGCGGCCCGCGCACAGCTGGAGCAGATGCGCAGGGCGCTGCCCCCGGGCGTCGGCGGCGGTGAGGACGAGGGGATGGGGCCGGAGCACGGAGGCGCCCGCTCGGGCCCGTACCTGTAGCGGAGGCGCGCACCGCGCCGACCACCCGAACGGCGG
>NZ_GG657754.1:5187483-5204694 GCF_000158915.1 Streptomyces himastatinicus ATCC 53653 | reverse complement strand
TGTGGCGGACGCCGCCCGGGCCGCGGTCGCCGCGCTGGGCTGGCCGAGCGGCGCGGTGAACGTGGTGGACGACGAACCGGCGCCCGCCCGCGACTGGCTGCCCGCGCTCGCCGCCGCCCTCGGCGCCCCGGCGCCCGTTGCGACGACCGGTCGGGAGGGCTGGGAGCGCGGCGCCGACAACACACTCGCCCGCCGCCTGGGCTGGCGCCCGGACCACCCGACGTGGCGCACCGGCTTCCACCACCAGCGGCAGACATGAAAACGGCGTAGCCGGACCGCTTTCGTCCGGCTACGCCGCCGAGCCCTGGAGCCCATGCGTCGGGCGCCCACACAGAGGCGCGCCGCGCATCAGTCGTCGGGCATACCCGTGGAGACCGTCAGCTCGATGGTGTCCGTCTTCGGGTTGTACGGCTCGTAGTTGCGGTACGTGTAGTTGAGGACCGTGCCCTTGCCCCACAGGTTCTCGTCCTGCGTCGTGACGCGGTACTTCCAGCCCGCGGCCCGGATGCACTTCTTCACCGAGTCGACGTAGAGGTTCTGGAAGTCGGGCACGCTGTACGTGCCCTTCTCCTCGCTGTCCTCGTAGGCGTCCGTGCACTTCTCGGGGTCGATCGTCTTCGTCTTGTCGCCCATGCGGAAGTCCGCGGGCTTCGACGACGCGGGGGCGGAGGTCTTCTCCCCGCCACCCTTGCTCGTGTTCTTCTTGCCGCCGTCGTCGCCGCTGAGGGCGATGACCAGGATGACGCCGAGGACCGCGATCGCGGCCACCACGGCGGAGCCTATGATCACGCGCTTGTTGCCGCCGCCACCGCCCGGGGACCCCGGCGACGGGGACGGAGCCGGGCTGGGCGAGATGTTGTACGGCGGCGGGGTGCTCGGGCCGTGGCCGCCCTGGTACGGGGACGCGGGGGCGCCGTACGGCTGCTGGCCCACCGGCATGGTCGGCGGCGGCGGGGTGGACGGGCCGAAGGCGCCGTACTGCCCCGCCCCGGCCTGCGGCTGCGGCTGGTACGGCGTCTGGACGCCGCCGGGGCCCGGCCCGGGGGTCTGCTGGTCGACGGGCGGGAAGACCGCCGCGCCGACGCCGGAGCCGCTGACGGAGGGGGGACCGCCGCTGATGATGATCGGGGAGGCGCCGGTCTGGCCGGTGCGGGAGACCCGGGCGCACTCGTCGCGCATGGCCTCGGCGGTGGGGAAGCGCTCGTTCGGGTTCTTCTTCAGCACGCGGGCGACCAGCGCGTCCACGGCGGGCGGGATGGACTGGTTGATCGAGGAGGGCGCGACCGGCTCCTCCTGCACATGCGCGTACGCGATGGCGAGCGGCGAGTCGGCGTCGAAGGGGAGCCGCCCGGTCAGCAGCTCGAAGAGCATGATGCCGACCGAGTAGAGGTCGCTGCGGGCGTCCACGCCGCGGCCCAGCGCCTGTTCGGGCGAGAGGTACTGCGGGGTGCCGACGACCATGCCGGTCTGGGTCATGGAGGTGACCCCGGACTGCATGGCGCGGGCGATGCCGAAGTCCATGACTTTGACCACATTACGCTTGGTCATCATCACGTTACCGGGCTTGATGTCGCGGTGAACCAGCCCCATTTCGTGGCTGATCTCCAGCGCCGCCAGAACATCACCGGTGATTTTCAGCGCCTTTTCGGTCGGCATCGCGCCGTATTGCCGAACGTCGGCGTCGAGGACGGAACGCAGCGGAAGTCCCTCGACGTACTCCATGACGATGTACGGCATGAGCGCGCCGTCGAGCGAATCCTCGCCGGTGTCGAAGACCGAAACGATATTGGTGTGCGTGAGTTTGGCCACGGCCTGCGCCTCGCGGCGGAAGCGCTCGCGGAAGGACTGCTCGCGGCCCAGCTCCGTATGCAGCGTCTTGATGGCGACCTGGCGGTCCAGCACGGAGTCGTAGGCGAGGTGCACGGATGCCATGCCGCCTTCGCCGAGCAGATCACGCAATTGGTAACGGCCGCCGGCCAGGGAGCTGCCCTGGTAGCGGCCCGGTGCGCCGTGCTGGCTCATGTTGTTACTTCCCCCTCGGCGCACTCCCGCTCAACCCGCACGTTTCGACGCCATGATCTTCGTGTTCCGGATATCGTGGCCAAGTCTGCCCCAGGCCACGGACACGTCAAGCCACGTGCCCGTTCCGTGACCGGATGCTCAAGAACCCGTCACGCGATTTGCAACACTTCACCGTCAACAGGTTTGATGGCCGGTCCATCACGAACCGATGCGCGGCGCGAAGGCTGTAGCGTGCCTAGCAGGAACCGTACCGCCCGCGGGCGGGGCGATCTCGACCAGACCCCCACCTAGACCGAGACGGCGAGGACCGATGGCACAGACCCAGAGCGCCCAGGGGCCCTCCGAACCTGACGCTACCGGGTCCGGAATGTCTGATGTGCCCGAGGCGTGGGGGAATGGTGGACTGGTCGGCGATGGCCGCTACCGTCTCACCGGCCGCCTGGGCCGCGGCGGCATGGCGGAGGTCTTCGCCGCCGAGGACATCCGGCTCGGCAGAACTGTCGCGGTGAAGCTGCTGCGCGCCGACCTGGCCGAGGACCCGGTGTCCAAGGCCCGCTTCACCCGCGAGGCACAGTCCGTCGCGGGGCTGAACCATCACGCGGTCGTCGCGGTGTACGACTCCGGCGAGGACGTCGTCGGCCCGAACACCGTCCCCTACATCGTGATGGAGCTGGTCGAGGGCCACACCATCCGCGATCTGCTGCTGAACGCCGAGGCGCCGCCGCCGGACCAGGCGCTGATCATCGTCTCCGGGGTGCTGGAAGCGCTCGCCTACAGCCATCAGCACGGCATCGTGCACCGTGACATCAAGCCCGCGAACGTCATCATCACCAAGAGCGGCGCGGTCAAGGTGATGGACTTCGGCATCGCCCGCGCCCTGCACGGCGCGCAGTCCACGATGACCCAGACCGGCATGGTCATGGGCACCCCGCAGTACCTCTCGCCCGAGCAGGCGCTCGGCAAGGCCGTGGACCACCGCTCCGACCTGTACGCGACCGGGTGTCTGCTGTACGAACTCCTCGCGCTGCGCCCGCCGTTCACCGGTGAGACTCCTCTTTCGGTCGTTTATCAGCACGTTCAGGACAATCCCGTACCACCGTCCGAAATTTCGGGCGGCCAGGTTCCGCCGGAGCTGGACGGCCTGGTGATGCGCTCCCTCGCCAAGGACCCGGACGACCGGTTCCAGAGCGCCGAGGAGATGCGCGGACTGGTCCAGTACGCGCTCCAGATGCTCCAGGAAGCGGGCGGCCACACCGGGGTCTGGAACACCGGCCCGGTCACCCAGCACCTCGGCGGTTCCACGGGCGCGATGGGCATGGCGGGGACGACCGCGATGCCGCATCCGGACCACGGCCAGACATCCCAGCAGCCGATGGTCGCGCCCGGTGGAGGGAACGGCGGCGGGTACGACGGGGGCCCCGGCCGGGGCCGCCGGGGTGGTGGCCGCGGCAAGCTGTGGCTGATCGCGGCGCTCGCGGTGATCGCCGTGGCGGTCGGGGTCGCGTTCGCGCTGGACCTCAGCGGCAATGACGACAAGGGCAAGCAGCCGAACAAGAACCCCACGGCGACCCAGCAGAAGGAGACGAAGGAGCCGAGCGAGGATCCGACGGAGGAGACGACGGACGCTCCGGAGACCGACGACTCCACCGGCGGTACGGGCGACTACACCCCGTCCCAGGACCCGACCAGCCCCTCGTACACCGGGCAGCCCAGCAATCCGGGGTACCCGAACGAGCCGACCGGCGGCCCGACCGACGTGCCGTCGGACCCGCAGACCACGCCGTCCGACGGCAACAGCCAGACCACGCCGCCCGACGACGGCGGCGAGACCACGCCGCCGGACGACGGTGGCGAGGAGACGCCGCCCGTCGATCCCCCGGCCAGCAACCTCGGCTGACCGGACAGGACCGAACCGGGTCCGCTGAACTACGCCGACTGCCCCGGCCCCGCGCGAGCGGTGCCGGGGCAGTCGCATGCGTACGAGCTTGCTTGCGCACGGGAGGCGGCCCTCAGCCGCAGAAGGCGTCGCGGACCGCCTCGTACTCCCGCGTCCACCACACCACCAGCGCCGCCGCGGCCGGGAACTGCGGATCGGCGCGGTGGTCGCCGCGGTGGTAGTGCCAGTGCAGCATCCAGAAGTCGTTGAGCCGCTCCCACCACACCCGGTGCACGGCCGCCGCCATCTCGTCGGCCCCGGCGCCCGCCATGCGGCGGTAGGCCCGGGCGTAGGACCGGACCTTGGTCAGCTCCAGGGTGCCGCCGGGCCGTACGAAGAAGATCGCGGCGGCGCGGACGGCCTCCTCGGCGCGCGGCTGGACGCCCAGCCGGTCCCAGTCGACGATCGCGGCGGGTTCCGTATCGCGGTAGAGCAGGTTCAGCGGGTGGAAGTCGCCGTGCACCCAGCCGGTGGCCGGGATCGCGTCCGCCTCGGGCCGGCGGTGGGCGTGCCGCTCCAGCAGCGCGCGGCGCTCGGTCAGGCGGTGCTCGGCGAGTTCGTCGAAGGTGTCGCGCGGCCGGTGGCCGCGGACCCGTGTCAGCAGCTCGTCGATGACGGCGTAGGTGTCCTCGGGGTCGGCCGCGGGCTCCGGCGGCTCACGGTCGCTGGTTCCGGCCCGCATGACCTGCTCCAGGCAGGTGTGGACGAACCCCAGCAGCCCGCCCAGCCGCCAGCACTGTGGCGTGGTCAGCGCGGCGCCGTCGCGGTGCCGTCCGTCGATCCAGGGGTGGAGGGCGTAGCAGCGGCCGCCGATGACGGCGACGGTGCGGCCGTGGGCGTCCGGGACCGGCGGGGCGACCGGGAGGCCGAGCGCGCCCAGCCGCTGGGTGGCCCGGTGCTGGCGGGCGATGGCGGTGCGGTCGCCGTCGAGGTGGTGCTTGAGGAAGAACCGGCCGCGGGTGGTGGCGAGCCGGTAGCCGCGGTTGAGCAGGCCCTCGGTGAGGGGGTCGCAGGACACCGGCTCACCGGCCCGGTCGTAGCGGCGGAGCAGGGCGCCCAGGGTTTCCCCGTCGGGAGCGGCCTCGGCGAGGTGTACATGTGAGCGCGGCACCTGCCAGATGTTAGATCACCCGGCGTCACGGACCGTGCGGGAGTTGACGCGGCAGGCCGAATGGTGCTTCGGGTGCTCTCGCCGCACAGGGGACAGGGGTGCCCGTGTCCGCACAGCCGCGTCGGGTCAGCCCGCAGCGTCAGGGGGCAGGTCCCAGCAGTGGCTGGGGGCGTGCCAGGCGTCGCGGGCCCGGCGGGACTTCGCGAACAGCCCCTGGTTCTTCCGGGCCTGGTTCTTCCGGGGCTAATTCTTCTGGGCCTGCATCCGGGCCACGAAGGCGGCGGCCTGCGAGCGGCGCTCCATGCCGAGCTTGGAGAGCAGGCTGGAGACATAGTTCTTGATCGTCTTCTCGGCGAGGTGCAGCCGCTCGCCGATCACCCGGTTGGTCAGCCCCTCCCCGATCAGCAGCAGGATCCGGCGCTCCTGCTCGGTGAGGGAGGAGAGCCGGTCGTCGGGCTTGGCGGCGCCGCCGCGCAGCCGCTCCAGGACCCGCGCGGTGGCCACCGGGTCGAGCAGTGAGCGGCCCGCGGCCACGTCCCGGACGGCGGCGAGCAGTTCGCTGCCCCGGATGTCCTTGAGGACGTAGCCGGACGCGCCCGCCATGATCGCGTCGAAGAGGGCCTCGTCGTCGGCGAAGGAGGTGAGCATCATGCAGCGGATGGTCTCGTCGCGCGAGCGGATCTCCCGGCAGACCTCGACGCCGCTGCGGTCGGGCAGCCGGATGTCGAGCACGGCGACATCGGGGCGGGTCGCGAGGATCCGGGCGAGGGCGTCGGCCGCGGTGCCCGCCTCGCCGACCACCTCCATGTCCGGCTCGCTCGCCAGCAGCTCGCGCACGCCGCGTCGTACGACTTCATGGTCGTCGAGTAGGAAAATCCTGATTTTTCCTTCTTCGCGCACGGCTCCAGTCTCACATACGGAGTCTTCCCGTGCCTTTGTCCAGCGGGATAACGTGCGGAGGACCGACGGTCGGCGAGGCTGTGACCAGTGGATGTTCACCCAACCGCGCGATTTACTTGGAAATCCAAGCAAAATTGCAGGTCAGGTGGGGTTTCGCAGAGATGCGGAGCACTGGGTAACGTGCCTTGTGCGGGGCCGACCGCCGGGAACCTGTCACGCCCGGACGGACGTTTCGTCGCACCCACCCCGTGCGTCGTCGTCGGACGGGCGAGCCGCAACTGGCCGCCGGCGGATCCCGGAGGCCGGACAGACGGAGGAGCACACGTGACCGTGGAGAGCACTGCCGCGCGCAAGCCGCGCCGCAGCGGAGCCAAGCGCAGCACCAGCGCGCGGAGCACGAAGAAGCAGTCGGCGGAACCGGAACTCGTACAGCTGCTGACCCCGGAGGGCGAGCGCGTCGAGCACCCCGACTACGCGATCGACCCGACCCCCGACGAGCTGCGCGGCCTGTACCGGGACATGGTGCTGACGCGGCGCTTCGACGCCGAGGCCACCACCCTCCAGCGCCAGGGCGAACTGGGCCTGTGGGCCTCCCTGCTCGGCCAGGAGGCCGCCCAGATCGGCTCCGGCCGGGCCCTGCACGATGACGACTACGTCTTCCCGACCTACCGCGAGCACGGCGTGGCCTGGTGCCGCGGGGTCGACCCGACGAATCTGCTGGGGATGTTCCGCGGGGTGAACCACGGCGGCTGGGACCCCAACAGCAACAACTTCCACCTGTACACCATCGTCATCGGCTCGCAGACGCTGCACGCCACCGGCTACGCGATGGGCGTGGCGAAGGACGGCGCGGACTCCGCCGTACTGGCCTACTTCGGGGACGGCGCCTCCAGCCAGGGCGATGTCGCCGAATCGTTCACCTACTCCGCGGTCTACAACGCCCCGGTCGTCTTCTTCTGCCAGAACAACCAGTGGGCCATCTCCGAGCCCACCGAGAAGCAGACCCGGGTGCCGCTCTACCAGCGCGCCCAGGGCTACGGCTTCCCGGGCGTCCGGGTGGACGGCAACGACGTGCTGGCCTGTCTCGCCGTCACCAAGGCCGCGCTGGAGCGGGCCCGCACCGGGCAGGGGCCGATGCTCGTGGAGGCGTTCACCTACCGGATGGGCGCCCACACCACCTCCGACGACCCGACGCGCTACCGCTCCTCCGAGGAGCGCGAGCTGTGGGAGACCAAGGACCCGATCCTGCGGCTGCGCACCCTCCTCACCAACGAGAAGCTGGCGGACGACGCGTTCTTCGACGCCCTGGAGCAGGAGTCCGACGCGCTCGCCAAGCGGGTGCGCGAGGCGGTCCGGTCCATGCCCGACCCCGACGACATGGCGCTGTTCGAGCACACCTACGCCGACGGCCATGCGCTCGTGGACGAGGAGCGTGCGCAGTTCGCCGCGTACCAGGCTTCGTTCGAGACCGCTGAGGAAGGCATCTGACATGGCTGCCCAGAAGATGTCGCTCTCCAAGGCGATCAACGCGTCGCTGCGCACGGCGCTCGACAACGACCCCAAGGTCCTGATCATGGGGGAGGACGTCGGCAAGCTCGGCGGCGTCTTCCGCGTCACCGACGGGCTCCAGAAGGACTTCGGCGAGGACCGGGTCATCGACACCCCGCTGGCCGAGTCCGGCATCGTCGGCACCGCGATCGGGCTCGCGCTGCGCGGCTACCGCCCGGTGGTGGAGATCCAGTTCGACGGTTTCGTCTTCCCCGCGTACGACCAGATCGTCACGCAGCTCGCCAAGATGCACGCGCGGTCGCTCGGCAAGGTCAAGATGCCGGTCGTCATCCGCATCCCGTACGGCGGCGGCATCGGCGCGGTCGAGCACCACAGCGAGTCGCCCGAGGCGCTGTTCGCGCACGTCGCCGGGCTGAAGGTGATCTCGCCCTCCAACGCCTCCGACGCCTACTGGATGCTCCAGCAGGCCATCGGCAGCGACGACCCCGTGATCTACTTCGAGCCCAAGCGCCGCTACCACGACAAGGGCGAGGTCGACACCTCGGCGATCCCCGGTCCGCTGCACGCGGCCCGGGTGGTGCGGCCCGGCACCGACCTCACTCTCGCGGCCTACGGCCCGATGGTGAAGGTCGCGCTGGACGCGGCGGCGGCCGCCGCCGAGGAGGGCAAGTCGCTGGAGGTCGTGGACCTCCGGTCGATGTCGCCGATCGACTTCGACACGGTCCAGCAGTCGGTCGAGCGGACCGGCAGGCTGGTCGTGGTGCATGAGGCGCCGGTCTTCCTGGGGACCGGCTCGGAGATCGCCGCGCGCATCACCGAGCGGTGTTTCTACCACCTCCAGGCCCCGGTGCTGCGGGTCGGCGGCTATCACGCGCCGTACCCGCCCTCGCGGCTGGAGGACGAGTACCTGCCCGACCTGGACCGGGTGCTCGACGCCGTAGACCGTGCGTTGGCGTACTGAAGGGCTTGAGGAGATCGTGACGATGACCGCAGTCGAACAGCGCTTCCGTGAGTTCAAGATGCCCGACGTGGGCGAGGGACTGACCGAGGCCGAGATCCTCAAGTGGCTGGTGGCGCCGGGCGACACCGTGACCGACGGTCAGGTGGTCTGCGAGGTCGAGACCGCGAAGGCCGCGGTGGAGCTGCCCATCCCGTTCACCGGGGTGGTGCACCAGCTGCGCTTCGACGAGGGCACCACCGTGGACGTGGGCACGGCGATCATTTCGGTGGACACCGACCCGGGCGCCGGAGACGCGCCCGCGCCGTCCGCCGCGCCGGAACCCGCCGCCGAGGCGCCCGCCGAGGCCGAACCGGAGGGGCGCTAGGCCAACCTGGTCGGCTACGGCGCCGCGCCCTCCTCCACCAAGCGCCGCCCGCGCAAGCCGCAGCCGGGGGCCAAGCGTCCGGCGGCCGGGGCACCCCAGGCCCCGGCCCCCGCGCCCGCCCCCGCGGCGCCCGCCGCGCCGGTGCGCCCGGAGCCCGGCCCCGAGCTGAACGGCCACACCGGGACCGCCCGGCCGCTGGCCAAGCCCCCGGTCCGCAAGCTCGCCAAGGACCTGGGCATCGACCTGGCGACGATCACCCCGACAGGGCCGGGCGGGATCATCACCCGCGAGGACGTCCACGCGGCCGTGGAAGCCCCCGCGGCGGCCCCGGAGCCCGCCGCCCCGGTCGCGGGCGCACGGGAGCGCCGGGTGCCCGTGAAGGGCGTACGGAAGGCCACCGCGCAGGCGATGGTGGACAGCGCCTTCACGGCCCCGCACGTGACGGAGTTCGTCACCGTCGACGTCACCCGCACCATGAAGCTGGTCGCCGACCTCAAGCAGGACCCGGAGCTGGCCGGGCTGCGGGTGAACCCGCTGCTCCTGGTCGCCAAGGCGCTGCTGGTGGCGATCAAGCGCAACCCGGACGTCAACGCCTCCTGGGACGAGGAGAACCAGGAGATCGTCTACAAGGACTACGTCAACCTGGGCATCGCGGCCGCCACCCCGCGCGGTCTGGTCGTCCCCAACATCAAGGACGCGGACGCCAAGACGCTGCCCCAGCTGGCCGAGTCCCTGGGCGACCTGGTGTCCACCGCCCGCGAGGGGAGGACCAGCCCGGCGGCGATGACCGGCGGCACGGTGACCATCACCAACGTCGGCGTCTTCGGCATCGACACCGGCACCCCGATCCTCAACCCCGGGGAGTCGGCGATCCTCGCCTTCGGCGCGGTCAAGCTCCAGCCGTGGGTCCACAAGGGCGAGGTCAAGCCGCGCCAGGTGACGACCCTCGCGCTCTCCTTCGACCACCGGCTGGTCGACGGTGAGCTGGGCTCCAAGGTGCTCGCGGACGTCGCGGCCATCCTGGAACGCCCCAAGCGCTTGATCACCTGGGGTTGACACGGAAGTATCCCCCGTCCGCATGGCGGACGGGGGATACGCAGGAATACCTGTTGTATCTATGCTGTGCGCATCATGAGTTCCGCCGATACGGCCACCAAGCCGCCGCCCGCCGCCGAACGCGTCTACACCCATGTCAAACAAGCCGTCCTGGAGCGCCGCTACGAGGGCGGCACGCTGCTGAGCGAGGGCGAGCTGGCCGAGGCCGTCGGGGTCTCCCGTACGCCGGTCCGCGAGGCCCTGCTGCGGCTGGAGGCCGAGGGGCTGCTGAAGCTCTACCCCAAGAAGGGCGCGCTGGTGCTGCCCGTCTCCGCGCAGGAGATCGCGGACGTGGTGGAGACCCGGCTGCTGGTCGAGCAGCACGCGGTCGCCAAGGTGGTACCGGCCGGGGCGCAGCTGCTGGGGCGGCTGGAGGCGCTGCTGGAGGAGCAGAAGGGGCACGCGGCGACCGGCGACCTGGCCGCGTTCGCGGTCGCCGACCGCTGCTTCCACGCGGAGATCGTCCGCGCCGCGGGGAACACGATCCTGGCGCAGCTGTACGACCAGCTGCGGGACCGGCAGCTGCGGATGGGCGTGGCCACCATGCACGCCGAGCCCGACCGGATCGCCAAGAACATCACCGAGCACACCGAGATCCTGGACGCCCTGCGCGCCGGGGACGCGATCTCGGCCGCCGGGTTCGTCCAGCGCCACATCAGCTGGGTGAACACCCTCGCCCGGGGAGATGTGCGATGACCACGGCCCGATTGCCCGGGGACCCGCCCGGCGGACGGCGTGCCGTCGCCATCTGGGGCCTCGGTGTCGCCGTCTACTTCGTCGCCATCGTCTACCGCACCAGCCTGGGCGTGGCCGGGATCGACGCCGCCGAGCGCTTCCACATCAACGCCTCGGCGCTGTCCACCTTCTCCGTGCTCCAGGTGCTGGTCTACGCCGGGATGCAGATACCGGTCGGGCTGATGGTGGACCGGCTCGGCACCCGCAAGGTGCTCGCGCTGGGGATCGTGCTGTTCACCATCGGGCAGTTCGGCTTCGCGCTCTCCCACACGTACCCGATGGCGCTGGGCTCCCGGGCGGTGCTCGGCTGTGGCGACGCGATGACGTTCATCAGCGTGCTGCGGCTCGGCTCCCGCTGGTTCCCGGCCCGCCGGGTGCCGCTGGTGGGCCAGTTCGCCGGGCTGATCGGCATGGCGGGCAACCTGGTCTCCACGCTGGTGATCGCCCAGATCCTGCACAGCGTCGGCTGGACCCCGACCTTCGCGGGCAGCGCGGTCGCCGGGGTGGTCATCCTCGTTCTGGTGCTGCTCTTCCTCAAGGACCACCCGGAGGGGCACGAACCCCCGCCCGCCACCCGGGCGGACAAGGGCTTCGTGCGCCGGCAGATCGTGGCCGCCTGGAGCGAGCCCGGCACCCGGCTGGGCATGTGGACGCACTTCACCACCCAGTTCCCCGCCATGGCCTTCCTCCTGCTGTGGGGGATGCCGTTCCTGGTGGAGGCGCAGGGGCTGTCCCGGGCGACCGCCGGTGAGCTGCTGACGGTGGTGGTGGTGTCCAACATCGTGATCGGCCTGGTCTACGGGCAGATCATCGCCCGCCACCACGCCGCCCGCACCCCGCTGGCCCTCGGCACGGTCGGCGCCACCGCGCTGGTGTGGGGCGCCGCGCTGTTCTGGCCGGGCGACCACGCACCGATGTGGATGCTGGCCGTCATGTGCGTGGTGCTCGGCAGCTGCGGACCCGCGTCGATGATCGGCTTCGACTTCGCCCGCCCCGCCAACCCGCCCGAGCGGACCGGAACCGCCTCCGGCATCGTCAACATGGGCGGATTCACGGCCTCGATGAGTACTTTGCTCGCCGTCGGCGTACTCCTGGACATGACCGGTCAGGACTTCCGCATCGCCTTCGCGTCGGTGTTCGTGCTCCAGGCGCTCGGCGTCTCCCAGATCCTGCGGCTGCGCGGGCGCGCGCACCGCCGGGAGCGCGAGCGCGTGGTCGCGAGCCGCGTCGAGGCGGTGCACGTACCGGCGTGAGGGTCCGCTTACGGGGTCACGGGGCCGGGGTCACGGGGTGATCGCGAAGTGGGCCAGGATGGCGTCGGCCAGCTGCTGGTCCCCTTCGACCTTCACCTGTTCGGCCACCGCGTCGGCCCGCACCCGGCCGCAGGCGAGCCGCACGTACGTCTCCCAGTCCAGCGAGAGCGTGACGGACGGGCCCAGCGACACACTGCCGTCGATGGTGGCCCGGCCGTCCGCGTCCACCCGGACGGTGCGCATGAACTCGATCGGTCCGTTCACATCGAAGACCACCGCCGAGTTGGGCGCCGCGCCCGCGTCCTTGGCGACCACCTTCGGCAGCGCCGACAGCAGCAGGTCCCGGGTGACGTACGCGCCCGGCGAGTCCAGGTTGCCGGGCTGGTTCAGCGCGCGCCGCAGATCCTGCTCGTGCACCCACACGTCGAAGGCCCGGCGGGTCAGGGCGTCTTCGAGGGACAGCTCGCCGCCGCCCGGCCAGCGCACCATGGTGTCCGGCTGCCGCTTCTCGTTGCGCAGCTGACGGGCCCGCCGGATGACGGTGTACTCCAGCTCGGACGTCATCTCCGGCGCCGTGTGGCAGCGCCGCACATCGACCTGGACTTCCATGTAGCGGCCCAGCTCGCCGGTCATGTGGAACAGATCGCGCGGCAGCGTGTGGATGGGGCGGGGATCGCCGAGCATCTCGCACTCGAGGCCGATCACGTGCGAGACGATGTCCCGCACCGACCACCCCGGGCATTCGGTGGCGCGGTTCCATTCGCTCTCGGGGAGCGGGGTCACCAACTCCGATATGGCGTCGATGGAATGCGTCCAGGCGTCGATGGAGGTCTGAAGGCTGGGATGGACGGTCACGGGACCCCTCGGGCGGTTGGTACGCGGGCTGGGTGCAGGTGTGTGGCTTCAAGTTACGCTGCCCACGCGCGCGAGGGCAGTGCTTCGAGTCCGATCGTAGGCCCGGAACGGCGGCTTTCCTCGTGTCGGCGGCGGCCGTCCTCGGACCCCCGCGCGGCGGACCGGGACGGACCGGGGCGAGCCGGTCGAACCGGCCCGGGGGAATGCCATCCGCCCAGCTGATGTTGGATGGGGATATGGCTCCACGTGCACGCGTCCGCGCCCCCGAGCTGACCGGCCTCGGCGGCTGGCTCAACACCGGCGGGAAAGACCTCACCCTCGCGGATCTGCGAGGCCGCATCGTCATCCTCGACTTCTGGACGTTCTGCTGTGTGAACTGTCTGCACGTCCTGGACGAGCTGCGCGAGCTGGAGGAGAAGCACCGCGACACCGTCGTGATCGTCGGGGTGCACTCGCCGAAGTTCGTCCACGAGGCCGAGCACCAGGCCGTCGTGGACGCCGTCGAGCGGTACGGGGTGCACCACCCGGTCCTGGACGACCCGGAGCTGACCACCTGGAAGCAGTACGCGGTGCGGGCCTGGCCCACCCTCGTCGTCATCGACCCCGAGGGCTACGTGGTCGCCCAGCACGCCGGCGAGGGCCACGCCCACGCCATCGAGACCCTGGTGGGGCAGCTGGAGACCGAGCACGCCGCCAAGGGCACGCTGCGCCGCGGCGACGGCCCCTACGTACCGCCGGAGCCCGTCCCCACCGAGCTGCGCTTCCCCGGCAAGGCGCTGCTGCTGCCCGGCGGCACCTTCCTGGTCTCGGACACCACCCGCCACCAGCTGGTGGAGCTGGCCGCCGACGGCGAGAGCGTGCTGCGGCGGATCGGCACGGGCGAGCGCGGCCTCGCCGACGGCCGGGCGGACCGGGCCCGGTTCAGCGAGCCGCAGGGGCTCGCCGCGCTGCCCGACGGCACGGTGGCGGTCGCCGACACCGTGAACCACGCGCTGCGCCGCTTCGACCCCGCGACCGGCGAGGTCACCACGCTCGCCGGGACCGGCCGCCAGTGGTGGCAGGGCTCGCCCGCCGAGGGGCCCGCCCGCGACATCGACCTGTCCTCCCCCTGGGACCTGGCCTGGTTCGACGGCCTGCTGTGGATCGCCATGGCGGGCGTGCACCAGCTGTGGACGTACGACCTTCAGGCCGGGACCGTACGGGCCGCCGCCGGGACCACCAACGAGGGCCTGGTGGACGGGCCCGCGGACCAGGCGTGGTTCTCCCAGCCGTCCGGGCTCGCCGCGTCCGGCGACCGGCTGTGGGTCGCCGACTCCGAGAGCTCCGCGGTGCGCTGGGTCGAGCGGGACGGCGACGGCTTCGCCGTCCGCACCGCCGTCGGCACCGGGCTCTTCGACTTCGGCCACCGGGACGGCGCCGCCGACCAGGCCCTGCTCCAGCATCCGCTGGGCGTCACCGCGCTGCCCGACGGCTCGGTCGCCGTCGCCGACACCTACAACCACGCGCTGCGCCGCTACGACCCGGCCACCGGCGAGGTCTCCACGCTCGCCACGGATCTGCGCGAGCCGTCCGACGCGGTGCTGGTCGACCGGGACATCGTGGTGGTGGAGTCCGCCCGGCACCGGCTGACCCGGCTGCGGCTGCCCGAAGAGGCCGTACGGGTCGAGGCGGTGGCCCACCGCACCCAGCGCGCCGCCACCGACATCGCCCCGGGCACGCTCCGGCTGGACGTGGTCTTCCAGGCGCCCGCGGGCCAGAAGCTGGACACCCGCTACGGCCCCTCCACCCGGCTGCTGGTCAGCTCCACCCCGCCCGGGCTGCTCGCGGCCGGCGAGGGCGCGGGTACGGACCTGCGCCGCGAACTGGTGCTGGCCGAGGGGGTGACCGAGGGCGTGCTGCACGTCTCGGCGATGGCCGCGTCGTGCGACGACGACCCTGCCAACGAGTACCCGGCCTGCCATGTGCACCAGCAGGACTGGGGCGTTCCGGTCCGGGTCACCGAGGGCGGCGCGGCCCGGCTGCCGCTGGTGCTGGCCGGACTGGACGAGGAGGAGCCCGGCTAGTCGGGGCAGTTGGGGAGCTTCGTGTACTGCACCTGGTCATGATCGATCCGGATGGCCGGGATCCACATCCGCTTGCCGTCTCTTAAGACGCGGAACCACATACTGCTGTGCCCGCCCGCCTCGTCGGTGACGGTGACGCCGTTGGCGATGCGGCAGTCGGCGCGCAGCACGTCGCCGTGCCAGGCCCGGCCCGTGATGTTGGAGGGGCGGTAGGCCATGTACGGATCCCCCGCCAGGCCCAGGGAACAGGCGCGGACGCGCTCGTCACGGCAGCTCTTCTCGGCGTTGAAGACGGTGATCCGCGCGTTGCCCAGGGTCGCCGGGGGCTTGTCGTTGTCGGATGAGTCCGACGCCTGGAGGGCGAGGATCCCCGCCGTGGTCCCGCCGAGGACGGTGACCGTGCCCACCGCCGCGAGCGTGAGCCGCAGCCGCCGCCGGGGCGGCCGGTCCTCCGGGGGCGGGGCGGCTGGCCCGGCCCCGGGCTCCGTTTCCACCACCGGTCCGGTGTCGGACTCGGCGGCGGCCTCGTTGGCCCGGTGGAGCAGCTTCACCAGCTCGGGCAGCCGGTCCTCGGCGGTGAAGGAGAGCTTTCCCCACTGGACCAGGAGCCGTTCGTCGGGCAGGCTCTGGCCGCGCAGATAGCGGGAGAGGGAGGAGCGGCTCGCGGGCAGGCGCCCTTCGAGCTCCTTGAGGCTCAGGCCCAGTTCGCCGTGCATGTGGCGCAGTGCGGTCACGAATTCCCGTACCGGGCCGGAAAGTTCCTCGGGGAGCGGGGCGAGCGGCTTTCGTCGTGGATTCTCGGACTGATTCGGATGCGCTGGCACGCTTCCCATTGGAGCATGTGGATCATGAACATGACGAGCGACACGTCCACACCCCCGAGGTGGACGTGCCGCTCGTGACAGGAACCGGATCGCTAGCGCATCGGTTCGTGAACTTCCGGATCAGTCCGTGAACTTCAGCGGCCGGTAGGGCTTGTACTCGCTGCCCGGCTCCAGACCATAGGTGCGGGTCGTGTGGTCGGTACCGAAGTCGCCGCGCTGCTCGTACGAGGTGTACGAGGTGTGGGCGTCGTTGTTCCACTTCTCGAACATCACGACATGGCGGGTGTTGTTGTTGCCGGCGGCGTCGATCAGCAGGTCGCCCGGCCTGAGGTCGTTCACGGCGATCGGCTTGGTGATGCTGCCGCTGGTGAGGCCCACGGTGTTGGTGCCGGGTGCCTTCAGGCCCAGCGCCATGGAGACGTAGCCCGAGCAGTCCTGGCGGTAGCCGTCCTTCCAGATCTTGGCCTGGCTGTACGGGACCCGTCCGCCGCCGTTGGCCGTCAGCCAGGTGGAGGCCCGCTGGAGCGCCTCGGCGCGGGTGCCGCCGGGCTGGGGCGGCTTGGGCGGCTGCTGACCGCCGCCGTTCTGCACGGGGACGCCGGGCAGCGAGTCCTCGGGGATGTCCACCGCGAGGACGCTCAGGAAGCCGTTGACCGGACCGGTGATGTGGGCCATGTACGTCGAGCAGGTGCTGCCCTCGCACGCCTTCTTGCCGGTGTCGATCTGGTAGTCGGCGGTGATGCGGTCCTGCCCCGCGACATCCTTGTTGATCATGCCGACGGACGGGCTGCCGGTGTCGGCCGTCTGGTGGACGACCCAGCGCGTGCCCCAGGTGGGGAAGTCGGCGGCAGCGGCCGCCTTGGTGCCGAACTCCCCGCTCGTCGTCTTCAGCTTGAGGGCGCCGCCCTTGCCCTTCGCGGCCCCCGTGTCGCGGCTCAGGGCGTTCTTGTCGGCCGCCTGGGCCTTATCTGCCGTGTTTACCTTCTCCGCCTTCGTGCCATGGCCGCTGGTGTCCCCGTCGCCCGAGCAGCCCACGAGTCCGGCGGCGCCGATGCCCGCCGCGGCGATCGTGGGGAGCACCTTGCGCCAGATGGTCCGGCGCCGGGCGGTTGTGGTGGAGTGCGTCATGTGTGGAATCCCCCTGTGACGAAGGGCGCCGACTGGCCGTCGGAGCCGCTCGGTTGAGGCCGCCGGGCCGATCCGCCGCGACGACGGGAACCACTGTGGGCCGGAGGGCGGGGGGTTTCGGGGGAGCCGGTGTCCCATGGGACGTCCCGTTCCGTCGCACGCCCCTGACCTGCTGGGACATGCCCCGGGACGGCCGGGCGCGGGACATCGGAGGCGACTCGGCGGGACATGTCGGGACAGCGGACGGCCCCCGCCGGGGGCGGGGGCCGTCGGGGACACGCAGCCGGGGGGAGGCGGCTGCCTGTCCGTCTGGGAAATCTGTGGGGCCGATTACCAGGTGAGCGCGTCGGAGGCGCTGGTCTGCCAGTACGTCACCTTGTTGGCGCTGTCGACGTACACGCCGCCGCCGGGCAGGGTCACGGTCGTCGAGGCGTCCTGGCCCTTCAGGTACACCG
>NZ_GG657754.1:5186381-5187305 GCF_000158915.1 Streptomyces himastatinicus ATCC 53653 | reverse complement strand
GGTGAACTTCAGCAGCAGGTGGTTCACGGGCCGGTTGACGGACTGGACGCTCACCGCGGCCTTGTTGACGTCGCAGGGGCCGATCTCCTGCTCGGGCGTCCGACGCGCCGCCGCCCTTCGTCCCGGCCGCGCACCCGGCCTGCTTCCCGGCCTGCTCCTTGGCGTCGTCCGCACCGCCGGTGCCGCTGCCCTGCGCGCCACCGGTGCCGTTGCCACCCTCGCCCCGGGCCCCGGCGTCGGCGCCGCCCTGGTCCGCCTGGGCCGTGGCCGAGGACTCGGCCTTGCCCGAGCTCTTGGCCCCGGTGCCGTCGTTGTCGCCGCAGGCCGTGAGGGTCAGGCCCGCGGCGACGACGGTCAGACCGGCGGCGACGGAACGGATGGTGCGGGCGTGGCGGGCGAGGAAGGCGGTGGAGTGCGACATGGTGGGTTCCCCCCGGTGAGGCTCGGCTGCTGTCCGGTACGACAACAACTCTGTCCGGGGCCGCTGCCGTCCCACTGCCGTCCGGCTGCCGACCGCTAACGCCTCACTAACGCCCCGCTGACCGCCCCGCTGTTCATGGCGGGCCCTCCCCTTCCCGCGGCCCGCCGGAGCCCTCGCCGGACGGGGCGGCGCCCCGGCCGCCGTCGCCCTGGGCGAAGAGTTTCACCAGGTCACTCATGACGTAGCGGTTGGTGGCCTCCTCGTCCAGCAGATGCATCTCGGCAAGCCGCTCCAGGGAGTCCTGGATCAGATCGGGGTCCGCCCCGGACAGCGCGGCCGCCTCAGCGGTGTTGACCTCCCGGGCGAAACCGGCGCCGAGCGCCCGCAGCAACTGGGCGTCGTCCGCGGAGAGCCGGGCCACCGAGTTGCGCAGCGCGGCCGCCACCCCGGCGTCCTCCGCCGACAGCAGGGCCAGCCGCCGCCGCTCGTCGCGCAGCGCCGTG
>NZ_GG657754.1:5163343-5185969 GCF_000158915.1 Streptomyces himastatinicus ATCC 53653 | reverse complement strand
GCAGCCGCCGCTGGGCCACGAGCGAGCGGTAGAGCGCCCCCGCGGCCTGCTCCGAGGGCGGTATCTGGTCGGCGGGGGTGCCCATGGCGAGCAGGAACTCGCGCAGCACGGCGGCGGGTTCCGCCTCCTCACCGCCGCTGAAGCCGCGCAGATCGGCGAAGAGCCGCCCGTCGGGGAAGGCGGCGGCGTACGCATGGCCCCAGTGCACGGCCAGCCCCGTCTTGCCGACCCCGGCGGGCCCGGTGACGAGGGCGATGCCGCCCTCGGCGGGGAGCCCGGCGGGAGCACCGCCGTACGGCCGGTCCTGTCCGGCGCCGGGCAGCGCCAGCCGGGTCAGCTCGGCCAGCTCCGCGTCCCGGCCCAGGAACCCGGCGGGAGGCCGTGGCAGCAGCTCCGGCGCGGGGCCGGAGGCCGCCGCGGCTGCGGCGGGCGCGGCAGGTGCGGCTGGGGCCGCCGCCTCGCCCCCGACGCGGGGATCGCGCGGTTCGCGGGGATCACGTGGCTCGGGCTGCGGTTCCGGCACGGGCGCGGCGCGCAGGATCTCCTGGTACGCGGCGCTCAGCCGCTCCCCCGGGTCGACGCCCAGGTCGTCGGCGAGCATCTCGCGGGTGCGGTGGAACCAGGCGATCGCGTCGGACTGCCGCCCGGTGCGGTACAGCACCAGCATCAGGTCCGCGATCAGCCCCTCGCGCAGCGGATTGCCGAGGGCCGCCGGGTGCAGTACGCTCGCCGCCTTCTCGTACTCGCCGAGCGCCCCGTGCGCCCGGGCGAGGGCCTCGACTGCGGTCAGCCGCCGCTCCTCCAGGGCGTGCGCGGCCGCCGCGAACGGCGGGCTGGCCACCGTCCCGGTGAGCGCCGGGCCGCGCCACAGCCCGAGCGCCCGGCGCAGCATCGGTACGGCGTCGGCGGGCGCGGACTCGGGGTCGGCGCCGGCCACCAGGTCGTCGAAGCGCACGGTGTCCACGAGCGTGGCGGGCAGCCGGAGCAGATAGGCGGAGCTGTGGGTGGTCAGCTCGATGCCGTGCTCGTCGGCGCCGCCCTCCGCGAGGGCCGCGCGCAGCCGGGAGACATGGCCCTGGATGACGGTACGGGCGTGGGCGGGAGGCTCGTCCTCCCACAGACCCGCGACCAACTGATCGACGGAGACCGTCGAGTTGGGGCGCAGCAGCAGCATCGCGAGCACGCTGCGGCGTTTGGCCGGCCCCAGCGGAAGCTCGACGGGGGCCTCCACGGGGCCCGTGGTAACGGTCACGGGGCCCAGCAGGGAGAAGTCCAACTCAGCCCTCCAGAAAGGCGGTCAGTGCCTTGGCGAGCAGCCGCGGGTCCTGTGCGCCGCACAGTTCGCGCGCGGAGTGCATGGACAGGATCGCGACGCCGATGTCGACGGTGGCGATGCCGTGCCGGGCGGCGGTGATCGGGCCGATCGTGGTGCCGCACGGCATCGCGTTGTGGGAGACGAAACTCTGCCAGGGCACGCCCGCGCGCTCGCAGGCGGCGACGAAGACGGCCCGCCCGGAGCCGTCGGTGGCGTACCGCTGGTTGACGTTGACCTTGAGGATGGGACCTCCGTTGGGCCGTGGGTGGTGGCCCGGTTCATGGCGTTCGGCGTAATTGGGGTGGACCGCGTGGCCGGTGTCGGAGGACAGGCAGACGGTCCCGGCGAAGGCCCGGGCCCGGTCCTCGTAGCCGCCGCCGCGCGCGTAGACGGAACGTTCGAGCACGTTACCGAGGAGCGGGCCGTCGGCCCCGGTGTCGGACTGGCTGCCGTTCTCCTCGTGGTCGAAGGCGGCGAGCACCGGGATGTACGGCAGCTCCGGGCGGGCCGCGACGGCGGTGAGCGCGGCCGTCCCGGCGTGCACGGACAGCAGGTTGTCCATCCGGGGCCCGGCGACCAGCTCGCGGTCCCGCCCGAGATAGGCGGGCGGCTCGACGCTGTGCACCATCAGGTCCCAGCCGGTCACGTCCTCCGCCGCGACCCCGGTCTCCTCGGCGACGAACCGGATGAGGTCGCCCTCCTCGGCGCTGCCCAGCCCCCAGATGGGCGTCATATGGCGCTGCTTGTCGAGCTTGAGGCCGTCGGTGTTCACGGACCGGTCGAGATGCACGGCGAGCTGCGGCACGCGCAGCAAGGGTCTGTCGACGGTGACGAGATGGCTGGAGCCGTCCCGGAGGGTGATCCGGCCGGAGAGCCCGAGGTCGCGGTCGAGCCAGGTGTTGAGGAGGGCACCGCCGTAGATCTCGACGGCGATCTGGCGCCAGCCGTGGGCCCCGGTGTCGGGGATCGGCTTGACGCGAAGATTGGGAGAGTCGGTGTGAGCGCCGACAATTCGGTACGGAGTGGACGGGGTCGCGTCCTCCGGCACGTACCAGGCGATGATCGCGCCGCCCCGCAGTACGTACCGCCCGCCCGCCGCGCCGTCCCAGGCCGCCGTCTCCTCGACCTGCCGGAACCCCGCCTTCTCCAGGCGCTCTGCCGTGTTCGCCACCGCGTGGTACGGCGAAGGGCTGGCGCGGAGGAAGGACATCAGGTCATCGGTATGGCCGCGGTCGATGCCGGGGTGTGCGCTCATGACATCAGCATAGATTCGGGACCGCCCCGCCCGCCGGGGAGCCGTGCGCCCAGGGGCGGGTGGTGAAGGGGGCCCATCCGTGGGGTCGCGTTGATCCAATCTGATGAAAGCACGTCAGACCGGCGGTATAAAACTCGCGTATCTGCCGATAGTCCCCTTAACCGCTCACCGACGCACTCAAGGGGACAGCGGATGCGCGTTCTTCGACACCTCCTCGTCGTCCTGGGGTCGCTGCTGCTGCTGTGCGGCGGAGGACAGGCCATGGCGGACCCCGCCGGGCTGCTCCCCGCCGGGCGGCTGCCCGCACCGGCCCCGGCGCCCAAGCCCACGCCCGATGCGGCGGGGGCGGAGGACGGGGCGGATGCCGGTGCCAAGGGCCACCCGCCCTGTCCCACCACCGACCGCACCGGGGGAACCAACTCCGCGCCCACACAGCCGTTCCAGCGGTACTACAAGGGCGACTGGCGGCTCGGGCCCGCCGAACTTCCGCGCAGGGGCGCGATCGGACAGATGCTGAGGGGCTACGAGCGGCTGGACGGCCTGTCCGCCTCCGCTTTTTTGACGTGCTACTGGAACGAGCAGACCGGCGGCTGGTGGTATCCGTACCCGGACGGCTGGGTCCTGCTGAACGGCGTACCGCTCAAGTCCACCATCACGCTGAAGGTGGGTCAGAAGGTCGATCTCTTCGGCAGCGGCTTCGGCCACTTCCTCGCCCCGGCGGGCACCCCGTACGCGGAGCGCGCGCTGCCGCCGAGCAACCTGAACACCTACGATCCGGCGTACCCGTACGGCTATCACCTCTACGAGGTCACCAAGCCGTTCCTGGTGGACGCCGGGCCCATCCGACCCTGGTTCGCCCAGCCGGGCTTCGGGCTGCAGTATCTGACGGGACCGTCGATTCCTCAGCTCGTTGCCGCGGGTAACCTGCGGCCGCTGAACTGACCACGCATCCTGGTGCCGTGGACAGAACGGAACTCGTCCGGGTGCTGCGCGCCGAGCAGGTCCCGGACGCTTTGTACGACATTCCCGGCGCGGCCGACATCGAAGTCCAGCCGGACGCCTACTACTTCCTGCGGCCCGCGCCGGACGGCGGCTGGGTGACGGGACTGTGGGAGCGCTCGGTGGACAAGGACGTCAGCCGCTTCGCCACCGAGGACGAGGCGTGCCAGGACCTGCTGGCCAAGCTGCGGGCCCGGCCGCGTCCGCCCGAAGCCGGGCAGGAGACGATCGAGGAGCTGCTGGCGCAGAACGAGGAGCTGCGGCGCCAGGCGCGTGAGGAGGTGGAGCGGGCCCTGCGGGAGCACCCGCCCGACAAGGAGACATGAAGAGGCGGGAGCCGGCCGCCCCCCGGTGAAGGAGAGGGGCGACCGGCTCCCGGGTCTGTGGAACGAGGCTTGGGACGTTAGAAGGCGGCCTCGTCCAGGTCCATCAGCTCCTTGGTGACGGACTCGGCCAGCGCGCGCTGCACCGAGACGCCCGGCAGGACCTCGTTGGCGAAGAACTTCGCGGCCGCGATCTTGCCCTCGTAGAACGGCACGTCCTTGGTGGTGGCCCCGCCCAGCTTCTCCGTGGCCACGGCCGCGCCGCGCAGGAGGAGGTAGCCGATCACCACGTCGCCGGAGGCGAGCAGCAGCCGGGTGGCGTTGAGGCCGACCTTGTAGATCGAGGAGACGTCCTGCTCGGTGGCCGAGAGGTCGGTGAGCATGGCGCCCACGATGCCCTCCAGGTCGACCGCGGCCTGGGCGAGCCGGTCGCGGGCCGGGGCCAGCTCCTCGCCGCCCGCGGCCTCCGCCAGGAACTTCTTGATCTCCTCGGAGAGGACGGTCAGCGCCTGGCCCTGGTCCCGGACGATCTTGCGGAAGAAGAAGTCCTGGCCCTGGATGGCGGTGGTGCCCTCGTAGAGGGTGTCGATCTTGGCGTCCCGGATGTACTGCTCCAGCGGGTACTCCTGGAGGTAGCCGGAGCCGCCGATGGTCTGGAGGGACTGCGCCAGCTGCTCGTACGCCTTCTCCGAGCCGTAGCCCTTGACGATCGGCAGCAGCAGGTCGTTGAGGCGGCTGTTGGCCGAGGCGTCCTCGCCCGCGGCCTCCTGGACCATGATCTCGTCCTGGACGGAGGCGGTGTAGAGGACGAGCGCGCGCAGGCCCTCCGCGTACGCCTTCTGCGTCATGAGCGAGCGGCGCACGTCCGGGTGGTGGGTGATGGTGACGCGCGGGGCGCTCTTGTCGGTGAAGGCCGCCAGGTCCGGGCCCTGGACGCGCTCCTTGGCGTACTCCAGCGCGTTGAGGTAGCCGGTGGAGAGGGTGGCCATGGCCTTCGTGCCGACCATCATCCGGGCGAACTCGATGATCTTGAACATCTGGCGGATGCCGTCGTGCTTCTCGCCCAGCAGCCAGCCCTTGGCCGGGGTGTCGGCGCCGAAGGTCAGCTCGCAGGTGTTGGAGACGCGCAGACCCATCTTGTGCTCGACGTTGGTCGCGTAGACGCCGTTGCGCTCGCCCAGCTCACCGCTGTCCCAGTCGAAGTCGTACTTGGGGACGACGAACAGGGACAGCCCCTTGGTGCCCGGTCCCGCGCCCTCGGGGCGGGCCAGCACGAAGTGGATGATGTTGTCGGAGACGTCGTGCTCACCGGAGGTGATGAAGCGCTTGACGCCCTCGATGTGCCAGGTGCCGTCCTCCTGCTGGACCGCCTTGGCGCGGCCGGCGCCCACGTCAGAGCCCGCGTCGGGCTCGGTCAGCACCATGGTGGAGCCCCACTGCCTGTCCACCATCAGCTGCGCGATCTTCAGCTGCTCCTCGGTGCCCTCGTCGTGCAGCACCCCCGCGAAGGCCGGTCCGGAGGCATACATCCAGATCGGGGTGTTGGCGCCGAGGATGGTCTCGGCCGAGGCCCACAGCAGGGAGCGCGGGCAGGAGGTGCCGCCGAGGCTCTCCGGTACCCCGAGCCGCCACCACTCGGCGTCCATGTACGCCCGGTAGCTCTTCTTGAACGACTCGGGCAGCGGCGCCGTGTTCGTCTTCGGGTCGAAGACCGGCGGGTTGCGGTCCGAATCGGCGTAGGAAGCGGCCAGCTCGTTCTCCGAGAGCCGGGATATCTCGGCGAGCACGCTCTTGGCGGTCTCGATGTCCATCTCCGCGAACGGTCCGGTGCCGTACAGCTTGTCGCGGCCGAGCACCTCGAAGAGGTTGAACTCGATGTCGCGGAGATTCGACTTGTAGTGCCCCATGGCGACGGCTCCGTAAGGCTCGGGAGAGGCAGGGACCTCTTCGTGGCGCGGTATCGATCAAGCAGAGTCCGGTGCAGTCAATCCGGTGTCGCCATGATGCTACCCGTGGGTAATAAAGGGCAACCCTCAACCCGCTAACTGTGACTCAGTACGCTTCAGCTCATGTACGGCTACGACCAGAACGCGAGCGCTGGGCAGGGTTACGCCGCCCCGCCACCTCCGCCGCAACAGCAGCCGCATGCGTCACACCACTCACAGCCGGGGCCCGGCTACGGTGGGCAGCCGCTGTACCCCGAGCCCTCGCCGCCGTCCCTCGCGGACGCGGTGCGCGCCTTCACCACGGGCTCGATGGCGGCCGAGGACTTCCAGCAGATCTTCGCGGCCTCCAAGGTCTACTGTCCGCGCGGTGACAATCCGGGTTTCCTCGCGCTGCACAACACCCAGCAGCCGGTGATCCCGATGTTCACCTCGCTCAAGGAGCTGCGGCGGTACGCGGGCAAGGAGTCCAAGTACTTCGTGATCACCGGTGCCGAGGTGATCGACCTGCTGCCGACCGGCTACGGCTTCGTCCTCGACATGGAGGGTGAGCACCGCATGGTCTTCGACGCGAAGGCCGTGGAGCAGATGGTCGACTTCGCCATGCGGCGCATGTATGGCTAGACGCCATCGCTTCGCGGATGGCTGAGGCATCCCTCACACCCCTCGTGTCCCGCTAGAGCCGGAATAGGGCCCCTCTTGCGGGTCGTTCAGCCTTCAATTAAGTTGAATGATGAACGACCGAGGAGGCCGTCATGCCCGCAGTGACCGTAGACAACCCCCTGACCCTGCCCCGGGTCGCAGCCCCCGCCGAGGCGCGCCCGCGTCCGGCGCTCGGCGTCGCCACCGCGCCCAGCGGCTTCGAGGGCGAGGGATTCCCGGTGCGGCGCGCCTTCGCCGGCATCGACTACCAGCACCTCGACCCGTTCATCATGATGGACCAGATGGGCGAGGTGGAGTACGCGCCGGGCGAGCCCAAGGGCACCCCCTGGCACCCCCACCGCGGCTTCGAGACCGTGACGTACCTCATCGACGGCACCTTCGTGCACCAGGACTCGCACGGTGGCGGCGGCACGATCAACGACGGCGACACCCAGTGGATGACCGCGGGCGCCGGGCTGCTCCACATCGAGGCCCCGCCGGAGTCCCTGGTCATGTCCGGCGGCCTCTTCCACGGGCTCCAGCTGTGGGTGAACCTGCCGAGCAAGGACAAGATGATGCCGCCGCGCTACCAGGACATCGGTGGCGCCAAGGTCAAGCTGCTCACCTCCGCCGACGGCGGTGCGCTGCTGCGGCTGATAGCGGGCGACATCGACGGCCACCAGGGCCCGGGCGTCACCCACACCCCGATCACCATGCTGCACGTGTCGCTGAACCCCGGCGCCGAGCTGACCCTGCCCTGGCGCACCGACTTCAACGCCCTGGCCTACGGGCTCGCCGGGCGCGGCACCGCGGGCGCCGAGCAGCGGCCCTTCCGCACCGGGCAGACGGTGGTCTTCGGCGACGGTGACGCGCTGACGATACGGGCGGACGCGGCGCAGGAGTCGCGCAGCCCCAACTTCGAGGTGGTGCTGCTCGGCGGGCAGCCGATCCGCGAGCCGATGATGCACTACGGCCCGTTCGTGATGAACACCCACGCCGAACTGTCCCAGGCCTTCGACGACTTCCGCGCCGGAAAGCTCGGCACGGTTCCGGCTGACGCCGAGTAAGCGGGACCGGGCGCTGTCCCGGGCCCGTGCCTCGGCCCGAGCGGCCGGGCCCGGACGATGCGGCGGCTCCGCCTCCGCAGCCGCCCCGCGGCCCCGGTGCCGCGGGCCTACGGCTCCGGCGGGCGTTCGTGCAGTTCGTACCAGATGCACTTGCCGTCGCCGCGCGGGTCGACGCCCCAGGCGTCGGCCAGCATTTCCATCAGCATCAGCCCCCGCCCCGACGACGCGAGTTCGCCGGGGCGGCGGCGGTGCGGCAGCTCGTCGCTGCCGTCCGCGACGTCGAGCCGCAGCCGTCTGGAGCCGCGCCGCCCGCTGACCTCGGCGACCAGCAAGGCGTCCCCGTCGGTGTGCACCAGGACGTTGGTGACCATCTCGGAGAGCAGCAGCACCGCCGACTCGACCTGGTCCGGGTCCGCCCAGTCGTGCAGCATGTCGCGCAGCTGGCGGCGGGCGCCCGCTATCCGCTCCGGCTCGGCCTGCGCGAGCGTGATCGCGGTACGCCGCACCGGCGCCGAACCGGGCCCGACCAGGCACACCTCCGCGTCCCGGCGGATCAGCAGCAGCGCTATGTCGTCCTCGCGGCGGTCGGCGAGGGGGCCGGTGGTGTGGTGCGAGGGCGGCCCGTGCACGGCCTGCACCAGGGCCTCGGCGAGCGCTTCCAGATCATGGGGGCCGTCGGTCGCGGTCGCCGGGTGCTCGAAGATCGACCGGATCCGGTCCCAGCCGGTCTCCAGATCGTGGCCACCGGTCTCGATCAGCCCGTCGGTGCACATCAGCAGCGTCTCGCCGGGCTCCAGCACCAGCCGGGTGGTGGGGTAGTCGCCCTCCGGGTCGACGCCCAGCGGCAGTCCGCCCGCGGTGGGGCGGATCATCATCGTGCCGTCGGCCAGCCGGACCGCCGGGTCCGGATGGCCCGCCCGGGCGATGTCCAGGGTGCCCGCGACCGGATCGACCTCCATGTACAGGCAGGTCGCGAACCGCGGGTCGTTGGCCCCGTCCCCGCCGGGGTCCGCGAGCCCGCACAGGAAGCGGGAGGCGCGGGCGAGCACCGCGTCCGGGTGGTGGCCCTCGGAGGCGTACGCCCGGACCGCGATCCGCAGCTGCCCCATGATCCCGGCGGCCCGGACGTCATGCCCCTGGACGTCGCCGATCACCAGGGCGGTGCGCCCCGAGGGCAGCGCGATCACGTCGTACCAGTCGCCGCCGACCTGGAGCCCGCCGCCGGTCGGCACGTAGCGCGCGGCCACCGTGAGCCCCGGGATGTCGGGCTTGGCGGCGGGCAGCATGGAGCGCTGGAGGCCGTCCGACAGCTCGCGCTCGGTCTCCTGGAGGGCGGCCCGGGACAGCGCCTGGGCCAGCATCCGCGCGATCGTGGTGAGCACCGAGCGCTCGTCGGGCGAGAACGCGACCGGGTGCGCGAACCCGGCCATCCACGCGCCGATGGTGCGGCCCGCGACGATCAGCGGCAGAAAGGCCCAGGACCGGCGCTTGAGGGGCCGCATCCGGCGCCAGGCGGCCGGGAACCGGCCGCGGTACTCCTCCGGCGAGGGCAGATAGACCGCCCGGCCGGTACGGACCACCTCGGCCGCCGGATGGTCGGTGGCCGCCGGCATGTCGGCGGCGGGGTGCTCGGTGTCGATGCGGTGCCCGTGGTGGCCGATCAGCGAGATCCGGTCCCCCTTGACGCCGAAGACCGCGAGCCCGTCCGGCGAGAAGCCGGGCATGGACAGCCCCGCGGCCACCCGCAGCACCTCGGCGGTGGACATCGCCTCGGCCAGCGCCCGCCCGGCGTCCAGCAGGAACGCCTCGCGGTTGCGCCGCCAGTCGCCGGTGACCGGGGTGCCGCCCGCGGTGGTGCCGGGCAGCGGTTCGGGGACCTCCTGGAGGGTGCCGATCAGCAGCTGACCGTCTCGGCCGTCAGCGCGGTCGACCGGCCGCGACCGGGTGCGCACGGTGCGCAGCACCTTGCCCTTCTCGTCCACGATGCGCATCCGGGCCTCGGCGAGGGTGCCCTCGGCCGCCGCCAGCGCCACGATGGACTGGATCTCCAGCCAGTCCGCCGGGTGGAAGCAGGCCCGGGCCGCGGCCTCGGGGAGCGTGACCGCCTCGGCGGGCAGCCCCACCAGGCGGGCCGCTTCGGCGTCGTAGGAGACGGCGCCCGAGACGCTGTCCCACCGCCACAGTCCGGTCGCTATGGCGGCCAGCAGGTCCTCGGTGCGCATTGCGCTACCTTATGGGCATTTTCCGCGCGCTTACCAGTGAAGGTCACGGCGCCGGTAGGCTTGGCCGGAAGCTACACGAGGGTACGCAACAATCCCGACCTGACGACTTGGATGAATGATGCATCGGTACCGGTCCCACAACTGTGGCCAGCTCCGCGCCGCTGACGTCGACACCGACGTACGGCTCTCCGGCTGGCTGCACAATCGACGGAACCTGGGCGGCATCCTCTTCATCGATCTGCGCGACCACTACGGCCTGGTGCAGCTCGTCGTCCGGCCCGACACCGCGGCCAACGAGAAGCTCAGCTCGATCTCCAAGGAGAGCGTCGTCCGCGTCGACGGCCGGGTGATCGCCCGCGGCGCCGACAACGTCAACCCCGAACTGCCGACCGGCGAGATCGAGGTCGAGGTCGCCGACGTCGAGGTGCTCGGCGCGGCCGACCCGCTGCCCTTCACCGTCTACCCGGAGGACGGGGTCGGCGAGGAGCGGCGTCTGGAGCACCGCTTCCTGGACCTGCGCCGGGAGCGGATGCACCGCAACATCATGCTGCGCTCCGCCGTGATCTCCGCGATCCGGCAGAAGATGACCGCGCAGGGCTTCAACGAGATGGCGACCCCGATCCTGTCCGCCACCTCGCCCGAGGGCGCGCGTGACTTCCTGGTCCCGTCCCGGCTGCACGCGGGCAAGTTCTACGCCCTGCCGCAGGCCCCGCAGCAGTTCAAGCAGCTGCTGATGATCGCGGGCTTCGACCGCTACTTCCAGATCGCGCCCTGCTTCCGCGACGAGGACGCCCGCGCCGACCGCTCCCCGGGCGAGTTCTACCAGCTCGACGTCGAGATGAGCTTCGTCGAGCAGGAGGACGTCTTCGAGGTCATCGAGAAGGTGATGACCGAGCTGTTCGAGGAGTTCGGCAACGGCCGCCACGTCACCTCGCCGTTCCCGCGGATCCCGTTCCGCCAGGCGATGCTGAAGTACGGCTCCGACAAGCCGGACCTGCGCGCGCAGCTGGAACTGGTCGACGTCAGCCATGTCTTCGCGGGCTCCGGCTTCAAGGCGTTCGCCGACAAGCACGTGCGCGCGCTGGCCGTGCCGGACACCGCCGAGCAGCCGCGGAAGTTCTTCGACCAGATGGGCGAGTTCGCGGTAGAGCAGGGCGCCAAGGGTCTTGCCTGGGTCCGGATCGGTGAGGACTCCAAGCTCACCGGGCCGATCGCCAAGTTCCTCACCGACGAGGACGTCGAGAAGCTGATCGCCGAGGTCGAGGGCAAGCCCGGCACGTCGATCTTCTTCGGCGCGGGCGACTTCGACGAGGTCTCCAAGATCATGGGCGCGGTGCGCGTCGAGGCCGCCAAGCGGACCGGCCACTTCGAGGAGAACGTCTTCCGGTTCTGCTGGATCGTGGACTTCCCGATGTTCGAGCGGAACGAGGACACCGGCGAGATCGAGTTCTCCCACAACCCGTTCTCCATGCCGCAGGGCGGCCTGGACGCGCTGGAGAACCAGGACCCGCTGGACATCCTGGCGTGGCAGTACGACATCGTCTGCAACGGCACCGAGCTGTCGTCCGGCGCCATCCGGAACCACGAGCCGGACGTGATGTTCAAGGCGTTCGGGATCGCCGGATACTCCCGCGACGAGGTCGAGCGGGAATTCGGCGGCATGCTGCGCGCGTTCCACTTCGGGGCGCCGCCGCACGGTGGCATCGCCCCCGGCGTCGACCGCATCGTCATGCTGCTCGCCGACGAGCCGAACATCCGCGAGACCATCGCCTTCCCGCTCAACGGCAACGCCCAGGACCTGCTGATGGGCGCGCCCAGCGAGGTGGACGAGGCCCGGCTGCGCGAGCTGCACCTGTCGGTGCGCAAGCCGCAGATCAAGCAGGCCGAGAAGGCCGAGAAGGCTGAGAAGCCGGTCGAGGGGAAAGACGCCGAGTAACGGCGCGGAAGAGAGAGGAGTCCGTGCCCGGTGGGTTCCCAGGGGTGGAGGACACAGTGAGGGTACGGATTCCGGCCGTTGCCACGGCCTTGCTCATCGCGGTGCTCGCGGGCTGCGCGGGACCCGGGGACGGGTCCCGTAAGCACGCCGCGGACGCCAAGGGCTCCGCGGACGCCAAGGGCACCGCGGGCCGGTCCGGCGCGGCGGGCGCCCCCACGGGCACACAGAGCCCCGCCGGGCGGCCCGCCCCCGCCGAGCGGGCGGGCGACCTGCCCGGGCTCGGGCCGCGCACCCGCGCCGAGGTGCCCCGGGACGCCGAGCAGGTCGTGGTCGTCACCGGCAACGGCCGTAACGCGACCCGCTCCTCCGTCGTGCTCTACGAGCGCTCCGCGGCGGAGGGGACCACCGGCGACCGGGAGGGCGACGCCGACGGCGGCCCCACCTGGCGGGCCGGACCCTCCTGGAAGGCGCACAACGCCGCCCGCGGCTGGACCGACCACCACCGGCAGGGCGACCTCCGCTCCCCGATCGGCGTCTTCCCCCTCACCGACGCGGGCGGGAAGCTGCCCGACCCCGGCACCCGGCTCACCTACGACCACGCCGAGCAGGGCTTCACCATCACCGGCACCGGTGCCGAGGGTGAGCCGCTGGCCGGGGCCTTCGACTACGTCGTGGCGATCAACTACAACCGGAAGGCCGGGACCTCCCCGCGCGACTGGACCCGCCCGCTGGGCGAGGACCGGGGCGGCGGCATCTGGTTCCACGTCGACCACGACGGGCCCACCCAGGGCTGCGTCAGCCTCTCCAAGGCGCATATGCGGAAGCTGCTGCGTACGCTCGATCCCGCGCGCCATCCGGTCGTGGTGATGGGCCCCTCGGACTCGCTGGCCCGCTGACATGCCTCGCTGAACCTTCGGCGGGCCGACTTGGCTCATTGACGTCGTTCGCACAGGCATTCACAGGGAGCACCCATGCCCTTGCCAGGTTGCGGCTCTAGCGTCCTCTGCCATGACCGAACCCCAGGAGAACACCCCCGCGAACGGGCGGGACATGACGAGGCGTCGGGTCGTCGTGGCGGGCGGCGCCGCGGTCGCGGCAGCCGGATTGGGCACCGTCGCCGCCACCACCGCCTCGGCCTCGCCCGACGGCTCCACCTCCGCCTCGCCCTCGGCGTCGGCCTCCTCCCCGTCCAAGGAGGTCTGCTACAAGCTCACCTCGGAGACCACCGAGGGCCCGTACTACATCGACGCCGACAAGATCAGAAAGAACATCACGGAGGGCAAGGCGGGCATCCCGATGACCCTCCGGCTCAAACTGATCGACTCCGAGACCTGCAAACCGCTGGCGAAGGCCGCCGTCGACATCTGGCACTGCGACGCGCTCGGGCTGTACTCCGGCTACGAGGACTCCAGCAGCGGCGGCGGCACCCCGCCGACCGGCGCGCCGCCCACCGGCACCCCCACGGACACGCCCACCGGCGCACCGACCGGGGCCCCGCCCGGCGGCGGCCACCAGGATCCGACCGACGACAAGCGGTACCTGCGCGGCACCCAGCTCACCGACCGGCACGGGTTCGTGGAGTTCACCACCGTCTTCCCCGGCTGGTACCGGGGCCGGTGCGTGCACATCCACACCAAGGTGCACGTGGGCGGCAAGATGACCGACTCCGGCTACGAGGGCGGCCACGCCTGCCACACCGGGCAGCTCTTCTTCGACGAGGAGTCCGTGCTCGCCTCCGCCGAGGTGGCGCCGTACAGCACCAGCACCACTCCGCGCACCACCCTGGACGAGGACACCATCTACCCCGGCAACGGGGCCGAGGGCGGTCTGCTGAAGCTCCAGTACCGCAAGGGGAAGATCGCCAAGGGGGTCGTCGGCTCGCTGACCCTCGGCGTCGACCCCGACGCGACGAACGACGGCACCGGCATGTGACGGCGGCCCCCGGGGAGCTCGTGGGGGGCTCTCCGGGGGTTCCGGCTCCGGTTCCGGTTCACGTCCGGTTCCGGGCACCACGTACGGCCGCCCAGCGACATCGCGGGCGGCCGTTTCGCTGACAGCTACCGGAGATCCCTGAGCATCACCGCGTAGTGGGGCGAGTCGTCGTGTGACGTGGACTCGTCCACCTTTCGATACCCCCAGCTCTCGTAGAGCCGCACGACCTTCTTGTGTGCGATCTCCACCTGAAGCGACACCACCCTCGCATCGACGGGAGCTATCAGTGCGTCATGGATCGTCTTGGCTCTGCCGGTCCCGCGCCACTTGGGTAACACCATGAGTTCCGACAGCGCGAACACGGGGCCTCGTAGATCACTGGGCCGGGTGCTGCCTTGCCACCAGCCACCGGGCGCGAGGACTGAGCCGTAGGCATAGCCGACCGGGCCGCCGTTCTCCCAGCCGGATACGCATCTCCAGTTCTTCCGTGAGGACCACAGGTTCAGGAAGTACGTGAAACGCTCGCGAGAGTGGAACGGGTCGGGGTCGTCTGCATACACCTCGTCGTGGATGTCCAGCAGCATCGAACGCACGTCTTGAGCGTCGACGTGACCGTACCGCCTCAGATCCATTGTCGAGACTCCTCAGTCCACCCCGTTACTTCAGGGGCCTTCGATCCGGAGGCGATGAGCAGTTCGCGCCCCCTGGCCAAGGTCTTGGCAGTCCTTCGTGACCCGGAGCCGGGAAGCAGCAGGGCTGACGCCTTCCTCGCGGTGGCGCAGCCCAATTCAAGCTCACCCTGCCTGACCTGCGCCAGAGATAGATGCGCGGTGAACAGCGCTCTGTCGCGGGCCATACCCTCGGGAATGGCCGACAGCGTTCGGTGCAGACAGAATTCCGCCCGGCCGTGCTCCCCGACCGCTGTCCATACGTACGAGGACAAGGCGTCGAACTCGGCGACCCCGTAGAAGCTGATCCAGTCTGAGCGCACCGACTGAGCGATGCGGCCGAAGTGCTTCTCTGCCAGTTCGAGAGCGCGTAAGGCGTCTGTGCGCTGATCCAGTCGGGCCAGCGCGTTGGCGTTGCGCATGTGCCCGAGAGAGGCAAAAAGAGGATCACACCGTGCTGCGGTCGATCGCTTCATCACATCGGCAGCAGCAGCAGCCTCAGCATGGTTCTCTCGCATACTCGACGCGAGCATCAGGTGATCCCACACGCGGTACCTCGTCTGGCTATCTCGCGACAGGCCGGCCAAGGTCATGGCCTTGTCCAGGTGTGCGCGAGCCCGCTTCGGGGAGCTTGCGTCGAGGGCGGCGAACGCCGCAGCCGCCATCGCGTCGGCAGCAAGACGATGCAGCATGTCCCGTACGCGGCTGGAGACCGCCCCGGTGGTGAGCGCGGACTGGACCCGCGTACCAAGCTCGATGGCCAGGTTCTCCACCCGCCTCGTGCCTCCTACAACCCGGTCTTCCTGGAGGATCTGCACGTAGTCCTGATGAAACCTATCGACGTCACTGATACCCAGCCGTTTCTGCCTTCCCTGCGGAATAGCGAGGCTCAACCCCGCTCCGCCTACTGCATTGACGAATGCGCGACGCTGCACGGGCCCGTCCTCCGATGGTGCACGACTCTTCCTGCGCCGGGGGGTGAACCCTAAGTCCTCGGACGAGGTGTCGAGCACCTCTTCGATGCAAAGCCGGATGCGGTCTTGCGGCCACTTGGTCTCGTATCGCAACCAGCGGCGCACGTCTGCGTCAGTGACTAATCCAGGAGAACCGGTCAATCGTTCGACCGCAAGGTTGATTTCCCTGGCCAAACCGACCTGGGAGAAGCCGAGTTGTTCGATTCGCGCTTCCAGCTTGGCGTTTGCGTACACAGGACGAAGGTAGCGCTCCGCGATCAGGTCACGACAGCGTGAAAGTAAAAATCACCGGGGTCATGCGCTGTACTTCCACCTGGTTCCACCTGTCGCCGCTGTCGTGCCGGTCGTTCACTGGGTGTCGCCTGGAGTCACCCCCGAACCCGAAGGTGAGGAGCGGCGTGAGCACGATGACCGAGCCATCAGCAACGGGCGTCCCCGCGTACAGCGAGACGATGCGTCGAGAGCGGGAATCGGCAAGTGCGGCGCGGGGACTGGTGTCGTCGTCGCTGCGGGTGTGGGGCCTGGAAGACGTCGAGGACTCGGCCTGGCTGGTGGTGACCGAGCTGGTGTCGAACACCGTCAAGCATGCGCGGCTGGAAATGATCCGGGTGAAGGTGTCGAGGGTCGGCCCCAAGCGCGTGCGGATCGCGGTCACCGACCGGTCCCGCAAGCTGCCGACTCTGTGCGACGCGGGGGAGGACGACGTGAATGGCCGGGGGCTGGCGATAGTCGCTGCGATGTCCCAGAAGTGGGGCGTCGATCCAATGCGTTGGGGGAAACGGGTTTGGGCCGAGCTGGAGGTCAGCCCGTGACGCCGCTCCGCGCCCAGGTGGTCTACGTCCTGACGGTGCTCGCCTCATTGGCGGCCGTGGGCTACGGCATCGCGACGAAGTGAAGATTCCCCTCCGCCGATCCAGTCAGGTGTCGGCATGGGGTTGAGACGCCCCGGGCCTGCAACCGCCCCCCGTCGGAGGCAGGCCCGGGGGTCCCCGGTACAGGAGCGAACGAATGGCCTGGCGAGAGTGGGCGACCGGCGAGTGCTGGCTGTACTGCGAGCGCTCTGGCGTCCTGGTGCTGTTCGTCGGCCCGTTCCAGGAAGACGGATGGCACGCGCCGATCTTCGCGTGCGAGGACTGCCTGAACCGGATGCGCGGCAAAGCACGCCGGTACATCCAAGCGCGGGACCAGGCTCCCGCCCGCTGATCTCCGGCCCCCGGCCGCGCTGCGTCACGGCGGCCGGCCGGTAGCCGGTTTCCACCCGAATCCACGGAGGCCGCATGACTGCACGACCGATCATCACTGGCGAACAGGCCGCGTCCTGTTACTTCCGCACGACCGTTGACCATCCCCACCGCAAGGCTCTGATCCAGGTGTGCGAGCCGTGCAACGAAAAGTGCGCACACTGCTTCGTGTCCGCGACGAAACGCGGCGACTACATGCCCCTCGACGGCGTCCGGGAACGGCTGATCCCACAGCTCGCCGAGGCCCGGGTGAACCGGGTGACACTCACCGGCGGGGAGCCGTTCATGCATCCCGACCTGCTCCAGATCACGGCCGACTTCCGTGAGGCAGGCATGGGTGTCGGGCTGTGTACCAACGCGACGATGGTCACCGACGAGCAGATCCGTGAACTCGCTGCGCTCGACGCTCACATGAATGTCAGCCTGGATGGGTTCTCTGCCGACTCGCACGGGAAGTTCCGGGGCCGACCCGAGGGCTTCGACGAGACCGTGGCGACGGTGAAGCGGTTCGCGAAGGCGGGCATTCTCCAGGGGCTGCTGTGCACGCCGAACAACCTTGCACAGGACGAGGAGTACGCCGAGCTGTGCGCGTTCGCCCGGGACCAGGGCGCGACGTACGTACTGATGAACCCGCTCGGCGAAATGGGCAGAGGTGCGAACTCGTCACGGAAGCTGCGCCGCCCGGACGATCACATGCGGCACATTCGCGACCTGACGATGCCGTTCGCCGACGAGGGCGTGGACATGGTCCACATCCGGTTCCCGAACGACGGCAAGCCCCTCTCCGGGTGTGAGGCGGGGACGATCATCTACGTCTTCACCAAGGGCGAGGTCGCAGTCTGCCCCTACCTGGCGTTCGCCGCTCGCACGAAGGTCAGCCAGCACCCGGACACGGACTTCCTCGTCGGGAACGTGTGGGAGCACGACGACGTGGCCGCGCGACTCGACGCCTACGGCCGGTTCAGCGACCGGTGGGACCTCGGCGGGAACGACACGTGCGGAGGCTGCTCCATGTCGAGCCGCTGCGGGAAGGGCTGCCCCGCGGCCGTCGTCGCCGCCGGGCACCGCATCGGCGCCGTCGACAGCGAGCAGTGTCCCGTCGTGCCGCACCAGCCCCGTGCGCTTCCCGTGGTGGGGGTGTCGTGACCGGGATGTTCGTGACGATCGACGGACCGGGCGGCGTGGGCAAATCCACCCTGACGGCCGCCGTCGTCGCCGAGCTGCGCGCCGCCTGCGTGACGGCGCACGCCACACGGGAGCCCAGCGACACCGCACTGGGGCGACTCGCCCGGCAGGGCACCGACGACTACCGCGGCATGGCGATGGCCTGCCTGATCGCAGCCGACCGGTACCAGCACCTTGAAGACGAGATCCGACCTGCGGTGGCGCGTGGCGACGTCGTCGTGTGTGACCGCTACGTCGCCTCCTCGCTGGTGCTACAGGTGATGGACGGCGTCGGCCGTGACCTGGTCTGGGAACTCAACAGGCACGCCGACATGCCCGACCTGGCCGTCATCCTCAACGCTCGCGACGACGTGATCGAGAAGCGTTTGACCGAGCGGGGCGCGCACAGCCGCTACGAGCGGGAGTTTGGCAGCAGCCAGCGGGAATGCGCGGCGTTCCGCGAAGCGGCTAGGTTCCTCATGGCCGCAGGCGTGCACGTCGTCCAGTTCGACGTGACCACCGAAGGGCCGGAAAGGATCGCTCGCGACATCGTCGCGGCGATCAGGAACCGTGGATGAGGTGCAGCTCATGACCAGCCAGGCGAGTTCGCTCGACGTGCTGACGTTCAACCTCAATAATCCGTCAAGAGAACGCGCCGAACGCCAGCTCGCGTACCTCGCGGCGCGGCCCGAGCAGGTGCTTGTACTGACCGAGACGGTCGACAGCGCTGGCTGCACCTTCCTGGCCTCCCAGTTCGGTGACGCCGGATACGCGGTCACCTTTTCCCGGCCGGAACGTGGCGAGCGCGGCGCGATGATCGTGAGTCGCCTGCCGACCCAGCAGGGGCCGGCCTCCGTCGGGTACCTGCCGCACCGCGCGGTGTCGGTGACCGTCGCGACCGATGAAGGCCCGCTCGACATCACCGGCCTGTACGTGCCCTCTCGGGATGCGTCGGAAGCGAAGACCACGCGGAAGCGGACGTTCCTCGAACAGTGCCGCACGGGTTTGCCGCGCGGTGACGCCGGGTTGGGGCTGGTGCTCGGCGACTTCAACGTGCTGGAGCCTGAGCACAGGCCCACGTACCGGTTCTTCCAGCCGTTCGAGTACGGGTTCTACGAATGGTTGGGGGCGACCGGGTACCGCGACGCGTTCCGCGCGTTGCACCCGGACGCCGCCGAATACTCGTGGGTGGGCCGGACCGGTGACGGCTACCGCTACGACCACGCGCACGCGTCGGCGCGCCTGGCGGCCGAGCTACGTGCCTGCTCCTACGTCCACGAACCGCGTACGGGTACGGACCGGCTCACCGACCATTCCGCGCTCACCGTCTCGCTCGCTCTGCACCCTGCGAGGACGCTGCCGGTAACCGACCCCACTGAGGCCGCCGAACTGGTACCGGCGCTGTTCTGACCCCTGGAGGACTGTGATGGATGAGACCTGGAAGACCGTCGAGCGGTTGCGTGAGTGGCTGGATGCGGAGAGCCCGCTCGCCCCTGACGCGACGCGGATCATGCGTGTACTCAAGATCACCGAGGAGGCCGGGGAGGTCGCCGAGGCGATGCACGGAATGCTCGGCTCGAACCCGAGGAAGGGCGCGAGCCACACCGAGGACGACGTCCGCAAGGAGCTGTGCGACGTGATCCTGACGGGCATGGTCGCGCTCGCCTCGTTCACGCCGGACGCTGCCAGCGTCTTCGAGGAGCGGCTGCGGCAGATCGCTGACCGCTCGTTGGGTTGACCCGAGCGGGTGATGCATACGGCAACTATGGCGCTGAGTAAGTTTTGATGCCCTGTCGACGCGATGTGCCCGCGTACGACGTGATGCGCTGAGCGTCAGCGCGGGAAGAGGTCGGTCAGCCGCCGGTCCACGCCGCACGGCTCGCCCCGCTCCGCGCGGGCGGCCCGGTGCACCGCGCGCAGCAGCCGCCGGGGCGTGGTCCGGTGCTGCCACAGCACCGCCCGTACGCCGTACTCCATCACCGTCAGCAGTTCCGCCTCGCGCAGCTCGCCCGCGACCAGGACCACCCGCTGCCGCCCGCCCCGCACCAGGTGGCGCAGCTCGGCCCCGGCGCGGGCGTCGAGGCGTTCGGCGAGCATGACGGCCACCGTGCCGGTCCGGTGCGTCAGCTCGACGCTGGGCTGCTGATCCAGATGGCGGACGACCCCGGCCCGCGCGAGCGGATCGGGGCCGTGGACCGACACCGTGACACTTGGGTCCGGCACTGGGTTCCTCGACTTCCCTGTGGAGGTTGCCTCCACAGGGTCATCGAGCGGGCTAAACGTACGGTTGCCGAACGATCGACGCCGTCCTTACTTCGCCTTGGGCTCCGTGGGCTCCTCGGCCGCCACCGGCTCCTCCGTGCCGCCGAAGCGCTCCCGGTAGGACTCCAGGTCCTCCTCGGTGATCTTCGCGAAGAGCACCGGCGGCACCGTGAAGCCCGTGCCCGCCGGGACCGACGCCAGCGCCCTGGCCTCCTCCTGGCCGACCCACCGCGCGGTGTCCCCCTCCAGCGCGAACGCCGACCGCATGGCCGCCGCCGCCGCCGGGATGAAGGGCTCCGAGACGATCGCGTAGAGGTGGATCAGGTTCATCGCCGTGCGGAGCGTGAGGGCCGCCGCCTCCTGGTCGGACTTGATCTCCAGCCAGGGGGCCTTCTCCTCCAGGTAGGAGTTGCCCGCGCTCCACAGGGCGCGCAGCGCCGCCGCCGCCTTGCGGAACTGGAGCGTGTCCATGTGCTCCTCGTACTCCGCCAGCAGCCGCGCGATCTCCTCGCCGAGCCGCTCCTCGGCCTCCCCCGCGGCCTTCCCCGCCGGGACCTCGTCGCCGAACCGCTTGCGGGAGAACGACAGCACCCGGTTGACGAAGTTGCCGAGGGTGTCCGCCAGGTCCTTGTTGACCGTGGCGGTGAAGTGCTCCCAGGTGAAGGAGGTGTCGTCGGACTCGGGCGCGTTCGCCATCAGGAAGTAGCGCCAGTAGTCGGCGGGCAGCACCTCCAGCGCGGCGTCCGTGAACACCCCGCGCTTCTGCGACGTGGAGAACTTGCCGCCGTAGTACGTCAGCCAGTTGAACGCCTTGACGAAGTCGACCTTCTTCCAGACGTCCCGGGTGCCGAGCAGCGTGGCCGGGAACATCACCGTGTGGAACGGGACGTTGTCCTTCGCCATGAACTCGGTGTAGCGGACGGTGGTGTCCACGTCGTACCACCACGACTTCCAGTCGCGGTTCTCCGGGTCCCGGTCCGCCCACTCCTTCGTCGCGCCGATGTACTCGATCGGGGCGTCGAACCACACGTAGAAGACCTTGCCCTCGGCCGCCAGCTCCGGCCAGGTGTCCGCCGGGACCGGAACGCCCCAGTCCAGGTCGCGGGTGATCGCGCGGTCCTGGAGCCCCTCCGTCAGCCACTTGCGGGCGATGGAGGAGGCGAGGGTCGGCCACTGCTTCCCGTTCTCCTCGACCCAGGTCCCGACCTCCTCGGCCAGCTTCGACTGGAGCAGGAACAGGTGCTTGGTCTCCCGGATCTCCAGATCGCTGCTGCCGCTGATCGCGGAGCGGGCGTCGATCAGATCGGTCGGGTCCAGCACCCGGGTGCAGTTCTCGCACTGGTCGCCGCGGGCCCGGTCGTAACCGCAGTGCGGGCAGGTGCCCTCGATGTAGCGGTCGGGGAGGAAGCGGCCGTCGGCGTTGGAGTACACCTGCCGGATCGACCGCTCCTCGATGAAGCCGTGTCCCTTCAGCTCGCGCGCGATCCGCTGGGTGATCTCGACGTTCTGCGCGGAGGAGCTGCGGCCGAAGTAGTCGAAGGCCAGGCCGAAGCCGTCGTAGATCGCCTTCTGCGCGTCGTGCTGCTGCGCGCAGAACACGTCCACCGGCAGCCCCGCCTCCTTGGCGGCCAGCTCGGCCGGGGTGCCGTGCTCGTCCGTGGCGCAGATGTACAGCACGTCGTGGCCGCGCTGGCGCATATAACGGGAGTAGACGTCGGCCGGGAGCATGGACCCCACCATGTTGCCCAGGTGCTTGATCCCGTTGATGTAGGGAAGGGCGCTGGTGATGAGGTGTCGAGCCATTGCAGGCTGCTCCCAAGTCGGTACGGTGGGTGACTTTCGGCTCGCTGCACGGGTCGCAGCGGCCGCCCATATCGTATCCGAGCGCCGAGGGCCACCCGCGCGGTGTTTCGGTGCGCGGATGGCCCTCGGCTGTGCTGTGTCCGTACTACGCGAGGACGCCCGCGGCCCGAGCCCCCTCGAGCCACCCCGGGAACGCCTTCAGCAGCTCCCCGTAGACCTCCGCGTCGGACAGCGACCGGGGGTCGAGACCGGCGTGGAAGAACGCCGCGTTGTCCAGCGCCCGCTTGGCGGGTACGGCGAGCGCCGGTGAGGTGCCGAGCTTACGGAGGAAGTCGAACCCCTTCGCTTCCGGATCGCCGAACCCGACGAACTGCCAGAACAGCGGCAGCCCCGCCGCTTCGCACAGCGCCTTCTCGGCCGCCGCCTTGCCGGTGGGCGCGCCGTCCGTCTGGAAGACGACGAGGGCGGGGTCCTTCGTGCCGGACGCCTTGTAGTGCTCGATCACCGCTTCGATCGCCCGGTGGTAATTCGTCCGCCCCATGTGCCCGAGCGAGGCGTGCAGCTCCTCGACCCGGCCGTTGTAGTCGTCCACGGCGATCTCGGCGGTGCCGTCGATGTCCGTCGAGAAGAACACGATGGGCAGGGTGCCGCTGTCGTTGACGCTCGCCGAGAGGGCGAGCGTCTGCTCGGCGAAGTGCTGGACGGTGCCGTCCTTGTAGTAGTTCCGCATTGAGCCGGAACGGTCGAGGACGAGGTAGACGACGGCCCGTGCCCCGCCGAGCCCGAGCCCCGCCAGCGCGTCCCCGGCAGCGGCCCCCTTCCCGGCGAGCCCGCCGAGGTCCACGTTGCCAGCGGTGGCGGTGGCGGGCTTGTCGTCGGC
>NZ_GG657754.1:5147536-5162982 GCF_000158915.1 Streptomyces himastatinicus ATCC 53653 | reverse complement strand
CTCGGCCTGCTCCGGTTCGGCGTCTGCCGTCGCGGACTCGTCGCTGGCCTCCGGCTTCGCTGCCGGTACGGGCTCGTCCTCGGTGGTCGTGGCCACCGGCTCGGGCGCGGCCTCGGCGGCGGCTTCCGCCGCCGGGGTGGTCGCGTCCTTGGCCGTCGCCTTCGGCGCGGCGTCTGTCGTGATGTCGGCCGGGGTGACGATCTTGCCTTCGACGGCCGCGGCCGTCTCCGGGTCGAGCGCTTCCGCCGTGGGGGCGGGCTCGTCCGCGGCGGCGGGCGTTGCCTCGGTGGATGCCTCGGCCTGGGCGGGCCTCTCGTCGGCGTTCGCCACCGGCTCGGCCGGGGCAACCGCCCCTGCCTCGGCGTCGTCGTCCGCCGACGCGGGCTGAGCGTCCTCCGACGCTGCGACGGGGGCCGCGGTCTCGGCCTGCGGCGTTTCGGCCGCCGCCGGGGTGGCGTCCTCGTCGTCGGCCGCGACGGCGGGCTCGGCCGTCACCGGCTGGCTCTGGGCGTCGTCGCTGGGTGCGGACCCGGGCGCGGCCTCGGCGGCGGCTTCTGCCGCCCGGGCGGTCGCGTCGTCCTTCGCCGGTGTGTCCTCTGCCGTCGCCTTCGGCCCGACGTCCGTCGTGACGTCAGCCGGGGTGATGACCTTGCCCTCGACGGCCGCGGCCGTCTCCGGCTCGAGCGCTTCCGCCGTGGCGGCGGGCGTCGCCTCGGCCTGGTCGGTCTCCTCGTCGGCCTTCGCCACCGGCTGGACCTGGGCGTCGGCGGGCTCGGGCTCGTCCTTGGCCTTCGGCTCCGGCGCGACGTCTGTCGTGACGTCGGCCGGGGTGGCGACCTTGCCCTCGGCGGGCGGCTCCGGCTGGGCGTCCGTAGCCGCGGCGGGCGTGGTGGCGGCCTCGTCGCTGCCCTTGGGGGGCGCGGTGGGCGCGGTGGTGGAATCGGCGGGGGCGCCCAGGATCTCGTCGAGGGTCTTCAGGGGTTCGGCCAGCGCCGGGTCGTGCGGGGAGTCCGCGGAAGCCGGGGCCGGGGCCGGGGCCGGAGCCGGGTCGGGCTTCGGCTCGGGCTGGGGGTCCGGGACAACTGCCGCCTCCGGCGCAGCGGAATCGTCCACCCGTGTGTCTCGGGAACGTCCGAATACTTTGCGCAGTAGGTCCCGTATGCCCATGGGAGATACCTCTCACGTGTTCGAGTGCGGTGCATGACGGCGCATGACCGTGGTCTCGAAAGGCTAGCGGGCGTACCGGCTGGTTCCGGCCGCCGATTCCGGTCGCCGGTCGTTCACCTTCGGTTCACGGTGTGGTTGTCGTCGTGCGGTTCTACACGCCTAGCTTCGCCGCCAAAGGATTCCGACGTCATGTCGGCGGGGGCCGCCACGATGTGACGTCCTACGGAGGGGAAGTCGTGCCCAAGCTCCTGCCGCTCATCAGCTCACATCCGGGCGGTCGTTCCGCGCTGACCTGCCGGTACCGCTGTGGAGACGCCTGTTTCCACGAGACGCCGAACACGAGTGACAACGCCTACGTGGGGGACGTCATCGCGGGCGCCCTGTCGCGCCGTTCGCTGATGCGGGCGAGCGCCGTGGTGACCGTCGCGGCCGCTACGGGGGTGGCGGCGGTGGGGCAGGCGCGTCCGGCCGCCGCCGCGTCGGACAAGCCGGGCCAGTCGGGCAAGGCGGGCAAGCCCGCCCGCGGGCTGCGCTTTTCGCCGGTCGCGCCGAACACGAAGGACGCGGTGGTCGTCCCCGAGGGGCATGACCAGAATCTGGTCATCCGCTGGGGCGACCCGATCCTGCGCGGTGCGCCCGCGTTCGATCCGGACAACCAGTCGGCGAAGGCTCAGGCGGGCCAGTTCGGCTACAACAACGACTACATGGCCGTGCTGGACGTCCCGAACGAGGACGACCGGCAGCTGCTGGTGGTCAACCACGAGTACACCGACGAGGTGCTGATGTTCGCGGGGTACGACGCGGACAACCCCACCCGGGAGCAGGCCGAGATCGGCTGGGCGGCGCACGGGCTGTCGGTCGTGGTGGCGGCCGAGGAGCGCAAGGTCGGCAAGCTGACGGCCGTACCGCGGCACCGCCTCAACCGGCGGATCACCGGGACGACGCCGTTCGAGGTGACGGGCCCGGCGGCGGGCAGCAAGCTGCTGCGGACCTCGGCGGACCCGTCCGGCAAGCGCATCCTGGGCACGCTGAACAACTGCGGCGGCGGCATCACCCCGTGGGGCACGGTCCTGTCGGGCGAGGAGAACTTCAACCAGTACTTCGCCAACGCCGACCAGGCGCCCGACGCGACCGCGAAGAAGCGCCTGAAGCGCTATGGCTTCGAGGACGGCGCCTCCGAGCGCAAGTGGGAGCGTTACGACGACCGCTTCGACGTGGCGCAGGAGCCCAACGAGCCGAACCGGTTCGGCTGGGTGATCGAGGTGGACCCGTTCGACCCGGACTCCACCCCGCGCAAGCTCACCGCGCTGGGCCGCTTCAAGCACGAGGCCGCCGAGCCGCGGCTGACGACCGACGGCCGCCCGGTGCTCTACATGGGCGACGACGAGAAGTTCGACTACTTCTACAAGTTCGTGTCGTCCAAGCGCATGATGAAGGGCGGCAGCCGCACCGCCCGTGAGCACAACCGCACGCTGCTGGACGAGGGCACGCTGTACGTCGCCAAGTTCACCGGCGACAGCCCGGCGAAGGAGATCGACGGTTCCGGGAAGCTGCCCGACGACGGGGAATTCGACGGCTCCGGCGAGTGGATCCCGCTGGCGAGCGGCGACACCTCGCACGTGGACGGGATGACGGCCGAGGAGGTGTACGTCTTCACGCGGATCGCCGCCGACAAGGTGGGCGCGACGAAGATGGACCGCCCCGAGGACGTCGAGCCGAGCCCGCGCACCGGCCGGGTGTACGTCGCGCTGACCAACAACACCGACCGCGGCACGGACGGCAAGGCCCCGGTGGACGAGGCCAATCCGCGCACCGGCAACAAGCACGGCCAGATCCTGGAGCTGACCGAGCGCCGGAACAACCCGGGCTCCACCCGCTTCAACTGGCGGCTGTTCCTGGTGTGCGGCGACCCCGAGGCCCCGGACACCTACTTCGGTGGCTTCCCGAAGGACCAGGTCAGCCCGATCTCCTGCCCGGACAACCTCACCTTCGACGCGTTCGGCAACCTCTGGATCTCCACCGACGGCAATGAACTGGGCAACCACGACGGGCTGTTCGGGGTGGCGACGGCGGGTGGCCGGCGCGGTGAGGTGCGGCAGTTCCTGACCGTCCCGAACGGCGCCGAGACCTGTGGGCCGATCGTGCAGGACCGGCGGGTGCTGGTGGCCGTGCAGCATCCGGGCGAGCTGGACGGGGCCAGCGTGGAGAAGCCCGCGTCCACGTGGCCGGAGGGCCCGGGCGCGCTGGTCCGCCCGTCGGTGGTCAGCGTCTGGCGGCGCGACGGCGGGGACATCGGCGCCTAGTCACTGCCACTGTCACTGCCGCTCAGTCGCGTCAGCCGACGTCGAGCCGTGCGCAGCGAACGACCCCTGGTGTCCGCATGGGCCCAGGGGTCGTCCGTCAGCCGCTCCTCGAAGGTGCGCAGCGTCCAGCGGTCCGGGGCGAGCGCGGGGTCGTCCAGTTCCGTGGCGTCGATCGGTGCGGCGACGGGGGCGCCGGGGCGGGCGCGCACGGCGTACGGGGCGACCGCGGTCTGCGCGTAGGCGTTGCGCTGGGTGTCCAGGTAGAGCCGTCCGCCGCGCTGGTCCTTGCGCATCTCGGTGGTGAGCCGGTCGGGGTGGCGGGCGGCGAGGAGGTCGGCGGCATCGCGGGCGAAGGCCCGTACGGTGTCGAAGTCCGCACGCCGGTCGAGCGGGACCACGACGTGCAGCCCGCGCGAACCGGTGGTCATCAGCAGCCCCGGCAGCCCCAGTTCGCCGAGCAGCCCGCACACCCGCCGGGCCGTCCAGCGCACCTCCTCGAAGCCGGAGCCGGAGCCGGAGCCCGGTTCGCCGGGCGGGTCGAGGTCGAAGACGAGCCGGTCGGGGTGGTCGGGCCGGTCGGCGCGGGAGAGCCAGCGGTGCGGGGTGACGCAGGCCTGGCCCGCGAGGTAGACCAGGGTGGCGGTGTCGTCGCACACGGGGTGGGTGACCTTGCCACCCTCCTTGGGGAGAACGGCCCGGCGTACCCATTCCGGAAAGTAGTCGGGGGCATTCTTCTGCATGAGCGGCTTGCCTCCGATTCCGTCCGGGTGGCGTTCCATCATCAGGGGGCGATCGCGCAACTGCGGAACCATCAGCGAGGAGACCGCGTGATAGTGGTCGACGAGATCCGATTTGGTGATTCCGTCGTCGGGAAACAGGACCTTTTCCGGACGGCTGATCTCGACGGTGTGCCGCCCGGCCCTGACCTTCCGCGCATCGGTGGGTGTCCCGCTCATATCCGCCCGGGTTACCAGGGGGCGGCTGCGTAAACTCGGGAGCCCTTGGCGGGGAGCGAGGGGAGCGGGGTAACGGGGAAACGGGGAGGGAAAAAGCATCATGACGAGGTCCGGACTGCTGGACAGTCCGCTCGCGCTCATGGACACCACCATGGACCAGCTCCGCACGCTGGTCGTGGTCCATGAGACCGGTACGGCGCTGGGCGCCGCCCGCGCGCTCGGGCGGGAACAGGCGAGTGTGCAAAAGCAGCTCGACACCATGAACCGCAACTTCTCCGAGCTGTGCGGCGAGCCGCTGGTGCTCAAGCAGGGGCGCGGCAAGGACGTGCTGTTCACCGGCACCGGGACGACCCTCGTCGAATTGGCGCGGGGAACGCTCGGCGACTGGCTGGACGGCATCCACAGCTCCCGTCGGCGCCTCGGCCGGAGCCTGATGGTGGGCACCACGCGCTTTACCCTCGGTTATCTCGCGAGCGCCCGGGAGCGGGTCGCCGAGGAATTCCGGGAACGCGGGATCGACCTCAAGGTCGGCCATGTGCGGACCCGGGACGTGCTCGCCAAACTGCGCGCCAAGGAAATCGATCTGGTGTGCGGAAGCGTGGTCACCGGCAGCGAAACCTGCCGCGAACTCGACGCCTTCGACGTGATGGAGTGGCGGCGCAGCGCGGTGTCGCTGGTGACCAATCTGCCCGAGGACGAACTGCCGGGACCGGCCGTCGAACGCGGCGAACTGGCCGCGCTGCCGCTGGTGGTGTCCGCCAGCGGCGTGATGGCCGGGGTGCTGCACACCTGGTTCGGCGCCGGTTACCGCGACACCCTGCACCTCGCCGCCGAGATCGACAACGTCAACTACGGCCTGGAGCTGCTGCGTTCGGGGGTGGTGCGCGGCTGCATGCTGGTCACCGACGATGTCGCGGACGCGGCGGGCGATCCGCAGGCGGCGTACGCGCGCGGGCTGCGCGCCGTCGAACTGGTCCATGACACCGGGCCGAAGCTGGAGGTGCTGCTGGGCGCCTTCACCCGGCGCGGTGAGCGCGCGGGATACGACGCGGGCCATCCGCTCAACCTGCTGTGGGACGCGCTGGAGCGGGAGAAGGAGCGGTGGCGCCGCGAGCGGCACGGGCCCGGGGAGGGCCCGGACCAGGACCCGTTCGAGCTGGCCACCGCGCAGGACCCGGGCGAGGAGACGCCCTAGCCCGCGTGGAGGTCGAGGTCGACCAGCAGCGCCCGGTGGTCGGTGTTCCGCAGGTCCAGGAAGCGGGCGGTGCGCGGCCGCAGCGCGTCGCTGACCAGGACGTGGTCGATCTGCGCGCCCAGCACCGGGGTCGTGGTGCTCGGCCAGCTCGGCGTCCGGGACACCCCGGTGGCCCGTGCGCTGTCCCGCATCCCGGTGTCCAGCAGGTCCCGGAAGGCGGCGTGGTCCTGGGTCGCGTTGAAGTCGCCCGCGATCAGCGTGGGTTGGTCGCCGCGCCCGGCCGCGTACGTACGCAGCCGCCCCAGTTCGGTGCGCCACACGTCCAGCTGGCCCGGCATCGGCGGCATGGGGTGCGCGACCTGGAGCCGTAGCGTCACGCCCGCGATCCGCGCGACCGCGCCCGGCATCGACAGTTCGCCGGGCACGTCCCGCTCCCGGGTCAGCGGACGGTTGCTGAGGATCGCCGAGCCTTCGGCGGGGCTGCCGGTGACGATGATCCGGTACGGATACGCCCTGCGGACGGCGGCCGAGCCGAGGGCGTCCGCGCACCCCGCGTCGCACTCCTGGACGGACACCACGTCCGGCCGCTCCCGGCGCAGCGCGGTCAGCAGCCCGTCCGTGGCCTGGCCGAACTCCAGGTTCGCGGTGAGGACGCGCAGCCGGGCCACCACCGGGCCGTCCGGCGCGGACGCCGGGCCGGGGTCGTACGGCTGGATGAACCAGCCCGTCACCGCGGCGGCCAGCAGCGCCCAGCCGCAGCCCAGCGGCCAGCGGGCGGCCACGCTGAGCAGCAGCCCCAGCAGGGCGGGGACCAGCAGCCAGGGCAGGAAGGCCAACAGCTGCGGTACGGGCGTGATGCCGTCGGTGTCCAGGGACCGGCAGCCCAGGACGACGCTCACCACGGCCAGCACCACCAGCGCGCACCAGGCCGTCGCCCTGCCCTCGTCGGGAAGCCGTGCGAGGCGCCGGGCGGTGGCGGCCCGGCGGCCGGGCTCGCGCGCGGCGGCGCGGTCCGTCGCGACTGTGGTCTCCACGCGGGGCCTCTCGACTCGGGGCTGGGCGGCGCCCCATTGTCCCCCGCCCGCCTGTGGCCGCCCCGGAGACGGACGCCTTACGCCATGTCAGCCGGTCACTTCGGAGGCTTCACGGCCGCCGCAGCGCCAGCACCGTCTCGACCGTGTCCGCCTGGTCCGCCGGTTTGTCCTCCCGGTAGCGCAGCACCCGCGCGAACCGCAGGGTGACGCCCGCCGGATAGCGGGAGGAGCGCTGGAGACCGTCGAACGCCACCTCCACCACCAGCTCGGGCCGTACCCGCACCACCCAGCCGTCGTCGCTGACCGCGAGGGCCAGCAGCGCGTCCGTCTGCCACTCCAGCAGCTTGTCCGTCAGCCCCTTGAAGGTCTTGCCGAGCATCAGAAACGTACCGTCCGGCCGCCGGGCGCCCAGGTGGAGGTTGGACAGCTTCCCGGTGCGGCGGCCGTGCCCCCACTCCGCGGCCAGCACCACCAGGTCGAGCGTGTGCACCGGCTTGACCTTCAGCCAGGACGCCCCGCGCCGCCCCGCCCCGTACGGGGCCTCCAGCCCCTTGGCGAGGACGCCCTCATGGCCCCGGGCCAGCACATCGGCGGCGAATTCGCGGGCCGCCCGCCGGATCTCCGGGTTTCGCCGGGTCCTCGGCGACCAGCCGCCGCACCCGGCGGGGTTCGGGGGCCACCCGGGCGAGTTCGGTGTGGCGCTCGCGGGTCGGCAGCGCGAGGAGGTCGCGGTCGTCCACGGCGAGCAGGTCGAAGAAGACGGGGGACAGCGGCAGCGCGGCGGACGCCCCGGCGATGTCGAGCCGGGAGCCTTTTTTGTGCCGAGGTCTCCTGGAACGGGCGCGGCCGCCCGGCCTCGTCCAGGGAGATGACCTCGCCGTCGAGGACTGCCCGCCGTTTCGCGAGTTCGCTGGACCGCCGTTTTCGACCTCGGGCAGCCGGTCGGTGATCTCGTCCAGGGTGCGGGTGTAGACGCGTACGGCGTCCCCGTCCCGGTGCACCTGGACCCGTATGCCGTCCAGCTTTCTCCTCGATCACGCACGGGCCGAGCCGGTCCATGGCCTCGTCCAGGTCCGCCGCGCTCTGCGCGAGCATCGGCAGCACCGGCCGCCCCACCTCAAGACGGAAGTCGGCCAGCGCGGCCGGGCCGCGTGCGAGCAGCGCCTCGGCGACCGCGCCCAGCGAACCGCCGAGCATCACCGCCCTGCGTACTTCGGCGGGCGGTGCGCCGACCGCCTGCGCCAGCCCCTCCACGGCCAGCGCCTCCAGCGCGCCCTGGCGCAGCTCCCCGCCGATGAGCCCGAGCAGGAAGCGCTGCTCGTCCTCGGTGGCGTCGGCCATCAGCGCGCCCACCAGCCGCCTTCGCTCCGCCCCGGCGCCGGTGCCCGAGACGGCGGCGATGCGGCTCAGCGCACGGTCCACGTCGAGGACGGCGAGCCGCGGGGCGGCGGCGGGCTCGTGCCGCTGCCGCAGCGTGGACCAGCCGACGCCGGTGCGGCGCTGCGGCAGCTTCCCCGCCAGGTAGGTGATCACCACGGGGGCCTCGGCGGGTTCGGTGCGCCGGAACAGCCCGGCCAGGGCGGCGATCTTCTCCGAGCGGGCGGAGGTGGCCGCGACCTGCCGGGAGGTGCGCGCTACATCGGCCAGCAGCATGGCTCCAGCCTGCCTCCGCCGCCGCCGTGCCGCACGCGCGTACGGGAAACGCCTTGGCACACGCGGATCGGAAACACCTTGGCACAATGGTCACAAAGGGGACGGGTGGGTGCAGAAGGGGCGAGGCAGGGAGCGGGCCACGGGACAGCAGATCGACTACGCAGCGCTCTTCGAGGTCGTGCCCAGCCCGATGCTGGTCCTGGACCCCGACCTGCTGATCGTCGCCGTCAACCAGGCGTATCTGACGGTGACCCGCCAGGTGCGCGAGGATCTGCTCGGCCGCTACGTCTTCGACGCGTTCCCCGACAACCCGGCCGACCCGGACGCCTCGGGCACCCGCAACCTGGACGCCTCGCTGCGCCGGGTGCTGCACACCGGCGAGCGCGATTCGATGGCGCTCCAGCGGTACGACGTGCCGGTGCCCGCCGCCGAGGGCGGGTTCGAGGAGCGGTACTGGAGCCAGATCAACACCCCGGTACTGGGCCCGGACGGCTCGGTCGTGCTGCTGATCCACCGGGTCGAGGACGTGACGGGGTTCGTCCGGGGCCGCGAGCGGCGGCTGAGAGGGGGCGGCGCAGAGGACACCGAGCGCGAGGACGCGACCCGCTTGGCCCTCCGCGCCGACACCATGGACGCGGACCTCTACATCCGGGCCCGGGAGCTCCAGGAGGTCAACGAGCGGCTGCGGAAGGCGCACGCCCGGGAGCGGGAGACCGCGCTGACGCTCCAGCGGTCCATGCTGCCCACGGGCCCGCCCGAGGAGCATCCGTACGCCGCCGTGCGCTACCGGCCCGCCGTGGGCTCGCTCAACGTGTGCGGCGACTGGTACGAGCTGACCGAGCTGGCGGACGGCCGGATCGCCGTCGCCGTGGGGGACGTGGTGGGGCAGGGTCTTGAGGCGGCCTGTGTGATGGGGCAGCTGCGCAGCGCGCTGTCGGCGGCGACCCGGGTGGTCAGCGGCCCGGCCCGGGCGCTGGAGGTGCTGGGTCTCTACTCGGGCTTCGTCGACGGGGCGCTGGCCGCCACCGCCGTACAGGTGGTCATCGACCCGGCCGGGCATTCGGTCGCGTACAGCTGCGCGGGCCACCCGCCGCCCCTGCTGCTGCGCGGCGGGGGCGCGGTGGAACCACTGGACCAGGCCACCGATCCACCGCTGGGCGCCCGGCCCGAGCAGATCGGGCGGCCGCAGGCGAGGGTCGTGTACGACCCGGGGGACACCCTCGTGCTCTACACCGACGGGCTCATCGAGCGCCGTGACGAGGACATCGACGTGGGGCTCGGCAGGCTGGCCGACAGCCTCGCCCGCCACCGCGGTCTCGACCCCGAGCCGATGGCCGACGCGGTGCTGGCCGATCTCGGTGTCACCGGCGGCGGGGCCGCCGATGACACTGCCCTGGTCGTCATTCGGCTACGGGACCCGTTCCGCCGGCCCGGGGCTCGGGACCCGGCCCGCCGCGACCCTGACCGCCGGGAGCCTGCCCGCCGGGGCCCTGATCGCCGGGGCCGCGGCCGCCACCGGTCATAGCGGCCGGGCTGGCCATCCCCGCTTCCATGCCCTGGCCGCCGGTGCACAGGGCCCAGATGACGAACGCGTCGATGAGCAGCAGCACCGTCGCCCACAGCGGGGTGTAGGGCAGCCACAGGAAGTTGGCGATCAGCGCGAGCCCCGCGATCACCACGCCCACGACCCGGGCCCACATCGCGCCGGTGAACGTCGCCAGTCCGGCGACCACCAGGACGATGCCGAGGATCATGTGGATCCAGCCCCACCCGGTGAGGTCGTAGCTGAAGATGTAGTCCGGGGCGGACACGAACACCTTGTCGGTGCGTACGGCCGCGATGCCCTGGGCCAGGGTCATCAGACCGCCGAAGAGCATCATGACGGCCCCGAAGACGAGACGTCCGCTGACCCCGCCGTAGGTGCGGGGGGCGGTTCCCGGGTGGACTCCACCCGCGTGAGTGGCCATGTCGGGCTCCTTCGTCAGGCGCGATCGACGGCACGGTGGCCGCCGTTTCGCGGCAATTCGGGTGAATTGCCCTGATGTCAGGTTTACACAGTCCGCCGGGGTCGGCACCCCGCGTCCCGGGTGGCCGTCCGCACGCAAAGTCACCTCTTCTCTGCGGAAGGTGCTTTTGCGGGCATGACGGGCGGAAGGGGTTCGCCTTTCGGGAAATCCCGGTGTAGATGTATCTCTATGGCCCGGTTCATGGGTCGATCGTGGGGTGCCCGCGTGTTCCCCGGTCGGCGCCCGCGGAGTCGGCGGCGTGAGCGCCCTCAGGAGGCGGGACGGCGCCCTCGCGTGTGGCGACACGTCCGCAGCGTCGCCGGGCAGGTCTTCGTCCTCCAGCTGATCATCGTGCTGCTGCTCGGTGCCGCGGCGACCGCCGCCCTGGTGCTCCAGGTGCGGCACGACGCCACCGACGAGGCCCGCAGCCGCTCGATCGCCGTCGCCCAGTCCTTCGCCAACTCGCCGGGGATGGTCCAGGCCCTGCACAGCCGCGATCCGACCGCCGTGCTCCAGCCGAAGGCGGAGGCCATCCGGAAGAAGACCGGGCTGGACTTCGTCGTCGTCACGAACGACAAGGGCATCCGGCTCACCCACCCCAAGCCCGACCGGATCGGCAAGCGCTATGTCGGCGGCATCGACTCGGCGCTGCACGGGCACACCACCACCGGTACCGGCCCCGGCACCCTGGGCGAGGCGATGGACGCGCTGGTGCCCATCTTCGACCGCGACCACAAGGTCGTCGGCGCCGTCGGCGCGGGGATCACGATCAGCACGGTCAGCGGGCTCGCCGACCGCCAGCTGCCGCTGCTCATCGGCGCCATCACCGCCTCGCTCGCCCTGGCCACCGGCGGCACCGCCATGGTCAGCCGACGGCTGCGGCGCCAGACCCGGGGCCTGGAACCCGGCGAGATGACGCGGATGTACGAGCACCACGACGCGGTGCTGCACGCCGTGCGCGAGGGCGTGCTGATCGTCGACGGGGACGACCGGCTGGTGCTCGCCAACGACGAGGCGTCCCGGCTGCTCGAGCTGCCGCCGCGCCCCGAGGGACGCCCGGTCCACCAGCTGGGCCTGGACCCCGGGGTGGCCGGTCTGCTGGCCTCCCGGCGCGTGGTCACCGACGAGGTGCTGGTGGCGGGCGACCGGCTGCTGGCGGTCAACAACCGCCCCACCGACCGCGACGGCGGACCGCCCGGCAGCGTCGCCACCCTGCGCGACTCCACCGAGCTGCGCGCCCTCTCGGGCCGCGCCGACGTGGCCCAGAAGCGGCTCAAGCTGCTGTACGACGCCAGCGTGGAGGTCGGCACCACGCTCGACGTGGAGCGCACCGCCGAGGAGCTGACACGGGTGGCGGTGCCGCGGTTCGCCGACTTCGCCACGGTCGACCTGGCGGATCCCGTACCGCGCGGGGAGGAGCCGCCGGCGGGCGGCGGCGCCGAGATGTGCCGGGCGGCCGTCCACGGCATCCGGCCCGAGCACCCCTTCTACCCCGTGGGCGAGCGGTTCTCGTTCGCCGCATCCACGCCCCAGGCGTGGGGCCTGGGCAGCAGGGCAGGCGGTCGTGGAGGACGATCTGACCCTGGCCCCCGGCTGGCAGGCCCAGGACCCCGACCAGACCCGCAAGGTCATCGACTACGGCGTGCGGTCGCTGGTCACCGTGCCGCTCCGGGCCCGCGGTGTGCTGCTCGGCGTGGTCAACTTCTGGCGGATGGCGGAGCGCGACCCCTTCGAGGAGGAAGAGGTGACGCTCGCCGAGGAGCTGGCCTCCCACGCGGCGGTGTGCATCGACAACGCCCGCCGCTACACCCGCGAGCACACCATGGCGGTGACGCTCCAGCACAGCCTGCTGCCCCGTGCCGTGCCCGCGCAGAGCGCGCTCGACGTGGCCTTCCGCTATCTGCCCGCCGAATCCGGGGTGGGCGGCGACTGGTTCGACGTCATCCCGCTGCCGGGCGCGCGGGTGGCGCTGGTGGTGGGCGACGTCGTCGGCCACGGGCTGCACGCGGCGGCGACGATGGGGCGGCTGCGGACCGCGGTGCACAACTTCTCCACCCTCGACCTGCCGCCCGACGAGATCCTGACCCACCTGGACGACCTGGTGGCCCGCATCGACCAGGACGAGAGCCCGCTCGGCCAGGACATCCCCGGCGGCGGGGGCGAGCCGCTCACCGGCGCGACCGGTGCCACCTGCCTGTACGCGATCTACGACCCGGTGACCCGGCGCTGCACCATGGCCCGGGCCGGGCATCCGCCGCCCGCGGTGGTGAGCCCGGACGGCTCGGTGGAGTTCCCGGACCTGCCCGCAGGGCCCCCGCTCGGCCTCGGCGGGCTTCCGTTCGACACGGCGGAGCTGGAGTTGGCCGAGAACAGCCATGTCGTGCTCTACACCGACGGGCTCATCGAGGACCGCCGCCGGGAGATCGACATCGGGCTGGAGATGCTGCGCGATGCCCTGTCGCATCCGGGCCGGTCGCCCGAGGAGGTCTGCACCGAGGTGCTCGACGCGATGCTGCCCACCCAGCCGGGCGACGACATCGCGCTGATCGCCGCCCGGACCCGGGTGCTGGGCCCCGGCCGGGTGGTGTCCTCGGACGTGCCGTCGGATCCCGCCGCGGTGGCCGGAGTCCGCGCCGGGGTGCAGCGGCAGCTGGAGGAGTGGGGCATGGGGGAGGTGGCGTTCACCGCCGAACTCGTCCTCAGCGAGCTGATCACCAACGCCATCCGGCACGCCACCGGCCCGATCCGGCTCCAGCTGGTCCACGACCGCGTCCTGATCTGCGAGGTGTCCGACACCAGCAGCACCTCACCGCATCTGCGGTACGCGACGCCGGTCGACGAGGGCGGCCGCGGGCTGTTCCTGGTCGCCCAGTTCGCCGAGCGCTGGGGCACCCGCTACACCGCGGGCGGCAAGGTCATCTGGGCCGAACTGGCGCTGCCCGAACCGCAGGAGCCGTCCGAGGCGTCGCCGTCGGCTCATGCGCCCCCGGCTCCGGCGGTCCCGGAACCGTCCTGACCGGCGCTCGCCTTCCGGCGGCCGGCCGTGTCCGGGGCGAACCGCTCGACCAGGGCGTCCAGCCGCTCCCGTTGCCGCCGCTGCGGAATCCGCCCCGAGCGGGCCAGTACGGCGAGTCCGTGCAGCGCGCTCCAGATGACCTCCGCGTCCACCTCGGCGTCCCGCCCGTCCCCCGGCCCCGCCACGGCCGCCAGCTCCTCGAAGGCGGCGCGCGGGGCGGCAGGCGAGTCCTGCTGCGCCTCCTGCGCGAACGGGACGTCGGTCTCGCGCACGAACATCGCCGCGTAGAGCGCGGGGCGGGCGACCGCGAAGTCCAGATAGGCGCGGCCGACCGCGCGCAGCGCCTCCCGGGGCGAGCCCGCGGTCCGCCGGGCCCGCCGGAGCGCGGCGGCGAGGTCGTCGAAGCCCTCGACGGCCACCGCGCCCACGATGGCGTCCTTGCCCTTGAAGTGGTTGTACAGCACCGGCTGGCTGTATGCGACGCGCTGGGCGAGCCGACGGGTCGTCACCGCGTCCCAGCCTTCGGCCTCCGCCAGTTCGCGAGCGGCGGTGATGATCAGCTGATGGCGCCGGGCGCGCTCGCGTTCACGGCGTTCGGTTGAGGACATGACACGCGACCCTAGCAGTGCTAGCCACACTAGCCTCAGGAAAAGGCTCCACTGCCGGGGCCCGATGTGTGCAGGATGGGATACGTGACCCCAGCTCAGAACCGTTCATCTTTGGCGCGATCGGACAACATCCGGTTTTCTGCCGCGATGCTGACGGGCCGTCATGGTCCGTGTGCCGAGCGGGGTCGTTCAAAATTGTCTGAGCAGTACTACCATGTGCCGCCCACGGCTTGATGTCCGCGTGGTCCACCCTCAACCCTCGAACGCGCCCATGAGGACCTGATAGATGTCAGCACATATATCCAGCCATCCCTACAAAGGGCCTGCCGTAATCCGGCAGGCCCTGGCCGTGCCCCTGCTGGCCGCGGTCGTCGCCGGCGGGGCGGGGGCGTGGGTGACGGCAGAGGTGCCCGAAGCCCAGCGCGTCCTCGTCGCCGTCTTCTCCGCGCTGGCGGCCGTAGCGCTGGGGGTGACCCTCGCGGTCGCCGCCCACCGGTCGCGGACCATCGGCCGTCTCCAGTCCCGGATCGCGAGTCTGGAGGCCGCGTCGGCACAGCACACCGCGGAGGCCGCCCGGCTCGCTGACGAAACGATTCCCGCTGCGGTGAAGGGCCTGCGGGACGGCGGTTCGGTGGACACCGTGCTGATGCAGGTGACCAAGCCCGGCGACCAGGCGCACGGCCGGGTGCTGCGCCGGGTGGTGCAGGAGATCGGCACCGGTGAGCGGATGCGCGCCTCCGCGATGGCGGCGTGCGCCAACGCCGCGGGCCGGGTCCAGGCACTGGCCACCAGCATGCTCGCGGACCTGCGCGAGATGGAGAACCGGCACGACGAGGCGGTCCTCGGCGACCTGCTGAAGCTCGACCACACCACCGCCCAGACGGGCCGTATCGCGGACAGCATCGCGGTGCTCACCGGCGCCCGCTCCGGCCGCCGCTGGACCAAGCCCATCGTCATGGAGTCCATCCTGCGCGGCGCGGTCGGCCGGATCAGCGCCTATCAGCGGGTACGGGTCCACGCGGCCAGCAACGCCGCGGTGGCCGGTTACGCCGCCGAGGGCGTCATGCACGCCCTCGCCGAGCTGATGGACAACGCCACCAGCTTCTCGCCTCCCACCGAGGAGGTGCACGTGTACGTCGAGGAGACGCACACCGGCGTCGTCGTCACCATCGAGGACGGCGGTCTGGTCATGGGGCCCTCCGCGCTGGCCCGCGCCCAGAAGGCGGTCTCCTCGCAGACACTCGACCTGACGACCCTGTCGGGCACCCGGCTCGGCCTCGCGGTCGTCGGCTGTCTGGCGCGCAAGCACGGGCTGACGGTCTCCTTCCGGCCGTCCGCCCGGGGAGGTACCGGCGTCGTGGTTCTGATCCCGCAGCAGCTGATCACGCACATCAAACCAGGACGCGGTGCCCGAGGCGCCGGTCCGCAGCCCGCGTCGAGCCCGCCCGGCAGCGCGCCGCCGCCCCGGTGGCGCCTCCGGCCGGGTACCCGGGTCACCGCGAGCGCCG
>NZ_GG657754.1:5137026-5147145 GCF_000158915.1 Streptomyces himastatinicus ATCC 53653 | reverse complement strand
CCGGCGGTACCGACGGGCGTAACACCACGTCGGCGGCGCCCGCAGAAGCCACCGGGCCCGCGCCGTCCGCCGAGTCCGCCGAGTCAGCTGAGTCCGCAGAGAACGACCAGCCGTGATGATAGGAACGCCGATGAACACCACAGACCGCAGCTTGGACTGGCTGTTGGAGAACCTGCTGGAGAAGACGCCGGGGGCCCGGCACGCGCTGGTGCTGTCCCGGGACGGCCTCAAGCTGTGTCTCACGTCGGGGCTTTCCGTGGACCAGGCCGACCAGCTGTCGGCCATCGCCTCGGGCATCCAGAGCCTCTCCCACGGTGCGTCGATCGAGTTCGGGGACGGCAGCGGCGGCGTCCGGCAGTCCATGACGGAGTTCCACGGGGGCATCCTGTTCATCGTCGAGGCCGGTGAGGGTGCCCATCTGGCCGTCGTCGCGCACGACGAGGCCGACGTCGGCATCATCGGGCACAACATGAACGAAATGGTCGAGCAGATCGGCGACCATCTGCGGGCGGCGCCCCGTACCTTCGCGAACGGTGGCCGTGGCGGCGGGACGAACGCATGATCCGAGGGCCGCTCGACAGCGAGGACCCTGACCGGCTGTACACCGTCACCGGTGGCCGCAGCCGTGCCGACGAGAGCGTGTTCGACATGGTCACGCTCATCGTCAGCGAATCCGAACCGTCACTGGGCATGCAGTCCGAGCACGTCAAGATCCTGCGGATGTGCCGGCGGCCCATGGCGGTCGTGGAGATCTCCTCGTACCTGGGAATGCCCGTCAGCGTGGTCAAGATCCTGCTGTGCGACCTGCTCGACACCGGCAAGATCACCGCACGCCATCCGCATGCGGCCCGCCCCGACAACGGAGGGCTGCCCGAGCCCGAGACACTGAAGAAGGTGCTCGTTGCACTCCAGAACCTCTGACCGCGCCGACGTCCGGGCACCGCTGCGGGCGAGCGCGAGCGATGGCCTCAAGATCGTCGTCGTCGGCGGCTTCGGCGTGGGCAAGACGACGATGGTCCAGTCGGTGAGCGAGATCCGCCCGCTCAGCACCGAGGAGACGATGACCCAGGCTGGCGTCGGGATCGACGACGCCTCCTTCGTCCAGTCGAAGACGACCACCACGGTCGCCTTCGACTTCGGGCGCATCAGCCTGGACGAGCAGATGGTGCTCTATCTGTTCGGCGCGCCCGGACAGGAACGTTTCTGGTTCCTGTGGGACCGGCTCTTCGCCGGCACCCTGGGCGCGGTCGTCCTGGTGGACACCAACCGGCTCGCCGACTCCTGGTACGCCATCGACCGTCTCGAGTACCACGGGACGCCGTTCATCGTGGCCCGCAACAACTTCACCGAACCGCAGCACACCCTGGAGGAGGTCCGGGACGCGCTCGATCTGCCCTCGGACATCCCCGTGATCGACTGCGACGCCCGCGACCGCGACTCCAGCAAGGCCGTGCTGGTCGCGCTCGCCCGTCACCTCTACTCCCTGTCCACCTCCTCCGCCGCCCGGGAGACCACCGCGTGACCACCCCGGACCCCATGCCCCCGCTCGAGGACCCCTTCGCCCCCGCCGCACCGCCCCTGCTGGGCTGGCCGGAGCAGCCGGACGCGGTGCGGCTGGACATGCAGCTGCTCCGTACCGACCCGGACGAGCTGTACCGCAAGCTCCGGCGCGAGCACGGCCCCGTCGTGCCCGTGCTGCTCGAACCGGACATCCCCGTCTGGATGGTGCTCGGCTACCGGGAGCTGCTCCGGGTCACCACGGACCCCAACCTGTTCGCCCGCGACTCACGCCGCTGGCACTCCTGGGACCGGGTCCCGCCGGACTGGGAACTGATGACCTTCGTCGCCTACCGGCCGACGATGCTGTTCTCCGAGGGCGCCGATCACGAGCGGCGGTCCGAGGCGATCATCGACAGCATGGAGTCCGTGGACCCGTCCGAACTGCGGGCGCAGTGCGAGCGCGTCGCGGACTCGCTGATCGACGTCTTCGCGGGCAGCGGCCGCGCCGATCTGATGGCCGAGTACGCCAGCCAGATCCCGCTGCGGGTGCTGAACCGCATGTACGGCCTGGACGACTCCCCCGAGATCGTGCAGGAGACGGTGGACCTGGTCAGCGGGAACGGGGGCCCGGAGGCGCACCAGAACCTGCTGAACCGGATGGTGGCGCTGCTGGAGAACGCCCGGTCCAACCCCGGTGCGAACAACATCGCCTCGGTGCTGGCGTTCCACCCGGCGGGCCTCACCGACGAGGAGATCCTCAACGACCTCCTGGGCAACGTCTACGCGGCCCACCAGCCCACCACCGACCTGATCGGCAACGCGCTGCGGCTGATGCTCACCGACGAGCGGTTCGCGGTCACCATGGCCGGCGGGCGGCGCAGCGTGGGCCAGGCGCTCAACGAGGTGCTGTGGGAGGCCACCCCGGTCCCCAACTGGGTCGGCCGCTGGGCCTCCGAGGACACCATGTTCGCCGGTCGCCACATCCGTAAGGGCGACTGCATGATGCTGGGCCTCGCCGCGGCCAACGCCGACCCCGACGTACGTCCCGACTTCCGGGCCGGGGCGGCGGGCAACCAGGCCCACATGGCCTTCAGCCACGGCACCCACGGCTGCCCCCAGGTCGCCCGCGAACTGGCCGAGAACATCGCCATGGCCGCGATCGAGGTCCTGATCGACCGCCTCCCGGACGTGACCCTGTCGGTCACCCCGGACGAGCTCCAGTGGCGCTCCGCGCTGATGATGCGCGGCGTGTCGTCCATTCCGGTCGACTTCACCCCGGCGTTCCACCGCTGACACCCTCCTCGGCCCCGGCGGTGCGCACGCCCCGCCGGGGCTGTCGGCTGTCCGCGCTCCGCCGACCGCTCAGCGCAGGGCGTTGAAGACCGCTTCGGCCCGGTCGCGCTCGGAGAACAGGGCCCACGCGGTGTCGGCGATGTCATCGGGGTCGAGCGACATGTCCTTCACGTCGCCGAACTGCTCAGGCCGGGACGTCACCATCCGGTAGATGTCGCCGCGCTCGACGGCCCCGCCGATGACGAGCGCCCCCGCGTAGATCCCCTGCCCGGACAGCGCCGCGTTCAGCGTGAGGGCGTAATTGCGCAGCGCGGCCGAGAGGATCGCCAGGTTGCCGAGGGCGGGCATCGGCAGCACCGCGCTGAGACCGGTCGCGAACAGCAGCCCCCCGCCGCCGCGTTCGACCATGCCGGGCAGCACCTGCTGGACCACGTCGACGGCCGGGTACATCCAGCTCATCCCCGTGCGGACGCTCTCCGAGTCGGCCTCGGTGATCGTGGTGGGCCAGGCGTCGGCGTCGGCCGCGGCGGGGCCGTAGTAGACCAGGTCGATGCTTCCGTACCGCTCGGCGACGGCGTCCAGGGCGGACCGCAGACCGTCCGCGTCGCGCACGTCGGCCGGGAAGGACCCGGCCTCGATGCCCGCCGCGGCCAGCTCCTCCAGATATCCGGCATGCCGCGCTCCGCTGCGGGACACCAGGGCCACGGTGTAGCCCTCGCGGCCGAAGCGATGGGCGATGGCCATGCCGAGGCCGGGTCCGACTCCGATGACGACGGCGGTCCCGCGGGGTGATGCGGACATGTGGACGTCCTTTCCGAAGCACGTCGAAGGCAAGTTGAGGGTCATCTCAACTTATGGTCGCGACGGTAGCACGGAACATGAGGGAAGCCTCGACTTTTGTAGGATGGCCGCCATGACAGCCGGATCCAGGCCCCTGCGGGCCGACGCCGCGCGCAATCGCGACAAACTGCTGCGCGCCGCCACCGTGGTGTTCGGGGAGCGCGGCCTCGAAGCCCCGCTGGAGGAGGTGGCCCGCCGGGCCGGTGTCAGCATCGGCACGCTCTACAACCACTTCCCCACCCGGGAGGCGCTCTTCGACGCGATCTTCCCGGAGCGGCTCGCCGCCCTGGAGCGCATCGCCACCGCGGCTCTGGAAGACCCCAGCCCCTGGGACGGGTTCACCGGCTACGTCGAGGGGCTCTTCGCCCTCCAGGCCGAGGACCGCGGGCTCAACGACGCGGTCGCCCAGCGCTTCCCCGCCGCGGCCGAGCTGAACGAGGCGTCCCGGGAGTGCCTCCGGCACACCGAGCGGATCATCGAACGCGCCAAGGAGGGCGGTGGGCTGCGCGCCGACTTCGAACCGCAGGATCTCGCCGTTCTGGTCTGGGCGATGTCCCAGGTGATCCGGGAGTCCATGGACACGGCGCCACGGGCCTGGCGGCGCTGTCTGGCGTTCTTCCTCGACGGCCTGCGGGCCGACGCCGCCCACCCCATCGCCGAACCCGCCCTGACCCAGGGCCAGATGATCCGCATCGTGGAGCGCTCGGCGCCGCGCGGCTGAGGGGCACCCCTGGGGCCGCAAGCGCGCTGGACCTTCCCTCCCCGCGTACGGAAGGTCCAGCACGCCTACTCGGAAGCTCGCCCTTAATGCTCACGGGCGCGCGTTAAGCTGGGGGCGTCACCGTATCCGGACGTGGGCACGTCACGCAATGGCGTACCGGCCGGTAGCGGCTCAAAGAAGTGAAGATCTCGTGCGCCCGGGTTCGGGCGGGACGTAGGGTCGGCCCGTTACGGACCCCCTTCCGCGGTACAGGAGACATGGCGGCTCACCAACCATGAACGCGCGACCACCCCACGGCTCGGCGCGCCCCGGCGGACGTACGGCACGGACCCGCGTCGCCGTGCTGACCGCCGCCTACGAGGCACTCGGCGCCGAATCGTTCAGCGCCCTCACCCTCGACAAGCTCGCCGAGCGCTCCGGGGTGCACGTGTCGACCATCCGGCGGCGCTGGCGGACGGTGGAGGGCGTCGTCGTCGATCTGCTGGCCGAGCGCAGCTCCACGCTCCCCACCCCCGACTCGGGCGACTTCCGGCGGGATCTGCACGAACTCGCCCAGGCCATCGGCGACTTCACCGACGCGCTGCGCAACCGCAACGTCATCCAGGGGCTGCTGGCGGCCGCCGCCCACGATCCACGGGTCGAGGAGATCGTCCGCGCCGCCTTCGTCGGCCGGACCGAGCAGGTGACCCGGATCGTGCGGCATGCGATCGACCGGGGCGAACTGCCCGCGGACACCGACGCCAAGGACGTCATCGCCGCGCTGGGCGCGCCCTTCTACTACCGGGTGCTCATCCTGCGCGGGTCCATCGACGCCCGGCTGGTGCGGACCAGTGCCGAGGCGGCCTATCACGCGGCGCGGGCGGGGGTGTTCGGGGCCGGGCCGGACGGCGAGTGAGGCCCCCGGCCCGTGAGCCGGGCCGGGGGCGTCACCGGGGAGCGTTCAGGACCGGGCGCCGCGCTCCTTCAGCATGTCGGCCATCAGCTGGATCTCCGACTGCTGGGCCTGCACCATCGTCCTGGCCAGCCGCTTCTCGGGCGGGTCCGTGACCAGGTCTACCGCGCCCTCCGCCATCGCGACACCGCCCTTGTGGTGGGCGGTCATCAGCTTCAGGTAGAGCACCTCGGCCGCCTTGCCCTTGGCCTTGCGCAGCTGGTCCAGCTCGGTGTTGGTGGCCATGCCCGGCATGAGCGAACCGTCGTGCGGCTTGTAGGCATGGTCCATGCCCTCCATGCCGTCCGAGCCGTGTTTCATCCACGTCATCGGCGCGTCCTCGGACGCCCGGTCGAGACCCCACCGGTCCAGCCAGCCCTGGAGGATCCCGCGCTCGGTGGCCTGCGCGGTGAGGATGTCGAACGCCAGCCGCCGCACGTCCTCGTCGCCGGTGCGGTCGCGCACGATGAGCGACATCTCCACCGCCTGCTGATGGTGGGTGGACATGTCGCGGGCGAAACCGGCCTCGGCGGAGGTGTCCTTCGGGGTGCCGTTGCCGGTCGTGCCCTCCGAGCGGTCGCTCATCAGCCACACCACCCCCACCGCCACCAGCGTCAGCACCGCGAGGGCGGCGGTGATCCCCGCAACCAGCGGCTGCCGTGACGCACGGCCGACGGCGGTGGTCCCGTCCGTCACGACGACTTCCCGTTGGTGCAGTAGGCGTTCGGCTCGGGGGTCTGCTTGCCCTGTACGAACTTCTTGAAGAACGCGGCCACCCGCGGGTCCGACGCCTTCTGTATCTTCAGCTGGTTGCCCCACGCGTTGAGGACGATCGGCGTGCTCTGGTCCTCGTAGGGGCTCATCAGCGAGTACTTGGTCTTCTCCACCCGGGCCTTGAGGGTGGCGACGTCCTCCTTCGACGCCTTGTCGTTGTACGTCACCCACACCGCGCCGTGCTCCAGCGAGTGCACCGCGTTCTCCTTGGTCAGCGGCTTGGTGTAGACGTCGCCGTCGCAGTTCTGCCAGACCTGGTTGTGGTTTCCGCCGACCGGCGGCGACATCGCGTACTTCACCGAGCCGCCCACATGGGTGCGGCCCAGGTTCTTCCAGGTCGTCATGCCCTTGAACTCACCGGTCTTCACGACCGAGGAGGAGACCTTCGTGGCCTTCTCCTCCTTCTTGTTGCCCGCGTCGACCAGGAAGAAGCCGCCGACGGCCAGCCCGGCGACGATCACCGTGCAGGAGGTGATGGTGATGATCCGGTACCGGCGCTCGCGGGCCTTCTCCGCGCGGCGCAGCTCCTCTATCTTCGCGCGGCGCTCGGCCGCGCCCTTCGTCTTCGATCCCTTGGAAGCCATGGCTGTCCCAGTCCTCGCAGTTCTCGCACTGTCGCACTGAATGAGTGAAGTGATGGCGGACGTCGGCGATCGGCCTAGGTGCGGAGTACTTGGAGCTGATGGAGGCCGAGGGCGTGGACATGGGTGTCGGGCGGCGCCCGTACGGAGTCCCTGCCCCGTGGGCCGTCCGGCGGCCGGAAACCGACGAGGGCGGGCGGCGGGACGGGGGCGGGCACCAGGGCGGGGTTCCCGCCGCGGGGACCGGCCACGCAGTCGTCGCTGCCGCCGCCCGGGGTCTTCGCGTCGTTCCCGGCGGCCGGGGCGATGGGTGCGGTGTGGAGCTGGGCGAGGGGGGTGGCCAGGGCCCGCCCCGGGGGCGGCCGTTCGAGCCGTGGTTCGGCCACGAGACGGTGCCGGCAGCCCTCGGATATCGGCGGATGGTCGCCGCCGGAGTGGACGCACGACGGCGCCACCCACAGCATCGCGGCGAGGAGCGGCAGGACACGTCCGAGCGCGGAGCGCACGGTGGCTCGCACCGTGCGCTTCCGTATGCCGTCGTCTCCGCCCCGCCCTCTGCCCATCGCGCCAGATCGTAACCAGTGGGCCTGCCGGGGCTGAACGGGTAGCACGGCAATCACGTCATTCGCGTGGCCGCCCGCGCGGCGCTCAGGGTGCGCGGATGCGCATCGCGGGCACCCGATAGGTGCATGTGTGCGCTCTTACGCACATAGGGGGTGGCGGGGGCGGACCGTACGCCCCCGTTGGCGCACCACGCGGTGTGATCAGACCTCGCTGACCGGGGCGATCAGCCCGGCGGTGGACGCCGGGGGGACCGGGCCCACGCGGGCGCTGACCAGGTCGCCGCGCTCCAGGAAGCCCGTACCGCTCAGGTCGACGTGGACGCGCAGCCCGTAGGCGTCGTCGGGGTCCAGCTCGCCCGGGACCGTGACGCTGAACGGGATGTGGCCTGCCGGGCTCAGCGGTACGTCGGTCTGCACCTGCGCCCCCACGACGGAGGTGGCCACATCGGCGCGGGACACGTTGCGCACCTCCACCACCACCCGGGCCGCCCGGACCGTGGGGGTGTCCGGGGGCAGGGACACGATGCCGCTCAGGACACTGCTCATGCGCGCCATTACATGCCACCCGGGGGCCCTCGTGTAACACGGTCGGGGGTCCCGTACGGCCATCCGGGTGGGGAAGTGGCCGGGGGCCCGTCGGTCCCGATCCGGCCATGATCCGGTCATGGTTGCGCTCCCGCGGACGTGGCGTGGCGCCCCCGCCCGGCGGAGCCGGGCAGGGCCGGACGCGGCCCGGAATCCCGGGCCGCGTCGTGTCGTCGTTCAGGCGCACGGATCGTTCACGCCGAGCAGCGCTCACCGTTCAGGGTGAAGGCGCGGGGCGGGGAGTTGCGGCCGTCCCAGGTGCCGAGGAAGCCCACGGAGAAGGGCTTGTCGGCGTCGACGTGCTTGTTGTAGTCGGCCGGGGTGGTGGTCACCGTGCCACCGCGCTGGGTGAATTGGCCGTTCCACATCTGGGTGACGCGCTGGGAGTCGGGGAAGTCCCAGGTGATCCGCCAGGTGTCGAGCGCACTGCGGGAGGTCAGCGTGAGCTCGGCCTTGAAGCCGTCGGGCCATTCGGTGACCACGTTGTAGCGGGCCGTGCAGCTGGGCTTGTCCGAGGATTTCGGGGGCTTCGGGTTCGAGCCGTCTCCGGGCCGGTGGCCCTGGCCCGCGTCCTGCGAGCTGGAGGGCGAGGCGGGCGCGGACGTGCGCTTCCCGTCCTTGTCCCCGTCGCGGTCCTCGTCCGCCGGGTCGTCCTTCCCGGCCTTGTCCTCCACGCCGTCGCCGCTGCGGGAGGAGGACGGCTCGGCGGAGCCACCCGGGCCGGTGGGGGTCCCGGTGTCCACCGGTGTGGTGTCCGAGGGGGCGCCGCCCGGGGCGGTGGTGTCACGGGCCACGCGGCCGGTGGCCTGCTCTTCGGTCCCGTCGCCGGACACCGCGGCGGTTCTGGTTAACGCGACCATCATGGCCAGCGCCACCACGGCCACCACCGCCAGGGCGACCGTTGCCGTACGGGCTCTGCGCACACCGTGGGTGGCTCTTCTGCGCCCGGTCGGACCGATGCCGAGTCTCTGGCGCAGCAGGCGCGGCGCCATCATCAGCGGCCCGCCGACCTTGTCCAGGACCCGGTCCCGTAACGGGATGCGGACGGCGTGCGACGCCGGTGCGGTCGACGCGGAGGTGGCGCCCGGGGTGCGCTCGGCGGTTCTTCGCCGCCGCGCCACGTATCCGGAGCCGCCCCAGCCCAGCACCCCGCCGGCCAGCGCGTTGGGCAGCCCGCCACCGTGCAGATACAGGCAGGCGGCGGCCTCGCGGCAGTTACGGCAACGAGCGAGGTGCTGCCACAGGTCCGCAGGGGAGTGGGCATCGGGCGAACGGGTGGCTGCGTCCAGCAGCTTGGCGTAGCTGCGGCACTCCTCATGCGTGAGGGTGTCCAGATGGTTGCGCTGGCAGCGCTGCCGGAAGGCGGCCCGCACCCGGGCGATCTCCTCCGCTGCGTACTCGATGTCGCCGCCCAGCTGCCAGGCCAGCGCCTCGACCGGCTGCGATTCCACCTCGACTTCCCACAGCAGCGCCCCGTCGCGTTCCCCCAGGTCGCGCAGGCCGCGCAGGGCGAGCGGCTGTTCGCGGGGCGGGACGGCGTAGCGGGTGACACCGGTGGAGGAGAGCCAGACCCGCAGCTCCGGGTCGAGCCGGTCGCCGTCCCGGTGGGTGTGCCAGTCGGCGGCGGTCTTGCGTACGGACGTCAGGAGCAGCGGAAGCCACGGCAGCCGCGGCCCCCAGGATCGGGCCCGGCGGTTGCGGGCGGCCCTGATGCCGCGCCGGAACGCCTCGGTGGCCAGCCGCATGCCGTCTTCGGGGGTGGTGGTGCACAGGTTCGCGTAGTCGGCTACCGCGTCCCAGTAGAGGTTGAGCAGGACCGTCGGGGAGACGGCTTCGGTGTCCGCTGCGGAGACGGACGGTTGGCCGGGTGGCGCGAAGGCGCCGTCCCGGGATGCCGAGTGGTCGGGCATGGAGGCACATTCCTCACTCACGAACAGTGGCGCCCCCGCCAGGGGGGCAAGCCTCTCACATGGGGCCGCGGGGTGGGCAGCCAACAGCACAGATCTGACTCGGAGTTGGGGATTCCCCTTCACGGGTGGGCCGAGCCTTTCACGTCTGTGAGTCGGCTGACAAGAGACGATAGAGGAGTGCGGGAGGTGTTGTGTCCGAGGTGCCCGGACCGTGATGGTCCGGGCCCCTCGGGTGGTGAGTGACGTATCGTCAGAAATGGCCATGACGCGGCATCAGAAAGTGTTCTGACGTCTCATCAGGTGCCCCGCGTCCGGCCGCTCGGAGCGTCCGCGCAGCGGGTGTCCTGGGTGCTCGGGTGCTCCCTCCGATCGGCTCGCCCCGGCGCCCCCAGGGGGCAATCACCCCATCACTCCGCGAAAC
>NZ_GG657754.1:5128393-5136406 GCF_000158915.1 Streptomyces himastatinicus ATCC 53653 | reverse complement strand
GGGCCGTCGGTCAGGGCTATGAGTCCGGGCTGGCCGGGCTGGCGACGGATTTCGGCATCGACATCGACGATGGCGCCGATGAGGAGGGCCCCGCGCAGGACCCGGAGGCGGAGGAGGAGTCCGCCGCGGTCGAGCGGAAGGCCGAGGCGCTGCCGACCGTTCCCGCCCAGGCGGCGGCCGGGCCGCCGGTGGCGGAGGCGGCACCCGCGGTGGAGGTGACGTCCAAGCGTCCCCGTACGGCGAAGAAGAAGGTCACCCTCCCCAAGGTCGCCAAGAAGTCGCTGGCCGAAAACGACTCCTGGCGGCGGGCCCGGCTCTTCCCGGTCTCCTCGCTCAAGAGTGATCGGGAGCGCGAGATGAGGGCGACGTCCGTGCTGCTGTCGGTGATCGCCCAGGTTCCGGAGTTCGGGCGCCGGCTCACCGCCGCGTTCGGTGCGCCGGCGGGCCGTATGGAGACCTTCACCGAGGTCTCGCTGCCGCACGGCGGCAACGCGCCCAAGCGCCCCGACGGGGTGATCCGCGTCGAGCGGGCGGGCAAGCTGTGGACCGCCCTGGTCGAGACCAAGACCAACGGCAATCCGCTCAAGCCCGAGCAGGTGCAGGACTACATGGACATAGCGGCCCGGCGCGGCTACGAGGCCGTGATCACCCTGTCCAATGACGTCGCCCTGGAAGGCAGCCCGCTGGTCGACGTCAAGATCGACGGACGGCGTAAGCACAAGGTCGCGCTGTGGCATCTGTCCTGGGCGGAGGTGGCCCATCACGCCCAGATGCTCATCCGGCACGAGGGCGTCGGCAACCCCGCCCACGCATGGCTGCTCCAGGAACTGCTGCACTATCTCCAGCACGAGAACTCCGGCTGCCACGGCTTCCAGAACATGGGCCCGGCCTGGGTGCCGGTGCGCAACGGCATCGACGACGAGACCCTGTGCCAGGGCGACCGGCGCGCCGTCGATGTGGTCGAGAGCTGGGAGCGGCTGATCCGCCAGGTGTGTCTGCGGCTCGGCGGCGAGCTGGGCCAGAAGACGCTGCCCGTCCAGCGTGCCAAGCGCGGCACCGACCAGGGCTCCCGCCGCGCGGACCTCGCCGATCAGCTCTGCGAGGACGGCCGCCTCCACGCCGAGCTGCGTATCGAGGGCACCACCGGGATCCTGGCGATCGTCGCCGACCTGCGCACCGGCAAGCTGCGCACCTCCATCGAGATCCCGGCTCCCGGTCAGGGCTACCCCCTGACCTGGGTCAAGCGCCTGGTGCGCCAGCTGGCCGAGGCCCCGGCCGACCTCCACATCGAGACCCTGGTCGAGGGGCAGGGCGGTGGTCCGCGCGGCACGCTGGAGCGGTTGCGCCCCGAGCCGGGCGATCTCCTCCCCAAGGACGGCGACCGGATCACCGGCTTCCGGCTGTCCCTCTTCAAGAGCATGGGCAGCACCCGCGGCAATGCCGAGTCGGGATTCATCCGCAGCGTCGACGATGCCGTGGACCGCTTCCACGCCGGGGTCGTCGCCCAGCTGGAACGCCGTCCGGCCCGCCGCGCCGCCGAATAGCCCCCTCGTGGAAAGCAAAGCTCACATGCGGCGGAAGGGGACTGTGCAGGGGACGTAATCGCCCGCGATCGGCGGCTGTGACGCGCTCGCAACCGGGGGTTTTTACGGTGGCGGCAGTGGGAGACGCCCACCGCGAGCGTGAAAGGGGCATTCGTGACGGCATCGGCTCGGTCGGCACAGCCGGCGCCCACCGGCCCTGCCGCGGGGACGGCGGGGTCGGTGCGGACGGTGTGCTCCTACTGCGGGGTCGGGTGCGGGATCGTGCTCGACGTCGGGCGGGATGCCGAGGGGCGCCGGAGGGTGCTGAAGGCGTCCGGGGACAAGGCGCATCCGGCGAACGCGGGGCGGCTGTGCACCAAGGGGGCGACCAGCGCGGAGATGCTGGGGGCGTCCGGGCGGCTGGAGACGGCGCTGTCGCGGGACGACCGGGGGGCGGAGCCCGCGGCGGCCGGGGTGGACGAGGCGATCACGGCGACCGCCCGGCGGCTGCGGGCGATCCTGGACGAGCACGGCCCGGACGCGCTCGCCTTCTATGTGTCCGGGCAGATGACGCTGGAGGCGCAGTACCTGGCCAACAAGCTGGCCAAGGGGTTCATCGGCACCAACCAGATCGAGTCCAACTCACGGCTGTGCATGGCGAGCGCGGGCAGCGGCTACAAGCTGTCGCTGGGCGCGGATGGGCCGCCCGGTTCGTACGAGGACTTCGAGCACGCCGATGTGTTCCTCGTCATCGGCTCCAACATGGCCGACTGCCATCCGATCCTCTACCTGCGGCTCATGGACCGGGTGAAGGCGGGCGCCAAGCTGATCGTGGTCGATCCGCGGCGCACCGCGACCGCCGCGAAGGCGGATCTCTTTCTCCAGATACGGCCGGGTACGGATCTGGCGCTGCTCAACGGGCTGCTGCGGCTGCTGGTCGAGGGCGGGTACACCGATCAGGAGTTCATCGACGAGCACACCGAGGGCTGGGACGCGATGCCCGCCTTCCTCGACGACTACCCGCCGGAGCGGGTCGCGGAGATCACCGGCATCCCGGAGGACGACATCCGCGAGGCGGCGCGGTGGATCGGGGAGTCCGGGGAGTGGATGAGCTGCTGGACGATGGGGCTCAACCAGTCCACGCACGGCACCTGGAACACCAACGCCCTGGTCAACCTGCATCTGGCCACCGGCGCGATCTGCCGTCCCGGCAGTGGTCCTTTCTCGCTCACCGGCCAGCCCAACGCGATGGGCGGCCGGGAGATGGGGTACATGGGGCCGGGGCTGCCCGGGCAGCGGTCGGTGCTGGATGCGGAGGACCGGGCGTTCACCGAGGAGCTGTGGGGGATCCAGCCCGGCACGCTGCGGGCGGACGGGGCCGGGAAGGGCACCGTCGAGATGTTCCAGCGTATGGCGGACGGCGAGATCAAGGCGTGCTGGATCATCTGCACCAACCCCGTCGCCTCGGTCGCCAACCGCCGGACGGTGATCGAGGGCCTGGAGGCGGCCGAGTTCGTCATCACCCAGGACGCCTTCGCCGAGACCGAGACCAACGCGTACGCGGACGTGGTGCTGCCCGCCGCCATGTGGGCCGAGGCCGACGGCGTGATGATCAACTCCGAGCGCAATCTCACCCTCGCCCGGCAGGCGGTCGACCCGCCCGGTGAGGCGCTGCCGGACTGGCGGATCATCTCCCGGATCGCCTGCGAGATGGGGTACGGGGACGCCTTCGGCTATGAGAGCGCGGAGGAGATCTTCGAGGAGATCAAGCGCACCTCGAACCCGAAGACCGGCTATGACCTGCGCGGGGTGACGTACGGGCGGCTGCGCGAGACTCCGGTGCAGTGGCCCGCTGCGCCCGGTGACGGCGACGACCGCAACCCGGTCCGCTACGTCAACGACGGCGTCAGCCAGACCCTCGCCGTACGCGAGGACGGCACCCGGCCGCGGCTGGTGTTCCCCACGCCGAGCGGCCGCGCGGTCTTCCACGCTCGCCCGCACATGGACGCCGCCGAACTGCCGGACGACGACTTCCCGTATCTCCTGAACACGGGGCGGCTCCAGCACCAGTGGCACACGCTCACCAAGACCGGCAAGGTCGCCAAGCTGAACAAGCTCAACCCGGGGCCGTTCGTCGAGCTGCATCCGCGGGACGCGGAGCGGCTGGGCGTCGGCGAGGGCGACGCGGTGGAGGTGGCCTCGCGGCGCGGGCGGGCGGTGCTGCCCGCCGTGGTGACGGACCGGGTGCGGCCGGGGAACTGCTTCGCGCCGTTCCACTGGAACGACCTGTTCGGCGAATACCTCAGTGTCAACGCGGTCACCAGCGACGCGGTCGACCCGGTGTCCTTCCAGCCGGAATTCAAGGTGTGCGCGGTGTCGCTGGCGAAGGTCGCGTCGGCGCCGTCGGCGAGCCCGTCCCCGGCCGAGGGGGCTTCGGTGGCCGAGGGGCTCGCCGGGACGTTCGGCGTCGGCGATCTGACCCCGCCCGTCCTCACCGAGCCCGAGCGCCAGTATCTGCGCGGCTTCCTCGCCGGGCTCCCCGGCCCCGGCGTGCACGGCCCGGCCGTGAACCCGAGCGCCCAGGCCGCCACCGCCGTCCCCGTCCTGCCCCAGGACGCGCCCTTCTCGCCCGACCACGCCCTGTGGGTCAACGGCGTCCTGGCCGGGGCCTTCTCCCGCGCCGCCGCCCCCGGCAGTCCCGTCCCCGCCGCGGCCCCGGACACCGCCGTCCCCGGGACGGCCGTCCGCGAGGTGGTCGTCCTGTGGGCCTCCCAGACCGGCAACGCCGAGGACGTCGCCGGTGCCACCGCCCGCCGCCTCACCGAGGCCGGACGGCAGGCCCGGCTGCTGGAGATGGACGGACTCGCCGCCGCCACCCTCCCCCGCCCCGCCGACCTGCTCGTCATCACCAGCACCTTCGGCGACGGCGACGCCCCCGACAACGGCCACGGCTTCTGGGAGTCCCTGGCCGCCTCCGACGCGCCCCGCCTGGACGGCACCCGCTACGCCGTCCTCGCCCTCGGCGACTCCACGTACGACGACTTCTGCGGCCACGGCCGCCGCCTGGACGAACGCCTCGACGAACTGGGCGCCGTACGCCTCGCCCCCCGCACCGACTGCGAACCGGACTACGACGAGCCCGCGCGGGCCTGGCTGGACACCGTCCTCGACGCCCTGGGGACCGAGGCCCCCGAGACGGCACCGGCAGCACCCGCGACGAAGGCACCCGCGCCGAAAGCCCCGGCCGCCCCCGGCCGCCCCACCAAGGCCGCGCCCTTCACCACCCCCCTCACCGGCAACCGGCTGCTGAGCCTGCCCGGAGCGGCCAAGGAGGTGCGGCAGTTCGCGTTCGACACCGGCGATGGCGCGCTCGCCTACGAGGCCGGGGACGCGCTCGGCGTCTGGCCCGAGAACTGCCCCGACCTGGTCGCCGAATGGCTCGCCGCCACCGGCCTCGACCCGGCCGCCGAGGTGGCCGTCGCCGCCACCCCCGGCGCGGACGTGGCCGCGATGCCGCTCGGCGACGCCCTCCGGCGCCATCTGGAGATCGCGAAGATCACCCCGGATCTGCTGCGCTTCGTCCTCGACCGCACCCATGATCACGACCTCAAACGGCTGCTGCGCCCGGACAACAAGGACGGTCTGGCGCAGTGGACGTGGGGCCGCCAGGCCGTGGACGTCCTCGCCGAACACCGGGTGCGCGCCTCCGCCCAGGAGTGGGCCGACGTCCTCAAACGGCTCCAGCCCCGGCTGTACTCCATCTCGTCGAGCCCTCTCGCCCACCCCCACGAGGTGCGGCTGACCGTCTCCGTGGTGCGCTACGAGAGCCGCGGCGGGACGCTCCGCAAGGGCGTCGCCTCCACCCATCTCGCGGACGCCGCCGCCGACCGCCCCGTGCCCGTCTTCGTCCAGCGCACGCCCGCCTTCCGGCCCCCGGCCGACCCCACGACACCGATGGTGATGGTCGGCCCCGGCACCGGCGTGGCCCCGTTCGTCGGCTTCCTGGAGGAGCGCAGGGCACGCGGCGCGACCGCCCCCAACTGGCTGTTCTTCGGCGAACAGCGGCGCGCCACCGACTTCTACTACGAGGACGAGCTGGAGCAGCTGCGCCGCCACGGCACCCTCACCCGGCTCGACACCGCCTTCTCCCGCGACCAGCGGGCCAAGGTGTACGTCCAGGACCGGATGCGCGAACACGGCGCCCGGCTGTGGGCCTGGCTCCAGGACGGCGCCCACTTCTACGTATGCGGGGACGCGACTCGGATGGCGAAGGACGTCGACCGGGCGCTGCGCGACATCGCCGTCGCCCACGGCGGGCTGGACGAGGACGCGGCCGAGCTGTACGTCAAGCAGCTCGCCGCCGACAAGCGCTACGGCCGCGACGTGTACTGAACGCAAAGCATCTGCGATGTGAATGCCCTCCACAGGTGTGCTGATGCAGCCTGATGGGCTGGTGTCACCTCGCAAACGCGCTCGTATCATGGGTGGATGCACACGTACCGGATCGGAGAGGCGGCGGCCCTGATGGGCGTCAGCGCCGATACCCTGCGCCGCTGGGTCGACAGCGGACGGCTCACCGCCGAGCGGGACGACCAGGGCCGCCGCATCATCCCGGGCCCGGCGCTCGCCGCGTTCGCCCGGGAGCTGAGCCGTGGCACGGACCGGGAGGGCAACGGCGTCTCCTCGGCCCGCAACCGCTTCACGGGCATCGTCACCGAGGTGATCCTCGGCGATGTGTCCGCCCAGGTGGAGATTCAGGCGGGGCCGTTCCGCGTGGTGTCCATGATCAGCCGGGAATCCGCGGAGGAGCTGGGTCTCGAGCCCGGCGTCCCCGCGGTGGCGGTGATCAAGTCGACCAACGTGGTCGTGGAGAAGCCATGAGCACCGACGAGGGAGAAACCCTGTGACGACCCGTTCCGCAACCCGCCGGAACCGCACCCTGCGCATGGCGGGCGGCCTCACCGTGGCCGCGCTGGCGCTCGGCGCCTGTTCCTCGTCCGACTCCGACTCCTCCAAGAAGTCGGACGAGGAGAGCGGATCGTCCGCGAAGAAGGTGTCCGGCACGGTCACGGTCTTCGCCGCCGCGTCGCTCAAGGAGAGCTTCACCGAGCTGAAGAAGACCTTCGAGAAGCAGCACCCCGGCACCGAGGTGACGTTCAACTTCGGCGGCAGCGACGCCCTCGCCGCCAGCATCACCTCCGGCGCCCCCGCCGATGTCTTCGCCGCCGCCAGCCCCAAGACCATGAAGACGGTCACCGACGCGGACGACGCCAAGGGCACTCCGTCGACGTTCGTCCGCAACCAGCTGGAGATCGCCACCCTCCCCGGCAACCCGAAGAAGATCAGCAACTTCGAGGACCTCACCAAGGGCGGGCTGAAGGTCGCGCTGTGCGCCAAGGAGGTGCCGTGCGGCGCCGCCGCGCAGCAGGTGCTGGACGCGGAGCAGCTGAAGCTCACCCCGGCCAGCTACGAGCAGGACGTCAAGGGCGCGCTCACCAAGGTGGAGCTGAAGGAGGTCGACGCCTCCGTCGTCTACAAGACGGATGTGAAGGCCGCGGGCGGCAAGGTCGAGGGCGTGGAGTTCCCGGAGTCGAAGAAGGCCATCAACGACTACCCGATCGCCCCGCTGAAGAACGGGCCCAACGCCGAGGGCGCGTCCGCCTTCATCGACCTCGTGAAGTCCCCGCAGGGCCAGAAGGTGCTGACCAAGGCGGGCTTCCTCAAGCCGTGACCACTGCCGCCCCGCAGGACCCGCAGGTCCTGGAGAGCAAACGGCGGCGGACCCGGTCCGGGGTCCCGCTGCCGCTGCTGCTGCCCGCCCTCGCCGGGTTCGCCTTCCTCGTCCTGCCGCTGGCCGCGCTGCTGATCCGGGCGCCCTGGCGGTCGCTGCCGGATCAGCTGACCAGCGTCGAGGTGTGGCAGGCGCTGCGGCTGTCGCTGATCACCGCGACCGCCGCCACCGCCGTCGCGCTGGTGCTGGGCGTACCGCTGGCCTGGCTGCTGGCCCGGGCCCGTTTCCCCGGCCGCCGGGTGGTGCGCGCCCTGGTGACCCTGCCGCTGGTGCTGCCGCCGGTGGTGGGCGGTGTGGCGCTGCTGCTGGCGCTGGGCCGCAACGGGATCGTGGGCCGCTGGCTGGACTCCGCCTTCGGCGTCACCCTGCCGTTCACCACGGCGGGGGTGGTGGTGGCGGAGGCGTTCGTGGCGATGCCGTTCCTCGTGATCAGCGTCGAGGGCACGCTACGGGCCGCCGATCCGCGGTACGAGGAGGCCGCCACCACCCTCGGCGCCTCCCGTTTCACCGCCTTCCGGCGCGTCACCCTGCCGATGATCGCGCCCGGCGTGGCGGCCGGTGCGGTGCTCGCGTGGGCGCGGGCGCTGGGGGAGTTCGGCGCCACCATCACCTTCGCGGGCAACTTCCCGGGCCGCACCCAGACCATGCCGCTGTCCGTGTACCTCGCGCTCCAGAGCGACCCGGCCGCCGCCATCGCGC
>NZ_GG657754.1:5127250-5128293 GCF_000158915.1 Streptomyces himastatinicus ATCC 53653 | reverse complement strand
CCCGCACCCCCGCCTTGGAGCGGGGCACCGACGGCCTCGACGCCCATCTCGTCGTGGACCGCGGCGGCTTCCGGCTGGATCTGCGGCTGGCCGCCGCCCCCGGCGAGGTGGTCGCCCTGCTGGGCCCCAACGGCGCGGGCAAGACCACCGCGCTGCGCGCCCTGGCCGGGCTCACCCCGCTCACGGCGGGCCAACTGTGCCTGGAAGGACGGGAGTTGGAGGACCCGGCGCGTCGGCTGCGGATCCCGCCCGAGGCCCGCCCGGTCGGCGTCGTCTTCCAGGACTATCTGCTCTTCCCGCACCTCAGCGCCCTCGACAACGTGGCCTTCGGCCCCCGCTGCCACGGCGTCCCCAAGGCCGAGGCCCGCGCCCAGGCCGCCGACATCCTGGCCCGGATGGGTCTTGAGGCCCACGCGGGCGCCAAGCCGCGCCGGCTCTCCGGTGGCCAGGCCCAGCGCGTCGCCCTCGCCCGCGCCCTGGCCGTACGCCCCCGGCTGCTGCTGCTGGACGAGCCGCTGGCCGCGCTGGACGCCCGTACCCGGCTCGACGTACGCGCCGGACTCCGCCGCCACCTCGCCGAGTTCGAGGCCGTGGCCGTCCTGGTCACCCATGACCCGCTGGACGCGATGGTGCTCGCCGACCGGCTCGTCGTGATCGAGGACGGACGCGTCGTCCAGGACGGCACCCCGTCCGAGGTGTCCCGCCGCCCCCGTACCGACTACATCGCGAGCCTCGTCGGCCTCAACCTGTACCAGGGGCGCGCCGAGGGTCACACCGTACGGCTCGACAGCGGTACGGCCATCACCACCGCCGACGACCTCAACGGCCCGGCCTTCGTGGCCTTCCCGCCCGCCGCCGTCACCCTCCACCGTGACCGCCCCGACTCCAGCGCCCGCAACGCCTGGCGCGCCGAGGTCACCGGCCTGGAGTCGCACGGCGACCAGATCCGCGTCGCCCTCACCGGAGAACTGCCCCTGCTCGCCGACCTCACCACCGCCGCCGTCGCCGACCTCGGTCTCCACCCGGGACGCACCGTCTGGGCC
>NZ_GG657754.1:5123445-5126755 GCF_000158915.1 Streptomyces himastatinicus ATCC 53653 | reverse complement strand
TGAACGGCATCTTCGCGCGCCTGGTCCGTGCCACCCAGCGCCTCGCGGATCCCGACCTGACCGACTGGCTCGCGTCGTCGGACGGCGGCCTGCGCCTCGCGGCCTACGCCCGCCTGTACGCCGTCCCGGACGCGGCCGCGCTGCGCCCCCTGGCGGACGCCGTCACCGAGGAACCCCTCGCCTTCGGCCAGTACTGGGGCATCCGCGCCCTCGACAAGGTCGTGGACCTCGTCGGCCCCGACGAGGTGCCGTCCGAGGTCGTCCGCCGCCTGGAGGACTGCCGCCCGAACGGCGCCGACCGGGCGTATCTGCTGAACCGCCTGATCGCCAAGATCCACGCCCTCACGTAGCCGTCCCGCCGGGCACTGTCCGAACCCCCTTGTAGCGTCTGGACCATGACGACGTCGCTTCTCGCCCGCCTCAAGTCCGACCGTGAGGCGGCCACCCTGGCCTGCCACCCCTTCGAGTTCGACACCGATTTCGACACCATCACTCATATCGAACCGGTGTGGCTCGCCTCCGGAGCCCCGCTGGAGCCGATCGCGAAGGACCATGGCGGCGGTACGTACTTCCTCTGCGGGGAGGGCGACGGCGAGGACCGCCCGGTGGTCCACGCCGACTCCGAGGGCCACTCCGGGGTGATGGGCGCGACCCTCCGCGATGCGCTGCTCCTGATGATCGCGCTGCCGTGCGCCGGGGCGGCGCTGTACCGGGAGCGGCAGGGCCGGACGATGGACGAGCAGGCGCTCGAAGCCCTGCGCGCCGAAGAGGAGGCGGAGCTGAGCGAGGACTACGAACTCGATGTCCCCGCGATGCGGGCCGAACTCCTCGAACGCCTCGGCCTGGCCCCGCTCCCGCCCCTGACCGAGCTGCTGGAACGGGAGCGCGCGCTCGAGGCCCTCGAACCCCAGCACGCGCTCGTCAACGAGGACGGGAACATCTACCGGCAGGGCCTCGAGGACGACTGAGGTCACGCGTCGGTGATGACCACCTTCCCGAAGTGGCCGCGGCCCGCGAAGTGGCGGTACGCGGAGGGCGCGTCCGCGAAGGGGAAGGCGCGGTCGATCACCGGGCGCAGCCGGTGGCGCTCCATCGCCCGGTTCATGTCCTCGAACATCTCGCGGCTGCCCACGAACATCCCCTGCAAGGTGACGCCCTTGCGCACCACGGTCATGGGGTCGACCCCGCTGCCGTCGGCCAGCACCCCGATGATGCTGATCCGTCCGCCGGTGCGGACGGCGGTGAGGGACTGGGGCAGGGTGCCCGCGCCGCCGACCTCCACGACGTGGTCCACACCGCCGCCGGTGGCCTCGTACACCGTCTGCCCCCACGCGGGCGTGCGGACGTAGTCGATGCCGTCGGCCGCGCCGAGTGCGCGCAGCCGGGTCAGCTTGGTGTCGCTGCTGGAGGTGGCGATGACATGGGCGCCGCTCAGCGCCGCGAATTGCAGCGCGAAGAGCGAGACGCCGCCGCTGCCCAGCGTCAGCACGCTCTGTCCGGGAGCGGCCCCGCCCCCGGTCACCACCGCGTTCCAGGCGGTCACGGCGGCGCAGGGGAGGGTGGCGGCCTCGGCGAAGTCCAGGTGGGCGGGGGCGGCGACGAGGGCGTCCTGGTCGAAGACGAGGTATTGGGCGAGTACGCCGTCGGACGGGCCGCCGAGCGCGCCCGCGGTCTTGTCCGCGGTGGCCGGGCCGGAGATCCAGCGCGGCATGAAGATGCCCACCACCCGGTCCCCGGCGGACCACCGGGTGACCTCGGCGCCCGCGTCGATCACCTCGCCCGCGCCGTCCGACAGCGGCACCAGACCGGGGGACAGCGCGCGTCCGTACGTGTCCGAAGCGATCATCAGGTCGCGGTAGTTGAGCGACCAGGCGCGCATCCGCACCAGCACCTGGCGCGGCCCGGGGGCGGGCACCTCGCGTGTCGCGGGGCGGAGGGCGTCCACGCCGGTGAAGCGGGGCAGCTCGTAGTAACGCGTCGTCGTCATGCGGGGATCCTCACCGCGTGGCCGGTGACGCGGACACGCGTGTCGTCGGGGGTGACGTCCACCAGCAGCTCGCTGGGCCGCCCCATGTCCTCGCCCTGCCGGATGCGGATCCTGGACGCCTCCGTGATCCGCCCGGTCGCGCGCAGATACCCGCCGAAGGCGGCGGCCGCGGCGCCGGTGGCCGCGTCCTCCACGACCCCGCCGACCGGGAACGGATCACGGGCGTGGAAGTCGAGCCGGTCCGGGTCGGGCCGGTGCACCAGATGGACGGTGGTCCAGCCGTGCCGCCGCATCAGCTCCTCCAGCGCGTCGAAGTCGTACGCGAGGTCGGCGAGCCGGGCCCGGGTGGCGGCGGCGAGGACGAGGTGGTCGTTGCCCGCGAACGCGACGTGCGGGGGGAGGGCGGGGTCGAGGTCGTCCGGGGACCAGCGCAGCGCCGCCAGCGCGGGGGCGAGTTCCGTGTCCTCGTCGGCGGGGCGCGTCCGGCTGGGCACGGAGGTGAGGGTGGCGCTCGGCACCCCGCCGTCCGTGCTCGTCGTCACCCGGACCTCGCCCGCAGCCGTGTCGAAGACCAGCTCGCCGGGGCCGTCGCGTTCGGCGAGGGCGACGGCGGTGGCGACGGTGGCGTGGCCGCAGAAGGCGACCTCGGCGCGCGGGCTGAAGAACCGCATCCGGTAGCGGCGCCGGGTCTCGTCGTGCGCGGTGAGGAACGCGGTCTCGGAGTACCCGACCCGGGCGGCCAGCGCCGTCATGGCGGCGTCGTCGAGCGTCCCGGCGTCGAGCACCACACCGGCGGGGTTGCCGCCGGACGGGTCGGTGGTGAAGGCGGAGTAGCGCAGTACTTCGGTCATGGCGTCCACGCTTCCACCGGACGGCCATCGCGTCCAACGATTCCTTTCGCTGGCTGCCATCGAAGTCTTCGATACCCTGTCCCCGTGGACACCAGACTCCTGCGGACGTTCGCGGCCCTGGCGAGGACCGGGAGCTTCACCGCCACCGCCGCCGAGCTGCACCTCGCCCAGTCCACGGTCACCGTCCAGGTCCGCACCCTGGAACGGGATCTGGGCACCCGCCTGTTCGACCGGATGCCCACCGGCGCCGTCCCCACCAGCGCCGGGCGGCGGCTGCTCACCGAGGCCGAGGACGTCCTCGACGCCGAGGCCCGGCTGCGCGCGGCGGCCGCGGGCGTCGCCGGGGCCCACGGGACCCCGGAGGGTCAGGTCGCCCTCGGCGCGGGCGAATCCCTGTGCGCCTCCCGGCTGCCCCGCGTGATCGCCTCCCTGGCCCGCAGCCACCCCGGCATCGAACTCAACCTCCACCCGG
>NZ_GG657754.1:5105434-5123345 GCF_000158915.1 Streptomyces himastatinicus ATCC 53653 | reverse complement strand
CACGCCGACCTCAGCGCCCGCCTCATCGCCCGCGAGCCCCTCGTCTACCTCTCCGCCCCGGACCATCCGTTCGCGGGCCGCACCGTGGGCTGGGCCGAGCTGGCCCGGCAGAACTTCTTCGTCCACGAGGAGGGCTGTACGTACAGCGACCACCTGGTGCGCACCCTCCGCACCGTCCCCGGCCCACCGCCCCGGCTCACCCGTTTCGGCAGCATCGAGGCCGCCCGCTCCTGCGTCGCCGCCGGGCTGGGCCTCACCCTGCTGCCGCGGGCCACGGTCGTACGCCAGCTGGCCGAGGGCGCCCTGGCCGAGGTCCACGGCCCCGAGATCTCCCCGGTCCCGGTCCAGCTGACCCGGGCCCGCCGCCGCTGGATCAGCCCGGCCGCCCAGGCGGTCGCCACCGAACTGGCCGGCCTCATCCCGGAAGGCGGCTAGAGCAGTCGCACGCCGTCGTGGGCGCGGACGGCGGGCGGGGCGGCGGTGTCGAGCGCGTCCAGGATGCGCGCCGCGTACGCCTCGGACGCCAGGTCGGGCACCTCCGCGCGGGTCGCCCAGCGCCAGGCCCGGGTGCGGGGGCCGGTGGCGGGCGTACCGTCGAGGGCCCGGCAGCGGAAGACGAGGGACACGGCCAGGCCGTTCATGTCCTTGTAGACGCCGGTGAGGGCCGCCGGAAGCGCGATCTTGACGCCGGTCTCCTCCAGCAGTTCGCTCCGCAGGGCGTCGGGGATCGTCTCGTCCGGGTCCAGCCGCCCGCCCGGCGGCTCCCACGTGCTGCTGTCCCGGCGCTTGATCAGCAGCGCCCGGTCCCGCTCGTCGACGATGACACCGGCGACGTTCACTTTGTGCGGGCGGTCCACGGTCACGTTCCTCGGCCCTCTCGACTGGCTGCGGCGGCCCTCACGGTAGCCCAAGTCCCTGGGGGACAGCCCGGGTCCCGCGTCTTCTACTCTGTCGGCAGCCCGCCAGGGATGGTACGGCGGGCCATCACGGCACATGGAGAACAACGGGGGACACATGCGGATACGCATGAGGATGGCCGGTGCGATCGCCGGAGCGCTGCTCGTCACCGGGTGCGGCGGCGGCAGCGACACCGGGGGCGGCGGGACGGCGGACGCCGCGAAGAAGCCGGACGAGAAGCCGAGCGCCTCCGCGCCGTCGGTGCCGATGGAGACGGGCGCGAAGAAGGCCGCCTGGACGGACCGGGACCGGACGCGGCAGCTGAAGGTGGCGCCCAAGCGGCTGGTCCAGGGCAAGCAGTCGGACCTCGAGCGGGTCCGGCTCGACGGCGACGTCGACGGGATGGTGCCCTTCTACCTCACCGTCTCCTTCACCAACACCGGCAAGGAGACGCTGAACCGGCCCGACCCGGAGAACAACTTCACGATCACCCTCGCCGACGGAACCCCCGGCCGCCCGATCACCCTGATGAACATGAACCCCCTGGCCACCGAGTCGGGCGTGCCCAAGGAGTGCGACAAGGGGGCTCCCGCGACCCTGCCCCCGGGGAGTACGGCCGAGGCGTGCCAGATCGTCATGCTGCCCAAGGACCGGACGCCCGCGATCGTCTCCTACACCGACGAGGCGAACGGCGCCCTGATGTGGAAGATCGGCGACGGCGAGGGCTACGCGGGCACCAACGGCCTGATGTCGGTCGGCCAGTCCGCCGACGCCATGTGGCAGGACGACAACCGCGACGTCCCCATGACCGTCACCCTGACCGGTATGCGCAAGGGCGACACCGGGGACCTCAGCCGCTTCCAACTGAGCGCCGCCCAGAAGAAGATGACCCCGTACTACGTCACCCTCCGCTACCGGAACACCGGCACCCGCGTGCTGCTGCCCACCATGCAGGACGGCGTCGGGGTCAGCACCGCGGGCGGACAGCAGATCCAGCCGATGACGTTCATGGACTTCTCCACCCCGGGCAACGGCGTCGGAACCTGCCGCAGCGCCGTCGCCCACACCCGGCTGAAGCCGAAGTCCTCGCTCACCATGTGCTCCGTCCACATGCTGCCCGAGGGCGACCAGCCGGTGGCGGTCACCTTCAAGGGCGAGGGCAGGGGCGCCCACCAGTTCGGCTGGCGCGTGCCGTAAGTCTGTTGCTCATTCCTTGCGGGTGTACCACTGGATCAGCCCGCAGGACGTGCTGCCGAACCTCCGGGCGTACGGGACGAGTTCCTCCTGGGGAGCGGTCGATCCGCAGGAGGAACAGGCCGGTGAGTCGGTCATGGAGTCCTTGTCGTTCGGCGCGTGACGGAAGTGGTTCCGCAGGGGGCCTACCCAGCCGAGCTGGGCGTATGGGCCCCAGCGGCTTCCGACGACAACGACGGCGGACGGTTTACGAGGAGGCGTCCTCGAAGTAGGCGTCCAGGACCTCGTCCAGCTTCGTCGTCCACTCCTTGAGGGCGCCGCGGGCCGGGGCGTCGACGTCGGCGGCGTACCAGCGCTGGGCGGTGGTGTAGACGGTGACGCTGAAGCGGCGGCCGAAGCGAGGGGTGTCGATCTCCACCGCGCCGATCTCGTCCCAGGAGAACTCGGCGTTCTCGCCGTCCAGCTGGAAGGCGACACCGGAGTGCCCGGCGGTGATCGAACCGCGGCGGTCGGAGACCTCGAAGACCGGCCCGTCCTCGGGCTCGGCTTCGGCGTCCGCCTCGGCCTCGGCCTCGTCCTTGTCCTCGGCCTCGTCGGCGTCCTCGGCCTGCTTCTCCGGCTTGTCGGCCTCGGCTTCCGCCTCCTCCGTGTCTGCTTCGGCCTCCGCGGCCTCGGCAGCCTCGTCCACGGGCTGGTCGGCGGCCTTCTCCGGGGCCTCTTCCGGGGCCTCCGTGGCCGTCTTCGCCTCCGCGGTCACCTCCTCGGTCTCATCCGGGCGCGGGGGCGTCAGGCCGGGGATGTGCCCCGGATCGGTCCCGGCGGCGGGTACGGGCGGGATGATCGGACCTATGCGCTGCTCCACGCCCGGCAGTATGTCGGATGAAGCTGTGCCCGCGACACCCACTCCCCGAGTGTTCCGCCACGTGTCACGATCACGCGACGTCGATGCCGTACTCCCGCACCAGCGCCTCCAGCCCGCCCGGGTAGCCCTTGCCGCCGATCACGAAGTCCCAGTCGCCGTTGGCACGGCGCCGGAAGGAGCCGAGGACCAGGGCGGTTTCGCCGGGGCGGCCGTCGGAGACCTCCAGTTGGCCGACTTCGGCACCGGTGGCGTCCAGGAGCCGTATCCGGGCGTCGGTGAAACCGGCCAGGTCCGCTCCGGGGTCGACCTCGGGGTCGACGGCCGCGGCGAGGACGAGGCGGTCGGCCTCGGGCGGCAGGGCGTCGAAGGCGACGCGGACCGCCGCCCGGTCGGGCGCGGTGGCGGGCAGGGCGCGGACGGTGCCGTCGGGGGTGCGGGGGTTGTTGAAGAAGACGAAGTGGTCGTCGCTCAGCACCCGGTCGCCGTCGCAGACGAGGGCGCAGACGTCGAGGGCGACCTCGCCCGTCCAGGACATGCCCAGCACGTTGTGGTCGGGCACGTCAGGAGAGGGCGAGGCGGAACCGGCGGCGGCGCCGTCGCCCAGCCGCCCCCGCAGCCCGTGCCGGTGCAGCAGGTCGACCAGCTCCGCCCCGGACACCAGCTCCAGCGGCTTCCCGTGGGCGAACGTGTGCGAGCCGGGGCCGAACCGCGAGGTGGTGACCAGGACGCCCTTGTTCGCGCCGCTGTCCTGGACCGTGCCGTACAGATCGCGCACTGCCGTCGGCGGCACCGTGCCGCGGTAGCGCTTCACCTGCACCACGATCCGGCCGCCCCGGATCGGCGCGGGGTCCACCGCCTCCACGTCCACCCCGCCGTCGTTCGAGCGCCGGGTCGTCACGGCCCGCATGCCCATGGCCCGGAAGAGGTCCGCGACCAGCGACTCGAAGTCGATCGGATCCATCGCGTGCAGATCCGGCTCGTCGCCCCCGCCCTGGGTGAGGAGGCCGGAGCCGACGTCGTCCGGAGTCCGCCCGGGCGTCACGGCGGCGCGCTGGTCGGGGCGCGTGGAGAGGCGGCCGCGGACGCCGTCGACCAGGCAGTCCACCGCGCTCACCTGCTCCAGCCGCAGTGCGGCGAAGGCGGTACGCGTCACCGTGACGGTTGCCAGGACGATCCGGGCCCGGTGGCCGGTCGCCGGATCGTGGTCGTCCACGAACCCGTTCAGCGCGACCGACTCCAGCGCCCCGGACCCGTCCGCCGCGAACAGGTCGCGCAGCGCCAGCAGTACGCACTGCGCGAGCACGTCCCGGTACAGGGCCCGGCGCTGCGTGGCGGAGCGCGCCGTCTCCCGGTCCTCGTCCGCGTTGTACATGTACCGCACCGACTTGACCTCCGGCACGATGTCGTAGCGCGGCAGCTCCCAGTCCAGGACGAGCTGGCGCGCGGCCGGGTCGTACGCGGCGGACACCTCGCGGGGGAGGCCGTCGGGCCACACAGGGGAGGAGTACGAGGAATACGCGGTGTGGTAGAGCGCCGCCGTGAAGTACTCCACGACCGCGTCGGGATCACCGGCCCGCACCTCGGCGACCAGGTCCGCCACGCCCTCGTTGTGCCGCCGTATCTCCGCGAGCTGCTGCGCGGCCCACCGCTCGTATTGCCGGTGGTACGCGTCCAGCCGCCGCACCCGCTCGGCCTCGGCGGCCTGCGCGGCCCGCCAGTCCCGCTCGTACCGCTCCCGCGCCTCTTCCCGCTCCCGCCGCCCGGACCCGAAGCCCCAGCCGCCCTGCGGCTGGTAGTGCCGCTGGTCCGGCATCGGTACGGGGTGGGCGAGCGCGCCCGCGTCGAACGGCTCGACCCGCTCGGGCCGTTCGAGCCCGGCCGGGTCGAACGGCGCCGCCCGGCACCCGTCCACCAGCAGCGACCCCAGCGCCTCGACCCGCGCCTCCAGCTCCTCGGTACGCCGCCGCGCGTCCGCCTCGCGCTGCCGCCGGTACGCCGCCTGCCGCTCCCGCTGATCGCGCGCCCGCGCCCGCTCGGCGGCCCGCGCCCGGCGCTCCTCGTCCCGCTCCCGCTGCGCCCGCGCCCGCTCCTGCGCCTCGCGCTGCCGCTGCGCCTCGGCCCACAGGTTGATCAGGCCGCTGGAACGACCGGAGCGACGGCTCATGTACGACTCCCCCCTGGCCCACCGGGCCGACCCGCACCCACCGGCCCCCAACCAGCGGTGACGCCCCGATTCTAGTGGCCGCTCCCCCCACCGTCCCAGCGCAGACCAAGGGCCCCGGACCGGTGGGTCCGGGGCCCTTCCGCACGTCGTACGAACTACCTCACGCCGCCGAGGACGCCGCCTGGCACCCTGAAGTGCTGCTGTTCGCCAGGTACATCGCCGCGCAGGTCGACTCGGCCCCTGGTGACCGTCCCCGACAGAGGAGGAAGAACACCATGTCCATCTTCGGCACCCGCAACAGCGGGCTCACCGTCATCCACGACCTCGACGTGGCCCGCGCCGCCATCGAGGAGGCGCTCGCCGACGCCGATCCGGAGCTGGCCCCGGGGCTGCGGCACGCCCTGGACCTGATCGCACAGATCCCCGAGGAGGACGCGGCCATCGAGGTCGAGTGGGCCAGGAGCGTGATCGCTCAGGCCGGGATCGACCCCAGCAAGGAGGTCCAGGCGACCAAGGCGCTGCGTGTCGCCAAGCCCGAGCTGTCGCTGAAGGCAGCCGTCGAGCTGGCGAGGAACGCCGCCCGGTGACAGACGCGGTGACCGGCGCCGGCAGCGCCCGCACGGCAGGGACGACCGCGTCGGCGCGGGCCTCCTCGCGGCGGTCGGCCACCGCCGTCCGCTCGTTCACCCGGCGGCGGTCAGCAGATCGGCGGCCTTCTCACCGATCATGATCGACGGGGCGTTGGTGTTGCCCGACGAGATCGACGGCATGATCGAGGCGTCCGCGACCCGCAGCCCCGCCACGCCGTACACCCGCAGCTCCGGGTCGACGACGGCGAGGGAGTCCTGCCCCATCTTGCAGGTGCCCACCTGGTGGTGGTACGTGCCGACCGCGCGCCGCACGAACTCCCGCAGGTCCTCCCGCGTACGGGCCTCCGGACCCGGGGCGGCCTCGGCCTTGCGCCAGTCGTCGAAGGCGGCGTGGGCGCCGATCTCGCGGCAGATCTCGACCGCGTCGACCATGGCCTCCATGTCGTACCGCTCGGCCAGGATGTTCGGGTCCAGCAGCGGCGCCGCCTCGGGGTCGGCCGAGGCCAGCCGCAGGGTGCCGCGCGACAGCGGGCGGACGATCCCGGCGGCCAGGGTGTAGCCGTGCTCCGGCATCTCGTACGACTCGGCCGGATAGACCAGGTGCAGGAAGAGCGGCTGGAGGTCGGGGCCCGGACGGCGCGGGTCGGTGCTCGCGAACAGCTGGCTCTCCAGCAGGTTCGCCGTACCGGGCGGCAGCGGGCGCGTCGCCTCGTACACATTGCTGACCAGCGGGTGGTCGTGCAGGTTCTCGCCGACCCCGGGCAGGTCCACGGCCACCTCGACGCCGACGTCGCGCAGATGCGCGGCCGGGCCGATCCCGGAGAGCAGCAGCAGCGCGGCCGAGCCGATCACCCCGCCGCTCAGCACCACCTCTGAGGCGGCGCGAGCGCGGTGGAGGGCGCCGTCCGCCGCGTACTCGACCCCGGTCGCGCGGCCGTCCTCCAGCAGCACCCGGTGCACCCGGGCCCCGGTGGTGACGGTCAGCTTCGGATGGTCCACCACGGGCGCCATGAAGCTCTGCCAGGCGCTCATGCGGCGCCCGTCGCGGGTGGTGGTGTGGTTGAAGCCGACGCCGGTCATCCGCTCACCGTTGAAGTCCTCGGTCAGCGGATGCCCCAGCGCCATCGCGGCGTCGACGAACGCGGCGGCCGTGGGATGCGGTTCGGCGATCCGGCTGACCGGCAGCGGCCCGTCGCCGCCGTGCCACTCGCTCGCCCCGTCCATATGGTTCTCGGACCGCTTGAACAGCGGGAACACACTGTCCCAGTCCCACCCGGTACAGCCCTGGTAGGCCCACGCGTCGTAGTCGCTGCGGTGCCCGCGTACGTAGATCATCCCGTTGAGCGAGCTGCTGCCGCCCAGCACCTTGCCCCGCGGCCAGTACAGCCGCCGGCCGCCCGCGTGCCGCTGCGGCTCGGTCATGGCCGCCCAGTCCAGCTCGGACTGGAGCAGCATTGGCCAGCCCTGCGGGCTGTGCACCCGCTCGTCCTCATCGGCCGGCCCCGCCTCGATGACATGGACCGAATGCCCCCGATCCAGCAACCGCCGCGCGATCACGCTCCCGGAAGACCCCGCCCCGACGATCACGTAGTCGTGCTCGGCACCTGGCGTCGACGCCATGGTGGCATGCCCCCTCAGTTTGCTGCCGTTTCATCAAAACCCTAGGTGACCAGGGAGTTTGGGGAAACCGCAGACATGAGAGGGCCCGGCAGGATGGGGGCAGCCATCCTGCCGGGCCGGTCCGGCGGTGCGGGCGTGCGTCAGCCGCACTTACGGCCGCTGTTGATGCACTTCACGGCCTGCTTCATGAGCGAGTTGGACATCACGTTGATGAAGTCGCCGTGGTCCGTGACCGGCTTGTGCAGCTGCTCGGGGAAGCTGTCCACCGCGAAGACCTTGTTCGGCGCGATCTTGTAGGTGATGCGCTGGGTCAGGGCCGGGATGGCCTTGAAGCCCTTGCCGCAGGCGCCGTTGGCTCCGGCGAAGGCGACGTGGGTGCGGTGGTTGGCGCTGTCGGCGTTGCGGCCGTCCCAGCAGCTCTGGAACTTGAACGTGCGCACCACGTTGCTGCCCTTGGGGCACAGCGGGTACTTGTCCTTGAGCTGGCGGTTCTCGAATCCGGTGCAGCTCCAGGAGGCGTTGGCGTTGGCCGTGCCGTTGGTGAAGGCCTTGGCGTCACCGGTGATGATGCGCAGGAACTTCGGCATCGCGGTGACCTTGCCGACCGCGCTGCCGCGGAAGGTGAGCTGGACGGAGGTGGGCTGGAGGATGGTGCCGATGTTGCCCTCGGTGCCGCCGCCCGGGGCGCCCGCGTCCTTCTCGTTCTTGCCGTCGCGCAGGCGCAGTACGGGCCAGTAGTGGGTGGAGCGGTCGCCGTTGGTGCAGGAGGTGGTCGCGGTGGCGAGGACCTGGTCGGTGGCGAAGGCGTCGTTCTTCTGGTTGCCCACGTAGTCGTGCATGTGGTGGGCGCCGTTGCTCACGCCGGGGGCGACGATGACGTTGTCGGAGTTGAACTTCTTGTTCTCGTTGCGTCCGCAGCGCGAGGAGAAGGTGCCCTTGGAGGCGCCTGCCTGCTTACGGGGGTTCTTGACGTTCGGCTGCACCTTCCGGATGTCCACGAAGTCGGCCTTCTGGGGGCCGGACGCCTGGGACCCGCCGGCCGCCGCCGGTGCGGCTGCCGGGGCCGCCGCGGCGTTCACCTCGCCCTGCTTGACCGTGCAGGAGGCCATCGAGTCCAGCCCGGACGCCTGCTGCGAGCCCTTGCCCATCGTGGTGGAGATGCGGCTCAGGGCGCTGCGGCGCTGGGACGACAGCGGCTCCAGGACGCGGGTACGCACCCACTGCTGGTCGGCGGCCTTGGTGCCCTGTGCGGAGAGCTGCTTGTAGGCGTCGGCGACCTGGGTGTCCAGCTTCGCCAGTTCCTTGTCCACGGTGGGCCGTGCCTTCTGCGGCACGTTCGACAGCCGGGTGGCGACGTCGGGGCACTGGATGGTCATCGAGGATTGTCGGGCGGCCTCGGTCCGGTTGGGGGACTGACCGGCCGAAGCATTGTTGTCGGTCATCAGCAGCGCGCCGCCGCCGACCGCCAGGGCCGCGACACCGACGACGGACACGACGAGTACGCGTGACCGCTTGTGTCTCTTCTTGTACCTCATCACTACGCCCCTCATTGGTAGTTGTCATACCGCGATACGAAAACCGGGGCGGTTCCGCTCATCGGCGGCCGTAGTGGATGAAGGTATGGCGGGAAGCGGCCCCTGGAAGACCCTCGGCGGCCCCTCGGAACCCGTAGATGAAAATGAAAACCAATAGCGTGTACGCTGTGCGCCATGGCCCGGAACGAACTACGCCCGATCATCAAGCTGAGGTCCACCGCCGGCACCGGCTACACCTACGTGACCCGCAAGAACCGCCGAAACGACCCCGACCGGATGGTCCTGCGCAAGTACGACCCGGTCGTGGGCCGCCACGTCGACTTCCGAGAGGAGCGCTGACCGCCATGAAGCCCGGCATCCACCCCGCGTACGAGCCGGTCGTCTTCCGCGACCGCGCCGCCGGTTTCGCCTTCCTGACCCGCTCCACGGCCACCAGCGACAAGACCGTCGAGTGGGAGGACGGCCGCACCTACCCGGTCATCGACGTCGAGGTCTCCTCGGCGAGCCACCCCTTCTACACCGGCACCCAGCGGATCATGGACACCGCGGGCCGCGTGGAGCGTTTCGAGCGGCGCTACGGACCGGGGCGGGGCGCCCGATGAGCGGCGAGGACGAGCCCCGGCTGGCCGTCGCGGTCGTGGCCGGGCTGCACGCCGATGCCCGCCGCGCCGCCGTCGAGGAGATCCTGCGCACGGTGCCCGGCGCCGTCGCGCTGCACCACGACCTGTCGGCCGCGACCGACCGCGCGGTGCACCGCACCGTACGGGACGCCACCGGCCCGCTCGGCAGCGGCGAGGCGCCGCTGGTGAACGACTGCGCGTGCTGCGCCCTGCGCGAGGACCTGGTCCCCGAGTTGCTGCGGCTGGCCGCGGGCGGCGGCCACCGGCTGGCCGTGGTCGAGCTGTGGGATTCCGTCGAACCGCAGGCCATGGCCGCGGTCATCGCCGCCGAGGGCGCGCCCCTGGCGCTGACCGGGGTGGCCACCGCGGTGGACCCGGCGCTGATCGTGCCGTACCTCGCCAACGGCGACGACCTGGCCGACACCGGGCTCGCCGCCGCCCCGACCGACCAGCGCACCGTGGCGGACACCTTCGCCCGTCAGCTGGAGTACCCGACGCTGATCGCCGTCGCCGAGAACAGCGCACCGGACGAGCCCGCCGACGACGCCGACCACGCCCTGCTCACCCAACTCACCCCCGGCGCCGGGCAGGTACGACTCGATGACGGGGTGCTCGGAGCCGCCCTGTTGCGGGGCTTCGACATCGAGGCGGCGGCCGCCCGTCAGCACCCGGCGTGCGCCCTGCTGCCCCAGGACGCCGACGAACACGGCGTGTCCACCCTCGTCTGGCGGCGGAGGCGTCCCTTCCACCCTGGCCGTCTCTACGCCGCGCTGGAGGACCTGACCTGCGCCGCGGCCCGCAGTCGGGGCCGCTTCTGGCTGGCCGACCGGCCCGATTCCCTCCTCGCGTGGGACGCCGCGGGCGGCGCGCTCTGCGTGGAGTCCGCCGGGCCCTGGCTGGCAGCCCTCCCGGACGCCGCCTGGGAGATGGTCCCCGCCGAACGCCGCGTCGCGGCCTCCCTGGACTGGCACCCGGAACACGGCGACCGCTGCCAGCACCTCACCTTCACGTCCCCGGGTCTCGACCGCGACGGCCTGCTGGCCCTGCTCGACTCCTGCCTGCTCACCGACGACGAGTACGCGGCGGGCCCGGACGGCTGGAAGCACCTGCCGCACGCCTTCGACTACCTCCTCGACCCGGTCGCCTGACCACCCCTGATCCCATACGGAAGGACACCCCATGCCCTCCCGCCGCGCCTCCGGGCGCCCCGACCCCCGGCGCCGCCGCGCCAACCCGCTGGACGCCGCGGGCATCACCTACGTCGACTACAAGGACACCGACCTGCTGCGGAAGTTCATCTCCGACCGCGGCAAGATCCGCAGCCGCCGGGTGACCCATGTGACCCGGCGACAGCAGCGGCAGATCGCCCGCGCCATCAAGAACGCCCGCGAAATGGCCCTGATCCCCTACGGTTCCCGCTAAGGAGAGTCCGCTTCGGGGACCTTCGGCCGGTCCGGGCGTACGGAGAACACCGTGTCCCCGGCCATCGCCACGATCGCGTCCTTGACGAGCACCACGGACGGTGGCCGCTCCTGCGCCGTGTCCCCGGGGTCGGCCAGCGCGGCGGTGCGCCACGCCTCCGTCCCGGTCTTGCTGTCCAGCGCCAGCAGACGGCCGAAGCGGTTGGCGAAGTAGAGCCTGCCGTGCCGCGTCGACTCCACGGGCGCGGACAGGTTCTCCGTCTCCGTCTCCCGCTGCCACAGCTGTTTGCCGCTGCGCGCCGAGACCGCGGTGACGGTCCCGTTGGTGCGGACGGCGTAGACGACCCCGTTCAGGAGGGTGGCCGTGCCGCGCAGGGGGTCCCGCAGCGGGATCCGCTCGGTGTCGCCGGTGCGCGGATCCACCCGGAGCAGCGCGTTGTACGGACGCTCGTACCCGGCCTCGTACACCTCCTTCGCGGTCTGCGGCGCGAGGAAGACGGGCGCCCCGTCGACGGAGCCGAGGTGCAGCGCCTTCCGGGGGAGTGTCGCGAGGGTGCGCTGCGTACCGTCGGAGGGGTCCAGCCGCAGCAGGCTGTACGGGCCCTCGGCGCTCAGCCCGGACGAGGTGAGGGGCGAGCACAGGACGTACGGAACGCCGGACGGGACCGGCGTCGCCGGTTCGCAGAACTGCCCCTCCTTCGCGGGCGACTGCCACAGCCGGCGCCCCGAGGCCCCGTAGGCGACGAGCTGACGGCCGTCCGCCGACAGCGTCAGCAGCCCGCCGCGGAACAGGCGCACCGACGCCGACCCGCTGATCGTGTGTGACCACCGCTCCTTCCTGGTGCCGGTGTCCAGCGCCACCACCCGGCGGTCCTCGTTCTCGGGCTCGGAGTAGGTGTAGACGGTTTCGTCCCGCACCCCGATGGGGCGCGCGTCCTGCGGCCGGGTGCCGCTGCGCCACCGGACCTTGCCGGTGGCGGCGTCGACCTTGGCGACGGTGAAGCCCTTGCCGCCGCAGTACAGGTCGGTGCCGCGGTCCGGTACGCACGCGGCGTCCTGGTACACGAGCGGGGGCAGCGGGCCCTCGAACCGCAGCGTCGTCCGCCACGGGCGCCAGTCCTCGGGCAGGGACACCTGCCCCGCGTCGGCGGTGGCGGACGCGGCGGGGCGGTACGGGGGCGGGTCGGTGCCCAGGGTACGGGTCAGGCTCGCGACCAGCCCGGCGGCGGCCAGGGCGCCGACGCCGATGAGGATCAGCCGCTTCCGGCGCTTCCGACCGGCCCCTGCCGGCCGCGGAGGCGGGGACTCCGCCCGGGTGGGGGCATCCTCCGGGGGAGCGGCGGCGCCGAAGTCCGGCAGCACGTCGAGCATGCGGTGCACCTCGTCCAGGCCCGGCCGCGCGGCCTCGTCCTTGTCCAGGCACCGCTTGGCGAGCTTGCGCAGGGGGTCCGGTACGCCGTCCAGCGTCGGCGGCTCGTACATCACCTGGTACCCCGACAGATACGGGCTCTCGGCGTCGAACGGCCCGATGCCGATGGCCGAGTACACCAGCAGCGCCCCCAGCGAGAACACGTCCGAGGCCGCGGTGACCTCCCGCGGATTGCGCAGCTGCTCCGGCGACATGAAGCGCGGCGTGCCGAGCACCCGCCCGGCGGTGAGGGTGAGGGTCTGGTTGTCGGCGGCCCGCGAGATGCCGAAGTCGATGACGCGCGGCCCGTCCTCGGCCATGAGGATGTTGGCCGGTTTCAGATCCCGGTGCACCACCCCGGCCCGGTGGATGTCCCGCAGCGCCTCGACGAGCCCCAGCCCCAGCGTCCGCAACTCCCGCCCGCCCAGCGGCCCGCCGTCCCGCACCACATCGGCGAGGGTGGGCCCCGGCACGTACTGCGTGGCCATCCACGGCCGCTCGGCCTCCGGATCGGCGTCCACCACCGGAGCGGTGAACGCCCCGCTGACCTTGCGCGCCGCCGTGATCTCCTGCCGGAAGCGGGTCCGGAACTCCTCGTCCTGCGTGTACTGCGCGTGCACGAGCTTGACCGCGACCTGCCGACCCGAGGCCGACCGCCCCAGGTAGACGACCCCCATACCGCCCGAACCGAGCCGGTCGAGCAGGGCGTAGCCGCCTATGGACGTCGGATCATCGGTGCTGAGCGGCATCGCCGATCCTCCCTTTCCGCTACGCCAACCGCCGTACCAGCCCCCTACATTAGGTGCCGACCCCCCAACCCCGGCGCACACGGGCCCGGGCGCGCCATCGCCGTATACCGTCGGGCCCATGGAGTGGATCACTCTGGCCAGCACGGTGGTCGGCGCCGGAATCGCGACGGGCTCCGCGCTGCTCCTGGACCGCCGCCGCTGGCAACGGGAGCGCCGGGACCGGGAGTTGGAGACGCGCCGCACGCTGTACGGCGACTATCTGGCGTGCCTCGGGCCCGGGAGGCGTTCGGGCCGTGCATCGGCCTGCGCCACCAGATGACCATCACGGCGCCCGACGCCGTGGTGGCGGCCTCGGAGGACGCCTTCCGACGTCTGCGCGATCTGCGGGACCGGGTGATGGAGGGGTCCGCCACCTGCACCCTCCAGGGCTTCCCCGGCGTCGACCTGAAGAGCAAGGACGGCTCGGTCAGCGCCGAGCGCAGCGACCTCACCCCGGAGAAGGTCAGCGTCAAGCCCGGCGAGGAGATCCGCTTCACCCTCACCTACCCGCCGTGGCCTCTGGCCTGGGGCTTGTCGCTCGGGGTGCGCCCACGCCCCGGGCGTCCGACCCTGGACGTAGGGGGCGCGGACCGCCGGATGGGAAGGGGCGCATCGCCATGAGGACACCCCCGATCGTTTCGCCGCAGGAGTGGGAGGAGGCGCGCCAGGAGCTGCTGGTGGAGGAGAAGCAGCTGACCCACGCCCATGACGCCCTGGCCGCCAAGCGCCGTCGCATGCCGTGGGTGGCGGTGGAGAAGGAGTACGCGTTCGAAGGGCCCGAGGGCAAGGTCAGCCTGCTCGACCTGTTCAAGGGACGCCGTCAGCTGATCGTCTACCGCGCCTTCTACGAACCCGGCGTCTTCGGCTGGCCCGACCACGCCTGCCGAGGCTGCTCCATGGTGGCCGACCACGTCGGCGACCTCACCCATCTGAACGTCCGCGACACCACCCTGGTCTTCGCCTCGCGCGCGCCGCGGCAGAACATCGAGGAACTGAAGGCGCGCATGGGCTGGACGATGCCCTGGTACACGATCACCGACGATTTCGATGCCGACTTCGACGTGGACCAGTGGCACGGCACGAACGCCTTCATCCGCGACGGCGACCGCGTGTTCCGCACCTACCTCATCAACGCCCGCGGCGACGAGGCGCTCGGCAGCACCTGGAGCTACCTCGACATGACCGCCCTCGGACGGCAGGAAACCTGGGAGAACTCCCCCGAGGGCTACCCCCAGACCCCGCCGTACGAATGGTGGAACTGGCACGACGCCTACGGCGAGACCGAACCGGCCCCGGAATGGATCGCCCAGACCCGCCGCGGCCCGCGCTGACCGGCTCAGCCGCGCTGGTCGGGAAGCGAGAGAAGGTCGTCCACCAGGTCCGGAGCGGCGATGTCGTGTCCCCGCCCGAAACTCTTGAACGTCGCGGTCCTGTTGCCCTTGTGGGCCTTGTAGGCGTACGAAACCTCCATCTGCCGGCATTGCGGGCAGAAGAGGTCGGCCACGAAGGGGGAGAGCGGGACGGGCCCTTCCGGGCCGTGGACATAGAACATGTCGATGCCGACGGGATGCTCCCAGGTGAACGTCCGGCGTTCGAAGTCCGGGTGGTCGCCCGTCGCGTCCTTCGCGACGACCTCGAAATCCCGTGACCTCGGACGGTAGACGCACGAGACCGTGAACAGCCAGGGAGTGGCCTTCAGGAACTGTGCCTTGGCCAGGGCGCGTTCGAGGTGATGCGTGCCCTCGGCCACGCGCAGTGCGGACTCGGGCTGGCTCTTGGGCTTGTCGCCGTGGGCGGCCCGGTTGCGTTCTTCCCGCAGGGCGTTGAGGTGGGTGACGATTCCCGGGCCGTCGGGCCCGTCCCCGAGCGCCTGGTGGAGCCCGGCGACCAGATCGGGTCGGGCGGCGGCGAGAGGCTGGAGTTCTCTGAGCCATGTCGTCCACGTGCCGAACATGGCGCCTTTACCGAAATAGGCCCTGCGGAGCAGGGACAGATCGCGCTGTCCCGCCTCTTGGAGCAGCGCTGCCGTGGTCACGCTGAGGGTGATGGCGAGGATCTCGGCGGCGTCGAGTAACGCCTCGTACCTGTCCTTGTCCGTGGGGGCCTGTTGCAGCGCGCGGAGGGCGCGGGCGATGGGGTGGGGGAAGGTGTTCCGCGCGTCGGCCGGCACCTCGGAGACAGGCCTGGCGGGGTCGGCGCGGTGCGTGGCCGATACGCGTAACGCCGGTCCCACGGGCGCCGCGTGGAGCGGTACCGGCGGAACCTCCTGCCGGGGCGGCTGAGGGCGCCTGCGCCACCGCCAGCGCCTGATGAGCAGGCGGATCCAGGCGGGCACCACGCCGAAGATGATGACCATGGCGATGATGGCGAGCAGGTTGTCCAGCCACGGGGGCAGCTTGCTCGGTTCTGTCGTCGACGCGGTCGGGATGGAGATGCTGGAGATCAGGCACCAGACGACGGTGTTCCAGAACGCCCCGTCACGGTAGAGGGGCGCGTCGTACAGCCTGAGAACAGCGTTCCGTCGCTTGGGAAAAGGCGGCGGAGGGGCCAACGAGGACGCTGCGTTACCGTGCATGAGCACATGGTGCCTCGCTGCGTCGACTGGTGACTACGGTTGTATGGGTTTCTTCTGTGAATCGCCCTCTTTGCCCGTGGTCTGGTACGGCTCGTATGCGGGGCCCGCGAAATCCGGGCTGGAGTAGCCCAGGCGCGGGCGGCGGCCGGGAGCTGCGGTCCGGTTCGGCTCGGTCCGGCGCAACTCGGCGCGCAGGTACGGCAGGACGCCCCGTTCGAGCAGGGCCCGCCGCCATGCCTCGCGGGCCTCGGCCGCGCCCGGGGTGCCGCTGGTCGGTGCCGGGGTGCGGTGGGCGGCGGCGGTGCTGAGCAGCCAGGCCACGCCGCACGCCGTCGTCACCGCCGTGACCACGGCCGCGGTCTGCCCCGCGGTCAAAAGCGCGTCGCCCAGTTCGCGCCCCGAGCCGCCGAGTCCCAGGACGGAGCCGAGGAGCAGGAAGACCGCGGTCGCGGCCGCCGCCAGCACCGGTGCCAGGACCGCGAGCGCGGGCAGCAGGCCGCGTATGCCCGCCGTGGCGGAGGGCGCCGGGCCGGTGCGTACGTCGGGGGCTTCCGCTGAGCGTTGCCGCAGGTAGGCGGCGTACTCGGGGGCGGCGGCCGCGGCGATGCCGGTGCGTTCGGCGAGGACCCGCGTCCGGAGCCGCTCGGCCGCCGCGCCCCCGGCGGATCCGTGCCGCCGCAGGGCCGCACGGATCTCCGGGGTGTTCAGCGCCTTCCGCAGCACCCGTTCGACGTCGGGTTCGTCTTCCGGCCGTAACGCGGGTGGTGTGCCGTTCATATCGGTGTCCATGTCCTCAGGTCAGGCGCGGGGCGCGGGGCGCGGCGGTGGTCAGAGGTTGACGCCGAAGTCGGCGGCGATGCCCGCCAGGCCCGAGGCGTATCCCTGGCCGACCGCGCGGAACTTCCACTCCGCGCCGTGGCGGTACAGCTCGCCGAAGACCATCGCGGTCTCGGACGCGGCGTCCTCGCTCAGGTCGTAGCGGGCCAGTTCGGCGTGGTCGGCCTGGTTGACCACGCGGATGAAGGCGTTGCGGACCTGGCCGAAGCTCTGGCCGCGGCGCTGGGCGTCATGGATGGAGACGGGGAAGACGATCCGGGTGACATCGGCGGGGACCGCCGCCAGGTTCACCTTGATCGACTCGTCGTCGCCCTCGCCCTCACCGGTGAGGTTGTCGCCGGTGTGCTCGACCGAACCGTCGGGGCTGGTGAGGTTGTTGTAGAAGACGAAGTGGCGGTCGGACGCGACCTTCCCGGCCTCGTCGCACAGCAGGGCGCTGGCGTCGAGGTCGTAGTCGGCACCGGTGGTGGTCCGTACGTCCCAGCCCAGGCCGACCAGGACCGCGGTCAGGCCCGGTGCCTCCTTGCTGAGCGAGACGTTGCCGCCTTTGGACAGGGAAACTCCCACGATCTCCTCCTGGGTGACGGGATGCGGATGGATGCGGACACAGGAAAATCTACAGCACTGTAGAAGTTGGCGGATGGGCGGCGTGCCGTCGATGACCCGGTACCGTCACCGGACGGCTGGTGGTGAGCGGCGTGCTGGAGGGAGTCGGCGTGAGAGACCAGGGCGAGGACGACCCGCATCCGCGCTTCCGTCGGCGGGGGCAAGGCGAGTTGGAGGCGCAGGTGCTGGCCGCGCTCCAGCGGGCGGACGGCCCGGTGACGGCCGCCTGGGTGCAGGAGCGGCTCGACGGCGATCTCGCCTACACCACCGTCATGACGATCCTGTCCCGGCTCCGGGCGAAACAGGCCGTGACCCGGGAGCGGGCGGGCCGGTCGTTCGTATGGCAGGCCGAATCGGACGAGGCGGGGCTCGCGGCGCTGCGGATGCGCCGGGTCCTGGACGGCCAGGGCGACCGGTCGGCGGTTCTGGCCAGTTTCGTGACGGGGCTGACGTCCGATGACGAGCGGCTGCTGCGTGACCTGTTGAGCGAGGCGGGTGGCGACTGAGCCGCGCGGTCACCGGGTGCGCCGGTACGGGTCCGGCGGCACCGCCGGGCGCGGCGGCGCGCCCTGATCGCCCATGAGCGAGCCCATCTCGCCGGGCGGCACCACCGCTATCTGCTGGCCACCTAGGTGGCGGCGCGGGCGAACCCCCTGCTGGGCCCGCTGTGCGGAGCAGGCGCCCGCCCCGACGCCGGACGGACGGGTTCGCCGTGCCGGGACCCGTCCCGCGGCGCGTGGCCGCGCTGCTGGGCCCGAGGTCGTCCGCCCGTCTCTGGCCGCCCGCCTCCGCTG
>NZ_GG657754.1:5054521-5105334 GCF_000158915.1 Streptomyces himastatinicus ATCC 53653 | reverse complement strand
GTCGCCGCCTGGGGCGCCGCCCGGGGGAACGGCCGCGTCCGCGCTGTCCTCGGCGAACGCGGCGATCGCCCTCTTCCGGGTCCTCCCGGCCGCGACCCCGCTGTGACAGGTCCGGGGGCGGCCGCACGCCGTAGGCAGATCGGCTGCCCATGGATCGGCCGCCCTACAGATCGAATTCGGCCGGGTCCAGCTCCAGGGCGAAGCACGCCTCGCGGACCACGGCCCGCTCGGTCGCGTCGAAGTCGCCGTCGGCGCCGCCGATGACGATGCCGATCTGGACGACGGCGCGGGCCTCGGCGGGCTTCTTCTTCGCCTTGGCCACCTCCTGGAGGACGCTGACCTTGCCGAAGTCGAAGTCCATGGTCAGCTTGTCGAGGTAGGCGTCGAAACGCGACCGCAGGTCGTCCGCGGGGAAGTTCTGGAGCACCTCGTTGGTGGCGATCAGCTGGGCGACGCGCTGCCGCTCGGACGGGTCGATCGAGCCGTCCGCCGCCGCCACCAGGGCGCACATCGCCATGCTGGCGTCGCGGAACGCGCCGCTTTTGAGGTCGTTCTTCTTGGCGAGCAGCTGGCTCTGCATCGTCTGGGCGGAATCCTTGATGCGGTCCCACAGGGCCATGACCAACTCCGTATGTCGTCGCTTATTTCTACAACACTGTAGAAGTTAGCAGAGCGGTCCGGGCCCGGTGGGTCGCCGGGGCTCAGTCCTCCTCGTCCTCGAAGGCGTCGCCGATCTCGTCCACGACCTCCGCCGCGACCATGCCGCCGACGACGCCGACCGCGACGCCCGCCGCGACACCGCCGACGATGGCCCCGGTGCTGGGCCCGGAGCGGTGGTGGCCGCCCTCGTGGCCGTGCGCATCCCCGTGGCCGTGCGCGTCCCCGTGTCCGTATCCCTGTGCGCCACGACGGTCGACGAGTTGCCGCACCCAGCCGTCGACCTCCGCGTTCCAGTCGCGGTGTTCGACGCCCTCGTGGCCGACGGTGAAGAGGGAGAGGGCGTCATGCCCGGGGGAGAGGAACCCGCCGCGCTTGTCGGCCTCCAGGACGACGTCCAGGCCGCCGGGGTTCGCGAGGAAGGTCACCTCCAGCTCGTTCAGGGCGTGGGCGTACTGCGGCGCGGGAGTCAGCTCGATCTCCTGGTAGAACGGCAGCCGCTGCCCCGTTCCGCCGACGTGGCCCAGCTCCAGATCCGCGGACTTGAAGCCGAAGCCGAGCTGTCCCAGTGCCTCAAGAACGGCCTCCTGGGCGGGCAGCGGACCCACCGTCAGCTGGTCCAGATCGCCCTTGTCCTTCGCGCCCGCCACCTCGAGCCCGGTACGCACCCCGAGGACGATGCCCAGCGGCTGCCCGTACAGCTCGGTGACGGGCGTCTCCCACGGGAGGCGGATGGTGAACGGCAGGCTCCGGTGCTCGCCCTCGGCGAGCCGGAACCCGCCGCCGACCGTGAAGTGGTCGAAGACCACGACCCCTTCGCGCTCCTCGTCGCCGTGCTCGGCCTCGACCCGCGCGACGAGGTCCAGGGTGAGGGACTCGATCTCGAAGTCCGCCTTGCCGCCCTGGAGATGAACCTGCCCGCTCAGCGGCCCGCCGGGGCGTACGGGACCGGCGTCCAGCACGGTGTCCACGGTGGGGCCGCCGACGCCGAGTGAGCCGAGAAGTCGTTTGAACACCATCGTGGCGTCCACTCCTTATGTTTGTATCTACATGCGTGTAGAAGCATAGGGGGTGGCCGCGCCCCGCCGTGGGCGTTCGGTCAGGATTGGGCGCGCTGTTGCTCCGTACCCTTCGTGTCCTTCGCCTCCGCCGGTGCGGTCAGGTCGAGCAGGAGCATCGCGTCGTGGTCGGGGGTGCCGGGTTCGGCGGTGTAGACGCCGAGGCGCTGGCCGGGGGTGCCTTCGAGCTGCATGCCCTGGCTGCTCAGGGTGAGGATGCCGACCTGGGGGTGGTGGAAGGTCTTCTGGAACCGCTTGCGGCCGACGACGTCGTAGCGCTCCCACAGTTGGGCGAAGTCGGGGCTCTTGAGCAGGAGTTCGCCCACGAGCTGGGTGAGGTCCGGGGCGTCGGGGGCGGTACCGGCCAGGGCGCGCAGCCGGGCGACGCAGCCGCGGACCTGCTCCTCCCAGTCGGGGAAGAGGGTGCGGGCGGTGGGGTGGAGGAAGAGGTAGCGGGCGAGGTTGCGCTGTTTGACGGGCCAGTCGTCGACGCCCGCGTACAGGGCGAGGCCGCCGGGGTTCCAGGCGAGCAGGTCCATGCTGCGGCTGATGACGTAGGCCGGGCTCGGCCGCAGCGTCTCCAGGAGGCGCTTCAGGTGCGGGCGCACGGTCCGGCTGGGCGGGGGCGGCGGCTCGGGGGCGTACCGCGCGGCCCGGGCGGCGAGATCCCGCAGGTGCTGATGCTCGGCGTCGTCGAGGCGCAGGGCACGGGCGAGGGCATCGAGCACGGAGGGGCTGGGGCGGGTCTCCTTGCCGCGCTCCAGGCGGACGTAGTAGTCGATGCTCATCCCGGCGAGCGTGGCCAGCTCCTCGCGGCGCAGCCCGGGCGTACGGCGCAGGCCGGTGCCCACCGTGAGGCCGACCTGGTCGGGGCGGGTCTGGGTACGGCGGGCGCGCAGGAACTGGCCCAGCTCCATGCCACCGCTGCCACTGCCGCCGCCGCTGCTGCTCTGCTCGGATGCCATGGCGTCAGTGTCACACCGCGCCGACCTGCGTGGCGGGCGCGTGGGGGGCCCTGTCGTTACCCCCGAGCGCCGCTCCCCGGTACGGCCCGGCCTGCCACCGGGGCCGGATCGGCGGGAGGCTCGGTGTCCGTCAGCAACCGGCTTTCCGTTGATCCGTACAGGAGACCGTTCCGTGCCCATGTCCGCCCCGTCCACTCCACCGCAGGCCGTCGCCGCCGTCCCTGCCGGTCCGCCGCCGCGGGGCCGGTCCGGCGCGCGCCCGGCCATGGCCGCCGTCCTGTTGGGCTTCTTCACGATCATGGTCGACGCCATGATCGTGAACGTCGCCCTGCCCTCGATCGGGCGCGGGTTCGGCAGCGCGATGACCGGGCTGCAATGGGTGGTCGACGGGTACACCCTCACCTTCGCCGCGTTCCTGCTGTCCGCGGGCGCGATCAGCGACCGGGTCGGGGCCCGGCAGGCGTTCGCGGGCGGTCTCGCCCTGTTCGTCGCGGCGTCCCTGGTGTGCGGGCTGGCGCCGGGACTTGGCGTTCTGGTGGCGGCACGGCTGGTGCAGGGCGCCGGGGCGGCGCTGGTCCTGCCGTCGTCGCTCGCCCTGCTGAGGGAGACCTTCGCGGATCCGGCCGAGCGCGCGCGGGCCATCGCCCTGTGGGCCGTGAGCGGCGCGGTCGGCGCGGCCGCCGGTCCCGTGGCCGGTGGGCTGCTCACGGTGCTCGACTGGCGGATGGTCTTCTTCGTCAACCTGCCCGTCGGCGCGGTGGCCCTGCTGCTCCTCCGGTACGCCCGCCCCTCCCCGCGGCAGGCGGTGCCGTTCGACCCGGCCGGTCAGATCGCCGCCGTCGCCGCCATGGGCGGGCTGACGTACGCGGCCATCGAGGCCGGGGCCGCCGGGTTCGGCGCCCCGCGGGTCCTGGCCGCCCTCGCCGTGGCGGTCGTGTCGGCCGTCGTCTACGTCGTCGCGCAGGCCCGCGGACGGCACCCGATGACGCCGCTGCCCCTGCTGCGCTCCCGCGTCATGTCCCTCGCGGCCGCCATCGGGTTCGCGCTGAACGTCGGCTTCTACGGCATGATCTTCCTGCTCGGGCTGTACCTCCAGCAGGTGCACGGGCTGAGCGCGCTCGCCACCGGTGTCGCGTTCCTGCCGATGAGCGTGCTGACGTCCTTCGTGGGCCCCGTCGCCGCCCGGCTGGCGACGCGCTTCGGCGCACGGATGCCGGTGATCACCGGCCAGCTGATGATGGCCACGGGCCTGGCCGCGATGGTGACCCTGCCCGCCGCCGCGCCGGTCTGGCTGACGGTGCCGCTGATGGTGCCCGTCGGTGCCGGTGGCGCGATGGCGATCACCCCGCTGACGGCCCTGCTGCTGGAGACCGTGCCCGCCGAACGCGCCGGGGTCGCGAGCGGTGTGCTGAACGCCGCCCGGCAGCTCGGCGGCGCCCTGGCCGTCGCCGCCTTCGGCGCGCTGGTCGCCGACCGGGCCCGGTTCGTGGCCGGGCTGCACACCGGTCTCCTGATCGCCGCGGCGGTCGTGGCCGTGAGCATCGTGGCCACCTGGCTGCTCGAACCCGCCCGGCGCGACGCCCGCTGATTCCCCCGACGGCCGCTACATAATGGGTACATGGCCATGAAGCGCACCAATGTCTACGCCGACCCGGAAGACCTCGCCATCATCAAAGAGGCGGCCAAGCGTCGTGGCATCAGTGAGGCCGAGATCATCCGGCAGGGCATCCATCTCGCCGCCATGGCCCATCGCGTATGGGACGAGCCGTTGTTCTCCCGCACCTTCGAGGGCCCCGGGCGCACAGTCGCCAAGGACGAGGTGCGTGATGGCGTGGCCGACGCCGCCCAGTGCGAAGGCGATTCCGGAACCGCTGCGTGATGATCGTCATCGCCGAACTCGACCACGTCGCCACCCGCGAACCGGGCCGTGAGGCCGCGGTGAGCGCGGTCGACGACATCCGCGGCTGGATGCGCCGCGGCCGGGTATCCGTACCGGAGATCACCGAGGGGCACCTCGGCATCGCCCAGTCGATCCGGGCCCGCTACCTGGCGCTCGACCTCGATCTCACCGACGTGGTGAACGTCGCCCTGGCAGCCGACTACGACACCGACGCGATCCTCACCCTGGACCGCCGGGACTTCCGCGCCGTACGCCCCCTCGGCCGCCACAAGGCGTTCCGGGTCCTGCCCGACGACCTTCCGCTCTGAACGAAAGCCTTCAGCACGCGTCGTCGAGAACACCCGCGATCTGGTCGAGTACATGGCGCGGGGGAGTGAACGGCACCCGCAGACAGCGGCTGAGCGTGCCGTCGACCGCGAAGCGCGGGCCCGCTATGAGCGCGACCCCGTTCCTGCCCGCCCGTTCGACCACGGTGTCGGCGAGGGCGGTCCGTAGCCGCAGCCACAGGACGAGCCCCCCGGGCGGGAGCGTGAACCGCCAACGGTCGTCACCCGCCAGCAGGTTGCCGAGGTGGTCGCGCTGCTGCCGCAGCTCGCACCGGCGCCGTCCGAGCACCGGTTCCAGGTCGGCGAGCAGTTCGACGGCGACGAGCTGCTGCACCGGGGGCGCGGACAGCAGTCCGGCCAGGGGGTGGCCCTGGAGTTCCCGGACGAGCGAGGCACGGGCCCGGATCCAGCCGATGCGCAGCCCGCCCCAGATGGACTTGCTGGTCGAACCGACCAGAATCGCGCCGGGAATACGGGGCGCGGGGCCCGGCTCGTCGCGCAGGTCGAGGTCGCGCAGGGTCTCGTCCACCACGAGGGTCACCTGGTGCCGGGCGGCGAGCTGGGCCACGGCGCGGCGGGCGTGCGGGGGCATCAGCGCGCCCGTCGGGTTGTGGAAGTCGGGCACCAGATAGGCGAGCTGGCCGCGCGCGCCGGCGAAGGCGTCCCGTAGCTGGTCCAGGTCCCAGCCGTCGGTGCTGACGCGGCAGCCCACCAGCCTCGCCCCGGAGTGGCGCAGCACCTTGAGCGCGTCGACGTACGTGGGGGTCTCCACCACCGCCGTACGCGGCCCGAAATGCGCCGCGAGCAGGGTCAGCGCGGCGCGCGCCCCGCTGGTGACGAGGATCTGCTCGGGCAGCGTCGCGGTGCCTTCGCGGCTGTACCGTGCGGCGATCGCCGTACGCAGCTCCGCGATGCCCGGGCCCGGTTCGCCGTGCTCGGCCAGCAGGGGGCCTGCCCGCTCGGTCGCGCGCCGGGTCGCCTCCAGGTACAGCTCCTGCGGCGCGGCGGGTACGGCCCGGCGCAGGTCGACCAGGGACCCGGCCTCACCGGTCGCCGAGAGCGGAGCGATCCGTTCCGTGGCGGCCGGGGGAAGGTGCACCGTACTGGCGCTGCCGTGCCGGGTGCGGACCCATCCGGCGTCGCGCAGCCGGTCCAGGGCGGCGGTCACCGTGCCACGGCTCACTCCGAGGGCGGCGGCGAGGCGGCGTTCGGCGGGCAGTTCGCTCCCGGCGCGTATGCGGCCGTCGAGCAGCGCTTCCCGTACGGCACTGGCCAGCGCCGCGCCGAGGGGCGCGGTGGTGCTCCGCCAGGGGCCCAGGGCCCGTACCAGGTACTCGTCCCTCATGCGCACTGGTCCAGTTTTCCATGATTGGGCCAGGCGGCCGGACCGGTGTGCTGCCTACGGTCATGGCCACCCGACACGAACGGAGACCTGCCATGCACCCACGACTCGCCGCCGACCACGACGGGCTGCCGCTCCTGCTGGAGTCCGTCCGGCAGCACGCCGCCGAGGTGCTCGGGCAGGTCGCCGAGCGGGACGTCGTCCCCGCGGCGCCGGTTCCGGAGCCGGATCCCCTGTCCGCGGAGGGGGTGGGGGCGCGGGCGGCGCTGGAGGAGTTCATCGCCTGCTGGGAGCCGGTGCTGTCGGCGAGCGCCGGGCCGCGCTATCTCGGATTCGTCACCGGCGGCACGACACCGGCCGCGCTGGCGGGCGACTGGATGACCGCGACCTGGGACCTGAACGCCTTCTCGTCCCTGGACGGCGCGGGACAGAGCCTGGAGCGCGAGACGATCGCCTGGCTGCGGAGCCTGTTCGGCCTGTCCGACGAGCACCACGGAACCTTCGTCAGCGGCGCCACCATGTCCAACACCGTCGGCCTCGCCGTCGCCCGCGAATGGCTCGGGGAGCAGCTGGGCGTCTCCCCCGCGGAGCACGGGGCGGCCGAACTCGGTGCGGTGCAGGTGCTGTCGGGGTCAGCGCATTCGAGCGTGCCCAAGGCGCTGTCGATGCTCGGCCTGGGACGCCGGGCCCTGATCCCCGTGCCGACCCTGCCGGGACGGGAAGCCGTCGACGTATCGGCCCTGGAGCAGGCGCTGCGCGAGGCCGAGCCCGACGGCCCGTGCGTCGTGGTCGCGAACGCCGGCACCGTCAACACCGCCGACTTCGACGACCTGCGCGCCATTGCCGCGCTGCGCGAGACTTACGGGTTCTGGCTGCACGTGGACGCCGCCTTCGGCGCGTTCGCCGCGCTGTCCCCCGAGCACGCGCATCTGGTCGACGGGCTCGACCTGGCCGACTCGATCTGCGTCGACCTACACAAGTGGCTGAACGTCCCCTACGACAGCGCCGTGCAGTTCACCCGGCGGCCCGATCTGCAAACGGCCGTCTTCCAGAACGCGGCCGCCTACCTCGGCCCGCTCGGCGACACCCCCGACCTGGCCCACCTCACCCCGGAGAACTCCCACCGGCTACGGGCCCTCGCCGCCTGGTTCACCCTGCGGGCCTACGGGCGGGACGGCCACCGCGAGATCACCGAACGGTGCGTCCGCTGCGCCCGCGCCCTGGGCACCGCCATCGACAGCATGCCCGGCCTGCGGCTGCTGGCACCGGTCCGGCTGAACGTCGTCTGCTTCACCCTCGCCGACAACCCCACCGCCGACCGGCTCGCCGCCCTCACCGAACGACTCGCCGACGAGGTCTTCCTCACCCCCACCGTCCTCGACGGCGTCCCCGCCCTGCGTGCCGCCTTCAGCAACTGGCGGACCACCGAAGCCGATACGCGCCGCGTCGCCGCGTCGCTGCGCGCCGCGCTGGCTGCGCTGTAGGCACTGGCGGCTCGTAATTGACCCATATTCTCGGTGCCGGAATGACCCAGGTCCCAGGTCATTCCGGACCATAGAGTCCTCGTCATGACGAAGGAAAAGCCGACCGGCCCCACGACCACCACGCCCCTTCACGCGGTGCTCACCCGCCGCGCGGACGCCGAGACCTGCGCCGACCCGAGCAGTGTGATGACGCTGCTGGGCGAGTCGGACGGCACCCCCGGCGGCTTCACGAGCTACCGGTCCAGCTTCGCCGAGGGAGCCGCGGGCGCACCGGCCCACTTCCACACCAAGGCGTCGGAGCTGTTCTTCGTGCTCAGCGGATCCCTGCGCGTGCTGGTGGGCGAGGAGATCACCACCCTCGGCGAGGGTGATTTCCTGGCGGTGCCGCCCCGCACCCCGCACGCCTTCGCCGCGGCGCCCGGCGCCGAGGCGGACGTCCTGTTCGTGTTCACCCCGGGCCTGGGCCGGTTCGACTATCTGCGGCTGCTCGGCCGGGTCATGCGGGGCGAGGCCGACCCGAAGGAGATCGCCGAGTCGGCGGACCGTTTCGACAACCACTATGTGGACAGCCCCGTCTGGCGTGCCGCCCTCGAAGGCTCCGCGTAATCCGCCCGCTCCACGGGTTACTCCACCGTGTTGACCGGCCCGACGAAGGTCCCCGGGCGGGTGGCGCCCGACTGGTCCAGCAGCGCGCCGCCGTACGGCCACTCCAGCGAGATGTTCTTCTCCTCGTTCGGCGGGGTGATCACGACCCGGTCGGGCGCGAACTTCTGGTCGTCGTCGCGGGTCGAGGCCAGGAACGTGAGGTCGAAGCCCACCTTCCCGCCCGCGTCGAGCCGTACGGTCTTCGGCTTGTCGTTGTTGCGCCGCAGGTCCCAGGCGTCGCCGCCTGCGGTCTGGAGCTGGACCCCGGGGAAGCCGGTCATGGTGCAGTCGGACGAGCCGGTGTTCGTCAGCACCACCCGGGCGGTCTGCCGGCCCTCGTACTCCATGTCCGGACCACCCTCGAAGTTCGCCCACGCGGCCTCCAACTGGCCGGAGTCGCAGCGGCTCTTCGACGCGGAGCCGCCGGAGGCGCTGCCCGCCCTGGCGTCGGCGTCCTCGCCGGAGCCGCCGCCCGTCGCGCCCTTCTCGGCGGCCGAGGACGAGCTTCCCTTGGCGTCGTTGCCGGATTCGCCGCCTCCGCAGGCGGTGAGCGAGAACGCGGCAGCGGCGACCAGCGAGGCCACGACGACGGTACGGGTGCGGCGAAGGGCGGTCGTGCGTGACATGGAATCCTCCAAGGGTGGTCGAAGTACGGTCCGGGACGCGGTGCGTTCCCCTGGAAACACCAAGCGGCTGTTACGGGTGGTACTTCTCCTCGACCGTCTCGGCACCGCCGGACTTGGAGTCCATGGTGACGCGGACGGTCACGCTGTTGGTCTTGGCGGACTTCTCCAGCTCCGCCACGCTGCACTTCGCGGTGCCGTAGCCGTCGTCGCCGATGGACGCGCCTCCGCTGCCGTCGTCGTCGGAGCAGATCGCGGCCGCGCCGAGGATCTGCGTGGCGTTGGAGATCAGGAACGCCTGCTCCCTACCGCCGCCCTCGGGCGTGACGGTCAGCTTGCCGGGCGCGAGGTAGCTCAGCTTCCCGGTGATCGTGCGGTGGTTGCCCGCGTTGGCGGCGCCACCCCCGTCGGACGGCGCCGTGGTGGACTCGCCACCGCCCTGGCCCTGCGACGCGGAGGCGTCCGAGGAGGAGCCGTTCTTGGGCTGGGCCGAGGCCTCCTGCGAGGCCGAGGAGCCGGTGGCGTCCGACGCCCCGTCGTCAGGCCCGCAGGCCGTGGCCCCCACGCTCAGCGCCGCGGCGGCGAGGATGGCGACGGCGAGGCGGCGACCGCGGATGCGGTTGGTGGTGGTGCTCATGGTGTTACTCCGTAGCTCTGTTCTCTCGTCTTCGTTTCCTGACGAAGATCAGCTTCGGAGATCCACTTTGCGTTCCACTAACAGACAACTAATGCCGCCGGGCCCCGCTTGACCTTGACACGGTGACAAGCCCTTCACTGCTCGCCGAGGAGGTGGTCTTGATGACGACCACGAGACAGGACACGGACGCGCTACGAGCACTCCAGGAGCTGGCGGACGCCAGTTCATCCGTACGGCTGCGGGCCGCCATGACGGTCGGCACGACGCCCGACCCCCGCTTCGTCGACAAGCTCATCGAGCGATGCGCGATCGAGCCCGAGTTCTTCGTCCGCGACATGCTGACCTGGGCGCTCACCCGTCACCCGGTGTCCCTGACGCTTCCCGGGCTGGTCCGCGAACTCCGCTCGGAGCGTGCGCAGGCACGGAGCCAGGCGCTGCACACGCTGTCCAAGATCGGGGACCGGCAGGCGTGGCCCGCGATCACCGGGGCGCTGTTGTCCGACGCCGACGACGAGGTGGCGCGGAGCGCCTGGCGGACCGCGGTCGTACTCGTACCGGAAGGCGAGGAGCCCGCGCTGGCCACGGCGTTGGCGGGGCAGCTCGGGCGCGGTGGGCGCGAGACGCAGCTGAGCCTCAGCCGGGCGCTGGTCGCGCTGGGGGAAGCGGTCGTGCCTGCTCTGCATGCCGCGACGACGGCCCCCGACCCGCGCGTACGCACCCACGCCCTCGCCACGCAGCGGCTGCTGCGCGAGCCGGACACCGGATTCGAGTACGCCATCGAGGAGGCAAAACGCGTCGTCGCCCTCGGCGGGTCCGGCCAGGAGGGATGATGGGGCGTGTTGATCGGTGAGGTGGCGCGACGGTCCGGGGTGAGCGCCCGCATGCTCCGGCATTACGAGTCGCTGGGTCTGGTGCGGCCGTCGGGCCGTACGGGCTCCGGTTATCGGGAGTACTCCGGTGAGGACATCCGGCGGATCTTCCACATCGAGAGCCTGCGGTCGCTGGGCCTGTCGCTGCGCGAGATCGGGCGCGCGCTCGACGACCCCGGCTTCACGCCCTCGGCGCTCGTCGGCGACCTCATCCAGCAGACACACGAACGCATCGCGGCCGAGACCGAACTGCTCACCCGGCTGCGCCGGATCGACGCCGCGGACCCCACCGGCTGGGAGGACGTCCTCCAGGTCGTCGCGCTCCTCCAGGCACTGGGCTCCAAGAGCGCCGACGCGCGCCAGCGCGCCGCCCTCTCCTCGGGCGACGAGGCTCCGGTGCCGGTGGAGGCCCTGGTCGAGGCCGTACTGAACGAGACGGACACGAACGTCGCCGGAGCCCTCCGCTGGGCGCTGGCCCGCTCGGGCGACGGCGTACCGGCCCTGCTCGCGGAGGGCCTCGACTCACCGCTGGCCGCGGTGCGGGAACGCGCCGTTCAATCCCTCGCCGAGCTGCCCGCCGACGAGGCCACCGCGCACCTGCGGCACACCCTGGCCCACCCCGACGCCGTGGTCCGCGGGCATGCGGCGCTGGCGCTCGGGACACGCGGATTCGCCGATGCGGTCCCGACCCTCATCGACATGATCGTGGACGGAAGGAACGACACCGACGCGGCCGATGCCCTGAGCGTGCTGGCGACCGACACCGCGACGGCGGACCAGATCGCGGCCGAGTTCGTCGCCCGCCTCGCCCACGACACCACCGAAGCGCCCGCCCGCGGCCGGCTGACCCAGGCCCTGGCCGGTCTCCCGGGGACGACGGCGTCACGTGCCCTCGCGGAGCTGTCGCACGACGAGGACCGCGCCGTCGCGCTGACGGCGACGTACCTCCTTCAGCTACGCGACAGGCGGTGACGAACCCTTGACGGCCTCCGCGATCCGCAGGGCGGCCTGGGCGGGCGTGAGGTGGGTGGTGTCGACGACCTCGGCCTCGGCGTGGAGCCATGTGCGGGCCGCCTCGGCGTAGGGCTCAAGGTATTGGAGACGGAACGAGGAGGGGCCGAGATCAGTGTCCCCCTCGATGCGCCCGCGGAGGGTGTCCTGGTCGGCGTGGAGGACGAAGTGCCGTACCGGAATGGCATGGTGGGCGAGACCGGTGCTGATCTCGCGCCAGTACTCCTCGACCAGGACGGTCATGGGCATCACCAGAATGCCGCCGGTGTAGTCGAGTACGTGGCGGGCGGTCTCGACCACGAGCGGCCGCCACGGCGGCCAGTGCTGGAAGTTGCCCGTCCAGGGCAGCCCCGGCGTGATGTCCATGAGCGTCTCGCCGACCTTCTCGGCGTCGAACACCCGAGAATCCGGGATCAGCTGCTGTACGAGCGCACTGGTCGTCGTCTTACCCGCGCCGTGGGTGCCGTTGAGCCATACGATCACCGGCCTCACGCTAGCGCTGTGCGGCCCGCGGGAACGGGAGCTTCACGCATCAGGCCGCCGACCCGCCGGTGTCCGGCGGGTCGGCGGTGCCCGGCCGTGGTCAGGCGCAGGGCTTGTAGAACTGGGCCCAGCCGTCGCCGGGCATGGACGGCGGCTCGGCCGTGGTCCCGAACTCGCCGTACTTCTCCTTGAGCGCGTAGTCGAAGTCCCCCGGGCCGCTGCCCGGCTCCGTCAGGCGCACATCCCGGTCCAGCTGCCCGTCACCGGAGTTGTTGAGGATCGCGAGGTCCGGGTAGGCGTCGTCGCCGTAGTTGGCGATCCGGAGCTGCTTGACCTCGCCGTGCTCGCCGATGTCGGAGTGCCGGGAGTCGGCGGAGCCCAGGTTCGCCCGCTTGAGCGGGCCGGGACGGTACTCCGCGAGGCGCGCTGTCGAGGGGTCGTCCCCGCCGGACGGCTCGACGATGTTGACGACGATGTCCAGGGTGCCGTCGTTTTGGAAGTCGGCGACCGCGGCGGTCGCGACCTCCCCCTTCTTCGTGCCCAGGAGTTCGCTGACGGACTGCTTCTCGCCGAACGAACGACGCCCCGGCGTAACCGGCGACAGTCAGGGTCAAGGCGACAGCCGCGATCGGCGCGGCGATCAGACGTGAGCGCTTGCGAAGCATCTACGAATTCCTCACGTCGTTGCTGCGAGCTGAGATGGCTGACGGTCCGCGAGCTACTGGTCCGTTCCACCGCCGAAAGGAACGGCATCCGCTGCCACGGTGTGCCAGTTGGTGACGACGGGCTTGTCGACGGTCATCGTTTCGACCGGCAGGGAGACCGGGTTGGGGTCCTCATTGCCGACGCCGACGATGATGCTGTCCAGTTCCTTGCCGGCGTCGTCGTTGGTGGTCTTCGGGTTCACACCGGCGTAGGCGATGGTCCCCTTGCCCAGCGTGATCGCGTCCCCGACGGACTGCTCCGCGGGACCGGCCTCGGTGCCGTCCGACCCGAAGGCCACCGTGGGAAGCGCGGCGGGCAGGGTGCAGGTGATGCCCGGCTTGGCCTTCGCGATGATCAGGACGTAACCACCGGCCTGCGACTCGCTCCTGGTGCTCCAGGAGATGCCGTTGGCCCCGCACGCCTGCCCGACCTTGCCACGCCCGCCGTTACCGGTGTCGGCACCGGAGCCGTTGCCGTTCCCGTTCCCGTTGTCGGCCGTGACCCCGGCCCCGGCCTCGGCGGAGGCAGACGACTCGTCGGACCGGGCACTCGTGTCCTCCTTGGCGCGATCCCAACCGTCCTTTGCGATGCCCGTATGCCGTTGATGTCAGCGCTGATGTCGCTCTAGTCGTCCCGGCGGCGCTTGCGTCCAGCCATCACCGCCAGCCAGATCACCCCGGCCACCAGCAGCACGCCCACCACCAGGACCACGACGTCCAAGTCGACGTCGCCTCCGCCGGGCACGGGCAGTTCCGGCTCGTCGGGAGCGATGTCAGCGAGATTCATCGGGTTGCCTCCATGGCTGCTCGGCCTCTCAGGGCGCATCGTCGGGTCGTACAGGTCACACGGGCGCGGAGGTGGAAGGGGAAGGGGAAGCCGAGAGGGAGGCGGGGCCCGTGCCGAGCCCCAGCACCAGCATCAACAGCACCGGGAACTCCAGGTACGCGTGATACGTGGCGATCGCAGCGTACAACTGCTTCCCCGAGGCGTAGTCGCTGGCGAACAGCGCAGCCAGTGCCGCGCCGCCCGCCAGCCCCAGCGCCCACACCCGCCACCCGTGCAGCAGCGGCACCCGACGCTCGAAGGAGGCGGTCGCCTCCGGCGCGTACCGCGGCAGGAACCAGACCCACACCACGTAGTGCATCGTCTGGAGGAAGGCGAAGAGCGCGAGGAACCGCAACGCCACCGCCGAGTCCAGCCACGCCGGTGGTGTGTACGCCGCGGACAGCCGGTCCGCCCAGGCCGTCCCCGGCGCCAGCAGGCCGTCGAACGCGCCCGCCAGCAGCAACCCGGGCACCGCCACCACCCAGCCGCACTGCACCGCGCGGAACAGCCGCCGCCCCCGCTCGAGCCCACGCGACCACTCCCAGAGGAACAGCAGCGGCACCACGTTGTGCAGGTGAGCGAGGACCACGAAGTGGTAGTCGGGATAGGCCAGCGAACAGGCGGCCGCGCACACCAGCACCCCACCCGCTCCCACGCACAAGCCGCGCCGCCCCCGCAGCCCGTGCACACAGGCGGCGCCCAACAGCCCATAGGCCAGCAGGATCTCCGCCGTCCGCGGCAGTTCGCCGGCCGGCAGCAGTCGGCACAGCACGATCCCGGAGGTCAGAAGAAGCAGCAGCCGCAAGAACGGCCCGGCCAGTACGGCATCGAAACGGCCCAGCACATAGCGCAGCTCCGTGACGTTGTGCAGGATGCCGAAGAGCGCCAGCCCGAACACCGTCGTCCCCACGGGCAGCCGCAACGCCATGACCAGCGCACCCACCATCGCCAGCGGAAACCCGACCGTCGCCACCGGACCCAGCACGGTCCGCTGCCGACCATCGCCCTCCGCCGCACCGGCGAGGTGCACGCCCGTGATCCCCGTGGCCATGTGGCCCCTTCCCCCGTGACACGATCGCGGCCGTGCCCTACGCCCTGGCCCTCGGCCTCACCCTGCTCGTCGAGGTGCCGCTGTACTCGGCGGCCCTGCCGGCACTCGGACGCGTACGCCCCGGCCGGGCCCTCATCGCTGCCGTACTCGTCAACTGCCTGACGCATCCGGTGCTCTGGTGGTTCCTGACCAGCGGCTTCCCGAGCGCGGCCCGCGCGACGGGCACGACCTCGGCAGCGTACCCGGTGGCACTTTCGCTCAGTGAGGGCGTGGTGTGGCTGGCGGAGGCGCTGCTGCTCCGGTACGGGCTGCGACTGCGCGGCCCCCTCCCCTACGCCGTCGCGCTCACCGCCAACGCCGCCTCCCTTCTGCTCGGCCTGCTCCTCACGGGCTGACCGCCGCAGTGGTGGTCGTTGTGGGGTGGAGGCGGACCACGGCGTCGAGGCCGCCGCCACGGGCGGGTTCCAGGGTGATGTGGCCGCCGCTGGCGCGGGTGAGTTGTTCGACGATGGGCAGGCCGAGGCCGGTGCCGTCGTGGTGGGTGTCCGAGGCGCGCCAGAAGCGGTCGAAGGCGCGGTGGCGTTCGGCCTCGGTCATGCCGGGGCCCTGGTCGACGACATGGAGTTCGACGACCCGGGGCGTGTGGGTCGTGGCGAGGGTAATGGTGGTGGCCGGGGGCGAGACGCGCAGAGCGTTGGCGAGCAGGTTGTCGATGATCTGTTCCACGGCTCCGGGGATGGCCCAGACACGGCCGGCAGAGCGACCCGTGACGGCGATGCGGACCTGCTGCTCGGCGGCGAACGGTTCCCAGATGGCGGCGCGGTCGGCGACCACGATGTCGAGGTCGCACGGTTCGGGGGTCGTGGCGTTGTCTTCCAGGCGGGCCAGGGAGAGCAGCCCTTGGATCATGCGGCTGAGGCGTTCGGTCTCCTCGATGGCTTCGTCGAGGCTTTCGTGGGCCGCCGGGTGGAGGTGTGGCTCGAAGTTCTCCAGGCGTATCCGCAGCGCGGTCAGCGGGGTTTTGAGCTGGTGGGAGGCTTCGGCGGCGAAGGCGCGTTGCGCGCGGAGCAGGTGCTGTAGGCGGGTGGCGGTATGGGTGAAGGAAGCTGCCAGGTGGTGCAGTTCGGGCGGCCCGATGTCGGTGGCGGGCGGAGTGGTGAGGGTGCCATGGGCGAGCTGGGTGGTGGCGCGTTCCAGGGCATGGACGGGGCGCACGATCCAGCGGGCGAGCGCGACGGCGATCAGGGCCACGGCGGCCAGAATGCCCAGGCCGATGGCGGCGAGCGTGCCCCAGATGTCGTGGACGCGGTCGTCGAGCACGGTGGTGGGCCGGCTGAGCCGCAGCGCTCCGCGGATGACGGTGCCCGAGGAGCCGGGCATGGTGGCGTACCGGGTCTCGGTGCCCGTGCCCGTGTCGCGGGCGGTGCCGACGGTGGGCTGGTTGCGCAGGGCCGCGGCGATGTCCGGAGTGGCGGACAGATCCGCGCCGGCGGGGCCGGCGGTGTCGGTCAGGACGGTGCCGGTCTTGTCGACGATGACGACGTGGGCGCCGTTCTCTTCGGCGTAGTCGGCTGCCAGCTCGGGGAGCTCGGCCTGGTCGCCCTTCTCGATGCGTTCCTCGGCGACCTCGGCCAGCATTCCGGCGTCGCGTTCGATGTCATTGCTGAAGCGGGACAGCTCGCCTCGGGCGTAGACGAGACCGAAGGGGATCTCCAGGCCCAGCAGGACCAAGAGGATCAGGCCCAGATAGCTGGCCAGCAGTCGCCGGGTCACCGGTCGGCCTGCCCGGGCCCGGGGGCCACACCCGGGGCGGGGGCGGACGCGTCGGGTACGCGCAGGCGGAAGCCGACCCGGCGGATGGTCTCGATCCAGGCCGGGTCGCCGAGTTTGCGGCGCAGCGCGGCCACGTGCACATCCAGGGTCCTGGTGGGGCCGAAGAAGTGCGGATCCCAGACCTGGTCCATGATCTGCTGGCGTGAGCAGACCGCGCCAGGGTCCCGGGCAAGATGGGCGAGCAGGTCGAACTCCTTCGGCGCCAGCGCGACGGGCTGTCCGGCGAGGTGGACCTGGCGGGTGCGGCGGTCGATGCCCAGCGGCCCCACATGCCGCACGCCGTCCGCGGCGCCGACGGGAGCGGCCACCGCGTGTGGTTCTTCGCCTCTCGCGGTGATCATGATGATGGGCACCTCGGAGCGCTGACGCAGCATCCGGCAGACGTCGATGCCGTCCATATCGGGCAGGCCCAGGTCGAGCAGCACCATCTCCGGCTCGGCCGCCGCCAGCGCGGCGGCCCCGGTCCGGACCCGCTCAACGGTGAACCCGTACTGGCCGAGGCCCTCGGCCAGCGGGCCGGCGATACGTTCGTCGTCCTCGATGAGCAGCACCTGCATGGCGCCAGATTCACACAGCTCAGCCGTTACATGTGCCGTGGTCACACAAATCCGTCCTTGGCCTGTCGAGGGAGGCTCCCGCCGAATTCCCCGGTCATCGACGGCGGCCGCGGGGTGCGGCACTGCCGTCCCATCCCGCGGCCCGGCACATCAGTTGCCGTCGTCGTCTGCCTCGTTCTTGGTCTTGACGACCTTGTACGTCTTCGGGTCGAGGTAGACCTCGACCTCGCCGCCGTCCGACTTCTTGATCTCCACCGCGTACGTGCCGGGGTTCTCCACGTCCTCCTCGGACTTGACCACCGACCCCGGGTGCGCCTTCAGCGCCGCCGCCTCGGCCTTCTGCTTCGCCTCACCGGTCAGCGGCTTCTCCTTCGCCTCTCCGGCTTCGCCGCCTTCCGCCTCCGCGTTCCCGCCACCGCCGCCGTCGGAACCGGCAGCACCGTGCGTCGCCTTCGAGCCGTCCGCGCCGGAACCACCGGAGTCGGAGCCCCCGCAGGCGACCAGGCCGAAGAGCAGGACACCGGTGGACAGGGCGGTCAGGGCGCGGGTCTTGACGTTCATGACAACTCCGTGGATCGGGGAGAGGAACGGCCGGGCCCGATCGCGATGCGAAGGTCCGGCCCCTGGGGAACGTCAACGACCCTAGGAACGAGCGGTCCAAGGACCGGCCAGCCTACGACCAGCGAGCCGCCAGGAAACGGACAACCTTTTCGGTGGCGGGGAGGGGCGACGGGGATGCCGTACGCCGGATATACGTGGTTGCGGTACTTCACCGTGAGCTGACCGCCGACATCATCGACCAACGGGGGCTTCGACGTCGTGTTCTCCTCATCCGCCGCACCACCCGGCCCGGCCGCACCGCACATGATCGTCTGCGGTGACGACGCGCTCGCGCACCGCCTGGCCGCCGAGCTCCACGGCGTCTACCGGGCACGCGTGACGGTCGTCATCGCGGGCGGTGGTTCCCTGGCGGAGTCCACGGGGCAGCGGCTGGCGGGAGGCCCCGCCGCCACGCTCTTCGGCCGGTTCACCGCGGCTGTCGGGCGGGTTCCGCTGCCCCGGCAGCCCGTGGCCGACGACGAACCGGACGCGAGCGTGCGCGTCGTGGAGGCCCACGCCCTGGACGACGGCGTGCTGACCGAGGCGGGTGTGGAGCACGCGACGGCGCTCGCCCTGGTCCATGACGACGACGAGACCAACATCCACGCCGCCCTGCGCGCCCGCCGCCTCAACCCCCGGCTGCGGCTGGTCATCCGGCTCTACAACCGCAAACTCGGCCAGCACCTGGAAGAACTCCTCGACCAGGCGGCACGGGTCGCCGACCCCGGCATGGACCCGGCGGAGCTGGACGCCGCCGCCACCGTCCTATCGGACGCCGACACCGTGGCTCCCGCCCTGGCCGCCACCGCCGTCGCGGGCACCAGCAAGGTGGTGCAGGCCGACGGGCTGCTGCTGCGGGCGGCCGAACGCACCCCGCCCGGCCGCGACGAGACCACCGACCCCGGCCTGTGCACCCTCGCCCTGCTCTCGTCCACCACCAGCGACCCCGGCGGCAGCGAGGGCTCGGACAGCAGCGGCGACGAGGGGCCCAGGCTGCTGCCCGGCGACGCCGAGGTCGCCGCCGCCACCGGCCGCGGCACGGTGGTGCTCGACGCCGTCTCCGCCACCGGGCCGCCCATGCCGCCACGGCGGCTCGGCAGCCGCCGCGTACCCCTCGCCTCGCTGTTCTCCCGCCGACTGCGCTGGTCCGTCGCCGGAATGGTGATCGCCGTGCTCGCGCTCACCCTCGCCTCCTGGCGGCTCACCGGATCCGGCCTCGTCCACGCGGCCTACCTCACGGTGCTGGACGTACTGGCCATCGACGAACCGGCGCTCGACGAGCCGACCGCGCGCAAGATCCTCCAGCTGCTGTCCGGGCTGACCGGACTGCTCCTGCTCCCCGTCCTGGTGGCCGCCGCCTTCGAGGCGCTGGGCACGTTCCGTACCGCGTCCGCGCTGCGTCGCCCCCCGCGCGGCCTCTCGGGCCATGTCGTCCTGCTCGGCCTGGGCAAGGTCGGCACCCGCGTCCTGGCCAGGCTCCGGGAGATGGACATCCCCGTGGTGTGCGTGGAAGAGGACCCCGGGGCGCGCGGTATCCCGCTGGCCCGCAGGCTGGGAGTGCCGACCGTCACCGGCGACGTCACCCAGGAAGGCGTCCTCGAAGCCGCCAAGATCCAGCGGGCACACGCCCTGTTGGCCCTGACCAGCTCCGACACCACCAACCTGGAAGCGACGCTCTACGCCCGCTCCGTCAAACCCCGGGTACGGGTGGGATTGCGCCTGTACGACGACCAGTTCGCCACCGCCGTCTACCGCACCCTGCGCGCCGCCCACCCCCAGGCCATGACGCGCAGCCGCAGCGTCTCCACCCTGGCAGCGCCCGCCTTCGCCGGGGCGATGATGGGACGCCAGATCCTCGGCGCGATACCGGTCGAACGCCGCGTGCTGGTCTTCGCCGCCCTGCACGTCGCCGGACACCCGCAGCTGGAAGGCCGTACCGTCGCCGAGGCGTTCACCCCGGGCGCCTGGCGGGTGATCGCCCTGGACGCGGCGGAACCCGCGGACCGGCAACGCGACCTGGCCGCCGCGCCCCGTCACGACGGCGACGCACGCGAGCCCGGCCTGGTCTGGGACCTGTACCCCGGCTATGTCCTGCGGGCCCAGGACCGCGTGGTGCTGGCCGCCACCCGCCAGGGCCTGGGCGAACTCCTCGCGGGCCACGCGTCCGCCGGATCCCACGGATCTCACGGATCTCAGGGAGCCGACCGATGAGAGAGCGCCGCCCCCTCCGCTAGCGCGCCACGCGGTAGCGGAGGTAGACGACGTTCGAGCTGAAGGTGCGGGTCTCGACGAGTTCGAGATCCACCCGGCGCTCGTGCTGGGGAAAGAACGGAATGCCACCGCCGACCAGCACCGGGTGGACCATGGCCCGGTACTCGTCGATCAGACCCGACGCGGCCGCCTCGGCCGCGAGAGTCGCACCGCCGATCGCGATGTCGCCCTCTCCCGGCTCGGCGCGCAACCGCTCGATCTCCTCCGCCACGCCGCCGGAGGCCAAGCGGGCATTGCCCCGCACCGCCGACAGCGTGGTCGAGAACACCACCTTCGGGAGCGGGTTCCAGAGCCCGGCCCACTCCAGCTCCGCGGCGTCGAGCGAGGGATCCTGGTCGGCGTTCTCCCAGTACAGCATCGTTTCGTACAGCCGTCGCCCCAGCAGGTGGACGCCGACCTCTTGGATCCCGTCGATCCAGAAGCGAAAGACCTCCGGGTCGGGCACCGTCCAGTCGAAGCCGCCGTCCGGCCCGACGATGTAGCCGTCAAGGGAGAGGCCCATCGAGTAGGTCACGCTGCGCATCGGAGGTCCTCCTCGGTAGCGGGTTCGACAGTACGACCGCCGGACGCCGCAGAACTCATCGCAGCTCGCGGGACCCTCTGGACCAAGACCCTGGTGGACGATTCAAGGTGTCGTCCAGTTTGTCCGCATTTAGGGTGTGCGTCATGGGTCGAATACACAAGGTGATCCCGTTGCTGACGGTCGTCGTATTCGTGTTATTGCACGTCTTCGCCTATCCGAGCACGCGCTTCGCCAATGACTCATACCGCTACGCTCGCTCGGCGTACGAGTTCTTGGGCGACCCCCACCGGAAAGCCCAGGACAAAGCGCTGCGGGCCTACTGTGCGGACACCGCGGCGATGCTTCAGCGGAACCGCATGCTGCATCAGATCGATTTCCGGGACCCGGTGCGCCGTAATGAGTTCCAGGACTGCCTGGCCCAATATGCGGATGGCCTCAACCCCAGTAATCCGCGGTACGAGGCGCTCTTTCACGCTCGTCCCGCCTATCCACTGCTGGCCGCACCGTTCGTCTGGCTCTTGGGTGCCAAGGCGGGGCTGACGGCCGTTGCCCTGGGTTTCACGGCGCTCGGAGGGCTGCTGGTCCTGGTGCTCCTGCGCGCGCTGCGTGCACCGCCTCCGGTGGCATGGCTCGGTCAGTGCCTGTACTACGTCACGCCCATAGGGCTGTGGGGGAGCCGGCCCATGACGGAAGGTCCGGTGCTTGCCCTCATGGTGGCCATGCTGCTCGGTGCGGTGTGGCTGTGCCAGGGGCGGCGGGCGGCGGGGGCTCTGCTGTCCGTGGGGGCCTTCGCGCTGGGGTTCGCGGTCAAGTACTCGAGCTTCGTCCTGGTGGGGCCATGCCTGGCGGCGGCGGGTGCCCTGGCGCTGATGTTCGTTCCACGAGCCCGGCACAAGGGCACGCGCTGCCTGCTCATCGTCTCGCTCTTCGAGTCCCTGGTCGCCTTTGCGATGAGCAGGGTGCTCCGGTTGCCCGGACTGGAGGCTTCGCTCCAGGACACCTTCACCCTCCACTGGACGTACGCCGAAGTCACCAACCCATGGCGGCTGCTGGTCCGGCTCGATGCCAACTACTGGTGGCAGTGGCTCCAGACAGAGGCGTTGGCTCCCTCTCTGCTCTTGCTCCTGGTTCTGGGCGCCTGGGGTGCGATGAGCCGCTCGGTGCCCATCGCGCTGTGCCTGATCGCCCTGGGAGGTACGGGCCTGCTGACGTCCGCGGCCCATCCGGTGGCGATGGAAGGCGACAGGCTCTACGTGCAGGTGTGGTTGATAGTCGTCGTCGGGCTGCCCCTCCTGGTCGAGCGGCTGCGCATGAGCGGCGGGTCCTCCGACGCGCTGCCTGCGCGAAGTGACCCTCTGATGAAGAGCGACGGACGCCGGTGAGGAACGGCAAGGCCGTATCCTCCAGTAGGCGAGGCAGGCGCTGCTGAAGGTACCCGACGAACGACCAGGAGGCTGACCGGTGATCACTCTGGCCGCAGTCGGAGGAGTGGCCCTGATCGAACTGGGCATGGCCCTGACCCCGGGACCGAACATGATCCACCTCGCCTCCCGCGCGATCACCCAAGGCCGCAGGGCGGGCCTGGTCAGCCTCGGCGGGACCGCCGTGGGATTCGTGTGCTACCTGCTGGCCGCGGCTGCGGGCCTGTCCGCGTTGTTCGCCGCCGTGCCGGTGGCGTTCACGGTGGTCAAGCTCGCCGGGGCCGTCTACCTGGGCTACCTCGCCTGGGGCATGCTCAAGCCCGGGGGCCGCTCGCCCTTCGCCCCGGCCCAGGACCTGCCGCCGGTCTCCGACGCCCGCCTGTTCTCGATGGGGCTGCTGACCAACCTGCTCAACCCCAAGATCGCTCTGATGTATGCCGCCCTGCTGCCCCAGTTCCTGGACCCGCAGGCAGGCCCGGCCTGGGGACAACTGCTCCAACTCGGCGGTGTGCAGATCATCGTGGGGATCTCCGTGAACGCTCTGATCATGCTGGGCGCAGCACGGGTCTCGGGGTTTCTGGCCGCCCGGCCCCGCGCCATGACCGCCCAGCGGTTCACGGCAGGCGGTTTGCTCGGCGTCTTCGCGCTGCGCACCGCGCTGTCCCGCACGCCTGTCTCCACCTGAGCCAAGCCACGACACGGCTCAGCCCGTCCGCAGGCCCTCGAGCCTGCGGGGGCCCGATAGAGTCCCGGCCATCGCGTTGCGGCTGTTGTGCACGAGGGTGAGGCGTCTGCTGGGGCGAAAGATGTGGCTGGCGGATCCGGGCGAGCGGATCCAGTCCGGGCACACGGCGGACGACGACAAGGGGAGCGAGCCGGAGGACGGCGCCTTGTACCGCGAGATACGGATGTGGGAGGCCCGCCGGGCGCCCGACGGGACCGACCTCGTACGGACCTTCGCCTACCCGGAGCGGCCGCTGCCCCCGGGCGGGCTGGACGAGTACCGGAAGGCACGTAAGCAGGGCAGCCGCTCCATCGTCCTGTGGGCCGACCCTCACCGGGAGCGGAAGCTGGCGACGGTGGTCACCAGGACGGCGTCCAGGGGCCGCCCGGCGACTTACGACGTGGCGGACGAGTCCGGGGCGCCGCTCGGCTCGATCGTCCGCGAACCGGCCGCGAGGGGCGGGCAGGTCAGGACCCGCTGGACCGTACAGCAGACCGGCCGCCCAGCCGCCGTGGGCCACAAGGGGCACCCCTTCTGGTGGGTCGTGTGGTGGCTGCTCTGGCCCGTACAGCTGATCCTCGCCTTCCTGAGCATCCTCGAGGGCGCCTCGGCGCGGACACCGCGGCGCACGAAGTGGCGGATCGACGGCGAGACCGTCCTGGACTGGCACGACGACGGCTACGAGTTCCAGCTGTCCCTCCTCGCGGACTGGTGGGACGAGCGGCTCATCGCCGCCCTGGTCGCGCTGGAGGAGAGCCACGAGAGCCGGCTGGGCGACCCGTGGGACAACGTCGCGCACTAGGCAGTTTCGTTCGGGTCAGCGATCGGACCAGAGGAAGATGCCTTCGGGGACTCACCCGTCGTCACCGACACCGTCGAGGATCCCGTGCCGGCCGCTGCTCAGACCACCGGGATGATGCCGCCGTCGACGCGGAACTGCGCTCCCGTGAGCCACTTCGCGCGCCCGGACGCGAGGAATGCGATCATCTCGGCGACGTCCTCGGGGTCGCCCGGGTGGCCCATGGGAACCTTCAGGTGGTCCACGATCTGCCGCGTGACCTCGTCCGTACCGACACCCCGCTGGTCGGCGATGTGCTGAAGGTGGGCGGTGGCGCCCTCGGTGACGACGAAGCCCGGGAGGACGCACACCACGCGCACCCCGTACTCGCCCACCTCGGTCGCCAGTTCGCGGCTGTAGGCGTTGAGCGCCGCCTTGGCGGCGGCGTAGGACGCCTCCGTGCGCTGCGGAAGGCGGCTCGCGATCGAGGAGACGTGCACGACGACGCCGGACCCCCGCTCGGTCATCCCCGGCACCAGGGCCCGGTCCAAGCGCACGGCGCTGAGGAGGTTCATCTCCAGATCCGCACGCCAGGACGCGTCCGACCGGCTCAGGGTCGGCGCCGGGGCGCTCGCCGCGCCCGCATTGTTCACGAGTACGTCCACCCCACCCACAAGGTCGATGACCTGTCGGCCGAGCTCCGCCACACCCTGCTCCGTCGAGAGGTCCGCGGGGATGAACGTGGCCGGCAGGTCCTTCCTCGGCTCGCTCCGAGAGGCTGTCAGCACGGTCGCGCCCGCTGCGGCGAAGCGGCGGGCGGTTGCCTCGCCCAGACCGCGGCTGCCACCAGTGACCAGCACACGAAGGCCGTCCAGCCCTTCTCCTGCAACCGTCATGAGTGCCCGTCCCTCCGTAAGATGAACCCGACTCCGGAAACAATACATAACCGGAACCGGACTCACCTTACGGAGGTTCTGTTGCCGTCATCACGTCCGCTGCGCGCCGACGCGCGGCGCAACCGCGAGGCGCTTCTCTCGGCAGCGCGGGACGCGTTCCTCGGCGGCCACACCGACGCGCACGTCGAGGAGATCGCCCGCAGGGCCGGGGTGGCCGTCGGAACGCTCTACCGCCACTTCGATACGCGCGAGGCCCTCGTCGAGGAGGTCTACCGCAAAGAAGCCGACGACCTGTGCGCCGCACCCGCGAAGCTCCTGGACCAACACGCCCCGGACGAGGCCCTGCGGCGCTTCCTGTTGCTGCTCGTGGACCACGCGGCCGTGGGCAAAGGGATGGCCGTCGCCCTGGAGAGCATCATGGCAACGGACTCACCGGTCTTCGACGACGCCCGCACCCAGATGGCGAACGCCCTCACCCAGCTACTCGACGCGGGCGCCAAGGCCGGCGCCATCCGCGACGGCGTCACCGGTCCCACCCTGCTGCGCGCCCTGGGGGGTATCTGCGCAATGCGCGCCGTGGAGGGCTGGCAGGACGAAGCCAGACAGATCACCGCCATCCTCTTCGACGGCCTGCGCTTCGGCGCCCCACGGGCAACCTGAGCCGCACCACTGTCGGGTGCCAGGCGCCGCGGCCCGCCGATGTCGTTGCAGTACGAGTTCACGCCTTCCTGACTGCGGCCACTCCAGTGCGGCTGATCCGCTCCGCCTGGCGCTCTCCCGGCGACCCGCGGCCCCTCCCGCCCGCGGACGCGATCGCGGTCGCCCCGGCAACGTTCAACACGATCAACAACTGGGCCGCCGGGATCTCGGACACCCTGGCCGTGGGCATCCTGTACGGACAGGGCTGGGCGCGCCGTCGCCCACTACGTGGCAGTCGCGTACGCCATGCGCGGGCGCGGGTCAGTCCGTGTCGGGCTGGGTGCGGCGGGCGTAGGCGCGGGCGGCGCGGGCGCGGTCGCCGCAGCGGGTGGAGCACCAGTGGCGGCGTCCGGCGCGGAGCAGGTAGCGGTTGCAGGGGGTGGAGCCGCAGGCGGTGAGGCGTTCGGCGTCAGGGCCGGTGAGCAGGTCGGCGGCGTCCGCGGCAAGGGTCGCCAGGGCGTGGTCGACGATCTGGGTGGTGGGGTGCGGGGCCGCGCGGTAGGGGCCGTTCTTCTCGTCCCAGTGCAGCAGGGCGGCGGTGGGGACCCGGGTCAGTGCGTCATTGATGGCGGCCAGCGCCGCGGGCAGGGCGGGCAGTGCGGCAACGCGGGACGCGAGCAGTGCCCTGATCTGTTCGCGCAGTGACCGCAGCTGCGCGGCGCACATCTCCTGCATACCGGTGTCCGCCGGAGCGAGATCGTGGTCGACCAGCCACTGATTGGTGGCGGCGGGGGTGCCGAGGAGGTCGAGGAACTGGCCGCCGGGCATCGCGATGGCGCTGTTGGCCAGGTCGAGGGCGGGGTACTGCTCGGCGCCGGGTGCGGGCGGGAGCGGTTCGGCGGTCAGGGGCTCCTTCATGTGTCTCATGGTACGGCTTGCGTTTATCCGTGAGAAATGCTCTTCTGTCGTTCACGGATAGGCCACCTCTCAACCGTGAGGAACCTCTTTCATGTCTGCCCTCAGCCCCACCGGCGAGCCCATGCCCGTACGCGTCTTCGGCGGCCCGACCGCCCTCTTCGAGTACGGCGGCCTGCGCTTTCTGACCGACCCGACCTTCGACGCACCCGGCGACTACCCCAGGCCGGACGGCCGACGGCTGACCAAGACGGCCCCCTCCTCCGGCAGCCCCGCCGACCTCGGCCGCATCGACGTCGTCCTCCTCTCCCACGACGAGCACCCCGACAACCTCGACCACTCCGGCCGCGCCCTGCTCGCCGACGTACCCCTCACCCTCACCACCCCCGGCGGTGGACAGCGCCTGGGGGAGGGCGCCACGGGGCTGACCGACTGGGAGTCGGTCGAGCTGGACCGTCCCGGCGGCGGCACGATCACCGTGACCGGCGTGCCCGCCGTCCACGGCCCCGGACCGCGCGAGGAGGTCGAAGCGGTCACCGGCGAGGTCGTCGGCTTCGTCCTGACCGGTGACGGCCTGCCCACCGTCTACGTCAGCGGCGACAACGCCTCGCTCGACGCGGTCAAGGAGATCGCCGAGCGCTTCGCCCCGGTCGACACCGCCGTCCTCTTCGCCGGAGCCCCCCGTTTCCCCAACCTCTTCGACGGCGCGTGCATCGTCGTCGACAGCGCCCGGGCCGCCGAGGCGACCCAGATCCTCGGCGCCCGCCGGGTGGTTCCCGTCCACTACGACAGCTGGGGCCACTTCACCGAGGGCCGCGAGGAACTGGTGGCCGCGTTCACCGCCGCGGGACTGGCCGACCGCCTGGACCTGGGCTGAGCGGCCGGCTCACTGTCGTGACGCACGGCAGCCGCCCCGCCTCATCCGGCCGCGACCGGGGGAGGCCCAGCGCTGCCGACCCGACTGCGGCCGTACTCCGCGAGTGCGCTGAAGGCGGCCTTGGGCTCCCATGGCAGGCCGGGATAGGTGGTTCCCGTGCGGCCGTCGGTGAGGACCTTGACGATGCCGAAGGACGCCTTGTCGAAGTCGCGGTCGTCGTTGTCCTCGTCATGCGGCAGGTCGTAGCGGGCGAAGGTGTAGACGAAGGCCGCGTCGATCCCGGAGTGTTCGACGACGGAGCCCAGTTGGCAGCCGGGATCGACACCCGCGTCGCAGCCGACCGCAAGGCGGCCAGTGAGAAACGCGACGATGAGCCATCTGGCACGAGAGGCGTAGAGAGGTCTGGGCAACAAAGAAGCCCCGGGCCGCTGGCCTGGGGCTTTGTGGTGTCTGATCGTGTCTTCTTATCTACCGGCGCCCCGATGCGCTCGACCGTGCTTGCCAGGAGGTCGATGCGGGCGGTCGAGCAGGCAACGGCGGTCACCTCGCATGGTCCGGGGCGCAGGGCGGACAGCGACGCGGCGGTCGTCGCGCGCCCGCCCCGAGCACGCATGTCCCCGTCTATGCGGCGGGGGTGAGTTCGGCGCGGCCGAACAGCAGCGCGTAGCCGGAGGGGAGCTGGCGCAGGATGCGGGTGATGAGGTCGGGGCCGGCGTAGGCCGCGACGGCGGAGAAGACGGATCCGGTGTCCCAGCGGGTGGTGGCCAGGGAGGCGCCGGTGCGGGCGGCGAGGTCCTTGACGAAGGCCCAGCCGCCCAGCGGCTGGGTGTCGGGGATCTGGGCGGTGAGGATGCGTGCGGCTTCGAGGGGTAGGCGGGCGGCCAGTTCGACGCGTTCGTCGCCGGTCAGCTGACGTCCCAGTCCCGCGAGGACGAGGCAGGCGGCTCCTTCGGCCTTCTCGCGGGTGGGGTAGGCGCCGTCGTAGCGGACCTTTTCCAGCATGTGCTCGTACGCCCTTGTGCGGGGCTGCTGGAGCGGTGCGCTCTGGTCGGACATCACTGCGGTGGTTGCCTTTCTGTCACCAGGGTCGTGGTGGCCGGTGTGCGGTCACCGGGGGTGGGTGGTCAGGTGGGTCGGGGGCGGCCGAAGAGGAGGTCGTAGCCGACGGGGAGCTGGAGCAGGATCTCGCTGAGGAGGTCGTCGCCGGCGCTGTCGGCGACCGTGGACAGGACAGCGCTGACGTCCCAGGCCGCGGTCTGTTCGGTGGCCCCTTCGATCCAGGCCGCGGTCGCCCGCACGAACCGCTCCGGGGTTAGCGGCTCGGCGCTCTGTAGCGGGTTGAGGAGGATCAGGGCGAAGCCTTCCGGCAGACGCGCCGCCAGCTGGGCGCGTACCTCGCCGACCAGGTGTGCGCCCAGCAGGGCGAGCACCACGCGGGCCGCGCGTTCGGCCTCCTGCGGAGTGTCGTATTCGCCGCGTTCCTTCACATGGTCGAGGAACGCTTCACGTCGCACAGCCACGTCGGCCGTCGCCCCCTTCCTCGGCCCGTGGCGCGGAGGACGGGCGAGGGGGAGATCAGATACCCGTCCTCCGCCGCTGTTCAGCCCTTGTCTGTCCGGTTCAGCCGGAGATCTCCTTGCGGCCGGCTCCGACGCCGATGGTGACCTTGCGGGGCTTGGCGCGCTCGGCGATCGGGATGCGCAGGGTGAGCACGCCCGCGTCGTAGTCGGCCTGGATGTGCTCGGTATCGAGGGTGTCGGCGAGCGCGATCTGGCGGGAGAAGGCGCCCAGCGGCCGCTCGGACAGTTCCATCTGCACGTCGTCGGTCTTCGCCAGGGGTCGGCGCTCGGCCTTGACGGTCAGCATGTTGCGTTCGACGTCGATGTCGATCGCGTCCGCGCTGACGCCGGGGATGTCGAAGGCCACCACGTACTGGTCGCCCTCGCGGTAGGCGTCCATCGGCATCGGGGATGGCCGGGACCAGGTGGCCGGTCCCATCAGCTGCTGCGTCAGCCGGTCGAGCTCACGGAAGGGGTCGGTGCGCATCAACATCGGAAAACACCTCCAGGAAGGTTCGGGCAGTTGCTGCCAATGCGCCTCACTGATTCCGTTGTAGCATGTCATCCAATGGATGACAAACCTGATGTCGTCCAAAGGACGACTACCTGAGGGAGGTGCCCATGACCCCGGCCGACCAGCCGGCATCGTCCAGTGCCGACACACAGAGCCCGGCGTCGTTCCTCACTGCCGCGGCAGCCCTGCACGCCATAGACGACGCCCTGCACGCCGCCCGCCAAGAGGTCCCCGGCGCTGCCGACACTCACGACGTCGGCCCGGAGCAGGCCCTGGCCTCGCTTCTCCTGCTGCGGCAGGTACGCGAGCAGCTCGCTGGATGGGAATCCGGGCTGATCGAAACCGCTCGAGAGGCGGGTGCCAGCTGGGCGGACCTCGCCCACCCTCTCGGCGTCGCCAGCCGCCAGGCCGCCGAACGCCGCTACCTGCGCAACCGGCCCGGTCCCGCCGGAACCACCGGCGAACAACGCGTCCAGGCCACCCGCGAACGCCGCGCTGCCCAACGCACCACCACCACCTGGGCCCGCCGCAACGCAGCCGACCTGCGCCGCATCGCCGGCCAGATCGCCGCCCTCACTGACCTGCCCACCACGGCCCGCCTCCCGCTCAGCCAGCTCCACGCCGCCCTCGCCCACGACGACCCCGCCGAGCTCATCCGTCCCCTCAACGCCACCCGCCCCCACCTGACCACCACTCACCCCGACCTCGCCGCACAACTCGACACCCTCACACCGCCCTGACCCCACTCGTTACTCCAAAGCGCGCGCGAGACATCCCCCGCGTCGTGCGGACAGCGGGCGTCAACGTTTTCTCCATCGCTGCTCACAGCAGCACGGGACGTGCCCGTCGCCCGCCTCTTCGACGTCGAGGACCTCGTGGGTATCCCGGACGACGACGATGTGGAGAGGGAGAAGCGCACGGTCGAGGGCGTCCCGTCGGCGCCCCGGGTGAAGGAGGACGGAGATGTGCGCACGTGATCTGGCCGTGGAGTACGAGTCGGTCAGCGTCGATGACGACGCACTGGCGGCGGCCCGCCTCCTGGCCGAGCGCCAACTGCCCGGGCTGCTGGTCCTGGACGGGGACGGGGAGCCGAAGGCGATCCTGCCCGCCTCCCAGGTGGTGAAGGCGTTGGTCCCGGGCTATGTGGTCGAGGATCCGGCGCTGGCGGCGGTCGTCGACGAGAACCACGCGGACCGGCTGTGCGAGGCACTGCGCGGCCGCCGGGTGGGTGACCTGCTGTCCGACGAGGCGGCCCGGCCACCGATCGCCGCCCCCGACGACACCGCGCTGGAGGTGGCCGCGTTGATGGCGCGTGTGCGCAGCCGCTGGTGGCGGTGGCCGATCGGGACAAGGCGGGCCCGTACCTGCTCGGGGTGATCACCGCCTCGCAGCTCCTCCATCGGCTCCTCGGACCTGTGGAGCCCCATGAGTGACTGGCACTGCTGGGCGGCGATCGCCGTTTTCGTCGTCGCCTACGTGGCGATCATCAGTGAGCGCGTGCACCGCACGGCCGCCGCCCTGGCCGGGGCGGCGGCCATGCTCGACATCGGTGCCACGGACGACAAGGCCGCCTTCTTCGACGAGCACCCCGGGATCGACTGGAACGTCGTCTTCCTGCTGCTGGGCATGATGGCGATCGTCGGGGTCCTGCGGCAGACGGGCCTGTTCGAGTATCTGGCGATCTGGGCGGCCAAGCGCGCCCGCGGCAAACCCTTTCGCGTGATGACCATGCTGATAGTCATCACCGCCTCCGCGTCCGCGCTGCTGGACAACGTCACCACGGTCCTGCTGGTCGCCCCGGTCACCCTGCTGGTGTGCGAACGCCTCGCGCTGCCAGCGGCGCCGTTCCTGATCGCCGAGGTGCTGGCGTCCAATATCGGCGGTACCGCGACGCTCGTCGGTGACCCGCCGAACATCATCATCGCCAGCCGGGGCGGGCTGACCTTCAACGACTTCCTCGTCCACCTGGCACCCATCGCCGCGCTGCTCACCGTCGTGCTCGTGCTGCTGTGCCGGGTGATGTTCCGCAAGGCGCTGGTGTACGACGAGCAGCACGCCGCCGAGGTGATGGCGCTGGAGGAGCGCGAGGCCATCCGCGACCACCGGCTGCTCTACCAGGGCCTGGGAGTCCTGGCCCTGGTCGTTTTCGGGTTCGTGGCGCATCCGGTGCTGCACTACGCACCCAGCGTGGTCGCCCTGCTCGGCGGCGGGCTGCTCATCGCCATCTCCAAGGTGGAGACCGGTGAGGCACTGAAGGAGGTGGAGTGGCCGACGCTGGCGTTCTTCGCCGGCCGTTCATCATGGTCGGCTCGCTCATCGAGACCGGTGTCATCGGAGAGATCTCCCGCGCCCTCGCGGACGCCACCGGCGGCAGTGAACTCGGCGCCACGATGCTGCTGCTGTTCGGCTCGGCTGTGCTGTCCGGGGTCGTCGACAACATCCCCTACGTCGCCACCATGGCTCCTATCACCGCCGACCTGGCCCACGGCTTCGGCAGCGGTGACGGTGTCCACGTGCTGTGGTGGGCCCTCACCCTGGGCGCAGACCTGGGCGGCAACGCCACGGCCATCGGCGCCTCCGCCAATGTCGTCGTCCTGGGCATCGCCGAACGCAACCGCCAGCCCATCTCCTTCTGGCAGTTCACCCGGTACGGCCTGGTCGTCACCGCCGTGACCGTGACTCTGTGCGCCGGATACCTGTGACTGCGGTACTTCGCCCTGAACTGACCGTACGCGTCACCGACCCACCGGAATCCACGGACCACAGGGAGCGGACCGATGAGACAGGACCGGATACACGCCGACTTCCTCGGCGGCTACGAGCGGATGCTCGTCGACGTCTCCGATACCGGTCTGCTGTGGGGTTCGCTGCTCGGTGCGGTCCGGGGGTCCGACGCGGCGGTGAGGGTCCGTACCGCCGACGCGTTGCTCGGTGCCGTGGACACCGCCGTCGCCACCCCCCTGAGAGGTTTAGACAACAAAGAAGCCCCGGGCCGCTGGCCTGGGGCTTTGCGTTGGAGCGGGTGACGAGAATCGAACTCGCGCTCTGAGCTTGGGAATCAACGACGCTCTCCGGGGCTGTCGTGCGGATGACCAGGGAAACGTGACCAGCAGGGCGTGTGGGGGTGGGCTTGATCGCCCCGTTCTTGACCGCTGCTGACTGCTGCGAAGGGCATGGATAGGGCACGGAGCCAGCGGATGCGCAGAAGGTTCTTCACTTCCGTCGGCTCAGTGAGCTGCATCGCCTGCAAGCCCACCTCGTCGAGGCCGGCCTTGCAGATGCCAGCCGAGCGCCAGGGGCGAGCCTGCTGGTCATATCTCTATCGTGGCGAGATGGTCGGCGGTTCCCCCGCACCACTCGACCAGGAAGAGCGTGGCGTCGTCGGTGGTGACCCCGCCGCGTTCTCGCATCAAGCCGTGGGACAGGCCGCGCACCATCTCCTGCACGCTTTCACCCTCGCACCTCGCGCGGTTCACGAAGTCGAGCAGCCGTTCCTCGCCGAACTGCTCTTCGCCGGTGCGATGCTCCTCGACGAGACCGTCGGTGAAGAAGAGGATCCGGTCGCCGCGGGACAGCGCCTGCTCGCTGATCTGCGGAGTGGCGCCGCCGAAGCCGACGGGTAGGGTGCCAGGGCTCTCCAGCGCCTGGATGACGCGGTGGTCGCGGATCAGCAGGGGCGCCGGGTGCCCGGCGTTGACCCATTGCAGATGGCCGGTTCCGATATCCAGGCGCATCATCTGTGCAGTGACGAAGTGGTCGGGCCCGAACTGCTCGTCGATGGCCGTGTCCATGAACGTGTACAGCTCGGCGAGTCCGACGTCGGCGCGTCTGGCATGCCGGTAGGCGCCGATGGCGACGGTGGCCAGCACGGCGGCGTCCAGCCCGTGGCCCATGGCATCGATGATGGCCATGTGCAGGATGTTGTCGTTCAGGGCGTAGTCGAAGCTGTCACCTGCGGCTTCGTAGGCGGGCTCGAGGATTCCGGCCACCGCGACCTGCGGTGTGATCATGGTCAGCGGGGGCAGCAGCGACCATTGGATTTCCGCGGCCAGGGTCATCGGCTCACGGCGCCGGGCCTGGAAGAACTGATCGGTGTAGCTGTTCTTGGTGACCAGCATGTCGGCGACCAGGCCGGCGAGGCGCCGCAGCAGCCGCCGGTCGTCGTCATCGACGCTGCTCAGGGTGATGGCCAGCACCCCCACCTCGTCGCTGCCGTCCAGCAGCGGCAGGAACATCCGTACGCCATCGGTTTGCGGCTGTTCCACCGTCGTCGTGCTCAGAAAAGCCCTGCCGGCCTGAGAATCGTCGATCCGCTCGGGTTCCCCGGTCACGAGTCTCATGCCCGGCAGGGGAGCCAGTATCAGCTGGTCGTAGTCCTGAAGGAGGATCGAGACGTCCCGCCCGCCGATCCTGCTCACTTCCTCCGCGACCAGCGGGGCGATCAGCTGGGGCGGCATCTCGTGAGCCCGGTCCAGCAGCAAGCCCAGCAGCCGCTCACCGAATCCCTCTGACCGATCCACCGTGACTTTACGGAAGTCCGCTTCGCCTTCTGTCATGGCGACCTCGTTTCGCCGCACCGCCCTCACACGAGGCGAGCTTTTGTGTTATTTGCCGCATTTCACTCCTGCTGCCTCCTCCGCCCTTCCGTATCGGGAGCTCCCCGATACAACGGCCCCGGTGCAGAAACACCGGGGCCGCCCTTTCGGGGCGGTCGCACGTGAGAGTGAACCGGCCCCTTCACCATGCTATGCCTGGCGCACCTTTCCGGCATGAGGGACTTTTCGGCGCCGGGAGTTCTTCCGTCGACGCGGATACAGGGCGTGAGCGATGTGCCCGCACCCGCGGAGGAGCATCACTTCAGGCTTCGTCCGTCTGCGTGCGGTTCTGCCCGGAGGACCGGCTTGCTACCAGCCAGGACCGTGCCGGCTCTGCCGTGTGAGTGGTGTCCACGGTGAGATGGAGGCGGGTTCCGCCTTCCGCGCCGGCGGGGTAGCTCCGCTGTTCGGTGCCGTCGAAGCAACGACGGAGTACCTCCGCAACCTGACGGGCGACCTCGGGGGACGCGGCGACGATACGCACTTCGGCGCGCCCTGCCGAGGGTGGTTCCGGTGGCTGCATGGTGACCTCGTTCATCAGGAAGACGTGGTGGTGGGCGTGGGGCCTCGCTTCGTGCCCACCGGCCCCGGTGGAGAGAGGGTCATGCGTCGTTCGCGGCCCTGCCACGGTGTTCGAGGTAAGGAGGGGGCGGCGGGTGATCAGGCGGGCTGGCCGGCTGTCGGCTCTTCCGGCTCCGTCGGCCGACTCCCGGCAGGGCATCGCTGTAGTGGAATGCTGCGATCCGCTCGTTGTGCTGGCCATTGAGCAGGTGGATCAGCAGCACCCCGAGCGTGATCATGGCGATGATCACGGACACGGTGATGACGGTCTCCACATCCTCACCTCCCTTGGAGCAAAGGATTCCGGTCGGGTTCGGCCTCTGGCCGCCACTGAGGCGGCCCACCATCGGTCTCCCACTCCTCCTCCCGGCTGAGATCCTCCCCGGCCTCACGGAAGGCGGATTCGCTCGCCATCAGACCGCTGGCGGTGAGGAGGCCACCGACGGTGGCCGCGGCGGCCATCAGCCGGGCGGCTGCTGCCGCACTCGTCTCCGGCGGGATCACCAGAAGGTCCCAGCGGCCTGCGGCGTAGGACAGCAGGATCAACTTATGCGGGTCCTGCTCATCGGTGAACCAGCCCACGTTCACCGTGTGCCCGGTCGTCGGCACCTTGCGCGGAATCACGGGCCAGTGGGCCGGGTTCACGGAGACCCGCGTGATCCGGCCCCAGCGTGCGTCCAGCACGTCTGTCAGGGCGGGCAGCTCACGGAGGAGATCGCGGGAGCGGGGCCACCACGCACCGTCCAGAGCACCTGGAACCGGGCTGGCCGTGGCCAGTGACAAGCGAACCGGTGGCGAGGGCACGCGCTCATTGGTGGTCGTACGGTCGATGGCCACGGTCATGGCGCGGACCTGTCCCCGGGCGCGTCTTGCAACGTCCCGGTGTTGTTGCTCGCCAAGAACGACACCCGCGGGGAAGCCGGTGTGCGAAGTGCTCCCGGTGTTTTCACTGTACTCCGGGGCGTGACCCCGCTGAGCCACCGCGTGATCAGCCACTTCTTCGGTAACCCGGGTCCGGATCCACGGGGCGCGGCTGAGCCTGGTCGTGGGCTCTCGGAGTACGGTGAAACCGGCGGTCCACCGAACCCCGCAGAGGGTGAGCAGACCATGTCCGACGCCGACACCCCGCGTGAAGCGAATCTTCTGCCGGACGCCATCCACCATGCTGTGAAACCTGGAACAGCCCTGCTGCGGTTGGCGACGACACATACCCGTGAGGGCATCCTCGACGGTGCGTGGTGGCCGCGTTCCCGCGACATAGGCGCCGAGCTTCCCGCTTTGGTCAGCGCGCTGACCGAGCACCTCGGGCCCGTCACGCGCGTCGGCCTGGACTCCGACGCCTGGGAAGGACTGCCGACACGAATGATCATCGACGACCGCATCGTGCACATCGACTCGTTCCCGGTTGGCGACGACACCATCCTCATCACCCGAAGCGATCAAGACCTCTTCTCCCTGCTGGTGATCCCGCCGCACGCGACGCCCGACGCGGCACGCACGGCGATGGCCCGATCCATCCGCGTCGACAACATCGCGCAGGCCAAGCAGATCCTCATCGACACCGGCACCGGCACCGGCGGCCGGGCCCGCCCGATCGCCGAGGAAGGCCCGCAGACAGGCCCGGAACGCCGCGGCACGTCCTGACGCCTCCTTGCGGCGCGACCATAGCCACAGCCTGCTGACGTCCAGTAAGGCACCGACGTCACCCCTCTGATGAAAGGTCGGCCGCGAACTTTTCCTGGTTGCCGCTGCATTGGGCCCATGACGGCTAAACGCGCCTCCTTGGCGCGCGGTTTTGCCCGTGCCACCGTCGGTGCATTCTGGTGCGGCTCTGCGCCCGTCCAGGCGGATCGAACGGCGTAGCCGCCCCGTTCAGCCCGCCCACTCGTGATGGGGAAGGGCGGGCCGGGCGAGGCGAAGCATGATGGGGCGCACATCTGGTGAGCGCGAGTCTGGAAAGGGCGCGCCAGGCTCAGGGCGTCGATGCCGGGGCTGCTGCCGAAGAGCAGGTCACGGGGCCGCAGGCGACTCTGCCGAGACCTCGATCTCGGTGGCCCCAAGGTTCGTGCCCTATACGTGCCCCATCAGCAGGGCACGTATAGGGCAATGTGCCGTCGATGAAGAGGGGATGGTCTGGACGACAATCAAGGCCCGGGTCTGTGACCTGGGCCTTTAGCGTGGAGCGGGTGACGAGAATCGAACTCGCGCTCTGAGCTTGGGAATCACCGACCCATTACGGTTGATCGTCCCGCTGACCTGCGTAAACGATACCTTTAGCGATCTTGGGTAAGGGCTCCTGGTGTCCGCTGTTGACCGTGGTCTACCGCTCGTTCTGGCACGTATCTGGCACGTATCTGGCACGGCTCCTCGCGCGGTGACTACCAGTGATGGGGACGTGCTGCGTTGATCAACCCAGTATTACGTGTGATGTCGCTCGCTGGTGCTGTCCTCGTCGTCGGGCCTCGGCGCGAAGAGGAGCTCTACTGAGGATTAATGCGTGATGTCGCCAGGGCCTATGGCGAGGCCGGTGCCGATGAGGCAGCCGGTGATGATGGTGGGCCGGTACTGGATCTGGCGTAGGGCCCGGCGGACTGCGGTGACCAGGTGCGTGTAATCGGCGAAGGCGATGTTGGCCAGGCTGGTGCGCCGCAGGCTGGACCAGATCCCCTCCACGGGGTTGAGGTCCGGTGCATAGGCCGGCAACTGGAACACCGTGAGCCAGTCCCGAGCCGTGATCCAGGCGCGCATCGCGCGACTGAGGTGCAGGCCGACGTTGTCCCAGACCAGCACGATCGGTCCGCCGAGCTGGGTGTGGGCGGCTGTGAGCAGGTCCCGTAAGTCCTTCCAGGAGAAGCCCTTACGACCGTCGGCCCGCCGGTCACCGGTGTGCCGGAAGACCAACCGCGGCCGCTCGCCGGGCTTGTAGCAGCACAGAGCGGCCACCGACAGGTGGCGTCTGCTGCCGCCGTTGACCCGGATCACCGGGGTGACGCCTCTGCGGGACCAGGTGCGGGCGGTGTGCGGCGTCATCGAGAACCCGGCCTCGTCGGCGAAGACGGTCCAGGCGCCGAGCGCCGCCGCGGTGGTTCCACGGCCGACCAGGTCTCCTTCACCCACGTCGCGACCGCCTTGTCGTCGCGCTGCACCGCCCTGCGAGCCGGAACCTGGGGCGACCAGCCGTGCCGGTGCAGCAACAGGCACACCCCGGGCCCGGTGTAGCTCTTGTGGAACATCCGCCCGATCAGTGTCCGGATCCGCGCGAGCGTCCAGCGCTCGTCAGGCCAGCCGTGCGCCACCGCCCCCAACGCCAGCGCCGCCTCCAGCTTCACGAACAACTCGTCGCTGAGCTTGGGCAGGGACGCCGGCCCCTTCGAGACCAGTCCCGCCTTACCCCGCTCGGCCCACTCGCGCCGCCAGCGCTGCACCGAGCGCACATGCACCCGCAGCATCTTCGCCACCTCGACGTTGTCACTACCAGCCGCGAACATCTCGCCCGCATCCAGACGGATCTGCTCGCGAAAAGCCCTCCGCTCGGCAGTCAGCCCGCCACCCTGCGCGTACCTCATGACCCTGGTGTACCGCGACAATCACGACCTGTCAGCACCCCACGACATCACGCATTACAAGTCAGTAGCAGCCTGTAGTAGGCCGCCGGGTTCGGATCGTCGGACATTCCCTAATCGCACCGTGACCGCCTCCTGAACAGGCCCGCGAACCTGCACTCGCGGGCACGTTGGAGTATCGCTAGTGTCGGAAGAGAGCTCCTCCAATCTACGAGGGGAGTGTGCGCGCATGTTCGAGGATATTTACATCCAGGTCGCGCATAATGAAATTGTGGGCCCGAAGATTCGCGCCCTCGCCCGGTTGCGAGAGGAAACTGCGGGCGAGACAATATCAGAACTGCGAGGCAACGTTCTCGATTGGCGCGGGTTTCTCCTGCCCGAGATATCAAAGAACATTGCAGGCTATGCATCTGCGATGGAACAATTCGAGAAGTCTCTACGCGACTTCCTCCGAAGCCGTTCTCCAGACTATGCACATCTGGAGGAGATTGCCGCCAGGCAACTCAGCAGCGCTGAGGATGAGGAACGAGAACTAAAAAAAAATGAGAGTGGCGAAAGAGGAGATGAAGGCGCGGATGGCCCTTGAGGGTGCCGCTTCTGCAAAAGAGAGAAAAACCTCTTGGCTCGAAAAATTCACGCCCTTGAGGCGGGAGCAAGAAGATCCACGCGAACGGGCCGATTATGAATACCAACGAGGCCTTGAACACCTTCACCAGGAAAGGGTGAAGGTTGCCAACCTCTACTCCGCCCTTAAGCGCATCGAGCTTGCACGCTGGGAAGAGTGGACCGAATCCCAGCAAGCCATCGAGATCCGCAAGGCTTTGTACGCACAATTCAACTCATCAGTCGCGGAAGCGATAAACCACCATGCAATGGCATGGGTAAATCACGCACTATCATCCGAAGAGCGCAAGACGAGCCAGAAAGATAGTGAAATGTCTGAAGCAGGTGATAATCCGCGAACGATCCGCGGAAGTCGCAAAAAGGTATTTCTCATCCACGGACGCCACGAAAAGATCGCCAGCGATATCCGCACATTCCTGCGAGCTCTCAGCCTCGAGCCGGTCGAGTGGTCTCAGGCAAAATCGAGTCTTAAGCAGGGCGCACCCTACATTGGCGACATAGTCATGGCAGGTATGCGACTGTCTGACGCAGTGGTTGTTCTATTGACGCCGGATGAATTGGTAGAGCTGCGCCCCGAACTGGCCAAAGAGGTTATTCCTGCAACTGCTGTAGATCATCAAGCTCGACCAAACGTGTACTATGAGGCCGGAATTGCTGATGCCCTCGACCGAGATCACACGATCATTGTCGAGATTGGAACGGTCCGCCCATTTTCAGACGTATCTGGGAGGCATGTCGTTCGATTCAACGGTAGCCAGCAGGCGCGCTTGGATCTGCGTGATGCCTTGCGTAGCGCTGATCTTTTGGTCGACGACAGCGGTCGGGACTGGATTAGCGTGGGTAGCTTTGACGAAAGGGTCGCAACCTGACACCTACTCCACACGGCTCGCTGGTCTGTTCTTATCATCTGTCAGCCGGGCCGTCGCTGGGTCGTCCGACTCCCCGATGTCCCTCGTTCAGGGAAACCCGCTGCTTGGGCGGCTTAACCCCAGCCTCGGACCGCGACTCATGGACCTGAGCTGTCAGCTCGTCTGAGCCTCGACCCGGATGGAGGATGCGAACGAGGCCGTTGCTCCACGACGCCTCGGACTGCCAAGGCTGCCGGTCGTGGAGTGGCCAGACGCCTGCACCGACGACAGCCCGCGCAGCCTGCACTGTAAGTCCCGCCACCTTGTCCCTTGGGCCAACCGCCAGCCGTTCATCTGGGTCGACGACGAGATCAGCGCCATGAACCCCCTCCGGTCGCTACCCCACACCCTGGGCCGTCACTCCTTCATTGCGTCGACCCGACCAAAGGCCTCGCAGACCGACTTCTCCGCGCTCGCCGGTTGGCTCCGTGCCGCTGCGGCGAGCCGAGACACAAGACCAGGCGATTAGAAGATGCGGGCAAGCCTCTGTGGGGCCGTCCGATCGGAGTACGTCGGCACCGTGCTGGGCTGCTGAGTGTCGCCTCCGTCTGCCGTCGTTGCCGTCAGCGGTGCTGCTCTGTAACCACCCGCACTGGGAGTTCGGTCACTGGGCCGCGCGGCCTGCTCCGCCCACGACGCTGAGGGTTGGCGGTGCCCCTGTAGTGCGTTGCCAGTCTCCGCAGCCTATGGCGGCGCTGTCCTGCTGCGGCCCGATCCGGTGACTGATTCATCACCTCTCGTGACAACCCGGCCCTGCGCCGATGAACGTACGTCCCGCTCCGAACGCAACGTGCCAGCGCGGGAACCTGCACCGACCTAACGACTTAAAGGCCCACGAGGCCGTAACCTACGTGCATGGTGAGCCTGCAATCCAATGCGCTTCGGTCGCGACTGGCGGAGTTCGTGCGCTACCGACAGGAACATCTCTCAGGGGACGAGAAGGGTGAAGCCCAGGTTTATTTGGATCGGTTCTTTCGCGCCCTAGGGCATGAAGGTGTACGCGAGGCCGGGGCTACTCTAGAAATGCGTATCAAGCAGCGAGATCAGAAAGGCACTGCCTTTGCAGATCTCATGTGGAAGCCGCGCTGTCTCATCGAAATGAAGCGTGCTGACACAGACCTGTCGAAACACTACCGACAGGCTTTTGACTATTGGGTTCAGGCCGTCCCGGATAGACCTCGATATGTGATCTTGTGCAACTTTGATCAGTTCTGGATTTACGACTTCGATCAGCAACTTGATGAGCCGGTAGACCGTGTGCTGCTGGGCGATCTGCCACAGAGAGCCGATGCGCTCGCCTTTCTGTTCCCAATTGAGCAAAGCCCCGTCTTTCGTAACGACCTCGTCGCCGTAACGAGAGAAGCGGCTGCCGATGTGGCCCGCGTATTCAAACAAATCCACGGCCGGGGAGTCCCTCGCCTGAAAGCGCAAGTCTTCACCCTCCAGTCCGTCATGGCAATGTTCGCTGAAGACATAGGCATGCTCCCCGAGCACCTATTCACCCGGGCTCTACATGATTCATCGTCTGGCAGTGATGCCTATGACTTGCTATTCGGCCTCTTCCGTGAGATGAACACGCCTGGCCCTACGCCGGCCGGACGCTATAAGGGGACTCCATACTTCAACGGCGGACTGTTTTCGGAGGTATATCCAGTTGAGCTAACAGACGACGAATTGGACGATCTTCGGCGAGCATGCGAGACTGACTGGTCCGCTGTGCGGCCGGAGATCTTCGGGACCCTCTTCGAAGGGTCCATGGAGGAAAGTGAGCGCCACGCCCAGGGAGCCCACTTCACGAGCCAGACAGATATTGCCAAGATTGTCGGCCCTGTGATTGTTAATCCGTGGCGAGAACGCATTTCGAAGGCAGGGGCCATCCCTGAACTTGAGAAACTTCTCCTGGAGTTGAGCAGTTACACAGTCCTGGATCCCGCATGCGGGTCAGGAAACTTCCTCTACGTCGCGTACAGAGAACTACGCAGGATTGAACACGAGATCCAGAACCTGATCTCAGAACGTAGGCGCGGTCGCCACGTTGGACAGCAATCTATCTCCTACGTGCCAACAGACCACTTCTTTGGGATCGACATCAACCCTTTCGCGGTTGAGGTCGCCAAGGTCACCATGATGTTGGCAAAAAAACTCTCGACCGATGAGCTTGGAGATCATCAGGAGGTTCTTCCTCTCGACAACTTGAGCGGCACGATCGTGGCTGCTGACGCTCTGTTCTCTGAGTGGCCTAAGGCGAACGCGATCGTCGGTAACCCACCGTTCCTTGGGCGTCGCGGCATGATCGATGATCTGGGGGCGGAATACTGTCAGCTGCTGAGTCGCGAATATCCGAACATCTCGGGGGTTTCGGACTTCGTCACGTACTGGTTCCCCAAGGCTCATGCCCACCTACCTCCGGGGGGACGCGCGGGCCTGGTTGCCACTAAGTCGATCCGTGAGAACGACTCGCGGAAGTCAAGCCTTGATTACATCGAGGCTAATGGGGGCCACATTTTCGAGGCAGTATCCAGCCAGCGCTGGTCAGGCGATGCGCAGGTGCATGTTTCGATTGTCAACTGGAGCAAGGGGGTCGATGTGACTCCTAAAATCCTTTGGCTAAGTGATCAGTTGCGCCTTGAGGTAAAGGAAATCTCGCCCACGCTCCGCCCTGGCTTCGACGTCCGCAAGGCCAAGGATATTGAGGCAAATACCTCTCCTCAGGTTTGCTTCGAAGGGCAGACTCCCGGAATGACTAAGGGTAAGGGGTTCATCCTCGATCGAGAAGGTAAGCGAACTCTGGCTAAGGCGGGCAGCAGCGTAAAGGTCATCCATCCTTTCCTGGGTGGTCGAGAGATGCTTCGCAATACCGCTATTGATCGCTGGGTAATTGACATCGGCCTCGATGACTCTCTCGAAGCGCGGTCCTCTTATCCCAATATGATGAAATACCTCGAAGATTGGGTATTGCCGAAGCGAGAAGAGGCGGCGGCCAAGGAGGAGGCGCGTAACAAGAAGGTCCTGCGTGCCAACCCGAAGGCCCGAGTGAACAAGCATCACGCGAACTTCCTAGCCCGCTGGTGGAAACTCGCCTATCGCCGAACGGAAATGCTCGACGCGCTGGCTCAGTCTGACCGATACCTCGCCACGTCACGTCACGCCAGTGTCAATAGGCCAACAGTCTTTTCTTTTGTGGACTACGCTGTCCATCCGGGTGACTCGATGACCGTCTTCTCGCTTGATGACGACTACTCATTTGGTATCTTGAGTAGCGATTACCACGGGGTTTGGGTGCGGGCTCGGTGCTCGTACCTCAAATCTGATCCGCGCTACACCTCATCGACTGTTTGGGCGAGCTTCCCGTGGCCGCAAGCGCCAACTAGCGATCAGGTTAAGGAGATCGTGGAGGTCTCGGCGCGACTACTTGAGTTGCGGCAACGGCATTACGAGAGAGGCATTCCTCTTGAAGCTCAATATGCATCGCTGCAACGACCTGGAAAGAATGATTTGCGGGACCTGCATGCGGAACTCGATGAAGCCGTACGAAAAGCTTACGGTTTCGCGCCCGACGAGGACAAGCTCGCTCAGCTGTATGCACTCAATCAGGCACTTGCGAGCGAAACGGCAGCGGTCTGGGGCCCTAAGTCCGCAAGACACATGGACGTCCGCGTGACGGACTACCGAATTTCACCCCCTGTGGGGTGATTGGGATGCCTGGAAGCGCGGTCGGCGGAGCGGCTTTGGGCTGGAGCTGCTTTGGGGCGAGAGATCATGGCCCCGTAAGCTTCCGGCGCGTCGGGCAGTCTGTGGACCTGCCCGTTAAAGCACGACGTTGGGGCCATGATCTTAGAGGCTCGCCCCAAAGTGGCTGCCTAAAGCCGTGGAGCCGACCGGCCCCAGCCACGACGTACCCCTTCTCTGACATCAGGCGGCTGTCTGCTGTGCGCGCAGCACGGGCGGCGGCCGGGCTGGAGCGGGGCGGAGACAGGAGCGCAGGCCCGGCCGGGGGCCGGGCCGCGCGCGGGGAGCGAAGCGAGCCGCCTTGAACCCGTAGAGAAGGTTGTAACTCACTGCTTGCGCTTGGTGCTCTAAAACTGACGATCACCGTTGACACCTGGGTCTCCGATCACTACGGAGATCCACATGCTGAAGTCCAGCCCCACCACCCCGCCGCTTGACCGTGAGGCCAAGCGGCGCCTGGCGGTGATACGCCACGTCGAAGAGGTCACCGGGAACGTCGCGATGTCCTGCCGCTACTTCGGGATCAGCCGGCAGGCGTACTACACCTGGTACCGCCGTTACCAGGCCGAGGGCGTCGAGGGCCTGCGCACCCGCTCCAAGGCCCCGAAGACATCCCCGAACGCGACCCATGTCGAGGTGGTCGGGAAGATCATCTACCTGCGGCAGAACTACCATTTCGGCCCGGAGAAGATCGCGATGTACCTCAAGCGGTACCACGACGTCACCATCAGCAAGTCGGGCGTGTGGCGGATCCTGAACCGGCTGGACATGGGCCGCCTGCCAGCCTCGCAGCGCTACAAGCGCCACGACCGCCGATGGAAGCGGTACGAGAAGCAGCTGCCCGGCCACCGCGTCCAGATTGACGTCAAGTTCATCGAGCCCCTGGCCAACACAGCCCAGGGCAGGCGTGGTGGGCGGAACAAGTACTACCAGTTCACCGCGATCGACGACTGCACTCGCCTGCGCATCCTGCGGATCTACCCGCAGCTGAACCAGAAGACCGCCGTCCAGTTCCTCGACTACGTCCTTCAGCGCCTGCCGTTCCAGGTCGAGGTCATCCAGACCGACAACGGCGCCGAGTTCCAGTCCGCGTTCCACTGGCACGTGCTCGACAAGGGCATCGCCCACACCTACATCAAGCCCCGAACTCCGCGGCTGAACGGCAAAGTCGAACGCTCTCACCGCATCGACGCCGAGGAGTTCTACCGCCTGCTCGACGGCGTAGTCATCGACGATGCCGAGGTCTTCAACGACAAGCTGCGCGAGTGGGAGGACTACTACAACTACCATCGCCCCCACGGCGGCCTCGGCGGCCACACCCCTTACGAACGCCTCAAGCAGAAGACCACGACCCAGGCGTAATCGGTGATCGTCAGTGGCACAGCTGGCGCTTGGCGCGTTCGTGCTCGGCGATGCTGATGATGGTCTCCGCGCCGTCGATCTGGTGACGGAGCCTGTTGAGCACGTCGGTGCGGGCCGAGTTGATGAGGTGGTCCGTGGTCGGCGTGGTGCCGGTTGAGGTGCCGGTGGGGACCCAGAAGGTCTTGTGGCAGTGGTCGCGGATGATCTCCTGGCAGGTGCGGATCACCCAGTTCATGGCCACGGTGATCTCGGCGCGGTGGAGTTGGTCCAGGTCCCGGCTGCCGTTGTTGTGAGGGCGCGGTGTCATTCGGTGTGGCCTGTGACCGGCGTCGACTTCACGGTGAACCAGACCGTCTTGCCCACGGTGTGCTCGATGTCGCCCCAGGAGTCGGCGAGTTCGGCGACGAGGAGGAGGCCGCGGCCGTGTTCGCTGTCGGGGCGCGGGGCTTGGGAGACGGGGCGGCCGGGGCCGGAGTCGCGTACTTCGATGCGTACCTCCTCCTCGGTGGCCTCGATGCGCACCCGGAACAGCCGGCCGGGCGGGACGCCGTGGAGGAGCGCATTGGTCGCGAGTTCCGATACGCAGAGCTCGATCTCGTCTAAGCGATCGACGTAGCCCCACTCGGAGAGTGTTCGGGTCACGAACTGTCGGCTTGCCTGGATGGATGGCTTGCGCCGCGTGAACAACTGCTGGCCCGTCAAGTGCACGGCCGGTCACCGCCTCAGAGCGTGCTGTGAGATTGAGGTCACCTTATTGCTATTCATGAAAGGTGGCAAGGTAGTCTCAAGGGCGGTGGCCATGGGGTCGCTTACTGTGTAAAGCGGCAAGGTTGGCGAGTCCGATCAAGCTTGAGGAGGGGTTCGGTGTCTGGCGACGCTTGGGTCAGTACCTCGATGCCTTATCTGCGACCGGCTGCCGGAGGGCAGGGGGATGTGTGGGGGCAGGAGACCGCAGCGCGCGGGCGCCGGGGCACGCAGCGGATCGTGGGGGCGGGGGAAGTGCCCGCTCCGGAGGCGGTGGCCCGGCTGCTGGGGCTTGCGGAGGGGGAACGGGTCGTCGTGCGGCGGCGGATCCTGTACCTGGACGAGCAGCCGTGCGAGCTGACCGACTCCTACTACCCGGCCGATATCGCAGCCGGGACCGCGCTCGCGGGCACCACGAAGATCCGCGGCGGGGCGGTGGCGTTGCTCGCTGAGCTGGGTTACGTAGGGCGGCGCGTGCAGGAAGATGTGACGGCCCAGATGCCGGATGAGGAAGAGCGGGAGCTGTTGCAGACCGCTGCCGTCGAGCCCGTGCTGCGGCTGGAGCGAGTGGTCCTCGACGGGGACGAGCGGGCCATCCAGGCCGACCTGATCACCATGCCCGCCCACCGGCAGCGTCTGCGCTACGAACTCACGATGGGATGACCGTGCCCAAGGCCGAACAGAACGCCGTCGACCGGCGGTCGCTGCACGAGCGGATCGCCGCCGATCTACGGGACGAAATCATGTCGGGCGACCTCCGCCCCGGCGCGAACCTGCCGTCTACCGCACAGCTCAAGGAGCGGTTCTCGGCGTCGAACGCGACCGTGCAGAAGGCGCTTCAACTGCTGAAGGACGAGGGCCTGGCGGTGGGTCGCGCGGGAGCGGCCGTCACCGTGCGGGAGCATCGGCAGCGCACCATGCGCCCCGCCTCGTACATGGCTGCGGCAGCGCCCGGTGATCCGTACCGGTGGATCAGTGAGGCCGCCAGTCATCAGACGCGCGGGAGCAGCCGACTCCTGGACGTGGCCGAGGTCCGGCCGCCCGCCGATGTCGCCGAGGCGCTGCGCCTTCCGGAGGACGGCCTGGCGCTGCTGCGGGCGCAGGCGTTGCTCATGGACGACGAGCCGGTGGAGCTGGTGAAGTCCTACTACCCGCTCGAACTGGCCCGCGGCACGGCGATGATGGACCGCCGCAAGATCAAGGGCGGCACCCCGGCGCTCCTCGCGGAGCTGGGTTACCCGCCCCGCCTCAGCGTCGACAAGGTGTCCGCCCGCGTGCCCACTCAGGAGCAGTACACGGTCCTCGGCCTGCCCGGGAATCTTCCCGTGCTACGGACGCTGCGGGTGGTGTACAGCGACGACGAACGCCCCATCGAGGCCACGGTGATGGCCAAGGCCGGTCACCTCTATGAGCTGCGGTACGAGTTCACCCCTTCCTGACTGCGGGCCACGAAGGACCTGCCGACCCGTCTGAGCTGCACCACTTCAGCCGAAAACTGGGAGCCCCCGCGTGAGTGAGCGGAAGAAGTCGTTCCTGTACGTCGTCGTCTGTGCGGCCGGGATCGCCGATGACGTCGGCAAGCTGATCAACGCGGCGCAGGAGCGGGGCTGGGACGTGGGTGTGATCGCCACGCCGCAGGGCCTGGGCTTCATCGACGCCCAAGCGGTCGAGGCCCAGACGGGCTATCCGATCCGCTCCGCCTGGCGCTCTCCCGGCGACCCGCGGTCACTCCCACCTCCGGACGCGATCGCGGTCGCCCCGGCAACGTTCAACACGATCAACAAGTGGGCCGCCGGGATCTCGGACACCCTGGCCGTGGGCATCCTGTGCGAGGCGTACGGCATGGGTGTCCCGACCGCCGCCCTGCCCTACCTCAACGCCGCCCAGGCCGCGCACCCCGCTTACCGGCAGAGCCTGGAACGGCTGCGCGAGATGGGCGTGCTCATCGCCGACTACGAACCACACCAGCCGAAGGCGGGCGGAGGCTGCGACCGGTTCCGGTGGGAGCAAGCGGTGGAGCTTCTCACACCCGCGCTGCGTTCTGGCACGGAGCGGGCACGAAACGGGCGCGAGACGCCGAGAGAGGTCTAGACAACAAAGAAGCCCCGGGCCGCTGGCCTGGGGCTTTCGTATGGAGCGGGTGACGAGAATCGAACTCGCGCTCTGAGCTTGGGAAGCTCATGTTCTACCATTAAACTACACCCGCGAGAGGGGCCGATTGCTCGGTGCCTCATCGTCGCTCACTGTACCCCATGGCTGACCCCCGGCGCATTCGCTGTGGGGTTTTCGTGCTTTTCGGGGGTGATGTCAGGTGGGTGGAGTGGTGGAAGGTGCTGTGGGGGTGGGGGAGTTGGGGCGTACCGTGGGGGGCGGAGTGCCGCGTGGAGCGGTGTGCGGTTGATCCCCTAATGTGGCTTTTGTCGTCCGCGTCGTCCACGTTTATGGGGAAGGGACTCAATGGAGCGCACCGTCGTCCGTTGTGCCGAAGGGCATGTGTTCAGCACCTCGTCGTTCCCGATGCGGCACCTCACGGTGGACCGCATCGGGCCCGGGCGGCTGCTGCGGTGTCCGCGTTGCGCCAGGCTCCGGCATGCGGTGCCGGTGGGGCGCGAGGAGCGGTAGGAACCGTAGGGGCAGCGGGTAGTTGCGGTAGTCGAACGAAGATCGTGGGCGTGGGCCCGGTCCCCGGTGGGGCCGGGCCCACGTCATGGGATGTGCGGTGGGGCCGGGCCCGCGCCATGGGGCGGGGGTGGTTTGCGTATCCTCGTTCCGTGCTTCTCTCAGATAAGGACATCCGGACGGAGATCGACGCCGGACGGGTGCGGATCGATCCGTATGACCCGGCGATGGTGCAGCCGTCGAGCATCGACGTCAGGTTGGACCGGTTCTTCCGGGTCTTCGAGAACCATCGCTATCCGCATATCGATCCGGCGGTGGAGCAGCCGGATCTGACGCGGCTGGTGGAGCCGGAGGGGGATGAGGCGTTCATCCTGCATCCGGGGGAGTTCGTGCTCGCCTCGACGTACGAGGTGGTCTCGCTGCCCGTGGACATCGCCTCGCGGCTCGAGGGGAAGTCGAGCCTGGGGCGGCTGGGGCTGCTGACGCATTCGACGGCCGGGTTCATCGACCCGGGGTTCTCGGGCCATGTGACGCTCGAGCTGTCGAACGTCGCGACGCTGCCGATAAAGCTGTGGCCGGGGATGAAGATCGGGCAGCTGTGCATGTTCCGGCTGACCTCGCCCGCCGAGCATCCGTACGGCTCGGTCAAGTACGGCTCCCGCTACCAGGGGCAGCGTGGGCCCACGCCTTCGCGGTCGTTCCAGAACTTCCACCGGACGAAGGTGTGACCGGCCGTGGGTGAGGAGCGCGAGAACCTTTCATACGAGCGCTTCGGCACGGCCGTCCGCGAGCTGGCGCAGGCCATCGCGGACGACGGGTACGAGCCGGACATCGTGCTGTCCATAGCCCGCGGCGGGGTCTTCGTCGCCGGTGGGCTGGCGTACGCGCTGGACTGCAAGAACATCCACCTGGTGAACGTGGAGTTCTACACGGGCGTGGGCACCACCCTCGACATGCCGGTGATGCTCGCGCCGGTGCCCAACGCGATCGACTTCTCCGACAAGAAGGTGCTGATCGCGGACGATGTCGCGGACACCGGCAAGACGCTGAAGCTGGTCCGCGACTTCTGCCTCGGGACCGTCGCCGAGGTGCGCAGCGCCGTGATCTACGAGAAGTCGCAGTCGCTCGTGAAGTGCGAGTACGTGTGGAAGCGCACCGAGCAGTGGATCAACTTCCCCTGGAGTGTCGAGCCGCCCGTCGTGCGGCGTGACGGGCAGGTGCTCGACGCGTAAGAAGGAGCGTAAGAAGTAAAGGGGCCCGGGTCCGGGCCCCTTGCTTACAGGGTTCCCAGCTTCACCAGCGACAGCAGCGCGACCAGCTGGATCGCCGACGCGCCCAGCGCCTTCGGCCACGGCAGGTCGTGCGACTTGCTCACCATGGACGTGAACAGCGCACCCGCCGCCAGCCAGGTCGCCCAGCCCAGCACCTGCACCAGGGGGCTGTCGCCGCCCAGGAAGACCGCGAACAGCAGCCGCGGCGCGTCGGTGATCGACATGATCAGCATGGAGAGGCCGATCGTCGGTCCCCAGGTGCCGTCGCCGCCGAGCTGGCGGGCGAGGGTGTGGGTCACCGCGCCGAGCACCAGGGCGCTGATCACGACGGCGACGCCCGCGCTGAGGATCCACGGGATGCTGTTGGCCATCGGGGCGTTCAGGACGTCCTTACGGGCGTCGTCGAAGCCGAAGACCGCCAGCAGACCGTAGACGAAGGTCACGATGAGGGCCGGGACCCACACCGTGTAGTCGCGCATCTGCCAGAAGGTGCCCGCAGGGCGCAGCACGATGCCGCTCAGCAGCTGCTTCCAGTGCAGCCTGGGTCCGGCGGGCGGGGCGGTGGAGGAGCCGGCGCGGTAGGTGCTGCCGTCGTCGTACGAACCGGGCCCCTGGCCGTACGGGTCGTACGCGTCGGGCGCCTCGCCCACGCTGAACGCCTGCGTATGGCCGGCGTTGTTGTCGGCGTACGCACCAGGGCCGCCGGGGCCGCCGGAACCGCCCGGTCCGCCCGGCCTGCCGGGTCCCGGTCTGTACCCGCCTCCCTGACCGCCGCCCTGTCCCCCGCCCGGGCCGTAGCCCTGGTCCGGGCCCGGACCGCCGCCGGGGCCGTAGTACGGGTCCTGGCTGCCGAAGTACTCCGGCTCTCCCTGTGTAGCGGGCTGCTGCCACTGCGGCTGCGTCCGGCCGTACGGGTCCTGCGACCCGTGCGGCGGCTGCTGCGGTCGCTGCTGCTGCCCTTGTTGCGCGGAGTGGGAGTCCCGTCCGCGTCCGATCCTGAATCCAGCCACCATTCGAACGTACCCGGTCGCGGAGGGTGGGGTGCCGGAGCGAGGGGACAGGCCCGGCATTGCTGCCGAGCTGTGACATCCCTTAGGGGGACCCTGGGGGGTTGTCCCCCGTGCGGGCCTCCGGTTGGTGCTCCCCGATCGCTAACGGCCCCCGGCGAAGGGCCTGCTGGAGAATTTGATCTTGTCGGAGGTGCCGTTCGTGATCCACCACCGCTCGGGCCGTTCGCCGTACAGGGAGAAGGCGATGCCCGGGCCCCAGGCGAGCACGATCTCGTCCTTGCCGTCGTGATCGAAGTCCGCCGCGCCGTAGAGCCGGGCGGCGCGCTCGTCCTCGCGTACGGCCTTGCCGTCCATCCGGGCCGGGACGGTGCGGGCGAGGGTGTGGCGGGCGGTGGCCAGGCGCCCGGGGCGCGGGGCCAGCATCCGGGCGCCGCCGGAGCCGAGCGGGACGGCCAGCTCGTCGGCGCCGTTGCCGTCGGTGTCGGCGGCCATCATCATCCCCGACATGCCGGGCACCGGGAGGGAGGGGGAGGAGCGGACGTAGCGGCCCGTGGCGGTGCCGTAGTAGACGCTCACCGTGCGGCCGATGTCCGGCTTCTCCGTGGCGTCGCCGCCCTCGTCGGCGCGGGTGCCGCTGGCGCCGACGGCGACGTCCCGGCGGGCGTCCCCGTCGAAGTCGCCGAAGGCGATCGAGTCGCCCTCGCGCAGCGCGCGCCCGGTGTGGCGCAGCCCCCGCGGGCCCGCGGTCAGGAGGATGGAGCCGGACTGGGCGGCGGCGCTGAGCCCGTGCACGACCAGGTCGGTGGGACGGTCGCCGCGGATCCGGTCGGCGACGAGGTCGCCGATCTCGGCGTGCCCGCCGCGGAACGGGCTGCGGTACGGCACGGTCTTCGCGGGCTTGCCCGCGCGGCTGAACGGCCCGTAGAGGACGAGGAACGAGCGGCGGTTCGCGCGGACCAGCGCCAGGTCGTGGTGGCCGTCGCCGTTGAAGTCGCCGACGGTCGGGCGCTGGGGGTCGACGGAGTCGGTGGGGCCGGTGAGCCGGACGCGGGCGGCGGAGCGGGCGTGCGGCGGGCCGCCCGCGCTGCCCCAGGCGATGTACGGGACGGTCCGGACCGTGGCGCGGGTGCGCTTGGCCT
>NZ_GG657754.1:5023849-5054292 GCF_000158915.1 Streptomyces himastatinicus ATCC 53653 | reverse complement strand
GGAGGTCCGGGTAGCGGTCGCCGTTGACGTCGTCGGGCAGTTTGCTGCCCTTGCCGCGGGGGACGGGGGCGGTCGCGGACCCGGCCCCGCCGGAGGTCGCCGACGCGTGGGACCCGCGCTCCTCCCGTGGCCCGTCGCCGGAGCCACCCGCACCGCATCCGGTGAGCAGCGCGAGCACCCCGGCCCAGACCCCGAAGGTCGTGAGGGCGGCGCGGCCGGGGGGGCTTGTGGGGGTGGGGGGAGGCGCGGGCGTCATCGGTCACCCCTAACCCATGCGGCACGGTCGCGGCAACCCGCAGGTTCCGGAGGTTCCGGGAGTGATCAGTCCGCTTGACTGTAAAGATGACCTTTGGAGCACAAGGGCCGTCCAGGACATTTACCTACCCATGGGTGGGGCATGATCCTGTGGGGATCCACAGGGATCCACAACCTTGTTGTGAGAAGGGATACTTCACGGCCAGGATCGGTACATGTTCGAAGCGGGCGACGGGGGCAGCCATGTGCGTATCGCACGATGCGTCAGTGACGGGTGAGGCACCGAGACCCATGGAGGGTGCGAGCGGGGTGTAGGCGCGATGTCGGACGGGAGTGGCCGGCCGGCAGCGGCGAATGCCGCTCGCCCGCCACAGCGTGAGGGTGCTAGAAATAACGACATGGCCGGACTTTTCGGTCGATCACGGGTCCCCTTGGCCCGGACCATGACCGACTGGCGGAATCAGCGCGGCCATCAGGGCCCCCGCCGGCAGCGGAATGCCCGCGAGCGGAACGGGCACGACCCCACGGTGTACGAGGCCGAGGGACGCCGGACGGATCGGGCGCGGGACCCGCACGAGCGGTACGAGGGGCATGGCCTCCGGGGCCGTCCGCGCCGACGGCCGCGCCGCCGCCCGCCGCGCGGTGTGCGTACGGTCGCGGGCCAGGTCTTCGCCCTCCAGCTGGGCGTCGTGCTGCTGCTCGTCGTCGCCGCCGTGGTGGCTCTCGTCCTCCAGTCCCGGTACGACAGCGAGCGCGAGGCCCGCAACCGCTCGATGGCCGTCGCCGAGAGCTTCGCGAACGCCCCGGGCATGGCCGCCGCGATGCGCGGCGCCGATCCGACCGCCGCGCTCCAGCCGCTCGCCGAGCGGGCCCGCAAGGGCTCGGGCGTCGACTTCGTCGTGGCCATGTCGCCGCACGGGATCCGCTACACCCACCCCAATGTGAACCGCATCGGGAAGCACTTCATGGGCAGCATCGACGCCGCCGTGAAGGGCCGGACGGTCACCGAGACCTTCACCGGCACGCTCGGCCTGTCCGTGCGGTCCGTCGTCCCCGTCCTCGACCAGCGCGGGAAGGTCGTGGGCCTGGTCTCGGCCGGAATCACGATCAAGAAGGTGAGCGGCGCGGCCAACCACCAGCTGCCGCTGCTGTTCTTCGCCGCCGCGGCCGCGCTCTCGCTGGCCACGGTGGGGACGGCGCTGGTCACCGGGCGGCTGCGGCGCCAGACCCACGGCCTGGACCCGGCCGAGATGACGCGCATGTACGAGCACCATGACGCGGTGCTGCACGCCGTGCGGGAGGGCGTGCTGATCGTCAGCGGCGACGGCCGCCTGGTGCTGGCCAACGACGAGGCGCGCCGTCTCTTCGCCCTGCCCCCGGACGCGGAGGGCCGTCTCGTCGCCGAGCTGGGCTTCGACCCGCACACGACCGAGCTGCTGGTCTCCGGGCGCCCGGCCACCGACGAGGTGCACACGGCCGGGGAGCGGCTGCTGTCGGTCAGCCACCGCCCCACCGACCGCAACGGCGGCCCGCCCGGCAGCGTCGCGACCCTGCGCGACACCACCGAGCTGCGCGCCCTGACCGGCAAGGTAGACCTGGCGCGCAACCGCCTGAAGCTGCTGTACGACGCGGGCGTGTCCATCGGCACCACGCTGGACGTGGTGCGCACCGCGCAGGAGCTGGCGGAGTACGCGGTGGCCCGGTTCGCCGACTACGTCTCCGTCGACCTCGCGGACTCGGTCCTGCGCGGCGAGGAGCCGCAGGAGGGCGCCGCCGGTACGACGGGCGGCGGGGGGAGCGTGGACGGCCGCCCCACGCCCCTGCGGCGTACGGCGCTCAGCGGCATCCGCGACGACGTGCCGCTCTATCCGCTCGGCAAGCTGATCCGGTTCACCCCGAACGCGCCCCAGGCCCAGGGGTTCCGCACCGGAGCTGTCACGGTCGTCCCGGTGCTGAGCGACCACGGGGGCTGGCAGGAGCAGGATCCCGACCAGGCCCAGAAGATCGTCGACTCCGGCATCCACTCGATGATCACGGTCCCGCTGCGGGCCCGGGGCGTGGTGCTGGGCGTGGCCAGCTTCATGCGCGCGGAGAAGCCCGAGCCGTTCGAGGAGGACGACGTCTCGCTCGCCGAGGAGCTGGTCACCCGGGCCGCCGTCAGCATCGACAACGCCCGGCGGTACACCCGCGAGCACACCATGGCGGTGACGCTCCAGCGCAGCCTGCTGCCGCGGGTGCTGCCCGAGCAGAACGCGCTGGACGTGGCGTACCGCTATCTGCCCGCCGAATCGGGCGTCGGCGGCGACTGGTTCGACGTCATCCCGCTGCCGGGCGCGCGGGTGGCGCTGGTGGTGGGCGACGTCGTCGGGCACGGGCTGCACGCGGCGGCGACGATGGGGCGGCTGCGGACCGCGGTGCACAACTTCTCCACCCTCGATCTGCCACCGGACGAGATCCTGTCCCATCTGGACGATCTGATCGCCCGCATCGACCAGGACGAGGGCCACAGCGCCGTGGCGGACGGGGACGGCGGCGGTGAGGTGATCATCGGGGCCACCTGTCTGTACGCGATCTACGACCCGGTGACGCGCCGCTGCACCATGGCCCGGGCCGGGCATCCGCCGCCCGCGGTGGTGAGCCCGGACGGCACGGTGGAGCTGCTGAAGGACCTGCCCGTGGGCCCGCCGCTGGGCCTGGGCGGGCTGCCGTTCGAGACGGCCGAGCTGGAGCTGCCCGAGGGCAGCCATCTGGTGCTGTACACGGACGGGCTGATCGAGAAGCGCGACCGGGACATCGAGACGGGCATGGAGATGCTGGGCGACGCCCTGGCCCACCCCGGGCGCACCCCGGAGGAGACCTGTACGGCGGTGCTGGGCGCGCTGCTGCCCGAGCGCCCCAGCGATGACGTCGCGCTGATCGTCGCCCGTACGAGGGTGCTGGAGCCGGGGCGGATCGCCGACTGGGAGGTGCCGTCCGACCCCGCCCAGGTCTCCGAGATGCGGGCGGCGGTGGCCCGGAAGCTCGCGGAGTGGGAGCTGGGGGACGTGGCGTTCACGACCGAGCTGATCCTCAGCGAGCTGATCACCAACGCGATCCGCTACGCCACCGGCCCGATCCGGGTGCGGCTGCTGTGCGACCGCAGCCTGATCTGCGAGGTGTCCGACACCAGCAGCACCTCACCGCATCTGCGGTACGCGGCGACGACGGACGAGGGCGGCCGCGGGCTGTTCCTGGTCTCGCAGTTCGCCGACCGGTGGGGCACCCGGTACACGGCGGAGGGCAAGGTCATCTGGACGGAGCAGACGCTGCCGCTGCCGAAGAACGGCAAGCCGCGCCCGTAAGGCCGTACGTACGGCACGAGGCCCGCCTGCGCGATGCGCGGGCGGGCCTCGGTTCGTAGCTCAGCCGGTCACTTCACCGGCGCGGGCTCCGGGGTCTCGGACGACTCGCCGTCGCCCTCGGGCTCGGCGGGGGTCTTCACCGAGTCGAGCAGCAGCTGCGCGACGTCCACGACCTGGAGTGCTTCGCTGACCTTGCCGTCGTTCTTCTTGCCGTTGACGGAGTCCGTCAGCATGACCAGGCAGAACGGGCATGCGGTCGAGACGATGTCGGGGTTGAGCGACAGGGCCTCGTCGACGCGCTCGTTGTTGATGCGCTTGCCGATCCGCTCTTCCATCCACATGCGGGCGCCGCCCGCGCCACAGCAGAAGCCGCGCTCCTTGTGGCGGTGCATCTCCTCGTTCCGCAGGCCCGGCACCTTGGCGATGATCTCGCGCGGCGGGGTGTAGACCTTGTTGTGGCGGCCCAGGTAGCAGGGGTCGTGGTAGGTGATCAGACCCTCGACCGGGGTGACCGGGATCAGCTTGCCCTCGTCGATGAGGTGCTGGAGCAGCTGGGTGTGGTGGATGACCTCGAAGTGGCCGCCCAGCTGCGGGTATTCGTTCGCGATGGTGTTGAAGCAGTGGGGGCAGGTCGCGACGATCTTCTTCTTCGCCTTCTCGACCACGACGCCCTCGTCAGCATCTTCGCCGAAGGCCATGTTCAGCATCTCGACGTTCTGCTGACCGAGCTGCTGGAACAGGAACTCGTTGCCCAGGCGGCGGGCCGAGTCGCCGGTGCATGCCTCGTCGCCGCCCATGATCGCGAACTTGACGCCCGCGATGTGCAGCAGCTCCGCGAAGGCCTTGGTGGTCTTCTTGGCCCGGTCCTCCAGGGCGCCGGCGCAGCCGACCCAGTACAGGTAGTCGACCTCGGTCAGGTCCTCGATGTCCTTGCCGACGACCGGGACCTCGAACTCGACCTCCTTGGTCCACGCCAGGCGCTGCTTCTTGGCCAGACCCCAGGGGTTGCCCTTCTTCTCCAGGTTCTTCAGCATCGTCCCGGCCTCGCTGGGGAAGGACGACTCGATCATGACCTGGTAGCGGCGCATGTCGACGATGTGGTCGATGTGCTCGATGTCGACCGGGCACTGCTCGACGCACGCACCGCAGGTGGTGCAGGACCACAGGACGTCCGGGTCGATGACGCCATTTTCTTCCAGCGTGCCGATCAGCGGACGCTCGGCCTCCGCGAGCGCGCTCGCGGGCACGTCCTTCAGCTGCTCCTCGGTCGCCTTCTCCTCGCCTTCGGCGTCCTTGCCGCCGCCCGCGAGGAGGTACGGGGCCTTGGCGTGCGCGTGGTCGCGCAGCGACATGATCAGCAGCTTCGGCGAGAGCGGCTTGCCGGTGTTCCAGGCGGGGCACTGCGACTGGCAGCGGCCGCATTCGGTGCAGGTGGAGAAGTCGAGGATGCCCTTCCAGGAGAAGTGCTCGATCTGCGAGACGCCGAACTGGGCGTCCTCGTCCGGGTCCTCGAAGTCGATCGGCTTGCCCTCGCTGACCATCGGCAGGAGCTCTCCGAGCGCCACATCGCCGTCGGCCTCGCGCTTGAACCAGATGTTCGGGAAGGCCAGGAAGCGGTGCCAGGCCACGCCCATGTCGGTCTTGAGGGAGACCACGATCATCCAGATGAAGGACGTCGCGATCTTGATCATGGCGACGAGGTAGGTGAGGTTCTGGATGGTGCCCAGGCTCAGCCCCTTGAGGGCGGCGATCAGCGGGTACGAGGCGAAGAAGCCGATCTCGTAGTGGTCGACGCCGTGCTGGACGCCCTCCAGCGCCCGCAGCGTCATGATCGACATGCCGACGATGAGGATGACGGCCTCGACGAAGTACGCCTGGCCGATGTTGGACCCCGCGAAGCGGGACTTGCGGCCCGCGCCGTCGGGCCGGTTCAGCTGCCGGATGACGATGAGGGTGAGGATGCCGAGCGTCGTCAGCAGGCCGATGGCCTCGGTGAAGATCTCCCAGGGCAGCCAGTCGCCGATCACCGGCAGCAGCCAGTCGGCCTGGAAGAGCTGGCCGATGGCGTTGACGATCGTCAGCAGCAGGGAGAAGAAGCCCACGGCCACGAACCAGTGCGCCACCCCGACGATGCCCCAGCGGTTCATCCGGGTGTGGCCGAGGAACTCCTTGACCACCGTGACCGTGCGCCCTGTGGGGTCATCCGTACGGGTGCCCGCGGGGACGGGCTGACCGAGTCGCACGAAGCGGTAGATCTGCAGGATGGCACGGCCGAACAGGGCGACGCCGACCGCGATGAGGACCAGCGACACGATGATCGCGGCGAGTTGCATAAGGGCTCCTCGAACCTGCGAGAGCGGAATTACTAAGCAGTAACTTATTTTGTCCTACCGAGATTACCCGGCCGGGTGCACACCCATGTAGTCGACCGGCCGGTGATCTGCGTCGCTCACCGGCCCCCACCCGCTGACCTCCTGAAATGCTCTCTTGATCATAAGACTCATATAAAAGTTGAGCGGCGACGACTCATGTCTGTTGACAGCGAAAAGCGGATCATGCACGCTTGAGCCTGTTCCACTCAATGCTGTAGCTGGAGGATCCTGAAATGGCACGTGCGGTCGGCATCGACCTGGGTACGACGAACTCCGTCGTCAGTGTTCTCGAAGGCGGTGAGCCCACCGTCATCACCAACGCCGAGGGCGCCAGGACCACGCCTTCCGTCGTCGCCTTCGCGAAGAACGGCGAGGTACTGGTCGGCGAGGTGGCCAAGCGCCAGGCGGTGACCAACGTCGACAGGACCATCCGGTCGGTCAAGCGCCACATGGGCACCGACTGGAAGGTCAACCTCGACAACAAGGACTTCAACCCGCAGCAGATGAGCGCCTTCATCCTGCAGAAGCTGAAGCGGGATGCCGAGGCGTACCTGGGCGAGAAGGTCGCGGACGCGGTCATCACCGTCCCGGCGTACTTCAACGACGCCGAGCGCCAGGCGACCAAGGAAGCCGGTGAGATCGCGGGCCTCAACGTCCTGCGTATCGTCAACGAGCCTACTGCCGCCGCGCTCGCCTACGGGCTGGAGAAGGACGACCAGACCATCCTGGTCTTCGACCTCGGTGGCGGCACCTTCGACGTCTCGCTGCTGGAGATCGGCGACGGCGTGGTGGAGGTCAAGGCCACCAACGGTGACAACCACCTCGGTGGTGACGACTGGGACCAGCGCGTCGTCGACTACCTGGTGAAGCAGTTCAACAACGCCAACGGCGTGGACCTGTCCAAGGACAAGATGGCTCTCCAGCGCCTCCGCGAGGCCGCTGAGAAGGCGAAGATCGAGCTGTCGAGCTCGACCGAGACCACCATCAACCTGCCCTACATCACGGCCTCCGCCGAGGGCCCGCTGCACCTGGACGAGAAGCTCAGCCGCTCGCAGTTCCAGCAGCTGACCTCGGACCTGCTGGAGCGCTGCAAGACCCCGTTCCACAACGTCATCAAGGACGCGGGCATCTCGCTGTCCGAGATCGACCACGTGGTCCTGGTCGGCGGCTCGACCCGGATGCCCGCCGTCGCCGAGCTCGTCAAGGAGCTGACCGGCGGCAAGGACGCCAACAAGGGCGTCAACCCGGACGAGGTCGTCGCCATCGGCGCGTCCCTCCAGGCCGGTGTGCTCAAGGGTGAGGTCAAGGACGTCCTGCTGCTGGACGTCACCCCGCTGTCCCTCGGTATCGAGACCAAGGGCGGCATCATGACCAAGCTGATCGAGCGCAACACGACCATTCCGACCAAGCGCTCGGAGATCTTCACCACGGCCGAGGACAACCAGCCGTCCGTGCAGATCCAGGTCTACCAGGGCGAGCGCGAGATCGCCGCGTACAACAAGAAGCTCGGAATGTTCGAGCTGACCGGCCTGCCGCCGGCCCCGCGCGGGGTGCCGCAGATCGAGGTCACCTTCGACATCGACGCGAACGGCATCATGCACGTCGCGGCGAAGGACCTCGGGCACCGGCAAGGAGCAGAAGATGACCGTCACCGGGCGGCTCCGCGCTGCCGAAGGACGACATCGACCGCATGATGCGCGAGGCCGAGCAGTACGCGGAGGAGGACCACAAGCGCCGCGAGGCCGCCGAGACCCGCAACCAGGCCGAGCAGCTCGTCTACCAGACCGAGAAGTTCCTCAAGGACAACGAGGACAAGGTCCCGGGCGAGGTCAAGACCGAGGTCGAGGAAGCGGTCACCGACCTCAAGGAGAAGCTCAAGGGCGAGGACACGGCCGAGATCCGCACCGCGACCGAGAAGGTCGCCGCGGTGAGCCAGAAGCTCGGCCAGGCCATGTACGCCAACACCGGCGCCGAGGGCGCGGGCGAGGCCGGTGCCGCCGGTGACGCCGGTGCCGAGGGCGCTCAGGCCAAGGCCGACGACGACGTGGTGGACGCCGAGATCGTCGACGACGAGAAGGCCGACAAGGGCCAGGGTGGTGCCGCGTGACGGAGGAGACCCCGGGCTTCGAGGAGCAGCCCGACGTCCCCTCCGAAGCCGCGCAGACCCCCGACGACGTGGCGAAGGGCGCCGGGTCCGCCGACAAGGCGGGCCCGGGCGCCCCGGCCGGGGACCTCGAGCAGGTAGCCATTCAGGCGCAGCTGGACCAGGTGCGGACCGCTCTCAACGAGCGGACGGCCGACCTCCAGCGACTTCAGGCCGAGTACCAGAACTACCGCCGCCGGGTCGAGCGGGACCGGGTGCAGGTCAAGGAGGTCGCGGTCGCGAACCTCCTGTCCGAGCTGCTTCCCGTGCTCGACGACATCGGCCGGGCGCGTGAGCACGGCGAACTCGTCGGCGGCTTCAAGTCCGTCGCCGAATCGCTGGAGACGGTGGCGGCGAAGCTGGGCCTTCAGCAGTTCGGCAAGGAGGGCGAGCCCTTCGACCCGCTGGTGCACGAAGCGCTCATGCACTCGTACGCGCCGGACGTCACCGAGACGACGTGCGTGCAGATTCTCCAGCCGGGGTATCGAATCGGCGAACGAACGATTCGCCCGGCGCGGGTCGCGGTCGCCGAGCCCCAGCCGGGTGCCTCGCCCAAGGGCCCGGGCGAAGGCGACGGCACGGCGCCGGACGAGGAGAGCGGTGGCCCGGAAGAGGGCTGACGCGACGGTGACTGCGGGAACAGCAGGAATATCAGGAGAGGAGGGACGTCGGGGATGAGCACCAAGGACTTCGTCGAGAAGGACTACTACAAGGTTCTCGGCGTCCCCAAGGACGCCACCGAGGCGGAGATCAAGAAGGCGTACCGGAAGCTCGCCCGCGAGTACCACCCGGACGCCAACAAGGGCGACGCCAAGGCCGAGGAGCGCTTCAAGGAGATCTCCGAGGCGAACGACATCCTCGGCGACCCCAAGCGGCGCAAGGAGTACGACGAGGCCCGCTCCCTGTTCGGCAACGGGGGCTTCCGCCCCGGGCCGGGCGGGGCGGGCTCCACCGGCAGCTTCAACTTCGACCTGGGCGACCTCTTCGGGGGCGCCCAGGGCGGGCCCGGTGGCGCGGGCGGCGCGGGTGGCTTCGGCGGCGGGCTCGGCGACGTGTTCGGCGGTCTCTTCAACCGCGGCGGGCCCACCCGGACCCAGCCGCGGCGCGGCCAGGACATCGAGTCCGAGGTGACGCTCAGCTTCACCGAGGCCGTCGAAGGGGCCACCGTTCCGCTGCGGATGTCCAGCCAGGCCCCGTGCAAGTCGTGCTCCGGCACCGGCGACAAGAACGGCACCCCGCGGGTCTGCCCGACCTGCGTCGGCACCGGACAGGTCAGCCGGGGCGGCGGGGGCGGCTTCTCGCTCACCGATCCGTGCGTGGAGTGCCGGGGCCGCGGTCTGATCGCGCAGGACCCGTGCGAGACCTGCAAGGGCAGTGGACGGGCCCGTTCCGCCCGCACCATGCAGGTCCGCATCCCCGCGGGCGTCAGCGACGGCCAGCGGATCCGGCTGCGCGGCAAGGGCGCCCCGGGCGAGACCGGCGGTCCGGCCGGTGACCTCTACGTCATCGTCCATGTGGACCCGCATCCGGTCTTCGGCCGCCGCGGCGACAACCTGACCGTCACCGTTCCGGTCACCCTTCCGGAGGCGGCGCTCGGCGGCGAGATCAAGGTCCCGACGCTGGGCGGGCCGCCGGTCACCCTGAAGCTGCCGGCCGGCACGCCCAACGGCCGGACGATGCGCGCCCGCGGCAAGGGCGCGGTGCGCAAGGACGGCACCCGCGGCGACCTGCTGGTCACCGTCGAGGTCACGGTGCCGAAGGACATCAGCGACGAGGCTCGCGAGGCGCTGGAGTCCTACCGGGAGGCGACCGCGGGCGAGGACCCGCGGGCGGAGCTGTTCCAGGCCGCGAAGGGAGCATGACCCAATGGAGACGCACGGCCGAGGGGGCCTCGGAGGCAGGGGACCCGGCCGGTCCCGCAATCCGTACGAGCTGACCGACGAATCGCCGGTGTACGTCATCTCGGTCGCCGCTCAGCTCTCCGGCCTGCATCCGCAGACCTTGCGTCAGTACGACCGTCTCGGCCTGGTCTCCCCGGACCGTACGCCCGGCCGCGGCCGGCGCTACTCCGCGCGCGACATCGAGCTGCTGCGCCAGGTGCAGCAGCTGTCGCAGGACGAGGGCATCAACCTCGCCGGGATCAAGCGCATCATCGAGCTGGAGAACCAGGTCACCGCGCTCCAGTCGCGCGTCGCCGAGCTCCAGTCGGCCGTCGAGGGCGCGGCGGCCGCGATGCAGCAGCGCGAGGCCCAGGTCCATGCCTCGTACCGCCGTGACCTGGTCCCCTACCAGGACGTCCACCAGGGCAGTGCCCTGGTCGTCTGGCGTCCCAAGCCCAAGCGCAGGGACTAGCGTCTCCGTTCACCTGATCGAGCGGCCCGGCGACCGACCTTCGGTCGCCGGGCCACTCGCGTCCGTGTGCGTCGCACCCGGGGACGCGGAGGAGTTCCTCACCGAGGACGGCCTCGGCTTCGTCGCCTCTGCCGTGAGGCTCGTCGTCGAAGTGGTCTCTCCCGGCCATGAGAACCAGCAGCGCGACCGGGCGCGCAAGCGCCGCGCCTACGCCGGGGCCGGAATTCCCGTCTATGTCCTGATCGACGACCACGACCAGCGCGGCACGGTCACCCTGCTTACCTCGCCCTCTCCGGACGAGCAGACGTACGCGGCCGAGACCCGTGTCCCGTACGGTACCGAGGTGGAGATCCCGGAGGGCCCGGCGAAGGGTTTCGCGATCACGGAGGAGATCACCGGCCCGCGCCAGGGGTGACCGGTGCGCGATGAGTTCCGGGCCGCTGGACTGTCCTACCTGCTGAACGGAGCATTCCACCGCAGGAGACCCCGATGCACGCAGTCCTCGTCACCCTGACCATCGACCCGGCCCAGGCCCCAGCGGCCGCAGCCGCGCTCATGAACGACATCTTGCCCAAGCTCACCGCCGCGCCGGGGTTCGTCTCCGGCCAGTGGCTGGAGCCCGTGGACGGCCGGGGCATGTCGATCCTGACCTTCGAGGACGAGGAGCGGGCCCGCGCCGCCGCCCCGCTGCTGGGCGCCTCGGCCCCCGGCGTCACCATCGAGTCGGTCGAGTTCCGCCGGGTCGCCGTCGCCGTGCCGTGACCGTACTGCCTCAAGCCCACGCGGCGGGCGGCTTCCCGCCGATCTCGCACCAGACGACCTTGGACGCGGGCCGGCCTGCTCCAGCATGCGGTCCAGCTCCACGCGGACCTGCGTCTCGCTTAGGACTGTCATCAGCTGAGCGACCTGCGGGTCGTGCTGGTTTCCGCGCTGGCCGGTCGGCGACGTCGGCATGGTGTTCCCCCCAGAACCGTTTCCGTGCGTGAGCAAAGCCTTGCAGGATGCCACTGGGGCGCCGTGCCGCACAAGGGCTTTGCGAGAACGACGAGGCTCTTGCCGGGCCCGAGGCGCACCATGGAGGTGTGGGAGGAGGTACGCACCATGATGGAGATCAAGACGCTGGACAAGCCGGATGAGCGGCGGGACTTCCCCGGTGGTCATCTGGAGACCCTGCACCTGACGGGGCTCGACTTCGCCGTCGGCACCTTCGAGCCCGGCTGGCGCTGGCGGGAGTCGGTCCGGCCGCTGGCCGGGACCGAGAGCTGCCAGGTCCGTCACACCGGGGTCATGGTGAAGGGGCGGATGCGGCTGCGCATGGACGACGGTGCCGAGGCCGAGGTGGGGCCCGGCGATGTGTTCGTGATACCGCCCGGGCACGACGCGTGGGTGGTCGGCGACGAGCAGGTGGTGGTGTACGACACCGGCGGTGAGATGGCCGAGGTGTACGCACGCGCGGAGCGGGGCGAAGCCTGATCCGACGGGGTACGAGCCGGTCCGCGGGGTTTCGTCCGGTGGGTGCCGGTTACGCGTAGCAGCCCGGATCCGTCGGCAGGGATGAGATGAGCACCGGCTCCACACCACCGCACAAGGGCGGCCGCCCGGCCAGGGGCGGCGGCAGCGAACGCACCGACCGCATGCTGCGGACGCTGCTCCGCCGCCGCAAGAAGTCGCTCGCTTACGAGGACGTCACCGTCGTCGACCGGCCGCGGCTGCGGCGCGCGGTCACGGCGACGGCGGTCGGCAACACCATGGAGTGGTTCGACTTCGGCGTCTACGCGTACGTCGCGGTCACCCTCGGCAAGGTCTTCTTTCCGTCCAGTTCCCCGGCCGCGCAGGTGGTGTCGACGTTCGCCACCTTCGCGGTCGCCTTTTTGGTGCGTCCGCTCGGCGGGCTGGTCTTCGGGCCGCTGGGGGACCGCATCGGGCGGCGCCGGGTGCTGTCCACCACCATGATCATGATGGCGGTCAGCACCTTCGCGGTGGGGCTGCTGCCCGGCTACGGCTCGATCGGCTTCGCCGCGCCGCTGGCGCTGCTGGCGTGCCGGGTGGTGCAGGGCTTCTCGACCGGCGGTGAGTACGCGGGGGCGACCACGTACATCGCGGAGTTCGCGCCCGACCGGCGGCGCGGCTTCCTGGGCAGCTGGCTCGACTTCGGCACCTTCGTCGGCTATTCGCTCGGCTCCGGGCTGGTCACGGTGCTCACCGCCGTGCTCGGGGACGACGGCATGGTGGAGTGGGGCTGGCGGATTCCGTTCCTGGTCGCCGGGCCGCTCGGGGTGATCGGGCTGTACATGCGGCTGCGGCTGGAGGAGAGCCCGGCGTTCCAGCAGGAGGCCGAACGGGCGGCCGAGGCGGCGAAGGCCGCGGCGGCGGGCGGCGGCTCCGCGCCGGTGGAGGAGGCGCGGCAGTCCGGCAAGGGGCGGCTGAAGGAGATCTTCACCCGGCACTGGCAGGCCGTGCTGATCTGCATGGGTCTCGTGCTGCTGTACAACGTCACCAACTACATGGTGACGTCCTACCTGCCGACGTACATGACCTCCACGCTCGGCGAGGACGCCACCACCGCCCAGCTGCTGGTGCTCGCCACCATGATGGTCGTGGCGCTGACGATCACCGTGGTCGGGCGGTCCTCCGACCGCTGGGGGCGGCGGCCGATGTTCATGGCCGGGAGCGGGGCCATGATCGTGCTGGCGATCCCGGCGTTCCTGCTGATCCAGATGGGCGGCATCCTGCTGCCCGCGATCGGCTGTCTGATACTGGGGCTGCTGCTGGTCACGTTCGCGGGCACGAGCGCCGCCACGCTTCCGGCGCTGTTCCCGACCCGGCTGCGCTACGGCGCGCTGTCGATCTCGTTCAACCTCTCCGTATCGCTGTTCGGCGGGACGACGCCGCTGATCGCGTCGTCGCTGGTCGAGTCGACGGGCGATCCGCTGGTGCCCGCGTACTACCTGATGGCGGCCGGGGTGGTGGGCCTGATCTCGGCGCTGTGCCTGTACGAGACGGCCGGGAAGCCGCTGCGCGGCTCGGGCCCGATGGTGGAGACCGAGGAGGAGGCCCGTACCGCGGTGGCGGAGAGCCGCACCGAGGCCGGGCGCAGGGCGCGCGACATCTGGATCAGGGTGCGTCACCCCTGGGGACACCACCAGCAGTGAGCCGAGGGCTCCTCACGCGCGCCCCATCGCACGGGTGATCATGATCTCGATCAGCACGCGGTGCGGGTTGGGGCGGGGCTCGCGCTCGTAGCGTTCCGCGTAGCGGCGTTCGGCATCGGCGATCAGCTCGGGTTCGGTGCGCACCCGTGCGGTCCCTTCCAGGGTGGCCCACCGCTTGCCCGCCATCTGGCAGACGGCGACCCGCGCGCCGTCCGCCGACGTGCTCGCCGCCCGGACGTGGGCGACCTTGCGGCTGTGGCCGCTGGCGATGATGCGGGCGAGCCCGGCTTCGGGGTCGTAGGTGACGCCGACCGGGACGACATGCGGGGTGCCGTCGGGACGGAGGGTGGTGAGGGTGCACACGTGGCGTTCGCGCCAGAAGGCGAGGTACCCGGGGTCCGGGTTGCGAGGATCGAGGGCCATGGACGGAAACCTATGGCCAGAACGCTGGCGGTGACACAGTTGAGTGGAATAGACTCAACTTTACGCATGTTGTGCAGGGCAGGATTGTGGGCCGCCGCGCGCGATGAGGAGGAGCACAGGACGTGGACGCCGAGCTGACCAACAAGAGCCGGGCGGCGCTGAGCGCGGCCAACGACCGGGCGGTGTCGGCCGGGCACGCCGATCTGACCCCGGCCCATCTGCTGCTCGCCCTGATCCAGGGCCAGGACAACGAGAACGTCATGGATCTGCTGGTCGCCGTCGACACCGACGCGGCCTTCGTGCGGAACGGGGCCGAGCGGCTGCTCGCCGCCCTGCCCAGCGTGCAGGGCTCCACCGTGGCCCCGCCGCAGGCCAGCCGCGATCTGCAGGCCGTCCTCGTGGACGCCGCGCAGCGCGCCAAGGACCTCGGCGACGATTACATCTCCACCGAGCACCTTCTGATCGGCATCGCCGCCAAGGGCGGTCAGGCCGGGGAGCTGCTCGACCAGCAGGGGGCGAGCGCCAAGGCGCTGCTCGCCGCGTTCGAGAAGGCCAGGGGTGGACAGCGGGTGACGACTCCCGATCCGGAGGGCACGTACAAGGCGCTGGAGAAGTTCGGCACCGACTTCACCGCCGCCGCGCGCGAGGGCAAGCTCGACCCGGTCATCGGCCGGGACCAGGAGATCCGGCGCGTGGTGCAGGTGCTCTCGCGGCGTACGAAGAACAACCCGGTGCTGATCGGCGACCCGGGCGTCGGCAAGACCGCCGTGGTGGAGGGGCTCGCCCAGCGCATCGTCAAGGGCGATGTGCCGGAGAGCCTGCGCGACAAGCGGCTGGTCGCGCTCGACCTCGGCGCGATGGTCGCGGGCGCGAAGTACCGCGGCGAGTTCGAGGAGCGGCTGAAGACCGTCCTCGCCGAGATCAAGTCCAGCGACGGCCAGATCATCACCTTCATCGACGAGCTGCACACCGTGGTCGGCGCGGGCGCCGGCGGCGACTCGTCCATGGACGCGGGCAACATGCTCAAGCCGATGCTGGCCCGCGGCGAGCTGCGCATGGTCGGCGCCACCACGCTGGACGAGTACCGCGAGCGGATCGAGAAGGACGCCGCGCTGGAGCGCCGCTTCCAGCAGGTGCTGGTCGCCGAGCCGACCGTCGAGGACACCGTGGCGATCCTGCGCGGGCTCAAGGGCCGTTACGAGGCGCACCACAAGGTGCAGATCGCGGACGGCGCGCTGGTGGCCGCCGCGACCCTCTCCGACCGGTACATCACCTCCCGCTTCCTCCCCGACAAGGCCATCGACCTGGTGGACGAGGCCGCCTCCCGGCTCCGCATGGAGATCGACTCCTCCCCGGTCGAGATCGATGAGCTCCAGCGCTCCGTCGACCGGATGAAGATGGAGGAGATGGCGCTCGCCAAGGAGACCGACGAGGCCAGCAAGCTGCGGCTGGAGAAGCTGCGCCGCGACCTCGCCGACAAGGAGGAGGAGCTGCGGGGCCTGACGGCCCGCTGGGAGAAGGAGAAGCAGGGCCTCAACCGGGTCGGTGAGCTGAAGGAGAAGCTGGACGAGCTGCGCGGCCAGGCCGAGCGCGCCCAGCGCGACGGCGACTTCGGCACCGCCTCCAAGCTGCTGTACGGGGAGATCCCGGCCCTGGAGCGGGAGCTGGCCGAGGCCTCGGAGGCCGAGGAGGAGGTGCAGCGGGAGGACCGCGGCACCATGGTCAAGGAGGAGGTCGGCCCGGACGACGTGGCCGATGTGGTCGCTTCCTGGACCGGCATCCCGGCGGGGAGGCTGCTGGAGGGCGAGACCCAGAAGCTGCTGCGCATGGAGGACGAGCTGGGCAGGCGGCTGATCGGCCAGACCGAGGCCGTCCGCGCCGTCTCCGACGCCGTGCGCAGGACCCGGGCCGGGATCGCCGACCCGGACCGGCCCACCGGCTCTTTCCTCTTCCTCGGCCCCACCGGCGTCGGCAAGACCGAGCTGGCCAAGGCGCTCGCCGACTTCCTCTTCGACGACGAGCGGGCCATGGTCCGCATCGACATGAGTGAGTACGGCGAGAAGCACAGCGTCGCCCGGCTGGTCGGCGCCCCGCCCGGCTACGTCGGCTACGAGGAGGGCGGCCAGCTCACCGAGGCGGTGCGCCGCCGCCCGTACAGCGTGGTGCTGCTGGACGAGGTGGAGAAGGCCCACCCCGAGGTCTTCGACATCCTGCTCCAGGTGCTGGACGACGGACGGCTCACCGACGGCCAGGGCCGGACGGTGGACTTCCGCAACACCATCCTGGTCCTCACCTCCAACCTGGGCAGCCAGTACCTGATGGACCCGCTGCTCGGCGAGGAGGAGAAGAAGCAGAGCGTGCTGGAGACGGTGCGCACCTCCTTCAAGCCGGAGTTCCTGAACCGGCTGGACGACCTGGTGGTCTTCTCCGCGCTCAGCCAGGACGAGCTGGCCCGCATCGCCGAGCTCCAGATCGCCGCGCTCGCCCGGCGCCTCGCCGAGCGGCGGCTGACCCTGGAGGTCACCCCGGAGGCGCTGGCCTGGCTCGCCGAGGAGGGCAACGACCCGGCGTACGGGGCGCGCCCGCTGCGCCGCCTGGTGCAGACCGCGATCGGCGACCGGCTGGCCCGGGAGATCCTCTCCGGCGAGGTGCGCGACGGCGACACGGTCCGCGTCGACCGGGCCGGGGACGGCCTTCTGGTGGGCCCGGCGCGCTGAGCCGCCCGGCTCCGTCTTGATCGCGCAAAGGCCGGGCCGGGGTTGCACGGCGGGGGCCGATGTGAGGGAGGATGGCGGTATCCATACGAAGGGAAATCCACGGTGAGCATCGACCCGTCCTCGATTCCGAATTTCGGGGGCCAGCCCGAGCCCGAACCGGCGGGTCCGAGCGGCCCCGTGCTGCCCGACCAGGACCTGGTCAAGCAGCTGCTGGAGCAGATGGAGCTGAAGTACGTCGTCGACGAGGAGGGGGACCTCGCGGCGCCGTGGGAGCAGTTCCGCACCTACTTCATGTTCCGTGGTGAGGAGGAGCAGCAGGTCTTCTCCGTCCGGACGTTCTACGACCGGCCGCACGGCATCGAAGTGAAGCCGCAGCTGCTCGAGGTGATCGACGACTGGAACCGCCGCACCCTGTGGCCCAAGGTCTACAGCCACACCAATGACGACGGCACGGTCCGGTTGATCGGCGAAGCGCAGATGCTGATCGGCACCGGCGTCAGCCTGGAGCACTTCGTATCCAGCACGGTCAGCTGGGTGCGGGCTTCGATCGAGTTCGACCGCTGGCTGATCGAACAGCTCGGTCTGGAGACCGACGCCGAGTCCGGCGACGACGAGAAGCCGGGCGACGACGAGGTCTGAGCCGACCCGGTCGGCGGAGAACAGGCACCGACAGGCAAGAGGCACAGCAGGCACAAGGCACCACAGGCAACAGACGGCAGAGCCCGGTTGGCGCGTCGCCCGCAAGGACGACGGCGCCCGGCCGGGCTCTTGCCATGTCCACTTCGTGAGCAAGAAGGGTCGCAGGTGAAACAGCACGCCGGAACGGAAGCGGATCGATTACGGCAGCGCGCCGGACTGGAGCGTTGAGGACATGCTGCTTCGGCTGGCCTGGTCGACCGTGCGCCACCGGAAGGCTTCCTTCGCCGGATCCTTCGTGGCGATGGCGAGCGCCCAGGCCCTGGTGACGATGTTCGCGGTAGTTCTCGACGCGGGTGCGAGGGCGGCACCGGCGCAGGGCGGGGAAGAGGCGATGTCCTTCGCCGTACCGTTCGGCTTCATCTGCTTGTTCGTCTCCGCCTTCGCGGTGGCCGGGACCTTCTCCCTCTCCGTCCAGCAGCGCACCCGGGAAATCGCCCTGCTGCGCGCCGTCGCCGCGACCCCCGGCCAGGTGCGCCGGCTGATCGCGTACGAAGCGTTCGTGGTCGCCGCCGTGGCGGCGGTCCCGGGATGCGGTCTGGGGATCCTGCTCGCCGCCGCGCTGCGGGCCTGGATGGTCGGTCAGGGCTGGGTGCCGGACGCCTTCCCCTTGGACTTCGGCCCCTGGAGCCTGTTGATCGCGGTGGCGATCTGCTCGGTGACCGCCCAGCTCGCCGTCCGGGGCAGTGGCAGACGAGCCTCGCGGGTGCGGCCCGTGCAGGCACTGGGGGAAGCGGCGGTGCCGTCCCGGCGGGTGGGCGTGGTACGTACCTCCCTGGGGCTGGCGGTGCTGGTCGGCGGCATCTGGGGATTGTCGGCCATCGACGACTCGGGAGGGTCCGACGCCGCCAATACCGCAGCCGGCATGGTCATGGTGTTCATGATCGCGGTGGGGCTGCTCGCCCCGTGGATCGGGAAACTGGCCGGCGCGGTGTTCGGCACCGCGTGCCTGGTGCTCCTGCCGGTGACCGGATCGCTGGTCCGGGCGAACCTGACCGTGGGACACCGTCGGCTGGGCGCGGCCGTCTCCCCGCTCGCGCTCACCGTCGCCTTCGCGGCCGTCCTCCTGTTCGTACCGCAGATGAAGTGGCACGAACAGGAGCGGCAGGACCACGAGCGGCTGGTCGCCGACTATCTGGTGCGGACCACTGGGCAGGAGGACCTGCCCGACTCGGCCGCCGGTACGGTCGGTGACCTGCCGGGCGTCGCGGCGGCCATTGGCGTCCAGGGCACCCACGCGATGGTGCTGACCAGTGACGATCCCCTCGGCGAGGGCCCCGGGGGCATCGCCCAGGCGGTTACGGATGGTCCGCTGGACCAGGTGCTCGACCTGGCGGCCACCCCGGGCGGCCTCGACCGGCTCGGGCCGCACGACATCGCGCTGAGCCGGTCCCTGGCCCGCCAGGCCCACGCCGACGTGGGCGACACGGTGTGGCTGTCCCTGGACGACGACCGCACCGAACGGTCCCGGGTGGCCGCCGTCTACGCCCGCGACCTGGGCTTCGGGGATCTGGTCGTCCCGCGGCGCATGGCCGCCGCGCACCTTCTGCCCGGCGACCCGTCCATCCTGGACACGGTGTACGTACGTGCCCTGCCGGGACAGCAGCGGGAGGTGGCGGAGCGACTGGCGGCCCTGACCGAGAACCACCCGGCCTGGCAGGTCCTGGACCGCTCCGCCCACCGGGCCGAGGCCCGTCGTCAGCAGGATGCCTCGACGACCGCCACCTACCTGCTGCTGGCCGTCGTGACCGTGTTCACGTCGATCTCAGTCGTCAACACCCTGGTGATGACGACCATGGAGCGTACGGGCGAGTTCGCGTTGCTGCGGCTCGTCGGCTCGACCCGCACCCAAGTGGCCCGCATGATGCGGGCCGAGAACATCGTGACCGTCCTCGCGGCGCTGCTGGTCGGGTCGACGGTGGCGGGGATGGTCCTGGTCACGTTCAGCAAGGCCCTGACCGGCTCCCCCTACCCTTCCCTCCCCGGGCCCACCCTCGCCCTCATCGTGGGCGGTGCGGGCGTGCTCGCGCTCGTGACCGGAGTGCTGACGACCCGTATCGCCCTACGGCAACGACCGTCCACCGCCCTGCGGGACGGCGGATAGCCGCACGCCGGTCAGGTGTCGAACTCGCCCACCCGGCTCCGGTTCAGCAGATAGACGGGCAGATAGCCCGATTCGACGTCGAGCGGAAAGTCGCCGTCGAAGGCGAGGCACGCGATGGCCAGTGGGGCGATGGCCCACAGGCCGTCGACGTCCTTCTCGCGGTCCTCCGTCGCGGTCCAGTACGCCTTGTGCAGCTCAAGGGCTTCCACGAGGGATGCGTGGAAACCGTCGTGGTCCCGCTTGATGAAGCGGTAGAAGAGATCGACCGGCGGGTACGAAATGCACCGGAGCCAGTCCTGCGGGGCGATCTCGACCACGTCGGGGTGCGAGCGCTCGAACGTCGCCGAGAGTTCCTCCACCAAGGCCGACTTCTGCCCCGTCCAGTACGCCTGCAAGGCCGCGACCCAGTGGTAGAGATAGTCGTCGTGCTCGGCACCGGAAGCGCGCAGCACCTCCATCGGCACCTCGGACAGCTGGGTCAGCCGCTGCCGGTCGCGGCAGATGATGGCGAACCAGAAGGCGTCGAGCCACGCGGCGGCGTTGGCGAAGCGCCGGGGACCCATGGCCGGCAGGGTCCGCATCTCGTGGTGGATACGGCACTCCAGCGTGCCCTCGGCGGCGCTCACGACCCGGAAGACCGCCGAGCCCACCTGCATCGCGTTGACGACCGCTTCCCAGGTGTCGATGTGGGAGCCCTTGGGGTCGATCGTGGCACGGCCCATGACACACGTCTGCACCGAGTTCCACAGGGCGTCGATCATCCCTGGGCTCTGCTCCAGGGAGTCGATCTCCTCGATCGTGCTCTCGACGAGCCAGCTCGCATAGCCCTCGTCATCAGGGCCGGGAGCGCCATGGCGGGGAATGGTCACGGTCACGAGGGCTCCCTGATATCGAACTTCTGCATGGTGTAACCAGTGTACTTTCCGGGGTTGTCCTGACCCTTGACGACGACATAATCGAGGCGGCCTTCGTCGAGGGCCTTGCGCAGCTCGGTGGCCAGATGCCCTTCGCTGGGAAAGTCACGACGCCGCTTTTTCATCTCTTTGAGAATGTCCAGGAAGTATTCGCGCGAACCCTGGGAGTGCCTGACGCCGTTGACGCGACGTTCGCCCAGCGGTGTGTCGACATGGCTTTTGGCCTCGACGACGATGTACCGATCGCCTTCCTTGTAGACCTGGTCGAACTGGTCCTTTCCGTTCTTCGGCCCGTGCAGGGTCATTTCATCGGCCTTCGGGTAATGCTGAGGAATCGCATGCTCGCGCGCTATCGCCTCACCGTAGGCTTCATTTGCCTTGGTGGCTACGGCGTGCGGTTCTCTGTGCCTTTCGGCGGCCTCGTCGAGGAGGGCCTTCAACTCGTCCGTCCCGTGCAGCTTGTATGCCTTCCTGGCATCTCCGTGCGCAGTGTGGAACGGCCGGTCCGCGGTATTGGCCTGCCGACGTACGTCGGCAAGACCGTCGAGCTTCTCGCGCGTTGCGGTGCCGGCCGACTTGGGGCCCTCTTGGTGCGGAATGTCATCGAGGTATTCCGGCTTGAGTGGCGGCGCGAGATCCGACTTCGCCTTCCAGCCGCCGCCCGACACCTCGACGAGCTGCGGAGGCACGACGTTTGTCCCGTCTGCGCGATCGACGTCGATCCGGTAACCGTTCTTCTGGTAGTACTCCTTGCGGTACGCGAGGTCGTTGTTCGCGCGCTTGACCTGGTAGTCCATGATCGCCTGGCGCTCTGCGGCGGTGTACGTGTGCGGATTCCGGGGCTCGGGCACTCCGTGATCGGCCCAGGTGGTGCCGTGGGGAGGGCCGCCGATGTCGGCGCGGCCGCCGCCCTGGTGCGGGATGCCCGGGCCATTGCCGCCGCGGCTCGGCGGGGGCCCGGCGTGTCCACCGCCCGGTGTGACGTCCGCGTGCCCGCCGCCGCCTGGTGTGACGTCGGCGTGGCTGCCACCGGTCACCGCGTTGTCCGCGGCACCGGCGCCTGGGGTGTGGGCTGTACCTCCGCTGTCAGGGCTGTTGTGGCTGGCGTGCGGCATGTTGTCCGCCGAGCCGCCCACCGGGTGCGGCGCGCCGCTTCCGGGGGTGTTGCCGCCGGGCAGGTCGTCGCCTGCGCGGCCGATGTTGTCGGCGTCGTTGCCCAGGCGGATGTGGGCGGCGTTGTCGGTGGTGCGGGCGCCGGCGCCGACCAGGGCGGGCTGCTTGGCGGGGTTGGTCGGGTCGGGGGCGTTGGTGTCGGTTGCCGGGGCGGTGTTCGGGGGGTCTTCCTTGCGGGCGTTGTCGATGCTGTCGAGGACGTTGCCGTGTTCGTCGAGGAAGTTGCCGTCCGGGTCGTAGTACCGGGCGGGTTTGCCCGGGTCGGTGGGCAGCTTGGTGGTGCCTTCCGGGAGCGCGGGGACGTCGTCGGGCAGTTTGACGGTGCCGTCGGGGAGCTTGGCCGCGCCCTCGGGGATGGCGGCGCCCTCGGGGAGGTCGACGGTGCCATCGGGCAGCCTGACGGTGCCTTCGGGGAGTTTGATCGTGCCGTCGGGGAGTTTGGGGATCTCGATGGCCTGGATGCCCTTGAGGCCCTTGGCGATATCGCCGATCTTGGACAGGCCTGCGCCGACGCCTTTGCCGACGTAGGTCATGGGGTCGATGACCCGGCCCGCCTTGCCGGTGGCGGACAGGGCCTTGGCGACCGCGCCGGCTTTACCCGCGCCGGAGGCGGCTCCGCCGGCGCCGCCGGTGAAGACGGTGGTGACGACGTTGAAGGTGACGGCTCCGGCGGCTCGGCCGGGGTTCTTGCCCCATTCGTCCCAGGCGACCAGAGCCTTGCCGGTCTGCTTCATGGTGTTGCGGGAGTCGCGGAGCCAGGAGGGGAGTTTGTCGTCGGGCAGGCTCCAGAAGGCTTCCCTGGCTCCGGGGATCGCGCTGATGGCCAGGCCGGTCCCCAGCTGGGCGAGGCCTTTCCAGGCCTTGCCCATGGCGTCCCAGCCGTCGACGCCGACGAGGGTGCCCAGGCCTTTGATGGTGCCCCAGACGCCGTCGACGATGACGCCGTCCCAGACGAAGGATTTGACCCAGTGGCCGACTTCCCAGGCGTGGTGTTTTTCCTCGACCGGGTCGCCCCAGGGGAGTTTGGCGTTCTTCAGGTCATCCGCGTTGAAGCCGTACTGGTTCTTGGCCTTGGATCCGTCGCCGGCGACCATCTGGGTGCCGCCGAAGAGGGCGGTGATCTTGTTGTGGCAGGTGCGCTCGGCCGCCCAGAACGCGGCGACGGTGGCGGTGATGTCGTCGCGGAGCTGGTTGTGTTCGTCGACTTTGTCTTCGTCGTATTCCCAGTCGTCGTCGTCTTTGTTGTCGTTGACGAACTGGGTGGCGTCGGTTTTGAGCTGGGTCAGCTTGGTGACCAGGGGGCGGATCTCGGTGGCGTACTCCGACAGGGCGGTGGAGACCTTGCCCAGGTCGTCGGCGAAGGTGTCGGCTCGGTCCTTGACGGGTTTGGTGGTGGCGAAGAGCCGCTCGGCCTCGGGTGCCTTGTAGTAGGCGGACAGGCCCTGGAAGTGGGTGTGGACGTCGGCGCCGGTGTCGCGGATGTGCCCGGCGTCCCTTTTGAGGTTGCCGTGGGCTTTTTCCAGCAGTTCCAGGTTGCCGGTGTACTGCGGTATCTCTTCCGGCTTGATCATCTGACTCGTACCTCCGGCATCCCCGGGCCGGAACCCGATGCGCGCCGTGCCGCGCTGCCGGTCCTCCCCGTGCCCTCACCTGTCGTCCTCGGCCCGTCCGAGGCGCCCTGCGGCCTCGGATCCCAGACCGTCCTGTGCTCGCTCATACTCGCCCCCGTCTGCTGGTGAAGGTCCCGGTCGCATGGACCGCATCGACCGATCCATGATCATCGGTCGTGCGTCACGAGGTGGCCGGAACGGTCATTTTGTGACACAGGCATGACAGTGGTCCCCGCGTACGGATTGGTGGCGCGCCCCTTAACGGATCACAGCCGCTTGAGCCGGGCCGCCGCGTCCTTCAGGACGTCCTCGCGCTTGCAGAAGGCGAAGCGCACGAAGGGGGCGCCCTGGGCCTGGTGGTCGTAGAAGACGGCGTTCGGGACGGCCACGACGCCGCAGCGCTCGGGCAGGGAGCGGCAGAAGGCGAAGCCGTCGCTCTCGCCGAGGGGGCGGATGTCGGTGGTGATGAAGTACGTGCCCGAGGGCCGGAAGACCGTGAAGCCCGCGTCGGTGAGGCCGTCGGCCAGCAGGTCGCGCTTGGTGCGCAGATCCTCGCGGAGGGTGTGGAAGTAGGGGTCCGGGAGGCGGAGGGCCTCGGCGACCGCGTACTGGAACGGGCCCGCGGAGACAAAGGTCAGGTACTGCTTGGCGGAGCGGACGGCGGTGATCAGCTCCGGGGTGGCGGTGATCCACCCGACCTTCCAGCCGGTGTACGAGAACGTCTTGCCCGCGCTGCTGATGGTGACGGTGCGCTCGCGCATGCCGGGGAAGGTGGCGAGCGGGGTGTGGGCGGTGCCGAAGACGAGGTGTTCGTAGACCTCGTCCGTGATCACCAGCAGATCGCGCTCGACGGCGAGGGCGGCGACGGCGGCCAGCTCGTCGTGGGTGAGGACGGTGCCGGTGGGGTTGTGCGGGGTGTTGAGCAGGATGAGGCGGGTGCGGTCGGTGACCGCGGCGCGCAGCTCGTCCAGGTCGAGGCGGAAGGCGCCGTCGTGCGGGCGGAGGGTGACCGGGACGCGGGTGCCGCCCGCCATCGCGATGCACGCCGCGTACGAGTCGTAGTACGGCTCCAGCGCGATCACCTCGTCGCCCGGCTCGAGCAGGGCCAGCAGCGAGGCGGCGATGGCCTCGGTGGCGCCCGCGGTGACCAGCACCTCGGTGTCGGGGTCGTAGGACAGGCCGTAGAAGCGCCCCTGGTGCTCGGCGACGGCGGTGCGCAGCTCGGGGATGCCGGGTCCTGGCGGGTACTGGTTGCCGCGGCCGTCGCGCAGGGCGCGCACCGCGGCCTCGCGCACCTCTTCGGGGCCGTCGGTGTCGGGGAAGCCCTGGCCCAGGTTGATGGCACCGGTGCGCACGGCGAGGGCCGACATCTCGGCGAAGATCGTGGTGCCGAATGCGGCCAGTCGGCGGTTCAGCAGTGGCCTGGTCTTCATCTCTCCACCGTTCTCACGCGTGTCCCCGTCGAGCATCCAAGCCCCATCCTGTCTCATCGACGTCCCCCTTCCCACGGGGTGCGGACGGATCGAGGTGCCGCCCTTCCGGTTCGGCGGTCGGTTCCCGGAGGACGCCGGCCTTCGCTGAGATGTCACGCAGGAGTGCCTCCCGCAGGGTGTGTAGCGTCGCGATTTTGGAAACGAGGAGGCGCGCTGTGGCGTGCAAGGGCTCGGCGTCCCGACGGAAGTCGGCGCGCGTGAAACGGTCGGGCCAGGTGAGGGCCAGGGATTTCAGACGGAGGGCGGAGATCTCGCGACGGGTCTGGCCCTGCGCGAGAGCCACGATCGCGTTGCTCCGGCTCCGGAGTTCGTGGAGCAGCCACCAGCCGTCCTCGTCATCCAGGGGCCGTACAGCGACGACGCTTCTGAGGGGGGTCGCCGCTCGGCTCGACACTGCGATGTGCGCGCCGTCGGAACGGGTGCTGAGCATGAAGGTCCCCGGAGGATGTACCGCACCGTCGCGGGCCGGACCTCTCAGACGGAACCGGTGGACGTGGGGCACAGGAAGGTCGTAGAGGTCTCTGGGCGCGATCAGGTCGACGGCGAGCTCTGCGGGCGTCAGTGGTAGTGAGCTCTCGGAGCCTCTCCCCGTCTTCAGACGGGCGACCTTGGCGAGTGTTCGTGTGTCCCACGACGGCTCCGAAGCCGCCACGTCGTCGTGGAGCGCGTCAGCCAGTTCCATTGCCTTGCGCGCGGTGTGTTGGTAGAGCGAAATCATCTCCTCGATGAGGGCGAAGGTCCGGTGGTATGCGGTGACGACGTCTGGCGGAGGCAGCGGAAACAGCATGCGGTGGAGGGTGTCGAGGCTGATGGTGGGCTCGACATGTGCCGTCACGTCCTCGTCGATGCGGTCCTTCGCCGTCGGTGTCTGTAGCCAGATACGCAGCCACCGCACTATGTGTGGCTCAGCGCGGATGATGCCGATCGACCTGGTCGCCGTACATCCCGCGTGCTCGGCGGTGACCAGTGCGGAATCGCCCACCCGTCGGACGAGTACGACGGCCAGGTCGCCCTCCCTGAGGGTTGCCCGGCTGGGCGGGGATTCGCCCGGCCGACACTCATCGGCCGTGGGCGAGAGGATCCTGCCGTCCTGGACGAACGTCGAGCTGACGACTCCTGCAGTCTGATCGGCAGCCGCGTCGTCGAGGAAACCGGAAGTGGTGTAGATGTCCCTGCGGGTCCGCTCGATGGTGATGGAGGTCGTCTGCCAAGCCGCTTTACCCGAGCCAACCTGGTCGTCATTGGCTTCCATCAGATGTCCTCCAAGACGTCCAGCAGCCGGAGTTCCAGGTCGCGCATCTGGTCGAACTGATCGGCCAGTTCGAGCTTGAGCTGCTCGATCCGGCTCCGTGTGTCCCGCTCGGGGCTCGGAGGCTCCACGGCGTACGAGGTCGGCATCAGGCTGGACTCGCGGTCGGCGATCTCCTCGGTGGAGCAGCTTCGGGACCAGCCGGCTGTGTCGCTGTACGGCGAGGCGGCAGCACCGTTCTCGGAGAGGCCACGCCAGGCCGCCAGGGTCGTCAGGATCAATGCCGTGTTCTTGTCGCCCAGCCTCCTTGCTCTCGACTTCGGGACCGGTTCGAAGGCTCGCCGCGCGTTGACGAAAAGCACCTGCTGGCGACGGTCCAGGACGCCCCAGCCGGGGCGTGCGCTCTTGTCCCTGTTGAGCACCCACAGACAGGCGGAGGCTTTGGAGTGACCGAACACGCGAAGTGGCAGAGCGATCACGCACTCGACGAGATCCTCGCGCAGGAGGCGTTCGCGGAGCCTTCGGGTGACGGGCTGTCTGCTGTTGGCCACGCTGTCGCCCATCAGGAAGACGCCACGTCCGGCCGGAGCCAGCGCGTGCGCGATGTGCTGAATCCACGCGGAGTTGGCGGACCCTCGGGAGGGGGGTTCCTCCGGCCACCGGGGATCGACAGGGAGCGGGGGAGCCGACCGGCCGGCGGCCTGCTCCTCCTTGTCCTCCGGTGCCCAGTCGCGCTGGTTGAAGGGAAGGTTGGCCAGGACGATGTCGTGGCGCTCGGGTTCGGGCTCCGCGAGGCTGTCCCCCGGCGGGAAGACGTGAGCCGTGATCCCCCGAACCGCGAAGTTCATGCGGGCCACCTGCCAGGTGTGGGCGTGCTGTTCCTTCCCCTGCAAGGACATGGCCGGGTTCAGCCCGACGCGCTCGCGGACATAGCGGTGACTCTCGACGAGAAGGCCTCCTGAACCGCAGACCGGGTCCAGCACCCGGTGCCCGTCGCGGGGGACGGCCGCACCGACCATGAGACGCGCCATGTCATCCGGTGTGAAGTAGTGGCTGCCGTCTGCCTGGTCCGCCGAGAGCTCACGGAGGCACTGGTCGAGCAGGGGCCGGGCCCGCTGAATGGAGCCAATGGCCCGGACGAGAGCGTGCAGTGGTCCTTCGGAACCAGGGGGCGGAACGGGCATCGAGCTCCTCGTGCCCACGTCGGCGCCCTGTTCGTCGGTTGGGGGAAGCCAGTGGCTCAGACACTCGCTCACGGCAGCTCGGATACCCGAACCGCGCCCTGCCGGGTGACTCAGCAACCACGACCATGTCGGCACGCCGGTGCCGGGAGCGGCGTGCGCGGTCCTGCTCAGGTACAGCAGCCCGAGGACGAGGCGCGTCGCGTCGTGGGCGTTCATCAGCCGCGAGAGGTGCGTGCGGCATCGGCTCACCTTGGCGAGCATCTCGTCGAGCGAGGAGTCGCTCTCGGCCTGCACGTGTCGTCCAAGGGCGCTCATGTCACTCACGAACCCACCACACCCAGGGCGCCCATGACCACGATGAGGAGGGTCAGGGAGCCGGCGAAGGTGATCGCTCCGGTCCTGAAGGCCGCCGTGGGACGCCCTCCCTCGACGAGGGTCACGACGCTGCCGGTCAGAGCGGCGACAAGCGCCAAGAGAACCGCGATGATCACGTACATCAGCCTCAGTTGCACGTGGTTCCTTCCTGAGGTCGGGGGATCTCCCAGGGGACGAGTGAGTCGGTGATCCCTGGTTTCAGGAAGGACAGTAGAAGACGTAGGCCACGCGCTGCTGGGCGCACGCTGTTTGGGATTTCTCTAGGCGCGCGCCCGGAGTGCACGCACTTTCAGCGAGTGCACGTCGTTTGGGATTCACGACGGTGAGTCGGCGAGAGGGTGTGCCCGCACTGCCGATGGTGACGGTGCGCTCGCGCATGCCGGGGAAGGCGGTGAGCGCGGTGTGGGCGGCGCCGGGGACGAGGTGTTCGCGGACCTCGTCCGTGATCAGCAGGACACCGCGCTCGACGGCGACGCGGACATCTCGGCGAAGATCGTCGTGCCGAATTCGGCCAGCCGGCGGTTGAGCAGCGGTCGTCCCATGGGCCCATCCTCCGTCGAACCTCTGGACTTCCTCAACTCCGCTTTTGAGGGGGACAAAGCCGGGCAGGAGCCCGGCAGACACGACAGAGCGGTACCTCGCTACGGGGGCTCGCTACGGGGGATGGGAAGGAGTGAGGACCCATGGGTTTTGTCATCGTGTTCGTCGTCGTGGTCTTCGCGGTCGCGGCGGTCGCGGCGCTGAGCGCCGGTAAGGCCAGGAAGCGGTACAGCGGTCGCCGGGGGGCGTACGGGGCCGGGTCGTCCGGCGGAGCGGCCGGCGGTGGCTGGTGGCTCGGCAGTGGCGGTTCGAGCGGTGGCGGCTGCGGCGGTGGCGGAGGCCACCACGGCGGCAGCAGCTGCGGTGGCAGCAGCGGCTGCGGCGGCGGAGGGGGCTGCGGCGGCGGTGGCGGTGGCGGCGGCGGTGGCTGCGGGGGAGGGGCCTGAGCCGCCTGAGCTGCCCACCGGGGGAACCCGCCCGAGAATGCGCCCGGCGCGCCAACGTGCGCCGGGCGCACGTGTGTTGAACACTTGAACTGGGGACCGCCCTAGGGGGTGGAAACCCGGCGAAGGTGGGTAAAAACGATGTGGCGCCGACCATTTCATGATTCCGTATACCACCGCCCTACGGACCCCACGTGGGCACGAGCCGGCGTATCCGCATGCCCCTGGACCACCGCGGGGCGAGCCGGCCCACCTTTCCCCTGCGTGCTTGCGGAGCCGACCCATGCTCACGACCCTCAAGACTGCCTACACCGACACCCGCTCCGACCACCTGGCCTGGTCCCTGGGGCGGGAACCGCTCCCGGCCCTGGCCGTGCTCGACCTCCGACTTCACGGTTTCGCGGTGCAGTTGAGGCTTCTCGGGGCCTCGCACCAGGTCCTCCTCGAAGCGGAGGACGGGCGTTGTTCGGAGACCGTGGCCTGTATATCCGGCAGCAGCACCCCGCTTCCGCTGGGGGTTTCCACCCTCGTCGACGGCCGTGAGTACGAATTCGCGGCGCGCGTCGAGGAGTTGTCGCAGGGCGCGTTCGCCGGGCGGGCCCAGGAGTTACTGGCCCTGGTCGCCGACCATCCGCACGGCCTGGCGGGGACGTTCCCCGGCAGCCCGCACGCGTTCACCGCGCTGCTCGCGCAGTGGAACGAGGGCACGGTGGGGTGGCGCACCTGGCACGCCTACCCGCAGGAGGGGCGGCTGGTGACCACCCGCACCTGTCTGGGGGTGACGTCCATGCCGATGTCGCTCCGCCCTCCCGCGGATCCGGTGTCCTCCCGCTGAAATCGGGTGGGCGGATGATGCGGTGTACGGATGAGCGGCCGTCAGTGCACCCTTGTGGGTGACCAGGCGTGGGTGATTTGTAACGTAGCGTTCCGTTCGTGACCGAATCCCCGAAGTCCGCGCCGGAGCCCGACAATCCGGTGCGGCTGCCCGTACGGGCCGGGTTCGGCCGCTTCCTCATCCTCGTCACCGTCTTCGTCTGCGCCGCCTGCGGACTGGTCTACGAACTCGAACTCGTCGCCCTCGCCTCCTACTTGGTGGGCGACTCGGTCACCCAGGCGTCCGTCGTCCTGTCGGTGATGGTCTTCGCCATGGGCGTCGGCTCCCTGCTCGCCAAGTGGCTGCGCTGCCGCGCCGCGGTCGGCTTCGGCGCCGTCGAGGCGGTGCTCGCGCTCCTCGGCGGCTGCTCGGCGATGGCCCTGTACGCGTGCTTCGCGTGGTGCGGGCAGTCGCGCTCCGCGCTGGTCGGCTTCTCGTTCGCGATCGGCGTGCTCATCGGCGCCGAGGTGCCGCTGCTGATGACGCTCATCCAGCGGGTGCGGCGGCAGGACCCGGGCGGCGCGGTCGCCGATCTGTTCGCCGCCGACTATGTGGGCGCGCTGGTCGGCGGGCTCGCCTTCCCGTTCCTGCTGCTGCCCGCGTTCGGCCAGCTGACCGGCGCCCTGGTGACCGGCGCGGTCAACGCGGTGGCGGGCGGGGCGCTGGTGCTGTGGCTGTTCCGCCGGGATCTGAGCGCACGGTCCCGGTGGGCGCTGATCGTCACCAACGCCGTGGTGCTCGCCCTGCTGGCCGCGGGCGCCGTCCTCACCCCCTCCTTCGAACGGGCCGCCCGGCAGGCCGTGTACGGGCCGGAGGTGCGCGTCGCCGTGCGCACCGGGGTCCAGGAGGTGGTGCTCACCGGCGGCCGGACCCGCGGCCGCCCGCTGTCGCTGTTCCTCGACGGGCGGCTCCAGGTCAGCGGGCACGACGAGCTGCGCTACCACGAGGCGCTGATCCACCCCGCGATGGCGGCCGGACCGCACCGCCGGGTCCGTGGTGCTGGGCGGCGGCGACGGGCTCGCGGCCCGCGAGG
>NZ_GG657754.1:5017569-5022695 GCF_000158915.1 Streptomyces himastatinicus ATCC 53653 | reverse complement strand
AAAAAAAAAAAAAAAACGCCAGAAAAACCTGCCGCTGCGCGCCGAGGACGCCGCTCGGCCCGAGGCCGCCGAGGAGGCCGAGGACGTCGACGTGGACGACATCGGCGACCTCGACGACGTCGACCAGGGTGTGGAGGACGTCGGCGCCCTCGCCGAACTGGGCGGACTCGACGACGACGAGCCCCCGGCCGAGGCCGCCCACGCCCGCCGCACCATGATCGGCCGCTCGACCGAGGAGGTCGACCACGCCCCGCCCCGCGGCCGCTACGCCCCCGTACCGGCGCCCGAGGCCGGGTCCACCGGTGCCGCGCTGCGCTGGGCGGCGCCCGCCGCGGCCGTGGTGATCGCGTCGGCCGTCGTGGTCGGACGGCGCGTCCTGCGCCGCCGCCGGTGAGCGGTCGCCGCCTGTGAGCCGCTGGTGAGCTGGTGAGCTGGTGATTCCTCGCCGCCGCCGAGCGGCTGCGCATAGGGTCGTGGCGTGACCGAAGAGACTACGGAGACCAAGGGCGTCCGGCTGACCGCCGGGGACGCCGAGCTGACCGTTTCGCCCGACAACGGCTGCCGCATCGGCTCGCTGCGCATCGGTGGCACGGAGCTGCTGCGGCAGGGCCCGCGGTACGGGTCCTTCCCGATGGTGCCCTGGTGCGGCCGGGTCGAGCTGGGACGGTTCCGCGACGGCGGCCGGAGCCATCAGCTGCCCGTCAACTCCCCGCCGCACGCGATCCACGGCACCGGCCGGGACGTCGCCTGGCGCACGGTCCGCACCGGGCCGGACAGCGCGGCCTTCACCTACGACCTCGCCGACCCCTGGCCGTACGAGGGCCGGGTCACCCAGAGCTTCGACCTGACCGCGGACGCGCTGACCGTCACCATGAGCGTGGAGACGGAGGGCGACTCCTTCCCGGCGCAGGCCGGGTGGCATCCGTGGTTCCTGCGCGACCTGGGCGAGGGCGGCGCCGACGTCGAGCTGTCCTTCGCCGCGGAATGGCAGGAGGAGCGCGGCGAGAACCACCTCCCCACCGGCCACCGCGTCCCGCCGCGCCCCGGCCCGTGGGACGACTGCTTCGGCATGCCGGACGGCGTGGATGTCACGCTGACGTGGCCGGAGCGGCTCGAACTCAAGGTCACCAGCCGCAGCGCATGGGTCGTGGTCTACGACGAGCAGGCGGAGGCGGTGTGCGTCGAGCCGCAGTCCGGGCCGCCGAACGGTCTGAACACCCTTCCCCGCCTGGTCACGCCCATCGATCCGCTGGAGATCTCCATGACGTGGAGCTGGCGCGACCTGACGTAGGCGCTCGTGGGGGCCCGTGGGGGCGGGTGCGGACACCGCCTAAGCTCATGCGCATGAGCGAAGCGCGTGACGCCCTGCTACAGCAGATCAAGGACAAGGCCGTGGTCCACGGCAAGGTGACCCTCTCCTCCGGCAAGGAGGCCGATTACTACATCGACCTGCGCCGGATCACCCTGGACGCCGAGGCCGCGCCCCTGGTCGGGCAGGTCATGCTCGACGCCACGGCCGACCTCGACTTCGACGCGGTGGGCGGCCTGACCCTGGGCGCCGACCCGGTGGCCACGTCCATGCTGCACGCGGCGGCCGCGCGGGGCCGCAGGCTCGACGCCTTCGTCGTCCGCAAGGCGCAGAAGACCCACGGTCTCCAGCGGCGGATCGAGGGCCCGGACATCACGGGCCGGCGGGTCCTGGTGGTCGAGGACACCTCCACCACCGGCGGCTCGCCGCTGACCGCCGTCGAGGCGGCGCGTGAGGCGGGTGCCGAGGTCGTCGCGGTCGCCACGATCGTCGAGCGCGGCGCCGCGCCCGCGATCGCGGACGCCGGGCTGCGTTACGTACCGGCGTACTCGCTCGCCGACCTCGGCCTGAGCTGACCCGACCCGACCCGAGCTGACCTGGGGTGATCGCGTGGGTGGTTTCACGTGAAACCACCGACCCCCCGTCCGTGTGGTCCCCGCGTGCGCCGTGTGGAGCAATCGGAGGAGTCTGGGAAGATGGCCACGACGATGACGTCGCCGCAGGACTCTCCCTAGGTCAGGGCCCAAGAACCTCACCCGCACATCACAAGGAGCGGACAGATGCCCATCGCATCCCCTGAGATCTACAACGAGATGCTCGACCGGGCGAAGGCAGGCAAGTTCGCCTACCCGGCGATCAACGTGACCTCGACGCAGACGCTGCACGCCGCGCTGCGGGGCTTCGCCGAGGCGGAAAGCGACGGCATCGTCCAGATCTCCACCGGTGGTGCCGAGTTCCTGGGTGGCCAGTACGACAAGGACATGGTGTCCGGCGCGGTCGCGCTCGCCGAGTTCGCGCACGTCGTCGCCAAGAAGTACCCGGTGAACATCGCGCTGCACACCGACCACTGCCCGAAGGACAAGCTGGACGGCTATGTGCGTCCGCTGCTCGCCGTCTCCCAGGAGCGCGTCGCGAGCGGCCAGAACCCGCTGTTCCAGTCCCACATGTGGGACGGCTCCGCCGAGACGCTGGACGACAACCTGCGCATCGCGCAGGAGCTGCTGGCCGAGGCGGTCAAGGCCAAGATCATCCTCGAGGTCGAGATCACCCCGACCGGCGGCGAGGAGGACGGCGTCTCGCACGAGATCAACGACGAGCTGTACACCACCGTCGCGGACGTCGAGCGCACGGCCGAGGCGCTGGGCCTGGGCGAGAAGGGCCGCTACCTGCTGGCCGCCTCCTTCGGCAACGTCCACGGCGTCTACAAGCCGGGCAACGTCGTGCTGCGCCCGGAGCTGCTGCGCCAGCTCCAGGACGGCATCGCCGCGAAGGCCGGCAAGACCGACCCGTTCGACTTCGTCTTCCACGGCGGCTCCGGCTCCTCGGAGCAGGAGATCCTCACGGCGCTGGAGAACGGCGTGGTGAAGATGAACCTCGACACCGACACCCAGTACGCCTTCACCCGGCCGATCGCGGACCACATGTTCCGCAACTACGACGGTGTGCTGAAGGTCGACGGCGAGGTCGGCAACAAGAAGACCTACGACCCGCGCAGCTGGGGCAAGGTGGCCGAGAAGAGCATGGCCGAGCGGGTCACCCAGGCCTGCGCGAACCTGCGCTCCACCGGCACCAAGCTGAAGTAACCGGCGCCGTTCCGTTCCGGGCCCGGGGTCCCGCCGTCGTTGGCGGGTCCCGGGCTCGCGCCTTTTCCGGATCGTCTCCGTGGGCTGGCCCCTCGCGGGCGACCCGGGGATGATCCAGGTATGGGCGATAACGCACCCGCCACCGCGGTGCGGCTCTCCAGTGCCTCCGGGCGGTGGGTCGTGCTCACCACCGTGCTGGGCTCCGCGATGGCGCTCCTCGACAGCACCGTCGTCAATGTGGCCCTGCCCCGTATCGGCCTCGACCTCGGCGCCGATCTCGCGGTCCTCCAGTGGACCGTCAACGCCTATCTGCTCACCCTCGCCGGGCTCATCCTCCTCGGCGGGGCGCTCGGCGACCGCTTCGGGCGGCGGCGGGTGTTCGTCATCGGCGTCGTGTGGTTCGCGCTGGCGTCCCTGCTGTGCGGGATGGCGCCGAACGCCGGGATGCTCATCGCCGCCCGCGCGCTCCAGGGCATCGGCGGGGCGCTGCTCACCCCCGGCTCGCTGGCGCTCATTCAGTCGGTCATCCACCCCGACGACCGGGCCCGGGCGGTGGGGCTGTGGTCCGGGTTCGGCGGGGTGGGGGCGGCGATCGGGCCGTTCCTCGGGGGCTGGCTGGTGGACGGTCCGGGCTGGCGCTGGGTGTTCTTCCTCAATGTGCCGCTGGCGGCGGTGTGCGTACCGGTCGCGCTGCGGCACGTACCGGAGTCCCGGGATCCGCGGGCGCACGGCCGGTTCGACGTCCTGGGCGCGGTGCTCGGCGCGCTCGCGCTCGGCCTGGTGACGTACGCGCTGATCGCCGCGCCGCAGCGGGGCGCGTCGCTCTCCGTGGTGCTGCCCGCCGTGGCCGGGCTGCTGGCGGGGGTGGCGTTCGTGTACGCGGAGCGGGTCCGCCCCGAGCCGATGCTGCCGCTCTCCCTGTTCTCGTCGCGCCAGTTCACCGCCGTGAACGCGGTGACGCTGTGCGTGTACGCGGCCTTCGGCGGCTTCTTCTTCCTGGTCGTGCTGAACCTCCAGGTGGTCGTCGGCTACTCCGCGCTGGCCGCCGGGACCGCGCTGATGCCGACGACCCTGCTGATGCTGCTGCTGTCGGCCCGCTCCGGTGAGCTGGGCAAGCGCATCGGCCCGCGGATCCCGCTGACCGTGGGCCCGCTGCTGTGCGCGGCCGGAATGCTGCTGATGACCCGGGCCGGGGTGGGGGCCGTCTACTGGCGGGACGTACTGCCCGCTCTGGTGGTGATGGGGCTGGGCATGGTGGTGCTCGTCGCCCCGCTCACCGCTACCGTCCTGGCCTCGGTGGACGTCGGCCGGGCGGGCCTGGCCAGCGGCATCAACAACGCGGCGGCGCGGGCGGCGGGCCTGGTCGCGGTGGCCGCGCTGCCGCTGCTGGCGGGCATGGGCTCGGAGGCGTACCGGTCGGCGGACCGGTTCTCGGAGTCCTTCCGGCGGGCGATGCCGATCTGCGCGGCCGTGCTGGTGGTGGGCGCGCTCATCGCCTGGCGAGCGGTACGGGCGGACGCGCTGGAGCGGGCCGGGGGCGCGGAGCCCGGGGAGCCCGGGGAGGAGGGGGCGCGGGCGGCGGATGAGCGCCCCTGCCGTCCCGAGTGCGCGTACCACTGCGGGGTGGGCGCCCCGCCCCTGGACCCGGGCGAGCGCCCCCGCCGCACCTCTGGTCCCGGCCGCCCCGACGGTCCAGCCGCCTGACCTGCCACGGCTCCGCGCGGGCGGCCGGAGCCGGGTGTGGGGCGGCGGGCGGGGCGGGTGGTCCGGCAGACTGGAACCCATGGCCATTCACGAGAACCTGCTCGGGGGACCGCCCCCGACCCATCTGCCCGACGACCCCGAGCCCCGGGAACTGCTCGCGTCCGGCGCGGCTCCCTCCGAGGTCGCCGCGAAGTACCCGGCGTCCTCGCTCGCCTGGGCCCAGCTCGCGGACGAGGCGTTCGAGAACGGCCGGGTGGTCGAGTCGTACGCGTACGCCCGCACCGGCTACCACCGAGGGCTGGACGCGCTGC
>NZ_GG657754.1:5014497-5017227 GCF_000158915.1 Streptomyces himastatinicus ATCC 53653 | reverse complement strand
CCGAGACCGAAGGGATGGGGCGGACCGCTACCCGGTAGCGCGTATTCAGGAGATGCGATGTCGCAGCAGCCTGCCCCGAAAACCGCCCCCGCGCCCGAGGAAGCCGTCCCGTCCGACGGCGAGCCCGAAGCGCCCCATCTGGACTTCCAGGGCACGACCCCGTACGAGGACTACGTCCGGGCGTCCGTCCTCACCCACCTCCAGCACCCGCTCTCCGACGACCCCGGCGAGATGGTCTTCCTGGTGACCACCCAGGTCATGGAGCTGTGGTTCACCGTCATCGTCCACGAGTGGCACACCGCCGCGCAGGCGCTGCGCGAGGACGACGTGCCCACCGCGCTGGAGGCGCTGCGGCGCTCCACGTACGAGCTGGAGTCGCTGAACGCGTCCTGGAAGCCGCTCGCGCACCTCACCCCCGGCCAGTTCAACGCGTACCGCTCCGCGCTCGGCGACGGCTCCGGCTTCCAGTCCGCGATGTACCGGCGGCTGGAGTTCCTGCTCGGCGAGAAGTCGGCGTCCATGCTGGTCCCGCACCGGGGCGCGCCGCGCGAGTACGCGGAGCTGGAGAAGGCGCTGACCGAACCCAGCCTCTACGACGAGGTGCTGCGCTTCCTTGCCCGCCGCGGCCACGCCGTACCCGCCGCCGTGCTGGACCGCGACCCGGCCCGCCGGTACGAACCGGACCCCGCGGTGGAGCGGGTGTGGCAGGAGATCTACTCCGGCCCGCGCGAGGGCGAGCTGATCCGGCTCGGCGAGGCGCTGACCGAGGTCGCCGAGCTGGTGTGGCGCTGGCGCAACGACCATCTGGTGGCCACCCGGCGGGCGATGGGCGCCAAGACCGGAACGGGCGGCTCCGCCGGGGTCGCCTGGCTGGAGAAGCGCGCCACGAAGAACGTCTTCCCCGAGCTGTGGACGGCCCGTAGCCATGTCTGATGCGACCATCCCCGTAGAACTGACCGACGAGGCCGCCGCGCTCGACGCGGCCGATGAACTCCGCGCCAAGCGCGACGCCTTCACCCTCGACGACACCGTCTACCTCGACGGCAACTCGCTCGGCGCGCTGCCCCGCGCCGTCCCCGCCCGGCTGGCCGACGTCGTGGCCCGCGAATGGGGACAGCTGCGCATCCGCTCCTGGGAGGAGAGCGGCTGGTGGACCGCCCCCGAGCGGATCGGCGACCGCGTGGGGCGGATCGTCGGGGCCGCGCCGGGACAGGTGGTGGTCGGCGACTCGACCAGCGTGAACGTCTTCAAGGCGGTCGTCGCCGCGGTGCGCATCGCCCAGGAGCGCGGCGCCCACCGCGACCAGATCGTGGTGGACGAGGCCACCTTCCCCACCGACGGCTACATCGCCGAGTCCGCCGCGCGCATGACCGGCTGCACCGTGCGGGCCGTGGCGGCGGGCGACGTGCCGACCGCGGTCGGGCCGCGCACCGCCGTCGCGCTCGTCAACCACGTCGACTACCGGACCGGCCGCCTCCATGACCTGCCCGGTACGACGGCCGCCGTGCACGCGGCCGGGGCCCTCGCCGTCTGGGACCTGTGCCACAGCGCGGGCGCGCTCCCGGTGGGGCTCGACGCCCACGGGGTCGACCTCGCCGTCGGCTGCACGTACAAGTACCTCAACGGCGGGCCCGGCGCGCCCGCCTACCTGTACGTGGCGCGGGACCACCAGCCGCGCTTCGACTCCCCGCTGCCCGGCTGGAACTCCCACGCCGACCCCTTCGGCATGGACACCGCGTACACCCCCGCCGACGGCGCGGTACGCGGCCGCGTCGGCACCCCCGACATCCTCTCCATGCTGGCGCTGGAGGCCGCGCTGGAGGTGTGGGACGACGTCCCGATCGAGGCCGTACGGGCGAAGAGCCTGGCCCTGACGGACTTCTTCTTGCGGTGCGTGGAGCGGTACGTACCGGCCGGGCGCGTCCGCTCCGTCACCCCGGCCGCCCACGCGGAACGCGGCAGCCAGGTCGCGCTGCGCTGCGCGGACGCGGGCCCGGCGATGGCCGAACTGGTCCGCCGCGGCGTCGTCGGCGACTTCCGCCGCCCCGACGTGCTGCGCTTCGGCTTCACCCCGCTGTACACCGGCTTCGCCGAGGTGGAGCGGGCGGCGCGGGTGCTGGCCGACGTCCTGGACGAGGTGGGCTGACCGATGCCACGCGACGCGGCCGCCGAGGAGGCGTCCCTGTTCGGCCACGCCCCGGTGGCGCCGGACGCGACGGCCGCGTACGGCGAACACCCGGACCAGGTGGTGGACTTCTACCTCCCCCACGACCCGGCGGCCCCCGCCCCGCTGGTGATCCTCTTCCACGGCGGCGCCTGGCGCGCCCCCTACGACCGCCACCACCTCTCCCCTTTCGCCGCCCACCTGGCGGCCCGGGGCCTGGCGGTGGCCCTACCGGAATACCGCCGAGGCGCGGCCACGGACGCCGACGGTGGACTGGTGGCTTCGGGCGGCCGCGATGCCGGGGCGGCGGCCCTCGGGCCGCACGACGCCGAGGGCGTCGGCCAGGCCCTGCGGGACGCGGACCCCGGCGGCCCCGCGGCGGGAGGCGACGGCGGACCGACAGCTCCCGGTGGGCGCGATGCCGGGCCGCACGACGCTCAGGGGCTCGGCCAACGCCCGCCGGGCGCGGGCCGTGACGCCGGGGCCGGGCGGGAGGGCGCGGGGGCGGTGGCCACCGGGAGTGTGACGCCGACAGTCCGCGTTCCGCGCCGGGTCAGCCCGGAACA
>NZ_GG657754.1:5005978-5013956 GCF_000158915.1 Streptomyces himastatinicus ATCC 53653 | reverse complement strand
CGGCGGCCCGGCACCGGCTGCCGCCGCAGGCCCGGTGGCATATCTGCCCGCGCCGCCCCCGCTCCGCGGCGTCGTCGCGCTCGCGCCGATCGCCGATCTCACCGCCGCCCGCGCGCTGCGGGTGTGCTCGGACGCCGTCGACCAACTGCTCGGCGACCGGCTCGCGGCGCGGCTTCCGCTTGCCGACCCCGCCGCGCTGCTGCCCACCGGCGTGCCCACGATCCTCGTGCAGGGCGGCACGGACGCCGACGTTCCGCCGCAGGTCGCGGATTCCTTCGCCGCGGCCGGGGCGATCGCCGGGGAGCCACCGCGAGTGGTGCGCATCGCCGCCGTCGGGCACTTTCCGCTGATCGACCCGGCCACCGCCGCCGCCCGCACGGTCGCCGACGAGATCGCCCGGACCGCCGCGCGGCCATCACCCTCGTAGTACTTGAGAGGGACGCCGGACAATCACCATTGCTGGGGACGACGCGGGCTCGCCCGCTGCCTACGGTATGAGACGTGACCCAGACCCTTCCGCGGACCGAACTCCGCATCGCCCGCAGCGCGTTGTCAGGCCTGCGCCAGGACTTGATCGACGACGCGTTCGCCATCCGCCCGCTGCCGCCGCTGAGTTCCGGGCATCCGCTGATGCGCCGGACCCCGGAGCGGGCCCGGCGCTATGTGGGCTGGCTGCCGCATGCCGCGCTCTCTGCCTGCGCGTTCTACGTCATGGCCATGTCGGTCTTCCTGGTGGACGACGACATGAGCCTGGTCCTGGCCCTGCTGTGCGGGGTGCCGCTGCTGCTGACGCTGTTCCGGCCGGTCGGCGCATGGTGGCTGTCGTTCGGGGCGAGCGCCGTGACGGGGCTGGGGCTGCTGGGTCTGGATCAGACGGTGGGCTGGCCGTGGCCCATTCCGCTGGCCATCTCGCACGTCCTGTTGATGGTGGTGACGGCGGCCCGGACGCGTCACCGGGCGGCCGCCGAGATATGGCTGCTCACGGCCCTTCTCGCGGCTGTCGCCGCGTACGTCGACACCGACAGCCGGTACACCTCGGACTCCCTCCAGATGCTGGCCGACAGCCAGCTCACCTCGGACTCCTTCCAGGTGCTGTTCGTCTCCGGACTGCTGCTCTGCGCCGTCGTGACCGCGCGCAGCCTGCGCGAGAGCAAGCGGCGGATAGCGGTGCAGGAGTCGGTGACCGTCGAGGAGCGTTCCCGCCGCACCACCCTGGAGGAGCGCGCGACCATCGCGCGGGAGCTGCATGACGTCGTCGCGCACCACATGTCCGTCATCGCCATCCAGGCGGAGGCCGCCCCGTACCGGGTGGAGAACCCGCCCGAGGAGCTGACCAGGAGCTTCGTGACCATCCGGGAGAACGCGGTGATCGCCCTCACCGAACTGCGCCGGGTCCTCGGGGTGGTGCGGGCCGACGATATCGACACGGACGCCGACCCCGAGGCGCCCCAGCCCACGCTGGCCGCGCTCGACGGCCTCTTCGCGGGGGTGCGGGCGGCGGGCCTGGCGGTCGACCACGTCACCACGGGCGCGGTGCGCCCGCTGCCGCAGGGCGTGGAGCTGTCCGCGTACCGCATCGTGCAGGAGGCGCTGAGCAACGCGCTGCGTCACGCCCCGGGTTCCACGGCGCGCGTCGAGGTGTCGTATGTACTGGGCGGTCTCGGGCTGCGCGTCGTCAACGGGCCGCCCACCAAGGCGGTGCCGCCCTCGCCGGGCATGGGCCACGGACTGCTCGGCATGAGGGAGCGGGTCACGATGCTGGACGGGGAGATACGGGCCGGGGCGCGGGAGGAGGACGGCGGCTATGAGGTCACCGTCTTCATCCCGGCCCCGGAGACGGCGGCCCCGGATACCGCGATATCGGAGACGGCGGCGGAGCCGGAGGCATGACGACCATCCGCGTGCTGATCGTGGACGACCAGATGATGGTCCGCGAGGGCTTCTCCGTACTGCTGGGCGCCCAGCCGGACATCGAGGTCGTCGGCGAGGCGGTCGATGGCCGCGAGGCGATCGACCAGGTCGCGGCGCTGCGCCCGGATGTGGTCCTGATGGACATCCGGATGCCCGTGCTGAACGGGCTGGAGGCGACGCGGGAGATCGTGGCGGCGGACGCCGACGCCAAGGTCCTGGTGCTGACCACCTTCGACCTGGACGAGTACGTCTACCAGGCGCTGCGCGCCGGGGCGAGCGGCTTTCTGCTCAAGGACGCCTCGGCCCATCAGCTCGGCGAGGCGGTGCGGGTGGTGGCGGCGGGGGAGGCGCTGCTGGCGCCCACCGTCACCAAGCGGCTCATCGCGACGTTCTCGCAGGCCGGATGGACCGCGCTGGCCGGGGCGGCGCGGCCGGGCCAGCAGGCGCGGCTGGACGAGTTGACCGAGCGGGAGAACGAGGTGCTGGTGCTGGTCGCGCAGGGCCGGTCCAACGCGGAGATCGCGCAGCATCTGGTGGTGGCGGAGTCGACGGTGAAGACCCATGTGAGCCGGATCCTGGTGAAGCTCGGCCTGCGGGACCGCACCCAGGCCGCGGTCTTCGCGTACGAGGCGCGGCTCGTGACCCCGGGAGGCTGACGGCCGAGCAGACCGCGAACACCGACCGCGAACACCGACCGCGAACGCCAACCGCGCGAGCCGACCGCGTGAGCCGACCGCCGGTCCGGCCGCCGACGACACCCGAAGCGCTCTGGAGGACGGGCCGGTGCGGCGATACGGTCCGGTCATGACCAGCCCAGCCCCTGCCTTCGACCCGTGGCAGCCGTCGTTCGTCGCCGACCCCTACCCGGCCTACGCGAGCCTCCGTGAGCAAGGCCGGGCGCACTGGTTCGCGCCCTCCCGCCAGTGGCTGATCCCGCACTTCGAGGATGTGCGCGCCCTGCTGACCGACCGGCGGCTGGGCCGTACGTATCTGCACCGCTTCACCCATGAGGAGTTCGGCCGCACCGCCCCGCCGCCCGAGCACGAGCCGTTCCACACCCTCAACGGCAACGGCATGCTCGACCTGGAGGCGCCGGACCACACCCGGCTGCGGCGGCTGGTCTCCAAGGCGTTCACCCCGCGCACGGTCCAGGGGCTGGTGCCGACGATCCGGCGGCTGGCGGCCGGACTGGCGGAGTCGTTCGCCGCCTCCGGCGGCGGCGACCTCATCGCGGCGGTCGCCGAACCGCTGCCGGTCGAGGTCATCGCCGAGATGCTGGGCATTCCGCATGCCGACCGCCCCGCGCTGCGCCCCTGGTCGGCGGATATCTGCGGGATGTTCGAGCTGAACCCGGGCGAGGAGACGGCGCGCCGCGCGGTGCGGGCGTCGGAGGAGTTCTCGGCGTATCTGCGGGGGTTGATCGCCGCGCGTCGCAAGGACCCGGGCGAGGATCTGATCAGCGCGCTGATCGCCGCGTACGACGAGGGGGACCGGCTCTCCGAGCAGGAGATGGTGTCCACCTGCGTGCTGCTGCTGAACGCGGGCCACGAGGCCACCGTCAACACCACCGGCAACGGCTGGTGGACGCTCTTCCGCCATCCCGACCAGCTGGCCCGGCTGCGGGACGCCCCGGACGCGCTGTTGTCCACCGCTGTGGATGAGCTGCTGCGGTACGACACCCCGCTCCAGCTGTTCGAGCGCTGGGTCCTGGAGGACATCCGGGTCGGCGACACCCTCATCCCGCGCGGCAGCGAGGTCGCCCTGCTCTTCGGCTCGGCCAACCGCGATCCGGCCCGCTTCGAGCGGCCCGACACGCTCGACCTCGCCCGCACCGACAACCCCCACCTCAGCTTCGGCGCCGGTATCCACTACTGCCTGGGCGCCCCGCTGGCCCGTATCGAACTCGCCGCGTCCTTCGGTGCGCTGCTGCGCGCCGCGCCGGGGCTGCGGCTGGTGCGGGAGCCGGAGTGGCGGCCCGGCTATGTGATCCGCGGGCTGAGGGAGCTGCTGGTGGAGGTCTGAGGTCTGAGGACTGGTCGATAGCCGCAACACCCGCCCCCGCACCCGCCCCCCGCACACGACTCGGCGCCCGGCCCGCCACAGGGGGAGTGCGGGCCCGGCGCCGAGAGCATGCCGGAGATGGGGGCTGACGGAAGGGTCAGCCGCCGATGTCGCGGCGGCGCAGGGCCACCAGCCCTCCGGCGGTCAGGACGGCCGACAGCAGCAGCATCCACACGAACGGCGCCGCGGTGACGTGCTCACCGGGCAGCTTCGGCAGATGGCTGAACGGCGAGGTGTTCATGACGGACTGCGACACCTTGAGCGCCGGGCCCATCCAGCCGAGGGCGACGACCCAGCCGACCAGGCCCCAGGCGGCGGCCGAGTACTTCGGGAGCGCCCCGATGAGCAGCACCGTCAGGCTGGTGACCAGCCACACCGCGGGCACCTGGGAGAGCGCGGCGCCCAGGACGCGCGGCAGCGAGCCGCCCACGTCGCCCGCCGCCAGCCCGTAGCCGAGGCCGAGCGCCAGCCCGCCGACGGCGAGCACGGCGACCGGGCCGAGGTAGGAGATGACCAGGTGGCTGGCGGCCCAGCGCAATCGGCTGACGGCGTTGGACAGCAGCGGTTCGGCCCGCTGGTCGGTTTCCTCGCTGCGCAGCCGCAGCACGGAGCTCGCGGCGTAGACGGTGAGGATGGTGCCGAGGATGCCGACCATGGAGGCCAGGAAGGCGTCGTTGAGCCCCTGGGCGCCGCCCATGCGCTCGATGATCTCCCGGGTCTGGTCGCTGTCGCCGAGGAACTCGTCGGCGCCGTCCGAGATGGCGCCGAAGATGGCGCCCGCGAAGACGAACCCGGCGACCCACCCGGCCAGGGCGCCGCGCTGGAGGCGCCAGCCCAGGCCGAAGACGCCCGTCAGGAACGGCCCCGCGGCGCGCGGCCCGGGGCGGGTCGCGTAGAAGCTGGCGCCGACGTCGCGCCGCCCTGCCAGGGAGTACGCGACGGAGATGGACGCGGCGGCCAGCACCGCGATCAGCAGCAGCGGCCACCAGCGCTCGGCCGCGAACGGGGGGGCGTACTCGGCCCAGCCCAGCGGCGAGAGCCAGGTCAGCACATGGCCGGAGCCCTTGGAGCCGTCCTCGGCGGCGTCGCCCGCCATGCGCAGCACGAACGCCACGCCGACGGCGGCCGCGGACAGCCCCCGGGCGAGCCGCGCGCTCTCGGTGAGCTGGGCGGCGACGGCGGCCAGACCGCCGAAGGCCATCCCGGACAGCCCGACGGCCAGTCCCAGGGCGACCGCTCCGCTGCCGCCCTGGGCCGCGAGACCGCCCGCGACGAGCAGCGTCACGGCGCCGTTGGCGATGGCCACGGTGAGCAGGGCCGCGGTGAGGCCCGCGCGGCGGCCGACGACACAGGAGGACAGCGCCTCCTGGCGGCCGGTCTCCTCCTCCTCGCGGGTGTGCCGGATGACGATGAGCAGGCTCATGATCGCGGCGAACACGGTGAGGAAGGCACCCACCCGCCAGACGGTGAGCGCGCCGAGCGAGTCGCCGAAGGCGGTGCCGAACAGCGCCCGGGTCGCCCCGTTCCCGTTCATGTCCTGGACGAGCTGGGTGCGCTGGGCGGGGGTCTCGTAGGCGCTGTCGAGGCGGCCGACGGTGCTGGAGGCGGTCAGCCCGAGGCACAGCACCCACACCGGCATCATGATCCGGTCGCGGCGCAGCGCGAGCCGCAGCAGCGTGCCGGTGCCGGTCAGGTCACGGGACGCTCCGCGGGCCCGGCCGGTGACCCGGGCGTCGGCTACGGCGGTCATCGGGCGACCGCCTCTTCGCTGCCGGTGCCGCTGCCGGTGCCCGCGCCCGTTTCGGTGCCGGTGCGGGTGACGTCGTCCTGGTAGTGGCGCAGGAACAGCTCTTCCAGGGTGGGCGGGGTGGAGGTGAGGCTGCGCACGCCCGCCTCGGTGAGCCGGCGCAGCACGGCGTCCAGCTTGTCGCTGTCGACCTGGAGCTTGACCTGCCGGTCCCGGACGTCGAGCCCGTGGACCCCGGGCAGCCCGGACAGCCCGGTGGGCGCGGCGGCCAGCTCGGCGGTCACCGACGTACGCGTCAGATGGCGCAGTTCGGCGAGCGAGCCGGTCTCGACCCGCCTGCCCTTGCGGATGATGCTGACCCGGCCGCACAGTGCCTCGACCTCGCTGAGGATGTGGCTGGAGAGCAGCACGGTGCGCCCGCGGTCGCGCTCCTCGGCCACGCACTCGCGGAAGATCTCCTCCATCAGCGGGTCGAGCCCGGAGGTCGGCTCGTCCAGGATCAGCAGCTCGACCTCGGAGGCGAAGGCGGCGACCAGCGCGACCTTCTGGCGGTTGCCCTTGGAGTAGGTGTGGCCCTTCTTGGTCGGATCCAGCTCGAACCGCTCCAGCAGCTGGGCGCGCCGGGTCTGGTCGAGACCGCCGCGGAGCCGCCCGTACAGGTCGATGACCTCGCCGCCGCTCAGGCTGCGCCACAGGGTGACGTCTCCGGGGACGTACGCGATGTGCTGATGGAGGTCGACCGCGTCGTGCCAGGGGTCCTTGCCGAGGAGCTGGACCGCACCGGAGTCGGCGCGCAGCAGTCCGAGCAGGACCCGGATGCTGGTGGACTTCCCGGCGCCGTTGGGGCCGAGGAAGCCGTGGACCTCACCTGCCTCGACTTCGAGGTCGAGGCCGTCCAGCGCGTGGGTCCGGCCGAAGGACTTGTGCAGGCCGGACGCGGAGATTGCCGTCTTCATGGTTGCGAAGCTACGCTACTTTCACAGATTTGTGAAGTTAAGGAATCGTATAAACTTATGATGATGTGACGAGGAGAGGAGATGATGAGCCGGTGAGGGAGATGATCGAATCGGACCGCGCGCACGACGCAGCACCAGAAGACGCAGCGCAGGACACAGCACGAGACGTACGTGACGACGAGGCGGTGGCCCGGTTCGTCGAGCGGTTCGCCGCCGACCTCGTCGAGGCCGGGATGCAGCGGATGGGTGCCCGCGTTCTCGCCGCGCTGCTCGCCTCCGACTCCGGCGCGCTCAGCTCCGCCGAACTCGCCGAGCGGCTCCAGATCAGCCCGGCCGCGGTCTCCGGCGCGATCCGCTACCTCGCCCAGGTCGACCTGGTCGCGCGGGAGCGCGAACCGGGGTCCCGCCGCGAGCGCTACCGGCTCTACAACGAGGTCTGGTACGAGACGATGACCCGCCGCGACCAGGTGCTCACGCGCTGGGAGTCCACCATGCGGGACGGCGTGAAGATCCTCGGTCCCGGTACCGCGGCCGGGCAGCGGGCCGCCGAGACCGCCGAGTTCTTCGAGTTCATGCAGCACGAACTGCGCAGCCTGCTGGAGCGCTGGCGCGCCCACCAGGCGGCCCGCGCCGACGTGGCCGAGGAGCCGTAAAGAGGAGTCGTCACCGGTCAGCGGCGGTGCGGCAGGGTGAGGTGCCACGCCCCGGCCAGCACCGTCCAGGTCCGGCTGCGCACCGGGCCCCGGACCAGCGCGTCCGAGTGGTAGCGGAAGTCCTGGCCGGAGACCGTCACGGCCCGGGCCCGCGCCCGTACCGGCCCCTCGGCGCCGTCGTCCGCGTGCGGATGGACCACCACCTCGGCCAGCCCGCCGCCCGGCGCGGCCGTCGACACCGAGACGCCCTCGACCTGCCGGTCCAGATCGGTCAGCAGCACCCCGTCCGCCTCGACCCGCAGCCGCTGCGGCGGTGGCTGCGCCCGGCGCCCCCGGCCGCCCGTGCCGAGCCCCATGACCGGCAGCGACAGCAGCGTCAGCGCCGTCCGCGCGGTGCGCGCCGCCGGGGTCCACCAGGGGTGGTGGACGCCGTCGGCGCAGCCGCCCGGGCGCCGTGGGCCCGCCGCGCCGCCGGGCCCGGCCCCGGGCCCCGGCCCGGCCGTGCCGGGGTCCTCGGCGTACGGATCGCAGCCGCAGTCGCAGCCGCCCGGGGCGCCGCCGCCCGCCGCGCCCGTCACGCCGCCGTCCGCGGTGCCGGGACCGGTGTGGGCGGGCCCGGCCGGGCCCGGTGGCGCCGTACCGCCCGCGCC
>NZ_GG657754.1:4990646-5005804 GCF_000158915.1 Streptomyces himastatinicus ATCC 53653 | reverse complement strand
GCGCCGCGTCCGCCAGCTCGCGCTGCCGGTGCAGCAGCTCCACGACCCGCAGCAGGGCCCGGTCGTCGCCCACCACGACCGGCCGTCGGCCGCCGCGCCGGGCAAGTGCCCGCTCGACTTCCTCCGGGCCGTCCGGCAGGCAGATTTTCGTTTGCGCGCCCGCACACAGCACATCCTTCGCGATGCGCACCGACTCTCCGTCCGTTCGCCGGGCGTTGGGGTCGATGACCATGAGCAGGCGGCGCCCCCGGACGGTGTCCGGCGGAGAGTGCCAGGGATCTGGAGCCGACACCTCGGTCCTTCCTCAGGTAATCTCTCGGTGCAAGAGCCCCTGTCGCTGTTGCGCCAGGGGCTTCGTCTATCCGGGGCACCGGTTCGACGGCTCTTGTGGTGACGCACGCCACCACGCACGTTGGACATGCCCCGCCCGGAAGGGGTGTACGCCTGTGCCCGCACTTGTGCTGCTCGGTGCTCAGTGGGGTGACGAGGGCAAGGGAAAGGCCACCGACCTGCTCGGTGGCTCGGTCGACTACGTGGTCCGCTACCAGGGCGGCAACAACGCGGGCCACACGGTGGTGGTCGGCGACCAGAAGTACGCCCTGCACCTGCTCCCGTCCGGCATCCTCTCGCCCGGGTGTACCCCCGTGATCGGCAACGGCGTCGTCGTCGACCCCGCGGTCCTGCTCTCCGAGCTGAGCGGGCTGAACGAGCGCGGCGTCGATACGTCCAAGCTGCTGATCAGCGGTAACGCCCACCTGATCACGCCGTATCACACCACGATCGACAAGGTGACGGAACGCTTCCTCGGGAAGCGGAAGATCGGCACCACCGGCCGTGGCATCGGCCCGTCCTACGCCGACAAGATCAACCGCGTGGGCATCCGGGTCCAGGACATCTTCGACGAGTCGATCCTGCGGCAGAAGGTCGAGGCCGCGCTCGACTTCAAGAACCAGGTCCTCGCCAAGCTCTACAACCGCCGCGCCATCGCCGTGGACCAGGTGGTCGAGGAGCTGCTCGGCTACGCGGACCAGCTGCGCGGCTACGTCGCCGACACCACCCTGATCCTCAACAACGCCGTCGACCAGGGCCAGGTCGTGCTCTTCGAGGGCGGCCAGGGCACCCTGCTCGACGTCGACCACGGCACGTACCCCTTCGTCACCTCCTCCAACCCGACCGCGGGCGGCGCCTGCACCGGTGCGGGCGTCGGACCGACGAAGATCAACCGGGTGATCGGGATCCTGAAGGCCTACACCACGCGTGTCGGCGCGGGCCCCTTCCCGACCGAGCTGCTGGACGAGGACGGCGAGAAGCTGCGCACCATCGGCGGCGAGCGCGGTGTGACCACCGGCCGCGACCGGCGCTGCGGCTGGTTCGACGCGGTCATCGCGCGCTACGCGACCCGGGTCAACGGGCTCACCGACTTCTTCCTCACCAAGCTCGACGTGCTCACCGGCTGGGAGCGGATCCCGGTGTGCGTGGCGTACGAGATCGACGGGAAGCGCATCGAGGAACTCCCGTACAGCCAGACCGACTTCCACCACGCCAAGCCGATCTACGAGACGCTGCCGGGCTGGTCGGAGGACATCACCCAGGCCAAGACCTTCGACGACCTGCCGAAGAACGCACAGCGGTACGTGCAGGCGCTGGAGGAGATGTCCGGCGCGCCCATCTCCGCGATCGGCGTCGGCCCGGGCCGCGACGAGACGATCCAGATCAACTCGTTCCTCTGAGGCCCCGGGCCCTCGGCCCACTGCGTACGGCCCGCACGAACGGCGTCATCGCGCCGCGTGCGGGCCGTCGTGCGTCGGGCGCGTCGGGCTGTTCAGACCGCGGGCGGGCCGAAGACCCCGGCGGGCACGGGCGGTTGTTGCTGCTGCTGCCGCTGCGCCGCCCGGCGCCGCTCCTGCATCCCGGTCAGCTTCACCACCACGGTGATCGCCAGCACCGAGGCCAGCAGCGAGACGCCGTCGTCAGCGATATGACCGGCGACCCCGACCCGCTCGTCCAGGCTCCTGCTGCCTTCGGCGGCCACTTCCAGGAGCCCGGCGGACGGGGCGGAGAAGCACATCAGCACGAACGCCGCCCACCACCAGTGCAGCGCCGCGCGGGGCACCCGTCCGGGGCCCGGGCGAGCGCTGGCGGTCCAGATGTCGTTCGCGATCTGCTTGGGGATCCACAGCAGGGCGATCGGGATGAACCACGCCCCGACGGCGTAGCCGCTGCCGAACCGCAACCGGCCGGGGGACAGGGCCGTGGCGTTGACGTACGTACGCCGGAACCACACCAGCCACAGGATGACCAGCGCCACCACGCACATGCCCAGGGCGCCGTCCAGCGAGGCGACCGCCTCCGCCCTGCGGTCGACCGCGGCGGCGCTCCCCTCGTCTTCGGCCAGGTCGCGGAGCGCGCCGAACTGCGACATCCGCAGATACAGATCGCTGATCGTCAACAGCATCCACACGACGAACACGGCCACCAGGGAGTTCCCCAGCGCGCGCACCGAGCGCACCTTCCGGCCCTGGTCCGGCGGGCCTGCCGGGGGCTGGTACCCGCCGCCCTGCTGCGGCCAGGCCCCGCCCACCGGGTACCCGTACGCCGCGGGGGCGCTCGGCGCGCCGTACGCCGACGGGGGGTGGGGCGTCGAGGGCCCGGAGGCCGCGGCGCCCGCGCCCGCGCTCGGGTTCGCGTACGCGCTCTGCGGCGGGGTGGGCGCCGGGGCCGTGACCTGCTGATGCGGGTTCTCGGCCTCCAGCAGCTGGAGCGCGTCCCGGCCGAGCCGGGCCAGCAGTCCGCCCGGCAGCCAGGGCTCGGCGGGGTCGGGCGCGGCCGCCTCGGTGTACGCGATCAGGTCCGGCACGGACGGACGCTGCGCCGGGTCCTTGCTCAGACAGGCGGTGACCAGGCCGAGCAGCCCCTCGGGCAGCCCCTCCAGATCGGGCTCCTCCTGGGCTATTCGGTACATCAGCGCGTGGATGCCGCTGTCCACCCGGCCGAACGGCTGCCGCCCGGTGGCCGCGAACGCGAGCACCGACCCCAGGCAGAACACATCGCTCGCCACGGTCACCGTCTCGCCGCGCACCTGCTCCGGCGACATGAACCCCGGCGAGCCGACGACCGCACCCGTCACGGTCAGATTGCTGTTGCCGCCGCCCACCGCGTCCAGGGCGCGGGCGATGCCGAAGTCGATGACCCGCGGGCCGTCGATCGTGATCAGGATGTTGGACGGTTTGAAGTCGCGATGGATCAGCCCCGCGCCGTGGATGTCGCGCAGCGCCAGCGACAGACCGTGCGCCAGCACCCGCACCGACTGCTCCGGCAGCGCCCCGAAGTCATCGGCCACCACCTCGTGGAGGGACGGTCCGCCGATGTACCCCGTGGCCACCCAGGGCACGGCGGCCTCGGTGTCGGCGTCGAGGACGGGCGCGGTCCACTGACCGCCCACCCGTCTCGCCGCCTCCACCTCACGCTTGAAGCGGCCCCGGAAATCCGGTTGCCGGGCGAGTTCGGTCTGTACCAGCTTCACGGCGACGGTACGGCCTCGGGAGGAACGGGCGAGGTACACCTTGCCCATTCCGCCCTCGCCGAGCCTGCCGAGCAGTTGGTACTCGCCAATCCACCGCGGGTCCTGGGCCCCGAGGTTTTCCATCGCGGTGTGGCTCCTGTCCGTGTGCCGATGGTCCCCGTACGCCGATCGGCCGATCAGTTGAGACGGGTGAAGGTCTGGGTCATGGTCTCATCGCTGAAGCTGTCCGGGTCTTCATACACGACCCGGAGCTCGTCTTTTCCAGACGCGGTGAAAGTGAGCGAGGTTCCCGCCTCGCACAGATCCTCCGGTGTGGCCTTCGTGACCTTGACGGGGCTGAGCACGAGGCCCTTCTCGACCGAGGCCAGCGTCCGCTTGCCCTCGCAGTGGTACTTCTTGCTGTCGCCGACCTCCTCGGCCACCGCGGTGCCGACCGCTCCCTGTGAGAGGACGATCCGGCGCATCCTGCCGGTGGGGTCGCGGTCGTCCTTGGCCCCGGCGGCCCCGAACCCCCGCCGGGCGCCTTCGGATTCCCGGGGCCCGCGCCGGGCGAGGTGTGGGTCGCCTTGTCGTAGTCGGTGGCCTGTCCGCTCTTGCCGCCCTTGTCGTTGGCGGACTTGTCCACGGCGAGGGCCGCCGCCCCGGCGATGAGCAGGGGCCTGGCGGCCGGGGCGCGGTCCCGGGGCGGCGGGCGGCGGCGTCGGCGGCGTCTCGGGTACGGGCGCCTCCTCCCGCTGCTCCGCCGTCTTCGGCGGGTCGGCCGGGGGCCGTGGCGGCGTGGCACCCTGCGGCGGGGTGCTGGGCGGTGGCGGGGCCAGCGGGTACGACGTGGCCGACGGCGGGGCGGCCGGTGGCGGCGGCGGTGCCCGCCGTCGGCGGGAGCGGCGGCGGGGCGGGCACACCGGGGCGTACCGGCGCCGCGGCGGGCGTCTCGATGACGCGCGGGCCGTCGATGGTGACCAGGATGTTGGAGGGCTTGAGATCTCGGTGGACGAGACCGGCGCCGTGGATGGACTGGAGGGCGCGGGTGAGGCCGTTGCCGAGGATGCGCACGGTCCGTTCGGGCAGGGGACCGGACTCGGCGACGACGGCGTGCAGCGAAGGCCCGGCGATGTAGCCGGTGGCGACCCACGGGGTCGCGGCCTCGGTGTCGGCGTCGAGGACCGGGGCCGTCCATGCGCCGCCCACCCGCTGGGCGGCCCGCACTTCCTGGGTGAAGCGCCGCCGGAATTCGGCTTGCTGCGCGAGTTCGGTCTGGACGAGTTTCACGGCGACCGTACGGCCCCGCGCCGAGTACGCCAGGAACACCCGGCCCATGCCGCCCGCTCCCAGCCGCTTGAGCAGCCGGTACTCGCCGATCCAGCGCGGGTCTTCCGCCCCCAGGTCTTCCATGCCGACGAACGTCCCTTCCCTGATCCCCCTGATCAGCCCCCTGGAGAGAATAAAGGCGGGCGAGAGCGAAGTGGCCGACGCGGACCATCTGTTATCGGGTCCGTACCGCTCCGTATCCCTGGCGGGTGCCGTAGTTGCGTTAACCCACGCGAGGGGCGGGTTTAACCGCGTTGTCCCTAACGTCCACAGGGCGTTCCGGAAACACCGGACGTCCTGTTCGGGAAAGGGAATCCGATGAAGTCCACGGAGTCGTGGGGCGCGCTCGGCCTGCATCTGGCCCTCGACCTGGTCGCGGTGGGCGTGCTCACCTTCGCCGTCTACTACCCCAGACACCGACGGCGCGATCTGATACCGGCCTATCTCGCCTTGAACGTCGCCCTGTTCGCGGTGGTCGCGGCGCTCGCCCGGGCCGGCGGCGACGGCGGAATGGCGCTCGGCTTCGGCCTGTTCGGCGTGCTGTCCATGATCAGGCTGCGGTCCGACTCCATTCAGCACGAGGAGGTCGCGTACTACTTCACGACCCTGGTCCTCGGCCTGCTCAGCGGACTGCCGCAGCTGGGCGCCGGACCCGCCGCCGCGCTGTGCGCACTGCTGCTGCTCGTCCTGTACGTCGCCGACCATCCGCGGCTGCTGGCGGGCGCGCGGCGCAGCGTCGTCACCCTCGACACCGTGCACCGCGACCCGGCCGCGCTCCGCGCCGACCTCGCCGCCCGGCTCGGGGAGCCGCTGGACTGGCGGGTCGTCGAGGTCGACTACGTACGCGATCTGACGGTCGTCGACGTGCGGTACCGCGAGCCCGCGACCGACCGCCCGGCCGCGCCGGTGCGCGGGTCCCTGCCCAGGCCCGCCGAGCGGCCCGCGCCGCTCTCCCGGGAGGCCGTATGACCTCCCCCGCGCTGCGGGCCGTGGCGGACGCGGCCCGTGCCGCCGCCCCCGTCTCGCTGCCCGAGGTGCGGGCGGACGCCGAGCTGCTGGCCCGATTCGACCGCGGCTATCTGCTGCCCGCCGAGGTCTTCACGGAGTTCGCCGCCCGGCTGACCGCCTCCGGCTTCCGGGCGCTGACCATCGGCGGCCGCCGCTCCTTCCGGTACCACTCCGTCTATCTCGATACCCCCGGCCTGCGCTGCTTCCACGACCACCGGCAGGGGCGGCGGCTGCGGTTCAAGGTCCGCGAGCGGGTGTACGAGGACTCCGGGGAGCGGCAGTTCGAGGTCAAGCTCAAGGGCCGGCACGGCGAGACCGTCAAGCACCGGCGTGAGCTGGGCGCGGGGGAGAGCGCCGAGGGGCCCGCCGCCCGGACCTTCCTGGTCGACGTGCTGCGCGACGCCTACGGCATCGAGGCTCCGGACAGGCTCCGTCCGTCCGCGATCACCGACTACCGGCGGGCGACCTTCGTCGCCGCGGGGCAGCGGGTCACCTGCGATACGGGGCTGGTCTGCCGCGATCCGCGATCGGGCGCCGCGCTGGCGGTCGACCGGCGGCTGGTCGTCGTCGAGACCAAGTCGGCCGGTCATCTGACGGAGACCGACCGACTGCTGCACCGGCTGGGGGTACGGGCGGCCGAGTTCACCAAGTACTGCGGTGCGCTGGCCGTGCTGCGACCGGACCTGCCCGCCAACCAGTGGCGCCGAGCGGTCCGCGCCGCGTTCGGCGGGGGCTCGGGCCTGCCCCGGTCCGCGTGACGGCCAGGCCCTGTCCGGTGGATCTTCGCGGGGCCGCGCCGCCGCTGTGACATCAGCCGCTGCCACGGCGGGCCGCACCTCGCTGCGTTGTCGGAGTCGTTGCGCCCGTACGGACTCAGGGCGCCGCGGTGACGTCCTCCGGGGCGGGCGGGGCGCCGAAGCGGACGGTGATCCGCGCCCCCGAGGCGCCATTTCCGGAGGGGCCGTCTCCGACGGGTGCGGCGGCCGGGGCCACGACCACCTCGCCGCCCGACTCCCGGGCCGTACGGCGCGCGATGTCCAGGCCGAGGCCGGTGGAGCCCGCGCCGCTGGTGCCACGCCCGGTCATATCGCCCGAGGGGAAGCCCGGCCCGTCGTCCTCCACGACCAGGACGCCGCCGCCCCCGCCGCCATCGTCGTCATCGGGCCGGACGGCGACCCGGAAGGCGGTGCCGTGCGGGGTGTGGTCGAAGACGTTGCCCAGGAGCACATCGAGCACCGCCGTCAGGTCCGTCTCGCCGACCCGCACCGGAACCGGCTGTTCAGGGATGTCCACCGCGACCGTACGGTCCTGGTCCTCCGCGAGCGGCAGCCAGAACGCCGAGCGTTCGCGGGCCAGCGCCGCCAGGTCCGCGGTCCGGCCCGCCTCCGCCGCCGGGGCGCCCCCGTCCGTACCGTCCTCCGCGCCCCCGCCGAGGGGGTGGCGTGCGGACTGGATGACCTCGTCGACGCTGCGCTCCAGGGCCGCCACGTCGGCGGCGATCCGCTCCGCCTCCGCGGTGTCCCGCAGCCCCTCCGCGTCCAGCCGCAGCACGGCGACGGGGGTGCGCAGCCGGTGGGCGAGGTCGGCCGCGTTCTCGCGCTCGGCGGCGAGGAGTTCGTCGATGCGGGACGCCAGATGGTTCAACTGCACGGCCACCAGACGCAGTTCCGGCGGGCCCTCCGGCTCGGCCCGCGCGGCGAGGTCCCCGGCCGCCAGGCGGTCGGCGACCGACGCCAGCCGCCGCGTCGACCCCACGAGCCGCGCGCCGAGCCGGTCCGCGACCAGCAGGCCCAGCAGGATGAGCCCCGCGCCGATCCCGGCGATGGCCAGCCAGGAGGCCAGTACGCCGTCGTACAGCTGCCGCTGGTCCACCGCGACCTGGACGACCGCCGTGCCCCCGGAGCGCACCCCGGCCCCGGGGTCCGCGGTGATGCCCTGCACCGGCACCAGCGCGACCCGGCCGCCGCCCTCCGGCGCGTACAGGAACGCGCGACCGTGCCGGGCCAGCCGTACGGCGTCCGTCACCGGTGCCGGTGCGCCGAGCGAGCGCCCGTCCGGCAGGATCACCGAGGACCGCGGCAGACCGGGCCCGTTCACCCCGTCGAGCGCCGTGCGCACCTGCTCCATCCCGTCCCGGCGGTCCGGGTGCGCGAGCGATCGGCCCACGACGGCGGCGAGCGACTGCGCGCGCTGGGTGGCATCGGCGGTCGCCCGGTCCGCGGCATGACCGCGGGTCAGCAGTACCAGCGGCACCAGCAGGGCGGCCAGGACGAGCGCGGTGGTGGCGGCGGTGAGCCACAGCAACTGGCGGCGCACGGCGGCTACTCCACCGGCGCGTCGCCGGGAGCGGCCAGCTTCACGCCCACCGTGCGCACCGTGTGCAGATAACGCGGGCTCTGGGCCGTCTCGCCCAGCTTCCGGCGCAGCCAGGACAGATGGACGTCGACGGTCTTGTCCGCTCCGCCCAGCGGCTGCTGCCACACCTCCGCCAGCAGTTCGCGGCGGCTCACCACCTGCCCGGCCCGCCGCGCCAGATGACACAGCAGGTCGAACTCGCGCGGCGTCAGCTCCACGGCCTCGCCCTCCAGCGTCACCTCCCGCGCCGCGGGCGAGACGACCAGCCCGCCGACCTGGATCGACGGCTCGGGTTCCGGTGCGCCCAGCCGCCGCAGCACGGCCTTGATCCGGGCGTCCAGCTGGGCCGCGCCGAAGGGTTTGACGATGTAGTCGTCCGCGCCGCTGCCCAGCACGGCGACCATGTCGCGCTCCTCGTCCCGCGCCGTCGCGACGATCACCGGTACGTCGCTGACCGCGCGCAGCATGCGCAGCACCTGGGCCCCGTCCACGTCCGGCAGACCGAGGTCGAGCACCACGAGGTCGGGCCGGTGGGTGACGGCCGCGTCCAGCCCGGCCATGCCCGTGGCGGCCGTGGCCACGGCATGGCCGTGGTCGCGCAGCGCGCGCACCAGCGCGCCGCGCAGCTGGGGGTCGTCCTCGACCACGAGCAGATGGGGCATACGGCCACGGTAGCCACGGTGAACTCGTATGAGGGTCGGCCGGTTGGGGGGTTTGTGCGGGTCTTAACCGGACGTTAAATGATGGTGCGGCAGGCTGGAACGCATGACATCGGCCCGTACCCGCACCGGCGACAGCGCGAGCGACGGCGGCGGCGAGGCCGCGCGGACCGGCGCGCCCTGGCGCAGCGCGACGGCCGCCCTGCTCTGGGTGTGCGTGCTCGCCGGAGCGGGCCTGCTCGGCGCGTGGGCGCTGACGCACGCCGGACCGGATGCCGACGCCCATGTGTCGGCGCCCCTCGACGACGCCGGGGTACGCCACGAGCTGGCCCGGGAACGGACTGCGGCCCCGCCCCCGACGTCCCGGCCGGGCACGCCGAAGGGGCCGCCCGCGAGGGCGACGGCGGAGGCGGTCGGCCGCGGCAGTGTGCACTTCGAAGGCGGCAGCGCGTCGGCCGAGTGCCGTCCCGATCCCGTCGAGGGTCAGCTGATCTACCTGGTCAGCTGGAGCCCCGCCACCGGCTTCGGCGTCGAGGAGGTCGAACGCGGCCCCGGGCCTGTGGCCTCCGTCGAGATGGAGCCGGACTCGGGCGACGAGGACGACCAGGACGACATCACCACGGTGCTCACCTGCACGGACGCGGGCCGCCCGGTCGTGGCCCCGGACCAGGACGTGGACGACTGACGGCCGCGTCCGCGCGGGGGCCGCGGGTCGGGGGAACCCGACACTCTGCCGGGTCAGGCGGCCGAAGCCGTACACCTTGGCGGTGTGCGGCCGGTCCGGCGGCTCCGTACGCTGGTGGCTGCCCCAGACCCGCGAGCGATCAGAGGTAGCGAACGTGTCCGTGCAGTCCACGCACCCCAGCCCCGATCCCGCCGCCGGCGCCGCCGTCAAGGCTGCCGACCGCGCACACGTCTTCCACTCCTGGTCCGCGCAGGGGCTGATCGACCCGCTCGCGATCGCGGGCGCCGACGGCTCGTACTTCTGGGACTACGACGGCAACCGCTACCTCGACTTCAGCTGTCAGCTGGTCAACACCAATATCGGCCACCAGCACCCCAAGGTCGTCGCCGCCATCCAGGAGCAGGCGGCGAAGATGTGCACCATCGCGCCCGGCTTCGCCGTGGACGCGCGGTCCGAGGCGGCGCGGCTGGTCGCCGAGCGCACCCCCGGCGACCTCGACAAGATCTTCTTCACCAACGGCGGCGCCGAGGCGGTCGAGAACGCGGTCCGCATGGCCCGGCTGCACACCGGCCGCTCCAAGGTGCTCTCCGCCTACCGCTCGTACCACGGTGCCACCGCCGCCGCGATCAACCTGACCGGTGACCCGCGCCGCTGGCCCTCCGACACCGCCTCGGCCGGTGTCGTCCACTTCTGGGCGCCGTTCCTCTACCGCTCGCCGTTCCACGCCGAGAACGAGGCGCAGGAGTGCGAGCGCGCGCTGCGCCACCTGGAAGACACCATCGCCTACGAGGGCCCGGCGGGCATCGCCGCGATCATCCTGGAGACCATCCCCGGCACCGCCGGGATCATGGTGCCGCCGCCCGGCTATCTGGCCGGGGTCCGGGAGATCTGCGACCGGTACGGGATCGTCTTCATCCTGGACGAGGTCATGGCGGGCTTCGGCCGCACCGGCCACTGGTTCGCGGCCGACCACTTCGGCGTCACCCCTGACCTCCTGACCTTCGCCAAGGGCGTCAACTCCGGCTATGTGCCGCTCGGCGGCGTCGCCATCTCGGCCGAGATCGCCGCCACCTTCGACCAGCGGCCCTACCCGGGCGGGCTCACCTACTCCGGCCACCCGCTGGCCTGCGCCTCCGCCGTCGCCACCATCAACGCGATGGCGGAGGAGGGCATCGTGGAGAACGCGGCCGCGATCGGCGAGAACGTGATCGGCCCGGCCCTGAAGGAGATCGCCGAGCGCCACCCTTCCGTCGGCGAGGTGCGCGGTCTGGGCGTGTTCTGGGCGCTCGATCTGGTCAAGAACAAGGAGACGCGCGAACCGCTCGTCCCGTACAACGCGAGCGGCGCGGCCAACCAGCCCATGGCCGACTTCGCGGCCGCCTGCAAGCGCGGCGGGCTGTGGCCGTTCGTGAACATGAACCGTACGCACGTGGTGCCGCCGTGCACGGTCACCGAGTCCGAGGCCAAGGAGGGTCTGGCGATCCTGGACGAGGCGCTGGGCGCGGCGGACGCCCACACCGTGTAATCACGCCCTCACCATGGCGTCACGTCCTCTTCACGCCCCATAGCCACATATAGCCGTCCGGTGTAGACCACCACCTGACTCTGCGTACTTTGCGCAACGGCCCTCGCATATCGTGATGCGAGGGCCGTCCGCTTCCGGATGACATGACACGACGGCCGCGGAAGGAGACGGTCCTCGATGCCCGTGCCCGGCACCAGCCCGGTCAAGCGGAACACCCTGCGGCAGCAGATCGCCGACGCGCTGTGTGACGAGGTGCTCGCGGGCAGACTGCCGGCGGGGCGGCAGTTCACCGTCAAGGAGATGGCCGACCACTACGGCGTCTCCGCGACCCCGGTCCGCGAGGCTCTGCTCGACCTGTGCTCCCAGGGGCTGCTGGACGTCGAGGAACACCGTGGCTTCAAGGTCCACGAGTTCACCATCAAGGACTTCCGGCACATGGTCGACGCCCGCAACATGGTCGTCGAGGGACTGTTCCGGCACGCCGTCGAGCAGACGCTGAACACCATGAACCCGCAGTCCCTGGCCTCGGTGCGGCGCCGGGCCGAGGCCGCCGAGCGGGCCGCCCGCGGCGGCGACCTCGACATCCTCATCGGCTACGACCTGCGGTTCTGGCGCGAGATATGCGGGCTGGTCGGCAACCCCTACATCACCGACTTCCTCCAGCGGCTGCGGATGCAGACCTGGGTCTTCACCGTGCCCTATCTGCGCCGGGTCCCCGATCTGCGCGGCGAACTGTGGGCGGGCCACTGCGAGCTGACCGCGGCCGTCACCCGCGGTGATCCCAAGACCTCCGAGCGGCTGATATCGGCGTACAACGCGCACTTCCGTGCGCTGATCGAGCGGTTGGTGACCGACGCGCCCTGATGACACCCCTGACAACCCCCTGAGGGGGACAGCTGCCGTCAGCGCTCTTCGCGCCGCGTACCCGGGGCACTACGCTGAACCGACCAGCGACCATACGGATACGAGAGTGAGATCGCGTGGCCTGTGACCTCTGGCTGGTCCCCCTTGTCGATGTGCTGTGCCACAGCCCCGACAATCCCTTCGCCGACGAGATCGCAACCTACGACAAGGCACTCGGAGAGGCCGGTCTGCCGCCGGTGCCCGTCCTCGGCTACATGCCGGGCCTGTCCGGGGACGTCGCCCCGGTAGCCGGATTCGACTACGACGCACTCCACTTCCTCCGCCGCGCCTACCTCCTCCAGCTGTGCGGGCTCGCCGTCACCCCGGTCGACGAACTCGGCGGGGACTACGAGCAGTTGCTGGAGATGTTCGAGCCCACGGCCAAGCAGTCGCACCTGGTGTGGCACTACGACCACGCGGGCGCCTACGTCCCCGTCGACTTCCCGGGCCCGCTCGCCAACGACGAACTCATGGAGGGCGGCGGCCCCCTGGGCTCCAGTCACGGGCTGCTGCGCGAACTGGAGGCGGTCGCCCCGGCGCTCGGCATCGACCCGTCCAACCCCCCGGCCGCGCCCACGCCCCCCACCCGGCCGACCAGCCTGGAGGAGCCGGCCGCCCCCGGGCCGTACGAGGACAGCCCGTTCGCCCGTGAACGCCATGTCTGGCTGGGGCTGCACGCGGCCGCCACCCGCAGCCTGAGCCAGGGATCGATGATCCTCTTCAGCTGACCCCTGCCCCCCGACCCCTGGCCCCTGCCGCGCCCGCAGGTCAGCGGGGCGGCTCGGGAGGACGCTGCCGCGGCATATTGGGCCGGGTGCTGCCCGGCGGCAGCGGAAAGCGGTGCGCGGGGCTCCCGCTGTCCGGGCGGGAGCCCTGGGCCACCAGTGACTGCGTGAACAGCGAATGGGTGAACAGCGGCGCCGACCCCGAGCCGAAGTCCACCATCCAGCCCGCGGTCTCCGTCCGCACCAGCTCCGACACGTCCTCGCAGAACCGCCGCAGCACCAGCAGACACCGCTCCACGGCCTCGGACGCGGTGCCCTCGGTCGGGCCCAGCACCTCCCGGACGCTCTCCGACGCCCAGTCGAACTGGAGCGACTCCAGCCGCCGCTGCACCGCCTGCGCCGTGGCCACGTCCCGCATCCAGCCGGACGTCAGCCCGTAATACCGGTCGCAGCCCACGCACGCGACGGCCAGCAGCAGCGCCAGCGCGCCCCATCCGGCGCCGCCGCCCAGCGCCCCGGTCAGCTCCAGCAGCGGCAGCACGACCCCCGCCACCGCGCCCACCGCGGCCCCGCCCCGCAGCGCGCGGGCGGCCCGCCGCTTCCACAGCCGGTCGGCCAGATACCAGGCGCCCACCCGCAGCGCGCCCTCCTCGACCCACTGGTACAGCTCGTCGAGCCGCTCGGCGGGCTCCCCCCAGTCGCCGTGCGGGAACGTCCGGCCGAGCAGGTCCTCCCGTGCCCTCGCCCCCTCCTGCCGAGGGAGTTCCTCGGGCTGCATCTCCGGCTGACTCACCCGTGCACTCCCTCTGCGGCGGTGTTTCTCCTGGCGCGCGGCTGACGCGCACCCGCGCGCCGCTGATGCGCGACGACCATTCCTACCGCCGAACGGCTGGCCACGCGGCCACGATCACGGGTATTCCGCCCATAAGTGGTGGACATCGGATATAGAGCCCCATTCCCGCTCACCCGAAAGAGTGCCCACCCGCCCGGGACCACGACCCGCCCCCACCCCGTCCGGCCGTGCCGGACGCGACGGGGGCGCGGGGCCGGCCGGACGGGGGAGGCCGTAGGGTGCCTACCGTGAAGGTCCTCGTCATCGGCGGCGGCGCCCGCGAACACGCCCTGTGCCGCTCCCTCTCCCTCGATCCCGACGTCACCGCACTGCACTGCGCGCCCGGCAACGCCGGTATCGCGGAGGTCGCCGAGCTGCACGCCGTCGATGCCCTCGACGGCGCCGCCGTCGCCGACCTGGCCGCCGCGCTGGGGGCCGGTCTGGTCGTCGTCGGCCCGGAGGCGCCGCTCGTCGCTGGCGTCGCCGACGCCGTGCGCGCCCGCGGCATCCCGGCCTTCGGGCCGTCCGCCGAGGCGGCGCAACTGGAGGGGTCGAAGGCGTTCGCGAAGGACGTCATGGCCGCGGCGAACGTGCCCACCGCCCGCGCCTACGTCTGCACCACCCCCGCCGAGGTCGACGAGGCACTCGACGCCTTCGGCCCGCCGTACGTGGTCAAGGACGACGGGCTCGCCGCGGGCAAGGGCGTCGTGGTGACCGGCGACCTCGAGGAAGCCCGCGAGCACGCGCTGGCCTGCGGCCGCGTGGTGATCGAGGAGTTCCTCGACGGCCCCGAGGTGTCGCTGTTCGCCGTGACCGACGGCGAGACCGTGGTGCCGCTCCAGCCCGCCCAGGACTTCAAGCGGGCGTACGACGGCGACGAGGGCCCGAACACCGGCGGCATGGGCGCCTACTCCCCGCTGCCCTGGGCCGACCCCGCCCTGGTGGACGAGATCGTGGCCACGGTCTGCCAGCCCACCGTCGACGAGCTGCGCCGCCGCGGTACGCCCTTCTCCGGGCTGCTGTACGCGGGGCTCGCGATCACCTCGCGCGGGGTGCGGGTCATCGAGTTCAACGCGCGCTTCGGCGATCCGGAGACCCAGGTCGTGCTGGCCCGGCTGAAGACCCCCCTGGCGGGTCTGCTGAAGGCCGCAGCGACCGGTGCGCTGGCGGCCGAGCCGCCGCTGCGCTGGAGCGACGGCGCCGCGGTGACCGTCGTGATCGCCTCGCACAACTATCCCGGCACCCCGCGCACCGGTGACCCGATCACCGGACTGGACGAGGTGACCGCCGAGGACGGGCCCACGGCGTACGTACTGCACGCGGGCACCAAGCGGGACGGCGCGTCCGGCGACGTGCTGAGCGCGGGGGGCCGGGTGCTCTCCGTCACCGCGTCCGGCTCGGACCTGGCCAAGGCCCGGGAGCGGGTGTACCGGGCGGTGGCCCGGATCGGGCTCGACGGCTCCCACCACCGCACCGACATCGCGGCGAAGGCGGCCACGGACGCCTCAGGCGCCGCGGGCGGCGCCTGAGGCCGCGGGGTCGCGGAGTTCCCGGTTCTCCCCAAGGCCATTCCATCGGGTGAGGGCTTCCGCATCCTGCTGACGCACGCCCGGCCTCCAACTACTGTGCCGCTCA
>NZ_GG657754.1:4957825-4989883 GCF_000158915.1 Streptomyces himastatinicus ATCC 53653 | reverse complement strand
GCGGCCCGCCGCTTCGTGCGCGGGCTGGACGCCGCCGTGGCGGTCGCGGCCTCCCGGGACGACGACCTCGCGAGCGGCGGAGGCACCCCGCTCGGCCGGGCCGTCCGCCGCCCCGCCCTCGCCTTCCTCGGCTGGATCGCCCGGCTGCTGCTGCGCAACTGCCGGGACCACGCCGCCCAGATGGAGCGCGCGGTCGCCGCGGCCGCCTCCGAGCGCGCCCAGGCCGTCGACTACGGGCTGCGGATCGTCGCCCAGGAGCAGGTGGGCCTGGCGTACGCGGGCTGGGACCGGCTGCTGACCCGGGTGGCGCTGCCCGCCTGGCGGATGGGCCGCTGGCCGTCCCGGCTGGACGCGGGCGTGGTGTCGGCGCTGACCGAGCTGTCCCGCCGGGACCGGCTCGCCGAGGGGTTCGCCTCCCGGCTCAGTGAGCGGCCCGCCTGCGATCTGCTGGAGGAGCCCGGACTGATCGACGAGGCCACGTCGCTGCTGGCGGCGCGGCTCTTCCACGGCGGCCCGCCGGAGCCGGGCCCGGACTGGTCCCCGGTCGACTGGGGGCAGTATCCGGAGGAGGTCGTGGACCGCAAGTGGCGCCAGGAGGCGGCCCGCCTCCACCGCGTCCTCGACGAGCGCACGGACCCCTCAGGACCGCCGCCGACCCCCGCGAGCACTCCCACTCCGCCGACCCTGGCCCGGGTCATGGACCGGCTCACCGCCACCGCCCCCGAAGGCACCGGCATCGGAGGTGACGGGCTCGGCGAGGACCTGGCGGCCCGGCTCACCGTGGAGCTGGCCCGCGAGGAGGCCGCCGCCCACCGGGCCACCGCACAGGCCCGTCAGGCGCGTACGGCGGAGGGCGCGGGCGGCGACCCCTGGATCGACGGGTTCGCGCCGCTGCTCCCGCTCCAGCCACCCCGTACGGGCCGTGAGCTGCTCGCCGACCATGTGACCGCGATGGTCTGCTGCGCCGCCGTGGACACCGCGGGCGCGGCCCCCGGTCTCGACTGGCTCGACGGTCCGGCGCTCCTGGTGGCCGGCCGCCGCCGCGCCGATCTGTCCCATCCGGTGCTGACTCTCGTGGAGGACGGGGACGCGGCCCCGCTGCGCAGCTGGCTCGCCGAGGTCGGCGTCCGCCCCGAGAAGCCGGTGCGGCTCGTCTGATTCGTCCGCCCCGGCACGGAATCAGGGCTTGCGAATAGTTTTCGGTTGAAGAATTCACGACGATCGGTGACGGAGTGGGTGCGTAATGTGATGTGCTGGGACCGGTCGCTGCCACCCGGCCCAGCGGACCGGGCCACCAGCCCGGTTCACCGACCGGACCCGCGGACCCGGACCCACAAGGTCCGGACCGGCGGGACGGGAACGCACGGCAGCGAGGCGCGAAGGGACGCCGCCGGGGCACGCAGGGAGGGGAACGAGGATGGGGACGGACCAGATCCGGCGCTGGGAGTCCGGGGCGCTGGCCCACGCGGTGACGGATCCTTTCGGCCAGGGACCGCTGCCCTGGCTGCGCACCAGTGAGAACTACTTCGACGACACGGGCCATGTGGTCCCGTGGTACGTGGACCATGCCCACGCCCCCGGGACCGCGGTCAGGATCCCCGGCCCGCGCACCGCCGACGATGTGCGCCGCCAGATCAAGGGCTTCGCCTCGACCTCCGCCGCCGCCCCCGGCGAGGCCATCGACTTCCGCATCACGGTCGATCCGCCGCAGCAGTTCAGCGTGGACATCTACCGCATCGGCCACTACGGGGGCGACGGCGCGTCGAAGATCACCACCAGTCCGCGGCTGTCCGGCATCGTGCAGCCGCCGCCGCTCACCGCCGACCGCACCGTCTCCTGCCACCACTGGTGGCTGTCCTGGCGGCTCCAGATCCCGTCGTACTGGAAGCTCGGGGCGTATGTGGCGGTGCTCACCACCGTGGACGGTTACCGCAGCCACATCCCGTTCACGGTCCGCGACAGCCGCCCCGCCGATCTGCTTCTGGTCCTCCCCGACTTCACCTGGCAGGCGTACAACCTCTACCCGGAGGACGGCCGCACCGGCGCCAGCCTCTACCACGCCTGGGACGAGCGGGGCAGGCTGCTCGGGGAGTCCGAAGCGGCCGTCACGGTCTCCTTCGACCGGCCGTACGCGGGCGCGGGGCTGCCGCTGCACGTGGGCCACGCGTACGACTTCATCCGCTGGGCCGAGCGCTACGAGTACGACCTCGCCTACGCCGAGACCCGCGATCTCCACGCCGGCGGCGTCGACCCCACCCGCTACCGCGGCCTGGTCTTCCCCGGCCACGACGAGTACTGGTCGGCCGCGATGCGGCGCACCGTCGAGCGGGCCCGGGACGGCGGCACCTCGCTGGTCTTCCTCTCCGCGAACACCATGTACTGGCAGGTCGAGCTGGCCCCCTCGCCCTCCGGCCCGGACCGCCTGCTGACCTGCCGCAAGCGGCGCGGTCCCGGCCGGGCCGCGCTGTGGCGCGAATCGGCGCCCGAGCAGCAGCTGATCGGCATCCAGTACGCGGGCCGGGTGCCCGAACCGCGCCCGCTGATCGTGCGGAACGGCGGCCACTGGCTGTGGGAGGCCACCGGGGCGGCCGAGGGCGACGAGTTGCCCGGCCTGGTCGCGGGCGAGGCCGACCGCTACTTCCCGCGCACCCCGCTGCCCGAGCATCTGCGCCGGATCCTGCTCGCCCACTCCCCGTACGAGGACGGCGAGGGCACCACCCGCCACCAGGACACCTCCCTCTACCGCGCCCCCAGCGGCGCCCTGGTGTTCGCCTCGGGGACGTTCGCGTGGTCTCCGGCGCTGGATCGGCCGGGGCATATGGACGAGCGGGTGCAGCGGGCCACGGCGAACCTGCTGGACCGGATCTGCAAGCGGGGGTGAGCGGGGCAGGCGGGGCTGGCGGCACCGCCGGGACGACGTGGGGCAGAATCGTGGTGGCTTGGACAGAACCACCAGGAGGAAGCGTGTCCGGATTCGTCGAAAAGCCCGAACCGGTCGAGGTTCCGGGCCTTGAGCACCTGCACACCGGCAAGGTGCGCGACCTCTACCGGACCGAACGGGGCGACCTCGTCATGGTCGCCAGCGACCGGATCTCCGCGTACGACTGGGTGCTGCCCACCGAGATCCCCGACAAGGGCCGGGTCCTCACCCAGCTCTCCCTGTGGTGGTTCGACCTGCTCGCCGACCTGGTCCCGCACCACGTGCTGTCCACCGAGCTGCCCCCCGGCGCCCCCGCCGACTGGCAGGGCCGCACCCTGGTGTGCCGCTCGCTGGAAATGATCCCGGTCGAGGCCGTGGCCCGCGGCTACCTCACCGGCTCGGGCCTCGCCGAGTACGAGCGCAGCCGCACGGTCTGCGGTCTCGCCCTGCCCGAGGGGCTGACCGACGGCTCCGAGCTGCCCGCCCCGATCTTCACCCCGGCGACCAAGGCCGAGGTCGGCGAGCACGACGAGAACGTGTCGTACGAGGAGGTCGCCCGCCGGATCGGCGCCGAGCCCGCCGCGAACCTGCGCCAGACCACCCTCGCGGTGTACGCCCGGGCCCGCGACATCGCCCGGGAGCGGGGCATCATCCTCGCCGACACCAAGTTCGAGTTCGGCTACGCGGCGGCCACCGCGGACGCCGAGGGCGCCGAGCTGGTCCTCGCCGACGAGGTGCTGACCCCCGACTCGTCCCGCTTCTGGGCCCGCCGACACCTGGCAGCCGGGCCGCGCCCAGCCGTCCTTCGACAAGCAGTTCGTGCGCGACTGGCTGACCTCCCCGGCCTCCGGCTGGGACCGCCACGGTGAGCAGCCTCCGCCGCCGCTCCCGGCGGAGGTCGTGGAGCAGACGCGGGCGAAGTACGTGGAGGCGTACGAGCGGCTGACCGGCATCAGCTGGTAGGCGGCCGGTAGGCGGCATACGCCAAGGGCCCCGGTCGCATCGACCGGGGCCCTTGAGCTGGAGCGGACGACGAGGCTCGAACTCGCGACCTCAACCTTGGCAAGGTTGCGCTCTACCAACTGAGCTACGTCCGCCTGCACCGCTCGGTTTCCCGTCCGGCGCGCCTCTACTATAACCAAACCTCCGGCCGTCGCCACCACCGTCGGGACAAAGCCCCACAAAGCGTTCTACAGCCAGCCCCGCTCGCGCGCCCTGCGCACCGCCGCATGCCGGTTCTCGGCGTGCAGCTTCGCCGCCGCCGCGGACAGATAGTTCCGTACCGTCCCCGGGGACAGCGCCGCCCGCCGGGCGATCTCCGCGACGGATGCCCCGTCCGCAGCCAGGTCCAGCAGCTCCGTCTCGCGCGCGGTGAGCGGGGAGTCGCCCGCGCTGATCGCGTCCGCGGCCAGGTCGGGGTCCACGTACCGGCTGCCGCCGTGCACCGCCCGGATGATCTCGGCGAGCTGCTGCGCCGAGGCGGTCTTCGGTACGAACCCCCGCGCCCCCGCCTCCAGCGCCCGCTTCAGGTGGCCCGGTTTGCCGTGACTGGTCACGATCATGGTGCGGCAGTCCGGCAGCTCGGACCGCAGCGCCGCCGCCACCCCGACCCCGTCCCTGCCCGGCATCTGGAGGTCCAGCACCGCCACATCGGGCCGGTGCGCCCGCGCCATCGCCAGCGCCTCCGGGCCGGAGGCGGCCTCGGCGACCACCAGCAGGTCGTCCTCCAGGGACAGCAGCGCGGCGAGCGCACCGCGGATCAGATGCTCGTCGTCGGCGAGCAGCACCCGGATCACCCCGGCGTCGTTCATGCGGCGCCCTCCAGCGGGAGTTCGGCCCGCAGCCGGTACGTCCCGACGCCGTCGCCGGGACCGGACTCCAGCGTGCCGCCGAGCGCCGCGAGCCTCTCCCGCAGCCCCTTGAGCCCGCTGCCCTCTCCTGCTCCGGTCCCGGCTCCGTCCCCGGTACCGGCCCCCGTACCGGTCCGGAGTTCCGTGGGCACCCCGTCGTTCTCCATCTCCAGCACCGCCGTCCCCGCCCGTACCCGGACCCGGACCGCGCACCGTCCGGCGTCCGCATGCCGCAGCACGTTCGTCGTCCCCTCCCTGACCACCCAGCCCAGCGCGGACCGCACCGCCTCGGGCAGCGGCGCCCCGCCGTCGTCCTCGGCCGGGAAGTCGACGCGGCAGTCGACCCGGGCGGCGCGCAGCACCGAGCGCGCCCCGGCCAACTCCACCTGGAGATCCGCTTCCCGGTACCCGCGCACCACGCCCCGGACCTCCATCTGGGTCTCGTGCGCGATCCGCTGCACCTCCACCATCTGCGTCACGGCCTCGGGCCGCTCCCGCCGGGCCAGTTGCACCGCCAGCTCGCTCTTGAGGGCGATCACCGCCAGGTTCCGTCCCATCACATCGTGGAGATCGCGGCCGAACCGCAGCCGTTCCTCCGCGACCGCCAGCCGCGCCTGCACCTCCCGGTTGGCGTCCACCTCGTACATAACCTGGAGCATCCACCCCGAGCAGCGGACCGAGAACAGGCAGAACGCACTGGTGACGAGGACTCCGGCGAACGTCCACACCGGGGCCGCAGCGCCCGGGTGGACCGTCGCCAGCGTCAGGGCCAGTACCGCCCCGATCCCCGTGTGCAGGGCGAAGTAGGTACGGACCGGCAGCAGCAGCGCGTACACGATGGCGAACGACGACATGTGGAGCACGGCGGCCCGGACGGCCGTCCCCGTCCCGTACGGCCCACCGGTCGCCTGGAGCACGATCCCGGTGGCCAGCCCCGCCACCGTCAGCGCGGCGGCGAGCGCGGGCAGCCGACGGCCCGTCGGGCGGCCGCGCAGATACTGGTCGAGCCCCCGCCGCAACAGCGGGACGGTGAGCGCGTTCTGGGCGACGGCCAGCCCGAACAGCGTCCACACCAGCGCGGGTGACGCGTTCCGCACCGCCACGGCCAGCGCGCCGGACCCCACCGCGATCGTCACGCACCACGGCACCACGTACAGCGTCCACCGGGTGAACAGTTCCACCCGCGTCAGCCGCGCCGCCCCGCGCCATCGCCGTATCACGATCCCGTACCCCCTCGTTCGGCCGGCGCCGTTCGGTCAGCGCCGCGGTTCCCAGGGGAACCGCTTCCGTACGGCCCACCATGCCAGCACCGTCCAGGCCAGCGCGGTCGCGAGGGTGCCCAGGGCGTCGACCGCGCTCATGTCCCCGGTCCAGCCCGCCCGTACGAGGTCGACCACCGGGGTCAGCGGCAACAGCTCGCACACCGAGGCGACCTGGTCCGGCATCACCTCCAGCGGCACGAACAGACCGGAGCCCACCATCGAGATCATCATCATCGGCACCGGGGTCAGCTGCGCGGACTCCGAGGTCCTGGTGAACGCGGCGGTCGCGGCGGCCAGCATCACCATCTGCCCCACGCCGACCGCGATCCCGACGACGGCCAGATACGGGGCCTCCGGCGCGGACACATCGAGCGCGAGGCCCACCCCCACCACCAGCAGCACGCATTGCGCGAGTCCGAGCAGGACGGCGGGGAGCGCGGCCCCGGACAGGATCTCCGAATCGGTCAGCTCCCCGGCGCGCAGCCGCTTGAGGACCAGGTCCTCACGGCGGATCACATAGACGCCGACGAGGTTCATGTAGACGGCCAGCACCAGCGCCATGCCGATCGAACCGGGCAGCAGCATGGTGCCCAGGTCCAGCCCGGTGCCCTTCAGATCGACGCCCTTGACCGCCGTCTTCATGCTGTACGTGAGCAGGCCGGGCAGCACCAGCGCGTACGCCAGCGCGGCCTTGTTGCGGGCCAGCAGGGTCAGTTCGCCGCGGGCCAGGGCCCACACCCGCCCCCGTGCGGCGGTCGTCGGTGCCGTGTCGGCCGGTGCCGGTGCCGTGGTGGTCGTCGTGCTCACGGTGTCTCCCCCTGTGCCGTGTCGACGGTGCTCGCGATGTGCAGGAACGCCTCCTCCAGCGAGGCCGACCGGGCGTCGAGCCCGCCGAGCCCGATCCGCCGCTCCCGCGCCCACAGCAGCACCTCGGTCGCGGTGAGTTGGAGGTCGCGGGTGCGCAGCCGTACGGACTGGCCCAGCGAGTCCCGTTCGAGGGCGCCCAGTGCGGCGGGCGGGGGCAGGTCGTCGGCCGAGACGCCGTCGGGCAGGGTGAAGGAGAGGTTCGATGGACGCGCGGCGACGATGTCCGCGACCCGGCCGGAGGTGGCGATCCGCCCCGCGTGCATGATCGCGAGCCGGTCGGCCAGCGCCTCGGCCTCCTCCAGGTAGTGAGTGGTCAGCAGCACCGTGGTGCCCTGGTCGCGCAGCGTCCGCACCAGCTCCCAGGTGTCCCGTCGGCCCTCCGCGTCCAGCCCGGTCGTGGGCTCGTCGAGGAACAGCACCTCGGGGCGGCCGAGCAGGGCGAGCGCCAGGTCCAGCCGGCGCCGCTCGCCGCCGGAGAGCATCTTGACCCGTACGTCCGCCCGCCCGGCCAGCCCCACCAGGCCCAGGCTCTCCCGGACGGGCATGGCGCCGCTGGTGCACCCCGCCCACATCCGCGCGGTCTCGGCGACCGTCAGCTCCGGCGGCAGGCCGCCTTCCTGGAGCATCATCCCGATCCGCGGCCGCACCTTCCCCCGCTCCTTGTACGGGTCGTGGCCGAGGACCCGCACCGCGCCGCCGGTCGGGGCGGCGAGCCCCTCCAGCAGTTCGACGGTGGAGGTCTTGCCCGCGCCGTTCGTGCCCAGCAGCGCGAACAGCTCGCCGCGCGCCACCGAGAACGAGATGCCCCGTACCGCGTCGTACCCCCGGCTCCCGCTCGGCCCGTATCTCCGCCGCAGCCCGTCGACCGCGATCGCGCTCTCTTTCACATCCATGGCTCCAGGCTTTCGCCGCCCGGGGGAGCACTTGTAGTGCGCGCTGTCATCAGCCCCGATGACAAATGTCATCGCGACGGCGGGCCGGACACCGAAAAGGCTTGAGGCGCCGGTCGATTCGACCGGCGCCTCAAGCATCTGGAGAGCGGACGACGAGGCTCGAACTCGCGACCTCAACCTTGGCAAGGTTGCGCTCTACCAACTGAGCTACGTCCGCATGCCTCCGACCGGCTTTCACCGATCGGCGCGCGCATCACTCTACCGGATCTCCCGAAGGTGAACGATGAGTGATGAGAGCGGGTGACAGGGATCGCACACTGCGCCTCCCCCTTGGAAAGGGGGCGCTCTACTACTGAGCTACACCCGCATGGTGTGTTCCTCGGGGTTTTGGCCTTCCGGCCTCGCCCCTCGGCGTGCTCCAGACTCTAGCGGACCACCCGGGGTGTTGTGCAACTCGGCTGAACGCCGCCTGAACGAGCGGTTCAGCGCGACTCGTTGAAGGCCTCGTAGACCTTCTTGGGGATGCGCCCGCGCGGCGGCACCTCCATGCCGTGCGACCGCGCCCAGGCGCGCACCGCTGCCGGGTCCGGGGCCACGGAGGTGCGGCGGTAGGTCTTGCCGGAGCGGGCCCGCTTGCGGCCCGCCTCGACATACGGGGCGAGGGCGTCGCGAAGTTTCGATGCATTGGAGGCGGTGAGGTCGATCTCGTACGACTTGCCGTCCAGACCGAACGTGACCGTCTCCTCGGCTTCCCGTCCGTCGAGGTCGTCGGAGAGCGTGACTACTACGCGCTGTGCCACGGATATCGGTCCTTTCGGGCTGCATCGTTGCGTTGACGTGCAAAGATGTCAGCTGTCCAGTTGTTAGCGAACAATGCTTTTTCATTTGTACAGCGATGGGCATTGCATTGTGAAGCCCCGGTAATTCCGTCAGCGTGTCACATCACAATCCGGACGATGCGTTTTTGCTGGATCTTTCCCTCGTGGTTGTCGCGGATGAGTCGAGGATGATGCGCACGCGTGACCTCGAAGGGATATCTACTCGCGTAGATTTTTGCTCGGGGTAGGCTTGGGCCACCGCCTTACGCACCAGCACCACACCATCGGGAGTGCCAGTGGCACGCGTCGTAGTCGACGTCATGCTCAAGCCGGAGATCCTCGACCCCCAGGGCCAGGCGGTGCAGCGCGCACTGCCCCGTCTTGGTTTCGAGGGCATCGCCGACGTCCGTCAGGGCAAGCGCTTTGAACTCGAAGTGGAGGGCCCCGTCGACGACGCCGCCCTCGCCCGTATCCACGAGATCGCCGAAACCTTCCTCGCGAACACCGTGATCGAGGACTTCGATGTGAAGGTCGAGGCCGCCGAGGCCGACGCCGCCGCAAAGGCGGAGTCGTGACCGCACGCGTCGGAGTCGTCACTTTCCCCGGAACCCTCGACGACCGCGACACTCAGCGCGCGGTCCGTACCGCCGGTCTCGAAGCCGTACCGCTGTGGCACCGCGACAAGGACCTCAAGCAGGTCGACGCGGTGATCCTGCCGGGCGGCTTCTCCTACGGCGACTATCTGCGAGCCGGAGCGATCTCCCGCTTCTCCCCGGTAATGGAGACCGTCATCGCCCAGGCGAAGGCGGGTATGCCGGTGCTTGGCATCTGCAATGGGTTCCAGGTTCTCACCGAGACCCATCTGCTCCCCGGTGCGATGCTGCGCAACAACCATCTGCACTTCATCTGCCGCGACCAGAAGTTGCGAGTGGAAAACGCGGAGACGGCCTGGACCCGCTCGTATGAGCAGGGCCAGGAGATCAACATCCCGCTGAAGAACATCGACGGCCGCTATGTCGCCGACGAGCGCGTCCTCGATGAACTCGAGGCCGAGGGGCGCGTCGTCTTCCGTTATGAGGAGCTGAACCCCAACGGCTCCCTGCGCGACATCGCCGGGATCTCCAACGCGGAGGGCAATGTCGTCGGCCTCATGCCGCACCCCGAGCACGCCGTCGAGCCGCTGATCGGCACCGGTCGTACCGATGGGCTCGGCTTCTTCACCTCGATCCTCAAGAGGCTGGTCAGCGCATGACCCTGGACACCACCAAGCACGCCGCCCAGACCCCGGACACCGCGCAGCCCTGGGCGGAGCTGGGACTGAAGCAGGACGAGTACGAGCGCATCCGCGCCATCCTGGGCCGCCGGCCCACCGGCGCCGAGCTGGCCATGTACTCCGTCATGTGGTCCGAGCACTGCTCGTACAAGTCGAGCAAGGTCCATCTGCGGCAATTCGGCGAGAAGGCCCCGGAGACCGACGCCCTGCTCGTCGGCATAGGCGAGAACGCGGGCGTGGTCGACGTCGGCCAGGGGTACGCGGTCACCTTCAAGGTCGAATCGCACAACCACCCCTCGTACGTCGAGCCCTACCAGGGCGCGGCCACCGGCGTCGGCGGCATCGTCCGCGACATCCTCGCGATGGGCGCCCGCCCGGTCGCCGTCATGGACCCGCTGCGCTTCGGCGCCGCGGACCACCCCGACACCAAGCGGGTGCTGCCCGGTGTCGTCGCGGGCATCGGCGGCTACGGCAACTGCCTGGGCCTGCCCAACATCGGCGGCGAGGTCGTCTTCGACGCCTGCTATCAGGGGAACCCGCTGGTCAACGCCCTGTGCGTGGGCGTCATGAAGCATGAGGACATCCACCTGGCCAAGGCGTCAGGCACGGGCAACAAGGTCATCCTCTACGGCGCCCGCACCGGCGGGGACGGCATCGGCGGCGTCTCCGTGCTCGCCTCCGAGACCTTCGACGACTCGAAGCCCACCAAGCGCCCCGCCGTCCAGGTCGGCGACCCGTTCCAGGAGAAGCTGCTCATCGAGTGCACCCTGGAGATCTTCAAGGAAGACCTGGTCGAGGGCATCCAGGACCTCGGCGGCGCCGGTCTGTCCTGCGCCACCAGCGAGCTGGCCAGCGCCGGCTCCGGCGGTATGCGCGTCGAACTCGACACCGTGCCGCTGCGCGACTCCTCGCTCTCCCCCGAGGAGATCCTGATGAGCGAGTCGCAGGAGCGCATGTGCGCGATCGTGACGCCGGAGAAGGCCGACCGCTTCCTGGAGATCTGCGAGAAGTGGGACGTCATCGCCACCGTGATCGGTGAGGTCACCGACGGCGAGCGGCTGGAGATCTTCTGGCACGGCGAGCAGATCGTGGACGTGCCGCCGCGCACCGTCGCCCATGAGGGCCCGGTGTACGAGCGCCCGTACGCCCGCCCCGACTGGCAGGACACCCTCCAGGCCGACGACGCGGGCAAGCTGCCCCGCCCGGCCACCGGGGACGAGTTGCGCGAGCAGGTGCTGCGCGTGATCTCCGCCCCGAACCAGGCGTCCAAGTCCTGGGTCACCGACCAGTACGACCGCTTCGTACAGGGCAACACGGTCCTCGCCCAGCCCGAGGACTCCGGCATGGTGCGGGTCGACGAGGAGACCGGGCTCGGCGTCGCCGTCGCCACCGACGGCAACGGCCGCTTCGCCAAGCTCGACCCGTACGCGGGTGCGCAGCTCGCCCTGGCCGAGTCGTACCGCAACGTCGCCGCGTCCGGTGCCAAGCCGCTCGCGATCTCCAACTGCCTCAACTTCGGCTCGCCGGAGGACCCCGCGGTCATGTGGCAGTTCGCGGAGGCCACCCGCGGCCTGGCGGACGGCTGCCAGACCCTGGGCACCCCGGTCACCGGCGGCAATGTCTCCCTCTACAACCAGACCGGGGAGACCGCCATCCACCCGACGCCGGTCGTCGCCGTGCTCGGCGTGATCGACGATGTCGCGCGGCGCACGCCGATGGCGTTCGCCGAGGAGGGCCAGCTGCTGTACCTGCTCGGCGACACCGCCGAGGAGCTGGGCGGCTCGGCCTGGTCGCAGGTGATCCACGACCACCTGGGCGGGCTGCCGCCGAAGGTGGACCTGGAGCGCGAGCGGCTGCTCGCCGAGATCCTGATCTCGGCCTCCCGCGACGGCATGGTGGACGCGGCCCACGACCTGTCCGACGGCGGCCTGATCCAGGCCGTGACCGAGTCGTGCCTGCGCGGCGGCAAGGGCGCCCGGATCGTCGTCCCCGACGGCACGGACCCCTTCGTGCTGCTGTTCTCCGAGTCCGCGGGCCGGGCCGTCGTGTCCGTCCCGCGCAGCGAGGAGATCCGCTTCAACGACATGTGCGGGGCGCGCGGGCTTCCCGCGACCCGGATCGGTGTCGTGGACGGCGAGACGATCGACGTCCAGGGCCAGTTCTCGATCCCGCTGGCGGAGCTGCGGGAGCCCTACGAGGCGACCATCCCGGGCCTGCTGGCCTGAGACGGGCCGTATCGCGTGGCCCCGCCCTGGTGGGCGGGGCCACGCGCATGCTCCGGGGTCACTTCCCCCAGAAGGCGTCGGCGGCGTCGATGTCCTCGACGCACTGGTCGATGTCGCTGATCTTTCCACCGACGATGGTGAAGAACAGCCCGGTCTTCATGTCCATCGTGCGGTTGCCGCGCTCGGCGCGGCAGCGATGGCCGGAGATCACGTGCCCGCGCCCGTCGGGCATCACCGAGTCGATGTCGACCCGCAGTGTGCCGCCGGTCTCCTCGTACTCGGTACGCCACAGCTGCATGCACGCGTCGCGGCCCTTGTGGTGTCCGGCGAGCATGTTGTCACCGGGCACATGCTGGACGACGTCCGCCGTCACCAGCGTGGAGAGGGTGTCCAGATCGCCTTGCTGGAACGCGGTGCATGCGCGGCGCACCACGGCGGCATCGGGGTGCTCACCCATGGCCATTCACACCTTTCGTTCTGATAAAAACCTCTCTGTCCCCTTTCTTCCATCCTCCGTCGAGCCCGCCCGGCTGTCGATAGGCTCGGCGGCATGCCGCCCCGTGCCCGCGCCCGCGCCCGTACGTACGACCCCGCCAAGACCCGCGCCGCCGTGACCGCGCAGCTGCGGCACGTCCAGGAGGCGGTGCGCGGGCTGGACGAGGAGCGGCTCGGGGCGCCCACCCGGGGCGGCGGCCGGTCGGTCCGTGAGCTGATCGCGGAGCTGCCGACCGCGGTCGGTGAGGACGACGTCCTGGTCACCCGCTGCGTCGAGCTGGTCGTCCACAGCGACGATCTGGCGGCGGCCACGGGCCTGACCGTGCCGTACGACCGCCAGGCGCTGGCCACCGCCGTCCGGGTGCTGGCGGACGGCCTCGCGGCGAAGGCGCCCGGCGGGTCGGTCGAGCTGCGCATCCCGCCGTTCGCCGTCGTGCAGTGCGTGGAGGGGCCGCGGCACACCCGCGGCACACCGCCGAACGTCGTCGAGACGGACGCGCTGACCTGGATCCGGCTGGCCACCGGCCGGATCGGCTGGTCCGAGGCGCTGGAGGCCGGTGAGGTGACGGCGAGCGGCGAGCGCGCCGACCTCGCCGCGCACCTCCCCGTCCGCGACTAGCGAGGACTGGCGGGCCTCAGCCCTCGGGGTACGGCAGGAGCGTCGCGTCGACCTTCTCCCAGGCGGTCCGCAGCCGCGCCACCAGTTCCTTCTCCGCGCCTGCCCGGTCGGCCTGCTCGCGCGGGTCGGCCGGGATGTTGAAGAGCTGGTCCTTGCCGTTCTGCCCGCGGTAGTACTTCCACTCACCGCTCCGCAGCGCCCGCTCGCCGCGCACCCGCCAGAACAGCTCGCGCTCGGGCAGCCGCTCGCCGTGCAGCAGGTACGGCGCGAGGCTCGTGCCGTCGAGCGGATGGGCGGGGTCCGGGCGGGCACCGCCCAGCTCCAGCAGGGTGGCCGTCCAGTCGGGGGTGAAGACCGGCTCGTGGCTGACCTGGCCGGGGGCGAGGCGGGCGGGCCAGCGCACGATGGTGGGCACCCGGATACCGCCCTCGTGCAGTGAGAACTTCGCTCCGGTCAGCGGCCACTGGTAGGACCAGCGCTCACCGCCGTTGTCGCTGGCGAAGAAGACCAGCGTGTCCCGCTCCTGGCCGGACCGGCGCAGCGCGGCGAGCACCTCGCCGACCGACCGGTCCAGGTCCTCGACCATCTCCTTGTATTTGGCGAGGGAGCCGCCGTCGAGGTGGTTGAGCACCCCCTTCTCGCCCGCCTTGATACGGGCGGTGAGCCGTGCGCTCTCCTCCTCGTCGCCGTCCGCGAGCCAGGGCCAGTGGGGGGTGGTGAAGTTCAGGTTCAGCAGCCACGGCTTGTCGTCGTCGGCGCCGCGGCCCACGTAGTCGACGGCCTTCTCGGTGATGACGCGGGTGTAGTAGCGCAGGTCCTTGTGGGCGACCTCGCCCTCGTACAGGTCGTACTCGCCGGTGAGCCCCAGCTTGGAGTAGTACTCCAGGGCCCCCGCCGAAGTTCCCGAAGAATTCGTCCCAGCCGGACCGGGTCGGGCTGTAGTCGGGCAGATAGCCGCAGTGCCACTTGCCGATCAGGCCGGTCGCGTACCCGGCGCCGCGCAGCAGCGAGGCGAGCGTCGGATGGCTCGGCGGCAGCCCCTCCGTGGAGCCGCCCGGGATCGGCTCGGCGAGCCCGCCCTTCGTACGGCCCGGGTAGCGGCCCGTGTACAGGCTGAAGCGGGTGGGCGAGCAGGTGGAGGAGCCCGCGTAGGCGTCGGTGAAGCGGACGCCCTGGGCGGCGAGCCGGTCCAGGTGCGGGGTCTTGATGTCCGGCGAACCGTACGAGGACAGATCCGCCCAGCCGAGGTCGTCGCCCAGGATGAACAGGATGTTCGGCCGGGGCGAGCGCCGTCCGGGGACGGCGCGGAACGGCCGCCCCGCCGCGCTGGCCTCGGCGGTGGCCTCATCGGCGGCGGCCGTACCGGGGGACAGCCCCACGGCGGAGGCGGCCGCTCCGGCGGCGGCCAGCCCGCCGAGGGTCCGCCGGGATATCCGGGACGGAGCGCCGTCCTGGGACGCGGGCTCGGACGGGGGCTGTACGGACATGGGTCCTCCGGAGGTCGGGGCGGGACGGGGCGCGCCAAGGGGGCGCGCGACCGGAACAGGGGCGCGCCGCGGCACGGCGGGGCATCAACGGAGCGTCGCCGCGCGACGGCGCGGGTGGCGGGGCCTGCGCGGCTGAGGACGCGGCGGGCCAGGAGTGAGCGGCGGCCGCGCGGTGATCGCGCGGCGCTGCCGCTCACGCGGTGATTACGCGCTGTGGCGACACAGAGCGCTCGCGACGCGGCCGAAGTCCACATGGCGGCGCGCGACGAGCGTCGGGCGCACACGGTGGGGCTGCTGCGAGGACTGCATGAGGTGTGATCCTTGCCCTAGCCACGGATGTCCGTCAATGGCCGGCCACCGGCCGGACACCCGCCGGACCCGGGCGAGAGGCGGGCCGGAGGCGGATCGGAGCGGGGTCGGGGGAGGCCGGGAGCGGGCGTCGCGAGATGTGACATACGCCCCCCATCGGGTCCCTCGTTCGGACGCACCGCGGAACTGTCCTAGACTCGATGCCGTGCCACGTGGTGACGGACGACTCAGCCACGACCTGCTCCCCGGTGAGAAGGGCCCCCAGGACGCTTGCGGCGTCTTCGGAGTCTGGGCGCCGGGCGAAGAGGTCGCCAAACTCACCTATTTCGGGCTGTACGCGCTGCAGCACCGCGGTCAGGAGTCCGCGGGCATCGCAGTGAGCAACGGCTCCCAGATCCTCGTCTTCAAGGACATGGGCCTGGTCTCACAAGTCTTCGACGAGACCTCCCTCGGCTCCCTGCTGGGCCATATCGCGGTCGGTCATGCCCGCTACTCCACCACCGGAGCCTCGGTGTGGGAGAACGCGCAGCCGACGTTCCGGGCGACCGCCCACGGCTCGATCGCGCTGGGCCACAACGGGAATCTGGTCAACACCGCCGAGCTGGCGGAACTGGTCGAGGCCCTGCCCAGAGACAAGGGCCGCGCCACCCAGGTCGCGGCCACCAACGACACCGACCTGGTCACCGCCCTCCTCGCGGGGCAGGTCGACGAGGACGGCAAGGCGCTCACCGTCGAGCAGGCCGCTCCGATCGTGCTGCCGAAAGTCAAGGGCGCTTTCAGCCTCTGCTTCATGGACGAGCACACGCTGTACGCCGCCCGGGACCCCCAGGGCATCCGCCCGCTGGTGCTCGGCCGCCTGGAGCGCGGCTGGGTGGTGGCGTCGGAGACGGCGGCCCTCGACATCGTGGGCGCGTCCTTCATCCGGGAGATCGAGCCCGGCGAGATGGTCGCGATCGACGAGAACGGTCTGCGCTCCACGACCTTCGCCGACGCCCGGCCCAAGGGCTGTGTCTTCGAGTACGTGTACCTGGCGCGCCCCGACACCGACATCGCGGGCCGCAACGTGTACCTCTCCCGCGTCGAGATGGGCCGCAAGCTGGCCAAGGAGGCCCCGGCCGACGCCGACCTCGTCATAGCGACACCGGAGTCCGGCACCCCGGCCGCCGTCGGGTACGCCGAGGCGAGCGGGATCCCGTACGGCTCCGGGCTGGTCAAGAACAGTTACGTCGGCCGGACCTTCATCCAGCCGTCGCAGACCATCCGGCAGCTCGGCATCCGGCTCAAGCTGAACCCCCTCAAGGAGGTCATCCGGGGCAAGCGCCTGGTGGTCGTGGACGACTCGATCGTCCGCGGCAACACCCAGCGCGCCCTGGTGCGGATGCTCCGTGAGGCCGGTGCGCTCGAGGTGCACATCCGGATCAGCAGCCCGCCCATCAAGTGGCCCTGCTTCTTCGGCATCGACTTCGCGACCCGCGCCGAGCTGATCGCCAACGGGCTGTCGACCGAGGAGATCGGCAAGTCGCTGGGCGCCGACTCCCTGGCGTACATCTCCACCGACGGCATGATCGAGGCGACCACGATCGCCAAGCCGAATCTGTGCCGCGCCTGCTTCGACGGCGAGTACCCGATGGACCTGCCGGACCCGGAGCTGCTGGGCAAGCATCTGCTGGAGTCGGAGACGCAGGCCCCGAGCAGTGCCGACGCCGACGGCGTGCGGACCCTGACCGCCGGTGTCGGCGGTGCGGACGCGCTCCGCCGCCCGTAGGCCCGGGCCCCGGGCACCCAGCCCTCGTATGCGCTACCCGAAACGAAAGAACTCAAGGTCATGTCTGAGTCCACTGGTGCCAGCTACGCCGCCGCGGGCGTCGACATCGAGGCGGGCGACCGCGCCGTCGAGCTGATGAAGGAGTGGGTCAAGAAGGCGTCCCGCCCCGAGGTCGTGGGCGGCCTCGGCGGCTTCGCGGGCCTCTTCGACGCCTCCGCGCTCGCCCGCTACCGGCGCCCGCTGCTGGCGTCGGCGACGGACGGCGTGGGCACCAAGGTGGACATCGCCCGGCGGATGGGCGTGTACGACACGGTCGGCCACGACCTGGTCGGCATGGTCGTGGACGACCTGGTGGTGTGCGGCGCCGAGCCGCTGTTCATGACCGACTACATCTGCGTCGGCAAGGTCCACCCGGAGCGGGTCGCCGCCCTGGTCAAGGGCATCGCGGAGGGCTGCGCCCTCGCGGGCTGCGCGCTGGTGGGCGGCGAGACCGCCGAGCACCCGGGGCTGCTGGGCGCCGATGACTTCGACGTCGCCGGGGCCGGTACGGGCGTGGTCGAGGCGGACCAGGTGCTGGGCGCGGATCGCATCCGTACGGGGGACGCGGTGATCGCCATGGCTTCGTCCGGACTTCACTCGAACGGGTACTCACTCGTCCGCCATGTGCTCTTCGACCGGGCCGGCTGGGCGCTGGACCGCGAGGTGCCGGAGCTGGGCCGGACGCTGGGGGAGGAGCTGCTGGAGCCGACCCGGATCTACTCGCTGGACTGCCTCGCGCTCACCCGGACGACCGAGGTGCACGCCTTCTCGCACATCACCGGCGGCGGGCTCGCCAACAACCTGGCCCGGGTCATCCCGGAGGACTTGCGCGCGGTGGTGGACCGCTCGGCCTGGACCCCCGGCGCGATCTTCGACCTGGTGGGCAAGCTCGGCTCGGTCGAGCGGCTGGAGCTGGAGAAGACCCTCAACATGGGCGTCGGCATGATGGCCGTCGTGCCTGCCGGGTCGGTGGACGCCGCGCTGGCGACCCTGGCGGACCGCGGGGTGGACGCCTGGGTGAGCGGCGAGATCACGGACCGTACGGCCGAGGACACGGAAGCGGTGACGCTGACCGGTGACTACGCGAGCTGAGGCCGGCCGCGCCCGGTGCGTCCGGCGCGCGGACAGCACAAAAGCCGGTCCGAGGCGGGTGGCCCCGGACCGGCGGAGGTGCGGCGAAAGCCGAGCGCCCGGAACGTGGATCAGCCCCGCGGATGCGGGGATGCACGTTCAGGCGCGGCGACGTTGCGCGGACGGGTCCGACCGGTCGTCGTCCTCGTCGTCATCGTCGTTGTACAGATCCGCGTACTGTGCGTACGGGTCATCGTCCAGCTCATCGTCATCCTCGAACGGCTCGCCATTCGGCGGCTGGTTCGACGTCGGCGATGCGCCCAGCTCCTCGGCCAGGCGTGAGAGGTCCGTCCCGCCGCTGTTGTACTTCAGCTGGCGGGCGACCTTCGTCTGCTTGGCCTTGGCCCGGCCGCGCCCCATGGCTCGACCCCCTCAACGACGGGGCTCGACGGCCCCAGAGTCTTGACACGCGTTCACGTTCATGAATCGGAGCGGACTCCCCTAAGAGAGACCGGTCCGTAGGGCTTCAACGGTACCTGCTTCTGTGGCCATACGGTACGTCGCCCACACGACGTGCCACGAGGCAGAACCCGCGAGGCGCCCCGTCCTCGCTGGTCAGCTGCGATTTTAACCTGTCTCCGGGGCCGACCCGCCGACGGGTGGTGAGGGATCTCTCGCCGAGGTGCCCCATACCGGCAGGTACGGCCCGCTCCGGAGGGTGTTTCCGGCCCCCCGAACGGCCTGTCGCGGGCGCTCTCCGCGTCGATCCGGGGTCGGTCCGGCGTCGGCCCGGGGCCGTTCCGGCGTCGGTCGAGCGACGCATGAGCGACGCCCGGGTGTCCCGCGGGCGTCGCTCAGGCAGTGCTCAGGCGGCACTCAGATGACACTCATGCGGCGTCGTGGCCCTCCGCCATCCGGTGCTCGGCGAGCCGGTCGGCGGCGGCCGCGGGCGGAATGCCATCGGTCCGGGCCCGATCAAAAATGGCCAAAGTCGTGTCAAAGATCTTTGACGCCTTGGCCTTGGCCCGCTCGAAGTCGAACCCGTGGAGTTCGTCCGCGACCTGGATCACCCCGCCCGCGTTCACCACGTAGTCCGGCGCGTAGAGGATCCCGCGGTCGGCGAGGTCCTTCTCGACGCCCGGGTGGGCGAGCTGGTTGTTGGCTGCGCCGCACACCACCTTCGCGGTCAGGGCGGGCACCGTGTCGTCGTCCAGCGCGCCGCCGAGCGCGCACGGCGCGTACACGTCGAGGTCCGCGCGGATCAGCGCACCGGTGTCCCGGACCGCCTCGATCCGGGGGTGGCGGGCGAGCACCCGGTCGACCGACTCGGCGCGCACATCGGTGACGACGACCTCGGCGCCGTCCTCCAGCAGATGCTCCACCAGGTGGTGGCCGACCTTGCCGACGCCCGCGATCCCGACCCGGCGGCCGCGCAGCGTGGGGGCGCCCCAGGAAGCCTGGGCGCTGGCCCGCATGCCCTGGAAGACGCCGTAGGCGGTCAGCACCGAGGAGTCGCCGGCGCCGCCGTTCTCGGGGGAGCGGCCGGTGGTCCAGGGGCACTCGCGGGCGACCACGTCCATATCGGCGACGTAGGTGCCCACGTCGCAGGCGGTGACGTAGCGGCCGCCGAGAGAGGCGACGAAACGGCCGTAGGCGAGCAGCAGCGCTTCGGTCTTGATCTCTTCGGGGTCGCCGAGGATCACGGCCTTGCCGCCGCCGTGGTCGAGCCCGGCCAGAGCGTTCTTGTAGGACATGCCGCGGGCCAGGTTGAGCGCGTCGAGGACCGCCGCTTCCTCGGGGTGCTCCTCGGCGCTGTAGGCGTGGAAACGGGTGCCGCCGAGCGCGGGGCCCAGGGCGGTCGAGTGGATCGCGATGACGGCCTTCAGGCCGCTCTCCCGGTCCTGGCACAGCAGGACCTGCTCATGGCCGCCCAGATCGGTGCGGAACAGTATCGACAGGGGTGAGAGAGGGTTCGGCACGCGACTCTCCGTCGGACCGTCGACGCTGACGGTGTGACGTACGTCGGTCACGGTGGTGACTCCCATAGGTCGGTAAGGCGCCCTCCGTGCTGGTGGGGAGGGCCGGTGGGCACGAGCGTAAGCCCTGGGAGGGCGCGGGAGCGGCCATGTCCCCGCCGAGTCCGCCTGGTGGTCGTGGGACGATGCCGTGAGCAGGGGGTAGGCAACTCCTGGCGGTGGTATCGGCCTTGAGGGAGCGCGTGTGACCTTGGCGTCTTCGGTGATTGTCCCGTATGCGGCGTATCTCCGTGTCTACGAGCCATTGGCCGCTTTTCCTGAGCCGGAGCGCACGCACTGGGCGACCTATGCCAAGCGCGACGACCTCCCCGGCGCCCAGGACGAGCTGCGGCGCTCGCTCGCCGACCTGCTGCCGGTGCCGCCGGTGCCGGTTCCGGTGCACGAGAGCGCGGACGCCTTTGTGGCGGTCGTGGACGGCGTCACATGCGTCTGTCCGTGGCGGACGCGGCTGCGCGGCTGGTTGGCCCTGGAAGAGCTGCCCGAGCGCCTTCCCGGCCCCCTCCTGGACGCCGCGCTGCCCCCCGTGGTGCGCCGGCAGGCCGCCTCGGACTACGAGCAGTGGCTGGAGCGCAACCCGGACGCCCGGCCGTGGATCCGCTCGGCGACCTGGCACGTCCCGGTCCGCTGGTTCGTGCTCTTCGCGGACGAGGAGCGCGAGTACACCAAGGGTGACGAGGGCCTCATCCTGCGTTACCGCACCCCGATGGTCCAGGCCAGGAGGCGGGTCGCGCGCGGGCTTAAGGTGCTCAAGGAGGCTCTCGGCGAGGGCCCGCTCATCGACGGCCTGGTGGACGTGGGCCGGTGGCTCGAGGAATTCCATCCTCGGTCGCTGGTCGAGCTGGACTACGGCGGTCTGGTGCACGTGCTGCCCGCCGGGCAGCTGGAGGACGACCGCTCGGCGGCGGATGTGGCGGAAGGGCTTGCGGCACTGAGGGACGGGGACGGGGAACGCGCGGGCAGCGCGTACGAGCGGCTGACCGATCGCTGGAGCGAGGTCCGGGGCCGGCAGAACGCCAGCTGAGGCGGGCCGCGGCCGGTGAAGGTCCGGGGAAGATCCGGGGAGCATCCGGGGAACATCCAGGGAAAGCGGATCCATCGGGCGGCCGGGCGCGTCAGAGCCGGAGCGGGGGGACGTAGGTCCCGATCCGGGCCATTACGTCAATGGTGATCTAAAGCACTGACTTCGGGTCTTGCGGCAATCCCCCATCCTCGTGTCAAAATAGGACAAGGAGTCCGGGAAGTTCTCCTTCCGCCCAAGTATGGGCGGATTCATCGGTATTGCACTCCTTGACGGATCTGATACCCCTGATCCTGTTGTGACTGATCGTCACGGCCGCGTGACTGTCCGCTATGACATGGTCCATCGGCTTCCGTCGAGGTTGGACACCTGAGAGGGCAATTCCATCGGTTTGGCCGACGGGGCTGGACAGATGGTGTAGTTGTAGTGCCGAGGACAAGCCGTTCGTCCTATAACCGACTCGGCCCGCGTCCGCCATTTCGGGCAACGTGGGTCAAGGTGCAGAATTTAGAGGAAAGAACCGTGATGGTTCGGTTCTCCCGAGGAGGCCGCTCATGACCGCTCGCACCCCTGATGCCGAGCCGCTGCTGACCCCGGCTGAGGTTGCCACCATGTTCCGTGTGGACCCGAAGACGGTCACGCGCTGGGCCAAGGCTGGCAAGCTCACGTCCATCCGCACGCTCGGAGGGCACCGGCGCTACCGCGAAGCGGAGGTCCGTGCGCTTCTGGCGGGCATCCCGCAGCAGCGCAGCGAGGCCTGAACAACCGCATAACCGGGCATTTCCGGGCCCCCCAGCCCGGCTTTCGCCTGTATGGCTCCACCACGACGGGTGCCTGCCCCAACAGGCCATCACCGCTCGACATGGGTGCGTCGTCGATCGCGCTGGACTCCGCCGGGTCCAGCGCGATCTTTTTTATGCCCGCGTGACGGGCCGCCCACCGGGTGTTCGGGGCGGATCCGGACGGGGCTGAGGAGCGTCTTGACGGCCCGCGAGGGGTAGGGGACAGGGGGCGGTCAGGTGGTCCGGGAACGGCCCGGACAGAGGGTGCAATTGCACATATTAAATTGACCTGTTGTGAGGCGGGTGTAAGTTACCCCACTCTCGGATCGTAACCGGTGACTCCCGTCACACAGTTCAACGCTTGTCGATTTCCCCGGAACTGCGGTAAGGGCTTACTGAGTTGATGATCCGTCGGAGTCCGCCGGTGGAGCCTCCCCGGCCGATGACCCAGCCGATGACCCGGCCGACGGCCCGGCGGGCGCCTGCTCCGCGGGCGGCGCGGGCTCCATCGCCAGCCGCAGCAACCGATGGCAGACCGGGCAGTGCCGGGTGAAGTGGCGGTAGCCCGAGGCGGCCGCCAGATGGGCCCTCAGGAGCGCCCTGGTCTCATGTTTCGCGGTCGTCGTCATGTGCCCGCACCTCCCGGCCACCCCCACGCCACCTTTTAGTCTGGGTACCGCCGGGTGCGGGCCGCCGTCAAGACGACCGAAGGCCCGGATCCTTGTGCGGATCCGGGCCTTCGCTGTTCTGCGGTCCTGACGGGATTTGAACCCGCGGCCTCCACCTTGACAGGGTGGCGAGCACTCCAAACTGCTCCACAGGACCATCAGTGACGCCCCACAGCCTGTGTTGCGCTGTGTGCTTCGCTGTGGTGCGTCACAGACTCTACAGCAGGTCAGGGGGTGCGGTCGAACTCGCGCCCGCCCGGCCTGTCCGGCGGTGCCGGAGGCCGGGAGAGCAGCTACGGAACCACCGCGTCGATGGCCTTTACGATGCGCTTGTCGGAGACCGGATAGGCCGTGCCCAGGGCGTGCGCGAAGTAGCTGACCCGCAGCTCCTCGATCATCCAGCGGATCTCCAGCGCCTCCGCGGGCACCGGGCGGCCCGCCGGGAACTGCTCCAGCAGCCAGGCGTACTCGTCCCGCATCTCCTTCACCTTCGCCATCCGGGTGCGGTCCCGCTCGGCGTTGGTGGGGAGCTGCTGGAGCCGCCGGTCCACGGCCACCAGATAGCGCATGAGGTCCGGGAGGCGGCGTACGCCGTGCGCGGTCACGAAGCCCGGCTTCATCAGCTCCGAGAGCTGCTCCCGGACGTCCGTGAGGGACGGCAGCAGCACCGGGCTCTTGATGCCCTTCAGCCGGCGCTCGCACGACTGCCAGGCCGCCAGCACCTCCTGGACCTTCCGGACGGTGTCCAGCGTGGCGTCCGCGATGTCGGCCCGTACCGCGTCGAAGAGCTTGCGGAACGATTCCTCGTCCCACACCGGGCCGCCGCGCGCCGCGACGAGCCGGTCGGCGGCCGCGGAGACGCAGTCCTCGAAGAGCGCAGCGATGCTGCCGTGCGGGCTGCTGGAGAGCGCCAGCTTGGCCTGGTTGGTCAGCTTCCCCTGGGCGAACTTCGCCGGGTTGGAGGGCAACTGGAGCAGGATCAGCCGCCGGGTGCCCCGCCACATCGCCTGCCGCTGCTCGGGCTCGGTGTCGAAGAGCCGCAGCGCCACCGACGCGCCCTCGTCCACCAGCGCCGGATACGCCTTGACCGGCTGGCCGCCGCGGCGGGTCTCGAAGGTGCGCGGCAGGGAGCCGACCGTCCACGAGGTCAGCCCGCCGCGCTGCTCGATGCCGGCGGACTCCTTCGAGGACTCGAACGCCTTGGAGATCGCGGCCCGGGTCTTCGGCTTCAGCCGCTGCTTGAGCGCCTCCAGGTCCTTGTCCTCGGCGAGCTTGCGGCGCCGTTCGTCGATCACCCGGAAGGTGATCTTCAGATGGTCGGGGACCTTGGCCGGGTCCCAGTCCTCCGGTTCGATCCGCACCCCCACCATCCGGTGCAGCTCCCGGCCCAGCGCGGCCGTCAGCGGCTCCTGGAGCGGCACGGCGCCGTCCAGGAAGCGCTGGGCGTAGTTCGGCGCCGGGACGTAGTGGCGGCGCACCGGCTTGGGCAGCGACCGGATCAGCTCGGTGACCAGGTCCTCGCGCAGCCCCGGGATCTGCCAGTCGAAGCCGTCCGGGGTGACCTGGTTGAGCACCTGGAGCGGGATGTGGACGGTCACGCCGTCCGCGTCCGCCCCCGGCTCGAACTGGTACGTCACCCTGAACTTGAGCTTCCCCTGGCGCCAGGAGTCCGGATACGCGTCCTTGGAGACGCCCTGCGCCCGCTCGTTGATGAGCATCGACTTCTCGAAGTTGAGAAGCTCCGGCTCGTCCCTGCGCTTGTGCTTCCACCAGGAGTCGAAGTGCGCACCCGACACCACGTGCTCCGGGATGCGCTGGTCGTAGAAGTCGAACAGCGTCTCGTCGTCCACCAGGATGTCGCGGCGCCGGGCGCGGTGCTCCAGCTCCTCCACCTCGCCCAGCAGCTTCCGGTTGTCGTGGAAGAACTGGTGGTGGGTGCGCCAGTCGCCCTCGACCAGGGCGTTGCGGATGAACAGGTCACGGCTGGTCTCCGGGTCGATCCGGCCGTAGTTGACCTTCCGCTGGGCGACGATCGGCACGCCGTACAGCGTGACCCGTTCGTACGCCATCACCGCCGCCTGCTTCTGCTCCCAGTGCGGCTCGCTGTAGGTGCGCTTGACCAGGTGCTGGGCCAGCGGCTCGATCCACTCCGGCTCGACCTTCGCGTTGACCCGCGCCCACAGCCGGGACGTCTCGACCAGCTCCGCCGACATCACCCAGCGCGGCGGCTTCTTGAACAGCGCCGACCCGGGGAAGACGGCGAACTTGGCGCTGCGCGCGCCGAGGTATTCGTTCTTCTCGGTGTCTTTCAGGCCCACGTGAGAGAGCAGCCCGGACAGCAGCGACTGATGGACATGGTCCGGCGCCGCATCCTGCTCGGACAGCTGGATGTCCATGGTCTTGGCGACCGTGCGCAGCTGGCTGTAGATGTCCTGCCACTCGCGTATGCGCAGGTAGTTCAGGTACTCATTGCGGCACATGCGGCGGAACGCGGACGAGGACAGCTCCTTCTGCCGCTCCCGGATGTATTTCCACAGGTTGAGGAAGGCCAGGAAGTCGCTCGACTCGTCCTTGAACCGGGCGTGCTGCTGATCCGCCTGCTGCTGCTTGTCGGAGGGGCGCTCGCGCGGGTCCTGGATGGACAGCGCCGCCGCGATCACCATGACCTCGCGGACGCAGCCGTTGCGGTCCGCCTCCAGCACCATCCGGGCCAGCCGCGGGTCCACCGGCAGCTGGGCCAGCTTCCGGCCCATCTGGGTGAGCCGCTTGCGCGGGTCCTTCTGCTTGCCGTCCAGCGCGTGCAGCTCCTCCAGGAGCTGGACGCCGTCCTTGACGTTGCGCCGGTCCGGCGGATCGATGAACGGGAACTTCTCGATGTCGCCGAGCCCCGCCGCGGTCATCTGGAGGATGACGGAGGCCAGGTTGGTACGGAGGATCTCGGCGTCCGTGAACTCCGGGCGGGTGAGGAAGTCGTCCTCGGAGTACAGCCGGACGCAGATGCCGTCGCTGGTCCGGCCGCAGCGGCCCTTGCGCTGGTTGGCGCTGGCCTGGGAGACCGGCTCGATGGGCAGTCGCTGGACCTTGGTGCGATGGCTGTAGCGGGAGATCCGGGCGGTGCCCGGGTCGATCACGTACCGGATGCCGGGGACGGTCAGCGAGGTCTCCGCGACGTTCGTGGCGAGGACGATCCGGCGGCCGGTGTGTCTCTGGAAGACCCGGTGCTGCTCGGCGTGGGACAGCCGGGCGTACAGCGGCAGCACCTCGGTGGACCGCAGCTGCTTCTTGTTCAGCGCGTCGGCCGTGTCGCGGATCTCCCGCTCGCCGGAGAGGAAGACCAGGATGTCGCCGGGACCCTCGGACTGGAGCTCGTCCACCGCGTCGCAGATCGCGGTGATCTGGTCCCGGTCGCTGTCCTCGCCGCCCTCCTCCAGCAGCGGCCGGTAGCGCACCTCGACCGGGTACGTACGCCCGCTGACCTCGACGATCGGCGCGTCGCCGAAGTGGCGGGAGAAGCGCTCCGGGTCGATGGTCGCGGAGGTGATCACGATCTTGAGGTCGGGGCGGCGGGGGAGGAGCTGGGCCAGATAGCCGAGCAGGAAGTCGATGTTGAGGCTGCGCTCATGGGCCTCGTCGATGATGATCGTGTCGTACTGGCGCAGCTCGCGGTCGGTCTGGATCTCGGCCAGCAGGATGCCGTCCGTCATCAGCTTGATGTGGGTGTCCGGGCTCACCTGGTCGGTGAAGCGGACCTTCCAGCCGACGGACTCGCCGAGCGGCGTCCCGATCTCGTCCGCGATGCGCTCGGCCACGGTGCGCGCCGCGATCCGGCGGGGCTGGGTATGTCCGATCAGTCCCTTGACGCCGCGGCCCAGCTCCATACAGATCTTGGGGATCTGCGTGGTCTTCCCGGAGCCGGTCTCGCCCGCGACGATCACCACTTGATGATCGCGGACGGCCGCGAGGATGTCGTCCTTCTTCTGGCTGACCGGCAGCTCTTCCGGATAGGTGACGTCGGGGACGGCGGCGCGGCGGTTCGCGACCCGCGCTTCCGCCCGTTCGACGTCCTCGGCGATCTCGCCGAGCACGGCCGTACGGGCCTCGGGCTTGCGGATCCGGCGGGCGCCGTCGAGCCGGCGCCCCAGCCGCTGCTGGTCGCGCAGCATCAGCTCGGGGAGCCGCTCCAGGAGGGCGGACAGGGCGGGGGCAGGAGTCGTGGACATACGGATCCCAGGATCTCACCTCGGCAAAACGACTGGCGAACCATTTCCGCCGGGTGTTGTCCGGGCCACGTCGCGCGATATGCCGGGAGTGTCCCCTCTAGCGTGAGCGCATGGCGGACGACGACTCCCCGGGGGCCCGGTCCCCATGGGCCCGGTTCAAGCACAGCCCGTTCCTCCCGGCCACGGTCATCGCGCTGATCATCTCGACGGGCGCGGGGCTCTTCGCGGGCTCGTACACCTACGCCTTCGCCAACCCCACCCCGCGCCGGATCCCCGTCGCCGTCGTGATCACCCAGCAGGGCGCCGCCCCGCCGCAGCGCTTCGTCGCCGGGATGGAGAAGGCCCTGGACGCCTCGCTGCGGCTGCACCGCGAGCCCTCGTACGCCCGTGCCGCCTGGGCCGTCGAGGAGCAGCAGGTCTTCGGGGTCCTGCGGATGCGCGGCCGCGGCGTTGAACTGGATCTGTCCTCAGCCGCGGGCGCCGGCGTCGCCCAGGTGCTCGCCTCGGCCGGTACGAAGGTGGGCCGGGCGGTGGGCGTGCCCGTCGCCGTACGGGACCTGAAGCCGCTCCAGCCGGGCGATCCGCGGGGTCTGGCGGTCTTCTACATCTCGCTGGCCGCCGTGATCATGGGCTTCCTCGGTGCCGTCCAGCTGAGCGTCAACGCGGGTGAGCTGAACCCGGCCGAGCGGATCGCCTTCACCGTCGCGTACGCCCTGCTCGGCGGCTTCGTCATCGCCGCGATCGTCGACTGGGGGCTCGGCACCCTGGACCTCCCCTTCGCCGGGTCCTGGGCGATCCTCGCCCTGACCATGTTCACCGCGGGGATGGTCTTCTCCATGTTCAACGTCCTGTTCGGACGCTGGGCGCTCATCCCCACCTGGGGGCTGATGGTCCTCCTCGGCAACCCGTCGTCCGGCGGCGCGGTCTCCTGGCCGCTGCTCCCGTCCCTGCTCGGCGCCATCGGCCGCTGGCTGCCGCCGGGCGCCTCGGTCAACGCCCAGCACACCGCCGTCTACTTCGGCGGGCACCAGCACGGCTTCCCGTTCCTGGTGCTGGGCGGGTGGGCCCTCGTCTCCGCCGTCGTCTTCTGGACCTGGCGCCACCGCCACCCGGGCGGCCGCCCGGGCAGGGCGACCCCGTCCTCGTAAGCCCAGCAGACGCAAAAGATCCCCCTCCTGGCATCAGGAGGGGGATCTTTCATGGAGCGCCGAGCAGGCCTTGCACCTACATCCCTCGTTTGGAGACGAGTATCTTGCCTTAGACGACCGACGCATCAACTTCCGCCCCTCGGGGCGGCGTTGCAAGATCTACTTTACCCCATCCGGGGGCCCGCCGCGCAATCCCCGTCACGCCGGGGCGCGGGGGCATCCCGCCGCAGTTCGTCGTTGGCGCGCTGGGCCTCTTCGAGCTGGTCTTCCAGGACGAGGATGCGGCACGCGGCGTCGATCGGGGTGCCCTGGTCGACGAGCTGGCGGGCGCGGGCGGCGATGCGCAGCTGATGGCGCGAGTAGCGGCGGTGGCCGCCCTCCGAGCGCAGCGGCGCGATCAGGCCGGCTTCGCCGAGGGTCCGCAGGAAGGCCGGTGTGGTGCCGAGGAGGTCGGCGGCACGGCCCATGGTGTACGCGGGGTAGTCGTCATCGTCGAGCCGGCTGTGCTGCTTGTCCTCGGCCACTGACACCTCATCCGTCATCTCGTCGGTCGCGCGTCGAGGGGCCCTGGCGCCGAATCGGCTCCAGGGCCCCGAGGGGTTCAACACCATTGTCCGCGTACCCGTCTGAGACGACAGGTGTGCGGGGATCGCGGATATCTGACCGGGGACCACCTTCCCTTCCGGGGCGTGCGGTACCCGAGCGGACTCAACTCTTCGCCCGGGCGATCCTGATGCTGTCCGCCTCCTTGTCATAGGTGTCCTCCGCGCCTCACCGGGCGCCGTGACTACGACTGGGAATCTAACTCCGGCGCGCGGCCCATGTCTACAGTCGCCACGGCAGATTTTCCTGACCGTCCAAGATCGAGGATCTGGTGTTCCCGGGGCAGGCAAGCGTGCGAAGCGGCAGACCGGGCACAAGAGCCTCTGCAAAGGGGCATATCCGATCCGACCTGGGGTGTACGCGTATGAACGGCACGAAGATCGCCAACACTCGGCCCACGGCTTCGACCGTGGTGCGGGGTGACAGCCCTGGCGGCATTCACCGTGCCCGCGCCGTCACCAAGGCGTTCACCAAGGGGCTCACTCCGCCCCCGGAGTCCGACGCGACCGACGCCATCCTCCTGGTGGTGTCCGAGCTGGTCACCAACGCGCTGCGCCACGGCGGCGGCCGGTACACGCTCGAACTCTCCGCCGGTCCCGACACGGTGACCGTCGCCGTCAGCGACCCGAACCCGGCGGCGCCCCGGGCCCGTCCGCCCGATCTGAATACCGGCACCGGCGGCTTCGGCTGGCACATGGTCCGCCGTCTGGCCCGGGAGGTGACCATCAGCCGCGGCCGCGGCAAGACGATCTACGCGATCCTGTCCCGCTGACCACACACACCGTCCGGCGCGCGGACACGGAGCGCAGACGCAAAAAATCCCTCCCCTGGCATCAGGGAGAGGGATCTTTCATGGAGCGCCGAGCAGGCCTTGCACCTACATCTCTCGTTTGGAGACGAGCATCTTTCCTTAGACGACCGACGCATCAACTCCCGCCCCTCGGGGCGGCGTTGCAAGATCTACTCTACCCCATCCCGGCGCCCCCGCCGTCACCCCGCGGCCTCCGCCGCCCGCGCCAGCCGTAACGGGGCGGGGTCCCCGTTCGCCGCGCGATGGTCATCCACCGCCTCCCGCAGCGCCGTGAGCAGCGCCTCCACCGCGGGGGCCCGGGTCGTACCCGCCCTGAGCAGGGCGTGCACACGGCGCGGCGGCCAGCCGCGGAGCGGCCGGGCCACCACCCGCGGATCGGGCCGCGGCGGCAGGGCCAGGCCCTCCGCGACGGCCGCGCCCACGCCATGGGCGACCAGGTCGTGGGCGGTGGCGGGGTCGTTGGTGATGGCGGCGGTCCGTGGTTCGAAGCCCGCCCGGGCGCAGGCGGCGGTGAACTCGTCGCGGTCCTCGTCCAGCACCCAGGACTCGTCGGCCAGCGCGCTGAGGGGGATCGTCCGCAGATCGGCCAGCGGGTGGTCGACCGGGAGCAGTACGCAGCGCGGATCGCTGATCAGCGGGAGGTCCACCACCTCGGCCTCGGCGGCCCCGGGGTCGGGGTCGGCGTCCGTGCCGGGGTCGTCCGGGCGGGCTCCGTCGCGGACGCTCACCAGGGCCACGTCGGTCGTCCCGTCCCGCAGCGCGCGGTAGGCGTCCGGGGAGGTGGCCCGCTCCAGGACGACCTGTACATCGGGCCGGGCGGACCGCAGCCGGGCCACCGCGCCGGGCAGCAGCGAGGCGCAGGCGCTGTGGATCGCCGACACCCGCACCATGCCGCGTGCGTGGGCGGCGTACGTACGGAACTCGTCCTCGACGGCCCCCAGCGCGGACAGCACCACCTCGGCGTGCTGGGCCAGCCGGTGGCCCGCCGGGGTGAGCCGCACCCCGCGGCCCGACCGGACCGCGAGCTGGACGCCGATGGTGCGTTCCAGCGAGCGCATGCGGTAACTGACGGCGGGCTGGGTGTAACCCAGTAATTCGGCGGCGGCGGTGTAGGAACCCGCGCGCGCCACGCCTGCTATGACCGCTAACTGATGGATGTCGAGCACATGAACACTGTAAAAGGTGTTTATGCATGCCGGGAAGATCCTTATTGGACGTATGGTCCCGGCGCCCTCCACACTCAAGGAGGCGGCCCGGTGACGGCCGCTGGTCTACCGGTTCGATAGCCGCGACTGCCGAACGGTCCGCGCACGACGGCGCGTTGTGGCGTTCACCTCCCGTTCCGACCAGGAGTGCGCGGGCTCGCCCCGCGATTCGGGTGCGCCGGGCCCGCCGAGCTTATTTTCGTATTCGCCGCCGCCTCCACCACCGACCACCCCCATCATTCGGTGCGCTGCCGATCCAAACCTTGCGGGATTTCCCTAGAATTTCCGCGGATTGGAATGGAACATGTCTGACAAAGACGGCTGGAACAGAATGCAACCGGTGCTCGCCCAGGGTGCCGTACAGCATCAGATGTCGCTGAACGAGACCTCCCATCCACCCCTTCCCTCCGTCTTGCGGGCCGTCTCGGAAACCGCCGCCGAAGCCCATCGCACCCTGGACGCGCTGGGGTTCGGGCTGTCCGGGACCATCGGCGAGCATCTGGGGGTGCCGCCCGGGGACGTCGCCGTCGGCCCAGGCTCCGGCGCGCTGCTCCAGCTGCTGTTCTCCGGCTTCACCGGACCGGACACCCACACCGTGCACGCCTGGCCGTCCTGGGAGGCGTACCCGATGATGGCGGCCAACGCCGCCTCCACCACCGTGCGGGTGCCGCTGCGCGAGGAGACCCACGACCTGGAGGCGATGGCGGCCGCCGTCACCGAGCAGACGCGCCTGGTCATCGTCTGCAACCCCAACAACCCCACCGGTACCGCCGTCGGCGAGGCGGCGCTGCGGCGCTTCCTCGATCTGCTGCCCTCCCACGTCACCGTGGTGCTCGACGAGGCGTACATCGACTTCGCCGATACGGACGCCGCCGCCGTCGCCCACGGCCTCGACCTGTACCGGGAGGACGAGCGGGTGTGCGTGGTGCGCACCTTCTCCAAGTCGTACGGCCTGCTCAGCCTGCGCGTCGGCTACCTCGTCGGGCACGAGCGCACCCTCGCGCCGCTGCGCGGCGCCCTCACCTTCTACCGGGTCAGCGCGGCCGCCCAGGCCGCTGCGGTCGCTGCGCTCGCCGAGTCCGCCGCGATCCGCCGCCAGTGCGAGGAGACTGCCCGCGAGCGGGAGCGGCTGTACGGCGTCCTCACCGAACAGGGCTGGCAGGTGACGCCCAGCCAGGCCAACTTCCTGTGGCTGCCGATGACGTCCGGCGTCGAGCGCTTCACCCAGTTCTGCGCGGACCATGGCGTGCTGGTGTGCGGCAAGCCCGGCGAGGGCGTACGGGTGACCATCGCCGAGGCCGCCGCGAACGACGCGTTCGCGCTGCTGGCCGCCAAGCTGCGCGACGCGGACGGGCACACCGGAGGGGCGGCCCCGGCCGGCGAGGAGGCGCCGTGAGCGCCGCCCCGCACACCACGGTGACCGCCCCCGCGGATCCGCTCTCCGCCGCCCATCCCACCCTCGCCCGCCTGCTGCGCGACCTCGAATCCCGCTGGCCGTCCGACGGTGAGCGCGTCCACCGGATATCCCGCTACGCCCTGCTGCCCGCGGGCAAACTGCTGCGCCCGCTGCTGCTCGTGGAGTCCGCCCGGGCCGTCGGCGGCGGCTACGAGGAGAGCCTGCCCGCCGCGCTCGGCGTGGAGTACCTCCACGCCGGGTCGCTCGTCCACGACGAC
>NZ_GG657754.1:4956026-4957704 GCF_000158915.1 Streptomyces himastatinicus ATCC 53653 | reverse complement strand
AATGCGCCGACCAGGGCCTGCCCGCCGACCGGCTGCTGGACGCCGTACGCGTCCTCGCACGCGCCGGGGTCGACCTCTGTCGCGGCCAGGCGATGGAGGCCGAGCTGTGCCGCGACGCGGCGTGCGGGCTCGACCGCTACCTCACGATGATCTCGCTCAAGACCGGCGCCCTCTTCCGCGGCTCCTGCCACGCCGGGGCCCTCCTGGGCGGCGGCGACGCCACCGCACAGCGCGCCCTCACCGGCTAACGCCGAACACCTCGGGCTCGCCTTCCAGATGCACGACGACCTGCTGCCGTACACCAGCGAAGCGGCCGCCACCGGCAAGTCCGCGCTCAGCGACACCGCCAACGGGCGCCCCACCTTCCCCCTGCTCATGGCGTACGAGCGGGCCGACGCCGCCGAACGCGACGCCCTGCGCACCGCGCTGCGGGGCACGCTGCCCGCGCCGGACGCCTACGACGCCGTACGCCGCGTCCTGGACTCCACCGGCGCGCTGCGGGCCGCGCGCGAACGCACTCGGGCGGAGGTCGCCCACGCCAAGAACTGCCTCGCGGAACTTCCGCCGACCGAGGGCTCCGCCGTGCTCGCCGCCATCGCGGACTTCTCCGCCGACCGGGAGCGGTGACCGTGTCCGGCGCGCTCGCCACCGGCTGCGGGGCGCATCTCCAGACCTGGCGGCCGTACACCCTCTCCTACCCCGGCCTGGTCGGCCTGGCCGGAGCCGCGCTGGCCGACGGCCCACCCTCCGCGGCGCATCTGTGGGCCGCCTGGGCCGCCCCCACCTTGAGCTGGATCGCCGGGCACTACCTCGGCGACTACTTCGACCGCGACCTCGACGCCACGGCCAAGCCCCAGCGCCCGATCCCCTCCGGGCGGCTGAGCCCCCGCGCGGCCGTGGCCTCCGGACTCCTGTGCGCCCTCGCGGCCGCCGTCGTCACCGCGCTGGCCGCCTGGCCCGCGCTGCTGCTGGTCGCGGGCGGCATGGCGGGCATCGTCGCGTACAGCAAGGTGTTCAAGGGCCGCGGGCTGTCCGGCAACGCGGTGCGGGGCGCGCTGACGGCACTCACCGTCGTCTTCGGCGCGATGACCGCCGGCGCCGAACCCCGGTGGCCCGCCGTCCTGCTGGCCGCCCTCGCCTTCTGGGCCCACGACACCGCGTCCAACCTGGTCGGCACCCTCCGCGACGTCGAAGGCGACCGCAGCGGCGGCTACCACACGCTCCCCGTCCTCCGCGGCGTCCGCTACGCGGCGCGCACCGCCGCCCTGCTGTACGCGGCCGCGATCGTCACCGCCGCGGCCTGCGTACCGCTCACCGCCCCCGCCGGACGGACCGCCTTCGCCGCCCTCCTGCTCGCCGCGGCGGCCTGCGGCATCACCGCCTTCACCCCGCTGCTGCGCGCCGCGGCCGCGCTGACCCCCGTACGGGCATTACGTGCCCACGAGGTCCTGGTCGCCGAACGCCTCGTCCTGGCGGGCGCGGTCCTGTCCGCGGGCTGGGGCCCGACCCCGGCCCTGACACTGCTGCTCCCGCTGCTGACCCTCAGCATCCTGACCCAGGCGAGACTGCGAGCCCGCCACGAGTTCCCCCCGGACGCCGGGGGTACGGAGCGGCCCCCCGCCCCCGAGAGCGCGCCCCGCCGCGCGAAAAGCAGCGGGCGATACCGGGCCCCGACCCG
>NZ_GG657754.1:4952855-4954572 GCF_000158915.1 Streptomyces himastatinicus ATCC 53653 | reverse complement strand
CGCGCTGGCCCGGCCCGCCGCGCTGGGCGTCATGCGGGAGGCGTACGAACGGGAGGGCGCGAGCGGCGCGTTCAGCACGGACCCCTGGCTGACCGGCCTCATCTGCGTCGGCACAACCCGCTCCGGCCTCGCGCCGGACATCGTGCGGAACGCCGCCGCCTGGCTGCGGGCGGCGGCCGACGAGGACGGCGGGTGGGAGCTGATGCCGCTGGACGTCACCTGGTCGAGCTTCGCCGTCTCCGCGCTGCTGGAGGCGGGGTACGCGGAGGATCCCCGGCTGCGGGCGACGCGCGCGATGTTCCACGGGCGCCAGCAGAACACCCCGTTCGCCGCCCTCGGCTGCCCGCCCGGCTACTGGGGCTTCTCCAGCGCCCACAGCTGGCCCATGGCGCTGGAGACCGCGGAGATCAGCTCGGTGCTGCTCCGCCTCCCCGGCGGCGGCGGAGACCCCCACGTACGGCGCGGCATCGACTGGCTGACCCGGACGCAGGACTCGGCGGGCTCCAGAAAAAAAAACGAACGCAACAGCCCGCCCGGCTGGTGGGTTTGGGAAGAACACCACATCATCCCCCAAGGCGGTCCGCGCGCTGCTGGACCATTTTTTTTTTTTTTGGGGGGGGGGGGTGTGGTGATTTGCCGTGCGCTGGCTGATCGCGCAACAGCGGGCGGACGGTTCGTACGAGGCCCTGTGGTACCGGGGCCGCACGGCGGGCACGTCGGTGGTGCTGGAGACGCTGTGCCGCACGGTGGGCGCCGGGCATCCGGCGGCCGTACGGGCGGCCGCGTGGCTGCTGCGCACCCAGGCCGACGACGGCTCGTGGGGTGGCGGCGAGGACGCATCCGCCCCGGGCACGGTGGAGGACACGGCCTGGGCGCTGTACGCGCTGCTCGCCGCGGGCCACGACCCCGGATCGCGGCCCGTGACGTCCGCCGCCCGCCATCTGACGGACGCCCAGCGGCCGGACGGCGGCTGGGCCGGATCGCCGGTGAACGAGTACATCCGCTTCTGCTACCGCTATGCGGACGACGTGATCGCCTCCGGGCTCGCGCTCCGCGCCCTGGCCAGGCTGCGGACGGCCACCGCGTCCCCGGAGGGTTCCGTATGAGCGAGAAGAACGCGCGGTACGACGCCGTCGTATGCGGCGCGGGCGCCGGAGGGCTCGCCTCCGCGCACGCCCTTAGGGCGCTGGGCCTGCGCGTCCTCGTGCTCGACAAGCAGCCCCGAATGCGCCCGGTCGCCAAGGGCGAGGTGCTCCAGCCCGGCGCGCTGCGCGTGCTGCGCCGCTGGGGGACCGAACGGCTGCTGGAGCAGCGGGGCGGGGTGCGGCTGGGCCGCCTGGTGGTCCGGGCCCCGGCCGGGACGCCGCTGATGGCGCTGGACTACGGCCGCCTCCCCGAGGGCGACCGGTGGCTGCTCTCCCACGACCACCTGACCATCCTGGACGCGCTGGCCGAGGGCCTCGGCCCGACCGTGGAGGTGCGCCGGGGCGTCCTGGTCGAGGAGGCCCTGCGCGACGGCTCGGGCCGCGTCACCGGCGTGGCGGTCACCGAGGGCGGACGGCGGTACGAGGTCCACGCGCCGCTGACCGTCGCCGCGGACGGCATCTCGTCCCGGCTGCGCCGCGCCGCGGGCATCGACGCCCGGCGCGTGGACTACCCGCACCGGCTGGTGTCGTTCGACCTCGCGGGCGCGCCCCGCCCGGACGACTTCTCGGCG
>NZ_GG657754.1:4948663-4950875 GCF_000158915.1 Streptomyces himastatinicus ATCC 53653 | reverse complement strand
GCGTCGGGGGCGTCGAGCAGCGCCTCGTACGACAGCGGCAGCACCAGCTCCCCGGGCAGCGCGCCGAGGTGCTCCAGCCCCTCGATCACCGTGTCCGACCACAGCCGCCCGAAGGCGGACAGCGGCACGTGCCGCGTCAGCAGGGGCTTGATCTCGGCGCTTTCGTCGCTCATCAACGCGGCCAGCTCGCCCGGGACATCGCCGCCCTCCCGCATCAGCTGGATCATCCGGAAGCCGGGATGGCGGCTCATCGACAGCGCGCAGTCGGCCCCGTCCCGGTAGAGATGGACGAACCGCGCCTCGGGGAACACCTCCCGCAGCCGGGGCACCAGCCGCAGCGAGAACCCGGACCGCTCCACCACCGCCCGGCTGCCGAACCGCTCGGCCAGCGTCTCGAACAGCGCCCGGTAATGCTCCCCGACCGGCCCCCGGGGCCGCTCGCACATCACGGGCCGCAGCGCGTCGAACAGCGCGTCCGGCTCGTCGCTCAGATGCGGCAGCGTCGTCATCGCCACCGCCGGAATCCCGTCCCCCTCCGCCGAGAACCGCCCTCCGAAGCCGGGATACGTGTGCTCCGGCAGCCCGAAGCCCTCCCGGATGAGCCGGTTGGCGAACGCGGGCGGGCCGGCCAGGATCTCCCAGAACTCCTCCCCGGTCAGCGGCTCCTCGGGCAGCGCACCCGGCTCAAGGGAGGCCATCAGCTCACTGAGGCTGAGGAGGTGGGGGTGCAGACGCAGCACCTCCGACAGGGCGGTGGAGCCGCACCGCCCGGTTCCGACGACGAAGGTCAACGGCCGTGCTGCCATGTCTCTCCCGGAGCGTTGTGGGGGCGCCGGGACCGTTTCCGCGAACGGGCCCCGGACTCCTGCGCGGCCCGTACCCACCCGGGCCGGCCGTACCCCTGCGCCCGTCGCTTACGAGGGCGTTCCCCACACTGGTGGATTGAGCCGGGCGAAGCCTTCCTGCCGCTGGTAGGGGAAGTACGGGTACGGAGCCGTCCTGGCGCTCGCCGCGTCGAGCTTCGCCACCTGGTCGGGCGTGAGCGTCCAGCCGACGGCGCCGAGGTTCTGGCGGAGCTGCTCCTCGGTGCGGGCGCCGATGATGACGGAGGAGACGGTCGGCCGCCGCAGCAGCCAGTTGATGGCGATCTGCGGTACGGCCTTGCCGGTCTCCTCGGCGATCTCGTCCAGGGCGTCGACCACGCGGTAGAGGTGGTCGTCGTCGACGGGCGGGCCGAAGTCGGCCGTACGGTGCAGTCGGCTGCGCTCCGGCAGCGGTACGCCCCGCCGGACCTTGCCGGTGAGCCGCCCCCAGCCCAACGGGCTCCAGACCAGCGCCCCAAGACCCTGGTCGAGCCCGAGGGGCATCAGCTCCCATTCGTAGTCGCGGCCGATGAGCGAGTAGTAGACCTGGTGTGCCACATACCGCTGGTGGCCGCGCTCGTCGGCGAGGGCGAGCGACTTCATCGCCTGCCAGCCGGAGAAGTTGGAGATGCCGGTGTAGCGGACCTTTCCGGCCCGGACCAGGTCGTCCAGCGTGGACAGGACTTCCTCGACGGGCGTACCGGCGTCGAAGGCGTGCAGCTGGAACAGGTCGAGGTAGTCGGTGCCGAGCCGCCGCAGGGCGTTCTCGCACGCGGCGATCAGACGCGAACGGGACGTACCGGCATCCCCCGGTCCTTCGCCCGTCGGCAGACCGGTCTTGGTGGACACGATCACCCGGTCCCTGCGGCCCTTGATCGCTTCGCCCAGCACCTCCTCGGAGGCGCCGTCGGAGTAGACATCGGCGGTGTCGAACATCGTGAGCCCCGCGTCGAGGCAGATGTCCACGAGGCGGCGCGCCTCATGCGCGTCGGTGGTGCCCCAGGCGCCGAACAGCGGCCCCCGGCCGCCGAAGGTGCCCGCCCCGAAGCTCAGCACCGGGACCTGGAGTCCGGATGCGCCCAGCCGTCTGTATTCCATGACCATCCCTCTAACGGTTCTACGGTTCCGTTAAGCTGAACGTAGCAGGGATGGGCGACTAATGGAACAGGAGTCCCGTTATGGTGGACGGTGGCGGTGGCGGTGGCGGTGGCGGTGACGCGGATCCGGGGACGGTCCGCCCGGGCGGACGTACGGCCCGGGTCAGGGCGGCGGTGCTCCGGGCGACCGGGGACACCCTGGCCGAGCAGGGCTTCGCCCACCTCGACCTCGCGGACATCGCGCGCCGCGCC
>NZ_GG657754.1:4900207-4947490 GCF_000158915.1 Streptomyces himastatinicus ATCC 53653 | reverse complement strand
CTGTTGGAACGCGGGGGTCTCCATGATCCGCAGCCGGATCAGCAGCCCGGCGGCGGTGAGCAGGATGCCGACCATGAACGGAATCCGCCAGCCCCAGGCGAGGAACGACTCGTTGCTGGTCACCCCCTGGGCCAGCGCGAAGACGGAGGCCGAGAGGACGAACCCGAGGCCGATACCGCTCTGGCTCCAGGCCGAGTAGAAGCCGCGGCGGTGGCTCGGCGCGTGTTCGCTGACGATCAGCACGCCCCCGCCCCATTCGCCGCCGACCGCGATGCCCTGCACGACCCGCAAGACCACCAGCAGCACCGGTGCCCACACCCCGATGGTGCTGTAGGTGGGCAGCAGGCCGATCAGGAACGTCGCGACGCCCATGATCACCAGGGTGATGACCAGCATCGACTTACGGCCGAGCCGGTCACCGAAGTGCCCGAAGACGATCCCGCCGAGCGGCCGGGCGAGGAAGCCGACCGCGTTGGTGCCGAAGGCGGCGATCGTTCCCACGAGCGGGTCGAAGGTGGGGAAGAACAAGGTGTTGAACACGAGCGCGGCGGCCGTGCCGTAAAGGAAGAAGTCGTACCACTCCAATGCACTGCCGAACAGGCTTGCGATCGCTGCCTTGCGTACTTCGCGCGGGGCGCCCTTTTCATCTGCCATGCCGACTCTCCAATGTTGCGGCTCGGCTTTGGGCGGTGATTGTTCGCCGCGGCTTCCCCGGCGGGAACGAAGGCGTTCCGCTGACTGGGATGGCTCAGGTCCGCGTCGTGGCGACCTTGTCGCTGCGCTGCGGCGGGAACCTCACTCCCTGCGCGCCCAGGAGTAGAGGAACCAGGGCCACAGGAACCAGCCGACGACCCCTGCCACCAGCACGATGAGCGCGATCTTCCATCCCCGTGACATTCCACTTCTCCCTCTGACGGCCCGCGGCTTCCGATTCTGTGCCAGCGGCTCCGTTTGAAACAGGAGTTCCCCCCGGTAACTCCGGGCGCGTGCCCGTCAGTGCCGCGTCGCGGCCACCTTGACCCCGAACCCGATCAGGACGACACCGGTCACCCGGTCCAAGGTGCGCTGCACGGCGGGCCGTTCGAAGAAGCCGCGGGCCTTGGCCAGCAGCATCACGTAGCCGGCGAGATAGACGGCGGTGATCGACGCATGCAGCAGCACCAGGATCGCCATCCCCAGGTGGGGAGAGAGCCCGGCCGGGGCGAGGGTCGGCAGCAGCCCCGTATAGAAGACGGCGATCTTGGGATTGAAGACATTGCTGACCAGCCCCGTACGCCAGGGGTGTCCCGCCGGAGCGACCGCGCCCGCCGTCGAGGCATCGGCACGGCCCCGCCGACTCCGCAACAACGACTGAACCCCGAGCACGATCAGATACGCGGCCCCAGCCAGCTTCACCACCGTGTACGCCACGGCGGACGCGGCCAGCACGGCCGCCAGCCCGACCAGCGTGAGCACACCCCACACCAGCAGCCCGGTGGTGATCCCGGCGGCCGTCCGCAAGCCGTCCCGCCAGCCGCACGAGACGGCTCGCTTCGTCACCACGGCCATGTCCGGCCCGGGAACCACGGTCAGGACGGCGAGCACACCGGCGGCGGCGAGAAACTGTACGAACATGTGTCGCATCATCGCACTGCTCTGGGCCGCTGTACGGCGGCCACCAGCACCACAGTGACGCTGACCAGCAGCGCCCAGGCCCCGAACTTCTCCACCGCGACCGGCTGCCAGCCGTGCATCTGATTCGGGTAGCGCCAGGCCCCCACGTACGTGGCGATGTTTTCGGCCAGCCACAGGAAGAAGCCGATCAGCGCGAACGACAGCGCCAGCGGCATGCGGTAGCGCACGCTCCCCACCGTGAACCGCACCGATGTACCGGCGGTGACCGCCACGAGCAGCACGGCGAGGACCCAGCGGACATCGGGCAGCCAGTGGTGGCTGAAGAAGTTCACATAGACGCCCGCGGCCACCACCGCCGTGGGCCACGGCCGGTAACGCACCAGCTCCAGGTCGTGCAGCCGCCACGCACGGCACACATAACTCCCCAGCGCCGCGTACAGAAACCCGCCGTACAGCGGCACCCCGGCGAACTTGAACACCGCGGGCTCCGGATAGCTCCACGACCCGAGCGAGACCTTCACCAGCTCGAAGGCCAGCCCGATCACATGGCACACCGCGATGATCGCCACATCCCGCCCGGTCTCCCAGCCACACCACCGGAACACCACCGTGAGCAGCAGCCCGTAGACCAGCAGCAGGTCATACCGAGCCACCGGCAACCGCGGCACCACCGCGGACGCCGCGACCCCGGAGAGCAGCGCCACGGCGAACGCGCAGCTGCGCGTCTGCAACCGGGCGAAGCGCAGCAACTGCTGAACAAGCGAATGAGCACCGACCACGCCCCCAGGGACGCCCGGCAGCCACCACCAGGTTGCCCTTTTCCGTCAGCCGACGCGCAGCCTCATCCGTACGTAGTCGACGTCCCGCGGCCCGGGCCGCCGATCACCGTCCTCCCGCCAGCCGCGCCTGGCGTAGAACCCCCGCGCCCGCGGATTGCCCTCCCACGCCTCCAGAACCCCGCCGGTGAACCCGCCCGCCACCAGCCGCCCGGCAAACGCCTCATGCAAGGCTCCGCCCACCCCACGCCCCCAGAAGTCGGGATGGACATGAATCTGGAACAGCTGCCGATATACCGACGCGTCGACGTCCGCGTCCTTCGGCGCCCCCATCGCCAAGACGCCCACCATCCCCCCGCCCCGAACCTCGACGCACAGGGCAGTCAGCCCGGCCGAGGCGATCGCCCGGCCCCAAGCGGCCTCGCGCTCCGTACAGACCCCCGCATCGTCGGACACCTCTTCAACCGCTCCCCCCGCCAGGTAATAGGCGGAGCGAGCCCTGGTGTGAATGTCCGCCATGGCTTCCGCCTCCCCGACGGAGGCCACGCGAACCCGGATGCCATCGTCCATGAACCGTACGACGCCGGACCGGGGGCGACCCGGTTCCACCCCAAAGCACCCGTACGCCCTCTCACGCTTCCCCCGTACGTAGGATTTGCATACTTTTACGCCTTATTCCCCTCTATGCCTGGTCACGCTTCTCACGGTGCCGGTCCCGTCCAGGGACCCGTGACGAAAGGAAGACCCGCATGCGTGGAAGGCTCGTCATCGCTGCCGGAGCATTGGCCATGGCCCTGACGCCAGGCGCCGCCTGGGCGGCGGACGGCAGCGGCGACCAGGAGTCCGTTTCCCAGGGAGACCCCCGCCCCGGCGAGGGGGTGCCCGGCTACGAGCTGGTCACCCTGCCCAACGAGAACGTCCCCAACTTCCAGCGGCGCACGGTCTACTGCCCCCACGGCAAGAAGGCCCTCGGCGGCGGCGCCGAGGCCCGCGGCGACACCGCGATCCTCCTCGGCAGCTTCCCCACCGACGACGGAACCGGCTGGATCGGCCTGGGCCGCCAGACCGCCACCGACAACGTGGGCATCAGCGTCTTCGCCATCTGCGCCGACGTCTGACCGCCCCGTAGCACCTATAGATGCAAAAGGCCCCGACGGTGTACCCGTCAGGGCCTTTTTCGCTGTTCTGCCTCCGGGCAACTCCGCTCGCCGATGGTGCATATGTCAAGGCGATACCTGCCAGTTACTCACACGAGCGAGCGAAGTTCGCGTCATGTCTTCGGCTTCACCCCGCCGATCCGGGTTGGCCGGTTCTTACGTAAACGTGAATTTACGGCCATTAAGATGATCACTCTCCTTCGCGGCTGCTGCTGCCAGAGCTAGCTTGACCGGTATGACCACCTCAAACGCCGCAGCCCCCCAGCAGAGCGGCTCCTGGGTCCAGACTGGTCCACTCTCCTTCAGCCACAGCCTCTCCGGCGCCGACGGCGCCTGGGAGCAGATTTCCGAGGTCCCGACGCTCACCATTCCCTACGCGGGGGTATGGGAGATCGCCTACCACGCCCACGGAAACTTCTCTCTGCCCTCGAACGGCGCGGTATTGCTGATCCGCACAGCGCTGTACAACAACAGTGTCATCATTCCTGGCAGTGAAGCAGTGTCCGGCATTCGATCGTCCGAGTATTTCGGCTTCCAGTCCACCGCCGGGCAGACGCTCCTGCACACCTTCGCCGCTCAAGACGAAGTGGCACTCTACGCGCACCGCGAAGGGCCCGCCGCCGCCGTCGCTGGCATCAGCAGCGGTGGCGACGGACGCACCGGAGTCATGGCCCACTGGGTGAGTCCAGGCTTCTGAGCACCGGTGCACGCGGGTGAGTTGGGCAGCCTGGTGCCCTGCCTCAGGGATCGCTGCGGATGACAGCCCTCTTCTTACTGGTAGGGCGCCGCCCGGACCCGCAGCCGGGAACGGCGCCCCCTCCATCCCGGTGGCGACCGATCCCCCGCCGGAGGCATCGTTCTGACCGTGGCCGCTGCCATGCGCCTGCGAGCCGAGGTCGTCTCCGCCGACGCGGTTGGCACTGCACCCTCTCCTGCGCACATCTCGATCCCGGCAGGGTGCTCTTTCGTGTGCGGCACCGCTCGAGCCCGCCCGCCAGGCGTACCGTGACTGAAAGACCGTCTGGTGGGGGTGCGCACCATGAGTGACAAGACCATTGGCGACCGCCTCGGCGAACTCCGTCGGTATCGCGATGTCACGCAAGAAGGGCTGGCGGAGCGGTCCGGGGTGCACGTCGACACCATCCGGAAGCTGGAGCAGAACATCCGGCAGTCGGCGCGCCTGTCCACGCTCCGGGCCTTGGCGAGGGCGCTCGACACTGAGCTGGACCGGCTCCTGGGGCAGCCCACCGTGACCACGGAACTTCCCGACGACGGTGGCCTGATCGCCCTTCGCGACGCGATCCAGGACATCAGCGCGCTGCCCGGTGTCCCCGCTGACGGCCTCGATGAGGATCCGCCCTCCGCGGAGGCGTGGATGGACCAGGTCCGCGCGGCCACGACGCTCTACTGGAAGGGCGGATACAGCAAGCTCGCCGGCTCGTTGCCGTTCGTCCTTCGCGATGGGCGCGTGGTTGCCCGGGAGGCGACCGGTTCGCTCGTGGAACAGGTCTGGAAGCAGCTTGCGCTCGCCTATCAGCTCGCGGCCGGCCTGGCCGCGCAAGCTGGGCACCCCGACTGGGCGTTCGAGGCGGTGGCCAAGCAACTGGACGCGGCGCAGCGGGCGTCCGATCCGCTCATGGAGGGCATGGGCGTGTCCACGCTGTCGTGGGTGCTGTTGCGGCAGGGCCGGTGGGAAGAGGCGCAGTCGGTCGCCGAGCGGAAGGCGGACGCCCTGGAACCGCCGATGCGGGGCGGCACGAGCGCGCAGTACGCGGTGTACGGGAATCTGCTCGTGGCCGCGGCCACGCCCGCCGCGCGGCGGGATCGTAAGGACGACGCCGATCAGTTCCTCAACTTTGCTGAGGCTGCGGCTGTACGGTCCGGCTCGGTGCGCGTGTACGGGACGGCGTTCTCCCCGGTCGACGTGAAGACGCAGATCGTGAACATTGCCCTTGCTGGAAACGAACCGGATCCGGCGAAGGCGCTGGAGGCGTCGGGCGAGGTGCGTCACGAGTTGATCAAGCGGCCGGTGCATCTGGCGGCTCATCGGCTGGACGTGGCCCAAGCGCAGTATCAGACCGGCGACGACGAGGGAGCGCTGGAGACGCTGCTTGAGGTCGAGGCCGATCAGCCCGAGTGGATCCGGTATCAGGCTCTCGCGCGGGCCACTGTGCTGGAGATGCGCGAGGAGGAGAGGCGGCGCAACACCCGGCTCCGCGGATTGGCCGCCCGCCTAGGAGTTGAGCCCGCGCTCTGACTGGGACGCGGCGTCCTAGCCACTCCACACTGCCCCAGCTTCTGGTGCACTGCGCCACTGGGCTGTGATCGCGCACACACCTAGCGTGATCCGCACGATGGCGCCGTCGGCCCTATGCCCGCAAGGGCACGGGTCGGCGCCGCTCCGCGCAGACCGCAGGAGAGATCGACGTGACGACCAGATCCTTGTCGTGGACCCCGCCGAACGATGCCGACGTGGAGGCGTTACCGGTGGGCCGCTGGTGGGATGCCGTGCGCGCGACCGCCGACATCGGAAACCGCGCCCTAGAGGTGCTCGGCGAGGCGTCCGGTGCCGTCATTCAGGACGACGGATACGGCACCGTGTACTGGCTGATCGAGACCGGAAGCGCCAGGAGCTGGCATCTGCGCCAGGTCCGCGTCCTCACCGCGCTGGCCGACGAAACCACCCTGCTGGGCGTGCCTCCCGTGCACTGGACCACCGGTCACCGCACCTACTGGCGGGTTCCTCTCGCCCATGATCGGTGCCTGACCGACGCCCTACGGCTGCATAAGGCCTTGGCGCAGGCGGTCACCGACATCCTGGGCCCTGCCGCGGGTGGGCGACAGCTCTGCTACCGCTGCCAGTTGCCGACCGACGAGCCGATCCCGGTGGCGATGGGCCACGGGGGCAGCGTCGGCGGGGCGACGATCTTTGCCTGCCCTGCGCATGTGTCCAGCTTCGCGGAACAGCGCGATCCATGGGCCGGAATTGCCGCCACGAACCAGTCCCACAAGCAGGGGTCGGCCTGATGTAGGCGTCACCGGCAACGAAGAAGCCCCCGGCGAGTGGTCTCGTCGGGGGCTTTCTCGGCGGTGGCTGGGGCCGGGGTCGAACCGGCGACCTTCCGCTTTTCAGGCGGACGCTCGTACCAACTGAGCTACCCAGCCGCAGCGGTCCTGACGGGATTTGAACCCGCGGCCTCCACCTTGACAGGGTGGCGAGCACTCCAAACTGCTCCACAGGACCTTGCGTGTGTGCGAGCACGAGTCTCGCACAAGGCGGCGTGCGGGCCTAACGGGTTTCCGTCGGGGGGTCGCACTACCTGCGATCTTCTTGGCGGAAGTTTTGGCTTTCCGCCGCGTCGATGTCGCTGGATCAGCGTATCAGACCTCAGGCCGTGTCCTGACCGCGTCGAGAGCCGTGCGGAGGGCGGTCAGGCGGGCCGGGGAGGCGAGGCCCGCGTGGTAGAGGTGCAGCTCGTCCGCGCCGGCCGCCAGGCAGGCCGACCACTCGGCGGCCAGGACTGAAGGGTCCGCCGGGCGGGGCGGGAGGGCCGGGACGTAGGCGGCGAGGCGGGTGGTCGGGGCGGCCAGGGGGCGGAGGGCGGTGAGGTTGGCGGCGCCCTGGTCGGCGCTGGTCCAGGCGGAGGCGACCAGGGTGTCCACGGGCGGTGGGGCGGCGGCGTCGGCGATCGTCGCGAAGGGGCCCGTGGCCCAGGGGTCCGCGCTCGCGTGCAGGGTGATGAGGCCGGAGGCGGCCGCCAGCACCTCTCGGCGCAGGTCAGCGGTCAGGGTGGTGCGGATCGTACGAACCGCAGACATCAGGGCGGGGGGTAGTGGGGTGGCCCCGTCCACGTCCTGTCTTACCTGGTGGCGGAGGCTCGACGGGTCCAGGCCCGCCGCCTCGTAGCGCGCCACGCAGGCACCGCAGAAGCACCACGACAGGAGCCGGTCCGCGGAGGCGTCCCAGTCCGCGCCGTCCGTCTTCTCGTGGTGGCCGCCGTGCCCCAGCCCGAGGGGGCCGCACGCCTCCAGGACCAGGCCGTCCGGCGCGCCCAGCGCCAGGACCTCCCGCACCAGCGTGGTGCAGTACGCCCTGACCTCGGCGGACGCGGGGCACAGGGCGTACGGGTACGGGTCGCCGAAGGCGTTGCGTACGGCGAGGTCGGGGTGGGCGCGGCCGAGGCGGGTGTTGTGGGTGAGGACCGTCCAGGCGTGGACCGGAAGGCCCACGGCGCGCAGGGCGTCGCGGGCCGCCAGGAAGGAGTCGGGGCGGGGCATCCAGCCAGGGGTGCCCGGGGTCAGCCGGGACCCGGACCATGCCGCGTCCCGCACCGGCAGGTACAGCGCGGCGTGGTGCGCGTCGACCACCCGGTGCTCGGGGTGGAACGGGGTAGCGGCCCGTACGGAGTGGTACGCGGCGGCCAGGGCCACCGCGTCCACCCCGAGGGCCGCGATCCGCTCGGCGGCGGCCGGGTCGCCGACCACGTCCCAGGGGTACAGATACGCGATCGCCGTCACCACCGGGGAAGGCCCGCCTTGAAGTCCGGGTTCACCCGCCGCATGTACCCCGTGTCGTCGCGCTTGCGCAGCCCGCAGGTCAGGTAGTTCTCGTGCAGCCGGGCGAGGACGTCCTCGTCCAGTTCGACGCCGAGGCCCGGGCCGGTGGGGACCGGGATCGTGCCGTCCACGAAGGTCAGCGCGCCCGGGCGCACCACGTCGTCCTGGGCGCTCCACGGGTAGTGGGTGTCGCAGGCGTACCTCAGGTTGGGGGTCGCGGCGGCGAGGTGGGTCATGGCGGCGAGGCTGATGCCCAGGTGGGAGTTGGAGTGCATGGACATGCCGAGGCCGAAGGTGTCGCAGAGGGTGCCCAGGTGGCGGGTGCGGGTGAGCCCGCCCCAGTAGTGGTGGTCGCCGAGGACGACCTGCACCGCGCCCTGCGCGACGGCCGGGGGGATGTGGTCGAAGGCGACCACGCACATGTTGGTGGCCAGCGGGAGCGGCGACTCGGCGGCGACCCGCGCCATGCCGGGGATGCCGCCGGTCGGGTCCTCCAGGTATTCGAGGACGCCGTCCAGGGCCCGGGCGACTTCGAGGGAGGTCTCGTGCGTCCAGGCGGTGTTCGGGTCGAGCCGCAGCGGGTGGTCGGGGAACGCCTCGCGGAGGGCGTGGATGGCGGCGATCTCCTGGTCGGGCGGGAAGACGCCGCCCTTGAGCTTGATCGAGCCGAAGCCATAGAGGTCGATCATGCGGCGGGCCTGCGCCACGACGCCCTCGGGGTCGAGCGCCGCGCCCCACTCGTCGGGTTCGGCGTCCGGGTGCCCGGCCCACTTGTAGAAGAGGTACGCGCTGTACGGGACGGAGTCCCGGACCGCACCGCCGAGCAGATCGCTCACCGGGCGGTCCGCCAGCTTGCCCTGGACGTCGAGGCAGGCGACCTCGACGGCGGCGTGCACCCGGCCGAGGTCGAAGGAGGAGATCCCGCCGCCCGCGTGGTCGAAGAGGGTCGCGGCCTTCTCGTACAGCTCGCCCAGCGCGTACACGCTCAGGCCGGTCAGATGGGGACGCAGCGCCGCGAGCCGTTCCAGGTGGAGGGTGTCGCCGAACGTCTCGCCGAGACCTGTCACCCCGTCCTCCGTCACCAGCTGCACGATGCTGCGCAGCGCCCATGGCTCGTGGACGCCGTCCGCGTTGAGCAGGGGCGGGTCGCGGAAGGCGATCGGGGTGATCACCAGGTCCTTGATGCGCATACGTGTGGTCACACCTGTCCCAGTCCGGAGTCGATGATCTTTTGAAGTTCGGCGAGGTGGTCGTCGCTCGGGTCCACCAGCGGCGGTCGTACCCCGCCGACGTCCAGCCCACGCAGCCGCACCGCCGCCTTGATCAGCGAGATGGCGTAGCCGGGGACCGTGTCCCGCAGGGCGACCAGGGGCTGGAAGAACTCGGCCAGCAGCCGTTCCGCCGTCGCGGTGTCGCCGGAGCCGACCGCCCGGTGGAAGGCGAGGGAGACCTCGGGGGCGAAGCAGAACACCGCGGAGGAGTAGAGGTCCACGCCGACGGCCCGGTAGGCGGGCACGGTCATCTCGGCGGTGGGCATGCCGTTGAAGAACTGGAAGTCCTCGCCGACCGTGGAGCGCACGGTGAGCACGATGCGCTGCATCAGGTCGAGGTCGCCGGTGCCGTCCTTGAAGCCGGTCACGCCGGGGAGGGCGGCGATGCGGGCGGCGGTCTCCGGGGTGAAGACGGCGTTGCCGCGCTGGTAGACGATCAGGGGCAGCCGGGTGGCGGCGGTGACCTGTTCGACGTAGCGGACCAGGCCCTCGGGCGGGAAGGTGACCAGGTACGGGGGGAGGAGCAGCAGCCCGTCCGCACCGGCCCGCTCGGCGGCGCGCGCGAACCGGTCGGCCAGCGCGACCGGCCCGCCCGCGCCCGCGTAGACGGGGACGCGGCCGCCGGTGACCTCGACGGCGATGCGGACGACGCGTTCGTACTCGCCGGGCTCCAGGCTGTGGAACTCACCGGTGCCGCAGGCGACGAACACCCCGCCAGGACCGGCGGCGACGCCCTGCTCGATGTGGGTGGCGAGGGTCTTCTCGTCGACGGTGCCGTCCGCGGCGAAGGGCGTGACGGGGAAGAAGAGCACTCCGGTGAGTCTCATGCGGGACCTCAGCAGTGGGGGTGGCGGAAGACGGATAGCGGATTGCGGATGACGGCTGACGGATGGCAGATGACGGCTGACGGATAGCGGATGACGGCTGACAAATAGCGATAACTGTCAGCGCGTTGACGGATTCCGTCAGTCAGCAGCCGTCAGCCCTTCAGCCCTTCAGCGCTCCGGCCGTCATGCCGCGGATCAGCGACCGCTGGAGCAGCAGATAGACGATCAGGCTCGGGATGAGCGCGAGCAGCGAACCGGCCAGCACCAGCCCCGGCCCGATCGTGTCGCTGCGCATCGTGGAGAGGGCGACGGACAGGGTGTAGTCCGACGGGTCGTTGGCGACGATCAGCGGCAGCAGGTACTGGTCCCAGATCATGATGAAGCCGAAGACGGTGATCACGCCGAGCGCCGGGCGGCACAGCGGCAGCACGACCTGGGCGAAGATGCGCCACTCCCCGGCGCCGTCGATCTTGGCGGCCTCTTCCAGCTCCGTGGGCAGCTCCTTCATGAACTCGGTCATCACGAAGATCGAGAACCCCCAGGCGCCGAGCGGCAGGATCATGCCGAGCAGGGTGCCCTTGAGACTCAGATGGACGACCGGAAGGTCGCCGAGGACGAGCGAGAGCGGGATCGCGATGACTTCCTCGGGCAGCATCATCGTCGTCAGGAAGAGCAGCGACAGGATGGCCCGCCCCCGGAACCGCTTACGGGCCAGGGCGTACGCGGCGAAGACGCTGACGCTGACCTGGAGCAGCAGCGCGCCGCCCGCGACGATCAGCGAGTTGGCGAGGTAGTGCCAGACGTCCCGTTCGCCCGCGACCTTGAAGTTCTCCAGGGTCGGGGAATTGGGGATCACGGACAGCTTCGTCGGGTCGGGGTTGTTGTCGAACGCGCCGGAGAACAGCACGATCAGCGGTCCGGCGAAGACGGCGAGCGCGAGCAGGCACAGCAGGGCCCGGAGGGCCATGCTCAGCAGGTGGCTGCGGCCGGTGCGCCAGCCGAGCGCGGTCTCGACGCTCTGCGAGACGCCGACGCCGGGACGACGACGCCGCGGGGACGAAAGGGAGAGGGTCACGGCCGGGCCTCCTTCCGTCGCTGGTACCACTGCATCGCGACCGTCAGGCACACCGTGACCAGGAACAGCAGCGTGGCGGCGGCGGAGGCGACGCCGATCTCGTTGCGGGTGAATCCGAGCTGGTAGATCCGGGTCATCCAGACGTCGGTGGATCCGGCGGGTCCGCCTCCGGTGAGGACGTAGACCTCGGTGAAGGTGCGGAAGCCGCGGATGGCGGCGAGGGTGAGCAGGATCGTGACGACGGGGCGCAGCGCGGGCAGGGTGATGTGGCGCAGCCGCTGCCAGGTGTTCGCGCCGTCGAGCGCGGCCGCCTCGTACAGCCCGCGGTCGACCTGGGTGAGCCCGGCGAGGACGATCACCATGTTGTAGGGGCCGCCGGTCCAGATGGCGACCGCCATGACGGACCACAGGGCGGAGCTGGTGTGGTCGAGGTAGTGCAGCGGGCCGATGCCGAGGAAGCCGAGGACGGTGTTGAGGAACCCGGCGCTGGTCGGGTAATAGAGCAGCCGCCAGATCTCGCCGACGACGGCCGTGGCGGTGACGACCGGCAGGAAGACGGCGGAGCGCATGAACCACAGGGAGCGCGCCGGGCCTTCGAGGAGCAGCGCCAGGAAGAAGCCGACGATGACGGAGCCGATGGTTCCGCCGACCGCCAGCACCACGGTGTGGCCCAGCGCGGCCTGGAACTGCGGATCGCCGAAGACCGACCGGTAGTTGGCGAGGCCCACCCACAGGTTGCCGAGGAACGGCCGCACGTCGTAGAAGCTCAGCTCGACGCCCTTGGCCATGGGCAGGTACTTGAAGACGACGAAGAGGAGCAGGGCGGGGGCCACGAACAGCCACGGGACCCACGACGAGGCGGTGAAGCGGCGGCCGCCGCGCGGGCGCCGCTTCACCACCCCGGCGGGCGGGGCGGCGGCCCGGCGTCGCCCGCCGGGCCGCGGCTCGGTGGCCGCCGTTGTGGAGACGGCCGTCGAGATCCCCGAGTGGCCCAGGGGCTGGGTCACTTGGCCACTCCCTGGGACTTCAGCTCCTGCTGAAGGGTGGAGTTCAGCTCGCCCAGTCCGCTCTTGACGCTGGAGCCGCAGTTGGCGAAGAGCTTGTTCAGCGACTCGGCGGTGTCCTGGCGGATGGGCTGGTAGTTGATCGCGGACGGGAAGGGCTTGGAGTCGTTCGCGTACGCGTCCGAGAAGATCTTCCACCGCGGGTCGTTGTAGACCTTGCCGGTGTCCACCTTGGTGTTGACCGACAGCCGCACGACGGGGGCGTCGGGGGCGGTCATGCCGAGCTTCTGCGCCTCGGGGCTGATCATGAACTCGGCGAGCTTGCGCTGCTGCTCGGACTTCTTCGAGCCCGCCATCAGATAGACGTTCTCGCCCTCGGCCAGCACGGTGTTGCCGTCCGGGCCCTTGGGTGCGGGGATGACCTCGAGCTTGTCCTTGCCGGGGGTCTTGTCGAACAGCGGGAACTCATAGGGGCCGGTGAGGGAGATGCCGACCTTGCCCTGGGTGAAGAAGGGGTACGAGTCGCCGGTGGTCATCGTGAGCGAGCCGGGCTGGGTGACCTTGCTGGAGCAGTACAGGCCCTTGAGCCAGGTGACCGTCTTGACGTTCGCGGGGGAGTCGGCGACCGCCTCGTACTTGCCGCCGCCGCGCGAGGCGACGATGTCGCCGCCGCCCTGCCAGATGAAGTTGGAGGCGAACCAGGCCAGGTAGCCGTTGTTGGTGGAGCCGGGGACGAGGAGGCCGTACGTGTCGTTCTTGCCGTTGCCGTCCGGGTCCTTGTCGGTGAACGCCTTGGCGACGTCCAGCAGCTCGGCCCAGGTCTTCGGGGCCTTCATCCCGACCTTCTTCAGCCAGTCCTTGCGGACGAACATCCCCTGGGCCTGGCGGGAGAACGGAATGCCGTAGATCTTGCCGTCGGTGCCGACCGCGCCGGACCAGGCGGTGCCGGTGATGTCGGAGGTGCCCTTGATCGCCTTCTTGTCGACGGGCTGGAGCAGCCCCTGGGACTGGTAGTTCCCCAGGCTTCCCATGTCGTTGACGGTGACGTCGGGCAGGTTCTTGGAGGCCGCGCGCTGCTGGAGGAGCTTGTCGAAGTCGACGACGGGCTTGTAATCGACCTTGATGCCGGTTTTCTTGGTGAAGGCGGCGAATATCCTCTTGTAGGCCTTCGCGTCCACGGTGTCGCTGCGGGTCCACACCTCCAGCGGGCCCTTGGCGTCGCCACCGCCGTTGCCGCTGGTGCTCGCGCCGCATCCGGCGACGAGGGAACCGGCGAGTGCCGCGCATGCCAGAGGTGCCAGTCGTCTCGTTGTGGCTGAGTGTCTGAACATGGCCACCGCCCGTTCGCATAGATGAACACTGGTTATGTTTACGAACCAGATGGCGGGACGTTAGAGCGGTCCGGGGTGGCTGTCAATACTTGTTTCGCTCTGTGCCGTGTTGTTTGCTAAGCCGGAACCATCACCTCCATATCCCTGTCTGAACAGGGCATCTCTCCGTCCGTCGGGCGGCTTCCCGACAATGATCAACACGCGCCCGGGCACTCCACCGGGCGTGCGGCCCCTCTCGCCGTCTTAAGCGACAGCCTGCTCCGGAGGTCAGTCATCGGACCCCGCCGACGCTCAAATCCCGCCAAGATCACGTACTACGAGGACCTCTCGCCCGGCACCGGAGCGCTCGCCCCCCGCGCCGCCTTCCGCTCCGACGCGCGGACCCTCTCCCTCAATGGCGACTGGGACTTCCGGCTCTTCCCCACCGCGGCCCACGCGGAGGCGGCAGAGCAGGCGGAAGGGGACGGCTGGGAGAAGCTCCCCGTCCCCTCCCACTGGGCCCTGCACGGCCACGGCGCCCCGCAGTACACCAACATCCGCTACCCCTTCCCGGTCGATCCGCCCCGCGTCCCCACCGAGAACCCCACCGGCGACCACCGCCTCGTCTTCGACCTCCCCGACGACTGGCCCGGGCCGGACGAGGGGGCCGGCGGCCGCACCCTGCTGCGCTTCGACGGCGTGGAGTCCTGCTACCGGGTCCGCCTCAACGGCCGGGAGCTGGGCACGGCCAAGGGCAGCCGGCTGCCGCACGAGTTCGACACCGGCCCCCATCTGCTGCGCCGCGGCAATGTGCTGTCCGTACGCGTGCACCAGTGGTCCTCCGGCAGCTACGTCGAGGACCAGGACATGTGGTGGCTGGCCGGGATCTTCCGCGGGGTGACGCTCCTCCACCGGCCCGAGGGCGCCGTCCGGGATGTCTTCGTGCACGCCGGGTACGACCACCGCACCGGCCACGGCACCCTGCGCGTTGACGCCGATCCGGGAGGCCGCGTCACCGTCCCCGAGCTGGGCCTGACCCTCGCCACGGGCGAGACCGTGACCGTCCCCGGCGTCCAGCCCTGGTCCGCCGAGGTGCCCCGGCTGTACGAGGCGCAGCTCGCGATCGACGGCGAGCGCGTCCCGCTGCGCCTGGGCTTCCGTACCGTCGCCGTCGAGGACGGGGTGATCACGGTCAACGGGCGGCCGCTGCTGCTGCGCGGCGTCAACCGCCACGAGTTCCACCCCGACCACGGCCGCGCCGTCCCATACGCCACGATGCGCGAGGACGTGCTGCTGATGAAGCGGCACAACATCAACGCCGTCCGCACCAGCCACTACCCGCCGGACCCCGCCTTCCTCGACCTGTGCGACGAGTTCGGGCTGTGGGTGATCGACGAGGCCGATCTGGAGACCCACGGCTTCACGTACGACGACTGGCGCGGCAACCCCGCCGACGACCCGGCCTGGGAGGAGGCCCTGATCGACCGGGCCGCCCGGATGGTCGAGCGGGACAAGAACCACCCGAGCGTGATCATGTGGTCGCTGGGCAACGAGTCCGGCACCGGCCGCAATCTGGCCGCCATGTCCCGCTGGATCCGGGACCGCGACCCCCACCGGCTGATCCACTACGAGGGCGACCGGTCCTGCGAGCACACCGACGTCTACAGCCGGATGTACGCCTCGCACGAGGAGGTCGAGGCGATCGGCCGCCGCGCCGAGAAGCCGCTGGACGATCCCCGGCTGGACGCCCGCCGCCGCGCCCTGCCGTTCATCCAGTGCGAGTACGCGCACGCGATGGGCAACGGACCGGGCGGCCTCACCGAGTACCAGCGGCTGTTCGAGACGTACGAGCGGCTCCAGGGCGGCTTCGTCTGGGAGTGGATCGACCACGGGCTGCGGGCCCGGGACGCCGCCGGGCGGCCGTACTTCGCGTACGGCGGCGACTTCGGCGAGCCGCTGCACGACGGCAACTTCTGCGCGGACGGCCTGCTCTTCCCCGACCGGACGCCGTCCCCGGGGCTGCTGGAGTTCAAGAAGGTCGTCGAGCCGGTCGGGATCTGCGTGGACGCGGCCGCCCGCACTGTCCGCGTCACCAACAAGTACGACGTGATCGACCTGGCGGGGCTCGCCTTCGGCTGGTCACGCGAGGTGGAGGGGCGCCGGGTGGCCGAGGGTGCGCTCGAGGTGCCGCCGCTCGGTCCCGGGGAGTCCGCCGAGGTGGCGCTGCCGGAGGCCGAGCGCGTCCGGGAGGCCGGGTCCGTCGCGCAGGACGACGCGGACGGCGAGGAGTGGTGGACCGTACGGGCCGTCCTGGCGGACGGCACCGCCTGGGCGCCCGCGGGCCACGAGGTGGCGTGGGGCCAGGCGCGCGCCCGGGGGCCCGCCGCCACGCGTACGCCCGGGGCGCGCATCACCCCCGTACGCGCCCCCAGCTCCCCGAGCTTGGACGGCGCCATCACACTCGGTCCGGGCACCTTCGACCCCCTCGACGGCGGCCTCCGCACCCTCCACGGCCTGCCCGTCGCCGTCCCGCCCCGGCTGAACGTCTACCGCGCCACCACCGACAACGACCGGGGCCCGGACGAGGAGACGTCCGTCGCGGCGCAGTGGCACCGCCACGCCGTGGACCGGATGCGGCACCGCTGCGACGGCGTCACCGTGGACGGCGAGTCGCTGGTGGTCACGGCGCGGGTGGCGCCGCCCGGGGGCTTCTTCGGCCTCTCCGTCGTCTACCGCTGGACCGGCGAACAGACCGGCGACGCCACCCGGCTCGACCTCTCCGTCGACATCACCCCGGACGGCGAATGGCCCTGCCCGCTGCCGCGGCTCGGGGTGGCCATGGGCATCCTGGCGCCGCTGGACTGGATCGAGTGGTACGGCGGCGGCCCCGGCGAGTCGTACCCCGACACACGGCGCGCGGCGCGCATCGGCCGCTGGGCGACGACCGTGGACGGGTTCCAGACGCCGTACGTCTTCCCGCAGGAGAACGGCAGCCGCGGCGATGTCCGCTGGGCCGAACTGCGCGGCCCGGACGGCGGCGGGCTGCGCATCGAGGGCCGCCCCGCCTTCGCGCTCACCGCGCGCCGCTGGACCACCGGGCAGCTGGAGGCCGCCCGGCACCCGGCCGACCTGGTTCCGGGCGAGGTGCTCCACCTCGACCTGGACGTGGCCCACCACGGCATCGGCACCGCGTCCTGCGGCCCGGGCGTCCTCGCCCCGTACGAGCTGCGGGCCACCCGGACGCGGTTCGGCGTCGGCTTCACCCTGCCGAACTGAAGGCAGCGGACAGCACGAAGGCCGCGCCTCGCTCTGCGAGACGCGGCCTTCGCACCAAAACCTTGTGGGTGCCCCCAACGGGATTCGAACCCGTGCTACCGCCTTGAAAGGGCGGCGTCCTGGGCCACTAGACGATGAGGGCCGATGGCCCACCTGGGCGCCTTACGGCGCTTTCGGGGACGCGAGAAGCATATGGGATGCCGGTGAGGTTCGCCAAAACGGTTTACGGAGCGGTCGGCGCCGGGGTCGCGCCGGGCCGGTTCTCGGCCGGGAGGTGACGGCTGACCTCGGCCTTGGCCAGTCCGAGCCCGCCCAGATCGATCTCGTCCCACGCCTGGAGCCGCCGGGTGCCCCGGTCCAGGTAGAGGACCGACGCCTGCACCGTGTCGGGCTCGGCGTCGTCCACCGCGCGCAGCCCGCTGCCGCCCGTCGAGCCCTCCGTCATCAGCCGGGTGCCGCCGGGCAGCACCTCCGTCCGGCGGTGGTGGACATGACCGGTGAGGGCGAGCGGGACCGTGCCGTCGGTCTCCCGGGCGGCGAGGGGATTGTGGGCGACGGCGATGTCCACGGGCGCGCCCTCCGCCTTCCGGGCCCGGATCGCGGCGGCCAGCTCCCGGCCCGCCCGGTGCTCGGCGGCGTCGCCCGCCACGGCGGCGGAGCGGTCCGGGGTGAACTGCGGATCGCCGATGCCCGCGATCCGCAGGCCCTCGACCGTCACCGTCCGGCCGCCGTCGACGACGTGGACGCCCTTGCGGCCGGACAGATGGCGCTGCGTCGTCGCCGAGTCGTGATTGCCGCGTACCCATACATAGGGGGCGCCGAGGTCGGAGACGGGCTCCAGGAAGCCGTTCTCGGCGGCGGTGCCGTGGTCCATCGTGTCGCCTGTGTCGATGATCACGTCGATCTTGTACTGCCGGACCAGCGACTGGACGATGTGCCAGGCGGCCGGGTTGAGGTGGATGTCCGATACGTGCAGGACCCGCATCGTCGTCGGGTCGGGCCGGTAGGCGGGCAGGGTCGAGGTCGCCTCGTACAGCTGCGTGACATTGGTCACCAGCCGGGCCAGCTCCCGCTGGTACACATCGAAGTCGCTGACGATGCTGCGCGCGTTGCCGACCACCGACGGGGCGCTCGACAGCAGCCCCGTATAGCGCGGTTCCAGCACCGAGTCCGGGTTCCAGGTCGCGTACGCGGCGCCGCCCGAGGCGGCCAGCAGCCCCAGCGCGAGGCCGCCCGCGGCCAGCGCCCGGCGCGGGCGGCGGTAGACGGCCAGACCCAGCGCGGTGGCGCCGAAGACGACGGCCGCGCAGGAGCGCACCGCCAGGTCCCGGGTGCCGCGGACGACGTCGCCCGCCACCTCCTCCTGGAGCCCGGACAGCCGCTCGGGGTGGTCGACCAGCGCCGCGGACCGGATGGGGTCCAGCCGGTCCACGTCCACGTCGAGGCGGAGCGGGGCGTGATGGCTGCGGAGTTCGAGGGCGCCGAGCGGCGAGACATTGATCTCGGTGCCGCCGGTGAGGGACGGCCGGAGCGCCATCCGGGTGTCCATCGGGCCCACCGAGGCATGGACGCTCCCCACGACCAGCAGCCCCATCCACGCCCCGATGACGGTCACCGCGGCCAGCCCGGCGGCGCGTAAGAGCGGCCGCGGCCGCTCGGTGGCGGCGGCGAGGGCGAGCGGGTCGCGGGCCATGGGGCCCGTATGCCCGGCCGCACGGGCCACCATTCCCGGGCGCGGACCGCCCCGTTCCGGCTCCGGCTGTCCGACAATGGCCACGTGCTGGAGATGACGCGCGAGGAGTTCGAGGAACTGGTGGCCGAGGCGCTGGACCGGATCCCGCCGGAGCTGACACGGCTGATGGACAACGTCGCGGTGTTCGTGGAGGACGAGCCGCCGTCCCACGACCCCGAACTGCTGGGGCTCTACGAGGGGACGCCGCTCACCGACCGCGGCGAGTGGTACGCGGGCGTCCTGCCCGACCGGATCACGATCTACCGGGGGCCGACGCTGCGCATGAGCGCGACCCGCGAGGACGTGGTCCAGGAGACCGAGGTGACCGTGGTCCACGAGATCGCGCACCACTTCGGCATCGACGACGAGCGGCTGCACGCGCTCGGCTACGGGTGAGGCCAAGGGGGTACGCGCCCGCCTCCGGCGCACGGGTTACGCCGTACGCGTGTCCTAAGGGGGGCGGGGCCAGTTGGGCACTGCGTCACAGCCCTGCGGCCTGGAGGTGTCCCACGCATGTCTGGAACCCCCGCTCCTCGCACCGACCGTTCCTCCCGGACCGACGCGCCCCGCGCCTCGCGCGGCCCCCGCGTCTCGGCGCGGAGTGCCGTGGTGGTGACCCTGGTGGCCGGGGCCCTGGCCCTGGGCGGCTGCATGAGCATCTCCGACGACCCCGGGAAGCCGGACCGGCACCGCGGCGGCTCCGACAAGGGCGGTGGGGCGGCGGAACCCGGCGGCGGCGTGGTGGTGCGTACGGACGGCCAGGGGCGCACGTACACGGTGGCGCCGCGGGACGCCAAGGGGCACAAGCGCAAGGGCGGCGAGCGCCGTTCGCCGTCGGCGTCCGCGAAGGCGGAGCCCGGCGCGGAGCCCTCGCCGTCGGCCGGGAAGCACGGTTCCCCGGCGCACCGCCCGGTGCCCTCCCCGCCGCCGGAGCCGGGCCAGCCCGCGCCCACCGAGGCCGCCCCGGAGCCGCGTCCGACGAGCCCGGCGCCGAGCGCGCCCGACCCCAAGCCCACCTCGTCGGAACCGGCGTCCCCGCCCGCCTCGGCGCCCGCCGAGCCCGCGGGATAGCGCGGGCGAACGCAGCGACGGCCCGGGGTGTGATGTACGGCTCAGGGGGCAGGGATGCTCGGTTGGCGGAGCGAATTTGCTCTTGGGGGGTGAGGGTGCGTATGGTGGTAGATCGTTTGATCCCATTTGCCCGGCGCCTCATCGAAGTGCGCCGTGAGGCGCGTTCCTTGCCATCCCGTGGCTGACCGCATAGAGGCGGTCGTTTGCGACAACACGGAGTTTGGGCGCGTGCCGAGACTCCGGAAGGTTTCGCATTTCGCATGTCCGTTTCCACTGATCACGCCGTCATGCCCGCCACCGACGAGCAGGGCGACCCGGGGGACCAGCCCCAGCCGGTCGAGCAGCTCCAGCAGGCCGAGCGCGCCGAGCCCACCACTGCCCCCGCCGAGCCCGGCGCCGACGTCTCCGCCGATGGAGTGGATGACGCCGAGGACGCCGAGCAGAGCACCCCCGAGACCTCCAAGGGCCCCGAAATCACCTTCGCCGAACTCGGCCTCCCCGAGCAGATCGTCCGCAAGCTCGCGCAGAACGGCGTCACGACGCCCTTCCCGATCCAGGCCGCGACCATCCCCGACGCCATGGCCGGGAAGGACATCCTCGGCCGCGGCCGCACCGGCTCCGGCAAGACCCTCTCGTTCGGTCTTCCGCTGCTGACCTCGCTGGCCGGCGGCCACACCGAGAAGAAGCGCCCCCGGGGTCTCATCCTGACCCCGACCCGCGAGCTGGCGATGCAGGTGAGCGACGCGCTCCAGCCGTACGGCGACGTCCTCGGCCTCAAGCTCAAGGTGGTCTGCGGCGGCACCTCGATGGGCAATCAGATCTACGCGCTGGAGCGGGGCGTGGACATCCTGGTCGCCACCCCGGGCCGGCTGCGCGACATCATCGACCGCGGCGCCGCGACCCTCGACAAGGTCCAGGTCGCCGTCCTCGACGAGGCCGACCAGATGGCCGACATGGGCTTCCTGCCCGAGGTCACCGAGATCCTGGACCTGGTGCCGCAGGGCGGCCAGCGGCTGCTGTTCTCCGCGACGCTGGAGAACGAGATCGACAGCCTGGTCAAGCGCTACCTGGTCGACCCGGTCACCCACGAGGTCGACTCGGCACAGGGCGCGGTCACCACGATGACCCACCACGTGCTCGTGGTGAAGCCCAAGGACAAGGCCCCGGTCACCGCCGCCATCGCGGCGCGCAAGGGCCGCACCATCATCTTCGTCCGCACCCAGCTGGGCTGCGACCGCGTCGCCGAGCAGCTGTGCGACGCGGGCGTGCGCGCCGACGCGCTGCACGGCGGCATGACGCAGGGCGCCCGCACCCGGACCCTGGCCGACTTCAAGGACGGGTACGTCAACGTGCTCGTCGCCACCGACGTCGCCGCCCGCGGCATCCACGTCGACGGCATCGACCTGGTGCTCAACGTGGACCCGGCCGGTGACCACAAGGACTACCTGCACCGCTCCGGCCGTACGGCGCGGGCGGGCCAGAGCGGCACCGTCGTGTCGCTGGCCCTGCCGCACCAGCGGCGGCAGATCTTCCGGCTGATGGAGGACGCGGGCGTCGACGCCTCCCGTCACATCGTCGGCGGTGCGGGCGTCTTCGACGAGGACGTGGCCCGGATCACCGGTGCCCGCTCGCTCACCGAGGTGCAGGCGGAGGCGGCCGCGAACGCCGCCAAGCAGGCCGAGCGCGAGGTGCAGGACCTCACCCGGGAGCTGGAGAAGGTGCAGCGGCGCGCGGGCGAGCTGCGCGAGGAGGCCGACCGGCTGACGGCCCGCGCGGCGCGCGAGCGCGGCGAGACCCCCGCCCAGGTCGACGCGGCCGTTGCCGAGACGGCCGGTGCGACGGCGGACGGGACGTCCGGGACCGCCGAGGGCACCGTTCCGTTCGTACCCGCGCAGCGCTCGACCGAGTCCGCGGCCCCGGCCGGTGAGCGCCGGGACGAGCGCGGCAACTTCGACCGCCGGGACCGCCGGGACAACGACCGTGGCGGCCGTTCGTTCGAGCGCCGTGACGACCGTGGTGGCTTCAACCGCGACCGCCGGGACGACCGTCCGTCGGGTGGCCGGGACCGTCGCGATGACCGTGGTGGCTTCAACCGGGACCGTCGGGACAACGACCGTGGCGGCCGTTCGTTCGAGCGCCGTGACGACCGTGGTGGCTTCAACCGCGACCGCCGGGACGACCGTCCGTCGGGCGGCCGGGACCGCCGCGATGACCGTGGTGGCTTCAACCGGGACCGTCGGGACAACGACCGCGGTGGCCGTTCGTTCGAGCGTCGTGACGACCGTGGTGGCTTCAACCGCGACCGTCGCGACGACCGTCCGTCGGGCGGCCGCTCCTTCGAGCGCCGTGACCACAACCACCGCGGCGGGGACCGCCCCTTCAACCGTGACCGCCGCGACGACCGCCCGGCGCGCCGTGACGACCACCGCGGTGGCAACGCCGGCGGCCGCTCCCACGACCGCCGCGCCGACAAGCCGCGCTGGAAGCGCAACGGCTGACCGAAGCCGTAACCGCGACGGCTGATCGACGCCGTCCGGGGCCGTGCAACCCCCCGCGGTTGCACGGCCTTTCGACCCGGGACGATATTGTCTCGGGGCGGACCCCTGGCAGGGCTATGCTGCGGGGGTGCGGGTCATTAGCTCAATTGGCAGAGCAGTGGACTTTTAATCCATTGGTTCAGGGTTCGAGCCCCTGATGACCCACAGAGGAAACCGCAGGCAGCATCGCTGACCTGCGGTTTCGTCGTTTTCCGGGGGCCTCGCCCGCCGTGTGCGCGGCCGATCGGCGGTCACACGGGCGGCGCCCGAGCGGATGCCGAACGCCTCCTGGCCGCACAGGCTGAGCCTGCTCGCTCCCCCAGGACTCGCTCCCCCAGGAAATTGCGTTAGGAGACCCTCGTGCGACTCGTGACTACCATCCGCGGAACCCTCCCCGTCATGGTGCTGGCGCTCTTGGCGTGGGGCGCTGCCGCGCCGGCGTCGGCCGAGGGAGGGGCGACCAGGGCAGGTGGTGACGACGCGTCCCTGGCCACCGTGCCCTGCGGGGACGCGGCGGCGTTGGTCGCCGCGGTGGGCCAGGTGGCTGCCTCGGGCGGGACCGTCTCCCTCGCCCCCGGATGCGTGTACACCCTGACCTCGGTGGCGGCGACGGGCGCCAACGGCCCCGACGGGCTCCCGATCATCACCGGGGGCGTGACCATCACCGGCACCGGAGCGACCATCGTACGCAGCGCCTCGGCCCCGGACTTCCGCATCGCGGAGGTCGCGTCCGGCGGAAGTCTCACCGTCAGTGGGGTGACCCTCTCGGGCGGCAGGGCGGCGGACGGGGCCGGGATCCTCGACGCGGGCGCCCTGCGCTTGCAGCGGAGCGCGGTCACCACGAGCGTCGCGAGCGGTACCGGCGGTGGCGTCGAGGTCGCCCCGGGCGCCGCGGCCACCTTCTCCCTGAGCCACCTCTCGGGCAACAGCGCCAACGACGGCGGTGGCGTCCACGTCGGTACGGGGGCCTCGCTGACCGCGAACAGCAGCACGTTCTCCGACAACACCGCCGACAGCACTGGCGGCGCCATCGCGAACTGGGGGAATTCCACCCTGAGCGCCGTGACGCTCGAGACCAATCACGCGACCAATTTCGAGGGCGGCGGTATCTGGACGTCCATCGGGAGTATGACCTTCAACGGCGGACGCATCATCGGAAATACGGCGGGCAGTAACGGCGCCGGTATCGCGAACTTCGGCAGCGCACTGCATTTGCAGGCCACCGTGGTGTCCGGAAACATCGCCACCCTCAATGGCGGTGGGCTCTTCAGTCACGCCGGAAACACGCAAATCATCGGTACCAACGTCACCGGCAATACGGCCAATGGCGGCCAGGGCGGTGGCATCTTCTCCGACGGCGGTTCGGTTTCGCTGATGGCGACGAACGTGATCGGCAACAATCCCAACAACTGCGTCCCGGCGCTCGCGGGCTGCTCCGGGTAGAACACGTACCGGACCGACTGAGCGCCGCAGTGCCCCCGGAAGCGATGGCTTCGGGGGCACCGGTGGCTCGACCGGGGGCCGACGTGTCAGTGCTTGCAGTCCTTCTTCGCCTTGGCCTTCGCCTTGGCCTTGGCCTTCGCCTTCGCCTTGTGCGGGTCCTTGGCCTTGTGCTTGGCCTTGTGCGGGTCCTTGGCCTTGTGCTTGGCCTTGTGCGGGTCCTTGTGCTTGGCCTTGTGGTGCTCGACGTGCTTGACCCCGTTGTCGGCGATCGCGATGTTGGTGCATTCGCTGCCGAGGTCGACGTCACCGGTGGGGGCGATATTGGGGCCGCCCGTGGTGGTGATGCCGGTGGTCGTGTCGCAGTCGTTGCTCTGGGACACGGCTCGGCTGTTGGTGAAGTTGACGCACTCGGAGTTGGGCTCGAATGCGCCCTCGGGAGCGAAGTCGAGGCCGCCAGTGGTGGTGAGGCCGAGGTCGGTGTCACAGGAATTGCTCTGGCTGGTGCCGCTGGGCTGCGGGAACAAGCCATGGGCATTCGCGCTACCCGCTCCGCCGACGACGATTGTGCCCGCGGCCGCCGCGGCCATGAGAGCTACCTTCTTGCTGATCTGCATCTTGCTGGTGCCTCCATATCAGGGTCTCCGCGAATGTTCCGCAGACACCCCTTTCAACGAATCCCGGCAGTTCAGGATCCGGGATCATGGAGAGCATCACCCGTTCGCCGCACTAAAGGTATGGTGCGGTCCATAGAATTACATATTCGATGGTGTCGGAGAAAATCGCAGGATGTGCCCTTCCGGTTTAAATCCCCGGACGTGCGAACGCGGCCCCTGGTATATGTACCCCAGGGACCGCGTTCTTGTCAGGAGCTCAGGACTTCTGGCGACTTTCTTGATTTGCGCTCTTTCTGCTCTAACCGTTCTTCGCGCCGTCCCCGCTATTGTTGCTTCCGTCATCGGTGCCGGCCAGGTTGACGCAGTTGGTCTCGTTGGTGACCTCCCCGGGGCCGATGGTGATGGGCCCGAGGACGGAGGTCGTCTTGCAGTCGTTGCTCTGCTTCGTCACGCCACCCGACTTGCTGTAGTTGACGCAGTTGGTCCGGTTGGTGGTCGTGGAGCCCGGAGCCAGGGCGACCGTGACCGGACCGATGACCGAGTGGGTCCGGCAGCGATTGCTCTGTTCCGTCACCCCTGACTCGGCGCTGTTGAGGCAGTTGGTCTCGGTCGTGGTATCGGACGCCGTGAGCTGGACACCGCCGATGACGGAACTCGTATCGCAGCGATTGCGCTGGGCGCCCCCGTCATTGAGTCCGGGGCCAGGGGTGGCGGCGTCGGCACCGCCCGCACCGCCGATGAGCAGCGCACCCATGCTCGCTACAAGAAGCGCCGTCCTCTTACGCATATGCATAAAGAGCCTCCATATGAGTTCTTCGCGATATCAGCGAACGTCTGGTCTACGATGGCGGTGGACTGAGGGACCGAAATCAGCGGCACCTGTACCCGTTCGGCTCACAGAATCGAAAGCTGTTGTCAATCTTTTTACGTGGCAGTGGCCCTGGAAGGGGAGTTTCCAGGGCCGCATTCCCCAGGGGCCACCCCGGTGGTGTTCCGGCTCGGCCGGAACACCACCGGGTGGTCAACGCCTCACGGGCGGTCGTCGATGGCGATGTTGGCGCAGTTGCTGCCGATGTCGAGGTCGCCCTCGGGAGCCAGGGTCGCGCCTCCAGTGACGTCGACGCCGGTGCTGGTGTCGCAGTCGTTGCTCTGGGAGACCGCGCCCGTGTTGGTGAAGTTGATGCAGTCGGAGCCGATGGCGACGTCGCCCGTGGGAGCGAGGGTGAAACCGCCAGTCGCGGTGAGGCCGGTCTCGGTGTCACACTTGTTGCTCTGAGAAACGTGGTCGCCGTTGCCGTAGGCCAGGGCACCACCCGCTCCGCCGATGACCAGCGTGCCGGCCGCTGCGGTCAGGAGAATCGCCTTCTTGCCGATGTTCACTTAAAGTCCTCCGTCTGGGTTGGTCCGCGGATTCAACGGACGCATGAGACAACGAAACTCATCGGGCAAGGCTTCGGGCTTCCAGTCAGCTTCACCCGTCCGGCATAGCGCGGTTCTTCCGGTGTGTGTTGTCCGGGAATCCCACAAACGAGACCGTCAGAAGAGGCAATTGGAGCAAGGGGCGCCTGGCCCTTTCTTATGTGAATGAGCAGGGACCCCTGTAGGGCAAGGCTCCCGAACAGGACACGGGCCCACGCTGACCGCTCGGTGGCCGGGCGGCGGAGGGGGCGGCGGGCAGGCGGCGGCCCCCGGAGTTGTTCGACTGGCCGAACGAGTGATACATCCTGGCTCCACGGCGCAGGAGTGAGTGAGGCACAAGTCCGACCGGCTGCTTCCCGCAACCACACGCGCGGCCCGTGTTCACGCCGCTACGCTAAGTGTGCGAGGCAGTCACCCGGGGGCGGGAGGAGAGGCATGGGGCACTCAGTGGCGGGGGGCACCCCCGCCGAGCTGATGGACGGGCTGCTGGCCCGTGCGCAGAACGGCTTCGAGATCGGCGAGGCGGTGCTGAGCCGGGCGCGGAGCGCCCTGATGCACCAGTCCGAGCTGCGTTCCTGCCGGCAGTGCAACGAGCCGTCAGGGCCGCGCGGGTACACGACGTATCGGCATGTCTTCCTGCTGCCCGACGGCAGCAGCCTGCTGCTGTGGGAGCTGGAGCACAACACCGGCCCGGACGACCGCCCGCAGTTCGAGCTGTACGCGGACGAGGACGCCCTCGCGCTCGCCGAGCGCCGCGTCCACCGCTGCATCGGCGGCGCCCGCTGGGAGGAGCTGGACGGGTTACCGCTGTGGCTGCCGGAACAGATGCTCCAGGCCGCCGAGCCCCACGCGGTCCAGCGTGCGTACGTGGCCGACAACTCGGCCGACCATGCCCGCCGCGTCCTGCGCCGCGCCGAGAACCCCGACCGGCCGGGGGAGGAGACCGAGCGGCTGCTGATGACGGCGTTCGCCCATGACATCGCCCTCGCCCCCAAGCCGCGCCGCCGCTCCGGCGGCCCCGACGCCACCTGGTGCCGCTTCTACGAGCACGCCTTCCTGCTCGCGGGCGGGGACGAGATCGTGCTGTGGGAGCTGGAGCACAACCTGACCCGGGACGGGCGACTGGTGTGCGAGGTGTATCTCGACGAGGTGTCGGCGGAGCTGGCGGCCGACCGCCACGCCCGCGCCCTTGGTGTCGATCTTTGAATCTCCCGACATCGGAATGATCCGACAGTGGGCCCATCGGGTGAAGTGCGTGCGCGCCTCCCCGATGTCGCGGATGTCCTTTCGTTGAATCGGAATGTGTGGTTTTCCGCGGATTCGGTTCTTCTGGAGGAAATCTCGTGAACATCGGAAAGAAGGTTGCTGTCCTGACCGTGGCGGCAGGCGCCCTGGTCCTGGGGAGTGCGGGTGGGGCGTCCGCCCACGGCTTCGGGGGCTTTGACCCCTTCGGGACGGTCCAGACCAACAAGTGCTACTCCGGGGCCGGCGCCATCATCGCCGCCGGCGGAGCCGCCCCCACGGGCGAGGTCACCATCGACAGTTCCTGCCTCAACTACACCAACGGCACTGCGGCGGTCCAGAGTAACGACTGCGGCACGGGCACCGGTCCCATCACTCATATCGGCGGAGCCGCCCCCACGGGTAACACCTCCGTCACCAGCAACTGCACCAACATCGCGCTCGGCAACGACGGCTACGGCCACGGCTGACGCTCACCAAGCCCTGGCGAACGCCACGGCTCACCCTGTGGCCCCGGATGCCTGCCATCCGGGGCCGCGGTGCGTCCGGGGCCGTCCGGGCAGTGCGTCTGGCGCACCCACATGGCCGCCACCGACTCGCACGGCGGCCCGGCACCCGGAAGCCTGATGACGGGGTCACGAACCGACGGGGTCACGAACCAGGGAAAGCGAGACAGGCCGGTGGCGCGGGTGCGAGGGAGCAGGGCTCGTCCGGGCGCCCGTACGCCCGCCGCCGACTCCTCGGGCGCGGCCGCCGGGCTCGTCACGGCCGAGGAGGCCCTCCAGGCATCCTCGGGGCGGCGGCTGGCCCGCTGGACCCCCGCCATCCTCCTGCTCGGCGGCGTCGCCTTCGACCTCGCCGCCCCGGCCCCGTACACCGCCTCCCCCTTCTTCGCCGCGGCCCCCCTGGTCGCCGCCTCCCTCTTCCCGCTGCGGCAGACCATCGTCACCATCGTCCTCGCCCTCACCGCCGTCTGCCTGCTGGCGGAGCTGCACGGCGTACGGGACCCGACCCAGGCCGCGACCGAGATCGCCACGGTGGCCACCGTCGCCCTGCTCGCGCTCGTGATCAACCGCGTCGTCCGCCGCGGCGGCCGGCGGCTGGCCTCGGCGCGCGGCATCGCGGAGGCGGCGCAGCGGGCCGTGCTGCCCGTACCGCCCGCCCGCATCGTCGGGCTGGACGTCGCGGCGCGCTATGTGGCGGCCGAGCGGTACGCGGCGATCGGCGGCGATCTGTACGCCGTGCAGGACACCCCGCACGGCGTACGGCTGATCGTCGGGGACGTCCGCGGCAAGGGGCTCCAGGCCGTGGAGGTCGTCGCGGTCCTCATCGGCGCCTTCCGGGAGGCCGCGGAGCAGGAGGCGACGCTGGAGGGGCTCGCGGGGCGGCTGGAGCGGGCGTTGCGGCGCGAGGGCGCGCGACGGGCCGAGCTGGAGGCGTTCGAGGGGTTCACCACCGCCGTCCTCGGCGAGATCCCGCGCGGCGACTCCACCCTCCGCCTCATCAACCGCGGCCACCCGTCGCCGCTGCTGCTGCCCGGCGACGGCGCGGTGCGCCGCCTGGAGCCGGAGACGGCCGCGCTGCCGCTGGGGATGGGCGAACTGGGCGGGTGGCCCGACCGGGTGACGGAGCTGCGGTTTCCCGAGGACGCGATGCTGCTGCTCTTCACGGACGGGGTGACCGAGGCGCGCGACCGGCACGGCACGTTCTACGTCCCCGAGGAGCGGCTGCGCGGCCGCCGCTTCACCGGACCGGGCGCGCTGCTCGACGCGCTGGTGGAGGACGTCGCGCTGCACGCGGGCGGGGAGACCTCGGACGATATGGCGCTGCTCGCGATCCGGCGACCGCCCGGAACGAACGGAACCACGACTCCCGCTCCGGACACGGACCGTAGTCAACCGTGACGCGTGCGCATAACGATTGACACACGATCAGCCCGCCGGAGGTTTTTACCATCCCTTTTCAACCGGGGTGAAACGCCCCCATCTGTCCTTCCTTGCTTACTAAGTTCATGCCAAAGCTGCGCGGATTCTTCAGAAGAGCTTGGAATCATGTCGCGCTCTCTATTAACGTTCGATAACGCAGCGCGGTCGACACAGCCGTCGCAGAGGCGGCACCGTGCGCCGTCGCCGAATCCCGTACGTGCAGCGCCAGCACCAGCACCACCATCAGCACCAGGCACTACCAGCACCAGGGAACCGGGGAACCACCACCTTGGGGTGAATCGGGTCGAACCTGACCCGTAGGAGACCTTCCTGCTCCGAACCCGTCAGCTAACCCGGTAGGCGAGAAGGAAGGAAAGGAGTGCGCCCCGGTGGCGTCCAACAGGTCCGTACTGGACGAAGCTCCGTACCGTTCGTCGGGTACGGGACTCGGCACCGCGACCGCGTACGGAGTCGGCTTCGACGCCGGAACCGGCGCCCGCCCCACGGTCGGCCTCGGTGCCGAACCGGATGATCCGTCCCTGGGCAAGGAAGCCGTCTGGGACGAGTGGAACCCCACCGAGGAATCCATCGCTCCGCTCCGCGGCCGGCACCGCGTCGGTAAGCAGCGCGGCGGGACCATGGCCCGCAGCGGCGCCGTCCTCGGCGTCGGCGTCATCGCGGCGGTCGGCGCGGGCGGCATGGCGAGCGCCAAGGACCGGCCGACCGTACCGATCTCCATGCCGGACGTCGCCCATGTCGCCGACGAGGTCAAGGCCCAGCTGCCCGCCGCCAAGGACCTGCCCGGCATCGGCTCCCTGATGGCCGACGACCAGGACTCCGCCCAGACCACCGCGACCGGCCTCAGCACCAGCGGCACCGAGGCGGGCGAGGCCCTGCGCACCCGCATCCTCCAGCAGGCCGAGAGCCAGCAGACCGCGGCGGAGGACGACAGACGCGAGAGCGAGGCGCGCGCCGCCGCCAAGGCCGCCGCCGACGACGCGGCCAAGGCCGCTGCCAAGGCCCGCGACCTGGCGGAGCAGAAGAAGGCCGAGGCCGCCGCCAAGAAGAAGGCCGCCGAGGCGGCCAAGGAGAAGGCGGAGGCCGAGAAGAAGGCCGCCGCCGCCAAGGCCGCTGCCGACACCCCCGCCAAGACCTCCACCTCGACGGGGTTCACCCTCCCCGTCGCCTCGTACACCCTGACCGCGGGCTTCGGCCAGGCGGGCGACATCTGGTCCGCCGACCACACCGGCCAGGACTTCGCCGCCCCGACCGGCACCCCGGTCAAGGCGGTGAGCGGCGGTACCGTCACCCAGGCGGGCTGGGCCGGATCGTACGGCTACCGCATCGTGCTCAAGCTCGATGACGGCACCGAGATCTGGTACTGCCACCTGTCGTCCATGGTCGTCACCTCGGGCAAGGTGTCCTCGGGCGAGACCATCGGCCGCGTCGGCGCCACCGGCAATGTCACCGGCCCCCACCTCCACCTGGAGGTGCGGCCGGGCGGCGGTTCGCCGATCGCCCCGCTGACCTGGCTGCGCGACCACGGGCTGAACCCGTGACCCCCTGATCCGGCCGTCGTCGCTACGACGGCCCCTCGTTCCGGCGGCTCTGGCGCTCTCTCCCCCCTTGACGCCAGGGCCGCCGGTTCTTCTCTGTCCGCGGCCTCTCTGTCTGCGGCCTCCGACGGAATAACCCCCTCAGCCTTCAGCGTTGTGACGATGCATGACTGACACCCGTAAGAACATCGGCAGCCTGTCCGTTTTCCCGCTCTCCCTGGGCGGCAACGTCTTCGGCTGGACGGCCGGCGAGGCTGAATCCTTCGAGGTGCTCGACGCCTATGTGGCCGCGGGCGGCAATTTCATCGACACCGCCGACGTCTACTCCGCCTGGGCACCCGGCAACGAGGGCGGCGAGTCCGAGACCGTCCTCAGCAAGTGGTTCGCCTCCCGCGGCAACCGCGACGACATCGTCCTCGCCACCAAGGTCGGCGCCGGCGTCCCGGAGATGCGCGGACTCACCTCCTCCGCCATCAAGTCCGGCCTGGACGAGTCCCTCCAGCGCCTGGGCACCGACTACGTCGACCTCTACTACACCCACTACGACGACACCTCGGTGCCGGTCGAGGAGATCATCTCCACCCTTGACGAGCTGGTGAAGGCGGGCAAGGTCCGCGAGATCGCCGCCTCCAACATCTCCGCCAAGCGCCTGGACGCCTCCCTCACCTTCTCCGCCCAGGAGAACCTGGCCCGCTACGTCGCCCTCCAGCCCCACTACAACCTGGTCTCGCGCGACACCTTCGAAGGCGAACTGGCCGACGTCGCCGCCCGCTACGGCCTGGCGACGCTCCCGTACTACGCGCTCGCGTCCGGCTTCCTCACCGGCAAGTACCGCCCCGGCACCACGGTCGACAGCCACCGCGCGACGGGCGCCGCCCAGCACCTGGAGACCGAGCGCGGCCAGAAGGTCCTCGCCGCCCTGGACGACGTGGCCGCCAACCACAACGCGGACCACGCCACCGTCGCCCTGGCCTGGCTCACCGCCCAGCCCACCGTGGTCGCCCCGGTAGCCAGCGCCCGCACCCCCGCCCAGCTCCCCGCCCTGCTGGCCTCGGTAGACCTCCAGCTCACCCAGCCCGAGCTGAACCTCCTCACGTCCGCCTCGGACTGACACCGCGCCGCCGGGACGGCAACCCGCCGTCCCGGTCCCCTTACGCCCCCACACCCCACGCCGATCGGCAAGCACCCACGAAGCGGCGCCGGGAGTCCCGGGGCGACATGCACGGCGCGTTTCTCCAACTCGCTCAATGCATGATCCGCGCCCGGTGACTCCCAACTTTTTTACTCTCAAACCGCCTCAGTCGTCATCGGTGGTGTTGAAGCAGCTGACACTGATGATGACGGTGTTGTTGGCGACCGGGGAGTTGTCCCCGACGTTCCCGGTGGTGACGTCACCGTTGGTGAAGCTGATTTCGCCGGTGTTGACGCTGCACGACTGGACGCTGACGGGGGGAGGCGGAACCTCGTGGTCCGTGCCACCGTAGGCGGCCGCGGTGCCGGTCCCGAGGAGCACCAGGCTGCCGGCGGTCGCGGCCAGGAAGGCCACCTTCTTCGCGATCTGCATGATTCCTCCATATGAAGCGCAGTCGGATGTCGACTGTCACTTCAGATTTAAGAGAGAAAGTCATGAAAAAGGCTGAGGGAGACGCCGACATTGATCCACACGGCCCAAGGACTGTCCTTGGGTCACGTCCAATGGCCCAGTGACGAGCCCGCGGTGCCGGGATGCCGAAGGGGGTCACGGACCGATGCCCATCGAGTACGCCGTGATCGTGGACGGACCCGAGCAGCGGGCGGCCCTACTCCCCGCGCCGATCGGCGAGCACCCACGAAGCGGCGGCGACCCCACCGGCGACTCCGAAGACGGACGGCCACGCGCCGACCTTCTTCGCCAGCGGATGCGACCCGGCGAACGCGGCCACGTACAACCCGCTGAGCGCGGCCGCCGTCCCGTTCCCGGCCTTGTCCCGCCACCCCTTGGCAGCCACGGCCCCGGCCGCTGCCAGCGCAACCCCACCGAGCGGCCGCCGCTTGGTCCACCGGGCCACCCCATACCCCCCGATCAACCCACCCGCAGCCACCAGCCCCGCCGGTACCCCAGCCATGCCGCTACCTCCCTGTTGAAGGGTCTCCTTGCCCCGACCCTACGCAGGGAGGCACCGCCCTCAGGCCCGAACCGACTAGAGGTGGCAGGAACCTCAGCTCAGCTCATCCCGCCGCACGGCGGTGACGAAGTCGCCCCACGCGTCGTGAGAGAACCCGAGCACGGGCCCATCCGGACGCTTCGAGTCGCGCACGGCGGTGTCGTGGTCCGGCAGCTTCGCCGTCTCCACGCAGTTGCCCCCGCTCCCGTTGCTGTAGCTGCTCTTGTGCCACACGAGCGTTGCTATGTCAGTCATCCGTCAGTCCTCGCATCGCATGCCTGATGAGATTGCTGGCTCGTTGAGGACTCAAGGACAACGCACGTAGGTTGTCAAACGCCTTCGTATATTGAGCGATGTCTTCCGGACGCTCCAGGTACACGGCGTCCGTCAGGCCGTCGCGATAGACGACGTCGAGGTCCTCCTGCTCGGGGAACTCCAAGATGCTGAACGCCCCCACGGCAGGGTAGCTCCCGGCATCGAACGGCAGAACCTGGATTGTGACGTTCTTCAGCTGGGCGACTTCCAGGAGGCGTTCGAGTTGCCCATGCATCACCTTGGGGCTGCCGATCGTGTGTCGCAGGACGCTCTCGTGGATGATCACCCACAGGTCGGGAGGCGTCGCGCTCGTCAGCAGGGCCTGTCGCTCCATCCGTACGTTGATCATGCGCTCACCGTCGTCGGGGTCCTGAGTGGGCGCGGCGAGGTGGAGCTCTCGGGCGTAGTCGGCTGTCTGAAGCAGACCGGGCACGAACTCGCACTCGTACGTCCGCAGGCCTGAGGCGGCCTGCTCTAACCCGACGTAGACCGAGAACCAAGAGGGCACCGCGCTGCCGTACGCATGCCACCACCCGCGCATCTTGGACTGCTTGGCCAGCTCCTTGAGGAGTTCGCGCAGCTCGTCGGAGGTGCCGTAGAAGCGGCAGAGCGCATCGACGTCCGATGGCTGGACTCGACCCTGGCCCGTCTCCAGGCGGTTGACCTTCGAACCGCTCCAGTCCAGTTCCGTGCCTACCTGACCGCAGGTGAGCTGGTGCTCCTCGCGAAGTTTCTTGAGCTCAATCGCCAAGCGGCGACGTCGTGCAGTGGGTGATCCAGGCACCGTGAACTCCTCATCTCGTGACGTCCGTTCAGTCTTGTCGGCGTTTCGCCATACGTCAGTCACTCAATCGGGCGAATCCTCTTATGCACATTGCATGTAGGAATGTGCGGTGCCATGCTCTCACGTGAAGTCACCAAGAGGCACTCAGTTGTTGCGGTGGGTGACCGCTTGGTGTGGCGCAACGGCAAGGGGTTGAAGCGCGTGGTTGTCGAGCAGTGCATGCAGAGGAAGGCGTGGGACCTTCCCTTCCTGGCGGAACCAGGCGAAGTGGCCGCGCTGAGACGCATCATGCGTACGCACCTCACACTCTGGGGCCTACCTGACCTCGTGGAGGCTGCGCAGATCTGCGTGAGCGAGCTCGTCGCCAACGTCATCACCCACGTCGGCCTCGGGACTCCGACGACCATGGCCGTCGACATGAACGGCACCTACCTGCGCATTGCCATCAGCGATCCGGACTCCCGTGCATTGCCCACGCTGCTGAGTGCATCAACCACGGCCGAGTCGGGTCGGGGGCTGGCGCTGGTCACTGCCATGACCGACCGTTGGGGCGTGATCCCGACCGAGCGCGGCAAGACCACCTGGTGCGAGATCGCCACCGAGCTCAGGCGACACGACACCCACGTTGATCGACCGCAGGTGCAGCGCGCCGACGCCCTGCTGACCCTCTACGGTCAGCCACTGCTTGCGGCACGCTCCACATCGCCGTTGAGCCATGCGGTGGCGGAGGAGGTGGCCATTGCCGTGATCGCCGACCTGCTCCATTGGTTCCGCGCCCATGGGCAGGACCCCGACACGGTCTTGGACCGAGCCCAAATGCACTTCGAATCCGAGCTCGGCGCGGTCAGCTGAGCCACTACCCCGCTGCGATGGCCGAGTACGTCCAGACGTCGGCAGGCAGTTTGTGCTGGAGCCGCCAGACGATGCCCATGGGCTTGCTGCCCTCGTGAGAGGCGTACGTAGCGGGGCCGAGCAGCATCCATGGCTGAGGGCCACCGATGTCGGTCTTCTTGTAGCGCCGTACGAAAAGCAGTACGTGAGTGCCGCGCTCCTGGTGTTGCTGATAGCGCAGGCCCGTGGGGGACGACTCCGAGGTCTGGTTCTGCGATTCCCAGTGGAAGCGATCTGGGCTCATCGCGTAGTCCTTGTACCGGGTCTGCGGCGAGAAGTCCTTGTCATCCTTTTCGAGGGTGATCAAGAGCGCGTCGGTCCGAAGCCCTTCGCACCACTTCATGCCTTCGCGGAAGTTGCCCGGCATGAAGCCGCCCACATCCGCCTGGCCGAGGGCGGGCAGGATTTCCTCGCGGCTGTAGGAGGCGTGGACGGCCAGCGGGACTCCGCCGTGGTCGCCCAGGAGTGGGATCGGGTAGTGGTCGGTGTGCTCGAGGTTGTACGCGAGCACTTGGCTCAGCTCGCTGCGGAAGGCGCTCTGCTGGCGCAAGGACGCAAAGCCCTCGGCGTAGCTGGCGAATCCGCCGCCCAGGGGCCACAGGGAGAAGAAGAGCATCCGCGCGTACGCCTGCCCTGATGCATCGAGCGAGTCGTACCCCGGGGCGTCATCGGCCAGCACCCGGCGGTAGGCATGGACGCGCTGTGGATCATCGACATGGAGGAACGCCGAGACCCGCTTGAGCAGTGCCTCTTCGCCCTCGGGGTGCTCCTCGCCCAGCAGGCGTGCTCGCCTCAAGAGACGTGTCCATGAGTTGTTGCTGCGATAGAGCTCTTTGAGCTCGCGGCGACTCTCGCGGAGATAGGCATCGAGCCGTGGTTCGGCGTATGCGGCCACCTCTTGCGTCAACTGCCGGACGTTGACGTTGATCTGGCTCTTGATGTTGTCCAGGATCCGTTGCTTGGACTTGCGGTCGAGGATGATTTCGCATCCCGACGGCAGCTGTGGGAAGTCGCGCTCGATGTGCTCCGTGAGCCGGTTGCGGGTGAAGCTCGTCAGCGCACGGAACTGCTCTTCGAAGCGAAACTCCTTGCGGTGCTGTCCGATGAAATCGAGGACAGTGAGCACCGCCTTGTCCGGCGTGCGTCGCAGGCCCCGGCCCAGTTGCTGGAGAAACACCGTGGCGCTGGCGGTCGGACGGAGCAGGAGGAGGGTGTCCACATCCGGGATGTCGAGCCCCTCATTGAAGAGGTCGACCGAGAACAGGGCCTGCACCTTGCCCTCGCGCAGGTCGTGCAGGGCCTGTGCGCGTTCCGCGGTGGGGGTGGATCCATCGAGGGCCTGGGCGCTGATGCCAGCCTGGCGGAAGAAGTCGGCCATGAAGTGCGCGTGCGCAACGGTGACGCAGAAGCCCAGCGCCCGCATTGCGCCGGGATCCGTCACCTTCTCCTGCACGGCCTTCACGATGAGACGGGCTCGCGCATGGTTTCCCGTGTAGAGCTGGCCCAGCTCGCCCGTGTCGTAGGACCCCTGTTTCCAGGTGAGCCCTTCGAGGTCCGTGTTGTCGGCTATGCCGAAGTAGTGGAAGGGGCTGAGCAGATCATTCTCCAGCGCCTCCCACAGGCGCATCTCGGCGGCGATGTGGCCGTCGAAGAACTCATCCTGGACGTTCCGGCCGTCCATGCGCTCTGGTGTGGCCGTCAGGCCCAGAAGCTCCATCGGCTCGAAGTGGTCGATGATGCGTCGGTAGGTCGGCGAAACACCGTGGTGGAACTCGTCGATGACCACGACGTCGAAGTGGTCCGGCGCGAGCTTTTCCAGGGAACGAGTGTGGAGGGACTGGACGCTAGCAAAGACATGAGTCCAGTCCTGTGGCTCATTGCCTCCGACGAGGAGCTCTCCGAAGTTGGCATCATCGAGCACCTCTTGATAGGTGCGGAGCGACTGCTTCAGGATCTCTTGGCGGTGAGCGACGAAGAGGAGGTTGAGCGGGCGCCCCTGGTGCTTCCTCTTCAGCGCCTTGTAATCGAGCGCGGCCATGACGGTCTTGCCGGTGCCCGTTGCGGCGACAAGCAAGTTTCGGTGACGACCGTGGATGTCCCGCTCGATATGAAGCCGCTCGAGCATGTCCTGCTGATGAGGATATGGCCGCACCTCGAGGCCGGACAGACTGATGACGCGCGTTCCGGTCCGCTGCTTCCCGCTCGCCAGGGTGAGCGCCTCTTCGAGCCGGGTGGCGTCGCTGTCGGGGTCATACGTCTCGAAGGAGGGCTCGCTCCAGTACGAGTCGAAGGTGGCCTCGAACTTCTTCAACACCGGCGGCGTCGCTACCGATGAGAGGCGGACGTTCCACTCCAAGCCGTCGAGCAGTGCGGCCCTGGAGAGGTTCGAGCTTCCCACGTACGCGGTGTCGTAGCCGCTGTTCCGTCGAAACAGCCACGCCTTTGCGTGCAGCCGCGTGGACCGCACCTCGTAGTTGACCTTGACCTCGGCGTTGAACTCCCGGACGAGTCGATCCAGGGCGGTCCGCTCGGTGGCTCCGATGTATGTGGTCGTGATGACGCGGATCGGCACCCCGCGATCCCGCGCCGCCTTCAGCGACTCCTCCAGGACGCGCAGACCGTGCCACTTCACGAACGCACAGAGCAGGTCAACGCGGTCTGCGGTAGCTAATTCGGCCCGCAGCTCGAAGCCCAGGTTCGGGTCCTCGGGGGAGTTGGTGATGAGTGCCGTCTCGGAGAGCGGCGTCGCCGGGCGCATGGAGTAGACGCCCGGCGCCTCCTGCTCGGCGACGGCAATCAGCTGTCGAGGGCCGTCCGCGATGAGGTCAATCCACTGCTTGGCGCCGTCGAGCGTGCTGATCGACTCAAGGATGTGGTTGGCCGCGATGACCTGCTCATCGGGAGGCAGGTCAAGGAAGACCCGGCGCACGGTGTCGGCGACGTGGCGCGCGAGGACGTGAGGGGAGGAGTGCGCGCCGACCTTCTGCTGGACGGTCTTCCACCCTGCGGCGTCCAGCGCCTTCAGCTGGTCCTCGATGCGTGAGGTGATCAGCCGCTCGTACACACCAGGCACTGGCGTGGCCTGGTCCGCAAAGTGCTCGACCATCGCAGCTCCCCTCGTCGCTTTGTGGCAATGAAGTTGTACCAACTGACTCTGACACTGCGACTGATTGGATCGCCTGCGGACAGACGAGTGTCAGTGCATTGGGTCTGCAGCGCTGCTGTCGAACACGTCCCCGTCGGGCCAGATCACCGTCGCGCCCGACGCGTTGCACAGGTCAATGAGATCTTGTCGCGGCTGTGATGGCAGCAATACACCAAGTGAGGGCCGGGGTGTGATGTAGCGCCGATAGTCATACAGCTGCCCTATGGCCATGCGCACGGCTTCACGGGTCACGCTGCCCTTGGCCTCGATGAGAGCCTCGTCGGTGACGTCGTACAGATCGGTGTAGAGGGCCCGCACCTCACCGGCAGGGATGATCTTCTTGCGCTTGACGGTGTGCCCCTGCATCTCCAAGTAGTCGCGGTACTTCGTGACCAAGGGGGCCTCACGCCGCTCAGCTTCGTGTCCCTTGCTCTTCGAGCTGACGGCCATGCGTTCCGTATGGTGCTGCTCGATCTCGACGTCTTCGATCACGTCGTCATTGCGCGGTGTGAACGAGAGATCGTCGCCGAGCTGGGCCGATGGGCCGATCGGCTTGAGGCGGAACATGATCACGCTGCGCAACTCGTCCTTCGCGTCGAGCGCGTCCCGGTAGTACCAGGGAGGGTCTGCGAGGGTGAACTGCCCGAGGTATGCGTAGACACCACTGGAGACTGCGTCGAACAGACGTAGCGCGCGCCCCTCTTGGACGTGCTGAAGTACGGCCCGGTTTCCCCGGACCATCTGCTGGTCGCCCTTCTGGCCTTCACCGGTGTAGTGGTAGCAGCCGTCCGTGCCCCAGCCGTCGAAGTAGCCGACCTTGCGGCCACGCTTGGGGTTGGTGAACAGCAGAACGTTCGACGATGAGCTGGAGTGGGCGATTCCTCCCTGGCGACTGCCGCCGTACTCGCTCTGTATCTCCGTCCGCTTGTTCTGATCGCCAGGCGCTATGTCCCACATGGGTCCCCCAAGATCCATCAATCATGGTCGACCCACACGTTAGTCATATAAGCGCATGATCTTGGGAGGCGTGGCCCAGCGCCTCCTGGCGTTGTCTGACTGGGTGGTTAGAGCTGACCTCGCGGGCCCGCAGGGAGGTGTGGGGGTTGGGGCGCGTACGACGGGGGGAGCGCGTACGTCGGGTGCGGGGTTCGTTGGGCTTGGGGTGGTTGGGGGCCGTGGCCGTATCCGGGGCTCGGCGAGCCGTATGCCGGGCCGGGGGTGCCGTAGCCGTAGCCCCCGTACGGTGGCGTCGGCCAGTACGGCGGGGGGATCGGGCCCTGGGGCGGGCCCGGGTAGGGGAGGGGGAGGGAGAGGGCCGCGTGGGCCAGGGCCGGCTGGGCGGTTTCGCGGCGTTCCCACAGGCGGTCGAGGAGTTCGCGCTCGCGGGTGGTGAAGTCCGGGCCCGCCGTGCCCCGGTGCGCGCGGCGGCGGAGGAAGGCGAGGGAGGTCGCGGAGGCGATGTACTCGCCGACCGTGCGGGCCGCCGCCGAGCCCTGGCTGCGGCGGGCGAGGTCGCGGGCGATGCCGCGGGCGCGCATCGAGGACAGCGCGATCGGCTCGGGCGGGGTGAGCCACCCGGCCGCCTGGTAGGTGGTGAGCTGCTCGCGCACGGTGCGCAGCTCCTTGTTGCGGGACCAGATGGTGAGCCAGGTCAGCAGCCCGAAGACGGGGACCATGAACGCGGCGTAGACGATGATGAAGCCGTAGCCGCCGAGGGTGGACGAGCCGTTCCAGAGGCCGTGCAGGACCATCGCGGCGAGCAGCGCCGCGATCGGCAGCAGGATGCGGCGGACGCGCTGGTGCCGGGCGGCCGCGGCGGCCAGGCCGAAGCCGACGCCGGTCATGGCAGTGAACAGGGGGTGCGCGAAGGGGGACATCACGCCGCGGATGAAGAACGTCGCGGCGGTGGTGGACCGGATGCCCGAGTAGCCGAACTCCTGGTCGCTGACGAAGGCCGAGCCGAGATAGAGGATGTTCTCGGTGAAGGCGAACCCGGTGGCCGTGATTCCGGCGACGACGACGCCGTCCACGATCCCGTTGAAGTCGCGTCGTCGGAACACGAAGAGGAGGAGGACCGCGGCCGCCTTGGCGCTCTCCTCCACGAACGGCGCGATGAGGGTGGCCCCCCAGGTGTCGGCGTCGGCGCGGCCGCCCGGGGACGAGGAGTCCGCGATGGTCGTCATGAGCCATTCGGTCGCGAAGCCGTTCGCGATGAGTGCGACGAGCGTCGCGGCGCATGCGCCCCAGGCGAAGGCGAAGATCAGGTTCCGCCAGGGTTTCGGGTCGACGCGGTCGAGCCAGCGGAAGACCGAGATGATCAGCGGTACGGGCAGTACGGCGAGGCCGAGCCCCACCAGGAAACCCTTGGTGCCGGTCTGCTCGCGTACGAGGGCCAGGATGACCAGGCCGGAGAGCGACAGCAGTCCGATGAGCGCGGTGGCGCGCAGGGCCTTGTTGTCCCAGAGGCGGCTGAGACGGCTCGTTCTGCCCCACGGACTCGGGTGCCCCGGGTGTGCCGCATGCCCCGGGTACGGCGCGTGCGGCCAGCCCCCCGGAGCGGCCGCGCCGTCGAACCACGGCTGCTGGTCGTACGGCGTGACCGGCGGATCCGGCGGCTGGTGGGGGGACGGGGACTGGTGCACTCAACCGACCTTAACGAACAGGGAAGGAACGGACTGTTGGTCTTGCGTCTTGGATGCATTTCCTCCGCTTCGTAGTCTTAATCCATCTTTGGGGTGAAGCTGGGCAGGAGTCCGGTGCGTTGTCGGTGGCTGGCGTTAGCGTGATGTGTGAGGAGGACGGGGGTTGAGCCTGTGCTGTCCGGTCGCAGATACCGACTTGAACTGACGTCGGAACAGGCTGCGTTATGCCAGGAGATAGGTGATATTTGCCGCGCAGTGTGGAATACAGCCCTTGAGCAGCGTAGGGAATACCGCAGACGCGGGGCGTGGATGAATTACGTCCCGCAGGCGGCCGAAATGGCTGAGGCCAAGCGCGAACACCCCTGGTTGACAGCGGCGCCCTCGCAAGTGCTGCAACAGACTCTGATGGATCTGGACCGGACGTGCCGTGAGCATGGCACATTCAACGTCAGGTGGCGCTCGAAGGTGCGGTGGTCTCCAGCGTTCCGGTTCCCTGCCGGAAACCGCATCCAGGTGGAGCGGCTGGGCCGTAAGTGGGGGCGAGTGAAACTGCCCAAGCTGGGGTGGGTGCGGTTTCGTTGGTCTCGCCCGCTCGGAGGCGAGGTCCGATCTGCGACGGTCCGGCACCGGGCCGGTCAGTGGTTCATATCCTTCCTCGTGAACGATGGGTGCACGACACCGGATCGGCACGGGATGCCCGGTACTGCGGTCGGTATCGACAGGGGCGTGACGGTTGCGGCCGTGACCAGCGATGGCACATTCCATGACCGATCGTTCATTACGTCTGGCGAGGTGGCTCGCTACCGCAGACTGCAGCAGAAGCTGGCCCGACAGAGCAAGGGATCCGCGAATCGAGCCAAGACGGTTACGGCGATGAGGCGGATCATGCGACGTGTCACCGACCGGCGCGCCGACTTCTGTTCGTACACCGCGTGCCGTATCACCACCCGCAACGCGCTCGTGGTGCTGGAGGACCTGCGTATCCAGGCGATGACCGCGACTGCGTCCGGAACCGCTGACCGACCGGGCCGTAACGTGCGGCAGAAGACCGGACTCAACCGCGCCATCCTCGATAAATGCTGGTTCAAGCTCGAAATGGCCCTGCTTAATGCTGCTCGTCGCACCGGCAGCCGGATTGTTCTTGTCAATCCCGCGTATACGTCGCAGACGTGTAACCGGTGCGGGCACGTGGACGCGAAGAGCCGCAAGAGCCAAGCGGTCTTCGAGTGCACTGCCTGCGGTCACCGGGACCACGCCGATGTGAACGCGGCAAAGGATCAACGGGACGCGGGGCTCGCGTTCTCAGCCTGTGGAGACTTTGGCATTGGCCGGTCCGTGAAGCAGGAACCCGTAGGTCGGGTGACCGGCCGAACCCCCTGACGAAGGGGAATCCCCGTTATTGATGATGGGGAGGACGTCAAGCCTCGTTGCGGCGGAAGATCAGGTCGTGGACGATATGCCCCTTGTCCAGGCCCTGGGACTCGAACTTGGTGAGCGGGCGGAAGCCCGGGCGCGGGCTGTAGCCGCCGTCCGGTTGGGTGTTGTCGAACGAGGGGCTGGCGGTCAGGACCTCCAGCATCTGCTCCGCGTACGGCTCCCAGTCGGTCGCGCAGTGCAGCAGCGCGCCGGGGCGCAGCCGGGTGGCGGCCAGCTCGACGAACTCGGGCTGGAGGAGGCGGCGCTTGTGGTGCCGCTTCTTGGGCCAGGGGTCCGGGAAGTAGACGCGCAGCCCGGCGAGGGAGGCGGGCGTCAGCATCTCGCGCAGCAGGATGATCGCGTCGCCGTTGGCCACCCGGACGTTGGACAGTCCGTCGCGCTCCGCGAGGGCGAGCAGATTGCCCTGGCCGGGGGTGTGGACGTCGACGGCGAGGATGCCGGTGCCGGGGTCGGCGGCGGCCATCCGCGCGGTGGCCTCGCCCATGCCGAAGCCGATCTCCAGGACGACGGGGAGGTCCGGGTCGCCGAAGAGCTTGCCGAGGTCGAGGCGGTGCAGCCCGTCGATGTCCAGCCCCCACTGCGGCCACAGGCGGCGCAGGGCCTCGCCCTGGCCTGGGGTCACCCGGCCGCGGCGGGGGCGGAAGGAACGGATGCGGCGCTCATGGTGCGACCCGGCCGGATCGGCGGCGGGCCCGCCGGGGAACCGCGGCTCCCCGCGGTCGCGGGCGGGGATGGGTGTGGTGCGGTCGCGCTCCGCGCGGGAATCGGGGGCGGTGGAGTTCTCGGACACAGTGCTTCCGATTCTACGGGCGGGAGTGTGGTCACCGGCGGGCCCGCCCTCGCAGCCGAGCGGGCCTGCGGCCGCGCGAGGGCAAGCCCCGAGGCTGGAGTGGGAACGCCCCCGGGCGCACGGGGCTCCATTATTTCCTGCCCAAGGACTACGGCCCACCCCCGGCACACAGAGTGGTCGCGGTGGGCCCGCCACCGCGTGGGCGTGGGGCCGAGGCGACAGGCGCGCCCCTCTGCCGGGTGGCCGCGGGCATGAGACCGCTCACAGCGTCTCCAGCACTCGCCGCGCGACCTCCCGCCCGATGGGGAGGGACGCGGTGGCGGCGGGGGAGGGGGCGTTGAGGACGTGGACGACGCGGGGCGACTGCGAGATCAGGAAGTCGTCCACGAGCGTGCCGTCCGGCAGCACCGCCTGGGCGCGCACCCCGGCCGGGGCGGCTATCAGGTCGTCGGGCGTCACGTCCGGCAGCAGTCGGCGGACGGCGTCGGTGAAGGCGCGCTTGGACAGGGAGCGGCGCAGCTCGCCCGCCCCGTACCGCCAGTGGCGGCGGGCTATCCGCCAGGAGCCGGGGTACGCCAGCGTCCCGGCCAGCTCGCGCGGGCGGACGGTGTGCCAGGCGTATCCCTCGCGGGCGAGGGCGGGCACCGCGTTGGGCCCGATGTGGACGCCGCCGTCGATGCCGCGGGTCAGATGGACGCCGAGGAACGGGAACGCGGGGTCGGGAACCGGGTAGACCAGGCCGTTGACCAGCGACGTACGCGACGGGGCCAGCTCGAAGTACTCACCGCGGAAGGGCACGATCCGCATGCCCGGGTCGTCGCCCGCCAGCCGCGCCACGCGGTCGCACTGGAGCCCCGCGCAGTTGACCAGGGCGCGCGCCCGCAGCACCGTGCCGTCCGCCGTGCGGACCGCGACCGCCGTGGGGCGCCGCCCGATGCGGGTCACCCCCGCCCCGTACCGCACGGACGCGCCCGCGTCCCGCGCCAGCCGGGCCAGCTGCGCGGCCACCGCCCCGAAGTCGCATACGCCGGTCGTCCCGACGTGGATCGCGGCGAGCCCGCGCACCCACGGCTCGTACTCCGCTATCTGGGCGGGGCCCAGCTCGCGCACCGGGATCCCGTTCTCCCGGCCGCGCTGGACCAGGGCGTGCAGCCGCGGCAGCTCGGAGCGCTCGGTGGCGACGATGAGCTTGCCCGTGACCTCATGGGCGATGCCGTACTCCGCGCAGAACTTCACCATCTCCGCCGCGCCGCGCACCGCGAACCGCGCCTTCAGCGATCCGGGCCGGTAGTAGATCCCGCTGTGGATCACTCCGCTGTTCCGCCCGGTCTGGTGGCGGGCCGGGCCCGCCTCCTTCTCCAGCACAGTCACGCGGGTGCCGGGTGCGGCGCGCGTGATCGCATACGCCGTCGACATGCCGACGATCCCGCCCCCGATCACCAGCACGTCGCAGTCCACCGCCGCCACGCCATGCACCTCCCCGCGCGCCACCACAACCATCCGGTCGCCCGACCGTCGATCCCTATCATGACCTGCGCCACTGACAGCGGCCCGAAACCCATGCGGCGCCTGGGATCCGGACGGGTACGTGAAGATCACGTGGGCTTTGCCCAAAGCTCACGCGCGGGTCACCGATACCGCGCCGTCATCGATACCGAGCCCGTCACCGCAGCCGGTCCGTCACCGATACCGCGCCGTCACCGCAGACAGCCACCGCAGACAGCCACCGCGCAGAGCCCCTCACGCCGGCGCCACCAGCAGCGGGCGGGCCCGCTCCCGCAGTTCCGCCACCCGCGGCTCGTCCCGGTACGCCTCCAGCCGGTGCATCAGATCACGTACGTACTCCGTCGTACGCGCGGAAGAGATCCGGTTGGCGACCTCCACGGCCCGGGCGCCCGCCGCGCACGCCGCGTCGAGGTTGCCGGACTCCAGTTCGGCCACGGCGGAGACGACGAGCCGCAGTCCGTGGGACCGTACGAACTCCTCCGTCGGCCGGGCCAGCGCCTGCTCGGTGAAGCGCCGCACCTGGCGCGGAAGCCGCAGGTCGCGGTAGCACTCGGCGGCGTCGGCCGCGAACCGCTCATGGCTGTAGAAGTCGAGCCAGGACGGATCCGGGTCGCCCGTCCGGGACCGCTCCAGCCAGCCCTCGGCGGACTTCAGCGCCGCCCCGCAGGCCGGGCCGTCCCCGGACTTGGCCTGAGCGCGCGCCTCGACCAGCCGGAAGAAGCTCATGGTGCGGGCGGTGGCCAGGCCGCGGTTGCGCTCCAGGGCGGCCTGGGCGAGGTCGACGCCCTCGTCGGCGAAGCCGCGGTAGGTGGCCTGGAGGCTCATCGACGCCAGTACGTAGCCGCCGAGCGGGACGTCGGCGGCGGCGCGGGCGAGGCGCAGCGCCTGGATGTAGTAGCGCTGGGCGGCCTCCTGCTGGCCGGTGTCGAAGGCCATCCAGCCGGCGAGCCGGGTCAGTTCGGCGGTGGCGCACGAAGAGGGAGCGGCCGACCTCGTCGCTGTACGAGCCGAGCAGCAGCGGTGCCGCGTCGACCCGGAGGCATTCGGGGACCATGGAGGAACGCCAGTCGCCGCCGCCGTACTTGGAGTCCCAGCGGCGCGCGTCCTCGGCGGCCTCGCGCAGCTTGGTGACGTCGCTGTGTCCGACGCGCTGCGGTAAGGCGTCGGCACCGCTGCCGCCCGTACCGCTCGTGCCCGCACCGGCGGCGGCGTCCTCGGCGTTCTCGGCGTCCTCCGGCCCGCGCGCGACCGAGGTGTCGGCCGGGGATATGAGCCAGCGGGAGGCGGGCGTGGCGTACGCGCTGACCGCGAAGGACCCGGCGAGGCTCTGCCAAATACCCACCCCGCCGCGCCGACCCGCGAGATCAAGCCGGTACAGCTCGGTCGCGGAGCGGACGGCCTGGCCGATGTCGCGCGGGAACGCGAGTCCGACCTCGGGGGCCGGATCGGCGTCGGCGAGGCCGATCTCATGGAGTGGGACGGGACGGCCGAGTTTGCTCCCGATAGCGGCAGCAATCAGATGGGGCGCGGCGCCTTGGGGCACCATCCCCTTGGACACCCAACGCGCTACGGACGTCTTGTCGTAGCGAAGGGTCAGGCCACGCTGGGCGCCGAGGTCGTTGACTCTGCGCGCGAGCCCGGCATTGCTGATCCCAGCGAGGGCGAGAACGGTGCCGAGCTTCTCGTTCGGCCCGCGTGGCTCCCTGGACATGCGCACCCCTCGACAGCACCGACGGCCGCCCCGGCATGGGCGCGGGGCATTCGTAAACCCAGCGTAGTTCGCCGCATCCCGACCGTTAAGAGGTGGTGTCCCGGATGGCGAGATTCTTGTACGAACGGGCGTGCGGGGCGTGACGCGTGCTCCCGGTGTGTGTGGCTGTGCGCCCGTGTGTGCGCTCTGTCTCAGTCCCGGCGAGAACGTTTCGATGGGACCTGCGTGGGTCGGCCCGCTGTACTGGATCCAGTGGGCTGGGGGACGCCGCCGCCTCATTCCCCGCGGGTGGCGGAACGGTCCGGGAGGCGGAAGCCGCCTCCCGGACTGTCGTGTTGGGGGGCGTGAAGGCGAACGGCGCGTGGCGGTCCGGGGGATGGCGGGGCATCCGCAAGACCGCCGAGCGCGCCACGGCGAACTTGGCCGGATATCGCCTGTCAGGGCCGGGCTCCCGCGGCGGGCCGGGGAGGGGGAGGCCCGGCGCGGGAAGCCCCTTTTCCCGTGGCCGTGTTGAGGTCTGTTCGTATACGCGGTGATGGCTTCTCGTGGGCGCGGTCATGCCTTCTCGTATGCGCGTCGGCGTCTTCTCCTCCACGCATCGGCCTCTTCTCGTACACGCGTCGGCGTCCTTGCGCTGTTGTGCGCCCCAGTCGTGGCAGCATGGGCCACGGCGGAACGGTGCGTCGTGATCGGTGGCGGTTCCCTCCTGGGCTTCCTATGGACGCCTGCCCGCGGGGGCCGCACGGTGTGATCAACTCCTGGGATTCCCGCGGTCATCTGCGGTCAAGGGACATCCAAGAGATCCACGTAGTTGTCCGGTTCGATGTCGAAACCGTCAACATGCTGTGCATGATGGCACCTACTTCTTGGATGCCCTGGATGCCCACAGCCTGTGGAGGCGGCGATGCGGTGGTTGGTGGGGTGGAGCAGTACCGCATCTGGCCCGGTCCCCCCGGAAGGCCGTGCGATCCAGCCGGTCGGTGCCCAACTCCTGTGGTCCGACCCGGATCCGCTGTGGGCGGTCGGCGACTGGCGGCCCGACGAGGTGCGCGTCGTCCAGGCCGACCCCTTCACCCGGCTCGCCGTCTTCGGCTGCTGCGGCGCGACGGACGAGGAGCTGCGGGTCGGCCTGTTCGCCGCCCGCGGCGGCGCCCTGCGCCACCTCACCGCCTGGCCCGGCAGCTACACCGCCGTCGCCCAGGTCGGCCGCCGCATCACCATCGCCGGTGATCTGGCCGGCGCCCGGCCCGTCTTCCACACCGACTGGGACGGCGGCACCGCGTACGCCACCGCCGCGCTCCCGCTCGCCGACCTCATCGAGGCGCAGCTCGACGTCAGCCACCTCGGCGCGCTGCTCGCCTGCCCCGACTCCCCGGAGGCCGTCGGCGACGGCACGCCCTACATGGGCGTCAGACGGGTGCCGCCCGGACACGCGCTCGTCCTGCGCGACGGCGCCCGCGACATCACCGGCTACGAGCCCACCGCCTCGCTCGCCGTCGCCGCGCCCCCGCT
>NZ_GG657754.1:4891545-4898328 GCF_000158915.1 Streptomyces himastatinicus ATCC 53653 | reverse complement strand
GCCCGCCGCGCTCCAGGCGCTGGTGGGCCGGTTGCGGCGGGCGATCGGGCGGGAGTCCGTGGTATCATAACCCGGCGGCTACCGGCTCGCGACCGCCGCGCCCCGGGACGACGTCGACCCGCTGCGCGGCGAGCGGCTGGCCGACGACGGCATGCGCGCCCTCGACGCCGGTGACCCGCACACCGCCGCCACCACGCTCCGGCGGGCGCTCGCGATGTGGCGCGGACCGGCGCTCGCCGATCTGCCGGAGCGGGACGCGGCCGCCGCCCGCGCCGAGGCGCTGCGGCTGGCGGCGCTGCACCGCCGGATCGACGCCGACCTCGCCTGCGACCGCCCGGCGGACGTCGTTCCGGAGCTGCGCGAGCTGGTCGCTGACCATCCGCTCGACGAAACGTTCCATGCGCAGCTGATCCGCGCGCTGCGGGCCGCCGGGCACTCGGCCGACGCCCTCGCCGCGTACGAGGAGGTCCGCGAACTCCTCGCCGACCGGCTCGGCACCGACCCGGGGACGGAACTGCGGGAGCTGCACCGGCAACTGCTGGCGGGCGAGCCGCCGCCTACGGGTGCCATGCCACCGCCGGGGCCACCGACCGCCGGGCGCGCCGCGGACGGCGACCGTTACCGCCGCCCGGACGGTGACCGTGACAGCCGCCCGGACGGCGAGGGGTACCGCTACGCGGACCGTGACCGTGATCTGGATCGTGACCGAGACCGAGAGCGCGCCGCGGGCGGTGACCGTGACAGCCGCCCGGACGGCGAGGGGTACCGCTACGCGGACCGTGACCGTGACCGTGATCGGGACCGAGAGCGCGCCGCAGGTGGTGACCGTGACAGCCGCCCGGACGGCGAGGGGTACGGCTACGCGGACCGTGACCGTGATCGGGACCGCGCCGCGGACGGCGACCATTACCGCAGCCCGGACCGCGACCGCGACCGCGATCGAGAGCGCGCCGCAGGTGGTGACCGTGACAGCCGCCCGGACGGCGAGGGGTACAGCTACGCGGACCGTGACCGCGATCGTGACCGCGCCCCGCACCGCGACCGGCACCGCCGCCCGGACCGCGACGGCGACTCGGGACGGGACCGCTACCGCGCCGCGGATCGCACCCGGGACCGCGCCCCGGGCCGGGAGCCGCGCCCCGCCGCGCACCCCGCGCCGCCCGGCAACCTCCGGGCCCGCCTCACCAGCTTCGTCGGCCGCCAGAGCGACATCGGCGCCCTCCGCAGGGACCTGGACGGCTCCCGGCTGGTCACGCTCACCGGACCGGGCGGTTCCGGGAAGACCCGGCTGTCCGAGGAGACCGCCGCGACCGCGACGGGCGCCTACCCGGACGGCGTCTGGGTGGTCGAGCTCGCCTCGCTGGACGACTCCTCCGCCGTGCCCGGCGCCGTCCTGAGCGCCGTCGGCCGCCGCGAGACGACGCTGCTCGCCTCCGGGCTCGAAGGCCGGACGGGCGGGGCGGACCCCGTCGACCCGGCCACCCGTCTGGTCGAGTACTGCGCCGACCGCCGTCTGCTGCTCCTGCTCGACAACTGCGAGCACGTCATCGACACCGTGGCCCGGCTCACCGAGGCGCTGCTGGCGCGCTGCCCTGGCGTGACCGTGCTGGCCACCAGCCGGGAGCCGCTGGGCGTGCCCGGCGAGACCGTACGGCCCGTCGAACCGCTGCCGCCCGCCCCTGCCCATCAGCTGTTCGCCGAGCGCGCCGCGACCGTACGGCCCGGCTTCGACCCGGCCGGGGACCCGGACACGGCGGCGGCGGTCGCGGAGATCTGCCGCCGCCTCGACGGACTGCCGCTGGCGATCGAGCTGGCTGCGGCCCGGCTGCGGCTGCTGACCCCGCGGCAGATCGCCGACCGCCTCGACGACCGGTTCCACCTGCTGACCAACGGCAGCAGGACCGCCCTGCCGCGCCAGCAGACCCTGCGGGCGGTGGTCGACTGGTCCTGGGACCTGCTGGACGAGCGGGAACGCACCGTACTGCGCCGGGTGTCGGTCTTCGCGGGCGGCTGGGGCCTGGCCGCGGCGGAGGCGGTCTGCGCGGACGCGCCGGGGCGTGAGGACATACGCGCCGGGGCAAGCGCCCCCGCGCACGCTCCCGCACACTCCGGCGCCCCCATCGCGCCCCCGGAGGTGCTCGATCTGCTCGGGGCGCTGGCCGACAAGTCCCTGCTGGCCGTGGACCACCCGCCGGGCGCCCGGACCTCGGTGGAATCGACCGCGGTGGAATCGGCCGAGGGGGCGGATGAGACCGCGGGCGGAGCGGCGGGCTGGCCGATGGGCGAGGCCCGCTACCGCATGCTGGAGACGATCCACGAGTACGTCAGCGAGCGCGCCGCCGAGGACGCCGCCGCCCGGGCCGACCACGCCGCCGCCTCGGCCCGGCACATCGCCCACTTCCGGGACTTCGCGCGTGCCGCCGAGCCGCGGCTGCGCTCCGCCGAACAGCTGCCCTGGCTGCGCCGCGTCGAGACCGACCTCGACAACATCCGGGCCGCCCTGCACCGCTCCCTGACCGCCCGCGACGAGGACACCGCGTTCGCGATCATCCTCGCGATGGGCTGGTTCTGGTGGCTGCGCAACTACCGCGACGAGGGCGCCGCCTGGGCCGACCGGGCCCTGTCCCTCGGCCGCGGCCCGCACAGCGAAGGGGACGGCGAAGGGGGCGACGGCCCGGCGGTGGACGTCCCGCCACCCGTCCCGGACGGCATCGACGGCGACGACCCCGCCGCCACCCGCTACTGGCACGCCATGGACCTGAGGCTGCTGCGGTTCTTCATGCTCGCCGACACCGGTCACAGCCCGGACGTGAAGGACCCCAGGACACGGCTGATCGCCCAGCGCATCCGGGAGGCCTACGACAGCCATCCGGGCCCGCGCAGCGCCCGCTTCCCCGGTCTGCTGTGGCCGTTCGCCGGGTACATCCTCGACGGTCACGCCGCGGTGCTCCCCCTGATGGGCGAGGCGGTGGTCAACTGCCGCGAGTACGGGGACGACTGGTCGCACGGCGTCGCGCTGATGTTCCGTATGCACCTCTCCATCGACTCGTCGAGCGGGATGGGGCGCGCCGAAGCCGACTACGCCGAGCTGCGCGAGCTGAGCACTCGCGTCGGCGACCGCTGGATGCTCGCCCAGGTGGAGAGCGCCGGGGGCGAGATGGCCACGCTGCGCGGCCGGCTCACCGAGGCGCGGGCCGCCTTCGAGGAGGCGCGGCGGCTGGCCCGGGAGATCGGCGCGCACACCGAGGTGCCGTTCCTCATCACCCGGCTGGCCGACCTCGCCCTCAACTCCGGTGACATCGAGGGCGCGGTGAAGCTGCTGGACCAGTCCGAGCAGGAGGCCGAGCGCTGGGGCGTCCTGGACGTCCAAGGCTTCAACGCTTCGCTGCGCGGCCACATCGAGCTGCTGCGCGGCGATCCGGCCGGGGCGCGGGCGTGCTGCGAGGACGCCCGGCGGCGGGCGGTGAAAGCGACCCCGCCCCCGCTGTTCTGGGTCGTGCTCCAGGGCTTGGAGGGCCGGGTCAGAGCCGAGGAGGGCGATCCGTGGGGCGGCCTGCGCATGCTGCGCGACACCCTGCGCAAGGGCGTCGAGGTGGGCTGTACGGAGGCGCTGCTCGCCCAGCAGGCGGAGTCGGCCGCGTACATCCTGGTGCGGCACGGACAGGAACGGCTGGCCGTCCGGCTGCTGGGTGCGGCCGAAGGCTGGCGCGGGCGGCTGCCGCGCACCCCGCTGGCGCTCGCGGAGACCCGGGAGACCGAGGCGCGGGCGGCAGCGGAGCTGGGCCCCGCTACGACCGGGAAACTGCGCGACCAGGCCGCGGCCCTGACCGCCGAGGAGGCCATAGCCCTGTTCGACGAGGTCCTGACCCCATCCGACGCCGACGCCGACGCCGACGCCGAGGCCGCCCGCTGACGCGAGCGCCCCGGACTTTCCGGAACGGCGGCGCATACGTTCACCCGCACGGGGAAAACGCGCATCACGAACCCGAAACGCAGGAGCGAACCCCGGACCGCGTCCCCCAAGAGAAGGCCGTTCGCCGGGCAGCACGCACCCGGCGAACGGATCGATCAGGAGCCGATCAGAAAACGCTCCGCAGGTGGCTCCCCCCGGTCACCCCACCGGCCGCGACCGCAGCCCGTCCAGCAGGATGTCCAGCAGCCGGGCCGACGCCGCGGCCTGCTGCGCCGCGTCCGGCAGCGACGGCGCCGCCGTGGCGATCACCAGCAGCACATCGGCGACCGTCACATCCGGGCGCAGCTCGCCCGCGGCCCGCGCCCGCTCCACCAGTTGCCCGACGACCTGGAGCAGCGCTGCCGCCCCCGCGTCGTCCGGCTCGTCCTGCGCCACGCCCGGCTCTTCGACCAGCCGCAGCTCCGGCTGTGCGGCACCGGCCGACGGCATCACATCGCCGGACGGCAGCACACCGCCCGACGGCACCACACCGGCCGGCTGGGCCGGGCCGGCTAACGCCACCTGCCGCTGCTGCGGAACCCGGATCTCCGGCTCCGCGTCGACCCCGACCCGCAGCACCTGCGGCGGCAGCAGCCGGCCCGCGCCGGACGCCACCGAGGTGCGCAGGAACCGGGCCAGCGCGGACCACGGCTCGTTCTCCTGCCCGAGCGCGGCCCGGGCCTGATCGGTCAGCCTCGCCGTCTCCTCCTCCGCTATGCGGCGGACGAGGACGTCCTTGCTGGGGAACCGCCGGTAGACGGTGCCCACCCCGACCCGCGCCCGCCGTGCGACGTCCTCCATCGGAGCCCCGTACCCCAGCTCACCGAAGACCTCGCGCGCCGCCCGCAGGACGTGTTCCAGATTGCGCTGCGCGTCCACGCGCAGCGGAGTGCTCCGACCACCGTTTCCGTCCGAGGACGCGACGGCTGCGGACCATGACGAACCCTGAAGGTGCATAAGTGATCCCCCGGTAATGACGTCTCCCCCCGGAGACTCCCCGCCCTGTCAGCCGGGGCAGTCACAACCCCGACGAAGTACGAACATAGTTGAGCCCAGGTCAAGAATGAAGAGGGTAGGTCGGGACAGACCGTCCCCCAACCGGACCACCGGGCCACCTTACCCCGCCTCCCAGACCGTCCCGGCCCCCGTGACCATGGCCTGACCTGCGCATATTCCCCACTGGGCACCATGGCCCGGCCCCGGGGCACCTCCGGACCTCCGGTCACACAATTGGTCGGGGCTGTGGACAAACCGCGGTCGCGCATGCCTCATGGGAGGGTGAAGGAACCAGCGCGCATTCTCGTTGTCGGCGGCGGCTACGTCGGGATGTACACCGCGCTGCGCCTCCAGCGGAAGCTCAAGCGGGAGCTGAGGCACGGCGCCGTACAGGTCATCGTGGTGGACCCCGAGCCGTATATGACCTACCAGCCGTTCCTGCCGGAGGCCGCGGCCGGGTCGATCTCGCCCCGCCACGTCGTGGTGCCGCTGCGGCGCGTACTCGGCGACTGCCAGGTCATCATCGGCGAGGTGACCGCGATCCAGCACGGCAAACGCACCGCGACCATCAGAACCCTCGCCACCGAGGAAGAGGGCACCGGCTCGATCGAGGTCCACTACGACGAGCTGGTGCTGGCGCCCGGATCCGTCTCCCGCACCCTCCCGGTCCCCGGCCTCGCCGAGACCGGCATCGGCTTCAAGACCGTCGAAGAGGCCATCGGGCTGCGCAACCACGTCCTCGAACAGCTCGACATCGCGTCCTCCACCCGCGACCCCGACGTCCGCGACTCCGCGCTGACCTTCGTGTTCGTCGGCGGCGGGTACGCGGGCGTCGAGGCGCTCGGCGAACTGGAGGACATGGCCCGGTACGCGGTCCGCTACTACCACAACATCGCGCCCGAGGACCTGAAGTGGATCCTCGTGGAGGCCACCAACCGGATCCTCCCCGAGGTCGGCGAGGAGATGGGCAGGTACGCGGTCAGTGAGCTGCGCAGCCGCAACATCGACGTACGGCTGGAAACCCGCCTCGACTCCTGCCAGGACCGGATCGCCGTACTGAGTGACGGCTCGCGCTTCCCCACCCGCACCCTCGTGTGGACCGCGGGCGTCAAACCGTCGCCCATCCTCGCCGCCACCGACCTCCCGCTGAACGACCGCGGCCGCCTCGCCTGCACCGCGGCGCTCCAGGTGGACGGCGTGGAGCACGCCTGGGCCGCCGGGGACGCCGCGTCCGTGCCGGACCGTACGGCGGCCGAGCCCGGCGCCGTATGCGCCCCCAACGCGCAGCACGCCGTCCGCCAGGCCAAGGTCCTCGCCGAGAACCTGCTCGCCTCGCTCGACGGCCGCCCCCTCAGCGACTACGAGCACAAGTACGTCGGCTCCGTGGCCTCCCTCGGCCTCCACCGGGGCGTCGCGCATCTCTACGGCCGCAAGGCGAAGGGCTATCCGGCCTGGTTCATGCACCGCGTCTACCACCTCAGCCGGGTGCCGACCTTCAACCGCAAGGCCCGGGTGCTGGCCGAATGGATCCTGTCCGGGCTGTTCAAGCGCGAGATCGTCTCGCTCGGATCGCTGGAGAACCCGCGCGCGGAGTTCAAGCTCGCCGCGGATACCGGACGCCATCCCGAAGCCAGTTGACCCCGCCGGGGCGGAGCCGGGAACTCCCCTCCCACGAACGGCGTCTCACGGATGTCAGTCCGGTCGTCCACACTGGACGTGTGACCATGGGTGGGCTCGTATCTGCAAAGAGTGACAATCGCGAGGATTCGGAAGTTTGCTGCATTCCCCCGGGGGCCGTCCCCCGCACCCGCAACCCTCTCCCCGATCCCGCGCCG
>NZ_GG657754.1:4874538-4879237 GCF_000158915.1 Streptomyces himastatinicus ATCC 53653 | reverse complement strand
GCAGGGGGGACCCTGTGGGAGAGTAGGACGCCGCCGAACAATCTTTAGCCTCGGTCCCGAGCATTTCATGCTCGGGGCCGAGGCATTTTTGCGTTCAGCGCCAGCTCAGCGCTGTCTGGCTGTCTGCTGTCCGGGGACTTCCTACCCGGCCCTGTCCCTATCCGACCAGCGTGCGGTGCGGCCACCGGGCTCGTGCCTGCTCCTGCGAGCGCATCAGCGCCAGCGTGGGCAGTCCCTGGGCGGCGCCCTGGGCCAGGAGGTCCGGCAGCGCCGGGAGGGGCGCCACGGCGGCCACGTCGTCCAGCACCAGGGTGAGTGGTGGGTCGAGCCGACCGGAGGATGACCGTTCGGCCATGCGCCGGCCGTGCTCGACCACGGACGAGGCGAGTGCGGTCAACAAGGGCATCGCACCCGGATGCGACCGGGGGTCCTCGATGGATTCCCCCATCAGGTAGAGCGTTCCCCCTTCACCGATGAATGACTCCAGGGCGAGCGCATCCGCGCGCCCCGGATTGCACGCGTCCCGAATGTGGATAGAGGAGAGTGCGCCCAGCGCACGCGCCGTCAGCTCCTGGGCCATATCGCGGCGTTCCGGGTGAGCGGTGAGGGTGGCTTCCAGTTCGCCCGCCGCGCCGCCCGCCGCCTTGGAGTGCGTACGGAGGATCCGTACCGGCTCATGAGCGGAACTGCCTTGTGCCCAGCGGTGTACGTGGCGGAAGGGGCGGCCGTCCACCGCGGCGGCGTGCAGCCAGCAGCGCAGCATCGTCTCCGCGGCCTCCGCCAAGGGCTGGTCCATCGCGTGCGCGGGACGTACGGGGGCCAGGAGGGCGGCGGCGCGGGCGGCCGCGACCTCGCGGGAGCCGCACCCGTCCGCCGGGTTCCAGCGCAGCCGGGCGGGGGTGTCGAGGAGGTGGGACGGGTCGAAGACATGAGTTGGCCCGAACTTGGCGCGGGCGTCCTTGGTCGCGGCCCACAGCTCGGGGTCGCTGGTGAGGGTGAGGACGGGGCCGACCGCCTCCAGGATGGCCTGGGTGGCGGCGTCGCCGCGCTCGGCGCCGAAGAGGACGCGGGACCGGGCCGGTTCCCCGCCGGGGCGGAACAGCCCGGTGGCGAGGTCGGCGTCGGGGGCGGGCGCTACGAGGTCTTGGGGGTTGTCCGGGCCGTACGGGGTGGGGGAGGGCGCCTCGGTGGGTTCCGTGCGCTCCGTGCGCTCCGTGCGCTCCGTGCCGACGGGGCCGGTTGCCGTCTCGTACGCCGCGACTGGCGGGGCGACGGCCTCGACCGGGTCCGCGGAGCGGTGCGTGGCGCTGCCGTGGGGCGTGACCGCGTCGCGGGCGCCGTGCGCGATGGCGCTGCCGGGGGCGGTGGGGCCCGTACCCGTCCCGTGGTGGGGCGGGGCGGGGGCTTCCGGTTGTGCGTCCTTGCCCTCAGGGGCGTGCGCGGGGCCAGGGGCCTGCTCCGTACCCGTGCCGTTCGTACCGTCCGCAGCGCGCTCCGCGGCCTCCGCACGGGCGGCGCGGCGCTTGGCGCGGACCAGCCGGTAGCGGGTCAGCGTGCCGATCGCGAAGACCGCGAGCACGATCAGGACCATCAGCTCGCTGATGAAGACGCCCCAGAACAGCCCGTATCCGGAGAGCTGGGCCTTCGGGGTGGCGGGCCAGGCCGCCGCCAGGTCGTGCGGTTCCTCCACCAGATGGCGCAGCGCCAGGGGAGTGTGCAGGAAGGACAGGCCGTCCGGCCAGGCGCCGTGCGCGAAGAGCGCGGACAGGCCGGTCGCCGACCAGATCAGCCCGATCAGCCCGAGCAGAAAGGCGAAGAGGCCGATCAGCAGCCCGTCCGGGATGCCGCCCTGGGGGGTCGGCTGTCTTCCGTGGCCGTGCTCCGCGGGTCCGCCGCGGTACTGCCCCGCCGCCACGTCAGGCCACCGTGGAGCCGTACGACGGACCGCCGTACGGGTCCGCCTCCGCCGCGGCCTCGACCGCCGCTGCCGCTCGCTCCTCGGCCTCCGCCTCGGCGGCCAGCTGGATGGCGATCCCGTCCTCGGTCATCGCCCGGTCGGTGTAGACGAGGGGGCGCTCGGCCTCGGTGATCAGGTGTTTGACGACCTGTACGTTGCCGTTGACGTCCCAGACCGCGATACCGGGGGAGAGCGTCGGAATGATCTCCACCGCCCAGCGTGGCAGGCCCAGCACCCGCCCGGTCGCCCGGGCCTCGTCCGCCTTCTGGGCGTAGATCGTCCGGGTCGAGGCCATCTTGAGGATCGCCGCGGCCTCGCGCGCCGCCGCGCCGTCGACCACGTCGGACAGATGGTGGACGACGGCGACGAAGGACAGGCCGAGCCGTCGGCCGAACTTCAGCAGCCGCTGGAAGAGCTGGGCCACGAAGGGCGAGTTGATGATGTGCCACGCCTCTTCGACCAGGAAGATGCGCTTCTTGCGGTCGGGCCGGATCCAGGTGTGCTCCAGCCAGACGCCCACGATGGCCATGAGGATGGGCATCGCGATCGAGTTGCGGTCGATATGGGACAGGTCGAAGACGATGAGCGGCGCGTCGAGATCGATCCCGGCCGTGGTCGGACCGTCGAACATGCCGCGCAGGTCACCGTCGACCAGCCGGTCCAGCACCAGGGCGACGTCCAGGCCCCAGGCCCGTACGTCGTCCAGGTCGACGTTCATCGCCTCCGCCGACTCCGGTTCGGGGTGCCGCAGCTGCTCGACGATGTCGGTCAGCACCGGCTGACGGTCGGTGATGGTCTCGTTGACGTAGGCGTGGGCGACCTTGAGGGCGAAGCCGGAGCGCTCGTCGAGCCCGTGCCCCATCGCGACCTCGATGATCGTGCGGAGCAGGGCCAGCTGACCGGTCGTCGTGATCGACGGGTCCAGGGGGTTGAGCCGGATGCCGCCGTCGAGGGCCGCCATCGGGTCGAGCCGGATGGGGGTTATCCCCAGCTCCTGGGCGATCAGGTTCCACTCGCCGACCCCGTCCTCGCCCTGCGCGTCCAGCACCACCACCTGGCGGTCGCGGAACCGGAGCTGACGCAGTACGTACGTCTTCTCCAGGGCCGACTTGCCGTTGCCGGACTCCCCGAGCACCAGCCAGTGCGGGGCGGGCAGCTGCTGGCCGTACAGCTGGAACGGGTCGTAGATGTAGCCCTTCCCGGAGTACACCTCGCGCCCGATGATGACGCCCGAGTCGCCGAGGCCCGGTGCCGCCGTCGGGAGGTAGACGGCCTGCGCCTGCCCCGTGGACGTACGGACCGGCAGCCGGGTCGTCTCCACCTTCCCGAACAGAAAGCTGGTGAACGCGTCGGTGACGGCGGTCATCGGATCGGCCACGGCGGAGCCCCTATCGTCCCAGTCCCAGTCGTCTTCTCACGGCTATCGATCAGATGCGGTCGGCTAACGGCGGATACCGGTCGCGAACGGCAACGTGTTCACAAACGCCCGGTGGTGCTCACGGTCGCACCACTCCAGCTTGAGATAGCTCTTCCCCGCCGAGGCCCGGATGGTCCGCTTGTCGCGGTTGAGCCCCTCCGGCGAGCGGGAGGAGACGGTGATGTAGCCGACCAGATTGACGCCTGCGGCGCCGCTGGCCAGGTCCTCGCCCCGCTGGTCGAGCCGGCCGTGCGCGGCGATGTCGCGCGGGTCCACCGTACGGTTCATCTTCGCGGCGCGGCTGGCCTCGGCCTCGTCGTTGACCTTTTCGGTCAGCATCCGCTCGATAGCGATCTCCGTGGGCTCCAGATCCATGCAGACGGCGACCGTACGGATGACATCGGGGGTGTGGACGAGCAGCGGGGCGAGGAAGTTCACCCCGACCGGCGTCATGGGCCATTCCTTCACCCAGGCGGTGGCGTGGCACCACGGCTCGCGGGTGCTGGACTCGCGGGTCTTCGCCTGGAGGTAGGTGGGCTCCATCGCGTCCAGCTCGGCGGGCCAGGCGTTGCGCTTGGTCATCGCCTGGATGTGGTCGATGGGGTGGTCCGGGTCGTACATGGAGTGGATGAGCGAGGCCAGCCGGCCCTGCCCGAGGGGCTGGCGCACACGGATGTCGGCCTCGGCGAGCCGCGCGCAGATGTCGGTCAGCTCGCGCGCCATGATCACGGCCAGGCCCGCGTCCTTGTCGATCCTGCCGCCACCGCCGCTGCGCCGGGTGGCGCGCGCGATGGCCTGCGCCTCGGCGGCCAGGTCGCGGGTGTAGTGCATGCAGGCGACGAGGTACGCGCGGTGCTGCTCGGAGGAGGTGGAGACCATCGACTGGAGCTGGTCGTACGAGTCCTTGAGCCAGTCCGGGGAGCCGTTGTCGCCGCGCCGCTCGACGTCCTTGGCGTGCGCGTCCGGGTCGGCGGGGAGGGTGCGGGCCAGCATCTGGAGGCGCGTCACGAAGCCGTCGCCGTTGGCCACGTGCTTGAGCAGCGTGCCGAACCGGTCGACCAGCGCCTCCTGGTCCTCGCTGTCCCGCAGGCCGACGCCCGGGCCCTCGATCTCGATCGCGGCGGTGACGGTGCGGCGGTCGGCGTGCAGCAGGACGGCGATCTCGTCCGGGCCGAACGGCGCGGCCAGCCAGTTGATCCGGCCGATGCCGGGGGGCGGGCCGACCTCCACCTCGCGGCCGTCGAACCGGGTACCGGCCTCGGCGGCGCCGGAGCGGTAGCCGGTGGTGCCCTTGCGGACGCTGCGCCGGTACGAGCGGTTGATCT
>NZ_GG657754.1:4846450-4874438 GCF_000158915.1 Streptomyces himastatinicus ATCC 53653 | reverse complement strand
GGGCGACGATGCGCAGCGTCAGCATCGGCACCAGCAGCCCGCACATCATCCCGATGAACGCGCCCACGATGATCAGCGCGATCTCACCGGTCTCGCGGTTCTTGCCGACGATCGCGTTGGGGCGGGCACGCCCGATCAGATACGTGCGGCGCGGTGCGATGGCGTGGGACTGGGCATCGACCGTCACCGCCGGTCACCTCCCGGGTTGTTGCCTGAGCTGTTGTTCTGCGAACGGGGGGCGGGGGCGGACCCGCCCCCGGAGTTGCCTGTGCGGCTGGCGCCGCCCCCGCCTCCGCCCCCGCCCCCGCCTCCGCTGGAGCGGGAGCTGTGCGCGGCGACGCCGCCGGACACGGGGTTGGCGGGCTTGGCCTGGGCCGGGCGGCCACCGCCGCCTCCGCCGTCGCCCCCGCCGCGGGCGCTGTGGGTGTTGATGCCCTGCTTCACCAGGGCCGCGGGCGAGCTGATGACCGCGGCGGCCTGACGGGACGCGGGGTCGGCGCTGGCGCTGCGGGCCTTGACGATCTCGTCGCCGAAGCCGGGCACGAAGCGGTAGATCATCGCGCTGGCGAAGATGGCCAGGATGATGATGGAGAGGCCGGAGACGACGGCCGAGAAGGCGTCGGGATCGTTACCGGAGGTGGAGAGCGCGCCGGCCAGGGCGAGGACGATCACGATGACCGGCTTGACGAGAATCACCGCGATCATGATCCCGGCCCAGCGGCGGACGTGCCCCCACATGTTCTTGTCGACGAGCCCCGCGTAGACGGCCGTGCCGAGCAGGGCGCCGACGTAGAGCAGGGCCGCGCGGATGACCAGCTCCAGGCAGAGCACACCGGCCGCGAGGATCGTCACGAGCGACACGACGATGAGCATGATGGGCCCGCCGCCGATGTCCTCGTCCCGCTTGAGGGCCTGGGCGAACGAGCCGAAGAAGGCGTCGTTGTCGGCGCCGGTGCCGGAGGCGATGGCGTCCGTGACGGCGTCGGTGGCGGTGACGACCGTATAGAGGATGAGCGGGGTGAACGCGGAGGCCAGGACCGTCAGCCACAGGAAGCCTATGGCCTCGGAGAGCGCCTCACCGAGCGGGACACCGCGGATGGCGCGCTTGGCGACGGCGAGGAGCCAGAGGATGAGGGTGAGGACGGTCGAGGCGGCGAAGACGACGGCGTACTGGCGGAGGAAGGCCTCGTTCGTGAAGTCGACGTTGGCCGTCTCCTTCACGAGCTTCGAGAGCTTGCCGACGAGCCAGGCGGCGGCGTCGGCGCAGCCGCGGGCCAGGGAGGCGGCGGGGTCGAGGGGGTTTGACGGGTCGGAAGGGGGACCTGAGCCGCCTCCGCCGCCGCCCTTTTCGCAGTTTTCCCGGACCTGTCCGAGGAGCTCGCTGCAATCGTCCTTGTTGCTGCCGGATGGGCTCGGCGTGGGTGAGGGGGCAGCGGCCGCACGGGTCGCCAGGAGGACAGCGGCTGACTGAATGGCCGCCAGGACGCCCGTGAGCGTGAGAGCGCGGCGGCTCTGGCTAGCGGGCATAGGTGAACCCTCCGTACTGCTCGACTGCCTTGGCGATCTCATCGGCCGTGGAGGCGGTGTTGTCGCTGTTGACGGGGGCGGGGCCGCTCTTCTGCGAGAAGCTCGCGGCCTTCCAGTCGTTGTCCACCCACCGCAGTTTGAGGGTCATGGTGAACCAGTCGTTGGTGACCGGATTCTTGGAACCCTCGCCAGCCGTTCCGAATACCCCCGTGCACCAGACCTCGACTGTCGCGGCGGTGCTCGCGTATTTCGAGATCTTGGTGCCCAGAGGGGCGGTGCGCGAGATGTAGGTCATGCCCTCGGGGGCCTTGCCGTTCGCGTCCAGCCCGATCTTTTCCAGGGCGTTGGCGGAGTAGGCCTTGTCGAGCCTGGTCTGGAGCGGGGCGGCGGCCGTGGCGGTGAAGATCTGCGGAACCATCTCATGACGCTGCTCACGGTTGAGCATGTCGGCAGACCCCAGCGCCACCGCATAGTTCGCCGCCGCGCTCTGCGCCCCCTGCTGGGACTTCGGGAAGCCCGATGCGATGCCCGTCGTGCCGTTCTTGCCGGTGACCGGGCGGGTGCCGGTGGGGGCGGTGGGCTGGGCGTCGGCGTTGGTGCCGCCGGAGTCGGCGTCGGACGAGCCGCCGTCGCTCTGGCCGCCGCGGTTGACGAAGGCGATGGCGGCGAGAAGCAGGACGACGACCCCGATGACCGTGATCAGGTTGCGGCTCGGCTTGACGGCCCGGCCGGGGCCGCGGCGGGGCGGGCCGTACGGGTCCTCGTCGCCTTCGGGCAGGCGGGTGCGCGTCAGGTGGCCGCCGGAGGCCGTGCCGCGGGTGCGGCCGTCGTCGTGGCCCTCGTAGTCGTAGTCACCGCCGTAGCCGCCGTCGCCGCCGAGACTCATCGCGTGCTCGCCCCTTCAACCGTGCCAACCCTGCCGCCGTCCGTGGTCGGTGTTCCGCCACGCTGGTACGACGGTAGCGGCGTGGACCGACGTGTGGGCGTGGTGGTGTGAGTGGACATCAGACTGACACGACCTCGGCGACGGGGGCGGCGGGTGCGGGCATCAGGAAGCAGCCTCGGGTACGGAGGGTGGGGCCGGTAGGGGGGATCGGGGGCGGAGCTCGGGGGCGGGGGCGTGCGCCGCGCGTGGGGGTCGGCTCCGGCGCGCGGAGGCGCGGACCGGGGCGGGGCGGAGCGTGGCTAGATGGCCATGCCGTACACGATCGTGAAGAGCGTGCCCAGCGAGCCGATGATGAACACGCCGGTCAGCCCCGCGACGATCAGTCCCTTGCCCTGCTCCGCGCTGAAGGTGTCGCGCAGCGCGGTCGCGCCGATGCGCTGCTTGGCCGCGCCCCAGATCGCGATGCCGAAGCACAGCAGCAGCGCGACGGCCATGACGACCTCGATCATCACGCGGGCCTCGCTGCCCAGGCTTCCGAAGGGGCCCCAGTCTGGGGCGATTCCGCCGATGATGGTGTTGATGTCGCCCTTTTCGGCCGCTAGAAACATAATGAACTCACCGCCCCTTATGGGTAGTTGTGTGCCCCGCCGAGCCGGCGTGGGGTCAGTCTCTATCTTCGCTGACGATTCCGCTTCCGCATGTCGACTAGGCGGCATTTCTTGGCGGATCTCGTACGTGTTGTGGACCACGGTGACCTGGCAGGAGGACGAGCCATGTCCATCACGGTCCATCAGGTGCCTTATGGTCACTCTGTGTATCACGCGGGTGGGCGCCGGGCAACGATCGGTAGCGGAGCCCCCTATTCCTCCGTGACGGCCTCCGCGGCACTCTCCGCGACGTCCTCCCCGGCCTCCTCCGCGAAGTCGTCGAACTCCCCCGCCTTGACCCCCTTGAGGAACGCGTCCCACTTGGCCTGGGTGGTGACGACGACGGTCTCCGGGTCGTTGCTTTCGCGCATGTAGATCTGGCCGTCGGGGCCCGCGGCCACCTCCAGGTAGGCGCCCGCCCCCTCGTCCTCGTCGGTCGAGGCTCGCTGCCAGTCCAGCTGCGTCATCCGTATTCCTTGGGGTTCATGGGGTGTGAGGTGCTCGAACGGGCCGGACTTTACGCGTTCCACGGGGTGCGCGGAGGGGGTACAGGGGGCGCACGGAGCCGGTCGCCCGTAGGGTTTCGGCTGGCGAGCGGCTGATTTTCGCCGTGCGTACGGAAACGCGTTCGTACCGCGGGCTGATGGGGGAGGATGGCCGGGTGCGTAAGGTCTGGCTGGGTGTCAGTGTCGGTATCGGAGTCTCTCTTTCCTTCGTCGTCCTGCTCGTTCTCGGCACCTACATGGTCGCCGCGAACCTCGCGGGCGGTGGCGGGGGCACCAGTGTCGGACTGGCGAAGGGTTCCGTCCCGGCCGCGTACGCGTCGCTGATCCAGCGGTACGGGAACTCCTGCCCCGCCCTCAATCCGGCCCTGCTCGCCGCGCAGCTCTACCAGGAGAGCGGGTGGAACGCGAAGGCGCAGAGCCCGGCCAACGCCAAGGGGCTGGCGCAGTTCATTCCCGCCACCTGGGCGTCGCACGGGGTTGACGGCGACAAGGACGGCAAGCGGGACATCTGGAATCCGAACGACGCGATTCCGTCCGCGGCCGCCTACGACTGCTCGCTCGCGAAGTATGTGAAGGACGTGCCGGGCAATCTGACGCACAACATGCTGGCGTCCTACAACGCGGGCGCGTACGCCGTGATCAAGTACAACGGTGTGCCGCCGTACCGCGAGACCCAGAACTACGTGAAGACCATCACCAACCTCTCCAAGAGCTTCGAGGCGCCCACCCGGACCGTGCAGCCCTCGCGGCAGTCGGCCGCGGCGATCTACTTCGCGCAGAAGCAGCTCGGCAAGCCGTATCTGTGGGGCGGCAACGGCACGCCGGAGCAGGGCGGGCGGTTCGACTGCTCGGGGCTGACGAAGGCGGCGTACAAGACGGTGGGGATCGAGCTGCCGCGCGTCGCCAACGACCAGTGGAACGCCGGACCGCATCCCAAGCGCGATGAGCTGCTCCCCGGCGATCTGGTCTTCTTCGCCTACGATCTCGATGACCCGAGATCCATTCACCACGTGGGGATCTACGTGGGCGGCGGGAAGATGATCAACGCGCCCTACACTGGTGCGGTGATCCGCTTCGATCCCATCGACTCCCCGGACTACATCGGGGCGACGCGGGTGACGAAGGATGGCGCAAAAGCGCTGCCCCAGCCCAGCGCCGCATGAGGATTCCCTCTGAGCAGCGACGATGGGTCACCCTTCGATAACGTCCCGGTGATCGTTGGGTAGCGAACGGAACGCCTGGCGCAATGAGGGCGTTTCCTGGAAGTGGATCGGCGGCACACCCTTCGGCATCGTTCGCCGGGGTCGTCGGTCGCGGGGAAGCACGGGGGTCGGCAGCTGTACGTAGCGACAGGTGAGAGATAAGGGGCCGCGGCACATGGCTGGACTCGCACTGGACGGGTCGAACCCCGATGTCAGCCTTCTCTACGACATCAACGGGCTCGCCAAGGACGCCCCGCACTGGTTCGACCGCGTGATGGAGTTCGTCGGCGAGTTCGGGATCGTCATCGGGCTCGCCCTGGTGGGCCTCGGCGCCTGGTGGAGCGTGCGCAAGCGGGGGCAGGACGCGCCGTCCGCCGTCGCCGGGCTGATATGGGCACCGCTGGCCGCCGGGATCGCGCTGATCGCCAACATCCCGATCCGCGGTTTCGTCGAGCGGCCGCGGCCTTTCAAGGACCATCAGGGGCTTGAGGTCCTGGTGGCGGGCAAGAACGACTTCTCCTTCGTCAGCGATCACGCGACGCTGACCATGGCGCTCGCCGTCGGGGTCTTCATGGCCCACCGGCGGTACGGGCTGGCGGCGATCGGGTTCGCCCTGCTCGAGGGCTTCTGCCGCGTCTACATGGGCGTGCACTATCCGACGGATGTGATCGGCGGGTTCGCGCTGGGGACCGCGGTCACGCTGCTGCTGGCGCCGCTGGCGATGATGCTGCTGACGCCGCTCACCACCACGATCGCGGGCTCGCGGGCCGGCTGGCTGGTACGGGCCGGGCACCCCGGCCCGGCCGCCGCGGCGGGCGAGGGGGTCCCGGAGTTCCCCGAGACCCGGTCGCCGGGCACGGAGCGCGGCAGCAAGGACCTCGCGGCCTGACGCACCTGTACGACGGACGGGCGGCCCGGCATCATGCCGGGCCGCCCGTCGTCTGTCGGCCCGTCGTCTGTACAGAGAGGACGGGCCCGCGGGGTCACAGCGCCTGCGGGAAGTCGAAGAGCCGCTTCGGGTCGTAACGCTTCTTCAGCCGCGCCAGCCGGTCCGCGCCGGATCCGTAGTACGCCGAGCGCCAGTTCGTGAGCGTGGCGTCGGTGTAGTTCTGGTACGCCGCCCCGGAGGCGTAGCGCCGCATCGCCGAGTGCACCGCGTCCAGCCAGGCGTTCTGCGGGGCGCCCGCGCCGCCCGCCGCCCAGGACGCGGTGTACTGCGCGAGGAACCGCGAGCCGCGGTGGACGAAGGCGGTGGCCTGCGGATCGACGCGGTTCACGGCGCCGCCGAGCGCGGTGAGCGCGATGCTGACCGCGCCGCCGCCGCTGGTGCGCCGCCCGAAGCGCTCGACCTGGTCGAGCATCGCGCGTATCCCCGCCTGGCTCAGCGAGCGGTTGAAGAAGTCGGACCGCGCCGCGTACGTCTCCCGCTTCAGCACCCCGTCGGTGCTGCGGCCTGGCTGGTCGCCGGGCAGATGGCAGCTGCTGGTCGAGGAGTCGCCGCATCCCGCGTACATGCGCATCGCGTCGACGTACCCCCGGCGGCGCAGGGTCACCCGGGAGGCGGGGCCGGGGCCGCCGGGGCCGTCGGCGAGCCGGTCCACCGCGTTCTGGAGGCCGCCGTAGGTGCCGAGGGAGAAGCAGCTGATGGAGACGGTCGGGGTGCGGCCGGGGGCGGCCGACAGGTGCAGCGCCGACCAGATCTCGTCGGGCTGGTCGGGGCCCCACTTCTGCCAGGCGCCGAGTACCTTGGCCGCCTTCGACCAGGGCCAGGACATATAGGCGGTGACGCCGTCGCCGGGCTTGCGGGTGCGGAAGCGCAGCTCGGTGACGACGCCGAAGTTGCCGCCGCCAGCGCCGCGCAGCGCCCAGAACAGGTCGGGTTCGCGGTCCTTGGAGACCTGGAGGGTCTTGCCGGCGGCGGTGATGAGGGTCGCGCCGGTGAGGTGGTCGGAGGTGAGCCCGTACGCCCGGGTGACCACGCCGTGGCCGCCGCCGAGGGTGAGCCCGGAGATGCCGACGCTCGGGCAGGAGCCGCCGGGGACGGTGACGCCGTGGGCGCCGAGCTGGTTGTAGACGTCGATGAGCTTGGCGCCGCCGCCGATGCGGGCCTCGCCCGTGGTGGTGCGTATGGAGGCGAGCGCGGAGACATCGATGACCAGGCGGCCGTCGCCGCTGGAATAACCCGCGTAGCTGTGGCCGCCGTTGCGGATGGAGACGGGGGTGCCGAGGCGCCGGGCGAAGTCCAGGCATGCGGCGATGTCGGCTGTATTGCCTATATAAGCGACACCAGCGGGCCGCAGATGGTCGAAGCGGGTGTTGTACAGGCGCCTGGCGGCGGTGTAGTCGGCGTCGCCGGGGCGCACCAGGTCGCCGTGCAGCGCCTTGCCGAGCGCCGTCCAGTCCGCGGCCTTCGCCTTGCCGTCGCTCGCAGCGAGCCGGGTGCTCGAGGTGGCGCTGAGGGACGTCGCGCGGCCGGCGGCGTGTCCCGTGGTGGTGCTGCTGCACGCCGCGGCCCAGGTGGCCGTGGATGCCAGCCCCGCGCTCGCTGCCAGCAGTGTCCGCCGGTTCATGGCGGTGTCCCCTCCCTGTCGACCTTTCCCACTGGTCGACCGGGCCACCGCCGTTACTGCGTATGCCGCCCGGTCGCCTGGTCAGAGGAAAAGCCGGGCGGTGGGGTTCCGTTTGTGGCGGAAGAATGACGGTCCGTCGTATGGACGCTGGCGTCGTCGCGGGCCGTGGACCGGGCGCGGCGGGCCGGACCGGTCCAGCCGCAGGTGCATCTGGCGAGGCAGAAGGCCCCCTTCTCCACGGTGGAGGTGCGGGGTTGGTCGGGGCCCTTGTCACCTGAGTCGAGCACATGACCACGCTACCGGGCCGTGACGGGTGGCCGGAACGGGTCGTTAAACGAACAAGTATCAAGGCGTGGACGAGCGTGGCCAGGGGGTCGACGGTCGATGGTGGTTCAGCGGCGCGGTGGAAGGAGACGGGCGAAGGCGGTCGCCGGATGCCTGGCGGGTGGTCTGCTGGCCGGGCTGCTGGCGACGGTCAGCGGCTGCTCGTCCCAGACGGTGGCGGACGAGCGCCCGGGCGGTGCCCCTGGGGCGGCGGCCGCGGTCGCCGTGCTCCAGCAGGCCGCGGACGTGCTGGTGGGTTCCGGGAGTTCACGGGTGCGGACGACCCTGGAGACGGCGACCGGCGGCACCCGGGTGTCGATCGAGGGCAGCGGGGCGTACGACTACGAGCAGCGGCGGGGGCGGCTGCGGCTGGTCCTGCCGAGGGACGCGACGGGCGCGGCCGAGCACGGGCCGATCACCGAACTGCTGGCGCCCGGTGCGCTCTTCATGCGCAACCGCGGCGCGGGCATCCCCAGCGACAAATGGGTACGGGTGGACACGGCGGGCATTCCGGACGGCAATCTGGTCACCGGCGGGGCGACCGATCCGCTGACCGCCGCCGAACTGCTGCGCGGGGTGCGGCGGGCGAGCCTGGTCGGGGAGGAGGGGCTGGACGGCGCCCTGGTGCGGCACTACCGCGGCACCACGGACATCGGCCGGGCGGCGAAGGTGGCCTCGCACGGCGTACGCGGGCCGCTGCGCGCCGCGGCGAAGGGGTTCACCGACCCGCTGGTGCCCTTCGACGCGTATCTTGACGGGTTGGGGCGGCTGCGTGAGGTGCGGCACCGCTTCACCGTGACCAGCCGCGCGAGCGGTACGCGGCCCGCCGAGAGCGCGGACGGGCGGCGCGCGGTGGGGGTGGCCTCGACCACGGAGCTGTACGACTTCGGGGTGGAGACCGCCGTCGAGCTCCCCAAGCCCGCGGATATCTACACAGGAAAGGTCGGATCGCCTCAGAAGTAGCCGGAGGGGCCCGCTCTGTCCTTCGAAATGGCCCATCCGTGCCATGCGCGGAGTGTGTACCGATCCCTACGCTGGGAAGCCGCTGCTCGAAGGTGCTCGAAGGTGCTCGCAGGAGGAGGTGAAACACGTGGTTGCGCGTCGCGGCTCACCGGGCCCGGACCCCGTGGCCCTCGTCGAGATCGATCTCTACGGTGAACTGATGATCGCTGCTGCGAGCGCGGACGAGGACAGGCTCAGTCCGGACCGCATCGACGAGGTGCTCCGGGTGGAGGCCGACCGCTCGGCCGATCGCACAGTAGAGCGATCGGATTCGGCCAATCGCTCGACGGGGCGGACGACCGAAAATACGGAGCGGCCGGAAAACGACGGTCCAGGCGGTCCGGACGCCGGGTAGGCGGGCTGCCGGGCAGGCCCCCTCGGATCCCCGCCTGCTCCCGCGGCCCCTCAGGTCCGCAGCAGCCGGGCGATGGCCGCCGTCGCCTCGGCGACCTTGGCGTCCACCTCGTCCTCTCCCTCGTCGCCCTCCTTGGCGGCGCTCTCCACGGCCGCGCTGGCGACGCAGTGCCGCAGATGCTCTTCGAGCAGCTGGAGGGCGAAGGACTGGAGGGCCTTGGTGCTGGCGGAGACCTGGGTGAGTATGTCGATGCAGTAGACATCCTCTTCGACCATCCGCTGAAGGCCCCTGATCTGGCCCTCGATCCGGCGCAGCCGCTTCAGGTGCTGGTCCTTCTGGTGGGCGTACCCGTGGCCGCCGTGGGTAGGGGAAGCCTGGCCGGACGCCTGGCCCCGCTCATCGCCGCCGGTGGGCGCGGTGGTATCGGCTGCCGTGGTGGTCATGGCGTCCTCCCGTTGTTCACTATCGGTGCACATATACCCCCAGTGGGTATATGGTAACGGCTTTTTCGGCCGAACCGGGCCCCTGTGAAGAGCACACTGCCCGATGGGCGACACTGGGGACGCCGGTTACCGTGGCCGGAAGATGCGCCTAGCATCGTCGAGTCCCCATCCGCCGCATCCCGAGGATCCCCAGTGCGCTTTCGTCTGACCCCCAGGGAGACGAGCTTCTACGACATGTTCGCCGCCTCCGCGGACAACATCGTGACCGGCTCCAAGCTCCTCATGGAACTGCTCGGGGCGGACTCCGCCGCTCGTGCCGAGATCGCCGAGCGGATGAGGGCCGCGGAGCACGCTGGAGACGACGCCACGCACGCGATCTTCCATCAGCTGAACTCCTCGTTCATCACGCCGTTCGACCGCGAGGACATCTACTCCCTCGCCTCGTCCCTCGACGACATCATGGACTTCATGGAGGAGGCCGTCGACCTGGTCGTCCTCTACCAGGTCGAGGAGCTGCCCAAGGGCGTCGAGCAGCAGATCGAGGTGCTGGCGCGGGCGGCCGAGCTGACTGCCGAGGCCATGCCGAACCTGCGCACCATGACGAACCTCACGGAGTACTGGATCGAGGTCAACCGGCTGGAGAACCAGGCGGACCAGATCCACCGCAAGCTGCTGGCCCACCTCTTCAACGGTAAGTACGACGCGATAGAGGTGCTCAAGCTCAAGCAGATCGTGGATGTGCTGGAAGAGGCGGCCGACGCCTTCGAGCACGTGGCCAACACGGTCGAGACGATCGCCGTCAAGGAGTCCTGAGCCCCGGCATGGACACCTTCGCGCTCGTCGTGACCATCGCGGTCGCGCTCTTCTTCACCTACACCAACGGCTTCCACGACTCGGCGAACGCCATCGCCACCTCGGTCTCCACCCGGGCCCTGACCCCGCGGGCCGCGCTCGCGATGGCCGCGGTGATGAACCTCGCCGGTGCCTTCCTGGGCAGCGGGGTCGCCAAGACCGTCAGCGAGGGCCTGATCGCCACCCCGACCGGTAAACAGGGCATGATCATCCTGTTTTCCGCGCTGATCGGTGCCATCACCTGGAACATGATCACCTGGTACTACGGACTGCCGTCCTCGTCCTCCCACGCCCTGTTCGGCGGTCTGGTGGGTGCGGCGCTCGCCGGTTCCAGCACCGTTCACTGGAGCGGGGTGGTGGAGAAGGTCGTCCTCCCGATGGTCCTCTCGCCCCTGATCGGCCTGGTGCTGGGCTACTTCGTCATGGTCGGCATCCTCTGGATGTTCCGGAAGTCCAACCCGCACAAGGCGAAGCGTGGCTTCCGGATAGCCCAGACCGTGTCGGCCGCCGCCATGGCGCTCGGCCACGGTCTCCAGGACGCCCAGAAGACCATGGGTGTGGTGGTGATGGCCCTGGTCATCGGCGGTGTCGAGGATCAGGGGGACGCGATCCCGGTGTGGGTGAAGATCGCCTGCGCCGCGATGCTCTCGCTCGGCACGTACGCGGGTGGCTGGCGCATCATGCGCACCCTGGGCCGCCGGATCATCGAGCTGGACCCGCCGCAGGGCTTCGCCGCCGAGACGACGGCGGCCTCGGTCATGTACACCGCGTCGTTCATGTTCCAGGCGCCGATCTCGACGACGCACGTCATCACCTCGGCGATCATGGGCGTGGGGGCCACCAAGCGCGTGAACGCGGTGCGCTGGGGGGTCGCGAAGAACATCATCCTCGGCTGGTTCATCACCATGCCCGCGGCGGCCGGAGTCGCCGCCCTCAGCTACTGGATCGTGGATCTCGCCTTCGGCTGATCCACGTCGGCGATGCAGCGGTGATGCAGTGGGCCCGCCCCCGGGATCCGGGGGCGGGCCCTTTTTCGTCGTGCGGTGGCACCGCCATGCAGCACCGCAGGACGCCGTTCCTCGCCCGGGGGCGAGGGGCCTGATCAGCCGAAGCGGCCGGAGATGTAGTCCTCGGTCGCCTGGACGGACGGGTTGGAGAAGATCCGCTCGGTCTCGTCGATCTCGATGAGCTTGCCGGGCTGGCCGACGCCGGCCAGGTTGAAGAAGGCCGTACGGTCCGAGACGCGCGCCGCCTGCTGCATGTTGTGCGTCACGATGACGATCGTGAAACGCTCCTTCAGCTCACCGATCAGGTCCTCGATGGCGAGGGTCGAGATCGGGTCCAGCGCCGAGCAGGGCTCGTCCATCAGCAGCACGTCGGGCGCGACCGCGATGGCGCGGGCGATGCACAGCCGCTGCTGCTGACCGCCGGAGAGCCCGGCGCCCGGCTTGTTCAGCCGGTCCTTGACCTCGTTCCACAGGTTGGCGCCCTTGAGGGACTTCTCGACGACGTCCGACAGCTCGCTCTTCTTGTACGAGCCGTTCAGCTTCAGCCCGGCCGCGACGTTCTCGAAGATCGACATCGTCGGGAACGGGTTGGGCCGCTGGAAGACCATGCCGACCGTGCGGCGCACGGAGACGGGGTCGACGCCGGAGGCGTACAGGTTCTCGTCGTCGAGCATCACCTTGCCCTCGACCCGGCCGCCGGGGGTGACCTCGTGCATCCGGTTGAGGGTGCGCAGGAACGTCGACTTGCCGCAGCCGGACGGGCCGATGAAGGCGGTCACCGAGCGGGGTTCGACGGTCATCGAGATGTCCTCGATGGCCTTGTGGCTGCCGTAGTAGGCCGTAAGACCGCTGATGTCGATGCGCTTGGCCATGTGAATCACTTCTCTTCTTCTCGGCCTCAGCGGCCGGTCTTCGGGGCCTTCCAGCGGGCGATGCCGCGGGCCACCAGGTTCAGGATCATGACGAAGGCGATGAGCACGAGCGCCGCGGCCCAGGCGCGGTCGAACGAGGCCTCGTTGCCGAGCTGCCACTGCTCGTAGATGTAGTACGGCAGCGACGACTGGGCGCCTTCGAAGGGGCTGGGGTTGATCGCCTGGGAGCCGAAGACCAGCAGCACGATGGGGGCGGACTCACCGGCGATACGGGCGACCGCGAGCATCACACCCGTGGTGATCCCGCCGATCGAGGTGGGCAGCACCACCTTGAGGATGGTGCGCCACTTGGGCACGCCCAGCGCCAGCGAGGCCTCGCGCAGCTCGTCCGGGACGAGCTTGAGCATCTCCTCGGTGGAGCGGACCACGATCGGCATCATCAGGATGGCCAGCGCCATGGCGCCGGCGAAGCCGGAGTAGCCGAAGCCCAGGATGATGATCCAGAAGCTGAGGATGAACAGACCGGCCACGATCGACGGGATGCCGGTCATGACGTCGACGAAGAAGGTCACGACCTTCGCGAGCCGCCCGCGCCCGTACTCCACCAGGTAGATGGCGGTCAGCAGGCCGATGGGGGCCGCGATGAGGGTGGCGATGCCGACCTGCTCCAGGGTGCCGAGGATCGCGTGGTACGCACCGCCGCCGGGCAGGATCGTCTGGACGCCGTCCATGGAGTGGCTGAGGAAGTAGCCGTCGAGCACGGTCTTGCCGCGGTTGACCGTCTCCCAGATCAGTGAGAGCAGCGGGACGACCGCGATCAGGAAGCAGAGCCACACCAGGCTGGTGGCCAGCTGGTTCTTGGCCTGCCGGCCGCCCTCGACCGCGGCCGTGACGGCGTAGGAGAGGACGACGAAGAGCAGCGCGGCGATGAGGCCCATCTGGAAGGGGTTGCCCATGCCTGCGGCCGTGCCGATGCCGACGCCCGCGGCGACCGCGGCCACGGCCAGCCCCAGCGGGGCCCAGCGCGGCAGCCGCGCCTGCTGGAGGGTGGACGCGCGCGGCGTGGTGGTGTCGATGGTCGTGTCGCTCATGCGGCGGTCCCCGAGTACTCCTTGCGGCGGGCGATGATCATTCGCGCGGCGCCGTTCACCAGCAGGGTGATGACGAACAGGACCAGACCGGAGGCGATGAGCGCGTCGCGCCCGTTGTCGTTGGCCTCCTTGAAGTGGCTGGCGATGTTCTGCGCGAAGGTGCCGCCGCCCGGGTCCAGCAGGCTGACGTTGATCAGGTAGCTGGGGGAGAGCACGGTGGCGACCGCCATGGTCTCGCCGAGCGCGCGGCCCAGGCCCAGCATCGAGGCGCTGATGATGCCGGAGCGGCCGAAGGGGAGGACCGACATGCGGACGACTTCCCAGCGGGTCGCGCCGAGCGCCAGCGCGGCCTCCTCGTGCATCTTCGGGACCTGCCGGAACACCTCGCGGCTCACGCTGGTGACGATCGGCAGGATCATGATCGCCAGCAGGATGCCGACGGTGAACAGCGACCGCGCGGCGCCGCCCTGGTAGCTGAGGACGCCGGTCCAGCCCAGGTACTTGTCCATCCAGGTGTACAGCGGGGTCAGATGCGGCACCAGGAAGAGCGCGCCCCACAGGCCGTAGACGATGCTGGGGACCGCGGCGAGCAGGTCGATCACGTACGCGACCGGCGTGGCCAGCCGCCGCGGGGCGTAGTGCGAGATGAAGAGCGCGATGCCGACGGCGATCGGGACCGCGATGACCATCGCGATGATCGAGCTGACGACCGTGCCGTACGCGAGGACCGCGATGCCGAACCGCATCGGCGTGGAGCCGGTGCTCCACTCGAAGGCGGTGAGGAAGTTGGCCTCGTCCTTGGAGATCGCGATGGAGGCGCGGTACGCGAGGAAGCCCGCGATGGCCGCCATGATCACCAGGAGGGCGATCCCGGAGCCCCGGGAGAGGCCGAGGAAGATCTTGTCACCGGCGCGGCCGGTGGAGCGGGCCGATACCTGGGGCGGTGACCCGGCGGATGTGGAGGTGGGTTCTATATCCGTTTTCATGGGTTCTCCGGTCTGCGGAGCCGGATGGGGGTGAGGCTCCTGGTGCGGCGGTGCACCGGACGGTGCGGCCTGCTCTGCTCCGGGGGTGGCCGGGAGCGGAACAGGCCGCACTCTTCAGGTCAGGAGAGGCTGGAAATGCTTTCCCGGACCTTGGCGGCGATCGCGTCGGGCAGCGGGGCGTAGCCCAGCTCCTTCAGCGCGGACTGACCGTCCTTGCTCGCGGCGTAGTTGAGGAAGGACTTGGCGGCCTTGAGGGTGCCGGCCTTGTTGCCCTTGTCGCAGGCGATCTCGTAGGTGACCAGCGTGATCGGGTAGGCGCCCGCGGCCTTGGTGTCGTACGCCAGGTCGAGGGCCTGGTCCTTGCCGGTGCCCTTGGGCTTGGCCTCGGAGATGGCCTTGGAGGCGTTCTCGACGGTGGCCTTGACGGGCTGCGAGGCGCCGGTGTCCAGGTCGACGGTCTTGATGCTGTTGGCGGTCGCGTACGACAGCTCGAAGTACGAGATCGCGCCGGAGACCTGCTTGACCTGCGAGGAGACACCGGAGGAGCCGTCGGCGGACTGGCCGCCCTTGCCCTCCCACGCCTTGCCCGGCTCGTGCGGCCACGCCTTGGGGGCGGCGGCCTTGAGGTACTTGGTGAAGTTGTCGGTGGTGCCCGACTCGTCCGAGCGGTGGAACGCCTGGATCTTGAGGCTCGGGAGCTTCACGCCCGGGTTGAGCTTCTTGATCGCGGGGTCGTCCCACGTCTTGATGTCCGAGTTGAAGATCTTGCCCAGGGTCTCGGCGTCGAGCGTCAGCTTGTCCACGCCGGGGACGTTGAAGCCGATCGCGATCGGGCCGCCGACCATCGGCAGGTTGATGCCCTGACCGCCCTTGCACATCTTCTTCGAGGACGCGACCTCCTCGGGCTTGAGCGCCGAGTCGGAGCCCGCGAAGGCGGTCTTGCCCTGGAGCCACTCCTGGATGCCCGCACCCGAGCCGGTGGCCTTGTAGTTGAGCTTGACGTCCTTACAGGCCGCGCCGTAGTTCTTCGTCCACAGGTCCATGGCGTTCTTCTGAGCGGACGAGCCGGAGGCCAGCAGCTGCCCCTTGCCATCGCACTTGATGTTGCCGGTGGACGCGGCGCCACCACCACCGGTGTTGTTGTCCGAACCGCAGGCGGTGAGGACGAAGGCGCCGGACAGGGCGAGGGCACCGGCGGCGATGGCGCGAAGCCGGTTGTTGCGCTGAAGCTTCACTTTCGGGGATTCCTTCCAGAAGCCGCCGGTGGGGACGGCGCGCGACGTTGTGGTGCGCAGGGACGGATGTGCGCTGGACAGGAGTCCGGGCACGCGGCCCGTCTCCATCTCACTAGGGCTGAAATTAGGCAGATCAGGTGAAGCGGCCGAAGGGGAAGAGTTAACGAGCGGTGAACCTCGGCCGTCAGTGTGGTGGCCGGGTAACGGCGAGGTCACGGCCCGGCCCTCTCCGCTTCCGTCTACTTCAGTCCTCTGATGACCCCGGATCGCGTCGACTGCGCGACCGACCGGCGCGTGGCTCTGTCGGATTGCGGTACGGCATGTCACCATCCGTCCCTACTCGGATGAGAGGAGGCCGGCGGGTGGGACGGGACGGGAGAGGGAGGGGTGCGGGCGCCGCCACGGCGGCCGCGCTCGTCTGCGCGCTGGGGACATCGGCCTTACCCGCCGGTCCTGTCTACGCGGCGCCCGGCGAACCGGAACCGGCGTCGCACGGCGCCCGTGGTGCCGGATCCGGCGGCGGACGGCTGGAGAAGGTCCGCTCGGACGTGGACCGCTTCTACCGGCAAGCGGAATCAGCCACTGACGCGTACAACCTCGCGCGGGAGAAACAAACGCGCCAGGAGAAGTCGATCCTGAAGATCGCGCGGGCCGTGGTGAAGGCGCAGAAGGAGATGACCGGGCTGCGGGAGCGCGCCGGGGCGCTGGCCCGGGCCCAGTACCGCGGCGGCGGGATGCCGCCCGAGGCGCGGCTGCTGCTGGGCGACGACCCCAGCGGCTTCCTCGACGGCTTCACCCTCGCGCGCAAGGGCGAGAAGGCGGCCCATGGGCTGATGAACCGGCTGGAGCACACCCGGGCGGCGCTCGACCGCTACGCCGAGTCCGCCTCCCGGGAGTGGGAGCGGCTCGACCGGAGCCGGGCGAAGAAGGCGGCCGCAAGGGCGGAGATCACCGAAAAGCTCGCCCGTGCCCGTCGGCTGGAGTCGAGGCTGGAGGCCAAGGAGCGGGACCGGCTGCGGCAGCTCCAGGAGCAGCGGGACCGGGCATCTCAGGCGAAATGGCTCAAGACCGGCATACTTCGGGACGTCGGCGGACGGTCGAGCGGTCTGGGGCGGCGCGCGATCGACTTCGCGACGGCCCAGATCGGCAAGTCCTATGTATGGGGCGCCGTGGGCCCGGACGGCTACGACTGCTCGGGGCTGACCCAGCGGGCCTGGGCCTCGGCCGGCCGGGGCATCCCGCGGACCTCGCAGGAGCAGTGGCGGCTGCTGCCGAAGGTGGGCACCGCGCGGATGCGCCCCGGCGACCTGGTCATCTACTTCAAGGACGCCAGTCATGTGGGGATGTACGTGGGCGACGGTGCGATCGTCCACGCCCCGCGGCCGGGCCGCCGGATCACCCTGGCGGGGGCGGGGTCGATGCCGATCCTGGGTGTGGTGCGCCCGGACGCCTCCTGATTCGGGCTGATTTCGCGCCGTGGGTATGATTCAGCCGATATGTCCGCATCGCCCCGGTGTGGTTGGGGCGCGAACGGCAACATCCGTGTTCGGTTCCACAAAACGGCGACGAGTTGGCGTGACCTTTGTCATTCCGGACCCTGTCCGAATTCCCCCAAGTCGCCCGGGGCATGGGGCATATGACAAAAGTGGCCTCCGGGAGGTCATTCCAAGGGGCCCGGGCCGAGCGCTAAAGTCGCCTGGCAGTATCCGGCTTGCATGCCCTGAAACCGACCAGTCGGTGTGCGAGCCGGTTCGTGCGGTCCGCCGGTCGGCGGCGGGCGCCGCGCCCTCGGGGGGAGGGAAGGAATCGAGCGATGTCCGTACCCGTGCCGAGGCAGCGGGAGGCCCTGGCCACCGAGGCCCGGCCGGCAGCCCTGCCCGACAGCGGGCTCACCCTGCTGGTGATCGAGGACGATCCGGCCGGCGCCTTCAACGTCCCCGAGATGCTGGACACCGAAGGCAACCGGGTCCGTATCCGTACGGCCCGTAATCTCACCGAGGCCTCCCGGCTGCTCACCGACGGTGTGCAGTGCATCCTGCTCGACCTGGCCCTGCCCGGCCCCGAGCACGAGGCGGAGGACGCGCTCGACACGCTGCGCTCCGTACTGAAGCTCGCCCCCACGCAGGCGGTCCTGGTCCTCACCGCCGAGGACGACGCCGAGCGCGCCGCCGAGGCGGTCCGGGTCGGGGCGCAGGACTTCCTCTTCCGCGACGAGCTGGACGGCCGCGTCCTCAGCCGCGCCATCCGGTACGCGGTCGAGCGAAAACGCTCCGACCTCGCCCAGCGCCAGCTCACCGAGTCCCGGCTGCGCGCCCAGGAGAACGCCCGGCTGGAGCGCGGACTGCTGCCGACCCCGCTGCTCCAGGGCTCCGGACTGCGCTTCGCCGCCCGCTACCGGCCCGGCCGCAGCCGGGCCCTGCTCGGCGGCGACTTCTACGACACCGTCCGCACCCCGGACGGCACGGTCCACGCGATGATCGGCGACGTCTGCGGCCACGGCCCCGACGAGGCCGCCCTCGGCGTGGAGCTGCGGATCGCCTGGCGCGCCCTGACCTTCGCCGGGCTCTGCGGCGACCAGCTGCTCGGCACCCTCCAGCAGGTACTGGAGAACGAGCGCCCGGACGACGAGATCTTCGCGACCCTGTGCACCGTCGACATCGCCCCGGACGGCCGACGGGCCGGGGTCTGCCTCGCCGGACACCCCTCACCGCTGGCCGTACGGCCCGGAATGGCGCCCCGGCTGCTGCCCACGGACGAGAACGGCCCCGCGCTCGGCCTGCTGCCGAACGCCCGCTGGCCGCGCCGGCAGGTCGAGCTGGGCGGCGCCTGGAGCCTGATGATGTACACCGACGGGCTGATAGAGGGCCGCGTCGGGGCCGGGGTGCAGCGGCTCGGCCAGGAGGGGATGGTCGAGATCGTCGCCCGCCAGATGGCGACCGGGCTGCGCGGCGAGGAGCTGCTGGACGCCACGGTCACCGAGGTCCGGGCGTTGAACGGCGGCGAGCTGACCGACGACCTCGCGGTGCTCCTGCTGGACCGCGGCTGAGCCGCGATGCGGCGCCGCGCGCTCAGCGGCCGCCGTTGTAGGGCCCGTACGGACCGTCGGAGCTGGAGCCGCGCCCCCGCGGCCAGCCGCGGCCGCCGCCGGAGATCTGCCGCAGTGCCGGGCGCACGTCGACGATGTACACGATCGTCGCGATCAGCCCGATGATCGGCAGGAAGCTCATGATGCCCATGAAGAAGTTCACCGCGGCCGCGAGCCCCAGGATGATCATCCAGAACGGCTTGGTCTGCTTGTTCGCGGCCCGGTAGGCGTCCTCGCGGCGGATCACCGAGTCGACGAAGGCGAACAGGCTGAAGAGGAGCAGGCCCCAGGAGACCCAGTACAGCAACTCGCCGAAACCTTGCACCAGCACGCTGTTCACCGCCCAGAAGAGACGCTCAGAGGAAAAGAGGGATGAGCATTACGGGCCACCGTACCCGCTGACGGGGCCGGGCACGCAGGCTGCGTACCCGGCCCTCTTGTGCGCACCCGACAAAGAGCCCTGTCGGAGAGGCGTCAGTGGGACGGCTTGGTGTCCGTCTTCTTGGTGGTGGTGGGCTTGCGGGTCGGAGCCTTCTTGGCCGGGGCGGCAGGCTTGGCCGAGGTCTTCGGGGCCTCCTTGGCGGCGGCGGGCCTGGCGGGGTCGGGCTTGGCGGAGGTGGACTTGGTGGAGTCCACCGCGACCGGCTGCGACGGCGCCTTGGGCGCGCTCTTCTCCTCGTGGGGCTCGATCGCGGAGGCGATGTCGACGACCTCGTCGGCCGCCTCGCCGCGCCAGGTCTTCACGACCTCCTGGCCGTGCTCGGCGACCTCGTCGTACCGCTCCCGCGCCTTGACGGCCAGCTCGGCGGCGCGGCCGACGCCCTGGAGGGCGAGGTCCTGCGCCGAGTCACGGAGCCGCTTGAGGTCGGTGTCCAGGGAGCCCAGCACCTCGTTGAGCTTGCCCTGGGCGTCCTTCGCCTGCTGGGTGACCCGGTCCTGCACGGCCTTCGGGTCGGTGTTGCGCACCTGGTTGAAGCGCTCCGGGGCCTCCGCGACGATCTTCTCGACCAGCGTCGGCACCTCCTTGAGCTTCTGGGCGGCGAGGTCGGCCGTGCCCGCGACGAAGTAGAGCGGGGTCGGGTCGGTGAGGGTCTTGCGTACGTCGTCGGTGATGGCCATGGTTTCTGGTCCTCCCGGATCAGTTCGAGGGTGTGGCGACGTCGGCGTCGGCGGGGGCGTCGTCCGAGGCGATCCCGTGTCCGTTCTCCTTGCGGAAGGACTCGTAGATCTGGAGCAGCACCTGCTTCTGCCGCTCGTTGATCGTGGGATCGGCGAGTATCACGCTGCGCACCTCGGTTTCCTCCCGATCGCGCTCATCGAGGATCCCTGCCTGTACGTACAGGGTCTCGGCGGATATCCGCAGCGCCTTCGCGAGCTGCTGGAGGATCTCGGCGCTCGGCTTGCGCAGTCCGCGCTCGATCTGGCTGAGGTACGGGTTGGACACCCCGGCGGCGTCGGCCAGCTGCCGCAGCGAGAGCTGGGCAGTGCGCCGCTGCTCCCGCAGGAAGTCGCCGAGGTTGCCGACGTTCAGTGATGCCATGCCTTCGATGCTGCACCAGGAGTGCTAACTATTGCAAGCAAGGTGCTTGCAATAGTGGCGAGCGCCACCCGCGGCCGAGCGCCACCGTGGTCGAATGGGGCAGGACGCGACGGCGGGAGGCGGCGGATGTCCCAGGGGAGCGGTGTGGCGCGGGAGGCCGAGGTGGCGGGTGCGATCGGCTTCTGGGAGCGGGAGTGGCGCGGGGAGACGGTCTACGAGACGGGCTGGGGCGTGCTGCCGTCGTATCAGGGCCGGGGCATCGCGGCCGCGGCCGCGCGGGAGGTCGCGCGCGCCGCGGCCGCCGAGGGCGTCCACCGCCGTCTGCACGCCTATCCGTCCACCGGCCACCCCGCGTCGAACGGGGTGTGCCGCAAGGCCGGGTTCACGCTGCTCGGCGAGTGCGACGTCGAGTACCCGCCCGGCTCCTTCATGCGGTGCAACGACTGGCGGCTGGAGCTGCGTAGTGCACCGCGAGACCGGAGTGACCCGGCATGACGTCGGGCCGCAGGACCAGGTTCTCGTCGTAGTCCCCGCCGTTCTGGCGGCGGAAGGGGATCGGGTCGGCGGTCGGCAGGGTGGCGAGCCGCTCGCGCAGGGCGTCGGCGTAGCCCTCGTACTGCTCGGCGGAGAGCCGGTCCGCGCCGTAGACCACGTGCGGCGGCAGGACGGACATGCCGCTGTACCAGAGCGTCCCGTGCTGGAGCGGGAACAGCAGATGCTCGATGTCGCCGTTGACACCGCGCGGACCGGCCGCGGCCCGCGGGGTACCGGCGGTGAGCAGGACCATGGCGCGCTTTCCGGCCAGCTTGCCGTCCCCGTAGCGCAGGGTGCGGCCGTCGGGGCCGGTGACGCCGAAGGCGAAGCCCTTCACGAAGACGCGGTCGAACCAGCCCTTGAGGATGGCGGGCATCCCGTACCACCACAGCGGGAACTGCACGATCAGCGCGTCGGCCCAGGCGATCTTCTCCTGCTCGGCGCGGATGTCCTCGCTCAGCGTCCCGGCGTCGTAGGCGTCGTGCGAGGAGGCGCCGACGATCAGGCGTTCCGCGTCGTCGTGCCGGAAGTCGGCGCCGTCCACGACCGGGTTCCAGCGCATGGCGTAGAGGTCGGAGACCCGGCACTCATGGCCCAGCTCCCGCAGGGCGCGCAGGCCCTCGTCGCGCAGGGAGCCGCTCAGTGAGCGGGGTTCGGGGTGGGCGTATATCCACAGCACGTTCATACCGGCCAGCGTCGCAACGCGGCCGCCGGGCGACGAGTGGCCGGATGGCCAGGATGTGTGAGGATCTGGCCACCTGAAGCTAAGCGCGGACCAGGGCCTCCAGGCCGTCGAGGATCCGCGCCAGGCCGAACACGAACTCGTCGTCGGGGCCGCCCGGGGTGTCCAGTTCGCCCACCGCGAGGGCCGCGGTCACCGCGGGGAAGCGCTCGGGGTCCGTCACCTTCCGCAGCAGCCGGGCCCAGGACTCCATGGACTGCCCGGTGTCGTCCCCGGTGCGCAGCGCGGCCGCCGCGAGGTCGGCGGACAGCCTCGCCTCGTTCCGTACGAAGCCGCTGACCAGCATCAGCGCGGAGATCTTCGCGCCCTCGCCCAGGTTCGTATCGCGCAGACAGGCCAGCCCGCGTTCCATCCAGGCCACCGAGTTGGGGGTCGAGGGCGGGGCGCTGGTCGGGATGCGCAGTACCCATGGGTTGCGGTGGTAGGCGGCGCGCAGCGCCCAGGCCCAGTCGGTGAAGCCGGTCCGCCAGTCCTCGTCCGGCGCCGGGCCGGGCGGGGGTGTGCCGAAGGCGGCGTCCTCCATCAGCAGCAGCAGTTCGTCCTTGGCCGCGACGTAGCGGTACAGCGACATCGTGGAGACGCCGAGGTCGGCGGCGACCCGGCTCATGGAGACCGCCCCGAGGCCGTCGGTCGCGGCCAGGCTGACCGCCGCGTCGACGATCCGGCTCAGCGTCAGCCCGGGCTTGGGGCCCTTGGTGCGGCGCTCGCGCAGCCCCCACGCGGCCTCGATGCTCGCGGGCAGCCCGGTGCCGCTGCCGTTCTCCTCGATGGCCATGGCCGTAAGCCCTCCCTGACGCCGCGCCGTTGACCGCCATCCTAGAACTGTGTATACCTTACGCAGTAGTGCGTATGGCATACGCAGAAGAGAGAACGGGGCATCCATGACCAGGCAACCGGCCATCGAGGCGAACGGCCTGAAGAAGGCTTACGGGGCGGTGACGGTCCTCGCGGGCATCGATCTGTCCGTCGCGCGCGGCAGCGTCTTCGCGCTGCTCGGCCCGAACGGCGCGGGCAAGACCACGACCGTGCGCATCCTGTCCACGCTCACGCCCCCGGACGCGGGCGACGCCCGGGTGGCGGGGTACGACGTCGTCCGCGACCGCCCTCGCGTACGCCGCGCGATCAGCCTCACCGGGCAGTACGCGGCGGTCGACGAGATGCAGACCGGCGAGGAGAACCTGTGCATGATGGGGCGGTTGGCCGGCCTCGGCCGCGCCGGGGCCCGGGGCCGTGCCCGGGAGCTGCTGGAGCGGTTCGGTCTCACCGACGCGGCCCGCCGCACCGCCGGGACCTACTCCGGCGGGATGCGCCGCCGCTTCGACCTCGCCGCCGGGCTGGTCGGCCGGCCCGAGGTGATCTTCCTGGACGAGCCGACGACCGGTCTGGACCCGCGCAGCCGCCAGGCCATGTGGGACGTCGTCAGGGGGCTGGCCCACGACGGGGTGACGGTCTTCCTCACCACCCAGTACCTGGAGGAGGCCGACCAGTTGGCGGACCGCGTCGCGGTGGTCGACGGCGGCCGGGTGGTCGCCGAGGGCACCTCCGGTGAGCTGAAGCGGCAGGTCGCCGGGGAGCGTCTGGACCTGGTGCTCACCGATGCCGCCGCGTTCGCGGAGACCGCCCGGCGCCTCGGCGGGCGCCTCGTGCACAGCGACGCCGACCGGCTGACGCTGGGTGTCGCGACCGACGGGGACGCCGCGCGCGTCCGCGCGCTGCTCGACGAGATCGACCCCGACCGCCGCGCCGTGCGCCGGTTCGCCGTACGCGGCGCCACGCTCGATGACGTCTTCCTGGCCCTGACCAGTCACCAGGAAGCCGCCCAGAAGGAGACCGCCGATGTCTGACGCGATCGTCCTGACCGGCCGTGCCGTGCGGCTGAGCAGGCGCAACCTCGACGCGGTGCTCACCGCGATGCTGTTGCCCGTCCTGCTGATGTTCGTCTTCGTCTACTTCTTCGGCGGCGCGATCGACACGGGCACCCGCACCGGGTACGTGACGTACGTCGTCCCCGGCGTGATGCTGCTGTGCGCCGGGTTCGGCTCGGCGAGCACCGCGGTCACCGTCACCAACGACATGGCGGGCGGCATCATCGACCGCTTCCGCTCGCTGGACGTCTCCGGCACCGCGCTCGTGGCCGGTCATGTGGCCGCGAGCGTGCTGCGCAACGCGGTCGCGACCACCATCGTCTTCGGCGTCGCCTTCCTGATCGGCTTCCGCCCGGACGCGGGCCCGCTCGACTGGCTCGCCGTGGCGGGCATCCTGCTGGCGTTCATCCTCGCGATCTCCTGGCTCTCGGCCTGCTTCGGCCTGATCGCCAGGACCCCGGAGGCCGCGGGTGGATTCACCTTCCTGATGATGTTCCTGCCGTACCCGAGCAGCGCCTTCGTGCCGATCGACACCATGCCGGACTGGCTGCACGGCTTCGCCGGCCACCAGCCCGTCACGCCGGTGATCGCGGCGCTGCGGGCGCTGCTGCTGGACCAGCCGGTGGGGGACAGCGCCTGGCAGGCGCTGTCCTGGTGCGGCGGGATCCTGGCGGTCGCGGTCGCCCTGTCCGGGGTGCTCTTCCGCCGCCGTACGGCCTGAAAGCTCAGGTTCCGTACGGACGGGCCGCGCGCGCCGTACGGAGGGCCTCGGCCCACCAGACGAGCTGGTCGAGCATGGCCGTGGCGGCGGTGTCCGGGCCCTTGGGGTCGGTCAGCCGGCCGTCCGGGCCGAAGGCGTCCCAGGCGCCGTGGAAGCTGACCGTGTCGCGCACGGTGACCGCGTGCACCTCGGCGAAGACGGGCCGCAGATGCTCGACCGCGCGCAGGCCGCCCGAGATGCCGCCGTAGCTGACGAAGCCGACCGGCTTGGCCTGCCACTGGCTGTAGTGCCAGTCGATCGCGTTCTTCAGCGGGGCGGGGTAGCTGTGGTTGTACTCGGGCGTGACGACGGCGAACGCGTCCGCCTCGTCCAGGCGCGGGGTCACGGCCTCCAGCGCCTTGGCGTCCTCGGCGCCGGGCTGATGGGTGAGGCACGGCGGGAGCGGGGTGTCGGCCAGGTCGACGACGTCCACGCTCAGATCGTCGCGCAGCGCGGCGCGGCCGGTGAACCAGTCGGCGACCTTGGGCCCGAAGCGGCCCTCGCGGGTGCTGCCGACGATGACGGCGAGACGGATCGGGCTGCTGGGGGTGCCGGTGGAAACTGCGGTTGCGGTAGTCATGAGAAGAGGCTCGGACTTAAACAAAGGTTGAAGTCAAGCTACCCTCGGCAGCATGACGCACCTCACCTGGAAGACCCATGAGCTGACGGTCGGCGAGCTGTCCCAGCGCAGCGGAGTCCCCGCCTCCGCGCTGCGGTTCTACGAGCGCGAGGGCCTCATCCACAGCCGCCGCACCTCCGGCAACCAGCGTCGCTACACCCGCGACACGCTCCGCCGGGTCGCCTTCGTGCGCTCCTCGCAGCGCGTCGGCATCCCGCTGTCGCGGATCCGGGACGTGCTGTCGCTCTTCCCCGAGGACCACGTCCTGACCAAGGACGACTGGGCCCGGATCTCGGAGTGCTGGCGCTCGGACCTCACCGACCGCATCGAACAGCTGGAGAACCTCCGCGACCACCTGACCGACTGCATCGGCTGCGGCTGTCTGTCGATCGACAAATGCGCGCTGGCCAACCCGTACGACAAGCTCGGCGAACAGGGCGCGGGCGCCCGCCGACTGCTCAAGTCCTGCTGCTGAGCGCGGCCAGCAGCTCTTTCGTACGGCTCTGCTCATCGGGGGTGCCGACGGGCGAGGCGATCAGCTCGGTGGCCCCGGCCTCGGCCAGCGCCCGCAGCGCGCGCTCCACGGCCGCCTCCTCGCCCAGCACGGCGGTGTCCGCCGGGCCCGACGCGCCCTCGCGGTCGAGCACCGCCCGATAGCTGGGAATCCGCTGGACCTGGGTGAACCGCTCGCTCAGCTCCGTCCGCCGGGCCTCTGGCTCCCTGGTCACCCCTACGAGCAAGAAGGCGACGACGCGTGGCGCGGGCCGTCCGGCGCCCTCGGCGGCCCGGGTGAGGGTGGGCACGATGTGGCGGGCGAGTGCGGTCGGGCCCGCCCAGACCGGGAGGGTGAATTAGCTCGATCGTGTGATGGTCGACTTCCGGGCTTGCGGCGGTGTGGGCTGTTCGGGCTACGGTGAGCGGGCGATCTGGGACGCCGGGTACGGTGCCAGCGTGCGGGGCCCCCGCTCCACCGGAGTGATGGTTCGGGGCCTCCCCGTCGCCTCTGGCCGTGCACATATGGCCAGGTCGTGAGGGAGCCGGCCTCCCGGGCTCGGACCACGCACAGGATGCGTGTCGCTGCCCCGGGGTTGAGTACGCCGGGGACCAGTGCGCCCAAGACCGTTCGGGGCGTGCGGCTGAGCGGACTCACCTCTGCTCAGTCCCCAGGAACGGTATGTGGGGACCACGGAGGTGCCCCAGGCCAGTCCGGGCACCTGAGGGCCGATGGCCGCGGCCGTGGTGAGTGCGTCCCAGCCGCCCTGTTCGGCCAGCCAGCCGGTGGTCAGGCCCGTGCGCACGGCCTCGCGGGCCTCGTCCGCGACGGTGTCCAAGTGGGTGCCGAAAGCGTTCAGCAGCAGCCCGATCCGCATGCCCTCACCGTCCTTCCGGGGCGATGTCGAGGACGGCCTTGCCCGGGATCCGGCGGCCGAGCAGGGCGTCCACCGCCTCCTCCACCCGTTCCCAGGATCCGCGCCAGCCGACCTCGGCCGACAGCTCGCCGCGGGCGGCGAGGGAGACGAGGACCGCCAGGTCCGGGCCGGGGTGCGACATGTCCGAGAAGGAGTGCAGCGACTTCGCGGGGCCCGGGGAGTAGATGCTGTTGGGCGGGAAGACGGCGGGCTGGTCATGGGCTGCCCAGCCGATCTGCTGGATGGTGCCGCCGGGGGCGAGGAGGTTCCAGGAGGCCACGAGGTGCGGCCCGCCCACGTTTTCCAGGACGACGTCCACGGGCCGGTCGACCGTGTCCAGGCCGATCACCACCTCGTCCGCGCCCAGCTCCTTCAGCCCCTCGCCGCGGGCGGCCGCGCCCACCGAGGCGATGACGTACGCGCCGCCGCGCCGCGCCAGTTGGATCGCCGCCCGGCCCACCCCGCCGGACGCGCCCGTGATCAGTACCCGCTTGCCCAGCACGCCGCCCGCCGCGCGCAGCGTCCGCAGGGCGGTGATGCCGACCACCGGGAGCGCGGCGGCGTCGGCCAGCGGTACGGCGTCGGGCACCTCGGCGAGGGCGTCGGTGGCGACGGCGACGCGTTCGGCCCAGGTGCCGTTGGAGAAGGCGACGACGCGCGCTCCGGGGGCGGGGCCGGAGCCGTCGGCCGCCCCGCGCAGCACGACGCCCGCCACGTCGTAGCCGAGCACGGCGCCGATCGGCCGGTGCAGCGCCCAGCGCAGCTCTCCGTAGTTCATCGAGGCGTGGCGCACCTCGACCAGGGCCTCGCCGGGGCCGGGCTCGGGTTCGGGGATCTCCCCGAACCGCAGTGACCTGGGTGCTTCGGGATCGACGAGCAGCGCGCGTACGGCACTCATGGCCAGCTCCTCAAGGCAATCGGACTGATGGTCCGGTTCTGCTGCGGATACTATGAGGACTCCTGGTCCGCTTACAACCCCGCAGGGACGTGCCGTGACGGAGGTCAGAGCAGAGCGTGCCGACGCCGCGCGCAACCGGCGGGCGATCCTGCGCGCCACCGAGGAGCTGCTGACGACCTGCGGCGCCGAACACGTCTCACTGGACCGGGTCGCGGCCGCCGCCGGGGTCGGCAAGGGGACCGTCTTCCGCCGATTCGGCAGTCGTACGGGGCTGTTCCAGGCGCTGCTGGCCGAGCGCGCGGCCCAGTTGCTGCACGACATCGACCAGCCCGGGGGCCCGCTGGGCACCGGCCTGCCGCCGTACGAACGGCTCATGGCCTTCCTCGACGCCCTCGCCGATCTCTCTCACCGTCATCTGTCCCTGATCGCCGCGCATGAACGCGCCTGCGGCGAGGACAAGTTCGGCGACCCCACCTACCAGGGGTGGCACGCCCATGTGCGCGATCTGATGCGGCAGATCCGGCCCGGCCTGGACGCCGACTTCCTGGCCCACATGCTGCTGGCCGCCTTCTACGGAGAGCTGGTGCGGCAGCTGACGGCGGACGGGGACTGGCCGCGCTACCGGCGGTCGGTGCGGGGCATGGCGGAACTGATGCTGGCCCCGCGGGACCCGTGACGCCTCAGAGCGTGACGCCTGAGCGCAAGCGCGTCAGCACAAGCGCCTCAGAACATGTCCGGGCACCACGGCCGCCGCGGCGTGCGCAGCAGCGTGTCGGCCAGGGCGGCGGCGCCGGGGCGCTCCTCCTGGGCGCGGCCCAGGGCGGTGAGGCGGACCGTCGACTCGTCGCCCAGCCACACGGTGCCCAACTCGCCGATGTCCATGGTCAGATCGGCCGGGCGGGTGGTGGGGGCGCAGGTGGCGCCGTCCGGGGTGGCGTCCAAGTGGTAGCGGCCGCCCGCCAGTCCGGCCCGGTCGTACAGGTCGAGGACGAGTGAGCCGGACACCGGGTACGTACGGGCCTCCAGCAGCG
>NZ_GG657754.1:4838198-4846334 GCF_000158915.1 Streptomyces himastatinicus ATCC 53653 | reverse complement strand
CAGCGGGAGCAGGTCGTCCGGGGCGCGGCTGCCGGTGGCGATGTGCAGGACCCAGTCGATGGAGCACAGGAAGTGCCACAGCGCGCGCTCGGCCGCCGGGGTGACGCCGATCAGGCTGAGGACCGTGGCGGTGTTCTGGGGCCGCTTGTTGCCCTCCCAGCGGTCGTCGGCGGTGAAGACGAGCAGACCGTCGACGGAGCCCTCGGGGGAGCGGTAGAGGACGTGGAACGGTTCGGCGGGCCAGCCGTCGCCCGGGAACCGGAGCTGACCGGTGTTGAGCTTCCACCAGCGCTCGGTGCGGTCGATGACGCCGTGCGTCCGAGCGCGCAGCCGCTCGTGCAGGGCGGGGCCCAGCTCGCGTACCTCGTCGGCGTCGGCGTAGTCGACCCGGCCACCGCAGCCGGGCCCGGCGTAGCGCGGATCGAGGCCGGCGCGGGCGACGTCCACCGACCACTCGGTGACCCAGGTGGCCGGGCCGAAACCGTACCGCCCGTAGATCGGGTACTCGGCGGCGAGCAGCGAGGCCACCGCGTCACCGCGCTCCTTGGCGGCCCGCAGATCGTGCTCCATCATCCGGCTGAGCAGGCCCCGGCGGCGGTGGGTGGGCGACACGGTGACGTTGGTGATCGCGTCGGCCGGTACGTCGGCCCCGCCGACCGCCGTCAGCCGCTGGTCGTGGCTGCGGAAGGTGGCGACGCAGCGGTCCCCGTCGAAGGCCCCCTGGGTGCGGTCCAGGTCGATGCCCGCCCGCCGCACCTCCAGCTCCTCCTTGGAGACATCCGGCGACCGCAGGAAGCCGGTGTGCATCGCGCGCAGCCAGTTGGGGAGGTCGGACACGTCGAGGGAGGTGCGGATGTGGGCGGCCATGCGGCCACGCTAGGCGGCCGCCGAGACCGGCCGCACGCGATTTTTTATCCCCAGCCTGTGGATGCGCGGCGGACCGACTACGAGAGCAGGTCGTCGACCTGGGCCTCGCCCTCGCGGTACCGGCGCGCGATCTCGGCACTGCACTGGTCGGCGGTGCGCTGGAGTCCATGCCGCCGCCGGGACACCTGCTGCTCGTACCCCTCCAGGCGGCCCATCGCGCCGTGCAGCTCCTCGTCCGTGCGCGCCGGGAGGTCCGACAGGCCGATCTCGGCCAGCATCTCCTCGGCCAGCCGCTCGTACTCCGCGCTGTGCGGGGTGCCGAGCGTCACATGCCGGGCGGAGGTGCGGTGCCGGGACGGGACGTCCGCCAGGATCTTGGGCAGCAGCTCGACCAGCTCCGCGGGCTCCGCCGACGGCCCGTCCGCCGCCACCGGCGCCCCCGGCTCGCGGCGGCGGGCCAGCTCGGCGCGGAGGATGTCGATCCGGCCGCCCAGGGTCCCTGTCCCCGCCGCCCCCTTCGACGCCGCCCCCGCCGACTGCACCGCCGCCGACGGCACCGCCGCCGACGGCACGGCCTCGGCGTCGGCCAGCCGGCCGCCGCGCTGGCTCGGCGGCTGCGCCGGCAGCGGGCTCTCGGTGGCCATGGGCCCGCTCGGTGCCCGGTGTGATCATCCTTGTCCGTCCCCTCCAGCGATGCGTCATTCCCGCAGTTCCTGCCCACCTGCACCGCCTGCACGCATCGTGCCACCCCGAATGCCCCCTGTGCAGCGGCCGTCCACCCGATCGGCCCCGATGGGCGCAGGGCATGATGGTCCGTATGCGTGCTGTGGTACAGAGAGTGGACGGGGCGAGCGTCGTCGTGGACGGCGAGACGACCGGGGAGATCATCGGGCACGGGCTGTGCGTCCTGGTCGGGGTGACGCACGACGACACCCCGGAGAAGGCGGCCCAGCTGGCCCGCAAGCTGTGGTCCGTACGCATCCTGCCGGGCGAGAAGTCCTGCTCGGACCTGGACGCTCCGCTGCTGGTCATCAGCCAGTTCACGCTGTACGGGGACGCCCGCAAGGGCCGTCGGCCCACCTGGAACGCGGCGGCGCCCGGCGATGTCGCCGAACCGCTGGTGGACGAGGTGGTGGCACGGCTGCGGGAGCTGGGCGCCCACGTGGAGACGGGCCGGTTCGGAGCGGCCATGAAGGTCTCGCTCACGAACGACGGCCCGTTCACGGTGATCGTCGAGGTCTAGCAGCTACGGCTCGACGACCGTCTCCTGCGAGGCCGCCGTGGAGTCCGCGATCAGCTCCGCGTCCACCGGTACGTTCCGCTTCACCAGCGCGAGCGCGATCGGCCCCAGCTCGTGGTGGCGGGCCGAGGAGGTCACGAAGCCCAGCTGGCGGCCGTCCTCGCCGTCCGCCGCGAGCCGTATGGGCGCGCCGTGGCCCGGCAGCTTCACCTCGCTGCCGTCGAGGTGGAGGAAGACCAGGCGGCGCGGCGGCTTGCCCAGGTTGTGCACCCGGGCGACCGTCTCCTGGCCGCGGTAGCAGCCCTTCTGGAGATGGACCGCGGTGCCGATCCAGCCCAGCTCGTGCGGGATGGTCCGGTGGTCGGTCTCCAGGCCGATCCGCGGCCGGTGCGCCTCGACGCGCAGCGCCTCGTACGCCAGGACGCCGATCGCCGGGCCGCTCGCCGCCGCGAAGGACTCCAGGCCGGCGCGTGGCAGGAACAGGTCGCGGCCGTGCGCGGTCTCGCGGGCGACGGCGGACCCGGGGGTCTCGGCGATGCTGCCCGCCGGGAGGTGGACGACCGCGTACTCCTCGGTGCGGTCGGCGATCTCGACCCGGTAGAAGAACTTCATGCTCTCCAGGTACGCGATCAGATCGCCCTGGCTGCCGGGCTCCACATGGGCCCAGGTGGTCTCGCCGTCGTCGACGAGGTAGAGCGCGTGCTCGATGTGGCCGTGCGCGGAGAGGATCAGCGCCTCGGTGGCTTCACCGGCGGGAAGTTCGCTGACGTGCTGGGTGAGCAGCAGATGCAGCCAGCTCAGCCGGTCGGCACCGGTGACCGTGACGACCCCGCGGTGCGAGAGGTCCACGAAGCCGGTGCCGTCGGCGAGCGCGCGCTGCTCGCGGAACAGGTCGCCGTAGTGGGCGGCGACGCCTTCGTCGGGGCCCTCGCCGGGGACGGCGCCGGGCAGCGACAGCAAAGGGCTCTTCATGCGTTTCACCCTACGACGTGGGCGTGCGGCTCTTGTCCGTGTCCTGCGCGCGGTGGGCCGCGGAACACGAGGCGCAGCGACCGAAGATGGCGAAATGCTTCATGTCGGTGTCGAAGCCGAAGGACGCCCGCAGCTGCCGGGTGAAGGACTCCGCGACCGAGACATCGGCCTCGATGACCTCCGTGCAGTCCCGGCACACCAGATGGATGTGGTGGTGCCGGTCGGCCAGGTGGTACGTGGGGGCGCCGTGCCCGAGATGGGCATGGCTGACGAGGCCCAGCTCCTCCAGCAGCTCCAGCGTGCGATAGACGGTGGAGATGTTCACACCGCTCGCGGTACGGCGCACCTCGGTGAGGATGTCGTCCGGAGTGGCGTGCTCCAGGCTGTCGACGGCTTCGAGCACGAGCTGGCGTTGCGGGGTGAGCCGGTAGCCGCGCTCCCGCAGATCGGTCTTCCAGTCGGTGGTCGCCACGGTGCCAGTGTAGGCGGCACGGCACCGGGGCGCGGTCGCGCTCGGCTGGAGCGGCTGAGGGCCCCGCTGAGCCCCGCTCAGCGGAAGAAGGCGATCCCGTCGTCCGGCAGGTCCTTGAGGTCCTTGGCCCACTCGCGGGGGTCGACGACCTTCTTCAGGTGCGCGGACATGTACGGGCGCAGCTCGACCTCGGGGGTGGCCTTCTCGCCGACCCACATCAGGTCGCTGTTGACGTAGCCGTACAGCCGCTTGCCGCCCGAGTACGGGCCGGAGGCGGAGGTACGCGCCACGGCGTCGGTCGCCAGGTCGATCTGCGGCTTGCCGTCCGCCAGCTCGCCGTACCAGATCTCGACGACGCCCTGGTCGCGGATCATGACGACCTCGACCTTGCGGTCCTTGTCGATCCGCCAGTATCCGGACTCGCTTTCCAGCGGGCGGACCTTCTTGCCCTCGGAGTCCAGCACCCAGGTGTGCGAGATGTACTCGAGGAAGTCGCGGCCGTCGTGGGTGAAGGTCGCTTCCTGCCCGAAGTTGCACTTCTCGGCGCCGGGGAAGTCCGATACGCCTGCGCCTTCCCAGTTGCCGAGCAGGAAGGCCAGCGGCACCAGGTCCGGGTGGAGGTCGGAGGGAATCTCGATCATGGGTTCAGACGATCCGTCGCTAGGCGGGCGGGGGCGTTATGAGGGCGGGAGCGCTCAGCGCTGGCCCTGGTAGAGCTTCTTCCAGGTCAGCCCGACGAAACCGAGGCTGGCCACGATGACCAGGATCAACAGGGTGGTGAAGACTGCCTCAAGCACGAGCTGCTCCTCGTAACGGATGACGGACCGGGACCGAGTCTAGTCGCCGGACCGGCGAGCCTAGGCTTGGGGCATGGCGAACAAGCTCGTGATCAAGGTGACGGCGGGCGCGGACGCGCCCGAGCGGTGCTCGCAGGCGTTCACGGTGGCGGCGGTGGCCGTGGCGAGCGGGGTCGAGGTCTCGCTGTGGCTGACCGGCGAGTCGACGTGGTTCGCGCTGCCGGGCCGGGCGGCGGACTTCTCGCTGCCGCACGCGGCGCCGCTGCCGGAGCTGATCAGCGGCATTCTGGCGGGCGGGACGATCACGGTGTGCAGCCAGTGCGCGGCGCGCCGGGAGATCGACGAGGCGGATCTGATCGAGGGCGCGCGGATCGCGGGGGCGCAGGTCTTCGTGAGCGAGATCATGCCGGACGGTGTGCAGGCGCTGGTCTACTGACCCCGGGGCCCGGTCTCCGCGTCTCGGCGCCATTGGTCTCCGTGCCGGTGGGTCTCCGTGCCGGTGGGTCTCAGTGCCGGTGGTAGTGGTCGTCCAGCTCCCGCCACCACCGGTCAGACTCCTCGTCCCCCGACTCGTCCCACCAGCGGTCCTGCGGACCCCGGCGGTTGGCGACGATGGCCGCCACCGGCGGGATGACCATCGCGACGATGCACATCGCGACGGCGGCGGGGACGGACCACAGACGCACAAAGGCCCATGCCGAGATGAAGAGCGTCAGACACGCGCCCATCAGGAAGAAGTATGCGTGGCGGCGTCGCGCGTACATAAGGCCAGGATACGTCCGGGGCCATCGCGCCGATAGGCGAAAGGCCGTGGACCAAGCGGAAGGGCCGCATCCCGCCGAGGCGTCCAACCCCGGGATGCGGCCCTCCTGCGTACCACGCGTGGTGTGGCGTCAGACGGCGATGGCGACCTCCGCCAGCCCGCCCTTCTGTGCGACGACCGTGCGGTCGGCGGTGCCGCCCGGGACCAGGGCGCGCAGCGTCCAGGTGCCCTCGGCGGCGTAGAAGCGGAACTGTCCGGTCGCGGAGGTGGGAACCTCGGCGGTGAACTCGCCCGTGCTGTCCAGGAGGCGCACGTAGCCGGTGACGGGCTCGCCGTCGCGGGTCACCTGGCCCTGGATCGTGGTCTCACCGGGCTTGATGGTCGAGGCGTCGGGGCCGCCTGTCTGCGCTCCACACATGTGTCTGTCCTTAACTTTCGGGAGGAGAGGGGTCAGCTGTTGGCGCCGAGCTCGATCGGCACGCCGACCAGCGAGCCGTACTCGGTCCAGGAACCGTCGTAGTTCTTGACGTTGGTCTGGCCGAGCAGCTCGTGCAGCACGAACCAGGTGTGCGCGGAGCGCTCACCGATGCGGCAGTAGGCGATGGTGTCCTTCGACAGGTCGACGCCCTCGCCCTCGTACAGCTCCTTGAGCTGCTCGTCGGACTTGAAGGTGCCGTCGTCGTTGGCCGACTTCGACCACGGGATGTTGCGGGCGCTCGGCACGTGGCCCGCGCGCTGCGACTGCTCCTGCGGGAGGTGCGCCGGGGCGAGCAGCTTGCCGGAGAACTCGTCGGGCGAGCGGACGTCGACCAGGTTCAGGCTGCCGATGGCCGCCACGACGTCGTCGCGGAAGGCGCGGATCGAGCTGTCCTGCTCCTTGGCCTTGTAGTCGGTCTTCTCGCGGGACGGGACCTCGGCGACCAGCTCGCGCGAGTCCAGCTCCCACTTCTTGCGGCCGCCGTCGAGGAGCTTCACGTCCTGGTGGCCGTAGAGCTTGAAGTACCAGTACGCGTACGAAGCGAACCAGTTGTTGTTGCCGCCGTAGAGGACGACGGTGTCGTCGTTGCCGATGCCCTTCTCGGACAGCAGCTTCTCGAAGCCCGCCTGGTCCACGAAGTCACGGCGCACCGGGTCCTGGAGGTCCTGCTTCCAGTCGATCCGGATGGCGTTCTTGATGTGGTTCGTGTCGTAGGCGGACGTGTCCTCGTCGACCTCGACGATGACCGTCTTGGGGTCATCGATGCGGGCCTCAACCCAGTCGGCGTCCACCAGGACGTCACTGCGGCTCATGTATCTCTCCTCCGGGGCAGTTGCGGCGGTACGGGCGCTCGACGCGCGGTGCTGACGCGGAGCCTGGTCGCGAGCGTACGAGCGGAGTGCGGGACGGCCCGGCAGACGGGCCGGAGGGAGCGGGGCCGAAGCTGCGGCGGCCGCGCGCGTCCCTCGGTTCAGACGGCGCGACAGAGCATGGCGGCGACGCGGCACAGGTCGACTGCCCGCCGCTTCGTGAGATCCGCCTGTCGCTTCATGGGTCCGATCGTAAGGACGGACGGGCGGGCATGTCACCGGTGTGTCGCATAGTGAGACGCTTATGTCCGCGATGTGAACGCGGAGGAGTGTGAACGCCCACGGACAACGGCCGCCGGGGTGTCCGGCGGCCGTCGGTGTCTGTCATCGCGGACATGATCGTCTCGTTACGTGGACTCCACGTGGCCCCGAGACGGTCCTGAGGCGGTCCGTGCCGGACGGGTCAGCCCGTCAACGCGACGTTCTTACCCGCGACCGAGACGTCTATGCCGTCCTTGTCGGTCTTCACGGTCTCCAGCCGCATGCCCCGCGGCATGCCGTCGATCTTCCGCTCCATGTCGGTGCGCTCGCGCACCTTGTCCTCCCACTGCGGGATGGATCCGCCGGGGATGCGCTCGGCGTGCAGCTTGATCGTGTCGCCGTTGACGATCGTCACGCTGGAGCGGGCGCTGAGGCTGAAGCCCAGCAGATTCCCGGTGATCTTGACCTGATTGGTCCCCGTCGGGTCGTAGCCCACCGTGACCCCGGGGCCCGCGGCCCGCGAGAGGTCCGCGTAGGAGATGTGGGCCGAGCCGCTGGCCCGGTCCGCGGTGGCCGACGAGAAGTTCCCCCCGATGCGGACGTCGTGCAGCTGGGCGTTCAGCTCCGAGACGCGGACGGTGGTCCCGCCGCCCGCGTCCGTCGTCAGCCCGTCCACGCCGACGTCGACCTCGTCCAGCTCCTTGCCCGCGACCTGGGTCAGGAACGGGAAGCCCTTGATGGAGACGCTGGGGGTGGTCGTCAGCCCCTGCGAACTCTTGATCTTGTCGGCGGCCTTGGACTCCGCCATGGACACCGCAACCCGGTCGGCGCCGACGAAGAGGCCGCCGAGTATCACGGCGATGATCAGTGTGATGCGTAGTGCGCGCATGTACGTAGATCCCCCAGGCTCTCGCTCAGGCCCTTGCCTGACGCAGCGAGCCTAACCGGAGTAAGCATCCGGGGGCCTGGTACGCCAGATACCTGGCGTATCGGACCCCCGGCGGATCACACCAGCGCGCGGCCCAGGACGTATACGGCGGGGGCGGCGGCCGCCAGGGGCAGGGCCACTCCGGCCGTCATGTGGACGAAGCGGGAGGGGTAGTCGTACGCCGCGACCCGCAGCCCCACCAGCGCACATGCCCCGGCCGCGAGCCCCAGCACGGCGGCCGTGCCGGTCCCGGTGCCGGTGAGGTGCCCGGCCCCGACGCCAGCCCCGGCCGCCGCGAGCAGCCCGAGGACGACGGCGGCGGGCGTCGGCAGCGGCAGTGCGCGCGCCAGCGTGCCCACGGCGACCGCGGCCGCGCCCACCACCACGGCGTCCGAGGACTCGGCGACCGCGGCCAGGTGGCCTGCCGCGATCACGGTGAGGGCGGACGAGGCGACCGCGGCGGTCAGCCCGTACATCCCGCTCGTCCGCCGAGGCGTGCCTGCGCAACTGGAGGACGATCACCAGCAGCACCCAGACGCCGATCGTGCC
>NZ_GG657754.1:4814886-4837996 GCF_000158915.1 Streptomyces himastatinicus ATCC 53653 | reverse complement strand
GCGCGGCCGTGAGGGCGGCGGGCTGGAGCCCGGGGTCGACGATCTGGGGGCGGCCCTCGGCGCGGGCCTTCTCGGCGGCGGTCATCGGCCGGGCGGGCTCCGGCTGGGCGGGCCCCGGCTGCGCGGGCTGCGGCGCGGCGGGCCCGGGGCGGGCCGGTTCGGGCGCGGCGGGCTGCCCGGGGTGCGATCCGGGGTGCGCCTGGCGCTGCGCCTGAGCGGCCTGCTGTGCGTGCTGTGCGTGCTGTGCGTGCTGTGCCTGAGCGGCCTGCTGCGCCTGCATGGCCTGCTGGTACTGGTGCTGCTGGTGTTGCTGCTGCGCGTAGTGCTGCTGCTGGTCCCAGCCCGCGGCGTACTGCTGCTGCTGGTGCGCCGCCGCGTAGGGATCGCCCTGCGGCTGCTGGTACGGCTGCTGGTACTGCTGGTGCTGTGGCTGCTGTCCGTACGCCTGCTGCTGCGGATAGCCGTACCCGGACGGCTCACCCTGGGCGTACGCGCCGTAAGGGTCGGCGGGCGGCTGTTGCTGCTGCTGTCCCTCGTACGGCGGCGGGTACGACCCGTACGGCCCAGGCGGCTCGTACGGCGCGTGCGGATCGTGTGGCTGATGCGGCTGGTTGCTCATGACGTCGTACGTCACCCTCCTGCGAACGGCGGAAGCACCTCGACCGTGCCGCCCTCGGCCAGTTGGACCGTCTTGTGATCACGGGTGCCGACGGGCGCGCCGTCGACCAGGAACGAACAGCGCAGCAGGACCCGGGCGAACTCCGGTCGCAGGGCGTGCCGCTCGCGGGCCGCGTCGAGCGCGTCGGCCAGCGTCACCGCCGTGTACGGCTCCTCGGAGGTGCCTGCCGCCGCCCGGGCCGCGGCCCAGTACCGGATGGTTCCGGCGGGCATGTTCTTCAGCGCCATCGCGTGTCCCTCTCCCGTCTTCTGCCGTCCTCCATGATGACGGGTGCGGAACGGGCCCGCGGACGCAGCACGCTCCCGGGAAATTCGGGGCCGTTTCCCGGCCTGCTCGCTTAGGGTTTCTCTGTGCTGGTCCGACTCATACGGGCGTATCTGCGGCCCTACACCCGAACGATCAACGTGATCGTGCTATTGCAGCTCGTGCAGACACTGGCCACCCTCTATCTGCCCACCCTCAACGCCGACATCATCGACGACGGGGTCGTCAAGGGCGACACCGGCTACATCCTCGTCGTCGGCGGCCAGATGGTCGCCGTCACCCTGGTGCAGATCGTGTGCGCCATCGGCGCCGTCTACTTCGGCGCGCGCACCGCCATGGCGCTCGGCCGGGACATCCGCGCCGACGTCTTCGACCGGGTGCAGTCCTTCTCTGCCCGCGAGATGGGCCGGTTCGGGGCGCCCTCGCTGATCACCCGCACCACCAACGACGTGCAACAGGTGCAGATGCTGTGCCTGATGTCGTTCACGCTGATGGTGTCGGCGCCCATCATGTGCGTCGGCGGCATCGCCATGGCGCTCAATCAGGACGTGCCGCTGTCCGGGCTGCTGCTGCTGATCGTGCCGGTGCTGGGCATCACCGTCACCCTCATCGTCCGCCGGATGCGCCCGCTGTTCCGGGACGTCCAGGAGCGCATCGACACCGTCAACCGGGTGCTGCGCGAGCAGATCACCGGCATCCGGGTGATCCGGGCCTTCGTCCGCGACGGCCATGAGCGGAACCGGTTCACCGGCGCGAACACCGCGCTGATGGACGTGTCGCTGCGGGCCGGGCGGCTGATGTCGCTGATGTTCCCCACCGTGATGCTGGTGGTGAACCTGTCCAGCGTCGCCGTGGTGTGGGCGGGCGGGCACCGCATCGACAGCGGCGGGATGCAGATCGGCGCGCTGACCGCCTTCATCAGCTATCTCATGCAGATCCTGACGTCGGTGATGATGGCCACCTTCATGTTCATGATGGTGCCGCGCGCCGAGGTGTGCGCCGAGCGCGTCCAGGAGGTGCTGGACACCGGGACCAGCGTCGTCCCGCCGCTGGTCCCGGTCGCGCCCGCCGCGTCCGCCGACGGCGGACGCGGGCTGCTGGAGCTGCGGGGCGTGGAGTTCCGCTACCCGGGCGCCGAGGAGCCCGTGCTGCGCGACGTCTCGCTGACCGCCCAGCCCGGCCGGACCACCGCCGTCATCGGCTCCACCGGCAGCGGCAAGTCCACCCTCCTCGGGCTGGTGCCCCGGCTGTTCGACGCGACCGACGGCAGCGTCCGCCTCGACGGCGTGGACGTGCGCGACCTCGACCCCGCGGTGATGACCCGGTCCATCGGCCTCGTACCGCAGAAGCCGTACCTCTTCTCCGGCACCGTCGCCTCCAACCTGCGCTACGGAAAGCCGGACGCGAGCGACGAGGAGCTGTGGCAGGCCCTGGAGACCGCGCAGGCGCGGGACTTCGTCGAGGCCATGGAGGGCGGCCTGGAGGCGCCCATCGCCCAGGGCGGCTCCAATGTCTCCGGCGGGCAGCGGCAGCGGCTGGCGATCGCCCGCGCCCTGGTGCTGAGACCGTCCGTCTACCTCTTCGACGACTCCTTCTCGGCGCTCGACTACGCCACCGACGCCCGGCTGCGGGCGGCGCTGGCGGACGAGACGGGGAACGCGACCGTCGTCATCGTCGCCCAGCGGGTGTCCACCATCCGCGGCGCCGACCGGATCGTGGTCCTCGACGAGGGGCGCGTCGTCGGCAGCGGCACCCACGGCGAGCTGATGGCCGGCAACCAGACGTACCGGGAGATCGTGCTCTCCCAGCTCACCGAGCAGGAAGCCGTATGAGCCAGTCATCCACGAGTTCTCCGGCACCCCGCAGGGGCCCCGCGCCCGCCGCCGGACCCGGCCGCTTCATGGGCGGCCAGCCCGTCGAGCGGTCCATGGACTTCCGCGGCTCCGGCCGCCGTCTGCTGGGCGCCCTGCGCCCCGAGCGCGGCATCGCCTTCGCCGTGCTCGCCCTGTGCACGGTCAGCATCACGCTGACGGTGCTGGGCCCCAAGGTGCTCGGCCACGCCACCGACCTGATCTTCGCGGGCATCGTCGGACGGCAGCTCCCGGAGGGCGCCACCAAGGCCGAGGCCGTCCAGTACCTGCGCGACGGCGGTCAGGGCACCGTGGCCGACATGGTCGCCTCGATGAACGTGACGCCCGGCCAGGGCATCGACTTCGGGGCCGTCGGCACCGTCCTGCTGTGGGCGCTGGGCCTGTACGTCGTGGCCTCGCTCCTCAATCTGATCCAGGCGCGGGTGGCCACCAACGTCGTCCAGCGCGCGGTCTTCCGGATGCGCGAGGACGTCGAACGGAAGCTGGCGCGGCTGCCGCTGTCGTACTTCGACAAGCAGTCGCGCGGCGAGGTGCTGTCGCGGGCCACCAACGACATCGACAACATCCAGCAGACGCTCCAGCAGACCCTCAGCCAGATCATGGCCTCAGTTCTGACCCTCGTCGGCGTGCTGGCCATGATGTTCTGGATCTCGCCGCTGCTGGCGCTGGTGGCGCTGGTCACCGTCCCGGTGTCGGTGCTGGTCGCGACGCGGGTCGGCAAGCGGGCGCAGCCCCAGTTCGTCCAGCAGTGGAAGACCACGGGGCGGCTCAACGCCCATATCGAGGAGATGTACACCGGCCACGCCCTGGTGAAGGTCTTCGGACGGGAGCGGGAGTCCGCCGAGGTCTTCCGCGCGCAGAACGAGAAGCTGTACGAGGCGGGCTTCCGCGCCCAGTTCATCTCCGGGCTCATCCAGCCCGCGATGACGTTCATCGGCAACCTCAACTACGTCCTGGTCGCCGTGGTCGGCGGGCTGCGGGTGGCGAGCGGGGCGCTGTCGATCGGCGACGTCCAGGCGTTCGTCCAGTACTCCCGGCAGTTCAGCCAGCCGCTCACCCAGGTGGCGTCCATGGCCAACATGGTCCAGTCGGGCGTCGCCTCCGCCGAGCGGGTCTTCGAGCTGCTGGACGCGGAGGAGCAGACCCCGGACCCGGAGGGTCCGGTGGGGCCGCGGACCGTGCTCGGCCAGGTCGAGTTCGAGGACGTCTCCTTCCGCTACCAGCCCGATACGCCCCTCATCGAGCGGCTCTCGCTGTCGGTCAGCCCCGGCCAGACCGTGGCCATCGTCGGCCCGACCGGCGCGGGGAAGACCACCCTGGTCAATCTGCTGATGCGGTTCTACGAGGTCAGCGGCGGCCGCATCACGCTCGACGGCGTCGACGCCGCCACCATGCCGCGCGAGGAGCTGCGCTCCCACATCGGCATGGTGCTCCAGGACACCTGGCTGTTCGGCGGCACGATCGCGGAGAACATCGCGTACGGCTCGGAGGGCGCCTCCCACGAGACGATCGTGGAGGCGGCGAAGGCCACCCATGTGGACCGCTTCGTGCGCACCCTGCCGGACGGCTACGACACGGTGATCGACGAGGAGGGCTCCAACGTATCCGTCGGCGAGAAGCAGCTGATCACCATCGCCCGCGCGTTCCTCTCCGGGCCGTCGATCCTGGTGCTGGACGAAGCGACCAGCTCCGTCGACACCCGCACCGAGGTCCTCATCCAGCACGCGATGGCCTCGCTGCGGACCGGCCGCACCAGCTTCGTGATCGCCCACCGGCTGTCCACGATCCGCGACGCGGACGTGATCCTGGTGATGGAGTCGGGCCGCATCGTGGAGCAGGGCAGCCACGATGCGCTGGTGGCGGCCGGGGGTGCGTACGCCCGGCTGTACGCGGCCCAGTTCGCGGAGCCGGTGGCCGAGCCGGAGTGACGCCCCCGGACCGGGTCCTCAGGCCCGGGCCAGGGCCCAGCCCGCGACCCGGTCCAGCAGCTCCGCCGGGGCCGCCGTCTCCGCGTGGCCGAAGCCCGGCTCGATCCACAGCTCCGTGGACGCCCGGTCCGCCGCCGCCATCAGCATCCGCGGATGGTCCAGCGGGAAGTACGGGTCCCGGTCGCCGTGCACGATCAGCAGCGGCGTCGGCGCGATCAGGGGGACCGCCGCCACCGGCGGCAGCGGTTCCGGGTTCCAGCCGCGGGCGTCGATGCGGGTCCGCAGCCCGTAACGGGAGACCAGCCGACCGGTCGGCCGGGTGATCGCCCAGTGGACGCGGCGCATCGGGGCCGTCCCCCGGTAGTACCAGCGGGCGGGGGCGCTCACCGCGACGACCGCGTCCGCTCCCGCGGTGTGCGCCCCCGTGCGCCCCTCGCGCTCCTCGTGTTCCTCCTCCTGGTCTGGCTTGTTCCGTGCGGACAGCGCCGCATGGCGGAGCACCACCGAGCCGCCCATCGAGAAGCCGACGGTGATCACCCGACGGTGGCCCAGGGCCCGGGCCCAGTCCACCGCGGCCGCCAGGTCGAAGACCTCCCGGTCCCCGACGGTGGACCGCCCGCCGGACCGGCCGTGGCCCCGGAACGAGAACGTGATCACGGCCGTACGCTGCGTGAAGGCCGACGCCACCCGGCGCAGCGCGGGCCGCTCCAGGGCGCCGGTGAAACCGTGCGCGACGACGATCACAGGTGCCCCCGTGGATAGTCCGCCGCCTGCCAGGGAAGGCTCGTAACGGGTCTCGATCGGGACCCCGTCCTCGGTGAGCAGCGTGGCTCTCCGGACGCCCGCGGCAGCCGGGATCGGGGAACGTCGAGCAGATTCAGCCTCTCCACCGGGTGTCATGTGGGTTATTCTGCTGTGAAGGATCCGGGCAATGTCGCCCCCGGGTCCTTTTGTGCTTTCAGGGGCACCGCGCGCGTTTGAGCGCTGACACGCGCGTATGCACCCGGGGCGCGAGCAGACCGTACGAAGCAGTAGCCGCAGATCTCCCCCGGGCGGAGCCCGGGAGGTGCCCCCTCTCGCAAGGGACCGAGGAGGAAACCGAGGCAATGGGCGAGCGAAGCGTGTACAAGATCACGATCACGGCCGGGGCAGGTGGTGGACGATGAGTTCCCTCCTGCTGCTGACCAACGCACTCCAGCCCTCGACGGAGGTGCTCCCCGCCCTCGGCCTGCTGCTGCACAGCGTGCGGGTCGCCCCCGCGGAGGGCCCGGCCCTGGTGGACACCCCAGGTGCCGACGTCATCCTTATCGACGGCCGCCGCGATCTGCCGCAGGTGCGCAGCCTGTGTCAGCTGCTGCGGTCGACCGGCCCCGGCTGTCCGCTGGTGCTGGTGGTGACCGAGGGCGGGCTCGCCGCCGTCACCGCCGACTGGGGCATCGACGACGTGCTGCTGGACACCGCGGGCCCGGCCGAGGTCGAGGCCCGGCTGCGGCTGGCCATGGGCCGCCAGCAGATCACCACCGACGACAGCCCGATGGAGATCCGCAACGGCGATCTGTCGGTGGACGAGGCCACCTACAGCGCCAAGCTCAAGGGGCGGGTGCTCGACCTCACCTTCAAGGAGTTCGAGCTGCTGAAGTACCTCGCCCAGCACCCGGGGCGGGTCTTCACCCGGGCGCAGCTGCTCCAGGAGGTCTGGGGCTACGACTACTTCGGCGGCACCCGCACCGTGGACGTCCACGTACGGCGGCTGCGGGCCAAGCTGGGCCCGGAGCACGAGTCGCTGATCGGGACCGTCCGTAACGTCGGCTACCGCTTCGTCACCCCGGAGAAGGTCGAGCGGGCCGAGCGGGCCGCCGAGGAGGCCCGGGCGCGGAAGGCGGCCCGGGACGCCGACCCCGGACCGTCGGGTTCCGGCCCGTCCGGCTCCTCCGGCGGAGGTGCGCGGTCCGCCGCGGAAGCGGCACCTGCACGACCGGTCAATACCTAGCTGGACCCGCGTAGACTTCGCGCGTGGCCAAGGTGACGCGTGATGATGTGGCAAGACTGGCGGGAACCTCGACCGCGGTCGTCAGTTACGTCATCAATAACGGACCCCGGCCGGTCGCCCCGGCCACGCGCGAGCGGGTTCTCGCCGCGATCAAGGAGCTGGGCTACCGGCCCGACCGGGTTGCCCAGGCGATGGCGAGCCGGCGAACCGACCTCATAGGGCTGATCGTTCCGGACGCCCGCCAGCCGTTCTTCGCCGAGATGGCGCACGCGGTCGAACAGGCCGCCGCCGAGCGCGGCAAGATGGTGCTGGTCGGCAACTCCGACTACCTGGACGAGCGCGAGGTGCACTATCTGCGCGCCTTCCTGGGGATGCGGGTGTCCGGGCTGATCCTCATCAGCCAGGGCCCCAGCGAGAACGCGGCCGCCGAGATCGAAGCCTGGGACGCCCGGGTGGTGCTGCTGCACGAGCGGCCCGAGGCGATCGACGACGTGGCCGTGGTGCTGGACGACACCGGCGGCGCCCAGCTCGCGGTGCGCCATCTGCTGGAGCACGGCCACCCCTATGTGGCCTGCCTCGGCGGCACCGAGATAACCCCGACCGTCGGCGACCCGGTGACCGACCACGTCGAGGGGTGGCGCCGGGCGATGCAGGAGGCCGGGCGGTCCACGGAGGGGCGGCTGTTCCAGGCCCCGTACAACCGGTACGACGCCTACCAGGTCGCCCTCGGTCTGCTGGCCGGTCCCGACCGGCCCCCGGCCATCTTCTGCGCCACCGACGACCAGGCGTTCGGGGTGCTGCGGGCCGCGCGCGAGCTGCGCATCGACGTCCCCGGCGAGCTGGCGGTCGCGGGCTTCGACGACGTCAAGGAGGCGGGTCTGACCGATCCGCCGCTGACCACGGTCGGCTCCGACCGGCCCGCGATGGCGCGCGCCGCGGTCGATCTGGTGCTGGACGACACCCCGCGGCTCGCGGTCTCGCGCCGGGAGCGGGTGCGGCAGTTCCCGTCCGCGCTGGTCGTACGGCGCTCCTGCGGCTGCTCGTAGCGCCTGGCGCCGGGGCCCTTATGTCGGGCATACCGACTTCTGCCCTGGTTCTCAGCGGGTCCTCAGGTGGCTCTCATACTTGCGCCGCAGAGTCTTGGACATGACGACAAGCCAGCGCCGTAGCGGCGACGAAGAGCCCTATCCCTACGCGTACGGCGGCGCGGCGGCCTACCCGCCGCCGCCCACCCATGAGCCGCAGACGCCGGTGACCACCCCCTCCGGGGTCACCGTGTGGCCGGGCGGCGGCACCGACGGCACTGGCGGTACTGGGGGCGGCGGCGCGGACACCACGGCGATACCGCACCACGGCGGTGGCCGCCGCAAGCGGCGGCTCTCCCGGTCGGCCGGGCTGATCGCCGCAGTGGCGGTGGTCTCGGCGCTGGTGGGCGGCGGTACGGCGACCTTCGTCAGCCAGGCCGCGGACAACGGGGACACGACGGTGTCGGCCCCGGTCGTCAACGCCAACTCCAGCAGCGGCAGCGGTGTGTCCGCCGTGGCGGCGGCCGTGAGCCCCAGCATCGTGGAGATCAGCGCGACGTCCGCCGGGGGCGAGTCCACCGGCTCCGGCGTGATCATCACCAGCGGCGGCGAGATCATCACCAACAACCACGTCATCTCCGACGCCCAATCGATCAAGGTGACGTTCAGCGACGGCAGCACGAAGAGCGCCTCGGTCGTCGGCACCGACAGCGGCAAGGACCTGGCCCTGATCAAGGTGCGCGGCGCGAGCGGCCTCAAGGCCGCGGCCCTGGGCGACTCCAGCCAGGTCAAGGTCGGCGACCAGGTCGTGGCCATCGGCTCGCCCGAGGGGCTGACCGGCACCGTGACCAGCGGCATCGTCTCCGCGCTCGACCGCGACGTCACCGTCTCCACGGACGAGGACCAGGGCCAGGACCAGGACCGGGGCCAGCAGGGCGGCGGCGGCCAGTGGCCGTTCGAGTTCGGCGGCGGTCAGTACAACGGCGACGTCGGCCAGTCGACGACCACGTACAAGGCCATCCAGACCGACGCCTCGCTCAACCCCGGCAACTCCGGCGGCGCGCTGATCAACATGCGGGGCCAGATCATCGGGATCAACTCCGCGATGTACGCCCCGGCCTCCGGCCAGAGCAGCAGCGCGGGCAGCATCGGCCTGGGCTTCTCGATCCCGGTGAACACCGTCAAGTCCGACCTCTCCGCCCTGCGCGACGGCGGCAGCGGTAGCAGCAGCAACAGCTGAGCCGCAGCTGAGCCGCCACGGCAGAGGACGGCGTGCGAGGCTGACAGCACAGCGCCCGCCCCCGCCCCCGCCCACCTGTGAGGAACCGATCCATGAGCCCCGTCGACCACGGCGATCAGCCCGCCCGCATCCTGATCGTCGACGACGAGCCGGCCGTCCGCGAGGCGCTCCAGCGCAGCCTCGCCTTCGAGGGCTACGCGACCGAGACCGCCGTCGACGGACTGGACGCCCTGGAGAAGGCCGGTACCTATGACCCGGAGCTGATCGTGCTCGACGTGCTGATGCCCCGCATGGACGGGCTCACCGCCGCCCGGCGGCTGCGCGCCACCGGGGTGACCGTGCCCGTCTTGATGCTCACCGCGCGCGACACGGTCGGCGACCGGGTCACCGGTCTCGACGCGGGTGCGGACGACTACCTCGTCAAGCCCTTCGAGCTGGACGAGCTGCTGGCCCGCATCCGCGCCCTGCTGCGCCGCAGCTCGTACGCGGCCGCGGCGGGCGCGCCGTTCGCCGACGACGACACGATGTCCTTCGGCGACCTGCGGATGGACCTGACGACCCGCGAGGTCACCCGGGGCGGGCGGCGCGTCGAGCTGACCCGCACCGAGTTCACCCTGCTGGAGATGTTCCTCGCGCATCCGCGCCAGGTCCTCACCCGCGAGCAGATCCTGAAGGCCGTGTGGGGCTTCGAGTTCGAGCCGTCGTCCAACTCGCTGGACGTGTACGTGATGTATCTGCGCCGCAAGACGGAGGCGGCCGGTGAGCCGCGGCTCGTCCACACGGTGCGCGGCGTGGGGTACGTCCTGCGGCCGGCGGAGGGCGAACCGTCGTGAGGCTTCGCGGACTCCCGCTGCGCTCGCGGCTGGCCCTGCTGACCGCGGTGGCGGTGGCGGTGGCGGTCGCGGTGTCGGCGTTCGCGTGCTGGCTGATCGTGCGCGAGCAGCTCAGCGCACAGCTCGACTCGTCGCTGCGCACCGTCAAGGTCGACGAGCGCAATGTGGTGAGCATCCTGGACGCGTGCCAGAACCCCGACGGGGACGACGGCCACACCCCGCGCGCCCTCGGCTCGTACTCCGTGCAGATCGTGCTGCCCGACGGCAACCGCTGCCCCCAGCCCGGGGCGGCGGAGCTGCCGGTGAGCGCCGACGACGTGGCGGTCGCCACCGGGCAGCGGCCGACCGCGCTGCACGACGCGACCGCCGACGACGGCCGCGACATGCGCGTCTTCACCTACCGGCCGTCCGGCGGCCCCGACAGCCCGCTGCCGCGCGGTATCGCCGTCTCCATGGCGCGCCCGCTCAGCGAGGTGCAGGACCCGCTGAACACGCTCGCGCTCGTCCTCGCCCTCGTCGCCGGGATCGGCGTCGTCGGCGCCGGGGCGGCCGGGCTGTGGATCGCCCGGACCGGGCTGAAGCCGGTGGACCGGCTGACCCACGCCGTCGAGCACGTGGCGCGCACCGAGGACCTGGCCGTCCGCATCCCCGCCGAGGGCGACGACGAGATCGCCCGGCTGTCCCGGTCGTTCAACGCCATGACCGCCGCCCTCGCCTCCTCCCGCGACCGCCAGCAGCAGCTGATCGCCGACGCGGGGCACGAGCTGCGCACCCCGCTCACCTCGCTCCGCACCAACGTCGAACTGCTCGCCCGCAGCGACGAGACCGGCCGGGCCCTGCCTCCGGAGGACCGCAAGGCGCTCATGAGCAGCGTCAAGGCGCAGATGACCGAACTGGCGGCGCTCATCGGCGACCTCCAGGAGCTGTCCCGGCCGGACGCGCTGCCCGGCAGCGGGCCGCTCCAGGTGGTCGCGCTGCACGAGATCGCGGGCGCCGCCCTGGAGCGGGCCCGGCTGCGGGGCACCGGCCTCACCCTCGCCGCCGCGATCGAGCCCTGGTACGTACGCGGCGAACCGGCCGCCCTGGAACGGGCGCTGGTCAATCTGCTCGACAACGCCGTGAAGTTCAGCCCTTCGGGTGGTGTCGTCGATGTCGCCCTCAGAAGGGGGGAGCTGACGGTGCGGGACCGTGGTCCCGGCATTCCCGACGATGACCTCCCGCACGTCTTCGAGCGGTTCTGGCGTTCGCCGTCCGCCCGCAGCATGCCCGGCTCCGGGCTCGGGCTGTCCATCGTGGCCCGTACCGTCCAGAGTTGCGGCGGCCAGGTGGGGCTGCGGCCCGCGCCGGGCGGCGGCACCGTCGCCTGGATCCGCCTCCCCGGCGCACCCGTCGCCCCGCCCGAACTGGACCCCTGACCTTCTCAGCCCCCGGACACGCCGGACTCAGCGGACACACAGCCTCGGGCACCAGGTTGGGCCCATGCACGAGACTTCCCGGATCCTGGTCGTGGACGACGAGCCTTCGGTGCGCGAAGCCATCGGCAGAGCCCTGCGGTTCGAGGGCTACGAGGTCGACACGGCCGGGGACGGCGTGGCGGCGCTGCGCCGCATCGAGGAGGAGCCGCCCGACCTGGTGCTGCTCGAGGTGATGCTGCCCGGCCTGGACGGGCTGGCCGTGGCCCGCAGGCTCCGGGCCTCCGGCCGCACGGTGCCGATCATGATGGTCACCGGCCGGGACTCCGTGGGCGACCGCATCGTCGGCCTCGACAACGGCGCCGACGACTACCTGGTCAAGCCGTACGCGTCGGAGGAACTGCTGGCCCGCGTCCGCGCGCTGCTGCGCCGCGGCCGGACCGTCCCCGCCGCGCCGCCCGTCCGCGCGCCCTCCCCCTGGCAGGCCCCGGCGCGCCCGGAGCCGGGCGCACGGCTGGCCTTCGCGGACATGACCCTGGACACCCTCACCCGCCAGGTCACCCGCTCCGGCCGCGCCCTCGACCTCACCAAGACCGAATTCGCCCTGCTGAAGCTGTTCTTATCGCGCCCCCGCCAGGTCCTCAGCCGCGCCGCGATCCTCCGCGACGTCTGGGGCTTCGACTTCGAGCCGTCGTCCAACACGCTGGACGTGTACGTGATGTACCTGCGCCGCAAGACGGAGGCCGGGGGCGAGCCGCGCGTGGTGCACACGGTGCGGGGCGTCGGCTATGTGCTGCGGACGCATTAGGGTCGGCCGTCCGCGCGTACGTATGTGACGTCTACGGAAGGCGCTTCGGCTGTGGGAACGGGGGCCGGTGAGCGGGAGGTGGACCTCGCCGCCGAGCGGTACGGCGTCGGGGTCCGGGCCACGGTGATCTCCCTGTGCGGGGTGTTCGGGATCTTCACGGTCCCGCCCGGGCGGGTACCGGTGACGGTGCTGCTGGTCGTGGTCACCGTCGCCGCCTGCGCCGTGCGGTGGTGGGGGCTGCGGCGGCTCCCGGCCGGGGTACGGATGGGGCTCGACGCGACGGCCGTGGCGGTACCGGGGCTCGGACAGCCCCTCATGGGACCGCAGGGCGTGAACATCTGGGTGATGGTCATCCTGGGGATCGCCGTCATCACCTTCCAGTACGAGTGGGCGACCCGGCCCGCCATCGGCCTCGGCCTGGCCGTGCTGACCCTCGCCACCTACGGCGTCGGGTACGGCCTGGCCGCGCCCGCCCCGGGGCCGTCGCCCTTCTGGGTGGCGGCCCGGCAGACGGCCGAGTGCGCGCTCGCCCGCGTCTCGTACCTCATCGTCCGCGCCAAGGCCAGGGAGGCGGACCGGGCGACCGAGCGCGAGGCGGCGGGACGCCGGGAGGCGTCGGTCGCCGCCGCCCGCCGCGCCGCCGGACGCGCCTACCTCGCCACGCTGCACGACACGGCCAGCGCCACGCTGCTGATGGTCTCCCTCGGGGACACCCGCGACTGGTCCTGGCTCCCGCGCCGGGCCCACGGCGACCTGGAGGCGCTGTCCGCCGTGCCCGGTCACGAGGCGGGCCGCGTCGACCTCGCGGAACTGCTGGGCGAGGTGGCCAGGGGCGCCGCGGAACCGGACGCGGCGCGGGCCGTCCGGGTGTCGGCCCGGATCGACGGCCCGCTGATGATGCCCGCGGGGGCGGCGCTGGCCATCCTGCACGGCGTCGGCGCGGCCCTGGACAACGTGGCGCGGCATGCGGAGGTGGACGAGGCCGAACTGCGGGCGGGCCGGGACGCCTCGGGCACGGTCACCGTCGAACTCACCGACCACGGCCGCGGCTTCATCCCCGCTGTGGTCTCGGTGCAGCGGCGGGGGATATCCGGCTCGGTGGTGGGCCGGATGGAAGCGATCGGCGGCCATGGCACGGTCGACTCCCGCCCGGGTGAGGGGACCCGCGTCCGCTGGGAATGGCCGACCACTCCGACGGCGACGGACGCTCCCGAGCCCGGTCCGCCGCGGGCGGAGGTCCCGGCCGAGCCCGGCCCGGAGGGGCGCATCGCGTTCCGGGAGATCCATGGGCGGCTGGTGCGGGGGGTGCGGTGGGCGTTGCTGATCGTCGCGCTGACCGTGCAGCTCGGGCTGTGCCTGCCGCAGTTCCTCGCCCATCTGGGCAGCTATCACCCGCCCTCGGCGCCGGTCGTCGCGTACGGGGTGCTGGTCGCGGTCGCGGTGTGCACCGCCGGGCTGCTGGCCTCGGGGCGGGACGTCTCGGGGTGGCCGCGGTGGTGCGGGGTCGGGCTGGTGCTGGGGGCTTCCGCGCTGTGTGCCGTCACGGTCGGGGCCGACCAGCGGTTGCGCGAGGGGGACTGGGCGTTCGGGCTGGTGGGCTGGCACGGGCTGTATCTGCTGTTCGGGCTGTCGGTGACCGCGATCGGGGTGTTCCTGGGGGCGCAGGTCGTGCTGACCGCGATCCCGGTGGCCCTCACCGGCATGCCGGATGTGGCCCGGCTGGCGACGATGGGGATGTTCGCGCTGTCGGTCTGCGGCTTCCAGTTCACGGTGGGCGTCCTGGCCCGGCTGCTGCGCCGGTCGGCGGAGACGGCGGGTTCGGCGGCGGCCCGGGAGGAGGAGTTGCGGACGCGCGAGGCGATCGCCGAGCAGATGCACCTCGACCACGAGAAGCGCTACGCGGCGCTGCTGCGCACCACCGTGCCCCTGCTGGCGGGGCTGGCACACGGTTCGCTGGATCCGCGGGACGGGCAGGTCAGGCACCGGTGCGCGCTGGAGGCGGCCCGGATGCGGAGGCTGTTCGCGGAGGCGGACGAGGTGCCGGACCGGCTGGTGCACGAGCTGCGCGCCTGTATCGACGTGGCGGAGCGGGCGGGCGTGACGGTGGGTCTGGCGGTGCGCGGCGCGCGCCGGGACGTGCCGCGGGACATCCGCCGGAAGCTGGCGGACCCGGTGGCGGCGGTGCTGGCGGCGGGCCCGGCGGAGGCGCGGGTGACGGTGGTGCGTACCGGATCGCGGGTACGGGTGAGCGTCGTGGGTGACGCGACGGCGGAGCCGGACGGCGTGGCCGTGAAGGAGACGCCGCCGGTGGCGGTGTCGCGTACCGCGGATGGAGAGAGGGTGTGGGTGGAGGCGGTGTGGGAACCGGCCCCGGCCGCCGGGTAGTGCAGTCTCCTGGGGACAGTGCGGTCTCCTGGGGACGGTCAGTCTCCTGGGGACAGGGGGAGCCGAGCGAACATGGGGTGACGATGCCGACCGAGACCGTCAGCGTGGCGCTGATAGACGATCATCCGGCGATCCTCGCGGGCGTCGAGGCGTGGTACGCGTCCTCGGACCAGCCGATCGAGGTGATCGCGGCGGGCGAGACCGCCGCCGCCGCGTGGACACCGCCGGGCGACGGCGCCGACGTCGTCGTGTTCGACCTTCAGCTGAGCGACGCCGGGCCCGCCTTCGGCGAGCTGCGGCAACTCGTGGACGCCGGGCGCCAGGTGGTCGTGTACACGATGCGCGACGAGGAGCAGACGGCCCTGACCTGCCTGGATCTGGGCGCCGCGACCTATCTGACGAAGACCGAGGGCAGCCGCCACCTGGTGGCCGCGACCCTCGCCGCCGCCCGGCAGCATCCGTACACCCCGCCCGCGCTGGCGGGCGCGCTGGGAACGAACGCGCGCAGCGACAGACCCCGACTGTCCCTGCGCGAGGAGGACGTGCTGATCGAGTGGTTCCAGTCGGAGTCCAAGGAACTGGTGGCGCAGCGGCTGAACATCAAGGTGCGCACGGTCAACACCTATCTGGACCGGGTGCGGATCAAGTACGCGAACGCGGGGCGCCCGGCGCGGACGAAAGCAGGTCTGGTGGCGCGGGCCATCCAGGACGGGCTGGTGGCCGTCGAGGATCTGTGAGGGCCCGGCCCGGGCTTCGGCCTGAGGCGTCCCCCGTCGCCTCAGGCCGACCGCCCACGGGTGCCCGGAAGCATCTTCCGCAAGGCTCAGCAGAACATCGCGCATAGGGGTGTTCCGCGATCAGCCGCCGTGCCGCGGTGATGACCCGCTCGTACCGCCCGGCGTGGGTCTCCAGCTCCATCAGCCGCTGTGTCGTCTGGACGCGTTCCTCCTCGACGGCGGCCGTCAGGTCGCCGCGCAGGGCGTCCGACTCGACGTCGCACAGCGCCTCGCCGCGCCACAGCCCGAGGGCCCGCCGCAGCAGTTCCGGCTCCCGCCCGGTGTCCCGGGCGCCCGCGGCCTCGGCCCGCAGCCGCCGGAAGAGGTGCAGGTCGACGGCGTCGGCGTCGAGGGCGAGCCGATAGCCGTTCGGCATCGACCGCACCGCGTACGCCTCATTGGCGCCGGTGTCCCCGAGGGTGCGGCGCAGCCGCCGCACGGTGCCGCGCAGCGTGGTGCGCGCGGACGGCGGCGGGTCCCCGTCCCACAGCGTGTCGATGAGGACGTCGGTGGAGACCGGCCGCCCGCAGCGCACGGCGAGAGCCGCCAGCAACGTGCGCTGCTTGCCCGTCGGCACGAGCGGCCGTCCGTCGTCCGCCACTGCCTCGAACGCGCCGAGCAGGTTGATCCGTATGGTGCTCATGAACGTGCTTCCCCCTGTGTTCGAGCTGGGTCGACCAGCCCTGTCGACCGTAGGGAAGTGCGGCGGGCGGCACAGACGGCCGAACGACCGACAATCCCGCGACGGCTCCCGCCCCGCCACTCTTCCTCTCCGCCCCGCCGGCTACTGGCGTGGTGGCCTCCACCTGGCCGTGTGGCCGAACGTGAAGCACTTGAGGAGAAATTGAGGAGGAAGTGTGGCTTCCGTCACGTTGGTCATGAACATTCTATGAAACGATTCATGTCGACCAGTCAGCCCCAAACTCCTTATGTCCGCACAAGTTTTGATGTGCGGGCATCTCGGAGTGCCCACAACGGGAGAGAATCCGTGCGCATCCTGTCGACACGCGCCCGCATGGCCATCGTTACGCCGGTCATCGTCGCCGCCGGCCTCGTCGGTAGCACGACGGCCACCGCCGCCACGACCACCGATGGAGGTGACCCGGCCCCGACCCAGATACCCATCTCCGACCCGACCGCGGCCGACATCCAGGTCCAGAACTTCGAAAGCAGTCTCTCGGGTGTCCTGCCCGGCTTCGAGTCTCGCCGCTGGTCCGACGACGACTACACGCAGATCCGGTTCACCGGATGCGTGGCAACCACCGGCAGCCCCAGCAGCGACGGGAAATCCACCCACGTTGAACTGTTCGTCGACGAGTTCGGTCCCGACCCGGCGCTCGGTGAGAAGAAGTACACCCAGTGCTTCGAGAGTTCGGGGTCCACGAGCAACGGTGAGTGGAGCCACAGCAATGGGGGCGACCGTTACTTCTCGATCACCAAGATCGATGGTTCCGGCACGAACCCGTACATGAAGCTCTTCGTGAAGAAGGTCCTCGTCGACACGACCAAGGCCGACTAGCCGATCTGCGCAACTCCCTACGGACCAGGGAGCACGGCGTGCTCCCTGGTCCTCCCTCGTACCGGAAGACCCAACTACCCCGTGAAACTTCGCACGCGCCTGCTGACTTCCAGCGCCCTGTGGTCGGCGCCCCTCTGGCTCGGCATCACCGTCTTCTTCTACATCCGTGGACTGCACGCCCCCAACGGTGGGCTGACCTATCTGAAACGAGACCCGGATCAGTACTGGGCCCCCTCCGTCGTGGCGGCGGCCGTGGACTTCTTCTACTCGCTGTCCTATGCCATTGCCGCCGGTCTCGGCGCGTGGGAGGGCGGGCGGCTCAAGCAGGACGGCGTCTGGGGGCTGGCTCCCGCCCGCTCGCGCTATCACATCGCCGCGCAGGTGCTGGTTCCTGTCGTTGTGGTCGGTTCGCTCCTCCTCGTCGTTCCGGCCGCGGTCGCACTGGCGGAATTCGGCGTCGCACCGACGGTCCCGTCCGTCCTGCCGGTCCTGGCGGGCATTCTGATCGTCTGCGCCTACGCGGTGATCGGCTTCGCGGTCGGTTCCTTGGCTCCGCGGAGCATCGCCGCCCCGCTGCTCACGGCGCTCGTGTGGTACCTGGTCGCCTGGTCCGTCACCTACAGCGATCCGGCCTGGCCGCGCTATGTGTTCGGACAGGGCCAGGAAGTGGGGTACGGGCAGGTTCTTTCTCCGGAGGCCCTGGCGATCCCCGTACTCTTCGCGGGCAGTGTGGCGGGGGTGGTGGCCGTGTGGTGGGTGCGCTCCGGGCCTCCCCTCGTACGCACCGCACTGCGCACCGCCATGGCCGCCGGGTGCGCGTTCGCGATGACGTTCTGTGCCTCCACGACGAACGACTGGCTCACGGGCACCCCGAGCAGTTACGGCACGGCCGCGGAAACCTGTGCCGGCCGGCAGCCGCGTGTCTGCATGGCGAGGGACGGTGGGGCCGCGAACCGGATCGGCGAGGTCCGCCGGGCGTTGGTCTCCTCCTCCGCCGCGCTCCGGAACGCCGGCGTGGAAGTCTCCATGCCGGCACGGGTCCGCGACGCACTCGGCCAGCGGGGCAAGGCGTCCACGGAAAAGGTGTGGTGGCTGCCGCTGACGAAGCAGGCGGGGAAGGGCGGTGGCGGCATGCCGTACGTTCGCTATGCGGTGGTGCTCGCCGCTGTCGAGTTTCCTTGTCGCCTTCCTTCGTCCTTCGGGGAAGCGAAGACCATGGACTACATCGTCAACGCCGACGCGGCGAAGTTATGGGCGGCGTACGTGGCGGGCGCTCAGCGTCCGTTCCTCGCCTGGCGCAAGAGCCAGTACATCGAGATCGAGAACGCGGACGAGGTTCTGGCCAAGGTGAAAGAGCGCGCCCGCGCCGCGCGTGAGCTTCCTCCGGAAGAACAGTCCGCCTGGTACGACGCGGAGCGGGCGAAGGCATGCCGGCTCGCTTCCGGGACGGGTACATCGTGATTCTCTGGTGGAAGGCCCGGCTCGTCCCGTCGGTTCTGGCGCCCAGCCTTGCCGCGTTCTTCGTGGTCACCGCCGCCACCTACCAGTGGTCGGCGGCGTTCCCCTCCCTGACCGGCGGCAACGGGACAGTCCGCTTCCTCACGTTCGTTCCGCTCATCGTGGTCTCTCCGCTGCACCACTGCCTCACTCAGCGGCTGGAAGCGGCCGAACTGCTCTCCCTGCGACCGGTCCGTCGGCATGACGCCGCTCTCGTCGTCACGACGGTCGCGCTCTGCGCGGTGGCAGGACTCGCCATCGGCACGCTGGCGGGTGACGACGCGGCACGTGCCGTCGGCCGGAACGTGGCGTTTCTGACGGGCCTGATGCTGACGGTGAACGCGCTGCTGCCCAAGGCGGCCGCCGGTGTTCCGGTCGCGTGGGTGCTCATCGCTCTGTTCCTGGGGCGTGACGCCTTCCACCGGCCGTACTTCTGGTCCGTACTCGAACACCGGGCAGCCAGCCCCCTCGCCCTTGCCGAAGCGATGCTGTGCTTCGCCTGCGGTCTGGCGGTCCATCTCCGCCGGCGTCCCCGCACCACGTGAAAGGTCCTGCCATGACTGTCCACACTGTCCAACTGGACAATGTGTCGTTCTCCTATGGACGCAAGAAGCCCCGCATCCTCGACGACCTCTCGTACACGGTGCCGGAGGGCTTCACGCTTCTGCTCGGCCCCAACGGCGCGGGCAAGTCCACGATGCTCAAGCTCGCGTGCGGCATGAACCAGCCCGCCTGTGGCACGGTACGGCTGGGCCGCTTCACTTCACGTGATCGTCAGTTCCTGGCCCATGTGGCGTGGATGCCGCAGTCGATCACCGCCATGACCGGATTGACCGCCCGCGAGCAGGTCGCCTACACGGGCTGGCTCAAGGGAATGGGCAAGAGCGCGGCGTGGGAGGCCGCCGCGGAGGCGCTGGACCGTGTGCAGATGCGGGAACGCGGCGACGTGCGGACGAAGCATCTCTCCGGCGGCCAACTGCGGCGCGTCGGTGTCGCCTCCGCCCTCGTCCATGGTGCGCGGATTCTCCTCCTGGACGAGCCGACGGCCGGCATGGACCCCACGCAGCGGCGTGTGTTCCGGGACCTGATCCTCAGCCTGGCGACGAGCGAGATACGCGTACTGATGTCGACGCACGACATCAGCGACCTCGCCGAAGAGGCCGACCATGTGACGGTCGTCGGCGACGGGCGTGTCATGTTCACCGGCGACACCCCCGCATTTCTGCGGCTGGCCCCGGCGCAGACGCGCCCGGAGCGGCGTGGGGAAGCGGCGTACGCGGCCGCGATCTCCCCCCGGCCGTAGCCGGGGGAAGGCTCGCCGACGTGGGTGACATCCACCGGGGCCGATGCTCTCAGGACGGGCCGAGCTGGACCGTGGGGTGGGGGCCGGTGTCCGTCAGGGAGCCGTTCTGGGAGCCGTGGAGGCGGGCGTAGGCGCCGCCCAGGGCGAGCAGTTCGTGGTGGGTGCCGGTCTCCACCAGGCGGCCGTGGTCGAGGACCAGGATGCGGTCGGCGTCCGGGGCCAGGTTGAGGTCGTGGGTGATCATGATCGTCGTACGGCCCGCCATCAGCCGCCGCAGCGGCCGGACCACGCGCCGGGCGGCCAGGGCGTCGAGTCCGGTGGTGGGCTCGTCGAGGACCAGGACGGGGGCGTTGCGCAGCATCGCCCGGGCGATGGCGATCCGCTGGAGCTGGCCGCCGGAGAGCTGGGCGGTGTGCGGGTCGATGGGGGTGTCGTAGCCCTGCGGCAGGGCGCGGATGAAGTCGTCGGCGGCCGCGTCCTGCGCCGCCCGGACGATCTCGTGGTCGGTCGCGCCCGGACGTCCGCACGCGATGTTCTCGCGGATCGTGTCGTGCAGGATCAGCGTCTCCTGCGGCAGCAGGGTTACGTGGTCGCGCAGGAAGGTGAGCGGCAGGGCGTGCAGCGGGACGCCGTCGAGCCGTACGTAGCCCTCGCCCGGGTCGTAGAAGCGCAGCAGCAGCTTGGAGACGGTGGACTTGCCCGCCCCGCTCGCCCCCGTGATCAGGACGAACTCACCCGGCCGGGCGGTCAGCGAGACCCCGGCCAGGGTGGGCCGTTCGGCGCCCGGGTAGCGGAAGCCGACCCGGTCGAACTCGACCGTGCCGTGCACCCGCCACGGCTGGACGGCCGCCCCCGGCGCGGGATCGCGTACGGCGGGTTCGGCGTCGAGGATCTCCAGCAGCCGTTCGGCGCCCGCGGTCGCGGCGGTGAGGGTCAGGCCCAGCTGTCCGAGGTTGCGGATCGGCGGGTAGAGGTAGCCGAGGAAGGCGGCGAAGGCGAGCAGCTGGCCGATCGTCATCCGGTCCTGGGAGATCTCCCAGGCGCCGAGTCCGATGACGGCGAGCACGCACAGCGTCTCGATGACCTCCACCAGCTGCTCGTACAGCTCGCTCATCCGCGCCCCGGACACCGAGGCCCGCATCCACGCCCCGGCCTCCCGCCGCAGCCGGTCCTCCTCGGCGCCCTTGCGGTTGTACGCCTGGGTGAGCACGACGTTCGCGAGGGACTCCTCGACCACCGAGGTGATCGCGCCGTCGGCGACCCGCTCCTCCCGGGCGACGGACTTGATGCGGCCGGAGAAACGCCGCGCGGCCAGCCAGAACAGCGGCGCGAGGACGAAGGTGGCCAGCGCCAGGTCCCAGCGCAGGGTGAAGGCGGCGACCGAGAAGAAGACGGTGCTGAAGATCGCCGATACGGTGCCCACCACGCCGGACACCACCATCTGCTCGATGGCGTCGATGTCCCCGGTGAGCCGCTCCAGCAGATCGCCCTGGCGGTGGCGGGAGAAGAAGTGCGGCGGCAGGTCCTGGACGTGCCCGAAGACCCGGGCCCGCAGCCGCATCACGAAGCGCTCGGCGGTCCAGACGGCGAGCGAGTTACCGGCGTAGCCGACGCCCGCGCCGAGGACGGCGACCGCGAGCCACTGCGCGGCGGGGCTCCAGAACGCGCTGAGCGACCCCTGCCGCAGGGCGTTGTCGGTGAGGTCGGAGAAGAGCAGGATCGCGGCGGTCTCGGCGAGCGCCGCGGCGATGACGCATACGCAGATCAGCACGATCCAGCGGCGGTCGCCCTTGGTCAGCGGCCAGAACCGGCGGAACGCCAGCCGCGCCGGAAGCTGCGGAGCGGTCGGCTCCGCCTCCTCGCCGTCCTCCGTGACGGGGACGTACGCGTACTCCTCGGGCAGCGGCTGCACCGCCCGCTGGTGGCGGCCGTACGGGCGGGGCCGCCCGGGGCGCCGGTGCCGGCCCCGGCCGGTCGCGGGATCGGCCACGACCAGGCGCAGCTGCATGGTGGCCTGGTCGTCGTACGAGGGTGAGGGCGGTGGTGTGGTCACTGGGGTCTCCCGGGTCCGGAAACGGCCGAGGCGGGCCCGTGGCGCGATTGCCACGGGCCCGCCTTTCAGGGGGTGGGTCAGCCACCGATGGGGCGACGCGGCTGGCGCTGCTGCGGGGCCTTCGGAGCCGGCTTGGGGTGCTTCTTCTTGCCCGGGGCGGGCTTGCGGGCGGGCTTGACCGGGGCGATCTTCTTGAAGCTCATGAGGTTTTTCCTCTCGTTGTGACGGCGATTCTTTTTCTTTTGTCTGGGCCGTTCGGCTTCGACACGGAAAACATTAGGAGGGCTATCCGTGAGTGAGTTCGGACTCGGCTGTGTGTTTGCCCAGAGCCGTCTGACGGATTTCTCAGGCGATCCCTGGAACCGCCGCGGACCCGCCTGCGTCCAGGCGCCCAGGCATGCAGAAGGGGCCGGTGGCGGGTTGCCACCGGCCCCTTCGAGAGGTCACCGCGCTATTTGAGAATCCTCATCTCCGCAGCATACGGAGGATTATGGCCGCTTTCCGAAGCCCATCTGCGTACCGGTGAGGTCGGCCACGATCCCGTCCGGCTCCACACCTATGTTCTGGATCTTGATGCCCTTGGCCTTCTCCGGCAGCTGGAAGGAGAGCGACAGCTTCTCCGACAGCTCCGGCAGCTTGTACTTGGTCAGCGCCGCCGCCACCGTCGGATCGATGCCGAGCTTCTTGATCAGCTCGGGGTTCTGGTTCGCCGCGTCGACGAGGTTGATGTTCGTCAGCGAGGGCACGAACTTCGGCGACTTGGTGATCTTGTTCAGCTGCTGGTCGTCCTGACGCGCCCGCCCGGCCGGTTCGGGAGCGATCCCCAGCCGCTCCGCCACCGATGGCACCTCCAGTAGCGCCCGCACCTTCGAGGTGTCATCGCTGATCTGCCTGGCCGCCTTGGGGTGCAGCCGCAGCCCGGCGTTCTTGCCCGGCCGGTAGGTGGCGATCCCGGGTATCTCCAGCCGCATGCCCGTCACCTCGGTGGAGATCCCCCGGTCTCCCTGGCGCTGTATGTGGGCCATCGCGTGCAGCGACACGTTCTGCCCGGCCACCGGCAGCTTGCCGTCCGCGCGCACCGAGTTGGGGCCGAACGCTTGGAACCGCACCTGGGAGGCGCCCAGTTCCCGGTCGAGGTCCCCGAAGGCGAGCAGGACGTCGCCCTTCATACGGTCCACCACGGCGCCCTTGATGGAGGTGGGCAGATCGGCGTTCAGCCGGATGTCCTGGGCCTGGACGTTCACCTCGGCGAGCGAGACGCGGTCGGCCGCCACGTCGGGCACCGCCACGTCGACCTGCTTCAGCTTCTTGTCCATCACCTGGGTGACGAACGGGAAGCCGTGGATGGTCACGTTGGGGGCGGTGGCCAGTTTGAGCTTCTTCTGGAGCGCGGTCTCCGCCTTGCGCTCCACGTACATCACGGCGCACCGGTCGGCCAGCACCGCCAGCGCCGCGAGCACCAGCACCCCGATGACCGCCTTCATGGTGAGCGGCACCGCCTTGAAGCGCCCGCGGCCGCGCCGCCGG
>NZ_GG657754.1:4799518-4814786 GCF_000158915.1 Streptomyces himastatinicus ATCC 53653 | reverse complement strand
GTCGTCGTCATCCGGCTTCAGCCCGAGGCCGAGCGGGTCCTCCGGGTCGTACGGATCGGCCAGCTCGGCGAGTTCCTCGTACGGGTTGCTGTACGGGGTGCCCGGCCCGTCGCGGTACGCGTCGTGCTGCGCGGTGGCGTCCGCGGGGCGGTGCGCGGCGCTGTCGGCGTCGCGCTGCGCGGTGGCGTCCGCGTCGCGCTGCGCGGCGTCGTACGAGTCGTCGGGGTGTGGCTCGCGGTGAGACTTGTGGGGACGAGGTGAAGATATGCGTGTGGGGGATCGCATCAGCCAATACCACCACGCCACACTGCTCCACCCGCAAGTCCTAGCGGCGATACGTGGCGAACGGCACGCTCACACCGCGGACTCCGCCGTGCCGTCCGGCCACCGTCCCCTCGCCGCGTTCACCCGCGTTCACCGCCCGCCGCGCGAAACCGCCCGTGCCTCGGTGACGGTGACGCACCGCCCGTTCATCTCCTGTCCATCCAGCTGGGCCATGGCCTTCTCGGCGTCCATGTCCGCCATTTCCACGAACCCGAACCCCCGCGAGCGCCCGGTGTCCCGGTCGGTGATGACGGTCGCGTCCATCACCGCCCCGAACGGCGCGAACAGCTTCTCCAGGTCGTCCTTCGTGGTCTGGTAACTCAGATTGCCCACATGCAGCCGCTTCGACATGACCCGCTCTCCCTGCCTGCTCCGGGACGCCGTCAAGGTGGCGCCAATCGGGTCAATCGTCGCAGCGAGGGAGGAAGCGGGCCATTGTGATTGGGCTGAACGGTGACCCGGCGGGGCTCAGTGCAGGGTCTGGAGCTGGTCGGCAGCGAACGGAATGAGCACCTCCGTGTCCCCGGCCAGCACCTTACGGACCCACTCCGGGTCGGCGATCAGGGCGCGGCCGATCGCGATGAGGTCGAACTCGTCCCGCTCCAGCCGGTCCAGCAGCGGCTCGATGCCCGCCACCCCGGTCCGGCTCCCCTGGAACGCCGAGGGGTCGAACTGCTTGTCCAGGCCGACGGACCCGACGCTGATGGTGGCCTTGCCGGTGAGCTTCTTGGTCCAGCCCGCCAGGTTCAGATCCGAGCCCTCGAACTCCGGCAGCCAGTACCGGCGGGTGGAGGAGTGGAAGGCGTCCACCCCGGCCTCCGCGAGCGGGGTGAGGACCGCCTCCAGCTCCTGCGGGGTCGTGGCGAGCTTCGCCTCGTAGTTGGTCGCCTTCCACTGCGAGGTGCGGAAGACGATCGGGAAGTCGGCGGAGACGGCCTTGCGGCACGCGGCCACGATCTCGGCGGCGAAGCGGGTACGGGCGACCGGGTCGCCGCCGTAGCCGTCGGTGCGCTGGTTGGTGCGCTCCCACAGGAACGCGTCGATCAGATAGCCATGGGCGCCGTGCAGTTCGATGCCGTCGAAGCCGGTCCGCTCGGCGGCCGCCGCGGCGTCGGCGAAGGCGGCGATCACCGCGTCCAGGTCGTCCTGGGTCATGGCCCGGCCCGCGGGGTTGCCATCAAGGCCGATGCCCGACGGGCCGACCGTCGGGGCGTCGGGGACCGGGCCCGAGCCCTCGGCGCGCGTCACCCCGACGTGCCAGAGCTGCGGCATGATCCGGCCGCCGGCCTGGTGCACCTCCGCCACCACGTTCTTCCAGCCCGCCAGCGAGTCCTCCCCGTGGAAGCGCGGCACCCGGTCGCTGTCCCCCGCCGCGTCGTGGCCGACGTACGTACCCTCGGTGATGACCAGCCCGACCCCGCCGGCCGCCCGGCGCGCGTAGTACTGCGCCACATCGGCGCCGGGGACACCGCCGGGCGAGAACTGGCGCGTCATCGGCGCCATGGCGACCCGGTTCGGCACGGTGAGCCCGCCCAGGGTGAACGGGCGGGACAGGATCTGAGCCGCGCGGTCGGCGGCAGCGCTGCTGGCAGGCACGTGAATGCTCCTCGAAGCGGGATGATGTTTCGCGGAGCTAAGCTAAAACCTGACGTTGACGTCAGGGGCAAATGTCGCAGGGAGGAGACCTGAGTGCGCATCGGTGAACTCGCCGCGCAGGCGGGAGTGAGCGTACGGGCGCTGCGCTACTACGAGGAGCAGCGCCTGCTGCACCCGGCGCGCAGCGCCAGCGGCCAGCGGCACTACCCCGAAAGCGCGGTCGACCGCGTCCATCTGATCCAGCAGCTGTACGCGGCGGGGCTGTCGAGCCGGAGCATCGTGCAGCTGATGCCGTGCGTCGACACCGGTGAGGCGACCCCGGCGATGCTGGAACTGCTGCTCGCCGAGCGCGACCGTATCGAACGTCAGATGGGCGAGCTGGCCGAGGCCCGCGACCGGCTCGACACCGTGATCGCCTCCACGAAGGTGCGCACCTGCGTGCACCAGCCGCCCCGGCACCAGCCGCCGCGGCACCCGTCGTCGCGGCTCACAGCGGCAGCGGGCGGTCCACGACGACGTCCTTCATGACGAGGGTGGAGCTGAGCCGCTGCACACCGGGGAGCGTGGCGAGGCGGTCGTCGTACAGCTCCTGAAAGGCGGGCAGGTCGCGGGTGACGACGCGCAGCAGATAGTCGGGGTCGCCGAAGAGCCGCTGCGCCTGGAGGACGTTGGGGATGGCCGCGACGGCCTGCTCGAAGTCGGCGACGGTGTCCCGGGACGCGTCGTGCATCGTGATGAAGACGAGGGCGTCGAAGGTGAGGCCGAGGGTGTGCGCGTCGAGGTGCGCGCGATAGCCGCTGATCGCGCCGGAGCGCTCCAGGGCGCGCAGCCGCCGGTGGCAGGGCGAGAGGCTGAGGCGTACGCGCTCGGCAAGTTCCGTGACGGTGAGGCGCCCGTCCTTCTGGAGCTCGGCAAGGATTTTCCGGTCCACGTCGTCCATGAGGAAGATTCTCCCTCACCCTTACGGTGGGGTCGTCAACACCTGCCAAGGAGAGACCCGTTGGACAGCTACTTCGAGCGCACCGCCGAACACCGCTACAAGCCCACCGGCCACGTCGGCGGTGCGTGGGCCTCCGATGAACAGCACTTCAGTCCGCTCGGCGGTCTGATCGTGCACGCCATCGACCGCCACCTGGCCGGGCGTCCGGACAGCGGCATGCTCCTGAGCCGCATCAGCTTCGACATCCTCGGACGCCTCGCCCTCGACGAGTGCGAGATCCGGGTGGAGACCCTCCGGCCCGGCCGCACCATCGAACTCCTCGAAGCCACCGTGCTCATAGCGGACCGCGCGGTGGTCCGGGCCCGCGCCTGGCTCCTGACCACGCTGGACACCGGCGACGTCGCGGGCGGCGGCCCCGACCGGCTCACCCCGCCCGACGCGCTCGCGCCCTGGGACATGTCCACCGTCTGGCCCGGCGGGTACATCGCCACCCTGGACACCCGGCCGCTCGCCCCGCCGCAGCCGGGCCGCGCCACCGTCTGGATCTCCACCGGGGTGGACCTCGTCGCCGGAGAGACCGCGAGCCCGCTCGCGTCCTACGTCGCCCTGGTCGACACCGCCAACGGCATCGCCGTCCGCCAGCCGCCCACCGCCTGGATGTTCCCCAACGTGGACCTGACCCTCCACTTCCACCGGCAGCCCGAGGGCCGCTGGACCGGACTGGACACCAGCGTCGCCTTCGGCCCGACCGGCCAGGGCATCACCAGCACCGTCCTGCACGACCTCGACGGGCCCGTGGGGCACGCGCAGCAGATCCTCACGGTCCGCCCCCAGCCCGGTGAAGCGCCTTGACCATCAGCCGCTCCCCGGTCACGCCGTCGGACGACAGATCCACGAACCCGTTGCGCCGGTAGAGGGCGATGGCCGCGTCGTTGCCCGGGAACACGCCCAGCGTCAGCGTCGTACCGCCCGAACGGCGCGCCCACCCCTCGACCGCCCCGATCAGCCGGTCGCCGACCCCGTGGCCCCGCGCCTCGGGGCCGACCCACACCGACCGCAGCTCCCGCACCCCGCCCTCGCCGGGCACCCCGCCCGCCACGCCGACGGCCCGGCCGTCCCGGAGGGCGACGACGTGGAACGCGCCCGGCATCTCCAGGCGCGCCCGCCACCGTTCCTCCCCGCCCCGGTGCCAGTCGGCGAGCGTGGTCTTGAACGCGTGGGGCGCGTCGGTCAGCGCGGCGAGCCGTACCTCCCGCCACAGCGGCCAGTCCTCGGGCGTGAGGACCCGTAGCCTCACCACTTGGCCGCCCGCACCGAATACATCAGCGGCAGCCGAGGATGCCCATGGGGGAAGCGGAAGGTCGGGTTCTCGGCGGGGCCGGTCCGCTCCAGCACCGGATAGCGCTGGAAGAGCGTGGTGGCGTGCTCGTGCAGGAACTCGATCCGCAGCCCCGCCCGGGCGAGGGCCGTCACCACGTCCCCCAGCGGGTGCTGCCACTGTACGGAGACGGTGTGGGCGAGCGGCGGCCCGTCGGTGTACGTCTCCGGCTCGTCCCACGTCGTGCCCTGATCGTCGAAGTAGTCCACCTCGACGCTCTTCCCGTCGTCCCCCAGCACCTCGGTGAACGGATGGAACTCCGCGAGGTACAGCACCCCGCCGTCGTTCAGCAGCCCGGCCACGACGTCCGCCCAGCGCGGGATGTCGGGCAGCCAGCACAGCGCGCCGAGCCCGGTGTACACGACGTCGAACCGCTCGCCGCCCAGGGCTTGTGCCGCGTCGTAGACGTCCGCCGCGACGAACCGTGCCCGCTCGGCGAGCCCAAGGTCGTCGGCCAGCCCGCGCGCGGTGCGGATGGCCGCCTCGGAGAAGTCCAGCCCGGTGACGTTCGCCGCGCCCCGGCGCGCCCAGGACAGCGTGTCCTGCCCCATATGGCACTGGAGATGGACGAGCCGCTTACCGCTGACGTCCCCGAGTTCGTCCAGCTCGAAGCCGCGCAGGGTGCAGGCGCCGCCGCGGAACCCCGGCAGATCGTAGAAGTCGCTGCGGGCGTGGACCCGCACCCGGTCGTCCCAGTTCGCGCGGTTGTGCCGCAGCCAGTCGTCGTCGGTCATGGCCGGGACGCTAGTGGGTGCGCCTTCCGGTGCTCATCCGGTTTTCGGGTGTGCGGTGGGTGCGCGGTCGGTTCGGTGGTGGGTGCGGGGGAGGGGCCTCCGGGGCAGGGCCCTGGAGGGTCTATTTACGGCGCCGTTGCTCGGAAGCGTGAAGTGAACGTCCGGCGATCGGCGCCACAAATACACGTGGTGTCCAGGACCCCACCCCTGCGGCCCCGCCCCTCCCGTCTCGTCGGCGGCCAGCGGCCATCGGCCGGTGGCTCGGACGGCCCGGTCGACGAGCCTGGTCGACCTGGCGCTCGCGGCGGGCTGGTCACGAACCCTCAGCCGCGCGGGGCGGCGAGCCGGCCAGCGGCGAGGTGTCTTCGTATCGGACCTCGTAGACGCGCTCGGCGAACTTCCAGCCGTCGCCGGTGCGCTGGTAACGGTCGTGGTAGATCGCGTAGTTCAGCCCTCCACGGCCGTCGCGGGTACGCCCGACCTCTGACATATACGCGCGGCCGGACGCGGTGTCGCCGTCAAGCCGGATGATGCCGGGGTGGGTGTTCTGCACGAGGAAGTCCACGAAGTCCGGCACCCGCCTGCCCCAGGCACGGATGGCCTCCTGGCCTTCGAGCTCAGCGGGGATGTTGGGCATTCGCAGGGCGCCGTCCGGCGTGAACAGCAAAGCGAGTCGGTCGTAGTCGCGCATCATCGCCGCGTCGGTGTACTCACCGCGCAGCGCCTCGATCTCGACGCGATCCACGGTGTCCTGAAAGTCACCCATCGGGTTCCTCCTTCTCGCTGGATGGTGTGTTCGTCTCAGCAGTACGACGACACGGCCCTCCGGAATGTGACATCGACACCACCATCACCAGTTCAGGTCCATGACAACGTGGCTAATGTGATCAGATGACAGAAATCAGTGTCGTCGGTGACAGCACGGAATGGCAGAAGGACTTCGAGCGGCGGTTACATGCCTCGTACACGACGGCCGGACTTGGTGCCGACGCGGCGGAGCGCAGGCTCGAGGACGTACGCGTCGGCATCGGCGACTGGACCGTCGCCGAGATCACGGACGCCGGGGCCCGAGTCGGATACGTCGCCGTGACCGTGGCTGACGACAACGGCACGCTCGCGGGCCGTATCGGAGACCTCCGCGTGGATGCGCTCCACGCCGGCCAGGGGCACGAGCAGGCCGCCCGGGACTGGGCCGAGGAATGGTGCGCGGAGCGCGGCGCACGCCGACTGGACATACGGCTCACTGAGCCCGTCGGCGAGCTGTTCGGCGGCTACCACGTCCGTGGCCAGCTCAGGATGCGGCGCGTCAGTTCACCGCCGGAACTCGTCGACGGCGTCACCGCACGGACGATGACACAAGACGAATATCCCGAGTGGCTCGCCTCCGAGAAGGCCGCCTACATCGGCGACATCGTCCGGGCGGGAGCCCTGAGTTCCGAGGAGGCCGCACGCAAGGCCGATCGCGACTTCGCGAAGGTGATTCCCGAGGGCCTGTCGACGCCCGACAACACGTTCCTGGTGCTCGAGGCGGCGGGCGGACGGATCGGCACCGGCTGGGTGAAGCACGGGTACCTTCCGGGGGTCACCTACGGCTACTCGCTGTTCATCCAGGAGGAGCACCGAGGCAAAGGGTACGGCCGGGCCGCGATGGCGGCCGGCGAACAGGCAACGCTCGCAGCCGGCGACTCGATGCTGATGTTCACTGTGTGGGGCGGCAATGAGGAGGCAATGCGCTTGTATACGCGCGCCGGCTACCACGTCATGGAGGAATACCGCTGGATCGGCCTTCCCTGCTCCGCGACCTGAGGCGACTCACCTGCGGTCGAGGCACCCCGCCTTGGCGGCCCGTATGAAGGCGCGGAGCGCGGCCGGGCTGGTGTGGATCACCGCCTCGGGCTCGTCGCTCTCGCGCATGCGTATGCCGTCGGCGGCGGTGGCCACTTCCACGCAGTTTTGGTGGACGTCCGCGCTGAAGGAGGACTTGCGCCACTTGAGGCCGGTCATGGGGGACGTTCCCTTCCCTTGTCCTGCTCCCTCCGGTCCCTCAGAGGCTTCGGTCGAGCTGGCCCGCCTTTGCGGCTCGTATGAAGGCGCGGAGGGTGGCTGGGTGGGTGTGGAGCATGGTTTCGGGTTCGTCGCTTTCACGTATGCGTATGCCGTCGGGGGCGGCGGCGAGTTCCACGCAGTTGGCCTGGTTCTCGCTGTACGTGGACTTTTGCCAGTGGAGCTGGGGCATGACCGCTCTTCCTAAAGGGTGTAGAGAACGTGTTGGATCAGGCCGAGCGAATCCCGAGAGTCGTGTGCGAACGGGGCGACCGTTGCGTCAACGGGTGGGAGTGCGCCTGAACCCAGTCGGTGGAACTGCCGCTGGTATTTGGCGATGGAGGGCTCGTCGTGGAGGAACAAGGACTGCCCGGGGGTCTCCATCAGTACGGTCTCCAACGCTTGGCCGTGCGAGGTGAGGATGACGAACGGCGTGCTCAGCGTCGATACGCCCTCGGCGGTGAAAGGGAGAATCTGGAGGCTCACGTGTGGCAGGTCAGCGAGTTCGATGAGCCGTAGGAGCTGCTTACGCATCACTTTGGCCCCGCCGAACCGCATGTGCAATGCCGCCTCGTGGATCACCGCGTGGATCGCGGGCGGCCGCTCTCCGTGCAGAATCGCTTGCCGCTGCATTCGGAAGGAGACAGCCGCAGTGACGTGATCCGGCGTGTTGGCTTCGTCATCCGCGCGGAAGATGGAGGCCGTGTAGTCCTCCGTCTGGAACAGACCGGGAATGAACAGCGACTCGTAGGAGTGGAGTTCGGCCGCATCTGATTCAAGCTCGGCCAGATCCAGGGCTGAGGGCCAGAGACGGCCCTTGTAGTCACTCCACCAGCCCTTGCCGCTGCTCTCGGCCATGCTGACGAGCGCGTCAACGTACGGCGCATTCTTGCACCCGTAAGCGTCAACCAGTTGGCGCAGCCTGTCGGCAGGGATGGCCGTCCGCCCCGCTTCGATGTGGCTCAGGTGCGGCGCGCCCATGCCGATCAGCTTGCCGCCGTCGGCAATCGACAGCCCTGCCTGGAGCCGCAACTTCTTCAGTTCAGCACCGAGTCGGCGTTGTCGTTCGGTGATGAGCGTTCGCAGCGCCACGGACGGTCCTCCAGGGGAATCGGTCACAGTGTGCCCCGGGCGGGTGGGGCGGTCCAACCATCTTCACGGAAGTGGTTGCAATATTGCTGAGTTAGGCCGTACTTTGAGTGTTGCCTTGATCACACAAGGTATTGAGCCACGGACTGCCACGGAGGCGCCGCATGGGCGTACACGCCGAACTTCCGCTCCACTACACCCTCACCGCCCCCGCCCTCCCCACGGCCCCGCGCCTGTGCCGCGACTTCGTACGCGCCGTCCTCGCGGCCTCTGGCCTGGACCAACTCGCCGAGACGGCGGCCATGTGCACGTCGGAGTTAGTCACCAACGTCCATCGGCACGGCAAGGGGGACGTACGGCTCGCCGCCACGATCGATTGCGCCCGGGTGCGGGTGACGGTTCACGACGACGGCCCGGCCCTCCCCTCGCCGCGCCGCGCGGCCAGCGATGACACCAACGGGCGCGGGCTGTTCCTGGTCACGGCCCTGTCGGACGTCGTCGGCCTGACCATCGACGAGCCGTCCGAGGGTACGGGCAAGGCCGTCTGGTTCGAGCTGAACATCCCGCCCGAGAGCGCCGCATGAGCCCCGCCCCCGCCGAGCGGGTCGCCGAAATCCTCCGCGACGAACTCGCCGAACACGGCGTACGGATACCGGAGATACGAACCGATCTCGCGGATCCGCAGGAGCCACAGTTGGTGATCGGCGCCGTCCCCCTCGGCACCGGCTTCGCGCTGCTGCGGCTGCTCACGGACTACCAGCGCCTGCTGAAGGCCGAGCGCGTCGGTGTTACACGAAGTCGGAGGACGTAAGCCGGACACTCGCGATCTGGTCGTCGCCGATAGTGGGGGCGCCGGCGACGCTGACCGTTTCCAGGCGGTGGTCCAGATCGCGCAGTGGCGTCAGATCGACGGGTTCGACGTCGGCATTCATGACCTTGATGTGCAGATGGCGAAGGCCCGGGAAGGCGCGGAGCACCCGCTCCAGGTCGATTACTGAGCCGCTCGAAACGAGGGTGAGTCTGGAGAGCTGGGGCAAAGGGTGCTTTGGGAGCAGGTTCTCGCGAATGGTGAGGTGTTCCAGCGCGGTGAGGTGTTCCAGGCCCGAGAAGCCAGGGCGGTCCCTATCGGTGAAGAGGTACAGATCCCGCAGAGCCAGGTCCGCCAAGGGCGACAGGTCACTGATCAAGGGGCTGAACGACAGGATGAGGTGGCGCAGCCGTGAGTAGTTCCGGAGGAAGCCGAGGTCGTGCAGGGCGGTGTTCTTCTCCAACTGCAGCAAGGTGAGGTGGCTGGGGTCGAGGAACGTGCTGAGCTGTTCGTCGGTGAAGTCACCGCGCAGCACCAGCATTGGCCGAGGGCCGGTGTCATGGAGCAGGCGCAGGTGCTCCATGGACTCGGCCACGAAGTACAGCTCTTTCCGGTCGAGGCGGAGAATCACCTCGGTGAAGTAGCGGTCGGTGTCGAACTTCGCCCAGCTGGAGGCGAGCTGTGAGCGCACGGCGAGGGCCCGGTGGTCGGCGAATTGGGACAGGTAGGGGATGGCCGCGTCCGTGCCGATGCGGGAGGCGGTGACCACGCAGCAGTGCGCCTGGTCGTCCGTGAGTCCGTCCGGTTGCGGCAGGAGTTCCAGGACGAGAGGGCCCACAGTCGCCATTTCCCGGGCTCGTTGGACGTCCAGGGGCGGGATGAAGTCCGCACCGTGCCGGGTGACCTCTTCACGTATCTCCGGATCCAGGTCCGGTGCGTGGTCGAGGCAGGCCATGGCCAGGAGGAACAGCCGTAGCGAGGACTGGGAATTCTTGCGTGCCAGGTCGAGCAGCTTGCCCAGCAGCTCGGCCCGTTCGCGCGGGCGGGCGTGGGCGACCGACATGCGGAACACGTCTTCCCACTGGGAGTCGTGGGCGTTGTTCACCAGCAGGCCCACGTCCCAGGCCTCCACGGCCGCCTTCGCGCCCAGGTAGTCCTGGAAGGTGCGGTGGACGAACTCGACGGTGCCCACCGAAGGCTCGCGCAGGAGGCCGCTGCGCAGGAGCAGGTGGTTCAAGATGCGCGGGGCGTCGCCCAACGCCTGGGCGGCCGGGACCGACGGAAGGGCCTCGGCGACGATGGCCTCCGCCCGCTCGCGGTCGAGTTCGGCCTCGCCGTTGCGGATCAGGTAGTAGGCCAGCCGCTGGAGGAGCTGGATCTGCGGCTCCTCGTCGAGCTGGATGTCGCCCGGGGCGTAGACGTGGCGTTCGGTGTCGCGGCGGGTGAGGAGCATGGAGAGGGCCGCGTCGTACAGGGCCTTGCGGCCGGGCGGCAGGTAGCCGCGGCGGGCGCGGTGGAGGGCGCAGATGAGGCCGCACATCAGGGGGTTGGTGGCGAGCCGAGTGAGGTCCTGCTTGGTGCGTACGGCGGTGTGCAACGCCGACTGGTACGTGGCGAGGGCCGCGCGCTCGTCGTCCGTACGGCACCCCACCCGCGCCGCGTCGTGCCAGCGGTCGATGAAGGCGGCCATGTCGTCGCGGTTCATGGGGGACAGCGCGAACTCGCTGAAGTCCTGGGCGGCGAGCCAGTCGTCGGCGACGGCGGAGGGGCGGGAGGTGACGAGCCACAGGTTGCCGGGGTAGGCGAGGAGCAGGTCGGCCAGCCAGGCGCGGGTGCGCTCCCGGTCGCGTTCGGGGATCTCGTCGATGCCGTCGATCAGCAGCAGTCCGCGCCCGGCGGTGAGGACGCGGTCGGCCCAGCCGGTGGGCTGGGCGGCGTCCAGGGGGTTGTGGACGGAGGCGAGGAAGCGGGCGGGGGAGGGCAGGGCGTCCTGGCGGGCGATGGTGCGCAGGGGGAGGACGAAGGGGACGCGGCCGATCAGCTGCTCCAGCCCGCGCGGCGGTTCCTGCCGGGCGGCGGAGACGGCGAGCCACTGGACGAGGGTCGTCTTGCCGGAGCCCGCGACCCCGCGCAGCAGGACCCGCTCGTGGCCGGAGAGGGCCCGGTCGGCGGGGAGGGCGGTGAGCGGGGCGCCGTCGAGGCCGGGAATGTGCTCGTCCTGGGAGACGGCCTCCAGGCTGAGGTACGCGGCGTCCAGGGGCCAGGTGGCCTCGGAGTGGCTGAGGTCGATGCCGACGATGGTCAGCGTGCCGTGCTTCAGAGCCGTGTAGTCGGCGTACCGGCGCTCGAACGCGGCGTCCTGCGCGGACTGGGACGGAAGCCGCTCGATCAGGATGTCGATCTTGGTGATCAGTTCGGTGAGCTGACCGCTCTGCTCGACCAGGGTGCGGGCGACGAAGGTCGAGCGCTGGGTGAAGAAGTGCAGGATGTGCAGGCAGGCGGTGTCGAGGAGGTTCCGGTAGAGCCGGGACGCGTTCAGCGAGAGCTGGGCGTCGGGAAGGTCGGCCTTGTAGTGGAGATCCTTGGCCAGCACCCGGTGCCCGAACCGCACGGCCTGTACGTCGTCCATGGTCAGGTCGCCCAGTGAGTGCAGCGACTTGGCCAGCGCGTCGGTCAGCGGCTCGGCCTCGTCGGCGGGGATCGGCCGCTCGCCCGGACCCGCTCCCGCCATGGCACGTTCGACCAGTTCGGCGGCGAGCTTGCGCAGGTCCTTGTCGGTCAGCGTGCGCTTCTCGCCCCGGAAGGAGACGAGGGACGAGATACGCACGGGCCGGTCCACCAGCCCGGCGCCCGGCCCCTCCCGCACGAACAGCTTCTTGACGAGCGGTGCGACGGCGCTGGACGCCAGGCGCGCGCCGATGACTGCGGGATCCACGTCCCATTTCCCCCCGGTAGTGGTGGCTCCTGGCCGGACAGCATACCGGCGGGCAGGGACTTTGGTCCCGAAACGGACACCCGAAAGTCCCTGCGAAACGGGGACGAGGTGATATGCGGCACAGGGAATCCATGGCCTACTACGGGAATTAGGAATTGGCCGGTTGTTGAGCATATGTGCAGGTCAGAGGGAGTTAAATTCCGCGTCGAAAAGGGCGCTCGGCGAGCCTGAACTACGCATCCGCTTAGTAGAGGCGCATCTTGGCCATATCGCGCGAACGGGATAACAAGGGGCGTCGACTTCACGCATTCCCCGGAGGTAGTCCCCTATGGCCCCGCGCGCCACCACCCGCCGTTATCCGCATTCGCATTCGTCCCTCGCCCGGGCCCGCGCCGCCGTGATCGCCGTGGGCGTGGGCGCCTCGCTCGTGCTCGGCGCCGGCGTGACGTTCGCCGCGGACGCGACGGCCGCCGGCACCCCCGCGAAGGTCGCCGAGGCCAAGAAGAAGGCCGACGTCTGGGAGACCCCGGTCGCCAAGTACACCCTGGGCGCCGCCTTCGGCCTGGCGGGCAACCTGTGGTCGCACAACCACAGTGGCCAGGACTTCGTGGTGCCCTCCGGCACCCCGGTGCGGGCCGTGCACACCGGTGTCGTCGTCAAGGCGGGCCCGAACGGCGCCGGCGACGGCCCCGCGTACGGCAACGCCATCGTGATCAAGCACGACAACGACACGTACACGCAGTACGCGCACCTCTCCCGGGTCGACGTGCGCATAGGCCAGAGCGTGACCACCGGCCAGCAGATCGGGCTGTCCGGCAGCACCGGCAACTCCACCGGACCCCACCTGCACTTCGAGGTCCGTACGACGCCGAACTACGGCTCCGCCGTGGGGCCGCTCACCTTCCTGCGGGAGCACGGCGTCAAGATCTGACCACCCGCCTGACCACCCGCCTGGCCACCGGGTCGAAGGCCGGCCGGTGGCGCCCCGTCTCCCTCGGGCGTCACCGGTCGCCCAGGCGTTCCGCTGGCGCGTGCGCCTGGGTCAGGAGATCGAGGGCGACTTCGAGGACGGCTTGCCGCTTCTCCTCGGGGTCGCCCTCGATTCTTCTGCATCGCGAAGAGGCTCGCGTGGATGCTGAAGAGCGCGGTCGTGCAGCGGACCTGGTCGGTCAGCCCGGCGTCGGGGTCGCGGATGAGGCCGGACATCGCGATCATCCGGTCCTTGAAGAACTGGCCGATGCTCAGCTCGCGCACCGTCGCCTGGTTCTCCTGCATGAAGCGCAGCAGCGGTTCGACTCCGGTCAGGGCCGCGCTGTAGCGGCGCAGCAGCTCCTGCTTGGTCTCCAGGGCGCGGGGCTGCCGCTCGCCCCAGGCGATCAGCTCGTCGAGCGGCTCGCTCAGGTCCCGGAAGAGGCTGAGGACGATGTCTTCCTTGGTCTTGAAGTGGTAGTAGAGCGCGGCCTTGGTGACGTCGAGCTGTTCGGCGATCTCGCGCAGCGAGGTCTTCTCGTACCCCTGCTTGGCGAAGAGGTCCAGGGCCACGTCCTGGATGCGCTGACGGGTGTCGCCCCGGCGCGGTGTGCTGCCCAAGGTGCTCTCCTGTGGGGGTGGGGCCAGCCCTCTGAGCAGGCCGAACAGAACTTACTTGACGCCCGGCTAGTAGACGTCTTACCTTTCCTACTGTACTCAACTAGCCGGGCGGCAAGTAAGTGGCGCGTCACCGGAGCTCGTCGTAACCAGGGGGAGTGGAGATCATGTCCCAGAAGAAACAAGAAGGTGAAGCGCCACCCGCTTCCCTGCCCGCACAGGGCACCGCCCGGCCCGCTCCGGGCAAGCAGGGCAAGGAGCCGAAGACCCACAGCACCAGCGTGGTCATCCTGGCCCTCATGATCGCGATGCTGCTCGCGATGCTCGACAACATGATCGTCGGCACCGCGATGCCGACCATCGTCGGTGAGCTCGGCGGGCTCGAGCACCTCTCGTGGGTGGTGACCGCGTACACCCTGGCGACCGCCGCCTCGACCCCCATCTGGGGCAAGCTCGGCGACATGTACGGCCGCAAGGGCATCTTCCTCTCCTCCATCGGCCTCTTCCTCGTCGGCTCCGCCCTCTCCGGCATGGCCCAGACGATGGGTCAGCTGATCGGCTTCCGGGCCCTCCAGGGCCTGGGCGCGGGCGGTCTGATGGTCGGCGTGATGGCGATCATCGGTGATCTGGTGCCGCCGCGGGAGCGCGGTCGCTACCAGGGCATGATGGCCGGTGTGATGGCCGTGGCCATGATCGGTGGCCCGCTGGTCGGCGGCACCCTCACCGACCACCTCGGCTGGCGCTGGATCTTCTACATCAACATCCCGCTCGGCGCGATCGCCCTGTTCGCGATCAGCGCGGTGCTGCACCTGCCCAAGAAGCGCTACGAGGGGCGGATCGACTACACCGGCGCGGGCCTGCTGACCGTGGGCATCACCGCGCTCGTGCTCCTCACCACCTGGGGCGGCAACGAGTACGCCTGGGACTCGGCGCAGATCATCGGGCTCGGCGTCCTCGGCGTCGTGGCGCTCGTGGCGTTCGTGTTCGTCGAGAAGCGGGTCGCCGAACCCGTCCTGCCGCTGCACATCTTCCGGATCGGCAACTTCTCGCTGGTCACGGTCATCGGCTTCCTCACCGGTTTCGTGATGTTCGGCTCGATGACCTTCCTGCCGCTCTTCCAGCAGACCGTCCAGGGCGCCAGCGCCACCAACTCCGGGCTGCTGCTGCTCCCGATGCTGCTCGGCATGATGGTCGTCTCGCTGATCGCGGGCCGGGTCACCACCTCGACCGGCAAGTACAAGATCTTCCCGATCCTCGGCGGCATCCTGATCACCACGGGCATGTTCCTGCTGGCGCAGATGGACACCGAGACCACCCGCACCACCTCCGGCATCTACATGACGGTGCTCGGCGCGGGCATGGGCTTCCTCATGCAGACGACCATGCTGATCGCGCAGAACAGCGTCGAGATGAAGGACATGGGCGTCGGCAGCTCCTCCGCCACCCTCTTCCGCACCCTGGGCGGCTCCTTCGGTGTCGCGATCCTCGGCGCCCTGTTCACCAACCAGGTGAACGACACCATGGCCGAGCGGGGCGGCGCGAAGGCCGCGGCCGCCACCTCCGGCAGCGCCCAGCTCGACCCGGAGAGCATCAAGCACCTGCCCCCGCCCGTCCGGGACGCCTACACCCACGCCGTGGCCAGCGGCGCGCACCAGGTGTTCCTGTGGGGCGCGGTGATCAGCATCGTCGGCTTCCTCGCGGCCTGGTTCATCAAGGAGGTCCCGCTGCGCGCCGCCCCCAAGTCCGCCGACGGCGAGACCCCGGCCGATGTGACGCCGGTGGCCGAACCCGTCTGAACCACGACGGACCGACGCTCCGACCGACGCCTGGACGG
>NZ_GG657754.1:4792772-4799390 GCF_000158915.1 Streptomyces himastatinicus ATCC 53653 | reverse complement strand
CCTCGCCAAGGACGCGATGGACCGCGACTGGGCCGAGCCGCTCGACCTCGACGCGGTCGCCGCGCACGCGGGGTATTCGCGCTACCACTTCATCCGCGCCTTCAAAGCGGTCTACGGCTCGACCCCCGGCCAGTATCTGAGCCGCCGCCGGATCGAACGGGCCGAGGAGCTGCTGCGCTCGGCCAATCTGTCGGTCACCGAGATCTGCACGCTGGTCGGATTCAGCAGCCTCGGCACCTTCTCGGCCAGCTTCAAGAAGCAGACCGGGCTCACCCCGAGCGCCTACCGGCACCGGCACGTCGGCCGCGGCGCGGCGCTCATCCCGGGGTGCTACGCGATGCTCTGGTACGGCGGCATCGACGCGCCCGGCGGGGACGGGCCCGAGGACAGCGACCCCGAGGACAGCAACTCTTGAGAAGCGCGGCTGCCCCCGCGCCGCCTACCGTGGCGATGACGCGGAAGCGTTCCATCCATCCCGGTATCCACCCCGATGTCGGCGAAATGTGCGGAGGCGGCAAATGATCAAGGGAATGTCCATCGTCACCGTCTGGGTCCTCGATCAGGACCGGGCCAAGGAGTTCTACACCGAGAAGCTCGGCTTCGAGGTCAGGACCGACATGCGCATCGGCGGGGACAGCGGCATGCGCTGGCTGACCGTCGGCGCCAAGGACCAGCCGGACGTGCAGCTCACCCTCATGGTGCCCGGCACCCCGGGGCTCGACCCGGAGTCGGCCGAGGCGATCAAGAAGCTGGTCGCCAAGGGTGTGCTCGGCGCCGGGGTGCTGACCACTGACGATGTCCACGGGGACTACGCGGCGCTCAAGGCGAAGGGCGTGGAGTTCCTCCAGGAGCCGCAGGAGCGCCCGTACGGCACCGAGGCGCTGTTCCGCGACGACTCCGGCAACTGGTTCTCGTTCACCCAGCCGCGCGGCGAGCTGGACCTCGACCAGCCGTGGGCCAGTTAGTCCGGGACGTCGATGACGGGGAAGCTGCCGGTGTTGGTGGGCGCCGACTCCGGCAGCCAGAGCACCGCCACCGCGCCGTCCTCGCCCTCCACGGCCGGGTCCGCGTTACGGAACGTCAGCCGCGCGCCCAGCACCCGTGCCTGGCCCGCGGCGATGGTCAAGCCCAGCCCGTGGCCCTTGCCCGCCCGGTCCTTGCTGCCGGTGCGGAACCGGCTCGGCCCGTCCTTCAGCAGCGACTCCGGGAAGCCGGGCCCGTGGTCGCGGACCCGCAGCACCCGCCCCTCCACGGTGACCTCGAACGGCGGCTTGCCGTGCCGGGCGGCGTTGGCCAGCAGATTGCCGAGTATGCGCTCCAGCCGGCGCGGATCGGTGGAGACATGGGCGTCCCGGGACACCACCGTGACCTGGGCGTCCGGGGAGACCACCCGCACCCGGCGGGTGATGAACTCGGCGAGGTCGATCTCCTGGAGTTCGGCCCGCTCGGCGAAGCCGTCCAGCCGGGCCACCTCCAATACGTCCTCGACCAGCGTGCGCATCGCCTGCGCCCGGTCCCGTACCAGCTCGGTGGGGCGGCCCGGGGGCAGCAGCTCGGCGGCGGTGAGCAGCCCGGTGACCGGGGTGCGCAGCTCGTGCGCGATATCGGCGGTGACCCGGCGCTCCGCCTCGAGACGCTCCTGGAGCGCCTCGGCCATGCCGTCGACGGCGCGCGCCAGGTCGTCGGTCTCGTCGCGCACCCGGCCGCCGATGGCGTCCCGTACCCGCACCTCGGAGTCGCCCTCGGCGAGCTTGCGGGCCGCGGTGGCGGCCTTGCGCAGCCGCCGCGAGAGCTGGTCGCCGATGAGCACGCCGAGCGCGATCCCGCCCAGCACCACCGAGACCGAGCCCAGGATCAGCACCCGGTCCAGGTCGTCCAGGACGGCGAAGCGGTCCTGGAAGCGGGTGTGGACCGACAGCACCTTGCCGTCGCGCAGCGGTACCGACGCCCACACCTCGGGGCTGCCGGTGCCGGAGTCCTCCAGATAGGTGGCGCGCTGCCCGCGCGCCGCGAACTTCCGCAGGTCCTCGGGCAGTCGCGGATCGTCCAGCTTGGCGCCGAAGCCCAGCACCCGGGACTCCTCGTACCACTTCTGGGCGACCTTCACCCGCTCGTCCATCACCGTGCGGCTGTTGTCGAGCATCGAGACCCGGGCCGCGTTGTGGACGACGAGGCTGAGTGCGACCGCGACCAGTGCGCTCACCGCGGCGATCGCCAGGCTGACCTTCCAGCGCAGTCCGGAGCGGAGCGCGAGTCTCACCATGTCCCGCTTCAGCCCCTGAGCTTGTAGCCGAAGCCGCGGACCGTCTCGATGCGGTCCTGGCCTATCTTGCCGCGCAGCCGCTGGACGTGGACGTCCACGACGCGGGTGTCCCCGCCCCAGCCGTACTCCCACACCCGCTCCAGCAGCCGGTCGCGGGAGAGCACGGTGCCGGGCGCGGCCGAGAACTCCAGCAGCAGCCGCATCTCGGTCGGTGTCAGCGCGACCTGCTCACCGCCCTTGCGGACCTCCATGCCCTCCGGGTCCACCTCCAGGTCGCCGAAGCGCAGCACTCCGCCCTCGGGTTCCTCGGGTCCCGGCTGCTCGCCGCCGCGGCCGCCGGGACCGCTGGCGTGGCCGAAGCGGCGCAGCACGGCCCGGATGCGGGCGACCAGCACGGCGCCGTCGAAGGGCTTGGTGACGTAGTCGTCGGCCCCGGCCTCCAGACCCAGCACCACGTCGATCGAGTCGGCGCGGGCCGACAGCATGATCACGGGCACGGTGGACTCGTCGCGGATCCGGCGGCACAGGCTGACCCCGTCCAGGCCCGGAACCATCACGTCGAGCAGGGCGATATCGGGCCGGTCGGCCCGGAACCGCTCAAGACCGGTCAGTCCGTCGGGCGCGGCGGTCACCAGGAAGCCGTCGCGCTCCAGGGCGAGCTGGGTGGCCTCGCGGATGACGTCGTCGTCTTCGACGAAGAGCACATGGGTTTCGGCCACAGCCTCGGATCAGCCTTCCGTTCCGTCGTCCTCGCCGTCGTCCTTCGCGGCGGTGCTGGGGGCGGGGTCGTCCGTGGGGCTGCTCTTGCTGTAGTCGGTGTGCCGGTGCCGGACCACGGTGAACGCCTGCCTGCTTGCCGCCCAACGGTAGGTGATGACGTCCTCGCGCGAGGGACAGCAGACGGTGTCCCCCGAGGCGTAACTGAGCTTGGTGACGCTCAGATCGCCCTTGACGACGTCGGCGTAGACGGGCGGCTGCTCGTCCGTGAAGACGTTCTCGTACCGCTGTCCCACCTTGCGGTACACATACGAGCCGATGCCGAAGCCGTCATCGCAGCTCGTGACGTTGATGACGAGATCGGACGCGGTGGGTCCGGTCAGCTTCCCCCGGGACACCTCCACCGGGTAGCCCTTGACCGGCTGTCCCTTCGCGGCCGTCGCCGTGCACGGCTGGAGGTGCGACTTCAGGTCCCGGCCGACCTTCGGGTCCTCCTTGATCAGCCGCACCGCGTCGGCCTTCTGCACCGCGGGCGGCTTGGTCGTCGAGCCGCTCGCGTACGAGCCCTTGTCCTGCGCGGAGGGCGAGGTCCACTGGGTGCGTGCGGGGCCCTCCGTCCGCACGCCCTGGCTGCCGGCGCTGCATCCGGCCAGCATCCAGCCCCCGGCTGCCGCGAGGCCCACGACCGCGCCGCCGGTGATCATGGCAGTTTTGCCAGGAGTGGCCTTGATCAGGCCGCGCACCGTTCCTGCCCCCGCTCCTGGCGGTCACGCCGGACCTGGTTCCCCGCCCGGAGCGGCTTCGCGGCGGCGGGCTCGCCCGCCGGCTCGCGGCCGAGCGCGCGGGCATCCAGCTCGCGGCTCTCCAGCTCCTGCCGCAGCCGCGCGAGCGCCCGGTGCAACGTGCTCTTGACCGTGCCGGTCGACATACCGAGCGCCTCCGCCGTCTCCTCCGTCGTCATCTGCTCCCAGTGTCGCAGCACCACGACACTGCGCTGCTTGGGAGCCAGCACTCCGAGGATGTCCATCAGCAGGGCCCGGTCGGCGTGCTGCTCGGTGCCGTCCTCGACGCTGGCCTCCGGCAGCTGATCGGTGGGCACCTCGTCCAGCTTGCGGGCGCGCCACCACTCGGTACGGGTGTTGATCATGACGCGGCGGAGGTACGCGTCGGCGAGGGACTTGTCGGCTATCCCGTCCCAGCGGCCGTAGGTGCGCACGAGCGCGGTCTGGAGGAGGTCCTGTGCCTCGATCGGGTCCGGAACCAGCCGGCGGGCGCTGCGCAGCAGCGCGTCCTGCCGGTTGCGCACGTACTCCTCGAAGTCCAGAACCTTGCCGCTGCTGCCGTTCATCGTGCAGCCTCCATCCCGCTGTCTTCCCCACGTTGGATGCCTGCCGTCCGGCGGGCACGGGAAGGACGCTACGGAGGCGCTGTTGCGGCGCCATGTGCGTCAGCACGTCGGGATGCGCACAGCTACCCATAGGTTGTGTAACAGCGGAACCCGGTTCGACGGAGTGTCAGAACCGGGTCCTGGCAGTGTCACAGCTCTGTCACAGGAAGCCTGGTGAGGCCGTGAAACCGGGGTGTGGCAAGGGCGATTCGGAGCAGGTCGGGATCAGGTCAGCGGCAGCCGGTAGAGGCCGCCCGCGAGCGGTTCGACGAGACCGTCGGAGACCAGCCCGTCGAGCGCCCGGGCCCGCTGCACCGGCTCGTTCCACACCCGGTCCAGCGCCGCCTGCGGCACCGGCGCGACCGCCTCCCGCAACACCGCCAGCAGCTTGCCCCGCACCTGACGGTCCGTACCCGCGTACGTCTGGCCGCGCCGCGGCGGGCCGTCGTGCGCCGGCGAACCGGCCCCGCGCCAGGCGCAGGACGCCGCGATGGGGCAGCGCGCGCAGTCGGGGGTGCGGGCCGTGCAGACCAGGGCGCCCAGCTCCATCGTGGCCGCCGCCCAGCGCGCCGCCGTCCGCTCCTCGTCCGGCAGCAGGGCGCGGGCGAGCTTGCGCTCGGCGGCGGTGGTGGCGTTCGGCGGGTACTGGACGCCGCCGATCGCCCGCGCGAACACCCGGCGGACGTTGGTGTCCAGCACCGGGTGGCGCTGGCCGTACGCGAACGAGGCCACGGCCGCCGCCGTGTACTCGCCGACCCCCGGCAGCGCGAGCAGCTGCGCATGGTCCTCCGGTACGTCACCGCCGTGCCGCTCCCTTATGGCCGCCGCCGCGCCGTGCAGCCGCAGCGCGCGGCGCGGATAGCCGAGCCGCCCCCAGGCGCGGACCGCCTCACCGGGCGGCTCGGCGGCCAGGTCGGCGGGGCGCGGCCAGCGGGCGAGCCACTGCTCGTACACCGGCAGCACACGGCTCACCGGCGTCTGCTGGAGCATGAACTCGCTCACCATCACACCCCACGCTCCGGCCTCCGGGCGGCGCCAGGGGAGGTCGCGGGCGTGGGCGTCGAACCAGTCGATGACGGGCCGGTGGAGCTCGGCACCGTCGGGGGTCGGGGTAGCGGCGGCCGGGGCGGCGGAAATGGCAGTCATCACATCCGATCCTGACACGACGGAACGCCCGATGGGGGCCGAGGGCGCGGGCGTTCGGGTCGAGCCGGGGCAGATCTGGGTGAAACGGTGCAATTCAGGTGAGGTCGCGCGGTGGGCGGCCGGGAACCCGCCGTGCTGTTGTCGCCCAGGTGGCCGATCCGGTCGGATGATGAGAAAAGTAGGGAGACCGGCGGCGGTTATTGGCGGGTCGTGGGGCCGATCTCCCATAGAGTTTCCGCGTGGGATCTCTGCGCAATCCGATCGGGCCGCTTCCCTCCTCCATCTACTGGCGGCGGAGGGCTGTTGCGCTGGCCCTGCTCGCCGTCATCGTGCTGCTCGTCATCTGGGCCTTCGGCTGGGGTGGTTCGGGCGGCGGCGGAAGCGACGAGGGCAAGGGGCCGGGCGGCGGCGGACCCGCGAGTACGATCACGCCCGGACCGACCACCTCCGGGCCGGTGAACAGCGAACGCCCCGGTGGGCGCGACGAGTCGGACACCGGCGGCACGGGCCCCGGCTCGGGTTCCGGTTCCGGGTCCGGCTCCGATGACTCCGGGGGCGGCGGCACGGGCACCGGGTCCGGCGGCGCGGGGGACGACGGCACCTCGGGCGGTACGGGCGGCACCGGCGGCACCGGCGACGGACTCGGCGAGGGCGACGGCCAGGGGCTGCCCGTCGGGTCGAGCCTGCCGGAGTGCAAGCGCGGCGACATCGACCTGACGGTGCGCAGCGTCAAGGACGCGAAGGTGAAGAACACGTACGAGCCGGATGAGAAGCCGACGTTCGAAATCACCGTGAAGAACTCCTCGAACAGCTCCTGCGCGGTGGACTTCGGCCGGGCGGCCGCCTCACTGACCATCACGGACGCGGACAACAAGCACGTCTGGGCCTCGAACGACTGCCCCGAGGGCACCGCCGCCGCCCTGGTCGAGGTGCCCGCCTCCGGCGAGACCAAGCGCACCGTGGAATGGGACCGCGAGCGCACCGCCGCCCACTGCGCGAAGCCGGCCGGCAGCAAGACCGCCGCGTCCGGCACCTACCTGGTCGAGGCGGAGCTGGACGGCCTGGGCACGGCCAAGGTGTCGTTCGTCCTCGCCAAGGACTAGGG
>NZ_GG657754.1:4790784-4792672 GCF_000158915.1 Streptomyces himastatinicus ATCC 53653 | reverse complement strand
CGATGCGGATCCGGCCCCCTCTGCGTGTCGCTACACGTACCGCTCCAGGATCGACGACTCCGCCAGCCGCGACAGGCCCTCGCGGACCGAGCGGGCCCGGGCCTCGCCCACGCCGTCGACCATCTGGAGATCGTCCACGCTCGCGGCCAGCAGCTTCTGTAGCCCGCCGAAGTGCTCCACCAGCCGCTCGATGATCGCCCCCGGCAGCCTCGGCACCTTGGCCAGCAGCCGGAAGCCGCGTGGGGAGACCGCCGAGTCCAGGGTCTCGGGCGAGCCCGTGTACCCCAGGGCGCGGGACACGATGGGGAGTTCGAGCAGCTCGGTGTGGGTGAGCCGGTCCAGCTCGGCGAGCGCGTCGGCGACGGTGCGGATGCGCTTGGCGGTCGGCTCGGGCACGTAGTCCCGTACGACCAGCTCCCGCTCCGGCTCGACGCCCGCGATCAGCTCGTCCAGCTGGAGCGAGAGCAGCCGGCCGTCCGTGCCCAGCTCCACCACGTACTCGGCGATCTCGGTGGCGATGCGCCGCACCATCTCCAGCCGCTGCGCGACCGCGCTGACGTCCCGGACGGTGACCAGGTCCTCGATCTCCAGCGCGGAGAGGGTGCCCGCGACCTCGTCCAGCCGCAGTTTGTACCGCTCCAGGGTGGCCAGCGCCTGGTTGGCGCGGGACAGGATGGCCGCGGAATCCTCCAGGACCCGCCGCTGCCCGTCCACATACAGCGCGATCAGCCGCATGGACTGGCTGACGGACACGACCGGGAACCCGGTCTGGATGGAGACGCGCTGCGCGGTGCGGTGCCGGGTGCCGGTCTCCTCGGTGGCGATAGCCGCGTCGGGGACGAGCTGCACCCCCGCCCGCACGATCTTGCTGATGTCCTTGTCGAGTACCAGCGCCCCGTCCAGCTTGCACAGTTCGCGCAGCCGGGTGGCGGTGAATTCGACGTCGATGACGAAGCCGCCGGTACACAGCGACTCGACGGTCTTGTCGGTGCCGAGCACGATGAGCCCGCCCGTGTTTCCACGGAGGATGCGCTCAAGGCCGTCACGCAGGGCTGTGCCCGGCGCGACGGCGCTCAGAGTGGCACGCATCAGACTGTCGGCTTTGCCGGGATTCGATGCCCGGTCGCCTGCTGCCACTGCACTCCTCCGTCACAAGGTCTGAATCGGTGCCGCGAGTCGCCCCTCCGCGCCCCTGTACGAGGCCACGTACGGGCGAGACCAGGGCAAAGTCTACCGGCGGTCCCCGGCCTCCCGTGGGGTCTCCCGGCGTACGCCCGTGGGCGGGAACCGGAGTGCGGCTCCCCCTGCGGTCCGGATCGCCCCGCTCACCACCGCGTTCGCCCCCGCGGTCACCCCTGTTCAGGGGCGTCCGCGCGGGACCGGTCGGCGCGCTCCCGGCGGGGCAGTACGCGCAGTGCGTCCCCTATGTCCGCCACCTCCAGCACCCGCATGCCGTCGGGGACACGCCCCGGATCGGTGGGCACCAGGGCGTGGGTGAAGCCCAGCCGGGCGGCCTCGGACAGCCGCCGCTGCACACCCGTGACCCGCCGGACCTCGCCCGCGAGCCCCACCTCGCCGATCGCCACCAGGTTCTTCGGCAGCGGGGTGTCGCTCGCCGCGCTCGCCAGCGCCAGCGCCACCGCGAGGTCCGCCGCGGGCTCCGACAGCTTCACCCCGCCCACCGTGGCGCTGTAGATGTCGCGCTTGCCGAGCGCGCTGATCCGGCCGCGCTGCTCCAGCACCGCCAGCATCATCGAGACGCGGGAGGTCTCCAGGCCCGAGGTGGTGCGGCGCGGGGAGGGGATCTGCGAGTCGACGGTCAGCGCCTGCACCTCGGCGACCAGCGGTCGGCGGCCCTCCAGGGTGACGGTCAGGCAGGTGCCGGGCA
>NZ_GG657754.1:4788154-4790504 GCF_000158915.1 Streptomyces himastatinicus ATCC 53653 | reverse complement strand
CCGTCGAGCTCGGGCGAGGCGACGGTCTGGACGGAGTCCAGGATCAGCAGCGACGGCTTGACCGAGTCGAGATGACCGAGCACGGCGGACAGATCGGTCTCGGCCGCCAGGTAGAGGTGCTCGTTCAGGGCCCCGATGCGGTCGGCGCGCAGCCGGACCTGACTGGCCGACTCCTCCGCGGTCACATACAGCGTGCGGTGGTCGTCGGTGGCGGCCTTGGCCGCGACGTCCAGCAGCAGCGTCGACTTGCCGACGCCCGGTTCCCCGGCCAGCAGCACCACGGCGCCGGGGACCAGCCCGCCGCCGAGCACCCGGTCCAGCTCGTCCACACCGGTGGAGCGGGCGGTGGCCTGACGGCCGTCGACCTGGCCGATGGGCAGCGCGGCCGAGGTGACCCGGCCGGGCGCGGTGGTCCGCACGGCGGGCACACCGTGCTCCTCGACCGTGCCCCAGGCCTGGCACTCCGGGCAGCGGCCGAGCCACTTGGCGGTGGTCCAGCCGCATTCGGTGCAGCGGTAGGAGGGCCGGTCCTTGGCGGATGAACGGGAGGAGCTACGGGCAGCCATGACGCCAACGCTAGCGTCGGCCACCGACAGGGCGGCGCCCAGGCTGCTTGTGGGCTCATAGCAGTTCTGCGGCACGGAAGAGGGACACCTGTCCCCTTATGAGGGAGATGGTCACCCGTAAGGGTTAAAACTGCCCAAGTAAGGCGAGCGAGTCTGCATCATCCGCCTACGGTCGCCGGGTGATGAGCAGCAGGTCCGAGCACTCGACACACGCCACCGGTGCACACCGGGCGCAGCGCCGCGCGCCCCGCGTCACCACCACGCGCCCTCAGCGGCCCCCCGCGCGCTACGAGCCGTATCTGGACGGTCTGTTCACCTACTGCCTGTCGGTCCTCTGCGAGCACGACGCCGCGGCCGTCACGCTCGGCGATGTGCTGGCCGTCGCCGAGCGGCGGCTCGGGCGGGGGCGCGGGCGTGGACGCGCGGAGGACGAGGAGGAGCCGAGCAGGCCGTGGCTCTACGCGGTCGCCCGCTGGGCCTGTCTGCGCAAGCTCGCCGAGCTGCGGGAGCGGCGGGAGCCGCGGGACCCGACGGGCGGGCGGGGCGGTCCGGACACCGCGCTGCCCGAGCCCGTCGCCGACCGCCGCCGCCGCGAACTCGCCGCGCTCGCCTGGCCCGAGGCCGCCGGGACCACCGCCGCACAGCGCGAGGCGCTCGAACTCCACGTCCGCCACCAGCTCACCCCCGCCGAGGTCGCCGCCGCGCTCGGCAAGGAGCCCGACGAGACCCGCGCCCTGCTCTCCAGCGCCGCCTGCGAGGTGGAGCGCACCCGCGCCGCGCTCGCCGTCGTGGAGCTGGGCCACTGCCCCGTAGTCGCCCGGCTCGCGGGCGACACCCAGGTGCTGCTCTCCGCCGCGCTCCGCCGTGAGCTGGTGCGCCACGTCGACGACTGCCGCGAATGCCGCCGCATGGCGGAGCGGGCCACGGCGGACGGCCCCTGGCCCGGCACGGCCGCCGCGCCCGCCGCGCTGCCGCTGGTGGAGGCGCCCCGCTCCGCCGTGCACGCCGCGATGCTGTGCGCCCTGAGCGCCCGTCCCGTGCGCGCCGCGGCCGGTCCGCGCTTCGACCGGCGCGGCTTCCCGCTGGACCCCCAGGACCGGGCCGCCCGCCGCAGCCGACTGCGCAGCCGCGCCCTGACCACGACCGTGGTCGCCACGGTGGTGGCCGCCCCGGTGCTCGCCCTGTGGGCCGCCTACCGGGGTGCGCCGCTCGCCGGTGACGAGCACGACACGGACTCGGTGGCCGCCGCCGCGGACGGCGCGGGTGAGGCTCCGGACGGTGAGCAGGATCGGTCCGCCGGGCGTGCGTACGAGCAGGCGGGCAGCGCGCAGGACCGTTCCGGCGCGACCCGGTTGCGCAGCGGGGGGCCCGAAGTGTCGGTCGAGGTCATCGGCGTGGACGGCAAGCCGGAGCGCCACGCCAAGGACGTCGGCCGCTCCCGCGGCGGCTCCCGCCCCGAGGGCGGCGGGCGCCACGGCGGCGGATCCGCCCCCTCCCGTCCGGCCCCCGGGCCCGGGCGGCTCACCGTGGAGGCCCAGCCGAGCGGCGATGTGACGGTCATCACCCTGTCCGCCTCCGGCGGCGCCCCGGTGCGCTGGTCGGCCTCGGCGTCGGGCGGCGCGTCCTGGCTCCGGCTGAGCCGCACCGCCGGTGAGCTGCGGCCCGGCGACACGACGACGCTCACGGTGTCGGTCGACCACGACCGCGAGCCGCCGGGCCGCTGGCGGGCGCGGGTGACGGTGGCGCCGTCGGGCGCGATGGTGGTGATCGAGGGCCGAGGCAAA
>NZ_GG657754.1:4774241-4787890 GCF_000158915.1 Streptomyces himastatinicus ATCC 53653 | reverse complement strand
CCCGTCGGGTCCGCCGGGTGCGGAGCCACCAGCGGGAGCGACGCCGCCAACCGCGCCTCGCACAGCTCCGCCAGCCGGTCATACCCGGCCTTGCCCATCAGCTCCGTCAGCTCCGGCCGGTACGACACGTACACCGGATCCCCCGCGCCGTGCGCCGACACCGCCGACGTGCACCACCAGTGCAGGTCGTGCCCGCCCGGGCCCCACCCCCGGCGGTCGTATTCGCCGATCGTGATCTGGAGCACCTGGGTGTCGTCGGGGCGGTCGATCCACTCGTACGACCGCCGCACCGGCAGCTGCCAGCAGACGTCCGGCTTGGTCTCCAGCGGTTCGCGCCCCTCCCGCAGCGCGAGGATGTGCAGCGCACAGCCCGCGCCGCCCGCGAAACCGGGGCGGTTCTGGAAGATGCACGAGCCGTCGTAGCGGCGCGTCTGGCGGTCGCCGTCCTCGTCCTCCTGCACCCATCCCCGGGCGTGGCCCTCGTCGTGGAACTGCCAGACCTCCGGGGTGAGCCGGGCCATATGGCGGGCGACCCGCTCCTCGTCCTCCTCGTCGGAGAAGTGCGCGCCCAGGGTGCAGCAGCCGTCGCTCGCGCGCCCGGCCTGGATGCCCTGGCAGCCCTGGCCGAAAACGCAGCTCCAGCGCGAGGTCAGCCAGGTCAGGTCGCAGCGGAAGACCTGCTCCTCGTCGGCGGGGTCGGGGAATTCGACCCAGGCGCGGGCGAAGTCCAGGCCGACCTCGTCCGCGGGCGGGTCCGCCGGGGACGGGACCTGCTCCGCTCCCGGGGCGTTCTTCCGGACTTTGTCCTGCTTCGCCTTTTTCGTCATTGCCACGGTGCAAGGGTATGCCCCCGAAGTGAAAGCCCCGGGGACGGGATCCCGTGCATGACCACGCCAGGCGCGCAGTAGCGTTCTGGCCATGAGACTCGGTGTCCTCGACGTGGGTTCGAATACGGTCCATCTGCTGGTGGTGGACGCACATCAGGGCGCCCGCCCGCTGCCCGCCCACTCCCACAAGGCGGAACTGCGGCTGGCCGAACTCCTCGACGGCGACGGAGCCATCGGCTCCGAAGGCGTCGACCGGCTGATCGCCGTGGTGAAGGAGGCGCTGGAGGCGGCCGAGGACAAGGGCGTCGAGGAGGTGCTGCCGTTCGCGACCTCCGCGGTCCGGGAGGCCGCCAACGCCGACGGCGTGCTCGCCCGGGTGGCCGAGGAGACCGGCGTACGGCTGCGCGTGCTCAGCGGCGAGGACGAGGCCCGGCTCACCTTCCTGGCCGCCCGCCGCTGGTGCGGCTGGTCGTCGGGGCGGCTGCTGCTGCTGGACATCGGCGGCGGTTCGCTGGAGATCGCGTACGGCCTCGACGAGGAGCCCGACGCGGCCGTGTCGCTGCCGCTGGGCGCGGGCCGGCTGACCGCCGGCTGGCTGCCGGGCGATCCGCCCGACCCGGAGGACGTCCGCGCGCTGCGGCGCCATGTGCGGACCGAGATCGCCCGCGTCGTGGGCGACTTCAGCCGCCACAGCACGCCGGACCAGGTGGTCGCCACTTCCAAGACGTTCAAGCAGCTGGCCCGGATCGCGGGCGCGGCGCGCTCCGCCGAGGGCCTGTACGTGGAGCGCAGGCTCACCCGCAAGGCGCTGGAGGAGTGGGTGCCCCGGCTGGCGGCCATGCCCACCGAGGAGCGGGCCGAGCTGCCGGGGGTGTCCGAGGGGCGGGCCCCGCAGCTGCTGGCCGGGGCGCTGGTGGCCGAGGCCGCGATGGATCTGTTCGAGGTCGACGTGCTGGAGATCTGCCCGTGGGCGCTGCGCGAGGGGGTCATTCTGCGCCGCCTGGACCACCTGCCCACATGACGTGATCCGCAGTCGCGGTTTAGTCGCACAGAGCAGCGGCCGTACGCTGTCCCTCGTGACAGAGCCAGTGGTGCGCATCCCGGATGCGAAGGTCGCCCTGTCCACCGCCTCGGTCTATCCGGAGTCGACGGCGACGGCCTTCGAGATCGCCGCGCGGCTGGGCTACGACGGTGTCGAGGTCATGGTGTGGACCGATCCGGTCAGCCAGGACATCGAGTCGCTGCGCCGCCTCTCGGATTATCACGGGGTGCCGATCCTTGCCGTGCACGCGCCATGTCTGCTGATCACTCAGCGGGTGTGGTCGACCGATCCGTGGGTCAAGCTCCAGCGGGCCAAGGCGGCGGCCGAGCGGCTGGGCGCGTCCACCGTCGTCGTCCACCCGCCGTTCCGATGGCAGCGGTCGTACGCCCGCGAGTTCGTACGCGGAATCTGGCGGATGGCGGACGAGACCGAGGTGCGGTTCGCGGTGGAGAACATGTTCCCGTGGCGCTATCGCGACCGGGAGATGCTGGCGTACGCGCCGGACTGGGACGTCACCAAGGACGACTACCGGCACTTCACGATCGACCTCTCGCACACCGCGACCTCCCGTACGGACGCCCTGGACATGGTGGACCGGATGGGCGACCGGCTCGCCCATCTCCACCTCGCCGACGGCCAGGGCTCCAACAAGGACGAGCACCTGGTGCCGGGGCGCGGCACCCAGCCCTGCGCGGAGCTGCTGGAACGTCTCGCCAGGACCGGCTTCGACGGCCATGTGGTGGTCGAGGTGAACACCCGGCGGGCCATGTCCCAGGCCGAGCGCGAGGCCGACCTCGCGGAGGCGCTGGCCTTCACCCGCCTCCATCTGGCCTCCCCGACCCCGGCCTCCCGGACGGGCAGGGCGGTGCGCCGGAAGTGACCCCCGCCACGCCCCAGCCGCCCGCCACGGGGCCCCGGCGCGGCCGCGGCCGCCCGGCCCGCGGCAGCGCGGCCGAAGGACCCGGGGCCCGCGACCGGATCCTGACCGCGGCGCGCAACGAGTTCGCCGAGCGCGGCTACGACAAGACCTCGATCCGCGGCATCGCCAAGTCCGCCGAGGTGGACCCGGCGCTGGTGCACCACTACTTCGGCACCAAGGAGCAGGTCTTCGGCGCGGCGATCGAACTGATCCTGGCGCCCGCCATGGGCGCCCCGGACGCGGTGCACGGCGGCAGCCCGGAGGGCGCGGGCGAGCGGATGGCCCGCTACTTCTTCGCCACCTGGGAGAACCCGGTCTCCCGGCTGCCCCTGCTGGCGGTGATGCGCTCCGCGCTCACGAACGAGGCGGCCGCCGCCGTACTGCGCGGGCTGATCGAGCGGCGGCTGCTGATGCGGATGGCGCGCGACCTGGACGTGCCGGACCCGAAGTTCCGGGCCCAGCTCGCGGCGGCCCAGATCATCGGGGTCGCGATGCTGCGGTACGTGATCAAGATGGAGCCGGTGGCCTCGGCGACCGTGGACGAGATCATCGCCATGGTGGGGCCGACACTTCAGCGGTATCTCACCGAGAAGTAACCCGTGATTCCGCACTGTGAGCCGACCGTCTCTGGATCCGGACACCGCATCGGGATTCGGGCCGCACAGGCGTAGAGTCAGAAGACTCCGATCCGATTCTCAAGGTCCGATCGGTCCGATTTCGCAGGACGCACTTACGAGGGAGCCGAGTACCGTGCCCGAGCTGAGGTCTCGCACCGTCACCCACGGCCGCAACATGGCGGGCGCCCGCGCCCTTATGCAGGCTTCCGGCGTAGCGCGTGAGGACTTCGGCAAGCCGATCGTCGCCGTGGCCAACAGCTTCACCGAGTTCGTGCCGGGTCACACCCACCTCCAGCCGGTCGGCCGGATCGTCAGCGAGGCGGTCCACGCGGCGGGCGGCATCCCGCGCGAGTTCAACACCATCGCCGTCGACGACGGCATCGCGATGGGCCACGGCGGGATGCTCTACAGCCTCCCCTCCCGCGACCTGATCGCCGACTCCGTCGAGTACATGGTCGAGGCGCACTGCGCGGACGCGCTGATCTGCATCTCCAACTGCGACAAGATCACGCCCGGGATGCTGATGGCCGCGATGCGGCTCAACATCCCGACCGTCTTCGTCTCCGGCGGCCCCATGGAGTCCGGCCGCGCGACCCTGGTCGACGGCACGGTCCGCAAGCTCGACCTGATCACCGCGATCTCCGAGGCCGTCAACGACAAGGTCTCGGACGAGGACATCGCCCTCATCGAGGACAACGCCTGTCCGACCTGCGGCTCCTGCTCCGGCATGTTCACCGCCAACTCGATGAACTGCCTCACCGAGGCGATGGGCCTCGCCCTGCCGGGGAACGGCTCGGTGCTGGCCACCCACACCGCCCGCAAGGAGCTGTACGAGACGGCCGGGCGCACGGTCGTGGAGATCACCAAGCGCCACTACGAGCAGGACGACCAGACCGTCCTGCCGCGCAACATCGGCTCCCGCGCCGCCTTCGAGAACGCCATGGCCCTCGACATCGCCATGGGCGGCTCCACCAACACGATCCTCCACCTGCTGGCCGCCGCCCAGGAGGCCGAGCTCGACTTCGACATGCAGGACATCGACGGCATCTCCCGCCGGGTGCCCTGCCTGTCCAAGGTCGCGCCCAACATCGCCCCCGGCGGCGTCTACTACATGGAGGACGTCCACCGGGCGGGCGGCATCCCCGCCATCCTCGGCGAGCTGTACCGCGGGGGCCTCCTCAACGAGGACGTGCACTCCGTGCACGCCGACTCGCTCGCCGACTGGATCAAGCAGTGGGACATCCGCGGCGGTTCGCCGTCGGCCGAGGCCGTCGAGCTGTTCCACGCCGCGCCCGGCTGCGTCCGCTCCGCGACCGCCTTCTCCCAGTCCGAGCGCTGGGACTCCCTGGACACCGATGCCGAAGGCGGCTGCATCCGCGACGTCGCCAACGCCTACTCCACCGAGGGCGGCCTCGCCGTCCTCTACGGCAACCTCGCCGAGGACGGCTGCGTCGTGAAGACCGCGGGCGTCGACGAGTCGATCTGGACCTTCGAAGGCCCGGCCGTCGTCTGCGAGTCGCAGGAGGAGGCCGTCGAGCGGATCCTGAACAAGCAGGTCAAGGAGGGCGACGTCGTCGTCATCCGCTACGAGGGCCCCAAGGGCGGCCCCGGTATGCAGGAAATGCTCTACCCCACCTCCTTCCTCAAGGGCCGGGGCCTGGGCAAGGCGTGCGCGCTGATCACCGACGGCCGCTTCTCCGGCGGCACCTCGGGCCTGTCCATCGGCCACGCCTCCCCGGAGGCGGCCTCGGGCGGCACCATCGCCCTGGTCGAGGACGGCGACCGGATCCGCATCGACATCCCGGCCCGCACGATGGAACTCCTCGTCCCCGAGGAGGAGCTGGCCACCCGCCGCGAGGCCCTCGGCGGCGTCTACGCCCCGAAGGACCGCGAGCGCAAGGTCTCCACCGCCCTGCGCGCCTACGCGGCGATGGCGCTCAGCGCGGACAAGGGCGCCGTGCGGGACGTCACCCGCCTCGGCTGATCACCAGCGCGCCGGGTCCCGGGCGTCCACGGCGAACACCGTGCCGTCCGGGGCCGTCGCGAAGACCTTGTCCGCCGCCGTCACCGGCGCGGGCATCAGGGCCAGGAAGCCCTGGCCGCCGGGGCGGTCCGCGCGGGGGCGGGTCTGGCCGAGCAGGCGGGCGCGCCGCGTGTCCACGGCCAGCAGCCGGCCGTCCGCCGACGAGAAGTACAGCCGCTCGCCCGAGGCCACCAGCGGCGAGGCGTTGGCCACCGAGGTCTCCATCCGCCACCGCTGCGCCCCGTGCCCCGTGTCGACGGCCACCAACCCGCCGTCCTCGCCCAGCAGATACACCCGGTCGCCCCGTACGGTGGCGGCGCTCAGGGACACCGGCGCGGTCAGCTCGGACCGCCGCTCCGCCCGCCGCGCCGGGTCGTAGCGGACGACGGCGACGGTGCGGTTCTGGTCGTCGGCCTCGGTCAGCTGGAGGACGCCGTCCGGACCCGCCCCGACGGGGGTGAGGGTGCCGGAGAGCGAGCGGTGCCAGCGCGTCGTACCGCGCACCGTGTCGATGGCGGTGACCAGGGTGTGCCCACCGTCCGGGGCGGTGGTGAGGGCGTACGCGGTGCGGCCGTCGCCGTACGAGAAGAAGCTCGGCTCGGCGTGCCCGGGCAGCGGATGGCTCCAACGCTCCCGGTTCGTCGCCCCGTTCACCGCCGTGACGGTGCCGTCCGCCGCGCCCAGCAGCACCGTGTCGCCCGCCGAGTACACCCGGCCGCCGTACGCGGACACCTCACGGCTCCACCGCACCCGGTGGGTACGCGGATCCAGCGCCTCCAGCCGCGTCCCGTCCGGCGACATCACCCGCACCAGACCGCCCGCCGGGACCGGCGCGGCGGGGGTGCCCTCGCCGGGGCGGCTCGTGGCGGCCGGGCGCGACCACACCACCCGGCCGTCGGCGGGGTCGATCCGGGCGGCCTGGACGCCACGCGCCGCGCAGTACAGCGCTCCGTCCCCGTACGAACAGGACGCGGGCCGCGCGCCCTTGGCCGCCGCCCCGCCGCGCAGCTCCCGCTCCCACGGCCGCCACGCGGTGGCGGCGGCGCTGTTCTGCGGCTGCCGCTCCGCGTCGGACTCCCGCTCGTTCAGCCGGCCCAGTCCCACGACCGTGCCCGCGCCCAGCAGGACCAGCGCGGCGAGCGCCGCCGGGACCCATCGCCGCACACCCCGGCGCCCCCGCGGCGCGGGGGCGCCGGCCACTTCGGGCGCGGCCTCGGGCTCGGGTACCACCTCAGGCCCGGGTATCCGCTCAGGCTCAGGTGCCACCTCAGGCTCAGGCACCACCACCGGCTCCGCCACCCGCTGCGCCGGAAGCGCCACCGGGGCGGGGCCCCGCGCCTCCGGCGGCTGGGGCCCGCGGACCGCCCGCAGCACGGTCATCAGGGCGTCCGGGGTGGGCCGTTCCGCCGGGTTCTTGGCGAGACAGCGCTCGATCAGCGGCAGCAGTTCGTCCGGCACGCCCGCCAAATCCGCCTCGTCGTGCACCACTTGGTACGCCACGATGTACGGGCTCTCGGACTCGAACGGCCCCCGCCCCGTCGCCGCGTGCACCAGCAGCGACCCCAGCGCGAACACATCCGCCGCCGGGCCCACCGCCCGCGGCCGCTGGAACTGCTCGGGCGCCATGAACGGCGGCGTACCGATCAACTTGCCCGTCTCGGTACGCAGTTCGCTGTCCGACGGCCGGGAGATCCCGAAGTCGATGACCTTCGGCCCGTCCGCGGCGAGCAGTACGTTGCTCGGCTTCAGGTCGCGGTGGACGACGCCCACCCGGTGGATGTCGCGCAGCGCCTCCGCGAGCCCGGCCGCCAGCGCCACCACCTCGTCCGGACTCAACGAGCCGTTCCGCTTGACGTGTTCGGCGAGGGTCGGGCCGGGGATGTACGTGGTGGCCATCCAGGGCCGTACGCCCTCGGGGTCGGCGTCCACGACGGGCGCGGTGAACGCCCCGCTGACCCGCCGCGCGGCCGCCACCTCCTGCCGGAACCGCGCCCTGAACTCCGGGTCTTCGGCGAACTCGGCATGCACGACCTTCACCGCGAGCCGTCGCCCCGACGCCGAACGGGCCAGGTGGACGACGCCCATGCCTCCGGAGCCGAGGCGTGCTTCCAGCCGATACTGCCCGGCGTACTCGGGCTCTTCCGTTTCCGGCCCCGTCCCGGCTCCGCGCCCCGGCGGCATGCCCCACCCCCGTGTATTCGGACCGCTAAGCGACTCGGCGAGCCTAGTCGATGATGCGTACGAAGCTTGTTAACCTCCGCATGTCGTGTCACTTAATCCGACATGTGCACTACGTCGGAACGTAGTTCAACGGGGGAGAGGCCACATGGCCATCGAAGACACTGTCGCGCAAGCCGTCACGTACCCGACCGCGCCCGGCTACCAGGTGAACGTCCGCAGCGGTCCCGGCACGGGATACACCCTGGTCAAGAAGCTGCCGGCCAACACCCGGGTGGCGATCCGCTGCCAGACCCACGGTCAGCGGGTGTCCGGTCCGTACGGCTCGACGGACATCTGGGACTGCATCGCGCCGGGGCAGTACGTCTCCGACGCGTACGTGAAGACGGGAAGCGACGGCTTCGTCACCGTCTCCTGCGGCTGACCCGCCAAAAGCCCCGGGCCCCCGGCGCGGGATGCGCCGAGGGCCCGGGGCTGGGCTGTGCCGTTCAGGTGTTACGCCGGTACTTTCGTGTCCTCGTCGGCGGTTTCCGCGTGACGGACCACCGCGTTGTGCCGCTCGGTCCAGGTGGCCAGCGCCATCTCGCAGGCGTGGTCCACATGGCGCAGTCCCCTCAGGTCCAGCTCCACGACCCGCTCACGGGGCAGCGACTCCAGCTCGTCCAGCAGCTTGGGCAGCCGGAGGAAGGTCGCGTTGCCGAGCACCCGCACCTTGATCGGCTGGTCCTCGGCGTCGTCGCGGCCCTTGACGTCGATGTGGACGTGCGAGGTTTCCCAGGCGGTCTTGGCGACCGACATCAGCAGACCGATGATGACGCCCTCGAACATGTTGGTGATCACGATGGCCCCGGCGGTGACGATCAGGATGATCGCCTCGCCCCGGCGCTCCCGCCACAGCGGCAGCAGCTCCTTGGTGGGGATCAGCTTCCAGCCCGCGTGCACCAGCACACCGGCGAGCGTCGCGACCGGGATGATGCCCAGCGCGGAGGGGAAGAGGACGGCGAAGACCAGCAGCCACACACCGTGCAGGATGCGCGAGAGCTTCGTCTTGGCACCGGCGAACACATTGGCCGAGCTGCGCACGATCACCGCGGTCATCGGCAGCGCGCCGAGCGCACCGCACACCGCGTTACCGGCGCCCTGCGCCATGAGCTCCTTGTCGTAGTCGGTGCGCGGGCCGTCGTGCAGCCGGTCCACGGCCGCCGCACTGAACAGGCTCTCCGCCGAAGCGATCAGGGTGAACGCGAGAATGGTCCCGATCACACCCACTTCGGCCATCTGGGTGACCTGATCCAGGCCGGGGGGCTGGATGGCCTCCAGCAGACCCTTGACCTCGACGCGGGCGACCGGCAGATCGAAGCTCACCGTCGCGATGGTCGCGAGGGCGACCGCGGCCAGCGGAGCGGGCAGCACCTTGGCGCCCTGGCGGAAGCGCGGCCAGAAGACCAGGACCAGGATGGTTCCGACGCCGATGGCCACGGCCGTGAGCGAGTCGCTCGACCCGGCCACATCGCCGATCAGCTCCGGAATCCCGAAGATCTTGTCGAGCCCGCTGCTCGGGGCCTTCGCGTCGGCCAGCGCGTAGAGCTGCCCGGCGATCAGTACGAGGCCGATACCGGCCAGCATGCCCTGCACCACGGCGAGCGAGATCGCCCGGAACCAGCGGCCCAGCCCCAGGGCGCCCATCGCCAGCTGGAGCAGTCCGGACACCAGGACGATCACACCCAGCGCCGCGACGCCGTATTCCTGGACCGCCTCGTAGACCAGCACCGTCAGCCCCGCGGCGGGGCCCGACACCTGGAGGCTGCTGCCCGGCAGGAGGCCGGTGACCAGACCACCGACGATGCCGGTGATCAGGCCCAGCTCGGCCGGGACGCCGGAGGCGACGGCCACGCCCACGCACAGGGGCACGGCGACCAGGAAGACGACGAGAGAAGCGGTGAAGTCGGCGCGGAACGTCCCGGCGCCGGGGGAAGAGCCCGCGGCGCCGCCGGCGCCGCGCATTCGGGAAAGAAGAGAATTTCGCATGAGGGTTGCCTCCAGTGCGCCCCGTCACCGGCTCTGGGCAGGCGGGGGCACGGCGTAGCACATCGTCAGTGGGATCGATGGAATCGGTCGCTGGCGGTGAAGCTCGCTTGCTCACACAAGGCGTGAGGAAGCGTGAAATGAGGCGCGCGAGGGCGCGCAGAATGAGCCGTCATGAGCCGTCATGAGCCGTCGGCATATGACGGTGCAGCCCTCAGCAGCGGAAAATCTGGTGAACGACGGGCAACTCGCCCGATCTCGAGACCGGTACGGCCTCTCGTCCCGTCAGGGATGTGCTGATCGCGGTGCGCGGCATCCGCACACCCGCGTCGCATCCGCACACACATCCGTATTTGCCGCTCGGTGTGGGTGCGGTCAGCGGTGCCCGTCCATTGCGGAGCCCCTTGCAGTCCTCCACCCCGCTGTCATGGTGGGTGGAGAGCGCCTTGATGATCGGCTTGGGGTCGGCGGACGCGGTCGAGCTGATCGTTTCAGGATGGGTGACCTGCGCGGACGTGCAGTCCGCGGCGATGAAGAGGGCGAGCAGAACGGATACCACGGCTAGCAGCCCACGAGCGGTATGCCGGACCGTCCTCACCATCGCCTCCCTCCTGTACGTATAGACACTCAACTCCATTGTGTCCAGAAGCCCGTGACCATTTGCAAGTCGATATGTAACCAACTTGTGAATAGAGAGGCGTCGAACAGGACGGTTTCCTTCCGGTCGCCCCGGCGGACGCCAGCGCTCACAAGCGATCGGGTCACGCCGGGCCGTCCGAAGGAGCCGAAAAAATATTTATTCATCGAACAATGAATAATCGGGCGGTGGGCTGCATGGGGACGGTTCCTTCCGTTCGTGGCGCGGCGTGCTTCTGTCGGCGAGCCCTGTCGTGCCCTTCCGACCCCCACTACGTTGCCGGACCGAACCTGAACGCAGCCTGAAGTCCTGAAGCGCTCTTCAGGAAGTCGCTCAGCGGTTCCGGTCAGCAGTGATCGCCGTAGTGCGCTGTGGCGCCCGGCCCCCGGTGCGAGGATGAGAGACGTCCATCCATTGCAGCAACGCACGAGGTGAGCCGCACTATGACGGAGACGGTCGCCGTACTCGGCACGGGAAAGATCGGCGAAGCCCTGCTCAGCGGGATGATCCGCGGTGGCTGGAAACCGACCGATCTGCTGGTCACCGCCCGCCGCCCGGAGCGCGCCCAGGAACTGCGGTCCCGCTACGGCGTCGAGGCCGTCACCAACGCCGAGGCCGCCAAGGCCGCCGACACCCTCATCCTCACCGTCAAGCCGCAGGACATGGGCACGCTGCTGGACGAGCTGGCCCCGCACGTGCCCGCCGACCGGCTGGTCATCTCCGGCGCCGCGGGCATCCCGACCTCCTTCTTCGAGGCGCGCCTGGCCGTCGGCACCCCCGTGGTGCGCGTCATGACCAACACCCCCGCCCTCGTCGACGAGGCCATGTCCGTCATCTCGGCGGGCAGCCACGCCGGCGAGGAGCACCTCGTCCACGCCGAGGCGATCTTCGGCGGCGTCGGCAAGACGCTCCGCGTCCCGGAGAGCCAGCAGGACGCCGCGACCGCCCTCTCCGGCTCCGGTCCCGCGTACTTCTACTTTCTCGTCGAGGCCATGACGGACGCCGGAATCCTGCTCGGGCTGCCCCGCGACAAGGCCCATGACCTGATCGTCCAGGCGGCGATCGGCGCCGCGACGATGCTGCGCGACAGCGGCCAGCACCCGGTCGCGCTGCGCGAGGCCGTGACCTCCCCCGCGGGCACCACGATCAGCGCCATCCGCGAACTGGAGAGCCACGGCGTACGCGCCGCCCTGATCGCCGCCCTGGAGGCGGCCCGCGACCGCAGCCGCGAGCTGGCCTCCGGCAACGGCTGACCCCGCCCGGGCCCCGGTGCCGAGCCGGGGCCCGACGGCTCCGGCTCAGGCCGGCGGCAGCAGCCCTACCGCCGCATAGGCGGCGTCGACCCGCGGCCGGGCCAGCGCCCGGGCGCGCTCGGCCCCGGCCCGCAGCACCCCGTCCACGTACCCCGGGTCCGCGCTCAACTCGGCGTGCCGGGCCCGCAGTGGCCGCAACACCTCCACCACCGCCTCGGCCACCGCGCCCTTCAGCGCCCCGTACGAGGTGTACTCCTCGGCCAGCACCTCCGGTTTGCCCCCGGTGCACGCCGCGAGCACATCCAGCAGGTTCGACACCCCGGGCCGCTCCTCCCGGTCGTAGCGGACGTCGCTGCCGCTGTCCGTGACCGCCCGCATGATCTTCTTGCGCACGACATCCGTCTCGTCCAGCAGATAGACGATGCCCCGGCCCTCGGCGTGCGACTTCCCCATCTTCGACAGCGGGTCCTGAAGGTCCATCACCCGCGCCGCCACCGGCGGCGGCGTCGCCCGCGGCACGGTGAAGACCGGCCCGTACCGCTGGTTGAACCGCCGCGCCAGATCCCGCGTCAGCTCCACGTGCTGCGTCTGGTCGTCCCCGACCGGCACCTCGTTCGTCCCGTACGCCAGGATGTCGGCCGCCATCAGCGCCGGATAGGTGAGGAGCGACAGCCGTACGCTCCTGCCCCGCGCCGACTCCCGCGCGACCTTCTCCTTGTACTGGATCATCCGCCGCATCTCGCCGTCCGCGGCCGTGCACTCCATCAAATAGGAGAGCCGTGCGTGTTCGTCCACATGACTCTGGACGAACAGCGTGCAGTGCGCCGGATCCAGACCGGCCGCCAGGAACAGCGTGGCCGCCTGCCGGGTCAGCCGTCGCACCCGCGCCGGATCGTGCTCAACGGTCAGCGCGTGCAGATCGACGACGCAGAACAGCGCGTCGGCCCGGTACTGGTCCTCCTCGACCCACCGGCGCAGGGCGCCCAGGTAGTTGCCGAGGGTCAGATGCCCGGTCGGCTTGACCCCGCTGAAGATCCGGGGACGTGCCGTCGTGGTGTGTGCCATGGGTGTGCTCTCTCCCGCTGTCTCGGGACCGCCGGACCGGACGGCCGGCTCCGCGAGAGGGAGCAGATACGAAAACGGCCGCCGGAGCGGCGGCCGTGGAAGTGCATGCGCTGGGGGCGGCCGCCGTCAGGCGGGCCACCACTGGGCAAGGTGCGCATGCTTCGTCATGCCACTGAGAGTACGCCCACGGGGGCGCCCCGGCACCGGTTTGAAGGCCGTCGGGGCGTCGTGTAGAGTTCTTCGAGTTGTCACGGAGCCCGCAGGGAAACGGGACAGCCACTCGAGCCGCACCGGCGGCAAACCACTCTGCACGACCCCCAATCGGGAACGACTTCGGCATGCCGAAATCCGGACCGAAAAGCTCGATTATGAGCTTCCGGGGGAATCCGCTAAAGTGGTGGACACGCCGGAAGGCGCGAAACACCCCGCTCCAACAGGGGGCCGGAAACGGAATTCGGACCGGAAACGGAACGGAAAACGGATCTGGTAAGGTTGGAAACACGAAAGGCCGAAAGGCCCGGAGGGAAAGCCCGGAGAAACCGGTGATACGGTTTCAAAGGAAGCGATCGTTCCTTGAGAACTCAACAGCGTGCCAAAAGTCAACGCCAGATATGTTGATACCCCGTCCGCATCACATGATGTGGTCGAGGTTCCTTTGAAGAAACACACAGCGAGGACGCTGTGAACCATCCGGATTATTCCTCCGGTGGTTCCGCTCTCGTGATGTGTAACCAGGATTACCTGGAAGCATTCACGGAGAGTTTGATCCTGGCTCAGGACGAACGCTGGCGGCGTGCTTAACACATGCAAGTCGAACGATGAAGCCCTTCGGGGTGGATTAGTGGCGAACGGGTGAGTAACACGTGGGCAATCTGCCCTTCACTCTGGGACAAGCCCTGGAAACGGGGTCTAATACCGGATATGATCACCGGCCGCATGGTCTGGTGATGGAAAGCTCCGGCGGTGAAGGATGAGCCCGCGGCCTATCAGCTTGTTGGTGGGGTGATGGCCTACCAAGGCGACGACGGGTAGCCGGCCTGAGAGGGCGACCGGCCACACTGGG
>NZ_GG657754.1:4773085-4773339 GCF_000158915.1 Streptomyces himastatinicus ATCC 53653 | reverse complement strand
TGATGGGGACTCACAGGAGACTGCCGGGGTCAACTCGGAGGAAGGTGGGGACGACGTCAAGTCATCATGCCCCTTATGTCTTGGGCTGCACACGTGCTACAATGGCCGGTACAATGAGCTGCGAAGCCGTGAGGTGGAGCGAATCTCAAAAAGCCGGTCTCAGTTCGGATTGGGGTCTGCAACTCGACCCCATGAAGTTGGAGTTGCTAGTAATCGCAGATCAGCATTGCTGCGGTGAATACGTTCCCGGGCCT
>NZ_GG657754.1:4742455-4768412 GCF_000158915.1 Streptomyces himastatinicus ATCC 53653 | reverse complement strand
TTGTCCTGCCAAGGGCATGGCTGGTTGGCTACGTTCTGGGAGGGATAACCGCTGAAAGCATCTAAGCGGGAAGCCTGCTTCGAGATGAGGGCTCCCACCCCCTTGAGGGGTTAAGGCTCCCAGTAGACGACTGGGTTGATAGGCCAGATATGGAAGCCGGGTGACCGGTGGAGTTGACTGGTACTAATAGGCCGAGGGCTTGTCCTCAGTTGCTCGCGTCCACTGTGTTGGTTCTGAAATAACGAACCGTTGCTAACTCTGGTTGGTTTGTTTGTTTCATAGTGTTTCGGTGGTCATTGCGTTAGGGAAACGCCCGGTTACATTTCGAACCCGGAAGCTAAGCCTTTCAGCGCCGATGGTACTGCAGGGGGGACCCTGTGGGAGAGTAGGACGCCGCCGAACAATCTTTAGAAGAGGCCCTGTTGGGAGCTACACGCTCCCAACAGGGCCTTTTCGTCTTTGTAGGCTGCACGGTATGCGCTACGACATGGTCATCTTCGACAACGACGGAGTGCTCGTCGACAGCGAGCCGATCTCCAATCGGCTCCTCGCGGGCTATCTCTCCGAGCTGGGACACCCCACCAGCTACGAGGACTCCCTGCGGGACTACATGGGATCCGCCATGCACCGCATCCACGAGCTGGTCCTGGAGCGCACCGGGCAGCGGCTGCCCGCCGACTTCGACACCACCTTCCACTCCCGCGTCTTCGACGCCTTCCGCCGTGAGCTGGAGCCCGTCGCCGGGATCGCCGCGACGCTGAGCGGTCTGCGGGCGGACGGGATCCCGTACTGCGTCGCCTCCTCCGGAAGCCATGAGCGCATACGGGTCGCCCTGCGGAAGACCGGGCTCTACGAGTTCTTCGGCGAGGACCGCATCTTCAGCTCCGAGGACGTGGGCCGCGGCAAACCCGCCCCCGACCTGTTCCTCCACGCGGCCAAAAGCATGGGCGCGACCCCTGAGCAGTGCGCCGTCGTCGAGGACAGCCCGCTCGGCGTGCAGGCCGCCGTGGCGGCCGGGATGGACGCGTACGGCTACACGGCCATGACCCAGGCCGACCGGCTCCCGGGCGCCCTGGCCCACTTCTCGGACATGGCCGAACTGCGAATACTGCTCAGCTCTACCCACAAGTAGCGTCGGGGGCCTACGCTCCTCGGCCATGACGGATACGCGCCCGGGCCCGCGGCTGCGGCATGGCCGGGCCTCGCTGGCCATCAGCTTCTTCGTCCAGGGCGCGATCTTCGCCCTGCTCGTGACCCGGATACCCGCGCTCCAGGACCGCTACGGGATATCCGACGGGCTGCTGCCCCTCTTCCTCGCCGCCGTGCCCGTTCTGGCCGGGGTGGGCAGCGTCGCCACCGAGCAGCTCGTGAAGCGCGTGCGGCCGGGGCGGGTGCTGCGCGGGGTCCAGCCCGTCGTCTCGCTCGCCCTGCTCGCGGCGGGGTCGGGCACGGCGGTGTGGCAGCTCGCCGTGGCGCTCGCGGTCTTCGGCCTCACCGTCGGTGCGCTCGACGCGTCGATGAACATGCTCGGGGTGAGCCTGCAACGCGCGTACGGGCGCAGCATCATGCTCGGCTTCCACGCCGCGTACAGCCTGGGCGGGATCGCCGGGGCGTCGCTCGCCTGGGCGGGCGCGCACTGGGACCTGCCGCTGGCCGCGCTCTACGCGCCGCTGGTGGCGGTCCTCGTGCCCGTGGCGTTCATCGCGGGCCGCTGGTTCGCCGACGACGAGGGCGGTCCCGGCGGAGAGGGCGACACGAACGAGGCGGGGGCGGTGAACATGAAGCTGCTGCTGCCGCTCTGCCTCGTCATGACCTTCGCCTACATCGGCGACTCCACGGTCTCCAACTGGTCCGCCAAGTATCTGGAGGACGTGCTGCACAGCTCCGATCAGCTGGCGACGGTGCCGTACAACGTCTACATGGTCACCACCCTCCTCGGCCGTACCTTCGGCGACCTCGGGGTGCGGCGCTTCGGCGCGGCCGCCGTCGTCCGGGCCGGGGCGCTGCTCGCGGCGGGCGGGTTCGCCGTGGTCGCGGCGGCGCCCGGGGCCTGGGTGGGGATGCTCGGGTTCACGCTGCTGGGGCTCGGGCTGTGCGTCCTGGTGCCGCAGACGTTCGCCGCCGCAGGGCGGCTCTTCCCCGGAGCGTCGGACGCGGCCATCGCGCGCCTGAACATTTTCAATTACGTGGGCTTTCTGATCGGTTCGCCGCTCGTGGGCGCGCTGGGCGGCGCGTGGAACTACCGCGGGGCGATGCTCGTGCCGATGGCGCTCGTCCTCGTGACGTTGGTCTATGCGAGGTCGTTCACGGCTGTACCGGCCCGATACGGTGACGGGCATGAGCGGCCGCGCACAGTTGATGTGGGATGAGGAAGTAACCGGGTACGACTTCGGTGCCGGGCATCCGATGGACCCGGTCCGTCTCGCGCTGACCATGAGGTTGGTGGAGGCGTTCGGGCTCGACCGGGCGGTCGAGGTGGTGGCCGCCAAGGCGGCCGGCGACTCGACGCTGCGGCTGGTCCACCGCCAGGAGTACATCGAGGCGGTGCGCAGGGCCTCGGCCGATCCGGCGGGAGCGGACGGTTCGTACGGGCTCGGGACCATGGACGATCCGGCGTTCGCCGGAATGCACGAGGCGTCGGCGCTGATCGCCGGGCAGTCGGTGGGCGCGGCGGAGAGCGTCTGGCGCGGTGAGGCGCTGCACGCGGTGAACTTCGCGGGCGGGCTGCACCACGCCATGCCCGGCGGCGCCGCCGGGTTCTGCGTGTACAACGACGCGGCGCTGGCGGTGGCCCGGCTGCTGGAGCTGGGCGCCGAGCGGGTCGCGTACGTGGATGTGGACGTGCACCACGGCGACGGCGTGCAGGCGGCCTTCTGGGACGATCCGCGGGTGCTGACGATCTCGCTGCACGAGCATCCGCGCACCCTCTTCCCGCAGACCGGATGGCCCGAGGAGACGGGCGGCCAGGGCGCCGAGGGCTCGGCGGTGAACGTGGCGCTCCCGGCCGGGACCGGGGACGCGGGCTGGCTGCGGGCCTATCACGCGGTGGTGCCGGAGCTGTTGGCCGCGTTCCGGCCGCAGGTGCTGGTGACCCAGCACGGCGCGGACACCCACATCGAGGATCCCCTCGCGCACCTGGGCGTGACCGTGGACGCGCAGCGTGCGGTGGCGGAGAGCTGCCACCGGCTGGCGCATGAGTACGCGGACGGGCGCTGGGTGGCCCTCGGGGGAGGCGGCTACGCGGTGGTGGAGGTGGTGCCGCGGTCGTGGACGCATCTGGTGGCGATCGCGGCGGGGCGTCCGGTGGCGCCGGAGGCGGAGGTGCCGGAGGAGTGGCGGCACGAGGTGTACCGGCGGACCCGGCTGGAGGCGCCGCGGCGGATGACGGACGGGCGTGAGCCGCGCTGGCAGGACTTCGCCGAGTCCGGCTACGACCCGGCGGACCGCCTGGACCAGGCGATTCTGGCGACCCGGCGGGCCGTCTTCCCCCACCGCGGCCTGCTGCCCTAGCCCTCGGGTGCGGCCCCGACTCGTACGCCAGTGTTAGGCCGACCGTGGGAACTCGGGGCGTTCCCCTTCGGGGGCGGACGGTGATCCAGCAGCATCGGTGGGGTGTTGAGTACCGCCGCGCTGCGTGCGCATCTGCTGGCGGCGCGGCTCGCCGGGCCGGTGGCCACCAGCCGGGAGGAGAGCCTGCGCCGCTATCGGCTCTTCGCCGCCCGCGACCCCCGGGTGCTGCTGGGCCTGGAGCCCGAATACGACTGGTCCTTCTCCGAATTGCTTCGCCTCATGGGGAGTAAATGCGGGGTTTCGGTCAACCCGGCGGATGTCTCCGGTCACGATGTGATCGACCCGGAGCGTACGATCGCCGCGCTCCAGACCTTCGCGGACCGCCTCCGGGCGGCCGCCGAGACCCGGGCGCCGGTGCTCCTGGGCACCGGCCACCCCCACCGTCTCCTGGGTTTCTACGCCGCGTTGGCGGCGGCCCTCTCGGCGGCGGGATGCCGGATCCTCACCCCTGCGGAGGGTAGATGTGTCGACATAACGACTCGGTTTGGCGTACGTACGTACCAGCTCACCTACGTACGGGGAGTCGCGATGGTGCGGGAACCCGGCGCCCGGCCGACCGCGAGTGAGCCGGGCGCCCACAGCCATTCGCCCCTCCCGGTTCGGGTCGCCCTCGCCTGTGCCGCGGAGTCCGGCGGGCCCCTGCCGGGGCTGGTGATCGGGGACCACGGATGGGTCTGCGGGGCAGGTCAACTGGGGTTCGCGGCCATCGGGCTGGGAGACACCGACGACCCCGCGCTGTTCGTCGGGGAGGCCGAGGGACAGGTGTCCGTCGCCGTTCCACTTGATGACGCTGTGCGGTCTGGTTACTACCGGCCGCTTACTCGCTATGTACTCAATCGAGCGTGTCTGTCACAGTAGGCGTGCGATCGCTACTCCTCTTCCCCACTCGCATCACCCGCCCCTAACCTGGGGATGAGCGCGCATGCGAGCAGGAGTCACCGGAGGGGAAGCCGGTGCCCGACATGTGCGGAAGGTTCAGGTGGTGTGTCATGGCTGCTGGCGAACGGCCTCTGAATGAGGTTCAGTTTCTGACCGTGGCGGAAGTCGCCTCGGTGATGCGAGTCTCCAAGATGACCGTGTACCGATTGGTGCACAGCGGTCATCTGCCGGCGATCAGGGTGGGCAGGTCCTTCCGGGTCCCGGAGCAAGCGGTGCATGAGTACCTCCGCGAGTCCTATGTGGGGGTGGAGTCCGCTTAGGCCACTTAGGCCGACGCCCCTCGGATTACGTGGTTCGCCCGGTGGCGGGTAGGCTGGCCCGATGTAGGTCGTGTGGGCTCGGACGCCCCGCACCGAGTGAATCGAAGTGAGCGAGGGTAGTCGTGGGCTCTGTTATCAAGAAGCGGCGCAAGCGGATGGCGAAGAAGAAGCACCGCAAGCTGCTCAAGCGCACGCGCGTCCAGCGTCGTAACAAGAAGTAGGACCAGCGGCGCTGTGTTCGTCCCGCAGCCCTTCCACCCATGGTGGAAGGGCTGCGGTGCGTCCGGCGGGGCCCTCGGCTCAAAACGTCGCACCGCGCGGCGAGTGGTCATCACAGCGCAACATCGAGCGGTTACGGTGTTCCGCACAGCCCAGCTCGGAAAGCTCGGACGAGGGTGGGAAGGAAGGCGCTGATCTTGGGAAAGGTCGTGCTCGTCACCGGAGTCGCCCGCCGGCTGGGGGGCCGATTCGTACGGCGTATACAGCGTGAGCCGGACGTCGACCGGGTCATCGGAGTCGACGCGGTCGCCCCCGAACACCAGCTGGGCGGCGCCGATTTCGTCCGGGCCGACATCCGTCACCCCACGATCGGGAAACTCCTCGCCGAATTCGGCGTCGACACCGTCGTCCACATGGACATCAACGGCACCCCGCTCGGCGCCCGCGGAAATCGCACCTCGGTCAAGGAAACCAACGTCATCGGCACCATGCAGCTGCTCGGTGCCTGCCAGAAGGCGCCGTCGGTCCAGCGGCTGGTGGTGAAGTCCAGCACCAGCGTGTACGGCTCCGCGCCCCGCGACCCCGCCGTCTTCAGCGAGACCACCCCGCCCAAATCGCTGCCGAGCGGTGGCTTCGCCAAGGACACCGTCGAGGTCGAGGGGTACGTACGCGGCTTCGCCCGGCGCCGCCCCGACGTCGCGGTATGCGTGCTGCGCTTCGCCAACATCCTGGGGCCGTGCGCGGACTCCCCGCTCGCCGAGTACTTCGCGCTGCCGGTGCTGCCCACCGTCATCGGCTACGACCCGCGGCTCCAGTTCGTCCATGAGAAGGACGCCCTCGAGGTGCTGCGGATCGCCGCCTCCGAACCGCGCCGCGGCACGCTCAACAGCGGCACGTTCAACATCGCGGGCGACGGGGTGCTGCTGCTCTCCCAGGCCGCCCGCCGCCTCGGCCGCCCCACCCTGCCGCTGCTGCTGCCGACCCTGCGCTGGGCCCGCACCGCGCTGCGGTCCCTCGGCATCACCGACTTCTCGCCCGAGCAGGTCCGGCTGCTCACCCACGGCCGGGTGGTGGCCACGACCCAGATGCGCGAGACGCTGGGATTTGACCCCGGAGAACACCACCGCCGGCGCCTTCGCGGACTATGTGCACAGCCGCGGTCCCGGGCTGCTCCCGCCCGAGACCCTCGCCCGTACCATCGACCGGCTCGGCGCACTGCTGCCCGCCGGAGCCCAGAAATGAGGAGCGCACCACCATGGCGGATGCCAAGGTCATTCCGTTCGGTGAGGAACCCCGGTCCCGGCGGAAGGGGCTGCGCACGGGCCGTTCGAACCGGTCCCAGGGCCCGTTGAAGCCCGTACCGCAGCAGCGCGACGAGGAGCTGGAGCACCACCCCGAGACCTCAGCGGCGGCCGCCCCGCCACCGCCCCCGCACCCGCCGAAGCGGGCGTCCGGCGGCGGTGACTGGGAGCGCAAGCTCGCCCACGGGCTGAGCTTCCTGCGCCGCCGGATCACCGGCGAGTACGAGGTCGACGACTTCGGCTACGACGAGGACCTCACCGACCAGGTGCTGATGTCGATGCTCCGCCCGATGTACGAGAAGTACTTCCGGGTCGAGGTGAAGGGCATCGAGAACATTCCGGAGAGCGGCGGCGCGCTCGTGGTCGCCAACCACTCCGGGGTGCTGCCGCTGGACGGGCTGATGCTCCAGGTCGCGGTGCACGACAACCACCCCGCCCAGCGCCATCTGCGGCTGCTCGCCGCCGATCTGGTCTTCGTGCTGCCGGTCATCAACGAACTCGCGCGCAAGGCCGGTCACACCCTCGCCTGTTCCGAGGACGCCCAGCTGCTGCTGGAGCGCGGCGAGGTCGTCGGGGTGATGCCGGAGGGCTTCAAGGGCATCGGAAAGCCGTTCGCCGACAGGTACAAGCTCCAGCGGTTCGGTCGGGGCGGCTTCGTTTCGACGGCACTGCGCGCCGGGGCGCCGATCGTGCCGTGCTCGATCGTGGGCGCGGAGGAGATCTACCCGATGGTCGGGAACGCGAAGACGCTCGCCCGGCTGCTGGGGATTCCGTACTTCCCGGTCACGCCGACGTTCCCGCTGCTCGGCCCGCTGGGGGCGGTGCCGCTGCCGACGAAGTGGACGATCCAGTTCGGCGAGCCCATCCCGACGGACGGGCATCCGCCGGAGGCCGCGGACGACCCGATGCTGATGTTCAACCTGACGGACCAGGTAAGGGAAACGATCCAGCACACGCTGTACAAGCTATTGGTGCAGCGCCGCTCGGTGTTCTTTTAAGCGATGGCGGTCGGGTCCGGCGGTGCCGGACCCGACCGGCCGATCACCTCGTGTCGTCGCCGTCGAGATCGAGCCCCGGCAGCAGATCGGGCAGCAGCGGCGGGATGGTGATGTCCGGCTGGGACGGCTTGCCGCCGCCCGTGTCGCCCTTGCCCGTGGACGGGCTCGGTGTCGCCGCGCCGGTCGGCGGCTCCAGCAGACCACCGGCGCCACCCACCAGGCCGCCCTGCTCCTCGGGGGCGGCCGACGCCGACGGGTGCGGCTTGGCCGAGGCGTCACCGGGGCGGCTGTGGGTCGGGGTGGCAGGGGAGGATGCCTCCTGGCCGCGCTCCGGCTCCACCGCGCCGGGGCGCGGCGGCAGCTCGCCGCTCGGCTGGCCGGACTGCCCGTGCTGTTCCCGGGAGGTGGGCAGCAGCGAGCGCAGCGGGCCGACCTCATCGTCTATGGCGTCGAAGACCGAGCTGACCTGCTCACCGACGTCCATGAGCTGGACCGGCAGCTGCTCGCGCAACCGGCTCCAGCCGTCGCGGTGCGCCGTGGCGAAGGTGGACAGCTCCCGCATCGGGCCGAGCGAGCCGTCCCGCTTGTACACCCCGCGCAGCAGCCGGTGGCCCTCGGACGCGTCATGGCGCATCCCGGACAGGGCGCGGCGGATCTCGCCGAGCTGGTCGTGGTCGAGGTCGCCGGAGCGGGCCCGCTCCATCAGCCGACGCGCCTCGCTCAGCCGGGTGGACGCCTGGTCCAGATAGATCCGGCCGCGGTCGGCGTCGCCGTCGGCCATCTCCAGCTTCAGGTCCTCCATGCCCCGCTTGAACCCGTAGAGGGTGTCACCCGGGAGCGCGTCGGAGCTGGCCGCGGCGACTCCGCCGAACGCGCCCGCCGCGACTCCCACGGTGAGCCCACCGGCCGCGAGCCCCTTGGACCAGCGGGAGCGGGGCCGGAGTCTGGCCACCGGGGGTTTCGCCCGGTGGGCGCCGTTGCTACGGCGGCGCTGCTCGGGGACGCGGGACGCGCCGTCCGCGAAGGCGGCCTCCATGGCGGCGATCAGCTGGGCCCGCTGGGTGGTTTTGACATCGGCGGACAGCGTCGGCGCCGGCAGCTCGCCGAGCTGCCGCGCCAGGCCCACCAGCCGCTGCTGCTGGCCGGGGCTCTCCGCCGCCGGGCCGGACGGTTCGGCGGCGGCCGCTGGCGCGGCCGCCCCGGTCGTGTCCTGGGACGCCCGGTGCCGGCTCTCCAGAGCCTCCAGGGCCTCCAGCGCCTCGGCGAAGGCGTTCGCCCGCCGGTGCGCCGATACGTTCGCGATCACGGGCGGCACCTCCTCTTCTCGTGACGGTCGACTCCCCAGGACACCTGGAGGTTCCGTGCCATGCGCGCGTCCACTCGATCGAGTGAGGGGACTACGGGCAGGGTACGACCGCGAGGCGCCTGCATCTCCCACAACGAGCGGCGCAGCACAGGGGTTACGCCCTCCCGATGATCGGACCACACGTCGCGCCCGCGCTTCCCGGGGTCAGCGGGCGTCGTCCGGCAGCAGCCGCGCCAGGGTGCGCACGGCCCGGTACTGAAGGGTCTTGATCGCGCCCTCGTTCTTCCCCATGACGCGGGCGGTCTCGGCGACCGAGAGGCCCTGGAGGAAGCGGAGCGTCACGCACTCCTGCTGCTGCGGGTTGAGTTTCCGTACCGCCTGGAGCAGCGCCGCGTTGGAGAGGGACTCCAGGACGGAGTCCTCCGGGCTGCGCTCGACCTCGTTGGCGTCGAGCATCTCGCCGGTGGTGACCTCCAGCCGGAAGCGGCTGGACTTGAAGTGGTCGGCGACGAGGTTGCGGGCGATCGTCACCAGCCAGGCGCCGAAGTCGCGGCCCTGCCAGGTGAAGGTCCCGATGCGGCGCAGGGCGCGCAGGAACGTCTCACTGGTGAGGTCCTCGGCCGTGGCCCGGCCGCCGACCCGGTAGTAGATATAGCGGTACACCGTGTCGGCGTACTGGTCGTAGAGCCGGCCGAAGGCCTCGGCCTCGCCCGCCTGGGCGCGCTCCACGAGGTCCATCATCCGGCGGCTGTCGCTGTCGGTGCCTGGCCGCCGGGCGGTGGAGGTGGAGCCGCGGGAACGTCTGCCGACCGCCGCTCCGCCGTCCGTGAGCGCATAGCAGGGACCGGCGGTGCCGGACCGGCTGGCCGTGCCCTCGGAAGGACCGGCGGGACCGGCCGCACCGGCGGGCACGGGCGAGGCGAGGGCGAGGGCGGGGACGGCATACGCGGTGGGGACGAAGCCGCGCAGACAGTCGAGGACCGTTGCGCGCAGCGTAGCCAGGCCCGAGGCGTCAACCCCGACGTGTGGGTACACGGGACTCCCAGAGGCAGAGCTTCCATCACGTGCAGTACGGGACCGTTCACCCGCCGTAGGGACGCGTGGGTACCGGTTTGCGTCTTAGGAGAATAACGCTTCGTATAGGCGGCGCTACACCCAGTTGCTCAAATCATCGTTTCCGTCTGCTTCGTTATGGGTTAATGACGGATCAAGTATCGAATGCAGTATGGGAGTTGATCGAAAAGCTTCGCTGGTTGTGCGCTGGTATGGCGTGTTGTGACAAACCGGCGGTAAGGGGACTGGCGAGGGCGCTATGGGGCACCAAACGCGGATTGTCTGAAACGGGACGGACGCGGTCGTCCGATGACCGTCCGTATCGCTGCCCATGCCGTCACGCAGCGCGACGATCGGTCAAGGGCGGGCATGCCCGGTCACCCTCGTACGGCGACGGTGGGTCACGGTGATGGGGGTGCCTCCCGGGGCAGGAGGTGCCCCTGGGACGAACGGGGCCTAGCGCCTGCGGCGGTGGAGGGCCACGGCGGCCGCCGTGCCGCCCGCCACCGCGCCCACCCCGGCCGCGGCCGGGATGCCGATGCGGGCCGCCTTGCGGCCGGTGCGGTAGTCGCGCAGCCGCCAGCCGCGTTCGCGGGCGTGCTTGCGCAGCCCGCTGTCGGGGTTCACGGCGTAGGGGTGGCCGACGATCGACAGCATCGGGATGTCGTTGGAGGAGTCGCTGTACGCGGCGCAGCGGTTCAGGTCGAGCCCCTCGGCCGCCGCCAGCGCGCGTACGGCCTCCGCCTTCGCGGGGCCGTGCAGCGGTTCGCCGACCAGTTTGCCGGTGTAGACGCCGCCGACGGACTCGGCCACCGTCCCCAGTGCCCCGGTCAGTCCCAGCCGCCGGGCGATGATCGTGGCGGTTTCGACGGGGGCCGCGGTCACCAGCCACACCCGCTGCCCGGCGTCCAGATGGGCTTGGGCGAGGGCGCGGGTGCCGGGCCAGATGCGGTCGGCCATGTACTCGTCGTAGATCTCCTCGCCGATCGACATCAGCTCGGCGACCCGGTGGCCCTTGACGATCGACAGCGCGCTGCTGCGCACGTCCTCCATGTGGGCCGGGTCCTCGACACCGGCCATCCGGAACCACGTCTGCTGCCAGGCGAAGCGGGCCAGCTCGCGTTTGCGGAAGAAATGCCGCTTGTAGAGCCCGCGGCCGAAGTGGAAGAGCGCGGCGCCCTGCATGACCGTGTTGTCCAGGTCGAAGAAGGCGGCGGCCTGCTCGTCCCCGACGACGGGGAACTCCGGCTCGGCGGCGGTCTGTGGCGGGGCAGTCTCGGCCGACGACTTGCGCGCCGCCTCGGCCGATGCCTCTCCGGCGAGGACACTCCGCTCCGTGGCGGGCTGTCGACGTCGGGTGAACCATCCCAGTGCGGCCATGGAGCGAGCATAGCCACGCCCTCGGAGCTTCCCGTTACGCCCCGGTGTCGAGCGGATTCAGGTTACGCGAAAGGGAGGCGGGTGAGGGCGGGCGTCAGCCGCCGAGGGCGGTGCGCAGTCGCTTGGGATCGACCCGCCAGAAGTCGTGCTGGGCGCCGTCGACCAGGACAACCGGAATCTGCTCCCAGTACTTCCGGTACAGCTCCTCGTCCTGGGTGATGTCCTTCTTCTCCCAGGGGGTGCCCAGCTCGCCGCAGACCTTCTCGATCACGGCCTCGGCGTCCTCGCAGAGGTGACAGTCGGGCTTGCCGATCAGGGTCACCGTGCGCTCGCTGGGCTTCTTGCGGGGGCTACGGCGCAACAGCGGACTCATCCCTCCATGATGCCCGGCCCCTGCCGGGGCGAGGCCACGAGTTCGGCTGTGGGGCCCGGGGCGGTTTACCATCGTGGGCGATTTGTTGCTGTCCGGGGGTAAAACGGTGAGGAGTGAGGGCCCGTGCTCCCCTCGGCGTCTCCGCGGTGCGTGCGCGTCCATGGGGAACGGTGCGACGCTGGTGGTGGTTCCGTGGCCAGGTCGAAAGGGTGCGTGACACCGGTCACTTTGCTCGGACAAAGCGGACACCATCTTTGTGCACGCGTTCACAAAGACATAGCCTGCTGTCGATGGGGCGGCGTCACGCCAGCCGGCCGCCCGCAGCCCCGCTCTACCCGCAGGAGCACCGTGGCAACTGGCCGAACTCACCGACCGGCGACCCGAAGCCGAGGAATCCCCGAGGCCACCGTCGCCCGGCTACCGCTGTATCTGCGCGCCCTGACCGCGCTCTCCGAGCGCTCGGTGCCCACGGTGTCCTCCGAGGAACTCGCGACCGCCGCCGGGGTCAATTCGGCCAAGCTGCGCAAGGACTTCTCGTACCTCGGCTCGTACGGCACCCGGGGTGTCGGCTACGACGTGGAGTACCTCGTCTACCAGATCTCGCGGGAGCTCGGCCTCACCCAGGACTGGCCGGTCGTGATCGTCGGTATCGGTAATCTCGGCGCCGCGCTCGCCAACTACGGCGGCTTCGCCTCCCGTGGCTTCCGGGTCGCCGCGCTGATCGACGCCGATCCGGCGATGGCCGGGAAGCCGGTCGCGGGCATCGCGGTGCAGCACACCGACGAGCTCGAGAAGATCATCGACGACAACGGGGTCTCGATCGGCGTCATCGCCACCCCGGCCGGTGCCGCCCAGCAGGTCTGTGACCGCCTCGTGGCGGCCGGGATCACCTCGATCCTCAACTTCGCGCCCACCGTGCTGTCCGTTCCGGAGGGTGTGGACGTCCGTAAGGTCGACCTCTCCATCGAGCTCCAGATCCTCGCCTTCCACGAGCAGCGCAAGGCGGGCGAGGAGGCCACCCCTCCCGAGCGGGAGACGGCCGGAACCGGCGAGCCGGGTGTCGCGACGACGCCCAAGCCGTCCTCCGCCGCCTCGCACCGCCCGGCCGCCGGCGGGTCCGGCGGCACCGGTGGCCACAGTGTCGACGGCAATCGGCAGGGACCTGACGGGGATGTGCCCGCCGTGATGCCGGCATGAGTCTCCTCGTCGTCGGAATGAGTCACCGCAGCGCGCCCGTGAGCGTGCTGGAGCGCGCTGCCCTGGTGGGGGACGAGCAGGCGAAGCTGTTGCAGGACACGCTCGCCGCCGAGCCCGCCACCGAGGCCGCGGTGCTGGCCACCTGCAACCGGATCGAGCTGTACGCCGATGTGGACAAGTTCCACGCCGGAGTGGCCGAACTGTCCACCCTGATCGCCCAGCACACCGGTGTCGGCCTGGACGAGCTGACTCCGTATCTCTACGTCCACTACGAGGACCGGGCCGTCCACCACCTCTTCTCGGTGGCCTGCGGGCTGGACTCGATGGTCGTCGGAGAGGGCCAGATCCTCGGCCAGATCAAGGACGCGCTCGCGCTCGGGCAGGAGCTGCACACCGCGGGCCGGATGCTGAACGACCTCTTCCAGCAGGCGCTGCGGGTCGGCAAGCGGGCACACAGCGAGACCGGGATCGACAAGGCCGGGCAGTCGCTGGTGACCTTCGGCCTGGAGCAGCTGGCCGGGGCCGAGTCGGTGCCGGACTGGGCGGCCGGGAAGCGTGCCCTGGTGATCGGCGCCGGGTCGATGTCCTCGCTGGCCGCGACGACCCTCGCGCGGGCCGGTGTGGCAGAACTGGTGATCGCCAACAGGACGTTGGAGCGGGCCCTGCGGCTCGCCGAGTCCCTCGCGGGCCAGCACACCGGGCTGGGCGCCGCCGTCGCCGTCGCTGACCTCGCGGCCGACGCCGCGCGCGAGGCCGCCCCGGACCAGCGGCCCGGCCTGATCGCCCGCGCCGTGCCGCGCGACCGGGTCGCGGGCGAGCTGCCGCACGCCGACATCGTCGTCTCCTGTACGGGCGCGACCGGCCTGGTGCTGACCGAGGACGATCTGCGCACCGCCCTCACCCAGCGGGCGGGCTGCCCCACCGGCGGGCACGCCGCCACCGTCTCGCTGCTGGACCTGGCGATGCCGCGTGACATAGACGCGGCGGCGCACCGGATCGAGCGGCTGCGGCTGGTCGACATCGAGTCCCTCGCCGAGGCGGCCGCCACCCCTGACGACGACACGGGGTCGTCCGCGGTCGCGCTGGCCGCCGACGTCGACAAGGTCCGCGGAATCGTCTCCGCCGAGGTGTCCGCCTTCGGGGCGGCCCAGCGCGCCGCGCACATCACGCCGACCGTGGTCGCGCTGCGTACCATGGCGGCAGATGTCGTCGCGAGTGAGATCGCCCGGCTCGACGGACGCCTGCCCGATCTGGACGACAAGCAGCGCTCGGAGATCACCCAGACCGTGCGCCGGGTCGTCGACAAGCTGCTGCACGCGCCCACCGTGCGGGTCAAGGAGCTGGCGAGCACTCCGGGCGGCGCGGGTTACGCGGACGCGCTGCGCGAGCTCTTCGACCTCGACCCCCAGGCGGTTGCCGCCGTCAGCCGGGCCGACAGCAACGGCCCCACGGCCGCCGCCGAACCGAACGACCCGAAGGGAGGCCGGGCATGACCACCGCCCCCGCCACCCCGCTGCGGCTGGGGACCCGCCGCAGTGCGCTCGCCATGGCCCAGTCCGGCCTGATAGCCGACGCGGTGCGCGAGCTGACCGGCCGCCCCGTCGAGCTGGTCGAGATCACGACGTACGGGGACGTCTCGCGCGAGCAGCTCGCGCAGATCGGCGGCACCGGCGTCTTCGTCTCGGCGCTGCGCGAGGCGCTGCTGAGCGGCGAGATCGACTTCGCCGTCCACTCGCTGAAGGACCTGCCGACCGCCGAGCCGGAGGGCCTGACCCTGGCCGCGATCCCGCGGCGCGAGGACCCGCGCGACGCGCTCATCGCGCGCGACGGCCTCACCTTCGAACAGCTGCCGCCCGGCGCCCGGATAGGCACCGGTTCGCCGCGCCGTGCCGCGCAGCTCAACGCGTGGGCGCGGTCGGTCGGGCTCGATGTCGAGACCGTGCCGATCCGCGGCAACGTCGGCACCCGGATCGGCTACGTCCGCTCCGGTGAACTGGACGCCGTGGTGCTCGCCGCCGCCGGGCTGAGCCGCCTCGGGCGGATCGGCGAGGCGACCGAGATCCTCGACGCCGACCATGTTTTGCCCGCCCCCGGCCAGGGGGCTCTGGCAGTCGAATGTGCCGCGGACGACGCGGAGTTGACTGCCCTGCTCGCCGGACTCGACGACCCGCACACGCGGGCCGCCGTGACCGCCGAGCGTTCCCTGCTCGCCGCCCTGGAGGCCGGCTGCAGCGCACCTGTGGGGGCGCTGGCCGACCTGTTGGGCGACGGTCAGGTTGTCACCGAAATGCGCCTGCGCGGCGTCGTCGGCACGACCGACGGCACGACGCTGGTGCAGCTGTCCACCACCGGTCCCGTACCCGCGTCGCCCGATCAGGCCGCGGACCTCGGTCGCGAACTCGCCGCCGAGATGCTCGCCAAGGGTGCGGCCGGTCTTATGGGGGAGCGAGCACTTTGAACCCCAATGCCCCTAACCACCCCGGCTGCGGGCACGTCACCTTTCTCGGTGCCGGCCCCGGAGATCCGGGCCTACTGACGCTGCGGGCCGTGGAGGCCCTAGCGGCCGCGGACGTGCTGATCGCCGACCCGCATGTGCTCGACGTGGTACGTACGCACGTCAGGCCGGGCGTGGCCGCGGAAGCTCAGGGCACGCCAGGGCAGACGGGCCCTGATGCGTCGTCAGGCACCGCCGAGGTCCCGGTATTGCGGGACAGCACCAATCTTGTCATGGCGGCCGCGCGCGGCGGCAAGCGGGTCGTCCGCGCGGTAGCGGGCGACCCTGGCCTGGACGGATACGCCGCCGACGAGATGCTGGCGTGCGCCGCCGAGGGCATCGTCTTCGAGGTGGTCCCCGGTGTCGCGTCCGCGGTGGGCGTGCCCGCCTACGCGGGGGTGCCGCTGCGGGACTCCCAGGGCGCCGATGTGCGCTTCGTGGACGCCCGTACCGCCGACGAGCGCTGCTGGAGCGAGGTCGGCTCGTCCGACTCGACGGCCGTCGTCTCCGCCACCCTGGAGACGGTCGCGGCCGCCGCGGGCGAGCTGGTGTCCGCGGGCCGCAAGCCGGACACCCCGCTGACGGTCACCGTCGCCGGTACCACCACCCGTCAGCGCACCTGGACGGCGACGCTCGGCACCATCGCGCAGGTGCTGAAGTCGGCGAAGGTGCTGCCGTCGCCGCAGGGCTCGCAGCCCGTGATAGCGGTCGTCGGCGAGAGCGGCGCGGCCGAGCGGCGCGATCAGCTGTCCTGGTTCGAGTCCAAGCCGCTGTTCGGCTGGAAGGTCCTGGTGCCGCGCACCAAGGAGCAGGCCGCCTCGCTGTCGGACCAGCTGCGTTCGTACGGTGCGGTGCCCAGCGAGGTGCCGACGATCGCCGTCGAGCCGCCGCGCACCCCGCAGCAGATGGAGCGGGCGGTCAAGGGCCTGGTCACCGGGCGCTACGAGTGGATCGCCTTCACCTCGGTCAACGCCGTCAAGGCGGTGCGCGAGAAGTTCGAGGAGTACGGGCTCGACGCCCGCGCGTTCGCCGGGATCAAGGTCGCGGCGGTGGGCGAGCAGACCGCCAAGTCGCTGATCGACTTCGGTGTGAAGCCGGATCTGGTGCCCAGCGGTGAGCAGTCCGCTGCCGGGCTGCTGGAGGACTGGCCGCCGTACGACCCGGTCTTCGACCCGATCGACCGGGTGTTCCTGCCGCGCGCCGACATCGCCACCGAGACCCTGGTCGCCGGGCTGATCGAACTGGGCTGGGAGGTCGACGACGTCACCGCGTACCGCACGGTGCGCGCCTCGCCGCCGCCGGCCGAGACCCGTGAGGCCATCAAGGGCGGCGGGTTCGACGCGGTGCTCTTCACCTCGTCGTCCACGGTGCGGAACCTCGTCGGCATCGCGGGCAAGCCGCACAATGTCACTGTCATCGCCTGTATCGGCCCGGCCACCGCGAAGACCGCGGAGGAGCACGGCCTGCGGGTGGACGTGCTGTCGCCCGAGCCCTCGGTGCTGAAGCTGGCCGAGGCGCTCGCGGACTTCGGCGCGGCGCGGCGCCAGGCCGCGGTCGAGGCCGGGGACCCGGTCACGCGCCCGAGCGAGCGACGGCCCGGATCGCGAAGGAGGGCACGCTCTTGAGCACGCGGTACGGCAACTTCCCCGGGGCCCGTCCCCGTCGGTTGCGTACGACACCGGCGATGCGGCGCATGGTCGCCGAGACCCGGCTGCACCCGGCCGAGCTGATCCTGCCCGCGTTCGTGCGGGAGGACATCAGCGAGCCGGTTCCGCTCCAGTCGATGCCGGGCGTCCTCCAGCACACCCGGGACACCCTGCGGAAGGCCGCGGCCGAGGCGGTCGCGGCGGGTATCGGCGGGATCATGCTGTTCGGGGTGCCGGAGGAGTCCAAGAAGGACGCGATCGGCACCCCCGGCACCGACCCGGACGGGATTCTCCAGGTTGCCATCCGGGACGTGCGCGCCGAGGTCGGCGACGACCTCGTGATCATGTCGGACCTGTGCCTGGACGAGCACACCGACCACGGCCACTGCGGCGTCCTGGACGCCGAGGGCCGGATCGACAACGACGCCACCCTGGAGCGCTACGCCGAGATGGCCCGCGTCCAGGCCGACGCGGGCGCCCACACGGTCGGCCCGAGCGGCATGATGGACGGCCAGGTCGGCGTCATCCGCGAGGCCCTCGACGGCGCCGGGTACCAGGACGTGTCGATCCTCGCGTACACCGTCAAGTACGCCTCCGCCTTCTTCGGCCCCTTCCGCGAGGCGGTCGGCTCGTCCCTCCAGGGCGACCGCAAGACGTACCAGCAGGACCCGCCCAACGCCCGCGAGTCCCTGCGCGAGCTGGAGCTGGACCTGTCCGAGGGCGCCGACATGGTCATGGTCAAGCCCGCCCTCCCGTACCTGGACATCCTGCGCCAGATCGCGGACGCGGTGGACGTGCCGGTGGCCGCGTACCAGATCTCCGGCGAGTACGCGATGGTCGAAGCGGCCGCCGCGAACGGCTGGATCGACCGCGACCGCGCGATCATGGAGACCCTGACCTCCATCCGCCGCGCGGGCGCGGGGATGATCCTCACCTACTGGGCAACGGAAGCCGCCCAGCGGCTGAACCGCGGGGAGTAGTTCCGCTCTCCATGCCGACAGCGGGCCGGGTGCGCACCTTGCGCCTCCGGCCCGGCTGCGTTTCGTCCGAGTGACATGCTGGGAGTCGCGTCGGCGAGGGGAGTGGGCTCATGCGGTGGACCGTCCATGGTGAGCGGCAGATCTACAGCAACCCGTGGGTGAACCTGTGGCTCGTGGACGTCCAGCAGCCGGATGGCCATCGCTGGGAACACCATGTGGTGCGGATGCGGCACCTGGCCGTCGCCGCCGTGGTGGATGAGCAGAAGCGGGTGCTGATGATGTGGCGGCACCGGTTCGTCACCGACGCCTGGGGTTGGGAACTGCCCATGGGCCTCATCGAGCCCGACGAAACCCCGGAGCAGGCCGCCGCACGCGAGGTCGAGGAGGAGACGGGCTGGCGGGTGGAGGCGGTGAAGCCACTGGTGTACGCCCAGCCCGCGAACGGCATCACCGACTCCGAACACCACGTCTTCCGCGCCGACGGCGCGACGTACGTCGGCCCGCCGACCGAGCAGAACGAATCGGACCGCATCGAGTGGATCCCGCTCTCGGAGATCCGCGGAATGATCGACCGCCGCGAGATCGTCAGCAGCGGCAGCCTGGTCGGTCTGCTGTACCTGCTCCTGGACGAGGCCACCAAGGTCACCGGCTAACACAGTGCCTCTCGCATGCGCTGCTCGAACCTGATCACGGGCGTCTCGCGGGCGTATGGAGCGAGACGGCGGCGAAACTCCTGGAGGTGCCCAGCGACTCGTGGCGAGTCGATGGCCGCCGTCAGGTCGAGCGCGAGGGTGGCACTGAGGCAGGCTGCGTCGAGTTTTCCCTGCTGGAACTGGGCTGTGGCGAGCCAGTAGGCGTGGAGAGCTCGACCACGCTGACGCCCGGCCGCCTGTCGGCGCAGGGCCTCGGTGATCAGCGGTTCGGCGCGCGGTGCCTCGCCGAGGCGGGCATAGGCGATGCCGGTGTCGACGATGAGCTTGGTCTCGTCGAAGTAGCGGACCCACGACGGGGCCTCGTCCTCTCGACCCCGTGCCAACTCGTACGCATCGCGGGAGCGGTCGATGGCCTGGTGGCACGAGGAGGAGTCGCCCAGGGTGGCATGGGCGAACGCTTCGCGCATGTGGAGCATGGACATCACCAGCGGCTGGTCACCGGCCGCCCGCGCAGTGTCCTGCGCCTTGCAGGCGAGGGCGATGGCGTCCACCGCGTTGCCTTCATAGGTGGCCTGCAAACTCATGCAGGAGAGCACGTTGGCCATGAAAAGGCGATCGTTCTGCTCGTGGGAGAGGCCGAGGGCCTGGGCGAAGTAGATGCGCGCGGTGCTGTACTGGCGGGCGTCGAAGTATGCCCACCCCGCGAGGCGTGCCAGTTCGGCGGCGAGGGACTGCAGGTCGCGCTGGAGCGTGTCGTGGGCGGTACGCATCATCTGGATGACATATGTGAGGTGGCCCACGATGGCGGGGCGAAGCGATGCGCCGCCGTGCTGGTCGTCACGACGCCAGTAGTCCTCCACCGAGGAGTGCAGCGCCGTCAGGGTGGAGCGGGTGACCCGCCCGTCAGCCAGGGCCAGGAGGTCTTCAAGATTGTCGCTGGGAGCAGGTCCGGAGGGCGCCGGCGTCGGGGCAGGCTCTGGCTCTCGTCGCGGGGCCCGTTCCCGTACATGGTCCGATGAGGGGATCTCCCAGGGCCGATGGGCGAGGCCGAGCATCGCACCGGGGATACGCAGCCCGTCGGCGACTCGCTCGATGACGTCGATGTGCGCCAGCGCGCGGCGCCCGGTCATGATTTCGCCAACTCTGCTGGGCGTCATGCCGCAGAGTGCGGCGATGCGTGAGGGATAGATCCCTGCTTTGAGCTTGACCAACCGGAAGATGCGGGCGAAGTCGCGGCTCCGGCAGGCATCCTGCCACTCGTGGCTGGCCAGCAACGCGGGCGGAAGCCTGTGGTGAGGCTGCGGTCCGGGCACTCGTGCCCCTCTTCCTCGCCCCATGACAGTGGGCGGTCTGGGCAGTGAACCGTCGGCGATTTTACCCACGTTGGGTAATCACGATGACCTGTTTCCGTAGTCGCCGATCGGATGAGCTTGCCCCCTTGGAACCACCCGCGACGAGGGGACGCGATGCTCCCGATGACCACCCCCAATCCACAGCAGCCCGCCACGCGGCAATGGAAAATGCAGTTCACGTCCACACCCAGATGCGTCCGCCTTGCCCGAAGCCAGGTCGGCAAAACGCTTCGCAACTGGGGCTACGGAGAGGAAGACATCGACCGGGTGGTCCTTGTCTGCAGCGAGTTGGCCACCAACGCCGTGCAGCACGGCCACAAGCGTGGGCACCTCTTCGAAGTGCGCCTGACCCACGAGGACACCAGTTGTCTCGTGGAGGTCTCCGATGCGGCCAGCGGTCGTCTGCCCCATCGTACGGAGGCCACCGAGGACGACGAGCATGGTCGTGGCCTCCAACTTGTCGCAGTCCTGGCCAAGGAGACCGGTCATCACCCTCGCAGCCCGATCGGCAAGACCGTCTGGGCACGCCTTGCCCTCACTTGGGGTGAAGAAGCCGGGCAAGACTGAGAAGCCGGTGGCCCCCGTCGCTACGGTGGGGGCCACTGTTGCGAAGGCATTGTCGGGGAGGACGGTTGTGGCAGAGGCTCCGCCGAATAAGAACCCCGGGTGCTTGGCTGTGATCCTCACCAGCCGCCGGGAAATCATCCTGCAACTCCGGGACGAGAAGCCCGAGATCCACTGGCCAGGGCACTGGTCCCTCCCCGGAGGGGGACGGGAGCCGGGCGAGACGCCGATGGACACCATCCTCCGCGAAATCAAGGAAGAGACCGGCATCACGCCGGACTCGATCGAGGAGGCCGCGGTGACCCCGTACGACCCCCTCAAGGCTCCGCCGCACGTGTTCCTGGGGACCTGGGACGGCGAGGAGAGCGGACTCGTTCTGGGCGAAGGCCAAGCGCTACGGCTGGTCCCTCTGGATCAGCTGCCCGAGAGGATGCCGCCCCACATCCGGCACTACATCCTTCAGCTCACTGCGGTGAACAGCGTGTGACCACCGATGCGCAGTGGCGCGATGCCGAGCTGATCTGGGACTACCACCGCATGGGGCACGAGGCGCGCCCCTGCTCGGTGGCGATCTGCCTCGGCAGCCATGATCTGGGGGCAGCGGCGTTCGCGGCCAGGCAATTCCACGCCGGTCTGTTTCCCCTGCTGGTGTTCAGCGGCGGCAGCAGTCCGACGACCGCTGGCCTCTACCCTCGCGGCGAAGCCGTGCATTTCCGCGAGCACGCGCTTGACCTGGGCGTACCCGCTGACGCCATCCTGCTTGAGCCCAAGGCCGGGAACACCGGGCAGAACATCGCGTTCTCACGTGAGGTACTGCGTGAGGCAGGCGCCGACGTCGAGTCCGTGATGCTGATCGCCATGCCGTACATGGAGCGGCGCGCGTACGCGACGTGCCGCAAGGCGTGGCCCGAGGTCGAGGTCGTGTGCGCTTCCGACCCGTTGGACCTCGCTGATTACGTCAAGAGCATCGGCAACGAGAAGTTGGTCATCGACACGATGGTCGGTGATATGCAGCGAGTGATCGAGTACCCGAAGTCGGGCTTCGCCATCGCGCAGGAAGTGCCGGACGATGTACGGGCGGCCTACGAACGTCTCCGGCGCTCGGGATTCGACAGCCGACTCATCGCGCTTGAGTGAATGCGGGCGCGGCTCAGGCGCGGTGTACGCGCCCGAGCCGCACCCACAGGAGCAGATCAGCCCTCGTCGCGGCGCTGTGGGGCGAGCTTTGCCCAGGCGGCGAAGGCTGTTGCCACCGTCAGGAGGCCCAGGCCGATCCAGAGGTTGATGCGGATGCCGTCGGCCTTGGCCAGTTCGGCGGGGCCGTCCGTCACGCCCAGTACGGTGAGGACGGCGCCGTACAGGCCGAGGAGTCCGGCGATGAGCCAGCGGACGTCGAAGGTCTTTCCCGGGGTCATGGGGTTCTCTCCGTTCATACGGCGACGACGAGCCAGACGCTCAGGGCTGCCGTGAGGGCCAGGATGATGCAGCCGAGGACCGGCGGGGACTTCCACCAGGGCTGGCGTACGGAGGCTTCGTGGGCGTCGGGGGAGTCGGGGTCGGGGAGGCCCCAGACGAGGCCGCGGAGTTCGGATTCCGGCTTGGGCTTGGTGATGAAGGTGACCGCGATCGTGACGACGGCGTCCACGACGAAGGCGAAGAGGGCGCCGTAGAAGTTGGCCATCTGGGCGTTGATGGTGTCGTGCGGGCCGACTTCGCCGCCGGGGTAGAACCAGCCGATGTGGTAGGCGGAGAGGTGGGCGACGGCGGCCGCGGCCGTGCCGGAGAGCATGCCCCAGAAGCCCGCCCACGGGGTGACCCGCTTCCAGAACATCGCCAGCAGGAAGGTCGCGAACAGCGGCGAGTTGAAGAAGGAGAAGAGGAGCTGGATGTAGTTCTGGATGTTGTTGTACTCGGAGGCGACGAACGCCGCGGCGACGCTCACCGCGATGCCCGCGACCGTGGCGTAGCGCCCGGCGGTGAGGTAGTAGCGGTCGTCGCGGTCGCGCACCACGTACGGCTTCCAGATGTCGTACGTGAACACGGTGTTGAAGCCGGAGATGTTGGCGGCCATGCCCGCCATGAAGGCGGCGAGCAGGCCGGTGAGGGCGATGCCGAGGACTCCGGTCGGCAGGAAGCGCTGCATCATCTCGGGGATGACGTCGTTGTACGTGGGCCCGCCGGGCTGGCCCAGCTTGGGGATGATGACCAGGGCGATCATGCCGGGGACCACGGTGAACAGCGGCAGCGCCATCTTGGGGAAGGCCGCGATGAGCGGGGTGCGGCGGGCGGAGTTGAGGTCCTTGGCGGCGAGTGAGCGCTGCACCTCGGCGAAGTTGGTGGTCCAGTAGCCGAAGGCGAGGACGAAGCCCTCGCCCATGGCGAGGCCGATCCAGTCGCCGAGCGGATTGGTCCAGTGGCCGGGGGCGGTGCCCTGCCAGGTGTGCAGCAGGGTGGGGTCCTGGACGGCGTCCTTCAGGCCGCCGAAGCCGCCGACGGTGTGCAGCCCGATGACGACGATGGGGATCAGCCCGGCGAGGATGACGAAGAACTGGAGCACCTCGCCGTAGATGGCGCCCGCCAGCCCGCCCAGGGTGATGTACGCGAGGACGAAGACCGCGGACAGCGCGATGGACAGCCACAGCGGCCAGCCGATCAGCAGTTTGACGATCAGCGCGAGCGCGAAGAGGTTGACGCCCGCGAGCAGCATCTGCGCGATGGCGAAGACGACGCTGTTGAGCAGGTGGGTCTGGTTGTTGAAGCGGCGGCGCAGGTATTCGGAGACGCTGTGCACCCGCGTCGAGTAGTAGAACGGCATCATCACGACGCCGAGGAAGACCATCGCGGGGATCGCGCCGAGCCAGTAGAAGTGCACCGCGGCGGCCCCGTACTGGGCGCCGTTGGCCGCGCCGCCGATGATCTCCAGGGCGCCGAGGTTGGCGGATATGAAGGCGAGTCCGGTGATCCAGGCGGGCATGGAGCGCCCGGCGAGGAAGAAGTCGCCGGTGGTGCGGACGGCGCGCTTGGTGTAGAGGCCGATGGCGATGATCGCGCCGAAGTAGACGGCGAGCAGGAACCAGTCGACGGCCCCGAGGCTCAGGGTGCCGGTCATGTCCCTGTCTCCCCCGAGTCGGCGATGACGAGGTCGGCGGCGTCGCGGCCGGGGGCGACGCGGCGGGCGTTGGCCTCGTCGGAGGTGAGGACCCAGCGTTCCGCCTCGGCGGGCTCCTTGCCGAACCGCTCATGGCGGTCGATCAGCCGCCGTACCCGCTCCTCGGTGTCCAGCTCGACCCACCAGGTCTCGTCCAGCAGTTCGCGCACCGGGCGCCAGGGCGCGTCGTCCAGCAGCAGGTAGTTGCCCTCGGTGATGACGAGCGGGACGTCCGGGGCGACCGGGATGGAGCCCGCGATGGGCTGCTCCAGCTCGCGTTCAAAGCCCGGCGCGTACACAGGCTCGCCGGGGCGCGGCTCCTTCAGGCGCCGCAGCAGCGCGGTGTAGCCGTACGGGTCGAAGGTCTCCGGGGCGCCCTTGCGGCCCAGCAGACCGAGGCGGCGCAGCTCGACGTCGGCGAGGTGGAAGCCGTCCATCGGGACCAGGACCGCGCGGTCGGGGCCGAGCGCGCCGACCAGGTACTCGGCGAGGGTGGTCTTGCCAGCCCCGGGCGGTCCGGCGATGCCGAGCAGCCGGCGGTGGCCGGAGTCGGCCAGGCGCCGGGCGCGGTCGAGGAGTTGCTGGGGAGTCATGGCGGGCTGCTTTCGGTGCGTGCGGTGCGTGCGGTGCGTGCGGTGCTTTCGGGGAGTCCGGTGGGTGCGGGCGTCAGGCCGCGGTGCGGGCGTGTGCGGCCTTGATCTGGGCGGCCATGTACGAGCGGGCGTGGGCGGCGAGGTCCGGTCCTTCGGACCACAGGTTCCGCCAGACGGCGAGGTCGTGGGAGAGGCCGGGGGCGACGACGGCGGAGGAGAAGCTCTCGAAGGTGATCGGGCCCTGGTAGCCGATGTCGGCGAGGGCGTGGAAGAAGGCGGGGAAGTCGATGGTGCCGGAGCCGAGGTAGCCGCGGTGGGATTCGCCGATGTGGACGTAGCCGAGCCGGTCGCCGCAGGCGCGGACGGGGCGGGAGAAGTCCTGCTCCTCGATGTTCATGTGGTACGTGTCCAGGTGGACCAGGACGTTGTCGGCACCGATCTCGTCGATCAGGTCCAGGCACTGGCGGGCGGTGTTGACGACGTTGGTCTCGTACCGGTTGACCACCTCCAGGCCGAGCGTCACCCCGAGGCCGTCCGCCTCGGCGGCCAGCCGTCGCAGCGCCCGGACGGCGTGCTCGCGCCCCCGGGCGGTGGCGGGACGGCCGTACTTGCCGAGCGCGCTGTAGAGCACCCCGCCGAAGTAGTCGCCGCCGAGGTCGTGGGTGATGCGCAGGGCCTGGCGCAGCAGCGCCTCGCCGCGGGCGGCGGTGTCCGGGTCGTCGGAGGAGACGTCGGAGTCGAAGGAGAGGCCGCGGGAGCAGGCGACGCGCAGGCCGTGGTCGGCGAGGACCTGGCGGGTGTCCTTCACGTCCACCAGCTCCGGGTCGTGGAGGGAGATCTCGACCAGGTCGTATCCGGCCTCGCGGCTGCGGGCCGCGGCGGTCCGGGCGCCTTCGGGCGTCCAGTCGCCGGTCCACACCAGGGCGTGCACTCCGAGGTCGTTCATCGAGGTCCCTCCGCGTCGTTGCGTGCGTGATGCCTGCCTGATGTTACGCATCTTTTGCGTGAGGGCAATACATAAGTGTGCTTGGGTTCGGTCGTAAAGGGCGGTACGGTGTGGGCGGTACCGAACAGAGCGTGAACATGGAGGACAGGGCCCAGTGGCGGAGGCGGTCTCAGCAGGTCAGGCGCATCCGACGGGCCCAGGGGCGGTGCTGGCGCTCATCCGCGGCGGCCGGGCCACCACCCGGGCCCAGCTCATGGCCGCGACCGGACTGTCCCGCTCCACCATGGCCACGCGGCTGGAGGCGCTGGGCGAGGCCGGTTATCTGGAGGTGTCCGGCGCGGCCGACTCCACCGGTGGCCGTCCCGCGGGCTCCTTCCGGCTGCGCCGCGACGCCGGGGTGCTGCTCCTCGCCGACATCGGCGGCAGCCATGTGCACACCGCGCTCGCCGACATGGGCTGCGACGTGCTCGTCTCGCACCGCCGCGACCTCAGCGTGGCCGAGGGCCCGGAGGTGGTGCTCGGGCAGGTCGCCGACGACTTCCGGCGGCTGCTGAAGGAGGCGGGCGAACCGGCGGACCGGGTGCGCGGCATCGGCATCGGGGTGCCCGGCCCGGTGGAGGCGGGCACCGGACGCGTCGTCAGCCCGCCCATCATGACCGGCTGGGACGGCTACACCGTGCCGGACTTCTTCCGCGGCGGCTACGACTGCCCGGTCCTCGCCGACAAGGACACCAACCTGATGGCCCTCGGCGAACACCGGGTCAACTGGCCCGACCGCCGCCATCTGCTCTTCGTCAAAGCGGGCACCGGCATCGGCTCCGGCCTCGTCCTCGGCGGCGCGCTCCACCACGGTTCCCAGGGCGCCGCGGGCGACATCGGCCACATCCCCGCCCCCGGCCTCGACGAGACCTCCCCCGACGCCCCCGTCTGCCGCTGCGGCAACTCCGGCTGCCTGGGAGGCCCTGGCCGGTGGCTGGGCCCTGGT
>NZ_GG657754.1:4738429-4742044 GCF_000158915.1 Streptomyces himastatinicus ATCC 53653 | reverse complement strand
GCTGACCCTCGTCGGGGCTCGCGCTCGCGCGCATGCCGCCGTGCTCGCGCGCATGCCGCCGTGCTCGCGCGCATGCCGCCGCGCTCACGCCCGCATGCCGCCGTCCACGGGCAGCACCACGCCCGTGACGTACGACGCGCGGTCGCTCAGCAGCCAGGCCGCGGCCTCCGCGCTCTCCTCCGGTTCGGCGGCGCGACCCAGCGGGGTACGGGCGTTGAGCTGGGCCACGATCCCCGGGCTGCGCTCCTCCCAGGAGGCGAGCATGGCGGTCATATGGGTGCCGGGGGCGATGGCGTTGACCCGGATGCCCTCCGGGCCGTACGTGACGGCGGCGGATTCGGTCAGGCTGTTGACCGCCCGCTTGGCGGCCCCGTACGCGGGCAGCTCCGGGTTGGCCATGAGGCTGCCCACGCTGCTGTTGTTGACGATCGCGCCGCTGCCCGCGGTCGCGCGGATCGCCTTGATCTCGGCCGCCATGGCCAGCCAGGTGCCCTTGAAGTTGACCGTGACGGCCAGGTCGAAGTCGTCCTCCGGAAGGTCGGCCACGGGGGCCACCGTCTGTACCGCTCCCGCGTTGTTGAAGGCGGTGTCCAGGCGGCCGTGCAGCCGTACCGCCGTGTCGACGGCGCCCGCGGATGCTCGCCGGGTCGGCCAGGTCGCACACCACATGGTCGGCGGTGCCGCCCGCCGCCCGGATCTCCTCGGCCACGGCCTTCAGTTCGGATTCGGTGCGTGCGGCGAGGACCACCTTCGCGCCCTCCCGGGCGAAGAGCCGCGCAGCGGCGGCGCCGATGCCGCGCCCGGCGCCGGTGATCAGGGTGACCTTGTCGGTGAGAAGGCCGGTGAGAGGTTTCGTGTCGTTCATACGGCTCAGCCTGCGGCGCCCCGCGCGGTCCAGCCAGGCATCGTCAGTACCTGGCTGCGTCGCGGCCCTCGCGGCGGGTGCTCGCGGGGCTACCGCGCGTTCGTCGCGGAACTGGTCGGCGAGGACTTCGCCCGGGTGTGGGCGTCCCACGAGGCGCCGGTCGCGCGCCATCTGCGCGAGGTGATGCGGCACCCCGTGGTCGGTTCGTGGGCGCTGACGCGCGGTTCAGCGGGCGGCGGTCCAGGAGTGGGCGACGTCCACGATCACCTTGCCGTCCGTCTGGAAGACCCGGAACGGCAGCCGGGCCCGCACGCCGAGGCCGACCTGGGTGTCGCCCTCGAAGCTGGCGCCGTAGCGGGTGTCCCGGAAGGTCTGGTAGCCGGAGACGTTCACGCCCGGCAGCTGCTGCCTGGCCTTGCCGGGGTACGTGCTGTGGCCCGACTCGTAGTCGTAGCTGGGCGCGCCCACCCGGATGTCCAGGATCGCCCCGCCGTTCACCGGGATCGGGTCACCGGAGCCGTCCTGGTACAGCGCGTCGACGTAGCGCGCGTCGAAGCGCACCCGGTCGGCTGCGCTGGCGCCCTTCACGTCGAAGACCATGCGGTCGAAGCATTCGTGCTGACCGGTCCTGATGTTCTCCAGCGGCTTGGCGTTGCCCGAGGGCGCCGTCTTCTCGCCGCTGCCCCAGCCGGTGGCGCACGCCGCGGCCGTGCCCGCACCGGTGGCCTGCGCCGCCTCCGCTGTTCCGGCCGTCACCGCAAGTCCGGCGCCTGCCAGCACGATCGCGGCGAGCGAGGTTCCCCACCGTCGCATGTCCTACCCCCAAGTGTCTCGATTGACGGATGATGCATGAGGTTTGACGGGCGGCGGGGTCCGGAGGTTGTCCCCAACCAGGGAAATCGGGGAATCTGTCGCAAAGGGTACGGTCGGGGACCGCCCCTAAGGGTGGGGTTATCCGCAGCGCCCACCGGCCGGGTGACCGGATGGGCACGCACGTCCGGCTCGGACAGGCTCGTCCCCATGCCACTGATGACCGGCAAGACCGCCGCGCTGGCCCTCGCCGTCGCCGCCACCGCCTCCGTCCTGACCACCGTGTCCCCGGCCGGGGCGACCAGCGCACTCAGCTGGGGAGCGTGCGAGGGCACCGGCCACGACGCCCGCCAGGAGTGCGCCACGCTCGACGTGCCCCTGAACTACGGCGACCCGGACGGGAAACGGATCACGCTCGCCGTCTCCCGCATCCGCAGCGAACGGCCGGACGCCCGCCGCGGCACGCTGCTGATGATCCCCGGCGGCCCCGGGGAGCCCGGCCTGAACAGGCCGTCCACCGTCGGTAAGCGGCTTCCGCAGTCGGTGCGGGACGCGTACGACCTCGTCGGCTTCGACCCGCGTGGAATGGGCCGCTCCACGTCCGCGAGCTGCGATCTGGCGGCCGGGGACCGGTCCCTGGTCACCACTCGCCCCTGGCCCGCGGCCGACGGCGCCATCAAGGAGAACGTCGCCACCGCCCGCCGCATCGCCGACACCTGCGCCCGCAACGTCGGCGACCTGCTGCCCACCCTCAGCACCGTCAACGAGGCGCGCGACATCGACAGCATCCGCCGGGCGCTCGGCGAGCGGAAACTGTCGGCCTGGGGCAGGTCGTACGGGACGTACGCGGGATCCGTGTACGCGCAGCTGTACCCGGAGCGCACCGACCGCTGGGTGCTGGACAGCAACGACGACCCGGACCCGACGCGGGTGGGGCGCGGCTGGCTGGCCAACTTCGCGGTCGGCGCCGAGGACACCTTCCCCGCCTTCGCGAAGTGGGCCTCGGACCCCGGCAGTCCGGTCCGCCTCGCCGACTCCCCCGCCGGGGTGCGCCGCCGCGTCCTCGACCTGGCCGCCCGGCTGGACGCCGAGCCCCTGCCGTGGGACGGCGCCAACCCGCCCGTGATGAACGGGAATGTGTTCCGCCAGAGCGTCCTGACCGCCATGTACTCCCAGAGCCAGTTCGAGGGGCTGGCCCGGCTCGTCAAGGACGCGGAGGACGGCAAGGTGCCCGGCGCGGTCCCGCCGGATCTGCCGCAGGACACCGGGGCCGTGTCCTTCGCGACCCTCTGCAACGACGTGGAGTGGCCGACGTCGATCCCCGGTCACGCCCGTGATGTCGCCGCCAGTCGCGCGTCCCACCCGCTCACCGCGGGCATGCCGGTGAACATTACGCCGTGTTCCTTCTGGCCGTACAAGCCCCAGGACAAGCCGGTCCGCATCACCGACCGGGGCCCGTCCAACGTCCTGCTCGTCCAGAACCGCCGCGACCCCGCCACCCCCTACAGCGGGGCGCTCAACTCGCGCCGCGCCTACGGCGACCGGGCGCGGATGGTCACCGTCGACTCCACGGGCCATGGCGCGGCCTATGTCCCGGCCCCGTACGGCAGTCCTTGCGCGGACCGCGCGGTGACGGACTACCTGGTGCGCGGCGAACGGCCGGTGCGCGATATGTCCTGCCCGGCGCCGGAGGTCTCAGAAGAGCGGTGAACAGCCGCGCGCGGCTCGATGAGGCGGTCGTGGACGCCACGGGCGCGGGCGCGGTCGAGCATTTCGGGGGTGAGGTCGACGCCGTCGATCGCGGGCACCCCGTTGCGGCGCAGCCAGGTGGCGGTGCGGCCGGTGCCGCAGCCGAGGTCGGCGGCGCGGCGGACGGAGGTCCAACGGGGGTCGGTGAGTTCGTCGAGGAGGGCGAGGTCCATGACGTCCTCGACGGTCTG
>NZ_GG657754.1:4673778-4738329 GCF_000158915.1 Streptomyces himastatinicus ATCC 53653 | reverse complement strand
CCGCGCGCGGTTGTTACGGGCCGCGAGCGCTCAGAGGCGCTCGGGCGTCCGGATGCCCAGCAGGGACATCCCCTGCCGCAGCGTGCGGGCGGTCAGGTCGCTCAGGAAGAGCCGGTTCTCGACCTGGGCCGGGCCGTCCTCCGCCTTCAGGACCGGGCACTGGTCGTAGAAGGTCGTGAAGTGGGAGGCCAGCTGGTAGAGGTACGCGGCCAGCTTGTGCGGCTCGTACGACGCGGACACCTCGGCCAGCGTCTCCGCGAACTGGTGCACGTGCAGACCCAGCAAAACAATAGGCGGGGGCCAGCGGCAACTCCGGGTGGGGAACCGGGGACTGCGTCTCGTCGGCGCGGCGCAGGATCGACTGGATGCGGGCGTACGCGTACTGGAGGTAGACCGAGGTGTCGCCGTTGAGCGAGACCATCTGGTCGAGGTCGAACTTGTAGTCGCGGGAGGCGGAGGTGGACAGGTCGGCGTACTTCACCGCGCCGATGCCCACCTGGCCGCCGCGCTCCAGGATCTCCGCCTCCGTGAGGCCGAGCTTCTCGCTCTTCTCCCGGACCACGGCCGCGGCCCGCTCGCTCGCCTCGTCCAGCAGGTCCTCCAGCCGGACCGTCTCGCCCTCACGGGTCTTGAACGGCTTGCCGTCCTTGCCGAGGACCGTGCCGAAGGCGAGCTGGACGGCGTGCACCTTCTCGTTGAGCCAGCCGATGCGGCGGGCGGTCTCGAAGACCATCTTGAAGTGCAGCGACTGCCGGGCGTCCACCACGTACAGCAGGGTGTCGGCCTGGAGGTTCTGCACCCGGTCGCGGATCGCGGACAGGTCGGTGGCCGCGTAGCCGAAGCCGCCGTCGGACTTCTGGACGATCAGCGGCACCGGGTTGCCGTCCGGGCCCTTGACGTCGTCGAAGAAGACGCACAGCGCGCCCTCGGAGCGGACCGCGACGCCGGACTCCTCCAGCAGGCGGCAGGTCTCGGCCAGCATGTCGTTGTAACCGGACTCGCCGACCACGTCGGGGTCATGGACCTCGATGTCGAGCTTCTCGAAGACCGAGTAGAAGTAGATCTTCGACTCGTCCACGAACTTCCGCCACAGGGCGATCGTCTCCTCGTCCCCGGCCTGGAGGTCCACCACCCGGCGCCGGGACCGGTCCTTGAACTCCGTGTCGGAGTCGAAGAGCGCGCGCGCCGCCTTGTAGAGCCGGTTCAGATTGGACATCGCCTCTTCGCCGGAGGCGGCGTCCTTGTGGTCCAGCTCGTGGGGGTGCTCGATCAGGTACTGGATGAGCATGCCGAACTGGGTGCCCCAGTCGCCGATGTGATGGCGCCGGATCACCTTCTCGCCGGTGAACTCCAGGATCTTGACCACCGCGTCGCCGATCACCGCCGAACGCAGATGGCCGACGTGCATCTCCTTCGCCACGTTCGGCTGGGCGTAGTCGATCACGGTCGTGCCCGCGTCCGCCGCGAACGGGACGCCGAGCCGGTCGTCGGCGGCGCGCGCGGCGAGGGTCGCGGTGATGGCCGAATCCGCGACGGTGATGTTGAGGAAGCCGGGGCCGGAGACCTCGATGTCGGCGATCACCGAGTCGGGGTCGGCGGAGGACGGGGCGACCGGAAGGCGCTCCACGACCTTGCCCGCCAGCTCGCGCGGATTCCCCTTCAGCTGCTTCGCCAGCGCCAGCATCCCGTTGGCCTGGAAGTCGGCCCTGTCGCTTCGTCGCAGCAGCGGGTCCGCGGAACCGGCCTCCGGCAGGGCAGCCGTGAGGGCGTCCGCGACGCGCTGGTGGACCGAAGCGGCAAGGGAGGGGACCGAGGCCATGGGTGAGGTGCCGTTCCTATAGAGGGCTGGGTTACCAATCTGGCCACCCCAGTATTTCATGGGCCGTCCAACCCTTTCTCCGGGCTGTGGACAGCTGTGGATAACTCCGGATGTGGATGACGACAACCTGTGGGCAACCCCGAAGGCCCCTCCTCCGTCTGGGACAATGGTCGGTGCCATGACCGCAAGGAAGGAAGTGCCGACCGTGGCTCAGAGCACCGAGACCGACTGGGTCTCCCGATTCGCCGACGAGGTCATTGCCGAGGCGGAGCGACGCGCGCCCGGCAAACCGATCGTCTGCGCCTCGGGCCTCAGCCCGTCCGGCCCGATCCACCTCGGCAATCTGCGCGAGGTCATGACGCCGCACCTGGTCGCCGACGAGATCCGGCGCCGTGGGTACGACTGCGTCCACATCGTGTCCTGGGACGACTACGACCGGTACCGGAAGGTCCCGGCCGGGATCGATCCGTCCTGGTCCGAGCACATCGGCAAGCCGCTGACCTCCGTCCCGGCCCCGCCCGGCTCCTCGTACCCGAACTGGGCCGAGCACTTCAAGGCGCCGATGATCGAGGCGCTGAGCGCGATGGGCATCGAGTTCCACGGCATCAGCCAGACCGAGAAGTACACCTCGGGCGCCTACCGCGAGCAGATCCTGCACGCGATGCACCACCGCGAGCAGATCGACGCCGTCCTCGACCGGTACCGCACCAAGGACAAGCCGGGCGCGAAGGACGCGAAGAAGCAGCAGCAGAAGCAGCAGAAGCCGGTCGACGAGGCCGAGCTGGAGGCCGCCGAGGGCTCGGGCGCGGCCGCCGAGGACGACGGCAGCGCGGGCGGCGCCGGGTACTACCCGTACAAGCCGTACTGCTCGGTCTGCGAGCGCGATCTGACGACCGTGACCTCGTACGACGACAAGACCACCGAGCTGACCTACACCTGCGCCTGCGGCCACGGCGAGACCGTGCTGCTCAGTGAGCACAACCGCGGCAAGCTGGTCTGGAAGGTCGACTGGCCGATGCGCTGGGCGTACGAGGGTGTCGTCTTCGAGCCGTCCGGCGTCGACCACTCCTCGCCCGGCTCCTCGTTCGTGGTGGGCGGGCAGATCGTGCGCGAGGTCTTCGGCGGCGACCAGCCGATCGGCCCGATGTACGCGTTCGTGGGCATCAGCGGCATGGCCAAGATGTCCTCCTCCAAGGGCGGCGTGCCCACCCCGGCCGACGCGCTGGAGATCATGGAGGCGCCGCTGCTGCGCTGGCTGTACGCGCGCCGTCGGCCGAACCAGTCCTTCAAGATCGCCTTCGACCAGGAGATCCAGCGCACCTACGACGAGTGGGACGCCCTGGAGCGCAAGATCAACGACGGTTCGGCGCAGCCCGCGGACGCCGCCGCGTACAGCCGTGCGACCCGCACGGCCGGCGGTGAGCTGCCCCGCACCCCGCGCCCGCTGCCGTACCGGATGCTCGCCTCCGTGGTGGACATCACCACCGGGCACGACGAGCAGACGCTGCGCATCCTGGGCGAGCTGGACCCGGCGAACCCGGTGACGTCCCTGGACGAGACCCGGCCGCGGCTCGACCGGGCCGAGCGCTGGATCACCACCCAGGTCCCGGCCGAGCAGCGCACCCGGGTCCGGGACGAGCCGGACACCGAGCTGCTGGCCTCGCTCGGCGAGACCGAGCGCGAGTCGCTGCGGCTGCTGCTCGACGGGCTGGACGAGCACTGGTCGCTCGACGGGCTGACGACGCTGGTCTACGGCGTGCCGAAGCTCCAGGCGGGGCTGTCGGCGGACGCCAAGCCGACGCCGGAGCTGAAGGTCGCCCAGCGGGCGTTCTTCGCGCTGCTCTACCGGCTGCTGGTCGGGCGGGACACCGGGCCGCGGCTGCCCACCCTGCTGCTCGCGGTGGGGGCGGACCGGGTGCGCAAGCTGCTCGCGGCCTGAGCCCGGGCGGCGGTGACGGCGTGAGCCGGGCGGGCCCGCGGCCCGCCCGGCTCATGACGTTCTCAAGGCCCTGATCCCGCGCTCTACGGGATGTGCTCCGCCTGCATCTCCGTGCGGTAGCGGTCCTTGTAGTCGTTCACATAGCCGGTCAGCTCGTCGTTGCTGAGGTCGGCGACGCCGTACGCCTCCCGCAGCCGCTGCCCGAACTGGTACGCGGAGGGGAAGCGTCCGTTGTCGGCGAGGTACTGGCGGTAGGTCGCGTAGAACACCTCGTCGCGCGGGACGTCGTCCGGCATCTCCGCCGCGGCGGGCGCCCCCGGCTGCTCGTACTCGACGTACGGCTGAGGCTCCTGGCCGCGCTGCTCCGGGACGTACGCGCCCTGGGCGTTCCCCACGCCCTGGCCGCCGAGCTGGCGGACCCGGTTGGGTCCGACCGGCACGGTGACCTGCGGCTGCTCGGGCTGCACCGGTTGCTGGGGCTCACCCGGCTGCTCGTGCTGCGCCGGATGGGAGGCGGCGGCGGGGTCGAACGGGACGGCGCCGCGGCCGTCGTGGTCCTGACCCGTCGGCTGCTGGTACACCGGCAGCGGCAGCGAGAGCGGCAGTTCCTGCGGCTGCTGTGGTTGCGGCGGCTGCTGCTGCCCGGGGACGGCGCCGAAGCCGGTGCCGTCGGCCGCCCCGTAGACGCCGGGCTGTCCATTGGCCGCGCCGTAGACGCCCGGCTGCCCGTTGGCCGCGCCATAGACGCCGGGCTGCCCGTTGGCCGCTCCGTAGGCACCCGGCTGCACTCCCGGGTACGCCGCGTCCGTCCGCCCGGCCCCGCCCCCCGCGGTGCCCGACGGCAGCGCGGCGGGGGAGAAGGCGCTCGCCTCCAGCCCGGCCGCCTCGAGACCCGCCGGGGCGGTGTCCGACAGCGGTACCCCGTAGCGCGCCAGCCGCAGCGGCATCAGCGCCTCCACCGGGGCCTTACGGCGCCACTGCCGCCCGTAGCGGGCCTGGAGCCGGGTCTGGTAGACCAGCCGGTCCTGTTCCAGCTGGATGACCTCGTCGTAGCTGCGCAGCTCCCACAGCTTCATCCGGCGCCACAGCCGGAAGGTCGGGATCGGCGCCAGCAGCCAGCGGACGATGCGGACCGACTCCATGTGCCGGTCGGCGGTGATGTCGGCGATCCGGCCGATCGCGTGCCGGGCGGCCTCGACGGAGACCACGAAGAGCACCGGGATGACGCCGTGCATGCCGACGCCGATCGGGTCCGGCCAGGCGGCGGCGCCGTTGAAGGCGATGGTCGCCGCGGTGAGCATCCACGCGGTCTGGCGCAACAGCGGGAAGGGGATGCGGATCCAGGTCAGCAGCAGATCCAGGGCCAGCAGGACGCAGATCCCGGCGTCGATCCCGATGGGGAAGACGTTGGCGAAGGCCCCGAAGCCCTTCTTCTCGGCGAGGTCGCGGACCGCGGAGTAGGACCCCGCGAAGCCGATCGCGGCGATCACCACCGCCCCGGCGACGACCACGCCGATGAGTATTCGATGCGTTCTTGTCAGTTGCATCGCGGCCACCCGCGATCCCTCCCCGTCCTTGGCGATAAGCCTTGGCATGCAGCGCGCCCAGGGTCGCATACACGTCAATCGCCACGGACGGGAAGGGTGCGGCGGCGACGGCTAGGCGCCGCCTGTGGAGTCCTTCGAGTCCTTCGAATCCTTGGACTTGCCGGCGGACTCGGAGCCGCCGGAACTCGGGGAACCCTTGCCGCCACCAGCGCCGTCGCCGCCCTTCTCGACGGATTCGACGACCTCCTTGGCCGCGGCCTTGGCGTCGTCCATCAGCTTCTTGGCGTCCGGCGCCTTCTCGGTCTCGTACCCCGCACCGGTGTACTCGATGGTCACGACGACGTTGGCGGTGCGGGCGACGACCGTCTGGTTCCGGTACTCGTCGCCGTCCTTCTTCGCCTCGCTACGGACGGTGGTCGCCGCGTCACCGATGGCCGTCTTCTCGGTCTTGGGGTTCTTCACCCCCTTCGCGGAGGATGCCTTGCTCGCCTGCTGGGTGGCGTAGTCCTGGGCGCGCTTGTCGCCCGTGCCGAGCCCGGCGTCGGAGTCGAAGAGCTTCATGGAGAGGGACAGCGAGCGGTACTTGAAGCCGTCGAGGCCGTTCCACAGGCAGGTGGCGGAGGTGTTGGTGTCACCCGAGGGAAGGGCCTTGCCCTTCTTGGTCTTCGCCTTGGGCACCAGCTCCTCGATGGTCTTGCCCGACAGGGCCGAGCACACATCGGGGAGCTTGCTGAACTTTGCCGCCGCGACGGACGGCGACGCACTGGGTGAGGAGGGTCTCGATGAACTCTCGGCGTCCTTTTTGTCGTCGGAGCCGGAGGAGCAGCCGGCGACGAGCATGACCGGCACGGTCGCGCAGGCGAGTATTCGGGCGAGTCGCGGGGCTGAACGGTGCATGGTTCCTTCGCTCAATCTCTGTCGATGGGCGGTGGTACCGCCCGCGTCATTACCGGCACGGTACGCGGCCGATCGCGGGCGGCCCAATCCCCGAGGTCTCCCGCCCGGGGGCGGCCCGGCCCGCTATTCGGTGAGACGCCCGGTCAGCTCCTGGGCCAAGTCTTCGGCGTTCCCCTGGAGTTCTTCGCTTTCGGGAATGTCCTTTTTGTTGGTCGACCACTCGTCGTACTCAATGGTGGCAATCACATTCGACGACCGGAAAACGACCGTGATGTCGCGGTGGATTCCGGAGTCCTTGGTGATCAGCTGGTCATTGAGGAACGCGTCGTCCGCGAGGTCGTCGAGGCGGCGCGGGGCGGTGGAGTCCGGGTTCTCCGGCGTCTCCCCGTCGCTTGCGGTGCCCTCATCGTCGCCCGCGCTCGGGGTGCCCGTGCCGCCGTTCTCGCCGGTGTTGCCCTTCTCACTCCCGGCGCCGCTCTCGCTGCTCTCCGGGCTCGCGCCGCCCTTGCCGCCCGATTCGCTCGACCCGCTCGACCCTGGCTCGGCTGACGAGGAGGCGGAAGCGTCGTCGCCGCCCGGCTGGTCCTCGTCCTCGTCATCGTCGGAGGCGCCGGGGGAGGACGAGGGCGGGGCGTCCGGAATGTCCGCGGCGACCGCCTTCTTCTCGTACAGCTCCTGCGCCCGGTCGTCGTCGCTCACGGACGGGTCGTACGAGACGACGCGCTCGAAGTCCAGCGTCAGATAGCGGGTGCCGCTCGGTGTCGCGACCTTCCAGCGGCAGCCGTCGCGCCGGTCTATGTCGTACGTCACGGTCGCCTGGCCGTCGTATGCCTTGTCGTCCTCGGTGCCGCCGGGCAGCAGCCGGTGCAGGGTCTTGGGGCTCACGGCGCCGCACGCCTCGGGGAGGGTGTTGTAGCGGCCCGGCTCGGCCGAGACCGCCGCGCCGGAGTCGTCGGAGGAGCTGTCGTCCGCACCCGGCTTCGAGTCGGAGCCGGTGCATCCGCTGAGTCCCGCGGCGGCGAGCACGGCGATGAGCAGGGAGGCGGCCGGGGTGGCGCGCCGTCCACGGGCCGTTCGCTGCGCTGGCTGCACTATCCGTGTCCCTTCGAGCGAAAACTGCTTGCCGCCCGTAGGCGATGGCTGGAGACAATGTGTACCGCACGGGCCGCCGCGTCTGCCGGTCGGTCGTCGTGAATGGGCTATGGGCCCGGTTTTTGCGTTTTCAGTCTTTAGCGGGGGAATGAGTAAAACATGTCGTATGTCGAGGTGCCCGGGGCGAAGGTCCCCATCCGGATGTGGGCGGACCCCGCGACGGTCGAGGGCGGGGCCATGCAGCAGCTGCGGAACGTGGCGACGCTGCCGTGGATCAAGGGCCTGGCCGTGATGCCGGACGTGCACTACGGAAAGGGCGCCACCGTCGGTTCGGTGATCGCGATGCAGGGGGCCGTGTGCCCGGCGGCGGTCGGCGTGGACATCGGCTGCGGGATGTCGGCGGTCAAGTCGTCGCTCACCGCGGATGATCTGCCGGGCGATCTGTCGCGGCTGCGGTCCAAGATCGAGCAGGCGATTCCGGTGGGCCGGGGGATGCACGACAACCCGGTCGACCCGGGGCGGCTGCACGGGTTCCGGACCACCGGGTGGGACGACTTCTGGGGGCGGTTCGGGGGAGTGGCCGAGGCGGTCAAGTTCCGTCAGGAGCGGGCCGTGAAGCAGATGGGGTCGCTCGGATCGGGCAACCACTTCATCGAATTCTGTCTCGATGACGAGGGTTCGGTCTGGCTGATGCTGCACTCCGGTTCCCGGAACATCGGCAAGGAGCTGGCCGAGTACCACATCGGCCAGGCCCGCGGACTGCCGCACAACCAGGGTCTGATCGACCGCGATCTGGCCGTCTTCATCGCGGACACCCCGCAGATGGCCGCCTACCGGCACGATCTGTTCTGGGCGCAGGAGTACGCGAAGTACAACCGCGCGATCATGATGTCGCTCTTCCAGGAAGTCGTGCGCAAGGAGTTCGTGAAGGCGCGGCCGGTCTTCGAGCCGGTCATCTCCTGCCACCACAACTACGTGGCCGAGGAGCGGTACGAGGACATGGACCTGCTGGTGACCCGGAAGGGCGCCATCCGCGCGGGCCACGGGGACTACGGGATCATCCCCGGTTCGATGGGCACCGGTTCGTACATCGTCCGGGGCCTGGGGAACGAGGCGTCCTTCAACTCGGCCTCGCACGGCGCCGGCCGGAAGATGAGCCGGAACGCGGCGAAGAAGCGTTTCTCGACGCAGGACCTGGAGGAGCAGACGCGGGGTGTGGAGTGCCGTAAGGACTCCGGCGTCGTGGACGAGATCCCGGGGGCCTACAAGCCGATCGAGAAGGTCATCGACCAGCAGCGGGACCTCGTCGAGGTGGTGGCCCGGCTCAAGCAGATCGTCTGCGTCAAGGGCTGACGCTCCTCCCGTGCCCCCGGCCGCTCAGCGCTCGCGGTGGACCTTGTGCTGGGCGGCCTGGGCGCGGGGGCGGATCACCATCAGGTCGACGTTGACGTGGGAGGGCCGGGTGACCGTCCAGGCGACGGTGTCGGCGACATCGTCGGCGGTCAGCGGCTCGGCCACGCCCTCGTACACGGCGGCGGCCTTGTCCTCGTCCCCGCGGAACCGGTTCACCGCGAACTCGTCCGTCATGACCATGCCCGGCGCGATCTCGATCACCCGCACCGGTTCGCCGCACAGCTCCAGCCGCAGCGTGCCCGCGATCGCGTGCGCGCCGTGCTTGGCGGCCGCGTAACCGCCGCCGCCCTCGTACTGGATGTGGCCCGCCGTGGAGGACAGCACCACGATCGTGCCGTCGCCGGAGGCGACGAGGGCGGGCAGCAGGGCCTGTGTCACATGGAGCACGCCCATCACGTTGACCTCGTACATCGCCCGCCAGTCGGCCGGGTCGGAGGCCCCGACGGTCTCGGCTCCGATGGCCCCGCCCGCGTTGTTGACCAGGACGTCGCAGCGGTCGAAGTGATCGGCGAAGGTGGCCACGGCGTCCCGGTCGGTGACGTCCAGGACGTACGGCACGGCCTCGTGCCCCGCCTCCGTCAGCTCCGCGGCCAGCGCCTCGATCCGCTCCTTGCGGCGCGCGGCCAGGACGACGCGAAATCCGGCCTCGGCGAGCCTGCGGGCGGTGGCCGCCCCGATCCCACTGCTGGCACCGGTGATGACTGCGGTACGGGTGGTCATCGACCCTCCTGTGGCGATGTGGCGTGCGTGAGTGCGGTAGGAAAATCGCACCGTGATCCATACGCAGGATATGACCTTCTGATCTGCGGCCGATCGGGGGACTGAAGATCGGAAACCGCTATCCGCTCATGGCCCCGGGGAAGGGTGCACTGCGTCCGGCGCGCCGCCGGTCTCGGACTCTCGCATGCCCCAAGGAGTGAATTCAGGTCATGACCCATCAGAACAGAATGCTGTACCGGTCCCGTCAGTCCTTCCGTCGCTGGGGAGTCGCCTCCGCCGGTGCCCTCGCGGCGGCGGCTCTGGTGGCCGGTGCGCCGTCGGTCGCGTGGGCCGCGGGCACCACGCCGGGCTCGCACTCGACGTCTGCCTCCGCATGCCCCCAGGACCAGGAGCGGCACGGCGACCGCAACCATGGGGATGGCCGCCAGCACGACAACGGTAAGCAGAAGCACGACAACGGCAAGCACGAGAACGGCCACCACGACAACGGGCGCCACGAGAACGGCAAGCACGACGATGGCCGCCACGACGATGGCCGCCACGAGGACGGTCGCCACGAGGACGGTCGCCACGAGGACGGGCGCCACGACGATGGCCGCCACGAGAACGGTCGCCACGACGATGGCCGCCACGAGGACGGCCGCCACGACGACGGTCGCCACGAGAACGGTCGCCACGACGACGGCCGCCACGACGACGGTCGCCACGAGGACGGGCGTCACGAGGATGGCCGCCACGACGACGGTCGCCACGAGGACGGTCGTCACGAGAACGGCAAGCACGACGACGGTCGCCACGAGAGCGGCAAGTACGGCAACGGCCAATCCGCCAACGGCCAGTCGGGCAGCGGCTGGTACGGCAAGGGCCAGAACGGCAATGGCCAGGCCACCAACGGTCAGGCCACCAACGGTCAGGCCACCAACGGTCAGGCCACCAACGGTCAGGCTGCCAACGGCCAAGCGGGCAACGGGCAGTCCGGCAGCGGCTGGTACGGCAAGGGCCAGAACGGCAACGGTCAGGCCACCAACGGCCAAGCCGCCAGCGGGCAGGCCGCCGCCGAGGGCCAGAACGCTCGGCCGAACGGTCGGATGGAGCGGCCGGAGCGCCCGACCCGCTGGCAGCGCGAGACCAGCGCCCCGCAAGGCCACGGCTACCAGCAGCGCGGCATGGCCCAGTACGCCGAGCCGGCCCAGGCCGCGGTGGCGCAGCCCGAGGTGGTCCAGGAGCCCGTCGCCACGCCGCAGGACCGTTTCGGCGCCCCGTCGGCCCACGGCGACCACCAGGACGACCACGCCCGTAAGGACGACCACGCTCGCCACGACGACCACGCTCGCCACGACGACCACGCTCGCCACGACGACCACGCCCGCCACGACGACCACGCCCGCAAGGACGACCACACCCGCAAGGACCCCCACGCCCACCAGAACCACGAGACGGCCACCACCGACGCCGCGCAGAGCGGGCCGGTGACCCTTCAGCAGGCCGTGGAGATCGCCGAGTGCGAGGTCGGCGGCCAGGCCGTCAGCGCCGAGCTGGTGGACGACTGCCCCGAGGACGACCCCCGTCACGACGACCACCGCAAGGATGACCCGCGCAAGGACGACCACCGCAAGGACGACCACCGTAAGGGCGATCACCGCAAGGACGACCACCGCAAGGACCAGCAGCACCGTGACCCGCAGCGCCACGGCGACAAGCAGCGGGACGACCACAAGCAGCACGACCCGCAGCACAAGAACGGCGAGAAGCACCAGGTGTGGGCCGTGGACGTCGAGTGCGACGACACCATCACCCGCGTGCTGATCGACCCGGACACCGGCTGCGTCCTCAGCTCAACCCAGGAGGAGGACAACGGCGACCACGCTCACCACGGCCGCCCGCTCACCTTCTAGGCGCGTACATGATCACGGCGACTCCGGCCAGACAGATCAACGCACCGATGACATCGAAGCGGTCGGGCCGGTAGTCGTCGGCGACCATGCCCCAGGCGAGTGATCCGGCGACGAAGACGCCGCCGTACGCCGCGAGGATGCGGCCGAAGTTCGCGTCCGGCTGGAGCGTGGCAACGAAACCGTAGGCGCCGAGAGCGACGATCCCGGCGCCGATCCAAGCCCATCCCCTGTGCTCGCGCACACCCTGCCAGACCAGCCAGGCGCCTCCGATTTCCAGGAGGGCGGCCAGGACGAACAGGCTGACGGAGCGTGCGATGAGCATGGGGGAAGGCTAGAACAGCACTGGTCAGGGCCAGACCAGGCAGTACGGCTGGTGGCCGGCCTCATGCAGGCGGTGGCTGAAGTCCTGCCACTCGTGGAGCAGTTGGTAGACCAGGAAGGCGTCGCGCGGACCGCCGCGGTCCGGGACCGTGGACCAGATGAAGGCCGCGGCGCCCACCGCCTCCTCGCCGACGCCGCGCAGCGGGTCGACGGCGGTCATCGGCAGCTTGACGACGGCGTAGTCCGGGTGCAGGACGACGAGTTCGAGCGGGGGCACTTTGTGCAGCGGCACGCCCTCGATGCCGGTGAGGACCATCGCGGCCACCGTCTCCGGCTTGATCTTGGTGAACATGCCGTGGCCCAGCTCGTCGCCGCCGAGCTCCTCGGGGCGCATGGAGATGGGGACCCGTGCGGCGGTGGCCCCGTCGGGCGCGCCGAAGTACTTGTAGGTCACCCCCATGCGGCCCCCGCTCCTGCTTGCCCTGCCCGCGTCTTCTCGCCGATGGCGTCCGGGGCGGGCACGCTCGGGGCCTCGATCGTCAGTCCCTTCACCCAGTTCGCCACCGCGATGCATATCTCCACCCGACCACTCGCAGCCACCGCCGCGCAACCCGATCATTGCGACCTGATCAAACTGATCAATATGACTGAGACCTCCCCCGCATCGGCGTTGTGAAACGCCCGGCGGCAGGACTCCGTCACCCTCTGACAACATGGCGTGCGTGAGCTATCCGTACGCAGCCCCAGTTTCGCAGACGCTTTTCGATCGCGCGGCCGTCGTGACGCCCGGCGGCGTGAACTCTCCGGTTCGGGCTTTCCGCGCCGTCGGAGGTACGCCCCGCTTTATGGTGTCCGGTGACGGTCCGTACCTCACCGATGCCGACGGACGCGAGTACGTCGACCTCGTGTGTTCGTGGGGACCGATGATCCTCGGCCATTCGCACCCCGAGGTGATCGGCGCCGTGCAGGCCGCCGTCGCCCGTGGTACGTCGTTCGGCACGCCGGGCGAGGGCGAGGTCGAACTCGCCGAGGAGATCGTGGCCCGCGTCGGCCCCGTCGAGCAGGTGCGCCTGGTGTCGTCCGGCACCGAGGCCACGATGTCGGCGATCCGGCTGGCCCGCGGGTTCACCGGCCGCCCCAAGGTGATCAAGTTCGCGGGTTGTTACCACGGCCATGTGGACGCCCTGCTGGCCGCGGCCGGGTCCGGGGTGGCGACCTTCGGGTTGCCGGACACCCCCGGTGTGACGGGCGCGCAGGCGGGGGAGACCGTCGTGCTGCCCTACAACGACCTGGAGGCCGTGCGGGCGGCGTTCGCCGCGCACCCGGGCGAGATCGCCTGTGTGATCACCGAGGCCTCGCCGGGCAACATGGGCGTGGTGCCGCCGCTGCCCGGGTTCAACGCGGGCCTGAAGGAGCTGTGCGCCGACAATGGCGCGCTCTTCATCTCCGACGAGGTCATGACAGGCTTCCGGGTTTCCAGGTCCGGCTGGTTCGGGCTCGACGGGGTCGTACCCGATCTGATGACCTTCGGCAAGGTCATGGGCGGTGGCTTCCCGGCCGCGGCCTTCGGCGGCCGCGCCGATGTGATGGCGCAGCTCGCCCCGGCCGGCCCGGTCTACCAGGCGGGCACGCTGTCCGGGAACCCGATCGCGACGGCGGCCGGGGTGGCGCAGCTGCGGCTGCTGGACGACGCGGCGTACGACAAGGTCGACACGGCCTCCGCGCAGCTGCGGGCGCTGGTGACCGAGGAGCTGGCCAAGGCGGGCGTCGCGCACCGCGTGCAGAACGCGGGCAGCATGTTCACGGTCTTCTTCACCGACGAGGACGTCACGGACTACGCCAAGGCGAAGGCGCAGCAGGCGTTCCGCTTCACCCCCTTCTTCCACTCGATGCTGTCCCAGGGCGTCTATCTGCCGCCGTCGGCCTTCGAGTCGTGGTTCCTGTCGACGGCCCATGACGAGCGGGCGCTGGAGCGGGTGGCGGAGGCTCTGCCGGGGGCGGCGCGGGCCGCCGCCGAGGCGACTGAATGATGGGTGACATGACACAGAGCGAGAACGACATCACCGTCGTCCATGTGATGCGCCACGGCGAGGTGGAGAACCCGGAGGGCGTCCTGTACGGGCGCCTGCCCGGCTACCACCTGTCCGAGCTGGGCCGCCGCATGGCCGACCGGGTCGCCGAGCACCTCGCTGAGCGCGACATCACCCATGTCGTGGCCTCCCCGCTGGAGCGGGCCCAGGAGACGGCCGTGCCGATCGGCAAGGCGCACGGTCTGGACGTGGCCGTCGACGAGCGGCTGATCGAGGCGGCGAACGCCTTCGAGGGGAAGACCTTCGGGGTGGGCGACGGCGCGCTGCGCAGGCCGGCCAACTGGCGTCATCTCACCAACCCCTTCCGCCCTTCCTGGGGCGAGCCGTACATCGACCAGGTGGTGCGGATGATGGGGGCGCTGGGCGCGGCGCGCGACGCCGCCCGCGGGCACGAGGCGGTCTGCGTCAGCCATCAGCTGCCGATCTGGATCGTGCGCAGCTTCGCGGAGCGGCGGCGGCTGTGGCACGACCCGCGCAAGCGGCAGTGCACCCTGGCCAGCCTCACCACCTTCACCTACCGCGGCGACAAGATCGTGTCGATCGGCTACAGCGAACCGGCGCGCGATCTCGTCCCCGCGCATCTCCTCGCGGGTGCCAAGCCGGTGAAGGGGGCCTCCAAGGGGTTCGGCGCATAACCAGCGCGCTGTAGGCGTCTCATCGCATTGCGTCATCGTTCCCGGGGAAATGTGCCGGGACTGTAATTGACCGCGTCCGTTCGGAACCCCGCTATTCGTCTCGCCATCTCAAAGGTCGTCCGTGGCCCGGACAACCAGTACGGCGAGTGCGAATTGAGGACGCTATGCGTGAGGTCAGCCGGAGGGGGATCCTCGGTCTTGGTATGGGAGCGGTCGCGTCACTGACCGCTGTCGGCTGTTCGTCATCGGGGTCGGACAAGGCGGCGCCGAAGAGGACGGCGCAGGCAAAGCCGATCGGTGATGGTTCAACTTCCCGTGGGGTGAACCGGCCGAAGGATCCCAAGCCGGAGCGTCTTGAGCGGGGGCAGAAGCCGCCGCAGTTCGTGGTCTTCTCCTGGGACGGTGCGGGAGAGGTCGGCAACGGCCTCTTCCCGCGTTTCCGTAAGCTCGCCGAGGACCACGGCGCGACCATGACGTTCTTCCTCTCCGGGCTCTACTGCCTCCCCGAATCGAAAAAGTCGCTGTACAAGCCGCCGAACAACCCGGTGGGCGCCTCCGACATCGGCTATCTCACCGACGACCACATCAAGGCGACACTGGAGAACGTGCGTCTGGCCTGGCTGGAGGGCCATGAGATAGGCACCCACTTCAACGGCCACTTCTGCTCCGGCCGCGGCACCGTCGCCAACTGGACGTCCGCCCAGTGGGAGTCGGAGGTCGAGCAGGCCGTGTCGTTCGTGACGCAGTGGCGTACGAACACCGGATTCAAGGATGTCGATCCGCTGCCCTTCGATTACCGTGAGGAACTGATCGGCGGGCGCACTCCCTGTCTGCTGGGACAGCAGAATCTGCTGCCGACCGCCCGTAAGCTCGGTTGGCGCTATGACGCCAGTTCGCCCGGCGGCCGTCAGGTGTGGCCGTCGAAGAAGATGGGGCTGTGGGACTATCCGCTCCAGCAGATTCCCTTCCCCGGCCATTCCTTCGAGGTGCTCTCGATGGATTACAACGTCCTGGCGAACCAGTCGCAGAATTCCACGAAAGCGCCGCCCGCCAACTACCCGGGCTGGCGCAAGCAGGCCACCGACGCGTACATCGCCGGTTTCCAGCGGGCGTACGAGACCAATCGCGCCCCGTTCTTCATCGGCAACCACTTCGAGCAGTGGAACGGCGGCATCTATATGGACGCCGTCGAGGAAGCGCTCAAGCACATGGCCGACGAGAAGAACAAGGACGTGCGGCTGGTGTCCTTCAAACAGCTCACGGACTGGCTGGACGCGCAGGACCCGGAGGTGCTCGCGGATCTGCGGGGGCTCGGGGTGGGCCAGGCGTGGACCGCCGGCAGTAGCTGATCGTCTCGCTCCGCAGGGGGCCGAGGGGGGTGGCGAAGATCCGCAAAAGGGCCATGCGAAACTTTTCACATGAGTGCCTGCCGCGCCCCTCGGCGCCTCGCGACCTGCCGTCGCGCAACCGTGCTGGCCACCGGGGCCGCGGTTGCCGCGCTGTCCCTCTCCGCCTGCGGTAGCGGCGGCACCTCGGGCGGATCCGCCGATACCAAGTTCGTGCAGGGCAAGGGCGGCGTCGACACCGTGCCCAAGGGGGACCGCCAGGACGCTCCCCAGCTGTCCGGCAAGACCCTCGAGGACAAGCCGCTCGACGTGGCCGACTACAAGGGCAAGATCGTCGTCCTGAACGTCTGGGGTTCCTGGTGCGCGCCCTGCCGGGCCGAGGCCCCGAACCTCGCCAAGGTCGCCAAGGACACCAAGGCCAAGGGTGTCCAGTTCATCGGGATCAACACCCGGGACAGCAACCGAGCCCCCGCGCTCAGGTTCGAGAAGGCGTTCAAGGTCGACTACCCGAGCCTGTACGACCCGATCGGCAAGCTGATGCTGCGCTTCCCCAAGGGCAGCCTCAACCCGCAGGCCATCCCGTCGACCATCGTGCTCGACCGGAACGGCAAGATCGCGGCCCGCGCCCTCACCCCGCTCAGCGAGGACAGCGTGCGCAAGATGCTCAACCCGCTCATCGCGGAGAAGTGACCTCTTGTGACTACGCTCGCCGCCACCGGTGCGAACGAGACCGTGCTGACCGGGGCGCTGCTGCTGGCCCTGCCGATCGCCGTCCTCGGCGGACTGGTCTCCTTCTTCTCCCCCTGTGTGCTTCCCCTGGTGCCGGGCTACATGTCGTACGTCACCGGGATCACCGGTACGGATCTGGCGGAGGCCAGGCGCGGCCGGATGGTCGCGGGCGCCTCGCTCTTCGTACTCGGCTTCACCGCCGTCTTCGTCTCCGGCGGCGCGCTGTTCGGCCACTTCGGCTGGACGCTCCAGGAGCACAAGGAGACCATCTCCAAGATCCTCGGGGCCGTCACGATCCTGATGGGCCTGGCCTTCATGGGGCTGCTGAAGGGCTTCGGACAGCGGGAGTTCCGCTTCCATATCTCGCCCACGATGGGGCTGGCGGGCGCGCCGGTGCTGGGTGCCTTGTTCGGCGTCGGCTGGACGCCGTGCCTGGGGCCCACCCTCACCGCCGTCCAGGCGCTGGCGTTCAATGAGGGGAGCGCGGGCCGCGGCGCTCTGCTGACCGTCGCGTACTGCGTCGGGCTCGGGCTGCCGTTCGTCGTCGTCGCGGTGGCCTACCGGCGCGCGCTGGGCGCCTTCACTTGGGTCAAACAGCACTACGTGTGGGTGATGCGGACCGGTGGCGGCCTGCTCATCGCCCTGGGGGTGCTGCTGCTCACGGGTGTCTGGGACGCCATCATGAGCGACACGCAGAGCTGGGCTCAGAGCTTCAACGTTGGGATCTGATCCATGTCCACCACCGATACCGACTCCGCGGCCGAGAAGGCGGCTGGGCAGGCGGCCGCGAAGACGGCCGAGGAAGCGGCCGACAGCGGCGCGGGCGGCGCGGAGGAGCGCGAACTGGGCGCCGCGGGGTCGCAGCTGTCCACCGCCCCCGCCGAGGAGATCAACGTCCCCTCGCTGGGGCCGCTCGGCTGGGTCCGGTGGTTCTGGCGGCAGCTGACCTCGATGCGGGTCGCGCTGCTGCTGCTCTTCCTGCTCTCCCTGGGCTCGATCCCGGGCTCGCTGATCCCGCAGACGAGCATCGACCAGCTCAAGGTCCAGGACTTCAAGGACAAGCACCCGACCGTCACCCCGATCTACGAGAAGCTCCAGCTGTTCCACGTCTACAGCTCGGTGTGGTTCTCGGCGATCTACATCCTGCTGTTCATCTCGCTCATCGGCTGCATCGTGCCGCGCACCTGGCAGTTCGTGGGCCAGCTGCGCGGCCGCCCGCCGGCCGCCCCGCGCCGGCTCACCCGGCTGCCCGCCTACACCACGTGGCGCAGCGACGCCGAGCCCGAGAAGGTGCTGGAGGCGGCGCAGCGGATCATGAAGCGGAGGCGCTTCCGCAGCCAGCTCACGGGGAACGCGGTCGCCGCCGAGAAGGGCTACCTGCGCGAGGTCGGCAATCTGCTGTTCCACACCGCGCTGATCGTGCTGCTGGTCTCCTTCGCCGCGGGCCAGCTGTGGAAGACCGAGGGCAGCAGCCTGATCACCGAGGGCGGCGGCTTCTCCAACAGCCTGACCCAATACGACGACATCAAGACGGGGCAGCTGTTCCAGAGCGACGACCTGGCGCCCTTCAGCTTCCAGCTGGACAAGTTCCACGCGACCTACGAGCGCAGCGGCCCCCAGATGCGCACGCCGCGCACCTTCCGCGCCGATGTCACCTACTGGGACGGGGTGGACGGGGCCGCCCGCAAGAAGTCGATCAAGGTCAACGAGCCGCTGGAGATCCAGAATTACAAGGTCTTCCTGCTGAACCACGGCTACTCGCCGGTCGTCACGGTCCGGGACGGCCAGGGCGATGTGGTGCACAAGGGGCCGGTGGTCGGGCTGCCGATCGACGGGGCCAACCTCACCGAGAGCATGGTGATCAAGCTCGGTGACTACCGCGACAAGAACGGCAAGCGTGACCAGGTCGCGTACCAGGGGCAGTTCCTGCCGACCTGGGTGCGCAGCAAGGGCATGTTCTCCCAGTTCCCGGCGCTGGACAATCCGGCACTGGTGCTGACGGCCTACCACGGCAGCCTCGGCATCGACGGCGGTACCCCGCAGAGCGTGTACCAGCTCGACAAGTCGCGGATGAAGCAGTACCTGGAGCCCGACGGGAAGACCAAGTTCGCCCGGGCGCTCGCGCCCGGCGACACCATGAAGCTGCCGAACGGCGAGGGCTCGCTGACCTTCGACGGCGTCAAGAGCTGGGCCAGCTTCCAGATCTCGCACAAGCCGGGCGACCAGACCGCCCTGCTGGGTGCCGTGGGGGCCCTGGTGGGCCTGGTCGGCTCGCTGTTCATCCAGCGCCGCCGGGTCTGGGTCCGGGCGGCGAAGGGCGACGACGGCGCGACCGTGGTCGAGATGGCCGGACTCGGCCGCAGCGAATACGCCAAGCTCCCCGAGGAGCTCGCCGAACTGGCCGTCCGGCTACAGACGGACGCGCCTCCCGCGGATCCCGAGAAGCCCGGCGATACCGCAGAGCCTGTAGACCCCGCAGATCCCGCAGAAGGAGCGCGCGCGTGAACCTCGCGGCCGCAGTCAACGAGAATCTCGCCCACTACAGCAATGTGCTGATCTACACGGCGATGGCGGTCTACACCCTCGCCTTCCTCGCCCATATCGCCGAGTGGGTCTTCGGCAGCCGCAGCGCCGTCGGCCGCACCGCCGCCGCGATCACCCCCGAGACCGCGGCCGCCAACCGGGCCTCGGTGACGGTGCGGACGGCCGAAAAGGGCGGCGGCACCGCCGTGCTGGAGCGCCCGAAGGTCATCACCCGGTCCGCACCGGGCAGCCGCGACGTCCCGGACGGGCCGGGCGCGGCGGGCGGCACCGAGCAGGGCGACGTCTACGGCCGGATCGCGGTGGGCCTCACCGTGCTGGCGTTCCTCACTCATGCCGGTGGTGTCCTCACCCGCGCGCTGTCCGTGGAGCGCGCGCCCTGGGGCAACATGTACGAGTTCTCCACGACGTTCGGCATGGTCGCGGTCGCCACGTACCTCGTGCTGCTCGCGCTGAAGAAGAACGTCCGCTGGATCGGTCTGCCCCTGGTCACCACGGTCCTCCTCGACCTCGGACTCGCTGTCTCTGTCTTGTACACCGACAGCGACCAATTGGTTCCGGCCCTGCACTCGTACTGGCTGTGGATCCACGTCAGCTGCGCGATCATCTCCGGCGCCTCGCTGTACATGGGGGCCGTCTCCACGCTGCTCTACCTCTTCCGCGACCGCTACGAGGCGCAGCTGGAGAACCCGGAGGGCAAGCAGTACCGCCAGGCCGTCAAGTCCGTGCTGGCGCGGGTGCCGTCGGCGGCGTCGCTGGACAAGTTCGCGTACCGCATCAACGCCACGGTCTTCCCGCTGTGGACCTTCACGATCATCGCGGGCGCGATCTGGGCCGAGGCGGCCTGGGGCCGCTACTGGGGCTGGGACCCCAAGGAGGTCTGGTCGTTCATCACCTGGGTCGCCTACGCCTGCTACCTGCACGCCCGGGCCACCGCGGGCTGGAAGGGCCGCAAGGCCGCGTACCTCGCGCTGATCGCCTTCGCCTGCTACCTGTTCAACTACTACGGCGTGAACATCTTCATCACCGGCAAGCACTCCTACGCCGGAGTCTGACCCGGTACACCACGCCGCTCACGCCGCCCGCGCCCCGTCAGGACGCGGGCGGCGTGTTGTCCTCCGGGCCGTCGCCGCCCTTGCGGCGCAGCTCCTCCTCGCGGCGGCGCAGATCCGCCTCCCAGTCCTTCAGCAGCTCCTCGTCGCGCTCCTTCGGCGGCTGCTCGACGTCGTCCTCCGGCCGCTCCGGCCCGTCGCGCCGCTCGCCCAGGGACTTCAGGAACTCCGGGTTGTCGTCCGGGGCGACCCATGAGCGCCGGGTCTCGGCCGCCGTGGCCCGCTTGCGGCCCACCAGCAGCCAGGAGATCGATCCCACCACCGGGAACAGCAGGACGAGGATCGCCCACAGCGGCTTGGGGATATAGCGGACGTCCTGCTCTTCGGTGGTGATGCAGTCGATGAACGCGTAGATGCTGAGTGCCAGCGGCACCAGGATCATCAGCACCCGGAGCATGAGGCGATCCCCCTGCGTGTGGTGTTCGGGGACCGGCCTGGCGGGCCCCAGTTACGGGACCAGGGTAGTGCGTACCGGATACTGGGACGCATGGCTTATGACGATCTTCGTTCCTTTCTGCGGGCGCTCGACAGGGAAGGCGACCTCAAGCGCGTCAAGGCCGAAGTCGATCCGTATCTGGAGATCGGCGAGATCGTGGACCGCGTCAACAAGGCGGGCGGTCCCGCGCTGCTCTTCGAGAACGTCAAGGGCGCGGCGATGCCGCTGGCCATGAACGTGTTCGGCACGGACCGCCGGCTCCTCAAGGCCCTGGGCCTGCGCTCGTACGACGAGATCAGCGAGAAGATCGGCGGCCTGATCAAGCCCGAGCTGCCCCAGGGCTTCGTCGGGCTGCGCGAGGCGTTCGGCAAGCTCGGCTCCATGGCGCACGTACCGCCGAGGAAGGTGAAGGAAGCACCCGTCCAGGAGGTGGTGCTGACCGGCGACGACGTCGATCTCGACGCGCTCCCGGCGCTGTTCACCTGGCCCGAGGACGGCGGCTCGTTCTTCAACCTCGGCCTCACCCACACCAAGCATCCGGAGACCGGGGTGCGCAACCTCGGCCTCTACCGCCTCCAGCGCCATGACCGCCGCACCATCGGGATGCACTGGCAGATCCACAAGGACAGCCGCAACCACTACCAAGTCGCGGCCCGGCGCGGGGAGAAGCTGCCGGTCGCGATCGCCTTCGGCGCGCCGCCCGCCGTGACGTACGCGTCGACCGCGCCGCTCCCCGGTGACATCGACGAGTACCTGTTCGCGGGGTTCGTGCAGGGCCGGCGGATCGAGATGGTCGACTGCAAGACGGTGCCGCTCCAGGTCCCGGCCGCCGCCGAGGTCGTCATCGAGGGCTGGCTGGAGCCCGGGGAGATGCTGCCGGAGGGCCCGTTCGGCGACCACACCGGCTTCTACACACCGCAGGAGCCGTTCCCGGCGCTGACCATCGACTGTGTGACGATGCGGTCCCGTCCGCTGCTCCAGTCGATCGTGGTGGGCCGTCCGCCGACCGAGGACGGGCCGCTGGGGCGGGCCACAGAGCGGTTCTTCCTCCCGCTCCTCAAGATCATCATCCCGGACATCGTGGACTACCACCTCCCCGAGTCGGGCGGCTTCCACAACTGTGCGATCGTCTCGATCGACAAGAAGTACCCCAAGCACGCGCAGAAGGTCATGCACGCCATCTGGGGTGCCCACATGATGTCGCTGACCAAGCTGATCGTCGTGGTCGACGCCGACTGTGACGTACACGATCTGCACGAGGTGTCCTGGCGCGCGCTGGGGAACACCGACTACGCCCGCGATCTGAGCGTGGTCGAGGGCCCCGTCGACCATCTGGACCACGCCTCGTACCAGCAGTTCTGGGGCGGCAAGGCGGGCATCGACGCCACCGCCAAGTGGCCCGAGGAGGGCTACACCCGCGACGGCGGCTGGCCGCACATGGTCGAGTCCGATCCGGAGGTAGCCGATCGGGTGACCCGACGCTGGAAGGAGTACGGGCTGTGAGGTCCGAGGTAATGATGGAAGAAGGCAGCGCGGTGGCGGGCTCTCCCCGCCACCGCGGGGGTGAACCGGAGTACGGGCTGTGAGTTCCGCCGCTGCCGCCGCCGTACCGCAGCCCGGCCGCACCAAGGCCTTCCTTCGCCTGGTGATGATCGAGCACTCGGTCTTCGCGCTGCCCTTCGCGTACACCGCCGCGCTGACCGCGATGCTGCTGTGGGACGAGCGCGTCCACTGGATCGAGCTGCTGCTGATCACGGTCGCGATGGTGGGCCTGCGTACCTTCGCGATGGCCGCCAACCGGATCATCGACCGCGAGATCGACGCACGGAACCCCCGGACCGCCTCCCGCGAGCTGGTCACCGGCGCGGTCTCGGTGCGCACCGCCTGGACCGGGGCGCTGGTCGCGCTGGTCGTCTTCCTCGGTGCCGCCGCGCTGCTCAATCCGCTCTGCCTGGCGCTGGCGCCGGTCGCGGTCGTGCCGATGGTGGTCTATCCGTACGGCAAGCGGTTCACCGACTTCCCGCACGCCATCCTGGGCCTCGCCCAGGCCATGGGCCCGATCGGCGCCTGGATCGGCGTCACCGGGGAGTGGTCGTGGGACGCGGTGATCCTCGGCCTCGCGATCGGCATCTGGATCGGCGGGTTCGACCTGATCTACGCCTGCCAGGACGTGGCCGCCGACCGGGCGCACGGGGTGCGGTCGGTACCGGCGCGCTTCGGCATCGCGGGGGCGCTCCACGGGGCGCGCGTCTGCCATGTGATCACCACACTGCTGCTGGTCTGGTACGCGCTGGCGACCGGCGCCGGGGCCTTCTTCTGGCTGGGGCTGGTGATCGTGGCGGCGGCGTTCGCGTACGAGCACACGATCGTGCGCCCCGACGACCTCTCCCGCCTGAACCGGGCCTTCTTCACGGTGAACGGCTTCATCGGAATCGCCCTGTTCTGCTGCGCTCTGCTCGACCTGGTGGTGCGGGGCCTCGGCCCGTGAGAGCCGCCGGATAGGCTCGGTGTGTGGAGCCGCCGCACGGGCCGAACAGGCCGCACGAAGAAGTGAGCAGACGCCGGCCCTGGGTGGTCGGCGTGTCCGGCGCGTCCGGGACGCCGTACGCCGCGTCGGTGCTACGCGCGCTGCTGCACGCGGGGGAGGCGGTCGATCTGGTGATCAGCCGCGCCTCGCGGCTGACGCTGCTGGACGAGACGGGGATCGGATTCCGGGACGCGCACTGGCGGGAGGATCTGCGCCGCTGGCTGGCGCGCGGCGCGGACGGCACGCCCGACGCCTTCGACGTGCCGGTGGACTCGGCGGACGTGACCCACTGGGCGGCCGGGGACCTGGCCGCCGGGCCGTCCTCGGGCAGCTACGAGGTCAAGGGGATGCTGATCGTCCCCGCGAGCACCGCGTGTGTGGCCGGGGTCGCGCTGGGGCTTTCGAAGGATCTGCTCCAGCGGGCCGCGAGCGTGACGCTGAAGGAGCGGCGCCCGCTCGTGGTGGCGGTCCGGGAGACCCCGCTGAACGGCCAGACCCTGCGGCACCTGGTGACGCTGGACGAGGCGGGCGCCGTGGTGCTGCCTGCCTCGCCGGCGTTCTACGCGGGGGCGACGCACATCCAGGATCTGGTGGACTTCGTCGCGGGGCGGGTGCTGGACGCGGCGGGGGTGCCGCACAAGCTGTACCGCCGGTGGGAGGGGGAGCTCGGTGGAGACCGGGGACCGGAGACCGGCTAGCGGATGTCCCGGGGCCGGGGTGTCTAGCGCGTCCAGCGCTTCCTGGCGCGGGCGGCACGGGCCGCGACGACGGCCGCGCGGCGGGCCGTGCGGGACACGGGACGGTCGGGGGTGCGGACCACGGCACGCGAGCGGCCGGCCAGTTCCCGCAGCTCCAGCATGCGGGCTTCAAGACCTTCGATCGTGTACACGGTGACTGTCATCTCCTGAGGTAACAGGCCGAATGCCTAGAGGATTTACAGGACTTGTGGTCCTGATGCCTTAGATTCTACATGTAATGACGCTCTAACCCTGAATAATGGAAGGCGCACGGCATATGGACGCGGTGGACAGGCAGCTCATCCAGGCCCTGCGGGAGAACGGCAGGGCCTCGTACGCGGAGCTGGGCAGGCTCGTCGGCCTCTCCGGCCCCAGCGTCACGGACCGGATCAACCGCCTGGAGGCGGCCGGGGTGATCACCGGCTATCGCGCGACCGTGGACGCGGCCTCCCTCGGCCTCGGAGTCACCGCCCTCATCGGCCTCCAGCTCTCCGACGCCGCCGACCACGAGGACGTGGCGCAGCGGCTGCGCGACCTCGCCGAGATCGAGGACTGCTGGTTCATCGCGGGCGACGACTCGTACATGCTCAAGGTGCGCGCCTCGAACGTGGACGGTCTGGAGCGCACCGTCCGCAGACTGTCCCTGACCAAGGGCGTCGCCCGGACGCGTTCCACGATCGTGCTCTCCACGAAGTGGGAGAACCGGGTCGGAGAACTTCCCGAGGACGCCGAGGCGTAGTCTCGGCGAAGGCCGACACCGGCACGACGACGTAGGGCCAGACGCATGGGAGGCGGCCGTCGCATGAGCGCAGCGACACACGATGTGGGTTTCAAGCGGGAGTTGGAGCAGAAGGTGCTCGCGGGCGAGCGGCTCACCCGTGAGGACGGTCTCGCCCTGTACGAGTCCGACGACCTGGCCTGGCTGGGCGGACTCGCTCATGAGGTGCGCACCCGCAAGAACGGCGACGTCGTCCACTTCAACGTCAACCGTCATCTCAACATGACGAACGTGTGCACCGCGTCCTGCGCCTACTGCTCCTTCCAGCGCAAGCCGGGGGAGAAGGACGCGTACACGATGCGCATCGAGGAGGCCGTTCGCCTCGCCAAGGCGATGGAGAACGACAAGCTCACCGAGCTGCACATCGTCAACGGGCTGCACCCCACCCTGCCCTGGCGCTACTACCCGCGGTCGCTGAAGGCGCTCAAGGAGGCGCTGCCCGCCGAGGTGTCGCTGAAGGCGTTCACCGCCACCGAGATCCACCACTTCGAGAAGATCTCCGGAATGTCCGCGTCCGAGATCCTGGACGAGCTGATCGACGCCGGTCTGGAGTCGCTGACCGGCGGCGGCGCGGAGATCTTCGACTGGGAGGTCCGGCAGCACATCGTCGACCACGACACCCACTGGGAGGACTGGTCGCGCATCCACCGGCTGGCGCACGAGAAGGGCCTCAAGACCCCGTGCACCATGCTGTACGGGCACATCGAGGAGCCCCGGCACCGGGTGGACCACGTGCTGCGGCTGCGTGAGCTCCAGGACGAGACCGGCGGTTTCCAGGTCTTCATCCCGCTGCGCTACCAGCACGACTTCGTGGACATGCAGGACGGCAAGATCCGCAACCGGCTCCAGGCGCGCACCTCCATGGCGACCGGTGCGGAGGCGCTGAAGACCTTCGCGGTCTCCCGGCTGCTGTTCGACAACGTCCCGCACGTCAAGGTCTTCTGGGTGATGCACGGGGTGCAGACCGCGCAGCTCGCCCTCAACCACGGCGCGGACGACATGGACGGCTCGGTCGTCGAGTACAAGATCACGCACGACGCGGACAACTACGGCACGCCGAACAAGCTGACCCGCGACGATCTGCTCGACCTGATCCGGGACGCGGGCTTCCGCCCGGTGGAGCGCAACACCCGGTACGAGACCATCCGCGAGTACGAGGGCCCGGACCCGGCCCGGCGCGAGTCGCCGCAGCCGATGCGGGTGTGAGGCCCACCGTCTGAGGGGCGGCGCGGCGGGTACCCGGGGCGCATGAGCCCCGGTACGGCACCCGAGGACGCCTACACCGCCGAGCCCTTCGTGCCCGGCGGCGCCGGGCTGGACGCGCTCCGGGAGGCGGCCGCCGGATGCCGCGGCTGTCCGCTGCACCGTGAGGCCAGCCAGACCGTGTTCGGCGCGGGCGCCCCGGACGCCCGTGTCGTCCTCGTTGGCGAGCAGCCCGGCGACCAGGAGGACCGGCAGGGCAGGCCGTTCGTCGGGCCTGCGGGCAAGGTGCTGACCCGGGCGCTGGACGAGGCCGGGGTGGACCCGGACGAGACGTACATCACCAATGCCGTCAAGCACTTCAAGTTCACGGTCGTCCCCGAGCGCGGCAAGCGGCGCATCCACAAGCCGCCCAGCCTGCGCGAGATGACCGCCTGCCGCCCCTGGCTGGCCGCCGAGGTGCACGTGATCGACCCCGAGGTGATCGTGGCGCTCGGCGCGACCGCAGGGAAGGCGCTGCTGGGGCCGTCGTTCCGGGTGACGAAGCAGCGCGGGATGCTGCTGCCGTGCCCCGCGCTGGACGGCCACGAGATGCTCGCCACGATCCACCCGTCCGCCGTGCTGCGGGCCGACGACCGCGAGGCGGTCTACCGGGGCCTGGTGTCGGACCTGAGGGTCGTCGCGGAGACCCTGCGCTGAGGCCGGGACGTCTTCGGGCGACTGCTCGGATATCGTCGTCCGCATGCCGCTGACGTTCGACCTCGACCCCGAGACCACCCCTGGGCTGCTCGACTCGATCCGCACGCTCTGGGTGGACGTCTCGAACGCGGGCGGCGCCGTCGGCTTCGTACCGCCGGTGACCACGGAGGACGTACGTCCCGAGCTGATCAAGCACCTCACCGCGATGGCCGAGGGGCGCACCCGGCTGCTCGTCGGCCGGGACGAGACCGGCGCGGCGGCCGCGACCGCCTTCTTCACCCTCAACACCCACCGGCTGATGCGGCACTGGTGCTGGCTCTACAGCGTCATGGTCCACCCCTCCCACCAGGGCAAGGGATACGGCCGCGAGCTGATGGCCGCCGTGGAGGACGCCGCCCGCGGGATGGACGGCGTCCAGGGGATACGGCTCACCTGCCGGGGCGGCACCGGGGTGGACCGGTTCTACGCGTCCTGCGGCTACAAGGAGGTCGGCCGGGTGCCGGGGGCGATCAAGGTCGCGGACGACGACTTCCGTGACGACATCACCATGTGGCTACCGCTGAATTGATCAGAAACCGGACGTGATTGACTGGGAGGGCAGAAACTTCCAGGAGGACTTCCCGGAGAAAGGGGACCCCGTCGTGTCACTCAAGCCGAGCGCCACGTTCCGCTACACCGGTATGCGCCTGGGGATCTTCGCCGGTTGCTTTCTGATCATGTGGGCGTTGGTCTACTTCCGCGTGGTCCCCTCGGGCCTCGGCGCCTCCAACCTGTTCTGGGTCGTCCTGCTCGCGCTGATCGTCTCCGCCCCGCTCAGCTTCGTCCTGCTGCGCAAGCAGCGCGAGGCGATGGCGGTGCAGGTCGCCGAGCGCGTGGACCGGGCCAAGGAGCGGCTGGCGGCGAGCCAGAGCCAGGAGGACGCCTCGACCACGGAGTCCGACGCGACCGCCGCGTCCGTGCAGGACGGTTCGCGCGCCGGTGCGTAACCCGGTGTAAGGCTCCTCACACCCCGCACACCTGTCCAACGCCCTCCGGGCCAGCAGCCGCTGGCCCGGAGGGCGTTGAGCTGTTTCCGGCCACCCCGGATGCCCCGCGGCCGGTCCGAAAGGTCAAAGATTTTCTTTGGGTTCCCCAAAGCGGCAGTGTTAATGTACTTGTCATGAAGACAGCAGCCGCGCCCCGTATCGCAGCGAGCGTTCCGCTCGTGGCGCGCCTGCACATCGATCTTTGCCGCTGTCGGTCCGCGGCCTGTCACCGCCGCTGACCCCTTCGTCGTACAGCGGCCGGAGATCCCGTACGGACTCCTGGCTTTCTCTCGCCCTCTTACCTCCCCCGGAGTGTGTCCGTTGTCGTCCCTCCCCGAGACGTCCGGCCGGACGTCGTCCTTCCGCCTGCCCAAGGTGCCGTTCTGGGCGCAGATCCTGCTGGGTCTCGTCCTCGGCGTGGTGCTCGGCTGGGTCGCCCGCAGCGGTGACGTCGGCTGGCTGGTCACCACGCTCGACAAGATCGGCTCGATCTTCGTCCAGCTGCTGAAGCTCGCCGTCGCCCCGCTGGTCTTCTTCGCGATCCTGATATCGATCACGAACCTGCGGAACGTCAGCAACGCCGCCCGGCTGGCCACCCGCACGCTGCTGTGGTTCATGGCCACCTCGCTCATCGCGGTCGCCATCGGCCTGGCCATCGGCCTGCTCACCAACCCGGGCGGGGGCACCGGCCTGACCCCGAAGGACGGCGCCAAGCCCGAGGAGGCCGGGTCCTGGCTGGACTTCCTCACCGGCATCGTGCCGACGGACGTCATCACGCCGTTCACCGAGCTCAACGTCCTCCAGATCGTCTTCATGGCCGCCGTCGCGGGCGTCGCGGCCCTCCAGCTCGGCGAGCGGGCGCAGCCGATCCTCAACCTGAGCCAGTCGGTGCTGGAGCTGCTCCAGAAGGCCCTGTGGTGGGTCATCCGCCTCGCCCCGCTGGGCAGCCTGGGCCTCATCGGCTCCGCCATCGCCGAGTACGGCTGGAACCTCATCAGCAAGTACGCGACCTTCACCGCCGACGTCTACATCGGCTGCGCGCTGGTGATGTTCGGCGTCTACCCGCTGCTGCTGGCGACCGTCGCCAAGGTCAACCCGCTGAGCTTCTTCAAGGGCGCCTGGCCCGCGATCCAGCTCGCCTTCGTCTCCCGCTCCTCGGTCGGCACGATGCCGCTCACCCAGAAGGTCACCGAACGCCTGGGCGTGCCCAAGGAGTACGCGTCCTTCGCTGTGCCCTTCGGCTCGACCACCAAGATGGACGGCTGCGCCTCCATCTACCCGGCGCTCGCCGCGATCTTCATCGCCGAGATCTTCGGTGTGCACCTGGGCATCGGTGACTACCTGCTGATCGCCTTCGTCTCGGTCATCGGCTCCGCCGCCACGGCGGGCCTCACGGGCGCGACGGTCATGCTCACCCTGACCCTCTCCACCCTCGGCCTCCCCCTGGAGGGCGTCGGCCTGCTGATGGCCATCGACCCGGTCCTGGACATGATGCGGACGGCCACGAACGTCGCCGGACAGGCCCTGGTGCCGGTCGTGGTCTCGGCCCGCGAGAAGATCCTCGACCACGACGCCTACACCCACGCCACCTCCTCGCCCCTGGACGACCGCGACGAGCCCGCCGGCCCGGAGCGCCAACTGGCCACCGTGTAGCCGCTTCGTATCGGCGCGGCCGCCGGTACGCCGCCCCGTACGCCGGTACGTCTGTGCCCCCGGGACCTCATTGAGGCTCCGGGGGCACTTTTGTGATCAGAGTGTGCTGCATTGCTGTCAATTCCTTTCATGCTATGTGTTATTGAGTGTTACGGCGCTAATATGTGCTTCGTGTACATGCGGTCGTAACGGGGGGAACACGCATGCCTGACACCACAGCGGGGAAATCGCTGCGATCCGCGCGGGACATGATCGAAAAGGCGCTCCGGGAGATGGCGGACAAGTCCGTGCTGCCGAAACCGGGGGCCGAGCGGGGTGTTGTCGGCAAAATCGCGCTGCGCCACATCCTGAAGATGATCGATGTCGTGATCGCGGCCCTGGAGGCACCGCCGGAATCCGACTCGATCGTCGTGTACGGGATCCTCGCCGAGGAGTGCGAGCCCGTTCTGGGTCTGTCGGCGGGTGACGTATTCAGCGCCCTGGTCGAGATGTGCGGTGAGCCGCATGGGTCGTCCATCCGGCCGGAACTGCCGCGGGCGAAACAGGCGGTGATCGACACGCTCCGCAGGGAGATCGTCGCGGTGACCGTCGAATACCGGGCCCGGCCCGGGGAGACGGGGGTGCGGATCATCGAGATGCTGTACGGAGCCGATCGGCAGAAGGTGCGGCGCAAGCGCATCAAGCAGGAGATCGACTGGGGCGACATACCCGAGGACGTGCGCGCGCGGATCATTCGGGACGGCGACGAGGGCGTCACCTTGAGTCTTCCGCTGGGGAGGGTCTGATGGCTTTCTTCATTCCCCTGATCATCATGGCGATCGGGCTGGCCCTGTGGAATCGGATCATGGTCTGGGCCCGGGAGCAGCTTTTCCCCTGGGTGGCCGAGCACCTTCCCTGGATGACCGAAACGGTGAAGCTCGCCTTCACCGCGCTGGACAAGTACGCCACGGCGGCCCGCAGAAATGTGAAGGCGGCCTGGAAGCAGCTGCGGTCCTATCTGCTCGAGCAGGTCATCGAGTTCGAGAAGGGGGTGGCCCCGAACACCTATGTCCGGCGCATGACCGCGCTGATGAAGAACCATCTGAGCGGTGACGCGCCGGTCAAGCGGATCGTGGTCGAGGAGGACGTCGCCTGGGACGACCTTCCCGAGAAATACCGTAAGTCGCTGGTGGCCGGCGACGGGGGCAGTTATCGCATGGACGTGACCAGGATGCGCGACCAGGAACTCGAAGAATGAGCCGCAGAGAAAGAAACGGGCACATGTCGCTGTGGTGGTGGACGGGCGTCGGTGTAGTGGTGGTGGCGGCGGCCCTGGTCGCGTCGCGGCAATGGCCGCGGCCCGCCGGGCGCGCGGGGGGCGGCCGTCTCACCGCCGTCGTGCTGGATGCCCTGGCCGAGGACTGGGCGGCGCGTATGGACACGCGCCCCGATGACATCCGGGCCGCCGTTCTCGGCTCCGGTGCCGCCGGGCTGCGCGCCCGGCTCCTATCGGAAGTGCGGGAGGTGGAGGTGGTGTTCATCAGGCCCGCGACCGGGCGGTCGGACGCGCACACCGTCGTCCGCTGCGTATTCGGGAATCCCGAAAGCGCTCTGGTGACCGAGACCGTCACCGGCTGGGACGACATTCCCGACGGCGTCCGCGCGGAGTTCATCCGTCAGGAAATCGACGAGGTCAGCCGGCACTGGTCCGTGGCGAGCTGACACCACTGATACGGGGGGCAGTGAATGGACGAGGGACGCAACACCGTGCCGCGGCGCTGGACGTTCGCCGAATCCGGCGCCGGGGCGGCCGGACCGGCCACCGCGACTGAGGCGACGAACACGACCGAGGCGGAGGCGGTCGACTTCCGGGTGGAGCAGCCCGCCCGGACCTTCGGCGATCTCGTCCTCGCGGATGTGGTCCGCAGACGCGTCGACACCGCGCTGAACGTGGTCGCACACCGGGACGTGCTGTTCAAGGAATGGAACCTGGCGTCGATTTCCCCGCACCGCGGCGGTGCGGTGGTGAGCCTGTACGGCCCGCCCGGTACGGGTAAGTCCGCGTGCGCGGAGGCCATCGCCCACCGGCTCGGCCGTCCGTATCTCCGGGTCAGCTACGCCCAGATCGAATCCCGTTACGTCGGGGAGACGCCGAAGAACATCGTGCGCTGTTTCGCCGAGGCCCGTCGGCACGATGCCGTGCTCGTCTTCGACGAGGCGGATTCCATTCTCGGCCGCCGCCTGAGCCGGGTCACCCAGAGCGCCGACCACAGCGTCAATGTGTCCCGTTCGGTGATGCTCACCGAACTGGACCATTTCGACGGGGTCGTCGTCTTCACGACCAACTTCCCGGAAAACTACGATGTGGCGTTCGTCCGGCGAATCCTGGCCCATATCCGGCTGGAACTCCCCGACCTCGCCGCGCGGCGCGAGCTGTGGACGAAACTCCTCCCGAAGGAACTGCCACTGCACCCCGAGGTCACCGCCGACGTCCTGGCGGACGAATCCGAGGGCATGGCCGGTGGCGACATCGTCAATGTCGTCATGGCCGCCGCCGCGGCGGCCGTGGCCCGGCGCGGAGAGCGGCGCGTGGTCGAACTCGCCGATCTCCGCGACGAACTGGCCGCCACGGCGCGGGCGCGGCGCGAGGTGGGGAACCCGCCCTCCTCGCCGCGCCTGGTGGCCTGGGAGGACGTACCCCCGCTCAGCTCAGCGACGGGCGAGGGCGGCGGTCAGCAGGGGTAGCGCACGGCCCAGTTCGCGCTCCCAGTACGGCCAGGTGTGGGTGCCGGGGCCGTAGAGCCGGGCGGTGAGGGCCAGCCCATGGGCCCGGGCGCGGCGTACATAGTCCTGGGCCATCAGCCCGAGGCCCTGTTCGCCGGTGTCGACGGGGCTGCCCGCGGGGTCCAGCGGCCCGGGGGTGCCGTCGCCGCAGGAGACGTACACCGGGTAGCCGCGGGGGAGCCGGGTGAGCTGGGTGTACGGGTCGTGGGCCGCCCAGAGGGCGGACTGGGCCTCGGGGTCGCCCCACAGGGCGGTGGGGTCGGCCCCGTACCGCCTCACGATGCCCTGGACGCCGCCCGGGTTCCGCAGCGGGTGGACGACGCCGCTGAACGACGCGGCCGCGCGGAAGAGCCGGGGGTGGCGGGCCGCGTACGACAGGGCGCCGAAGCCGCCCATCGACAGGCCCGCGATCGCCCGGCGGCCGTCGCCGCGCAGTGTGCGCTCCACCAGCGGGCGCAGCTCGGCGAGGTGGAAGGTCTCCCAGGCGGGCGGGCCGTAGGCGCCGCCGTTCCACCAGTTCGAGTAGAAGCCGGACGGGCCGCCCTCCGGGGACACCACCAGGGCGGGGAGGGACGCGGTCAGCCCCTCGACGTCGGTGTTGAGGGTCCATGCCTGCCAGCCCGGGCCGGGGTCGCAGCAGCCGTGCAGGAGGTACAGGACCGGCCAGCGGTGGTGCGGCCGGCGGTCGTAGTCGCGGGGCAGCAGGACGCGGGCGTGGCCGTCGCGGGCGAGGGCGGGGGACTGGATCGTCAGGTCGAGGACGCGTTCGCTGACGCGGTCGGCGGCGGTGATGCGCGCGCGGTCGGTGGCGGTGCCGCGGGCGAGGTCGGCGGGCCGGGGCCGGGAGCGGGCCTCGGCGGGGGTGGGGAGCAGGGGCGCGGCGGCCAGTGCGGCGAATGCTGCGGCGGCGCGGCGGCGGGAGGGCATCGTCCGTATCTCCTTCGCTCGGTGCGTGCGGAGCTGAACGGTGGAGCTGAACGGGGCGTTGCACATGCGCTGTTGACACTGTGAAGGGAGCCGCGAGCCGTGACAAGAGTGAGGTGCCGAGCACGTGATCTTCGTCCCGGTCCGCCGTAGGCTGGTGGGCGAAAGAGTGTGCGGGGGCACTGTCGTAAGGGGGCGGTCCGCGTGGGCGGGGCGACGAGGAGCAAGCGCGTACCGCGGGTGGTGCGGGAGCAGCAGATGCTGGACGCGGCGGTGCGGGCCTTCGCGCGGTGCGGCTACCAGCACGCCTCGATGGACGACATCGCCGAACTGGCCGGGGTGTCCAAACCACTGGTCTATCTGTACCTCAACTCCAAGGAAGAGCTTTTCGCGGCGTGCCTCCGGCGGGAGGCGGCGTTGCTGGTGGCCGCGGTGCGGGGCGCGGTCGAGCGGGGCGCGCCGCCGGACCGCCAGCTGTGGAGCGGGCTGAGCGGCTTCTTCGCGCACACCGCGCGTCACCCGGACGGATGGGCGCTGCTGCACGTTCAGGCGCGCACGCAACGGACACCCTTACGCACACGAAGTGGCGGCGATGCGGGCGGAGATCGTGGCGTTCGTGACCCAGCTGATCGCGGCGGCGGCGCGGAAGGGCGCGCCGTCGCCGGAGCGGCGGATGGCGGCCGCCGAGGTGTCCGGGCTCGCGCACGCGCTGGTCGGGGCGGCCGAGTCGCTGGCGGACTGGGTGGGCGACGGCGCGGAGCCGGACGGCACCTCGGCCCAGGAGGCGGCGGCCACCCTCATGAACTTCGCCTGGGCGGGGCTCGGGAGCCTGCTGCGCGGACAGGGCTGGTCGCCCGCCCGCTAGGCGCTCCGGCGCAGGTCAGTCGAGGCGCGCCCGCGCGTACAGCGCCGCCGGGTCCGCCGCGCGGGACACCGCCGAGGGGTGTGCGTCCCGCTGCGACACCGGATGGCTGACGCCCTCCCGCCAGGCCGCGGACGAGTCCGTTCCGCTGTCCGAGCCCGCCTTGTCCGGCGCCAGGTCCAGCGGCAGGAAGTTGGACGGTGCGGTGTGCCAGCCGTCCGGTGCCACCCGGGTGGCCAGCAGATACGTCCGCCCCGGCAGCAGCGCCGGGGCTTCGCCCACCACGATCCGTTGCCGCCGCAGCGGATCGTCGCCCCCCTCCTGGGCGACTCGTACGCTCCCGGACACCTTCCCCTTGAGGGCGGACTGGACCTCGACCCGGTACGTCGTCCACAGCAGCCGGTCGCCGTCGGTGCGCCGCACCCCCTCGCGGGCGGTGACCTTGCCGATGAAGACGTCATCGGCCCAGCCCGCGGCGAGCCCGGGCGTGTCCAGCCGGACCGCGTAGGTGGGGTGGTAGTGCGTACTGCCGTAGGGGACCTCGAACCAGGCCGCCGCGCAGCCGCCCGCCGCCACCAGGGCCGTGGCCAGTGCGATCGTCCCGGTGCGGGGGCTCATGAGCCCCACACGGCCCGGTACGCGGAGATGTCGGCGGCCGTCGGGGCGAAGGCGGTGCGGGTGTCGTTGCAGTACATGACGGCTCCGGGGGAGGAGCGGTGGCCCAGCCGGAGGGCGTGGCCCAGTTCGTGGGTGACGACGCCGCGCTTCACGTCGGCCGAGTACGAGGCGAGGAAGTGGGCGTTGAGGACGATGTCGTCGGAGCCCAGCTCATGCGATTCCCACAGCCCCGACCAGCCGATGTCGGCTCGGTCGACATCGGTCGCGTCGACGTCCGCGTAGGCCGTACCGGTGTGCGGCTTGATGTCGACCTTGCCCAGGGCGTTCCAGTCCTCCCGGGCCCGCGCCCACTCCGCGGTGTACCGGGTGTGCAGGGTGTACGTCAGCTCCGAACCGTCCACCGATCCGGCCGTGTTCGGGTCGTTCGGGCAGTCGGCGGCGACGGCCGGTGGTGCGGGCAGCCCCGCGCACAGCCCGGCGGTCAGGCACGCGCTCACCGCGACGCGTATACACCGCCGGGTGAAACGGGCACCTTTACATCGACCCACGTCCGCAAACCCCTCGTTCGTGTGAGGCCCGAGAGCTTCAACGTACGAGGGGCAGCGGGACGCCGCATGCGCACAGGGCCTCCCGGGGGAACCGGAGGCCGTTATGCATGCACCGGGGCTCAGGTGCCGCAGTTACCGGCGGCCGGCTCGTCGGCGAGCCGCCCGCCGAGCCAGGCCATGGCCGCCGGGACCCCGGTGATCGCGGTCGTCACATGGTCGGTCGGGTAGCTCTTCCACTCCACCTGCGCGCCCTTCTCGCACCACCGGGTGCGCAGGTCGGCGCCGACCTGGTACGGAATCAGTTCGTCCACCGTGCCCTGGTAGAGGTAGACGGGATGGTCGGGGGCGCGGTCGCCGAGATAGGAGGCGCGCAGCGCGACCTGCCAGAGCGGCGAGGCCAGCGGATCCTTGACGGTCACGTCCGACAGGTTCTGGAAGAGCCCGGCGATGGTGCTGATGGAGACGCAGTTGTTCCGCATGAAGGCGACGTCGTCCTTGCCCTTCTGGTTGAGGTAGGAGTCGAGCGCCAGTTCGGGGAAGGCGGCGTCCTGCCCGGCGAGCGCCATCAGGGCGAGCCCGGCGCCCACACTGCCGTCGTTGTACTCGAGGGTGGCGGGCAGATCGGCGGGGACGCCCCCGGCGACCGTGCCCTTCACCCGCAGCTCGGGCGCGTACGAGGCGCGCAGCTGGGCGGCCCAGCCCGCCGCCTGGCCGCCCTGCGAGTACCCCATGATCCCGACCGGGCCGTCCGGTGAGAGGCCCGCCTCGGGGAGCCGCTGCGCGGCGCGCGCCGCGTCCAGCAGGGCGTGCCCCTCGGACCGGCCGACCGTGTAGGTGTGGTCGCCGGGGGTGCCCAGGCCCTCGTAGTCGCTGACGGCGACGGCCCAGCCGCGGCGCAGCGCGAGGTCGATCAGCTGGCCCTCGGAGCTGGTGCCCTGCGGGAAGCGGCCGGAGGCCGCACAGCCGTCGGCGAGACCGACGGCGCCCATGCCCCAGGTGACGAGCGGGCGGGGGCCGTTCTTGCCGTCGTCGGGGACGATGACGGTGCCGGAGACGGTGTTCGCGGTGCCCCGGGCGGTGGTCGAGCGGTAGGTGATGTGCCAGGAGCGGGTGGTGACCGGCGCGCCGGGCACGGTGCGGAAGGAGGTCGGGGACTTGGTGACGATGTCACCCGGCTTGCCCTGGGTGGTGGCGGTCCGGGTGGTGTCGGTCGTGGCCAGGGCCGCTGGTGCGGTGGACAGCGCGTCCGGCAGGGTCAGGGCGGCGAGGGCGGTGAGCACGGTGGTGCGGGTGCGCATACCGCTCTCCGATTTCTGCGATGGTGCTGCGGTGCTGTGTGGGGGACCGTAGAGACGTGTGGTTGGGCTGTTGCTGACCGGAGCGCTCAGATTCGCTGGCCTTACGTTTCACCCGGCCGTGCGGCCGTACGTCAGCCGGTACGCGCCCGGTGTCATCCCCGTCCAGCGCCGGAACGCCCGGTGGAACGCGGCGGCTTCGGAGAAGCCCAGCCGCACCGCCAGCTCCTCGATCGGCTCGCCGGTCTCGCGCAGGCTGCCGATCGCCGCGTCCCGCCGCACCTGGTCCTTGAGCCGCTGGAACGAGGTGTCCTCCTCGTCCAGCCGACGGCGCAGCGTCGCCGGGCTGACCGCGAGCCGGGCCGCGACCTCCCGCAGCTCCGGCAGCCGTCCGGCGCGGCGGACGCCGGGCCCGCCCCCGGTCGGCCCGCCGCCGGTCGGTCCGCCGCCGGTCCGCGGCCCGCCCGTCCGCAGCCCACCGGCGAGCACATGGCGCACCTGCTGGGCGACGGTCGTGCCGTACTCGGGGCGGCCGAGCAGTCCGTCGGGCGCGCGGCGCAGCAGCGCCTGGAGGGACGCCTCGTCCTGGATCACGGGCGCGGACAGCCAGCGGGGATCGAATCCGGCGGCCGTACGGTCCCCGCCGAAGTACGGGGTGCAGTCGAACAGTTGCTCGTATTCGGCGGCGTGCGGGGGCGCGGGGTGGGCGAACTGGGTCCACAGCAGCGGGATCCGACGTCCGATCAGCCAGCCCGCGAGCCGGTGCCAGATGAGCATCAGCCATTCGGCGACGATCTGGCTCTCATGGCGGGTGCGTAACTGCCCGCGGAGGCCGAACACCGCCTCCTGGCCCTCGCCGCGCTCCAGTGCCAGGTTCGGCCCGCCGGGGAAGAGCCGGTAGAAGCGCGCGCCGCGCTCCAGGGCGGTGCCGAGGTCGGGGCAGCCGAGCGAGGCGTAGCACATCATGGCGAACGTGCCGGGGCGGCTGCGCGCGGAACCGAGCCCCAGGAACTCGTCCCCGGTGGCCCGGTGCAGGGCGCGCACCAGCCGGGCGAACTGCTCGGGGGAGAAGCGCGCGCGGTCGTCGCCGAGCAGCAGAGGCGGTATCCGGGCCCGCTGGAGCAGCGGTGCGGTGTCGACGCCGAGCCGCTGCGCGCCGTGCACCGCGGCCCGTACGTGGTGCACCGTGACCGTTCGCCGCCCCCGACCCTTGGTCCGCCCCATGGTTGAAACGTTAACCCGACCGAATGGGCGATGTCGACGGTGTGTCGCTGTCACCTTACGGAGCGTGAAGTTCGGGGTTTCGCTTTCGAAAGAAAATGAACGATCCGTGAATGGAAAAGGCCAGAAAAGGCAGGAGCCCCGCCACCCCGCCGATGCGGGGGAGCAGGGCTCCTTGGGTACTGCTAACTCAGACCGCGCTGACGTTCTCAGCCTGCGGGCCCTTCGGGCCCTGGGTGACGTCGAAGGTCACGGCCTGGTTCTCCTCCAGGGAGCGGAAGCCAGACGCGTTGATCGCGGAGTAGTGAACGAAGACATCGGGGCCGCCGCCGTCCTGGGCGATGAAGCCGAAGCCCTTCTCGGCGTTGAACCACTTGACGGTTCCGGTAGCCATAAAGCCCTCCTTGGGCCAAAGGGTTGCCCTGCTCCAGAACCTGCAAGAAGTCTGAAAACTACAAAAGCCCGCGGTTACATGCTCCGCAGGCTCTGTACTGCAAGGGAAACCAAACTGCAACTTGCGGCGAGCCTAGCACGCTCTGTGTCCAAGGGGAAAGAGTCGAAGATCACGAATACGAGGGTTTCCGGATCTCTTGGGCGGGACAGGATCGCAGGTCGAGCCCTCGGCGCCGCGAGATGCCGCGAGATATCGGGGCCATCCGGGTCCCCCCCGCCGCTGGTTCGCGGGAAGAGCGGCGCTAGCCTCCGGTTGTGGACAATTCACCGAGTTCCCCCTCGCGGAGTACACCGGACGCCGCCGAAAGCGTCATCCCCGGCTCGCTGGGCCGCCGCGACAGGCCGAGGGTCGGCCACATCCAGTACCTCAATTGCATGCCGCTGTATTGGGGTCTCGCCAGGACCGGCTCGCTGCTCGACTTCGAGCTGACCAAGGCGTCCCCCGACACGCTCAACGACCTGCTCGTCGAGGGCCGCCTCGACATCGGCCCGATCAGCCTCGTCGAGTACCTGCGCAACGCCGATGACCTGGTGGCGCTGCCCGACATCGCGGTGGGCTGCGACGGGCCCGTCATGTCGTGCGTGATCGTCTCGAAGGTGCCGCTGGAGCAGCTGGACAAGGAGCGCGTCGCGCTCGGTTCGGCCTCGCGGACCTCCGTACGCCTGGCCCAGCTGCTGCTCGCCGAGCGGTACGGGATCGAGCCCGACTACTACACCTGCCCGCCCGACCTCAGCCTGATGATGCAGGAGGCCGACGCGGGGGTGCTGATCGGCGACGCCGCGCTGCGGGCCAACCTCCACCACGCCCCGAAGCTGGGCCTCCAGGTCCATGACCTGGGGCAGATGTGGAAGGAGTGGACCGGCCTCCCCTTCGTCTTCGCGGTCTGGGCCGCCCGCCGCGAGTACCTGGAGCGCGAGCCGGAGATCGTGCGCGAGGTGCACCGGGCGTTCCTGGAGTCCCGGAACCTCTCCCTGGAAGAGGCGGGCAAGGTCGCCGAGCACGCCGCGCGCTGGGAGGACCTGGAGCCGTCGGTGCTGGAGCGCTACTTCACCACCCTCGACTTCTCCCTGGGCGCGAATCAGCTGGAAGGCATCGCCGAGTTCGCCCGCCGGACCGGCCCGACGACCGGCTTCCCGGCGGACGTCCGGGTGGATCTGCTGGACACCGCCCCGAAGGGTTAGCCGACCGGGCTGTGCCGTTGCTGTCATGCCCGCCTAAGCTGGTCCGGCGCAGTCGAGGGGGAGGCACATGCAGCCGCTGGGAGCGGAGGACCCGCAGGTCATCGGGGCGTACCGGCTGCTCGGTCGGCTCGGCTCCGGCGGCATGGGCGTGGTGTACCTGGGTCGTAGCGCGGGCGGGCGCACGGTTGCGGTGAAGGTGGTGCACGCGCAGTTCGCGCTCGACGAAGAGTTCCGCGCGCGCTTCCGGCGCGAGGTCGACGCCGCGCGCCGGGTCGGTGGTTCCTGGACCGCGCCGGTCCTCGACGCCGACCCGGAGGCGCGCGTTCCGTGGGTGGCGACCGGGTATGTGGCGGGCCCCTCGCTCAGCCAGGCCATCAACGAAGAGGGTCCGCTGCCCGAGTCCTCGGTACGGACCCTGGCCGCCGGGCTGGCGGAGGCGCTGGACGCCGTCCATGGGCTGGGCCTGGTCCACCGCGACGTCAAACCGTCCAACGTGCTGCTCGCCCTCGACGGCCCACGGCTGATCGACTTCGGTATCGCCCGGGCCACCGAGGGCACCGTCTCCCTCACCTCCACCGGCGCCTCCATCGGCTCGCCCGGCTATATGGCGCCCGAGCAGATCCTCGGCCAGCCGGTGACCGGTCCGGCCGACATCTTCTCGCTGGGCGCCGTGCTGACGTACGCGGCCACCGGCGAGCAGCCCTTCCCCGGCGACAGTTCGGCCTCGCTGCTCTACAAGGTGGTCCACGAGGAGCCGCAGCTCGGGCCGGAGCTGACCGGTGAGCTGCGCGACGTGGTCGCCGAGTGCCTGGCCAAGAACCCGGCGGACCGCCCCACCCCCGAGCAGATCGCGCGCCGCCTGGCCCCCGCCGACGGCGCCTCGGGGCTCGTACGGTCCGGCTGGCTGCCGGGCGCGCTGGTCGAGCGGGTGAGCCGGCAGGCGGTCGAACTGCTCGACCTGGAGGCGGAGGCGGTCGCGCCACCGCCCGCCGCGACGGAAACGCCCGCGTCGGGGACACCCGCGTCCGGCACGCCCGTGCCTGCCTCCGGAACACCCGCGTCCGGCACCCCCGTTCCCGTCGCATCGCCCGCGTCGGCCCCCATGCTGGGTGCGTTCGGCCCGCCCCCGGCGTACGCGAACCAGCCGTCGTACGGAAACCAGCCGGGCCACGGGCCGGGCGACCCCGCGACCCCGCCCCCCAGCCGGCCGTCGAGCGGCGGCGGCGACGCCGCCGGGCAGCAGGGCGGCCGGGGCTTCGCGCTCTCCGCCGCCCTCGGCGGCAAGAAGCGGCCCAAGGCGCTGAGTTGCTCCCTGGTGCTGTCCGTCGCGGGCGCGCTCGCGATCGCCACGACCGCGGTGTTCCTCGTCCAGAACATGTCCGGGGACCCGGGCGGCGACACGTCGGCCGACGGCGGCACGTCCCATACCCGCCCGGCCAGCCCGGGGGCGTCGGACTCGTCCGGCGGATCGGATGTGCCCAAGGGGTTCCTCGGCACCTGGCAGGGCGACCTCACCTCCCAGAACGGCATCCCCGTCGGCACCATGACCATCACCTTCCAGCGCGGCTCCACCGGCCAGCAGGTCGCGTCGGGCCGGGTGAAGCTGTCCGTGGTGCGCTGCGACTTCACCTGGAAGCTGATTTCCGCGACGCAGAAGGAACTGCACCTCGACGCCCGCTTCCGGGGGGACGGACCCCGGACGGGGTGCAGCGACAGCTCGACGGACGAGCAGTACACCCTCGGCTCCGACGGCACCCTGAAGTACCGGGCGAAGGACCGGCAGGCGGGCGACCCGACCGGCACCCTGCGCCGCTTGCGCTGAGGTGTGGGGGCGTACGCTGGGTCGGTCCGCCCGAACACCTCCGAAAGGGACGCCCCGGTGACCGCACACGCCACGCAGGCAGTCCTCGACCGCGCCGCCGCCGGGGGGCGCATCACCCCGGAGGAGGCGCTCGACCTCTACCGGTCGGCGCCGCTGCACGCCCTGGGGACCGCCGCCGACGCCGTACGCCGCCGTCGCTACGCGGGTACCGAGCACATCGCGACGTACATCATCGAGCGGAACATCAACTACACCAATGTGTGTGTGACGGCGTGCCGGTTCTGCGCCTTCTACGCCGCGCCCAAGGACACCGCCAAGGGCTGGACCCGCGACCTCGACGACATCCTGCGGCGCTGCGCCGAGACCGTCGAACTGGGCGGCACCCAGATCATGTTCCAGGGCGGCCACCACCCGGACTACGGCGTCGAGTACTACGAGAAGCACTTCGCGGCCATCAAGAAGGCGTTCCCCGAGCTGGTGATCCACTCGCTGGGTGCCTCCGAGGTCGAGCACATGGCGCGCATCTCGGACGTATCGGTCGAGGAGGCGATCCGCCGCATCCACGCCGCGGGTCTGGACTCCTTCGCGGGCGCGGGCGCCGAACTGCTGCCCGCACGGCCGCGCAAGGCCATCGCCCCGCTGAAGGAGTCCGGCGAGCGGTGGCTGGAGATCATGGAGATCGCCCACAGCCTCGGCGTCGAGTCCACCTCCACGATGCTCATGGGCACCGGTGAGACCAACGCGGAGCGGATCGAGCACCTCCGCATGATCCGCGACGTACAGGACCGGACGGGCGGCTTCCGCGCCTTCATCCCGTACACCTACCAGCCCGAGAACAACCACCTGAAGGGCCAGACGCAGGCGACCGTCTTCGAGTACCTGCGGATGATCGCGATCGCCCGGCTCTTCCTCGACAACGTGGCCCACATCCAGGGCTCCTGGCTGACCGTCGGCAAGGAGGCCGGACAGCTGTCGCTGCACTACGGGGCGGACGACCTGGGCTCGGTGATGCTGGAGGAGAACGTGGTCTCCTCCGCCGGTGCGAAGCACCGCTCCAACCGGATGGAGCTGCTCCACCTCATCCGTACGGCCGGGCGGGTGCCCGCGCAGCGCGCGACCACGTACGAGCACCTGGTGGTGCACGACGACCCGGCGAACGACCCGGTGGACGACCACGTCGTCTCGCACCTGTCCTCGACGGCGATCGACTCCGGCAAGGCCCACCCCGAGCTGAAGCTGATCGACGCCTCCTGATGCGCACGCTGCACGCGGCGCCGGTGGTCCGGTACACCCTGGGCGAGGGCGGCGCGGTCCTGCACGACGGCGGGGTCCTGGTCGACGGCGGCCGCGTCGCGGCCATCGGCCCCCTGGACGAGCTGCGGGCCGCGCATCCGCAGGCCCGGGTGCGGCAGTGGCCCGGCACCCTCGGCCCCGCCCTCGTCCACGACGGGCCGGTGCCGGACGCGCCGACGCCCCGGGAGCGGATCCACGCCCTGCTGCGGCTGGGCGCGACGGCGGTCCTGGCGGAGCACGTCGCCGAGCCCGGGCTGCGCGCCGCAGCGGAACGCAACGAGGTCGCCGTCTTCGACGACCGGCCGCGCCCGCCCGCCCTGACCGAGGCCGTCCGCGCCGATCTGGCGGTCTTCGGCGCGGACGGGGCCTGCCTGGCCACCGTGCTCGCCGGGCGCCTGGTGCACCGCCGCCGCTGACCCGGCCGCCGACCCCGCCGCCGACCCCCGTACGGAGCGGCGCGTGCCCCCTGCGCGGGGCGAGCGCGGGGGCGAGGTGAACAATGGGCGGGTGACCCGAGCATCCCTGGACAAGCAGCCGCACGAAGTCGCCGCCATGTTCGACGACGTGGCGGCCAACTACGACCTGACCAACGACGTGCTGTCGCTCGGCCAGGCCCGGCTGTGGCGCAAGGAGGTCGCCCGCGCCGTCGACGCCCGCCCCGGGGACCGGGTGCTCGACCTCGCCGCCGGTACGGGCACCTCGTCGCTGCCCTACGCGGCGGCCGGTGCGTACGTGGTGCCGTGCGACTTCTCGCTCGGCATGCTCCGCGAGGGCAAGCGCCGTCATCCGCGGCTGCCGCTGACGGCGGGCGACGCGACCCGGCTGCCCTTCGCGGACGGTGTCTTCGACGCCGTCACGATCTCCTTCGGGCTGCGCAACGTGCAGAACACCGAGGGGGCGCTGCGCGAGATGCTGCGGGTGACCCGGCCGGGCGGGCGGCTGGTCGTCTGCGAGTTCAGCCACCCCGCCTGGGCCCCGTTCCGCACGGTCTACAGCGAGTACCTGATGCGCGCGCTGCCGCCGATCGCCACGGCGGTCAGCAGCAGCCCGGACGCGTACGTCTATCTCGCCGAGTCCATCCGCGCCTGGCCCGACCAGCCCCAGCTGGCCGCCCGGCTCCGGGCGGCGGGCTGGACCCGTCCGGCCTGGCGCAATCTCACCGGCGGCATCGTGGCCCTGCACCGCGCCACCCGGCCCTGACGCGGCGGCCCCGCCGACCGGTTCACAGGTGCAGGCGGAAGCACACGGCGGGGGACTTCGACACCGGCGTCACCAGGTGCTCCGCCTCCCGCATGCCCAGCCTCCGCGCCACCGCGATCGACCGCTCGTTGCGCTCGTGCACCATCGCCACCACGTGCCCGATCCCGGCTGCCCGCACCCGCTCCAGGGACGTCCGCGCGGCGGCCGTGGCGTACCCCCTGCCCCAATGGGCGCGCCCCAGCCGCCAGCCGATCTCGATCTCGCCCGCCGGTCCCCAGTCGTGGGGCCACGGCTGGGCGCCGGTGAAGCCCACCACCTCGTCCGAGGCGTCGAGCAGCGTGTAGAAGCAGCAGCCGTGCCGTTCGGCGTGATCGCGCTGGCGGGCGGTGAACTCCTCGTAGTGGGGGAGGTCATGGGACGAGCCGCCGTGGAACTCCATCACCTCCGGGTCGTCGAAGACCCGGTGCCAGGCCGCGGCATCTTCGGGGGTGGGCACGCGGAGCCGTATCACAGGCCGCGTCATGGTCATGGGAGGGCCGCCCTTCGCAGCTGCCGGAGTACGCCCCCATAGACTGCCCATGTCCAGTGCCCGGCGCGACCGGCACGCTGTTACCCAGGCCACGGGAGACCTTGCGTGAGCGAGACCGCACCCACCGCGAGCGCCACCGGAAGCGCATCCTCCGGGATCTCGGAGCGCAGCGCCGATGTGATCGTCGTCGGCGCCGGACCAGCCGGTTCCACTACGGCGTACCACCTGGCCAAGTCGGGACTCGACGTCCTGCTGCTGGAGAAGACGGCGTTCCCGCGCGAGAAGGTGTGCGGCGACGGCCTGACCCCGCGCGCGACCAAGCAACTCGTCGCGATGGGCATCGACATCTCGGAGGAAGCGGGCTGGCTCCGCAACCGCGGCCTGCGGATCATGGGCGGCGGTCTGCGGCTGGAGCTGGACTGGCCGGACCTGGCGGCGTACCCCAACTACGGCCTGGTGCGTAAGCGCGACGACTTCGACGACCAGCTGGCCCGGCAGGCCCAGAAGGCCGGGGCGCGGCTGTACGAGCGCTGCAACGTGGGCGCCCCGATCGTCGACGACCGCACCGGCCGCATCACCGGCGTCGAGGCGAAGCTGGGTGAGGAGAAGACGCCCGTCACCTTCCACGCCCCGCTGGTCGTCGCCGCCGACGGCAACTCCACCCGGCTCTCCCTCGCCATGGGCCTCCACCGGCGCGAGGACCGCCCGATGGGCGTGGCCGTGCGCACGTACTTCACCTCGCCCCGCCACGACGACGACTACCTCGAATCCTGGCTGGAGTTGTGGGACCGGCGCGGCGCGGAGGACCGGCTGCTGCCCGGCTACGGCTGGATCTTCGGCATGGGCGACGGCACCAGCAACGTGGGCCTGGGCGTGCTCAACACCTCGAACTCCTTCAAGGAGCTGGACTGGCGCGAGATCCTCAAGGCGTGGTGCGCGTCCATGCCGGAGGAGTGGGGCTACACCCCGGACAACATGACCGGCCCGATCCGCGGCGCGGCCCTCCCCATGGCCTTCAACCGGCAGCCGCACTACACCCGTGGGCTGCTGCTGGTCGGTGACGCGGGCGGCATGGTCAACCCGTTCAACGGCGAGGGCATCGCCTATGCGATGGAATCCGGGCAGATCGCGGCGGACGTGATCGTCCAGGCCCACTCCCGCGCCACCCCGGCCCAGCGCGAAATGGCCCTCCGGCGCTATCCGCAGGTCCTCAAGGACGTGTACGGCGGCTACTACACGCTGGGCCGCGCGTTCGTGAAGCTGATCGGCAACCCGAAGGTGATGAAGCTGGCGACGGAGCGCGGGCTCACGCATCCGATGCTGATGCGCTTCACGCTGAAGCTGCTGGCCAACCTGACGGACCCGACGGGCGGCGACGCGATGGACCGCATCATCAACGCCCTGACGAGGGTGGCCCCGCGCGCCTGACGCTCAACGGCGGTCAGGCGGGTCAGGCGGGTCAGGCGTCGGGGCTCGCGCTGGTGATCACGCCGAACGGGGCCCCGGCCACGTCCGTCAGCCATGCCATCCGCCCGATGCCCTCCGACGTCATGGCGGGCATCAGCACGGACCCGCCCAGCTCCTGACCCTTCGCGACGACCCGGTCGCAGTCCGCCACCTCGAAGTACGGCAGCCACTGCGGCGGCGTCGAATGCCCCTCCTGGAGCTGGGCGACGCCGCCGAAGGTGTCGTCCTTGCCGCCGCCCGCGGTGGACAGGACGGTGTACGTCCCGCCCGGGAACGACATCTCCTCGGTCTCCCAGCCGAAGACGGTGCGGTAGAAGCCGCGGGCCTCGGCGGGGTCGGGGGAGTGCAGCTCGGTCCAGCACAGCGAGCCGGGTTCGGTGACCGCCTCCAGGCCGGCCGTCTTGCCGGGCTGCCAGACCGCGAACCGGGCGCCGCCGGGGTCGGTGAACTGCCCCATCCGCCCCTCGTCGAAGACGTCGAACGGCACGGCGCGCACCTGGCCGCCCGCCTGGAGGACGGAGCGCGCGGTGGCGTCGGCGTCGGGCGTGTGGAAGTACGGGGTCCAGGCGGACCGGGACCCGGCGTCGGTGAGCGGGCCGAGGGCGGCGACGGTCTTGCGGCCGTGGGTGAAGAAGCCGTATCCGCCCGCTTCGGGACCGGCCGACTCGAAGGTCCAGCCCAGCAGTCCGCCGTAGAAGACCCGGGCCGCCTCGGTGTCGGGTGCGCCGAGATCCAGCCAGTTCGGTGCGCCGGGGACGAAATCGGTGGTGAGCATTGGCTGCTCCTTCAGCGATCGTGCGCAAGGGGCTCATGTGGTGCTCTGACGACAGTTCTCAGTCTGGCACCGGGCGGTCGCGCGGGCCCGCCGGCGGTGGTGACATGGAAGGGAGGGGGCGCCGCGCGCGTACGCCGCGGCGACGCCGGATCGATCGGGCCCACGGGCCGGTTCTCGGCGCCGGTGGGCCTTCAGGAGGTACACCATGACGAAGGCCGCAGACATCATGCACCCGGGCGCGCAGTGGATTCCGGCGACGGAGAACCTGGAACGCGCCGCGCAGTTGATGCGCGATCTGGACGTGGGTGCCCTGCCCATCAGCGACAGTCAGGAGCGGCTGTGCGGCATTCTCACCGACCGCGACATCGTCGTCGGGTGTGTGGCCCAGGGCCGTGATCCGTCCCGGATGACGGCGGGGGACCTCGCCAAGGGCACGCCGCGCTGGATCAGCTCGGACGCCGACGTCTCGGAGGTGCTGCGGGAGATGGAGGATCACCGGATCCGCAGGCTGCCGGTGATCGACAAGAACAAGCGCCTGGTCGGCATGATCAGCGAGGCGGACCTGGCCCGGCACCTCTCCGAGCAGCAGATCGGCGAGTTCGTGGAGAAGGTCTACGCCACGTAGACAGGCGTGAGGCCGCCGTTCCGCAATGAGCGGCAGGAACGGCGGCCCCATGGCCGAAAACAGCCTGAATCAGCCCCTGAGACGGCTCAGACGGCTCAGGTGGTTCAGACGGCTCAGGTGGTTCAGAGGACGCGCACGGCCCCGGTCGGCTGGTCGTAGTCCAGCGGACGCTCGACGATGCCCGTGCTCGGGTTCTGGGCGCCGATGAACTTGCCGTCGCCGATGTAGACGCCGACGTGGTACGCGCTGCCGGAGCTGCCCCAGTAGAGCAGGTCGCCCGCCTGGAGGTTGTCCAGCGACACCTGGGTGCCGACGGTGGACTGGTCCTGCGAGACCCGCGGCAGGTCGATGCCGACCTGCTTGAACGCGGCCTGGGTCAGGCTGGAGCAGTCGTAGGAGGACGGCCCGCTGGATCCCAGCACATACGCCTTGCCGAGCTGTGCCTTGAGGAAGCTGATCACCGAGGCGGCGTTGCCGGTGGCGTTGGAGACCGAGGTGGTGGAGAGGGTGGCGCGCTCGGCGGAGCGGGACGCCTTCTCGGCCCGGGCCTCGGCGGCCTTCTTCGCGGCGGCGCGGCGGGCCTCGGCCTCGCGCTCCTTCTTGTCGGCGACCGCCTTGGCCTTCTTGGCGGCGGTCTTGGCCTGGGCGGCGGCCTGGTCCTGCTGGGCCTGGAGCTCATAACCGGAAGCCGCCTGCTCGGTGGCGTCAGCGGTCTGGGCGGCCGTGCTCGCCAGCGATTCGCTGACGGTCGGCATTTCGAGCGTCGCCTCGGGGGCGGCGGGCTCGGCGGCGGAGGCGGGCAGGGCAGCGCCGGCCACCGCGAGGGTGAGGAAGCCACCGGTCACCCCTGCGCGGAGTGCACGCGTGGGAGCCGCGGCACGGCGGGGCTTCCGGTGGCTGGGTATGTGTGCGATCGGGGACATAGGTCACTGGGTACCAGGGCCCAAAGGCCCGGATCAACAAAAGTGGGCTGCACCACATTTGACGCGTACACGCCCCGAATCCGGGCTAAATGATCTTCATCGCGGGCGTCGGTGCCATGTCCGAATTCCTCGATCATGTGCGTACGCATGGCATTTGGCGTCGCGCGGTAACGGCGGGCGGCCTATCACCGATGCGGCCCGCATACCAATGGTTCCCTTCAAATCGAGATCCACAACTACTTCCGGGGTGGGATACCTCACTCCCCCGTGTCCTATTTGTGATGCTCGTGAACGGACGCGCGAAGCGGCGATCCAGGGGTGCCGGACCGCGGCTCGGACCGGGGTCGAGTGAGAGGTCGTGGGTGGGTCGAGTGCGGGTCACCCATGAGGATGGGGGGCCAATATCAGCTGACGGTGCCCGTCTCAAATTTGCATGTATGTACCATGTCTTGGTAGGGGCGCACCGCGCTCACCTGTGATGACGTCCTCGAATGTCACCTCTCGTGACCGAATGGATGCTTCACGTACAAGATCACCGCTCATCCGACTTCATGATCCTTCGTCAGGTGGTGGAGATCACAAAGACGTTGGCGTACCCCGTGTCGCAGATCACAGACCGACGGGCATAAGATGCAGGCGAAACGGGCTTGTGAACTGCCTCACATGAACGCGATCTTCGTGGGGCGGGGGCACGTCCGTACGGTCCGCCAGCCAGTCATCGTCGACTGAAGGGAGCGAGGACGGTGAACGCATACGCGCCCATCCTCGTACTGGGAGCACTCGGGGCAGGTTTTGCGATCTTCTCGGTGGTCATGGCCGCGATCATCGGCCCCAAGCGCTACAACCGGGCCAAGCTCGAGGCCTATGAGTGCGGCATCGAGCCGACTCCGCATCCGGCCGGCGGTGGGCGCTTCCCCATCAAGTACTACCTGACGGCGATGCTCTTCATCGTCTTCGACATCGAGATCGTCTTCCTCTACCCCTGGGCCGTCACCTTCGACGCCCTGGGGCTGTTCGGGCTCGTGGAGATGCTGCTCTTCGTGCTCACCGTCTTCGTCGCCTATGGGTACGTCTGGCGTCGCGGCGGCCTGGAGTGGGACTAAAGGGGCTCAAGAGGAGATAGGGGAAACAGCGCATGGGTATCGAAGAGAAACTTCCGAGCGGGTTCCTGCTGACCACCGTCGAACAGGCCGCCGGGCTGGCCCGTAAGTCCTCCGTCTTCCCGGCCACCTTCGGCCTGGCCTGCTGCGCCATCGAGATGATGACGACGGGTGCCGGGCGCTACGACCTCGCCCGCTTCGGCATGGAGGTCTTCCGCGGCTCGCCCCGGCAGGCCGATCTGATGATCGTCGCGGGGCGGGTCAGCCAGAAGATGGCCCCGGTGCTGCGCCAGGTCTACGACCAGATGCCGAACCCGAAGTGGGTCATCTCGATGGGCGTGTGCGCCTCCACCGGCGGCATGTTCAACAACTACGCGATCGTGCAGGGCGTCGACCACATCGTGCCCGTCGACATCTATCTGCCCGGCTGTCCGCCGCGCCCCGAGATGCTCATGGACGCGATTCTCAAACTGCACGAGAAGATCCGCGAGGAGAAGCTCGGCGTGAACCGCGAGCGTGCGGCCCGTGAGGCGGAGGAAGCGGCGATGAAGGCGCTCCCGACGATCGAGATGAAGGGGCTGCTGAGGTGACAGCGAACGGTAACGGGGTCAATCCCGAGAAGGACCTCAACGCCGAGAACCTCCCCGGCCGCCGCGGTGACCAGGGCGAGGCCATCCGCGTCCAGCGCGGCATGTTCGGCGCGAACAACGGCGGCGACACCACCGGCTACGGCGGTCTGGTGCGCCCCGTACGGCTGCCAGGGCAGGCCAACCGCCCGTACGGGGGCTGGTTCGACGAGGTCGCCGACGAGCTGGAGGGCGCGCTGGAGGAACAGTCGCTGCTCCCGGACAACGCGATCGAGAAGACCGTCGTGGACCGCGACGAGCTGACCTTCCACATCGCCCGCGAGCACCTGCCGCGGGTCGCCCGGACCCTGCGCGACGACCCGGCGCTCCGCTTCGAGCTGTGCACGGGCGTCAGCGGCGTCCACTTCCCCGGCGACAAGGGCCGTGAGCTGCACGCCGTCTACCACCTGCGGTCGATCACCCATAACCGGGTGATCCGGCTGGAGGTGAGCGCCCCGGACAGCGATCCGCACATCCCGTCGATCGTCGACGTCTATCCGACCAACGACTGGCACGAGCGGGAGACCTACGACTTCTTCGGCATCGTCTTCGACGGTCACCCCGCGCTCACGCGGATCATGATGCCGGACGACTGGCAGGGCTTCCCGCAGCGCAAGGACTACCCCCTCGGCGGCATCCCCGTCGAGTACAAGGGCGCCCAGATCCCGGCTCCGGACCAGCGGAGGTCGTACAGCTGATGTCTGCCACCCACGCGAACCCCTCCGCCGCCTCCGCCTCCGCGCGCGAGACCACCGAGGGCACCGTCTACACCGTCACCGGCGGCGACTGGGACGAGGTCGTGGCCGCCGCGGCGAAGGCCGACGACGAGCGGATCATCGTCAACATGGGTCCGCAGCACCCCTCCACCCACGGGGTGCTCCGGCTGATCCTGGAGATCGACGGCGAGACGGTCACCGAGGCGCGCTGCGGAATCGGTTATCTGCACACCGGGATCGAGAAGAACCTCGAATTCCGGAACTGGACGCAGGGCACCACGTTCGTGACGCGCATGGACTACCTGACGCCCTTCTCCAACGAGGCGGCGTACTGCCTGGGCGTCGAGAAGCTGCTCGGCATCGAGGACCAGATCCCGGACCGCGCCACCATCATCCGGGTGCTGATGATGGAGCTGAACCGGATCTCCTCCCATCTGGTGTGCATCGCCACCGGCGGCATGGAGCTGGGCGCGACCACCGTCATGATCTACGGCTTCCGCGACCGCGAACTGGTCCTGGACCTCTACGAGCTGATCACCGGCCTGCGGATGAACCACGCGTACATCCGGCCCGGCGGCCTCGCCCAGGATCTGCCGCCCGGCGCCGTCGACCAGATCCGCGCGTTCCTGAAGACGATGCGCAAGAACCTGGTCGAGTACGACAAGCTCGCGACCGGGAACCCGATCTTCAAGGCCCGCCTCCAGGACGTCGGCTACCTCGACCTCGCGGGCTGCATGGCGCTCGGCGTGACCGGCCCGATACTGCGCTCCACCGGGCTGCCGCACGATCTGCGCAAGGCCCAGCCGTACTGCGGCTACGAGACGTACGACTTCGAGGTGCCGACCGCCGACACCTGCGACGCGTACGGCCGCTTCCTGATCCGGCTGGAGGAGATGCGCCAGTCGCTGCGGATCGTCGAACAGTGCCTGGACCGGCTGGAGCCCGGGCCGGTGATGGTCGCGGACAAGAAGATCGCCTGGCCCGCGCAGCTCGCGCTCGGGGCGGACGGACTGGGCAACTCCCTCGACCACATCAAGAACATCATGGGCACCTCGATGGAGGCCCTGATCCACCACTTCAAGCTGGTGACCGAGGGATTCCGGGTCCCGCCCGGACAGACGTACGTGGCCGTCGAGTCGCCCAAGGGCGAACTGGGCGTGCACATGGCCAGCGACGGAGGCACCCGCCCGTACCGCGTCCACTTCCGCGATCCGTCGTTCACCAATCTCCAGGCCGTGGCGGCCATGTGCGAGGGCGGCCAGGTCGCCGACGTGATCGTCGCCGTCGCGTCCATCGACCCCGTGATGGGAGGTGTCGACCGGTGACTGATGTGACTCTGGGGATGCCGCAGCTGCCGGCCCCCGACTACCCGGCCGAGGTGCGGTCCCGGCTGGAGGCGGACGCCGCGGAGGTGATCGCCCGCTACCCGGACAGCCGCAGCGCCCTGCTGCCGCTGCTGCACCTGGTGCAGTCCGAGGAGGGCCATGTCACCCGTACCGGCATCCGGTTCTGCGCCGAGGTGCTGGACCTGACCACCGCCGAGGTCACCGCGGTCGCCACCTTCTACACCATGTACCGGCGCAAGGCCTCGGGCGACTACCAGGTCGGGGTGTGCACCAACACCCTGTGCGCGGTGATGGGCGGGGACGCGATCTTCGAGGAGCTCCAGAGCCATCTGGAGCTGGGCAACGGGGAGACCACCGAGGACGGCAAGGTCACCCTGGAGCACATCGAGTGCAACGCGGCCTGCGACTTCGCGCCCGTGGTGATGGTCAACTGGGAGTTCTTCGACAACCAGACCGTCGGCTCCGCCAAGCAGCTGGTCGACGACCTCCGGGCGGGCCGCACTGTCACCCCGACCCGCGGCGCGCCGCTGTGCACGTTCAAGGAGACCGCGCGCATCCTCGCCGGTTTCCCCGACCCGCGCCCCGGATCCGTCGAGGCCGGTGGCTCCGCCGGTCCCGCCTCGCTCACCGGGCTGCGGCTGGCCAAGGGGGAGGACGCGCCCGGCCGGGTCGTCTCGCCGCGGCACGGGGGAGCCCCGCAGGACGAGGCGCCGCCGACGCATCCCAGTTCGCACGACGCGCCGCAGCGGACCTCGGCCTCCGATCCGCACCACCCGGCAGGTCCGGTCGCCGAGGAGGGGGAGTGATGACCGTGACGACCGAGCGATCCGAGCACAGCCCCGAGAAGCTGCTGGCACCCGTGCTCTCCGCGCACTGGGACGAGGCGAACTCCTGGACGCTGCGCGCCTATCTGCGGCACGAGGGCTACCAGGGCAGCGCCAAGGCGCTCGCCATGGACCCCGATGCCGTGATCGCGCTGGTGAAGGACGCCGGACTGCGCGGCCGCGGCGGTGCGGGCTTCCCCACCGGAATGAAGTGGCAGTTCATTCCGCAGGGCGACGGCAAGCCGCACTATCTCGTTGTCAACGCCGACGAGTCGGAACCCGGCACCTGCAAGGACATCCCCCTTCTCTACGCCAACCCGCACGCCCTCATCGAGGGCATGGTCATCGCCTGTCACGCCATCCGCTCCGAACACGCCTTCATCTACCTGCGCGGTGAGACCGTGCCGGTGCTGCGCCGCCTGCACGAGGCCGTGCGCGAGGCGTACGAGGCGGGCTACCTGGGCACGGCCGAGCGGCGCAGGGAGAAGCTCGGGGTGGACGGACTTCCCGGTCTCGACATCACGGTGCACGCGGGCGCGGGCGCGTACATCTGCGGTGAGGAGACCGCGCTGCTGGACTCGCTGGAGGGCCGCCGCGGCCAGCCCCGGCTGCGGCCTCCTTTCCCCGCGGTCGCCGGTCTGTACGCGTGCCCCACTGTGGTGAACAACGTCGAATCCATCGCCTCGGTTCCCTCGATCCTGAACAAGGGCAAGGAATGGTTCCGTTCGATGGGCAGCGAGAAGTCCCCGGGCTTCACGCTCTACTCGCTCTCGGGCCATGTGGCCAACCCCGGCCAGTTCGAGGGGCCGCTCGGCATCACCCTGCGCCAGCTGCTCGACATGAGCGGCGGCATGCGCCCCGGCCACCGGCTGAAGTTCTGGACGCCCGGCGGCTCGTCCACCCCGCTGCTCACCGAGGAGCACCTCGACGTCCCGCTGGACTACGAGGGCGTGGGCGCGGCCGGGTCGATGCTGGGCACCAAGGCGCTCCAGTGCTTCGACGAGACCACCTGCGTGGTGCGGGCGGTGACCCGCTGGACCGAGTTCTACGCGCATGAGTCCTGCGGCAAGTGCACACCCTGCCGCGAGGGCACGTACTGGCTGGTGCAGCTGCTGCGCGACGTGGAGGCCGGCAAGGGGCGCATGGCCGACCTCGACAAGCTGGCCGATATCGCCGACAACATCAACGGCAAGTCGTTCTGCGCGCTGGGCGACGGCGCCGCCAGCCCCATCTTCTCCTCGCTCAAGTACTTCCGCGCGGAGTACGAGCAGCACATCACCGGCGGAGGCTGTCCCTTCGACCCGGCCAAGTCCACCGTCTGGGCCGACGAGCCGCGCACCACTCTGGGGGTGACCGCATGACCGTGACCACCAACGCACCCTCGGGAGGCGGGGAGGCGGCGGTGCCGCGAGAGGATCTGGTCTCCGTCACCATCGACGGGATCGAGATCTCCGTCCCGAAGGGGACGCTGGTCATCCGCGCCGCCGAACTTCTCGGGATCGAGATCCCGCGCTTCTGCGACCATCCGCTGCTCGACCCCGCGGGCGCCTGCCGCCAGTGCATCGTCGAGGTGGAGGGCCAGCGCAAGCCGATGGCCTCCTGCACCATCACCTGCACCGACGGCATGGTCGTGAAGACCCAGCTCACCTCGCCGGTCGCCGAGAAGGCGCAGCGCGGGGTGATGGAGCTGCTGCTGATCAACCATCCGCTGGACTGCCCGGTCTGCGACAAGGGCGGTGAATGCCCGCTCCAGAACCAGGCGATGAGCGCCGGACAGGCCGACAGCCGCTTCGAGGGCCAGAAGCGGACGTTCGAAAAGCCCGTCCCGGTCTCGGCCCAGGTGCTGCTGGACCGCGAGCGCTGTGTGCTGTGCGCGCGCTGCACCCGCTTCTCCAACCAGATCGCGGGCGACCCGATGATCGAGCTGCTGGAGCGCGGCGCGCTCCAGCAGGTGGGCACGGGGGAGGGCGACCCGTTCGAGTCGTACTTCTCCGGCAACACCATCCAGATCTGCCCGGTGGGCGCGCTCACCTCCGCCGCGTACCGGTTCCGCTCCCGCCCCTTCGACCTGGTCTCCTCGCCGAGCGTGTGCGAGCACTGCGCGGGCGGCTGCGCGACCCGCACCGACCACCGGCGCGGCAAGGTGATGCGGCGGCTCGCCGCGGACGATCCCGAGGTCAACGAGGAGTGGATCTGCGACAAGGGGCGCTTCGGCTTCCGCTACGCCCAGCTCCCCGACCGGCTCTCCACCCCGCTGGTGCGCAACCGCGAGTCGGGGAAGCTGGAACCGGCGGGCTGGCCCGAGGCCCTGGCGGCGGCGGCCGAGGGGCTGACCGCGGCGCGCGGCCGCACCGGGGTGCTGACCGGCGGCCGGCTGACTGTCGAGGACGCGTACGCGTACGCCAAGTTCGCGCGGACCGTCCTGGAGACCAACGACATCGACTTCCGGGCCCGGGTGCACAGCGACGAGGAGGCCGACTTCCTGGCCGCCCACATCGCGGGCCGCGGCCGTGACCTGGACGGCAGCGGTCTGACGTACGCCGCGCTGGAGAAGGCGCCCGCGGTGCTGCTGGCCGGGTTCGAGGCCGAGGAGGAGGCTCCCGGCGTCTTCCTGCGGCTGCGCAAGGCGCACCGCAAGCACGGCCAGCGCACTTTCTCGCTCGCCACCCACGCCACCCGGGGCCTGACGAAGGCGGGCGGCACCCTGCTGCCGGCCGCGCCCGGCACCGAGACCGAGTGGCTGGACGCGATCGCGGGACGCACGGGGCTGGACGAGGACGGTGAGCGGGCCGCCGAAGCACTGCGCCAGGAGGGCGCGGTCATCGTCGTCGGCGAGCGGCTGGCGTCGGTGGCGGGCGGACTGACCGCCGCCGTACGGGCCGCGGCCGCCACCGGCGCCACGCTCGCGTGGATCCCGCGCCGGGCGGGCGAGCGCGGCGCGATCGAGGCGGGCGCACTGCCCGGGCTGCTGCCCGGCGGCCGTCCGGCGCACGATCCGCGGGCCCGCGAGGAGACCGCCGCGGTGTGGGGGATCACCGATCTGCCGCATCAGGTGGGCCGCGACACCGGCCAGATCGTGGAGGCCGCGGCGAGCGGCGGGCTCGGCGCGCTGCTGGTCGGCGGGGTCGAGGTGGCGGATCTGCCCGATCCGGCACGGGCCGTGGCCGCCCTGGACGCGGCGGAGTTCGTGGTCAGCCTGGAGCAGCGGCCCTCGGAGGTCACCGAGCGGGCGGACGTGGTGCTTCCGGTCGCGGCGGCGGCCGAGAAGTCCGGCACGTTCCTCAACTGGGAGGGCCGGGCCCGGCCGTTCGAGGCCGCGCTCAAACCGGACCAGATGACCCGCCGTCACACTCTCCCGGACGCCCGGGTGCTGCACATGCTGGCCGACGCCCTCGATACGGACCTGGGCCTGCCGGACCTGGCGGCCGCCCGTACCGAGCTGACCCGGCTCGGCACCTGGCAGGGGCTGCGCGCCACCGCCCCGCTGGAGACCGGGGGCCCGCTGCCCCGGCCCGCCGAGGGCGAGGCCGTGCTCGCAGGTCACCGGCTGCTGCTCGACCAGGGACGGCTCCAGGAGGGCGATCCGGCGCTGGCGGCGACCCGGCACGCCGCCGTGGCCCGGCTCTCGGCGGCGACCGCCGAGGAGGCGGGGGTGGCCGACGGCCAGACGCTCCGCGTCACCGGCCCGGCCGGATCCGTCCAGCTGCCCCTGTGCGTGACCCCGATGCCCGACCGGGTCGTCTGGCTGCCGCTGGCCTCCACGGGCGGCGGTGCGCAGCGCGATCTGGGGGCCCGCCCCGGTGACGTCGTCACGATCACCGCTTCCGCGACCGAGCCGGAGGTGACCGCATGATGAGGTATCTGGCCGCAGAAGACCTGTCGATGTTCGGCCGCGACCCGTGGTGGCTGATCCTGATCAAGGCCGTCTTCTGCTTCGCGTTCCTGATGCTGACGGTGCTGATCTCCATCGTCATGGAGCGCAAGGTGATGGGCTGGATGCAGCTGCGCATCGGCCCGAACCGGCACGGCCCCTGGGGCATGCTCCAGTCCCTCGCGGACGGCGTGAAGCTGATGCTCAAGGAGGACGTGGTCGTCAAGGGCGCCGACAAGCTGGTCTACGTCCTGGCGCCGATCGTCGCGGCCATCCCGGCCTTCATGGCGGTCGCGGTGATCCCGTTCGGCCCGTCCGGCGGCGAGGTGTCGGTCTTCGGGCACCGCACCGCGATGCAGCTGACCGATCTGCCGATCGCCGTCCTCTATATCCTCGCCACCGCCTCGGTCGGCATCTACGGCATCGTGCTGGCGGGCTGGTCGTCCGGGTCGACGTATCCGCTCCTCGGCGGCTTGCGCTCCTGCGCCCAGATGATCAGCTACGAGATCGCGATGGGCCTGTCCTTCGCGGCGGTGTTCCTCTACTCCGGGTCGATGTCGACCTCGCAGATCGTCGCCTCCCAGCAGGACCGCTGGTACGTGGTGCTGCTCCCGGTCTCGTTCCTCATCTACATCGTGGCGATGGTCGGGGAGACCAACCGGGCGCCGTTCGACATGCCGGAGTCCGAGGGCGACCTGGTGGGCGGCTTCAACACCGAGTACTCGTCGATCAAGTTCGCGCTGTTCATGCTCGCCGAGTACGTCAACATGGTCACCGTCTCGATGGTCGCCGTGACCCTCTTCCTGGGCGGCTGGCGGGCTCCCTGGCCGATCAGCACCTTCTGGGAGGGCGCCAACCACGGCTGGTGGCCGCTGCTGTGGTTCGTCGGCAAGGTCGTCTCGTCGCTGTTCGTCTTCATCTGGATCCGCGCCTCGCTGCCCCGGGTGCGCTACGACCAGTTCATGAAGCTGGGCTGGAAGGTCCTCATCCCGATCTCGATGGTCTGGCTGATGCTGGTCGCCACCGTGCGGGCGCTGCGCAACGAGAACTACGACAACCAGTCGATCGTGCTGTACGTCGGCGGCGCGGTGATCGCGCTGCTGCTGCTGTCCTTCGTCGTCGACATCTTCCGCGACCGCGGGGCGGCTGCGAAGGGCGAGGCCGGACCGGCGGTGGAGGAGGGCCCCGAGCCCGCCTTCGACCCGATGGCGGGCGGATTCCCGGTGCCGCCGCTGCCCGGCCAGTCCCTGCCGCCCGTACCGCGACGGCGCTCCCGACAGGAACGGGAGCTGATTGTCAGTGGTGGCCCCGACACTGTCAGTGACGGAAAGGAGGCCGATGGTGTCTGACTTCCAGAACCCGGTGGCCGGCTTCGGCGTGACCTTCAAGGCCATGTTCAAGAAGCGGCTGACCGAGCAGTACCCCGAGGAGAAGAAGCCCACCGCGCCCCGCTTCCACGGACGTCACCAGCTCAACCGGCATCCGGACGGGCTGGAGAAGTGCATCGGATGCGAGCTGTGCGCCTGGGCCTGCCCGGCGGACGCGATCTACGTGGAGGGCGCGGACAACACCGAGGAGGAGCGCTACTCGCCGGGTGAGCGCTACGGCCGCGTCTACCAGATCAACTATCTGCGCTGCATCCTGTGCGGCCTGTGCGTCGAGGCGTGCCCCACCCGGGCGCTGACCATGACCAATGAGTACGAGCTGGCCGACCGCACCCGCGAATCGCTCATCTACACCAAGGAAGAGCTGCTCGCGGGCCTCGAGGACGGCATGGTCGACTCCCCGCACGCCATCTATCCGGGGACGGACGAGCAGGACTACTACCGCGGGCTGGTGACCGAGGCCGCGCCCGGGACCACCCGTCAGGTCGCGGTCAGCAAGGGCGAAACGCCCGAGCCGGCAGGGTCTTCAGGGTCTTCGGAAAAGGACGGCGAGCAGGCCGAAGAGGAGGTGGAGGCATGAGCGGCGCACTGGCCGCGGCGGCCTCCACCACCTCCACCGGTGAGGCCGTTCAGTTCTGGGTGCTCGGCACGGTCGCCGTGATCGGCGCGCTGTGCACGATCCTGATGCGCAAGGCCGTGCACAGCGCCCTCAGCCTGGCGGGCACCATGATCGTCCTGGCGGTCTTCTACCTCGCCAACGGGGCGTACTTCCTGGGCGTCGTCCAGATCGTCGTCTACACCGGCGCGATCATGATGCTCTTCCTCTTCGTCGTGATGCTGGTCGGCGTCACCGCGGCCGATTCGCTGAAGGAGACCCTGAAGGGGCAGCGCTGGCTCGCCGCCCTGTGCGGGCTCGGCTTCGGCATCCTGCTGTGCGCCGGAATCGGGAACGCCTCGCTGAAGACCTTCGACGGGCTGGGGCAGGCCAACTCCGGCGGCAATGTGGAGGGCCTGGCGGCCCTGGTCTTCACCAAGTACGTCTTCGCCTTCGAGATCACCGGCGCGCTGCTGATCACCGCGGCGGTCGGCGCGATGGTGCTGACCCACCGCGAGCGCACCGAGCGCGCGCGCAGCCAGCGCGAGCAGTCCGAGGAGCGCGTGCGCACCGGCAAGCACGTCCCGCCGCTGCCCGCCCCGGGTGTCTACGCCCGGCACAACGCGGTGGACATCCCCGGTCTGCTGCCCGACGGCACGACGTCCGAGCTGAGCGTCAACGCGACGCTGCGCGGCCGCGGCCAGGTCCGGGACGTCTCCGGTGAGGCGCTGGCGGAGCTGGCGGCGCTGGAGCAGCGCTCGGAGCGCTGGCTCGGGCGGCGGAAGCCGGAGGGCACCGAGGCCGAGGGTGCCGAGGGCGCCGCGGGCGCTTCCGAGGACGCCGAGCACCGCAAGGGAGCCGCCAAGTGAATCCGGTCAACTACCTCTACCTGGCCGCCCTGTTGTTCACCATTGGTGCGGCCGGGGTCGTGATCCGGCGGAACGCGATCGTCCTCTTCATGTGCGTCGAGCTGATGCTGAACGCGTGCAACCTGGCGTTCGTCACCTTCTCCCGGCTGCACGGCAACCTCGACGGCCAGATCATCGCGTTCTTCACGATGGTCGTCGCGGCGGCGGAGGTCGTGGTCGGCCTCGCGATCATCGTGACCGTCTTCCGCTCCCGCCATTCGGCCTCGGTCGACGACGCCAGCCTGATGAAGCTCTAGAAGGGGTCGCGTTCAAGTGGAGAACCTCATCGGATTGCTCGTCGCGGCCCCGCTGCTCGGCGCTGCCGTGCTGCTGTGCGGGGGCCGGCGGCTGGACCGCACGGGCCACTACCTCGGCACGGTGCTCGCGGGCGCCTCCTTCGTGATCGGCGCCGTGCTCTTCGCCGACATGCTCGGCCGGGGCGAGCACGACCGCGCCCTGCACAGCCAGGTCTTCAGCTGGATTCCGGTGGGCGGCTTCCGCGCGGACGTCGCCTTCCAGCTCGACCAGCTGTCGATGACCTTCGTGCTGCTGATCTCGGGTGTGGGCACGCTGATCCACATCTACTCGATCGGCTACATGGAGCACGACGAGCGGCGCCGCCGCTTCTTCGGCTATCTCAATCTCTTCCTCGCGGCCATGCTGCTGCTCGTCCTCGCCGACAACTACCTGCTGCTGTACGTCGGCTGGGAGGGCGTCGGCCTCGCCTCGTACCTGCTCATCGGCTTCTGGCAGCACAAGCCGAGCGCGGCGACGGCGGCGAAGAAGGCGTTCATCGTCAACCGCGTCGGCGACATGGGCCTGTCCATCGCGATCATGCTGATGTTCACGACCTTCGGGACCTTCGCCTTCGCCCCCGTGCTGGCGAACGCGGAGGACGCGAGCGAGGGCAAGCTCACCGCCATCGGGCTGATGCTGCTGCTCGCCGCGTGCGGCAAGTCGGCCCAGGTGCCGCTCCAGTCCTGGCTCGGTGACGCGATGGAGGGCCCGACCCCGGTCTCGGCCCTGATCCACGCGGCGACCATGGTGACCGCGGGCGTCTACCTGATCACCCGCTCCGGCGCGATCTTCAACGCGGCGCCCGACGCACAGGCCGCGGTGGTCGCGGTCGGCGCGGTCACGCTCCTCTTCGGTGCGATCGTCGGTTGCGCGAAGGACGACATCAAGAAGGCCCTGGCCGGGTCGACGATGTCGCAGATCGGCTACATGATCCTGGCCGCCGGGCTCGGCCCGGTCGGCTATGTCTTCGCGATCATGCACCTGGTCACCCACGGCTTCTTCAAGGCGGGGCTCTTCCTCGGCGCCGGTTCGGTCATGCACGGCATGAACGACGAGGTCGACATGCGCAAGTACGGCGGCCTGCGGAAGTACATGCCGGTCACCTTCGTCACCTTCGGGCTCGGCTACCTCGCCATCATCGGCTTCCCGGGGCTCTCCGGCTTCTGGTCCAAGGACAAGATCATCGAGGCGGCCTTCGCCAAGGGCGGCACCGAGGGCTGGATCCTCGGCGGCGCGGCCCTGCTGGGCGCGGCCATCACCGCGTACTACATGACGCGCGTGATGCTGATGACGTTCTTCGGCGAGAAGCGGTGGGAGCCCGCGCCCGACCCGGACAAGGCGCCCAGCGTCGAGCCCGGTATCGAGGTTCGCCCCGGCGAGATGCCGCATCCGCACGAGTCGCCGAAGTCCATGACGATCCCCATGGTCGTCCTGGCCTTCGGATCGGTCTTCGCGGGCGGTCTGTTCAGCCTGAACGACGCGTTCCTGAAGTGGCTGGAGCCGGTCACAGGACACAGCCACGGCCACTCCCCGCTCAGCGCCGCGACGGTCACCGCGGGGACGATGGTCGTCCTGGCCATCGGCGTCGCCCTCGCCTGGGCGCAGTACGGGCGCAAGCCCGTGCCGCGCACCGCGCCGCGCGGCTCCCTGCTCACCCGGGCCGCCCGCCGCGACCTGCTCCAGGACGACTTCAACCACGTCGCGCTCGTCCAGCCCGGCCGCTACCTCACCCGCGGTCTGGTCTACGTCGACCACAAGCTGGTCGACGGCGTGGTCAACGGCACCGCTGCCGGAGTCGGCGGACTCTCCGGCCGATTGCGCAAGCTCCAGAACGGCTACGCCCGTACGTACGCGGTCTCGATGTTCGGCGGTACGGCGGTGCTCATCGCCGCGACCCTGCTGATGAGGGCGGTCTGAGTCATGTCATTTCCCCTGCTCACGGCCACGGCCGCGGTGCCCGCGCTCGGCGCGGTCGCCACCGCCGCGGTGCCCGCCGCCCGGCGGGCCGCCGCCAAGTGGGTGGCGCTGGCCTTCTCCCTGGTCACCCTCGCCCTCGCCGCGGTCATCCTGGTCCGCTTCGACCCGGACGGCGGCCGCTTCCAGCTCACCGAATCCCACGCCTGGATCAAGGACTTCGGGGTCCGCTACGAACTGGGCGTGGACGGCATCGCGGTCGCCCTGATCGCGCTCACCGCCGTGCTCATCCCCTTCATCATCCTGGCGGGCTGGCATGACGCCGATCCCCTGGAAGGCGCCCGGCCCAACCGCCGCTGGCGGCCCACCCAGGGCTTCTTCGCGCTGATCCTGCTGGTCGAGGCGATGGTGGTGATCTCCTTCGAGGCCACCGACGTCTTCGTCTTCTACATCTTCTTCGAAGCCATGCTCATCCCGATGTACTTCCTCATCGGCGGCTTCGGGGACCGGGCCGGGGAGCGGTCCGAGGAGGAGACGGCGACCCAGCGCTCCTACGCCGCGGTGAAGTTCCTGCTGTACAACCTGGCGGGCGGGCTGATCATGCTGGCCGCGGTGGTCGGTCTCTACGCGGTCACCGCCGACGACCTGGGCACCGGCACCTTCTCGCTCCAGCAGATCGTGGACGCCCGGGCGAGCGGACAGCTCGACATGGCGGCGAGCACCGAACGGCTGCTGTTCCTCGGCTTCTTCTTCGCCTTCGCGGTGAAGGCGCCGCTGTGGCCGCTGCACACCTGGCTGCCCAACGCGATGGGCGAGTCGACCTCCCCGGTCGCCGTGCTGATCACCGCGGTCGTCGACAAGGTCGGCACCTTCGCGATGCTCCGCTTCTGCCTCCAGCTCTTCCCCGAGGCCAGCAAGTGGGCCACCCCGGTGATCCTGGTCCTCGCGCTCATCAGCATCATCTACGGAGCGCTGCTGGCCATCGGCCAGCGGGACATCAAGCGGCTGATCGCCTACGCCTCGATCTCCCACTTCGGCTTCATCATCCTCGGCATCTTCGCCATGACCACCCAGGGCCAGGGCGGCGCCACCCTCTACATGGTCAACCACGGCATCTCGACCGCCGCGCTGATGCTGGTGGCCGGGTTCCTCATCACCCGGCGCGGCTCGCGGCTCATCGCCGACTACGGCGGCGTGCAGAAGGTCGCCCCGGTGCTCGCCGGCACCTTCCTGATCGGCGGTCTGGCCACCCTCTCGCTGCCCGGGCTCGCGCCCTTCATCAGCGAGTTCCTGGTGCTCGTCGGCGCGTTCGCCCGCTATCCGGTGGCCGGAGTGATCGCCACCCTCGGCATCGTGCTCGCCGCGCTGTACGTCCTGATCCTCTACCAGCGCACGATGACCGGCCCGGTGAAGGAGGAGGTGCGGTCCATGCCCGATCTGCGGCCGCGCGAACTGCTCGTCGTCGCGCCGCTGATCGCGCTGCTGCTCTTCCTCGGCGTCTATCCCAAGCCGCTGACGGCGATCGTCAACCCGGCCGTCGACCACACGCTGTCCGTGGTGGACGAGAAGGATCCCAAGCCCGATCACCCCGTCACTGACGCGGGCTGGTTCCACTACAGCCCCAAGCCCGAGGGTGCTTCCCACGACGGTGCTTCCGGAGGTGCCAAGTGACCCACGCGGCCACTGTCCACAGCCTGTGGACGACAGCGGCGGCGGCGCCCGACAAGATCCCCGCGCCGCACATCGAGTACGGGCAGCTGGCGCCCACCCTGATCGTGCTCGGCGCCGCGATCATCGGCGTACTGGTCGAGGCGTTCCTGCCGCGCGCCCAGCGTTACGCCGCGCAGCTGTTCGTCTCCGTCGTCTCCCTCGCCGCGGCCTTCGCGGCCGTCATCGGTCTCGCCGCGAGCGACTACGGCACCGGGAAGGCCCATGTCGCGGCCATGGGTGCCATCGCCGTCGACGGGCCCGCGCTCTTCCTCCAGGGCACCATTCTCCTGGTCGCGCTGGTCTCGGTGTTCACCTTCGCCGAGCGGCGGCTCGACCCGGTCGTCCACGGCAACCGCGTCGACAACTTCGCGGCCCAGGCCGCCGCCGTGCCCGGCGGCGAGGGTGAAAAGGCCGCGGTCAAGGCCGGGTTCACCACCACCGAGGTCTTTCCGCTGGTCCTCTTCGCGGTGGGCGGCATGCTCGTCTTCCCCGCCGCGAACGATCTGCTGACCCTCTTCGTCGCGCTGGAGGTCTTCTCCCTCCCGCTGTACGTCCTGTGTGCGCTCGCCCGGCGCCACCGGATGCTCTCCCAGGAGTCCGCCGTCAAGTACTTCCTGCTCGGCGCCTTCTCCTCGGCGTTCCTGCTCTTCGGGATCGCCCTGCTGTACGGGTACGCGGGCACCGTCGCGTACGCCGGTATCGCCGATGTCGTCGACGGCCAGGTCCGCAACGTCACCCCGGCGCTCGCCGGGACCATGGGCAACGACGCGCTGCTGCTCCTCGGCGGGGCGCTGGTGCTGATGGGCCTGCTGTTCAAGATCGGCGCCGTCCCGTTCCACATGTGGACGCCGGACGTCTACCAGGGCGCCCCCACCCCGGTCACCGGCTTCATGGCCGCGGCCACCAAGGTGGCGGCCTTCGGTGCGCTGCTGCGGCTGCTGTACGTCGTCCTGCCGGGGCTGCGCTGGGACTGGCGGCCGGTGATGTGGGGCGTCGCCATCGTCACCATGCTGGGCGGCGCGATCGTCGCCGTCACCCAGACCGATGTGAAGCGGCTGCTGGCCTACTCCTCCATCGCCCATGCCGGGTTCATCCTCGCCGGTGTCATCGCCACGACCCCCGAGGGCATCTCCTCCGTCCTCTTCTACCTCGCCGCGTACTCCTTCGTGACCCTCGGCGCCTTCGCCGTGGTCACCCTGGTGCGCGACGCGGGCGGCGAGGCCACCCACCTCTCGAAGTGGGCCGGTCTCGGCCGCCGTTCGCCCCTGGTGGCCGCCGTCTTCGCGGTCTTCCTGCTGGCCTTCGCCGGAATCCCGCTGACCAGTGGGTTCGCGGGGAAGTTCGCCGTCTTCAAGGCGGCGGCGGACGGGGGCGCGGGTGCGCTGGTCGTGATCGGTGTGATCTCGTCGGCGATCGCGGCCTTCTTCTACATCCGGGTCATCGTGCTGATGTTCTTCAGCGAACCCCGCACGGACGGCCCGTCGGTGGCCGTCCCCAGCCCCCTGACCTCCTCGGCCATCGCCATCGGCGTAGCGGTCACGGTGGTGCTGGGCGTGGCACCGCAGTACTTCCTCGACCTGGCAGGCCAAGCGGGCGTCTTCGTCCGCT
>NZ_GG657754.1:4666971-4673262 GCF_000158915.1 Streptomyces himastatinicus ATCC 53653 | reverse complement strand
GCGCGGACGTCGGCGTCCGGGTCGGCGTGGACCGTGGCCAGGGCCTCTCGGGCGGCCGGGGTGTGCTCGGCCAGGGGCAGCAGGGCCAGGACCGCCGCCTTGCGGACGTCGGCGTGGGGGTCGGTCAGGGTGCGGGCCAGGGCGGGGATGCCGAGGTCCGGGGTGGCGGCGGACAGTGCCGTCGCCGCGCCCCGGCGGACCTGCCATGCGGGGTCCCCCAGCGCCGCCAGCGCCTCCGCGTCGAGCGGCGGCGGGCAGCCCGCCGAGGCCAGGGCCTCCAGGGCGGCGGCCCGTACGAGGACGTCCGCGTCCCCCAGCAGCGGCGTGAGAAGGCGGCGGGCCTCCGCGGCGGGGCCACCTGGGGCCAGGGTGCCCAGCGCGCCCGCCGTCGCCACCCGCACCTCACGCGAGGCGTCCGCGGCTCCCGGCTCCAGCGCGGTGAGCGCGTCCACCGACACCAGGCCCCGTACGGCCTGGAGACGGACCTCGATCGCGGCGTCCTTCAGGGCCCGCGCGAACAGTTCCGCGTCGCCGAGTCCCAGCGCGCGCAGGACGTCCAGAGCCGCCGCGCGCACCGCAGGGTCGGTGACCTCCAGGGCGTGCAGCAGGGATTCACGCAAAGCGGCGTCCGGGGGCAGGACCTCGACCAGTTCGCGCAGCGACGCGGCCGCCCCGGCGCGTACCCCGGCGTCCGGGTCGGCCAGCGCCTCCGCCAGGGCCGGGCCGGTGCCCGGCGGTGCGGACTCGGTGAGGGTGGCGACGGCGGCCCGGCGGACCGCCGGGTCGGTATCGGCCAGATAGGGCCGCAGGGCCGGGAGCTCGGGCTGTTCCTCGGCCAGGGCGAGGAGTTCGAGGATGCGGGGGGAGGAGGCCACAGCAGTCGCCCCGGCACCCTCGCGCCGAGGGATGCCCGCGGGCGTCCCCGACCCGCGGGGCGCCGCCTCGCGCGGCCCCGCCGTGGCGACCTGCTCGGGCCACACCTCACCGATCGGCCGGGACGCCCCGCCCACCGGCGCGTACTCCTCGATCGGCACGAGGTACGGAGCCACCGGCCGGGCCGTGAACTCCATCGCCCCCGAGGCCGACTTCCGCAGATCCAGATGGTGCAGCCAGTCCGTGTCGTTCCGGCGCGGATGGTCCGTGCGCTCGTGGTAGAGCCCCCACCGGCTCTCCGTCCGGGCGAGCGAGGAGCGCGCCGCCATCTCGGCGCAGTCGCGGATGAAGGTGACCTCCGCGCACCGCATCAGCTCATGCGGGGTGCGGGCGCCCATCTCGGCGATGTCCCCGCGCATCCGCTCGAACGCCTCGACGGCCAGCGACAGCCGGGCGCCGCTCTTGGGCGGGGCGACGTAGTCGTTCACGAAGCGCCGCAGCTTGTACTCGACCTGCGGCTGCGGCGGCCCGTCGGGGTTCCGCAGCGGCGCGTACACGAGGTCGTGCGCGTCGGCGAGCTGGTCGCGCGGCAGTTCGCCCTCGTACGCCCGGTACTGCGCGGCGTCCTCGCCCGCCAGATCGCCGAAGACGAAGGCGCCGATCATGTAGTTGTGCGGTACGCACGCCAGGTCCCCGGCCGCGTACAGCCCCGGCACCGTGGTGCGCGCGTGGTCGTCGACCCGTACGCCGGACGCGGAATGGCCGCCGCACAGGCCGATCTCGGAGATGTGCATCTCCACGTCATGGGTGCGGTAGTCATGGCCGCGGCCCGCGTGGAAGGCGGCGCGGGTGGGGCGTTCGGTGGAGTGCAGGATGGACTCCAGCGCGGCCACCGACTCCTCCGGCAGATGGCTGAGCTTCAGATAGACCGGGCCGCGCTCGCTCGCCACCTCCGCCGCGAATTCGGACATCATCTGCCCGGACCAGTAGTCGGAGTCGACGAACCGCTCACCGTGCCGGTTGACCTGGTAGCCGCCGAAGGGGTTGGCGACGTACGCGCAGGCCGGGCCGTTGTAGTCCTTGATCAGCGGGTTGATCTGGAAGCATTCGATCCCGGTCAGCTCGGCGCCCGCGTGGTACGCCATGGCGTAGCCGTCGCCCGCGTTGGTGGGGTTCTCGTACGTCCCGTACAGATAGCCGCTGGCGGGCAGCCCGAGGCGGCCGCAGGCGCCGGTGGCGAGGATGACGGCCCCGGCCCGGACGGCGACGAAGTGCCCGGTGCGGGTGTGGAAGGCGGCGGCGCCGACGGCCCGGCCGCCGGCGGTGAGCACGCGGACCGGCATGAGACGGTTCTCGATCCGGATCCGCTCGCGCATCTCGCGCCGCCGCAGCTGCCGGTAGAGGACCTTCTTGACGTCCTTGCCCTCGGGCATCGGCAGGACGTACGAACCGGAGCGGTGCACCTGGCGGACCGCGTACTCGCCGTGCTCGTCCTTCTCGAACTTCACCCCGTACCGCTCCAGGCGCTTGACCATGTCGAAGCCCCGGGTGGCGGTCTGCCGGACGGTGGACTGGTCGACGACGCCGTCGTTGGCGCGGGTGATCTCGGCGACGTAGTCGTCGGGTTCGGCCCGGCCGGGGACGACGGCGTTGTTGACGCCGTCCATGCCCATCGCGAGCGCGCCGGAGTGCCGGACGTGCGCCTTCTCCAGCAGCAGGACGGAGGCCCCGCGCTCGGCGGCGGTGAGCGCGGCCATGGTTCCGGCCGTGCCGCCGCCGATGACCAGGACGTCGCAGGACAGCTCCTCGGCCGCGTCGAGTGCGGGGATCTCCAGGGGGTGCGCGGTTGTCACGGGGGGCCCTTTCAGGTGCCGAGGGAGCCGAGGGATTCGAGGACCTGGCGGCGCAGCGCGACCGTCGCCGCGGCGTCGTGCGCGGCGCGCTCGCGCGGATGCGGCACGCCGAGCACCCGGGCCGTGCCCGCGCCGTCCAGGAGGGCGATGCGGTCGCCGAGGAAGACCGCCTCGTCCACGTCATGGGTGACGAAGACGACGGTGGCGTGCGTACCGTCCAGCACCTCCACCAGCAGCCGCTGCATCCCGGCCCGGGTCTGGGCATCGAGCGCGCCGAACGGCTCGTCCATGAGGACGGCGCGCGGCGCACCGGCCAGCGCGCGGGCGAGCTGCACGCGCTGCCGCTGCCCGCCCGACAGCTGGTGCGGAAGGCGCCGGGCGTGGCCGGTGAGCCCGACCCGCTCCAGCCACTCCGCGGCCCGGGCGCGCCGGGCCGCCCGCGGTACGCCCCGGATGACGAGGGGGAGTTCCACATTGGCGTGCACCGTGCGCCAGGGGAGCAGCGCGTCGTCCTGGAAGATCAGGGCGCGGTCGGCGTGGGGGCGGACGAGCGGCTCGTCGTCCTGGGTGACCCGCCCGCCGAGGACCGGCAGCAGTCCGGCCAGGGTGCGCAGCAGGGTCGACTTGCCGCAGCCGGACGGGCCGACGACGGTGAGCACCTCGCCGGGCGGGACGTCCAGGTCGAGGCCGTGCAGGACCGGCGCCCCGGGGCGGCCCAGCACGGCGTCGTGCAGCCCCCTCTTCAACCGGGCGGCGCCGTGACGGTGGCGGGCGGGGCGGTGGCGACATCGGGCGTGGTCACGGGGTGCCCTTCCTGATGAGGTACGCCGACGGGGCCGTGTTCTCGGTGCGCGGCAGCCAGCGGGTCAGCCGGCGGCCCGCCAGCTCCACCGCGGTGGAGGTCAGCCAGCCGAGGAGGCCGATGGTGGTCATGCCGACGAAGACGCCCGGATAGTCGACGATCGTGTAGTCCTGCCAGGTGCGATAGCCGACCCCGTACGCGCCGGAGATCATCTCGGCGGAGATCACGCAGATCCACGAGACGCCGATGCCGACCGACAGCCCGCCGAGGATGCCGGGCAGCGCGCCGGGCAGCACCACCGAGCCCAGGACGCGCCACCGCCCGCCGCCCATGGTCAGCACGGCCTCCTCCCACACCGGGGTCAGGGCGCGCACCGCGTGCCGGGTGCTGACCATGACCGGGAAGAAGGCGGCGGTGAAGGTGATGAAGACGATGCCCTGTTCATTGCTGGGGAACAGCAGGATCGCGACCGGGACGAGCGCGATGGCCGGGATCGGGCGGAGGACTTCGAGGACCGGGCTCAGCAGATCGGACGCCAGCGGGGAGCGGGCGATCGCGGTGCCGACGACGACGCCGAGGACCGCGGCGAGCGCGAAGCCGGTGAGGATGCGGGTGAGGCTGTCGGTCAGGTCCTGCCAGTAGGCGCCGGTGCCCAGGCGCCCGGCGAAGGTATGGGCGACCTGGGTGACGGTCGGGAACTGCGCGAACCGCAGCCACAGGGTGACCTTCAGCGTGGTGAGGAGCTGCCACAGCCCGAGCGCGGCCAGCAGGGACGCGGCGCGCAGGGCGTACCGCGGCCAGGGGCGGCGTCGCCGCGGTGCGGCGGCGGCCACCGGGCGCACCGGGGCGGTGGTGGCCGCCGTGCTTTCTCCGGCGGAGGCCGTGTCTTCTTCGGCGGAGGTGGTCACTTCGCCTCCTTCAGCGCCGTGGCGTACGACACGAGCCGGGCGCCGGGGTGCGCGGCGATCCACGTACGGGCGTTGGCCGGCGTGACGAACGCGCGCGGCTGCCCGCCGTCCTCGGCCCACACCGCCCGGTCCGCGAACCAGCGCGTCCCGGTGGCCGTGTCGGGCACGTACGCCGCCCGGACCTTGCCCTGGCGGGCGGCGGTGAAGCGCAGCAGCGCGGCGGACGAGGGGAAGCTGCGGACGGTGTTCTCGCCCTTGAGCCACACCTGGTTCGGGGAGGCGGGCGGGGCGGCGCGCAGCGCCTTCGCGTAGGCGCCCGCGCTCCCGTACGCCCGTTTGATGTAGCGGTCGTCGACGAAGGAGTTCACGTCGACAGGGCCGGTCAGTTTGGCCTTGCGCAGGATCGGGACGTCCTTCTTGAGGGCCGCGATCAGGGCGGGCTTGATGGCGGGGTCGAAGGTCGCGATACCGCCCGCGCCGTTGTAGAGGTAGACCACCTCGGGCGGCAGCCCGGTCGCCTTCGCCACCTTCTGCGCGGCGGGGAGCGGATGGTCGTCCAGATAGCGGTTGGCGTCGATCTGGGCGGACAGGAACGCCCGGAGGACGTCCGGGTTCTCCTTGGCGAACCCGTCGCGCGCGGTGACACCGTGGAAGGTCGGCAGGTTCAGCCGGGAGCCGTCGTACAGCGCCTTGGCCTTCCCCTGGAAGGCCAGCAGCCCGGGCCAGGCCACGAACTGCGAGAGGGCGTCCGCGCTGCCCGCCTCCAGGGCGGAGGCGCCGACGGCGGGCTGCTGGTTGAGCTTCTCGACGCCGTTCTCGGGATCGATACCGGCGTCCTGGAGGGCGCGGACGAGCGTGCCGTCGGCGGCCGAACCGACGCTGGTGGAGACCTTCTTGCCGCGCAGGCCGGACAGGTCGCGCAGCTTCGATCCGGGCTTGGTGACGATGGTGTTGAGGCCGCCGCGCTGGTTGTAGCCGGTCACGGAGACCAGGCGGGTGGGGGCGTTCAGCTGGGTGCCGCGCCCGGAGTTGATCAGCAGCGGGAAGTCGCCCATCGAGCCGATGTCGACCTTCCCGGCCACCATCTGCGCGGTGATGGGCGCCCCGGTGGCGTAGTCCTGCCACTTCACCTTGTACGTGACGCCCTTGCGGTGGCCGAGGGCGCGCAGTTCGCGCTCGAAGTAGCCGAGCGAGCGCAGCAGGGTGCCCGCGGTCGTGGTGTTGATGGTCTTGGACTGGTAGCCGACGGTGACGGTCACGGTCTTGCCGCCCGCCTCCGCGTCGCCGCCGCAGCCGGTCAGGGACAGCAGCAGGGCACCGGCGGCAAGGGCGGCCGGAAGGGTCGTGCGCTGCATCGGAGGGCCTTTCACCTCAGGAGATAGGGCATGTTGACCGTGACCGCGCCGGTGGGACAGCGGGCGGCGCACGGGCCGCAGTACCAGCACTCGTCCACGTGCATGTACGCCTTGCCGCTGTCGGGGTGGATCGCGAGGGAGTCCAGGGGGCACATGTCCACGCACAGGGTGCAGCCGTCGATGCACTTCGACTCGTCGATCGTCACGGGAACGTCGGCACGCTGAGGCGTCAGAGGCATGGCTGTCTCCAGGGAGGGCGTGAAAGGGGGCGTGAAGGGGGTTCGCGGGGTGCGTCTACGCGGTACGGCGCAGCAGCCCGCTCATGGTGATCCGGTCGCCGCGGAAGCGGATGAACTCCAGGTCCACGGGGCGGCCGTCGGCCAGGTGGCTGAGCCGTTCCAGCATCAGGACGGCCGCGCCGCGCGGGGCCTGGAGCACGGCGGCCGAGTGCGCGTCGGCGTTGACGGCCTCGAGGGTGATCTCGGCGGTGCCGAGCCGCT
>NZ_GG657754.1:4649332-4666599 GCF_000158915.1 Streptomyces himastatinicus ATCC 53653 | reverse complement strand
CCCGGGGAAGCCGCCCGGTGAGAATCTGGTGGCGGAGGAGGTCGGCGAGCTGCCGGGCCTGGTCGGCGCGCAACCGGCGGCGGCGCGCGGCGGCGAGCGGCGGGGCGTGCTCGCGGGTGCGTTCGCGGGTGCGTTCGGCTGGCATCGGCCGGCTCCGGGGTGTGCTGGGCGGCGGGTCTGTTCGGACCATACCGACGGGGCCGGTGCGATGGTGTTGCCAGCACATTGCGCCACCTGGCGGCCCGTTGGAAACCGCCCCGACCTGCGCCTTTCACCGGCGCGGAAGCAAGATCTGCCACTGTGCGCGGCGAGCCCCCGGCGGTTTCGCCGGGGGCTCGCGGGGCGCGGACCGACCTGGGTGATCAGCTGGAGGGGAGGTTCGTCGGCAGGTCGGTGGGGATGTCGGAGGGCAGCGAGGTCGGGATGTTCGACGGGATGTCGCCGGGGGAGTCGGTCCGGGTGAAGGTGTCGTTCTCGGAGAGCGCGTCCCAGTCGACGGTGAGCGTCTTGCCGTCCCCGCTCGGGGCCACCTTGCCCATGGTGCGGTCGGTGTTGCCGTCGGCGCACTTGAGCATCAGCATCTTCTCGCCGGTGTCGGTGTACTCACCGTTGCAGACGTGCTTGCCCGCGATCAGGGACGCCTTCTCGCCGCCGATGGACAGGATGAGCGTCTGGCTGCCGCTCTTGGCGAGGTAGGCGCCGGTGATCTTGGAGTTCGCGCCCCCCTCCGCCGGGGCGCTCGACTCCTGTGCCGACGGGGTGTCCTTGGACGTGTCCTTCGTCCCCTCGTCGCTGTCACTGCCGCATGCCGTCAGCAGGAGGGCGGCCGCGGCCACCGTCCCGGCGATGCTCGCTGCCTTCTTCACGCGCTTCTCCTCGGATATCAATGCCGTCAGGGCAGGAGCACGACAAATTAGCAGTCGCTCATGACGCCGCCGGAACGACGTGGCCGGTCACCTCACCCATACCGATGCGGACCCCGTCAGGGCCCGGCGCCCAGGCGGTGAGGGTCACCTCGTCGCCGTCCTCCAGGAACGTCCGGGTGCTGTCCGGGAGGTGCAGCGGATCGCGGCCGCCCCAGGTGAGTTCGAGCAGACAGCCCAGCTCATCCGGGTTCGGGCCGCTGACGGTGCCGGAGGCGAAGACGTCGCCGGTGCGCAGCGAGGCGCCGTTCACCGTGAGATGGGCGAGCTGCTGGGCCGCCGTCCAGTACATGGCGGAGAACGGGGGCCGGGAGACGGTGTGGCCGTTGACGGCGACCTCGATGCGCAGATCGAACCCGCCGGGCTCGGCGGCCGAGTCGTCGAGGTAGGGGAGCGGCGTCACGTCGCGGGCGGGCGGGGCGGTACGGGCCGTGGCGAGGGCGTCCAGCGGGGTGATCCAGGCGGCGAGGGAGGTGGCGAAGGACTTGCCGAGGAAGGGGCCGAGGGGGCGGTACTCCCAGGACTGGATGTCACGGGCGGACCAGTCGTTGAGCAGACAGACGCCGAAGACGTGATCGTGGAACCCCGCGAGGGGCAGCGGTGTATTCAGAGGTGAGGGCGCGCCGACGACGAACGCGACCTCGGCTTCGAAGTCGAGGCGCAGCGAGGGGCCGAAGACCGGCCGGGGAGGAGCGGACGATGCGGAAGGCAGCTGCTGGCCGTGGGGGCGGACGATGGGCGAGCCCGAGACGAGCACGGTGCCGGCCCGGCCGTGGTAGCCGATCGGCATGTGCTTCCAGTTGGGGGTGAGGGCGTCGCCGTCCGGGCGGAAGATCTTGCCCGCATTGGAGGCGTGATGCTCGCTGGCGAAGAAGTCGACATAGTCCGCCACCTCGATCGGGAGGTGGAGGGCGAGGGTGGTGAGGGGGTGCATCAGGGGCTCGATGGCGTGCCGGTGCGCCGGGTTGGTCAGCCAGTCGCGCAGCTCCGCGCGGACGGCCTGCCAGACCGGACGGCCCGCGGCCATCAGCGGGTTGAGCGAGGAGGCGCCGAGCAGTTCGGCGTGCGGGGAGGCCGCGACCGCCGCGGCGGCGCCCGCGTCCAGCACATGGGCGCCGTAGCGCACGCCGATTTTCCGCAGATGAGGAGCGTCGGAGGTGGTGAACACGCCATAGGGGAGGTTGTCCGGGCCGAAGGGATCGCCTTCGGGCAGGTCGAGCGGGCTTCGCTGCGCCATGGGTGGTGCCTCGCCTTCTCCTCGTCACCATGGGTGGGCCGGTCCACACCCTATGGCCCGGGGTGCGCCACCCCTGTGGGGTGACTGCCACCTAAAGGGATGGCAATGTCCGGATAATCCTTGCTGGAGGAGGTAATTCCGAAGTAGCGTCCTTCATCAGGTCACGCACAGTGGGGGGACCACTGCGGTGGGGTGACCGAGGGGGACTCGTGGCGAGCAGTGCCGTGCCGTTCGCGGTGGACCGTTCCGTGCCGGGGCTGATCGTGAAGATAGGCGATTACCCGCTGCATCACGGGGGCGTGGGGGCCATTCGCTCCCTGGGCCGTCTCGGTGTCCCCATGTACGCGGTCACCGAGGACCGTTGGACCCCGGCCGCCCAATCGCGCTATCTGAACCGGGCCTTCGTCTGGCCGACCACCGGCAGGGAGCGGCCGGAGCGGCTGGTGGAGGGGCTGCTGAGGGCAGGGCGGGCGATCGGCCGTCCGACCGTCCTGCTGCCCACGGACGAGGAGGCGGCGGTGCTGATCGGCGAGCATGCCGATGTGCTCGCCGGGGAGGGCCGGTTCCTCTTCCCGCGCACCGAGCCGGGGTTGCCCCGGCGGCTGGCCAGCAAGCAGGGGCTGTACGAGCTGTGCGTCGAGCACGGGGTGCCCACCCCGGAGGCGGCGTTCCCCGGTTCGTACGCCGACGTCAAGGCATTCGCGGTGAGCGCGCGATTTCCGGTCGTGGCCAAGAACCGGGACGCGTTCGAGCGGCGGAGGCGGCCGGCGGTGGGCGGGACGACCCGGATCGCCGGGCCGCGCGAGCTGCTGGCGCTGGCCCGGGACTGGGGGTCGCGGCCCGGGGTGGTCCTTCAGGAGTACCTCCCCCGGGAGTCCGCCGAGGACTGGATCGTGCACGCCTACTTCGACGCGGAGTCCACACCGCTGGCGATGTTCACCGGCGTCAAGGTGCGGTCCTGGCCGCCGCACGCGGGCATGACGGCGTGCGCCTACGCGGTGGGCAACAAGGAGCTGGCCGGGATGACGGCCCGGTTCATCCAGCGGCTCGGCTTCAGCGGCATCGTCGATCTGGACTGGCGCTTCGACCGGCGCGACGGGCGGTACAAGCTGCTGGACTTCAACCCCCGGATGGGCGCGCAGTTCCGGCTCTTCGAGAACGAGGCGCGGCTCGACGTCGTCCGGGCCCAGCACCTCGATCTGACGGGGCGCCCGGTGCCCGAGGCGGAGCAGCTGGCGGACCGGCGGTTCGTCGTCGAGAACATCGACCTGCCCGCCCTGCTCGCCTACCGCCGCAGTGGATACACCACGCCGCACGCGCCCGCCCGGGCGAGCGGGACCGAGCTGGCCTGGGCCGCGCGCGACGACATGCGGCCGTTCTTCACCATGCTGGCGCGCTGCGTGGGGCCCGGTGCGACGCATCTCTACCGGATGTGGCGCGCCAAGAACAGGTAACACCTTGGGGAGGGGATTCGTGAACGATCCGGTAGCAGTCATCGGGGCCGGTCCATACGGTCTGTCGACCGCCGCCCACTTACGCGCCCGCGGCCTGCCGGTCCGCGTCTTCGGGGAGCCGATGGTGAGCTGGCGCGAGCAGATGCCCGCGGGCATGCTGCTCAAGTCCACTCCGGTCGCGTCGACCATCGACGCACCGCAGCCGGGGCACACCCTGCTCGACTACTGCCATGCGGTGGGCGGCAAGCGGTATCAGTCCGACTGGGACATCATCCCCGTCGAGACCTTCGCGGAGTACGGGCTGTGGTTCCAGGAGCGGCTGGTGCCGGAGCTGGAGCGGACCCGGGTGGTGGCCGTCGACCGGCGGGGCGGCCGCTTCGAGCTGAAGCTGGATTCGGGCGAGCAGTTCACGGCGCGGGCCGTCGTCGTGGCCAGCGGGCTCAGCGGGCTCGCCCATCTGCCCGCCGAGTTCGCCGCCGCCGTCCCCGACGGTCCGTCCGCGGCCGGGCCGGTCTCGCACAGTTCGCACCACCAGGATCTGGGGCGGTTCGCGGGGCGCGAGGTCGTGGTGGTCGGTGCCGGGCAGTCGGCGCTGGAGAGCGCGGTGCTGCTGGCCGAGGCGGGCGCCGCGTCGGTGCGGGTGGTGGCCCGGGGGAGGGCCGCGGTCGCCTTCGGCGCCCCGCCGGACCGTCAGCCCCGGCTGCGGCCCGAATCGCCCTTCGGGCGCGCCTGGTCGCTGTATGCGCTGTCGTACCACGCGGTGGGCTTCCGGCGGCTGCCCGCACCGGCCCGGGAGTATCTGGTGCGCGCGGTGCTCGGGCCCAAGGGCGCCTGGTGGCTGCGGGGTCGCTTCGCGGGGCGGGTGCAGGTCACCCAGGGGGTGCGGATCACCCGGGTCACCGTGGAGGACGGCGGCCGGCCGGTGCTCACGCTGCGCGGCGGCAGCGGCCGGGTCGGTGAGCTGGCCGCGGACCATGTGCTGGCGGCGACGGGCTATCGGATGAATCTGGCCGCGCTCGGCTTCCTCGGCCCCGAGCTGCGCGCCGCGTTGGTCACCGGCGCCGGTGGGCCCCGGCTGGACACGGGGTATGGCTCGTCGGTGCCGGGGCTGTACTTCACCGGACTTGCGGCGGCGGCCTCCTTCGGCCCGGTGATGCGGTTCGTCTGCGGCACGGAGTACGCGTCGCCCCGGCTGGCGAAGGCGGTGGCCACCGCGCACGGATGAGGGGCTCGGGCGGGCCGACGGCCCCCGATCGGTGAACGGTCGGGGGCCGCATGATGAATGATCTGCTGGTGATCGCGGGACCGTGTGGAGAAGCCGGTCGATCCGGGCGAGGGCGTTGTGCGGCGCACAAGGCGGGAAGGCGCCCACAGTGATCGATACCCGACCGGATACGCTGCCTTTTGGTGGAGGCGGCGACACATCGACATTCCGCGTGAACGTAGGCAGACAGGAGTACCCCGTGAGCGTCATCGGGCCCTTCGGGCTGAGCGTGCGGGACCGGACCCTGGAAGCCGACACCCAGGCCGGGCTGACGGCTGTCGAAGAGGGCCTGCTGGAGGCCACCAAGAGCGACGTGCCGTTCATCACCGAGGCCGCCCAGCATCTGGTGCGCGCGGGCGGGAAGCGTTTCCGGCCACTGCTGGTGCTGCTGGCCGCGCAGTTCGGCGATCCGTACGCCCCCGGTGTGGTGCCCTCGGCGGTCGTCGTCGAGCTGACGCATCTGGCCACGCTGTACCACGACGACGTGATGGACGAGGCCGAGGTGCGGCGCGGGGTGTCCAGCGCCAACGCCCGCTGGGGCAACTCCGTCGCGGTGCTCACCGGTGACTTCCTCTTCGCCCGCGCCTCGCACGTCCTGGCCGATCTGGGTCCGGAGGCGGTGCGGGTCCAGGCCGAGGCGTTCGAGCGGCTGGTGACGGGCCAGATCCTGGAGACCGCCGGACCGCGCGGCCGCGACCCCATCGAGCACTATCTGGACGTCCTCGCGGGCAAGACGGGCTCGCTCATCGCCGTCTCGGGCCGGTTCGGCGCGATGATGTCGGGCGCCGACGAGTCCATCGTCAACATCCTGACCCAGTACGGCGAGCGGCTCGGAATGGCCTTCCAGCTGGCCGACGATGTGCTGGACATCGCCAGCGACAGCCATGAGTCCGGCAAGACCCCCGGCACCGATCTGCGCGAGGGTATCGCCACCCTCCCCGTCCTGCATCTGCGGGCGCAGGCGGAGGCGACCGGCGCGCCGGAGGACCGGGAGCTGTGCGAGCTGCTCGCCGGTGACCTCACCGACGACGCCCGCCATGCGGAGGTGCTGCGGCGGCTGCGCGCCCACCCCGCCCTGGAGCAGGCTCGCCAGGACACGCTGCGCTACGCGGCGGAGGCCCGTTCGATGCTGGCGCCCCTGCCGGAGGGCCCGGCGAAGTCGGCCCTGGAGGGCCTGTGCGACGCGGTGGCCCACCGGGCCGGGTGACTCCCCGCTCCGGCCTGATCGGCAAGACACCCCCTACGGGATACCCCGAGGGGGATCCGCCCCGGGGCGCGGACCGTCATACCGGAGCAGTACGCGGACTTGATCCTGCGGGCTGACGTATCGGCGCTCCCGATTTGGTGGGATGAGAACACCACCACATGGCGGGATCGGGAGACAATGGCCCGAGAGGTGGACGAGTGCAGGCTGACGACCGCCGCCGACGACGGAGGTAGAGCAACATGGCACGGATCCGACCGATACAGGTCGCCGACGACGGCTTCTGGGATGAGGATCGACCAACACGGCGCACGAAGGCGCTCCGCTACGGGGCCCCGGTCGCGGTGGCGGGCATCGCGGCCGGGGCGATCGGGCTCGTCCCGGCGCTGGCCAGCAGCGGCGCCCCGGACCTGCCGAAGATCACGGCACAGCAGCTGATCAGCAAGATGGCCGCCTCGGACCAGCAGCAGGTGTCCGGCTCGCTGAAGATCACCACCGATCTGGGCCTCCCCACGCTGCCGGGCGGCGGCTCCCTCGCCGGTGCCGCGAACGACCTCGCGGGCGAGAAGGGCGCGACGGCCTCGCCGGAGTCCAAGCTCACCGAGCTGGTGTCCGGTACGCACACGCTGCGGGTGGCCGCCGACGGCCCCGACAAGCAGCGGGTGTCGATCGTCGAGAACGCCGCCGAGTACAGCATGATCCACAACGGTGACCAGCTGTGGGCGTACGACAGCGGCAGCAACTCCGTCTTCCACTCCACCGCCCCCAAGGACGCCGCGGGCAAGCGCGATCACCAGCGCGAGACGCCCCGCGACCTGCGGGAAGCCACTCCGCAGCAGCTCGCGAAGCAGATGCTCGCCGCCGTGGACGACACCACCGAGGTGACGGTCGACGGCACCACCCGGGTCGCCGACCGGGACGCCTACCAGCTGCTGATCAAGCCCAAGCAGAGCGCTTCCACGGTCGGCTCGATCCGTATCGCGGTCGACGCGGACAACGGTGTGCCGCTGAAGTTCACCCTCACCCCGAAGAGCGGCGGCAAGGCGGCCGTCGACGTGGGCTTCACCAAGGTGGACTTCGGCAAGCCCGCCGCGGGCACCTTCGACTTCACGCCGCCCAAGGGCGCCAAGGTCACCGAGGACGGCGCCGCCGACCACCCGGAGAAGGGCTTCAAGGGCCGGCCCGGCGGTGCCACCGGCTCGCCCGGTGAGGAGGCCCTGTCCGGGCTGAACGTCACCGGCAAGGGCTGGGACACCATCGCCCGCCTCGACGACGGCCAGAAGGCCGGGGCGACCGGCGACGCTCCCTCCGCCCCGGGCGGCGACGGCGGAGCGTCCTCCGGTCTCCTCGGCAGCTTCGGCAAGAAGGTCAAGGGCGACTTCGGCTCCGGCACGGTGTTCAGCACCCGCCTGGTGAACGCGCTGATGACCGACGACGGCAAGGTCTTCGTCGGCGCGGTCGACAAGGACGCCCTGGTCGCGGCCGCCAACAAGGCCAAGTAGCCGCCAACGAGGCCAAGGAAAAGAGCGGGGAAGGAGAGCCCGTGGACGAGTCGTCCGCCGATGCCGTGGTGGAGACCCGCGGGCTCACCAAGCGCTACCGGGGCGGGCAGCTCGCCGTCGACGCGCTCGACCTGACCGTCCCGCGCGGCAGCGTCTTCGGCTTCCTCGGGCCCAACGGCTCGGGGAAGACGACGACCATCCGCATGCTCATGGGCCTGATCGAGCCCACCTCGGGCGGCGCCCGGCTGCTGGGGCTGCCGATGCCGCGCGCCGCCCGCAGCGTGCTGCCCAGGGTGGGCGCCCTCATCGAGGGGCCCGCCCTCTATCCGTATCTGAGCGGCCGGGACAACCTGCTGCGCTACGACGCCGCCGACCCGACCGCCGACCCCCGCACCCGTGCGGCCCGCGCCGCGGCGGCCCTGGACCGGGTCGGGCTCGGGGCCGCGGCGGGGAAGAAGGCCCGGGCGTACTCGCTGGGGATGAAGCAGCGCCTCGGTCTGGCCGCCGCCCTGCTCCAGCCGCGTGAGCTGCTGGTGCTGGACGAACCGACCAACGGGCTCGACCCCCAGGGCATGCGCGAGATCCGCACCCTGGTGCGCGAGCTGGCCCGGGAGGGCACCACGGTCTTCCTCTCCTCGCACCTCCTGGACGAGATCGAACAGGTCTGTTCCCATGCGGCGGTCATGGCCCAGGGCCGGTTGATCGCCCAGGGCACGGTCGCCGAGCTGGCGGCGGGCAGCCGCGGCAGGCTGTCCGTCACCACCCCGGATCCGGCCGACGCCGTCCGCGTCCTCAAGGAGCACGGGGTGACGGACCTGGTGGTCCTGGAGGAGCGGGTCACCGGCGAGCTGCCCACGCCCGCGCCCGATCCCGCCGATCTGAACGCCGCCCTGGTGCGCGCCGGGGTGCGGGTACGGGCCTTCGGCGCCGAGGGCGCCTCGCTGGAGGATGCCTTCGTCGCGCTGACCGGGGAGGGATTCGATGTCGCGGGCTGAAGCGGCGGGAACGGCTGAAACAAACGAGTCGTACGAGGCACCCCGGGCGCGTCCGCTGTGGGCCCTGGCCCTCTTCCGCAGCGAGCTGTCCACCACCTTCCGCCGCTGGCGGACGCTGGCACTGCTCGCGGTGCTCGCGGCCGTCCCGGTCCTCATCGGCGTCGCGGTGAAGATCGAGACCAGCGACGGCGGTGGCTTCGGCCGCGGCGGCGGGGGCGGCGGAGGCGGCGGAGGGGACGGCGGGCCCGCCTTCTTCTCCCAGATCACCAACAACGGGATCTTCCTCGTCTTCGCCGCGCTGGCGGCGACGCTGCCCGTCTTCCTGCCGATGGCCATCGGCGTGATCGCCGGGGACTCCATCGCGGGTGAGGCGGGCCCGGGGACGCTGCGCTATCTGCTGGTCGCCCCCGCCGGGCGCACCCGGCTGCTGCTCGCCAAGTTCGTCACCATCATGGCGTTCTGCCTGGCCGCGACCCTCGCGGTGGCCATCGCCGGACTCGCGACCGGGGCGATGCTGTTCCCGCTCGGCGATGTCACGCTGATCTCCGGCACCTCGGTGTCCTTCGGCGACGCGCTGGTGCGGGCGCTCGGTGTGGCGGGCGCCGTGGCGCTGTCACTGGTGGGGATCGCGACGGTGGGCCTGTTCATCTCCACCCTCACCAACAGCGGCATCGCGGCCATGGCGACCACGGTCGGGCTCGTGGTCACCGTGCAGATCCTGGACACGATCCCGCAGCTGCACGCGATCCATCCGTATCTCTTCCCGCACTACTGGCTGAGCTTCGCGGATCTGCTGCGCCAGCCGGTCTACTGGGACCAGCTGATCAAGAACGCAGAGCTCCAGGGGCTGTATCTGGCCGTGTTCGGCTCGGCGGCCTGGGCCCGGTTCACCACGAAGGACATCACGGTCTGAGCGTCCGAGCGGTCCGTACGTCTCCGTACGGACCGCTCAGGACTGCCGGTGCGTCAGGAGGACAGTGTCCAGACGGCGTACGCGATGGCGTCGCTGTTGCGGTCCAGCGCGGTGTCGTTGATGTTGGTCGTGGTGTCGCACGACCGGTGGTAGCAGCGGTCGAAGGCCTGACCGGAGGTGCCGCCCCACTTCTGGGCCTGGGCGGCGGTCTTGATGTAGTCGGCGCCGCTGAACAGGCCGCCGACCGGGATGCCCGCGTTCTTGAACGGGGCGTGGTCGGAGCGCCCGTCGCCCTCCGTTTCTATCTCCGTCGAAACGCCCTTGGTGGCGAAGAAGTCCTTGAAGACGCCTTCGATGCGGGTGTCGTCGTCATAGACGAAGTAGCCCGGGTTGGGCGAGCCGATCATGTCGAAGTTGAGATAGCCGTCGATCTTCGCCCGGTTGGCGGTCGACAGGCCGTTGACGTAGTTCCGCGACCCGACCATGCCCAGCTCCTCGGCGCCCCACCAGGCGAACCGCAGATGCTTGGTGGGCTTCAGCCCCGAGCGGGCGACGGTGAGCGCGGTCTCCAGGACGGCGGCGGACCCCGAGCCGTTGTCGTTGATGCCGGGACCCGCGCTGACGGAGTCCAGGTGGGCGCCGGAGAACACCACGTTGTCGGTGTCGCCGCCGGGCCAGTCGGCGATGAGGTTGTAGCCCGTGGAGCCGCTGGAGGTGAACTGCTGGACCGTGGTGGTGAACCCGGCCGCGTCCAGCGCGGCCTTGATGTAGTCGAGCGACGCCTTGTAGCCGGGGCGGCCGTGGGCGCGGTTGCCGCCGTTGGCGGTGGCGATGGACTGGAGCTTGGTCAGATGGGCCTTGACGTTCGCGAGGGGGACGTCCGGTACGGCGAGGGCGGCGGCCGCCGGAGGCGGCGGGGGAGCCGCGGCGGCCGCGGAGGTGGCGGGCGCGGCCGAGGCCAGCGCCGCGATCGCCGCACCGGCCGCGATCGCGGCGGCAGTCCGGCGGGACGCGGATCTTCGGGGGGCGCGGTGCGGATCAGCACATGACGACATGGGGGGCTCCGATTCCGAACGGGAACTGCACGGAAGGACGTGACGCTGTGTGATGCACGTACGTACGTATACCCATGGGGGTGATGGAGCGGTGTGACAAGATGACGTCGCGATTGGCGCGAGGCTGATGCTCCGGGTGTGGCTGACCCTCCGTCAAGAGCGGAAACCGGACATCACCCGCCGGATATCGGTCCCGACTGCGCCTCCGCCGCCTCCGCCTTCCTGGTGGCCGCCGGGGACGCAGCCGCCGGGGCCGGGGCCGCGAGGGTCGCGGCTTCCGCCAGCGCCCGCCGGGCCCGGTGCCCGGTCCGCAGCGCGTCCCAGGTGAGCAGCGCGAGCGCGAGCCAGACGAGGGCGAAGCCCGCCCACCGCTCGGGCGGCATGTACTCGTGGAAGACGACCAGCCCGAGGATGAACTGGGAGGTGGGCGTGAGGTACTGGAGCATCCCGATCGTGGACAGCGGCAGCCGTACCGCGGCGGCCCCGAACAGGATCAGCGGCCCCGCGGTGATCACCCCGCAGCTCACCAGCAGCGCCGAATGCCCCATGCCGCCGCTGCCGAACGTGCTGTCGCCGCGCATCGTGAGGTAGCCGAGGAAGCCGAGCGCGGGCAGGAACTGGACGGCGGTCTCGGCGGCCAGCGACTCCAGCCCGTCCAGCCCGATCCGCTTCTTGACCAGCCCGTACGTGGCGAAGGAGAAGGCCAGCGTGAGGGCGATCCAGGGCAGCTTGCCGTAGCCGACGGCCAGCACGCCCACCGCCACCACGCCGACGCCGACCGCCGCCCACTGCGCGGGGCGCAGCCGCTCCCGCAGCAGCAGGACGCCGAAGCCGATGCTGACCAGTGGGTTGATGAAGTAGCCGAGCGCCGTCTCGACGACGTGTCCGCTGTTGACGCCCCAGATGTACAGGCCCCAGTTGACGGAGATGGCGGTCGCGGCGAGCGCGACGAGACCGAGCCGCCGGGGCTGCCGCACCAGCGGGCCGACCCAGGACCAGCGGCGCAGCACCAGCAGGAGGAGCCCGACGACCACCAGCGACCAGACCATGCGGTGGGCCAGGATCTCGACCGCCCCGGCGGGTTGCAGCAGCGGCCAGAAGAGCGGGGCGAGACCCCACAGGCCGTACGCGGCGAAGCCGTAGAGGAGGCCGGCGCGGTCCTGGCGGTGCTGTATCTCCGGCTGTATCTGCGGCTGCGGCTGTGTCTGCGGCTGCATGAAGGCCCTCCCCGACGGCGTGACCGCCCTGATGAGGGGGCCCGTCCGACGGTAGCGCCGGGCGGCCCGCCTGTCATCACCGTATCCGCGATACGGGACTGACGGGCGGGCCTGGCCCTGAACCCCGAGGTCAGCCCTGGTCGGCCCCTGGTCAGCCCTTCAGGGTCACCGCGAGGGAGTCCGCGATCGGCGTGGTCGGGCGGCCGGTCAGCCGGGACAGGTCGCCGGGGGTGGCGGCCAGCAGCCCGCGCTCGATCGCCGTGTCGACGTCGGCCAGGATGGCGGCGAGCGGCCCGGGCAGGCCCGCGCCGGTCAGGATGGTCTGCACCTCGTCGGCGGAGACGGCGCGGTAGGCGATGTCCTTGCCGGTCTGCCGGGCGATCTCGGCGGCGTATTCGGCGAAGCTCCAGGCGGTGTCGCCGGACAGTTCGTACGCCGTGTTCTCGTGGCCCTCGCCGGTCAGTACGGCGACGGCGGCCGCCGCGTAGTCGGCGCGCGCGGCGGAGGCGACCCGGCCCTCGCCCGCGGCGGCGACGACGGCGCCGTGCTCCAGCACGGGGGCCAGCCGCTCGGTGTAGTTCTCGTTGTACCAGCCGTTGCGCAGCAGTACGTACGGCAGACCGGATTCGACGATGGCCCGCTCGGTGACCTTGTGCTCGTCTGCGAGCGTGAAGTCGGCGTCCGGCCCGCCCAGCACGCTGGTGTACGCGAACAGCGCGACCCCGGCCGCCTTGGCGGCGTCGATGACCGCCTGGTGCTGCGGAACGCGCTGCCCGACCTCGCTGCCGGAGATCAGCAGCACCTTGTCGCCCGCGGCGAAGGCGCCGCTCAGCGTCTCGGGGCGGCTGTAGTCGGCCACCTTCAGGGTGACGCCGCGGGCGGCGAGCGGGGCGGCCTTGTCGGCGTCGCGTACGACCGCGGTGATCCGGTCGGCCGGAACCTTCTCCAGCAGGCCGTCGATGACGAGGCGGCCGAGGTGCCCGGTGGCTCCGGTGACGACGATGCTCATGCGTGGATCTCTCTTCCAGGTCTTCTGCCGTGTGTTCGATGCACGACCCACCCTAGGCACAGCGCTAACCATTCGAAAGTACCCACTTTGACGTAAGGTACTGGCATGAAGGTAAGTGATAACCCCGCGGTCTGCCCCTCGCGGCTGATCCTGGAGCACATGACCAGCCGCTGGGGCGTGCTGGTCTTCGCCGTGCTGCTGGAGGGCACGTACCGCTTCAGTGAGCTGCGGCGCGAGATCGGCGGGGTCAGCGAGAAGATGCTCGCCCAGACGCTCCAGACCCTGGAGCGCGACGGCTTCGTCCACCGCGAGGCGCACCCCGTCATCCCGCCGCATGTGGACTACTCGCTGACCGAGCTGGGCCGGGAGGCGGCGAGCCGGGTGGGGGCGCTGGCGGGCTGGGCGGAGGAGTACGCCCCGCGGGTGCTGGCGGCCCGGGAGACATACGACGCGGCCAGGCCGGGTGCGTAGACCCCGGCCTGGCCGCGTGTTCTGTTGAGATCCGGTACGGCTCAGCCGACGACGGTCCAGGTGTCGTTCCCCGCGAGCAGCGCGCCGAGGTCGCCCTTGCCCTTGCTCTCGACGGCGGCGTCGATCTGGGTCGCCATGTCGGTGTCGTAGACCGCCCGCTGGACGTCGCGCAGCACCCCGATGGGGGTGTGGTGCAGGGTGTCCGGGTGGGCCAGCCGGGACAGCGCGAACGCGGTGGTGGGGGAGGCCGCGTGGGCGTCGTGGACCAGGACGCTGCCCTCGTTCTCCGCGGTGACCGCGACGACCTCCAGATCGCCGGTGGCCTGGTTCCGTACGACGCCCTTGGCGCCGTCGGCGCCGAAGCGGATCGGCTTGCCGTGCTCCAGCCGGATCACGGCTTCCTCGGCCTGGTCCTTGTCCTTGAGGGCGTCGAAGGCGCCGTCGTTGAAGATGTTGCAGTTCTGGTAGATCTCCACCAGCGCGGTGCCCGGATGGGCGGCGGCCTCGCGCAGCACCTGGGTGAGGTGCTTGCGGTCGGAGTCCACGGTGCGGGCGACGAAGCCCGCCTCGGCGCCGAGCGCCAGCGAGATGGGGTTGAACGGGGCGTCCAGGGAGCCCATCGGGGTGGACTTGGTGATCTTGCCGACCTCGGAGGTCGGGCTGTACTGGCCCTTGGTGAGGCCGTAGATGCGGTTGTTGAAGAGCAGGATCTTCAGGTTCACATTGCGGCGCAGGGCGTGGATGAGGTGGTTGCCGCCGATGGACAGCGCGTCGCCGTCACCGGTGACCACCCACACCGACAGATCGCGCCGGGCGGCCGCGAGGCCTGTGGCGATGGCGGGGGCGCGGCCGTGGATCGAGTGCATCCCGTAGGTGTTCATGTAGTACGGGAAGCGGGAGGAGCAGCCGATGCCGGAGACGAAGACGATGTTCTCCTTCGCCAGCCCCAGTTCGGGCATGAAGCCCTGCACGGCGGCGAGGATCGCGTAGTCGCCGCAGCCGGGGCACCAGCGCACTTCCTGGTCGGACTTGAAGTCCTTCATGGACTGCTTGCCCTCGGCCTTGGGCACCAGGGACAGCGCCTCGGCCAGGGCGGTGGGCGGCTGCGAGATGGTCTCAGTCATCGATGGCCTCCTTGAGGGCCGTCGCCAGCTGCTCGGCCTTGAACGGCAGTCCCCGCACCTGGGTGAAGGAGCGGGCGTCGACGAGGTACTTGGCGCGGATGAGGGTGGCGAGCTGGCCGAGGTTCATCTCGGGCACGACGACCTTGTCGTAGCGGGCCAGCACCGCGCCGAGGTTGGCCGGGAAGGGGTTGAGGTGGCGCAGATGGGCCTGGGCGATCCGGTCGCCGGCCCGGCGCACCCGGCGCACCGCGGCGGTGATCGGTCCGTACGTCGAGCCCCAGCCCAGCACCAGGGTGCGGGCGTCGCCGGTGGGGTCGTCCACCGCCAGCTCCTCGACCTCGATGCCGTCCACCTTGGCCTGCCGGATGCGGACCATGTGGTCGTGGTTGGCGGGGTCGTAGGAGATGTTGCCGGAGCCGTCCTGCTTCTCGATGCCGCCGATGCGGTGTTCGAGCCCCGGGGTGCCGGGCACCGCCCAGGGGCGGGCCAGGGTCTGCGGGTCGCGCTTGTACGGCCAGAAGACCTCGGTGCCGTCCTCGGCGGTGTGGTTGGGGCCGGTCGCGAACTGGACCCGCAGATCCGGCAGGCCGTCGACCTCCGGCACCCGCCACGGCTCCGACCCGTTGGCCAGGTAGCCGTCGGAGAGGACGAAGACCGGGGTGCGGTAGGTGAGCGCGATCCGCGCCGCGTCCAGCGTGGCGTCGAAGCAGTCGGCCGGGGTCCTCGGGGCCACGATCGGCACCGGGGCCTCGCCGTTGCGCCCGTACATCGCCTGGAGCAGATCGGCCTGCTCGGTCTTGGTCGGCAGCCCCGTGGACGGCCCGCCGCGCTGGATGTCGATCACCAGCAGCGGCAGCTCAAGGCTCACCGCGAGCCCGATCGTCTCCGACTTCAGCGCCACGCCGGGACCGGAGGTGGTGGTGACCGCGAGCGCCCCGCCGAACGCGGCACCCAGCGCCGCGCCGATGCCCGCGATCTCGTCCTCGGCCTGGAAGGTGCGCACGCCGAAGTTCTTGTGCTTGCTCAGCTCGTGCAGGATGTCGGAGGCCGGGGTGATCGGGTACGAGCCCAGGAACAGCGGCAGGTCCGCCTGCTGGGACGCGGCGATCAGCCCGTACGAGAGCGCCAGGTTGCCGGAGATGTTCCGGTACGTCCCGGCCGGGAAGGCGGTGGCGGCGGGCGCCACCTCGTAGGAGACCGCGAAGTCTTCGGTCGTCTCGCCGAAGTTCCACCCGGCCCGGAAGGCGGCCACGTTCGCCTCGGCGATCTGCGGCTTCTTGGCGAACTTCTGGCGCAGGAACGTCTCGGTGTTCTCGGTGGGCCGGTGGTACATCCACGACAGCAGGCCGAGCGCGAACATGTTCTTGCTGCGCTCCGCCTCCTTCCGGGACAGCCCGAACTCCTTCAGGGCCTCGATGGTCAGCGTCGTCAGCGGCACCGGGTGGACCTGGTACGCGTCCAGCGAGCCGTCTTCGAGCGGGCTGCGCTCGTACCCGACCTTCGCCATCGGCCGCTTGGTGAACTCGTCGGTGTTGACGATGATCTCGGCGCCACGCGGTACGTCGCCCAGGTTGGCCTTGAGCGCGGCCGGGTTCATCGCCACCAGCACGTCCGGCGCGTCGCCGGGGGTGAGGATGTCGTGATCGGCGAAGTGGAGCTGGAAGCTCGACACTCCGGGCAGGGTGCCGGCGGGGGCGCGGATCTCCGCCGGGAAGTTCGGCAGGGTCGACAGGTCGTTCCCGAAGGACGCCGTCTCGGAGGTGAACCGGTCTCCGGTGAGCTGCATACCGTCACCGGAGTCACCCGCGAATCGGATGATCACGCGATCCAGACGGCGGACCTCCTTGCCGCCGTCCGGTGCTCCCCGTTCCCCGGCGAGCCCCCGCTCGCCCTGCTGATCGGCTGGTTCGGCCTGCTCGGCCGGGCTGACCTGGCTGGTCACTGCTTCGGACCTCCCTCGAGGCGGCGCACCTGGACCGTCGGTGCCGGCCGGTTGTCCCATGGCCATCGTACGTCGGTAAGGCTCGCCTTCCTTGGCCGGATCTCCTGATGGATCCCGCGCCAAGTGTCCGTGATGTCACGGTACGGCATGACTTTCCCCCACCCCCGTGGTGTCATTTCCAGTGATCCCCTCACTCGGTATGAGCCGGGCTTTGGTCCCGCTTTGGTCCTACGACCACAGGTGTCAGGAATTGAGATAGGTGAGCACGGCGAGCACCCGGCGGTGATCTCCGTCACTCGGCGACAGGCCCAGCTTCAGGAAGATGTTGCTGACGTGCTTCTCCACCGCGCCGTCGCTCACCACCAGCTGCCGGGCGATCGCCCCGTTCGTCCGGCCCTCGGCCATCAGGACCAGGACCTCCCGCTCCCGCGGGGTGAGCCCGGCCAGCACGTCCTGCTTACGGCTGCGGCCCAGCAGCTGGGCGACGACCTCCGGGTCCAGCGCCGTACCGCCGCTCGCCACCCGCACCACCGCGTCCACGAACTCGCGCACCTCGGCCACCCGGTCCTTGAGCAGATAGCCGATGCCGCGGCTGCTCCCGGCCAGCAGCTCGGTCGCGTACTGCTCCTCCACGTACTGCGAGAGCACCAGCACCCCCAGCCCCGGATGGTCCTGGCGCAGCCGGATGGCGGCCCGCACCCCCTCGTCGGTGTGGGTGGGCGGCATCCGTACGTCGGCGACCACCACATCCGGCAGCGCACCCTCGTCGGCCAGCGCGCGGATCGCCTTGATCAGCGCCTCCGCGTCCCCCACCCCCGCGACGACCTCATGGCCGCGGTCGGTCAGCAGCCGGGTCAGGCCCTCCCGCAGCAGCACCGAATCCTCGGCGATGACCACCCGCACTCTGTCTTCCACGATGCCCGGCCCCCAGTTGCCGTTCGAATTGACGGGGCCAGC
>NZ_GG657754.1:4645004-4648867 GCF_000158915.1 Streptomyces himastatinicus ATCC 53653 | reverse complement strand
ACGTCGCGAAACCCCAGCCGTAGCAGGCGAACACCATCGCGACGGTGAAGGCGAAGATCGCCCACGGCAGGTGCAGCAGCGCGTACAGGACATGCCGCCACGAGGTGCCGCTCTTCAGCAGCGCGCCCACCCAGGACACCGGCCCCCGCTTGCCCCCCGCCACGCGGACCGGCTCCGGCTCGGCCACCTCCACCCGCAGCAGCGCCCGGGCGCGGGCCCGCTCCACGACCCCGATGCCCCGGCAACCCGCCAGGGCGGCGCCGAGCACCGGAACGCCGAGGAAGGTGATCAGCAGCCCCGCGCCGAGGGAGAGCATGACGACCGCGTACGCGAAGGCCAGGACCGCCATCGGCAGGCTGAGCAGCAGATAGAGGAACTCGCGCCAGACGCGGGCCTCGAACGGCGCGCGCAGCGTCGGCGGCACCAGGCGGTGTCGTGGCGCGCTCCCGGGTCCGTACGGTCCGTATGCGGTGGCCATCTCGTCGTCCGTCCTCCTGAAGCCGGTGCCCGGCTTGTCCGCTGCCGTCGTCTACCAGAGTCGCCGGGGCCGGTGGCCCGGGCCATGAAGCGGGTCGGCGTCTTCGCCCGGGGGCTAACCCCACCCCTTCGGCGCCGCCGCCGCGCGGCGCGGGACGCCGCCCGTACGGCTCGTACCGTCGCGGTCGCGCCACGGCAGCTCCGCCTCCACCGAGGTCGGGCCGCCGGGCGGGGAGTCCACCACGAACCGGCCGTCGACCGAGCCGAGCCGTTCCGCCAGCCCCGCGAGGCCGCTGCCCCCGTCCGGGGACGCGCCGCCGCGCCCGTCGTCCCGCACCCGGATCAGCAGCCTGCTGCCCGACCGGGCCAGCTCCACCGAGGCGGTCCGGGCGTTGCTGTGTTTGCTGATGTTCTGGAGGAGTTCGGAGACGGTGAAGTAGGCGATGCCTTCGATGGCGGGTGCGGGGCGGTCGGGTAGGTCGGCGGTGACGGTGACGGGGACGGTGCAGCGGGCGGCGAGGGCGGAGAGGGCGGGGCCGAGTCCGCGGTCGGTGAGGATGGCGGGGTGGATGCCGCGGGCGAGGTCGCGGAGTTCTTGGAGGGCGAGTTTTACTTCGCCGTGGGCTTCGTCGACCATGCGGGCGGCTGCTTGGGGGTCTTCGTCGAGTTTTTCCTTGGCGAGGCCGAGGTCCATGGCGAGGGCGACGAGGCGGGCTTGTGCTCCGTCGTGGAGGTCGCGTTCGATGCGGCGCAGGTCGGCGGCGGCGGTGTCGACGACCGTGCCCCGGTCCGACTCCAGCTCCCACACCCGGGTCGCCAGCCGCGACGGGCCCAGCAGCCCCTTCACCAGCAGCCGGTCGACGGACGTCAGCGCGCGCATCACCCATGGGGTCGCCAGGAGGACCAGCACCCCGAGCACACAGGACGCGGCGACCTCGAACGGGGCGTCCAGGTAGAAGTGGCGCCCGCGGTCGTCGTCCCCGAACAGCTCGATGCCCGGCTGGTCGATGTACGCCAGCTGAAGAAGCCGCCGTCGAGCCCGCCCGGCATGCGGCTGGGCTCGTCCACGTGGAGCGCCAGCAGCGACCGGGCCCGCCGCCGCTCGAGCCGGGCGAGCCAGCGGCTGCCCAGCAGGCCCACGGCCAGCACCGGCAGCCCCCCGATCGTGACCGCCATGCCCACGCCCACGGTCAGCCACATCAGGGCGTAGACGAAGCCGAAGATGCCCATCGGCAGATTGACCAGGAGATGCGCGATCTCCTTCCACGTCTGCGCGGGATAGGCGAAGGCGGGCGGGCGGGGCAGTCGCTCACCGCGCTCGTCGGGGGAACTGGAGGTCATGGCACCAAAGACTGCCGCGCCCCGGCGGGCCGCGCCATGGGGTACATCGCCGGGCCCGAGTAGGGCTAGCCCCCGTAGTTCTCCGTAGTCCCCCATGGGCTCGGGGCTCCGCATGCCGGACGGGCGGATCGCCATACCGCCGGTAGGGCCTAGACTCCCGTGCGTACGGATCGTCGAACACACGAGGTCGACGAGCAGCAGGCAGGACAGGGAGCGAGGGGCGGACGTGCCGGAGGCGACGACCGTACGCGCGGCCAGTAGCGTCCCGCTCGCGGCCGACTACTTCCACGCCTATACGGTGGTGGGTCTGGTCGCGGCGGTCGGGGTGCTCTTCGTTGCCGTGGCCTTCGGGGCAGGACGGCTGCTGCGGCCGGTGGTGCCGACGCCTGAGAAGCTGCTGACGTACGAATGCGGTGTGGACCCCGTGGGCGAGAGCTGGGCACACACCCAGGTCCGCTACTACGTCTACGCTTTCTTGTACGTGATTTTCGCGGTGGATTCGATCTTCCTGTTCCCATGGGCGACGGTCTTCGCCGCGCCCGGTTTCGGCGCCGCCACCCTGGTGGAGATGTTCATCTTCCTCGGGTTCCTCGCCGTAGGTCTGCTGTACGCATGGAAGAAGGGCGTCCTGGAATGGACGTGACACCGACCCCCGCGCAGGCTCCCGTGGATCTCCCGGAGCCGCGCCGCCTCGGCCCGCTCGCACGGCTGGCCCCTGAGCCGATGAAGGTGGTCCTGAACTGGGGCCGCCGCTACAGCCTGTGGGTCTTCAACTTCGGGCTGGCCTGCTGCGCCATCGAGTTCATCGCCGCCTCGATGGCCCGCCACGACTTCATCCGGCTCGGCGTGATCCCCTTCGCGCCGGGACCGCGCCAGGCCGACCTCATGGTCGTCTCCGGCACCGTCACCGACAAGATGGCGCCCGCGGTCAAGCGGCTCTACGAGCAGATGCCGGAGCCGAAGTACGTGATCTCCTTCGGCGCCTGCTCGAACTGCGGCGGCCCCTACTGGGACTCGTACGCCGTGACCAAGGGCGTCGACCAGATCATCCCGGTCGATGTGTACGTCCCCGGCTGCCCGCCCCGGCCCGAGGCGCTGCTCCAGGGGATCCTCAAGCTCCAGGAGAAGATCGCCCGCGAGTCGCTGGGGGAGCGGTACGCGTCGAAGGGCGGCCGCCCGTCCACGGCCGCGCTGCGCAGCGGCCTGGTCGAGCCCCCGGCCGCCGGGGAGGACACGCGATGACCGAGCCGAACGAGTCTCCTGAGCCGACCGAGGGTTCTGCTGAGCCGACCGAGGCTTCTGCTGAGGCGGACGAGGCTGTGGTGGGCTGGCTGCCCCGCCCCGCCACCGAACTGTTCGGCGCGGGCGCCACGGCCGAGGAGGCGTACGCCCTGCTCACCGTCGACGTGCCCGCCGACGCGTGGATCACGGCGCTGGAGACCGCCCGCGACACCCTCGGCTGCACCTACTTCGACTGGCTGAGCGCGGTGGACGAGCCCGGCGAGGGCTTCCGGGTGGCCGTGCACGTCGTCGCCGTCACCCCGGGCGCCGCCATACGACGGCTGCTGGTCCGCACCACCGTGCCGCACGCCGCCGCCACGCTGCCCACCGCCGTGGGCGTCTACGCGGGCGCGGCCTGGCACGAGCGCGAGACCCACGAGATGTTCGGCATCGCCTTCAGCGGCCACCCCGGCCTCGCGCCGCTGCTGCTGCCCGACAACTTCGAGGGCCACCCGCTGCGCAAGGACTTCGTGCTGGCGGCCCGGGTCGCCAAGGCATGGCCGGGCGCGAAGGAGCCGGGGGAGTCCGACCACGGCGGCCCCAAGCGGCGCCAGATGCTTCCGCCGGGCGTGCCCGACCCCAACGAATGGGGCCCGCTCAAGGGCCAGCTCCCGCCCGCCCCGGCCCGCCCGGCCCGCGGCGCCCGCGCGGGCGGGCGACCGCCCGGCCCGCCGCACCCGCACCGCGGCGGCGGGCTCGGCGACCCAGTCCGACGCCGCCCCGGCGGAGCGCCCTCGCGCGCCGTACGCGCAGCGTGAGCGAGG
>NZ_GG657754.1:4635323-4644295 GCF_000158915.1 Streptomyces himastatinicus ATCC 53653 | reverse complement strand
CCGGCGGATCTTCCAGCTCGCGCCCGCCGTCGCGCTGCTGCCGTATCTGCTGGTCCTGGTCGCGATCCCGATCGGCCCGGGCGGCGCGGTCGGGCAGGTCATCGACGCGGGCGTCTTCTTCGTGCTCGCGGTGATGGGCGTCGGCGTGCTGGGTTCGCTGATGGCGGGCTGGGCCTCGGCCAATAAGTTCTCCCTGCTCGGCGGCCTCCGTACCGCCGCCCAGCTCATGGCGTACGAGCTGCCGATGCTGCTCACCGCCGCGTCCGTGGCGATGGCCGCGGGCACGCTGTCGCTGCCCGGCATCCTCGACGCGTTCGAGTGGTGGTGGGTGCCGTGGCAGATCGTCGGCGGGCTGGTGTTCTTCACCGCCGGGCTGGCCGAGCTGCAACGGCCGCCGTTCGACGCCCCGGTGGCCGACTCCGAGATCATCTTCGGTGCGTACACCGAGTACACCGGGCTGCGCTTCGCGCTCTTCCTGCTCGCCGAGTACGCGGGCATCGTCATCCTGTGCGGACTGACCACCGTCCTGTTCCTCGGCGGCTGGCACGGCCCGCTCGAAGGCGACGTGGGCTGGCTCTGGACGCTGCTCAAGACGGCCGTCCTCGCCTTCGTCGTGATCTGGCTGCGGGTGAGCTACCCGCGGCTGCGCGAGGACCAGTTGCAGAAGCTCGCCTGGACCTGCCTCATTCCGCTTTCGCTCGCCCAGATCGCCCTCACCGGCGTCGTCAAGGTGGTGATCTCCTGATGGGTATTCCCGGTTCCGGCCTGGCCAAGGGCCTGGCCGTCACCCTGCGCACGATGACCCGCAGGTCGCACACCGCGCAGTATCCGGACGCCCAGCCCGAACTGCCGCCCCGCACCCGTGGGGTGATCGGGCTGTTCGAGGAGAACTGCACGGTCTGCATGCTGTGCGCGCGCGAGTGCCCGGACTGGTGCATCTACATCGACTCCCACAAGGAGACGGTGCCCCCGGCGGCGCCGGGCGGGCGCGAGCGCAGCCGCAATGTGCTGGATCGGTTCGCCATCGACTTCGCCCTGTGCATGTACTGCGGTATCTGCATCGAGGTGTGTCCTTTCGACGCGCTGTTCTGGTCGCCGGAGTTCGAGTACGCGGAGGAGGACATCCGCGACCTCACCCATGAGCGGGACAAGCTCCGCGAATGGATGTGGACGGTGCCCGCGCCGTCCGCGCTCGACCCGGCCGCCGAGGAGCCGAAGGAGATCGGCGCCGCCCGCAAGGCCGCCGAGAAGCTCGCCGCGGCCGAAGCGAAGGCAGCCGAAGAGGCGAAAAACGCAGGAGCGAACGACGGGACGAACGGGGCCGCCTCGTGAGCACCGCGGTCCAGCTGGCCGCCACCGGCCACGGGTTCCTGTCGCCCACCGGCGTCGAGATCGCCTTCCTCCTCGTGGGCATCGCGACGTTCGGCGCGGCCGTCATCACCGTCACCACCAAGCAGCTGGTGCACGCCGCGCTGTGGCTGGTGGTGGCGCTCGGCGGCATCGCCGTGGAGTACCTGCTGCTCACCGCGGAGTTCATCGCCTGGGTGCAGGTGCTGATCTACGTCGGCTCCGTCGTCGTCCTCCTCCTCTTCGGGCTGATGCTGACCAAGGCGCCCATCGGCCGCTCCCCGGACGCCGATTCGGGCAACCGCCCGGCCGCGCTCGCGGTGGCCGTCGCCGCCGCGGCCGCGCTGGTGTGGGTGGTCGTGGACGCCTTCCGCGCCACCTGGATCGACCTCGACAAGGGTGTGCAGGGCTCCACCGCGGTCTCGGGTGAGAGCCTCTTCCGGTACTGGGTGCTGCCGTTCGAGGCGCTGTCCGTACTGCTGCTCGCCGCGCTCGTCGGCGCGATCGTGCTGTCCCGCAAGAAGGTTGAGGAGAAGCGCTGATGCACCTCGCCTACCCGGCCGTGCTGGCCGTCCTCCTCTTCTGCACCGGCCTGTACGGCGTGCTGGCCCGCCGCAACGCGATCCTGGTGCTGATGTCGGTCGAGCTGATGCTCAACGCCGTCAACCTCAACCTCGTCGCCTTCGACGTCTGGCTCCGCGACACCCTGCACGCGGGCCAGGCGCTGACCCTGTTCACCATCGCCATCGCCGCCGCCGAGATCGGCATCGGTCTCGCCATCGTCCTCCTCGTGTACCGCAACCGGGGCACCTCCGACGTCGACCGGCTCCGGGACCTGGCCGACCCCCCGCCGAGCGGACAGGTTCCCCCGGACGACAGCGACGACAGCATGGCAGCCGCCACTGACAACGGCCCTGGCAACGGCCCCGGCAACGGTCCCGACGACCGCGCCGACCAGGGAACTCGCGCCCGGAGGCAGACCGCGTGACGACCACGACCGCCGCCGTTCTCGTCCCGCTCCTGCCCTTCCTCGGTGCCGCCGCGGGACTGCTGCTGGGACGCCGTGCCCCCGGCTTCGTACGCCCCCTCGCCATCCTGCCCACCGTCGCCGCGACACTTCTCGCCGTCCTCGTCGCCGTACGGCAGGGCGGTGGCGAGGGTGCAGGGAAGGCGCCGCTGACCGTCGCGACCCGGCTCGCCGACACCGGCTCGGTCCCGATCGACCTGGCGCTGCACATCGACGGGTTCGCCGCCCTGGTCGCGGTCCTCGTCGGCGTCGTCGCGTGCTGTGTGCAGATCTACTCGACCGGCTATCTGCGGGACGACCCCCGCTACCCCTCGTACGCGGCCCTCGTCTCCCTCTTCACCGCCGCGATGCTCCTCGTCGTCTACTCCGACGACCTGATCGTGCTGCTCGTCGGCTGGGAGATCATGGGCATCTGCTCGTACTTCCTGGTCGGCCACTACTGGGAGACCGCGGCCGCCCGGTCCGCCTCCCTCAAGGCGTTCCTCGTCACCAAGCTTGGCGACGTCCCGTTCCTGATCGGCATCTTCGCGCTCGCCGGGGACACCGGCACGTTCCGCATCAGCGAGATCTACGCCCGGCTCACCGCCACCACCTCCGGCATCCCGCTGGACCACCCCACCCTGATCGCGCTGCTGCTGCTGGCCGGGGTCGCGGGCAAGTCGGCCCAGTTCCCGCTGCACACCTGGCTGCCGGACGCGATGGCCGGTCCCACTCCGGTGTCGGCGCTGATCCACGCCGCCACCATGGTCGCCGCCGGTGTCTACTTCATCGCCCGGCTGCTGCCCGTCTTCGCGTCCTCCGCCGCCGCGCTCGCCGTCCTGGCCGTCATGGCGGCGATCACCATGGTCGGCTCGGCGCTCGCCGCGCTCGCCCAGGACGACATCAAGCGCGTCCTCGCCTACTCGACCGTCGGCCAGCTCGGCTACATGACCGGCGCGCTGGCGGTCGACGACCGCGGCGCGGCCGTCTTCCACCTCATCTCCCACGGCGCGTTCAAGGCGCTGCTCTTCCTCGGCGCGGGCGTGATCATCCACGCGGCCGGGACGAACTCCCTCGCCGCCATGTCCCGCATGAGCGGCCTCGCGAAGCGCATCCCCGACGCCTACTGGACGGTCACGGTCGCGCTGCTCGCGCTCGCCGCCATCCCGCCGTTCGCGGGCTTCTTCTCCAAGGAAGCCGTCCTCGGCGCCGCCGAGCACGCCGCCACCGGCCACACCTCCGCCGTCCCCACGGGCGTCGGCTGGACCGTGCTCGTAGCCGGGCTGCTCACCGCCCTGCTCACCGCCGCGTACGCCGGACGGCTGTGGCTGCTCGCGTTCCGCGGCAAGGGCGAGCAGGCCCCCGACCACGGCCGGCAGCCGGTCGCCCTGAACGCCGTCCTGTGGGTGCTCTTCGTCCCCACGGTCGCCCTCGGCCTGTCCTACGGCACCCTCCCCGACTGGTTCGACGGTGAGACCCTCACCCCGACCCTCACCACCTCCGTCCTCGGCACCGGCGCCGCCCTCATCGGCGTGCTGGTCATGTACGGCGCCTGGCGGCACACCTCGGCGCGGGCCGCCCGCGTACCGCTCGGCGCCGTGGCCGCCCACCCGGACGCCGCCGACGCCGTCTCCGAGGTCGAGGCCATCGCCACCCACGAGGCCGCCTACGGCTCCATCGCCGGGGTTGCTCATGTGGTGGATTCCCGGCCGCCTCCTCCTCGGCCCCCTCCACCGCCACGCCGCAGCCGGTTTCCACCTCGACGCCGTCTACAGCGCCCTGTTCGTCCGCCCCGTGCGCGCCGCCGCCGCCCTCGTCCGCTTCCTCGACCGCGAGGTCGTCGAGACGTACGTACGCGGCGCGGCCGGTGCCCCCCGCCTGCTCGGCGCGGCCGTCCGCCGCGCCCAGACCGGCAACGTGCAGACCTATCTCGGCGCGCTGCTCGCGGGCTCCCTCGTCCTGGCCGTGGCCGCCGTCCTCGTCGCAGCGGGAGCCTGACCCGTGAACCACACCGTCCTGCAATACCTCCTCGCGGCCGTCGTCGTGCTCCCCCTGCTCGGCTCCGTCGCCGCCCTGTTCCCGGCCCCGCCCGGGCTGCGGGGCCGCGACCCGGAGCAGGCCGTGCTGCGCCACGGCGTCACCGTCACCGGCGCCGTGCTCGCCGCCGCCATCGCGCTCGCCGCGGGCTTCGACCACGGCCGCCCGGGCGTGATGCAGGCGCAGACCGACATCAGCTGGATCCCGGCGCTGGACATCCGCATCCACCTCGGCGTGGACGGCGTCTCGCTGCCCCTCCTGGTCCTGACCGCGCTGCTGACGTTCCTCTGCGCGCTCTACTCGTACTACAAGATGCCCGCCGGGGGATCCACTCCCTCTCCAAAGGGGTTCGTCTCGCTGCTCCTCCTCCTGGAGGGCGGCACCCTGGCCAGCTTCGCGGTCCTCGACCTGATGCTGTTCTTCCTGGCGTTCGAGATGACGCTCATCCCGATGTACTTCCTCATCAACCGGTGGGGAGGCGCCGAACGGGAGCGCGCCGCCTGGCGGTTCATCCTCTACACGCTGCTCGGCTCCGTCGTCATGCTGCTCGGCCTCCTCCTCGTCGGGGTCAAGGGCGGCACCTTCGACATGGTGGCACTCGCCTCTGACAACGGCGCCAAGCTGACCCACACCACCCAGCTCATCGCCGCCCTCGCCCTCATCGTCGGACTCGCCGTCAAGGCCCCGATGTGGCCGCTGCACAGCTGGCTGCCGGACGCCCACACCGCCGCGCCCACCGTCGGCTCGGTCCTCCTCGCGGGCGTCCTGCTCAAGATGGGCACGTACGGACTGGTCCGCATCGTGCTGCCGATGGTCCCCGAGGGCGCCCACACCTACGCGCCCTACCTGGCCGCCTTCGCCGTCGTCGGCATCATCTACGGATCCTTCGCCTGCCTCGCCCTCGCCCTCCCGTCTCCCACCACCACCCTCAACGGAGGCTCCGCGCTCTTTAATCGCAGCGGCGCGGGCGGCGACCTCAAGCGGCTCATCGCCTACTCCTCCGTCGGCCACATGGGCTTCGTCCTGCTGGGCATCGCCACCCTCACCCCCACCGGGGTGAACGGCGCGCTGTTCGCCAACATCGCCCACGGCCTCATCACCGGCCTGCTCTTCTTCCTGGTCGGCGCCCTCAAGGACCGCTCCGGCACCACCGACCTGGACCAGCTCTCGGGCATCAGCGGCGCCGCCCTCTACGGCCGCGCGCCCCGCCTCGGCGGACTGCTCGCCTTCGGCGCCGTCGCCTCCCTGGGACTGCCCGGACTCGCCGGGTTCTGGGGCGAGATGCTCGCCATGTTCGGCGCCTTCGAACCCGCCGACGGGCTCAGCCGCCCGGCGTACCTCACCTATATGGCGCTCGCCGGTTTCGGCACCCTGCTGACCGCCGCCTACATGCTCATCGTCGTACGGCGCGTCTGCATGGGCGACCACCCCGTGGAACCCGGGGCCGAACACGGCGCCCCCCGGCCCGCCCTGGCCGACGTCCACGGCTACGAATTCGCCGCCTGGAGCCCCCTGGTGGCCCTCACCGTCCTCGCCGGACTGTGGCCCGCGGCCCTCCTCGGCCTCACCGACCCGGCCGTGCAGCAGCTCCTCGCGGGAGGCAACTGATGACTCCGATCGCCTCTGACCTCGCCGCGGGCCTCGTCCAGTCCGTCGACTGGCTCGCCGTCGCACCGCCCACCATCGCCGCCGTGGCCGGTCTCGCCGTCCTCGTCGCCGACCTCTTCCTGCCCGAGCACCGGAAGCCCCTGCTGGGCTGGCTGGCGATAGCGGGCCTGGCCCTGGCCGGGCTCAGCCTGCTGCCCCTGCTGGACGGCGACCGCTCCACCTTCTGCCTCACCTCCGGTGGCGGCGCCGCGTGCAGCTACACGGCCGACACCTTCACCCTCGTCATCCAGCTGCTGGTGCTCGGCGGGGCGCTGCTCACCGCGCTGCTGTCCATCAGCGGCATCCAGGATCTGCGGCTCCCCGCGGGCGAGTTCTGGTTCCTGCTGCTGTCGTCCGCCGCGGGCGCCGCCCTGCTGCCCGCCTCCCGCGACCTCGCGACCCTCGTCGTCGCCCTGGAGGTGGCCTCCCTCCCCGCCTTCGCGCTCGTCGGGCTGCGCCGGGAGAGCCGGCTCTCCTCCGAGGCCGCGCTGAAGTTCTTCCTCTCCTCGGTCACCGCGACCGCCGTCATGCTGCTCGGCGTCAGCTTCGTCTACGCCGCCACCGGCAGCCTCCACCTGTCCCGCATCGCCGACGGCCTCGCCCACGTCGACCCGCGGCTCGACACGCTCGCCCAAGCGGGCGTCGTCCTCACCCTGGTCGGCTTCGCCTTCAAGACCGCCGCCGTGCCCTTCCACTTCTGGGTCCCCGACACCTATGTGGGCGCGCCGATCCCGGTGGCCGCCTATCTCTCCGTGGTCGGCAAGGCGGTCGGCTTCTCCGGCCTCATCCTGGTGACCGTCGTCGCCTTCCCGTCGTACGACGACGTATGGGGCCCGGCCGTCGCCGTCCTCGCCGCCCTCACCATGACCGCGGGCAACGTCGCCGCGCTGCGCCAGCGCCCCGAGCGCGCGCACAGCGCCGTACGCCTGCTGGCCTGGTCCTCCGTCGGCCAGGCGGGCTATCTGCTGGTCCCCATCGCGGCCGCCGGATACGCGGGCCCGGACGGGGACGCGGCCCACGCCATCGGCTCGACCGTCGCGTACGCCCTCATGTACGCGGCCGTGAACCTCGGCGCCTTCGCGGTCGTCGCCCTCGTCGCCCGTACGAACCCCACCGGCCGCATCACCGACTACCGCGGCCTGTACGCCGCCCGCCCGGCCGCCGCCCTCGCGCTCGGCTTCTTCCTGCTGTGCCTGGCCGGACTGCCGCCGGGCATCATCGGGCTCTTCGCCAAGGTGACCGTCTTCCAGACGGCCGTCGACGCGGGCCTGGGCTGGCTGGCCGTCGTGATGGCGCTGAACGTGGTGATCGCCCTCTACTACTACCTCCAGTGGACGGCCGTCCTCTTCCGCGCACCCGAGGCCCCCTCGGACGAGGGCGTGGCATCCGTCACCCCGGTGGCGGCGACCGCCCCCCTGACGGCCGCCATCGGCCTCGCCGCCGTCCTCGGCATCGCCCTCTCCGGCGCCCCCCAGCTCGTCCTGCGGTTCGCCTCGGGCGCCCTGCTCTAGCGGCGCCCTAGGTGCACAAGGGTGCACAAGGGAACTAGTGACCCTCACCTGGCGTTGACCAGTTCAGGAGGGTCCACTGGAAGGTGGAGACACCAGTCAAAGGGTTCCCCTGTGGCATTTTCGGGAGGGCGTAGCGTGCACCGCCGGCACAACGGGCTGAAGACCGCCGTACTCCTCGGGGGACTGTCGGCGCTCATCATCGTCATCGGCAGCTTGTTCGGCCGGATGGGGCTGATCATCGCGGTCTTCGTCGCCCTCGGGACGAACGCGTACGCCTACTGGAACAGCGACAAGCTCGCCCTGCGGGCCATGCGGGCGCGTCCGGTCAGCGAGTTCGAGGCGCCGGGGCTGTACCGGATGGTGCGCGAGCTGTCGACCGCGGCCCGCCAGCCCATGCCGCGGCTCTACATCTCCCCGACCGAGGCCCCCAACGCCTTCGCGACCGGCCGCAACCCGCGCAAGGCGGCGGTCTGCTGCACCGACGGCATCCTGCGCCTGCTCGACGAGCGGGAACTGCGCGGGGTCATCGGCCATGAGCTGAGCCATGTCTACAACCGCGACATCCTCATCTCCTCGATCGCGGGCGCGCTCGCCAGCGTGGTGGTGTTCCTGGTCAACTTCGCCTGGCTGATCCCCATCGGCCGGTCCGACGACGACGAGGGCCCCGGCTTCGTGGGCATGCTGCTGATCATGTTCCTCGGCCCGCTCGCGGCCAGCATCATCCAGCTCGCCGTCAGCCGCTCCCGTGAGTACGAGGCGGACGCGTCCGGCGCCCAGCTCACCGGCGACCCCCTGGCCCTCGCCAGCGCCCTGCGTAAGCTGGAAGCGGGCACGCAAGCGCTGCCGCTGCCCCCGGAACCCAGGCTGGAGACCGCCAGCCATATGATGATCGCCAACCCGTTCGGGGCGGGCGGTGGCATGTCCAAGCTCTTCTCCACGCACCCGCCCATGCGGGAGCGCATCGCACGGCTCGAAAAAATGGCGGGGGAGCAACCGTGAAGACCATTCTGAACATCATCTGGCTCGTATTCAGCGGCTTCTGGATGGCCTGCGCCTATGTCCTGGCGGGCCTGCTGCTGTGCATCACCATCATCGGCATCCCCTTCGGGATCGCCTCGTTCCGCATCGCCGGTTACGCCCTGTGGCCCTTCGGCCGCATCGCCGTCCCCCGCCGCGACGCGGGCGCCGCCTCCTGCGTGGGGAATGTGTTGTGGCTGGTCCTCGCGGGCTGGTGGCTCGCCCTCGGCCACATCGTCACCGGCGTCCTGCTGTGCGTGACGATCATCGGCATCCCGCTGGGCATCGCCAACTTCAAGCTGATCCCGATCTCCCTGACCCCCCTCGGCCACGACATCGTCCCGACGGACCGCCCCTTCGCCGGTCGCTGACCCGGTTCCGGTCACCCGGCGAGCAGTCCGCCGTGC
>NZ_GG657754.1:4624791-4635000 GCF_000158915.1 Streptomyces himastatinicus ATCC 53653 | reverse complement strand
CGCGCCGAGCGCCCGGACGGCGGGCTGTGCCTCCCCGGCACGGGTGTGGGCCCAGGCGACGCGGTCGAGGAACAGGGCCCTGGCCTCGGCGGGCGCGTCCGGCCCCGCCTCCTCGACCGCCGCGAGAGCGAGTCCCAGGCCCTCACGCTCCCGCCCGGTGTTGCTCAACTGGTAGCCGAGGCTGCCCGCGAGATGGGCCACGAGCGGCCCGTCACCGGCCTGCCGCGCGGCCGAGATCCCGATGGTGTAGGCGCGCTCCGCCTGCTCGTGGTGGGCGGCGTCGCTCGCGATCCACCCCGCGATCTGGGCCAGCTCGCCGATCTGCACCAGGAGCGCCCTGCCCACGTCCTCGCTGTGGCTGGTCTCCCGGTACAGCCGTACGGCCGCCCCCAGTTCACGGAAGGCGGGGCCGATCAGGTTGCCCCCCGCCAGCACGTCATCGGCCAGTCGCAGTGCATGCACGCGTGCAGCGAGCCGCGCTACCGTCCCGGCGGCGATACGTCGTCCGGATCGCGCCCCGAGGGGTGCCAGCGGGTCGCCCGGCGGCAGCAGCTCGGCCAGTGAGGCCGAGGGCCCGCCCGGGGCGGTGTCCGACTCGCCCCGGGCGTAGGCGGCGGCCCGCTCCAACTCGCCCACCGCCACCCCAAGCGCCTGCGCCAGGGCGGGCAGCCAGGCATCGGGCACCCGTGCGCCCCGCTCCCACCGTGAGATTTCATGCCGCGTGACGGAGTCCAGTCCGGACAGCGCACACAGCCGCTCCGCCAGTTGCCGCTGGCTCCGGTCCGTGGCCCGCCGAAGGCGTGCGAGATACGCGCCGAACCATGCGCGCCGGTCATCGCTCATCGTGGCCCCCTCCCCGTTCCAGTCTGGCCCCTTCCGGGCCCCCTGGGTGGCTCCTCCGTGAGGTCAACGGAGCCGTTTCGATGGAGTCACGCACTCACGACGGAAGCAGATCACCATGCCGGACCGCACCGCCCGCGACATCGAACCGCCACTGCGTCTGCTGCCCTGGACCACCCCGGACGGCAAACCCTGCTACCTCTCCTCCGACGACGCCGACAGCCGACTGAACCGGCGGGCCGACGAGGTCGAGGCACTACAGCTGGACATGGGGACGGAACTGCTGGCCCACGCCCGCGCCCTGCTGGGCGCCCGCACCGCACACCCCGGGGAACTCCGCTACCTGGCGCACCGGCTGACGGAAGCCCTCCGCGACGCCCTGCGGATCGCCGAGAGCCGCGGTGACCGGCCGGCCCCCGCCGGGAACGCGAACGCCGGGGCCCGCAAGGCCCCGGCGTGCCGTAACCCGGCGCAACCGCCTACCGGTAGTTGACGAACTGGAGCGCGAAGTCCAGGTCCTTCCCCTTCAGCAGCGTGATCACGGACTGGAGGTCGTCCCGGCTCTTCGAGGTGACCCGCAGCTCCTCGCCCTGCACCTGCGCCTTGACGCCCTTCGGGCCCTCATCGCGGATGATCTTGGCGACCTTCTTCGCGTTCTCCTGGGAGATGCCCTCCTGGAGCGAGGCGAAGATCTTGTACTCCTTGCCGGACGCCTGCGGCTCACCCGCGTCCAGCGCCTTCAGCGAGATCCCGCGCTTGACCAGCTTGGACTGGAAGACGTCGAGGATCGCCTTCACCCGCTCCTCGGAGTTCGCGCGCATCTCGATCCGCTCGCCCGACCACTCGATCGAGGCCCCGACGTTCTTGAAGTCGTAGCGCTGGGAGATCTCGCGGCTCGCCTGGTTGAGCGCGTTGTCGACCTCCTGCCGCTCGACCTTCGAGACGATGTCGAAACTGGAGTCGGCCATCTTGAGTTGGCTCCTCGTACGTAGATCCGTCAGTGGCACGGCCCAGCGGACCGTAACCGCCAGCCTAGCCATCCCGGCCATGATCCAGAGGCGATCAACCGGGTGGCGGACCACCCCCGGGGATCAGGTATTGTTTACGTCGTTGCCAGGGAGCAGCGCCGCGGAAGCGGGGCACCTGGCCACATCCCAGGCGGTGTGCCCGAGTGGCCAATGGGAGCGGACTGTAAATCCGTCGGCTTAGCCTACCCAGGTTCGAATCCTGGCGCCGCCACGCTGGGAAAACGGCCCCCGAGCTGCGATGACGCGGCCGGGGGCCGTTGTCGTCGGGCCTCACGGCCTCTTGTGGACTTAATCTGAAACCGTCCGGACATCGAGGGCGGTGATCCCGGGATGGCCAGGTACGAGCAGATCGCCGACGCCCTGCGGCACGGCATCCGCACCGGCCGGCTCCGGCCGGGGGAGCGGCTTCCGGCCGAGGACCGGCTCGCGGTGCGGTACCGGACCAGCGTGCCGACGCTTCAGCGGGCGCTGTCCGAGCTGGTGGCCGAGGGGCTGATCGACAAGCGGCACGGGGTGGGGACCTTCGTCCGTACGCCGCGTCGGCGCGTCGAGCGCAGCAGCGACCGGCATCAGTGGGAGAAGGACCGGGCGCGGCGGCCCCGGGCCGAGCGGCTGCGGACCGGGTCCACGGAGCACGACACCGGGCTGGAGGTGACCGATCTCGCCTTCCATGCCGAGTACCGCGAGACCAAGGCCGACGAGGATCTGGCGGCGGTCTTCGGGGTGCACGTGGGGACGCGGCTGCTGGAGCGGATGTACCGCACCAACTGCCGCGCGGAGGATACCCCCTTCGCGCTGGTGCACTCGTATCTCGTCCACGACCTCGTGGCCGCGAATCCCGAGCTGCTCGACGCCGCCAACGAGCCCTGGCCCGGGGGTACGCAGAACCAGCTCTACACGATCGGCATCGAGCTGGACCGCGTCGAGGAACGGATCACGGCCCGGCCGCCCACGGCGGAAGAGGCCGAGGCGCTCGGCCTCAGGAAGGGGGTGTCGGTGATCCTCCTCCGGAAGATCTGCACCGGCACCGACGGCCGGGTGGCCGAGGTCTCGGACGTGCGGCTGCCAGGAGACCGAACGGAACTCGTCTTCACCACGCCCCTGACAAGGTGGTGACCATGCCAAATGTCATCACGGTCATCACCGCGGTCCACGCCCCGGGCGCCGGGCATCTCCCCGACGCCTACTCGTCGTTGTGCCAGCAGGAGCTGCCGGACGGCTGGGAGTGGCAGTGGGTCGTGCAGGAGGACGGCGAGACCCGCGCCGTACGCCCCTACGTCCCCCACGACGACCGGATCAGCTTCGGCCAGGGCCGGGCCGGGCGGGCGGCCATGGCCCGGACGATGGGGCTCGCCCGCGCCGAGGGCAGTTACGTCAAGGTGCTGGACGCCGACGACATGCTGACCCCCGGCGCCCTCGCCCGCGACCTGCGCGCGCTCAACGAGAACCCGGAGCTCGGCTGGGCCACCTCGCGCGCCCTGGACCTGCTGCCCGACGGCTCCACCGTCGGGTTCGAGGGCGACCCGCCGCAGGGCCCGCTCGCGCGGGGCGCCGTCCTCGACCACTGGAAGACCCACGACTACCGCGCGCAGGTCCACCCGGCGACCCTCTTCGTCCGCCGCGACCTGCTCCTGGCCCTCGGCGGCTGGATGGCCCTGCCCGCCTCCGAGGACACCGGCCTGCTGATGGCCCTGAGCGCGGTCAGCCGCGGCTGGTTCACCGCCGAGACCGGCCTCCTCTACCGCAAGTGGCCCGGCCAGGTCACCAGCCACGCCGCCCACGCGGACGAGGCCGAGCGCAAGGCCCGCTTCGCGGTCGTAGAGGCCCGCGCCCGCGTCCTGGCGTCGCTGGACGGCTGGCGCTACGAGGCGGGCTGATGCCCGAAGCTCAGGGCAGCGTGGCGGCGTCGACGCGGGAGAAGATCAGGTCGCTCTCGGCCGTCACGGGGCCGTGCCACCTGCGGGGGACGCGGGCGGGGCCGTGGATCGCGGGTGGGTAGGTGGCCGCCGCGTAGTCGTTGGTCAGGTGGTAGGTGTGGAAGCCGTGGGACGTCAGGGTTTCCAGCAGCTCTTCGACGGATTCCCCCAGGTCGGCCATCCGCTCCGGGGTGACCTCGATGGTCAGTTCGGCGTCGGGGCGCAGCCTGGGCAGGAGCGGGATCAGGCCGCGGACCACGCCGCCCTCCGCGCCCTCGACGTCGATCTTGATGACCCTGGCCCGGGCGATCTCGTCCTCGGTGAGGAGGTCGGGCAGTGGCCGGGCCGCGATGTCGAAGGTGGACTCGGCCGGGCCGTCGTAGGGGACGATGCTGTTCGCGCCCATGTTGCGGGAGCTGGCCAGGATGAAGGTCAGCAGCTCGTCGCGGTCGGAGACGGCGGCGTTGACGGCGCGGATGTTGGTGGAGCGGTTGCGCCGGGCGTGCCGCAGGAGCAGCTGGTGGAACGTCGGCGAGGCTTCGACCGCGACCACCGTCCCGCCGGGGCCGACGAGGCGTGAGGCGAGGATGCTGTAGTAGCCGATGTTGGCCCCGACGTCCACGAATACGTCGCCCGGCCTCAGCCTGCGCTGGAGCCAGCGCGTCATATGCGGTTCCCAGACGCCGAAGAGGTACAGGTACCGCTGGATGAGGTCCTGGGTGTCGACGGCGAAGGTGGCGCCGAAGCGGGTGCGGGCCAGGCGGTGCAGGGGGCGGTCGCGGAGGGCGGCGTTCAGGTGGCGCTCGACCAGGGCCCGCTTTCCGGCGCTCCAGGGCGCGTGGCGGACGTAGGCGCGGATGAGGTCCAGGGCGGCCTCGTCGAGCCAGGGCATCAGGAGGGACCTCCGGCTTCGGGCCAGGTGGCGCGGGCCGTCGGCGCGCAGGCAAACGCCCGATCGCTGGCGACGGGGGATGCACCAGCGATCGGGCTGTTCCCCAGCGTAACGCGACTGCTCGCGTCAGGGTGCCGACTGGTCGGAACGAACGCGGAGTTGTGATCGTGATCACGCACGGCGGGCCCCTTTCCTCAGCGTCCGCACGGCGGCTCGTAGGACATTCGGGGCAGATACTCGTGCCACTTCTCAGGTGTCAGCACGCCCTCCGTCATCGAGCAGACGCGGCGGATGGCCTTGTCGGTGTCCAGGTCCCACAGCCGGACCGTATCGGCGCCGCTCGACACGCCGAGCATGTGGCTCTGGGGGCTGAACGACAGGAAGTTGCCGATCTTGGCGTTGGGGCTCATCGACTGGCCGATGGCATCGGCCTTGGACGGGACGGTGATGTCCCACAGCCGGACCGCGTTGTCGTTGCCGCCGCTGGCCAGGGTGGTGCCGTCCCGGCTGAGCGTCAGCGACACGATCGAGTCGGTGTGGCCGGTGAGCGGGCGGCCCAGCCGGGTCGCCCTGCGGGGATCGGCGATGTTCCAGAGCCGGACCGTGTTGTCGTCGCTGCCGCTGGCCAGCGTGTCGCCGTCCGGGCTGTACGCGAGCGCGTTGACGGGGCCGAGGTGGCCGGTGAGGGGCTTGCCCAGCGGCACGGTGCGGCGCCGGTCGGTCACCTTCCACAGCCGGATGGTGTTGTCCGCGCTGCCGCTGGCGAGCATGCGGCCGTCCGGGCTGAAGACGAGGGCGTTGACGTAGCCCTTGTGGCCGGTGAGCGGCGCGCCCAGCGGCCGGACCCGCTTCGGGTCGCTGACGTCCCACAGCTGGATGGTGCGGTCGTCGTACACGCTGGCCAGGGTCTTCCCGTCCGGGCTGAAGGCCAGCGCGCCCGCGAACCGGGCCCGCACGTCCAGGGGCGGCCCGGCGGGGACGGGATGGGCCGGGTCGGAGACGTTCCACAGCCGCACCGCGCTCCCCCCGGTCATCACCGCGAAGATGCGGCCGTCGGGGGAGAAGGTCGGCTCCCGCACCTCGCCCTTCCCGGGACTGAACGGCTTGCCCATCGGCACCGGCCGGCCCGGCTTCGCCACGTTCCACATCCGGACCTTCTCGTCGCGCGCCGCCGTGGCGAGCACCCGCCCGTCCGGGCGGAACGCCCCGACCCGGCCGATCATGTCCGACGTCGGGATCGACCACAGGCGGACCGTGTTGTCGCCGCTCCCGGTGGCCAGGGTCCGGCCGTCGGGGCTGAAGCCCAGGGCGTACATCTCGCCGCTGGCCCCCGCCAGCGGCTCACCGACCTGCGACGGATACGCCGGGTCCTGGACGTTCCACAGGCTCGCGGTGCTGTCCTGGCTGGCGGCGGCCAGCATGTTGCCGTCCGGGCTGAAGGCCACGGACCAGACGGGACCGGTGTGGCCGGTGAGCGGCGAGCCCAGCGGCTCCGCGCGGCGCGGATCGCCGACGTCCCACAGCCGGATGGTGTTGTCGGCGGCGCCGCTGGCGAGCGTGCGGCCGTCCGGGCTGAACGCCACGGAGTGGATCAGGTCCGTGTGGCCGGTGAGCGCCTTGCCGATCCGCTTCGGATGGCGCGGATCGGCCATGTTCCACAGCCTGATCGTGCCGTCGTCGCCACCGCCCGCCAGCATCTTTCCGTCGGGGCTGAACGCCACGGAGCGTACGGCGGCGGTGGCGCCGGTCAGCGCCCCGAGCGGCTTCGGCCGTCCCCGGCCGCGCATGTCCCACAGGCGGACCTTGCTGTCATCGGTGGCGGCGGCCAGCGTCTTCCCGTCCGGGCTGAACGCGAGCAGGTAGATCGTGCCGTCATGGCCGGACAGGGGCGCGCCGAGCGGGCGCGGATGCCGGGGGTCGCTCACGTCCCACAGGCGGACCGTGCCGTCGTCACCGGCGCTGGCGAGGGTGCGGCCGTCCGGGCTGAAGACCGCGCTGCTCACCCAGCTGGTGTGGCCGGTCAGCGGCTTGCCCAGCGGCTTGGGGCGCGTCGGGTCGCTGGTGTCCCAGAGCCGGACGGTCCGGTCGTACGCGGCGGTGGCCAGCGTCTTCCCGTCCGGGCTGAAGGAGGTGAGGTAGACGGCGCCGGTGTGGCCGAGCAGCGGGGTGGCCAGCGGCGCGTTCACGATCGAGATCAGCCGGTTCTTCGTGGCCTCGTCGTCCGGCCGCAGCCGGTGGGCGACCAGGGCGAGCTGGGCGGACAGCGACGGATCCCGGTACTCGAAGCGGTCGGCCTCGGTCACCACCTGCTCGAACACCGCGTCGTCCCGCTGCTGCCACGCGATCACCGCCGCGCCGACGGCCACCATCGCCAGCGCGACCAGGGCCGCCACCGCGCCCCGGCTGAGCCAGATGACGCGTCTGCGCAGCCGCACCGAGGCGGCCAGGAACTCCACCGCGCTGCGGGTCAGCAGGGTGTCCCCGGCGGACTTCGCCCAGGTGTGGGCCTGTTCCAGCCGGGAGCCCCGGTAGAGCAGCGACGGATCGCGGTTCATGCCCTCCCAGGCCCGGCCGTCCTCCTCCAGCCGCTGGCGCAGCAGATGGTCGTTGCGGCCCTCGTCGATCCAGTCGCGCAGCCGCGGCCAGGCGTGCAGCAGCGCCTCGTGGGTGATCTCCACGGTCTCCGCGTCGAGGGTCACCAGGCGGGCGCGGACCAGCGCTTCGAGCGATTCCTCCGTCTTCCCGGGTTCCGTCGACTCCTCCGACAGCTGGCGCCGCATCCCCCGCCTGCGGGTGGCCTGGGTGTCCTCGCCCAGCCGGACCAGCCGCAGCAGGAGCAGCCGCGCGGCCGTGCGTGCCGCGGGGTCGAGGCCGGACCAGGCCCGCTCGGCGGTCGCGGCCACCGCGCCCTGGATGCCGCCCGCCGCGCGGTAGCCGGCCAGGGTCAGCCGTCCCGCCTTGCGGCGCTGCCAGGTGGCGAGGAGGGCGTGGGAGAGGAGCGGCAGTACGCCCGCGTCATGGGTGCCGCGGGGGCCGTCGGCGCTCACCTCCCGGACGATCAGTTCCGCCAGCCCCGGTTCGAGTTCAAGACCCACGGCCTTGGCCGGGCCGGTCACCGCCTCGCGCAGCTCGGCGACGGTCAGCGGGCCGAGCACCATGTGGCGGTGCTGGAGCGCGTCGGCCAGTTCGGGGTACGCCAGGCACTGCTCGTAGAAGTCGGCGCGGATGCCGAGGACGACGAGGACGGGGGCGGGGTCACCGGAGGCGGAGGGCGAGCACGCGGCGTGCAGCAGCTGGATGAACGTACGGCGGTCCGCCTCGTCGGCGCCGAGGGTGAACGCCTCCTCGAACTGGTCCACGATGACGACCGGGCGGGCGGCGGAGTCCCCCGCCCACGACGCGACGGCGTCCCGCACCGCGCGTGCGAACCCGGGCGTGCCGGGCTCCTTGCGGAGGGCGTCGGAGAGCCGGGGTATCCGGCGGGTCAGCTCCCCGAGCGGATCGGCGCCCGGCGCGAGCTGGAGCACCTCCCGCGCCGTGCCGTCCTCCAGCGCGGGCACCAGTCCGGCGTTCAGCAGGGACGACTTCCCGGCCCCCGAGGCGCCCACGAGCATGATCAGGCCGCCCGTCTTCTCCGCCGCACTCAGCTGGCGGACGAGCGCCTCCGTGCTCCGCTCCCGGCCGAAGAACCACCGGGCGTCCTCCTGCCGGTACGCGGCCAGCCCCCGGTAGGGGCACACCGCGCCGGGCACGGCCGGGGCGTCGGCCGGGGGCCGCTCCTCCTCGTCCGCGGCTGCCGGGGGGCGTTCGCCGACCGGGTCGGCCACCGCACGCTCCCACAGGCGCTGCCACTGGGCCATGTCGTACAGACCGGTGGACACCGGCGCGCGCCGCAGACGCCGTGCGTCGGGGATGAGTACGTGCAGCACCGCCGCGAGGGCCGCGAACTGGGCGGGTACGTTCTTGGCCCGCCGCCAGTCGCTGATCCGCTGAGCGGACACCCGTACGGGGCGCCCCCGCTCGTCGACCCGCTGAAGCCGGACGACCGCCTCGGCCACGCTCTTCAGGGGAGGGTTACCGGCCTCCCGGTACAGCAGCGCGAGACGTTCCGCGAAGGCCGTGCGTACCCCTGAGTCGGAACTCAAGGTCTCCACTCCTTACTTCCCCCGCGCCTGGATATCCGGACCGGAAAACTCACTTTATACGGATGACCTGCGACGAAGGCCGCGGCCCACAACCGGAACCTCCTCGGCGGACGGCGCAGCTGGCAGGATCACAGCCCAGCAGCGCAGGCGAACGCGGCCGCCCGGCCGGGCCATCGGCCCGGGCCCTGACGGCCGCCGCGTCGACCACCGAACCGGCCCCTCCGCGATCCGCACCCGTACGGGGGGGTGCGGATCGGCACCGCCCCACCGTTCGGCACCGGTCCCCACGTGGGGAGGGACCGGCGCCGAACGCTGTGGGGTGTGAAGGTCGGCCATGCACCGATCCCATGACCGACACGTGCGAAGAGGCAAGGGGTCAGCCGGGATTCACGCCATGATGGCTGAAACCGGCCGGGGTTACCTGTCGAAGTCCAGCTCCAGCATCCGGATCGCGTTGCCGCGCAGGATCTTGTACGTGGTCTCCGGCGACAGCCCCTCGACGTGCTCGGCCGCGATCCGCTTGGTGTGCGGCCAGGTGGAGTCCACGTGGGGGTAGTCGGTCTCGAACGTGGCGTTGTCCACCCCGACGGTGTCGAGCGAGGCGACGCCGTGCCGGTCCCGGAAGAAGCAGCAGTAGATCTGCCGGTAGTAGTACGTGGACGGCGGCTCCGGGATGAGGTCCCGCACACCGCCCCACGCCCGGTGCTCCTCCCACACGTCGTCCGCGCGCTCCAGGGCGTAGGGGATCCAGCCCATCTGGCCCTCGGCGTACGCGAGCTTCAGCCGCGGGAACCTCACCAGGACGCCGCTGAAGAGGAAGTCCATCATCGACGCCATGGCGTTGTTGAAGCTCAACGCCGCCTGCACGGCGGGCGGGGCGTCGGGGGAGGCGGCGGGCATCTGCGAGGACGAGCCGATGTGCATGCACACGACCGTCCCCGTGGCCTCGCACTCGGCGAAGAACGGGTCCCAGTAGCCGCTGTGGATGCTGGGCAGGCCGAGATACGTGGGGATCTCGCTGAACGTCACCGCGCGCACGCCCCGCGCGGCGTTCCGGCGGATCTCCTCCACGGCCAGCTCGACGTCCCACAGCGGGATCAGGCACAGCGGGATCAGCCGCCCGCGGCTGTCACCACACCACTCCTCGACCATCCAGTCGTTGTACGCCCGCACACACGCCAGCCCGACCTCCTTGTCGTCGGCCTCGGCGAAGGTCTGGCCGCAGAAGCGGGGGAAGGTCGGGAAGCACAGCGACGCCTCGACGTGGTTCATCTCCATGTCGGCGATCCGGGCCTTGGGGTCCCAGCACCCGCGGCGCATCTGCTCGCGGGTGATGCCCTCCAGGGTCATCTCGTCCCGCGAGAAGCCGACGGCCGCGATGATCCGCT
>NZ_GG657754.1:4615055-4618595 GCF_000158915.1 Streptomyces himastatinicus ATCC 53653 | reverse complement strand
TCCGGTCACCGCTACACACAGTAGCCGATTGTGGGGTCGGTCCTCCGGTCGGCTACTCTTTACTGCGTTCTTCTATCCCATCCGTTCGTCAAGGAGCACTCAACGTGGCTGCCACCGACGTCCGCCCGAAGATCACGCTGGCCTGCGTGGAGTGCAAGGAGCGGAACTACATCACCAAGAAGAACCGGCGTAACGACCCGGATCGTCTTGAGATCAAGAAGCACTGCCCGCGTTGCAACGCGCACACCGCGCACCGCGAGACGCGATAGTCATAAACTCTGCATTCGAGGCCGCCCCCCATCAGCGGGGGTGGCCTCGTTTCGTTAGTCATCAACAGCAGGAGGTGCCGAGGCGATGGCGCTTGATCCGTCTTTCGTCGGGCGGACCTACCCGCCCACCGACCCGTATGAGGTCGGCAGGGAGAAGATCCGCGAATTCGCCGAATCGATCGGCGAGACCAACCCGGTCTACACCGATCCCGAGGCGGCCAAGGCGCTCGGCTACTCCGATGTGATCGCCCCGCCCACGTTCGTCTTCGCGATCACCTTCAAGGCCGCACGGCACCTGGTCGTCGGCGACCCGCAGCTGGGCCTGGACTTCAACCGGGTGGTGCACGGCGACCAGAAGTTCACGTACACCCGGCCCATCGAGGCGGCCGACCGCCTCACCGTCATCACCAGGATCGACGACATCAAGTCGCTCGCGGGCAACGATGTGATCCTGATCAGCGGTGAGGTGCGCGACGCCGCGGGCGAGCACGTGGTGACCGCGATGACGAAACTGGTGGCGCGCGCCGCCGAAGCGGAGGAGAGCAGATGAGCGCCAAGATCTCGTACGACGCCGTCGAGGTCGGCACCGAACTGCCCGCGCAGGTCTTCCCGGTGAACCGCGCCGACCTCATCGCGTACGCCGGCGCGTCGGGCGACTTCAACCCGATCCACTGGAACGAGAAGTTCGCCAAGGAGGTCGGCCTCCCCGACGTCATCGCCCACGGCATGTTCACCATGGCATCGGCGATCCGCGTGGTGACGGACTGGACCGGTGACCCCGGGACCGTCGTCGACTACGGCGTGCGCTTCACCAAGCCGGTCGTCGTCCCCAACGACGACAAGGGCGCGCTCATCGAGGTCGCCGCCAAGGTCGCCGCCAAGCTGGACGACGACGCCCGCACCGTCCGGGTGGACATCACGGCGACCAGCGAGGGCCAGAAGGTGCTGGGCATGGCCCGCGCCGTCGTCCGCCTCGCGTAATCCCCCGGGCCCCCACCGCCCCCGGCACCGCGCCGGGGGCGCCCCCGTACTCTGGAGCGCGTGCAGGAACTCCATGACGCCCCCCTCGCCCCCCTCACCACCTTCCGTCTCGGCGGCCCGGCCACCCGGCTGATCACGGCCACCACCGACGACGAGGTGATCGCCGCGGTCCGCGAGGCCGACGCGACCGGTACGCCGCTGCTGCTGATCGGCGGCGGCAGCAACCTCGTCATCGCCGACAAGGGCTTCGACGGCACCGCCCTGCACATCGCGACCAGCGGCTTCACCCTGGACGGCACCCGGCTGGAGCTGGCCGCGGGCGAGAACTGGTCCGACGCCGTGGCCCGGACGGTCGAGGCGGGCCTCGCCGGTATCGAATGCCTCGCCGGAATCCCCGGCTCCGCGGGCGCGACGCCGATACAGAACGTCGGGGCGTACGGCCAGGAGGTCTCCGCCACCCTCACCGAGGTGGTCGCCTACGACCGCCGCGCCGACGCCGTCGTGACGATCCCCGCCGCCGACTGCGCCTTCTCCTACCGCCACAGCCGCTTCAAGGCCGAGCCGGACCGCCACGTCGTGCTGCGGGTCCGCTTCGAGCTGGAGGACGCGGGCGGGGCGTCCGCGCCCATCAAGTACGCCGAGACCGCCCGGGTGCTCGGCGTCGAGGTGGGCGACCGGGTGCCCGCCGAGACCGCCCGCAGGACCGTGCTGTCGCTGCGCGCGGGCAAGGGCATGGTGCTCGACCCGGAGGACCACGACACCTGGTCCGCGGGGTCGTTCTTCACCAACCCGGTGCTGACCGAGAGCGCGTACGAATGCTTCCTGGCCCGCGTCGCCGACCGCCTCGGCGCGGACGTCGCGCCGCCCGCCTTCCCGGCGGGGGAGGGGCGGATCAAGACCTCCGCCGCCTGGCTGATCGACAAGGCGGGCTTCACCAAGGGCTACGGCACCGGCCCGGCCCGCATCTCCACCAAGCACACCCTCGCGCTCACCAACCGCGGCGAGGCCACCACCGAGGACCTGCTGGCGCTGGCCCGCGAGGTGGTGGCCGGGGTCGAGGAGGCGTTCGGCGTCACACTGGTCAACGAGCCGGTGACGGTGGGCGTCAGCCTCTAGCCCCCTCACGGTGAGGGGACTAGGACGCCAGCCAGCCGTCGATCCCCGCCAGCAGCCGCCGCCGTACGTCCTCCGGCGCCGCCGAACCCCGCACCGACTGCCGCGCCAGCTCGGCCAGCTCCTCGTCGGTGAAGCCGTGGTGCTCGCGGGCCAGCTGGTACTGGGCCGCCAGCCGCGACCCGAACAGCAGCGGGTCGTCGGCGCCCAGCGCCATCGGCACCCCGGCGTCGTACAGGGTGCGCAGCGGTACGTCCTCGGGCTTCTCGTAGACCCCGAGCGCCACGTTGGAGGACGGGCACACCTCGCAGGTCACCCCGCGGTCGGCCAGCCGGGAGAGCAGGCGCGGGTCCTCGGCCGCGCGCACCCCATGACCAACCCGGGACGCCACCAGGTCGTCCAGGCAGTCGCGGACGCTGCCGGGCCCCGACAGCTCGCCGCCGTGCGGGGCGGCGAGCAGACCGCCGTCCCGGGCGATGGCGAAGGCGCGGTCGAAGTCGCGGGCGAAACCGCGCCGCTCGTCGTTGGAGAGCCCGAAGCCGACCACCCCGCGGTCCGCGAAGCGCACCGCGAGCCGGGCCAGGGTGCGGGCCTCCAGGGGGTGCTTCATCCGGTTCGCGGCGACCAGGACCCGTATCCCAAGACCGGTGTCCCGGGAGGCGGTGTCGACCGCGTCGAGGATGATCTCCAGCGCCGGGATCAGCCCGCCCAGGCGCGGGGCGTACGAGGTGGGGTCGACCTGGATCTCCAGCCAGCCGGAGCCGTCCGCGACGTCCTCCTCGGCGGCCTCGCGCACCAGCCGCTGGATGTCCTCGGGCTCCCGTAGACAGGACCGCGCCATGTCGTACAGCCGCTGGAAGCGGAACCAGCCGCGCTCATCGGTGGCCCGCAGTCTCGGCGGCTCGCCGCCGCTCAGCGCCTCGGGCAGATGGACGCCGTATTTGTCGGCGAGTTCGAGAAGCGTGCCGGGGCGCATGGAGCCGGTGAAGTGCAGATGCAGATGCGCCTTGGGGAGCAGATGTACATCGCGTGCCATCTGCAGATTTTGCCGCACGTCCGGACCCGCCGGTACCGCTTTCGCCGAACGTGGGCTTGCCCGCACAGGAATACGAGTCCGGTCCGGGCCGGAAGAGCATCGTCCGGGCCGGAACGAGAGCGGGCGCCCGGCCGTGGCCGG
>NZ_GG657754.1:4599849-4614955 GCF_000158915.1 Streptomyces himastatinicus ATCC 53653 | reverse complement strand
GGCGCGGGCCTCCGCCAGCAGCTTCTGGATCCGCGAGACGCCCTCGACGAGGTCCTCGTCGCCCAGCGCGTAGGACAGCCGCAGGTAGCCCGGTGTGCCGAACGCCTCACCCGGCACCACGGCGACCTCGGCCTCCTCCAGGATCAGCGCGGCCAGCTCGACGGTGGTCTGCGGCCGCTTGCCGCGGATCTCCTTGCCGAGCAGCCCCTTCGCCGACGGGTAGGCGTAGAACGCGCCCTCCGGCTCCGGGCACTCGACGCCGTCGATCTCGTTGAGCATGCGCACGATGGTGCGGCGGCGGCGGTCGAACGCCTCGCGCATCGCGGCGACGGCGTCGAGGTCGCCGGTGAGGGCGGCCAGGGCGGCGGCCTGCGCGACGTTGCTCACGTTGGACGTGGCGTGCGACTGGAGGTTGGTCGCGGCCTTCACCACGTCCTTGGGGCCGAGGATCCAGCCGACCCGCCAGCCGGTCATCGCGTACGTCTTGGCGACACCGTTGACCACGATGCACTTGTCGCGCAGCTCGGGCACCACCACCGGCAGCGAGTGGAACTCGGCGTCGCCGTAGACCAGGTGCTCGTAGATCTCGTCGGTGAGCACCCACAGCCCGTGCTCGGCGGCCCAGCGGCCGATCTCCTCGATCTGCTCACGGCTGTAGACCGCGCCGGTCGGGTTGGACGGCGAGACGAAGACCAGCACCTTGGTGTGCTCGGTGCGGGCGGCCTCCAGCTGCTCGACGGAGACGCGGTAGCCGGTCGTCTCGTCCGCGACGACGTCCACCGGGACACCGCCGGCCAGCCGGATCGACTCCGGGTAGGTGGTCCAGTACGGCGCGGGGACGATGACCTCGTCGCCCGGGTCGAGGATCGCGGCGAATGCCTCGTAGATCGCCTGCTTGCCCCCGTTGGTCACCAGGATCTGGGCCGCCTCGACCTCGTAGCCGCTGTCGCGCAGCGTCTTCGCGGCGATGGCGGCCTTGAGCTCGGGAAGCCCGCCGGCCGGGGTGTAGCGGTGGAACTTGGGGTTACGGCAAGCCTCCACCGCCGCCTCGACGACGTAGTCGGGCGTCGGGAAGTCCGGCTCGCCCGCGCCGAAGCCGATCACCGGGCGGCCGGCGGCCTTCAGGGCCTTGGCCTTGGCATCGACGGCGAGGGTCGCGGACTCGGAGATGGAACCGATCCGGGCCGACACCCGTCGGTCGGTCGGGGACTGTACGGGGGGAGTAGCAGCGGTCATGGAAGCATCGTCGCAGACGGGCGAAAAGGGCGGTACACGGGTTTAACGAGACTCACACAAGTCTCCTGCGGAAACCCGAGCGGAAACCTGAGCGGAGGGCACGGGCGCTTCTCGTTCGACGCCTGGCCGTCAAGCACGTACACTCAACCGTCGTTGGCCGCTCAACAGACGTATCCGACCCGCACACTCCGTGCAGCGGGATGGATGCGGTAGGTTGGGGGTGCCGCAAAGGGTCGTAGCTCAATTGGTAGAGCACTGGTCTCCAAAACCAGCGGTTGGGGGTTCAAGTCCCTCCGGCCCTGCTACACGCACTTGATCGTGGGTGCGTGCATGCGTACGCAAGGACAAGCACCGCTGTGCGGCCGGGCCGGACGCGGCACGGCCACGACCCGGATTCAGGTGAGGACGAGTGACGGAAGCCCTTGGCTCCACCGCGACGCCTGAGAGCGGTCGTCCCGACGAGGACGAGGTGGCGACCAAGAAGGGCCGCCGTGGTGGCAAGCGCGCGAAGAAGGGGCCCTTCGGCCGGCTCGCGCTGTTCTACCGCCAGATCATCGCCGAGCTGCGCAAGGTCGTGTGGCCCACGCGCAGCCAGCTGTCGACGTACACCAGCGTGGTGATCGTCTTCGTGCTGATCATGATTGGCATCGTGACCGTGATTGACTATGGGTTCAACAACGCCATCAAGTACGTCTTTGGCTGAGACCCCGCGAAGGGCGGCCGTGTCCCGGCAGCGCCCTTTCGCACGTTCCACCCCTTGAAGCCAGGAAGAAGCAGCCACCGTGTCTGACCCGAACCTGAACGACGCCGCCGAGCCCGTCGAGTCCCGTGAGGACGAGCTCGACATCGTCGAGGCGGCGGACTCCGACCAGGCTGAGGCCGCTGACGCCGCGGCGGGCGAGCCCGCCGAGGAGGCCGCGCTGCACGTCGAGGACGAGGCCGAGGCCGCCGTCGAGGTCGCCGAGGACGAGGCCGCGGAGGCCGCCGAGGTCGAGGTCGACCCGATCGAGGCCCTCCGCGAGGAGCTGCGCGGGCTGCCCGGCGAGTGGTACGTGATCCACACCTACGCGGGTTACGAGAAGCGCGTGAAGGCCAACCTGGAGCAGCGTGCCGTCTCGCTGAACGTCGAGGACTTCATCTACCAGGCCGAGGTCCCCGAAGAAGAGATCGTCCAGATCAAGAACGGCGAGCGGAAGAACGTCCGTCAGAACAAGCTCCCCGGCTATGTGCTGGTGCGCATGGACCTGACGAACGAGTCCTGGGGCGTCGTGCGCAACACCCCGGGCGTCACCGGCTTCGTGGGCAATGCCTACGACCCGTACCCGCTGACCCTGGACGAGATCGTCAAGATGCTCGCCCCGGAGGCCGAGGAGAAGGCAGCCAAGGCCACCGCCGAGGAGGGCGGCGCCCCGGCGCCGAGCCGCAAGGTCGAGGTCCAGGTGCTGGACTTCGAGGTGGGCGACTCGGTCACGGTCACCGACGGCCCGTTCGCCACGCTCCAGGCCACGATCAACGAGATCAACGCCGACTCGAAGAAGGTCAAGGGCCTGGTCGAGATCTTCGGCCGGGAGACCCCGGTCGAGCTGAGCTTCGACCAGATCCAGAAGAACTGACGCTTCTTCCGCACCCTTCCGACAGGTCAGATCGGGCCCTTCCGGGGCCGGTCTGACCTGCTCGGTTTCAGGCCGCACACCTATACCCGTTATCGTTGTGCGGTATGCCTCCATCCGGATGACCCGGAGTGGAGGCGGACCACCTCTCACTAAGACCCGGAGAGAGCATGCCTCCCAAGAAGAAGAAGGTCACGGGGCTGATCAAGCTCCAGATCCAGGCCGGCGCCGCGAACCCGGCCCCGCCGGTCGGCCCCGCGCTGGGCCAGCACGGCGTCAACATCATGGAGTTCTGCAAGGCCTACAACGCCGCGACCGAGTCGCAGCGCGGCATGGTCGTGCCGGTGGAGATCACGGTCTACGAGGACCGTTCCTTCACCTTCATCACCAAGACTCCGCCGGCCGCGAAGCTGATCCTCAAGGCCGCGGGCGTGGAGAAGGGCTCCGGCGAGCCGCACAAGACCAAGGTCGCCAAGATCACCCGCGACCAGGTCCGCGACATCGCCACCACCAAGATGCCCGACCTGAACGCCAACGACCTGGACGCCGCCGAGAAGATCATCGCCGGCACCGCCCGTTCCATGGGCATCACGGTCGAGGGCTGACAGCCACCCCGTAGCACCACCGTGGCAGGACCAATGCGCGGTCCGGACCACGACTCCGAACACAGACATCAGGAGCAGCAGTGAGCAAGCGCAGCAAGGCCCTCAAGGCTGCGGACGCCAAGATCGACCGGGAGCGCGCGTACGCCCCGCTCGAGGCCGTCCGTCTCGCCAAGGACACCTCCCCGAGCAAGTTCGACGCGACCGTCGAGGTCGCCATGCGCCTGGGCGTCGACCCGCGCAAGGCCGACCAGATGGTCCGCGGCACCGTGAACCTGCCGCACGGCACCGGTAAGACCGCCCGGGTCCTGGTCTTCGCGACCGGTGACCGTGCTGCGGCCGCGGAGGCCGCCGGCGCCGACATCGTCGGCTCCGACGAGCTCATCGACGAGGTGTCCAAGGGCCGCCTGGACTTCGACGCCGTCGTCGCCACCCCGGACCTCATGGGCAAGGTCGGCCGCCTCGGCCGGGTGCTCGGTCCGCGTGGTCTGATGCCGAACCCGAAGACCGGCACCGTCACCCCTGACGTGGCCAAGGCCGTCACGGAGATCAAGGGCGGCAAGATCGAGTTCCGCGTCGACAAGCACGCCAACCTGCACTTCATCATCGGCAAGGTGTCGTTCGGCGAGGCGCAGCTGGTGGAGAACTACGCCGCGGCGCTCGAGGAGATCAACCGTCTCAAGCCGTCCGCCGCGAAGGGCCGCTACATCAAGAAGGCGAGCCTGAGCACGACGATGGGCCCCGGCATCCCGCTGGACGCCAACCGCACGCGCAACCTGCTGGTCGAGGAAGAGGCCGTCTGAGCCCTTCCCTGACCGGAACCGCCGGGCCCCCGCACCTCGTGAGAGGTGTGGGGGCCCGGTGCGTTGCTGTCGGCGGCCCTCGATAGGGTCTTGATCGACAGTCGTAAAAGAAAAATAAGGGGGAACCGTGCGCGGTACTCATGTAGGCGTGCGATGCGCGATCGCCGCCTGTGGCGTTGTTCTGATGGCCGGACTCACCGCTTGCGGGAGCGACAAGTCCGATGAGGGCAAGTCGGGCGGGAACGGCGGCCAGTCGGTCGGCAGCCCGCTGGCGGCGCTGAAGCTCGCCTCGCAGCGCACGGATCAGCAGCACTCCGCGAAGGTCGACGGCACCGTCAAGAGCCCGATGGCCAACAGTGACATGTCCGGTGCGATGGACTGGGCCGACGGCATGCGCGCCAACATGACCATGAAGTCGAAGGGCGGCGCCGGCGCCTCCGCGGCGGGCGGCAACAAGCCCGTCAACGTGCGCTACACGCCCGACGCGATGTTCATGAACGCGGCCGAGATGGGCATCCCTGCCCAGGGCAAGCAGTGGATCAAGTACGACTTCGACACGCTCGCCAAGCAGGGCGGCCCGTCCGGGGCGTACCTCAAGGACCAGATGCAGAACAACAACCCGTCGCGTTCGGTGGAGCTCCTCCTTTCCACGGGCAAGGTCAAGAAGGTCGGCACGGAGGACGTCCGGGGCGTCGAGGCGACCCACTACACGGGTGTGGTCAAGGTCTCGGAGATGGCCCGGATGCAGTCCAAGGGCATGAGCAAGTCGGACCTGGACGCCCTGGAGAAGCAGCTCAAGCAGTCCGGTTCGGAGAGCGAGACCGTCGACCTGTGGATCGACGACAAGAACCTGCTGGTCAAGAAGCGTGAGCAGGCCAAGAGCAAGATGGGCGTCACCGATTCGACGGTCTTCTACTCGGACTACGGCACCAAGGTCACCGTCGAGGAGCCGCCGGCCTCGGAGACCATGGACTTCCAGAAGCTCCAGCAGGGGTCCCAGCCGTAGCTGATTTGCCCGGCCGCGGCCCGTTCGCGTAATCTGCTTCAGAAGCCAAAGACCGCTGGTTGTCGCTGTGCCTCCGCAAGGGGATACGGCGGCTGAAGGATCCGCTAGCTGCGGACGGCCCGCGTAGGTGACTGTGGTGAGAACTCCCGAACGGGCCGTGTGTCCGTGCGGTCGAGTCACGCCCCGTGCGCCTGCGCCGGGGCGTTTTCGTGTTGTTCAGTCTCCTTCCTTCAGGCCGTTGCGGTCCTCATCACCCGGAAGGAGGCCGAGGCTCATGGCGAGTCCCGACAAGGTCGACGCCGTCGACGAGATGCGGGAGAAGTTCCGCACCTCGAACGGCGCCGTTGTGACCGCGTACACCGGTCTCACCGTCGCACAGCTCCAGGAGCTGCGCCGTTCGCTCGGTGAGAACGCTCAGTACCGTGTGGTGAAGAACACGCTGACCAAGATCGCGGCTAACGAAGCCGGGATCAACCAGCTCGACGACCTGTTCACGGGTTCGTCGGCCGTCGCCTTTGTGACCGGTGACCCGGTCGTGGCGGCGAAGGGTCTGCGTGACTTCGCCAAGGACAACCCCGCCCTTGAGATCAAGGGCGGCGTGCTCGACGGCAAGGCGCTGTCCGCCGACGAGATCAAGAAGCTCGCGGACCTCGAGTCCCGCGAGGTGCTGCTCTCCAAGCTGGCGGGCGCCATGAAGGCCAAGCAGTCCCAGGCTGCCGCGCTCTTCCAGGCCCCGCTGTCGAAGTTCATCCGCACCGCGGAGGCGCTCCGGCAGAAGCAGTCCGAGCAGGGCGGTGCCGGCGAGCCGGCTCCCGCCGAGGCCGCGGCCGAGTAATCAGCCCCGGTCACAGCGGGCCCGGACGCCCGCCCGACATTTTCATCCGGCACCTGCCGACTTAGTGGAAGGACCGCCATCATGGCGAAGCTCACCCAGGAAGAGCTGCTCGAGCAGTTCGAGACCCTCACCCTCATCGAGCTCTCCGAGTTCGTGAAGGCGTTCGAGGAGAAGTTCGACGTCACCGCTGCCGCTCCGGCCGCCGTCGTCGCCGCCGCCCCGGGTGGCGCGGGCGCCGCTGCCGAGGCCGAGGAGGAGCAGGACGAGTTCGACGTCGTGCTCACCGGCGCCGGCGACAAGAAGATCCAGGTCATTAAGGTCGTGCGTGAGCTGACCTCCCTGGGCCTGAAGGAGGCCAAGGACCTCGTCGACGGCACCCCGAAGCCCGTCCTCGAGAAGGTCTCCAAGGAGGCCGCGGAGAAGGCTGCCGAGTCCCTCAAGGGCGCCGGCGCCTCCGTCGAGGTCAAGTGATCTCACGGGTCGGATGACCCGCTGTGCCGTGAGGGCGATCACCCGTTGGGGTGGTCGCCCTTCGGTGTTCTTGTGACGGCTACGCTGACATTCCGGTTCCGGCAGGTATGGTGATCTTCGTTGCCCGTCGCCACGCCCTGTGACGATCTCGCCGGAGTGGGGGGCCTTGACGAACGGCACGCAGCGCGCAATTCTCGGGACGCGACGTCACACGATCCGTAAGTCCGAGGCATGGATCGCCGGCGAAGCGGGCAGTATGGATATGCGCTGGCGAAGCGCGGTCGTCGCCGACCAGGCGGGGTGAAGGACAACGAGGGGCGAGCCCCCTCACCGGAGGGAGAGATTGGCGCTGCCGGTCTCAGAAACTCGGCGCTGGACATCAGTGTGCCAAGTGGCTACACTGACCCTTTGCGCTGCCTGTTAGCTGCTCCCTGCCCGTCACCAGGGGCATACCCACCTTTGAGCACTGCCGATGAAAACACCCTGACCAGGGATTTCATCCATGGGTTCGCGGTGGGACCGGTACGCGCGTAGTGAGTCCGAGCCCTCGGAAGGACCCCCTCTTGGCCGCCTCGCGCAACGCCTCGACTGCCAATACGAACAATGGCGCCAGCACCGCCCCGCTGCGCATCTCCTTTGCGAAGATCAAGGAGCCTCTCGAGGTTCCGAACCTCCTTGCACTGCAGACCGAGAGCTTCGATTGGCTGCTCGGCAATGCCGCCTGGAAGGCTCGCGTCGAGGCTGCGCTGGACAGCGGTCAGGACGTCCCCACCAAGTCCGGTCTGGAAGAGATCTTCGAGGAGATCTCCCCGATCGAGGACTTCTCCGGGTCGATGTCCCTGACCTTCCGTGATCACCGCTTCGAGCCGCCGAAGAACTCGATCGACGAGTGCAAGGAGCGCGACTTCACGTACGCCGCGCCGCTCTTCGTCACCGCCGAGTTCACCAACAACGAGACCGGCGAGATCAAGTCCCAGACGGTCTTCATGGGCGACTTCCCGCTCATGACGCCGAAGGGCACCTTCTGCATCAACGGCACCGAGCGTGTCGTCGTCTCGCAGCTGGTCCGCTCGCCGGGTGTGTACTTCGACTCCTCCATCGACAAGACGTCCGACAAGGACATCTTCTCCGCCAAGATCATCCCGTCCCGGGGTGCCTGGCTGGAGATGGAGATCGACAAGCGCGACATGGTCGGTGTCCGCATCGACCGCAAGCGCAAGCAGTCCGTCACCGTCCTGCTCAAGGCGCTCGGCTGGACCACCGAGCAGATCCTCGAGGAGTTCGGTGAGTACGAGTCCATGCGCGCCACCCTGGAGAAGGACCACACCCAGGGCCAGGACGACGCGCTGCTCGACATCTACCGCAAGCTGCGCCCGGGCGAGCCGCCGACGCGTGAGGCCGCCCAGACGCTGCTGGAGAACCTGTACTTCAACCCGAAGCGCTACGACCTGGCCAAGGTCGGCCGGTACAAGGTCAACAAGAAGCTCGGCGCGGACGCCCCCCTCGACGCCGGCGTGCTGACCACCGACGATGTCATCGCGACCATCAAGTACCTGGTCAAGCTGCACGCGGGCGAGACCGAGACGGTCGGCGAGGCCGGCGACATGATCGTCGTCGAGACCGATGACATCGACCACTTCGGCAACCGCCGCCTGCGGAACGTCGGCGAGCTGATCCAGAACCAGGTCCGCACCGGTCTGGCCCGTATGGAGCGCGTCGTCCGCGAGCGGATGACCACCCAGGACGTCGAGGCGATCACGCCGCAGACCCTGATCAACATCCGGCCGGTCGTCGCCTCCATCAAGGAGTTCTTCGGCACCAGCCAGCTGTCGCAGTTCATGGACCAGACCAACCCGCTGTCGGGTCTGACCCACAAGCGCCGCCTGTCGGCGCTGGGCCCGGGTGGTCTGAGCCGTGAGCGGGCCGGCTTCGAGGTCCGTGACGTGCACCCCTCGCACTACGGCCGCATGTGCCCGATCGAGACGCCGGAAGGCCCGAACATCGGTCTGATCGGCTCGCTCGCCTCGTACGGCCGGGTCAACGCGTTCGGCTTCGTCGAGACCCCGTACCGCAAGGTCCACGAGGGTGTCGTCACCGACAAGGTGGACTTCCTCACCGCCGATGAGGAAGACCGCTTCGTCATCGCCCAGGCGAACGCGCCGCTGGCCGAGGACAACACCTACGCCGAGAACCGCGTCCTGGTCCGCCGCCGTGGCGGCGAGGTCGACTACGTGCCCGGCTCCGAGGTCGACTACATGGACGTCTCGCCGCGCCAGATGGTGTCGGTCGCGACCGCCATGATCCCCTTCCTCGAGCACGACGACGCCAACCGCGCGCTCATGGGCTCGAACATGATGCGTCAGGCCGTGCCGCTGATCAAGGCGGAGTCCCCGCTGGTCGGCACCGGTATGGAGTACCGCTGCGCGGTCGACGCCGGCGACGTCATCAAGGCCGAGAAGGACGGTGTCGTCCAGGAGGTCTCCGCCGACTACGTGACGGTGGCCAACGACGACGGCACCTACACCACGTACCGGATCGCCAAGTTCTCCCGCTCCAACCAGGGCACCTCCTTCAACCAGAAGGTCGTCGTCGACGAGGGCGCCCGCGTCATCACCGGCCAGGTCCTGGCCGACGGTCCGTCCACCGAGGACGGCGAGATGGCGCTCGGCAAGAACCTCCTCGTGGCGTTCATGCCGTGGGAGGGCCACAACTACGAAGACGCGATCATCCTCAGCCAGCGGCTGGTCCAGGACGACGTCCTCTCCTCGATCCACATCGAGGAGCACGAGGTCGACGCCCGGGACACCAAGCTCGGCCCCGAGGAGATCACCCGGGACATCCCGAACGTCTCCGAGGAGGTCCTGGCCGACCTCGACGAGCGCGGCATCATCCGCATCGGCGCCGAGGTCGTGGCCGGGGACATCCTGGTCGGCAAGGTCACCCCGAAGGGTGAGACCGAGCTGACCCCGGAGGAGCGCCTGCTGCGCGCGATCTTCGGTGAGAAGGCCCGTGAGGTCCGTGACACCTCGCTGAAGGTGCCGCACGGCGAGATCGGCAAGGTCATCGGCGTCCGCGTCTTCGACCGCGAAGAGGGCGACGAGCTGCCCCCGGGCGTGAACCAGCTGGTCCGCGTCTACGTGGCGCAGAAGCGCAAGATCACCGACGGTGACAAGCTCGCCGGCCGTCACGGCAACAAGGGCGTCATCTCGAAGATCCTGCCGGTCGAGGACATGCCGTTCCTGGAGGACGGCACCCCGGTCGACATCATCCTCAACCCGCTGGGTGTCCCGTCCCGAATGAACCCGGGACAGGTCCTGGAGATCCACCTCGGCTGGCTGGCCTCCCGCGGCTGGAAGGTCGAGGGCTCCGAGGAGTGGATGCAGCGGCTCCAGGCGATCGGCGCGGACGAGGTCCAGCCCGGCACCAACGTCGCGACCCCGGTCTTCGACGGCGCCCGCGAGGACGAGATCGCCGGTCTCTTCGAGTCCACGATCCCGAACCGCGACGGCGACCGTCTGGTCCAGCCCTCCGGCAAGGCCCGGCTCTTCGACGGCCGCTCCGGCGAGCCGTTCCCGGACCCGATCTCGGTCGGCTTCATGTACATCCTCAAGCTGCACCACCTGGTGGACGACAAGCTGCACGCCCGGTCCACCGGCCCGTACTCGATGATCACCCAGCAGCCGCTGGGCGGTAAGGCTCAGTTCGGTGGCCAGCGCTTCGGAGAGATGGAGGTGTGGGCGCTGGAGGCTTATGGCGCCGCGTACGCCCTCCAGGAGCTGCTGACCATCAAGTCCGACGACGTCACCGGCCGCGTGAAGGTCTACGAGGCCATCGTCAAGGGCGAGAACATCCCCGAGCCCGGCATCCCCGAGTCCTTCAAGGTGCTCATCAAGGAGATGCAGTCCCTGTGCCTCAACGTGGAGGTGCTGTCCAGCGACGGCATGTCCATCGAGATGCGCGACACCGACGAGGACGTCTTCCGCGCTGCGGAGGAGCTCGGCATCGACCTGTCGCGGCGCGAGCCGAGCAGCGTCGAAGAGGTCTGACGGGTCTGGCCGGGGCGGTTCGTACGCACCCGCCCCGGCCTCTCCCCGGACCCCCAGTCAGACCCGAAGACACGACCCTGAAAGAGGGATTGACGACAAGTGCTCGACGTCAACTTCTTCGACGAGCTGCGGATCGGCCTCGCCACTGCTGACGACATCCGTCAGTGGTCCCACGGTGAGGTCAAGAAGCCGGAGACCATCAACTACCGCACCCTGAAGCCCGAAAAGGACGGACTCTTCTGCGAGAAGATCTTCGGTCCGACCCGGGACTGGGAGTGCTACTGCGGCAAGTACAAGCGCGTCCGCTTCAAGGGCATCATCTGTGAGCGCTGTGGCGTCGAGGTCACCCGCGCCAAGGTGCGCCGTGAGCGGATGGGCCACATCGAGCTGGCCGCTCCCGTCACCCACATCTGGTACTTCAAGGGCGTGCCCAGCCGTCTGGGCTACCTGCTCGACCTCGCCCCGAAGGACCTCGAGAAGGTCATCTACTTCGCCGCCTACATGATCACGTGGGTGGACGAGGAGCGCCGCACGCGCGACCTGCCGTCGCTGGAGGCCCACGTCTCCGTCGAGCGCCAGCAGATCGAGCAGCGCCGCGACGCCGACCTGGAGGCCCGCGCCAAGAAGCTCGAGGCGGACCTCGCCGAGCTGGAGGCCGAGGGCGCCAAGGCCGATGTGCGCCGCAAGGTGCGCGAGGGCGCCGAGCGTGAGATGAAGCAGCTGCGCGACCGCGCCCAGCGCGAGATCGACCGTCTCGACGAGGTGTGGAACCGCTTCAAGAGCCTCAAGGTCCAGGACCTGGAGGGCGACGAGCTGCTCTACCGCGAGCTGCGTGACCGCTTCGGCACGTACTTCATGGGCGGCATGGGCGCGGCCGCGCTCCAGAAGCGCCTGGAGTCCTTCGACCTCGACGAGGAGGCCGAGAAGCTCCGCGAGATCATCCGGACCGGCAAGGGCCAGAAGAAGACCCGTGCGCTCAAGCGCCTCAAGGTCGTCTCCGCCTTCCTCCAGACCCGCAACAGCCCCAACGGCATGGTGCTGGACTGCATCCCGGTGATCCCGCCGGACCTGCGTCCGATGGTGCAGCTGGACGGTGGCCGCTTCGCGACCTCCGACCTGAACGACCTGTACCGCCGTGTGATCAACCGGAACAACCGCCTCAAGCGTCTCCTCGACCTCGGTGCCCCCGAGATCATCGTGAACAACGAGAAGCGGATGCTCCAGGAGGCCGTCGACGCGCTGTTCGACAACGGCCGCCGCGGTCGCCCGGTCACCGGTCCCGGTAACCGTCCGCTGAAGTCCCTCAGCGACATGCTGAAGGGTAAGCAGGGCCGGTTCCGTCAGAACCTTGCTCGGTAAGCGTGTCGACTACTCGGCGCGTTCCGTCATCGTCGTCGGCCGCAGCTCAGCTGCACCAGTGCGGTCTGCCCAAGGCCATGACGCTGGAGCTCTTCAAGCCGTTCGTGATGAAGCGCCTGGTGGACCTCAACCACGCGCAGAACATCAAGTCGGCCAAGCGCATGGTCGAGCGCGGCCGCACGGTCGTGTACGACGTGCTCGAAGAGGTCATCGCCGAGCACCCGGTGCTGCTGAACCGTGCGCCGACCCTGCACCGCCTCGGCATCCAGGCCTTCGAGCCGCAGCTGGTCGAGGGCAAGGCCATTCAGATTCACCCGCTCGTCTGCACCGCGTTCAACGCGGACTTCGACGGTGACCAGATGGCCGTGCACCTGCCGCTGTCCGCGGAGGCGCAGGCCGAGGCCCGCATCCTGATGCTGTCCTCGAACAACATCCTCAAGCCGGCCGACGGCCGGCCGGTGACCATGCCGACCCAGGACATGGTGCTGGGTCTGTTCTTCCTCACCACCGACGAGGAGGAGCGCAAGGTCATCGGCGAGGGCCGGTCCTTCGGCTCCAGCGCCGAGGCGATCATGGCGTTCGACGCCCGGGAGCTGTCGCTCCAGGCGAAGATCGACATCCGCTTCCCGATCGGCACGGTCCCGCCCCGCGGCTGGACCCCGCCGGCTCCGGAAGAGGGCGAGCCCGCCTGGCAGCAGGGCGACAGCTTCCGGCTGCGCACCACGCTGGGCCGCGCGCTCTTCAACGAGCTGCTGCCCGAGGACTACCCGTTCGTCGACTACTCGGTGGGCAAGAAGCAGCTCTCCGAGATCGTCAACGACCTCGCCGAGCGCTACCCCAAGGTGATCGTCGCGGCGACCCTGGACAACCTGAAGGCGGCCGGTTTCCACTGGGCCACCCGCTCGGGTGTCACCGTCGCCATCTCCGACATCGTCGTGCCCGAGGCCAAGAAGGCCATCATCACGGGCTACGAGGCGCAGGACGAGAAGGTCCAGAAGCAGTACGAGCGCGGTCTGATCACCAAGGACGAGCGCACCCAGGAGCTCATCGCGATCTGGACCAAGGCGACCAACGAGGTCTCCGAGGCGATGAACGCGAACTTCCCGAAGACCAACCCGATCTTCATGATGGTCGACTCGGGCGCGCGCGGAAACATGATGCAGATGCGTCAGATCGCGGGTATGCGTGGTCTGGTGTCCAACGCGAAGAACGAGACCATCCCGCGGCCCATTAAGGCGTCGTTCCGTGAGGGTCTCTCCGTGCTGGAGTACTTCATCTCCACCCACGGTGCCCGTAAGGGTCTCGCGGACACCGCCCTGCGTACCGCCGACTCGGGTTACCTGACCCGTCGTCTGGTGGACGTCTCCCAGGACGTGATCATTCGCGAGGAGGACTGCGGCACCGAGCGCGGTCTCAAGCTCGCGATCGCGACCACGGGCGCGGACGGCGTACTGCGCAAGACCGAGGACGTCGAGACCAGCGTGTACGCGCGCTGCCTCGCCGAGGACATCGTCGTGGACGGGAAGGTCCTGGCCCCGGCCGGCACCGACCTGGGCGACGTGCTCATCGACGAGCTGGTCCGGCACGGTGTGGCGACGGTCAAGACCCGTTCGGTGCTCACCTGCGAGTCCGCCGTCGGCACCTGCGCCATGTGCTACGGCCGCTCGCTGGCGACCGGCAAGCTGGTGGACATCGGCGAGGCCGTCGGCATCATCGCCGCCCAGTCCATCGGTGAGCCCGGCACCCAGCTGACGATGCGTACCTTCCACACCGGTGGTGTGGCCGGTGACGACATCACCCAGGGTCTGCCGCGTGTCGTCGAGCTCTTCGAGGCCCGTACGCCCAAGGGCGTCGCGCCGATCTCGGAGGCGGCCGGCCGCGTCCGGATCGAGGAGACCGAGAAGACCAAGAAGCTCGTCGTCACCCCGGACGACGGCTCCGACGAGACCGCCTACGGCGTCTCCAAGCGGGCCCGTCTGCTGGTGGGCGAGGGCGACCACGTCGAGGTCGGCCAGGCGCTGACCGTGGGTGCCACCAACCCGCACGACGTGCTGCGCATCCTCGGCCAGCGCGCCGTCCAGGTGCACCTGGTCGGCGAGGTCCAGAAGGTCTACAACTCGCAGGGTGTGTCGATCCACGACAAGCACATCGAGATCATCATCCGGCAGATGCTGCGCCGGGTCACGATCATCGAGTCCGGCGACGCGGAGCTGCTGCCGGGCGAGCTCGTGGAGCGCACGCGCTTCGAGGGTGAGAACCGTCGTGTGGTCCAGGAAGGCGGCCACCCGGCCTCCGGCCGTCCGCAGCTGATGGGTATCACCAAGGCCTCGCTGGCGACCGAGTCCTGGCTGTCGGCGGCGTCCTTCCAGGAGACGACCCGGGTGCTCACCGACGCGGCGATCAACGCCAAGTCGGACTCCCTGATCGGCCTCAAGGAGAACGTCATCATCGGTAAGCTCATCCCGGCCGGTACGGGCCTGTCCCGCTACCGCAACATCCGGGTCGAGCCGACCGAGGAGGCGAAGGCCGCGATGTACTCGGCCGTCGGCTACGACGACATCGACTACTCGCCCTTCGGTACCGGCTCCGGCCAGGCGGTCCCGCTGGAGGACTACGACTACGGTCCGTACAACCAGTAAGAGCGCGGATCTGTTCACAGGGCGGTCACCCCATGGCGGGGTGGCCGCCCTGCGGCTATGCTCCGGGTTGGTGTGTCCAGCGCGTGTGCATTTGTTTTGACCGGAGCCGATGCGGTAGGTACGCTCTGACCTTGTGCCTGGGGTGTCCCTGGGCTCCCGTATGCGCCAAGCGCGACGGGGGGCCGAGGTGTCGACACCAACAATCTGCACTCTCCTGACTTTCGCAGGGGGCTGCGGTGCGCGACACACCCGACCGCGTGGGTCGGAGAATCCCCAGGTTAGCTTTATCGAGATCGGCACACAGAAACCGGAGAAACGGTGCCTACGATCCAGCAGCTGGTCCGCAAGGGCCGCCAGGACAAGGTCGAGAAGAACAAGACTCCCGCACTGGCGGGGTCGCCGCAGCGTCGTGGCACGTGCACTCGCGTGTTCACCACGACGCCGAAGAAGCCGAACTCGGCGCTCCGTAAGGTCGCGCGTGTCCGGCTGAGCAGTGGGA
>NZ_GG657754.1:4590882-4598888 GCF_000158915.1 Streptomyces himastatinicus ATCC 53653 | reverse complement strand
ATTGACACCCCGGGGCACGTCGACTTCACCGTCGAGGTGGAGCGTTCGCTGCGCGTCCTCGACGGTGCCGTGACGGTGTTCGACGGTGTGGCCGGCGTGGAGCCGCAGTCCGAGACCGTTTGGCGTCAGGCGGACCGCTACGGCGTGCCGCGGATCTGCTTCGTCAACAAGCTCGACCGCACCGGTGCCGAGTTCCACCGCTGCGTCGACATGATCACGGACCGCCTGGGCGCGGTGCCGCTGGTCATGCAGCTGCCGATCGGCACCGAGGCCGACTTCAAGGGTGTTATCGACCTCGTCACCATGAAGGCGCTGGTCTGGAACATCGAGGCGTCCAAGGGCGAGATGTACGACACCGTCGACATCCCGGACACCCACACCGAGGCCGCCGACGAGTGGCGCGGCAAACTGCTGGAGACCGTCGCCGAGAACGACGAAGAGATGATGGAGCTGTACCTGGAGGGCGAGGAGCCCTCCGTGGAGCAGCTGTACGCGGCGATCCGCCGCATCACCATCGCCTCCGGCGTGGGCGGCGGCACGACCGTCACCCCCGTGTTCTGCGGCACCGCGTTCAAGAACAAGGGCGTGCAGCCCCTGCTCGACGCGGTCGTCCGGTACCTGCCGTCGCCGATCGACGTCGAGGCGGTCGAGGGCCACTCGGTCAAGGACCCCGAAGAGATCATCAAGCGGCGTCCCACCGAGGAAGAGCCGCTGTCGGCTCTGGCGTTCAAGATCGCGAGCGACCCGCACCTCGGCAAGCTCACCTTCATCCGGGTTTACTCGGGCCGTCTCGTGGCCGGCACTCAGGTGCTGAACTCCGTGAAGGGCAAGAAGGAGCGCATCGGCAAGATCTACCGGATGCACGCGAACAAGCGTGAGGAGATCGAGTCGGTGGGTGCCGGTGACATCGTCGCCGTCATGGGTCTGAAGCAGACCACCACCGGTGAGACCCTCTGCGACGCGTCGAGCCCGGTGATCCTGGAGTCCATGGACTTCCCGGCCCCGGTCATCGAGGTGGCCATCGAGCCGAAGTCCAAGGGCGACCAGGAGAAGCTGGCCGTCGCGATCCAGCGGCTGGCCGAGGAGGACCCGTCCTTCCGCGTCAAGACCGACGAGGAGACCGGCCAGACCATCATCGCCGGTATGGGTGAGCTCCACCTCGACGTGCTGGTCGACCGCATGAAGCGCGAGTTCAAGGTCGAGGCCAACGTCGGCAAGCCGCAGGTGGCCTACCGCGAGACGCTGCGCAAGGCGGTCGAGCGGTACGACTTCACGCACAAGAAGCAGACTGGTGGTTCCGGCCAGTTCGCCAAGGTGCAGATCGCGCTGGAGCCGCTCGAGGGCGACGGCTACGAGTTCGAGAACAAGGTCACCGGTGGCCGCATCCCGCGGGAGTACATCCCGTCCGTGGACGCGGGCTGCCAGGAGGCCATGGAGTTCGGCGTGCTCGCCGGCTACCCGCTGACCGGCGTCAAGGTCGTGCTTCTCGACGGTGGCTACCACGAGGTCGACTCCTCCGAGATGGCCTTCAAGATCGCCGGTTCGATGGCCTTCAAGGAGGCCGCCCGCAAGGCCAGCCCGGCCCTGCTCGAGCCGATGATGAAGGTCGAGGTCACGACGCCCGAGGACTACATGGGCGACGTGATCGGCGACATCAACTCCCGCCGTGGTCAGATCCAGTCCATGGAGGACCGTAGCGGCGCCAAGCTGGTGATCGGTCTGGTCCCGCTGTCGGAGATGTTCGGCTACGTGGGCGACCTGCGCAGCAAGACCTCTGGCCGCGCCAGCTACTCCATGCAGTTCGACTCCTACGCCGAGGTTCCGCGGAACGTCGCCGAGGAGATCATCGCGAAGGCCAAGGGCGAGTAAGGCGGGTTCATCCGCATTCCTCACCGTTTAGGCTGGAGCAAAAGGCATCGGGTGTTCCGTCATAGATCGTCCACCGTGGCGGTCCATGGCGGGGCCCCGGCCGCCGGCCCCCATAACGAATACGGCGAAGGGCATCCCCCTCGGGGTCCTGGCCGGTTCGGTAAGACCACCTGAACCCGTCCGCAAGGCGCGGATGCGTTACAGAACCACTCCGTAGGAGGACCCCAGTGGCGAAGGCGAAGTTCGAGCGGACTAAGCCGCACGTCAACATCGGCACCATCGGTCACATCGACCACGGTAAGACCACTCTTACCGCGGCGATCACCAAGGTGCTGCACGACGCGTTCCCGGACCTGAACGAGGCCTCGGCCTTCGACATGATCGACAAGGCGCCGGAAGAGCGCCAGCGCGGTATTACGATCTCCATCGCGCACGTCGAGTACCAGACGGACTCGCGTCACTACGCGCACGTTGACTGCCCCGGTCACGCGGACTACATCAAGAACATGATCACCGGTGCCGCGCAGATGGACGGCGCCATCCTCGTGGTCGCCGCCACCGACGGCCCGATGCCGCAGACCAAGGAGCACGTGCTCCTGGCCCGCCAGGTCGGCGTTCCGTACATCGTCGTCGCCCTGAACAAGGCCGACATGGTGGACGACGAGGAGATCCTGGAGCTCGTCGAGCTCGAGGTCCGCGAGCTGCTCTCCGAGTACGAGTTCCCGGGCGACGACGTCCCGGTCGTCAAGGTCTCGGCGCTCAAGGCGCTCGAGGGCGACGCCGAGTGGGGCAAGTCCGTCCTCGACCTGATGAAGGCCGTCGACGACGCCATCCCGCAGCCGGAGCGTGACGTCGACAAGCCGTTCCTCATGCCGATCGAGGACGTCTTCACCATCACCGGTCGCGGTACGGTCGTCACCGGCCGTATCGAGCGCGGTGTGCTGAAGGTCAACGAGAACGTCGACATCATCGGCATCAAGAACGAGAAGACCTCGACCACCGTCACCGGTATCGAGATGTTCCGCAAGCTGCTCGACGAGGGCCAGGCCGGTGAGAACGTCGGTCTGCTGCTCCGCGGCATCAAGCGCGAGGACGTCGAGCGCGGCCAGGTCATCATCAAGCCGGGCTCGGTCACCCCGCACACCGAGTTCGAGGCCCAGGCGTACATCCTGTCCAAGGACGAGGGTGGCCGCCACACGCCGTTCTTCAACAACTACCGTCCGCAGTTCTACTTCCGTACCACGGACGTGACGGGCGTTGTGACCCTCCCCGAGGGCACCGAGATGGTCATGCCGGGCGACAACACCGAGATGTCCGTCCAGCTGATCCAGCCGGTCGCCATGGAGGAGGGCCTGAAGTTCGCCATCCGTGAGGGTGGCCGGACCGTCGGCGCCGGTCAGGTCACCAAGATCACCAAGTGACCTGACGCTCTTCGGAGCACGCTCCCCGGAGCACGAAGCCCCACTCGCCTTCACACGGCGGGTGGGGCTTTTCCGTATCTGGGTACCCGGCCATCCGCATCGAAGCTGAGTTCGACTTCGGGAGTACGGATGATGACCAACGGCAAGATCGCGGTCGCGATCACGGGAGGCTACCTCCTGGGGCGCACCAAAAAGGCGAAACTCGCCCTCGGGCTGGGCATGTTGCTCGCCGGGAAGAAGATCACCCTCGATCCGCAGCAACTGGCCCGGGCGGTCGCCGACTCCCCGCTGCTGAGCGGGCTGAACGCGCAGGCGCGCAAGGAGCTGGGCGGGGCCGCCAAGACGGCCGCGACCCGTGCGCTGTCCACCCGCATGAACGGCCTCGCCGACTCGCTGCACGACCGCACGCTGAGCCTGCGGGGCGAGGGGGACGACGAGCGCGCCGCGCGGGACGAGGACGAGGAGCCCGCGGAGGACGACGAACCGGCCGGCGAGGAGAGCGAACGCAAACCGCCGCCGCAACGCCGCAAGGCACCGCAGGCCAAGGCGGCCAAGGCCCCGGCGGGCCGGGCGCGCAAGGCCGCCGCCTCGTCCTCCGCGCCCGCGAAGAAGACCGCGAAGAAGGCGGCCAAGAAGACCGCGAAGACCGCCGGGGGCCGCAATGGCTGACACCTTGGGCAAGCTGAAGGACGACATCGTGCGCAGCCCGGCCGCGGACCGCCTCAAGGACGAGCTCCAGTCGTACGTCCAGGCCCGGGCGACCCATGCGCTCACCGGGCTCGGCACCGGTCTCGCCAAGGGCACCCAGGCGCTCGCCGAGGGCAAGCCACCGGGCCAGGCCGTGCTGAAGGCCGGGACCTCCCAACTGAAGGAGACGCTGAAGGACAAGGTCAAGGGGATGTTCGGCAAGGGGCGCGGCAAGAGCGGCGGCGGCAAGTCCAAGAGCGTCACCGTGGTCGAGGACATCGACGTCGGGGTGCCGGTCCGCGAGGCGTACGACCAGTGGACCCAGTTCCAGGAGTTCAGCACCTTCGCCAAGGGCGTCGTCAGCGTCGAGAAGGCCGACGACACCAGCAGCAACTGGAAGGTGAAGGTCGCCAAGTCCACACGCAGCTGGAAGGCCAACGTCACCGAGCAGGTGCCCGACGAGCGGATCAGCTGGACGACCGAGGGCGCCAAGGGCACCGTCAAGGGCGTCGTCACCTTTCACCCGCTGGGCGACAGCCTCACCCGGGTGCTGCTGGTGCTGGAGTACTTCCCCAAGGGCCTGTTCGAGAGGACCGGCAACATCTGGCGCGCCCAGGGCCGCCGGGCGCGGACTCGACTTGAAGCTCTACCGCAAGTTCATCATGATGCGCGGCGGAGGCCACGGACGGGCTGGCGCGGCGAGATCCGGGAACGGCGAGGTCGTGGTCGAACACGAGACGGCCGTGGAAGAGGAAGAGCGCGACGAAAGAGGCCGGGGGAGAGGCCCGATGAGCCGCGGGCCGAGCAGGACGGCGAGGGACGCGGAGTTCGAGGAGGAGCCCGAGGCCCGAGGACGAAGCCGAGGCCGGGGAGGAGCCCGAGGGCGAGGGCGACGAGGCGGAGTTCGCCGACGAGGCCGATGACGAGGACGCCGACGTCGAGCCCCGAGGAGGAGTACGAGGAGGAGCCCGACGAGGCCGAGGAGGAGGCCGAGCCCGAGCGCCCGCGGCGGCGCACGGCGGCGGCGCGCCGCTGACGGCCCGCTGCTCCGGCAACCGCCGGGGCGCCCCTGGTCGAGACGACAGGGGGCGCCCCGGCGGTGGTGTTATGCCGTAGAGGTCGGGCGCGGGCGCCAGATCCAGGGGGTGGCGTCCGGCGCGACGCCCACCACGCAGGCCCCCTGGTCGGGGTCGGCCAGCAGGGCGGGGGTGCCCACCGGGGTGAGGTGGCCGGGGGAGCGCAGCGGGCGGTCGCCGGAGCCGGTGCCCCACTGGACCTGGACGTCGCCGTCGAGGCTGCGGCCGAGCAGGAGCAGGGTGGTGGCCTTGCCGTCCCCGTTGCCCTTGCCGTTGTTGCCGGGCTCGGGCACGGTGTGCGCGGCGATGGCCCCGTACCCCTCGAAGTGCGGCACCGTACGGCTTTTCGCGACGTCGTCCGCGCCGGTGCCGTGGAGGGCGGGCACGGTGGCCGCGGGGGTGCGGTAGATCAGGGAGAGCGCGCCGTCGGGGGCGAGCGCGGCGCCGATCTGGTTGCCGCCGGGGCGGGGCAGTCCGGCGGCGGGCCGCAGGGTGACGGGGCCCCCGGGCCGCTCCTGGGACCAGTGGTGCACGGTGTCGCGGCCCGGGGCGACGACATGGGCGCGGCCCTTGCCGTCGACCAGGGCGGTCAGCCCGTCCTGGATCTCCGCGCCGCCGAGCCGCTCCCACGGACCCCAGCGGCCGTCCGCGTCCCGTACCCGGGTGGCGAGGCCCTTCTCGGCGGTCCGTACGAAGAGGTGGACCTTCCCGTCCGGGGTGGCGACCGCGGTGGGGCAGCCGATGCGACGGCCGAGTTCGGGGTTGGCCTCGGGGGTGCCGAGCCCGGTCCAGGCGCGGAACGGCCCGTCGGGGCGGCTCTGTTCGAGCGCCACGATCTCGCGCATATTGGCTCCGCCCTGGCCGTCCAGCGCCGCGAACCGCAGCGCGAGCAGCACCTGGCGTCCCGCGCTGTCGGTCACGGCGCTGAGCGCGGGGGCCAGTGGCCCGCCGCCGAGCCCGAGCGGCGCCCCGAAGCGCCCGCTGCCGCGGGCGGTTTCGCGCCACCGCACGGCCTGGGTGCCCAGCACGCCGTACGCGACCAGGCGGCCCTCGCGGTCGGTGGTGGGGGTGGGCAGGGCGCTGGGGTAGCGGTAGTGGGTGGAGCGGATCCAGCCCTTGCGGTTCTTCAGCGGCCGCACACCGCCCTGGCTGTAGTCGCCGCAGCCCGCGGAGTCACCGCACTTCCACGCGGGGGAGCCGCCGTACGCCTTGATGACGCGCGCCTTCTGGGCCAGCACGGCGGGCGGCAGATTGTGCGGCCAGCGCTGGTTGTAGTAGCCGCGGAAGGACGTGGTGGTGAAGCGCGGCGCCTCCTTGTCCCGCCGGGTGGACTCGGCGGCCCACTGCGCGATCGCCTTCCAGGTGAACAGCGCGACCGGGGTGTGGTCCCGGTGGTCGGAACAGCCGGGCTGGTCGTTGTCCCTGGGGTGCAGCAGGTCGTGCACCTGGAAGTCGGGGTCGGGGTCGAGGGTGTGGATGAGCGTGGGCCGGTAGCGGTCCATGATCTCGGCGAGCACGTCGACCAGGGTCTGGTGGACGTACGAGCTGGGGTGCAGCACCGGGGAGCCCTCGGCCAGCAGTGAGCGCATGACGGTGCCGGGGGTGTCCCACAGGTCGGGCATGCGGATGTGCCCCTCGGACAGCATGGCGATGTTGAGGAAGATCAGCCGCACCCTGCGGGTGCCGTTGGCGAGGACGTTCGACTCCGCCTTGACACCGCCGGGCAGGTTCAGCACCGACCGGTGCCACGGCGTGAACTGGTGCAGCCCCAGCATCTGCGCGTACGCCTGCCGCAGCCCCTGGTGGCGGGCGGCGGAGTACGCGGCCTTGTCCGGTGGCGGCAGCGGCCGTCCGGCCACCCGGTTGACGCCCAGCGCCTCGCCCGCCGTGACGTACACGCTCACCACGGGGACCCCGGAGCGCAGGACGTGCTCGTTGTCGGGATTCATGAAGTACAGGTCGTCATCGGGATGGGCCATGACCTGGAGCAGGGTGGCGTGCTTGTCCCCGGCCGCCGAGGTGAACGGCTCGGCGGCCCCCGGGCTGCTGGTCGTCCGGGCGGGCGCGGCGGGGGCGGCGGACGACCCGGGGCGGCCGCTGCATCCGGCGGCAGCGGCGGCGCTGAGGGCCGCCACCGCGGCCAGTGCCTGCCTGCGTGTCGTGCGCGCGGGCAGAGTCCATCGACTGTTCAATTTGGTGACCCTGTCACTTGTGCAGCACGTAGTCTCCGGCTGCTCCACGTGGTAAGGGACGGTTGATGATCTTCGAAGGTTGTCCGATAGCCGGGGAGGTCTCGATCACACTTCGGACACGCCGGACCCGGGCCGGTCAGGCGACCGAGGGGCCGCCGAGGTACCTCCCGGCCTTGGAGTAGGGCCAGGCGTTGGCGACGCAGCCCTTGAGCCCGTCTATCTGCTGCATCATCGCCGGGGCGGGCTTGCCGGGGCCGGGGCAGGTCTCATGGCCGTGGCCGATGCGGTGGCCCACCTCGTGGTTGACGATCAGCGCGCGGTATTCGCCGATCGGGCCGTCGAACTCGGGGGAGCCGGTGTTCCAGCGCTTGAGGTTGACCATGACCTGCGTTCCGGCGGCGCAGTTGACCTCACCGCGGGTCTTGAGCCCCGCCTGTCCGCAGATGTCGTCGACGGTGTCCGGGGTGGCGATCTTCACCTCGAAGTCGAAATCGCCGCCGGACACCAGCTGGAAGGAGTGCTTCCGGTCCCTGGTCCAGCCGCGCTCGTCGGCGAGGACCGCGGATATCTCGGCCGCGGCCTTCTTCGGGTCGATGCCCGTGCCCTCCTCGACCTGGACCTTGAACCGCCGCACATCGCCCGCGCCGCCGATCACCTTGCCGGAGGACTTCGCGGTGACGAAGGTGCCGGTCCCGGCGGGGGAGGTGGGGGAGGTGGGGGACGCGGGCGCGGTGGGGGCGGTGGGCGCCGTGGGGCGCGCG
>NZ_GG657754.1:4564347-4589974 GCF_000158915.1 Streptomyces himastatinicus ATCC 53653 | reverse complement strand
CCCGCAGGTCCATGCCGCCCGCCACGTCCGGCAGCTTCAGCACCTTCCGGGGCGCCGCGGTCCGGTCCGGGGCGGGCGTGGTGACCGGTGTGGTGCCGGGGTCCGCGGACCGGCCGTCGCGCAGACCGGTGGCGAGCGACACCGCCCCCGCGATCAGCGCGACCACCATCGGGGCGGCCACGACCGCGGTACGCCGCCTGCGGGCCCGCACCACCCGGTGCCGTACCCGCTCCATGCGGTCCTCCGGCGCCGTCAGCGGCGGGGTGTCGGCGTTCGCGAGCCGCCGCAGCCCGGCCGCGGCGCGGGCCAGCTCCTCGCTGCCGTAGCCCCCGGGGTCGTTCTTCATCGCCACGGTCCGCACCTCACTTCGGCGCGGCACGGCCGCGGACCGGCTCCGGGGCGGGCACGAGACCGGCGTCGAGCCCGGGTAATCGGGTGCGCAGCGTGTTCAGGGCCTTCGACGCCTGGCTCTTGACCGTGCCGGTGGAGCAGCCCAGCACCGCCGCGGTCTGCTCCACGCTCAGGTCCTCCAGATAGCGCAGGACGACGACCTCGCGCTGGCGCCGGGGCAGCAGTCGCAGCAGCCCGATGATCGTCCGCCCCTGGTCGACCTCGCCGACCTGGGGATACGCACCGGCCGGGCCGCCCCGGGAGGACGGTTCCGGCACCTGGGAGTGCGGCACCTCGCGCCGCCAGTGCCGCCGCCACCAGGACGCGTGCAGATGGACCAGGGTGCGGCGGACGTACGCCTCGGGGTTCTCCTCCGCGATCCGTCCCCACTTCGGCCAGACCCGGGCCAGGGCGCTCTGGAGCAGATCCTCGGCCAGATGCCGGTCCCCGGTCAGAAACCAGGCGGAACGCAGCAGCCGTGGCCCGCAGACGGCGACGAACTCCTCGAACTCTGTCCAGTCGCCGCCCGCCATGCCGTCCTCGCGTGATTCGAAGCCGATCCTTCGTGTGATCCACGCACGCCGAACGCGTTGGGGGCGGGGCCTGGTTGCCTTTTGTGGGTCACATCACAGGCCGCGAGGGGTTGAGGTGGCCGGTGGCCTCAGTGGGCGATGAGTGCCGTGAGCGCCCCGAGCCAGCAGAGCGCGACCAGCACCGGCAGCAGCACCATGATCAGTCCGGTGGGCGACACCTTGAGGTAGCCGGCGCGGGGGTCGGAGGCGCGGCGGTTGACTATCCGCTCGCCGCCGAGCCAGGCCATGTACTCCTCCAGTTCGATCACCGCTTCCTTGCGCGCCAGCAGGTACTGACGGCCGTAGCGCAGCATCAGGGAGAAGCCCATCGACACCCCGAAGCCGATCACCGAGATGACCCCTGCCAAGGCCTTGCCCAGGGTGCCGCCCGCGCCCTCCTTGCCGAGGCTGAAGGCCATGGCGGCGGCGAGGCCCGCGGTGATGTAGAAGAGGTTGTTCAGCTTCTGCCAGTTCAGGTTGTCCTCGTGCTTGTAGAGGTCCACCGCGACCTCGTACTGCACGTGCAGGATCGCCTCGCGCGGTTTGCGCCAGACCCACACCACCCGTGGCAGCCCGTCCGGCGGGGTCAGCCGGGTCAGCTCCTGGAAGCCGAGCTTGTGGTGGAAGTGCGCGGACGCGTCGTTGGGCGGGTCGTTGACCACCGCGGCGATCACGGGGCTTTTGTGCCACTGGTCGAGTACGTGGTAATAGAGCATCGAGGCGATCCCGGAGCGCGCCGCCTCGCGGGACACGCAGATCTGCTTGATCACCAGGAAGGCGCCCAGCGTCGTCTTGATCCGGCGGTTCAGCCATTCGTCCGGCTCGACCTGATCGGAGCTGTACGCCATGAGGAACGCCAGCACCTGCCCGCCCTTGACCGCCACATAGAAGTGCTCGGCGGTCGCGAGCCGGGAGCGGTAGTCCGCCTCGGTGTACGCCGAGACCAGGAAGCCGCCGTCCGTCGATCCCTGGATGCCGCCCGGCCCGTTCAGGCTCCGTGACTCGGCGAGCCGGGCGATCTGCTCCACGTGCTCCTCGCCCGCCCGCAGGATCTCCACCCGTAACGGATCAGCCATCCCGATACCCCCCTCTTCTCGGCGTGCCGAAGGTACCGTGGCCGCGGTCCGTCGCACCACGGGGCAATCGAGGGGTTCGCCGATGTGGGTGTGGGGTACGCTCCTGGGCCGATTCGCGGAGGCTGGGTCCCGTATGGCAGACTGTCCGGGTTGCTCGGTTGAGTGCCAATGCTGCGCGCCTCCCGCCGGGAGGACTGGAAGCGAGTCCCGCAGTACTCGTCGTCTCTGATCAGGGACGGAAGTACGGGAATCTTCCGGGAAGTGTCAGCGGGGCCCCAGCCAGGCGCCCGGTGGGTGACTTTCTCCCCCAGCCAAACCCCTTCACCAGGGATCTTCCATGTGGAGATTTACGGGAAGGGGCGCGACACGCCCGACCGCGTGGGTCGGGAGTGGGGTGGGAGGGCCGCTAACGCCACCGGGTCCCAGAGCGTTACGAGAGACAGGACTACGAAGTAGCCATGGCGGGACAGAAGATCCGCATCCGGCTCAAGGCCTACGACCACGAGGTCATCGACTCCTCGGCGAAGAAGATCGTCGAGACGGTGACCCGCACTGGTGCGTCGGTCGCGGGCCCGGTGCCGCTGCCCACAGAGAAGAACGTGTACTGCGTCATCAAGTCGCCGCACAAGTACAAGGACTCGCGCGAGCACTTCGAGATGCGTACGCACAAGCGCCTCATCGACATCCTCGACCCCACGCCGAAGACCGTCGACTCGCTCATGCGTCTCGACCTGCCGGCTGGCGTCGACATCGAGATCAAGCTCTGAGGTGACGCGCGAGATGGCTAAGCAGATCAAGGGCGTCCTGGGCGAGAAGCTCGGCATGACGCAGGTGTGGGACGAGAACAACCGTGTCGTCCCGGTCACCGTCGTCAAGGCCGGGCCCTGCGTCGTGACCCAGGTCCGTACCGATGACGCCGACGGCTACGACGCCGTCCAGATCGCCTTCGGCGAGATCGACCCGCGCAAGGTGAACAAGCCCCTCAAGGGCCACTTCGCCAAGGCCGACGTCACTCCGCGCCGCCACCTGGTGGAGCTGCGTACCGCTGACGCCAGCGAGTACACGCTCGGCCAGGAGGTCACCGCCGAGGCGTTCGAGTCCGGTGTGAAGGTCGACGTGACCGGCACCAGCAAGGGCAAGGGCACCGCCGGTGTCATGAAGCGCCACGGCTTCGGTGGCCTCGGCGCCGGCCACGGCACCCAGCGCAAGCACCGCTCGCCTGGCTCCATCGGTGGCTGCGCCACCCCGGGCCGCGTGTTCAAGGGCCTGCGCATGGCCGGCCGCATGGGCAACGAGCGGGTCACCACCCAGAACCTGACCGTCCATGCCGTTGACGCGGAGAAGGGTCTGCTCCTGATCAAGGGAGCGGTTCCTGGTCCGAACGGCGGCCTCGTCCTGGTCCGTACCGCGGCCAAGGGGGCCTGAGGTAACCGATGAGCACCATTGACATCCTTTCGCCGGCAGGCGACAAGGCCGGGACCGTCGAGCTCCCCACGGAGATCTTCGACGCGCAGGTCAGCGTTCCGCTGATCCACCAGGTCGTTGTCGCACAGCTGGCCGCTGCCCGTCAGGGCACGCACAAGACCAAGACCCGTGGCGAGGTCCGCGGCGGTGGCAAGAAGCCGTACCGCCAGAAGGGCACCGGTCGCGCCCGTCAGGGCTCGACCCGCGCGCCGCAGTTCGCCGGTGGTGGCGTCGTGCACGGTCCCGTGCCGCGTGACTACAGCCAGCGGACCCCGAAGAAGATGAAGGCCGCCGCGCTGCGCGGGGCCCTCTCGGACCGGGCGCGCCACAGCCGCGTTCACGTCGTGACCGGCGTGGTCGAGGGCGACATCTCCACCAAGGCCGCCAAGGTCCTGCTGGGCAAGATCAGCCAGCGCAAGCATGTGCTGCTGGTCGCCGAGCGGAGCGACGAGGCCGCGTGGCTGTCCGCCCGCAACCTGCCCCAGGTGCACATCCTGGAGCCGGGCCAGCTGAACACGTACGACGTGCTCGTCTCCGATGACGTGGTCTTCACCAAGGCCGCCCTCGAGTCCTTCGTGGCTGGTCCCAAGGCCGCTGAGAAGACCGAAGGGAGCGCCGCCTGATGAGTGAGGCGACCGCTGTCACCAGCAAGACCTTCACGGACCCCCGCGACGTTCTCGTCAAGCCGGTGGTCTCGGAGAAGAGCTACGCGCTGCTGGACGAGAACAAGTACACGTTCATCGTCGACCCGCGCGCGAACAAGACCCAGATCAAGCAGGCCGTCGAGGCGGTCTTCTCGGTCAAGGTCACCGGGGTCAACACGATCAACCGGCAGGGCAAGCGCAAGCGCACCCGCACCGGTTACGGCAAGCGCAAGGACACCAAGCGCGCCATCGTGACCCTTGCCGAGGGCGACCGTATCGACATCTTCGGCGGCCCGACCTCCTGACGGAGGCCGGAACGTCCAGAAGTCCGGAATATTCCGAGGACTGAGAAATGGGTATCCGCAAGTACAAGCCGACGACCCCGGGGCGTCGTGGCTCCAGCGTCGCCGACTTCGTCGAGATCACGCGGTCCACGCCGGAGAAGTCGCTGGTCCGCCCGCTGCACAGCAAGGGCGGTCGTAACAACGCCGGTCGCATCACGGTCCGCCACCAGGGTGGCGGTCACAAGCGTGCGTACCGCGTCATCGACTTCCGCCGTCATGACAAGGACGGCGTCCCGGCGAAGGTCGCACACATCGAGTACGACCCGAACCGCACCGCTCGCATCGCGCTGCTCCACTACGTGGACGGCGAGAAGCGCTACATCCTCGCGCCGCGTGGCCTGAAGCAGGGCGACCGGATCGAGAACGGCCCCGGCGCCGACATCAAGCCGGGCAACAACCTGTCGCTGCGCAACATCCCCGTCGGTACCACGCTGCACGCCATCGAGCTGCGGCCCGGTGGCGGCGCGAAGTTCGCCCGCTCCGCGGGTGCCTCCGTGCAGCTGCTGGCGAAGGAGGGCTCCATGGCCCACCTTCGTATGCCGTCCGGTGAGATCCGCCTGGTCGACGTCCGCTGCCGCGCCACCGTAGGCGAGGTCGGCAACGCCGAGCAGTCGAACATCAACTGGGGCAAGGCCGGCCGCATGCGCTGGAAGGGCGTCCGCCCGACCGTTCGTGGTGTGGTCATGAACCCCGTCGACCACCCGCACGGTGGTGGTGAAGGCAAGACTTCCGGTGGTCGCCACCCGGTCTCGCCGTGGGGTCAGAAGGAGGGCCGTACGCGCTCGCCGAAGAAGGCCAGCAACAAGTACATCGTCCGCCGCCGCAAGACGAACAAGAAGCGCTAGGAGCGGGTTTAGATGCCGCGTAGTCTCAAGAAGGGGCCCTTCGTCGACGACCACCTGATCAAGAAGGTGGATGTTCAGAACGAAGCCGGCACCAAGAACGTCATCAAGACCTGGTCCCGCCGCTCGATGATCGTCCCGGCCATGCTCGGCCACACGATCGCGGTGCACGACGGCCGTAAGCACGTCCCGGTGTTCGTCTCCGAGTCGATGGTCGGCCACAAGCTCGGCGAGTTCGCGCCGACCCGCACCTTCCGCGGCCACGAGAAGGACGACCGCAAGTCGCGTCGTCGCTGATCGGCGGAAAAGACTCATGACAGACACCGAAGGGACAACCATGGAAGCCAGGGCCCAGGCGCGGTACATCCGCGTCACGCCCATGAAGGCCCGCCGCGTGGTGGACCTCATTCGTGGCATGGGCGCCACGGAGGCTCAGGCGGTCCTGCGTTTCGCCCCGCAGGCCGCGAGCGTGCCGGTCGGCAAGGTGCTGGACAGCGCCATTGCCAACGCCGCGCACAACTACGACCACACCGACGCCGACAGCCTCGTCATCTCCGAGGCCTACGTCGACGAGGGCCCGACCCTGAAGCGTTTCCGTCCGCGCGCCCAGGGCCGTGCCTACCGGATCCGCAAGCGGACCAGCCACATCACCGTGGTCGTCAGCAGCAAGGAAGGAACCCGGTAATGGGCCAGAAGGTTAACCCGCACGGGTTCCGGCTCGGCATCACCACCGACTTCAAGTCGCGCTGGTACGCCGACAAGCTGTACAAGGACTACGTCAAGGAAGACGTCGCCATCCGCCGGATGATGACGAAGGGCATGGAGCGCGCCGGTATCTCCAAGGTGGAGATCGAGCGCACCCGTGACCGCGTCCGCGTCGACATCCACACCGCCCGGCCGGGCATCGTCATCGGCCGTCGCGGCGCGGAGGCCGACCGTATCCGCGGCGAGCTGGAGAAGCTCACCGGCAAGCAGGTGCAGCTGAACATCCTCGAGGTCAAGAACCCCGAGGTGGACGCTCAGCTGGTCGCCCAGGCCGTCGCCGAGCAGCTGTCCTCCCGCGTCTCCTTCCGTCGCGCCATGCGTAAGAGCATGCAGTCGACGATGAAGGCCGGTGCCAAGGGCATCAAGATCCAGTGTGGTGGCCGTCTCGGCGGCGCCGAGATGTCCCGCTCGGAGTTCTACCGCGAGGGCCGCGTGCCCCTGCACACGCTCCGCGCGAACGTCGACTACGGCTTCTTCGAGGCCAAGACCACCTTCGGCCGCATCGGCGTCAAGGTGTGGATCTACAAGGGCGACGTCAAGAACATCGCCGAGGTCCGCGCCGAGAACGCCGCCGCCCGCGCCGGCAACCGCCCGTCGCGCGGCGGCAGCGACCGCCCGCAGCGCCGTGGTGGCGAGCGTGGTGGCCGTGGCCGTAAGCCGCAGCAGCAGAACGCCGCTGCCGAGGCCCCCAAGGCCGAGGCCGCTGCCGCTGCTCCGGCTGCTGAGAGCACCGGAACGGAGGCCTGACCGACATGCTGATCCCTCGCAGGGTCAAGCACCGCAAGCAGCACCACCCCAAGCGGTCCGGCATGGCCAAGGGCGGCACGGAGCTGGCGTTCGGCGAGTACGGCATCCAGGCCGTCACCCCGGCGTACGTCACGAACCGTCAGATCGAGGCCGCTCGTATCGCGATGACCCGCCACATCAAGCGTGGCGGCAAGGTCTGGATCAACATCTACCCGGACCGTCCGCTGACGAAGAAGCCCGCCGAGACCCGCATGGGTTCCGGTAAGGGTTCGCCGGAGTGGTGGGTCGCGAACGTCAAGCCCGGTCGGGTGATGTTCGAGCTGTCCTACCCGAACGAGAAGACTGCGCGTGAGGCGCTCACCCGCGCTGCTCACAAGCTCCCGATGAAGTGCCGGATCGTGCGGCGCGAGGCAGGTGAGTCGTGATGGCGGCCGGTACCAAGGCGTCCGAGCTGCGTGAGCTGAACAACGAGGACCTCGTTGGCAAGCTGCGTGAGGCCAAGGAAGAGCTGTTCAACCTCCGCTTCCAGGCGGCGACCGGACAGCTCGAGAACCACGGCCGGCTGAAGGCCGTCCGCAAGGACATCGCCCGGATCTACACCCTGATGCGGGAGCGCGAGCTCGGCATCGAGACGGTGGAGAGCGCCTGATGAGCGAGACGAATGTGACTGAGAACGCACCGCAGAGCCGCGGCTTCCGCAAGACCCGTGAGGGTCTGGTCGTCAGCGACAAGATGGACAAGACCGTCGTCGTCGCCGTCGAGGACCGCGTCAAGCACGCGCTGTACGGCAAGGTCATCCGCCGTACCAACAAGCTCAAGGCGCACGACGAGCAGAACGCCGCGGGTGTCGGCGACCGTGTCCTCCTCATGGAGACCCGGCCGCTGTCCGCGACCAAGCGCTGGCGCGTCGTCGAGATCCTCGAGAAGGCCAAGTAACCCCCTGAGGGCAGCAGCCCTCAGGTCAGTTCCGCCAGGCTCGGCAGGGGCTCGTACCGCTAGAAACGAGCGAGCCCCTGCCGGGAACCGGCAGACGATCAGGAGATAGACGTGATCCAGCAGGAGTCGCGACTGCGCGTCGCCGACAACACGGGAGCGAAGGAGATCCTTTGCATCCGTGTTCTCGGTGGCTCCGGTCGCCGCTACGCGGGCATCGGTGACGTGATCGTCGCCACCGTGAAGGACGCGATCCCCGGTGGCAACGTGAAGAAGGGTGACGTCATCAAGGCGGTCATCGTGCGCACCGTGAAGGAGCGCCGCCGCCCGGACGGTTCGTACATCCGCTTCGACGAGAACGCGGCCGTCATCCTCAAGAACGATGGCGACCCCCGCGGCACCCGTATCTTCGGCCCGGTGGGCCGTGAGCTGCGCGAGAAGAAGTTCATGAAGATCATCTCGCTCGCGCCGGAGGTGCTGTAACCGATGAAGATCAAGAAGGGCGACCTGGTCCAGGTCATCACCGGTAAGGACAGGGGCAAGCAGGGCAAGGTCATCGCGGCCTTCCCCCGCGAGGACCGCGTCCTGGTCGAGGGTGTCAACCGGGTCAAGAAGCACACCAAGGCCGGACAGACCGCTCGTGGTTCGAAGACCGGCGGCATCGTGACGACCGAGGCCCCGATCCACGTGAGCAACGTTCAGCTCGTGGTGGAGAAGGACGGCAACAAGGTCGTCACCCGCGTCGGGTTCCGCTTCGACGACGACGGCAACAAGATCCGCGTTGCCAAGCGGACCGGTGAGGACATCTGATGACTGCCACCACCACTGCACCGCGTCTCAAGACGCGCTACCGCGAAGAGATCCAGGGCAAGCTGCAGGAGCAGTTCTCGTACGGGAACGTCATGCAGATCCCGGGCCTCACCAAGGTCGTGGTCAACATGGGTGTGGGCGACGCCGCCCGCGACTCCAAGCTGATCGAGGGCGCCATCCGCGACCTCACCACGATCACCGGCCAGAAGCCGGCCGTCACCAAGGCCCGTAAGTCCATCGCGCAGTTCAAGCTGCGTGAGGGCCAGCCGATCGGTGCCCACGTCACCCTCCGCGGTGACCGCATGTGGGAGTTCCTGGACCGCCTGGTGTCGCTCGCGCTGCCGCGCATCCGCGACTTCCGCGGTCTGTCGCCGAAGCAGTTCGACGGCCGTGGGAACTACACCTTCGGTCTCACGGAGCAGGTCATGTTCCACGAGATCGACCAGGACAAGATCGACCGCGTCCGGGGTATGGACATCACCGTGGTGACCACGGCGACCAACGACGAAGAGGGCCGGGCCCTGCTGCGTCACCTCGGCTTCCCGTTCAAGGAGGCGTGAGCCGTGGCGAAGAAGGCTCTCATTGCCAAGGCCGCTCGCAAGCCGAAGTTCGGCGTGCGCGGCTACACCCGCTGCCAGCGCTGCGGCCGTCCGCACTCCGTGTACCGCAAGTTCGGTCTGTGCCGCGTGTGCCTTCGTGAGATGGCTCACCGTGGCGAGCTGCCGGGCGTGACCAAGAGCTCCTGGTAACCGGCCCGTAAGGGCAGGTAACCGGGCTCTCGGTAAGCAATGGATGGCGAGCCCCGCCCGCTCACTCCCGTAGAGTGGAAGGGTTGGGCGCTCGCCGCCCAGAATTCTTACTACGCCGTAGGTCCCCGCGCCGCACCCGTGCCCCATTGAGGGTGAGAGGGATGGCGCATACAGGAAACCCCGGCGAGAGAGGCCGAAGGCCATCATGACCATGACCGATCCGATCGCAGACATGCTGACGCGTCTGCGAAACGCGAACTCGGCGTACCACGACTCCGTCGAGATGCCGCACAGCAAGATCAAGTCGCACATCGCGGAGATCCTCCAGCAGGAGGGCTACATCACCGGCTGGAAGGTCGAGGACGCCGAGGTCGGCAAGAACCTCACCCTCGAGCTGAAGTTCGGCCCGAACCGCGAGCGCTCGATCGCCGGCATCAAGCGGATTTCGAAGCCGGGCCTGCGGGTCTACGCAAAGTCCACCAACCTGCCGAAGGTGCTCGGCGGCCTGGGCGTGGCGATCATCTCCACGTCGTACGGGCTCCTCACCGACAAGCAGGCCGGCAAGAAGGGCGTGGGTGGGGAAGTCCTCGCCTACGTCTGGTAACAGGGAACGGAGGAAGCAACATGTCGCGTATTGGCAAGCTGCCCATCCAGGTTCCCGCTGGTGTGGACGTCACCATCGATGGCCGCACGGTCGCCGTGAAGGGCCCCAAGGGCTCTCTCTCGCACACCGTCGCCGCGCCGATCGATGTCGCCAAGGGTGAGGACAACACTCTCGTTGTCACCCGCCCGAACGACGAGCGTCAGAACAAGGCCCTGCACGGCCTGTCCCGCACGCTGGTGGCGAACATGATCACCGGCGTGACCCAGGGCTACAGCAAGGCGCTCGAGATCAGCGGTGTCGGTTACCGCGTCCTGGCGAAGGGCTCCAACCTGGAGTTCTCGCTGGGCTACAGCCACCCGATCCTGGTGGAGGCGCCCGAGGGCATCTCCTTCAAGGTGGAGTCCCCGACCAAGCTGAGCGTCGAGGGTATCGACAAGCAGAAGGTCGGCGAGGTCGCCGCGAACATCCGCAAGCTGCGCCGCCCGGACCCGTACAAGGCCAAGGGCGTCAAGTACGCGGGCGAGGTCATCCGCCGCAAGGTCGGAAAGGCTGGTAAGTAAGCCATGACATACGGTGTGAAGATCGCGAAGGGCGACGCGCGCAAGGCCGCGGCCGTCAAGCGCCGTCACATCCGCGTCCGCAAGCGGGTCTCCGGTACGCCGGAGCGCCCCCGCCTGGTCGTGACGCGGTCCAACCGTCACATGGTGGCCCAGGTCATCGACGACATCGCGGGCCACACGGTGGCCTCCGCGTCGACCCTGGACACCTCCATCCGTGGCGCCGAGGGTGACAAGAGCGCTCAGGCCAAGCAGGTCGGCGCGCTGGTCGCCGAGCGGGCGAAGGCCGCGGGCGTCGAGGCGGTCGTGTTCGACCGCGGCGGCAACAGGTACGCCGGGCGGATCGCCGCTCTGGCGGACGCTGCCCGTGAGGCCGGGCTGCAGTTCTAGGCCCCGGTTCCAACGCAAAGCGGAAACGAGAGAGGTAAATCCAATGGCTGGACCCCAGCGTCGCGGTGGCGGCGCCGGTGGCGGCGAGCGGCGGGACCGGAAGGACCGGCGGGACGGCGGCGCAGCTGCCGAGAAGACCGCTTACGTCGAGCGTGTTGTCGCGATCAACCGCGTCGCCAAGGTTGTGAAGGGTGGTCGTCGCTTCAGCTTCACCGCGCTGGTCGTGGTGGGCGATGGTGACGGCACCGTCGGTGTCGGTTACGGCAAGGCCAAGGAGGTGCCGGCCGCGATCGCCAAGGGCGTGGAGGAGGCCAAGAAGCACTTCTTCAAGGTCCCCCGGATCGCCGGCACCATCCCGCACCCGATCCAGGGTGAAGAGGCCGCGGGCGTCGTGCTGCTCAAGCCGGCGTCCCCCGGTACCGGTGTGATCGCCGGTGGCCCGGTGCGCGCCGTTCTGGAGTGCGCGGGCATCCACGACGTGCTGAGCAAGTCGCTCGGCTCGTCGAACCCGATCAACATCGTGCACGCCACGCGCGCCGCTCTCCAGGGCCTTCAGCGGCCCGAGGAGATCGCCGCCCGTCGTGGTCTGCCGCTCGAGGACGTCGCCCCCGCCGCTCTGCTGCGGGCGCGTGCCGGGGTGGGTGTGTGAGCATGGCCCGCCTCAAGATCACGCAGACGAAGTCGTACATCGGCAGCAAGCAGAACCACCGCGACACCCTGCGTTCGCTCGGGCTGAAGAAGCTCGGCGACGTGGTTGTCAAGGAGGACCGCCCCGAGTTCCGCGGCATGGCGACCACCGTGCGGCACCTCGTGACGGTCGAGGAGGTCGACTGACATGGCGGAGAACAACCCGCTGAAGGTCCACAACCTCCGGCCCGCCCCGGGCGCCAAGACCGCCAAGACCCGTGTCGGTCGTGGTGAGGCGTCCAAGGGTAAGACCGCTGGTCGTGGTACCAAGGGCACGAAGGCCCGTTACCAGGTTCCGGAGCGCTTCGAGGGTGGGCAGATGCCCCTCCACATGCGGCTCCCGAAGCTGAAGGGCTTCAAGAACCCCTTCCGCACCGAGTACCAGGTCGTGAACCTGGACAAGCTGACCGCGCTCTACCCGCAGGGTGGCGAGGTCACGGTGGCCGACCTGGTCGCCAAGGGTGCGGTGCGCAAGAACCAGCTCGTCAAGGTGCTGGGCTCCGGCGAGGTCTCCGTGGCGCTCCAGGTGACGGTCGACGCCGTCTCCGGCTCCGCCAAGGAGAAGATCACCGCCGCCGGTGGCACTGTCACCGAGCTCGTCTGAGCAACGTGCGAAACTGGCCGGGGATGCCCCAGATACGGGGCATCCCCGGTTGGTCGTTCCTAGGGAGGCCAGGTCGCCGGTAAGGTGGCGTGCGCCGTTACCTTCCGTGCGGTACGTCTTCGTACGGGTCCTGGCTGATAAGTATTCGTCGATCCTCAAGACCGTCACCTCTCGCGAACGAACGCGGGGGGCGCAGGAGGCACCGTGCTCACCGCGTTCGCCCGGGCGTTCAAGACGCCCGACCTGCGCAAGAAGCTGCTGTTCACGCTGGCCATCATCGTCCTGTTCCGGCTCGGGCAACATGTCCCGATCCCGGGCATCGACTACAAGAACGTCCAGACGTGCATGGATCTGGCCAAGGGTCAGCAGGGGCTGTTCGGCCTGGTCAACATGTTCAGTGGTGGCGCACTGCTCCAGATCACCATCTTCGCGCTCGGGATCATGCCGTACATCACGGCGAGCATCATCCTTCAGCTGCTGACCGTGGTGATCCCGCGTCTGGAGGCCCTCAAGAAGGAGGGCCAGACCGGGCAGGCGAAGATCACGCAGTACACCCGTTACCTGACCGTCGCGCTCGCGATTCTCCAGGGCACCGGCCTGGTCGCCACCGCGCGCAGCGGTTCTCTGTTCCAGAGCTGCCCGGTCGGCAGTCAGATCGTCCGGGACGATTCGATCTTCACCACCGCCGTGATGGTCATCACGATGACCGCCGGCACCGCGCTGATCATGTGGCTCGGTGAGCTGGTCACCGACCGCGGCATCGGCAACGGCATGTCGATCCTGATGTTCGTCTCGATCGCCGCCGGTTTCCCCAGCGCCATGTGGAGCATCAAGCAGCAGGGCAAGATCATGGGGGGCTGGCTGGAGTTCGGCCTGGTGATCGCCTGTGGTCTGGCCATGGTCGCCCTGGTGGTCTTCGTCGAGCAGGCGCAGCGCCGCATCCCGGTGCAGTACGCCAAGCGGATGATCGGCCGTCGCAGCTACGGCGGCACGTCCACCTACATCCCGATGAAGGTGAACCAGGCGGGTGTGATCCCCGTGATCTTCGCCTCGTCCCTGCTCTACATTCCGGCGCTGATCGTCCAGTTCAGCCAGTCCAAGGCCGGCTGGGCGAACTGGATCTCGCAGAACCTGGTCAAGGGCGACCACCCGATCTACATCACCGCGTACTTCCTGCTGATCGTTTTCTTCGCGTTCTTCTACGTCGCCATCAGCTTCAACCCCGAAGAAGTTGCCGACAACATGAAGAAGTATGGTGGGTTCATCCCGGGTATTCGGGCTGGTCGTCCCACTGCTGAGTATCTGAGCTACGTGCTGAACCGCATCACGTGGCCCGGTGCGCTCTATCTGGGTCTGATCGCCCTGGTGCCCACGGTGGCGCTCGTGACGCTCAACGCGAACCAGAACTTCCCGTTCGGCGGCACGAGCATCCTGATCATCGTGGGTGTCGGCCTGGAGACCGTGAAGCAGATCGAGAGCCAGCTTCAGCAGCGACACTACGAAGGGTTCCTCCGCTGATGCGAATCGTCCTCGTCGGGCCTCCAGGAGCCGGTAAGGGTACGCAAGCCACGTACCTGGCCAAGAACCTGTCGATCCCGCACATCTCCACGGGCGACCTCTTCCGCGCGAACATCAGCCAGGGCACACCGCTCGGCAAGCAGGCGCAGGAATACATGAGGGCCGGGCAGCTGGTACCGGACGAGGTCACGGTCGGCATGGCCGAGGACCGGATGAGCCAGCCGGACGCCGCGAACGGCTTCCTGCTCGACGGCTTCCCGCGCAACGTGGCCCAGGCCCAGGCGCTGGACGCCTACCTGCGGGAGAACGAGCTGACGCTGGACGCGGTCCTGGACCTGGAGGTCCCGGAGGACGAGGTGGTCAAGCGCATCGCCGGCCGCCGCACCTGCCGCAACGACAGCGCGCACACCTTCCACGTGGAGTACAAGAAGCCCGAGACCGAGGGCGTGTGCGACGTGTGCGGCGGTGAGCTGTACCAGCGCGAGGACGACAGCGAGGAAACCGTCCGCAAGCGCCTCGAGGTCTACCACCGCGAGACCGAGCCGATCATCGACTACTACAAGGCCAAGGGCCAGGTCGTGACGATCCCGGCGCTCGGCAAGGTGTCCGAGGTGACGCAGCGCGCGATGGGCGCTCTGGCCGCCAAGGCGGCCTGACGGCCGCGAGGACCGGAATACCGGCCGTGGTGCCCCCAAGGGGCGCCACGGCCGTACTGTTGAGCAGATACGTCACGGCACGACGACCGCAGCACCAGAGACTGATCCCGGAAGGCACCCCATGGTGGAGATCAAGACAGCCGAGCAGATCGCCAAGATGCGCGAGGCGGGGCTGGTCGTCGCCGCCATCCACGAGGCGACCCGCGCGGCCGCGGTGCCCGGTGCCTCCACCAAGGACCTGGACGACGTCGCCCGCAAGGTGATCGCCGACCACGGCGCCAAGTCGAACTTCCTGGGCTACGGCGGCTTCCCCGCGACCATCTGCACCTCGGTGAACGACATCGTGGTGCACGGCATCCCGGACCGGGAGACCGTGCTGAAGGACGGCGACCTCCTCTCCATCGACGCGGGCGCTATCATCGACGGCTGGCACGGCGACGCCGCCTTCACCGTCTTCGTCGGCGAGGGCCACGCCCCGGAGCTGCTCGAGCTGAGCCGGGTCACCGAGGAGTCGATGTGGGCCGGGATCGCCGCGGTCCGCAAGGGCAACCGGCTGATCGACATCTCCAAGGCGATCGAGGGCTACATCCGGCGCCAGCCGCGTCCGGCCTCCGGTAAGTACGGGATCATCGAGGACTACGGCGGCCACGGCATCGGCAGCCAGATGCACATGGACCCGCACCTGCTGAACTACGTCTCCCGCAAGCGCGGCAAGGGCCCGAAGCTGGTGCCCGGCTTCTGCATCGCGATCGAGCCGATGGTGAGCCTCGGTACCGCGAAGACCCACGTCCTCGCCGACGACTGGACCGTCAAGACGGACGACGGCACCTGGTCCAGCCACTGGGAGCACTCGGTCGCGCTGACCGAGGAGGGCCCGCTGGTGCTGACCGCGGTGGACGGCGGCAAGGCGAAGCTGGCCGAGCTGGGCGTGGAGACCGCGCCGGACCCGCTGGCCTGATCCCGTCGCCCTCCGTGATCTTCTTTGGCATAAACACCGCGGAATCCGGGCATGCTGCCCCGGATTCGTGTTTCGGGATGCCCTGACGTAGACTGACACGTCGGCTCACGCATGCCCTCCCGCATGTCTCGAGCCGATCAAGGTAGCCGATCCCGAAAGCAGGACATGGCCAAGAAGCAAGGCGCCATCGAAATCGAGGGCACCGTGATCGAGTCTCTGCCGAACGCGATGTTCAAGGTGGAACTGCAGAACGGTCACAAGGTCCTCGCGCACATCAGCGGCAAGATGCGCATGCACTACATCCGCATCCTGCCCGATGACCGGGTTGTCGTGGAGCTGTCTCCGTACGACCTCACGCGCGGACGGATCGTCTACCGCTACAAGTAGATCTCACGACCCGGAGAACCTCACACCATGAAGGTCAAGCCGAGCGTCAAGAAGATCTGCGACAAGTGCAAGGTGATCCGCCGTCACGGGCGGGTCATGGTCATTTGCGACAACCTGCGCCACAAGCAGCGCCAGGGCTGACGCACGCCGACCGCAGACCTGCACCTTTCGCAGCAATCTTCGCGCGACGTATAGCTGTACGTACATACGCAGTCACCCGTTCCCGCACTCGCGGGGGCGACACCCCCGGTCGGAGGCCGGGGACCCGGCCCGCCCGGCCGGGACAGGTGCTGTGGAAGACCTCCGACAACCAATGGAGCCAGATTCATGGCACGCCTTGCAGGCGTTGATCTCCCGCGCGAAAAGCGCGTCGAGGTCGCCCTCACCTACGTCTTCGGCATCGGTCGCACCCTTGCCCAGCAGACGCTCGCCAACACCGGTGTGAACCCGGACACCCGCGTTCGCGACCTGGCCGAAGAGGACCTGGTCAAGATCCGCGAGTACGTGGACAACAACATCAAGACCGAGGGTGACCTCCGTCGTGAGATTCAGGCCGACATCCGCCGCAAGGTGGAGATCGGCTGCTACCAGGGCCTGCGTCACCGCCGCGGCCTGCCGGTCCACGGCCAGCGCACCAGCACCAACGCCCGCACCCGTAAGGGCCCGCGTCGCGCGATCGCCGGTAAGAAGAAGCCGGGCAAGAAGTAGTCCGCACCGGACGCTGCCAAGCGGTCCGAGCTGTAGGACCGACCACCTCCACGGGAGAATTCAGGAATGCCTCCGAAGAGCAGGACGGCCGGCGCCAAGAAGGTGCGCCGCAAGGAAAAGAAGAACGTCGCCCACGGGCACGCTCACATCAAGAGCACGTTCAACAACACCATCGTCTCGATCACGGACCCCACCGGGAACGTGATTTCTTGGGCCTCGGCCGGCCACGTCGGCTTCAAGGGCTCGCGCAAGTCCACTCCGTTCGCCGCGCAGATGGCCGCCGAGTCGGCCGCCCGCCGCGCGCAGGAGCACGGCATGCGCAAGGTCGACGTGTTCGTCAAGGGTCCGGGCTCCGGCCGTGAGACCGCGATCCGCTCGCTCCAGGCCACCGGCCTGGAGGTGGGCTCGATCCAGGACGTCACTCCGACTCCGCACAACGGATGCCGCCCGCCCAAGCGTCGGCGCGTCTGACCCGCTGCTGAAGTAGGAGACAACTAGAAAATGGCGCGTTACACCGGGGCCGACTGCAAGCGTTGCCGTCGGGAAAAGCAGAAGCTCTTCCTCAAGGGGAGCAAGTGCGAGAGCGCAAAGTGCCCGATCGAGATCCGTCCTTACCCCCCGGGTGAGCACGGTCGCGGGCGCACCAAGGACAGCGAGTACCTCCTTCAGCTTCGTGAGAAGCAGAAGGCGACCCGCATTTACGGCGTCCTTGAGAAGCAGTTCCGTGGCTACTACGCGGAGGCGAACAAGAAGACCGGCAAGACCGGTGAGAACCTTCTTCGCATCCTCGAGACGCGGCTGGACAACGTGGTCTACCGGGCGGGCTTCGCCAAGTCCCGGGACCACGCCCGCCAGCTGGTGCGTCACGGCCACTTCACCGTGAACGGCGTCAAGACCGACATCCCGTCGGCCCGCGTCGCCGTGAACGACATCATCGAGGTCCGCCAGAAGTCCCGGACCATGACCCCCTTCCAGGTGGCCGTGGCCGAGGCCGGCGACCGCACCGTGCCGGCGTGGCTCGAGGCCATTCCGTCGCAGCTGCGGATCCTGGTGCACTCGATGCCCGAGCGCCAGGTGATCGACACCCAGGTGCAGGAGCAGCTCATCGTCGAGCTCTACTCGAAGTAGTACTCCGAGTAGCACAGGCGATACGGGCGGTACGGCGCCGTTCGGCACGTACCGCCCGTACCATTGAAGGGTTCGGCGTCAAATAGCGGGCGCCGGAGACTGGAGGAAAACCTCATGCTGATCGCTCAGCGTCCCTCGTTGACCGAAGAGGTCGTCGACGAATTCCGCTCCCGGTTCGTGATCGAGCCGCTGGAGCCGGGCTTCGGCTACACCCTCGGAAACTCCCTGCGTCGTACGCTCCTGTCCTCGATTCCCGGTGCGGCGGTCACGTCCATCCGGATCGACGGGGTCCTGCACGAGTTCACCACCGTGCCGGGCGTCAAGGAGGACGTCACCGACCTGATCCTCAACATCAAGCAGCTGGTCGTCTCCTCGGAGCACGACGAGCCGGTCGTGATGTACCTGCGCAAGCAGGGCCCGGGTCTGGTCACCGCCGCCGACATCGCCCCGCCGGCCGGTGTCGAGGTGCACAACCCGGACCTGGTCCTCGCCACGCTCAACGGCAAGGGCAAGCTGGAGATGGAGCTGACCGTCGAGCGCGGTCGCGGCTATGTCTCCGCCGTCCAGAACAAGCAGGTCGGCCAGGAGATCGGCCGGATTCCGGTCGACTCGATCTACTCGCCGGTCCTCAAGGTCACGTACAAGGTCGAGGCGACCCGTGTCGAGCAGCGCACCGACTTCGACAAGCTGATCGTCGACGTCGAGACCAAGCAGGCCATGCGCCCGCGCGACGCCATGGCGTCGGCCGGTAAGACCCTGGTCGAGCTGTTCGGCCTGGCCCGCGAGCTGAACGTGGACGCCGAGGGCATCGACATGGGCCCGTCCCCGACGGACGCCGCCCTGGCCGCCGATCTGGCGCTGCCGATCGAGGAGCTCGAGCTCACGGTCCGCTCGTACAACTGCCTCAAGCGCGAGGGCATCCACTCCGTGGGCGAGCTCGTGGCCCGCTCCGAGGCGGACCTGCTCGACATCCGCAACTTCGGCGCCAAGTCGATCGACGAGGTCAAGGCGAAGCTGGCCGGTATGGGCCTCGCGCTCAAGGACAGCCCGCCCGGATTCGACCCGACCGCCGCCGCGGACGCCTTCGGCGCGGACGATGACGCGGATGCCGGTTTCGTGGAGACCGAGCAGTACTGATACCTCCGGCGGGCACACGCTCGTCGGTAACTGACACCGGTACCTGATACGGCCGGTGCAGACATCTAGGAGATACACCATGCCGAAGCCCACCAAGGGCGCCCGTCTGGGCGGCAGCGCTGCGCACGAGCGGCTCCTGCTGGCGAACCTCGCCACCGCGCTGTTCGAGCACGGCCGGATCACCACCACCGAGGCGAAGGCCCGCCGCCTGCGCCCGGTCGCGGAGAAGCTGGTCACCAAGGCGAAGAAGGGCGACCTTCACAACCGCCGTCTGGTGCTCCAGACCGTCCGGGACAAGAGCGTCGTGCACACTCTCTTCACCGAGATCGCGCCGCGCTACGAGAACCGGCCGGGTGGCTACACCCGCATCACCAAGATCGGCAACCGTCGTGGCGACAACGCCCCGATGGCGGTCATCGAGCTGGTCGAGGCCCTGACCGTGCAGCAGGAGGCGGTCGGCGAGGCCGAGGCCGCCACCAAGCGCACCGCGAAGGACGCCGCAGGCGACCAGGCCGTCGCGGACCTCAAGAAGGACGAGGCCACCGAGGCCGAGGCCACTGAGGCCCCGGCTGAGGAGTCCAAGGACGCCTGAGGCGTTTCCCCGCGTCAGCGGGGGTGAGCCTGACGCGTGAGGCGTCTGACGGCTTGTCGTACGGACGGGCCCGCTCCCAGATTCTGGGTGCGGGCCCGTTCCGCGTTGTGCGTGGAGAGGAACGGTTGCGTGAGTGACGAGGCGGCGCCCGGTTTCGTACGGGTCCGGCTGGATCTGAGTTACGACGGCAAGGACTTCTCGGGCTGGGCCAAGCAGCGTGAGCGGCGCACCGTCCAGGGCGAGCTGGAGAGTGCCCTGGGCACGGTGACCCGGTCGTCGGAGACCCCTGACCTGACGGTCGCGGGCCGCACCGACGCCGGGGTGCACGCCCGCGGGCAGGTCGCCCACGTCGACCTGCCGGAGGAGCTGTGGGCCGAGCACCGGGACAAGCTGCTGCGCCGGCTGGCGGGGCGGCTGCCGCACGACGTACGGGTCTGGCGGGTGGCGGCGGCGCCGCCCGGCTTCAACGCGCGCTTCTCGGCGATCTGGCGGCGGTACGCCTACCGGGTGGTGGACCATCCGGGCGGGGTCGATCCGCTGCTGCGCGGCCATGTGCTGTGGCACGACTGGCCGTTGGACGTGGACGCCATGAACGCGGCCTCGGCGCCGCTGCTCGGTGAGCACGACTTCGCCGCGTACTGCAAGCGGCGGGACGGCGCCACCACCATCCGCACCCTCCAGAAGCTGAGCTGGGAGCGCGGCGCGGACGGGGTGATCACGGCGACGGTGCGGGCCGACGCCTTCTGCCACAACATGGTCCGCTCGCTGGTCGGCGCGCTGCTGTTCACCGGCGACGGCCACCGCCCGGTGGACTGGCCGGGGAAGGTGCTGGCGGCGGGGGTGCGGGATTCCGCGGTCCATGTCGTACGCCCCCACGGACTGACCCTGGAAGAGGTCGGTTACCCGGCCGACGAGCTGCTCGCGGCCCGGAACAAGGAATCCCGCAACAAGCGTTCACTACCCGGTGCGGGTTGCTGCTGACCTGCGACGCGTGTGTGTACGCGATCAGCGGGTACACGATTGCGCGCATCTGTGTCTGGAGCCGGAGCACAGGAGATCGATAACATCTGAGCCGCAGAGTCCGGGTGGCCGACCGGGAAGGGACGTAAGCCGCGTGAGTACCAGTGAGGCCGCCGTACGTGAACAGCTGACGAGGGCTCTGCAAGAGCGTGACGAGGAGATCGCCGACCGCTGGGTCGCGCTCCAGCTGGAGCAGGCGCTGCTCGGCACCGACATCAGCGAGGCCGAACTCCGCGAGGAGGCCGATTCGTTGATCGACGCGCTGGTCCCGGGGCTGGAGAGCGACGCCCCGGCGGAACGGGTCGTCACCTCCCACCCGGGGCTGCACCAGGCGGTCGTGGGACTGTCCCTGCGCCGTGCCCGGTCCGGGGCGACCCCGACCGCGACCTCGCTCGCGGTGCTGGCGCTCAAGGAGGCGCTGCTGAAGGCCGTGCAGCGGGAGACCCGGGACGCCGAGGAGCTGTTCGCCACGGCGGTCTTCATCAACCGGCTGCTCGACGTGGCCGGGGCGCTGTCCTTCGAGACGTATGTGGAGGGCCGCGAGGAGATCATCCGGCGGCAGAGCCAGCAGCTGATGGAGCTGTCCACGCCCGTGGTGCGGCTGTGGAAGCAGGTGCTGGCGGTGCCGCTGATCGGCACGCTGGACACCGCGCGGACCCAGATCGTCATGGAGAACCTGCTCCAGGCGATACAGGACCATGAGGCGCTGGTCGCGATCATCGACATCACGGGCGTCTCGACGGTGGACACCGCCGTCGCCCAGCACCTCATGCAGACCGTCAACGCGGTGCGGCTGATGGGCGCGGACTGCGTGATCAGCGGCATCCAGCCGTCCATCGCGCAGACCATCGCCCAGCTCGGCATCGACCTGTCCACCATCCTCACGCGGGCGACGCTGGCCGATGCGCTGGCCGCGGCGATCAAGCTGATCGACGGTCCGGGCCCGGGCGGGGACGAGGGGGAGAGCCGGTGACCCAACCCCGCCCGGTGGGCGTGCCGATCCTGCGGCTGGGCGACGTCCTGGTCACGGGGCTCCTCAACGAGCTGGACGACCGCGCCGCCATCGCCTTCACCGAGGAGCTGACGGCCCGTATCTCCGCCGAGGGGGCGCGGGGGGTGCTCATCGACATCTCCCGGCTGGAGATCATCGACTCCTTCGTGGCGCGCACCCTGATGGAACTGACCACGGTGTCCCGGCTGCTGGGCGCCCGGGTGATCGTGGCGGGCATGCGGCCCCCGGTGGCGATCACCCTGGTGGAGCTGGGCATCGAACTGGTCGGTGTGGAGACCGCACTCAACCCGGAACAGGGCTTGGCCGCGCTGGGGTGGCGGCAGGCCCAGGAACCCCTGGGAGGGTCCCGACGTGGCGCTGCCCGGTGACTCCACCGTCGCTTCCCGGCGGCCGAAGCCGGCGCCCCGTGCGGGCGACGGCGAGGCGGGCGTGCCCGTGACCCGTCAGGTCACCCATCAGGTCCGTACCGAGGAGGACCTGCTGGCGGTGCGGCACGCGGTGCGCGCGGCCACCGTCGAGGTCGGGTTCGGGATCGTCGACCAGACCCGGGTGGTCACGGCGGCGAGCGAGCTGGCCCGTAACGCCTATGTCCACGGCGGGGGCGGCAGCCTGACGATCGAGCAGGTGCGCGGCCCCGCGGGGCGCGGGCTGCGGCTGGTCGTCAAGGACGACGGACCCGGCATCGCCGACCTCGACACGGCGCTCACCGACGGCTTCACCACCGGCGCGGGGCTCGGCCACGGGCTGGGCGGGGCCCGCCGGCTGATGGACGAGTTCACGGTGCACACCGGCGCGGGGCAGGGCACGGTCGTGGTCGCCACCCGGTGGACGGTCCGGTGATCCGTACGACGGTGCCCCCCACCGCCCAGGTACGGATCGACCATCACAGCGCGGTCCACCTGGCGGCCGAGACGGCACGGCGTACGGCGCGGGCGTGCGGGCTGCCCGGCGCGCTGCCCGAACAGGCGGCCGTGGTCGCCTCGGAGCTGGCCACCAACCTCGACAAGCACGCCAGCGACGGCACCCTCTACATCCAGCCCGTGCCGCTCGGCGAGGGCATGGAGATCCTGGCCGCCGACCGCGGCCCCGGCATGGCCGAACTGGAACGCTGCCTCACCGACGGCTACACCACCGCCGGAACCCTCGGCGTGGGGCTCGGCGCGGTGACCCGGCTCGCCACCCACTTCGCCATCCGCTCCGGTACGGGGGCCGGTGCCGAGGTCGGGACCTGGGCCTGTGCCCGGCTCACCCCGCCCGGCGACCGGGGCGCCGCGCTCCAGGGCGTGGGCTCGGTGTGCCTGGCCGTCGACGGGGAGGAGGACTGCGGCGACGCCCGCGCCGTCGCCGACACCGGCGACACCCGCACCGCCGCCGTCCTCGACGGGCTGGGCCACGGGACCCAGGCCGCGGAGGCGGCCGCTCTCGCGCTGCGCGTCTTCCACACCGACCCCGGGCGGCCGCTGGGCGAGCTGGTGACCGGCATGCACCGCGCCCTGCGGCAGACCCGCGGGGCGGCGGCCGGGGTGGTGCGCCTCCACGACGATCACGCCGAGTACTGCGGCATCGGCAACGTCCGGGTGCTGATCGTGACCCATCAGGGAGTCCAGTCCCGGCTCACCGGTCAGCCCGGCGTCGTCGGCTGGTCCATGCCGGCCCCGCACGTCCACCGCTTCCCGCTGCCGCCGGGCGCCACCGCGGTGCTCCACAGCGACGGCATCGACGCCGGATGGGCGCGCGCTCCGTCGCCGTTCCTGCTCCGACTCCCGCCATCCCTGCTGTCCGCCGCACTCGCCCATGGCCATCGCCGCATCCGCGACGATGCCACGGTTCTCACGGCCAGGCCCCCACAGAGGCACCCATGACCACCCGGACCATCGGCTGTGACACGGCGGACGGGCTCAGCCGGGCCGTGCGCCGCATCGCCCGCGACCACGCCCTGGACGCCGGTGTGCGCGGACGGCTCGTGCTGTCCGTCGCGGCCGTCGCGGAACCGGCCCTGAGCGCGGCCGGACACACCTCGCTGAGCTGGACGTTCCAGTGCGAGGACGGCGGTGGCGCCCGGCGGCACGGGCTGCTGACGCTGGCGCTCGGGTTGAACGGTCCCGTGGCCCTGCCGTCCGCCGAGACCGCGGCCGCACTTCCGCTGCCCGCCGACGCGGTGACGGAACGGGAGGTGGTGTGGCGGCTCCCGGCGGCTCCGGCACCCGACGCCTCGGAGGCCGGTATCCCGGGGGCGGCGGCGGACGACGACGCGGCGCTGGTGGCGGAGGAGCTGCGTGCCGTGGTGGCCCGTACCGACGCGCTCACCGCCGAACACCGCCGCCTGAAGGACGAACTCGCCGAGACCAACAGCGGCGTGCTCGCCCTGTACGTGCAGCTCGACGAGCGCGACGCGCAGTTGCGCAAGGCCCACGGCCAGACCCTGCGCGAGCTGGAGGACGCGCTGCGTCCGGCGCCCCTGGAGGTCGACGGCCTCGAACTCGCCGTCCACTACGCGCCCGCGGGCACCGACGCGCCCACCGGCGGCGACCTGTACGACTGGTTCACGCTGCCCGACGGCACGGTCCACATCACGGTCGTGGACGCGCTCGGCCACGGCGTGACCAGTACCCGCGGCGCGCTCAACGTCACCCACGCGGTGCGCACCCTCGCGCTGGAGGGCCACCACCTCCAGTCGATCGTCGCCCGCACCGACGAGATCCTGCTGCCGTTCGACCGCAGCGTGATGGCGACCGTCCTGCTGGCCCGGATCAACCCGGCCACCGGTGAGCTGTGGGTGGCCAACGGCAGCCATCCGCCCGCGCTGCTGACGCGCGGCGACGGCACGGCGCGCTATCTGGAGGCGCGCGGGCGCGGGATCGGCTTCCCGATGCCCGGGAGCGACCGGCTGCTGACCGAGAAGATGGCGCCGGGCGATCTCCTGCTGCTCTACACCGACGGGCTCACCGAGAGCCGTCGGGACCCCGTGGAGGGCGAGAAGCGTCTGATCGAGGCCGCGTACGAGCATCTGCACGCCCCGATCGAGGAGATCCCCGGCGCCATCGCGGACGATATGCACACCGTGATCCTTCACCCGGACGACACGCTCGCGCTGGCCGTCCGGGTCCGGTCCTGACGATCCTGACGGTCCCTAGGAGGACCGCAGGACCGCGGGCCGGTGGTGCCGCTGCCGCTGCCGCCGTCGCCGCAGCGCCCGGTCGTGCGGCTGTGCCCGGACCAGCTCCTCGAAGAGGGGGTGGGCGCCGAGCAGCGCCTCCCGCAGCCGGTCCGTGTCGACATGGCCCGCGCGGGCCCGCTCCGCCTCGGTGTGCAGGTGCCGGTAGCCGCCGATCGCCTGGGCGTGCCGGACGGACAGCGCCTCCAGCAGCTGCTCCGGGGACTCGGCCGGATAGCCGCGCTCGGCCGCCAGCGTGCCGAGCAGCCGGTCGGCCTCCCGCACCGAGAGCGCGGGGGACTCGACGAACCGCTCCTGGAGGCCCGACCAGCGGGCCGCGTACTGCTCCCGGGACTCCGGCGTCAGCGCCCGTATCGACAGTTCGCCGTAGCGCCGCAGCCGCTCGCTGAGCTCCCACTGCGCCGCCTTGGCGTCGCCGCCGTGCCGTGCGACGGCCCGGTCGTACTCGGGGCCGAACCGGCTGATGAGGCCGTCGCGGCTGCTCTGCCGCACGGGCCGCGCGAACACCAGCGCCACCATGGCCACCAGTGCCGCTACCAGGATGATGAGCGTGACTGACATCGGATTGCCTTCCGCAGAGATTTCCTCGCTCGAGGCTTGACATCACCCAGTGTTACCGCCATGGCCAGGGCCAAACGCGGCGAATTGGCTGGCCACCGCACTCAATTTTCTTGTGGTGCACAGGTAATGGCCAGGTCCCCGGATTTGCTGAGGTCGGGGCGGACACCGTGGGTGACCGGGTGGAGGTCGGTCTTATGGCGGTCGAGGATGTCCCCGATGACCCGGCCGATGCGGATCGCGGTGGTGGAGTCGGGTGCCTTGCGGAGGGTCAGGTCCCAGCCCGCGGTGCCCTTCTGGCCGCCGTGCGCCGCGTAGATCCGCTCGTACGGAACGGTGAAGCGGAACCGGGACGCGTCCAGCGCGGTGACGCCCGCGGTGAACGGGAGCGCCGCGCCGCGCGGGGTGGCGATCACGCTCGGGGCGGCGTCGGCGGCGAACCGGGCCCCGTGCAGGGTGCCCTCGATGACGAGCCCGTCGGCCTCGGCGCGGATCACCCGGGCCTCGGCGTGGGCCGGGCGGCGCCAGGCGCGCAGCGCGAGATAGCCGTCGACGGTGGGGTACGGGATCCACCAGGCGAACGGGGAGCCGGGCAGCGGC
>NZ_GG657754.1:4561932-4564050 GCF_000158915.1 Streptomyces himastatinicus ATCC 53653 | reverse complement strand
TGGTGCCGTCGGCGTCGACGCGGCAGGAGGCGACCGGGCGCAGCGGCTTGCGGATCAGCTGCTTGACCACGCTCTTGAAGGTCTTCCGGGGCAGGGCCGGACGATGGGCGTGGGAGCCGAAGGCGCGCACCGCGGCTGCGGGCCGGGGTCCGGTGCGGGGCGACTGGCCGCGCCGGGCGAAGAGTTCGGCGAAGAGTTCCTCGTAGGCGGTGGCCAGGCGCGCCGGTGCGTACCGCTGCGCCGCGATCCGCGCCGTCTCGCCCATGGAGCGGCGCAGCGCGTCGTCCTCGATCAGGGTGAGCAGTCCCTTGGCGATGCCGTCGGCGTCGCCGACGGGGACCAGCAGCCCGTCGTGGCCGTTGGTGATGATCTCGCCGGGCCCGTGCGGGCAGTCGGTGGCGACGACGGGCACCCCGCAGTGCATCGCCTCGACGATCGTCATGCCGAACGACTCCTCGCGGGAGGTGACGGCGGCGATCGCGCCCTTGGCCCATTCGGGCTCGATGGGGGAGTGGGCGCCCATCATCGTGATGTGCCCGGCGAGCCCGAGTTCGTCGATCTGGCGGCGGAGGGCGGGCGCCTGGGGGCCGCGGCCGTAGATCCTCAAATGCCAGTCGGGGTGTTTGGCTGCGACCGTGGCCCAGGCGCTGACCAGCAGGTCGTAGCGCTTGACCGGGATGAGCCGGCCGGCGGCCACGACCAGCTTGGCGTTGCCGTCGGAGGGCTGGATGCCGGTGGCGGGCACGCAGTTGGGCAGCCCGGTCAGCAGGGTGGGGATGCCGGGCAGCCGGTCGCGGTGGGTCTGCGCGTCGGCCTCGGAGACGGAGGTGTTGGCGTCGAGCCGGGCGAGGGCGGCGTCGCAGGCGGTGCGGATCTCGGCGCGGTGGGTTTCGTACAGCCGGTGCTCCTGGCCGATCCGCAGATAGCGGCCCTCCTGCCCGAGCGCGGCGAGGCAGATCACCAGCCCGGGGCGGGTGGCGATGACGACGTCGGCGTCGGTGTCGGCCAGATAGGCGGCGAGGCGCTGGTCGGTGAGCGCGTTGAAGTTGACGGTGCCTTTGGACTCCGCGGCCGGGACATGGGCGCTGACCTGCTTCAGCAGCGGGTTGCCGAGGTCGCTGGACTCGCGCGGGGCGTCCGGGCGTTGGTCGATCAGGGGTCTGATCCGCACGCCTCTGGGGAGGGGGAGGCCCGGGGTGTCGATGGTGCGTATCAGGGAGACGATCTCCACGCGGTGGCGGGCGGCCAGCGCCCCGGCCAGATTGAACGTCGACCGGATGGTGCCGCCGATCCCATAGGCGTTGTGCAGCAGAAAAGCGATCTTCATGGTGATGTACGCGCGGCCCGTAGGTCTGCCGCGACGTGCCCTCCCCTCCGGTGTGTGCCGCCGGTGTGATGCCGATATGGAGTGAACTGCGGAGCGATCGGTCGGTAAGACAGCCTGGAGGCGGAAAAGTTGCTTATGCATGTGGTGATATGGGATGCACCACATTCAGTGTGAGCTGTACAACCTTCGTCCGCACGGCGAGTCCGCGCCCGCAGAGGTTGTTCGCGACCCCTTGGTTCACGGCGGCCCCCGTTGTTGGATGGCCCGAAGGAACGCGGGGGCGTCAACCGAGGGCGGGCAGAGACGTGATGACATCCGGAGCGCGGAGCGTGCTCACCGCGGCGGCGGTCCTGGCGGCACTGGGGCTGGTGACCGGATGCGGTGGTTCCGGGGGCGACGGAGGCGGCGGCAAGGACCAGAAGGTCGCCCAGGGCGAGGGCGCCTCGGCGGAGCCGCTGTCCGCGTCCGCCCTGGAACGGGCTGCGCTGGTCAAGGCCGACCTCAAGGGCGCCGGCCTCAAGGGCTACGGGATCGGCAAGATGACGGAGCGGGAGTTCAACGGGGACAAGGAGGCCAAGGCCCTGAAGCCCGGATGCCAACCGCTGGCCGCGCTGATGGGCACCGGCTTCGATCCGGCGCCCCGGAACTCCGTCTACCGGAGCTACGCCGCGGCCTCGGGGAAGGACGCGGGCGTCTCCGGCATCATCCGGCTCTCCTCGTACGGGCCCGGCGACGCCGAGAAGACGGTCAAGGACCTGCGGAAGGCGATATCCGTCTGCGGGGGCGGGTTC
>NZ_GG657754.1:4560265-4561755 GCF_000158915.1 Streptomyces himastatinicus ATCC 53653 | reverse complement strand
TCATAGGGGGTGTGAAGCCTCCCATATCTGCCTACGACGCGCGTACCATTCGACGTACGCGGGTAAAACGGACGCGGTACGCCGAAGGGCACGGGCGGGTTTCGGGGGGAGCGCGCGGGAGTGGACCAACTCATCCAGGGCGCCGGGCAGGCCGGATGACCGGCTTCGGAGCGTTCGACCTCTACCAGGAGCTGGCCAGGATCCTCGGCCGGCTGACGGACAGCACCGCCTGGCGCGACCGGCTGATCCACAACGTCGAGGAGCATTACGGGATCACGCTGCCCGTGGAGCGCCACACCATCAAGCACTGGGACCTGCGGTCCATCGCCGAGTCCTGCGACCGCTACCCCGACGGGCTGCGCGTCCTGCTGCGCGCGGTGGGCGAGGACTACGAGGGCACCGTGGTGCTCGCGGAGGCCTGGCAACTGCTCGACCAATGCTGTCCGGTGCCGCTGCTGACGGACGTCGAGCGCCGGGACTTATGCGCCCTGCTGCTCGACGGCGCCGCCCTGACCGAGCTGACCACCCTGTCCCGCTACGCGTTCGAGCTGCTCGGCCGGGCCGGTGAGGGCGACGACAGCTGGAACGGCCGGGTGGAGCGGCTGGTGCGCGACCTGGAGGACGACGTCGAGGTGGAGGGCCGGGCGCCCGCCCTGATGACGTTCGTGGAGCGGGTGGCGGCGGGCGAGCAGCCCGCGCTGCGCAAGTGGCTGCGGCAGTGGAACAACCAGGCCGCCAAGCGGCTCGACTGGCCTCCCGGGCTGCTCGCCGCCACCCGCGAGCGGGAGTCGGCCGCGGTGGGGCTTCCGATCGGGGAGCGCAGCCTGGTGGTGGAGATCTCCTCCCGCCGCGCGGCGGCCGCCCTGTTCAGCATCCGGGCGCGGCTGATGGACGACCGGTCGCGGGAGTTCCCGGTGCTCTGCGACGCCCGGGCCCGGGGGCGGGACGAGCTGGAGGCGCGGGTCGCGGCGGTCCACCGGGAGGCCATCGAGCGGCTGGGGCTGCTCGCCCCGGGGCTCCAGGTGGAGTTCGTCCTGCCGCTGCATCTGATCTGGCTGGACGTCGACCGGTTCGAGGTGCGCCCGGCGGGGCTGTCGCCGCGGCCGATCGGCGAGGACCACACGGTCGTGGTCCGCCCGTGGGAGCGGCTGCGGCTGCCGCATGTCAACCACCATCTGATGGGCCGCTGGCGCTGGCTCCAGAGCCATGGCGGGGAGTACCAGGAGGCGGCCGTGGAATGGGTCGACCCGGGGGTGGTGCTGGAGCCCCGGAGGCTGCGCAGACGGCTGCGGCACGCCCAGACACCGGTCTGCTTCGTCCTGTTCGAGCCGCCCCGGCACACCGGGGACGAGGCCACGGACTATTCTGTTCCGTTCCTGCTTGGAGGCGGGGTATTCCGGCCCTGGTCGGGGTACGCAGCGGGGGGCGAAACGGTCGCAGGGCGCCAAGAAAATACGAAACTTCCTCAGAACGGCCCTCACCGATCTCCC
>NZ_GG657754.1:4554911-4558413 GCF_000158915.1 Streptomyces himastatinicus ATCC 53653 | reverse complement strand
TGGCGCCCCGGCGAGGTGAGGGCGCCCGGACGGCAGCGCCGCGGACCGCGACCCGCAGGAGCTGCTGCACCCCCAGCGCCGACGGCTGATCCTGCTGCTCAGCGACTGCGTGGGCGAGGGGTGGTCGCGGGGCACCGTGCCCCGGCTGCTCGACCTGTGGGCGCGGCACGGCCCCGTCGCCGTGCTCAACCCGCTGCCGCACCACATGTGGGACCGGTGCGACGCCATCCCGCTGGACGTCTCCCTGCGCGCCTGCGCGGGCGGGCTGCCCAACACCGAGCTGGGCCTGCGCCTCCCGGGCCCGGCCCCCGGGGACCAGGACGCGGAGGGCGCGGACGGCGCGGACGGGCCGTTACCCGGCGAAGGCCCGCCGGAGGACCGGCCCGTGCCCGTCCCCGTGCTGGAGATCGAGCCCGAATGGCTCGCCACCTGGGCCCGGCTGGTCACCGGCACCGGTGGCGGCTGGCTGCCCGCCGCCGCCCTGCTCACCGACACCGACGGGCTCGCCGCGCGCTGCGCCGCCGCCCCGCGCACCCCGGAGGACGACGATCCGCTCGCCCCGGACGAGCGGGTGCGCAACTTCCGCGCCGCCGCCTCGCCCGCCGCCCGGCTGCTCGCCTCCCATCTGGCGCTCGCGCCGCTGACCCTCGATGTGATGGAGAAGGTCAAGAAGGCCGTGCTGCCCCGGCTGGGCCCGCTGCCGCTGGCCGAAGTGCTGCTCAGCGGGCTGCTGGAGCGCCCCGCCCCGGCCGCGGCCGGGTTCACCGGTTTCGCCTTCCGGGACGGCGTACGCAACCAGCTCCTCGGCGGGCTCGGGCGCGGCGAGCTGTTCCGCGCCCTCCAGGGGGTGTCCGCGGTGGCGGCCAAGGTCATCGGCGCCCGCCCCGATCTGCTGCCGCGGTACCTCGCCGCGCCCGACGGGCCGGTCGACGACCGGCTGACCCCCGCCGAACGGGAGCTGGCCGCGGCCGCCCACCCCGCGCTCCTCGCGCTCGGCCGTCCGTACAGCAGGCTCGCGCAGAAGGTGCGCGTCCTGGTCGATCCGCCGCCTTCCCCGCCCGAGACCGACGACCGCAGCGATCTTCCGGGCGTCCGCACCAAGGGAGAGACCATGTCAGGGAGCGCTCCGGACACGGAACGGCTCACATCGTCCACACCGGCCGGCGCGCCACCGTCCGGCCCCCCGCAGGAGAACGGCGCCGCCCCGGACGGCCCTCCGGGTTCCGCCCCCGACCAGAGCCCCGCCGGTGCGCCCCCCGGCGGGGCCGTGCGCGCCCCCGGCAGCGTCCCGCTGCCGAACGCCAACTTCACCGGCCGCGAGGAGCATCTGCGGATGCTGCGGTCCTACCTCACCGAGGGCCGCCGCGCCGCCGTGCTGCCCCAGGCGCTGTACGGGCTGGGGGGCGTCGGCAAGACCCAGCTGGCGATCGAGTACATCCGCCGGTACGCGGAGGAGTACGAACTCGTCTGGTGGGTGCGGGCCGAACAGCCCGCCGTCATCCGCACCTCGCTCTCCGCGCTCGGCTCGACCCTCGGCATCGAGGGCCCCGACGTGGACGGCGTGGTCGACAAGGTCATCTCCGCCCTGGCCTCCGGCTTCCCCGTGAAGCGCTGGCTGCTCGTCCTCGACAACGCCCTCGGCCCCGAGGACGTCATGCCGTACATCCCGCATATGGTCGGGGTGCCCGGTGGCGCGGGCCACGTCATCATCACCTCCCGGGACGGCGGCTGGGCCGACCAGGTCAGCGCCCTCAAGGTGGACGTCTTCACGCGCGAGGAGAGCATCGAGTTCCTCCGCCGCCGCGACACCACCATGACCGGCGAGGACGCGTCACGGCTGGCCGACGCCCTCGGCGACCTGCCGCTCGCCATCGAGCAGGCCGCGGCCTGGCAGGTCAACAGCGGTGTGCAGGTCGAGGAGTACCTGGGGCTGCTGGCCAGCCGCCGCTCCGAGGTGTTCGCCGAGCCCATGACGGTCGGCGGCGCGGAGTCCGTGGCGGCCGTGTGGCAGGTCTCCATGGACTCCCTGCGGGCACGCAACGCGGGAGCCCTCGAACTGCTGCGGCTGCTGGCCTTCTTCGGCCCCGAGCCGGTGCCCCTGTCCCTGCTGCACAACGCCCGGCTGCTCAGCCTGCCCGCCGCCCTGTCCCGCACCGTCAAGGAACCGCTCAACCGGGCCCGGGCCATCCGTGACATCGGCCGCTACTCGCTCCTCACCATCGACAACCGGGCCGGTACGGTGCAGCTGCACCGGCTGGTGCGCAGCGTCCTCCAGGACGGACTGGACGCCGCAACCGCCGAGAGCACCGCCCATCTGGCCCATCTGCTGCTGTCCGCGCACGACCCCGGCGACCCCGAGATGCTGCGCAACTGGGAGCAGTACACGGAGATCCTGCCGCACGTCGAGACCTCCGGCATGCTGGAGTGCCAGGACCCGGACGTCTGCCACACCGTCCTCAACGTCGTCCGCTATCTGCTGGCCCGCGGCGACTTCCGCAGCGGCGTCGAACTGGCCCGGCGCGCCCTCAAGGAGTGGCGCCGCGGGCTCGGCCCCGACGATCTGCGGACCATCAACCTGGTCCGGCTGCTGGGCGCGGCCCAGCGCTCCCTGGGCCGGCTGGACGAGGCCCGCGAGCTGAACGCGGACGCGCTGCGGCGGCTGCGCGCCACCGTCGGCGAGGAGCACGAGGACACGCTCAACCTGGCGGGCGGGGTCGCCGCCGACCTGCGGGCCTGCGGCAACTTCCGAGAGGCCCTGGAGCTGGACGAGGACACGTACGCCAAGAGTGTGCGGGTCTTCGGCACCGACGACCCCAACACCCTGATGGCGGGCCACAACTACGCGGTGAGCCTGCGGCTGTCCGGCCGGTTCACCGAGGCCCGGGAGCTGGACCGGAAGGTCTGGCAGGTCCGGGCCATGGTCCTGGGCGCGACGGCCCGCTCCACGCTGTTCACCGTCAACAACCTCGCCCGCGATATGCGCGAATGCGGTGAGTACGCGGAGGCGCGCACCCTCCAGGAGCAGACCGTCGCCACCTACCGCCAGTACTACGGCGAGACCCATCCGCACACCCTGCGCGCCATCAAGAACCTGTCCGTCAGCTGCCGCAAGGCCGGGGACTACGAACGCGGCCTGGAGCTGGCCGTGCTGGTCCTCGACCACTACCGTCGCACCGCGGGCGACCGCCACCCCGACGCCCTCGCCGCCCTCACCAACCTCGGCAACGACCTGCGCATGACCGGCGACCTCCAGGCCGCGGGCCAGCGCGGTGCCGAGGCCCACCAGGGGTACCGGGAGGTGCTCGGCGAGCACCATCCGTACACGTACCTGGCCGCCCTCAACCACGCCGTGACGCTCCGGGCGCTCGGCGAGCACCCGCGCGCCCACCGGCTGGACCAGGACACCGCCACCGGCATCGCGGGCACCCTCTGGGCGGACCACCCCTGGGTGCTGCTCTCCCGGGCCAACCTCGCCACCGACCTCGCCCGGCTGGGCAACCAC
>NZ_GG657754.1:4528496-4554404 GCF_000158915.1 Streptomyces himastatinicus ATCC 53653 | reverse complement strand
CCGCGCGCGGCGGCGCCGGGGCGGGCCGCAGCCGCCACCGGACCCGGTGCGCGGCCGCCACCGACCGGGCCGCGGCGGCGGCATCGGGCGCGATCCGGGTCGTCGCCCAGTCGGCGAGCGTGCGCCGCATCGCGTCCAGCAGCAGGCGGCCCTCGGCGGTCGGCCAGGGGGAGCGGGCCAGGACCGCCACGGTGTCGGCGGTGGGCCGCAGCCAGCGGGCGAAGTGGGTCTGGGCCGTGTGGACCTCCTCGTCCGTCCCCGCCCGCAGGGCCTCGTCGCGCCAGAAGCCGGTGACCGCGAGGAAGGCGTACGCCCCCTGGAGCAGCCCGGCGGGCGGCCGCGGATCGTCCCGCCAGGGGGCGTACGCCCGTAACCCCGGCGGGGCGTCGAGCAGGTCGGCGACCGTCAGCAGGGCGGACAGCTTCGAATGCTGGGCCTCGTGCACCAGTGCCGCCGCCAGCGACCGCGCGTCCGGGTGCGGGGAGAGCCCCACCGCTCCGACGGCGTCGCCGTACGACGCGCTGGTCCAGGACGAGGGCCCGGTCAGCGGCACGAGCGAGGCCACGGTCGCCGCCACGTCCCGCGCCCGCGCGGGGTGACGCTCTGCCAGCAGCGCCCACGCCGCCGCGGTGCCGTCCCGCCAGACCCGCCGCCGCTCCGCGTCGAGGGGGCGCGGCGGCAGCGGGGCGCCGCCCTGCCGGAACGGGTGGAGGGAGTCCAGCCGTACGTCCAGCGTGCGGCCCGCGGCGGTGACGCGGATCCGGGGCTCGGGGTGCCAGCCGGGCGCCTCCGCTTCCGCCGCCCGTAGGATGCGTACGGTACGGCCGCCGCCGCACAGCACCGACGCCCCGCCCTCGCCGCGCAGTTCGGCGCGCGCGGTGCCGGGCGGCAGGACGGCGAGGCCGAGGCCCGGCAGGACCACCGCGCCGTCCCGGGCGGGGACCGTGATCCGGTACCGCATCCCGGCCCGGTGCGCGGCCGCGCCCGCGAGCGCCGCCAGGTCGGCGGCCTCCGGCGGCAGCGGCGCACCGGGGCCCGCGGCGGTGGCGGCGCGGACGCAGTACGCGGCCCACGCGCCGGTCGCCGGGAGGTCCAGCGACGCGGCGAAGGCCGTAGGGGAGTGGCGCTGGACATCGGCCAGCAGCGCAAGACCGGCCGCCATCCCGTCGTCGCCCCCCAGATCCTTCAGCGCCCGGAGCAGCAGCAGGGTCCGGCTCCGGGGCGCCCTCCCGCAGCAGCTCAGGACGGGCCGGCCCTTCGCCGCGCCCCAGGGACTCCAGGTCGGCCCGGGTGGGGGCGAGGAAGCGGCTCACCGGACGGTTCCGGCGCCCGACAGGCGGGCCAGGTCGGCCCGGACGACGTCCGCGACATGGCGGATGAACACCTTGAGGTCGGGGCTGTAGACCGACGGATTACGGAACCCCGCCCCCGGCCGGTAGCGGTGCGGGTACAGCCCGCCGCCGCACACCGCCTCCACCGGGCAGGCCCGGCATTCGGCGGCGAGGGCGTCCCGCCCCAGCTGGCGGGCCACGATCCCGGGATGGTCGAGCAGCTCGTCCAGTCCGTGCCGGAACACATCGCACCCGGTGTCCGGCGCCCCCGCGTACGCCGTCTTGAGCAGGTCGGACTGGGTCAGCCGGCCGTCCGTCTCGACCACCACCAGCCGGGACGGGCCGCCGCCCACCGACTCCACGCGGCTCGTGCCGCCCAGCAGCAGATCGAGGACGCTCTCGAAGAACGGCAGCCGGACGGTCTGCTCCGGAGCCCCGTACCAGAGGTCGAAGACCGTGGTCAGCCAGCGGGCGTACGGCACGTGGCGCGGGTCGGCCGTGCGGCCGGGCGGTGGGCTGCCCCAGTGCCCGAGCGGCAGCAGCAGGTCGATCGCCGGGGGCGCGAACGACATCAGATGGCGGTAGGTCGCGGCGGGGTCGGCGGTCACGTCCACCGTGCACAGCACCCCGGCCCACAGCGGCCGGTGCTCCGGGCGGCCCAGCAGGGTCAGCGCGTCGGCGACGGCGCGGTGGCTGCCGCCGCCGTCCGCGCGGGCGCGGTGCCGGTCGTGGACGGCCGGGTCGCCGTCCATGCTGACGCCGAGCAGGATGCCGTGGTCGTGGCACAGCCGCAGCACCGCCTCGTCGACGAGGGTGCCGTTGGTCTGGGCGAGGATGTCGAGCCGGGTGTGGTGCGGCAGCAGTTCGCGCAGCCGCCGCACCAGCCTGCCGAGGAACTCAACCCCGGCGAGTAGCGGTTCGCCGCCGTGCAGCAGCACCCGTACGGACGGCAGCCGGTGCGCGGCGGCGTGGTCGGCGATGCGGCGGCAGGCGCGCTCGGCGGTCGGCCAGGCCATGGCGCGGGGCTGGTCGCGCCAGCTCTGGTCGGCGCCCTGGTACACGTAGCAGTGGTCGCAGGCCAGGTTGCACCGGCTGTGCACCTTCAGCAGGAATTCGCGAAACGGCAGCCGGGGCACCCCCGCGGCCCGCAGTCCCGGCACGTCCAGGGCGTCATCGGGCCAAAAGTGTTCGTTCGATAAGCCGTGGGTCACGGCCGGTCGGAGGGTCCCGTGGGGAGGAGCTGGGCGCCCGAGTCATAGGCGGATATGGCGGGTTCGGCCGCCGCGACCTCGTCCACCACCCGGTGCAGGGCGTTGACCAGCGCATTGCTGGAACCCGTCAGGATGTCGTCCAGGGGGAGGCCGGTCAGATCCGGCATCAGAGGCTCCCGCTCGCCGGTAATCCCGTGCATCGTCTCCCCCTCGAATCAGTGTGTGAATCAACGTCAGGAACGTTGTGGGGATGCCAATATGGACCGTGAAGAAGAGAAGATGGTGCATACCGGCCCGAGGGAGCTCCAGTGCCAAGCCTACGATATGGCGGGTCCGGGCGGAAGAAATGGCTCCCGGGTGACGAACCCGGCGGGGACACCCTGGCCCGATGGGCGCTGCTCGCGGTCGGCATCGGCGCGGTCGCGGGGTTAGGCGCGGCGGGCCTCTTCGGCCTGCTGAAGCTCGGCACCCACTGGGTGCTCGGCGAACTCGGCGGCTATCACCCGTACCGAACGACGGTCGAGGGCGGCTTCGACGTCGCGTCCTCCTTCGAACGCCCCTGGGCGGTGCCGCTCGTGGTCGCCGGGGGCGCCCTCGCCGCCGCGGCCCTGGTGCGCTGGCTGGCCCCCGAGGCGGGCGGGCACGGCACCGACGCGGCCATCGCCGCCGCGCACCACGCGCCGCTGAGCATGCGCGGGCCGGGTGACGATCGTTGAAGATGGTCGCCTCCGCGCTCACCATCGGCTCCGGCGGTTCCGCCGGTACGGAGGGACCGGCCGCCCAGATCTCCGCCGCCTTCGGCTCCGTCTTCGCCCGCCGCGCCCGGCTCACCCCCGCCCAGGCCCGTACCGCCGTGGTGATCGGCCTGGCGGCCGGGGTCGGGGCGGTGTTCCGGGCGCCGCTGGGCGGGGCGCTGCTCGGCGCGGAACTGCTGTACCGCAAGGACGCCGACGTGAGCGTCGTCCCCAAGGCGCTCCTCGCCTCCGCCGCCGGGTACGCGGCGTTCGGCCTCTGCTTCGGCTTCGGCCCGGTCTTCGGCGAGCACGCGGTGAGCGGGGCCATCGGGTTAGGGGACCTGCCGCTGCTGGTGGTGATCGGACTGCTCGCCGGGGGCGCGGGGCGGCTGTACGCGGCGGCCTTCTACTGGGTCCACGACCGGGTGGAGCCGCGCTCCCGTACGACCCTCCGCAAGCTGCTGTTCCCCGTCGCCGGGGGCCTCGCGGTCGGCTGCCTCGGCCTGCTCGTCCCGGGAGTCCTGGGCACGGGGTATGGGCTGATGGAGGGCGAGATGGAACGGGACGTACTGCTCGGCCTCTCCCTCTGGGCCGTGCTGCTGGTGCCCCTCGCGAAGATCGTCGGCACCGCGCTCACCGTGGGCTCGGGCGCCTCGGGCGGCATCTTCGGCCCCGGGTTCGTGATCGGCGCGGGCGTCGGGGCCGCGGTGTGGCGGCTGGCCGAACCGCTCGGGCTGGCGCCGCAGAGCCCGGCGATGTTCGTGATCGTGGGTATGGCCGCCTGCCTCGGGCCGGTGGTGCGGGCCCCGGTGGCGGTCCTGGTGATGGCGGTGGAGACCGGCGGGGACTCGGGGCTGCTCGGGCCTGGCGTCATCGGGGTGCTGAGCGCGGCGCTGGTCATGGGCGGCGTGACGATCTACCGCAGCCAGCTGGACCGCCGGGAGGAGAAGGGGCCGGTGACGGAGCTGACGGCGGTGATCCCGCCGGAGGACGCGACCCCCGCCGACGCGGCCCCTGTGGATACGCCGCGCGACGCCACGCCCCTCGACGCCACGCCGCTCGGCGACGCGGCCGTCGCCGATGGGCCACGCGGCGGTGGTGCGGCCTCCGGCGACAGGCCCCTCGCGGCGGCGGTCCCTGGCGATACGGCGCTCGTCGAGACCCCACTCGGCGACACGTCCCTCGCCGATACGGCCCTCGGCGCTGCCGCTCCCGCCGACGCGCCGCTCGGCGACACGACTCCTGGCGACGCGGCGGGCCTCGGCGAGGCGCCCGTCAGCCGTCCTCGTCCGCGCCCTCGTCCTCCGCGGCGGGTCGGTCGCGATCGCGCTCCCAAATCATTTTGATCCTGAGGTGGCCGTCCACCCCGGTCTTGGCGATCACCGCCCCGGCCTGGGCGCTCAGCTTCACGCCGAACTCCAGCTCCACCGTCGACGGCGGCTCGGGCAGCGTGCTGAGCTGGGTCAGCGCCCGCGCGGCCGCCTCCCGGACCCGGGCGAACCCGGCGTCGAAGGTTGCGCTCGCGTCGGGGATCCCGCTCCGGCCCCCGGCGGCCAGCCGCACCCCCGGCTCGTCGTCCTCCACCTCGACGATCACGCTCGCCGTACCGTCGCCGAGCCGGAACCCCACCAGCTCCGCCATGCATCCCCCCTCCGGACGCCCCCGCGGGCGTCAGCTCAGCCGTTGGATCCGGCGGCCGCCGACGCCTGCGCGTTGCCGCGGGCCAGGATGCGGCGGAAGGTGTAGTCGGCCATGTCGCGCCCGGCCTGGAGCGCCTGGGTGTCCGACGTCGTCACCTTCTTCCCCGAGGTGTAGCCGGAGATCGTGAAGTACGCGTACCGTCCGATCGCGTTCGCCGAGGTGCGGCACGCGGTCTGGCGGCAGAACGCCGGAACCCCGCCGCCCGACAGCGACGCCACATTCGGCTTGTACCCGTTCTTCGCCTTCTCCGCGCCCGCCCGGCCGTCGAAGACGGCGACGCCGATGGTGACCGCCACGCCGTCCTTGGAGAAGGTGGCGCGCAGCAGCTTGCGGCACCCGTTGCCGCTGAGCACCGACCCCAGGGAGCCCTGGGTGCCCGCCGCGCAGCTCGCCGTGGAGGAGGTCGCCGCCTTCGCGTACGAGCGGCCCTCCTTCGCGGCCTCCTCGTCGGGGAAGAGCGTCTTGGCGCTCAGCGGCGCCTTGTCCCGCTTCGCGTCGGAGATGATGTCCAGCGGCTTGGGCGGCGCCGGGGGAGCGACATTGGAGAACGACGGCTCGGGCGACTCCGACTCGCGCGGCAGCGTCGGCTGCGAGGGCAGATGCTTCGCCGAGTCGTCCGAGGAGCCGTCCTTGTCGTTGCTGCTGATCACCGCGGTGGCCACCATCGCCCCGACCGCCGCCGTCGCCAGCACCGCGCCCCCGATGAAGAGCCATCGTCGGCGACGGCCGCGCGTGGCGGTGTGATCTGCCATAGCGGCCCAGTCCGGCGTCTGCGACGACTGACGCTGCTGAGGCGGCTGAGATCCCCCGGGCCCGTACGGCCCCCCTTGCCCAAAGCTCATGGCGCGCATCCTAATCCCGGCAGGTGACACCGGGGACCCGCCGGGGACCGGGTGACGGCTGGGGGAGGCGTTTTGACCCCCGTGGGTGCGGGCCGGTATTCTGCCAGTTCGTTATGCGTATTGGCTTGCTCGTTCTCACGTGAGTGGCCGTTACGCCGGTTCACCGGGCCGATGACCAGCGGCAGGCACTCGGAATGCGTCACCGAGGTGCGGCCAGGGCTGTCGTGATCGTCCGGGTGGCCTTGTCAGGACCACACTCACTGAAGAAGCGAAGGCTACGACCGTGCGTACGTACAGCCCCAAGCCCGGCGACGTGCAGCGTCAGTGGCACGTCATCGACGCCACCGACGTTGTCCTCGGCCGTCTGGCTACCCAGGCCGCCACCCTCCTCCGGGGGAAGCACAAGCCGGTTTACGCGCCGCATGTCGACGCGGGTGACTTCGTCATCATCATCAACGCCGACAAGGTGCACCTCTCCGGCAACAAGCGGACCCAGAAGATGGCGTACCGCCACTCGGGCTACCCGGGTGGTCTGCGCTCCGTCCGTTACGACGAGCTGCTGGAGAAGAACCCGGAGAAGGCCGTCGAGAAGGCCATCAAGGGCATGATCCCCAAGAACACCCTGGGCCGTCAGATGCTCTCCAAGCTGAAGGTGTACTCGGGCGACCAGCACCCGCACGCTGCTCAGCAGCCGGTCCCGTTCGAGATCACCCAGGTCGCGCAGTAAGTCCGGCCACCCCCTAAGACGAAGAGAAGCTGAGGAGCATCGTGGCCGAGACCACCGCCGAGACCCCCCTCGATGTCGAGGAGTACACCACCGAGAGCGTGGAGACGATCGAGTCGGAGTACACCTCCGAGTCGCTCGCCTCGCGTTTCGGTGACCCGCAGCCGGCCGCCGGCACCGGGCGTCGCAAGAACGCGATCGCCCGCGTCCGCATCGTGCCGGGCAGCGGCCAGTGGAAGATCAACGGTCGCACCCTCGAGGGGTACTTCCCCAACAAGGTGCACCAGCAGGAAGTCAACGAGCCCTTCAAGGTGCTCGAGCTGGACGACCGCTACGACGTCATCGCCCGCATCTCGGGCGGCGGCGTCTCCGGCCAGGCCGGTGCGCTGCGCCTGGGCATCGCCCGTGCGCTGAACGAGGCGGACGTGGACAACAACCGCGGCCCGCTCAAGAAGGCCGGCTTCCTGACCCGTGACGACCGCGCCACCGAGCGTAAGAAGGCCGGTCTGAAGAAGGCCCGTAAGGCGCCGCAGTACAGCAAGCGTTAATCCGCTTCACCACGCGGTTCGGCGGCTTCCGCCGCTCGTCGACACGCCCCGGCGGCACCACCCGTGCCTCCGGGGCGTTCGGCTATCGCCACCAGGGGGCGTATACCTACAGGCAAGCGTCAATCAATCTCCACGCAAGCTTCTGCCCCCACAGCTCGTAATCTCGGAGGACACCAGTGGGACGACTCTTCGGTACGGATGGTGTGCGCGGCGTCGCGAACGCCGACCTGACGGCTGAGATGGCGCTCGGCCTGTCGGTCGCGGCGGCGCACGTGCTCGCCGAGGTGGGAACCTTCGAGGGCCATCGGCCGGTGGCGGTGGTCGGGCGGGACCCACGCGCGTCCGGGGAGTTCCTGGAGGCCGCCGTGGTGGCGGGCCTCGCCAGCGCGGGCGTGGACGTGCTGCGGGTGGGTGTCCTGCCGACGCCCGCCGTCGCCCATCTGACCGGCTCGCTCGACGCGGACCTCGGCGTGATGCTCTCCGCCAGCCACAACCCGATGCCCGACAACGGCATCAAGTTCTTCGCCCGCGGCGGCCACAAACTCGCCGACGAGCTGGAGGACCGCATCGAGACCACCTACCGGTCCCACGCCTCCGGCGAGCCGTGGGACCGGCCCACGGGCGCCGGGGTCGGCCGGGTGCGCGACTACGCGGAGGGCTTCGACAACTACGTCGCCCACCTCGTCGGCGTCCTCCCCAACCGCCTCGACGGCCTCAAGGTCGTCATCGACGGCGCGCACGGCGCCGCCTCCCGGGTCTCCCCGGAGGCGTTCGCCCGCGCCGGGGCCGAGGTCGTGACGATCGGCGCCGAGCCGGACGGCCTCAACATCAACGCCGGCTGCGGCTCCACCCACCTGGCGCGGCTCCAGGCCGCCGTCGTCGAGCACGACGCCGCCCTCGGTGTCGCCCACGACGGCGACGCCGACCGCTGCCTGGCCGTGGACTCCGTCGGCCGCGAGGTCGACGGCGACCAGATCCTCGCCGTCCTCGCCCTCGCCATGCGCGAGGCGGGCACGCTGCGGGGGAACACCGTCGTCGGTACCGTCATGTCGAACCTCGGCTTCAAGCTCGCCATGCGGCGCGAGGGCGTCGAGCTGGTCCAGACGGCGGTCGGCGACCGCTACGTACTGGAGGAGATGAAGGAGCACGGCTACGCCCTCGGCGGCGAGCAGTCCGGCCACGTCATCGCCCTCGACCACGCCACCACCGGCGACGGCACCCTCACCGGCCTCCTCCTGGCCGCCCGCGTCGCCGCGACCGGCCGCACCCTGGCTGACCTCGCCGGGGTGATGGAGCGCCTGCCGCAGGTGCTGATCAACGTCCCCGACGTCGACAAGTCCCGCGTCTCCAGCAGCGCCGACCTGGCCGCCGCCGTCGCCGAGGCCGAGCGCGAGCTGGGCGAGACGGGCCGCGTCCTGCTCCGCCCCTCGGGTACGGAGCCCCTGGTCCGCGTGATGGTGGAAGCCGCCGACATCGACCAGGCCCGCTCGGTGGCGGGCCGCCTGGCCGACGCCGTGAAGTCGGCCCTGGGCTAGCACTCTCCTCAAACGCCGGAGGGGCTGGTTTTCCAGCCCAGACCAGGCAAATCAAGCCCCTCCGGCGATTGAGGAGCGGGGTCTGGGGCGGAGCCCCCGAACGGAATCACCCCCGGCGCGCCCACAGCCACCGCTGCACCAGCAGCGTCAGCGTCCCCGCCACCACGATCCCCGCCAGATTCAGCAGCAGCTGCTCGCTCGACCCCACCATCTGCTCGACCTCCCCGTACCCGAGCGCCACCGCCGCATTGGCCGCCGCCGGCACCGTCGTCACCGAGATCGCCACGCCCACCAGCGCACCCGACTTCGCCGACGTCAGCGACAGCGTCCCCGCGATGCCCGCCAGCACGGCGACCACGAACGAGAACATGTCCGGCTTCCAGATGAAGTCCGTGTTCGGGCGGTCCGCGTCCAGCAGATCCCGGCTGAACAGCCCGAAGGCGTCCATCAGCACGCTGAAGCCCGTCGTCAGCACCATCGCCACCACGAACCCGACGATCAGCGCCACCCCCGAGCGGGCGGCCAGCCGCGGGGCCCGCCGGACGAGGGCTGTGCACAGCCCGGCCAGCGGGCCGAACTCCGGCCCGACGGCCATCGCGCCCACGATCAGGACCGCGTTGTCCAGCACCACACCGCACGCCGCGATCATCGTCGCGATGGTGAGGAACGCGAGGAAGGTCACCGACAGCGTGGACTCCTCGTGGGTGGCGTCCGTCAGGTGCTCCCACAGCACCGCGTCCGCACCCTCCCCCGGAGCCTCCGCCTCCGCCCGGTCGGCCCGCTTCGACAGCGACAGGCCGATGTCGTCGACGGCGATCGAGCCGTGCTCGTCAAGCCCGAGCGCCCGCAGCTCGCCCAGCAGGCCGTCGCCCGCCTCGCGCGCCACGTCGCACAGCACCACGTCCCCGGCCGGTTCACGGGCGGCGCCGGGCATGACGATCAGGTGGGTGGCGCCCACGGTGCCCTCCAGGAGGCGCACCACATCGTCCGTACGGTCGGCCGGGACGATCAGCCGCAGATGCAGCACGAAACGAACTCCTCAGAGCTTGCGCAGGGAGAGCCGCTGCACCTTGTGGTCCGGGCCCTTACGGAGCACGAGTGTCGCGCGCCCCCGCGTGGGCTGCACATTCTGCTGGAGATTCGGCTTGTTGATGGTCCGCCAGATCATCCGGCCGTAGTCCAGCGCCTCCTCCTCGGAGACCTGGGTGTACTTGCGGAAGTACGAGGAGGGGTCCTGGAAGGCGGTCTGCCGCAGCTTCCGGAAGCGGTTGAGGTACCAGCGCTCGACGTCCGTCGTACGGGCGTCCACGTACACGCTGAAGTCGAAGAAGTCCGCGAGCCCGACCCGGGTCAGCCCGTCCTTGCCGGGCAGGGCGGGCTGGAGCACGTTCAGCCCCTCGACGATGAGGATGTCGGGCCGGTGCACGGTCAGCCGCTCGCCCGGCACGATGTCGTAGATCAGGTGCGAGTAGACCGGGGCCGAGACCTCCGCCCGGCCCGCCTTCACATCGGCGACGAACCGGGTCAGGGCGCGGCGGTCGTACGACTCGGGGAACCCCTTGCGGGACATCAGCCCGCGCCGGTGCAGCTCGGCGTTGGGGTACAGGAAGCCGTCGGTGGTGACCAGCTCCACCCGCGGATGCTCCGGCCAGCGGGCCAGCAGCGCCTGGAGCAGCCGGGCCGTGGTCGACTTGCCGACCGCGACGCTGCCCGCCACGCCGATGACGAAGGGCGTGCCGGTCTGGGGGCCCTGGCCGTTCTTGGCGTCGCCGAGGAAGGTGTTCAGCGCGCCGCGCAGGTTGCCGGTGGCGGCCACGTACAGGTTGAGCAGCCGGGACAGCGGCAGATAGACGTCCCGTACCTCGTCCAGGTCGATGACGTCGCCGAGCCCGCGCAGCCGCTCGACCTCCTCGGCGCTGAGCGGCAGCGGGGTCTTCTCCCGCAGCGCACTCCACTCGGCGCGGGACAGGTCCACATACGGCGTCGCCTCGCCGCCCCGCCGCTGCGCGGCGCGCACGGGGCCGGTGCGCGCCTCGCGCGCGGTAGACGTGATCATCCCTTCATTGTCGTGGCTGGGCGCTCAGGAGGGGCGGGCCGGGGGCGTGGGCTCGGTCACCCCCGCCGGGCGCCCGCGGGCGCGTCATGCCCGGCCTCATGCCCGACATGGGGCCGGAACGAGGCCGGAAACGGGCCGGAAGCGGGTCCGGAGCGGGCCCGCAGCGGGCCGGAAGCGGGCCCGGCCGGGGCCGGAAAGCGGGGGCCGACGCGCGGGCGGTGGTCGGCCCCCGGAGCGGCGGGTCGTACGCTGCACTGCATGTGCGGAATCGTTGGTTACGTGGGAGGGCAGTCCGCCCTCGATGTCGTCCTCGCCGGGCTCAAGCGGCTGGAGTACCGCGGCTATGACTCGGCCGGAGTCGCCGTTCTGGCCGACGGCGGGCTCGCCGCCGCCAAGAAGGCGGGCAAGCTCGCCAACCTGGAGAAGGAGCTGTCCGACCGGCCGCTGCCCAGCGGCAACACCGGCATCGGCCACACCCGCTGGGCCACCCACGGCGGGCCGACCGACGCCAACGCCCATCCGCACCTGGACAACGCGGGCCGGGTGTCCGTCGTCCACAACGGCATCATCGAGAACTTCGCCGCCCTGCGCGCCGAGCTGGCCGACCGCGGCCACGAGCTGGCCTCCGAGACGGACACCGAGGTCGTCGCGCACCTGCTCGCCGAGTCCTTCTCCTCCTGCGGCGACCTCGCCGAGTCCATGCGCCAGGTGTGCCGCCGGCTGGAGGGCGCCTTCACCCTCGTCGCCGTGCACGCCGACGCGCCCGACGTGGTGGTCGGCGCGCGCCGTAACTCGCCGCTGGTCGTCGGCGTCGGCGAGGACGAGGCGTTCCTCGCCTCCGACGTGGCCGCGTTCATCGCCCACACCCGCGAGGCCATCGAACTGGGCCAGGACCAGGTCGTCGAGGCCCGCCGCGACGGCGTCGTCGTCACCGACTTCGACGGCGCCCCGGCCGAGGTCCGCCCGTACCACGTGGACTGGGACGCCTCCGCCGCCGAGAAGGGCGGCTACGACTACTTCATGCTCAAGGAGATCGCCGAGCAGCCGAAGGCGGTCGCCGACACCCTCCTCGGCCGCATCGACCTGGCCGGGAACCTCTGCCTGGACGAGGTCCGCATCCCCGCCTCCGTGCTGCGCGAGGTCAGCAAGGTCGTCATCGTGGCGTGCGGTACGGCGTACCACGCGGGCATGATCGCCAAGTACGCCATCGAGCACTGGACCCGCATCCCCTGCGAAACGGAGCTGGCCAGCGAGTTCCGCTACCGGGACCCGATCCTCGACCAGCGGACGCTGGTGATCGCCATCTCGCAGTCCGGCGAGACCATGGACACCCTCATGGCGCTGCGCCACGCCCGCGAGCAGGGCGCCAAGGTGCTCGCCATCTGCAACACCAACGGCTCCACGATTCCGCGCGAGTCCGACGCCGTCCTGTACACCCACGCCGGGCCCGAGGTCGCCGTCGCCTCCACCAAGGCGTTCCTCACCCAGCTCGTCGCCTGCTACCTGGTGGCCCTGTACCTGGGCCAGGTACGCGGCACCAAGTGGGGCGACGAGATCCTCTCCGTGATCCGCGAGCTGTCCGAGATCGCCACCCAGGTGGACGAGGTCCTGGAGACCATGGAGCCCGTGCGGGAGCTGGCCCGGAGCCTGGCCTCGAAGAACACCGTCCTCTTCCTGGGCCGCCATGTCGGCTTCCCGGTCGCCCTGGAGGGCGCGCTCAAGCTCAAGGAACTGGCGTACATGCACGCCGAGGGCTTCGCGGCGGGCGAGCTGAAGCACGGTCCCATCGCCCTGATCGAGCAGGACGTGCCGGTCGTCGTGGTCGTCCCGTCCCCGCGCGGCCGCTCGGTCCTCCACGACAAGATCGTCTCCAACATCCAGGAGATCCGGGCGCGGGGTGCCCGCACCATCGTGATCGCCGAGCGGGGTGACGAGGCGGTCGCCCCGTACGCCGACCACCTCATCGAGATCCCCGTCACCCCGACCCTCCTCCAGCCGCTGGTGGCCACCGTGCCGCTCCAGGTCTTCGCCTGCGAGCTGGCCACGGCCCGCGGCAACGAGGTCGACCAGCCGCGCAACCTGGCCAAGTCGGTCACCGTCGAGTGATCGTCGGCGTAGGCATCGACGTGGCGGCCGTCGACCGCTTCGCGGAGTCGCTGCGGCGCACCCCGGGCATGGCCGAACGCCTCTTCGTGGACGCCGAACTGAGCCTCCCGAGCGGCGAACGCCGCGGCCCCGCCTCCCTCGCGGCCCGGTTCGCCGCCAAGGAGGCCCTGGCCAAGGCCCTGGGCGCCCCGGGCGGCCTGCGCTGGACGGACGTGGAGGTCCGTACGGAGCCGGGCGGCAGGCCGTCCCTATCGGTGCGCGGCACGGTGGCGGCCCGAGCCGCTGAGCTGGGCGTACGGTCGTGGCACGTCTCGCTGAGCCACGACGCGGGGGTGGCGTCGGCGGTGGTGATCGCGGAGGCGTGACGTTGGTGCTGGGGGCTCCGCCCCCACACCCCGCCGGGGCTCCGCCCCGGACCCTGCGTGGGCGCTCCGGTGGTTGGGCGGGTGCGGGCCCGTGGTGGGTGCGCCTGGGGTTTGCTGCGGGTGCCGGGTGCGGCGCCTCCGGGGCAGGGCCCTGGACCGTCTATTTACGGCGCCGGAGCCGAAGAACGTGGGGTGGGCCGGAAGTCCACGGCGCCACACATACACGTGGTGTCCAGCACCCCACCCCTGCGACCCCACCCCCTCCCGCCGTCGGAGGCTCCCCGCCGGTGCCCCCGGCGGTTGTGGGCAGTCGTTCCGCCGGGGCGGAACGGGTGGGCACAACCCGCCCACCGGCCCGCACCCGGCAGCGAAACCCGACCGGGCAGGTGGCGGCTCCCCGTCCGGTCCCGGCCCGCCCGGCGGTGGGCAGGGGGATGCGGCCTCGCTCCTCCCACCGTCGCGCGCGGTGACGCGCGTCAGCTGACCGCCTTCTCGATCGCCTCGAAGATGTTCGCGTCCGTCTCCCGCTGCCAGTCGGGGAGTTCGGGCCAGTCGGCGATGTAACCGGGCTTGGGGTCCTCGAAGTGCCGGTACATCTGCGCGGTCCAGCACGTCGCGACGAAGCGCCCCTTCTGCTCCCGCGTAAGGCGCGCCGCGTGCCCCTCGCTGGCCTCAAGGAACTGCCGCACCTGGTCGTGCACTGCCCCGGCAGCGGCCCGCTCCCACTCCGGGGTGTCATCCCAGGGGGTCACATAGCCGGGCTTGGGCTCGCCGGGAAAGTGCCGCCGCACCCCCGCGATCCAAGCCTCCCGAAACAGCCGCGCACCCTCGGTCTGCGACACTCTTGTCCCTTTCGTCACCGTGTCGGGCGCACCATGGCCATCAGTACCGGCGAGTCCGGTGACGGCCGGCTCTCCCCGATGTCCTCGTAACCCCACGACTCGTACAGCCGACGCACTTTCCCCTCCCCCGCCAGCGGGTTGACCATGAGCGTCACCTGCTCCTCGGACCGCCGGGCGAGCAGCTCGTCATGGATGCCCCGCGAGGCTCCCGTCTTGCGCCAGGGGACGCGGACCATCATTTCCTTGAGCGCCAGCGTCGGGATCTCCGTGAGCGTCGGCGACAACGGCTGCGTGATGCGCTTCCAATAGCGGTCACCGTGCTCGATGGTGTTGCCGTACGCATACCCGACGGCCTCGTCCCCGTCGTAGCCGACCACCGCCTCCCAGCCAGGTTCGGAGGCGTGCCGGGCCAGGCGTTCGCCGTACCGCTCGACGGAGTAGTGCGGGTCATGCAGCCGGTCCGCCCGCACCTCGGCGTAGACGGAGATCAGCGTGTCCCATACAGGCTCCACGTCGTGGAAGTGCCGGAGTTCGATTGTCATGAGGCGTCCCTTCGGGAGTCGATGTATGCGCCCCAAGTCTTGGCAGCCCCGCTGCGGGGAGCCGTGGCACGGAGCCTGTCCCCGAACCCGTCCAGCATCCGGCTCACACGAGGGTGGGAGCTGGTGGGAACCGTCATGGCCGTGGAGACGGCAGGCTCCAGGTCACCCTGCCCCAGCTGCGCGTGGGCCAGCCGAGCGGTGGCGATGGCGCGGCTCCGCCGCATATGGGGGCGGAGGAGCCCAATGCTGCGGTGTGCGTGGGCCTCGGCCTGGGCGAAGTTACCGAGGCCGAGGTGCGCCGTCAGGGCCAGACTCTCGATTTCGGCCTGCCCGAAGAAGGCTGTCATCCATGCGGGCCGGTCGATCCCTGCATCGGCACGGCCGAAGGCGGCTTGAGCGTGGCCGAGGGTTCGCTCCACTGCCACGGCATCGCGAGTGAGGCCATGGATGGCGGCATGACGTGCGTGCCCCAGCGATGCGAAGAGAGGATCGCGGCGGGTGATGGGAAGGTTCCGCGCCACATCATTCGCGGCCAGAGCGTCGACCGGGCGGCCCAGATGCCGGTAGAGGGTGCCCGCATGGGACCAGATGCGGAACTGGATCGTCAGGTCACCGGACATGACCGCGAGGCTGGAGGCGCGGTCCACGTACCGTAGGGCCGCATCGAAGCGGCGACCGTCGATCGCGGCCCACAGGGCACTGGACGTGAACGAGGCGGCGCATGCGTAGATGCTGTTGCGGACGCGCTGGCTGGCCGTACCACGCTGAAGCAGGGAGAGCGCCTCGTCGGCCAGAGCGGAAGCCTGTGTCTCGATGCTGACGCGTCCGCCGTACTGGTGATCTTGGGCAATGATTGCGGCGAACTTGGCCTCCAACCGCTTCACATCCCCGTGCCCGACCCGCCTGGAAGCGCCGAGCTCGGGGGCAATGGCTGCGCCCGCGGCCGAGGTCATGAAGGTACGTCGCCGCACAGGGTCCTCCTGGGGTGCCGCGGTCCTTGGTGAGGCGAAACCTAAGTCTTCGACCGAACACCCGAAGATCTTCTCCAGCGCCGCACACGTTCGCCCGATGGGGCGCCTGGTACTCCCGTTGACCAGGTTGCGGACGGTGCGTGCGGAGACATCCCCCAGTCTCCCCGTGATCTCTTCGAGGGCGTCGTTCATCTGACGTGCGAGCTCGTCCTGGGTGAGGCCCAGTTCGACCATCCGCCGTTTCAGGATGACGTTCTCTCCCATGGACCGAACGTAACCGGCCCAGCACGAGGCGCACCAGGACGCAGGTAACACGGACGCAAAGTCTTCCGGTGGCCGGTATGCGGGACAGCGGCGCCTTTGCCTGTTTCTGTCGCACCTGGACTCGTTGACTGGTCACCAGACGCCAGGCAGGCCCTCGGAGGAAAGACCCCGTGACCATGACCGTAACCAGGCCGAACGCCATCGGTGCCCCCGGCTACAGCGAAACCATGCCGTGCGAGCCGGAGTCCGCGAGTCGCGCTCGCCGGCTCGTCCGCGCAGCCCTGAACACCTGGGGCCTCGGCAATCTGATCGGGGACGGGACGCTGATCATCTCCGAATTGGTCGGCAACTCCGTGCGGCACAGCGGATGCCGTCTTCTGCGCGTCAGCGTCCGGCTGCCCGATCGGGACCGTGTACGTCTCGCCGTCACGGACAAATGCCTCCGGCCGCCCATCGCTCAGGCCCCGGACAGCAATGAGGAGTGTGGCCGCGGGCTGCTGCTCGTATCCGCGATGGCCGACCGCTGGGACACCGAATACCGCGCCTGGGGCAAGACCGTCTGGGCCGAGCTACGCGCCAAGGCCGACTCCTGATGCCCCCGGTCATCGCCCGCCCGACCGTCGTTCCGTTCGTCACCGCGTGGAGCGGCGAACCCCTCGGCCCCGAATCCGACCTGACCGTCCAGCTCACGCCCGGGCCGCGACTCGGCTACAAGGCATCCCGCGAGACGGATCGCGATACGGCAGGGGCCCTATGGGCCCGGATGACCCACTCACCCGGTACAGGCAGGCCGATCTACGACAGCATGCACATCGCTCGGCAGCGGATCTGCATGTACGCCATGACATGCCAGATCTGCGGGGACCCAGCGAGCCGCGACAAGGACGGCTGGCTGCTCCACGGTGGGGCATCTCCGGGACCAACTACCAGCTCACGGCGGGCGGATGGCGTGCGAGGAAATCGAACGTCATGGTCCCGTACGGCCACGTCGGCCTCGGCGTCGTTCTCGCCTCCCGGATGATCCGCGAGCTGCGCAACGTGACGGTCATCGACCTCCCGAAATGAAACCGACTCGACGAGAAGGACAAACCGTGACGACCATCGTTGCTGCCACACCAGCCAAGGACACCCGATTCCTGTGGCTGGACCTGACCCGCAAGTGCCAGCTCCAGTGCGGCCCGTGTTTCAACTCCTCGGGACCGGAAGGGACTCACGGCACGATGGCGCGCGGCGACTGGTTACGCGTTCTCGCCCAGGCCGCCGACTGCGGCGTGCGCCGCGTCCAGCTCATCGGTGGCGAGCCCACCCTGCACCCGGACGGACTGGACCTGGCCGAGCGCGCGCTGTCCCTGGGGCTGTGCGTCGAGGTCTACAGCAACCTGGTGCACGTGACGGACGACTGGTGGGCGCTCCTCCGGCGCAAGGGCGCCTCCCTGGCAACGTCGTACTACTCGGACCAGGCGGACGAACACAACGCGGTGACCGGCCGCCCCAGCCACGCTCGCACCCTGGCGAACGTCAAGAAGGCCGTACGGCTCGGCGTTCCGCTCCGTGTCGGGATCGTCGCGACCACCGCGACACAGCGGATTTCAGAGGCTCGGCGGGAACTGGAAGCCCTCGGTGTGAAGCGCATCAGCATGGATCACGTTCGCCCCTTCGGGCGGGGAGCACACGGGCAGGCTCCGGACGCCTCAGGGCTGTGCGGCCGGTGCGGCAGCGGCCGCGCTGCTGTCGGCCCGGACGGGAGCGTGTCCCCCTGCGTGTTCTCCGCTGCCCTGCTGAGCGTCGGGAACGTCCGGAGCACGCCCCTGGCCACTATCCTCGGCAGTCCCACCATGGCCGAAGTCCGCGCGTCCATTCACAGCGCGGTCGCGAAGGGCGGGGGCGAAGACGAGGATGGGTGCGACCCCGTGGGGGACGGGGAGTGCTCCCCCGGATATCCGAGCAGTTCGTGCGGCCCGAGGAACTGATGGACAACGACTCGCCAGGTACGGAAGCGCTGTGGGCGCTGGTGCGCCCACACACCGGCGAACAGCACGTCGTAGAGCCCACCTCGCGCGGGAACGGCTCGGACGTCACAGCCGTGGTCACGTGCGAGAACGGGCCCGTTTTCGTCAAAGCCTGCCGCAACCGGCCCGGAGGCCGCCGCGCTTCCATCGTCCGCGAACGGATCGTCAACCCGTCCGTGCACACCGTCTCGCCGAGGCTCATGTGGCATGCCCAGGATGACGCGTGGATCGCGCTCGGTTTCGAGTCTGTCGAAGGGCGCTCGTCGGACTTCACACCGGGTTCTGCGGACCTTCCCCGGATCGTCGGCGCCCTGAACCGGATCAGGGATCTCCCCGTGCCTGCCGAGGCGTGCGATTGGCGCGAGGCCCGCTGGAACCGCTTCGCCGACGATGAGGACGCCGAACTCTTCGAAGGCGACACGCTCCTCTTCACCGACGTCAACCCCCACAACTTCATGATCGGTGACGAACGGATCTGGATCGTGGACTGGTCCTGGCCGACCCGGGGTGCCGGGTTAATCGATCCCGCATGCCTCGTGGTGCAGCTCATCGCGGCCGGGCATACCGCCGAGGCGGCTGAGGGGTGGGCGGCCGAGTGCCGGGCGTGGGCAGACGCGGACTCCGCAGCGATCGACGCCTTCGCCGCTGCCACCCTCCGCATGAACCGATCGCAGGCCGACCGGTACCCGGAGGCGGCCTGGCTCGAAGACATGGCCGCAGCCGCGGGGGCATGGGCCGCCCATCGGGGCCTGGCCGAGGCGCCCGGTCGGGTGATGACATAGGGCTTACCTGGATGCAAGGCGAACCGGACGACGGGGGATGAGGCCGTGGCTATCGAGTCGGTGGTCGTACGACAGCGCGTCGAGGATCTGGACGCGGCCGTGCCGTTCTACGAGAGGCTCACCGGGAGCACCGCATCCCGTTTCGCCTTCGCCGGAGTCACGCTGGCAAGCGTCGGCCCGTTCCTGCTGTTCAGCGGGCCGGATGAGGCCGTGCGGCGCGTCGCCGGTGTGGCGGCCACCCTGGCGGTGGGGGACCTCGACGCGGCGGTGGAGGACGCGGTGGCGGGAGGTGCCGAGGTGGTGGCTCCGAGCGCGCCGACGCCCAACGGCCACCGCGCCGTACTGCGCCATCCCCACGGCGGGGTGTACGAATACGTCGGCCCCTGAACCTGCCGCTCATCTCACCCAGCGGGGCGTGTACGTCACGTGGAGGTTTTGCCAGTCGTGGGCCTGCGGACCCTGCCAGACGTACAGGCTTCGGCAGGCGTGGTAGTTGCAGCCCGGGCCTGGCAGGTACAGCTGGGTTGCGGCGGCGGGTGGACCCTCGTTCGTTACGGCGAAGACGTGCCGGGCTGATTCCCGGAACGTCCTCGTCGTGCCCGTCAGGAACAGGGTCTCGGCGTGGACGTGCTGGCGGAGCAGGTCCGGATTCCGCTGGGCGTCGTCGGACGGGAGGTCGCCTTCCGGCACGCTCGCGGTTTGTAGCTCGCGGGGGGCGTTGCCCGCGGCGATGCGCTCGCGCAGCCGCTTCCAGCGGGACGGCCGGAACTGCACGGATTGATGGGCCAGTACGAGATCGAGCGGCTTCTCGTCCCGCCACCCGATTCCGGGCGCGGTCGGGGTGGCGCGCAGCGGCAGGTAGACCAGCGACCGCGGGGAGCGTGCCGCGAGCAGCCACAGGGTGCCGATGCGCCGACCGTCGGTCCGGTCGACGTACATCTCGTAGCGACCGCCGGTTTCGTACAGCGCCCCATTGTTCAGCGGTGCCGCCGGGCGGATCACCCGGAATTCCTCGCCCCCCATCCGCACCCGCTGCACGGCGATCTTCACCCGGAGGTCGTCCCGCCCGATCGGAGCCCTCGACGCCGTCATCCGATGAGGGCCTCGGTGATCTGGCGAGTGGTCTGCGCCGCGACCCGGGGGTTGACGGCGGCGTAGGAGGTGTAGGCGTTCAGGCCGGTGGCCAGGGCCCAGCCGCGGCCCCGGGCCCAGGTGGCGCCGTCCACGCCGAGCGCGGCCCGGAAAGCGGCCCTGCTCTCGGCCGACATCAGAGTGAAGGCGATCATCAGGTCGCACGCCGGATCGCCGATGCCGAGCCCGCCGAAGTCGATGACCGCGCTGAGTCGGCCGTCGACGGTCAGCAGGTTGCCCGTGTGAAAGTCGCCGTGAAACCAGACCGGAGGCCGATCCCATCCCGGGGCGCTCAGCGCCGTGTCCCACAGCTCGGTCATGGCTGGGACGTCGAAGAGGCCGTCGACCTCGGCCATGGCGGCCCGCGTCGCCTGGTCCCGGTCGGTCAGAGACCCGGCGGTGGGGTCTTCAAAGTTCTCTGTTGGGATCTGCTGAAGGGCGATCAGGAACTCCGCCAGTTGGACGGCGGTCCGGGACGAGTCACCCAGCGCCTCGGCGGTTGCCACCTCTCCGTCCAGCCAGTGGGACACCGCCCACGGCCACGGGTAGCCGAAGTCGGGCTCCCCTACGGCTACTGGTTGGGGGATGGACAGCGGGAGGTGCGGGGCCAGCCGTGGAAGCCACCCGGACTCCTTCTCGGCCTGTCCGATGGCCCCGGCGTGGCGGGGCAGCCGGACGGACAGCTCCTCGCCCAGCCGGTAGATCACATGGTCCGAACCGGCCGGGTCGAGCCGCTTGAGGGGCAGTTCGGCCCACTGCGGGAACTGCGTATCGACCAGACGCCTGGCCAGCGCGGCTTCGATCGCGGGGCGGGAGTCCGCGGTTCTCCCCGTTGCCAAGAGCTACTCCTCCATGCGTTGGATAGTCCGAGGCCATCACAGTGCGCCGGGGAGTTGTCTGTCGATCGGTTTTCTTCGGCTTCAGCGGGGGCTTTCGTCCTCGCCGGGGTCGGGAAGCCGTCCGCCTCTGCTCTCCGCCACTCGCAGGACATCGCGTAGCGCCTCGCACAACCGCTCCGCCAGGAAGCGGAGTTCTTGCGTGTCCGCTTTGCAGTCGTCCAGCAGTGAGCGGGCCTGCCGCACGCCGGGTACGGCAGGAAGGTCCAGGCGAAGCTGACCCGGTACGACCGGATGATGGCCCGCCGCAGGCCGAAGAAGGGGCAACCGGCGTCGAAGGGCTACCGCGAGGCGAAGAAACTGCGGGCGAAGGCGTACAAGAAGGCCGCCAGGCAGCGTCAGGACACCGGAAGGAAGTGGGCCAAGAAGGTGGTCCGCGACCACGACGCCATCGCTGTCGAGGACTTCCGCCCGAAGTTCCTCGCCCGGACCACCATGGCCCGCAAGGCCGCTGATGCCGCCATCGGCGCCACCAAGGCCGCTCTGGTGGCGATGGGCCGCAAGCATGGGCGGGACATCCGCCTTGTGCACCCCGCGTACACCACGATGGACTGCGCGCACTGCGATGCGAGAGCCAAGCATCGCTTGCCGCTGGGTGAGCGCACCTACACCTGCGCCGTGTGTGGAACTGTATCCTCACGGGACAAGAACTCCGCACGCGTGATGCTTGTCCGGGCTGGTCTCAACCCGGCTGGTGCTGATGGCGGAAGACCTCCTGGAGCGCTGCTCCAGGAGGCGGCCTGAGCCAGGAATCCCCTCCTTTCAGGGAGGGGAGGATTCAATGGAGCCAGAAACCCGAGCGCGTCAGCCACAGGTCGAGCAGCGCCGTGTCGCCCGTGACCTTCACGCTGGGGGCGGGCCGTCGGTAGACGAGCAGGAGCAGGTCCGTCAGGGTGCCGCGGAGTTCGATGGCGGCTTCCTGGGCGGTGTGGTGCAGGGTGGGGGCCTCGCCGGTGAGGTCGATCAGCCAGTCGGAGCCGGTGTCGGTGGCGTGCAAACACACGGTGCGGCCGGGGCCGAGCAGGGCGGGGGTGCCCTCGTACGCCTCGGGCAGGGTGCTGTACGTCAGCCACTCGTCCAGGGCGTCCAGGGCGATCTCCTCGGCCAGTTGGAACGAGGCGCCGACCGCCAGGGCGGCGTCCGCCCGGTGAATCACCGTCTCGTGCGTCATCCGGCGTGCCCAGAACATCGCGGTGCCGCCGGGGCCCGGGGTCCACACCGGCCTGTCGGGCCCGGCCTTGTGCAGCGCGTCGGCCAGGCGCCCGGCCCCGTCGCCGAGCCGGGTGCTCAGGGTGGCGGGGTCCTCGCCGGTGCGGAGGGGTACGTCGTTGACCGGGTCGTCCGGGACGGGCTCGGTCGACCGGGTCCGTACGACCATCTCGGCCCAGCCGTGGGCGCCGCCGAGGTGGCGCACGAGCTGGCCGAGGTTCCAGCCCGGACAGGACGGCACCGGGGCCGTGGGGTCGGCCTCCGTCAGGTAGGACCTCAACAGAGCGGTCTGGTGGAGGATTTCGGTGCGGTAGCGGTCGAAGGCCAGGGTCGTCATGGCGTCAGAGTAGGGGGCGGCGCCCGCCCTCACTCATGAGGTTCGCGGGCGGAGGGCGTCGGTGAGGAGGTCGAGCAGGCGCTCGGTCTGCCCCTCGGGGGCGCCGGCCGTGATGGCGAGGAACACGCTGACGAGCATCGTGGTGGCATCGTCGGGGTCGACGTCCGCGCGGAGCGTGCCCGCCGCAGCGCCCTGTTCGAGGATCGTGGCGATCGTGCTGGTGACGCGTTCCCGTGACGGGGGTGCGATGCGGCCGGAGGCGAATCCCGCGCGCAGGGTCTCCATCATCCCGCGTTTGGTGGCGACGAAGGTGGCGTAGCGGCCCATCCAGGCACGGAGCGCGACGTCGGCGGGGTGCTGTTCGAGCAGGGCGGGGACGATCGCGGCGACGCTGTCGAGTTCGGTGGCGTAGACGGCATCGACGAGGCTCTCGCGGGTGGGGAAGTGGCGGTACAGGGTCCCGATGCCGACTCCGGCCTCGCGGGCGATGGCTTCCAGCGCAACCGGGCCGTCGGCGGTCGCGAAGGCGGCCTGGGCGGTGGCGATGAGTTTCTCGCGGTTGCGCCGTGCGTCGCGGCGGACCGGCTGACCGGCGCGGTCCGGTGGTGTTTCGGAACGACTCAAAACGGAGGCACCTCCGCTAGTGTTATGGTGCAAGTAACGGAGGTTCCTCCGCTTCTCTCATTCTCGCACGAGAGCAGGTAGCCGATGACGTCCGAAAACACCCCCACCCCCGAGGTCGCTCCCGCCGGGACCCCGCGTCCCGGAGGCCCTGGTTCGATGGCCGGCCGCACGGTCTCGCGCGTCGGGTACGGCGCGATGCAGCTGGAACGCCTGTACGGCGACCGCCGCGCCGCCGTCGCCCTGCTGCGCCACGCGGTCGACCTCGGCGTCGACCACGTGGACACCGCCCAGTTCTACGGCGATGGTTTCGTCAACGACGTGATCCGCGAGGCGCTGCGGCCCGAGGACGACGTCCTGGTCGTCAGCAAGGTCGGCGCCACCTCCGATCCCGGCGGTCCGTTCCCGCTGCGTCTGGCGCAGCGCCCCGAGGAACTGCGGGCCGGTGTCGAGGAGAACCTGGCCACCCTCCGGATGGACCGGATTCCGGTGGTGAACCTGCGCCGCGTCGACGCCGGGGTGACCGCCGTCCCCGTCACCGACGACCAGGTGGTCGACCTCGACGACCAGCTCGCGGAACTGATCGCGCTGCGTGCCGAAGGCAAGATCGGCGCGATCGGGCTGAGCAGCGTGAGCCTGGAGGTACTGCGCCGCGCCCTGCCCGCGGGCATCGTCTGTGTGCAGAACGCCTACAGCCTCGTGGCGCGCGACGACGAGGACATGCTCCAGCTCTGCGCGGACGAGCAGATCGCCTGGGTGCCCTACTTCCCCCTCGGTGGTGCGTTCCCGGGTCTTCCGAAGGTGACCGACGAGCCGGTCGTGCTCGCCGCCGCCGAGAACCTCGGGCACACCCCGTCGCAGATCGGCCTGGCCTGGCTGCTGCACCACGCCCCCCATGTGCTGCTCATCCCGGGCACCGCCGACGCCGGTCACCTCGAAGCGAATCTGGCAGCGGGCGCGATCACCCTCGACGAGGCGACCCTCGCCGCACTCGACGCGGTCCCCACGCGTCCCTTCTCCGCCCCGCGCCGCTGACGGGACCCACCATGAATCTGCTCATCCTGGGCGCGACCGGTCCCACCGGCCGCATCCTGACGCACCTCGCGTTGCGCTCCGATGACTCCGTCACAGCCTTCGTACGCAACCCGGCGACCCTGGGCGACCTGGCCGAGAAGGTCACGCCAGTCGTCGGGGACGCTACGTCGCAGCACGACGTCCTCGCCGCCGCGAGCGGCCATGACGCGATCGTCTCCGCTCTGGGAAGGAGCACATCGGTCCGCGCCGGAGAACTGTTCACGCGTGCCTCGGCCGCCGTTGTCGGCGCGGCGGAGGAATCGGGCGTGTCCCGGCTGGTGTGGCTGTCATCCTTCGGCGTCGGCCACACCTACGACTGGGCAAGCCCCACGCAGAAGACGATCTACCGCACGCTGCTGCGGTCGATCTACGCCGACAAAAAGATCGCGGACGAGCGCATCCGCTCCAGCGCGCTGGACTGGACCATCGTCTACCCCACCCGTCTGACGCACGGCCCCGCCCAAGGCACCTACAACGCCGCGGACCGACTGCCGATGAAAGGCAATCCGACGATCAGCCGCGCGGACGTGGCCGCTTTCATGCACCAGTCGCTCCACAGCGACGAATGGATCCACCGCAGTCCCGTGATCAGCGACTGACAGACCGGAGCGGTACGGGCGAGTAGCGGGGATCCGCCGGGCCGGTCCGGCAGGCCCTGCTCGCGCAGGGAGAACCGGGCGAGCAGATCGTCGATGACGTCCGGACCGGGCATCGCGTCCAAGTGGAGGGCGTTGCCGATGATCCCGGCCATCCCGTGGGGCAGACCGGGGACATCGATGCGCTGGCCCGAGGCGCCGGTCGGGCCGCCCAGGTCGATCGCCGCGTCGACGTGGCCGCCCAACGCGAGCTTGTCCATCCCGTCGCTGAGGATCACCACTCCCGGCCGGGCCATCCGCCGCCGCTGAAGGAAATGGACGGGATACGCGTCGAGCTGCCGCTCGTGGGCTTCCTTCCGGTCGGCGGTCGCCAGGCACGGGAAGCAGGCCGCGCCCCAGCACAGCGAGGCCGGCAGCGGCTTGTCCGCGCGGAGCGCGCGTTCGGCCTCCGCCGCCCACACCGGGGTCCAACTGGCGTCACCGGTACCCCACATGTCCCTGATCCGCGACCGGGCTTGCACGATGACCGGCCTGGGGATGCCGAGGGCGGTGAACTGGCGGGTCCGCTCGTGCAGGAGCGCACCGGGCTCCACGGGGAAGGTGAACACGGCCCCTATAGCGCCCGGCGCCCGGCCGCCGGGCTTGGCGGGTCGGGCGGAGGCCGTTGGTCACCGGCGGGAGGGGGCGGGGTCGCAGGGGTGGGGTCCTGGACACCACGTGTATTTGTGGCGCCGATCGCCCGACGTTCACTTCACGCTTCCGAGCAACGGCGCCGTAAATAGACGGTCCAGGGCCCTGCCCCGGAGGCCCCGCACCCGGCACCCAAAGCGAACCCCGGCGCCCCCGCCCCCGCACCCACCACCGAACCCCAGGCGCCCGCCCCCTCAGCCCAGCACGTCCCGCCACGCCTCCGGCACCGCCGCCGCCACGTCGTACGCCGCGATCGGGGCGCCCGCCGGGGCGGTGGTGCGGCGGGCGGCCAGGCCGTGGAGGTAGGCGCCGACCGAGGCGGCGTCGCGGGCGGCGAGGCCGGTGGCGAGGAGGGAGCCGGTGAGGCCGGAGAGGACGTCGCCGCTGCCCGCGGTGGCGAGCCAGGCGGTGCCGGTGGGGTTGACCCGGACCGGGTGCCCGGGGGAGGCGACCAGGGTGGTGGAGCCCTTGAGCAGCACGGTGGCGCCGTACTTGTCGGCCAGCGCCCGTACGGCGGCCAGCCGCCCGGACTCGACCTCCTCGCGGCTCACCCCGAGCAGCGCGGCCGCCTCGCCCGCGTGCGGGGTGAGGACGGTGGCCGCGGCGCGGCCGTGGAGGCCGCCGGAGGGGAGGAGGTGGAGGCCGTCGGCGTCGACGAGGACGGGGATGTCGGAGCCGAGGACGTCGTCCAGGGAGTGCCGGGCGGCGGCACCGTCGCCGAGGCCGGGGCCGACGACCCAGGACTGGACGCGGTCCGCCTTGGCCGGGGGCCCGGTGTGGACGAGGGTTTC
>NZ_GG657754.1:4512987-4528219 GCF_000158915.1 Streptomyces himastatinicus ATCC 53653 | reverse complement strand
CGGAGGGCGCCCCGCGTGCTCGTGGGCGGGGGTCGATGAGCAGCCCGGGGCTTGTAAGTACCGAAGGTGACGGTGGCGTCGGCGCGCACCGCCGCGCCCCGCACCTCGCCGGTGTCGGCGTCGACCCCGCTGGGGAGGTCGACGGCGACGACGGTGCCGCGGACGAGCCGGACGAGCCGCTCGGCTTCCTCCCGCAGGCCGCCCTTGCCGCCGATGCCGACGATGCCGTCGAGGACGACGTCGGCGTGCATGAGGGCACGTTCGCCCTCGTCGGCGGTCACCGCGCGTCCGCCCGCCGCGCGCAGGGCGCGCAAGCCCCCGGAGTGGGCGCGGTCGGGGGCGAGCAGGACGGCGGTGACGCCCGCGCCGCGCCGGGCGAGCCGGGCGCCCGCGTAGAGCGCGTCGCCCCCGTTGTCCCCGCTGCCGGTCAGCAGGGCGACGCGGGCCCCGTAGACCCGGTGGAGCAGGTCGGCGCAGGCGGCGGCGAGTCCGGCTGCCGCGCGCCGCATGAGTGTTCCTTCGGGCAGCCGCGCCATCAGGTCCTGTTCAGCGGCTCGTACGGTCTCGACGCTGTAGGCGATCCTCATGGCCATAGTGTCCCGAACGGAGGGCACTCCGCGCTTGGAAGCACGCATTCCGCCAGCTCACATTCAGAAACTGCGCATTCCGGTACATCCTCCGGTCCATCGATCGGCCTGAGACACTGACGGAGATGGACGAGACACCGATGCGCGCCCGTGCCGTGGTCGATCTGACCGCCCTGCGGGACAACGTTCGGGCGCTGCGTGCAGCGGCGCCCACCGCCGAGCTGATGGCTGTGGTCAAGTCGGACGGCTACGGCCACGGCGCGATCCCGTGCGCGCGCGCAGCCCGCGCGGCGGGCGCGGGCTGGCTGGGCACGGCCACGCCCGAGGAGGCGCTCGCGCTGCGCGCGGCGGGCGACCAGGGGCGGCTGATGTGCTGGCTGTGGACGCCGGGCGGGCCGTGGCGGCAGGCGATCGAGGCGGACATCGACGTCTCGGCCAGCGGGGTGTGGGCGCTGCGCGAGGCCGTCGCGGCGGCCCGCGCGTGCGGGCGCACCGCGCGCGTCCAGCTCAAGGCGGACACCGGGCTCGGCCGCAACGGCTGCCCGCCCGCGGACTGGCCGGAGCTGGTCGCCGAGGCCCTGGCCGCGGAGGCGGAGGGCACGGTCAAGGTGACCGGGCTGTGGTCGCACTTCGCGTGCGCGGACGAGCCGGGCCACCCGTCGATCGCCGCCCAGCTGACCGTCTTCCGCGAGCTGCTGGACCAGGCGGAACGGGCGGGGCTGCGGCCGGAGGTGCGGCACCTGGCGAACTCCCCGGCGACCCTGACCATCCACCGAGTCGCACTTCGACCTGGTACGCACCGGGCATCGCCCTGTACGGAATCTCGCCCAGCCCGGAGCTGGGCGTGCCCGCCGACTTCGGGCTGCGCCCGGTGATGACGCTGAAGGCGTCGCTGGCCGCGGTGAAGCGGGTGCCGGGCGGACACGGCGTCTCGTACGGGCACCGCTACGTCACCCCCGGCGAGACCACCCTCGCGCTGGTGCCGCTCGGCTACGGTGACGGGATCCCGCGGCACGCCTCGGGCACCGGCCCGGTGCTGGTCGCGGGCAAGTGGCGGACCATCGCGGGCACCGTGGCGATGGACCAGTTCGTGGTCGACCTCGGCGGCGACAGCGCACAGCCGGGGGACGAGGCGGTGCTGTTCGGCCCCGGGGACCACGGGGAGCCGACCGCGGAGGACTGGGCGCGGGCCGTGGGGTCGATCGCGTACGAGATCGTCACCCGGATCAGCTCCCGGGTCCCCCGCGTTTATGTAGGTGACCTCGGGGGCACAGGGATCTGACCATGGGCGAGGAGAGCACGGTGGAAACGGCGACGAAGGTCGCGGCGGGGGCCACGGCCGTGGGCTGGCGCCGGGGCGCCGGGTTCGCGGGAGCCGCGATCGGCGTGGTCGCGGCGGGCGCGGCGATGGGCGTCGCGCTGGAGCGGCTGACGGTCGGCCGCGGCGTACGGCGCAAGGCGCGCCTCGCCCTGGACGCGGAGGGCCCGTACGGCACCCTGCGGGGCACCCCGGGACGGGCGGTCGCCGACGACGGCACGGAGCTGTACTACGAGGTCGAGGAGATACGCGAACCGGTCGCGCCCACCCGCCGCAAGCGCCGGTTCGCCCGGCGGGCGCCCGTGGCCCCGGTGACCGTGATCTTCAGCCATGGCTACTGCCTCGGCCAGGACTCCTGGCACTTCCAGCGGGCCGCGCTGCGCGATGTGGTCCGCACCGTCTACTGGGACCAGCGCTGCCACGGCCGCTCCCAGCGCGGCTGCGCCCAGACGAACGGCACCCAGGTCGACATCGACCAGCTGGGCCGCGATCTGAAGGCCGTGATCGACGCGGCCGCGCCCGAGGGACCGCTGGTGCTGGTCGGCCATTCCATGGGCGGTATGACGATGATGGCGCTGGCCGCCCAGTACCCGGAGCTGATCCGGGAGCGGGTGGTCGGCGCGGCGTTCGTCGGCACCTCGGCGGGGCGGCTCGGCGAGGTCAGCTTCGGCCTCCCGGTCGTCGGCATGAACGCGGTGCGGCGGGTGCTGCCCGGGCTGCTCAAGGCGCTCGGCTGGCAGGTGGAGCTGGTGGAGCGGGGCCGCCGGGCGACCGCGGACCTCTTCGCGGGGCTGATCAAGCGCTATTCGTTCGGGACGAAGGACGTGGACCCGGGGGTGGCCCGGTTCGCGGAGCGGCTGATCGAGGCGACGCCGATCGATGTGGTCGCGGAGTTCTATCCGGCGTTCATCGCCCACGACAAGGCGGAGGCGCTGCCGTACTTCGACGGGGTGCCGGTGCTGGTGCTGGCCGGGGACAAGGACCTGATCACCCCGATGGAACACAGCGAGGCCATCGCGGAGCTGCTGCCCGGGGCGGAGCTGGTGATCGTGGAGGACGGCGGCCATCTGGTGATCCTGGAGCACCCCGAGGTGGTCAACGGACATCTGGCCGAGCTGCTGACCCAGGTGGTCGGCGCCGGGGGCGTCCCCGGGGACGGCGCGGGCCGCCGTTCGGCCCGGGGATGAGCCCCGGTTCAGTTGCCGTTCGGCCGGGGCCCAGGGCGAACGTAGGGCCCGGCCCCGGCCCGTACCATCGGCGGGTATGGACGTAGGCACCACACGCATGACCGTCACCTCGCCCGAGCAGATGCGGGACCTGGGCCGCCGGCTCGCCAAGCTGCTGCGCCCCGGCGATCTGGTGCTCCTGACCGGGGAGCTGGGCGCGGGCAAGACCACGCTGACCCGGGGCCTGGGCGAGGGCCTGGGCGTACGGGGCGCGGTCACCTCCCCCACCTTCGTGATCGCCCGCGTCCACCCTTCCCTGTCCGACGGCCCCCCGCTGGTCCACGTCGACGCGTACCGGCTGGGCGGGGGCCTGGAGGAGATGGAGGACCTCGACCTGGACGTCTCGCTGCCGGATTCGGTGATCGCGGTGGAGTGGGGCGAGGGCAAGGTCGAGGAGCTGTCCGAGGACCGGCTGCATGTGGTGATCGAGCGGACGGTGGGGGCGGAAGCGGAGGAGAACGACGTACGCGGCGTCGCCGTTATCGGTGTGGGCCCGCGCTGGGCGGACGAGGACCTGGCGTCGCTCGCGGGGTGAGCCGGGGTGAGCCGGGGTGAGCCGGGGTGAGCCGGGTGAGCCGTGGGGAGATTCCGGAAGAGTTTCCGACAGGCCGTCGGCATGATGTTGCGCTCTGGGCATCGGGCGTGGTCACATGGTAGGGGAAGCGCGGTTAGGCGTACCTAACCTCCTGCCCCCCGGCACCCTCAGGAGGCATCCATGTCGGCCCAAGAGCCCACTGCCCTGGACGACCCCCGGCGCGATGACCGGTCACCGTCGATGAGGGATCTGCTGGCGGCCTGTGCGGCGGCGAGCGCCGTCTCCACGCCACCGGAGGCGCCCGTCGAGGCGCCCGTCGAGGCGGAGGCACAGCAGCGTCCCGCGGACGAGCCGGAGCGCGACGCGGCGTAGCCCGGGGGCTTTACGCGATCACGACGACCTTCGTGTTCGGCTGCGCGAACTCCCACAGCGCCGCGCCGTCCGCCCGGGACTCCCGCACCGCACCCGTCTTCTTCTTCGCCCGCGGATCCGGCATCGCGCCGTCCATGGCCGCACTGAAACCGAACGTCACTCCCTCGTCCTGGTGAAACACCACGATGTGCTCCACCTGCACCCCGTCCGAGCCGACACCGCTCGGGTTGCGGGAAGTGACCTGATACGTGCCCGGATCGGGGCTCGCCGAGCTGGCGCCCACCGCGAAGGTACGGGTGGCCTTGCCGTCGGCGCCGACCAGCCAGACCCGGTTGCCGCCCACGGAGTAGACGACGCGCACGCCGGTGCCGGAGCCCTTGGGGAGCGCGGTGGACTTCTTCTCCGCCTTGTCCTTCGTCTTGCCCTTGGAGTCGGTCGCCTGCGAGCTGCGCCGCTCCTGGGTGCGGTGGTCCGGGGCGGTGGCCTTGGCCTGGTAACCGAGAAAGCCGACGACGCCCAGCGCGGCCGCGGTCAGAACGGCCACGGCGGGCCCGGTGCTGCTCCTTGGCACGGTGGCCACCCTCTCCTGTGGTCAGTACGTGCTTACCGCGCGTACGCAATATCACGACGGTAGCACCGGTGGACGGCCGCAACCGGTCCACCGCGACCGCCTCCCGCGGCGCCGTAGGCTGTCCTCGTGCTGTTGCTCGCGCTTGATACCGCCACCCCCGCCGTCACCGTCGCCCTCCACGACGGCGCCGAAGTCCTCGCCGAGACCGCCGAGGTCGACGCCCGGCGCCACGGCGAGCTGCTGCTGCCCGCCGTCCACCGGACGCTGGAGACGGCGGGCGCGGAGCTGGGGGCCGTGACGGACATCGTCGTCGGCGTCGGCCCGGGCCCGTACACCGGGCTGCGGGTCGGACTGGTCACGGCGGCCACCTTCGGCGCCGCGCTGGACGTGCCCGTGCACGGGCTGTGCACGCTGGACGGGATCGCGTACGCCGCCGGGATGGCCGGGCTCACCGGCCCCTTCGTGGTGGCCACCGACGCCCGCCGCAAGGAGGTGTACTGGGCGCGGTACGACGACCCGCGGACCCGGGTCACCGAGCCCGCCGTCGACCACCCCGCCGACCTCACCGAGCGGCCCGGCGTCGCCGGGCTCCCGGCCGTCGGCGCGGGCGCCCTGCTCTACCCCGCCGCCTTCGCGGACGTCCCCGAGGGCATGCCCGAGTACCAGTCGGCGGGCGCGCTGGCCTCCCTCGCCGCCGAGAAGCTGGGCCGTGGCGAGGAGCTGCTGCCCGACCGGCCGCTCTATCTGCGCCGCCCCGACGCCCAGGTGCCCGCCAACTACAAGGTGGTCACGCCCAAGTGACGGACACGGCTCACGAAGACGTCGCACTGCGCGAGATGCGCTGGTGGGACATCGATCCGGTGCTGGAGCTCGAAGAGGAGCTGTTCCCCGAGGACGCCTGGTCGCAGGGCATGTTCTGGTCGGAGCTGGCGCACGCCCGCGGCGGCGCCACCCGCCACTACACGGTCGCCGAGACCGACGGCCGCATAGTCGGCTACGCCGGTCTTGCCGTCTTCGACCGCACCGGCGACGTCCAGACCATCGCCACCGCACGCGACCACTGGGGCACCGGCCTCGGCGCCCGTCTCCTCGCCGATCTCCTCACCGCCGCCACCGCCTTCGAATGCCGCGAGGTGCTCCTCGAAGTGCGGGTCGACAACACCCGCGCCCAGCGCCTCTACGAGCGCTTCGGCTTCGAACCCATCGGCATCCGCAAGGGCTACTACCAGCCCGGCAACGTCGACGCGCTGGTCATGCGCCTGATCGGCCCGGCGACCACCGTCGTGAACCCCTCATCCGGTCCAGGAACATCCGTACAAGGAACGAAGACCCATGGCTGACGAACCGCTCGTCCTCGGCATCGAGACCTCCTGCGACGAGACCGGCGTCGGGATCGTGCGCGGCCACACCCTGCTCGCCGACGCGGTCGCCTCCAGCGTCGACGAACACGCCCGCTACGGCGGCGTCGTCCCCGAAGTCGCCAGCCGCGCCCACCTGGAAGCGATGGTCCCCACCATCCAGCGGGCCCTGAAGGACGCCGGAGTCGCCGCCTCCGACCTCGACGGCATCGCCGTCACCGCAGGCCCCGGCCTCGCGGGCGCCCTGCTCGTCGGCGTCTCGGCCGCCAAGGCGTACGCGTACGCCCTCGGCAAGCCGCTGTACGGCGTCAACCACCTCGCCTCCCACATCTGCGTCGACCAGCTCGAACACGGCGCGCTGCCCGAGCCGACGATGGCGCTGCTGGTCAGCGGCGGCCACTCGTCGCTGCTGCTGGCGCCCGACATCACCACGGACGTCCGGCCGCTGGGCTCGACCATCGACGACGCGGCGGGCGAGGCGTTCGACAAGATCGCCCGGGTGCTCCACCTCGGCTTCCCCGGCGGTCCCGTCATCGACCGCATCGCCCGCGACGGCGACCCCGACGCGATCGCCTTCCCGCGCGGGCTGACCGGGCCGCGCGACGCCGCGTACGACTTCTCCTTCTCCGGCCTCAAGACGGCCGTCGCCCGCTGGATCGAGGCCAAGCGCGCGGCGGGCGAGGAGGTTCCGGTCGCCGACGTCTCGGCCTCCTTCCAGGAGGCCGTGGCCGACGTCCTGACCCGCAAGGCCGTCCGCGCCTGCAAGGACGAGGGCGTCGACCACCTGATGATCGGCGGCGGCGTCGCCGCCAACTCCCGGCTGCGGGCCATGGCCGAGCGCCGCTGCGAGGACGCGGGCATCACGCTGCGCGTGCCGCGCCCCAAGCTGTGCACGGACAACGGCGCGATGGTCGCCGCCCTCGGCGCGGAGATGGTCGCGCGCGGCCGGTCCGCGTCGGCCTGGGACCTGTCGGCCGACTCCTCGCTCCCGGTGACGGACCCCCACGTCCCGGCGCCCGCGCCGCACCACCACGACCACGTTCACGAGCTGAGCCGGAAGAATTTGTACGCATGACCGTCGCCCTGATGTGGGAAGCCCGGGCCGTCGAGGGCCGCGGCGAGGACCTGCTCGCCTGGACCGCCGACCAGCCCCTCGACCCGGCGCCGCTGCGCCGTGAGACCTTCCGCGCCCCCGAGGACCGGGTGCTGGTGATCACGTGGTGGGATGGCACGTACGACACCCCGGGCCTCCCCGAACTCCCCGAGCCGGGCCCGGACCTGGTGCGCCGGGCCGTCCACCGGTGGCGCTTCGAGTCGGTCGGGTAGCGCGACCAGCCGGGCCGACACGGGACACACCATGACGCTCACCTTCACCCGCCACCGCGACTCCAAGTCCAAGCGCGACACACTGCGCCCCCGGGGCTCCGCACCCCTCCACGTGCGCCGTGGCGTCCCCGACGGCTTCCCCCTTCCCGAGGGGTGCGAGCCGCGCTTCACCATCGCCGCCGATCCCGCCGGGGCCGCGCCGCTCGCCGTGGTCGTCCGGACGGGCGAGCGTCGTCTTGCCGTACTCACCCCCGGCCATGAGCCGCTGGCCGAACTGCGCCTTCCGCAGCGGAGGAAGCAGTATCGGCCCCTGAACGAGATCCACCTGCCTGACGGGACGGTGCTGCACGGGCGGGAGGGGACGGTGCCGTCGCTTCTGCTGTGCCTGGTGCTGCTGCCGCTGGTCCTGGTGTACCTGGTCGTCATGGCACTGTCCGACATGCCCGCGGACTCCCTCGACGCCCCGCTGCGGACGGCCTGGAAACGGCCGGGTGCCCTCTTCGGCCGGGCGGCCATGACCGAGTCCGCGCGCGGCCGGTTCCGGGTCCGGGAAGGCGGGCTCGACCACCGGGTGGCGTACGCCCAGGCGGTGGCGAAGTACTGGAAGGTGTGACCCGGCGGTGGCCGGTGGCCGGGTTCCTGTGCGCCGCGGAGGAATGGAGTTCACGCCTCCGCCAGAACTGAGAGACTGCGTTCCATGACCCCGCCCGACGCACTGCCACCACCCCCGCCCGCCCCGGACCTGCGGCCCTGGCCCGACCGCGCCGGGCTGCTCGCCGACCGGGCGCGGGCGATGGGGACGCTGGCGCGGTGGTACATGGCGCCGCACCGGGCGTTGCTGCTGTGGCTGCTGACGCTGGTGTTCGCGCTGGGGTGGACGCTGGCGGTGTCGGGGTTCCAGTTCCTGGTGACCGGCCAGATCGTCGAGCACATCCTCGGCGTGATCTTCCTCGGGCTGGCCCTGGGCGCCACCGTCCCCTCCAGCCTGGGCCTGGCCTCGGGCATCCGGCGGGACGTGTTCGTCGGCGCGCGGCTGAGGGACTGGGCCGAGCTGGGGCGGGATCCGCAGACGCTGCCGCACTGGCGGGTGTCGGGCAGCGCGCTGCTGTGGCTGCTGCCGTCGCTGGTGCTGTGCTGCCTCGGGCTGGTGCTGGGGGCGTCCACGGCGATGTCGGACCTCGGCGCGGAGACGTTCGGGGTGGCGATGGGGATCGCCGTCGTCTTCGCGGTGGCGGGCGGTCTCGGCCTGCTCAAGGCGATCGGCTACTACCGTCTCGTCAACCGCGAGCTCAGCCCCGACGACGCCGAGGACTGACCGCGGCCGAATCTGATCAGTCGGACGCGTCGGACGACCGCTGGAGCGACTGGAAGCGGTGCAGCAGCTCCAGATACCGCTCGCCCAGGCTCTCGCCGCGCCGCTTCGTCGCGTCCTCGACGTGCAGCAGCATCTGCCGGACGCGCACCGCGTCCCGGTAGGCGTCCCGCTGGAGCTTCTTGTGCGCGGTCGCCGCGGGGCCCTTGAAGTCGTCGCCGAGGGTCTTCGCCAACTGGTCGAGACCTGCGACCGTCTCCTCCAGGTAACGCAGCATCTCCTCCAGATCCTGAAGGAGATCGGACAGCTCCTGATCCGATACGGACCGCTTCTCGTCACTCATGTTCCATCCCTGCCACCCTCCGGTCCGGCCCCTCAGCGGGATGATCGTGCCACGACCGGAGCCGGCCCGGAGGGACTACCCCGCAAGGTGGTCGAACTCGCCCGCTTTGATGGCGTGGAGGAGGGGCCGCAGCTTAGCGGGGGTGGTGGTCATCACGGTGCCGGGCTCGTCGCTCTCGCGCAGCGCTATGGCGTCGGGTCCTATGGAGGCCAGCTCTATGCAGGAGTTGCCGTCCCCTTGCGTGGAGTAGGAGGACTTCTGCCAATTGATCTCAGACATGTCTTTGCCTTCAGAGGTGTCTTGCCTTCAGAGATGTTGGGCGATGCCGTGGATCATGTCACGTGACTCCTTCTGGGGGAGGGTCACTTTCATCGTCCGGGCCAGCACCGCCCGGTGATTGGTCAGCTGGGTCTCGGCGTCCAGGAACATCGGGCCGTGCGCGGCGTCGAGCTGCACCGTGTCCAGCTGTGGCACCGGGCCCGAGGCATAGGTCATCGATACGCCGGAGACCGGAAACCCGCCCGCCTCGAAGGGGATGACCCGCACGGTGACATTCTCCCGTGTCGAGGCTTCCAGCAGGCTGTCCAGTTGTCGGCGCATGAGTTGCGGCCCGCCGAACCGCAGGCGCAGACATGCCTCGTGGATGATGAAGGTGCACGGCGGAGGGTCGTCCCGGTCGAGGATGTCCCGGCGCTTCATGCGATGGGACAGCCTGCGCCTCAGCTCGGGGGGTGACCATGCCGGAACGGCCTCGCCGAGCACGGCCCGTGCGTATTCCTCGGTCTGCAACAGGCCCGGCAGAAACATCAGCTCGACCACGCGCAGGCTGGTCGCGTAGTACTCCAACTCGGCGAGGTCGAGCCCGCCGGTGGCGATATGGCCCCGGTACTCCTCCCACCAGCCGCCCTTGCGCTCGCGGGTCATGGAGACGAGCGCGTCGACGTAACCGTGGTCGGGGCAGGTGTAGATGGCGGCGAGGGCCCGCACCCGCTCCTCGCTCACGCCGAAGCGGGCCAGTTCCAGGTTGGTGATGTGGGTGCGGTTGATGCCCAGCCGGTCAGCGGCCTCCTGGATGCTGAGTCCGGCGCCCTCGCGCATCCTCCTCAGTTCTGTGCCGAGCCGGACTTGACGCGCGGTCGGGACGCTTCGGGGTGGCATGGCCCTCCGTAACCCTGAAGGAGTAATTGTCGACGAAATTCAACGGGACCGTAGCAGTTGTTTGCATCGCTGCCCTACCTTGGGTGTCGTTGCCGCTACTGCGCGTTGATCGCTGTAACGGTACGCGCGATATAGGCCCGTTCGCAGGGAGTTGACCCATGGAGTCCGACTACGAGTCCGACGACCGTCCACCGCGTCGCCCGCCCGTTCCCTCCAAGGACCCGTACGTCTACACGCTCCAGAGCAACCGGAACGCCACCTCCGCCAAGGTCTGCCGGGACTTCGTCGCCGTCGTGCTGGGCTCCGTGGGGCAGGAGGGCCTGGTCGAGGTGGCCACCCTGTGCACCTCCGAGCTGGCCACCAACGCCTTTCTGCACGCCGAGGGCGACTCCCTGACGCTGCGCGTGATGATCGAGCCACCCCGCTTCCGCGTCCTGGTCTACGACGCCTCCGCCCAACTCCCCACCGCCGGTCGCCTCGCCGCCCCAGACCGCCTCCACGGCCGCGGCCTCGGCCTGGTCGCCGCCCTCGCCGACGCCTGGGGCACGGCCGACGCGGATCCGGCGGGGATGTACGCGAAGGGGATCTGGTTCGAACTCCACGCGGAGCAGAAGGGCTAAGAGGCCGGGTGCCCCAGGAGCATCGTGGGGGCGCCCGCCGAGCGGGTGAGGAGGATCGTGCAGGCGTTGCCCCCCTCCAGCCGCAGCTTCTTGCGCAGATGCTCCGGCTCGATCGCCGAGCCGCGCTTCTTGATGGTCGCGATGCCGACCTCACGCTCCCGCAGCAGCGCCCTGAGCTTCTTCAGGTTGAACGGCAGCACATCGGTGATCTCGTACGCGGTGGCGTACGGCGTCGGGCGCAGCTCGTCCGTGGTGATGTAGGCGATCGTCGGGTCGATGAGGCGGCCGCCGATGCGGGCCGCGACGTCCGCCACGAGGTGGGCGCGGATGACGGCGCCGTCCGGTTCGTACAGCCAGCGGCCGACCGGGCCGGGCTCGGGGTCGGGGAGCTGGGCGCCGAGCAGGGAGTGGCCGGTGGGCAGCAGGGTGGCGCGGCGCATGCCGGGGCGGGCGGTGCCGAACCACAGGACGGCCTCCTTCACGTTCCCCTGGTCCGAGATCCACTCGGCCTCCGCGTCCTCCGGCACCGCCTCGTGGGGAATGCCTGGCGCGATCTTGAGGGCGGCGCGCGGGGTCGTACGGGCGGCCTCGATGGCCCAGGACAGCGGCGGGGAGTACGCCTCGGGGTCGAAGACCCGGCCCCGGCCGCCGCGCCGGGCGGGGTCCACGAAGACCGCGTCGTACGACGAGGTGTCGATCCCGGTGACATCCGCGCAGCGCACCTCGATCAGCTGCGACAGGCCCAGCGCGTCGGCGTTGGCCCGGGCGACCGCACAGGTCAGTGGGTCGCGGTCGACGGCCAGCACGCTGAGCCCGGCCCGCGCCATCGCGATCGCGTCGCCGCCGATGCCGCAGCACAGATCGGCCACGCTGCGCACCCCGAACCCGGCCAGCCGGTCGGCGCGGTAGGCGGCGACGGAGGTGCGGGTGGACTGCTCGACGCCGTTGGGCGTGAAGTACATGCGATGGGCGTCCTCGGCCCCGAACTTGGGCACCGCCCGCTGCCGCAGCTGGGCCTGGGCCAGGGCCGCCGAGACCAGGGCGGCCGGATGGTCGCGGCGCAGCCGGGTCGCGGTGGCCAGCTCCCGCGCCGGGTCGTAGTTCCGGAGCGCGGAGAGCAGCGCCTGCCCCTCGTCGCCGAGCAGTGAGTCGAAGGCGTCAACGTCCACATGGCCCATTCTCCCCGCTCCGGGGAGCGCATCCGCACCCGCGTGTCGCGCGTCCGCGCACCGTAGAGATGAAGATCGCTTTTGTGATGATGATCAACGCTGGTCTTTCCAGGTGTCTGGTTCTCGCCGCCGCGGCGGCCGTCCTCGTCGGCTGCGGAACCCTCGCCGCCCCCGCGCCACCGGCCGGGGCGGGCAAGCAGGCCGCCGGGCAGCGGCAGACGCCGGGCGTGGCCGCCCCGTGGTCCGCGTCCGGATCACCCGCCGTGTCCGCGCCGTCCGGGGCGCCGCCCGGCGACGGCTCCGTACCCTCCTCGGCCCCCGCCGCGGACGACATGCGGCCACCCACGCCGCCGGGCCCGCCGCCCGGCTCGCCCCCGCGATCGCCGCGCCCGGCGCCGGGGGTCGCCCCGGGCGCGTACCACCACTGGGGTCTGGACCGGCCGCTGGACCCGCCGCCGCCCCCACCCGACGTCAAACCGCCGCTCGTGCCGGACGGGGAGCAGCCGCCGGGGCTGCCGCCGGTCATCCGTCAGGTGGCGACCACCGATCGGGTGGTTTTCCTGACGATTGACGACGGACTGGAGAAGGATCCGCGCTTCATCGACCAAGTCCGCGACCTCGGGCTGCCGTTCACCCAGTTCCTGACGGACCAGGCCGTCGACGGCCAGTACGACTACTTCGGGGAGCTGCACCGGCTCGGCGGCGGCATCGGCAACCACACCCTCACCCACCCCAGCCTGGCCGGGCAGGACTACGGCACCCAGGTGCAGGAGATCTGCGGGCAGCAGGAGAACCTCCGGAACCGGCTCGGCGTCCAGCCGCGCCTCTTCCGCCCGCCCTACGGGGAGTACGACGAGACCACCCTGCGCGCGGCGGCCGACTGCGGGCTGGGCCCCGTGGTGCTGTGGCGCGCCGAGATGGAGACCCAGGGGCTGGTCTACCGGTCCGGCGGACGGCTCCAGCCGGGGGACATCGTGCTCGCGCACTTCCGCGGCCCGGAGCAGCTCGACGGGCACACCATGACCGAAATGATCACCGAGCTGCTGCGCGAGATCCAGGCGCAGGGCTTCGCCGTGGCGCGGCTGGAGGACTACGTCTGAGGGGCGGCATCCGGGGCGTCCGTGCGGTCCGGCGGCGCCTCGCTTGGCACTCTGGTTGACGGAGTGCTAACCGCGTCATAATGTCAGGGCTGGCACTCGGCACCACTGAGTGCCAAACACAGCGACGGGCAGGTCCGGCACCCGCGACGACGGATCCACCTGGTCGCCACCTCAGACAGTTAACCCCGTGAGATCTCCGAAGGGGGAGGTCGGATCGTGACGACCGCCAGCTCCAAGGTTGCCATCAAGCCGCTTGAGGACCGCATCGTGGTCCAGGCCGTCGAGGCCGAGCAGACCACGGCCTCCGGCCTGGTCATCCCGGACACCGCCAAGGAGAAGCCCCAGGAGGGCGTCGTCCTGGCCGTCGGCCCGGGCCGTTTCGAGGACGGCAAGCGGCTTCCGCTCGACGTCTCCGTCGGCGACGTCGTGCTCTACAGCAAGTACGGCGGCACCGAGGTGAAGTACAGCGGCGAGGAGTACCTCGTCCTCTCGGCTCGCGACGTCCTCGCGATCGTCGAGAAGTAATCACCGAAGTCTTGCCTTGAGCCGCGCCCCGGTGCCCGTGTCACAGATACCCGGGGTCGGGGCGCGGTTCGTTTTTTTGACGCGACGGCGGCTGCCTCCGTACGGCGGCCGAGGATCGCAATGAGAGGACATACGCAACCATGGCGAAGATCCTGAAGTTCGACGAGGACGCCCGTCGCGCCCTTGAGCGCGGCGTGAACAAGCTTGCGGACACCGTCAAGGTGACGATCGGCCCCCGCGGCCGCAACGTCGTCATCGACAAGAAGTTCGGTGCTCCGACCATCACCAACGACGGTGTCACGATCGCCCGCGAGGTCGAGGTCGAGGACCCGTACGAGAACCTTGGCGCCCAGCTCGTCAAGGAGGTGGCGACCAAGACCAACGACATCGCGGGTGACGGCACCACCACCGCCACCGTGCTGGCCCAGGCGCTGGTCCGCGAGGGCCTGCGCAACGTGGCCGCCGGTGCCTCCCCGGCCGCCCTGAAGAAGGGCATCGACGCCGCCGTCAAGGCCGTCTCCGAGGACCTGCTGGCCACCGCCAGCCCGATCGACTCCAAGTCCGACATCGCCGCCGTGGCCGGGCTGTCCGCCCAGGACAAGCAGGTCGGCGAGCTGATCGCCGAGGCGATGGACAAGGTCGGCAAGGACGGTGTCATCACCGTCGAGGAGTCCAACACCTTCGGTCTGGAGCTGGACTTCACCGAGGGCATGTCCTTCGACAAGGGCTACCTCTCGCCGTACATGGTGACCGACCAGGAGCGTATGGAGGCCGTCCTCGACGACCCGTACATCCTGATCCACCAGGGCAAGATCGGCTCGATCCAGGACCTGCTGCCGCTGCTGGAGAAGGTCATCCAGGCCGGCGCCAGCAAGCCGCTGCTGATCATCGCCGAGGACGTGGAGGGCGAGGCCCTGTCCACCCTCGTCGTCAACAAGATCCGCGGCACCTTCAACGCCGTCGCCGTGAAGGCCCCCGGCTTCGGTGACCGCCGCAAGGCCATGCTCGGCGACATCGCCACCCTCACCGGTGCGACCGTCATCGCCGAGGAGGTCGGCCTCAAGCTCGACCAGGCCGGTCTGGACGTGCTGGGCACCGCCCGCCGCGTGACCGTCACCAAGGACGACACCACCATCGTCGACGGCGGCGGCAACAGCGACGACGTGGCCGGCCGCATCGCCCAGATCAAGGCCGAGATCGAGTCCACGGACTCCGACTGGGACCGCGAGAAGCTCCAGGAGCGCCTCGCGAAGCTGGCCGGTGGCGTGTGCGTGATCCGCGTCGGCGCGGCCACCGAGGTCGAGCTGAAGGAGAAGAAGCACCGTCTGGAGGACGCCATCTCCGCGACCCGCGCCGCGGTCGAGGAGGGCATCGTCTCCGGTGGTGGCTCCGCTCTGGTCCACGCCGCCAAGGTGCTGGAAGGCAGCCTGGGCAAGGAGGGCGACGAGGCCACCGGTGTCGCCGTCGTCCGCCGCGCCGTCGTCGAGCCGCTGCGCTGGATCGCGGAGAACGCGGGCCTCGAGGGCTACGTCATCACCTCGAAGGTCGCCGAGCTGGAGAAGGGCCACGGCTACAACGCCGCGACCGAGGAGTACGGCGACCTGGTGAAGGCCGGCGTCATCGACCCGGTCAAGGTCACCCGCTCCGCGCTGGAGAACGCCGCCTCCATCGCCTCTTCTGCTGCTCACCACCGAGACCCTGGTGGTCGAGAA
>NZ_GG657754.1:4505825-4512240 GCF_000158915.1 Streptomyces himastatinicus ATCC 53653 | reverse complement strand
GGTCCTTCGCCGCGCCCTGCGTGAACTGCACGACACAAGCCTTGCTCGCCCCGTACGTCCCGCGCGGGAAGAAGGCGGCCACCGAGGCCACGTTGATCACCCCGCCGCGCCCCCGCGCCCGCATCGTCTGGGCGGCGGCACTGGTCAGCCGCAGCACCGCCTCGCAGTGCAGCTTCAGCATCCGCAGCTCATCGGCGAGCGGCGCTTCCAGATAGCGGCCGTTGTTGCCGAAACCGGCGTTGTTGACGAGCAGATCGACCGGATGCGTACGGTCCCCCAAACGCTCCTCGACCGCGGCGATACCGGCGTCCTCGGACAGGTCGGCGCGCAGCACCTCCGCCTCGACCCCATGGCGGTCGTGGAGGTCGGCGGCCTGGTCCCGCAGCCGCTTCTCGTCGCGGGAGACCAGCACCAGGTTGTGCCCGTCCGCCGCGAGCCGGCTCGCGAAGGCGGAGCCGATGCCCGCCGTGGTTCCGGTAATCAATGCAGTCGTCATACGCGCACGTTATCGGCCGGACGATCACTCCGCGCCCGGGCGCCGCGGCCCCGGGCGGCCGGTCCCGTTCCGGCCCGATCGACACAACACCCCGTACGCCGTCAAAGCACCGGCGCGATATTCCGGTCCGCACCCAAGTGCCCCTTATGCTCGGGGGCATGATCGAGGCTCGTCATCTGAGGGTGCTGCGCGCGGTGGCCGCGACCGGTTCCTTCTCCGCCGCCGCCCGCGAGCTGGGCTGCACCCAGCCCGCCGTCAGCCAGCAGATGAAGGCCCTGGAGCAGTCCACGGGGACGCCGCTGCTGATCCGTACCGGGCGGGAGATGCGGCTGACCGAGGCGGGCGAGGCGCTCGTACGGCACGCGGCGGGCATCCTCGCCGGGCTGACGGCCGCCGAGGAGGAGGTCGCTGCGCTCGCCGGGCTGCGGGCCGGGCGGGTGCGGCTGGTGTCGTTCCCCAGCGGCAGCTCGACGCTGGTGCCGACCGCGCTCGCCGGGCTGCGCGCCGCCCACCCGGGGACGCGGGTGTCCCTGGTGGAGGCCGAGCCGCCGCGTTCGGTGGAGATGCTGCGCGGGGGCGACTGCGAGATCGCCCTCGCCTTCCGGTATCCGCAGGCCGTTGCGGACGCGGACCCGGCGGCGGGGTGGGACGACCTGGTGGTGCGGCCGCTGCTGCGGGACCGGCTGGTGGTCATGGTCCCGGACGATCACCGGCTGGCCGGGGCCGGGACGGTGGGGATCGGGGAGCTGGCCGAGGAGCCGTGGATCGCGGGCTGCCCGCGGTGCCGGCGCCATCTGGTGGAGGTGTGCGAGGCCGAGGGCTTCACCCCGCGGATCGACTTCGCGACGGACGACTACCCGGCGGTGGTCGGGCTGGTGGGGGCCGGGCTCGGGGTCGCGGTGCTGCCGGAGCTGGCGGTGGAGTGCGTACGCGCCAAGGGGACGGCGACGCTGGAGGTCAAGCCGGCGGTGCGGCGCGAGGTGGTGGCGCTGACGCTGCCGGACCTGGCCCGGGTTCCGGCGGTGGCGGCGACCCTGGACCGGCTGGAGCTGGCGGCGCGGCGCTGACGCGCTGTCGCGGCGCAGACGTGCGAAAGCCCGCCGATCGTCGGTGGGCACGGTCGGCGGTGGGGTGGGGTGATGGAACGTTTCTTCAGGGAGCGGGGAAGCGGGGATCCCGGTCAGGCCCCCGGGGCTCCCGAGGAGGCGACCGTGCGATGGCGGGCCCGCCCCATCAGCTCCTCGCGTTCGTCCTCCGTCAGTCCGCCCCAGACCCCGTAAGGCTCCCGTACGGCCAGGGCGTGAGCCGCGCACTGCGCCCGAACCGGGCAGCGCATGCACACCTCTTTCGCCGACATCTCGCGCGCGCTGCGGGCCGCGCCGCGCTCGCCTTCCGGGTGGAAGAAGAGCGAGCTGTCCACACCGCGGCACGCCGCCAGGAGCTGCCAGTCCCACAGATCGGCGTTCGGACCGGGAAGACGGGAGAAATCTGCCATTGCCTTGTCTCCTCGAAGCGATCGGCTGCGGACGCTGTGTCCCGGGTCGTACACCTACTGTGTAAGTAGATGTAAATATGACTCATTGCGAATCTAGCCACAGAGACCGGCAAATTGGAAGCAAGGTCGCCAAATGCCACCGAAGGGGATGACCTTTGGGGGAGACGTGACAGGGCGCGACCTGCGCGGGGAAGCGCCTCCGTGTCCGAGGGCTCACGTAGAGTGTCGAAGGTGGCCGCCGAACCCCGTAACTCTTTCGGGTGACCGTCGTTGAGAGTGCGGAGGCGGTTGATGGGTAAAGCTCTCGGACACATATCCGGGGCTGTCAATCGCTCAGGTGACGATATGTACCAGCCTGGAGGCTCAAGGTGACGCGCATCAGCTGCGGAGGGCGGCCATGACATCCGTCCTCGTCTGCGACGACTCCCCGCTCGCCCGAGAAGCGCTGCGCCGCGCGGTGGCGACGGTGCCCGGCGTCGAGCGGGTGACGACGGCGGCCAACGGCGAGGAAGTCCTCCGCCGATGGGGCGCCGACCGCTCGGATCTGATTCTGATGGACGTGCGCATGCCCGGCCTCGGCGGAGTCGAGACCGTGCGCCGGCTGCTCTCCGCCGACCCCGGCGCCCGGATCATCATGCTCACGGTCGCCGAGGACCTCGACGGGGTCGCCCTCGCCGTGGCCGCCGGTGCCCGCGGCTATCTGCACAAGGACGCCTCGCGCGCCGAGCTGCGCGCGACCGTGACGCAGGCCCTCGCCGACCCGACCTGGCGACTGGCCCCGCGCCGGCTGCGCTCCGCCGAGATGGGCGCCGCGCCCACGCTCACCGCGCGCGAGATCCAGGTGCTGGAGGGCATGAGCCACGGCCGGTCCAACGCGGAGATCGGCCGTGAGCTGTTCCTCTCCGAGGACACGGTCAAAACGCACGCCCGTCGGCTGTTCAAGAAGCTCGGCGCGTCCGACCGGGCCCATGCGGTGGCCCTCGGATTCCGCTGGGGCCTGGTCCGCTAGGGGTCTTTCTCACATGCCGCGCAGCGGGGGCGCTACGACCCCCGCCCGCCGGGTGGCGGGCGGGGCGGGAGCGTGCGCGGCACCGCGCGTGACGGCGGCTTGTACCGGTTCCCCGCGCGATGCCGCATCCTTGAAGGTGTGGAGTTCCTCGGGGACGAGTCGGTCGGGCGTGAGGGGAGAGCGCAGGACGTGACGACTACCGGCGCACCTGCTCATAACGCTTCAGCGCACAACTATGGACGCGATGCCACGGAGCCGCCGGGCCCAAGGCACCATGGACGGATGCGCGACGACGAGAGTCCAGGGCCCCCCAAGGGCGGCAGCCCGGGGGCGCCAGGGGCCATCGGTGCCCTCGTCGGGCGCGCGGTCGAGGGGGACGAGCAGGCCACCCATGACCTGCTGGCCCATGTCCATCCGCTCGCCCTGCGCTACTGCCGCACCCGGCTGTCCCGACTCCCGGGTGACGCTCGTCATTTCGTGGACGACCTGGCGCAGGAGGTCTGCCTCGCGGTGCTGTGCGCGCTGCCGCGCTACCGCGACACCGGCAAGCCCTTCGAGGCGTTCGTGGTGGCCATCGCCTCCCACAAGGTCGCCGATCTCCAGCGGGCGGCCATGCGCCACCCCGGTTCCACGGCGGTGCCCTCGGACGAGATGCCGGAGCAGCCGGACGATTCGCTGGGCCCGGAGGAGCGGGCGCTGCTGAGCAGCGACGCGGAATGGGCCAAGAAGCTGCTCGCGAACCTTCCGGAGAATCAGCGCGAGCTGGTGCTGCTCCGGGTGGCGGTCGGGCTTACGGCGGAGGAGACCGGGCAGATGCTCGGCATGTCGCCGGGCGCGGTGCGGGTCGCACAGCACCGGGCGCTGAGCCGGTTGCGCGCACTGGCCGAACAGTAGCGCGGTCGGTCGTCCCGGGCGGCATCACCAGCGGTATTCGTCGGTTGTCCACAGGGCGGAATGTGACACCGGGGATGGCCGTTAGCATGGGAGTCCGCGCTGGGGCAAGACCATTTGGAAGGGTGTCATGACTGACAACGTCGACGGAGTGCCTGAGAAGTTCGCGATGCTCGGGCTGACGTACGACGACGTGCTGCTGCTGCCGGGCGCCTCCGAGGTGCTTCCGAACGCGGTCGACACCTCGTCCAGGGTCTCCCGGAACGTTCGGGTGAACATCCCGCTGCTGTCGGCCGCCATGGACAAGGTCACCGAGGCCCGCATGGCCATCGCCATGGCCCGCCAGGGCGGCGCGGGCGTGCTGCACCGCAATCTGTCCATCGAGGACCAGGCCAACCAGGTCGACCTGGTCAAGCGGTCCGAGTCCGGCATGGTCACCGACCCGATCACGGTCCGGCCGGACGCCACGCTGCACGAGGCGGACGCGCTGTGCGCGAAGTTCCGCATCAGCGGCGTCCCGGTCACCGACGCCGCGGGCAAGCTGCTGGGCATCGTCACCAACCGGGACATGGCCTTCGAGGTGGACCGGGGCCGTCAGGTCCGCGAGGTCATGACCCCGATGCCGCTGGTCACCGGCAAGGTCGGGATCTCCGGTGACGACGCGATGCAGCTGCTGCGCCGCCACAAGATCGAGAAGCTTCCGCTGGTCGACGACGCGGGCGTGCTCAAGGGCCTGATCACGGTCAAGGACTTCGTGAAGGCCGAGCAGTACCCGAACGCGGCGAAGGACGACGAGGGCCGGCTGGTCGTCGGCGCGGCCGTCGGCGTCGGCGACGAGGCGTTCGACCGGGCGCAGGCGCTGGTCGAGGCCGGGGCCGACTTCCTGGTGGTCGACAGCGCCCATGGGCACAGCCGCGGCATCCTCGACATGATCGCCAAGGTCAAGTCCAATGTCCCGGTCGACGTGGTCGGCGGCAACGTCGCCACCCGCGACGGCGCCCAGGCGCTGATCGACGCGGGCGTGGACGGGGTGAAGGTCGGCGTCGGCCCGGGCTCCATCTGCACCACCCGCGTGGTCGCGGGCATCGGCGTCCCGCAGGTGACCGCGATCTACGAGGCGGCCCGCGCGTGCCACGCGGCCGATGTGCCGCTGATCGGCGACGGCGGCCTCCAGTTCTCCGGTGACATCGCCAAGGCGATCGCCGCCGGTGCGGACACGGTGATGCTGGGCAGCCTGCTGGCCGGGTGCGAGGAGTCGCCGGGCGAGATGGTCTTCATCAACGGCAAGCAGTTCAAGTCCTACCGGGGCATGGGTTCGCTGGGCGCGATGCAGACCCGCGGCCAGGCCCGCTCGTTCTCCAAGGACCGCTACTTCCAGGACAACGTGCTCTCCGAGGACAAGCTCGTCCCCGAGGGCATCGAGGGCCAGGTGCCCTACCGCGGCCCGCTGTCCTCGGTCGCCCATCAGCTGGTCGGCGGCCTGCGCGCCTCCATGGGGTACGTCGGCTCGGCGTCCGTGGCGGAGCTGAAGGAGAAGGGCCGCTTCGTGCGGATCACCGCCGCGGGCCTCAAGGAGAGCCACCCGCACGACGTCCAGATGGTCTCCGAGGCGCCGAACTACTCTGGCCGTTAACCTGCGCGACCCCCGCGCGACGGGCTGCGCGCGGGGGATGGCGATACTGGTACGGCAGAACAAGCCAGCGAAAGGCACCCCACGTGACTGAGATCGAGATCGGGCGCGGCAAGCGCGGCCGCAGGGCGTACGCGTTCGACGACATCGCCGTCGTGCCGAGTCGTCGTACCCGGGACCCGAAGGAGGTCTCGATCGCCTGGCAGATCGACGCCTACCGCTTCGAGCTGCCGTTCCTGGCCGCCCCGATGGACTCGGTGGTCTCCCCGCAGACCGCGATCCGCATCGGCGAGCTGGGCGGCCTCGGGGTGCTGAACCTCGAAGGTCTGTGGACCCGGTACGAGGACCCCGAGCCGCTGCTCGCCGAGATCGCCGAGCTGGACGAGCGCACCGCCACCCGCCGGCTCCAGGAGATCTACGCCGAGCCGATCAAGGAAGAGCTGATCGGGCAGCGGCTGAAGGAGGTGCGCGACTCGGGTGTGGTCACCGCCGCCGCCCTGTCGCCGCAGCGCACCGCGCAGTTCTCCAAGGCCGTGGTGGACGCCGGGGTCGACATCTTCGTCATCCGGGGCACCACCGTCTCGGCCGAGCACGTGTCGGGTGCCGCCGAGCCGCTGAACCTCAAGCAGTTCATCTACGAGCTGGACGTCCCGGTCATCGTGGGCGGCTGCGCCACGTACACCGCGGCGCTGCACCTCATGCGCACCGGCGCGGCCGGGGTGCTCGTCGGGTTCGGTGGCGGCGCCGCCCACACCACCCGCAATGTGCTGGGCATCCAGGTGCCGATGGCCACGGCGGTGGCCGATGTCGCCGCCGCCCGCCGGGACTACATGGACGAGTCCGGCGGCCGCTATGTGCATGTGATCGCGGACGGCGGGGTCGGCTGGAGCGGCG
>NZ_GG657754.1:4502392-4505466 GCF_000158915.1 Streptomyces himastatinicus ATCC 53653 | reverse complement strand
CGGGGCCTTCCCTGTGTGCCGTGTGGGCGCTTCGGTCAGCGGTTGCTGAGCCGGAACGCGGTACCGGCGGCGGCCACCGGGGAGAGGATCATGAAGATCCAGGTGATCGCGTCGGCGTCTTCCTTCCAGCCGTCGAACAGGTCGCCGAAGTGCTCGAAGAAGATCTCGTTCGCGTCCGGGATGTTGGCGGAGGCCGCCGCGGCGCCACCGATCTTGTCCACGTAGTTGGAGGCCGCGTCGCTCATGATCATCGCGTAGCCGTACAGCTCGCCGAGGAACACGGCGGCGAGCGCCAGCACCGCGCCGACCACCCACAGCCCGACGTTGCGGCCGCCGAGCTTGAAGACCACGAAGCCGACGAGCGCGCCGAGGGCGACACCCGCGTACGCGAACTTCGTGACCTCCGGCGGGTTCGAGTCGGTGTCCGCGAGCGAGCTGAGCAGGAACGCGTACGCCACCGCGCCGATGAGAGCGGCCACAACGGCGGCACCGACCGCGGCGAGCGGGTTGCCCTGGCGGCCCACCTGCGGCGCGGGCGGCGGGAAGCCGCCGCCGAACTGCGGCTGGGGAGCGCCGGGCTGGGGCTGCTGGGGCTGCCCCTGCGGGTAGCCGTAGCCGGGCTGCGGCGCGGCGGGCTGCTGCGGGTAACCACCCTGCTGCTGCGGGTAACCGCCTGGCTGCTGCGGCTGCTGCCAGTTCTGGCTCATGAAATCCCCCGGGGATGAAGGTGATTCGCGTTCAGGGACAGCCGTGACCCAAGGCGCGGCGACGGCGGGAACGCGAATGATTCGAGCCATAAAGTAACAGGAGTGCATGACAACCAGACAAGTCACGTCTGGGGTCCGTGACACGCCTGGGACCAGACAGAGACATGGTGTCCCGGCAAAGACGGATATTGATCCGCTATTCGGTGACGCGCCTGGTGATCAGTAACTCTCGGTGCCGCAACGGTGGTACGCCGACCCTGGCCGCAACCCGGTAGTGCGGATCCGCACGGTGGAGCGAATCTCAGCACTGACAGGACAGAATCCGGCATAAGCAATAATGTCAACTTATGGCGCAGAACAAGTCGTTCACTGGGCGAGACATGGGCATCGACCTCGGCACCGCGAATACGCTGGTGTACCTGCGGGGCAAGGGCATCGTGCTCAACGAACCGTCGGTCGTGGCGGTCAACACGGCCGACGGCAATGTGCTGTCGGTGGGTTCGGCGGCAAAGGAGACCATGGGGCGGACCCCGACGAACATTGTCGCCGTTCGACCGCTCCGGGATGGGGTCATCGCCGATTTTGAGGTCGCCGAGCGCATGCTGCGGTACTTCATCAAGAAGGTGATGGGCAGCCGTCGGCTGGCCCGCCCCCGCGTCGTCGTCTGTGTGCCGTCCGGCATCACCGGTGTCGAGCGGCGCGCGGTGATGGAGGCGGCGACCCAGGCCGGGGCGCGGCAGGTGCATCTGGTCGAGGAGCCGATCGCGGCGGCCATCGGCGCGGGCCTGCCGGTGAGCGAGCCCACCGGCTCGATGGTCGTCGACATCGGCGGCGGTACGACGGAAGTCGCCGTCGTCTCGCTGGGCGGCATCGTCACCGCGCGCTCGGTGCGCACGGCGGGCGATGCGATGGACGTCGCGATCAGCACGTACGTCAAGAAGCAGTACGCGCTGGCCATCGGCGAGCGGACCGCCGAGGAGATCAAGGTGTCCATCGGGTCCGCCTCACCGACCGGCTCGTGGTCGGCGCCGCGCGCCGGGGCGTTCGTCCGGCAGATCGAGCGCAACGTCGAAGTGCTCGACAACGGTGACAACGAGGACACCCAGGCGCTGCTGCCGCCCGACCGCTGTACCATCCGCGGCCGGGACCAGGCCACCGGTCTGCCCAAGGTCCTCGAACTCACCGCGGACGAGGTGCGGCACGCGCTCGCCGAGCCGGTGGACAGCATCGTCGCCGCCGTCCGGTCCACCCTGGACGAGACCCCGCCGGAGCTGGCGGGCGACATCATGGACCGCGGCATCGTGCTCACTGGCGGCGGTGCGCTGCTGCGCGGTCTGGACGTACGGCTCGGCCGCGAGCTGGACATCCCGGTGCTGGTCGCCGACGATCCGCTGGACTGTGTCGCCGTCGGCACCGGCCGCTGTGTGGAGGACTTCGCCTCGCTGCGGGCCGCGATGGACGCCAGCCCGCGCCGCGCCGACACCGTGCGGGTCTGAGGCCGTGCGCGTCTGAGGCCGTGCGGGTCTGACACCGTGCGGTCCGAGGCCGTGCGGGTCTGACGCCGCGCCATCCCACCATCGGGCCGCCCCGGCGTGCGGCCCGGGTGCCGCCGTGGTGGGCTGATGAGCGGGCCGGATCGTCAGGCGGGAGGTACGGCGGCGAGGTGACGGCAGGAGCACGGGCGTACGGGTGGACGATCGCCGTGGCGGTCGCGCTGCTCCTGCCCTGCGGGCCCGCCACCGCGGCCGCCCCGTCCGTGCGCGCGCCCGCAGCGCGGCATGCGCCCGCCGCCCGGGACGCCCCCGCCCCGCGCCCGTACCCGCTCACCGTCGCACTGCGGTCGCTGAGCCCCGCCGTGATCCGCCACGACGGCGAGGTCAGGATCAGCGGCACCGTCACCAACACCTCCGGACGGCGCGTCACCGGCGCCCACATCGGCGTGGCGCTGAGCGCGGCCGGGGCCGCCGACACCCGCGGCGCCCTCGCCGTCCACGCCGGGCGCACCGTCCTCACCCGCGCCGACGGCACCGAAATCACCGCCCACACCGCCCGCCTCGCCCGGCTCGACGCCCACGCCGGGCGCCGCTTCGACCTGACCGTGCCCGTCTCCGGCCTCGGGCTGGAGGGCGCGGGCGCGTATCCGCTCACCGTGACCGCGGCCCGTCCGGACGGCCGGGTGCTCGGCCTGACCCGCGGCCAGCTGCCCGTCTACCCCGACGGCACCGCCCTGGAGCGGCTGCGCACCACCGTCCTGTGGCCCGTCACCGACGTTCCGCATATGGAGGCGCTGACCCGGCGCACGGGCGACGACAGCGTGCTGCCGGTCTTCCGTGACGACGCGCTGACCGCCGCGTTCGGCCCCGGCGG
>NZ_GG657754.1:4501004-4501655 GCF_000158915.1 Streptomyces himastatinicus ATCC 53653 | reverse complement strand
TCGCGCTGCGGCAGCGGCTGCTGGCCGAGACCCTGACGGCGGTACGGGAGCTGCCGTACGCGGCGCGCGACCTGGTCGTCGTACCGCCGCGCCGGATGCCGGTCGGGGTCGGGCGGACACTGCTGTCGGCGCTGGCCGCGGGTCAGGAGGCGGGCTGGCTGGAGCCGTCGCGGTTCGAGGTGGCGCTGCGGGAGCCGGAGGCGGGGGAGTTGCGGGACGGCGGCGGCCATCCGGCCGGGCTGCGCGCCTCCGAGCTGCCGCCGGAGCGGCTGGCCGCGGTGACCAGGGACCGGCGGCGGCTGCGCGCGCTGGCGAAGGTGCTGTCCGACGCCCGGGCCACGGTGGCGTCGGTGCGCGCGGCGCTGGCCCGGTCGGTGTCCACGGGGTGGCGGGGCGACGCGGCGGGGGCGCGCGCGTACCAGGAGGGCGTGGCCCGCTATCTGACCGCGTCGATCGCCTCGGTGCGGCTGGTGCCCAAGTCGAGGGTGGTGGTGACCGGCGGCTCCGCGACCATCCCGGTCACGGTCGCCAACGGGCTCCAGCAGGACCTCACCGGGGTCGAGCTGCGGGTGCTCTCCAGCCGCCCCGAGCGGGCCCGCGCGATCGACCGCGCCGTGGCCGTACGGGCGTCGCGGGCGGTGAGCCGTACGG
>NZ_GG657754.1:4482546-4500904 GCF_000158915.1 Streptomyces himastatinicus ATCC 53653 | reverse complement strand
TACACCCGCGCCGACGGGCGGCCGTGGGGAGCGCCGATGACGTTCACCGCCGATGTGCGCTCGGTACCGTCGGGCGCGGTCGCGTTCGTGGCGGGCGGGCTGGGCCTGATCGCGCTGGCGGCCGCCCTGCGCCTGCGGACCACCCGGCGCCGGGCGGCGGACGGCGGTTAGGCCCTGTCCGGCGGGCTTTACAGCCGGTGGACGCCCGCCGGGCTGGCGCCGCGGGTGTCCAGCAGCAGCTGGGCCTTGGCGGCCAGGCCCTGGAGGTCGTACGTGCGGTGGTGCTGGAGCAGCACCGTCAGGTCGGCCTCGGCCGCCGCCTCGTACAGCGCGTCCGCGCGCGGCACCGGGCGGCCCAGGACCCGCCAGCCCGGCACATACGGATCGTGGTAGCCGAGCTGGGCGCCCAGCTCCATCAGCCGGGCGGCGATCTCGCGCGCCGGGGAGCCCTCCTCGTCCGCCACGTCCGGCTTGTAGCTGACGCCGAGCAGCAGGACATGGGCGCCGCGCGCCGACTTGCCGTGCTCGTTGAGGAGCGCCGTACAGCGCTGGGTGACGTAGCCCGGCATCCGCCCGTTGACCTGCTGCGCCAGCTCGACCATGCGCAGCGGGAGGCCGAGCCCGCGCTGCGGGTGGGTCATCCCGTCGCATTCGATCGGCGCGCCGTGGCCGCCGACGCCGGGGCCGGGGCGGAAGGACTGGAAGCCGAACGGCTTGGTCTCGGCGCAGCGCACCACGTCCCACAGGTCGACGCCGTTGTCGTGGCAGAACGCCGCCATCTCGTTGACCAGGGCGATGTTGACGTGCCGGTAGTTGGTCTCCAGGACCTTCACGGTCTCGGCCTCGCGCGGCCCGCGGGCGCGGACGACCTTCTCGGTGAGGCGGCCGTAGAACGCGGCGGCCGCCTCGGTGCAGGCGGCGGTGAGGCCGCCGATGACCTTGGGGGTGTTGGCGTAGCCGTAGACGCGGTTGCCGGGGTCGAGGCGGCCGGGGGAGTAGGCGAGGTGGAAGTCGCGCCCGGCCCGCAGCCCGGATCCCTCTTCCAGCAGCGGGCGCAGGAATTCCTCGGTGGTGCCGGGGTACACGGTGGATTCCAGCAGAACAGTGGTGTGCGGGCGCAGCCACCCCGCCAGCGTGCGCGCCGCCTCGCCGACCGCGGACAGATCAAGACGGCGGTCCTCGCCGAGCGGCGTGGGGGAGCAGATCACGGCGGTGCGGACCCGGCCCAGCTCGGCCGGGTCGGTGGTGGTCCGGAAGCCGCCGGAGATCATCCGGCGCAGCTCGGCGGCGGTCAGCGAGCCGTCGCCCGCCCCGGTGGGCAGCCGCCCGGCCCGCAGCTCGTCGGCGGCCCGGGAGTCCGGGTCGTAGCCGATCGTACGGACACCGGCGGCGGTGGCGGCCTGGGCGAGCGGGAGGCCGAGATGGCCGAGTCCGATGACGGCGAGATCTGCGGGCATGACTTCGAGCCGTCCTTCCCGAGGCGATTCCGGATGGCGCAAAGGCAGACTAAGCGGAAATATGACTCGTATTCAGTATTGACGGAGGGTGGCGACGCGGTGTTGCGGTCACCGGCAGGGGACGGCCCGTGCGGCGGCCCGCCCAGGACCCGGACCGGCATGGCACAGCGGCATGGCACGGCGAGGAGAGAGCCAGGAGAATCATCAGGCGAGCGTCGTGACGTCGATCACAACGGGAGGCAGCGGTGAAGACACCGGCACTGGGACCGGCCGAGCGCGGCGAGGCGCTGGCCCGGATGGCGGACCGTGAGCTGGACGTACTGGTCGTGGGCGGCGGCGTGGTCGGCGCGGGCACCGCGCTCGACGCCGCGACCCGCGGCCTGGAGACCGGACTGGTCGAGTCCAGGGACTGGGCCTCCGGCACCTCCAGCCGCTCCAGCAAGCTGGTCCACGGCGGCCTGCGCTATCTGGAGATGCTCGACTTCGCCCTCGTCAGAGAGGCGCTGAAGGAACGCGGACTGCTGCTGGAGCGGATCGCTCCGCACCTGGTCAAGCCCCGTCCCGTTCCTCTACCCGCTCAAGCACCGCGGCTGGGAGCGGGTCTACGCCGGGGCGGGCGTCGCGCTCTACGACGCGATGTCGGTCTCCTCCGGGCACGGCCGCGGGCTGCCCGTCCACCGCCATCTCTCGCGCACCCGCGCGCTGCGCGTCGCCCCCGGCCTCCGCAAGGACGCCCTGGTCGGCGCGCTCCAGTACTACGACGCCCAGGTGGACGACGCCCGCTTCGTCACCTCCCTGGTGCGCACCGCCGCCCGGTACGGCGCGCACGTCGCCAACCGGGCCAGGGTGGTCGGCTTCCTGCGCGAGGGAGCGCGTGTCGTCGGGGCCCGGGTGCACGACCTGGAGCAGGGGGGCGAGTTCGAGGTCCGGGCCCGCCAGGTGGTGAACGCCAGCGGAGTGTGGACGGACGAGACCCAGGCGCTGATCGGGGAGCGCGGCCAGTTCCACGTCCGCGCGTCCAAGGGCATCCACCTCGTGGTGCCCAGGGACCGCATCCACTCCTCGACCGGGCTGATCCTGCGCACCGAGAAGAGCGTCCTGTTCGTGATCCCGTGGGGGCGGCACTGGATCATCGGCACCACCGACACCGGCTGGGACCTCGACAAGGCGCATCCGGCCGCCTCCAGCGCCGACATCGACTACCTGCTGGAACACGTCAACGAGGTCCTCGCGGTGCCGCTCACCCGCGACGACGTCGAGGGCGTCTACGCCGGGCTGCGCCCGCTGCTGGCCGGGGAGTCGGACGCGACCAGCAAGCTCTCGCGCGAGCACACGGTGGCCCATCCGGTGCCGGGCCTGGTGGTGGTCGCGGGCGGCAAGTACACGACGTACCGGGTCATGGCCAAGGACGCCGTGGACGAGGCGGTGCACGCCCTCGACCGGCGGGTCGGGCCCTGCGTCACCGAGGACGTGCCGCTGGCCGGCGCCGTCGGCTACAACGCGCTGTGGAACGCGCGGGCGCGCATGGCCAAGCGCACCGGGCTGCACGTCGCCCGCGTCGAACACCTGCTGAACCGGTACGGCGCGCTCACCGAGGAGGTGCTGGAGCTGGTCGCCACCGACTCGTCGCTGGGTGAACCGCTCGCCGCCGCCGAGGACTATCTGCGCGCCGAGGTCGTCTACGCCGCCTCCCACGAGGGCGCCCGCCACCTGGACGACGTCCTCACCCGGCGCACCCGCATCTCCATCGAGACCTTCGACCGGGGCACCCGCGGCGCCCGAGAGGTGGCCGAGCTGATGGCGCCGGTGCTGGGCTGGGGTCCTGAGCAGATCGACAAGGAGGTCGAGCACTACGAGAAGCGGGTGGAGGCGGAGCGCGAATCGCAGCGGCAGCCGGACGACCTGACGGCGGACGCGGCCAGGCTGGGCGCACCGGACATCGTGCCGCTGTAGGTCAGCGGTCCGGGCAGAACTCCGCCGTGAGCAGGGCGGTCTCGGCGTCCGGGTCCGGCTGACCGGCGCTGTTGAGGCGGTAGACGAGGGTGTGGCGGCCGTCGCGGGTCGACACGGCCAGCGCATACGAGCCGTTGATCTCGCCGTTGTGCCCCCACACCGTCGTCCCGCACCGCAGCGGCATCGGGAACAGGCCCATCCCGTACCGGCCGCCGGAGGCCGAGGTGTCCTCCATCCGCCGCAGCTGGGCCTTCGGCACCACCTCGCCGCGCAGCAGGGCGTCGAGGAAGCGGGACAGATCGTCCAGCGTGGAGATCATCTCGCCCGCGGCTCCGGCGGCGGACGGGTCGAGGTCGGTGACATCGCGCCAGTCGCCGCCCCGCGCGTCGTACGCGTGGCCGTGCGGCGCCGGGAGCGTGGTGCGGGAGCCGGGGAACGAGGTGTTGCGCAGTGCGAGCGGAGCGAGGACCCGGCGCTCGGCCTCGGCGGCGTACGAGCGACCGGTGACCTGCTCGACGATCATGCCCAGCAGGACGTAGTTGGTGTTGGAGTACTGCCACTTCGCGCCGGGAGCGAAGGACGGGGGGTGGGCGACGGCGGCCCGTATCAGGGAGGCGGGGCTGTGCGTCCCGCCATCGGTCCCCGTGGCGTCCGTACCGTCCGTGCCCTCCGTACCGTCCGTGCCCTCCGTGGCCGACAGCTGACGCGCCAGCACCGGGTCGGCCGTGTAGTCGAAGAGCCCGCTGGTGTGGGTGAGGAGCTGGCGGAGGGTGATTTTTCGGCCATTGTTGCCATGGCCGCGGACCAGTCCCGGGAGGTGTTCCTCGACTGTGTCGGCCAGGTCGAGCCGCCTCTCGCCGGTCAGACGCAGCGTCACCGCCGCGATGACGGTCTTGGTGACGCTGCCCGCGCGGAAGTGATCGTCCCGCTGGATGCGCCGCCCGGTCCGGGTGTCCGCGACCCCCGCCGTGGCGAACCGCGTCGCGCCCCCGTCCCGTACGAGCACCGCCGCCCCGGGCGCCTCGCCGTCGGTCACCAGCCCCCGCAGGGCCGTCCGTATGGGGCCCTCCTCGCGGTCGGCCGCCTCCCGGCCACCGCTCGCGCTCGGCTGCGCGTCCGCCTCCGCCGTACGGCCCGTACAGCCCGTCAGTGCGACGGCCGTGGCCGCGACCAGCGCCATGACGGTCGGCATACGGCCTCGCCTGTGCCATCGTATGGCGGAGATGGGCATGACACGGGCCTTTCCGTTCCCTGCGGACCCTCCGATGTTCGCAGGTGCCGGAACGGCCGCCGCACCGTGCCCGCTCCGCGCCCGGACCCCGGGCTTTCCCGGGGTCGTGGATGAGAGACAATGGGGGCTCTCCCAGGGTGGGTTCAGGGTGGGTTGATTTGCAGAGGGGTCGCATGTCGGAGGCTGAGAAGACGCAGGGTTCGACTGGGCGCCTCCTCGCCGGGCGTTACCGGCTGGGGGAGATTCTCGGTCAGGGCGGCATGGGCACCGTCTGGCGCGCGAGCGACCAGACCCTTGGCCGTACGGTCGCGGTCAAGGAGCTGCGCTTCCCGTCCAGCGTCGAGGAAGACGAGAAGAGACGGCTCATCACCCGCACGCTGCGCGAGGCGAAGGCGATCGCCCGGATCCGCAGCAATGGTGCCGTCACCGTCTATGACGTGGTCGACGAGGACGACCGCCCCTGGATCGTCATGGAGCTGATCGAGGGCCGCTCGCTCGCCGACGTCGTCCGGGACGACGGGCCGCTCACCCCGCAGCGTGCCGCCGAGGTCGGGCTCGCCGTCCTCGACGTGCTGCGCGCCGCCCACCAGGCGGGCATCCTGCACCGCGACGTGAAGCCGTCCAACGTGCTGATCTCGGACGACGGCCGCGTCGTCCTCACCGACTTCGGTATCGCCCAGGTCGAGGGCGACCCGTCCGTCACCTCCACCGGCATGCTCGTCGGCGCGCCCTCCTACATCTCCCCGGAGCGGGCCCGCGGCCACAAGCCCGGCCCGCCCGCCGACCTGTGGTCGCTGGGCGGCCTGCTGTACGCGGCGGTCGAGGGCGTACCGCCGTACGACAAGAGCACGGCCATAGCGACCCTCACCGCGGTGATGACCGAGCCGGTCGAGCCGCCGAAGAACGCGGGCCCGCTGGAAGAGGTCATCTACGGCCTGCTGAACAAGGACCCCGACCAGCGGCTGGACGACGCCGGGGCGCGGGCGCTGCTGGAGCACGCCCTGAGCGCCCCCCAGGACACCGCGAAGACCCCGCCCGCCGACGCGACCCGCACCATGAGCCTGCCGCCCGCCCCCTCGGCGGAGGACGAGGCCGCCGCGGGGGCCAAGTCCGCGGCTGTCGCTGAGCGGGCCCGGGGTGCGCTGAAGTCCGCACGGAACGCGAAGGCCGAGCAGAAGAAGGCCGTGCAGAAGGCGGATACGGCGAAGAAGCCGGAGACGTCGAAGAAGGCCGAGTCGGCGAAGTCAGCGGCCTCCGCGCAGGCGGCGCAGTCCTCGAAGGCTTCGGACTCCTCGAAGTCCGCGCCGTCCCCGCAGTCGTCGGAGAAGGGGGAGGCGGCCGCCGGTTCGGCCGCTTCCGCTTCCGTTTCCTCCTCCTCTTCGTCCTCCGGTTCCGGGACGCCCGAGGGCGGGTCCGGCCCGTACCGGCCGGTGCCGCCCCGCGCGCCGATCACCGATGTGGTGTCCAAGCGGACGCTGATCATCATCGCGGTGGTCGTGGTCGTCATCGTGGGCACCGTGCTCGCCATCGCCTTCAGCGGCGGCGACGACGGCGACAGCGCCAAGGGCGGGTCCGGCGCCAAGGCATCCGCCTCCTCCGGGACATCGGGCGACGACCGGCAGAACGGCAAGGACGCCGGTTCGTCCGGCAAGGCGAACACCCAGGCGCCGGACGGCAAGACCTCCGGCGGATCGACGGAGCAGACGGACGCGGACGCGTCCAAGAGAGACGACGCGGACGACGGCGGCAAGGGCAAGGGCAAGGACGACAGCGGGGACGACGGCGGAAGCGGCGGCAAGGAAGAGGGCAAGGGCGCCTCCGTGCCGTCCGGCTACGAGACCGTCAACAGCTCCGACTTCCCCTTCACCATGGCGATGCCCAAGGGATGGTCGGTGCACAACGGGAGCTACAGCGGCAGCCGAAAGTACTACGGCGGCTCCAGCATCCCGCGTATTCAGATCGACTTCACCTCCTCCCCGAAGCCCGACGCGGCGGCCGAGTGGCGCAAGGGCGAGGCCGCCGCGCGCAGCAGCATGTCCGGGTACAAGGGCCTGGGCATCAAGTCGGTCGAGTGGCGGGGCTACCCGACCGTCGCGGACTGGCAGTTCGAGCGTGACCAGGACGGCAAGCACGTCCGCGTGCTCAACCGCGGCTTCAAGGTCGACGACAGCCATGGCTTCTCCATCATGATCACTTGCGAGGCGAGCAAGTGGGACGAGAAGGAGTGCAGGACGCTGCGCGACACCGCGTTCAAAACCTTCGACATCACGGACTGAGCACTCCTGTCGGCGAAGCGTCGCGCGGGCCCGTATCGTGAGTGCCCGTAGACCGTGCGCAGTCGCATGAACCCGCCAAAACGACCACAATTGACGGCTTAGCGCTGTGCTGATCGCATAAAGGGACGTTGATTCGCGCTGATCGTGCGCTAGGGGAGGCGTCGTGGACGAGTACGCGGGCCGGGTGCTGGCCGGCCGCTATCGCCTGCCCCTGCCGCCCGCCGACGCGTACGAGTTCGCCGAGATCCGCGCCTTCGACACCTACAGCGGACAGCCGGTCCACCTGCGGCAGATACCGCTTCCGGAAGTCGTCGACGCCGAGGTCGTCGACGACGACGGCCACCCCGGTGGGGCGCTGAACGGGACGTCCCGTACCGCCCGCGGCGGCGGCGATCCCGCCGTACGGCGCGCCCTGGACGCGGCCACCGCCGCCGCGCAGGTCCCCGACCACCCGAGGCTCGGTCAGGTCTTCCACGTCTTCGCGGAGGCCGGAAGCCTGTGGATCGTCAGCGAACTCGTCGCCGGGCGCCCGCTCGCCGCGCTGCTCACCGAGCAGAACCTGTCCCCCCACCGCGCCGCCGAGGTCGCCAACGATGTGCTGACGGCGCTCCGCGCGCTCCACGCCCACGGCTGGACGCACCGCAACATCACCACCCGCACGGTGCTGTTGTGCGACGACGGCCGCGCGATGCTGACGGGCCTGGCGGCGGGCGCCGCGGAGGAGGCGCTGTGCGGCTACGACCCGGTGCCGGGGCCGCCGGACGCGGACGCGGGTGCGGGTGCGGGCGCGGCCGGGCCCGGTGCCGGGCCCGCGTCGCCGCGGGGCACGGCCGCCGAGGACGAGGGGTACACCCCCACGCCGCCCGACGGCACTCCCATCGGCGTCACCCCCACCCCGGCCCTCCCGCAGGGTTACGAGAGCGCCGCCCCCGACCAGCGGCCCGGCGGGCGCGGCCCGGTCTACCGCGACCAGGGCGCGGCGGGCGGCTTCCCCGCTCCGCGCCCCGCGGGCGACGCCGACCGGGGGCCCGGGCCGGGCGCCTGGGACGGACCGGGCGCCTGGGACGGATCGCAGGAACCGGACGTCGCATGGGCCGTCGACGGGTCGGGGCACATTCCGGTGCAGGGGCGCGGGCGATGACGTACAGTGTGGCCGCCCGCGGATGACGCGCAGGGCGCTGCCGCGCGCGCCGCGCGGGCGAAAGGCCATTCGCCGCGTACGCGGCAGGAGCCCGTGCGGCCGCCGCACGGATGGGCGTCGACGCCCCCCAGCACCCCGTCCAGGACCCGGAGCCGCTCACCGGCGGCGGCGCGCCCCGGCCCGGCACCGCCTCCGGTTTCGATTCCGCTTCTGATTCCGCTTCTGATTCCGGTTCCGCTTCCCGCGCGCCGGAAGGCGCCACCGTGCCCCGGCAGCCGAACCGGGAGGACGACGGCGGCTCCTGGGACGGCGGCGGTACGGCGGACGACGGCCCGCCGCGCGGCCCCACCACCGCGCTCGCCGCCGAACGGGCCCGGCAGGCGCGGATCGTCGTGGTCGGCGCCGTCACCGAGCGCTGGGCGCCCGAGCAGGCCGGTCCCGTCCACGAGAACTGGCGGCTGGCCCCGCCCGTCGGCCCCGCCGCCGACCTGTGGGCGCTCGGCGTGCTGCTCTTCCGCGCCGTCCAGGGCCATGCCCCGTACCCGGAGGAGAACGCCGCCGAGCTGGTGCAGATGGTGTGCGCGGAGGCACCCGCCTACGCGGAGGAGTGCGGTCCGCTGCGCCCCGTCGTCGAGTCCCTGATGCGGCAGGACCCCACCGAGCGGCCCGACTTCGAGGAGCTGCGCGGCTGGCTGCGTTCGCTGATCAGGTCGGCGCCGGAGCCGGATGTCGGCAGCAGTACGGTCACCGTTCCGTCGATCGGTCCGGGCGGCGCGTCGGACCCCAAGCGGCTGCCCATCGTGCGCCGCCGCGGCTGGCTGGTGCGCAAGGGCCGGGCCCGCCCGGACCGGGCGGCGGCCGCGCACGGGCGGCACAAGCGGGCGAAGCAGGCCGCGCGCGAACCGGCCCCGGCCCCGCGGTGCGAGCAGGCCCCGCGCCGGGAGCAGGCCCCCGGCCGCAAGCCGCGCAGGCTGGGGCGGGTGCTGCTCCTGCTGATACTGCTGGGCCTGGCGGCGGCGGTGCTGTACGCGATGATGTTCATGCCGCGCTCCGAGGACACCGGCGGCCAGGACCGTACGGGGTCGGCGGGCGCGGGGAGCCCGGCGCCCACCAGCGCCCACGACCCGGCGTCACCGTCGTCCGAGGAGGACGGCGAGGGCAGCGGCGGTTCGTCGGATCCGGGGTCCGACGCACCGCAGTCCACCGAACCGGACGGTCTCGCGAAGGGCTTCGCGGTCCGCAAGGACCCCAAGGGCTTCGCCGTCGCCGTCCACGAGGGCTGGACCCGGCGCGGCGAGAACGCGCGCGGCCAGATCCGGTACATCGGCGGCGACATCGAGCTGGTGATCGTGGCCGGGCGGGACAAGGTGTCCGAGTTCGGCGCCGACCCGATGGCGTACCAGCAGAACCGGGAGGCCGAACTGGCCGCCTTCCGTGACTCGGCGTGGGCGTCGTCCTCGGGGCTGAAGCGGATCGACGTCGGGAAGACGGCGATGGCGGAGGGCCAGTTCAGCTGGCGGGACAGCAGCGGCCGCAATGTGTACGCGCGCAACCTGGCGATGCTGATCGGCGGCCGCTACCACGTGATCCTGGCGATAGGCCCGGCCGATGAGCGCCGCGCGGTGAACCAGCACTTCGAGCAGGCGACGGCCACGTACAGCACGTCTGGCTGACCCCCCTAGCGGACCGCACCCCCGAACCGCTCCCTCAGCCGGTACTTCAGCACCTTCCGCAGCGTCTCGTTGCGCGGCAGCGCGTCCACCACCTCGACCCGCTCCGGCACCTTGTGCACCGACAGCCCCACGTCCCGCAGATACGACCCGACCCCCTCGACCGTCAGCGGCGCCGCCCCCACCGGCTGCTCCACCACGGCGCACACCACCTCCCCGCGCTCCGCGTCCGGCAGCCCGATCACCGCCACGTCCCCCACATCCGGGTGCCGGTACAGCAGTTGCTCGATCTCCTTCGCGGAGATGTTCTCGCCCTTACGGATGATGATGTCCTTGGCACGCCCCGTGAGCACGAGATGACCGCTTGCCGTCAGATGGCCGAGATCGCCGGTGCGCAAGAAGCCGTCGGCGTCGAATGCCTCCCGGGTCTGGGCCTCGTCCAGATATCCGGCGCACACCGCCTCGCCCCGCAGCCGCACCTCCCCGTCCACGACGCGGATCTCCATCTCCGCGGGCGGGCGCCCCTCCGTCGTCGCCAGCAGCTCGGCACTGTCGTCCGGCGAACCCATGGTGATCATGGGAACCTCGGTCATCCCGTAGCCGTGGGTCAGTTGGCACCCCAGCTCCCGCACCACCTCGTGGTACAGCGCGGGCGGCTTGGGGGCGCCGCCACCGGCCAGCAGCCGCAGCGTCGGGATGAGCCGGTGCGCGGGATCCTTGCGCTGCTCCGCCAGGAACATGGAGTAGAAGGCGGTGCTGCCGCCCGCGACCGTCACCCCGTGCCGCCGGTACGCGGCCAGGGAGTCCGGCAGCGCGAAGTGCTCCAGCAGCACGGCGGGGAAGCCGTACAGCAGCAGCATCACCGTGTAGTCGGGCCCGGCGACATGGGCGTACGGGAAGGCCATCGACCCGATGTCGTCCGGCCTGAGCCGCAGCGCGTGGGCGAGACACGACCCGGCGGCGATGAGGCTGCGGTCGGTGTGCAGCACCCCCTTGGGGTCGGAGGTGGTGCCCGAGGTCCAGTAGATCCAGCGGACGGCGGTCCCGTCGGTGGGCGGCGGCGGCAGCTTCGCCGCCTTCGGGTCGGCGACCGGAAGCGCGTCGTACGCCTCGAAGACCCGCGGCGGCTGCGGCAGCCCGGCGGCCAGCCGGTGCGCCATCGCCGTATGGTCGAAACCGCGCCAGGCCCCGGGGACGGCGAAGAAGCGCGCGCCCGAGGCCCGTAGCGCGTACCCCACCTCGCGGTCGCGGTAGTACGGGATGAGCGGGGTCTGTACGGCGCCCAGCCGGGCCAGCGCCATGGTCAGCACGACCGTCTCCAGCCGGGTGGGCAGTTGCCAGGCGACCCGGCTGCCGGGGCCCACCCCCATCGCGTACAGCCCGGCCGCCGTGCGCTCCGCGCGGGTGCGCAGCGCCCGGAACGTCAGCCTCCGGTCGTGCCGTCCGCTGGCGGCGGCCTGGATCAGCGCGGGGGCGTCCGGGGTGAGCGCGGCGCGCCGCTCCAGCAGTTCCCACAGCGTCGCCGATGCGCCGAGGGCGTGTGCGGTGTCGGTCGTCCCGGCTGCGGTGTCGGTCATCCCGGCCTCCCGTGACCATGAATCTGACGGTTAGTCAGATAATGCGGGAAGCGTAAGGCCGTCCGTCTTGTCGGTCCAGGGGGCGCGGATTAGCCTTCCCCTGCCGCCTGATCTGACGTCACATCAGAAAGTCACATCAGAAAAGGGAGGACGGCCGCCGATGGATCTCGCCTTCACGCAGGACGAGGAGGACTTCCGGCACGGACTGCGCGCCTGGCTCGCGGACGTCCTCCCCACCCTGCCCGACCGCCCCGACCCCGCCGACTGGCCCGCCCGCCGCGCCTACGACTGCGGCTGGCAGCGCATGCTCTACGACGCCGGATACGCCGGACTGCACTGGCCAAAGGACGCCGGAGGCCGGGGCGCCACCCCCACCCAGCACCTGATCTTCCTGGAGGAGACCGAACGCGCGGGCGCGCCCTACGTCGGCGCCAACTTCGTCGGACTGCTCCACGCGGGCCCCACCATCGCCGCCGAGGGCACCCCCGCCCAACGGGCCCGCTGGCTGCCGCCGATCCTCCGCGGCGACCAGGTCTGGTGCCAGGGCTTCTCCGAACCCGACGCCGGATCCGACCTGGCCTCCTTGCGCACCCGGGCCGAACGGGACGGCGACAGCTACGTCGTCAGCGGCAGCAAGATCTGGACCTCGCACGCCGAGGTCGCCGACTGGTGCGAACTCCTGGTGCGCACCACGCCCATGGGCCCCGGGACCCCGAAGCACCGGGGCATCACCTGGCTCGCCCTGCCCATGGACGCGCCCGGCGTGACCGTACGGCCGCTGCGCACCCTCGCCGGGACCGCCGAGTTCGCCGAGGTCTTCCTCGACGAGGTGCGGGTGCCCGTCGACCACCGGATCGGCGCCGAGAACGACGGCTGGCGGGTGACCATGGTGACCCTCTCCTTCGAACGCGGCACGGCCTTCGTCGGCGAGGTCATCGCCTGCCGACGCGTACTGGAGGCCCTCGCCCGCACCGCCAAGGCCAACGGACGGTGGGACGACCCCGTGCTGCGGCGGAGGCTCGGGCGGATCGCCGCCGCCTGCGCGGCGCTGTGGCGGCTCACCCAGTGGAACGTGAGCGAGGCGCAGCGCACCGGCGGGGTGCCGGGCGTCGGCGGCTCGGTCTTCAAGCTCCGCTTCTCCGAGGTGCGGCAGGAGCTGTACGAGGCCGCCGCCGAGGTGCTGGGCCCGGACGCGCTGGACGCCGGGCACGAATGGGTCGCGGACCGGCTGTCGTCCCTCTCGTACACCATCGCCGCCGGAACCTCGCAGATCCAGCGGAACATCGTCGCCGAGCGCATCCTCGGCCTGCCGAAGGGGCGGTGACCCGGACCCATGGACTTCCAGCTCGACGACGACCAGCGGGCACTGCGGGACGGGATGCGCGACCTGCTGGAACGGCGCTTCCCCCGCACCCGGTTACGGACGGTGGTGGACGGCCACGGCGATACGGCGCCGCTGGACCGCGCCCTGTGGCGGGAACTCGGCACGGCCGGATTCTTCGCGCTGCGGCTCCCCGAGGCGGCGGGCGGGGTCGGGCTCGGGCTGCCGGAAGCGGTGCTGGCCATGGAGGAGGCGGGCCGGACGCTGCTCCCGGGGCCGCTGGTCGCCACCCAGCTCGCGGCGGGCCTGGGCGCCGGTAACACCGTTGAGGGTTCGGCCGAGGTCGCGGCCGCGAATGCGGTCGAGGGCGCCGCCGAGGGCGCGGCCGTGGTCACCGCGCTGGACCTCGGGCCCGGGGCGGACCGGCTGGTGGAGCATCTGGCCTCGGCCGACGCCGTGCTGGTGCTGAGCGGCGAGGACGCCGAGGTGCTTCCGGCCGCCGCGCTCGCGGACCCGGCACGGCCGATACGTTCCGTCGACCCGGCCACACCGCTGCACCGCGTGCACCCGGCCTTCGAAGCCGTGGCGGGCACCGGGGCCGTGGGGGCCGCCGCCCGGCTGCGCCGCGAGGCGGCCCTGCTGACCGCCGCCCAACAGCTCGGCAGCGCCTCCCGTACGGTCCGGATGGCGGTCGATCACGCCACGGCGCGTACCCAGTTCGGCCGCCCGATCGGCGCCTTCCAGGCCGTACAGCATCTGTGTGCGCGGATGCTCGTACGCGCCGAATCAGCCAGAAGTGTGGTGTACGCCGCCGCGGTCACAGAAGAGGCGAGGGACATAGCCGCCGCCAAACTGCTCGCCGACGAGGCGGCCGTCCACAACGCCCGCGACTGTCTTCAGGTGCACGGTGGAATGGGGTTCACCTGGGAAGCCGATGTCCATCTGCACCTCAAGCGGGCCTGGGTGCGCGCCGGTCAGTGGCAGACGGCGGCCGCGGCCGAGGAGGAACTTGCCGCCGGACTCCTGTTGACCGGTGAAACAGGTTTGTAACCGGGCTCCATGGATACGCCTGAATTGTTGGGATGTCGCATTCTCTGGGGGAGATCCCGGAGGCTTTGAGGTGACCGAGCGTTGATATCGGGTTGTTTCCTAGGCGTGACTCGTCACAGGGGGGAGTCGGGCTCCGGCTCGGGTACTCTCCGTTGGGTGCGAGCGGTTTTGGGGTGCAACGAACCCGGCGTGGCCCGTGAGGCGACTCCGGGCACGCCGATGTGCCCCGCTCGCACGGGGCGCGCTCCGGTCTTGCCTCGCTGTTCGAGTCCTCGGGGCGTGCGTCGCACAGTATGCCCCACGCATACTCCTTGGCGCTGGAATATGACCGAAGCGCTTGTTGGGGTGACTGTACGTCAACCATGCTCTCTCGCAAGGGGGTACCGCCCAGCGGCAGCTGGGGGAGAGTCACGTTCCGTGACCTCTTCGAGGGCCTCTTGGAGGTATGAGGCGATGTGTCCGCCGGTTCGGATGGTGTGAGCGGTGCAGGTGCTTCAGATGCAGATGGAGGTCCGGCCCGACCCCGCGGAGGTGAGCCGTGCCCGTCGGTGGGCGCGTTCGCGGCTCGCCGGGTCCGGTATCGGAGCCGACGAGCCGCTCGCCGAGACGTTGATCCTGCTCATCTCCGAGCTGGTCACCAACGCCGTGGTGCACACCGGCTGTCCCGCCGTGCTGCGTATGCGCTTCCCCGCGCAGAGCGGCGCCACCGGCGGTGACGGTGCCGATGGGCCCTCCGCGGACAAGGGGCCCGATCTGGGCACGGTCCGGGTCGAGGTCGCGGACGCCAGCGCCCGCGCACCGCGACAGCGCCGTGCCTCTGAGGAGGCCACCAACGGCCGCGGGCTGGAACTGGTCGACGGGCTCGCGGACCGCTGGGGCTGGCAGCCCGAGGGCGCGGGCAAGCGCATCTGGTGCGAGATCGACCGCGATCGGCCCGGGGAGTGCGCGGACGGCGCGGAGCGCGGCGAGCGTGGCGATCACGGGGCGCACGAGAAGTCGCTCCTGACGGGACATGGCGCCTCCCGTGCTCCCTCGCATCTGAGGCGGACCCCACAAAGTCCAGACCAGGTGTTGACGTGACGTGGCCGAGTGATCACTCTAGGATCAGCGATTCGTCGCGAGGGGACGCCGAGGTCCATGTGGTCCCAGTGAACCGTGTGTTCACGGGACCGAACCTTGGCGAGTGCGGGTCGCGGCCCGGCGCCTGATCAGGGCTCGGCGCCGGAGCCGGGTGGCGGTGCGCGATGCCGTGCTCGGGGTGTGCATGAGCGCACCGCCGCCCGATAGACCCGTCCCGCCCGTCCCCTCGCGCCCGCCCGTTCGTCGCGGCGCGTTCTTCGTTCTTTTCGGTGTCAGAGGATCGCCACGGGCGCGACCGGGGCGCCGGTCCCGCCGCTGAACGGCTCGGGCGTGGCCGACAGCAGAAAGGCGTAGCGCCCCTCCTCGGCGCAGGCCGCCGACAGCTCCTCCAGATTCCAGTTCTGGCCCTGCATCATGCCCATCTCGACCAGGTCGAGGGCGTGGACGGGCAGCCACAGGTTCTCGATCTCCGGTGGAATGATCTCGAAGGTGAGCGTGTCGTTGGCGACCGCGGCCACGTCGCGGGCGTGGAACCACTCGGGCGTGCGCAGCGACAGGCCCGGCGACGGAAACGCGTACGCCTCCCTCTCGCCCGCGAGATACCGCTGGATCTGCCCGGTCCGTACGAGCACGATGTCGCCGGGCCGGACGCTGGTCCGGGCCAGTTCCTCGGCGGCGGCGAGGTCTTCGGGGGTGACGACGTGCCCCTCGGGCAGCCGGTCCGCGCCCCGGGCGCGCGCGACGTCGAGCAGCACCCCGCGCGAGACGATGTGCCGCGCCGTGTCGATGCCGCTGAAGGCCGCGCGGCCCTGGGCAGTGACGGACGCGGCGGGGCGGCCGTTGTAGAGCCTGCCGGAGTGCGAGACATGGGCCAGCCCGTCCCAGTGGGTACCGGCCTGAAGCCCCATCGTCACGGCGTCGTCGCTGGTGGCGACCGTGCCCGGGCCGAACATCTCGGCGTTCACGGCGACCATGGTGTGCAGCGGATTGACCCTTCCCGGGACCATCCCGGTCTGGATGCCGTCCTGCCGCAGCGGGACCGCGAGCGGGACGCGTCGGCCGGTGCGCACTGTCGCCGCGGCGTCCCGGACCACGGCGTCGGTGATCAGGTTGAGCGTGCCGATCTCGTCGTCGGCGCCCCAGCGCCCCCAGTTGTTGACGCGCTGGGCGATGTGGTGGAACTCGGGCGGCAGCGACATGGCGCCTCCTTCGGTCGGTTCCGTTCCAGGGCTTGTACTCGGGGCGGGTCTGCTCAAAAATCTAACGGTCCGTCAGAAACTGCGGGAGGGGACGCGACGTGGGCAACTTCTTGGACGGCAAGGTGGTCGCCGTCACCGGGGCCGGGCGCGGCATCGGACGAGCCGTGGCCCTCGCCTGCGCGGCCGAGGGCGCGAAGGTCGTCGTCAACGACTACGGCGTCTCGATCGAGGGCGGCGCACCCACCAGCGAGATCGCCGAAGCGGCGGTCAAGGAGATCGTGGCCGCGGGCGGAGAGGCGGTCGCGGTCGCCGACGACGTCTCCACCATGGCCGGGGGCCAACGGATCGTGGACACCGCCGTCGAACGGTTCGGACGGCTCGACGGCGTCGTATGCGTGGCCGGAATCCTGCGCGAACGGATGCTCTTCAACATGACCGAGGAGGAGTGGGACCCGGTCGTCGCCACCCACCTCAAGGGCACCTTCACCGTCTTCCGCGCCGCGTCCGCGGTGATGCGGCGGCAGCGCTCCGGCACCCTGATCGGCTTCACCAGCGGCAACCACCAGGGCAGCGTCGCCCAGGCCAACTACGCCTCGGCCAAGGGCGGCATCATCTCGCTGGTCCGCAGCGCGGCGCTCGGCCTGCACAAGTACGGCGTCACCGCGAACTGCGTCGCCCCGGTCGCCCGCACCCGCATGTCCGCCAATGTGCCGATGGAACTGAAGGAGATCGGCGAACCGGAGGACGTCGCGGCCCTGGTCGTCTACCTGCTGAGCGAACGGGCCCGCGCGGAGAAGATCACCGGGCAGGTCTACACGATCGCGGGCCCCAAGATCGCGGTCTGGGCCCAGCCGAGGGAACTGCGCGCCGGATACGCCGACGGCGCCTGGACCCCGGACAAGATCGCCGACTTCCTGCCCGGCACGGTCGGCACCGACCCCATGCCGCTGTTGGCCCAGCTCGAAGCCATGGCCCAGGCCGCCGCCGCCCAGCAGCGCCCCAACGCGTAAAGGGGGAAGCGGTGGACTTCGCCTTCGGGCCCGGGGACGAACGCTTCCGCGACGAGGCACGCGCCTGGCTCGACGCGCACCCGACGGGCACGCATCCGACGGGCACGCATCCGACGGGCACGCGCCCGACAGACGAGCATCCGACCGGCGCGCATCCGACCGGCCGCTCCACCGAAGCCGCGAACACCGCGGCGCAGCGCGCCTGGGAACGCGAACTGGGCGGCGGCGGCTGGATCGGGCTCGGCTGGGACCGGACCCACGGGACCTACGGAAACCGGGCCGCCACCCTCACCCAACAGGTCGTCTGGGCCGAGGAATACGCCCGCGCCGGAGCCCCCGCCCGGCTCGGCCACATCGGCGAGAACCTCCTCGCCCCCACCCTGCTCGCACACGGCGACCCCGCCCAGCGCGCCCGCTTCCTGCCCCCCATCGCCCGCGGCGAGGAACTGTGGTGCCAGGGCTACAGCGAACCCGACGCGGGCTCGGACCTCGCCGGAGTGCGCACCCGCGCCGACCGCGACCCGGGCGACGGGACGTACCGCGTCACCGGCCAGAAGATCTGGACCTCCCACGCCCGCGAAGCCGACTGGTGCTTCGTCCTGGCCCGCACCGAGGAGGGATCACAACGCCACCACGGGCTGTCCTTCCTGCTGGTGCCGATGGACCAGCCGGGACGCGTCGAGGTCCGGCCGATCCGGCAGCTCACCGGCACCGCCGAGTTCAACGAGGTGTTCTTCGACGGGGCCCTCGCCCACCCCGACCACCTCGTCGGCGGCCCGGGCCGGGGCTGGAGCGTGGCCATGAGCCTGCTCGCCGTGGAACGCGGAGTCTCCACCCTGGTCCAGCAGATCGGCTTCGCCCAGGAACTCGGCCGCGTCATACGACAGGCCCTGGAGACCGGCGCCGCCCGCGAACCCGTACTGCGCGACCAGCTCATCCAGCAGTGGGCCGAGCTGAAGGTCATGCGCTGGAACGCCCTGCGCATGCTGGGCGCCGCCGGGAACCCCGCCTCCGGGGGCCCCACCCCCACCCCCTCCCCTCCCACCTCCTCCGCCCCCGCGCCCTCCTCTCCCCATCGGTCCGCTCCGCATGACGCCGGGGCGCCCAGTGTGGCCAAGCTGTTGTGGGGCGGCTGGCATCGGCGGCTGGGCGAGCTGGCCGTGCAGGTGCGGGGCACCGCGGCCGCGCTCGGCCCGGTGCGCTGGACCGAGGGCCGGCCGTATGAACTCGACGCCGCGCAGCGCCTGTTCCTCTTCTCCCGCGCCGACACCATCTACGGCGGCTCGGACGAGATCCAGCGCAACATCATCGCCGAGCGCGTACTCAACCTCCCCAAGGAGGCTCGATGAAGGCGTACGAGCAGAAGACGTACGGGCACTGGATCGGCGGCTCC
>NZ_GG657754.1:4475273-4482228 GCF_000158915.1 Streptomyces himastatinicus ATCC 53653 | reverse complement strand
CGCTCGCCCCGCTGCCGGTCGCCGCCAGCCGAGGGCCGGCGGGCTGATCGGCGCGGCGGCGGTCCGCCGGCCGGTGGGTGTCGTCGCCTGCATCACCTCCTACAACTTTCCCCTCGCCAATCTCGCGGGCAAGGTCGCCCCGGCGCTCGCCATGGGCAATACGGTCGTCGCCAAACCGGCCCCGCAGGACCCGCTGGCCTGTCTCGAGCTCGGCCCACTGCTGACCGAGGCCGGGCTTCCGGACGGTGTCTTCAATGTCGTCACCGGCTCGCGCGCGGCCGCGGGCGAGGCGCTCGTCGCGCACCCCGGTGTCGACATGGTCAGCTTCACCGGATCCACCGCCGTGGGGAAGAAGATCGCCGAATCCGCAGGCCACTCGATGAAGCGCACCCTGATGGAACTGGGGGGCAAGGGCGCGGCCATCGTCCTTGGGGACGCCGACAAGCGAGTGATCGCGTCGGCGGTCGGGGCGGTCGGTTCGACCTTCTCCTTCCACAGCGGGCAGATCTGCACGGCGCCGACTCGGGTGCTCGTCCATCGATCGCTGTACGAGCGGGTGGTCGCCGCACTCACAGATTACGCAAAGTCACTGACCGTGGGGGACCCTGTGGATAACTCCACGATTGTGGGCCCACTCATCTCCGCCGCTCAGCGCGACCGGGTCGAGGCGTACCTCGCCGGGGCCCGTGAGCAGGGCGCCCGCCTCGTCACCGGCGGTGAACGCCCGCCCGTCGCGTCCGGGTTCTACGTCGCGCCGACCCTCGTCGCCGATGCCGACCCCGGCATGACCGTGGCCCGCGAGGAGCTGTTCGGCCCGGTCGTCGTGGCCCTGCCCTTCGACGACGAGGACGAGGCGGTGCGGATCGCCAACGGCACCTCGTACGGCCTCTACGACTACGTCTTCAGCGCCGACGCGGGCCGCGCCTGGGCGCTGGCCGCCCGGCTGCGCAGCGGAAACGTCGGCATCAACACGGTCCAGCGCCACCCCGAGACCCCGTTCGGCGGCTTCAAGCACAGCGGTGTCGGCCGCGACGGCGGCTCGTTCGGGCTGCACGCGTACAGCGAACTCCAGTCGGTGGTCTGGGCCTCCTGAGGGCCCCAGAGGTGGGGGAGAGCGGGTATGAGAGGCGTTGTGTTCGACGGCAAGGGGCCTCGGGTGGTCCATGACCTGGAGGTACGCGACCCGGGCCCGGGCGAGGTGCTGGTGGCCGTGGCCGCCGCCGGGCTGTGTCACAGCGATCTGTCCGTCATCGACGGCACCATTCCGTTTCCCGTGCCGGTGGTGCTCGGCCATGAGGGCGCGGGCGTGGTCGAGTCGGTGGGACCCGGCGTCACCCATGTCGCCCCCGGTGATCATGTCGCCCTCTCCACCCTCGCCAACTGCGGTACCTGCGCCGACTGCGACCGCGGCCGCCCCACCATGTGCCGCGCCGCGATCGGCAGGCCGGGCCGCCCGTTCCGCCGCGAGAACGGCGAGCGGCTGTTCAACTTCGCCTCCAACTCGGCGTTCGCGCAGCGCACGGTGGTCACGGCCGTCCAGGCGGTGAAGATCCCGGACGAGATCCCGCTCACCTCCGCCGCCCTCATCGGCTGTGGCGTCCTCACCGGCGTCGGCGCCGTCCTCAACCGGGCCCGGGTGGAACACGGCGAGTCGGTCGTCGTCATCGGCACCGGCGGCATCGGGCTCAACGTCCTCCAGGGGGCCCGGCTCGCCGGGGCGACCACCGTCGTCGCCGTCGACAACAACCCGGCCAAGGAGCCGCTGGCCCGGCGCTTCGGCGCCACCCACTTCGCGGCCACGCCCGACGCCGTACGGGAGATCCTGCCCACCGGCGCCGACCACGCCTTCGAATGCGTCGGCTCCACCCGGCTCATCCGGCAGGCCGTCGACCTCCTCGACCGGCACGGTCAGGCGGTGCTGCTCGGGGTCCCGCCCGCGGACGCCGAGGCGGCCTTCCGGGTCTCGTCCCTCTATCTGGACAAGTCCATCCTCGGCTGCCGCTACGGCTCCGCGCGCCCGCAGCGCGACATCGCCCGGTACGCGGAGCTGTACCGGCAGGGCCGGTTGCTGCTGGACGAACTCGTCACCCGCGTCTACCCGGTGGAGGAATTCGCCACGGCCGTGGACGACGCCCGCGGCGGCCGGGTGGCGCGGGCCGTGCTCACCTTCTGAACGTTCCGGGCAGCCTCAGCGTTCCGAGCGTCCTCAGCGTGCCGGTCGTTCCGGACGGGTTCGCCCTCGCCCGCCGTGGCCCGGAAGGTGCGCCGGTACGTGGTGGGGGAGACCCCGAGCGCGGCCTGGAGATGCTGCCGCATCGACGCGGGCGTGCCGAAACCCGAGTCCCGTGCCACCTGGTCCACCGACAGGTCCGTGTCCTCCAGCAGATGCCTGGCCCGTTCCACCCGCTGCTGCGTCAGCCACTGGCCGGGGCTGACGCCGACCTCCTCGCGGAAGCGGCGGGTGAAGGTGCGGACGCTCATCGCCTCCTGGGCGGCCAGTTCGCGCAGTGTGAGGGGGCGGTCGAGGCGGCCGAGCGCCCAGGCGCGGGCCGAGGTGGTGGTGGCCTGCTGCGGTTCGGGCACCGGGCGGCGGATGTACTGGGCCTGGCCGCCGTCGCGGTGCGGTGGCACCAGGCTCTGCCGGGCGACCTCGGTGGCGACGGCGGTGCCGTGGTCGCGCCGTACGAGGTGCAGGCACAGGTCGAGGCCCGAGGCGACTCCGGCGGAGGTGAGGACGTCGCCGTCGTCCACGAACAGCACATCGGGATCGACGGCGATGGCCGGGAAGAGCCGCTGGAAGTGGTCGGTGCTGCTCCAGTGGGTGGTGGCGGGGCGGCCGTCGAGCAGTCCGGCGGCGGCGAGCACGTACGAGCCGGTGCAGATGGACACCCAGCGCACCCCCGGGCGGGCGTGGGCGAGGGCGGCGGCGAGCGGCGCGGTCAGCCGTCCCTCGTCGTGGACCGGCCCGAGTTGGTAGGAGGCGGGCACCACGATGGTGTCCGCTTCGGCCAGGGCGTCCGGGCCCCGTTCGACCATGATCGGGAAGTCGGCGTCGGTGGGGACCGGGCCGGGCTCGGGGGTGCAGGTCACCACCTCGTACAGCCGGCGGCGGGCGGCCGAGCGGGCCATGCCGAAGATCCGGTAGGGGATGCCCAGTTCGAAGGGGATCACACCGGGCAGGGCGAGCACGGCGACACGGTGCGGCGTCGTTCCGGTCGTCTCGGGCTGGGGCATGGGTCGGGCCTCCCGTCGCGGCGGTGTGGCCCGATCCTAGCGAATGCTGTCCCACGGGCCACTCGTTCGTGGGGAGCCGCCGCCCGATGCTGGTCTGGTGACGCAGACAATCAGACCCCGCCAGGCCCCCGCCCCCGGCCAGGGCGAGCAGCCGACCCGCCGGGCCCGTATACGCCGTCCGCACCGGGCGTGGCTGGTCGCCGCCGTCACCTTCATGACGATCACCATGGCGGCCGGATTCGCCTCGCTGCCCGGGCTGCTGGTCGACCCGCTCCATGAGGAGTTCGGCTGGTCGCGCGGCACGATCGGCTTCGCCGTGTCCGTCAACCTCGCGCTGTACGGGCTCACCGCGCCGTTCGCCGCCGCCCTCATGGACCGCTTCGGCGTCCGTCAGGTCGTCGCCACCGCGCTGACGGTGATCGCCCTCGGCGGCGGTCTGACGGTCTTCATGACGTCCCCGTGGCAGCTCATCCTGTGCTGGGGCGTGCTCGTCGGCCTCGGCAGCGGGGCCATGGCGCTCGCCTTCGCCGCGACCGTCACCAATCGGTGGTTCGTCGCGCGGCGCGGACTGGTCACCGGCATCCTCACCGCGGGCGGCGCGTCCGGTCAGCTCGTCTTCCTGCCGCTGCTCTCCTGGCTCGTGGAGCGGCAGCACGACTGGCGCCCCGCCGCCATGACCGTCACGGTCGCGGCCCTCGCCATCGTGCCGTGCGTGGTGCTGCTCCTGCGCGACCACCCGTCCGACGTCGGGCTCACCCGCGTACGGGGCCGACGGCCCGCCCGCCCCCAAGCCCGCGCCGCATCGGGGCGCCGCCCGGCGCGCGGTGACGGCCCTCGTGTCGGCCTCGCGGACCGGTACGTTCTGGCTGCTCGCGGGTACGTTCGCGGTCTGCGGAGCCTCGACGAACGGCCTGGTCAAGACCCATTTCGTGCCCGCAGCGCACGACCACGGCATGCCGGTGACGGCGGCCGCGAGCCTGCTCGCGGTGATCGGCGTCTTCGACATCGTGGGGACGGTCGCCTCCGGCTGGTTCACCGACCGCTTCGACGCGCGGCGGCTGCTGGCCGTGTACTACGCGCTGCGCGGGCTGTCCCTGATGGTCCTGCCGCTGCTGCTGAACGACGCGGTGCACCCGCCGATGATCTTCTTCATCGTCTTCTACGGGCTCGACTGGGTGGCCACGGTGCCGCCGACGATCGCGCTGTGCCGGGAGTGGTACGGGGAGGACAGCGCCATCGTGTTCGGGTGGGTGCTGGCGTCGCACCAGGTGGGCGCGGGGCTCGTGGCGTTCGTCGGAGGGATGGCGCGGGACGCGTTCGGCAGTTACGACCTGGTCTGGTACGGGGCGGGCGGACTGTGCGCCGTGGCGGCCCTGATGGCGCTGATGATCCGGCGCGGTGCCGCTACCGCCCCGGTGCCAGGCGGGTGAACGCGCCGCGGTGGAAGAGGAGAGGACCGTCGGCCGCCGCCTCTTCGTCGGTGTCCAGCGCGCACACCCGGCCCACCACCACCAGATGGTCGCCGCCGGTGTGGACCGTGTGGACGGTGCAGTCGATCCAGGCCGCGGCGCCCGTGAGGCGGGGGGAGCCGGTGACGGGGCACGGGGTGTGGCGAACACCGGCGAACTTGTCCGGGCGTTCGGCGGAGCTGATCGCGAAGGACCGGCACAGCTCGGCCTGGGCCGCGCCCAGGATGCTGACGCAGAAGACGCCGCTCCGGGCGATCCGGGGCCAGGTCGTGGACGTACGGGCGACCATGAAGGCGATCAGCGGCGGGTCGAGGGACAGCGAGGTGAACGACTGGCAGGCGAAGCCGGTCGGGCCCGCCTCGTCGGTGGTCGCGACCACGGTGACGCCGCTCGCGAAGTGGCCCAGGACGCGGCGGAACTCCGCCGGGTTCAGGGGCGGGCGCTCATCCTCCTGTACGGCGCGCAGCGCGCGGCGCGCGCTGGGCGGGGGCGGTGGCCCGGCGGTGGTGGGCGAACCGGCCGAGCGCAGATAGCGGACGGCGGTGGCGGCCATTCCGGCGTGTCCCATCATGGTTCCGAATCTCCTCGTCGCGGTGCTGCGGTTCTTCGGTAGTACGGTCCTGCGGCCCGGCGGTCCTGCGGTCCGCTCAGCGGCCCCGGTACACCGGGGGGCGGCGTTCGACGAAGGCGCGTACGCCCTCGTTGGCGTCGGCCGTGGTCATGTTGGTCTCCTGGGCGGCGGCCTCGGCGGCGAAGGCGGCCGCCCGGCCGGACTCCAGCGAGGCGTTGACCAGCGCCTTGGTGGCGGCGAGGGCGCGGGTGGGGCCCGCGGCGAGGCGTTCGGCCCAGGCGCGGGCGGTCTTGGCGAGGTCGCCGTCCGGTACGACGCGGTTGACCAGCCCGAGCCGTTCGGCCTCGGCGGCGGGCAGCGCGTCGCCGAAGAACAGCAGCTCCTTCGCCCGCTGGGGGCCGACCAGCCGGGGGAGGAGATAGGCGCCGCCGCCGTCGGGGACGAGCCCGCGGCGTACGAAGACCTCGGTGAACGTGGCCGATTCGGCGGCCAGGACCAGATCGCAGGCGAGCGCGAGATGGGCGCCGAGCCCGGCGGCGGTGCCGTTGACGGCGGCGATGACGGGCTTCTCGCAGTCGAGTACGGCGGTGATCAGCCGCTGCGCCCCGCCGCGGATCAGCCGCGCGACGTCGCCCGCGACGCGCTCGGCCGGGGCGGACGGGCTGCCGCGCAGATCGGCGCCCGCGCAGAAACCCCTGCCGGTGGCGGTGAGCACGACGGCCCGCACGGCCGGGTCGGCGGACGCCTGATCGAGCCGGAAAATCAGGCGTTCCCGCTGGTCAGGAGTGAGGGCGTTGAGGGCGGACGGACGGTCGAGAGTGATCCAGACGACCCCGTTGTCAGTGGCGTGCCGTACAACGGAGTCGAGCACTTCTTCGGGGGAGGGAGACGTCATGGGGAGGCTCCTCAGGCTGTGGGCGCGGTGTCGGCCGCGGGGCGGCGCCGGCGGCGCGCGCTGCGTACGCCGCGTACGCCGCGTGCGCTCAGCGGCAGATCGCCAGCGCGTCGAGGGCCACCGCGCCCTGGCCGCGGGGCAGCACCATCAGGGGGTTGACGTCGAGTTCGGCGAGCTGGTCGCCGAGTTCCAGGGCCATGCGCTGCACCCGCAGCACGACCTCGACCAGGGCGTCCACATCGGACGGGGGCGCACCGCGGACACCGTCGAGGAGGGCGTGGCCGCGCAGTTCGGCGAGCATGGCGCGGGCCTGGTCCTCGCCGAACGGGGGGACGCGGACGGCGGTGTCGCGCAGCACCTCGACGAGCACGCCGCCGATGCCGACGGTCACGGTGGGCCCGAAGAGGCTGTCGTGGGTGACGCCGACGACCATTTCGACGCCGCGCTCGACCATCTGGCACACCAGGACGCCGTCCAGTTCGACGCCTTCGTAGCGGGCGATGTCGGTGAGTTCGCGATAGGTGTCGCGGACCTGGCTGGCGGAGGTCAGGCCCAGCCGGACCAGGCCGAGTTCGGTCTTGTGGGCGAGCTGGGGCGCGGAGGCCTTCATGACGACGGGGTAGCCGACGAGTCCGGCGGCGCGCACGGCCGCTGCGGCGCTGGTGACGAGCTGTTCGCGCGGCACCCGGATGCCATAGGCGCGCAGCAGCTGCTTGGCGGCGTGTTCGCTGAGGCGCTGGCCGGGGCGCAGCAGTCCGCTCGCCTTGCGCATCGACGGGGAGGGGG
>NZ_GG657754.1:4471296-4474278 GCF_000158915.1 Streptomyces himastatinicus ATCC 53653 | reverse complement strand
TTGGTGTTGGGGCCCAGCAGCCGCAGCCCGGCGCGGCGGGCCGCGGCGGCGAGCCGGGTCTGGGCGGCGGCGCCCTCGGCGCCGGTCTCGGCGAAGCCGGAGGCGAAGACGACGGCGAACTTGACCTTGACCTGGGCCAGTTCCTCGATGACCGGGAGGGGGTCGCGGACGAGGAGGACGGCGAGGTCGACGGGTTCGGGCAGTTCGGCGACGGACGGGACGCACGGGAGGCCGAAGACGGCCGGACGGGAGGGGTGGACGGGGTACAGCCGGGCGCCGACGCGTTCGGCCCAGGCGAGGAGCTGCCGGGTGATGCCGGTGCCGGGGCGGCCTTCGGTGTCGGAGGCGCCGATGAGGGCCACCGACTGGGGGCGGAAGAAGCGGTCCAGGTCGGGGACCTCGGAGTGCAGCGGGCGGCCGCTGACGTCCAGATCCTCGGCGTCGAGGGCCGAGGCGCGCTGGTGGACCTGGACGTCGGGGCCGGGCGCCCGCCCGCAGGCGACGGCGCGGGCGTGACGGGAGTTGGTGGTGAGGGTGCCGTGAGTCGATCCAAGCATTGGGTATCCGCCACTCCTGCTCGTTGGCCAATAACCAGGTAACTGACGCCCAGTCACATTACTGAGTAGTCAGGCTACAGAGCTGACGGGCTGTCAGGAATGCTCGGTGCGCGGAGAACACGCAGGGTGACGGCGCGGCCGTTACCGGCGGTACGGCGCGACGGCAACAAGAGCGTGCCCGCGCGGCGGCGTGCTCACGCCGCCGCGCGGGCGGCGAAATCAAGCCGTCGTGCGGGACACCGTCGACGCGATCTTCTTCGCGTCCAGGGCCAGTTCGCGCAGCATGCCGCTGATCGGGTTCGTATAGCCCGTAAAGTACAGGCCCGGTGCGGTGCCCAGGGTGCGCCTGCCGTGGGTGAGCGGATGCCCGCGGCCGTCCAGCACGCCCAGATGTCCGACCAGGTCCTCCAGCCCGCGCCGGTAGCCGGTCGCCGCGATCACCGCCTCGGGGCCGATGCGCGAGCCGTCGGCCAGCACCACCTTGTCCTGGTCCAGCGACTCGACCGCGGCGACCACCTCCACCCGCCCCGTGCGCACCGCGTCGACCAGCCCCACGTCCTGCACCGGGATCGCGCCCTGCCGCACCCGGGTGTAGAGCCCGGCCTCCGGCCACGGCAGCCCCTGCGCGGTCAGATCCGGCATGCTCAGCCGGCACATCAGCCGCGCCGCCCGGTCCACCGCGCCGCGCGGCAGCCGCCGCACCAGGATGCCGGTGCGCTGTGCGGGCCAGCCCGCCGTCGAGCGGCGCAGGATGTGCGGCGCGGTACGGACCGCCAGCCGCACCCGCGCCGCGCCGCCCTCGACCAGGTCGACCGCGATCTCCGCGCCCGTGTTGCCGACCCCGACCACCAGTACGTCCCGGCCCTCGTACGGCCGGGCGTTGCGGTAGCGGTGGGCGTGCAGCAGCTCGCCGGTGAAGGTGTCCCGGCCCGGCCAGTCCGGCAGCCGCGGCGTGTGGTTGTAGCCCGTCGCGACCACGGTCACCGGCGAGGTCAGCTCCCGCCCGCCACCGGCCCGCAGCACCCAGCCGGTGTCGTCGTCGGCCCGGTCGATACGGGTCACCTCCACACCCGTGGCGATCTCCAGCCGGTGGTGCTCCGCGTACCGCTCCAGGTAGCGCACCACGTCGTCCCGGGCGACCCAGCGCCCGAACGCGCGCGGCATCGGCAGGCCGGGCAGCGCGGAGAGGCGGCGCGTGGTGTGCAGATGCAGCCGGTCGTAGTGGCCGCGCCAGGAGGCGGCGACCGTGTCGGACTTCTCCAGGACCACAGCGTGGATGCCGCGTGCGCGCAGTGCGGCGGCGGTGGCGAGCCCGCCCGGTCCGCCGCCGATCACATAGACGGGTGAAGGGGATCTCGCAGGGAGACTGTCGGCCATGGTGGGGAGCGTAGTCGGCTGGTTGACGGGTTTCGGTCAAAGGAATTCCGAATCGGTTGCGGATCGGTCACGGGGGCGGGGTGCCCGACCCTTGCGCCCGTCCACCGGCCCCTCGCGCCCCCCCTTGTGCCCGCTCACCCGCCCCTTGTGTTCGTCCGCCCCGGCGCCGGAAACTGATGTGCCGTCAGAAACGGCGGTCGGAAGGAGTACGCGCATGAGCGGCCCCGATGCCTCCGGCGCCCCCGCGGCGCCCCGCTTCGACCTGCCCGAACCCGACCCGTTCAGCCGCCCCTACTGGGACGCCGCCGCCCGCGGCAGGCTGCTGATCCGCCGCTGCGCCGCCTGCGGCCGGGCCCACCACTACCCCCGCGAGTTCTGCCCGCACTGCTGGAGCGAGGACGTCGCCTGGGAGGAAGCCAGCGGCGCCGCCACCCTCTACACCTGGTCCGAAGTGCACCGCAACGACCTCCCGCCCTTCGGCGCCCAGGTCCCGTACACCGCCGCCGTCGTGGATCTCGCCGAGGGCCCGCGGATGATGACCAGGATCGTCGACCACCCCGCCGGCGGGCTGCGCGCCGGGATGCCCCTGCACGTCACCTTCCGCGTGCTCGGGGAGGGTGCCCCGGCCGTTCCGGTGTTCCGGCCGTGCCCTGACGGCCCGCCTGAATGATCAGGCCGAAATTCTCATCTGGCGGCAAAGAAAATCGATGATCAATCTTGAACAAACGCTCGGACGGATGCCTAGACTGACCGCCTAACTTCCGCCTTTTACCGAGGACTTACTCTTCAGGCGCCCGGCGGCTGTTGCCTGCTCGACCCACCGGCCGCGAGGAATCGATGACTCCGATACATCCCGATCAGCGTGAGCGGTCGCGTGCCCGCGGGTGGAACTCCCCCGCCAAGCGGGCCCTCCTCGGCCTCCTGGTGGCGGCCCCCGTACTCGGCATCGCCGGGTGGACGGCGGTGGCAGCCGCGCCCGAATCGGCGAGACCCGCGGTGGCCGGGTGCGCGGTGGCGGCCGGGGCGCTGGTGAGCGCCGCGGTCGCGG
>NZ_GG657754.1:4468599-4471146 GCF_000158915.1 Streptomyces himastatinicus ATCC 53653 | reverse complement strand
AGCTGCGGGCCCGGGTCGCCTCGTCCGAGCAGCGGGCCGCCTCCGCGGAACAGCGGGCCGCCGCCTCCGAACAGCGGGTCGCCGCCGCGGAGCGGGAGCTCGACCACACCGTCGCCACCGCATTACCCGCCCTCGTGGAGCAACTGCGCGGCCGGGTCCCGGCGGACCAGGCCCTGGCCGGGATCGAGCGGCCCGCCACCGGCCCGCTGCGCGCGCTGCTGGAGACCATGGGCGGCGAGCTGTCCCGGGAGCGGCAGAAGCGCACCGAGATGGTGGCCGCGTTCCGCAGCATCGCCGGTCGTCTCCAGGCGCTGGTCGCCGGAAACCTCGCCCGGCTGCGGGAGATGCAGGACCGCTACGAGTCCGACGCCCTCGACGACCTCTTCCAACTCGACAGCACCGCCTCGCAGACCGGCCGGATGGCCGACCGCATCGCCGTCCTCACCGGCGCGCTCTCGGGAAAGCACTGGCCCAGGCCCATCGTCATCTGGCGGGTGCTGCGCGCCGCGACCTCCCGCATCGAGGGTCTGGAGCGGGTGGAGATCCGCTGCACCAGCGAACAGGCCGTGGTCGGCGCCGCGGCCGAGAAGGTGATCACGCTCCTCGCCGAGCTGATCGACAACGCCGTGAGCTTCTCGCCGCCCTCCACTGCCGTGAACGTCTACGTCCAGGAGGTCCCGCGCGGGATCGCCGTCGAGATCGCGGACAGCGGCCTGGCCATGCAGCCCGACATGCTCGCCCGGGCGCAACAGGCGGTCGCCGCCGACCCGTCCAGCATGCTGAAACTGTCCGGCACCCGGCAGGGTCTGCTGGTGGTGGGCATGATCGCCCGCAAGTTCGGGCTGCGCGTCAGCTATCAGTCGTCCGCGACCGGCGGCACGGCGGTCACCGTACTGATCCCGCAGCAGCTCCTCACCGAGCCCCGCGCCGACCACCACGCCCCGGACCACCACGCGTCCGGCCACCACGCGTCCGATCACCACGTGTCCGGCCACCACGCCACGGTCCGTCCCAAAGCCGCACCGCCGCTTCCCTCCCGGAGGCCGCCGTCGCCCCCGCCCGGAGAGCGATCCGAGGAGCGGTCCGGAGCCCATCCGCTCACCCCCGAGGGGCTGCCGAGGCGCCGTCGCAAGCAGGTCGAGACCGGCACCGAGCGGGCTGCCGAACCCCCGGCACCACCACCTCCCGTACGCAAGAGGCCAGCGGAGGCGGGGAACCGGTTCGGTTCGTTCCACACCGCCGTCAAGCAGGACCGCACTCGCACGACACCACGCTCGGAAGGCACGACCTGATGAACCCGCATGACCTCGACTGGAAGCTCGACGCCCTGCTGGCGAAGACCCCGGGGGCGCGGCACGCGCTCGCGGTGTCCAACGACGGACTCGTCATCACCCACTCCTCCGATCTGTCCCAGTCGGAGGCGGAGACGCTGGCCGCCATCGCCTCCGGGATCCAGAGCCTGGCCAGAACGGTGTCCACGAAGTTCGGCGACGGCACCGGCAGCGTGGAGCACTCCCTGGTCGCGGTCGGCGGCGGGCTGCTGATGACCGTCGAGGCGGGCGAGGGCGCCCATCTCGCGGTGCTCGCCCGAGAGGACGCCGACCCCGGGATCGTCGGCAACAGCATGTCCGTACTGGTCGACGGCCTCCTCGCGTACATCACCTCGCCGCAGCGCGTGCCCGGGGAGGAGGGCGGCGCGACGGCATGATGCGCTGGGACGTCCATGAACAGCCGGACCGGCTGTTCGCCGCGACGGGGGGACGTAGCCGCGCGTACACGGAGTTCGATCTGGTGTCGCTGGTCGTCAGCGAGTCCGAACCGGCCGTGGGCATGGCCCCGGAGGCGGTTCAGATCCTGAGGCTGTGCCGCCATCCGATGGCGCTGGTGGAGGTCTCCGCGCGGTTACGCATGCCCGTGGGCGTCGTCGCGATCCTGCTGTCCGATCTGCTCGCCGAGGGCCGGATCTCGGTCCGCCACCCCAGCAGCGGGGCCGGTGGCGGCGGGCCGTCCGCCTCGTGGGGCGCGGCGGCCGCCCCGGCGCGGCTGCCCGACACCGGCCTGGTCCGAGAGGTTCTCGTTGCACTCAAAAATCTCTGACACGGCCGACGCCGAAGAACCCTTGGCCGACGCCGAGGCGCCTTTGGCCGACGTCGAGGCCCCGTTGAGCGATACGGCCCGGGACGCGGTGAAGATCGTGATCTCTGGCGGCTTCGGCGTCGGCAAGACGACCTTCGTCCGCGCCGTCAGCGAGATCGACCCGCTGACGACCGAGGCCGTGATGACCGAGAAGGGCGTAGGAGTCGACGACGTGGCCGGAGTGGAGGGCAAGTCGGCCACCACGGTCGCCTTCGACTTCGGCCGGATCAGCGTCACCGAGCGGATCGTGACGTATCTGTTCGGCGCCCCCGGGCAGAACCGCTTCCGGTTCCTGTGGGACAACCTGTTCCTGGGCGCCTGGGGCGCGGTGGTCCTGGTGGACACCCGGCGGCTGGAGGACTCGTTCCCCGTCATCGACCACCTGGAGCGCAAGGGGATGCCGTTCGTCGT
>NZ_GG657754.1:4465331-4468495 GCF_000158915.1 Streptomyces himastatinicus ATCC 53653 | reverse complement strand
GTCCTGGTGGCGCTGCTCGACCATCTCCACACCCTGTCCGCCGCCCAGGAGGCCGCTTCGTGACCCAGCCGACCTCACCGTCCGAACCGTCCGGCGAGCCCGGCGCACCGGACGAGCCGGGATTAAGCGGCGACCCCGGCGCCCCCACCGCCCCAGAGCCCACCGCCCCAGAGCCCACCGCCCCAGAGCCCACCGCCCCAGAGCCCACCGCCCCAGAGCCCACCGCACCACAGGCCGCGCCCGCCATCGAGCGGCCCGCGTCCCACGAGGACGCCGTCGAGCTGTTCGGCCCGCGCTTCCAGGACACCCCCGCCGAGGTGTACCGGGAGCTGCGGAACACCTACGGACCGGTCGCGCCCGTGCTGCTCCCCGGCGGCGTCCCCGCGTGGCTGGTCCTCGGCTACCGCGAACTGCTGCGCGTCACCGAGAACACCAAGGTGTTCGGGCGCGGTTCGGCCCGCTGGAAGCTGTGGCCGCAGATCCCGCCGGACTGGCCGCTGCGTCCCATGGTCGAGGACAACGGGTCGCTGCTGTACCGGGAGGGCGACGATCACCGCAGGCGCGCCGGAGCGGTCGGATCGGCCCTCGAAGCGGTCGATCTCAATCAGATGCAGGACGCCACCCAGTCGTTCGCGCAGGGTCTGATCGACAAGCTGAGCGAGGGCAGCCGGGCCGATCTGATCGCCGACTACGCCCATCCGCTGCCCGTGCTCGCCCTCAGCCGCGTCCTCGGCCTGTCCGACGCCGAGGGCGTCGCGCTGGTGAAGGCGATCAACGACATGGTCGACGGCGGCCCCGACGCCCTGCGCGGGCAGATCGAGGTACGCGGCACCATGGAGCGGCTGGTGGCCCGTAAACGTGCCGACCCCGGCCCGGACGCCACCTCCCGGATGATCGCCGACCGCGCCGGTCTCACCGATCAGGAGGTGGTCGAGGACCTGATGGTCCTCACCCTCGCCGGACACCAGCCCTGCACGGACTGGATCGGCATGACCCTGTGGCTGCTGCTCACCGACCACGACTACGCCGCCGACATGGGCGGCGGCCGCCGCTCGGTCCGCCAGGCCATGCACCAGGTGCTGCGCGACCACACCCCGGTGCAGATCTTCGCGGGCCGCTTCACCACCCAGGACACCGTCCTGGGCGCGACCCGCATCCCGGCCGGGGACCTGGTGCTGCTCGGGCTCGCGGGGGCCAACACCGACCCCTATATCCGTCCGCAGGCGGGCGGGGTGGCGGGGCCGGAGGGCCACAACGCCTATATGTCGTACAGCCACGGCGAACACCGCTGCCCGTACGCGGGGCAGTGGATCGCCGAGGTCGTCGCCCACACCGCCGTCGAGACGCTGCTGGAGCACCTGCCGGACGTGGAGCTGGCCGTTCCCGCCGACGAGTTGCGCTGGCGCCCCTCGCCCTGGCTGCGCGGTCTGACCTCGCTGCCCGTCACCTATACACCCGCCCACTCATACACCGGAGGCTTCGGTTGGGACTGACAGAGGACGACCGCCCCGTTCTGCTCGACCCGACGATCCGTACGTCCGCGGAGGAGAGCGAACTCCTCTACGCCGCAGGTCCCGTGGTCCGGGTGGAGCTGCCCGGCGGGGTGCCCGCCTGGGCCGTCACCCATGACGCGCCCGCGCGCGAGGTGATGCGCGACAGCCGTTTCGTGAAGGACATCAACCGGTGGGGCGCCTGGAAGCGCGGTGAGATCCCCGCGGACTGGCCGCTGATCGGCCTGGTCGACCTGGGGCCCTCCTTAGTCAGCACGGACGGCACGGAGCACCGGCGGCTGCGCAGGCCGGTCGCCCGGGAGTTCACCCCGCAGCGGGTGGAGGCGCTCCGCGGCCGCGTCGAGGAGATCACCCGCGAGCTGCTCGACCGTACGGAGCGGGCGGCCGACGACGCGGGCGGGGTGGTGGACCTCAAGGACACCTTCGCGTTCCCGCTGCCCATCACCGTGGTCGGCGAGCTGTTCGGCATGCCGACCGAATGGCACCGGCCGCTGCGGGAGCTGTACGACAGCTTCTTCGACGACAAGGCCGCGCCCGAGACCGTCCTCGCCACCCTCCAGGGGCTGTACGGCTATATCGCGCGGCTCGTCCGGCTCAAGCGCGACGAGCCCGGCGCCGACCTCACCAGCGCGCTGCTGTCGGAACTCGGCGACGAGCCGTCGGAGGAGGCCGTCGAGGAGCTGATCGCCACCATCCAAGTCATGATCACGGCCGGGCACGAGACCAGCGTCCATCTGATCGTGAACGCCGTACGGTCGCTGCTGGGCGACCCCGCACAGCTCGAACTCGTCCACACCGGCCGCTACAGCTGGGACGATGTGGTCGAGGAGAGCCTGCGGCTGGACTCCCCGACGCTGAACTTCCTGTTCCGCTTCGCCACCGAGGACATCGACATCGCCGGAACCCTCGTCCGCGAGGGAGAGGGCGTGGTCATCAGTTACGGCGGCATGGGCCGCGACCGCGGCCAGCACGGCGCGGACGCCGACCGCTTCGACATCTCCCGCCGCCCCCGGCACACCTCGTTCGGCCACGGCCCGCACAGCTGCCCGGGCTCGGCGCTCGCCCGGCTGGAGACCACCATCGCGCTGCGTGAACTCTTCGCCCGCTTCCCCGGTCTGCGGCTCGCCGATCCGGACGGGCCGCCGGAGCGCTCCCCTTCGGTCATCATCAACGGCCAGCGGACGCTGCCGGTACGCCTGGGCTGACCGCAGGTCTTACGGCCAGAGCGGGTCTTATGGCCAGAGCGGGCCTTATGGCCAGAGCAACTCGCGCCGCCAGCCGCCGCGTTCCTCCGGGGCGCGGCGGTAGCGGAGCCGGACGTGCCGGCGCCGCGCCTCCTCCTGGTAGAACTCCACCTCGTCCGGCTCCAGGACGTACAGCGTCCAGGTGGGGGCGGTGGCGTCCGGGTCGCGCCCGGCCCGCTCGTACGCGTCCTCGAAGGCCCGTTCCAGGTCCTCGTACGCACCGAGCACCGCGCTCTGCCGTCCCGCCCCGGCCAGCGCCGCCGCCAGCGCGGCGGGGGAGCGGCCGCGCAGATCCGCCGCGCTCTCCTCGGGCCCGGCCTCCGTGACGTGCCCGCCGATCCGGACCTGGCGTCCGCTGCGCATCCAGTGGAAGCCGTGCGACGCGTACGGATGCTCGGCCAGCTCGCGG
>NZ_GG657754.1:4463227-4465103 GCF_000158915.1 Streptomyces himastatinicus ATCC 53653 | reverse complement strand
GGCGTCATCGTCGTGTGCGTCGCTCATGGGGGCACCATCCGATCACCCGGCGCCGGTCCGGGCAAGCGCCGCGCGGCTCAGCCGCGGCCGAGCACCACCGTGCCCGACGAGCAGAACCAGCCGCCCGTCCCCGACGCCACGGCCAGCTCCGGCAGCCGTCCGCCCGCCTTGTGCACCTGCCGGGCCCCCGCCTCGCCGCGCAGCTGCCGTACCGCCTCGACCAGCAGGAACAGCCCGCGCATCCCGGGGTGACAGGCGGACAGGCCGCCGCCGTCGGTATTGACGGGCAGCGCGCCGCCGAGCGTCAGCCGTCCGTCCGCCGCGAACGCGCCGCCCTCACCCTTGGCGCAGAAGCCGAGGTCCTCGAGAGTCACCAGGGTCATGTAGGTGAACGCGTCGTACAGCTCCGCCACATCGATCTCCGACGGCCGCACCCCCGCCCGCGCGAAGGCGTCGCGCCCGGAGGTCGCCGCGGGCGAGACGGTGAAGTCGTCCCACTCCGACATGGCCGAATGCGAGACGGCCGTGCCCGAGCCCAGCACCCATACCGGGGTCCTGGCGGTGTCCGCCACCAGGTCCTCGGCCGCCAGCAGCACCGCGCAGCCGCCGTCCGAGCGGATGCAGCAGTGGAGTTTGGTGAAGGGGTCGGCGATCATCGGCCCGCTCAGTACGTCGTCGACCGTGATCGGTTCCCGGTACATCGCGTCCGGGTTGTGCGCGGCGTTGGCGCGGGCCTGCACGGCGATGTCCGCGAGCTGTTCGAGCGTGGTGCCGTACTCGTGCATATGGCGGCGCGCGGCCATCGCGTACTTGGCGATCAGGGTGTGGCCGTACGCCACCTCGAACTGATGTGGTCCGCGCGCCCCGAAGGAGAGGTTCGCGGTCCGGCGGCCCGCCCGGATGTCGGCGCGGGCGGTCGAGCCGTAGACGAGGAGGACGGCGCGGGCGTGCCCGGCGGCGATCGCGTCCGCCGCGTGCGCCGCCATGACCTCCCAGGTGGCCCCGCCGACGGCGGTCGAGTCGGTCCAGCCGGGCCGCAGCCCCAGATACTCGGCCACCTCCACGGGCGCCAGCGTGCCCAGCCCGGCCGAGGCGAAGCCGTCCACCACGGACCGGTCGAGACCGGAGTCGGCCAGCGCCCGGCGGGCGGCCTGGGCGTGCAGGGTGTAGGGGGTGGGGCCGTCGACGCGACCGCAGTCGGCGAGGGCGACGCCGACGACGGCGACCTTGCGGGGAGCAGGCGTCATGTATCTGACGGTACATCAGATTGCTGCGTTAGTATGACGGGTCGTCAGGAGAGGGAGGTCCGATGGATGCCGCGCTCAGCGAGGAGCAGGAGGAGATCCGGCGCACCCTGAGGGAGCTGCTGCGGGGGCGGTGCGGCGGCGACGACGTCAAAACGGCCGTCCGCACCGCGACCGGATACGACGAGGAGCTGTGGGAACGCCTCGCGCGCGAGCTGGGCCTCCCCGGGCTCGCCCTGTCCACCGCGTACGGCGGCGTCGGGTGCGGACCCGTCGAGCTGGCGCTCGCCTGCGAGGAGACCGGGCGCGCGCTGCTCCCCTCCCCGCTGCTGGCCACCGCCGTGCTCGCGGCGCCCCTGGTCGCCGCCCTCGGCACCGGCTCCCAGCGCGCCGAGCTGCTGCCGCGGATCGCGGGCGGCGAGCTGACGGCGGCGCTCGCGGTGCCGGGCCGGGCGCTGTCCCGGGCGCTGGGCCTCGACCGGCCCGACGGCCGCGACGCGGAGGACTGGGCGGGTGGGGGCCGCGCGGGCGGCGTCCAGGACCGGGTCCGGGACGGCGGCTGGCATCTGTACGGGCAGGTGGAGCACGTGCTCGACGGTCACAGCGCCCAGCTGCTGCTGGTCGCCGCCCGC
>NZ_GG657754.1:4461957-4463127 GCF_000158915.1 Streptomyces himastatinicus ATCC 53653 | reverse complement strand
TGGTCCGCACCCGGCTGACCGCGCTGGACGAGACCCGGCCGCAGGCCCGTATCGAACTGCGGGACGTCCCGGCCGAGCTGCTCGGCGAGGACGGCGCGGACGGCGCGGACGTGGCGGGCGCGCTGGCCGGGCTGGGCGGCCCGGCGGCGGCCGTCCTCGCGGCCGAGGCGGTGGGCGCGGCGGACGCGGCCCTCACCCGTACGGTCGACCATGTACGGACCCGGGAGCAGTTCGGCCGCCCGATCGGCTCCTTCCAGGCGGTCAAGCACCGGCTGGCCGATGTGTACGTCACGGTCCAGGCGGCGCGCTCGGCGGCGTACTACGCGGCATGGGCGGCCACCGGGCCGGAAGCCCCGGTCGCGGGCCCGCTCGCGCTCGCCGCCGCGCTGGAGGCGCAGCGGGCCGCCGCGGGCGAGGCCGTGCAGCTGCACGGCGGCATCGGCATCACCTGGGAACACGACGCGCATCTGTACCTCAAGCGGGCCGCCTCCGACGAGCTGCTCTTCGGCCCCGCCCACCGGCTGCGGGCGCGGGCGGCCGACCGGGACGGCGTCTTCGCCCCGGCGGTGACGGTCTGATGCCGCCGGGGGAGCGGATGACGCGGCTCGTCCAGAAGGTGTCCTCGGGGCGTACCTTCGCGCGGCTCGCCCCGCACGTCGTCCCGGCCCTCGACCGCGCCGTCCACCGGCTGACCCGTGGCCGGGTGCTGCCGAGCGCGCGGATGCTGCCGGGCCTGATCCTCACGGCCCGCGGCGCGAAGTCCGGGCTGCTCCGCCGTACGCCGCTGGCCTGCATGCCGGAGGAGGACGGCGGCTGGATCCTGGTCGGCAGCAACTTCGGCCGCCCCGGCCATCCGGCCTGGACCGCCAATCTGCTGCGGCACCCGGACGCGGAGATCAGCTGGCAGGGCCGCGACATCCGGGTCCGGGCCCGGCTGTTGGAGGGCCCGGAGCGGGAACGGGCCTGGTCGGCGGTGGTGGCCTTCTGGCCGCCGTACGCGCGCTACCAGGCGCGCGTGGACCGCCGGATCCGCCTCTTCCGGCTGGTGCCGGTGCCGGCGCCGGTGTCCGGGCCGGAGGCGTAAGGGGGTGCGGTTGGTGCGGTTGGTCCGGTGGGTCCGGTGGGTGGTGCCGGGGCGGGGCCTCCGGGGCAGGGCCCTGGACCGTCTAT
>NZ_GG657754.1:4451345-4461197 GCF_000158915.1 Streptomyces himastatinicus ATCC 53653 | reverse complement strand
CGCTTGTCGCCCTCGGCCGCGCCGAGGTCGACCACGCGCAGAATGGCGTCGTGTTTGCGCCAGAAGGAGAGGAAGCCGTCGACCAGCTCATCGGCCGCCGTGGCGCCGGACTTGCCCGCCCAGGAGCGTCCGGAGACGAGTTCGGTCAGGCCCGCGCCCTCCTTCGCCATCTCCTCGGCGATCTCGAGGACGGCGCCCTCCACATCGGGGAAGTACTGGTAGAACGTCGCCGGTGAGGTGCCTGCCTTACGGGCGACATCGATGACTTTGACGTCTCGGTACGGGGATGTGCTGAGCATCTCGCCGAGGCAGTCGAGCAGCTTCTGCCGCGTCGCCTGCCCGCGACGACCGGCCACCCGACCGTCGACGGTGCGTACTTGTCCTGTCATGCCGTCAGCTTACCGAGGGGTGATCGAAGCGCGATTCGACTGCGTGCAAATGGGGTTCGTACGGGATGAGAGGGTTTGTGAGCCCTCCTCCGCAGCTCGGAATGGCTGATTCCGGCCCCAACCCGTGGCCTCTCGGACGTCGTCAAGCCGTCAATCACCGCTCCGTCATGCGGGTGAATCGTGTTATCAACAGCCTGTGGATAAGAAGCGTGGATGACCCGGGCGGGACCTGGTGATCCGGGCCAAGGATTGGCCAAATATTTCGACTTTCGAAGCGGGCACCCGGGACGATCCCCCGTTAGCGTGGCAAATGCGGTAGAAGCCGCGAACAGGAGGACGCGGGAGGACTCGGGTCATGGCCGCATACGCGGAAGGCGTGCCCTGCTGGGTGGACGCGATGCTGCCCGATCTCGCGGCGGGCCGCCGCTTCTACGGCGAGCTGTTCGGCTGGACCTTCGCCGAGGGCACCGCGGGCTACCGCCCGTACACCTGGGCCCGGCTCGACGGGAAGGACGTCGCGGCGCTGGTGCCCAAGTCCGACGGCCGGATGCCCATCGTCTGGAACGTCTACCTCGCCACCGAGGACGCCGCCGCGGCCACCACCCGGATCCGCGAGGCGGGCGGCCGGGTGATCGTCGCGCCCCGGTGGATCGACGACCTGGGCGTCATGGCGACGGCCGCCGACCCCGGCGGCGCGGTCTTCGGGCTCTGGCAGACGGGCAGCCACCCCGGCTTCGCCCGCCGGGACGTCCCCGGCAGCTACGGCTGGACCGAGGTCCACACCCGGGAGCCGCGGGTGGTGGACGCCTTCTATCGGACGGTCTTCGGATACGAGGCGGCTGCCGAAGGATCCGGGGAGAAGCGCCCCGCGGACCTCCTGCTGTGGTCGCCGCGGGGTGAGCCCGCCGACCCGGACCACGCCGTCGCCGCGCGGGTCGTGATCGGTGAAGGGCCCCCGGCCGAACTGCCCGCGCACTTCCTGACGTACTTTGTGGTGGCGGACTGCGATCATGTGTCGCGTACGGCCCAACGGCTGGGCGGACGGGTTCTCAATGGGCCCGAAGATACGCCGTACGGGCGTTTCGCGGTCCTTGCGGACAATCAGGGCGCGGTCTTCGCGGTCATCGACACCTCGCGGGAGGGCTCCGGAGCAAGGGAGAACAGGGCGGGACGGGACTGAGAGCGGTCCGTCGGCGGAACGTCGAACCGGACGGGCTCCGGCTCCGTATCGCCCGATGACACGACGAATCGCCCCCGGGTTCGCAACCGCCGCCTTCGCCAGAGAGAATGCAGGATGCGTGCCGCCGGTTGGTTTGTCGGTGAGACGCTGCACGGGGCTGTATTTTTTGGGGCCCCCACGGGGAGGTGGCAGGCAAGTGGTGGACCAGCTGACGCAGCACGATCCGAGGCGGATCGGTCCCTTCGAGGTGCTGGGCCGGCTTGGCGCGGGCGGCATGGGGCTCGTCTATCTGGCACGTTCGGCCTCCGGCCGACGGGTCGCGATCAAGACGGTCCGGACCGAGCTGGCCGAGGATCAGCTGTTCCGCGTCCGTTTCACCCGCGAGGTGGAGGCGGCCCGCGCGGTCAGCGGCTTCTATACGGCCGCGGTCGTGGACGCCGATCCGCGTGCCGCGGTGCCCTGGCTCGCTACGGCCTACGTCCCCGCGCCGTCGCTCGAGGAAATAGTCAATGAGTGCGGGCCGATGCCGGCCCAGGCGGTGCGCTGGCTGGCGGCAGGGGTCGCCGAGGCGCTCCAGTCCATCCATGGCGCGGGTCTGGTCCACCGGGATCTGAAGCCGTCGAACGTGCTGGTCGTCGAGGACGGTCCGCGTGTGATCGACTTCGGTATCGCCTCGGGCGTCTCCAACACCCGGCTGACGATGACCAACGTCGCCGTGGGCACGCCCGCCTATATGTCGCCCGAGCAGGCGCGCGACTCGCGCAGCGTGACGGGCGCCAGCGACATCTTCTCGCTCGGCTCCACCCTGACCTTCGCGGCCACCGGGCACGCGCCCTTCCACGGCGCGAACCCGGTCGAGACCGTGTTCATGCTGCTGCGCGAGGGGCCGGACCTGACCGGGCTGCCGGACGAGCTGCGGCCGCTGATCGAGTCGTGCATGCAGATGGAGGCCGACCGGCGGCCGTCCCCGGCCGATTTGCAGTCGCAGCTGGCCCCGCACCTGTTCGCCTCGAACGCCGACGACAGCGGTACGGCCTCGGCATGGCTGCCGGGCGGCGCGGTCGCGCTCATCGAGCGCAAGCGCAGCGGGTTGCAACCAGGTGGCCCGCTCCGCGCGGCCCGCGTCCCGCCCCTCCGGGGGCGGCGGGGGCGGAAGCCCGGCGTCCGCGCCGCTGCCGCCCGAGCGGCCGCCCGCACCGCCCTCGTACGCCCCTGCCGCGGGCGACGGGCGCGGCGGCGGACGGCACGGGGCGCCGGCCGGAGCGAGCGGCTGGGAGCCGGTGGGCGCGGGCGATCCGCGCGGCGGCCTGCGGGCGCCCGACGCGGGCGGCCCGTCGGCGCTCAGCTCCATCGGCCCCGGGCGGCATGCCGCGCCGTCCGCGCCTGCCCCGTCCGCTTCGCCTGCTCCGCCGGCTCCGTCGGCTCCGTCGGCGAGTGCACCGGCTCCCGCCCCCGCCCCCGCTGTCCACCGGGGTCGACGGGCCGGTCCGGCTGCACAACTCCCAGGTGGCCATCGGCCCCGGGCTGCGCGCCGCCGACGCGCGCGACCCGCAGCAGCGGCACGACAGCGGCCCCACCACGGGCTGGGTGCGGCCGCCGGGCGGGCTGACCACCGGCGGGGGGAGCGGGGGCGAGGCCGCCGTTCCGCCGCCCTCCCACTCCCCGGCCACCGACGCGGCCGAGCCGCCGGGCGCGGCGGGCCACGGCCGCTGGCGGCCCTGGCGGTTCCGCATGTCGAACGATGTGTGGGGTACCCCGGCCGTCGCCGGAGACCTGCTCTATGTGACGTCGTTCGAGGTGCACGCGCTGGATGTGGGCACCGGGCGGCGGCAGTTCAAGACCCGCGACGTGGCCTGGGCGATGGCCGTGGAGGGCGGCCGTATCCACGCCTCCGACGGCCCCACCCTGTACGCGCTGGACGCGGCGGACGGCTCCGAGCGGTGGCGGCTGTCCACCGACGGCTGGGTCTACTCGCTCAAGGTCGACCGCGGCACGGTCGTCACCGGCACCCGCGGCGGCGGCGTCCAGGCGTGGGAGGCGGCCAACGGCGAGCTGCTGTGGGAGATGCAGGGCGTCCAGACCGACTTCGAGACGCCCGAGTCCGGTCCGGTCGTGCACGACGGCACGGTCTTCGTATGGCAGGACGCCCGGCTGCGCGCCCTGGAGGCGCGTACGGGCGTGGAGCGCTGGTCGTACCCGGTCGGGGACACGGCCTCCTGCGGCGGGGTGCCGCTGCGGCTGCTCCCGGCGCCCGACGGGATCGTGTACGTGTCGGCCGGTACCCGGGTGCTGGCGATCGACATCGCCCGTGGGGAGGTGCGGTGGCGTTTCGAGGCGCCCGCCGTCTTCCTGAGCCCCCCGGCGTACGCGCCGGGGCCCGCGGTGACCGGCGGCGGCATCTACGTCAGCGACTACCTGGGCACGGTGTACGCCCTGGACGCGGCGAACGGCCGCGACCGCTGGCGCATCGCCACCGAGGCGCGCGGTTCGATCGAACCGGTCCTGGTGGCCGACGGCTCCGTCCATCTGGGCAGCGGCAGCGCCCTGTACACGCTGGACGCGGTCACGGGCACGCCCAAGTGGCGCTTCGCGGCGGGCGGCGAGGTCATCGGCTCCCCGGTCGTCGCCGACGGCCGTGTCCACTTCGGCTCGGCCGACCACTGCCTGTACACGGTGGACGCGGCGGGCGGCCAGCTGCGCTGGAAGCTGGCCACGGGCGGCGAGATCACCGGCTCGCCGGTGGCGGCGGGCGGCGTGGTGTACGCGTGCAGCAAGGACCGCTGTGTGTACGCGCTGGACGCGGTGAAGGGCACCGGTCAATCGCGCCCCTCGGCCCGCGCGTGACGGCCGTGTCCCTGACAACCCCTGCTACCGTGCTACGCGTTCACTGACCTCCCGGGTATCCGGGAGGTCGCTGGTTCAACGGGGGATGTGGTTCGTCATGCGCAGAGGTCTGCGGTTCACCGCCGTGCTCCTGGTGGTGCTGGTGGCTCTCACCGGGTTCAAGAGCAAGTCGCGCGGGAGCAGGGGGCACAGCAGCGGGGGCGGCTGCTCCAGCTCCAGTTCGCATCAGTCCGGTTCGGGGTCCGGTTCGACCTCCGGCGGCTACTCGGACTCCGATGACTCATATTCCGGTTCCGGCGGCTCCCGCTACCGCGACAACAACCGCTACGGCTCCACCCCGACCTCCGGCGGTACGGCGAGCGCGTCGCCGAAGGAGCCGGAGACGACCGTCGTCAGCTGCGCCGGCCGGGACAAGGGCGGCGACCCGGCCGCCACGGTCAAGGTGCGCAACCGCACGGGCTCGTCCGAGCTGTACGTCGTCCAGATGACCTTCCTCGGCAAGAGCGGCGGCGAGGTGACCCGGGGCAGCGGGAACGTCCGCGTCCCCGCAGGGCAGACCAAGACCGTCCGGGTGCCGCTCGACGATCCGCTGGAGGCCCGGAACGTCGCGCGGTGCGAGGTCGAATCCGTTTTCTGAGCCGGTATGCCGGGCCGTGGTGACTTGGGAGTACGGGTACCCGTTGGCTAGGGTGGCGTGCACTTGTCAACCAACATCAGGTTGGCTTGATTGCGGCTTTTCCACGGGGGTAATTCCATGCAACGCCGTTCCTTGCGCCTGTTTGCCGTCACCTTGGTCGGAGTACTCGCGCTCACCGGATCGCTCACCGGATGCGGAAAGAAGAAGAGCCACGGCCTCGGCGGGGGCGACAACGGGTTCGTCTCCGGCGGCACCGGCGGCGGTGACGAGCCCGCGTCCGGCCCCAGCGGGCTGTCCAGCGACATTCCCACCGATCTGCCGAGCGGGGCCTCGGACCTGCCGTCGTACGGCTCCCCGACCACCTCGGACCCGTACTCCTCCTCCGCGCCGTCCACTTACAACCCGGACGCGACCAGCGAGACGAGCGGCACCAGCTGCCGCTACGACCAGTCGACCAGCCAGTTCAAGTACGACGTGACGGTCACCAACACCGACACCACCCGCAGCTTCCGCTACTCCGTCAGCGTCAGTTGGAACGAGTACGGGAACGACGGGCTGCTCGGCTACGACAGCCAGGACGTGACCGTGCTGCCCGGCCAGAGCGAGACGTTCACGGCCGCCGCGAGCTACACCATCACCAAGCGCACCCAGTACACCTGCCAGATCAGCCTGGCCAGCAAGACGCCCGCGAGCAGCTGACGCACGCCCCGCTCACCGGACGCGGAAGCCGGGCGTGCGGGCCGCGAACAGCGCGGCCTGGGCGTCCGGCGGCCGGTTCCCCAGGGCGATCAGCTGCGGGGCCCGGGCGAGCGCCTGCGTCAGCGCCGCCTCCTTCGCCGCCCACAGCGCCCGTACGGTGCCCTGGACCGCCTCCGTCGGGTACGACGCGATCACGGCGGCGGCCCGCACCGCGGCGGCCACCGCCTCGCCTTGCGGCACCACCTCGCTGACCAGGCCCGTCTCGTAGGCCCGCCGCGCCGAGATCCGCTCGGCCGTCCCCATGAGCGCCATCCGCGCGACCTCCCCGGCGGGCATGCGCTGCGCCATGTAGACGGCCTCGTACGCGCTGACCATCCCGTAGGAGGTGTGGGGGTCGAAGAAGGTCGCGGTCTCGTCGGCCACGATGAACTCGGCCTCGCCCAGCAGATAGAACGCCCCGCCGCACGCCATTCCGCCCACGGCCGCCACGACCGGTTTCCACAGGTCGTTCGCCTTGGGGCCGATGTCCCGCAGCGGATCGTCCATCGCGTACGGGGACGGCGGCTGCGGGACGCTGACCGAGCGGTCGATCCCGGTGCAGAACGCCCGCTCGCCCGCCCCCGTGAGCACCACGGCCCGCACCGACTCGTCCCCGCGCAGCCGCCGCCATACGGAGGCCAGTTCGGCGGCGGTCGCCAGGTCGATGGCGTTGTGGCGTTCGGGCCGGTCCAGGGTGACGACCGCGACCCCGTCGTCCCGGGGCTCCGTCGTGACCGTCATGGCCGCTCCAGCAGCCAGCGCACCACGGTGGGCCCGCCCGGCATCGTGTGGAAGACGGCCTGCACGGGCGCCCCGATCCGTATCCGCACCGGATCGACGGAGTCGAGCGCGGCGTCGGCGGACGCGACCAGGTTGCCCACCAGCCGGATCCGCGGGGCCTCCGCCAGTTCGACGAGGATCACGTTGTACGGGGCCTGGGCCGCGTAGGCGGGCAGCAGGGGCGGATGCGGCAGTACGTACGACCAGATCCGGCCACGCCCGCTCGTCTTCGTCCACAGGCTGTCGAAGGACTGGCAGTGCGGGCAGCAGGGGCGGGGCGGGAAGCGCGGTTCATGGCAGCCGGTGCAGGTCTGGACGCGCAGTTCGCCGCAGGCGGCGTAGTCGAAGAAGGGCGCGCCGTCCTCGTCGGGTACGGGGTGCAGCAGCTCCTGGGTCGCGTCATGGGTCGTCATCGGTCGTCAACTCCTCAGCAGCAGGGCCGATGTGGGAACCCCCTCGCCCGCCGTGACCAGGCAGGTGCCGGCGTCGGGGACCTGCGCGGTGCTGGTTCCGCGCAACTGTCTGACCCCCTCGGTGATGAGGTTGAAGCCGTGCACGTAGGCCTCGCTCAGCCCGCCCCCGCCCGTGTTGAGCGGCAGCCGTCCGCCCATCTCCAGCGCGCCGCCCTCGGTGAACGCGGCGCCCTCACCGCGCCCGCAGAAGCCGTAGCCCTCCAGGGACAGCGGGATCAGCGGGGTGAACGCGTCGTAGATCTGCGCCACGTCCACGTCCTGCGGACCGAAGTCAGCGGTTTTCCACAGGTGACGGGCGGCGGTCCAGGCGGGCCCGGTGAGCGGGTCGTCGTTCCAGTAGTTGACCATCCCGTGGTGCTGCGCGGGCAGCCCCTGGGCGGCGGAGTGGATGTACACCGGCGGGCGGGCGCAGTCGCGCGCCCGCTCGGCGGAGACGACGACGCAGGCCAGCGCGCCGTCCGTCTCCAGGCAGTTGTCGAAGAGGCAGAGCGGTTCGCTGATCCAGCGGGCGGTCATGTACATCTCGCGGGTCAGCGGCCGTTCGTACATCATCGCGGCGGGGTTCTGGTTGGCGCGGTTGCGGCAGGCCAGCGCGACGTTGAAGAAGTGGTCGCGGGTGGCGCCGTACTCGTGCATGTAGCGGCGCGCCAGCAGCCCGATCTCGTCGGCGGGCCGCAGCAGCCCGTACGGCCGGGTCCACTGGGCGGGCGTGGGCAGCTGGACGCGGGTGTTGGTCCAGGGCCGGGGCCCGCTGCCGCGTTTGCGGGAACGCCAGGCCACCCCCACGCCCGCCTGCCCGGTGGCGATCGCGGCGGCCAGATGCGCGACGGTCGCGCAGGAACCGCCGCCCCCGTAGCCGACCTTGCTGAAGAACGTGACGTCGCCCGCGCCGATGGCCTTGGCGACCTCGACCTCGTCGGTCTCCTCCATGGTGTACGAGGCGAAGGCGTCCACCTCGGAGGGGGCGATTCCGGCGTCGTCGAGGGCGGCCAGGATGGCGCGGCAGGCGAGGCTCTTCTCGGATTCGGGGAGGCGTTTGGCGAACGCGGTCTGGCCGATGCCGACGATCGCCGTCGCGTCCTTCAGGCCCATGGCCACCTCCGTACGTCGCGGTCACCGGTGCTGACAGCGGGGAAGGCTACCGCTAATCTGACGGGTAGTCAGCTAGTGGGAGTCGCTGTGCTGGAGGTTGGTGTCATGGCGGAGTGGCAGACCATCCCGGCGCTGATACGGGACGCGGTGCGGCGCCACGGCGAGGCGACCGAGGCCGTCGTCGAGGGCCGCGCCCGGATCTCCTACGCCGAACTCGGCGCCCGTATCGAACGCGCCGCCGCCGCGTGCATCGCCTCCGGCGTCGAGCGGGGCGACCGGGTCGCGATCTGGGCGCCCAACACCACCGACTGGATCGTGGCGGCCCTCGGCGCGGTCACCGCGGGCGGTGTCCTCGTCCCGGTCAACACCCGCTTCAAGGGCGCCGAGGCGGCGTACGTCCTACGGCGCACCCGGGCCACCCATCTGTTCATCACCGGTACCTTCCTGGGTGCCTCGTACGTGGCGTCGCTGCGCCGGGCCGCGGAGCGGGGGGCGGGCCAGGGGGTTCCGCTGCCGGGGCTGCCCTATCTGCGCGAGGTGATCGTCCTCGCCGGGGACGCACCCGACGACTTCCGCACCTGGAAGGACTTCCTGGCGGTGGGGGAGTCCGTACCGCCGGACGCCGTACGGGACCGGGCCGACTCCGTACGCCCGTCCGACCCCTCCGACATCACCTTCACCTCCGGCACCACGGGCGACCCCAAGGGCGTGGTGATCACCCACGCGCAGACCCTGCGGGTCTACGACACCTGGAGCGAGGTGACGGGGCTGAGGCAGGGCGACCGCTATCTCATCGTCAACCCGTTCTTCCACACCTTCGGCTACAAGGCGGGCATCATCGCCTGCCTGATGCGCGGCGCGACGATGGTGCCGCAGCCGGTCTTCGACGTGGACACCGCGCTCACCCGCATCGCCGCCGAACGCATCAGCGTCCTGCCCGGCCCGCCCACCCTGCACCAGGCGATCCTCGACCATCCGGCGCGCGACGCCCACGACCTGTCCACGCTGCGCCTGGTGGTGACCGGCGCCGCCGTCGTCCCGCTGGAGCTGGTGGAACGGCTGCGCTCCGAACTGCGCGTCGCCACCGTGCTGACGGCGTACGGGCTGACCGAGGCATCCGGCACCGTCACCATGTGCCGCCGGGGCGATCCGCCGGAGGTCATCGCCGCCACCTCGGGCCGCGTCATCCCGGACACCGAGATCAAGGTCGTGAGCCCCCTGGGCGGCCCGCGCCCGCCGGGCGCTCCCGGTGAGGTCTGGGTCCGCGGCTACCACGTGATGCGCGGCTACTTCGAGGACCCGGTCGCCACCGCCCGCGCCATCACCCCGGACGGCTGGCTGCGGACGGGCGACATCGGTGTCCTCGATGCGGACGGCAATCTGCGGATCACCGACCGGATCAAGGACATGTTCATCGTCGGCGGCTTCAACGCGTATCCCGCCGAGATCGAGCAGCTCCTCGCCCGCCACCCCGATATCGCCGATGTCGCCGTCGTCGGCGTGCCGGACGCCCGACTCGGCGAGGTCGCCAAGGCGTACGCGGTCCGCCGCGCGTCCTCCGGCCTGAGTGCCGATGAGCTGATCGCGTGGGCCCGCCGCGAAATGGCCAACTACAAGGTGCCGCGCCACGTGGAGTTCCTGCCGGAGCTGCCGCGCAACGCGAGCGGCAAGGTGCTCAAGCACGCGCTGCGGAGGCGGACGGCGTGAAACGACGGCGTG
>NZ_GG657754.1:4436813-4450992 GCF_000158915.1 Streptomyces himastatinicus ATCC 53653 | reverse complement strand
GGCCTCCCCTCCGGCCCCACCAACACCGGTCCCCGCCGTGCCGTGCTCCGTCGGCGGCTGCCGACGGTCTCTACTTGGTCGCGCTGTCCGGGTGGCTGTCCAGCGTCTCGATGCCCGCGCCGTCCGGGTGGCTGTCGGCCTGGAGCGGCTTCGGGCTGTCCGGGTGGCTGTCGGCCTGGAGCGGCTTCGCGCTGTCCGGGTGGCTGTCGAGCGTTCCGATGCCCACGCCGTCCGGGTGGCTGTCGGCCTTCAGCGGCGACGGGCTGTCCGGGTGGCTGTCGAGCGGCCGGTAGGCGTCGGACGTGGGCTTCTTGTCCTCACTCACGAGGATCAACTCCATTGAACTCGGTCGGTTTGGGGTGCACAACGCCCGTCCGGCGACTCCCCCGTGGGTCGCCGGACGGGCACACAAGGCCGCTCACCCTAAAACGAGGCAAGGAGTGGCCTCTTCACCGACCCGTCTGCCCCCCGCGGGGACGGATCGACAGCAATAAGGCTGCCGGTCCGGGATAAACGATTGATGAACGTGGCGCTGTGAACCTGCTACGCGGTCGCCATGGGCGCCATCAGGGCCCGTACTTCCTCTGTCTCCGCGGGGTTGTTCAGCTGCTCGTAGATGGTCAGGGCCTCCTGCCAGCAGGCCCGGGCCCGGTCCGTCTGGCCCATCAGGTCCAGTGCCTTGCCCAGGACCTTCAGCACGGTACCGCGGCGGAACTCACCACCGACGAAGCGCAGCGCGAGGGCCTGTTCAGCATGGGTGGCGGCCTCCGGCGGACGGCCTGCCGCGAGGTGGGTCTCGGCCAGCCGGGCGTGGGTGGAGCCTTCCCAGAGCCGCTGCCGGTTCTCGCGGAACAGTGCGAGCGCCTGCGTCAGCTGGTCGAGCGCGTCGTCGTACCGCCCGGCCTGGTGGAGGGCGATGCCCAGGGCGAAGCGTCCATTGGCGACCCGCAGGGCGAGCCCCAGGCTGCTGTAGATCTCCACGCCTTCGGCGGCGAGTTCGATGGCGCTGTCGGTGCGGCCCATCGCCGAGTGGGCTCGGGAGATGTTGCACAGGGCGCCGGCGATGCCCGGCCGGTTGTTGTCGGCGCGGAAGGCTTCGAGTGCCTGGCGGAAGTACGCCTCGGCGTCCTCGTACCGCTTCTGGTAGAGCGCGATGATGCCGCGTTCATTGGGCACCTCGCAGCCGGGAATCGGGTCCTCGGCCGCCAGGGCGAGCCGCATGGCCTGACGCCCCTCGTGCTCGCCCTGCTCGTAGCGGCTGGCCATCCAGTGCAGATGGGAGAGCGTGAAGCGGGCACGCCCCTCCGCGCGCGGATCCCCGGCGCGTTCTCCCGCGTCGCGGACCGTCTGGGCCGCCGCCTCGTACTGCCGGGAGTTGGCGCCCGACTCGCCGAGGTCCTTCGCCGCCACCAGGAGGTCGGCCGCGCGGCGCAGTGTGTCTCCGGTCGCCGACTGCTGGATGCAGGCCAGCAGGCAGTGCGCCTCGGTGAAGATCCAGTCGAGCGCGGCCGCCGAGTCCGGGAAGTCCAGCCCCGGATACCGCGTCGGCTCCAGGTGGTCCACCAGCCGGTCCCCCGGCCGGGCCAGGGCGAAGACCCGGGCGGCGGAGGACAGGTAGAAGTCCAGCAGCCGGGACAGCGCGGCGTCGCGCTCGGCCGGCGGCATCTCGTCGCGTTCGGCGCACGCACGCGCGTAGAGCCGGACGAGGTCGTGGAAGCGGTAGCGGCCGGGGGAGGCGGACTCGAGCAGGGAGGTGTCGACCAGGCTCTCCAGCAGGTCTTCCGCGTCGTCGACGTCCATGTCCAGCACGGCCGCCGCCGCGGCCAGCGAGATGTCGGGGCCGTCGGCCAGGCCCAGCAGGCGGAAGGCGCGGGCCTGCTGCGGTTCGAGCTGGCCGTAGCCGAGTTCGAAGGTGGCCTTGACCGCGAGGTCACCGGCGCGCAGCTCGTCCAGCCGCCGCCGTTCGTCGCCGAGCTTGCCGGCCAGGGCGGAGACGGTCCAGGTGCGGCGGGAGGCCAGGCGGGAGGCGGCGATGCGGATGGCCAGCGGCAGGAAGCCGCAGGCCGCGACGACGTCCATGGCGGCGTCCCGCTCGGAGGCGACCCGCTCCTCGCCGACGATGCGGGTGAACAGGACGAGCGCCTCGTCGGGGCTCATCACATCGAGGTCGACCAGGTGGGCGCTCTCCAGGTCGACCATCCGGTGGCGGCTGGTGATCAGCGCCGCGCAGCCGGGGGTGCCGGGCAGCAGGGGGCGCACCTGGGCGGCGTCGCGGGCGTTGTCCAGCAGGGTCAGCACGCGGCGGCCGTCGAGGAGGGAGCGGAAGAGCGCGGCGCGCTCCTCGACGCCGTCGGGGATGGCGTTGTCGGCGGTGCCCAGGGCGCGCAGGAAGGAGCCCAGCACGGCGCCGGGGTCGGCGACCAGGGGGCCGGAGCCCTGGAGGTCGACGTAGAGCTGGCCGTCCGGGAACTGGTGGCGCGCGGCGTGCGCGACGTGCACCGCCAGGGTGGTCTTGCCGACGCCGCCGATGCCCGCGACCGCTGACACGGCCATGACACGCCCTTCGGCGGTGGCGAGTTGGTCGCTCAGTTCCTTGATGAAGGGGGCCCGCCCGGTGAAGTCCGAGACCGTCGCGGGCAGCTGCGCGGGGCGGACGAAGCTCGCGCTGCCGCCGCTCGGCTCCTCGGCGGCGTGCGCGGCGACCGCCAGTTCGGCGTCGGCCTCCAGGATCTTCTGGTGCAGCGCGGACAGCTCGGGGCGCGGGTCGACGCCCAGTTCGTCGGCGAGCAGCCGCCGGGTGTCGGCGTAGACGGCCAGCGCCTCCGCCTGCCGCCCGCTGCGGTACAGCGCCAGCATCAGCAGCTCCCGCAGCCGTTCGCGCAGCGGGTACGAGGCGGTCAGCGCGGTCAGTTCGGAGACCGCCTCGGAGTGGTGGCCCAGCTCCAGGTCCAGGTCGAGCCGGGTCTCGATGAGGGAGCGGTGCCATTCGTCGAGCCGGGTGCGCTGGGTCTCCGCGTAGGGGCCCGGCACTCCGGCCAGCGGTTCGCCGTCCCACAGGTCGAGCACCTTGTTGAACAGGTCGCGCGCCCGGACCCGGTCCCCGGAGTGCTGCGCCTTCTCCGCCTCGGCCGTGAGCTGCTCGGCCACGTCGGTGTCCAGGGAGCTGAGGCCGATGCGGATCGCGTAGCCGCCCGATTCGCTCACCAGTATTTCGGAGTCGGGCCCGAACGCCTTGCGCAGCCGCGAGGCGTACGTGCGCAGCGCGGCGATCGCCGCCTCCGGCGGCTCGGTGCCCCACAGCCCGTCGACCAGCTCGGGCGCGGTCGCGGTGCGCCCTCCGCGCAGCAGCAGCGCGGCGAGCAGCGCGCGTTGCTGCGGCGAACCGGTGCTGATCGCTTCATCGCCCCGCCAGGCCCGGACGGGGCCCAGCACGGTGAAGTACAAGTGCTGTCCCGGCACTCGCTCCCTTTCGCCGTCCATGGTCTCCCCCTCGCCTGTCCTTCCCAGTCGCACGGGTCAGTTTGCCTTGTCAACGCCTTCCGCGTCAGTAGGGCCCCCACGTCCTCCACAAGCCCGCCATCCTTCGTCTTCGTAGGGAGTGTCCGATTTCAGGCGGGGAGGGAACCCAATTCTGAGCCTGGCGGCGCGGAGCACCGCAGCATCACTGCGGAGTGTCCTGCCGACGGTCTGTCGTCGGGTTGGGGCGTTTCTGGTTCTCGATGTAGTCCTTGACCTGCTGGAGTGGTGCGCCGCCGCAGGACCCGGCGAAGTACGAACCGGACCAGAACCGGCCGTGCGTGATCGTGTGGTCCACCCAGCGGCTGAACTCCTGACGCAACCGGCGCGAGGACACGCCCTTGAGGGAGTTGACCAGGTTGGACAGGCCGACCTTCGGCGGGTATTGGGCCGATGCGAGTCCAAGGGGTGGTCCGGATGATCCGTGCGTACAAGTTCCTCATGCGGCCCACCGTCCGCCAGAGCCAGACCCTCTCCGAGATGCTGCGCGATCACTGCTCGCTCTACAACGGAGCCCTGCAAGAACGCCGAGACGCCTACCGGCACGTCTCGAAGACGACCGTGCGGTATGGGCAGCAGTCCGCGCAGCTCAAGGCTGTCCGCGCCTTCGACCCCGAGAGGCAGGGCCGCTGGTCGTTTTCCAGTCAGCAGGCCACGCTTCGACGCCTCGACAAGGCGTTCGCCGCGTTCTTCCGCCGGGTCAAGGCGGGTGAGAAGCCCGGATATCCCCGCTTCCGGTCAGTGGGCAGGTTCGACACGGTCGACTTCCCCAAGGACGGCGACGGCTGCCGCTGGGATGCCGCCCCGCACGACCCCGTCACCCGCGTCCGCTTCCAAGGCGTCGGGCACGTCAGGGTGCACCAGCATCGTCCGGTGGTCGGCAAGGTCAAGACCGTCTCCGTCAAGCGTGAGGGCAAGCGCTGGTACGTGATCCTGACCGCAGAGCAGGCCCAGCCGAAACCACTCCCGGCAACGGGTTCCGTGGCCGGGATCGACATGGGCCTGGCCCACTTCCTGGCTGACTCGGACGGCGGGTTCGTACTCAACCCGCGCCACGGACGAAAGGCGGCCGCGAAGCTCGGCGCCGCCCAGCAGGCGCTGTCCCGGTGCAAGCGCGGCAGCAAGCGCCGCCGCAAGGCTGTTCAGGTCGTGGCCCGGCTGCACCGCAAGGTGCGACGCCAGCGGCTCGACCACGCACACAAAACCGCGCTCGACCTGATCCGTGAGCACGACGTCATCGCGCACGAAGACCTCACGATCCGCAACATGAGCAAGGCCCCCACACCAAAGCCCGTCCCCGGCAAGCCGGGTGCTTTTCTGCCTAACGGGGCAAGCGCGAAAGCCGGGCTCAATGGCTCGATCGCTGATGCCGGATGGGGGGTGTTCCTCGCCATCCTGAACGCCAAGGCTGAAAGCGCCGGACGGGAAGTGATGGCCGTGGACCCCCGCAACACCTCCCGGCGGTGCCCCGAATGCGGGCACACCGCCAAGGAGAACCGGCCCACACAGGAAAAATTCCACTGTCAGGAGTGTGGCCACCAAGCGCACGCCGACACCGTGGGCGCCTTGAACGTTCTACGGGCCGGGCTGGCCCGTCGCGAAGCTCAACCGGCTTAGCGAGAAGCCACCCATTGTGTACCGGGTGGAGGAGTCACAGTTGTCCGAAGTGCCCATGAAGTCTGGCGCGGTATTTGCGGCGGGAGGGGCGCTCCATGGGCATGGGAGGGGTTGCGGTGAACGCGCGGTGAACCCGCAGAGAACCCGTACCCGATAACTGACACTCCGTCAGATCGGCGCTACCGTGAACGGCATGGAGAGCTTCCCGAAGATCATCTCGGTGGACGACCACACGGTTGAGCCCCCTCACGTCTGGCGGGACCGCCTCCCGTCGAAGTACCGCGACATCGGTCCGCGCATCGTCCGGGCGCCGCTGAAGGAGATGACCTTCGTCGGCGGCAAGTTCGCCCCGAAGATGGGCGCGCCCGGTGACGACGGGCCGATCGCCGACTGGTGGGTGTACGAGGATCTGCACCGGCCCCTCACACGGCTCGACACCGCCGTCGGCTACGCCCGCGACGAGGTCCGGCTGGAGGCCATCACCTACGAGCAGATGCGGCCCGGGTCCTACGCGGTGCCGGACCGGCTCGCCGACATGGACGTCAACCACGTCCAGTCGGCGCTCTGCTTCCCGACCTTCCCCCGCTTCTGCGGGCAGACCTTCACCGAGGCGGGCGACCGCGAGCTGGGGCTGCTCGGGGTGCGCGCGTACAACGACTGGATGGTGGAGGAGTGGTGCGGCCCCGAGGCGCGGGGCCGTCTCATCCCGCTGATCATCATCCCGCTGTGGGACGCGGAGCTGGCCGCCGCCGAGGTGCGGCGCAACGCCGCGCGCGGGGTGCGCGCCGTCTGCTTCTCGGAGATACCGCCGAACCTCGGGCTCCCCTCCGTCCACACCGACGCCTGGGACCCCTTCTTCGCGGCGTGCGACGAGACCGGCACGGTCATCGCCATGCACATCGGCTCGTCGTCCCGTATGCCCTCGACCTCGGCCGACGCACCCCCGGCGGTCGGCTCCACCATCACCTTCGCCAACTGCTGCTTCTCGATGGTCGACTGGCTGATGAGCGGCACGTTCGAGCGCTTCCCCAACCTCAAGATCATGTACGCCGAGGGCCAGATCGGCTGGATCCCGTACATCCTGGAGCGCGCGGACGTGGTCTGGGAGGAGAACCGCGGCTGGGGCGGTGTCGCCGACAAGGTGCTGCGGCCGCCGTCCGAGCTGTTCGCCGAGCACGTCTTCGGCTGCTTCTTCGACGACGCCTTCGGGCTGCGGAACCTCGACGCGATCGGGGTGGGCAACGTCCTGTACGAGACGGACTATCCGCACTCCGACTCGACCTGGCCGAAGTCCCGGGAGGTCGGCGAGGCGCAGATGGGGCACTTGGCGCCGGATGTGGTGGAGCGGATCGTGCGGGGCAACGCGATCGAGCTGCTGGGGCTGACCGCGGACGGGCTCTGGCCCGGGCCGGGGGCGTGAGCCCATCGGGTCCACGGCGAGCCGGTTCACCCAGGAACAAGGAAGTGTCCACTGCTGGTCAATGACACCCGCCGGGCGCTGCGGCAGGCTGGGAACCCGGCGCGCCCACCCTCCGCCGGGCGGGGCCTAGCGGGGCGGGGGCGCGAGTGCCGCGGGTGCCGGACGCGACGGGGGAGCGTCCGGCACGCGGGCCCTCAGCTCCAGCTGCCGGTAGTCGCTCGGCGGTATGCCGTACGCGGCACGGAAGGTGCGGCTGAAGACCGCGGGGTGGGCGAAGCCCCGGCGCGCGGCGAGCTGGTGCAGCGGGACGGCGGACAGGCCGGGGTCGGCGAGGTCCCGCCGTACGCGGTCCAGGCGCTGCTGCCGGATCCACCCGGAGACGGTGGTGTCCTGGGCGCGGAAGAGCCGGTGCAGATAGCTCACGGAGATGTGGTGCGCGGCGGCGACGGCGGCCGGGGTCAGCTGGGGGTCGTGCAGGTTCCGCCGGATGAAGTTCTGCACGCGCAGGATCAGGGTGTGCCGGTGCGTCTCGGGCGGCAGGACGTCCTCGGCCTCGACGGCGTGGGCGAGCAGGGAGGCCGCGAGGTCGATCAGCACGGTCCCCAGGCGCGGGCCGTCGGAGGGGCGGTACATGCCGTTGTCCGAGGCCAGTCGGGTGAGGAACCCCGCCAGCAGGGCGCCGATCCCCTCGTGTCCCGGGATGGGCCGGGCGAGCAGCGGGTCGATCCGGTCGTAGGGGAGGGGGATCAGCGCCTTCGGGATCTCCAGGCCGACGCCGATCGGGGAGTCGCCGTACGCCACGCAGTCGTAGGGCCGTGAGGTGTCGACGACGTACAGCCCGTCGTGGCCGTACGCGGTCTCCCGGCGGCCCTGGGAGACCTGGAGGTTGCCCCGCTGGAGGAAGGAGAAGTGGTACAGCTCGGGGTCGGACTGCCGGATCAGCTTCGGCGTCCGCCGGAAGCGCATCGGGCGGAACTTCGTGGGCCACACATGGGCGGCGCCGAGTTCGAGGACGCGCGCCTCGCCCTCGAAGTCACGGGTGTGTTCGCTGCTCATCTCCATCGGGGCGATGAGGTGCGTCATCTGCTCGCGCCAGTAGTCGAACCGGTCTGCCACGGGAAGGTCGTCGCACCGGAACACCGTCTCGATCATCAAGTGCCCTCATGGTTGTCCTCGTGCGGGGAGTCAGGACGGCCGCTGCGCTGAGGCTCACGTCGACCGTACGCTAACACCGGGCCTTGTCTGATGGACCGTCAGATACGACGATGGCGGTCCCACCGCGGTCCACCGACAAGGAGGCCCGGCATGCGCGTCCTGCCCCGGGGCCGGTTGAGCTACGGCATGCAGCTGCCGATCCAGTCACAGAGCACCCTTTACGCCGAACCGTGGGAGGCGGCCGCGGGTCCCGGCGATCTCGTGGCCATCGCCCGCGCCGCCGACCGGTCCGGCTTCGCCTACGTCGCCGTCTGCGACCACGTGGCGATCCCGCGGCGGCTGGCCGACGCGATGGGCACCGTCTGGTACGACCCGGTCGCCACCCTCGGCTACCTGGCCGCGGCCACCGAGCGGGTGCGGCTGCTCAGCCACGTCGCCGTCGCCGCGCTCCGGCACCCCCTGCTCACCGCCAAGCAGTACGCGACGCTCGACCACCTCTCCGGCGGGCGGCTGATCCTCGGGGTCGGCGCCGGGCACGTACGCGAGGAGTTCGACGCGCTCGGCGTCGACTTCGACGCGCGCGGGCCGCTGCTGGACGAGACGGTCGACGCGCTGAAGGCGGCGCTGGGGCCGGAGGAGTTCGCCGACTTCCACGGGGAGCGCTTCGCGTATCGGGACCTCGGCCAGGCCCCGCGCCCCGCCCAGACGCCGCGCCCCCCGCTGTGGGTGGGCGGCTCCTCGCCCGCCGCGCTGCGCCGGGCCGCCGTCCGCGGCGACGGCTGGCTGCCGCAGGGCGACTCCCGGGACCGGCTCCCCGCGCAGATCGCCCGGCTGCGCGCGCTGCGCGAGGCGGCGGGCGTCGCGGAGCCCGCCGAGATCGGCGCCATCGCCGAGCCGCTGTACGTGGGCGACCCGCCGTGGCGCGTGGGGCGGCGCACGCTCACCGGCAAGCCGGAGCGGCTGGCCGAGTCCCTGCGCGCGTACGCGGCCATGGGCGTGGACCAGATCCAGGTGCGGTTCCGCAGCCGCAGCCGCACCGAACTGACCGATCAGATGGCGGCCTTCGCGGCCGAAGTCGCCCCGCATCTGAACGCCTGAGGAGGCCATCATGGGCAAGCTGGACGGACGTGTCGTCATCGTCACGGGTGCGGCGCGCGGGCAGGGCGAGCAGGAGGCGCGGCTGTTCGCCGCCGAGGGCGCGAAGGTGGTGCTCGCGGACGTCCTGGACGACCAGGGCGCGGCCGTCGCCAAGGAGCTGGGCGCGGAGTCCGCCGCTTACGTCCACCTCGATGTGAGCCGCGAGGACGACTGGGCGGCCGCCGTGGCGTTCGCGAAGGACGCCTTCGGCACGGTGAACGGGCTGGTCAACAACGCGGGGATCCTCCGCTTCAACGAGCTGATCAGCACCCCGCTGGAGGAGTACCTGGCCGTGGTCCAGGTCAACCAGGTCGGCGCGTTCCTCGGCATGCGCGCGGTCGCGCCCGAGCTGGCGGCGGCGGGCGGCGGCACGATCGTCAACACCGCCTCGTACACCGCGCTCTCCGGTATGGCCCTGCTGACCTCGTACGCCGCCACCAAGGCGGCCATCGTCGGGATGACCCGGGTGGCCGCGATGGAGCTGGCGAGCAAGGGGATCCGGGTCAACGCGATGTGCCCCGGCGCGGTCGACACCCCCATGAGCAACCCCGCCCGGCTCGACCCGGCGGCGGACACGGCGAATACCGGGGAAGCTGCCGAGGCGTCGGAGGCGGTGGACGGCCTCTACCGCAAGCTGGTCCCGATGGGCCGTATCGGCCGCCCCGAGGAGATCGCCCGCTTGGCGCTCTTCCTCACCTCCGACGACTCCTCGTACATCACCGGCCAGCCGGTCGTCGTCGACGGCGGCTGGCTGAGCGGCGTCTCGGTCTTCTGAAGCCTGGGCCTTGACGGTCCACCCTCCCGGTGCCATGGTCGGACTCGAATCTGACGGTACGTCAGATTGTTGAACTGGAGGCGGTGACCCCCTTGGAATTCGGACTGTTCGTACAGGGATACGTGCCGGAGCGCCGACGCCGCACCGACCCCGAGGCCGAGCACCACGCCCTCATCGAGGAGACCGAGTACGTCATCCAGGCCGACCGGTCCGGCTTCAAATACGCCTGGGCCTCCGAACACCACTTCCTGGAGGAGTACTCCCACCTCTCCGCGAACGACGTCTTCCTCGGCTACCTCGCCCACGCCACCGAGCGCATTCACCTCGGCTCCGGCATCTTCAACCCCCTCCCGCAGGTCAACCACCCCGTCAAGGTGGCCGAGAAGGTGGCCATGCTCGACCACCTCTCCGGCGGCCGGTTCGAGTTCGGCTCGGGGCGCGGGGCGGGCAGCCACGAGATCCTGGGGTTCATCCCGGGCGTCACCGACATGAACCACACCAAGGAGATCTGGGAAGAGACCATCGGCGAGTTCGCCAAGATGTGGCTCAGCGACGAGTACCCGGGCTTCCAGGGCAAGCACTGGTCGCTCCCGCCCCGCAAGGTGCTGCCCAAGCCGTACGGCAGCGGCCACCCGGCCATGTGGTACGCGGCCGGGTCCCCGTCCTCGTACGCGATGGCGGGCCGCAAGGGCCTCGGCGTGCTCGGCTTCTCCATCCAGAAGGTGTCCGACATGGAGTGGGTCCTCGACTCCTACAAGAACGCCGTCAAGGACGCCGATCCGGTCGGCGGCTTCGTCAACGACAACGTCATGGTGACCTCGACCGCGATCTGCGCCGAGACCCACGCCAAGGCGGTCGAGATCGCGCTCGGCGGCGGCCTCAACTACCTCCAGTCGCTGCTGTTCCGCTACCACGACACCTTCCCCCGCCCGGACGGCATCCCGGAGTGGCCCGAACTCCTCCCCGACTACACCGAGGAGATCATCGAGCTGCTCATCGCCGAGGAGCTGATGATCTGCGGCGACCCGGACGAGGTCTTCCAGCAGTGCAAGCGGTGGGAACAGGCCGGGGCCGACCAGCTCTCCTTCGGGCTGCCGATCGGCATCGGCTACGAGGACACCATGAACACCATCAAGCTCATCGGCGAGCACGTCATCCCGAAGATCGACACCGATCCGGTGCACCGCACGACCCGCTTCCGCCAGGCATAGGCGCCGCAGCCGCCAGAAGGGACCCACCCGTGCTCGACCACCTCATCAAGGGCGCGACCGTCGTGGACGGCACGGGCGCGCCCTCCTACGTCGCCGACGTCGGCCTGCGCGACGGACGGATCGCCGCCGTGGCCGAGCCCGGCACTCTGGGCGAGCGGGCCCGTTCCGCCGAGGACGCCACCGGGCTCGTCCTCGGCCCCGGCTTCGTCGACCCGCACACCCACTACGACGCCCAGCTCTTCTGGGATCCGTACGCCACCCCCTCCATGAACCACGGGGTCACCACCGTCGCGGGCGGCAACTGCGGCTTCACCCTCGCCCCGCTCAACCCCGACCGCCCCGGCGACGCCGACTACACCCGGCGGATGATGAGCCGCGTCGAGGGCATGTCGCTGGTCGCCCTGGAGGAGGGCGCGCCCTGGAACTGGCACAGCTTCGGCGAATACCTCGACGCCCTCGAGGGGCGGATCGCCGTCAACGCGGGCTTCATGGTGGGGCACTGCGCGCTGCGCCGCCACGTCATGGGCCCGGACGCGATCGGCGGCACGCCCACCCCCGACCAGCTGGACCAGATGCTGAGGCTGTTCCACGAGGCCATGGACGCGGGCGCCTGGGGCCTGTCCACCACCCAGTCCTCCACCCACGCCGACGGCGACGGGCAGCCCGTCGCCTCCCGGCATGCGCGGCCCGACGAACTCCTCGCCCTGTCCCGGGCCGTCGGCGACCACGAGGGCACCCAGATCGAGGCCATCGTGGCGGGCTGCCTCGACCGGTTCGCGGACGAGGAGATCGACCTGCTGGTGGAGATGAGCGCCGCCGCCGGACGCCCCCTCAACTGGAACGTCCTCACCATCGACGCCGCCGTCCCCGAGCGCGTACCGCGCCAGCTCCAGGCGAGCGAACGCGCCCGCAAGGCGGGCGGCCGCATCGTCGCCCTCACCATGCCGATCCTGACGCCCATGAACATGTCGCTCGGCACCTTCTGCGCGCTCAACCTCATCCCGGGCTGGGGCGACATCCTCGGCCTGCCCATCCCCGAGCGCATCGCGAAGCTCCGCGACGGCGCCGTGCGGGAGGAGATGCTGCGCCGCGCGAAGAGCCCCGAGGCCGGGGTCTTCCGGCGGCTCGCCGACTTCGAGCGGTACGTCATCGGCGATACGTACAGCGAGGCCAACGCCGGACTCACCGGCCGCGTCGTCCGCGACATCGCCGCCGAGCGCGGCCAGGACGCGTTCCACACCCTGGTGGAGATCTGCGCCGCCGACGAGATGCGCACCGTCCTGTGGCCCATGCCGACCGACAACGACCCGGCCAGCTGGGAGCTGCGGCGGCAGACCTGGGAACACGAGGACGTCATGCTCGGCGGCTCCGACGCCGGCGCCCACTTGGACCGCATGTGCGGCGCCCCGTACACCACGCGCTTCATCGGCGACTGCCTCCGCGGCCGCAAACTGCTCCCGCTGGAGCGCGCCGTCCGCATGCTCACCGACGACCCGGCCCGGCTCCTCGGCCTCCGCGGCCGCGGCCGCGTCGCCGAGGGCTACCACGCCGACCTCGTCCTCTTCGACCCCGACCGCATCGACGCGGGCCAGGCGAAGTTGGTCCACGACCTCCCCGGCGACAGCCCCCGCCTGGTCTCCCGGGCGACGGGCATGGTGAGCGTCCGCGTCGGCGGCGTCGAAACCATCCGGGACGACGAGATCACCGGCGCGATCCCCGGCAAGGTACTGCGCTCCGGCCGGGACACCGAGACGGTGAACACGAGGACCTGAGCCGGTGCCGAGCACCATGGGCGGGGCCGGGCCCGGCGGCCTCGCCGGTCGGGCCGCGCTGGTCACGGGGGCCTCGCGCGGTATCGGGCTGGCGGTGGCGGCGGCGCTGATCGCCGATGGGGCGGCGGTGTGCGTGACCGCCCGCGATGCCGCCGAACTGGCCGCCGCCGTGCGCGAGCTGGGACCGCGCGCCCTCGCCTGCCCGGGCGATGTGGCGGACGCGTCGCACATCGAGGAGGCCGTGGCGCGTACGGTCGCCGCCTTCGGCCGCCTCGACATCCTCGTCAACAACGCCGCGACGAACGCTCCCCTCGGCCCCCTCATCGACGCCGACCCGCTCGCCTGGCGCAGGGCCTTCGCCATCAACGTGGAGGCCCCGCTGCGCCTGACCCATGCGGCCTGGCGCGCCTGGATGCGCGACCACGGCGGGGCGGCGCGGTCCGTCAACATCTGCACTGAGGGCACCCACGGCGTGGGCCCCGGCGTCGGTCGCCTACGGCGCCAGCAAGACCGCCCTCCTGCGCCTCACCCGCCAGCTCGCCGCCGAACTGGCCCCGGGCGTCCGCGTCAACGCGGTCTCCCCGGGCCTCATCCGCACCGAGATGGCCCGCTTCGTCTGGGAACCCGACGAGCCCTCGATCGCCGCCACCCTCCCCCTGGCCCGCATCGGCGAACCGGAGGACGTGGCCCGCGCCGTGCGCTGGCTGGTCTCCGACGAGGCGTCCTGGATCACCGGCACCGACCTGGTGGTCGACGGCGGCCGCCGCGTCCGCGCGGCATTCCCCGGAGGAACGCAGGCCCCGTGATGGTCTCATTGGGCTAATCAGATGGTTCATCACATAAAAGGCCGGATGGAGGTGGAAAGGAGTTCAAGACAAATAACGCCTTCCGGGAGATTTCCCGGTTCACGTCCAAAGGAGTACTGCATGCGTCCTCACAGCTCATGGCGGCCCACACGGCTGGCGCTGGGCGGCCTCACCACCCTGACCGCCGTCTCGCTGGCGGGCGTACTGGGCGCCCTGCCCGCCGCGGCGCAAGGCCTCGGAGCCGAACCGCTGCCTGTTTCGACCGTCATGTCCACGGACCAGGCTTTCTCCTTGGACCCCATGGACCCCGACCCCGTCGTCGACCCCGCCGCTGACACCGCCGCCGGCCCCGGCAAACCCGGTAAGCCGAAGCCGCCGCGGCCGGGAGCCAACGGGTGCTTCGACATCGACACCGTTCGTCAGGAAGCGGCCGGCGGCGGGGCCTTCTACGCAGCCGTCAGTTTCGGAGTCCCCTACGTCGGAGACGAGGACACTCCCGGCGGTGTCATCGACTGGGACGACCTCTCCGACGAGCCGGGAGACGTGCCCGTCGGTGCCTGCGGTGTGTCCATCGACGTCGGCCCCGGCGGCCCCGGCAGTGACATCTTCATCGACGTCATCACCACGTCCGGGACCGTGCACGGCATCACCTGCGACCGCACAGGGGCGGTGATCACGTCCTGCGGCTCCTGGGTCCAGCGCGAGACCCCGACGCCCGGGGACACGCTGGGGCCGTAATCCGTCCGCGCACTCTTGGACCAGTGACGCGG
>NZ_GG657754.1:4398079-4436713 GCF_000158915.1 Streptomyces himastatinicus ATCC 53653 | reverse complement strand
GGGCAGCCGGCCAGGTCCGGCTGCCCCGCGTCGTGATCGGTGGTGTCACCAGATGATGGCGTCCTCGAACGTCGACTGCCAGTAGGTGACCTTGATGGAGTCGTCGATGTAGACGCCCTTGGCGGGCAGTGACGGGTGGGCGGCCGCCGGGACGTCCTCGTCGGCGGTGCGGCCCTGGAACCAGACGGTGAGCGACTTCTCGGTGTGGCCGTTCGAACCGCTGCCGTCGGCGGCCGACAGGTTCACGGAGGCGTAGCCGGACTCCTTCGGAGCGAGCGTGACGACGGCCTGCGGCTTCGATGCCTCGATGACCGGCGGCACCGACTGGGCCTCGCCGAACTGCACCGCCGGGTAGTGGTACAGGTTGCAGGGGACGCTGCCGGTGTTGGTGACCGTCAGCATCATGTGGTTCACCGGGCGGCTCACGGGAGCCGCGACCGTCTTGGTGTTGGAACCCTGGCAGGTGACGGCGGCCTTGGCCTTCGCCGCCCCCGCGGCCCGCGCGCCCTCGGCGTGGGCGGTCGCCCCGGTGCTGTACGCGGTCAGCGAGAGCGCGGCGGCCGCGACGGTCGCGGCGGCGGTCAGGAGACGCGTGCGCGAGTTCCGGTTGTGCGACATGTGGGGGAGTCCTCTCGGTGGTGCGGTCGGTGTGGTGCTTGGATGACCGGAGCTTGTGGGGTGATCCGTCCCAACCGCCAGGAATGCCGGGCAGTTTGGGACACTGGAACGCGAAAACGGGCTGTGACCAGGGGGAACACAAGGGGCTTGGGACGCGGGAATGGGACGCGCCGGGCCGCACAGGGATGGGGAGGAACGGGTGTCAGGGGCAACAGGGGCGACCGGGACCGCCGCGGAGGCGTTCGCGGAGCTGCTGCGGGGACTCAAGGAACGCTCGGGGCTGAGCTACGGGGCGCTCGCCAAGCGATTACACATGAGCACGTCTTCGCTGCACCGCTACTGCAACGGCAGCGCGGTGCCACCCGACTACGCACCGGCGGAGCGGCTCGCCCGGGTGTGCCGGGCGACCCCCGAGGAACTGGTCGAGCTGCACCGGCGGTGGATCCTGGCGGACGCGGCGCGGGGCCGTAAGGCGGCGGGGCCCGAGGAACCGGCGCCCGCCGCCACCCCGGACGACAGCCCGCCCGAGCCGTCGCCCGTGGACGCCGAACCCGTCGAACCGGCGCCCGCCGCCGAACCGGCCGAGCCCGCCGAACCGGCGTCCGCCGCCGAACCCGGCGGAAGTGAACCGGTGAGCGATGAACCGGTCGTCGGCGGCACAGCCCCATCCGCTCCCTCGCCGTCCCATCGGCGCCGTACCGCGCTCATCGCCTCCGTCGCGACGGCCGCCGTGCTGGGAGCCCTCGTGCTCGCCGTGAACCTGCCGTCCTCCGGGGACGACGCCGAATCCCGGTGGGCCGGCGATGTCACCGTCCCGACCACCGCACCCGCCACCACGGTCCGGGCGGACGAAAAGCGCCCCTCCGCGTCGGCCTCCTCGCCCTCCTCCCCAGCTCCGTCCCGGAGCGCGAAGCCCGGCGAACCCTCCGCCCGGGCGTCGAAGCCCGCCGCCCGCGGCGATGACGGCGCGGACGCCGACGAGCGTGCACGCACCGGCGGCGTACCGCTCAACGTCGCCACCCGCCCCTACACCTACGAGGACCCGTGCAGCCAGCACTTCCTCGTCGACGCCGAACCCGAACAGGTCGGCCCGCCCGCCTCCGAACAGGACGCCCCCCGCTGGGCGGCCGCGAACGGCGCGGTCTCCTCGGGGGAGCAGCGCATCGCCCTCACCGTGCAGGGCACGGGCAAGGACACCGTCGTCCTGGAGGCGCTGCACCTACGCGTCGTCGCGAAGGGCGCCCCGCTCGCCTGGAACGACTACTCGATGGGCGTCGGCTGCGGCGGTGGCGTCGGCACCAAGTCGTTCGACGCCGACCTCGACGACGGCAGCCCCACCGTCACCGTCAAGAACGGTCAGCGCGACTTCCCGTACAAGGTCAGCGAGTCCGACCCGGAGGTCTTCTACCTCACCGCCCGCACCAAGGCGCATGACGTCCGCTGGGACCTCGCTCTGACATGGTCCAGCGGCGACCGCCGCGGCACCGTGCACATCGACAACAACGGCACCCCGTTCCGCACCAGTGCCAACGCCGGGCGCCCCGGCTACGACTACCCGCTGGGCGGCAGCGAGTGGATCGAGCGACCGGAGTAACCACGTGGCGGACGGCGGCCGCTTCACGGCCGACCGGTCCAGCCCCTCACATCGGGGGACGGGTCGGCCGGTGCGCCCTTGAGTTCGTGGAAGCCGGGGGCGCCCGCCACCACCAGGGTGGCGTCCCATAGCCGTCCGGCCTCCTCGCCCCGGGGGACCCGGGACATCACCGGCCCGAAGAAGGCGATCCGCGCACCGTCGTCACCGCGCGGGTCCGGGACGGCGACGACCGGAGTGCCGACATGGGGGCCGAGGACGGCGATGCCCTCGGCGTGGGAAGCGCGCACCGCGTCGTCGTAGTCGCCGCTGAACGCCGCCCCGGCAAGCTCCGGGAGCAGCCCGGCGTCGGCCAGCGCCACCTCGGGATCGTTGATCCACTGCTGGGCGCCGTCGTCGCCGCGGTCGGCCCAGAGGGCGGCGTAGAACGCGCCCAGCGCTTCCTGCCCGTACTGCCGCAGGACGGCGGCGCAGATGCGGACGGGCATCCACAGATAGCCCTCGGGGTCCCCTTCGGGGTCGTCGTCCCGGCCCTCGTTGAGCACCGCCAGGCTCATGACGCGCCAGCGCACGTCCAGGGGCCGGACCGTGGCCGCCTCCACCACCCACCGCGAGGTGAGCCAGGTGTAGGGGCAGGCCGGGTCGAACCAGAAGTCCACGGTCACCGTCGTCGTCACGGCGTCCTCCTCGGCACTCGCGTGATCGTAGGCCGATCCGGGGCGCGATGATAACGATCCGATCACCCACGGGGCCTCTGTCCCTTAGGCTTCACCACGGAAACGTCGTCCGTCGCATCGCCTTCCGTCGCGCCTTCCATGACCTGATTCGCACCAGCGTCATACCCGCGCCTCGGACCGGCCGTCCCCCCGACGACGTGGGTGTGCTGACCCCTCAGGAGGGGATTCATGAGCACGACCCGGACCGACCACACGCCTGGCTGGTACGTCGATGACCGCTGCCTGAACTGCAATCTCGCCCGCCAGTACGCCCCCGGCCTCATCGGCTACAGCCCCGGCGGCCCTTACGGCGGCAGCTCGACCGTCCTGCGCCAGCCCGGGACCGAGGACGAGGTCCGGCAGCTCTACATGGCCGCCCACGCCTGCCCGACCCGTTCCGTGCACCCGCCTGCCAACGACTGGCGGCCGGGCTCGGACCCGTACCCCATGCCCCTGGACGAGGCCGGAACCGTCCTGTTGTGCGGGCACGCCGCACCGAAGACCTACGGCGCCACCTCCTACCTGCTGCGCCGCCCCGACTCCACCGCGATGATGATCGACACGCCGCACTGGCGGCCCGCCCTCGCCCGGCGCTACGAGGAGAAGGCCGGGAAGATCACCGACGTGCTCCTCACCCACCTCGACCACGTGGCCCACGGCCGCCAGTACGCCGACGCGTTCGGCGCACGGCTGTGGATCCACGAGGGCGACCTCCACTCCCGGCCCGACGCCGACTCCGTCATCCGCGGCCGGGACCCCGTCGAGATCGGCCCGGGCGTGATCGCCCACCCCTTCCCCGGCCACACGGCGGGCAGCACGGTCTTCGTCGCGGACGACACGTTCTGCTTCAGCGGCGACGCGTTCTTCTGGTCCCAGTCCCAACAGGACCTGGAGGTCGCCGACAGCGTCGTCTACGACTCGATCACCACACTGGCCGCATCCGTGGCACGCGGCGCCGAAGACCTGACCTTCGAATGGGTCCTCCCCGGCCACGGCAGCTTCCACCGCCTCCCCGCCGACGAGATGAGGACCCGCATGCGGGGCCTTGCCCGCCGGGCCGCCACGTATCCCGAGCAGCCGGTGGACTACGGCAAGGTCCGCTACTGACCGCTCGGCGGCGGTTGACATGGCGCGGGCGACAACATCGGGCACAGCCCCGGCAGATGGGGCTGGGCGGGAGCCTGAAATTGCCTCGCCGCCGCTCGCCCCGCCCGCTACGGTGGCGACCGCCCCGGCAGTTCGACGCGGAGAGTAGGTCTCGTCCATGGCATGCCGTATCAGTGAACTCGTGCTCCATTGCCACGACCCCGAGGTGCTGGCGCGGTTCTGGTGCGAGGTCCTGGACTACGTCGAGCTCGGCCGCGAAGAGGACGTCATCGAGCTCGGACCGCGTGAAGGGTTCGGCGGCCCGCAGCCGACGCTCGTCCTCATCCGCCACGACGCGCCGCAGAAGGGGCAGCTCAAGCTGCACATCGACGTCAACGCCACCGACCGCGATCAGGACGCCGAGCTCGAACGCCTCCTGGCCGCCGGGGCCGTACGCGCCGACATCGGTCAGACCGGCGAGGAGTCCTGGCACGTCCTCGCCGATCCCGAGGGCAATGAGTTCTGCCTGCTCAAGGGCCGTATCGCCCCAGTCTGACGGCCCTCGTCAGGCGACCAGGCGCAGCCACGCCGCCGCGAGCGCGGCGTGACCGGCCGGGGTCGGGTGGACGCCGTTCCGCGGACCAGTGCTCCGGCCCGGCCGTCGCGGTCAGCAGCTGCGCGCCGTACGTGCGGGCGAGCTTGCGCACGGCCTGGATCTTCGGGTCCAGGTCGGTGTGCCATTCCTGTCGCTCCTTCAGGAACGGCTCGATGAGGATCAGCTGCGTGCCCGCCTCGGCGAGGGGTGCGAGCAGGCGGTCGTAACCCGCTTCGAACTTCTCCACGGGGATCACGTTTCCCTCCGGGTCCAGCGTGTGCCAGCCCATGGGGTCACGGACCGTCCGTATGCCGGAGGCCCCACTCGCCCGCGATGCGCAGCGGGTAGCCGAACCCGAGACCGTCTTCGCTGACCGACAGTCCCCGACACGCCGCCGACACCACGACTCCGCCGCCCGAGCCGGAAACCGATGCGCCCGGTGGCCCGTCTTGTGGGGTGGACTCGAGCGGATGGGACGTGGTGGTGGAGCGGCCGGGCAGCGGTGTGGCGTCGACGGTGACGGCGGCGATGCGCCGCTGGGCGGGGCGCTGGGGCGCGGACGCCAAAGGGTCCGTCTGGACCCGGGGGCGGGTCCTCGCCGCGCTGGCGGTGCTGACGGCCGGGCTGCTGGTCTTCCACCGGGCGGTGCCCAACTCCGTGGGGCGCGTGGGCAGTCTGCTGGAAGCCTTCCTGCCCTGGCTCGGCCTGGTGGTCGTCGTCCTGCTGGGCCTGGCGCTGCTGCGCCGTTCGGCCACCGCGCTGTTGGCGTTGCTGCTGCCGGTGGCGGCCTGGGCGTACCACTTCGGCGGGCTGTTCCTGCCCGGGGCGACGACGGGCGCGCATGATCTGGTCGTGGTGCAGCACAACGTCAGCGACGAGAACGCCGACCCGGCGGGTACGGCCCGCGCCCTGGCCGGGGCCTCGCCCGATCTCGTCGCGCTGGAGGAGCTGGTGCCCGCGGCGCTGCCGGTCTACGAGAAGACCCTCGCCCCGGACTACCCGTACCACGCCGTGCGGGGCACCGTCGGGCTCTGGTCGAAGCATCCGCTCGCCGAGGCCCGGCTGTTGGACATCAAGCCCCGGGGGATCACGGAGTCCTGGAGCCGTGGACTGCGGGCCGTCGTCCGGACGCCGCGGGGCGAGGTCGCGGCGTACGTCGCGCACCTGCCGTCGGTCCGCGTCGGGGCGAGCGGCCTCGCGTCGTCCTGGCGTGACGAGAGCGCCGGGCTGCTGGGCGAGGCCATCGCCGCCGAGAAGCGGAAGCCGGTGATCCTGATGGGAGACCTCAACGGCACGGTCGACGACCGCGGGCTGGACCCGCTGACCTCCCGGCTGAACGTGGCGGAGCGGGGCTTCGCCTTCAGCTTTCCCGCCGGGTTCCCGCTGGCCCGGATCGACCAGGTCATGGCCCGCTCGGCGGCCGTCGGCCACATCCGCACCCTGCCCGCCACCGGCAGCGACCATCTGCCGGTCGCCGCGCGGGTCCGCTGGCACGCGGCCCGCTCCTAGGCTGGTGCCGTGACCGATACCAAGGCACTGCGCACCCTGCTGCCCCCGGACCATGGCGGCGGCTGGGAGCCCGTGACCGCCGGTGAGTCCGGGGCCGCCGTCTTCCGCTCCGCGGACGGTTCGCGGTACGGGAAGTGCGTACCCGCGCACCAGGTGGCCGCGCTGGAGGCGGAGCGGGACCGGGTGGAGTGGCTGCACGCGCAGGGCGTTCCCGGCGCGCGGGTGCTCGACTGGCGCGTCACCGACGCGGGCGGCTGCCTGGTGACCGGCGCCGTGGCGGGTGTCCCCGCGGACCGTGTCCCGGCCGCCACGCTCCGGGCGGCGTGGGAGCCGATCGCCGACTCTGTACGACAACTGCACGATCTGCCGCCCCGGGCCTGCCCCTTCAGCCGCGACCTCTCACAGATGTTCGCCACCGCGCGCGAGGTCGTGGCGCGGGGCGCGGTCAACCCGGAGTTCCTCCCCGTCGACCAGCAGGGCACCCCTCCCGAGGAGCTGCTCGCCCGCCTTGCCCCGCAGATCGAGGCCCGGCTGGCGCAGGAGGCCGCCGAGGCGGTCGTCTGCCACGGGGACCTGTGCCTGCCCAATATCGTCCTCGACCCGACGACCCTGACCGTCGCGGGCTTCATCGACCTCGGCCGCCTCGGTCGCGCCGACCCCTACGCCGACATCGCCCTTCTGCTGGCCACGGCCCGGGAGACCTGGCCCGACGAACGGCAGGCGACCGCGGCGGAGGACCGGTTCGCCCACCGCTACGGCACCGTCCTCGACCGCGACCGGGAGCGGTTCTACCTCCACCTCGACCCGCTCACCTGGGGCTAGCGAAGTTCCTAGCGCAGGATTCCCTCCAGGAAGTCGCCGCTCAGCCGGGCCACCACCCGTACGTCGAGCTGGTGGTAGACGTACCGGCCCCGGCGCCGGGTGGTGATCAGGCCCGCCTTCTTCAGCGTGCTCACGTGGCGGGATATCTCCGGAGCGGTCATGCCGTGGGCCTGGGCCAGCTCGCTGGTGGTGAACGCGCTGCGGGCCAGGCTGCGGCACAGCTGCATGCGCACCGGGTGGGACAGCGCGGCCATCCGCAGGGCCAGCTGTTCCACCGAGGGCGGGGCGACGAGTTCCGGGGAGTTCGCCGGGTAGTGCAGCACCGGCTGCCACCCGTGGCGTTGCAGGACCATCAGGTGCGGCCAGCCCAGGCTCGTCGGTACGAGCAGCAGACCGCTGTCCGCCGAGGTCCCGGGGCCCGCGCAGAACTTGTCGACGGTGATTCGCCCGGCGGCCCCGTCGAGGGTCACCGCTGGGGACACGGCGGCCAGTGCCTCGGACAGGCCCTTGCGGCGCAGCAGCTCCGTCTTGTGCCGGGCGTCCGCGGCGAGTTGATGGCGCAGCCGTGACCAGGTGTCCGCGTAGAAGGCCGCGTCGCAGTCCTGGAGGAACTGCCGCAGCCAGGTCCGGATCCGCGGTGGGTCGTTCAGCAGTCGCTCGGTGAAGCGGGCCTGGTGCGGGCCGCGCGCGGCGGCCAGCTCCAGGGCCCGGTGACGTAGCGCGGCGTCGACGAGCAGGCTGGGGCCGGGGGTGCCGTAGGTCAGGGGGCACGTGAACTCCAGTGCCGCGTCCACGAACTCCTCGTCGGACAGCTTGTCGATCAGGTCGAGTTCTTCGGCGAGGGTCTCACCGGGCGGGACGGCCCCGCCCGGGACGCCCGCGAACGGCAGGAAGAGGTCGGAGAACGTCGTCCGCCACAGAAAGTCCGCCTCGCACATGCGGTCGGCCAGATGCGGGTCGAGCCGAGCGGTGACACCCGTGACCCAGCCCTTCAGGCCCGGGTGGTGCTCCGGCTCGGACAGCGCGTGCAACGCCATGCCGAGTTCGGCCAGGGGCGAGATCGCAACGGTGATCATCTCCGGCCGCAGTCCCGCGATGTCGATGTGCACGCCCATGGGCCCATGGTGCATGCCGTGACCGACACCCGGGCTCCCGATTGACGGCCGCCGTCAATCGGGAGCCCGGGGAAAGTTGCCCGGTTGCACCCCTTGACAGGCCGTCGCCCTGGGGCGCAGTCTTACCGCCCAATACGCAGAGCGCAATATATTGGAGCGCGGATGAACGCACCGCCTACGCGAACCACCAGCACAGACGCGGCCTCCGAACCCCGGCCGGGGCTTCTGCGGCGATGTCTGCGGATGCCGATCGGCGTGCAGTCGATCATCGCCGTCGGGCTCGGCGCCCTCATCGGAGCCCTCGCACCGGCCGTCGGCGAGCAGATGAAGATCCTCGGCGATCTCTTTCTCAACCTGGTGCAGGTCGTCGTCCTGCCCCTGGTCTTCCCGCTCATCGTGCTGGGTATCGCCCGCATGGAGTCGGTCAAGAAGGTCGGCCGGATCGCGGGGAAGGCCATCCTCTACTTCGAGCTGGTCACCACCGTCATCCTGCTGATCGCCGTGGGCCTCGCGAAGTCCACCGGCATCGGCAAGGGCGCCCCCGTCGGCGCCGCCGATCCCAAGGACCTGGAGAGCCTGGACCAGGGGATCAACTTCCACGAGCTGATCCTGCACGCGGTTCCGAAGAACATCTTCGCCGCCTTCAGCGAGGGCAATCTGCTCGGCGCGATCGTCTTCGCCCTGCTGGTGGGCGTGGCCATGGCGGCCATCGGCGAGAAGGCGGCCCCCTTCGCCTCGGTGCTGGACTCCGTCGCCACGGTGATGTTCAAGGTCGTCGGGTACGTCATCCGCGTCGCCCCGCTGGGCGTGCTCGGTTTCCTCTCCTACGACGTCGCCCACTACGGCTTCGGCAACCTGCGCAGCCTCGTGGGCTTCATCGCCGTCGTCTACGCGGGCCTGGTCATCGTGATCGGCGTGCTCTTCCCCCTCATCGCCGCGATCTATCGCGTCCGCTATGTCCAGCTGCTGAAGTCGATCGCCAACCTGGCGGGGATCGCCTTCGTCACCCGCAGTTCCGAAGCCGTACTGGCTCCCCTCATGGGCAAGTTGGAGGCATTCGGGCTCAGCCGGTCGACGACCTCGTTCGTCGTGCCCCTCGGCTACTCGTTCAACACCGACGGCTCCGTCCTGTACCAGGCCGCGGGCCTGGTCTTCATCGCCAACGCCTACGGAGCCGACACCTCCCTCCCCGCGCTGCTCGTCATGGTCGGCGTGCTGGTGCTCCTCTCCAAGGGCATGGCGGGTGTGGCGTCCGCGTCCGTCGTCGTCCTCATCGCCGCGGGCAACAGCATCGGGCTGCCCCCCGAGGGCATCGCCCTGCTCCTCGGCGTGGACTTCATCGTCGACATGGCCCGCACCGGTGTGAACGTCATCGGCAACGCGCTGGCCGCCGCCGTCGTGGACAGCTCCGAGAAGCGCCGGGAGGCCAAGGACGGCCGCCCGCACGAGGCCACCGCCGACGCCACCGCGCACGACGACGACCCCCGTGAGACCGACGACCCCGGCCCGGAACCGCGGTTCGCCCAGGCCCTCCAGAAGGACGACGCACGGTGACCAGCCCGAGCGGCACGACGGAGGTCATCGGCATCCTCGGCGGCATGGGACCGGCGGCCACCGCCGACTTCTACGCCAAGCTGGTGTCGATGACCCCGGGCCGCAGCGACCAGGACCACCTCACGACGGTCATCTGGTCCGACCCCACCATCCCCGACCGCACCGAGGCGCTCCTCGGCAACGGCCCCGATCCCACCCCCTGGCTCCTCAACGGCAGCCGCGTCCTGCGCGAGGCGGGCGCCACCGTCATCGCCATCCCCTGCAACACCGCCCACGCCTTCGTTCCCCGCATCGCCGACCACGTCGGCCTGCCGATCATTCACATGATCGGCGAAGTGGCCCGTCACCTGACCACCGTGCGACCGGCCGTCCGTACCGCGGGGCTGCTGGCCACCACCGGCACCGTTCGGGCGGGCCTGTACCAGGAGTGGCTCGACCGCTACGGCATTCGCCTCGTGCTCCCCGACGAGGACGACCAGCACCGTGAGGTCATGGCCGCCATCCGCGCCGTGAAGGCGGGCACCGGCGGCGCCGCGGTGACCGCGTCCCTGGCCCGCGCCGCGCGGCGGCTGACCGACCGGGGCGCGGAGGCGATCATCGCGGGATGCACCGAGATCCCCCTCGGGCTTCCCGCCGACGCCGTTGACGTCCCCCTCATCGATCCGGCCGCCATCCTGGCCGGGGCCCTCGTCCACCGCGCCCGGTCGGTATGCGGGGCATGACGGACCAGGGCGGGGAAGGCCGGTGCACCGCGAACGCGGCGATGTATCGTACGCAATATGTCGCTCGACAGCCCTGTCTCCCGCCGCCTCCTCAGTGACGAGGTCTTCGACCGCCTGCGCGACTCCATCGTCCGCGGCGAACTGGTACCGGGGGAGAAGGTCAAGGACAGCGAACTGGCCGAGCGCCTCGGGCTCAGCCGCACCCCGGTGCGCGAGGCCCTCGCCAGGCTCGCCGACATCGGACTGGTCGAGGCCAAGCCCGGGGTCTACACCCGCATCACCACCCTCAACCGCCGCGACGCCGAGAAGACCCTCGCCGTCCTGCGCTCCCTCGACCAGCTCGCCATCGAGACCGCCGTGCCGGTCATGACCGAGCAGGACCTGCGGAGCATGCGCGAAGCCAACCGGGACTTCGAGCGCGCCGTCGCCGGTGACGACACCACGGCCGCCCTGGCCGCCGACGACCGCTTCCACGCCGTCCCCATCACGGCCGCGGACAACCCCGTGCTCAGCCGGATCGTCGAACAGGTCCACCCCCAGATCCACCGCATCCTCTATCGCAAGTTCTCCACGCTGCTCGGCGGCCGCAACACCATCGAGCACCACGACCAGCTGATCGACGTCTGCGCCAGCGGCGATGCCCGCGCCGCCGCCGAACTCTCCGGACAGCACTGGTCCGAACTCGGCGGGCATATCAACCAGCTCTTCGACACCAACCAGTTCGCCGAAGCACCCACCGCTTGAGACGGCCGGTCCGTCAGCGCTTACCGAGCCAGATCGGGTTGGTCAGGGCGACCATCGGGCCCGGTATGCCCGGCACGCCCCCGTCCGGCGCCGGATGGCGGACCTCGGCGCGGACGTAGGCCGCGTACGAGGGCGTGGTCGTCCACTCCACGGTGCCGGAGCCGGAGGCGGGCAGGGTGGTGGTGTACAGCGGGCCCTGGTCGGTGATGAAGCGGACCTGGCGGCCCGCGCCCGCGCCGGTGACCTTCAGGCGGACCGTCACCGGGGCATCGGGGGCGACGGCCAGGCGGTCGGCGATTCCGGCGTGCTTGCCGCGGCCGTCCACCGCCTCGAAGGCGAGGTCGACCTCGGAGGACTCGGCGATCCAGCAGCGACCGGCGCGGATGCCGTCCTGGAGGGCGGCGCGCGAGAGGTCGTCGGCGAGGACGACGGTCTGGGGGAGGCCGACGGGCTGGGGCTCGCGGTGGGAGTCGCTGTTGCCGACGGCGGGGAGCCAGCGGCCGTCCCCGCGGGCGGCGGCGACCAGGGTGTTGTCCCACTCCAGGACGGTCGCCTCGTCGTCCGGGCCGAAGTCGGCGTTCCACACCTCGACCGCGTCGGCCTCGTTGAAGCCGAACTTCCAGTTGCAGCCGACGCAGGTGCCGTGCGGATGGGCCGGGATCACCAGGCCGCCCGCCTGGCGGATCTTGCGGGCGAACTGGCCGAAGCGGTTGTCGCGGGCGCGGTAGCGCCAGTCGATGAAGGTGCCCGGGGCGATGCCGAGGGCGACCACATGGCCGTTCCGGGTGGTGATCTCCTCGCCGGTGATGATCAGCAGGTCGTCGCCCCACAGGCCCTCGAACGCGCCGTGGGAGGAGGTGGTGTTGTGCTCGGTGGTGGTGATGAAGTCGAGCCCGGCGGCGCGGGCGGCGGCGGCCAGCTCGGCCGGGGTGCGCTTGCCGTCGGAGTGCACGGTGTGGAGATGGGAGTCGCCCCGGTACCAGGCCCGGCCGCGCCCCTTGGCCCGCTGCGGCGGGTAAACGGGCTTCGGGGTGGTGCCGGGGGCGCCGAACCGCAGCGTCACGGTGACCTTGTAGTCCAGGCCCTGCGGGGCGACCGTGTAGGGGCCGAGGACGACATGCCAGGTGCCCGCCCGGACGGGCCCGGCGAGGTATCCGGGGGTGGCCTCCGCGGCGCTGATCGCGAACTCCGTACGGGCACCGCCCGACCAGCCGCGGAAGCCGCGCCCGCCCAGCTCCGTACCGCGCTCGTCGAAGATGCCGATATCGCACGCGTTCCCCTGCGTGCCGGAGGGCACGGTGGGCTTGTCGTACGAGTAGGAGACGGCGATCTCGCGGACCCCGGACGGCACCTCCACCGGCAGATAGACGAAGTCCGGGGAGCCGGTGGGGAGATGGCCGGAAATCGTGCGGGCCACATCCTCCCCGGGGCCCGCCTCGTCGGCCTGCGCGAAGGACACCGGGTCGAGCGTGAGCGCCCCCGCTGCCCCCGCGAGCGCGGAGAGTCTGAGTACGTCCCGTCGCTGCATGCCTGCCCCCACAAGTCCGACCTGCCGTCGTGTCACACCGTTGTACGCGCGGATGACATCCGCGGAAAGCCCTGTGGATAACTCCATGGCGCTGCGGGAACATACGCGAGCCACACCGGCCAACCTGGAGGAGCGGCCCCTTCATGCGCATCGCGACCACCGTCTTCCTGACCGACGAGACCGTCCGCCCCGCCTGGCTCGGGCGCGAGCTGGAGCAGCGCGGGTTCGCCGGGCTGTATCTGCCCGAGCACACCCACATCCCGGTCAGCCGCGACACCCCCGCCCCCATGGGCGAGCCGCTGCCGCGCCCGTACGGACGCACCCTCGACCCGTTCGTGGCCCTCGGGCAGGCCGCCGCCGTCACCGAGCGGCTGGGGCTCGGCACCGGCATCTGCCTGGTGGCCCAGCACGACCCGGTCGTCCTCGCGAAGAGCGTGGCCACCCTCGACTTCCTGTCCGGCGGGCGCTTCACCTTCGGCATCGGCTACGGCTGGAACGTCGAGGAGGCCGCCGACCACGGCACCGTCTGGGCGGACCGCCGCGAACTGGTCCGCGACCGGATGGCGCTGATGCGCGCCCTGTGGGCGGAGGAGCCCACGGCCCATCAGGGCCCGTACGCCTCGGTACGGGCGAGCCTCGCGTACCCCAAACCGGTGAACCGGGAGCGCCCGTCCGGCGATCCGCTCACCGGGCCGCGCACCCTGATCGGCGGGGCGGCCGGGCCGCGGCTGTTCGCGCACATCGCCGCGTACGCCGACGGCTGGCTGCCGATCGGCGGCGGGGGACTCAGCGAGTCCCTCCCGGCGCTGCGCCGCGTCTGGGCCGAGGCGGGGCGGGACCCGGCGGCGCTGGAGGTGGTGCCGTACGCGGTGCGCCCCTCGCCCGGCAAGCTCGCCCACTACGCCGACCTGGGCATCGAGGAGGTCGTCGTGCAGCTTCCGTCCGGGGACGAGACGGAGATCCTGCACACGCTCGATGAGTCCGCCCAGTACCTGTAGAGCGGTGGCTGTAGGCGGCATGAATATTCCCGGCACCGGCGCCGAATTGTCGTGATCAGACCCACAAAACCGCAGGCCCGGCCGGTCTGGCGGTGTCGGACACCACTCGTATGCTCGGAGGATGACCACGAGCGCGCAGGGAAACGAACCGAAGTCCCCCACCGCCAACGCGATGCGCCGTGCGCTCAAGCGCGCCCGCGAGGGCGTGGCGCTGGACACCGCCGAGGCGGCGGTGCTGCTCCAGGCGCGCGGGGACGACCTGAGCGACCTCGCCGCCTCGGCCGCGCGCGTGCGGGACGCCGGTCTGGAGGCCGCGGGCCGCCCCGGGGTCATCACCTACTCGCGCAGCGTCTTCATCCCGCTGACCCGTCTGTGTCGCGACAAGTGTCATTACTGCACGTTCGCGACCGTTCCCGGCAAGCTGCGCCGCGAGGGCCACGGGATGTTCATGTCGCCGGACGAGGTGCTGGACATCGCCCGCCGCGGCGCCGAAATGGGCTGCAAGGAAGCGCTGATCACGCTCGGCGACCGTCCCGAGGACCGCTGGCCCGAGGCGCGGGAGTGGCTGGAGGCCGAGGGGTACGGCGACACGATCGCGTACGTACGGGCCATGGCGATCCGCATCCTGGAGGAGACCGGGCTGCTGCCGCACCTCAACCCCGGCGTCATGACCTGGACGGACTTCCAGCGGCTCAAGCCCGTCGCGCCCTCCATGGGCATGATGCTGGAGACCACGTCCGAGCGGCTGTGGAGCGAGCCCGGCGGCCCGCACTACGGCTCGCCGGACAAGGAACCGGCCGTCCGGCTGCGCGTCCTGGAGGACGCGGGCCGCAGCTCCGTCCCGTTCACCAGCGGGCTGCTGATCGGCATCGGGGAGACGTACGAGGAGCGCGCCGAGTCGCTGTTCGCGCTGCGCCGCGTGTCCCGCTCGTACCACGGCATCCAGGAAGTCATCGTGCAGAACTTCCGCGCCAAGCCGGACACGGCGATGCGCGGGATGCCGGACGCCGAGCTGGACGACCTCGTCGCCACCGTCGCGGTCGCCCGGCACATCCTGGGCCCGACCGGCTGCATCCAGGCGCCGCCGAACCTGGTCGACGCGGAGTACGAGCGGCTCATCGGCGCCGGTGTCGACGACTGGGGCGGCGTCTCCCCGCTCACCCCGGACCACGTCAACCCCGAGCGCCCCTGGCCCCAGGTGGACGAGCTGGCCGAGCGGTCCGCCGCCGCCGGGTTCGAACTGCGCGAACGGCTCGCGGTCTACCCCGAGTTCGTGACGCGCGGAGAGCCGTGGCTGGACCCGCGGCTACTGCCGCACGTGCGCGCGCTGGCCGACCCGGAGACGGGCCTCGCCCGCCCGGACGCGCTGCCCGCCGGGCTGCCCTGGCAGGAGCCCGACGAGGAGTTCACCACCGCCGGTTCCGGCCGCACCGATCTGCACCGCACCATCGACACCGAGGGCCGCACCGGCGACCGGCGCGACGACTTCGACGAGGTGTACGGCGACTGGGAGGCGCTGCGCGAGGCCGCAGCGCCCGGCATGGTCCCGTCCCGTATCGACGCGGACGTGAAGGCCGCCCTGTCGCAGGCCGCCGACGACCCCACCCGGCTCACCGACCCCGAGGCGCTGGCCCTCCTGCACGCCGACGGGCCCGCGCTGGACGCCCTCACCCGCATCGCCGACGACCTGCGGCGGTCGGCGGTCGGCGACGACGTCACGTACATCGTCACCCGCAACATCAACTTCACCAACGTCTGCTACACCGGCTGCCGCTTCTGCGCCTTCGCACAGCGCCGCACCGACGCCGACGCGTACACCCTCTCCATGAACCAGGTCGCCGACCGCGCCCAGCAGGCGTGGGACGTGGGTGCGGTGGAGGTGTGCATGCAGGGCGGCATCCATCCGGACCTGCCCGGTACGGCGTACTTCGACGTCGCCAGGACGGTGAAGGAGCGCGTCCCCGGGATGCACGTCCACGCGTTCTCCCCGATGGAGGTCGTCAACGGCGCCAGCCGCACCGGGATGTCCATCCGTGAGTGGCTGACCGCGGCGCGCGAGGCGGGCCTCGACACCATCCCCGGCACCGCGGCCGAGATCCTGGACGACGAGGTGCGCTGGATCCTCACCAAGGGCAAGCTGCCGACGGCGACCTGGGTGGAGGTCATCAAGACCGCGCACGAGCTGGGCATCCGCTCGTCCTCGACCATGATGTACGGACATGTCGACCAGCCGCGCCACTGGCTGGGCCATCTGAGGCTGCTGGCGGAGATCCAGCAGGAGACGGGCGGCTTCACCGAGTTCGTCACCCTCCCCTTCATCCACACCAACGCCCCCGTCTACCTCGCCGGTATCGCCCGCCCCGGCCCCACCACCCGCGACAACCGCGCGGTGACGGCCATGGCGCGCATCCTCCTCCACCCCCACATCCCCAACATCCAGACCAGCTGGGTCAAGCTCGGCACCGAGGGCGCGGCCGAGATGCTGCGCTCCGGCGCGAACGACCTGGGCGGCACCCTCATGGAGGAGACCATCTCCCGCATGGCGGGCTCCTCGTACGGTTCGTACCGCTCCATCCAGGACCTCATCGGCATCGCCGACCTGGCTGGCCGCCCCGCCCGCCCCCGGACGACGACGTACGGGGACGTATCGGAGGAGCGGCAGAAGGCGGCCCTCGCCTCGGACGGCCACCTTCCGGAGCTGCTACCGGTGCTCGGCGACTGAGCCCTTTCGCGCGCTCGTCCAGGCGGATTCGCGCAGCAGCCGCAGCCCGTTGAGGCCGACGAGGACGGTGGAGCCCTCGTGCCCGGCGACGCCGAGCGGCAGCGGCAGCTGCCCGGCCAGGTCCCAGACGACCAGCGCGGTGATGCAGACTCCGGCGATGACCAGGTTCTGGACGACCAGCCGCCGGGCGGTGCGGGAGAGCCGTACGACGGCGGGCAGGGCGGCCAGTTCGTCCCGTACGACGACCGCGTCGGCGGTCTCCAGGGCCAGGTCGGAGCCCGCCCGGCCCATGGCGACGCCGGTGTGGGCGGCCGCCAGGGCGGGGGCGTCGTTGACGCCGTCGCCCACGACCATGACACGGCGCCCGGCGTCGGCCAGCTCCCGTACGGCGGTCACCTTGTCCTGCGGCAGCAGCCCGGCGCGTACGTCGTGGATGCCGGTCTCGGCGGCGAGGCGGTCGGCCGCGCGCCGGTTGTCGCCGGTGAGCAGCACCGGCGCGGTGCCGGTCAGCGCGGTGAGGCCGCCGACCGCCTCCGCCGCGCCGGGGCGGAGGCGGTCGGCGAGGCCGAGCACCCCGGCCGGGCTGCCGTCCACGAGGACGACGACGGCGGTACGGCCCTCCGCCTCCACCTCTTCGTACGCCGCCGAGTCGTCCCCCAGGAGCCGGGCGGGCGCCCCCACCCGCACCTCGCGCCCCTCCACCGTCGCGGTGACGCCGAGCCCGGGCGCGGAGGAGAACCCCTCGGCGTCCGGCAGCGACAGCCCGCGGGCGCGCGCCGCGTCCACGACGGCGCGGGCCAGCGGATGTTCGCTCGGCCGCTCGGCCGCGGCCGCGAGCCGCAGCACCGCGTCCTCGTCCAGCCCCGAACCGGGCAGCGGACGCACCTCGGTCACCCGGGGCGTGCCCTCGGTGAGGGTGCCGGTCTTGTCCAGGGCGACGGCGTCCACCTGGCCAAGCCGCTCCATGACGACGGCCGACTTCACCAGCACGCCATGGCGTCCGGCGTTCGCGATGGCGGACAGCAGCGGCGGCATGGTGGCCAGCACGACCGCGCACGGGGACGCGACGATCATGAAGGTCATCGCGCGCAGCAGCGTCGGCTGAAGCGCGGCACCGAGCGCGAGCGGGACCGCGAACAGGGCGAGCGTGGCGGCCACCATCACCAGCGAGTACCGCTGTTCGACCCGCTCGATGAACAACTGCGTGGGCGCCTTGGTCTCCGACGCCTCCTGAACCATCTTGACGATCCGGGCGATCACCGAGTCCGACGGGTCGCGTTCGACCCGTACCCGCAGCGCCCCGGTCCCGTTGACCGTCCCGGCGAACACCTCGTCCCCGGGCGCCTTGGCGGCGGGCAGCGGCTCGCCCGTGATGGTGGCCTGGTCGACCTCGCTCGCCCCGTCCAGCACCCGCCCGTCGGCCCCGACCCGCTCCCCGGGCCGGACCAGCACCGTGTCCCCGACCGCCAGCGCGTCGGCGGCCACCGTCTCCTCGCCGCCGCCGGGCAGCAGCCGGGTGGCGGTCGCGGGCGCCAGGTCCAGCAGCCCGCGCACCGAGTCGGCCGTCCGCGCGGTGGCGACCGCCTCCAGGGCGCCGGAGGTCGCGAAGATGACGATCAGCAGCGCACCGTCCAGCACCTGCCCGATGGCCGCCGCGCCGATCGCCGCGACCACCATCAGCAGATCCACGTCCAGCGTCTTGTCCTTGAGGGCCTTCAACCCCTCCAGCCCCGGCTCCCACCCCCCGGTGACGTACACGGCGATGTACAGCGGCTCCCACAGCCAGTCGGGCGCACCGAGCAGCTGCCCCGCCAGCGCGACCAGGAACAGCAGCAGCGCCGACAGCGCCCAGCGGGCCTCCGGCAGGGCGAGCACACGGGTACGGCGACGGGGCACGGCGGTGGGCCGCGCCGTAGGCGGCGCGGAGCGGTCGATGAGCGTGGACATCATGTCCGCAGACGGTATCACCAACACATGAACAAGTATTCATTCGTCTACGATCCGTAGGATGACCCCATGGGCCATGGAGCACAACCCCCCGCCGGTGACGCCACCGCCCCGCGCGCCCGCCTCACCCCCGAGAACGCCCCGACGGTCGCCGCCACCCTCCAGGCCCTCGCCACCCCCTCCCGCCTGCTGATCCTGGCCCGCCTCCGCGAAGGCCCCTGCCCCGCCACCGAACTCGCCGAAGCCGTCGGAATGCAGCAGTCCGCCTGCTCCCACCAACTCCGCCTGCTCCGCAACCTCGGCCTGGTCACCGGCACCCGCCAGGGCCGCTCGGTCGTCTACTCCCTCCACGACAACCACGTGGCGGAACTCCTCGACCAGGCCCTCCACCACGTAGAACACCTCCGCCTGGGCGTCACCGACTGACCCTTGCCCGCCGCAAGGCATCGATCTCGGCGAGGGGACCCGGCCGCGCCGGGAAGCGGGGCGCGTCCTCGGGGCAGGCGTACACCGTGTGTCCGCCGGCGCTGGCGCCGTGTCCTTCCTCGACGACGACCGGCTCAGGGGTCGGCCGCTGGCAGTGGTAGCAGACCTGAATCACCGCCGTGCCACCTCGCCCGAACCGAGCTCGGCGATCGCGGCCAGCACCAGCGCACCCCGCAGCAGCGCGGCATCGGTGAGGTAGCGCCCGGGTCCGATCGGAATGCGCCAGTGCGTACCGGGCCGGGTGGTCCGATGCGCGGGCGGCACCCCGAGATAACTCGCCACGCTCGCCGCGCCACCAAGCACCCGCACCTCCCGCACATCCCACCCGTCCGCCGCCCCCGTCCGCACCAGCCAGTACAACGGCCCGTGCCGGTCCTGGATAACGGCACCGGACTCCGGCCCGAGTAGCCGTAAGGCGTGCTCCCCGACGGCTGCGGACGCGCGGACGAGCGTCCCGCCATCTGCCGGTCGGAAGCACGGTGATGTCGCTGCCGTTCGGGGGTGTCCAAAGGTTCGGTCTGTTCATCATGGGGACTTCGCGGCCGTGACACCCGGCTGCGAGCGTCACCTTGGACGATTGCACACCCCAGGCCAAGGGAAGCGGCATCACTCAAGGCATCCGTCCAGCTACAGTGGGCGCACGACATCGCGCAGGGGGCATGCCTGTGACTCCACGCCCGAAGACCGGCTCGAAACCAGACCGCGACGCGCTGCGGCACGACATGGCGGCAGCGGGTTGCAGCAGGGCGGACATGGTCGTGGAGATGCGAGTTCGCTTCCGACTGAGGCCCCGTGAGGCATGGCGGCATGCTCACGGCTGGACGTTGCAGGGGACAGCTGACCGCGTCACCGAACTCGGGTTTCGCCGCCCCGGCGAAGCCGTGGCTGCGGACGCGTCGCTCGTCGGCAAATGGGAGAAGTGGCCGGGGCCTTCAGGCCGACGGCCATCCCTGGCTGTGCTTCTGCTGCTTGCGGGAGTGTTCGGGTGCGACGTGGAGGACATCGTTGATCTGGCGGACCGAAAGGCACTTCCGGAGAGCGAACAGCGCATTCTGCGGCACTCCGTAACCGCGCTGGTCGCAGCAGGCCCGCAGCCACTGCCCGTACCGCCCTCGCCGCCTGCCGAGGCCGCCGACCCATCAGGGCAGGACCTGGTGCGCACCGCCGCCGACGAGTCGGCGGCCTGGGCGCAGGCGGCCGAGGTATCCAATGTGGGTGACATCGCACTGGAACAGCTCATGGCCGATATCCGTGCGCTCGCCGCCGACTACCTCACCCAGGAGCCGGTGGCCGTCTTTCTCCGCACCCGTCGCCTGCGGGACAGGGTGTTCGCGCTGCTCGAGGGGCGGCAGCGCCCCCGGCAGTCCGCCGACTTGTACGTAGCGGCCGGGTATCTGTGTGGCTTGCTTGCCTGGATCTCCTCCGACCTTGGATGCCTTCGCGACGCCGAAACCCAGGGGCGTACGGCCTGGTTGTGCGCGGATCTGTCCGGACACAACGACCTACAGGCATGGGTCCTCTCGACTCGCTCGAAGATCGCCTTCTGGGACGGTCGGTTCGGGGACGCCATCAACCACGCTCGTCGTGGTCTGGCCCATCAACCGAGCGGCACGGCCGGTGTGCTGCTGGCTTGCCAGGAGGCGGACGCATGGTCGGAACGGGGCTCCGTCGACGAGGCGGAGGCCGCGCTGAACCGGGCAGCAGACGTTCGCGACACGACGACCGGCACGGATGACATCGGTGGGCTGTACTCGTGCCCGGAGTTCCGTCGCGCCAACTACGCCGCTGCCATCCACACGCGTATCGGCAACCCGCGACTCGCGCTCCGTGAGGCGCAGGAAGCACTCGCGAGTCAGCCCTTCCACGCCTACGGCACCACCGCCCAGGTGTGCATCTCCCACGCCTCGACCCACATGGCGCTCGGCTCCCTGGACGCGGCGTGCGAAGCGCTGGGCCCCGTACTGGCCCTGCCCCCGGAGCACCGTTTGGACACGGTGGCTCGGCGTATGCGGGAACTCGCCGAGAGCCTCGTCCACGCTCCCACGGCCGACAGCGCATCGGCCCGCACCCTGCGTGATCACATCGAAGAGTTCTGCGTCGAGTCCGTACCCCGCCGATTCGCCCTCTCCGCACGAGAGGGACAGGACTGATTGGATCCTCCATGACTACGCAAGCCAGTGCCATGGCGAATCACTGGTGGTGGCGGCCGGGCTGGCAGGTCGGTCGTCGCTTCTACACCTGGCATCTGACGTTCGAAGAACAGCCGGATGTACGGCGCCTCGTCAGTGCCTACCGGGACGCGCTGCTGGGCCTCGACGGCCTTGACCCGATTCCCGATCGCTGGCTGCATCTGACCATGCAGGGCATGGGTTTCGTCGGTGAGATCGATGAGCGCGATGTGACGTCGATCGTGGATGCCGCTCGAACCCGGCTGGCTGAGGTACCCGCGTTCGACGTGCGGTTCCGCGCCCCCGTCGTGACTCCTGAGGCCGTCGAGACGTTCGCCGAACCGTCCGAGCCGGTGGTGGCCGTACGTCATGCGATCCGGGCGGCGATCGGCGATGTCCTGCCCGAGGTGCCCGAGTCGGCAGACGGCTTCAAACCCCACGTATCGGTGGCCTACAGCAGCAGCGACGGCCCGGCCACGCCCGTTGTCGAAGCGATCGCCGCTGCGGATGTGCCCCCGGCGACAGCCCGCATCACCTCGGCCGAATTGATCGTGCTGCATCGCGACAACCGGATGTACGAGTGGGAGCCCTTCGCGCGGGTGCCGCTTGGATGACTGGCGATCTTCAGGCGGTAGCCCGCTCCCTGTCCTGCGAGAACGCCCAGCGCTGGATCGCTCCTAGGCCAGATCGACGGACAGGAAAACGCGTGGTGTGGGGCACGGCGGAGTGCCATGCTGCGCGCCATGACGACGGACGACGGCGCCGGTCCCACCCTGACCACCGGCGAGCGTGACACCCAGCTTGACGAGCGGCTGGGCAAGGAACTGGACGCCTTCAACGCGGCCGCCACCGGAGCGGCCGACTGGGGCGGGTTCTCGGTCAAGGTCAGCGATAGGGCGGGCGAGTTGGTCGGTGGGTTGTCCGCGTGGACGTGGGGCGGTCTGTGCGGGATCGAGCTGCTGTGGGTGCGCGAGGACAGCCGTCAGGGCGGGTGGGGGAGCAGGCTGTTGCGGGCAGCCGAGGACGAGGCGCGCAGGCGCGGGTGTGATCGCGTCGCGGTGTCCTCGTACACGTTCCAGGCGCCGGGATTCTACGAGCGCCACGGCTACGCCGAGACCGGCAGGGCGCTCGGTATCCCCGGCGGACACGCCGACGTGCATCTGTTCAAGCGGCTGACTGGCGAACACCAGGGATGACGCGCAACTCCCGGAGCCGGGCTCGCGGCCGGGCCAGGAGTACCGGGTGCTCGCGCGGAGGGGCAGGCCGGCTTCCGGCTGCCCCTGCCGCGCGCCGGGGCGGCACGCGGCTTCCCGGGCAGAGTGTCGTCAGGCATGGTTACTCTGCATGACGGGGAGGGGCCATGGCTGCGCAGCGTCCGACGATGCAGGACTTGATCCGGCGGCGGCGCCGGTTCGTTGGTCGACGGCATGAACTAGCCGCGTACCGGGAGAACTTCGCCGTACCGCCCGAGCACGAGGCGCACCGCTTCGTGTTCCATGTGCGCGGGGACGCGGGCGTCGGCAAGACGACGCTGGTGCGGCAGATGGAGAACACCGCACGCGAATACCAGGCGCTCACCGCCTATGTGGACGAGTCCGTGAACACCGTCCTCGACGTCATGGCGGCGATCAGCGCCCAGTTCGCCCGGCAGGGCCACGCGCTGAAGTCCTTCGACAAGCTGCTTGCCACATACCGGCAGCGGCGGCACGAGGCCGACTCGGTTGCGGGCGCGGTCACGGCGTCGGAGGATGCGGTGGGCGAACCCCCGGCCTCGGCGTCCAGCGCCTTCGTCGCTCGTGCCGGGCTGGTGGGGCTGGGGATGGTGCCTGGTGTCGGGGCTTTCGCCGGGGCGGCGGAGCCGGATCGGATCGCGCAGGCGGCGGACCGTGTGCGGGCCAGACTCAGCGCGCGCTTCCGCAGTCACGACGACGTGGACCTGGTGATGTCGCCCCTGGATGTGCTCACCCCCGCGTTCTTGACGGACGTGGCCGAAGTGGCCGCGTCCGTGCCCTGGGTGGCATGGTTCTTCGATACGTACGAACGCACCGGCCCGCTGTTCGACACCTGGTTGTGCGGTGTGGTGATCGAGGGCCGCTACGGTTCGCTCCCGGCCAACGCGGTGGTGACCCTGGCCGGGCAGGGCATGCTCGACCCGCGGTGCTGGGGCGACTACGCCGACCTCATCGCGGACATCCCGCTGACGCCTTTCACGGAGGCCGAGGCCCGGCAGCTCCTCTTGGCCAAGGGCGTGGACGGCGAGCAGGTGGTCGAAGTCGTGCTCCGCCTCACCGGTGGGCTGCCCGTCCTGGTGTCCATGCTGGCCGAGGCCCAGCCTGCCACGCCCGAGGCCGTGGGCGATCCGAGCGGCACCGCCGTGGAGCGCTTCCTGAAATGGGTGAGCGACGAGATACACCGCTCGGCGGCGCTTGCCGCGGCCCTGCCCCGGCAGCTCGACGAGGACGTATTCGGCGCCGTGGTGGAGCACGAGGCGGCCGGGCTGTACGGCTGGCTGCGCTCCCTCCCGTTCGTCAACGACCGCTCCGGCCGCTGCCAGTACCACGAGGTTGTCCGTACGGCCATGCTGCGCCTCCAGCGCAACCGGTCGCCCCAGGGGTGGCGCACCCGGCATCTCTGCCTGGCCGACGCCTTAGCGCGATGGCAGCGGGAAATCGAGGAGACGCTGCGGGACAACGAGAAGTGGGTGCATGAGCGATGGCTGGACTACCGGCTGGAAGAGGCGTACCACCGGCTGTGCGCGGCCCCGGAAGAGGCCTTGCGCGAGGAATTGCGCGCGTATGTGCATGTGTACGTGCGGCGCGTGCCGTCGTCCTGGAAACGCCGGTGGATGCAGGTCCTCGTGGAGGCGGGCCAGGACTCCGGTAGCGATTCGGTACGTGCATGGGGCGAACGACTTCTCGCGGTGTCCTCTAGGAGGGACTGGGTCGACAACATGACCCTCCTGATCGATGAAGTCGGTCCGGACGAGGGGGCCCTGGCCAGGGTCTTCTACTTACGCGGTCTCGCCCGCCGCGACATGCACGAGCTGGAGGATGCTCTGAGGGACGCGGAGCGAGCGCTGGAGATCTTCCCCGATTTCGAAAGTGCCCATGCGCTCCGCGGGAGCGTGTACCTCGACATGGATCGTTATGAGCAGGCGGTGGAAAGCCTCGACCGCGCCTTGGAGCTGGCTCCCCGCTATGCCTGGGCCCTTGCCCAGCGCGGCGAGGCACTCGGTCACCTCGCACGGTTTGAGGAATGCCTGGCCGACCTCACCCGCTCCCTCGAACTGGACGACGGGAACGAGTTGGCCCTGTCCAATCGCTCCCTGATCCACTACGGCCTGCGGGACTACGAGAGTGCGGTTGCGGACATCACTCGGGCGCTGGAGATCAGGCCCGAATGGGGCTGGGCCTACGGCGACCGTGCCAAGATCTACTGCCAAGTGGAGTGTTACGAGGAGGCGCTCGCCGACTCCGAGCGGGGCGTCGAACTCGGTTCCGACTACGCCGCGTCCATTCGCGTCGTCGCCCTCCGCAACCTGGATCGCCACGAGGAGGCGATCACCGCGGCCGACCGCTACCTCGCGTCCCATCCTGACAACGAGGAAGTGCTCGCAGAGCGCGGCGAGGCGTGCCGGATGACGGACCGCTTCGAGGAGGCCCTGGCGGACTTCGGCCGGGCCATCGAGATCGAACCTTCGAACGCGTTCGCCCTGGACCGCCGGGGACAGACCTATGGGCACGTCGGGCGACTCGGCGAAGCTCTGGCGGACTTCGACGCCGCCGTCGCCGCCGCCCCCGACGGCCCGTGGATCCTGGCGGATCGAGGGTCTCTGCGCCTGCGCATCGGTGATGACGAGGGCGCCCTCGCCGACTTGGACCAGGCTGTCCGGCTCGACCCCGACGATCTGTTCACGTTGGAGGTCAGGGCCAGGTGCCACCGGCGGGCGGGCCGGTACGACACGGCAGCCGAGGACATCGAACGGGCGATGGCTGTCGACCCCGACGACCTCGACATCGCCTTCGAACACGCCATGCTGGTGAGCCGAACCGCCGGTCTCTCCGAGGCACGGGAACGGTGGACCGCCTTCGAAGAACTGCTGGCCGAGTATGGGGATCAGTGGGACCCGCAGACCCGGGCGGCTGCCCCGGTCATCAGCCGAGCCGCCCTCGGTGACTGGGCCGGGGCCGGACGGCTCCTCGCGGAGTTGCCCGCTGCCCGGCCGTACTGGGAGGTCGTGGACGACGCCGTACGTGCCCTGGACGACCTCGCCGAAGCTCCGGGCGCCGACCACGCCCGTATCGCGGCCCTTCGCGCACCGCTCGCCGACCTGCGGGCGACGCTTCAGGCGTCGTAGCCGGTCAGTCCGTCGGCGCTCTCGTTGAGATCGTTGAGGGCATCTTCGCCGAGGAACGGCAGCACGGCGCCGCAGTCGAGGCAGGCGCGGGCCGCGTCGACGTTGAACGTCGGGCGCAGCGTGAAGGCGCGCGGGCGGGGGAACTTGAGGCGCAGGCGGTCGTTCTGGCCCTCGACCGTCCGGAGTTGTGCGACCGGACTCAGTCGGCTCGATCCGCATATCCCGCAGCGCAATTCCCCGTTTCTCATGAGGGAGACGCTACCCCGGCGGCCCTCTGTCGTCGGGGTGCGCGGGCTGTGAGACTGGCCGTCCACCGAGGCTCCCCGGGGGCGGAGAGGCGGCGCGCCGTGATCGATCGCACGACCCTGACCGAGAAGGAATACCGGGACGACCGCCATCTCGCGGCGCGGCAGGCGCTGTACGCGTATCAGGAGCCGCGGCACGATCTGCCGGGGCTGGCCGTCGCCCAACTGGGCGGCGTTCGCGGCCCGGTGGTGGACGTGGGGTGCGGGAACGGGGTGTACGGGGCGCGGTTGCGGGCGGAGCGGCCGGAGGTGGCGGTGCTGTCGCTCGATCTGTCGCCGGGGATGCTGGCCCCGGCGGTGGGGCGGGCGGCGGTGGCGGACGCGCAGGCGCTGCCGCTGGCGGACGGGAGCTGTGGGGCGGTGCTGGCGATGCACATGCTGTACCACGTGCCGGACATCCCGCGGGCGATCCGGGAGCTGCGGCGGGTGCTGGCGCCCGGTGGCGTGGCGCTGGTGTCGACGAACGGCGGGCGGGACAAGGCCGAGATCGCCGAGGTGTGGCGGCGGGCGGCGGGGGAGGGGCGGCCGTCGTTCAGCGGGCGGTTCACGCTGGAGGAGGCGCCCGCGCTGCTGGGGGCGGCCTTCGCCGAGGTGCGGGTCGTAGAGCTGACGGGGACGATCACGGTCCGGGAGCCGGGGCCCGTCATGGCGCACATGGGGTCGTACGAGACCTGGGCGGACGGCCGGGGCGGTGACGCGGGGGAGGTGTTGCGGCACGCGGAACGGCTGGTGCGGGAGGAGATCGCCGCCAAGGGCGCCTTCGAGGTGACGAGCCGCTGCGGGCTCCTCGTCTGCTCGGGGTGATGCGCCGCCCGCGCGCCTGCGTGCGAGGGGCAGGGCCTCAGAAGTCGCCGGGGCCGGTTCCGTAGCCCAGGACGGAGCCGAACCTTCCGTCCGTGGAGGTGAGACCGGACGCCGGCCGCGGGCCACCCGCACCCGGCTCGCGGCCCTGCGGGCGCCACTCGCCGACCTGCACCCCGCGACGCTTCAGGCGTCGTATCCGGTCATGTTGTCGGCATTCTCATTGAGCCGCTTGAGGTCCACGTCGCTGAGGAACGGCAGCCCGCCGCAGTCGCGGCGGGCGCGGGCGAGTCGATGTGGTCCGGGCGGCCTGCCGCCGCCTTGGAGACGGGGGCCGGTGGGGCGTGGTCAGGAACCGTCGGGCTGCTTCGCGTCGGCGGCGGGCCCCCGCAGCTCTTCGTTGAGCCGCTGGGCTTCCTCCAGCTGGTCTTCGAGGATGACGATGCGGCAGGCGGCGTCGATCGGAGTGCCCTGGTCGACGAGTTCGCGCACGCGTGCCGCGATGCGCAGCTGGTAGCGGGAGTAGCGGCGATGACCCCCCTCGGAGCGCAGGGGGACGATGAGGCGGGCTTCGCCGACGGCCCGCAGGAAGGCGGGTGTGGCGCCGATCATCTCCGCGGCGCGGCCCATGGTGTACGCGGGGTAATCGTCGTCATCGAATTTGTCGGTGGGTCGTTCTCGGGGCTTCGAATTCATCGCACCTCTCTGCGGGACGCGTCGAGGGGCCCTGGTGCCATATGACACCAGGGCCCCGAGGGTTCAACACCATCTACCGGCGCCGTGCACCGGCCTTCTGTTTCCGCTGCCCGCCTTGGGGGCGAGGCGCGGGGATCGCGGCTGCGTGACCGGGGACCACCTTCCAATCCGGGGCCTGCGGTACCCGAGCGGACCAGGTCCGTGCTCGGGCGATCCTGATGGCGTCTCCCTCCTTTCCTGTTTCTCTCACTGCTCTTACCGGCACTGCTGTCGTGCGTCATGCGTGGTGGTCCTGGGAGCCACCCGGCCCGGCAGCCAGTGGCGGGACCTTCCTGCACTTCCCGGCCCCGCCACTCCGCTGTCGTGCCGTGTTCCGCTCGCGGCAGGTCGTCTCTGCCGCGCCTGACTGACGTCGTTGGCTACGCGAGAAACAGTAGCCACAGGAGCGCCGTATGTCTACTACGGCCGATGCAGATTTACCCCTGCTGCCGCAACAGCCCAGGGTGGCCCGGACTCGGTAGGGCCGGAGGAGTGAAGGTGACGGTGAGGCGACGGTTACCCCGGCCGTCACCGGTGCCTGTCCTGCCGCGGTACGGATGTCGGGTGGTTGGCGGATCCGGAGCGGCGCCCCACCTCGCCTCGCCGGTTCGGCTCCCGCGGGGCCTTCCGTGGATCCACCGGTGTCGCCTCCGGCGCCCACCGCGTGGCCGTCTTCCCGGCGGCCGGCCGGCCTCCGGTCGCTCCCCCCGCCGATGCCCAATATGTAATGCCGCGACCGCAGAAATAGCCTCTGAATTGGTGAGGAGTTTTTGCCCCATCGAGGGTGACTATCAATTTCCGTGCATGATCCCGTGCGCCATGCTACTGTCGTTGTCAGTTGCAGTTGTGGTTCCCAGACTTCAAATGTTTTCACCGTCGCATATGGCGGGAATTCTTTTGTATTTTCCGGTGCATTTCCGGAGGGGTGATCATCGCGGCGACGCGGGGTCCGCAAAGTGTGGGCTCCGGGCACTGCGCCCGAAGGAGATATGGCATGGCTACTGGCACCGTGAAGTGGTTCAACTCGGAAAAGGGCTTCGGCTTCATCGAGCAGGACGGCGGCGGCGCCGACGTCTTCGCCCACTACTCGAACATCGCCACCCAGGGCTTCCGTGAGCTCCAGGAGGGCCAGAAGGTGACGTTCGACGTCACGCAGGGCCAGAAGGGCCCGCAGGCCGAGAACATCGTTCCCGCCTGACGCTGACGCGTACAGCGAAGCCGGGGCCCGCACCTTGGGTGCGGGCCCCGGCTCGTTTTCCCCGACGATCCGGCATCTTGAGCGCCCGCCTCGGCGGCGTATGCCGATCATCTTTCGACGCGATGGGCGCATCTGTTCCGCCCCGCTTCGCTTCGTTTTACCTATTCGGTTCGTTCTTGCGATTCTTTTATATGCGGCTTACTGCTGCCGAGAATTCCTCGACGTGCCGCATCGAGGAAGGCTTGCATGAAACGCACTGCCCGAACGACCCATCGCTCCGCCCGCCCCCGCTTCGGTGGGAACGGCCGTCGTCCCGCTGCGCCGCAGGGAGAATTCGCCCTGCCGGTCACCCGGACCCCCGCTCTGCCTCCGGCCGAGACCTTCGCCGAGCTGGACATGCCGCCCGCGCTGCTGGCGGCCCTGGCCGCGGAGGGCATGGCCGTGCCGTTCCCGATCCAGGGCGCCACGCTGCCGAACTCCCTCGCGGGCCGCGACGTCCTGGGCCGTGGACGCACCGGCTCGGGCAAGACCCTCGCCTTCGGCCTGGCCCTGCTGGCCCGCACCGCCGGACAGCGCGCCGAGCCCCGCCGGCCCCTGGGGCTGGTTCTGGTCCCCACGCGGGAGCTGGCTCAGCAGGTCACCGACGCGCTCGCCCCCTACGCCCGGGCGCTGAAGCTGCGGCTGACCACGGTCGTCGGCGGTATGGCGATCGGTCGGCAGGCCGGCGCTCTGCGCGGCGGAGCCGAAGTCGTCGTCGCGACCCCAGGGCGGCTCAAGGACCTCATCGACCGTGGTGACTGCCATCTGAACCAGGTCGGCATCACCGTGCTGGACGAGGCGGACCAGATGGCCGACATGGGCTTCATGCCTCAGGTGACCGCCCTGCTGAACCAGGTTCGGCCCGAAGGGCAGCGGATGCTCTTCTCTGCCACCTTGGACCGCAATGTCGACCTTCTGGTCCGGCGCTACCTGGCCGATCCGGTGGTCCACTCCGTCGACCCCTCGGCGGGCGCCGTCACCACGATGGAACACCACCTGTTGCACGTCGACGGCGCCGACAAGCACGCCACCACCACGGAGATCGCCGCCCGCGACGGCCGGGTGATCATGTTCCTCGACACCAAGCACGCGGTGGACAAGCTCACCCAGCACCTGCTGAACAGCGGCGTCCGCGCCGCCGCACTGCACGGCGGCAAGTCCCAGCCCCAGCGCACCCGCACGCTGGCCCAGTTCAAGACCGGCGATGTGACGGTACTGGTGGCCACCAACGTCGCGGCCCGTGGCATCCACGTGGACAACCTCGACCTCGTCGTCAACGTGGACCCGCCCGGCGACCACAAGGACTACCTGCATCGCGGTGGCCGCACTGCCCGGGCCGGCGAGTCCGGCAGTGTCGTCACCCTCGTCCTGCCGGGCCAGCGCCGTGACATGACCCGCCTCATGAGCACGGCCGGCATCACCCCGCACACCACCAAGGTCCGCTCCGGCGAAGCCGAACTGAGCCGGATCACCGGCGCCCAGGCGCCGTCCGGTATCCCCGTAACCATCGCCGCGCCGGTCGTCGAACGCGCCAAACGCGGCGGCTCCTCCTCGCGGGGCCGGCGCAGCCGCCCGGGCCAGGCCCGCCGCGCCGCCGCAGCGGCCCGGACGGGGTCGGGGGCCTCGCAGCGGCGGTCCAACTTCGGCTCGGCCGCATAAGTCCGGGACCGGACGCTCACGTACGGCTCCGCTGATCTCTCCGGCCGGCCATCCGATTCCGGCTTCTCTTCGACCTTGTTGAGGCATTATGCGCTGTGTCATCGCCCGCTTCCCCTTCGACCTGATCAAGAGTGAGGTGCAGGAAGCGATGGCCGATATCAAACCCGAACCCGTCACGGGCGACTTCGTGATCATCGGCCGCCGTCATTACCCCGTGAAGCAAGTGGGTGCGGTCATCACGCGTCAGGACCGCCGTGACTTCACCGCCGACGAGGTCACCCGAGCACTGACCCGCCTGGGTTTCACCTGCCGTTCCGCTCCCGTATCCGTAGCCGACGCGGCCGACTCTCCACTCAAGGCGGCGTCAGCGCTGCTCGGATCCCCGGAACGCGCCTGACCGGGATCGACACGGCTGCACGATGAGGGCCCCGACCGTATCGGTCGGGGCCCTCATCCGTCTGCATTCAGCGGTCTGGACAGCTGGTGTCGCCCACCGTCCGTTATCCGGTGCGCCATTTCGGAATGAGACGGTCCGCCGCATCATTCGTGATGACGCCTTCACAATGGGTCGCCCCATTGACGGCATCCAGAAGCGATCAAAGAGTGTCCATTACAGTTCGAGGACACTCCCGGGCCATACACGGATCGTAGAAAAGGGGAAAGGTCGTGACCGCAACCGTCAGCGCAGCGACCGGCGTATGGGGCCGCGCCGAACAGCAGGACTTCCGCAGCCGGGTACGGGGCTGTCTGCTCGGCGGGGCGATCGGGGACGCCCTGGGGGCGGCCGTGGAGTTCTCCTCGCTGGCCGACATCCGGGCGGAACACGGCGCGCAGGGCGTGACGGACTTCCTGCCCGCGTACGGGCGGCGCGGCGCGGTCACCGACGACACCCAGATGACGCTGTTCACCGTGGACGGCCTGATACGCGCCCAGGTGCGCCGCGACACCGGCGCCTGGCATCCGCCCACCGACATCCACTCCGCGCACCGCCGCTGGTACGCCACCCAGCGCGACTGGGGCCCCGACGAGCGCCGCGAGGACGACGGCTGGCTGGCCCGCGAGGAGTGGCTGTACGCCCAGCGCGCCCCGGGGCGGGCCTGTCTGACCGGGCTCGGGGACGCGACCATGGGCACCCTGGAGGCGCCCAAGAACCCCGACTCCAAGGGGTGCGGCGCCGTGATGCGCTCCGCGCCGTTCGGGCTGCTGGTGGGGTGGGAGCCGCAGCTGGTTTTCCAGCTGGCCATCGAGTGCGCGGCCCAGACCCACGGCCACCCCACGGGATACCTGGCGGCGGGCGCGTTCGCCCTCATCGTCCACGGGCTGGCCCGCGGGGAGGCGCTGGACGGCTCCGTCCAGCGCACCCTGGCCCATCTGTCCGGCCGCCCCGGCCACGAGGAGACCACGGACGCGCTGCGGCGCGCACTCGGCGCCGTACGCCAGGGGCTGCCGACGCCCGAGCGCGTCGAATCGCTCGGCGAGGGCTGGACCGGCGACGAGGCGCTGGCCATGGGGCTGTACTGCGCCCTGGTCGCCGAGGACGTACGGCACGGTCTGCTGCTCGCCGTCAACCACGGCGGGGACAGCGACTCCACGGCGGCGGTCTGCGGCAACCTGCTGGGCGTGCTGCACGGCGAGACGGCGCTGCCGCCCGCGTGGCTCGCCGAGGTGGAGGGGCGCGGCACGATCCTGGAGCTGGCCGACGACTTCGCGATGGAGATGACCCAGGGCCCCGCCCTGCACAGCCCCGAGAACTCGGCGCCCGCCTGGCTCAGCCGCTACCCGCGCGCGTAAGCGCCCGCGACGCGCTCGCGGTGGGATGCGGTGCGGGACGGGGCGTGGGCCGCGGCCCGGGGGCGCTGCCGCGCAGGGCGCGGAAGGTGACGCAGGCCGCGACCGCCAGGAAGGCGATGCCGATGATCGGGTAGACGGCGGTCATCAGCATCTGGGGCGGCGTCTGGTGCAGCTCGACGCGCGCTTTCACGCTGTGCGGGGCGTACCAGATCATGAAGGAGCAGAAGAGCAGCCCGGTCAGCGCCGTCCAGCCCGCCCAGGCCCGGGACGCCCGGCGGACCGTCTCGACGGCGAGCAGCAGCACCATCGGGAGCGCCCACACCCAGTGGTGGGACCAGGAGACCGGGCTGACCATGAGGGCGGTGACGGCGCAGCTGACGGCGGCCCAGGCGCGGGCGTGCGGCAGGGCGCGGTCGTCGGCGAGCTGGGCGGCGACGGCGGTCGCCAGCCCGACGCAGCCGATCAGCGCCGCCGCGGCGAGCCACCACAGGCCGGGGTCGGGGGTGTGCAGCATCCGGGCGAGGGCGCCGCGCAGGTTCTGGTTGCCCGAGCCCTCGACGTCACCGGGCCGGTCGGTGGCGAAGAGGACCTGCGTCCAGAAGCGGTGGGAGTCGTACGGCAGGGCCAGCGCCGACATGCAGACCGTCCAGGCGAAGGCGGCCGTGGCGACGCCCGCCCGCCGCAGATGGTCGCTCCCGAAGCCGTATCCGGCACGCCGTCGCAGCCGCCGGATGGTCTCGATCAGCCCGGCGGCCGCGAGGAAGACGATGAAGAGCCCGGGGGTCAGCTTGATCCCGGTCGCGATGCCGGTGCCGACCCCGGCCCAGCGGTGGCCCGTCGGGCGGGTCAGGTCCCACAGCACCAGGACGGCGACAGCCAAGTTGATCTGGCCGTAGCGCAGGGTCGTCCACACCGGTTCGCACCACACCGCGAGCCCGGCCAGGGCCAGGACGGCGGCGGCGCGGGGGACCCGGCGCGGGCGGGCCACGAGCCGCAGGGACAGGTGGGCGAGGGCGACCATCAGGGCCAGGTTGACGGCGGTGCCGAAGGTACGCAGGACGCCCGTGCCCATGAGGGTCAGCGGGGTGAACAGCATGGCCGCGAACGGCGGATAGGTATTGGGCAGATGGTGCACGCTTGCCCGCATGTCGTACAGATCCGCCGCATTGCGTACGGTCCAGCCCTCGGCCTGGTAGACCAGCAGATCCACCATGGACACTTCGGCGGCGCGCTGCGCGATCCAGAAGCCCGTGAAGGACAGCAGACAGAACACCGCCGCGCAGAGCGTGGGCCGCCGAGTGATCATCTGTGTCGCGGTCACGGGGGTCGCTCCAGAGGTGCATGAGGCGGCAGACGGCACAGGCGGCCGACGATAGTTCATTCCGGAGGATGGCCCCACCTGGGGGAATGGTTGCCTGTGCGGGCCACAGTCATGGGCCCCGGCCACCCAGGAGCGAGAGGGTGACCGGGGCCCGGTGGCGCTGCCGCCGTACGACGCGGGCGGTGCGGCGTCAGTCGGACGCGCCCGAGACCTTCGTACGGCCCGTGGCGTCCGGCGCAGGAACGGTCCGCGCGGCACCCGCCGAGCCCGGTCCGTCGCCGTCCGAGTTGAGCGAGGCGAGGATGGCGTCGCGCTCGGGGGTGTCCTCCGGCTTCAGGTAGCCGATGGCGATGAAGAGCACGAGCGAGACCGCGAGCGGGACGGCGACCTGGTACTCCAGGTTGACGCCGCCCTCGACCGCGTCGTTGATCGGGTAGTTGACCAGGTAGAAGGCGATCAGGCCGAGCGCCCAGCTGGTCAGCGCCGCCGTCGGCCCGGACTTGCGGAAGGCCCGCAGCATGCCGAGCATCAGCGGGATCGCGATCGGCCCCATCAGACCGGCGACCCATTTGATGACGACGGTGATGATGTCGCCGAAGAAGTCCGAGTTCACCTGGGTGGCGATGCCCATGGACAGGGCGAGGAAGAGCAGGGTGGTGTAGCGGGCGGCGAGCAGCCCGGTGCGGGTGCTCCACTGCCGTACGGACTTGAAGATCGCGGGCATGATGTCACGGGTGACCACCGCGGCGATCGCGTTGGCGTCCGAGGAGCACATGGCCATGGTGTGCGAGAAGAAGCCGACGATGACCAGCCCCAGCAGCCCGTGCGGCAGCAGGTGTTCGGCCATTTCCGCGTACGAGTCGGCGGGCTTGTCCGTCTTGATGATCAGCGGCGCGACCCACATCGGGAAGAACAGCACCAGCGGCCAGACGAACCACAGGACGGCCGACAGCCGGGCCGAGCGCTTGGCGGAGTGGGCGCTGTCGGTGGCCATGTAGCGCTGCGCCTGGTTCCACATGCCGCCGTTGTACTCGAAGGTCTTGATGAAGAGGTAGGAGAGCAGGAAGATCAGCGTGTACGGGCCGACGGTCGGCTCGGCGTGGCTGTCGGGCAGGTCGTCCCAGACGGTCCAGAAGGTGCTGAAGCCGTCCAGTTCGTTGAGCACGGCGATCAGCATCGCGATGCCCGCCACGAACTGGATGACGAACTGGCCGAGTTCGGTGAGCGCGTCGGCCCACAGCCCGCCGACGGTGCAGTAGACGGCGGTGACCGCGCCCGTGATCAGGATGCCCTGGTTGAGCGAGACGCCGGTGAAGATGGACAGCAGGGTGGCGATGGCGGCCCACTTGGCGCCCACGTCCACGATCTTCAGCAGCACTCCGGACCAGGCCAGCGCCTGCTGGGTGGGCAGGTTGTAGCGGTTCTTCAGGTATTCGAGGGGGGACGCGACACCCAGTCTGCTGCGCACCCGGTTGAGGCGCGGCGCGAAGAGGTTCGCGCCGATCGCGATGCCGATGGCGATGGGAAAGGACCAGGTGACATAGGAAGTGACGCCGTATTGGTAGGCGATGGCCGCGTAACCGGTGAACATCACGGCGCTGTAGCCGGACATGTGGTGCGAGATGCCCGACAGCCACCAGGGCATCTTGCCGCCGGCGGTGAAGAAGTCGCTGACGTTGTCCACGCGTTTGTGGGACCAGACGCCGATGGCGACCATGACGCCGAAGTATGCGATGAGTACAGCCCAGTCGAGACTGTTCATGTCCCCTCCCAGGGGTCCGCCTTGTGAACGGGAGCGCACTTCGCCGCGACGTTCCTTGGGGCGGTTCCCCCGAGCGGGAGCGGGGTACTTCCGGGATTGAACCGCTTGTCCGGGTGGCCGGTCAAGGGTTCGAGAGGTCACGAGTGTGAACACAAGTCAGAAAGAAGAACGATTTTACGGTTTCTTGACCCGTCGGGGCGTTGTCGTGCACGCGTCCGCGAATCCAGGATGAGCGGGCACTTCGTCAGACGCACGCCCACGCATCGATGGGTCGGTACGGGAGCGGGATCCCGAAAGGCCGGACAGGAGTCGCGCTAACGCATCAGTTCACCGGCGTTCACCAGCAGCGACTGTCCGGTGATCGCCCGGGCCCGGTCGGAGGCCAGGAACACCGCGGCCTCCGCCACATCGCCGTCCGTCGCCAGGTCGGGCAGCGCCATCCGGCCCGTGAGCCGCTGCCCGATCTCGGCCTCGGGCACGCCCTCCGTATGCGCGGCGAACTGGACGTACGCCTGCACCGGCGGCCCCCACATCCAGCCGGGCTGCACGGTGTTGACCCGGATCCGGTGCGGGCCCAGCTCGCGCGCGAGCGAGTACATCGCCGAGGTGAGCGCCCCCTTGGACGCCGCGTACGCGGCCTGCCGCACCTCGCTGGGGGCGGCGACCGACGACTGCGTACCGATGAGCACCACCGCGCCGCCGTTCCGCTTGAGCGCGGGGAGGCAGGCCCGGGTCATCCGCAGCGTCCCGAACAGGTTGACGTCCACCACGCGCCCCCAGGACGCGAAGTCGGCGTCCTCCAGACCGCCGAAGTGACTGTCCAGTGCGGCCACGTTGACGACGGCGTCGATCCGGCCGAAGCGGTCCAGTGCGAGCGCGGCGAGCGCCTCGCACTGGGCCTCGTCCGCGATATCGGTGGCCCGATGGGCGGTGCGCGTACCGTCCGGGTCCAGCTCCTTCGCGGTTTCGGCCAGCCGCTCCCCGGTGCGCGCGCCGAGGGCGACCCGGGCGCCCTCGCGCAGGCAGGCGGCGACGATGCGGTGGCCGAGGCCGGGGCCGACACCGGAGACGATGACCGTTCTGCCGCGCAGCATGGGGCCTCCTCGGGGCTGACGCCGCGTCAGGGTAGGTGCCCGGACCGGAGATGGCCATACCCGGCCCGCATCGTGTGCCGAGGGTGCGCGGATCGTGCCGCACCCCTCCCCAGCTGACGTCGCGTCAGCTACACCTGATGGGCATGACGAGCGACGCGAGCGAGGACACCCGCGGCGAGCTGTACGCAGAACTGGCCTCCGTCGGCCCCTACGGGGTGCGCCCGGGGCACGCCCTGATCACGATGGTCGAGCCGCATCCCGGCCATGAGTACGCGTACAACCGCTGGTACGAGGACGACCACTTCATCGCGGGCGCGATGGCCATGCCCTGGATCTACGCCGGCCGCCGCTGGGTCGCCACCCGCGACCTCCAGCTCCTGCGCTACCCGGAGAAGTCGGCGGTCGCCCAGCCGGTCACCGCGGGCTGCTACCTCACCGTCTACTGGCTCACCGAGGACCGCTACGCGGAGCACATGCGGTGGACGGTCGGCATCAACAAGCGGCTGAACCGGGACGGCCGGGTCTTCCAGGAGCGCACCCACGTCCTGACGGCCTTCCACGACCGGGAGGCGACCGTCTACCGGGACGGGGCGGCCGGACCGCGCGACCACCACGCCCTGGACCACCCCTACGCCGGGCTGGTCCTGGAGGTCGTCGAGAGCGAGAGCCCCGAGCGGCGCGATGAGCTGCTGGAGTGGCTACGGACCTGCCATCTGCCCCGCCGCCTGGCGGGCTCGCCCGCCGCGATGGTGACCGTCTTCCGCCCGACCCCGCTGCCGTCGGACCGGATGGCGTACGTCAAGCAGGTGGAGGGCGTCGACACCAGGCTGACCCTGCTCTGGTTCCTCCAGTGCGATCCACGCGAATGCTGGGACGAATACCTGACGGGGCTCGACACCGATGTGGAGCGGTCCGAACTGGGCCGGGTGGAATTCGTCGCGCCGTTCATTCCGACGATTCCCGGTACGGACCAATACGTCGCGGAGCTTCGATGAAGGCGACGGAAACCGAAATGCGACGAGCCCTCTCGGCAGGGACGGCGGCCGGTCGAGAGGGCTCAGTGGCTGTGGTGCGAAACTGCGGTTCTACGGGGCCGGACCGCACGGTCGCGGCCGGTCGAACAGCGGGATCAGCCGAGGTCGAAGGCTCCGCCGTGGACGTCGGCGACAAAGGCCGACCAGGAGGCGGGGGCGAAGCTGAGCGTCGGTCCCTGCGGGTCCTTGGAGTCACGCACGGCGATCTCATCGACGACCGGGGAGGCGACCTCTACGCACGCGCCGTTTCCTGCGGAGTACGAGGATTTCACCCAGGTACTCGTCTTTCCCTGCTGAATGGACACAATTGCTCCGATGCGTTTTGTTGACGAGATGCACCCCCGTTTGGAGGCGAAGCCGACGTTACTCGTCAACATCGTCACGAAAGGTGGCCATTCACTCGACCGGGTGGCATATTCCATTGGCCTCTTCCGCGGCAGGGTACGGAGGTGTACGCTCCGCCCTCGCTCCCGACCCGCGTCGTCAGCCCTCCCCGTGCCGGCGCGCGTGGTCCTGTGCCACCTCGGTGATGAACTGACGGCTCTGGTCCACGTTCAGCGCCTGGGCCCGCAGATGCTCGTACATCATGCTGTAGCTCTGCACATCGGTGAGCTTCTCCAGGTAGAGGTCGCTCGTGACGCCCTCCAGATAGACGACGCTCGTATCCGACTCGTCGGAGAACTCCAGGATGGTGAACTGCCCGCTCATGCCCGGGTGCGAGCCCATGCCGAACGGCAGTGCCTGCACCGTCACATGCGGCTCGTGGCTCATGCGGACCAGATACTCCAGCTGATCGCTCATGATCTTGTGGTTGCCCACCACGCGCCGCATCGCCGCCTCGTCCACCACGGCCCACAGTCGCAGCGGGCCCAGCGGATCGGTGATCCGCTCCTGCCGCCGCAGCCGCACCTGCACCCGCTGGGCGATCTGGTCCGGGGCGACCTCGGGCAGCGCCCCGCTGATGACCGCCTCCGCGTACTCCGGGGTCTGCAACAGCCCCGGCATCACCTGGGGTTCGTAGACCCGCAGGGACGCCGCGTCCGTCTCGAAGCCGATGTAGACGCTGTACGGGACGTCGCCGAAGGCGTTCCACCACCCCTGCTGGCGCGATTCCTTCGCCATTTGCATAAGGGAATCGACCAGGGCCTTGTCCTCGACCTTGTACGTGCGGCAGAGATCGCGCACATCGCGCTGGCTGATGCTGCGACGGCCGTTCTCCAGTCGGCTGATCTTCGACTGGGAGACCATCAGCTCCTCCGCCACCTCCTCCGCCGTCATGCCCTTCTCCTGGCGGAGCCTGCGCAGTTCCTGGCCCAACCGGCGTCGCCGGACAGTGGGGCCGACGTTCGATGTCACGGGACGTGCACCTCCGGCTTCGTACTGCTGATACATGCTGTTCAGCAGCCTGCCACTACCGGACCCGGCCGCGCTGGGAAATGGCCCGACAAAGACCGTACAAAGGGCGATCGAACACGCGCGCGGGGCGGTGGGACGGCCGGTCGTCCGGAACGGCCGTCCCACCACCCCGCGCTTCAGCGGCTCCCGAACCGGGTCGGTGGGGACTGCGGTGCGGTCGGTGGAGCGGAATGGTGCTCGCTGGTGCTGTATCGGTTCTGC
>NZ_GG657754.1:4388178-4397818 GCF_000158915.1 Streptomyces himastatinicus ATCC 53653 | reverse complement strand
CCGGCGGTCGGCCCGGCGCCGGTGCGCGCCGTGGCTGCGCCGCGACACCGTTCTGCACGTCCATCACGGCGTGCGCCACCAGGCCACCCATCGGGTCGTGCCTGATCAGATCCCGGAGCCTGGAGCGCGAGGAGCGCCCCTCGTTCCCGGGATACAAGTGCTTGCCGAGCCCGACCGCATGGGCCAGGGCGGCGAGCGCGGCGGTCCGCGGGTCCGGCGGTACGCCGGTGCGGATCGCACTGTCCAGCCGGTTCCTGATCTCCCGGCTGATCGCCGTGTCCGTCGCCTGGTAGCGAGTCGTCGGCAGTACCCCGCACATCTGGCCCGCCACGGCATGCACCATGCCGCACCGCTCCAGGTGCGTGAGATACGTCTGGCGCAGCCCCAGCCGGGGCCCGCCGATCCAGTGGACAGCCCGAACCGGACTGCCGCGACGGCGCAGCAGTTCCAGTGCGGAGTCCAGAGTTGGATCTCCTGTCGGCCGTGGCAGCACCACGGCGATACGATCCCCGTCAGGGGCTATCCGTCCGGCCAAGGCCAGCTCTACTAGCTGTGCCCCGGCAAGACCGAGGTCGAGCGACTGCGGCTGCGCCGTGGTACCCGTGGTCGGGTCCAGGGCCAGCAGCAGAAGCTCCTCCGGAATTGTTCTGCGGCTCCTGCCCATCCATGCCTCCCCGCGTGGATGAATGACAGGGTGACCCCTGCCACATTGGTCTGTCGAGAGTGCCTGGGGGATTTGGGTGGGAACCGGTAGGTATGTCTTTCTCGTCTAGCAGATGAGCGATCACCCTGAGGCGCTCTCCGGCGGCGGTGTTGCACGACCGCACGCCGGACACACAGGACACTGGATGATGGTTGTAATGCGGGACGCGGCGTCAGGAGACGCCCGGCGTCCCGTGTGACGTATCGAGGAGGCATCGGTGGCGGGCGAGTCCCCCGGCAAGTCGGATCAGCAGAAGTCGTCGGGGGAGACGGCTAGGGGAGCACGCGATCCGCGGCTCACGGCCTTCCGTGAGGGGGAGGCCGACGGCGGGCATGCGGCGGTCGCCGTGGCCGAGGACGCGTCCGAGCCGACTCCCGACGAGTCCGAGACGGCCTCGGCGGAAGCGGAATCGGAATCTCCGGAAGCCGGTGGTGACGACGGCGCGTCTGGCGTTCGCGAAAGCGAATCGGCGGAGCCGGAGGGCGCGGAGACCGAGTCGGGGCTGCCGGTCCGCCCCACCGACGAGGCGCCCTCGTCGAAGGCGGCGTCCGGCGGAGCCGGTGAGACCGACAAGCCGGAAGGAAGCGACTCCCGCCTGCGGGAGGCCGTCGCGGCCTGGGTCGCGTCCGACGAACCGGACGCGGATGGGGAAGCCGAGGGCGGCGACGACGCGGAGGCCGCGTCCGGCGGCAAGGGTGCGGGTGCGTCCCGTACGGAGACGGCTGCCGCCGAGGGCGAGGAGGACGGCGAGGACGCCGACTCGGCCGCCAAGGATGACGCGCTCGGTGAGGACGCCGACTCCGGCGGCAAGGGTGCGGCGGGTGCCGAGGGTGACGCTGCTTCGGACGACGTGTCGTCGGACGGGGCGGTCGATCGGAAGACCGCGGTGTTCCGTACGGCGGACGTAGCCCCTGACGCCGACGGCGATGAGGATCGCGCCAAGGCCGCGTCCGACGACGAGGCGACGTCGGACGCCGAGTCCGACGACGATGCCGCGTCCGGAGTGAAGGGCGACTCGGCCGCGTCCGGCGGCAAGGGTGCGGGTGCGTCTCGTACGGAGACGGCTGCCGCCGACGTCGACGGCGAGGACGCCGAGTCGGCCGCCAAGGGCGAAGCGCTCGGTGAGGACGCCGACTCCGGCGGCAACGATGACGCGGGTGCGTCGGCCGCCAAGGGTTCGGGTGCGTCCCGTGCGGAGACGGCTGCCGCCGACGCCGAGGGCGAGGATGCCGAGTCGGCCGCCAAGGGCGACGCTGCGTCCGACGATGCGTCGTCGGACGGGCCGGTCGACCGGAAGACCGCGGCGTTCCGTACGCCGAAGTCGGACCCGGACGCCGACCGTGACGGCGATGCCGCGTCCGGCGGCAAGGACGACTCGGGCGCGTCCGGTGACGACAAGCGTTCCGGTGGGCGGCGTCCCGCGTGGGCGGGGGCCGATGACGACGGCGGCGAGGGCGACGACAAGCCGTCCGGGCGGTCCGTCGACCAGAAGACCGCCGTCTTCCGCGCGCCCAAGGTGGACGAGGACGGAAAGCTGGTCGACCGGCCCACCTCCGCGTTCGGCGTGCTCCCGGAGAAGAAGAAGGGCGTCGACCAGCCCACCACCGCGATCAAGGCGCTCCCGAGCGACGCGGACAAGGGCGGCAAGGGCACCAAGCGGCCCGAGGGCGAGAACGAGCGCACCAGCAAGTTCGTACCGCTGCGTTCCACCGACGACCCCGCCCCCGCGCAGGCGAAGGCACCGGCGAAGGAACCCGAGAAGGCCAAGGCACCGGCGAAGCCGGGCGAGCTGCCGGAGACCGAGCGCACCAAGCAGCAGCCGCTGCCGCCGCAGACGCCGGACGGGAAGCAGCCCGCGCCGCTGGATCTGCTGGCGGAGCTGACGAACAGGCCGCCGAAGCCCGAGACGCCGATCCGGACCGCGGTGCGGCGGGTCAAGATCTGGACGCCGCTGGTCATCCTGCTCGTGGTGCTCCTGGGGGTCGCCCAGGCGGTGCGGCCGCTGCCGGAGCCGGAGCTGAAGCTGACGGCCGACGCGTCGTACGCGTTCAAGGGCGAGAAGCTGGCCATGCCGTGGTCCGGCGAGGGCCAGTCCGCGGCCGAGGTCGAGGGCGTGGGCAGCCTGGGCACGTCGGGGGCGCAGAAGGCGGTGCCCATCGCCAGTGTCACCAAGGTGATGACGGCTTACGTGGTGCTCAAGGACCATCCGCTGAAGGCCGGTGCGGAGGGCCCGCGCATCGAGATCGACGCGACGGCGGCCGAGGAGTCGGGGTCGGCCGACGAGTCGCGGGCGTCGGTCAAGGAGGGCCAGAGCTTCACCCAGCACCAGCTCCTCCAGCTGCTGCTGATCAACTCCAGCAACAACATCGCCCGCCTGCTGGCCCGCTGGGACGCGGGGTCGCTGGACGCGTTCACCAAGAAGATGAACGACGCGGCCAAGAGCCTGGGGATGAAGAACACCACGTACACGGACCCCAGCGGGCTGAAGGAGACCACCAAGTCCACCGCGTCCGACCAGCTCAAGCTGGCGAAGGCGGCGATGCAGTCCGAGGCGTTCCGCGAGGTCGTGGCGACGCCCAACACGCAGATCCCCGGTCTCGACGGCAAGATCTACAACAACAACAATCTGCTGGTGAAGCCCGGCGTCATCGGTATCAAGACCGGTTCGTCGACCCCGGCCGGCGGTGCGCTGATGTGGGGCGCGGTGCGGACGATCGACGGCAAGAAGCAGCGGATCCTCGGCGTCGTGCTCGAACAGCGCGCGCCCACTACGCTGGACGCCAGCCTCCAGCTGGCGCAGACGGAGAGCTACAAGCTGATCACCGCGGCGCAGGACGCCCTCACCTCGGCGACGGTCATCAAGAAGGGCGATGTCGTCGGCCAGGTGGACGACGGTCTCGGTGGTACGACTCCGGTCGTGGCCACCAAGGACCTGAAGGCGGTCGGCTGGGCGGGGCTGAACGTCGACATCAAGATCGGTGACGGCGGCAAAACCATTCCGCACACGGCGAAGGCGGGAACCGTCGTCGGCGAGGTGACCGTGGGCAGCGGGCCCGGTCGGGTCAAGGCGCCGGTGGCGCTGCAAAACGACTTGTCCGAGCCGTCCTTCGGCGCGAAGCTGACCCGTATCTCCTGACCCGGACGGGCACCGGCGCGGGGAGCCGCGCCGGTGCCCGCAGCCGCTGACGAACCGCCTCGCGTGCTAGCGTCGCAGGATGTCCCCGACCCTGACTCGCCCAGACCAAGGCGAACCGTGGGGAACCGGAACAGGGTTGAAGAGATGAACAGGGGCAGACCTCGGGGGAGACGGGGAGAGCCACAGTGACCACCGTGGATCCGACACGGGCCGATAAGAACGGGAGCTCGGAGGAGAGCACCGCGGCGCGAATACGCCTGCCCGCGCAGCGCCGACTCGCCGAGCAGGACGCGCGGGACGAGCGCGCGCCGGAGGCGGCCCCCGGAGGTGAGGCCGTCCGGGCGGGAGTGTTCCACCGCGCCTGGGCCGCGCTGCGCCGTCCGGTGCCCGCCGCGCTGGCCGCCGCCGCGGTGCTGCACCTGCTGTGGGTGGCGCTGCTCGCGAACAGCGGCGGCGACCTGGCCGCGCAGGACGCCTGGGCGGAATTCGCCCTCCAGCACCCCGACTCGGCGTACAACCTGGCCTGGTACGGCGGGATGCACCCGGTGTCGTACAGCGTCATCTCGCCCTATCTGATGGCGGTCCTCGGCGTCCGATCGACCATGATCGTCGCCGGGACGCTGTCCGCGGGGCTGCTCGCCCTGCTGCTGGTCCGCAGCCGCTCGGTGGCGCGGCCGATGCTGCCCGCCCTGTACGGCACGTTCGCGCTGGTCTGCAACGCGACCTCGGGCCGGGTGACGTTCGGGCTCGGCGCGATGTTCGGGCTCGGCGCGGTGGCGGTCATCTTCGCGTGGCCGGTGCGGTGGCGGTCCCGGCACTGGCACCACCGGACCGGGCGGTTCCTGCTGGCCGCCCTGCTGTCCGCGGTGGCGACCATGGCCAGCCCGGTGGCGGGCCTGTTCGTGGGGATCGTGGCGGCCGCGCTGTGGCTGACCAATCGGCGTCCGGCGGCGTATGCGCTCGGCGTCACTCCGGCACTGGTGGTCGGGCTGTCCGCGTGGCTGTTCCCGTTCTCCGGTGAGCAGCCGATGTCCATCGGCTCGGTGATCCTGCCGCTGACCGCCGGGCTCGCGGGCTGGCTGCTGTCCCCGCCCGAGTGGCGCACGGTGCGGGTCGGCGCGGCGCTGTACTCGTTCGGTGTGGTGCTCACCTGGCTGATCCCCTCCCAGATCGGCACCAACATCTCCCGGCTTGGCATGATCTTCGGCGGTGTGGTGGTGATCGCCGCGCTGACCGAGCCCCGCATCAAGCCCGCCCGCGCCGAGCTGCGCACCACGCGGGCCGGACAGCGGTGGCTCGCGCTGGTGCTGTCGCTCGCGACGATCACGGTGTGGCAGGTCGTCAAGACCGCCGACGACGTCATCCACACCACCCCCTCGGCGTCCTGGGCCCGTGAGCTGGCGCCGCTGGTGGACCGGCTGAAGCGGGAGGACGCCGACCGGGGCCGGGTCGAGGTGGTGCCGGTGCGCAGCCACCGCGAGTCCTCGGCGCTCGCCCCGTACGTCAACCTGGCGCGCGGCTGGAACCGGCAGCGGGACCTGGACCGCAACCCGATCTTCTACGGCGAGAACACCCTCACTCCCGCGACCTATCACGAGTGGCTCAAGCGCTGGGCGGTGCACTTCGTGGTGCTGCCCGCCGACAACCCGGACCAGGGGGCCGAGAAGGAGGCCCGGCTGCTGGAGGACACCAAGCTGCCGTATCTGCGGCAGGTGTGGTCGGACGCCAACTGGAAGCTGTACGAGGTCAAGGACCCGACGCAGCTCGCGAACCCCCCGGCCACCGTGCAGCGGGCGGGCGCCGACCAGCTGGTGCTGAAGGTGCGGGAGCGCGGGCCGGTCCTGATCCGCATCCCGTACTCGCCGTGGCTGGGCCTGGTCGACTCCGAGGGGCGCAGCGTCCACGCGCCGAAGGCCGACCCGCACGAGGAGCTGCCGGTCAACCGCCAGGGCTGTCTGACCAAGCAGGTCGAGGGCGCCGTGGAGGGCCAGCCGGAGGACGAGTGGACCGTGCTGCACGCGCCGCGCGCCGGTACGTACCGGATAGCGGGCAAGTACCAGCTGCCGCGCGGCACGCCCTGCCCGAAGGACATGGCCCCGTAGGACCGGTGCATCATCCGCAGACGGTCGACAGCCAGGGCCGTCCGCGCTCGTCGTGCAGGTCGGTACGGACCTTCTCCAGGCTGGTCAGCAGCGCGTCCGGGCCCTTGGCCACCTCGCTGAGGTAGGCCAGGGCGGCGCGCTGGAAGGCCAGCCGCATCCGGGTCGGCATGGCGTCGGAGGCGTCCAGGCACAGCGAGCGGGAGTTCTTGAGCGCCTTGGCGATCTTCTCGCCCACGTCGTCGGGCTGGACGGTGACGGGGACGTCGCCGTTCGCGAAGAACGGGCGGGTGCGGCCGGACGGGGTGTTCTCCGCCCAGGCCGTCTGCACCTTCGCCGAGGTGAGGTACGCCAGGAGGCGGCGCGACTGCGGGGTTTCGTGGAACATCGCGGCGAAGTCCGCGGACACCTCCCGGGCGGTGGAGGCCCGGTCGGCGCCGGGGATCAGCCCGGTGGAGAAGGCGAACGAGGCGTGCGCGCGGTCCTTCGGCGGGTAGCCGCCGCGGATGAACGAGCCCTGGTGCTCCAGCGCGCACGGGGGCCGCGCCGCGAACAGCTTCCGGCCCGCGTCCCGGAAGTCGGTGAGCAGCGCGGTGCGTGCCGCGCCCTTCCCGAACAGGGAGCCCCAGGTCCGCCACGCCTGCCCGATCCGAGGGTCCGTCCAGGCCAGGGCGCCGGTCGCCCAGTCTTCGTAGACGGCCTTGCCCTGCTGCTGGAGCAGGATGTCCTCGATCCAGTCGGTGCCCGGCCAGCCGGAGGTCGCGTCGCCGCCCATCCCGGCGCACCACTGGCCGTCCCGGGCGGCGAGGGCGGGCAGTTCACGCCGTTTGTGACGGGCCGCGTCGTACCAGACGATGCTCTTCAGGTCGGCCTTGACCGCGATGCCGTACACCGCGCCGTCCCCGCGCGGCGCGGGCTTCCACAGCGGTCCGTAGGCGGCGAGCGTGTCCCTGGGGAGCACCTTCTCCAGCGGGACCAGGGCGTCCGCGTAGGTGGCGAGTTCGCCCGGGCTGGGCAGGACGGCGATGTCGGGCGGGGTGCCCGCCTTCACCTCCGAGGACAGCACCTCGCGCAGCGCGGTGGTGCCTTGGTAGTCGACCCGGATCCCGGACTCGTCGGTGAACGACTGGAGCAGATCGCGGAAGGCGGCGCCCTCGTCGCCGGTCCAGGTGGCCAGCACGCTGACGCTGCCGCGCGACTGGCGGCCTCCGGTGTCGCCCGCGCCGACCGCGGACAGCACCACCAGCCACAGCCCGAGGACGGCCGCGGTCACGTTGAAGGAGCGGGTCCGGGCGCTCATCGCGGCTGGAACCGGTACTCGTCGATGCGCGGCTGGAGCCCGACCAGGATCAGCGCCGCGAGGACCGCGCCGCCGAGCGGGATCCAGCCGACGACCCCGGCCCGCCAGCGGGTGTCCCGCAGGGTGTCGGCCACCTTGTCGGTGGTCTCGCCGCCGTTGGAGCCGATGTTCGTCTGGTGCAGGGTGCCGCGGGCCTGGTCCAGCCGTCCCTGGGTGTGGTGGGTGAAGAAGGCCAGGGGGATCACCGCGAGCAGCAGCGCGGTCGCCGCGGCCAGCCATGGGTTGACCAGGCGGCGGAAGCGGCGCCGCAGATAGCGCTGGGTGCGCCACAGCAGTACAGCGAGGGTGCCGAACAGCGCGGGCACCAGCACCCACCAGGCGAACGCCAGCAGCCAGCCGAACGAGGTCTGCGCCCGCAGCACCCGCTGCTGCCCTTCCTGCACGGTGCCCAGCCGGGCCAGGACGCCGTCGTGGTCCCGGGTGAGCATGGCGGTGGCGTAGCCCAGATAGGCGTTGCGCAGATCCTCGTTGGCGCGGTTCACGTACGCCTGCTCGATGATGTCGCTGTACGAGGAGACCAGCCCGGCGATGGTGAGCAGCGACTGCCGGGCCGCCTTGCCGCCGGTGGTGCTCTTGACGGCCTGGGCCAGGCTCTGGTTGGCGGTGGACAGTTCGTTGCGGTAGTCCTCGCCGAGCCCCTCGACGTCCGTGGTGGGGCCGTCGAGGCTCAGCTCGGCGCGGGCGTTGGCGGCGTGGAGAGCGTCGGTCGCGGCGGCCACCTGGAGGATCGCCGGGGTCGACCGCTCGCTGACCGCCGCGGAGTTGCGGCTGACGCCGTAGTACGCGGCGAACAGCGCGGTCACCGCCGCCGCCGTGAGGACGAGCAGCGCGGTCAGCCGCCGGATGAGGAACGTCCGCGTCCCGCCCGCTCTTCCCCGCTCGGTCCCGCTCATAAGGCCCCCTCCGGGCTCAGCGGGGTGTCGCACTTCTGGCAGTACGCGGCGGTGGCGGGCGCGGTGCGGCGGCAGGACGGGCAGAGCCGGTCCGGGCCGGTGGGGGCCGCGACCGGGGCGGTGAAGCGGACGCTCTCCTCGGTCACGATCATCGCCGAGTTGAGGTCCAGCGGCCGGATGGGCTCCCGGATCCGCACCTCACCGGTGGCGGCGTCGACGATGTGGACCAGTCCGCGCAGCCGCTCCAGCATCTTGGCGCTGCCCAGCCCGTGCGCGAGCCGGACGGCCTGACCCCACTGCCGCCTGGCCTCCTCGCGGTCGCCCGCCTCGTACGCGTCGCAGCCCGCGGTGATGGCGTGGCCGAGGGAGGCATCGGCCCCGTAGTGCGCCAGCCGGGGGTCGACGCGGGAGGACAGCAGCACGTCGTCGGTCCACTGGACGAGCACGGACCGGGCGGGCGGCGCGACGGGCAGCGGAAGGGCCGTATCGCCGTCCGGGGCGAGGTCGACGTCCGGCACGACATCGACGGCGGCCAGTTCGACGTCCTCGCCCGTCGGATCGCCGTCGGGGTCGGCGAGGACGCACAGATGGAACTCGCGGGACTCGTCGCCCCACGCGTCGGTGCGGCACTCCCAGGTGCGGGCGTCGGGCCGGGTGCCCTCGTCGGTGAGGTCGGCCCGGGTGGGGTGCACCTGCTTGACGAAGGCGATCCGGCCGCCCGCCCGGGTACGGACCCGGATCCGCAGCCCGGACAGGGCCTTGGCCATGGAGGCGCGCGTCATCTCCTCGAACTCGGCGGCCAGCGCGGAGTCGTCCAGCACCGCGTCGGCGCGGCCGTGCAGCCTGCGCACGATCTCCTTCAGCTCGGTGGCGTCCCAGCCGTCGCCGATGCCGCGCGCGTCGCAGGTGAAGTGCGGGGCGCAGGCGTCCAGCACCTTGTCCAGGTACCCGGCCGCGTCGTGTTCGTTGCGGCCGTCGGTGAGGAGCAGGGTGTGCCGGATCGCGGCGGGGCGGCCGAGGTGGAGCCGCCGGGCGAGATCCAGCCAGGCGCCGATGGCCGTGCCGCCGATGGCGGGCAGCCGGGCCGCGACCCGGGCGGCGGCCGCCCGGGTGTCGGGGCCCGCGACGGCCATACCGCCCGCGAACGGATAGACGACCTGGGCCTGTTCGGTGCCCTCGATGATCGCGAAGTGGGTGCCGTCGCGCAGGACGCCGACGGCGGTCGCGGTCGCCCGGCGGGCCGCCGCGATCTTCGTCGGGGGCCAGCTCATCGACCCGGAGCAGTCGATGACGATGACCTCGGAGGCGGCGGTACGGGCCGCGGCGGGGCCGAGTCCCCGGGTCTCGACGCTGATGACGGCGTGCATCTCGGCGCGGCCCGCGGCGGCCGGGAGGTACTTGTTCTGGTGCACGCGCAGCGTGATGGAGGGCTCGTCGCCCTCGGGCTCG
>NZ_GG657754.1:4377529-4388078 GCF_000158915.1 Streptomyces himastatinicus ATCC 53653 | reverse complement strand
TGTCCTGGCTGTCCTGGTTGTCCTGGCTCATGCGTTTCCCCTGTCCCCCTGTGTCAGACGCCCGTCATGGGCCGGATGGCGTTGGCGCGGTCCACGAGCGCCCCCAGTGCCTCCGGGCTGTCCGCCTGCCGGGCCAGCCGGCGCAGCACCGCTTCGAGCCGCGACCGCACCGACAGCTCGTCGTCCCCCTCGCCGAACAGCAGCCCGGGATCGGCCGGTTCGCCCGCCGCTCCCCGGCGCAGCGTCCCGTCCAGCGCGGCCTCCAGCACCTCCGCGGTGAGCCGGTCCCGGGCCTGGCCCTGGGCGCGCCCGTCGTCCAGGTACAGCCGCGGCAGCCGGGTCAGCACCTCCACCAGGTCCTCGCCGGTGGGCCGGTCCTCCTCGCCGAGCCGCCCCGCGAGGACCCGTACGGTCGCGATGCGGGCGGCGTCGTAGTGGCGCGACACCTTCGGCACCCCGTCGAGGACGGCGGCCGCCCCGCCCCGGTCCCCGGCGGCCAGCCGCAGCCGGGCCAGGCCGAAGGCGGCGCTGCCCTGGGAGCGGTTGCGCTCCCACACCGCCTCGTAGAACCGCTTGGCGGCGTCGTGGTCGCCCAGGTGCTCGGCGCAGTAGCCCAGCGCCAGCTTGGGCGCGTACTCGCCGGGCAGCGCACTGTACACCTCGTCGAACGCGCGCCGCGCCTCGGCCACCGCGGCGCCCGCGAGCCGCAGCAGGGCGCGGTGCCAGGCGGGCCGCCAGTCGTACGGGGCGCCACTGCCGATGATCTCCTCGGCGGCCGTCAGCTCGGCGGCCGCGCGGTCCCGCATCCCCAGGTCCAGATAGGCGCGGCAGGTACGGAAGCGGATCTCGGCCGAGGGGTACGGGAACGCGCCCAGCTGCTCGATCAGCCGCCGCGAGCCGCTGTCGGTCGGGGTGTTGAGTAGGGCCGCGCCCGGGTCCGCCGCGTCCGGGAACGGCACCGGCAGGCCCGGCGGCACCTGCTCCGGGGACGGCAGCCCGTGCGCGAGGGCCCGGCGCGGATCGCCGTCCAGCCAGTGTTCGAGCCCCGGGATCCGGCCGAGCCCCGCGTCCAGCAGGGCGGCGGTCGGGGCGAACAGCGTGGACGGCGCGGGCTGTTCCTCCCGCAGCCGCAGCGCGTGGATCTCCCGCAGCACGCCCCACAGCTGCTCGGACATCTCGCCCGCCGACCCGAACCGCCGCCGCGGATCGTGCGCCGTGGCGCGGGCCAGCACCCGCCGGTACGACTCGGCGCCCAGCCCCGGCGGCGCCTGCTCGGGCCGCCCGGCCTTGTCGGACAGCGACCGCAGGGTCGTGCCGACGCCGTACAGGTCATGGCGCTCGGTGAGCGGGCCGCCCCGCAGCGACTCGGGGGAGGCGAACCCCTCGGTGATGACGGGCGGATCGCCGCCGTGGCGCCCCAGCCGCCGGACCGCGCCCAGGTCGATCACCTTGACCCGGCTCTCGTAGTGCATCACGTTGCTCGGCTTGAGGTCGCAGTACAGCAGCCGCTCCGCGTGCAGATAGCCGACCGCGCGCAGCACCAGGCAGCCGTACGCCAGGATGTGCTCGTACAGCCGGGGCCCGTCGTACGGCGGCATGGCGTCCGCGATGCAGTCCCGTATCTGGGCGAGCGTCATGCCGCCGACGAACTCCATCACGATGTAGCCGGTGAGCCGGTCGCTGCCGGTGCCGCCGGTGGGTTCTTCGGGCTGGGTGACGTAGTTGATGATGCGGACGATTTCGGGGTGGTCGAGCATCGTCAGATAGCGGCGCTCCTCGACCGCCGCCCGCAGCGCCGCCTCGTCCTCGTTGTTGATCAGGCCCTTGATGGCGACGGGTTGCCGGTCGAGCTGGGTGTCCTCGGCGAGATAGACCCAGCCGAGTCCGCCGTACGCGACACAGCCGATCACCTTGTACTGGTCGCCCAGCAGATCCCCGGGGCGCAGCCGCGGGGTGAAGTCGAACGGATGGCGGCAGCGGGGACAGAACCCCGCCGACAGCGCGGGCTCCCCGTTGTAGGGCGCGCCCACGGTCTCCTCGCACCCGGGCCGACCACAGATCTGGCCGCGGGACGGTGGCCGCGGATCGTCGAGCACGAGGTCGGTGAGGGAGGGCAGCTCGACCCGCGGCAGATCCAACAACCCGTCCCCGGCAGCCCCGAGGCTGAACTTCCGCGCCGCGTCCCGACGCCGCGCCCGATCGGTGGCGGTGGTGGCCCCGGACCCCAGACTGCCGGTGCGAGTGCCGTTGGCGTTGGCTTTGGCGGGGCTGGGGCCGGAGCCGGGGTCTGTGCCGGAGCCGGGGCCACGAACCGGTGGCATGCCGGTGGCCGCGCCGGAGCCTGCGTTGGGTCCGGTGGCGGTGCCGGGGCCCGCGCCGGGCCCTGCGCCGGTGCCGGTGGCGGGGGCCGGGGCTGCGTGCCCGTCGGGCTGCGCGCCGGTGTGGGTTCCTGCGCCCGTGGCGGTGCCGGGGCCCGGGTCCGGGCCTCTGCCGGGCTGTGGGCTCGTGCCGGGTGCGGCTGGACCCGGGCTCTGGGCCGGGACCGGGGCGCCGCCCGGGGCCCGGCCCGGGGCAGTCGGTCGGGGTCTGCGGCCGCACTCCGTGCAGAAGCCGCGGGGGTTGATCCGGCCGGTGCCGTCGCCGGGGCAATCCGGGCGGGTGCACGTCGTGCTCGGTGGCGTCATGGCGTCTCCCCTTCCGGCGAGGCGCCCGGCGCCGCGTGCACGGCCCGGACGATGCGGTCGACGGCGCGGTTTGGGCCTGTGCCGGGTCGTGCGCCCGTGGCGGGTTCGGCGGGAGTGCCGGGCGCGGCTGGGTCTGGGTCGTCAGCGTGGCCCGGGGGTGTGCTCGGGCCCTGGGCGATGGGGCTGCGGCCGCATTCGGTGCGGAAGCTTCGGGGGTTGATCCGGGCGGTGCCTTCGCCGGGGCAGTCCGTGCGGGTGCATGCCGCGGTCGGTGGCGTCATGACGCGCCCCCTTCCAGGGGCAGGTGCACGGCCCGGACGAAGCGGTCGGCGGAGCGGGCTGGGCGTGTGCCGGGCCGTGCGCCGGTGGCCGGGCCGAGTCCCGTGCCCGGGGCATGTCTGCGGGCGCACTCCGGGCAGAAGCCTCGGGGGTTGATCCGGCCGCCGCCGGGGGAGTCCGCGCTCGGTGGCGTCATGGTGCCTCCGGGGGCAGGTGCACGGCTCGGACGAAGCGGTCGACGGCGCGGCGCGCCGCCGCCACGTCGCAGGGGACCGCGGTCAGTTCGCGGTGGGCGGCGCGCTGGAGCGGGAACAGCTCCCGGCGCTCCGAGGCGGCCTTCGCCCCGAGCAGCGCGGCGTACGCGTTCAGCAGGCCCTTCAGCTCCTTGACCTCGTCGCGCTGGGCGTCGGCCGTGCGCAGCGCGGTCTCGGCCCGCTCCCGTACGGCCCGGACCGCGTGCTCGAACGCGGCCAGCTTGGCGACGATGTGGTGGGTGCGCAGTTCGGGGTCGCCGCGCAGCCGGGTCAGGTTGATGCGCAGCGCCGGGGCCTCGGCCGGGTCGGACGCGGCGCGCGCCCCGGCCGCGGTGGCCTCCTGTTCCAGGCCGGTGGCCTCCGCGACCCGGTCGGCCAGTTCGTCCAGCCAGGCGTCGATCCGCTCCGGGTCGGGGCGGAACAGCCGCTCGGCCAGCCGCAGTCCGGCCGCGTGCGGATCGCGGAAGACCAGCATCAGCCGGGCGCCCTGGTCGGCGAGGAGCTTCATGAAGTGCAGCAGCGCCTCCGGTTCGCTCGCCCGGTCGAGCCCGACGGCCACGACGGTCAGCGGGACGGCGTTGGCCCGGATCCGGCTGAGCGGGGAGGTGTCGCCGGGCGAGCGCAGGTCCATCCGGTCGGCGACCCGGCGGGCCACCTCGGTTTCGGTGCGGCCGGTGACGTCGATGGCCAGGTCGACGCTGCCCAGCGGCGGCACGGTGCCGTGCGGCGCGGCGGACACCGCCTCGTCGTCACCGCCGCCGGACAGCTCGCGGTCGGCGAGGGTCACGGCGCGGCTGAGCGCCTCGTAGCGGCCGCTGTCGTCGTGCGCGATGACGACGGTCTCCACGTCCGCGACGCCCGCGCGCCGCCCGGCCAGGGACTCGCGGCGCAGCCACAGGGCGAGCCGCTGCGCGAACGGGATGTCCAGGACATTACGGTCGCCGCCGGTCAGCCGGGAGACGAGCCGGGCGTCGACGACCCGGTCGCCGCCCACGAAGCGGTGGACGAGCGGGAGGTGACGCAGGATCGTTTCGATGTGGATCATGTTCGACCGCAGGCGGCGCTCGTCGGCGGGGATGTCGGCGGCGTCGTCGTAGCGGTTGACGATCATCCCGATGACATGGCCGGTCTTCACGTCCTCCACTCCGGCGCCGCTGCATCCGCGGCGCACCACGTCCCCGGGGGAGTCCGGGATCAGCTCCAGCCACTCCGCGCGCGGGCCGACGGTCCCGGCGATCTTCGCGTAGAACCAGGTGCCGTCGTCGTTGTGACGCGGGAAGCCCAGGTTCCGGACCTGCCCCAGCGGCTCGGGCGACAGCCGGTACAGGGGTGCGGCGTGCTCGGCGGGCTGCGGCCGGTCCAGGGTCAGCAGCGCGATGTCACCGCATCCGTCGGCGCGCCGGGGAACCCAGCAACCCGCGGCGACGCGCGCGGTCACGGGGGCGGCGTCGGGCACCTGCACCAGGTCGACGAGGACCTGTGACGCGGGGACCGGGCGCCCGTCGTCCGGGATGACATGGGCGCACGTCAGCACGGTGTCGCCGCCCAGAAGGATTCCGGCGCCCAGGATCTCCCCGGTCATGCCGCGGATGCGTACCCGCCAAAACCCCCCGGCGGTGGACTCATTGACGGGAATGCCGATGTCCGCCCCCATGCGGCAAGAGGATACGCCCGCCAGGGGCGGAAGTGACCCCTTCGTCCGATGGGTCACGGGAAAGGGTGAGTGCCCGGCGAAAGGCCGGGCCGCGCGCCCCCGCGCGGTCCCCGAGGGCCGGGCGCAGGGGCCGCGGGGACCCGTGGCGGTCGCACGCCCCGCCATTCGAGTGATGCGGCGTCACACTTCTTGTGGACGGACTCATTCCGATGGATTACTGAAAACGTGCGGTACGGCCTCCGTCGGGATTCCCGACGAACCAGGCCCCGCACCCTCGCCGGTCCCGGGCGCCAGGCGTGCCGAGCGAGGGGGCCGGGCGGGCGTCCCCAACGACCCGGCCGGCGCACATCGCATTCTCCTGCGAGCGCGAGCGGGTCCGTCCCGCCCGGCCCGTCCCTCCCATCCCTTCCCTTTCCGTCCGCTGAGCCGCCTTGGGATTCCGGGCCCGCTCAGTCTTCAGCAGGGAGAAATCGCCATGCCCATCTCTCCTGACCAGGGGTCGACCGGCGGCGGCACCACAGTCACCATCACCGGTACGAACCTTGCCAACGCCTCGGCCGTGAAGTTCGGCAGCAAGAACGCCACCATCACCGCCAACACGCCCACCTCGGTCACGGTGATCTCGCCGTCCGGCACGGGTGCGGTCCCCGTGACCGTGACCACGCCGGGCGGCACCAGCAACCCGCTGACGTTCTTCTACGTCGGCGCCCCCTTCAAGTCCGGCCTGAGCGCCTCGTCCGGGCCGCTCGCGGGCGGCAACACGATCACCATCACCGGCACCGGTCTGTCGACCGCCACGGCCGTGGCCTTCGGCGCCAACAGCGCCACGCCGACCATCGTCTCCGACAGCGTGATCACCGTCGCCGTGCCCGCGGGCGCCGCGGCCGGGTCCGTCGGAGTCACCGTCACCACCGCGGGCGGCAGCAACAACGGCCTGTCCTACACCTATGTGGACGCGCCCACCGTCACCACCTTCACCCCCACCTCCGGCCCGGCCTCCGGCGGCACCGCGGTGACCATCAACGGCACCAACCTGGACACCACGCAGTCCGTCACCTTCGGTGGCATCGCGGCGCCGTTCAGCGTCGTCAACGCCACCACCGTGTCCGCGGTCTCGCCGCCCACGGCGGACGGACAGCCCGGCCCCGCCGACGTCACCGTCACCAACCCGGCGGGCAGCGCGACCGCTGCGACCCAGTTCCAGTACCTCGCGTCGCCCGGTATCTGATCACCCCCTGGGACGTTCCGCCGGAAGGAGCAGCACCTTGAGCACCCCTCAGGCCGCAGGCCCGGAGACAGGTTCCATGGCAACCGCCGCGCCCGCGGTCACGGCGGCGTCCCCTCCGGTGATCAGTTCCGTCAGTCCCGCCTCCGGAGCACCCGGGGGCGGGACCGTCGTGACCATCATGGGGAGCAACTTCAACCAGGCGACGGCGGTCCGGTTCGGCACCACCCTCGCCCCGGCCTTCACCGTCGTGTCCGCCAACCAGATCACCGCCACCTCCCCGGCGGGCTCCGGCACCGTCCTGATCACGGTGACCGGTCCGGGCGGCACGAGCAACGGCGTCACCTTCAGCTACGCCTCCGCCTCCGCCCCCGTGCTGAGCGGCGTCTCGCCCGTGCAGGGCCCGACCGCCGGGGGCACCACCGTGACGCTGACCGGCAGCGGTCTCGGCGGGGCCACGGCGGTGCGCTTCGGTTCTGTGAACGCGTCGTCGTTCACGGTGGTGTCGCCGTCGCAGATCACGGCGGTGGCGCCGCCCGGGAGTGCTGGTCCGGTGCAGGTCACGGTGACGGGTCCGGCGGGTAGAAAGGAAGCAATGGTGTCCACCTATACGTTATGTGGCCAGTCCGGTGCTGAGCCGTGTTCTCGCCGAACCAGGGTCCCGGCCGCTGGTGCATCTCGGTGGACGCTGACGGGCAGCGGTTTCAAGCGGCGTGACGGCGGTTCCGCTTCGGGTTCTGTGAACGCGTCGTCGTTCACGGTGGTGTCGTCGACGCAGATCACGGCAGTGGCGCCGCCCGGGAGTGCCGGTCCCGGTGCAGGTCACGGTGACCGGTCCGGGCGGTACGAGCAACGGCGTCACCTACACCTACGCGGCGGGCCCGGTGCTCAGCGCGGTCTCGCCGAGTCAGGGCCCGGTGAGCGGCGGCAATACGGTGACGCTGACCGGCAGCGGGTTCACCGGGGCCACGGCCGTGCAGTTCGGCCCGACGCCCGCGGTGTCATTCACCGTGGGGTCGGCCACGCAGATCACCGCGGTGGCGCCGCCCGGGAGTGCCGGTCCGGTGCAGGTGACGGTGACCGGTCCCGGCGGTACGAGCAACGGCATCACGTACTTCTACGTCGGCCTCCCCACCCTCAGCGCCGTCAGCCCCAGCCAGGGCCCGGCCTCCGGCGGCACGGCCGTCACTCTCACGGGGACGAACCTGCTCGGCGCGACGGCCGTCAAGTTCGGCACCGTCGACGCCACGTCCTTCACGGTCGTCTCCGCCATCCAGATCAACGCGGTGGCGCCGCCGGGAAGCGCCGGAACGGTGCAGGTCACGGTGATCACGCCGGGCGGCACCAGCAACGGCGTCCCCTACACCTATGCCGCCGTTCCCGTCCTCACCAGCGCGGTCCCCGGCCAGGGCCCGCTGGGCGGCGGCAACACGGTCACCCTGTTCGGCACCGGCCTGACCACGACGAGCGCGGTCCATTTCGGCTCCACGCTCGCCGCGTTCACGGTCGTGTCGGACACCTGGGTGACGGCGACCGCCCCGGCTGGGTCGGCCGGGGCGGCAACGTTACCGTGACGACGGAAGGCGGTTTTTAGCAACACCGTGTCCTACACCCGCGTCTCCGGGCCCGACATCTAGCGGACGGTGGCGCTGCCGGGGAGCGGCCGGTCGCCGGACGGGCGGGACAGCCACACCCCCTCGCCCCGCGACAGCCCCGGCAGCGCGTGCTCGAACGCGTGCACCGACCGCACCGGGATCTCCCCCGTGAGCAGCCACCCCGCCCCACCGCCCGCGCTCTCCGCCAGGTCCGCCCCGACCGCGGCGAGCCGGGCGGTGACGGGTGCGAGCACATCGGACGGAATCTCCAGCTCGAAGGCGTGATACGGCTCGTACACCCGCCACCCCGCCCGCTCCAGCGCCTGCCACAGCACCCCCGGGGTGACGCCCCGGAAGTCGGCCGCGGTGCTGACCGGGGCGTTGAAGCCCGAACGGATCAGAGTGACCCGGCAGTCCGTGACCGCGCGCCCGCGCGGGCCCTGACGCAGCGTGTCGTGCACGGTCTGCTCGATGGCGGTGTGGAACGCCCGCGGCAGGGCGCCCAGTTCGGTCTCGTAGCCGAAACCGACCCCGGACCCGGTCGCGGCGGGCTCGACGCGCAGCCCGACCGTCGCCCACGGCCCGGTATGGCCGCGCCGGGCCATCTCGTGGCACGCCTCCCCGACCCCCGCGGGGCGCTCCACCAGGACCGGGCGGCTCGGCTCGAAGTCGGCCTCGATGCCGTAGTCCTGGGCGAGCGTCGCCGCGATGATCTGCTTCTGGACCTCGCCGTACAGCAGCACCGACGTGGCGCCGCCGGGCATCGCCCGGGCGGTGATCAGCGGATCCTGGTCGGCGAGGGCGAGCAGCGCGGTGTGCAGCCGGGCGGCGGCCGCGGGGCCGGGTTCGCGGGCGTGGACGAGGGTGTGGAGGGTGGGCGCGGCGAAGTGGCGTTGTTCGTCGTCGTGGAACTCCCCGAGCCGGTCGCCGACGCGGACCTCGGGCAGCCCCTTGATCCGCGCGATCTCCCCGGCGGCCAGCGTCCGCGCCCTGGCCCGGCCCACCACCTCCAGCGCGGTGATCTGCCCGCTGTGCCCGGCGCCGTGCCGGTCGCCGGGCCGGTGCAGGGTGAGGTGCTGCCGTACGGTCAGTTCGCCTGAGAACAGCCGCAGATACGCGGTCTTCGTGGCGGAGCCCGCCGCCCGCTCGACCGCGAAGACGGTTCCCCGGGGTTCGGTACCGCCGTCCCCGGCCCGGCTGGGCGGGACGTACCGTACGACGCCCTCGACGAGGGCCGCGACGCCCTCCCCGCTCAGCGCCGAACCGAAGTACACCGGGTGCACCCGACCCTCCGCCGTCCCCGCGGCCAGCGCCGCGCGCACCTCGGCGGGGGAGGGGAGCGGGCCGTCCACGAGCCGGGCGAGGAGCGCGTCGTCGGTCTCGGCCAGCACCTCGGCGACCTCTGTGCGTACGCCGACGTCGTCCAGGGACCGCGGCCGGGTGCGCGCGGCCCGGGTGCCCAGGTCCCGTACGTCCGTCATGGGCACGATGTGCGGCGCCAGCAGCCGCCGGATGTCCGTCAGCAGCTCCGCGTGCCGGGCACCGGCCCGGTCGATCTTGTTGACGAAGAGCAGCACCGGCAGCCGCAACCGCCTCAGCGCCTTCATCAGCACCCGAGCTGCCGCCTGGGCGCCCTCGACCGCGGACAGCACGAGCACGGCCCCGTCCAGCACGCCGAGCGCCCGCTCGACCTCGGCGATGAAGTCGGAGTGGCCGGGGGTATCGATCAGATTGACCTGGGTGTTGCCCGCGCGGAAGGAGGCGACGGCCGACCGCACGGTGATGCCGCGCTCCCGCTCGATGGCGCCCGTATCGGTCTGGGTGTCCCCGGCGTCGACGCTGCCGAGGCGGTCGATGACGCCCGCGTCGAACAGCAGCCGCTCGGTGAGGCTGGTCTTACCGGCGTCGACATGGGCGAGTACGCCGATGTTGATGGTGTGGTGCATGCGTGGTGATGTCCTCGAAGACGGTCGTCCGGTGGGGGCGCTGAGTCGTTCCGAGGAATCGGCGCATCGCATGCTCCTGTGCTGTCGGCGGAATGTCGCGGACATCCTGAGCGCGGCGGCGGGCCCAAGGCAACCGATTTACGCGCCGCCCGCCCCCTGGCAGAAAGCGCTGTCATACCTCTCGACAACTCCCCCTCCGCACCCGACGCTTCACACCACGGGGGCCCCAAGCGGCAGAAGGGACACATGGTGCGACGAAGAACGCTCCTCACCGCAGCAAGCGCAACCCTGCTCGGCACCGCACTGACCACCGGCACGGCCCACGCCGACGAAGCCGTCACCGTCGATCCGGGCACCGACCACGGGGGCTGGGAGGGCTGGGGCACCTCGCTCGCCTGGTGGGCCAACCTCTTCGGGCAGCGGGACGACTTCGCCGACCTCTTCTTCACCACCCGTAATACGTCGTACGCCGGGACCACCCTTCCCGGGCTCGGCCTGAACATCGCCCGCTACAACGTCGGCGGCTGCGCCTGGACCAGCGTGAACGGCCAGTCCATGGCCGTCTCGCCCAACATCCCCCGGTTCAAGCAGATCGAGGGCTTCTGGCACGACTGGTCGAGTGAGGACCCGGCCTCCGCCGCCTGGCGCTGGACCTCCGACGCGACCCAGCGCGCGGCGCTCACCAAGGCCGTCCAGCGTGGCGCCGTCACCGAGCTGTTCTCCAACGCGCCCATGTGGTGGATGTGCCTCAACCACAACCCGTCCGGCGCCGCGGACGGCGGCAACAACCTCCAGTCCTGGAACTACCGGCAGTTCGCCGTCTACCTCGCCACCACCGCCCGCTACGCCCAGGACCACTGGGGCGTCCGCTTCGCCACCGTCGAGCCGTTCAACGAACCTTCCTCCACCTGG
>NZ_GG657754.1:4365964-4377199 GCF_000158915.1 Streptomyces himastatinicus ATCC 53653 | reverse complement strand
CTGGCTGCACCCGACCGCCTGGTGCTACTGGCAGGTCATGGACCCCAGCGCGGGCTGGGCGCTCATCCACTACGACCCGAACACCGCGCAGCCCGGCGCCGTCCAGACCAAGTACTACGTCCTCGCCCAGTTCACCCGGCACATCCGCCCCGGCATGCGCATCCTGGCCACCGGCTCGGACCACGCGGTGGCGGCGTACGACGCGGCCGCCCGCCGCCTGGTGCTCGTCGCCGTCAACCCCGGCGCCGCGCAGACCATGACCTTCGACCTGTCACGGTTCGGCCAGGCCACCGGCGGTACGGGCGGCCTCGTACCGCGCTGGTCGACCCAGACGGCGGGCGGCGGCGACCTGTACACCGCGCGCCGGGACACGGTGCTGGACGGCAAGCGGCTGAGCGTGCCGTTCGCCGCGGGGTCGGTGCAGACGTTCCAGATCGACGGGGTGACGGAGTGATGCGGTAGACCGTGGTGGCTGCCACCTGCCCGTCAGGGCCGTAAGTCTGCCCCTGCGCCTCTGGGAAGGTGGCCACCTCGCCTGCGAGCGTGGGGCGGTTGGATCGCCATTGACCGCCGGAGGAAGACATATGGGACGGGCCCGTGACGAGAACAGCACGACGGGGGAAGGGCGGGCACCCCGGCGGCCACGAGCGACTCCCACCTTCGCCGGAACGGCCGTGCAGCGGATGCTCGCCCAGCAGAGCCGGGCCGGGAACCAGGCGGTGGTCGAAATGCTGCGGCGGTCGGGGCACCCGGGAGCGCAGGACCAGCACCAGCACGGCGCCGGATGCGGGCACCAGGCGCAGCAAGGTCCGGTCCAGCGTTCCTCGGGTGCCGCCACCGTCGCGCGCGCCGAGGAGGAGGACGGGCACACCCACGACGGGGTGCACGACACCAGTCCGGAGGGGCAGAGCGCCCTGGTGGCCGCCGCCATGAATTCGTCGAGCGAGTCGTTGCCGTCGTCGGTCGTGGCGAAGGCCGGGGCGTTCTACCAGAACGACCAGCTCTCCTCCACCCGCCTCCACCGTGACGCGGTGGCCCAGCGTGCCACGGCCGCGATGGGCGCCGAGGCCATGACCATCGGCAACCACATCTTCCTCTCCGCCGGGACCGCGGGCGACGACAAGCTGATCGGCCACGAGCTGAGCCACGTCGACAAGAACCTCAAGGGCGTGCCCGAGACGGGCCACAGCAACGGCGCCGGAGTCAGCGTCACCAACCCGAGGCAGCCCTCCGAACAGGCAGCGGAGGAGGACGGTCACGCCTACGCCGCGGGCCAGACGACCGCCCCCTCCGTCACCGCCCAGCGTGCGGCGGCGAACGGCTCACACGGCACGGTCCAGCGGATGGCGGGGCGGGTCGCTCTGGCGGATGAGGCTCCGGAGCTCAGCGGTGAAGACCACGTCAAAGGGCTGGACAAGGACAGCGAAGAGGAAGTCTTTCTGAAGCGCGGTGTGACGCCCACGCAGCGGATGCATATGCAGCAAGAGATCATTCGCGGCTCTTTCGTCGGCCTCCCGAAGATGCTCCAGGAACCTGATGAGCACGCCACAAGGCCCGAGAGCGACGACGTCACAGGATATGTGAATCAGGATCGTGAAAGGGATGGGACCGCGAGTCTGATCGAATTTTCCACGGACGGCAAAATAGCCGAAAAGTTCGCGTCGGAATCCCGGTACGGATACATCCTCACCATCAAGATCAAGAAGAAGTACCTGGCCAAGGGCGCTACTGGCGCCGAGAACGGCTGGATCACGAAGCAGGGTGCGCCCTATGAGATCGTCCGTGTTGAGCAAAAGGACACGATCGATGGAAATGTGGTTCTGCTGACCGAGGAGGAGCTGCGCGAAGCGGCCAAGAAAGAGGAGATGGCTGAGTATCTGCTCGAAGCCAACAAATCAATCACGGCCCATATGCAGAAATTCCAGGGGGCGGACAAGCTGGCGGAGGCCAAGAAGATTGCCGAATACAAGAGCAAGGTGTTCAAGTAGGCGCGGCGCTCACGGCGCTCACGGCGCTCATGTCGCGAGGTGGCGGACGACCCTCCGCACCTGTTCCGCGTAATGCTCGCGGAACTCCGGCGACTCCGGGTCGGCGTCGAAGAACTGGCGCACCGCGTGCGGCAGCGCGATCGGCGCCGTCACCAGGCTGACGTAGAGCAGCATCGCCATGGCGGGATCGATGTCCTCCGCGATCTCGCCGTCCGCCTGGCGGCGCCGCAGGTCGGAGAGGTCCTCGGGGCCCTCCTCCGGGGCGGCGTCGTCGAGGCCGCACCACGCGTTGAACCGGGTCGCCCGCGGGTCGGCGAACGCCTCGCGGAGGTAGCGCAGGACCAGCTCGTCCAGCGGGATCGCGGGGTCGTTGAAGGTCTCCTCGCGCTTCAGCCATTCGCGGCCCAGCTCCCGGTACAGGCCCTCCTTGCCGCCGAAGTGATACGCGATCAGCTGCTTGTTGACGCCCGCCCGGTCCGCGATGTCCTGCACCCGGGCGCCCGCGAACCCCTTCTGCGCGAACACGTCCCGGGCCGCCTCCAGCAGCAGCCGCCGGGAGCGCTCCGGGCACAGCTTGCGCTCCTCGGGCGCGGGGGCGCGGCGGGGCCTCTTCGGCGTCCCCTCCATGTCCTTCAACTCCTCGTACTCGACCGGAATAGGCTAACGCCATCTATCTGTTTGACGAGTTCATCCGGCTGGATGAAACTGGGCCGGACCGCACAGGACAGTCAGGACCGTCAGGGGAGATTCGTCATGATCGTGGTAACCGGAGCTACCGGAAACGTCGGCGCACACGTGGTGAAGGAGCTGGCCGACACGGGTGCGGAGGTCCGTGCGCTCACCCGCGACCCCGAGGCCGCGCGCTTCCCCGACGGCGTCCAGGCGGCGCGGACCGAGGACCTGCCGCTGGAGGGTGCCACCGCGCTGTTCCTCCACGCCGCGGTGGTGTGGCAGGGCGCCGACAAGCTGCTGGAGCGGGCCAAGGAGGCCGGGGTGCGGCGCGTCGTGACGCTCTCCTCGTCCTCCGTCCTGGAGGACACCGACCCGCAGCACAACCCGATCGGCGCCCTCCACCGCGACCTGGAGGCCCAGGTCGAGCGCACCGGACTGGAGTGGACCCATGTGCGGCCGGGTGCCTTCGCCGTGAACGCGTTCCAGTGGGCGGAGCTATCAAGGCCGGGGACGTGGTGTACGGCGCGCACGCCGGTCAAACATGACCCCCATCCACGAGGCCGACATGGGCGCCGTCGACGCCCGTGCCCTCCTCGCCGACGACCTGGTCGGCAAGACGCCCGAGCTGACCGGGCCGGAGTCGCTGACCTTCGCCGACCAGGTGCGCATCATCGGCGAGGTCATCGGCCGGCCGCTGCGGTACGAGGAGATCCCGGCGGAGGTGGCGCGCGAGAAGATGATCGGCGGGTTCATGACGCCGGAGATCGCGGACTCGCTGCTGCGGGCGTTCGAGGGCACCGTGGGCCGGCCGCAGCCGATCTCGCCGGAGGTCGAGCGGATCACGGGCCGTCCGGCGCGGACGTTCGCGCAGTGGGTGGCGGACCACGCGGGCGCCTTCAGCTGACGGGTGGTGCGCCGGGGGTGCGGTGGTGGGTGCCGGGTGCGGCGCCTCCGGGGCGGGGCCCTGGACCGTCTATTTACGGCGCCGGAGCTGTAGAACGTGGGGTGGGCCGGAAGTCCACGGCGCCACACATACACGTGGTGTCCAGGACCCCACCCCTGCGACCCCGCCCCCTCCGCCGAGCGGCGGCTGCCCGCCGGTGGCCCCGGCCCGGCTTCTGTACCCCGGGTTGTGGGCAATCGTTCCGCGGAGGGGGCACCTCCCAGCGGTAGCTGGGGGAGGGACGGGTGGGCACAACCCGGCCACCGGCCCGCACCCGGTCCCGGTTCGCCCAGCGGCAGGCGCTCAGGCGCCGCGCCGCTTCTTGGGTGCCGCCTTCTTCGCGGTCGCCTTCTTGGCGGTGGCCTTCTTCTTGGGTGCCGCCTTCTTCGCGGTGGACTTCTTCGCCGCGGCCTTCTTGGCCGGGGCCTTCAACTCGGTGACCGTGGCCTCCTCCTCGGCGGGCTCCCCACGGGCCTCCTTCGCACTGCGAACGCTGTCCTTCAACGCGGCCATCAGGTCCACGACCTGGGCACCTGTCGGGCGTTCGCCCGGTTCGGCGGTGGGGGTGGCGCCGGAGACCTTCGCCGCCACCAGGGCCTCCAGGGCCTCGTGGTACTCGTCGTGCAGTTCGTTCAGGTTCACCTCGCCGAGCGTGGCCATCAGGGTGTCGGCGAGGTCCAGCTCGGCCGGTTTCACCGTGACCTTCTCCTTGGGTGCCACGCCCGCCGGCTCGCGCACCTCGTCCGGCCACAGCAGCCGGTGCATGGCGATGGCCTCGCCGACGACGCGCAGCATCCCGAGCCGTTCCCGCCCGCGGTGGGCGTACTTCGTGATGGCGACCTTCTCGCTGCGCTTGAGCGCCTCGCGGAGCAGGGCGTACGGCTTGGCGGCGGCGGTGCCGTTGGCGCCGAGGTAGTACGCGTCGCCCATCTGGAGCGGATCGATCTCCGAGGCGTTCACGAAGGCCTCGATCTCCAGCGCGCGGGTGGTCGGCAGCGGCAGGGCTGCCAGGTCCTCGTCGGTGATCGGGATCAGGGCACCGTCGGCATCCTCGTACGCCTTGCCGATCTCGTCCGCGTCGACCGGCTTGTCCTCCAGCTCGCAGACCTTGCGATACCGGATGCGGCCGCCGTCGGCGGTGTGGATCTGCCGGAAGGACACCGAGTGGTCCTCGGTCGCCGGATACATCTTGATCGGGATGCTCACCAGGCCGAACGAAATGTTCCCATTCCAGATAGATCGCATGCTTGATCCCTTTCGTGAGATTCTTATCGTATGTCCCCGATCACGGAGGTGGAGGGGCGACGGATCGCGCTCAGGAACCTCGACAAGGTCATCCATCCGGCCACCGGCACCACCAAGGGCGAGCTGCTGCACTACCTGGCGTCCGCGGCGGACGCGCTGCTGGGCCATCTGCGGGGGCGGCCGCTCGCGTTTCTGCGGTATCCGGACGGGCCGGACGGCCAGATGTTCTTCACCAAGAACCCGCCGCCCGGCACCCCCTCCTGGGTGACGACCGCCGAGGTCAGCCGCCATGAGGGGGAAACCGCGCAGCAGGTGCTGGTGCAGGACCTGGCGTCGCTGATGTGGGCGGCGAACCTGGTGGTGGAGTTCCACGCACCCATGTGGCGGATCGACGAGGGGGCGGGCCTCGCCGACCGGCTGGTCTTCGACCTCGACCCCGGGCCGCCCGCCACGATCGTGGACTGCTGCGCCGTCGCCGTATGGCTGCGGGAGCGGCTGCGGGCGGACGGGCTGGCCGCGTACGCCAAGACCAGCGGCTCCAAGGGCCTGCATCTGCTGACCCCGCTGGAACCGGCCCCGTCCCGGCAGGTCACCCACTACGCCCGGCGGCTCGCCGCGGAGGCCGCCGCCGCGCTGCCGGGGCTGGCCATCCAGAAGATGACGCGCTCCCTGCGGCCCGGCAAGGTGTTCGTCGACTTCAGCCAGAACGCCGCCGCCAAGACCACCGCCGCCCCCTATACGCCCCGCGCCCGCCGGGAGCCGACCGTCTCCACGCCCGTGACCTGGGACGAAGTGGAGGCGTGCGACGACCCCGGGCGGCTGGTCTTCCGGATCGACGACCTCCCCGCCCGCCTCGACCGCCACGGCGATCTGCTGGCCCCGCTCCTCGACCCGGCACGGGCCCACCCGCTGCCCGCCACCCCATGACCTCGCTGCTGCCGCCCGTTCCGGTGGCGCTGGCCCGGCCCATCCCGACCCTGCCGGTCGCCGCGCCGGGGCGGCAGCTGGCGTACGAGCCGAAGTTCGACGGCCATCGGCTGCTGATCTTCCGGCTGGTGGACGAGGTGCAGATGCAGGCCCGCTCCGGCCGCATCGTCACCCGCGTGTTCCCCGATCTGGTGGCCGCCGCGCGGCGGCTCCCGGTGGGCACCGTGCTCGACGGGGAGGTGGTGGTGTGGGTCGGCGGCCGCACCGACTTCGCCGCCGTGCAGAAGCGTGCCACCGCCGCCACCGAGGCCCGCGCCGCGCGGCTGGCCCGCGAACTCCCCGCCTCGTACGCCGCGTTCGACCTCCTCGCGAGCGGTACGGACGACCTGCGGCCACGGCCGTACGAGCAGCGACGCGCCCTGTTGACGACGCTCCTCGAACCGTTGGGCCCGCCCCTCCAGGCCGTCCCGATGACGATGGACCCGGAGCTGGCCGCCACCTGGTACGAGGCGTTCCCGGCCATCGGCGTCGAGGGGCTGGTCATCAAGAGCCCCGACCAGCCGTACCGGGCGGGGAGGCACTGGCGGAAACTGCGGCACTCGGAGACCCGGGACGCCCTGGTCGTCGGCGTCGTCGGGCCCCGGCTCCGCCCCCGCGCCCTGGCCCTCGTCCTGCCGGGCGACGACACCCCCGTGGTCTCAGGCCCCCTCTCCCCGGCGGTCCGGGCCCAGCTCACCACGGCCCTGCGCGACCTCCCGCCCCCGGTTGTGGCGGACTCCGATCCGCCCACGGCGATCGACACGGTCGGCGCGTGGATCGCCTATCAGCCGATCGCGCCGGAGCTGACGGTGGAGGTGCGGCAGGAGAGCACGGTCCGCCACGCGGCGACGGCGGTCATCCGGCTGCGGACCCCGGAGTGACCCCAGCGGCTGATGCGCACTCCCCCTAAGTGCTGAGGCGGATACGCCCGGCGGTCGAAGCGTGCGGGAGTGGTGGTCGAGGAGAGTGGGCTCCGGAGGGGGAGTTCACGTGGATCGATGGGACCGGGCGGGGCGGGTCGCGGCGCACGGGGCGGCGCTGGCGCTGACGCCGTACCTGCTGATCAAGGTGTCGTGGGTGGCCGGTTCGCTCGTGGGACTGCTGCCCGTCGGGGCCGGGTTCGGCGTGGCGGAGTGGGTGGTGCTGAACGGCGCGACGATCGGTATGGCCGGGATCGGGATCACGGTGGCGCTCGCGCTGGGGCGGCCGTGGGGGATGCGCATCCCGGCGGCGCCGCTGGTGTTCTGCGCCTGGGTCGGGGCGGGGTTCCTGGTCCCGGTGCTGCCCTACGCGGTTCTCGGTTCGCTGCTCGGCGATCCGGAGAGCGGGGGTGACGCGGGCCCTTCGATGCCGGGGTGGGAGGCCGCGCTGGTGCAGATCGGGTTCGTGGGTACGGGGCTGGGCCTTGCCGTCGCGCTTCCCACGTATATGCGGCGGCGCTGGCCGCACGCGTTCGCCGGTCGGCTCGGGGACGGGGGAGAGGGCTCCGGGAGGGTGCCGCCGTGGACGGCCGTGACCGGCGCCGCCGTCGGTCTCATCTGGCTGTACTGGGCGGTCGGCGGCACCGCGGGCGTCGCGCACCGAGGCGAGCGCGACCTCGGCTGGCACGTGCTGTCCGGCGTCTTCGGGCTCTGGGCCGTCGTGGCGTCCGCCGCCACCTGGGCCGCCGTCCGGGGGCGGCCCGCACGGGTCCCCCGGTGGGGTCCGATGGTGCTCGGCTGGCTGGGCTCGGGCTCGCTGTTCGCCTGGAGTGGCTGGAAGCTGCCGTTCACCCTGTACGTGGCGCTCGCGCGCCCGGCCGACACGGCGCTGCCGGAAGCGCTCGCGCTTGCGGCGGTGCTGCACCTGGCGGCGGTGGTCGCGGGCGCCGCGATGCTGAGGGCGCTGCTCGTACGTGTATGACCGGCGCTGTGGCCCAACTCGGCGTCCTCGGGGCCCGCGGCCCACCTGGCGTCTGCGGGGGCGTGTGGGCCGGTGGCCTGCGCGGCGTCTGCGGGCCGGTGGCTCGGTGGAGTACCCCTCCGGGGCCGGCGAGCCCGTGGCCTACCCGGTGCCCTCCGGATCCGGCGGGCCGGTGATCACCGCCGTCACCCGGGCGCCCCGGGGCAGCGCCCCGGCCTCGGCCAGCCCGTACAGCCCCCACAGCATCTTCGCCACGTACCGCCGCTCCACCCGCACCCCGTGCCGCTCCTCGAACCCGGCCGCGAACGCCTCGAGACCGGCCGGGACGCGCCCGTAGCCGCCGCCGTGGTACCCGTGCTCGATGCGCCAGTCGGTGAACGTCCGCCCCCAGCCGCGCCGGTGCAGCTCCGCCACCTCGTCCTCCAGGTAGCCGCCCGCCCCCTTCAGCACGGCGAACCCCAGCGCCCGCGCGCCCTCCGGCAGGGCGGCGGCGATCCCGGCCAGCGTGCCGCCCGTGCCGACCGCGCAGCACACGATGTCGCGCGCGCCCAGGTCGGGCAGCTCCGCGACGAGGTCGGCGGTCCCCTGCGCGGCCAGCACGTTCGTACCGCCCTCGGGCAGGACGTACGCCCGCCCCCACCGCGCCTCCAGCCCCCGCAGCGTCCGCGGGTCGTCCAGGGAGCGCAGGGTCTCCCGGTAGCCGGACCGGTCGAGGAAGGACAGCCGCATGCCGTACGACTCGGCGAGGGCGAGGGACCAGTTGCGCGGGGCGTCGGCGAGCTCGTCGCCCCGGATGATGCCGACGGTCTCCAGCCCCCGGGCGGCCCCGGCCGCGGCGACGGCCCGGATGTGGTTCGAGTAGGCCCCGCCGAAGGTGAGCAGCCGCGTATGCCCCTGCTCGACGGCGGCCCGCAGGTTGGGCGTGAGCTTGCGCCACTTGTTGCCGGGGACGGTGGGATGGATGAGGTCGTCCCGCTTCAGCCGCAGCTCCAGCCCCGCCCGCTCCATGGCCGGATCGGCGAGCGGGGTCAGGGGTGAGGGGAGGGCGGCGGAAGGCATCACGGCCAAGCCTACGGAGCCTCGCGCGGTCGCGTCGCGATCCCGTTCCTTGAAAGGGCTTCACGTTTTACGACAACTCCGATGGGGAGATGTTGAGTTGTCGGCTGCGAAAAAGTTGATCAGACGGCCACTTCGGTGCGGAATTGATAACGCGCCGAGGACATTGCTGTGAAGTGAATGTGAAGGCAGTTTTGGGCGGGTCGGCTCGGCTAAGAGAGGCCCATGAGCAACCCCCATGACCGTATGGTGGACAACGGTCCGTACAACCACCACGCAAATCCGTCCAACCATCACGCAAGTCCGTCCAACCGTCTCGGGACGGAGCGGACAGCGCTGATCATTCATGGCCTCGCGGACGTCGCCGCGATCTTTCTGGGTTTGTGGATCCTGCTCTACATGCTCGACGCGAACGAGGCGAATGTCTTTGTCGACTTCGTGCACGGCGTCGCGGACTGGCTCGCGGGCTGGTCGCAGGACATCTTCACCATGGAGCCCGAGGGTGCGCGCGTCTTCCTCAACTACGCGCTGCCCGCGCTGATTTACCTCGGCATCGGTCATGGTGTGGCCGCTTGGGTGCGGCGGCTCTGACCGTGTGCGGCCGGTGGTCCGCGTAACACTTTCCGGCCCTCCGGCGCTGAGGAGGATGCGGCTGGTTTCAGGGAATCCAGCGCCATCGTTCCATGACGGCCGGAGGGTACGGAGAGAGCGGACGAGGGCGGTCGCGGTGAAACCGTATGCAGTGCTGCCCAAAAACGTGCCGCACTTCACCGGGTCTGCCAACTCGATTTGCCTTTCGGCCCCATGGAGAATGCAGACTGCCCCGCATGAATTCACGGAGCGACAGCAGAAACCCCGATTTCCAGGACCCCACGTACGCCCCGCCGCATGGGCAGCCGGTGGTCCCGCCGCAGCAGGGAGACCACGGCGGTCGGCCCGAGGCGCCGTATCGACCGCGTCGGCGGCGCGGCCGGACCGTGAAACGCGTGCTGGTCACCCTGGTCGTCGTTTTGCTGGTCGCCTCGGTCGCCACGTACTTCTGGGCCGACTCCAAGCTGCGCAAGGAGGTCGACCTGAGTCAGGTGATCGACCGTCCCGAGGCGGGGGACGGCACCAACTACCTGATCGTCGGGTCCGACAGCCGCGAGGGCATGTCGGACCAGCAGAAGAAGGACCTGCACACGGGCTCCGCCGACGGCAAGCGCACGGACTCGATGATGATCCTGCACGACGGCGCGTCCGGCCCGACGCTCATATCGCTGCCGCGTGACTCCAACGTGACCATCCCGAAGTTCCGCGGCTCGGAGTCCGGTGAGGTCAAGGGGCCGCTGGGCGACAACAAGCTGAACGCCGCGTACTCCATCGACGGCCCGCAGCTGCTCGTCCGCACCGTCGAGGCCAACACCGGGCTGCACATCGACCACTACGCGGAGATCGGCTTCTCCGGCTTCGCCGGCATCGTGGACGCCATCGGCGGCGTCGAGATGAACCTCGACAAGGGGTTCAAGGACAAGCAGGCGGGCGCGGACTTCGAGGCCGGGCAGCAGACGATGAACGGGCAGCAGGCCCTGGCGTTCGTCCGCAGCCGGCACGCGTTCGCCGCCAGCGACCTGGACCGGACGAAGAACCAGCAGAAGTTCCTGTCGTCCCTGGCCAGCCAGACCGCGACGCCCAGCACGCTGCTGAACCCCTTCACGCTCTACCCGACCATGGGGGCGGGGCTGGACACCCTGATCGTCGACAAGGACATGAACCCCTACCTGCTGGCCAAGATGTTCTTCGCCATGAAGGACGTGACCAGCAACGGCGGCAAGTCGCTGAACATGCCGACCTCGGGCAGCGTCGGCGGCAACCTCCAGTGGGACCAGGCCAAGCTCAAGCAGCTCGTCCAGCAACTCAAGAACGACGAGCCGGTCACCGTCAGCGATTCGCCGTGACCCCGCCGCTCCGCGTACGGGGCGGGCCGCAGCCCGGTACGCGGAGCGGACAGGCATTGTGCGCCGACCGTTCGTTCGGTTGAATGCCGATCATGGCGACGCGACATGTGGTGATCATCGGGGCGGGCATCGTCGGCGCGGCGGTGGCCGCGCGGGTGGCGGCGCGGGAGGGGTGCGAGGTCACCGTCCTGGAGCAGGCGTCCTCGGGGCGGCTGCCCGGGTCGACGGGGCACGCGCCCGGGTTCGTCGGGACGTTGGGCGATGCGGAGGTGCTCACCGAGCTGGCCCGCGCGAGTGTCGCCGCGTACCGGGAGCTGGAGTGGCGCGGCGAGGCCGGGTTCGACCAGGTCGGCGGGGTGGAGGTCGCGCGGAGCGCGGAGGCCGCGAAGCGGCTGGCGGCGCGGGCGGACGCGGCGTCCGCCGCCGGGCTCGGGCCGCGGCGCTGGAGGCGGCCGAGGCGGCGGCGTTTTGTCCCGCGGCTGATCGATCCGGCCGGGGTGGAGGCGGCGCTGCACTTCCCGCTGGA
>NZ_GG657754.1:4358799-4365864 GCF_000158915.1 Streptomyces himastatinicus ATCC 53653 | reverse complement strand
GACGGCACCGCGCGGGCCGGTGTGATCACGGCCGCGCTGGGTGAGCGCGCGTCGGCGGCGGGGGTGCGGTTCGTGCCGGACGCGCGGGTGACGGCCATCGAGACGGACGGCGGCCGGGTGCGGTCCGTCCGGGCGGGCGACCGGGAGTGGGCGGCCGACGATGTGGTGCTCGCGTGCGGCATCTGGGGCCCGGCGGTGGCGGCGCTCGCGGGGGTGGGCCTGCCGCTCGTACCGGTGGGGCATCCGTACGTACACGGCCCGCGGCACACCGCGCCGCATCCGCCGTCGCCCTTCGTGCGCTGGCCCGAGCACCATGTCTACGCCCGCGACCACGGCGACCGCGACGGGCTGGGCACCTATGACCACCAGCCGCTGCCGGTCGAGATCTCCGGGCTGACCGAGGGGGCCGACCGGCCCTGGCCCGGCGACCTCTTCGACCGCGCGATCGCGGCGGGGCTGCGCCTGCTCCCGGAGGGGGAGCGGTGGCGGCCGGCCCAGCGGCTCAACGGCGTCTTCGCGATGACACCCGACAATCTGCCGCTGATCGGCCCGCACGCCGAGGTGTCCGGGCTGTGGTCGGCGGAGGCCGTGTGGGTCACCCACGCGGCGGGCGCCGCCGCGGCGCTCGACACGCTGATGTTCGACGACCCCACCGCCCCCGCGTACGCCGCCCTCGCCCCGGACCGGTTCGGCGGGCAGCCGGAGGACGCGCTGCGGCGCCGGGCGCTCTCCCTGTACCGGGACATCTACGCCACGGCGTGAGGACGCGTCGAGGGGGTCACCGGACCCGGTGACCCCCTCGTCTCTGCGTGCGCCGCGCCTAGGCGGCCTTGGGTACGGGGCCGATGGAGCGCCCCGCCCAGTCGGGTGCCTTCTCGACCAGGGAGGTGAGCCGCTCGCGGACCTCCTCCGGGAACGGTGCCGCGTGGCCCGCCTTCTGGTCGATGTGGAGCGCGAGCAGTTCGGTGGTGGCCACGGGGTCGCCACCCTCCGGCTCGCCCACGTACATCTCGTGGGAGAACCGCACCTTCTTCTCGTCCACGCCCAGCACCCTGGTGCGGATGGTCAGCTCGGCGCCCTCCTCGACTTCGTGGAGATAGCGTATGTGCGTCTCGACGGTGTAGAGGGAGCAGCCGGTCTTCACCCGGTATCCGGAATCGAGACCGGTCTCGACCATCATCTCGTCCGTGCTGTGTCCGAAAACGAGGACGTAGAACGCCTCGCTCATATGACCGTTGTAGTCGATCCATTCCGGTCGGACGGTCTGGTGGTAGTGGGGGAGCTGGTCGCTCACTTGTCGCCTCCCTCGTTGCGCTGCTCGGGCAACCGGCCGGTCGCCCGCAGGACGTTGATCACGCCCTGGTCCCTTTCCGCGACGAGCTGGGCGATACTCCGCCCGGCCGCCGCCTCGTCACATCCGTCGACCATGGCCGTACGCAACGAGTCGTCCAGCTCAGGGGCTTCGAGACGCGTCCATGGCGATTTCAGTGACGGTCCGAAGTGATCGAGCATATGCCCCATGCCGCCGTCGCCGCCCGCGAGGGCGAACGTCAGGCACGGGCCCATGAAGGCCCAGCGCAGGCCGGGTCCCTCGGTGATCGAGTCGTCGATGTCCTTCACGGTGGCCTCGCCGTTCGCCACCATGTGCAGGGCCTCGCGCCACAGCGCCTCCTGGAGGCGGTTGGCGATGAAACCGGGCAGTTCGCGGTCCATGGTGATGACGGACTTGGCGGCCGCCTTGTAGAAGGCGGAGGCCCATTCCACGGCGGCCGGGTCGGTCTTCTCGCCGCCGGCGACCTCGACCAGGGGGATCAGGTACGGCGGGTTGAACGGGTGGCCGACGAGGAGGCGGCCGGGGTCGGTGGCCTCGGTCTGCATGTCGGTCATCGGATAGCCGGAGGTGGAGGACGCGATGACGACGCCCGCCGGGGCCGCCGCGTCCAGCTGGGCCAGCAGGCTCCGCTTCAGCTCCAGCTTCTCGGGGGCGCTCTCCTGGACGAACTCCGCGTCGGCCACGGCCTCTTCGAGGGTGGCGGCGAGGGTGAGGCGGTCCGGTGAGGCGCCCTCGGCCAGGCCGATCTGCTCCAGCGCGGGCCAGGCGGCGTCGACGAGGCGGCGCAGCTTGGTCTCGGCGTCCGGCGCCGGGTCCCAGGCGGTGACGTCGTAGCCGCGGGCGAGGAAGTGGGCGACCCAGCCGCCGCCGATGACGCCCGCGCCGATACAGGCGACGCGGCGGACACGGTCGGGTGCGCAGGGGGGTATGGGCATGGCGGTCCTAAGACAGGAGGAGGGGGAGGGGCGTTACGAACGGGGCTTGAGGCCGAGCCGCTGCCGGGCCTCGTCCGGGGTGGCGACGGTGGCGCCCAGCAGCTCGGTGATCTGGACGGCGCGTTCGACCAGCTGGCCGTTGGTGGCCTTGACGCCCCGGCTGAGGTACAGGTTGTCCTCCAGGCCGACCCGTACGTTGCCGCCGAGCAGGATGGACTGGGCGACCCACGGCATCTGCATGCGGCCCAGCGCGAAGCTGGCCCACTGCGCGCCCTCGGGCAGCATGTCGACCATCGCCTTGAGCACGCCGGGCTCGGCGGGGGCGCCCCACGGGATGCCCATGCACAGCTGGAAGACGGTCGGGTCGTCCAGCAGCCCCTCGGCCAGCAGCTGCTTGGCGAACCACAGCTGTCCGGTGTCGAAGATCTCCAGCTCGGGGCGGACGCCCAGCTCCTGGATGCGCTTGGCGCCGGTGCGCAGCATGTCGGGGGTGGAGACGTAGAGGTTGCTGCCGTCGCCGAAGTTGAGCGAGCCGCAGTCCAGGGTGCAGATGTCGGGCAGCAGGTCCTCGACGTGGGGGAGCCGGTCCAGGCCGCTGACCAGGTCGGTGCCCGCGAGGTGGGTGAGCGGGTTCTCGGGGTCGATGACGAGGTCGCCGCCCATGCCCGCGGTGAGGTTGATGACGACGTCGGTGCCGGTCTCCTTCACCCGCTCCACGACCTCGCGGTACAGCCGCGGGTCGCGGGCGGGGGCGCCGGTCTCGGGGTCGCGTACGTGGATGTGGACCACGGCCGCCCCGGCTTCCGCGGCCTCGACCGCGGAGCGGGCTATCTGCTCGGGGGTGACGGGGACGTGGGGGCTGCGGCCCACGGTGTCACCGGCCCCGGTGAGGGCGCAGGTGATGATGACGCTGTCGTTCATGGGCATGGCGTTGCTCCGTCTTCTGCGACTGCTCCGTAGCTACGGGAACGGGGATGAACGGGTTTCGTCGGGACGGTGAGGAGGCTGTGCGGACAGTTCCGTGTCGAGGTAGGCGAGGCAGGCGGTGCGCATGACCTCCGCGCTCGTGCCGCCCTCGCCGGGCGCGGTGGCCACCACCTGGGTGGCGAACCCGTCGATCAGCGCGGTGAGGCGCAGCGCGCTGAACTCGGGGTCGACGTCGCGGAAGACGCCCTGGCCGATGCCGCGCCGGATCACCTCGGCGATCGTCCGCCGCCACTCCCGGTAGAACGCGGCGTGCAGCTGTCCGATGGCGGTCGAGCGCGCGGCCTCGGACCACAGGTCCATCCACACCAGCCACTGGTGACGCTGCTGGGTGCTGTCCGGGACCTGGAGGTCGATGAGCTGGCGCAGCTCCTCGAGGGCGTCGTCGGCCTCGGCGAGGCGGGCGGCGCGGCGCATGGTGTCCTCGTCCATGCACCAGCGCACGGCGGCTTCCAGTAATTCGGCGCGGCCCGGGGAAGTGGTAGTGGATGGCGGCGGTGCTGGTGTCGCAGGCGGCGGCGATGTCGGCGACGCGTACGGAGTGGAAGCCGTGCTCGGCGATCAGCCGCACGGTCTCCCGCACGATCTGGAGGGGCCGCCCGCCCTCGGGGGGTGAGGTGCGGGCGGCCGGTTCAGGGGTGTCGGCGGCGGGTTCGCCGGGTCCGGTGGTGCCGAGCAGCCACCCGGCGTCGACCCGGCCCGCGTCGGCGATGCGGGCCAGTTCGGCGACGGTGAAACGACGGGTGCCGCCGAGCGAGCGGGACAGCTTGGAGGGGTCCATCACCACACGCCGCGCGAACTCCCGCTGGGTGCAGCCCGCTTCGTCGATCACCTGACGGACGCGCGCCGCGACGTCGAACTCTTGCCGCATGGCCGACACCGTACGGAGGTGTTGAGATAAGCGCAATGGACGCGAGAGGGGAATGCCTCCTTATGGGCGGTAAGGAGTCGGAATTTCGCCCGGATGTTGCGGTGTGAACTGACTCGGTGATCAGTTGAGGGCGATAAAAAACCGGCCACTCAGCCGAAGCGGGCGATCGCGGTCATCGTGGGCCGCAGATTCCGTACGCCGGGCAGCCGCCGCAGCACCGGCACCAGCGCCCCGTGGTACGGCCCCCGCCCGCGCGGCGGCGGCAGCTCCCGCACCTCGGAGATGCGCGGATGGGCGCTACGGACCTTGCCCAGCTCCCCCGCGTCCATGCCCCACGGCATGGGCGGCGGCCGGTACCCCCGCGCGGTGCGCAGCTCGCCGCGCATCGTGCGCGCGCTGAACCAGCGCGGCACCGCGTCGAAGACCAGCGCCCCGCCCGGGAAGCCCTCGGCGCATCCGGCGATCAGGTCCCGCACCTCGGTGGGCCGCAGATACATCAGCAGCCCCTGCGCGGTGATCAGCACCCCGCGGGAGGCGTCGACCTCGCCCCGCCACGACAGGTCGAGCGCCGAGCGGGCGAGGGTGCGCCGCCGCTCGTCGTCCGGCAGCAGGGCGCGCCGCACCGCGGCGGTCTCCGGCAGCTCGACGCACAGCCAGCGGGCCCGCCCGTTGTCCACCCGCCAGTACTGGGTCTCCAGCCCCTCGGCGAGCGTGACGACGGTGCCGTCCGGGTGGGCGGTGAGGAAGTCCCGTACGGCGTCGTCGAAGGTCCGCACGCGCAGCGCATGCCCCTGCGCGAGCAGCGGGCTGGGCGGGCCGAAGGTCTCCTCGAAGGGATAGTCGATGCGGTCGACCAGCTCCACGGCCTTGGGGTCCGTCAGCACCGGCCGCGGCCCGCGCGCCTCGTACGCGCGCATGTACAGGTTCCACAGCAGGGTCTCGGGTACCCCGCTCAGCTCGACGCGCCGGCCGTGTTCCTCCGCCATGCGGCCCATTGAACACCCGGGGTCCGCCGGGAGCGCGGGTCATTCCGCCAGATACTCGAACACCTCGTCCCAGAACGGCGCGTCCTCCACGTACGCATCGAAGGCGGTCATCCGCGCGCGCAGCTCCCCGGCGGCCTCGGCCCGGGCCTCCTCGTCGTCCTCGATCGCGTCGATGGCCTCCGCGCGCTCGGCGAGCAGCCCGAGCAGGACGGCGAGCGAGGGCAGCGAGGAGGCCACCGTGCCCTTGTAACCCCTCCCGTGGTCCCAGCCGTTCGGGTCGTAGAGGTCGATGTCGCCGAGGGCCCCGGCGAGCATCAGCATGTCCTCGTAGCGGGTGCCGAAGCAGAAGCAGAAGCTCTCGGGCGGGGAGTGGTCGTCCGGGTAACGCCTCCCGTACAGCTCGTCGGCGTCGAAGGTGTGCCGCCGCTCGGCGTCCCGCAGATGGGTCGAGTCGAAGCGGATGAGGCCGATCGTGACGGCGGGGAAGCCCACCGTGGTCAGGAAATCCCGCGACTCCTGGTCGGTCAGCTCGGCCGGAAGGTCGGCCTCCGCGGGCCGCCACAGCGACCCCGCGCCGAACCGGGCTTCCAGCCAGGCGGCGTCCGGAACCCGGGGAGGGGTCTCTTCGGCGGTGGTCATCGCTGCGCCCCCTGATGTGCGGTGTGCGGATGCGGTGTTGCCGCCCCGCCCTGCTGATCGCGTACGCGTACAGTCAACCGCACGGGTACGACAACGGTCCGGCTATGCTCGCCCGCATCGTTCCCCGCGCGTCGGCGGGGGCCGGGGGGAGAGAACAGGGGAGACCGAGTGAGATCCGCCGGAGAAGGACGGCTGATCGCCGGACGCTATCTGCTCCTGGACCGGCTCGGCCGGGGCGGTATGGGCACCGTGTGGCGGGCCCGGGACCATGTGCTGGAGCGCGCGGTCGCCGTCAAGGAGTTGCACGTCAGCAGCGACGGCGACGAGTACCACCGACGGCTGCGCCGGGCGGTGCGGGAGGCGCGCACCGTCGCCCGGGTGCACCACCCCCATGTGGTCGGCGTCCATGATCTGGTCGAGTACGACGACCGGTTGTGGATCACGATGGAGCTGATCGACGGCCCCTCCCTCGACCGCCACCTCGCCGCCGTCGGACCGCTGTCGCCGCCCCGCACCGCCGCCCTCGGCCTCCAGCTGCTGAGCGCCCTGGAGGCCGTGCACGCCGTCGGGGCGCTGCACCGCGACATCAAGCCCGCCAACATCCTGCTGCGCCCCGACGGCAGCGCCGTCCTCACCGACTTCGGCATCGCCGCCCTCGAAGGCGACGATTCGCTCACCACGGCCGGTGAACTCCTCGGCTCCATCGGCTACATGGCGCCCGAGCGGCTGACCGCCGACGAGGTGGGCCCGCCGTCCGACCTGTGGGCGCTCGGCGCGACGCTGTCCGCCGTCGCGTCCGGGGTGGCGCCCTTCCACCGCACCACGCAGGCCGCCGCGCTGCACGCCGTCACCTTCGCGGAACCGAACATCCCGGACCGGGTCGGCCCGCTGCGGCCCGTCGTCGAGGCCCTGCTGCACAAGTCCCCGGACGAGCGCCCCTCCGCGGCCGCGGTGCGCGACGCCCTGCGGCAGGTCGCGGACGGTGCCGAAGCCGAGCCCCTGGCGTCCTCCGGCGGTGTACCGACCGCGGAGACCTACGCCGCGACGGTCCGGGTACCGGAGACCGTGTCGGACGCCGCGACGATGACGGGCATACGTTCCCTGGGCACGGCGCCGACCCTCGTCGGTGTCGGCCCGGAGCCGACCATCGTGGACCGGGCGCCCACCCCGCCGCCCCGCCGCCGCAGGTTTCGGTGGTGGTGGCCGGTGGCGGCGGGCGCCGCGTCCGCCCTGATCACCGGCCTCTTCCTGATGCTGACGGGCGGGTCGTCGTCCGGCGCGGACGACGGGCCGGCGGACGCCCGGGCCACCCCCGTC
>NZ_GG657754.1:4353536-4357959 GCF_000158915.1 Streptomyces himastatinicus ATCC 53653 | reverse complement strand
GGAGGAAGGCGTCGGGTGACACCTTCCGCTGGTCGTGGCCGAAAGAGTCCGTAGAGCCGGCCGCCGACCCGGACCACGGGCGGGGCGTCCAAATCGGCCACGAACGGGGACCGCCGGTACGTCTCGAAGTCGTGCATCACCACGAGCGCCCAGGTCAGCCCGTCACCGGTGAGAACCTCGGCAAGGATCCGCGCGCTCATCAGGTCCCCGGCGGGGGAGGGGTTGGGGTCGGCGCGCACCATGAACCGGGCGATTCCCAGGTGTTCTCCGGCCCCCGGCGGGGCCGTCCGGCGCACATGCGCCCAGGCCGTCGCGATGACCGGATCGGCGTCCTGGTCCGCGGCCCGGGCCTCGGTGAGCCGCAGCCAGGACATGAAGCCGACCGTCTCGCCCGAGACCGAGCGCCGGTAGACGTGGAAGGACTCGGGCTGCCGGTCGAGCCAGTGGCGGACGATGGCCACGTTCTCCTCGGGGCCCTCCTTGGCGGCCAGTTCCAGCACCGCGGCGTGGTCGCCGGGCCGCAGGGTGTCCTCGTACACCTCGTGCGGCCGGGTGGCGCCGAACCAGTTGCTGCCGTACCCGTCGCGCTGGAGGTAGAGCACGGCGGCCGACAGGCCGCGCAGCGCCGGGCCCGCCGCGGAACCCGAGCCCAGGGAGCCGGCGGGGGCGCCGGAGCCGAGAGCGCCGCCGGAGCCGCCGCGGGCCTGCTGCACCTGCGCGACGAGATGGCTGAGGATGCGGCCGTGCATGGCCCGGTAGCGCTGCGGATCACGCCAGCGCAGATCGGCGTCCAGGATCTCGCGTACCACATCGTGCGGAAAGATCCCGCACGGGCCCGTCTCGATGAACGGCAGCCCGCGCAGCCAGGCGAACAGGTCCGCCGCGTCGGGCCGCGTCCCGATGTGCTCGGGCCGTGCGGCCGGGTCGGTCTCGGGCAGGGCGGCCCGCAGCAACTCCTCGGTGGTCATGTGGGCGTGGGCGCATATCTCCAGGGCCTGCCGGTGGAGCGTCGAGGGCAGGTCGCCGACCAGCCGGGACACCAGCGTGCCGATCACGTCCTGCGCCGGTGTCCAGGTGCCGTTCCCGTCGTCGGGGTCGCGTGCCACCTCGGCGGCCAGCGACAGGGCCAGGGGGTTGCCGCCCGCGAAGGAGAGGACCCCGGCCTGCCGCTCCGGCGGCACCCCGCGAGCAGCGAGCAGGGCGACCGCCTCGCCGCGGGGCAGTTCCGGCAGGCTGACGACCCGCAGGATCCCCGCCCAGCCGGGGTCGGTGCGCCAGCGGTCCGAGGGCGGCTGCCGTCCGGCGAGGACCACCAGCGACCCCAGCGGCAGCCGGGGGAGGAAACGGTCCCGCAGCCAGCCTTCGAGCGACTGGTACTCCTCGAAGGTGTCGACCAGCAGCACCGGCCGGTCGGCGGCGAACACCTCGGCCGCGTCCGCCTCGAACGCCGCGGGGGAGCACTCGCCGCTGCGCCCGTCCAGCTCGACCGCCGTCAGCCCGGCCGCATGCGCCTCGTCGGCGAAGCGCCGCAGCAGCGACGACTTGCCGATGCCGCCGGGGCCGGTGAGGAAGAGCACAGTGAAGGCGTCCGCGGCGCCGTCAAGGGCCGCGCGGAATCGGGCCAGTTCGCGGTCGCGCCCGACGAAGGCGCGCTGCCGCGCCGCGCGTAAGTGCTCACCCAGACTCCCGGGTGAGTGGCTGTCACGGTGAGTCATGGCACTCCCTTGCCGACCTGCCGGTGCGCTGCTCAAGCGCTTCCTGAGGGAGGAGGGTAGCGGCGGTTCCTGGGTTGCCGCCCGGCGGTGCTCATCCGGCGGTGAGCACTGGGGTGAGCAATGAACCGGCCACTTTCCGAGCAGTTTTCTGGACACTTTTATGGACAGTTTTCCTGGCGCGTCGCGGGCGCGGCCCGGAAATATTTGAGTGGTAGAAAGGATTCCACCCGTACGGCTGTTAACGGGAGCTGTCGTGCCATCGCGGCGGCAGGGGAGGGAAAAGTGCGCGGAACTTTCCATTCGGTGATCGCGGAACCCGAGAAAAAGATTCCGGTCGTGGTCCATGCGCCGGATCCGATCTCACGAGAAGGAACGATCAGCCAGCTGCGGCAGCACCCGGAAGTCGACCTCGTCGACGAGGCCGCCGTGAGCGGTGCCGGCGTGGCCGTGCTGCTCGCCGAATCCCCCGATCAGGCCCTCCTCTCCCAGCTGCGCAGACTCGTGCGCAGCGAGGGGCTGCACCCCGTCCTGGTGGTGAGCCTGATCCGCGAGGCGGAGCTGCTGGACGTCATCGAATGCGGCGTCGGCGCCATCGTCTGGCGGCACGAGGCCACCGGTGGACGGCTGCTCAGGGCCGTGACCGCGGCCTTCCACGGCGACGGCGACCTGCCCTCGGATCTGCTCGGGCGGCTGATCAGCCAGGTCGGCAGCTTACGGCCGGGCACTTCCGGCCACCTCGCCACCCAGCCCTCCGGCCTCACCCCGCGCGAGATCGACGTGCTGCGGCTGGTCGCGGAGGGAATGGGGACTGGGGAAATTGCTAGTAAGTTGTCGTATTCGGAACGGACCGTCAAGAACATCATGCAGGGTCTGACCACGCGGCTGGACCTGCGCAATCGTGCGCACGCCGTGGCCTACGCGCTGCGCGAGGGGTACATCTCGTGATTCACGAAGTCGACGCGCTGTTGCGTACACTGCTCCAAGGCGGAGCACTGGCCGGAAGTGATATCGAGATCGCCTTCGACGCCCCGACCAAGGAATGGTCAGCGCGGCGCAACGCCCCGGTTCTGGACTGCTATCTGTACGACATCCGGGAGGATGTCAAACGGCGCGAGCGCGGCGCGGCCGCCATCCGCGACGGACAGGGGATCGTGGTCCGCAGGCGCCGTCCGCCGCGCTGGTTCCGGCTGTCGTACCTGCTCACCGCGTGGACCAAGCGGCCCGAGGACGAACACCGGCTGCTGTCGGCCGCGTTGGCGACCCTGCTGCCGCGCGAACTGCTGCCGCCGGACATCCTTCCGGAGCCGCTCGCCGAGCTGGGGCTCAGCGTGCCGCTCACGGTCGCCGGGGTGCAGACCGAGGCCCGCTCGCTGGCCGAGATCTGGTCCGCGCTCGGCGGCACGCTCAAACCGTCCATCGACCTGGTGATCACCGTGCCGTTCCCGGCCTACCCCGACTACGACGCCGGGCCGCCCGTCACCGAGGGCACGCTGGTGCGCGCCCGCGAGATCGACGGAGCCGAGGACGGCGAGCGCATGCACCAGTCACGCCACCTCGCCGCGCCGACCACGGAAGCACACACCCGGTGACCGACAGCGCCACACTTTCGTACGACACCCCGTCCGACGACCCGGCGGGCGCGCTGCTCGCCCGGCTCGCCCGGCTACGGGAGCGGATCGCCGCCCTGGTGGAGCGGCGCAGCGCGGGCGACCCCACCGCGACCGACCTGCTGCGCGGCCTTTACCTGTCCGACGACGCCGTACGCCACCATCTGCTGCGGTCCGCCGACGCACCGCATCCGGAGGACGACGCCGCGGCGGGGCCCGTCGACGGCTCCGGCGACGAACCCGCGCGCGACGGCGACCGGTTGCCCGGCCTCGTCCGCCGCCTGGGCCTGACCGAGCTGGACACCGCCGCCCTGCTCATCGCGCTCGCCCCCGACCTCGACCGCGGATTCGAGCCGCTGTACGGCTACCTCAACGACGACGTCAGCCGTCGGCGCGCCACCGTCGGGCTGGTGCTCGACGTATGCGGTCTGTCCGCGGCCCATCCCGGGGCCCGGGCCCGCTTCCACCCCTCGGCGCCGCTGGCCGAACTCGGCCTGCTGGTCGTCGAGGAGGTCGAACGGCCCTTCCTCAGCCGTGCGTTGAGCGTCCCGGACCGGCTGGTCGCCCATCTGCTCGGCGACGACACCCAGGACGCCGTGCTCGACGGCCGCGTCCGTATGCTCCCGGCCCCCGGTGAACCGTCCCCGGACTCCATGGAGCGGCTCGCCGAGCACCTCGCCACCGCCCCTGGCACGGTCTACCTGCGCGAACAGCGGGAGGGCGACGGACTGCTGTGCGCCGCCACCGCGCTGGGCGCCGCCGGGTACGAGGCGCTGCACTTCACCCCGGTCACCACCACCGGGCACCAGGAGCACGGCCCGGACGACCGGCGGCACGACGTCCTCGGCCCGGTGCCGGAGCTGCTGCGCGAGGCGCGGCTGCGCGGCTGCGGGATCGTGGTGTCCCCGCTGCCCGAGCGGCCGGGACCGCTCACCCGGGCCTTGGCGGCGCCTGATGTACCGGTGTTGCTGACCGGCCGGGCGGCGTACGACCCGCAGTGGTGCGACCACGATCCGCTGGTGCTGGACGTGCCCCGGCTGCCGTCGGGCGGGGTGGACGCCTGGGCGGCCGCGCTCGGTGTCGGCGGGAGGGACGACGCCG
>NZ_GG657754.1:4344337-4353436 GCF_000158915.1 Streptomyces himastatinicus ATCC 53653 | reverse complement strand
CTGGCGGCGACCGTCGCCCCGTACCGGCTCGGCGGTGAGCGGATCCGCCGGGCGGCGCGCTCCGCGCGGAAGCTGGCCGCCTTCGAGGGCGCCCCGCTGGGCCCGGACCATCTGCGGCGCGCGGCCCGGCAGCACTCCGCCTCCGGTCTGGAGAACCACGCCCGACGCATCCGGCCCGATGTCGGCTGGGGCGATCTGGTGCTGCCCGCCGAGCCGCTCGGCCAGCTGCGCGAGCTGTCCCTGCGCGCCCGCTACCGCGACCGGGTGCTCGGCGACTGGCGGCTGAGCGCGGGCGGCGGCCGGGGCCGTGGTGTCCTGGCACTGTTCGCCGGGGAGTCCGGCACCGGCAAGACCATGTCCGCCGAGGTGGTGGCTGCCGATCTGGGCCTGGACCTGTATGTCGTCCAGCTGTCCTCGGTGGTCGACAAGTACGTGGGCGAGACCGAGAAGAACCTGGAGCGCATCTTCACCGAGGCCGACCGTACGGACGCGGTGCTGCTCTTCGACGAGGCGGACGCGGTGTTCGGCAAGCGCTCCGAGGTCAACGACTCCCATGACCGCTACGCCAACCTGGAGAGCGCGTACCTCCTCCAGCGGCTGGAGGCGTTCGACGGCATCGCCCTGCTCACCACCAACCTGCGGGCGAACATCGACGACGCCTTCACGCGGCGGCTGGACACGGTGGTCGACTTCCCGTTCCCCGACGCCGGTCAGCGGCTCGCCCTGTGGCGGCACAGCCTGGCCCATGTGCCCTGCGAGGACGGTATCGACCCGGGCCCGTGCGCCCGCGACTTCGAGCTGGCGGGCGGCTCCATCCGCAGCGCGGTGGTGACCGCGGCGTATGCGGCGGCCGGCCGTGGCGAGCCGGTGACCGGCGCGGATCTGCTGGCCGGGGCGCGGCGGGAGTACCGGAAGGCGGGCCGCCTGGTGCTGGACGAGGTCAGCTGGTGAGCGGCCCGCGCCTGCCTCAAGGCTGCTGGGCGTCCGGCTTGACGATGAACCACGTCTGGTCGTCGTCGTCCGAGCAGTCGAAGAGGGTGAGGTTGGTGCCGTCCGCCTTGTCCTCGCCCTTGGCGGCGTAACCGGCGACGTCCAGGCAGAGGTTGCTGCTGGCGTAGTTGTGGATCCAGTGGATCCCGTTGGTGTTCGGCCGCTTCTCCACCCACCACAGCTGGTTGTCGTCCATCTTGCGGGTGCAGGCCGCCTCCGAGATCGGCGAGGTGGCGGGCTGCGGGCCGGTCTCGGGCAGGTCCAGGCAGAGTCCGTCCATGGTGTTGCGGATCTGGACCAGGTTGGCGTTGTTCGGCCCCTTGCCCTCGAACACCGTTTCCAGGTCCCACAGCTGCCCGTTGTTGGCGCCGTCGCAGGGGAACTGGGCGGCTCGTTCCCCCGCCTTGCCGCCAGGCTCCTTCGGGGCGGCGCACTTCTGCGTGGTTCCGTTCCGCAGCAGGACGCCCGCGAACGGGTCGACCGGCTTCGGCTTGGGCTTGTCGCCCCCGCCGCCGCCACCGCCCCCGGCGCCGTTCCCGTCGCCGTCCCCGCCGGGCTGCTGCGTCGGCTCGTCCGCCGGTTTCGAAGCGGCCGGGGGCTTGGGAGCCGAGGGTTCCGGGGTCGGCACCGAGGAGGCGGCGGCCTCCTCGGTCCGGTCCTGGGCGCGGGTGTTGACCGGTGGTTTGTACGAGATCCAGATCATGACGAAGGCGATGGTCAGCGCGACCAGCACGCTGAAGAGCACGCCCAGCCAGCGCGGCATCATCCCCGGCTGCTCGTAGGTGCCCTGCACCGGCAGCGGTTCGGCGCCGGAGCGCTGCACGGCCAGGGTGAAGGGGCGGGTTTCCTTGGCCCCGGCCCAGATGGTCTGGCGCGGCTTGAGGGTGGTCTTGATGAACGCGGCCCGGCCGGGCTCGATCTGGACGTTGGCCGGGTGGATGTCGTACGAGAGCTGGTCGCCGTTGTCGCTGCCGCTGATGGACGCGGTGAGCTTGACGTTGCCGAAGTTGTCCACGGCGAGCTTGGGGCGCCCCCGGAACCGGCCCTTGACCGTCTGCGGCACGAGTTCGGCCCGTACCTCGCTGAACGGGGTGACGGTGACGTTGCCCTCGGGGACGGTGGTGGCCTCCGGGTGCTCGGTCGGGATGATCTGCACCCCGTACGCGTGCGGCCCGGCGGCCGCGTCCGGCGTGCGCGGTGGGGCGAAGGTCAGCTCCACCGTGCCGGTCGTCCCCGGGTACAGCCGGAGCGTCTGCGGCTCCACGGTCGTCCATGGGGACAGGGCGCCGACGGGTACGAAGCGGTACTCGTCGACGACGTCGCCGGTGTTGCGCAGCCGCAGCCGCACGGTGGCCGAGCCGCCGGGGTCCACGGTGGTCGAGGCAGGTTCCAGAGAGGTCCAAAGGCTCACCAAATGACGCTAAGGCGGACGCCCGCCCGCTGTCGCAGGCGTCGGGGCACGTTCCGTTGCCTGAAGGCACCGCCGCGTTGCCCTGCCGGGCGGCCGTCGGCCCCGGCAGCCGCCGCTGCCCCCACGGTTACCCCTAGGGCTGCCCCGAAGCCTCTACCGGCATGCCCGCGGGGCGTGTTAGCCAAAGGGAGCGGACGTACCGGATCAAGGAGGCGGCGAACCCGATGCACGCAGCACGAAAGCCGGATCACGACCATTCCTCCGACCGGTCCAGGTCCCCGGTCCGCCCCGCCCCGGACCGCGCCACGGCGAAACCGGACGTCCCAGCGGGCCCCGGCAGCTCGATGACGCAGGGGCAGATGATCGCCCTCCAGCGCTCCGTGGGCAACCTCGCGGCGAGCAAGGTGATGGCGCAGGCGACCGTGACCGTCCAGCGGACGGGAGAGCCGAGCGCGACCGCGGCCGCCGCCGAACAGCCCGCCAAGGACGCCAAGGACGTCAAGGGCAAGGAGGTGATCTACCGGCTGAGCCGGTCGATCGAAAGCCGCGCCGTCGAGAGCAAGCTGAAGCCGAACGTCTGGGCGCCGGGCACGTGGTATCCGGAGAAGCTGATGCTGGAGGGGAAGATGCGCCTGAGGCGCACCCTGGACCGGCGGGTGATCGCCGGTGAGGTGTTCACCGCGCAGGACTTGGCGGACATCGAGGCGCTCACCACGGTCAACCCCACGTGGCTGAAGGACGTGGGCATCGGCACGATCGCGGATGCCAAGGCGTACACCACCAAGGGCAACTACAAGGACTGGCTGAACCTCCCCGCGGGCAAGCGCGTCCTCACCGCGACCCTGGCCTACAACGCCCATCTGAAGGGCGCGCCCGTCCCGGACGCTCCGGACTACACGCTCGGCCGGTTCTTCAACACCCAGGGGAGCAACCTCACGGACGACCAGAAGCAGCCCCTGCTGGACGAGCGCGACGAGCAGATCCGGCAGACCGCCGTCCGCACGCTGCACCCGGCCGCGATTCCGCCCCAGGACATGCACGCCGACGCGAACAAGGCGTCGGTCACCCAGCACCAGGCGAAGGCCGACAAGGCCCGCGACGTCTTCACCAACGTCCTTCTCGTCCTCCAGCACGGACTGAAGATCTACGACAAGGAGCAGAAGCAGCACATCGACTACCGCGACGGCGACGTCGTCCGGGCCCTCGCGCACGGCGGCCGGGTCAACATCCGCATCCCGGCGCTGAGCGCAGGGGAGTCGGCCGCGTCCCTGACGGATTTCCTGGGTGTCACCGACAAGGGCAAGCCCGCACAGTTCGTCGAGGAGCGGCCCTACGCCACGCACGGCATGGACATCGAGAAGAACAAGGGCGGCAAGCGGGGCAAGTTCGAGGAGACGAGCGGGGGCCTCGTCTCCGTCGGGAACCGCATCAAGCCGGGTGGTCCGGACATGTGGGGCATGGACGTGCCCGGCGGCGGCTTCGGCTCGAAGGACTGGAACGGCGATGTTGTCCTGCCGACCGGATCGCACGGGCACATGCTGCTGGTCTTCACCGCGCCGACCAAGGAGAAGGACGGCTCCCTGCTGGTCGGCATCGAGACGGTCGGGCCCGACAAGCCCAGCCCGGTCGGTTACAAGCACGACTTCCGGTCCACCGAGGCCACGTCCAACCCCGAGACGGTCCTGCACGGACACAAGCGCGACAAGATCGGCTCCGGTGGGACGGCCAAGAACGAGCGCTACGTGGACCTCAAGGAGCTGGGGAAGGCGCAGGGAGGCGGAGACTGGCGCGCGTTCCTGGATGGCATCAAGCAGGGCTGGTACGCCGAGTTGAAGAAGACCCAGGACGGCTCCGACGAGCGGCAGGCCATGTACCACGAGCTCGTCGGCCCGCGGCAGAACTTCTACGGGCAGACGGACTGATCGGGACTGACCCGGGCTGATCCGGGTACGCGACATGCTTCGGACGCGACGGGGCCGGGGCCGAGGTCTGCCCGCCTGGCTCCGCCCATACCTTCGGGCACCGGCTCTGCCCCCTGGCAGGCCCCGAGGGACCTAGTCGCGCCATGGCGCCTCGGTCAAGGGTGGGAAGGTCCCACGTTCTTCCTCACTCTTACCCCGAGGAGCACAGCGCATGCCGTCGTATCTGTCGCCGGGCGTCTATGTCGAGGAGGTCGCCAGCGGCTCCCGCCCGATCGAGGGGGTGGGCACCTCGGTGGCCGCCTTCGTCGGGCTCGCTCCCACCGGGCCGTTGAACACTCCGACGCTGGTGACCAACTGGTCCCAGTACGTCGCCGCTTTCGGCGAGTTCACCGACGGGTACTACCTCGCGCAGTCCGTCTACGGGTTCTTCAACAACGGCGGCTCCGCCGCGTACGTCGTACGCATCGGCGGCGCGCCCGGCGGGGAGGATGCCGCGACCGCCGGCGCCCCGGCCGCCGTGGCGGGATTGGCCGCCCCGGCCCAGCTGCCCCCGGGCGCCCCCAGCGAGCTGGGCACGTTCTCCGTACGGGCCCTGACCCCCGGCGGCGCGCTCAGCGTCGAGGTGGCGGACCCGGAGGGCGAGGGCCCGGCCGAGCGGTTCAAGCTGATCGTCAAGGACGACGGCAGGGTCGCCGAGACCTTCGACGTGAGCGCGAAGAAGGGCAACCGCTCCTACGTCGTCACGCAGGTCAAGGAGCGCTCCAAGCTGATCACCGTCCAGGAGGCGGCCCCCGCGGGGCAGCTGGCCCGGCCGGAGAACCAGACCGTCGCCCTGGTCCGTCCCGCCCCCGCCGCCCCCCGCGCCCGCGGGTGCCCCGGCCGAGACGTCCGCCGCCCACCCCGGCCCCGCCGAGTACCTCGGCGACTCCGCCGACCGCACCGGCTTCGGCGGTCTGGAGGCGGTCGACGAGGTCTCGATGGTCGCCGTCCCCGACCTGATGGCCGCCTACCAGCGCGGCGCGATCGACCTGGAGGCGGTCAAGGCCGTCCAGCTCGGGCTGATCGCCCACTGCGAGCTGATGGGCGACCGCGTCGCCGTCATCGACCCGCCGCCCGGGCTCAACGCCCGTGACATCCGGGTCTGGCGCCAGGAGACCGCGGGCTACGACTCCAAGTACGCGGCCGTCTACTACCCCTGGATCAAGATCTTCGACCCGGCCAGCGGCCAGGGCCGCATGGTCCCGCCGAGCGGTCACGTCGCCGGTATCTGGGCGCGCAACGACTTCGAGCGCGGGGTGCACAAGGCGCCCGCCAACGAGGTCGTCCGCGGCGTGGTCGACCTGGAGAACCAGGTCACCCGCGGTGAGCAGGACCTGCTCAACCCGATCGGCGTCAACTGCATCCGCGCCTTCCCCGGCCGCGGCATCCGCATCTGGGGCGCCCGCACCCTCTCCTCCGACCCGGCCTGGCGCTACATCAACATCCGCCGGTACTTCAACTACCTGGAGGAGTCGATCCTGATCGGCACCCAGTGGGTGGTCTTCGAGCCCAACGACCACCAGCTGTGGGCCCGCATCCGGCGCAACGTGTCCGCGTTCCTGGTCAACGAGTGGCGCGCCGGCGCCCTGTTCGGCTCCAGCCCGGAGCAGGCCTTCTACGTCAAGTGCGACGAGGAGACCAACCCGCCGGAGTCGGTGGACGTGGGCCGGGTCGTGTGCGAGATCGGCATCGCGCCGGTCAAGCCCGCCGAGTTCGTGATCTTCCGGCTGGCCCAGTTCTCCAGCGGCAGCGGTGAGCTGGAGGAGTAGCGGCCGCCGTCCCCCCATCAACTTCCGTTCAGTCAGTAGCAGAAGGACAGACAGCGGTTCATGAGTCTCTCGCCCGGTGATTCCTTCACCTCACATAACTTCGGCATCCAGATCGACGGCGTCATGGTCGAGTACCTCCAAGAGGTCAGCGGCCTGAGCTTCGAACAGGACGTCATCGAGTACCAGCAGGTCTCCGCGCAGGGCAAGCCCAAGGTCAGCAAGATGCCGGGCGTGCAGAAGGCGGGTCAGTGCACGGTCGTGCGCGGCATGACCCCGTCCCCGGCGTTCACCCAGTGGATCCAGCAGTCCATCAAGGGCCAGATGTCCACGGCCCGCAAGAACGCCACGATCATGGTGATGGACTACGAGCTGAACCCGGTCAAGCGGTACAACCTGCGCAACGCCTGGTGCAGCAAGATCGACGCCAGCACCGTCAAGGCTGGTGAGGCGTCGGCGCTGACCGAGACCGTCACCATCACCTTCGAAGAACTGGAAATCGAGTAATGCGCCGCACGGCCGTCCGCGCGCCGGCAGCGGAAGCCGCCCCGCCGCCCGAGGCGGCCGTCGCGGCCCCTGCTCCGGTGCCGGACTCCGCGCCCGAACCGCAGCGGCTGCGGACCGAGTTCGAGTTCGAGCTGCCGCGCGGATACGTCGACGAGTCCGGCACCGTGCACCGCACCGGCACCATGCGCCTGGCGACCGCGCGGGACGAGCTGATCCCGCTGCGGGATGTGCGGGTGCAGGAGAACCCGGCCTATCTGTCGGTCGTGCTGCTCGGCCGGGTCATCACCCGGCTGGGCGGTCTTACCTCGGTGCACGACGGCGTGGTGGAGAACATGTTCGCCTCCGACCTCGCCTTCCTCCAGGACTTCTACCGGCAGGTCAACGCCGAGGGCCACACCCGGGCCGGGGTGACCTGCCCGCATTGCGAGCAGCCCTTCGAGGTGGAGCTCGGCGGGAGCCGCCTGGGGGAATCGTGACGTACGCGACCGACCGTCTCCACGAGGAGATCGCGTACATCGCCTACCACTTCCACTGGAGCCTGGAGGACATCCTGGACCTCGAACACGGCGACCGGCGGCGCTACGCGCGGGAGATCGCCTCTCTCGTCACCCGTGCCACGGAGGGGTTCGGAACTGCTGGCGCTTGACCGTGCGTGAGTGCGCTTCCGTAAGCACAAGTGAGCCTGTCGCCACCGGCCGAGACGTGCCTGCGGGCTTTGGATCGATAGGAACGGAAGTTTGTTCATCGAATGCGTGACCTCTACGGACAGGGGTCGTTGGACGGGGCGACAGGATTTTCGATGCCGGGTGGGGGTGAAGAGTTTGGGCGACGTGCGGGAGGTGGTGGCGCCGTTCGTGGTGCCCGGCCCAGCGGGGACGGCCATCCGGGCCCGGTTACGTGTGTCGGAGATCGATGCGGCCGTGCTGGCCGAGGTGGGGTTGTTCCTCGGTGGGCTGGCCGCAGGTGATCTCGCGGTGCTTTCCCGGCAGGGCCTGAAGCACGACAGTCAAACCTGGGCAGTACGCAAGCGGGAGCTCACGGGGGTCTCATCGGCGCGGTGGGCGGGGAGTATCACCAAGGCCACCCATGACCAGTGGGCCTTGGCCCGGCGCGGGCAGGCAGCCGAGATGGCGTGGCTGCGCAAGCAGATCGCGTCGATCGAGGCGCGGCTGGCGCGTCCGCTGGGGGCGAAGGCGGACAAGCGGGAAGGGCTGCCGCGCGGCTACGGTTCGCGGGCCGAGTGGCATGCCAAGTCCCGCCGCATGCAGGCGCTGCGAGCCCGGCTGGCGGGGGTGGGGGAGGACTGGGCGGCGGGCCGTGTGCGGGTGGTGCGCGGTGGGAAGAGACTCGCGCACCTGCGCCACCACTTGGACCAGGCCGGGCTGAGTGAGCAGGTGTGGCGGGAGCGGTGGCGAGCGGCGCGGATGTTCCTGACCGCGGACGGGGAGTCCGGCAAACGTCTGGGCAACGAAACAATCCGCGTCACCGCCACCGGACAGCTCTCGGTCAAAGTCCCCGCCACGCTGACCCGTCTGGCCAACGCACCACACGGCCGGTATGTGCTGGACGCGACCGTGTCGTTCCACCACCGGAGTGAGGAGTGGCGGGACCGCGTCACCGCGAACCGGGCGGTGGCCTACCGTATCCACCACGACCCAGTACGCGGTCGCTGGTATGTGACCGCCTCCTGGCAGCGCACCCCCGCCCCCGTCCTGCCCCTGGAGGCCGCGCTGGCCCGGGGTGTGGTTGCCGTCGACATGAACGATGATCACCTGGCCGCCTGGCGCCTGGACATCCACGGCAACCCGGTTGGTGAACCCCACCGTTTCTTCTACGGCCTGAGCGGTTCGTCCCAGCACCGGGACGCGCAGATCCGGCACGCGCTCACCAGGTTGCTGCACCACACCCGCGCCACCGGGGCGGGGGCGATCGCGGTCGAGGACCTGGACTTCACCGACGGCCGGTGCCGGGAGAAGTACGGCCGCAACAAGCGCTTCCGCCGCCTGATCTCCCGCTTCCCCACCGCGAAGCTGAAGGCGCGGCTGGTGGCGATGGCTGCCGAGCAGGACATCGCGATCGTCGCGGTCGACCCGGCCTATACCTCCCGGTGGGGCGCCCAGCACTGGCAGCAGCCCCTGAACAGCAGCAAGCGCAAGGTTTCCCGGCACGATGCGGCCAGCATCGCGATCGGGCGACGCGCCCTCGGACACCCGATCCGGCGACGGACGGCACCGCCCCACGACGACCAGAGGGATCGCCGTGGGCATCGGACCGTCCAGGCCCGACCGGACACCCGACGGCGTGAGGAACCCCGCCCCCGCCATCCCGGACCACGGACAAGAGCCGTGCCGCCCGGCAGCGGAGCGAAAGCGGGCGACCAGCGTGCCCAACACCGTTCGGAGCACGCGGCTGAGCAACAGTCCTGGACACAGGATTCAGTCCCGCTCAGTCTCGAGGAACGGTA
>NZ_GG657754.1:4342925-4343714 GCF_000158915.1 Streptomyces himastatinicus ATCC 53653 | reverse complement strand
TGCGGCGCCGGGTCCGCTTCCGGGTGCGCGGGACGACGGGTACGCCCGCTGCGCGCCCCGCCGTTGCTCCGTCGGCGCCCGTTCCGGAAGCGTCGGCCTTCGCTCAGGCTCCGGCACCTGCCGAGCCTGCGCAGTCGCCCGCAGCACAGCGGCCCGTTCCCGGCGGCCCTGGCCCCGGCGGTACGCCCGCGTCAACTTCGCCCGCTGCGGGTCCCGTTCAGCGGCGGGCCGCTGCTCGGCCTGACTCGGCGCCTGCTCCTGCGCCTGCCGCGCCCGCGGTCCCTGAGCTTCCGCAGCCGCCTGCGGTGCAGCGGCCGGGCCCCGGCGGCCCTGGCACCGGGGGTGCGCCGACGCCTGGCTCGCCTGCGTCGGCGTCGCCTGCCGCACGCCCCGTTCAGCGGCGCGCCGCTGAACGGTCAGCTCCGGCACCGGATGCGGTGCGGGGGAGCGGGCCGGGCGGGGGCGCTCACATGCCCGAGGCGCCCCCGGCCCCCGAGCCTGGGCAGCCACCTGCGGTGCAGCGGCGCGGGCCGGGCGGCCCTGGCCCCGGAGGTCCGGGCCTGGGCGCGCCGATGCCCGGTACGCCCGCGTCGTGTTGTCGCCTGCTGCGCGTCCCGTTCAGCGGCGGGCCGTTGGTCCGTCGGGTTCGGCGCCTGCTCCGGCACCGGAGGCGGCGCGGGGTAGTGGGCCGGGCGGGGGCTCTCCGGCGCCCGCCGAGCCTGTGCAGCCGCCCGCGGTGCATTGGTCCGGGCCCGTTGGTCTTGGTTCCTTTTGTTTTTTTTTTTTTTT
>NZ_GG657754.1:4335284-4341720 GCF_000158915.1 Streptomyces himastatinicus ATCC 53653 | reverse complement strand
CAGTCGCGCGCGGTCCAGCGGCGCGGGCCCGGCCCCGGGGGTACGGGGCTGGGCGCACCGACCGCGGGCGTGCCGTCCGGGCCCCGGCAACCGGCGGGTGCCGCTCCGCCCCCTCGGCGTCCGGGCCTGGGCGCGCCCCTGCCCTCGCCTCCCGCCCCGTCGGCAAGCGGCGGGCCAACGCCGACACAGCAGGCGCCCGTACAGCGTGCGGTCGCGCCTTCCAGCTCACCCCTGCCGGTCGTACGGCCCAGGGAGGCGACGCTTCCGCCACCCGTACCCCTGGAGACCGCACCGGCCGTGCAGCGGACGGAAGTTGAACGCCGTCCGGCCCCCGCCTCGCTTCCCCTGGCAACGGCGCGGGCGCTGACCTCCGCGTTGCCGACGACGCCTTCGCCCGGTGCCGCGGCCGTACAGCGCAGCAGTGCGCCAACGGCGGTGCCGCTGCGCCGCGTCGGCACGGGCAACACGCCGCCGCCGCGGGGTTCGACGACCGGTCGCGGTCTTCCACCCGCCCCGCCGGTACAGCGCGCGGCGGATGCCGGACCTATGCCCTCGCCCGGGCCGATCGGCCGCCCGGCAGCGCCGGGACAGTCGGCCGGCGGTGCGGCCCCTCAGCCCGCGCCGATGGGCCCTGCGTATGAGGCAGCGTCCGGTGCAGTGGCGACGCCGCCGGTCTCGTCCGCATCGCCTGCCGCCCTGCCCGTGCAGCGCGCGGTGACGCCCACGCCGTCCGTGCCGTTGGGGCGGCCGACGGAGGGCCGTGCGCCCGGGGCGGCATCCCCGCAGGCGCCGTTCCCGTCCGTATTGGCGGGTCCCGGGAGCGGGCCCGCGCACATGGGACAGCGGCCAACCGAAGGGGCGCCCGCAGCGGTGCAGCGTGCGGCTGCCTCACCCGCTGCCCCGCAGCCACCGGTGCATGCTCACAGCCTGGCGTACCCCAGCACTCCCCTACCGCCGACCACGGCATCCCGCACCAGCCCGACCGTGCAGCGGGACGCCGCCGCAACGCCCGCTCCAACCCCAACGGCCCCGGCCCCGACCCCACCACCCGCCGCCACGTCCCGTACGGCACGGACCTCCAGCCAGACCAGGGACAGCGGCACCCAGACGAAGCGCACCACCACCAGCACCGCCACCCAGACCGCCGGGTTCGACGCGCGGTCGCTCACGGAGGGGCAGTTCGACGAGCTGGTGCACCGGCTGATCGGCCCGCTGACCCGGCTGCTGAGAACGGAGTTCCGCCTCGACCGTGAGCGCATCGGCAAGCTGCGCGACCCGCGACGTTGACGCCCCGAACGCCCCGAACGACAGACCGCACATGAAAGACGTACGAAGGAAGGCCGCCCGCGATGCCCAGTGATCTCGACCCGGGATCCACGATCTTCTTCACCCTCACCATCGACGGCGAGAGCCTGGGGTACTTCAACGGCTGCGAGGGTCTGTCGTCCGAGGTGGAGATCGAGCACCACCAGGAAGGCGGCAACAACGGCTTCGTCTGGCAGTTGCCGTCCCGCGTCACCTACTCCAGCATCCGGTTGACCCGCCCCCTCACGCCCGATACGGCGAAGGTGGCGGCCTGGGTGTCGTCCATCACCACGGGTGTCACCCGCCCCACCGGGCAGATCGCAGCCCTCCGCGCGGACGGTTCGGTGGTGGCCCAGTGGGGGCTGCTGGACGTGCTGCCGGTGCGGTGGCAGGGACCGTCGCTCAGTCCGGACAGCCCGGCGGTCGCCACGGAGGTTCTGGAGATCACCCACCACGGCTTCACGGATGCGGGGGCGGCGTAGATGGCCACCAACGGCAAGGGCGGCGGCAAGGGCGGAAACCCCGGCGGCGGCAAGGGCGGCAAGGGCGGCAAGGGCGGCGCCGGGAAGAGCCTGGTCCGCGCCTCGCTCGCGATCCATGAGCCGCCGGTCGGGCAGAGCACCACCCCCGGCGGGCTGATCAAGAACTTCGACTTCGACTTCAACCCCGCCCAGCTGACCATGAGCCGCCGCACGGACTGGAAGGCGACCCCGAGCCCGGCGGTGAGGGACGGTGGCCAGCCGGAGTTCATGGGGCCCGAGCCGCGGCGGCTGAACCTCGACGTCTTCCTCGACTCCTCGGACCAGCCGGACAGCAACGAGGTGCTGAAGAAGGTCGAGGCGCTCTTCTCCTGCTGCGAGGTGACGGCGTCGAGCCTGGCCGCGAAGCAGCCGTCCACCCCGTGGGTGGTCTTCCAGTGGGGGTCGTTCTCGACCGCCCGCTTCACGGCGTACGTGGAGTCCGTGGACGTCACGTACTCCCTGTTCGGCACGACCGGGGTGCCGATCCGGGCCACCTGCCAGGTGAGCCTGCACGAGATACCGAGCAAGACGAAGGGGCAGAACCCGACGTCCGGCGCGCTCACCGCGCGCCGGGTGCACCGCCTCGTGGCGGGCGATTCGCTCCAGTCGCTGGCGTGGCGGGAGTACGGGGACGCCACCGTGTGGCGGGTGATCGCCGAGACCAACGGCATCGACGACCCGTCCCGGCTGGCGCCCGGCACCGAACTCATCCTGCCCGCCGTCGAGGAGGTGACCGCCTGATGCCGCCGATCTCGTACTCCAGCATCATCCACGTCAAGCTGGACGACGTCCCGCTGCACCCGACCGAGGTCGCGCCGCTCCTGGCGGCGGCATGGGTGGACTTCGGGGCGGGGGTGCCCGGCGCGTTCCAGCTCACCTTCCGCGACCCGAAGCGGACCCTGCTGGGGCTGGCGAAGATCAACATCGGCACCAAGGTGGTCCTGGCTCCTGTCGCCAGCGGCAAGGGGGCGCAGGATCCGCTGTTCACCGGCGAGGTCACCGGGCTGGAGACGGATTACGACTCCACCGGCTGGTTCACCGTCGTCCGCGGCTACGACGAGGGCCACCGCATGCTGCGCCAGCGCCGGGTGGCCGGATACACCTCCATGCGGGCCTCCGACATCGCCAAGCGGCTGGTCGGGAAGAGCGGGGTCACCGTGGGCCGGATCGAACCGACCAAGACGACCTACGAGTTCATCACCCAGGACAACATCACCGACTGGGACTTCCTCGCCCGGCTGGCCGAGGAGAACAAGAAGGTGATGTTCCTGGACGCGAAGGGCAAGTTCCAGTTCGTCAGCCGTAAGAACGCCTCCGGGGCGCCGCCGCTGAGTACGGACGGCGACAAGAGCCCGTTCGTGCTCCACGGCAGCGTGGACGTCCTGCGCTGCCGGGCCTCCGTCACCTCGGCCGACCAGGTGCCCCAGGTGCAGGCGCGCGGCTGGTTTTTTGTAGGCCAAGAAGGCCATCACCGCCCAGGCGCCCACCAAGAACAACCCGGCCCTCGCCAACGGCGCCATTCCGGGTGAGGGTACGGCGAAGTTCAGGGCGTCCTATTCTGGTCGACGCCGCGTTCCCGTACGACCAGCAGGGCGAGGTCGGCCGGGCGGCGCAGGCGCTGGCGGACGATGTGACGTCGGCCTTCGCCGAGATGGAGGTGACCGTCCACGGCAACCCCAAGCTGCGCGCCGACATCCCGGTCACGCTGCGGGACGTCGGCAAGCCCTTCGACGGCAAGTACACGATGACGGGTGTCCGCCACGTCTTCGAGATGAGCCAGCCGTACACGACCGTGGTGACCGTCAGCGGCCGCCAGTGGCGGTCCCTGTACGGGCTCGCCTCCGGCGGCGAGGCGGCCGCGTCCCGCATGCCGTCCGTGGCCAACGCGATCGTCACCAATGTGAAGGACCCGCTGAAGCAGGGCCGGGTGAAGCTGAAGTTCCCCTGGCTGGACCCGGATTACGTGAGCGACTGGACCCGCACCGTGCAGTCCGCCGGGGTGGGCGGCGGCAGCATCTTCCCGCTGGACGTCAACGACGAGGTGCTGGTCGCGTTCGACCGCGGCGCGCTGGACCATCCGTACGTCATCGGCGGCCTCTACAACGGCAAGGACAAGCCGAAGCGCGGCGACGTACCGCTGCACGACCCCCTCAAGGGCAAGGCGACCCGGCACACCGTCGCCGACCGGGAGAACAACCGGCTGGACCTGCTCAGCCAGAAGATCGGCAAGCGCGGGGTGCGGCTGAGCACCGGCAACGACCGGCTCACCATCAACCTGGACCGCACCAAGACCGAGATCAGCGTGGACAGCAAGGGAACCGTCGTCATCAAGGGCACCGGGGCGGTGTCCGTCCAGGCCGGCGGCAATCTGAGCCTGCGGGCGGGCGGCAGCATGAACCTGAACGCCGGGGGAGCGCTCACCCTCAACGCGGGCGGCGCCCTGTCGGCCACCGCGGGCGCCGCGTTCAACATCAAGGGCGGCAGCGGCTCGATCCAGACCGGGGCCCTGAGCGTGACGGCCGGGGCGGTCAACGTCCTGCCCGCGACGTTCACGATGATGACCCCCGGCGCCATCACCGTCGGCGGCACCTCGGTCGCCCTGACCGGCCTCGTCACGATCAACAGCCATATTCCGGTGGTGGTCTGATGGCCGGGCAGTTCGTCGGCTCCGGATGGTCGTTCCCGATGCGCATCAGCCCGACCGGGGGCATCGCCCTGGTCAGCGGGGAGCGGGAGATCGAGGAGGCCATCCGGCTCGTGCTCGCGACCGCCCCGGGCGAGCGGCCCATGCGCCCGGAGTTCGGCTGCGCCATCCACGACCTGGTCTTCGCGCCGGTCAACGAGGCCACCGCGGGCCGCATCCAGCACGAGGTGTTCACCACCCTGGACCGTTGGGAGCCCCGCATCGAGGTGCGCGAGGTGGAGGTGACCGCGGGCGACGACCAAGGGGTGCTGTTCATCGACGTCCGCTACGTCATCCGCGGCACCAACAACCCGCGCAACCTCGTCTTCCCGTTCTACGTCATCCCCTCCCACGACGACGCCGATCCGTCCTCCTCCGGCCCCGACCACGGCACCGGCTCCGGCGACGGCACCGGCGACGGCGGCGGACCGGCCACCGAAAGCGAACGCTGATGGCACTGCCCTCCCCGAACCTCGACGACCGGCGCTTCCAGCACTTCGTCGACGACGCCAAGCGCTACATCCAGCGGCGCGCCCCGGAGTGGACCGACCACAACGTGTCCGACCCCGGGGTCACCCTGGTGGAAACCGTCGCCCATATGGCCGACCAGATCGTGTACCGGCTCAACCGGATCCCCGAGAAGAACCACCTGGCCTTCCTCGACCTCGTCGGCATCACCCTCTTCCCGCCGTCCGCCGCGCGCACCGACGTCACGTTCTGGCTGTCCGCGCCGCAGGAGGATCCGGTCCGCATCCCCGTCGGCACCGAGACCGCCACCGTGCGCGCCGACAGCGAGGACCCCATCGTCTTCGCCACCGAACGCGACCTCACCGTCGTGCCCTGCGAGTTGCGCCACCTCGCCGTGCAGCACAGCGGGGAGGAGGTCACCGACCGCACCACCGACCTCATCGAGGGCACGGACCTGCTGTGCTTCGCCGAATCCCCGGCGCCCGGCGACTGCATGCTGCTCGGGCTCAGCGCCGCCGTCCCGCACTGCGCCGTCGCGCTGCGGCTCGACAGCCGGGTCGACGGCGTCGGCGTCGACCCGCGGCAGCCGCCGCTGGTCTGGGAGGCGTGGACCGCCGAGGGCTGGGTGGGGTGTGAGGTCGACCAGGACACCACCGGTGGCCTCAACCGCCCCGGCGACGTCGTCCTCCACATCCCCGGCGGCCACATCCTCTCCCGCACAGGGCGTAAGGAGGCGGGTTGGCTGCGCTGCCGGGTCACCGAGCCCGAGTCCGACCAGCCCTTCTACACCACCTCGCCCACCGTGCGCTCCGCCGAGGCGTTCAGCATGGGCGGCACCGTCCCCGCCGTCCACGCCGAGTCGGTGTACGACGAGGCCCTGGGCGAGTCCACCGGGCTGCCCGGCCAGCGGCTGCGGCTCGCCCACGCCCCCGTCGTCGGCGACGTGCCCCCGCTCCACCTCCAGGTGGCCGACTTCGCCGGGGACGGCGGCTGGGTGGACTGGGACGTCGTCCCGCACTTCGCCGCCTCCGGCCCGTACGACCGCCACCTCACCCTCGACGCGGCGACCGGCGAGATCGCCTTCGGCCCGGCCGTCCGCGAACCCGACGGCACCCTGCGCCAGTACGGTGCCGTCCCGCCCAAGGGCGCCGTGATCCGCGCCCGCCGCTACCGCACCGGCGGCGGGCGCACCGGAAACGTCGCGCGCGGCGCCATCCGCACCCTGCGCGACTCCGTCCCGTACGTCGCCGAGGTCGTCAACCGCGAGGCCGCACAGGGCGGGGTCGACGGCGAGACCGTCGAGGAGGCCAAGGCCCGCGCCCCCATCACGCTGCGCGCCCAGGACCGCGCCGTCACCCTGCGGGACTACGAGGAACTCGCCCGCCGCGCCGCCCCCGAGACCGCCCGCATCACCTGCATCGAGGGCAAGCTGGAGGAGTACGGCTCCTACGCGGTACGC
>NZ_GG657754.1:4331322-4333423 GCF_000158915.1 Streptomyces himastatinicus ATCC 53653 | reverse complement strand
CGGCGGCGTCGCGTGCCCCTGGTGCCACACCGTCAACCGCCCCGACCGCCACTTCTGCGCCCGCTGCGCCATGCCGATGGCCGAGGGCCCGGAGAACCCGACCCGCCTCCCCTGGTGGCGGCGGCTGCTCGACTACCGCAACCGGGAACAGCCCTGGGCGGGTGACCGCCCGCGCCTGCGCCACCAGATCGGCCGCATCCTGCGCTGGGTGGTCCTCGCGGCGGTGCTGGCCCTGGTGGGCTGGGCCCTGTTCCAGACCCCCACAGCCGTCAGCGCCGTACGCGACCACTTCGCCAAGCGCGCCCCGCTCAACCCGGATTCGTATAAGGCGTCCCGCTCGTTCCCCCAGCACGGCCCGGACAAGGCGTTCGACGTGGTCAGCAACTCCTGGTGGGGGCCGGGCGTCACCCAGTCCGCCAAGGGCGAGTGGCTGGAGGCCCGCTTCCGCGACCCGGTACGCCTGCTGGACATCGGCATCACCCCCGGCATGTCCGGCCGCGGCGAAACCCTCACCAAGTCCGCCCTCCCGCACCGCATCGAGGCCCGGATCACCACGGACGACGGCAAGACCACCATCCGCGAACTCAACCTCGACCAGGGCGCGGGTTTCCAGCGCCACAAGTTCCGCGCCCAGAACGTCACCGCGGTCCGCTTCACGATCCAGTCGGCTTACGGAGCCAATGGCAAGAAGCAGGTGGCGATCGCCGAGATCGAGTTCTTCGGCCCGTCCAAGGCGGGCCGCTCGTAACCCCGTACGCCGAACACCCCCGCCCCGCTCGCGTCCCGCTCGAAGGTCACTCGCAGCAGGACGACACGAGCGGGGCGGGCGGGACGTACGCATCACGGCCGCAGCCGGGTTGAACAGGGCCGCCGCCCCGGGCGAGCTGTGCGCGACGCCGGCCGTCGTGACCCAGGAGTTCATCCGTACCCACGCCCGCAAGACCGTGAACGCCACGGTGAGCGTGCTGAAGATCGTGAACGGAGTGCCCCAGCTGGAGGACCACCGGCGCGCTCGCGAAACCGTTCACCCTCGGCAGCGCGGCACCGTCCGGCGGCATCGACTACGCGGTGCGGGTCGCCAAGATGAAGAAGCGCACCACGGCGACGCGCTACTCGTTCGCGATGACCAAGCCCGGCTACCTGCCCGGCGCCATGACGTACAGGTCGGAGCGCTACCGCTGCGACGACACGCTGTGGAACGAGTCGAAGACCCGGCAGCCGAGGAACCCCGCATGCCCGAGGAGCGTTTCCGGGTCGACGTAGAGCACAGCTACGACGTGATAACCGGCGCGGTGGAGGAGGTCACCGACGTCTTCCTCCAGATCGACCCCAACAAGGCGATCGGCGGCAACGTCGTCCCCTACGACGACCGACGCGGCCTCCAAGTCCTCACCCTCACCGAATGGGACGAGACCGCGACCTCCACACGGCCCTGGCCGAGGTGTGGACCTTCGGCGAACAGGGCTCCGACCTCCACGCCGAACCCAAGCTCCCCTGCCCCGACGGCACCCCCCCGCTGGTTCCGCGCCAGAATCCACGGCCGCGCAGCCCAGCAGGCGGACGAGGAACACCTCATCCAACTCTGGCCCCAACCCCCCCCTCACCCCCCGAAGACCTCCACCCTCAGAGGGGATGAGCCCGCTCCCAGGCCTCCAGAACCACCAAGGGCACCCGCCCCCGGAAGGGCACGTCGTACCCCTGAGCCCGCCCCCACTCCCGGATGCTCTCGGTGTTGACGGGCGGCCTCGTCTTCACGTTGACAGCCACCCACGGCCCGGGGACGGAAGGCGCGAACTCCACCGGTTCCTCAAGAAGCTCGTCGGGGACCTGGGGCACTGCCGTCTCGCCGCTCAGCACCGAGACGAGGAATTCGGTCAGCGTGCCGTCGAAGGTGAACCAGCGGAGCCCGCGGTCCTCGCTCCCGGCGATGCGCCAGGTGTCGGGAGCGTCCAGGGGATCGGTGACCCAGAAGAGCTTTTCGCCGTTGCCGATACCGCCCATGGAGAACAGGTGCCGCGGGTGACAGGGGACAGGCGTCTTTGCCCTGGTCGTAGTCCTCCTGGAGGTACTCGCGAATGATGCCGGGCATACGGCCGGTGAG
>NZ_GG657754.1:4291539-4330963 GCF_000158915.1 Streptomyces himastatinicus ATCC 53653 | reverse complement strand
ACACGGGGAATCAATGAGCTTCAAAGCCGGATCGGCGGCGGCCGCCGTGGCCGCCGCCGTCGCCACCGCCAGCATCCTGATGGCGCCCGCCGCCTCCGCGGCCGACTCCGCGGGTGGTAATTCCATCAAGCCGGGTTACGTCTGCACCTCGAAGCACACGCAAACCACGGGATCCGCCAAGTGCTCCAACCTGGCGCGGTTCGACCAATATCGGGCGAAGGTCACCTGCATCGACTCCCGCGGTATCAAAGCGGTCTTCTACGGCCCCTGGAAGAAGGGCAAGAGCGGCGAGTGGTCGAGCCGTAAGTGCCCCGGCACCCAGGGCGGCCGAGTGGGCGTCTACAAGGCGGGCTACCAGGTCGAACTCATGTGACGCCCGGCAGGCCCGACCCGCCTGCCCGTCACAAGCTCGACTCATCGACATCACGGGGAACACGCATGAATCGTAAGAAGGCATTCCTTGCCGTCGCGGGAATGGTGATGGGCGCCAGCCTCATCACCCCCTCCGTCCTCGCGGAAGACGGCGATATCGGAGTTCGCTCCGCAGACTGCAACACATGGTCCAAGAACGGCACCACCGGCTACGCCTATTGCTCCGGCCTCGGCCAGGTCGCCGCACATCGGGTGAAGATAGTGTGCGTGGACACTCGCGGCGTCGAGGTCACGTTCTACGGCCCCTGGGTCGGCAACGCCAAGACGTCGAAGCGAAAGTGCCCGGGCACGGAAGGTGGCCGGGTGGGAATTCTCCGCGTCGGCTCGGAGATCAAGGACTGACCCCCTAGGGAAATCCCTGACGCGCCGGTGGGCGGCCCGACAAGCCGCCCACCGGTGACCTTTGCCCGCAGCTATTCCGACGATCCGTCCTCAGCGGGAATGGGCCCGATCGTAGGCTTCGCGCACCTCCGCGGGCACTCGCCCCCGGAAGGGCACGTCGTACCCCTGAGCCCGCCCCCACTCCCGAACGCTCTGGAGGTTCACGGGCGGCCTCGTCCTCACATCGACAGACACCCACGGCCCGGGGACGGAAGGCGCGAACCCCACCGGTTCCTCAAGGAGCCCGTCGGGAAACTGGGGCACCGCCGTCTCACCGCTCAGCACCGAGACAAGGAACTCGGTCAGCGTGCCGTCGAAGGTGAACCAGCGAAACCCACGCCCCTCGTTCACGGCGATGCGCCAGGTGTCGGGGGCATCCAGGGGATCGGTGATCCAGAAGAGCTTTTCGCCGTTGTGAGTAAATCCCATGGAGAACAGGTGCCCCGGGTGACAGGGGACAGGCCCTTTGCCCTGGTCGTAGTCCTGCTGGAGGTACTCGCGCACGATGCCGGGCATGCGGCCGGTGAGGTTGCTGTACTCGGTGTAGCCGTGGGGATGGCAGATGCCGATGAAATCGGCGAAGGTCCCAGGCCCGTAGGCGGCGGCGAGCCGCTTGTAGTCCGCGGGCAGCCGCATGCCGAGCACGTTCTCGACCGCGTCCCAGTCAATCGCCCGCGGCGGATCGTCCGGCGGCGGACACAGCTGGACGAGCGCGTCGATGGCGTTCACCGCCTCTTCCTCCTCTTCGGCCTCTGCGGCCGAGCCGCTCCGCGCTCTCACGTGAGCCGCCGCAGACGTCCGCCCCGGCCCGCGGGTCGCTCCCGGCGATCCGTTCGACGAACGCCCTCACCTGCTCATCCGGCGCCTCGTCCGTGACGGGCTCCGTCATCAGGAACTGCAACCACGGAGCCCCGTCCTCGGCCGGAGGGAACTCGGGATGGAAGAAGCTGAACGTGATCCGCTCCCGCTCCCAGGGCAACGAGAACACCGAGCCGAACCGACACTGCCAGCGCGCCAGCCACTCGGGGTGTCGACGGAACTCGGAGTCGAGCAGCCGCGCGACGGCATGCCCGGGCCACTCCCAGCCGTCGCCCGTCGCGACACGCTCGACCTCGGCGTCGTACGCGCGGGCGTCGAAGCGGAACGCGCCGAGCGCGACCTCCCCCTCGTACGGATCACGCCAGCCGTCCCACACCACATGATCGCCGTCCCGCCGTACGGTCACATACAGCGCACCGCAGCACTCCTCGGTGCACAGCGCCTCCGCCCACCGCATCTCCCGGGGCGCATCCACCGCCCGCAGCGGGCTGTCCACCCGCAACATCCGCAAGGGGTCCGCTGCCGGACCCCGGTCAAAGACCTCGGTCACGAGGTCACGGCTGTCGACGATGGGGCGAAGCTGCGCCACGGCGCCTTCCTCGTCGGGTTCGGGGACGAGGACGCGCAGGGCGAGGGAGTTCACGTTGCCGATCATCCCGACGATTCTGACCCCCGCCCCGACCACCCCGCCACCGCATTCCCCGCCCACCGCATCAGCCCCCGCCGCCCAGAACACCCCCCGCCACCGCCCGGAACCCCTTCGGCAGCCCGATGTCGACTCCGCGCCATCAGCAGGCCGTGCGAAGGTGGTCCGGTCATGGTCAGACTTTCTTGACGACAACCCTGTCCGGGACCAGTTTCTCCAGGTCGTCCACGTCCGAGGTGAAGACCGTTACCTGACCCTTCTGCTGGCTCGCGACGACAGCCAGCACGGCGTCGATCGCATACTTGTGGCCATGCAGCCCGGCGGCGGTCAGGAGCCGGCGCGCCTGACGGGCCTCCTCCTTCCCGACATCCGCGACAGTGAGGCGGGAGAGCACCCAGTCCCAGCGTTGTTCGGTGGCTCTTCCGTCGTATGCCTCGATGAGCGTCATCGGGGACGTCATGACTTCAGCCTTACCTCGTGCCGCGAGAGAGAGCCACGTAAGCATCCCTCGGTCGCCACGCACAGCAAGCGACAGAGCTTCGCAGTCGAGTACGAAGATCCGGAGCGGTGGAGTGTGCTTACCGCGTCGCTCCTTCATGCGGCTTCCCCTGCGGGACCCTTGGCGGCGGAGCGACGCTCGTGTTCGGCATCGAGCTCGTCCAGTTCCTTCAGCGCCGCAGCCTGCTCGCTCTCGGTGACTGGCCCGTGTTCTTCCTCTAGCCAGTCGACCAGCTCAAGGAGGCGGTCGCGGTCTCGTTTGAGGCGTACCGCTTCCGCGATGTACGCCGACATGCCGCGCTCGGATGCCTCCGAACGGATCTCCTCAAGGAGATCCTCCGGGATCGTGACCGTCACCTTCTTCGTCGCCATATAAGACACCATACTCAACGTGTCAGCCGCCTTACTTTCATCTGTGGGATCCGAGGTCAACAGGCCGCACGGAGATCTTCGCCGGAAGCGGAGGTACGGCAGTCGCGGCAGCGGCGGCCCGGCTCGGCCGAGCGGAAGGCGCGTTCGCAGCCGTCGCAGTTACGCCAGGGGAGGGCGGGTGGTGCCTTGGGTGCGGCGGTCGGCACGGGTGCGGGCGCGGGGAGGGGCGGTTCGCTGAGGCGGAAGGCGAGGATGCGGGCGGGGCGGGTCAGGAGGCGGTCGGGGAGCCGGGAGGTGAGCGCCACGGTGATCTGCGCGGGGCCCACCCCGGCGGCGAGCCACCGCCCGACGGCGGGTGCGAGTTCGGCGACCTCGCGTCGGGACAGGATGAGCCGGGGGTCGGCGAGGCGCAGCGAGGCCAGGATGGCGACGGCCCGCTCGTCGACGTCGGCGAGCGGGGGCGTCTCGGGGGCGGCTTTCGGCTCAGGCTCGGGCGTCGCCGGTGTCGCCGGACGTGTGGGGGAGGGCGGGGTGGGCGATCCGCCGCCCGGTACGTCGTAGAAGAAAGTCCGCGTACGGATCACCCCGCCGGGACCGCGTTCGCGCCGCCGCACCAGGTAGCCAGCCGCCTCCAGCTCCCTCAGCGCCCGCGAGATCAGGATCTCGCCCTCGGTGAAGTGCGCGCACAGCGCGGCGATGCTCACGGGTGCGCCGTCGGGGAGGGACAGGATGTAGGCCGCGACGCCAACGGTGACCGCGCTGCCGCGTCGCTGCGCGAGGGCATTGGCGATCACGGTGAAGTCGGCGGTGAGGCGGGTACGGATGTGGATCACGCCGGAGGTCGGTGCTCCGGCGTCGGCGCGCGCATGCGCGTTAGACTGCGGCTCAGCCATCGGGAAGGCACTACTTCCTGATCGGTCAGGCCCTCGATCGGGATTGCCGTCCCGGCGGGGGCCGTCGTTTTGCGGTTGTGTTGCCGCGAAAGTAACGACCGTCGTGCAGCTACCGCAAGCCGGTCACCCGTACGAGTGATCGCAGCCGGAAGGGTGGGTGGGCGGGAGTTCTCTACCCCGGTTCTTAGGGGGAGTTCGCGGCCCACCGGAGCCCCGCGTACGAGGATCCGGCGGACCGGGAAAGCCGACGCCGACCGGTACCCGGTGGGCTCAGAGCCGGTGGTCGGCCTTCAACTCGCCGATGAAGGAGGTCCAGGTGCCCGCAGGGAAGACCAGCACCGGACCGTCGGGCCGCTTGCTGTCACGGACGGGAACGACAGCGGTGATGCCGTCGCCCACCTCCACGCAGTCGCCACCCTCCTGGTTGCTGTGGCTGCTCTTCCGCCAAACGGCGCTGCTCACCTCGACGCAGTCGCCGCCCTCCTGGTTGCTGTAGCTGCTCTTGCGCCAGACGGCGCCGTTCAGATCGGGACGGGACACTCGCTCCACGGTGGTTGCCCTCCATCACGGATCGGATCATGTCGAGTGACATGAGCGGAGGCAGAGATGCTGCCCGCAGCCGATCGTAGGACAGGGCGAAGCGCTTGACATCGTCGTTTTCCTCGATGAGTTGGCCGTAGTGGGCGCCTTCGGATTAGACCACCTCGGATTCGTCAGGTGAGGTGAGCACGGTCAGAGATCCTCCCATCACCCCGTGTCCGCCCTGGTCGAACGGCAGCACCTGCACGGTGATGTGGGGTTCCTCGGCCGCCTCCAGCAGCCGGGCCATCTGCTTGCGCATGACGACTGGACCACCGACCGGACGTCGCAGCACCGCCTCGTCCAGGACGACCCACAGTTCGGGGCGGTCCGGCGAGTGGAGTCGCTGCTGTCGTCCGAGCCGGGCCGCGATGCGCTCCTCCAACTGCTCCTCACCGGTCAGCAGTGGGTCGAGACTCAGAACAGCACGCGCGTAATCGGGGGTCTGTAAGAGACCCGGCACCACGTGCGCCGCGTACTCCCTGATGGCGACGGCCCGCGCCGAACGCTCCATGAACGCCTGCGACCAGTCCGGGAACGCCTCCCGGTACACGTACGGCCACAGGTCGACCAGCAACTCGTCCGCGCCGAGCGCCTCGTCGAGCGCCCGGGACAGCGACTCTGTCGGCTTCGCGCCGGAGGCCCGCTCGATCTGGGTGATCCGGGTGCTGACCACGTGCGGCTTCTTGCCCAGCTCGGCCTGGGTCAGCCCCGCAGCCATGCGGAGTCTGCGGACACGCGACCCGAACAGCCCCGCGATCGACCCGCGAGGATCAATTTCTTTGGCCAAAACATCACTTCCGTTCCTTACAGCCTGGAAGGTAAGGCTTTGTGGCCTTTCGAGCGTAGACCCGCCAAACGATCCTTGGATGCGGAACGTCACGACTCGCTCACCCTTCGAGTCGATCGAAAGGCAGACGGACGGAAATGGACAACACCGTGCTGAAGACGACGACCACGCCGGACGAGGAACCGAAGTACCGCGAGCTCACCGCGCAGTTCCCCTCGACGCCCCGCGGCGCACGGCTGGCGCGGCGCGGCGCCGTACGGCACGTGGCGGAGTGGGGCTACCCGCCCGCGTCGGACACGTCGTGCACGGTGGCCCTGCTGGTGGCGGAGCTGGCGTCGAACGCCGTACGCCACGGACACGTACCCGGACGGGACTTCCGCCTCCGCCTCAGCCTGCAACAAGAGTCGACGCAGACCATCCGCATCGAGGTCTCGGACACCCGCGACGAGCGACTACCGCTCCGGCCGACGACCACCTCGCCCGAGGACGAGACGGGCCGCGGGCTGCTCCTGGTCGACCTGCTGGCCACCCGCTGGGGTACGGCTCCCCGCGTACCGGTCGGCAAGACCGTCTGGGCGGAGTGCGCTCCGCAGGAGCCAGCGCGTGCGCCCTCGCCCAGACCTCTTCAGAATTGATGGTGAGGAGGTGAGGACCATGCCCACCTACATCACCCTGCTGAACTGGACTGATCAGGGCGTCCGTGCCTACCAGGACACCGCGAAGCGCTACGAGGCATTCAAGTCGGCGCTGGACAAGCTCGGAGTGAAGCTCCTGGACTTCCACTGGACCGTCGGCCCGTACGACGTCGTCTACACGATGGAAGCGCCCGACGACGAAACCGCCACCGCGGCGTCCCTCCAGCTCAGCGGCCTGGGAAACGTCCGCTGTACGACCCTGCGGGCCTTCGACCGAGAGGAGATGGACGGCATCATCGCCAAGGCGGCGGGCTGACAGTTCCGGCCGTCTCGCACGCCACCCGCGTCGCTCAGCTCAGGGCGCGATGCTCACCGATGCGATGGCCTTGGCGACCTCTTCCGGGTGCGTCAGCTGGAGTTGGTGGCCCGCGCCCTCGACCACCGTCACGGTGGCGTGGGGGAGTGCGTCCAGCAGGGCCCGGCCGTCGGGGGTGAGCGGGTCGTGGGAGCCCACGATGACGTGAACCCGTCCCGGGTAGTGCCGCAGCTCGGCCCGGAGGTCTTCCCGCCACCGCGGCTTCGCGGCGGCGGCCAGGAGCCGGGAGACGTTCGCCGCGACGGTGCCGCGGCGCAGGTCCGCCACGCTGGAGCGGAGCGCGGACGCGTGCTCCGTGGTGCCCGTGAGGCGCTTGGCCAGCGCCTCGGGGGATACGTGGCTCAGGTATCCGCGGGTCAGGGGCGCCCACTGGATGGTGGGCGCCGGGCGCGCCTGGAGGAAGTACGGCGCTACGAGCGTGAGCCGCTCCACCGCGCCGGGGTGCGCGGCCGCGGCCTCGACGGCGGCCGCGGCGCCGATGGAGTGGCCCACCAGGTGACGGGCGCCGGTCTCGGTGATCAGCGCGCTCAGCCAGGTCGGCCAGTCGTCGCGGTGTCCGCCGCTCATCCCCAGCCCGGGCAGGTCGACGGCGCGGGCGCCGCCCATCGCGGTGACGACCGGCGCCCAGGTGTCGGCGTTGACCGGCAGGCCCGGCATCACCACCGTGGGGGCGGCAGCGTCGCCGAGCTCGAAGGTCCGTATCCCGCCCGGCGTGGTGAACCGCCTGTCGTCCGCCGGGGCGTCGCCGAAGCGGTGCGCCGCCAGGTGGTCGGCCCAGCGGCGGATCGTCGTGACGGCGTCCGGCATGGTCAGCCCGTGGCGGGCGGCGAAGGCATGCGCCGAAGCGGTGGGGTAGCGGTCGCTCGACAGGAAGGTCAGGGTTTCCGGATCGGCCTTGGTGAGCCGCCGGGGCAGACGCTTCACCAGGGATACGGGAATCCGTACCCGGGGCGCCGTGATCCGGTAGTGCTCCGCGATGAGCGTGAGCAGGTCGGGCAGCGGGGGAGTGTCGTCGTCCAGCAGCCAGTACGAGGCGCGCTCGGCGGCGTCGTCCAGCGGGAGCAGGGACATGAACCGGGCGAGGTAGTCGGCCGCGACCACCGGAACGAACGTGGACGCGTTCCCCGGCAGCGCCGGGAGGGAGCCCCGCCAGAGGTCCTTCACGCTCGACGCGAGCCCCAGGTACTGGTCGGACTCGCCGGTGACACTGTCGCCGATCACACTGGCCGGGCTGACGATGGACCAGGGAACGCCCAACTCGTCGGCCACGACCTGGAAAACGGCGTCCGCCTCGGCCTTGGACGCCTCGTAGGGGCCGAGCGCCCGGTAGGCCGCCGCCCTCCGCTCGTCGCTCCAGAGGGCGGGGTCCTGCCCGCCCACCCGGTACCCGGAGACGTGCACCAGGCGCCGCAGGCGCGGCAGTTGCGCCGCGAAGGCGACCACCGCGCGGACGCTGTCGACATTGGCGCGGTGGGCATCGTCCGCCGACATCCCGAACCGGTAGGCCCCCGCGCAGTTGTAGATCTCGGTGACGTCGTCGCACTCGCCCTGGATCAGCGACGGCTCCGCGAAATCGACCCGGAGATCGGCCGGGGCCGTCTCGTGCCCGTGCCCCTGCTCGGCCAGCCATCGGGCGAGCCGCCGGTACGACTCGTGGCTCCGGCTGGCCGTGCTCACCCGTACGCCGGCCCGGCCGAGCGCCAGAACCAAGTGGCGTCCGAGGAAGCCGGTGGCGCCCAGCACCAGTGCGTGCCGGTCCTCGACCACGCTCATGCCGACGCCTCCGTACCCTCGTCGCCCTCGTCGCCCTCGTCCAGCAGGACGGCGAGCGCCTGGGCGGCGCAGCGCAGCGGCTCGATGGACCGCTGGGCACGCGACACGATCAACGCCCCCTCCACCATGCTGACCACGGCGGTCGCCTTCGCGCGGGCGTCGGTACGTGGGCGGCCGTGGGCGACGAGATACTCGGTCACCGGCCCGATCCACGACTCGAAGGCGTTCGCGCAGGCGTCCCGTAGCCGCTCGCTCTGCGCGCCCATCTCCAGCGTCACCACCGAGACCGGGCAGCCGAGACGGAAGTCGCTGTCGGTGAGCATCCCGGCCAGCGTGTCGATCACGCGGCGCACCACCTCGCCCGGCGGGGCGGCATCCAGCGCCGAGTCGGCGACGAGCGAGCCGAACTGCTCGGCCGCGAGCTCGACGGCCTTCTCGCCGAGCGCCTCCTTCCCCTGGGGGTAGTGGAAGTACAGCGACCCCTTGGGGGCGCCCGAGTGCTCCACCACCGTGTTGAGTCCCGTACCGCTGTAGCCGTGCAGCTGGATCAGCTCGAGCATCGACTCCGCGAGCCGTGCGCTGGTCATGGCGCCCTTGGTCCCCGTCATGGCAGCACTATAGACCGGTCTACATATTTTTCAAACGTGAGGCTGCCGGGGTGTCCGGACCGCACGGCGGCAGGCCCCGCCGGGGCGAGGGCCTGCCGGTCGCTGCTGCTTACTTGCAGTAAATCGCGGGATTCGACTTACGAATGGAGGACTTCCCCGAGCCGCCCCGCTTGGCGCTGGCAAAACTCGAGTACTTACCGCAGGTGCCGACCTTGGCGGTGACGCTCACGGACCCGGCCTGCATCGTTTTGCACTTCTGGGCCACCTCGATGTCGGGGTAGTAGGGGTGGGCCACCAGAAGGGATACGCACAGTTTCGTGCCCGCGGGCTGCGGGCCGAGCATGGTCGCCTTGGCCGTGACCTTTCCGGACTTGTAGGTGGGTGCCTTCGCGGTGAGCCAGTCGGCAGCGGATGCCGATTGAGTTCCCCCGAATACCGCGAGTGACGCGACAATTGCCACGCCGATGGTCTTGAACCTCAAAATTGCTCCCCGTTTGAGCGTGATCGAAGTGATCGTGCTTGGCGGGAAAGCTAGCAGACGTCATGGGTGAAGTCAGCGTGTTGGCAAGGCAGTTCCGCTTGGAGTGCACTGAAAACGCAAAGGCATGACTTTGCCCGATATGGCGGGAGCCCGTCGTCCCATTGCCCTTCCGTCCCCCGGCCCACATGCACCTCCAGCGGATCCTGGACGGCTTCCCGCTGATCTCCGGCCACGTGCAGGGCCACCGGCAGGCCGACCGGTAGGCGCCCCACCGGCGGAACAGATAGGCCCCGCCTATGCGGGGCATCGATTTTTGGTCGTGGACCCCCTCAGCTGTGGCCCGGTTCACTGTGGCGCAAGCTGGCGCGGACCGATCGGGCTCGGTCTCGCGCGATCAGGGAGGCTGCAATGACGCATACCCCGGACCAAGAGCGAGCCGCCCCGGAACGAGCCGTGGCGAAACCGTGGTACCGGCAGCTGTACATCCAGGTGCTGGCGGCGATCGTGATCGGCGTCGTGCTGGGCTGGCGGTGGCCGGATCTGGCCACCGCCATGGAGCCGATCGGCACGACCTTCATCACCGCGATGAAGATGCTGATCGGGCCGATCGTGTTCCTGACCATCATCGGTGGCATAGCCGGAGTCGCCGACCTGAAGAAGGTCGGTCTCACCGGGATCAAAGCGCTGACGTACTTCCAGATCGGCACGATCGTCGCCCTGCTCACGGGCCTGATCGCCATCAACGTCTTCCGGCTCGGCGACGGCGTCCACGCCGATCCCTCGACGCTGGACACCTCGGGCGACGCGGGCCAGTACATCCAGCAGGGCGCGCACCAACACTGGTGGGAGTTCCTCACCAACATCGTGCCGGAGAGCTTCTTCGGGCCGTTCGTCGAGGGCGACATCCTCCAGGTGATCTTCCTTGCGGTGATCTTCGGGATCGCGCTGAAGTCGGTCGGGAAGGTCGGCGAGCCGGTCATCGCGGGCGTGGGCAGGCTGACCGAGGTCGTCTTCAAGGTGCTGTCGTTCGTCATGAAGGCCGCGCCGCTCGGCGCGTTCGGCGCGATGTCGTACGCCATCGGGAAGTTCGGCCTGTCCACGCTGACCAGCCTCGGGTCGCTGATCCTGCTCTTCTACGTCACCTCCGCGCTGTTCGTGGTGGTGGTGCTGGGCGGTGTGCTCGCCGCGTACGTACGGCTGAACATCTTCCAGCTCGTCCGCTACTTCAGGGAGGAGTTCTTCCTGATCCTGGGCACGTCCACCGCCGAGCCCGCCCTGCCGGGGCTGATGCGCAAGCTCCAGTTCATGGGCGTCGAGCGGTCCACGGTCGGGCTGGTCGTCCCGACCGGCTACAGCTTCAACCTCGACGGCGCGGCGATCTACCTCTCGCTCTCCACCCTCTACATCGCGCAGGCCACGGACACGCCCCTGTCCATCACCCAGCAGCTCGGGCTGCTCGCCGTGATGCTGCTGACGTCCAAGGGCGCTGCGGGCGTCGCGGGCGGCGGCTTCATCGCGCTCACCGCGACGCTGTCGACGGCCGGGCACGTCCCCGCGGCGGGCATCATGCTCATCTTCGGGATCGACAAGTTCATGTCGGAGTGCCGGGCGTTGGTGAACTTCTTCGGCAACGCCGTCGCCACCCTGTTCGTCGCCCGCTGGGAGAACGGCCTGGACGTGGCGCGGGCGCGGAGGGTGCTGGCGGGGAAGGGCGGCGAGCCCCCGACGGACGCCGAGCCTGACCCTGTGCCCGAAGCTGTCGCGGCGCCCCCTGCCCGTACCGCCGGGGCGACCCCCTGATGGTGTCCGTACTGATCGCCCCGGACAAGTTCAAGGGTTCCCTCTCCGCCGACGACGTCGCCCTCGCGCTGGAGCGCGGCCTGCTGGAAGGCGCCCCGCACGCCCGGGTCCACCGGCTCGCGCCCGCGGACGGGGGAGAGGGGAGCGTGGCCGCTGCCTGCGCGGGCCGGTTCCGCCCGGAGACGGTCACGGTGACCGGTCCGACCGGGCTGCCGCTCACCGCGCGCGTCGCGGTGGACGCCCGTACCCGTACGGCTGTCGTCGAAGCCGCGGCCGTCTGCGGGCTCGGCGTGCTGCCGTACGGCCGTACGGCACCGCTCACCGCCACCAGCCGCGGCCTCGGCCAGGCCGTCCGGCACGCGCTGGCGAGCGGCGCGGACACGGTCGTCCTCGCCCTCGGCGGCGTGGCCACCACCGACGGCGGCGCGGGTCTGCTCCAGTCCCTCGGCGCCGTGCTGGCCCGCGAGGACGGCACGCCGATCGAGCCCGGCGGGCGGGAGCTCGCGGGCCTCCGTACGGCCGACCTCGCCGAAGCCCGTTCCGCGCTGGCCGGTGTCGATCTCGTCCTCGCCACCGACGTGGACAACCCGCTGCTCGGACCGGCGGGCGCGGCCGCCGTCTACGGCCCCCAGAAGGGCGCGACGGCGAGCGACGTACGCGAACTGGACGACTCCCTCGGCGCGTTCGTCCGCGGGCTCGAGGCGGCGGGCGTCCCGGACGCGGCCCGTCTCGCCCGTACGCCCGGCGCCGGGGCGGCAGGCGGCCTCGGCTTCGCCGGGATGCTGCTGGGCGGACGGGTGCGCTCGGGGGCCGACTACTTCCTCACCCTGCTCGGCGCCGACGAACTGCTCGCCGGGAGCGATCTCGTCATCACCGGAGAAGGCAGCCTCGACGAACAGTCCTTGGCGGGGAAGCTGCCGGTCGCGCTCGCCCGGCGGGCCCGTCGGCAGGGCGTACCGGTGCACGCCGTCGCCGGGCGGTGCACGCTGCCCGCCGACCGGACCGCGGCCCACTTCCGGTCCGTGCAGGCCCTGGCCGACCTGACGGACGAGGACTGCGCGAGCGACAGCGCGCTGTCGGCGCGCCTGCTCGCCCGGTGCGGGCGGACCCTCGCCGACCGCTGGATCGGGTAGTAGCGACGGCCGGGGGCGGCCGGGGCGGATAGGTTGACCCGGCAGCCGCAGCCGCAGCCGCAGCCGCAGCCGCAGCCGCAGCCGCAGCCGCAGCCGCAGCCGCGGTCGCGGTCGCGGTCGCGGCCGCAGCCGCAGCCGCGGTCGCGGTCGCGGCCGCAGCCCAGAACCGCCCGGGGAGGCACCATGGACGCCCGGCAGCTCGAATACTTCCTGGCCATCGTCGAGCACGGTGGCTTCAGCAAGGCTGCCGCCGCACTGCACGTCGCCCAGCCGTCGCTGTCGCAGGCCATGGCGACCCTGGAGGCCGATCTCGGGGTGGCCCTCTTCCACCGGGTCGGCCGGGGCGTCGTCCTCAGCGAGGCGGGCGCGGAGCTGCTGGAGCCCAGCCGGCGCGTCCTGCGGGACCTGGCCGCCGTACGCGACACCGCCGCCGGGCTCGCCGGGCTGCACGGCGGCACGGTCGAGGTCGCCACCATGCCCTCGCCCGGCATCGAACCGCTCACCACCCTCATCCACCGCTTCGCCGAGCTGCACCCGTCCGTGACGGTGAGCACCCAGGCCGCCTTCACCCCGGACGAGGTGGTGTCCCTGGTGCGCAGCGGCGCCTGTGAACTGGGCCTGCTGGGTTCGGCGAGCCCCGTGAACCCGTCCGGTCTTGACGTCCTGCACGTGGAGGACCAGCCGTTCGTCGTCGTCGCCGCGCCCGGCGGGGCGATCGAGGACGGGGTCACGATCCGGCCCGCGGACCTGGCGGGGCAGAAGCTGATCGCCTCCCGCACCGGCAGCCTGATGCGCAGCATCGTGGACGACATCACCGCGACCGCGGGCGGCAGCGACACGCAGATCGTGACGGTCGTCGATCACCGGACGTCGATCCTGCCGCTGGCCCTCACCGGGGTCGGCGTCGCCGTCCTGCCCTCGTCCTGGACCCGGCTCGCCCGGCGCTGCGGCGCGGCGGTGGCGCCCCTCGAACCGACCGCCCAGCTGCACGTGACGATGGTCAGCCTGCCCGCGCACCTCACCCCGGCGGCCCGGGCCTTCCTGTCCCTCACCGGTTCGCTGGCCGCGCGGCGCCTGCGGGACACGACGAGCTCCGGCTGACGCCCTCCGGATGACGCCCGACCCATCGGCCAGACCTATACGTCGCATCGAAACCAGGTCTTGGACGCGCCACGACCGCCCTGTGTTGACTCGAACCAACCTCACCACAGCGAGCCGGAGGCACCCATGACCGCCGCCCCCCGTACGTTCCGCATCGCCGCCATCCCCGCCGACGGCGTGGGCAAGGAGGTCGTCGCCGCAGGGCGCGCCGTCCTGGACGCGCTGGCCGAGGACTCCCGGAACACCGACGACGCCTTCGCCTTCGCGTGGGAGGAGTTCCCGTGGGGCTGCGGCTACTACGAGCGCACCGGCAAGATGATCGACGACGACGGCCTGGACCGCCTCAAGGACTTCGACGCCATCTACTTCGGCGCGGTCGGCTGGCCCACCGTCCCCGACCACATCAGCTTGTGGGGTCTGCGCCTCAAGATCTGCCAGAGCTTCGACCAGTGGGCCAACATCCGCCCCGTGCAGTTCCTGCCCGGCGTCACCAGCCCCCTGCGCAAGGCCGACACCACCGAGCTGGACTGGGTCGTCGTCCGGGAGAACAGCGAGGGCGAATACGCGGGCCTCGGCGGCCGCAACCTCTCCGGACGCGGCCCGGGCGGCGAAGTCGCCGTCCAGTCGGCCCTGTTCACCGAGGTCGGCTGCGAACGGATCCTCCGCTTCGCCTTCGACCTGGCCCGCACCCGTACCCGCCGCAAGGTCTCGTCCGTCACCAAGAGCAACGCCCAGCAGTACGGCATGGTCCTGTGGGACGACGTCTTCCGGCGCGTCGCCGCGGACTACCCGGACGTGGAGACCGAGAGCGTCCTCGTGGACGCGATGTCCGCGAAGTTCGTCCTCCACCCCGAGGACCTGTCGGTCGTCGTCGCCTCCAACCTCAACGCCGACATCCTCTCCGACCTCGGCAGCGCGCTGGCGGGCAGCCTGGGCCTGGCCGCCAGCGCGAACCTCAACCCCGAGCGCCGCTTCCCCAGCATGTTCGAGCCCGTCCACGGCTCCGCCCCCGACATCGCGGGTCAGGGCCTGGCCAACCCCATCGGCGCGGTCGGCAGCGCGGCCCTCATGCTGGACCACCTCGGCCTCCCCGACGCCGCGGCCCGCCTCCACAAGGCCATCGAGGCGACGACGGCCGCGGGGGTCCTCCCCCGCGACCTGGGCGGCACGGCGACGACCGAGGACGTGACGAAGGCCCTGATCGACGCGCTGAACGCCTGAGCCTTGTTACGTCGGGGCCACGGCGCGGCCGGTCTGCGGGGAGATCATCCCGGCGCAGAGGCCGCGCTGGGCCAGCCCCTGGGCGATGCGGGGGATCGCGGCGCGGGTGTTGGCGGGCCCGTCGTGCATGAGGATGACCTGGCCGTTGGTGAGCCTGCCCGCGGCCTGCACGATGGCGTCGGTACTGGCGTTGTTCCAGTCCTGCGAGTCGACGTTCCAGAGGATCTCGGTCAGGCCGTACTTGGCCGCGACCGACTTCACCGTCGCGTTGGTCTCGCCGTACGGCGGCCGGAACAGCCTCGGGGTGCCGCCACCCGCGCCCGCGACGGCCGTTTGCGTCCGGGAGATCTCCGAGTCGATCTGCGCCTGACTCTGCTGGGTCAGGTGCGGATGGGTGTAGCTGTGGTTGGCGACCCACATGCCCGCGTTGACCTGGGCCCGCACCTGGGATGGGTTGGCGGCGGCGTTCTGGCCCGTATTGAACATCGTGGCGCGCAGCCCGCTCTGCCTGAGCGCGCTGAGCAGCGCCGGTGTGTTGCTGGTCGGCCCGTCGTCGAAGGTGAGCCCGACGTAGCCGTTGCACGCCGCCTTCGCCGGGACCGAACCGGCACCGTTCACCGTGATGTTGGAGCTCCCACTGCTCCGATAGCCCTCGGTGGCAAGGATCATGTAGTAGTTGAAGCTGCCCAGCGGCATCCCGGCACGCGCCCAGGCGTCGAAGTGGTTGCCGGTGGTGATCGTCCCGCCCGTCCGCTTCGACTGCCGGACGCTCCAGTACTGGTCGAAGGTGCGCGTGCCCTCGACGGAGGGCGCGTTGTACCGCGTGGTCTTGTAGATGTCGTACGTACCGCCGTCGCTGGTGACGGTGCCCTTGTACGTCCCCGTGGGCCGGTACGTGCCCCAGTTGTCGACGACGTAGTACTCCACCAGCGGGTTCGACGTCCACCCGTAGAGCGCCAGGTAGGCGTTGCCGGACGGGTTGAACGTGCCCGAGTACGTCACACTCCTGCGCCCGCCCTTGCTCCACCCCTTGCCCGCGACGAAGTTCCCGGTGTTGCGCCACGACGTGCTGTAGCTGCCACCGGAGGCCAGGGTCATGGAGACGGTCCCCGGCGCGTCGGTCCAGAACGAGTAGTAGTACCCGTTGTTGGTGCCGGTCTGGTTCGTGGTGACGACCGTGTCGGCATGCGCGGTGCCGGGCAGCACCAACGCCGACACGGCGACCATCACCGTCGTACAGGCCGCGCTGATGAGCAGCCGGAAACGGCCGAGCAGCCCTGATCGACCGCGTCTGCGACTGGCCGGTGCGTCCTTCATATGCGTGATCCCTCCTCGTCCTCCCCGCTCCGCTTCGGAGTTTTGAGCTGCTCACATCAACAGTCAACAGCGTTCCGGAAAGAATCACGAAAAGTTCCGGCACCTTACCGGTCGGACCCGGCGCGACCTACGGGCCTCGGTGTCAGCGCCCCCTGCCATCCTGAAGCCATGGCCGAACTGAACGGACGCCCCGCGGATCCCGACGCCCTGCTGACGCTGGCGCTCACCAACTACGGGCACTTCACCAGCATGCGCGTCGATGATCAGCGCGTACGCGGCCTCGGGCTGCACCTTGAGCGGGTGGTGCGGGACTGCGAGGCGGTCTTCGGCGCGGAGCTGGACCCCGAGCTGGTCCGGCGGTACGTCCGGCAGGCGGCGGGCGGGCGCAGCGGGTCGTTCGTCGTCCGCGTCACCGTCTTCGACCCCGACGTCGACATGGGGCACCCGGCGAAGGCCGACACGCCCCACATCCTCGTCACCGTGCGCCCCGCGGCGTCGCTGCCGCTGCCTCCGCAGCGGGTGAAGACCGTCGGCTACGAACGCGATGTGCCCGGTGTCAAGCACCTCGGCCTGTTCGGCTCGCTCCACTCCCGCCGTACGGCGCAGCTCGACGGGTACGACGACGCCCTGTTCGTCGGCCCCGACGGCCGGATCTCCGAGGGCGGAACGTGGAACGTCGGCTTCATCGGGGACGAGGGCGTCGTCTGGCCCGAGGCGGACGTCCTGCCGGGAGTGACCATGGCCCTGCTCCAGCAGCACGCCCCGTACACGACGGCCCCCGTGACGCTCACGGACGTACCGCACCTGCACGCCGCCTTCGCGACGAACACGAGCATCGGTGTGCGTGCCATCTCGCGCATCGACGAGACCCCGATGGCCACGGACCACCCCCTGCTCGCCCAACTCCGCGCGGCCTACCTGGCCATCCCCGGCGAGCCCCTCTAGGTTCAGCCGCCGTGACCCGTCCGAGGGACGATGCGCACCGCGCGGTACTCGTACCCGTCCTGTTCGAAGCCGGGCGCTTCCCATTCGAGCTCGACGTGCTGCCCTGGTGACAGCGTGGCGAATCCCGCCATCTCGATGTGGGAGAAGTGGCCCCAGCAGCCACCGGGAGTCTCGACGCAGTCGAGTACGCCCCACCCTTCTTCCTCGTGCCACTCGCGCACCGTCGCAGTCACCATGATCCGAACCCTACGGCGTGGTCGGCCAGTTGGCGGCTACGGGCCTACGGACACCCGTGACCCGCAGCAGGTCGAGCTTCGCCGCGTCGCTGCTCCCGGTCGCCGCCGTGTAGGTCACCATGCGCAGGTCCGCGCCCGGGACGATGAGGACGTCGCAGTCGAGCAGGATGTCGCCGACCTCCGGGTGCCGGATCGTCTTCCGGTCGGTGGTGTGCTGGACGGCGGCCGTCCGCGCGGCCCAGTGATGCGCGAAGGCGTCGGACGCACCGCGCAGCTCGCCGACGAGACGGTCGAGCTGGACGTCACGGGGGTAGCGGGACACGGCGTCCTTGAGGTCGGCGACGATCGACGCCTTGAAGGCGTCCTGACCGCGCTCGGACCGCACCGTGGTCATCGCGGCGTGCGCGACACCGCTGCCGAACAGGGCGCGGGCGAGGTTGCGTTCGGAGGGCGGGAGGACGGCGGGGTCGCCGAGCAGGGCGGCCCACGCGGCGTTCCACCACACCAGGGTCCAGTCGGCGGTGAACACCCCGATCGGGACGTCGCCCAGCCGCCCCGCGAGCCGTTGGATTCCCGCGGGCACATGGGTGCTGACCGTCCCATCCCGCGGCGGCAGGAGCCCGGCGCTCCGGTACAGCTGGTCGCGTTCGGCGCGGGAGAGCTGGAGGGAACGGGCGAGGGCGCCGACGACCTGGGCCGATGGGTTCGTGGCGCGCCCCTGCTCCAGCCGTAGGACGTAGTCGACAGAGAGCCCGGCCAGCTGCGCCAGTTCCTCGCGGCGCAGCCCCGGGGCACGGCGGTCGGGCGTCACGGCGAAACCGGCGTCGGCCGGGGAGAGGCGGTCGCGCCAGGCGCGCAGGAGCGTGGCGAAGCCGGAGCGGGAGGAACCCATGGACGCATTCTCGCTGCCCCGCGCCACATCAGCATGGGTACTGCCAGTCCTAGTGACGGGCATGGCACTGGTCGGTGGGCGATGGTCGCGGCGAACGTGGGGGGCGCGCCCACGCCGGGCGGATCAGTGAAGGAGCCTCCCGTGCAGCACACCCTTGTCATGACAGGCGCGACCCGCGGCATCGGCCGCGTCGCCGCGGAGCAGATCCTGCGCCGTTCGCCGGACACGCACCTCCTCGTCGTCGCCCGCGAAGCCTCCGGCGTACAGCTCGCCACGGGCGGGCGTACGGTCTCGTACGTCCCGGCGGACCTCGGCTCCCTCCGCAGCGTCCGCTCCGCCGCCACCGAGATCCGCGCCCGGCTCGACAGCGGCGCACTCCCGCCGCTGCGCGCCTACGTGGGCAACGCGGGCGTGCAGCACACCAACGCCCTGACCGAGGGCCCCGACGGCTTCGAGTCCACCTTCACGGTCAACGTGCTCGCCCACCACCTCCTCATCCGCCTGCTCCAGGGCCACTTCACCGCGGCCGCCCGGATCGTGATCACCGCCAGTGACACCCACTTCGGCGACCTCCGGCACAACCTGGGCATGGTGCCCGGCCCGGCATGGAAGTCCCCGGATATCCTGGCCCGCACCGGCGCCTTCCCCAGGCCGGGCACCACCGCCGCCGGGCGCACCGCGTACGCGACGAGCAAGCTGGCCACGATCTACCTCGTCCACGAGTACGCGCGCCGCCTGCCGACCGGCATCGACGCCGTCGCGTACAACCCCGGCTTCGTCCCCGGCACCGGGCTCGCCCGCCACGCGGACCCCCTCTCCCGCTTCGCGATGCGCCGCATCCTGCCCGCGATGACCCTCACCCCGTTCGCCACCACCCGCGGTGCCGCGGGCCGCTACCTCGCCGATGTCGTGCTCGGCACGACCAGGGCGCCGACCGGGTCGTACGTCGACCGCGGCCGCGAGGCGCGTTCGTCCGAGGAGTCCTACGACCCGCGGCGCGAGGGCGAACTCTGGGACGCCGTCGAACGGTTCACGAGGCCGTCGCCTTGACCCTGCCGCAGGGGCAACCCCTCAGCATGACCGGCATGGCGACGAAGATGATCCACCACGACGGCGTCACGATCCCGACAACCCGGGGCGGCCGCGGACGCCCGCTGGTCCTGTGCCCCGGCCTGAACTCCACCCAGGCCGACCTGCACGAACTGACCGCGCTCCTCAGACATGACTACGACGTGACGACCTTCGACCTCAGGGGCCATGGCCTCGCCTCGGCCTCCGACCGATACTCCTTCGACGCGTTCCTGAGCGATCTCGTCGCCGTACTGGCGGACCTCGACCTGCCCACGGCACCGCTGCTGGTGGGCTACTCGCTGGGCGCGGACCTGGCCGTGCACTACGCCTCCGAGCGCCCTGACGCCATCGCCGGGCTCGTCCTCATCGACGGCGCGAATCCGTTGCCCGAACCGTTCATCACCGAGACCGACCAGGCGGAATTCCGCGCCCTGGCGGACGAACTGGCGCAAGCAGCCGAACAGAACAAGGGCACCGCACACCAAGTGCTGCTCACCGCCCAGCACATCCACGCCCTCAACCGAGAAATCGACGTGGTCCGGTCTGCGATCCTCGACCGCTATCGGAAGATCGACCACCCCATCACCATGATCATGTCGACGTCTATCGCGGGCACCGAAGGCCGCGCGCCACGGCACAACCGCCTCTGGCGTACGGGCGTCGAACGTCTCGTACGCGAACGACCGCACACCTCCACGACCTGGCTCGACGCCGACCACCGCCTGGTCTTCACCCACGCCCCGCACATTGCGGAGACCATTCGTAAACTGCCCGGATGCTGACCATCGGCGAGCTGGCGTCGTACGCCGGAGTGACGGTGCGCGCGGTGCGGCATTACCACGCCAAGGGGCTGCTGCCGGAGCCGGAGCGGGACCACTCCGGCTACCGGAGGTACGACGCGGGCGCCGTGGTCGAGCTGATCAAGATCCGTACCCTCGCCGAGGCCGGGGTCCCGCTGGCGCGCGTACGCGAACTGCTCCAGGCTGACGCGGAGGAGTTCGCCACGGCGGTCGCGGACATCGACCAGCGCCTGCTTACGGAGATCCAAGACCGTCAGCGCCACCGCGAGCAGATCGCCCGCCTGGCCGCCGGTGACAACCTGGCCCTGCCCCAGGAGGTGGTCGACTTCCTCGACCACCTCCGTGCTCTCGGTGTCGACGAACGGATCGTCGAGGCCGAACGCGACGGCTGGATCCCGCTGGCCGCCCACTCACCCGACCGGGTCCCGGAGTGGATGGCCCGCAAACGGCAGCAGATCGCCGACCCGCGGTTCATCGCCTTCTACCGCACCCTGCACCAGGCCCTGACCCACCCCGACGACGACCCCCGCCTGACCGACCTGGCCGACCAACTGGCCACCTACCTCACCCAGCTCGCCGACGACCGGGGCGAGACCTACGTCGACGACGCCGACCTCGAGCCCCCGCTCGTAGCCCTGATGGACACCCTGGCCTTCGACACCATCCCGCCCGCTCGCCGGCTGATCGAGCTGCTGAAGCAACGAGGCTGGACGGGCTGGACCAAGCTCCAGCGCATGGACCGGAAGGTCGGACGGCCGCTCCCCCCAACGGCGGAGGTGGATCACCCCGCGGACTGACGTCCGCACCCGGACCGAGCGGAAGAGTGAAGCCATCCGGAACCGCCGGACCACGCACGGTCTGCCACAGGAGTTGAGTCACATGCGCAGGAGCATCACCGCCGGACTGACCGGGGCCTTGATGGCCGTCACCACCTTGGCGGGAGCCTCCATCGCCTCCGCCGACTCGTCGGCAGCAGCCTGTACGGACGGATACACAAGGGCAAAGCTGACCATCCGCGACAGCCCTTCCCCACGCGCCGCATCGATGGGCACGTACATGAGGGGGTCAAGCGTGTGCATCTACAAGGCGGAGCGTTATGGAGGCAAGGCAACCAGTTGCGGGGAGACCTCAACGGTCTGGCTCAAGGTGCCCGCCCCTGGCAACAAGCGAGGGTGGGTATTCGAGCCGTGCGTACGCCACTGACGGGCGACCTGCCGGGCCTTCGACTCTGACGGCGCCCTGCATGCCCAACGCCCCGGACCATGACCGGTCCGGGGCCCCCGGCAGGATTCGAACCTGTGATACGCCGGGACAGAACCTAACGGTGCTGACGGGAACGGGATCTGGCGCCGCCGCCCGCCTCACAGGAAGCACGATGGAACCGGAAGAGATCGCCGAACTCCGCACCATGTACATCTTCAGCCCGCCGGAGGGGCAGAGCTGGGGACTGACCTACGAGGGCCTGGAGACCCTGCTGCGTGAGCGCGACCCCGAGGAGCTCATTCGCATCGACGATGGCTCCGACGGCCCGGTCAGCGGATCGTCCATGCACTTCGGGATCACCCTGGACGACGAAGAGCTGGAGGGCATGGCCCTGCTGTACCCCGAGGGCGTGTCCGTCATGGACTGCACCGTTCACACAGCGGCCGCCTTCGCCGTCTGGCTCTCGAACAACGCGGTGCCGACGGGAGTGGCCGTCATGTTCAACACGGAGTGGGGCCTGGAGGCCGAACTGTCGGACACCCTCGTTCCAGAGGGGCCCCGCCCGCGCATTGCCGCCGCGTTCATGGAGCACCTCAAGGACACCGGAGACCTCGACTGACCCCACAGTGCTTTGCTCGGCTACGGCATGGGCGGTTGCTGTCCAGCGCGGCGGCCGGGGGCGGTGAGGGCTGGGATCTCGGGGTGGTCGCGTAGCGCCGCGACGACCGCGTTCACGGCGGCGCGCTGCGTCGTGCCGCGCCGCACCACGATGGTGATGTTGCGGTGTACCGGTGTGCTGAGCCGGCGGGTGGTGACCGCGTGGTCCGGGGTGACGGCCAGGGCGGGGAGCAGGGTGATGGACCGGCCCGACTCGACGTGTCGCAGCAGCATCAGGTAGTTGCTGAACCGGCAGGCCACGCGGGGTTCGAATCCCGACTCGCGGCACAGCCGCATGGTCAGATCCGCCATGTACGACTGCGGTCGGTCACACGCCCACGTCTCCTCCGCGCAGGCCGCGAGATTGACCGTCGTACGGCAGGTCAGCGGGTGGTCGGGCGGCAGGACCAGGACGATCGGGTCGATGCCCAGGGGAATCATCTCGAGGTCGGCACCCCACGAGAGGCCGGGGTAATCGGTGGTGGTGACGATGACGTCCGCCTCGCCCGAGCGGAGAGCCGCTCCGCTCTCGTGCGGCTCCGACTCGATCAGTTCGAGGTGCAGGCGCGGGTGGGTGGTGGCCAGGCGCGTCGCCGCAGGCATCGCGAGGGTGTAGATCGCGCTCTGGAACACCCCGAGCCGGACGGTGCCGATGGGCTCGTCGTTCAGGGCGTGCAACTCGGCCTCGGCCTCGGCCATCCGGTCCAGGATCTCCCGGCCCCGACGGGCCAGCAGGAGACCGGCCGGGGTCAGCCGCACTTTCCGCCCCGTCCGCTCCAGCAGCCGGCATCGGGTCTCGGTTTCGAGCACCGCCAGTTGCTGGGACACCGTCGATGCGCTCAGGTGCAGTGTGTCGGCGACCGCGCGGACGGTACCCAGGGTTTCCAGCAGGCTGAGCAGCCGCAGTCGCCCCGAGTTGAGCATGCGCCCGATTGTACGGTTTTGCCGAACAGGACGATCGGATCTGTGCGATGGACGCGCGCAGCGGTGCGTCCCTACCGTCGATCGCATGCTTCCCGAGACAGCCGAGACAGCTGAGACAGCCGGTGGCGCCCCGGAGCGCCATCTCATCCGCTATTCCGGACAAGCCGAGTTCACTCCGGAGGTCATCGCTCGCGCCGCGGGCACATCGGTGTTCACCGAGAGCGGCCGCGAGCTGCTCGATTTCACCTCCGGTCAGATGAGCGCGATCCTCGGGCACTCTCACCCGGAGATCGTCGCGACGGTCCGCGAGCAGGTCGGTGTCCTCGACCACCTCCACAGCGGCATGCTCAGCCGCCCGGTCATCGAGCTCACTCGGCGGCTCGCCGAGACCCTGCCCGATCCGTTGGAGAAGGCGTTGCTCCTGACCACCGGGGCGGAGGCGAACGAGGCCGCGGTGCGGATGGCGAAACTCGTCACCGGCCGCCATGAGATCGTCTCGTTCGCCCGGTCCTGGCACGGGATGACCCAGGCCGCCGCGAACGCCACGTACAGCGCCGGGCGCAAGGGCTACGGACCGGCCGCGCCGGGCAACTTCGCGTTGCCGGTCCCGGACCGCTTCCACCCGGACATCGTCGACGCCGACGGCTCGCTCGACTGGCGCCGCCAACTCGACCTCGGCTTCGACCTGATCGACGCGCAGTCGGTCGGCAGTCTCGCCGCATGCCTGGTCGAACCGATCCTCAGCTCCGGCGGCATCATCGAACTCCCGCCGGGCTATCTGGCCGCCCTGGCGCGGAAGTGCCGGGAACGGGACATGCTGCTGATCCTGGACGAGGCCCAGACCGGGCTGTGCCGCACCGGCGACTGGTACGCCTTCCAGCACGACGGTGTCGTCCCGGACATCCTCACGCTGTCCAAGACGCTCGGCGCGGGGCTGCCGCTGGCAGCCGTGCTGACCAGCCCGGAGATCGAGCAGGAAGCACACGACCGGGGATTCCTGTTCCTCACCACCCATGCCAGCGACCCGCTGCCGGCCGCCGTCGGCAACACCGTCCTCGACGTGCTGATCCGCGACCGCCTCGACGAGCGCGCCCGCCGGCTCGGCACGACGCTGCGCGAGGGCCTCGACGGTCTCGCCGCCCGCCACGACGTCGTCGGGGATGTCCGCGGCCGCGGGCTGCTGGCAGGGGTGGAGCTGGCCGGTGACCAGGTGCTGGGCGCCGGGGGCGCCGACCGGCTCGGCGCGGCCGTCACCCGGCGCTGCTTCGAACTCGGGCTGCACATGAACATCGTCCAGTTGCCCGGCATGGGAGGCACCTTCCGCATCGCGCCGCCGCTGACCGCGAGCGACGACGAGATCGCCCGCGGCGTCGCCATCCTCGACGAAGCGCTCACCGACGCCGTACGAGGTCTCTGAAGCGATCCACCGGGCGGCCTTGTCCCCCGTGCGAGCTACGCCCAGGTGTCCACCGTGAGGTGACGATTCCGGGTCGGCGGATCCGTAGCGTCCGGTGCAGCCGCGGCGCCCCGGCCGCGGATGGGGCGAAGGAGTCTTCATGAGACTGGTCTGGCAGCTCGCGGCCGTCGCGGCGGTCGCTTTCCTCGGCGGTCAGGGCCTTGCCGCGGTGGACGGGAACCCGTGGCTCACGCTGGCCATCGGCGTTCCGACAGCCGTACTCGCGGTGCTGGTCTACGGGTGGGTGGTGCGGCGGACGGAGCGCCGTCCGTCCACCGAGGTGGCCCTGGAAGGTGCCCCCGCCGCGACAGGCCGCGGAATGCTGATCGGCGTCGCGCTGTTCGGGGCCGTCATGGTGAACCTCTTCACCTCCGGGTACTACGAGGTCGACGGCCTGGGCTCGGGAACGGGCGCGGTGGGACTCTTAGGCTTCATGGCCGCCGCCGCGGTGACCGAGGAACTGATGTACCGCGGCGTCCTGTTCCGGATCGCCGAAGAACGCATCGGCACCTGGATCGCGCTGGTGCTGACCGGTGCGCTGTTCGGCCTGTCGCACCTGCTCAACCCGAACGCCAGCCTGTGGGGCGCCGCCGCCATCGCCGTCGAGGCCGGCGGCATGCTCACCGCCGCGTACGTCGCCACCCGCAAGCTGTGGGTGCCGATCGGCCTGCACTTCGGCTGGAACTTCGCCGCCTCCGGCATCTTCAGCACCGAGGTATCGGGCAACGACACCCCCCAGGGACTGCTGGACTCCGCGACGTCGGGCCCGAAGCTGCTCACCGGCGGTGACTTCGGCCCGGAGGGAAGCGTGTACTCGGTGCTGTTCGGCGTCCTGACGACGATCGCGTTCATGTGGCTGGCCTACCGGCGCGGCCATGTGGTGCCCCGTCGCCGCCGCGCAGAGCGGGCCGAGCGGGCCGAGGCCGCCGCTACACTCACCCGGTGATCAGTCTTCGGCGGATCCCGGAGATGCGGATCCCGGAGATATGGCACCGGTCCGACGTCACGGTGCGGGATCTCCCGCTCGGGCTGCTGCTCCTCGCCGCGTCGCTCGTACCGGCGTTCCACAACCACGGGACGCAGCTCGGCGGTCTGCCCGCCCGCCCCTTCGACGCGGCGGCCGTCGTGGCGGTCGCCCTCCAGTGCCTTCCGCTCGCCGTGCGCCGGCGGTGGCCGGTCGTCGCTCTCGCCCTGGTGTCGCTCGGCTTCGCGGTCGACCAGCTCCGCGGCTACCACTCGTTCGCGGGGACCGCGGTGCCCGTCGCGCTGCTGAGCGCGGGCGCCCATCTGGAACGGCACCGGCGCGCCACCGCGCTCCTCTTCTCCGTGGCGTACGTACCGCTGGCGGTCGCGCTCTTCCGGCTCGGTTCGGGTGAGTCGCCGAGCGAGTTCGCGCTGTACTACGTGGCGCTGGCCCTCCCGTGGGGCATCGGGGGGTGGCTGCGCGCCACCCGTACCGCGGAGGCCGAGCGGCGCCGCCGCGTGGCCGAGGACACCCGCGCCGCCGAACGCACCCGCATCGCCCGCGAGCTCCACGATGTCGTGACCCACCACGTCACCGCGATGGTCGTGCAGGCCGAGGCGGCGCGCTATCTGACCACCGCGCCCGATCGCCTCGACCAGGCCCTGAACGCGGTCACCGATACCGGCCGGCTGGCCATCGCCGACCTGCGGCACCTGCTCGACCTGCTCAACCCCGACTACGGCACCGACCACGGCACCGATCACGGCACCGACGCCAGGAAACCGCACATCGGCCGGGTCCTCACGCTCGTGGAGCAGACGCGCCGGGCCGGGCAGCCGGTGGAGTTCACCGAGGAGGGCACGCCCGCGGAGTCGACCGGCAGCGCCGACCTCGTGGCGTACCGGGTCGTACAGGAGGCTCTGACGAACGCCCTCAAGTACGCTCACGGAAGCCGCACTTCGGTCCGGGTGCGCCACGGCCACAGGGAGATCACCGTGGAGGTCAGCACGGACGGTTCCGGCTCGCGGGCCGCCTCCCCCGGCGGGAGCGGCCGGGGTCTCGCCGGTCTCCGCGAACGGGTCGACGTCCTGGGCGGCGACTTCCAAGCGGGCGCGCGGTCGGCCGGTGGCTTCGTCGTCCGGGCACGCATACCCGCGGGGAGCCCGTCGTGACCGCGCCGATCCGGGTCCTGGTCTGCGATGACCAGGTGCTGGTCCGTACCGGGCTGGTGACGATCATCGACGCCCAGCCCGACCTCGAGGTGGTGGGCGAGTGCGAGGACGGGCAGGCCGCGGTCGACCTGGCCGGCCGGCTGCGCCCGGACGTCGTGGTGATGGATGTACGCATGCCGGTGCTCGACGGCATCGAGGCAACCCGCCTGCTCGCCGGTGCCGGGGTGCCGCAGCAGGTCAAGGTGCTCGTGGTGACGACGTTCAACCTGGACGAGTACGTCTACGAGGCGCTGCGCGCGGGGGCGAGCGGGTTTCTGCTCAAAGACGCGCCGCCGTCCCAACTGCTGCACGGGATCCGGACCGTGGCCACCGGCGCGGCCCTGCTGGACCCCGAGGTGACGCGCAAGCTCGTGGGCACGTACGCCGCCCGGATCCGGCCCGCCGCGGGCACCCCGCACGACAACCCGCTGACCCCGCGCGAGCTGGAGGTCCTTCGCCTCATCGCGGACGGCCGCTCCAACAGCGAAATCGCCGCGGCCCTCCAGATCAGCCAGGAGACCGTCAAAACCTTCGTCTCCCGCATCCTCACCAAACTCGATCTCCGCGACCGCGTCCAGGCAGTCGTCTACGCCTACCGCCAGGGCCTGGCGACCTGATACCCACCGGGGCCATTTCGAACCGGCGTTCAGCCTCACGTTCGGAGTGCCTTTCGAACACTCTTTCCGCATAACAAATATGACGCCCCAACGCATAAGATATCGCGCGCTGCTCGCGATGGCGGTCGGTGAGGTCGGTGGTGGGGGCGAGGGTGCCGTGGTTGAGCTGCGAAAAGACACAACCCGGGGCGGTCCTGCGCAAGGCCCTGAACGCGCGTTCGCTTTTCCTGGGTCACGGCGCTTACGGCTCGTCCGCAATACCCTGAAGCGATCATCACAAAGCGGTCCACGCAACAGCGGTGGGCCCCTTTTTCTTTTCCGTGGACGTGCGGCGACAAGCGGGGGCTTCGTTTCACCACAAGAGAAGTGTGGAGTGTGATGCCATGAACAGAGTCGGCAGAGACTCATGCCGGTCGGCCCGCAGGCTCGCGGGGCTGCCGGCGCGCATAGGGCTATCTCTTCTCTTGCTGGCAGGCGGCGCCGTGGGAGCGACGGCCGGACCGGCCGCCGCTTCGACCGCCGACGGCACGCTGACGGTCGAGGTGCTGCGCGACTTCTTCGGCACCGGCGTGATCAACGCGACGATGGACGTGCCGCAGCGGGGCATGAAGGTGCAGATCTCCGACCCCGCCGGGCACGTCGTCAGCGGTGTCACGGATGCCACCGGAAAGGTCGTGGTGGCGCAGTCGACGGTGCTGAGCGGCGGCCAGTACCGCGTCGACGTCAGCATCCCGGCGCCGTACAGCGACTATCTGCGGGCGGCGCCCGCGTCGACGGCGGAGAACCACTTCAACAGCTTCACGTCGTTCGTGGACGTGTCGGACGGAAAGAACGCCTCGGTGGTGACGGGGGTCTGGGACCCGGCCGACTACGCGCTGCCGGACTCGCGGTACTTCGTACCGGTCCACAACGGTGCCAACGGGACGGACAACCGGGCGCTGGTGGCGTTCGGGACGAAGACCCGGGGCACGTGTCCCAGCGATGTGGCGTGCCCGGAGACGCTGGCCACGCAGGACCAGGTGGGCACGACGTTCGGGTTGGCGTACGACAAGGACCGGAGCCAGCTGTTCCAGAGCGCGTTCGCCCGCCGGTACGCCCCGTACGGGCCGCAGGGCGGGGGCGCGATCTACACGGTGCCGGTCAACGGCTCGGGTGCGCCACAGCTGTTCGCGCGCGTACCGGACGCCGCGGTGACGGAGCACGACACCGCCAACATGATCAAGGATCCCGGGTTCACCGACGCGCCGGGCAAGGAGAGCATCGGTGGCCTGGCCCTGTCGGAGGACGGCTCCACGCTGTACGCGGTGAACCTGCGGACCCGCAGCCTGGTGAGCTTCGACGCGACAGGGAACACCGCCTCGGAGCCCGAGGCGACGGTGCCGATCCCGGACCCGGGGTGCGCGAGCCCCGACGACTGGCGGCCGTTCGGTCTCCAGGTCCACAACAACACGCTGTACGTGGGCGGCGTGTGCAGCGCGGAGAGCACGCAGCAGCGTGCGGATCTGAAAGCCTTCGTCTCCACCTACGACGGCAAGCGGTTCACCACGGTGCTGAGCCACCCGCTCACGGCCGAACGCGGCAGCGTCTTCGGTTCCGGCGACAAGGCCACCCACTGGAACCCGTGGAACACCAGCCTGGACACGTGGGACGACCGGAAGGCGGGCGGCGTCTTCATCGATCCGCAGCCGGAGCTGTCCTCCCTCGCCTTCGCCCGCGACGGCTCGATGATCCTGGGTTTCCGCGACCGGTTCATGGACGTGCTCAGCTGGGGAGGGCTGGACCCCCGCCCGGGGAACGACACGGCGGAAAACGCCATGTCCGGTGGTGACATCACCATGGTCTGCGCCACTCCCACCGGTGAATACGCGTGGGAAGGCACCGGGAGCTGCCCCAACCACGCCACCCCCGCCAACAGTGGCGGCCAGCCCGCCGGTGTCGTCGAATACTTCCCGGGCGACTCTTACGCCAACGCGCACAAGGAGACCGCGCTGGGATCGGTGGCCTACATCCCGCAGCAGCAGTGGGTCGCCAGCACGGAGTTCGACCCGGTCGTCGACGTCGCGACCTCAGGGACCGGGTACCACGACATCACGACCGGTCAGGGCCCGGGCAACAACCCCAAGGCCAACGGGTTCCAGTTCGTCAGCCGGGAACAAGGCGGGTTCGGCAAGGCCGGCGGGCTCGGTGACATCGCGTACGCGGCGGCGAACGCGCCGATCCAGATCGGCAACGTCGTGTGGTTCGACGGCGACCACAACGGGATCCAGGACCCGGGGCACGTGCTGCTGCCGGGGGCGACGATCAACCTGCTGGACGCGGACGGCAAGCAGGTCGCCACGACCAGGACCAATGCCGACGGCGAGTACTACTTCGGTGGTGTCGGCGCCGAGTACGAGCTCACGCCGGGCGCGAAGTACACGGTGCAGTTCGACGTGTGCACCGCGGACACCAGCAAGGTGCCCGACCAGCCCGCGGCGAGCGACCTGCGGTTCACGCTCCCGCGAGCCGGTGGCAACCGTGCGCATGACTCCAATGTGACCCCGCCGACCACCGGTCGGTTGTGCGACGGCTCCGCGCCTGTCACGGCGCCGGACAAGCCGGGCAGGGTCGATCACACGATCGACGCCGGGGTGTACATCCCGAAGGCAACGCCGACCCCGACCCCGACCGATACGGCGAACCCGAGCCCGACCCCGACCGATACCGCGACCCCGGGCCCGACGCCGACCGATACCGCGAACCCGACGCCGACCTCATCACCGGCCCCGGACCCGACCTCGCCACCCGGCCCGGCCTCGCCGCCGTCAGGCGCGCCGCCTGCCAACCCGGGCCCGGCCGGTGGGAGTACGGGTTCCGGTGGGAGCAGGGGGTCGCTGGCGCTCACCGGTATGTCCGGGCTGCCAGAGGCGATCGCCCTCGTCGGTCTGCTGGTGGGCGCGGGTCTGGCCATCGCGTTCATGAGCCGGAAGCGTCGCGCCCAGAAACACTGAACAGGGGAAATCGGAAAAGTGTCAGCGTCGAGCCGCGTGCGGAGCGTGCGAACCCGGCAACCTCTACCTGGCCGTGCGGCTGACCGGCGCCGATGGCCGCGGCCACGCTGGGTGGCAGCGGTCATCGGCGTAGCGGCCGTCGCGGTGGCCGTGTTCCTGGCCACCGGCGGCGGCTCTGGCCCCAGCGGTCCGCGCGCGCTGACGTCGGATGAGGTGAACCGGCTGGCGATGACGCGGTTCCGTAACTACGAGGCGCACGGCCGCGCGGTGACGATCACCGTGCCGGGCACCGCCGGTGGGCTGATCGTCACCGGGTCCGTCGACTACCGACGCAAGCTCGGTTACGGCGTGGTGCACGGCACTGGGCGCGACACATCCAGCGACGGGCTGATCGAGTGGACGGCCACCTCGGTGGCCGTCCACCCGATGGCGAACGCCCCGGCACACCCACCCGCGTCGCCGCCCCGCTCGGGCTGGTACGGCCGTCCGCTCCAGTCGTCCGGCAGCGCGCTGGACAGTTCGCTGGCCATCGCACTCGGTCTCGGCAGCGACCGGCCGGACAACGCCCAACTCATGCCGCAGAACGGCGCCGCCTGGTGGGGACGGGATCAGGTGGACGGGCATTGGGTGGACGTCATGACCGGGCCGTCCTCCCGTGACCGCTCCGGTACGGCGAACAGGGTGCGCTACTGGGTCGGTTCGGACGGCACCATGTACCGGGTGCGCGTCAGCGTGGGTTCCGTGTCGCGGCCGGTGGTCATCGATTTCGACACCCAGAAGTACGTTCCGGTCAAGCCGGTCCCCGGAGTCACCCCGACGCGGTAGCCGCTGTTCAGGAGGCTCGCACCCGCGCGTCCTCGGCAAGCAGGGACACCGGCGGCAGCGGGATGTCCGCCATGTCCGGCGGGGCCGGAACGGCCGGGACGACGGTGGCGCCCGTAGTGGTGGCGTGGGGGAACTGCGGCTGTCGGCCAGGCGCCGCGACCTCGGTGAACGGGATGCCGCCAGGTGCCGTCGGCATCGCCCACCGGCCGCCTGGCGAGGGCGACTTGGCGGGCAGCGGACAGGACGCGGTGGTCGCGAGCCGGACGGGCACCGTGGTGCGCAGATCGTTGCCGCGCAGGCAGTTGCCCCGCCCCCGGGTGGCGGTGGGGAACGTCCAGCCGACGTCGACTCCGTTGCCGGTGAACGTGTTGTCCACGATCCGGTTGCCGACCGACGCCATGTCGGCGGTCGCGGTGATCACCAGCCCGGCGTTGCTGTTGTCGGCGACGCGGTTACGGACGAACTGGTTGTCGCTGCCGCCGTCGATGCCGATGCCGGTGCCCCATCCGCCGTCGGCCTGCTGCGGGGTGGCCCGCTGCTGGTTGGCGGCGATCAGATTGCCCGCGATGACGGCGTCCCGCTGCGGGAGCAGCTTCTCCTGGTGGTCGGAGTTGGTGGTCAGGCCGACCCGGTTGCCGACCAGACGGTTGCGGACCACGTACATGTCGCCGCTGGCGTTGGTGCCTTCGTAACCGACCGCGTTGAGTTCGGCGATGTTGTCCCGCACCACGATGTGACACGGCTTGCACTGCCCGACGTAGATACCCGAGTCGGCCCCGCCCGAGGTGTACGAACGCTCGATGACACCGTTCTGCGCGGAGAACGCGTAGATGCCGTACAGCCCGTTGCGGGTCGCGGTCACATGCGAGACCAGGAACGACTTCAGGAAGGTGACGGGCTCGTCGCCGGTGTCGTAGTGGCCGCTCTGCCCCGGCAGCCCGGCGGCGGCCGCCGCCGAACCGGTGACCAGCACCCCGTTCTGCGTGTTGTTCTCCACGGTCAGGTTCTCCACGGCCACTCCGGGCGCCGCGACGACGACACCGTTCGGCTGCCGCAACCGCCCGTCGATGACGACCTTGTGCCGGGACGCGCCGCGAAGGGTGATGCGAGCCGTGTCGATCTTCACCGACTCGTGGTAGACGCCCGGGGCGATCAGCACCAGGTCACCGGGCCGGGCCAAGGACACCGCAGCCGAGATCGTCGGGGCATCGGCAGGCACGCGGATCGTCACCTGCGCACCGGACGGTCGCCGGCCTTTGTCCGATCCGCCATCGCCGCCGTCGCAGCCGACCACAAGTGCCAGCGTGCCCAGTACCGCCGCCACCACGCGAAGAGCTAATCGAGGCATGGCCCCAGTCTGGCAGAACGCCCAATTACCCGCCGTAATTGGCGAGATTGACCGACGTGCACGGTGAGGATGTGGCACCCTGCACCCCATGCATCGAGCCGATCACCGTCCGTCGCGCCGCGCGTTCCTCGATGCCACCGGCGCCATGGTGGCCGCCGGCCTGACCGCCGGGTGCACTTCGGACTCCGCCCGGCCAGGCCGGCACGCCCCTACCGCCGCGGCCACGCCGACACCGGTTGTGGCGACGGGCCGGCATCAGGCAGGCATCACGCTCCCCCAGCCGGCCCAGCGCAACCTGCTGGCCGTGGTGGCAGACCTCGGCGCCACCGTGGCTCCCGGCCCGTTACTGGCCGACCTGGGCCAGGCCATCCGCACACTCGTCGCGGGGACCGACCCGCGGCTGCTGGGCCTGCCGCCGGGCGACCTCACCGTGACCGTCGGCGTGGGCCCCCGGCTGGTGCGCACGGCCGGCGCCTCGCTGCCCGGCGCGACCGACCTCCCGCGGTTCTCCCGCGAGCGGATCGCCCCGCGGGCACGCGGCGGTGACCTGCTGATACAGATCTGCGCCGGCGACGCGCTGCTCCCACCGGTCGTCGCCGCCGCGCTCCTGGACCAGGCCGGTGACCGCATCCACGAACGCTGGCGGCAGTCCGCACGCCGCGGTGCGAACGTGCCCATCGGCAACGGCCTCACCGCGCCACGGAACCCGCTCGGCTTCATCGACGGCATCGTGGGCCCGCACACGACCGCCGAACAACGGCGCGACCTGTGGCTGGCCGGACCCCCCGCGGTCGCCGGCGGCACCCTCGCCGTACTGCGGCGCATGGAACTCGACCTGCCCCGGTTCGCCGCCCTGTCCGTAGCCGAGCAGGAGGCGGTCTTCGGGCGACGCCGGGCCAGCGGCGTCCCCCTCTCCGGCGGCCCCGTCGCCTTGGGCCCGGAACTCGGCGCCAAGACACCGGACGGCCGCTATCTCGTCCCCGCGGACGCCCACGTACGCAGGGCGAACCCCTCCGTGGTCGGCGCCGGCCTCATGCTCCGCCGCTCCTACAGCACCGACGACCCCGCCCCCGGCCTGCTCTTCATCAGCTTCCAGAACGACCTGCGCACCTTCACCGCCACCCTCACCCACATGGACACCGCCGACGCGCTGCTGCGATTCACCACCACAACCGCCAGCGCGACCTTCCTGATCCTCCCCGGCTTCGACCGGCAACGCCCCCTCGGTTCCCAGCTGTTCGGCTGATCATGCCGTGCCCGCTGCTTTGGGCGCGGGCTGCTCCCCCGAGCCCCGGACGATAAGCCGGGTGGGAACGGTGATGGTGCGGGCCCGCGAGCGGTCGCCGTCGAGGCGGGCGAGGGCTGTGGCCGCGGCGCTGCGCCCGAGTTCTCCGGGGTCCTGCGCGACGACGGTCAGGGCCGGTTCCAGAGCCTCGGCGAGCGACACGTCGTCGAAGGCGACGACGGCTACGTCCTTGCGCTTGCTGCGGGCGAGTTCGGCGACGATACCGAGCGCCATGATGTTGTTTCCGGCGAACAGTGCCGTGGGGGGATCGGCCAGTTCGAGGAGTTGGGAGGTCGCGGCCTCCGCCCCCGGCTGGTCGTGTGCGCTCGCGACCAGCAAGCGGTCGAAGGGGATGTCGGCTTCTTGCAGGGCCGCGCGATATCCGGCCAGGCGTTCGCGGCGGGTGTGCAGCTTGACGGGCAGGTCGCCGATGAACCCGATGCGGCGGTGACCGTGGGCGATCAGGTGGGCGACGCCCTCTTGGGCCCCCATACGGTTGGAGCTGACGATGCTGTCCGTGGACAGGCCGGCCCCTGGCCGGTCGAGGAAGACGATGGGCAGCCCCGCCGTGCGGTGCGACTTGAGTTCGGAGTGGTCGGCGCCGACGGACGGTACGACGATCAGGATGCTGACGCGCCGGGCGAGAAACTGGGCCGTCAGGGCGCGTTCGCGGTCGGGGTCATCCGCTGACGAGCCCATGAGCAGCGTCAGTCCGCGGTCCCGGACCGTCTCCTCGATACCGCGGGCCACGGCTCCGAAGAAGGGGTTGGCCAGGTCGGGGATGACCAGCCCTATGGTCGTGTCCGGACCGCCGACGCGGATGTTGCGGGCCATGAGGTTCGGCTGGAAGCCCAACTTGGCCACCGCGGCGAGTACCTGTTCCCGCGTCCGCGCCGAGACGGGCCCGTCCTCATTGAGGACTCGGGAGACCGTCTTGGCGCTGACACCTACTTCTCGGGCGACATCGGCCAAGGTGGGGCGGCGGCTCGCTGCCATGGAGGAACCCGTCTCCTGGGTGCTCTCGGGTTCCGGGCCGCGGCCTCGGCCGGAACATGGGAGAGCGGGGTTGCGCTGTCAGGTGGCCTGTACTCCGGCGGCCTTCGCGGCCTTGGAATCCGCTACGACAGTACCGCCGGTCTCGTCGACGCTGAGCGCGCCGGTCATGATCGCGACGACCTCCGCCATGGAGTAGTCGGAGGGCTTGATCAGGGCGGCACGCCGGCCCAGCCGGTGGACGTGGATACGGTCGGCGATCTCGAAGACGTGGGGCATGTTGTGGCTGATCAGGACGACCGGCATGCCCTTGTCGCGGACGCGGCGGATCAGGTCGAGGACCTGTCCGGACTCCTTGACGCCGAGGGCGGCCGTAGGTTCGTCCATGACGACGACGCTGCGGGCCCAGGCGACCGCGCGGGCGACCGCCACGGCCTGCCGCTGGCCACCGGAGAGGGTCTCGACTGCCTGGGACAGCGAGCGCAGGCCGATCTTCAGGTCGGCCATGTGCTCGGCGGCCTCTTGACGCATGCGCTTCTTGTCGAGCATGCGGAACGCGCTGCCGAGGATGCCCGGGCGGCGCAGCTCGCGGCCGAGGAACACGTTGGAGGCGATGTCCATGGAGGCCGCCACGGCGAGGTCCTGATAGACCGTCTCGATGCCGTGGGCGCGTGCGCTCTGCGGGCCGGAGAACTGGATCGGCTTGCCGTGGAGGCGTATCTCGCCTTCGTCCGGCACCACCGCGCCGGTGAGGGCCTTGATGAGGCTGGTCTTGCCGGCGCCGTTGTCGCCTATGACGGCGAGGACCTCGCCGGGCAGGAGGTCGAAGTCGGCGCCGTCGATGGCGGTGACGTGGCCGTAGCGCTTGACCAGACCGCGGGCCTGGAGGATGGGGGTCGAAGTGGTGGCGGTCATCGGGCCTTCCTCCGGGAGATCTGGTCGACGGTCACCGCGAGGATCACCAGGATTCCGGTGATGAGGGTCTGGTAGATGGAGGCGACGCCCATCAGCTGGAGTCCGTTGCGGAAGACGCCGACGATGAGGACGCCGATGAACGTGCCCAGGACCGATCCGCGTCCGCCGAAGAGGCTGGTGCCGCCGAGGACGACGGCGGTGATGCTGTCGAGGTTGTCGGTCTGCCCGGCCTGGGGGTCGCCGACTCCGGTGCGGGAGATCAGGAGCAGGGCGGCGATGCCGTACATCAGGCCGGCCACGGTGTAGACGCCGATGGCCAGGCGGGAGGTGCGGATGCCGTTCAGCCGCGCCGCTTCCGGGCTGTTGCCCAGGGCGTAGACGTGCCGGCCCCAGCTGGTGCTGCTCAGCGAGTAGGCGAGGAGGAGAAACAGCGCGATGGTGACCAGCGAGCCGTAGGTGATGTCGGTCTTGCCGAGAGGGAAGGTCTGCCCGAGGGCCGTCAGCGGGCCGGGCAGGCTGCTGACCGTCTGCTCCTCGGAGTAGATGTGGGTCAGTGCGAACGCCACGTTGAGCATGCCGAGGGTGACGATGAACGGCGGCAGCGGGATCTTCTTCACCAGTGCCCCGTTGAGCATGCCGAAACCGGCGCAGACGATCAGGCCCAGCGCGATGGCGGCGAGCGGTGGCACGGTGCCCTCGGCTGCCATCTTGGCGATCACGATGCTGCCGAACGCCATCACCGCTCCGCAGGACAGGTCGATGCCCGCGGTGAGGATGATCAGTGTCTGGCCGATGGCGAGGGTGCCGACGACCATGACCTGCTGCACGATCAGCGAGAGGTTCCCGCCGGTGAGGAACTGGGTGGTCGAGACGGAGAAGAAGGCACAGGCCAGGAGGAGGGCGACCAGCGGGCCGGTGGTCGGCTGCGTGAGCAGTCTGCGGACCGTGGTCGGCGTTTTGAGCTCCGCGTACGGCGTGGACGTGGAGGGTGGCGTGGACGTGGCAGTCATGCGAGGTCCTTGTCGGAAGACAGAAGCCCTTGTCCGTCCTTGTCGGACGGGAAGAGGACGAGGGAGCGGCCGTCCCCCGTCGGGGAGGAACAGTCGGCCGCCCCGCTGAGGGGTGTCGAACGGCGGGAGCCGGGGGCCGGCGGCTCAGCCCCAGCAGTTCTCCAGGCCGTAGGCGGTGTCCTTGGAGGCGGCCCCGGCTTGCGCCTTGTCGGTGATCAGGGTGACGCCGGTGTCGGTGTAACCCGACGCCTTCTTGCCGTCCTTGGCGTAGGTCACGACGGCCTTGACGCCCTCGGCGGCCATCTTCAGCGGGTACTGCTGCGAGGTCGCGGCGATCTTGCCGCCCTTGACGGCCCGGGTGCCGGTGCAACCGCCGTCGACGGAGACGATCAGCACGTCCTTCTCCCGGCCCTTGGCCTTGAGCGCGGTGTACGCGCCCAGGGCGGCGGGCTCGTTGATGGTGTAGACGACGTTGATGTCGGGGGCCTTCTGCAAGCAGTTCTCCATCGCGGTCTGGCCCTTGGACTGGTCGCCCCCGGTGTCCTGGGAGCAGACGATGGAGGCGTCGCCCTTCTTGATGCCGAAGCCCTTCAGGAAGCCGTTGTGCCGCTGGACGCCGACGGAGACGCCCGGTGCGAGGTCGAGGGTGGCTATCTTCGCCGTCTTGCCCTTCATGGCGGCCTTGGCATACTCGCCGATCAGCTCGCCGGCCTTGAGGTTGTTCGTGGCGAAGAGGGCGTCGACCGCGCTCTCCGGGTCGGTCGGGGTGTCCAGGGCGATGACCAGGACGCCCTTGGCCTTGGCCTTTTCGAGCGCGGGCACGATCGCCTTCGAGTCGCTGGGGGTGATCAGGATGCCCTTCACGCCGGAGGCGACCATGTTCTCGATGGCGGTGACCTGCCCGGCGTTGTCACCGTCGAACTTGCCCGCGGCGGTGGACAGTTTGACGCCGTTCTGCTTGGCGGCCTTCTCCGCGCCCTCCTTCATCTTCACGAAGAACGGGTTGGTGTCGGTCTTGGTGATCAGACCGACCTTGACGTCGCCCGATCCGGTGCTCGCGGTGCCCGATCCGGAGCCGGATCCACAGGCAGTCAGGGTGAGGGCTGCGATGCCCGTGCACGCGGCGGCTCTGAGCAGGGAGGAAGGAAGACGAGAGGTACGTGACATGAACGACTCCTGCGGGATTGCGGGCGAAGCGGTAGGCGCCGAGGCATGCCGCCCGAGGTGTCATCGTTGACTTATGTCATCGTTGACACTTCTTGGCGAGGATGATGGACTCCGCCTCCAGGCAACGTCAATGCCTTCTACCGGTCACAAATCGGCAACATCGTGACCGTCGCCCGCCCGCAGCAATCCGGGCTCTGCCCGTCAGGTGCCCGTTTCCGCCAGCGCGCCCCAAGAGAAGAGCCGCCATGCACCCACGTCAGATCACCGTCCTGGGGGAGTGCGTCGCCGACGCGTTCGCCGAATCGGCGCGGCCCCGGAACGAGCTCGCCCTGCGCGTGCTGCCGGGCGGCGGACCAGCCAACACGGCGGCGGCCCTGGCCCGGCTCGGCAGCCCGGCCCGCTTCCTCGCACGACTGTCCGGCGACGTGTTCGGCCGCCTCTTCCGGTCCCACCTGGAGGCGTCCGGCGTGGACCTGTCCCACGCCGTCGAGGCCGCCGAGCCCAGCACGCTGGCCGTGGCCGAGCTGGATGCCCAGGGCCAAGCCGCGTTCTCCTTCCACGCCCAGGCCACCGCCGACTGGCAGTGGACGAGCGCGGAACTGGCCGGGGTGGACCTGGCCGACACCGCCTGCGTCCACACCGGATCGCTGGCCCTGGTCAAGGAGCCCGGGGCGGCAGTGGTGGAGGCCTTCCTGGCAGCGGCGGCGCCCCGGGCCACCATCAGCATCGATCCCAACGTCCGCCCGCTCCTGGTGCGCCCCGAGGTCTACCGTGCCCGGCTGGCGCACTGGTGCGGCCTCGCGGACGTGCTGCGGCTGAGCGAGGACGACCTGGACCTCCTCCTCCCCGGAACGCTCCCCGAGCAGGCGTGCGACACCTGGCATGAGGCGGGGGCGCGGCTCGTCGTGATCACACGCGGCGCCGACGGCGCCCTGGCCTCACTCGACGGGGAGCGGGTGCAGGTGCCCGCGGTGGCGACGCCGGTCGTCGACACGGTCGGTGCCGGGGACTCCTTCACCGCCGGACTGCTGCACCACCTCGGCACCCACGGCCTCCTCGGCGGCAGGCTGACGGACCTGCGTCTCGGCGATGTCGAGGCGGCCTGCCTGTTCGCCGTGAAGGTCGCGGCCCTGACCTGCTCGGTTGCCGGCCCCAACCCGCCGTGGCAGGACCAGCTGGCGCAGTTCACGACGGACGAGGACGTCGTCCGGCACCTCGACTCAACCCCCTGACAAGGACGAGAAACCATGACGAAAACCCTGCTCGCCGAGTTCACGGCCCGAGAGGGAGCGGAGGACGAGGTCGCCCGCCTGATCCAGGACTACGCCCGGAAGGTGCGTGAGGAGGAAGGCAACCTGGCCTTCGACGTCTACACCAAGGCGGCCAACCCGCGCGCCTACTGGATCTTCGAGGTCTACCGGGACGAGGACGCCTTCAAGACGCACCTGAACGCCCCGTACGGCGCCCCGTTCAACGCGGCCCTCACCCCGCTGATCGAGGAGGACGCCTCCATGCTGACGTTCCTCGACCCACTGGCCACGCATCCGTGACGAGCGTTGAACACCGGCGTCGACCCGAAGTTGGAGCCCGGGCGATCCAACTGCTGCTCCGGAAGCCAGAGGTCCTGTCGCCCCGATGGGCGAGAGGACCTCTGACCTGCTGCTTAGGCGTGCCCCCGGCAGGATTCGAACCTGCGACACCCGCTTTAGGAGAGCGGTGCTCTATCCCCTGAGCTACGGAGGCGGGGATCTGTCGGAAACCGTGTCCGACATCGTGCTGTGGTGGTCGCGGCCGGGTAGGGCTGGGCCACCGCGGCCAGTGTAGCGGGTGGGGGACCGGCGATCATCAGGACCGGGAGGCGGGGACAGGAGCAGGTCGGCCAGGGGTGTGCGGGTGTGGTGCACGGAGCGGCCGGTGCGGGTGGTGGTGAGGAGGCCGGCGGCGCGGAGGGCCGTGGCGTGGGTGGAGGCCGTGGCGTTGCTGACGCCGAGGCGGCGGGCGAGGTCCGTGGTGGTGTGGGGCTCGTCCAAGGTGCGGAGCAGGGCGAGCCGGGTGCGGCC
>NZ_GG657754.1:4275092-4291439 GCF_000158915.1 Streptomyces himastatinicus ATCC 53653 | reverse complement strand
CCGTGCCCGCCGGGTAGGCGAGCGCCGCCGGGCGGTCCGGCTGGTCCTGGACGAGGGGGCCGCGGCGCCAGTGGAAGGTGGGCCGCAGGATCAGCCCGCGCCCGCCGAGCCGGATCTCCCGTACGCCTGGAACGCCCGGCAGGGGCCATTCCCAGACGCCGTCGCGCAGCCGTGAGCCGGGGGCCAGGGCGGTCAGGGCAGGGCCGAGGCCCTGCTCGGTGACCGTGAGGGCGTAGCGGGCGAATTCTGCCCGGTGCAGGTCCTGGACCAGGGGCCACACCGGCGCGAGGACGGACTGGTACGCCGACCGCTGGGCCCGGCCGAGTGTCCGCCAGGCGTCGACGTCCCCGGTATACAGTGCGCGGATCCACGGCGGGGCCGGACGTGTCGCGTACACCTGCTCGATCCCGGCCCGTACGAACTCCGGGCGGGCCGACCTGATCAGCGTGAAGCCCTCGTCCGGCGTGTCGCCGAGGACGTCGAGGAAGGCGGGGGCCACCCCACCCGGTGCCAGGTCCGCGAGCGGTTCGACCGTGCGCGGCAGGCTGCGCAGCAGCCGGTGCCGCCAGCGCCCGAACAGTGGTTCCGGGGAGCCCAGCATCATCAGGGCCGCGTGCAGCTCGGGTACGGGCGACGGCCGTGGCGCGAACCGCACCCGGGCGAGATCGTCCGCCGTGAAGTGGATCCGGATCACGCACATCCCCCCGCTCCGCGCCAGCCTTTCGGGGCCGGTCGAATGTTTCGCCATGGCACAGAGGCCACTTCCAGGATGCCGTCCATGGCTTCTTTCCTCACGCCCGGTCGGCGGTTGTTCGCCAAGGCAGCCCTCGCCGCGGCCGCTGTCCCGGTCTCCGCCGCCGCGTCGGCCCTGCGTCTCCCGGCGCCCCAAGGGCCGTACGCCGTCGGTGCCTTGACGCTGCACCTGGTCGATCCCTCCCGCAACGACCCGTGGGAGCCCCGGATCGGCGTTCGTGAGCTCATGGTCACCGTCCTGCGGCCCGTCGCCGCCGGACGCGGCTCGCGCTGTTCACGGAGATCGGTCCGCTGATGCATCCGCAGCTGCCGGCGGCCGGAGTCGACTGGGCGGCCACGCTCACCCATGCCCGGACCGGTGCTCCGCCCCTGCCCGGTCGGCGCCCCGTGCTGCTCTACAGCCCCGGTGGGGGCGACGCACGCACGATGGGCGCCTCCCTCGCGGTGGACCTCGCCTCATACGGCTGGACGGTCCTCACCGTCGATCACCCCGGGGACGCGAGCGAGGTGGAGTTCCCCGACGAGCGGCCGGGCCGCGAACGGGTCCGGCCGACCGCGTTGCACGGGCCCCCCGACGCGCCCGCCTTCCGCACCATGATCGACACCCGGGTCGCCGACCTCCGCTTCGTCCTCGACGCCCTCGGCCTCACCCGGGTCGGGGTCTACGGGCACTCCGCGGGCGGCACCGCTGCCGCGCAGGCGCTCCACGAGGACCGGCGGATCGCCGCCGTGGTCAATCTGGAGGGGTATCTCGACCAGATGGACGGCGAACTCCTGCCGGTGGCCCGGCAGGGGACGGACCGGCCGCTGCTCCTGGTCGGCACCGACGGTTTCCGTGACGCCCAGCTGGACCGGTCCTGGGTAGCGCTCCTCGCTCACGCGGGCCCCGTTGCCCGGCGGCAGCTCGACGACACCGCGCACTGGGTCTTCACCGACTACGCGGCGCTCGTCCCCCAGCTTCACAGGGCCGGTCTGATGACCGCTGCCGGACGCGCCGCCATGGTCGGGCGGGCGGACCCACGGGGCACCGTGCCCGCCGTTCGCCGCCTCGTACGGTCCTTCTTCGCCCGCCATCTGCCGAGGTGAGCGCCGCCCCCGCGGAACGAACGCAGCATTATCCCGCCGAGTGGGCGCCTATTGCGGGAAAGGGCGTCGAATGCCGTACGGAAATGTGGCCGCACCGTTCGCCGCCATCGTGCCTCTCGCCCATTTCCTTTTGGCGTTTTGGGTGCAGCGACCGTGACACCAAGACTGCCCGTCGGTGCTGACGAATCGCTGTTGATTCACTAACGCGTCACTAACGAAAATCGGGCGTCTTTTGCGATGTTGCGCGATATGGAAAATCAATGCAGGGTACGTGGCGAACCCTCAGAACAGCGGCTGCGAGAGGTCGTTGCCTCCGCCACCTAGGAAGGCCCCATGCCCACAAGCACGATTACCCGTTCACGCCGCCGCGGCCCGGCGTTTCTCGTATCGCTCATGGCCGCTTGCACCGCTCTTTTCCTCACGTCGTGCAGCGGTGCCCCCTCGCAGGACAGCGAGCAGACCGGAAAGGGCGCGGTGAGCAACAACGCGGCGCCCGGGCAGGCGCCCGGGGAGAAGGCCGACGCCAAGCCGCTGGGGGACGGCGGGGCGCTGTATCCGCGGGCGGTCCGGCTGCGGCACAGCGGGGAGGCGAACGGGCGTGTGCTCGCCTCGTCCGTCTCGCACAAGGGCGGCGACGGCGTCGGGGAGATTCAGGAGAGCACCGATGGTGGCGGGAGCTTCCGCCATGTGGGGACCGTCTCGGACGAGAAGGCCGCGGACGGCAAGGGGCTGTGCTGCGCCACGCTCTACGAGCTGCCGCAGCAGGTCGGCGACATGCCCGCCGGGACGCTGCTGTGGGCGGCGTCGTTCGGGCAGGACGAGAAGCCGGAGCCCCGGATGACGATCCGGGTGTTCAAGAGCACCGATCACGGACGGAACTGGAGCCCTCTGTCGACGGTCGCCACCGCGCCGAACGCCAAGGGGCTGTGGGAGCCGGAGTTCTCCATCGACGCCCAGGGGAACCTGGTCTGCCACTACTCCGACGAGACCGATCCGCGCCACAGTCAGAAGCTCGTCGCCGTACGGTCGAAGGACGGCGTCTCGTGGAGCGGGCCCCGCGAGACCGTGACCAGCAAGCTGGAGTCCGACCGGCCCGGGATGGCGGTCGTGCGGAAGCTGCCGAACGGGACGTACGTCATGACGTACGAGATCTGCGCGGCCGGAGGCAAGTACGCGTGCGTGGCGCATCTGCGGACGTCTCGCGACGGGTGGGACTGGGGCGACCCGGCCGACCTGGGCACCCGGGCGGAGACGGAGGACGGGAAGTACTTCCTGCACGCGCCGAATCTGGCCTGGGCGCCGGAGGAGGGGAATCCGCAGGGCAAGCTGCTGCTGGTCGGTCAGGCGATGTACCACAAGGACGGCGGCCGGGCCGACGGCAGCGGACGCACGATCTGGATCAACAGCAAGGGCGGGGAAGGGGCGTGGCGCGAGATCCCGGCGCCAGTCGCCGTGAAGTCCGACAAGCTGGACTCCTGCCCCAACTACAGCTCCAGCCTGCTGCCGTCGGAGGACGGCCGCGAGGTGCTGGAGATCGCGACCGACTATGACGGTGGGGTCTGCCGACCGTACTTCGCCACCGGGGGGTCGTAAGACACGTCGGGCACCGCCACATCAAGTGGCGGTGCCCGTTCCCCTCAGTTCTCCGGGCGGAACTTCGCGATCGGGTTCCGGAGCGTGCCGATCAGCTGGAGCGCGCCCGCCGGGTCCTGGAGGTCGACCATCTCGCGGTTGTTGCGCAGCTGGAGCCGGTTGAGGCAGGACAGCGCGAAGTCCTCACCGAACATGTCGTACTGCTGGAACTTGTCCGCGAGGTGCGGCATCGCGTCCTGGTAGCCCTGGACCGAGGCGGCGACCGTCTGCCAGAAGGTGTCCTCCTCGAGCAGTCCGTCCGACACCAGGATGCCGTTGAGGAAGCGCAGGAAGCAGTCGAAGACGTCGGTGAAGACGGACAGCAGTTTCTTGTCCTCGGGGACGTCCGCGCGGATGCGCTCGACGGCCGGGGGCAGGACCGCTTCCGGGTCCAGGACGGCGATCTCCTCGGCGATGTCCTTGAAGATGACGCGCTGTACGGCGCCGCCCTCGATGACCAGGATGACGTTCTCGCCGTGCGGCATGAACACCAGGTCGTACGCGTAGAAGCTGTGCAGGACCGGGGTGAGGTAGGCGTCCAGGTAGCCGCGGAGCCAGGCCGCCGGGGTGAGGCCGGATTCCTCGATGAGGGCGCTGACGAACGAGCCGCCGTCGGCGTCGGTGTGGAGGAGGGAGGCCATGGTGGCGAGGCGCTGGCCGGGTTCCAGGGACGGAACGGGGCTCTCGCGCCACAGGGCGGCGAGCATCTTCCGGTACGGGGAGTACCGGTTGGTGGCGGCCTCGTACTGGCGGTGGTGGTAGCCGATGGCGGCCCGCTCGCGGATGATCGAGAAGCGGGCGGCCTGGAAGACGTCGTCGGAGGCGATGACGCCCGCCAGCCAGTCGTTGATCGCCGGGGTGGCCTCCATGTAGGCGGCCGAGAGGCCCCGCATGAAGCCCATGTTGAGGACCGACAGGGCGGTCTTCACATAGTGCTTGGACGGGTGGCTGGAGTTGAAGAACGTACGGATCGACTGCTGCGCGAGGTACTCGTCCTCGCCGGTGCCGAGCCAGACCAGCCGCTGCTGGGCGACCTCAGCGGCGAAGCTGACGGACAGCTTGTTCCACCACTGCCAGGGGTGCACCGGCAGCAGGTGGTAGTCGGCGATGTCGAGGCCCTGGCCGCTGAGGGTGTCCGCGAAGCGGGTCCGGGTCTCCTCGCTCAGCTCGTCGCGCACCAGCGCGTCGTAGTCGATGTCGGAGGAGGCGGTGAAGGTGGAGTGGTCGCGGTGCGCGGCCAGCCAGACCAGCTGGACGGGGCTCGCGGTCTCCGGGGCGTACGAGAGGTACTCGTGGATGCCGAAGCCGAGCCGGCCGTTGTTGGCGACGAAGCAGGGGTGGCCCTCGGTCATCCCCGTCTCGATGTCCTGGAAGCCGGACTTGGCGAGCTGGGCCGCGCCGACCGGCTCGGCGGCCAGTTTGTAGGCCGTACCGGAGAGGGTGGAGCTGATCTCCTCCAGGTAGACGGGGAGGATGTCGTCGCTGAGGCCGAGGGTGCCGCGCAGCTCGATGAAGAAGTCGAGGGCGTCCAGCGGGCGCTGCGCGCCGTCCTGGCCGTGGCGGGTGATGCTGTCCGCGTCGACCAGCCAGTGGTCCAGGGTGAGGACGCGGGCGGCGAAGCGGTAGGTCACCGTGCCGTCGTCGCTGGGGACGGCATAGCGGCCGTCACCGTCGAGTTCGGGCTTCAGCAGGCGCTCGTGCGTGAATTCGGCGAGGGCTTTGCGTATGAGGAGGCGGCCCGCCCGCTCCCACAGTTCGGGGGTGAGGTGGGCGACGGCATCGCGGGGGCTCATCGGAATACTCCTTGGGCGGCGCGCGCGGCGACGAAGCGCTCGCGCGTGCAGGTACTGAGGTAGGCGTCCTTCTCCGGCTTGACGATCTTCTCGACGACGTCGAAGCCGACCGCCGCGTTCAGCGCGTGCACCGCGTCGTTGCGGACGTCGGGTTCGACGACGACGCGCCGTACGGCGGGGTCGCCGAAGCAGAACTCCATGACGGTGGTGATCACGGCGAGGGTGAAGCCGTGCACCGGGGTGTCGGTCGGCGCGCACAGGAAGTGCATGCCCACGTCGCCCTTGCGGGGCTCGTACAGCCCCTTCAGCTCGACCTCGGCCGGGTTGTAGCGCTCGGCGAGGAAGGCGGGGTCGCCCTCGTGCAGGCCGATGAAGGCTTCGTGGTGCGGGTGGTCGGCGATCCTGCGGTACTCGGCCTCGGTGTCGGCGAGGCTCGCGTCCTGCATCATCCAGTAGGACGCCTTGGGGTGGGTCACCCAGCGGTGCAGCAGCGCGGCGTCCGTCCCCGGGCCGAGGGTGCGCAGGGCGAAGTGGCCGAGGCGGTCGTCGTGGCGTTCGAAGACGGTTTCGAAGGCGGTCATGTCAGGGGTCCCTCCGGCGCGCCGAACTCCTGGAAGGCGATCGACTTCTCGACCGGGTAGTGCTCGCGGCCCAGCAGCTCGCGGATGATCCAGGAGTTGCGGTACGGGCCCATGCCCAGGTCGGGGGAGGTGAGGCTGTGCGCCTGGGTGGCACCGTTCTGGAGGAAGATGCCGCGGCCGGTGGTGTCGATGCTGTAGTTGCGGGCGACGTCGAAGCGGCCGTGGTCGTCCCAGCGGATGCGGTCGCGCACCGGCTCCAGGAAGGCGGGCACCTGGTAGCGGTAGCCGGTGGCGAGGACGAGGCCCTGGGTGGTGAGGGAGAAGTCGCGCTCCTGCTCCTCGTGGCGCAGCCCGAGGGTGTACGTACCGGTGGACTCGTCGTACGAGGCGTCCGCGAGCGACGTGTTGGTGAGCAGCCGGGTCGGCACCGGTCCGTCCAGGCTCTGCTGGTAGAGCAGATCGTAGATGGAGTTGATCAGGTCCGCGTCGATGCCCTTGAACAGGCCCTTCTGCTCGGACTCCAGCCGGTAGCGGGTGTCCTCGGGGAGGGCGTGGAAGTAGTCCACGTACTCCGGCGAGGTCATCTCCAGCGTGAGTTTGGTGTATTCGAGCGGGAAGAAGCGCGGGGAGCGGGTCACCCAGTTGAGGCGGTAGCCGTGGCTGCCGATGTCGGCCAGCAGGTCCTGGTAGATCTCGGCCGCGCTCTGCCCGCTGCCGACGATCGTGATGGACTCCTTGGCCTGGAGCGCCTCCTTGTGCTCCAGGTAGCGCCCGTTGTGCAGCAGGTCGCCGCCGAGGCCCTGGCAGGTCTCCGGGATGAAGGGCGGGGTGCCGGTGCCGAGCACCAGATGGCGGGCGCGGTGTTCGGTGGTCTCGCCGGTGGGGCGCTGGGAGCGCACGGTGTAGAGGCCGTCGGCCTCGTCGTACGTGATGCTCGTGACCTCGTGGCCGAAGCGGACGCTGGAGAGCTTCCCGGCCGCCCAGCGGCAGTACTTGTTGTACTCGGCGCGCAGCGGATAGAAGATCTCGCGGATGTAGAACGAGTACAGCCGCCCGGATTCCTTCAGGTAGTTGAGGAAGGAGTACGGGGAGGTCGGGTCGGCCAGGGTGACGAGGTCGGCCATGAACGGGGTCTGGAGGGTGACGCCGTCCAGCAGCATGCCCGGATGCCAGTCGAAGTCGGGCTTGCTCTCCAGGAACAGGCCGTCGAGTTCCTCGATCGGCTCGGTGAGGCAGGCGAGGCCCAGGTTATAGGGGCCGAGCCCGACGGCGACGAAGTCGTATATGTGCGGGGTGGACACGGTGGTTCTCCGAGGGGGACGTGCGGTCAGCGGCTCAGCTGGCGCGGGAGTGGCTGAGTTCGGGCTCGATGTGCAGGGCCAGGTACTGACCGGCGTGCTCGGCGAGGAGGTCGAGGACGAACGCGATGTCGCGCAGCGACGTCTCCGGGTTGAGCAGCGTGAACTTCAGGTAGTGACGGCCGTCCACGACGGTCCCGGCCACCACCGCCTCGCCCGAGGCGGCCAGGGCCTCGCGGGCGTGCAGATTGGCGCGGTCGACGAGGTCCGCGTCGGAGTCGTCCCCGGGCACGTAGCGGAAGACGAGCGTGGACAACTGCGGCTCGGTGACCACCTCGTACCGCGGGTCGGTGTCCAGCAGGTTCCAGGCTTCGGCGGCCCGGTCGACGACCTCGTCGAAGAGCGACCCGACCGCGTCCGCGCCCATGATGCGCAGGGTCAGCCACAGTTTCAGCGCATCGAAGCGGCGGGTGGTCTGGATGGACTTGTCGACCTGGTTGGGGATGAGCTTCTCGACGCTGCGCTCGGGGTTCAGATAGTCCGCGTGGTACGTGGCGTGGCTGAGCGTGACGCGGTCGCGGACCAGGACGGCGCTGGAGCTGACCGGCTGGAAGAACGACTTGTGGTAGTCCACGGTGACGGAGTCGGCGCGCTCGATGCCGTCCAGCAGATGGCGGCGGGTGGGGGAGGCCAGCAGCCCGCAGCCGTACGCGGCGTCCACGTGCATCCAGGAGCCGTGCCGCGAGCACAGCTCGGCGATCTCGGGCAGCGGGTCGATGGAGCCGAAGTCGGTGGTCCCGGCGGTCGCGACGACGGCCATGACCACCTGGTTCTCCTGGCGGCAGCGGTCGAGTTCGCGGGCCAGGGCGACGGTGCGCATGCGCCGGTCCTGGTCGCAGGGGATCGAGACGACGGCCTCGTAGCCGAGCCCCAGGATGGCGGCGGATTTCTTCACGGAGAAGTGGCTGGCCTGGGAGGTGAGGATGCGCAGCCGCGGCAGGATCTCGGACTTCGGGGGGACGGGCTCCCCGGCCGCGGCGGCTTCCTTCTCGACCAGCTTGCACGCCTCGTCGCGCGCCAGCAGCAGCGCGTGGAGGTTTGACTGGCTGCCGCCGCTGGTGAAGATGCCGTCGGCGGCCTCGCCGAGCCCGATGCGCTCGGCGGTCCAGTCGATCAGCCGCCGCTCGATCAGGGTGCCGCCCGCGCTCTGGTCCCAGGTGTCGAGGGAGGAGTTGACGGCCGAGAGGACCGCCTCGCCGAGCAGCGCCGGGATGACCACGGGGCAGTTGAGGTGGGCGAGGTAGCGCGGGTGGTGGAAGTAGACGGCGTCCTTGAGGTAGACCCGCTCCAGTTCCCTCAGCGCGGCGCGCGGGTCGCCCAGCGGTTGTTCCAGGTCGATGCCGGAGATCTCGGGTGCCAGTTCACCAGGGGTGACGCCGGTGAACGGACGGTCGGTGCGGGCGACGGTGGAGGCCACCAGGCCGACGCCGTCGGTCACGGAGCGCCGGTAGCTCTCCGCCGTACGGTCGTTGAAGAGGTGGGTCCTGCCATCCGCCGCCCCGGTTATCGACTCCGGCGACGGGTCCTCAGCGGTCTGCGCGAGGAAACTCACGGTCTGTCCTTCCTGGAGCATGCGGGCGCGCGGGTGTGGGCGCGCCTGCGGGCGTGCTTGTGGGGGTGGGCGCTGTGGGGGTGGGCGCCGTGGGGTGGGAGCGGGCATGCCGGGTCGCCGGCCGGGGGAGCCGGGCGCGCGGTGGCGCGCCTCGGCGTCGGGAATCCCGTCGGCCAGTTGATTGAAGGGGGGAGTGGGTTCAGCGAGCGGTCAGGGGGAGAGGGCGCCGGTCAGTCGTCGGACTTCGGGCCGGTGCCGCTCACGGCCTCCTCGACGAGCTGTTCCTCACAGGTGCCGAGCCGCCAGTAGCCGGTGAAGGTCACCGCTTTGCGCTCGAAGCCGCGTTCGCGCACCAGGTGGCGGCGCATCTCCTTGACGGTTCCGGCCTCGCCCGCGATCCAGGCGTACGGGGTGCCGGAGGGCAGCTGGGTGGCGCGTACGTCGTCCAGCAGCAGGGCGGAGCGCGGGGAGCCGGGGGTGGCGCCGTCCCGGACCAGCCAGGTGATCTCGGCGTCGGCCTCGGTGTGCAGTTCCTGCATGTCCTCGGCGTGCTGCACCTCGATCCACACCTTCGCCGGGGTGCCGGCGGGCAGCCAGTCGAGGATGCCGGCGACGGCGGGCAGCGCGGTCTCGTCTCCGGAGATCAGCACCCAGTCGGTGCCGGAGGGCGGCCGGAAGTCGACGCCGCCGTTGTCCTCGACGACCGGGCCCAGCAGGGTGACGCGGTCGCCGCTCTCGGCGCGCGCGGCCCAGCGGGCGGCCGGGCCGCCGTCGTGGTGCAGCGCGAAGTCGACGTCGATCTCGTCGGGTTCGCGGCGCTGCTCGCGCACGGTGTACGAGCGCATGATGCCGCGGACGGCCGGGTCCATCTTCCGCCAGCTGGCGAACCAGCCGTCGCCGTCCTCGACCGGAACGACCGGCGCGGGCTGGCCGGGGTGCGGCAGGAACAGTTTGAAGCGCTGGTCGCGGCCGCCGGCGGCGAAGTCCCCGAGGCCGGTGCCGCTGAAGGTGATCCGGGACATGGACGGTCCGAGCGCCCGGGTCCGTACGACGTGCGCGTCGAAGAAGCGGAACGGTACGGCGGTGGAGGGGCGGGTGGTGGTGGCTGCGGTGGTCATGGGAGCGACGTCTTCCCTTCGCTTGCCTTAGGTCAGCGCCGGTGGGCCGGTCGGGCGCGTCAGCTGACCTTCTTCGCGTCCTGGATGGCCTTGGTGAGGGACTCGATGAGCGGAGCAGCACCGGCGTAGGAGAAGCGCGGCTCACTGCTCCAGGGCGTGATCTGGTCCGCCTTGACGGCGGGCAGTTTCGACCACGTCGGCTTGGACTTCAGGGCGCCCGGCTGGAGGGTCGCGGTGCGGTTGTCCAGGAACAGCACATCGGCGTCGTACTTGTCGGCGTTCTCCCAGCTCAGGCTCTCGAAGTAGCCGCCCTTGTCGGGCTTCTGAGGCTGTACGAGGTCGACGCCCAGCTCCTTGAAGTACATCAGGTCGGCGCTGATCTCCGGGTTGGAGACATAGAAGAGATCGGCGCTGGCGGAGCAGGCCATGACCCGGATCTTGTGCGACTTGACGGTTTTGCGCAGTTCCTCGGACGCCTTCTCGAAGCGCGCCTTGGCGTCGGTGACCTTCTTGGCCTTGAGGTCGGCGCCCAGCGCCTCGGCGAGCGCGGCGTAGCGCTTGATGGGCTCCAGCATGGAGACCCGGCCGGTGGTGATGGCGCAGCTGGGGGCCAGTTCGAGGATCTTCTTCTTGCTGTCGTCCGGGATGTAGAAGAGCGCGCCCGGGTCGAACATGTTGGTGATCAGCAGATCGGGGCTGAGCGAGGCGTACTTCTCGACGTTGAACTGGCCCCAGGTCTGGCCGAGGCTGGTCAGCCGGTCGACGTCGATGTCCCCGGCCTGCGGGTCCGGCTTGCCGTTCTTGAGCTTGGTCGGGCCGAAGACGCCGGTGATCTGCTTGTCGATGCCGAAGTCGTAGAGCGCGGCCGCCGCGGCGACGTACGTGACGATGTGCTGGGGAGGGCCATCGTTGGTGATCTTCTTCTTGCGGTCGTCGGTGAACGACCAGGAGCCGCCGCCCTTTTCACCGCCGGAGCCCGAACCGCCCTTGCCGCCGCAGGCGGTGACGAGGGCTCCGAGTCCGGTGGCGCCGCCCGCGGCGAGGAGGCCGCGGCGGGAGAGCGGGAGTTCTCTGGCGTGGCGCATGGACCGCATGGTGGTGCCTTTTCTCACGACGTACGGGGACGGTGCCCAGGGGACGTCACCCCGAAGGCGTACTTAGGTTAGCCTAACCAACCCGTTTGTCCAGTGGGCGGGGGCACCCGGTCCCATTATTTGAGAGGCGTGAGCGGTCGTTCAGCGCTGTTTCACAGGGGCGTCACAGGTCCAGCACCAGCTTCGGACCCCGGCAGCGTGAGACGCAGATCATCATCGTCTCGCCCGACGAGCGCTCCTCGTCGGTGAGTACGGAGTCGCGGTGGTCCACCTCTCCCTCGATGACATCCGTCTCGCACGTACCACACGTGCCCTCTTCGCAGGAGTACAAAACCGGCACCCCCGCCTCCTCCAGGGTACGCAGCACGCTCTGCCCGGGTTTGACGGTGAGGGAGCGTCCGGAACGGTCGAGGATCACTTCGAAACCGCCGGAGTCCGCCTGCTGCGCCTCGCCGTTGGCGTCGGTCTCGTCGCTCTCGTCCGCCGGACGGGGCTGGAATCGCTCGGTGCGCAGCGCGCCCGCGGGCCAGGCGCGGCACCGCTCCTCCGCGACCCGCAGCAGCGGTTCCGGGCCGCAGCAGTAGACCAGGGTGCCGGGGTCGGGCTCGCCGAGATACGCGGCGAGGTCGAGCAGCCCCGCCTCGTCCTGCGGCACCAGCCGCGCCTTCTCACCGTAGGCGTCGGCCAGTTGGTCCGCGAAGGCCATGGAGGCGCGGGTGCGCCCGCCGTACAGCAGCGTCCAGTCGGCGCCCGCGGCCTCGGCGGCGGCCGTCATCGGGAGGATCGGGGTGATGCCGATGCCGCCCGCGATGAACAGATAACGGGCGGCCGGGCGCAGCGCGAAGTGGTTGCGGGGGCCGCGTACCCGCACCCGCGCGCCCTCGGTGAGGGTCTCGTGGACCCGGGCGGAACCGCCGCGTCCGTCGGGTACGCGCAGCACCGCGATCCGCCAGGACGCGGCGTCCGCCGGGTCCCCGCACAGCGAGTACTGGCGGACCAGCCCGTCGTCGAGGACGAGGTCGACATGGGCGCCGGGCTCCCAGCCGGGCAGCTCGTGGCCCGCCGGATGACGGAGTGTGAGTGTCACCACGTCCGGCGTCGCGTCGGCCCTGGCGGCCACCAGCAGGGTGTCGTCGTACGGGTGGCCTTCGGTGACCTCGTGGCCTTCGGCGGCGCTGCTCACTCGGCGGTGCCTTTCTGTAGGGGAGCGGGGCTGTGTCCGTCGGGGTGCGCGAGCATCCACTGCCACAGCTCGACCGGGTCCTCGGCGGAGTGCTCCGCTCCGCAGTGGCAGACGCCGTGCAGCACGTCGGTGCCCGGCAGCCAGTCGATGCGGTAGACCTCGGCGGTGTTCATGGGGCGGCCACCGTCGCGGGCGGTGTGGTGGTGCGCTGCTCACCGGTGCGCTGCTCGCCCTCGGCGGCGAGGCGGGCCAGGATGCGGCGCGCGGCCAGGCCGCCGGTGTCGATGTTGATGCTCAGCTCCTGGTAGCCCTCGCGCTCGGTGTCCAGCGCCTTCTGGAGCAGGTTCAGCGCGTCCACGTCCTGCCGCACCACGGTGCGGTTGAAGTCGTGCAGGAAGGTGGTGACTTCGTCGTCGTCCTGCGCGAAGTCCCGGGATACGGCCCAGAAGTCGTAGACGGTCTGGTCGGTGGAGGGCGTGATGGCGTACGTGATCTCCACATGGAAGGCGTTCGGATCGGAACCGTCGGCCTCCGGCAGCACCCCGGCCGGGGCGATGCGGCTGTGCAGCAGATACAGACAGGGCGCGTGGTACTCGATGTCCTGCCAGCGGGTGATGCGGCCCTCGATGCCGGTGGAGCGTGCGTAGAACGGCGGGCATTCGGCGTCGTCCATGTGGCGGCTGACCCGCACGATGCCCGCGCCCTCGTCCACCTCGGTGGTGATGGGGGTCTCGGCGACCTCGGGGGTGCCGATGTAGCCGCCGTGGAGATACGTCTCGTGGGAGAGGTCCATCAGGTTGTCCACGAGCAGCCCGTAGCCCGCGTCGATCGGCTCCATGCCGCCGACCGTCGTCCAGCCCGGATCGGCGAGCCAGGGGGCGCGGGGGATCGCGGCCGGATCGGCGAGCGCCGGATCGCCGATCCACACCCAGACCAGCGAGTCCTGCTCGACGACGGGGTACGAGGCGACCCGGGCGGTGCGCGGGACGCGCTTCTGGCCGGGCACGAACACACAGGTGCCGGAGGTGTCGTAGGTGAAGCCGTGGTAACCGCAGACGACGTTGTCGCCGTCGAGGCGGCTGGCCGAGAGCGGATAGCGGCGGTGCACACAGCGGTCGGCGAGCGCGACGACGGTGCCGGTCGGCTCGTCGCTGTTCGGCTCGGTGCGGTAGAAGGCGATGGGCTCGTTGAGGATGGTGCGCGCCAGCAGCTCGCGGCCGACTTCCCGGCCGTAGGCGGCGACGTACCACTGGTTCCGTGCGAATGCGGTCATGCACAGCAGCGTGGTGACGCGGGTCACGCACGGGCAACGGCCCTTCCACTCAGTGGAAGGGCCGCCAGGGCGTTCCCCGATCAGCTGCCGAACTGCCAGAAGACCGAGTGGTCCAGCGTCATCAGGATGACCAGCAGGATCACGTCCGCGATCCCGAGCGCGATGCCGAGCAGCGCGCGGCCCCGGCGCTTGGTCTCCCGGGCGATCGCCAGCGTCCCGAGGACGATGGCGCAGGGCCCGAAGACCGCGTTGAAGAGGAGGGAGCCGATCAGGCCGAGCACGAACGAGGCGACGGCCATGCCGTCGGCGTCCTGGCGTGCGCGGACCGGCGAGGTGCGGGTGGGTGCGGTGAGTGCCATGGGTCAGCTCTCCTTGTGTCCGGTGCGTTCACGGATGAAGAAGATGAGCAGCCATGCGCCGATGACGCCGGAAGCGGCGAGGAAGACCGGGAGCGGGGTATGTGCCGCCGCGCCCAGCAGAACCCCCATCAGGGCGAGAGCCGCGACGATGAAGAGCATGTGAGCCTCTCTCATGGTGGTGGATCCGGGATGCGGATGCTCATTAAGTGAACAATTGGATTCACAACTGTTCACTGACATCTAGGCTACCCCCGCGTACGGCTGGCCAAGGTCGGCGAACACCTGTTTACTGGAATGATATGAGTCACACATGCGGGATCCGCGAGGCCCGTAAGCGCAAATCGCGCCGCGCGCTGCTCGATGCGGCGCTGGGGCTGCTGGAGGACCAGAGCCTCAGCAGTCTGGGTCTGCGGGAGCTGACCCGGGTGGTGGGCATGGCCCCGGCCGCCTTCTACCGGCACTTCCGGGACATGGCCGATCTGGGCGTCGCCCTGGTCGAGGAGTCCCTGGGCAGTCTTCAGGGCATGATCCGCGCGATCCTCGCCGAGCGGGACGGGGACGAGGAGCGGATCGACGCCGTGATGGAGGCGGTCGCCGAGCATGTGCGCCGCCACCCCACCCACATCCGCTTCATCGCGCGCGAACGGCACGGCGGGGTGCGGCCGGTACGGGAGGCGATCGGCGCCGAACTGGGCCTGCTGGTCGACGAGGTCGCCGCGGCCTTCGCGCCCCGGCTCACCCCGGCGGGCTGGCCGCCGGAGGACGTACGGATGCTGGCCGAGCTGTACGTCGACCGCATGGTGACGACGGCGACCGCGTTCATGGAGGCGCAGGAGGACGAGCGGGAGCGCGAGCGGATCGCCGACACCGCCCGTAAGCAGCTGCTGCTGATCAGCCTCGGGCGCCGGCACTGGCGCGACGCGTGACCTCGACGCGGTAGGCGCCGTCCGCGTCCCGACCGGTGACGTGGATGCGTACGCGCACGCCGTCCGCGCCCCCCTCGTACGTCTCGCCGGGGCCGAAGGCCGCGTCGCTGAGCCCGGGATGGACGTTGCGCTCCTGGGTGCAGCCGTGGCCGCCGGGGGAGCTGTCCAGGACGGTGACCGGGCCGCCGCCCGAGTCGACACGGGTGTCCACCCAGGTCACCAGGACGCCGGGCTTGCATACCGCCTCGTCGTTGCCGCCGCCGGTGCGCGCCTCCAGGGCGTATCCGGTGGAGTCCGAGACCGGGACGAAGACCAGCTTGGTGCCCTCCGGCCGGTGCAGCGGGGACAGCGCGTGCACCGTGGTGCCGGGGTGGGCGGCGCAGTCGACCTGGCGGATGCCGAGCCAGCCGAGCTTCCACTTGTGCCAGGCCAGCAGGTCGTTGCCGGCGCCCCAGTCCTCGGACATCACGTCCCAGTGGCCGACGTTGTCGCCGCCGCCGCGGGTGTAGAGGTCGGGCAGGCCGAAGACATGGCCGTTCTCGTGCGGAAGGACTCGGAAACCGGTCTTCCGCAGCGAACCGGAACCGTCGTCCTGGCGGCTGTAGACAAAGGAGACATTGGCCAGCGGAACCCCGTCCGCGGTCGGGGCGCGCTGGTTGTCGGCGTACGTCACGGAGAGCACGGCATGCGCGGCGGGAGGCCCGGCGTTGGGCGTGACCAGGATGTTCACCAGGTCGTAGCGGCGGAAGTCCACCTTGCCGTCGGCCGTTTTCGCTATGTCCGCGACCAGCTTGCGGTAGCCGGGCTCGAAGGGGCTGCCGCGCTTTATGCCGTACGAGCGGAACGAGTGCGGCATCCGCAGCCAGTGGTCGATCGGCATCGCGGGCCGGTAGTCGAGCCGTCCGTAGGAACTGCGGGCGAACCACCGTGAGGTCTGCGGGAAGAACTCCTCGAAGCGCTCGCGGGCCGTGCCCTTGCCGCGTACATCCGGAAAGTCGATCATCAGGTTGAGGGCGTTGACCGTCCCCGTACTGCGGCTGTAGCCGCGACTGGTGGGGATGCCCTCGGACATCTGGAGCCCGGGCCCGGGGGCGAGGGAGCACGGTTCCAGCGACCCGGCCCGCGCCGTGGTCACCGGCGCCGGGGCCCGCTTGGCTGCGGCCGGTTTGCCCGGACGCGGCATCGCCGCCGGGGCGACCACAGCGACCGTGAGCACGGTGGCGGTGATGAACGCGCTGCCTCGGCGGATCCTGCGTATTCGAGGGCGGAGGGCCTCGCGGGTCTGCTTCATTGCCGCCCACGGTGTGCCGGTGCACTCCGGGGCGCCCGTGCTGTGCGTCCGCGCGGGCGAAACGGCTGGGCCGATCGGGCGAAACGTACGCGATTCAGGTGTGAGGCAGGTCACCCCCGGACTGTGAAATTCCGGGGAGTGGTTCCCCGTTTAACCCGGTGATCGCACAAACGGGGACTGACTCCCCGGAAATGTTGAACCTCGAATCGTTCGATACCAGGACGATCGGACACGGAAGGGGGAGCTGCCATGGCCGGAGCCACCGCCGCACGCGCCGCGGATCGCGCAGGGCAGGCGCCACCCCGGCTGCGTGCCGACGCCCTGCGCAATCGGGAGCGGATCATCGGT
>NZ_GG657754.1:4260355-4274992 GCF_000158915.1 Streptomyces himastatinicus ATCC 53653 | reverse complement strand
CCATCTACCGGCACTTCGCGGACCGCCGTGAACTGATCCACCACGTGACCCTGTCGGTGATGTCCCGCGTCGCCGAACAAGCCGAATCGGCCCTGGCCGAGGAGCCCGACGCCTTCGTGGCGCTGGGGCGCTTCGTCCACGCGGCAGCGGATGAGCGGATCGGCGCGCTGTGCCCCCTGCTCTCCGACGGCATCGACAAGGAGCACCCTGACCACATCGCCGCACGCGACCGCCTGGACGCCGGCATCGACGCCCTGATGGGGGCCGCTCGAGCCGCCGGCCGACTCCGCGCCGACATCGACGTCGGCGATCTGATGGTCGCCCTCACCCAGCTCACCCGGCCGCTGCCCGGCAGCGGTTGCGTGGACTTCGACGCCTTCGTGCACCGGCATCTACAGCTGTTCCTGGACGGTCTGTCGGCTCCGGCGCGCTCCGAACTCCCCGGCTCCGCCGTCACCTTGGAGGGTTTGCAGCACCGGCCGTGACGTAGCTCGCACCCGGCCGTTCACCGGACACCGCTTATTTCTCGCGCGTCCACCGGTCTTCACCTGTGTGCGGCGCCGCGCGTCGTCGGCTTTCGCTTCTCCTACTTCTCCTTCTTCTTCGTCTTCGGTCTTCTTCTCCTTCGTTCCTTCGTCCACTGCTTTCGCTGAACGACTCCGCCCGGTCCGAACCGGGTGTCAAACGTCCCATTTCTCACTCTCCGCACCGCTAGGTAGGCCCACCCATGCCTGAAACGGCCCTGAACAAGGCTCCTTACGCCGATCCCCGGCGCTGGAAAGCGCTGATATTCATCGCCCTCGCCCAGCTGATGGTCGTCCTCGACGCGACCATCGTGAACATCGCCCTGCCCTCGGCCCAGGCCGACCTGAACATCTCCGACGGCAACAAGCAGTGGGTCATCACCGCCTACGCGCTCGCCTTCGGTGGCCTGCTGCTGTTCGGCGGCCGGATCGCGGACCTGTGGGGCCGTAAGCAGACCTTCATCGTCGGGCTGGTCGGCTTCGCCGCGGCCTCGGCGCTCGGCGGCGCCGCCGTCGGCAGCGGCATGCTGCTCGGCGCCCGCGCGCTCCAGGGCGTCTTCGGCGCGCTGCTCGCGCCGTCCGCGCTCTCGCTGCTCGCCGTGATGTTCACCGACCCCAAGGAGCGGGCCAAGGCGTTCGGCGTCTTCGGTGCCATCGCGGGCGGCGGCGGTGCCGTGGGCCTGATCCTCGGCGGTGTGCTCACCGAATACCTGGACTGGCGCTGGACGTTCTTCGTGAACATCCCGTTCGCCATCGTCGCCGCGGTCGGCGCGGTCGCCGTGATCCGCGAGCCCACCGAGAGCCGCAACCCCTCCAAGCTGGACGTCCCCGGTGTGCTGCTGGCCACCTCGGGCCTGGTGGCGCTGGTCTACGCCTTCACCCGCGCCGAGTCCGACGGCTGGACCGCGGGCCCGACCATCGCGCTGTACGTCGCGGCCGCTGTGCTGCTGATCGCCTTCGTGATCGTCGAGTCCCGGGTGAAGGCGCCGCTGCTGCCGCTGCGCGTCGTCACCGACCGCAACCGCGGCGGGGTCTACGCCTCGCTGGGTCTCGCCGTCATCGGCATGTTCGGTCTGTTCCTGTTCCTCACCTACTACATGCAGATCGTCAAGGGATACAGCCCGGTCGAAACCGGTCTGGCCTTCCTGCCGATGGTCGCGGGCATGATCACCGGCTCGACGCAGATCGGCGCCCGGCTGATGACCAGGGTTCCGCCGCGGCTCCTGATGGGCCCGGGCTTCCTGGTCGCCGCTTCCGGCATGCTGCTGCTGACGCAGATCGACCTCGACACCTCGTACCCGGCACTGATCCTGCCCGCGATCGTGCTGCTCGGCCTCGGCATGGGTACGGCGTTCATGCCCGCGATGAGCCTGGCCACCCATGGTGTCGAGCCGCGTGACGCGGGCGTCGCCTCCGCGATGGTCAACACCTCGCAGCAGGTGGGCGGCGCGATCGGTACCGCGCTGCTCAATACCATCGCGGCCAGCGCCACCACGGCGTACGCCAAGGGCCATATCGCCACGGCCTCTTCGCCCAAGCTGCTCCAGCTCCAGTCGATGGTGCACGGCTACACCGCGGCCATCGCCTGGGCGGTCGGCATCCTGCTGCTGGCCGCGGCGATCGCCACCACGCTGATCAGTGCCGGTCGGCAGGACGGCGGCGGCGCGGTCGCCGGTTCGGGCGACGGGGCGGTGGAGGACGCCGTTCCGGTCATGGCGCACTGACGGCGCGCACTGGCGCAACGTACTGGCGCAGCGCACGAACAACGCAGGCCCCGCTCCCCGGTGTTCACCCGGTGGAGCGGGGCCTGCCTACGTCTCGGCTCGTACGTCTCGGCTCGTACATCTCGGTTCGTACGTCTCGGTTCAGCGCAGCCAGGGGAGATCGGCGCCCTCGGGCTGGAGCCCGTCGGCGATGATCCGGCAGACGTCGCCGAACTGGGCGATCTGCTCCGAGGTGAGCCGGTCGAAGATCGCCGAGCGCACGGCGTCGACATGGCCGGGCGCGGTCTGCTTGAGGACGTCGAACCCCTTCTCGGTGAGGACCGCGTTCTGCCCGCGCTTGTCGTCGGGGCAGTCCTCGCGCCGCACCCAGCCGTCCTTCTCCATGCGGGTGATGGCGTGGGAGAGCCGGGAACGGGTGATCTTGGCGGCCTCGGCCAGCTCGGTCATCCGCATCCGGTGGCGGGGCGCCCAGGAGAGCTTCACCAGCAGGCCGTAGTAGACGTGCGGCATGCGCGCGTCGCGCTGAAGCTGGCGGTCGAGATGGTCTTCCAGCAACATGCTGGCCTGGATGTACGCCAGCCAGGTGCGCTGCTCGTCATCGTCCAGCCAGCGCGGCTCGTCGGCGGCTGTGTCCGAGCCTGCGTCTCTGTCTGCGGCTGCGTCTGCGGCTGCGTCTGCGGGGGAGTTCATGGCGTCCACATCGTTCATTGTAAGTCTACTTCTTGAATTTTAAACAAGTGTGCGATACCGTCATCTACGTACTGCTTGATACTTCAAGCTTTCTCGTGTTCGTCTGGTCGAGGAGCCGCCGCCGTGTCGCGCATGCCCGCCCTCTATCTCAGCCATGGTGCTCCGCCGCTCGCCGATGACCCGGTCTGGCCCGGACAGCTCGCCGCCTGGTCGGCCGACCTGCCCCGGCCCACCGCCATTCTGATGATCTCCGCGCACTGGGAGGAAGCCCCGCTCGCCATCGGGGCCACCGAAACGGTTCCGCTGGTCTACGACTTCTGGGGCTTCCCCGAGCACTACTACGGGGTCCGCTACGCCGCGCCCGGCGCCCCCGAACTGGCCGAGCGCATCCGCAAGACGCTGCGTACCGCGGGCACGCCCGTCCAGGACATCCCCGACCGCGGGCTCGACCACGGCGCCTACGTCCCGCTCGTCGAGATGTACCCGGACGCCGACATTCCCGTCCTCCAGGTCTCGATGCCGACCCTGGACCCGCGGAAGCTGATGGACATCGGCCGCAAGCTCGCCCCGCTGCGCGACGAGGGCGTACTGATCGTCGGCAGCGGCTTCTTCACCCACAACCTGGCCGCGCTGCGTCATGCCGGTCCGACGCCGCCCGGCTGGTCGACCGAGTTCGACGACTGGGGGCAGCGCGCGCTCGCCGGGCAGGACATCGACGCGCTGATCGACTTCGAGCACGCCGCACCGAGCGGCTCCCTCGCCCATCCGCGCACCGAGCACTTCGCCCCGCTGTTCGTCACGATGGGCGCGGCGGAGCCGGAACTGGGCAGCCAGCGCAGCGTGATCGACGGCTTCTGGATGGGGCTGGCGAAGCGGTCGGTGCAGTTCGGCTGAGGCTCGGGCGGCTCTGTCCGCTCAGTCCGACCGTGCGTGGATGATGTAGAACGACACCGCTGCCATCGACAGCGCCACCCCCAGGCCGACGCCGGTCGCCCGCCCCACGGCCGCCCCGCTCAGGCAGTACAGGAAGCCGATCACGCAGCCGAGCAGCGCTCCGTACAGCCCCGCCCGGACCTCCGGCAGCAGCCGCCCCTGGACCTGCCCGATCAGATAGCAGACCGCGCCGACGACGACCGCCGCCACCACGCCGAGGAGCGCGGCGAAGGGCAGCGTCGACCCCTGGTTGTGGGCGATGAACATCGCGTAGCCGCCGGTGAGGACGCCCAGTACGACGGGTACCACCCAGGAGGCGGCGGGGTGGAGCGGTACGGCGGGGAGACGCGGCCGGAGGCGCCTGTGCGCCGGGGGTGAAACGGAATCGTTCATGGCGGGACCTCCTCCCCTCCAGCGCACACCCGCCCCCGGCCTCCGGCAAGCCCGGTACGGGCAACCAGAACGCCGTGGGATCCGTCTTGTGGGGAGGGAGGCGAGGTGGAAAGCGGGGGGAAGGCAGTCGTTCCGGCGCAATGGGCGCCCCTGACCTGCACTTTCCCGGTGCTGTCGCGCTGCGCTGAACCCCCTGTGGCGGCACAGGGTACTGCATGATCGTAAAAAGGTGGGCGCGGCTTGGGAATTCTGTCCGGATTCCAGTCGTTGTTTCCATCGGACGGGGCACCCGCCCAGGGAAGGTCCGTTCATAGTCCGCGCCCGATCCATCTGTAAGGGAGCACGCATGGCAACCCGTGCCGTCGCCCGCAATCAGGCCACCACCGGTGGCGCTGATGGGGCCAACAGTGTTCGCGCCACAGGCGGGGAGATCGCCGATCGCGACCTGGTCGGCATGTATCTCGACGAGATCGCTCGCACCCCGTTGCTGGACGCGGCCAAGGAGGTGGAGCTGTCCCAGGCTGTCGAGGCGGGTGTATATGCCCAGCAGATCCTGGACGGGGAGGCTGAGGACACCGGAGCCGCGGGTGCGAGCCGAGAGGAGCTCGAGGCCATAGCGGCCGAGGGTGCCCGCGCCAAGGATGTCTTCATCCGCTCCAACCTGCGCCTGGTCGTGGCCGTGGCGCGCCGTTATCCGCGCAGTGGCCTGCCCTTGCTCGACCTGATCCAGGAGGGCAACGCGGGCCTGGTGCGCGCCGTGGAGAAGTTCGACTACACCAAGGGCTTCAAGTTTTCGACCTATGCCACGTGGTGGATCCGTCAGGCCATCACGCGCTCGATCGCGGACCAGTCCCGGACGATCCGGCTGCCCGTCCACCTGGTCGAGGAGCTGGGCCGGATCCGCCGGGTGCAGCGCGAGTTCAACCGTGAGCACGGCCGCGAGCCGGAGCACATGGAGATCGCCGAGGAGCTGGGCTCCACCCCGGAGCGGGTCTCGGACGTGCTCGACTGGGCGCGCGACCCGGTGAGCCTCAACATGTCGGTGGACGACGAGGGCGAGACCCAGTTCGGCGACCTGCTGGAGGACACCTCGGCCGTCTCGCCCGAGCAGTCGGTGATGACGCTGCTGCGCAGCGAGGAGCTGGAAGACCTCATCGGCCGCCTCGACGACCGGACCGCCTCCATCATCAAGGCGCGGTACGGCATCGATGACGGGCGGGAGCGCACGCTCACCGAGGTCGGCAAGCAGCATGGGCTCACGCGTGAGCGCATCCGTCAGATCGAGAAGCACGCGCTGCTGGAACTGAAGAAGATGGCCCGCCAGACCGGCTTCGACGCAGCGGCCTGAGCCGCAGCGTCCGCATGGACCGACCGCACTCCACAGACCCCATAGACCGAGCCCCGGCGCACTCCCCCGAGCGCCGGGGCTCTTCCTTTCCCGGTGTCCTGGTGGGGCGGCTCCTGGTGGGGCTTCCGGTCAGGCGGCGAAGCCGCCGTCGACGGCGATCGACGCCCCGCTGATGTAGCGCCCGCTCTCGCCCGCGAGATGGGCGACGGTCGCGGCCACCTCCGACGGCAGCCCGTAGCGGCCGAGCGCCGTGAAGCCGCGCTGCGTGGCGGCGCTCTCGCCGTCGGCGGGGTTCATGTCGGTGTCGATCGGCCCGGGGTGGATCAGGTTGACGGTGATCCCGCGCGGGCCCAGCTCACGGGCCAGCGCCTTGGTCAGGCCGGTCAGCGCGGTTTTGCTGGTCGCGTAGAGGCTGCCGCCGGGGAAGGCGACGCGCTCGGCCATGCAGCTGCCGATGTTGATGATCCGCCCGCCGTCGGACAGTCGCTCGACCGCCGCCTGGGCGGTCAGGAACGGCGCCCGGACGTTGATGTCGAGGGCGCGGTCGATGTCCTCCAGCGACAGCTCGGTGACCGGGCCGAGCACTCCCACGCCCGCGTTGTTGACCAGGATGTCCAGGCGCCCGAACTCGGCGGCGGCCCCGGCCACGGCCGCCCGCAGCGCCTCCGGGTCCGCGCTGTCGGCCCGTACCGCCAGGGCCCGGCGGCCCAGCGCCTTGATCCGTTCGACGATGTCCGCCGCCCGGTCGGCCCGGTGGCGGTACGTCAGGGCGACATCGGCACCGTCCTCGGCGAGCCGGATGGCGATGGCCTCGCCGATGCCGCGGCTGCCGCCGGTGATCAGGGCCGCCTTGCCGTCGAGTGTCATGTCCGCTCCCGGATGCGAAGAATGCGAGGAAGAGCCTTGAAGGTACTGCTCTGCCGCGTAGGTGAGGGCGCACCGGGCCCGGGCTTTCGAAGCTGGCCCGAGTCTGCCCGGTCGAGTTTGTTTCGTGCCCGAGTCTGTTTACTTTCTGGAAGTGGCGACGTAATCTGGCCGCGAAATCACAGGTTCGGGCATGGAAGGGACGTAAACCCACATGTACGCACCGGAGCGTCAGCAGGAGATCCTCCGGCTCGCCCGCGACAGCGGTCGGGTGGATGTCCTGTCCCTCGCCGAGGAGTTCCAGGTCACCGCCGAGACCGTACGGCGTGATCTGCGGGCCCTCGACCGGGCCGGTCTGGTGCGCCGGGTGCACGGGGGCGCGATCCCGGCCGGGCGTCTCGACTTCGAGCCGGACCTCGCCGAGCGCGAGAGCACCGCCGCCGACGAGAAGGACCGCATCGCGCGTGCCGCCCTCGCCGAACTCCCCGCCGACGGCAGCGTGATCATCGACGCCGGGTCGACGGCGGCCCGGTTCGCCGCCGCCATCCCCCTGGAAGCCGGGCTCACCGTGGTCACCCACGCGCTGCCGGTCGCCGCCCGCCTCGCCGACCACCCCGGTATCGCCCTGCACCTGGTCGGGGGCAGGGTCCGCCACCGCACCCGGGCCGCCGTCGACGCCTGGGCGCTGCGCGGCTACGGCGAGGTCAAGGCCGACGTCGTCTTCCTCGCCACCAACGGCTTCTCACCCGACAGCGGGCTGACCACCCCCGACCTCGCGGAGGCCGCCGTCAAACGCGCCATGATCAGCGCCGCCCGCCGGGTCGTGCTGCTCGCCGACTCCGGCAAGTTCGGCCAGGAGCACTTCGCCCGCTTCGGCGGCCTCGACCACGTCGACCTGCTCATCACGGACACCGGGCTCAGCCCACAGGACGCCCTCGCCATCGAAAAGCAGGGCACGGAAGTAGCACGCGCATGATCCTCACCGTCACCCCCAATCCCAGCCTGGACCGCACGTACGAGATCCCGGCGCTGGAGCGCGGCGCCGTGCTGCGGGCCACCACCGACCGGGTCGACCCCGGCGGCAAGGGCGTCAACGTCTCGCGCGCCGTGGCCGCCGCCGGGCACCGCACCGTGGCGGCGCTGCCGCTCGGCGGACCCGAGGGCGCGCTGCTGGCGCGGCTGCTCGAAGAGCTGGGCATCGAGGCGGCGGGCGTGCCGGTGCGCGGCTCGACCCGGGTCAACATCTCCGTCGCCGAGCCGGACGGCACCCTCACCAAGCTCAACGCGAGCGGACCCGAGCTGAACGACACCGAGGCCGAGGCCCTGCTGGAGGCGGTACGGAGCCGGGTCGCCGACGCCGACTGGATCGCCTGCTGCGGCAGCCTCCCGCGCGGGCTCGCCCCCGAGTGGTACGCCGAGCTGGTCGCCCGGGCCCACAGTGCGGGGGCCAGGATCGCCCTGGACACCTCCGGTCCCTCCCTGACCGCGGCCCTGCGCGAGCGCCCCGATGTGGTGAAGCCCAACGCCGAGGAACTCGCCCAGGCCGTCGGCCGCCCGATCGTCACCGTGGGCGAGGCGGTCAAGGCCGCCGAGGAGCTGCGCGAGCTGGGTGCCCGCGCCGTCCTGGCCAGCCTCGGCGCCGACGGTCAGCTGCTGGTCGACGGAACCGGTACGTACTTCGGCACGGCCACAGTCAGGGCCGTCCGCAGTAACGTCGGTGCGGGCGATGCGTCGCTCGCCGGATTCCTCGCCGCGGGCGGCACCGGAGCCGCCGCACTCGCCTCGGCCGTGGCCCATGGCGCGGCCGCCGTACAACTGCCGGGCAGCGTGATGCCGACCCCGGCCGACCTGGACCCGTCCGCCGTCACCACGACCTCGGACGTACCGCTGGATCGCGCGCTCAAGGAGCCCGCGTGACCGGCCCGACCCACTCCCACCCCCCAGTCCCCACCCCCTCCGCCCGCCTGCCCCAGGCTGGTATAGCACCCAAGGGAGCCGCGAGATGAGTGAGCTGATCACCGCGGATCTGGTCGACCTTGACCTGTCCGCCGACACCAAGGAAGCCGCCGCCCGGTCGCTCGCCGAGCGCATGGTCGCGGCGGGCCGGGTCACCGACCTCGACGGCTTCCTCGCCGACGTGGCGGCCCGCGAGGAGCAGATGCCGACCGGCCTGGACGGCGGCATCGGCATACCCCACTGCCGCAGCGAGCACGTCACCGAGCCGACGCTGGCCTTCGGGCGCAGCACGACCCGGATCGACTTCGGCGCGCCGGACGGACCGGCCGACCTGATCTTCCTGATCGCGGCCCCCGCGGGTGCCGACAGCGATCACCTGACGATCCTGTCCAGCCTCGCCCGGTCTCTGATGAACGCCGAGTTCACCGGCGCCCTGCGGGCCGCCGACGACCCGGCCCGGGCGGCCGCCCTGATCCGCGGTGACGAGGAACCGTCCGCCGCCTCGGACAGCGCCGCGGAGGAGCCCGCGGCCGAGGAGCCGGAGGAGGCGCCCAGCAGCCCCGCGGAGCCGACGGAGCCCGCCGGGACTCCCGCCCCCGCACCGGCGGCCGCGGCGGCGCCCTTCCGGATCGTCGCCGTCACCTCGTGTCCCACCGGCATCGCGCACACCTACATGGCCGCCGAGTCGCTGGAGAACGCGGCCCGTGAGGCCGGTGTCGAGCTGGTGGTGGAGACCCAGGGCTCGGCCGGATTCGAGAAGCTGCCCGCCGCCACCATCGCCGCCGCCGACGCGGTGATCTTCGCGCATGACGTGGAGGTCCGGGACAAGGAGCGGTTCGCCGGGAAGCCGACGGTGGACGTCGGGGTCAAGGCGGGCATCAACCGCCCGGCCGAGCTGGTGGCCGAGGCGCGCGACAAGGCGGCTCGCGGCGAGACCAGCGCACCGGCGGCGGCGTCCGATGACGCCGACGGCTCCGCCCCGATGGACGCGGGCGGCGACCGCTTCGGCACCCGGCTGCGCAAGTGGCTGATGACGGGCGTCAGCTACATGGTCCCGTTCGTCGCCGCGGGCGGTCTGCTCATCGCGCTCGCCTTCGCGATCGGCGGCTACGAGATCGCCAGCGCCAAGTCCGTCGCGGACCACTTCGTGTGGACCGAGACCGCCAGCTGGGCGGCGTTGCTCTTCCAGATCGGCAGCGCGGCGTTCACCTTCCTGGTGCCGGTCCTGGCCGGGTACATCGCCTATGGCATGGCCGACCGGCCCGGACTCGTGCCCGGCTTCGTCGGCGGCTTCATCGCCACCACGATCAAGGCCGGATTCCTCGGTGGTCTGGTCGCGGGTCTGATCGCGGGCGCGGTCGTCATGGCCATCCAGCGGTTCAAGGTCCCGGCGGCGCTGCGCGGCATCATGCCGGTCGTGGTGATCCCGCTGATCTCCTCGGCGGTCGTCGGCTTCCTGATGTTCGTGGTGATCGGCAAGCCCATCGCCTCCGCCCAGTCGGCCATGACCGACTGGCTCAACGGGCTCTCCGGCGCCAACGCCATCGGCCTCGGCGTGATCCTCGGCCTGATGATGTGCTTCGACCTCGGCGGCCCGGTCAACAAGGTCGCGTACGCCTTCGCGACCGGCGGCATCGCGGTGTCCGACCCGAGCGACGGCAGCCTCAAGATCATGGCCACGGTGATGGCCGCCGGTATGGTCCCGCCGCTGGCGATGGCCCTGGCCACCACCGTGCGCGGGAAGCTGTTCACCAAGACCGAGCGGGAGAACGGCAAGGCCGCCTGGGTGCTGGGTGCCTCCTTCATCAGCGAGGGCGCCATTCCGTTCGCGGCGGCGGACCCTGCTGTCCGCGAAGCCCGATCTCACGGTGGTCGGCGAGGCCGCCGATGGCTCCGTGTCGATGGCCTTCGGCTGCACGAGTTGCAGCCGGACGTGGTGCTGTTCGTGGTCCCGCTGATCGGCCAGCCGTTCCTCTACCTGCTGGCCATCCTGGCGGGCACGGTGGTGTCGGCCGATGATCACGCTGCCGTCGGCGGGGAGTTCGAAGGCGGAGGCAGGCGCCACGGCGGTCCTTCTCGTCGGCGGCTCCGCGAAGGGCGCCACCGGGGACGAGGAGAAGGTGGCGGTCGCGGTCTGACCCCATCTCAGTCACCCCCCACCCCATCCGTGGCGAGGCCGCGCGCAGCGTAGTAGGCGCTGAGCGCGGCCTCGCTGCCTGAGCCCATCGCGGTCGCGATGCGCTGGAAGCGGGCGGAGCGCAGATCACCGGCGGTGCGGATCCTCGGATGCTGGCGCCCCGGCGGGCAGTAGCCGGATCCGGCGGTGACGACGGACCCGTCGGGCGGCGCCGGGGCGCTGCCCAGATTCAGGAACGCCAGGTCGGCAGTGAGAGCACGCCGCTCGCCCGCCGCCGTCAGCGCCTCGGCCCGCAGCGGCGCCGATGGCGGCCCCAACTCCAGCCGCCGCACGGCCACCAGCTCCACCCGGGCGTCCTGCCCGACCTCCTCGGTCTTGTAGACGTCCTCGGGCGGATGGGCGACCAGGAACCGGGCCCGCAGCTCCGGATGGGCGCGGGTGAGGGTGCCCAGCGGGCGGTCCGCACCGAGCACGAGAACCGTGCGGCCGGCGATCGCCGCGGCACCCGCCTCCCACAGCAGGGGCAGCTCCCGGCCCTCCGCTCCCGCGAGCCACCCGGCGGCCGCGGGCGCCAGCGGCCCGACCTGGTGGCGACGACGGCATACGGAGCGGTCAGCCGCGCACCGGCGGCCCCCGGTCCCTCGACCGTCACCTCCACCCGGTCCTCGAACGCGTCGATCCGCGTGGCACGCCGCCCGAGTTCAACCCGGCAGAGGGCGCACCGCGCCACGTCGGCCTCGATCGCCGCCGCCAGCCCGGGCCCTGTGGTGAAGCCCAGGACGTTGCTCACCACCGGGATGCGCCGCAGCGCCCCGCACAGCGCCTCGCCCGACTCGACGAGGACGGACCGCATCCCGAGGCTCGCCGCCATCACGGCGGCCGCACAGCCCGCAGGACCGCCGCCGACGATCAGCAGATCGGCGTCCATGGTGATCCCCTCCCTCTCACTCCTCGGTCCTTACGGTCCCTCTCGACCTCTCTCGGTGCCGCCCGCTCAGAACGGTCCGTCGTACAGATCCCGGTACGCGGGGAAGACGCCGCCCGGGCCGTCCACTCCCTCCGCCGCCAGCACCGCCTTGACCACGGCCCGGGTCAGCGCGTCCGCCCCCGCCGCCAGCACCTCGTTCAGCACCCCGGCCTCCCGGTGCACCCCGAACGCCGGATCCCCCGCATCGCCTCCGCTCTCCTCCGGCACCAGCGGGCGATCGCCGGTGGCCAGGGCGAAGACCGTGTCACCGTCGGACATCAGATGCACCGGCCGGATCGCCCGGGCCAGGCCGTCGTGCGCCGTGCCCGCGAGCTTGTGCGCCTGGGCCCGGTTGAGCGCGGCGTCGGTGGCGACCACGGCCAGGGTGGTGTTCAGCGGAGGCCGCACCGACGCGGCCTGGCGCCGCTCCGACTCGGCCCGCGCGGTCGCCAGGCGGCGCACCGCCTCCGCGTGCTCCACTTCGCCGGGGCGGTAGGACCCGCCGTCCCCGGACGGTTCGTACGCCTGCCCGTACAGCCCGCCGGTCCGCGGATCGACCACCGATCCGGCCGCGTTGACCGCGACCAGCGCGGCCACCGTGATGCCGGACGACAGCACCAGCGACGCCGAGCCCATGCCGCCCTTGAGCCCACCGGCCACCGCGCCCGCACCCGCGCCCACGTTGCCCTGCCCGACCGGCGCGCCGGGCTCCGCACCGGCCGCCGCCTCGGCGGCCTCCCGGCCCAGGGCCGCGCCAGGCCGGGCCCGCCAGTCACCGCCCCGGCCGAGGTCGAAGAGCGCGGCCGTCGGGACGACCGGGACGACCTGCGCCGGATCGGGACCGACCCGGAAGCCGCGGCCGTGCTCCTCCAGCCAGGCGGCCACCCCGGAGGCGCTGTCCAGGCCGAACGCGCTGCCGCCGGTCAGCACGACGGCCTCCACGCGCTGGACGAGATTCCGCGGATCGAGGGCATCGGTCTCCCGGGTGCCCGGCCCGCCGCCGCGCACATCGACGGCGGCGATCGCGCCGCCCTCGGGCGCCAGCACGACGGTCGTTCCGGTCAGCCATCCGCCTCCGGTGCGCTGTGCATGGCCGACGCGCAGCCCGGGTACGTCTGTCAGCGCGTCGGCCCGGCCGGTGTGCGGGGAGTCATGGGTGGTTCGCTCGGCATCCATGAACGCTATGCGTAGCACGGCGACTCGTGTCATGGTCGTGCAACGAGGCGTGCCCGGCCCCGGAGCAAGGGCCCTCGCGAGCCTCTCCGGGCGGCGCGCGCCGGACCATCGTCGCCTCATATAGCGGGCGTTCATCAGACGTTGATGACCTGACAGCAGGCTGTGCGGTATGCCGTTCGTCCCCGCCTCAAGGAAGACCGCCGTGCCCCATACCTCCCGGACGGAGGAGCTCCCGACACTGGCCGCCGCCACGCGGCAGACCTCCCGGGTGGCTCTCCGGTGGATCAGCGAGCCCGACTGCACCGAGGAGCTGACCCACGCCGAGCTGCTCGACCAGGCCGCCAGGGCGGCCGCCGCCCTCACCCGGCTCGGAGTCCGGGCCGGCGACCGGGTGGCGGTCCACCTGCCGCTGGTGCCCGAGTCCGTGATCGCCACGCTCGCCTGTGGCCGCCTCGACGTCGTACGCGGCAGTCTGCCGGTGGGGCTGCGCCCGCATGAACTGCGCGACCGGATCAGGGAGATGGACGCCAAGATCGTCATCACCGCGGACGGGGAACAGCGCTGTGGGGAGCAGCAGCCCCTCAAGCAGCTTGTCGACCGGGCGCTCACCGGCTGCCCCGGCGTCCGGAACGTGCTGGTAGTGCACCGCCTCTCCCGCCCGGTGTCCTGGAAGCCCGGCCGGGACCTGTGGTGGCACGACGAGCTCGGCCGGTACACCGAACCGCTGCCGCGGTCGTACTCTTGAGCCATGAGCACCGCCCCCGCCCCTGGACCGCGCGATCCCGCCGCCGCGCTGATCTTCGACGATCCCCTGGCGCAGCCGTCCACGGACGATACGGACCGCGGGTGGGGTGAGCGGGCTCCCGGCGGGCACGGCGCCGACAGCGCCGCGGATCTGGCCCGGTTCCTGGACGAGAAGCCGCCCCACCACCTCTGACGGCGAGAGGCCCCACGCCGGAAGCCCTGACGGCGCACGATGCCGATCAGGCGCTCGGCTAGGTGCTGGGGCCGCCTTCGCGCCGGGCCACCAGCTCGTCCCGGATCTCGCGGAGCAGCGTGATCTCCTCGGCCTCCGTCTCCGCCTGCTCCTCCTCGGCCTGCTGCTCCCTGGCGGCCTTGCGCGCCAGATAGCGCGACATCGGCAGCACCATCAGGAAGTACACGACCGCCGCGGTGATGAGGAAGGTCAGCACGGCCGAGAGCATGCTGCCCCACATGATCGGGATGCCCTTCACCACCTCGCCCGCCGCGTTCGTCTCGCAGGGCGCCTCGAAGCAGGAGCGGTACTTCTCCAAGTCCTTCGTTCCGAAGGCGCCCACTATGGGATTGATCAGGCCCTTCACCACCGAGTTCACGACGGAAGTGAAGGCGGCTCCGATGACGACCGCGACCGCGAGGTCGATCACATTGCCGCGCATCAGGAAGGCTTTGAAGCCCTCCCAGACGCTCTCCTTCTCCTGCGTCTCGGTGCTCTTCTCTGCGCTCAACCCACTGCCTTTCTCTCGCCGCGACGGTGCTGGAGCGGACGGTTCCGCAACCTACACCGGCGCCGAGCAGGCCCAAGAGGTGAGGCATGTGTGTCAGGAGCGGCACAGTGTCACCGCCAGACGTGAGGTGGTCTCGGCCCCGGCGAGCGTGGCGGCGGCCGCGCGCGGCACCCTGAGGACCACCAGCGCCCCGCCGTCCGCCGGGCCGCCGCCGTCGAGCGCCCCGGAGTCCGGCTCGCCCGCCTCCGTAGAGTCTCCGGCCCCCGGCGGTCCGCCGCCCCGGAGACCGGGGACGGAGGCCACCCGGACCCCGCGGGCGACCATCCGCGCCGGGGCATCGGACCCGCGGTGCCGGACGGTGTCGGGCGCGGGCGTGGCCAGCACGTCCACCCGGTCGCCGGGGTGCAGCAGCCGCACCGCCGCCGCGTCGGCGATCCG
>NZ_GG657754.1:4247864-4260134 GCF_000158915.1 Streptomyces himastatinicus ATCC 53653 | reverse complement strand
GGCACCGCGCGGGCCGGGGGAGTGGCGCGGGGCGGCGGAGAAGACGCGAGGGACGAGGGGGACGGGGACGCCGGAAAGGGACGGGACATGGCACAACACCGCCTGCCGTGAGGAGCCGGGAGCTATTGGGCCCCTTCACCATGCCCGGCCTCGCCCGATCCCGCTGGGCCCTGTGGACGGCCGCCGCCTTGTGGACAACCCGGTCCCCCACACGCGTGCGCATCCGTCCCAGCGCGGCCCCACCAGCCCGCCCGCTACGGCAGCTCGATCCCCAGATCCCAGCCGTCGTGCCCATGTGCGCACAGGCAGTCCCGGTCGGCGTTGTCCGGAAGGCTGCTCACCGCGTCGAAGAGCACCTCGCGCAGCCGCCCGACGTTCTCGCCGAACACCTTCAGCACCTCGCCGTGCGAGACGCCCTCACCCGTCTCCACGCCCGCGTCCAGGTCGGTGACCAGCGTCAACGACGTGTAGCACAGCTCCAGTTCACGGGCGAGCACCGCTTCCGGATGCCCGGTCATCCCGACCACCGACCAGCCCTGCGCGGCGTGCCAGCGCGATTCCGCGCGGGTGGAGAAGCGGGGGCCTTCGACCACGCACATCGTTCCGCCGTCCACCGGCTCCCAGCCGCGTCCGCGTGCTGCCGTCACCGCGGCCTGCCGTCCCACCGGGCAGTACGGGTCGGCGAAGGTCGTGTGCACCACGTTCGGCACCCGCCCGTCCGGGAGCGGCTCACCGTCGAAGTAGGTCTGCGTGCGCCCCTTGGTGCGGTCCACCAGCTGGTCCGGCACCAGCAGCGTCCCCGGGCCGTACTCCGGCCGCAGTCCGCCCACCGCGCAGGGGCCGAACACCTGTCGTGCCCCGACCGCGCGCAGGGCCCACAGGTTGGCGCGGTAGTTGATCCGGTGCGGCGGCAGATGGTGCTTGCGGCCGTGCCGGGGCAGGAAGGCGACCCGCCGTCCCGCGATGTCGCCGAGGAAGAGCGAATCGCTCGGCGAACCATAGGGAGTCTCCACGGTGATCTCGGTCACATCGTCGAGGAAGGCGTAGAACCCCGACCCTCCGATGACCCCTATGTCTGCTGGTGTGCTGCTCGTCTCGGCCATGCGATCACCCTAGCCAGCCGCGACCGACGGCGCCCGGACACACGGCACCCCCGCGGCTTCCCGGGAGGAAACGGCGGGGGCGCGCGGTGCGTGCGAGGTCAGGCGGCCGAGCTGGTGCTGCTCGACGAAGACGACGAAGAAGACGTCGACGAGGAGGACGGCGAAGACGTCGACGACGAGGAAGTCGACGAGGACGACCCCGAGGAGGTGTCCGAGGAGGAAGAGGACGAAGACGACGAGCTCTTCTCCGACGACGAGCCGCCGTCGCTCTTGGACGCGGACTTCGCCGAGCCGCTGCCCGAGCTGCTGGACGAGGAGCGGCTGTCGTTCCGGTAGAAGCCGGAGCCCTTGAAGACGATGCCGACCGCGGAGAACACCTTCTTCAGGCGTCCCTGGCACTCGGGGCACTCCGTGAGCGCGTCGTCGGTGAACTTTTGCACCGCCTCGAGGCCCTCGCCGCACTCGGTGCACTGGTACTGGTAGGTCGGCACGTACTTCCTCCTGGCACTCTCACTCGTTGAGTGCTAACGACGCTCCATAGTGCAGCATTCCGGCCCGCCAGTCCACTGCGGTACGGCACGCGGTGACCTACGCCACGCCATCAGCCGCCGCCGGTGCCCAGCCAGCCTGCCAGCTTGCCGCCCCGGCCGACCGCCCGCAGCCGCTGTTCGGCCGCGTCCCGCACCGGGTCGGTGGCCACCACCAGGAGTTCGTCGCCGCGCCGCAGCACGGTCGAGGGCAGCGGTACGAAGCTGGAGCCGTCGCGGACGACGAGGGTGACCGCGGCCCCCGGCGGCAGCCGCAGCTCGGCGACCTCCACTCCGTGCATCCGGGAGTCCTTGGGGATCGACACGGACAGCAGATGGCCGCGCAGCCGCTCCAGCGGCGCCGACTCGATGCCCAGATCCGCGGTGCCCTCCGCCTCCTCCAGATGCAGCCGGGTGGCGAACCAGGGCAGTGTCGGCCCCTGGATCAGGGTGTAGATGATCACCAGGACGAAGACGATGTTGAAGATCCGGCGGCTGTCGGGCACCTCGCCGACCATGGGGATCGTCGCGAGCACAATGGGCACCGCGCCGCGTAGCCCGGCCCAGGACAGCAGGGCCTTCTCCCGCCAGGCCACCCGGAACGGCGCCGTGCTCACCAGCACCGACAGAGGCCGAGCGACCACGGTCAGCACCAGGCCGACCACGACGGCGGGCCAGATGTCGTCGGCCAGTTCGTGCGGCGTCACCAGCAGTCCGAGCAGGACGAACATGCCGATCTGGGCGAGCCAGCCGAGCCCCTCGGCGAAACCGCGGGTGGCCGGCCAGTGCGGCAGCTTCGCGTTGCCCATGACGAGCGAGGCGAGGTAGACGGCGAGGAAGCCGGAGCCGTGCGCCAGCGCGCCGCCCGCGTAGGCGACGACCGCGATGGCCATCACCGCGATCGGGTACAGACCCGAGGCGGGCAGGGCCACCCGGCGCAGCCCGTACGAGCCGAGCCAGCCGATCGCGAGACCGATGGCGGCGCCGATCGCCAGCTCCAGCACGATCTCGCCGATCAAGAGGTACCAGGCGTCGATCGGGCCCTGGCTGGAGAAGGCGACGACCAGGATCACCACCGGGGCGTCGTTGAAGCCCGATTCGGCCTCCAGAGTGCCGGTGAGCCGCTTGGGCAGCGGCACCTTGCGCAGCACGGAGAAGACCGCCGCCGCGTCCGTGGACGACACCACCGCGCCGATGATCAGCGCCTGCCGCCAGTCCAGCCCCACCACATAGTGCGCCGCCGCCGCGGTGACCCCCACGCTCACCGCGACGCCCGCGGTCGACAGCGCGGCGGCCGTCGGCAGCGCGGGTTTTATTTCTTGCCACTTGGTGCCCAGACCGCCCTCGGCCAGGATCACCACCAGCGCGGCGTAGCCAATGACCTGCGTCAGTTCGGCGTTGTCGAAGGTGACGCCGAGCCCGTCCGTGCCCAGGGCGACGCCCATCCCGAGGTAGAGGAGCAGGGTGGGCAGCCCGCTGCGGGACGACAGCCTTACGGCCGCCACCGCGACGAGCAGGACGAGAGAGCAGACCAGCAGCAGTTCATTGAGGTGGTGGACAGTCAGGGGCCGAACCTTTCTCACGTGAGCGGCGGGACCTTCGGGGACGATGTGAACGGTTCCCGGCCGACCGGAACTTCATTGCCTTACCTAACATTTTACGGGTTCTTGACGCGGGCCTTCCACACGGGCCGCCCTCGGAGGTGGGGGAGACCGGTCCGGTGGCCGGTGGACGGCGTCAGTCATGACTCCGCGTAGGGGTGGCGACAGCGCTGCGCCTATGGTTGCTCCAGCACTCCAGGATCACCCTGCCCCTCGAAGGACAGCGATGCCCGCCAACAAAACCGGCTCTTCTCCCAAGAAGAAGAGCCGACGTCTCCGCCTGATCGTGATCGCAGTCGTGCTGCTGCTCCTGGGGGGCACCGGCTTCGGCACGTACTGGAGTATCAGTACCGTGCGGGCCTCTTTCCCGGAGACCACGGGGTCGCTTCAGCTCAAGGGACTTTCCGATCCCGTCCAGGTCAAGCGCGACGGTCATGGCATACCCCAGATCTACGGGGATTCACCCGAGGATCTGTTCCGCGCCCAGGGCTTCGTCCAGGCCCAGGACCGCTTCTGGGAGATGGACGTCCGCCGTCATATGACGGCCGGTCGGCTCTCGGAGATGTTCGGTTCCAGCCAGGTGGAGACCGATGCGTTCCTGCGCACCATGGGCTGGCGCCGGGTGGCGCAGAAGGAATACGACACCAAGCTGTCGCCGGCGACCAAGAAGTATCTGCGGGCCTACTCGGCCGGGGTCAACGCCTATCTCAAAGACCACGAGGGCAAGGCGCTGTCGGTCGAATACGCGGCGCTGGGCTTCAAGAACGACGGCTACAAGCCCGAGAAGTGGACTCCGGTCGACTCGGTCGCCTGGCTCAAGGCGATGGCCTGGGACCTGCGTGGCAACATGCAGGAAGAGGTGGACCGCGCCCTGGCGTCGAGCCGGCTGAGCGCCAAGCAGATAGAAGAGCTGTACCCGTCGTATCCGTACAGCCGGAACAAGCCGATCGTCCAGGGTGGCGCGCTCAACGAGGCCACCGACGAGTTCGATCCCAAGGCGACGTCGACGGACAGCACGGGCAGCGCGGGTGCGGCCGGCACCGTGAATGGGGCCAACGGGGCCGCCCAGGGCCTCCAGAGCCAGCTCACCTCCATGTCGAAGACCCTGGAGAAGGTTCCGGCGCTGCTGGGCCCCAACGGCAGCGGTATCGGCTCCAACTCGTGGGTCGTCTCCGGGCGGCACACGACCACCGGCAAGCCGCTGCTCGCCAACGATCCGCATCTGGCGCCCCAGCTGCCGTCCGTCTGGTACCAGATGGGCCTCCACTGCAACCAGGTCACCAGCAAGTGCCCGTTCGACACGGCGGGCTACACCTTCTCCGGGATGCCCGGCGTGGTCATAGGCCACAACCAGGACATCAGCTGGGGGATGACCAATCTGGGGGCCGACGTCAGCGACCTGTACCTCCAGAAGGTCACCGCGTCGCACTACCTCTATGACGGCAAGCAGGTCCCGTTCCGCAGCCGTGAGGAGACCATCAAGGTCGCGGGCGGCAAGAGCCGCACGATCACGGTACGCAGCACCGACAACGGGCCCATCGTCTCGGACCGTGACGAGGAGCTGACGAACGTCGGCAAGAGCGCACCGGTCGGCAGCGGGGCCGACGATGTGGCGCCCGACCGCGGCGACGGTTACGCGGTCTCCCTGAAGTGGACCGCGCTGTCCCCGTCCAACAGCATGGACGCGGTCTTCGGGCTGAACCGCGCGCGGAACTTCGACGACTTCCGCAAGGCGGCCCGCGACTTCGCGGTCCCCGCCCAGAACCTCATCTACGCCGACACCAAGGGCAACATCGGCTACCAGGCGCCGGGCAGCATCCCGGTGCGCGCCAAGGGCGACGGCCGCTACCCGGCGCCCGGCTGGGACTCGCGCTACCGGTGGTCGAAGTTCATTCCGCAGTCGGCGCTGCCCTGGGAGTACAACCCCGACCGCGGCTACATCGTCACCGCCAACCAGGCCGTCATAGACAAGAAGAAGTACCCGTACCCGCTGACCGACGACTGGGGATACGGCGCGCGCAGCCAGCGCATCACCGACCTGATCGAATCCAAGATCAAGGATGGCGGGAAGATCTCCACGGACGACATGCAGTCCCTCCAGACGGACAACAGCAGTGAGATCGCCAAGGTGTTGACGCCGTATCTGCTGAAGATCAACGTCAAGGACCCGTTCGTCCGTGAGGCCCAGAAGCTCCTGGAGGGCTGGGACTACACCCAGGACGCCGACTCCTCGGCCGCCGCGTACTTCAACGCCGTCTGGCGCAACACCCTGATGCTCGCCTTCGGCGAGAAGATGCCCAAGGAGCTGCGGGTCAAGGGGCAGTGCCTGCGGGTGCGGCCGGCCGAGGACTCCGGGCCGCTCGAGGACCTGGACGGGAACACCCGGCTGGTGCGCGAATGCGGGACGCGCGATGCCGACCAGGCCCAGCCGGACGGCGGCGACCGCTGGTACGAGGTCGTACGGAAGATCATCAAGGACCCGGGCAACGACTGGTGGAAGACTGCCGGGACCCGCAACCAGCCGGGCGCGGCCAACCGTGACGAGCTGCTCGCCGAGGCCATGAAGGACGCGCGCTCCGAGCTGACCGCCAAGCTGGGCAAGAACATCAACACCTGGAGCTGGGGCCGGCTGCACCGGCTGACGCTGAAGAACCAGACGCTGGGCACCGAGGGCCCGGGTGTCGTCCAGTGGATGCTGAACCGCGGCCCGTGGGACCTCGCGGGCGGCGAGGCGGCGGTCAACGCGACCGGCTGGAACGCGGCGGGCGGCTACGACGTCACCTGGGTGCCGTCGATGCGGATGGTCGTCAACCTGGACAACTTCGACAAGTCGCGGTGGATCAACCTCACCGGCGCCTCCGGCCACGCCTACAACGCGCACTACACGGACCAGACCGAGAAGTGGGCGAAGGGCGAGCTGCTGCTCTGGGCGTTCAGCAAGACCGCGGTGGACAAGTCCACCGACGATCAGCTGGGCCCTCACCTCCTGAAGGCATCCCCTGAGCCAACCACCCGGCGCTTCAGACGGTCCTTCTGCTGGGCTCTTCCCGCTTGCCGCACCGGGGGCGGGAGCCCGCGCACCTTCCGGCCCCGCCGGAGACGCCTTCGGGCGCCTGCGGCGGGGCCGCCGCGTTACCCGGCGGGCGTCAGACGAAGCGGTGCGCCCCCGAGGGCGTCACCGCGGCGTGCACCGGCCGGTCGTGGGGCTCCTCCGGGACCGCGTCCAGCAGCTCGCCGTCGTACAGCAGCACCACCAGCGCGGGGTCGGCCCCGGCCCGCGCCAGCCGGGCCAGCACCCGGTCGTACGAACCGCCGCCGCGCCCCAGCCGCATACCGCGCCGGTCCACCGCGAGCCCCGGCAGCAGGACCGCGTCCGCCTGGGTGACCGCGTCCGGGCCCAGCCGCGGCCCGCCGGGCTCCAGCAGGCCCCGGCCGGCCCGCACCAGTCCGTCCGGGCCCTCGTCCGCGCCCCAGTCGAGGTCGTTGTCCGGCAGCAGGACGGGGAGCAGCACCCGTACGCCCCGCGCGCGCAGCGCGTCCCGGAGCGCGCGTGTAGCGGGTTCGCGCCCCACCGAGACATAGGCCGCCACGGTGTCCGCGCGGGCCAGCTCCGGCAGCTCCAGTGCGCGACACGCCAGTGAGGCTCCGGCTGCCTCGATGTCATCCGCCGTCAACCCGGACCTCATCGTCAGGAGACGTTTCCGCAACGCGGGCTTACTAGCGTCGGTGGTGCTCACTGAGTGCACATACTTCCTGTCTCATGTCATATTCACCGTATCCTCATCAATCGCCTGAAAGGCACCGGATAAGGTTCGGGACATGACTCAATCGCGTACTCGGATCAGCAAGGCTGTCATCCCTGCTGCGGGCCTCGGAACCCGCTTCCTCCCGGCCACCAAGGCCACCCCGAAGGAGATGCTGCCGGTCGTCGACAAGCCGGCGATCCAGTACGTCGTCGAGGAAGCCGTCACCGCCGGCCTGTCCGACGTTCTTATGATCACCGGTCGCAACAAGCGGCCCCTGGAAGACCACTTCGACCGCAACTACGAGCTCGAAGAGGCTCTGACCCGCAAGGGCGACGAGACCCGCCTCGCCCGCGTCCAGGAGTCCAGCGACCTGGCGACCATGCACTACGTCCGGCAGGGCGATCCCAGGGGCCTCGGCCACGCCGTGCTGTGCGCCGCCCCGCACGTAGGTGACCAGCCTTTTGCCGTCCTCCTCGGCGACGACCTCATCGATGCCCGTGACCCGCTCCTGGCCCGGATGGTCGAGGTGCAGGAGCAGCACGGCGGCAGTGTCATCGCCCTGATGGAGGTGGATCCCGCGCAGATCCACCTCTATGGCTGCGCCGCCGTGAAGCCCACCCTGGACGAGGGCGTCGTCCAGGTGACCGGCCTGGTCGAGAAGCCCGACCGGGCCGACGCGCCCAGCTCGTACGCGGTCATCGGCCGCTATGTGCTGGACCCGGCCGTCTTCGACGTGCTGCGCCGCACCGAGCCCGGCCGCGGCGGCGAGATCCAGCTGACCGACGCGCTCCAGGCGCTCGCCGCGGATCCGGACCTCGGAGGCCCGGTGCACGGCGTCGTCTTCAAGGGACGGCGGTACGACACAGGCGACCGTGGCGACTATCTGCGTGCCATTGTCAGACTCGCGTGCGAACGTGAAGACCTGGGCCCGGAGTTCCGGGAATGGCTTCGCAGTTACGTCACCGAGGAGATGTAGCACTTTGAGCAGCACCGCGGCACGGGCCGCCGATCAGGGCACGGGCGAGGGCCGGGAGCGTCACCGGGTCTGGTCGGTGGCCGAGCACCTCGACGACATCCTCGGGCACATCCACCCGCTGGATCCCATCGAGTTGCAGCTGCTGGACGCCCTGGGCTGCGTCCTGGTCGAGGACGTCACCGTGCCCGCAGCCCTCCCGCCCTTCGACAACAGCGCGATGGACGGCTATGCCGTCCGCACGGCCGACGTCGGGGCGGCGACGGGGGAGCACCCCGCGGTGCTGACGGTCGTCGGGGACATCGCGGCGGGCAGCGGCGAGCTGCCCGCCGTCGGCCCCGGCGAGGCCGCCCGGATCATGACCGGCGCCCCGCTGCCGCCCGGCGGCCAGGCCGTCGTCCCGGTCGAGTGGACCGACGGCGGTTTGGACAACGGGCCGGTCAGCGGCATGCCCGCCCGCAGTTCGGATCCGCACGGCGGCAGCGGCCTGGTGCGGGTCTTCCGGCCGGTCCGGGACGGGCAGCATGTGCGCACCCGGGGCAGCGACGCGGGGGCGGGGGAGCTGGCGCTGAGCGCCGGCACGGTCCTCGGGGCGGCACAGATCGGGCTGCTGGCCGCCGTCGGCCGGTCCACGGTCAGGGTCCGGCCGCGACCCCGCGTCGTGGTGCTGTCCACCGGCAGCGAGCTGGTCCAGCCCGGTGAGGAGACCGGACCCGGCCGGATCTACGACTCCAACAGCTACCAGCTCACCGCCGCCGCCCAGGAGGCCGGGGCGATCGCCTACCGGGTGGGCTCGGTCGCCGATGACGCCGAGACGCTGCGCGCCACCGTCGAGGACCAGCTGAGCCGCGCCGACATCGTCGTCACCAGCGGCGGCGTCAGTGTCGGCGCGTACGACGTGGTCAAGGAGGCGATGCACGAGGTCGAGTTCCGGACGGTGGGCATGCAGCCCGGCAAGCCCCAGGGCTTCGGGCGCGTCGGCTCCGACCGGACCCCGCTGCTCGCCCTCCCCGGCAATCCGGTCAGCTCGTATGTCTCCTTCGAGCTGTTCGTCCGGCCGGTGATCCGCACCATGCTGGGCGCCGGCCTGGTCCACCGCACCACAGTGCGGGCGTTCTGTCCGGACGGGATCGCGTCCTCGCCGGAGGGCCGGCGCCAGTTCCTCAGGGGCTGGTACGAGCCGTCGGTGGCGGGCGAGCCGGGCACGGTCGCCCCGGTGGGCGGCGCCGGATCGCATCTGATCAAGGCTCTCGCCCGGGCCAACGCACTGATCGTGATCCCCGAGGACGTGGCCGAGGTCGCCCCCGGGGCCGAGGTAGACGTCGTCCTTCTCGCCTAGCCGGGGCCTACGGCGGGTACGGTGTCGTCGCACAGAGCCACCTGGCCCGGACCGGGAGAACGATGAGCAGCGCCCAGGACCACCTCACCCATCTCGACCCGGCGGGCGCGGCGCGCATGGTCGACGTCTCCGCCAAGGACGTCACCGCGCGCACCGCCCGCGCGAGCGGCCGTGTACTGGTCGCGCCGCGCGTCGTCGAACTGCTCCGCGGCGAGGGCGTCCCCAAGGGCGACGCCCTCGCGACCGCGCGGATCGCGGGCATCATGGGCGCCAAACGCACCCCGGACCTGATCCCGCTGTGCCATCCGCTCGCCGTGTCGGGCGTGAAGGTCGACCTGGCGGTCGCCGACGACGCGGTCGAGATCACCGCCACGGTGAAGACCACCGACCGTACGGGCGTCGAGATGGAGGCCCTGACCGCGGTCTCCGTCGCCGCCCTGACGGTGATCGACATGGTGAAGGCCGTCGACAAGAGCGCGGTCATCACCGACGTGCGGGTGGAGGAGAAGACCGGCGGGAAGTCCGGCGACTGGAGCCGGGAATGACCGCCCCCGCCACCCCTACGGGCCCTGACGCCCCCGATGACGCTCCGCGGTACCGCGCCCTGGTCGTCACGGCCTCCAACCGCGCCGCCGCCGGGGTCTACCCGGACAAGGGCGGCCCGCTGATCGCCGAGGGGCTGACCGCGCTCGGCTTCGCGGTCGACGGCCCGCGCGTGGTCCGCGACGGCGACCCGGTGGAGGCCGCGCTGCGGGATGCGGTGGCCGCCTCGTACGACGTCGTCGTGTCCACCGGCGGCACCGGCCTGACCCCGATGGACCGCACCCCCGAGGTCACCCGCCGGGTCCTGGACTACGAGATCCCCGGCATCGCGGAGGCCATCCGCGCCGAAGGGCTCGCGAAGGTGCCCACAGCGGCGCTTTCCCGGGGCCTGGCCGGGGTCGCCGGGACGACCCTGATCGTCAACCTGCCCGGCTCGACCGGCGGCGTCCGCGACGGTCTCGCGGTGCTCGGGCGGCTCCTGACGCACGCGGTCGACCAGATCCACGGCGGCGACCACCCCCGGCCCGCCGGCACTGCCGATGCCGCCCGTCCCGCAGCCGATGCCGCCGGTCCCGCCGGTCCCGCCGGGAGCGCGAGCTGAACGCGCCCTGGCCGGTCGTGCTGGCGGATGGAGACACGATCCTGCGCCCCATAAAGCTGCGCGACCAGCGCGCCTGGCGCGAGGTCAACCAGCGCAACCGGGAGTGGCTGCGGCCCTGGGAGGCGACCATTCCGCCGCCCGCGCCCGGCGGCCCCGTCACCCAGCGGCCCACCTACCGGCAGATGGTGCGCCATCTGCGGGCCGAGGCGCACGGCGGGCGGATGCTGCCGTTCGTCATCGAGTACCAGGGGCGGCTGGCCGGGCAGTTGACGGTCGCCGGGATCACCTGGGGCTCGATGTGCTCGGGCCACATCGGCTACTGGGTCGATCAGGCGGTGGCCGGTCGCGGCGTCATGCCGACCGCGGTCGCGCTCGCCACCGACCACTGCTTCCGCACCGTCGGACTGCACCGCATCGAGGTGTGCATCCGTCCGGAGAACCTGCCGAGCCGCCGGGTGGTGGAGAAACTCGGATTCCGCGAAGAGGGGCTGCGGCCGCGCTATCTGCACATCGACGGCGCATGGCGCGACCATCTGGTCTTCGCGCTCACCGTGGAGGAGCTGTCGGAGGGGCTGCTCTCCCGGTGGCACCGGACCCGACCAGGGGCATCGCAGAAATAAAAACTCTGTTCGATTACATTCGACACATTCCCGGCCTGGTCATCCCAACAATCACAAAAAACTTTCGAGATATCAGCCAGATCGTGCGACACACCGCGCCAATTGGCAGATGGCCTCATGCGGACCCCTCTACCGTGTGAGCGTGAGCAGCAGTGGCCTCATCTACGCAGTCATCGTCGGGGCCTGGGCCGCCTATTTGGTGCCGATGTGGCTCCGTAGGCAGGACGAGCTCAATGAGGCCCGTCCGACGGAACGCTTCAGCACCGCCATCCGGCTGCTGTCCGGACGGGCGGGCATGGAGCGCCGTTACGCCAAGGGGCTTGAGGACCGAGAGCGCCCGGGGACCCCGGACGACCCGGCGGTACGAACCGCCCCGGACCCGGCGCCGTCCGCCGCCCCCGACGCCGGGGGGCGCTCCGGCGATCCTGAGCGCTTCTCCGCCGATCCGGAAGCCGTCACCGACGCGGTCGACGTCCGGGCCTTCGCTGAACCCGTGACCTTGCTCGCGCCCGCGCCCGGCGATCCGGACGGGCCGCCGATGGGCGACGGGGCCGCGGCCCCGGCCGCTCCGGCCGGCGGCCTCAGCGCGCTGGAGCGCGGGCGGCGTGCGCGGGTGCTTGCGCGCCGTCGCCGCACCACCGTGATCCTCTTCGTCACCTTCACCCTCGGCGCGATCGTCGCGGCGGTCGGCGGTCTCGCCTTCCTGTGGGCCCCGGCCCTTCCGGCCATACTGCTCAGCGCGTACATCGCGTATCTGCGCGCCCAGGAGCGCCGCCGCTTCGCCTTCACCATGGACCAGCGCCGCGCCGAGCAGGCCGCGCAGCGGCTGCGGGAGCGCCGCCCGCGCAGCCATCCGCCCGCCGACGGCCCCGCTGCCGACGACGGCCCCGCCGACCCGCCCGCACCCACCGAGGCCGAGTCCGCCGCCCCGTCCGCTTCCCCGCACGCGGCCGGGCGCCGCGCCCTGGTCGAACAGACCGACCACGCGGAGTGGGTGGACCAGGAGCGCGAGCGCGAGCGCGGCCCCGCCGCCGGGGACGGCTGGGAGCCGGTGCCGGTCCCGCTGCCGACGTACGTCACGGCGCCTGTCGCCCCCCGCGCGACCGGCAGCGTCTACCTGGCCGCCCCCGATGCCTGGAGCTCCGCCCGCTCCAGCACCGTCGACCCCGCCCCGGGCCACGACCCGGCGCCACCCGCCGAGCCCGACGCCGGACAGG
>NZ_GG657754.1:4218761-4247764 GCF_000158915.1 Streptomyces himastatinicus ATCC 53653 | reverse complement strand
GACCAGTACGCGGACGAGGACCGGCCCCGGGCCGCCAACGAGTGACGCGCACTCCATTGACCAGCGGGGAACGGATTTCCAAGCACCCCGCAGGGGATGCTAGAGTTTCACTCGTTGCAAGGGCCTGTGGCGCAGACTGGTAGCGCACCTCGTTCGCATCGAGGGGGTCAGGGGTTCAAATCCCCTCAGGTCCACCGCAGCTAGAAACCCCCGCCGGGAAAATCCGGCGGGGGTTTCGCTTGTGCTGGATTAGCCTGCGGGCATGCTCACCTCAGCTCTTGCCTTCGCGGGCGTTGCCGCGCTCATCAATGTCACTCCGGGGCTGGACACCCTGCTCGTGCTGCGCACGTCGGTGTCCCATGGGCGGAACGCCGGGCTGGCCGCCTCGCTCGGGATACTCGCCGGCTGTCTGGTGTGGGGATTCGCGACGGCGGTCGGGCTCACGGCGCTGCTCACGGCTTCTCGTGTGGCGTACGACACGCTGCGGGTCGCGGGGGCCGCGTATCTGGTGTGGCTGGGGGCGTCGGCGCTGTGGCGGTCGCGGCGGGCGGCGGCGTCGGAGACGGAGACGGAGCAAGCTGCCCCGGCGCCGCGTGGGCGGTGGGCGGCGTTCCGTGCGGGGGTGGGCACCAATCTGCTCAACCCCAAGGCGGGGGTCTTCTACATGAGCCTGATTCCCCAGTTCACCCCGGACGGCGCCTCGGTGTTCACCGCGACCCTGGTGTTCACCGCGATCGACATCGTCGAGCTGGCGCTCTGGTACTGGGTGGTGTCCGGTGCCGCGTCCGCGCTGAGCGAGCGGATCCGGCGGCCGGCGTTCCGGCGTCGGATGGAGCAGGCGAGCGGAGTGGCGTTCTTCGGCTTCGCGGCGAATCTCCTCGCGGAGGGCGGGCGCAAGACCGCCTGATGCGGGCGCCGGTGGCGCTGCCCTGACGGGGCGTCCGATGTCAGGGAATCGTGCTGACACGGTTCCTGTTGTGTGCGGGCCGTGAGACAGGTGATGGCCCTGGCGAGGGGCACGGGCATAGTGGGTGCGTCCTGAATGGGACATGGCGCGAAAGCGCCGCCGCATGAATTCCACACCGCACAACAACAGCACCACAGGGGGATAAGGCGCCATGCCACTCATACGCCGTTCCACCGCGGCGGTCGCCGCGGTGACCGCGCTGCTCGTGGTCACCGCCTCGGCCTGCGGGTCGAGTGAGGACAAGGCCAGTTCGGAGTCGACGTCGCCGACCGCGGCGGGCCAGCAGGGCGACAACGGGATCAAGCTGCCGGAGGGCGTTCCGACGAGTCTGGACGACCTGAAGAAGTGGAAGGAGGGCGGGTGGAAGGACTGGGACAAATGGGCACGCGATGCGTCCGATTTCGCCAATCCCGTCATCAAGAACTTCTGGCAGCCGTCCCGGATGTCCAAGGCGAAGGACTCGCCCAACACGCTCTCCTCGCAGAGCGCGGGCGAGAGCCAGGCCGCGACCGACCCGGAGCCGCCCGCCGTACCGGCCAAGCAGGTCTCGCGGCCGTACCACCAGAACATGGCGCCGGTCGGGAAGGTGTTCTTCGACAGCCCCGAGGGGCCGATGGTCTGCTCGGGCACGGTCGTCGAGGACCCGGCGCATCCGGGGAAGTCGAACCTGGTGTGGACCGCGGGCCACTGCGTGCACTCCGGCAAGAAGGGCGGCTGGATGCGCAACATCGTGTTCGTGCCGTCGTACAACGACGACGGGCTGACCGCGGCCAAGGCCGAGACCGCGGCCCAGCGTGAGGTCACTCCGTACGGCGTGTGGTGGGCGGACTGGTCGCAGACCTCGTCCCAGTGGATCGACACGGGCGGCAAGACCGGCAACGTGGGCTCCGCGTACGACTTCGCGGTGCTGCACGTGAAGCCGGAGAACAGCGGCGGCAAGTCGCTTCAGGAGACGGTCGGGGCCGCCGTGCCGGTGTGGTTCGGGGCGCCGTCGGCGAACAAGGTCAGCTCGATCGGGGCGTACGGCTACCCGGCCGCACCGCCGTACGACGGTGCGAAGATGTTCAACTGCACCAGCAGGCCGGGCCGGTTGTCGTTCGCGCCGACCACGCCGACGATGTACCGCATCGGCTGCTCGATGACCGGCGGGACCTCAGGCGGCGGCTGGTTCGTCAACCGCGGGGGCAAGACGGTGCTGGTGTCCAACAGCTCGATCAGCTCGAACGAGCACACCTGGCTCGCCGGTCCGCATCTGGGGGCGGACGCGAAGGGCGTGTTCAACGCGATGAGCAAGAAGTTCGCCGGCCGGGGATGAAACGGCCGACACAGGGGGGAACCCGCTCCGGGGACGGGGCGGGTTCCGCCGTACGGGCCGCCGTACAGCCGCATCACATCGTCGCGTTCGGTCTGCCGCTGAGCAGCGCGGCCTTCTGTGAGCGGCTGCTCGGCGGGCGCTCCTACGCCCTGTGCGACGAGCCGCCCCTCCTCGGCCACCTCACCACCACCGCCCTGTGCCTGGTGCTGGCGGCCGCGGTGACGGCCGTGGTGGGTGCCTGGTTGACGCAGGAGAAGGCGCCGTGCCATCGCGCGGTCCCCTGGGCCTTCGTCGCTGTGATCGCCGCCCTGATCGTGACGGCGGACGGGATCGACGCCCACGGGGAGCGCGAAGCGGCCGCGATCGCCGCCCAGGAGGCTTCGGACAGCGGCGGGGGGTGTGGGGAGGCGATGCAGATCTACGTCGCGACGCCCGGCTGGTTCTTCTGGTGAACGGCGGCGTCGTCCGGGAGCGCCAGCGGCTTGCCGAAGCAGCGGCTCAGCTCGTCGAAGCGGTACAGCCCGAACTTCTTCACCGGCACATAGCCCGATGAGGTGTACAGCGCGATCGCCTCGGGCTGCTTGACGCCGGTCTCCAGCACCATACGGGTGCGCCCCGCCTCCCGGGCGCTGTCCTCGAGCGCCGCGAGGATCAGACGGGCCAGCCCGCGGCCTCGTGCCTCATGCACGACGTACATCCGCTTCAGCTCGGCGTCCCCGTCCTCGTACCCCTCCTCGTTCCGGTCCTGGCTGCGCCAGCCGCCGGTCGCCACCGGGCGGCCGTCCGTGTCGTACGCGATGAGGTAGAGGCCGTGGGGCGGGTCGAACTGGGCCGCGTCCAGGGGCGTCATATCCCCTTCGTCGTCGTATCGCTCGGCGTACTCCGCCTGCACCTCGTCGTTGAGCCGCACCGCGTCGGGGTGGTCAAAGCGAACCGCTCGGAAATTCATGCACGGGATCGTACTTCTATGCGACTGGGGCGGCATCGGAATTTCCATGTCGTATCGTGCCGTAGTGCTCTCCGTGACGACCGTGAATGTGAACGGGCTGCGTGCCGCCGCCAAGAAGGGCTTCGTGCCCTGGCTGGACGGTACCGCGGCCGATGTGGTGTGCCTCCAGGAGGTGCGCGCCGAGCCGCGCGAACTGCCCGAGGCCGTGCGCGAGCCGGACGGCTGGCATGTGGTGCACGCCCCGGCGGCGGCCAAGGGCCGGGCGGGGGTGTCGGTGTACGCGCGGCGCGAGCTGGAGGCCGTACGGGTCGGCTTCGGCTCCTCCGAGTTCGACGACAGCGGCCGCTATGTGGAGGTCGACCTGCCGGGTGTGACGGTCGGCAGCCTGTATCTGCCCTCCGGTGAGGTCGGCACCGAGCGGCAGGACGAGAAGGAGCGCTTCACGGCGGAATTCCTTCCGTACCTCAAGGAGCTGCGCGAGCGGGCGGCGGCCGACGGGCGCGAGGCGCTGGTGTGCGGCGACTGGAACATCGCCCACCAGGAGGCCGACCTGAAGAACTGGAAGGCCAACCGGAAGAAGTCCGGGTTCCTGCCGGAAGAGCGCGCGTGGCTGTCGCGCGTCTTCGAGGAGGCGGCGTACGTGGACGTGGTGCGCGCGCTGCACCCGGACGTCGACGGCCCGTACTCCTGGTGGTCGTACCGGGGGAGGGCGTTCGACAACGACGCGGGCTGGCGCATCGACTACCAGGTCGCCACCCCCGGGCTCGCCGGGCGGGCGCTGAAGGCGGTCGTGGAGCGGGCCCCGGCGTACGACCAGCGGTGGAGCGACCACGCCCCGGTGACGGTCACCTACGGCGCCGCTCACTGATCCGGCGGCGGGTGCCCGGTGTCCTCCGTGCGCCCGCCCGTCCGTTCCTCCAGGCCGGTCCGCAGACGGCGGTCCATGGCCATCGACAGCTCGGCGTCCACGACGCTCTTCGCGAGCGGACGCAGCCGCTCCACGGTCTCGCCGACCTCCTCGCCGCGCTTGCGGGCGTCCGCCAGCACATGGTTGATCAGCAGTGTGGCGAAGGTCTCGGCGATGGCGTCCACATGCTCCCGGACCTCGCGCCCGGCCGCGAGGACGGCCGACAGCGGGATGCCCTGGCCGACCAGGGCGCGCGAGGCGTCCAGCAGCCGTTGGCTGATGTGCACGATGTCGTCGCCGTCGACCGCGAGATAGCCGATGTCGAGTGAGACGGTGAGGTTCTCCGCGGTGGCCTCGTCGTCGAAGTAGTCGGCGAGCGCCTGCGGGGTGAGCCGGATCGGGGTCTCCTCGGACCAGGACGGAAGGCCGCCGTCCAGCCCCAGCAGCTCGCCGACGTCCCGCCCGCTCTCGAACGCGGCGATCAACTCGGCGATCCCGCCCAGGGTGTGGCCGCGCTCCAGCAGGGCGGTGATGGTCCGCAGCCGGGCCAGGTGGTGGTCGTTGTACCAGGCGATACGGCCCTCGCGGCGGGGCGGCGGGATCAGCTTGCGCTCCCGGTAGAAGCGCAGGGTGCGCACGGTTATCCCGGCCCTCTCGGCCAGCTCCGTCACCCGGTACTCGCGTACCCGGTCCGCTTCGCTCATCGCCACAGCAGCAGCCTATGCCGAGGGCGGTTGTGTGTGACCGCCGGTAACTCGGTTATCCACAGCCCCTACCGCTCGCCGGATCCCTGTCTTACGCTCCCATCGTGCCAGTGAACGCTGGCACGGTTCCGAGCCGTTCAAGCGGTTCTGGTAGTTCAAGTGGTTCTGGCAGTTCGAGCGGCGGGAGGCGGCGGCATGGCGGCTGGGCTGGCGCGTGAGCACGTGCGGGTGGCGGTGATCGGCTCCGGATTCGGGGGCCTGGGCGCGGCGGTGAGGCTGCGCCGCGCGGGCATCACCGACTTCGTGGTCCTGGAGCGGGCCGATGCGGTCGGCGGGACCTGGCGGGACAACAGCTATCCGGGCTGCGCCTGCGATGTCCCGTCCCATCTCTACTCCTTCTCCTTCGCGCCCAACCCCGACTGGCCGCGCGCCTTCTCCGGCCGACGGCACATCCGCGCCTATCTGGAGCGGATCGCCGACACCTTCGGGCTGCGGCCGCATCTGCGCTTCGACGCCGAGGTGCTCGCCCTGCGCTGGGACGGGGCGGCGCTGCACTGGGAGGTCGAGACCGCGCGCGGGCCGATGACCGCCGATGTGGTGGTGAGCGCGACCGGCCCGCTCTCCGACCCCAAGATCCCGGACATCCCGGGGCTCGACGGGTTCCCGGGCAAGGTCTTCCACTCCGCGCGCTGGGACCACGGCTACGACCTGCGCGGCAAGCGGGTCGCGATGGTCGGCACCGGCGCCTCGGCCATCCAGATCGTGCCCGAGATCCAGAAGGAGGTGCGCAGGCTCACCCTCTTCCAGCGCACCCCGCCCTGGGTGCTGCCGCGCATGGACCGCCGGATCACCGGAGCCGAGCGCTGGCTGCACAGCAGGCTCCCGGCCTCCGGGGCGCTGCGCCGCGGGCTGCTGTGGGGGATCCGGGAGTTGCAGGTCGGGGCGTTCACCAAGCGCCCGGCCGAGCTGGGGCTCGTGGAGCGGCTGGCCGGGGCCAGCGGAGTCCATCGCCGCCCCGGCGGTGCTCCAGGCCAGGCTGACCCCGCGCTATCGCATCGGCTGCAAGCGCATCCTGCTGTCCAACGACTACTACCCGGCGCTCGCCCGGCCGCATGTGGACGTGGTCGGCGGGCTCAAGGAGATCCGCGGCTCCACGCTGGTCGGCTCCGACGGCACCGAGACCGAGGCCGACGCGATCATTTTCGGGACCGGCTTCCGCGTCACCGACCTCCCCATCGCCCGTCGCGTGACCGGGGCGAAGGGCACCACGCTCGCGGAGGAGTGGAAGGGCGGTATGGAGGCGCTGCGCGGCACCACCGCGGCGGGCTTCCCCAACTTCCTGACGATCATCGGGCCCAACACCGGGCTCGGCAACAGCTCGATGATCCTCATGATCGAGGCCCAGCTCACCTATCTGACCGACTATCTGCGGCAGTTGGACGCCCTCGGCGGCAAGGCCGCCCTGGATGCCCGGCCGTCGGCGGTCCGCGCCTACAACGACATGATCCAGGAGAGGATGAAGCGCACAGTGTGGAACTCGGGCGGCTGCGAGAGCTGGTATCTGGACGGCAACGGCCGCAATACGACCCTGTGGCCCGGCTCCACCGGCGAGTTCAAGCGGGTCACCCGGCACGTGCGGCTCGCGGAGTACAGCGTGCTGCGGCAGCGGACCGAGGCCGGTCAGGGCGCGGAGTCCACCGCGGGGAGGGGATCGCGATGAGGCGCACCCGCTACGCCGCCTCCGGGCCGTACGCCCCGCCGGTTCCGCCGCGCGAGCTGACCGTCACCTCGGCGGACGGCGCCCGGCTGCACGCGGAGCTGCACGGGGTCACCGACCCCGCCGCTCCCGCCGTCGTCCTGGCGCACGGCTGGACCTGCTCGACCGCCTTCTGGGCGCCGGTCGTGCGCGAACTGGTCGCCCGCCACCGGGTGATCGTGTACGACCAGCGCGGCCATGGCCGCAGCGCCGCCCCCGGACCCGGCGGCTACAGCACCGAGGCGCTCGCCGACGACCTGGAGGCGGTGCTGGAGCAGACCCTGGAGCCGGGCCGCCGGGCCGTGGTCGTGGGCCACTCCATGGGTGGGATGACGGTGATGGCCGCCGCGGGCCGCCCGGCGGTGCGCGAGCGCGCCGCCGCCGTGGTGCTGTGCAGCACCGGCGCCTCCCGGCTGGTCGAGCGGGCGCGTGTGGTGCCGCTGCGCTCCGAGCGGCTGCGGGCGCGGATACACCGCGCGATCCTCGGCGCGCGCCTTCCCATGGGGCCGGTCACGCCCGTCAGCAAGCGGCTGCTGCGGTACGGGACGTTGGGGCCGGGCTCCGCGCCCGCCATGGTGGAGGCGTGCGCGCGGATCGTCCACGCGTGCCCCCGTGTCGTGCGGGCGGGCTGGGCGCATGTCATGGGCGACCTCGATCTGGACGCCCGCGTCGGCCTGCTGACCATGCCCGCCGCCGTCATCGTCGGCACCGCCGACCGGCTGACCCCGCCCGAGCAGTCCCATGCCATAGCGGCCGCGCTGCCGCAGTGCACCGGCCTCACCGAACTGCCCGGACTCGGCCATATGACCCCCGTGGAGGACCCCGGGGCGGTGAGCGGCGTGATCAGCCGCCTCGCCGCGGACCACCTCGCCGCGGAGCATGAGGGAGCCCCGGGATCCCCCAGGGCCGATGCCCCGACCGATGCCCTGACCGGTGACCTGACCGACGACGACCCCCAGGCAGCCGAGGAGCGGACGACATGAGCGCGCGCAGAAATCTGGAGGGCCGGGTCGCGGTGGTGACCGGCGCGGCACGGGGCGTCGGCGAGCTGCTGGCCCGCAAGCTGTCCGCGCGCGGCGCCAGGGTGGCGCTGGTGGGCCTGGAACCGGACGAGCTGAAGCGGGTGTCGGGGCGGCTGCCCACCGACTCCGACCACTGGCACGCCGATGTCACCGACCCGGAGGCGATGGCCCGGGTCGCGGAGGAAGTGGTGGCGCGCTTCGGCGTGGTGGACATCGTCTGCGCCAACGCCGGTGTGGCCACCGGCGGTCCGTTCCTGGAGACCGACGAGGCGGCCTGGCGGCGGGTCGTCGAGGTCAATCTGCTGGGCAGCGTCACCACGGCCCGCGCCTTTCTGCCCGCGCTGCTCGCCAGCCGCGGCCATCTGTTGCAGATCGCCTCGCTCGCCGCGATAGCGCCCGCGCCGATGATGACCGCGTACTGCGCGTCCAAGGCGGGGGTGGAGGCGTTCGCGCACTGTCTGCGTGCCGAGGTGGGCCACCGGGGCGTGACGGTCGGCGTGGGCTATCTCAGCTGGACCGACACGGACATGGTGCGCGGTGCCGACCGGGACGAGGTGATGCGGGAGTTGCGGGCGCGGATGCCGTGGCCCGCGGGGCGTACGTATCCGCTGGGCCCGGCCGTGGACCGGCTCGTCGCCGGGATAGAGCGCCGCTCGGCCCATGTCTATGGGCAGTGGTGGCTGCGCGGGATGCAGCCGGTGCGTGGTTATCTGCCCGCGCTGATCGGTGCGGTGGGGCGGCGTGAGATGCGCTGGGCCGAACCCCGGCTGGCGGCCACCCGCGGGCAGCGCGGCCATCTCGTGGGCGAGGGCGGCGCGGCGGACGAGCGGGCGCGCGGCGCCCGTACGCAGCGTGACCGGTAACCCTCTGTCAACCACTTTGACCTGGGAATTTGATGGGTGAGGTCGATCGAAATGCGGAGTATGTCCCTGCGTGTAACTCTGGTCGGGCCCGATCCCTTTCACCCGATGAGGAGTGACGCAGATGGGGAAGGACGAGTTCAGCGAGAAGGCCCAGCAGGCCAAGCGCAAGGCGCAGGGTCAGCAGAGCCAGCAGACCCAGCGGGGTCAGCAGGGTCAGCGAGGCCAGCAGGGCCAGCAGGCGCAGCGATCCCAGCGGGGTCAGGAGCCGCGCCGCGACCAGGACCGGCCGGAAAGCCGTGAGCAGGCCGAGCGCATGGGCCGGGAGCGCCGTCAGCAGGGCATGAGCGACGAGATGCGGGACCAGGAGCCGTTCGAAGAGATGTGAGTCGTCTCGTCGAACGGGCCCGTCGGCGGGCCGCGTTGACGAGGTTCCGCCGAAGGGCTCGCGGAAGAGTGTGCGCGAGGGGGCGCATCCGTCAGGGGATGCGCCCCCGGCACGCGTGGGTCCGTCCGCACGGCAGGGTCCGTCCGCACAGCACCCGGCAGCTGCTCAGTTCACCCGGCAGCTGTTCAGTTCACCTGCTCAACCGTCGCTCCGCGGGGGGAGTTTCGGGCGTCGCCGGTCCGGCACCTGGCCGTAGCCCGGCGGGGCCGCGGACGGATGCCGCTCCAGCAGCTCCAGCGCCGTCCGCACGGCCACCCCCAGCTGTGGATAGCGGCCCTCCGCCCAGTCCAGCGGCGAACGAGGCGCCGGAATGTCCGGCTCCACGCCATGGTTCTCGACCCCCCACCCATAGGCGTCGAACCAGGCGGCGTTCATCGGCACCGTGATCGCCGAACCGTCGCCGAGTGGATGGCGGCCGGTCATGCCGACCACGCCGCCCCAGGTCCGCAGCCCCACCACCGGGCCGATGCCTTGGATCTTGAAGGCCGCGGTGATCATGTCGCCGTCGGAGGAGGTCGCCTCGTCCGCGACCGCGACGATCGGCCCGCGCGGCGCGTTGCTGGTGTACGAGACCGGCTGGGCGTTGCGCGTGAGGTCCCAGCCCATCACGGTGCGGGTCAGCTTCTCGACCACCAGCTCGCTGATGTTGCCGCCCGCGTTCCCCCGGACGTCCACGATCAGCGCGGGGAACGACACCTCGCGGCGCAGGTCCCGGTTGAACTGCGCCCAGCCGGAGCCGCCCATGTCCGGGATGTGCAGATAGCCGCACCGCCCGTCGCTCAACTCCCGCACCACCGACCGCCGCCGGGCCACCCAGTCCTGGTAGCGCAGCGGCCGCTCGTCGATCAGCGGGACGACCGCGACCCGGCGCGGCGGGCCCTCGCCGTCCGGGGAGGCGAAGGTCAGCTCGACCGTGGTGCCGCCCGCGGCGGTCAGCAGCGGAGAGGGACCGGCCACCGGATCCACCTGGCGGCCGTCGACATGGGTGAGCCGGGCGCCTTCGCGGATGCCGGAGCCCGCGAGCGGCGAGCGCGCCCGGGAGTCGGAGGACTCGCCGGGCAGGATGCGGGAGATCTGCCAGCCCCCGTCCTCGGTCGGCGTGAAGTCGGCGCCGAGCAGCCCGATGGGGCGCTGGTAGTGGGCCGGGCCCTCGTTGCGGCGCGCGGCGCTCACGTACGCGTGCGAGGTGCCCAGCTCGCCCAGGACCTCGCGCAGCAGATCGGCGAACTCGTCTGGGGAGGCGACCCGTTCGACCAGCGGCCGGTACTGGTCGAGCACCCCGTCCCAGTCGACGCCGCACATGCCCGGCTCCCAGAAGTAGGCGCGGGTGATGCGGCCCGCCTCCTCGTACGCCTGCCGCCACTCGGCCGCGGGGTCCACGGTGTGCTGGATGCGCCGCATGTCGATCTGGACCGTGGAGTCGCTGTCGCCCGACTCGGTGGCGGGCACCGCCCGCAGATCGTCGTCGTCGACGACGACGAGCCGGGAGCCGTCGCCGCTGACCCGGAACCACTCCAGATCACTGGTGAGTTCGGAGCGCTTGGCCTTGGCCAGGTCGAAGTGTTCGAGGGTGGGGCTGTCGGAGGTGTCGGCCGGGTTGGCGAACGTCTCGCCGAGCGCACCGGAGATCGGCCAGCGCAGCCACACCAGGCCGCCGCCGCTGACCGGCCACAGCGAGGAGTACTTGGAGGCGGCCACCGGGAAGACGGTGACCCGGCTGGGCAGCCCCTCCACCTCGACGGTCACCGTGCCGTCGCCGTCCGCGCCCCCGGCGTCGTCGTCCGGGTCGAGCCCGCCCGCCGCCGGGCGGCCCTCGGGGGAGAGCGCGAAGGGCGAGGGCGTGGCGGAGGACAGCGGTACGAGGTAGGGGCGGCAGCCGAGCGGGAAGGAGAGGTCGCCGGTGTGCACGTCGTAGACGGGGTCGAAGCCGCGCCAGGACAGAAAGGCGAGATAGCGGCCGTCGCTGGTGAAGACGGGTTCCTCGTCCTCGAAGCGCCCGCTGGTCACGTCCACTATGGTCCGGTCGGCCAGCCGCGCGATCTTGATGGAGCGCAGGGTGCGCCCGATGCCCGGATGGGACCAGGCCAGCCAGGTGGAGTCGGGTGAGAAGGCGAGGTCGGCGACCGGGCCGTTGAGCGACCGGATCAGCTCGGTGACCTCGCCGTCCCCGTCCGCGGAGGTGTCCACGAGCAGCAGCCGTCCGTCGTTGGCGGCGACGGCGAGCCGGTCGCCGTCGGGCGAGGGCTCCAGCTCGTGCACCCGGCCAAGACGCCCCGCGGCCAGCCGCCGGGGCTCGCCCGTCTCGCTCGCCCGCGGCAGGTACGCGATCTCGATCGCGTCCTCGCCCTCCGCGTCCGTCACATAGGCGACCCGTCCGCTGGAGCCCAGGATCTCGGGCATCCGTACCCGGACGCCCGGGGTGTCGGCGAGGGTGCGGGCGGGGCCGTCGCGGTGGGTGAGCCAGTACAGGCTGCCGCGTACGCATACGGCGCTGGCCCGGCCGGTGGCGTCCACGGACAGCGAGTCGACATGGGAGGCGGCCGGGACCTGATAGGGCCGCCGCCCGGCCCGCGCCCCGCCGAGCCGCACCCGCAACCGGCGCGGTTCGGCGTCCGGCCCGAGGTCGTCCACCAGCCACAGCTCCCCGGCGCACTGGTAGACGACGCGGCTGCCGTCGGTCGAGGCGTGGCGGGCGTAGAAGTCGTCGTGGTCGGTGTGGCGGCGCAGGTCGGTGCCGTCGGGCAGGCAGGAGTAGAGGTTGCCGACGCCCTCGTGGTCGGAGAGGAAGGCGATCCGCCCGCCGACGGCCATGACCGAGTCCAGGTGGCCGTCCAGTTCGGGCAGCAGCCGGGTGCCGCCCAGCCACAGCCGACCGGTCGCGCCGCCCCGGTAGCGCTTCCAGGTGGCGGGCTCGTGCGGCGGCTTACCGGTGAGCAGCAGGGTGCGCCGCTCCCGGTCCGCAGCGCCGTCCTGATCGGCCACGCCGTCGTGGTCGGCCCTGTCCTGATCGGCGCCGGGAATACGGTCGGTGACGGCGATGTCGGCCACCGGGCCCCAGGGCAGCCGACTGCCGGGGCTGCCGTCGGTGGGCAGGCTGTAGGCCCAGGAGAAGTGGGAGAACGGCTGGCCGTGCGAGGACACGGCGAGGATGTCGGAGACGCCGTCCGGGTCGGGCGGCGTCCAGCCGCAGACCCGGGCGTCCTCGCTGCCCCAGTAGGTCAGCCGCCGGGTGGGACCGCCGTCGACGGGGGTGAGGTGGATCTCGGGGTCGAGGCTGCGCCAGTTCGTGTACGCGATGTGGGATCCGTCGGGGGAGAACCGGGGGTGGCCCACCCGGGTCCGGTCCACGGTCAGTCGCCACGCCCGCCCGGGGGGCTCGCCACGGGCGGTCAGGGGGGCGACCCAGAGATCGTCCTCGGCGGCGAAGCACAGCAAGTCGCCGTGCAGATGCGGAAATCGCAGATACGCGTGGTCGGTGTCGCTCGTTTCCCTCACCTCATCCATGGTTTCGGCCCCGGTCCGGCAAAGCAACTCCAATCTGTGATGCACACCACGAGCGAAACGAGTCGGTTTCGCTAAAAGAGCGGCCGGTGCGGTCGTATGCTTGAACGAGTACGAAACCGTTTCGTTCGAAAGGGGGATGCCATGCCGACGGTCCAGCCCGCCGACCAGCCGGTCGAGGACCGGCCCACGACCCGGGTGCGCCGCAGCCGGCTGTCCCCCGAGCGGGAGGGTGAGCTGTACGAGGCCGTGGTCGAGCTTCTCGGGGAGGTCGGGTACGACGCCCTGACCATGGACGCCGTCGCCGCGCGCACGCACTCCAGCAAGGCCACGCTCTACCGCCAGTGGAAGAGCAAACCGCAGCTGGTGGCCTCCGCGCTGCGGCACACCAAGCCCGTTTCGCTCGAGGACATCGACACCGGATCGCTGCGCGGCGACCTGCACGAGATCGTGCGGTCCACCGACAGCTGCCGGGAGCGTGACGCGGCCCTGATGAGGGGGCTGGCCCAGGCCATCCACACCCATCCGGACCTCCACCAGGCCCTCCGGGAGCTGCTGATCTATCCCGAGATGGCCGCGCTCGACGCGCTGCTGCGGCGTGCCGTCGACCGGGGGGAAGTGGCTCCGGACCGACCCGCCCTGGGTTACGTCGTGCACATGATGTGCGGCGCCCTCATCGCCCGGTCGCTGATCGACGGCGAAGAGCCGGACCTCGCCTTCCTCAGCCAATACATCGACGCCGTGGTCCTCCCCGCCCTCGGCCTCTGAACCTCCCCACCCCGCGGAACCCACCCCGCACAACCTCATATACGAGCCCAGCCGGCGCGCCGCTCTCGTCGCCGGTCAGGTCGCGCACACCTGCAAGCAGTACCCAGCAGTGATCCAGCAGTGACACCGACTCGACGGGAGCACCTCTCCTCGTGGCCACGTTCCTCTACAAACTCGGTCGATTCGCCTTCCGGCGACGCCGGTTCGTCGCCCTGATATGGGTGGCGCTCCTGGCCGTCGCCGGAGTCGGCGCCGCGACCGCCTCGCCCCCCGCCAACGACAGCTTCTCCATCCCGGGAACCGAGGCCCAGAAGGCCTTCGACCTCCTGGAGAAGCGTTTCCCCGGTGGTAACGCCGACGGCGCCACCGCCCGGGTGGTCTTCCGCGCACCCCAGGGCGAGAAGATGACCGACCCGGCCAACAAGGCCGTGGTCACGAAGACCGTCGCCGACCTCAAGGCCAGCTCTCCGCAGGTCGCCTCGGTCGCCGACCCGTACCAGGCCCGGGCCGTCTCCAAGGACGGCTCGACCGCGTACATCCTGACCAGCTACAAGGTCAACGCCATGGAGCTGGAGGACACCGCCAAGGACGGCCTGAAGGAGTCCGGGGAGAAGGCGCAGAAGTCGGATCTCACGGTGGCGATCGGCGGTGACGCGCTCCAGGAGATGCCCGAGACCGGTTCCACCGAGGTCATCGGCATCGTGATCTCCGCGATCGTCCTCGCCATCACCTTCGGCTCGCTGGTGGCGGCCGGGCTGCCGCTGCTGACCGCGCTCATCGGCGTCGGCATCGGCATCTCCGGGATCACCGCGCTCGCCACCACCCTCGGGCTGTCCACGACGACCTCGACGCTGGCGATGATGATCGGCCTCGCGGTCGGCATCGACTACGCGCTCTTCATCGTCTCCCGCTACCGCGCCGAACTGGCCGAGGGCCGGGAGCGCGAGGAGGCCGCCGGGCGAGCCGTCGGAACCGCGGGCTCCGCGGTCGTCTTCGCCGGACTCACCGTCGTCATTGCGCTGGTCGGCCTCGCGGTCGTCAATATCCCGATGCTGTCCAAGATGGGCTTCGCGGCGGCCGGCACGGTGGTCATCGCCGTCCTCATCGCGATCAGCCTCATCCCCGCGCTGCTGGGCTTCGCGGGCAAGCGGGTGTACGGGCGCAAGGCGCGCAAGCGGATGGCGGAGGCGGCCTCGGCCGCCGCGGAGGGCACACAGGCGGAGGAGAAGCCCAACATGGGCACCCGCTGGGCCCGGTTCGTGCTGCGCCGCCCGGTGGCGGTGCTGCTGCTCGGTGTGCTCGGCCTCGGCGCCGCCGCGGTGCCCGCGCTCAGCCTGGAGCTGGGGCTGCCGGACGACGGTTCGCAGCCGGTCAGCAGCCAGAAGCGGCAGGCGTACGACATGATCTCCGACGGCTTCGGCCCGGGCTTCAACGGTCCGCTCATGGTCGTCGCCGACACCAAGGGCAGCGACGACCCCAAGGCCGCGGTCGACAAGGTCTCCAAGAGCATCGCCGGTATCGACGGCGTCGCGGCCGTCACCCCGGCGACGTTTAACAAGCCCGGTGACACCGCGATGCTCACCGTCGTGCCGAAGTACAAGCCGAGCAGCGTCGACACCGAGAAGGTCGTCGCCGACATCCGGGACGAGGCGGGCTCGTTCAAGTCCGACACCGGCGCCGAGGTGCTGGTGACCGGTCAGACGGCGATGAACATCGACATCTCGCAGAAGCTGAACGACGCGCTGATGCCGTACCTGGCGCTGGTCGTCGGGCTGGCCTTCCTGCTGCTGATGATCGTCTTCCGGTCGATTCTGGTCCCGCTCAAGGCGGCGCTCGGCTTCCTGCTGTCCGTCGTCGCGGCGCTCGGCGCGGTGGTCGCGGTGTTCCAGTGGGGCTGGGCCGCGGACCTGTTCGGCGTCGAGGAGACCGGCCCGATCATGAGCATGATGCCGATCTTCATGATCGGTGTGGTGTTCGGCCTGGCCATGGACTACGAGGTCTTCCTGGTGACCCGCATGCGGGAGGCGTACATCCACGGCGAGCGCCCCGGCCAGGCGGTCGTCACCGGCTTCCGGCACGGCGCACGGGTGGTCAGCGCGGCCGCGGTCATCATGATCAGCGTCTTCGCCGGGTTCATCGGCTCGTCCGAGGCCATGGTGAAGATGATCGGCTTCGGTCTGGCCACCGCGGTCCTCTTCGACGCCTTCGTGGTCCGCATGGCCATCGTCCCGGCGGTGCTGGGGCTGCTCGGCAAGGCCGCGTGGTGGCTGCCGCGCTGGCTCGACAAGGCGCTGCCGAACGTGGACGTCGAGGGTGAGGGGCTGCGCGAGCAGCTCGAAACGGACACCCCGCAGGGGCACGAAAAGGACGCCAAAAAGTCGGACAAGGACCCGGAGCTGAGCCGGGTGTAATCGACGGCGGAAATCGGCCAACGCACGCCCCGGCGGCGGTTCTTCCCACGCGGAAGGGCCGCCGCCGGGGCTTTCGCGGGGTGGGCGCTCTTGCGAACGATGTGCAGGTAGGTCACCATCGAGCGGATACCCGCAGCTCACGAGCGGAGCCCCCGCATGCATGTCCCCGATGGATTCATCGACGCCCCGGTGTCGGTGGCGACCGGTGCCGTCGCCGCCGCCGCGGTGGCGGTCAGCCTGCGCGGTGCGCGGCGCGAACTCGACGAGCAGGCCGCGCCGCTCGCCGGGCTGGTCGCGGCGTTCATCTTCGCCGTCCAGATGCTGAACTTCCCCGTCGCCGCGGGCACCAGTGGGCATTTGCTCGGCGGGGCGCTGGCGGCGATCCTCGTCGGCCCCTATACGGGCGTGCTGTGCGTCTCCGTGGTGCTGCTCATGCAGGGCGTGCTCTTCGCGGACGGCGGCCTCACCGCGCTCGGCGTCAACATCACGGACATGGCGGTCGTCACGACGGTCGTGGCCTACGGGGTCTTCCGCGCCATCCTGAAGATCGCCCCGAACCGGCGCCGCACGGTCACCGTCGCGTCCTTCGCGGCCGCCCTGCTCTCCGTCCCGGCCGCCGCCATCGCCTTCACCGGGATCTACGCGCTGGGCGGCACGGCGGACGTCGCGATCGGCAAGGTCTTCACCGCGATGGTCGGCGTGCATGTGCTGATCGGCATCGGCGAGGCGGCGATCACGGCCCTGACGGTCGGCGCCGTGATGGCCGTACGGCCGGACCTCGTCCACGGCGCGCGGGACGTGGCCGCGCGCCGTCTGGAACTCCGTACCGGCGCCCCGGTGCGCACCCCGGCCCCGGCGTCGCCCGACGGCTCCGCCGTGTCCGGTGGCTCGGCCGCGCCCGCGGGGGCCGCTCGGCCCGCCGGGTCCGCCGCGCCCGCCACCGCTCGGACGGTCACGGCGGCGCCCGCCACCAAGGACGACGCCGACACCGCCCCCGCCGCACCGCGCCGCTCCGCGCGCCGGGTGTGGGCGGTGGGGCTCGGGGCCGCGCTGCTGTGCGCGGGCGTCGTCAGCTTCTACGCCTCCGCCAGCCCCGACGGGCTGGAGAAGGTCGCCGCCGACAAGGGCATCGACCAGAAGACCGAGGACCACGCCGCCAAGGACTCCCCGCTCGCCGACTACGGCGTCAAGGACATCTCCGACGCCCGGCTCTCCGGCGGCCTCGCCGGGGTGATCGGGGTCGGCGCGACGCTCGCCGTGGGCACCGGGGTCTTCGTCGTCGTACGGCGCCGCCGGGCCGAGACCGACGCCGAGGCGCGCTGAGATGGGCGCGGGACACGCGCATACGCTCTACCGGGCGGGCAGTTCACCGGTCCACACCCTCCCGCCGCACTGCAAGATCGCCGCCGTCTTCTGCTTCGTGCTCGTGGTCGTCGCGACGCCCCGTGAGGCGCTGTGGGCGTTCGGCCTGTACGCCGTGCTGCTGGCCGTGGTGGCGGCGACGGCCCGCATCCCGGCCGGGTTCCTGCTGAAGCGGCTGCTGATCGAGATCCCGTTCGTGGCCTTCGCCGTGCTGATGCCGTTCGTCGCGGAGGGCGCACGGGTGGAGGTGCTCGGGCTGTCGCTCAGCCAGTCCGGGCTGTGGGGCGCGTGGAACATCCTGGCCAAGGGCACGCTCGGGGTCGCGGCGTCCGTCATCCTGGCGTCGACGACCGAGCTGCGCGCCCTGCTGCTGGGGCTCCAGCGGCTGCGGATGCCGCCGCTGCTGGTGCAGATCGCGTCATTCATGATCCGCTACGGGGACGTCATCACCGACGAGATGCGCCGGATGCGGATCGCCCGCCGCTCGCGTGGGTTCGAGGCGCGCGGCGTGCGGCAGTGGGGCGTACTCGCGAAGTCGGCCGGGGCGCTGTTCATCCGGTCGTACGAGCGCGGCGAACGGGTCCATCTGGCGATGCTGAGCCGCGGCTACACGGGCACGATGCCGGTGATCGACGAGGCGACCGCGTCCCGTGCACAGTGGACGTACGCCGCCGCACTTCCGCTGACCGCGCTGGCGGTCTGCCTGACCGGATGGATGCTCACATGACCTCCGCCCCGCCGTCCCTCCAGGTGTCCGGCCTCGCTTACGCCTACCCCGACGGCCACCAGGCGCTGTTCGGCGTCGAGCTGACCGTGGCCCGCGGTGAGCGGGTGGCACTGCTCGGCCCCAACGGGGCGGGCAAGACGACCCTCGTACTGCATCTGAACGGCATCCTGGAGGCGGGCGCCGGGTCGGTCACGGTCGCCGGGCTGCCGGTGGCCAAGGCGAACCTGGCCGAGATCCGCCGCCGGGTGGGCATCGTCTTCCAGGACCCGGACGACCAGCTGTTCATGCCGACCGTGCGCGAGGACGTGGCGTTCGGCCCGGCCGCGGCCGGGATGCGCGGCGCGGAGCTGGCGGAGCGGGTCCACCGGGCCCTGGACCGGGTGGGGATGGCGGAGTTCGCGGACCGGCCGCCGCACCACCTCTCCTTCGGACAGCGGCGGCGGGTGGCGGTCGCGACCGTGCTGGCCATGGAGCCGGAGATCCTCGTCCTGGACGAGCCCTCCTCCAACCTCGACCCGGCCTCGCGCCGCGAACTGGCCGATATCCTGCGCTCCCTGGACGTCACCGTGCTGATGGTCACCCACGATCTGCCGTACGCGCTGGAGCTGTGCCCGCGGTCCGTGGTGCTCAGCGGGGGAGTGATCGCGGCTGACGGGGGTACGCAGAACTTGTTGTGCGACCAGGAGCTGATGCGGGAGCACCGGCTGGAGCTTCCCTTCGGCTTCGACCCCCGCTCGGTGACGGCCCCGGTCTGAGGTCCCGGCCGGGCGCGTTGCACCATAAGGACGGCAGCACGGTCGGATCAGCAGGGTGGGAGTCGGATCAGTGGTGGACGTCCAGGGCACGGTGGCCGACGGATTCGAACCGGTCCGGGACGCCTTCGCGGAGAACTTCGCGAAGCGCGGAGAGCGCGGCGCGGCCATGGTCCTCTACCGGGACGGCGAGAAGGCCGTCGACCTGTGGGGCGGTACGAAGGATCCCGGTCAGGAGGCCCATGACGCGCCGTGGGAGCAGGACACCGCGCAGGTCGTCCGCTCCGTCACCAAGGGCGTCGCCTCCGCCGTACCGCTGCTGCTCCACCAGCGCGGTCAGCTCGACCTGGACGGCCGGGTGGGCACGTACTGGCCCGAGTTCAAGGAGAGCGGCAAGGAACGGGTGCTGGTGCGGCATCTGCTCGCCCACCGCGCCGGGGTGCCCGCCCTGGACACCCCGCTGACCCCGGCCGAGGCCATCGACGGCATATCCGGGCCGCGGGCCGTCGCCGCCCAGCGCCCGGACTGGGAGCCCGGCACGGCCCACGGCTACCACGCCCAGACCTACAGCTGGCTGCTGAGCGAGCTGGTGAAGCGGGTCACGGGGCGCACCATCGGCCGCTGGATCGCGGAGGAGATCGCCCGGCCGCTCGCCCTGGACCTGTGGCTCGGGCTGCCCGAGGAGCAGCTGGACCGCATCGGCCGGATCGAGCCGGTGGAGGCACCGGCCGCGTCGCCCGCGGCGCAGGGGCTGCGGCTGCGGCCCAAGCGGTCGGTGGCCGAGGCGTACGCCGACCCGGAGTCGCTGACCCGGCGGGCGTTCGGCGCGATCAGCCCGGTGCCCGACGAGAACGACCCCGCCTATCTCGCCGCCGGGCTGCCCGCCTCCGGCGGGGTCGCCACCGCCGACGCGCTGGCCCGCTTCTACGCGGCGCTGATCGGCCCGCTGCCGTCGGCGCGCACGGCCCGTGCGGGCGGCCGCCTCTTCGCCCCGGCGACGCTGACCCTGGCCCGTACGGAGGAGTCCGCCGGGCCGGACCGGGTGCTGGTGGTCGGGACCCGCTTCGGGCTCGGCTACATGCTGCACGGACCGGCCTGCCCGCTGCTGGGCCCGGGCTCCTTCGGCCACCCGGGGCGGGGCGGCTCGCTCGCCTTCGCCGACCCCGAGACGCGGATCGGCTTCGCGTACGTCACCAACGGCATGCAGCGCGGCGTCACGGCGGACCCGCGGGCGCAGGCCCTGGTGCGCGCCGTACGGAAGGCCCTGGCGGCCCAGGAGGCGTAGCGGGGCCCGTTCCGCCAGGAGTTCCGCAGGAGCGCGTGGTGCGCTCCCTTCGCGCGCCCCTCTCTGCCTTCGCGCGCCCTCTCGCACACGTACACGCCGGGTCGGCGGGGCCAAGGGGCCCTGTCGCGCCGTTCCGGCCCTGCCCACACTGGGGATCCTTCCGGTGGTGAGAGCCGTAGGGGGCGGCTCTCCCGGGGGGAAGTACGGGGGAACGCGTGGCGCAGACACGGGGGTTACGGGGGGCACGCGCGCGGACGGGGGAGCCACCGGCCAGGCGGCACCGGCTCGCGCGGCGTGACATGGAATGGCAGATGCTGCGCATCCTGCTGATCTTCCGGCTGATGCACGGCATCCAGTTCGCGGTGACCGTGCCCGGGATCGCGGGCCATGTCGCCCATCGCACGGGCGGGCTGGTGCTGCTGGTCGCGGTGGTGGCCGAATCGCTGTGGTTCACCCTGCACATCGTCCGCAACCACCGGCGGGTGACGGCGCGCGACGCCGAGGACCGCGGCGCCGACGACCGGGACGCCACCCGGCCGGTCGTGTACGACAGCCTGGCGGCCGGTGTCGAGTTGTGCTCCGCCGTCGCCTCCCTGTGGGCCTGCGTCGTGGTCATGGGCCCCGACCGGGCGCAGGACATGGCCCCGCTGCTGGTGCTCACCACCGAGCAGATCTCCGGAGCGAGCGTCGGCTCGGCCCTCGGCCAGCGGCTGCGGGTCCTCGTCATGGGCACCGGCGCGGTCGCCGCGTCGTACGCCGCGGTGATCGCCCTGGGCGTCCCGGAGGCGCTCACCCACTCCGATGTGCTGATCGGGCTCACCGGTTACGGGGCGCTGGCCTATCTGATCCGGCGCGGCGCCCTGTATCTGCTGCAACTCGCCGCCGACCTGGGCGATATGAGCCTTCAGCTGCACGAGGTGCAGCAGCGCCGGCTGCTCGCCATCGAACTGCACAACCACATCGGCCATACCCTGGGCGCGTTCCAGCGCGCCGACGCGTCGGACCCCGATCAGCTCGCCCTCGCTGCGGAAGTCGCGATGGTCGGCCCTGAAAACGGCTGCGCACCTTCATCAAGCACCCGGCCCGGTTCAGCGGCGTTCGGTGCCCGCTGAATAGCCAATGGTCCACCGGCAGGTCGCGCTGGCCGGCCAACGACGCCCCTCACCGGGGAGCCCATCGTCACCCGGAGGGGTTGTTGGGCGCGGCGCCCCGGGTCCGTCCGCACGAGGTGGAGCTGCTGGAGACCGCGCTGCGGGCGCTGCTGATCAACGTGCCGCGCAGCGCCGGGGTGCACGAGGCGCTGCTGCACGTGGACATCGTGACCGAGCAGGGCGCGGAGCCGGGTGAGCCGGTGGAGGTGGTGGAGCTGGTGGTCACCGACGAGGGCGCCGGGTTCCCGCCCGAGGCGCTGGCGGCCGGTGTCGCCGCGATGCGCTCCCTGGCCGTCCACCAGCGGCTGCTGGCGGAGCACGGCGGGGCGCTGCGGGTGCTCTCGGTGCCCGGCCTCACCCAGGTGACGCTGACCCTGCCGATCGCCCCCGCACCGGCGGCGGCCGAGCGCCCACCGGGCGCGCGGGAGGGGCGCGTACGCGGCGTACGGCGGCGCGGCGCGCGGGCACAGAGCGCGCGGTCGACGAGCGGGCGGGCACAGAGCGGGCGGGCCCGGAGCGGGCAGGAGGAGGCATCCGCATGACGGACGAGAGCCAGCGCGGCACCAAGCAGCCGTTACAGGTGGCGGTGGTCGAGGACCATGAGATGACCCGGCGCGGCCTGGTGGCCTCGCTGGACGCGGACCCGCGGCTGACCGTGGTCTGCGAGGTCGACTCGGTGGAGGGGCTCGACATCAGCGGCGCCGAGTACGACGTGTGTGTGGCCGACCTGATGGGCGTCGGCACCGCCGAGCAGTTCGCCGATCTGGTGCGCCGGTCGGACGTGGTGGTGTGCACGGCCGCCGAGCAGTGGCGCCAGCGCGTCGCCCCCTGGGTGTGCGGGGCGCGGGCGGTCTTCGGCAAGACGGTCGGCGCGGCCGTCCTGGCGAACGCCGTATGGGACGCCCGGCACCATCCGCACTGGCTCAAACCCCATCTGGCGTCCGCCCTGGACACGGCCGTGCGCGAATGCGGGCTCACCATCCCGCCGTATCTCGCCGAGCTGCTGGCGCGCACCGCCCGCGGCGGCCGGGTGGCCTGGATCCTGGAGGAGCTGGGCGTCGCGGACAAGCGCTACCGGGAGGACCTGGAGCTGTTCCGGATGCAGTGCGCCCGCACCGGACTCGGCCAGCTGACCCTGCTGGACACGCTCTACATGGCGTCGTCGGCCGAGCAGCCGCCAGCCCACCAGCCCGTGGTGTTCTCCAACTGGGCGGCGGGGCTGAGCGAGGGCCAGGTGCGGGCGCTGGAGTGGTACGCGGACGGCTATTCGTACGAGGAGACCGCGGCCCAGCTCGATGTGAAGGTCTCCACCGTCCGCACCCAGATCGAGCGGGCCATGACCACCTGCGGCATCAGCTCCAAACCCGCCGACATCCGCATGATGTTCGCGATGTACGTCTGCTCCCGGCACACCAAACCCGACCAGCTGCTGCGCCGCCTCACCGCGCTCGGGGCCCATCCGCCGCGCCGGGGCACCGGAGCGTAGGCCCCGTACGCCCACCGGGTGTCGGTATCTGTCGTACCCGGTGACGACAGCCGCGCCCCAGAATTCCCGCCGTGCCATGGGACGCGCGGCGACACGCGGGGCGAGGAGCATCTGAGGTGCCGGGTCCGGCACCGCGCCGGGACCGCCCACGGGAGGAAACCCATGGCAGAGCCCCTCGTCCCCGACGACAAGCCCGTCGCCGACCCGCTGCTCGACACCGTCGACCTGATGCTCCGGCAGATAGACACCCTCATCGAATGGGGCGACCAGGTCGGGGAGGCCCGGGACGGCCTCGCCGCCAAGCGCGCGCCGCTGCGCGCCGTCCTCGGCTACGCCGACGTGGTCGCCTTCCTGGTCCGCAACCGCCCCCGGGTGCCGGAGGCGGAGGCCGGGGCCGTGCTGCGGCGGCGCCGGGGCCGCGAATACCTCGTCCAGACCTTCTTCCTCGACGGGGACAACGCCCCCGTGCGCGGCACGGACACGCCCGCCCCGGTCTGGGTCTGCCGCACCCGGCAGCTGGACGAGGAGCTGGCCGCGGCCTTCGGCGACAAGGACCTCATCATCTTCGGAAAGGCGGTGCCCTCGTGCTGAGCCTGCTGGCCATGGTCCTCGTCGCGCTCGGCGGGATGGGGGCGGTCGCGGTGGTCTACGTGGTCGTCGTGACCATCGAATATCTCGCCGACTGGTTCCGGGCCCGCAGCGAGCGGCTCCAGACCGACCCCGATCTGCGCTGCGTCACCGTCTCCGAGTCCATCCGCGACGGCAATGTCGCCTATGTGCAGGGGCTGTTCGACACCTCGCGAGAACAGTTCGTCGACAGCCGCCGCATCGAGGGAAAACAGGCTGACGACCGCGTACGCAACGCCCACGCCCACCACCAGGTCGCCGTCTGGGGCTGACCGCCCGCCACCCGCCTCCGGGCTCATGGGAGAGAGGACCCCAGTGAAGAACAAGGGAGCCACCGCCTTCGCCGTCACCGGCATACCGCACGGCGCCGACGACGTGGAGGCGGGCCTGCTGCGCACCCGCCTGATCGCCGCCGCCAAGGCGTTCAGCGGTCACCACGGGCCCCAGCCGCTCACCGTCACCATCACCAACCAGCCGCCCGGCGCCCCCGCCACGCCCCCGCGCGGCGACGAGGCGGGGCGGCGGCGCGAGGCGGACGAACCGTCGGAGGCCGAGCGCGCCGAGCGCTTCACCGCCACCGCCCCGCTGCACAGCTTCGACCGCCTCGTCCTGCCCGCCCGCACCCTCGATCAGCTGCTGCGCGCGGTGCACACCGTGGAGCAGCGCCGGGTGCTGTACGACGACTGGGGGCTGCGGAGCATCCAGCCGCACCCCAGCTCGGCGGTCAACCTGGAGGGCGCGCCCGGCACCGGCAAGACCCTGGCCGCCCACGCGATCGCGGACCGGCTGGGCCGCCCCGTGATCGCGGCCCGCGCCTCGCAGCTGGAGAGCAAGTTCCACGGGGAGGGCCCGAAGAATCTCGGCGCGCTCTTCCACGCCGCCCGCGAGCAGGGCGCGGTGCTCTTCCTGGACGAGGCGGACGCGCTGATGTCCGCCCGCTTCGAGACCACCAGCCACGGTTCGGAGCACGCGGTGAACGCGATGCGCAGCGAGATGCTGACCGCGCTCGACGGCCACGAGGGGCTGGTCGTGCTCGCCACCAACCTGGTGACCAGCTACGACACCGCGTTCGACAGCCGCGTCTGGCATGTGCGCTTCCCCAGCCCGGACCGGGCGGCCCGCGCCGAGATCTGGCGCCGCCATCTGCCCGAGGCCCTGCCGCTGGACGGCGATGTCTCCCCGGAGCGGCTGGCGGAGGTCGACGACGTCACCGGGCGCGACATCTGCCGCGCGGTGATCGACGCGGCCGCGGAGGTGCTGCGCACCGGGCGGCCCCGGGTGTCCCAGACCGATCTGCTCGCGGCGGTGCACCGCATCAAGGCGACCCGCCCCCGTCGTACGGCTCCCCTTCCGGATCCGGCCCCGCTTCCGGTACCGGCTCAGGCCCCGGCTGCCCGGCCGGACTGACCCGCGGCGGGGCGGTGGCCGAAACCCGGCGACTGCGGGCCTCCCGGGCGGGCAGTGATCCGTCGGGCCCGCCACCCGGGCGGAGGACCCGGTCCGGAACGCGGCGAGAGGGAGCACAGGGTGCGCAGATTCGAGGGGTACGGGGTCGTCGTCACCGGGGCGGGACGCGGCATCGGCGAGGTGACCGCGCGCCGCTTCGCCGCCGAGGGCGCCCGTGTCCTCGTCACCGACCTCGACGGCGAACGGGCCGCCCGCGCCGCCGAGGCGATACGCGAAGACGGCGGCGAGGCCGACGCGCTGGCCTGCGATGTCGCCGAGCGGGCCGACGCGGAGGCGGCCGTCGCCCACGCCGTCCACCGCTTCGGCCGGCTCGACGTCCTCGTCAACAACGCCCACTCCTGCCGGCCCGACACCCCGCTGTTCGAGGACCAGCCGGACGACGAATGGGACCAGGACCTCGACGTCACCCTCGGCGGCGCCTTCCGCTGCGCCCGCGCCGCGCTGCCCCACCTGGCCGCCGCCGACGGCCGCGGCGCGATCGTCAACGTCGGCTCCGTCAACGGGCTCCAGGACTTCGGCAACCACGCCTACAGCGCCGCCAAGGCGGGCCTGGGCAGCCTCACCCGCACCCTCGCCGGGCACGCCGCCGCCCGCGGCGTCCGCGTCAACCTCGTCGCCCCCGGCACCATCCGCACCCCCGGCTGGGACGGCCGGGAGGAGGCGCTGCGCCGCGCCGCCGACATCTACCCGCTCGGCCGGGTCGGCGAACCGTCCGACATCGCCGCCGCCATCACCTTCCTGGCCTCCACCGACGCCGCCTGGATCACCGGCGTCACCCTCCCGGTGGACGGCGGCATCACGATGTCGGGCGGCGCACTGCGCAGGGCCATCGGGAACGCGTGACGGGCCGGGAGATCAAAAGCGGGCTCAGCCCGGATGCCACATCAGGCCGATGCCCGCCACCATCAGACCCGCCGCGGCGATGCGCGGGGCGCCGAAGCGTTCCTTGAAGAAGACGGTGCCGATGGCCGCGCCCACGATGATGGAGGACTCCCGGAGGGCGGCCACCGGGGCGAGGGCGGCGCGGGTCTGCGCCCACAGCACGAGGCCGTACGCACAGACCGAGAGGAACCCGCCGAGGAGGCCGCGCAGGGCGACCGGGCGGAGCTGGACGACGAGGGCGCGGCGGCGGGTGGCGAGGGCGTAGGCGGGGATGACGAACCCTTGCAGGATCATCAGCCAGGCGATGTACCCGACCGGGGTGCCGGAGGCGCGTACGCCGAGGCCGTCCACCACGGTGTACGCGGCGATGGACAGCCCGGTGGCCACGGCGGCGGCCAGGGCGAGCCCGTGCGGGCCGCCGTTCCCCGCCGCAGGCGCACCGTCCCCCGCCGTACGGGCGCCCCGCGCGCCCCACAGCGCCACGCCCAGTAGCCCGGCCGAGGCCACCGCGATGCCCGCCGCCTGGCGGCCGTCCGGGGTCTCGGAGGCGAAGACCGCGGCGAGCACGGTCACCACCAGCGGCGCGGTGCCGCGGGCGATCGGATACATCTGGCCGAAGTCGCCCAGGTGGAAGGAGCGCATGAGCAGGGCGTAGTACACGAGATGAATCGCGGCGGAGGCGATCAGATACGGCCAGGCGCCCGCCGCGGGCAGCGGGCTGAAGAAGGCCAGTATTACTCCGCACAGCGCCCCGCCGCCGCTCACCAGGGTGAAGGAGAGCAGCTGGTCGCGGATGTTGTGGGCGATCGCGTTCCAGCTCGCGTGGGTGATGGCCGCGAGGAGGACCGCGGCCGCGACGAGCGGGGTCACGCGGCGGTGTCGCGTACGTCGGCCACGGTCCCCTCGGCGTGCGCGATCAGGGACTTGGGATCGAGCGCGAACACGGCGTGCGGGGTGCCCGCCGCCGCCCAGACGACTTCGTGGTCCAGCAGCCGGCGGTCGGCCAGGACCCGGGTGCGGGTGCGGTGCCCGAAGGGCGGTACGCCGCCGATGGCGTAGCCCGTCGTCTCCCGGACGAGCGCGGCGTTCGCCCGCCGCACCGCGTCGGCGCCCAGCTCGTGGCGCACCAGCTCGACATCGACCCGTGACGCGCCGTCCACCAGCACCACCACCGGAAAGACCGTCCGCCTCGAAGACGAGGGACTTGACGATCTGGCTCAGCTCGCAGCCGACCGCCTCGGCCGCCTCGACGGCGGTGCGGGTGGCATCGGGGAAGCGGCGGATCTCCACGTCCAGTCCGAGGCCGCGCAGGGCCTCGGCGAAGCGGGGATGGGCGGCGGTGCCGGAGGCGGCGGTGTCAGGGGTGTCGGAGGCCATGGCGCCGACGCTATCGGCGGACGCCGGGGCCGCGCGAGGACATTTCGGGGGCGCCGAAATGCGGAAACGCGCACCGGCGTTCAAGACCACGTCCATTCGGACCGCGGACGATCGGACCATGAACGCCATGAACACGAACACGACGCCCGTCAATCTCGCCACGGCCCTGGCCTCCTTCGACGAGGTCTACAGCCCCCGCATCGTCGCCCGGATGAACGACTACGACGTCCGGATCGCCCACACCCTGGGCGACCACGTCTGGCACGTGCACGAGGACACCGACGAGTTCTTCCTGGTGCTGGACGGCCGCTTCGACATCGCCCTCCGGGACGCCGACGGCAAGGAGACGACCGTCGAACTGACCAAGGGCGACACCTTCGTCGTCCCCAGGGGCACCGAGCACAAGCCGTCGTCGACCGGCGGTTCGATCCTGATGTTCGAGCCCTCCGGCACCGCTTCGACGGGGGACCGCCACGAGGGCGAGATCCCGGACCACGTGGACAGCACGACCGGCCACGCCCTCGGCTGAGCCGCGTCCTCAGCCGAGGGCATGGCTCAGCCGAGCCGTGCCGGGCGGAAGCCGGTCTCGGCCCGGATGTGCCGGGCGCGGGAGGCATGCCGACCGGCCCGCTCCGGGTCCCGCAGCGCGCGGCACAGGGTGGCCAGCGCGTGATGGGCCCGGCACTCCACCAGCCGCAGCCCCTGGCCGCGGGCGATGGCCAGGGCGCGTTCCGCGTGACCGGCGGCCGCCTCGTACGCGCGCGAGCCGTCCCGGAGCCGGGCCAGCCCCACGTGCGCCTCGGCCTCCTGGCGCCGCAGCCCCCGGGAGGCGGCGGCGTCCAGGGCCTCGGTCAGCCGGGCCTCGGCGCGGTCGGATCTGCCGTCCGCGCGGTGCAGTTCGCCGAGCGTGGTGAGCGCGTCGGCCTCGTCCTTGGGGGTGCTGGTCTCGACCGCGATCTCCAGGGCGCGTTCGGCGTGCGCGAAGGCGGCGTCGGGCCGCCCCGCGTCGCCGTGCACCCGGGCCAGCAGGTCGTGCGCGCTGGCCTCGTTGTGGCGCTGGCTCAGCTCCCGGCACAGCCGCGCCGCGGCCCGGCCGTCCGCCAGCGCCCGGTCCGGCTCGCCGAGCAGCCGGTGCGCCTGACCGCGGTTGATCATCGCGGTGACCGTGCCGGACGAGGTCTCCTGGCGCCCGTAGATCCCGATGGCCTCGGTCGCCCGGTCCACCGCGCGCCGCAGCTCGCCGAGCTGGACGTCGACGGCGGAGCTGTTGGAGAGCGCGGGGCCGAGCAGTCCGGGCCGGTCGAGCGTACGGAACATCCGGATGCCCCGGTCCTGCCACTCGGCCGCGCGCCGCATGTCCCCCATGTCGTCGTACAGGGTGCCCAGGTTGCACAGCATCGCGGCCTCGCCCTCCGCGAACCCCGCCAGGCGGTACCCCTCCAGCGCCGACCGGTGGTAGCCCAGCGACGCCTCCACCTCGCCGGTGTGCCGGTACAGGGTCCCCAGGCTGTGCAGCATGGCCGCCTCGCCCAGCGGATCGCCGCCCTGCCGCGCCGCGCGCAGCCCGGCCTGCGCCGCGTCCTCCCACGCCGCCAGATGGCGCCGCTGGTAGAAGTACGTGCGCAGCTCGTCCGCGAGCTGCCAGGCGGTGCGGTACGGACCGGCCTCGGCGGCGCGGACGACGGCGGCGACCAGATTGGCGCGCTCGTCCTCCAGCCACGCCAGCGCCTCGTCCCGCCCGGCGAACGCGCCGCCCCCGGCGCGGTCCCGCTCCAGCCGGACCTGCGGGGTGTACCCGTACGCGGTGGCCGCGTCGGCGTGCCGCAAGTACCAGGCGAGCAGCCGCTCCAGGGCCGCGGCGCGTTCGGCGACGCCGCACTCGGCGCGGGCCCGCTCGGCGGCGTACTCGCGCAGCAGGTCGTGCGGCCGGTAGCGGCCCGGACGCGGCGACTCGACCAGATGCGCGGCATCCAGCGCGCGCAGCAGCCCGGCGGCCTTCCGCTCGCCGGTGTTCAGCAGGGCGGCCGCGGCGGGCACGGTGATCTCCGGCCCCGGGGCCACGCCCAACAGGCGGAAGAGCCGGAGCGGCCCGGGGGCCAGGGCGCGGTACGACAGCGTGAAGGCGCGCCGGACGGCGGACGCCGGGTCGCCGTCCAGCTCCAGCGCCGCCAGCCGGTCGCCGTCGCCCAGCTCGTCGGCCAGATCGGCGACCGGGCGCCCGGGGTCGCAGACCAGCTGCGCCGCGGCGACCCGCAACGCCTGCGGGAGCGCCCCGCAGA
>NZ_GG657754.1:4209604-4218551 GCF_000158915.1 Streptomyces himastatinicus ATCC 53653 | reverse complement strand
GGGCAGCAGCGGACGCACCTGTTCCACCGAGGCGGCGTTGTCCAGCACGACCAGCATGCGCCGCCCGGCCAGCAACGAGCGGTACAGATGCACCTGCTCGTCCCCGTCGGCCGGGATCCGTTCCCGGGCCACCCCCAGCCCGTGCAGCAACTGCCCGATGGCCTCGGCGGGGCGCAGCGGCTCGCTGTCGTGGTCGAAGCCGCGAAGATCCACATAGAGCTGGCCGTCGGGGAAGCGGTGCCGGACCCGGTGCCCCCAGTGCACGGCGAGGGCGGTCTTGCCGACCCCGGCCGTGCCGCAGACGGCCGCGATGGCCACGGCTCCGGCCGGGTCCTCGGCCGCCTCCGTGGCCGGGCCCGGGCCGGGCGGCAGCAGGGCGTCCAGCCGGGCCAGTTCCTCGTCCCGACCGCGGAACCCGCCCACCACATGCGGCAGTCCGGCGGGTACCCGCGGCAGCGCGGAGTCGGCGGGCGGTCCGGAAGCGCCCGTCCCGACCGGCGCTTCGGAGACGGACACCGCGTCCGCCCCGCACTCCTCCGGCACGGCCAGCGACGGGTCCTCGCTCAGGATGCGCTGGTGCACCCCGCGCAGCTCGGGCCCGGGGTCGACGCCGAGGTCGTCGGCGAGCCGATGGCGCGTGGCCTCGTACAGCTCCAGTGCCTCCGCCTGCCGTTCGCCGCGGTACAGCGCCGTCATCAGCTGCCGTACCGCCCGTTCGTCCAGCGGGTGCGACGCCGCCTGGGCGCGCAGCTCCGGCAGCAGTTCACGGTGGTGGCCGAGGCGCAGCGAAGCGTCGTACAACTCCAGCCGCGCCGCCAGCCGTTCGTCCCCGAGGCGGGCCCGGGTCGCCTCCGCCCAGGCTCCGGTCAGCCCGCTGAGGGCGTCTCCGCGCCACAGGTCCAGGGCCTCCCGTAACAGGGCGACGCGGTCGTCACCGTCGCGGGCGGCGGCCGTGAGGCGGTGGAAGCGGTGCAGGTCCACCCGCTCGGGGTCGGCCTCCAGGAGGTAGCCGCCGGAGCGGCGGGCCAGCCGGACGCCGGGGGCGCCGCAGTCGGCCAGGGCGGTGCGCAGCCGCCCGATGTACCCGTAGAGGATGTTGCGGACCGAGCTCGGTGGATCCTCGCCCCACACCCGGTCGATCAGCCGCTCCGCCGGTACGGCGCGGCCCAGTTCGCACAGGAGCACCGCCGCGACGGTGCGCTGTTGGGGATGGCCCAGTGCGACGGGTCGGCCCTCGGCCGACGCCTCCACCGGGCCCAGCAACCGGAACTCCACCTCGACCCCCTGTCACGTCCCTGTCAGCCAGAGTGGACCTCCCCGGTAAATGACCGGTCAACGTTTCTTCAACCTCCCTTCCACACCCGGGCGGGAGAGTCGTTCGTGCCGCCACGGGGAGCACGACCGGCGGCGCCGACAACACAACGATCAAGGGAGCGAGAGCATGCGTGTACGTGGACGCCTGACGGGGGCCGGTCTTGGTATCGCCGCGGTGGCGATGGTGGGACTGAGCGCGACCGCGGCCAGTGCCCAGCCCGCCGAGTCGATCGGCACCAAGGCGGAGGCGGCGAACGTCCCGGTTCATGTGACGAGCGACGCCTACATCCGGTCGGTGCCCGCCACCACCGGCGCCGTCTGGGGCAATGTCCAGTTCGGTGACGACCAGGAAGCCATCTGCTTCACCGAGGGCGGCGAAGCCAGCCTGGGCGGCCGGACCAGCAATGTCTGGGTCCAGCTCGACCAGTGGGGCCCGTCCAACGGCTACGTGACCGAGCTGGCCCTCCAGAACGGCCACGCCGGAATGCCGCACTGCTGACCGGCTGAACGGCCGACCGGCTGCACAGATAAGAGCCGGGCGGGCGCGGAATCACCGCGCCCGCCCGGCTCCTCAGCGGTAGGACGGGGCCTCAGCCGCCCGCGCGCAGCAGCGCGGCCACGATCGGGCCCGCCGTGTCGCCGCCGTGGCCGCCCTCGGGGACCACACCGGCCGCGGCGAGGTCACCGTTGTAGGCGGTGAACCAGCCGTTCGGCTTCTCCTGGTTGTCGACCTCGGCCGAACCGGTCTTGGCGCCGAAGTCACCGCTCATCCCGGACATCGCCTCGGCGGCGGTGCCGGAGGTGGCGGTCAGGTGCATCAGCTTGCGCAGCTGGTCCTTGGTGCTCGACTTCATCGTCTTGCTCGCCTTGGCCAGCGTCCGGTTGTCCACGGACGGCGCGACCAGGTACGGCTGGCGGAAGGTGCCGGTGGAGGCCGTGGCCGACACCGACGCCATGTTGAGCGGGTTCATCCGCACCCCGCCCTGGCCGATCAGCGAGGCGGCCTTGGAGGCCGCGGACTGCGTCGGCACCGCGCCGTCGAAGGTGGGCACGCCGGTCTGCCAGTTGAGGCCGATGCCGAAGACGTCACGGGCCTCCTTGGTCAGATCGTCGTCCTTCAGCTTCCCCGCCTGGCTGATGAAGGCGGTGTTGCAGGAACGGGCGAAGCTCTGCTCGAACGTGCCGTTCTTGATCTCGAACTTCTTGTCGTTCTGGAACTTCCAGCCGCCGTACGAGAAGTACTTCGGGCACGGATGCGCCTTGCCGTACGCGGCCAGACCCTTGTCGATCAGCGTCGCCGAGGTGATGACCTTCATGGTCGAGCCCGGCGCGTACGAGCCCTGGAGCGCCGGGTTGAAGCCGCTCGCGGGGGAGTTGGCCACCGCGAGGATCTCACCGGTGCTGGGCTTGACCGCCACGACCGACGCCTTGCTCTTCTTGCTCACCTGCTGCTCGGCGGTGCTCTGGAGCTTGCCGTCGATCGTCGTCTTCAGCGTGCCCGGGGTGCCCTTGGAGAGCACCTTCAGCGTCTCGTCGGGGGACTTGGAGCCCTTGGCGCGGGAGATGAAGGTCTCCACGCCCGCCTTGCCGCCGGCCTTCTTGCCGTACCGCTCGCGCAGCGAGGACAGCACGCCCTTGAGGGACGGGTGGTCGGTGGCGGACAGCTCCGTGCCGTCCCGGTCGACCGCCTTGATCGGCGGGGCCTCGGACTCGCCGGTCTTCAGGGTGTCGCCCTTGCCCAGCTTGGGATGGACGACCGAGGGCTGCCAGTCGACGACCGGCTTGCCCGTCTTGGTGTCGCGGGTCACATCCAGCGAGGATTCATACGTCCAGGGGACGCTGCTCTCACCGCTGTACGCGATCCGGGCGTTGACCGCGAACGGCACCTTGTCGCCGCTGGCCTGCCCCGGATTCAGCTCCACCTTGTCGATATGGGCTTTCTTGCGGTAGCCGCTCAGCGCCGCGGTGGCCGCGTCGCTGTCGTCCGTCAGGGCGGCGGCCTTCGCCGTCTCACCCGCCGACCATGCCGCCAGGAACGAGCGGGCGGTGGTCTTGACCTCGGCCGCGCTGGGCGGGCCGGTCTTCACCTTCTTCACGGCGTTCTTCTCGTCGCCCGACGCGTTCGCGCCGTCCTTGGAACCCGACGAGTCATCCTGGCCGCTGCCGCAGCCGGCAACACTGACGACCATGGCGGCGAACACCGCACTGACGATCGCGGCTCTCGCGCCACTCCGCATGCAGAACCCCCACTGTGTTCTTCGAGTCCCCCCACCGGTGCGATGGGGGCCGCGGTTCGAGGCACTCTACCGGCATCGTGTGAACCCGCCGCGCCCCCTCCGGAACGCCTTCCTCCGGGCGCCTGGCCCGGACTCAGATCCAGGTGTCGAGCCACATGCGGGCCCGCCAGGCATCCATCGGCATCGTCTGGCCCGTGTACAGCGGGAAGAAATAGATGAAGTTCCAGATGATGAGCAGGACGAGCGCGCCCGCGCCGACCGCGCCCACCACCCGCCGGGTATCGGTGGCTCCCGGCGGGCCCAGCAGCGCGCCGATCATCATGGCCACCGCCAGACACAGGAACGGCACGAACACGACGGCGTAGAAGGAGAAGATCGTGCGGTCCTGGTAGAGGAACCACGGCAGGTATCCGGCCGCGATCCCGGCCAGGATCGCGCCCGCCCGCCAGTCGCGCCGCAGCGCCCACCGGAAGAGCAGGTAGAGCACCGCGAAGCAGGCCGCCCACCACAGCAGCGGGGTGCCCAGGGCCAGCACCTCGCGGGCGCACTTCTCGGTGGCGTCCGTGGGGCAGCCCTCCTGACCGGCCCGCGGGGACTCGTAGAAGTACGAGACCGGCCGCGACTGGACCAGCCAGCTCCACGGGTTGGACTGGTAGACGTGCGGCGAGTCCAGGCCCACATGGAACTTGTAGACCTCGGTCTCGTAGTGCCACAGGCTGCGCAGCGGGTTGAGCAGCCAGTCGAAGGCGCCGCCGGTGCCGTAGCCGCCGCCGTCCGGCCGGTCCGATTCGGCCCAGTGGCGGAAGTAGCCGCTGTGCTGCCAGCCGCGGGACCGGCTGAAGGTGCCGCTCGCGCCGAACCAGCCCGACCAGGAGGCGATGTACGTGACGATCGCCACAGGCACCGTCGACAGGAACGCCCACGGCAGATCGCGCCGCAGCACCGTCCGGTAGGGGCGCGGGGCGCCCGCGGTGCGGCGCGCGCCGACGTCCCACAGGACCGTCATGAGGCCGAAGAACGCCAGCACATACAGGCCGTTCCACTTGGTGCCGATGGCCAGGCCCAGCAGCACCCCGGCCGCGATCCGCCACGGCCGGGCGCCCAGCTTCAGGCCCCAGCCGACCGTCGCGTCGGGCCGGGCCGTGCCGTCGTCGCTCTCCGGAGGCGTGGACGGAAGCGCCGCCGCGAGCCGCGCCCGGGCCTTGTCCCGGTCGATGAGCAGACAGCCGAAGGCGGCCAGCACGAAGAACATCAGCACCAGGTCGAGCAGCGCTGTGCGGCTCATCACGAAGTGCAGACCGTCCACGGCCATCAGCGCGCCCGCCAGGCAGCCGAGGAACGTCGAACGGAAGAGCCGCCGCCCGATCCGGCACAGCATCAGCACCGACAGGGTGCCGAGCACGGCGACCATGAACCGCCAGCCGAAGGGGTGCAGCCCGAAGAACTGCTCGCCCAGCCCGATGACCCACTTGCCGACCGGCGGATGGACCACATAGGACGCGGCGTCGCTCAGCGGGATGTGCTGCGGCGTGTCGAGGATCCTGTCGTTGGCGGTCTTGGGCCAGGTGCCCTCGTAGCCGAACCGCCAGACCGACCAGGCGTCCTTGGCGTAATACGTCTCGTCGAATATGACCTTGTCCGGGCTGCCGAGGCTCCAGAAGCGGGTCAGCCCGGCGACGAGCGCGACGAGCAGCGGCCCGCCCCAGCCGCTCCAGCGGGCGATTCTGGCCGCCACCGCGGGGGTCGCCCCGAGCGTCTCCCACAGCCGGGTGCCCGGCTCCTGGTACGGCGGGACCAGCCGTTCGCGTACACCGGGCCGGGGTTGGCCCGCGTATCCGAAACGGCGCAGCCGACGCTGCCAGGCCGGCGGGTGCTGGCCGGCGGCTCGGCCCGGCTGGGCGTGGGTCGCGGTGTCACTGCTCACCGGGCCATCGTAGGGAAGCGGCCTGTGAGTGTGGCGTGGATCAGGTGGTGTCTCGCGGAAGCGGCGGCCGACGCCGTGGAAACGGCGGCCGACGCGGCGGGTGCGGCGGGCTGCGAGGATGGCCCGGTGACTGGAACGCTCGTACTCGCAGGGACCCCCATCGGCGACACCGCGGACGCGCCGCCGCGGCTGGCCGCCGAGCTGGCGGCGGCCGATGTGATCGCCGCCGAGGACACCCGGCGGCTGCGCCGGCTCACCCAGGCGCTGGACGTCCAGCCGGGCGGGCGGGTGGTGTCCTACTTCGAGGGCAACGAGTCGGCGCGTACCCCCGAGCTGGTCGAGGCGCTGGCGGGGGGTTCCCGGGTGCTGCTGGTCACCGACGCGGGCATGCCCTCGGTCTCCGACCCCGGCTACCGGCTGGTCGCCGCCGCCGTCGAGCGCGGTATCGCGGTCACCGCGGTGCCCGGCCCGTCCGCCGTGCTCACCGCGCTGGCCGTCTCCGGGCTGCCGGTGGACCGCTTCTGCTTCGAGGGCTTCCCGCCGCGCAAGGCGGGGGAGCGGCTGGGGCGGCTGCGCGAGGCCGCCGAGGAGCGGCGCACCCTGGTCTACTTCGAGGCCCCGCACCGGCTGGCCGACACCCTGGCCGCCATGGCGGAGGTGTTCGGCGCGGACCGGCGGGCCGCGGTGTGCCGGGAGCTGACCAAGACGTACGAAGAGGTCCGGCGCGGCCCGCTGGAGGAGCTGGCGGCCTGGGCCGCCGAGGGCGTACGGGGCGAGATCACCGTCGTCGTCGAGGGCGCCGCGGAACCGGGCCCCGACGAGGCCGGTCCTGAGGAGCTGGCCCGCCGGGTCGCGGTGCGCGAGGAGGCCGGGGAGCGCCGCAAGGAGGCCATCGCGGCGGTCGCGCAGGCCGCCGGGGTACCCAAAAGGGTGGTGTTCGATGCCGTCGTCGCGGCAAAGAACGCGGCGGCGGGGGCGCCACGCGAAGGTAAAGCTCACCACTGAAAGGCAAAGGGCAGACCTGCCGATCGGGCGGTTTCGATAGTGCACAGCTAAATCTCCCCCAAAGACAGGGAAGAGCTGCTGCGATCCCGCCGGGAAAGGCGTCCACTGGAGAAGCGCGGGGACGTAACCAATCCCGGAAGACTTGTCCTGCGGACAAGAGGAGCTGCCATGAGCGATATAGCGGGAGCCTCGAACGGCGTTCACCCGATATCCCGGCCCACCGTCGGCCCCGAAGGCGACGAGGTGGCCCACGAGGCGTACGCCTTCGCCTGCATGAAGTGCGGGCACGGCTGGGAACGGTCGTACGACATCGAGCACCACGTGGACGGCGAGGGCCACCCCTTCGTCGTGTACTTCACCGACGGCACGCGCGTCCCGTCTCCGCTGACGAGCCCCGACTGCGTCAACTGCGGTGCGCATCTGGTGCGCATCATGCGGGCGGGCCAGGTCTCGTCGGTACTGGAGAGCGCCCGGCGCACGCCGCCGCGCGGTGCGCCGAAGGCGGGGGCGGACGGTGCCGGGCCGGACGGCGAGGCGGACACCGGAGGCTCCACGCGGCGCCGTGGGCACCACTGGCACCTGTCGAATCTCCTGCACCCCTTTTCGCATCGCAAATGAGCCGGGTCGGGGTCAGTTGAGCGGATGAGCGTGAGGTGAAGGGTGTGATTCACCCGACATTCACCGGCATTCATAGAATCACGCTCATGGCGCAATCAGCATCGACCCACGGCGGCAGCGGCGGAACCGGCAGCGGGAAGAACAACGGCGGACAAAACGGCAGGCAAAAGGAAAAGGACGCTCCGCCCCCGCTCCCGGACCCCCTGCGGGTACCGGTCGCCGACTCCCACACCCACCTGGACATGCAGACGGGGACCGTCGAGGACGCGCTCGCCAAGGCGGCCTCGGTCGGTGTGACGACCGTCGTCCAGGTGGGGTGCGACATCGCCGGGTCGCGGTGGGCGGCCGAGACGGCGGCCGCCCACGACAGCGTCTGGGCCACCGTCGCCCTCCACCCCAACGAGGCACCCCGTATCGTCCTCGGCGACCCTGACGGCTGGTCCCGGCAGGGCGCCCGGGAACCCGGCGGCGACCAGGCCCTCGACGCGGCCCTCGCCGAGATCGACACCCTCGCGGCCCTGCCCCAGGTGCGCGGCGTCGGCGAAACCGGCCTCGACTACTTCCGCACCGGACCCGACGGTATGGCCGCCCAGGAACGCTCGTTCCGCCGCCACGTCGACATCGCCAAGCGGCACGGCAAGGCCCTGGTCATCCACGACCGCGAAGCCCACGACGACGTCCTGCGGGTGCTCGCCGAGGAGGGCGCCCCCGACACCGTCGTCTTCCACTGCTACTCCGGCGACGCCGCCATGGCCAAGGTGTGCGCGGAGCACGGCTACTACATGTCCTTCGCGGGGAACGTCACCTTCAAGAACGCCCAGCCGCTGCGCGACGCCCTCGCCGTCGCCCCCCTCGACCTCCTCCTCGTGGAGACCGACGCACCGTTCCTCACCCCCGCGCCCTACCGCGGACGGCCTAACGCTCCGTACTTGATTCCGTTCACCCTGCGGGCCATGGCCGACGTCAAGGGCGTCCCCGAAGACACCCTGGCGACCGCCGTGGCGGCCAACACCGCACGTGTCTTCGGCTATTCGGTGCCCGACGGTCCCCAAGACCGCTGACAACGCAGGGTAATTAATCGGCTTTGGAGAGTCACCGGATACTCCGCTACAGTCCGCGGCGTCCCGCCCCGACCCGTGGACCCGTGGAGTGTCGTCGTGAGCCGTACGCAGGGCAGCCACCGCGTTCCGGGCGGCCGTGCCGCCGCGCGCCGAGCCGCCCGGCGCGGACGCAACCCGGTCCTCACCGATCCGGTGCGGCGGCTGCTGCCCCAGGCGCTCGTGGTCGCCGCCCTGGCCGGGGGCACCTCCGCCTTCGTCGCCCAGGACAAGGCGGTACGGCTCAGCGTCGACGGCCACGCGCGCACCCTCCACACCTACGCCGACGACGTGGCCGAACTGCTCGCCGACGAGGACGTCGCGGTCAGCCCGCACGACATCGTCGCCCCCGCCCCCGGCCAATCCCTCACCAGCGGCGACGAGATCGCCGTCCGCTACGGCCGCCCCGTCACCCTCACCGTCGACGGTGAACGCCGCCGGGTGTGGACCACCGCCGACACCGTCGACGGCGCGCTGCGCCAACTCGGCGTACGCGCCGACGGCGCCTACCTGTCCGCCTCCCGCTCCGCCGCCATCACCCGGCGCGGGCTGGACCTCCACGTCCGCACCCAGCGCACCGTCACCTTCATGGCCGACGACCGCCCACACCCCGTCCGCACCAACGCCGCCACCATCGGCGAAGCGCTCACCGAGGCCGGACTCACCCTGCGCGGCCAGGACACCACCTCCGTCCCGCAGGACAGCTTCCCGCGCGACGGCCAGACGGTGAAGGTGATGCGCATCACCGGCGG
>NZ_GG657754.1:4207949-4208743 GCF_000158915.1 Streptomyces himastatinicus ATCC 53653 | reverse complement strand
CGCTTCGCGCTCGTCCACACCGACGCGCTGCACGTCACCGAGCTCCCTGGGCCCGCCCCGACCGCCCTGGTCGCGAACCTCCCGTACAACGTGGCCGTCCCCGTCCTGCTCAACATGCTCGCCCGCTTCCCCACCATCGAGCGCACCCTGGTGATGGTGCAGTCCGAGGTCGCCGACCGCCTGGCCGCCCCGCCCGGCTCCAAGGTCTACGGCGTGCCCTCGGTCAAGGCCGCCTGGTACGCCCACGTCAAGCGCGCGGGCGCCATCGGCCGCAACGTCTTCTGGCCCGCCCCCAACGTCGACTCCGGCCTCGTCTCCCTGGTCCGCCGCGCCGAACCCCTCACGACGACCGCCTCCCGCGAAGAGGTCTTCGCCGTCGTCGACGCGGCCTTCGCCCAGCGCCGCAAGACCCTCCGCGCCGCCCTCTCCGGCTGGGCAGGCTCGGCCCCCGCCGCCGAAGCCGCCCTGACGGCGGCGGGCATCTCCCCCCAGGCCCGCGGCGAGTCCCTGACGGTAGAAGACTTCGCCGCCATCGCCGAACACACCCCCTGACCCACCGCAGGCGCCCGGGGCCGCCCCTTCCGTTATGCGGCTCCGCCGCGTGGCGGGGCACGCCCGGTGCCCCGCTTCGGGGCTCCGCCCGCACCCTGCCGAGGCGCCTGCGGCGGGCTGTCCCCACCCCGCCCCTTCCCGAAACCGGGGGACACCCCCGGCCCCCGGTACGGGGGCTCCGCCCCAGGCCCCCTTCAGGGCTGCGCCCTACGCCTTGCCGGAGTCTGTGTCCCGGGCTCCCC
>NZ_GG657754.1:4177107-4207505 GCF_000158915.1 Streptomyces himastatinicus ATCC 53653 | reverse complement strand
ACCCCACCCCCTCCCCTAGGAGCCCCGTGACCCGCCCCGTGACCGCCCGCGTCCCCGCGAAGGTCAACGTTCAGCTCGCGGTCGGCGGCCGACGCCCCGACGGCTTTCACGACCTGGCCAACGTCTTCCTCGCCGTAGGGCTCCACGACGAGGTCACGGCCACCCCCGCCGAAACCCTCCGGGTCACCGTCGAGGGCACCGACGCGCCGCACGTCCCCACCGACCACACGAACCTCGCCGCCCGCGCCGCGGTCGCGCTCGCCGCGCGCCACGGCATCGCGCCGGACGTGCATCTGCACATCGCCAAGGACATCCCCGTCGCGGGCGGCATGGCGGGCGGCAGTGCGGACGCCGCCGGGGCGCTGCTGGCGTGCGACGCGCTGTGGGGTACGAAGACCAGCCTCACCGAACTCCTGGCGCTCTGCGCCGACCTGGGCAGCGACGTCCCGTTCAGCCTGGTCGGCGGCGCGGCGCTCGGCCGCGGCCGGGGGGAGCTGCTGACGCCGCTGGAGACGGGCGGGACCTTCCACTGGGTGTTCGCGGTGGCGGACGGCGGCCTGTCCACCCCGGCCGTCTACCGGGAGTGCGACCGCCTCCGGGAGGAGACGGGGGCGGGCGCGACCGTGGACGACATTCCCGACCCGGAGCCGTCCGAGGCGCTGCTCACGGCCCTGCGTACCGGCGACCCGGCCGCGCTGGCCGCCGCCGTGACCAACGATCTCCAGCCCGCCGCGCTGTCCCTGCGCCCGGCGCTCGCCGAGACGCTGCGCGCGGGCGCGGAAGGGGGCGCGCTGGCGTCCCTGGTATCCGGCTCCGGCCCGACCTGCGCGTTCCTGGCGAAGGACGCGGAGGCCGCGCAGGACGTGGCCACGGCGCTCGCGGCGTCCGGCACCTGCCGCACCGTGCGGACGGCGTCCGGCCCGGCGCCCGGGGCGACGGTGATCACTCCCTGACCGCGACTACCCTGGGACGTCGATCGATCCGCGAAACAGGAGTGTGATGGCCACCAACTTGGTCAACGTCGAAGCCGTCGGCAAGGTGTACGGCACCCGCGCGCTGCTGGACGGCGTGTCCCTCGGGGTCAACGAGGGCGATCGCATCGGCGTCGTCGGCCGTAACGGGGACGGGAAGACCACGCTCATCCGGATCCTCGCCAAGCTCGAACCCGCCGACGACGGCCGCGTCACCCACGCCGGGGGCCTGCGGGCGGGCGTGCTGACCCAGCACGATTCGCTCGACCCCGCCGCGACCGTCCGGCACGAGGTGATCGGCGATCTCGCCGACCACGAGTGGGCGGGCAACGCCAAGATCCGGGACATTCTCACCGGGCTCTTCGGCGGGCTCGACCTGCCCGCCTTCCCGCAGGGCCTGGACACCGTCATCGGCCCGCTGTCCGGCGGCGAGCGCCGCCGTATCGCGCTCGCCCAGCTGCTGATCGCCGAACAGGACCTGATCGTCCTCGACGAGCCGACGAACCACCTCGACGTCGAGGGCATCTCCTGGCTGGCCGGTCATCTGCGGGCGCGCCGCTCGGCGCTGGTGGTCGTCACCCACGACCGCTGGTTCCTGGACCAGGTCTGCACCCGCATGTGGGACGTGCAGCGCGGCGCGGTGCACGAGTACGAGGGCGGCTACAGCGACTACGTCTTCGCCCGGGCCGAGCGCGAGCGCATCGCCGCCACCGAGGAGGCCAAGCGGCAGAACCTGATGCGCAAGGAGCTGGCCTGGCTGCGCCGCGGCGCCCCGGCCCGCACCAGCAAGCCGCGCTTCCGCATCGAGGCGGCGAACGCGCTGATCGCGGACGTCCCGCCGCCGCGCGACAGTGCCGAGCTGATGAAGTTCGCGAACTCCCGCCTCGGCAAGACGGTCTTCGACCTGGAGGACGTGACCGTCACCGCCGGGCCGAAGGTGCTGCTCAAGCATCTGACCTGGCAGCTGGGGCCGGGCGACCGGATCGGCCTGGTGGGCGTGAACGGCGCGGGCAAGACATCGCTGCTGCGCGCCCTCGCCGAGGCCGCGCGCAGCGAGGGCGAACGGCAGCCCGAGAGCGGCCGGATCGCCGTCGGCAAGACCGTGAAGCTCGCGTACCTCTCGCAGGAGGTCGCCGAACTCGACCGGAACCTGCGCGTCCTGGAGGCCGTCGAGGCGGTGCGGCAGCGCGTCGACCTGGGCAAGGGCCGGGAGATGACCGCCTCGCAGCTGTGCGAGAAGTTCGGCTTCACCAAGGAGAAGCAGTGGACGCCGGTCGGCGATCTGTCCGGCGGTGAGCGGCGCCGGCTCCAGATCCTGCGGCTGCTGATGGACGAGCCCAATGTGCTGTTCCTGGACGAGCCGACGAACGACCTGGACATCGAGACCCTGACCCAGCTGGAGGACCTCCTCGACGGCTGGCCGGGCTCGCTCGTGGTCATCAGCCACGACCGGTACTTCCTGGAGCGCACCACCGACCGGGTGCTCGCGCTGCTGGGCGACGCCACGTTGCGCATGCTGCCGCGCGGGGTGGACGAGTACCTGGAGCGGCGGCAGCGGATGCTGGCCGCGGCGACGGCCCCGTCCGCGTCCGGTTCCGGCAAGCAGAAGGCCGCGGAGGCGCCGTCCGGCGGGCAGCGTTCGGCGGCCGAGCAGCGTGCCGCGAAGAAGGAACTCCAGAAGATCGAGCGGCGGCTGGACCGCATCAGCGACCAGGAGTCCACGCTGCACGCCCAGATCGCCGAGGACGCCACGGACTTCACCCGGGTCGCCGAGCTGGACGCCAAGCTGCGGGAGCTGACGGGGGAGCGGGACGAACTGGAGACCCGCTGGCTGGAGCTGGCCGACGACGCCTGAGCCGACGACGCGTGAGCCGACGACGGTGAGGCCCCGGCGCCGCGTGAGGGCGGACGACGCGCGCGCAACAGTCGCGTCACGGGCCGGTCTCAGCTGCTCGATAGATGGCGACCGGCCCGTGGCTTGTCATGACCGGGTGATACAAAGAACTCCCGCCTTGCCCTGCTGCTCACCGGCGGGTCGCATGTCCGATTCACTCCATCCCGGCGGGTTCCGGCCGCCGGGATAGCGGGGGAGGCCGAGTCGGTCCATGGGCTCGCTTCAAAGGAATACCCATGTCACAGCCGCCTCCGCCGCCGAATCAGCCGCCGCAGGGCGGCTTCGGCGCGCCGCAGGAGCCGAGTTACGGCTATCCGCAGCAGCCGCCCGTCCCGCCTCCGCCGCCCCCGGGCCCGCCGTCGCAGCCGCCGCAGACGCCCCCGCAGGGCGCGGGCGGCTACGGCTACCCGGGGCAGTCGGTGCACGCGGAGCCCACCCAGGCGGCCATGCCGTCCCCGTCCCCGTACCAGCAGCAGTACGGACAGCAGCAGTACGGGCAGCAGTACGGCCAGCAGCCCTACGGTCAGCAGCAGTACGGCCAGCAGGGTTACGGCTACCCGCCCCAGCCGCAGTACCCCGGCGGCCCGGGCCAGGGCGGCGGCCCCGGCGGCAGCGGCCGGTCCAAGCAGCGGATGGCGGTCATCGTCAGCGCGGTGGTCGCGGTCGCGCTGGTCATCGGCGGCGGCATATGGTTCGCCACCAACGGCGGTGGCGCCACCGATGACCAGGCCAAGGACAAGGACAAGCAGACCAGCCAGGGCAGCACGGGCGGCACCAAGAACCAGCCCGCGCCGAAGACGGTCAACACCCGACTGGTCAACAAGCTCCCCATGCCGAAGGTCAATGACCAGGTCACGGTCGAGGGCATGTGGACCGTCGGCGACACCTTCGTCAAGGCCGGGGTCAACAAGATCGACGGCTATCCGCTGGACGGCGGATCCGCGAAGTGGTCGATTCCCCTTGCCGGTGCGGTCTGCTGGTCCTCGGACCACGTCTCCAAGGACGGTCTGACCGCGGTCCTCTACCAGGAGAGCAAGCCGACCAAGGAGGACGAGTACCCGAGCTGCAACCAGGTCGCGCTGCTGGACCTGAAGAACGGCAAGATGCGGTGGCACCGGGACGTCGGTGACGGGGACGAGAAGGTCCCCTTCGACGAGGTGACTTTCGGCGGCGGCACGGTCGCCGCGGGCGGCACCAGCGGCGGCGCCGCCTGGTCGTCGTCGGGCAAGCAGCTGTGGAAGCCGCAGGCCACCGACGACTGCGAGGACCGCGGCTATGCCGGCAGCGAGACCAAGCTGGTCGCGGTGCGCCAGTGCGGTCAGTACGACAGCCCGCAGATCCAGGTCCAGACGCTGAACCCGAAGACGGGCGCGGTGAAGTCCGCGTACAAGGTGTCGCAGGGCATCGACTACGTGCACGTCGCGTCCACCGACCCGCTGGTGATCGGGCTCGACGCGGGCGACTCGACCGGCTCCGGGGTCTCCGACTTCCTGTCCATCGACGACAGCGCCAAGGCCGGTACGGTGCGCGCGAAGATCAGCACCGAGAACGGCAAGTACCAGGCCAAGTGCCCCTCGACCAGCGTCGAGGGCTGCCGCCAGATCGCCGTCAGCAAGTCGGCGGGCGCCCTCTTCCTGGGGTCGGAGGACCGCAACAGCTACGACAGCACCACCACGGCCAACGAGGTCGTGGCGTTCAGCCTGACGACCGGCAAGCCGGTCGGCAAGACGGACGGCGTCAAGCAGGCCGCGATGACACCGCTCGGCCTCGACAAGGACGGCTTCGTGCTCGCCTACCAGGAGAGCACCTTTGACGAGGGCGGTGCGGTGTGGCGCATCGACCCCAAGTCGTACGAGAAGTCGAAGCTGTTGCAGAACCCGGCCGACAGCGGGGAGATGGAGTCGAAGTTCAGCCCCAGCTACTCGGAGATCATCTACTCCGACCAGCGGCTGTACATGAGCACCGTCTACGCCGACAAACCCTCCGGCTCGTACGACCAGGACGACCCGCTGGCCATCATCTTCGGCGGCAGCTGACCCCCACCGGCGCAACCCCTCGGCGGCCCCGCCCGTACGCACCGTACGGGCGGGGCCGCCGCCGTTTTCCGCCAGGGATGCCAGGGATTCTCCATGATCGAATCCGTTCCGCCGGGCAGGGCGCATCGATCTGTTTCAGACGTGAATGAGATGTCAAGTAGGCGCAGATGGGCGGGATTTCGGCATTCCGGGGGGCTTCTTCCGGGTAAGGGGCGCGCAACGTCGAACAAGCGTGTAGCTTCCCGGGGCAAAGGGGGGAAACTCATGGGCGTGCGACTCATGGTGGTCGATGACCACCGCCTGCTCGCGGAGGCCCTCGCCTCGGCGTTGAAGCTGCGCGGGCACCGGGTGCTCGCCGCGGCCGCGCCGAGCGCGGGAGCGGCGGAGCTGGTGGTGAGCCGGGCACCGGAGGTGTGTCTGCTGGGTACGGCGACACCTGCCGATCCGGGCGTGTTCGAACCGGTCGTGCGGATCAAGAAGGAGCGGCCACAGGTCGCGGTGGTGGTGCTCGGCCCGGTGCCGAACCCACGCGGTATCGCCGCCGCGTTCGCCGCGGGCGCCTCGGGCTATGTCCGGCACGACGAGCGGATCGAGGGCGTCGAGCGCGCCATGATGAAGGCGCGCGCGGGCGAGGCGGCGGTGGCCCCGCAGCTGTTGCAGGGGGCGTTCGCGGAACTGCTCAACCCCGCGGCCCAGCCGGACGACGAGGGGGCCCGGCTGCTGCGCATGCTGACCCCGCGCGAGGTGGAGGTGCTCATGCGGGTCGCGGAGGGCGAGGACACCCGGCTGATCGCCGCGGGCATGGGCATCGCGCCCAGCACGGCGCGCACCCATGTGCAGCGGGTGCTGATGAAGCTCGGGGTCGGATCCCGGCTGGAGGCGGCGGCGCTGGCGGCGCGCACCGGTCTGCTGGACCGGGCGGCGACGCACCGCGGCGCGACGCCGCTGTCTCCCTCCTAGGGGCTGTCTGCGGTTGTGATCAATTGGCTTTCAGGAGGCTGCTGATCCAGATGGTCGCTGCGCGGAGATGCAGTCCGGCGAGGTAGCTTTCGGACGTCTTGTCGTAGCGGGTCGCGATGCCTCGCCAGTCCTTCAGCCTGTTGATGGCCCGCTCAACCGTGTTGCGATCGCGGTAGAGATCGGCGTTGTGGGTGACGGGCCTGCCGCCCCGGCTGCCTTTCTTCCTGCGGTTGGCTGCCTGGTCCTTCTTCTCCGGGATGACCGCCTTGATACGGCGTTTGCGCAGGTGGGCGCGGTTGGCGCGGGAGGAGTAGGCCTTGTCGCCGGCCACGGCGGCGGGCCGGGTGCGGGGACGGCCGACGGGTAGACGGACCCCACCTTGCTCAGGACTGGGATGAACTGGGGGCTGTCGGCGGCCTGCCCGGCGGTCAGAAGGAGCGCCATCGGCCGGCATCGCCGGTCGGCGGCCAGGTGAATTTTGCTGGTCAGCCCGCCGCGGGACCGCCCGAGCAGGGCGGCCTTCAGCCGTGCCCGCCGTCGTAAGCGGATGCGTCGGCGTTCGGCGCGGACCGGATCGATTTCGCCGTCCTGTCCGCCTTGTTCCCCGGACGCTCCCCCTTTTGCGAGGCCGCCTCTTCGAGCGCGGCCAGGGTCTCTTCGCTGACCCGCATGCCGGCCGCGTCGTGATGAGCCCGCGTGGTGGTGGAATCCACGCTGACCAGCGACATGTCGATTTCCTCCCTGCGGACGGCCTCGGCGATCGCCTCTTCCAGCAGGGCCTGGAAAACACCCGCGTCCCGCCATCGCATGAAGCGGTTGTAGACGGTCTGCCAGGCGCCGAACCGCTCGGGCATCTCCCGCCACTGACTGCCGGTGCGGAACCGCCAGATCACCCCCTCGAACTGATCCCGCAGCCGGTCGGGGTACGGGCCAAACCTGCCGACCGGCAGGAATGGCCCGATGAACTCCCACTCTTCGTCCGTGAGTTGCGTACGCGTCACACCACAGTCCTACCGGATCGGCAGGTACCGCCGATCTTGATCACAACTAAAGACAGCCCCTAGGCGCTGTCGTCCCCGGGCCGGGCGGGGCCCTGCTCGGGGGCGTGGTGGGGCATGGGCAGCGGCCTGAGCTTCATCCAGAGCAGGAAGAGCAGGCCGAGGACGAGCATGCTGATGCCCGTCCACAGGTTGATGTTGATGTTCTCGGCCTTCTTCAGGTCCGCGTCGGAGGCGGTGATCCCGGCGATCGTGACGATGATCCCGTAGATCACGAACAGGCCGCCGATGATGCGCCGAACGTCGAAGAGCCGGGCCGCGGTCGCCGACTTCCCCTCCAGTTCCTCGACCTCGTGCTGATACTCGTAGTCGTCACTCATGGCGCGGGTTCCTTATCCGCAGGAGGGTCACGGGATCACAGGGAGAACGGGACGTAGCACAGGGCGGCGAGGACGATCGCGCCCCAGCCGAGCAGGGCGGGCCGGCGGTACCAGGCCTCGTCGCCCGGTGCCGCGGGTTCGGCGAGGCCGGGGGCGGTGGTTCCGTAGACCAGACCGGCCAGCGCCTGCTCCGGTTTGGGCTTGGTGAACGGTGTGATGGCCACCATCACCACCCCGCCGACCACGAACGCCACGATGGCGGAGACGAAGTTGGCGCCCTGGTCGCTGGGGATGGAGATGACGCCGTCCTTGTAGAGCCAGAAGTAGTTGATCATCGCGGCGACGGTGCCGGAGAGCAGCCCCCAGAACCCGGCCGGGGCGGTGGCCCGCCGCCAGAACATCCCGATGATGAAGACGCAGAACAGCGGCACGTTGAAGAACGAGAACAGGGTCTGGAGGTAGTTCATGATGTTGCTGAACGAGGACGCGATGAACGCCGTCCCCATCCCGGCCAGTACGCCGATCGCGGTCACCACCCGCCCCGTCAGCAGGTAGTACTCGTCCGGGCGGTCCTTGATGATGTACGCCCGCCAGATGTCATGGGTGAAGACCGTGTTGAAGGACGAGACGTTGGCCGCCATGCCCGCCATGAAGGCGGCGAGCAGCCCGGTCACCGCCACGCCCAGCACCCCGTTGGGGAGCAGGTCGCTCATCAGGAGCGGGATCGCGTCGTTGTACTGGAGATCGCTCTTGGTGGAGCCGATCCCCGGCTCGACGGCCAGGGCGATCAGCCCCGGGACCACCACGATCAGCGGGATGAACATCTTGGGGAAGGCGGCGATCAGCGGGGTGCGCTGGGCGGCCGAGAGGTTCTTGGCGGACAGCGCGCGCTGCACCTCGGCGAAGTTGGTCGTCCAGTAGCCGAAGCTCAGGCAGAAGCCGAGGCCGAGCACGATGGTCAGCCAGTTGGCGCCCAGCGGGTTGTCCGAGCCGATGCCGGTGCCGCCCCATGCGGAGGTGAAGTTGGGGCCGTGGGACGCTTCGAGGGAGTCCTTGAGCCCGCCGAAGCCGCCGACCCGCTTCAGGCCGACGACGGTGAGCGGGATGAGCGCGGCGAGGATGACGAAGAACTGGAGTACCTCGTTGTAGATCGCCGAGGAGAGTCCGCCCAGGGTGATGTACGCGAGCACGAACAGCCCGGCGACGACGATGGCCACCCACTGCGGCCAGCCGAGCAGCGCCTCGACGACGATGGCCATCGCGTACAGGTTGACGCCCGCGATCAGCACGGACGCCACGGAGAAGATGATCGAGCTGAGCAGATGCGAGGACGGTCCGTAGCGGTGCAGCAGGAATTCGGGCACCGACCTGACCTTGGAGCCGTAGTAGAACGGCATCATCACCAGGCCGAGGAAGACCATGGCCGGAATGGCGCCCACCCAGTACCAGTGCACCGTGTAGACGCCGTACTGGGCGCCATTGGCCGCCATTCCCAGGATTTCCAGGGCGCCGAGATTGGCGGCGACGAAGGCGAGACCGGTGACCCACGCGGGCAGTGACCGGCCGGAGAGAAAGAAGTCCAGGCTCGTCTTCACGCTTCGTCTGGCGGCGAATCCGACGCCGAGTACGACGGCGAAGTAGAGGATCAGGATGGTGTAGTCGAGGGCATTGGTGGGGAGCCGGAGATCTGCTGCCAGAGAGCGCATGCGAATTATCCTGCTTTATCCGGGCGCCTCCATCGCGCATTGACGCCACTGTTGACTTGTGGTTCATTATGTTTAGTTGTGTTGGGTGAAGCGGGACAGGAGCTGGCGGACGTGAAGAAGACGGCGACGCGGCTCGCGGACGGACGCGAGCTGATCTACTACGACGCGCGCGACGACGCGGTGCGCGACGCCGTCGATGAGCGGCCGCTCGACCCCATTTCCACCCGCTCCGAGATCCGCCACGACCGCCTCATCGGTGACGACGTGGCCGTCGCCTCCCACCGCCAGGGGCGCACGTACCACCCGCCGGCCGACGAATGCCCGCTGTGCCCCTCGCGCGACGGGCGGCTCAGTGAGATCCCCGCCTCCGACTACGACGTCGTCGTCTTCGAGAACCGCTTCCCCTCGCTGGCCGGTGACGCGGGGCGGTGCGAGGTCGTGTGCTTCACCTCCGACCACGACGCCTCCTTCGCCGATCTCACCGCCGAGCAGGCCGCCCTGGTCCTCGACGCCTGGACCGACCGGACCGCCGAGCTGGCCCAACTCCCCTCCGTCGAGCAGGTGTTCTGCTTCGAGAACCGCGGCAGGGAGATCGGCGTCACCCTCGGCCATCCGCACGGCCAGATCTACGGGTATCCCTTTCCGACGCCGCGTACCCGGCTGATGCTCCGCTCTCTCGCCGAGCACCGTGAGCGGACCGGTCGGAATCTGTTCGATGATGTGGTCGCCGATGAGCGGTCCGACGGATCGCGCATCGTGCTCGACGGTGAGCACTGGACCGCCTTCGTCCCGTACGCCGCGCACTGGCCGTACGAGGTGCACCTCTACCCCAAGCGCCGGGTCCCGGACCTGACCGCGCTGGACGATGCCGCGCGCACAGAGTTTCCACAGATGTATCTGGAACTCTTGAAGCGCTTCGACCGGATTTTCGGGGAAGGGGAGCCGCCCACGCCGTACATCGCCGCCTGGCATCAGGCGCCGTTCACGGCGGACGACCGCGAGGAATTCGCACTCCACCTCGAGCTTTTCACCATCCGCCGCACTTCCGGCAAGCTGAAGTTTCTCGCGGGTTCCGAATCCGGCATGAATGTGTTCATCAATGATGTGCCGCCGGAGGCCGCGGCCGAGCGACTGCGAGAGGTAGCGAGCAAGTGAGCAATGCGCAGCAGAAGAAGTACCTGGTCACAGGCGGTGCCGGTTATGTCGGCAGCGTGGTCGCCGCGCATCTGCTGGAGGCCGGGCACCAGGTGACCGTGCTGGACGACCTGTCCACCGGGCACCGTGAGGGCGTACCCGCGGGCGCGGAGTTCATCGAGGGCCGCATCCAGGACGCGGCCAAGTGGCTCGACGCCTCGTACGACGGCGTGCTGCACTTCGCGGCGTCCTCGCAGGTCGGGGAGTCCGTCGTCAACCCGGAGAAGTACTGGGTCAACAACGTCGGCGGGACCACCGCGCTGCTCGCGGCGATGCGGGACGCCGGGGTGCGCACCCTCGTCTTCTCCTCCACCGCCGCCACCTACGGCGAACCGGACGACGTCCCGATCACCGAGGACTCCGCGACCGCGCCGACCAATCCCTACGGCGCCACCAAGCTCGCCGTCGACCACATGATCAGCGGGGAGTGCGCCGCGCACGGCCTGGCCGCGGTCTCCCTGCGGTACTTCAACGTCGCGGGCGCCTACGGGGCGTACGGCGAGCGCCATGAGCCCGAATCGCACCTGATCCCGCTGGTGCTCCAGGTCGCGCAGGGCCGCCGCGAGGCGATCTCCGTCTTCGGTGACGACTACCCGACCCCCGACGGCACCTGCGTCCGCGACTACATCCACGTCGCCGACCTGGCCGACGCGCATCTGCTGGCGCTGGGCGCTGCCACCAGCGGCGAGCACCTGATCTGCAACCTCGGCAACGGCAACGGCTTCTCCGTCCGCGAGGTCATCGAGACCGTCCGCCAGGTCACCGGCCACCCGATCCCCGAGGTCGTCGCCGACCGCCGGGGCGGCGACCCGGCCGTGCTGGTGGCCTCGGCCGAGCGCGCCAAGGAGCGCCTGGGCTGGCGCCCGAGCCGCGACGATCTGAAGGGCATCGTCGCGGACGCGTGGGAGTTCGCGCGCCGCACGCACTGAGCGGCTGAACGGCTGAGCGGTTGAATGGCGCCGTGCGCGGCCGCCCGGCCGCGCACAACAGGAACAAAGGGACAGGGGACAGCGAGTGAGCGACGTATCGGCGGGGTTCCGGGAGGTCTACGGAACCGACCCGGAGGGCGTGTGGGCGGCGCCGGGCAGGGTCAACCTGATCGGTGAGCACACCGACTACAACGACGGCTTCGTGATGCCGCTCGCCCTGCCCCACACCTGCCTGGCGGCCGCCTCGCCGCGCACCGACGGGGTGCTGCGCGTCCACTCCGGGGACGCGCCGGGCGGGGTCGTCGAGCTGCGTGTCCAGGAGCTGACCCCGGTCGCCGAGGGCGGCGCCGGCGGCGACCGCGGCGGCTGGGCGGCCTACCCGGCGGGCGTGGTGTGGGCGCTGCGCGAGGAGGGGCTGCTCTCCGGCGCCGCGGCCGGCGGGGCCGACCTGCACTACGCGTCCACGGTGCCCACCGGCGCCGGGCTGTCCTCGTCCGCCGCGCTGGAGGTGGTGACGGCTACCGCGCTCAGCGAGCTGTACGGGCTGGGGCTCACCCCGGAGCGCGTGGCCCAGCTGTGCCAGCGCGCGGAGAACCAGTTCGTCGGCGTCCCCTGCGGGATCATGGACCAGATGGCGTCCGCCTGCTGCACCGAGGGCCATGCGCTCTTCCTCGACGCCCGCGACCTCACCCAGCGGCAGGTGCCGTTCGACCTCGCTGCGGAGGGGCTGCGGCTGCTGGTCGTGGACACCCGGGTGAAGCACGAGCTGGGCGACGGCGCGTACGCCAACCGGCGCGCCGCGTGCGAGTCGGCCGCGCGGGCGCTCGGCGTGCCCGCGCTGCGCGAGGTGGAATTCGCGACCCTGGACGCGACGCTCACCACCCTCGCCGGGCTCGGTGTGGACGACACCGTGCGCCGCCGGGTGCGCCATGTGGTGACCGAGAACCAGCGGGTGCGGGAGGTCATCGAGCTGCTGGACGCGGGCGACACCCGGTCCATCGGCCCGGTCCTGACCGCCGGACACGCCTCGTGCCGCGACGACTTCGAGATCTCCTGCGCCGAGCTGGACCTCGTGGTGGAGTCGGGATGCGCGGCGGGCGCGCTCGGCGCGCGGATGACCGGCGGCGGCTTCGGCGGCTCGGCGATTGTGCTGGTCGAGGAGGCGGACGCGGACGCGGTGGCCAAGGCGGTCACCGAGTCCTTCGCCGCCGCCGGACACGGGGCCCCGCGGATCTTCCCGGCGGTCCCGAGCGAGGGCGCCCGGCGGCTGTAGCCGGAGGGGACTCTCGCTGCCTTCGGCCGTTGAGCGATCAATTTTCGCCGTTCTTGGCTTCCTTACTCCCCAAGACCGAGCACAAAGACCACCGTAAACAGGCGAGGCCGGGCAGTTTCGTTCATTCGCTCCGGATGACGTACCCCGGCCTTACGCTGAGCACAGCGTCGGTGGGGGCCGACGTGCATCAGGGGGCGAGACAGTCAGGTACGACGCCCGGGGTGGGGTAGCGATCTCAGCACGGCGGCGGCCGTGCGGTTGCGGTGATCCCTTCCCGGGCGCCGTACCCGTACTGCTTCTCGGGGTATCCGGGAGTATCCGGCGACGTGGGGGGTTCCGTGGCACGTATTCGGGTTCTGGTGGTCGACGACCATCGCATTTTCGCCGAGTCACTGGCCGCCGCCCTCGCGGCGGAACAGGACGTGGACGTGGCGGCGGCCGGAAGCGGCCCGGCGGCGCTGCGCTGTCTGGAGCGCGGAGTGGCCGAGGGGCGCCGCTTCGACGTTCTGCTGATCGACGCCGATCTGGGCTCCCTGAACGGGGAGCCGATTCATATGCCGCAGGCCGTACCGGCCGAGGCCGCCCACGGCGGCGGCCCGGGCGCGGGCCCGCCGGGGCGGGTCAACGGGCGCTCGCAGGACGGCATAGCGCTGGTCGGCGGGGTGCGCACCGCTCAACCGGGGGTGCGCACCGTGGTGCTGGCCGAGCGCGACGATCCGCGCCGGGCCGCGGCGGCGCTCCAGGCCGGGGCGTCCGGCTGGGTGGCCAAGGACTGTTCGCTGGTCCGGCTGCTCGCCGTGATCCGGGGGGTGCTGCGGGATGAGACGCATCTGCCGCCCGCGCTGCTCACCGGCGTGCTGCGGGAGCTGACGGCGGCTCGTAAGCACCGCACCGAGAGCGAGCGGCTGGTCGAATCGCTGACGCCGCGTGAGCGGGAAGTGCTGCGCTGCATGGTGGCCGGGCTGGGCCGCAAGGCGGTGGCCGAGCGGCTGTTCCTGTCCCCGCACACCGTCCGCACCCATATGCAGAACGTGCTGGGCAAGCTGGGTGTGCACTCCACGCTGGCCGCCGTGGCGCTGGCCCGGCGGGCGGGCGTCGGCCCGGTCGACCTAGCCGGGGAAATTGTCGAACGGGGCGGTCAGCTGGCGTAGCAGCGCCGCCAGTTCGGCGCGCTGGGCCTGGGACAGCTCGGCGAGGATGGCGCGCTCGTGGTCCAGCAGCCCGGCCAGCGCCTGGTCGGCGCGGTCGCGCCCCTCCGCGGTGAGCCGGACCAGCACCCCGCGCCGGTCACTGGGGTCGGGCAGCCGCTCGACCAGGCCCTTCTTCGCCAGCCGGTCGATGCGGTTGGTCATGGTGCCCGAGGTGACGAGCGTCTGGGTCAGCAGCTGCCCGGGGGAGAGCTGGTACGGGGTTCCGGCCCGCCGCAGCGAGGTCAGCACGTCGAACTCCCAGGACTCCAGCTGGTGCTCGCTGAAGGCGATCCGCCGCGCCCGGTCGAGGTGGCGCGCGAGCCGGCTGACCCGGCTGAGCACCTCGAGCGGTTCGACATCGAGGTCGGGGCGCTCTCGGCGCCATGCCGCCACCAGTCGATCGACCTCGTCGTCCATGACGATCAGTGTAATAGGTCTGTCGACATGAAGTCTCTTGACATCAAGAGATGCCTTGGAGGACGGTAAGCCTGCTCGTACCGACCGTACCCGCTCAAGGGACTTCACCATGCGTACGTCACCCGACTGGGACCCGGCCCAGTACCTCCGCCACTCCGGCCATCGGGCCCGCCCGTTCCGCGATCTCCTCGCCCATATCCCCGCGCTCCCCGCGGAACCCGGCCGCCCGCCCCGTATCGCCGATCTCGGCTGCGGCCCCGGCAACGTCACGGTCCTGCTCTTCGACCGCTGGCGCGACGCCCATGTCACCGGCCTCGACAGCTCCGCCGAGATGCTCGACCAGGCCCAGCCCCTCGCCGGGCCCACCACCGGCGGCGGCCGCCTCGACTTCCGTACCGTCGACGCCCTCCACTGGGAGCCGGACGAGACCTACGACCTCATCGTGTCCAACGCCGCGCTCCAGTGGATGCCGGGCCACGCCGACGCCTTCCCCGCCTGGCTCGACGCCCTGCGCCCCGGCGGCACCCTCGCGTTCCAGCTCCCCGGTAACTTCGGCGCCCCCAGCCACACCCTGCTGCGCGACCTGTGCGACGCCCCGCAGTGGCGCGACCGCCTCGTCGACGCCGTGCGCAACCCCGCCTCGGCCTTGGAACCCCTGGACTACGTCGACCGGCTCACCGCGCTGGGTTGCGAGGTCGACGCCTGGGAGACCACCTACCTCCAGATCCTCACCGGACCCGACCCCGTCCTCGACTGGACCAAGGGCACCGCCCTGCGGCCCGTGCTCACCGCCCTCGCCGACGACCCGGCCGCCCGCGACCGCTTCCTCGGCGAGTACGCGGCCCTCCTCCGCGAGGCCTACCCCCCGGCCCCGTACGGCACGGCCTTCCCGTTCCGCCGCATCTTCGCCGTGGCCCGTAAGCAGACCTGAGGGCGTCCGCTCACGCCTTGCGGTGGCCTATCAGCCGCGGCTTCTGCTCCAGACCGTCCAGGCCGTGCCAGGCCAGGTTCACCAGATGCGCCGCCACCTCGGACTTCTTCGGCTTGCGGACGTCCAGCCACCACTGACCGGTCAGCGCCACCATCCCCACCAGAGCCTGGGCGTACAGCGGGGCGAGCTTGGCGTCGAAGCCGCGGGCCTTGAACTCCAGGCCCAGGATGTCCTCCACCTGGGTGGCGATATCGCTGATCAGCGAGGCGAAGGTGCCCGTCGACTGGGCGACGGGGGAGTCACGGACCAGGATGCGGAAGCCGTCCGTGTACTCCTCGATGTAGTCCAGCAGGGCGAACGTGGCCTGCTCGCACAGCTCCCGGGGATGGCCCGCGGTCAGCGACGTGGTCACCATGTCCAGCATCCGCCGCATCTCACGGTCCACCACGACCGCGTACAGCCCCTCCTTGCCGCCGAAGTGCTCGTACACCACCGGCTTGGAGACCCCGGCCTTCGCCGCGATCTCCTCCACCGAGGTGCCCTCGAAGCCCCGTTCGGCGAAGAGCGTCCGACCGATGTCCAGCAACTGCTCCCGGCGCTCCTTGCCGGTCATCCGCACCCTGCGGGGCCGCCGGGAGCCGGATCCGGAGGGCCGGACGGTCCGGGCCGCCCGGTCCTTGCTGCCGCTGGTATTACTGTCGGTCTCCACGCCCTCTATCATGCCGCTTCGGCAGGGGCCTCTTTACGCCGGGAGTCGATCCGGTTCGCGTTCGGCCAGCGGACGTCGTACGCCCAGCCCAGCTTCTCGAACCAGCGGATGATCCGGGCGCTGGAATCCAGCTGGCCCTTCATCACCCCGTGCCGGGCGCACGTCGGATCGGCGTGGTGCAGGTTGTGCCAGGACTCGCCGCACGAGAGCACCGCGAGCCACCACACGTTCCCGGAGCGGTCGCGCGACTTGAACGGCCGCTTGCCCACCGCATGGCAGATCGAATTGATCGACCAGGTCACGTGATGAAGCAGCGCCACCCGAACGAGTGATCCCCAGAAGAACGCGGTCACGGCCCCCTGCCATGACCAGGTCACCAGGCCGCCGATGGCCGCGGGCAGCAGCAGCGAGACGACCGTCCACACCACGAACTGGCGTGAGATGTTACGGATCACATCGTCCTTGACCAGATCCGGCGCGTACTTCTGCTGCGGGGTCTGCTCTTCATCGAACATCCATGCGATATGTGCCCACCACAACCCCTTCATCAGGGCCGGGACGGTCTCCCCGTACCGCCACGGCGAATGCGGGTCGCCCTCCGCGTCGGAGAACTTGTGGTGCTTGCGGTGATCGGCCACCCAGCGCACCAGCGGCCCCTCCACCGCCAGCGAACCCGCGATCGCCAGCGCGATCCGCAGCGGCCGCTTCGCCTTGAACGAGCCATGGGTGAAGTAGCGGTGGAAGCCGATCGTGATGCCGTGGCAGCCGATGTAGTACATGACCACCATCAGCGCCAGGTCCAGCCAGCTCACCCCCCAGCCCCAGGCCAGAGGGATCGCCGCGACCAGCGCGATGAACGGGACGGTGATGAACAGCAGCAGGGTGATCTGTTCGATGGAACGCTTGCTGTCCCCGCCCAGCGTGGCGGAGGGAAGCGGGGTCTCCTGGGCCTTCGGCGCGTCGTGGGCCACGTCGGGGCTTGCAGTCATGGGGATCCCTCGTGGGGCTCGGGGGCTGGGCTACGGATCCGTAACCTACGGCGACGTAAGTATGGCAGGGCCGCGAACCGGGGCAAGAGGGCTCTGGTTTCCCCCGAGGGAACGCCGCCTATCCTGGGGGCGTCGGACAGCGCGGTCCGCACATGGCCGAAAGCACCCGGTGCGGGCCCTGCGGCGCCAGCCGCGCGGGGCTGCACCCCGCTAGGAACCCCCCGTTCAGTGCAAGGAGCCCGCACCTGTGAGCAGTGCCGACCACACGAACGCCGCCCTGCGTGCCGATATCCGCCGTCTGGGTGACCTCCTCGGCGAGACCCTGGTCCGACAGGAGGGCCCCGACCTCCTCGACCTCGTCGAGCGCGTCCGCGCTCTCACCCGCAGTGACGGCGAGGCCGCCGCCGAGCTCCTCGGCACCACGGACCTGCCGACCGCCGCCAAGCTGGTGCGCGCCTTCTCGACCTACTTCCACCTGGCCAACGTCACCGAGCAGGTGCACCGGAGCCGCGAGCTGAGCGCCCGGCGGGCCGCCGAGGGCGGCATCCTCGCCCGCACCGTCGACCAGCTCAAGGACGCCGACGCCGACCACCTGCGGCAGACCGTGGAGCACCTGGGCGTCCGTCCGGTCTTCACCGCCCACCCCACCGAGGCCGCCCGCCGCACCGTCCTCAACAAGCTGCGCCGGATCGCCGAGCTGCTGGACACCCTCGCCGCCGGCGGCGAGAGCCGCCGCTCCGACCTGCGGCTCGCCGAGAACATCGACCTGCTGTGGCAGACCGACGAGCTGCGGGTCGCCCGCCCCGAGCCCGCCGACGAGGCCCGTAACGCCGTCTACTACCTCGACGAGCTGCACGCCCACGCCGTCGGCGACGTCCTGGAGGACCTCACCGCCGAGCTGGAGCGCGTCGGCATCGAGCTGCCCGCCACCACCCGCCCGCTCACCTTCGGCACCTGGATCGGCGGCGACCGCGACGGCAACCCCAACGTCACCCCGCAGGTGACCTGGGAGGTGCTGATCCTCCAGCACGAGCACGGCATCTCCGACGCGCTGGAGATCATCGACGATCTGCGCGCCGCCCTCTCCAGCTCGATCCGCAACTCCGCCGCCTCCGAGGAGCTGCTCGCCTCCCTCCAGCGCGATCTGGAGCTGCTGCCCGAGATCAGCCCGCGCTACAAGCGGCTGAACGCCGAGGAGCCCTACCGGCTCAAGGCCACCTGCATGCGGCAGAAGCTCGTCAACACCCGCGAGCGCCTCGCCAAGGACGCCCCCCACGTCCCCGGCCGTGACTACCTCGGCACCGCCGAGATGCTGGCCGACCTGAAGCTCATCCAGGACTCGCTGCGCGCCCACCGCGGCGCCCTGATCGCCGACGGCCGCCTCGAGCGCGCCATCCGCACCCTGGCCGCCTTCGGCATCCAGCTCGCCACCATGGACGTACGTGAGCACGCCGACGCCCACCACCACGCCCTCGGCCAGCTCTTCGACCGCCTCGGCGAGGAGTCCTGGCGGTACGCGGACATGCCCCGCGACTACCGGCGCAAGCTGCTCGCCAAGGAACTGCGCTCCCGCCGCCCGCTCGCGCCCTCCCCGGCGCCGCTGGACGCCGCCGGAGCCAAGACCCTCGGTGTCTTCCAGACCATCCGCGAGTCCTTCGAGCGCTTCGGGCCCGACATCGTGGAGTCGTACATCATCTCCATGTGCGCCGGCTCGGACGATGTCTTCGCCGCCGCCGTCCTCGCCCGCGAGGCCGGGCTCATCGATCTGCACGGCGGCTGGGCCAAGATCGGCATCGTGCCGCTGCTGGAGACCACCGACGAGCTGAAGATCGCCGACCAGCTCCTCGACGACATGCTCTCCGACCCCTCCTACCGGCGCCTCGTCTCGCTGCGCGGCGATGTGCAGGAGGTCATGCTCGGCTACTCCGACTCCTCCAAGTTCGGCGGCATCACCACCTCCCAGTGGGAGATCCACCGCGCCCAGCGGCTGCTGCGCGACGTGGCCCACCGGCACGGCGTACGGCTGCGCCTCTTCCACGGCCGCGGCGGCACCGTCGGCCGGGGCGGCGGCCCCACCCACGACGCGATCCTCGCCCAGCCGTGGGGCACCCTCGAGGGCGAGATCAAGGTGACCGAGCAGGGCGAGGTCATCTCCGACAAGTACCTGGTCCCCTCGCTCGCCCGGGAGAACCTGGAGCTGACGGTGGCCGCCACCCTCCAGGCGTCGGCCCTGCACACCGCCCCGCGCCAGTCGGACGAGGCACTCGCCCGCTGGGACTCGACGATGGAGACGGTCTCCGACGCCGCCCACGGCGCCTACCGCGCCCTGGTGGACGACCCCGACCTGCCCGCGTACTTCTTCGCCTCCACCCCCGTCGACCAGCTCGCCGAACTCCACCTCGGCTCGCGTCCGTCCCGCCGCCCCGACTCCGGCGCGGGACTCGACGGGCTGCGGGCCATTCCGTGGGTCTTCGGCTGGACCCAGTCCCGGCAGATCGTCCCCGGCTGGTTCGGCGTCGGCTCCGGCCTCAAGGCGGCCCGCGAGGCCGGGCTCGACGGTGTGCTGGACGAGATGCACCAGCACTGGCACTTCTTCCGCAACTTCCTGTCCAACGTCGAGATGACCCTCGCCAAGACGGACCTGCGGATCGCCCGGCACTACGTCGACACCCTGGTCCCGGACGAGCTGAAGCACGTCTTCGACGTCATCCAGGCGGAGCACGAGCTGACGGTGCGGGAGGTGCTGCGGATCACCGGCGAGGCCGAACTCCTGGACTCCAACCCCGTCCTGAAGCAGACCTTCCACGTCCGGGACGCCTACCTCGACCCGATCTCCTACCTCCAGGTGAGCCTGCTCGACCGGCAGCGCACCGCACGCGAGCGCGGCGAAGAGCCGGACCCGGTGCTGGCCCGGGCCCTGCTCCTCACCGTCAACGGCGTGGCGGCGGGTCTGCGCAACACCGGCTGACCACCCCGGCAGCACACCAAGCGGCGGCCCGCTCCCCGGAGGAGCGGGCCGCCGCTTTCGCTTTGCAGGTTCAGAACGTCAGCGTGGCGAAGGACGCCCCCAGCACCGCCGCGCCCGCCAGGCCCAGGCCCCAGGCCGTACGGCGCATCCGGAGCCCGCCCGCCACGACCAGCGACGCCAGCAGCAGCGCGCCGCCGAACGGAACCCAGGCGTGCAGGATGCCCGCCGTACCGGTGCGCACCACCTCGTCCTTGCCCGGCTTGACCGCGACCAGCAGCCGTTCGCCCTTCCCGTCCGTGACCGCCGCGTCTACCCGCACCTTGGCCCGCGCCTCGCTGCCCTTGGAACCGGGGGTGAACCGGCCGGTGCACCAGTCGTCGTCGCAGCGGGACACCGTGAGCGTGCCGCGCTCCAGTCCCTTGGTGAGCATCGTGGGCTTGGCGTCGCTCCAGGAGGACCACACTCCGGCCACCAGGATGAGCAGCGCAACGAGCGTCATGGCGACGTTTTTCGCGAGCAGCAGCAGCCCGTACATGCTCTCGCCCGCCCGCCGCGTACGGCTGCGCTTGGTGATGCCGGTGGATGCCATGGCGGTAGATCTTTGCCATCGGCGGGCCCCGGGTCAACCTCCAACCGAACAGTCGCGCGAGTGCCGTTCAGGAGTTGTAGGTGCCCTGTGCGCGCTCCAGACCGTCCACGATGAGGGTCTCCACCGCGTCGGCCGCGCGGTCCACGAAGTAGTCCAATTCCCTGCGCTCAGCGGCGGAAAAGTCCTTCAGCACGAACGCCGCGACATCCATCCGGCCCGGCGGACGGCCGATGCCGAAACGGATCCGGAAGTAGTCCGGGCCCCCCGATTTGGTGATCGACTTCAGCCCGTTGTGGCCATTGTCACCGCCACCGAGTTTCAGCCTCAGCGCGCCGTAGTCGATGTCCAATTCGTCGTGAATAGCAATGACATGACTTGTCGGTACCTTGTAGAAGTCGCGCAGCGCGGTGGTCGGTCCGCCCGACAGGTTCATGAACGACATCGGCTTCGCGACGATCACCCGTCGGCTGCCCGGACCGGGCGGCCCGATCCGCCCCTCCACGACCTGCGCACGGGACTTGTGCGCCTTGAAGCGCCCGCCCATTCGCTCGGCCAGCAGCTCGGCCACCATGAAGCCGACATTGTGGCGGTTGGCCGCGTACTCCGGGCCGGGGTTGCCCAGGCCCACCACGAGCCACGGGCTGCTCGCGTCTGCGTCGCTCATCGTCTCGTTCTCCTGAGTGAGGCTCTTGTGTGCCCAGTGGTCTCTTATACGCGACCGCGCTCATACGCGACCGCCGCCCCGCTGGCAGCAGCGGGACGGCGGTCGCCAGGCGATGCGGAACGAGGCGGATCAGGCCTCGGCGCCCTCACCCTCGCCCTCGGCGGCCTCCGGCTCCGGGGCCTCGGCCTGCGGGGTGACGATGTGCAGCACCGGCGCGTCGTCCTCGACGGCCAGGGTGGTGCCCTTCGGCAGCGAGATGTCCTTGGCGTAGACGGTGTCGCCCGCGTCCAGGCCGGCGATCGAGATGGTGACACCCTCGGGGATGTGGGTGGCCTCGGTCTCGACCGGCAGCGTGTTCAGCACGTACTCGAGCAGGTTGGCGCCGGGGGCCAGGTCGCCCTCGACGTTGATCGGCAGCTCGACGGTGACCTTCTCGCCCTTGCTCACCAGGAGCAGGTCGACGTGCTCCAGGATGCCGATCTTGATCGGGTGGCGCTGCACGGCCTTGGGGATGACCAGCTCGCTCTTGCCGCCCTCGACCTCCAGGCGCAGCAGGACGTTCGGGGTCTTGAGCGCCATCAGCAGGTCGTACGCGGGAAGCGTGACGTGCAGCGGCTCGGCACCGTGGCCGTAGACGACACCGGGAACCCGGTCGGCCATACGGGTGCGACGGGCGGCACCCTTGCCGAACTCGGTGCGGGGCTTGGCGGGGATCTTGACCTCAGCCATGGGGCACTCCTCGTAGATCGTGTACAGATGGCCGTCACCCGGCCCACGACAGACCTGCTACGAAGAGCGCGTCGATAACGGACGAGCTGTGTGAACCACAGCCTCCCTCGCCGAGCAACCCCACGAGTCTACCAACGGTCCCCCCATGGCTGAGGCCACCCCTTCCGGGAGTGGCCTCAGCTGGGTCGGTCCGCGGTTAAGCCCATCAGGCGTGCTCCTCGAACAGGCTGGTCACGGAGCCGTCCTCGAAGACCTCCTGCACGGCGCGGGCGACGGTCGGCGCCATCGACAGCACGGTGACCTTGTCCAGCTCGACCTCGCCCGGCGTCGGCAGGGTGTTGGTGAACACGAACTCGCTGACCTTGGAGTTCTTCAGCCGGTCCGCGGCCGGACCGGACAGGACGCCGTGGGTGGCCGTCACGATCACGTCCTCCGCGCCGTTCGCGAACAGCGCGTCCGCGGCGGCGCAGATCGTGCCACCGGTGTCGATCATGTCGTCGACCAGGACACACACCCGGCCCCGGACGTCACCGACGACCTCGTGGACGGTGACCTGGTTGGCCACGTCCGGGTCCCGCCGCTTGTGGACGATCGCCAGCGGCGCACCCAGCCGGTCGCACCAGCGGTCGGCCACCCGCACACGGCCCGCGTCCGGCGAGACGACCGTCAGCTTCGACCGGTCGACCTTGGCGCCCACGTAGTCCGCGAGGATCGGCAGCGCGAACAGGTGGTCCACCGGGCCGTCGAAGAAGCCCTGGATCTGGTCGGTGTGCAGGTCGACCGTGAGGATGCGGTCGGCACCCGCGGTCTTGAGCATGTCGGCGATGAGCCGCGCCGAAATCGGCTCCCGGCCACGGTGCTTCTTGTCCTGACGGGCATAGCCGTAGAACGGCACGATCACCGTGATCGAGCGTGCGGAGGCCCGCTTCAGCGCATCGATCATGATGAGCTGTTCCATGATCCACTTGTTGATCGGAGCCGTGTGGCTCTGGATCAGGAAGCAGTCGGCGCCGCGCGCGGACTCCTGGAAGCGGACGTAGATCTCGCCGTTGGCGAAGTCGAATGCCTTGGTCGGGACCAGGCTGACGCCCAACTCGTGGGCGACCTCCTCGGCCAGCACGGGGTGGGCGCGGCCGGAGAAGAGCATCAATTTCTTCTCGCCGGTCGTCTTGATCCCGGTCACGTCACGTCTCCTTGGATGTCACTTTGGTGCGCGCTTTTACGGTACGCCCCCGGATGGGCGCACCGGTTCGCAGGTCACTGCCCGCCCTCGTCCTCCTGGCGCACGGCAGCGGCGGCCTCGGCCGCCTGCGCCGCGGCGCTTCCGGGGCGCTTGCGAGCGACCCAGCCCTCGATGTTCCGCTGCTGTCCGCGTGCGACGGCGAGCGAACCCGGGGGCACATCCTTGGTGATGACGGAGCCGGCGGCGGTGTACGCCCCGTCTCCCACTGTGACAGGAGCCACAAACATGTTGTCCGAACCGGTCTTGCAGTGGCTGCCGATCGTCGAGCGGTGCTTCTTCTCGCCGTCGTAGTTCACGAAGACGCTGGCGGCGCCGATGTTGCTGAAGTCGCCGATCGTGGCATCGCCCACATAGGACAGATGCGGCACCTTGGTGCCCTCGCCGATCTCGGCGTTCTTCATCTCCACGTACGTACCGGCCTTGGACTTGGGGCCCAGCCGGGTGCCCGGGCGCAGATACGCGTACGGCCCGGCCGACGCCCCCGCGCCGATCACCGCGTCCTCAGCGACGGTGAAGCTCGCCACCGCGCCCTCGCCGACCGTGGTGTCGGTGAGCCGCGAGTTCGGGCCGACCTCGGCGCCGGTGGCCAGGTGCGTGGTGCCCAGCAGCTGGGTGCCGGGGTGGATCACGCTGTCCTGCTCGACGGTGACCGTGACGTCGACCCAGGTGGTGGCCGGGTCGACCACGGTGACGCCGCTGAGCATGGCGCGCTCCAGCAGCCGGTCGTTGAGCAGCCGGCGGGCCTCGGACAGCTGCACCCGGTTGTTGATGCCGACGATCTCGCGGTGGTCGGCGGCGACCGACGCGCCGACCCGGTGCCCGGCCTCGCGCAGGATGCCGAGCACATCGGTGAGGTATTCCTCACCCTGGCTGTTGTCGGTCCGCACCTTGCCGAGCGCGTCGGTGAGCAGCTGGGCGTCGAAGGCGAAGACGCCGGAGTTGATCTCGCGGATCGCGCGCTGGGCGTCGGTGGCGTCCTTGTGCTCCACGATGGCGGTGACGGCGCCGGACGCCTGGTCCCGCACGATGCGGCCGTAGCCGGTGGCGTCGGGCACCTCGGCGCTGAGGACGGTCACCGCGTTTCCGTCGGCGGAGTGCGCCCCGGCGAGCTGTTTGAGGGTCTCGCCGGTCAGGAGCGGGGTGTCGCCGCAGACGACGATCACGGTGCCGTCGAGGGCCACACCGCTGTCGGACAGCTCCTCCAGGCCCATCCGGACCGCGTGCCCGGTCCCGTTCTGCTCGTGCTGGACGGCGGTGCGGGCGTCGGCGTCGATCTCGGCCAGATGCGCGGAGACCTGCTCCCGGGCATGGCCGACGACGACCACCAGGTGCTCGGGCGAGAGCTCGCGGGAGGCGGCGACGACATGCCCGACGAGGGACCGGCCGCAGAGGGCGTGCAGAACCTTGGGGGTCGCCGACTTCATGCGAGTGCCCTCACCCGCTGCGAGGACGACGACGGCTGCCGGGCGGTTGGCGCTCACGGGTGTGCCCTTCGGCTTCGGGTAGGGGGTGGACACCCGCAGGATACCGAGAGGTTTCCCCCCGGAAACGACTCCGGGTCCCGACCGTGAAGGCCAGGACCCGTGAAAGGGCTCCCCCGCCAGGACTCGAACCCGGACTAATGGCACCAAAAGCCACTGTGCTGCCAATTACACCACAGGGGATGGCAAACAGATCCAAGTCGGACACCTTGCTCGGGTGGTCGACTTGGTCCCCACCACTATGCCGTACCGGTCGCCCTCGACGCGACGGTATGGGTCGGTGCGCCCGGTCGTCATGTGGACGCCCTGGTCGAAAACATGCTCGATTCAACCGTTCGAGTTAAAACCGTTGATATACCGACTGTTCGAGTGAGACACATGCGGCCGTGTCCCCCGGAAAAGGGCTGGCGTGCGGTCGTAGTCTGGTCGCTATGAGTGCGACGGGGGCATCTGAGGACACGAGTGCGCGCGGCGCACCCGGCGGCCCATGGTGGTGGCCGCGGCGGCGCAGCATGGTGCTGGACATCATGCTCGGCGTCGCGTCGGCGGTCGAATGTGCCGCGGAGGGCGTCGGATTCGCGCACGACGCCCGGATGCCGGTCGCCTTCGGAGTCCTGCTCGGGCTGATCGTCGGATCCACCCTGGTGCTGCGGCGGCGCTGGGCGATCGCCGTGGTGCTGATATCGATCGCCGTCACCCCCGCGGAGATGGGGCTGCTGCTCGGCGTCGTCGGGCTCTACACCCTCGCCGCGTCCGAGGTGCCGCGCCGGATCTCGGCGGTGCTGGCCGGGATGGCGGGTGCCGGAACGTTCCTCGTGACGATGATCCGCTTCCGGCAGGACAACGCGCAGAACGACTGGGGCTCGGCCTTGTGGGAGGCCCCGCTCTTCTCGCTGACGATCACCCTGGCGCTGACCGCGCCCCCCGTACTGCTCGGGCTGTACGTCCGCGCCCGGCGGCGGCTGGTGGAGAGCCTGCGGGAGCGGGCGGACGGCCTGGAGCGCGAGCTGTCGCTGCTCGCGGAGCGGGCCGAGGAGCGGGCCGAGTGGGCGCGTAACGAGGAGCGCACTCGGATCGCGCGCGAGATGCACGACGTGGTGGCGCACCGGGTGAGCCTGATGGTGGTGCACGCGGCGGCGCTCCAGGCGGTGGCACTCAAGGACCCGGAGAAGGCGTCGAAGAACGCCGCGCTGGTGGGCGACATGGGGCGGCAGGCGCTGACCGAGCTGCGGCAGATGCTGGGCGTCCTGCGGTCGGACGCCCCGGCCGAGCAGAAGCCGGTGCCGCTGGCCTCGGTGGCCGTCGCCGCCTCGGCCGCCGCCGAAGCGGCGACCGCGTCGGCCGTGGAGCCCGCCGAGGCCGCGGACGCGGACGCGGCCGGGCCGCGGCTGGCGGAGCTGGAGGCGCTGGTCGGGCAGTCCCGGGCGGCCGGGATGGCCGTGGACCTGTCGGTGGAGGGCGAGGAGCGGCGGTACGCGGCGCGGGTGGAGCAGACCGCGTACCGGGTGGTGCAGGAGGCGCTGACCAACGTGCACAAGCACGCCCCGGGCGCCAGCACCCGGATCCGTCTGGCGCACCGCGGCGCCGAGATCGCGGTGCTGGTGGAGAACGGTCCCTCGGACCGCGGCGCGGCGGACGCCGGGCTGCCGAGCGGGGGCAACGGGCTGGTCGGCATGAAGGAGCGGGTGTCGACACTGGGCGGCGGCTTCGTCTCGGGCCCGACGGAGGCCGGCGGCTTCCGCGTCTCGGCAGTCATCCCGGACCGCACCCGCGCACCCGAGCCCGACCGAGCCAGAACCGCCTAGCGCCCCGAAGGGGCGCGGCGCCGCGCATGACCGGCGGCGTGAGGGCCGATGAGGGGCGCGGGGAACTGCGCGACCGGCCACGACGGCGCCGCGCACGGCTGACGGCGCGAGGATCAACGGCGCGTTGCCGCAGATGCCGACGGCGCAGGGTCAGCCCCGCAGGGGCGCGGGGAACTGCGCGACCAGCCACGACGGCGCCGCAGACGATCGACGGCGTGACGACCAACGGCGCATAACACCGCAACCCCAGCGAGCGGCTACGCCCGGGAAAGCCGCGCCGGAAGCGTCCCGGTGATCAGCGTGCCCAGCGCAGCGTCAAGCGTGGCGCCCAGATACCAGTCACCGGTGTGGTCGAGGCTGTAGATCCGCCCCTCCGCGTCGATGGTCAGCAGCCCCTGCCCGTCGGCCTCTTCGCCCAGCGGGCAGACCTCGGTCTCCAGCGCGCGCCCCAAGTCGCCCAACGTACGAGCCAGGTGGAGACCGTGCAGCGGATCGATACGGAACGGGGTGGGGGCGATCTGGCGACCGGTGCCCGGCGGCTGGACGTGCAGTCCGCCGAATTCGGCCCAGGCTTCGACGGCGGCCGGGAAGACGGTGTGCCGGTGTCCGGCGGGGGAGGTGTGGGCGGACAGGGTGTCCGCCCAGCGTTCGGCGCGCTCCATGTCCCAGCGGCCGGGCTGCCAGCCCGCCTCGCGGAGGGCCGCGTCGACGGGGACGGGGAAGCGGGTGGTGTCGGTGCGGTCGATGGGGCGGGTCACGCTTCCTCACCCACCACCCGTACGCCGAAGTGGCCCAGCATCGCCGTACAGGAGAGGCAGGGCGGGGCGTACGAGCCGTGCTGCGGGTCGCCCGCCTCGCGGATCCGGCGTGCGGTCAGCTTCGACTGCTTCAGGGAGCGGCGGGCCTCACCGTGCGTGAGGGGTTTTCGGGCCGCGCGTTTGGAACGGCCCGCCTCGACGGCGGTCAGATGGCGGGAGAGCAGGACCGCTTCGGGGCAGCGCCCGGTGAAACGTTCGCGCTGCCCGCTGGTGAGGGCGTCGAGGAAGTCCTGCACCAGGGGGTGGAGGGCGGGCGCCTGGTCGCCCTTGCCTCCGGTGCAGGTCAGGGTCTCGCCGCGGACGGAGAGCGCGGCGGCGACGGCGGGCAGGAGCGTATCGCGGCGGTGGTGCAGCGGAGGTGGACCGGCGTCGGGATCGACGCTGCTCCATCTCAGCCGGGGGTCGCTGGCCGCGGTGGCGGCTCCGTCGCCGCCCCCGTTGCTCTGCGTGATGTGCATGTGGTGGGTCCCTCCCTGTGCGATCCACCGCAATCCCCCGGTTGCGAAAGATCAGCCTGCCAAACGCGACGGGAAATGCGGTAGTCCGGGTGCGTCGGCCCAGGTGGACGGCCGGGGTGGTGGCCGACCGGTTCCGGTTGTGGCGTCACCGCATAGGCTGTGCCCCATACGCCAGCATCAGCAGGGGGCAACCGCCATGACGACAGGTCGGCTCGGGCAGCATGCCGCGCCACCGAACACGGCCTACGCCGGGCAGGTCGTGCACTTCCCGGATCCGGTTCGGGCCGCCCGCCACCCCATGGGCGTCCGGGTGGACGAAAACGGCTTTCCGGACTTCTCGCCGTACGCCCGCGCGGCCGCCGAAATCGCCGAGCCCCCGGAGGGGTTCGGGGTCGACGAGCTGCGGCTGACCGACTATGTCTCGGCGAACGCCGCGCTGCACGCCTCCGGCCATGAGCTGTGGAACGACGCCTCGGCGGTGGCCACTCCGCACGGCTGGACGTGGCACCACGCCCCCGGCGGCCGCCGGATGGAACTGATCCCGGTCGAGGTCAAGGCGCTGCTGCGGCACCACGGCGGCCTCGCGACGGCCCCCGGTGGACCAGGACAAGCGGGGCACCCGCCCGTTGCAGGACACCCGGCCGATCCACTTCGGGCTGCCGGTGCGGGGGCTTTCGGTCACCGAGGAGCAGGTGCTGGGCGTGGAGGAGGACCTCGGCTACCGGCTGCCGGAGTCGTACCGCGCGTTCCTGAAGGCCGCGGGCGGCTGCGCACCGGTGGGCGCCGCGCTCGACCCGGAGCTGGGACTCCTGGTCGACCAGCCGTTCTTCACGGTGCGCGACGAGGCGGCGGTCAACGACCTCGTCTACGTCAACAAGTGTCTGCGCGACCACTTCACCAAGGACTATCTGGGCGTGGGCTTCGTCCAGGGCGGAGTGATCGCGGTGAAGGTGAAGGGGGACGCGATCGGCTCGGTGTGGTTCTGCGCGTACGACGACGCGCGGGACCGCGACGGCTGGACGGTCCGGGAGCGGGTGGAGCGGCTGATGCTGCCGTGCGGCGAGGACTTCGACGCCTTTCTGCTGCGGCTCGCGGGCAATCCGCCGGAGCTGGAGACCGTGGCGAACCTGATGGTGGACGGCGGATTCGCGTACGCCGTACCCGTGGAGGGGTGAGCGCGATGGTGACCTTCGCACAGGCGCAGGAGCGCGCCGAACTCTGGATCAACGGTGAGGTGCCCGCCTACCAGCAGCGCGAGGTGCGGGTGCGGGAGTTCGACCTGGGCTTCGTGGCCTGGGCCGAGGACCGCCCGGACGGAGCGGTCTCGGGTGCGCCCGTGGACGGCGCCCGGCTGGTGATCGCGCGGGACAGCGGGGAGACCACGCTGTGGCCCGGGCTGCCGGTGGGTGAGGTGATCCGCCGGTACGAGGAGGAGTACGGGGCGAACGACGACCGTGCCCAGGAGACCGCCGGGCGGCAGCAGCGCATCGACCTCAATGTGACGTCCTTCCTGCTGACTCCGCCGGAGTGGCTCCAGGAGGCGGCGGACGCGATGAGCGGCGGCGGGGATGCGCCGGACGTTCCCTCGCAGCGGTCGGCTCCGGCGACTGGCGCGCCGGAGCCGGAGCCGGTGGATGACTGGCCGTCGTCGGACGGCGCGGTGTCGCCGCGCACCGCCGACGCACCCGCGTCCGGGTCGGCCGACGGCGAGCCGCGGGACGCGGTGCCCGAGCCGCTGGACGACTGGCCGTCGGGCGGTGTGCCGTCGCCGCGCAGCGAGGCGCCCGCGCGCGCTTCCGGTTCGGGCTCTGGTTCGTCCGATGAGGGCTGGCGTAACGGTCCGTCCGCGCCGTCGCCCGGTGGTGCCGAGCCGCGCGATGCCGTGCCCGCGCCGGGCCCGGCGGACGACTGGCCCTCCGACGGCGTGCCGTCGCCGCGCGGCGAGACGCCCGCTTCCGGGTCGCCGTCCGCGCCGGTGGACGACTGGCCGTCGGGCGGTGTGGCGCCGCCGCGAATGGACGCGCCCGCGTCCGGTTCGGCTTCCGGTTCGGGCGGTGAGGGCTGGCGTAACGGTCCGTCTGCGCCGTCGCAGCCGCAGGATGCCGCGCCCGCGCCAGGGGGCGGCTGGGCGTCCGGCGGCGTGACGCCGCCGCGGCGGGACAGCGAACGGGACGACTGGCCGTCGGACGGAGTGGCGCGGCCGCTCGCCGACGCCGCCCGGCCCCCGGCCGCCCCGGCGCCCGGCGGCGGCAGCCCGTGGGCGCCGCCTCCGCCCGCGCCGCCAGCTTCCGGTGAGACGCCGAAGGGCCCGTCCACGCCCGGCGCCGGTACGCCGTGGGCCGACACCAACTCCGCGAGTGACGACGGCGATCGCTCGGTCGCCCCGCCCGCCACGGTGTTCGCCCCGCCGCTCGCGGGCTCGGACGACGAGGACACCTCGGTCCCGGGGGTACGGGCCGACGCCAAGACCGAACTGATGTCGGCGGGCAGCGCGCTGCCGCCCACCGCCGTCTCGCCGCCCTTCGACTTCCCGGGGACGCCGGGCGGTTCCGACGCGTCGTCGGGCGCGTCCTCCGGCGCGGGCGACATCGCGGATGCCGCCACCCACAAGGCGGGTCGGCCGAGCGGCCCGACGACCCCGCCGCCGCCCGGTGCGCCGGGCACGCCCGGCGCCCGGCCGGGTGCGGGGGCGCACACGCCTCCGCCGCCGAGCCCGTCCGGCCCCGGCGCCCCGGGCGCTCCGGCTGGGGGGTACGTACCGACGCAGCTGGTCTCGCAGCTGGACGACAGCGTGGGCAGCGGCATCCCGGGCGGCCCGGGTGCCCCCGGGACCCCTGGTGCTTCCGGCGGGCAGAGCGGGCAGAGCGGGCAGGGCGGGCAGAACGGTCCGCAGACCCCGCCGCCTCCGCCCGCCCCCGGCACTCCCGGTGGGGGTGTGCACGCGGCGGCGACGATGCTGTCCGGCGGCCCGGGCGCGCCCGGTACTCCCGGCGCGCCTGGTGCCCCCGGTGCTCCAGCCGCCCCCGGTGCCCCAGGCGCTCCCGGCCAGGCTCCGCCCGGCGCGCA
>NZ_GG657754.1:4150489-4176444 GCF_000158915.1 Streptomyces himastatinicus ATCC 53653 | reverse complement strand
ACCCCGCATCCGGAGTGGCAGATCCTGCATGAGCTGCGGGCCATGAACGTGCCGCCGCAGCAGGTGCTGGAGCTGCACACCGAGCTGGAGTCGTGTGATCTGCCGGGCGGCTACTGCGCGCGGATGATCCGCGAGTCGTGGCCGCAGGTGCGGATCAGCCACACGGCGCCGTACGGGCGCGACCACGCGACCCGTCAGCAGGGCGTACGTCATCTGATCGAGCACCAGGGCGAGCTGCACCAGGTGGCGGACGGCCCGGCCCGTCCGGCGCCCAACCGGGTGCCGCTGCCGCACCCCAGCCAGGTGCAGCCGATTCCGCCGGTGCCGCCGGAGGGGCTGGCGCACGAGCTGGGCCAGGCGTTCGGGCCGCAGGGCATCGTCCGGTTCGACCAGCGCGCGGTGTCGCGGCAGGGCGTACCGGACGTGGTGGCGCAGACGCTGGTGTGGGCGGGGCTGCCCGCGGACTTCGGCCCGTTCTTCTGGGCCCAGGCGCAGGCGGGCCGTCCGGTTCCGACGCTCGCCGAGCTGGCGGCGGAGCGTGGCGTGCAGCCCGCGGCCGACGCGGGGTCGTACCTGGTGATGGGCAACGACTTCGGCCGTCAGCTGTGCGTGCAGTACGGCACGGCGCACATCGTGGCGGTGCCGCTGGAGGGGGCGCCGCAGCCGGCGCCGGCGCAGTTCGTCAACACCGGTCTGCCGGAGTTCGTGCGCTGCATGGGGCTGCTGGGCCGCATGTGGCGGCTGCGGTACGGACTGACGCCGGAGCAGGCGGGCCGTTGGACGGTCGACTTCCAGGCGCAGCTCGCGGGTCTCGACCCGGCCGCCCTGTCCGCGCCGGACAACTGGTGGGCCGTGCTGCTGGAGCAGATGTGGGACGGACTGCTCTGACGTCCTGCCTGATCCGGGCCTGATCCCGGCCCGATTCCCGCCGGAGCGCGCCGAGCGCGCGCCCCATCGAGGCGCCCGACCCCCGTGACGGGGGCGGGCGCCTTGTCGTTGTGGTACCCGGGCGGGCCCCGGCCGGGGAGATGGGCGGAGTGTCGCGTTATGGGCGATAAGACCGCATCCATCAAGATGTGCGCCGGAGCGCGTTGCCTACCGGACTAAGGGGTTCCAAGGATGGCCGCATCGGTGTCACGTCATGGCTTCACCATCGGCGGACGGGGCCGTGGCTACCGTCCCGCGCAGGTCGACCGCTATGTGGCGGAGCTGTCCGAGGCGCGTGACGCGGCGTGGGAACGCGCCGCGCGCCTCACCGTTCTCGCCAACGAGCTGGCCGCCGACGCCGAACGGCTGCGTGAGGTGATCGCCCAGCTGGCCCCCCAGACGTACGAATCACTGGGAGACCGCGCGCAGCTGATCCTGATGGCGGCCGAGGAGGAGGTCGGCTGTCTGCGGGCCGCGGCCGAGGCGTCGGCACAGGAGGAGTGGGAGGCCGCGCAGGCCGCCGCCCGGATCGTCCGGGACGCCGCCCGCGATGAGGCCGAGCGGGTGCGGGAGGCCGCCGAGGCGTCGGGGCGCAGCACCCTGGAGGCGGCTCAGGCGCAGGTGGAGGAGTTGCGCGCGGCCTCGCGCCGGGACGTCAAGGAGTGGCGCAGCGAGTCCCTGGCGGCGCTGAAGGACATGCGCGGGCGTATCGCGGCGATCCTCGCCGAGCAGGAGCGGGAGCATGCGGACCGGTGGGAGGCGGCCGGTCATGAGCTGGTCGAGCGCGATGCGGCGATGACCGCGCGGCTGGTCCAGATGGAGGAGCACGCCCAGGCCAGGCTGGCGGACGCCAAGCGGGAGTACGCGATGGCGGACCAGGCCGCGCGGCTGCGCCAGGAGGACGCGCAGGCGCAGGCGGCGGAGATCGTCGCGCAGGCGCGGGCCCGGGAGGAGCGGCTGGCCCGCGAGACGGAGCGGACGCTGCGCGAACACGTGGAGCGGCGCGAGGAGCTGAAGGCGCATCTGGAGCATGTGCGCGGCAGCCTGACGGCCCTGACGGGCAAGCCGGTCTCGGAGGACGCCGCCTCAGGGCCGCATCCGCAGCCGCGCCCGCACCCCGAGACCTGAGCGCAGCAGTCCGTAAGCCCGTAAGTCTGGGAGCCCGTAAGTCCGGGAGCCCGTAAGCCCGGGAGCCCGTAAGCCCGGGTCAGGTCTCCCTGGCGGGGTTCGCCGTCAGCGGGTCGGCGGCGGATTCCGCTTCCGCTTCCGTTCCGCTTCCCGCCTCGGCGCGGACCGGGAAGCGGCGCGGGGCGAGGAACAGCAGGACCAGCAGGGCGAGGACCGCCGCGGAGGCGGCGCCCAGGTAGACGTGGTCGACGGCGTTGTCCACGGCGCGCCTCAGGTAGTCGGCGGCCCGGGCGCTGAGGGCGCCGGGGTGGTCGAGGGCGTGGGAGATCGAGTCGAGGTCGCCGGGCAGACCGTCGCGGATGCCGGGCGGGGCGTCGGCGAGCCGGGAGGCGAGGGTCGCGTTGGCGACGGCGCCGAACAGGGCCGCGCCGATCGACTGGCCGACCTGGCGGCAGAAGAGGATCGAGGCGGTGGCGGTCCCGCGTTCGGCCCAGTCGACGGAGGACTGTACGCCGACGATCAGCGGCAGCTGGAAAAGCCCGAGAGCGGCGCCGAGCAGCAGCATGATCAGCGCGGGCTGCCAGGCGGCGCCGGGGTAGGGGAGCAGGGGGAAGGCGGCCAGGATGAGCGCGGCGGCGCCGATGCCGATCATGGAGCACTTCCGGAAGCCGACGCGGTTGTAGACGCGGCTGCTGAGGGCGGCCGAGATGGGCCAGCTCAGGGTCATCACGGACAGCACGAATCCGGCGGGGATCGGCCCGAGACCCAGCACCGACTGGGCGTAGGTGGGCAGGAAGACGGTCGGGGCGATCATGAGGAGCCCGAGCGCGCCGAGCGCGAGGTTGACCGCCGAGATGGTGCGCCGCCGCCACACCCAGCCCGGGATGATGGGTTCGGCGGCGCGCCGTTCGATCCACACGGTCAGGGCCGCGCATCCGGCGCTGGCCGTGAGCAGCGCGAGGGAGGGCGCGGAGAGCCAGCCCCAGGCCACTCCGCCCTGGACGAGCGCGGTCAGCAGCAGTCCGCCGCAGGCGAAGATGGTGAGGGCGCCCGCCCAGTCGATACGGGGCCGGGTCGCCCGCCGCCGTACCGGTTCGTGCAGATGGCGGACGATCAGGGTGAGGGCGAGCGCCCCGATCGGCAGGTTGATGAGGAAGATCCAGCGCCAGTCGGCGTATCCGGCGAGCACTCCGCCGAGCGCGGGGCCCGTGACCGCGGACAGGGCCCAGACGGAGGACAGCCGGGCCTGGATCTTGGGGCGTTCCTTGAGCGGGTAGAGGTCGGCGGCCACCACCTGGATGGTGCCCTGGAGCGCCCCGCCGCCCAGTCCCTGGACGATGCGGAAGGCGATGAGGGAGGCCATGTTCCAGGCTCCGGCGCACAGCAGCGATCCGACGAGGAACACGATGGTGCCCGCCACCAGGACGGGCTTGCGGCCGAAGGTGTCGGAGAGCTTCCCGTAGACCGGCAGGGTGACGGTGACGGCGAGCAGATAGCCGGAGAACAGCCAGGAGAAGACGGAGAAGCCGCCGAGATCGCCGACGATCTGCGGAACGGCGGTCGAGATGATGGTGGAGTCGAGCGCGGTCAGCGCCATGGCGAGCATCAGCGCGGCGACGACGGGGCGGCGTCCGCGGGGCGTGGCGGGCAGTGCGGGGGCCGCCTCACGGGGGTTCTCGCGGGGAGGGGGGGCTCTCGGGGAGCGGGGATATCGGGTCCGCGTCGGGTCCTTCTGCGGTGCCGCCCACCGTGGCGCGCTCCCTCCGCCGGTCCGCGCCGGCTCTGGTATCGAGTTCTTGTACGACCCACCATTCCATGCCGCCTCAGGGCAGGGGAAGAACGCATCAGGGCTGTTGAGGCCGCGGACTTGCGCCTTCCGCTACGGGAGGGTGCAGAGTCGACCCCGAGTTGCGCTCCACCCCAGGGCCTACTCCCCTAGGGGATGGGCCGCCCTTCCTCCTACCCGGGGTTCGTCCCGGGGAAGGACGAGCCGGGACGTACCGCTCTCTACTGTGGTTACGGCCAGCAGGACCGAGGGGGGTAGGGCTGGCCCCACCCGAAGACGGCGCCGGACCTCATCGTCCCGGCCGCCGGTTTCCGGAAGGCTCATCTTCACGCTCGACCAGGCGATCGGGGACGTGTGACCGTCCCGGATCCGATATAGACGAAAAAGAGGAGTACACCGTGACAACGGCCGTATCGATTCCCAAGACCGGGGGCAGCGGAGGACATACGGCCGTTGCTGCCCGGGCACGCCAGGTCGTCAAGGCGTACGGTTCCGGCGAGACCCGGGTGGTCGCGCTGGACCACGTCGACGTGGACATCGCCCGTGGCCGCTTCACCGCGATCATGGGCCCGTCCGGTTCCGGCAAGTCGACGCTGATGCACTGCCTCGCGGGGCTGGACACCGTCTCGTCGGGCCAGATCTTCATCGACGAGACCGAGATCACCGGGCTCAAGGACAAGAAGCTCACCCAGCTGCGCCGGGACCGGGTCGGCTTCATCTTCCAGGCGTTCAACCTGCTGCCGACGCTCAACGCGATCGAGAACATCACGCTGCCGATGGACATCGCGGGCCGTAAGCCCGACCGGGCCTGGCTGGACCGGGTGGTGCAGACCGTCGGTCTGGCCGACCGGCTGAAGCACCGTCCGAACCAGCTGTCCGGCGGCCAGCAGCAGCGTGTCGCCGTGGCCCGCGCCCTGGCCGCCCGCCCCGAGATCATCTTCGGTGACGAGCCGACCGGAAACCTGGACTCCCGGGCCGGTGCCGAGGTGCTGGGCTTCCTCAAGCGGTCCGTGGACGAGCTGGGGCAGACGATCGTGATGGTCACCCACGACCCGGTCGCCGCCTCCTACGCCGACCGGGTGCTGTACCTGGCCGACGGCCGGATCGTGGACGAGATGCACAGCCCCACCGCGGAACTGGTCCTTGAGCGGATGAAGAGTTTCGACGCGCGAGGACGGGTGTCATGACCGTCCTCAAGACCTCCCTGCGCAACTTCGTCGCCCACAAGGGACGGATGGCGCTGTCCGCGATCGCGGTCCTGCTGTCCGTGGCGTTCGTCTGCGGCACGCTCGTCTTCACCGACACCACCAACGCCACGTTCGACAAGCTCTTCGCGAGTACGGCGTCCGACGTCTCGGTCAGCCCGAAGGGGGTCAGCGACAAAGACACCCGGCAGGGCCGGGTCCGTACGCTGCCGGGCTCGGAGCTGGCGCAGCTCAAGCGGATCGACGGCGTCAAGTCGGTGACCGGGGACGCCACCAGCCAGTCGGTCACCGTCGTCAACAGCAAGGGCGACAGCATCGGGCCCAGCTCCGGCGCCCCGACCGTCGGCACCAACTGGGACACCACCGAGCACCGCTCGGTGAAGATCACCTCCGGTCACTCGCCGCGCGGCCCCACCGAGGTGATGGTCGACGCCGACACCGCCGACACCAAGAAGCTGAAGCTCGGTGACAGCCTGCGGATCATCGCCGTGCCCGGTGAGTTCCGCGCGAAGATCGTCGGCATCGCCACGTTCCAGGTGACCAACCCCGGCGCAACGCTGGTTTACATGGACACCGCCACCGCGCAGCGCAAGCTGCTCGGGAAGCCCGGGGTGTACTCCAACTACGCGCTGACCGCCCAGCCCGGCGTCAGCAACGACCAGCTGAAGAAGAGCGTCGTCGCGGAGCTGGGCACCGGCGTCAAGGTGCAGACGAAGGCCGAGGCCAGCAAGGAGGCCGAGAGCGACATCGGCTCCTTCCTGGACGTCATGAAGTACGCGATGCTCGGCTTCGCCGGAATCGCCGTCCTGGTCGGCATCTTCCTGATCGTCAACACCTTCTCGATGCTGGTCGCCCAGCGCACCCGCGAGATCGGCCTGATGCGCGCCATCGGATCGAGCCGCAAGCAGATCAACCGGTCGGTGCTGCTCGAAGCGCTGCTGCTCGGCATCGTCGGCTCGATCCTCGGCGTCCTCGGCGGCGTCGGGCTCGCGGTCGGCCTCATGAAGATCATGGGCAACGCGGGTCTGCACCTGAGCACCGACCAGCTGACCGTGAAGCCCGCCACGCCCATCGTCGGCCTCACCATCGGCATCGTCGTCACCGTCATCGCCGCCTACATTCCCGCCCGCCGGGCCGGGAAGATCTCCCCGATGGCTGCCCTGCGCGACGCGGGCACCCCGGCGGACACCAAGGCCGGACGGATCCGCGGCGCGATCGGCACCTTGCTCACCGCGGGCGGCGCGGCGGCCCTGGTCGTCGCGGGCAACGCCGACAAGGCCGTCGACGGCTCGATGTTCCTGGGCCTGGGCGTGGTGCTGACCCTCATCGGCTTCATCGTCATCGGCCCGCTGCTGGCCGGTCTCGTGGTCCGGGCCCTGGCCACCGTCGTGCTGCGGATGTTCGGGCCGGTCGGCCGGCTGGCCGAGCGCAACGCGCTGCGCAACCCGCGGCGCACCGGCGCCACCGGCGCGGCCCTGATGATCGGCCTGGCGCTGGTCGCCTGCCTGTCCGTGGTGGGCTCGTCGATGGTCGCCTCGGCCAGCGACGAACTGGACAAGTCGGTCGGCGCGGACTTCATCATCCAGTCCGACACCGGCCAGCCGATCACCCAGCAGATCGAGCAGGCGACGCACCGGGCCAAGGGCCTTACGCACGTCAGCGACCGCAAGGAGATCGAGGGCGCCAAGATCACCCTGCCGGACGGCAGGACGGCCACCGAGGACCTGGCCGCGGCCGACCCGACGTACGCGGACGACCTGCGGACCCCGGTCGTCTCGGGCGATCTGGCCGCCGCGTACGGCAAGGACGCCATGTCGGTGCCGGAGGGCTTCGCCAAGAAGCACAAGGTGAAGGAGGGCGACACCCTGACCGTCGCCTTCAAGGAGGGCCGCACCGCCAAGCTCAAGGTCGCGGCGATCACCGCGGACGACACGAGCCTGGACAAGGGGGCGCTCTACACCAACATCACCACCGTCGAGCGTTATGTCCCCGCCAACCTGATCCCGGCGGACATCATGCTGCTGGCGCAGGCGAAGGACGGCCAGGAGGCCGTGGCGTACAAGTCCCTCAAGGCCGAGCTGCACCTGTACCCGTCGGTCAAGGTCCGTGACCAGACCGACTACAAGAAGGAGATGAAGAACCAGATCGGCCAGCTGCTCAACCTGGTCTACGGTCTGCTGGCGCTCGCGATCATCGTCGCCATCCTCGGCGTGGTGAACACCCTCGCCCTGTCGGTCGTCGAACGCACCCGGGAAATCGGCCTGATGCGCGCCATCGGCCTCTCCCGGCGCCAGATGCGCCGCATGATCCGGCTGGAGTCCGTCGTCATCGCCCTCTTCGGTGCGCTACTCGGCCTGGGCCTGGGCATGGGCTGGGGCGCGACCGCGCAGAAGCTGCTGGCGCTGGAGGGGCTGAAGACCCTGGAGATCCCCTGGCCGACCATCATCACGGTCTTCATCGGCTCGGCCGTGGTGGGCCTGATCGCGGCCCTGATCCCGGCGTTCCGGGCGGCGCGGATGAACATCCTCAACGCCATCGCGACCGACTGATGACGGCGGCGACGGTGTGACGGACGGCTGCCCCTTCTATGGGGGGAGGGGCAGCGGGGACCGGCCCGGTGTGCGACGGGGGAGCGCACCGGGCCGGTCCTGTTTTCGTGTTCTCCGCGCCGCGCGAGCGTTGCCGTGGGCCTGTGACCCACGTCCGGCGGACCCGCGACCCGCGACCCGTGGGCCCGCGCCGGCGGCATGCGGTGCGGCAGCAGGCGTCTAAGCGGCGGTGACGCGTTGCCACCGGGGGGTGCGCCTGTCGCGCGCGGCAGAGGTGCCGCCCCCGGCGGGGTGAGCCCGCCTGCGGCGTGGCGGCCGCTGCGCCGGACGGCCGGTTTCGGCGGCGACGATCCGCGTCGTTCCTTTGGCCGGGCTGCCGCAGCCCGACTCACGCCGCCGCGAGGGCGCCCCCGGACCGCAGCAGCGGGACCACATGGTTCCGGATGGCCCCGGCGAGCCGGACATCGCTCTCGCCGCCCGTTATCCAGCGCATATGCGCCAGTTCGGCCGCCGGGTGGGGTTCCCGGTCGATGCGCGCTTCGAACACCGTCAGCCGCATCGGCACCCGCTCCAGCACGGCCACCCCCTCGACCTCGGCCAGCAGCCGCGGCTCCAGCGGGGTCACGCCCAGCTCCTCGTCCAGCTCCCGCGCCAGGGTCTCCAGCGGGCCCTCGCCCGGATCCGGCTTCCCGCCGGGCAGATAGAAGACCTCGGGCGCCGCCTTCTTGCTCACCACCAGCAGCCGTCCCCGCTGCACGATCGCGGCGGCCACCACCGACATGGACACTTCGTCCTCGTACGTCATGCGGGCGATTCTGGCAGCCGGAACCACGCTCCCGGCCAGCGATTTTTCCCGGTTGACTTGGAGTGCGCTCCAACTCCTAGCGTGATCGTCACGACCACCAAGGAGGCACCCGATGTCCGAACTGCCCACCCACCTGCCCACCCGCCGCCTGGGCGAACTCACCGTCGGCGCACAGGGCCTGGGGCTCATGGGGATGAGCCACGGCTACGGCGACTCGGACGACGCGCAGTCGATCGCCACCATCCACCGCGCCCTCGACCTCGGCGTCACCCTGCTGGACACCTCCGACTTCTACGGCTCCGGCCACAACGAGGAGCTGCTCGGCCGCGCCCTGACCGGGGCGCGCCGCGAGCAGGCGGTCGTGGCCACCAAGTTCGGCTTCGCCAACCGGCTGGGCGAGCCCACCGCGATCCGCGGTGACGCCGCGTACGTCCGCGAGGCGTGCGACGCGTCGCTGCGCCGCCTCGGCGTCGACCACATCGACCTCTACTACCAGCACCGCGTCGACCCCGACGTCCCCATCGAGGAGACCGTCGGCGCGATGGCCGAGCTGGTCCGGGCGGGCAAGGTGCGCCACCTCGGGCTGTCCGAGGCGAGCGCGGAGACCATCCGCCGCGCACACGCGGTGCACCCCATCGCGGCGCTCCAGAGCGAATGGTCGCTGTGGACCCGTGACCTGGAGGCGGAGACCGCCCCGGTCTGCCGCGAACTCGGTATCGGCCTCGTCCCGTTCTCCCCGCTCGGCCGCGGCTTCCTGACCGGCCGCTACACCTCGGTCGAGAACCTGCCGGAAACGGACATGCGCCGCACTCAGCCCCGCTTCGCGGACGGCAACCTCGAACAGAACCTGGCCATCGTCGACAAGCTGAACGAACTGGCGGAGCAGAAGGGCGTCACCGCCGGTCAGCTCGCCCTCGCCTGGGTGCAGCACCGCGGCGACGACGTGGTGCCGATCCCGGGCACCCGCCGCGAGAAGTACCTGGAGGAGAACCTCGCCGCGGTCGCCATCGAGCTGTCCGCGGAGGACCTGGCCGCGATCGACGCCGCCGCTCCGGCCGAGCAGGTGGCCGGAACCCGCTACGACGCGAAGAGCCTCGCCTTCGTCAACCGCTGACCTTGAGCAATTCGGCGATCACCGCGCCCAGCGCATCCTGCTCCCCGTCCGGCAGCCAGCGGGCGGCGTGCACCATGCGCAGCGCGGTGACCAGCCGTTCCCGGTCCTCCTCCGTACCGAGGTCGCCCAGGTACGGCGGCAGGACCACGCCGAGCGCCCGCAGCTCGCCCCGGGCACACAGCCGCTCCACCAACGCGGCGAGCGTTCCGCCTGTACGGGTCGTACGCAGCCCGTCGGCGATGCCGAACCGGGTCCAGTCCGCGTAACCGCCCGGCGGTACGTCGCCGATGTGCGCGGCGGCGCGTACGTAATGCTCATGCGCCCGATCCGCGTCGCCCAATGCCCGGTACGCCGAGCCCATGTTCACGTACAACGACGCGTAGAACCCGCGCACCCGGTCGTCACCGACCGCGTCCGCGCGGTCCAGGCACTCCTGGTTCCAGCGCAGCGTCTCGGCGGGGGTGGGCTGGTGCCGGGCCAGATAGTGCGCGGCCACGCATTTCCCGTAGTCGTCGGTGGCGGCGTCCCACGCCTGCCGGAAACGGTCGCGGGCGTCGCCGTCCCGCCCCTCGGCCTCGGCGGCCATGCCCTGCACGCACAGCCGGACGACGGGGTCGTCGGGATCCATCGAGGTCTCCTTCACGGGGTCCGTACGGGCATGACGAGCGTCGTAAAACTGCCCTGGTCGGCGGAGCGGACGACGACGGGCTCGCCGCCCGAGGCGACTTCCAGCAGCACATCGGGTCCCACGCCCGCCTCCAGCGCGGGCAGCAGAACGGCGGGGTCGAAGGCGATGCGGAGTGGTGACCCGGTGCAGAGAGCGGACAACGTGCGGCCGCCCTCAACCGTCAGCACGCCATCTCCCGTCCGCAGCACGACCGGACCGTCGCCGCCCCGCTCCGCCACGGCCGTGCACAGGGCCGCCCGGTCGGTGATCACCCGGTGTCGGGCGTCCGCGAGTCCGTCCAGCACCATGCGGTACGCGGGGAACGCCTCGTCCGCGACGGACAGCGCCCGCTCCTCGCCCCCACCCCGTACGCGCACCTCGCCCGCGTCGACCTCGATCGCGACCTCCGGCAGTCCCCGGGCCCAGCCCGCGAGGTCTCGCAGCTCTTCGATGCCGACCGTCAGCCCGCACGGCTCGCCGCCGATGGCGAGCGGTCGCAGGGCCCGTACGGACAGGCGGTAGCGGTCGGTGGCCACCAGCCGCAGTTCCTGCTCGGCCAGTTCGATCAGCACCCGGCCCAGCACCGGGAACTCCTCCCGCACCGTGCCCACCGCCACCGCCGAACCCACCTGCCGCACCGCACCCGCGAGCTCAGCGCCGCCGACCCGGGCCTGCCCGGAACGCGCCCCGCCCGGCAGCTCGCGCAGTACGTCCTCGATCGCCGCGCGGGCGGCCGCCGCCGACTCCGTGCTCCGCCGTAGATGGGCCCGCAGCACCTCCCGCGCCTCCTCGGGCGGCCCGTCCAGCACGGCCGTCGCCTCGACCAGCGGCAGCTCGGCCTCCCGCAGCCGCCGCAACAGCGTGGCGCGGGGCGCCTGCTCCGGGGCGTAGTACCGGTATCCGGTGGTCGCGTCCACCCGTGCGGGCCGCAGCACCGCGCAGTCGTCGTAGAACCGCAGCGCGCTCGGCGTCAGCCCGACCCGGCGGGCGAAGGCGCCGATGCCCATCAGGGGCTCGTCGTCGTTCATGGCCGTCATGCTGGGCCTTCAAGCGGCTCGAAGGTCAAACGGTGCCGACCGATGAGTTTCGCGCGGCCCCCCGGTCATACCGGCAGAACCATCACCACCAGGAGGCCACCATGACCGCTACCGACACGAAGGGCACCCGGCTCACCGAGATCGGCCGGGTCGCCGTCACCGTAGCCGACCAGGACCGGGCGCTCGACTTCTACGTCAACACCCTCGGCTTCGAGAAGCGCGCCGACATCCCCTACGGCGACAGCTACCGCTGGATCGAGGTGGCCCCGGCGGGCGCCCCGACCGGCATCGCGCTCGTCCTCCCGCGCGAGGGCGAGCAGGCGTCGGCCTGCGAGACCGGCCTGATCCTGACCTCCGCGGACATCGACGCCGACCACGCCACCTTGCGCGCACGCGGCGTCGACACCGACCCGGAGGTCCAGCGCTGGGGCGCCCCGGTCCCGCCGATGTTCGGCTTCCGCGACGCGGACGGCAATGCACTGATGGTCGTCGAGAACGGCTGAGCCCCGCCCCGTCGGGAGCCGGTCCGCACACGGGGGCGGACCGGCTCCCCGGCGGCGGAGAGCCGGTCCGCCCCGAGGGTCAGCCGTGCAGGGGATTGCGGGTGGTGAGCGCCGGAAAGCGACTGAAGTCGCGGTCCGCCGACCACAGTTCGCGTACCCCGCTGTTCGCGCAGAGGGCGGCGATGCGTCCGTCATGCACCATCGGCCCGGCAACCTTCCCGTCCTCCAGCATCTGGCGCAGGGTCGGCCAATAGGTATCGGCCTCCGACAGCAGGACCACCGAGGGAGAGGAGAGCCAAGCGTCGATCTGCGCTATCGCCTGTTCCGCAGTGCTCGGTGGTTGGTAGATGCGTGGGTGCGTGGCGATGGAGAAAAATTCGTGCAGACACGGCCAGGGCAGCGCCCACGGCGCCCTGGCCTCCGCCAAGCCTTTGATCTGGGCTGCCGCAGCTGAGTGGAACGGGCTGTCGGACCGGTGGGCGTAGACGAGGATGTTGGTGTCTACAGCGATCACAGACGGTCCCCGTAAGCCAACCCACGCAGCTGTTCCCAGCTCGCCCCTTCGGCCTCCGGTTGCAACCCCGCGCCTCCGACGCTCGCGTCCGGCAGGGTGAAGGTGTTGCTGCGTTGCGTGTGGTCAGTAAGTACCGAACGCAGACCTTCCTCGATGAGCGCCCTGAGGGTGGTCCCTTCTTCACGAGCAGTCCGACGCGCCTCGGCGAGCAGCGCATCCGAGATCTCGACGGTGGTCTTCATATGGCTAACCATACCCATGGACCCATACTGCCATACGGGTGACGTTGCGGAATTGTGTGATTACTGGAGGTGTCTTGCCTCGCCGAGTGTCGGGTCGAGATCGATCATCGATTCGCGGGGAACGCCACACGCCTACCGCAACCGACCGTGACAAGCGCCGCGAGTGCGAGGACGATCATGCCCGCAGGCAGAGCGGGCGCGCCCACGCCGCCGACGACCACGGCCCCCAAGGCGCCCCCCGCGAAGATCGCCAAGTTGAAGGATGTCGTCAGCATCGCGTTCGCCACGTCGGCGTTCTCGCCCCCGGCCACGCCCATGGCCGTCTGTAGCTGCGTCGCCGCGCCACCGAACGCGATGCCCCACAGGGTGATCGCGAGGAGTCCGAGCGCCATGGACTGCTGCGGCGCGATGAGGATCGCTCCGGCGACGATGAACAGCGTCACGCTCGCCAGGGTGAGCGCGCGAAGTGCGCGGTCGATGAATACGCCGGTGATCCAGATACCACCGAGCGCGGCGATGCCGAAGACGAGGAGCGCGGCGTCGGGCCGGAGCGCGAGGTGCATCTGCCGCAGGTAAGGGGCGATGTAGGTGTAGAGCAGGTTGTGCGCGAGCATCCAGGTGAACACGGTGCCGAGGATGGTCGCGACGCCGGGAAGGCCGAGCACTCGGGCGAGCGGGATGCGTGTCTGCGTCGACTGCCCCGCAGCGTCGGGTACGAGGAACTTCGCGCAGATCATGACGATGACACTGAGCAGTGACATCGCGGCGAAGGACCAGCGCCAGCCGACCGTCGAGCCGAGCCAGGAGCCGAGGGGCGTGCCGATGGAGAGCGCGACCGGTGTCCCGGTCATGGCGATGGCGAGGGCGCGCCCCGCGTGCTCGGGCGCGGCGATCCGCCGGGCGTACCCGGCGAGCATGCCCCACAGCAGACCGGAGAAGGCTCCCCCGACGAACCGGGCGACAAGGGCTATGGCGAGCGATGGCGATATGGCGGTGACGGCGTTCGCCAGGAGGAATCCGAGCAGACCGATGAGGAGGAGCGGCTTCCGCCGTGTTCCGCGCGTCAGCATGATCGCCGGTATCGCCGCGAGGACCGTTCCGATCGCGTAGGCACTCACGAGCTGGCCGGCCCCGCCCTCGGAGACCCCGAGCCCGGTGGCGAGTTGCGGGAGCAGACCCGCAGGCAGGGTCTCGGTCATGATCACGATGAATCCAGTGCACGCCATCACCACCAGCGCGGGCACGGGAAGGGGTTGATGCGCTTGCGCGTGAGTCGGCGCAGGGCGCGTTGTGGTCATCGGGGCGCACTCCTTCATGAATTTCGGATTGATCGATCCGATATTGACGACGGGCTGTGGCGGCTGTCAAACTGGATCAGTCATTCCGGATTGAAGGAGGTTCCTCGTGTCTCCCGTCGGCCGTCCCCGCACCTTCGACCTGGAGGCCGTCCTGGAGGCCGCGATGTTGCTGTTCTGGGAACAGGGCTACGAAGCGACGTCGCTGGCGCAGCTCCGCGAGGCCACGGGGCTGTCCTCCGCGAGCCTGTACGGCGCCTTCGGGTCGAAGGAGGGTCTGTTCGAGCAAGCCGTCCAGCACTACATCGCCGGGCCGGGCAGCGTCACCGATGTCGTCGCCGACGAGGCGGTCGGCCCCCGCGAGGCGATTGCCCGGCTCCTGCACGGCTCGATCGACATGCAGACCGACACCTCCCACCCTCGCGGATGCCTCGTCGCTCTCTCGGGGACGGTCCAAGCGCCGGGGGCAGGGGAGGCGGGGGCGCGAAAGGTTGTAGCGGCGCGCCGTGCGGCGGACCGGGCGCGCATCAGGGAATGCGTGGTGCGCGGCGTCGGCTCGGGGGAACTGCCCGAGGGCACCCATGTGGACGGCGTCACGTCAATGATCCATGGGTTCCTGCTCGGCATCTCGACGCAGGTGTGCGATGGCGTACCGGCCCGCGACCTCCACGACGCGGCCGATGCGGTGCTCGCGGGCTGGGTTTGACGCCTCAGGTGGTGGTCAGTCGGTCGAAGTGGCCTGCCTTGGCGGCGCGTATGAAGGTGTCGAAGGTGGTGCGGTTGGTGGTGAGGACGGTGTCGGGTGCGTCGCTCTCGCGGAGTCTGAGGCTGCCGTCGCGGTCGTTGCGGACGTATACGCAGTTGCCTGCGTTTGGGCTGTAGGAGGACTTGCGCCAGCTGTGGGTGGTGGGCATACGCGCTCCTCGGTCAGGTCGCGGCGGCCGAGCGGGCCAGGGAGTCGAACTTGCCCGCCTTGGCGGCGCGTATGAAGGCGCCGAAGGTGGCGGGAGTCGCTGCGAGCGTGACCTCGGGCACGTCGCTCTCGCGGAGTTGGAGCATGCCGTCGCGGTCGCCGCGTACGTAGACGCAGTTGCCTGCGTTCCCGCTGAATGAGGACTTCTGCCAGGTGTAAATGGGCACAGCCGTACCTTAATCAGAGACTCTGCGCGATGCAGCGAATCAGGTCACGGGACTTCGCGGGCTCCAGCGCGAGGGATTCCATGCGGTCCAGTGTGCGGCGGTAGCGGGTCAGTTGGGGTGGGGTGTCGAGGTACTCGGAGCCGTGGTCGGTATCGAGCTGCACGGTGTCCATCTGCGGTACCTCCCCACACAGGTAGATGATCCCCTGGCCGGAGTTGGGGAACGCACCTGCCCCGAAGGGGATCACCAGCAGGGTGACGTGCTCCTTCTCGCTCATGGTGAGCAGATACTCCAGCTGCGCGCGGGCCACGCTCACGCCGCCGAATTCCATGCGTAGGGCGGCCTCATGGATGGTCGCGGTCAGCGGGGTCGGCTGTTCCCCGTAGAGAACGGCCTGCCGCTTGATCCGGTGCGATACCCGGTGTTCGACCTCATGTGGAGCGAGTGGCGGTTCCACGGCGCTGATGATCGCGTGGGCGTGGTCACGCGTCTGGAGAACACCGGGCATGTGAATGACGGACGCCACCCGCATCGCCTGGGCATGGTGCTCCAACTCCGCCATGTCGAGCATGCTCGGCGGCAGGATGTCGCGGTATTCGTCCCACCAGCCCCGGGTCCGGCCGCCCGTCATGCCCGCGAGCGCTTCGATCAGCGCCGCGTCCGTGCAGCCGTACGCGCGGGCCATCGCCCGCACCCGGTCCGCGCTGACGGCGTAGGCGCCGGACTCGATGCTGCTGACGCGTGACTGCGACGAACCGAGGAGCCCGCCCGCCTGCGTGGCGTTGAGGTCGGCACGTTCGCGAAGGCGGCGCAGTTCGGCGCCGAGTCGTCGTTGCCGGATGGTCGGCGGAAGCTTGATCCGGGCCATCGCGCGTTCCCCTCGCTCACATGGCTGCGCCGTCACCCACACGAGGGGTGTTATGACGTATCCCATCGATTTCGTTGGCCGCATCATAGCGGCGACCTATGGTGTAACTCATACGCCAGGTCAGGGCGTTGTTATGTTCAACTCCTCCTCGTGACAGGAGACATCGATGGCCACGGTATCCCCGCAGAATCCCCACTCCGAGCCGTTCGATTTCGACGGAGAAGTGCGCTCGCTCGTCCTCGACACCGCACCCCGACTCTTCGCCGTCGTCCAGGAATTCGCCCTGGACGACGGCTGGCGGGACGCCGAGGTCGCGGCGTGGGGGATCGCGTACGAGGACGGGCGCGCGGACGTGACCAGCGTCGACGGGGCGCGGCGGTTCAGCTTGCCCTCGCCCGACCGTGCCATGCGGCACTTCGCGCGGTGGGAGGGAGTGACGGCGCGGTTGGTGTGGCTCACGCCGTCTCGCGCCGCCACGTTCGATCCGGCCGAAGCGGCCTGACGGCCACCTGGCAGCGACCTGCACAGTCGTGGGACGGATGACGTTCTGACGGTTGGTTCGATCGGGGCCCACGGTTAGCCTGTGCGCCTCGCCGTACCAGCGGTCGCGCTGATCCACCGCTCCAAGGAAGACCTCGTGACGAATCTCCAGGACCCGCAGGACATTCCGGACCCTCAGGACACGCCCGACGGTACGGGCTCGGTGGTGCCGCCTCCCGGCTGCCCCGCCCACGGCGGCGCCTCCCTGTTGTACGGGCCGCGGTTTCTGCGGGATCCGACCGAGAGCTACCAGCGGATGAGGCGCGACCACGGGCAGGTCGCCCCGGTCCTGCTCGAGGCCGACATCCCCGCGTGGCTCGTCCTCGGCTACCGCGAGACGCGCCAGATCCTCGGCGACACCCAGACCTACGGCCGTGACCCCCGCCGCTGGAACCGCTGGGACGAGGTTCCGCCCGACTGGTCCCTCATGCCCTGGGTTGCCTACAGCCCCATGATCCATTACACGGAGGGGGACGAGCACCGGCGGCGCTCGGCGGCCGTCAGCGACGCTCTCTCCATCGTTGATCCCTTCGAGCTGCGTGCGCACTGCGAGCGCTTCGCCGACGGTCTGATCGACAAGTTCGCCGGCAGCGGCAAGGCGGACCTGGTGTTCGACTACGTCTACTCGGTGCCCGCCCTCGCCATGGGCACGATGTTCGGCCTGCCCGAGGACCAGGTCGAGGACTTGGCGCAGGCCCTGACGGCAAGCCTTGACGCCAACGAGGACGCCATCGCGGCCCAGCAGCGGGCCGCCGAGATCGTGGCGCGGCTGGTGGCGGCCAAGCGTGATGCGCCGGGCCTGGACATCACCTCCCGGTTCGTCCAGAACTCCCCAGATCTCACCGAAGAGCAGTTGGTCGGAGACATCATGGTGATGATGGTCGCGGGCTTGCCCGCCACGTCGTACTGGATCGGCACCACCATCCGGCTGATGCTCACCGACACCCGGTTCGCCGTGACCCTCGCGGGCGGCCGAAGGAGTATCGGCGAGGCCATGACCGAGGTGCTGTGGGCGGACTCCCCCGTCCCGAACGTCATCGGGCGCTTCGCCATCCGGGACACCGTGCTCGGAGGTCAGCGCATCCGCGCCGGTGACCTCCTCGTCCTCAGTCTCGCCGCCGCGAACATGGACCCGCTGCTGTGGCCCGACACCACGGCGGGCTTCGCCGGGAACAACGCGTACCTGTCCTTCACCGGCGGCGACTACGGATGCCCGGCGGGCGCGCCCGAACTGGCCAAGAACATCGCGGAGATGGCGATCGAGGTGCTTGTCGACCGGGTTCCGGATCTGACCCTGGCGGTCGAGCCCGAGGAGCTCGAGTGGGTTGACTCCCTGTGGTGCCGAGCCCCGTCCAGCCTCCCCGTCACCTTCACCCCCACGCACATCAACGCGGGCTAGGCAGCCATTGCCGACCACCCCGCTCCGGTGTCCGTCCAGTAAACGGCCTAGTCGCGGGGGAGCAGGGTGCCCAGCGGGCCGAGATCGAGGTTGAGGTCTTCCAGGGTCAGGCCGTGCTGGTCGCACAGTTCCGTCATACGGCGGTCCAGGTGCATCAGCGTCGTGCCGATGTGGTCGATCTGGGCGTCGGTGAGGCCGCCCGCGTCGATGCGGCGCAGGGCCTGGCGTTCCATCAGCTGGCGGAGGAGTTCGACCACGGTGAGGACGAGGGCCACCAGGTCGCGGCCCATCGCCTCGGGGTCGAGGTCGACGCGGGTGTCGGTCACAGCGGGCCGCCGTCGGTCCAGGGGGCGGGGACGCGTTCGTTGACGGAGGAGAGCAGGGCGTGCAGAGAGAGCCGGATGAGGGGAACTTCGGCGATGGCGATGACGAGGTCGCCGCTGACGACGACCCCGGCGGCGAGCACCCGGTCGAGGAGGTCGACGAGGGGTACGCCGATCGGGCCGTGGGCCTCGGCGGGGACGGTGCCCCAGACGGCGGTGGTCATGGGGCGGCCCCGGTGTCGGTGAAGGAGTACGGGGCCCAGGGGCCCGACAGCTCGATCTGGATCGCGGGCTCGTCGCGGCGCAGGGAGGTCAGGGCGGCGCGGAGTTCGCGGGTGCGGGTGGTGTCGAGGAGGTAGGCCGCGTTGAGGATGTGGGTGCGCTGAGGGCCCGTGGCCTCGGGGCCGTGGGGGCGTAGGCGGCGGGTGGCCACGGCGAGGCCGCGTACGACGGCGTCCACGCGCTCGGCGGCCTGGAGCGCGGCGTTCTGGCGCTGTTCGCGGCCCTGGTGGCGGTTGCGTACGCGGTCGAGGTAGGCGCGGCCACTGTCCACCGCGGGCGTTTCCCGGACGGCCGGGGGCCCCGTGGGGGCGTAGACCTTGACGCCCCATTCCGTGCGGCCCGCGAGCCGGTCCAGGGCGGTCAGGAAGGATGCCTCCTTCGCGCACAGCGCCTCCCGGACCCGTTCGTCGCCGCGGTAGAGGGTGGCCAGCGGCAGGGGGACGGTCGCGGTGAGCGACGAGACGGCCGTGATCACCTCGTGGTGGGCGCGGGCGCAGCGCTCCAGTTCGGTGCGGTCGGACAGGCGTCGGCGCAGGGCCTCCTCGGTGTGGTCGGCGGCCGGTACGTCCTGGACGATCGCGGTGAGCGGGCCCGTGGGCAGCGTACGGACGGGGCTGCCCGGGTCGAGTCCGGTCAGGCCCGTCGGCGCGGGGCCGTCGTACGGGCGGCAGACCGCGAACGCGTAGGTGAGGACGGGCGGGGGCGTGGTCATGCGGCGCTCCCGGCGGGGCGCTTGCCGGGTGGCGCCGGAGACTGCCGTACGGGTGCCCGCGGTGGCCGCGCCCGTACGCGCGGGCGCCCGTACGTGCCGGGCCCGCGTCCGCCGCGCCCATACGTGCCCGTTCCCCGTGCCTCGCGTTCTCCTCCGCGACGTAGGTCCGGGTGGCGGTCATGCGCCGTCGCCTCCCGCCGGGGCCGCCGCCGTCAGCTCACCCGACTCGAAGGCGTCCAAGCGCTCCCGCAGCCGCTCGTTCTCCTCGGCGAGCGCGTCCCGCCTCGCGCGCGAGGACAGCGCAGGGTCGGTCTCCCACCAGTCGATCCCGGCCTTGCGCGCGGTGTCCACGGACGCGACGAACAACCGCAGCCGGATGGTGAGGAGTTCGATGTCCAGCAGGTCGATCTTGATGTCCCCGGCGATGACGATGCCCTTGTCGAGGACGCGTTCCAGGATCTCGGCGAGGTCGGACGTCGGCGGGCCGGTGGTCGGGGGAGGGGTGCACAGCAGGTCGTGGTCGGGGCGGTCAGTCACGGCGCGTCGTCCCTCGTTCCAGCAGGTCGAGCAGTCGGTCCTCTTCGCGGTCGAACTCCTCGGGGCCGATGGCGCCGGACTCCAGGGCCTCGTTCAGGGCGGCGAGCCGGGCCCGGACCACGGACGGGTGGCACAGCTCCCGTTCCGCGGCGTCCCGCAGGCAGTCCGCGACCCACACCACGCCCCGTACGGGCGCCAGCGGCAGGAGCGCGATCTCGCTCAGCACGCCCATGCGGGCTCCACGAAGCTGTAGCAGGGCAGCGGCCCGGTCAGCCGCAGCTCGACATGGCCGCCGTGCTCGGCGGCCAGCCGCTCCACCACGTCGCGGAACCGGCGCAGCTCCTCCCGGGCGAGGAGGAAGGACGCGTTGAGCACGCAGCCCGGCACCTCCGGCCCGGCCACCCGCTCGTCCGCCACCTCCGACAGCTCGGCCAGTACGGCGGCGGCGGTGGCCGTGGCCCGGCGGGTCAGCCCCCGCGCCACGGCCTCGCCGAGCCGCAGGCTGGTCTCGTAGCCCGGGGTGCGGCGGGCGGCCGTACGCAGCCGGGCGACCTCGGGGTCCTCGCGCACCAGCGACCGGAGATCGCCCTGGGCGGGGACCGCCTTGAGGTTCATCTCGACGCGGCCGTCGACCCGGTGGAGGGCGGCGAGGCAGTCGCCGTGCGAGGACTCCAGCTGGCGCCGCACCATCTCCTCGTCGGGCGCGACCATCCCGAAGCGCATGGGCAGCACCGGCCCGTCCGCGGCCAGCGCCAGCGACAGCTCCTGGTGGGCGAGGAGGTCGCGCCGCTTGGCGCGCAGCCCGGCGGGGGCGTCGCTGACGACGGCGGCCAGCTCACCGGCGCGCAGGGTGCGCAGCGGGGCGGGGTGTTCGCCGACACCGGTGCGGCCGGGCGGCAGGACGCGGCGGGCGTGGACGACGCCGTAGACGTACACGCTGCGGGGCGCGGCGGTCGCGGCGATCGCGGCGCTCTCGGCCATGGGTCAGTCCTCCTCGGAGCGGCGGCGGGTGCGGGCGGGCGCGGCGCTGCCGGTGCGGCGCCGGGGGCGGGGCTCGTCGTCCGGTTCGGGCTCGTCGTCCTCGTCGCCCTCCCCGACGGCCCGCTTGACCTTGTCCTCCACGGCGCCGACTGCCTTTTTGACCTTCCGCTTGCCGAGGCCCTGAGCTACGGCACCCGCCCCGCCCCCACCCCCGCCGAACAGCTCGGGCACGGTGCGGCTGGTGCGGTCGCGTTCGAGGTCCACGCGGTTGCAGGCTTCCGCGAAGCGGAGATACGTGTCCACGCTCGCGACCACGACCCGGGCGTCGATCTTCAGGATCTCGATGCCGACCAGGGAGACCCTGACGAACACGTCGATCACCATGCCGCGGTCGAGGATCAGCTCCATGACGTCGTACAGGGTGCCCGCCCGCGGAACGCAGACGACCTCTTCGGTGTAAGTGGTGGGGGCCATGATCGGAGGTCCTCTCAGCAGTCGTCGGCCGCACCGCGCCGGTAGCGGCGGACCCTCCGGTACTCGCGCAGCTCGCCCCGCTCGTCGATGTCCACCTCGTACGTGGCCAGCAGGCTCGTCGTGTCGGGGATGCGGGCGACCTCCAGCACGTCCACGCTCACCCGCCAGCCGTCCTCGGTCCGGTGCACCGCGGAGACCCCCTCGGTGGGGTGGGTGATCAGCGCGGCGAGCCGGTCGCAGGCGTGCCCGGCCGCCTGTTCGGGCCCGGGCTCGCGCTCGCGCTCCCGCGTCCTGCGACTGGTCCCGGCGCCGGACGCGCGCCGCTCTCGCTCTGTCATGTGCATCAGTCTGTTCACAGCCCGTGTCCGGCCGCGCGCGGAGCTGGGCCAGATGCGGGACGGCCCGGGGCCGTCCCCGTATGACCGGACAAACCGCACCCGGCGGAGGATGTCCGCGCGGGGCCGTACTCTGGAAGACCCCCGGCCCGTGTGACGTGTCGGGTGATTCGCGTTGTCCGCCTCCGGGATGGAATAGCCCTTTATGAGCCTCACCGGTCTGCTCGACGCCGTCGTACGGGACCCCGCGCTCGCCGAGGCGGTGCGCGGCGCCGCCGACGGAAACCGCCCCCATGTGGATCTGGTCGGCCCGCCCGCCGCCCGGCCCTTCGCCGTCGCCGCGCTGGCGCGCTCCGCCGGGCGGCCCGTGCTCGCGGTGACCGCCACCGGCCGGGAGGCCGAGGATCTGGCGGCCGCGCTGCGGTCGCTGCTGCCGCCGGACGGGGTGGTGGAGTACCCGTCGTGGGAGACGCTGCCGCATGAGCGGCTCTCGCCGCGGTCGGACACGGTGGGCCGCAGGCTCGCCGTGCTGCGGCGGCTCGCGCATCCGAGCCCCGACGACCCGGCCGCAGGGCCGGTGTCGGTGGTGGTGGCGCCGGTGCGTTCCGTGTTGCAGCCGCAGGTCAAGGGGCTCGGCGAGCTGGAGCCTGTGAGTCTGCGGGCCGGGCGGAGCGCCGATCTGCCGGAGGTCGTGGACGGGCTCGCGGCCGCCGCGTACTCCCGGGTGGAGCTGGTCGAGAAGCGCGGTGAGTTCGCCGTGCGCGGCGGCATCCTGGATGTCTTCCCGCCGACGGAGGAGCATCCGCTGCGGGTCGAGTTCTGGGGCGACGATGTCGAGGAGATCCGTTACTCCAAGGTCGCGGACCAGCGGTCCATGGAGGTCGCCGAGCGCCGAGCACGGACTGTGGGCCCGAAGGACCAGCTGCTGCTGACCGAGGACGTACGGGAGCGGGCCGCGGCGCTTGCCGAGGAGCACCCGGAGCTGGGCGAGCTGCTGGGCAAGATCGCCGAGGGGATCGCGGTCGAGGGCATGGAGTCCCTGGCTCCGGTCCTCGTCGACGATATGGAGCTGCTGCTGGACGTGATGCCCGCGGGCAGCATGACGGTGGTCTGCGACCCGGAGCGGGTGCGGACCCGGGCGGCGGACCTCGTGGCCACGTCGCAGGAGTTCCTCCAGGCGTCGTGGGCGGCGACGGCGGGCGGCGGGGAGGCGCCGATCGACGTGGGCGCGGCCTCCCTGTGGGGGCTGGCGGACGTCCGGGACCGGGCGCGCGAGCTGGGCATGATGTGGTGGTCGGTGAGCCCGTTCGCGGCCGACGCGGAGCTGGACGAAGACACCCTCAGCCTCGGTATGCACGCCCCCGAGTCGTACCGCGGCGACACCGCCCGCGCGCTGGCCGACACCAAGGGCTGGCTCGCCGAGGGCTGGCGCGCGGTGTACGTGACCGAGGCCCACGGCCCGGCGTCCCGCACCGTCGAGGTGCTGAGCGGCGAGGGGATCGCGGCGCGGCTCGACGCGGACCTCGGCGACATCAAGCCGTCCGTGGTGCACGTGGCGTGCGGTTCCATCGACTTCGGCTTCGTCGACCCCGGTCTGAAGCTGGCCGTCCTCACCGAGACCGATCTGTCCGGGCAGAAGGCGGCGGGCAAGGAGGGCGCGCGGATGCCCGCGCGCCGCCGCAAGACGATCGACCCGCTCACCCTGGAGGCGGGCGACTTCATCGTCCACGAGCAGCACGGCGTGGGCCGCTACATCGAGATGGTGCAGCGCACCGTGCAGGGCGCGACCCGCGAGTACCTGGTGGTCGAGTACGCCCCGGCCAAGCGCGGCCAGCCCGGCGACCGGCTCTACATCCCGACCGACCAGCTGGAGCAGATCACCAAGTACGTGGGCGGCGAGGCCCCCACGCTGCACCGGCTCGGCGGCGCCGACTGGACGAAGACCAAGGCGCGCGCCAAGAAGGCCGTCAAGGAGATCGCGGCCGACCTGATCAAGCTGTACTCGGCCCGGATGGCCGCCCCCGGCCACGCCTTCGGCGCCGATACGCCCTGGCAGCGCGAGCTGGAGGACGCGTTCCCGTACGCGGAGACCCCCGATCAGCTCACCACCATCGGCGAGGTCAAGGAGGACATGGAGAAGTCGGTCCCGATGGACCGGCTGATCTGCGGCGACGTCGGCTACGGCAAGACCGAGATCGCGGTGCGCGCCGCGTTCAAGGCGGTCCAGGACGGTAAGCAGGTCGCCGTCCTGGTGCCGACGACGCTCCTCGTCCAGCAGCACATGGGCACCTTCACCGAGCGGTACGGGCAATTCCCGGTCGTGGTCAAGGCGCTGTCCCGGTTCCAGACGGACACCGAGGCGAAGGCCGTCCTGGAGGGCCTGCGGGACGGCTCGGTCGACGTCGTCATCGGCACCCACCGGCTGTTCTCCTCCGAGACCAAGTTCAAGAACCTGGGCCTGGTCATCGTCGACGAGGAGCAGCGCTTCGGCGTGGAGCACAAGGAGCAGCTGAAGAAGCTCCGGGCCAACGTGGACGTGCTCACCATGTCCGCCACCCCCATCCCGCGCACCCTGGAGATGGCGGTCACCGGCATCCGCGAGATGTCCACGATCACCACCCCGCCGGAGGAGCGCCACCCGGTGCTGACCTTCGTCGGGCCGTACGAGCAGAAGCAGATCGGCGCGGCCATCCGCCGTGAGCTGCTGCGCGAGGGCCAGGTCTTCTACATCCACAACCGGGTCGAGTCCATCGACCGGGCCGCGGCCCGGCTCCGTGAGATCGTCCCCGAGGCGCGCATCGCCACCGCCCACGGGCAGATGTCGGAGACCGCCCTGGAGCAAGTCGTGGTCGACTTCTGGGAGAAGAAGTTCGACGTCCTGGTCTCCACGACGATCGTCGAGTCCGGCATCGACATCTCCAACGCCAACACCCTCATCGTGGAGCGCGGCGACAACTTCGGCCTCTCCCAGCTGCACCAGCTGCGCGGCCGGGTCGGGCGAGGCCGCGAGCGCGGATACGCGTACTTCCTCTACCCGCCGGAGAAGCCGCTCACCGAGACCGCCCACGAGCGGCTGGCCACCATCGCCCAGCACACCGAGATGGGCGCGGGCATGTACGTGGCGATGAAGGACCTGGAGATCCGCGGCGCGGGCAATCTGCTCGGCGGCGAGCAGTCCGGGCACATCGCGGGCGTCGGCTTCGACCTGTACGTACGGATGGTCGGCGAGGCCGTCGCCGACTACCGGGCGGCGATCGAGGGCGCCGAGGAGGAGGAAGCGCCGCTGGAGGTCAAGATCGAGCTTCCGGTCGACGCGCACGTCCCGCACGACTACGCACCGGGCGAGCGGCTGCGCCTCCAGGCGTACCGCGCCATCGCCTCGGCCAACGGCGAGGACGACATCCGCGCCGTCCGCGAGGAGCTGACCGACCGCTACGGACCGCTGCCCGAGCCGGTGGAGAACCTGCTGCTGGTCGCGGGCCTGCGGCTGCTGGCCCGGTCCTGCGGCGTCGGCGACATCACCCTCCAGGGCTCCAACATCCGCTTCGGCCCGGTGGAGCTGCGCGAGTCCCAGGAACTCCGCCTCAAGCGGCTCTACCAGCGCGCGATCATCAAGCCCGCCACCCAGCAGGTCCTGGTCCCCCGCCCGGCGACCGCCCGCATCGGCGGAAAGCCGCTGGTCGGGCGGGAACTGCTGGCGTGGACGGGCGAGTTCCTGACGACGATCCTGGGGTCGTGACGCCGGGTCGTGACGGCGGTCCTGGGGGCGTGACGGGGCCGCTGTCCGCGCTCAGGCGATGCGGATCTGCTGGTCGTCGACTTCGAGGACGAGGGTCAGCCGGGCGCCCAGCGCCTGTGCGTAGGCGCGCATGGCCGCGAGATCCACGGCCTTGCCCTGCTCCAACTGGGAGACCCGGGCCTGGGTGATACCGAGCTGGGCGGCGGCCTGCTGCTGGGTGAGGCCGCGCTCCCTGCGGAGCTGCCGCAGGTGGTGGCCCAGGAGATGAGCCTCCTGGCCCAGGCGTGCCGCCTCCTTGCGCGCTGCCCACTCCGCCTCGTCGACGTCGGGATGTGCCTCGCGGCGAGCCTGCTCGGCTCGCCGCTTGACCTCGTCCCATGAGGTGAAGCCAGTCATTCCGCCTCCTTCTCCTTGTGGTCGAGGTATTGCTGATACCGCTTCTCGGCGAGCGGCACGGCCTCGTCGTACCAGCGGCGCCATTGTCCGGCCTTGTCGCCCGCGACGAGAAGGATGCCTTCGCGCTCGGGGTCGAAGACGAAGAGGATGCGGATCTCGGTCCGCCCTGCCGAGCCGGGGCGTAACTCCTTGAGGTTGTGCAACCGGCTGCCGTGGATCACGTCGGCCATGGGCCGGCCGAGGCCGGGGCCCACTTCCGCGAGGAGTTCCACGGCCTGCTCCACCGCGTCGGCCGAATGCGGATCGTTCACGCAGAGGGCGAGGAACCATTCGGCCACCTCGTCATGGATGTTGATTGACCACGTCACGAGCGAGTATAAGCATTTGCTTGTAGGGGCGCAGGTGTCTCTTGGCCGGTGCGTCACCCGAACGTGGGTCATGAACGAACAGGGCCGGA
>NZ_GG657754.1:4123835-4150115 GCF_000158915.1 Streptomyces himastatinicus ATCC 53653 | reverse complement strand
CCGCTTACGGGCGCCGGGCAGCGAGATCCCGAGGGGGGGGGGCCGGGCAGCCGGGCGTCGGCGCGCAGCCAGGCGGAGGGGCTCCGGACCCGCCGTCAGGTTCGCCTGCTCCAGCGGCCGCAGCTGGGCCCGCGCCCAGACCGCGGCGGTGGGCGCGGACAGCACCCCGTCGAGGGTGGCGGCATGCCCGGCCGGGGTTGTGCCACGGGGCGCCTGGTGCAGCCGCAGCGCGAGCCAGGCGGCCGACTGGGCGGCCAGGCTGTGGCTGACGTCCACGCCGAGCAGACCGTCGATGTGGCGCACCCGCGCGGCCAGCGTATTGCGGTGGATCTTCAGATGGCGGCTGGCCGCGCTGCCGAAGCTGAGCCAGGAGCCGAGGGTGCCGAGCAGCTCCGCCGGGCCGGGGTCGGCGCGGCGGGTCGGCGCGTACTCCAGGCACGGCGCCAGGAGTTCGCTGGCCCAGGAGTGCCCCTCCGGGCTCGACAGGACCGTCACATCGCTGTGCCCGCCGAAACCGGCCGACCGCTGCGGTGCGTTACGGGCCACCGCCAGCGCGTGGAACGCCTGCTCGTAGCCGACCGGAGTGTCCCGCAGCGCGATCACCGCGCTCACCCCGACCCGGCACTCCTTCTCCTGCCGGATGATCAGCTGGTCCAGCGGCTCGCCGTCCGGCGTGATCGACTCCCCCTGGGCCGGGACCAGCGAGATGAGGTGGTTGGGGCGCACCGGGCACGGCACCACCCAGGCCCGGCCGCGCACCGAGGCGTGGATCCGGGACGCGATCTCGCGCCGCCGGTCGAGCGGGCACTCGATCACGTACACCTGGAGCACGGTGGGCAGCGCCGGGCGCAGCGCGGCGGCGATCCGCTGCGCCGCGGGCAGGCTGCCGACCATGAGCAGATGCAGCACCGCCTCCCGGCTGTGCGCCTCGGCCGACTCGACGCGGCGGCGCGCCCGTTCGGCCTCCTCCACCCGCCAGCTCAGGGCGAGGGTGCGGGACGCGTCGGCGAGCAGCACCCCGCAGCGCGGTGCGGTGGGCGCGACGACCGCCAGATACGGCGCCGGGTCGCGGGCCTCCGCGGACCCGAGCGAGACCAGGTGGACGGGGCGCGCCTCGCCCCCGCCGAGCACCCCGGACGGGGCGCCGCGGCGGTGCAGCGCGACGGCCGCCTCGGCGGCGAGCCGCCGCAGCGACGCGGCGGGCGGCGGGTCGTCCGCCGTGGCCAGTACGGAGCCGTCGGCGCCGATGAGCATGGCAGGGCCGCCGGCGCGCCGGGTGAGCCAGTCGAGCATGGCCCGTACCGCCCCGCGCCGGGCGGCGAGCCGGGCGAGGGCGAGCACGTCGTCGGCGCGTTCCGCTCGCGCGTCGGAGGGCGAAGCTGCCATGGAACCGCACCTTAGTTCCTCCGGTCCGGCGCTGGTGAGGTCCCTTTCGGCGGCCGCTATCGTCTGCGGGGTGTCCGCCGTCATAGCCGCCATGATCACTGCCGTCGTCGGTGTCCTCGGCACGCTCTTCGCGCCCCTGCTGCACCAGCGATTGACGGTGCGTCAGCGCGCGGAGGAGGCTCTCATCGAGGACCGCCGCCGCCGTTTCGAGGAGCGCCGTGCCGCCTACACCGCCATGAACCGCGCCTCCCGGCAGTTCCACACCCTCCTCAAGGACGCGCTGCACCGCATCCGGGACGACGTCTACACGGACGACGACCGCGCCCGGCTGGAGGAGGCCCGGCGCGACTACCGGGACCAGTACGCCGAGGCCCAGATGATCGTCCCCGAACGCGTCCTCGCCGCGTCCCGCGACCTGAACACGGTCCTCGCCGGTATCGACGCGGTGGCCAAGCGGATCGACCGGGGGATCCCCCGGGAGGGCGAGACCGCCGCGGTCGCCCTGCTCGAACTGAAGGACGCCGAGCCGAGGCTGTCGGAGATGCGGCGGATCATGCGCGAGGACCTGGGCCTCACGGACTGAGACACGCCGCTTTACGCGCCGGGTAATCGACGCTTGCCCGGGGTCGCGCCAGGGTGGTCCCACACCGGCGGTCCGCCAACGGCCGCCGCGGACCCCCGGGAGGAACCGTGCCCGCCTACGCCCTGGCCCATCTGCGAGCAAGCAGCCCGCACCCGGACATCATCACCTACCTGGAGCGCATCCAGGCGACCCTCGACCCTTTCCACGGCCGCTTCGTCATCCACGGGGGCGCGTTGGAGGTGGCGGAGGGGGAGTGGCCGGGCAGCGCGGTCCTGATCGAGTTCCCGGACATGGAGCAGGGCCGGGCCTGGTACGCGTCGCCCGCGTACCAGGAAATCCTGCCGCTGCGGACGGATCACGTCGAGGGGGACGTGATCCTCGTGGAGGGCGTGGGTCCGGACTACGACCCGGTCGAACGTGCCGCCAAACTCCGCGCGGAGGACGCGGGGTACACCTCTTAGCTCCGGCTCAGCGGCCCACCGCGTAGCCCTGGGCGCCGCGGGGGTTGGCCCCGGCCAGCAGTACGCCCGTCTCCGGATCGCGGGCCACCGCGCACAGCCGGCCCTCCGACCATGGCTCGCCCACCGCCACGTCGTGGCCGCGGCGGCGCAGTTCCGCCACCGCGGGCTCGCCGATCCGCGACTCCACGACGACCCGGCCCGCCGTCATCGCGCGGGGGTGGAAGGAGCCGGGGAAGCTCTCCTGGTGCCAGTTGGGGGCGTCGATGGCGCCCTGGAGGTCGAGCCCGGAGCGTACGGCCGCGTCGCCGCGCAGCGCGACGTGGAGGAAGAAGTGCAGGCTCCACTGGTCCTGCTGGTCGCCGCCGGGGGTGCCGAACGCGAGGACCGGGGTGTCGCCGCGCAGCGCGAGGGACGGGGTGAGGGTGGTGCGCGGGCGGCGGCCGGGGGTCAGGGAGTTCGGCAGGCCGGGGTCCAGCCAGGCCATCTGGAGCCGGGTGCCGAGCGGGAAGCCGAGCGCGGGGATGACGGGGTTGGACTGGAGCCAGCCGCCGCTGGGGGTGGCGGCGACCATGTTGCCCCAGCGGTCGACGACGTCGAGATGGCAGGTGTCGCCCCGGGTGGCGCCGTCCGCGCCGACGGCCGGTTCGCCGCCCACGGTTGGCGCCCCGCCCACGGTTGGCGCCCCGCCGACGGTCGGCTCGCCGCCCCCGAGCGCGGCGGCCGGTCCGGCGGCCCCGGTCGCCGACCGGGCCACGGCGGCCAGCGCCTGCTCGCCCAGCCGGGGTTCGCGGCCGCCGGGGTGCCCGGGGCGCAGGTCGTACGAGGCGTGCTCGCCGACCAGCGCCCGCCGCGCGTCGTTGTACGGGCGGGAGAGCAGATCGGCGAGCGGTACGTCCGCGCCCGCGTCCCCGTACCACGCCTCCCGGTCGGCCATGGCCAGCTTGCTGCCCTCGATGAGGGTGTGGAGGTAGTCGGGCCCGCCCAGGTCCTCCGCGGCCGGCCCGTCCGGCAGCAGGGCGAGTTGCTGGAGGAAGACCGGCCCCTGGCTCCACGGCCCGGCCTTGCACACGGTCCAGCCGTTCCACGTGTACCGGACGGGGTCCTCGTACGTGGCCTCGAAACCGGCGAGGTCGTCGCCGGTGAGCGTGCCCGCGTGGCGTTCCCCGGAGGAGTCCAGGGCGGGCCGGGCCGCCGCGGCGCCCAGTTCCTCGGCGATGAAGCCCTCGCGCCACACCCGGCGGGCCGCGTCGATCTGCGCCTCCCGCCCCGGCCCCGCCGCCTCCGCCTCGGCGATGAGCCGCCGCCAGGTGGCGGCCAGCGCGGGGTTGGTGAGCAGCCGCCCGGGGGCGGGCGACCGCCCGCCCGGCAGATACAGCTCCGCGGACGTCGTCCACTCCGTCTCGAACAGCTCCCGTACGGTCTCGACCGTCTCGCCGATCCGCTCCACCGCGGGGTGGCCGTGCTCGGCGTATCCGATCGCGTACCGCAGCACCTCGGCGAGCCGCCGCGTCCCGTGGTCGCGCAGCAGCAGCATCCAGGCGTCGAAGGCGCCGGGGACGGCCGCGGCCAACGGGCCGGTGCCGGGCACCAGGTCGAGGCCGAGCCCGGTGTAGTGGCCGATGGTGGCCCCGGCGGGCGCCGGGCCCTGCCCGCACAGCACGGTGGGTGGGGAGCCCGCCGGGGCGAGGATGACCGGCACCTCACCGGCGGGCCCGTTGAGGTGCGGTTCGACGACGTGCAGGACGAACCCGGCGGCGACGGCCGCGTCGAAGGCGTTGCCGCCGTCCTCCAGGACGGCCATGGCGGACTGCGAGGCCAGCCAGTGGGTGGACGACACCATTCCGTACGTGCCCTGGAGGGTGGGCCGGGTGGTGAACATGCAGCTCCCTGAGGGTGGCGGCCGAGGTGCGGCCCAGCATCGCGCACGACCCACGGACCGGTCCACGGTGCGATCAGGACGCCGTGCGGGTGTGCCCCAGGATCGCGTCGGCGAGCGGCCCGAGCACGGCCGGGGGCAGGGCGTGGCCCATGCCGGGGATCTCCACGAGCCGGGCGCCGCCGATGACCTGGGCCAGATGCCGCGGATGCGGCAGCGGGAACACCGGCTCCGCGGTGGGCGCGAGGACGAGGGTGGGCACCTCGGTCGCGGCCAGCGCTTCGGTGCGTACCAGCCCGGACTGATCGGCGCGGGCGTGCGCGCCCGAGGTGTCGTAGCGCCCGGTGTGCTCGATGATCCCGCGCTCCAGCTCCCGGAACCAGTCGGGGTCGAAGGGGATGTGGTCACCGTTCAGCAGCTGCCAGTGCCGGACCCGCCGGTCGAGTTCGGCCTCCAGCCCGTGATCCTCCACCGACCGCGCCCACTCCTCCAGGATCCGCGGATCCACCCCGGGCAGCTCCTCGACGGGGGCACGGGTCCCGTCGGGCGCGGTGTACGGGGTGGTGCTGCACGCGCCGGTGCCCAGCAGGGTGGCGCTCAGCACGCGCTCCGGATGGTCGGCGAGGACGAGTTGGGTGAGGATGCCGCCCAGCGACATCCCGACGAGATGCGCCCGCTCGACCCCCAGCCCGTCCAGCACCGCGACCACGTCCCCGGCCAGATCGGCGATCCGGTAGGGGGCCTGCTCGTAGGACCAGGTGGAACGGCCGGTGTCGCGGTGGTCGTAGCGGATGACCCGATGATGCTCGGCCAGCGCGTCCACCAACGGCTCGGGCCACCCCAACCCGGCGGCTTGCGCCCCCATGACCAGCAGCAGCGCCGGAGCCCCGGCGTCCCCGCGCTGCTCGGTCCACAACCGCACCCCGGGCGCGGCCTCGACGTACGCGGTGTCTCTCGGTGCGGTGTCCATGGGCGGGATCCTCTCGACGCGACGGGGCGCTGAACGAGACGTATCGTCTCGTTGATTGCCGCACGCCGTCAAGGGCTTTATGCGGAGGGTGCGGATCCGCCGTCAGCTCCGGGCGGTCCGGCGGTGGGCGCGCAGAAAGCGCCAGAGCCAGGAGGGCGCAGCCAGCAGCGTGATGGCGTCGTGCGACGGCAGGTTTGGTAGCCATCCGGATCATGCTAGAGCCGGGGGTTTCGCCGCAGGCAGAGCGGAGTTGGCTGACGGGTGGGCGGGACGCTTCTACGCTGAGGGGATGAGCAGCCACGCGCCCAAACCAGCCCGCGTCATCCCCCTGCGCCCCGTCCCCGCGACCAAGGAGCCACTCTGGCGGGACGTCGTCGGGGACGTGCTGCGGCGGGAGCGGCTGGCGCAGCAGCGCACGCTGAAGGACGTCGCCGACGCGGCGCGCATCTCGATGCCGTACCTCTCCGAGCTGGAGCGGGGCCGCAAGGAGGCTTCGTCGGAAGTCCTCGCGGCCGCCGCCCGCGCCCTCGGTCTGGGGCTGGCCGATCTGCTCGCGCTGGCCCAGGTCGAGATCATCCGGCTGACGGGGGCGCGGACGCGGCCGGGCAGGACCGGCGCCGCCGCCCCGCAGGCGCGGCTGGCCTCCCCTCAGACCTCTCAGAGCCACCAGGGCGAGGCCCGGCTGCGGCTCGCCGCCTGAGGCGCCGCGCGGCTCGCCGCCTGAGGCGCCACGTACTCCAGGATCAGGCGGCGCGGACCAGCCGCCTCGACAGCACCTCGTCGGCCAGCCCGTACGTCACCGCCTCCTCGGCCGTGAACACCCTGTCGCGGTCCATGTCCGCGCGCAGCTTCGCCACGTCGTGCGGGGTGTGACGGGACAGCACCTCCTCGACCTGGGCGCGGATGCGCAGCATCTCCTTGGCCTGGAGGCTGAGGTCGGACACCGTGCCGCGCGCCCCGCCGGTCGCGGGCTGGCCCAGCAGGACCCGGGAGTGTTCGAGGACGAAGCGCCGCCCGGGGTCGCCCCCGGCCAGCAGCACGGCCGCGGTCGAGGCCGCCTGGCCGACGCAGAACGTCGAGATCGGCGCGGTCACGAAGGTCATCGTGTCGTAGATCGCCATGAGCGAGGTGTACGAGCCGCCCGGTGAGTTGATGTAGATCGCGATCTCCTGCTCCGGACCGGACGACTCCAGGTGGAGCAGTTGCGCGATGACGACGTTGGCGACGCCGTCGTCGATCTCCGTGCCCAGGAAGATGATGCGCTCCGACAGCAGTCGGCTGTAGATGTCGTACGCGCGCTCGCCCTGCGTGGTGCGCTCGACCACGGTCGGGATCGTGTACTGGCCCATGTCCTCAGATCCCCATCCGTCGTCGCGAGGCGCCCGGGCGCACATCGCTCAGCGATTCCACGATGCTGTCGACCATCCCGTACTCCTTGGCCTGCTCGGCGGTGAACCACCGGTCCCGGTCGCCGTCGCGGGAGATCGTCTCCTGGGTCTGGCCGGTGTGCTCGGCGGTGATGCGCTCGATGGCCTTCTTGGTGAACTCCAGGTTCTCGGCCTGGATCGCGATGTCGGCGGTCGTCCCGCCGATGCCCGCCGACGGCTGGTGCATCATGATCCGCGCGTTGGGCAGCGCGTACCGCTTGCCCGCCGTCCCGACCGTGAGCAGGAACTGCCCCATGCTCGCCGCGAACCCCATGGCGAGGGTCGCGACGTCGTTGGGGATCAGCCGCATCGTGTCGTAGATCGCCAGCCCGGCCGTCACCGAGCCGCCGGGACTGTTGATGTAGAGGCTGATGTCGGTGCGCGGGTCCTCCGCCGACAGCAGGAGCAGCTGGGCGCAGACCCGGTTCGCGGAGACCTCGTCCACCTGGGTGCCGAGGAAGACGATCCGCTGGGTGAGGAGCTGCGCGGCGAGGTGGTCGTCAAAGCGTGAGGGCGGCGTATCGCCCTCGTCGGCGCGGGGACTCAGGGCTGGGTCCCAGCCGGTGAGGGGCGCTGGCATCGGGCCTCCCGAAGGTGGTGACCCGCGGCGGACTTCGCCGCGGTCACCTCACTGTCGGCCCGCACCGGCCCCCGGGACAGGTTTCTCTGCCTGCGGCAGATGTGCCGTCAGCAGATCGCCGTCAGCAGACCTCGCGGACGTACCCGTCGTCGTCCGGGGTGGAGACGTCCTGGTCGCGGCGTACGACGGACAGCCGGTCGCCGAAGCCGTCGCAGGCCTTCGCCATCCCCTTGTCCTCGTACTCGACCACGACCACCCGGTCCTTGTACGGCTTCGCGAACGCCCCGCACTCGTCGTATCGACCGCACTCCTCGACCACCGCGAAGTCCAGCCCGGTCTTCGCGCGGCGCGTGGCGAGCGGCCCGGTGTTCTTCTGCGCGATGGCGAGCCCCAGATCGTGGGCGCGCTTCGTCAGCAGGGACACATACGCGGTGGCCTGCTCCGCGGTCAGCAGGTCGGGCCAGCGGGTGAAGGTGTCGAGGTTGTCGGGCTCGACGGCGTCGAATCCCTTGTCGGCGCACTCCTCGAACCACGCCCCGACCCTCTCGGCCGCCTCCTCGCGCTTCGCCGCCGTGGTGATGTCGAGCACCGACTCCCCGTCCCACTCGGGGTCCTCGACCACCTCGCCCTGCTTGTCGTGCAACAGCAGCCGGGACGGCCACTTCTCGTCCGGCTGGGTCTGAAAGGCGTTGACGTAACAGACGTTGTAGAGGCCCGGCGCCGGATCGTCCGCGCGGTCGCGGCTCACGATCTCGACGCCCTTGGGGGGTTCGTACGCGCCCCCGATCTGGTAGTCCCAGGCGGCGCCCACGGGTGGCAGCTTGACGTCAGCCTCGCCCGTGTCCGTGGTGGTGGTGGAGCAGGCGGTCAGAAAGGCGAGGGCCAAGGCGGCGATCGCGGGCCGCATCCGCGCGGCGGGGGAGTGGACCATGCTCATGCCTCCTGCGCCACCTGTGCCATCCGCGCCTTGCCCCGGAACACCTGCTCCGTATGCCACGCCACGTTCTCCGCCGCGACCGGATCGCTGCCGTGCTGCGGCCCGATGAGCGAACGGTCCACCAGGTCGAGCACCTGGGACCGGGCCGCCGCACCGCGGCCGACGAACTCCTGGGAGACGACGATGCGCCGCCCGCCGTCGAGGCCCAGCACCCCCCGGTCGAACAGCTTGTGGTGCAGGGAGCACAGGCAGAGCGCGTTGGCGAGGTCGTCCGCGCCCCGGAAGGCCCACCACCGTACGTGCGCGGCCTCCAGACCCACCGGCACCCGGCCGATCGCCCCGTCGAATCCGCAGAACGCGCACCGGTACTCGTAGGCGACCAGCACCTGTCGCCGCAGCTCGGCCGCGCGCCGCCGGTCGCGTGCGGTCACCTCCGTCCGTACCGCGCCGTCCGCCGACTCCAGGTCGAGCCCGACCGCGGCGGCGATGTCGGTGTGGAGGGAGGGCGGGAAGTGGGTGTCCAGGAGGACGTGTGCCAGCCGCCCCAGCAGGTCCGGCTCCGCGGACAGCGCGGTCCGCAGCCCCGGCACCAGCCGCCCTTCCGCGCCGCTGGCCCGTAATGCCCCCACCCCCGAACCGGGACTGGAGCCGCCGTCGGCCGTGCGGACCTCCCACACCCCGTCATTGGTCAGATGGTGGAAGGGGTACGAGGGCGAGGTGTCCCGAGGCGGCCCGTAGTCCCGCAGCAGCTCCTTCAGGTCCCGCTCGATGTCCGTGTAGCGGAGCGCCTGGTCGGGCCCGTGCTGGAACCGGCCCAGGGCGTACAGCATCAGCAGTGGCTTGTGCGGTGCGCGCACCCCGTTGTTCGTCCACTGCCGCAGATTGCCGACGCGCTCGATCCAGTCCATGCCACGGACTGTATGACGGAGCGACGACAGCGGCGGCATGTGAGGATCGTCCGTCCAACAGCAGTCGTGCGAAATGGTCTTCCCTTGATGCTCCGCCGAACGGCCCCCGCGGTCACGCTCGTCATGGCCTCGCTCCTGACCCCCGCCCTGGCCTCCTGCGGATTGCCGGAGTCCGCGGCCGACCGCGAGACGAGATACAACAAGGTCATCGAGGACGAGACGCCGCACGCCCAGGACGTCATCGACATCGCCGGAGCCCCGTACGAGGTTCTGCGCAGCGATGACGGATCCACGCTGGTGCGCTACAACGCCACCTACGTGGAGGACGACGAGGGCCCCGCCGCCAACGCCTGGCGGCTGTACGGCCCGGACGGCGACGTCGTCGCCGAGCACGCGGAACACATGGACGTGGTGGAGGGCGAGTTCGAAGACCCGGGCCCCTTCTACGCGGTGCCGGACGGCTTCGTCTTCCTCCCCTCCGTCAAGGACGGGTTCTTCCTCGACGTACGGGGCGAACGGCACGCCGTGAAGTCGTCCGACAAGCGCCTCACCTTCGGGCGCGGCGATGTACTGCTGTCGTCCGGTGGCAAGGACAGGCTGCTCCGCACCTCGACCCACACCGTGGCGCCCGCGGCGGGGGTGCCCAAGACCCGGGACCTCACCTTCACCGACTTCGACGAGCGGGGTGTCGCCTGGGGAGTCCGGCAGCCGGAGGGTTCCGAGCCGTACCGGGTGACGCGCCGGGAGGACGGCGGTCCCGAGCGGTCCCGGGACCTCCCGGACCGGCTCCTGGGGGAGGACATCGCCGCCCATGGCGGCACCGCCGCCGTCCCTCTGGAGAAGCCCATCGGCATGGACGACACCCTGTTCACCGGGCTCTTCGTGACGACGGACGACGGGAAGAGCTGGCGGACACTGCGGAATTCGGATCAGCTGCCGCTGGACGAATTCAAGAAGGGCCTCAGCTACATCGAGGTCCAGGTGCTCGATGACGGCCGGGTGTTCATCCAGGGCGACGACGCGACCCCCTTGATCGCCGACAGCCCCGCCAACCGCTCCTTCCACAAGATCACCGAGCCTGCCCACCTCCGCTCGGTCTTCGCGAGGGGAAACACTCTCTACGGCATCGCCGACTCCGATGCCCCCAGCTATGACCACGTCGACGGCGAGGGGCTGTGGCGGTCACGGGACGGCGGGCGCGACTGGAGCCGGTTCCCCGGCGAGGACTCCGGCTGACTCCGGCCGACTCCGGCTGACTCCGGCTGAGTTACTCGCCCCAGATCTGCCGGTACGCCTGCCGGTAGCCCTCGGAGTCCCACGACAGCGCGCCGCCGCTGTTGGCGGCGGTGGTGATGTGGACGGGGGCGACGTAGCCGCTGGCGGGCCTGCCCGCGAAGGCGCGGTTGAACTCGTCGACGATCTGCCAACCCTGCTCGGACAGCGGCTCGGGCACGGTGGCGGCCTGGTAGTCCTTGGTGTTGATGCGCTCGAAGGCCGACGGGTCGCCGTCACCCGCGCCGATGGTGTACGGGGCGCCGGCGCCGTCCTTGCCCGCGGCGCGCAGGGCGGGGGCGGTGTGCTGGAAGTACAGGTCGTTGATGGCGGCGGAGTAGGTCCACTTGTCGCCGTAGCGGGAGAGCAGCGAGCGGACGGCCCCGATGGCGCGGCGGTTGACGTCGGGTATGGGGATGTTCTGGTAGCTCAGCAGCTTGACGTCCGAGCAGGTGGCGAGCTGCTTCTTGATCAGGTCCGACTTCCGCTTCGCGAACGGCACCGTGGCGTCGGTGAACAGGACGACTCCCGCGTGGCCGTCCGACCGGGCGATCATCCAGTCGGCGCTGATCTTCGCGACGTCCTCGACCCGGGAGGTGATGTTGGTGAAGAGTTCGGGCTTCTTGCTGGGGCCGGGGGCGGGGGCGGCGTGCCAGCCGATCAGCTGAATGCCCGCGGCCCTGGCCTTCTCGGCCTCGTCCGCGACGGTTGCGGGGTCGAAGCCGCCGATGACGATGCCGTCCGGCTTGAGGTCGATGGCCTCCTTGAACGCGGCCCTGATGCCGCTCGGCGTGCCCTGGCCGTTGATGGTGCGGGCCTTCCAGCCGAGGAGCTTGGCGGACTCCTGGACGCCCTGGGCGACTCCGGCGGGCCCGGGGTTGGTGATGGTGTGGGGGATGAAGACGATGCTCTTCCCGTGACGGGCCTTCGGTCCGGTCGTGGGGCCCTTCCATGGGGTGTCCACGTCCTCGGCCTTCGCGACCGCCTGCTTGGCCTTGGCGAGGGTGGCGGGGCAGCCGGGCTTGGCGGGGCGCGGTTTCGTGGCGGCGGTGCCGGATCCGGGCTCGCAGCCGGTGGTGGCCACGGCCAGGAGCGCGGCGGCTGTCAGGACCGACTTGCGGGTGGCGTGCACGGGTCTCCTCGCGGGGCACTGAGGTTCGGGCCGGTGGTGCGAGGAGACAGGTTACGGGTGGCGGTGCCCCGCGGGGCAGCCCCCGGGGGCAAGGGAGAAGCGACGAGCCGATGGCCTAAACCTGACAAGCGTGGATCTTCGGTAACCGTTGCCGGTGGATGTCTTGCATGCGTGCGCACACGCGGTAGTGTTCACGGCCGGTTGGACGTGTGGCGCAAACTAGTCGCTCGCATGGGGCGCGGACGTCGCTCGCGTCACGCTCCCCGGTCGTCGGCGGTCGGCAACAACGACACCTCGGTCACCGCTCAGGAGCACATCGAAGGAGGCCCGGGTGTCTGTGGACACAGAGGACCCGCCACGCGAACCGGACCCGTCCGGGCGCGCCCCGCGGGAGCCCCGGTTCCGCCGGAAGGCAGACGCCCGGAGAGCAGACACCCGGAGCGCGGACGTCCGGAGGGCGGACGCCCTGCCGCGCGCGGAAGCCGTCCTCGACCGATGGCCGTTCCGGCGCAAGCTCAACGTCCTGGTGGTCGTGCCCGTCGTGGTCGTCGGCGTGCTGCTGGGCGTCGGCGCGTACGGCCAAATGCAGCAGGCCCTGGACGCCGGCCGGACCGCTCAACTTGTGCGCGACAGCGAGCAGGTCACCCGGCTGATCAACGACATCCAGGCCGAGCACCAGCAGGCGCTGCTGCTGGCGGTGGAGCAGGAGTCGGCCCGGCCCGGGGCGGACCTGCCGTCGACCATCGACTACCGCCGGATGCAGCGGGCCACCGACGAGCAGGCCACCGAGGTGCGTTCGTCCTTCGGCTCGGGGCTGGCGAAGGAGGAGGGCCGGGCCCTCGACTACGTCGGCAGCCTCGGCGTGCTGCGGGACAAGGTCGAGCGGGGCTCGGTGCCCGCCGCCGGTATCGACCCCGCGTACGCCAACGCGGTCGGCTACCTCATCGACGGCATCGGGCTCGACCGCTTCTCCGGCTCCTCGTCGTCCTCGGTGGTCGAGCTGCTCGACACGGTGCTGCGCGCCGACGCCGCCCACGCGGCGTTCGAGAGCGGCGTGTTCTCGGCCCAGACCCGGGACGCCAACGCCCTCACCGAGTACACCCGCGCGGCCGGTGCCCACCGGATCTACGAGGAACAGGCGGATCGTTTCAGCAGAATCGCCGGGCGGGACCAGGTCCTGCGCCTGGAGGGCATCGAGCGCAGCGCCGAGGAGAACGGCTTCGACGCCAAGTTCGCGGAGCTCCAGATCGACCCCAGTTCCCTCCAGGGCCAGTCACCGGAAGCGCTGCGCAAGGCGATCGACGCGGGCACCCGGCAGGCCGAGGACCGCCTCGACATCACCGGCACGCTGACCGACCAGATCGCCGCCCGCGCCGACAGCCTCTCCGAGGACGCCCTGCGCAAGTCGGTGGCCCTGCTCGGCCTCGCCGTCCTCGGCTTCGCCGCCTGGCTCGGTTTCTCCTTCCTGGTCCGGCGCTCGGTCGTACGCCCCCTGGCGGCCCTGACCGGCGCCGCCCACCAGGTCGTCGAGGTGGCGGGCGAGGAACTCGCCCGCGTCGAGGACGAGGACGACGAGTCCGCCGACAGCACCCCGCTGCGGCCCCGGCCCATCCCCGTACCCGTGCGCGACGAGATCGGCGACTTGGCCGAGGCGTTCAACCAGGTGCAGGTCACCGCAGCGGCGCTGCTGGAACGGCAGGTGCTCAGCCGCCGCAACGTCGGCGAGATGTTCGGCAACGTCGGACGCCGGGTCAGCAACCTCACCACCCGCCAGCTCACCCTGATCGACGCCGTCGAACGCGAGGAAACCGCCCCCGACGTCCTGGAGCGGCTCTACCGCATCGACCACATCGCCGTACGCCTCCAGCGCAACGCCGACAGCCTGATGCTGCTCGCCGGAATCCGGGAAGCCGAGCTGGACGCCCAGCCGACCGCCCTCGCCAACGTCATCCGGGCGAGCCTCGGCCGTATCGAGGGCTTCCAGCGGGTCTCCCTGCGCTCCGAGACCGAGGTCACGGTCGCGCCCGACATCATCGGCGACCTGACGCTGATGGTCGCCGAACTGCTGGAGAACGCGGTCGCGTTCTCCCCGTCCGAGACCCCCGTCGAGGTCGTCGTCCGGCCCGGCACCGACATCACCGCGGACGGCGGCGCGCTGATCGAGGTCATCGACCACGGCCTCGGCATGGGCGCCGAACGCCTCGAAGAGGAGAACGCCCGGCTCATCCGCCGCGAACGGCTCGACCTCGTCCCCACCAAGGTGCTGGGCCTCTTCGTCGTCGGCAGCCTCGCCCGGCGCTGGGGCATCCGGGTCACCCTGAGCCGTACGCCCGGCGGCGGCGTCACCGCGACCGTGTGGATCCCCGACGCGCTGCTGATGGCGGTGAACGCGGCGGACGCCGCCGTGCCGTCCCCGGTGGTCACGGAATTGGCGCGGACCCCGTCCGGACGCGAGCCCGTCGATTCCGCCGGTTCTGCTGATTCCGCTGGTTCCGCTTCTGCCGGTGCCACGCCGCTGCCGGTACGGACGCCCGCCCCCGCGCCGGAGTCGCGCCAGGCGGCACCCGCGCAGCCCGGCGGCCTGCCCCGGCGCATCCCGAACCGCAAGGGTGCGGAGGGGACGCGGCAGGAACCCTCTGCCGAGCAGGAACCGTCCACCGAGCAGACGCCGTCCCCCACCGGGGAGAGGCCGTCCGGCGAGCCCACGTCCCGTCCGCTGCGGCGGCGGGTACGGGGCGCGACGCTCGACAAGACCACTCCCTCGGCCGACCGGGGCATCGCGGCCGTCCGCGCGCCCGCCGACGCCGATGCGGTCCGGTCGGAACTCGACGAGTTCGAGGCCGCCGTACGCAGGGCACAGCAGGACAGTGCCAACGCCCCGACCGACCCCGAACCCACGCCATCGCCGCATCAGCAACCCCGGAAGGAGTCGGGCAGTGACCACGCCGACCAGGTGAAGAGAGTTCCGCTGGGGCGAGGAGCCCACCGACCTGCGAGCAGCCGCGGCCGACTTCACCTGGCTGCTCGACCGGTTCGCCACCCATACCGCCGGTGTCGTCGACGCCATCGCCGTGTCGTCCGACGGCCTGCTGATCGCCGCGTCCGAGCTGCGCGAACAGGCCGACTCCGAGCGGCTCGCCGCGATCGTCTCCGGTGTCACGAGCCTTGCCGCCGGTGCCTCCGGCAACTACGGCCTGGGCGGCCTCAACAAGGTCATCATCGACCTGGAGGGCGGCCATGTGCTGGTGTCGGCCATCGGCTGCGGCGCCGTCCTCGGCGTGGTGACGACGAAGGAGGCGAAGCTGGGCAACATCGCGTACGAGATGACCCTCTTCGCCAACCGGGCCGGAGGCGCGCTCACCCCCCAGCTCGTACTGGAGCTGAAGAAGAACGCCGCCACCCCCATCATCTGACGCGTGCGCACACTCAGAAGGGGGTCGGCGTGACGGACACCGATGGCCCAGAGCCGGACGACGTGGCGGCCGAGCCGGGCCCGACCGAAGCACCGGAGCCGACGGGCCGCGCCTCCGCGATCCGGCCGTTCCTGCTGACCGCGGGCCGGGTGGCGGGCGGCGGCACCGCGCCCCCGCTCCCGGTCGAGGCCCAGGTCGTGGCGACGTCGGACGGGCTCTCCTCCCTCCGCACGCTCGCCTTCGAACGCCACGACATCGTCGCCGCCTGCCGACGCCCGCAGTCGGTGGCGGAGCTGGCCGCCCAGCTTCGGCTGCACCTCAATGTGGTGCGGGTCCTGGCGGAGGACCTGTGCACCGCCGGACACCTGTCGGTCCATGTGCCGGACGCCAGGACCGTCCAGGACATCTCCGTACTGCGAAGGGTTATCGATGGACTCCGCGCCGTCCCCGACTCACGGGGCACACTCCGCGACAGCAGCTGAACCCGCACCACCACCGCTGCCGGTCAAGCTGGTCATCGCGGGCGGCTTCGGAGTGGGCAAGACCACGGCCGTGGGCGCCATCTCCGAGATCCGCCCGCTGACCACGGAGGCCGCCATCACGGAGGTCGCGGCGGGCGTGGACGACCTCACCCACACCCCCGGCAAGACCACGACCACGGTCGCCATGGACTTCGGCGTCATCACCATCGACCCGACCCTCAAGCTCTACCTGTTCGGCACCCCGGGCCAGGACCGGTTCGGCTTCATGTGGGACGACGTGGTCGAAGGCGCCCTCGGCGGCCTCGTCATCGTGGACACCCGCCGCCTGGACGACTGCTACGCGGCCGTCGACTACTTCGAGCACAAGGACATCCCCTTCGCCGTCGCCGTCAACGCCTTCGACGGCGAGGTCCAGCACGAGCTGGACGAGGTCCGGTGGGCCCTCGACGTCTCCGAGCACATCCCCCTCACCGTCTTCGACGCCCGCGACACGGGCTCGGTGCGCGACGCACTGCTCGTCGTCCTCGACGTGGCCGTGGCCCGCGCCAAATCCGCCGAACCGGCCTGACACCCGCCCGGGTGCCGATCCGTCCGTCCGCTCACCCGGATTCCCGCACCCGCCCGCGTCCGGCGAGGACCACGATGCCGCCGGCGGTGGCGAGGGCCATCAGGACCAGGCCGAAGAGGGTTGCCCCGTCGGTCAGCCCCACGGCGTCGCTGAGGTAGCCCGCCGATACCGGCAGCAGACCGGCCGGAACGTAACCGCCCACGTTCAGCGCCGCGTTGGCCTCCGCCAACCGCTGTGGCGGGACGGTGGAGTTGAGCAGGGAGAGGCCGCCGAGCTGGCCCATGCCCTGTCCGGCCCCGGCCAGCAGGGCGGACGCGATGAGCGCGGGGATCCATGAGGTGCGGACGGCGGTGATGAGCGCGAGCATGCTCAGGACGGTGCTGACCGCTCCCGCGGTCAGGATCGTGCGACGGGGCAGCTTCTGGACCGCGAACTGCACCCCGGTCGCGGCGAGGAACATCGCGAACGCCATGCCTCCGGCGACGATCCGACTGGTGGTACCGAGCAGACCGGCCAGCAGCGACGGGCCGAGCGAGAGCACGAAGGACGTCGCGGTGATGCCGGGTGCGAACACCGCGATGCCCAGGGTGAGCTGTGGACCGTTGCCGTGCGGTACGCCGGGCACGCGCACCCACTTCCCCCTCGCCGGGGGTGCCGTGGGACGCCGTACGGGCATGCGCAGCACGGCGAGGATGGCGGTGATCAGCAGCGCGGCCTCGACGACGAAGACGGTGACGGTCGGCGCGGGAAGGGTCTCGGAGAGCACACCGGCGAGGAACGGCCCCAGCCCGGCCCCGAAGACCATGGCGCAGGAGGCGAGCAACGCCGCGAGCCGCTTGCGGTCCTGCCCGGCCACGTCCGTCACGGCCGCCATGCCCGCCGAGACGATGGCGCCGACCGCGATGCCGGTGAACAGCCGGGCGACGATCAGCGCGGCCACGGTGTGCGCCGTGGCGAAGATCAGGCAGGCCGTCACGGCGAGGGCGAGCGCGGGCAGCAGGACGGGCTTGCGCCCGAGTCGGTCGGACAGGACACCGGAGACGAGCAGGGAGCCCAGCAGCCCGACGATGTAGAACGCGAAGACCACCGTCAGGGTGCCCTGGGAGAACCCGATGTCCCGCTGCCACAGCACATACAGCGGCGTCGCGGCGTTGGACAGCACGAAGACGGCCGTCACGGGCCACGCGGCGAGCCACACCCACCAGGTCGGAGCCGCCGCACCCGGGTCCGGGCGCAGCCCGTCTCTCCCCTCCACGGTCGCCGTTCGACTTTCCACCATGGCCGATCCCTCCAGGTACAGCGCAGTACGGATTAAGTCGAACTTAGCATGCAGTACGATCAGACTCGTACAGTCGATTCGAGGTGCCGCGAGGAGCCGCGTATGCCGTCGACGGTGGGACCGCTGTCGGCCGTCAAAGTGCTGCCGGAACCCGCGGGGCTGCCCGGGCCACTGCCGGAGCCCGCGGTCGAAGACCTGCGCCTGGAAACGGTGCTGGGCGCGCTGAGCGACCCGCTGCGCCTGCTCATCGTGCGCAAACTCCTCCTGGAGTCGGAGCAGTTCGACCACCCCTGCGGCTGGTTCGGGATCGACCGCCCCAAGTCCTCCCTCACCCACCACTTCAAGGCCCTGCGGGAGGCGGGTGTCACCAGGCAGCGGCAGTACGGCCTGGAGCGCCGCAGCCACGTACGCGTCGCCGACCTCAACGCCCGTTTCCCCGGACTCCTGGACCTGGTGGCGGCATGGACGCCGGACGCTCCGTAACCCCTTCAAGCCGGTCGTAAAACACCTGCTCACCGCCGAGGAACGGCGCTAGGGTCCCGTGTCATGCGACTGACCGTTCTCGGCGGCTGCGGGGCCTGGCCCACCGCGGACCAGGCATGCAGCGGCTACCTCGTGGAGTACGCGGGATTCCGCCTGCTGATCGACCCCGGCTACGCCACGCTGCCACGCCTGCTCCAGCACGGCACCGTCGACGCGGTCGACGCCGTGCTGATCAGCCACGGACACCCCGACCACTGCGCCGACCTCAACCCCCTGTTACGCGCCCGGGGGCTGAGCGACGACCCGCCGCCGCCCCTGCCCGTCCACGCCCCGCACGGAGCGGTCGACGCCGTCCTCGCCCTCGACAAGCCGACGATGCTCGCCGGGGCGTACCGCCTCCACGAGTTCACGCCCGGCGACCGGTTCGAGATAGGTCCCTTCACCACCGACACCTGGCTCCTGCCGCACTTCGTCCCCAACGCGGGCCTCCGGCTCACCACCCCCGGCGCCGTACTCGCCTACACCGGCGACACCGGCCCCAGCCCCGACATCCCGCGCCTCGCCCGGGGCGCCGACCTGTTCCTGGCGGAGGCCACGTACGTCCACCAGGTCCCGACCGGCGACGCCCCGTACCTGCTGACCGCGCGCCTCGCCGGTCAATACGCCCACCAGGCGGGCGCCGCCCGCCTCATGCTCACCCACCTCTGGCCGGGCACGGCCCCGGAAGCCGCGCAGACCGCGGCGGCGGAAACCTTCAAACCCCCCATCGCCATCGCCACCCCTGGCCTCATCACCCGCCTGTGACCGCACCGCGCCCGTCCAGGCCGAGCGCGCCGACCACCTGATCGAGAAGCTCCTCGGAGGCGAATTCCGCAACCCAGTCGGCGAACCGACGGGCGTACTCGGCCAGGACCTCCCTCTCGGCATCACCTGTGCCGAAGTTCTGGTCCAGCCACGCCAGATACCTCTCCCGCGCGGGGGCGACCCGATCGCGATCCTCGGGATCGTCCGCCTCGGCGGCGAGCAGCCGAAACAGCTCGCGCAGATTGCGGGCCTCGATCCACAGATCGCCCTCGTCGCCGAAGAAAATGACCGGCAGCTCGGCGAGGTCGGTCCGGTCGTCACACCGCCACAAGGCGTAGAACGACCCGGAGGACGTGGCGTACGCGAACGGGATGAGCCGCTCCAGATACGCCTCGGGCGCGTCGCCGCAGAACCAGTCCAGATCGTCGTCGTATGCGATCAGCTCGAAGCCGGGCGCGAAGAACTGCCCGCCGAGGCTGTCCTGGAACTCCTTGAGCAGGTTCAGCTCGGGGATGGGGGAGTACGCGTCGCTCATGAGAGTCCTTCGACAGGGCGATGGCCGGTCAGCAGACACTAGCGGCGACGTCTGACACCGCCCGCCCGCTTATCCGAACGCCCCGCTCTCGTCCTCATCGAGCCCGGGGAGCCGCCTGCCGCGGCTGTCCGCCACCCTCAACGCGTCCCGCAGCGCCTCGACCAGGCGGTTCGCGAGGAAGCGAAGCTCTCCGGCTCCCGCCTTGGGGTTGCCGAGCAGCGCGTCGGCGTGACCGAGGAGTTCGGAGCCCATGCCCCATCGCGTGGCGACTGCTGCGGTCATTGCTGCCCGGCCGGTACGGGATGGTGGTCGTCCGGTGAGCACGCAACCGCGTCTGGACGTTCGCGCGGCCGCGGGGGTCTTGTGCTGCCAACTCTGCTGCGGAGTTACGGCGCTGCCTTCCCGCCCCTGGCTATCCCCATCATGGGTAGACCTGCGTCCTTGGTGTTCCCGAGCTGGCCGCCCTCACCTTTTCAGGATGCCGGCGGAGCGAGCGGAGGCCAGCCACAGCGGGAACTCACCGAGCAACTGATCGTAGAGGCTGGCGTCAGATAGAGCCTTGGGCGACGACCCGGCGGCGAAAAACCCCGCGTTGTCGACAACCCGCCTACTTGGTACCGGCATATCGTCCAGCTTGCGCAAGAAGCGGAATTCGTCCTCGCCGAACCCGACGAACTGCCAGAAGATCGGCAGCTTCGCAGCGGTGCACAGCACGTGCTCCGCAGCGGCCTTGGACGTGGGGGAACCGTCGGTCTGAAAGACGACGAACGCCGGATCTTCGGCTCCACACGACTGGTAATGGTCAATGACCGCCTGCATGGCCACGTGGTAATTCGTGCGCCCCATGTGCCCCATGGAGTCGTGCAAGGGGTTGATCCGGTCCCGGTAGGCTTCGAGGCTGATCTCAGCGGTCCCGTCGATCTCCGTGGAGAAGAAGACGACCGGCACGACCCCGTCGTCGTCCAGGTTGACCGCGAGGGCGAGAGTCTGCTCTGCCAAGTGCTGCACAGAGCCGTCCCGGTAGTACGGGCGCATACTCCCGGAGCGGTCCAGGACCAGGTACACGGCGGCACGTTGCCCACTCACGTGGTGCTTGGTCAAAGAGACCGCGGCCGTCTTGTAGAGGCTGACCAACTCGGGAGCCCGGGCGGCGACCTTCTCCAAGCTGACCCCGGGCCCGGGTATCTTGGGCCGCTTGCGGTAGTCGATTTTGGGATGCTTGCGATACTCGATTCCCATACTCGGCGATTGTTCCCCAAGTAACCCGGTTGTGTCGCTGCTCTGTTGGGTGCTCCATGGTGCTTTTGTCGTGATGACGACCGGGGGCGGTCGCAGACACTTTGCGCTGGGTACACTCGGTGCGGATTGGCCAACGCTCAGTAAGCGACACCGGGAGTGCTCTCTTGGCCGAGTCCGTCGCGCCCCACGCCCTGCCGGAACGACTGCTCGCCCGCGAGGACGTGCGCGCGGCGCTGCTGCGCCACGACTTCGGCGTGTTCTTCGCGCTCGCCCGCAAATGGTCCGGCATCAGCTTCATGCGGATCGCCGACGCATGCGACATGAAGCCTGAGCGCGTCGGGAAGCTCGCACGCGGCGAAGGTCGCGTGACGAGCGTGGAAAAGATGGAGCAGATCGCTGATGGATTGCGTATCCCCGGTGGATTGATGCGTCTCGCTCCCCGTCCTTGGGAGGGCCGCGAGACGCGGCGCGCGTCTGTCGCCGCTCAGGTCGAGCCCATCCAGTCCGTGCCGTCCTCGGAAGTAGCCCCGGACCTGCCCGCGGTGAGGTCGTTTCGGGCCGCGGGCCGGCAACTGGGCGGTGGTCATCTGTACGCCTCGGTGCTCCATTACCTCCATCACAAGATGGCTCCACGGGTCTTTGGGGGCGAGACCGGCCTTGATTCCGCCCGGACGTTCCAGGCAGCCGCAGCGCTGACGGAGATGGCCGGATGGATGGCTCATGACACGGGCCATAACTGGCGGGCCGGTGACCACTTCGCCAAAGCCCTTTCGCTGGCGAAGGCCGGAGATGACCACGTCTTGAGTGCGAACATCATGGCCAGCATGAGCCATCTCGCCTTACAGATGGGCCACCCGGACAAGGCCGTTTCTCTGGCGAGAGCGGGACGCGACCATGTAGCCGGTGGGTCCCGCATCCCTACGCTGAACGCGAGACTGCATGCGATGGAGGCGCGAGCGCTCGCTCAGCTCGGGGACGGCGACGGGGCTCGCCGCTCACTGGCTGTGGCACAGAAGGAGATCGACAAGATGCCGGACACCCAGCCATCTCCTTGGATCAGCTCGTTCGGCAGCCCCGCATTGGCGAGTGAGACGGCGTTGTCCTTGCAGGATGCGGGCTGCTTGCCCGTCGCCGTGGAAGCCGCCGAAGAGGCGATCGTTCTCCGCTCCGGCGACCGCGCGAGGAGCCGCGTGTTCAGCCAGATCACCTTGGCGTTGATCCGCACGCGGCAGGGCGAGCCGGAGGCCGCGTGTGAGGTTGGCCGTGCGCTCCTCGGCGAGTGTGCAACGCTCGGATCGTTGCGGATCACCCAGCAACTCGATGTGCTGTCCGATGCCTTGGCCCGGTATCGCGTGGAACCGACCGTGAGGGACTTCCTGGACCGTCTCGCCGCGACAAAGCGGCAACGGGCGCTCATCCTGGCCGGGCTCGGAGCTCCTCCCGTCCACGGAGGTTCCGACATATGACCACCCACCCCCAACCAGGCACCGCCGAATGGGACGCCTACCTGGCGGAAGGGAACGCCAAGCAGGCACGCAAGCGCGTGTCGGCCGACGTGCTGTTGCGCGATGCCGCCGGGCGCGTGCTGGTGGTCAAGCCGACGTACAAGGACGCGTGGGATCTCCCCGGCGGGATGGCCGAGGCGAACGAGTCGCCCGCGGATGCGGCGAGGCGCGAGCTGGGCGAAGAGCTGGGCCTTGCCGTCGAGCTGCGTGGGCTCCTGTGCGTCGACTGGGTCGCGCCACACGGCCCCTGGGACGACCAGCTCGCGTTCGTCTTCGACGGAGGCATGCTGTCCGCCGACCAGATCCGCCGCCTGCACCCGCACGACCACGAACTCTCGGCCTGCGAGTTCAATGCCCCGGACGACGCCCTGGCCATGCTCCCGCCCCGCACCCGGCGACGGGCCGCTCAGGCGCTCGGGGCCCTGGCCGGGCGGCGGCCCGCGTACCTGGAGAACGGCGAAGGTCTCGCGCCCTGACGGCGCCTGGGGGCCCGTGATCCCCGCTCCGGGGTGGAGTGCGGCGTAAGGGTAGGGTGCGAGCCAGGTGTCGAGGGAATAAGTGGGTCCGATGCGGTTCAGGTCATGGAGTAAAAAGGCCCGCCTCATCTCCGGGGTGTGCGTCGTGGCGGGGATTGCGGCCGCTGTCGCCTCGTATTTCCTGTTCTTTTCCAAGGAATCCGTAGAGCCCGGCCCCTACGCCGACAATCCGAAGTGCGCCGATGTCATTTCCCGGGCCCCCGAGACCGTTCTGTCGAAGCATCGCGACGATGTCACCGGAGAGGGAGTCGCCTCCTGGGGAGACGGCTCGGTCGTGCTGCGCTGCGGCGTCACCCCGCTGCGGCCGACGACCAACCTGTGCGTGGACGTCAACAGCGTCGACTGGGTGCTCGACGAGAAGCGGGCGAACAAGGACGGGGTGCAGGTGCTGACGACGTACGGCCGTACCCCCGCGGTCGAAATCACCGTCGAGGGCGATGGGCCCAAGGCCGGAGACGCGTTGGTCGACGTGAATCGGGCGGTCCGAAGCATTCCGCAGAAGTCGAAATGCCTCTCGTTGAGCGACACGCTCTGAGCGGATTCAGCGGCTGACGAGAAGGCCGTCCACCAAGGCGCGGAGCCCGTCCAGGTAGGTGTCTTCGGCGGTCAGGGGCGCCCAGTCGTCCGCGATGCGGGCCAGGCGGGGAAGCTCGTCCGGGTCGAGGTCGGCGAAGACCCGCTCCCGGTAGGTCGCGCGGTCGGCGTAGGCGTCGGCGTCGGCGTCGTCGGCGTCGGCACGCCGCCGGGCCGCTGTCGCGCGGACCACGATCTCCCCGGCGGTGTAGTACCAGACCGCACGGTAGCCGTGCACGGCCCGCTCGGGGGTCAGGCCGCATTCGACCAGGCCGTCGACGATCTGCTCGACGAACCACAGCGCGGACGCGGACATCAGGTCGTCGGCGGTCAGCACCTCCACGATCCAGGGGCACGCGGCGAGCGCCTCGTGGATCGCGGCGGCGGCGACGATGATCCGCTCGCGCGGGTGGGCGGGGAGTTCGGGGCGGCGCAGCGTCCGCGCGGCGTGGTCGTCCAGCAGCAGGAGGAGCAGTTCTTCCTTGTTGCGCACGTGGTGGTAGAGCGCCATCGGCGTGCTGCCGACCTCCGTGGCGAGCCGCCGCATGGTCAGCCGGTCCACGCCGTCCTCGTCCACGATCCTGCGGGCCGTCGCGACGACCTCCTCGCGTGAGAAACGGGGAGGTCGGCCACGGGTTTTGCGCGGTGCGGACGGTTGCGGCATGGACCCATCATCCCCCAGGTGTCGACAACGGCGTTCCTCTCCCGCTATTTTTCGTACGCGTACAAAAATTCATGCCGACCGGAAGGACGCCGTCATGACGACGACCCCCATCGACCTGTTCGCCTCAGCGCTGCGCTTCCACCCCGACGGCGGCGTCCGGGCCGCCGAGCGGCAGATGAAGGGCAGTGACCCCGACGGCGCCTGGCAGGTCGCCACGTTCCACGTCGAGACCGACGCCGACGTCCACGCCGACCACTGGGAGATGCACCCGGAGGCCGACGAGGCGGTGTGCTGCCTGACGGGCGGGGTCCGCCTCGCCTTCCGTCCCACGTCGCCCGGCGGCTCCGAGGACGTGGTGCGGTTGGCGGCGGGCACCGCCGTGGTCGTGCCCCGCGGGCGCTGGCACCGGCTGGAACTCGACGCCCCGAGCGACCTGATGTCGATCACCCTGCGCCACGGCACCCTCCTCGAAAAGCGCTGACCGGATCACACGGCGCGGTCCAGCCGTTCACGCTGCTCGGTGCTCAGCTCCAGCGACACCCCCGCGACCGCCTCGTCCAGCTGCTCCACCGTGCTGACGCCGACGATGGGCGTGGCGGCCGGGGTCCCGCCGGTCAGCCACGCCAGCACCACCCGGTTGCGGTTGGTGCCGGTCTCGGCGGCGATCTCGTCCAGCGCCGCGAGGCGGCGGGCGGTGCCGGGGTGGTCGTACTCCGCCGGAAGCGGCCGGTCCGGGCGGGTGTAGCGGCCGTTCAGCAGCGGGGTGTACGCCCACAGCGCGATGTCCGGGTGGTGCTCCAGGTAGTGCAGCACCTCGTCGCTCACCACGCCGAACCGGTGCCGCACGAGGGGCTCGGCCACGCGGCGGTGGTGCAGATACGTGTGCTGCTGCTGCACCGCCGTGAAGCCCGCGCCGCCGTGGGCCCGGGCGAGCTTCCGGGCCCGTTCCAGCTGCCAGACGGGGTAGTTGGAGCAGCCGAGGCGGCCGACCGTACCCGCGGCGACCAGCTCGTCGAAGGCGGCGACCGTCTCGTCCAGCGGGGTGGCCGGATCGGGCTTGTGCGCCCAGTACAGCTCGACGTGGTCCGTACCGAGGCGCCGGAGGCTGCCCTCGATGCCGCGCTTGATCACCTCGGCCGACAGGCCCTCGGCCGTCTCCGGGAAGCGCCCGGCCTCGGTCGGCTCGCAGCCCACCTTGGTGCTGATCCTGACCCGGTCGCGGACGCCCGGGCGGCGCGCCAGCCAGCGCCCGAGCAGCGTCTCGCTCTGCCCGCCGAAGCCGGTCGGGTCCGACCAGAACGCGTAGCAGTTGGCGGTGTCGATCCAGACGCCTCCGGCGTCCACGAAACGGTCCAGGATCTCGAACGATCGCCGCTCGTCCTGGACCGTGCCGAACAGCATGGCGCCCAGCGCCAGTTGAGGATTCATGTCCATCACGCTAGGCCGATGCGGATCGGCGGTACGCTCCAATCTTGTGGCGATTTCCCAGACCAATTCCGCGTGGGCGACGCTGCTGGAGATCGGCACTCCCGAGCGCGGTTCGCGCCGCCTGCACGACCGCCTCGCCCGCGCGCTGCGCACCGCGATACGGGACGGCAGGCTGGCGGAGGGTGCCGCCGTGCCGCCGAGCCGGGCGCTCGCCGAGGAGCTGGGCTGCTCCCGCTGGGTCGTCACGGAGGCGTACGGGCAGCTCATCGCGGAGGGTTACCTCGCCGCCCGGAGGGGTTCCGCCACCCGCGTCGCCTGGTCGCCGGATCCGGACACCGCGCCGCCGCGGCCCCGCGCCCGGCCCGTACCGGCGCCGCCACCGATCCGGTACGACCTCGCGCCCGGCCTGCCCGACCTGCGGGCGTTCCCGCGCCGCCGCTGGGCGGACGCCGTCCGGTCGGTCACCGGCTCGGCCGTCCACTACGACCTGGGCCTGCCCGACCCCGCCGGGCACCCGGGCCTGCGTACGACCGTCGCGCAGTACCTGCGGCGCTCGCGCGGCGCGGACGCGCACGCCGCGGCCGTATCCGTGTGCGCGGGCGTCACCGACGGACTGGTCCGCACCTGCCGCGCACTGCGCGCCGAGGGGATCGCCGACCTGGCCGTCGAACACCCGGGCTGGGGGCGGCTGCGCGACGCCGCGACGAGCGTCGGCCTCCGGCTGCACCCGGTGCCCGTGGACCGCGACGGCCTCCGCGTCGACGCCCTCGCCCGCACCCCGGCCCGGGCCGTCGTCGTCGGCGCGGCCCACCAGTTCCCCACCGGCACGGTGCTGTCCCCGGCCCGCCGGGCCCGCCTGGTGCGCTGGGCCCGCGAGGTCGACGGCTACGTCATCGAGGACGACTACGACGCCGAGTTCCGCTACGACCACCACCCGGTCGCCGTCATGCAGGGAATGGACCCGAGCCGGGTCTTCCTCCTCGGCTCGGTCAGCAAGACCCTCTCCCCGGCCCTCGGCCTGGGCTGGCTGGTCGCGCCCGCCGCGCTGACCCCGGCCCTCGCGGCGGCGAACCCCGTCGCCGCCGCGCCACCCGTACTGGACCAGCTCGCACTCGCGACCTTCATCGACCGAGGCTGGTACGACGCTCACCTCCGCGCGGCGCGCCGCCGGTTCCGCGTACGCCGCGACCTGCTCGTACGAACGCTCGCCACCGAACTGCCGGATGCCCGCGTCGCGGG
>NZ_GG657754.1:4114096-4123627 GCF_000158915.1 Streptomyces himastatinicus ATCC 53653 | reverse complement strand
CGTACGTCTCGGGGCTGACGGGGCGGATGTGGGGATACGCCCGGCGGCGGACGTAACCCCGTCCCCGGGCCGGACGCCGGGCGGCGGGGCCCCACGAAAGCATCAAGGGCACCGAACAACCACACATCGCTGACCGAGGAGCGCCGGCATGCCCACCACCGTTCCCACCTCCGCCAAAGCCCCCACCAACGCGGATCACTTACGCGTCCCACCCTGGGCCCGCCGCGCCGCGGCAGCCGTCGTCTGGGCGTCCCTGCCCTCGGCGCTATGGCGCCTCGCAGTGGTGCTGGGCGTTCCGCTCGGGCTGGGGCAGTCCGAGTACGACGCGATGAAGATCCCCGGCTGGGGCCTCCTGGTGCTGCCCCTGCTGTCCCTGGCCCAGGAGGGCCTGGCCTGGCTGACCCTCGGCCTGGTACGCCCGTGGGGCGAGGTATGGCCCCGCCGCCTCCCGTACCTCGGCGGCCGCCCGGTCCCCGTCCTTGCCGCGGTGATCCCGGCGGCGTTCGGCACCCTCGCCTGCACGGTCTACGGTGTGCTGCTCATCTGGACGACCTTCCACGTCCAGATGGACATCACGCCCTGGGGCAACTGGCTCCTCACCGCCTCCTACCTCCCGCTCGTCGCCTGGGGCCCACTGCTGGGCGCGGTGACGCTGCACTACTACCGCCGCCGCACTCGAGGCTGAAGCCCAACCGTGAAGAGGCCCATCTAGCGCCGCTTACACCCGCTGGCACAACGCCCGCGCCGAGCCGAATACCATCTTCGCCCCCGACTCACCCATCCGCGCTTGGACCGATTACCCCGCCAAGGTCCTGACGAGCCACTAGGATAAGAAGGCAGCGGGCCGAGAATGCCCGCCCGGTTTCACCGCCACGCCGAGGTGTCTTTCCCGAGGGAACGACTGAATGGGCACACATCACGGGCGAGAACTCTGGAGGCGACCGGTGCTCCGGGCCCCCAGCCGCTTCGCCGCGACCATCCTCGCGCTCACCTGCGGCCTTGCGACAACGGGCTGCGGCGGCGGCACAACGGCCGGGCCCACGGCCACCACGGGGGCGGTCGGAGTGGTCATTCCGAAGACCACGCCATTCTGGCGGGCCTACAATGCCGCCGTCCCTCCGCAGGCCAAGGCGCACGGCGTCAAAATGCTCCCCTCAGTGAATTCCGAATCCGACATCCACAAACAGATCTCCGATATCCACACCCTGCTGGTCCAGCAGGTCAAGGGCCTCGTCGTCGGGCCGCTGGACTCTGCGGCGATCCGGCCCGGCCTGCGCGCGGCCGGGCAGGCGGGGGTGCCGGTGGTCGCGGTGGACGTCGCACCGGACAGCGGCAAGGTCGCCATGGTGGTCCGGGCGGACAACCGCGCCTTTGGCCGGAAGGCATGCCAGTACCTCGGCGATACCGTCAAGACCGGCAAGGTCGTGCAGATTCAGGGCGGCCTGGCGTCGGTCAATGGCCGAGACCGCACGAGATCCTTCCTTGCCTGCATGGCCAAGCACTACCCGCGCATCAAGGTTCTGAACATCTCCGCGGACTGGCAGGCCGGCAAGGCCGCGGTCGGCCTGGATTCGCTGTACAAGGCCAATCCCGATATCAAAGGAATCTACCTGCAAGCAGGCGGCGATTATCTGGTACCGGCGCTGTCGATCCTGCAACGAAACCACGCCCTCTTCCCGGTCGGCGACCCCAGACACATCACCATCGTCGCCAACGACGGCATCCCGCAGGAACTCGATGCGATCCGCAAAGGAAAGATCGACGCCACCGTCTCCCAGCCCATCGATCTCTACGCGAAATACGCCATGAGCTACATCAAGAAGGCTATGGAGGGACAGAAGTTCGCACCGGGGCCGACGGACCACGGCAGCACCATCGTCCGGCTGCCCAGCGGACTCCTTGAGGACCAGCTCCCCGCCCCCGTGGTCACCAAGCGAAACGTGAACGACCCATCACTGTGGGGCAACCGCGTCTAGTGGCTCGTCAGGACCTTGGCGGGGTAATCGGTCCAAGCGCGGATGGGTGAGTCGTGGGCGAAGTTGGCCTTCGGCCACTAGATGTCCGGGAACGGTGGCATGATGCGGACGATCACGATCAGTTGGTCCCGCGGTGCCACCAGGAAGAAGAACCAGCCGCCCGCCGCGTCCATACGGCGCATTCCCCCTGGCCGAGGGCCGTTGCCCAAGTCGCGGACATCGACCCCCATCCCGGCCAGCTCGACCAGTTGCCCCGCCAGCCGCTCCACTTCGGTCACCACCTGAGCGGGTATGCCGCCTGTCACGTGAGCGTGATCAGGGTCGTACTCCCAGCGCCAGTCGACGCTCACCGCGGTGGGAGGCCGAGCGCGGCGTGTGCGTCGTCCAAGATCTTGCCGATGGCGGACGCGGCGCGCCGGGCTTGTGCCGCGTCACCGGTCTCTGCGGCGTCCTCCCAGCGACGGAACTCTTTCGCGACCTTCGGCTGACGCTGAATGTGTACGTAGACGGCCCACTGGGCGATGAACCGCTGGAGGGGGGCCAGGTCGGAAGCCTGACGGGACTGGTCGGCGGCCTGATCCAGCTCCCGCGTAAAGGCGGGCAGAGCGGCGGGTGCGATCTGCGCGACGGCCTGGCGGAGGGCCGTGACGGTGGCAGGCGGCTGAGGGATGAGTGGCTGCCCAGTGGCGGAGGTGGTCATTGCTGCTCCCATGGGCGAGATTCTGATCCCTGGGAGCAGCGTATCGAGTGCAGGCCCGATCGCATCGCCCGAACGAGTGAGGGCGTGGCGGTTCACTCCCCGGCGGGGTCACGCCGATGGGGCAGGGCCCGGCGACTATCCGCGGCACGTGGCCCCAAAGGCGGCCGCATCCGCCCTCCGTGGCGGGCCCAGTGCCCTGCGCCGAGACCGGAGGCGCCGCCGTACGGTCCACGGCCAGGTCGACGGTCGCACAGCCGCGATCGCGTCTGCCGACCACGCGTGCGTGAGGGCTCTGGGGTCGCAGGGCCTGCGTCGTGGCCGAGACATCCGGCGAGAGTGGCCCAGCGACGTCGGCCATCCGCCGGGTCACCGGACCGATGGGGCAGCGGGCGATCAGGCTCATCAATGATTCAGGACTTCGCCGGGTTTGACGGTGACCTTGTAGCCCTCGCCTCCATAAAGAGACTCGTACCAGATCTCCAACGAGACCCGTTGAGTCAGCATTTCCTTGAACGCTCCATGAGACTCCGGATCGTAGACAGGAACACTCAGCAAGTACGCATCGAAGTCCGTCCGCGTAAACCCCTTCTCCGCGAAAGTGATCACCGTCGGGCGGAAGGGCAGCATGTCGCGGATGACGTCCACGTTGGGCTTGTTGTACTCGCCCAGGCTATTGCCGTCCACGGACAGGACGGTCCTGACGATCACGGCCGGCCCCAGGCCGGAGTTGGTGAGCTTCAGCCCGGACCTCTTCCCGGGCTGCCATGCTTGCTGGAACTGGAGAAGCGGGCGCACCGAGAGGCGGTTGTGGCGACGCGTGGCTCGGCCCTCGTGTACGGAGACGGTGAGCGAGACCAGAGCGATAACGGTGGCACACACCGCGACTAAAGTGTTCCCGTCCAATGACGCCCCCCCCGTACGCGCACCACCAGAGTTTTCCCCAGTATCGGCAAGCAGGGGTGTCAGTACCCCTTCTTCGCTGGGATTGGCCGGGATCGTTTACGTCGCCTTCCGGCGCGGCGTCCAGCACCCTGGCCAGAACGCGGGGGAGAGGTGGCGCAGGCGCTGCGCCACCTGCCTCAATGCGGTCGATGTCCTCTGTGGACAGCCCCGTCAGCTCGGCGAGCGACACCCGGTCGATTCCCAGTGATGCTCGACGGTCGTACACAGCCTGTCCCAGGACACTACTGACTTGTAATGCGTGATGTCGTGGGGTGCTGACAGGTCGTGATTGTCGCGGTACACCAGGGTCATGAGGTACGCGCAGGGTGGCGGGCTGACTGCCGAGCGGAGGGCTTTTCGCGAGCAGATCCGTCTGGATGCGGGCGAGATGTTCGCGGCCGGTAGTGACAACGTCGAGGTGGCGAAGATGCTGCGGGTGCATGTGCGCTCGGTGCAGCGCTGGCGGCGCGAGTGGGCCGAGCGGGGTAAGGCGGGACTGGTCTCGAAGGGGCCGGCATCCCTGCCCAAGCTCAGCGACGAGTTGTTCGTGAAGCTGGAGGCGGCGCTGGCGTTGGGGGCGGTGGCGCACGGCTGGCCTGACGAGCGCTGGACGCTCGCGCGGATCCGGACACTGATCGGGCGGATGTTCCACAAGAGCTACACCGGGCCCGGGGTGTGCCTGTTGCTGCACCGGCACGGCTGGTCGCCCCAGGTTCCGGCTCGCAGGGCGGTGCAGCGCGACGACAAGGCGGTCGCGACGTGGGTGAAGGAGACCTGGTCGGCCGTGGAACCACCGCGGCGGCGCTCGGCGCCTGGACCGTCTTCGCCGACGAGGCCGGGTTCTCGATGACGCCGCACACCGCCCGCACCTGGTCCCGCAGAGGCGTCACCCCGGTGATCCGGGTCAACGGCGGCAGCAGACGCCACCTGTCGGTGGCCGCTCTGTGCTGCTACAAGCCCGGCGAGCGGCCGCGGTTGGTCTTCCGGCACACCGGTGACCGGCGGGCCGACGGTCGTAAGGGCTTCTCCTAGAAGGACTTACGGGACCTGCTCACAGCCGCCCACACCCAGCTCGGCGGACCGATCGTGCTGGTCTGGGACAACGTCGGCCTGCACCTCAGTCGCGCGATGCGCGCCTGGATCACGGCTCGGGACTGGCTCACGGTGTTCCAGTTGCCGGCCTATGCACCGGACCTCAACCCCGTGGAGGGGATCTGGTCCAGCCTGCGGCGCACCAGCCTGGCCAACATCGCCTTCGCCGATTACACGCACCTGGTCACCGCAGTCCGCCGGGGCCTACGCCAGATCCAGTACCGGCCCACCATCATCACCGGCTGCCTCATCGGCACCGGCCTCGCCATAGGCCCTGGCGACATCACGCATTAATCCTCAGTAGTACCGCTCTCGCCCGCCGGGATAGCGAACCGACCTTCGGCACTCGGGCGCGTCCGCTCGCGCAGGTTCCGGGCCGAGCGCGAAGCACAGGCCCGCGTGGAGCTGTTCCGACTCGTCCAGCGTCAGAACCAGCGGGGCGAGGGCTACGGGCTTACCCAGCCGGACCACCCGAAGCGTCAGCGCGAGCTGGTTCCCCTCACGCCGTACGCGCAGCCCCACCGGAGCGGTCTCGATGCGCCACTCGGACTGAACGCGACGGTCCGGGCTCATCCGCGTGCCCCTTCCGCTTCCTCCTCGGGGAGCGGCAGGCGCTCGCCGCGGCTCTCCGCGACCCGGAGCGCGTCGTACAGCGCCTCGACCAGACGATTGGCGAGAAAGCGAAGCTCCCCGGCCTCCGCCTTGGGGTTGCCGAGCAGCGCGCGGGCATGGCCCAGGAGTTCAGAGCCCATGCGGAGCTGCACGGCTTCCATCTCGTCGGCGAGCCGGGACAGATATCCCTTGCCGTCCTCACTGGGGACCAGGTAACACGGCTTGCCAGCCTCCCCGTTCCACGGCAGCAGACGCGGTTGGGTGCTCACCGGATCACCACCATCCCGTGCGGAGCGCACAGCAGTTCCACCCGGGGGAGACCGCCCGGACGCACGATCGGAAGCCGAAGTGTAGGAGCGCCGACGCAGTCGGCCGGGAGGTTGGTCTCGACTGTTCCACGCCGCCCCGGGCCGGGCCGGAGTGCTTTCCGTGCCCGTTCGAAGATCCTGCCGATACAGTGCCGCATGTCGACCTGCTTTCCTCAGGTTTGGCCACGCCCCGGGGTGCCGCACGCCGCCGGGGTCTTTCCGTTCGCGACAGTCAACGACCGTCTCGGGACGAAAGGCAGCGTTCATGAGGGGGTGCACATGCACACAGGTGGGTTCGTGGAGTTCGTAAAGGGGGTTCGTGCGTGAACCCCCAGGTCTAAACTGCTGTGATCTGCAACACCTCGCGCGGCGTCAGGACGACAGCACAGATGAGCAGAGAGCCGAACCACCGGTTGGCTGCGTTGATGGCCGAAGCCGGAGTATCGAACAAGGGTCTCGCCCGACGAGTGCGTGATGCGGGGCAGGGCCACGGCGCGGACATCAGGACAAGCCATGTTGCGGTGCAGCGTTGGCTTCAAGGTGGCGGCATCCAACCTCAGACGGCTGCATTCGTGGCCGAAGCGCTCGGTGAGAAGTTGCGCCGCAAGCTCACGCTGTCAGATCTGGGCTTTGTGGAGGTGGCGCATGAGGTGCCGAGTACCGGCACGGGTTATGACACATCTCTGTCCGAAGCTTTGACGATGCTGAACAGCATCACCCAGATCATCCCCGACGACAAGCAGACGGACGCCTCACTGTTATCGGAGAGCGACGTCAATTCTGCCGTATTCACCTGGCTGGTTTCGCGCCCGGACGATCTGCTCAGTGATTCCGCGGCCGCCCGACGCGTCGACGTGCGGGACGTAGCTGCGATGCGCACGGTCACCGACACCTTCACCCAACTGGATTTCCTCTACGGTGGCGGCCATGGGCACGCGACACTTCGGCACTACTTCCAGCACGAAGTCGTTCCACTGCTCAAGGGGAACTTCACCACCGAAGTCGGCAAAGCGCTGTTCGGCGCGGCAGCCGAAACCTTGTCGGTGCTGGGATGGAGCGCGTACGACAGCGGGCATCACGCTGTGGCGAACAGGTACTTGCTCTCGGCCCTCCGCCTGGCCCAAGCCGCCGACGACCGGATGCTGGGCGCATGCGTGCTCGCCAACCTCAGTCACCAGGCCAACTACCTAGGGCAGGCGTCCCGTGCCGTGCAGCTTGCCCGAGCATCGGTCGAAGGCGGAAAGGGTGGCTCCACGCCACGCGGTATGGCCCTGTTTCTCGCCCACGAGGCGCGAGCGCTGTCCACTGCCCAGGACTACACAGGTGCCGTCCGTGCGATGAACGAGGCGGAGAAGTGCTTCGAGCGCGTGGATACCGCTGACGATCCCAAGTGGCTCTCCTATATGGACGAAGCAGAGCTGGTGGGGGAATTCTGTCACTGCTTCCGCGACCTCAAGCGAGGTTCCGAAGCCGTACGCTTCGCAGAGCGCGCCGTGGCGCTCACTGACCCCAAGTACGCGCGTACCTTGGGCTTCGTGCGCATGGTCCTGGCCCAGAGCCAACTGCTCAACGGTGACCTCGAGGAAGCGGTCGCGACGGCTACGCAGGCCGTAGAGGCCGCTGAGGCGCTTCAATCCGCACGATTCCAACGATACGTCGAGAACTTCCAGCATGACATCTCCCCGTACGCGGGGAGTGCGGTCATTCGGCAGTTCAAAGAGCGAGTTCGGGAAGCGATAGTATCCACCGGCGGCGAATGAGCCCGTCAGCCCGGTTGCCAATCCCGCGGAGCGTCGTCATCGCGCAGTGATGCGATTCGCCGAGCGTACTCATCTGCCACGTCAGCACTTTCGTTGACGTTCTGCATGAGCCATGTGGTCATCTTGAACTCTTGGATCGCCCGCAGCGTTGCAAATCCTGGCCACTGCCGCAGATCCCAGGCGTACGCGTCGACAAAAGCCGCGTAGTCAGAGTCGCTTGCCCAGCCCATGCTGTCGTATTCCGTTGCTGTGACCATCAGGTCCCATTCCGGGTGGTCGCAGCAGAAGTTCTCGAAGTCGATCAATATGACATCCCCCCTCTGGTCGACCATGAGATTGTCCCCGTGTGCGTCCCCATGCACAGGCCCCTTGGGTAGCTCGAACTGGAGACCTGCCAGCCGTTCGCGCAACTCCCTGCCTCTCTTGCGCAGGAACGTGCGGTCATCATCCGGAATGCCAGGCACCTTCTCGATGCGCAGATCAGACCGGCCGAAGGCGTCATACTCCGGAAGGTTGATATTCTCCGGCCGACGCAACGAGTGGAGTTCCCGAAGAACTGTACCCAACTCCCCATAGGTGGGCTTGCGTTCTGATTCCCGGATCAAGTGCCAGAAGGTCACCGGGAAGCCATCCACTATCAGTGGCTGTTCCAGATCTTCTACGACACGTGCGGCCGGGAACCCCTCCTGCGCCAACCAGCGCGACACCTCGACCTCGTTCCGCACTGACGGCAGGTAGTCCCCTGTGCGGGCCACCCGCACGATCACCGGGTGCGACGCCAGTCGGAAGAGCGCGTTCTCGCCGAAGCGGATCAGCTTTGCGCCGTCACTCTCAAGGCGCGCTTGTCGGCAGGCAGCGGCCATCACGCGGGCGGCGCCCGCCGACGTGAACTCAGTCCCCCTTGGACCGGCAGACGGCATGCCCGCACCCACTCCCTCTGATCTCGACGAACCGCGCACCGATCCCAGCAGTGCGCAGCAGACATCGTCAGGACCGTACCCAGCGCCAGGCGACCGGCACGAGATGAGCGCACTCACCGCGGTGGGAGGCTGAGCGCAGCGTGTGCGTCGTCCAGGATCTTGCCGATGGCGGACGCGGCACCGTGCCGGGACTGGTCGACGGCCTGATCCAGCAGGGTCAGGCGCCCAGGCCGTGGTACATGACGTGCAGTCCGACCCGGCCCAGCGCCGGATGGCGAAACGCGCCCGGGACGGTGCCGATGGTGGTGAACCCGAGGCGCTCGTACAGTCTGACGGCGGGCGCGTTCGAAGCCGCGACCGCGTTGAACTGCACGCCCGCGAAACCGCTGGTCGAGGCCCAGTTGAGCAGGTATTCGCCCAGGGCTTGACCGACGCCCCGGCCGCGCGCATCGGACGCCACCATGAAGTTGCCGCTGGCGATGTGGGAGCCGGGGCCGGGGCGGTTGGGGTACATGTTCGAGGTGCCCAGCACGCGCTGGTCCTCTACCGCCACCACGACATGTCCCGGTGGCGGTACCACCCACATGTCGTGCGCCTGCGCCTCCGTCTGGAGGGGGGCGTAGCAGAAGGTGTCCGCCTTGCGGACGATCTGTTCGACGATGGGCCAGACCTGCGGCCAATCGCGTTCCTCGAACGCCCGGATTTCCACCCGTCATACGCTAGCGGCGGCGTTCAGCCTTTTCGATCGAGTTTCGGCGGCCCTCAGCCGTCCGCCGGGGCCACGCCTATCGGGCAGGAGACGCCCGTGCCGCCGATGCCGCAGTAGCCTGCGGGGTTCTTGTCCAGGTACTGCTGGTGGTAGGGCTCGGCGGGGTAGAAGGGGCCCGCGGGGAGGATTTCGGTGGCGATGTCGCCGTAGCCGGAGCCGGTGAGGACGGACTGGTAGGCGGTGCGGGAGGACTCGGCTTCGGCCTGCTGCTCGGGGGAGTGGGTGTAGACAGCCGAGCGGTACTGGGTGCCGACGTCGTTGCCCTGGCGGAAGTGCTGGGTGGGGTCGTGGGACTCCCAGAAGAGCTTCAGGAGGGCGCCGTACGAGGTGACCGCGGGGTCGAAGACGACGCGGACGGCCTCGGTGTGGGCGGTGAGGCCGCTGCACACCTCTTCGTAGGTGGGGTTCTCGGTGTGGCCGCCCTGGTAGCCGACCAGGGTGGTCCAGACGCC
>NZ_GG657754.1:4101372-4113976 GCF_000158915.1 Streptomyces himastatinicus ATCC 53653 | reverse complement strand
GGTTCTGGCGGCGGTTGAACAGCATCCGCGAGGGCTGGCTCGAGGGGGACGGCAGGGGCAGTGCGGCGGCTATTGCTTACAACGGGCGGGGACGCGTGCGAATTCCGCCGGGCCGTTCAGCTGGGCAGGGTCGCCGGGCAGCCGCGGCGCCGCTCACTTGGGCAGGGTCGCCGGGGAGCCGCCCCGGCCCTCCCAGCCCGCGACGGCCAGGGCCCGGTAGACGGCGTACTCGGCGGCCGGGTCCGCCCCGTACGACCAGGGCACGGCGCCCACGTGGCCGTCCACGTGGCGCAGCTGCTCCATGGCGTCCGCGTACCGCTCGGACCGGACCAGGAACCAGATCAGGAGGTGGCGGACGTGGGGGAGGACCGGGTGGTCGGCGGGGGCCTGGCGGACGGCGTACAGGGCGCCCTCGACCGCCTTGGTGACCACGTCGCTCTGGTACAGGCTGCGGACGAGGTTGACCTCGGGGAGGTGCTCGAAGACGCCGAAGAGGGGGAGGGCGGGGAGGAGGCTCTTGCCGGGGGCGGCGGCGGCCGCGGCGTGGGTGAAGCGGTCGGCGCGGTCCTGGGAGCCGTGCCACTTCTCGCACCAGTAGTGGAGGGCGGCGAGGTGGGCGCCCATATGGTGCGGGGCGCGGTCGGTGACCTTGGTCCACAGCTCCTCGAAGTCGGCCTGCCGGTAGGGGAGACCGCGGGCGACGCCGAGTTCGACGATGTACGGAACGGGGTCGTCCGGGGCCAGCCGCGCGGCCTCGTGGCAGACGTCCCGGGCCTCCTCCAGGATCATCCGGAAGTCCTGCGAGGACGGGTCGAGCATCGCCTGCCGGACCAGGAACTCCGCCTGCACGGCGGCCGCGCCCGGGTCCTCGGGGGCGGCGACGCGCCAGGTGCGCAGCCACATCCCGCCCCGGCCCGGGGCCTGGGCGAGTGCGTGGGCGGCGGCGCCGGCGAGGGTCTGGACGCGCTGCCAGCGCAGTTCGGAGGTCGCGTCGGTGAGCGCGAGCAGCCGGGCGGCGGGCTGCCAGTCCTGACCGGACTGGACCTCCTCCAGCACCTCGATGAGCTGGGGGTCGGGGCCGGGCAGCCGTACGTCGAGCTGCTCGGGCGGTACGAAGCCGTACTCACCCGGGTCCGTGGCGCGCATCGCGCCCTTCAGGGTCTCGCGGCCGCCGCGCCTGCGCCGCAGCGCGGGCAGCACGATCAGCCCGCCGATCATGACGACGGCGATGAGGAAGATCAGAAGCTCCATGAGGTGTCCCCGTGTGAAGTCCCGTGACGGCTTGTGGTCCAGCCTATGCGCCATGGCGGACATTGATGACGGCCGTTGAATCGTTGACGGGCGGCAGGGAAATCCCCCAGGTGGCCGCCGCGCGTTACGCTCGGGCCCATGACCGACCAGCACCCCCACAGCTTCGAGACGCTCGCCATCCATGCGGGCCAGGAGGCGGACCCGCTCACCGGCGCCGTTGTTCCGCCGATCTACCAGGTCTCCACCTACAAGCAGGACGGGGTGGGTGGCCTGCGCGGCGGCTATGAGTACAGCCGCTCCGCCAACCCCACCCGCACCGCCCTGGAGGAGAACCTGGCGGCCCTGGAGGGGGGCCGCCGCGGGCTCGCCTTCGCCTCCGGCCTCGCCGCCGAGGACTGCCTGCTGCGCACGCTGCTGGTGCCGGGCGACCACGTGGTGATCCCGGACGACGCGTACGGCGGTACGTTCCGCCTCTTCTCCAAGGTCGTCGAGCGCTGGGGCGTGGAGTGGTCGGTCGCCGACACCTCCGACCCGGCGGCGGTACGGGCCGCCCTGCGCCCCCGTACGAAGGTGATCTGGGTCGAGACGCCGAGCAACCCGCTGCTGGGCATCACCGACATCGCCGCGCTCGCCGACATCGCCCGCACCGCCGGGGCCCGGCTCGTCGTGGACAACACCTTCGCCAGCCCCTACCTCCAGCAGCCGCTGGCGCTCGGTGCGGACGTCGTCGTGCACTCCACCACCAAGTACATGGGCGGCCACTCGGACGTCGTCGGCGGTGCGCTGATCGTCTCCGACCCGGGCCTCGGCGACGAACTCGCCTTCCACCAGAACGCGATGGGCGCCGTCGCCGCCCCCTTCGACTCCTGGCTGGTGCTGCGCGGCATCAAGACCCTCGGGGTACGGATGGACCGGCACAGCGCGAACGCCACGCGCGTCGCGGAACTGCTCGTCGCCCACCCCAAGGTGACCGAGGTCTTCTACCCGGGGCTGCCCGAGCACGCGGGCCACGAGATCGCCGCCAAGCAGATGCGGGCCTTCGGCGGCATGGTGTCGTTCCGGGTCACCGGCGGCGAGGAGGCGGCGGTCGAGGTCTGCAACCGGGCCCGGCTGTTCACGCTCGGCGAGTCGCTGGGCGGTGTCGAGTCGCTGATCGAGCACCCGGGGCGGATGACCCACGCCTCGGCGGCCGGTTCGGCGCTGGAGGTGCCGGCGGATCTCGTACGGCTGTCGGTGGGCATCGAGTCCATCGACGACCTGCTGGGGGATCTGACCCAGGCGCTCGCCTGAAGTCCGTCGCGATTCACCACCCCTCCAGCGGAGGGGTGGTGTCGGCGGGCGGCCCCGCCCATGGATGGACCACCGCCGCCCAGACGGTGAACGCGACGACCGCGGCGAGCAGCACCGCCCAGCCGACGGTCCGCGCCGCCCGGCGGCGGCGCAGCATCCGCTGCCCGCGCCCGGCCGCCCGCCCGGCCAGATCCGGCGGCAGCACCGGATGCGGTCCCTCCAGCATCCGGCGGACCTGGTCCTCCTTGCGGTCCGGGAAGCTCATCGCGCCGCTCCCGCCGGGTGACCGGCGACCGGAGGCGCGCCGGGGGCGCGGGGCGGGGCGGTGCGCATCAGGGTCACCGCGCGGGTGCAGATGGCCCGTACGCGCTCGACCGGCAGGCCGAGCGTGGCCGCCGTCTGCTCCTCCGCGACCCCCTCGTACAGCCGCAGCACCAGCACCAGCCGCTCACGCGGGGTGAGCCGGTCCAGCAGGCCGCCGCGCGGGCGGCGGTAGCGCCGGGCCCGGTGGGCGTAGAGGGCGGCCAGCTCCTGGCGGGTGCGGTCGTACGGATCCTCGCCGCGCAGCCGGTCCCAGCGGGCGTAGGTGCGCGCGAGCGCGACGGTCAGCAGGGCTTGCGCGGCTTCGGTGTCGTCCTGGGCGTTCCCAGTCGGTTCCCCCGTGAGCAGTGTGGCCGCGTGCAGCAACCTGCCACCGGCGCCCGCGACGAATGCCTCGAATTCCCGGGCCCGGCGGCTCTCCCGTGCTGCCCGCCGCTCTCGCACCGCGCCCTCCGCCTTTTGTCCCTCAAGGACACGGCAGGCACGGGCGCCCGGTCAAGGGTTCGGTCGGCACGGAGACCGGTCGAAGGTCAGCAGTCGAAGATCGACGGTCGATGGTCGAACGGGCGTCCCCGTGGCTCAGGACGCCGGTGCCGCCTGCGGCACCGCGCCGTGCGCGGCGGACAGGGCGACGTTGAAACGGGTGAGCAGATCGCAGAACATATCGCGCTCCTCCACCGTCCATTCGTCCGTGACCTGCGCCATCAGCTCGCGCCGCGAGGAGCGCACCTCCTCCAGGCGGGCCTTGCCGCGTGGGGAGAGCTGGAGGACGACGGCGCGCCCGTCCTCGGGGTGCGAGGTGCGCTTGACCAGGCCGGAGTCGACCAGCGGGGCGACCTGCCGGGTCACGGTGGACGAGTCGATGCCCATGCCTCCGGCGAGGGCCTTGACCCCCATGGGGCCTTCCTGGTCGAGCCGGTTGAGCAGCAGGTAGGCGGCGCGATCCATCGAGTTGCGGGCCTGTCCGACGCCGCCGAGCCGGGTCTGCTCCGCGCGGCGGGCGAAGACCGCGACCTGGTGCTGGAGTGAATCCAGTACGCCTGTGTCGAGTTGAGTCGTCATGTCCGATTGGGTGGGCATGGCCTAGGGCTCACTTCATGCGGTGGTCTGTGGGATGTGGCACAGAGTACGCGGCCCGGGCCCGGCCCGTACGGGGGCTGCGGAAACCTGCCCACAACCGGCCAACCCCCGCTCGCCCCGGCACGGCCGTGTTTCAGCTGAGCTGCGAGACTGGGGCCATGGCTCCACGACCCGGCGGAGAGGACGGGCCCGGCACGGCCCGACCCGCACGCTCCGTACCGTCCACCCCGCTCGCGATCACCCTGGACGATGTGCGCGAGGCGCAGAAGGTGCTCTCGGGGGTCTCCCGGCTGACCGCCCTGGAGGGCAGCCGCTATCTGACCGGTCTGGTCGGCGCCCCGGTGCAGCTGAAGTGCGAGAACCTCCAGCGTACGGGCTCGTTCAAGCTGCGCGGCGCCTATGTGCGGATCGCTCGGCTGACGGCGGAGGAGCGGGCCGCGGGGGTGGTCGCGGCGAGCGCCGGGAACCATGCGCAGGGCGTCGCGCTCGCGGCGTCGCTGCTGGGGGTGCGGTCGACCGTCTTCATGCCCGAGGGCGCGCCGCTGCCGAAGATCGCGGCGACGCGGGACTATGGCGCCGAGGTCCGGCTGGAAGGCCAGATCGTGGACGAGACGATGCGGGCGGCGCAGCGGTACGCGGAGGAGACGGGCGCGGTCTTCATCCATCCGTTCGACCACCCGGACATCATCGCGGGGCAGGGCACGGTGGGCCTGGAGATCCTGGAGCAGTGCCCCGAGGTGCGCACGATCGTGGTGGGTATCGGCGGGGGCGGCCTCGCGGCCGGGATCGCGGTGGCGGTGAAGGCGCTGCGGCCGGATGTGCGGGTGGTGGGGGTGCAGGCGGCGGGCGCCGCGGCGTATCCGCCGTCGCTGGCGGCGGGGCGGCCGGTGTCGGTCGAGGCGCCGGTGACGATGGCGGACGGCATCAAGGTGGGGCGGCCGGGCGACGTGCCGTTCGGGATCATCAACGCGCTCGTCGACGAGGTCCGTACGGTCAGCGAGGACGAGCTGTCCAGCGCGCTGCTGCTGTGTCTGGAGCGGGCGAAGCTGGTGGTGGAGCCCGCGGGGGCGAGCCCGGTGGCGGCGGTGCTGTCGGATCCGGAGTCCTTCGAGGGTCCGGTGGTGTCGGTGCTGTCCGGCGGCAATGTGGATCCGCTGCTGATGCAGCGGATCCTGCGGCACGGCATGGCCGCGGCGGGCCGCTATCTGTCGCTGCGGCTGCGGCTCACCGACCGGCCGGGGGCGCTGGCGACGCTCCTGGCGGAGCTGTCGGCGGTGGACGCCAATGTGCTGGACATCAGTCATGTGCGCATCAATCCGCGGCTGGGGCTCAGCGAGGCGGAGGTGGAGCTTCAGTTGGAGACGAAGGGGCCGGAGCACTGCGCCGCGGTCAGGGAGGCGCTGCACGGGGCGGGTTACACGGTGATGATCTGACGGCCCGCGTCTGAGGGTCGCGCAGGACGGCCCGCGTCTGACGGGTCGCGTAGAACGGCTCGCGTCCGACCGCTCGCGTAGGGCGATTCGTCAACTCGCGTATATCGCGATGTATCGCGTCTGCGCTATGATTCTCTCCACTTGCTGTCGGGACGCTGCCCTTGTGGGCGGACATATGCCTTTATTGAGGGGACGCGTCCATGCGTGGCGAGAAACATTCGCCGCACGTCACGTCAAACGATCTTTCGTGGACCTGACTCAACCCGGGAACACCCAACTCTGGGAGTGCCAACATGCCAGGCGCGATCCATGCCGAGGGCCTGGTGAAGACCTTCGGCGACGTAAGGGCTCTGGACGGCGTCGATCTCGACGTGCCGGAAGGAACCGTGCTCGGACTGCTCGGCCCCAACGGCGCAGGCAAGACCACCGCGGTGCGCGTGCTGACCACGCTGCTGCGCCCGGACAGCGGGACGGCGGTGGTCGCGGGGGTGGACGTGCTCAAGAACCCCAATGAGGTCCGTCGGTCCATCGGTCTGTCCGGCCAGTTCGCCGCCGTCGACGAGTATCTGACGGGCCGGGAGAACCTCCGGATGGTGGGGCAGCTGTACCAGATGGGCGCGCGCGAGGCGAAGTCCCGCGCGGACGAGCTGCTGGAGCAGTTCCACCTCGCGGACGCGGCCGACCGCACCGCCAAGACGTACTCCGGCGGTATGCGCCGCCGCCTCGACCTCGCCGCCGCGCTGGTCGTCAGCCCGCCCGTGATGTTCATGGACGAGCCGACCACGGGGCTCGATCCGCGCAACCGGCAGGCGCTGTGGGAGGTCATCCAGGAGCTGGTGGCCGGTGGTACGACGCTGCTGCTGACCACCCAGTATCTGGAGGAGGCCGACCATCTGGCCCATGACATCTGTGTGATCGACCGCGGCAAGGTCATCGCCCGCGGCACCGCCGACCAGCTCAAGGCCCGTATCGGCGGGGAGCGGGTGGAGGTCGTGGTGCACGAACGGGAGCACATCGCGGTCACCGAGCAGGTGCTGCGGGTGCTGGGCAAGGGCGAGACCACGGTGCAGGAGCACACCCGCAAGGTCACCGTGCCGGTGGTCGGCGGGGCCAAGCTGCTCGCCGAGGTGATCCGCGAACTGGACACCCGTGGAGTGGAGATCGACGACATCGGGCTGCGCCGCCCGACGCTCGACGACGTCTTCATCTCGCTGACCGGCCACGGCGCCGAGGACGGCGACGCGGAGAACGGCGTGAAGAGTGCCGCACGCAAGGGAGGCAAGTGATGGCTGTTGTCGAGGAGTCCGGCGCCACCGTCGCCACCGCCCCCCGGCCGCGCGGCGGCCCGCTCGCGGGGGTCCGGGACTCGCTGGTGGTCGCCCGGCGGAACTTGATCCGCATGGTACGGATTCCAGAAGTGGTCATTTTTGGCCTAATTCAGCCCATTATGTTCGTGGTGCTGTTCAGTTATGTATTCGGCGGCGCGATCATGGTGCCGGGGCAGGCCAGTGCGGACGCGGACGTCTATCGCGAGTTCCTCATGGGCGGGATCTTCGCGCAGACCGTCACCTTCGCGACGGCGGGCGCGGGCGCGGGGATCGCCGACGATATGCACAAGGGGCTGATCGACCGGTTCCGCTCCCTGCCGATGGCGCGCGGGGCAGTGCTCACCGGCCGTACGCTCGCGGATCTGGTGCAGACGGCGCTGACGCTGGTCGTGCTGGCGATCGTCGCGCTCATCGTGGGCTGGCGGGTGCACGACGGAATCCTCAGCGCGCTGGGCGCCTTCGGTCTGCTGCTCCTGCTCGGTTACGCCTTCTCCTGGATCGGCGCGCTGATCGGGCTGACGGTACGGACCCCCGAGGCCGCGACGTCGGGCGGGCTGATCTGGCTGTTCCCGCTGACCTTCATCTCGAACGCGTTCGTGCCGTCCAGCAAGATGCCCGAGTTCCTGGGGCACATCGCGGACTGGAACCCGTTCAGCGCCACGGTGCAGGCCTGCCGGGAGCTGTTCGGCAATCCGCAGGGCGTGGTCTCGGACGCCTGGCCGATGCAGCATCCGGTGCTGGCGTCGGTCCTGTGGTCCGTGGTGATCATCGTGGTGTTCCGGACGCTGTCGGTCCGGAAGTACCGCTCGGCGACCGCCTGAGGGGTGGTCCCGGGGTGTGTCATACGGCGAGCCCCCGGCCGCGTCGGGGCCGGGGGCTCGCCGTGAGTCGCGAGGGCGTTGGTCGGGTGCTCAGCCCTGGTAGGGCTTGGCATCCAGGATGCGCACCGATGCCGTACGGCCGTTGGGGAGTTCGTATTCGGCGTCCTGGCCGACCTTCTTGCCGTTCACGCCCGTGCCCAGCGGGGACTGCGGCGAGTAGGTCTCGACATCCGCGCTGGCGTATTCACGAGAGGCGAGAAGGAAGGTCAGGGTGTCGTCCGGGTCGCCGTCGAAGGCGATGGTGACGACCATGCCGGGGGCGACCACGCCGGTGTCCGCGGGTGCCTCTCCGACCTTCGCGTGCTCCAGGAGCTGCGTCAGCTGACGCACCCGGAGCTCCTGCTTGCCCTGTTCCTCCTTGGCGGCGTGGTAACCGCCGTTCTCCCGGAGGTCACCTTCCTCCCGGGCAGCCTCGATCTTCTTCGCGATCTCGATACGTGCCGGACCCGACAGGTACTCCAGCTCGGCCTTGAGCTGGTCGTACGCCTCCTGGGTCAGCCAGGTGACGTTCTCGCTGGTCTGGGTCACAGGTGCTCCTCGTCGGTGCTGGGAATACAAATGAACGCCCTACTCAGAAGGGTGCGCCTTCAAAGCCGGGCGAAACCACGAGCCTAACAATTCCGACAGGAAACGGGGAGGAGGGAACTCAGCTCCATGCGCATGAACCGGGGTAAACCCGGTCAGTTCGGGCGGGCCCGTTTCAGCTGTTCGCGGCGGAGTCGCAGCCGATCAGTTCGGCACTGGTCGCACGCGCGGTGGTACGCACCGTCACGACTTTGATCATGTCGTCCTGGCGCTGGCCGAAGGTGAAGCTCTTGCGGCCGACCTCTTCGTGGTAGGTGTCCAGGGTGCGCACCGTGCACACGGCGGTGGCGTCCTTGTCCTTGGTGATCTCCAGCCGGACATCGACGGTGTCGTCCGCGGTCACCTTGAAACCGGTCAGCTGGCCGCTGACGTCCTGATCGACGACGTACGCGTATCCGAACCAGGCGATCAGCGCGATCAGACCGGCACCCAGCACCGCGCCGATGATCTTCAGCTTGCGGTCGGCCCGCTCATCCGCGGAGCGCCCGTAGCGCCCCTCGGGAAGGCCCGCACGCACCGCCGACATGATCGCTTCCTCCTGCTTCGGAGACCCGGAATTATTCGGGCCCGTTGTGGGTCACTATAGAAGCCGTCTTCCGCGACGAATCACTGAGGATCGAACTTGACTGAGCAGCTGCGTTTGATGGCCGTGCACGCGCACCCGGATGACGAGTCGAGCAAGGGCGCGGCCACCATGGCCAAGTACGTGTCCGAGGGGGTGGACGTGCTGGTCGCGACCTGCACGGGCGGTGAGCGCGGCTCCATCCTCAACCCCAAGCTCCAGGGGGATCCGTACATCGAGGAGCACATTCACGAGGTGCGCGCCAAGGAGATGGACGAGGCGCGCGAGATCCTCGGCGTGAAGCAGGAGTGGCTGGGCTTCGTGGACTCCGGGCTGCCCGAGGGCGACCCGCTGCCGCCGCTGCCCGAGGGCTGCTTCGCGCTCCAGGACGTGGACGAGGCGGCGGGCGCGCTCGTGAAGCTGATCCGCTCCTTCCGGCCGCAGGTGATCACCACCTATGACGAGAACGGCGGCTATCCGCACCCCGACCACATCATGACCCACAAGATCACGATGGTGGCCTTCGAGGCGGCCGGGGACCCCGAGAAGTACCCCGAGGCGGGCCCGGCCTGGCAGCCGCAGAAGCTCTACTACAACCAGGGCTTCAACCGGCCGCGCACCGTCGCCCTGCACGAGGCGCTGCTCGCCCGCGGCCTGGACTCGCCGTACGGGGAGTGGCTGGAGCGCTGGAAGGAGTTCTCCCGGCGCGAGCGCACCCTGACCACCTATGTGCCGTGCGCCGACTTCTTCGAGATCCGCGACAAGGCGCTGATCGCGCACCGCACGCAGATCGACCCCGACGGCGGCTGGTTCCGGGTGCCCATGGACATCCAGAAGGAGGTCTGGCCGACGGAAGAATACGAGCTCGCGAAGTCGCTCGTGGATACCTCCCTCCCCGAGGACGACCTCTTCGCGGGCATCCGCAACAATTGACCCCATGATGAGCGCGACCAGCACCCTCGCCATGACGCATCTCGTCCCGCTTGCCGCCAAGGATCTGGACGAGAACAAGGTGACCCCGGGCCTGCTCGGGTTCGTCGTCTTCGCACTGATCGGCGTCGCGGTGTGGCTCCTGATGAAGTCCATGAACAAGCACATGAACAAGGTGGACTTCGAGGAGGAGCCGCAGTCCGGTGAAGCCCGGGCCACCGCCTCCCCGAAGGCCAAGGGGGAGCGCACGGCGTAGAGGCACCCCCTCACTCCTGGGCTCGGGCCGGGCTCAGGCGCGGGTCTCGCCGGACAGCACGGCCATGACCTCGCGGGAGCGGCGGCTCGGCACCATGCCGAGCTGCCAGGCCTGCCACCCCGTTTCCGGCTCCACACCGCGCTCCAGCACCAGCGCGAACGCCTCCGCGCACTCCTCCAGCCGGGGATCCCCGCCCGCCGCGGCCCCGCCCGGCTCCCGTAGCTCCCGCAGCAGCTCCGCCAGCTCCTCCTGCGCCACCGCCGTGCCGATGACCGAGCCGCCCGCCGAGGCGAACGGCAGCAGCGTGCAGCGCAGGAACCGGGCCCAGGAGCCGCCACGCCGGTCCCCGTACCCCGCGAACAGCCGTGCCGCCTCGTCCACCAGCTCCAGGGCCTGCACCGTCCGGCCGTTCCCCGCGTCGACCACCGCCAGCTCGACGCACGACCACGCCTCGCCATGGGCCACCCCCACCCGGTGGAAGTCCTGCCGGGCGTCCTGCAACAGCTGCCGCGCGAAGCCGCTGTTGCGCAGCGAGCCGGTCTGCGCCGCCCGCAGATCACGGGTGACCCGCGCCGAGTGGTGCCGGGCACACGCCAGCCCGTACACATCCCTCATCCGGCTGAACATCGTGCGGGCCCGCTCCAGCTCGCGCACCGCCGCGTCCCGGTCGCCGCGCTCCTCCAGCGCCTGGCCCAGGTAGTACAGCGACCAGGCCTCACCGCGCGCGTCCTCGTTGTCCCGGTGCCGGGAGAGGGCCTGGCGCAGCTGGTCGACAGCCGCCGACGGCTCCCCGGCCACCAGCCGGGCGCGGGCCAGCTGGGTCAGCGCCCAGGCCTCGCCGCGCTGGTCGTGGGTGCGGTCGTACGCGTCCAGCGCGTCCCGCAGCTCGGCCTCCGCGCGCGGCACGTCGCCCATCCGCAGACACGCCTGGCCGAGCTGGAAGTGCGCCCACGCCTGGCCGTGCAGACTCTCGGACTCCCGGTGCAGCTCCAGCGCCTGCCGCAGCAGATCCAGCGCCTCGGCGAGCTGCCCGCGGTCCCGCTCCACGGCGGCCAGCGCGTGCATCGTCCACCCGCGGTCCCCGCGCAGCGCGTCGGGCGTCTGAAGGGCCAGCGCCTCGCGCAGCTTCGCAGCGGCCTCCGTCAGATTCCCCTGGTGGTGCAGGGTGATGCCCAGGCTGCACAGCGCGCGGGCCGCGCCCGCCTCGTGCTGGGCCTCGAAATACAGGTCGACCACCGACGACAGCGTCGTACGGGCCTGGTCCAGCTCGCCCAGCTGGCGGGCGGCGATCCCGGTGCGCCACTGCACGGACCGCACCAGCAGCCCCTGGTCGACGGCCTGGGTCAGCTCGCTGATCTCGCCCAGCCGGTACAGGTCGCCGCGCAGCAGGCAGTAGTCGCACAGCGCGCCCAGCAGATGCAGCACCGCGGACTGGTCCACGCCCTCCGCGTGGCGCAGCGCCGCCGTGATGAAGCTCGACTCGTCGTCCAGCCAGCCCAGCGCCGCGTCCAGCGAGGTGAAGCCGTGGCCGCCCGCCGCGCCCTTGGTGAAGACATCGGCGCGGGTGGACGTCTTGCCGTCGACCAGCCGGATCACCGAGTCCGCCAGCTCGGCATAGCTACGGATCAGCCGCTCCTGGGCGGCGGTGCGCTGCTCGGGCTCCTCCTCGTCCGCCAGCCGGGCGGCGGCGAACGAGCGCACCAGGTCGTGCAGCCGGTAGCGGCTGCCGCGCACATGCTGGATCAGCCCGGCCCGGCCCAGCGCGTCCAGATGGCGGGTCGCCTCCTCCTGATCGGCGCCCAGCAGCGCCGCGGCCGCCGCCGCGCCCATGCTCGCCCGCCCGGCCAGCGCGAGGCGCCGCAACAGCCGCCGGGCGCCGTCCTGCTGGTCCGTGTACCGCAGCCACAGGGTGCGCTCTACCGGGCCGACCGGCCCGTACGCCTCCAGGTCGGTGGCGAGGACGGAGGGGGTACGCGGACCCAGGGAGGAGCCCGCGATCCGCAGCGCCAACGGCAGCCGCCCGCACAGCTCGGCGATCCGCTCCACGGACTGCCCGTCGTACGGGCCGGGTCCGGCCGGGTTCTCCGCGGAGACCCGCAGCAGCTCCTCGGCGCCCGACTGGTCCAGCGGGCCGACCTCCAGCCGGTGCACCCACGCGGCCAGGTCCGGCGGCAGGGTCAGCGGGGTGCGCGAGGTGACCAGGATCAGGCTGTCGGACCGCTCCGGGACCAACGTGCACACCTGCTCGGCGTCGCTCGCGTCATCCAGCACGATCGTGACGGGCAGCCCGGTCAGATGCTGGTGATACAGCTCGGTGAGCCGCTTGAGGTGCTGGTCCTGGCCCGCCCGCTCCCGGAAGAGCAGCTGGTCGCGGGGCGCCCCCAGCCGGTTCAGCAGATGCAGCAGCGCGTCGCGGGTCGACAGCGGGGCCTGCTCGGCGCTGTCCCCGCGCAGATCCACCAGGCACGCGCCCCGGAACTGGTCGCGCAGCTCATGGGCCGCCCGCACGGCCAGCATGGTGCGGCCCGAGCCCGGCGGGCCCTCCAGCAGCACCACCGTCGGCTTGGTCTCGGTGCTGGCCCGCGCCTGGTGCACCCACTGGGCGATCTGGCCGGTCTGCGCGCGGCGCCCGGCGAACGGGCCGTCCGCCTGGGGGAGATGGCCGAAGGACTGCTCCAACACGGTGC
>NZ_GG657754.1:4089851-4101272 GCF_000158915.1 Streptomyces himastatinicus ATCC 53653 | reverse complement strand
GAGGAGCGCTTGGCCGGGCCGCCGCCCTGGCGGGTGGCGGCCGAGATCATCCGGTGCTGGTCGATGAACGGCCGGATGCCCCGCACCTCGACCGCCGTCAGCCACTGGAGCCGCAGCTGCTCGGGCCCGCCCGGCTGGTTGCGCAGCGCCGCCTGCGGTGCGCCGCGGGCCAGTGCGCCGCGGTGAGCTTGAGGACGGCCGCGGCCGACCCCGCCACCGCCGCGGTCACACCCGCGCCCAGCGCCGTGCCCGCCGAGGTGCCGAAGCTGAGATCCGCGCCGAAGGCGGCGGCCGCCGCCACCGCCGCGGCCAGCGCCGGGGTGGACAGCCGCTCGCGACCCAGCATCGCCGAGAGCGGTCTGCTGCCCGCGTCCGCCTCGTCCAGGGCGCGCACATACGCGCCGTACTCCTCGGCCGCGGTCGCCGCCATCTCGTCCAGCGAGCCCCGCGCGCGGCTGAGCAACACCCCGCCGTCCGTGCGGCCGCCCGAGCGCCGCACCTCCTCCTCGACGGCCCGCGTCAGCAGCCGCTCGACTTCCGTCCGGTGGCTGTCCCGCAGCACGGCCAGTGAGCCCGGCATGTGATCCCCCTCCTGCACGAGCGCCACGCGTGAATCGCGCGTTGCTCCCCAAGTCTTCCGCTTCTGCCTCATTTCCGGCAGCCCTGTGGATAACTCCCCCTGTGGACAAGAAGGTCAGGGGAGGAGTCAGGAAGGAGTCGGGGGAGGAGGGGATCGGGTGGGAGGGTCAGGGGAGGATCGAGTCGACGTAACCGCCGTCGACGCGTACGGCGCCGCCGGTCGTGGCGGATGCGTACGGCGAGGCGAGGTAGACGACGAGGTTGGCGATCTCCTCGGGCTCGATGAGGCGTTGCAGCAGCGACTGCGGGCGGTGCTTGATCATGAACTCGCGCTGCGCCTCCTCCCAGGGCAGCTCGTCGCCGACCAGCTCGCGGACGAACCCCTCGACGCCACCGGTGTGGGTGGGCCCGGCGATCACGGAGTTGACGGTGACTCCGGTGCCCGCGGCCTCCTTGGCGAATCCGCGGCCGACGGCGAGCAGCGAGGTCTTCGTCATGCCGTAGTGGATCATCTCTGCCGGGATCACCACGGCCGAGTCGCTGGCGAGGTTGAGCACGCGCCCCCAGCCCTGCTCCGTCATGCCGGGCAGATAGGCGCGGATGAGGCGTACGGCGGAGAGGACGTTGACCTCGAAGTAGCGGCGCCACTCCTCGTCGCTGATCTCCAGCGCGGGCGCGGAGCCGAAGATGCCGAGGTTGTTCACGAGGATGTCCACCCGGGGGACGGCATCGAGGACGGCGCGGGTGCCTTCCTCGGTCGCGAGGTCCCCCGCGGCGCCCGTGGTGTTCTCATTGCCGGTCTCGGCGCGGATGGTCCGGACCGTCTCCTCGACGCGCTCCGCGCCGCGGCCGTTGACGACGACGTGGGCGCCGGCGCGGGCGAGGCCGGTGGCGATGGCCGCTCCGATGCCCTGGGTGGAGCCGGTGACCAGGGCGGTCCGGCCGGAGAGATCGATCTGCATGGGTGACGCCCTTCTCGGTGGCGGTGGCGGTGGCGGTGGCGGTGGCGGTTTCCGTAGCGGGGTCAGTTGAGGGTGTCGGGATCGGGGCCGGTGCGCAGGCCGCGGTCGAGGTCGGCGAGGGCGGCCAGGTCGGCAGGGGTGAGCTGGAAGCCGAAGACGTCCAGGTTCTGCCGGATGCGCTCGGGGGTGACGGACTTGGGGATCACGATGTTGCCGGTCTGGAGGTGCCAGCGCAGCACGACCTGCGCCGGAGTTACGCCATGTGCTTCGGCGACGCGCACCACGGCCTCGTCCCCGAGGACCGCGCCCTGGGCCAGCGGACTCCATGCCTCGGTGGCGATGCCGTGCTCGGCGTGGAAGGCGCGCAGCTCCTGCTGCTGGAGGCCGGGGTGCAGCTCGACCTGGTTGACCGCGGGGGTGATCCCGGTGTGCTCCAGCAGCCGCCGCAGATGACTCACCTGGAAGTTGGAGACGCCGATGGCCCGGGTGCGGCCGTCGGCCAGGATCTTCTCCAACGCCCGGTAGGTGTCCAGGTACAGGTCGCGGGCGGGGGTGGGCCAGTGGATGAGGTAGAGGTCGACGTGGTCGAGTCCGAGCTTGTCCAGGGAGGCGTCGAAGGCGGCGAGAGTCTTGTCGTATCCCTGGTGCTCGTTCCACAGCTTGGTGGTGACGAACAGGTCCTCGCGGGCGATGCCGGAGTCGGCGATGGCCTTGCCGACGCCGCGCTCGTTGCCGTAGATCGCGGCCGTGTCGATGCTGCGGTACCCGGCCTCCAGCGCATGGCTCACGGCGGCGGTGGTCTCCTGGTCGGGGACCTGGAAGACGCCGAAGCCCAGTTGCGGCATCGTCACGCCGTTGTTCAGCGTCACGTTCGGCACAGCGGTCATGAGGGGGGTTCCTTTCGAACGGGGGGGGCGAACGGTGAACTGCGAGAGGTGTCAGGAGAGGACGCGCTCGGCGTCCGGCGCGTCCGCCGCGACATCGGACGATGACCCTCCGGAGGCCGCGACGCGGGACGCGGGGCGCAGCTCCAGGCGGCGGGAGACCAGGGCCAGCGCCAGGGCGGTGGCGGCCAGGACGGCGCCCACGGCGTTCGGCGCGGCGTAGCCGAACCCGGCGGAGATCACGAGGCCGCCGAGCCAGGCGGACAGCGCGTTGCCCAGGTTGAACGCCCCGATGTTGACGGCCGACGCCAGCGTCGGTGCGCCATGTGCGTGGTCCAGGACCCGCTTCTGCAACGGCGGGACGGTGGCGAACCCGAGCGCGCCGATCAGGAAGACCGCCGCGACGGTCGTCCCCTTGCCCGAGGCGAGGAACGTGAAGAGCAACAGGGCCAGCGCCAGCCCGCCGAGCGCGGTGAAGAGCATCGGCATGAGCTTGCGGTCCGCGAACCGCCCCCCGAGCAGGTTGCCCGTCACCATGCCGACGCCGAAGACGACCATGAGCCAGGTGACGGAGGACTCCGCGAAGCCGCCGACCTCGGTGGCCATCGGCGCGATGTAGGTGATCGCGGCGAACACGCCGCCGAAGCCGAGAACGGTCATGGCCATCGCCAGGACGACCTGCGTGTCCTTGAACGCGGCCACCTCGTGCCGCAGCCGCACCCCCTCCGGCTTGGGGAGATCGGGCACCAGCTTGGCGACACCGGCCAGGCCGAGCACGCCGAGGGCGGCGACGATCAGGAAGGTGACGCGCCAGCCGGCGGTCTGGCCCACGAAGGTGCCCAGGGGGACGCCGACGACGTTGGCCACGGTCAGGCCGGTGAACATCATCGAGATCGCACCGGCCTTCTTCTCGGGGGCCACCAGTTCGGCGGCCACGACCGCGCCGATGCCGAAGAACGCGCCGTGGGCCAGCGAGGCCACCACCCGGCCGATCAGCATGACGGCGAAGACGGGCGCGAGGGCCGAGATGACGTTGCCGAGGATGAACAGGCCCATGAGCAGCATGAGCATGTTCTTGCGGGAGATCTTGGTGCCGACGGCGGTCATGATCGGGGCGCCGATCATGACGCCTAGGGCGTATCCGGTGACCAGGTAGCCGGCCGTCGGCACGGATACGCCGAGGTCCGCGCCGACCTGGGGCAGCAGCCCCATGATCACGAATTCCGTGGTGCCGATTCCGAAGGCCCCGATGGCCAGGGCCAGCAGTGCGAGCGGCATGAGAGGGGTCCTTTGACGTGCGTGTACGCGGCGGAAGTCAGTGCGCAGCGGCTACAGGCGTGAGCAACTACGGGCATGGGCAATTACAGGCATGGACAATAATTGCATACGCTGGCTAATGCAAGCGCGGGTATAGTGGATGCGAAGACGAGGGCGGCGAGCCCAGGCCCGACAGCCCGGAGAGCCCGACAGCCCGGAAAGTCCGACAGTCCGGAAAGAGAGCGCTGATCATGACTGCCACCGATCCGGCGATGACCGCCCTGGCGCACAGCTGGTGTGCCCTGTCGCTGCTGCACGGCCGCATCGAAGGGCGCGTCGAGCGTGCCCTTCAGACCTCCCACGACCTCAGCGCGCGCGAGTACTCCCTGCTGGACGTCCTCAGCCGCCAGCACGACGGGGAGGGCGGGCATCTCCAGATGCGTCAGGTCGCCGACTCCGTCGTCCTCAGCCAGAGCGCGACCACGCGGTTGGTGACCCGGCTGGAGGACCGCGGCCTGCTCTCGCGCTACCTCTGCCCCACCGACCGCCGCGGCATCTACGTCGACGTCACCGACAAGGGGTCACGCCTGCTGGAAGAGGCCCGCCCCACCCACAACACCGCCCTGCGCGAAGCCCTCGACCAGGCGTCCGCCGAAGCGGAACTGGCGCCTCTCGTCCAGGCCGTCAAGCAGCTCCAGGGGACCACCACCCCGGTCACCTGAGATCAGGTCAGCTCGGGCCGCCGGTGCCGCACGGGGCTGACCGTTTCGAGCGCGGCACCGAGGCGCAGAAGGGTCGCCTCGTCGTACCAACGGGAGACAAGCTGGACGCCGATCGGCAGTCCCTCGCCGCTGGCCCCGAACGGCAGTGACAGCGCGGGCAGTCCGGTGAGGTTGAACGGCACGGTCGCGCGCATGATGCCGCGTGCCGGGACCGTCACGTCGCCCACGTCGAACGCCGACCGGGCGTGCGGCGGGGCGGGGACGGGGCATACGGGGCACAGCAGTACGTCGTAGCGCTCGAAGTATCCGGCGAACAGGGAGCCGAGCGCCTCGACCTGCTGCTGCGCGGTGACGTAGTCGGCCATCGCGACGTCCGGCGCGCTGAGCGTCCGCCGGATGACGCCGTGCACCTCGGATTCGCGACCGGCGACGACCTGCCGGAAGTACGGCACGACCTCGGCGGTGTACAGCACCGCGCTCAGCGTGGTCGCGTCGAGCGTCTCCAACTCTCCCAGGGGAGCGGGCTCGACGGTGCAGCCCAGTGTCCGCAGCGCGTCGGCCGCCGCCGCGACGGTGGCCGTCACCTCGCGGTCCACCGGACCGAAGGCGGGCTCGGCCGCCCAGCCGACCCGCACCCCGGCCAGGTCGCCCGGCCGGTCGACGGGTCGCGGCGCGTGCCGTACGTAGCCGTCGACGCCGTCGGGCCCCGCGAGGATCTTCAGCGCGGCCATGATGTCCCGCACGCTGCGGGCCATCGGGCCGACGTGCCAGTAACGGCGGGGAGCCTCGGGCCAGTGCCCGGTGACCGGGATCCGTCCCCGGGTCGCCTTCAGCGCGACGATGCCGGTGTCGTGGGCGGGCCCGCGCACCGAAATGGCGACGTCACTGCCCAGCCCGAGCGGCGACATCCCGGCGGCGATCGCGGCCGACTCCCCGCCGCTCGAACCGCCCGGAGTCCGCTCGCCGTCCCAGGGGTTGAGGGTCCTGCCGGTGATCGCGTTGTCGGTCTCGGTCCAGTACGAGAACTCGGGCAGGTTGGTCTTGGCCAGCGGAATCCCGCCGGCCGCCCGGAGCCGGGCCACCGCGGTCGCGTCGCTCGCGGGCACCCGGTCCCGGAACAGCGACGAGCCGCGCGCGGCCACCATCCCCGCCACATCCAGGGAGTCCTTGACCGTGAACGGAACCCCGTGCAGCGCACCCACGGTGCCGCCCGCCGCCAGCGCTCGATCGGCGGCGCGCGCCGCGGCGAGCGCCTGCTCGGCGGCCACCGTCACGACGGCGTTGACCCTCGGATTGACCGCCTCGATGCGGTCCAGGTGCGCCCGCATCACCTCCACCGCGGAAACCCGCCGCTCGTGGATCAGCTCCGCCAGGTCGGTGGCATCCCGGTAGTAGATCTCGTTCTCGCCCATCGACACCCGCCCCTTCCGCCGCACGGCAAGATCACGGTACGCGGAAGCCACGTGCCGCGGGGACCGGTCCCGCGGGGTGGGAGAGGATGGGGGTATGCCGAACCGCCTGGCGCACGAGACGTCCCCGTACCTCCTCCAGCACGCCGACAACCCGGTCGACTGGCGGCCGTGGTCGGACGAGGCGTTCGAGGAGGCGCGCAACCGCGGGGTGCCCGTGCTGCTGAGCGTGGGGTACAGCTCCTGTCACTGGTGTCACGTCATGGCGCACGAGTCCTTCGAGGACGCCGAGACGGCCGAGTATCTGAACGCCCACTTCGTCTCCGTCAAGGTCGACCGCGAGGAGCGGCCCGATGTGGACGCCGTGTACATGGAGGCGGTGCAGGCCGCCACCGGGCAGGGCGGCTGGCCGATGACGGTGTTCCTGACGCCCGACGCCCAGCCCTTCTACTTCGGCACCTACTTCCCGCCCCGCCCCCGGCCCGGGATGCCCTCCTTCCGGCAGGTGCTGGAGGGGGTGCGCGCCGCGTGGGCCGACCGGCGCGACGAGGTCCGGGACGTGGCCGGGAAGATCGTGGAGGACCTGGCCGGGCGCACCGGTATCGCGCTGGGGTCCGGGGCGCCCCAGCCGCCCGGTGCGGAGGATCTGGCCGCCGGGCTGATGGGGCTGACCCGGGAATTCGACGCGGTGCGCGGCGGATTCGGCGGGGCGCCGAAGTTCCCGCCGTCCATGGCGCTGGAGTTCCTGCTGCGCCATCACGCCCGGACCGGTTCCGAGGGCGCGTTGCAGATGGTGCAGGCCACCTGTGAGGCGATGGCCCGCGGCGGCATCTACGACCAGCTCGGCGGCGGGTTCGCGCGCTACGCTGTCGATGCGGAATGGATCGTCCCGCACTTCGAGAAGATGCTGTACGACAACGCGCTGCTGTGCCGCGTCTACGCCCACCTCTGGCGGGCCACCGGCTCGGACCTCGCGCGCCGGGTCGCCCTGGAGACCGCCGACTTCCTGGTCCGCGAGATGCGCACCGAGCAGGGCGGATTCGCCTCCGCGCTGGATGCCGACAGCGACGACGGCACCGGCCGGCACGTCGAGGGCGCGTACTACGTCTGGACGCCGGAGCAGCTGCGCGAGGCGCTGGGTGAGGCGGACGCCGAGCAGGCCGCCGCGTACTTCGGGGTGACCGAGGAGGGCACCTTCGAGAAGGGTGCTTCCGTCCTCCAGCTGCCCGACGGTGCGCGCCCGGCCGATGCCGCACAGCTCGCCTCCGTACGGGAGCGGCTGCTGGCCGCGCGGGAGCGGCGGGAGCGGCCCGGTCGCGACGACAAGATCGTGGCCGCCTGGAACGGGCTGGCCATCGCCGCGCTCGCCGAGACCGGCGCCTACTTCGACCGTCCCGACCTGGTCGAGGCCGCGACCGAGGCCGCCGACCTGCTGGTACGGCTCCACATGGACAACGGCGGGCGGCTCGCCCGCACCTCGCTGGGCGGCGCCGTGGGTGCCCACGCGGGCGTGCTGGAGGACTACGCCGATGTGGCCGAGGGCTTCCTCGCCCTGTCCGCGGTCTCCGGCGAGGGCGTATGGGTCGATTTCGCGGGGCTGCTGCTGGACACCGTGCTGCACCATTTCGCGGCCGAGGACGGCACCCTGTACGACACGGCCGACGACGCCGAGGCGCTCATCCGCCGCCCCCAGGACCCGACCGACAACGCCGTCCCCTCGGGGTGGACGGCGGCCGCCGGGGCGCTGCTGTCCTACGCCGCCGTCTCAGGGAGCGGCCGCCACCGGGAGGCGGCCGAGCGGGCGCTCGGCGTGGTGCGGGCGCTGGCGGGGCGGGTGCCGCGGTTCATCGGCTGGGGGCTCGCGGTGGCCGAGGCGCGGCTGGACGGGCCGCGCGAGGTGGCCGTCGTCGGACCGGACGACGACCCCGCGACGCGCGCCCTGCACCGGGCCGCGCTGCTAGGCACGGCGCCCGGGGCGGTGATCGCGGTGGGCGCGCCCGGATCCGACGAGGTGCCGCTGCTGGAGGGGCGGGTGCTGCTGGAGGGGCGCCCGGCGGCGTACGTCTGCCGTCACTTCACCTGCGACGCCCCGACAGCGGATGTGGCGGCGCTGACGGCGAAGCTCGGCGGCTGACAGAGGCCCGGTTACAGCGGCAGGCCGCGGGCGAGCATGCCCAGGGCGCGGTCGATGTCGTCCTCCATGGCGTCCACCCGGTGGTGGTCGAAGCTGTGGAAGACCGCCTCCTGGAGGGCGCCGAGGACCGCTCCGACGAGCACCCGCACCTCCAGGTCCTCCGGTGACCGGCCGCTGCGCTCGGCCAGCACCTCGCCCAGCAGGGTCCCGGTCTTGGCCATGCCCTCGCCCATGCGGGCGCGCAGCGCCGGGACCTGCCGGATCAGGGTGAGGCGGGTCAGCATCTCCGCGCGCTCGTCCTCGGTGAGCTGCCGCGCCATGTCGATCAGCACGCGCCGCAGGGAGGAGACCGGCGGCTCGTCCAGCGGCCGGTCCCGGATCCCGGCGGCCATGGCCTCGTCGTACTCGTCCGTGAGGACGATGTCCTCCTTGGTGGGGAAGTAGCGGAAGACGGTACTGGTCGAGACCTCGGCGGTCTCCGCGATCCGTTCCACCGGGGTGGCGTCGTAGCCCTGGTCGGCGAACAGCCGGTAGGCGGCCCGCCGGATCGCCTGCCGGGTCTGGATCTTCTTGCGTTCGCGCAGCCCGGGCCGGGGACCGGCGGGAGACGTGTGTGCGGAGGCCATGTCGATCATTGTCGGGCACCGGCGGGCGGTGCCGACTCAGCAATCGAGTCAGGAATGCTGATAGGCGACCAGCGAGATTCCCACGTAGTGCACGACGAAGGCGGCGAGCGTGAAGGAGTGGAACACCTCGTGGAAGCCGAACCAGCGGGGTGAGGGGTTGGGGCGCTTGGTCCCGTAGATCACCGCGCCCGCGCTGTAGAGCAGACCGCCGACGACGATCAGCGTCATGACGGCGATGCCGCCGGTGCGCAGGAAGTCCGGCAGGAAGAACACCGCCGCCCAGCCCAGGGCGATGTAGCACGGGGTGTAGAGCCAGCGCGGGGCGCCGACCCAGAACACCCGGAAGGCGATCCCGGCGAGCGCTCCGGCCCACACCAGCCAGAGCAGCAGCTGCTGTTTGCCGTGCGGGAGGAGCAGCATCGTGAAGGGCGTGTAGGTGCCCGCGATGATCAGGAAGATATTGGCGTGATCCAGGCGGCGCAGCACCGCCGTGGCGCGCGGGCCCCAATTGCCCCGGTGGTACAGGGCGCTCGTACCGAAGAGCGCGCAGGCCGTGAGCGTGAAGATGGCGCACGCGATGCGCCCGCGCGGACTGTCGGCGAGCGCGGTGAGCACCACTCCCGCGATGAGCGCGGCCGGGAACATGCCGGCGTGCAGCCAGCCGCGCAGCATGGGTTTGAGGGGAATCGGGCCTGCTTCGGGCCCTGGTGATGGGTCAACGGCGGCGTCGGGCGCGGCTGCAGTCATGGCGCTCATGCTACCCAGCCACCCTGCGTTACCGGTCGTATCGAGTGGTGATGGTCACCAAGGTGCCCACTGGACAGATCGCCCGTACCGTCGGATGATCAAATGAGCGCGGTCGGCACCGGATGAGCTGAGCATCCGGGTCGCAGCCCCCAAGGGGTAGCTGTCTCCATATGCGGATATGCGTGCACATATTCGCCCAAACCCTCAAACCAAGACGCCGGAGCAGTGCGGTTCCGGCGGGATGGAGCGATCGTGGCGCCCAGCAATGTGGCTTCCTCCCTCATCACGGCCCCGACCAGCCACCAGGAACTGATCTCCTGGGTCGGCGAGATCGCCGCCCTCACCCAGCCCGATGAAGTGGTGTGGTGTGACGGTTCGGAGTCGGAGTACGACCGTCTGTGTGCGCAACTCGTCGAGAAGGGCACGTTCAAACGTCTCGACCCGATCAAGCGCCCCAACTCGTACTACGCGGCCTCCGACCCCAGCGATGTGGCGCGCGTCGAGGACCGCACCTTCATCTGCTCCCAGAAGGAGGCGGACGCGGGTCCGACGAACCACTGGAAAGACCCCGGCGAGATGCGTGAGATCTTCGCGGGGGAACAGGGCATATTCCGTGGCTCGATGCGCGGCCGCACCATGTACGTCGTCCCGTTCTGCATGGGCCCGCTCGGCTCGCCGCTGTCCGCGATCGGCGTCGAGATCACCGACTCCGCGTACGTGGCCGTCGCCATGCGCACCATGACCCGCATGGGGCAGGACGTGCTCGACGTCCTGGGTGACAAGGGCTTCTTCGTGAAGGCCGTCCACACCCTCGGCGCCCCGCTGGAGCCCGGCCAGGCCGACGTTCCGTGGCCGTGCAACAGCACCAAGTACATCTCGCACTTCCCCGAGTCGCGCGAGATCTGGTCGTACGGCTCCGGCTACGGCGGCAACGCGCTGCTCGGCAAGAAGTGCTACGCGCTGCGCATCGCCTCCGTCATGGCGCGTGACGAGGGCTGGCTCGCCGAGCACATGCTGATCCTCAAGCTCACGCCGCCGCGCGGGGAGTCGAAGTACGTCGCCGCGGCCTTCCCGAGCGCGTGCGGGAAGACGAACCTCGCGATGCTGGAGCCGACCATCCCCGGCTGGACGGTCGAGACGATCGGCGACGACATCGCCTGGATGCGGTTCGGCGAGGACGGCCGGCTGTACGCGATCAACCCCGAGGCGGGTTTCTTCGGCGTCGCGCCCGGCACCGGCGAGCACACCAACGCCAACGCGATGAAGACCCTGTGGGGCAACTCCGTCTTCACCAACGTCGCGCTCACCGACGACGGCGACGTGTGGTGGGAGGGCATGACCGAGGAGAAGCCCGCCCACCTCACCGACTGGAAGGGCAACGACTGGACCCCGGCGAGCGAGACGCCCGCGGCCCACCCCAACGCCCGCTTCACCGTGCCCGCCGGACAGTGCCCGATCATCGCGCCCGAGTGGGAGGACCCCAAGGGCGTGCCGATCTCGGCGATCCTCTTCGGCGGCCGCCGCGCCAGCGCGGTCCCGCTGGTCACCGAGTCCTTCGACTGGCAGCACGGCGTCTTCCTCGGCGCGAACGTGGCGAGCGAGAAGACCGCGGCCGCCGAGGGCAAGGTCGGCGAGCTGCGCCGCGACCCGTTCGCGATGCTGCCCTTCTGCGGCTACAACATGGGCGACTACATGGGGCACTGGGTCGACGTCGCCAAGGGCAAGGACCAGTCGAAGCTCCCGAAGATCTACTACGTCAACTGGTTCCGCAAGAACGAAGCGGGCACGTTCGTCTGGCCCGGCTTCGGCGAGAACAGCCGTGTCCTGAAGTGGATCGTGGACCGGCTGGACGGCAAGGCCGACGGGGTCGAGACCCCGATCGGCGTGCTGCCGACCAAGGAGGCGCTCGACACCGACGGCCTCGAACTGGACGACGCGGAGCTGGACTTCCTCCTCACCGTCGACAAGGAGGTGTGGCGCGAGGAGGCCGCCCTGGTCCCCGAGCACCTCAACACCTTCGGTGACCACACTCCCAAGGAGCTGTGGGACGAGTACCGGGCGCTGGTGCAGCGCCTGGGCTGAACATCATGTGGATGAACGG
>NZ_GG657754.1:4085611-4089751 GCF_000158915.1 Streptomyces himastatinicus ATCC 53653 | reverse complement strand
CGGCCCGTTCACGGACGTGATCAAGGGGAGTCCCTACACCTGGGGTCTGGACGGTTTCCGGGGCGGCGGCGGATGGTAGGCCCTGGACCCCAGCACGATGCCGAGGAGAGCACCGCATGAGTGTCGCGCCCAGTGAATCCGTCGCCTTCAAACCCTTCGCCTCCGCTCCCGGCGAGGCGAGCACCGACCGGGTCTCGGCGATCCGGCTCTCCCTGGTGTTCCTGCCGCTGCACGCGCCCATCAGCGACGCCAAGGTGCTGACCGGCAGGCAGAAGCCGCTCACCGAAGTGGCCTTCCTCTTCGCCGAGATCAGCACCGAGGGTGGCCATCAGGGGCTCGGCTTCAGCTACTCCAAGCGGGCGGGCGGGCCCGCGCTGTACGCCCACGCCCAGGAGATCGCGCCCGAGCTGATCGGCGAGGACCCCAGCGATATCGCCCGGCTGTGGAACAAGCTGGTGTGGGCGGGCGCGTCCATGGGTCGCAGCGGGGCCGCCGTGCAGGCGGTCGCCGCGTTCGACATCGCGCTGTGGGACCTCAAGGCCCGGCGCGCGCGGCTGCCGCTGGCCAAGCTGCTGGGCGCGCACCGCGACGCGGTCAGCGTCTACAACACCTCCGGCGGCTTCCTCTCCACGCCCATCGAGCAGGTGCTGGAGAACATCGACCTGGCCCGCTCCCGGGGCGTCGCCGGGATCAAGCTCAAGGTCGGCTCGCCGGACCCGCGCGTGGACCTCGCCCGGGTGGAGACCGTACGGGAGCATCTGGGCGACGGCGTACCGCTGATGGTGGACGCCAACCAGCAGTGGGACCGGATCACCGCGACCCGGGTCGGCCGGGTGCTGGAGAAGTTCGACCTGACCTGGATCGAGGAGCCGCTCGACGCGTACGACGCCGAGGGGCACGCGGCCCTCGCCGCCACCCTGGACACGCCCATAGCCACCGGCGAGATGCTGACCAGCGCGCATGAGCACGCGGCGCTGATCGAGGCGGGCTCCTCCGACTTCGTGCAGCCGGACGCCCCCCGGGTCGGCGGCATCACCCCGTTCCTCCAGATCATGACGCTCGCCGACTACAAGGGCCGCAGCCTCGCCCCGCACTTCGCGATGGAGATCCACGTCCATCTCTCGGCGGCCTACCCGCGCACCGCGTGGGTCGAGCACTTCGAGTGGCTGGAGCCGCTGTTCAACGAGCGGCTGGAGCTGCGCGACGGCCGCATGGTCATCCCCGACCGCGCCGGTCTCGGCCTCTCGCTCAGCGATCAGGCGGCGGCCTGGACGAAGGAGGCGGCGTGCTTCGGCGAAGGTGCCTGAGGGCCGCTAGCCGGTCCGCGCCGTGAAGGCCGCGTACGCGGGCTCGTCGAAGAGGACGAAGCGCACCTCTTCGACGGCCGTGTCCGTGGCCCGGACCGTCTCCACCGCGATCCGGGCGGCGTCGTCCATCGGCCAGCGGTAGACGCCGGTGGAGATCGCGGGGAACGCGACGGTCCGCGCACCCAGTTCGTCGGCGACGCGCAGGGATTCGCGGTAGCAGGAGGCCAGCAGGCCGGAGCGGTCCTCGGTGGCGGACCACACCGGGCCGACGGTGTGAATGACCCAGCGGGCGTCGAGCCGCCCCGCCGTCGTGGCCACGGCCCGGCCGGTGGGCAGCCCCTTGCCGTACTGGGAGGCGCGCAGATCGCGGCAGGCGTCGAGGATCTCGGGCCCGCCCCGCCGATGGATCGCGCCGTCGACCCCGCCGCCGCCGAGCAGCGAGGAGTTCGCCGCGTTGACGAGGGCGTCGACGTGCTGCGCGGTGATGTCGCCCTGGACGAGAGTGAGGGTGGTCATGGCTCCATCGTGGGCCATGATCCTCGGGCTCGTCCTGGTGTCAGACCGCGACGGTCAGCCCCGCCGCATGCGCCTCCAGGCGCTCGGCGGTGAGCGCGGTGGCCGCCGCGTCCTCGCGCGAGGTGGCGATGACCAGGGCCCATTCCGCCAGGGTGTGGGCGCGCTGGTGGAGGGCGGCGACATGGGCCGGGTCGGCGCTGGCCGTGGTGGGGGCGGCGCGCAGCGGGGCGCTGCCGTCGCGCAGCCGTACGACCTGGTCGGCGAGGCGCTCGGCGGCCTCGTCCAGCGCCGGGTCCGGGGTGAGGACGCGCAACTCGTCGGTCACGGTCAGCAGTGCGGTCAGATGTCCGGCGAGCCGAATGTCCAGCTCCTCCTCGCGGGAGCGGTGCGGGAAGTCGGGCTCGGGCTCGGCCATGGTGTGGACCGACTTGGTGCGGATCGGCTCGTACATGGATGGCCTCCAAACGTTCAGGAGGCCATCCTAACTTAGACACAGTCTAAAGTTGAGCCTTCTGTAGAAACTCGCTGCCGGTCGCTCAGGGCTGGCCGTATCCGTCGAGGAAGTTCCCGATCCGGGTCACCGCGTCGGCCAGGTCCTTCTTCGCCGGGAGCGTGACGATGCGGAAGTGATCCGGCTCCGGCCAGTTGAAGCCCGTGCCGTGCACGATCATGATCTTCTCGGCCCGCAGCAGGTCGAGCACCATCTGCCGGTCGTCCTTGATCTTGTAGACCTTGGGGTCCAGCTTCGGGAACGCGTACAGCGCGCCCTTCGGCTTCACGCAGCTCACGCCCGGGATCTGGGTCAGCAGCTCATACGCTGTGTCACGCTGCTCCAGCAGCCGGCCGCCCGGGAGCACCAGGTCGTTGATCGACTGGCGGCCGCCGAGGGCGGTGGCCACCGCGTGCTGCGCGGGCATGTTGGCGCACAGCCGCATATTGGCGAGGATCGTCAGCCCCTCCAGATAGCTGGAGGCGTGGGCCTTGGGGCCGCAGACCGCGAGCCAGCCGCTGCGGTAGCCCGCGACGCGGTACGCCTTGGAGAGCCCGTTGAACGTCAGCGTCAGCAGGTCCGGGGCGAGGGCCGCGGTCGGGGTGTGGGTGGCGCCGTCGTAGAGGATCTTGTCGTAGATCTCGTCGGAGCAGACGATCAGCTGGTGGCGGCGGGCGATGTCGGTGATGCCGCGCAGCACCTCTTCGCTGTAGACGGCGCCCGTCGGGTTGTTCGGGTTGATGATGACGATCGCCTTGGTGCGGTCGGTCACCTTGCGCTCGATGTCGGCGAGGTCCGGCAGCCAGTCCGACTGCTCGTCGCAGCGGTAGTGGACGGCGGTGCCGCCGGCGAGCGAGACCGAGGCGGTCCACAGCGGATAGTCGGGGGAGGGGACGAGGACCTCGTCGCCGTCGTCCAGCATCCCCTGCATCGACATCTGGATCAGCTCGGAGACGCCGTTGCCGAGGAAGATGTCCTCGACGTCGAGGTGGATGCCCTGGGTCTGGTAGTGCTGCATCACCGCGCGCCGGGCGGAGAGCAGCCCCTTGGCGTCGCCGTAACCGTGGGCGTCGCCGAGGTTGCGCAGCATGTCCTCGAGGATCTCCGGCGGGCAGTCGAACCCGAAGGTCGCCGGGTTGCCGGTGTTGAGCTTGAGGATGCGGTGACCCGCTGCCTCCAGTCGCATCGCCTCCTCGAGTACCGGGCCACGGATTTCGTAGCAGACGTTGGCGAGCTTCGTGGACTGGATCACCTGCATGTCGGCCACTGTACGGGGGCGTAACCGGCGACGCTCGGTGTTTTTCACCACGTGGACAGCGTGTGGACGGTGTACGGGAGCGCTTGCGGACCGTGATGGGCGCAGCGCGCCCCCTCCGCGCCGGTCGGTAACAAGTGGGTTACCCCCGTTAATTTCCGCGAACGAGGGGTTGGCCTGGATGGAACCGCTGGCTATCGTTCACGCACCTCACCCAATCGTTCAGCTGAACGAATCTGAACGAATCGAGTCGGCGCGTGAGCCGAAGGGGCCTGGCCGCAGCGCCCCGGAGGCGGACCGGGCCTTGAAGCGAAGGTGCCCCCGTCCATGTCCGAGACCTCCCTCCGAACAGACCCCGGGGCGGCCGGGATACCGCGGCGGTCGGTGCTCGCCGCCGCGGCCGCGGGCGGCGGTGTCCTCGCCGGGTCCGCCCTGCTGACCGGCTGCTCGGGCGCCGCGTCCGCGTCCCCGACCGAGGCCGTGCCCACCCGCGGCCCGGCCGGGCGCCCCGACCGCGGCGGCACCCTGCGTATCGCCCGGCCGCCCGCCTCCGACGCCGAGACCCTGGACCC
>NZ_GG657754.1:4069445-4085511 GCF_000158915.1 Streptomyces himastatinicus ATCC 53653 | reverse complement strand
GGCGAGCGCGCTGTCCGCGTACGAATTACCTCGGCGCCCTCTACAACCCGGCTCGTCCGCGTCGACAAGGAGGGCAAGGTCGTCCCCGACCTCGCCGAGTCCTGGGAGCCCGACGCCAAGGCCCGCACCTGGACCTTCCGGCTGCGCCGCGGCGTCACCTTCCACGACGGCTCCGCCTTCACCTCCGCCGACGCCGCCTACACCCTGCGGCACATCCTCGACACCGCGACCGCCTCCCCGCAGGGCCCGGTGCTCGCCCCGCTCGTGGACCCCAAGCGGCTGCGCACCCCGGATCCGCACACCCTCGTGATCCCGCTGAAGAGCCCGCACGCCGACTTCCCCAGCCTGCTCACCCACTACAACTGCTACGTCGTCCCCGACGGCAGCGCCAAGTCCATCGGCCGCACCGGCATCGGCACGGGCCCCTTCAAACTGGCCTCCTTCACCGCCGCCGGACCCGGCCGGGTCGTGGCGTACGGGGACCACTGGGCCGGGCGCCCGGTGCTGGACGCCATCGACTTCTTCTCCGTCGCCGATATGCAGGCCCGGGCCAACGCCCTGCTCGCCGGGCAGGTCGACCTGCTCTCCCAGACGAACCTGGACTTCGCCACCGCCCGCGTCATCGCCGCCTCCAGCCGCGCCACCATCGCCCGGTCGAAGAACGCCCAGTGGTACGTGCTGCCGATGCTCACCACCGAGAAGCCCTTCACCGACGTACGGGTCCGGCAGGCCATGAAGCTCGCCTACGACCCCGAGCACATCCGGAAGGTCGCCCTCCAGGGCGCGGGCACGCTCGGCTGGGACAACCCCGTACCGCCCAGCGACCCCACCCACATCGCCGCCCACCCCGCCCACGACCCCGAGCGGGCGCGCCATCTGCTGAAGCGGGCCGGGCACGAGCGGCTGGCGGTGGACCTCTACACGTCCTCGTACGACCCGATCTTCACGCCCATGGCCCTCGCCTACCAGGAGTCCGCGGCCCGCGCCGGGATCCGTATCCGGGTCAAAACCGCGGCCGCCGACTCGTACTACACCCAGATCTGGATGAAGAAGCCGCTCATGGCCACCTACTGGTACACCGGGCGCCCCGTCGACCAGCTGCTCAACCAGGTCTTCCGCAGCGGCTCCTCCTACAACGAGACCGCCTGGTCGGACAAGGAGTTCGACGCGCTCCTCGACCGGGCCCGCCGCGAGACCGACGAGGGCCACCGCCGCGAGCTGTACGGGCAGGCGCAGACCCTGGTGATCGAACGGGGCGGGGCGATCACCCCGATGTTCGCCGACCGGCTCACCGGCATCTCCCGGAAGGTGCGCGGCTACGCCGAGCACGGCTTCGAGTTCGACTACCTCGGCATCGGCCTGAAGGGGGCGTGAGCAGCGTGTTCACCTTCATCGTCCGCCGCGTCGTCGCCGCGTTCGGCACCCTGCTGCTCTCCTCCGTCATGGTCTTTCTGGCCGTCCAGGCGCTGCCCGGCGACGTCGCCACCCAGGTGCTCGGCAAGGACGCCACCCCCGACGCGGTCGCCGCGCTGCGCAAGCAGATGGGGCTCGACCAGCCCGCCTGGGAGCGCTACTTCGACTGGATCAAGGGCGCCCTGCACGGCGACTTCGGCACCTCGCTGGTCACCACCAAACCGGTGGGTTCCGAGGTCGCCCAGTACCTCGGCAACTCGGCCATGATCGCCGTCGTCACCGTCCTCTTCGCGGTCACCGGCTCGCTCGTCCTCGGCATCCTCGCCGGGCTCTACCGCGACCGCTGGCCCGACCACGTGATCTCCACGGTCAGCCTGGTCGGGATGTCCATCCCCGAGTTCGTCGTGGCCACCCTGCTGGTGCTCGCCTTCTCCGTCACCGTCCCCGTGCTGCCCGCCGTGGTGCTGTACGGGCCGGGCGCCGGGTTCGGGCAGCTGCTGCCCGCGGTGTGGCTGCCCGCCGCGTCGCTCGCCATCGTGATGGCCGCGTACATCGTGCGGATGGCCCGTACGTCGGTCATCGACGTCATGGCGAGCGAATACGTCACCACCGCCCGCCTCAAGGGGCTCTCCACCTGGCGCGTGGTCACCCGGCACGCGCTGCCCGGCGCCCTGCTGCCCACCCTCCATGTGATCGCGCTCAACGTGGCCTGGCTGATCGGCGGCGTCGCCGTCGTCGAGAACGTCTTCAACTACCCCGGCATCGGCAAGCTGCTGCTCACCTCCGTGCAGAACCGCGACCTGCCCGTCATCCAGGCCATCGCCCTCATCAGCGCCGTCGTCTACGTCATCTGCAACCTCGCCGCCGACCTCGGCTCCATGGCCCTCAACCCCAAGCTCCGCACCCGAGGAGGGAGGACCCGATGAGCGCGCTGAAGACGCCTGCCCCGGCCCCCGTTCCCGCACCGTCCGCCCGGTCAGGGGCCTCCGGCTCCGCGGCCGCCCGCGCCTGGCGCACCGTACGCTCCTCCCGCCCCGCCGCCATCGGGCTCGCGATCGTCGCCGTCCACCTCGTGATCGCGCTGCTCGCCCCGCTGCTCACCCCGTACCACCCCACCGTCGGCGACGCCTCGCACGCGCTGCTCGGGCCCGGCGCCGACCACTGGGCGGGCACCGACCAGTACGGGCGCGACGTGCTGACCCGGGTGGTGTACGGCGGGCGGTACGCGCTCGGCGTCTCCGTCACCGCGACCCTCATCACCATCGCGCTCGGCACCGTCCTCGGCTGCGCGGCCGCCCTGCGCGGCGGCTGGCTGGACGATGTGCTGATGCGGATCCTGGACGCGGTGCTGTCCATTCCCGCGATCCTCGTCCTGCTGGTCATCGTGACCGCGCTGGGCACCGGCTCCGGGGTCATCGTGCTGGCCATCGGCGTCATCTGCGTCCCCCAGGTGGTACGCGTTGTCCGCGGCGCCGCGCTCGCCGTCGTCCCCCAGGACTACGTCACCGCGGCGCGCGCCCGCGGCGAGAGCACCTGGGCGATCCTGCGGCGCGAGGTGCTGCCCAACATCATCGACGTGGTGTGCGTCGAATTCGCCATGCGCGCCTCGTGGGTCGTGCTGCTGATCTCCTCGCTGTCCTTCCTCGGCTTCGGCGCCGATCCGCCCACCCCCGACTGGGGCCTCATGGTCTCCGAGAACCGCACCGCCATCACCGTCGTGCCGATGGCCAGCCTCGCGCCCATCATCGCCCTGGCCACCCTCGTCGTCGGGCTCAACCTCGCCGCCGACGGCCTGTCCAAGGCGTGGGGCGTCGACCGCATCCGGGAGGGCTCCTGATGAGCGCCATCGTCTCTGTGGCGGGCCTTGGGGTCGCCTACCGTTCGGGCGGGCGGGAGATCCCCGTCGTCCACGACGTCTCGTTCGACCTCGCGCCGGGAGAGACCCTCGCCCTCGTCGGCGAGTCCGGCAGCGGCAAGTCCACCGTCGCCGCCACCCTGCTGGGCCATCTGCGGTACGGCTCGCGGCTCACGGGTGGCACGGTGCGGGTCGACGGGCAGGACGTCTTCGCCCTTCCGGCGCGGGAGTTGCGGCGGCTGCGCGGCGGTACGGTCGCGATGATCGCCCAGAACGCGGGCCAGGCCCTCACCCCCTCCATGCGCATCGGGCGGCAGATCGCCGAGGCGGGCGGCGACGTGCCCGTCACGGAGCTTCTTGAGCAGGTCCGGCTGCCGCGGCCTGGTGAACTCGCGCGCCGCTATCCGCACGAGCTGTCCGGCGGACAGCAGCAGCGCGTCGCCATCGCCATGGCCATCGCCACCCGGCCCAAGGTGCTGGTGCTGGACGAGCCCACTACCGGGCTCGACGTCCTCACCCAGCGCTCCGTGCTGGACCTGGTCGGCTCCCTGCGCGACGAACTCGGCCTCGCGGCCGTTCTCGTCAGCCACGACCTGGGTGTCGTCGCGCGGATGGCCGACGAGGTGTGCGTGCTGCGGTCGGGGCGGGTCGTCGAAGCCGCCCCCACGCGGCGGCTCTTCGCCGCGCCCGTCGATCCGTATACGCGTCGTCTGCTGGCCAGTGTGCCCCGGCTGTCGGACACCGGGCTCGCGCTGGTGGGTGAGGACGGGACGCGTGAGGTCCGTCCGAAGCGGCCGGTGCCCGACGATGCCGCTCGGTCCGTCGACGTACGAGATGTGACGATCGACTACGGCTCGTCCCGGGCCGTCGATGGTGTCTCCTTCCAGGTGCGGCGGGGCGAGGTACTCGCTCTGGTCGGCGAGTCGGGTAGTGGCAAGTCCACGCTTGCCTGGGCGCTGGCCGGGCTGCGGGCGCCCTCGGGGGGTGCGATGACCCACGAGTCCGGTGACCTGGGCGGCTCGGCTCGGCGGCGGCCGCTCGCTCTCCGGCGCAAGATCCAGCTCGTCTTCCAGAACGCCGATACGTCGCTGAACCCGCGGCGTTCGGTGGGGGACGCCGTGCGGCGGCCCCTGCGGTTCTTCGGTGCGGGGGGTTCGCGGGACGAGGTGGCTTCGCGGGCGCGTCGTCTCATCACCGACGTCCGCCTCGACCCCGACTTCGCCGACCGGCTCCCCGCGCAGCTCTCCGGCGGCCAGCGCCAGCGCATCGGCATCGCGCGGGCGCTGGCCGGTGAGCCGGATGTGCTCATCGCGGATGAGATCACCACGGCGCTGGATGTGTCCGTCCAGGCGGATGTGCTGCGGCTGCTGGATGATTTGCGGCGGGAGCGGGACCTGGCCTGTCTCTTCATCAGCCACGATTTGGCGGTGGTGCGGGGTATTGCGGACCGGGTGGTGGTGCTGCGGCACGGGGTGGTGGTGGAGGAGGGGCCGACGGATGCGGTGTTCGCTGACCCCGGCCATCCGTATACGCGGCAGCTGATGGCCGCCGCGCTGGAGCCCGACCCGGATGCGGTGGCCCCTGCCGGGGTGGCCGACGCGTGGGCTGACGCCGCGGAGGCGGGCGCGGTCTGGGACGAGTTGGGCGGTGGCCACCGGGTGCGCAGGTGGCGGGCGGCGGATGGTTAGCCCCCACCCCGCCCCTTCCCGAAACCGGGGCGCAGCCCCGGCCCCCGCGGGGGCTTGCGCCCCAGGGTGCACCCGCGGGCGCCAGGCCCCGGGAGGGGCGTTGCCCCGTGAGGTTTCGTCGCCGGGTGCGGCCCGGTGGCCGGGTTGTGCCCACCCGTTCCGCCCTGCGGAACGATTGCCCACAACGTGGTGCACATCCGCCCCGCCGGGGGAGCGTGGGCCGACGGCGGATGCGCCCCAGCTTTCAGCCCGCGTATGGAATTCCCCCTGCCGGGACATCCCAGCCCCTCCAGCGTTTGAGGAGCGGGGTCCTGGGGCGGAGCCCCGGCGGGGGTGCAGGGGGCGGAGCCCCCGCGACGGGGGGCCGGGGGCTTGCCCCCGGTTCGGGAAGGGGCGGGGTGGGGAAACGGCCCGCCGCAGGCGTACACAACACCAGGTAGAGGAGACACGTGAGGTACAGGGAAGCCTTCGACCATGAGGTACGGGTCGAGGACGTATGGATTCCGACCCGCGACGGCACGCGCCTGCACGCCCGCATCTGGCGCCCGACAGACGCGGAGACCACCCCCGTACCCGCCCTCCTCGAATACCTCCCGTACCGCAAGAGCGACTGGACCGCCCCCCGCGACGCCCAGCGTCACCCCTGGTACGCCGGGCACGGCTACGCCTCCGTACGCGTCGACCTGCGCGGCAGCGGCGACTCCGAGGGCGTGATGCGCGACGAGTACGACGAGACCGAGCTGGCGGACGGCGTGGACGTCGTCAACTGGCTGGCCGCCCAGCCCTGGTGCACCGGCAAGGTGGGGATGTTCGGGATCTCCTGGGGCGGCTTCAACGCGCTCCAGATCGCCGCCCTGCGCCCCGAGCCGCTGAAGGCGATCGTCACGGTGTGCTCCGCGGACGACCGTTACGACAACGACGTCCACTACATCGGCGGCGCCGTCCTCGGCATCGACATGCTCGCCTGGGCGGGCACCATGCTGGCGTTCACCGCGCGCCCCCCGCACCCCACCTCCGTCGGCGAGGACCGCTGGCTGCCGATGTGGCGGGAGCGGCTCGACGCCCTGGAGCCGTATCTGCACACCTGGCTCGCGCACCAGGAGCGGGACGCGTACTGGCGGCACGGCAGCGTGTGCGAGGACTACGCGGCGGTCGACGCCGCCGTGCTCGCGGTCGGCGGCTGGGCGGACCCGTACCGGGACACCGTGCTGCGCCTGGTGGAGCACCTCGACGCGCCCGTACGCGGACTGATCGGCCCCTGGTCGCACCAGTACCCGGACCGGGGGCTGCCGCCGGGCCCGGCGATCGGGTTCCTCCAGGAGACGCTGCGCTGGTGGGACCACTGGCTCAAGGACGCCGACACGGACGTCATGGACGAACCGCTGCTGCGCGCCTGGATCAACGACCCGGTGCCGCCCGCCACCTCGTACGACACGATGCCCGGCCGCTGGGTCGGCGACGACGGCTGGCCCGCCCCGTCCGTGACCTGGGACGAACGTCCCCTCGGTGGCGGCACGGAACCCGTGATCGTACGCTCCCCGCTGCACACCGGCCTCGACGCGGGACGCTACTTCCCCTTCGGCAACGCCACCGATCTGCCGCCGGACCAGCGCGAGGAGGACGGCCGTTCGGTCTGCTTCGACTCGGCGCCACTGACCGAACGGGTGGAGATCCTGGGCCGCCCCCGTGTACGGCTGCGCCTCGACAGCGCGACCCGGCGCGCCCATGTCATCGCGCGCGTCTGCGACGTGGCGCCCGACGGCTCGTCCACCCTCGTCACCCGCGGGGTGCTCAACCTGATGTCCCGGCACGGCCGGGACAAGGCCGTGGAGTGGGAGCCGGGGCGTGAGGAGGACGTCGAGTTCGAGCTGAACGGGACCGGTTACGCCTTCCCGCCCGGCCACCGCATCCGGGTCGCGGTCTCCGACGCGTACTGGCCGTGGGTGTGGCCGCACGGCGAGCGCGGACAGCTCACCGTACGGCCCGCGGAGAGCGCGCTGCTGCTGCCCGTACGGGACCCGGGTGCGGACGCCTCGCGCCCGCCGATCACCTTCGAGGAGCCCGAACAGGCCCCGCCGCTCGCCGTGACCGTGGACGCCCCCGCCGAGCCCCGCCCCGAACGGACCGTCACCCATGACGTCGCCACGGGGGAGTGGGTGCTGGACGTGGATCCCAACTACGGCGGTTCGCGCACCTACCCGGACGGGCTGCGGTACGAGGAGAGCGCCCGCGAGACGTACCGCATCCGCTCCGGCGACCCGCTGTCCGCCGTGGCAAGCTCGCGGTGGACCATCCGGCTGCGGCGCGACGGCTGGGACGCGGAGATCCGTACCACGACCGAACTGCGCGCCACGGCGGAGGAATTCATCATGGACAGCAGCGTCGAAGCACGGGCGAACGGAGAGACAGTGGCCAACCGCGCATGGCAGCACAGCATCCCGAGGACGTCCGCGTGACGTCGTCCTCCGAACGCCCGTCCGACCGCCGCCCCGCCCGCCGCGCCGTCGCCGCCTCGGCCCGTACCCGCCAGCCGACCGAGGTACGGCGCCGCCTGATCGTGGAGGCCGCCGTCCCGCTCATCGCGGAGCGCGGCACCGCGGGAGTCGGGGTGCGCGAGGTCGCCGCCGCGGCGGGGGTCTCCGTCGGCACCGTCACGTACCACTTCGAGAGCGTGCAGGAAGTCCTCTCCGAGGCGATGGTCCTGCACATCGAGCGCTACTACGCCGCCCTCACCGAGGCCGCCGACCGCGCCACCAGCGGCGCGGAGGGCCTGCGGCTGCTCATCGACGCGCTCTTCACGGACGACACGGACCGGCACTGGCGGATGTGGTTCGACTACTGGAACGCGGGCGAGCGCGACGAGACGTTCGCCCGCGGGGCGGCCGAGCGGTACGAGAGCTGGCACGGCGAGATCCGGTCGCTGGTGGAGCGGGGCTGCGCCGAGGGCGACTTCCGCTGCGCCGACCCGGCGGACTTCACCCTCCGCTTCTCCGCGCTGGCGGATGGATTGGCGTTGCGGCGGCTGCGCCAGGTCCCGGCCCTGACCGTCGAGGACGCGCGCCGCCACCTGCGGCGCTTCGTGGAGGCGGAGCTGGGCGGCTGAGCGGGGGCGGTGCGTGTGGCGTGGGCTCACTTCTTCTCGATGGGCGGGCAGGTGCCGGTGTCGGAGCCGATGCTGTTGATGGTGGCGTTGTCGCGGGAGTCACTGCCGTAGTTGATCTGGTCGGTGCACTTGACGCCTTCGATGTTGGGGGTGCCCTCGGTCTGGTCGCCCCGGACGGGCGGGCAGGTGCCGGTGTCGGAGCCGATGCTGTTGATGGTGGCGTTGTCGCGGGAGTCACTGCCGTAGTTGATCTGGTCGGTGCACTTCACGCCGTCGACGGTGGGGGTGCCCTCGGACTGGTCGCCCTCGGACTCGTCGCTCTGGACGGGCGGGCAGGTGCCGGTGTCGGAGCCGATGCTGTTGATCGTGGCGTTGTCCCGGGCGTCGCCGGCGTAGTCGATCTGGTCGGTGCACTTCACGTCGGGCTTGTTCGGGACCCCCTTCGCGGCTTTGCTGCCATCTGCCTTGTCCGAGGAACCGGGGGACTGGGTGGCACTCGCCGAGGTGCGGTCCTGCGAGGACGAGGCGTCCTTCTCATTGCCCTGGCAGGCCGTGAGCCCCAGCGCGGCAACGGCGATCGCCACGGCGGCTGCGGCCTTGCGGGCGCGGAGGGTGGAAAGGTGCGACATGGCGTCCCCGTATCTGTCGAAGCGGTGGTTCGGGCTTGTGACAACAAGACTGTCGGCCGCCGCTGTCGAACCGCCGCCGTACGGCTAACGCCCGGCTAACGCTCCCGGACGCATGGCATGAGTGCCTGTCAGGGAGAGCCGGTGCGACAGGCTCGGGCGACGGAGACGGTGATCAGTACCGGTTCGGCCGTACCGGCGTCGCGGAGGGCGTCGGCGAAGACCTCCGCCGTCCAGGCGGCGATATCCGGCGACCACGGGCGGGCCCCGCACCGGAAGGACAGGTCGGTGACCTCGACTCCGGCAGCTGGGCGCGACGTATCAGCAGGCCAGAGCCGCAGGAAGCCCCCGCCATCCGCGCCGGATGACGGGGGCGCCGCGTGTTCAGTCTTCGCCCCGCATCCCCTTCAGGTAGCGATTGGCAGCGACCACGAAGCTCTCACGGGCCGCCTTGAAGTCCTTCCAATCGGGGTTGACGCCCCCGTCCCTGTGCATAGCAGCGAGCTGCTCCAGCACCGTACGGGCCTCCTTCACGGGACCGATCCCTTCAACGTCGATGACGTTGAAGGCGGCGCGGGTTGCGGCATACGCACGATCGACGGCGGCCACCGCTTCGGTCCCGTCTGAGAACCGACCGTCTTTGCGAAACCAGGCCACGTTGGATTCCGCGTCAGCGGCAGACAGGAACTCTGCGTAGGCATCGCGCCGGGCCAGGTACAGGGTGATCGAAGACGCTGCGTCCATGGGGCTACTCCATACTCACAGGGCTTTGCTCCCGCCCCTTTGGGATGGGGCAGCATCAAGCTACTCGTGTACCCCCATGATCGTGGCCATATCGTCTCAGATCGGTTTCAGCAGTCAGTGCGAGAGATGGAAGGGTTGGCGTAGCGCACGGACCTGCGAGGAGACATCCTGGGCACCGCGCTGCCGTCTCCCTCGCCTGTGGGACCGCAAGCCGCATCCGGTGCGCAGGCCGTCTGCGGATTGCATGACTCGAAGGACGGATTGCAGTCGGGCAGGCAACTGGGAGTGCTGCGTACGGCACTGTGCGGGAAGGCCGCTTCCAGTTCGGCGCGGGCCGCCCGCATGGGTACGCCGTCGTAGATCTCTTGCAGCGTCTGATTGTGGACGTTGCCCAGGTTCATCCAGCGGGAGAACACACACGGGGACACTCGCCCGTCAGGCAGAACAGCGAATTTCGCACGCCCGCACATTCCGCAGAGTTCTTTGATCTGCGGAAATGCGCCCTCGGCGCCTCGGCCGAACGGCCGGATGTGATCGGTCCGCACGTCTCGGATTCCGAGTTGCAGAAGCTCGTGATGCGCGTTGGCCTCGCGCTGTCCCTCAAGTACGTGGATCACACTTCCGCGCATCTTGATTCCGAGTTCCCGTGCCTTCTCGACGTTCGCCCGCGTGCGCGCGTGGGAGCCTCGGACCTCGGTCACCTCGTCGTGGTCGGTCTCGTTGTCACTGTAGTAGCTGAACGCCAGACGGACGCCGGGCAGGGTGAGGGCTTCCCAGACCTCCGGCCTGATGTGGGTCATGTTGCTGAAGACCTCGATGCGCATGGCGTACTTGTGCGCATGCCGGATGAACGCGGGCAGGCTCTGGTGAAGCGTCGGTTCCCCGCCGATGAATTGCACGTCCCGTACGCCTAGGCCGTTGAGCTGATCGATTACGCGAATCCAATCAGCATCGGACATGTCTCCGTGATCACCTTGCGATGACGAATTGGCGTAGCAGTGACGACAGTTCAAGTTGCAGAAACCGGTGATCTCTAACCATGCGAATTGCGGACGCAGTGGTAGGGCACGCATGACGGCTCCAAAAGGTTTGAGAGTCGGCCCCGCAGGGCCACTGGAATCACCCAGAGTTGAGGCCCAGGCGGAAATCTGTCGGTGTTCCACGTCCTCAACGCGACGGCCGCCATGGCGCGCTATTCATCGTTGCGAGGCCCCGCCTTGATCGCTTAGCACTTCCTGTTGCGATGGCGACCAGGGCGGGAGTTGCCCACCCGGCGCACCGGGGGGTGCGCTCGCACATGGCGAACGGGTTTAGGTCGAGCAGCGTTTCGAACGGAATCTCGGGCGGGTGGCTGGACATCAGTAGTTCCGCCAAAGCACCCCCCAGTAGGGGGACGCAGCAGTTGGATGACGCAGCCGCCGAGCGGGAGCCTTTTGAGGGGCCTCGTTACCGACGAGGCCGGACCTTGTACCGGAATACCCTGCGCCACCGGGCGGCGCGATGAATCAACTTCCTCTTCTTCGCCTGGGAATGTACTTCCGATCCCGCGCTGTGAACGCCCTGTCCCGGATAGCGGCGGTCTCCTGGGTGTCCGAAGGTCGCGTGCACGTCCATGTCGTTGATGACCGAGTGAAAGAGTTCCAGGTCTCTTTCGTATCCAGACTTCTCAAGCCTGGACAGGAGCGTGGCGCACAGCTCGCAAGTTTTGGGGTCTACTGGTCCACTTCGAGGTTCGAGTAGACCGGGTAGGGAGTGCACTGCGCGAGATCCTTTCTAGTGGTACCCGCCCCTGCCGGGGTCCCCAATAAGGCGGGGGCCCAAATTCAGTACGTCCAGCAGGGACGGAGCTAATCACTGGCCAGTATGACGGCCGCTGCGGCCCTCAAGGCCCGTCTAACTCGCCTGAACAACTGGCGTCTTGCCTGTTCGTCGGTGGCGTCGCAGATGTGACACTCGAAAGGGCAGTGCGGGTGTTCAGTGCGAGGCAGGTGGACAATGCCGGTTTCCAGGTCTTTCACACCGCCGTACTCTGTCCACCAATCTTTTGGTGAGTCCTCGTACGGCGTGTCCGCGAACTGGCTTGCGGTGTTCCTACTCGTCTCGTCTGTCACAGCGTCCGCCCCATCGGGCCGAATTGATTCCGACGCCTGATGTCCTTGCGTACGCACTCCCGAAGCTGAGCCATCAGGGGGCTGTCGCCGTCCTCGTCCTGGTCGGGCTCGGGCCCGCCGTCAGGACCGGCGGCGTCAGGGCACTTCGGCTCGCCGGAATTGCACACGGGCCAAGAGAGAGCAGACCGAATCGGGGGCTCGCCGTTCTCGGGGTAGTCGACCTTCACCGTTCGGCCCTCCACCACTCCGGACCGAATGCCGGGACGTACGGAGGCGCCGGGTCGGTGTCCCAGAAAATCGGGGCGCGATCCTCAGCCGGGACACGGGGAAGGTGCAGAGTAGGAGGGTCCCTGTACGTGACGGTCCACCTGCCCTGGTGCGACAACGTATGGGCGTGGAGTACCGGGGGTGGCAGAGAAGCCAGGTCAGCGGCCGGCGGTGACCGCACCGTGGTCGGAAGAGGCGGACGGGCGGGGTTGCCAGTCGCAAGATGCGCCGCACTATGCCTCCCCGGCCGAGGGGCGACCAGTTGCCGAACTCGCCGCAGTAACAGGCGAACTCTCACTGCTCCGCCTCCCCATGCCCGGTGGCTCGCGGGGCGGCGCCCGGTTCGGGCGGCTCCGGGCGGCGCTCACCGGGCGGACAAGGCGTGAGAGGTACATCGGACTGGCCCACGTAGACACCGACGCCATCCGTGCGCCCACCACGCAGCGGCTCTCCGGGCCTGGGCTCCGAGTCGGCCATGGTTCACTCCTCCTTGGTTACCGGGTGCACACCAAGCACAACTCAGCGCGCACGGAGGGCGGTACCGTGGAGCAAGGGCCGAATCATGAGAGTCATAAGAATTCGGGGAGCTGACGCATGAGCAAGCGCGGGCCGAACGTCGCACTGGCCAGGCTTCTTGACGAGTCAGGTCTGAGCGATACGCAGTTCATCCGCGCGGTCAACCGGCTGGCGGCCGAAGCCGGTGTGGCTGTGCGCTATGACCAACCGTCAGTGAGTCAGTGGCGAGGCGGCACGATGCCACGTCAGGCAGTGCGCCCGTTCATCGCGGAAGTCCTGGCGCGGAGACTGGGCCGCCCGGTAACCCTGGCCGAGATCAACTTTCCCGCCCCTGCCGCCACTCCCGACAATCGAACGCTTCCACGTACCGTAGACGAGTTGGCAGACCTCGTGAGGAGCGACATGGATCCGTCTCGCCGAGGGGTGTTGAGCGCTGGCCTCTACTCTGTCGCTCTGACCATCCCAGCGTGGCCCGACATCGTCGGACGCATGGAGGCCGTTCAAACAGGTCAAGTTCGGCGTATCGGAAGGGCCGACGTTGAGGCCGTTTCGGCGATGACCGACCGCCTCTCAGAGCTTGACGACGACTTCGGCGGCCGCTACGCGAGGCCGATGGCCGCCGCGTTCATGGCCAACACAGTTGCCCCCTTCTTGAAAGCGGAGGCGTCCAGCGATGTTCGCAAGGCCATGCTCTCCGCCACTTCGTTCCTATGTTACTTGACCGGTTGGATGGCAGTGGACGAGCGGCATCACGGGCTCGCACAACGGTATTACGTCAAGGGCTTGGAGTTGGCCGGTGCCAGTGGAGATCACTCGACGTATTGCCACATTCTTCGAGGCATGTCGGTTCAGGCCGTAGACCTTGGACACGGCGTCACGGCCTCACGTCTGGCAAGTGCCGCCTCTGCTGCATCCCCCAATTCTGGGCCTCGAATGCGAGCCTTCTTCGCAGGGCAACAGGCACATTCCTACGCGGTGGCTGGCAATCGCGCAAACGCTCTCCAAAGCATCCGGGAAACTGAGATGGCTATGGAAAAAGCAGAGAGTCAGGCAGGGACTTTCGGCGGATACAGCCCGGCCACGCTGGCTTATCACGTCGCCCAGGTGAGGTATGGACTTGGTGATGTAGCCGGAAGCGTTTCGTCCCTTCAACTGCATTTCCGCCTACGCGACGCCACCGATAGTCGCAGGTCCGGACTTATCTTCAACACCATGTTGGCGGAGCGTCAGCTAGAGATGGGCCACCTGGAGGCCGCCTGCGGTACGTGGAATCGTGTGCTCAAGGAGTACCCTAAAGTTCACTCAAGCCGAGTTGACGAACGAGTGGGCAAGATACAAGAGCTCCTCCGGGCGTACCAGTCCAACTCGACGGCACGAGAAGTCTACGAACGGGCTCGCGGGATCTCGGCAGATCGGCATGCGAAGTCCAGGACGTAGGGGCCCTGGTGGTGACAGCATTTGACGGCGGTCTTGAATACAGTAGTCGGAGGGCCATCCGGAGATTTGTTGCCGGAGCCTTCACTACCTCGGGACCGTCGCTCTCGTTGCGCCTGCGGCGCTGATCGGGGCGCTGAGGAAAGTGGATTTCCATAAGCCCGAGTTGGGCGCCCCACCATTCGACGTAAGGTGAGGCGCGCGGGTTTGCCTGAGAAGGCTCTCGGGTACACCGTGGAAGTCACGGATCGTTCGCGACCGTGCTAACCCCGACTAGCCGGAGGTCAGCATGGCATCGCGACGCGCAGAGCATCGAACCCCTCGCCCCTTCCTGGAGCTGCACTGGGGTGTGCTGCACGTGGTTGTTGAGCGAGTGCCGTACCAGCTACTTGCCGTGATAAGCGGTGCAGCTGGCTTTTCTTGTGTGGACTCGCGTGGTCTCCCGCGGACGATGACAGCCAGGCGGCACGTCTGCTTCGGCCGGGACCTCGTAAGCCGCGACAGCAGCAGTTTCTTAGGCGGACGTCTTGGTGCTGCGGGGGATACGGCCGTCGCAATGCGGCCATGCCGTGGCCAGCTCACTCGCCCTGCTGCTGGCGTAAGGGGAGGCCCTGTTGTCGCCGTTGCGCGCGATCACGGTCGCGGTGGCGGGGCGGGCAGCCGGGCCCTACTGCCGGCGGGTGACGCGGCGGATGGCACGCCCCGCCAGGGTGTCCGTGCGGCGGCCGTCCTCGATGACGAAGCGGCCGTCGATCAGGACGTGCGGGATGCCGGTCGGGAAGGTGCGGGGGGTCTCGAAGGTGGAGCCCGCCGCCACCGTGTCCGGGTCGAAGAGGACGAGGTCGGCGCGGTAGCCCTCGCGGATCTGGCCGCGGTCGGGGAGGCGGAGGCGGGCGGCGGGGCGGCCGGTGAGGTGGGCGACGCACTCCTCCAGGGACAGGACGCCCAGTTCGCGGACGTAACGGCCCAGGTACTGGGGGAAGGTGCCGTACGCCCGGGGGTGGGGCTTCGCGCCGTGCAGGATGCCGTCGCTGCCGCCCGTGTGGACGGGGTGCTTCATGATCGCCTGGACGTTGCCCTCGTGGCCGACGTGCTGGAGGATCGTCGGGCCGAGCCGGTCGTCGAGGAGCAGGCGGCGGGCGGTGGTCCACGGCTCCTCGCCGCGCTCGCGGGCGCTCTCGGCGACCGTCTTGCCGATGTGGCCGCCGAGGGACGGGTCGTTCACGCCCGAGATCTCGATCCGGTCCCATTCGATGGGCACACCGTGGCAGCCGTCCGCCCCCTCGACCTCCACGACATGGCGGATGCGCTCCGCCGTCGCGTCGTCGCGCAGCCGCGCGAGGATCGCGTCGGGGCCGCCCTCGGCGGCCCAGCTGGGCAGCATGGCGGCGAGGGTGGTGCAGCCGGGGAGGTAGGGGTAGGTGTCGAGGGTGATGTCGGCGCCGTCGGCGAGCGCGGTGTCGAGCAGGGCGAGGAGTTCGGGGGCGCGGCCCTTGTTGACGCCGAAGTTCATGGTGGCGTGGGCGAGGTGGAGCGCGCAGCCCGCCTCGCGGGTGAGGGCCACCATCTCCTCGTACGCACGCAGGGCGCCCGCGCCGTAGGAGCGGTGGTGCGGGCAGTAGTAGCCGTCGTACGCCGCCACGACCCGGCACAGCTCGGTGAGTTCGGAGTCGGTGGCGTACATGCCGGGGGTGTAAGTGAGCCCGGAGGACAGGCCGACGGCGCCCTGCTCCAGGCCGTCGGCCACCAGCTCCTTCATCCGGGCGATCTCGGCGGTCGTCGCGTCGCGGTCCTCCCAGCCGAGGGCGAGCATGCGGACGGTGCCCTGGGGGATGAGGTACGCGGCGTTGACGGCGATGCCCTGGCCGTCGAAGCCGTGGTCGAGGCGGTCCAGGTACTCGCCGACGGTGCGCCAGGTGAAGTCGATGTCGGAGCCGTCGCCGTTCCAGCCGGTGATGGCCGTACGGATCTGGGCGAGGGTGCCGTCGTCGACGGGGGCGTACGACAGGCCGTCCTGGCCGATGACTTCGAGGGTGACGCCCTGGGCGGCCTTCGCGGAGTGGTCGGGGTCGCGGAGCAGCGCGAGGTCGCTGTGCGCGTGCATGTCGATGAACCCGGGGGAGAGGGCGAGGCCGGCGGCGTCCACGGTGCGGCGGGCGCTGGGCCGTTCGCCGCCTTCGGGGACGATGGCGGCGACCCGGCCGCCGTCCACGGCCACGTCGGCCCGGAAGGCGGCACCGCCGGTGCCGTCGATGACGCGCGCGTCGCGGATGACGAGGTCCATGCGGTGCCTTCTTCCTGTGTGCCGG
>NZ_GG657754.1:4047943-4068739 GCF_000158915.1 Streptomyces himastatinicus ATCC 53653 | reverse complement strand
GGAGACGACCTGGGCCCAGAGCCGGAAGGCGGGCTGGAGGTCGCCCTCGTCCGGGATGCGGTTGAAGGGGGTGATGTGCCGGTAGTGGCCGTCGTCGTGGGAGACGTACGCGCCCGAGCGCAGCAGCTTCAGCACGGGCCGGGAGAGCGCGGGCAGCTCGGCGAAGACGTCGGCGACCGCGTCGAACCAGGCGCTGCCGCCCGCGGTGACAACGACCTCGTCCACGCCCTCGAAGCGGCCCGCCGAGTCGAAGTCGGTGGCGAGGGCGGTGAGGCGGCGCAGCCAGGCCCGTACCCGCTCGCCGTCCGCCTTCGGCACCTCGCCCTCGTAGCCCGCGACGCCGACCAGCCGCAGCGTCCCGGCGGCGGCCACCGCGTCGGCGACCGTGGCGCACTCGGCCTCGGTGCGGGCCCCGGTACGGGCGCCGTCGCCCGCGCCCAGCTCGACCACGACGTCGACGGGCCGCCCGGCCCCGGCCTCGCGCAGGGCGGCGTCCATGAGTTCGACGCCGCGTACGGAGTCGACGTAACAGACGAAGCGGAAGTCGGGGTCGGCGTCGAGTTCGGCGGCGAGCCACTTCAGGGCGGCGGCGTCGACGACCTCGTTGGCGAGGAAGATCCGCTGGATGCCGAAGGCCCGGTAGATCCGTACGTGGGAGGGGACGGCGGCGGTGATGCCCCAGGCGCCGTGGGCGAGCTGGCGCTCGAAGAGCTGCGGGGCCATGGAGGTCTTGCCGTGCGGGGCGAAGGCCAGGCCGTGGGCGGCGGAGTAGCGCTCCATGGCGAGGAGGTTGTGTTCCAGGGCCTCGGTCGACAGGGCGAGTACGGGGGTGGTGAAGCCACCGGTGAACAGGTTGCGGCGCTCGGCGGCCAGGTCGGCGAGCGTACGGCCCTCGGCGTCCGGCGGCAGCCCCTTGAAACGGTGGTCGGCGCGTTCCTGCGCGAGCCCGGCTACGGCGGGGTGCGTGGCGGCGTGCTCGCGGTGGTCGGTGGCCATGGAGGCGCCTCCCGTACATTTCTGGTTGCATTCTCTGCAACGTTCATTGCGTATAACGCTTAGCGCTGTTTAACATCCGGCCAAGCACCGGGTCAACGGTGTGTGCCCTACCGTCCCTACAGACTGAGCGGGAGTGAGTCCTGATGCCAGAACCCATGCTCAGCCGCGTGCCCCGGACGGTGTTGGGCACCCTGGTCCCCCGCGTTCGCTCCGCGTCCGGTGCGCACGCATCGTGTGCGTGGTCCGGGGACGCGGGGGCGGGCTTCCTCACGCCCCGGGACAGCCGATGCGGCCTGGACGGTCCGATGCCCCGCACGATCGCTCTGGTCGTGCGGGGGCGGTGCCGTCCGTCGCCGGATCGGGTGTCCCAGGGCGCGCCTTCCGATCGCCACGGCGGCCGCGTCGTGGCGAGTGGTCTTCCTCTTCTTGCTGGTGAGGGGCTTGCGCCAGTGCTGGGCGCCCCATTTGGAGGTGTACGCGGGGTCGATGGCGACAATGGTGATGCCGAGTTCGGCGGCCATCGACGCCAGCCGTGCCCGCAGCCTGGACACCGGCATACCGGAGATCAGCTGGCGGAACCGCTTCCGCCTGCCGTGCTTCTCCCGCGTCGTGTCCGTCTGGAAGTCCAGATCCTCGATCGCGATACTCAGGCTGTGGCGCTTGGCCCAGTGCAGCAGCCGCACCAGCGCATGCCGTACCTGGGCGTCGCGGTAGGTGGCCGCTCCGTTCAGGTCGAAGGAGAACCGGCGCGGGTCGCCAACCGGGTTGCCGTACTCGTCCAGGCGCCATGCCGCCAGGTGATCGGCGTTGGTATCGACGCCGACCAGGCCAGCAGCGCGGGCCTGAGCCAGCGGAACAGTCTTGACCGGCGGGATCGTCCAGGAGGCAGTGATGTACCAGCGGTGGCGGGCCACGTCCAGGTGGATGCGGTAGGCCACCGCCCGGTGCGCCGACACACGGTCGGCCCACTCCATCCCCCGGTGGCGGAAAGTGACGGTGCCGGTGAGGACGTACCGGCCGTGCCGGGCGTTCGCCAGATGTGCCAGGGGCGCCGGGAGCCTGATGCTGACCTCACCGTCCGGCGTGACGCGGATGGTCTCGTTCCCCAGCCGCTTACCGCTCTCGCCATCGGCCTGGAGGAACCAGCGTCCGGCCTCCCACTGCTGCCGCCACTCCGCCTCGGTGAGCTGTGCTCGTTCGAGGTGGTGACGGATGCGGGCCAGCCGCTTTCCTCCTCGCACCACGCGCACGCGCCCCGCTTCGCGGTCGGCACGCTCGGCAACGAGCCGGTCCTGCAGGATATGCAGGCGGCGTGTCTTGGCGAACCACTCCTGCCGGGTGCGGTAGCCGCCCGGGGTCCGCTTTGTTCCCTTCGCGCCCACCGGCAGCGACAACCGGTGCGCGATGGTGCGAACACCGGCTTCAAGAGTCTGAATGTGGGCGCACTGCGCACGCCGCGACAGCGCCCACTGGTCATGCGTCGCCTTGGTGATACTGCCCGCCCACCGCGACGAGGACTCCCCGGTCAAAGCGCGTTTACGCGCCGCCCACGTCTCCGGGGAGTGCCGCAGTCCCTCGGCACAGCGCTGCTTCACGTCACGCGAAGCCAGCGCCCCAAGATGCACGCCGACCAGCCGCAGCACCTCCTCGTCCCCCACGCTCAGGCCTTTGAGGCGCGTACGGATCGCTACTCCGGACGGGCCGAGGACGACGAACGGCGCCGACAGCTCACGCAGCACACCCACCCCGTCCCTCCCGTTCCACGCGCCCCTGGCCTTTCCGCGTGCCCAGCGGCAACACGCCTGGCACCCACCCAACGACCACACCCGCGAAAAGGTCACGTTTTCGATCCGGGAACTTCTGTTCCCTCTCCCCGGAATCCGCACGCTCCACAGCCCGGACACTCATTCACACACGCCAGAACGCCCTGATGCGCACTCAACCAACAACCGTCTGCAACCCCCACCCGCAAGGAGCGAGTCCGATCGTGCCTCCAGCCCCGAGTGTCGACGTCGTGTGCCTCGGCGAGTCGATGGTGACCTTCGTGCCGTCCCGGCCGGGACGGCTCGCGGAGGTGCCCGCGTTCGCGCGGGGGATCGGCGGGGCCGAGTCCAACGTGGCGTGCGGGCTCGCGGGCGCCGGGCACGGCGTGCGCTGGATCAGCCGGGTCGGCACGGACGGCTTCGGCGACCATCTGCTGACGGAGATCGCGGCGGCCGGGGTGGACGTCAGCGGCGTCCAGCGCGATCCGCGCCGCCCCACCGGCATCTACTTCCGTACGGCGGGCGAGCGGGCCGTGGAGTCCGAGCCGTCCGCGGAAGACGACGGCGAGCAGCCGCTCGCCGAGGTCCTCTACTACCGCGCCGGATCCGCCGCCGCGGCCATGTCCCCGGCGCTCATGCCGCACGAGCAGACCTGGTCCGGCCGGATCCTCCACGTCACCGGCATCACCCCGGCCCTCTCGCCCGAGTGCCTCGCCCTGATGCGCGAGCTGACCACCCGCGCCCCCGGGCGCCCGCTGGTCTCCTTCGACCTCAACTACCGCGTCTCGCTGTGGGAGGACCCCGAGCGGGCCCCGGACGAGGGTCCGTCCGTGCTGCTCGACCTCGCCCGCGGCTGCGACCTGGTCTTCGTCGGCGAGGACGAGGCGGAGGCCGCCTGGGGCATACGCGGCGGCGCGGCCGCCATCCGTGAGGCGCTGCCCGAGCCGGACGTGCTGGTGGTCAAGCAGGGCTCCGCCGGGGCCACCGCGTACGCCCGCGGGGCGGACGGGGCCGACACCGTCACCTTCGTGCCCGCCCTGCGCGTGGACGTCGTGGCCCCGGTCGGCGCGGGCGACGCCTTCGCCGCGGGCTTCCTGTCCGGCACCCTGCGCGGGCTGCCGGTCGCGCAGCGGCTGCGCCACGGCCATCTGATGGCGGCCGCCGTCCTCACCGTCCCCGGCGACCTCTGCACCCCGCCGTCCCGCGCGTACGCCGACCGGCTGGTGACGCTGGGCGACGCCGAGTGGGGGACACTGCGATTCGGCCCCGGCTGGGCAGACCCGGCGCGATCGGGGTCCGATACCGCGGTGGTGGAGGTAACCGACCCATGAGCCAGACCGTCGACCGAGCACTGAGCATCCTGCCCCTGCTGGCGGAGGGACCCGCCAACCTGGAGCAGGTCGCCTCGCGGCTCGGCGTGCACAAGTCGACCGCCCTGCGGCTGCTGCGCACGCTGCACGAACACGGCATGGTCTACCGCCAGCGGGACCAGCGCTACCGGCTCGGCGCCCGCCTCTTCGCGCTCGCGCAGGAGGCGGTGGAGAACCTCGACGTACGAGAAATCGCCCACCCCCATCTGGTCGCGCTCAACGAGCGGTGCGGCCACACCGTGCACCTCGCGGTGTACGAGGAGAACGAGGTCCTCTACATCGACAAGGTGGAGAGCCGCTACCCGGTGCGGATGTACTCGCGGATCGGCAAGCCCGTCGCGATCACGGTCGCCGCCGTCGCCAAGCTGCTGCTGGCGGACCTGCCGGAGCCCGAGCGGCGGGCGCTGGCCGAACGGCTCCCGTACCCGGCGTACACGGCCCGCTCCACCCCCAACGCCAGCGCGTTCCTGAAGGAGCTGGAGACCGTACGGGAACAGGGCTGGGCCACCGACCTCGGCGGCCACGAGGAGTCGATCAACTGCGTCGGTGCCCCCATCAGGGGAGCGGACGGCCGGGTCGTCGCCGCGTGCTCGGTGTCGGCGCCGAACGTCGTCGTCACCGCGGACGAACTGCTCACCCTGCTCCCGGCGGTGCGCCGTACCGCGGAGGACATCAGCCGGGAGTACTCGGGCGGCGCCCCGGCCCGGCCGTCCGATGGACGAGGAACAACCGAAGCACCGTCTGAAGTTACCCCCGAAGCAAAACCCCCAGTAACACCCGAGAAGAGAGCCGAGGATTCCTCCTCATGACCGAGAAGCTCCAGAAGACCGCGATCACCCCGGCCACCCACACCGCGCCGCCGGCCAAGTTCTCGCACGGCGTCAAGAAGGGGAACATCCTCCAGGTCGCCGGTCAGGTCGGCTTCGGCCCCGCGGTCCCCGGCCAGGCCCCCGCCCCGGTCGGGCCGACCCTGCGTGAGCAGACCCTCCAGACGCTGAGCAACGTGCAGTCCGTGCTGGAGGCGGGCGAGGCGAGCTGGGAGGACGTGGTGATGATCCGCGTCTACCTCACCGACACCGGTCACTTCGCCGAGTTCAACGAGATCTACAACGAGTTCTTCGCGGACCTGAAGGAGGCCCCGGCGGCCCGTACGACGATCTACGTCGGCCTCCCCGCCGGGCTGCTCGTCGAGATCGACGCCCTCGCCGTCCTCGGCTGAGGCACCCCCCCAGAACGCCCGCGGCGGGCGGGGTATCGAACCCCCGCCCGCCCCGGGACCCCCCACTTCCAGGATTAGACCCCTGATCACCCGCATTCAGAGCACATCCCCCGCGCGCGGCCCCCCGCCGTGCGGCGCTACCGCCTACCCATTTTCCGGAGTCCCCCATGCTGCTCGCGGCCGCTCCCGCTGCCGAGACCCCACCCCACACCGGTGGTCTGCTCGCGATCATCCCCGGCACCGCCGGTCTGCTGACCGTCGCCGTCCTGGGCATCGCCCTTCTGCTCTACCTGATCATCAAGGTCAGACTCCAGCCCTTCATCGCGCTGCTCGGCGTCTCCATAGCCGTCGGCCTGGCCGCCGGGCTCTCGGTCACCGAACTCTTCGGCACGGTCCAGAAGTCCGACGCCGTCTCGCTCATCGAAACCGGCATGGGCGGCATCCTCGGCCACGTCGCCATCATCATGGGCCTGGGCACCATGCTCGGCGCGATCCTGGAGGTCTCCGGCGGCGCCGAGGCGCTCAGCTCCCGTCTGCTCGGCCTCTTCGGGGAGAAGCGCGCCCCGCTCGCCATGGGCCTCACCGGCCTCATCTTCGGCATACCCGTCTTCTTCGACGTCGGCATCTTCGTCCTCGCGCCGATCGTCTACGCGGCCACCAAGCGCAGCGGCAAGTCGATCCTGCTCTACGCGATGCCGCTGCTGGCCGGGCTGTCCATGACCCATGCCTTCCTGCCGCCGCACCCCGGCCCGGTCGCCGCCGCCGGACTGCTCCATGTCGACCTGGGCTGGGTCATCCTGATGGGCATCCTCGTCGGCATCCCGTCCGTGCTCGCCGCGTGGGCGTACGCCGCCTGGATCGGCAACCGCCTCTTCGTCCCCGTACCGCAGGACATGCTCGAGGCGGCGGAGGAGGCCCGCGAGGCGGTCGAGGCCGAGCAGCGCGCCGCCGGCCGGCAGCCCACGGAGCAGCCGGTGTCGGTGGGCACGGTCCTCGCCATCATCGGCACGCCGCTGATCCTCATCCTCTTCGCGACCTTCTCCTCCATCGCGCTGGACCCGAGCACCGGCCGCTCGGTCATCGAGTTCTTCGGCCACCCCTTCGTGGCGCTGACGATCGCCCTGCTGCTGGCGTACTACCTGCTGGGCATCCGGCGCGGCTGGTCCCGCAAGTCGCTGGAGACCGTCTCCACCACCTCCCTCAAGCCCGTCGGCAACCTGCTGCTGATCGTCGGCGCGGGCGGTGTCTTCGGTGCCGTCCTCAAGGGCAGCGGTGTCGCCCAGGCTCTCGCGGACGCCTTCGACAGCGCGGGCCTGCCGGTGATCCTGCTGTCCTACCTGATCTCCGTGGTGCTGCGGGTCGCCCAGGGTTCGGCGACCGTCGCCATCGTCACCACCACGGGGATCGTCTCCCCGATGCTGGCCTCGGGCGACTACTCACAGGCCCATCTCGCGCTGGTCATCATGGCGATCTCGGCGGGCTCGATCTTCGCCTCGCACCTCAACGACGGCGGCTTCTGGATGGTCGCGAAGTACTTCGGGATATCCGAGCGGGACACGCTCAAGTCGTGGACCGTCCTGGAGTCGGTGCTGTCGGTGGCGGGCTTCGCGGTGGCGGGCCTGCTGAGCCTGGTGATCTAGGGGGTGTCTCGCAGTGAGGGAGCCCCGGGGTCCGCAGGGACCCCGGGGCTCCCGGCCGTTCGGCGTCAGCTGGCCGCGCAGTACTGCGCTTCCTTGCCGATGGACCGGTACATGCAGTCCCGCGTTCTCCAGCAGCTGGAGCACCGCGTCCTTGTTACGGCTCGTCTCGCGCTCGATCACCTCGTCCGGCGGGTAGAAGCCGCCCGCCCCGCTCGACGTCGGGTACATCTCGAACGTGTACGCGAACACCTTCTGGCTGCCCCACAGCCAGTCGTCGATCGTCCCGTCCGTGATGTAGAGGTCGCTCGACTGCTCGGGGGTGTAGCCGTTGCTCGCCGCCATTTTCTTGCCGATCGCGGCGAATGCGTCGTGGTCGTCCTGGGTCATCCCGGTCGCGGTGTCGTTGTACGTCCAGCCGAACGGCCACAGCACCAGCTCGCTGTAGGTGTGGAAGTCGATGGCGGCCTTGAGCTGCTGCTTGCCGCCGACGACCCGGCTGCGCGCGAAGTCCGCGACGACCTTCACCTCGGGGGCCGACTCGGCCTTGGCGCCGCGGTAGGTCTCGGAGCCCGCGGAGCCGGAGGAGCCGCCGCAGCAGCCCCACTTGTAGTCCCAGTTGCGGTTGAGGTCGGTGCCGACGGCGGAGGAGCCGGAGTTGGGCTGCCGGTTCTTGCGCCAGCTGCGGTAGCGGCCGGTGGCGATGTCGTACTCGCCGCCGTCCGGGTTGAGGTCCGGGACGATCCAGATCTCGCGGCCTTTGACGATGTCGGTGATGCGGGAGTCGGTGCCGTAGCCGTCGGTCAGCTGGTGCAGCAGATACAGCGCCATCTCCACGGTGAGGTGCTCCCGCGCGTGCTGGTGGTGGGTGAACAGCACCTCGGGCTCGGCCTCGTCGGTGGCCACGTTGTCGCTGATCTTCAGCGCGACGATGTCCCGGCCCTCGTACGACTTTCCAATGACGCGCTTACTCAGAATGGCGGGGTACTTGGCTACGGCCGCGTCGATCTCGGCGCTCATCTCGGCGTAGTTGTGGTACTTCGAGTCCGCCGAGGGGAAGTCGAACGGCACGGCGGCCCGGCCCTTGCTCCGGTCGGCCGGACCGGGCAGCTCGGTGAGCCGGTAGCCGAGCGCGCGCACCTTCCTGACCTGGGCGGAGTCGGCGGTGACCACGACGGAGCGGGCGTCCGTCTCGTCGATGGAGACGCCGGTGGCGGCGACGGTGGCGCGCTCGGCGGCGGTGGCCGGGCCCGCGACCTCGTACTGGTGCACGTTCTCATCGGCGGCCGTGGTGCCCGATGCGGCATCGGCCGAGGTGGCACGCCCCGGGGCCGGATCGTCGGCCTGGGCCGCGATCGGGGCGGCGAGGGCGAGGGACAACAGGGCGGCGAGGGCGGTGACCCGTCTGCCGCGGGTGCGAAGTCGCATAACTGCTCCTGGGGGGTGAAGGGCGAGCGACTGCTGCGCCAGTGTTCGGCCATGCGCATGACACAGTCAAGGGAGGGAAATGGTCGAAGCCGAAGGAACTTCTCATCGAGGGAAGGAACCCCCCTGTGAACAGACCTCTCGTCGGCGCGCTCTCGGCCCTCTTACTGGGCGGCGCGACCCTCGTGGGCGCCGGCGCCGCCCCTGCCGTGGCCGCCGCCTCCCACCCCCAGGCCGCGCAGGCGGTCGACTTCGCCGGAACGGTCGCGCTCAGCAACTGCTCCGGCTCGGTCGTACGGACCGCGAAGTCCGCCGACACCGACCCCGCGCTCGTCCTCTCCAACGGGCACTGCCTGGAGACCGGCTTCCCGGACGCGGGCGAGGTGATCGTCGGCCAGTCGTCGAGCCGCAGCTTCACCCTGCTGAACAGCTCCGGCGGGAGCGCGGGCACGGTACGGGCGAGCAAGGTCGCGTACGCGACCATGACCGACACCGACGTCTCGCTGTACCAGCTGACCTCGACGTACGCACAAATACAGCAGCGGTACGGCATCAAGGCCCTGCAACTGTCGGACAGCCGCCCGGCCCAGGGCACCAGCATCAAGGTGGTCTCCGGCTACTGGAAGAAGATCTACTCCTGCAATATCGACGGATTCGCATATCGTCTTAAGGAAGGCGACTGGACCTGGAAAGACTCGGTCCGCTACACCTCCGCCTGTAACACGATTGGCGGAACGTCCGGTTCACCCGTCGTCGACGCCACGACCGGCACGGTCCTGGCCGTGAACAACACGGGCAACGAGGACGGGGCGCGCTGCACCCTCAACAACCCGTGCGAGGTCGACGAGAGCGGAGCGGTGACGGTCCGCCAGGGCATCAACTACGCCCAGCAGACGTACGGGATCACCAAGTGCGTGACCACCGGGAACAAGGTCGACCTCAGCCTGGCCGGATGCGCGCTGCCCAAGCCGTGACGTAGCGCGGGGGCTGGCCCCACCGCGGTCCGGGGGCGGGCTCCAGTGCGCCCCCGGGCCGCTCGCACCACGCTGAAGACCCTTGTCACGACGTCAGCAGACGTCAGAAATGGGGGTCCTCATGCGAAGAACGCGCATCGCGCCGAACGTGGCAGCCGCCGCCTGTGCCGCGCTGCTCCTGCTTCCGGCCGCCGCGGCGGTCCCGGCCGCGGCGGCCACCACCCCGCGGACGGCGGCCGCCGCCCCGGCTGCCGCCCAGGGCCGGGGCGAACTGGTGTCCGTAAAACGGCTGTACAGGCTGGCCACCCCGCGCAAGGTCGCCGCCGAGCTGCGCTCCAGCGGGTTCGACGCCGGTGCGGTCCGCTACGGCGTCGACGCGTACCGGCTGGAGTACCGGACCGTCGACCCGCACGGCCGCCCCACCACCGCGAGCGGACTGCTCGCCCTGCCGCGCGGGCGGGAGGGCAGGCTGCGCGCGGTGTCGTTCGCCCATGGCACCGGCAGTCACAAGAGTGACGCGCCGTCCATGCGGCGGCACGGCTTCCTGCCCTCGCCGTCGCTCACCTACGCGTCGGCCGGGTTCGCCGCCGTCGCGCCCGACTACCTCGGCATGGGCACCAGCCCCGGGCTCCATCCCTGGATGGACGTCCCGTCGGAGACCACGGCCTCGCTCGACATGCTGCGCGCCGCCCGCGCCGTCGTCCCCCTGGAGCGGAAGGTCGCGGTCACCGGCTTCTCGCAGGGCGCCTCGGCCGCGCTGGGGCTGGCCCGCTCGCTCCAGGCGGGCGAGGACCGCTGGTTCCGGCTGGGCGCGCTGGCGCCGGTGAGCGGGGCGTACGACTTCGGGGGGACGGAGCTGAAGGCGCTGCTCGGCGGGGAGCTGGAGCCGAAGTCGAGCGTGGTGTACGCGGCGTACACGCTGGTCGCCTTCAACCGGCTGCACGATGTGTACGACAGTCCGAAGCAGGTGTTCAAGGGGAACGCCCGGCACATCGAGGCGCTGTTCGACGGTCGGCACACCGGGCGGCAGATCATGGCGGGCACCCCGGGCACGGTGAAGCAACTGCTCACCGACGAGGGCATGCGGATGCTCGAACGTCCGACCGGGGAGTTCGCCGCGGCGCTGCGGACGGCGAGCAGCGTGTGCGACGGCTGGGCGCCGCGGGTGCCGACGCGGCTGTACCTGGCGGGCGGGGACCAGGAGGCGGCGGTGGAGAACACCGCGGTCTGCCGGGCGGAGCTGCGACGCCGAGGGGCGGACGTCCCGGTGGTCGACGTCGGGCCCGTCGACTACGAGGACTCCCGCCACCTCGGCTCGAACGTCGCCGCGACGGCGTCGATCGTCCGCTGGCTCCTCAGCGACCCGCGGTAGTTACGGCAGGCCGTGGACCTTCGGGCCGACCGTCTTCGACCAGGCGTTGCCGCTCGCCGCGTCCCAGTTGGTGGACCAGGTCATCGCGCCGCGCAGCCCGGGATAGGTCTTGGAGGGGGTGAAGCCGCCGCAGCCGGTGCCCTTGGTGAGGCAGTCCAGGGCCGCGTTCACCACCGACGGTGCGACGTAGCCGGAGCCCGCGCCGCTGGGCGAGGCGGGGACGCCGAGGCCGACCTGGGACGGGGCGAGGCCGTTCTCCAGCTGGATACAGGCGAGGGCGGTGAGGAAGTCGACCGAGCCCTGGGCGTAGACCTTGCCGTCGCAGCCGTTCATCGAGCCGCTGTTGTAGTACTGCATGTTGACGACGGTCAGGAAGTCCTTGATGCCCAGGGCGGTCTTGAAGTACTCGGTGGACGGCGACTGCATGTCGATCGTCTGCGGTGCCATCGTCACCACGACATCGCTCTTCTTGTCGTGGACGGCCTTCAGCGCCTTGGTCATATAGGTCGCGTTGAGGCCGTTTTCGAGGTCGATGTCGACGCCGTCGAAGCCGTATTCGTCCATGAGGCCGGTGATGGAGGTGGCGAAGGCGTTCGCCGAGGCGTCGTCGGCGACCGAGACCGTGCCGTTCTGGCCGCCGACGGAGACGATGACGGACTTGCCCGCGGCCTGCTTGGCCTTGATGTCGTCCTTGAACTGCTGCTCGCTGCCGTAGCCGAGGGCCGGGTCGAGACGGAAGTCGACGGCGCCCGGAGTGCCGGTCGCGTCCGCGAAGGCGACGGCGATGATGTCGTAGTCGTCCGGGACGTCGCGCAGCTTCTGCACGGTCGCGCCGTTGTCGAAGTTCTGCCAGTAGCCCGTGACGGCGTGCTGCGGAACGGCGGCGGTGGCCGCGTGGGAGGCGGTGCCGGTGGATATCAGTCCGCCGGCGGCGAGCGCGGCGACCGCCGCGGCTCCGAGGAACCTGTTCCTGACCTGTGCGCGTACCACGACAGCCTCCGAGCGTGGGGGGAATAAGGGAGGTGGTGCCTGTGCGCGTCCAGGGGCCCCTGAGGCGTGCGACCAAGGTGGTCCAGACCAATGCGGTTGTCAAGCCCATGGCACGTATGTGCTGGTCGCGGGCTACACCCCGCGACATCCCGCGCATCCGGCCGGGGAGGCGGCAGCCGCACAGGGAGCCCGCACAGACCAGGAGTGGGTAACTCAGAGGAACTGTTCTCTCACGCGGCTTTCGTGGATAAAGTGACGATGCACCAGCCAGGGGCAGTTAACGACCTGCGGCCGCCGCCGCTCGGCGAGGACGTGAGACGGGGTAGCCGACGTGCCCACCGCGATAGCAGTCACCAGCCGTGAGCTGGTGCTTCCACCGCCCGACGGGCAGACCCCGTCGGCCGTAGTGCTCCGCCCGCCGGAGGAGCAGTCGCTGGACGACGCGCTCGCCGAGGTCGGGGCGCTCCTGGAGTACCAGGGCTATCTGGTGGCGCTCTATCCCGCCGCCAGCCCGCCGCCCTTCATCCGCAGGCTGCACACCGTGCGCTCGGTCCTGGAGAGCGACCGGATGGCGCTGTGCCCGCTCGAACTGCCGCCGCTGGCCGTCGCCGTCATCGCCCGTCAGCTGCGCCAGCTGTCCGTCTCCGACTTCAGCCCCGGCGTGCTGGCCTGTTCCGCGCGGCTGCTGGCGCACTATGTGCACGCGGGCGCGCTGCTCGGCAGCGTCGCCCGGCTGGACCGGGTGCCGGTGAGCCTCACCTCGCACGTCAAGTCCTGGATGCCGGGCGCCCAGTTCGGGGTGCTCGCGCACCCCGAGCCGCAGCTGGTCAAGGTGGGCGGGGGCGGTGCGCTGCCCGGGCCCGCGTACGCCACCCACATGACCGTCGCACGCGGCCAGCTCACCAGCCACGGCCATGGGACGGCCCCGCGCGACGACTGGGTCACCGGGGCGCTGGCGCCCTCCTGGGGCGTCGGGGACGTCCAGGAGGTGCCGCTGCCCGCCGCGTCGGCGCGCTGGTGGGGCACCCCGAAGCTGATCGAGTTCGCGGCGGCCATCCCGGACCTCTCCGTGCTCTACCAGCTCGTGGCGTCCGTACGGAGAGAGGAGTGCCACTGGTGCGGTTTCGAACTCATCGGGGACCGCTGCGCCTTCTGCTCTTGTCCTGTGCCGCGCGGCGATGAGATTCCCGCCCTGACCCAGTCCGCCGAGCGTCCCGCCCTGACCAGCCGGTAAACGTCCCACTCACGAGGTTGTCCGTCCATGAATTCTCGCCAGCGCCGCGGAGTCATCCTGCTGGTCCTGTCGGTCCTGTGCGCCGGTGGCGCCTTCGCCGGAGTGCTCTCCGTCGTCAACGACGTGGAGTCCAAGGTCGGCCCCGAGACGACCGCGTACAAGCTGAAGGGGAACGTCGACGCGTACGAGGCCCTGGACGCGGGGGACTTCGAGAAGGTGTCGATGCCCGAGCGCTGGGTGCCCTCCACCGCCGTCACCGATCTCTCCGAGGTGCGCGGCAGGATAGCCGCGACCAGGCTCAGCCAGGGGTCGCTGCTCCAGACCGACATGGTCGCCAACCGGCCCGCGCTGAAGGCCGGACAGCAGGAGATCGCGATCATGATCGATGCCGCGACGGGCGTCGCTGGCAAGATCACGCCCGGTGCGAAGGTCAACATCTACGCCACCTTCGAGGGCAAGGCGCAGGGCGAGGCGTCGGTCTCCAAGCTGATCGTCGACGACGCGGAGGTCATCGACGTCGGCAAGCTGTCCGCGCTGAAGCCGGACGAGGACGACGAACGGCGCGTGGACCAGGCCGTGCCGATCACCTTCGCGCTCGACACCAAGGACGCGCAGCGCGTCGCGTACGCCGAGTCCTTCGCCTCCCACGTACGGCTGGCCCTGATCGGCCCCGGCGCGGACGCCCCCGTCTCGCCGCGCGACCGCACCTACACCCTCGGCGGCGACAAATGACCCCCGTGAACCTGAGTGAGTGAGGAGGTGCCGCGGTGACGATCAGAATCCTCCCGGCCGTCGGCGACCCCGACGCGGCCCGCGCCATCGGCGGGCTGCTCGGCCAGCTGCCCGGTGTCGAACCGTCGGCGCCGGTGGGCGACTCGACCCGGCTGCTGGACACCCTCGCCGCACTGGCCGCCGCCTCGCTGGAGGACCTGCCCGAGGTCGTCCTCGTCCATGAGCGGATCGGCCCGTCCCCCGCCCTGGAGCTGATCCGCGAGGTCGCGCTGCGCTTCCCGGCGGTGGGCGTGGTCCTGGTCACCGGCGACGCGGGACCGGCCCTGTACTCGGCCGCCATGGACGCGGGCGCGCGCGGCATCGCCGGGATACCGCTGGCGTACGACGAGCTGGCGGCCCGCGTCCAGGCCGCCGCCCAGTGGGCCAGCGGCGTACGGCGCCACCTCGGGGGCGGCGGCGACGTGGCCGCCACCGGGCCCGGTGGCACGCTGGTCGCCGTCGCGGGCGCCAAGGGCGGGGTCGGTACGACGGTGACCGCCGTCCAGCTCGCGCTGGCCGCGCGGGCGGCGGGCCGTACGGTCGCCCTGGTCGACCTGGACCTCCAGTCCGGCGATGTGGCCTCCTACCTCGACGTCCAGTTCCGGCGCTCCATCGCCGACCTGGCCCAGATCACCGACATCTCGCCGCGGGTGCTCCAGGACGCGGTCTTCACCCATCACACCGGGCTCGGCCTGCTGCTCGCGCCGGGGGAGGGCGAACGCGGCGAGGAGGTCACCGACCGGGCGGCCCGGCAGGTCGTCGGCGCGCTGCGGACCCGGTTCGAGCTGGTGGTCGTCGACTGCGGTACGCAGATGACCTCGGCGGGCGCGGCCATCGTCGAACAGGCCGACACCGCGCTGCTGGTGACCACCCCGGACGTGGTCGCGGTGCGGGCCGCCAAGCGGATGGTGCGGCTGTGGGACCGGCTCCAGGTCCGCAAGGCCGAGGAGACCGTGACGGTCGTCAACCGGCACACTCGCAGCGCCGAGATCCAGCCGCAGCTGGTCGCGCGCGCCACGGGCACGGCGGTGGCGCGCACCGCGATCCCGGCCGGGTTCAAGGAGCTTCAGCCCGCCGTCGACTCGGGGCGCATGCAGGACCTGGACGCCAAGTCCGCCGTCAAGCAGGCGCTGTGGGGCCTGGCTGGGGAACTGGGCCTGGTCGACGGCGCCCCCGGCGCGCCCCCGCCCGGCCGCCGCGCTCCCCACCGGGGCGGGCACGCCCAGGGCGGCGACCGCTCGCTGCCCGGGCTGCGGCGGCGCCGTGCCATAGGGGCGGGGCCGGATGACGACGGCGGTGACACGGGCTCCGGGACGGACGCCCTGAACGAGATCCCCCCGTCCGCCACCGGCCGCTTCCTGCGCAAGCGCGGCGGTGGCGACCGCGGGCAGGTCACGGTCGAGTTCATCGGCGTCCTGCCGTTAGCGCTCATCGTGCTCGCGGTGATCTGGCAGCTCGTGCTCGTCGGCTACACGTACTCGCTCGCGGGCAACGCGGCCGACAAGGGGGCCCGGGCGGGCGCGGCCGGGGGAGCCGCCGCCTGCCAGGCCGCGGCGCAGGATGACATCCCCGGCTCGTGGAGCGCCGACATCGACTGCCCGGGCGCGGGCGACGGCGCGGTGTACCGGTCGACGGTGAAGCTGACCGTCCCGATCCTGTTCCCGGGCGCCGCCGACTTCCCGTGGACGGTGACCGGTTCGGCGGGCGCGTCGGACGAGACGGAAACCGCGGCGGGCGCGGGGCAGTGAGGGGGCGTACAGCGATGACCCTACGGACAAGCCCCAGGCGGGACCGGGGACAGGCGTCGATCGAGTTCCTCGGCTTTCTGCCGATCCTGATCCTCGTCGCGCTGGCCGCCGTTCAGCTCGGGATCGCCGCGTACGCCGTCCAGCAGGCGGGTACGGCGGCGCGGGCGGCGGCGCGTACGGGCTCCCAGGACGAGCCGGGCACCACTCCGGCGGCCGCCGGGAAGGCGGCGATCAGCGGCTGGCTGGCCGACGAGGCGAACATCAGTGGGGGCGACTGCGGCGGGGACGAGGCGAGCGCGACCGCGTCCGTCAAGATCCCCTCGGTCATCCCCGGCTTCGGCTTCGGCAGCGCGGAGAGGAGCGCCACGATGCCGTGCGACGACGGACAGCTCCAGGCGGGAGGCCAACCATGAGCCTGCGGGCCCGGATCAACGCGCCCGAGGGGCCCGCGGAGGGCCGCCAGGACGGGCATCTCGTCGCCGTCTACCGGGCCAAGCTGCTCGAGGAGATCGACCTCGCCGAGATGTCCTCGCTGGCCGCCGCCGAGCGACGGACCCGGCTGGAGCGCGTCCTCGGCCACATCATCAGCCGCGAGGGCCCGGTGCTGTCCACCGGCGAACGCTCCCAGCTCATCCGCCGGGTGGTGGACGAGGCGCTGGGCCTCGGCGTGCTCGAACCGCTGCTGGAGGACACCTCCATCACCGAGATCATGGTCAACGGGCCGGACCAGATCTTCGTGGAGCGGGCGGGCCGGGTGGAGCTGGTGCCCGTCCGGTTCGCATCCGAGGAGCAGCTGATGCAGACCATCGAGCGCATCGTCTCCACCGTCAACCGGCGGGTGGACGAGTCGAATCCGATGGTCGACGCCCGCCTCCCGTCCGGTGAGCGGGTCAACGTGATCATCCCGCCGCTGGCGCTCACCGGCGCCACCCTCACCATCCGCCGCTTCCCGCGCGCCTACACCCTCAGCGAACTGATCGGCATGGGCACGCTGGACGAGCAGATGCTGATGCTGCTGGCGGCGCTGGTGCGGGGCAAGTTCAACGTCGTCGTCTCCGGACCCACCGGCTCCGGAAAGACCACGCTGCTCAACGCCCTCTCCGGGCTGATCCCGGACGGCGAGCGGATCATCACCGTCGAGGACGCGGCCGAACTCCAGCTCCAGCAGACCCATGTCATCCGGCTGGAGTCCCGGCCGCCCAACGTCGAGGGCAAGGGCCGGATCACCATCCGCGACCTGGTCCGCAACTCGCTGCGCATGCGCCCCGACCGCATCATCGTCGGCGAGGTGCGCGGCGGCGAGACCCTCGACATGCTCCAGGCCATGTCCACCGGCCACGACGGTTCGCTCGCCACCGTCCACGCCAACAGCGCCGAGGACGCCCTGATGCGGCTCCAGACGCTCGCCTCGATGTCCGACGTGGCCATCCCGTACGAGGCGCTGCGCGACCAGATCAACAGCGCCGTGGACTGCATCGTCCAGCTCGTCCGGCACGCCGACGGCTCCCGCCGGATCAGCGAGATCGCGCTCCTCGACAGCCACGGCCACGAGGAGTACCGCATCGCCACCGTCTGCCGCTTCGACGCCCAGCCCATGGGCGCGGACCGGATCGTGCACGGGCGGTTCTCGTACTTCCCGCTCCCGGAGCGGGTCGCGGAGCGGCTGCGGATGGCCGGTGAGGCGGTGCCGCCCGCCTTCGGGGTGGCCGCCTTCCCGGCGCAGCTGACCACGCGGGGCGCCGCGTACGACAAGGGCGCGTACGGCGCGCGGGACGGGAGGTAGCCGCATGGACCGGCTCGCGATGCTGACCCTCGGCACGACGCTGGTGTGCGGCGCGCTGGGCGTCGCCGGGGTGCACACCTACGCCCGGGGCACGGACCGGCAGCGCGCGCTGATCGACCGGCTGTCGGAGTCGGGCGCCGCTGCACCGGCCGGGCGGTCGCGCCGCTTCGCCCGCGTGGACCGGCGGCTGCGCACCACCTCCCTGGGGCGCCGGCTGGAACTGCGGCTGGCGGCGACGGGCCTGGACATCACCCCCGGCGAGTTCTTCGTCTATACGGCCGCGGCGGCGGCCGGGCTGTGGGCGGTGGCGGCGTCGCTGCTGGCCTCGTTCTTCGGCCCGATCGCGGCCGTCATCGCCGTCTGGTCGGCGTTCGGGTACCTCAACTGGCAGCGCCAGAAGCGCATCGAACGCTTCATCAACCAACTGCCCGAGCTGTCCCGCATCCTGGCCAATGCCACCCAGGCAGGACTGGCGCTGCGTACCGCGCTGAGCATGGCCGCGGACGAGATGGAGGCCCCGGCGGGCGAGGAGCTGTCCAAGGTCTCCGCCAAGCTGGCGGTGGGCCACTCGGTCGACGACGCGCTGGGCGAGCTGGCCGAGCGGCTGCCGTCCCGGGAACTCGTGGTGCTCGTCACCACGCTGGTGCTGTCCAACCGCGCGGGCGGGACCGTGGTCAGCTCGCTGCGCAACCTCACCCACACGCTGGAGGAGCGCAAGGAGACCCGGCGCGAGGTCCGCACCCAGCTCTCCCAGGTGACCGTCACCGCGTATGTGGTGCCGCTGATGGGCATCGGGACGCTGCTGCTGATGAACCGGATCTCGCCGGGCTCGCTGGACCGCATGACCGCCTCCATCTGGGGTCAGGCCGCGGTGATCGCGGCCTTCGCCCTGTACGGGATCGGCTTCTTCCTCATCCGCCGCATGTCGAAGATCGACGTCTAGGGGTACCTCGTATGGGTTTCGGACTGCTGCTGGCGCTGGCCGCTGGGCTGTCGGTGGCGGGCCTCGCGTACGGCATCGCGCTGTACCGCAGCGAGGCCAAGCTGCCGAGCGACCTCGCGGTCGCGCTGGAGGTCGGGGCGACCCGTACGAACGCGGTCGGCTCGGCCGTCGACCGGCTCGGCATCCGCTACGCCCCGCTGGTGCTGCGGCTGATGGGCGAGAAGCGGGTGGCCCGGGTGCGCCGCCGCATCGATCTGGCGGGCCATCCGGGCGGGCTGACGGTCGACCGGTACGCGGCCCGCCGGGCGGTGTACGGGATGCTCGGCTTCGGCGGCGCGCTGGTCATGCTGATGCGGGGCCAACTGCTGCTGGCCGTACTGCTGGTCGTGTTCGGCTTGTTCTGGATCGAGGTCGGGATCTGGGCGGCGGTGCGGGAGCGCAAGGACGCGATCGACCGGACGCTGCCCGACTTCCTGGACGTGCTGGCGGTCGTGGTGAGCGCGGGACTGGGCTTCCGGCAGGCGCTGGACCGGGTGTCCGAGAAGTACGAGGGTCCCTGGGCGGATGAACTTCGCATCACACTTCGGCAAATGGACATGGGGGTCAGCAGGCGCCAGGCGTTCGAAGAACTGCGGAAGCGGAACGACTCGGAACAGGTCGCCCAGTTCGTGACCGCGCTTCAGCAGGGCGAGGAACTCGGCGCTCCGATCGTCGAGACACTGATCGCCATCGCGAACGACATGCGCCGTACGGACGCCCAGAACGCCCGCCGCCGCGCCGCCCGCGCCGTCCCCAAGGCGACCATGGTCATCACCACCTTCATGGTGCCGGGGACGATGGTGCTGCTCGTGGCCGGGTTCTTCATCGGCTCCGGCACGGACTTCGGCTCGGTCACGGGAGAGTGAAGGACATTTGGGCGAATATGCTTCGCGATCGCAATCAGGTGTGGGACAGTCGTCGGCGGAACTCCTCGGCGGCGGGAGGGGGTGAGACGGATGGGCCGCGGCAGCGGACCCCCGCGCGCAGGGTTCGAACACCGTGTATCGGGAAGGCAATGCCCCCTGGGACACTGTTCCGAGGCAACTGTTTCGGCGTACTTTGCTCGTGTCGCGAGCGACACCACGGGGGTTGAGTCGCCGGACCAGAGTGGGACGGCCACCCATGGAGGGGAACACGATGGGGAAGCGCGTTATGGGGAACGACCGGGGGCAGACCTCGATCGAGTACCTGGGGATCATCGCCGTGGTGGTCGCCATCGTCCTGGTGCTGGCGACGACGGACTTCGGAAGCATGATCGCAAACGCGATCTCCGACAAGATCTCTCAGGTCGTCGGCATCTGAGCGAGCGCGTGAAGGCTCGCGGATACCGCAACAGCGACACCGGGCAGGCCTTTCCGATCTACATCACCGCGGTCGCGGCCCTGCTCTTCCTCGCCCTCGCCTTCTTCGCGGTGGGCCAGGCCGGGGCCACCCGTAACGGCGGACAGACCGCCGCCGACGCGGCCGCCCTCGCCGCCGCCCAGGACTACCGCGACCAGCTGGGCACGGCGCTGCTGAAGGCCGTGACGGACGGCAGCGCGCTGGAGGACCTGCTGAACGGGCGGGGCATCGATGTGGGCGACGCGTGCGCGCAGGCGCAGTGGTTCGCGCAGGAGAACGACGCGGACCTCACCGGCGACGAGTGTGTCCCGGACTTCCTGCCCACGTCCTTCACCGTCACCGTCAAGACGCAGAAGCCGGTGGGCAAGACAGTCATCCCCGGTACGGAGAGCAAGTACGCCACGGCGAGGGCCAAGGCGGTCATAGGTCCGCGCTGTACGCTCCAGCCGCCCGACGAGCCGTCGCCCACCCCGACCCCGACGCCGACTCCGACGGGCGACGAGGACGGAGACGACGGCGGCGAGGACGAGAAGCCATCCGTCGCCCTGACGTGTGACGGCAGGACAGTGACCATCGACCCGGCGCACCCGGAACTGCTCCCGGACGTCAAGGACCTGTTCTCCGTGCACCTTGCCGACTGAGCGACCGACGAGTAGACGAGCAAAGGACAGCGAGCGATGAGCATTCGGCACACGACGAAGGCCCGGAGGGGGGCTGCCGCGGCGGCGCTCGCAGCGGCCCTGGCCCTCGCCGTGGCCGGGTGCGGCAGCGGCGACGGAGGCAAGGAGGACGGCTCCCCGCACAAGTCGACCGCGGCCAAAACTGACGACGCGCAGGGGGAGACGGAGCCCGCGGCGGACTCCAAGAAGGTCATCGGCGAGATGAAGGGGCCGAAGAACATCGTCGTCACCCTCCACTCCGCGGAGCGCGACAGCGGCGGCTTCGTCACCGTCAACGGGACGGTGACCAACCGCGGCAGCACGCTGTTCAACCCGATCGACTGGCGCTCCCCCGAGGTGGAGCTGGCCAAGTCCCGTTCGTCCGTGTCGGGTGCGTCCCTCGTCGACGGGAAGGGCAAGAAGCGGTATCTCGTGCTCCGGGACACCGATGGCCAGTGCCTGTGCACCACGGGGCTCTCCGGGATCAAGCAGAACGAGAGCCGGCCGTTCTTCGCGCAGTTCCCGGCCCCGC
>NZ_GG657754.1:4017508-4046840 GCF_000158915.1 Streptomyces himastatinicus ATCC 53653 | reverse complement strand
CAACCGCGCCGCCCGCCCCGTTCCGGGTACGCACAACCCAGCCCCTCCGGGGGAACCCGCGGTGTTCCCATGCCGCATCATGGGGGCGTCGTTTTACCCCGCGCGGGAGTTCCCCTGAATACCACCGTCGCCGAGATCCTCGCCGTCACCCTCCTCCTCGCCGTGCTGGCGTTCGCCGTCGCCCGCCCCCGCGGCTGGCCCGAGGCGGTCGCGGCGGTGCCCGCGGCCGCGGTCGTGGTGGGGGCGGGGGCCGTGACACCGGCGGCGGCGTGGGAGGAGACGCGGAGCCTGCTGCCCGTCGTCGGGTTCCTGGCGGCCGTGCTGCTGCTGGCGCAGATGTGCGCGGACGAGGGGGTGTTCGAGGCCGCCGGACAGGCCGTGGCCCGTGCCTGCCGGGGGCGTACGGACCGCCTGCTGGGCGGGGTGTTCGCGGTGGCGGCGGCGGTCACCGCCGTACTGAGCCTGGACGCGACCGTCGTCCTGCTGACGCCCGTGGTGTTCGCGACCGCGACCCGGCTCGGCGCCCGCTCCCGCCCGCATGTCTACGCCTGCACCCACCTGGCGAACTCGGCCTCGCTGCTGCTGCCGGTCTCCAACCTCACCAACCTCCTCGCACTGGAGGCGAGCGGGCTGTCGTTCACCCGGTTCGCCCTGGTCATGGCCCCGGCCTGGCTGGTGTCCATCGCCATCGAATTCCTGGTCTTCCGCCGCTTCTTCGCCGCGGACCTGGCCGCAGGGACGACGAAGCCGCCGCCCGCCGAGTGGCCGCGGGTGCCGGTGTTCGCGCTGACCGTGCTGGGGCTGACCCTGGCCGGGTTCGTCGTGACGTCGCTCCTCGGCCTGGAGCCCGCGTGGGCCGCGGGGGCGGGGGCGCTGGTGCTCGCGGTGCGGGCGGTGGCGCGGCGGACGACGACCGTACGGGGCGTGGTGGGCGCGGCGGGCCCGCTGTTCTGCCTGTTCGTGCTCGCCCTGGGCGTCGTGGTGCAGGCGGTCCTGGACAACGGCCTGGAGGCGGCGCTGTCCCGGGTGCTGCCGGTCGGCACGGGCCTGCCCACACTGCTCGCGATCGCGGCCATCGCGGCGGCGCTGGCGAACCTCGTCAACAACCTGCCCGCGACGCTGGCGCTGCTGCCGATCGCCGCCGAGGGCGGCCCGGGCCCGGTCCTGGCCGTGCTGATCGGGGTCAATCTGGGCCCCAACCTGACCTACGTCGGCTCCTTGGCCACGCTGCTGTGGCGGCGTATCGTCCGCCACCACGGGGCGGACGCCGACTCCGGGCTGGGCGAGTTCACCCGCCTCGGGCTGCTCACCGTGCCGACCACGCTGGTGGCGGCGACGGTGGCGCTATGGGCCATGCTGGCGACGCTATGAGGAACTCATGATCGTGCTCATCTGGATCGCCGAGGGAACCTGGCAGTCCGCCGTGGACGCCGCCCGCGACCAGCTGTCCGCGGACGCCGACGCCGAGGTCCGCCTGCTGTACGTCACCGACGACCACGTGGCGGGCGCCGCGCACGGCGCCTTCGCCGGGCTGCTGGGCCGGGGCCGCCCCGGACGGGATCCCGGCGATCAGTTGGAGGAGCTGGCGGCGACCGCCGCGTCCGAGCTGCTGGACGCCGCCGCGGAGCGGCTGCACCGGCCCGTGACCCGCTTGCGGCGGCACGGCCGGGTCGAACACGAGGTGGTGCGCGAGGCGGACGGCGTGGACCTGCTCATCTGCGCCCGCGACGGGGACCGCCACCGGCTGGGGCCCCACAGCCTGGGGCCCGCCGCGCGCTTCGTCGTGGACCACGCACCCTGCGCCGTCCTGCTGGTGTGGCCCGAGCCCGCGCCCGGTATCGAGTCGCTGCCGCCACCGCCGCCTTGAGCGGACCTTCAGGGGTGGCTCAGGACTCGATCCAGTTGTGCGCCTGGGCCAGCTCGATGACGCGCCGGCGCACCTGCTTGATCTGGTCGGCGGTGAGGCTGCCGCCCATGTCGACCAGGGTCTCGGTCAGCTCCTGACGGAATTCGGCCACCGAGAGCACATCGCACATCGTGTCGTCGCCTGAGTCCGGTGCCGGGGAGGACCGGACGACCGGGGCGGCGCCGCGCTCCAGGATGCGGACCTCGGAGGCCTTGGGGCCCTTGTCGCCGTACTCGGGGATGAACCGCACCTTCGAACCGGGCTGGAACAGGTGCTTCTCGTCCAGGAGATCGTTCGCGTGCATGAACACATCTTCGCCACCGTCGTCCGGGGCGATGAAGCCGTAACCGCGAAACTCGTCGAACCGCAGAATCTTGCCCGTCGTTGTCAACGTGCCACCCCTACCCCTGTACCTCTACCTCATGTACCTCATCGAACACCGAGCTCAGCGTACAGAAGGCGGTGGAGCCGAAGAAGGGCCGGGGTCGACCGCGACCCGGACGCCGCGCCGCAGACCCCACCCCTCCATCGCCCCCGCCTCGGCCTCCAGGACGTGGCGTGAAAACGCCCGTGGCAGCCCGAGCCGCCCGGGGCGCAGGGTGGTGACGGTCAGCACGGTCATCCGCCGGTCGAGATAGGCGACGTCGATGGCGAAGCGCATCCGGAAGGTGTGCACCCCGCTCGCGGGGGTCAGCAGGATCGCGCCGGTCAGCCCGTCCCGGCCGAGCAGCCCGCGGGACCGGGCGCGGTAGGAGGCGGCGATCTCCAGCGGTACGTCCGCACCGCCCGGGACGCGAAGCGTTCCGGTGCCGTCCCGCCAGCGGCCCATGTACGTCCCCTTCATCACCCGTCGTCCACCCTTGGGATGAGTGTTCCACCGACGGGTTCCCCAGGCCCGTCCCTTCCGTAGGCTCGGGCCGTGCAACCGTTGCTGATCGCCCTCGCCGCCGCGTACGGCGCCGCCGCCGGGCTGCTGGTGCCGCGCCCGCTGTACCGGCTGGCCGTCGAGACCGGGGAACCGTGGCGCGCGGACTGCCCGCGCGGGCACGCGCTCACCGGACCGGCCCGGGGCTGGCTGGGCCTCGCCCGCTGTCCGCGCTGCGGGAACAGCGAAGTGCGGTACGGAACCGGACCGGTGCTCCCCGTCCTGCTCTCCGCGCTGGTGTGTGCGGGCCTCGCGGCGGCCACCGGGCCCCGCCCCGAGCTGGCGGTGTGGCTGCTGCTCGCCCCGCCCGCGGTGCTGCTGGCGGGGGTGGACCGGGCGGTGAACCGGCTGCCGGACGTGCTGACCCTGCCGATGGCGGGCGCCGCGGCGGCGCTGCTCGGCGCCGCCGCGCTGCTGCCGCACAGCGCCGGGTCCTGGCCGCGGGCGCTGCTGGGCGGGGTGGTTCTGGGCGGGGCGTATCTGGTGCTGTTCCTGATCAGCCCGCGCGGAATGGGCCTGGGCGACGTCAAGTTGGCGCTGACGCTGGGCGTGGCCCTCGGCTGGTACGGCTGGCCGGTGCTGTTCTGGGGCGGGTTCGCCGGGGTGCTGCTGGGGTCGCTGTACGCGATGGCCCTGGTCCTGGCGCGGCGCGCGGGCCGCGGTACGCCGCTCGCGTTCGGCCCGTTCATGATCCTCGGCGCGGGCGCGGGGCTGGTACTGGGGGCGCTCGGCACCGGCTGACGCCCCGGGCCGTCGACGCCGCGTACATCCTCACCCTCGCCGATGCATGGACAACCGCTCACGAAGGGTTATGGTGGAAACCCCCCCTCGGGCCGGTCCGTACTCCCCCCCCACGGACCGGCCCGCTCTATTACGGGGGCTTTGTGGGGTCTTCGCGGCGTGACGGCGGCACACAGCCCGCACGAGGCGTCACGCAACGTAACGGTGGTGGGGGTTCCGAAAGGCCTCCGGACGTGCGTGCGGTGTCTCGATACCCCGTCCGACCGGCTCGGTTAGCCACCCCCGCCGCCCCGCAGTAGGGTGCTGCCCTTGGGGCGGACAGCCATGGCGAGCCATGCAAAGCACTGAGGGGCTGGAAGACGTGAAACTGCGCGACCTGGTGTACGGGCTCTACGCACGCCGGGTGGAGGGCCGCCTCGACCACGACCAGGTGCCCAAGCACATCGGCGTCATCCTCGACGGCAACCGCCGCTGGGCCCGCGCCTCCGGGGGTACCACCGAGCAGGGTCACAAGGCGGGCGCCAGCAAGATCCAGGAGATGCTGGGCTGGTGCAGTGAGACGGACGTCGAGGTCGTCACGCTCTGGATGCTCTCCACCGACAACCTGGACCGCCCCGAAGAGGAGCTGAAGCCGCTCCTGAGCATCATCGAGGGCGCCGTGCGCGACCTGGCCTCCGATGGCCGGTGGCGGGTGCACCACGTGGGGAACCGGGACCTGCTGCCCTCCGGCACCCAGGCGGTCCTCAAGGAGGCCGAGCGGGACACGGAGCACATCGACGGAATACTGGTCAACGTCGCCGTCGGCTACGGCGGCCGCCAGGAGATCGCCGACGCGGTGCGCTCGCTGCTCCTCGACCACGCCACCAAGGGCACGTCCTTCGAGGAGCTGGCCGAGGTCGTCGACATCGACCTCATCGCCGAACACTTGTACACCCGCGGTCAGCCCGATCCGGACCTGGTGATCCGCACCAGCGGCGAGCAGCGGCTGTCGGGCTTCATGCTCTGGCAGAGTGCCCATTCGGAGTACTACTTCTGCGAAGTTTTCTGGCCCGCCTTCCGCAAGGTCGACTTCCTCCGCGCCCTGCGTGACTACGCGGCGCGGCACCGCCGCTACGGCAACTAATCGCCTTATCCCACAAAGCAGTTCACCGGCCGGGGCCGGACGTGACACCGCGTCCGGCCCCGGCCGCCGTGTAGCACGCCCGTTCCTCAACGTTCACGTACGGGTTGTCATATGCCGTTGCATGGCTCCGCACCTTCGAGGGAATATCCCTTCCAGGTCGACGCCCTGTTCCACTGTCCAGTCGGGCGTCGAACTGCCAGCGGACGGCATCGGGTCGTTCGCCCGGGAGGCCCTTTGCACACGGACGACTGTGCGGATCGTGCGTATGACGCGGAGGGCCGGCGCTCGGCCCGTTCCGTGGGCCTGAGCCCGGTCCGCTCCCCGTCTACGGCGGGGACACCTCACTCCCGCGACGCCGTCGCACCCCAACCTCTCCCGAGGGGGTTCGTCCACCCGTGGTGACCAGCAAGAAACGCCGCGAGCACGACCGGCGCACCTATGTCCTCGACACCAGCGTCCTGCTTGCCGACCCAGGCGCCATGTCCCGCTTCGACGAGCACGAAGTCGTGCTGCCGGTCGTGGTGGTCACGGAACTGGAGGCCAAGCGACACCACCCCGAGCTGGGGTATTTCGCCCGGCAGGCGCTGCGCCTGCTGGACGAGTACCGCATCCGGTTCGGCCGTCTGGACGCTCCGATCCCGATCGGCGACCTGGGGGGCACCCTGCGCGTCGAGCTCAACCACTCCGACCCGGGAATCCTGCCCGCGGCCTTCCTCACCCACGGGGGCCGCGTGGGGGACAACGACGCGCGGATCCTCGCGGTCGCCCGGAACCTCCAGGCCGAGGGGTACGACGTCACGGTCGTCTCCAAGGATCTGCCGCTGCGCATCAAGGCGTCCTCGGTGGGGCTGCTCGCCGAGGAGTACCGCGCGGAGCTGGCGATCACCGACTCGGGCTGGACCGGGATGGCCGAGCTGGCCGTCTCGGCCGAGCAGGTCGACGACCTGTTCGCCGCCGAGACCGCGTACATCCCCGAAGCCGCCGAACTGCCCGTGCACACCGGACTGGTCCTCCAGTCCGAGCGCGGCAAGGCGCTGGGCCGGGTCACCCCGGACGGCCAGGTGCGGGTGGTGCGCGGCGACCGCGAGGCGTTCGGCATCCACGGCCGCAGCGCGGAGCAGCGCATCGCGCTCGACCTGCTGCTGGACCCCGAAGTGGGGATCCTGTCGATGGGCGGCCGGGCCGGTACGGGCAAGTCGGCGCTCGCGCTGTGCGCGGGCCTGGAGGCGGTCCTGGAGCGGCGGCAGCACCGCAAGGTGATGATCTTCCGCCCGCTGTACGCGGTGGGCGGCCAGGAGTTGGGCTATCTGCCCGGCAGCGAGGCCGAGAAGATGAGCCCCTGGGCTCAGGCGGTCTTCGACACGCTGTCCGCGGTGACCAGTTCCGAGGTGATCGAGGAGGTCGTGGAGCGCGGGATGCTGGAAGTGCTTCCGCTCACCCACATCCGCGGCCGGTCGCTGCACGACGCGTTCGTGATCGTCGACGAGGCGCAGTCGCTCGAACGGAACGTACTATTGACCGTTCTGTCCCGGATCGGCGCCAACTCCCGGGTGGTGCTCACCCACGACGTGGGGCAGCGCGACAACCTCCGCGTCGGGCGGTACGACGGGGTGGTGGCGGTCGTCGAGAAGCTGAAGGGGCATCCGCTCTTCGCACACGTCACCCTCAACCGCTCGGAGCGGTCGCCGATCGCGGCACTGGTGACCGAAATGCTGGAGGACGGACGCATCTGAGCCGGTAGCGTCCGGTACGTCGGCAACGCGCCGCACGGAAAGGCCAATGAGCCTAGCTGTGCGGCGCGTTCTCGCGCGTGGATTTCCAGAAACCCTAGGGCGTAAACGGCGTGTGAGCTTTCACACCTGCCGGGGAATTGCCTCCGGGTATCCGTGTCCGGCAGTCTGTGGGTTCTGTCAGGCCCCGCATACGGCACACCAGTACCGCCAGCGGTACAGAACCACAGCAGTACCAGAACTGAAGAGAGTTCGCCGTATGCCGCCCGAGCACCTCGCGATCCTCCTGCGGGAGGACGCACCGGGCCAGTGCCTCCCGTGACCAGCCACACCCACTGAGCAGCACCGGGGACGGAACAAGGGGAGGCCAGCGTCAGGGGCACGATTGCGCCCGCGAGGTCACCTAAGCGGGCGACGCTGGAAGGAAAACCGAGTGAGCCGGATTTCGGTCCGGGGATTCGCAGTGGCCTCGGCCACCGCGGTCACCACTGTGGGCGCCGTCGTCGGTGTCGCCGCGGGTGGCGAGCAGCAGAGCTCGTCCGACCCGATCGAGGCGACCGCCGCCGACTCGACGCTCCTAGCGGACATACCCGCCGGCCAGCAGGCCGTGGCGCAGACCGCATCCCTGACGCAGCAGGCGGACGTTCAGTCCACCGCAGCCGACGCGGAGGCGAAGAAGTCCGCAGAGGAGGCGGCCCGCAAGCAGGCAGCCCAGGACGCGAAGGCCAAGAAGGCCGCCGCGGACAAGGCGGCCGCCGAGAAGCTGGCAAAGGAGCGCGAGGCCAAGAAGAAGCAGGAGCTCGCGAGCCGTTCGGCCTCGCGTGACTCCAGCGCCTTCCCGATCAAGGCCTCGTACACCACCGCCGAGGTCCAGGCCATGGCCCGGCAGATGATCCCGGGCGACCAGTTCCAGTGCTTCAGCAACATCGTGGATCACGAGAGCGGCTGGAACTACCAGGCCACCAACCCGTCCTCGGGTTCGTACGGTCTGGTGCAGGCGCTGCCCGCGTCCAAGATGGCCTCGGCCGGTGCCGACTGGAAGACCAACCCGGCCACTCAGATCAAGTGGGGCCTGGGCTACATGAACGACCGCTACGGCAGCCCGTGTGAGGCATGGTCGTTCTGGCAGGCCAACAACTACTACTGATCGGACCGGGCCTCCCGGCCGCTCAGCGACGTAAGCTTCGCGAAACCCCCGTCCGCCAGGTCGGGGGTTTCGCGCGTCCGCAGCCGGTAACGTCATGCCGACGACCACGGGGGAACCGGGGGTAGGGAAAGCTGAATGTCCAGATTGCCAGATTGGGTCGGCAGATTGGGAGCCGGTCTGACCCGGCTCGCCGCTCGGCTCGAACGCGAAGAGGCCGCAGCACGCGGTGACGAGAGCGGCGGCGGAGGAGCCGGGCGCCCGCCCGAGCCCGCCGGGGGTCCGGAGCCGTCACCGCATCGGCCGGAGCGACCGCACGAGGCGCACGAGGCGCACAAGGCGCACAGGCCGGAGCAGCCGCAGGAGCCACCCCAGGGAGCCGAGGGGCCCGAGTCCGAGGGGCCCAGTGTGCCCGCCCCGCCCGCCTACGCCCCGGCCGTCGCGCCCCGGCCCGAGCCGGTCGACGCCGTCCCCTGGGGCGTGCGGGTGGCCGCCGAGGCCGGATGGCGGCTGCTGGTGCTGGCCGGGACGGTCTATGTGCTGATGCAGGTCATCAGCTCCATCCAGCTGGTGGTGTTCTCCTTCACCGTCGCCCTGCTCATCACGGCGCTGCTGGAGCCCACCGTCACCCGGCTGCGCCTGCGGGGCGTCCCCCGCGGGCTCGCCACGACCATCACCTTCATCGGTGGCTTCATCATCATGGGGCTGGTCGTGTGGTTCGTGGTGTGGCAGGTCATGGAGAACGTCGACGAGCTGTCCGACAAGCTCCAGGACGGCATCGACGATCTGCGGCGCTGGTTGCTGCACAGCCCGTTCCATGTGACGGAAAAACAGATCAACCACATCGCCAAGAGCCTGCGCGAGGCCGTCGGCGCCAACACCGAGGAGATCACCTCGGCCGGGCTCGAAGGCGTCACGGTCGTGGTCGAGGTGCTGACCGGCATCCTGCTGACCATGTTCAGCACGCTGTTCCTGCTGTACGACGGGCCGCGGATCTGGGGCTGGACGCTGGGGCTCGTCCCCGCGGCGGCCCGGCCGGGCGTGGCGGGGGCTGGGCCGCGGGCCTGGGCGACGCTGACCGCCTATGTGCGCGGCACGGTGATAGTGGCCCTCATCGACGCGATCTTCATCGGCGTGGGGCTCTTCTTCCTCGATGTGCCCATGGCCGTGCCACTCGCCGTCTTCATCTTCCTCTTCGCCTTCATCCCGCTGGTCGGTGCGGTGGTCTCCGGCGCGCTCGCGGTCATGGTGGCACTTGTCACCCAGGGCGTCTTCACGGCGGGGATGGTGCTGGTGGTGGTGCTGGCGGTGCAGCAGATCGAGGGCCATGTGCTCCAGCCGTTCATCCTCGGCCGCGCGGTGCGGGTCCATCCGCTCGCCGTGGTGCTCTCGGTCGCGGGCGGCTCGCTGATCGGCGGCATCGGCGGTGCGGTGGTGGCCGTACCGCTGGTGGCGGTCTTCAACACGGCGGTCGGCTATCTGCGCTCGTACAGCAGGGAGAGCGCCCTGCGCGCCACCTCCCGCCCGCACGGCGCGACCGAAATCTCCACCGCGCCGACCCGGCCCCCGGAGCCACCGGGCGAGGGTACGTAGGCAACGCGAAGGGGCGCCCCACCGGATCGGTGGGGCGCCCCTTCGTCTCTGCGGCGAAAGCCCTGTGCGGCGTACGCGGCCGGGCGGTGTCAGCCGTTCTCGGCCAGGACGCTCTCGGCGTCCAGGGTGGCGCCGACCGCCTGGAGCACCGAGGCGATCTTGAAGGCTTCCTGGACCGTCTCGCGGTCCACGCCCGCCTTGCGGAGCACCTGCTCGTGCGAGTCGAGGCACATGCCGCAGCCGTTGATCGCGGAAACCGCGAGCGACCACAGCTCGAAGTCGGTCTTGTCCACGCCCGGGTTGCCGATGACGTTCATCCGCAGACCGGCGCGCAGGTTGTTGTACTCCGGGTCGGACAGCAGGTGCCGGGTCCGGTAGTACACGTTGTTCATCGCCATGATGGCGGCCGCCGACTTGGCGGCGGTGTACGCCTCGGGCGACAGGTTGGCCTTGGCCTCCGGCTCCAGCTCGGAGAGCACGCGCGGCGAGCGCGAGGCGATCGCGCAGGCCAGCACGGTGCCCCACAGCTGCTGCTGCGGAAGCTCGGAGTTGCCGATCACCGAACCGAGGTTCAGCTTCAGGTCCTTGGCGTAGTCCGGCAGGGCGGACTTCAGGGTGTCGAGTGCCATGTCAGTTCACCTCACTCGCCGGAAAGGAGCGCGACCGGGTCGAGGGTGTCCTCGCCCTGCGTCCAGTTGCACGGGCACAGCTCGTCGGTCTGGAGGGCGTCCAGCACCCGCAGGACCTCCTTGGGGTTACGGCCCACGGAACCGGCCGTCACCATGGTGAACTGGATCTCGTTGTTCTGGTCCACGATGAAGACGGCGCGCTGGGCGAAGCCGTCCTCGCCCTCGATGCCCAGGTCGCGCATCAGCTCGTGCTTGGAGTCCGCCATCATCGGGAAGGGCAGGTCACGCAGGTCGTCGTGGTCCTTGCGCCAGGCGTGGTGGACGAACTCGGAGTCGCCCGAGAAGCCCAGGATCTGGGCGTCACGGTCGGCGAACTCCTCGTTCAGCTTGCCGAAGGCCGCGATCTCGGTCGGGCACACGAAGGTGAAGTCCTTGGGCCATGCGAAAACGATCTTCCACTTGCCCTCGTAGGTCTTGTGGTTGATCTGCTCGAACTCCTGCCCCTTCTCCAGCGAGACGCAGGCGGTCAGGTCGAACTCGGGGAACTTGTCACCGACAGTGAGCACGTTTCTCCTTGCAGCTTTCGCGTGGGAGGGACCCTTTGTGGGGGTTTCCCGGGGTTGGACGATCTCCACCCTGGCACATGCCACATTGATCAGTGAAATAGCTACACTCGGTCGGGTTGATTGGAGGTGGCTATCAGTGGCCGCGACAGCGATACCGGCAGGAAAGCCGCGGCAGCCGAGCTTGTCCCAGCTCAAGGCGTTCGCCGCGGTCGCCGAGCATCTGCACTTCCGGGATGCGGCGTCCGCCATCGGGATGAGCCAGCCCGCCCTTTCGGGCGCCGTCGCCACCCTGGAGGACACGCTCGGAGTGCAGCTTCTCGAGCGTACGACCCGCAAGGTGCTCCTCAGCCCGGCGGGGGAGCGGCTGGCCGTGCGAGCACGCTCCGTGCTCGCGGAGGTGGGTGCGCTGCTGGAGGAGGCGGAGGCGGCGCGGGCGCCGTTCACCGGGGTGCTGCGGCTCGGGGTGATCCCGACGGTGGCCCCGTATCTGCTGCCGACCGTGCTGCGGCTGGTGCGTGAGCAGTATCCGCGCCTCGACCTCCAGGTGCACGAGGAGCAGACCGCCTCGCTGCTGGACGGGCTCGCCCACGGGCGGCTCGACCTGCTGCTGCTCGCGGTGCCCCTCGGCGCCCCTGGGGTGGTGGAACTGCCGCTGTTCGACGAGGACTTCGTGCTGGTCACGCCGCGGGACCACTGGCTGGGCGGGCGTACGGACCTCCCCCGCGAGGCGCTCAAGGAGCTGGATCTGCTGCTGCTGGACGAGGGCCACTGCCTGCGCGACCAGGCCCTCGACATCTGCCGCGAGGCGGGCCGCACCGAGGGCGCCCCGGTGACCACGACCGCCGCCGGGCTCTCCACGCTGGTGCAACTCGTCGGCGGCGGGCTCGGGGTGACGCTGCTGCCGCGTACCGCGCTACGGGTCGAGACGAGCCGCAACGAGGACCTGGCCACCGGCGACTTCGCCGACCCGGCCCCCGCCCGCCGCATCGCCCTGGCCATGCGCGCCGGGGCCGCGCGGGCGGAGGAGTTCGAGGCCCTGGCCACCACGCTCCGCGAGGCGGTGCGACCGCTTCCGGTGCGGGTCGCACGCTGACGCGCCGCCGCGGCGGGGGTTCCTCCTCCCCGCCGCGACGGCGCGTGCTCTGTTCAGCAGAGGGCTACTCCGTACGCAGGCCCTCCGGGCGCATCATGCGCCACAGCGGCGGCAGGCTGGCCAGCGTCACCAGGACGATGACCCCCGCGCCGATGCCGGTCATCATGGCGAGTCCGGCCCAGTCCACGGCCAGCCCCTCGCCGACCATCTTCAGCAGCAACGTGCCCAGCGCCAGCCCGCCCGCGATCGACAGCGCGAGACCCAGCACCACCGGGACCGCGGTCTGCCACAGGATCGACCAGCTCAGCGTGGTGCGCCGGGTGCCGAAGGCGACCAGGACCGAGAGCAGCCGCTTGCGGTCCCGCAGTTGCTCCAGGGTGGTCACGATCATGCTGGCCCCGATGAGCAGCAGCGTCGCGGTGGCGCCGATGAACAGGACGTTGCGGATCGTCTGGAACTCGGACGACTGCGAGGTGCCGCTGAGCTGTATCACGTCCAGCGCCGGGCCGATCGATGCGCTGGCGTTGCGCACGTATTCGGTGGCGTCCGGCACCTTCGGGTCGAGCCGGATCATCGCCTGCGCCTGCGGATCCGGCAGGTCCGCGATGTCGAAGGCGCCGGGGGTGGCGAGGATGCCGCTGGACGTGGCGCCGGTCGGGTCCTCCCGGGGCCGTACCTTCGTGGCCGAGCCGGGGACCGTCCACAGCTTCTTCTTGTCGGGCGAGGGCAGGCCGTCGTCGCGGACGCTCAGATTGATCTGCGCGCCCGGCTTCACGAAGGCGTCTTCGGGCGCCACGTAGCTGTCGGATCCGTTGATGACGAACACGTCGCCGTCCCGGCAGCTGGTGATGCGGGCCACCTCGCGCAGCGCGGGGCAGTCGGCGACGGTGAGGGAGTCGGTCGGGATGTCCGCCGGGTCCTTCTTCTTGCTGCGCGCGTCGGAGACGGTGTCCAAGGTGATGCCGAGCACGCTGCCCACGCCCTTGGTCGCGCGGAGCCGCGCGAAGGCGTCGTTGGCCTGGGCGCCGTTGTCCACCTTGGCGTTCAGGATCAGCTGGGCGCGGTTCGGGTCCTGGCCGGTCTCCTCGGTGTTCTGGGCCTCCACGCTCGCGAAGAGCATCTGGAGCGCGATGGCCCCGGCGACCGCCACCGTGATGCCGCTGACCGCGCGCGCCGCGGTGCCGCTGCTGAGTTGGAGGCGGCGGGTGGCGAGCTGCCAGGGCACCGGGCCCTTGCCGAAGCGTTCCACCACGGCCTCGACCAGCCAGGGCAGCAGCGCGGTGAGGCCGATGAGCAGCAGCACGGCACCGGCCGCGGCCTGGTACGTCTGGAGGTCACCGCCCGAGCTGCCCGCCCCGAAACCGCCCGCGAGAGGCAGCAGCAACCCGATGCCGAGGACCGGCAGCAGGAGCCGCCACCACAGCCGCCGCCGCTTGGGGGTGGCGTTCCGTACGACGCCCAGCGGCTCGATGGTGACGGCGCGCAGGGCGATGAGCGTGACGACGACGGCCGAGGCGGGCACGGTCACCGCGATCGCCAAGGCCAGCGGGAGGGTGGGCGTGATGTCGGAGGTGAAGAAGCTGAGGTTCATCATCGAGCCACCGCCGACGGCTTCCCGCAGCAGCAGGAAGAGCGCGGCGCCGACCGCGAGCCCGAGGACCGAGCCGAAGAGCGACTCACCGGCGGCGATCCGCCGCGTCATGTGGGTGTCGGCACCCACCAGCCGCAGCGCGGCCAGCCGTCGGTCACGCCGCTCGCCGCCGAAGCGGGCGGCCGTGGCGATGAAGATGAGCACCGGCAGCAGCAGCACCACACAGCCCACGACGACCAGCAGCACCAGCGCGGGGTCCAAGTCGTCCCCGCTGGTGTCCTGGGCACCCCAGCGGTCGATGCGGTAGTCGGAGATGACGTGGTCGAACTGTTTCTGGGTGATCCCTGCGTAGTAGCGGAGTTCGGCGGGCCCGGACAGTCCGCTGTCGCCGATCACACCGACGGTGCGGTACGGGAGGCGCTCCCGGAGCAGCTTGCCCTCGTCGGAGGCGAGCAGCGTCTTCAGCGCGGGCGAGACCCACATCTCCCCGGCGGCCGGAACGCCACTGATGCCCGGGGGATGGGGCGGACGGTCGCCGTCGGGCGCCATCACCATGCCCTGGATGTCCTTGTCGCCGTAATCGGTGTTCGCCTGGGCCAGGCGGATCGTGCCGGGGCCCGGCTTCGGCTCCTCCCCGAAGCCGAAGGCGGCGATGGCGTTGGTCCGCTCGTTGCGCCCGGAGTCCATGGAGGGGACGGAGGCGGCGAACAGCAGCAGCGTGACACCGAGGCCGACGCCGACCGCCGTCATGATCGTCCGGGCCCAGCTCTCCCGCCCGCCGTTGACCGCGAACCGCGCGCCCATGGCGAGGTCCGCGGCCCAGCGGGCGACGCCGGGGCGCCGCGGCGGCTCGGGGGCCGGGGGCCGGGGCGAGGGCCGTACGGCCGTCAGGGTCGCGCGGCCGGTGGCGCCGTCGCCCGGGCTCGGGTGGCCGTCTTTCGGGCCGCTCATCGGACGCCCGCCATGTCCCGCGCCTTGCCGTCGCGCACGACGACCTCGCGGTCGGAGTACGCGGCGACCCGCGCCTCATGGGTGACCAGGACGACGGCGGTACGGGTCTCCCGGGCCGCCTCGGTCAGCAGCTCCATCACCCGCTCGCCGTTGAGGGAGTCCAGCGCACCGGTCGGCTCGTCGGCGAACAGCACCCGCGGCCCGGTGACCAGCGAACGGGCGACCGCGACGCGCTGACCCTGACCGCCGGAGACCTCGCCGGGCCGCTTGGCCGCCACATCGGCGACCTCCAGCCGCTCCATCCAGGACAGCGCCCGAGCCTCGGACTCCTTGCGCTTGACCCCGTTCAGCCGCAGCGGCAGCGCGACGTTCTCCACGCAGGTCAGCTCGGGGACGAGCTGGCCGAACTGGAAGACGAAGCCGAACTCGCCGCGCCGCAGGCTGCTGCGCTCGGCGTCCGACAGGGCGGTCAGCTCGCGCCCGCCGTAGTGGACCGCGCCGGAGTCCGGCCGGACGATCCCGGCCAGGCAGTGCAGCAGCGTCGACTTGCCGGAGCCGGAGGGGCCCATCACGGCGACGACCTCGCCGGGGTGGATGGAGAAGTTCGCGCCGTCCAGCGCGGGCGTGGGGCCGTACGACTTGTGCAGGTCGTCGGCTATCAGCAGGGATCCCGCCGGAGTCATGAACGCACCGCCTTGGCGAGTGGGCTGAGGCGGGCCGCGGTGAGCTCAAGCCAGCGCAGGTCGGCCTCGAGGTGGAAGAGGGCGTGGTCGCAGATGAGTTGGTCGCTGAGGTCGCCGCCGCGCTTGCGCTGCGTCAGCTCGCGCATCAGCCGCAGATGCTCGGCGCGCTGGACGTCGAGCAGATCGGCGGCGTCGCGCCCGGTGAGCAGGGCGAGGACGACCTTGGTGTAGAGGACCGACTGGAGGTAGGGCTCGGGCTTCTCGGGCTGTGCGAGCCACTGCTCCACGTCGGTGATGCCCGCGTCGGTGATCGCGTAGCGCTTGCGCTCGGGGCCGCCCGCGTGCTCGACGCCGTCGACCTCCACGAGGCCGTTCTTCAGGAGCCGGGACATGGTCGAGTAGACCTGTCCGTAGTGCAGCGGGCGGTCGTGCCCGAACTTCTCGTCGAAGGCGCGCTTGAGGTCGTACCCGTGTCGTGGACCGGACTCCAGAAGTCCGAGCAGGGTGTGGCCGATTGACATGCGCGGCACTCTACACCATGCGTATACCTCGTGTGTATAGCTGCGATGAGCGGTGTGTTTTCCCTGGTCAGCGGCCTACTGCGGGGTCCGGCCCCCGGATTCGCCGTCATCGGGTTCGTCCCCGGCCGCCGGGCGGGGCGGGCGGCCGCGGCGGGGGATCGGGCGGGCCGCGCCGGGCAGCCGGCCCGCGTCCGCCAGTGCCTTGCGCAGCAGGAACTCGATCTGTGCGTTGGCGCTGCGCAGTTCCTCGCCCGCCCACCGGGCGAGGGCGTCGTGGACCGCCGGGTCGAGCCGCAGCAGCATCTGCTTGCGCTGCCGCCGCGGCTGCCGACCGGTCGCGCCCGCAGCGCCTACAGCGCCTTCATCGTCTCGGTCCGTCACTGGTAGAGCGTGCCGGTGTTGAGGACGGGCTGCGGGGCGCGGTCGCCGCACAGCACCACCATCAGATTGCTGACCATCGCCGCCTTGCGCTCCTCGTCCAGCTCCACGATCTGTTCTTCGGTGATACGGGCCAGCGCCGCCTCGACCATGCCGACCGCGCCGTCCACGATCTGCCGCCGGGCGGCGACCACCGCGCCCGCCTGCTGCCGCTGGAGCATCGCGGAGGCGATCTCCGGGGCGTACGCGAGATGAGTGAAGCGCGATTCGATGATGCGGACCCCGGCCGCCTCGACCCGGGCGTGCAGCTCGATCGCGAGCTTCTCGGTGATCTCCTCGGCGTTGCCGCGCAGCGACAGGCCGTCCTCGTCATGGGCGTCGTACGGGTACTCGATGGCGATGTGGCGCACGGCCGCCTCGGTCTGGGTGGCGACGAACTCCAGGAAGTCGTCCACCTCGAACATCGCCTGCGCGGTGTCCTCGACCTTCCAGACCACGACGGCGGCCAGCTCGATCGGGTTGCCGTAGGCGTCGTTGACCTTGAGCACCGCGGTCTCGTGGTTGCGCACCCGGGTCGAGATCTTCTCCCGGCTGGTCAGCGGGTTCACCCAGCGCAGCCCGTCGGTGCGGATGGTGCCGCGGTAGCGGCCGAAGAGCTGGACGACCCGGGCCTCGCCCGGCGCGACCATGTTCAGCCCGCCCATGGTGATGAGCGCGGTGAGGATCACCACGATCCCGGCGACGATCAGCGCGGTGGACCCGGCGCCCTTGTGCTCGGCGGCGACGGCCGCCCCGGCGAAGATCAGCCCGACCCCGGCGATCAGCCCGACCAGGCCCAGCAGCAGGGCGAGGCCGCCGCTGATGCTCTGGGCGGGCCGCTCCCGTACCTGCGGCTCGGGGATGGCCGGTATGTCGGCGGTGGGGGTGGCGGTGTCGGTCATGGGGTCCCCGTTCCTGTTGGAGTCTGTCTAGCAAAGTGATAGCACATTTGGCTTCCTGTGCAACCCTCCGCGGCGCTGGTCCGTCAGTTCCCCTGAGAGACGTGCTCTTTGTCACGTACGGAAAAAGCTTGATCGATGAGTATTTGCCGGTAGTTGCGGTGCTAGCTTCATGAGCTGGCTTGGGTGCGGGGGGCGGATGGACTGGAGCGGCGGGAGAGATGGGTAGAGCGGACGATCGGCGGGCGCGGCAGAAGGGCGCACGCAGGGCCAAGAAGGCCGCCAAGCAGGGGGGTATACGCCGGTTCTTCACCTGGAAGATGGTGTTGGGCTACTTCGTCGCACTGGGCGCCCTGGGGGTCGGGGCGTTCGCCATCCTGTACTTCATGGTGAAGGTTCCACCGGCCAACGCCGCGGCGAAGGCGGAAGCCAACATCTACAAGTACAGCGACGGCTCGATCATGGCGAAGGAGGGCTCGGTCAACCGCGAGTCGGTGCCGCTCTCCAAGGTCCCCAAGAAGGTGCAGCACACCTTCGTCGCCGCCGAGAACAAGGACTTCTACACCGACTCCGGCGTGTCCTTCTCCGGCACCGCGCGCGGTCTGATCAACACCGCCCTCGGCCGGGGCAAGCAGGGTGGCTCGACCATCACCCAGCAGTTCGTCAAGAACTACTACCTCAGCCAGGAGCAGACGGTCAGCCGTAAGCTCAAGGAGCTGGTGATCTCCCTCAAGGTGGACCAGGACCAGTCCAAGGACTACATCCTCCAGGGCTACATCAACACCAGCTACTACGGCCGCGGCGCCTACGGCATCCAGGCCGCCGCCCGCGCGTACTACAACAAGGACGCCGAGAAGCTGACGGTCCAGCAGGGCGCCTATCTCGCGGCACTGCTCCAGGCCCCCAGCCAGTACGACTACTCAACGGCGGGCCCCAACGGCAAGAAGCTGGTCGTGGCCCGCTGGAACTACATCCTCAACAACATGGTCGAGAAGGACTGGCTGTCCCAGAGTGAGCGCGACGGGCTGAAGTTCGAGAAGCCCATCGCGCCCCGCCCCATCCCCGGGCTCGAAGGCCAGACCGGCTATGTGATCGAGGCCGCCAAGAAGGAGCTGTACAAGACGGGGATCAGCGAGAACGAGGTCGAGGCCGGCGGCTGGACCATCACCCTCAACCTCGACAAGAAGAAGCAGAAGGCGCTGGAGAAGGCGGTCAGGACCGAACTGACCGACAAACTCGACCCCAAGAAGCGCCAGGTCGACAAGGACGCCCAGGTCGGCGCCGTCTCGGTGGACCCCAAGACCGGCGGCATCGTGGCGATGTACGGCGGGGCCGGTGCGACCGAGCACTACTTCAACAACGCGACCCGCTCCGACTACCAGCCCGCCTCCACCTTCAAGCCGCTCATCCTGGCCTCGGCCTATGAGAACGGCTCGACCACCCAGAACGGCACGCCGATCACGGCGAGCACCCTCTACGACGGCACCAGCAAGCGGGCGGTCAAGGGCAGCGTCACCGCCTTCGCCCCGCCGAACGAGGACGACAAGTCCTACGGCCCGATCAACGTCCAGAAGGCGATGAACAAGTCCGTCAACTCCGTCTTCGCGCAGATGGCGGTGGACGTGGGCCTGGACAAGGTCAAGAGCACCGCCATGGACCTCGGCATGAACGGCGACGTGAAGAACGGCTTCGACGTGCGCCCCGCGATGTCGCTCGGCGTGATGGGCGCCAGCCCCAAGGAGATGGCCGGGGTCTACGCGACCCTCGACAACCACGGCAAGAAGGTCACCCCGGCGTTCGTGAAGTCGGCCCAGAAGGGCGAGGACCAGCAGGCCGACCTGCCGGACCCGACCAACGGCCAGGCGATCAGCCGTGGCGCGGCCGACTCCGTCACCCAGGTGCTGACCGGTGTGGTCGACGACGGCACCGGCCAGGCCGTGCGCACCAAGGGCCAGGAGATGGCGGGCAAGACCGGCACCTCGGACGACAACAAGTCCGCCTGGTTCACCGGCTACACCCCCGACCTGGTCACCTCGGTCGGCATGTTCGGCGAGGCGAAGGGCGGCAAGCAGGTCACGCTCAAGGGCCTGGCCGGCGGCGGCCGGGTCAATGGTGGTGACTACCCGGCCAAGATCTGGAGCTCGTTCATGGGCAGCACCCTGGACGACGACTCGACCACGAAGTTCGACCTGGACACCGAGCTGGACAACCTCCCGCAGGCGCCCCCGTCGACGTCGGAGTCCGAGGAAGCCCCGACCACGTCCGCACCTCCCACGGAGAGCGAGAGCCCGACGCCGACCAAGAGCGCGACGCCGGAGGACACGCCCACCGCGCCGACCACGCCCGCGACCCCGTCGACCCCGCCGTCCACAACCCCGACCTCCCCGACCCTCAGCCCCCCGGCCACCCTGCCGGGCGGGGAGGACGACGGCAGCGGCGACGGCGACGGACCAGGCGGCGGCTGACCTCACCGATCCGACCGATCCGGCCGCCCGGCACCTTGTGTGCCGGGCGGCCGGTCTCATGAGGCGGCGGGCCCGGCACGGAAGGTGCCGGGCGGCTCAGGACGGCATGGCCAGTTCGAACCAGACGACCTTGCCCGTGGACAGCCGGGTCGCGCCCCACCGCCGTGCCATCCGGTTGACCAGGTACAGCCCGCGCCCGCCCTCGTCGGACGGCCGGGCCTGCCGCAGCCGCGGCAGCTGCGGTACGTCGTCGCCGACCTCGCAGCGCAGCACGTCGGTGCGCAGCAGCCGCAGGGTGATGGGCCGCTCCGCGTACCGCACGGCGTTGGTGACCACCTCGCTGACCAGCAGCTCCACCGCGTCCGTGAGGTCCTCCAGGTCCCAGCGGGCCAGCGCCCGGCGGGCCAGTCGGCGGGCCTGCCCGGCGGTCTGGGCCTTGGGGTCCAGGAACCAGTACGCGACGTCGCTGGGCGCGATGCCCTCGAAGCGGGCCGCGAGCAGCGCCACGTCGTCGTCGCGGTCGCCGGGCCCGAGCATGTCGAGCACCTCGTCGCACAGCGGCTCCAGCGGCGGCGGGTTGGGGCCGGTGAGCCGGGCGGTGGCGGTCAGCCGCTCGCGCAGCTGCTCGATCCCGGTCCACACGTCGCGCATCCGCGACTCGACCAGGCCGTCGGTGTAGAGCATGAGGGTGGCCCCGGCGGGCGCGTCCAGCTCGACCGCCTCGAAGTCGACGCCGCCGACCCCGATCGGCGCCCCCGGCGGCACCCGCAGCACCTCGGCCCGGCCGCCGCGGTGCAGCAGCAGGGGCGGCGGATGGCCCGCGTTGGCGACCACGATGCGGTGCGCGACGGGGTCGTAGACCGCGTACAGGCAGGTGGCCATGCGGTCGGTGCCCAGCCGCTGGGCCTGCTCGTCGAGGTGGTGCAGCACCTCCTGCGGCGGCAGGTCGAGCCCGGCCAGGGTCTGCGCGGTGGTGCGCAGCTGCCCCATGATCGCGGCCGAGGTCATGGAGTGGCCCATCACGTCGCCGACCACCAGCGCCACCCGGTTGCCGGGCAGCGGGATCGCGTCGTACCAGTCGCCGCCGACCCGCGCGGTCTCGGCCGCGGGCAGATAGCGGCTGGCCAGCCGGACGCCGGTGGGCTGGGGCAGCGAGTCGGGCAGCATGGTGCGCTGGAGCTCGTCCGCGATGTAGACCTCGCGGCCGTACAGCACCGCCTTGTCGACGCCGAGCGCGGTGTGGGTGGCCAGCTGGGCGGCGACCAGCAGATCGTCCGGCTCGAACGGCGGCCGGTCCGGGCGGCGTACGAAGACGGCGGCGCCGATGACCCGGCGGCGGCCGCGCAGCGGGGCCAGCACGGTGCGCTGACCGGTCGCCACCGTCGGCCCGTCGCCGAGGAGTTCGGGCAGCGCGGCGCGGGCGGCCTGCGAGTCGCCGAACACCGGCCGCACCCCGCGCAGCACCTCGGCCAGCGGACCGCCCGCCACGACCTCGCACAGCTCGGCCGCGGGGCCGCCGCCGACGGCGGGCGCCAGGTCGGGCTGCGAGGACATCAGCGGCAGCCGTCCGCTCTCGGTGTCCGGGTCCAGCGGGATCCGGTCGGTGCGGCGCAGCCGCAGCACCACCGGGCCGACCGGGCGCTCGTCGCCGACCGGCAGCGGATCGCGCAGATAGACCAGGATCGCGTCGGCGAACGTGGGCACGGTGGCCCGGCACAGGCCGAGCACGATCTCGTCGAGGTCGATGCCGCGCGCGATGCGCCGCGTGGCCGCCCCGACGAACCGCAGCCGGTCCCCGCTGCGGTCCCGCAGGGCGGCGGCGCCGTCGGCGCCAGGCGCGTTCGAGGGCGGCACGGCGGGCATCCCGCCCTCGGGGGTGGTGTACGCGACCTCACCGGCGGCCGCGACGTCACCCGACGCAGCGGACGGCCGCGCCGGGGCCGGGTGTTCGCCCGCCGCGGTGCTGGGGGCGTCGTCCCGGGCCCCGGGTCGGCGCGCCGCGCCTCTGGCGGCATTGCGGTCCGCGTCCCACACAGGCTCGCCCTCCGGTGTGCCGTGCTCCGGCTGCTCGCTGTGCGCCGTGTTCCGGGCTGGTGTCCCTCCACCGGCGCGCTTGGTCCCTCCGCCGCGCGGGGCGGCCTTCGCCGCACGGCCGCGGCGCTGTGGCCGTGCCTCCCCCTCGGCCGACGTTCCGTCCGGCTCGGGGTCCGGGGCGTCGCCGGAGCCCGGTGCGGCCGCCGGGCCGTCCGCGGGGAAGGCGGGACGCGGCCGCCCGCCGCCCGGCTCCTGGCCGGGGGCGGCCGTCTGCCGCACGGCGGTCCGCGGGTCCGGGACCGCGCCGTGCGCGTCCTCGGGCGCGCCCGAGGCGGCGGCAGGGGTGGCGGCCTGTCGCCTGTTGTGGGAGGTGGGGTGCTCCGTCACGCGTGGGTTTCCATCCGTCCGGGGCCGTGCGCCCCCGTCTCGTCGGGCGCGCACCGAGTGTCAGGCACGTCGTCGGCAGTTCAGATAGAGCTGGATCTCGGGTGGTACGTCCGTGCTGGCCGGGGCGTACGCGTGCGAGTCCTCCCCGGCGATCTCGAAGCCCGCATCCGTGACGACCTGTCGAAGTTCGTCCCGCAGATAACCGGATACCCGGACCGAGTTGCCGAGGAACGGAATGGCGAAGTCGTCGACGTCCGCCTCGACCATGCCGAGTCCCAGCAGCCCGCCGGGTCTCAGTACGCCGTGCAGGGCGCGCAGTGCGTACGGGATCTCCGGGCGGGGCAGCAGCAGGAGTGAGAAGTACGCGGCGATGGCGTCGAACGGGCCGATTTCCTTCGAGCCCCCGGGGCCGTAGCGGCCGCCGACTCTCAGGTCGACGATGTCCACCTGGTGGAATTCGGCGCCCGGCACATTGTCCCGGGCCAGCTTCAGCATGCCGGGCGAGATGTCGATGCCCGTCACCCGGTGTCCGGCGTCGGTCAGCTGACGGGCCGTGGGGAGCCCCGTACCGCAGCCGACGTCGAGTACGCGGGAGCCGGGCGGCAGCGTGTCGGCCAGCCATCGACCGGCCGCGACCTGGCCTTCCTTATGGGGGAAGGCGTCGTCGTAGCGGTCGCCTATCGCGTCGAACGCCTCCGCCTGACCGCTGCGGTCGAGCGCCAGGCGGTCGAAGTCCTCGTAGCCCGCATAGCCGTCGCCGTTGTCGTCCTCACCGCTCACGACTCCCGCCCCTCCTGTGACATTGCGTCAGATCGTGCGCATCGTCCGTGAGTTGCGCCTTTGTCTTGTTTCCCGCATGTGCAGTGTTCCGGACGACGATCCTACGTTTGAAACACGGGGACACAGCAAGAGGTTCAGGACCTCGAGTGCGCCGACGTACGCCCCCTGTCGATACGGTCCCAGTCCGCCGGGAGAACGGGTACCGTCCACGACGGATCCGGACGCCACTCCTCCCACCCCTCCCGGAACGGCGCGTCCCAGGATTCGATGAGCCGCACGGCGGCCCGGCCCGCCACCCGTACCCGCTCGGCCTGCTCACCGGGCATCAGGCCGGCCCGCTGCGCCTGCGCGAACTCGTCCTCGTCCTTCCATTCCCAGCTGCGGTCCGGGTAGACCGCGATGTCGAGGAAGTGGTCCTCGGAGTCCACCCCGCCGCTCCAGCGGGCGAGCGGCTCCTCCAGGTTCACGTACCAGTTCTTGAACTGCCAGCCGCGCTCCCAGAACAGCCACACCGACCAGGGCTCGCCGGGCCGGGCCAGTTTGAGCACCCCGGTGCCGAACCACTGCGACAGCGCCGTGGTGCGCGGCTTGGTGTAGCGCGTGGACAGCGGCTCGCGGTGCACCTGCGTACCGTCGGCGAGCTGCGGCTTGACGCACGCCGTGCCGGGCGCCAGCCAGACGGCCAGCACCTCCGGGGTGTCCCGGACGACGGTCACGGGACGGCAGATGTGGATGGCGTCGGAGGCGTTGGCGCGATAACGCCAGAGGATGTGATCCCCCGGCGCCCATCCGGCGCCGCCCGCCATGCCCGTCGTCTCCACGATGTCCGCTGTCATGAGCAGATCTTAGGTGCGACGGGGCCGCCGTGCCGTGACCTATGCCGCACGCACAGTACAACAGGGGCTTACGGATGCGTCATGCGCAGCACGTCCAGCGCCTCGTCCAGCTGCTCCCGGGTCAGCAGACCGCGCTCCACATAGCCCGACTCCAGCACCACCTCGCGGATGGTCTTCCGCTCGGCCAGGGACTTCTTGGCGACCTTCGCCGCCTCCTCGTAGCCGAGGTAGCGGTTGAGCGGGGTGACGACGGACGGCGAGGACTCCGCGTACTCCCGGGCCCGCTCTGCGTTGGCGGTGATCCCGTCGATGGTGCGGTCCGCCAGCAGCCGGGAGGCGCTGGTCAGCAGGCGGATCGACTCCAGCAGATTCTTGGCGATCACCGGGAGCATCACGTTCAGCTCGAAGTTCCCGGCGGCCCCGGCCGTGGCGACGGTCGTGTCGTTGCCGGTGACCTGGGCCGCGACCATCAGGACGGCCTCGGGGATCACCGGGTTGACCTTGCCCGGCATGATCGACGAACCGGGCTGGAGGTCGGGCAGCGCGATCTCGGCCAGACCGGTGCGCGGACCGGACGCCATCCAGCGCAGATCGTTGGCGATCTTGGTGAGCCCGACCGCGATGGTCCGCAGCTGGCCGGACGTCTCGACCAGTCCGTCCCGGGCGCCCTGCGCCTCGAAGTGGTTCCGGGCCTCGGTCAGCGGCAGCCCGGTGGCCCGGGCCAGCTCGGCGATGACGGCGGCCGGGAAGCCGGGCGGGGTGTTGATGCCGGTGCCCACCGCGGTGCCGCCCAGCGGCAGCTCCGCCAGCCGGGGGAGCGCGGCGCGCAGCCGCTCCACCCCGTACCGCACCTGCGCCGCGTAGCCGCCGAACTCCTGGCCCAGCGTCACCGGGGTGGCGTCCATCAGGTGGGTCCGCCCCGCCTTGACCACCTCGGCGAACTCCGTCTCCTTGCGCTCCAGCGCCGCCGCCAGATGGTCCAGCGCCGGGATGAGGTCGGCGGTGACGGCCGCGGTGGCGGCGACGTGGATGGAGGACGGGAAGACGTCGTTGGACGACTGGCTCGCGTTCACATGGTCGTTGGGGTGCACCGGGCGGCCCAGCCGCTCGCCCGCGAGGGTGGCCAGCACCTCGTTGGTGTTCATGTTGGACGAGGTGCCGGAGCCGGTCTGGAAGACGTCCACCGGGAAGTGGTCGTCCCAGCGGCCCTCGGCGACCTCCGCGGCCGCCTCCGCGATCGCGGCCGCCATGTCCTTCTCCACCACGCCCAGCTCGGCGTTGACCAGCGCCGCCGCGGCCTTGATCCGGGCCAGCGCCTCGATGTGCGCCCGCTCCAGGCGCTGCCCGCTGACGGGGAAGTTCTCCACGGCGCGCTGGGTCTGGGCGCGCCACTTGGCGTGGGCGGGCACCCGCACCTCACCCATGGAGTCGTGCTCGGTCCGGTAGTTCTCTTCGGTCATGACGACACCTCCGTGCAGCACAGCGTTGCCCTGCCACGCCGTCTTCCCGCAACGCCCGGGGCGGACCGGTGAGCTGGGTCACCGTACGGCCTCCGGGGTGCGCGGCGCCTCCACCTCACCGGTGCGCTTGAGCTTCTGCCAGGGCAGCAGTGCGCCGGTGGCGGCCGTCACGCACGAATGCAGCAGGACCAGATACATCAGCTGGCGGTAGACGATCTGCTGGAGCGGCAGCACGGCCAGCGCCCGGTACCGCTCGCGGTCCAGCCGGAAGGCGTACGCCGCGCCCAGCAGCTGTACGAGCAGCAGCGCGCCCCACGCGGCGAGCGACCGCACCGGGTCCACGAAGATCACCCCGTACAGCGTGAACAGGTCGATCAGCGGCGCGAACAGCGGCGTGATGATCTGGAAGAGCACCACCAGCGGCATCCCCACCCGGCCGAACCGCCCCGAGGGCCCCCGGTCGATCAGCGAGCGGCGGTGCTTCCACAGCGCCTGCATGGTGCCGTAGCTCCAGCGGTAGCGCTGCTTCCACAGCTGGCCGAGGGTGCCCGGCGCCTCGGTCCAGGCGCGGGCGTGCTCCTGGTACACCACCCGCCAGCCGGCCCGGTGCAGCGCGATGGTGACGTCGGTGTCCTCGGCCAGGGTGTCGGCGCTCATGCCCCCGGCGTCCAGCAGCGCCCGGCGGCGGAAGGCGCCGATCGCACCGGGGATGGTCGGCATGCAGCGCAGCAGGTCGTACATCCGCCGGTCGAGGTTGAAGCCCATCACGTACTCGATGTGCTGCCAGGCGCCGATCAGCCGGCGCCGGTTGCCGACCTTGGCGTTGCCCGCGACCGCGCCGACCCCGGGGTCGGCGAAGGGGCGGACCAGCTCGCGGATGGTGGTGGGCTCGAAGACGGTGTCGCCGTCCATCATCACGATCAGCTCGTGGCGGGCGTTCGCGATGCCGTTGTTCAGCGCGGCGGGCTTGCCCGCGTTCGGCTGGCGCAGCACCCGCACGTTCGGCAGGCCCATCGCCTCCACGATCTCCGCGGTGCCGTCGGTCGAGCCGTCGTCCACGACCAGGATCTCGATCGGATGGGTGGAGGCGGACAGGGAGTTCAGGGTGTGGGCGATGCACTCCTTCTCGTTGTACGCGGGCACCACCACGCTCACCGGATCGTGCACCTCCTGCACCAGGGTGTAGCGGCGCCGGTCCCGGGAGCGGTGGTGCCACCAGGCCAGCCCCAGCATCAGCAGCAGCCGCCCGAACACCGCGAAGCCGACGACACCGAGCATCCCGATGAGCACCGGCAGCGCGTACTGGGTGGCCTGCGCGGCCCAGATCAGCGTCCGGCCCTCCCACACCCGCACGGCCGGGGCCGGGTGGTTGGCGCTCCGGGCGTCGAGCGCGCCGGTGATGGTGGTGAACGTGTAGCCGCGCGCCGCCATCCGGTGGATGTAGCGCTCCAGGGCCTTCACGGTCCGCGCGCGGTTGCCGCCCGCGTCGTGGAAGAGCACGGACGCGCCCTTCGTGCCGCGGGGGGTGGCGTTCTGGACGATCTCCTTGACCGGGGGCCGCCGCCAGTCCTCGCTGTCGGTGTCGACGAACGCGCTGACGTAGCCCTTGGCGCCCACGTGCTGCTGGACCGGCCAGGTGCGGTCGTCCAGCGCGGAGACCTCCGAGGCGTACGGGGCCCGGAACAGCGAACTGGTGACGCCCGCCGCGCCCGCCAGCGCCAGCTGCGACTGGGCCAGTTCGCGGTTCATCCGCTGCTTGTCCTGGTAGGACAGGTCGACATGGGAGAAGGTGTGCACGCCGATCTCATGTCCGGCCGCCACCATCCGGCGTACCAGCCCCGGATGGCGGACCACCATCTGACCGAGTACGAAGAACGTCCCCGGCACCCGGTGCTTGTGCAGCACGGCCAGGATCTCCGGGGTCCAGCGCGGGTCCGGGCCGTCGTCGAAGGTCAGCGCGACGGTCTTGGCGGGGATGGAGTGCTCGGTCGCCTTCCCCTCGCGGTCGAAGGTGATGACCGGTCCGCCGTTGCGCAGCCGTTCGGGGACGCTGCGGTACGAACGCGAGGCGTGCACCCGGGCGTCGTTGCCGATCTCGGCGTACAGATAGCCGTCCAGCAGCAGGGCGCACACGAGGGCGAGCAGCGTGGCCAGCGCGAAGGCCATCCGGGTGCGGGTGCGCAGCCGAACGCGCCTCCGGAGGCGCGACGCCCGGGGTTTGCGGGGCCCGGGTGCGCCGCTGCCGGGCGTCTTGCTCAGTGTCACGAGTCTGCGGCCGCGCGGCCGCGGCAGCTTCAGCGGTCTGCCGCCGCTCATGTCGCCCTGCCGAGGAACGGCGTGAGCGTCTGCCAGTTGATCCACCCGGGCGAGTCGGTCGGCCCCCACGTCGGGGGCTCGGGCTCGTTCACCGGGGGCTTGGCCTGGCCCTTGCCGGGGTTCTGGGGGCGGTCGGGGCCCGGCTCGGCGGGCTTGCCGGGCTTGGCGGCCGGGGGCTTCTTCACTGGATCGGGCGCCGGGTCCACCGGCTTCCGGGGCGGCTTGTGGGGCCCTGGGCGCGCAGGCGACGAGGCGGGCTTGTGGGGCCGCGCGTGATGCGGCGCCTGGCCGGGCCGGTGGGCCGCGGACCGCCGGTGCCGCGGGGCGTGGTGCGCGGCCGGACGGCGGCCGGGACGCGCGGGGTGCGCCGTGCGCTTCGGCCGCGCGTCGCGTGCCCCGGGTGCGCGGTGCGACTGGGGCGGCGCGGGGCGGGCGAGCGCGGTGGCCTGCCGGGCGCCCGCGGGGCGTACCTCCGCGGGGGAGTGCGGCCGGCGGCGGTCCGGGCCGTCCTGGGCGTACGGGTCGTACTCGTCGTCATGGTCTTCCGACGGGTGCTCATGCGGCCCGGAACGCCCGCCGGAAGGCCCGTCCGGGGCGCTCCTCGGCTCGCGGCCGAGCGCCTCCGTGGTGACGGGGCGTCCGGGGATCAGCGTCTCGGGAGCGATGGCCGTACCGCCCGCGAAACCCATTCCGAGGACCGCCGAATAGCCGAAGCAGACGGCCCCCGCGAGCGCGCCCGCGTGCCGTACCAGCCGGCCGCGGCGCCCGGAGAGGTCCACGAACACGGGGCCCTTCCTGGCCACGTCGGAGCGGACGGGACGCGAGGGCGCACGCTCGGCCACATCTGACTGAGGATCCATGCGTCAGAGGCTAGTCCAGAAAATACGACATACAACCTATGTGTCAAACATGCGGTGTGTCATAGTTCGTCACTTTTGATCCGATGTGCGAGGTTGGCGGAGAGGCCGGGCCGGGGACCAGCCCCGGCCCCTTGGCGGCCTCACCCCGATCACTCCGGAGCGGAAGGAAGCGCGCGTGCGATTCAGGGCCAGCCCCCGCATGAGCGGCATCGCCATGGCCGGAGCCGTGCTCTGCGCCACCATCGCCGTCTGGGCGGGCAGCGAGAAGTCGTCCGAGTCGAACCACACGGCCTCGCACGCCGCCCCCCGCCCGGCGCCGCCGCCCGCCGACTTCGTGCCGTACGTCAGCGCCTGGGCCAGCTCGCGCTACGACATGGCCGCCGCGGCGTCGCGTGGCGTCAAGGAGTTCACCCTGGGCTTTGTCGTATCGGGTGACGGCTGCGCCCCGGCGTGGGACAGCGGCATCCCGTTCGACGACCCGGCGCTGACGGCCCGTATCGAGGCCACCCGGCGGGCCGGCGGCGACGTACGGATCTCCTTCGGCGGCGCCGACGGCACGGAGCTGGCCACGGCCTGCGACGACCCCTCGCAACTCGCCGCCGCATACACCGAGGTGATCGAGCGTTACGGGATCATCCGGGCCGACTTCGACATCGAGGGCGACGCCCTCTCCGACGCCGCCGCCACCGCCCGCCGGGCCCAGGCCATCGCCCTGGTCCAGCGCACCCACGAGGGGCTGAACGTCTCCTTCACCCTGCCCGCCATGCCGAACGGGCTGACCCCCGGCGCCCTCGCCCAGCTGACCGCGGCCCGGCAGCAGGGCGTCACGGTCTCCTCGGTCAACGTCATGGCCATGAACTACAGCGGCGACCACACGGGCGACATGGGCCGCTACGCCATCCAGGCGGCCACCGCCGCCCACGAGAAGATCCGCCGGGTGCTCGGGCTGTCCGACGCCGCCGCGTGGAAGACCATCGCCGTCACGCCGATGATCGGGGTCAACGACGTGACCGGCGAGGTCTTCACGCTGGAGGACGCGGCCGGGCTCGCCCGCTTCGCGGCCACCAAGGGGCATCGGGAAGCTGTCGATGTGGTCGGCGGAACGGGACCGCCCCTGCACGCCCGAGGACACGGGTGCCGAGAACGGCGGCGACACCGGCACCGCGGCCCCCGAGAGCCCCGCCGCCACCGCCGCCCCCAAGACCTCCTGTAGCGGCGTCCCCCAGCGCCCGGGCGCCTTCGAGGCGGCCCTGTCCGGCTGAGCCCGCCCGACAGGCGACAGACGACGTCTCGTCCACCCTGGTGCGCAGGCTGGTCGCCGAGGGGGACGTCGCGGGCGCCATGGAGGTCCTGGGACGGCCGCACCGCGTCGAGGGCGTCGTGGTCCGCGGCGCGCAGCGCGGCCGCGAACTGGGCTTCCCCACGGCCAATCTGGAGACGCTGCCGCACACCGCGATCCCGGCCGACGGGGTCTACGCGGGCTGGCTGACGGCCGAGGGCGAGTCCATGCCCGCGGCCATCTCGGTCGGCACCAACCCGCAGTTCGACGGGACCGAGCGGACCGTGGAGGCGTACGCGATCGACCGGGTCGGTCTGGATCTGTACGGGCTCCATGTGGAGGTGGACTTCCTCGCCTTCCTGCGCGGCCAGGAGAAGTTCGACTCGATCGAGGCGCTGCTGGA
>NZ_GG657754.1:3971830-4017408 GCF_000158915.1 Streptomyces himastatinicus ATCC 53653 | reverse complement strand
TGGTGCTCACGAACGGCTGCTTACGGACCGGGGTCGGTGAAGAAGTCGTTCCCCTTGTCGTCCACCACGATGAACGCCGGGAAGTCCTCCACCTCGATCTTCCAGACCGCCTCCATGCCCAGCTCCTCGTACTCCAGGACCTCGACCTTCTTGATGCAGTCCTGCGCCAGTCGCGCCGCCGGGCCGCCGATCGAGCCCAGGTAGAAGCCGCCGTGCGCGGCGCACGCGTCCGTCACCTGCTGGGACCGGTTGCCCTTGGCCAGCATGACCTTCGAGCCGCCGGCCGCCTGAAACTGCTCGACGTACGCGTCCATCCGGCCCGCCGTGGTCGGGCCGAACGAACCGGAGGCGTAGCCCTCGGGGGTCTTGGCCGGGCCCGCGTAGTACACCGGGTGGTTCTTCAGGTACTCCGGCATCTCCTCGCCCGCGTCCAGCCGCTCCTTGATCTTCGCGTGCGCGATGTCACGGGCGACGACCAGCGTGCCGGTCAGCGAGAGCCGGGTCTTGACCGGGTGCTTGGTCAGCTCGGCCAGGACGTCGTCCATGGGCCGGTTGAGGTCGACGGCGACCGCGTCCAGGTCAGGGCCCGCGCCCTTGGTCAGCTCCTCCTCGGTGGTGTCCGGGAGGAAGCGCGCCGGGTCGGTCTCCAGCTGCTCCAGGAAGACGCCCTCCGGCGTGATCTTCGCGAGCGCCTGGCGGTCGGCCGAGCAGGAGACGGCGATCGCGACCGGGCAGGACGCGCCGTGCCGCGGCAGCCGGACGACCCGTACGTCGTGGCAGAAGTACTTGCCGCCGAACTGCGCGCCGATCCCGATCTTCTGCGTCAGCTCGAAGACCTTCTCCTCCAGCTCCTTGTCCCGGAAGCCGTGCCCGGTCGGCGAGCCCTCGGCGGGCAGCTCGTCCAGGTAGTGCGCGGAGGCGTACTTCGCGGTCTTCAGCGCGTACTCGGCGCTGGTGCCGCCGACCACGATCGCCAGGTGGTACGGCGGGCAGGCGGAGGTGCCCAGCGAGCGGATCTTCTCCTCCAGGAACTTCATCATCGATGCCTCGTTCAGCACCGCCTTCGTCTCCTGGTAGAGGAAGGACTTGTTCGCCGAGCCGCCGCCCTTGGCCATGAAGAGGAACTTGTAGGCGCCGCCGTCGGTCGCGTACAGCTCGATCTGCGCGGGCAGGTTGGAGCCGGTGTTCTTCTCGTCCCACATGGTCAGCGGGGCCATCTGGGAGTAGCGCAGGTTGAGCTTGGTGTACGCGTCGTAGACACCGCGCGAGAGGGCCTCCTCGTCGCCGCCTTCCGTCAGCACGTTCTGGCCGCGCTTGCCCATGACGATGGCGGTGCCGGTGTCCTGGCACATCGGCAGCACCCCGGCCGCCGCGATGTTGGCGTTCTTCAGCAGGTCCAGCGCCACGAAGCGGTCGTTCGGGCTGGCCTCGGGGTCGTCGAGGATGCGGCGCAGCTGGGTGAGGTGGTCGGGGCGCAGATAGTGCGAAATGTCGTGCATCGCCTCGGCCGCGAGCTTGCGCAGCGCCTCCGGCTCGACCTTGAGGAAGGTGCGCCCGTCGGCCTCGAAGGTGCTCACGCCCTCGGAGGTCACCAGACGGTACGGAGTGCCGTCTGGTCCCAGGGGCAGCAGGTCCGAATAGGCAAACTCTGGCATCGCGGCCATTCCTTACTCGACGGGGGCTACGGCTGACTTCGTCGACAGCGCGTGCATAAGCGTAGAACGGGGCGGGGGAGCCGGAGCTTGTGAGGTAAGGCTCAGTAGAGCCCGCCGTATATCGCGTGCCGCACACCACTAGTCGCGATCTATCGCGTCTGGGTACTCTGTCGGACGTGGATGAGCAGCAGTCGCAGCAGCCGATCCCCCTGACCAAGTCCGCCCCCGCTCAGGCGCCCGCCCCGGTGCCTGTCGCGGCGCCTGTCGCGGAGGCGGAGATCCGCGCGTCCGACGCGGATCGCGACCGGGTCGCGGACATCCTGCGGGAGGCCCTCGCCGAGGGGCGGCTCGACCCCGAGGAGCACGCCGAGCGGATCGACGCGGTCTACCGCGCCAAGACCCGCGGCGAGCTGGAGCCGCTGGTCAGGGACGTGCCCGCGGGCACGTCCCGCGCCGCGGCGGGCCTGCCCTCCGACGCGGCGTCCGGCCCGGCCGGTGATCCCGAGAACCTGGTCGCGGTCTTCGGTGGCGCGGTGCGCAAGGGCCGCTGGCGGCCCCGCCGCCGTACGCACGCCTTCGCGGTCTTCGGCGGTGTCGAGATCGACCTCACCGAGGCGGTCTTCGAGCACCGGGAGATCGTCATCCAGGCGTGGGCGGTGTTCGGCGGGGTGGAGATCAAGGTCCCGGAGAACGTCTCGCTGCACGGTTCGGGCTCCGGCGTGTTCGGCGGCGTGGACATCGCGGAACGCGAGGCTCCGGACCCCGACGCGCCGGTGATCCGGGTCAGCGGATTCGGGCTCTTCGGCGGGATCGACGCCAAGCCGAAGCGTGGGAAACGTGTGAAGAACCTGAGGTCATAAGGGCTGAACAGCCGCTGTGCATACGGAATTTCCGGGCGGGACAACCGTGTGCATAAGCGTGCGCACAGCGGGTAAGGCTTGGTGCATCGTCTCTCGTACGGCTGATGGGGGTGCACATGGGGGCCGTACGGCGGGAGGCGGGCAAGGGTGAACACCGGAGCCGTCGTCAGGAGTAGACCGTGCTGCAACCGCATCAGCCCCTGCTGGACGCCGCCGTGCCCCCGCAGCGCACCCCCGCTCGGGATCAGGCCGGACCCTGGCACTCGGAGGCGGTGTGCCGCCGGGACGAGGCCGGGCTGTTCTTCGCCCCCTCCAAGGAGCCGACGGCCGCCAGGCTGTCGCGGGAAGAGGCCGCCAAGCGTGTCTGTGCGCGCTGCCCGGTCATGGTCGAGTGCCGGGAGCACGCGCTGCTCCAGCCCGAGCCGTACGGGGTGTGGGGCGGGCTGACCGCGGCCGAGCGCCGGGTGGTGCTGGCCCGCCGCCGGCGCCGCGAGGCGGAGCTCCAGCGCGCCGTGCGCGTCGCCGCCGCCGGGTGAATTCTTCGCGTCACGGGCCGGGCCCCCCATGCGGCGGCGCCCGGCCCGTGTCGTAGGTCTTCCCGCCGGCCCTAGCGCGGACGCTCGAAGTCGACCGAGGCGTAGGCGCGCAGCTTGGACAGCCGGTGGGTGGAGTCGATCTGCCGGATCGTCCCGGACTTCGACCGCATCACCAGCGACTGGGTGGTGGCGGTCTCCGCGCGGTACCGCACCCCGCGCAGCAGATCGCCGTCGGTGATGCCGGTGGCGACGAAGAACACGTTGTCGCCGCTGACCAGGTCGTCGGTCTGGAGCACCTGGTCGAGGTCGTGGCCCGCGTCGATGGCGCGCTGCCGCTCCTCGTCGTCCTTCGGCCACAGCTTGGCCTGGATCGTACCGCCGAGGCACTTGAGCGCACAGGCCGCGATGATGCCCTCCGGCGTGCCGCCGACACCCAGCAGCAGGTCCGCGCCGGTGCCCTCGCGCACCGCCATGATCGCACCGGCCACGTCGCCGTCGGAGATGAACTTGATCCGGGCGCCCGCCTCCCGGATCTCCTTGACCAGCCCCTCGTGGCGGGGGCGGTCCAGCACCACCACGGTGACGTCCTCGGGGCTGGACTTCTTGGCCTTCGCGATCCGCCGGATGTTCACCCCGGGCGGCGCGGTGATGTCCACGAACTCGGCGGCCTCGGGGCCGGTGACCAGCTTGTCCATGTAGAAGACGGCCGACGGGTCGAACATGGTGCCCCGCTCGGCGACGGCGAGGACGGAGACGGCGTTGGCCATGCCCTTGGCGGTCAGCGTGGTGCCGTCCACCGGGTCCACGGCCACGTCGCACTCCGGGCCGGTTCCGTCGCCGACGCGCTCTCCGTTGAAGAGCATCGGGGCTTCGTCCTTCTCGCCTTCGCCGATGACCACGACACCGTTCATGGACACCGTGTGGACGAGGGAACGCATGGCTTTCACGGCGGCGCCATCCGCGCCGTTCTTGTCGCCACGGCCCACCCAGCGGCCGGATGCCATGGCACCCGCCTCGGTGACCCTGACCAGCTCGAGGGCGAGGTTGCGGTCGGGAGCCGCGGGACTGACCTCGAGCTGGGACGGCAGATGATGCTCGGTCATCGGAGCGCACCTTTCTGTACGGCGACGAACCGGAAAAAGTGAGGGTGCTCATGACCTTATCCGCTCATTGCGAAAGTGAGCAGAGGACCCCACGCATGAGCACGCCCCTGTTGCGGCCCTGGGTGCCGGGTGTCGCGAGGCGATGAGGGACGATAGGGGCGTGGCAGGTATGCGTGGCAAAGAGACGGTGCGGGACATGGTCCTGTCGCTGACGGTGATTGGTGTCGTAGCGGCGGCCATCTACGTCTTCGGCATTCCGCACGACGACAGTGACAAGGGCAAGGGCGTCCAGACGGTCGACTACCGGGTGGAGGTGGACACCGCCCGGCGCGCGGCGCCGTACCCGGTCGCCGCCCCCGAGAAGGGCAGCCTGCCCAAGGGGTGGCGCGCGACCTCGGTGACGTACCAGCCCGAGACCACCGCGGACAAGGGCGCGGCCTGGCATCTGGGCTTCCTCGACCAGAACGAGGAGTACATCGCGATCGAGCAGAGCGACGGCCGGGCGGTCCCGTTCATCGAGGACGTCACCCAGCAGGCGCGGGAGACCAAGGCCAAGCAGAAGATCGGCGACCAGGAGTGGGTCCGCTACGAGGGCGACAAGTACGACGCCCTGGTGCGCCGCGAACCGGGCGTGACCACGGTCGTCACCGGCACCGCCTCGTACGGGCAGCTCGCGAAGATGGCCGCGGCGCTCAAGGCCGAGAAGGGCTGATCAGACAGCAGCGCCCCTTCGGCATCTGTGCCGAAGGGGCGCTCTGCTGTCTGTGCCATCACACGGTCGTGACGACCTGGTCGAAGGCCAGGCGCGGGCTGCGCGGCTTCCAGGCGTTCTCGCCCGGCTTGCCGATGTTGACGATCATCAGCGGGGTGTGGTCGTCGTCCAGGAACTCCTTCTGGACCCCGGCCGGGTCGAAACCGGTCATCGGACCGGCGGCCAGACCGGCGGCACGGATGCCGACGATGAAGTAACCGGCCTGGAGCGAGGCATTGAACCCGGCGGCCTGCTCACGGGTGCCGCGCTCGCTGAAGAAGGCGTCCTTGATCTGCGGGGCATGCGGGAAGAGCGAGGGCAGCTCCTCGTGGAACTCGTTGTCCGCGGCAAGGATCGCGACCAGCGGCGCGGAGGCCGTCTTGGGCTGGTTGCCCTCGGCCATGTGCGGCACCAGACGCTCACGCGCCTCGGCGGAGCGGACCAGGACGATGCGCAGCGGCGACTGGTTGAAGGCGGTGGGGGCGTACTTCACCAGGTCGTAGATGGCCTGCACCTGCTCCTCGGAGACCGGCTCGTCGGTGAAGCTGTTGACGGTGTGGGCCTCACGGAAGAGCAGATCCTGGGCGGCGGGGTCGAGTGCGAGCGTCATTGAAGTAAACCTCCTGATCACAGCGGTGCTATATGCGATATGCGCTGCCCCCACTGTACGAGGTTTAGGTTAATGTTCAACTAAACCCGGAGTACGGTGCTCCGAATCACAACCCCTCCAAGCCCCTACGGCGCTTGAGGAGCGGGGTCCGGGGCGGAGATGCCCCAATCCCAGCCTCTCCGGCGTTTGAGGAGCGGGGTCCGGGGCGGAGCCCCGGTTCGGGAAGGGGCGGGGTGGGGAAGGAGCCCGCCGCAGGCGCCACCCACCCCGCTCAGCCCTCGCCGTCGCCCTCCGCGCCCCCGTCGCCGGACTCCGCCAGCGCCGCATCCAGCCGCGCCCGCGCCCCCTCCAGCCAGCGACGGCACACCGTGGCCAGCTCCTCGCCCCGCTCCCACAGGGCCAGCGACTCCTCCAGGCTCGTGCCGCCCGCCTCCAGCCGCCGCACGACCTCGACCAGCTCGTCCCGCGCCTGCTCGTACCCGAGCGTCGTCTCCGCCGCCCCGGCCTTCTCGTCGGCCTTCTCGTCCGTCTTCGCCATGCCCCTCAGCCTATTCAGTGGGTCCGACAGCCTCGGCAGACTCAACGGCTCCGGCGGAGCCAACAGCCCCGGCGGAACCGCCAACGGCCCGCACCGCAAACTCCCCCTCCGCAACCCGCGCCCGCAGCTCCTCGTCCGCCGCCACCTCGTCCGCCGCCCGCACCACCGACCCATCGGCGTGCTGAAGCACCGCATAGCCGCGCCGCAGCGTCGCGGCGGGGGAGAGGGCCACCACCCGGGCCTGGGTGTGGGCCAGCTCCGAGTCCGCCCGGTCGAGCAGATGCCCCAGACAGCGCCGGGCACGGTCGAGCACCGACGCGATCTGCTCCTCGCGCTCCTCCACCATCCGGTGCGGCTGCCGCAGGCACGGCCGGGCGAGCGCGGACTCCAGGCCCCGCTCCTCGCGGTCCAGCAGCCCGTTGACGCTGCGCAGCGCGCGTTCGCGCAGATGCTGGATGCGCACCAGCTCCTCGCCCACGTCCGGCACGGTCTTCTTCGCCGCATCCGTAGGCGTGGAGGCGCGCAGGTCCGCGACCAGATCCAGCAGCGGCGAATCCGGCTCGTGCCCGATCGCGGACACCACCGGCGTACGGCACGCGGCGACCGTCCGTACCAGCTGTTCGTCCGAGAACGGCAGCAGATCCTCCACGCTGCCGCCGCCCCGCGCGACCACGATCACGTCCACCGCGGACAGCGCGTCCAGCTCCTTGACCGCCTCGATCACCTGCGGCACCGCGTGCGTCCCCTGCACTGCGACGTTGCGCACCTCGAAGCGGACGGCGGGCCAGCGCAGCCGCGCGTTCTCCAGCACGTCGCGCTCGGCGGCCGAGGCGCGGCCGCAGACCAGCCCTATCAGCTGAGGCAGGAACGGCAGCGGCTTCTTGCGCTCGGCGGCGAACAGCCCCTCGGCGGCCAGTGCCTTCTTCAACTGCTCCAGCCGCGCCAGCAGTTCACCGACGCCCACCGGCCGGATCTCGGCGGCCCGCAGGGACAGCTGGCCGCGTGGCGCGTACCACTCCGGCTTGGCGTGCACGACGACCCGGGCGCCCTCCGAGACCGTGTCCGCGATCTTGTCGAAGACGGCGCGGAAGCAGGTGACGGTCAGCGAGATGTCGTAGCTGGGGTCGCGCAGTGTCAGGAACACCACTCCGGCGCCCGGCCGCCGGGACAACTGGGTGATCTGCCCCTCGACCCACACCGCCCCGAGCCGGTCGATCCACCCTCCGATCAGCCGGGACACCTCGCCGACCGGGATCGGCGCTTCCGCGGACGTGTTGACAGCCATGACCGCGAGGGTATCGGCCACCACCGACAGAGCCCGTCGTCATCGCCCCTACGATGGGGGACATGACTGCAACCTCCGCCCGCCGGGTCCTGCTCGCTGCCCCGCGTGGCTACTGCGCGGGCGTCGACCGTGCCGTGATCGCCGTCGAAAAGGCCCTGGAGCAGTACGGCGCGCCGATTTATGTGCGCAAGGAGATCGTCCACAACAAGTACGTCGTCCAGACCCTGGAGAAAAAGGGCGCGATCTTCGTCGACGAGACGGAGGAGGTGCCCGAGGGCTCCATCGTGATCTTCTCGGCGCACGGCGTCGCCCCGGTCGTCCACGAGGAAGCCGCGCAGCGTCAGCTGGCCACCATCGACGCGACCTGCCCCCTGGTCACCAAGGTCCACAAGGAAGCCGTCCGGTTCGCCAAGGAGGACTACGACATCCTCCTGATCGGTCACGAGGGCCACGAGGAGGTCATCGGCACCAGCGGCGAGGCGCCGGACCACGTCACCCTGGTCGACGGCCCGGGCGATGTGAAGAACGTCGAGGTCCGCGACGAGTCCAAGGTCGTCTGGCTGTCCCAGACCACCCTCTCGGTCGACGAGACCATGGAGACCGTGGACGCGCTCCAGGACCGCTTCCCGCAGCTCATCAGCCCGCCCAGCGACGACATCTGCTACGCCACCCAGAACCGCCAGATCGCGATCAAGCAGGTCGCGGCCGAATCGGACCTGGTCATCGTCGTCGGCTCCAAGAACTCCTCCAACTCGGTGCGGCTGGTCGAGGTCGCGATCGGCGCCGGTGCCAAGGACGGCCACCTGGTCGACTACGCGAGCGAGATCGACGAGGCATGGCTGGAGGGCGTGACGACGGTCGGCGTGACCTCGGGCGCCTCCGTACCGGACGTGCTGGTCGAGGGCGTCCTGGAGTGGCTGGCCGAGCGCGGCTACGGGGACGTGGAGGTCGTACAGCCCATGCAGGAGACCATGACCTTCTCGCTACCCAAGGAACTGCGCCGGGACCTGCGCGCCGAGGCTGCGGCGGCCGCCGGGACGGCCGCCACCGGGACGGACGGCGCGGAGCGGTGACCAACGGAAACGGTGCCGCCCGGGTCTTCGGCGTGGACATCGGCGGGTCCGGGATCAAGGGCGCGCCGGTGGATCTGGACCGCGGCGACCTGGCCGAGGAGCGCCACAAGGTGCTCACCCCGCATCCGTCCACGCCCGAGGCGGTCGTGGACGGTGTGGTGGAGGTCGCCGGGCACTTCGGCTGGTCCGGGCGCCCGGTCGGGGTCACCTTCCCGGGCGTGGTGACGGACGGGACGACCCGTACCGCCGCGAACGTCGACAAGAGCTGGATCGGCACCGACCTGGCCGGTCTGCTCGGCGAGCGGCTGGGCGCACCGGTCACCGTGCTGAACGACGCGGACGCGGCCGGGGTCGCCGAGATGACCTTCGGCGCGGGCCGCGGCCGTCAGGGCACCGTGATCGTGCTCACCCTGGGCACCGGCATCGGCAGCGCGGTCTTCACCGGCGGTCGGCTGGTGCCCAACACCGAGCTGGGCCATCTGGAGCTGGACGGCCACGAGGCGGAGAAGCGCGCCTCCACCAAGGTCCGCGAGGACCACGACCTGAGCTGGCCGGACTGGGCGCACCGGGTGCAGAAGTACCTGGCGCACGTGGAGATGCTGTTCTCGCCCGAGCTGTTCGTGATCGGCGGCGGGGTGAGCCGGAAGGCGCACAAGTTCCTGCCGCTGATCGAGGGCATCAGGGCCGAGATCGTCCCGGCTCAGCTTCAGAACAATGCGGGGATCGTGGGTGCCGCGATGGCCGCGGCTGCCGCTGCTGACGGCGCCGCCGCTGCCGCCCCATGAGGGCGACCTTGCGGACGAGGACGATCAGCGCGGTCAGCAGCGTCCCGGCGTAGAGCCAGCCCGCGTTCAGCGAGAGCGCGGTGAACACGCCCAGCGCCTGGCCCGCGAACCCCGCGCCGCCGTCGTTGATCGGCAGCAGCCCGGCCGTGAACGCGATCGGCACCCCGATCGCCCCCGGGAACAGGTCGGCGGGCCGCACCCACATCCCGCAGCCCGCGCACGCCAGCAGGAAGAACACCCCGTACGCGGTGGGCGACCCGGAGAACAGCAGCGCGTCCAGGCAGCCGAAGGCCAGCATCGCGAGCGCGGTCAGCAGTCCCGCGCCTAAGGCGGTGAGCCGGGCGCTGGGCAGGGTGACCGGCCGGTCGCGCAGCGCGGCGGCCGCGCCCAGCAGCCCGCCCCGCCCGCCCGGGCGTGCCACCGGCCGCGCGCCGCGCGTCGCGCCGCCCGAACCCTGACCCCCGCTCCTGCTCCGGCCCCCGCTCCTGCCCGGGTACGTGTCGTCCGCCGCCGGCCGGGGCGAGGGGGCGGCCGCCCGCCGGGGCGTACGTGTCCTGTAGTGCTCCACCAGACCAACGTAGGTGGGCGGAGGGCTGGAATCCGGACTGGGACACGCCTTTCGCGGGACCTTGGCAGTCTGTTCGACTGATTGTCAGCCCGGGAGGGTGACGATCCGCCCGGGCGGGTGACCGGAGGCGGCCCCGTAGACTGGTGGACCGGCCCCCGCGGGGGCCGTGACCCTGTCCTTGCATTCGATCCCGCTACGGGAAGCTACGGGAAGTCGCCAACGTGTCGCTCACGATCGGAATCGTCGGTCTGCCGAATGTCGGCAAGTCGACCATGTTCAACGCCCTGACCAAGAACGACGTGCTGGCGGCCAACTACCCGTTCGCCACCATCGAGCCCAACGTCGGTGTCGTCGGCGTCCCCGACCCCCGCCTCGACAAGCTCGCCGAGCTGTTCGGCTCGGCCCGCAAGCTCCCCGCCACCGTCGACTTCGTCGACATCGCCGGGATCGTCAAGGGTGCCTCGGAGGGCGAGGGCCTGGGCAACAAGTTCCTGGCGAACATCCGCGAGTCCGACGCCATCTGCCAGGTCATCCGCGCCTTCAAGGACGAGAACGTCGTCCACGTCGACGGGAAGATCTCGCCCAAGAGCGACATCGAGACGATCAACACCGAGCTGATCCTGGCCGACCTCCAGACCATCGAGAAGGTGCTGCCCCGCCTGGTCAAGGAGTCCCGGATCCAGAAGGACAAGCAGGCCCAGGTCAAGGCCGTCGAGGAGGCCAAGGCCATCCTCGAAGAGGGCCGCACCCTCTTCTCCGCGGGCATCGTCCAGGGCAGCGAGCGCGCCGCCCTCCTCCACGACCTGCACCTGCTCACCACCAAGCCGTTCCTCTACGTCTTCAACGTCGACGAGGACGAGCTGACCGACGAGGACTTCAAGGCCGAGCAGCGCTCCCTCGTCGCCCCCGCCGAGGCGATCTTCCTCAACGCCAAGCTCGAAGCGGACCTCGCCGAACTGGACGACGAGGAGGCCCTCGAACTCCTCCAGTCCGTAGGCCAGACCGAACCCGGCCTCGCCACCCTCGCCCACGTCGGCTTCAACACCCTCGGCCTCCAGACCTACCTCACGGCCGGCCCCAAGGAATCCCGCGCCTGGACCATCAAGAAGGGCGCCACGGCCCCCGAGGCGGCCGGTGTCATCCACACCGACTTCCAGAAGGGCTTCATCAAGGCCGAGGTCATCTCCTTCGACGACCTGGTCGAAACGGGCTCCGTCGCCGACGCCCGCTCGGCGGGCAAGGCGCGCATGGAGGGCAAGGACTACGTGATGCGCGACGGTGACGTGGTGGAGTTCCGCTTCAACGTCTGAGCTCCGCGTCGTCGTCGACCCGCGTCCGAAGGCTGCGCACGTAAAGCCCCAGGAGTCCGGTTCCTGCATTGCGGGCCCTTCTACGGCCCCCTCGTCCACGGTGATAGCCGCAATCACCAGCCGACGGAGGAGGAGCCAGATGAAGACCGACCTCACTGCTGCACCGGATGCGGATCACGGCGCCGCAAGCCCCTGCCCCACCCGGCGGCAGGGGATGCGCACCATTGTCGGCACCGGGGCGGGCAACGCGCTCGAGTGGTACGACTGGAACGTCTACGCGCTCTTCGCGCCCTTCATCGCCGCGCAGTTCTTCGACCAGGGGAACGCGTTCTCCGCGCTGCTCGCGACGCTCGCGGTGTTCGCCGTGGGGTTCGTGATGCGTCCGCTCGGCGGTCTGCTGTTCGGCTGGATCGGCGATCGGTACGGGCGGCGGGCGGCGCTGCTGCTGTCGATCGTCCTCGGCGCCGTCGGCTGTTTGCTGATCGGTGTCGCTCCCTCGTACGAGAGCGTGGGCGCGACGGCATCGGTGGTGCTCCTGATCGCCCGGCTGCTCCAGGGGCTGGCGTACGGGGGTGAGGCGGGAGCCTCGTACACCTACATCTCCGAATCGGCTCCCGCACACCGCCGGGGTCTGTGGTCGAGCGCGATCTATGTCTCCGGCGTCGCGGCCATCCTCCTGGGGACGCTGCTCGGCGCCACGCTGACCAGCGTGCTCTCCGAGCAGCAGATGTCGGCCTGGGGGTGGCGGGTGCCGTTCCTCGTCGGCGGGGTGCTCGGCGTCGTCACCCTCTTCCTGCGCCGGACGCTGGAAGAGACACCGCAGTACGAGCAGGAGCGGGCCAGGGACCGGGTCTCGATCGCCCGGGGCCTGTGGGAGAACCGAGGCGCGGCGCTCCGGGTCATCGGGCTCGTCGTCGGTGTCACCACGTTCTTCTACGCGTGGGTGACCGCCGCACCGGCGTACGCGATCAGCGTGAAGCACATGGACGCGTCCGCCGCCCTGTGGTCCGGTGTCATCTCGTCCGCCGTCACGATCGCGGCGCTGCCGTTCGCCGGGGCGCTGTCCGACCGTTTCGGGCGGCGGCCGAACTTCCTCGTCTTCACGCTCGGCGCCGCGGCCCTGTCGTTCCCCCTGAACCGCCTCATCCAGGGCGAGATGTGGCAGCTCACCCTGGCCATGTCGATCGCGGGCGTCCTGCTGGCCATCGTCACGTCGATCCTGCCGGCCTTCCTCGCCGAGCTGTTCCCCACGCATGTGCGCGCCTCGGGGATCGGGCTGCCCTACTCGGTCGCGGTGGGGCTCTGCGGCGGCACCGCCCCGTACCTCCAGACCTGGCTGGGCAATACGGGGCACGGCGACCTCTTCATCGGCTACACCATGGTCCTGCTGCTGATCGGGGCCGCCGTGGTCCTGGCCACGCCCGAGACCAAGGGGAAGCCGCTGGAGTAGAGGATCAGACCTGGTCGGCCCATGGGTCGATCGGGACTGCCTCGACCGCCCGGCCGGTCGCGTCGAGAATGCGACCGTAGAGCTTCTCCTGGCGCAGCACGATGTTGCGATCGAGGATCCGCGCGTAGGGCACGTCGTGCAGGATCTGGACAATGTGGCCGTGCAGGTCGGAGATCTGCCGCAGGCCGATGCTGAGCATGAGGTTGCGCTCGTCGGCGATGGCGAGACACGTGCGGACCTCCGACCGGCGGCCCAGGACCCGTCCCGCCTCGTCGAGCCGGTCCTCGGGCACGTTCAGCCAGATCACCGCGGAACTGGGCCAGCCGACCAGGCCCCGGGCGACATCACAGCGGAACGCCACCTCACGACGGGACATCAGCGCGTTCAGCCGCCGCTGCACCGTACGGGCGGACACGCCCAGCGTCTCGCCCACCTCGGCATGGGTGCGCCGCCCGTCGGTACTCAGCTCACGGAACATCGCGCGGTCCGTGGCCCCGAAGGGCCGCGCGCCCTCCGAGGACCGCTCCGGATACGCCTCGCGCAGCCGGCGCACCTGGCCGGGGCCGAGGACGTGCAGCCGCCAGCGCCCGGTCGCCTCGAACAGCCGGGTCACGAAGTAACTGCGGCTCCGGGCCACGCCCTCCAGCTCGGGCAGCCCGACGAGCAGCAGCTGCGACATCGTCGGGAAGTCGGCGGTGACCAGAAGCGCCCAGAGGTCCTGGCGGCCCGCCGTGTACTGGACGGTGAGGGCACTGTTCCACCGGGCCATGGCCGCCGCGACGGCCGCGCTCGCGCCCCGCTCGCACTCGACCTCGACGACCACCACGCACAGTTGCCCGGCCTCGTGCGGGCCGAACGCGACCGACACCCAGGCCAGCCCGTTCTCGCGCAACCGTGCCCAGCGCCGCGCCGCGGTGACCGGGTCGATCTCCAGGACCCGGCCGATCAGCGTCCATGAGGCGCGGGGGTTGACCTGGAGGGCGTCGAGCAGCTGGAGGTCGATCTCACTGAGCATGGGAAGCCGCTTTCCGGCGTTTGGAGCGCTCCGTCTGTCTATTTGCTGCACGTACAGCCTGTTCATTATCCGCGCTGGCACGGTGCGGAGACAACCATGGAAGTGCGGAAGGAGAGGCAGCTGATATGGATACGGAGCCGAGCGCGGCCGCGGCGGACGGCGCGCCGCAGAGTGTCCACGACCTCGTGTTGTCGGGAGGCCGGGTGATCGACCCGGAGACCGGCCTCGACGCCGTGCGGCACATCGCGGTGGACGACGGACGCATCGTCGCCATCGCCGAGGAACCGCTTCGGGCCCAACGCGTCGTCGACGTCACCGGACGGGTCGTCGCTCCCGGATTCATCGACCTGCACAGCCACGCCCTGACTCCGACGTCGATGCGGCTGCAAGCGCTGGACGGCGTGACGACCGCGCTGGAACTCGAAGCCGGTGCCCCCTGGCTGGAAGGGGCCTACCGCGACGCCGCGCTGGACGGGCGCCCCATCAACTACGGGTACTCGGCCTCCTGGGCGGCGGCACGGATGTCCGTCATGGACGATCTGGACCCGCGCACCCTGACCACGCAGCTCACCGCCCGCATGGGGGGACGGAGCTGGGGCGCCCCGGGAACCCCGGACGACGTACGCCGCATCCTCGACCGTCTGGAGGCCGAGCTCGAACTCGGCGCGCTCGGCATCGGTGTCCTCATCGGTTACGCCCCGGACGCCTCCCACCGCGAATACCTCGACGTGGCACGGCTGGCGGCCCGGTACGGCGTCCCGACGTACACCCACGCCCGGCACAAGAACAGCTCGGAGCCCGGTACGGCCCTCCAGGGCATCCAGGAGATCGTCGCCGTCGGGCTCGGCACCGGCGCGCACATGCATCTGTGCCACATCAACAGCACATCGCTCCAGCAGATCGACGTGGTGACGGAACTCGTCGGCAACGCCCGTGCCCACGGCGTCCAGGTGACCACCGAGGCGTATCCGTACGGTGCGTCGATGACCGCGATCGGCGCGCCCTTCCTGCATCCGGACAACCTGCCCCGGCTCGGCATCACGCCCTCCCACATCGTCCACACGCCGACGGGGGAGCGGCCGGCCACCGCGAGCCGGCTGATGCAGCTGCGCGTCCAGGACCCCGGCGCGCCCGCCATCATCCAGTACCTGGACGAGTCGCGCGCCGACGAACAGAACCTGCTGCGCCGTGCCCTTCTCTTCGACGACACGATGATCGCCTCCGACGCCATGCCACTCCAGAGCGGCGACGGGAAGCCGCTGACGGGCACGGAGTGGCCACCGCCCTCCGACGCCGTCACCCACCCCCGCAGCACGGGCACCTTCGCCCGGACCCTGCGCGTCTACGTCCGGGAAACCGGCCTCCTCACCCTCCCGGAAGTGATCCGCCGCGCCACGTTGCTGCCCGCGCGGGTGCTGGAGCGCGCGTGCCCCGATGCCCGCCGCAAGGGGAGGGTCCAGCCCGGCGCCGACGCGGACCTCGTCGTCTTCGATCCGCTCACCGTGCACGACCGGTCCACCTACGAACACCCGACGCGCCCTTCTGATGGGTTCCAGCACGTGCTGGTGGGCGGGGAGTTCGTGGTGCGCGACGGGGAGATCGACCTCGACGCGACGCCCGGCCGTTCGCTGCGGGGGGCCCGCGGATGACCACGGACGCAATGGACGCACGGGAGTGCGTCAGCGCACGCCGTACGACCGGGAGAGCACTGAAAGTCGGCATCCTCGGAGGCATGGGCCCCGCGGCGACCGCCGACTTCTACGCCAAGCTCATCCGCGCGACTCCGGCTGCCCGGGACCAGGACCATGTGCCCGTCGTCATCTGGGCCGATCCTACGATTCCGGATCGCACCGCCGCGCTTCTCGACCATGGCGCGGATCCCTCACCGTGGCTCAAACGGGGAGCGCACTACGTGGCGTTGGCGGGTGCGAACCTCATCGCCGTTCCGTGCAATACCGCACACGCCTTCCTGGGCGCGGTGCGGTCGGCCGCCGCCCCGGTGCCCGTGCTCGACATGGTGGCCGAGACCGCCGAAGAGGTCGCCCGCTCGCAGCCCGGCGCCACCGTCGGAATTCTGGCCACCACCGGCACCCTCACGGCCGAGCTGTACCAGAACGCCCTGTCCCGCTGCGGTCTGAAACCCCTGATCCCCGACTCCACGGCCCAACAGGCGGTGATGTCGGCCATCCGCCAGGTCAAGGCAGGGGGAGACCTGGCCCACGCCCGTCGGCTGATGTCACCGGCATTGCGGTCGCTCGGACAGCCGCTGGGCGGACGCCGTCCGGTCGGTCACCGAGATCCCCTTGCTTCTCGAAGGCCACAATTCACGGCGCATGCGAGTCGTGGACGCCACCGCCGTCCTCGCCCGTGCCGTCGTCCGCCACGCCCTGCCCGCTGTTCCGCGCGACAGCTGAGAGGAACGCCATGTCACTGACCGGCCGGAGCGCCGCTGTCTTCGCCCTCGGCGGCACCATCGCCACCACCGCGGACCCACGGACCGGCGAATTGTCCCCCGCCCTGTCCGCGGAGCAGCTCCTGGGATCCGTGAGCGGCCTGGACGCCTTGGGAGTCGAGCTGCGCGTCCACGACTTCCGCCGTCTGCCCAGTGCCTCACTGTCGCTGGCGGATCTCGACGCGCTCCACGCCGCCATCAGGGCGGAGCTCGACTCCGGGCGGGTGGACGGCGTCGTGGTCGTCCAGGGAACGGACACCATGGAGGAGACGGCCTTCTACCTCGACTTGTTGCACCAGGGCGAGGAGCCGATCGTCTTCACCGGAGCGATGCGCGACGCGACCAAGGCCGGCCCTGACGGACCGGCCAACCTGTACGCCGCCGTCATCGCGGCGGCCGGACCGTGGCTGCGGGGGGCGGGCTGTGTCGTCGTCCTCGGCGACGAAGTGCACGCCGCCCGTACGGTCCAGAAGGGCCATACGACCAGTCCCGCCGCCTTCACCTCACCCGGCTCCGGCCCGCTCGGACTGGTGGTGGAGGGACGGGTGAGGCTCCATCAGCAACTGCCCCACAGGACCACCGTCCCGCCCGGCGCCGGGGGAACGGCGGACCCGCGCCCGGTGCGGGTCGCGCTGCACACCGTGGCCTTCGGGGACGACGGCACCCAACTGGACCTGCTGGACGGCCAGTGTGACGGGCTCGTCGTCGCGGCCATCGGTGCCGGGCACGTTCCCGAAGGGCTGGTCCCCCGGCTCCACCGGCTCGCGGACCGGATCCCCGTCGTCCTCACCTCCCGCATCGGCAACGGCCCCGTACTCACCCGCACCTACCACTACCCCGGCTCCGAGCAGGATCTCCTCGCGGCCGGACTGATCGCGGGCGGCGACCTCAGCCTGTACAAGGCCCGTCTGCTCCTGCACCGCCTCCTCTCCATTGGCTGCCACGACCGGACGCGCATCGCCCAAGCCTTCGACGCCATCGGCCGGCGCGACGGGTAGGGCTCATCGCCGCTACGCGGGGTCGGCGGCGGCCAGGGCGGCGGAGGTGATGAGTGTCTGCGCGAACTCGGCGACCGCCGCCTTGTCCAGATGCGCGATCACCTCGCCGAGCTGCCCCTCCCAGTCGGGGCGGAAGTGGTACGCGAGCAGGTGCCCTTCTCTGTGGGTGGCTGGGCTGACGCCGAGCAGAGAGTCGAACCCGGGCGATGGGAAGACGAGGGGCTTGCGGAAGATCTCGCGCTCCGCGGCGCCGGGGGCGAACCGGCTTTGGCCAAGTAGCAGAGCCGGGTCCACGAGCCGTCCGGCGTCCTCGCACCAGACGGCCACATGCCCCAGGATCTCCCCGTTATTCGTGATAGTTGGTGGAATACGCCACTCCGGCAGATCGACGGATGTTTCGTCACCTTGCATCACGTGCACCACCGCGGGCACCAGTCGGCTTTCCGACCCCAGCGCACGCAGCGCCGTGGCGAACGCCAGGGAGAGGAAAGCGGGGGAGGGCGCCACCTGGCCGCCCAGGTGGTAGATGGTGGCCCCGATCAGGCTGTACAGCGGACGGGCCTCCGGCGGAGCGGCACGGGGGAGCACCAGGGCGTCATGCCAGGACACCGCGGGCATCGGGTACGCACCGTCGCCGCCGGACGGCGGCAGTGGAACGGTCGGAGGCCCGTCTTCGCTCTCTTCGGAAGCCCGGGCTCCGCCCTGGATGTCCTGCTCTCTCAACTCCAGGAAGCGGCGTGCCGTGACTGCGAGCGGTACGTGGCCCTGCCCCGCCGCCTCGAACAGCTCCAGGCTCTCCCGCATGAGGGCGCGGCACGGCTCAATGTCCCCGTCCGGGTGCCCCACCATGTGCCGGTTCAAGGCCAGAATCGCGCGCCGCTGAATGACGGTGGCCATCACGTCAGGACCGGCGTCGGTGTGCTCTCTCAGTAGGGCCTCGGCCCGGTCGAGCATCGATTCCGCGGCCTGCAGGATCCAGACGTCCGGGGTGAGCCCCTCCTTGTGCCTGGCGAGACTGCCGACCATCACGGCATGTGCCGCCTCCACCATCTCGTCCGCGTGGTGGCGCAGGATGGTCATGGCCGCCCGCTCGGTGGGCTCGGGGATCGCGGCGGTGATGGTGAGGGCTTCCTCGATGCGGCCCGTGGACGCCTTAACGATCGCGTCCAGGAAGCGCAGCTTTGTACTTGTCTCCGCCTCGGCCGGAGCCTCAGCTTTTGCCTGGTCGATGGCCCCGGCCGCGTCATCCCAGTACTGGACCCACACGAGCACCTGTGCATGTTCCAATCGGATGCGGAGGGCGGTCGCGGGAGCCACGTCCTCGCGCTGCAGCACTCTTGCGAGCCGGGCGCCGGCGCGAGCCATGTCGGCGAACCGGTCCTGTGCTACGGCCGCGCGCATGTCGGCCACATGGGCCAGGAGCAGGTGCTCCACCCCGTCCGCGTCGAGTGCGTCCGTCCCCTCCAGCAGGGCCCATGCGGTCTGCGCCGCCTCCGCGGCCTCCTCGAACCGCGACTGATTCAGCAGGCACTGGGCCAAGCCGACCATCGTCGCAGCCCGCCGGTAGACGGGATCGTCCACCACCCCCTCCCGCGCCTGCTCCACGATCTCCAGCCCCTCGCGCAACAGTCCCTCACTGCGCTGGAGATCACTCTGCACGTTCACGATGGCCCCGGCGACATTGGCGAGGAGCGCGATGGTGTTTCCGTCCCCATTGCCGCTGCCGCGCACGTTGTGCGCCACATGCACTGCGTGCTCGATGAGGATGGCTGCCTCGGTCCAGGCATGCTGCTTCTCGCACTCCACCAGCCGCCTCACCAGCTCGAACTGGAAGCGGCCCTGCATCATGTCCACGGCATCGTTGTCCAGCATCGCGCGGAAGATCTCCTGGACGATGCGATGGATCGCCAGCACGCCGTCCCGGGGGTCGACCAGCGAGAACCTGCGCAGCTCCGCTACGGCAGCGTAGACAGCGGATCCGCTCGGAAGGTCGAGCGTGGCCAGATGGAGCGGAATGAAGTCCGGCGCGAGCAGGGCACATCGGGCGAGTACCTCGGCGGCGAGATGCTGGCCCGAGCCCTTGGACGACCGCAGAGCCCGATCGAGCACCTTCCCCACGCTCAGGGTCACCGCCGCCGTTAGCGTCACCCTCGGCCCGTAGTCGAGCGGTACGAAGCCGGAATCGTCGAGCAACCGGGTCCGACATTCGGCGAGTTCCGTCAGATAGATGCCGACCGGGCACTGGGTCGCCGCGATGTAGCCGGTGGCCTGCGCGATGGCGAGCGGGATGCCCTCCACCGCGTCGACCAGCGCGGACACCTCGTCCCCCGAGGCACCCGGCAGCCGCTCCCCGGTCCAGGTGGTGGCCTCGTCGGCCGTCATCCGCTCCACCACCAACCCGCTCTCCGCCGCCGCCCAGGCCGAGTCGCGGGTGGTGGTCAGCACATGCGCCCCGTCACAGGCGGGCAGCAGCCCCTGCAGCTGCTCCCGGTCCGCGACGTTGTCGTAGATCAGGAGCAGCCGGGGGCCCAGGTGCGCGAGGCGGGAGCCGATCTGGGCGAGGGTCTCCTCCTCGCTCGCCGCCCCGGTCTCCTGCCGTTCCTCGGCGACCATCCGCCGGTACGCGGCGAGTACGTCCTCCCGGGTGTCGGAGGGGATCCACCAGACGAACTCGTACGCGTCCCGGTACCGGTGGGCGTACAGCCGGGCGATGCTCGACTTGCCGATCCCTCCGAACCCGGACATCACCACGCGGACGGTGCCCGCGTCGGGCTCCCGCTCGAACCGCTCCCTGAGCGCCGTCAGCTCCCGGCTCCGGCCGCGCACACCGGCAGCCGAGGGGACCTCGCGGAAGAGCGCACGGCCGGGCGCGGGCGATGTGACCGCCCCCGCCCCGGGAGTGACGCGCTGTGCGCGCAGGAGCCCCGGAAGCTCGTCCATCCGGACCGTGCGCCGGGCGAGCCTACGGTCCCCGGACCACTGGAACATCTTCACGAACAGTGTGTTGACGGTGCTGTCGACCTCTCCCGCCGCCATGGCGACGGGAGACAGGCGTAACAGCTCCAGCCGTGCCTGGTCGAGGATCTGCTCCCACGGGCCGATCCGGGTCCCGATCTCCAGCCGTCGCAGCAGTGCGTGATCCTCGATGGTGAGCGCGATCGAGGCCGGAACCAGGCCCTGGCACTCCACCAGCCACCGGTTGGGGTCCGGCACGGCCCGGGCCCGCGCCGCCGCGTCCCGCAGGGCCTGCCCCGAGGGGTGCACGGGGGCGTCCGAGAGGAACCGCAGCACCGCCGTGCCGCCGGGATCGGCATCCCCCCACCGGCGGGCCAGCCGCACCAGCTCCGGACCGGACCACGAGCCCGGCTCGACGCGGGTCTTCGCCTGCGCGAGCAGCAGCGGTGTGCCCTGCGCGTCCCGCACCTCGAAGTCGATGGCCTCGTCGGCCCCCTCCACCCGGAAGACCTCGGCGTCCGGGTACTCCTCCGGGATGCGGATGAGCTGCAGAATGGCGCATGCCGTCTGGAACCCCATGCCCCGTGCGGTGTCGACTCCGCCCACGTTCTGCCCCCTCGGCTTCAGCTGGGTTATCAGCATGCCCGACCCCACTGACAGCCTTGCCGCGCATCCATCCGATGCCTTGTCCAACAGTCGGGCCCGGCTGTTGGACAAGGAGTTCCGGGCGGCGTGAGCAATACGATCTGGTCGAGACAGGCTCGGTCGCCGACGCCCCGCGGCGGGTAAGGCGCACATGGGGGGGCAAGGACTACGTGATGTGCGACGGGGACGTGATGGAGTCCCGCTTCAACGTGTAGCCGCGCCGCCGCCAAGTTTCACGACCTTGGACGTCTTCAGGACCTTCCCCGCCGCGTCCAGCGCGCGCACCTGGAAGTACGGACCCGTGGCGGGTGGCGTGACGGCCGTCTCGAAGCCGGTCCGCGGGGCGTGCCCGACGGCTACCGACAGGGGCCGGGGAGTCGGTCCGGCGAGCACCTGCCACGCCCTGGTCCGGGTCGAGCCGTTCCACGAGGCGTACACGACGCTGTGCGGTCCGGCCCTCTGTGCCGCCGCGTGCGGCCGGTAGTAGGGGGTGCCTACCCAGGTGTCGTGGAACGCCCGGTACGAGATGTTGGAGCCCGGCATTCTCGCGTCGTAGAGCAGGTTTCGCGTGGGGTCGTGCTCCGAATTCCCGGCGCCCGCGTATTCGGAGTAGTAGGCAGACCTGCATCGACGACCTGAACACTCTCGTCAGGCAGGACATCGAGCGCTACCTGAGCGCTTCTTCGGCGCACCGCCTGGCCTCTTATCCGGGAATCCACGGAGACGCGCCCAACGCGCTTCCCGAGAACAGAAGGTTCTACGCGTAGAACCAAGGCAAGGTCGAGGGATCAAGGCTCCCCGGCTCGGTCCTGTGGCTCTTCGGAACCGAGGACATCGCCAGCCCGGACTCCGTCACGTACAACGTCGTCAACAAGATGCTGAACAACGGCAATGACATCAACCTCGCCGTTCTCCAGGGGTGCGGGCCACTACGACGCCCCCGTCGTCGGCCAACCGATGGTCCAAGCCCGCCTGAGGCAGCTCTTCACGCCGGGGCGGTCCGACTCACAACCGGGCAAGGAGCCCATCCCTTCGTAGGGGTGCTCCGGCGCGTTATCCCGATCCCGTACCCGCTCCTTGCGACCATCTGTGATGGAAGCCCTGAACGGCTATGGAGACCATTCCGTGAGCGGGGTGGCCGCCGTTCAATGCGGCCCCCCCCGATCTCCGGCTGTAAGGCCCGGTACCGTGCCGGTGCTGTGTGGAATCCGGCCGGCCGTGGTCCGTGTCGGGGCCGAGGATCGCGTTGGCTACCCGGGCGCCGGAGTCCTTGCCACGCGCCGAAGTTGAGCGTCCCGGAAGCGTTGGCGCAGGCGGCGACCCCGTGCCAGTACTGGGCCTCCCGCTCGAAACGCACAGGCTTCAGGCGGGCGTCGAACCGGTTGAGTCGGCTGGGGTACCTGGCGGAGAGTCAATCCTGGCGAGTACTGCCGGTCAGTCGGAACTGAACTTGGCCTCGGCTTGGGTGACCAGGTCGCGGCACTTCGTGGTGTTCTTGAAGAGCGGTGCGAGGTAGTTATTCGAGTAGGTGCTCTCGATGGCCTCGGTCAGATGTCCCAGAGCAATGCCGGTCACCTCGTGGATCCGCTTGATCTCATTGTCCCAGTCGTAGTTCGTGTCGTTGACCTTGTCCAGTCTGAGTTGGTTGAAGACCAGCTGAAGCACGATCCGGTTCCCGTGCGCGGCCACGGCGAATTCTCTGTCGACGAGATTCCTCCGGCGATCGGCCAGGTCTGCCTCGACCGCACGCATCACCTGAACGCAACGCCACACCCGGTGTGCACTGGTCCCGTGGTTAAACAGGTTTGTGTACGGGGCCCGTTCGGTGTTTTCGGACAGTCGGCCAACCGCGCTCTTCGCCAGAACTGTGTAGTACGGATTGTTGTGGGCGCAGGCGAGAGCGACGATTGCGTCTTCGACTGTGCACCCATCGCTCTCCGCGGGCACGTTTTCGCCGCGCTTGACGGAGTACTGCTTGTGCAGTGACAGAAGCATGTCCCGGCGAATTCGTTCTTGCTGTTGATCAAGTGCGACGAAGTCCCGATTCTCGACGCTGTTCTGCGTGTTCGTCGCCCGGGTCACATCCGTGGCGAAGTCGGGTGGGCACCCCTCGAGCGAGATGAATCGGACCCATACGCGGGCTTCTTCGAGGGACTTCTCATCCTTCTTTGCGGCTCGGTGGATGCTCGCCACGGTCTGTGCCCCGTTGACCACGCTCACACCCTCGATCGCGAAGTCCCCGTACGCGTGGGTCGAACCACCGCGAGGAGTTTTTCTGATGGACTCGCAGAGTGCGGTGATTCCATTGTTATAATACCAGAAATTCTCACCCTTGGTGAGTAGCGTGTGAGTCAAGCCCTCGTTTACCTCAGTGCTGCCGAGCGACTTGCGCAGATTCTGTGAGAAGAGTCGATCGCCGTGCTGTTCGAACCACGAGGCGATTTCTGTCGCCTGAACAAGACCGTAGTAGGCCTGATAGGGAAGTTCGACCCTGCCCCACTGCTCGATGGGAACGGCCAACTCGATCCGTGGTCCTGCTGTTCCTTCGACCACCATGGAATGGAATTCTCGCAGGCCAAGTACTTCCAAGGTGACCACTGGGTCGCTTTCGTTGACTTCCGTCAGGAAGTCGTTGAACACGCGCTGGGCCTCCGTTGGCAGGGTGCTTCGGCCCGTAGTGGCGACAACCACGATGAAGGTGACCGCGGCATCGCTCAAGGCTGCGGCGATTTCTGTGCGACGCGCTTGGAGTGTGGGGGAGAAGCGGTCAAACTTCATGTCGAACAGGTCGCTGCAACCGTTCCGGATTTTTAGCGCATCGGCCTGGGAGAGACCAGCGTTTCCTGAGCTGTCCAATTTAGACTGGACGATGACGATCCGGCGGTTTTCCTCATCGACAGCCAGAGCGTCGATCCCGTTGTCGTGGAACCCGTCGGTCACGGCGGCGGCGGCCTCGTCGAGGGCGCAGCCCGTGAAGCGCTGTACGGCGCGAGCTGCCAGTGCCCTGCTGAGGAAGATCGTGTCAGATTGCGTGCCCTGGTTGCCCGTTAGGTCGCTCACGTCGATCAGGCCGGTGAAGTCCTGCCTGAGTGAGTCCTTGACGTGGTGAACTTGCAACGTGCGCACGGAGGTTCCGCCCCTCGTCGTCCCGTGAACCAGGAGATTCAGCCTAACCCTAGGGAATAGTCCGGCTTTGGCCATTTCGACGAGGGGCCTCGTCCGTGTATCTCGAGGGAGGCGCATGGGCTCAGCCCGCTGACGGGCCTCCTACGTGGCGGACCTCTCTGCCACGCCTCGGTGGCTGGCCCACGTCCGCGCGGCTGCGGCCATGTCTTCGAGCCAGGCTGCCTCGGGGTACCGGTCGGCCTGCGATCGGTTCATGCGGAGGGTGGCGGCGGCGAAGGCGTCGATCGCTGCGGAGTCCGCGTCTGCCCACGCCCGGCACTCGGCGGCCCACCTCTCAGCCGCCTCGGCGGTATGCCCGGCCGCGATGAGCTGTACGACGAGGCATGCGGGGTCGATGAACGCCGCGCCGCGGGTGGGCCAGGACCAGTCCACGACCCAGATCCGTTCGTTCCCGATCATGAAGTTGTCGGGGTTCACGTCGGTGAAGAGGAGCGTGTCGCCCTTGAACAGGTCGGCGTCCTTCTCGTCGGCGAACCGGTTCCAGCGGGTCTCGCGCCAGTTGCATGCCTCGGGAGGTAGGGGGAGATCCTTGATCTGGTCCAGCACGGCTGCGATCCGAGGGAGGTCCGCAGAAACCGGTGTGAAGTCCGACGATCGCCCTTCGACGGGCTCGAAACCGAGCGCGATCCACTCGTCATTCTGGGCGTGCCACAACAGCTTCGGCGAGACGGTGCGCACGGATGGATTGACGAGCCGTTCGCGGATGATGGAAGCGCGGCGGCCTCCGGGCCGGTTGGGGCAGGCCTTGACGAAGACGGGTCCGTTCTCGCACGTGATCACGGCTGTGACGTCCGAGCCGTTCCCGCGCGAAGTGGGTTCTACGGCGGGCTGTTCGCCGGTGTGCGGGCGCACCAGCGCCCACAGCGCTTCGGTGCCGGGTGAGTCGTTGTCCATCAGTTCCTCGGGCTGCACGAGCTGCTTGGATATCCGGGGGAGCACTCCCCGTCCCCCACGGGGTCGCACCCGTCGTCGTCCTCGTCCCCACCCTTCGCTGCCACGCTGCGGATCGCTGCCTGCGCTTCGGCCATGGCGGGACCGCTGAGGATAGCGGCCAGAGGGGTGCTCTGGACGTTCCCGAGGCCCAACCAATCGGCGGAGAATACGCACGGGGCCACATTGCCGTCGGGGCTGACGGCAGCCCGGCCGGTGCCGCAGCGGCCGCACAGCCCAGAGACGTCCAGGGCCTGCCCGTGTGCTCCCCGCCCGTAGGGGCGAACGTGATCGATGCTGATGCGCTTCACACCGAGGGCTTCCAGTTCCTGCCGAGCCTCTGTGACCCGCTGTGTTGAGGTGGTCGCGACGATCCCGACACGGAGCGGAACGCCGAGTCGTAAGGCCTTCTTGATGTTGGCCAGGGTGCGAGCGTGGCTGGGGCGGCCGGTCACCGCGTTGTGTTCGTCCGCCTGGTCCGAGTAGTACGACGTTGCCAGGGAGGCGCCTTCGCGCTGGAGGAGCGCCCACCAGCCGTCCGCCACGTGAACTAGGTTGGTGTAGACCTCGACGTACAGGCCCAGTGAGAGCGCGCTGTCGGCCAGTGCCAGGCTGTCCGGGTGCAGTGTCGGCTCGCCGCCGATGAGCTGGACGCGGCGCACGCCGCAGTCGGCGGCCTGGTCGAGAACGCGTAACCAGTCGCCGCGCGTCATCGTCCCGTGCGTCCCTTCCGGACCAGAGGAGTTGAAGCACGGGCCGCACTGGAGCTGGCACTTCCGGGTCAGGTCCAACCACAGGAAGTGAGTGTCCTGGGCGGGGGAGGCAGCAACGATGGTCGTCATAGTCGTGTCCCTTCTTGCTCAGTCGGTTTCATTTCGCGAGGTCGATGACCGTCACGTTGCGCAGCTCGCGGATCATCCGGGAGGCGAGAACGGCGTTGAGGCCGACGTGGCCGTACGGGACCATGACGTTCGATTCCCGCGCATGCCATCCGCCCGTCGTGAGCTGATAGTTGGTCCCGGAGATGCCCCACAGCCGCGGGGTTTGGACCCTGAGGACCGCGTAGTCCCCTCGGGCCAGGTGGGGGCACTGCTCGACGGACATGCGGGCATGTGGCTCGCACAGGGGCGGCTGCTCCGTCAGGGAGCCCTCCGGCCAGGTCGGCGGATCCCAGGGCCTGCGCCAGTTGATGAACAGCCAGCCGTCCTTGTTGCGGCTCGCTGGGTTCCCGCAGATCTGGCATTTCATGGAGTACATACAGATCCGCTGCCGAGCGACGTGCATGCTGTCGTAGATCGGCCTGCCTGTACCCGGTGAGTGGGTCATCCGGGCCCATAAGGCCCCTGCGGTATCGCGATCGGTCGGGCGGGGCGCCTGGTAGCCGAGTCGCGGCCCGGGCGTGAGCTGGACGGTCAGGTCGGATTCGGGGCCGAGGTGTTCGCCGCTCCACGCGGTGACGAACGGAACGACGGTCGGGCGGATGATGAGCGGGGGCATCAGGAGTCGGCCTTGGCGCGTAGCTCGGCCCAGACGGTCTTGCCCCAGGCGCGGTATTCGGTGTCCCAGCGGTCGGCCATTGCTTCGACGAGCAGTAGGCCGCGGCCGGTCTCCTCGTCGCCGCGCGGCGTCAGAGCAGTGGGCGGCTGGAGGCATTTGTCGGTGACGGCGAGACGTACGCGGTCCCGTTCCGGCAGCCGGACGCTGACACGCAGCAGGCGGCATCCGCTGTGCCGCACGGAGTTGCCGACCAGTTCGGAGATGATCAGCGTCCCGTCCTCGATCAGGTTGCCGAGGTCCCAGGTACTCAGGGCTGCGCGGACGAGTCGGCGAGCGCGGCTCGCGGACTCCGGCTCGCACGGCATGGTTTCGCTGTAGCCGTGGGTGCTGATGGCGTTGGGTCTCGTCATGGTCATGGACGGGGTCTTTCTTCCGGGGCGGTGGACCGCCAGCCCGGCGGCTCTGTCGTCCGGCCGATGGCTGGCGAATCGCCATCACGGCCGCATCCTGTGATGGCTCGCGCCGGTTCTTGATGCTGACAACGTCAAGGGAACCGCTCCGAGCGGATGCGCTCCACGGCATCCATGCGGCAGAGGTGACGCAGAAGCGTGCAGGGTGTGCACACCTCGAGTGCCGGTCCGCAGAGCGGGGAAGGGGAGCCCCATGGGGTTAGCTGAACGGCGGAAATCGCTGGGGTACAGCCAGGAGGGGCTCGCTCACGTCGTCGGTGTCGACCGCACAACGATCAGCCGTTGGGAGAGCGGAAGAACTGAGATCCAGCCTCAGCTGCGTCCGCAGTACGCAGCAGCGCTCCAACTCGACCTTGCCGAACTGGACGCCTTGGTTACCAAACCCCAAGCCACATTCCAGGAGCCCGTAGTGTCGTCTTCAGTCGACCACCACGGCTCGGGGGATACCGACGACATGATTCGACGCGAGTTCCTACGCGCACTTGCTGTTGCCGGGGCACTGACCGGTCTGAGGACCGAGGAGTCGGAGGCCCTCTCGGAAGGGGTGCACCGTCGAGGTTCCGACGACTTCATCCGCATGAACAGTCACTTGTGGCAGGTGTATCAGCTCGCACGCGCCAAAGGGGCCGTCTACCCCATCGTCTCCGATCAGCTCGCTGCCCTCGCCAAGGCGCTGGACGGGCGCTCGGACAAGGAGGGGCAGGCCTTGTGCGGCGCTGCGGCGGACCTCTTCCAGCTTGCGGGCGAGCTGGCCTTCGACGGCAACCGGTATACCGACGCAGCGGCTTCGTACACGCTCGCCGCGTCAGCCAGTAAAGAGGCGGGGGCGTTCGATCTCTGGGCTTGCGCACTCGTCCGGCATGCCTACGTCGACGTGTACGAGCATCGATACCAGGAGGCCGCTGGCATCTTGTCGGTCGCTGAGCGCGTTGCCCGACGAGGGGACAGTGCCCTGTCGACCCGGCATTGGGTCGCTGCCGTACAAGCCGAGGCGTTCGCGGGGCTCGGCGACCTGTCCGGGTGCGAACGTGCCCTTGAGCGGGCCGAGAACGTCATGCACTTGACCGGACCGGCGCAGAGCGGGGGTTGGCTGCGTTTTGACGGCTCCCGACTCGCGGAGGAGCGGGGTGCTCGGTATGTGCAGCTCGACCGGCTCGATCTTGCTGAGCAGGTTCTCCAGGGGGCCCTCGAAAAGGGCGCCCTGGCGGAGGGGCAGTCCTTACGGCGACGTGGAGCCGTGCTCGCAAACCTGGCCTCCATCGGCGTCAAGCGCAGGGATCCGGAGCAGATCGTCGATTACGCCCGCGAGGCGCTTCACCTGGCGCGGGAATCTTCCTCCGGTTATGTCGCTCGTAGGCTCCAGGATCTGCGTACGGGCTTCGGCCCTCTCGCCCGCGATGTGCGCGTTGCCGAGGTGGACGCTGAAATCAAGGCATTGAATGCCAACTGATGAAAGGGGCAGGGATGTCGCAGACCGAGGGTGCGCGGCTGTTTCGGGAGGCTTGGATCGCGGGGGTGCGGCGGCACTTTCCCGGGGAGCCCAAGCCCGGCTATGTGACGCCCTGGGAGGACACCCCGGAGTGGGAGCGGGCCGCTGCCGGGGCGGTGTATGCGCAGGTGCGGCAGTTTCTTGAGGTGAGCGAGGGGCACGCGGTGCGCCTTACGCGGGAGCAGAAGGGGCGGTTCGTCGCTACGTGCTGGACCGCGCAGATGTACCGGCACTTCGAGGACCCCAAGCCCGGGTATGTCGCCGACTGGCCCGATCTCCCCGGCTGGCAGCGGGAGACGGACGCGGACATCTTCGAGGCGATCGAGAAGGACGCCAGCTGACGGGCGTCATCGCTTCGGCTTGGCCTTGGTGTACAGCCAGGTGTCGAAGAGCTTGTCCAGGTCCTTGCCGGAGAGGCGCTCGGACAGGGCGATGAACTGGCGCGTGTCGGCGTTGCCGTGGCGGTGGTCCCGCAGCCAGGTGCGGAGGATGCGGAAGAAGGCGGGGTCGCCGACCGAGCGGCGGAGTTGGTGGAGGGCCATCGCGCCGCGGCCGTAGACGGGTGGGTCGGAGACGTGGCCGGGGGAGGGCGGGGCGGCGGGTGGGAAGGACCAGATGCCCTTGCTCTCGTCGTCCGTGCCGTCGTAGAAGGCGTCGAAGGTCTGCTGGGCGGAGCGGCCGTGGTGCTGTTCGGTCCAGAGCCATTCGGTGTAGGTGGCGAAGCCCTCGTTGAGCCACATGTCCTTCCAGGTGCGCGGGGTGACCGAGTTGCCGAACCACTGGTGGGCGAGTTCGTGGACGATCAGCAGCTCGTCGGGGGCGGCGGCGAAGTAGGGCTTGGTCTGGGTTTCCAGGGCGTAGCCGAGGTCGGGGAGGCGGTCGACGATGGCGCCGGTGGAGGCGAAGGGGTAGGGGCCGAAGGTGCGGCGTTCCCATGCGGTGATCTTGGCGATCCGGTCGGGGACGTCGCGGGAGGCATCGGCCTCGTCGGGGTCGACGGCGACGTACTGGGGGAGGCCGTGGGCGGTGGTGGAGTGGATGTCGAAGCGGCCGATCGCGACGGTGGCCAGGTACGTGGCCATGGGGTCGCGGGTGCGCCAGTGGTGGGTGGTGCGGCCGTGGCGGGTGTCGCGGCGGGTGAGTTCGCCGTTGGAGACGGCCGCGTAGCCCCGCGGGACGGTGACGGTGATGTCGTACGTGGCCTTGTCGGAGGGGTGGTTGTTGCCGGGGAACCAGGTCATGGAGCCGGTCGGCTCGCCGAGCCCTACGGCGCCGTCGGCGGTCCGGAGCCAGCCCTCGCGGGAGCCGTCGGGGTCCTTGAGGGTCTTCGGCTTGCCGTCGTAGACGACGGTCGTCGTGAAGGTGCGGCCCTCGGGGAGGGCGGTGGCGGGGGTGAGGATCAGCTCGGTGCCGTCGCGGGTGGCGCGGGCGGGGCGGCCGTTCACGGTGGTCCCGCGGACGTGCAGTCCGGCCAGGTCGAGGTGGAAGGAGCTGAGGGCGCGGGTGGCGCGGGCGGTGATCCGGGCGGTGCCGCGCAGCCGGTGGGTGCCGGGCGTGTAGTCGAGGGCGAGGCGGTAGTGGGCGACGTCGTAGCCGCCGTTGCCGAGGCGGGGGAAGAGGGGGTCACCCTTGCCCACCGCGCCCGGGGTCGCCTTGTGGGACGGTCCGGTGCAGGACGTGCTCAGCAGCAGGAGCGGGGCCAGGAGCAGGGCGCCGCGGAGGAGGCGTGCGGGTCGCTGGGGCACGGTTCTCCTCGGATGGGCGGCCTGCGGGCTCATGATCACCATCAAACCGGGTGAACCGGATGCCTGTCGATATAAACGTCCCCGAACTGGAGTTCACCACTTCTAGTGAAGCTTTGGCCGTCAGTTGCTATCCGCAACCGACGGTTGTCAAGCTGTTGCTGACTGTCAACCACTGGGAGTGCACGTGGCCTTTGGTGACCAGCCCGCATACCTCCGTGTCGCCGACGACCTCCGGAAGAAGATCGTCGCGGGCGATCTGCCACCGCATGCCCGCCTCCCCTCCCAGGCGCGGATCCGCGAGGAGTACGGGGTCTCCGACACCGTCGCCCTCGAAGCGCGCAAGGTGCTCATGGCCGAGGGCCTGGTCGAGGGCCGCTCCGGGTCGGGTACGTACGTGCGTGAGCAGCCCGTCCCGCGCCGTCTGATGCGCACCGGCTATCACCCCCGGGGCGAGTCCAGTCCGTTCCGGCAGGAGCAGGGGGACGACCGGGTCAGCGGCACCTGGGACTGCGGGAGCGAGCAGGAGGAGGCGAGCCCGGAGATCGCCGAGCGGCTGCGGGTCGAGCCGGGCGAGCGCGTCATGCGTACCCGGTATCTGTTCCGGGCGGCGGGCGAGCCGATGATGCTCTCCACGTCCTGGGAGCCGCTCGCCGTCACCGGCCGCACGCCCGTGATGCTGCCCGAGGAGGGGCCGTTGGCCGGGCGCGGGGTGGTCGACCGGATGGCGGCCGTCGACGTCGTGGTGGACAACGTGGCGGAGGAGGTCGGGGCGCGCCCGGGCCTCGCCGAGGAGGTGCTGGCGCTGGGCGGGGTGCCGGGCCATGTGGTGCTCGTGATCTCCCGTACGTACTTCGCGGGCGGGCGGCCCGTCGAGACGGCGGACGTGGTGACCCTGGCCGAGCGCTACCGGGTGGCGTACCACCTGCCGGTGAAGTGAGGCGTGGAGCGACCCCCGGTCGCGTGACCGCGAGTTTACGTCCGGCTCTTCGTCGTAACGGACCGGCAACGCCCGCTCGCGGGCTGCCGACATGTGACCGGCCTAGCTTCCTCTGGCGTACCGCTCACGCGCCGAACGACAGGGGAAGCCGCCATGACGGACACGGTCACACCCGGGCAGACGCAGACGCAGCAGAAGGCGTCCGGGCCCCGCGCGCCGCGGCGCAGTTATGCCCGGCTCGCCGCCGACGAGAGTCGCGAGGACTATTCGCTGCGCTACGCGCCGCACTCGTACCGCCGTTGGTCGCCGACCATGGTCGCGTCGACGGCGCTCGGCGGTATCGCCTATCTCGCCGACTTCGCGATCGGCGCGTCCATCGTCTTCACGTACGGCTTCACCAGCGGTCTCGCCTCGATCCTCACCGCGGCGACGATCATCTTCCTGACCGGTATCCCGATCGCGCGCGCCTGTGCGAAATACGGGCTGGACATGGATCTGATCACCCGCGGCGCCGGGTTCGGCTACTTCGGATCGACGCTGACCTCGCTCATCTACGCGAGCTTCACCTTCATCTTCTTCGCGCTGGAGGGCTCGATCATGGCGCAGGCCATGCATCAGGCCCTCCACATCCCGCTCCCCATCGGGTATCTGATCACCACTCTGATCGTCATCCCCATCGTCTTCCGCGGGATGGGCGCCCTCGCCAAGGTGCAGGCGTGGACGCAGCCGCTGTGGCTGATCGGGCTGGTGCTGCCGTTCGTGGTGCTCGCCTTCGAACGGCCGGACGCCTGGGCCTCGTTCGCCTCCTTCGGCGGTACGGAGGGGGCGGGCTCCGGGTTCGACTGGATCGGGTACGGGCTCGGCACCGGCGTGGCGCTCTCGCTGATCGCCCAGATCGGTGAGCAGGCCGACTATCTGCGCTTCATGCCCGCCAAGACCGAGCAGAACCGGCGGCGCTGGAATCTGGCGGTGCTGGCCGCCGGGCCCGGCTGGGTGGTGATCGGCGCCGCCAAGCAGCTCGGCGGCGCGTTCCTGGCCTTCGTGGCGCTCGGCGCGGTCGGCACGACCCACGCCCTGGAGCCGATCGCCCCGCAGATCGAGGCGTTGAAGCCCTGGCTCGGGTCGGTCGCGCTGCCGGCCGCCGCGCTGTTCGTCGTGGTCTCCCAGATCAAGATCAACGTGACCAACGCCTACAGCGGCTCGCTGTCCTGGTCCAACTTCTTCTCCCGGGTGACCCATCGTCACCCCGGCCGGGTCTGGTACATCTTCCTCAACCTCGCCATCGCGCTGACGCTGATGGAGATGAACATGTTCGCGGCCCTCAACAAGCTGCTGGGCTTCTACTCCAACGTCGGCATCGCCTGGATCGCGGCGGTCACCGCCGATCTGGTGATCAACAAGCCGCTGGGGCTGAGCCCGAAGTACATCGAGTTCAAGCGCGCGTACCTGTACGCGGTGAACCCGGCGGGGTTCGGCGCGATGGTGATCGCCTCGACGGTTTCGATCATCGCCTTCTTCGGGGTGTTCGGCGAGGTGCCCGAGGCGTTCTCCACCTTCATCGCCTGCGGTCTGGCGCTGGTGCTCAGCCCGCTGCTGGCCTGGCTCACCCGGGGGCGCTACTACCTGGCCCGGCCGAACCCGGTCAACGGACCGGGGGTGGAGGTGCCGGACATCACCGCCGTCCACACCTGCGCGGAGTGCGAGACGGCGTACGAGCTGCCGGACATCGCCGACTGCCCGGTGCGGGCCGGGGCGGTGTGCTCGCTGTGCTGCTCGCTGGACGCCGAGTGCGGCGACGCCTGCCGCAAGGGGCCGAACGGCGCGACGCCGGTGCTCCTGGCGGTGCCGACCGTCCGAGCGAGCGACGGGTAAAAGGCCGGTAATTTATTCGGCTGGTCTTTCTCCCGCCCACGGCCAACTTGAGCTGCATTTGAGCTTGTTGGTTCGTGGGCGGCCCTTGTTCCCCGTGCTTCGCTATTCAAAACCCATGCCTTGGAATCCATGCCCTCGACTTGTCGAATTGAACGCATTCGGCGATATCCGAGCGAAATGGCGGCGCCGGTGAGGGTGCCGCGGCCAGTGCCGATCCGTACCGCCTGGCCAGCACCTTCGTACGAGACCGATAAACGTGTTGCATAGATCACACGCGATGTCCGATAGCTCAGATCGTCCTCAAGCCCGTAAAGCGCACCCTTATTTCGCTTGTACGATGGCGCGGTTTGCATCAGGTCTGGGGGGCGAAAGGAGCGTGAGGGGCGTTGACGACGGAGCAGGGTTCCCACTCGCATTACAAACGGTCACTCGGCACGGTGGCCCTCACCGCGGTGGGCCTCGGTTCGATCATCGGTTCCGGCTGGCTGTTCGGCGCCGCGAGGGCCGCGGCGCTGGCGGGACCGGCGGCCATCTTTGCCTGGGTGATCGGCGCGGCGGTCGCCCTGACCATCGCCCTGACGTACTCCGAACTCGGTTCGATGTTCCCCAAGGCCGGCGGCATGGTGCGGTACGGCCAGTACTCGCACGGCTCGCTGGCCGGGTATCTGGCGGCCTGGGCCAACTGGATCGCGATCGTCTCCGTGATCCCCGGTGAGGCGACCGCGTCCGTCCAGTACATGAGCTCCTGGGACTTCGGCTGGGCCAAGGAGCTGTACGACGGGAAGGAGCTGACCGGCGGCGGTGTCGCGCTCGCGTCCGTGCTGCTGGTCTTCTACTTCTTCCTCAACTGGTTCGCGATCACCCTCTTCGCGAAGACCAACACGGCGATCACCGTCTTCAAGCTCGTCGTCCCGGCCCTGACCGCGGGCGCCCTGCTGATGGCGCACTTCGACACCGGCAACGTCACCGGCAACGGCGGCTTCACGCCGAACGGCTGGAACTCGGTGTTCACTGCCGTCGCCGTCTCCGGCATCGTCTGGGCGTACAACGGCTTCCAGTCGCCGCTGAACATGGCGGGCGAGGCCCGCAACCCGGGCAAGTCGCTGCCCAAGGCCGTCATCAGCTCCATCCTCATCGCGCTGGTGATCTACGTGGCCCTCCAGGTCGCGTTCCTGACCGCCGTCCCGGCGGCCGACCTCGCGCACGGCGGCTGGGCGAAGCTCTCGTACGACTCCCCGCTCGCCGACCTCTCCCTCGCCTGGGGGCTGAACTGGCTGGCGCTGCTGCTGTACGCGGACGCCTTCGTCTCCCCGTCCGGCACCGGCATGATCTACGCGGCCACCACCTCCCGCATGGTCCAGGGCGTCCAGGAGAACGGCCACCTGCCCGGCGTCTTCGGCAAGGTCGACCCGAAGACCGGCATTCCGCGCCCGGCGCTGGTGCTCAACCTGGTGATCGCGTTCGCGTTCCTCGCGGTCTTCCGCGGCTGGGGCTCGCTGGCCGAGATCGTCTCGGTGGCGACCGTCATCTCGTACATCACCGGACCGGTCGCCGTGATGTCGCTGCGGCGGCTCTCCCCGGACCTGCCGCGCCCGGTGAAGCTGCGCGCGATGCCCGTCATCGCGCCGATCGCGATGGTCTTCGGCTCGCTCGTCCTCTACTGGGCCCGCTGGCCGCTCACCGGCAAGGTCATCTTCATCATGGCGATCGGCCTGCCGATCTGGGCCTGGTACGAGCTGCGCAAGCCGTGGGCCGAACTGAAGCCGCATCTGGCGGCGGGCGCCTGGATGGTGACGTACCTGTTGGTCATGGCCGGGGTGTCGTGGGCCGGCGGCAAGGAGTTCGGCGGCCGCGGCTATCTGCCCGAGGGCTGGGACATCCTGGTCGTCACCCTGATCGCCCTCGGCTTCTACGTCTGGGGCGTGCGCAGTGCATGGCGCAATCCCACGCTGCTGGAGGCCGAGCGCGAGCTGGCCGACACCACGGCCGAGGAGCTGACCGGCGAGGCGGACCGGGAGACGGTCTCCACGCGGTCCTGAGCGCGTGGCCGGATGCGTGCCTCGTTGTAAGAACACGTATCCGCTGCGTGAAGGTAGGGCGTAGGCTCGGGCATATGCGGAACGGGATTTCCTTAACGGTGTCGCCCAGACGCGTGCCCGGGTGCGCCACAACGGAGGGGGCGGAGAGATGAGTGACGGCAACGCTGTGCTGCCCATGGCCTCGTCATCCGCCAGGACGGCAACGGCAACCGCTATCGCGTCGGCCGCTACGCCACGCGGACGGAGGCCCAGGAGGTCGCCGACCGACTGGACGACCAGGGGCAGGAGCAGCTCTACGTCGTCGAGCGGACCGCCGCGACCGGACAGGCAGGCTGACGCCGTCGGTCCGAGGTGCCGTCCGTACCACCTGTACATGGCCTTGCTGCCGGCGGGCCGGAGTCTCCCGTTCGTCCGGGCGGGAGAATCCGGCCCGCCGGGCTCTGTGCGTACGGCCTAGAGTGCGGGCATGACGGTGCGCGTGGTGGTGGGCGGAGCGGTGTTCGACCAGGGGCGGCTGCTGGCCGCGCGGCGCAGCGCCCCGCCCGAGCTGGCCGGTCGCTGGGAGCTGCCCGGCGGCAAGGCCGAGCCCGGTGAGACCCCGCGGCAGGCCCTGGTGCGGGAGCTGCGCGAGGAGCTGGGCGTCGAGGTCGAGCCGCTGGAGCCGCTGCCCGGCGAGTGGCCGCTGAAGCCCGGCTATGTCCTGCGGGTGTGGACCGCCGCGCTGCGCTCCGGCGAGCCGCGTCCGCTGGAGGACCACGACGAGCTGCGCTGGCTGACCCCCGACCGGGTGGACGAGGTCGACTGGCTGGATGAGGACCGGCCCGCGGTGGCGGAGGCGGTCCGGCGGCTGCGCGCCGCGGAACACCCCCGTCCGCGCGCCGCGGAACACCCCCGTCCGCGCGCCCGCTGATCCCCTGTGAGCTCATTCGGCCCTGCCGGGACGGCCCGGCGCGGTACCGGGCCCGGAATTCGGGTATGTGCTGATTAACCCCTCTGAACCGTCTGAATCCCTCCATTTCGGCAGGGCGGTGCGGCGGCTGGTAGCGGCTGGGAAGTGATCGGCGTGAGTGAGAGCGCAGGGACGGCCGCCGGGCCCACCCCCGGTTTCGTCGAGTGGGTCTTCCCCGCCGAGCCGGGCTCCGTGCGCGCCGCCCGCTGGCTGGTCCGGCAGGCGCTGGACGACTGGGGGCTGTCGGCGCTGGGCGATGTGACGGCGCTGCTGGTGAGCGAACTGGTCACCAACGCCCTGCGGTACGCGAGCGGCCCGATCGGGCTGCGCATGTACGCCCGTCGCGAAACCGGCGTGCCGCGTTCCGTGCTGATGGTCGAGGTGTCCGACCCGCTGGACGACCCGCCGCACGCGCGTACGGCCTCCCCGGAGGACGAGAGCGGCCGGGGGCTGGAGCTGATCGCCCGGGCCGCGCTGCGCTGGGGCACCCGCCACGGGCGGGCCGGAAAAACGGTGTGGTTCGAGCTGCCGCTGCCTGGTTAGGAGTGAGGGGGAGCGCTGATCTTGAGCGCTTCATCAAAAGCCGGGACGGAAACGGATTGCGGGCTGAGATAGTGCTGTGATCGTGAAGACCGTACTCCGGATGGCCGTGGTGCTGGATACTCGGCTATCTGTAGCCGGTCGGAGCACCTGAGCCGGAGGGGACGGGCGCATGAGCGAGAAGCCAGCGGGGGCGGATATCCCCGAGGAGACGGTCGGTTCGCAGGTGTCGCCGGTGTCGCAAATGTCATCAATGCCCGGACCGGCGTCCGGATCGGCGTCAGCGTCGGTGCCGGGGTCGATGCTGGGCGCGATGTCCGATGTGTGGCAGAGCAGTCCGCCCGGATCGATCTATGACTACATCCGTATCGCCTCCTTCTCGCTCGGGTCCGACGGCCGTATCGCGCAGTGGAGCGAACGCGCCGCCGAGCTACTGGGACTGACGGCGGCCCAGGCCGTCGGCAAGGACCCGGTGGACGCCTTCGTACCGGCTGAGCTGCGGGAGACCGGCCGCCGCAAGGTCGCCGACATCCTGGACGGCCGGGAGTGGACCGGCCTGGTTCCCTACCGCAGCCCCCAGGCGCCCGGCGGGGTCAGCATCGCCGAGGTCTATGTGATGCCGAGCCAGGACGAGGACGGGGAGCGCACCGCGCTCTGTATCGCCGTCGATGTCGGCGCGTTGCGCGGGCTGGAAACCGATCTTGCCGCCTCACAGGCCGTTTTCGGTCAATCTCCGCTTGGTTTCTTTCTCTTCGGTACAGATTTGCGCATGCTCCGCGTCAACGAGCGCTTTGCGACGGTTTTCGGCCGCCCCGTCGAGGAGTACCGCGGCGCCACCGCGCACGATCTGCTGCCTCGGGGCGAGGCCGACCGGCTCGCCGCCGCGCTGCGCCAAGTCCTGGACAGCGGAAGCTCCCTGACGGACATGCCGATCATGGGCCCGGTCCCCGGCAGCCATGACCGCCGCCGCTGGTCGGTGTCGCTGTACCGGCTGCACAGCGGATCGGGCCGCCCCATCGGCATCGCCGGGCTCGCCACCGACGTCACAGGGCGCCGCCGCGCCGAGCAGGAGGCCGCGGGCGTACGCCGCAACCTGGCGCTGCTGAACGAGGCCGGGGCCCGAATAGGCACCTCGCTGGACCTGGAGACCACCGCCCGCGAACTCCTGGACGTGGCCGTCCCGCAGTTCTGCGACCTGGCCTCCGTCGACCTCTACCAGGGGCTGCTGTCCGGCGACGAGACCCCGCCCGGGCTCGCCGACGGCAGCGCTGAGCTGCGCCGCGTCGCCTTCGCCAGCGCCGTCTCGGACGGCCCCGTCGCCTTCGGCGACATCTACCGCACCGACGACAGCGGCCAGGGCGAGCTGCCCAAGCCCATCGACGTCGGCGAGGTGCACCGCTACCCCTTCCACTCGCTGTGCGCCCACGCCCTGCGCACCGCCCAGGTCCGGGTCGTCACCGGCCGCGACAGCGGCGAGGGCATGGAACTCGGCGCCATGCTCCAGTCCACGCTCCTGGTGCCGATGGTCGCGCGCGACACCGTCGTCGGCCTCGCCCAGTTCTCCCGTACGAAGGGCAGCGAACCCTTCGGCGAACGGGACCGGGCGCTCGCCGTCGAACTGGCCGCCCGCGCCGCCGTCTCCATCGACAACGCCCGGCTCTACCGCAGAGAACACGAGCGCGCGCTGATCCTCCAGCGCAGCCTGCTCCCGCCCGGCGACCCGGAGGCCGCCGGGCTCGACATCGCCTGCCGCTATCTGCCGGGCAACGCGGCCACCGAGGTGGGCGGCGACTGGTTCGACGTCATCGAACTCCCCGGGCACCGCACCGCGCTGGTGGTCGGCGATGTGATGGGGCGCGGCCTGCGGGCCGCCGTCGCGATGGGCGAGCTGCGCACCGCCGTCCGCACCCTGGCCCTGCTGGACCTGGAGCCCGCCGAGGTGCTGTCCGCGCTGGACGAGATCGCCCGGGGGCTGGGCGCGCCCGGCGGCTCGACCGCCGGACGGGCCGCGGGACGGTCCGCCGACGCCTCCTCCGACCTGTCCGAGGTCTACCTCGCCACCTGCGTCTACGCCGTCTACGACCCGGTCACCCGGCGCTGCACCTTCGCCAACGCGGGCCATCTGCCGCCCGCCCTGGTCGAACCGGGGGAGGGCGCGCTGCTGATGGAGGTGCCGCCGGGTATGCCGCTCGGGGTCGGCGGCGAGCCCTTCGAGGAGACCGAGGTCGAGCTGCCGGACGGTGCGCTGCTGGCCCTCTACACCGACGGCCTCGTCGAATCCCGCGACCACGCCCTGGACGAGGGGCTCCAGGACCTCCGTACCGCGCTGTCCACCGACGAGGGCGCCGACCGCCCCGACAGTTCGCTGGAGGACATCTGTGACCACGTCCTCAGCAGCCTCGACACCCACCACGGCGAGGACGACATCGCCCTGCTCATGGCCCGGGTGCAGGGCCTGCCGAGCGGGTCGGTCGGCGACTGGCAGCTGCCGAGTGACCCGCAGTCGGTCGGGCGGGCCCGGGAGCTCGCCCGTGAGCAGCTGGAGTCCTGGGGCATGGAGGGCCTGGTCGACACCACCGAGCTGCTGGTCAGCGAGCTGGTGACCAACGCGCTGCGGTACGGCGAGGGCGAGATACGGCTACGGCTGCTGCTGGACCGGACGCTGGTGTGCGAGGTCTGGGACGGCAACCTGGTCCAGCCGCGGCGGCGGCGCGCCCGCGACACCGACGAGGGCGGCCGCGGGCTCCAGCTGGTCGGCCTCCTCAGCGCGGGCTGGGGCAGCCGCCGCACCCCGCACGGCAAGACGGTCTGGTTCGAGCTGGCCCTCCCGGACGGCGAGTCCTCGGGCCCGGACTCGGTGGAAGCGCTGCTCAGCCTGTGGTGACGTGACGTGGGCCCGCCCCTTTTTCAGGGCTCGGTTCGCCTCCGGGGCGCCTCAGCCGGTGTCGACGGTCGACCGTGCTCGGTCCCTCGTTCCTCGGGACCTCCGCGCGCTCTCCCTTTCGACACCGGCGCGCCCCTTCGGCTCACTCGCCATCGGCGGACCCACGTGCCACGCCTCACCCCTCCCGGCGGCGGATCTTGTTGCCCAGCCAGACCAGGGGGTCGTACTTGCGGTCCACGGCCCGCTCCTTGAGCGGGATCAGGGCGTTGTCGGTGATCTTGATCCCCTCGGGGCAGACCTCCGTGCAGCACTTGGTGATGTTGCAGTACCCGAGACCGTGCTCGTCCTGGGCGGCCCGCTTGCGGTCGATCCCGGCCTCGCCCGCCGCGTCCAGCGGATGCATGTCCAGCTCGGACACCCGCATCAGGAAGCGCGGGCCCGCGAACGCCTCCTTGTTCTGCTCGAAGTCGCGCAGGACGTGACAGGTGTCCTGGCACAGGAAGCACTCGATGCACTTGCGGAACTCCTGCGAGCGCCCCACGTCCTCCTGCTGCATCCGGTACTCACCCGGGCCCAGGCCCTCCGGCGGGACGAAGGACGGCACCTCCCGGGCCTTGGTGTAGTTGAAGGAGACGTCCGTGACCAGGTCACGGACGACCGGGAAGGCGCGCAGTGGCGTCAGCGTGATCGTCTCGTCGCGGCTGAAAACCGACATCCGCGTCATGCACAGCAGCCTCGGCTGTCCGTTGATCTCGGCGCTGCACGAGCCGCATTTGCCCGCCTTGCAGTTCCAGCGGACCGCCAGGTCCGGTGCCTGGGTCGCCTGGAGGCGGTGGACGATGTCCAAAACGACTTCGCCCTCATTGACCTCGACGCGGAAGTCCCGCAGACCGCCGCCGTCCACATCGCCCCGCCACACCCGGAAGTGGGCCTCGTACGCGCTCACTGGGTCAGCTCCTCGTCCGTCAGGTACTTCACCAGCTCGTCCTTTTCGAACAGGTTCAGCAGATCGGGCCGGATGGGCGGCGTCTCGCGCCGCTCCAGCCGGATCTGCCCGCGCCCGGGATCCGTCGGCGCGGCGAGACCGGCCGACGGGTCGGAGAGGCGGCAGACCAGGTTGACCCGGCGCCATTCGCGGTCCATCTCGGGACAGTCGTCGCGGGTGTGCCCGCCACGGCTCTCGGTGCGCTCCAGGGCGGCGCGCGCCACGCACTCGCTGACCAGCAGCATGTTGCGCAGGTCGATGGCCAGGTGCCAGCCGGGGTTGAACTGCCGGTGGCCCTCGACCCCGGCCCGCCGCGCCCGGACCCGCAGCGCCGCCAGCCGGTGCAGCGCGTCCTCCATCTCACCGGCCCGCCGGATGATGCCCACCAGGTCGTTCATGGTCTGCTGGAGTTCCTGGTGCAGCGTGTACGGATTCTCGGCGGGGCCGGCCGGCTGCTCGGCCGCGGAGCCCGCGGATACGGCGGACGGCAGCTCGCCGTCCTCGGCGCTGAACGGCCGCAGCGCCTCGGCCGCCGCCAGGTCCAGCTGGGCGTCGTCGGGCACCGGTCGGGTGCCGGACGCGGCGGCCTCCTGTGCGTACCGGGCCGCGTGGAGCCCGGCACGGCGGCCGAAGACCAGCAGGTCGGAGAGGGAGTTGCCGCCGAGCCGGTTGGAGCCGTGCATACCGCCCGCGACCTCGCCCGCGGCGAAGAGGCCGGGGACGCCGCTCGCGGCCGCGGTGTCCGGGTCGACGTCCACCCCGCCCATCACGTAGTGGCAGGTGGGGCCGACCTCCATGGGCTCGGCCGTGATGTCGACGTCGGCCAGCTCCTTGAACTGGTGGTGCATGGACGGCAGCCGCCGCTTGATCACCTCGGCGGGCATCCGGGTGGAGACGTCGAGGAAGACGCCGCCGTGCGGGGAGCCGCGGCCCGCCTTGACCTCGGAGTTGATGGCGCGGGCCACCTCGTCGCGGGGGAGCAGCTCGGGCGGGCGGCGGTTGTGGTCCGGGTCCTCGTACCAGCGGTCGCCCTCGTCCTCGGACTGGGCGTACTTCTCCTTGAAGACGTCCGGAATGTAGTCGAACATGAACCGCTTGCCCTCGCTGTTGCGCAGCACCCCGCCGTCCCCGCGCACCGACTCGGTGACGAGGATCCCCTTGACCGAGGGCGGCCAGACCATGCCGGTCGGGTGGAACTGCACGAACTCCATGTTGATCAGCGGGGCCCCGGCGAGGAGGGCCAGTGCGTGGCCGTCGCCGGTGTACTCCCAGCTGTTGGAGGTCACCTTGAAGGACTTGCCGATGCCGCCGGTGGCCAGCACCACGGCCGGGGCCTCGATCGCGAAGAAGCGGCCGGACTCCCGTTCGTAGCCGAAGACCCCGGCGACCTTCTCGCCCGCCGCGTCCTTGACGATGCGGGTGACCGTGCACTCCTGGAAGACCTTGAGCCGGGCCTCGTAGTCGCCGGTCTCGGCGTGGTCCTCCTGCTGGAGGGAGACGATCTTCTGCTGGAGGGTGCGGATCAGCTCCAGCCCTGTGCGGTCGCCTACGTGGGCGAGCCGCGGATACTCATGGCCGCCGAAGTTCCGCTGGGAGATCCTGCCGTCCGGGGTGCGGTCGAAGAGCGCGCCCCAGGTCTCCAGCTCCCAGACCCGGTCCGGGGCCTCCTGGGCGTGCAGCTCGGCCATCCGCCAGTGGTTGAGGAACTTGCCTCCGCGCATGGTGTCGCGGAAGTGCACCTGCCAGTTGTCGCCCTCGTTGACATTGCCCATGCTGGCGGCGATGCCGCCCTCGGCCATCACCGTATGGGCCTTGCCGAACAGCGACTTGCAGATGACGGCGCAGCGCATGCCCGCCTCGCGTGCCTCGATCGCGGCCCGCAGCCCGGCGCCGCCCGCGCCGATCACGACCACGTCCCAGGCCTGACGTTCGACTTGCGTCATCGTTGAAGGCACCTCTCCTAGAAGAACCGGGGGTCGTCGAAGGCGCCGCTCGCCAGCAGGAACACATAGAAGTCGGCGACGGCGACACTGATCAGCGACGCCCAGGCCAGCTGCATATGGCGCGCGTTGAGCGAGCTGACCCAGCCCCAGAGCCGGTAGCGCACCGGGTGCCGGGAGAAGTGCTTGAGCCGGCCGCCGACGATATGCCGGCAGGAGTGGCAGGAGAGGGTGTACGCCCAGATCAGCGCGATGTTGGCGAGCAGCACCAGGGTGCCGAGACCCATATGACCCCACCGGCCGTGCTCGTCCCTGAAGGCGAGCACGGTGTCATAGGTGAGGATCCCCGCGACGATCACCGCGAAGTAGAAGAAGTAGCGGTGGATGTTCTGGAGGATGAGCGGGAAGCGGGTCTCGCCGGTGTAGTTGGCGCGCGGCTCGGCGACCGCGCAGGCCGGTGGTGAGGCCCAGAAGCCCCGGTAATACGCCTTGCGGTAGTAGTAGCAGGTCAGCCGGAAGCCGAGCGGGAAGATCAGGATCAGCAGGGCGGGGGACAGGCCCCACCACGCGCCGAAGATCTCCCAGTTTGCGCCGTCCTTCATGGGGACGCAGTTCTGGGCGACGCACGGCGAGTAGAACGGGGAGACGTACGGCTCGGCGTAGTAGTTGTCGCCTGCGAAGGCCCGCCACGTCGAGTAGACGATGAACGCGAACAGCCCGGCGGCGGTGACCGCGGGCGCCAGCCACCAGCGGTCGGTCCGCAGATGGCGGGCGGGGATGGCGGCGCGCGACGGGCTGCGCACGCCACTCGTGGCCGCTTCCCGTTCGGAGGGCGTGGCGGCTTGGGGGTCGGTGCCAGTGGCCAAGGAAAACTCCGCTGTGGAGTGGTGTGGGGGACGGTCGGGCGCGAACCCGTCGGGACCGGGTCACGCGCCGGGCGACCCCTCTTAAGGAGCGTGACGGTCGCGCGCGCCGAGACCCTCGTCGTCGACGTCCGACCACAGCGCGCTGTTGTACGGGGCGTCGGGGACCGGGACCATCTCGGGGCGCGGCCGCTCCGCGCCGGGGGCCGTATCGCGCAGCAGGGCGAGACTTTCGCGCAGGTGGTCCGCATCGGTGCGGACCCGTCGTATCTCCAGCCCGCCGGCGCCGACCCGGTCTTCCAGCCGGGTGACGGAACGGACCAGCTCGTCGAGACAGCGTTGGACGGCCGTCAAGTCGTCGTTCAAGGACATGACTTGCCCTCACTTCCGCGGTTGCGGTTGGCGGCGCTCATGCGACAGCGAGTGTTACGCGTCACAGTCCTGGTTGGGAAGGGATCTGCCGCGATTGGCGGAGTCACCGGCGTGATCACGCCGCCGTGCGCCGGGGTGCGCGCCGGTCGCACTGATCCGGTCGGGTGATCCTGTCCCCTCCATGGCCGTCCCGAGGTGCTGTCTCATGATCCGTCGCTTTGAGTAAGGAGTATATGCGACAGGCGTCAAAATGTGCGAAATGCGCTTAATATCGGCACACCCCGGAGGTCACGAGCCATGTCCATCGACAAGCGACGCTGCGCCGTGCTGCTCGCCGCGGGAGTGCTGCTGCCACTGCCCGCCCTCACCGGGTGCAGCTCAGGCGACGACGACGGCCCGCCGTCGCCCGCGGCCCGGGACATCGCCCCGGCCTCCCGTGCGCAGACCGCTCCCGGCGGCACGCTGCGCTGGGCGCTGGACGCCCGGCCCGCGACCTTCAACGCCTTCCAGACCTCCGCCGACACGGGCACCGAGCGGATCGCCGGGGCGGTGCTGCCCGCGCTCCACACCCTCGACGCCCGTGGCCGCCCGCAGCGCAACGGCGACTATCTGGAGTCCGCCGAGGTGGTCTCGCGCGAGCCCAAGCAGGTCGTGGTCTACAAGCTCAACCCCAAGGCGGTGTGGAGCGACGGCCGCCCGCTCGGCGCGGAGGACTTCTCCGCCCAGTGGAAGGCCCTGCGGGGTACGGAGAACGCCTACTGGACCGCGCGCAACGCCGGGTACGACCGCATCGCCAGGATCCAGCCGGGGGAGAAGGACCACGAGGTCAAGGTAACCTTCGCCAAGCCGTACACCGACTGGCGGTCGCTGTTCACGCCGCTGTACCCGAAGAGCATGATGAGCAACCCGGCCGTCTTCAACGCCGGGGCCCGCAAGGGGCTCGCCGTCACCTCAGGCCCCTTCATGGTCCGCGCGGTGAAGGACACCTCCGTCACCCTCGTACGGAACCCCAAGTGGTGGGGCGACCGGGCGCGGCTGAACCGGCTGGTCTTCGAGGCCGTCCCGGCCCGGAAGCGGGCCGCCGCCCTGGTCGACGGGACCCTCGACATGGCCGAGGTCGACCGGTCGACGGCACGCCGCATCCAGGCCGCCGAGCCCGCCGGGAAGCGGGCCGCCGGGGCCAAGCTGCACCCCTCCGGCAAGGCGGGCGCGCCCAAGCTGGAGACCCACGCGCAGGACGCCGCGGACGCCACGCGGGCCCGGGCGGAGGCCGAGAAGGCGGACTCCGAGAAGGCGGAGGCCGGGAAGGCGCAGGGGGCCGAGCGGTCCGAGGCCGTGGCCCTGCGGCGGTTCGCGCTGCGCACGGCGCTGGACCCCGCGTACACCCAGCTCGCCATCAACGGCGCCAAGGGCCCGCTCGCGGATGAGCGGGTGCGCCGCGCGGTGGCCCGCGCGATCGACCGGCAGGCGCTCGCCAAGCTCGTGCTGAAGCCGTTCGGGCTGCCCACGGATCCGCTGGGCAACCATCTGCTGATGTCCGAGCAGAAGGGCTACAAGGACCACAGCGGCGCCCTGGGCGGCCCCGACACCCAGGCCGCGCAGTCCCTGCTCGCCGACGCGGGCTGGCGCCCCGGCGGCTCGTCCGCCCGCCAGAAGTCCATCGACGGCAAGACGGACGAGCGGTCCGGGCGCTCCCGCCCGGCCGCCGTGCAGAAGAAGGGACGGCCGCTGGTGCTGCGCTTCGTCGTCCCGTCGGACTCCGGCGGCTCGCTGCGCGCCGTCGGCGAGCGCATCGGCCGGATGCTGGAGGAGATCGGCGTCCGCACCGAGATCACCAAGGTGAAGAGCGACGCCTTCTTCAAGGACCACATCGCCACCGGCAAGTACGACCTGGCCCTCTACTCCTGGCCCGCCTCCGCCTACCCGGCGACCGACGGCCGCCCGATCTACGCCAAGCCCCAGCCGGCCGCGGACGGCTCGCTGGTGGTGGAGCAGAACTACACCCGGGTCGGTACGGACCAGATCGACCAGCTCTTCGACGAGGCGCTCACCGAGCTGGACGGCGGCGCCTCGCGCGCCCTGGTCGGCCGGGCGGACGCCCGGATCTGGGCGGCTGCCGGATCGATCCCGCTGTACCAGCCGCCGCAGCTGGTGGCGGTCCGGAAGACGGTGGGCAACGCCGGAGCGTTCGGCTTCGCCACTCCCCGCTACCAGGACATCGGTTTCCGTAAGTAGCCGAGAGGCCGTGCGGTGAGCGTGCGGGACGGCGTGGGGACGGGTGGCGGCATCCG
>NZ_GG657754.1:3936987-3971730 GCF_000158915.1 Streptomyces himastatinicus ATCC 53653 | reverse complement strand
GTCCCCTTACCATGGGGTCAGGCCGTGGCGTAAGCAGCCCGGCGGAAAGGCGCGCCGGACAAAGGAGCGCGCAGCCACCCACGAAACCGGGAGAAGCGCGCACGTATGCCCACGCGCCACGATATTCGTAACGTCGCCATCGTCGCCCACGTCGACCACGGAAAGACGACCCTCGTCGACGCCATGCTCAAGCAGGCCGGTGCGTTCGCCGCGCACCAGCAGGTGGACGACCGGGTGATGGACTCCAACGACCTCGAGCGCGAGAAGGGCATCACCATTCTCGCGAAGAACACCGCCGTGAAGTACCACCCGGCGGACGGCAGTGACCCCGTCACCATCAACATCATCGACACCCCCGGCCACGCCGACTTCGGCGGTGAGGTCGAGCGCGGTCTGTCCATGGTCGACGCCGTGGTGCTGCTGGTGGACGCCTCCGAGGGCCCGCTGCCGCAGACCCGCTTCGTGCTGCGCAAGGCGCTCCAGGCCAAGCTGCCGGTCATCCTGTGCATCAACAAGACGGACCGCCCGGACTCCCGGATCGACGACGTCGTCAACGAGACGTACGACCTGTTCCTGGACCTGGACGCGACCGAGGAGCAGATCGAGTTCCCGATCGTCTACGCCTGTGCGCGTGACGGCATCGCCTCGCTGACCAAGCCGGAGGACGGCACCGTCCCGGCCGACAGCGACAGCCTGTGGCCGTTCTTCGTCACCCTGCTGGAGACCGTCCCCGCGCCCGAGTACGACGCGGCCGCCCCGCTCCAGGCCCATGTCACCAACCTGGACGCGGACAACTTCCTCGGCCGGATCGCGCTGCTCCGCGTCGAGCAGGGCGAGCTGAAGAAGGGCCAGACCGTCGCCTGGATCAAGCGCGACGGCTCGATCTCCAACGTCCGCATCACCGAGCTGATGATGACCGAGGCGCTCACCCGCAAGCCCGCCGAGGTCGCCGGGCCGGGCGACATCTGCGCGGTCGCGGGCATCCCGGAGATCATGATCGGTGAGACCCTGGCCGACCCCGAGAACCCGATCGCGCTCCCGCTGATCACCGTCGACGAGCCCGCCATCTCGATGACCATCGGCACCAACACCTCGCCGCTGGTCGGCAAGGGCGGCAAGGGCCACAAGGTCACCGCCCGGCTGGTCAAGGACCGCCTCGAGAAGGAGCTGATCGGCAACGTCTCGCTGCGCGTGCTGCCGACCGAGCGCCCCGACGCCTGGGAGGTGCAGGGCCGCGGTGAGCTGGCGCTGGCGATCCTGGTCGAGACGATGCGCCGGGAGGGCTTCGAGCTGACCGTCGGCAAGCCCGAGGTCGTCACCAAGGAGGTCGACGGCAAGCTCCACGAGCCGATCGAGCGCCTGACCATCGACGCCCCCGAGGAGCACCTCGGTGCCATCACCCAGCTGATGGCGACCCGCAAGGGGCGCATGGAGACCATGACCAACCACGGTTCCGGCTGGATCCGCATGGAGTGGATCGTGCCGTCCCGCGGCCTCATCGGCTTCCGCACCGAGTTCCTGACCCAGACCCGCGGCACCGGTATCGCGCACTCCATCTTCGAGGGCCACGAGCCGTGGTTCGGCGAGCTGCGCACCCGTAACAGCGGCTCCCTGGTGGCCGACCGCTCGGGCGCGGTGACCGCGTTCGCGATGACCAACCTCCAGGAGCGCGGCGTGCTGTTCACCTCGCCGGGCACCGAGGTGTACGAGGGCATGATCGTCGGCGAGAACTCGCGCGCCGACGACATGGACGTGAACATCACCAAGGAGAAGAAGCTCACCAACATGCGGTCCTCGACCGCGGATGTGACCGAGTCCCTGGTGCCGCCGCGGCTGCTCTCGCTGGAGCAGTCCCTGGAGTTCTGCCGCGACGACGAGTGCGTCGAGGTCACCCCGGAGACCGTCCGCATCCGCAAGGTCGTGCTGGACCAGAAGGAGCGCGGCCGCGCCGCATCGCGCGCCAAGCGTTGATGTTGCGCGTCGAGCGCTGACGTACGCCTCCGTACGCCCCGGCAGCCCGGGCTTCCGCTTCTCCCGCGGGGCCCGGGCTGCCGTCGTGTCAGGAAGCCGCCCGTCAAGCGGATATCCGGCACGTGGTGTCCGGATATCGGAGTTCGGGCTCCGCATGATGTGTTAACAGTCCGTTTCGCGTGTGTCTGTCTGTGGCAGTTTTGTCCGGATTTCGAAGCTCCGCGCGTAGATGATGTGACCAAAGCGAGACCCATAAGGTGTGGTTTACGGGGCTGGCGTGCTCAATCATGGGGTCCATTGAGCTCGGGTCAACGGGTCGCACGCTGTGGGGAGCGCGGACCTTCGAGCGCATCTGGGGGGTCCGGTCCCTTTCGCTGTCAGGGGTGTCAGCGTGTCTCCGGGCACCCCTCTCGTAGCAGCAGAGGACTCCGGAGGAGGCAAACCCATGCGTGGTGCCAAGAGCGCCAAGTGGGTCGCGATGGCCGCGGTCGTGGCACTGGGCGCGACCGCTTGTGGCGGCGGCGGTGACAGCGGGGACGACGACAATGCGGCCGTCAACCCGAACGGTGTGTACACCTATCAGGACGTCGAGCCGCAGAACCCGCTGATCCCGACCAACACCAATGAGGTCGGCGGCGGTTACATCCTGAAGAACCTCTTCCGTGGTCTGGTCGACTACGACGTCAAGGGCAACCTGCGCAACCAGGTGGCCCAGAGCGTCGAGTCGCCGGACAACCAGAAGTTCACGGTGAAGCTGAAGAAGGGCTGGAAGTTCCACAACGGCGAGCCGGTCACGGCCAGTTCGTTCGTGGACGCCTGGAACTACGGCGCCAACGCCAAGAACGCCCAGCTGAACTCCTCCTGGTTCGCCGACATCAAGGGCTACGACCAGGTCCACCCGGAGAAGGGCGACCCGAAGGCCGACAAGCTCTCGGGCCTGAAGGTGGTGAACGACAACGAGTTCACCATCGAGCTGTCGCACCCGGTCTCCACCTTCAAGGACCGGCTCTTCTACGACGCCTTCTTCCCGCTGCCCAAGGCCTTCTACAAGGACCCGAAGAAGTTCGGCGAGGCCCCCATCGGCAACGGCCCCTACGAGGTCGACGGCAAGTGGGAGCACAAGGTCCAGTTCAAGGTGAAGAAGTACGCCGGCTACACGGGTGTGGACAAGCCCAAGAACGGCGGCATCGTCTTCAAGTTCTACAACAAGGACGAGAGCGCCTACAACGACCTGGTCTCCGACAAGCTGGACATCATGTACCAGGTCCCGCCGTCGTCGATCAACGTCTACAAGACCGACCTGGGCGACCGCGCGGCCGACCAGATGTTCGGCGGCAACACCACCATCGCCTTCCCGATGTACGACAAGGCTTGGGCGAAGCCGGAGAAGGCCAAGGTCCGTCAGGGTCTGTCCATGGCGATCGACCGCGAGACCATCGCCAAGACCGCGCTCAAGGGCTCGAAGGACGCGGCCGACGGCTGGACCCCGAAGGTCGTCGAGGGCTACCAGCCCAACGCCTGCGGTGAGTACTGCAAGTTCGACCCGAAGAAGGCGAAGCAGTTCATCAAGGACGGCGGCGGCGTCCCCGGCAACAAGATGACCATCGCCTACAACGCCGACGGTGGCAACAAGGAATGGGCGGAGGCGGTCTGCAACGACATCAAGCAGAACGCCGGCGTCCCGTGCGAGGCCGACCCCCGCGCGACGTTCCAGCAGCTGCGCACCGAGATCACCGAGCACAAGATGAACAGCGCGTTCCGGATGGCCTGGGTCCAGGACTTCCCGAACATCTCCAACTTCATCGCCGAGCAGTACCGCACCGGCGCGGGCGCCAATGACTCCGCCTTCAGCGACAAGAAGCTCGACAAGCTGATGGAAGAGGCCGACAAGGCCAAGACCATCGAGGAGTCCAACAAGCTCTACGCCCAGGCCGAGGCGAAGCTCAAGGACACGATGCCCTCCATCCCGCTCTTCTTCGACCACACCAACGGCGGTCACTCCAAGAACGTCCAGAACGTCAAGTTCGACACGTTCCGCCAGGCGATCTGGACCGACGTCGAGGTCAAGAAGTAGTCGTACGGATTGCAGTGACGCAGCCCCGGTGACCGCCCGTCCCTTCACGGACGGGCGGTCACCGGCCGCGTCGGCGACAGGAGGACACCCATGGGGCGATACGTCGCGAGGCGACTGCTCCAGATGATCCCGGTCTTCATCGGGACCACACTGCTCATCTTTCTGATGGTGTATTCGCTGCCCGGCGATCCCGTCAAAGCGCTCTTCGGCCAGCGGGCATCCGACCCCGCCACGGTCGAGAGACTGCGCCATCAATTCGGCCTCGACAAGCCCCTGCTGACCCAGTACTGGGACTACATCACCGGGCTGTTCCGGGGCGACTTCGGGCAGAGCTTCACCGGCCGCCCGGTGGCCGACCTGATGGCCGACGCCTTCCCGGTCACCATCCGGCTGGCGCTGCTCGCGTTCGGCATCGAGATCGTCATCGGTGTCACCCTCGGCGTGGTGACCGGCCTGATGCGCGGCAAGTTCCTGGACCGGTTCGTGCTGGTGTTCACCCTGATCGTGACCTCGATCCCGGTGTTCGTGATCGGCTTCGTGACCGTGTTCCTGTTCGGCCTCAAATGGAAGGTCATCACCCCGACCGTCCAGGACTCCATGGACATCGCGCAGCTCTTCGCACCGGCCATGGTGCTGGGCGCGCTGTCGCTCGCGTATGTGTCCCGGCTGACCCGGACGACCGTGGTGGAGAACCTGCGTGCCGACTACATGCGCACCGCGCTCGCCAAGGGCCTGCCGCGGCGCCGGATCATCGGCGTGCACCTGATGCGCAACTCGCTCATCCCCGTCGTCACGTTCCTCGGTACCGACCTCGGCACCCTGATGGGCGGCGCGATCGTCACCGAGGGCATCTTCAACATCCAGGGCGTCGGCAACACCCTCTTCCGGGCCATCCAGACCAGTGAGGGTCCCACCGTCGTCGGCATCGTGACCGTACTGGTCCTCGTCTACCTGGTGAGCAGCCTGGTCGTCGACCTGTTGTACGCAGTCCTGGACCCGAGGATTCGCTATGCTTAATCCAACTCAGGCTCCCGAGGCCGGCCCCGTATCGGCGGCAGCCGAAGCGCCCCTGCCGGGCGGCAGCGAGATCACCAAGGCGCGCAGCCTGGGCCAGGACGCCTGGCGCGAACTGCGCAGCAACCCCATCTTCTGGGTCTCCGCAGTGCTGCTCGTGCTCTTCCTGCTGATGGCGGCCGTGCCCAGCCTGTTCACCAGCACCGACCCGGGCCACGCCGATCTGCGCAACCACTACCTGGGCAAGCCGGAGTGGGGGCACTTCTTCCAGCCGGACTGGTTCGGCTACAACGGCCAGGGCCAGAGCGTCTACGCCCGAACGATCTACGGCGCCCGCGCCTCGGTCATCATCGGCTTCTGCGTGACCCTCGGGGTCACCCTCGTCGGCGGTGTGATCGGTATGTTCGCGGGGTACTTCGGCGGCCTGCTCGACACCCTGCTCTCCCGGCTCACCGACATCTTCTTCGGCATCCCGCTGCTGCTCGGCGGCATGGTGCTGCTCCAGGCCTTCACCCACCGCACGATCTGGACCGTGGTGCTGGCCCTGGCCACATTCGGCTGGATGCCGCTCGCCCGCGTGATGCGCGGCGCGGTCATCACCCAGAAGCAGGCCGACTTCGTGACGGCGGCCCGGGCGCTCGGCGCGGGCACGACCCGCATCCTGCTCCGGCACATCCTGCCCAACACCCTGGCCCCGGTGATCGTCGTGGCGACCATCGCGCTCGGTGGCTTCGTCTCCACCGAGGCGACCCTGTCCTACCTGGGCATCGGTCTCCAGTCGACGGTCTCGTGGGGCGTGGACATCTCGGACGCGCAGAACGTGCTCCGGGACGCCCCGCACGTGCTGCTCGTTCCGGCCAGCTTCCTGAGCCTGACCGTGCTGTCGTTCATCCTGCTCGGCGACGCGGTGCGCGACGCCTTCGACCCCAAGCTGCGCTGAGGGAGGCGTACGTGACCACCATCGAGAAGACCGGCGCGGAGCCCTCCGCGCGCGTCGAGGACGCAGACGGCGGCCCGCTGCTGGAAGTCCGCGATCTGCACGTGGAGTTCCACACCCGGGACGGCGTCGCCAAGGCCGTCAACGGCGTCAACTACTCCGTGAGCGCGGGCGAGACCCTCGCCGTGCTCGGCGAGTCCGGCTCCGGCAAGTCCGTGACCGCGCAGGCCATCATGGGCATCCTGGACATGCCGCCCGGCAAGATCCCGCAGGGCGAGATCCTCTTCCGCGGCGAGGACATGCTCACCATGGCCCCGGAGGAGCGCCGTAAGATCCGCGGCCGGAGGATCGCCATGATCTTCCAGGACGCGCTCTCCGCGCTGAACCCGGTGCTCTCCGTCGGCTACCAGCTCGGCGAGATGTTCCGGGTCCACCAGGGGCTGTCCAAGAAGGATGCCAAGGCCAAGGCCATCGAGCTGATGGAGCGGGTCCGCATCCCCGCCGCCAAGGAGCGGGTGGGCGACTACCCGCACCAGTTCTCCGGCGGTATGCGCCAGCGCATCATGATCGCCATGGCGCTGGCCCTGGAGCCGGACCTGATCATCGCCGACGAGCCGACCACCGCGCTCGACGTGACGGTCCAGGCCCAGGTGATGGACCTGCTCGCGGAACTCCAGCGCGAGTACAACATGGGCCTGATCCTGATCACCCACGACCTGGGCGTGGTCGCGGACGTCGCCGACAAGATCGCGGTGATGTACGCGGGCCGGATCGTGGAGACCGCCCCGGTGCACGAGCTGTACAAGCGCCCCGCCCACCCGTACACCAAGGGACTGCTGGACTCGATCCCGCGGCTGGACCACAAGGGCCAGGAGCTGTACGCGATCAAGGGGCTGCCGCCCAACCTGCTCAAGATCCCCACCGGCTGCGCCTTCAACCCGCGCTGCCCGAAGGCCCAGGACATCTGCACCACGGAGGTCCCGGCGCTGGCGGCGGTCGCCGAGCAGGACGGCACCGAACTGCCGGGCCGCGGCAGTGCGTGCCACTTCTGGAAGGAGACGATCCATGGCTGAGACGGAGAAGGACGACAAGGCCGTGGACGTCACCAAGGCCACGGAAGCCGCGGCCGCCCCCCACGGCATCACCGAGGTGACGACGGTCGACGCCGCCACCGAGGACGAGGCGGTGGCCGCCCTCGATGCCGAGGTCGGCAGCGGGGAGCCGATCCTCCAGGTGCGCAACCTGGTCAAGCACTTCCCGCTGACCCAGGGCATCCTCTTCAAGAAGCAGGTCGGCGCGGTCAAGGCGGTCGACGGCATCTCGTTCGACCTCTACCAGGGCGAGACGCTCGGCATCGTGGGCGAGTCCGGCTGCGGCAAGTCCACCGTCGCCAAGCTGCTGATGACCCTGGAGAGCGCCACCGCGGGCGAGGTGTTCTACAAGGGCCAGGACATCACCAAGCTGTCCGGCCGCGCCCTGCGGGCGGTCCGCCGCAACATCCAGATGGTGTTCCAGGACCCGTACACCTCGCTGAACCCCCGGATGACGGTGGGCGACATCATCGGCGAGCCGTACGAGATCCACCCCGAGGCCGCTCCCAAGGGCGACCGGCGGCGCAAGGTCCAGGAGCTGCTGGACGTCGTCGGCCTCAACCCGGAATACCTCAACCGCTATCCGCACCAGTTCTCCGGCGGTCAGCGCCAGCGCATCGGCATCGCCCGCGGCCTCGCGCTCAACCCGGAGATCATCATCTGCGACGAGCCCGTCTCGGCGCTGGACGTGTCGGTGCAGGCGCAGGTCATCAACCTGATGGAGAAGCTCCAGGACGAGTTCAACCTGTCCTACATCTTCATCGCCCACGACCTGTCCATCGTCCGCCACATCTCCGACCGGGTCGGCGTGATGTACCTGGGCAAGATGGCCGAGATCGGCACCGACGCCGAGATCTACGACCACCCGACGCATCCGTACACCCAGGCCCTGCTGTCCGCGGTCCCGGTGCCCGACCCGGAGGCGCGGGAGGGCCGGGAGCGCATCATCCTCACCGGCGACGTCCCCTCCCCGGCCAACCCGCCCTCGGGCTGCCGCTTCCGCACCCGCTGCTGGAAGGCCGAGGACAAGTGCGCCAAGGAGGTGCCGCTGCTCGCCATCCCCGAGCGCTTCGCCGGCACCGACTCGCTCGCGGCGCACGAGTCGGCGTGCCACTTCGCCGAGGAGAAGGACGTGGTGCACGCGTAGCCGTGCCCTACGCGCCGAGGGCCGCCCGGGATCGCATGCCGCGACCCCGGGCGGCCCTCGCCGTTGCTCAGGCTCAGGCCCCGTGCACCTCGCGACAGGCCGTGTCCAGGAGCTTCCCGACCTCGTCCGAGGCCCGGCGTGCCTCGTCGATCGTCCCCGCGTCGGCGACGGCTCGCTCCCACTTCCGGAGCTCCCGAGCCCGCTCGGGGTCGCGCCGTAGCGCGACGAACACGTCCCGCCGGTACGCACGCAACGCATCGACTTCGGTCACGGGTCATCCATTCCTGTGGGGGAGTGCGGCGTACGGAACCAGCGTGAACCATACGGCCTTGCCGGTGACGCCCGCGTCCTTGTCGGTGTAGTCGTGCACACCCCACGTTTGTGCGCACGACTCGACGAGGGTGAGCCCGCGTCCGTTCTCGTCCTCGGCCTCCGCCGCGACCGGCTGCGGCAGGCCCGGGCCCGAGTCCCACACGGTGACCCGGAAGTCCGGCGGCATCGGCTCCCAGTCCATGCTGACGTACGCGTCGGTGGTGGTGTTGCGGTACGCGTTGGTGACCAGCTCGGACACGAGCAGTTCGGCCGTGTCGACGATGCAGTCGAGCCGGGCCGCCTTGAGGATGTGGCGGAGGGTGGCCCGTACGACGCCCACGGCGCGGGGATCGTGCGGGATGAACAGGCCGTAGGACCAGGGCTCTTCGGGCGTGCGCATGGGCAGCCTCCAGGTGAGTGCCTTCTGTGACTGGCGCCATACGTAAGGTAGCGGTGTGGGGCTTATAACTACAACCTATGGCCTGAGGTGCGGTAGCGGAATGGACGCGCCCATGCACGGTGCGCGACACTCACCTCGCGGAGAGGGGAGATCACATGGGGCTGAGGGCGAATCCCACCTACCGTCAGCGCCGGTTCGGCGCCGAAGTGCGCAGGTTGCGCGAGCGTGCAGGGCTGACGGTAGGGGAGGCCGCACGCCTGATGGGGATGCACAGTCCGCATTTGAGTAACGTTGAGGCAGGCCGGACGAGCCTGGCGGCTGAACGGCTGGGCGTGCTCACGCAGGCGCTGGAGGCAACAAGTACAACCTACGTGGACGCCCTCCGAGCGATGGGACAGGAGTCCGGACGCGGCTGGTGGAGTGACTACCGCAAGGTGCTCGGAGCGTCCCACGTGGACCTCGCCGAGTTGGAGGCCGGGGCACGTATCCTGCGCAACTACGAGCTGCTGTTCATCCCCGGGCTGCTCCAGACTCGCGAGTACGCGACGGCGGTGCACGGCAGCGGCTTCTCCGAAGCCGTTCGCGAGGTGCAGGGCGAGGCTATCGAGTTCAGGCTGCGGCGCCAACTGGTTCTGTCGGGCCGTCGGCCTCCGCACTTGCACGCCATCATTCACGAGGCGGCGCTGCGTGTTCTCTACGGAGGCCGTGCGGTGATGCGCGATCAGCTACTGCGGCTCATCCAGGCGTCACGTCTGCCGAACGTCACCATCCAGATCGTGCCCATCGACAACGAGGGAAGCGCGGCCTTCAGCCACCCCTTCATGCTGATCGAACCGGAGGTGGCGGAGCTGGGCACCGTGCTGGTGGACCAGCTTAGCAAAGGCCAGTACCTTGACGATCCTCAAGCGCTCATCGAGTACGGGCAGTCTTTCGCCAGGCTGAGCGAGTTGGCGCTGCCTCCCATCGATGCAGAGGTCGCGCCGGAGGCTCGTACGGCGAAGGACTCACTCGGGCTCATCCAGCACATTCTGTACCCGCTGCTCTAGGAGAGATCCGCATGTCCTCGCTGCACTGGCGGAAGTCCAGCTTCAGCACAGGTGACGCCCCGAACTGCGTCGAGCTGGCCGCCGACCCCGTCGGCAGGCCGCACCTCCGCGAGAGCGACGACTCGGAGGCGGTCATAGCCACGACACCGGCTGCGCTGCGCGCGTTCCTGCGGGCCGCGAAGGCAGGGCGGTTCGACCACCTCGCCCCGTGACGTGCTCGTACTCGTTCAGGAACCGCCCCCAGGAATCGCAGGATGCGTCGCAGCGCCTATGGGCCGGAATCGGCAAGGGCGCGCCGGGCGTCGCATGGAAACAGGCCCTCGCCACCGCGGCCGATCGCTGGGCTGCCCACCGTCGGCCTTGACCGGAAGCAGTTCTACGATCTGTCCCGTAACGGCGAGCTACCGGTGCGAGAGACCTGGGTGGATCACACCGCGACACGGCCCCCCATCGGCATCTCGCAGCAGGGCGTCGGGACCTTGCGCTTGTGCTGGCGGGGGCGTGGGTGCGGCCCGGCTCGTTCGGGTGAACCGCCATCGGGCGGGCGGCTCGGGTCGGCGCCCGCCCGGGTGATTCAGAGCATGAGCCTCGAACGTGTCACGATCACGATTCCGAGCGAGACCCTGAGCGCCGCCAAGGAAGCGGCCGACCGCGAGGGTGTGAGCGTCTCGGCCTGGCTCTCGCGCGCCGCTGAGCGCGCGGCCAAGATCGAGGCGGGGCTGATCGCGGATTGCTCGACCGGCTTGGTCGACCGTGGGCGGTAGCAGCTGAACCGCTTGCTGTGAGGGTGGCGAGGAGGTGTGTTGAATCGATTAAAGATTTGGAACAGACGCTTGAATCGCGGGGAACGATAGGCCACAGTGGAATAGAAAGCGCTTGCCGAGCGCGGGACGTACCGCTCGGCTCGCGCTTTACCAATGGCGTTCCCGACGCCGTCTCCTGATGCCACCGGGCCGCTGCCACGGACAGCGGTCACCGGCGTGCGCACCGCCCCGCCCTGGGGTGTCATGAGGATCTGAGGCGATCTTGGACCGGATCCTCGGGAGGCGCCATGCGCGGAGCCCAACGCGTCATGCGGGTGCGGTGCGTGCTGTGCGCCCTCTGCGTGGCCGCCGTCCCGGCCGTCGCGGGCTGCGGAAGCGACTCCGGCTCGGCCGACGGCATCGTCCGCTCCTCCTGGGGTGATCCGCCGAACCCGCTGGAGCCCGCCAACACCAACGACGTCCAGGGCGGCAAGGTCCTCGACATGATCTTCCGGGGGCTCAAGCGGTACGACCCGGCGACTGGTGAGGCCAAGGACGCGCTCGCGGACCGGATCACCACCGACGACCAGCGCACGTACACCGTCACCATCAAGAAGGGGCGGCGGTTCGGGAATGGGGAGAAGGTCACCGCGAAGTCCTTCACGGACGCGTGGAATTACGGCGCCCTGCTCGACAACAAGCAGCGCAACGCCTACTTCTTCGAGTACATCGAGGGGTACGCCAAGGTCCACCCCGAAACCGGCCGCCCCACCGCCCGTACCCTCTCCGGGCTGAAGGTGACGGGGGAGCGGACCTTCACCGTCCGGCTCACCCAGAAGTTCTCCTCCTGGCCCAAGACGCTCGGCTACAACGCCTACGCGCCGCTGCCCCGGGCCTTCTTCGAGGACCATGCGGCCTGGCTGAAGAAGCCCGTCGGCAACGGCCCGTACCAGGTGCGGTCGTACGACAAGGGCTCGGTCATGAAGCTGCGCGCCTGGGACGGTTACCGGGGCCCCGACAAGGCCCGTAACAAAGGCGTCGACCTCCGCGTCTACACCGACAGCAACACCGCCTACACCGATCTCCAGGCGGGCAATCTCGATCTGGTGGACGATGTCCCGGCCCAGCAGCTGAAGTTCGTCCGCTCCGATCTCGGCAACCGCTACATCAACCAGCCCGCCGGGATCATCCAGACGCTCACCTTCCCCATGTACGACAAGGCGTGGAGCGGGCCCGCCCGGGCGAAGCTGCGCCGCGGCATCTCCATGGCGATCAACCGCGCGCAGATCACCGACCGGATCTTCCGCGGCACCCGCACCCCCGCCACCGACTGGACCTCCCCGGTGCTGCGCCGCCAGGGCGGCTACCAGCCGGGGCTGTGCGGGGACGCCTGCCGTTACGACCCGGAGCGGGCCCGCAAGTTGATCACCGCCGCGGGCGGGCTGCCCGGCGGCCGGATGACGATCACGTACAACGCCGACACCGGCTCCCACAAGGACTGGGTCGACGCCGTCTGCAACAGCGTCAACACCGTGCTGCGCAGCGATCGGGCGTGCGTCGGCAAACCGGTCGGCACCTTCGCCGACTACCGCAACAAGATGGCCGGGAAGCGGATGACCGGCCCCTTCCGGGCGGGCTGGCAGATGGACTATCCGCTGATCCAGAACTTCCTCCAGCCGCTGTACTACACCGACGCCTCCTCCAACGACGGCCACTGGAGCGACACCGGCTTCGACCGGCTGGTGAACCAGGCCAACGCGGCCTCCGCCGACGGGGCTTCCATCACCGCCTTCCAGGACGCCGAGAAGATCCTCGCCCGGCAGATGCCCGCCATCCCGCTGTGGTACCAGAACGGCAGCGCGGGTTATGCGCCCCGGCTGAGCGATGTGACGCTCAACCAGTTCAGCGTCCCCGTCTACCACCAGATCAGGGTCGGCTGACCATGGGCCGCTATGTGCTGCGGCGGCTGGCACAGATGATCCCGGTCTTCCTCGGCGCCACCTTCCTGATCTTCTTCATGGTCTACGCGCTCGGCGACCCGGTCGCCGCCCTGTTCGGCGACAAGGCCCCCGACCCCGCCACAGCGGCCCGCATCCGCAAGGACCTCTACCTCGACGAACCGCTGTGGAGCCAGTACGTCCACTACATGGGGCAGGTCTTCGGCGGCCAGTTCGGCACCGCCTTCAACGGACAGCCCGTCACCGAGCTGATGGCCGAGGCGTTCCCCGTCACCCTGCGGCTCACCATCGTCGCCGTCGTCTTCGAGATGGCGCTCGGCATCACCCTCGGCGTGCTCAGCGGACTGCGCCGCGGCCGGGGCCTGGACACCTCGGTGCTGCTGCTCACCCTGGTCGTGGTGTCCATCCCGACGTTCGTCAGCGGCACCGTGCTCCAGTACGTGTTCGGCGTGCGGTGGGGCTGGGCCCGGCCCTCCGTCGCCCCGGAGGCTCCGTTCACCGAACTGCTGCTGCCCGGGGTGGTGCTGGGTCTGGTGTCCCTCGCGTACACCACCCGCCTCACCCGCACCTCGCTCGTCGAGAACGCCCGCGCCGACTACGTCCGCACCGCCGTCGCCAAGGGGCTGCCGCGCCGCCGGATCGTCGTGCGGCATCTGCTGCGCACCTCGCTGATCCCGGTGGTGACCTTCATCGGCACCGACATCGGCGCGCTCATGGGCGGGGCCATCGTCACCGAGCGGATCTTCAACATCCATGGCGTGGGCTATCAGCTCTACCAGGGCATCCTGCGCCAGAACTCGCCGACCGTGGTCGGCTTCGTCACCATCCTGGTGATCGTCTTCCTGCTCGCCAATCTGCTCGTCGACCTCCTCTACGCCGTGCTCGACCCGAGGATCCGGTATGCCTGAGCCCTTTGAGCCCCTTGAGGCGCGATCTGATACGCCATCCGACATCGCCACCGGCACCGCGACCCTGGAGGGCGGGCCGCGGGGCCGACCGTGGCTGCGCCGCCCCCTGCCGGGCCTGCGGTGGCGCGCCGCCGGGCGCCCGGCCCCCGGCGGCGGCCCGGCGCCCGGGTCGCGGGGGCTGTGGACCGACGCCTGGCACGATCTGCGCCGTAACCCCGTCTTCGTGGTCTCCGCGCTGGTCATCCTCTTCCTCGTCACCATCGCGGTCTGGCCGCAGCTGATCGCGGACGGCAATCCGTACCAGGGCAACCTGGCCAAGGCGCAGGACGGCCCGGCCCCCGGCCACCCCTTCGGCTTCGACCTCCAGGGCCGGGACGTCTACACCCGCACCGTCTACGGCGCCCGCGCCTCCATCACCGTCGGCATCTGCGCCACCGCGGGCGCGGCCCTGCTCGGCAGCGTGCTGGGCGGGCTGGCCGGATTCTTCGGCGGCTGGTGGGATTCCCTGCTCTCGCGGATCGCCGACGTCTTCTTCGGCATCCCGATCCTGCTCGGCGGGCTGGTCTTCCTGTCGGTGGTCACCAGCGGTTCGGTGTGGCCGGTGGTCGGCTTCATCGTGCTGCTGGGCTGGCCGCAGATCTCCCGTATCGCCCGGGGCTCGGTCGTCACCGTCAAACAGCAGGACTACGTGCTCGCGGCGCGCACCCTCGGGGCGAGCAACGGCCGGATGCTGCTGCGGCACATCGCGCCCAACGCCGTCGCCCCGGTCATCGTCGTCGCGACCATCGCGCTGGGCACGTACATCGCGCTGGAGGCGACCCTGTCGTTCCTCGGGGTGGGGCTGAAACCGCCCACCGTCTCCTGGGGCATCGACATCTCGTCCGCGTCCACCCAGATCCGCAACGCCCCGCACATGCTGCTGTGGCCCGCGGCGGCGCTCAGCATCACCGTGCTCGCGTTCATCATGCTCGGCGACGCGGTGCGCGACGCCCTCGACCCGAAGCTGCGCTAGCCGTGGCCCGCCTGCTGGACGTACGGGACCTGCGCGTCGCCTTCCGCACCCGGGACGGGGTCGCCGAGGCCGTCGGCGGGGTGAGCTACGCCGTCGACGCGGGGCGGACGCTGGCCGTGCTGGGCGAGTCGGGGTCGGGGAAGTCCGTGACCGCCCAGGCGATCATGGGCATCCTCGACACCCCGCCCGCCATGGTCACCGGCGGCAAGGTCTTCTTCCAGGGGCGCGATCTGCTGACCCTGAGCGGCGAGGAGCGCCGCCGGATCCGCGGCGCCAAGATGTCGATGATCTTCCAGGACGCGCTGTCCGCCCTCAACCCGGTGATCCCGGTGGGCGCCCAGCTCGCCGAGATGTACCAGGTGCACCGCGGCATGTCGCGCAAGGACGCCCGGGCGCGGGCCGTCGAGCTGATGGACCGGGTCCGCATCCCGGCCGCGGCGGCGCGGGCCGGGGACTATCCGCACCAGTTCTCGGGCGGTATGCGCCAGCGCATCATGATCGCCATGGCGATCGCGCTGGAGCCGGAGCTGATCATCGCCGACGAGCCGACCACCGCGCTCGACGTCACCGTCCAGGCCCAGGTCATGGATCTGCTGGCGGAGCTGCGCCGCGAGTACGCCATGGGGCTCATCCTCATCACCCACGACCTGGGCGTGGTCGCCGATGTCGCCGACACCATCGCCGTGATGTACGCGGGCCGGATCGTGGAGACCGCGCCGGTGCGCGAGCTGTACCGGCGCCCCGCCCATCCGTACACCCGCGGACTCCTCGACTCCATCCCGCGCGTGGACCAGCGCGGCGGCGAGCTGTACGCGATCAAGGGGCTGCCGCCCAGCCCGCTCGCGCTCCCCACGGGCTGCCCCTTCAACCCCCGCTGTCCGCGCGCCCGCGACGTCTGCCGCACCGACCGGCCGCCGCTGTACGAGGTGACCGACGCCGGGGTGATGGATGCCGGGGCCCAAGGGCGGGCCAGCGCCTGCCACTTCTGGAAGGAGGAGCTGCATGGCCTCGACCCCATCGACCCCCTCGGCACCGCCGGTACCGTCGGCCCCCTCGGCGGCTGACCCCGCCCCGCCCGTCCTCGAAGTACGCGACCTCGCCAAGCTCTACCCGCTGACCCGGGGCGCCCTGGTCAATTTTTTTTACCGGCGCGGTCCGGGCCGTCGACACGGTCTCCTTCGACCTGCGGCGCGGCGAGACCCTCGGCGTCGTCGGCGAGTCCGGCTGCGGCAAGTCCACCCTCGCCCGGCTGCTGGTCGGCCTGGAGCGGCCGACCGCCGGAACGATCCGCTACCGGGGCGAGGACATCGCCCGGCTGTCCGGGCGCGCCCTGCGGGCCGTCCACCGCAACATCCAGATGGTCTTCCAGGACCCGTACACCTCGCTCAACCCCCGGATGACCGTCGGGGACATCATCGGCGAGCCGTACGAGATCCACCCCGAGGCCGCCCCCAAGGGCGACCGTCACCGCGCCGTCCAGGAGCTGCTGGACGTCGTCGGCCTCAACCCCGAGCACGTCAACCGCTATCCGCACCAGTTCTCCGGCGGCCAGCGCCAGCGCATCGGCATCGCCCGCGGGCTGGCCCTGCGCCCCGAGGTCATCGTCGCGGACGAACCGGTCTCGGCGCTCGACGTCTCGGTGCAGGCCCAGGTGGTCAACCTGCTGGAACGCCTCCAGGACGAATTCGGCCTCGCCTACGTCTTCATCGCCCACGACCTGTCGGTGGTCCGGCACATCAGCGACCGGGTCGCCGTGATGTACCTGGGCCGCTTCGCGGAGACCGGCACCGGCACCGAGATCTACGACCACCCGACCCACCCGTACACCCAGGCCCTGCTGTCCGCCGTCCCGGTCCCCGACCCGGAGGCGCGCGCCCGCCGGCGCATCCTGTTGACCGGCGACGTCCCCTCCCCGGCCGACCCGCCCACCGGCTGCCGCTTCCGCACCCGCTGCTGGCGAGCCGAGCCCCGCTGCGCCGCGGAGACCCCGGCCCTGGCGGTGCCGACGGGCCTGACGGGCGGAGCCGCGCACCTGTCGGCGTGCCACTTCGCGGAGGAGCGGGTTCCTCTGCCGTGAGGTTCGGACCTCGGTCTGACCTCAGGTCGGCCTATCCCTGGCGCGGATCCTCGGAGTGGTGGAGTTCGCTCGGATTGTCAGTGGGCTGCGCTAGCGTGATCGCCTGAGTGGGAGGGGGTGTTTCATATGCTTTCCGGGCGTAGATACAGACTTGAGCTGACGGCTGAGCAGGCTCAGATGTGCCAGGAGTTCGGTGATATCTGCCGTGCAGTGTGGAACACCGCTCTAGAGCAGCGCAGGGAGTACCGCAGGCGCGGGGCGTGGATGAATTATGTGCCGCAGGCTGCACAGCTCGCTGAGGCCAAGCGTGAGCACCCGTGGTTGAAGGTAGCGCCGTCGCATGTGCTCCAGCAGACCTTGAGGGACCTTGACCGGGCCTGCCGTGAGCATGGCACCTTCCGTGTCCGATGGCGGTCGAAGGCGCGGTGGCCTGTGTCGTTCCGGTTCCCTGCCGGGAACCTGATCAAGGTGGAGCGGCTGAGCCGTAAGTGGGCGCGGGCGAAATTCCCCAAGCTGGGTTGGGTGCGGTTTCGCTGGTCCCGCCCGCTGGGCGGTGAGGTTCGTTCGGCGACGGTCGCGCGCAGGGGCGGGCAGTGGTTCGTGTCCTTCCTTGTAGAGGACGGGCACAGGACGCCTGAGAAGCACACAATGCCGGACACTGCCGTGGGGATCGACCGGGGTGTGGCGGTAGCGGCGGTCACCAGCGACGGCACCTTCCACGACCGGAAGTTCATCGCCCCCGGCGAGGCAGCCCGGTACCGCAGGTTGCAACACAAGCTTGCCCGGCAGGAGAAGGGGTCGGCAAACCGGAGTAAGACCATCGCGGCGATGGGCCGGATCATGTGGCGTGTGACCGACCGGCGCGCTGACTTCTGCGCCTACACCGCGAACCGCGTCACCACCCTCAATGCCCTGGTGGTGCTGGAGGATTTGCGTACGAGGAAGATGGCCGCGAGTGCGTCGGGCACGCTCGAGCGACCGGGGTCCAAGGTGCGGCAGAAGGCTGGGCTCAACCGTGCGATCCTGGACAAGGGTTGGTACCGGCTGGAGGTGGCTCTGCGTAGCGCCGCCCGGTACACAGGCAGCTGGATTCTTCTTGTCGATCCTGCCTACACGTCGCAGCGGTGCAACCGGTGCGGGCACGTGGACGCGAAGAGCCGCAAGAGCCAAGCGGTCTTTGCATGCACGGCTTGCGGACACCGGGACCACGCTGATGTGAACGCGGCCAAGAATCACAGGGACGCGGGGCTCGCGTTCCCAGCCTGTGGAGACCTCGGCACGAGCCGGTCCGCGAAGCAGGAACCCGTAAGCCGGGCAACCGGCCGAAACCCCTGAAAAATGGGGAATCCCGCCATTCATGGCAGGGAGGACGTCAAAGACCGGAGGACGAGGAACAGCCATGGCACGACCCTACGACCTTCAGCGCGCCGTCGACTTCCGGCTCCTGTTCGCACGCCGCCAGTCCGCCGAGGTCAGGCCGGTGCCGGGTGGCTTTCTGGTGCGGCACGACGCGTACGTGCGCTCGCACGAGCACAACGAGATCCACATCGACGGGCCCGTCGAGCCGACGGAGCTTCCGGCCGTCGCGGACGCGGCGATGGCGGAGTTGCCGCATCGGCGGATCACCGTCCACGACGACCGGCTCGGGCTCGCGTGTGCGCCCGCGCTGACCCTGGCGGGGTACGAGCACGGGGTCGAGCTGGTGATGACGTACACCGGGCCGGTGGCGGCCGCGGGGCGCGGGGAGGTCGTGGAGCTGGACCTCGGCCCCGATCCGTACGGGCCGCTGTGGCGGGCGCTGGCGAACCAGCAGCGGCTGTGGATGCCCGACGCCGACGAGGAGACGGTGCGTCAGATGGTGGGGCGGCGGGCCGCCCGGCGGAACGGGGCCGAGGACGTGCGGTTCCTGGCCGTGCACGACGAGGACGGCGAGGTCGCGTCCTGGGCCGACCTCTACATGGAGCCCGCCGACGGCGTCGCCCAGATCGAGGAGGTGGTCACGGCCGAGCACGCGCGCCGCCGCGGGTACGCCGACGCCGTGCTGTCCGGTGCCCTCCAGCGGGCGGCGGCCGCGGGGTGCGCCCTGCGGTTCCTGGTGGCCGACGGGGAGGACTGGCCGCGCCACTGGTACGCGCGCCGCGGCTTCACCACCGTGGGCCGCGCGCACGTCTTCTCGCGTTTCAGCTGACCCAGCCGTCAGCCGTTGGCGAGGAGTTCGAGGGTGTCGATCACGCGGTTCGAGAAGCCCCACTCGTTGTCGTACCAGGCGACGACCTTGACGTGGCGGCCGTCGACGCGGGTGAGGGCCGAGTCGAAGATCGACGAGGCCGGGTTGCCCGTGATGTCGGACGAGACGAGCGGGTCGTCCGAGTACTCCAGGACGCCGGCCAGCGGGCCCTCCGCCGCGGCGCGGTACGCCGCCAGCACGTCGTCGCGCGTGACGTCGCGTGCGACGGTGGTGTTGAGTTCGACGATCGAGCCCACCGGAACCGGCACGCGGATCGAGTCGCCCGACAGCTTGCCGTCGAGGTTCGGCAGCACGAGGCCGATCGCCTTGGCGGCGCCCGTCGTGGTCGGCACGATGTTGACACCGGCGGCGCGGGCCCGGCGGGCGTCGCGGTGCGGACCGTCCTGGAGGTTCTGCTCCTGGGTGTAGGCGTGCACCGTCGTCATGAAGCCGTGCTCGATGCCCGCCAGCTCGTCCAGCACTGCGGCCAGCGGCGCGAGCGCGTTGGTCGTGCACGAGGCGTTCGAGACGATCGTGTGCGTGGCCGGGTCGTACGCGTCGCTGTTGACCCCGTACGCGAGCGTGACGTCGGCGCCGTCCGACGGCGCGCTGACGAGCACCTTCTTCGCACCCGCGTCGAGGTGGGCGCGGGCGGCCTTGGCCGACGTGAAGCGGCCGGTGGACTCCAGCGCGACATCGACGCCGAGTTCGGCCCAGGGCAGCCGCGCCGGGTCGCGCTCGGCCAGCACCTTGATGCGCCGGCCGTCGACGACGAGGGTGTCGCCGTCGACGGTCACCGGGCGGCCGAGCCGGCCGGCCGTGGAGTCGTAGGCGAGGAGCCGGGCGAGGGTGGCGGGCTCGGTGAGGTCGTTGACGGCGACGATCTCGATGCCGCTGTCGCGTTCGAGCAGGGCGCGCACCACATTGCGTCCGATGCGGCCGAATCCGTTGATGGCGACGCGAGTCATGAATACCCCTTGGTGTCTCTGCGGCTCGTGCGGGTTCGTCACCAGCCTCGCGTGCGGGATCCGGCGGTGGCCGTGGCGTGAGCGCCATGGTTCGCAAGAATCGTGCCAAGCCCGCGGGAGGTGGTCGGCGTGGGCTACTCGCCCTGCGTGAACGTGCGCCGGTACTCGCTCGGCGTGGTCCCGAGGATGCGCTGGAAGTGCATCCGCAGATTGGTGCCGGTGCCGAGCCCGACGTCGTTCGCGATCTGCTCGACGCTGCGCTCGGAACGTTCGAGCAGTTCGCGGGCCACATCGATACGGGCACGCATGACCCACTGCATCGGCGTGTACCCGGTGTCCTCGGCGAAGCGCCGCGAGAAGGTGCGCGCCGAGACGGCCGCGTGCTGGGCGAGGGTTTCGAGGCTGAGGGGCTCGCCGAGCCGGTGCAGCGCCCACTCGCGGGTGGCGGCGAACCGCTCGCCGAGCGGCTCGGGCACGCTGCGCGGCACGTACTGCGCCTGACCGCCGCTGCGGTAGGGGGCCGCGACCAGGCGCCGGGCCGCGTGGTTCGAGGCGGCCACCCCGAGGTCGCCCCGCAGGATGTGCAGGCACAGGTCGATGCCGGAGGCTGCGCCGGCCGACGTCAGCACGCTGCCCTCGTCGACGAACAGAACGTTCTCGTCGACCTGGACGAGGGGGTGCTTCGCCGCGAGCGCCCGTGCGTAATGCCAGTGCGTCGTGGCACGCTTGCCGTCGAGCAGGCCCGTGGCGGCGAGCGCGAAGGCACCCGTCGAGATGGCGGCGAGGCGCCCGCCCCGCTCGTGGGCGGCGAGCAGCGCCTCGACGACGGCCCGCGGCGGGTCGTCGCGGTCCGGGAACCGGTAGCCGGGGATGAAGACGAGGTCGGCCCACGCGAGAGCGTCGAGACCTTGGGCGACGTGGTACGACAGACCGTCGCCGCCGGTCACGAGTCCTGGTGCCGCGCCGCACACGTGCACCTCGTACGGCATGCTCGCGCGGGTCGTGAACACCTGAGCGGGAATGCCGACATCGAGCGGCTTCGCGCCCTCGAGCACCAGGACGGCGACGCGACGCAGGCGGGAGGCTGGCACGGGGACCAGATTACGTGGGGCAAGCCGCCCCCTAGCAGTCTGCTGAGGTCATGACCCGTTCGATACCGCGGAGAACGTCGGGCCAGCCGCTTCCCATGCCGTCGAGCGCGGCCCTGCCGAGCGGGGAGTCGAGGTCGAAGCCGGAGTGTTCGAGGAAGAGGCGGGTGCCGGTGCCCTCGGGCTCCAGCCGCCAGGTGATCGTGGTGTCCAGGGTGCCGGAGGCGAAGCTGTAGCGCAGCAGGCGCTCGGGCTCGACGTCCAGCACCTCGCACGGCTGCTGCCCCCACTGGCCCATGTCCAGGGTGAAGCGGTGCCCGACGACCGGCCGTACGTCCCCGGCGGCCCACCAGCGCGCGTGCAGCTCGGGGTCGGTGAGGGCCTTCCAGACCGTGGCGGGCGGGTGGGCGATGAACTGGTCGCAGTGGATGGCGGCCGGGTCGTCGGTGGTCATCGGTTCTCCTCGTCGATCAGGTCGCGCAGCGCCCCCATGCGGGCGCGCCAGTAGTGCTCGAAGGGGTGGAGCCACTCGCCCACTTCCGCGAGCGGGGCCGCTTCCAGGTGGTAGTAGCGATGCCGCCCCCGGGGCTCCTCGCGCACCAGTCGGGCGTTCTTGAGCACCGTGAGGTGTTCGGAGACCGCGGGTCTGCTGAGCTCGAACTCACCCGCCAGGTCGCCCGCCGAGCGCGGCCCGGCCTGGAGGACCTCCAGCAGCTTGCGCCGTACGGGATTGGCCAGAGCGCTGAACACATCGACTGCCGCCATGGCCGCCACTATGCGTCGGGGATTTCCGACGTGTCAAGGTTTTCCGACACGCCATGCGGTGCCGCCCCACGCGTAGGCGGGCAGGCCGTCGGCCGGGGTGGTGTTCCGGGACGTGTCCTGGTCCAGCGCGGCGGGGAGGCGTCGAGGTCCTTCTTCCCGTACCAGGGAGGGGTCGGGGATGCGCCGCCTCCGCCGCAGCTTTGGCTGACCGGCCAGGGGTCGAGCACCGCACCCGTCAGGGGCTTGGCGCGCTCGACGACGTGCACGGTGAAGTCCTTGAGGACGATGGTGCGGTCGCCCCGCGCCCGCACCCTGAGGCCGAGCCTGAGAGCGTCCGGCGCCGCGCCCCCGAAGGCGTACGGGTCCCGGTCCCAGGTCGTCCCGTTCCGGCTGGGCCGCTCCCCGGGCACGTAATCGGCCAGCCGGGCCGCCGGTACGGGGAAGACCCACCCGCCGTCGGTACCGCAACCGCTGTCGAGGTGGGGTGTGACGGCCACCGTGACCAGCGGCGGGTCAGCCCCAGAGGCAGCAGCCACGCCAGCCACCCGGCCCAGTGCCGCCACCCTCTGCCAGGCGTCATGACAGCGCCGGGTCGAGGACGATGTCCTGGTCGCGGGCCTCGGTGGTGGGGGCCTCGGGGAAGTGGCAGGCGGACAGGTGGCCCTCGCGGTTGCCCTCGATGCGCAGCAGCGGCGGCTCTTCCGTCGCGCACTTGTCCTGGGCCTTCCAGCAGCGGGTGCGGAAGCGGCAGCCGGAGGGCGGGGCGATGGGGGAGGGGACGTCACCGGCGAGGCGGATGCGTTCGCGGTGGGCGGCGGGGGAGTCGTCGGCCATCACCACGGCCGCGTCCGGGACGGCGGACAGCAGGGCGTGGGTGTACGGGTGGCGGGGGCGGTGGTAGATGGAGTCGCGGTCGCCGACCTCGACGATCTTCCCGAGGTACATGACCGCGACGCGCTGCGAGAAGTGCCGTACGACGGCGAGGTCATGGGCGATGAAGAGGAACGCGATGCCCAGCTCGCGCTGGAGTTGCTGGAGCAGGTTGACGACCTGGGCCTGGATCGAGACGTCGAGCGCCGAGACCGGCTCGTCGGCGACGATCAGCCGGGGTTCGAGGGCGAGGGCACGGGCGACTCCGATGCGCTGGCGCTGGCCGCCGGAGAACTCGTGCGGGAAGCGGTTGTAGTGCTCGGGGTTGAGGCCGACGGTCTCCAGCAGTTCGCGCACCCGGGCCTCGCGGCCGCCGGGCGGGCGGATGCCGTTGATCTCCATCGGCCCGGAGATGATGGTGCCGACGGTCTGCCGGGGGTTCAGCGAGGAGTACGGATCCTGGAAGATCATCTGGATCTCGGAGCGGACCGGCGCCAGCTGTTTGCGGTCCGCGTGGGTGATGTCCCGGCCCCGGTAGGTGATCTGCCCGGCGGTGGGTTCCAGCAGCCGGGTCAGCAGCCGCCCGGTGGTGGACTTGCCGCAGCCGGACTCGCCGACCAGCCCGAAGCTCGTCCCCGCGTGCACGGTCAGGTCGATGCCGTCTACGGCCTGGACGGCGCCCACCTTCCGCCGGAAGGGGAAGCCGCCCATGATCGGGAAGTGCTTGGTCAGCTTCTCGGCGACCAAAAGGGGTTCGGGGGTGCCCGACTCGATGCTCATCTGAAGGCGCTCCTTAGCCCAGCCGGGGCTTGATCTGCTCGGTGAAGAGGGTCCGCGTCCGCTCGGTGCCCAGGTGGCAGGCGGCGCCCCGGCCGTCCGGGAGGGTGGGCCGCTCGCCGCGGCAGCGCTCGCCGCCGACCTCCGCCGTATAGCCGCACCGGGGGTGGAACGGGCAGCCGGGCGGCGGGGCGAGGAGGCTCGGCGGGGTGCCGGGGATGGGGCTGAGCGGTTCGTCGACGGCGGAGGACAGCCGGGGCATGGAGCTGAGCAGCCCCCAGGTGTACGGGTGTCGGGGCGCCCGCAGCACCTCGCGGACCGTGCCGCGCTCGACGGCCCGGCCCGCGTACATCACCAGCAGGTCGTCGGCGGTGTTGGCGACCACGCCCAGATCGTGGGTGATCAGGATGATCGCGGAGCCGAACTCCTGCTGGAGGTCTTTCAACAGGTCCAGGATCTGCGCCTGGACGGTGACGTCGAGGGCGGTGGTCGGCTCGTCGGCGATCAGCAGATCGGGGTCGCAGACCAGCGCCATGGCGATCATGGCGCGCTGCCGCATCCCGCCGGAGAACTGGTGCGGATAGTCGTCCACCCGCAGCCGCGGGTTGGGGATGCCGACCTTCTCCAGCATCTCGACGGCGCGCAGCCGGGCGTCCCGCTTGGAGGCGCCGGTGTGCTTGCGGTACGGCTCGGCGATCTGGCGGCCGACGGTGTAGTACGGCGAGAGGGCGGTCAGCGGATCCTGGAAGATCATCGCCATGGTGTTGCCGCGCAGCCGCTCCAGGGTGCGTTCGGGTGCGCGGGTCAGCTCCTGCCCGTCGAGGTGGATCTCGCCGGTGACCGTGGTGGTGCGCGGGTCGTGGAGGCCGAGCACGGTGAGGTTGGTGACGGACTTGCCGGAGCCGGACTCGCCGACGATGCCGAGCGTCCGGCCGCGTTCGAGGTCGAAGGAGAGGCCGTCCACGGCCTTGACGGTGCCGTCCTCGGTGGCGAAGCGGACGTGCAGGTCGCGTACGGACAGGAAGGCTGGGGTCGCGTCGGTGGTCACGTCGGGCGTCCTTCTAGGCGAGGCGTACGCGCGGGTCGATGACGGCGTAGGCGGCGTCCACCAGGATGTTGAACATGACGATGGCCGCGGCGCTGACCAGCATCACGCCCATCAGCATCGGCAGATCGGTCAGCTGGACGGACTCCACGGCGAGCCGTCCGATGCCGTGCAGGGTGAAGGTGTACTCGGTGACCATCGCCCCGCCGAACAGCGAGCCGAGGTCGATGCCGAAGATGGTGACGATGGGGGCGATGGCGCCGCGCCAGGCGTAGCGGAAGAAGACCGTCCGGCCGGAAAGACCCTTGGCCCTGGCTGTGCGGACGTGGTCCTCCTGGAGTTGCTCGACCATCTGGGAGCGGGTCATGCGGCTGTAGTTGGCCATGAAGATCAGCGAAAGCACCAGCCAGGGCAGCAGCATTCCGCTGAACCACTTCGCCGGGTTGTCGGTGAAGGGGTAGTAGGCGGGCTGGTCCATGATTCCCAGTCCGCTGACGAACCAGGCCAGGCACAGCACGCCGACGAAGTAGATCTGGAGGGACGCGCCCAGCAGCGACAGCGAGCTGAAGAGCTTGTCGATCCAGGTGCCGCGCCGCCAGGCCGCGACCATCCCGATGCCGATCCCGCAGACCAGGAACACCGCGGCGCCGCCCAGGGCGAGCGAGAGGGTGGTCGGGAAGCGGTCGACGATGGTGCCCCACACCGGCTCCTGGCTGACGAAGGAGTAGCCGAAGCAGGGGGCGTCGCAGTGCCCGACCGCGAAGTCCCGCCCGGCGACGATCCCGGCCATGAACTTCGCGTACTGCACCGGCACCGGCTCGTCCAGGCCGAGGTTCTTGTTGATGATGGCGAGCGAGGTGGGGTCGCAGCTCTTGCCGCAGGCGAGCCGGGCGGGCTCGGCGGGCAGGGCGAAGAAGAGGAAGAAGGTGATCGCACTGATCAGCAGGAGGATCACGATCGCGCCGAGGGAGCGGCGGGCGAGGAATCTCAACATGGCGTCATGGATCTTCCGGTCGGGGCGGGTACCGGCCGCGCCGCGGGCGCCGGATCGAACGGGCGCGGGCGGCGCGGCCGGGCTCCTGATCGAGCTGGGACCAGCGGCTACTTGATGAAGACGGCCGTCGGGTCCACGGCCCCGTAGATCGGGTTCCACTTCGTCCCGTTGATGCCGGAGCCCCAGAGGGTGAACAGCCGGTTGTAGAAGGTCGGGACCGCCGGTATCTCGTCGGTCAGGACCTTCTCGCCGAGCTTCATCCACTCCGAGGTGGCCCGGTTGAGGTCGCCGACCCTGGCGACCCGGTCGATCTCCTTGTTGACCGCCGGGACGTTCAGATGGCTGTAGTTCGCCGAGTCGTTGTAGACGTTCTTTCCGCCGTACACCGGAGGAACGACGGTCGAGGCGGAGGGCCAGTCGGCGGACCAGGAGGACCGGTAGAGGTCGTACTTGTTGTCCACCTTCCCGATCTGGGTGTAGTAGGTGGTCTGGTCGATCTCCTTCTTCTGGACCGTGAACCCGGCCCGCTCCAGGGCCTGCTGGACGACGACCGAGGCGTCCTGGTGGGTGTCGCCGTTGCCGTACGCGTAGACCAGCTCGTACCCCTCCTCGCCCGCCTCCTTCAGCAGCTCCTTGGCCTTCTTGGCGTTGCCGCCGGGGTACTTCTTCTTCTGGAACGGATCGAAGTCGGGGTTGTAGCCCTTGAGCGTCGGGCCGACCAGACCGCCCGCGATCTCACCGCCCTTGGGGCCGCCGAACTGCTGGAGGTACTGACCGCTGGGGAAGGCCCAGGCGATCGCCTCGCGCACCTTCTTGTTCTTGACCCGGTCCGTATTGATCGAGACGACGTCCACATAGGGCTGGGTCTCGGTCATCGACCGGGCCATCGCGTCCTTGTTCTTGAGGACCGCCGAGATCTGCGAGGGATCGACGGCGTTGGTCCAGGTCATGCCGTTCTTGTCGGCGCCCTTGTCGGCCACCAGGCGGCGGGTGGAGTCCACCCACTGATGGCCGAAGGAGACATCGAAGGTGTTCACGTACTGATGGCGTATCGGATCGGTCTTGGGGTCCCACTGATCGTTCTTGACGAACTGGATGCCCTTGCCCGGCTTAAAGTTCTTGATCTTGTACGGACCGCTGGCCAGCGGCGCCTTGTCGTACTTCTCCTTGGTGTCCTTGCCCGGCGGCACCGCGCCGATGTTCGGCATCGCCACGGCGAACGGCACCTCGGCCCGCGGCTGGTCGAAGTGGAAGACGACCGTCTTCTCGTCCGGCGTGTCCAGCACCGTCTTCGGCAGGTGCTTGCCCTTGTACGGACCGTCCGGCAGCGCCTTGCGGTACTTCTGGCCCTCGCCCGAGAGCCACTGCTGAAGGTACGTCGGTCCGCTGGTCTCGAACGGCGCGTAGAGCCGCTCCACGGCGTGCCGGACGTCCTTGGAGGTGATCGGCGTACCGTCCTCGAACTTCAGCCCGTCCTTGAGCGTGTACGTCCACGTCCGGCCGCCGTCGGAGGACTTCCCGGTGTCGGTCGCCAGATCGCCGACCAGCTTGACCTTCCCGGTCTTGTCGTCGATCCGGTAGTTCGTCAGCGTCCGGTTGTAGAGGGTCTGCATGATCAGCTCATCGCTGACATAGATCTGGCCAGGATCCAGGTGCTCGAACGCGTCGCGCTGGAGCACCGACACCGTGCCGCCCTTCTTCGCGCCCGGCAGCTCCTTGGCGGGCCCGGTGGAGTCGGCGGCGCTGCCCAGGGTGATCCCCTGGGCCTTCATCTCCGGCTCCTTGGACTCCTTGGGGGCCGAGCCGCCCCCGCTGCTGCACGCCGAGAGCGCCAGCGCCCCCGCGGCCAGGGCGACGGCGTAACTGCGTGCTCTGCGCCTGCTGTTCAACGTCATGGTGGTCGATGCACCTGCCTCGCTGGAGCTCGTCGGACGGAAGGGTGGTGCTGGTCAACGCGTGGTCTTCGGGTCCATGGCGTCCCGGACCGAGTCCCCGAGCAGGTTGAAGGCGACGACGAAGATCACCATGGCGATGCCGGGGAAGAACATGTAGGTGATGTCGCCCTCGTAGAAGTTGGCGCCCTTGGCGAACATCCGGCCCCAGTCGGGGGTCGGCTCGACCACTCCGACGCCGAGGAACGACAGGGCCGCCTCCGTCGTCACGAAGTTGGGCAGCATCAGGGTCGACTGCACCAGGATCGGCGTGCCCAGATTGGGCAGCAGCTCCTTGCGGACGATCCGCCACGGCGAGGCCCCCGTCACCTTCGCGGCCTCGACGAACTCGCGCTCCCGCAGCGACAGCACCTGACCGCGCAGCAGCCGGGCCAGCTGCATCCAGCCCAGCAGCCACAACACCGTGACCAGGGCCGTCACCCGGAAATAGGTGGGGGTCTCCTTCTGCGGGCTGACGAACAGCGCGGTGACCACCGGCATGAAGGCGACGAAGAACAGCTGCTGCGGAAAGGACAGCAGCAGATCGATCAGCCGCCCCAGGAAGTAGTCCGTGCGCCCGCCCAGATAGCCCGCGACGACGCCGATGACGATGCCGGTGAGCGTGGACAGCAGCGTGGCGGCCAGCCCGATCAGCAGCGAGGTGCGGATGCCGTACACCAGCTGCGTCAGCACGTCCCGGCCGAGTTTGGGCTCGATGCCGAACCAGAACTCGCCGTCGATGCCGCCGTTGGGCTTCATCGGATAGCCGGTGAGCGGATCCAGCAGCTCCGGCCGGTCGAGGCCGTACGTCGTGTACGGGTCCTTGCCGTACAGCGAGGAGATCACCGGGGCCAGCACGGCGACGGCGAAGAAGAACAGCACGACACAGGCGGAGATCACCCCCGTCCGGTCACGCTTGAAGCGTCGCCACATCAGCTGGCGCGGCGATAAGCCGGCCGGCTGCCCGCCCGGTCCGTCCTCCCCGGCCGGTGCGGTCTTCCCGGCCACGGTGAGCTGGGATGGAGTCGTCATCGCGTAGCGCCCCCCATGGTGATCCGCCCCGTCGCACAAACCGTCAACTCAGGTCTATCTACCCGCGTTGTGGCGGGTTGAGCGGACTGTCGCAACGTATTCACAGCCGGGTCAAGAGGCGGGCAAGAGCGGATGTGCCCGGCTTCGGAGTCTTGAGCGAACATTTTGCAGATCGAGGTACGGGCGTGCTTGACAGTGATCGCGGAGTGGTGACAAAGCGTGATTGCTGGGGAGGAACCGCGTTAACGCACAGGCAACTCGGCTGACGCCGCACCGATATGCGGACGCGCCAGGCTGAACCGCGTACGGCCGTGCGGGTGCCGTAGACCGGCCGGGGTGCGCCATGTCGCCTCGGCCGGTTACCCGCCGCGTCATCCGGTTGGTCACGATCCGCGTACTTCTTCGCCTCGCGATGGTTGCCCGGGGTGCGAGGTGGGGGAAACCTACGGCTATGGGGCAGGGACGGATACTCACACGCGGAGCGCGTGTTTTCGGCGCACTCGTCTGCGCGGTGCTCGGAATGATCTCACTGGCGTGGATCGTCCGGGACCTGGACAAGGCGGACAAGGCGAGCCATCTGTGGTGGACATGGTCCGGAATGCCGTTCCGGGCCTCGGGGAGCCTCTTCGGCTCCTCCCTCTTCGATCTGGTCCTGCTCGTGCTCTGCGTCGTCGCCGGGATCGCCGCGCTGCGCTCACCGGCCGCCGCGGGGGCGCTCGGTACCGTCGCGGCCGTCACCGTGGTGCTGCGGCTGCCGAGCCTGTGGAACCTGAACGCGGACTGGATGCAGGGCATCCCCGACGACCTGAAGACGCGGGCCAATCTGACCGCCTGGGCCGGGGTGGTGCTCGGGGTGCTGCTGCTGGCCACCGTTGCCGCGGCCCGGCGGCCCGCCGACGGGTACGCCGCGGCGCCCGCCGACCAGCCGCCCGCGCGGCCGGGGCCGGGGGCCGCGATGGTCGGGGCGCTGCTGCTGGGGGCCTCGGGGGCGGTCCTCGGCGCCTGGCAGATCTACTGGGCGCAGAAGGCCGAGTGGGGCATGTACAAGTACCAGCTGACCGGCAAGCACAGCCTGGTCACACTGCTCTCACCGCCCTCCGCCTGGCAGGCCTGGGCTCTTGTCGCGCTCTGCCTGGTGGCGGCCGCCGCCGCGCTGGGCCGCGCCCCGCTGTCGCGGCCGCTGGGGATGGTGACCGCGGTGCTGGTGCTGGCGACCGGGGTGAGCACGGTCTCGCTCTACATCAAGCTGGAGTACGTCGAGCACCTCGACGATCTGCCGACCGCCGGGGTGCTGTCGGTGCTGACCGCGTTCTTCGAACTGCTCGTGGGGCTGGTGGCGCTGCTCGTGCTGGCGCGGCGGGGCGAGGCGGACACCCCGGCCCCGGCGTACGGGGCGGCGGGCTACGGCGGTTACGACGGCTACGGCGGCGGATACGCCCCGCCGCCCGCCGCTCCGCCGGGTTACGCACCGCCTCCGCCGTCCGCCCCGCCCACGGCCCCGCCGCCTCCGCCGTCCCCGCCGCCTGGCTGGTGAGCCGGGGACGCTAGATCCCCAGCGACCGCTTCAGGAAGTCGACCTGGAGCAGGAGCAGGTTCTCGGCGACCTGCTCCTGCGGGGTCATATGGGTGACCCCGGACAGCGGCAGCACCTCATGGGGGTGCCCGGCGGCCAGCAGCGCCGAGGAGAGCCGCAGCGAGTGGGCGACGACCACGTTGTCGTCCGCCAGCCCGTGGATGATCATCATCGGCCGGGCCGGGCCCTCCGCGGCGCCGGACAGCCCTTCGTCCGTCACCAGCGAGTTCGCCGCGTACACCGCGGGCTGCTCGTCGGGGTGGCCCAGATAGCGCTCGGTGTAGTGGGTGTCGTACAGCCGCCAGTCGGTGACCGGCGCGCCGACCACCGCCGCGTGGAAGACGTCGGGGCGGCGCAGCGCGGCGAGCCCGGCGAGGTAGCCGCCGTAGGACCAGCCGCGGATGGCGACCCGGCCGAGGTCCAGCGGGTAGCGCCCGGCGAGCGCGGTGAGGGCCTCGACCTGGTCCTCCAGGGTGACGGCCGCGAGGTCGTCGCGGACGGCCTTCTCCCAGGCGGGGGAGCGCCCGGGGCTGCCGCGCCCGTCGGCGACGATCACCGCGAACCCCTGGTCGGCGAACCACTGCGAGGTGACGTACGCGTTGTGGGCGGCGACCACGCGCTGGCCGTGCGGTCCGCCGTACGGGTCCATCAGGACCGGCAGCGGCCCGTCGCCCTCGCTGTATCCGGTCGGCAGGAGCACCGCGCAGGGGATGTCGTTCTTGCCCGCGAAGGTGAGCTGCGGGCGTGCGGTGATGACGGGGGTCTCGGCGTACGAGGCGATCTCGGCGACCGTCTCGCCCGCCCCGTGGTCCGCGGCCCGCAGCAGCTCCACGCGGGCACCGGGCCGCTCCGTCCCGGCGTGGCTGAGCACGATGAGCCGGTCGCCGCGCACGGCGGAGTGCACGGCAGGGAAGGGCCGCTTGCCGACCGGTTCCCAGCCGCCCTGGTCGCCGCTGCCGCGGAACCAGGCGCGGTGGACGTCGATCTCGCCGGGCCGGTCGGGCAGCGCGGCCTCGGCGCCGGGGGCGGCGGAGAACAGCACGTCGTCATCGCCGACGGAGAGGACCGCGCGCACCTGGAGGGCGCCGGAGGTGAGCTTGCGGTCGCCGACCATCAGGGCCCGGGCGCCGCCCTCGTCCGCGATCCGGACGAGCCGCCCGTCGGGGGTCCAGGCGGGCACGCCGGGGAAGAGATCCAGCCATACCGCGTCCTCGTCGGCGTGCACGGTGCTGGTCCGTCCGCTCTCGGTGTCCACGGCCAGGTAGAGCTGACTGCGCTGGTCCCGGGCCTGGACGAGGAGCAGCGGCGGACCGTAGGCCGACCAGTGCACCCGGGCCAGGTAGGGGTAGCGCTGCCGGTCCCACTCGATCTCCGTACGGGAGCCGTCCAGGCCCAGCAGGACGAGCCGCACCTCGGCGTCGGCGGTGCCGGCGGCCGGGTAGGCGACCTCGGTGGGTGCCTGGCCGGGGTGGGCGGGGTCGGCGATCCACCAGCGGCGTACGGGGGCGTCGTCGGCGCGGGCGACCAGCAGGGCATCGCTGTCCGGGGACCACCAGAAGCCGCGCGTACGGTCCATCTCCTCGGCCGCGATGAACTCCGCGAGACCGTAGGTGACGGTGTCGGCTTAGGTTCGGCGAGCGCCCGGTCGCCGTCCCCCTCCTCCCGTGACGCGCAGCGCGCCGCCCGCCACATAGGCGACATGGCGGCCGTCGGGGGAGGGGCGCGGGTCCACGACGGGACCCGGAGCGGGCAGTTCACGGGACTCGCCGCCGGTCAGATCGGAGACGAACAGCCGCCCGGAGAGGGCGAAGGCCGCCGTTTCGACGGCCTGGTCCACCGCGTAGCCGACCACCCCGGCCGACCCCTCGCGGCTGCGCTCGCGGCGCGCCCGCTCCTCGGCGGACAGTTCCTCGTCCGCGCCGCCGAGCAGGGCCACCGGATCGGCGGCCGGGTACTCCCGCTGCCCGGCGACGTCGTACACCCACAGCAGGCCCGCCCGGTCGGTGCCGCCGCGGGACCGCAGGAAGACCACGCGGGAGTCGTCGGGGGCCACGCTGAAGGCCCGGGGCGCTCCGAGCGTGAAGCGCTGGGTGCGCGCGTGCTGCCGAGGGAAGGAGAGCTGTCCGGTCATAGGGCGAGCGTACGGGTCCTGAAGATCGCGAGGGGCGTACTGACCGGTACACGCGTCGGGGCCGCAAAGGGTGTCGTATCGATCAGGCCGGACCGGCCCGCGCGGTCGCTTGCCCGGGGCCCTTGCCTTCTCTTGCCAGGGGCACGGTCCAGCCGTCCTGGGGGTGAGAACAAGCCAGCTTCTGTGGCCGGGAGATGGCGGATAAGCAGCGAGAAGTCTTCCTGGCCAGGCGCCAGTTCGTGCGATCAGGCATGCGCCCCTGTCATGCTCCCGTGCACCGACTCGTGCGCACGCGCCGATAGTTATGATCGATTGCGCATAGTGGGTAGGCCCCGTGTGGCATCAATATGTTGTCTGTCCGAGCGCGTGTTCCTGGAGGTGAGTCGCTGTGGCGCTCTCGATCTCGTTGTCTGTGCTGCTGCTGATCATCGTCGTCATGCTCGTCAACAAGGCCGGGCTGAAAACCGCGCACGCGCTCATCTGTGTGCTGCTCGGCTTCTACTTGGCCAGCTCGTCGGTCGCACCGACCATCGACGACCTCACCACCAATGTGGCGAACATGATCGGAGACGTGAAGCTCTGAGCTACCGGGAACCACCGGCGACACACGAACGATGATCCACGGGGGCCCGTGCCCGCGGTCCGCGGGCACCGGTGGGCGAATCGTAGGCTGTGGGCATGACCGTTCTTCCCGCCCGTCGTCTGCTCCTGGTGCACGCGCATCCGGATGACGAGTCGATCAACAACGGCGCGACCATGGCCAAGTACGCGGCCGAGGGTGCCCACGTCACCCTGGTGACCTGCACCCTCGGTGAGGAAGGCGAGGTCATTCCGGCGGATCTGGCCCACCTCACCGCCGACCGCGACGACACCCTCGGCAGCCACCGGATCGGTGAACTCGCCGCGGCCATGAAGGCGTTGGGCGTCCAGGACCACCGCTTCCTCGGCGGTCCGGGCAGATATCGCGATTCGGGCATGATGGGCGCCCCGCAGAACGGCCGGGCCGACTGTTTCTGGCAGGCCGACCTCGACGAGGCCGCCTCCTACCTGGTGGCGGTGATCCGCGAGATCCGGCCGCAGGTCCTGGTGGCGTACGACGCCGACGGGGGATACGGGCACCCCGACCACATCCAGGCGCACCGCGTCGCCATGCGCGCGGCGGAGCTGGCCGCGGAGCCGGTCTTCCGCCGTGACCTGGGCGATCCGCACGAGGTCCGCAAGGTCTACTGGAACTGTGTGCCGCGCTCGGCCGTCGAGGAGGGCTTCGCGCGGCTCCGGGCGGCGGGCGATCAGGTCCCCTTCCCCGGCGTCGCCACCGCCGACGACGTACCGGGCGTGGTGGCGGACGCGGAGGTCTCGGCGGTGATCGACGGCACCGCGTACGCGGACGCCAAGACCGCCGCGATGCGCGCCCACGCCACCCAGATCGCGGTGGACGTGCCGTTCTTCGCGCTCTCCAACGACCTGGGCCAGCCGCTGTTCGTCCACGAGCACTACCGGCTCGTCAGGGGCGAGCCGGCAGCGGAGCGCGAGGACGACCTGTTCGCGGGGGTGACGGCATGACGGTCGCCCGACTCGCGGGATACGCGCTGCTCGCCGCCCTCGGGGCCCTGGTCGCCATCGCGGGCGCGGTGGTCCAAGGGCTCTGGTTCCCCGCCGGGTTGCTGCTCGCGCTGCTCGGCCTCGCGGCCGTCTGCTACGGCGGCGTGAAGGCGACCGACCGGCGGATGGGCGGCGGCCTGCCCGCCGGGGCGTGGACGCTGGTGGTCCTGCTGCTGACCAGCACCCGCCCGGAAGGGGACTTCCTCTTCAGTGCGGGCCTGGGTTCGTACGTCTTCCTGCTGGGCGGCATGTTCGTCGGTGTGATGTGTGCCACCCTGCCGGTGGTCTCGCAACCGGGCGCACTGGCCGCCCGACTTGGTAAATGACATGACGTTTACGGCGTGACGTCCCCGGGACCCGGCGTGATGTTCCCGGGGCTCCGGACGGTCCTCCGCCGACGCACGAGGTCCACAAGGTGCGGCCATAGGGCGGCCGTCAAGTACGCGACCGCGACGCCCAGTATGGTGGTGCGCGCCGCCGAGCCGCCCGCGCGAGGTCTGACGGGCGGCGGAGCTAACTGGGAGAACCTGCTTTGAGCCGTGAATCTGACAGTTCGTCCTCCGGGGCCCGGGGGGGTAGCGGCGGTGCCGCGTATCCATCGGGCACCCCGCCGTACGGATCCCGCCTGTCCCCGTCGCCGGAGGCCCTCCAGGGCGGCATCGGTGACGGTGAGGCGGATGCCGCGGCCAAGCCGGAGGATCCGAAGACCGAAACCACTCTGACGACCCGCATCCGGATCAACATCCCGGGTTCGCGGCCCATTCCGCCGGTCGTCATGCGCAAGACCGTCGACGGGGAGAGCGTGCCCGCACCCCGCTCCGGTGAGGACGACGGGGACGCCGAGCCCACCGGGGCCACGCCCCGGCCCGATGCCGTCCGCAGCCCGGAGCTGGGCGCGGCGGCCGCGGAGGGGCGCGCGGACGCCAAGGACCGCGAGAGCCGCGAGAAGAGCGGCAAGGGCGGCAAGGGCGACGGCGACAAGACCAGCGACTGGTTCGCGCCGCCGCGCCGCCCCAAGGGCTCCTCGACCACCCAGAGCACCCCGCTGCC
>NZ_GG657754.1:3911219-3936515 GCF_000158915.1 Streptomyces himastatinicus ATCC 53653 | reverse complement strand
TCCCCCAGCGGGGCGGACCAGGCATCCAGCGACACTCTGGTCAGCGGGGTGCCCGTGGTCCCGCCGGCCGACGCCGCCTCCGGTCCGCCCGCCGGGCCGCCCACCGGGGACAGCGCCCCGCCGAGCAGCCCGGCGCCCAAGGCGCCCGCGGCGGGCAAGGCGGGCAAGCCGAAGAAGAAGGGCCGCTCCAAGCTCGTCATGCTGGGCGCCCTGGTGGTGGTCGCGGCCGGTGTCGCGTACACCGCGGGCCTGGTGATGAACCACGCGGACGTGCCCAACGGCACCACCGTCCTCGGCGTCGACATCGGCGGCTCCTCCAAGCAGGTGGCCATCGACAAGCTGGACACCGCGCTCGGCGGCCGCACCGGTGCCCCGCTGAAGGTGACCGTCGACGGCGACCAGAAGGAGATCAAGCCGTCGGTCGCGGGCCTGACCCTGGACACCGAGGCCACCGTGCGGAACGTCGCGGGCCGCGACTACAACCCGATGACGGTCATCGGCTCGCTCTTCGGCGGTACCCACGAGGCCGAGCCCACGGTGACGGTCGACGAGGAGAAGCTCCGGGACGCCCTCGGGCGGCTCGCGGGCAACTCGGGCACGGCGCGCGAGGGCACGATCACGTTCAAGCCGGGCAAGGTCGTCCCCGTCTACGGGCGGGAGGGCCGGGGCCTGGACATCGACAAGGCGGTCACGGCCGTCTCCGACGCGTACCGCGAGCGGGCGGAGACCGGCAAGGACAAGCCGGTCGACCTGCCGGTCGTCGCCAAGCGGCCGACGATCAGCAAGTCCGAGGTGAACGCGAAGATGAAGTCCTTCGCGCAGCCCGCGATGTCCGGTCTGGTGACGATCAAGACCGATGACGCACATGCCATCCAGTTCGGCCCGGACCGCTCGCTGCCGCAGATCCTCTCCATGAAGCCGATCAACGGCAAGCTCCAGCCGCACTTCGACCTCGCCGCGATCAAGAGGCTCTACGGCCAGACCTTCGACGGGGTGCTGATCGAGCGCGCCGATGGCTCCAAGAAGCCGGTCACCCCGCAGGAAGTGGCCATCGCCATGCAGACCGCGCTGCGGGGCAAGACCCCCGCCGACCGGACGGCGGTCATCGAGACCTCGCCCAACTAGGTCTCGTTCGCAAGGTTCTGACGGCCCCCGCCCGGCATCGCCGGGCGGGGGCCGTCACCTTTCCCCCCATGACATCTGTCATCTCCAGGTCACGACCACTGACACTGCCGCCGGACGGCCCCGCTCGGCGAAGCTTGGGGCCATGACAGCGACCACCGCACCCTCCGCCACCGGCGAGCGGGCCGACACCGCGGCCTCCCCGCCGGTGGTCGGCTTCACCGGCGTCAGCAAGAGCTACGGCACCGTGCGCGCCGTGGACGGCCTCGACCTCCACCTCCACCCGGGCGAGACCGTCGCCCTGCTGGGACCCAACGGCGCGGGCAAGTCCTCCACCCTCGATCTGCTGCTCGGACTGCGCACCCCCGACAGCGGCCGCGTCGAGGTCTTCGGCACCACCCCGCGGCAGGCCATCGCCCGCGGCCGGGTCGGCGCGATGCTGCAGAGCGGCTGCCTCATGCAGGAAGTCACCGTCCGCGAGCTGGTGCGGCTCGCCTGCGATCTGCACCCCCACGGCTACCCGGTCGACGAGGTCCTGGAGCGGGCGGACCTCACCGAGATCGCCGGCCGCAAGGTGAACAAGCTCTCCGGCGGCCAGGAGCAGCGGCTGCGCTTCGCCTTCGCCACCGCGGGCGCCTCCGACCTGATCGTGCTGGACGAGCCGACGACCGGGATGGACGTCTCGTCCCGGCAGTCCTTCTGGGGCTCGATGCGGGAACAGGCCCGGCAGGGCCGCACCATCCTGTTCGCCACCCACTACCTCGAAGAGGCCGACGAGATCGCCGACCGGGTGATCGTGCTGCACCGCGGCCGGGTGCTGGCGGACGGCTCGTCCGCCGAGATCAAGGCGATGGCCGGGGTCCGGCGGATCTCCTTCACCCTGGACGGGCCGCCCGACGAGGCGGCGCTGCGCGCCCTCCCCGCCCTGACCGGCCTCGACGTAGCGGGGCGTACGGTACGGATGCGGTCCACCGACGCGGACGCGACCGTGCACGCGATGTACGGACTCGGGCTCTACCCGCGCGGCCTGGAGGTCGCCGGGCTCGGCTTGGAGCAGGCGTTCCTCGCCATCACCGACGCCGCCACGACGCCCGAGGAGGCGTGACGATGACGACCCTGGCCAAGCTGGAGATCGTCCGCGCACTGCGCAACAAGAGGTTCATGTTCTTCACGGTCATCTACCCGTCGTTGCTCTTCCTGATGATCGCGGGCGCCTCGAAGAAGACGGACATCGCCCCCGGCACCCCTCTGTCGATGCCGCTCTACTACATGGTCGCGATGGCCTCCTTCGGCGCGCTGACCGCCGCCCTGATGGGCAACAGCGAGCAGATCGCCAAGGAGCGCGAGGGCGGCTGGGTGCGGCAGCTGCGGCTCACCTCGCTGCCCGGACGCGGCTATGTGACGGCCAAGATCGCCTCGGCCGCGGTCTCCACCCTGCCCTCCATCGTGATCGTCTTCATCGTGGCCGCCACCGCCAAGGGCGTGCGGCTGGACGCCGCCTGGCAGTGGCTCGCGCTGACCGGCGCCATCTGGGCGGGCTCGCTCGTCTTCGCCGCCCTGGGCGTGGCCATCGGCTATCTGGCCACCGGCGACGCGGTGCGGCCCCTGACGATGATCATCTACTTCGGTCTGTCGATCCTCGGCGGCCTGTGGATGCCGATGGCCTCCTACCCGCAGTGGCTGCGGGACATCGGCGCCTGGCTGCCCACCCACGCCTACGCCGCGCTCGGCCAGGCCATCGAGGTGGGCAACGCCCCGCACGCGAGGGACGTGGCCCTGCTCGCCGGCTATCTGGTCCTCTTCGCGGGCGCGGCGGCCTGGCTGTACCGCAAGGACACCCGCACGACATGAACCGGCCGAACTGGTGGCGCGACGCGGCGGCCGACGACGAGGACACGAACGCTCCGGCCATCGGCCGGAGCCCCGAGAACCGCCGGCAGGCCCTGATCAAGCTGATGTGGATCGGGATCTGGATGGCCTACCTGGGCGCGCCGGTGAGCGACCTCGCGGAGGGCCACCACACCGTCCCCGCCACGGTGTTCGGCGCGCTCGGCCTGCTGGTCTTCGTCACCGTCTATCTGCTGCTGGTGTTCCGGTACACCGGCCGGAACCTGGACCGGACCGCCATCACCCGGGCGCTGGGGGCGATCTGCGCGCTCGCCGCCGTCCTCACGGTCACCCTGGGCGACGCCTGGCTGGTGCTCGCCGTCTATGTCTCCGTCGCCTTCGGCGCGGTCCTGCAGCCGCGGCTCGCCCGGTGGGCGATCCCGCTGAACACCGTCGCCATGGTGGGCGTCGGCCTGCTGGTCCGCAGCTCGCACGACCTCATGTCCGCCCTGGTCGTCCCCTCCCTGCTCGGCGGCTTCGCGATGAGCGCGGTGGGGCAGATGGTCCGTACGACCCGGGCGCTGCGCGAGGCCCGCGCCACCGTCGCCCAGCTCGCCGCCAACGAGGAGCGGCTGCGGCTCGCCCGCGATCTGCACGACCTGCTGGGCCACTCGCTCTCGCTGATCACGCTCAAGAGCGAACTGGCCGGGCGGATGCTGCCCGGCAAGCCCGAACAGGCGGCGCAGCAGGTCGCCGACATCGAACGGGTCAGCCGGCAGGCCCTGGTGGACGTGCGGGAGGCGGTGAGCGGCTTCCGCCGCCCCACCCTGGAGGCCGAGCTGGCGGGCGCCCGTACCGCGCTCGCCGCCGCGGGCATCACCGCCGACCTGCACCGGGCGGGCGTCCACCACCCGGACCTCCCGCCCGACCAGGAGGGCGCGCTGGCCTGGGCGCTGCGCGAGGCGGTCACCAACGTGGTCCGGCACAGCGGGGCGCGCCGCTGCACCGTGACCCTCACCGAAATGGGCGACGACCTGTGCCTGACCGTCACCGACGACGGACGCGGCACGACCGGCCCGCACGGCAACGGGCTGACCGGCCTGGCCGAGCGGCTCCAGCTGGCCGACGGCCGCCTGGAGACCGGCCCGGGCGGCCACGGCGGCTTCACCCTCCGCGCCCTGGCCCCGCTCTCCCGTAGCGCGCACCTGCCTGTCGAGCCCTGACCGGCCGCCGCCGGATACGCTGCCCGGGTGATCCGGGTATTGCTGGCCGAGGACCAGTCGATGGTGCGGGAGGCGCTGGCCGCGCTGCTCGGGCTGGAGGACGAGATCGAGGTCGTCGCCCAGGTGGCGCGCGGCGACGAGGTCGTGGACGCGGCCCGGGCCCATCGGCCCGATGTCGCGCTGCTGGACATCGAGATGCCGGGCCTGAGCGGCATCGAGGCCGCCGCCGCGCTGCACGCGGCGGAGCCCGGGGTGCGGATCGTGATCCTGACGACCTTCGGCCGCCCCGGCTATCTGCGCCGGGCCATGGAGTCCGGCGCGGACGCCTTCCTGGTCAAGGACGCCCCCGCCGCCCAGCTCGCCGACGCGATACGGCGGGTGCTGCGCGGCGAGCGGGTCATCGACCCGACCCTGGCCGCGGCCGCCCTGGTGGACGGGGCCAGCCCGCTGACCGCACGGGAGCGCGAGGTGCTGGGCGCCTCCGCGGACGGCTCGACCAACGCCGAGCTGGCCCGGGCGCTGGGCCTGTCGCAGGGCACGGTCCGCAACTACCTCTCCACGGCCATCCAGAAGACCGCCGCCCGCAACCGGGCCGATGCGGTCCGCATCGCCCGCGACAAGGGCTGGCTGTAGAGGGTCTCATCAGGGGCCTCATCAGGGGCCTCAGTTGAGCCGCGCCCGGGCCGCGTGCGCCTGGCGCCGCACCGCCTCCGCCGCTTCCGGCTCCATCACGCCCACCACCTCCGCGTACTCCTCCAGCTCCCGCGCCCCGGTGAGGAAGTCACCGCGCTCGACCAGCAGCTGTGCGCGCTCGTAGCGCAGCCGCGCGGGATGGCTGGGCAGCAGCAGCGCCAGCTCGACCGCCCACAGCTGGACATTGGTGCGCTCGGGGCGGGCCGCGGCCCACGCGCGGACGTTGTTGAGGATCCGCAGCATGATGTCCAGCGGATCGGCCGGGCCCAGCACCGACGGCTCCGGCGGTGCGCCGGTGACCCCCGACACCAGCAGCGCCGCGTCCTCGCCGGACAGCCTCCGGCCGCCGTCGAACGGGTCGGCCAGCACATGGTCCCCGTACGGATCGCCGAAGCCGACCACGAAGTGGCCCGGCAGTGCGACCCCGTACACCGGCGCGCCCGCCCGCCGCCCGACCTCCATCCACACCAGCGACAGCAGGATCGGCAGCCCGCTGCGGCGCCGCAGCACCTGGTGCAGCAGCGAGGAGTCCAGCCGCCGGTAGTCGGCCGCGGACCCCCGGAAGCCGTACCGCTCGCCGAGCACCCGGGCGAGGGCGTCGGCCCAGGCGGCGGGCCCGCCGGGGGCGAACGGGACCTCACCGGCCAGCCGGTCGAGTTCGATCTGCGCCTCGTCGATCCCGGCCTCGTCCAGCCCGTCGTCGGCCACCATGCCCATCAGCAGGCACAGCAGGGCCAGGTCGGGGCGCTCCTCGCGGGCGGCGTCGGCGAATCTGCGGCGTGGTGACGTCTCGTCCATGTCGTTCATGCGCTGTCGGTGCTGGGCGCGCGCCAGTGGTGGTAGCTGTGGTGGAGGGTGAACCCCATGCCGTCGTAGAGGGCGTGGGCACCGCCGTTGTCCGTCTCGACCTGGAGGTACGCGGCCGAGGCGCCCTCCTCCAGCGCCCGGCGGGCCAGCGCGGTCATCACGGCCCGGGCCAGCCCCTGCCGCCGTTGCTCCGGCGCGGTCTCCACCGCCGCGAACCCGGCCCAGCGGCCGTCCACCACACAGCGCCCGATCGCGGCCGGGCTTTCTCCCGCCTCCCCGCGTATCGTCGCGAACCACACCGACGGGCCGCCGGTCAGCACCGACAGCGCCTCGGGGGTGGGCCGGGAGGAGCGCTGGTAGCGGGCCAGCCAGTCGTCGTCGATCTGCCGGGAGAGCGTCACCGCCGAGATGTCGGCGTCCTGGTCGGCGATCGGGGCCAGGGCCGCGATGCGCACCTGCGCGGAGACCTCCCGGGTCCAGCCGCGCGTCTCCAGCTCGGCGGCCAGCACCTCCTGGGTGCCCTCGGCGCCCGTGCTGACCTGGATGTACGCGGGCAGCCCGCGTTCGGCGTACCAGCCGGTCACCCGGCGCAGCGCCTCGTCGAGACCGCAGCCGGGGTCGCCGAGCGGCAGGACGGAGTTGGCGCGCCGGGTGAACCCGCCGGACGCGCGCAGCTCCCACTCGCCCAGCGGCTCGCGCTCGGTGGGCGGCCAGCCGCGCGCGGCGACCCGGTCCAGCTCGCGCGCGTTCGCCGCCGGGCCGCGTCGGCGGGCCGGAGCGGCGGGCACCACCTTGCCCGCGACCAGCGCCGACTCCTCGATCCGGACGGACTCGCCACTGCGGCGGGTGATGTGCAGCACACCACCCGTCCACGATGTGAGAACCCCGACCACGTCCGTGAACCTCTCAGGGCCGCTCAGGTCACCCGTAAGCAGTCTCACCGATACTCGTTTGTGCACGTCATCGGGGGTGATTCGGACTTCGAGTCGTCCGCCGGTGGTGAAATCCACTGCTCTGCCAACCCCTCATGTGCGTCTGGTGCCCAGGAACGGAGATACTAGGTGCGGGCATCGACGACGCCGCGCTCCCGCGCGATACAGCCCTAAGAGGAGGAACGACAGCGTGACCTACGTCATCGCGCAGCCTTGTGTCGACCTGAAGGACAAGGCGTGCATCGAGGAGTGCCCCGTCGACTGTATCTACGAGGGCCAGCGGTCCTTGTACATCCACCCGGACGAATGCGTCGACTGCGGGGCTTGTGAGCCGGTCTGCCCGGTCGAGGCGATCTTCTACGAGGACGACACTCCGGAAGAGTGGAAGGACTACTACAAGGCGAACGTCGAGTTCTTCGACGAGCTCGGTTCGCCCGGCGGTGCGAGCAAGCTCGGTCTGATCGAGCGCGACCACCCGTTCATCGCCGCGCTTCCGCCGCAGGAGCACGACGAGTGACCCTGCCCGGGAAGTAGACCCGGCGCGGCCTTCGGTCCCGTATGGCATGTGGCCTACGGGACCGGGCTGTTTCCCGGGCCGTTGAACCCGGGCCTTTGAAAAGAGAAAGAAAGCGAGCCACCCCGTGCCACCCGTCTCCGCCCGCCTCCCGGTCTTCCCCTGGGACCGGCTCGAACCGTACAAGGCGACCGCCGCCGCCCATCCGGACGGCATCGTCGACCTCTCGGTGGGCACCCCCGTCGATCCGGTCCCCGAGCTGATCCGCACCGCGCTGGCCGGTGCCGCGGACAGCCCTGGCTATCCGACCGTCTGGGGCACCCCCGCGCTGCGGGACGCGCTGACCGGCTGGGTCGAGCGGCGGCTGGGCGCGGAGGGCGTCACCCACACCCAGGTGCTGCCGGTGGTCGGCTCGAAGGAGCTGGTGGCCTCGCTGCCCGCGCAGCTGGGTCTGGGACCCGGCGACAAGGTCGCCTTCCCGCGGCTGGCCTACCCGACGTACGAGGTGGGCGCGCGGCTCGCGGGCGCCGAGCCGGTGCCGTACGACGACGTTGCCGACCTGGACCCGGCGGGGCTGAAGCTGCTGTGGCTGAACTCGCCGTCCAACCCCACCGGCCGGGTGCTGTCCGAGGACGAGCTGCGGGCCGCGGTCGCGTGGGCGCGGGCGCACGGGGTGCTGCTGGTCAGCGACGAGTGCTACCTGGAGCTGGGCTGGGAGGCGGACCCGATGTCCGTCCTGCACCCGGAGATCTCCGGCGGGAGCTTCGACGGGCTGGTCGCGGTCCACTCGCTGTCCAAGCGGTCCAACCTGGCGGGCTACCGCGCGGCGTTCCTCGCCGGTGACGAGAGCGTGCTCGGCGAACTGCTGAAGATCCGCAAGCACGGCGGGCTGATCGTGCCCGCGCCGGTGCAGGCCGCGACGGTCGCCGCGCTCGGCGACGACAAGCACGTCGCGGAGCAGCGCGAGCGCTACGAGGCGCGGCGGGCGGCGCTGCGCGGCGCGCTGGAGGGGTACGGCTTCCGCGTCGAGCACAGCGAGGCGTCGCTGTACCTGTGGGCGACCCGCGACGAACCGTGCTGGGACACCGTGGGCGCGCTGGCCGAGCTGGGCATCCTGGTGGCGCCCGGCGAGTTCTACGGCGCGGCGGGCGGGTCGTACGTCCGCGTCGCGTTCACCGCGACGGACGAGCGCGTGGCGGCGGCGGTCCGCCGCCTGACCGCCTGACCGTCCGACCGCCTGACCGTCCGACCGCCTGACGAGACGAACGCAGGGCGCCCCCTGTCCCGGCTGCTGCGGCGGCCGGGACAGGGGGCGCCTGGTCTTTCAGCCCAGCAGCGGCAGCCCCTTCATCGAGGGCAGGCCCTTGACCGGGAGCTCGTCGGCCTGCTGCGGGGCACTCGGCGCGGCCTGCGGCGCCGCCGGGGCGGGCGCCGGAGCGGGCGCCGGGGCCGCGGCGGGGGCGGGGAGCGGAGCCGGGGCGGGGCGGACCGGGGCGCCCTTGGCGTGGACGCCCTTGCCCTTGGCCAGGCCCTTGCTCATGCCCGCCGCCTTGCCCTTGCCCTTGGCGTGCAGGGCGCCCTTGCCCTTGGACGTGGGCGCCGCCCTTGCCCTTCCCCTTGCTCACGCCCTCCTTGGCGGTGTGGGTCGCGCCCTTGCTCCTGGCCGGGGCGTCCTTGGCCGGGGCGGCCTTCTCCGCGGTGGCGGACTTGGCCGGAGCGGTCTGCGCCGGGGCGGCCTTGCCGGGGAGAATCTCCTTGACGGTCCGCCCGGCCTGCTGCGAGGCGACGTCGGCCAGCTCACCGACGGAGGAGGGGTCCAGCGCGCTCAGCCCGCCCAGCTTGGGAGTGTGCGGCAGGGCCGGATCCGCCGCACTCGCGGCGCCGGCGGCACTGACCACGGGGGTCGCGCTCGCTGCGACCAGCAGGGCGGCCCGAGCGATCCGACGCGTGAGAGGGAGGGACATGATTCTCCTTTGACGGGGGGACATTTGGCGTGAAGTGTCCAGCGATCGGACGCAGTGAATATCGCGTGAGCCGCGCGAAGGTTGCGGTAGATGAAGGTAAAGAATTGATAATGCGTCGCATTATCCGTTTACGCGCAAAACGTGCGTCCACAGTGACAGTCCAACGCCCCGTCAACGGCGCTGAGCTGCGGCGATCTCTCCCGTTATCGGGTGAGGCCGAGGCGTATATCCGACCCGGAACTCTTGTCGGACGTGCGCCAGCCGTCCCCTGAATTCCGTGCGCTCCATACGTGCTTGCCGTAAGAGACCCGTTCGATGCGCAACTCGTCCGAGTGAGCCACCGCCCAATAGGCCAGCTCCCAGCCGCGCTCCGTCCGGCCGCCGCGCGCCGAGGCGTCCGCCACCGGGACGAGCACCTCCCGGGAGGACCCGGCGCGCTTGCCGCCGCCCTGCCCCGCCGCGCTCAGCCGCGACCGGGCGTCCGCCCCGAACTCCTCCTCCAGCGCCGCCCGGACGCGCCCCGGATCGCCCGTCTTCCCGTCGTCCGGCGGCCCCGGACAGGTGAAGGCGGCCGCCGAACGCCCGGTGAGGGTGGCGGTCAGCACCACGGCCTCCGTCTCGTGCTTGGCGTACGCCTGCGGGAAGCCGCTGTACTGCACCCGCTGCGCCGCCACCGTGAGCGGCAGCCGCGAATAGCCGGGCACCTTGACCAGGTGGTCGTAGAACTTCCCGGCCGCGTACACCGGATCCTGGATCTGCCGTGCCGTGCCCCAGCCCTGCGACGGGCGCTGCTGGAACAGGCCGAGCGAATCCCGGTCGCCATGGGTGATGTTGCGCAGCCCCGACTCCTGGAGCGCGGTCGCGAGCGCGATGGTGACGGCCCGTTCGGGAAGTCCGCGGGCGGCGGCCACGGCCTCGATCGTCGCGGCGTTCACGGCCTGTTCGGGGTCGAGCAGCACATCGCCGCCCTCCGCCCGCGCGACACAGCGCGGCGGCCCGCTGCCACCGCTCAGCACGTGTATCGCTACGTACGCGACGAGCCCCAGCAGTACGGCACACGCGACCGCGGCTCGGAGCAGGCGGGGACGGCGGGAGAACACGGACCGGGGCACGCCGACCACGTTACTGGGTGGCTCCGACACCGGTGCCGACAAGGGGCCGCGGGTGGGGAAGGCCACGCCTGGGCGGTCCTGAAGGCGGGCCGCTGGGGCGGACGGGCTGGGGCCGGGCCTCCGGGGCGGACGGGCTAGGGTCGCGGGTATGGCACACCCAGCACTCGACCTGTCCCTGGACGCGGCCCGGCTCACCGCCCGGCTCGTCGACTTCCCCTCGGTCAGCGGCGACGAGAAGGCGCTCGCCGACGCCGTCGAGCAGGCGCTGCGCGCCCTGCCGCACCTGACCGTCGACCGGGACGGGGACGCCGTCGTCGCCCGTACGAACCTGGGGCGTGCCGAACGGGTCGTGCTGGCCGGACACCTCGACACCGTGCCGATCGCCGACAACGTGCCCTCCCGGCTGGACGAGGACGGCACGCTGTGGGGCTGCGGCACCTCCGACATGAAGTCCGGCGTCGCCGTGCAGCTGCGCATCGCCGCGACCGTGCCCGAGCCCAACCGCGACCTCACCTTCGTCTTCTACGACCACGAGGAGGTCGCCGCCGAGCTGAACGGCCTGAAGCGGCTCTCCGAGAACCACCCCGAGTGGCTGGCCGCCGACTTCGCCGTACTGCTGGAGGGCACCGAGGGCAAGGTCGAGGGCGGCTGCCAGGGCACGCTCCGGGTGCGGGTGACCACGAGCGGGCACCGCTCCCACTCCGCGCGCGGCTGGCTCGGCGAGAACGCCATCCACAAGGCCGCCCCGATCCTGGACCGGCTGGCCGCGTACGAGCCGCGGCACGTGGACATCGACGGGCTCACCTACCGCGAGGGGCTGAACGCGGTGGGGATCGAGGGCGGCATCGCGGGCAACGTCATCCCCGACGCCTGCGCCGTGACCGTGAACTACCGCTTCGCGCCGGACCTTTCGGAGGCCGAGGCGCTGGCCCACGTCCGCGAGGTCTTCGACGGCTTCGAGGTGACCGCCACCGACTCCGCGCCCGGCGCCCTGCCCGGGCTGTCCCACCCGTCGGCCGCCGCCTTCGTGGCGGCGATCGGTGAGGGCGCGGCCCCCAAGTTCGGCTGGACCGATGTGGCCCGTTTCTCGGCCCTCGGCGTGCCCGCCGTCAATTACGGACCCGGCGACCCCAAGCTGGCCCACACCCGCGAGGAGCACGTGGACACGGCCCTGATCCTGGCGGCCGAGGAGCGGCTGCGGGTCTGGCTGACCAGCTGAGCCGAACCACGGCATCCGCTTCTTCGCAGATCAGAGAACAGATGAGCGTGGCGCGGATTTCGGCTTTTCGCCGCCCGGTGGGCCTACGCTGAACCACAGATCTTTGGCAGATCTTGGCGAAGGGAGCACAGTGATGGGCAACGCCGAGGAAGAGCGAGCGCTGCACGAGCAGCGTCTGGGCCCGGTCGTGCGCCGTCGCCACCAGATGCGGCCCGGCACGACCGACCAGCGGCTGCTGGACACGCAGGGGGCCACCCACTGGGTGCACGAGGACCCGTTCCGAGTGATGCGCATCCAGTCGGAGTTCGTCGAGGGCTTCGGCACCCTGGCCGAACTGGGCAAGGCGGTCAGCGTGTTCGGCTCCGCCCGTACGCCCGAGGGGTCACCCGAGTACGAGGCCGGGGTGAAGATCGGGCGGGCCCTGGCCGAGGCCGGGTTCGGGGTGATCACCGGGGGCGGCCCCGGCGCGATGGAGGCGGCCAACCGCGGCGCGAGCGAGGCGGGCGGGGTCTCCGTCGGCCTCGGCATCGAGCTGCCGTACGAGCAGGGGCTGAACCCGTACGTCGACATCGGCGTGAACTTCCGCTACTTCTTCGTGCGGAAGACGATGTTCGTGAAGTACGCGCAGGGGTTCGTGGTGCTGCCCGGCGGGCTCGGCACCCTCGACGAGTGCTTCGAGGCGCTGACCCTGGTGCAGACGAAGAAGGTGACCCGGTTCCCGATCGTCCTCTTCGGCAGCTCCTACTGGGGCGGTCTGGTCGACTGGCTGGAGAACACGCTGATCGCCCAGGGCAAGGCGTCCCAGCAGGACCTGGAGCTGTTCCACCTCACCGACGACATCGACGAGGTGGTCGACCTGGTGACCAAGGAGTCCGGCTGACCGCCCCCGGGGCGTGAGCGGACCGGTGTCTCAGGCCAGTCCCCGGCGGGCGACCGCCGGGGGCCGGTGGCCCGCGATGGACGACACCATGTCCAGCACCTGACGGGTCTCGGCCACCTCGTGCACCCGGTAGACCTGGGCGCCCAGCCAGGCGGAGACCGCGGTCGTGGCGAGCGTGCCGATCACCCGCTCCTTGACCGGGCGGTCCAGCGTCTCGCCCACGAAGTCCTTGTTGGACAGCGAGACCAGGACCGGCCAGCCGGTCTCCCGCAGCTCACCGAGCCGGCGGGTGGCCTCCAGCGAGTGGCGGGTGTTCTTCCCGAAGTCATGGCCCGGGTCGATCATGATCCCGTCGCGCCGGACGCCCAGCGCGGCCGCGCGCTCCGCGAGCCCCACGGTGACCCGCAGGATGTCCGCCACCACGTCGTCGTAGCCGATCCGGTGCGGCCGGGTGCGCGGTTCGGCCCCGCCCGCGTGCGTACAGACCAGCCCGGCGCCGAACCGGGCGGCGACCTCGGCGAGCTTGGGGTCGACCCCGCCCCAGGCGTCGTTGAGCACGTCAGCGCCCGCCGCGCAGACCGCCTCGCCGACCTCGTGCCGCCAGGTGTCCACGCTGATCACCACGTCCGGATGGCGCCGCCGCACCTCGGCCACGAAGCCGACCGTGCGCCGCGCCTCCTCGGCGGCGCTCACCTCGTCCCCGGGACCGGCCTTCACCCCGCCGATGTCGATGATCGCCGCGCCGTCCGCGACGGCCTGCTCGACGCGGGTGAGCGCGGGCTCGTCGCGGAAGGTCGCACCCTGGTCGTAGAACGAGTCCGGGGTCCGGTTGACGATCGCCATGATCACTCGCTCGTTCTCGTCGAACTCGCGTCGGCCAAGCCGCAGCATGCGTACTTCCTCTCAGGTGTCCGGCAGCGACGATAACTGTCAGTGGGGCATGGCACGATCGGGTCAGACAGTTGACGGGGCCGACGCCCCTCGTGGCGTCATGGCCGGGCCGTCCTAACCGAGGAGAACGATCACCGTGTTCCTGTTCTTGCTGATCACGCTGGTCGTCGTGGTCGGCGCAGTCACCCTCGCCGTCGTCGGCGGCGGCGACGGGGGCCAGTTGTCCGAGGCGCCGCCCGACCGGCTGGACGACCCGCTGCCCGCCGACCGGCCGCTGGACCGGGAGGACGTGGAGGCGCTGCGGCTGCCGATGACGCTGCGCGGCTACCGGATGGCGGACGTGGACGATGTGCTGGGCCGGCTCGGCGCCGAGCTGGCCGAGCGGGACGCCCGGATCGCCGAGCTGGAGGAGGCCCTGGCGGGCGCGCGGACCCCGGGCTTCGGGGACGGCGAGCCGGCCGAGGGCCCGGGGGATTACCCGCCGGATCATCCGGCTGATTTCGAGGGGAGCGGATCGTGAGCGGTCAGGGGACGGTCGTCGGAGCGGACGGCCTGGCGCGCTGCCCGTGGGGGCTGGAGACCGAGTCCATGGCGGACTACCGGGAGTACCACGACACGGAGTGGGCCCGTCAGGTCCGTGGTGATGACGCGCTGTACGAGCGGATCTGTCTGGAGGCGTTCCAGTCCGGGCTGTCCTGGATCACGATCCTGCGCCGCCGGGAGGGGTTCCGGGCCGCCTTCGCCGACTTCCGGATCAAGGCGGTCGCGGAGTTCACCGAGGCCGACGAGCAGCGGCTGCTCGCCGACCCCGGCATCATCCGCAACCGGGCCAAGATCTCGGCCACGATCGGGAACGCCCGGGCGGCGGCGGAGATGGCCGAGGGCGAGCTGGACGAGCTGATCTGGTCCCATGCCCCCGACGCCGCCACCCGCCCGGTCCCGCGCACCTTCGCCGACGTCCCGGCGATCACCCCGGAGTCCACGGCGCTCAGCAAAGCGCTGAAGAAGCGCGGCTTCCGCTTCGTCGGCCCCACCACGGCCTACGCGCTGATGCAGGCCTGCGGCCTGGTCAACGACCACCTGGCCGACTGCCACGTCCGCGATCGCGTCTGACCGCCGGGACCCGGCGCTCCGCCGCGGGTCAGCGGCCGGTGAACCGCGGCTGCCGCTTCTGGACGAAGGCGTCCACCGCGGTGCGGTGGTCCTGCGAGGCGCCCGCCCGGCGCTGTAGCTCGTCCTCCTTGGTCAGGGAGTCGGTGAGGCCGTGGCAGGACGCGTAGCCGAGCGACTCCTTGATCGCCGCGTAGGCGGCGGTCGGGCCCTCGGCCAGCCGCCGGGCGACCGCCGCCGCCTCGGCGGCGAGGTCCGCGGCGGGCACGACCCGGTTGACCATGCCCAGCTCCAGCGCCTCCGCCGAACTGACGTTGCGCGGGAAGAGCAGCAGGTCGGCGGCGCGCCCGTGGCCGATCAGCCGCTGGAGGGTCCAGGAGACGCCGGAGTCGGCGGTGAGCGCGACGCCCGCGAACGAGGTGTTGAACGAGGCGGTGTCGGCCACGATCCGGTAGTCGGCGGCGAAGGCGAAACCCGCCCCGGCCCCGGCCGCGACTCCGTTCACCGCGGCGACCACCGGCTTCGGCATCCCCGCGATCGCGGTCACGATCGGGTTGTAGTGCAGCGAGACGGTGCTCATCGTCGAGCCCTCGCCCTGGTCCCCGTGGGCGTGCGCCTCGCGGTCGGCGGCCAGCAGCCCGATGTGCTCCTTGAGGTCCTGCCCGACGCAGAACGCGCGCCCGGTGCCGATGAGCAGGACGGCCCGGACCGCCGGATCCTCCGCGGCCTGGAGCAGCGCGTCACGCAGTGCCACCTTGGTGTCGATGTTGAGCGCGTTCATGGCGTCGGGACGGTTCAGAGTGATCGTCGCGAGGCCGTCGGCCAAGTCGTAGAGCACGGTGTCGGTCATAAGCGGCCCTCCCGTGGGCAGGTGTTCGGACGCGGCGGGCGTACGTTATCGCGATCGCCTCCCCGAATTGAGTGGTTTTGGGGGAGCGCCGTGCACGGGGGTTGCCGACCGATGTTGGTCATCGGGTCGTGGCATGCGGGATAATGAATGAGAAGCAACGTGTTCGATGCCGGTGACGCCTGGGTTGTCGGCTGCGATGAGCTGGTTTCAGGAAGGGGAACGAGCATGGCGGCCATGAAGCCGCGGACGGGCGACGGCCCGCTCGAGGTGACCAAGGAGGGGCGGGGCATCGTCATGCGCGTTCCGCTCGAAGGCGGCGGTCGGCTCGTCGTCGAGCTGACACCCGACGAGGCCGACGCGCTCGGCGATGCACTGAAGAAGGTTGTCGGCTGAGCCACCGGCCTCCCCATCACCCGAGCCCCGCCCCGGCGTCCGGTACGAGGTAACCGGACGCCGGGGCGGCGCTGTGTCCAGGGGCATGGGCGGGGCCTCGGGCCGCCGCCGTGAGGTTCCGGTTCCGGTCTCAGCCGCCGCGGTTGACCGCGCACAGCAGGCCGTCACCGACCGGGAGCAGCGAGGACTGGAGCACGGTGGACTCGCGTACGGTGCGCAGCAGCTCGCGCAGCCGCAGCACCTCGGCGGGCTGCGCGGCGGAGTCCACGGTCCGCCCGTTGGCGAAGACCCCCTCGAAGCAGACGAGGCCGCCCGGCCGCAGCAGCCGCAGCGCCTCTTCCAGGTAGTCCAGGCACTCCAGCCGGTCACCGTCGCAGAACACCAGGTCGTAACCGCCGTCGGCGAGCCGGGGCAGGACGTCCAGGGCGCGGCCGGGGATGAAGCGGGCCCGGTTGCCGGCGAATCCGGCGGACCGGAAGGCTTGCCGGGCGAACTGCTGCATCTCGGGTTCGGTGTCGACGGTGGTCAGCACGCCGTCGGGGCGCATGCCGTGCAGCAGATGGATGCCGGAGACGCCGGTCCCGGTGCCGATCTCGGCGACGGCCTTGGCGTCAGCGGCGGCGGCGAGCAGGCGCAGCGCCGCGCCGGTGCCCGCGGACACCGAGCGCAGCCCTGCCTCCCGGGCCCGGTCACGGGCCCAGTGAAGGGCTTCGTCCTCGGCGACGAACGCGTCGGCGAACGCCCAGCTCGTCTGCCGGTTGCCGGTAATGACCCTCTCCTGTCCCCGTAGTTGGCGCAACGGTGACTGTATCCGCTGCGCACGGGAACCCGCAGATGGGACCAGGCGTTGAGGAGAGAAGGGGGGACCGTATGGATCACGGCCAAATGCAGGTCAAAAATACTTATCCGGAGCTAACGGGCGAGGTGGATATGGTAGGGGCTCTACTGGACACCACCAGAGCCGACAGGGGAGGTGCGGCTACGGCCGGTGACCGGAGAGTGCTGAGGCGCTTTCGCAGGTCAGCGGGCGAGCCGAGATCCGTGACCGACACCGCTGACCGTTCCCGTTCCGCCGACTCCACCACCGCGACCTTTGCCACCACCGCGTCGTTCGGTGCGGAGGGGGATTCCCCGGCGTGGACACCTCCCACCTGGGAGGAGATCGTCAGCACGCACAGCGCACGGGTCTATCGCCTCGCCTACCGACTCACCGGTAACCAGCATGACGCCGAGGACCTCACCCAGGAGGTGTTCGTCCGCGTCTTCCGCTCGCTGTCGACGTACACCCCGGGTACCTTCGAGGGCTGGCTGCACCGCATCACCACCAATCTCTTCCTCGACATGGTCCGCCGTCGTCAGCGCATCCGCTTCGACGCCCTCGCCGAGGACGCGGCCGAGCGGCTCCCCAGCCGCGAGCCCTCCCCCCAGCAGCACTTCAACGACACCCACTTCGACGCCGATGTGCAGCAGGCGCTCGACACCCTCGCGCCGGAGTTCCGCGCGGCCGTCGTGCTCTGTGACATCGAGGGGCTGTCGTACGAGGAGATCGCCGCGACGCTCGGCGTCAAGCTGGGCACCGTGCGCAGCCGGATCCACCGTGGCCGCTCCCATCTGCGCAAGGCGCTCCAGCACCGTGCTCCGTCGGGCGCCCGCGCCGAGCAGCAGCGCGAGGTCGCCGCGGTGGCGCCGCGGGTCTCCGGACCGCGGCTGAGTGGGGAGGTCGGGATCGCGTGACCCGATCAGGCGGTCCGTCCCCCGCCGAGCAGCATCTCGGCGACCGCCTTGCGGCTCTGGTCGACGGTGAACTCGGGCATGACGCGCGTGAGCGCGTCCTCGCACACCTGGCGACGTGCTGTAAGTGCAAGGCGGAGGCCGACGCGCAGCGGCGGCTGAAGAGCGTATTCGCCGAGACGGCGCCCCCGGCGCCGTCCGAGGGCTTCCTGGCCCGCCTCCAGGGCCTCCCCGCCATCGGTGGTGACGACGGCCCGGGAAGCGGTTCCCCCTTGGCGGAGCCGGGCGTCCTCGGCCTGCGCGGCGCGCGGGACGTACGGAGCGACACACCGGACGTACGGGCGTCGGAGCGCAGACGGGAGCAGACGTTCGCGTATCTGCCCGCGGTGGCACCGGTGGACCCGGTCGCCGCGGTCTCCGCACAGCGGCAGCGCGGCTTCCGGATCCATGAGGTCGAGCGCCCCGCGCCGCGCCGCCGCTTCGCCTTCGCGGCCGCCGGCGCGGTGTCCCTGGCCGCCTTCGCGCTAGGCGCCGCCCTGCAAAAGGAGGCGGCGATAGACCCCGGCCCCCGGACGGACGGTTCGGACACCGCGGTCACCCCGGTCGACGCCGACGCCGTCGGCACGGGCACCCGCGAGCGCACCGGCCGCGACGTGGGCCTGCTGGCCACCACCGAGACGCGCCCGGCCGGGCTCCCGTCCCCGAGCGCGACCCCGAGCCATCCGGTGCTGAGCCCTTCCGGTGCCGCGGTGAACCCGCTGATACAGCCGGTCCTGTCGGTCACGGACCTGCTGCGGGCCCCGACCTCCACCCCGGCGGCGCCCGCGCCGACCCAGATGGAGGGCCCGACCCAGCCCGCGTCGAGCACCCCCTATCTGGGCTTCAGCACGCCCCCGCCCTAGGGACCCCCGAGATCGTGGGATTCTGCGCAATATCGCTCACACGTCCGGTCGTTCCCCTCGTTCCGCGCACGCGGGCCCGGGTGGACTGATTGAATCGCTTTCGGGCAGCCCTGCCCTGTCGGGGGCACCCCTGACGGTGGCCGCGGGCGAGCCGAAGAGGTGCGGCGACGTATGACCCGGGCGGCGCGATGGGCGCCCGCTTGCGGGAACTTGGGGAGATCATGGACGAGCGGAAGGCCCCCGGGCCCAAGCCGAAGTGGTGGAGCCGTCCGGTCGCAGGACCCGGCGACCGGCAGTCGGACGACGCGGCGGAGACCGGCGCGGAGCCATCGGCGGAGGCGTCAGCGGAGGCGTCAGCGGAGGCGGCGGCCGAGCGGGCGGTGCCGTCCGGGCCGGAGCCCGAGCGGCCGGCCGGTGCCGACGACGGCCGCGAGGCGGCGGACGGGCCCCGTGCGGGCGCCGGGCGCCCGCTCCACGAGCCCGATCCGTACAGCACCCCGCCCTACGGCGGCCCCGGGCCCTGGGCCCCGGCCCCGCCCGTACAGCACCCGGCCACGACCCCGGCGCACGGCACCCACCTGCCGCCCGGCGCCGTCCCGCAGCCCGCCCCGCAGCCAGGGAATCCGCAGCCCGGGACTCCACAGCTCGGTAATCCGGAGCCCGGGATGCCTCAGCCCGGGATGATGACCCCGGCGCACGGCACCCAGCTGCCTCCCGGCGGCCATGGCGCGCCGCCGCCCGCTTCGCACTCCGAGATGCTGCCCCCCGCCGAGGGCGCCCCGGTCCCGGCCCAGTGGCAGGCCTACGACCCCTGGACCGTGGCCCCGCCGCCCGCCGAGCGCAAGGTGGTCTCCCGTCGCCGCGCGTTCGTCGCCGTCCTGCTCATCGCGCTGATCGCGGGGTGCCTGGGCGGCGGGATCGGCGCGTACGTCGAGCGTGACCGGGCCTCGGGGGGCGTCGACGTGAAGCTTCCGCAGGCCCCTCTGGAGAAGGGCACCCGCGCCCCGGGCAGCGTCGCGGGCATCGCCTCCAGCACGCTGCCGGGTGTGGTGACCATCCATGTCAGCGGCAGTTCCGAGGAGGGCACCGGCACCGGGTTCGTCCTCGACAAGCAGGGCCACATCCTCACCAACAACCATGTCGTGGCGCCCGCCGGCTCCGAGGGCGACATATCGGTGACGTTCAACGGCGGCCAGACCGCCCGCGCCAAGCTGGTCGGCAGGGACGCCGGGTACGACCTGGCGGTCATCCGGGTCGAGGGCGTCTCCGGGCTGAGCCCGCTGCCGCTGGGCAACTCCGACTCCGTCCAGGTCGGCGACCCGGTGGTGGCGATCGGCGCCCCGTTCGACCTGGCGGGCACGGTCACCTCCGGGATCATCAGCGCCAAGGAGCGCCCGATCACCGCGGGCGGCGAGAAGGAGGACGGCAGCGACATCTCGTATGTCGACGCGCTCCAGACCGACGCCCCGATCAACCCGGGAAACTCCGGCGGCCCGCTGGTCGACGGCAAGGCGCGGGTCATCGGGATCAACAGCGCCATCCGGGCCGCCGACGACGGTGCCGAGCTGGGCGGTCAGGGCGGCTCCATCGGTCTGGGCTTCGCGATCCCGATCAACCAGGGCAAGCGGGTCGCCGAGGAGCTGATCAACACCGGCAAGGCCACCCACCCCGTGATCGGCGTCACGCTCAACATGGAGTACACGGGCGACGGTGCCCGGGTGAACAGCAAGGCCGCCGCCGGGGCGCCCGTCACCCCGGACGGGCCGGGCGACAAGGCGGGGATCGAGGCCGGTGACGTGATCACCGAGGTGGACGGCGTCCGGGTGCACAGCGGCCAGGAGCTGATCGTCAAGATCCGCAGCCACCGCCCCGGCGACCGGCTCCGGCTGACCCTCAAGCGGGACGGCGACGAGCGCACCGTGGAGCTGACGCTGGGCTCGGCGAGCAGCGACGGCTAGGGGGCCGGAGCGGGCTGTGGGACGGCCGGAGGGCGCTCCCCGGCGCCCGATGTTGGCCCGGGCGTCTCCCGCGGCGCCCCCGCCGACAGGTACGGTGTTGAGTGGCCCACTCAGGGTTTTGGGACGTCTTCTAGGAGCTGCAAGGTGTTGGACATAGGACCTCTCGAGCTCATCGCGCTCGTTGTCCTTGCGGTGCTCATCTTCGGCCCGGACAAGCTTCCGAAGGTCATCCGGGACGTGTCGCAGTTCATCCGCAAGATCCGGGAGTTCTCCGACAGCGCCAAGGAGGACATCCGCTCCGAGCTGGGGCCCGAGTTCAAGGACTTCGAGTTCGAGGACCTGAACCCCAAGACGTTCGTGCGCAAGCACGTGCTGGACTCCGATGAGCTGGGCCTGAAGGAGATCCAGAACGGGTTCGACCTCCGCAAGGAGATGGCCGAGGTCGCCGACTCCGTGAACGGCCGGGAGAGTGACGTCGCACACGGCTCTTCAGGGGGCTCCGGCACCACCCCGCCGTCCCTGTCCAAGGGCGATTCCGGCACCCCTGACCTGCTGCGCAAGCGTGATGACCAGCCTCGTGAGGACCGTCCGCCTTTCGACTCCGACGCCACTTGATCCCCCCGTATGCCCGGGCTGGTTGACCCGTATGGCTATCCTCCCTTTGTCCGGGGTGAGGTCGCCCGAAGGGGGGCGGGCCGCCCACGACGAAGGGCAACGAGGAGGCTCCGCGCACATGGGCACGACGAGTCGGCTAGGGGTGCATGGGGTGGACGGTACGGCGCAGGGGATGCCCGCCGAGGCTCGGCGGAGCGTCGACGGCTATCTGATGGCCGCCTTCCCCTGGTACGGCCTTGACGAGGCGTTCACCGGGCCGCGCTGGCTCATGCAGGTGGGTACGGCCGCCGACGGCCGGGTGGAGTACGGCTCGACCGGGCATGGCGAGGAGCCGTCGCTGCGCGTCGAGACCGATATGGACCAGCAGCGCTTCACGGCGGTGGTGACCGTCGGTGGCCGCCCCGTGCGGGACAGCGCGGACGGCACGGGCAAGCTGGAGGCCACCTCGGTCTCCTCGGCCGCCTGGCTGGCCGGCTCGGGCCTGCTGTCATGCACCTGGCCGACCCGCATGGAGCGGGGACTGCGCCAGGACTGGCTGGACCAGCAGACCGCGATCGCCTGGGAGCTGGCGGACGCCCTGGACGGCGAGGAGTGGTCCCCGCTGTCGCTGCCGGTGGACGGCGTGCCGACCGATTTCCACTACCGCGAGTCGGAGTACGGCTGGGTGCTGGCCGGGTCGGCGGGCGAGAGTGTGCACATCGGGGCGTACGGGCGCGGGATGAGCGCCTACGGCCTGGGCTTCTCGGTGATCAAGGACATCGCCGGCTACGACGCGTAGATCGCGTGGATACGGCAGGGGCGGCCCCGCGGGGCCGCCCCTGTCATACGCTTCAGAACTTGTTGCGCGGCGTGACGCCCAGCGACATGCCCGCCAGGCCCCGCTGCCGTCCGCCGATCTTGCCCGCGATCGACCGCAGGGCGCTGCCCGCGGGGGAGTCGGGGTCGGAGAGCACGACCGGCTTGCCGTCGTCGCCGCCCTCGCGCAGCCGTACGTCGATCGGGATGGAGCCCAGCACCGGCACCGTCGTCCCGGTGGTCCGGGACAGCCCCTCGGCGACGGTCTGCCCGCCGCCGGTGCCGAAGACGTCGACCATCTCGTCGCAGTGCGGGCAGGGCAGCCCGGACATGTTCTCCACCACGCCGACGATCTTCTGATGGGTCTGGACGGCGATCGAGCCCGCCCGCTCGGCCACCTCGGCGGCGGCCTGCTGCGGCGTCGTCACCACCAGGATCTCGGCGCCCGGCACCAGCTGGGCGACGGAGATCGCGATGTCGCCGGTGCCCGGCGGCAGGTCCAGCAGCAGGACGTCGAGGTCGCCCCAGTAGACGTCGGCCAGGAACTGCTGGAGGGCGCGGTGCAGCATCGGCCCGCGCCACACCACCGGGGCGTTGCCCGGGGTGAACATCCCGATCGAGATCACCTTCACGCCGTTCGCCGACGGCGGCATGATCATGTCCTCGACCTGGGTCGGCCGCCCGTCGGCGCCCAGCATGCGCGGCACCGAGTGGCCGTAGATGTCGGCGTCCACGACGCCGACCTTGAGCCCGTCGTCGGCCATCGCGGCGGCCAGGTTGACCGTCACCGACGACTTGCCGACGCCGCCCTTGCCGGACGCGACCGCGTACACCCGGGTCAGCGAGCCGGGCTTGGCGAACGGCACCTCGCGCTCGGCCTGTCCGCCGCGCAGTGAGGTCGCCAGCTCGCGCCGCTGCTCGTCGCTCATCACGTCCAGCTCGACCGTGACGCCCGTCACTCCGCCGACCTGGCCGACCGCGTCCCGCACCCGACTGGTGATCGTCTCGCGCATCGGACAGCCGGCGACCGTGAGGTAGACCTCGACCGCGACCGTGCCGTCCGACGCGATCTCGACGGATTTGACCATGCCGAGGTCGGTGATCGGCTTGTGGATCTCCGGGTCGTTGACCGTGGCGAGCGCGGCGCGCACTGCGTCTTCGCTCGGTGCCGGGACAGTGTCGGTAGCCATAAAGAGATGGTACGGCGCCGGGGGTACGCGCCGGTAAGCCCGTCAGCGGTCGCGTTCCTCACGTGACGGGGCGCGCGACGGCGCGGGCCGCCCCTCGTCCAGTTCCCGGACCAGTCCCTCGAACTCGGAGCGGATCCAGTCCCGGGTCGCGACCTCGCCGAGCCCGGCGCGCAGCGACGCGATCTCCCGGGTCAGGAACTCGGTGTCGGCGATGGACCGCTCGTCCCGCGCCCGGTCCTGTTCGAGGTTGACGCGGTCGCGGTCGGCCTGCCGGTACTGGGCGAGCAGGATCAGCGGTGCCGAGTACGACGCCTGGAGCGACAGCATCAGCGTCAGGAAGATGAACGGGAACGGGTCGAACCGCAGCGGGCGCGGGGCCAGGGTGTTCCAGGCCAGCCAGGTGACGACGAAGACCGTCATCCAGGCGATGAAGCGGCCGGTGCCCAGGAAGCGGGCGATCAGCTCCGACGTCCTGCCGAACGCCTCCGGGTCCCAGCGCGGCAGCGGACTGCGGCGGGGCTCCTTGGGCCGGTCGAGACGGCCGCCGTCACCGTCCACCGCCCACCTCCGGGACGTTGACGCCGCCGTACAGCTCGCGCTCCCGCCAGTCGGGCGGCAGCAGATGGTCCAGGACGTCGTCCACGGTCACCGCGCCCAGCAGCGCCCCGCCCTCGTCCACGACCGGCGCCGCCAGCAGGTTGTACGTCGCCAGATGCCCGGCGACCACGGGCAGCGGGGTGTCCGGGCGCAGCGGCCGCAGATCGGTGTCCACGACCGCGCCGACGAGGGTGAACGGCGGGTCGCGCAGCAGCCGTTGGAAGTGGATGGTGCCCAGATAGCGCCCGGTGGGCGTCTCGTCGGGCGGGCGGCACACATACACCTGGGCGGCGAGCGCCGGGGTGAGGTCCTGGTTGCGCACCCGCGCGAGGGCGTCCGCGACCGTGGCGTCCGGGCGCAGCACGATCGGCTCGGTCGTCATCAGCCCGCCCGCCGAGCCCTCCTCGTACGACATCAGCCGCCGCATGTCGGCCGCTTCCCTGGGCCGCATCAGGGCCAGCAGCCGCTCCTTGTCCCGTTCGGGCAGCTCGGACAGCAGATCGGCCGCGTCGTCCGGGTCCATGGCCTCCAGGACGTCGGCCGCGCGCTCCTCCTTGAGCTTGCCGAGGATCTCCACCTGGTCGTCGTCGGGCAGCTCCTCCAGGACGTCCGCGAGCCGCTCGTCGTCCAGCGCCGCCGCGACCTCGCCGCGCCGCTTGGCGGAGAGGTGGTGCAGAACGTTGGCGAGGTCGGCGGGGCGCAGCTGCTCGAAGGTGGCCAGCAGGTTCTCCGCGCCCTGTCCGTGCTCCTCCAGCGAGAATCCGGTGACGGCCGACCAGTCCACGGTCAGCGTCTCGCCGCGGCGCCGCAGCGCACCGCTCTTGCCGCGGCGTACGAAGACCTTGTCGATCTCCCATTCGCGGCGGGCGGGCAGCTGGGCCATCCCCACGTCCAGGACCGTGACCTGTTCGCCGGTCTCCACCACCCGCACCGTGCGGTCCAGCAGTTCGCCGAGGACCAGCGTCTCGGTGGGGCGCTGCTCGAAGCGCCGCATGTTGACCACGCCGGTGGTGATGACCTGGCCCGACTCCATGCCGGTCACCCGCGTCATGGGCAGGAAGATGCGGCGGCGGGTGACCACTTCGACGACCAGCCCGAGCACCCGCGGCGGCCGCCCGGCCAGCCGCAGCATCGCCACCAGGTCGCGGACCCGCCCGACCTGGTCGCCGTTCGGGTCGAAGACGGCGACACCGGCCAGATGCGAGACGTAGATCCGTGAGGCGCCTGCCGGCATGTCATGCGCCTCCTTCCCGCTACGTAGTGGCCCGCTACGCATTGGTGCGTATTCGCCGAGTTCAGGCTAGCCTGCCCCGTTCTGCCCCGCCGCCGGACGAGCGGCCCCCGGGACCCCGCGCACACTTCCGTACGGCACCGGTACGCTGCCGTACTGCACCGGACCGGCATCAGGAGGCAGAGCGGACGTGCGCATCCGGAACACGGCTCTCGTCGCGGTGATGTGCGCGGGATTGACCGCGTCGCTCACCGCGTGCGGCGGCGAAGGGGAGAAGGCGGACCCCGACGCGGGAACGAACGGCGTGGGCAAGCTCCCCGCCAGCAAGATCGAGAGCAAGGCCCGGACGGCGGCCGGGGGCGCGGACGCGGTCCATCTGTCCGGCAGCCTCGTGTCCAAGGGCCGTACCTACAAGGTCGACATGAAGCTGAAGGGCAAGGGCGGCACCGGCGTCGTCTCCACCAAGGGCTCCCGCTACGAACTGCTGCGGGTGGGCGAGGAGCTGTACCTCAAGGCGGACGCGGGCTTCTGGGCGCACCAGGGCGCCAGCGGCGGCCACAGCGGTGACGCGGCGGCCGCGGACAAGCTCGAGGACAAGTACGTCAAGGTGCCGTCCGGGGACCCCTCCTACAAGCGGCTCAGCGGCTTCACGGACAAGAGCGTCATGCTGGACGGGCTGCTCGGCCTGCACGGCACCATCACCGCGGGCGACCGGGGCGAGGTCAGTGGCGTCCGTACGA
>NZ_GG657754.1:3901741-3910927 GCF_000158915.1 Streptomyces himastatinicus ATCC 53653 | reverse complement strand
GCCCCTCCGGGCGTAACCCCCAGCCCCTCCGGGCGTAACGCCCAGCCCCTCCGGCGCTTGAGGAGCGGGGTCCAGGGGCGGAGCCCCGGCGGGGTCCGGGGCGGAGCCCCGCATCGGGGGTCCGGGGGCTTGCCCCCGGTTTCGGGAAGGGGCGGGGTGGGGAAATCAACCCGCCTTGCGGGCCCGCTTCCCCCGCGCCAACAGCTTCGGCAACCCCGCCGGAATCGGCCGCCGCGTCACGGCGGAAGTCGGCAGCGGCGCCGCCGCGAGCGACCCGGACTCCGCCTCCACCAGCGCCGCACCAGGCACCGGCTCCAACCGCAGCACCCGGCACTCCCGGGCCCACCGGTCCTCGATCGAGTCCGCGTCCACCGCGTTCAGCCGCTTGCCCTTCAGCTCGCCGACGGCCGCCGTCCACGCCTCTCCGCCCGGGGTGAGTTCGACCACCCGCGCGGGCCAGCCGACCAGCCGCCCGCCCTTGTCCTTGCTGCGGAAGGTCACCGTCGCGGTGCCGCCGTCCACGAGCCCGAGCCCCTTCAGCGGCTGCTCGTCGGGGCCGTCCCCGACGAGGCAGACGGCGCCCTCGTGCCAGATGTGCCACAGGGCGCGGGCGGCACCCTCGGAGCCCTGAACCCAGACCAGGGCGGACTTCTTGGCCGCCTCCTCGACCAGGGCACGGTCGATCGGGTCCATGGCGTCCAGCGGCGTAGGCGTAGGCGTCGGCGTCATGCGAACAGCCTAGGACAGCGCGGCCGGTGCCCTCCGCGCATCCCACCCAGCGAAATGACAGTTCCATGCACGGCGCACGCACCTTACGCTGAGCCCGTGCCCACGACGCGCTCCACCCGCACGCCCGCCGCCGTCATCACCGCACCGCACCCGTCCCTGGACGCCGCCCTGCTGGCCGTCGCCGTCGCCGGGGTGTCGCTCTCCGCCCCGCTGGCCGCCGCGACCGCGGCCCCCGCCCTCGCCATCGCGTTCTGGCGCAACGCCATGGCGGTCGGCGCCCTCACCCCGCTCGCGCTGTGGCGCCACCGGGGCGAGCTGCGCCGGATGGGGCGCCGGGCGGTGGCGCTCTCGGCCGCCTCGGGGGCGCTGCTCGCCGTGCACTTCGGGACCTGGCTGCCGAGCCTGCACATGACGTCCGTGGCCTCCTCGACCGCGCTGGTGACCACGACCCCGATCTGGACCGCGCTGCTGCTGCGGCTGCGCGGCCACCGCCCGTCCCCGGCGGCGACCCTCGGCACGGTGCTCGCGTTCCTCGGTGTGGTGATCCTCACCGGGGTCGACCTGTCCGCCTCCCCGCAGGCCCTCGCGGGCGACGCGCTCGCCCTGGTGGGCGGCGTGGCCGCGGCCGGGTACGTGCTGCTGGGGGCGGAGGTGCGCCGGGTGGCCAGCACGACCGCGTACACCTATGTCTGCTACTCTACGACCAGCGTGTGCCTGCTGCTGACCTGCCTGGTCGCGGGCGCGCGGCTGCACGGCTACGGCGCGGACACCTGGCTGAAGCTGGTGCTGCTGATGGTCACCGCGCAGCTGCTCGGGCACACGCTGATCAACCGGGTGGTCAAGGGCCTGGGCCCGTCCGTGACGTCGACCGCGATCCTGCTGGAGACGCCGGGCGCGGCCCTGATCGCGGCGGTGTGGCTGGGCCAGCAGCCGCCGGTCGCCGCCTACCCGGCGCTCGTGGTGATCCTCGGCGGGCTCGCGCTGGTCGTCCTGGCGGACCGTAAGCAGCCCCAGGACGCCCCGCGCACAGCCGACTAGATGTGCTGTCCCGGCACGTTGGTGACGGGCGACGCGCCGTGAGGGGTGCTTGAACGAGGCGAGGGCCTCTGGTTTCGGTGTGGATTGCGACATCTGCACCAATGCCCAGGAGGCCCTCGTTGATCCACCGTAACGCCCCGCTGACCCCGACCGGCAGGCTGCGTCTGGCCCGGTGCGTCGTCGACGACGGCTGGCCGCTGCGGCGGGCGGCCGAACGGTTCCAGGTCAGCCACACCACCGCCGCTCGCTGGGCCGGGCGCTACCGCCGCCACGGGGCAGCGGGTCTGCACGACCGCTCCAGCCGCCCCCACCACTCACCACGCCGGACGCCCGCCTTGGTGGAGGAGCGGGTGCTGCGGATGCGCCGTGAACACCAGATCGGTCCGCTGCGACTGGCGGCCCGTGCCGGCGTCGCCGCCTCTACTGCTCACCGCATTCTTCAACGCCACGGCCTGCCACCACTGGCCACGCTGGACCGGGCCACCGGCGAACCCGTCCGCCGGTACGAACGCTCCCGCCCCGGCGAGTTGGTCCACATCGACGTCAAGAAACTCGGCCGCATCCCCGACGGCGGCGGCCACAAAGCCCTGGGCCGGGCAGCCGGCCGCAAGAACAGGAACGGGACCGGCCATGCCTTCCTGCACACCGCGCTGGATGACCACTCCCGCCTTGCCTACACCGAGCACCTGCCCGACGAGCAGGCGGCCACCTGTGCGGACTTCCTGCGTCGAGCTGCCGCCTGGTTCGCCGCACGCGGCGTGACCGTCGAGCGGGTGCTGACCGATAACGCCTGGGCCTACAGCAAGAACACCTGGCACCACACCTGCCGTGAGCTGGGTATCCGCCCACGCTGGACCCGCCCCTGGCGGCCCCAGACCAACGGCAAGGTCGAACGCTTCCACCGCACCCTGCTGGACGAGTGGGCCTACCAGCGGCCCTACACCTCAGAAGGCGAACGGCAGGCAGCGTTTCCCGACTGGCTGGACTGGTACAACTACCACCGACCCCACACCGGAATCAGCGGCCGCACCCCAGCCAGCCGCATCACCAACCTCTCCGGACAGCACAACTAGAGCCAGCCGTTCCGCTTGAACCCGCGGTGGATCGTGACACAGATCCCGACCGTGACGGCCAGCACCATCGGGTAGCCGAACCTCCAGTGCAGCTCCGGCATGTAGTCGAAGTTCATGCCGTAGATCCCGGCGATCATCGTCGGAACGGCGCAGATCGCCGCCCAGGATGTGATCTTTCGCATGTCCTCGTTCTGGGCGACCGTCGCCTGCGCGAGGTTCGCCTGGAGGATCGAGTTCAGCAGGTCGTCGAAGCCCAGCACCTGCTCGTTGACCCGGGCCAGGTGGTCAGCGACGTCCCGGAAGTACTTCTGGATGTCCGGGTCCACCAGCCGCATCGGACGCTCGCTCAGCAGCTGCATCGGCCGCAGCAGCGGCGAGACGGCCCGCTTGAACTCCAGCACCTCCCGCTTGAGCTGGTAGATCCGGCCCGCGTCGCCGCCGCGCCGGGAGGTGGCCTGCGAGAAGACCTCGATCTCGACCTCGTCGATGTCGTCCTGGACGGCGTCGGCGACCGCCAGATAGCCGTCCACGACCTGGTCGGCGATGGCGTGCAGCACCGCCGAGGGGCCCTTGGCCAGCAGCTCCGGGTCCTCCTGGAGCCGGTGGCGCAGGGCGCGCAGCGAGCCCTGGCCGCCGTGCCGCACGGTCACGATGAAGTTGTGGCCGGTGAAGCACATCACCTCGCCGGTCTCCACGACCTCGCTGGTCGCGGTGAGTTCGGCGTGCTCCACGTAGTGGATGGTCTTGAAGACGGTGAAGAGGCTGTCGTCGTACCGCTCCAGCTTCGGCCGCTGGTGCGCCTGCACCGCGTCCTCGACGGCCAGCGGGTGCAGCCCGAACTCCTGTGCGATGCCCGCGAACTCGCGCTCGTTCGGCTCGTGCAGACCGATCCAGGCGAAGCCGCCCTCGGCACGCACCCGCTCCATCGCCTGCGCGGGGCTGACGTGGTCGCTGACCCGCTTCCCGTCGCGGTAGACGGCGCAGTCGACGATCGCGCTGGTGACGGACGGGTCGCGGGTGGTGTCGTAGTTGCTGGCCTTGTGGGCCAGGCGCAGGGCGGGGCGGACGGCTGCACGCAGGTCACGGATCATCGACATGACGGGCTCCTTCACGGGCCGGCCGTCAGCGGCGGGCGCGCGGCGCAGCGCGGCGCCCGGAAGGTGGACGTACGGTACTCCCCTGAGGCGTACGTACGTCCGCAAAGCGGGCGGCGCTCCGTGCGATGGCGCTGACGGAAGTTCGCGGAGAACAAAGAACAGATGCGATACGAAGGCGCTCTGCCGTCACATGCCCTTGATGCGAGAAGACTTCACGTGTTTCACCGCGAGGCGGTGGGGTACGGAAGGTTTCAGATCATGAAGCCGCATACCAAGGGGAAACGACGGGAGAACTGTCGGTACTGCACGGTCGACTAGGATCCACCGCAGCCCCACCTCCTCCGGCCGGTCCCCCGTGGGGGACGACGTATTTCCCTGGGCAGGCAGCAAGGCTATCAGTCGGCAGAACCGTTAAGCCGCCGCTTTGCCCGTTCGATACGCGATCTATGCTCACCGCATGTCAGACGTTACGCAGCTGGTCGAGGCCCGGTTGATCACCGCGCTGGGCGAGCCGGACGCCCGCGCAGCCGTCACGTTCGTCGGTACGGACCGCATCGAGGTGCTGCGTTTCCGCGCGGACGGGAACGTCGTCCGTTACGCCACCCTCGGCATGTCGGACCATCCGATGACCGACCCCACCGCCGCCGTCGCCGACCACCTCCGCGGCCCGCGCGCCGAGCTGGTCCTCACCGTGCGCAGCGGCGCCCCAGGACCCGGCTCCGCCGTCCTGGACGAGGTGCTGCGCCCGCTCGCCGTGCTCGCCGCCTCGCCGCAGGTCGAGGGTGTGGTGGTGGCCCCGGGCGCGTCCCTGGAGCTGGGCGGCCCGCTGTGGACCGGGGCGCCCTTCACCTCCGTACTCGTCGGCGAACCGGGCGGCCTGGTCCAGGACTTGGAGCTGATCGAGCCGATGGAGCCGGTGCGCTTCCTGCCGCTGCTGCCGATGACCGGGAACGAGGCGGCGTGGAAACGGGTCCACGGCGCCGGGGCCCTCCAGGACCGCTGGCTGCGGCACGGTACGGACCTGCGCGATCCGGCCAGGGCCGGTGTGCCGCTCGTCTGAGGCCCGTCCTATGTGCCGTCGGAAGCCCGTTCCCTCCACACGGGTGATCGTCCTTGACGTGGGGACGGGCGGGGAGGACCGTGGGGCCCTATGAGGGGCGAACCCAGTTGCCCGAAGTGCGGTGGCCGGGTGCGTGCGCCCGGTCTCTTCGCCGACTCCTGGCAGTGCGGTGTGCACGGCATGGTGCACCCCGTTCAGCCGGTCGTCCCGCCGAGCGTGGAAGCACTCGTGGTGGTCACCAACCGCGCCAGGGTGCCCGTATGGATGCCGTGGCCGCTGCCCGTCGGCTGGCTGTTCACCGGGGTCGCGTGCGCCGGTGACGACCGCAACGGCGGCCGCGCGACCGTCGTGGCCTGCTCGGGCCCCGGCCCGCTGGGTGGCCCGGGGGAGCTGCTGCTGATCGCGGAGGAGCTGGGCGTGGGGCTCGGCGCGCGGTACGCGGGCATTCCCGGCCCCGACCCCGGACCCGGGATGCGGGTGGACAAGCCGCCGCACGTCAAGGTGCTGGCCGCCGGGCGGCCCACCCCGCTGTGGCACGTCGAGGGCACTCCGGACGACCGCGCGGTGTTCGCGGGCGAGGCGTGCGGGCTGTGGCTGTGGGCGGTGGTCTGGCCCGAGCAGACCGGGCTGCTGATGTACGACGAGATGGTGCTCACCGATCTGCGGGACGCGGGCGCCGAGGTGGATCTGGTGCCGTGCGGTGCGCTGTCGCCGCGGCTGCTGTCCTGACGTACGGGCCGCGATGATCACCCCCTGACGCGGGCATGCCCCGCACTGCGGCTACCCTGAAGCAGGCTGCTTGTTCACCCTGTTACCGCTGGGAGCCCGCGTTCGTGCGCATCGATCTGCACACCCACTCCACCGCGTCGGACGGTACGGACACCCCCGCCGAGCTGGTGCGCAATGCCGCCGCGGCCGGTCTGGACGTCGTCGCGCTCACCGACCACGACACGGTCGGCGGCTACGAGGAGGCGGCCGGGGCGCTGCCGGAGGGGCTGACGCTGGTCACCGGCGCCGAGCTGTCCTGCCGTCTGGGCGGGGTGAGCCTGCACATGCTGGCGTATCTCTTCGATCCGGCCGAACCCGAGCTGGCGCGCGAGCGTGAGCTGGTGCGCGACGACCGGGTGCCCCGGGCCAAGGCGATGGTCGCGAAGCTGCGCGAGTTCGACGTGCCCGTCACCTGGGAGCGGGTGGCGGAGATCGCCGGGGACGGGGCCGTCGGGCGGCCGCACATCGCGACCGCGATGGTCGAGGCGGGCGTCGTGGAGAGCGTCTCGGACGCGTTCTCCTCGGAGTGGCTGTCGAACGGCGGCCGGGCGTACGTGGAGAAGCACGAGCTCGACCCTTTCGAGGCGGTCCGGCTGGTCAAGGGCGCGGGCGGGGTCGCCGTCTTCGCGCATCCGCTGGCCGTCAAGCGCGGCGAGTGCGTACCGGAGAGCGCGATCGGGGAGCTGGCCGCGGCCGGTCTCGACGGCATCGAGGTCGACCACATGGACCACGACGAGCCGACGAGGGCCCGGCTGCGCGCGATCGCCGCCGAGCACGGGCTGCTCACCACGGGCTCCAGCGACTACCACGGCAGCCGTAAGACCTGTCGGCTCGGCGAGTACACCACCGACCCCGAGGTCTACGCCGAGATCGTGCGCCGGGCGGCGCTGGCCCCACGCGAAGCGCCCCCGTACGACGGCGTACGGGGGCGGCTGCGGTAATGCGTCGGGTGCGGTCACTCTCGTCTCGTCGGTGACCCGTCTGCGTCCGTGTCTGCTGTTACTACTTCTGCGTCGGTGCTACTACCGGGCGGCGGTTTCGGCTGGACGGATGTAGATGCGCTGGCCGATCGCGGCGGCCTGCTGCACGATCCGGTTGACGGAGGCGGCGTCCACGACGGTGCTGTCCACGGCGTTCCCGTCGACATCGTCAAGACGCATGATCTCGAAGCGCTGCAAGGCTTCTCCCTTCGTCTGATCCTCCTGCTGGAGAACTGGTGGGTACGGGAGACGCGCGGCGTCGCTGCCGCGCGTTCCACAACCTGTTCAACGAAGCATGCCGTGAAAACATTCCCTACGCTAATGAAATTTTTCGCCAGACTAAGTATTCCCTGGTCGGGCGCCGATCGGACGGAGTCCGGTTGTGCCCCTCCGGAAGGGGCCCGGAGAATGAACCGCGTATGAGTGACGTGATGCCCCCGGGCCAACCAGACCTCGCCTCGATCGTCGACGGCATCGAGCGCACCAATGAGCTGCTACAGCGTGTGCTGGCCGAGGTCGCGACCACGCCCTCCACCCACGCGATCTTCGTGGACGCCGGATATGTCTACGCGGCCGCCGGGCGGCTCGTCGCCGGAACGGAGGACCGCCGGGCCTTCGAGCTGGACGCGGAGGGGATCATCGAGGCGTTCATCGACAAGGCCCGGATGATCTTCCCGGACAGCCGGCTGCTGCGGGTCTACTGGTTCGACGGGGCCCGGCGCCGCATCCACACCCCGGAGCAGCAGAGCATCGCCGAGCTGCCCGACGTCAAGGTCCGGCTGGGCAACCTCAACGCCAACAACCAGCAGAAGGGCGTCGACTCACTCATCCGCTCCGACCTCGAATCCCTCGCCCGGCACCGGGCCATCGGCGACGCGGTGCTGATCGGCGGCGACGAGGACCTGGTCTCCGCCGTCGAGGCCGCGCAGGGCTACGGAGCGCGCGTCCACCTGTGGGGCATCGAGGCCCTCGACGGGCGCAACCAGGCCGAGCCGCTGCTGTGGGAGGTCGACAGCCAGCGCACCTTCGACCTCGACTTCTGCAAGCCGTACGTCACCCGGCGGGCCACCGGCTACGAGCCGAACGGCGACACGCCCCTGTGCGGGCCCGCGCCCTCCCGCGACGAGGTGCGCTTCATCGGCGCGCAGATCGCCGCCCAGTGGCTCTCCGCGCGCGGCCGCGAAAGCCTCGCCGACCTGCTGCCCGGCCACCCCTATCTGCCCGGCTCGGTCGACCAGGAGCTGCTGATCGACGCGGAGGGGATGCTGCGGCTGTCCCTGCGCGCCCACGCCGATCTGCGGCGCGCGCTGCGGGACGGCTTCTGGGAGCACCTCCAGGCGCAGTACTAGGCGATGCTGTCCCAGAACGTGATCAGCGCGTCCGCCGTGGGATGCGGCCGCTCCGCGTTGGGGGAGTGCTCCGCGCCCTCGATCACGGTCCGGTGGGCGGACAGCCGTTCGGCCATCGCGTCCATCAGCGGCACCGGCCAGGCGTAGTCCACCTCGCCCGACAGCACATGCTTGGGGAGCGCCGTCGCGGCCAGCTCCCCGACCCGGTCCGGCTCGCCGTTCAGCTGCCGCCCGGTGGCCATCAGCTGCTCCGGAACGGTGCCCATCCAGCGCGTGTGCAGAAAGTCCCGTACGCCGGGCGGGGTCACCTCATCGGCCGCCTCGGGCGGATCGAGTTCGCGCATCGCCAGCCACACGGACTCCATGTCCATCGCGCCCAGCGCGTCGATCAGCAGCTTGGTGCGGGCCTGCTGCGGGGGTGCGATGGCGGCGGGCCCGGAACTCATGATCGTGAGCGAGGCGAAGGCGGCGGGGGAGCGGAGCACGGCGGCCCGTGCGATCAGCCCGCCGAGCGAGTGCCCCAGCACATGCACCGGCCCCGCCCCGTCCGCCAGCGCCGTGGCCTGGGCCAGCAGATCCCGCGCCAGCTCGTCCTGCGCGTACGCGGCCTCGTCGCGCGGCCCCCGGCTCTCGTGCTGCCCCCGCCCGTCGACCGCGACCGCCCGGAACCCGGCGGCGGCCAGCGGCTCCAGGAGCGCGATGAAGTCCTCCTTGCTCCCGGTGAACCCCGGTACCAGCAACACGGTCCCCCGCGACGAGCGCCCGGGCCGCGCGTCATGCACGGCGAACTCGCCACGCGCGGTCGACAACCGAAGGGCGCGCGCGCCCGCGGGAAGGGTGAGAAACGGCGGCCTGCTCATGGGAACGAGGCTATACAGGACGCGGAGAACGGGGCGTGAACGCTGTGTTGTGGCTCCCCGCCGAGGTTTGGGGGCGGGGCCCTGGGACCCCGCCGGGCCCGCCCCGCGCGAGGGCGTACGCACGCCCGGGGCATGCCGCAGGCGCGGGTTCCGTGGGGGCGTAGGCACGCCTCCGCGGCCCCTTGGCGCAGGCACCGTGGGCTGGCAGGTACATCAGGGGCGCGGGGGCTCG
>NZ_GG657754.1:3900835-3901592 GCF_000158915.1 Streptomyces himastatinicus ATCC 53653 | reverse complement strand
TGTGGATCAGGCCCCGTCGGGTGCTGGGTGCCGTCAGGCCTCGGGGGTGGAGTCAGCCGTCGCCGTGCGGGTGCGGGTGCGGCGGCGTACGGGCTTCGCCTCGGCCTAGAAAGAGCTGCGCGGTCGCCTCCGCGGCCTTGACCGTCGTAAGCGTACGACGGCGCGGCTTGGCGGGGGCCTCGGTCTCCGCGACCGCGGTCTCCGCGGTGGCGGCCTTGGCCCGGGTACGGCGCCGCGGCGTGGTCGTGGCGGCTTCCGCGGCCTCGGTCCCGGCGGTCTCGGCCTCGGCCGTCTCCGCCGCCTTCGCACGGGTGCGGCGGCGGGGCTTGGCGGGGGCTTCTTCGGCTGCCTCGGGCGTGCCCTCGGCGGTGGCGACGGCCGTTTCGGCGGCGTCGGCCTTCGCGCGAGTGCGGCGGCGGGGCTTGGCCGGGGCTTCCTCGGCTGCCTCGGTCGCTACCTCGGCCGTGGTCGCCTTGGTGCGGCGGCGCGGCTTGGCGGGGGCTTCCTCGGCCGTCTCGGGCGTGCCCTCGGCGGTCGCGACGGCTGCCTCGGCGGTGGCCGCCTTGGCGCGGGTGCGGCGACGGGGCTTGGCCGGGGCTTCCTCGACCACCTCCGCCGGGGCCTCCGCCGTCTTGACGGCGGTGACGGCCGTGGCGTCCGCCTCGACCGACGCACCGGAGCGGGTGCGGCGACGGCGGCGCGGGCGGCGCGGTTCGGTCGCGGACTCGGTGCCCTCGGTCTCCGTGGGGGCCGACGC
>NZ_GG657754.1:3897882-3900370 GCF_000158915.1 Streptomyces himastatinicus ATCC 53653 | reverse complement strand
ACCTTGCCGTTGCGGAAGGCGCGCAGCGCCTGCTCGCGGGCGCCCTGGCCGAGGTCGCCGTGGACCGCGCCGGAGGCGAACCCGCGGCGGGAGAGCTGGTCGGCGATGTCGGCGGCCGTCCGCTTCGTACGGCAGAAGATCATCGCGAGACCGCGGCCGTCGGCCTGGAGGATGCGCGAGACCAGCTCGGGCTTGTCCATCGAGTGGGCGCGGAAGACGTGCTGGGTGGTGTTGGCGACGGTCTGGCCCTCGTCGTCCGGCGCGGTGGCGCGGATGTGCGTGGGCTGCGACATGTAGCGGCGGGCGAGACCGATGACGGCGCCCGGCATGGTCGCCGAGAACAGCATGGTCTGGCGCTTGGCGGGCAGCAGCTGGATGATCTTCTCGACGTCGGGCAGGAAGCCCAGGTCGAGCATCTCGTCGGCCTCGTCGAGGACGAGCGCCTTGACGGACGAGAGCCGCAGCTTCTTCTGGCCCGCGAGGTCGAGCAGCCGGCCGGGGGTGCCGACGACCACGTCGACGCCCTTCTTCAGGGCCTCGACCTGCGGTTCGTACGCACGGCCGCCGTAGATCGACAGGACGCGGACGGCGCGGACCTTACCGGCGGTCAGCAGGTCGTTGGTGACCTGCTGGCACAGCTCGCGGGTGGGGACGACCACGAGCGCCTGCGGGGCGTCGGTCAGCTGGTCGGGCTTGGCCCGGCCCGCCTCGATGTCCGCGGGGACGACGACGCGCTCCAGCAGCGGGAGGCCGAAGCCCAGCGTCTTGCCGGTGCCGGTCTTGGCCTGGCCGATGACGTCGGAGCCGGAGAGGGCCACCGGAAGCGTCATCTCTTGGATGGGGAACGGGGACGTGATGCCGACGGCCTCGAGGGCCTCGGCCGTCTCGGGGAGGATCCCGAGTTCTCGGAACGTGGTCAGGATGCTTGCCTCTTCTGTGAGACGCGGCGAGAGGCGGCGAAGGGGGTCGCACGGCGCCCGGGGTACACCGGCTTTGGCTGGCCGGTTCGGCGCGGGACCACTGCCCTCGCTCGAGCGCTCACGCCGCGAGCGGGTCCCTCCTGCCGTACGCATCAGATGCGCGCCGCGCGGAGAGCGGTCGGGTGTTAGGAGCCGATCGGGCCACCGACCGGGCATCCGCATTCGTGGAACGACCCGCCGATACTCGACGGGTGCAAATACCACTGTACCCCGGAAGTGCGCATCTGTGACCGGCCAACCCGAACCGGGGCGTGCGGGGACTTGGCTGACCAGGCCCTTCCTCCGCCGGTCGGGCGGACTATTGTGCGCTCCATGGAGACGTCTGACACGCCTGAGACCGAGAAGACCCCGACCGGGATCGCCGCCCAGGACTGGGACACGGCGGCGGCCGACCCGCAGTACCGGGCCGCGGTGGTGGACCTGCTCGGGGCGCTCGCCTATGGCGAGCTGGCCGCCTTCGAGCGGCTCGCGGAGGACGCCAAGCTGGCGCCCACCCTGGAGGACAAGGCGGAGCTGGCGAAGATGGCGTCGGCCGAGTTCCACCACTTCGAGCGGCTGCGGGACCGGCTGGCGGCGGTCGGCGAGGAGCCGACCGCGGCGATGGAGCCGTTCGCCGCGGCGCTGGACGGGTTCCACCGCCAGACCGCGCCGTCGGACTGGCTGGAGGGCCTGGTCAAGGCGTACGTGGGCGATTCGATCGCCAGCGACTTCTACCGCGAGGTGGCGGCCCGGCTCGACTCGGACACCCGCGACCTGGTGCTCCAGGTGCTGGACGACACCGGCCACGCGAGCTTCGCGGTGGAGAAGGTGCGCGCCGCGATCGAGGCCGACCCCCGGGTCGGCGGGCGGCTGGCGCTGTGGGCCCGGCGGCTGATGGGCGAGGCGCTGTCGCAGGCGCAGCGGGTGGTCGCGGACCGCGACGCGCTGTCCACGATGCTGGTGGGCGGGCTGGCCGACGGCTTCGACCTGGCCGAGGTCGGCAAGATGTTCTCGCGGATCACCGAGGCGCACACCAAGCGGATGTCGGCGCTGGGCCTGGCGGCGTAGGGCCGCGGGCGTGGGTAAGGGCTCCGGGTCTCCGGAGCCCTCGCACACCGCGCTCCCGGCTCAGGGCCGGGAACGGCTCAGGCCGGGACCGAGCGGCGGCGGCCGGCCCGGGGCCGGATGAGCAGCGACAGCAGGGCCGCGGCGAAGCCGAGCGCGACCAGCAGGACGACGGCCGAGTAGCCCGAGCCCAGCACCGTGTGCGCGATCATCGCGCCGAAGAGTGCCGCGCCGGGGCCGGTGGACAGGACGAGGGGCGTGGCGGGCAGTCGGCGGGGCAGCCGTCGGCTCGCCCCGTACGCGATGGCGAGACCGATCAGTACCGAGCCGAGCGCTTCCCAGAAGATCATGGCGCGTCCTTCCCGTGAGCGGATCGGGACCGAAGCGTGATCACGCGTCGGTCCTGCCGGTCCTACCCGGGCCCACGCGGGGGCAACCCTGATCGAGGGGGCGGGCTGCGGCGT
>NZ_GG657754.1:3894186-3897782 GCF_000158915.1 Streptomyces himastatinicus ATCC 53653 | reverse complement strand
GCCGTTGCGTCACGGCTCAGAGAGCGCTGAAGCCGACCTTGCGGGCGCTCGGCTCGCCGATCTCGACATAGGCGAGCCGGTCGGCCGGAACCAGGACCTTGCGGCCGTGTTCATCCACCAGGCTCAGCAACGGCGCCTTGCCGGCGAGCGCGTCGGACACCGCGCGCTCGACGTCCTCGACGGACTGCCCGCTCTCCAAGGTGATCTCGCGGGGCGCGTGCTGCACGCCGATCTTGACCTCCACGGCCTTGTCCCTCCGACGGTCATTTGGTGCGCGGCCGTCCGCGCTGTACGCAGCACACATTAGCCCGGGAATCGGGCCCGCTGGGCGGTGCGGGACAAGCCCGCAGCGAACACGGTCAGTGTCCGCTCTCCGCTCCGTGCAGCGGGAAGCCCGCGATACCGCGCCAGGCGAGCGAGGTGAGCAACTGCACAGCGGTGTCCCGGGGGACGGTGCTGCCGCTGGAGAGCCAGTAGCGCGCGACGACCTGCGAGACGCCGCCGAGGCCGACGGCCAGCAGCATGGACTCGTCCTTGGAGAGCCCGGTGTCCTCGGCGATCACCTCGCTGATCGCCTCGGCGCACTGGAGCGAGACCCGGTCCACGCGCTCGCGCACGGCGGGCTCGTTGGTGAGGTCGGACTCGAAGACGAGCCGGAAGGCGCCGCCCTCCTCCTCGACGTACGCAAAGTACGCGTCCATCGTGGCGGCGACCCGCTGCTTGTTCTCGGTCGTCGAGGCGAGCGCGGTGCGCACCGCCTGGAGCAGGGCCTCGCAGTGCTGGTCGAGCAGGGCGAGATACAGCTCCAGCTTGCCCGGGAAGTGCTGGTAGAGCACGGGCTTGCTGACCCCCGCGCGCTCGGCGATGTCGTCCATCGCAGCCGCGTGGTAGCCCTGTGCGACGAAGACCTCCTGGGCTGCCCCCAGGAGTTGGTTGCGTCGGGCTCGGCGCGGCAGGCGCGTACCCCGCGGGCGCGCCTCGGTCTGCTCGATGGCTGTCACGCCGCCTCCCATTGAATGTTCCGAGCACGGTGTCCACCGCGCCCGCCATCGTACTTTTGGGTAACAGGGCCGCGCGCGGTCCGTGCGGAGATTTTCACGGACTGGACTCTATGAAAGGCCCACCAAGGGTGCTGGTCACCGGTAGTCCTCCTCGTTCTCCTCGACGACCCTGGCCTGCTCCGCGCGGTCGGCCTCGTTGGCCTCCAGCGGTTCGTCGCCGGTCCGGTGATCGTCGCGGTGGGGTACGAGGTCGTGGTGCTGTTCCGCGGCGTCCGCCTCGGGGGCTTCTACGCCGTAGGGGGCGGAGTTGTCGTTGTTCTCGAGGTTCTCGAGGTCGTTCGCGAAGGTCTCGGGGTCGCTCGGATCGACGGACATGTACTCCCCTTCCCAGAGGCAGATGATCGCCCCTGTGTAATTACGAGCCTAGGAGAGGTCACTTTCGGACGCTACGTGGTCTGTGAGGGTGAACACACGGTCAGCCATGTGATCGTCTCGTAACATTGCGGCATGTCTTCGACCGAGCCGCCGGAAGCCCGCATCGTTGCCGCGGTGCCCCCCGCGCGGCCCGTGCGGGTCGGAGCGGGTGAAAAGCTGCGTACCACCAGCCTGCCCGGTCTCACGCTGAACGTGCGTACCCGTCCGCCGGCGGTTTCAGGGCTCCCGCCCGCGGTTTTTCTCCACGGTCTTGGCGGCTGTTCGCAGAACTGGTCGGCGCTGATGGAACAGCTCGCGGAGCGGCTGGATATCGAGGCCCCTGACCTGCCCGGATTCGGCGACTCCCCGCCGCCCGACGACGGCGACTACTCCATAACCGGCCACGCCCGGGCCGTCATCCGCCACCTCGACGCGAGCGGCCGCGGCCCCGTGCATCTGGCCGGAAATTCCATGGGCGGCACGATCGCCATCCGCGTCGCGGCCGTGCGGCCGGATCTGGTGCGAAGTCTCACACTCGTCTCGCCCGCGCTGCCCGAGCGGCGCCCGCAGCGCACCGCGGTGCCCACCGGGCTGCTCGCGATCCCCGGGGCGACCCGCCTCTTCAGCCGCGCGACCCGCGACTGGGACGCGGAGCGGCGCACCCGTGAGCTGCTGGCGCTCACCTACGGCGATCCCCGGCAGGTCAGCCAGGAGGACTTCGCGCTGGCGGTCGAGGAGTACGAGCGGCGGCTCGCCCTCCCGTACTTCTGGGACGCGCTCGCCCGTTCGGCGCGCGGTCTCATCGATTCCTACGCGCTCGGCGGCCAGTATTCGATGTGGCGGCAGGCCGAGCGGGTCCTCGCGCCCACACTGCTCGTCTACGGGATGCGCGACCAGCTGGTGTCCTTCCGGATGGCCCGGCGGGCGAGCGCAACCTTCCGCGACTCGCGTCTGTTGACGCTGTTGGACGCCGGACATGTGGCGATGATGGAGTACCCCGGAGCGGTGGCGCGGAGCATGCGCGAACTGCTCGACGACGTCGACGGACGACCGGTCGGCGTACGAGACGCACAAGAAGCACAACAAGCACGAGACGGACGGGACAGCCGGAAGATACGGGGCGTACCGGTGCCCGGAACAGACGGGAGCGGTGCGGCGCGTGGGTAAGCACAGCGCACGGGGCAGCCAGGAGGACCGGGACCCCGGGTCCGCCGAGGCGGAATCCGGCCCCGGTGCGGGAAGGCGGAGGCGCTCCGCCGCGCCCGGTGCCCAGGACCCGGCCGTGACACCGTCGCAGGGCATCCCGCGGACGGCCCACGGACCGGCCACGCCCCCGGCGCGCTCCAGGGGCGGACACCCAGGACACCCAGGACACCCGGGCCACCCGGGCCCGCCCGGGCACCCCGGCCCCGCCGGACACTCCGGGCGCCGTGAACAGGGCGGCGGCTGGAGCGCCTTCGGCACCGCCACCATGAACGCTCCTCAGCGCCCCGGCGGGCCCGCCGCCGAACCCTCCGCCGGTGGTGGACCGGGCGGCGGCGCACCGGGCGGTCGTCCGGGCGGGCTGATGCCCGGGCCGCGCAAGGAGTACCTGGAGGCGTTCGAGGCCCCTGGCGCCCCCGATGCCCTGGAGGCCGACGGCGAGGACGTCTTCGCCGCCGGTGCGCCCGGAGCGGTGCCGCCACCGCGCCGTACCCGCCCCGGCGCGGGCGCCGATGACGACAGTAAGAACGCCGCGGACGGCCTTGATGACGACACGGCGGCCGACGGGACCGAGCCGCCGGGGAAGAACGCGCGCGGGGTCACCAAGGGCGGCAAGGGGCGCACGTTCACCGGTGTCGCCGCCGCGGCCGTGACCACCGTGCTGGCCGTCGTGGTGGCCGGGCAGGTGGCGAACGGCCCGTCCGGCGACGGCAAGGCGCAGTCCAAGGGCGGTCCGGAGCGCGGCGACGGGGGTGCCGTGTCGTCCCGTACGGACGGCCGGGCCACCCCGTCCGCCTCCGCGTCCCCCGAACTCGCCACGTACGGCCAGAAGATGGCCGCCCCGTATCCGCTCGACCCGAAGCTCAAGGGCTCGGGCGCCTTCACGACCGTCCCCGGGAAGGACAAGGCGCCCGGCAAGGGCCAGGTCCTGCGCTACCGGGTGGACGTCGAGAAGGGGCTGCCGCTGGACGGCGCGCT
>NZ_GG657754.1:3890693-3893647 GCF_000158915.1 Streptomyces himastatinicus ATCC 53653 | reverse complement strand
GCCACGGCCATGCGCGCATAACGTGCTCCCGCTGCCCGACGTGCCGAACCGCGGCATGACGGCTTGCCCACATGGGAGATCGGGGGTGCGCTCATGCGCGTGGGACTGCTTACGGAGGGTGGGTACCCGTATGCGACCGGTGAGGCGCGAGTGTGGTGCGACCGGCTGGTGCGCGGGCTGGACCAGCACGACTTCGAGGTCTACGCGCTGAGCCGGGACGCCCGCCAGGAGGCCGCGGGCCGGGCGGAGCTGCCCGCGCAGGTGCGCCGGGTGCGCACCGCGCCGCTGTGGGGCGAGCCGACCGGGCGGCGGCGGTCGTACGGGCGGCGGCAGCGGCGGCGGTTCGCCGAGCACTTCGGGGATCTGGCGGGTGGCGATCAGCGTCCCTGGCGGGCCCCGACAGCGCCCAGGCGGACCGTTTCGCCAGTGGTCTCCACGGCCTCGCCGACCTCGCCCGCGACACCGGCGGACTCGCCACCGCGCTCCGCTCCGAGGACGCCGTCCGCACCCTGGAGCGCGCCTGCCACACCCCCGGGGCGCCGCGCGCCGCCCACCGGGCGCGGGTCACCGATCTGCTGGCCGTGACCGAGGCGCTGGAGCGGGCACTGCGCCCGCTGTCGCTCGACTGGTACGGCGGCGGTGGCCGCGACCCCGGGCTGTCCGGTGTGGACCTGTGCCACGCCACCTCCGGCGGCGCGGCCGCGCTCCCCGGGCTGCTGGCCAAGCGCCGGTTCGGTACGCCGCTGCTGGTCACCGAGTACGGCGTACGGCTGCGCGAGCACTATCTGCGGAGCACCGCCGGGCGCGACGACCGCTCCGAGCCGGTCCGCGCCCTGCTGGCCGCCTTCCAGGGGAGGCTGGCCGCCGAGGCGTACGCCCAGGCCGCGCTGATCACCCCCGGCAATACCCACGCCCGCCGCTGGCAGGAACGCTGCGGCGCCTCCCCGGAGCGGCTGCGCACCGTCTACCCCGGCATGGACGCCGCCCGCTTCGCCGAGGTCGGCGAGGGCGGCGCGGCGGCCGGAGGCGGCGACGAGCGGACGCTGGTGTGGGTGGGGCGGCTCGAACCCGCCAAGGACGTCGTCGCGCTGCTGCACGCCTTCGCCGAGGTGCGCCGCTGGCAGCCGGACGCGCGGCTGCGCGTCATCGAGACCCGGCTCGGCGACGACCCCACCGGCCACGACCCGTCCGGCGACGGCTACCCGGCCCACTGCCGCGCCCTGGCCGACCACCTCTTCCCCGACGAGGCCGCGAACGCCCATACACCCGGGGACAATCCGGTCTCCTTCGAGCACGTCGGCGACCCCGAGGTGCCCACCCTGGCGGACGCGTACGCGGCGGGCGCCGTCGTCGTGCTGTCCAGCGTGGTCGAGGGCTTTCCGGTGGGGCTGGTCGAGGCGATGTTCTGCGGCCGGGCCACGGTCTCGACGGACGCGGGCGCCGTCTGCGAGGCCATCGGCGGCACCGGTCTGGTCGTGCCGCCGCGCAACCCCAGGGCGCTCGCCGACGCGTGCCTCGCACTGTTGCGCGACCCCGAGCGCCGCGCCCGCCTGGGCGCCGCCGCGCGCGCCCGGGCCCTGGAGCTCTTCACCGCCGAGCAGAACGTGGTCGCCTTCCGGGGCATCTACCTGGAGTTGATGTCGCACTGCCCGGTGCGCCGCGAGGAGGTCGGCGCGGGCGGTGCGCCGCTGCCGTTCGCCCGCCCGGCGGAGGCCCATATCGCGGGCCGCTGGACCACAAAAAAAACGGTTCGCGCACACCCCGGGCTGGGCGGAGGACGGACCACCGCCGCGGCAGCCGCTGGCCGCGCTGTCCGAGGAGGGCGCATGACCGGGCCCGCCCCTGGCCCGTCCGGGGCGCGCCGCGAACAGCCCAGCGCCCCGGCGTCCGCCCATGAGCGGGGCGCCAAGGCGCGGCGCGGCTCGGTGGATCCGGTGCGGGCGCTGATGCACCGCCACCGTGAGCTGTGCGCCCGGGCCGTCGATCCGCTGGAGATCGCCGCCGGTCTGGAGGCCCACGGGGTGACCGACCGCACCGCCGCCCGCTTCCGGCACCGCGATGTCTTCTCGCTCGCCGAGGAGCTGTACGCCCGGGTCCCGCGCGACGGCGACGGCGGGGACGACGCGCCCCGTCAGAAGACCGCCCCGGCCCGGCCCTGGGCCCTGCGGGCGGTACTCGGGCTGCTCCCCCTGCTGCCCGGCGCGCTGGTCGCGGCGACCGTGATCGGCGCGTACCGGACCGGTGCCGTCGCCGTGGGCGCGGCCGGTGCCGTGCTGACGGCGGGCGCGCTGTGGCCGTGCCTGCGCCGCGGCTCGCTCGGCGCGGGCGGGCGGCGCGGCCGGACGAGTCGGCGCGGGGGCCGATCCGCGAACCGATCCGCGAACCGATCCGCGAACCGATTCGCGGGCCGTTTCGTGGGCCTGCTCACCGCCCTTTTCGCGGCCCTGCCGGGAGCGCTGTGCACCGGCTGGCTGCTCGCCTACGCCGCCTGCGGCGATTGGCTGCTGGCCGGGCTCATCGGCCGTACGGACGGCGCCCCCGGACCGTTCGCCGCCGGTCCGTACGACCCGGCGGCGGCGTGCGAGGCCGCCGTCGTGCTCTGCCTCGCCGTCGCCCCCGCCGCGTGGTGCGCCCGCTGGTTCGCCGTACGGGCGCGCCGCAGGCTGGCCGCAAGCAGCGGGCTGGACGAGTTCGCGGCGGGCGTCCGTCCGCTGTGCGCGGCCGCGGCCCTGGCCTTCCTGCTCGCCCTGCCGCCGCTGGTGCTCACGGCCCGGCTCACGGTGCCCGGCGCCGCCGCGGACCCCACCGCCGAGGCGGGCGTCGCCGCGCTGGCCGGGCTGCTGTTCCTCGCCCGGATGCTCACCGTCCACGGCTTCCGCGCCGCCGCGGCCACCGGCACCGCCGTGGCCTGCGCCGCCGAGGCGGCCGTGCTGGGCGCCGCCGGGGCCGCCCGG
>NZ_GG657754.1:3887164-3890285 GCF_000158915.1 Streptomyces himastatinicus ATCC 53653 | reverse complement strand
TCACCCGCTTCCTGAACGCGGTCCACCCCGGCGTGGTGATCAACTGCGCGGGCGCGACCCGCGGTGGGGCCCGCGAGCTGACCCGGCACAACACCGTGGCCGTCGCGACCGTCTGCGAATCGCTGCGCCGCAGCGGCTGCGGCGCCCGGCTCGTCCAGATCGGCTGCTCCTCCGAGTACGGACCCTCGCAGCCCGGTTCGTCCACCGCCGAGGACGCCGTGCCGCGCCCCGGCGGCCCGTACGGCGTGAGCAAGCTGGCCGCGACCGAGCTGGTGCTCGGCTCCGGTCTGGACGCGGTGGTGCTGCGGGTCTTCTCGCCGGTCGGGCCCGGCACCCCGGCCGGTTCCCCGCTCGGCCGGCTCGCCGAGGCGATGCGGCGCGCGATGCAGTCAGGGGACAGCGAGCTGAAGCTGAGCGGCCTCGGGGTGCAGCGGGACTTCGTGGACGTACGGGACGTGGCACGGGCGGTGCACGCGGCATCGCTGTCGGCCGCGCAGGGCGTCGTCAACATCGGCACCGGGCGCGCCGTCCGGCTGCGCGAGGCGGCCTCCGTGCTGGCCCGGGTGGCGGGTTTCGGCGGCACCCTGCACGAGGTCGACGCCCCGCCCGGGCGTAATCCGCTGCATCCGGCCGCCCATATCCCGGCCCCGGCGCACGCCCCCGGTCACGCTACGGTCCCCGCCCCGCACGCCCCCGGTCACGCCCCCGGACCGGGGGAGCACGGCGGCGCCACCGCGTACCCGTACCCGGACGGCTGCGGCAGCTGGCAGCAGGCCGATGTGCGCACCGCGCGCGACCGGCTCGGCTGGCGCTCCCGGATTCCGCTGGAGGAGTCCCTCGCAGACATCTGGATGGAGGCGGCGTGTCGCATCTGATCTCCCCGGGGCCCCGGCCCGGCCCGGCGCCGCCGCCCGCCGCGGGTCTCGGCCTGGGGGTGCCGGGCTGGGCGCACCCGCTGGTCGCGCCGGTCGAATGGGGTGAGCTGACCCGCCGAGGCACCCCGGTGCACTGGGCGGTCCTGGACGTCGCGCGCGGCCCCGGCTCGTGCCCGGACCCGTACTGCGCCGCCGCGGTGGCCCGGCTGCGGGTCGCGGGCGTCCGGGTGCTGGGGCGGCTGGACATGAGGTTCGGCACCCGCCCCTTCGGCGAGCTGGTCTCGGACGCGGGCCGCTACCTGGACTGGTACCGGCCCGACGGCTTCTATCTGGACCGCTGCCCGTCGGAGCGCCCGGGCCTGGCGGAGGTCCACCGGATCGTCACCACGCTGCGCGCGCTGCGCGGCGGGGCGTTCACGGTGCTGGGCCAGGACACCCATCCGTACGAGGAGTACGCGGAGATCGCCGACCAGTTGGTGACCTTCCGCGGCCGGTGGGCCGACTACCGTTGGTCCCAGGTCGCGGAATGGACGGCGGGCTATCCGCCCGAACGGTTCTGCCATCTGGTGCACGGGGTGCCCCGGCCGCATCTGGACGAGGCGCTGCGCATCGCCCGCTGGCAGGGGGCGGGCACGGTCTTCTTCACGGACCGCACGACCCGCCCGGGCCAGCGCTCCGACTCCGCCGCCCTCTGGGAGACGCTGCCCGGTCACTGGGACGAGGTCGTCTCGCGCATCGGACCATGTGTCATGGAATGAGATGGGGCGTGGCAGTGTTACGAGGAGACGAGAAGACAATCTCCCCGCTCGCGCGGGGCTGACCACCGCTCCTACCCACTACGGAGTCCTTGTGTCGCTGCCACCCCTGGTCGAGCCGGCTGCCGAGCTCACCGTCGACGAGGTCCGCAGGTACTCGCGCCATCTGATCATCCCGGATGTCGGTATGGAGGGCCAGAAGCGGCTGAAGAACGCCAAGGTGCTCTGTGTGGGCGCGGGCGGTCTCGGCTCGCCCGCCCTGATGTACCTGGCCGCCGCCGGTGTGGGCACGCTCGGCATCATCGAATTCGACGAGGTCGACGAGTCCAACCTTCAGCGCCAGATCATCCACAGCCAGGCGGACATCGGCCGCCCGAAGGCGCAGTCCGCGCGTGACACCGTCCTCGGCATCAACCCGTACACGAACGTGGTGCTGCACGAGGGCCGCCTCGAAGCCGACAACGTGATGGAGATCTTCTCCCAGTACGACCTGATCGTCGACGGTACGGACAACTTCGCCACCCGCTACCTGGTCAACGACGCGTGCGTGCTGCTGAACAAGCCGTACGTCTGGGGTTCGATCTACCGCTTCGACGGCCAGGCGTCGGTGTTCTGGTCCGAGCACGGCCCCTGCTACCGCTGCCTGTACCCGGAGCCCCCGCCCCCCGGCATGGTCCCCTCCTGCGCCGAGGGCGGCGTCCTGGGCGTGCTGTGCGCGTCCATCGGCTCCATCCAGGTCACCGAGGCCATCAAGGTGCTCACCGGTGCGGGTGACCCGCTGCTCGGCCGACTGATGATCTACGACGCCCTGGAGATGACCTACAAGCAGGTCAAGGTCCGCAAGGACCCGGACTGCGCGGTCTGCGGTCCGAACGCCACGGTCAAGGAGCTCATCGACTACGAGGCCTTCTGCGGTGTCGTCTCGGACGAGGCCCAGGAGGCGGCGGCCGGTTCGACGATCACTCCCAAGCAGCTCAAGGAGTGGATCGACGACGGCGAGTCCATCGACATCATCGACGTCCGCGAGCCGAACGAGTACGAGATCGTCTCGATCCCGGGCGCCCGGCTGATCCCGAAGAACGAGTTCCTGATGGGCACCGCCCTCCAGGACATGCCGCAGGACAAGAAGATCGTCTTGCATTGCAAGACGGGTGTCCGATCCGCGGAAGTTCTGGCCGTCCTGAAGTCCGCGGGCTTCTCCGACGCCGTGCATGTGGGCGGCGGCGTGATCGGCTGGGTCAACCAGATCGAGCCCGACAAGCCGGTCTACTGACAGCTGTCTGAGAGGGGCCCGGACCGGCGGTCCGGGCCCCTCGTCGTTCATCCGCAGGTCTTGCCGCCCGCGGGCACCTTCCCGTCGAGCAGATAGGCGTTCACGGTCTTCGTCATGCAGGCGTTGCCGCTGTTGTACGCGCCATGGCCCTGCCCCCGGTAGGTGACCTCGACGCCCACGCCCCGGCCCAGTTCGCGGGCCATCGTCCGGGCCCCCTC
>NZ_GG657754.1:3879619-3887064 GCF_000158915.1 Streptomyces himastatinicus ATCC 53653 | reverse complement strand
GTAACCCGCTCGCCGACCCCGGGCTGCTCGGGCTGAACGCGGGCGCGTCCGCCGCCGTCGTCTCGGCGATCAGCTTTCTCGGCGTCACCTCGCTGACCGGCTACGTGTGGTTCGCCTTCCTCGGCACCGCCATCGCCTCCGTGCTGGTGTACGCGCTCGGCGGTAGCCGGGGCGCCACGCCGGTGCGGCTCGCGCTCGCGGGTACGGCCGTGTACGCGGCGCTCTACGGCTACATCAACTCCGTACAGCTGCTGGACAGCGCGGCGCTCGACAAGATGCGGTAGCGGCCCTTGTCGTCGCGGCCGGACATCGAATCCGCCATCGCGAGCAGCAGATTGCCCTTGTCGAGCATCAGCACTTCCTGAAGGCCCAGCGTCAGGTATTTCCAGCTGTCCTTGGAGTAGAGCGCGGCGGCGATACCGCCGAGCGCCCCGCCTTGGGTGAGCTTGCGGCCGCTGTCGGTGTCCAGCGGCTTCTTGTCGAGTTTCTTCAGCAGCGTGACGATCTTCTCGGCGCCCGCTTTCGGATCGTCGCCGACCGGGCAGCCGAGCCCCTTCTTGGCGCAGTCCCGCAGGTAGTTGTCCAGCGCGAGCTGGAACCCCCTGGCCTGCGCGAGGGAGCCCTGTTCGGTGTCCGCGGACGGGTCGACCACGGCGTCGAGGACCGCGCGCGCGACATGCCACGGGTAGAGATGGGCGTAGACGCCGCCGAGTTCGGTGCCGTAGGAGATGCCGAAATACGAGAGTTTCCGGTCGCCCAGCACCTGCCGCATGAGGTCCATGTCGCGGGCCGCGCTCACGGTGTCGACATGGGGCAGCATCTTTCCGGAACGCTTTTCGCATCCGGCGATGTACTTCTTCGCGTCCGCGGTCGCCGCCTTGATTTCGGCGGCGTCGTCCGGAGTGCCGTCCACCGCCTCCGCGGCGTCGATCTCCTTGTCGCTCCGGCAGGTCACGCCCTCGCTTTCGCCGACCCCGCGCGGATCGAAGCTGACGAGGTCATAGCGGGAGCGCAGTTTCTCGTAATCCCCGCCGAATCCGGGCAGGGAGGAGACCCCGGAGCCGCCGGGGCCGCCGAAGTTGAACACCAGGGAGCCGATCCGCTTGTCCTGGTCGGCGGCCTTGGCGCGGATCATCGCGAGGTCGATGGTCGCGCCGTCCGGCTTCGCCCAGTCCAGCGGCACCGAGAGGTCGGCACACTCCCAGTCGTTGCCCGGCGCCTTGCCGGTGCCCTGGAGCGCGGACGGCGCCTCGCACCCCTTCCAGTGCGGCTTCTGGCCCGTGAGCGAGCCGGGCAGGCCGGAGGCGCCCGGGGGCGCGGCCGGGGCGGTGGACGAGCGGCCGGACGACGGGGTCGCCGACGCCTCGCCCTGGTCCTTTCCGCCGCCGCTACAGCCGGCGACGGCGATGAGGGTGACCGCGGCGGTCGCGGAGACCAGCGCCCTGGTCGCCCTGGTCCGTATCGTGCGGAGGGAACTCGACATGGTCGGTGATCCTATGAGGATGGTATGAGCGGGAGTGTGCGCGCTTGTTCTCCATACGGTCACAGCCGCGACGGTCGGGCCCAGGGTGTCTAGGTGCAGACCTTGCCGTTTTCCGGAACCCGGCCGTTCAGCAGATAGGCGTTCACGGCTTTGCGCACACAGCCGCTGCCGCTGTCGTACGCCCCGTGTCCCTCGCCCTTGTACGTGAGCTGGACGCCGACCCCGGGCCCGAGTTCGTCGGCCATCTTGCGCGCCCCGGCGTACGGCGTGGCCGGGTCGCCGGTGTTGCCGACGACCAGGATGGGGGCGGCGCCGTGGGCGCTGACGTCGGGTGTGGTCCAGGCGCCGCGGACGGGCCAGTCGGTGCACTGGGTGAGGCTCCAGGCCATGAAGTCGCCGAACACCGGGGACGCCTTGCGGAAGGTGGGCAGCTTCCGCCGGATGTCGGCCAGGGTGTAGCGCTGTTTGAAGTCGGCGCAGGTGACGGCGGTGAGTGAGGACTGGAGCGTGCTGTAGTCGCCGTTCTCGTCGCGCCCGTTCATGGCGTCGCCGAGGGCCAGCAGGATCCCGCCGTCGCCCTGCCGGGCCCCGGCGATCCCCTGGGTGAGGTACGGCCAGAAGTCCCGTGAGTACAGGGACTGCGCGATGCCCCCGTCGGCCAGCGACTGGGTCAGCTTCCGGTTACCGCTGCCCGCCACCGGATGCCGGTCGAGGCGCTTCAGCAGGGCTTGGATCTGGGCCTGGGTCGGACAGCCGGCCGCGGCGGTGCCGCGGCACCCCTTCAGGTAGTCGCCCAGCGCCAGTTGGAACCCCTTCGCCTGGCCGAGGGCGCCCTGTTCGGGGTTCTGGGTGGGGTCCACGACCCCGTCGAAGAGCGCCCGGCCCACCTTCTTCGGGTACAGATGGGCGTAGACGCCGCCCAGTTCGGTGCCGTAGGAGACGCCGAAGTAGTACAGCTTGCGGTCGCCGAGGACGCGGCGCATCACCTCCATGTCGCGGGCGGCGTTGGTGGTGCCGACGTACGGGAGCACCGCGCCGGACCGCTTCTCGCATCCGGCGGCGTAGCCCTTGACCCGGCGCACCAGGGACTTCACCTCGGCGGAGTCGTCCGGGGTGGCGTCGGCCGCGTAGTAGGCGTCGAGTTGCCGGTCGCCGAGGCAGTGCACCCCCTTGCTGCGGCCGACCCCGCGCGGATCGAAGCTGACCAGGTCGTAGCGGGTGCGCAGTTGTTTGTAGGTGCCCGCGAGAGCGGGGAGCGTGGCGACGCCGGAGCCGCCGGGGCCGCCGAAGTTGAAGATCAAGGAAGCCGATCCGCTTGTCGGGGTCGGTGGCCTTGGCGCGGATCATCGCGATGCCGACGGTGGCGCCGCGCGGCTTCGCGTAGTCGAGCGGAACGTGCAGGGTCGCGCACTCCCACTCCCGGCCCGGGGCCTTGGTGGTCGCCCCGTCCTCGCTGTCGGAGGGGACGGGGCAGGTGCTCCAGCGGAGCTTCTGGCCCGCGGTGGTGTCCGGCCGTCCGGGGTCGCCGCCGCATCCGGCGGTGGCGGCGAGCAGCAGGGCGGCGGCGGACAGCGCACCGGTGCGCAGGGGTCGGGACACGGCGGCTCTCTCCCGGGGTGGCGGCGTACCGCCATCCTGCGGGCCCCGGCGGGGTCGCGCGCGCACAGCGCGGGCGTACGGGTGAGGGCGCGCGGGCCCGGCGGGACGGTCCGGACACCCCCCTGGGGCCGTCGGTGCGGCTACAGGGACTCTCGGCGGGTGAGGTGGGTGAACGCCAGCCAGCCGGGCAGCACCGGCAGCCAGAAGACCATCAGCCGGAACAGCAGCACCGCGGGCGCGGCCGTCTCGTACGGCAGCCCGGCGAAGGTGAGTCCGGCGATCAGGGCGGCCTCGACGGCGCCGACGCCGCCCGGGGTGGGGGCGGCCGAACCCAGGGCGTTGCCCGCGAGGAAGACGACCGCGATGCTCGCGTAGCTCAGGTCGCCGCCGAACGCGCGGATGGACGCGTCGAGGCACATCACGTTGGCCGCGGTCAGCAGCAGCATGCCGCCGATTCCGGCGAGCAGCTTCCGGGGCCGCTGGAGCACGTCCAGCATGCGCGGCACGACGCCGGCGAACAGCGACCGCACCCGGGTGGAAACGAACTTCCGCAGTGCGGGCACCGCGGTGACCACGAGGGTGAGCACGGCGCCCGTCAGCAGCCCGGCGATCACGGTCCGGGAGGGGGAGAGCGTCGGGGTGCGCTCGGTGCCGGTGATGTAGCCGAAGGTGGCCAGCAGCACGATGTGGCTGGCCAGGCCGAACAGTTGCGAGGCGCCGACGCTCGCCACCGCGAGCCCCGGCCGCACCCCGGCGCGCTGGAGGAAGCGGGCGTTGAGGGCGACGCCGCCGACCGCCGCGGGCGCCACCAGCTTTACGAACGAGGCGGCGACCTGCGCCAGCACCGTACGCCCGAAGGGCACCTTCTCGGGGACGAAGCCGAGCAGGCTCAGGGCCGCGGCCACATAGGTGAGCGCGGAGAAGAGGAGTGCGAACACCACCCAGATCCAGTTGGCCTCGCCGACCAGGGCGCCCAGCTTGAGGTGGGTGAACTGGGACAGCAGGAAGTACGCGGCGAAGGCGCCCGCGCAGAAGCTGATCAGGGTGCGCGGCTTGATGCGCTCCAGCCGCACCGGCTCGATCGGCGCCTGCGGCCGCACCAGCAGCACCTGGCGGCGGATCTGGGCGAGCAGATCCTCCTCGCGGGCCTCTTCCAGGGCCTCGTCGAGCGCCTGCTTCTCGGCCTGCTTCTCGGCCTTGGCCGTCTTGCGGTCGCTGACGGCCGCCTCGGCCTTGCGCCCGCCGTCGGTCTCCCCCCGGGCCTCCTCGGCTTCCCGGGCCTCCCGCGCCTTGGCCTCCTTGGCGGCGCGGGACGCCTCCAGCACTGCTTCCCGCTGCCGCTGGGCGCGCTCCCGGGCGAGGTGGCGCAGCGTCGCCCGGGTGGCCCGGCCCAGGGCGAGGGGCTGGAGCAGGGGGAGGCTGTCGGCGACCGCGTCCGGCCCGATGACGTCGACCGCGACGGCCACGGAGCGCTCGGCGCCCACCCGCAGCCCCAGGGTGGTCATCAGCTGGGCGATGTCCATCCGCAGCACCAGATCGCCCGCCGCGATCTCGCCGCCGCGCAGATCCGTCAGGATGACCGCGCCGGAGCGGTCGACCATCAGGGCGTCGCTGTCCAGCCGCCGGTGGGCGATGCGCCGTGACTGGAGCGCCTGCACCTGGTGCCAGGCCCCGGCCAGCAGTTCATCGGTGATCGCCTCGTCCGGCAGGGCGTGCAGCGGACGGCCGCCGATGTGCTCGTAGATGAGCATCACGGCGTCCGGGCCCAGCTCGGAGGTGGCGATCAGCTTGGGCGCGTTGGCACCCGCCGCGATCGCCGCGTACGCGAGCAGCGCCTCCTGCTCCAGCGCCTGGCGCAGCGACTGGAGGCTGCGCAGGACGAGGGTGATCGTGCGCAGCGTCAGCCGCTGCCAGACGCTGTAGAAGAAGCCCTGGGCCTGCTGTTAGCGGTCGACCACCGTAAAGTACAAGCGGTGGCCCGTCCTCCAGGGTGACCAGATAGCGGCGGCCCCGGTCGCTGTGGTTACCGTGCTCGTAGACGGCCTCCTCGGCGCGCGCCGCGCTGACCGGGTTGAAGCCGACCCGGCGCAGCCCGGCGAGCAGGTGCTGACCGGTGGGCCGGACGTTAAAAGAGCCGACGGCGTAGAGCGTGCCGTAGGCGACGGTCCAGCCGATGAGCACCGTGATGATGATCGAGAACGGGGTGGTGTAGCCGCCGACGAGCACCGCGAACGCGTCGAGCAGCAGTACGCCCCACATGGCCACCCGCCAGCGGGGGCGGCGCGCCATGCCGACGGCCGTCATATAGGCGATGACGGGGGCGAGGTAGCCGTGCACGGGATCGCTCAGGGCGCCGCCGGGCGCGGTCTGGGTGAGGGCCTCGCGGATCGAGTCGGGCGCGGCCCTGGCGACCCACAGATCGGTGGCGAGGGAGATGCCGTGCGCGAGCACCGCGGCCAGGACGCCGTCCGCGATCCGCAGCCCGTCCCGTTTGACCAGCCGCTCGATCGCGAACGCCACCGGCAGGACGAGCACGGCGATACTGGCCGTCAGCCCCGCGAAGTCGATCATCAGCGGGGGCGCCTGGTTGGCGCCGTGGCCGATGTCCTTCTCCAGCCCCGCGGTGGTGCCGTGGGCGAAGGCCGCGACGGCCAGGACGATGCCGATGCCCAGCGCGCCGAGCAGCAGCCGCATCAGGTCGGAGGGGCGGTGCACCCGGGCGGGCAGCAGCGGTTCGTCGCCCGAGACCCGTTCGTTGTGCCCCTGGGGGCCGTCGGGGTCGCCCGGGTCGCCGCAGTTCTCGGCGCCGCCGTGGTCCTGGGGGCCGTGCGGACCGCCGGTGCCGTCCGAGCCGTCCGAGCGCGGCAGCGCCTCAGGGGTGCGGGCCTCCTCTTCCGGAGGCTGCGCACCCTGCTGCTTCGCCGTCTCTTCTTGATCTCGTATCACCAGTCACCGCCCGGAAGATGGTGGCATGCCCGGGCTGCGGAGGAGGGCATCAGGGTGCATTTCGGGGATGTGAGCCTCGGATCGTACGCCCTGTAGGGGTTTCCCGCACAATGCGTGATCGAACCCCCGCTGCCGTCCGCAGAGCCTTCGACGGTACCGCGCGGGGCGGGGTCGGTGGCGGTGTCGGTGGTGTGCGGCAGGATGGGCGGGATGAGCCGGGAGAGCGAGGAGCCGCGGGCCGACGACGAGCTGCCCGCGTACGCGGAGCGGGTGCTGGACGTCGCCGACCTGATCCCGCCGGGCCGGGTGATGACCTACGGGGACATCGCCGAGTGGCTGGAGGAGGGCGGCCCGCGCCAGGTGGGGCGGGTGATGGCCCTCTACGGGGGTGCCGTGCCGTGGTGGCGCGTGGTGCGCGCGGACGGCGCGCTGCTGCCCGGCAGCGAACTGCGCGCCCTCGACCACTACCGCGAGGAGGGCACTCCGCTGCGCGGGGCGCCGCGCTCGGCCGAGGGGCATCTGCCGAAGATCGACATGCGGCGGGCCCGCTGGGACGGCACCGAGAGCACGGAAGACGGGGGCGGCAGCGCGGGATAGGGGTTGTCCACAGCCATTCGGGTGACACCCCGCGGCACATGAGAGGCTTTCCCGCACCCAGCCAACCCACCAGGACCGGCGATCCATGTGAGTACCTCCTCCTCGTCCCTGCCGCGACAGCGGCGGGGACGGCAGCCGTATTTGCGGCTGCCGTCAGCGGGCACGTACCGCCTGGTCCGCAGTCGGCCGGATCCGGTGGCCTTTCCTGTCCTGGACGCACGGCAGCGCGCCGTGGTTGAGCACGAGGGCGGTCCGCTGCTGGTGCTCGCCGGGCCGGGCACGGGGAAGACCACGACGCTCGTGGAGGCCGTCGCCCGGCGGGTGCGCGAGGGCGCCGACCCGGAGCGGATCCTGGTGCTCACCTTCAGCCGCAGGGCGGCCGTCGAGCTGCGCGACCGGATGACGGTGCGGCTGGAGGGCGCGACCGGGCCGCGGGCCACCACCTTCCACTCCTTCTGTTACGCGCTGGTCCGCGCCCATCAGGACGTCGACCTGTTCGCCGATCCGCTGCGGCTGCTGTCCGGCCCGGAACAGGACGTCGTCGTAAGGGAACTGCTCGCCGGGCAGGCCGAATTGGAGCGCGCGGGGCGCGCCTCGGCCCGCTGGCCCGACGAGCTGCGCGCCTGCCTGACCACCCGCGGCTTCGCCGACGAGGTGCGCGCGGTGCTCGCCCGCAGCCGGGAGCTGGGCCTCGGCCCGCGGTCGCTGGGGGAGTTCGCGGCCCGCACCGGTCGCCCGGACTGGGGCGCGGCGGCGGCCTTCCTCGCCGAGTACCTGGACGTCCTGGACGCCCAGGGGGTGCTGGACTACGCGGAGCTGG
>NZ_GG657754.1:3875919-3878530 GCF_000158915.1 Streptomyces himastatinicus ATCC 53653 | reverse complement strand
GGGGCCGCCGGGCGCAACGCCGACCGCGACCTGGACGCGGTGTGCGCGCTGTTCGAGACCGCCGCGCGCGCGGAGGAGCGCACCGGCGGCCGCGGCGCGCTCAACTTCCTCGACGAGCTCGACGCCCAGGACATCGCCGCCGACACCCTCTCGCGCCGCATCGCCCGCCCCGACGCCGTGCGGCTGATGACCGCCCACCGCTCCAAGGGGCTGGAATGGCGCCTGGTGGTCGTCGCGGGCGTCCAGGAGGGGCTGTGGCCGGACCTGCGGCGCCGCGGCTCGCTCCTGGAGGCGGACCGGATCGGCCGGGACGGGCTCGCCGAGCCGCTGACCCCGGGCGCGCTGCTGGCCGAGGAGCGGCGGCTGTTCTACGTGGCGGCGACCCGCGCCAGGGACCGGCTGGTGGTCACCGCCGTCAAGGCCGCCGCCGACGACGGCGACCAGCCCTCGCGGTTCCTGACCGAGCTGGGCGTCCCACCGGTCGACGTCACCCAGCGGCCGCGCCGCCCGCTGTCGGTCGCCGCGCTCGTCGCCGAGCTGCGCGCCACCACCGTCGACCCGGACGCCTCGGACGCCCTGCGGGAGGCCGCCGCGCAGCGGCTGGCACGGCTCGCGGCGCTGCGCGACGAGGACGGCCGGCCGCTCGTCCCCGCGGCCCACCCCTCCGGCTGGTGGGGCCTGTACGAGCCCACGCACAGCGAGGTGCCGCTGCGCGACCGCGACCGGCCCGTGGCGCTGTCAGGCAGCGCGCTCGACCAGCTCGTCAACACCTGCTCGCTCCAGTGGTTCCTGGGGCGCGAGGTCAAGGCGGACGCCCCGTCGACCGCCGCCCAGGGCTTCGGCAACGTCGTCCATGTCCTCGCCGACGAGGTGGCCTCCGGCCGTACCCCGGCCGACCTCGCCGTCCTGATGGAGCGCCTGGATTCCGTATGGGACGCGCTCGCCTTCGACGCCCCCTGGAAGTCGCGGCAGGAGAAGGAGCACGCCCGGGCGGCCTTGGAGCGCTTCCTGCGCTGGCATGTGATGGAGCGCGGCGGCCGCACGGCGGTCGCCTCCGAGCACGGCTTCGACGTCACCCTCGACGCCGAGACCTACCAGGTGCGCATCCGCGGCAGCATGGACCGCGTCGAGGCGGACGCCGAGGGGCGGGCGTACGTCGTCGACTTCAAGACCGGTAAGCAGTCCGTCACCCGCGGCGAGGTCGCCCACCACCCCCAGCTGGCGGTCTATCAGCTCGCCGTGCGCGAGGGCGCCGTCGACGGCCTCTTCGGTGACGACCGCCCCGAACCCGGCGGCGCCGAACTGGTCCAGCTGCGGCAGGGCGCCCCCAAGAAGGAGGGCGGCGAGACCGTCCCCAAGGTCCAGGCGCAGGAACCGCCCGTGGGGCCCGACGGGGAGTGGGTCGGCGAACTCCTCGCCACCGCGGCCGGACGCGTTCTCGACGAGCGCTTCGCCCCGAGTACCGGGGCGCACTGCGAGCGCTGCGCGTTCCGCGCCTCGTGCAGCGCCCGCGCGGAGGGCCGCCACGTGGTGGAGTGACCCGCGGGGCGGAGTGACGGGGGATGAGATGGCTTGTGGGGACATGTCCGTTGTCGTCGGCGGGAGATGTGGGCGCTTGTCCCCCTTGTGAGTGGCTTGTCAGTGGCGACCGATAGCCTCACTTGAGTGTCAGCCCGCATCGCCGATCCCGAGGAGCTCAAGGAGCTGCTCGGGATTCCGTTCACCCCGGAGCAGACGGCGTGCATCACCGCGCCGCCCGCCCCGCAGGTGATCGTCGCCGGAGCGGGCTCCGGCAAGACCACGGTGATGGCCGCACGCGTCGTGTGGCTGGTGGGCACCGGCCAGGTCGCGCCCGACCAGGTGCTGGGCCTCACGTTCACCAACAAGGCCGCGGGCGAACTGGCCGAGCGGGTGCGGAAGGCGCTCGTCAAGGCGGGCGTCGTGGACCCCGATCCGGATCCGGGCGCCGCCGAGGAGGCGGTGGGCGAGCCCAGCATCTCCACGTACCACGCCTTCGCCGGACAGCTCCTCAAGGAGCACGGGCTGCGCATCGGCCTGGAGCCCAGCGCCCGGCTGCTCGCCGACGCCACCCGCTTCCAGCTCGCCGCGCGCGTGCTGCGCACCGCCCCCGGCCCCTACCCGGCGCTCACCCGCCCCTTCGCCGACCTGGTGACGGACCTGCTCGCGCTCGACGCCGAGCTGGCCGAGCACCTGGTCCCCGCCGAGCGGCTCCGCCAGCACGACACCGAGCTGCTGGACACCCTCGACGCGGTGAAGCTGACCAACGACGCGCTGCGCAAGGTCCCCGAGGCCGCCCGCGCACGCCGCGAACTCCTCGGGCTGGTCGAGGAGTACCGCGCCGAGAAGAGCCGCCGCGATCTGCTCGACTTCGGCGACCAGATCGCGCTGTCCGCCACCCTGGCCCGCACCGGCCCTGAGGTCGGCCGGATCCTGCGGGAGCAGTTCGCGGTCGTCCTGCTGGACGAGTACCAGGACACCTCCGTCGCCCAGCGGCTGCTGCTGTCCGGGCTGTTCGGCGGCGGCACCGGACACCCCGTCACCGCCGTCGGCGACCCGTGCCAGGCCATCTACGGCTGGCGCGGCGCCTCGG
>NZ_GG657754.1:3862656-3875378 GCF_000158915.1 Streptomyces himastatinicus ATCC 53653 | reverse complement strand
CCGCGCGCTCGTCTCTCACGGCGGCCACGGCGGCGCGGAGGACGACCCGGACCGGCGGCTCGCCGAGGCCGTCGAGGGCGTCGACCCGTCGGAGATCATCTCGCTCGCCGACGCCCTCGACACCTTCCTCGACTCCGGCGGCGGCCCGGACGACGGGCTGCCGTTCTCGGCGGAGGCCCGGGTGCGCTTCGCCCGGCTCGCCGCCGAACTGCGCGAGCTGCGGCGCTCGCTGGCCGATCCGCTGATGGACGTCCTCCACCGGGTGCTCGCCACCACCGGCCTGGAGGTCGAGCTGTCCGCCTCGCCCCACGCCCTGGCCGCCCGCCGCCGCGAGACGCTGGGCAACTTCCTGGACGTCGCCGCGTCCTTCGCCGCGCAGGCAGGGGGGCCCGTGGACGGCGAGGCCACCCTCCAGTCGTTCCTGGGCTTCCTGCGGACCGCCGCACAGTACGAGAAGGGGCTCGACAACGCGCTCCCCGGCGGCGAGAACACGGTCAAGGTGCTCACCGCGCACAAGTCCAAGGGGCTGGAGTGGGACGTGGTGGCGGTGCCCGGACTGGTCGCCAAGCAGTTCCCGAGCGAGCAGAGCCGCGAGTCCTGGACGGCGAACGCCAAGGTCCTGCCGCACGCCCTGCGCGGCGACGCCGCCACCCTCCCGGAGGTCACGGCCTGGGACGCCAAGGGGCTGAACGCCTTCAAGGACGCCATGAAGGAACACCAGCGGACGGAGGAACTCCGCCTGGGCTACGTCACCTTCACCCGGCCGCGCTCGCTGCTGCTGGGCTCCGGGCACTGGTGGGGCCCGTCCCAGAAGCGCCACCGCGGCCCGTCCTCCTTCCTGGAGGCGCTGCGCACGCACTGTGAGGCCGGTTACGGCGAGGTCGAGGCGTGGGCGGACGAGCCGGAGGAGGGCGCGGAGAACCCGGCCCTGCGCGAGACGGCCGCCGACCGCGCCTGGCCGCTCCCGCTCGACCCGGAAGCCCTGGCCCGCCGCCGCCGGGCCGCGGACGCGGTCCTGGCCCATCTGACCCGCCTGGAGGCGGCGGACGGCCCGCCGGCCGCTGACCCGCACGGGCCGGTTGCGGAGGACGACCCGGCCTGGCCGGAGTTCACGGACGAGCCGTATCCGTACGAGGACGAGGAGGCGTACCCGTACGACGCGCCGCCCGACGCCCCGGACCCGTACGACGAGGCGTACGACGGCCCGTACGGCGACGAGCACACGTACCCCCATAACCCGCCCCCCGCGCCGGATGGCGGCCCCGCGCCGGATGGCGACCTGGCCCCCGAGGAGGCGCGGCTGGCCGACTCCTGGGACCGCGATCTCGACGCGCTCGCCGGGGAGCTGCGGCGCGCCCGCGCCACCGTGCACGAGGTGCCCGTACCGCACACCCTGACCGCCTCCCAGCTGATGCGGCTCGCCGCGGATCCGGACGGCTTCGCGCGGGAGCTGGCCCGCCCCATGCCGCGTCCGCCGCAGCCCGCAGCGCGCCGCGGCACCCGCTTCCACGCCTGGGTCGAGTCGCGCTTCGAGGCGCTGCCGCTGCCGTTCCTCGGCCCGGACGAGCTGCCGGGCGGCGAGGACGACGAGCCGGAGATCGCGGACGAGCGGGAGCTGACGGCGCTCAAGGAGGCGTTCGCGCGCACGCCGTACGCCCGGCGCACCCCGTACCGCGTCGAGGTGCCGTTCCAGCTGACCCTGGCGGGGCGGACGGTGCGCGGCCGGATCGACGCGGTGTACCGGGAGCCCGCGGCGGGCGCCGGGGACGGTCAGGGCTACGAGATCATCGACTGGAAGACCGGCCGCTCCCAGGACGCCGACCCGCTCCAGCTGGCCATCTACCGTCTGGCCTGGGCCGAGCAGCACGGTCTGCCGCTGTCGGCGGTCTCGGCGGCGTTCCTCTATGTACGCAGCGGGGAGGTCGTGCGCCCCGCGGAGCTGCCCGGCCGCGCGGAGCTGGAACGCATCCTGACCGGCGAGGCGGACGAGACAGAGCGCGACGCCGAGGGTGTCCGTAACGCTTTCATCGACGTCGAACCGTGACCGAGCGCGACCGCGGATGAGCGGCCCGGAGACCCAGGCTCTGGCGCTCCCGCGCGCCGGATAGGCTCACATCCATGAGCACCACCCCGGACACGGACAACGCCGTCCGCGCCTTCGTCGACGACCACTACGCGGCCTTCCTCGACGACCTCGGCGCGTGGCTGCGCATACCCTCCGTATCCGCCGACCCCGCGCGCGCCGGTGACGTCCGACGCAGCGCCGAGTGGCTCGCGTCGCACCTCACCGCGACCGGCTTCCCGGAGGTCGAGATCTGGGAGACGCCCGGCGCCCCGGCGGTGTTCGCGGCCTGGCCGTCCGGCGGCCCGGACGCCCCCACCGTGCTCGTCTACGGGCACCACGACGTCCAGCCCGCCGCCCGCGAGGACGGCTGGCACACCGACCCGTTCGACCCTGTCTCCAAGGACGGCAGGCTGTACGCGCGCGGCGCCGCCGACGACAAGGGGCAGGTGCTCTTCCACACCCTGGGGGTGCGCGCCCATCTGGCCGCGACCGGCCGCACCGCGCCCGCCGTCAACCTCAAGCTGCTGATCGAGGGCGAGGAGGAGTCGGGCTCCCCGCACTTCCCCGAGCTGATCACGGCGCACGCCGACCGGCTCGCCTGCGACACCGTGATCGTCTCCGACACCGGCATGTGGTCCGAGGACACCCCGACCGTCTGCACCGGGATGCGGGGCCTCACCGACTGCCAGATCGACCTGTACGGGCCGGACCAGGACATCCACTCCGGCTCCTTCGGCGGCGCGGTGCCCAACCCCGCCACCGAGGCCGCCCGGCTGGCCGCGGCGCTGCACCGCGACGACCGCACGGTGGCCGTCCCGGGCTTCTACGACGGCATCGTGGAGCTGACCGACCGCGAGCGCGAACTCTTCGCCGAGCTGCCCTTCGACGAGGCGGGCTGGCTGCGCACCGCGCATTCGCACGGCCTGCTCGGCGAGGCCGGGTACACCACCCTGGAGCGGATCTGGGCCCGCCCCACCGCGGAGGTCAACGGCATCGCCGGGGGCTACCAGGGACCGGGCGGGAAGACGATCGTGCCGTCCACCGCCCAGCTGAAGCTGTCCTTCCGGCTGGTGGCCGGTCAGGACACGGAGCAGATCCAGCGGTCCGTGCGGGAGTGGGTCGCGGCGTCCCTCCCGGCCGGGATCCGGCACGAGATCACCTTCTGGGGCGCGACCCGCCCCTGTCTGACCCCCTTGGACCACCCCGCCCTTCAGTCCCTGGTACGGGCCATGGGGCGGGCGTTCGACCAGAAGATCCGCTTCACCCGCGAGGGCGGATCGGGACCGGCGGCCGACCTGCGGGACGTCCTGGGCGCTCCGGTGCTCTTCCTGGGCATCTCGGTGCCGTCCGACGGCTGGCACGCACCCGACGAGAAGGTCGAGCTGGACCTCCTCGCGAAGGGCGCCGAGACGGCCGCCCACCTCTGGGCCGACCTCGCGGAGAATGGACCCGTATAGCTCGCGTATGTACGTAAACCACCCGTTTCGCATGGGGAGTTGGAAGCAGCCGTGACCACCTGGACCGAGCAGGCCGCCACCCGGCCGATCACGCTCAGCGCCCCGAGCGGCATCGACCGCGCGGCGCACCACCGACTGGACGAGGCATGGCTGGCCGCGGCGTGGAGCCACCCGACGACGCGGGTCTTCGTGGTCTCCGGAGGCCAGGCCCTGGTCGACGACACCCCTGACGGCCGTACCGAGCTGGTCATGACCCCGGCCTTCGAGGCCCCGCCCACCGAGACCCACCGCTACTTCCTGGGCACGGACGAGGACGGGGTGCGCTACTTCGCGCTCCAGAAGGACACCCTGCCGGGCCGCATGGACCAGTCGGCCCGCCCCGCGGGGCTGCGCGAGGCGGGCTCGCTGCTGTCCGAGCGTGACGCGGGGCTGCTGGTGCACGCGGTCGCGCTGGAGAACTGGCAGCGGCTGCACCGCTTCTGCTCCCGCTGCGGCGAGCGCACGGTGATCGCGGCGGCGGGCCACATCCGCCGCTGCCCGGCCTGCGGCGCCGAGCACTACCCGCGCACCGACCCCGCCGTGATCATGCTGGTGACGGACGACCTGGACCGGGCGCTGCTGGGGCGCCAGGTGCACTGGCCGGAGGGGCGCTTCTCGACGCTCGCGGGCTTCGTGGAGCCGGGGGAGTCGATCGAGCAGGCGGTGATCCGCGAGGTGGCCGAGGAGGCGGGCGTCCCGGTCGGCGAGGTCGAGTACGTCGCCAGCCAGCCGTGGCCGTTCCCGTCCAGCCTGATGCTGGGCTTCATGGCCCGGGCCACGTCCTCACGGATCCAGGTGGACGGTGAGGAGATCCACGAGGCGCGCTGGTTCTCCCGGGACGAGCTGCGCACCGCGATCGAGTCCGGCGAGGTGCTGCCCCCGTCCGGGATCTCGATCGCGGCGCGGCTGATCGAGCTGTGGTACGGCGAGCCGCTGCCCCGCGGCTGACCGGAACCGCTGATTCAGACCCCGACCTTGGCCTTCACCTGGGCGAGGGAGGGGTTGGTCAGCGTAGATCCATCGGAGAAGAGGACGGTGGGCACCGTCTGGTTGCCGCCGTTCGCCTTCTCGACGAAGGCCGCGGACTCCGGGTCGTGCTCGATGTTGATCTCGGTGTACGTGATCCCCTCGCGGTCCATCTGGCCCTTGAGCCGGCGGCAGTAGCCGCACCAGGTGGTGCTGTACATCGTCACAGTGCCGGACATCGGTGTTCGCTCTCCTCGGGGTCGTGGCGTATGGGCAAAGGGTGAACGTTCATCTTCCATCGCTCATTCCCAGCGGCGCCGTGACCGCGGCGCCCGGCGTTCATATGACCGCATGGTCACGGCTGTGGACAACCGGCGCGCTGGTCCCGGGGTACCTGGCAGCATGGCGGGGTGACACCAGCAACGCACTCCACTCTCTTCCCGCAGGTCTCCACGCCGGGCGCCTACGCGGCCACGCCGCGTGACGCCGACGCGGTGCTGGAGGGGCTCGACCCCGAGCAGCGCGAGGTGGCGACGGCCCTGCACGGGGCGGTGTGCGTGCTGGCCGGGGCGGGCACCGGCAAGACCCGGGCGATCACCCACCGGATCGCCTATGGGGTGCGGGCGGGCATCCTCCAGCCCGCCAGCGTGCTGGCCGTCACCTTCACCAACCGCGCGGCGGGCGAGATGCGCGGCCGGCTGCGGCAGCTCGGCGCGGGCGGGGTGCAGGCGCGCACCTTCCACTCGGCCGCCCTGCGCCAGCTCCAGTATTTCTGGCCCAAGGCCGTCGGCGGGGACGTGCCGCGGCTGGCCGAGCGCAAGGTGCAGCTCGTCGCCGAGGCCGCCGCGCGCTGCCGCGTCCGGCTGGACCGCAATGAGCTGCGGGACGTGACCGGCGAGATCGAATGGTCGAAGGTCACCCAGACCGTGCCCGAGGACTATCCGGCGGCGGCCGCCAAGCACGGCCGCGAAGCCCCTCGCGACCCGGCCGAGATCGGCCGGATCTACGCCGGGTACGAGCAGTTGAAGCGTGACCGCGGCGTGATCGACTTCGAGGATGTGCTGCTGCTCACGGTCGGTGTGCTGGAGGAGCGGCCGGACATCGCGGATCAGGTGCGCCGCCAGTACCAGCACTTCGTGGTCGACGAATACCAGGACGTGAGCCCGCTCCAGCAGCGGCTGCTGGAGCTGTGGCTCGGCGACCGGCAGAGCCTGTGCGTGGTCGGCGACGCCAGCCAGACCATCTACTCCTTCACCGGCGCCACCCCCGACCATCTGCTGGACTTCCGCACCCGCCACCCCGGCGCCACGGTGGTCAAGCTCATCCGTGACTACCGCTCCACCCCCCAGGTCGTGCACCTGGCCAACGGGCTGCTGTCCCAGGCCCGCGGCCGGGCCGCGGAGCACCGTCTCGAGCTGGTCTCCCAGCGCGACGCGGGCCCCGAGCCGGTCTACACCGCCTACGCGGACGAGCCCGCCGAGGCCGAGGCCACCGCCCGCCGGATCCGCGAGCTGATCACCCCGGTCGCGCAGGGCGGCGCCGGTGTCCCGCCCAGCCAGGTCGCGGTCCTCTACCGGGTCAACGCCCAGTCCGAGCTGTACGAGCAGGCGCTGGCCGACGCCGAGGTGCCGTATCAGCTGCGCGGCGCCGAGCGGTTCTTCGAGCGGCCCGAGGTCCGCGAGGCGGGGATGCTGCTGCGGGGCGCGGCCCGTGCCGGAAGCGCCGACCCTGTGCTGTCCGATGACGACATCCCGTCCCAGGTGCGGGCCGTGCTCGGCACCCGTGGCTGGACGCCCGAGCCCCCCGCGGGCTCCGGAGCGGTCCGCGACCGCTGGGAGTCGCTGGCCGCCCTGGTGCGGCTCGCCGAGGACTTCGCCCGGGGCAGGCCCGGGGCCACCCTCTCCGATCTGGTGGCGGAGCTGGACGAGCGGGCGGCCGCCCAGCACGCCCCGACCGTGGAGGGTGTGACACTCGCCTCACTTCACGCCGCCAAGGGCCTGGAGTGGGACGCGGTCTTCCTGGTGGGGCTGACCGAGGGCATGATGCCGATCACCTACGCCAAGACCGATCAGCAGATCGAGGAGGAGCGGCGGCTTCTCTATGTGGGGGTCACCCGGGCACGCCGCCATCTGAGCCTGTCGTGGGCGCTCTCGCGGGCGCCCGGCGGCCGCGCCTCTCGCAGGCCCACCCGCTTTCTGAACGGGCTGCGGCCCGGCTCCGCGGCGCCCGCCGCCCGGATGCCCGGCGGTGGGGGCGGAATCGAGCGCGGCACCGGCCCGAGTGCCCCGGTGCGCAAGCGGCGCACCCCGGTGCACTGCCGGGTCTGCGGCAGGACGCTGACCGACGCGGGCGAGATGAAGCTGATGCGCTGCGAGGACTGCCCCTCGGAGCTGGACGAGGCGCTGTACGAGCGGTTGCACGACTGGCGGGCCGAGCAGGCCGGGCTGCTGGGCCAGCCGGCCTTTTGTGTCTTCACCGACAAGACGCTGCTCGCGATTGCCGAGGCCGTGCCGGGAACCGAATCGGAGCTGTCCGGCATCTCTGGTGTAGGACGACGGAAACTCGGCAGGTTCGGCGCCGATGTTCTCGCGCTCTGCGCGGGCCGGGAACTGCCCGGGGCGCACGAGGGTGACGGGGACGTCGGGGGCGAGGGAAGCCAACCGGGTGACCCCGCGGAAAACTCGACGGAAAAATAGTTTGCGCGCGCGGACGGCATACCCATAGCCTTCCGAGCACGGAGACAACGGCCCTTCCGGGAACCGAGGAATCCGTGTTGTACTACGTAAGTCCGGACCGGTTCGCACTGGTCCCCTGAGACGCCGAGAGGAGGCGGAGACCAATGATCAGCTTCATCGAGACCATCAAAATGACCGATCGCTCGGTCCTCGCCACCTGCCCGCTCGGCTCCCCGCTTCCCGGCACCGGTATGCCCGGCGCCAATGAAGCGCGTCTCAGCGAGCGCAGCGAGCGACCGACGCAGGCACCTGCGGTAGCGGCAGCGGCACGGGCATTTGCCTATGCCCTGGCGGCCAATGGTGCCGGATCCCGGACGACGCAGCAGCACCACGAGAAGTGGGCCTTCCGCAGGCTCGAACCCTGGAGTTATCCAGCCTGATTCAGGATCAGGTCGGCACCTTCCAGGGCCGCGGAACCCACACCGGGATCCGCGGTCCTTTTGATTTGCCCGCGCCCGGCCACGAGCCGGACCGAACAGACGAGGAACACGCCACCGTGCAACTCAACGCACACGCCCCGTCCGCAGAGACCGACCTGAACCGCCCGCCTGACTCCTCGGAGGACTCCTTGACCCCCCTCACCGCCCTCACCGAGCTCGATGACGCCATCGAGAACCTGGGCGTAGCCGTCCCGTGCCGCTCCTACGACCCGGAAGTCTTCTTCGCCGAGTCCCCGGCCGACGTCGAGTACGCCAAGTCGCTGTGTCAGACCTGTCCGCTGCGCGAGGCCTGCCTCGCCGGGGCCAAAGACCGTCGCGAGCCCTGGGGCGTCTGGGGCGGCGAGCTGTTCGTCCAGGGGGTCGTCGTGGCCCGCAAGCGGCCGCGTGGTCGCCCGCGCAAGAACCCGGTCGCGGCATGAGCACCCCCGGCACCATCGATCGCCCAGCGACGCACGAGCCCATGAAGCAGGTCCCGACGATGACCCATCCGGTCTCCGACACACCCACACGCCATCACTCCGGCGCGCCCGAGTCGCGCCAGAACAGGACCCGAGAAATGCAACTCATCCCAGAAGCCCTGGCGCGTGCGCATATGCGCCTGCACCGCAGCGCGGGGCGTGCCTCGCTGCGTGCCCGGCGGGCTCTGGCCACGGCGGTCATGTCCTGACGCGGCTGCCGCGTCTACCCGGAGGGCCGGTCCCATGCGGACCGGCCCTCCGGCCGTTCCCGGAAGCTCAGGCCGAGGTCTCCGCGTCCTCGGCCGCCCGCTCCGCCGGGACCTCGGCGTCGTCCGAGCCCTCGGCGCCCTCGGCTTTCCCGTCGGTCTCATCGGCCTCGGCGGTCTCGTCGGCCTCCTCCGCCTCGGCGGCGAAGCCGGTGACCCAGGCTTCGAGTTCATCCCGCAGCCGCACCGTGGCGCCCAGCTGGCACAGCACCCCGATCGTGCTCAGGGTCACCCGGTGGATCAGCAGATAGGCGGGCGGCAGATTGAGCTGGTTGCCCAGCTCGTAGACGGGTGAACCGCGGTCGGCCATCCGCGCCGCCTGGCCGCGTATCCACTGCCGCTCGAAGTGGAACGCCTCGACCTGGGCCGGTTCGAGCATCGGCAGCAGGAACTCCAGCAGCGCCTCGGGATCCAGCTCGATCGTCGGCTTGACGAACCCCTCACCCCGCATCAGGTCGTAGACCCCCGCGGCGTCGCCCTCCAGTGCCATCCGCAGCGCGATGCCGATGGGTTCGGGCAGCCCCCCGGGGAGCCGGTCCACCGAGCCGAAGTCCAGGACACCCAGCTTCCACTGCTCCGGCGGCCCGTCCGGGGCGTCCCCGGTGAGCAGCCGGAAGTTACCCGGGGTGCGGATCGGCGTGCAGCATGCCGGTGCGGGGACGCCCTCGAGAACAGAAAGCGGGCCAGCAGTTGACCGGCCCGGTCACGCTCCTCGGGCCTGCCCTCGGCGATCACCTCGGAGAGCGGTATGCCCTCCAGCCACTCGGTGATCAGCACCTGATCGCTCCGGTGCACCACCTCAGGCACCACGATCTCCGTGTCCTCGGCGTACTCCGTGACATGGGCGCGCTGGGACTCGGCCTCCAGCTCGTAGTCCAGCTCCTCGGCCACCCGGTCGCGCAACTCCGCGATCAGCGGCTTGATGTCCATGCCCGGCACCAGCGGCCCCAGCACCCGGGCGAACCGGCTCAGTTGGCTGAGGTCGGACAGCAGTGCCTGACCCGCGCCCGGGTACTGCACCTTGACCGCGACCTGACGCCCGTCATGCCAGACCGCCCGGTGCACCTGCCCGATCGAGGCGGCCGCCGCCGGCTTGTCCTCGAACTCCAGGAACAGCTCCTGCCACTCCGGGCCGAGCCGCTCCTCCAGCGCCGCGTGGACCGTGCCGGTGGGCATGGGCGGCGCCGCCTCCTGAAGCTTGGTGAGCGCCGCCCGGTAGGGCTTGGCGATCTCCTCGGGCAGCGCCGATTCGAAGACCGACATCGCCTGCCCGAGCTTCATCGCCCCGCCCTTGAGCTCGCCGAGGACCTTGAACATCTGCTCGGCGGTGCGCTGCTGCATCTCGCGCGCGACGATCTCCGCCGGTCGCCCTCCTATCCGCTTCCCCAGCCCCCAGGTGGCGCGCCCCGCGAATCCCAGGGGCAGCGCCGCCAGTTTGGCGGTGCGGGTGATCGCCTTGCGCGGCAGATCGGACATGCGCCCTCCAACTACAGCTGAGCCATCCCGGGAGCAGCCTCCCGGACCCCCGTCGCCCACTCCGCGGACGTCGGTCACCCGCACATTGTGGCGTGCGGTCTCTCCGCGGCCGAGGCGTATACCGCATCATCCCGCCCGGCCGCTCCGCACTCGCATCCGGGATGCGCCTCGACGCGCTCGGCCTGCCAGGAGAGGGCGGGCAGCGTCAGCTCCCAGCGGGCCGCCGCGCCCCCGGGCAGTCCGCCGTCGAGGAAGGCCAGCGCCCGGGAGGCGGTGAGCCCGGCCACCACCGTGGCCAGCGCCGTGTCACAGGCGGGCGCGGCACCGCGGCGGCCGGACCGCCACTGGGCCAGCATCCGCGGCCACGCCGGCTCCCGCTCGGCACGGGCCGCCGCGGCGCAGCCCGCGCAGGGGGTGACGCCCGGGAGGACCAGGGGCCCCACCACCCCGGTGCCCTCGATCACGCCCGCGTACAGATGGGGTGTGCCGGAGGCGAGCAGCGGCTCGGCCGCCGCCGGATCCGGTGCGTACGCCGCGAGACCGTCGCGCGGGGCGATCACCACCAGGGCCAGCCCGGGCTCCCCGCCGGGCGGCGGCTCCCCGGTCCGCGGGCGTGGCCGCGGGCCCGGTGCGGTCCGGCGCACCAGCCGACGCGCGGCCGCATCCCGCCGCTCTCCGATCTGCTCGGGCCACCAGCCCGCCGGGCGCCACGTCCCAGGGCTCGACACAGCCCCCGTCCACCACATCGATCTGCCCGACCCCCGCGGAGGACAGCACCGCGGCGACTGTCTCCCCGACCCGGCCCGCACCGCGCACCTGCACCCGCGTCGCCCGCCGCGCGGCGAGCAGCCGCGCCGCCGCTCCCGGCTCCGGATGCTGCACCGACAGGCCCGCCGCGTCCGGCCGCAGCCGGTCGAGGGCCGCGGCGGAGCCGCTCACCAGGGCCGCGGGCGGGTCGCCGGGTCTCGTATCGTCCAGCAGCCCGGCGGCCGTGAGTCTGTCCAGCAGCTCATCGGCCCGCTCCTCCGGCAGCCCGAGGGCCTGGGCCTCCTGCCGCAGCAGGGGCAGCCCGCGGGTGCCGTCGAGCAGCTCCAGAAAGCTGCCCGTCGCCGTGTCCAGCGGGCCCACCACCACCGCATGCGCCCGGGCCACCCCGAACTGCACCGTGTCCCGGCTCCGCCAGGCGCGCCGCAGCGCGGGCTTGAGCATGGGATGCATCGCCGTCCCCCTTCGTCGATGTGCCGCCGTCGATGTGCCGCATCGCCTCGTCGAACGGTTCTCAGCATGCGCCCGGCCGCCCACCCGCCGCCGAAAGTTATCCACAGGCTGTGTTGATAGTCGTACAAGCGGTGCACGCCGAGGAGTGGTTCGCCCCGCAACCGCGGGCGAGGGCAGGACTTCCCCGGCTGCCAGCGGGTAACGTCGGGGCGTGCCCGCCGATCCTTCCCCGCGCACCGCCCCGAGCCCGCCGAGCCCATCGAGTCCGCCGAGTCCGCAGAACCGGGGCTCGGGCACGAGCGCGGTCGAGGTCCGCCGGAGTTCGCGTCGGCGCAGGACCGTCTCCGCGTACCGCGAGGGCGACCGCACCATCGTCCTCATCCCCGCCCGCATGTCCGAAGCGGAGGAACAGCGCTGGGTCGGCGTGATGCTGGACAAGCTCGCGGCGCAGGAGAGCAAGCGCATGCTGGGCGACACGGAGCTGGTGGCGCGCGCGGAGTGGCTGTCCGAGCAGTATCTGGGCGGCCGGGCGCGGCCCGCCTCGGTCCGCTGGGTCACCAACCAGAACACCCGCTGGGGGTCGTGCACCCCGGCCGAGGGCAGCATCCGGCTCTCCCACCGGCTCAAGGGCATGCCGGAGTACGTCGTGGACTACGTCCTCGTCCACGAGCTGGCCCATCTGCTGGTGCCCGGTCACGGCCGCCGCTTCTGGGAGCTGCTGGAGGCGTATCCGCGCACCGAGCGGGCCCGGGGTTATCTGGAGGGCGTGGTGGCCGCCGGGCGGCTGCCGCATCTGCCGGGCGCCGGAACCGGAACGGAACCGGACTGAGGAACCACACGACGCTCCCCGGCGTCGTTTTTTGTCGGCGGCAGCGGCTAGCCTGGCGCAAAAGCATTCACCGGTTCGGGATGGGGGACGGTCGTTACGTATGGCCAGGGAATTCCAGCGCGGCCACAAGGCCAAGATCAGCGACCTGACGGCCGGGAGGGATCTGTACGTCGGTGTGCAGATCGCCGGGCCCGGGCTGAGCTTCGACATCAGCTGCTTCGGCCTCGACGCGGACGAACGGCTCTCGGACGACCGCTACTTCATCTTCTTCAATCAGCCCAAATCGCCTGAAGAAGCGATACAGCAGCTGGGTGCGCAGGCCGGTGACACCGAGTCGTTCCGGGTCACGCTCGACAGCATTCCGTCGACCATCCAGAAGCTCTCCTTCACCGCGACCATCGACGGCGCCGGCCAGATGTCGCAGGTCGGCCCCGGCTACCTCCGGATCGTCGCGGGCGGCGAGGAAGTGGCCCGGTACGCCTTCGACGGTACGGAGTTCAGTACCGAGCGCGCGGTGATGCTGGGCGACTTCTACCTCAAGGACGTCTGGCGCTTCGCCGCCGTCGGACAGGGCTTCGACGGCGGACTCGAGGCGCTGCTCAGGAACTTCGGCGGCGAGGTCGCCGAGGAGGAGCCCGCGCCCGCACCGGCGCCCGCGCAGGGCGGTGCGCCCGGTTTCGCGCCGCCCGGCCAGGCGGCCCCCGCCCCGGGCTTCGCGGCTCCGGGGGCGCCCGCCCCCGCGGCCCCGCCCGCACCACAGCAACCGCAGCAGC
>NZ_GG657754.1:3854650-3862267 GCF_000158915.1 Streptomyces himastatinicus ATCC 53653 | reverse complement strand
CCGTGCCCCAGGGAGGCGGCGCCCCCGGTGTGCAGGCAGCGCTCGCCGAGTACCGCGAGGCGGCCACCGGCCAGCGCTGGACGCCGCAGAACCCGCGGATGATGCGGGTCGACCTCGGCGTCGACGGTCAGCCGGTGCTCGCCCGCCAGGGCAGCATGGTGCTGTACCAGGGCAAGGTCGACTTCAGCTACAAGGGCGCGGGCATGCGCGGCCGGATCGTCGGCAACGCGACCGGCCAGGAGATGCAGCTGATGCGCTGTAGCGGCCAGGGCCAGGTCTTCCTCGCCGAGAACGCCGCAGAGCTGCACCCGATCGAGCTCCAGGGCGACGCGATCTGCGTCTCCGCGGAGAACGTGCTCGCCTTCGACGAGTCGCTCCAGCACGAGGTGCGCCGGATCGAAGGCCACGGCATCCCCGGCGGCGCGCTGTTCACCATGCAGTTCCAGGGCACCGGCACCGTCATCGTGAAGACCCAGGGCACCCCGGTGGTGCTCCCCGTCACCCCGACGACCTTCGCCGACAGCAACGCCATCGTGGCCTGGTCCGCCGGTGCGCAGGTGATCATCTCCAGCCAGGTGCGGCTGCGCCGCAGCGCCTACCCCGGCCACAGCGGGGAGACCGTGAACCTCCAGTTCCGCGGTGCGCCCGGCAACTTCATCGTCGTCCAGCCCTACGAGGTCTGAGGGAGCCCGTCATGGACCAGCAAATGATCTCGGGCTTCGCAGCCACCCCGGTCGCGGCCCGCATGGAGAACCACGGCAGCAGCATGCTCAAGGTCGCCATGCAGAGCGGCCAGGACCTCTTCGCCCGCACCGGTTCGATGGTGGCGTACGAGGGCTTCGTGCAGTACGAGCCGAACCCGCCCGCGGTGCGCCAGATGGCCTCCCAGTGGCTGACCGGCGAGGGCGCGCCCCTCATGCGGTGCAGCGGCGACGGGCTGCTCTATCTCGCCGACTACGGGGCGAACGTCGTCTGCATCAACCTCAACGGCGATTCGCTTTCGGTCAACGGCACCAATCTGCTCGCCTTCGACGCCCACCTCCAGTGGGGTGTCGAACGGGTCAAGGGCATCGCCAAGTTCGCCGGGCAGGGCCTGTTCAACGTGGGCGTCTCCGGCACCGGATGGGTCGCGCTGACCTCCCGCGGCACCCCGATCGTCGTCGACTGCGGCCGCGGCGAGGACGAGACCTATGTGGACCCGGACGCGCTCGTCGCCTGGTCCAGCGGTCTCAAGGTGAAGGGCAAGCGCAGCTTCAAGGCGTCGTCCCTGATCGGCCGGGGCAGCGGCGAGGCGTACCAGCTCGGCTTCTCCGGACAGGGCTTCGTCGTCGTACAGCCCAGCGAGGACAGCACCGACCGGCTCCGGGCCCGGGGCTGAGGGGGAGAAGGACACATGCAGAGCCCGCTTTTCGGCTACACCGAGGCCCAGACCGAGGACCGTTACGCGCTCCAGAACCGCAAGATGCTGCGGGTCGCGCTCACCGGCCACGAGGACGTGCTCGCCCGTAAGGGCAGCATGGTCGCCTATCAGGGGCTGATCGAGTTCGACGGTGAGTACCAGACCCCCGGCCAGCGGCGCGCCCGCGCCCGCACCGGCGAGGGCCTGGACCTGATGCGCTGCTCCGGGCAGGGCACGGTCTTCCTCGCCAACCTCGCCCAGCACGTCCATGTGGTGGACGTGGACCACGACGGTCTGACGGTCGACAGCGCGTACGTGCTGGCGCTCGACTCCACGCTGCACTGGGAGTCGATCGCGGTGGACAGCCAGTTCGGCATCACCGGCTCCGGCAAGTACAACCTCAACATCTCCGGCCGGGGCAAGGTCGCGCTCATGACCTCGGGCAAGCCGCTGCTGCTCCAGGTGACCCCGGACAAGTACGTCAACGCCGACGCGGACGCGATCGTCGCGTGGTCCAGCTCGCTGCGCGTCCAGATGCAGGCGCAGACGCATTCCTCAGGAGTGTGGCGTCGGCGCGGCAGCACCGGTGAGGGCTGGGAGCTGAGCTTCCTGGGCCAGGGTTACGCCCTGGTCCAGCCCAGCGAGCTGCTGCCGCCGCAGAACGCGGTGATCGGCGGCGGCGCGGCCGCCCAGTTCGGCATGGGCCAGCAGGGCGCCCGCGGGCAGAACCAGGGCAACATCTTCAGCAACTGACGGCGGCAGTAAGGCGGAACGCGGCCGCCGGTCCGTGCCCGCGCGCTCCTCAGACCAGCGCGCGGGTACGGGCCACCAGATGGCGCACCGACGCGTCGGCCACGTCCGCCACCTCGTCGTACGCGAACCAGCGGAGGTCCAGCGACTCGTCGCTGATCGCCGCCGTCGCGTCCGGCGGGGCCACCGCCGCGTACTGCACGTCCAGGTGCCAGGCGCACGGAGTGTGGTGCCGGTCGAGCCGCACGGGCCCGCCCGGCAGCAGGGTCAGCCCCGCGATGCCCGACTCCTCGGTGGCCTCCCGCAGCGCCGCGTCCGCCAGCGTGGCGTCCTCCGGCTCACAGTGGCCGCCCATCTGGAGCCACATCCGCAGCTTGCGGTGCAGCGTGAGCAGGACGCGCTCCCGCGGCGGGTCGATCACCAGCGCGCTCGCCGTGAGATGCCCGTCGCCGCACGCCTTCCACATGCCGTCGGGATACGCGGTGAGATGGTCGCCGTACGCCTGCCGCAGCCGCTCCTGGTCGGCGTCGGGCGCGGGCCACTCCGTGAGCACCCGCGCCGCGTCCGTATGAAGGCTCACTTCTCGCCGTCGCCCCGCTCGTCGTCCTTACGGTCGTCTCGGTCGGCACGGTCGTCGGAGCCCTCCGCGCGCTCCTCACCGCCCGCGGCCTCGCCGAGCATCTTGTCCAGCTCGGAGAAGTCCAGCTGCTCGCGGTGGACGAAGCCGTCCGGGTCGTCGAGGTCCTCGGCCGTCGGCAGCATGTCCGGGTGCTCCCACAGCCCGTCGCGGCCGTCCACGCCGCGCGCGTCGGTGAGCGACGCCCACAGCCGCGAGGCGTCCCGCAGCCGGCGCGGCCGCAGCTCCAGGCCGATCAGCGTGGCGAAGGTCTGCTCGGCGGGCCCGCCGCTCGCCCGGCGGCGCCGCAGCGTCTCGCGCAGGGCGTCCGCGGACGGCAGATGGGGCTTGGCGGCGGCGTGCACCACGGCGTCCACCCAGCCCTCGACCAGTGCGAGGGCCGTCTCCAGCCGTGCCAGCGCGGCCTTCTGCTCCGGGGTGTCCTCCGGCTGGAACATGCCCTGCTGGAGCGCTTCCTGAAGCTGCTCGGGGTGGGTCGGGTCGAGCTGGCCGACCGCGTCCTCCAGCTTCGCGGTGTCCACCTTGATGCCCCGGGCGTACCCCTCGACGGCACCGAACAGATGCGAGCGCAGCCACGGCACATGCGAGAACAGCCGCTGGTGGGCCGCCTCCCGCAGCGCCAGGTACAGCCGCACCTCGTCCTTGGGGACGCCGAGGCCGGAGCCGAGCGCCGCGATGTTGACCGGCAGCAGAGCGGCCTTGCCCGCCGGGCCCAGCGGGAGCCCGATGTCGGTCGAGCCGACCACCTCACCGGCCAGCACGCCGAGCGCCTGCCCGATCTGGGTGCCGAACATCGCGCCACCCATCGAACGCATCATCCCGAGCAGCGGGCCGGCCATGGCCTGCATCTCCTCGGGCAGCACGTCGCCCATGGCGGAGCCGACGCGCTCGGCGACCGGGTCGACCAGGTCCTTCCACACCGGCAGCGTGGCCTCGACCCACTCGGCGCGGCTCCACGCGACGGCGGCCCCCGAGCCCGAGGGCAGCGACGTGACCCCGTCCAGCCACAGGTCGGCCAGGCGCACGGCCTCCTGGACCGCGGCGCGGTCGGCGGGGCCGACGCTCTCGTCCTTGGTGCCGTCGGCGGTGCCGCGCGCGACGGTCTGGCGCGCGATGTCCTTGGCCATGTCCCAGTTCACCGGGCCGCCCTCGTACGAGAGCATCTGCCCGAGCTGCTGGAAGGCGGCGCCCAGGTCGTTCGGGTTGAGGGATCCGAACATCGCGGCGAACGGATTGTCCGCGCCGCCTGCTCCGGCCGGGCCGCCCGCCCCGCTGCCGAACCCGAAGGGATTCGCGGGGCCCTGCTCGCCGCCCTGGCCGCCCTTCTTCTTACCGTCGTCGCCGTCCTCCGGCTCCTCCGGCGGAAGGCCGAATCCGAATGGGGTGTCACTCACGGGGTTCCTCGGCTCGTTGGGCCACCGGCCACGGACCGGCGGCGGATGCCCGACATCACCACCCAGCCTAGACACCTCGCCGGTTTACGGGCTCAGTGCTTCGCTGATCGCCGAGCTGCGGCAGGATGGGCGTTACCTGGTACGTACGTGTGCACGCGCTGCGTACTGAAGACAACCGCTGGAGACGCCCGGTGAGTTCCCCAGACCGAGAAGTTCGCGCTGCGCGAAACGATACGGCCCGTACCGCACGACGCCCCGTCGTGGCGGTCACCGGTGCCGCCTCGGGCCCCGGCGCCCTGCTCACGCAGCGGCTCGCGGAGTCCGAAGAGATCAAGCAGGTGCTGGCCCTCGACGAGCGGCGCGGCGAGGTGACCGAGGCGCAGTGGCATGTGCTGGACGTGCGCGATCCGGCCATCGCCGAAAAGCTGCGCGGCGCCGATGTCGTCGTGCATCTCGCCGTCGACCTGGACTTGGGCACCGACCCCGCCGCGCGCACCGCCTACAACGTGCGCGGCACCCAGACCGTGCTGACCGCGGCCGCGGCCGCCGGGGTGCACCGGGTGGTGCTGTGCACCTCCGCGATGGTCTACGGCGCCCTCCCCGACAACGACGTTCCGCTCGCCGAGGACGCGGAGCTGCGGGCCACCGCCGAGGCCACCGGCGTCGGCGACCTGCTGGAGATCGAGCGGCTGGGGGAGCGCGCACCCCGGGCGCATCCGGGGCTGAATGTGACCGTCGTACGCCCGGCCGTCCTGGTCGGCGGCACGGACACCGCGCTCACCCGCTACTTCGAGTCGCCCCGGCTGCTGGTGGTCGCGGGATCCCGGCCCACCTGGCAGTTCTGCCATATGGAAGACCTGGTCAGCGCGCTGGAGTACGCCGCGCTGGAGAAGGTCGAGGGGGAGCTGACGGTCGGCTGCGACGGCTGGCTGGAACAGGACGAGGTCGAGGAGCTGTCCGGGATCCGGCGCATGGAGCTGCCGTCGGCGGTCGCCCTCGGCGCCGCCTCCCGGCTGCACCGGCTGGGCCTGACCCCGTCCCCGGCCGGCGACCTCGCGTACACGATGCACCCCTGGGCGGTCAGCGGCAGCCGGCTGCACGCGGCGGGCTGGCGGCCCCGGTGGACCAACGAGGAGGTGCTGGCCGAGCTGCTGGAGGAGGTCGCCGGGCGGCATACGGTCGCCGGGCGGCGGCTGGGCCGCAAGGACGCCACCACGCTGGGCGCGGCGGGCGCGACCGTCGCCCTGGTGGGCACCGCCGCGATCGTGCGCCGCGCCCGCAAGGCGCGCCGCCGCGCCTGAGCAGCTCGCGATCCGGCGGGCCGCCATGGCGGCCCACCGGGACAGTCCGCCAGGAGGGGACGGCATACGGCACGATGGACGACATGGCACATACGTACGATCACCCCGGCGAAGGCGCGGCGGCCGATCCCATCCGCCTGCTCGCGGTCCGCGAAACCCCGCTCTCGGTGGACGAGGTGTTCGGGGCGGTCGGCGACGCCGCTGCGGGCGGTACGGCGCTCTTCGTGGGCACCGTGCGTAATCACGACGGGGGCGCCGACGTGGGCGCCCTCGGCTACTCCGCGCATCCGAGCGCCGAGGCCGAGCTGCGCCGGGTGGCCGAGAAGGTCGCGGCGGACTTCCCGGTGCGGGCGCTGGCCGCCGTTCACCGGGTCGGCGATCTGGTGGTCGGCGATCTGGCCGTTGTCGTGGCGGTTTCGTGTCCGCACCGCGCGGAGGCGTTCGCCGCCTGCCGCCGGCTGATCGACGACCTCAAGAGCGAGGTCCCGATCTGGAAGCACCAGACGTTCGCCGACGGCACCGAGGAATGGGTGGGCGCGTAGCGCCTCGTTGAGGGGTGGTGGTCGGGCGACGGGAGGGCGGGTGGGCGCGTAGAGGGCACGCGAGAAAGACAGCGCGCTCGGCGGGCCGAGATAACAGTTACGCCATGGAGTCCACTCGGAATGGTGTACTCCACTTGCGTAACCGGCACCCCGCCGCGAGCGTTGACCTCGCGGAGGATTAATCTGCTCATCTGTCAGTCGCGGTGCTTAAGGGGTCGGGAGGCCGCTATGGGAGCGCTTCTCTGGTTGACCATTCCCGTTCTCGCGGCGATAGCCGCCACGCTCTATGCCGGTTGGGCCGCGCGGAACAACCGCAAGAACGTGGGGGACGTCGAAGAACTGGCCGGATATACACGGTTCCGAGAGGCAATGGAACGCGCGCGCACGGATACGGACGCGGCGGCCTGACGCCCGGCCCCTCGTACGGACGGCCCCGGGAGTGGACTGCCGTACGCGTCCCGTACTGTCGTTCCATGCCACGCCGCACCGCGACGATGCTCGCCTCCCTCCTGATGCTGATCGCGCTGCTGTGCGCCGGTGTGCTGATCCCGGTGCCGTACGCGGAGATGTCTCCGGGGCCGACCTACAACACGCTGGGCGAACACAACGGCGAGTGCGTGCTCCAGATCTCCGGCCACAAAGGCTGTGAGACCACCGGGGGCCACCTCAACATGACGACGGTCCGGGTCACCGGCTCCGAATACCGCATGAACCTCGTGGAGGCCGTCTACGGCTGGCTCTCCCACGACAACGTGGTGGTGCCGCACGACACCCTCTACCCGGACGACAAAACTCCGGACGAGGTGAATCAGCAGAATGCGGAGGAATTCAGCCAATCCCAGGAGAGCGCCAAGGTCGCGGCGCTCGAAGCGCTGAACAAGAAGGTCACCTCCCAGGTGATCGTGGGTGCCGTCGTGAAGGGCAGCCCCTCCGAGGGCAAGCTGCACGCGGGCGACGTGATCAAGTCGGTGGACGGCGCTGCGGTGCGCGCGCCCGACGACGTCGCCAAGCTGGTCACCAAGCACAAGCCCGGCGAGAAGGTGACCTTCTCGATCATCCCGGCCAAGCAGGCCGCGGCGGCCGAGAAGAGCGGCAAGCGGCCGACCGGCCAGAAGCAGATCCCGATCACCACCAAGAAGGCCGGTGGCCGGGCCATCGTCGGCATCCAGGCCGGGATCGACTACACCTTCCCGTTCAAGATCGACATCAAGCTGGCCGACGTGGGCGGGCCGAGCGCGGGTCTGATGTTCGCCCTCGGCATCGTGGACCGGGTGTCCAAGGAGGGCGACCTGACCGGCGGGAAGTTCATCGCGGGCACCGGCACCATCGACGACAAGGGCGTCGTGGGGCCGATCGGCGGGATCGAGATGAAGACGATCGGCGCCCGCGAGGCCGGGGCCCGCTTCTTCCTCACCCCCAAGGAGAACTGCGCGGCGGCGGCCAAGGACGTGCCGGACGGCCTGCGGCTGGTGAAGGTGCACACCATCGACGACGCGCTGAAGGCCCTCAAGAAGATCCGCTCGGGAGACACCGCCGGTCTGCCCCGGTGCGCCGCGGGCTGAGCGGTACGTACAGCGGTACGCACGACGACGCG
>NZ_GG657754.1:3837570-3854550 GCF_000158915.1 Streptomyces himastatinicus ATCC 53653 | reverse complement strand
CGTCCGGGGGGTCCCGGCGTCAGTCGGTGGCGAAGGTGGCGGCCAGCGCGTCGGCGAGCCCCGGCACCAGGCCGGACCCGGTCAGCACCTCGGTCGTGGCGTCCTTCTCGCGCAGCCGCAGCGCCGACTCGCGCTCCCCGTCCCGCAGCACGGCGACCGTCATGCGGACCTCCTGGCGTTCGGGGTGCTCCGCGACCCAGGACGCCAGCTGGGCGTCGTCCAGGTCCTTCGGTACGGAGGACTCGGCGGTCGGCGGCAGCATCAGCCGCTCCACGGTCATGGCGCAGCCGATCACGGCGTCGGGCCAGGCGATGGTGGCCAGGAATTCGTCGAGTGGGGCCTGCGCGGGCAGCTCGTCCTGTTCGATGGGGGTGAGGGACGCCGCGGGCTCGTCACCGTCCTCGTCGAGCCCGAGCTGGCCGGCCAGCTCGGGCTCCTGGGCGCGCAGCTGGGCGGTGTCGACGAGGGCGAAGAGCCGGGCGGGCTGATCCCAGCCGAGTCCGGAGGCGTACTCGTCGATTTCCAGGACGGCGCGGGTGAGCGGATTCGCGGCAAGGGGGCTGGTACCGGGGGTTGCGTTGGACATGCTTCATATCGTGCCCTGATCGGACCCGGAATCGGGAACTGAGTAAAGCCTGAGTAAGTTGCATCAGGTGGGCCCTTCTGTCCGGGCCCGTACAGACAACAGCGAACTTCGAGGTGCGCACCTTGGCTTTCCAGATGCCGGACCGCGGCGGAGGCCCGACGGGACCGCGGATCAGAGTCGGCCGACCGTCCCGGCGAGTCCGGACCCTGTTCATGACCTTGGGTGTGCTGGCCGTGCTGGCCATGCTCTTCGTCATGTTCGCGGGGTTTTGGACGGATTGGCTCTGGTATCGCTCGCTTCATTACTCGTCGGTCTTCAGCACCACCCTGCGGACCAAGATCGGGCTGTTCTTCGTCTTCGGGCTGCTGATGTCCGCGGCCGTCGGGGTCAACATCTGGCTGGCGCACCGGCTGCGGCCGCCGCTGAGCGCGATGTCGATGGAGCAGCAGAGCCTCGACCGGTACCGGATGGGCATCGCCCCGTTCAAGAAGTGGGTGCTGCTCGCGGTCACCGCGCTCGTCGGGCTGATCGCCGGGGCCTCCGCGGCCGGTCAGTGGCGGCTGTGGCTGCTGTGGGTCAACAGCGTGCCCTTCGGCCAGAAGGACGCGGAGTTCCACAAGGACGTGGCGTTCTTCGCCTTCGACCTGCCCTGGTACCGCTTCCTGCTGAGCTTCGGCTTCGCGGCCACGGTGCTCTCCCTGATCGCCGCGGCCCTGGTGCACTACCTCTACGGGGGCCTGCGCGTCACCAGCCCGGGCGCCCGGGCGACCGGCGCCGCCACCGGCCATCTGTCGGTGCTGGTGGGCGTCTTCGTGGCCCTCAAGGCCGTGGCGTACTGGCTGGACCGGTACGGACTGGCGGTGAAGTCGAGCGACTTCAAGGCGACGGGCAACTGGACCGGTCTGCGCTATGTGGACGCCAACGCCTATCTGCCCGCCAAGACGATCCTGTTCTGCATCGCGGTCATCTGCGCGCTGCTGTTCTTCGCGACGCTGTGGCGGCGCACCTGGCAGCTTCCGGTGATCGGCTTCGGGCTGATGGTCCTGTCGGCGATCCTGATCGGCGGGCTCTACCCGGCGATCGTGCAGAAGTTCCAGGTCGAGCCGAACGAGCAGGCCAAGGAGTCGCCGTACATCAAGAAGAACATCGAGGCCACGCGCAACGCGTACGGCATCGATGACTCCAAGGTGGCGGACTACACCGGCAAGACCGACGACAAGGCCGGCACCGAGCTGCGCCAGACCGCCGACTCGACGGCCAGCTACCGGCTGATCGACCCGAGCGTGGTCTCGCCGACCTTCCAGCAGCTCCAGCAGAAGCGGAAGTACTACCAGTTCCCGTCGACCCTGGACGTCGACCGCTACAAGGACGCCAAGGGCAAGGATCAGGACACCGTCGTCGGTGTGCGCGAGCTGAACCTCGCCGGGGTGCCGAAGCGGAACTGGATCAACGACCACTTCACCTACACCCATGGCTACGGCATGATCGCGGCCAAGGGCACCAGCCCGGACCCCGAGGCGGACCAGCAGGGCGCCCCGGACTTCACCGAGGCCGGGCTGCCCACCACCGGGAATCCCGGCGGCGGCGGGCTGAGCACCTACCGGCAGCAGGTCTACTACGGCGAGAAGACCAACCAGTACTCGATAGTGGGCGGCCCGCAGAAGGAGCTGGACTACGAGGACAACGGGGAGAAGACCACCAGCTACAAGGGCAAGAGCGGGGTCAGCCTCTCCAACCCGGTCAACCGCGCCGCCTACGCGGTGGCGTTCGGTGAGCCGCAGATGCTCTACTCCGGTGCCATCGGCGAGGGTTCGCGGATCCTGTACAACCGCACGCCCAAGGAGCGCGTCGAGAAGGTCGCCCCGTGGCTGACCATCGACGGGGACGCCTATCCGGCGGTGGTCAACGGCCGCATCAAGTGGGTCGTGGACGCGTACACCACCACCAACGGCTATCCGTACGCGTCGCGGACCACCCTCGGCGACAGCACGGCCGACTCGCTGAGCGGCCAGGACCGCTCGGTGGTCGCCCAGCAGAACAAGGTCAACTACATCCGGAACTCGGTGAAGGCGACCGTCGACGCGTACGACGGCTCCGTCGACCTCTACGAGTGGGACACCAAGGACCCGGTGCTCAAGACCTGGAAGAAGGCGTTCCCGGGCACGGTCAAGCCGAAGAGCGCCATCAGCGACCAGCTGAAGGAGCATCTGCGGTATCCGCAGGACCTGTTCAAGGTCCAGCGCGAGCTGCTGACCCGCTACCACGTCACCGACCCGCAGCAGTTCTACAGCGGCAGTGACGCCTGGCAGGTGCCGGACGACCCCACCCGTAAGGACGGCAGCGCGGTTCCGCCGTACTACTTGAGCATGAAGATGCCGGATCAGCAGAAGCAGGCCTTCTCGCTGACGACGACCTTCACCCCCACCGGGCGGCCCACGCTCGGGGCGTTCATGTCCGTCGATGCCGATGCCAAGAGCAAGGACTACGGCACGATAAGAATGCTGAAGGTCACCAATGACGTGCCCGGTCCACAGCAGGTGCAGAGCAAGCTCAACGGCACCCCCGAAGTGGCCGAGTTCGTGCGGAACCTCCGGGGCACCGACTCGGACATCGAGTACGGCAACCTGCTGACGGTGCCGTTCAACGGCGGCTTCCTCTACATCGAGCCGGTGTACGCGCGGGGCGGCAACTCCAACTACCCGCTGCTGAAGAAGGTGGGCGTCTCCTACAACGGCAACGAACCCGCCTTCAAGAACACCCTGCCCGAGGCGCTGGACGCGGTCTTCGGCGAGGATCCGTCGGACGGGCAGCAGCCGCCGGACGACAGCACCGGGAAGCCGAGCGCCGACCCCACGGTGCAGGAGGCGCTGAAGGACGCCGGGGAGGCCTGGGAGGACAGCCAGAAGGCGCTGGAGCAGAAGCCGCAGGACTGGGAGGCGTACGGCAGGGCCCAGAAGGACCTGAAGGAAGCGCTGGACAAGGCGGCCGAGGCGGAGCAGAAGGCCGCCGAGAAGAAGAGCGGCTCCGGGGCCGAGACCCAGAACGAACCGCAGGGTCAGGGGGCGTCCAACAAGGGCGGCTGACGCCCGCGACCAGGGGAAACCCCGCGCCGTGGTAGAGTAGTGAACACAACGGCGCGGGGTGGAGCAGCTCGGTAGCTCGCTGGGCTCATAACCCAGAGGTCGCAGGTTCAAATCCTGTCCCCGCTACTGAACAGACGAGGCCCGGATCCGCAAGGATCCGGGCCTCGTTGTGTGTCTACTCAACGATTCGGGATACAAGCGTTTGGGTTGTCTCTCTGTGGGCAAGTCGACAAAACGCTGAAGTGACCTCGCTGGCTGCGGTATACCAGGTGTACGGCGGATGCGGGTGATGCCACGATGGAATTTATGGGGGACAGGGTCAGTCTGTTGGAGACAGGGCGTTTTGCGCACACGCATGACGATGCCGAAGAAGAGACACGGCATCGCCGTGCGGCCGACTCCGGGGATACGGCGTCGATGAGCGCCCTCGGCGCGCTGCTGCTGCGCCGCGGCGACCTCGACGGCGCCGAGCCGTATCTGCGGGAGGCCACGGGGGCGGGCGACCGCGCCGCCGCCAACAACCTCGGCGTCCTTCTCCACCAGCGCGGGTACGCCGACGAGGCGGCCGGCTGGTGGCGCATCGCCGCCGTCGCGGGTTCCGCCGCGGCCGCGCACGCCCTCGGTCGCCACCACCGTGAGCGCGGCGACGAGCCGGCCGCCGAGTACTGGCTGCGCCAGTCCGCCGAATCCGGCCACACCCTGGGCGCGTACGCCCTCGCCGACCTGCTCGAGCACCGCAGCGACATCGGCGCCGAGCGGTGGTTCCGCACGGCCGCCGAGCGCGGCCACCGCGAGGCCGCGTACCGCCTCGCCCGCCTCCTCGACCACGGCGACGACGAGACGGCCGGGGAGCGCGGCCGGAGCGGTGAGAGCGCGGAGCCGGAGGAGGCCGAGCAGTGGTACCGGCAGGCCGCCGCGCGCGGCCACCGGCGCGCCGCGCTCTGCCTCGGCACGCTGCTGGAGAAGCGCGGCCAGACCCAGGAGGCGGGCCGCTGGTACCTGACGTCCGCCAAGGACGGCGAGCCGCGCGCCGCCTGCGCGCTCGGTTTCCTGCTGCGCGACGCGGGCGACACCGACAGCGCCGCGGAGTGGTGGCGCCGTGCCGCCCAGGACGGCGACGGCAACGCGGCCAACGCGCTGGGCGCGCTGCACGCCGACCGCGGCGAGACCCAGACCGCCGAGCGCTGGTACCGGGCCGCCCTGGACGCCGGGGACATCAACGGCGCGTACAACCTCGGCCTGCTCTGCGCCGAGCAGGGCCGTACCGCCCAGGCCGAGCAGTGGTACCGCCGCGCCGCCTACGCCGGGCACCGCGAGGCCGCCAACGCGGTCGCCGTGCTGCTGCTCCAGCGCGGTGACGCGGCGGGCGCCGAGCCGTGGTTCTCCAAGGCGGCCGAGGCGGGCAGCGTGGACGCCGCGTTCAACCTGGGCATCCTGTATGCGGGCCGGGACGAGGAGCGGGCCGCCCGGCAGTGGTACGAGCGGGCCGCGGCCGCCGGGCACACCGAGGCCGCCCTCCAGGTGGGCATCGCCCTGCTGCGGGAGGGCGACCACCAGGCGGCCGAGCGCCATCTGCGGTGCGCCGCGGGCGGCGGCAGCGCCGAGGCCGCCTTCCGGCTGGCGGCGCTGCTGGACCGCTCGGCGGTCGGCGGCGACCCCGTGGCGACCGGCACCGGCTTCGCCGCGGGTTCCGGGACGCGGTTCCCGGTCCCGCCCGAGGACGGGCACGTGCCGGAGTACGAGGAGTGGTACGAGCGGGCCGCCCGCCAGGGCCACCGGCGCGCCCAGGTGCGCGTCGGCATGCTCGCGGCCGCCCGGGGCGAGGTGGTCGAGGCCGCCCGCTGGTACCGGATGGCCGCCGAGGCGGGCAGCAGCAATGGGGCGTTCAACCTGGGGCTGCTGCTGGCCCGCGAGGGCAGCGAGCCGGAGGCCGCCCTGTGGTGGACGCGCGCGGCCGAGGCCGGGCACGGCCGCGCCGCACTGCGCCTGGCGCTGCTCGCGGCCCGCCGCGGGGCGCTGACCGAGGGGCAGCGCTGGTGCGCCCGGGCGGTCGAGCTGGGCCCGGCCGAGGTCGCCGAGCGGGCCGCCCGGCTGCGGGACGCGCTCCAGCAGGAGCTGACCGCGTAACGCCGCGACGGCCCCCGCGCGGGGCCTGTGTGGGTCCCGCGCGGGTGACGTCCGGGTAACCGGTTTGCTTCCGGCGTTGGCCTCGGGTTAATGTTTCACCACACCGACGCGGGGTGGAGCAGCTCGGTAGCTCGCTGGGCTCATAACCCAGAGGTCGCAGGTTCAAATCCTGTCCCCGCTACGAGAACGAAGGGCCCGGATCCTCCAGGATCCGGGCCCTTCGTCTTGTGCGCTTGCCTTGGGCGGTCAGGCCGCGCAGTCGGGGCAGACGCCGCGGTAGGTCACCTCGGCAGCGGAGACCGCGAAGCCGAAGCGCTCCTGCGCGGGCAGGTCGGCCAGCGGGTCGCCGACGGGGTGGACGTCGCGGATCGTGCCGCAGCGCGCGCACACCAGGTGCTGGTGCGCGTGGTGCGCGTTCGGGTCGTAGCGCTTCGCCCGGCCGTCCGTGCTGACCTCGATCACCTCGCCGAGCGAGACCAGCTCGCCCAGGGTGTTGTACACCGTCGCCCGGGAGATCTCGGGCAGACGGTCGGCCGCCAGCGCATGTACCTCGTCGGCGGTGTAGTGCACGTGGTCCCCGTCGAGGACCTCGGCGACGACACGCCGCTGCGCGGTCAGCCGCCAGCCGCGCCCCCGGAGTCGTTTCAGCAGGTCACTCATGCCATTCACCTATCAGTCAGATAAGGACAGGGTAGCAGTGGTCGCGTCCATGCCCGGATCGGGTATCGGTCTCAAGGCCTTCTTGACTTAGACAATGTCCAAGGTAGGATCGAGTGCGACCCCGGATCGAGGGTCAGGACGCGAGTACGCGGGAGGCGCACGTGACGGTCCAGGAGAACATCACGGGTCCGCTGACCACGGAGTCCGGGGCTCCGGTGGCGGACAACCAGAACAGCGAGACGGCGGGCGCCGGCGGTCCGGTCCTGATCCAGGACCAGCACCTGATCGAGAAGCTCGCCCACTTCAACCGCGAGCGGATCCCGGAGCGCATCGTGCACGCGCGCGGCGCCGGGGCGTACGGCACCTTCACGCTGACCCGGGACGTCTCCCGGTGGACGCGCGCGGCGTTCCTCTCCGAGGTCGGCAAGCAGACCGAGACGTTCCTGCGCTTCTCGACGGTCGCGGGCAACCTCGGCTCGGCGGACGCGGTGCGCGACCCGCGCGGCTTCGCGCTGAAGTTCTACACCGAGGACGGCAACTACGACCTGGTGGGGAACAACACCCCGGTGTTCTTCATCAAGGACGCCATCAAGTTCCCCGACTTCATCCACACCCAGAAGCGCGACCCGTACACGGGCTCGCAGGAGGCGGACAACGTCTGGGACTTCTGGGGTCTGTCGCCCGAGTCCACCCACCAGGTGACCTGGCTGTTCGGCGACCGCGGCATCCCCGCCTCGTACCGCCACATGAACGGGTACGGGTCGCACACCTACCAGTGGAACAACGCCGCGGGCGAGGTCTTCTGGGTCAAGTACCACTTCAAGACCGACCAGGGCATCAAGAACCTGACCTCGGAAGAGGCCGCGGTGCTCGCGGGTCAGGACGCGGACAGCCACCAGCGCGACCTGCGCGAGTCCATCGAGCGCGGTGACTTCCCGACCTGGACCGTCCAGGTGCAGATCATGCCCGCGGAGGACGCGGCGACCTACCGCTTCAACCCGTTCGACCTGACCAAGGTCTGGCCGCACGAGGACTACCCGCCGATCGAGATCGGCACGCTGGAGCTGAACCGCAACCCGCGGAACATCTTCGCCGAGGTCGAGCAGTCGATCTTCTCGCCGGCCCATCTGGTGCCCGGTATCGGCCCGTCCCCGGACAAGATGCTCCAGGGCCGTCTCTTCGCGTACGGCGACGCCCACCGCTACCGCGTCGGCATCAACGCCGACCATCTGCCGGTGAACCGTCCGCATGCCGCCGAGGCGCGCACCCACGGCCGCGACGGCGTGCTGTACGACGGCCGCCACGCGGGCGCCAAGAACTACGAGCCGAACAGCTTCGGCGGCCCGGCGCAGACCGACCGGCCGCTGTGGCAGCCGTCCGCGGTCAGCGGAGTGACCGGTGACCACGAGGCGCCCTCGCACGCTGAGGACGACGACTTCGGCCAGGCGGGCACCCTCTACCGGCTGATGTCGGACGAGGAGAAGGAGCGCCTGATCGCCAACCTCGCGGGCTTCATCGCGCAGGTCTCGCGCGACGACATCGCGCAGCGGGCGATCGAGAACTTCCGCAAGGCGGACGCGGACTACGGCAAGCGGCTGGAAGCCGCGGTCCAGGCCCTGCGCGGCTAGGACGCTTGTCGTACGAACCGGAGAGGCCGGACGCCATGGGGCTCCGGCCTCTCCGTGTCGGTCCGTCCGGAGGGCCGGATCAGGCCAGCGCGGGCTGTGGGGACCAGCAGCGGATGATGTCGCGCACCGACACCACCCCGACCGGTTCGCCCGCCTCCAGCACGATGAGGTGGCGGAAGCCGCCCTGGCTCATCGTGCGGGCCGCCTCCTCCAGGGTCCACCCGGGGGCGGCGAAGACGGCGTCGGCGGTGGTGTGGGCGTGCGCGGTCTCGTGGTCCGGATCCTGGTCCGCGCCGAGGGAGTTGAGGATGTCCCGCTCGGTGAGGATGCCGAGGCCGCTGGTGTCGGGGTCGAGCACGATGGCCGACCCGACCCGGCGGGCGGACATCAGCCGGGCGGCCTGACGGAGCGTATGCGCGGGTCCGATGGTGAGGACCACCGAGCTCATGGCGTCACGGACGTACACGGGCATGGATGGAGCCACCTCCTTGGTGGAATCCGTTGTGCGCGGGCGAGCGCGTTCGAGAACGGATTCACAAGTTCACAAGGTTCTGGATTCTCATGTTCACATGCTCCGGTGGGCACAACAAGGGCGCGCGGAGGCCGATCTACCGCTCAGCGCGCCCATACGCTCCGGTTGACAGTCCCTACGGCCGCAGGTAATCCAGCATCGCGCCGTGCAGCAGCCCGTTGGACGCCGCAGCGTCGCCGCTGTTCGGGCCCGGTACGCCGTCGAGCCCGGTGAAGCGGCCGCCCGCCTCCTGGACGATCACGGCGTTCGCGGCCATGTCCCACAGCGACAGTTCCGGCTCGGCGCAGATGTCCACCGAGCCCTCGGCGACCATCATGTACGGCCAGAAGTCGCCGTAGCCGCGGGTGCGCCAGCAGGCGCGCGTCAGATCGAGGAAGCCGGGCAGCTTGCCGCGCTCCTCCCAGCCGCTGAGCGAGGAGTACGCGAACGACGCGTCCCCCAGCTCGGCCACCTTCGAGACGTGCAGCCGGGTCGCCGACGACAGGCTCCGGCCGCTGTACGCCCCGAGCCCCTCGGCGGCCCACCAGCGGCGGCCCAGCGCCGGGGCGGAGACCACGCCGACCACCGGCCGGTCGCCGCCCGCGCCGCGCTCCATGAGCGCGATCAGGGTGGCCCACACCGGGACCCCGCGCACATAGTTCTTGGTGCCGTCGATCGGGTCGATCACCCAGCGGCGCGGCCCTGTGCCCTCGCTGCCGAATTCCTCGCCGAGCACCGCGTCCCGCGGGCGGGCGCGCTGGAGCTGGGAGCGGATCAGCTCCTCGGCCGCCTTGTCGGCCTCGCTCACCGGCGTCATGTCGGGTTTCGTCTCGACCTTGAGGTCGAGTGCCTTGAATCGCTCCATGGTCTGGGCGTCGGCGGCGTCGGCCAGTACATGGGCGAAACGCAGGTCATCGTGGTAAGCGGCCATGGCCGAACAGTATCGAGCCACATCGGGGCGATCCACAGGAGGCTATTGACAGCATCTGGCGGGCCGTCAATTCTGTGCACGCGGAAAGCCGGGGAGGCGACGATGCCCGCAGCGCGTGAATCCTTGCTCGACGCGGCCTTCGCCGCCCTCGCGCGCCGCCCGTGGGCCAGGATCCGGATGACGGACGTCGCCGCGGCGGCCGGGGTGTCGCGGCAGACCCTCTACAACGAGTTCGGCGGCAAGGACGGCCTCGCGCGGGCCCTGGTGCGGCGCGAGGCCGAGGCGTACCTCAACGGGGTCGAGCGGGCCCTGACCGGGGTGCCGGGCGCCGCCGGGCCCGGGGAGCGGCTGGCGGCGGCGGCCGTGTGGACGGTCCGGGCCGGGACCGAGAACCCGCTGGTGCGGGCGGTGCTCACCGGATGCTGGAACGAACGGCTGCCGGGCTCGCAGCGCTCGCCCCGGTCCGCCGCCGTGGAGCCCCTGCCCACGCCCGTCGATCTGCTGGACCAGGCACGGGACCGCGCGGTGCGGCTGCTGGAGGCGGAGTGGCCGCCGGGCGGGCCGGTGGAGCTGGCCCGGGCCTGCGAGACGGCCGCGCGGCTGGCGCTGTCGTACGTCCTGGTGCCCGCGCCCGCGGTGGAGGTGGCGAGCGCGGTACGCGGCGCGCTCGCCCGTAGCGGCTAGTGCCCCGAGCCGGAGAGCTGGAGGCCCACCACGCCGATGATCACCAGCGTGATGGAGACGACCTTCAGTACGGAGACCAGGTCGTTGAGGAAGACCATGCCGTAGATCGCCGTCCCGGCCGCTCCGATGCCCGTCCAGACCGCGTACGCGGGCCCCACGTCGAGCTTCTTCAGGGACAGCGTCAGCAGCCCGAAGCTGCCGAGGGCGAACGCGCAGAACGCGACCGTCGGCCAGAGCCTGGTGAAGCCGTGCGAGAGCTTGAGGCACACGGCGAAGCCCGTTTCCAGGAGCCCGGCGACCACGACCAGCAGCCACGCCATACAGATTCCTCCCGTACGTACCGCTGACGGCTGCCTTCGCCTGGGTTATCTGCGCCCGGTTGCTTCGGTGCGATTATCCCTTTACCTCACCGGGGAGGCGGCAAACCAGGGTCAGTCGCCCTCCCGCCGTTCGCGGGTGGCGAGCAGCCTCCGCAGGGAGTACAGCCGGGCCGGGTCGGCGTGGCCGTCGGCCACCCACCGGTCCAGGGCGCAGTCCGGCTCGTCGTGGCTACAGGCGCGCGGGCAGTCGTCGGTGCCCGGCTCCAGATCGGGGAAGGCGTGGATGACCCTCGTCGGGTCCACATGGTGCAGTCCGAAGGACCGTACGCCCGGCGTGTCGATCACCCATCCCTTGTCGTCCGGAAGGGGCAGCGCGAGCGCCGAGGTGGTGGTGTGGCGGCCGCGGCCGGTGACCGCGTTCACCCGTCCGGTGGCCCGTTTGCGCTCCGGCACCAGGGCGTTGACCAGAGTGGTCTTGCCGACGCCGGAGTGGCCGACGAAGACCGTGATCCGGTCGGTGAGACGTTCCCGCACCCGGTCCGCGGCCTCTCCGTCGGCCAGCTCCTCGCGGTTGGTGACGACAAAGGGCACGCCGAGCGTCCGGTAGGTCTCCAGGAGGCCGTCGGCGGGCGCCAGATCGGACTTGGTGAGCACGAGCAGCGGTTCGAGCCCCGCGTCGAACGCGGCGACCAGACAGCGGTCGATCAGCCGCGGCCGCGGCTCGGGGTCGGCGAGGGCGGTGACGATGGCCAGCTGCTCGGCGTTGGCGACGACCACCCGCTCGAACGGGTCGTCGTCATCGGCGGTCCGGCGCAGTACGGAGGACCGCGCCTCGACGCGCACCACGCGCGCCAGGGTGTCCTTGGCGCCGGACAGGTCGCCGACGACCGCGACCCGGTCGCCGACCACGACGCCCTTGCGGCCGAGTTCACGGGCCTTCATGGCGATGATGGTGCGGCCCTCGATGAGGACATGGAGCCGACCGCGGTCGACGGTCAGGACCATGCCCTCGGAGGCGTCCTCGTGTTTGGGGCGGAGATGGGTGCGCGGACGGTTGCCCTTGCGGTTGGGGCGGACCCGTACGTCGTCCTCGTCGGTGTGCTTGCCGTAGCGGCGCATGGCGGAACGCCCTCAGACTCCCCGCGCCGCGGCTGTCGCCGCGTCGAGCATTCCGGTCCACAGGCCGGGGAAGTCGGGCAGGGTCTTGGCCGTGGTCGCCACGTTCTCGATCTGGACGCCCTCGACGGTCAGGCCCAGCACGGCGGCGGCGGTGGCCAGCCGGTGGTCCTCGTAGGTGTGGAAGATCCCGCCGTGCAGCGGGCGCGGACGGATGTGCAGCCCGTCCTCGGTCTCCGCGACCTCGCCGCCGAGTTCGTTGATCTCCTTGGCGAGGGCGGCCAGCCGGTCGGTCTCGTGGAGCCGCAGATGGGCGATGCCGCGCAGGACGGACTCGGAGTCGGCCAGCGCCGCGACCGCCGCGATCACCGGGGTCAGCTCGCCGACCTCGTGGAGATCGGCGTCGATGCCGGTGATCCGGCCGGTGCCGGTGAAGGTCAGCCCGGCGTCGGTCAGCTCGCAGGAACCGCCCATGTCGGTGAAGATCCGGCGCAGCGCGTCACCGGGCTGGGTGGTGTGCTCGGGCCAGTCCGGGATGGTCACCCGGCCGCCGGTGACCAGGGCGGCGGCCAGGAACGGCGCCGCGTTGGACAGATCCGGCTCGACGACCAGGTCCCGGCCGAGCAGCGCGCTCGGCGCGACCCGCCACACGCCCTGCTCGCCGCCCGCCTCCGGGGTGTCGACCCGCGCGCCCGCAGCCCGCAGCATGTCGACGGTCATCCGGATGTGCGGCAGGGAGGGCAGCGCGGCGCCGATGTGGCGCACCTCGACCCCCTGGTTGAAGCGCGGCGCGGACAGCAGCAGCGAGCTGACGAACTGGGAGGACGCCGAGGCGTCGATGCGGACCGGGCCGCCGTCCAGCGCCCCGCCGCCGTGCACGGTCAGCGGCAGCGCGCCGCGGCCGTCGTCGTCGATACGGGCGCCGAGCGCGCGCAGCGCGTCGATCACGCCGTGCAGCGGGCGCTCGTGCGAGCGCGGGTCGCCGTCGAAGCGGACCGGGCCGTCGGCGAGGGAGGCGACCGGCGGCAGGAAGCGCATCACGGTGCCCGCGTTGCCGACGTCGATGGTGGCCGGGCCGTGCAGTCCGGCGGGGATGATCCGCCAGGCCTCGCCGCCGCCGGAGGAGCCGCCCGCGCCGAAGGCGCTGTCGGAGACCGTCTCCTCGATGCCGACGCCCATCGCGCGCAGCGCGTCGGCCATCAGCAGGGTGTCGCGGGAGCGCAGCGGCCGGCGCAGCCAGCCGGGCTCGGCGGCGAGCGCGGCCAGGATCAGACCGCGGTTGGTGACGGACTTCGATCCGGGCACGGTGACGGTCGCGTCGACCGCCCCGTCAGCGGTCGGGGCGGGCCAGAGGGCGGTGTGATCGCCCGGGGAAGTCTCAATGCCGGTCATGGGTCTCACTTTAGTGGCTCACCGAGAGTGCGAATCTTGATCAAAAGTGGCGAAACCCAGTCGAAACACAGCGCTGGTACAGGCGGTGGAGGGGTGCGCCGGGAGCTTGTGCGGGTCACTTGCGAGGGTCACAGCCGCAGCAGCCAGCGGCCGCCGCCGATCAGCGAGCACAGCGAGACGACGTGGAAGAGCAGCAGCCACACCACGGCCGGAACGTTGGTGAGCCGGGCCAGCTGATCGGGGTCGGAGTCGTACGCACCGCCGGACCGCCGCTTGCGCTGGAGTTCGAAGGGCGGCCGCACGCCGCCGAGCAGCAGGAACCACACCACGCCGTACGCGAACGCGGCCTGCACGTCCGGTTCGGTCAGCCAGGAGACGAGGAAGAAGGCGGCCCCGGCGGTGACGACCGTGAGCACGCCGTACGCGTTGCGGATCATGACCAGCATCACGGCGAGCAGCCCCGTCGTGCCCCACAGCAGCGCGGTGATGTGGTTCGCGGCCAGCAGCCAGGCGCCGAGCAGCCCGATCAGGGAGGGCGCGGTGTACCCGGCGGCCGCCGTGAGGACCATGCCGATACCGGTGGGCTTGCCGCGCGAGACGGTCAGCCCCGAGGTGTCCGAATGCAGCCGGATGCCGTCCAGCCGCCGCCCGCTGAGCAGCGCGACCAGTCCGTGGCCGCCCTCGTGGGCGATCGTGATCGCGTTGCGGGATATGCGCCAGGAGGTACGGAAGACGACGACGGCGAGGGCTATCAACCCGGTGGAAGCCACCAGCCACAGCGTGGGGTCGGGCTGGGCGCCCACGACCCGGTCCCACAGGTCGGCGGCGTTCGTTACGTCCATGTGCGGGCGGCTCCTCGCGTCGGGTTGCGTCGTGGCAGTGTGGCACCTATGTGCGGTCGATACGCAGCGAGCCGGAGACCCGAGGATCTCGTCGGGGTCTTCGAGGTGGAGAAGTGGGAGCCGGAGGAGACGCTGGCGCCCGACTGGAACGTCGCGCCCACCAAGGACGTGTACGCGGTGCTGGAACGCCCGCTCAAGGGCCCCGAGGCGGAAGCCGCCGGACCGCAGCCGGTCCGCCAGCTGCGGGCGCTGAAGTGGGGCCTCGTCCCGTCCTGGTCGAAGTCCCCCGAGGGCGGGGCGAAGATGATCAACGCCCGGGCCGAGACCGTGCACGAGAAGCCCTCGTACCGGCGTCCCTTCGCCGCGCGCCGCTGCATCCTCCCCGCCGACGGCTACTACGAGTGGGTCACCGGGTCGGGGGAGCGGCAGCTGGAGGAGAAGGGGAAGCGCAAACGGCCGCGCAAACAGCCGTACTTCGTGACTCCGGTGGACGGTTCGGTCATGGCGATGGCCGGGCTGTACGAGTTCTGGCGGGACCGCACGCTGCCGGACGAGCATCCGCGCGCCTGGTGGGTGACCTGCACCGTGATCACCACCGAGGCGGAGCAGGAGCCGTTCGCGGGCGGCGCCGCCGGGGGCGAGGGCCCGCGCTCGCTGGCCGAGATCCATCCGCGGATGCCGCTCGTCCTCACCGAGGACCGGTGGGACTCCTGGCTGGATCCGGCCCGTACCGACCCCGACGATCTGCGCACGCTGCTGGAACCGCCGCCCGCGGGGCTGCTGCGCGCGTACCCCGTCGGGACCGGGGTGAGTGACGTCCGTAACAACGGCCCGGAGCTGCTGACGGAGCTGGAGGGCCCGGAAGAGGGCACGCTGTTCTGATGACGCGCACTACTGGGACCACAGGGACCACAGGGACCACTGGGACGACCGGGACGACGCCCGCCGCCGAGACCGTGCCGACCCCGGTCGGCGACGCCCGTATCACCTGGCACCACGCCTCCGGCGCGCACACCGTGCTGGCCGTCTCCCACGGCGCGGGCGGCGGCATCGAGGCACGCGACCTGCGGGCGCTGGCCGCCGCGCTGCCGCCGCGAGGAGTGACCGTCGCGCTGGTCGAACAGCCGTGGCGGGTGGCGGGCAAGAAGGTCGCGCCCGCCCCCAAGACCCTCGACACCGGCTGGCGCGCGCTGTGGCCCGCGCTGGAGCGGCCCGGCCTGCCGGTCGTCGCGGGCGGCCGCAGCGCGGGCGCGCGAGTGGCCTGCCGTACGGCGTCCGAGCTGGGCGCCCGCGCCGTGCTGGCGCTGTCCTTCCCGCTGCACCCGCCGGGCAAGCCGGAGAAGTCCCGCGCCGAGGAGCTGCTGTCCACGGGCCTGCCGACGCTGGTCCTCCAGGGTGGCCGCGACGCCTTCGGCCGCCCCGCGGAGTTCCCGGCGCTGCCGGAGTCCACGGAACTGGTGGAGGTGCCCCACGGTGACCACGGCTTCGCCGTGCCGAAGTCGGCGGACATCACGGAGTCGGAGGCCATGGCCGTGATCACCGAAGCCGTGGGGGAGTGGCTGGCGCGGCTCGTGGGGTGATCGCTGTGGGAGAGGTCACGGGAATGCCACCCCGGGGGTCGGTGTTATACGCGTCGTAGGTATCGACCGCGTAAGAGGCACCAGCACGAGGAGAGGGAGTTCCCCGCATGGGTTCGCTTGCTTGCCCGGCCCGCCCGCACGGCGCTGACCTGGACTGGCGTCAGCTGGAGGCGGAGCAGACCGCGAAGATCGAGGCGGCGGGCGGACCGGATCGTCGTCTATTCTCCGATTCGAGCGGGTCCGCATCGGGTACCGCCGCGAATACGGAGGAGGTGGGTCAGGTCACTGGGACCGACGCAGAGACCGACGGCGTCATCGAGGGAGCGCAGGACGAGCAGCGGCAGGAGACGTCCGCGGAGCGCAACGCGCGCTTCGAGCGGGACGCCCTGACGTTCCTCGACCAGATGTACTCTGCCGCGCTGCGCATGACCCGTAATCCGGCCGACGCAGAGGACCTCGTGCAGGAGACGTACGCGAAGGCGTACGGGTCCTTCCACCAATTCCGCGAGGGCACCAACCTCAAGGCGTGGCTGTACCGCATTCTCACCAACACCTTCATCAACTCGTACCGCAAGAAGCAGCGCGAACCCCAGCGCAGTGCGGCCGAGGAGATCGAGGACTGGCAGCTCGCGCGCGCCGAGTCACATATGTCGACCGGTCTGCGGTCCGCCGAGTCCCAGGCCCTGGATCACCTTCCTGATTCGGATGTCAAGGAGGCTCTTCAGGCCATTCCCGAGGAGTTCCGGATCGCGGTCTACCTCGCGGATGTCGAGGGGTTTGCGTACAAGGAGATCGCCGACATCATGGGGACACCCATCGGTACGGTGATGTCCCGTCTGCACCGTGGGCGCCGTCAGCTGCGCGAAATGCTGGAGGACTACGCCCGTGGGCGCGGGCTCGTCCCGGCGGGCGCGTCCGGTGCGGCGGCGGACGGGGCGCACGATCGGAAAGGCGCGGACTCATGAGCTGCGGAGAGTCGCACGAGACGGACTGCTCCGAGGTCCTCGACCATCTCTACGAGTTCCTCGATCGCGAGATGCCCGACGGGGACTGTGCCAAGTTCGAGGTGCACTTTGACGAGTGCTCCCCCTGCCTGGAGAAGTACGGTCTGGAGCAGGCCGTGAAGAAGCTGGTCAAGCGGTGCTGCGGGCATGACGACGTGCCCACCGACCTCCGCTCGAAGGTCATGGGCCGCATCGAGCTGATCCGCTCCGGGCAGGCGGTCCCCGAGCGCGAGCTCACCGCGGAGCCGGGCACCGGCGCGGACACCGCCGAGGCGTCCAGGCCCGCCACCGCCCAGGAGTGACCACACCGGAGTGACCGCCGGGCCGTGACCCTGGCCCGCGGGTCGCGGGCGGCGTTTACCGAACGGTCCGATCATCACCCGAAGGGGTGCAATCGGGCGGTCCATCCGGTCCCGTCCGCCGCTTGCGGCCCTATTCTCCCCAATCTGACCCGCCCCGGACGGGGCGGCGAACGGATGCGGATGGGGAGGAGGGCGGTCGTTGCGGGCACTTCCT
>NZ_GG657754.1:3836441-3837162 GCF_000158915.1 Streptomyces himastatinicus ATCC 53653 | reverse complement strand
CCGCCGCCCTCGAGGGCGGGGTGCTGGTCCTCGCCGAGCGCCGCTCGGCCCGCGCCGCCTGGCGCGGACGCCATCTGAGCGCGCTGGCGCCGCAGCTGGTCCACGGGCCCGCCGGGCTCGCCATGGCGGTGCTGTGGACCAGCCCGTACGGACCGGCGGCGGCCCTGCTGGTGCTGCTGCCGATGTACGTCTGCGCCTGCGTCTTCGCGCTCTACCACCGCGAGCGCGCCGCCCACCAGGCCACCATCCGCGCCCTCGTCCAGGCGGTCGACATCAAGGACCGCTACACCCGGGGCCACAGCGAGCGGGTCGGCCGCGCCTCCGTGATGATCGCCCGCGAACTGGGCATGAGCGGCGACCGGCTGGAGGCCCTGCGCATCGCGGGCATCCTCCACGACGTGGGCAAGCTCGGTGTCCCCACCCGGCTGCTGCGCAAGAACGGCCCGCTGACCCCCGAGGAGCGCCGCGTCATCGAGCTGCACCCCGAATACGGCCACGAGATGGTGCGCGGCATCCGCTTCCTGGGCGAGGCGCGGACGGCGATCCTGCACCACCACGAGCGGCTGGACGGCAGCGGCTATCCGTACGGTCTTGCCGGGGCGCAGATCCCGGAGTTCGCGCGGGTGGTGGCGGTCGCGGACGCGTTCGACGCGATGACCTCGACGCGTACGTACAGCAGGGCCCGCCCGGTGGAGACGGCGGTCGCGGAGCTGAAGCGGTG
>NZ_GG657754.1:3835655-3836146 GCF_000158915.1 Streptomyces himastatinicus ATCC 53653 | reverse complement strand
GCCGCCCCGCCGCCCGACGGCTCGCGCTCCGGCGGCGGCTCGTGACCGCCCGGCGCGGCGGCGCGCCCGGCCCGGAGGGTCGGGCCCCCGGCCCCCACCCGGCCCCGCCCGGCGAAGGCCCACGCCTGCCGTCCGCCCGGGCCCGGGGCGGGGACGACGGCCCGGCGACGGATCAGGGCCCCGGCGCGCCCGGCAGCGACGGCCCGGATGACCGCCCCGGCGCCTTGGCGGAGTGGGCCGCGAGAGGGCCGGGCGGGGGCACCGCCGCAGCCCGCCGCAGCTCGCAGGAGCCCTGGCCCGGCGGTCCGGCCCGAACCGGCCGGGCGCGAAGGGGAGGTGCGTCCGGGCCGTCCGGTGGCTCCGGCTCCGCCGAGGAGCGCCAGGCCGGTGGCTCGGGCCGGTCGTCCGACCCGGATGGCCCGGCACAGGACCCTGACCGGGGCCGGGACCGGGACCGGAGCGCGGCGGAGTGGGCCGCGAGGGGAGCGCGC
>NZ_GG657754.1:3814986-3835004 GCF_000158915.1 Streptomyces himastatinicus ATCC 53653 | reverse complement strand
TCGCGGCCACCTGCTTCCAACCGTTGCACCACACCGGCCGGTTGGCCGCCTGGCTGGGGCACGGCCCCGCCCTCGTCGGCTACTTGCTGGCCGTGCTGGCCCTGACCGCGCTGTGCGACGCGGTGCTCGCGGCCGCCCTGGCCCGCGCCCGCACCGGCTGGCCGTACGGACCGCTGCTGCGCGACGAGCTGCGGGCGCTGACCGGAATAGGGTCGGCGATCTGCGCGACCGGGGTGGTGATGGCGCTCACGGTGGCCGTCACCGGGCTGTGGGCGCTGCCGGTGCTGGCGCTGCCGCCGCTGCTGATCCAGTACTCGTTCCGCCGCTACGCCGCGATCCGGGCCACCTGCCGGCAGACCATCGCCTCCCTGGCCCGCTCGACCGAGATCGCCGGGTACACCCCGGCAGGCCATGCCCGTAAAGTCGCCGGGCTCAGCCGGGCGGTCGGCCGTGAGCTGGGGCTTTCCGAGCCCGCCCTGACTGTGCTGGAATACGCGGCGCTGATGCACGACATCGGGCAGCTGTCCCTGGTGGACCCGGTTCCGGCCGGGGCGACCGAGCCGCTGGCCCGTGCCGAGCAACGGCGGATCGCGTTGCTGGGGGGTGCCGTGGTACGGCAGACAGGGGTGCCCGCGGAGGTCGCGGTGATCGTCGAACGGCAGGCGGACCCGTACCGCGAACAGCCCCTGTCCGCGCGTATCGTGCGCGCGGTGAACGCGTACACCGAGGCGGCGGGCGGCCCGGCGGCCGCGGGACCGGGGGGAGCGGCACCGCTGTGCGCCCTGGAGCGGCTGCGGCTGGCCACCGCGCGGGACTTCGATCCGGCGGTGGTGGAGGCGCTGGCGACGGTGCTGTCCCGCCCGGCGTACGACCGCCCACGGTGAGGAACCCGGTGACGAATGTGGAACTCGCCGGTAATGAGCGGGTCTCCCAAGAGGCATGGTTGGATGCGAGAGAGGGGTGTCGGGCCGATGGCCGGTGGCAAGGAGGTGTGGTGGGCATCGTCTCCCGGCCGAAGGGTGAGGGGCTGGGCTGAGATGTCCGCGGATGTGTGGCAGGTTGTCTTCCAGGGAGGGCGACACCGTCCGCGCAAGGCTCTGGTACGGGACTACTTCGATACCGGCAGGCGGGAATCGTGAAGATCTTCGGCAAGGTACGGCACCGGCCGTCCGCCTCATGGCGGCAGGCCACGGACCGTGCGTTCACGCTCATCGGCGACGGCCGGTACGAGGACGCGGGAGCGCTGCTGACCCGCGCCGCCGACCTGGAGCCGTGGCTGTCGGAGTCCTGGTTCAACCTCGCGCTGCTGCACAAGTTCCGGCACGACTGGGAGCAGGCCCGGGCCGCCGGGCTGCGCGCCGTCGCCCTGCTGGACCGCGAGACGGGCGCTCCCGACTGGTGGAACGTGGGCATCGCGGCGACCGCCCTCCAGGACTGGCCGCTGGCCCGCCGTGCCTGGCAGGCGTACGGGCTGAAGGTGCCCGGGGAGGCGTCCGCTTCCGGTGAGCCGCTCGGCATGGAGCTGGGCAGCGCGGCGGTGCGGCTGTCGCCCGAGGGCGAGGCCGAGGTGGTCTGGGGCCGTCGGCTGGACCCGGCCCGGATCGAGGTGCTGTCGATCCCGCTGCCGTCCTCCGGGCGGCGCTGGGGCGAGGTCGTGCTGCACGACGGCGTTCCGCACGGTGAGCGCGTGACCGCCGCGGGCCCGGCCTACCCCGTCTTCGACGAGATCGAGCTGTGGGCGCCGTCCCCGGTGCCGACCTGGGTGGTGCTGCTGGAGGCGGCCACCGAGGCCGACCGGGACGCCCTGGAGCGGCTGGCGGCCGACGCGGGCTTCGCCGCCGAGGACTGGTCGTCCTCGGTGCGGCTGCTGTGCCGTTCCTGTTCGGAGAGCCGGATGCCCAGCGACGAGGGCGAGGGCGAGCACCTGGACCCGCACGACCACAGTGAGCCGGGCCACCCCGGTCCGCTGGGGCACCGCACGGCGGGCTCGGGCTCGCTGTGGGTCGCCGAGCGCGAATGCGGGATCGCCGCCCCCAGCGGGCTGGTGCGGGGGCTGCTGGACGGCTGGGTCGCCGACAGCCCGGACACCCGGGAGTGGCGGGACCTGGAAGAGGTCTGCTGAATGCCCGGAAAGGGCCACTGATCCCCTGGCCTCACCTGCGGGCCGTACCCTGTAGGGCGACGCATCAGGGTTTGAAGGAAGGCGTACGGCGGACGATGTCGCAGCAAGGGACCACGAAGCAGCAGGCGGACGACGAGTTCGTCGTGGACACGGAGGACTGCGAGGAGCGCGAGCAGGCGTACCGCGAGCGCGGCACCGCCCGCCCGATCACCGTCGTCGGGAACCCGGTGCTCCACAAGGAGTGCCAGGACGTCACCGAGTTCGACGACGAGCTGGCGGCGCTGATCGACGACATGTTCGCCAGCCAGCGGGCGGCGGAGGGCGTGGGCCTGGCCGCCAACCAGATCGGCGTCGACCGCAAGGTCTTCGTCTACGACTGCCTGGACGACGAGGGCGTACGCCACGTCGGCGTGGTCTGCAACCCGGTCCTGGAGGAGCTGCCCGCCGACCGCCGCGTCCTGGACGACTCCAACGAGGGCTGCCTGTCGGTCCCCACCGCCTACTGCGAGCTGGCCCGCCCGGACTACGCGGTGGTGCGCGGCCAGGACGCCGAGGGCAACCCCATCACCGTGCGCGGCACCGGCTACTTCGCCCGCTGCCTCCAGCACGAGACCGACCACCTCTACGGCTACCTCTACATCGACCGCCTCTCCAAGCGCGACCGCAAGGACGTCCTCCGGCAGATGGCCGAGGGCACCGCCCGCTACGAGACGGTGCCGAACGACTGAGCGTGCCGCCATGCCACAGGGCCGGACCCCGAGGGGTCCGGCCCTGTGGTGCGGGTGAGGCTCAGAAGTCGTCGTCGAAGGAGACCGAGCCCTCGACCGCCACCTGGTAGGCCGAGGCGCGGCGTTCGAAGAAGTTGGTCAGCTCCTGGACGTCCTGGAGCTCCATGAAGGAGAACGGGTTCTCCGAGCCGAAGACCGCGGGGAAGCCGAGGCGGGCCAGGCGCTGGTCGGCGACGCACTCCAGGTAGGCGCGCATCGATTCGGTGTTCATGCCCGGCAGGCCGTCGCCGCACAGGTCGTGGGCGAACTGGAGCTCCGCCTCGACGGCTTCCTTCAGCATGTCGGTGACCTGGCGCTCCAGATCGTCGTCGAAGAGGTCGGGCTCCTCCTCGCGGACGGTGTCCACGACGGAGAAGGCGAACTCCATGTGCATGGACTCGTCGCGGAACACCCAGTTGGTGCCGGTCGCGAGGCCGTGCAGGAGACCGCGCGAGCGGAACCAGTAGACGTAGGCGAAGGCGCCGTAGAAGAAGAGGCCCTCGATGCAGGCCGCGAAGCAGATCAGGTTGAGCAGGAAGCGGCGGCGGTCGGCCTTGGACTCCAGGCGGTCGATCTTCTCCACCGAGTCCATCCAGCGGAAGCAGAATTCCGCCTTCTCCCGGATGGAGGGGATGTTCTCGACCGCCGCGAAGGACGCCGCCCGGTCGTCCGGGTCGGGCAGGTAGGTGTCCAGCAGGGTCAGATAGAACTGGACGTGCACGGCCTCCTCGAAGAGCTGCCGCGACAGGTACAGCCGCGCTTCGGGGGAGTTGATGTGCTTGTAGAGCGTCAGCACCAGGTTGTTGGACACGATCGAGTCGCCGGTCGCGAAGAACGCCACCAGTCGGCTGATCATGTGCTGCTCACCGGGGGAGAGCTTGGCGAGGTCGGCGACGTCCGAGTGGAGGTCGACCTCTTCCACGGTCCAGGTGTTCTTGATCGCGTCCCGGTAGCGGTCGTAGAACTGCGGGTACCGCATCGGCCGCAGGGTCAGCTCGAAGCCCGGGTCGAGCAGGTTCTTGGCGTGATCCGTCGCGGTGTTCGCGGTGGTCATCTCGGATGCGGTGGGCATTACTGGCAGGCCTCGCAGGACTCGGGGTTTTCCAGGGAGCAGGCGACCGCGTCGGCCTCGTCGGGCGTCTGCTGGGCGGGGACGGGAGCGGGGACCGGGGTGGTGGCCGTGGCGGCACCACCGCGGGCGCTCTGGGCGATCCGGGTCGCCGGGCGGGAGCGCAGGTAGTACGTGGTCTTGATGCCGCGCTTCCAGGCGTACGCGTACATCGAGCTGAGCTTGCCGATGGTCGGCGCCGCCATGAAGAGGTTCAGCGACTGGCTCTGGTCGAGGTACGGGGTGCGGGCCGCCGCCATGTCGATCAGGGCGCGCTGCGGGATCTCCCACGCGGTGCGGTACAGGTCGCGGACGTCCTGAGGAACCCAGGAGAGGTCCTGGACCGAGCCGTTGGCCTCGCGCAGCGCGTCACGGGTCTGGGTGTCCCAGACGCCGAGCTTCTTCAGGTCGTTCACCAGGTAGTTGTTGACCTGGAGGAACTCACCGCTGAGGGTTTCGCGCTTGAAGAGGTTGGAGACCTGCGGCTCGATGCACTCGTACACGCCCGCGATGGACGCGATGGTGGCGGTCGGCGCGATGGCCAGCAGCAGCGAGTTGCGCATGCCGGTGGTCGCCATCCGGGTGCGCAGCGCCTCCCAGCGCTCGGGCCAGGCGGCCTGCGCGCCGGTGTAGTGGTCCGGGTGGAGCACACCGCGCGCGGTGCGGGTCTCGGCCCAGGCCGGGTGCGGGCCGTGGCGCTCGGCGAGGTCGCAGGACGCCTCGTACGCGGCGAGCATGATGCGCTCGGAGATCCGGGTGGAGAGCGCCTGCGCCTCGGGTGAGTCGAACGGCAGCCGCAGCCGGAAGAAGACGTCCTGGAGGCCCATCAGGCCGAGCCCCACCGGCCGCCAGCGGGAGTTGGAGGCCCCGGCCTCTTCCGTGGGGTAGAAGTTGATGTCCACCACGCGGTCGAGGAAGGTCACGGCGGTGCGGACGGTGCGGTCCAGCCGCTCCCAGTCCATCTCGCCGTCCTCGCCCAGGTGGGCGGACAGATTGACCGAGCCGAGGTTGCAGACGGCGGTCTCGCCGTCGTCGGTGACCTCGAGGATCTCGGTGCACAGGTTGGAGGAGTGGACGACCCGGCCCGCCTCGGCGGTCTGGTTGGCGGTGCGGTTGGCGGCGTCCTTGAACGTCATCCAGCCGTTGCCGGTCTGCGCGAGGGTGCGCATCATCCGGGAGTACAGCTGGCGCGCGGGGACCTGCTTGAGCGCCCGTCCCTCGGCCTCGGCCTTGCGGTACGCGGCGTCGAACTCCTCGCCCCACAGGTCGACCAGCTCGGGCGCGTCCACGGGCGAGAACAGCGACCAGTCGCCGTCGGCCTCGACCCGGCGCATGAACTCGTCGGGGATCCAGTGCGCGACGTTGAGGTTGTGGGTGCGGCGGGCCTCTTCGCCCGTGTTGTCCCGCAGCTCCAGGAACTCCTCGATGTCCGCGTGCCAGGTCTCCAGGTAGACGCAGGCCGCGCCCTTGCGCCGGCCGCCCTGGTTGACGGCGGCCACCGAGGCGTCGAGCGTGCGCAGGAACGGCACGATGCCGTTGGAGTGCCCGTTGGTGCCGCGGATCAGCGAACCGCGGGCGCGGATGCGGGAGTACGAAAGACCGATGCCGCCCGCGTGCTTCGAGAGGCGTGCCACCTGGTGGTAGCGGTTGTAGATCGAGTCCAGCTCGTCCAGCGGCGAGTCCAGCAGATAGCAGGAGGACATCTGCGGGTGCCGGGTGCCGGAGTTGAACAGCGTGGGGGAGCTGGGCAGGTACGACAGCGTGCTGGTCATCCGGTACAGCTCGGCGACGTCGTCCAGCGCCCGCTCGGACAGGTCCTCGGCGAGCCCGCAGGCCACCCGCAGCAGGAAGTGCTGCGGGGTCTCGATCACCTGACGGGTGATCGGGTGGCGGAGCAGATAGCGGCTGTGCAGGGTGCGCAGCCCGAAGTAGCCGAAGCGGTCGTCGGCGCCGTCGGCCAGCGCCCGGTCGACCAGCGCGTCCAGCCGGGCGGTGTGGGCCGTCACGAACTCGGCGGTGGAGTCGGCGATCAGGCCCTCGCGGTGGCCCACGGCGACGGACGCGGAGAAGGAGTCCGCGCCCTGCCCGGCCGCCTCGTCGGCGATCGCGCGGGTCAGCAGCCGCGCGGCGAGCTTGGAGTACTCCGGCTCCTCGCCGATGAGTCCGGCCGCCGCCTCGGTCGCCAGGGAGCGCAACTCCGCCTCGTCCGAACCGGGATGGCGGCCGCGCAGGGCGGCGGCCGCGACCTTGCCGGGGTCGGTGGCGGGCAGATCGGCGGTGAGCCCGGTGAGGGTCCGCAGCAGGGCGGTCCCGGGCGCGTCGGCCGCTGCCTGAGTCTCCGCTGCCTCTGAAACCGGGTCGGCGGGCGCGATGGTCACTGAAGTGTTCTCCCTCGCTCGGCTGGGGGCCTGCGAGGGCAGTGCACGATGGCCGCTCACGGGCATGCCGATTCCGCTTCACGGCACACCACGCAGCGTCCATCGGCCCAACCCGCGAGGCCCGGACGTATGCAGACGGCCGTCGGCAGGTCATCGGACTCACGGGTACGCAAAAGCGCACACGTACACCGTTGCGGGACAGTTCCGGATTCGCACCGGATTCCCCTGCGGCGACAGCGAGCACGAGCATACATCTTGTGTCGCGCTGCGCACGCGCCCCCAGATGTTGTGTCGTCAGCTGGGTGGATTCGTATAGATGTGCTAGTCGCGTCGGGCTTTGGCCGCGCCGGAATCCCAGGGAAAACTAGCTCGCCGGACCGCTCGTCCGCCATTCGTCCAGGGCACGGGCGAGGCGGTCGCGGTAGCCCGCGTAGCCGTCCTCGTAGGCGCCGCGAAGCTCGCTCCGCGGTTCGACCGTACGGGACGCGGAGCGCCACCGGGACGCGTCCACGGGGTCGCCGAGCGACCGCCACGCGACCGCGACAGCGCCCCGCGCGCCGACCTCCGGCTCGTCCGGAATGACCACCGGGCGGCCGATGACATTCGCGAAAATCTCCGTCCAGGCGGCGGAACGTACCCCTCCGCCGCACAGCGCGAGCCGTCCCGAGAGCCCGGCAGCCTCCAGGCAGTGGCGGGCCGCGTAGGCGATGGCCTCGCATACGGCCCGTACGGTGTCGGCGCGGGTGGTGGAGAGGGTGAGACCATCCAACCGCCCCTGGGCGGCGGGCTCGACGAACGGGGCGCGCTCCCCGGCGCCGGACAGGAAGGGCAGCGCGGTCACGCCGTTCGCTCCGGGCGGACTCGCGCCCAGCAGGGCGTCCAGTCCGGCGGTGGTCGTGCCTGTGAGATCGAGCACCCACTCCAGGGCGGCCGTGCCGACCATCGCGGGCATCGCGCGCAGCCAGCGCTCCGGGTCGGGGGTGCACAGCCACATTCCGGCCGGATCGGCCGAAGCGTCCACCGCAGCGCGGTCGGTGAGCACCTGGCAGGCCAGCGTGGTGCCGACGATGAGCAGCCCGTCGCCCACGTCCCGCACTCCGCTGCCGATGGCGCACGCCGGAAGGTCGTACGGACCGGAGACCACGGGCAGTCCGGGCGGCAGCCCGGTCAGCCGGGCCCCCTCGTCGTCCAGCGCGAGGACGGCGCCGGGCGCGGCGGGTTCCGGCAGCAGCCGGGCGTAGCCGGACAGCCCGCAGCGCTCCAGGGCGTCCGGCACATACGTACGGGTGGTGACGTTGAGGAACGGCAGGGACGCGTCGGAGGCGTCCACGGTGATGGCACCGGTCAGCCGCTGGGCCACCGCGTCCACGCAGTACCCCGCGACCGCCGCCAGCTCCAGCGCCCCCGGTTCGTGCTCGGCCAGCCAGTGCAGCAGCGGGGCGTGGCAGCCGGGGAACAGCCCGGAGCCGGTGAGCGCGTAGAGGGCGGTGAGCGTGCCGTCGGCGCGCCAGCGGGCGATGGTCTCGCCGCCCCGGCCGTCCAGCCAGGAGATCGGCGGGCGCACCGCCCGGCCCGCCTCGTCGCGCAGCCACAGTCCGTCGCCCTGGCCGGTGAGCGCGAGCGCGGCGGGCGGCCCTGGGAGCGCCGCGGCCACCTCGCGCACCACCTCGGCGACCGTGCGCAGCACGTCCTCAAGATCCTGTTCGACCCGGCCGCCGGGCAGGCGGTCCAGTCGGCTGGGGCGGGCCGCGGAGGCGTGCACGACCCCATCGCGGTCGAAGGCCACGGCCTTGGTGACGGAAGTGCCGACATCCACTCCGATGATCATGCGCATGCCCTGCTTCCCTCCGGAACCTCGGCGCTCCATCACATGAGCGATGCTAGATTTAACACCAGAGACGTGATCAGGCAATGGCTCAGGCCATGGTTGACGCATGGGAGACCCCGGATGACCGCCCGACTGCTGCTCGTACGCCACGGGGAGACCGTGTGGCACGCGGAGAACCGGTACGCCGGAACCTCGGACATCGCGCTGACCGAGCGCGGCCACCGGCAGGCGCGGGCCCTCGCCCACTGGGCGCGGGGCCGTGGGATCGACGCGGTGGCCTGCTCCCCGCTGAGCCGGGCGCGGCGCACCGCCGAACCGGCCGCCACCGCGCTGTCCCTGGTCCCCGAAGTGGTCGAGGACCTGCGCGAGATGGACTTCGGCTGGGGCGAGGGCCGCACCCTTGCCGAGATGGAGGCGGAGGATCCGGCGGCCGTCCGGGCGTTCCGCGACGACCCCGAGACCGGCGCCTTCCCCGGCTCGGAGCGCCCCGGTGAGGCCGCGGCCCGCGCCGTCGCCGCCCTGCGCCGGCTCGCCGCCGCGCATCCGGACCGCACGGTGCTCGTCGTGGCGCACAACAGCCTGCTGCGGACCGCGCTGTGCACCCTGCTCGGCATCCCCGTCGGCCGTTACCGCACGGTCTTCCCCCGGCTGGACAACGCGGCGGTGACCGAGATCGGCGTCGACGGCGACCGCACGGCGCTGCGCTCCCTGAACGTCCCCACGGAGACTGTGTCCACCGCCAACGTGCCCGCCGCGAACGTGCCTACCGACACCGTGCCCACCGACGGCGCTACGGGAGGATCCCGCCCATGACCACGGTCCGCTCCCAGGACGCCCGCAGACAGACCATCACCGAATACGTCCTCGCGCACTCCACCGCCACCGCGGCGGAGCTGGCCGACCTCACCGGCGTCAGCCTGATGACCGTCCACCGGGATCTGGACGAGCTGGCCCGGCTCGGGGTGCTGCGCAAGTTCCGGGGCGGGGTCTCGGCCCTGCCCTCGTCGGTCTTCGAGTCCAGCCTCGCCTACCGGATGGGCGCCCACCGGGCCGAGAAGGAGGCGGTGGCCGCCACCGCCGCGGAGCTGGTCGAGCCCGGGATGTCGCTGATGCTGGACGACTCCACGACCGTCCTGGCGCTCGCCCGACTGCTGGTGGAGTCCGCCCCGCTGACCGTGGTGACCAATGCCCGGCGGGTGATCGAGGTCTTCGCCGGGGTGCCGCGGATCCGGCTGATCGGGCTCGGCGGGCAGTACTCGCACACCCATGACTCCTTCCTCGGCGTGCCGTGCGCGGAGGCGATCGCGGCGGTCTCGGTGGACCTGGCGCTGGTCAGCACCTCGGCCATGGACGCGGCGACCACGTACCACCAGGAGCAGGACGTGGTGTTGGTGAAGCGCGCCATGCTCGCCTCCGCGGCCCGCACGGCGCTGCTGATGGACGCGTCCAAGACGCGGCGCACGGCGCTGCACCGGCTGTGCCCGCTGGCCGACTTCGACCATCTGGTGGTGGACGGCGCGGCGGACGCCCGGCTGATCGGGGAGTGGCGGGAGCGTACCGATGTGAGGATCGCCCCCGGCCCTTCTTAACATCACCAGTGTTAACTTAACTCCACGTGTGAGGGGCGTGATCTGTGATGTCCGACCGGGCCGAGGTCGTCGCGGGGATCGACATCGCCACGGCGGCCGTGCGGGTGGTGTGCGCCGACGCCCACGGGCGCGTACGGGCGCGGGGCAGCGCGCAACTCCCGCCCCCACGCCGGGGCGCGGGCGGACGCAGCGAACAGGACGCCACGGCCTGGTGGCCCGCCGTCGCGGCGGCCCTGCGCCAGGCCACCGAGGCCCTTCCGGCGGGCGGCCGGGAGGTCGTGGCGGTGGCCGTCGCCGCCACCTCCGGCACGATCGTCCTCGCGGACGGCCGGGGCGAACCCCTCGGCCCCGCCCTGATGTACGACGACCGCCGCGCCGCCGGGCTCAACGCCCGCGCCCAGGAGGCGGGCGCCCCGCGCTGGCGAACCCTGGGCCTGTCGGTCGCCCCGACCGCCGCCCTCGGCCGCATCGCCTGGCTGGCGGGCGCGGAGGGGCATGCGGATGCCCTTGGGCACCGGGCCCATGGGGAGCGACATGTCGCCCATGAGGCCGTCCGGCACGTGTTCCACACCCCCGACCTCATCGGGTGGCGGCTCACCGGCGGGCCCGTCGCCACCGACTGGTCGCATGCGCTCAAGAGCGGCTACGACGCCCGCGCCGGGGAGTGGCCGGACGAGGTCTTCGACGCGCTCGGCGTACCGGCCCGGTGGCTGCCGTCCGTCCGGGCACCGGCTTCGCCGATCGGCACGGTGTGCGCGGAGGCCGCCGCGGAGACCGGGCTGCCGCCCGGGTGCGCGGTCCGTCTCGGTATGACCGACGGCTGCGCCGGACAACTCGCCACCGGGGCCGTGCGGCCCGGGCAGTTCGTGGGCATCCTCGGCACCACGTACGTCCTCAAGGGCGTCACCCGCGACCTGGTCGCCGACCCGTCCGGCGCGCTCTACAGCCACCGCCACCCTGACGGCTGGTGGCTGCCGGGCGGCGCCTCCAGCACCGGTGGCGAGGCCCTGGCGCACGTTCCCCCCGGCCAACTGCCCGCGCTCGACCGCGCCGCCGCGGACCGCGGCCCGGCCTCGGTGGTCGCGTATCCGCTGCGCCGCGAGGGTGAGCGCTTCCCGTTCGTCAGCGGCGCCGCCCGGGGCTTCGTCCTCGGCACTCCGGCCGACGACGCCGACCGGCACCGCGCCACGCTGGAGGGCGTGGCCTTCCTGGAGCGCCTCGCGCTGGAGCGGGTGGCGGAGCTGGGCGTGGCGGTGGAGGGCCCGCTGTGGGCCGCGGGCGGCGGCAGCCGCAGCCCGCTGTGGACCCGGATCCGCACCACCGTCCTCGGCCGCCCGCTGCGCGTCGCCGATCATGCCGAAACGGCCTTCGGTGCCGCCCTGCTGGCCGCCTCCGGAACCCTCCACGCGGACCTCACGGCGAGCGCCGCCGCGATGGTCCGCCCCGGCCGGGACGTCGTACCGGACGCGCGCGAGCACGCCGCCCTCGACGCCTCGTACGCCGCGTTCACCGCGGCCCTGCGTGAGCGTGGCTGGCTACGGTGACGTGAGCGGTCATATGTCCACGGTGAATGACCGCCCCACAGGGTGATCCCGGGGATCGGCTCCCAGTCCCGCTCCGGCGCGCGCCGGAACCCCAGCCGCTCATAGAGCCGGTGGGCGGTGGTCATCCTGGGGTGGGTGGAAAGGACCATGCCCCCGAGCCCCAGCTCCCGCGTCCGGTCCATACAGGCCCGCACCAGCGCCTCGGCCGCCCCGCGCCGCCGCGCCTCGGGCCGCACCGCGAGCATCCGGAACTCGGCCTCGTCCGGACCGGCCAGCTCCGCGTACGGCCCGCCATGGACGGCGAACGCCAGCGCGCCCAGCACCGCGTCGCTCTCCGCGTCCGCCGCGACCAGCACCTCCGACCCCGCGGCCCGCTTCCGCGCGTCGCGCAGGTCCTCGATGTACGGGTCCTCGGCCCCGAAGTCCAGCAGCCCGTCCCCGATGTACACGGCCGCGGTGAACTCCCCGACCTCGTCCAGTTCCTCGTCCCGCGCGCGTCTGATCGTGACATCCATGTCCCGCAGTCTGCCGGATGGCACCGACAGCCGGGCCCTCACTGGGTGACGGTGCTGATCACTCCGGTGGAACCGGCGCGCTTGTTGGCCGCCTCGGCTTCCTGGTAGGTGACGTAGCGGCGGACCGTGCCGTCCGGCAGCGTCAACTGGTAGAGGACAACGGGTTGGGGTGTTCTTCCACCACAGTTGCAGCCCATGGGTGCGTTTTCCTTTCAGTCGAGCCACCGCGATGCCACACCGGCGAGATAGGAAAGCGTCAGGGCGGTGGCCGGGATCTGGAACCACGCGGTGGTGTCCAGTGAGAAGGCGTATGCGGCGGTGGCGCCGCCCACCCACGTGCTCGTACACCAGCCGCAGTTGACCAGATAGGTGACCGGAGAGTCGTCACCGAAGCGGTCGGCGATCCACATCCGGAAGCCCGCCGCCAGGGTGTCCTTGGTGATGAAGCGGGTGATACGGCAGGTGGTGCCGAGGGCGAGAAGGAACGCTGCAAGGCTCATCGGATCGTTCCCTACCGGTTCGATCTACCGGTTCGATCGATGTCATTTATTACAAGCGCGACGGGCCCCAACAGGCGATACTCCGTCGGCGAATTCCCCCGAATAGCCGAGCGTTCGTCATATAAATATGCCACTGTGCGAGCTTGCGTGCGCCAAACGAGTGATGGCTGTTCTGAAGTCTTGAGCGACACGGACGGGCGTGGATAACTGGAAAACGTGGCATCGAGGCTGCCCCATACCTCGTCAGCCATTCAGGAGCCGGGATTTCGCCCCGTTGCTCCCGCCTCATCCGTGCACCGCTCCTGCGCCCTGCTCGGCGGCCCACCAGCTTTCCGTTTCTCCGCTGTCGGCCTGCGTGCGCCCAGTGCACCTCATCTGACCCTTCCCTGGGAGGACCGACCATGACCTCGACCGCTCTCGTGTCCGCCGCCGCACCCACCGCGGGCTACTGGCCCCCGACCGGCCCGCCGCTGCTGGTGTCCGTGGTGCCCAACTCCGGCCCCACCACCGGCGGGAACCTCGTCCAGCTGACCGGGACGAACCTGCGCAACGTCATCAGCGTGACCTTCGGCGGCGTCCCCGCCACCATCGTCAGCCAGCCCACCGACTGGGGCGGCGGCTGGGGTGGCGGTTGGGGCGGTGGCTGGGGCGGCGGCTGGCCGGGATCCACCGACGTCGTCGTGGTGATCGCTCCGCCGCACGCGGCCGGGTCCGTCCAGGTCCTCGTCACCACCACCGGCGGCACCAGCAACAGCCAGCCGTACACCTACGTAGCGCCGCCCCCGCCCACCGCCACCTCCATCACCCCGGCCGTGGGCCCGACCACCGGCGGCACCGTGTTCGTGATCAACGGCACCAACCTGAACACGGTCACCGGCATCACCTTCGCCGGTATCCCCGGGACCATCGTGGCCGTGAACCCCGCCGGGACCCAGCTGGTCGGCATCACCCCGCCGGGCTCGGCCGGCACCGCGGCCGTGGTCCTCACCGGCCCCGGTGGCGCGGCCACCGTTCCGGGCGGGTTCACCTACTTCGTGGCTCCGCCCCCGCCGGTGCCCACCAACATCGTTCCCAACACCGGAACGACGGCCGGCGGTACGGCGTTCACCATCAACGGGACCAACCTCGGCGGCGTGCTGGCCGTGCTGTTCAACGGCGTTCCCGCCACCGGCGTGACCGCCACCGCCACCACGGTCACCGGCGTCACTCCGCCCGGAGTGGCCGGTACCGCGACCGTCACCCTGGTGACGGCCTTCGGAACCGCCACCGTCCCGGGCGGCTTCCTGTACGTGTGACACGTGTGAGCCGTACGGCACCGGCAGCCGGGGCGCCCCGGCTGCCGGTGCCGACGTGTGTGCCGACGTGTCCTAGGCGACGCCGTGGTGGCCGCCGCCCGGGCGGTGGTGGTCGAAGACGAGCACCTGGCCCGGGGTGACCAGGAACGGCCGCATCATGGCCATGTCCTCGTGCTCCAGGATGTGGCAGTGATACATGAAGCGGCCCGTCGCCCCGGTGTAGCGGCCGATGACGTTGACCATCTCGCCGCCCGCGACCTGGATGGTGTCCTTCCAGCCCCGCTCGCTCGGCAACACCTCCAGCTCGCCCGAGTACGCGACCGGCGCGCCCTCGCGCGTACCGCCCAGCGCCGGATCGAAGCCGTCCGCCGCGTAGGCCTGACGGCTCATCGCCTGGAAGCTGATCAGGTGGATGTGCATCGGATGGGTCGGGCCGCCCAGGTTGAGGAAGCTCCACTGCTCCCAGGAGTCCAGCTCGACGCTGAAGCCCATGGTGTCGTCGAAGGAGCGGGCGATCCGCCGGTACGTGACCGTCTCGCCCTTGTCGTTCCTGACCTGGATCACACCGTCCCCCGGGACCGTCACCTCGCCCGGCGCGACCTCCTGGAGCTCCCAGATCTCCGGGTGGCCGTTGCCGCCGACCGTGCCGGGCGGGGTGAGGGCGATGACCCGGTGTCCGTGCGACGGGGCGTTGGCATGGGTGAGCCGCTGGAAGGAGGAGAGCACCTTCGGCAGCACGAAGCGGTCGCGGACCCGCTCGCGGTCCACCCGGAACCGCATCACCTGCGGATACGGCACCCCCCTCGCCTCGTCGGCCTCGCCCGGGCGCTTCCCGGCCGGGGTGTTGACCAGACGCAGGTTGCGCCCCCGCAGCCGGGAGAAGTCGATCAGTAGGTCGAGCCGCTCGGAGGGGGCGATGGACACCGGGGCGTCGAGGTCCACCGGGCGGTCCAGCAGCCCGCCGTCGGTCCCGATCTGCTTGACCGCACCGGTCACCTGCTCACCGGTCTCCTCGTCGATCAGCGCCAGCCGGTAGAAGCGGGCGTTGGACGCATTGACCACCCGGAACCGGTACCAGCGCGCCTCGACGTCGAGGTACGGCCAGATCACCCCGTTGACCAGCGTGTAAGGACCGGAGAACGGCGTGGTGACGTTGCGCCCCTCGGGGTCCTTGCCGACGGTCTGCACCTTGTGCAGCAGCCGCCCGGTCAGCCGCCCGTCGGGGTCCGTGTCGAGGTTGCGGTCCATCAGCACCAGCGGCACCTCGTACTCGTCACGCGGCAGCCGCAGCGCGTCCTCCTCCTCGTCCCGGATGAGGTACATGCCCGCCAGGCCGGTGAACACGTTCCACCGGGTGATGTGCATGGCGTGGTCGTGGTACCACAGCGCCGTCGCGCGGCAGTCGTTCGGGTACTCGGAGAGCTGGGCGTCACCGGGCGCGACCGCGTTCTGCGCCCATCCGTCGTTGCCCGCGCCGGTCGGGGCGCCGTGCAGATGCGTCACCGACCACGGCGGCAGCTCCGCCACGCCCTTGACCTCCTCGGCGCCCGCCTCGTCGTGCCCCGGCGCGTTGCTCGCGGGCGGGGTGGCGACCGGCACCTCGTACGCGGTCACCGGATACGCGCCGGACAGCCGGTTCGTCCAGGCCACGCGGAGCCGCTGCTTGCGGCGCACCTCGATGGTGGGCCCGGGGAAGTGCCCCTCGTAGGCCCACACCCGGGTCGGCGGCAACTGTGAGTGCAACCGCACCCAGGTGGCGCGCAGATCGACGGTGATACCCCGCAGCGCCTCGTCCTTCCCCGGCCGCAGCCGGGGCGGTACGCGCAGGGCGTCCATGAAGGGCACGAGCCCCGCCGCCGGCGCGGCCGGGGCGGTCTGCGCCTCCGACTCCTCGGAATCGTTCTGGACAAGCGTGTCGGACATGGCCGAACCCCCGTTTGTGTCTCCCCCGTGCCACCGGTGGTCTCCGGCAGCACACTTCTCGCTTATTCAGACACGAGGGGGCGCACAACAGTTGCGAGGAAGGTGGCGGAATGCGCCATTCTGCGGAGGATTGGCCTGAACAATCTGGTGGAATTGGGGCGTCCGGTGCGTTCCCGGGGCCCGGCGGCCGCCGCCGGTCCGGTGTATTGAGCATGACGAACGGGCCGCCGCCTCCCGCGAGGGAGACGGCGGCCCGCTGACGCGCTGCCGGACTCAGTGGCCGCCGGGGGCGCCCGCCGTCGCCGGGGGCAGGTCGGCCTGGACGCCCGGGTCGCCCACGTCCGCCGTGTAGTCGGACGCGGAGGTCTCGTCCACACCGTCGGGAGCCTTCAGCGCCCGCAGGACGAACGTGAGCACCACGGTGACCACGACGTTGAGGGTGAAGGCGGTGAAGCCGATGTAGCCGATCTCGCCGATGCCCGGGATCTCGTCCGAGCTGCCGCCGAAGTGCTTCTGGGTGGGGCTGGCCACGCCGTACGCCGCGACCGTGCCGTAGACCATGCCGACGGCCCAGCCGCCGAGCAGCGCCCACCGGTGGAACCAGCGGGTGAACAGGCCGCCCACCATGGCCGGGAAGGTCTGGAGGATCCAGATGCCGCCCAGCAGCTGGAAGTTGATGGCGACGGTCTTGTCCATGGTCAGGACGAAGGCCAGCGCACCGACCTTCACCAGCAGCGAGACCAGCTTGGAGACCTTGGTCTCCTGCGCCGGGGTGGCGTCCGGCCGCAGGAAGTCCTTGTAGATGTTGCGGGTGAACAGGTTCGCCGCGGCGATGGACATGATGGCCGCCGGGACGAGGGCGCCGATGCCGATGGCGGCGAAGGCGACCCCCGCGAACCAGTCCGGGAACATGTTTTCGAAGAGCTGGGGGATGGCCAGCTGTCCGTTGTCCACCTTCACGCCCGCCGCGATCGCCATGAACCCGAGCAGCGCCAGCAGGCCGAGCATCAGCGAGTACAGCGGCAGGATGGTGGTGTTGCGGCGGATCACCTCGCGGCTCCGGCTGGAGAGCGTGGCGGTGATCGAGTGCGGATACATGAACAGCGCCAGCGCCGAGCCGAGGGCGAGCGTGGCGTAGGCCCATTGGCTCTTGTCGCCGCTCGCCAGTTCGCCCTTCGGCTTCCCGGTCGCCGGATTCTCCTGCGCCAGTGCGTGGCCCGCCTTGGCGAAGATGTCGTCGAAGCCGCCCAGCTTGATCGGGATGTAGATGATCGCCACCGCGATGACGATGTAGATCAGGGTGTCCTTGACGAACGCGATGAGCGCGGGGGCGCGCAGCCCGGAGGAGTAGGTGTACGCGGCGAGCACACCGAACGCGATCAGCAGCGGCAGGTCCTTGATGAACCAGTTGGTGTCCTCGCCGCCGCCCACGCCCATGACGTCCAGCACCGCCTGGATGCCGACGAGCTGGAGGGCGATGTACGGCATGGTGGCGAGGATGCCGGTGATCGCGACGGCCAGCGAGAGCCCCTTGGAGCCGAAGCGGCCGCGGACGAAGTCCGAGGTGGTGACGTATCCGTGCTTGTGGGACACCGACCACAGCCGGGGCAGGAAGGTGAAGATCAGCGGATACACCAGGATGGTGTACGGCACCGCGAAGAACCCGGCCGCGCCCGTCGCGTAGATGGCGGCCGGGACGGCGACGAAGGTGTACGCGGTGTACAGGTCGCCGCCGAGCAGGAACCAGGTGATCCAGGTGCCGAAGCTACGGCCGCCGAGCCCCCATTCGTCCAGGTTGTCGGCGTTCTCGGCGGCCCGCCAGCGGGCGGCGAGGAAGCCCATCACCGTGACGGCGAGGAAGAAGAAGATGAAGACGGCGAGCGCGACGCCGTTCACGCCGTCGTTCATGCGGAACCGCCTCCCTTGCGCGCCCGCTGCTCACGGCGGACCAGGAAGTACGCGGTCGACGTCAGCACGGCCGAGATGGGCACCCAGGCCATCTGGTACCAGTAGAAGAACGGGATGCCGATAAGGGTGGGCTCGACCTTCCCGTACGAGCCGACCCACAGCATCGCCACGAAGGGCGCGATGAGACAGAGCGCGGCCACGACACGCGAGGGCGTGACGACCGGTCTCCTGTCCGTGGACGTGTCTGACATGGCGGCGGGCTCCCGTCCCCTCGGCGCATCCGTGCTGATCATCGGCGCTGATCACCGGTGCTGATCATTTGTGCAGTGCGCAGGAATCTAAGCCCGTGGACCGGCAGTCGTCACTACCCGTCCGCATATCGGTATGAGAAAGAAGCGGAGTCCGGCGGCGTATGTCAGCCGTTCGGGCGCTGGAGCCGGGCCACGAACTTGTAGCGGTCGCCGCGGTAGACCGAACGCACCCACTCCACCGGCTCGCCCGCCGCGTCCAGCGAATGGCGCGAGAGCATCAGCATCGGCAGCCCGACGTCGGTGCCCAGCAGTCCGGCCTCGCGCGGGGTGGCCAGGGAGGTCTCGATGGTCTCCTCGGCCTCGGCCAGGTGTACGTCGTACACCTCGGCCAGGGCCGTGTAGAGCGACGTGTACTTGACCAGGCTGCGGCGCAGCGCGGGGAAGCGCTTGGCCGACAGGTGCGTGGTCTCGATCGCCATCGGCTCGCCGCTGGCCAGGCGCAGCCGCTCGATGCGCAGCACCCGGCCGCCGGTCGCGATGTCCAGCAGCGCCGAGAGCCGGTCGTCGGCGGTGACGTAGCCGATGTCCAGCAGCTGGGAGGTGGGTTCGAGGCCCTGGGCGCGCATGTCCTCGGTGTACGAGGTGAGTTGCAGGGCCTGGGAGACCTTGGGCTTGGCGACGAAGGTGCCCTTGCCCTGGATCCGCTCCAGCCGCCCCTCGACGACCAGTTCCTGGAGCGCCTGCCGCACGGTGGTGCGGGAGGTGTCGAACTCGGCGGCCAGGGTGCGCTCCGGGGGGACCGGGGTGCCGGGCGGCAGGGTCTCGGTCATCTCCAGCAAGTGCCGCTTGAGGCGGTAGTACTTCGGGACGCGCGCGGTGCGCGTCCCGCCGGAGCTGTTGCCGCTTTCGGCGGTGGCCGTCGTGGCCGTCGCCGCCATTGCCCCCTCGGTCTCCATCGCGCCCTTTCCGACGTCGGGTCTGCTGCCGTCACCGGCCTCTGATGATTCCGGCGGCTCACATCGTGGCACGCCCTGGGCCCGGGGTGGCTGCCCTGCCCGGATGTCGAGAGATGTCGGTCCGGTAACGGACCCGGAAGCGGCGTTGTCCACTCTTGACACCCCTATAGGTCGAGAGACACGCTCTGCATGAAGTGGTCTAAACCATTAAACCTCTCATTCGGCGATGTGGGGAGTAGGGCGCCGTGAAGAGTGACCCCATGGCGGCGACGGGTGTCGCGGCAACGCTGGTGTCGGTGCGCTCGCTTCCGGCGCGGCGAAGGGAAGATCCACGTCCATGACGACGCTCGCGCACGACTCGGCCACCCTCACCCGGAACGCCCTCACCGTCCTCCAGCCCGGCTTCACCGGCACCTCCGCCCCCGACTGGCTGCTGCGCCGCCTCGGCGAGGGGCTGGCCTCCGTCGGGCTGTTCGGCCGCAACATCGCCTCGCCCGAGCAGCTCGCCGCGCTCACCGCCCAGCTGCGCGCCGAACGGGACGACGTGTTGGTGGCGATCGACGAGGAGGGTGGCGACGTCACCCGTCTGGAGGTACGCGGCGGCTCCTCCTTTCCCGGCAATCTGGCCCTCGGCGCGGTCGACGACACCGGGCTGACCCATGCCGTCGCCCGCGAACTCGGCCGCCGGCTCGCCGCCTGCGGCGTCAACCTCAACTGGGCGCCGTCCGCCGACGTCAACTCCAACCCGGACAATCCGGTCATCGGTGTACGCTCCTTCGGCGCCACCCCCCAGCTCGTCGCCCGGCACACCGCCGCCTGGATCGAGGGGCTCCAGGGCGCCGGGGTCGCCGCCTGCACCAAGCACTTCCCCGGGCACGGCGACACCGCCGTCGACTCCCACCACGCCCTGCCGCGCATCGATGCCGACCCCGACACCCTGGCCGCCCGCGAACTGGTGCCCTTCCGGGCGGCCATCGCCGCCGGCACCAAGGCCGTGATGAGCGCGCACATCCTGCTGCCCGCGCTCGACCCGGACCTGCCCGCCACCCTCAGCCCCGCGGCCCTGCACGGACTGCTGCGCGCCCCGGTCGCCGACGGCGGGCTCGGCTTCGACGGCCTGATCGTCACCGACGGCATCGAGATGCGCGCCGTCGCCGACGCGTACGGCATCGAGCGGGGCAGCGTCCTGGCGATCGCCGCCGGTGCCGACGCGATCTGCGTCGGCGGCGGCCTCGCCGACGAGGACACCGTGCTGCGGCTGCGGGACGCGCTGGTCACGGCCGTGACGGACGGGCGGCTCCCCGAGGCGCGGCTGGCCGAGGCCGCGGCCCGGG
>NZ_GG657754.1:3795116-3814828 GCF_000158915.1 Streptomyces himastatinicus ATCC 53653 | reverse complement strand
TCACTCCGGTGGCCGGTATCGCCGTCGGCGACGAGACCCCCTGGGGCGTCGCCGCCGAGCTGTCCCGGCTGCTCCCCGGCACCACGACCGCCGCCCACGGTCCCGAGGACATCGCGGCCCGGGGCGCGTCCGCCGTGGTCACACAGATGCTCGACGACGCGGCGGACCGTAGGATCGTCGCTGTGGTACGCGACGTCCACCGCCACGACTGGATGGCGGGCGTCCTTCACGCCCTGCTCGCCGCCCGGCCGGACACCGTCGTCGTAGAGATGGGGGTGCCCCAGGCACCTCCCGGCGGCGCCCTGCACATCGCGACCCGCGGCGCCGCCCGGGTCTGCGGGCGGGCGGCCGCGGAAGTCATCACCGGCGTCAGCACCGGCGCCGTCACCGGCAATGAAGCCGGGCACTGACACCCCACGCACCACCGGCACAGCCCACTGGAGGCACCCGAAATGTCCGCCACGACGACGGCCCCGCGCAGCGATCAGCCGGGCCGGATCATGTCCGGCGAGATGAACGAGCAGCCCGCGGTCCTGCGCCGCATCCTCGACCAGGGCGCTCCGAAGATCCGTGAGACCGCCGAGCGGATCGCCGCGCGCGCACCGCGCTTCGTCCTGCTCACCGCCCGGGGCACCTCCGACAACGCGGCCCTGTACGCCAAGTACCTGCTCGAAGTGCTGCTGGGCAAGCCGTGCGGGCTGACCTCCATGTCCACCACCACCGCGTACGGCGCGCGGCAGGACCTCACCGATGTACTGGTGATCACCGTCAGCCAGTCCGGCGGCTCCCCGGACCTGGTCGCCTCCACCGAGGCCGCCCGCGCGGCCGGGGCGATCACCCTCGCGGTGACCAACAACGCGGACTCGCCGCTCGCCGCGGTCTCCGAGTTCCACATCGACGTGCTGGCCGGGCCCGAGAAGGCGCTGCCCGCCACCAAGACCTACACCGCCGAACTCCTCGCCCTCTACCTCTTCGTCGAAGGGCTGCGCGGCGGCGACGGCGCGGCGGCCAAGGCGCTGCCCGACCTCGCCCAGCAGATCCTGGACCGCCAGGGCGAGGTGAAGCAGCTCGCGGGCCGCTACCGGTTCGCCGAGCGGATGGTCCTCACCTCCCGGGGCTACGGCTATCCCACGGCGAAGGAAGCGGCCCTGAAGCTGATGGAGACCAGCTACATCCCGGCCCTCTCCTACTCCGGCGCCGATCTGCTGCACGGCCCGCTCGCCATGGTCGACAACATCTCGCCGGTGATCGCGATCGTCACCGAGGGCAAGGGCGGCCAGGCGCTCCAGCCCGTCCTGGAGCGGCTGCGCGGCCGCGGCGCGGATCTCGTGGTGATCGGCAGCCAGGCCGAGGTGGACCGGGCGTCCGCCGGTTTCGCCCTGCCCACCGAGTCGGTCGCCGAGGAGGTCCAGCCGATCCTGGAGATCCTGCCGCTCCAGATGCTGGCGTACGAGGTCACCATCGCCCGGGGGCAGGACCCGGACGCGCCGCGCGCGCTGGCCAAGGTCACCGAGACCCGCTGAGTGGCTCCCGTAAAAACACCCGCGGGCCGCGGCGCCGGGGCGGGACCCTCAACCCACCCGGCACCGCAGCCCGGAGCTCGTCGGCCGAGCAGCCGACCTCAAGAGGCGTACGGAGCGGTCAGGGCAGAGCGCGCCGTGTGCCTCCGATCCACCCTCCTGTGCGGGGAGGGCGGAAGATCGCATCGCTGGCTATTCTGGACTAGACCAGTGTCGTCTGTCCACGCTTATGTGTGAATCGGCTCATCTCTCGTCCGGGTAGGCTCGCCATGTGCCCTCCATGAACGATCTCGTACACCAGCACACGGCCCTCGACGAATCCGATCTCGAGTGGCTTCACCTGCTGGTATCGGAGTGGCAGCTGCTCTCCGACCTCTCCTTCGCCGATCTTGTCCTCTGGGTGCCCACCAGCGACGGCACCCGCTATGTCTCGGTCGCGCAGATGCGGCCCAACACCGGGCCCACCTCCTATCAGGACGACATGGTCGGCCATCTCGTTCCCCGTGGCCGCCGTCCCATGCTCGATGCGGCGCACGACGAGGGCCGGATCGTCCGCGAGGGCGATCCCGAGTGGCGCGAAGAGGTCCCGGTCCGGGTGGAATCCATCCCGGTCCGGCGGGAGAGCCGGGTCCTGGGCGTCATCGCCCGCAACACCAATCTGCTGACCGTACGGACCCCCAGCCGCCTGGAGCTGACCTATCTCCAGAGCGCGTCCGACCTGGCCCAGATGATCGCGGCCGGGGCGTTTCCGTTTCCCGGCCAGCAGGTCGACATGGACGCCTCGCCGCGCGTCGGTGACGGGCTGATCAGGCTCGACGCGGACGGCGTGGTCCAGTACGCCAGCCCCAACGCGCTCTCCGCCTACCACCGGCTCGGGCTCGCCGCCGACCTCGTCGGCCACCACCTGGGCGAGACCACCGCCGAACTGGCCCCGGCACGCGGCCCGGTGGACGAGGCACTGGTCAAGCTCGCCAGCGGCTGGGCGCCCCGCGAATTCGAGGTCGAGAGCGGTGAGAACGGCGTCATCCAGCTGCGGGCCATCCCGCTCAAGCCCAAGGGCGTGCACATCGGCTCGCTCGTCCTGCTGCGGGACGTCACCGAACTGCGCCGCCGCGAGCGGGAGCTGATCACCAAGGACGCCACCATCCGGGAGATCCACCACCGGGTGAAGAACAACCTCCAGACGGTGGCCGCGCTGCTGCGGCTCCAAGCCCGCCGGATGGACTCCGCCCAGGGGCGGGAGGCGCTCAACGAGGCGGTGCGCCGGGTCGGTTCGATCGCGATCGTCCACGAGACCCTGTCCCAGACGCTCGACGAGCGGGTCGAGTTCGACGACATAGCCGACCGGGTGCTGGCGATGGTGGCCGAGATATCGCCCGGCAAGGTCACCGGCAGTCGCACCGGACGGTTCGGCATCCTCGACGCCGAGGTGGCCACCCCGCTGTCCATGGTCCTCACCGAAGTGCTCCAGAACGCGCTGGAGCACGGCTTCGGGCCGGGGGAGCAGGGCACGGTCGAGGTCTCGGCGGTGCGCGGCGGCGGCGAGGAGGGCCGGCTGATGGTGATCATCCAGGACGACGGGCGCGGGCTGCCCGAGGGGTTCGACCCCCAGCGCGCCGGAAACCTCGGCCTCCAGATCGTCCGCACCCTGGTGGAGGGCGAACTGGGCGGCACCTTCGACATGGTGCCCGCTCCGGAGCGCGGCACGCGTGTGGTCCTCGACATACCGGTGGATGCCGAGAAGCACTGAGAATCTTCACGGCCCTTTCACGGGGGCGGGTTCACGGCTGCGGGCAACGCACTGAGCCCCGGACCAGGATGGTCCGGGGCTCAAAAGCTCACGTTGCTGTGCGCATCGGGGCTACTGCGCGCTGCGGCTCGGGGGCCACGGGGCGTATCAGGGTCAGGCGCTGGCGTTCCGCGCCCGGTTCCGAGCGGCACGGCGCTTCATGGCGCGGCGCTCGTCCTCGCTGAGTCCACCCCAGACGCCGGAGTCCTGGCCGGACTCAAGCGCCCACTGCAGACACTGCTCCATGACGGGGCAGCGGCGGCAGACGGCCTTGGCTTCCTCGATCTGCAGCAGCGCAGGACCGGTGTTGCCGATGGGGAAGAACAGCTCGGGGTCTTCCTCGCGGCAAACGGCGTTGTGACGCCAGTCCATGGCTGCTCCATCTCCTCGTATTGCGGGCTTGTTGCTTGTGAATGTGAACGCTTTCACGAATCCCCCGACAAGGACAGGGACGCCGCCAGTTTGGGCGCTGGTTGGTCCCGTGGGATTGAGGAGGGGGTTCGGGCTCTCAAGGGGGCCGTTCGTCCGGCCGTCCCGATCGCCAAGAAGAGATTCGCAAACCTCGGCGGCGGATACAACCCCTTCCGGAAAGTTTTTTTTGATTCCTTGGTGTCGGCTGTATCACAGCCGTACTTCCCGGGGGTGGATCCCAGCCTAAACGTTCGACTACAAGGACTTTATGGGGTCTGACTCACACAATCACACGCAGTGCACGGCGTACGCCTGTGAACGTCACGCTCGTACGCAGTCCCAGATGGTCTCCGTCCATCTGGAACGGCAGTGGCGCCTGGGATTGCAAGGTGAAGTCCGTCAGATCGTGGAGCCCCACCGTGTGCTTGCCGTGCGGGCCCCGCTCGGGGGACGACATCAGCAGCTGGGTCGCGTAGCGGGTCATCGCCGGCGCCGACAGCTTGGCGAGTCCCAGCACGTCAAGGGCGGTGTCGAAGGAGGCGCGCGGCGCCGCGTAGACCGGGCGGTTGCCCAGATAGGTCCACGGGGAGGTGTTGCAGACTATGGACAGCGCCAGGTCCTTGATCGGGTCCTGGCCGGGCCGCTGGATGGTGATGGTGCCCTGTCGCCGGTTCGGCTCCCCGAGGAACTGGCGCACCATCTGCCGTATGTAGAGGGCATGGGTCGAACGCTTGCCGCGTTCCCGCTGCTGCTCGACCCGGCCGATCACGCTCGCGTCGAAGCCGAAGCCCGCGCAGAAGGTGAACCAGCGGGCGGGCACCGACTCGTCCGCGGTGCCGGGGGTCCCGGCCGCGAGTCCGAGGCCCACGGTGCGCTCGGTACCGTCCCGCAGCGCGTCCAGCAGGGCGCCGGTCGCCTCGACGGCGTCGTTGGGCAGACCCAGCGCGCGGGCGAACACATTGGTGGAACCGCCGGGGACCACCGCGAGGCGCGGCAACTCGCCCGGTGCGGGGCCGTTGTGCAGCAGCCCGTTGACGACTTCGTTGACGGTGCCGTCGCCGCCCAGCGCCACGACCAGCTCATGGGTGCCGCCGTCGACCGAACGACGGGCCAGATCGCGTGCATGCCCCCGGTACTCCGTGGTCGCCACGTCGAGCTTCAGATCGCTGGCGAGCGCGTGGGTCAGGACGTCACGGGTGCGGGCACTGGTGGTGGTTGCTGCCGGATTGACCACGAGGAGTGCGCGCATGAGCGCCAGCCTACCGACCCGCCGGAACCTTCCCCGACCCCCGGGGGCGCCCACGAGGCCCGCGCGCGGCCCAGGCGTGCCAGGCGTCGCGGGCCCGGCGGGGCTGTGCGGACATGCCCTAGGCTGCTGGCGTGAGCAGGAAGAAGCCCGCCAAGACGCCCAGGACCGGCACTCCCAAGGCCAAGGCCACCGAGCCCGCCACGAAGGCCGCCCCCGCCGCCGAGGCCGCCGACGTGGCGCCCGTGGGGCCGCGGCCGGTCCGGCTGACCGTGGCCGCGGCGCTGGCCGCCGTCGAGGGGCTGGTGCTCGTGGGGTTCGGGGTCTACGTCCTGATCATGGGTCTGGCCGGGGACCCGGAGAGCCCGCAGCAGGCGGAGACGCTCGGGGTCACCGTGCTCGCCCTGGCCCTGCTGCCGCTGCTGGCGGCCCGCGGGCTGTGGCTGCGGCGCCGCTGGAGCCGCGGCCCGGCGATGATCACTCAGCTGATGGCGCTGCCGGTGGCCTGGACGCTGGTGCAGAACGGCGGCGGGCTGATCATCGTCGGTCTGCTGACCGCCATCGCGGCCGTCACCGTCCTGGGCATGCTGATCAACCCGACCGCGACCGAGGCGCTGGGCATCGGCCCGCGCGACGCCTAGGAGTGCCCGGGGCTCGCCCCGGGCACCGCTCGCTACTCCTCGACCAGCAGCCGGTCCCGCAGCTGGGCGAGGGTGCGCGCCAGCAGCCGTGAGACGTGCATCTGGGAGATGCCGACCTCCTGCGCGATCTGCGACTGCGTCATGTTCCCGAAGAACCGCAGCAGCAGGATCTTCTTCTCGCGCGGCGGCAGATCCTCCAGCAGCGGCTTGAGGGATTCGCGGTACTCGACGCCCTCCAGCGCCTCGTCCTCCGCGCCGAGGGTGTCCGCCACCGCCGGGGACTCGTCGTCCGTGTCCGGTACGTCCAGCGACAGCGTGCTGTACGCGTTGGCGGACTCCAGGCCCTCCAGCACCTCTTCCTCGGAGATGGCCAGATGCTCGGCCAGCTCATGGACGGTCGGGGCGCGCCCGTGTCGCTGGGACAGCTCGGCGGTGGCCGTGGTCAGCGAGAGCCGCAGCTCCTGGAGCCGGCGCGGCACCCGCACGGCCCAGCCCTTGTCGCGGAAGTGCCGCTTGATCTCGCCGACGACCGTGGGGGTCGCGTAGGTCGAGAACTCCACACCGCGGTCCGGGTCGAACCGGTCAACGGACTTGATCAGTCCGATGGTGGCCACCTGGGTCAGGTCGTCCAGCGGCTCGCCGCGGTTGCGGAAGCGCCGGGCCAGGTGCTCGACCAGGGGCAGGTGCATGCGCACGAGGTTGTTGCGCAGCTCGGCCCGCTCCGCGGAGCCGTCGGGGAGGCCCCGCAGCTCGATGAACATCGCCCGCGCGCCGCTCCGGTCGTGCGGATCGTGCGGCTGCGGATCGTGCTGCTGAGGCACCTGCTCCTGCTCGTGCTGATCCATGTGGTCCGCCCGCTCTGGTCGGTCTCCTGCCGCCTCCGAGTCCGCGGGATGCGGTCGGGCCGGCGGGTGCGGGATGGCCGGGGTGCGTACTCCCCGCGATGATGCAGTGCTCACGGAGCCCCCTTTGTCCGTCACGGCTGTCCGGGGCCGGCGCCGCGCTCCTTGTACAGGCTGATGCTGACCGTACGGTCCTCGGCGACGGTCGAATCCACCTTGCCCGCCAGTGCGGAGAGCACCGTCCAGGCGAAGGTGTCGCGCTCGGGGGCGCGGCCGTCGGTGGTCGGAGCCGCCACGGTCACCTGTAGCGCGTCGTCGATGAGTCGGAAGACGCAGCTCAGCACACTGCCGGGGACGGCTTGCTGGAGCAGGATCGCGCAGGCCTCGTCGACCGCGATGCGCAGATCCTCGATTTCGTCGAGGGTGAAGTCCAAGCGGGCTGCCAGGCCGGCGGTCGCCGTACGCAGCACCGACAGATAGGCCCCCGCAGCGGGCAGCCGGACTTCCACGAAGTCCTGGGTCCCGGGCTCGCCTGCGATCTGGGACACCCTCACCTCCAAGGTGACACAAGCTGTTTGAGCTGAGCTGATTGGAGCGTCGGCCATATGCCCTTATGGTGGAGGGATAACGGACCGGCGCGATGTGCGGTTCGGCTGCGACGCTATCGCGATCTGCCACTCGGTGTCGCCCGGACGAAGCACGGCCCCCGTCACGGGTGAACCCCCGAGATGAACATTCCCGATATCACTCATAGTAAGCATATGAGTACGCAGCGTGGCTAGGGGTTTGCGGTCTCAATTCGAAAGAGATGTCGCCTTACTCAACGAACCGCTGGTCGGAGCTATGCCCGGAGCCTGCGCGGCCAGCGCCCGCAGTGGTTCCCCCGACAGCCTTCGCACGGTCCATTCGTCCATCGGCTCGGCGCCGATGGACGCGTAGAAGCCGATCGCCGGTTCGTTCCAGTCCAGCACCGACCATTCGAAGCGGGCATAACCCCGCTCCACGCAGATCCGTGCCAGCTCGGCCAGCAGCGCCTTGCCGTGGCCGCCGCCGCGGGCCCGCGGCGTGACGTACAGATCCTCCAGATACACCCCGTGGGTGCCCGTCCAGGTGGAGAAGTTACGGAACCACAGGGCGAACCCGACCGGCTCGGCCGCCCCGCCGCCGACCTCCTCGGCGATCAGCGCGAACACCGCCGGATGCTCGCCGAAGAGCGCCGTGCGCAACTGCTCCTCGGTGGCCTTGGCCTCCTGGGGTGCCCGCTCGTACTCGGCCAGCTCGCGGATCATCGCGAGGATGGCCGGGACGTCGGACGGCTTCGCTGATCGGATCATGTGGTGAAGGCTAGCTCGCCGCACCGACAACGTGGCAGCGGATTCCCTGCCGTGCGGCACCGGACACGGCACCGCACCCGCTAGACGATCAGCAGATCCACGTAGCACCAGCGCCATTCCTCGCCCGGTTCGAAGCTGCGCATCACCGGATGCCCGGTCTCCTCGAAGTGGCGGGTGGAGTGTCGATAGGTCGATGAATCGCAGCACCCGACGTAGCCGCACGCCAGACACATCCGCAGCTGCACCGGATGGCAGCCGACCGCCAGGCAGTCCGGGCAGGTGGTGGTCCGCGGCTCCGGTTCGGGGCGCGGCAGGGCCGGAATGTGTGGGCACTCCCTCATGATTGCCAGACTAAGCCGCTGGCGAGCTGGCGAAGGCGACGAATCGGGACGGGCCGGGGCATGGACGTAACTCCGCTGTTGATGCTGGTCGCGGGCAGCGCGGCGGTCGCGGGCGCGGCCCGGCGCACCCCCGTGCCCGCGCCGCTGCTGCTGGTCACGGTCGGGCTGGTGGTCTCGTATCTGCCGGGCGTGCCGGACTACACCCTGAAGCCGGAGGTCGTGCTCCCCCTGGTGCTGCCGCCGCTGCTGCACACCGCCGCGCTCGACAGCTCCTATCTGGACCTGCGCGCCAATATGCGGCCGGTGGCGCTGCTGTCGTTCGGCTATGTGCTGTTCGCCACCCTCGCCGTCGGCTGGATAACCCATCTCCTGGTGCCCGGACTGCCGCTGACCGCCGCCCTGGTGCTGGGCGCGGTGATCGCCCCGCCGGACGCGGTGGCGGCCACCGCCATCGCCCGCCGGGTCGGGCTGCCCTCCCGGCTGACGACCGTCCTGCGGGGCGAGTCCCTGGTCAACGACGCGACCGCGATCACCGCCTACCGGGTGGCGCTCGCCGCGGCGGTGGGGGAGGGCGCCACCTGGACCCATGCCGCCTGGGAGTTCGTGCTCGCGGCGGTGGGCGGCGTCGGCGTCGGCCTGGTCCTGATGGTGCCGCTGCACTGGCTGCGCACCCGGCTGCGCGATCCGCTGCTCCAGAACACCCTCTCGCTGCTGATCCCCTTCACCGCCTACGCGGCCGCCGAACAGGTCGAGGCGTCGGGCGTGCTGGCGGTCGTGGTGGTCGCGCTCTACCTCGGGCACCGCTCCTGGCAGGTCGACTTCGCGACCCGGCTCCAGGAGGCGGCCGTCTGGAGGATGACCGCCTTCATCCTGGAATCGGCCGTGTTCGCGCTGATCGGGCTGCAACTGCGGTTCGTGGTGGGCGGCCTCGGGGAGTACGGGGCGAGGGAGGCGGCCTGGTACGCGGCCGCCGTGTTCCTGGCCGTGGTGGCCGTACGGTTCGTCTGGGTCTTCCCCGCGACCTTCCTGCCGCGCGCGCTCTTCCCCAGGATCCGGGAGCGGGAGCCCGGCACCGACTGGCGGGCGGCGGTCATCATCGGCTGGGCCGGGATGCGCGGGGTGGTGTCCCTGGCCATCGCCTTCTCCATCCCGGAGACCGTGCACGGCGGAGGCGCCTTCCCGGGCCGCACCCTGATCCTCTTCCTGGCCTTCACCACCGTCATCGGGACCCTGGTCGTCCAGGGGCTCACCCTGCCCGCCCTGATCCGGGCGCTGGGCATGCCGGGGCGCGACCTCCAGGCCGAGACACTCGCCGAGGCGCAGGCGCAGGCCGAGGCGTCGCGGGCCGCCGAGCACCGGCTGGACGAACTCCTCGCCGACGAGCGCAACACGCTGCCGCCGCCGCTGGCCAACCGGCTGCGCCTGGTGCTGGAGCGGCGCCGCAACGCGGTGTGGGAACGGCTCGGCACGGTCAACGAGGTGACGGGGGAGTCGGCTGACGACACCTACCGCAGGCTGGCGCGCGAGGTGATCGGCAGTGAGCGCGAGGTGTTCGTGAAGCTGCGGGACGCGCGCCGGATCGACGACGAGATGCTCCGTACGCTGCTGCGCCGACTGGACCTGGAGGAGGCGGCGGCCTATCGGGAGGAAACCGCGGAGGGCGGACCCTGACCGTCTCCGGCCGGGGCCCGCCCACCGCGGATGGTTGTTACTTCAGCCGCTCACGGATGCGCGCGCGCATCGAGTCCATCGAAAAGCCCCGGGGGTCGATCTTGCCCGGCTGCCATTCGAGATGGCCGATCACCGAACGCTCGGTCCAGCCGTGGCGGCGGCAGACCGCCGCCGCTGCCCGGGCGATCGCGTCCAGTTGGGCCTCGGGCCACGGGTCCTTCCCGTCGCCGAGGTTCTCGCATTCGAAGCCGTAGAACGCGCGATTGCCGTCCGTGTTGGCCTCGTTGTCGGGCGGGAGCGTCTTTTCGGCGATCACGGCGCGCAGGACCTCGTCATCGCCGAGCCCCGCGTGGTTGGCGCGGCCGTAGCCGACGAGATGCACCCCGCCGTCCTTGGCGATCACGCCGTGGCACAGCGGGCCGGGCAGCGCCTCGTAGCCGTCGCGGCAGATCTCGACGGTGAGGTCGGTGCCGGAGGTGACGGTGTGGTGGATCATCACACCGTGCACTCCGCCCCACGGTCCCTTGTGGTTTCGGTTGTGGTTCCGCCAGTCGCCGACCTGCACCACACGCAGGCCCTCGTTCTTCAGTGCCGCCAGGAAGTCCCCCGCGGACATGGGTGAGGCCATGACCGCCTCCGTTCTGATCGTCCGGCGGGCGCCCATCGCGGCCCGCCTGTATCACCGTATGCTTACCCAAAAACACGGTGGGTTATTGAGTCCTGGTTGAGGGGCGGTTGAGAGCGCCCGTTATGGTGCATCTGATCCGCTCGACGACGCGCAGGAGAACCACCGCACCATGCACTACCAGGACGTACTCGACGAGGTCGCGGCCCATGTGGCGCCCCACATCGGCCGGGGGCAGGTGGCCCAGTACATCCCCGCGCTCGCGGCGGTCGACCCGGATCGGTTCGGCATCGCCCTCGCGGACGTCGACGGCAACGTGACCGGGGTCGGCGACTGGGAGCGGCCCTTCTCCGTGCAGTCGATCTCCAAGGCGTTCGGCCTGGCGCTCGTCCTCGCGCAGGACGGGGAGAAGTTGTGGCGGCGGGTCGGCCGGGAGCCCTCGGGCAACCCGTTCAACTCCCTGGTGCAGCTGGAGCACGAGAACGGCATCCCGCGCAATCCGTTCATCAACGCCGGCGCGCTGGTCGTCACCGACCGGCTGCACAGCCTCACCGGCGACGCCAGCACCACCATGCTGGACTTCCTGCGCGCCGAGAGCGGCAACCCCGACCTGGCCTTCGACCCGGTCGTCGCCGAGTCCGAGTCCGGCCACGGCGACCGCAACGCCGCCCTCGCGCACTTCATGGCGAGCTACGGCAACCTCGACAACCCCGTACCGACCGTCCTGGAGCACTACTTCTGGCAGTGCTCGATCGAGATGAGCTGCCGCGACCTGGCCCTCGCGGGCGGTTTCCTGGCCCGCCACGGACTGCGCGCGGACGGCTCCCGGCTGTTGTCGCGGCGCGAGGCGAAGCGGGTCAACGCGGTCATGCTCACCTGCGGGACGTACGACGCGGCGGGCGACTTCGCGTACCGCGTCGGGCTGCCCGGCAAGAGCGGGGTGGGCGGCGGGATCATCGCCGTGATCCCGGGGCGGTGCACGCTGTGCGTGTGGAGCCCCGGTCTGGACGCCCGCGGCAACTCGGTGGCCGGGGTGGCGGCGCTGGACCACTTCACCACGGTGACCGAGTGGTCGGTGTTCTAGGCGCCGTCTGTGGGCCTCCAGGGTGGCGCCGCGCCGGTGGTGGCGGGAGCATGGAGAGGTAGCAGGAGGTGTGGCGCCATGCAGCACGAGATGCGCGCGGAGTACGAGGAGGGCAGCTCCGGGCGGGTGGCGGGCGCGCCGGTCAAGATCTGGCACATGGTCCGGGGCAACGGCACGGCCGCGATGTGCGGCCGCGAGCTGGCCCCGGACGCCGAGACGCAGGACGCGGACCTGTGGGCCACGGGCGACTCCGGGCCCTTCTGCCACTCCTGCGGCGCGATGTATCTGCGCGAGGTCCCTTGAGCGACGGCGGGAACGACTACCGGGAGCGGGCGTCGCGGCTCGGTGGCGGCGCGGTGGTGTGGTCCCGCACCGCCGGGGCCGGGCCGCAGCGGGTGCTGCCCGACGGCTGTACGGACCTGATCTGGCTCGACGGCAGGCTGCTGGTCGCCGGGCCCGATACCCGCGCCCATCTGACCGGCGGTCCCGCGGGAACGCGGGCCGTGGGGCTGCGCTTCGCCCCGGGGGCGGGGCCCGCGGTGCTGGGCGTACCGGCCTGCGAACTGCGTGATCAACGGGTGCCGTTGGCCGCGCTGTGGCCGGAGGCCGAGGTGCGCAGGCTGGCGGAGCGGGCCTTCGACGTACGGAACGGACAGGTGGGGCGGGTGCTGGAGGCCGCCGCGCTGGACCGGCTACGGGGCGCGGAGCCCGCCGATCCGGTGGTGGGCGAGGTCGTCGCGGGGCTCTCCGGCGGGCGGAGCGTGGCGGAGGTGGCCGGGGCGGTGGGCCTGGGCGCCCGGCAGCTGCACCGGCGGTCGCTGGCGGCCTTCGGGTACGGGCCGAAGACGCTGGGCCGGGTGCTGCGGCTGAACCGGGCGCTGGAGCTGGCGCGCGGCGGGGTGCCGTTCGCCGAGGTGGCGGCGGTGGCCGGGTACGCGGACCAGGCGCATCTGGCGCGGGAGGTGCGGGGGCTGGCGGGCGTACCGCTGGGCGGGCTGCTGGAACCCGCCTAGCGAGCCTCGTCGGGGCCGTCAGCCGGGCAGCGGGGCGAACAGGGCGACGTTGTTGCCGTCCGGATCCAGCAGGACCGCGTAGCGCTGGCCCCAGAAGGCGTCCCAGGGCGCCTTGGAGCCCCGTACACCGCCGTCCGTGAGCTTGGCGTACGCGGCGTCCACCTCGGCCGGGCTGTCGCACAGGAAGGCCAGTTCCATCCGTCCCGGCCCGCTGGGCGGCGGGGTCTCGGCCCGGTCCCACATCAGGCGCAGGCCGCCCGGCAGGGTGGCCTCCGCGTGCGGCTGGGTGTCGGCCTCGGCGGGGATGTCCAGGCCGAGCATGCGGTAGAAGGCGAGGGAGGCGGCCATGTCCGCGACGGCCAGCCCGATCGCGTCGAATCGTGGTGTCATGCGGGCAGCGTAGGCAGCCCGCGACCCGCCGGTCTTGAACGAATCGGACACCGGCGGAGGGCGGCTAGGGGCAGCGGATGACCTGGCCGCCGTACGACAGGTTGCCGCCGAAGCCGAACAGCAGCACCGGGCTTCCGGAGGGGATCTCGCCGCGTTCGACCAGCTTGGACAGGGCGAGCGGAACGCTGGCCGCCGAGGTGTTCCCGGAGTCCACGACATCGCGCGCGATCACCGCGTTGACCGCGCCGAGCTTGCGGGCGACCGGTTCGATGATCCGCAGGTTGGCCTGGTGGAGCACGACACCGGCCAGGTCCGCCGGTTCGATCCCGGCGCGGGCGCACACCTCGCGGGCTATGGGCGGCAGTTGGGTGGTGGCCCAGCGGTACACGGACTGGCCCTCCTGCGCGAAGCGCGGCGGGGTGCCCTCGATACGGACGGCGTTGCCCATCTCGGGCACCGAACCCCATACCACCGGCCCGATGCCCGGCTCCTCGGCCGCCGTCACCACGGCCGCGCCCGCGCCGTCGCCCAGCAGGACGCAGGTGGAGCGGTCGGTCCAGTCCGCGGCCTCGGTGAACTTGTCCGCGCCGATCACCAGCGCGGCGGTGGCCGATCCGGCCCGTATCGCGTGGTCGGCGGTGGCCAGGGCGTGGGTGAACCCGGCGCACACCACGTTGATGTCCATGGCGGCGGGGCAGGACAGGCCCAGTCGGGCGGCGACGCGGGCGGCCATGTTGGGGCTGCGGTCGATGGCGGTGGACGTGGCGACCAGCACCATGTCGATGTCGGTGGGGGCGAGGCCGCTGTGGGCGAGGGCCTTGGCGGCGGCCGCCGCGGCCATCTCGTCCACCGTCTCGTCGGAGCGCGCCACATGGCGGGTGCGGATCCCGACCCGGCTGCGGATCCACTCGTCGCTGGTGTCGACCATGGCGGCGAGGTCGTCGTTGGTGAGTACCTTCGCGGGCTGGTAGTGGCCGAGCGCCTGTACGCGTGAACCGGTCATCCTTCCAGTCTTGGGGGCCGCGGCCCCGTCCGGTGCGCGGGCGCCGACAACGTATGGCCCCGAGATCTGGAGCTTTCGGCCTTCCCAGCCGTCGGTGGCGGCCTTCCGGTGTATGGCCGCCACCGCGTTCAGGGCCTTGACGTCAGGAGAGCTGGCCGTCGTAGTCCGGGAGCTTGAAGGTCTTCTCGGCGTGGCCGCCGACCAGGTCGGTGGGGCTGTTGCCGATGTTGGCGATGATCGTGTAGCCCTTCTTCTCGATCTCCGCGCGCTTGGCCGTCTTGTACGCGGCCACCTCGTCGAAGAGGTCGGGCAGGCTGCGCACGTACAGCCCGGCCACCGGGTAGCCCACCGTCTCCAGGTTGTACCGGGTGGGCAGGGTGAGGATGTCCGGGCGCGCGGTGACGAAGAAGAGGTCGACGCCGCGGGTGTCCGCGTACTTCATGAGCTGGAGGACCGGCTCCACGGCGGGTGCCGGGAAGGCGAATTTGAAGTCCGACTCCAGCGACGTGTTGTCGATGTCGAGGACGATGGCCTGCTTCTCGCCCCCGGGGTTCTGGGTGCGCTGCTCGACGTAGGGCCGGGCCTGGTCGATGACGGCCTTCACATCGCGCTTCCAGGTCTCGTAGTCGACCTTCGCGGCGGCGGTTCCGCTGGTGGCGGCGGTTCCGGTGGCGGTGCCGGTCGCGCTCGGCGTGGCGGCCGACGTGGTCGCGGCGGTGGCCGTCGTGGCCGCGCCGCCCAGGCCGATGGCCATGGCCACGGCCACCGTCGTCACGCCGAGCCGTCGTGATCGCACGCGTGCTGGAGTCATGGGTTCCGTCCCTCGTCGTCGTGTCGAAGTGTGTTGCCCGAGTGGCATGTTCACGTTCGACGGTGGACATGAGAAGACCGATGCGTTTACTGATGAGTAACGATTGGCGCGGAGGAGGCTTCCCGGGCCGGAAATAGGCCAACGACACGTGCCGTGCCGTTCATTGACTGGTCAGCCGATAGATGGGTATGTCATGTACTGAAGGGCCGGCCTGGACCCCGGCGGTGCACGCACCCCGCCCGGACGTCGTGTCACCTCCAGAGCTCCGGTGTCGCGCGCCTCCACCCTGCCGAGGAGGCTTGCATGTTCGATGATCGGCCCGCCTTCGGCGTCCGTGTGCGTGTGCTGGGCGGTGTCACGGTCGCTGAGATCGCGGGAGAGCTGGACATCTTCGCCGCGGGACGCATCTCCGCGCGGCTCGATTCCCTGGCCCGTACGGGATGCCCGGATCTGGTGCTGGACCTGCGGCAGGTCACGTTCCTGGACTGTGCCGGGGTGTCGTTACTGTGCCGGCTGCGCAACCGTGTGCTGGAGCGGGAGGGCCGGTTGCGGCTGGTCATCGTCGATCCGCGGTTCCTGCGACTGCTGCGGATGGTCAGGCTGGAGGACGCCTTCGAGGTGCTGGAGGATCTGGCACCGGCGGTCGCGGGCTGATCGGACGTCAATAGGAAGAAAAGGATTTCACTCGAACGAGCGTTTTTCGCTCGGGGAATGGCGCGTCCCTCTCTCTGTAACCGGCGGTCACCCCCTTACGCTCGCCTGCACGTCACCCAGGGCCCGGCGGAACTGCACCCGATGCTCCACTCTGCCCGCTTCCGGGAGTCCGAGGACGGTGAAAGGGGGCAGTGTGCCGTTCCGAGGGGAATTCGTGATGTCGCAGCAAGGCGCTCCCCGTGGCGCACCCATGCCGCAGGGGGCGTCACACGCGACGCCGGACGCCGCGCCGGGCTCCGACGCGGCCGCCGGTGACTTATGCCGCCTGCCGGACCACCCGGACCCGGCTCCGTACGCCCGTACGTCCCGGGTCGGCGGATACACCGTCGTCGCACTGCACGGTGAGATCGACATCGCCGGGCTGGCGGGCGTCGGCCCGGCACTGGACGCCGCCACGGGCGCCCGGGCGCCCGAGGTCGTGGTCGACCTGACGCCGACGACGTTCTTCGACTGCTCCGGTCTGGGGCTGCTGTGCCGCGCCCACCGCCGGGTGGCCGAGCGCGGCGGCCGGCTGCGGCTGGTGTGCGACGACCCGCTGATCCTGCGCACCTTGCGGGTGGGCGGGCTGCTCGATGTGCTCGGCCCGGTGGCCACGCTGGAGGACGCGGTCGGCGAGGAGTGACACGCCGGACGGGCGGCACGGCGGAGGCGCGGTGGGTCCGGGCGCGGTGTGTCAGACGCGCGGCGGCGCCACTCCGTGGCCCCGGTGCTGCCGCCCACGGCCCCAGCCGTGGCGACGGGGGCGGTGGCGGTGGCGATGGCGGGCCGGGAGATCGCTGTGGCGATCGGGCGCGATCTTGTTGCCGGTCTGGCGGTTGACGCGGTGGATCACCAGCACGCCCACGGCGATCATCGCCAGGATCACGACCACGTTGACGACGGTCTCCATGGTGTTCACTCCCTGCGGCCGGGCCCCGGCCTGGAGGAATTCCGGCCGAAATGCGCGAAACCTTGGTGAATACACCGTACCTCCGCCCGGAAGCGAGAGCGCCCCGCGTGCGGCTCTTCCCGGAAACACCCGCCGCCCGCACCGGCGTCGGGGGACCGGGTGCGGGCGGCGTGCCCTGATCAGTGGCTCAGGGGCTCACAGTGGCCTGGAAGGCGTTCAGTGGGCCTTGGCGAGGTCCTTCTTCTGGAGGGCGGCCAGGCCGTTGGCCCACAGCTGGTTCACACGGCTGATCTCGGCCGCGTTCGGCTGCGAGTTCTTGCAGGACGTCCCCGGGCCGCCACCGGACATCAGCTCGCTGCACGGGCCCGAGTAGTGGTCCGGCAGACCGAGTACGTGGCCGGTCTCGTGCGCGGTGACCCGCGTGGAGTCGTACTGCTGGTTCTGCTTGTAGTCCAGGAAGATGTAGCCGCCGCCGTGGCCGTCGGTGCTCGCGTACGACCCTCTGGAGTCGTTGCCCTCGCGGTAGGTGAAGTCGGGGTTGCTGCCCTCCTTCAGCTTCACGTTGCTCACCGACGCGTTCCATATCTGGGTGCTGCGGGCTATCACCGACTTGAAGGTCGGCGCCGAGCTCGCGCTGTAGGTGACGGTGACCGCGGCGGCCAGGCTGGGCGCCTTCGCCCGCTTGGCCAGCGCCGACTTCATCACGGCCTTGATGAAGGCGTCGGTGTCGGCCTTCTCCTCGGCGCCGGGGACGTACCCGGCGGATGCGGCGGACCGGGTGTGGTCGGGCGTGGCCGCCGACGCGGGCACGGCGGCGAGGCTCGCCGCCAGACCGAGGCCGAGGGTCGCGGACAGCGCCAACTTGGGAAGTGTCACGTGGGGGGCTCCTCATCGTCCTCGGGCCCCGCCGCCGTGTGGGGTGCGGCGGCGGGAGCCCTGGGATGAACTCTTGGTGCCGCAGAGTCTTGAGGAGATCCGGCGTGGCGCGGAGATGCCAACCGGCGATAGTCCCATGGCATATCCCGCCACGGGTCGGGAATGCCGACTCGCCCCGCAGAAAGGGGAATTGGCGCGGTTTCAGTGTCTGGTGTGACGCGCGAGAGCGCCGTTATGCTCCCGCCGTGGAGCTCGAGGTGAGGCACCTTCGTGCGCTGTGCGCCATCGCCGACACCGGCAGCCTACGGAAGGCGGCGCGGCAGCTGGGCATGAGCCAGCCCTCTTTGACGACACAGCTCCGGCGCATCGAGAACACCGTCGGCGGCCGGCTGTTCTCGCGGGAGGTCACCGGCAGCCGTCCCACCCCACTCGGACGGTCCGTGCTGAACCGGGCCCGGCCCATCGTGGCCGAGATGAACGCCCTCGTCAGCGAGGTCCGGTTGGAGGTGGGGCAGGCCGCGGGCGAAGCCCTGCGCATCGGCAGCACCGGCAGCAGGGCCGTGGTCGGATGGCTGCGCAGGCTCCGCGCCCGCTTCCCGGACGCCGACACCACCATCCACATCGACGTGTCCGCGAACGCGCTGCTGGAGATGGTCGCCGCCCAGCAGCTCGACGCCGCCTTCGTCCACGAGGTCGAGGGCACCCCGCTGCGGGTCCCCGAAGGGGTGCGGCGCCGGGTGCTGCTGGCCCGTGAGCCGCAGTTCGTGGCCCTCGCCGAGACGCATCCGGCCGCCGACGCACCCGTGGTGCGGCTCACGGACCTCGCCGACGACCAGTGGATGGTCGACCCCGCGGGGGACGGCGAAGGGCCCGGGCTGCGCCGCGTCCTCACCGCCGCCGGGCTGAACCCCCGGGTGGTGTACGGGGACTATCTGACCGCCGCCGATCTGGTCGCCTCCGGGGAGGTGGTCGCCCCGTGCCAGCCCACGGCCCGGTCGCGTCCCGGCATGGTGGTGCGGCCGCTGTACGGGGATCCGCTGACGGTCGGGCTGTACCTGGCCTCGCGCGCGCCGGACGCGGGCGGCGCGGCCGTCTCCGCCGACGTCGACGCGCTCTTCGCCGACCTGGAGACCGCGTACCTGGAGATCGCCTGGGCGAGCGACGCCTACCGCCAGTGGCTGCTGCGCAACGACAGCCCGCTGGTGCGGGTCCGCGACGCCCGTACGCCGGTCCCGCTGGCCGACATCGGCCTCGCGGGTCCGTCGGACGGCGCCTAGCGGGCGTCGCTGCCTCAGTCGTCGATCGCCTGGTAGGCCAGCGTCCAGAAGTCGAGGTACACCGGCGAGAACTGCGGGAACTGCGCGCGCTGGGTCAGCAGCACCGCCACCATCTGCTCCGCGGGATCCGAGGCCCAGGACGTGCCGAGCCCGCCGTCCCAGCCGAACCGGCCCGGCACCGCCGCGACCCCGTCCCGCCCGGTGACCACCGAAACCCCGAATCCCCAGCCCAGGTTGTCCCATGCGCCCGGGAGGAGGCCGGACACCGCCTTCTGGGCGGGGGTCAGCTGATCGGTCGTCATCAGCTCCACGGACGGCCGGGACAGGATGCGCCCGCCCCCGTCGTACCGCCCCCGGTCCAGCATCATCCGGCCGAACGCCAGGAAGTCGTCCATCGTGGAGACCAGGCCCCCGCCGCCGTCCGGGAACGCGGGCGGCGCGGCCCACCGGCTGTCCTCGACCCCGTCGTACCGTTCGGGCTTCCCCGTTTCGGGGTCGGCGAGGTAGGAGGTGGCCAGCCGGCCGAGCTTCTCCGGCGGTACGTGGAAACCGGTGTCTGCCATGCCCAGCGGTGCGAAGATCCGCTCCCGCAGAAAGTCCTCCAGCGGGCGGCCGGTGGCCCGCGCTAGAGCCACGCCCAGCACCTGGGAGCCGGTGTGGTAGAGCCACTTCTCGCCCGGCTGGTGCATCAGCGGCAGGGTGCCCAGGCGCCGCATCCACTCATCGGGGTCCGGCGCCGCGGCGGGGTCCGGCATCCCCGGCCCGACCCCCAGCTCCTGGACCGCCCGCGCCATGGGAGCGTCCTGCGGGCCCATCAGCATGCCGAGGCCCAGCCGGAACGTCAGCAGATCGCGCACGGTGATCGGGCGGACCGCCGGAACGGTGTCCTCCAGCGGTCCGTCGATCCGGCGGAGCACCCGCCGGTCGGCCAGCTCGGGCAGCAGCCGGTCCACCGGGTCGTCCAGCCGCAGCACGCACTCCTCGACCAGGATCATCGCCGCGACCGCGACGACCGGCTTCGTCATCGAGGCGATCCGGAAGATCGTGTCCCGGCGCATCGGATCCTCGCCGCCGACCGCCTTCGTACCGATCACATCGACATGCGTCTCACCGCGCCTGCTGAGCGCCGTGATCAGCCCGGGCGCCTCGCCCCGGTCGACATGGCGGGCCATCACGTCGTGCATCCGGCCCAGCCGCGCGGTCGAGAATCCTCCGTCACCCATGTGCGTGTCCCC
>NZ_GG657754.1:3763303-3794989 GCF_000158915.1 Streptomyces himastatinicus ATCC 53653 | reverse complement strand
CGCGCACCGAGCTGGACACCCGCTTCAGCAGCCCGGACGCCACCGCCACCAGCTGGCCCGAGGGCCGCGCGGGACTGGCGGAGGCACAGATGTACTGGGTGTCGACCGTGCGCCCCGACGGCCGCCCGCACGTCACCCCGCTGATCGCGGTCTGGCTCGACGGCGCCCTGTACTTCTGCACCGGGCCCGACGAGCAGAAGGCCAGAAACCTCGCGCGCAACCCCCACTGCGTGCTCGCCACGGGCGAAGGCGCCTTCCACGAGGGGCTGGACCTGGTCGTCGAGGGCGACGCGGCCGTCGTGCGCGACGAGGACCGGCTGCGGCGCGTCGCCGACGCGTACGTGGCGAAGTACGGCGAGGAGTGGCGCTTCCGGGTGCGGGACGGCGCCTTCCACCACGAGGGCGGCGAGGCGCTGGTCTACGAGGTCGCCCCGGCCCGGGCGTTCGGCTTCCGCAAGGGGGAGTACAGCCAGACGCGGTGGCGCTTCTGACATCCAGGTGGCGGCTTCGGCGGATCAGCCCAGGTCGGGCGGGGCGCCGGGCAGCCGCTGCTCCGCCCAGATCGTCTTCCCCTCCGCGGTCTGCCGGCTGCCCCAGCGGCGGCTGAGCTGGGCGACCAGCAGCAGTCCGCGGCCGCCCTCGTCGAAGGTGCGGGCGCGGCGCAGATGCGGGGCGGTGTTGCTGGCGTCGGACACCTCGCAGATCAGCGAGTGGTCGTGGATCAGGCGCAGCTGGATGGGCGGCAGCGCGTGCCGGATGGCGTTGGTGACCAGCTCGCTGACGACCAGTTCGGTGGTGAACACGGCGTCGTCCAGACCCCAGTCGGTCAGCCGCTCGGTGACGTCCCGGCGGGACCGGGCGACACAAGCCGGGTCGGCGGGCACGTCCCAGGTGGCCACGTGCGCCGCGTCCAGGGCGTGGGTGCGGGGGAGGAGCAGGGCGACGTCGTCCAGCACGCCGTGCTCGGGCAGCAGCGCGCGCAGGACGGAGTCACAGGTGCCCTCCAGGGAGGCGGCGGGGCGGGTCAGCGCGTCGGCCAGCAGCACGCGTCCCTCGTCCACGTCCCGGTCCCAGCCGCCCAGCAGGCCGTTGGTGTAGAGGGCGAGCACGGTGTCCTCGGGCAGTTCGAGGTCCATCACCTCGAACGGCAGCCCGCCGACCCCCAGCGGCGGACCCACCGGCAGGTTCACGAACTCCACCGGGCCGCCGGGGGTGACCACGGCCGGTGCGGGATGTCCGGCCGCGGCCATGGCGCAGTGGTGGGTCACCGGGTCGTAGACCGCGTACAGGCAGGTGGCGCCGACGTCCCCGGCGGTCTCCTCGTCCCCGGCCTCCGCGGACAGATGGATCACGAGGTCGTCGAGGTGGGTGAGGAGTTCGTCCGGCGGCAGATCCACATCGGCGAGAGTCCGTACCGCGGTGCGCAGCCGCCCCATGGTGGCCGACGCCTGGATGCCGTGGCCGACCACATCGCCCACCACGAGGGCGACCCGCGCCCCGGACAGCGGAATCACATCGAACCAGTCCCCGCCCGCCGCCGTGTACGGCCCGGCGGGCAGATAGCGGGACGCCACCTCCACCGCCGACGGCCGGAGCACCGCCTGCGGCAGCAGGCTGCGCTGGAGGGCCAGCGCGGTGTCGCGCTCCCGGGTGAAGCGGCGGGCGTTGTCCACACAGACCGCGGCCCGCGTGGTGATCTCCTCGGCCAGCAGCACATCGTCCTGGGTGAACGGCCCGGGGCGGCGGTGGCGGGTGAATACGGCCACCCCGAGGGTCGTTCCCCGGGCCCGGATCGGCACGGACATGACCGAGTGGATGCCGAACTCCCGGATCTTGGCGGCGCGGACCGGCTTGAGGGCGCCCCATTCCCTGATGACGGGATCGTCGGCGGCGTAGATGATGGGCCGCCCCGCCACCAGGCACTCGGCCATCGGGGAGACCTCCGGATAGGTGTTCACCTTCCCCAGCTCGACCGCTGCCTCCGGGGTCCCTTCGTAGATCGATGTGTGGGCGGTGCGGCGCAGCGCGATCGGGCCGGTGAGCCGGCCGGGCGACGGCTCCTCATCCTGGTCGAGCCGGTCCAGCAGGTCGACGCTCACGAAGTCGGCCAGCCGCGGTACGCACACCTCGGCCAGCTCCTGCGCGGTACGGGTGATGTCGAGGGTGCTGCCGATCCGTACGCTGGCCTCGCTCAGCAGGAGCAGCCGCTGCCTGGCCCGGTACTGCTCGGTGATGTCGTGCGCCGCCAGGCACACGCCGTGCACCTCACCGTCCCTGGCCTTCAGCGGCGCGAAGTGGGCCGACCAGGCGTGCTCCCGCGCCTCGCCGCCGGTGCGCGGATACGTCTCCACATGGCGCCGTTCGCCGGTCCGCAGCACATGCCGCATCAGCGCCTCGAGCCCCTCGCTGCGCAGCTTCCCGCCGATGTCCGCGAGCCGTAGCCCCTGGAGGTCGCTCTCGGGCAGGCCGATGACGCGCGCCATCTCGGCGTTCGCGTTGCGCAGCCGCAGATCGGTGTCGTAGATCGCCATGGGGCAGGGCGACTGGGCGTACGCCCAGGTCAGGAGCGTCGCATCGGAGGGTGCCGCGGCGTCGTCGGCGGGTAGCGGGGCGACCAGCAGCCAGCTGTTCCCGGTGCGGTGGGCCAGCAGCGCCACCTCCATCCGGTGCCCGTCGCGGTGGCGCAGCGCCAGCGTGCCGCGCCAGCGCATCCGCACCGCCCGGGCCCGCTCCGCCACCCCGTCGACCGGCTCGGCGAGCAGCGCCGCGGCGGACCGCCCCACCACCTCCGGCGGCGGGTATCCGAGCAGCCGCCGGGCGCCGTCGTTCCAGCCGGTCACCGTGGCATCGCCGCTGACGGTGACCCGCGCCGCGCCCGCTTCGTCCACGTGTTCCAGTATGGGTGTTAAAAGAAGACCGCACCCGGCCGCGGTGGCGGGCCGGGTGCGGGCAGGGGGCCTGTCGGCCCCGGGGCCGGGTCAGGCCTTCTTGGTCTCCCAGAAGATCTTGTCGATCTGGGCGATGTAGTCCAGGGCCTTCTGGCCCGTGGCCGGGTCGGTCGAGCCCTTGGCGGCGCTGAGCGCCTTCAGGGTCTCGTTGACCAGCTGGTGCAGCTCCGGGTACTTCTCGAAGTGCGGGGGCTTGAAGTAGTCGCTCCACAGCACCGAGACGTGGTGCTTCGCCAGCTCCGCGCGCTCTTCCTTGATGACGGTGGCGCGGGCACGGAAGTGCGGGTCCTCGTTGGCCTGGAACTTCTCCTGGACGGCCTTGACGGACTCGGCCTCGATGCGGGCCTGGGCCGGGTCGTATACGCCGCAGGGCAGGTCGCAGTGTGCGCTGACCTGAACCTTGGGGGCGAACAGGCGGGAGAGCATAGAGCTGTCCTTCCATTCGTGATCGTCTTCTCAGGTGCGAGATTACTCCGTGCGGGAAGGCTTTTCTCGAGTGCCCCGGGGGGCTTAGGTCAAAAGTCCGGTGACACTCCGGGGTGGCTGAGCGTGTGACCTGGGATGGTGTGGGCGGATGGTGGCGTACGGACCGGAGGTGCCGTGATGCAGGAGCAGCTGCACGATCGCGGGCAGGAGAAGGGCCGCGAGCAGCACGGACTGCTGCGGATGGGGCTGGCCGAGGTGTACAACCCGTCGATGCAGCCGTCGCTGTACCCGGGCGACCAGTTGGTGGTGCGGTACAGGGTTCCCGTGCGGCCGGGGGACGTGGTGGTGCTCCGGCATCCGTTCCGGCAGGACCTGCTCATCGTGAAGCGCGCGGTGGAGCGCCGCGAGGGCGGCTGGTGGGTGATGGGGGACAACCCGGACGTGGAGAACGACAGCCGGGAGTTCGGCGTCGTACCTGACGAGCTGGTGGTGGCCCGGGCGTGGGTGCGGGTGCGGCCGCTGCCGGGGCGGCCCGGGACCCGGGGTCAGCGGTCGATGGCGGGGCTGCTGTCGTGGGCGGTGTCGGCGGTGCGGCCGGTGCGGTCGCGGTCGCGGGCCAGGGGCGCGGCGGGCGCGGGGTCGCCCGGGCGGCCGGCGTCGAGGCGTTTACGGGCGCGGTAGGCGGCGACGTTGGCGCGGGTGGCGCAGCGGTCGGAGCAGTAGCGTCGGGATCGATTTGTCGATGTGTCGAGGTAGGCGTTACGGCAGGGCGGGGCCTCGCAGATGCCGAGCCGGTCCGCGCCCAGTTCGGTGAGGTGGAACGCGAGCCCCATGGAGGCGGTCGCGGCGAATCCGGCGCTGGCGTTGGCGGCGTAGTCCGCGATGTGCATATGCCAGTTGGGGCGGCCGTCCTCGTCCCGCAGTTCGTGCCCGGAGATCTGCGGGCTCACCGGGAACTCGATGAGCAGCGCGTTGAGCAGGTCCACCGCCAGTACCTCGTCCCCGTCCGCCGCCGCCTCGAAGACCGCGCGCAGCCGGGCCCGGACCGACCGCAGCCGGGTGACGTCGGCGTCCGTCGCGCGCCGGGTCGCCTGCTGGCTCTCGCCGAAAAGGGTGCGTACGGCGTCGACCGAGGTGAGCGCGTCGGTGCCGCGTGCGGGCTCCTCGCTGTTGACCAGACGCACGGCGAGATCTGAGTAATAAGCCAGTTCCACTTGTGGTCCTTACCGGGGGCGGTCTAGGGTCGGTTCGGTCAGGTCGGGTAATGGGCGCTCTACGCGCCAGGGTATTACGGACAACGACGGCTTGGAGGAGCGCGATGACGGACACCCTCGCCGCGGCGGACTGGCAGGCGTGGCAACGGAGCTGGGACCGGCAGCAGGAGTGGTACCTCCCCGATCGTGAGGAGCGGTTCCGGGCGATGCTCGACGCGGTCGAGGCACTCGTCGGACCGGAGCCGAGAATCCTCGACCTCGCGTGCGGCACGGGCAGTATCTCGGATCGGGCCCTGCGCCGCTTCCCCGGCGCCACCAGCACCGGCGTCGATCTGGACCCCGCGCTGCTGGCCATCGCCCGCGGGCACTTCGCGGGGGACGGCCGCATCACCTTCGTCAGCGTGGACCTGCGCGACCCCGGCTGGACGGGGCGGCTGCCGCACCCCACGTACGACGCGGTGCTCACCGCCACCGCCCTCCACTGGCTGCGCTCCGATGAACTCCGGACGCTGTACGGCCAGGTGGCGGGGGTGCTCCGGGACGACGGGGTGTTCCTGAACGCCGACCACATGCCCGACCCCGACACCCCCCGGCTCAATGACGCCGACCGTACGTACCGCAAGGAGCGGCAGGCCCGGGCGAAGGCCGAGGGCGCCCAGGACTGGGTGGACTGGTGGAGCGCCGCCGCCGCGGACCCGGTGCTTGCCGAGCCCGTCGCCGAGCGGTTCACGATCTTCGGCAACCCGGCGGACGGCGACCACGCGGACGGCGAGGTGCAGTCCGCGGGCTGGCACGCGGACGCGCTGCGCGAGGCGGGCTTCGCCGAGGCGCGGCCCGTGTGGTGCTCGGTCTCGGACGCGATGGTGCTCGGGCTCAAGTAACGGCCGAGGGCGGTACGGGGCATCGCGCCCGTACCGCCCTCGCGTCGTATTCCTGGAGCACCTACAGGACCTACGGGACCTACAGCACCTTGGACAGGAACGACTTCGTCCGCTCGTGCTGCGGGTTCGTCAGCACCTCACGCGGAAGCCCGGACTCCACGACCACTCCGTCGTCCATGAAGACGACCGAGTCGCCGACCTCCCGGGCGAAGCCCATCTCATGGGTGACGACGATCATCGTCATGCCGTCCTCCGCGAGCCCGCGCATCACATCGAGGACGTCCCCGACCAGCTCCGGGTCGAGCGCCGAGGTCGGCTCGTCGAAGAGCATCAGCTTCGGCTCCATGGCCAGCGCCCGCGCGATCGCGACCCGCTGCTGCTGACCGCCGGAGAGCTGCGAGGGGTAGTTGCCCGCCTTGTCGGCGAGGCCCACCCGGTCCAGCAGCTTCCGAGCCCGCTCCCGGGCGACCGCCTTGGTCTCCCGCTTGACCTGCACCGGCGCCTCGATCACGTTCTCCAGCGCGGTCATGTGCGGGAAGAGGTTGAAGCGCTGGAAGACCATGCCGATGTCGCGGCGCTTGGCGGCGACCTCGCGGTCCTTCAGCTCGAAGAGCTTGTCGCCCTTCTGCCGGTAGCCGACCAGGTCGCCGTCCACGTACAGCCGCCCGGAGTTGATCTTCTCCAGGTGGTTGATGCAGCGCAGGAAGGTGGACTTCCCGGAGCCGGACGGGCCGATCAGACAGAACACCTCGCGCGGGGCGACCTCGAGGTCGATCCCCTTGAGGACCTGTACGGCGCCGAAGGACTTGTGGACGCCCTCGGCCTTCACCATGGCGTTCATGCGCTCACGCCTCCCTGGCGGTTGGAGCCGGACAGCAGGTTCACCCGGATGCGCTGCAACGGCGTCGTGGGCAGGTTCCGGGAGGTGCCGCGCGCGTAGTAGCGCTCCAGGTAGTACTGGCCCACGCTGAGCACCGAGGTGAGGATCAGGTACCAGGCGGCGGCGAGGAAGAGCATCTCGGCGGTGGCGCCGGAGTTCTGGCCGACCTCCGAGGTGGCCTGGAGCAGGTCCCAGTACTGGACCGCGATCACCAGCGAGGTGGTCTTGAGCATGTTGATGAACTCGTTGCCGGTCGGCGGCACGATCACCCGCATGGCCTGCGGCAGGACGACCCGGCGCAGCGTCTTGGCGTGGCTCATGCCCAGCGCCTGGGCGGCCTCGGTCTGGCCCTCGTCGACGGACTGGATGCCCGCCCGGCAGATCTCCGCCATGTACGCGGCCTCGTTCAGCCCGAGGCCCAGCAGGGCGGCCAGGAACGGGGTCATGAAGTCCGACCACTCGTCCTTGTAGATCGGCATGATGTTGATGTACTTGAAAACCAGCCCCAGGTTGAACCACACCAGCAGCTGCACATAGACCGGGGTGCCGCGGAAGAACCAGATGTAGCCCCAGGCGATGGAGGACGTCACCGGGTTCTTCGAGAGCCGCATCACGGCCAGGACGATGCCGAGGGCCACGCCGAGCACCATCGAGAGGATGGTGATCCAGATGGTGTTGCGGACACCCTTGAGGACTTCGCCGTCGAAGAAGTAGTCCGGGATGGCGGCCCAGTTCACATCGCCCTTGGCGAAGGCGTAGACGAGCATCGCCAGCACGGCGATGGCGACGACCGCGGAGATCCAGCGGCCGTAGTGCCGCACCGGGATGGCCTTGATGTTCTCCGGTGCGGGAGACGGGGTGCCGACGGGCCCCGTCTTGTCGATCTTCGTTGTCACGGGTGAGTGCCTTTCAGCGCGAGCGCGCGAGCTTCAGGGTCGGCCGGGATCACTTGCCGCCGTTGATGATGGCCTTGGTGACCGCGCCGTCCTTGACGCCCCACTTCGCGACGATCTTGTCGTATTCGCCGTTCGCGATGATGAGGGCGAGCGCCTGCTGGAGGGCGTCGCGCAGCTCGGTGTTGTCCTTGGAGACGGCGATGCCGTACGGGGCGGCGTCCACCTGCTCGCCGACCAGCTGGAAGTCCTTGCCCCCACCGGAGGTCTTCACCGCGTACGCGGCCACCGGGAAGTCGCTGGACCCCGCCGCGGCACCCCCGCCGCGCAGCCGGGTCTGGGCCTCGGTGTCATTGCCGAACGCCTCGACCGCGATCTTCCTCTTGCCGCTCTTCTCGCACTTCTTCGACTCCGCCTTGGCCAGATCGTGCGAGACGGTGCCGCGCTGCACGACGATCTTCTTGCCGCAGAGGTCGTCCCAGGTCTTGATGGACTGATCGGCACCCTTCTTGGTGTAGATCGAGACGCCGGCGGTGAAGTAGTCGACGAAGTCGACGCCCTCGCCGGCCTTCTTGCCGGTGTCGGGGTCGACGCCGTCCTGACGGCCCTTGTTGTCGGTCATGGCCGACATGGCGATGTCGTAGCGCTGCGACCGCAGACCGGACAGCAGGGTGTCGAACGTGGCGTTGTTGAACTCGAACGTGACGCCGAGCTCCTTGCCGAGCGCGTTCGCCAGATCCGGGTCGAGCCCCATGACCTTGCCGTTCTTCTTGAACTCGACCGGCGGGTAGTTGATGTCGGAGCCGACCTTGATGACACCCGCGTCCTGGATCTTCTGCGGCAGCTTGCTGAAGAGCGGACCCTTGTCGGCGGCGTTGCTGGAATTGCCCTGCTTCGCCTTGTTGGTCTGGTCGCCACAGCCCGTCAGCAGCAGGGCGCCCACGATCGCGACGGCGCCGACAGCGGCCGTCCGGGACTTCGTGGTGACCCGACGGCGCGTGAAGCTGGCGGTCATGCTGGTTCCTCCGGCAGGGTGAGAGGGAGTCCGAGGGTCGGGAACACGCGTTTGGGTGTCGCGATCTCGTGTGATTGGGGCATCTTGCCATCTGGACGGGCACGCCCGGGCGGCGATCCATGTCAAAATCGGATAACGGGCGATCCCCGTGGTGCACAGGAAACGGACACCGGGCTGTACAGCCCAGGTGCGGGGAGCGGTACGAAATTGTGATCATGCGGCGAATGACGCGTGACAGCAGCATGCATATTCGAGGCTGCTTCGACCGCTTCCGACGGTTATGAGAAGTTTCCGAACACCACCGCAACGGAAGTCGCTCGTTCTGGGTGCACGCTTCCGGTAGAACAGACGGCTACCCCCCTCATCCGGGGCTCAGGACGCGAGTGCGACGCGTCCGGCGTCCGTATCTGATTCCGCGTGGCGGTCATCTGCCCCGCGGCACCGGACGCGGTGCCCGCCCGCCCCCAACCTGGGGCGGTTACCCTCGACAGAAAAACGACAAAGGGGTCTAAAAGTGGCAGCGGAGATGGTGAATCCTCGCAGCGACAACGCAAGCGACAGCGGCGAAGGAGCCGACGGAGTGACCGACGGAGAGCCCTTCGATCCCGCTTTCGCGCTGCACCGCGGCGGCAAGATGGCCGTCCAGGCGACCGTGCCCGTGCGCGACCGGGACGATCTGTCCCTCGCCTACACGCCGGGCGTCGCCAAGGTGTGCAGCGCAATCGCCGAACAGCCCGAACTCGTCCACGACTACACCTGGAAGTCCCAGGTCGTGGCCGTCGTGACGGACGGCAGCGCGGTGCTCGGGCTCGGCGACATCGGCCCGGAGGCATCCCTGCCGGTGATGGAGGGCAAGGCGATCCTCTTCAAGCAGTTCGGCGGTGTGGACGCGGTGCCCATCGCGCTCGACTGCCGGGACGTGGACGAGATCGTCGAGACCGTCGTCCGGCTCGCGCCCTCGTTCGGCGGCGTCAATCTGGAGGACATCTCCGCGCCCCGCTGCTTCGAGATCGAGCGCAAGCTCCAGGAGCGCGTCGATATCCCGATCTTCCACGACGACCAGCACGGCACGGCGGTCGTCACCCTGGCCGCGCTGCGCAACGCGGCCAAGCTGACGGACCGCGCCCTCGGGCAGCTGCGCGCCGTCATCTCGGGTGCGGGCGCCGCCGGTGTGGCCATCGCCCGGATCCTCACCGAGGCGGGCATCGGAGACGTCGCGGTCTGCGACCGCAAGGGCGTCGTCTCCACGGACCGCGAGGACCTCACCGAGGTCAAGCGCGAGCTGGCCGGCTTCACCAACAAGGCCGGACTCACCGGTTCGCTGGAGGCCGCGATGGACGGCGCCGACGTCTTCATCGGCGTCAGCGGCGGCACGGTGCCGGAGGAGGCGGTGGCGAAGATGGCGCCCGGCGCCTTCATCTTCGCGATGGCCAACCCCAACCCGGAGATCCACCCCGAGGTCGCGCACCAGCACGCGGCCGTGGTCGCCACCGGGCGCAGCGACTTCCCGAACCAGATCAACAACGTGCTCGCCTTCCCCGGCATCTTCGCCGGTGCCCTCCAGGTCCGGGCCTCCCGGATCACCGAGGGCATGAAGCTCGCCGCTGCCGAGGCCCTGGCCTCCGTCGTGGCCGACGAGTTGAGCGCGGACAAGGTCATCCCCTCGCCGTTCGACGAGCGGGTCGCCCCGGCCGTGACCGCGGCCGTGGCCGCCGCCGCCCGCGCGGAGGGCGTGGCGCGCCGCTGAGGTAGCCACATGGTCCGCCGACCGGCGCGCGGGGCCGGGTCGTCCACGGGACGGCCCGGCCCCGCTGTTGCGGCCGGGCGGTGTGACTCACATCGCGGCGTGGTTCCGTCGCCCTCCGACGCGGCCTATGGTCGGGATCATGTTCGCTGCCTACGCCGCACGTATCGACCGCGACCAGCCGCTCAGCGGCCTCGAACTGGGCGAGCGCCCCGAGCCGGAGGCGCGCCCCGGCTGGACGACCGTCAGCGTCAAGGCCGCCTCGCTCAACCACCACGACCTCTGGTCGCTGCGCGGGGTCGGGCTCGGCGAGGAGTCACTGCCGATGATCCTCGGCTGTGACGCCGCCGGGATCGACGAGGACGGCAACGAGGTCGTCCTCCACTCGGTCATCGGCCAGAGCGGTCACGGCGTCGGACCGCGTGAGCCCCGCACCATCCTCACCGAGCGCTACCAGGGCACCTTCGCGGAGAAGGTCACCGTCCCCACCTGGAATCTGCTGCCCAAGCCCAAGGAGCTGTCCTTCGAGGAGGCCGCGTGCCTCCCGACGGCCTGGCTGACCGCCTACCGCATGCTGTTCACCAACGCGGGTGTACGCCCTGGCGACAGCGTGCTGGTGCAGGGCGCGGGCGGCGGCGTGGCCACCGCCGCGATCGTGCTGGGTGCCGCCGCCGGGCTGCGGATGCTCGCCACCAGCCGGGACGAGGCCAAGCGCAAGCGCGCGGTCGAACTCGGCGCCGAGGGGGCGTACGAGCCGGGGGAGCGGCTGCCGCGGCGGGTGGACGCGGTGATCGAGACGGTCGGCGCCGCGACCTGGTCGCATTCGGTGAAGTCCCTCAAGCCGGGCGGCACGCTCGTCATCTCGGGCGCCACCAGCGGCCCCAACCCGCAGGCCACCGAGCTGAACAGGATCTTCTTCCTGGAGCTGAAGGTCGTCGGGTCGACGATGGGCGGCAAGGACGAGCTGGAGGACCTGCTGAGCTTCTGCGCGGCGCGGGGAGTGCGGCCGGTGATCGACTCGACGCTGCCGCTGGACCGGGCCCGCGAGGGGTTCGAGAAGATGGCGGGCGGCGATCTGTTCGGCAAGGTCGTACTGACGGTCTGAGGGGCATGGCGGTCTTGAGGGGCATGGCGGTCTTGAGGGGCATGGCGGTCTGAGGGACGGGCCCTGATCGGCGGTCATATTTGGCGGAAATTGCACCCTTGTTCGATCTTCCGCAGTCAAGAGCGATGCATTGCCATCACTCTCGGTGAAGGGTCTGGTGCTCTCCGAAGTCGGCGCGGATAATCGTGCCCGGGGGGATGCACATGACTGCTTCAGTACCGCCTTTGCCGAAAATCGAGTTGCTGATCGACGCGCTCGAACAGCTCGTCACCCTGCCGCCGGGCCGCCGCGGTCCGGCGCCGCAGATCCTGCTCACCCAGCTGACCGAGGGGCCCGAGGCCGGGCGGATCGCGGACGGCCTGTGCGCGCGCTTCAGCGCGGGCGGCCGCGCCCGTGTTCCGTTCGCCCAGGTGGCGGGCGAGGCCGAGGCCCCGCGTCAGGAGCACGTGGGGGCGACGTTCCAGAAGATCGAGGAGGAGCTGCTGCGCAACCGGCCCGGCGGCTTCGGCAGACTCCGGCTGCCGCAGTTCCGGCTGATGTGCGGCATCGTCGAGGCCGACCTCGCCGGATGCCCGTCCGGCACCCAGGCCACGGAGTTGCGCAACCGGAGTTACGAGGCGCACTGCGCCCGCTCGGTCTTCCTGAGCGCCCTCCAGGCCGTGAGCGGCGGTGAGGAGCCGCCGCCGAGCATCCCGGGCACCGCCTGGTACTGGCTGCGCCGACCGCTGTTCGGCCTGCTGCCGCGCTGGTGGTACGGGCGGCGCCATGGCCGCCGGATGACCCGCAAGGGCAGCTGGTACCGCACCTGGGCCGAACTGCCCGAGGGCGGGCCCGGCTTCTTCGCCGACGCCTGCCGGCTGACCGTGGGCGCGCCCGGCGCCGCGCGGCGCGAGCCGATCGTCGATGTGCTGCTGCGGGCGCTGCTCGCCGACCTGGAGCGGGCCTTCCGTCATCCCCGGCTCTCGCCGTGGGGGCGGCGCCGCCGCCATCGCGTCGTGCTCGTCTTCCCGCAGCCCCCGGCCATCGGGGACGACACCGGGCGGCTGCTGGAGCAGTTCCCCCAGGCGGTCGAGCACACGGGATGCACCGGGGTCATGCTGACGGCCGCGGTGCGCCCGGGCCGGGAGCGCACCGAGAGCTTCGCCGAAGCCGCCATCACACTGAAGTCCTGGATCGGGACCACCGGTGCGGGCGGCGCCCGGGTGGTCCGGGTCGGCGTCGAGCCGCATGCCGACGACGAGGACGCGGCCCGCTGGCTCGGCCGCTATCCGGAGATCGCCGTCGGCAGAAGCCGTTCCGACGCGGCGCCGCGGGTGGAGGCCGCGGTCGCGGCGGTGGCGGGCGTCACGGTGCTCGGACTGCTCGGCGGCTATGGGGTGGCCGTGGTGACGGCGCGCAGCGACACCGCCTGCCTCGGTGGCAGCGGCGGTGACAGCGCCGGGCGGAGCCGCCTGCCGAAGAAGAGCCCGCAGGAGGTCTACCAGCAGGCGGTGGATGCCATCGACGAGCAGAACGAGAAGGCGGTCAAGGCGGCCCGGTCCGGGGCCGTGGTCCGGACGGTCGGCTATCTGGGCGTGCCGGTGACGGCCGACGACTGGAGCGAGACCAAGTACAGCGGCGCCATCCCGGAGGTGCGCGGCATCGCGCTGGCCCAGGAGGAGATCAACGAAGAGGCGGCCGATCAGAAGAGCAGTAAGGTCTGGCTGAAGGTCCGCGTGATGGACGCGGGCGAGCGCTTCTCGGAGGCGCCCGCGGTGGCCGAGAAACTCAAGAAGGAGATCAAGGCCGCCGAGCGGGCCGGGGAAGGTGAACAGTTCCTGGGTGTGGTCGGCCTCGGCCAGAGCCGCCCCGACACGCTGCGCGCCCGGGACATCCTCGCCGGGGCCGGGCTGCCCCTGATCGGCACCGCCGCGACCGCCGAGGAGATGCAGAATTCGCCGATGTACCGTCAGGTCGCCCCTGACAACCACCGGGAGGCGGGCATCGCGGCGGCCTTCGCACGGCACGCCAATATCGTGCAGACCGGGCCGCGGACGTGCGCACCCGCCAGGAAGGCGGTGGTGATCGGGGATCCGACCGACATCTACAGCGCGAATCTGAGCGACCGCTTCGCCGAGAAATTCGGGGACGTCCACCACATCTGGTATCCGGTCCGGCGTCCCTCCGCCTCGCCGTCGGCGGAACAGAAGGCCCGAGGGGACGAATGGGTCTCCCACACCTCCCAGATGGTCACCAGCATATGCCGGAGGCTCAAGGAGGAACCGCGCACCGTGGTGTACTGGGCGGCCCGCGCCCATGAATTCCAGAATTTCCTCACCGACTTCGACCGCCTCACCGGCTGCAACGGCCAATCGACCGTGCTCGGCGGCAACGACCTCGACAATGCGGTGGTCGAGCAGCAGCGTCCCAGCGAGAAGCACCTCAGGCTGCGGCTGTACTACGCGGCACAGGCCCTGGCGAAGGACAGCTCGCCCAATGTGAAGGGCGACGACTTCCGCCGGAGGTATGCCGCCGCCTATAAGAGCGACCTGTGGAGCAATGACGCCAGGGTGCCGCTCGCCTCGGACGCGCTCGGTGTGCTGTCCGAAGGGATCAGCGCGGCGTACCAGAGCGCGGGCACGGCGCCCTTCGGGCGGGGCGGAGTGCAGTCGGCGCTGGATCGAGGGGTGGGCGGAGCGGAGGGGCTGCGCGGGGCCACCGGTTCGCTGATCTACGGCGAGGGCGCCAAGGTGCCCGTCAACAAGCGGCTGCTGATCCTGCACGACACCAGGGGCGGATCGCCGGAGATCGCGCTGGAGTGCGGCATACGCGACAGCGGTGACGAGGCGAAGACCTGGGGACCGAGGGGTGCGTTCGACTGTCCGCGCGACCAGGACGACGACGAGGACGGCAAGGGGGACGACTGAGACGGAGGGGAGGACGGATGATCAGCGGTCCTGCTGTTCCTCGGCGAACGCCCAGCCCGACCACCGGGTGACCTCGATGGCGATCACCGGGCCGCGCGGTGGCCGGTCGGCGTACTGCGGGTACTTGTCGACCAGCCGCCGCACCGGCTCCGCCCGTTCGGCCGCCGCCTCGGCCGGGACGATCCGTGCCACACCGTCGGCCCGCACCCACCACAGCTGTCGCCAGTCCTCGTCGTAGTGGTCGACCAGGAGGGAGACCGCAGGGTTGGTGTGGATGTTGCGCAGCCGCTTCAGGTCCTGGTGGCGCTTGGGCTTGTGGTCCACGGCGGTGACTACGGTGTCCATGCCGTCGGCGCCGTCGGTGCCGTCGGCGCTGTCCGGGGCGGTGAGCGCGAAGGTGGCGGGCACGAGATGCGGTCGGCCGCCCTCGTCGGTGGTGGCCAGCCGCAGCACCCGGGCGCGGGCGAAGCGCCGCCGCGCCTCGGGGGTCTCCAGTCGCATACCGGCGAGGCTACTGCGGCGCTCCGCCCCATGGCCGGACGAAGCGCCGTCGGGCGAAGCCTGTCGGACGGGCGACCGGGTCTACTCCTTGTCCGGGCCGCGCAGCAGACCGGTGATCCGGGCCGCCGTCGCCGCCAGCTGACGGTGGGCGTCGGCCAGTTGGGTGTCGGTCACCCCGTGGTCCCGGGCGGTGTCGCGGATGTCGTCGCGGAAGCGGTCGAGCAGCCGGTCCAGATCGCGGGAGGGGTTGCCTGACGGGGTGAACTCCCCGGCCCATGCGGGCTCGGCCGTCGCGCCGCCCTCGGCGTCGCCGCCGGTACCGGTGGCGGTGCCGGTGGCGTCCCGCTGGGCGGTGCCGGGTCCCGGTTGCGGTGCGTCCGTGCGCGGGGCGGTGGTCTTCGTTCCCTCGTCCGCGTCCGTCCACCCCGACGGGGACGCGCCCTGCCGGGAGAGGCGGCCCATGCTGCGCGACACCTCGGCCAGCCCGTCCCGCACCGCCTGTTGCCAGTCGCCCGCCCGGATGTGCTCCTGGGTCTGCTCCTGGACGCGCCGGGCGACCCGCTGGACCTCCTCGATCGCGAACTCCTGAGCGTCCCTGGCCTGCTTACGGGCGCGCTGGGCGTCCTGCCGGGCGCGGCGGCTCTCCTCCTTCGCGCGGCGGGCCTGCTCCTTCCACTCGTCCTTCGCCCGCCGCATCTCCTCCTTCGCCTGCCGCCAGCCCTCGCTGTTGTCCCATGAACCCCCGTCCCAGGGGCCGTGTTTGCTCTCGCCGCCGGAGGCACGGGCCTGCTGGGCGGCCTCCCGCATCTCCCGCCGCAGGTCGTCGGCGGATCCGCGCACGTCCTCGCGGATCTCGGCGGCGAGTTCGGCCACCGATTCGCGGATCTCCAGCTCCAGGTCGGCCAGCTCGCCGCTGCGGTCGGCCAGTTCGGCGCGTCCGGCGTCGGTGATGGAGTAGACCTTGCGGCCGCCTTCGGTGGTGTGGGTGACCAGGCCCTCGGCCTCCAGCTTGGCCAGGCGCGGGTAGACGGTGCCGGCGGAGGGCGCGTACAGCCCCTGGAAGCGCTCCTCCAGCAGCCGGATGACCTCGTACCCATGGCGCGGGGCCTCGTCGAGCAGCTTGAGCAGGTACAGGCGGAGTCGGCCGTGGGCGAATACGGGGGGCATCAGAGGACCTTTCCCTGGGAGCCGCCGGTGTTGCCGGTGCCGCTGCCGGTGGTGCTGTCAGAGCTGCCGGTGCCGCCGGAGCTGTCAGAGCTCTCGTCGGCGTCCTCGTCGGTGGGCGGGCGCCGCAACAGCGCGATCGCGCCGGAGACGGTGGTGGCCTTGAGCCTGCCCCGGCCCGAGCCCAGGTTCCCGGTGATCCGCTTGGCGCCCCACTGGCCGGTGACACGCAGGTCCTCGAAGGCGTTGGAGACGGGCCCGCTCGCGGTGTTGGCCTCGATCCGGGCGTCGGCGGGGTGCGGCAGCCGGATGGCGATCTCACCGGAGACGGTGGTGAGGCTGATGTCCGCGCGCTCGGCGGTGGGGGCGAGGTCGAGCACCATGTTGCCGCTGACGGAGTCGGCCTTGACGACCGGTCCCGAACCCTCGATCACGGTGAGGTCGCCGGAGACCGAGTTGAAGCGCAGATCGCCGGTGACGGCCTGGGCCTCGACCCGGCCGGAGACGGTGTCCGCGCGCACCGGGCCGGTCAGCCCGACGAGGGTGGCGTCGCCCGATACGCCGCGCAGATCCGTCCGGCCGCCCAGCCCGGAGGCGACGGCGGAGGCGTTGACGACCCCGATCGAGGCGGCGGTGCCGGTGGGCACGGCGAGGGTGACGTGGACGGTGCGGTGGAAGCCCTTGCGGTCGAGCCATTTGAGCAGGCCCTTCCAGGGGAGGTCGTCATACGCGACGCTCAGGGTGCCGTCCTCCAGGGTCACCTTCAGCGGTGGCCCCTCGATCTCGGAGAGCTCCAGCCGTGCCGGGCCGCCGTCGGTCCCGACCACGTTGACCGTGCCGTCCACGATGCGGACGTGGAGCGTGGAGACGGGCTCGTCGAAGGTGAGCTTCTGTGGTTCGCCGAACGACCACTCTGACCGGGCTGACATCCCTGGCCTCCCCTGGCTGGATGCGGTCACGCAACATATCGTGTCCGATGAGAAACACGATATATCGTGGATCGCTGGAGTCAAGCCCCTCGCGGGCAGGGGCGGAGGCGCCTGGGCCCGGACGTCGCTACCTCATTTATGTATCCCGCGTGAACCACGGCGATGGTTTCCCTGTGACATAAATCGCCTGTTGCCAGAGCCAATGCTGCTCCAGGGATTTCGGCTAGAGCGTCACTAGAGCACTGGTAGAGCATCATGGAGTACGAATGTTCGAGACTGTTACCTTCGTGCCTTCAGAAATCGGGAAGGAAGAGGGCAGTGAAGGTAATGACGTCACAACCCTTGAAATGCTCGGTACCAAACGATTCTCAGGATCTGCGCTCCGTTGCCCAGTTGCTCTTGCGGGCAGCGCATCATCACCCCGATTCCGGGGTACGTTACGTGACCGCCGAAGCGGGGCGCGACGCAACACGCCAGCCCTATCCGGAACTTCTGCGATCCTCGCTGCAACTCCTCGCCCCGCTCCGCGGGCACGGGCTGCGGCCGGGCGACACGGTGGCCCTGCTGCTGGACGGCCAGCGGGAATTCCTGACGGTCTTCTGGGCCTGTCTGCTGGGCGGGTTCGTGCCGTGCCCGATGGTGCCGATCCCCGGTGACCCGGCCCGCTGGTCCGCGCAACTTTCCCACGTCAACCAGCTGTTGGACCGTCCGCTGCTGGTCACCACCGAGGCGATGAGCGCCGAGCTGCCGGACGTGCCCGGGCTCACCGTGGCCACGGTGGAGCACCTGCGGGACGCGGAGCGCGCATCCGCCGCCGACGGCGGATCGTCGCCCGAGGTGCACATCGCGGCGCCGGAGGATCTTGCCCTGCTGGTGCTGACCTCCGGCTCCACCGGGAATTCCAAAGCGGTCATGCTCACCCATGGAAACCTTCTCGCATCCATGGCGGGAAAGGCCGGTAAGCAGCGGCTCACGGATGCCGATACGACCTTCAACTGGATTTCCTACGACCATGTCGCCGCACTGCTGGAAGCGCATATGCTGCCGCTGTACGTCGGCGCCGAACAATTGCATGCGGAAGCGTCGGTCGTCCTTGCGGAACCGCTGAATTTCCTCCGCATCATCTCCCGTCACAAGGTCACGATGACCTTCACTCCCAATTTCCTCCTCGGCCCGCTGAATGCATCGGTGCGGGAGCTGTCCGAGGAGATATCGGCGGGCGGCGAGGCGCTCGACCTCGGCTCGCTGCGGCATATCGTGAGCGGCGGCGAGGCCAACGTGGTCGCCACCGGCGAGGCGTTCCTCGCCCACTACGCCCCGTACGGCCTGCGGCCCTCCGCCCTCTGGCCCGCCTTCGGGATGACCGAGACCTGCGCCGGGTCCGTGTACAACCGTGCCTTTCCCGTCACCGACGTGGGCCAGGAGTTCGCCAACCTCGGCACTCCCGTCGAGGGGCTGAGCATCCGGGTCGCCGACGACGACCACCGGCCACTGCCCGCGGGCGAGGTCGGGGAACTCCAGCTCAGCGGGCCGATGATCACCGGCGGCTACTACCACGACGAGGCCGCCACCAAGGAGGCGTTCACCCCCGACGGCTGGTTCCGCAGCGGCGACCTCGGCCGCATCGACGACGGTCGGCTGACCCTCGTCGGACGCAGCAAGGACAGCATCATCGTCAACGGCGTCAACTACTTCAGCCATGAGATGGAAGCCGCGCTGGAGCAGCTCGACGGGGTGGCGGGCGGCTATGTCGCGGCGTTCCCCACCCGCCGCCCGGGCAGCGACACCGAACAGCTGGTGATCGCGGTCCACCCCGAACTCGCGGACGACGACGAGCCGGGACTGCACCGCCTGATCACCGCGGTGCGCTCCACCGTGGTGATCCACTGGGGCTTCCGCCCGTTCCTCATCCTGCCGCTGCCCAAGGACGCGTTCCCCAAGACCAGCCTGGGCAAGACGCTGCGCCAGCGGATGCGCAAGCGGCTGGAGTCCGGCGGCTTCGACGACGTCATCCAGCGGGTGGCGGAGCTGACCACCCGGCGCCTGGGCGGCCACACCCCGCCAGAGGGCGAGACGGAACGGGTCCTCGCCGAGATCTACGCCGAGATGTTCGACACCGACCCGGAGGCGATCAGCGCGACGGCGAGCTTCTTCGACCTCGGCGGGACCTCGCTGGACATCCTGCGGCTGCGGCGCCAGGTCACCCGGCGGCTCGGGGTGGCGGATCTGCCGATCATCACCGTGCTCATGGCGCCCTCGGTGCGGCAGCTCGCCGCCCGGCTGACCGGGGGCGGCACGCCCGCCGCCGAGGCGTACGACCCGATCGTGCCGCTCCAGACGGGCGGCGCGAAGACCCCGCTGTTCTGTGTGCACCCGGGCGTCGGCGAGGTCCTGGTCTTCGTCAACCTCGCCAAGTACTTCGTCGGCGACCGGCCGTTCTACGCGCTGCGCGCCCGCGGGTTCAACGAGGGGGAGAAGCCCTTCGAGAGCTTCCAGGAGATGGTGGACTGCTATGTGCGGGCCATCCGCGCCAAGCAGCCGCACGGCCCGTACGCGATCGCCGGGTATTCGTACGGCGGCGCCGTGGCCTTCGAGATCGCCAAGGTGCTGGAGGCGGAGGGCGAGCGCGTCGACTTCACCGGCAGCTTCAATCTGCCGCCGCACATCAAGTACCGCATGGACGAACTCGACTTCATCGAGACCGCCGTCAACCTGGCCTTCTTCCTCGACCTGATCAACAAGAAGCAGTCGCTCGACCTCCCGGGCGAGCTGCGCGCCCTGCCCCGGCGGGAACAGCTCGCGCATCTGCTGGGAATCGCCCCGCAGCGGCGGCTGGCCGAACTCGACCTGGACCTGGACAAGCTCACCGCCTGGGCGGAGCTGGCCCACGGGCTCACCAGCCTGGGCCGTACGTACCAGCCCAGCGGCACCACCCGGTCCATGACGGTCTTCTACGCCATCCCGCTGCGCGGCACCAAGGAGGACTGGCTGAACAACGAGCTCCGGAGATGGGACGAGCACACCACGGAGCCGAACCGGTACCTCGACGTACCCGGTGAGCACTACACCCTCATGGGTCCCCAGCACGTCGCGACCTTCCAGGCCATCCTCCGCAGGGAGCTGGACCGCGCACTGGGTGACGCATGACCAGGACCGTCACCGACGACGGCGGCACGGAAAAGGAGAAGAGCACGGTGGAAGGCAAGAAGATCCTGGTCACCGGCGCCACCGGGCAGGTCGCCCGGCCGGTGGCCGAGGCGCTGGCGGCGCACAACGAGGTGTGGTGCCTGGGCCGGTTCGGCACTCCCGGCGTCGAGGAGGAGCTGCGCGCCCTCGGCATCACCACCTTCCGCTGGGACATGAACGACCTGGGGGAGTCGGGGTACGAGGGGCTGCCGGACGACTTCACCCATGTCTTCCACTCGGCGGTGCGGCGCGGCGAGGACGGCGACTACAACGCCGCAGTCGAGGTCAACTCCATCGCCACCGGGCGGCTGATGACCCACTGCCGCACCGCCGAATCGTTCCTCTTCGTCTCGACCGGCGCGCTCTACAAGCGGCAGACCCTCGACCACCCGTACGCCGAGGACGACCCCATCGACGGTGTGGCCGACTGGCTGCCCTGCTACCCCGTGGGCAAGATCGCCGCCGAGGGCGCGGCGCGCGCGTTCGCCGGGGTGCTGAACCTGCCGACCACCATCGCCCGGCTCAACATCGCGTACGGTCCGGGCGGTTACGGCGGGGTGCCGATGCTGTACTTCAAGCGGATGCTCGCGGGCGAGCCGATCCCGGTGCCCGTCGAGGGCCAGAACTGGTGCTCCCTGCTGCACACCGACGACCTGGTCGCCCAGGTGCCCGCGCTGTGGGCGGCCGCGGCGTCCCCCGCCACCCTCGTCAACTGGGGCGGCGACGAGCCGGTCGGGATGACCGATCTGGTGCGGTACCTGGAGGAGCTGAGCGGGATCGAGGCGCGGCTCGTACCGAGTGAGGTGACGAGGGAGACGTACCAGTTCGCCCCCACCCGCCGTCGCGAGATCACCGGGCCGTGCCGGGTGCCGTGGCGCGAGGGCGTACGCCGCACGCTCCACGCCTTGTACCCCGAGCACATCAAGCCGCAGTACGCCGCCTGAGAAGCCTGCGCAGACGCGAGAAGAGATGACAGCCGTGGCATCACGAAACATCGAAACGATCCGCGCGTGCTACGCGGGATTCCGGGACCGCGACATCGAGGGCATCCTGTCGGGCATGCACCCGGACGTCGAGTGGGTCCACCCGGCGGGGATGGCGAAGTACGGCCTCGGCGGCACCAAGCTGGGCCACGCGGGGATCAAGGAGTTCCTGGCGCACGTCCCGAGCGTGCTGGGCGGGATGAGACTCGCGCCCGAGGAGTTCATCGAGCAGGGCGACCGGGTCGTGGTGTTCGGCACCCGGGAGGTGACGTCCCGCGGCGGCAGAACCGTGACCCTGGACTTCGTCCACTCGTGGACGATGCGGGACGGCAAGGCGACGAGGATGGAGGACATCTTCGACACCGTGGCGTTCCACGAGCTGATCGAAAGCTGACCTTCCCTTGGAGCAGTCCCAGGCCGCCCGCCCCCGTTGCCGCGGGGGAGGGCGGCCCGCCTGTGGGGGCCTGATGCGGGATCAGACGGTGGTGACGACCTCGTCGTACGCCAGCCGCGGCAGCCGGCCCATCCACGCGTCCGGGCCCGGCTTGCCGATGTTGACGACGCAGATCGCCTGGTGGCGGCCGTCGCTGAAGAACTCCTTCGACACGGCGGCGGCATCGAAGCCGATCATGGGCCCGGCGGCCAGCCCGGCGGCGCGCACGCCGAGGATGAAGTACCCGACCTGGAGCGCGGTGTTGAACCGTGCCGACCCCTCGCGCATGCCCGGATCCGCGAAGATGGCCTGCGGGTTCTCCATGAACGGCACGAGCCGCGGCAGCTCCTCGTGGAAGTCCAGGTCCGCGGCGAGGACGGCCACCAGCGGCGCCTTCGCCGTCTTCTCCTGGTTACGCCCCGTCATGTGCGCCACCAGCCGTCCCCGGGCCTCCTCCGACCGCACCATGACGATGCGCAGCGGCTGCTGGTTCATCGAGGTGGGCGCGTACTTCGTCAGCTCGTAGATGGCGCGGACCTGGTCCTCGGTCACCGGCTCGTCGGTGAAGGTGTTGGCCGTACGGGCCTCCAGGAACAGCTGGTTCTGCGCCTCCGGCGCGAGGGTGAGGTGCCGCAGGGCATCGCTGTTCTCCGGTGCGCTCATGGAGTTTCTCCTCAAGGTGCGTACGCGATGGTCAATTAAATGGACTGGACGGGCTAGTCCATCGCAGTGAGGGAAGGCTAGACTCACAGGTCCATCGAGGGCAAGACCGGCTGACAGCGAGGAGGTTGGACCGTTGCGGACGGACAACGGTCCGCGGCGCGGTGCCGCGGGACGGCCGGCGGGCCCGCAGCCCGCCAAGCGCCAGGCGATATTGGAGGCGGCTGTCGCCGTCTTCCTGCGCGAGGGCTACACACGGGCCGGTGTCGACGTCATCGCGGACCAGGCCCGGGTCTCCAAGCAGACCGTCTACAACCACTTCGGCGACAAGGAGCGGCTGTTCCTCGCCGCCGTCGACGGCGAACGGGAGCGGGTCGCCGCGGGCTTCGCCCCCGCGTCGCTCAGCACCCCCTCAGCGGAGGACGCGGAGGACGACGAGCGGGACGTCCGCGCGGCACTCACCGCCTTCGGCCACCGCGTCCTCGACGTACTCCTCGACGAACGCGCCTCCGCGCTGCGCCGCCTGATCATCGCCGAGGTCGCCCGCCACCCCGCGCTGCGCCCGGCCTGCGCCGAGGGCGAGCCTCAGCAAATGGTGAAGTACCTGGCCGAAATGCTCGGCCGTCGCACCGACCGGGGCGAACTGGACGTCCCCGACCCCGCCTCCGCCGCCCAGCAGTTCGTGGCCCTGGTCGTCCAGCAGGGCCTGTACCAGTCGATGTACGGCACCCGCCCGATCGCCGCCGTCGATGCCACGGCCATCTGCGAGAAGGCCGCCGACCTGATTGTCCGCGCGTACCGCACATGACGTGCGAGGAGGTGGCACCCATGCGTGCGAACGTTCTCGGACCGCTGACCCTGCGCCACGGCGCTCTGTCCGGAGTCCCCAGCGCGATGAAGCCGCGCAAAGTCCTGTCCCTGCTGCTGCTCAGCGACGGCCGCATGGTGCCGGTGCAGTCGCTGATGGCCGAGCTGTGGGGCGATCAGCCGCCGCGCACCGGGCTCACCACCCTCCAGACGTACATCCTCCACCTGCGCAAACTGCTCGCCCAGGTGCTCGGTACGTCCTCCGCCACGGTCACCCGTGACGTCCTCCAGACCAGGCCCGGCGGCTACGCGTTAGTCCTGCGCCCCGGTCAGCTCGACGTCCACGACTACCGCGGCCTCGTCGCCCAGGCCGAATGCGCCCTGGAGGTCGGCGACGAACGCGCCGCCGATGCCGCCTTCCGGCAGGCCCTCTCCCTCTGGCAGGGCCCCGCCCTGGTCGACGTCGCCCCGCACGGCCGCCCGCTCCAGGCCGAGGTCGCCCGGCTGGAACAGTCCCGGCTCACCGTCATCGAGCGCGGCATCGAGACCCGGCTGCGGCTCGGCGCCCATCTCGAAGTGCTCAGCGACCTCGCCTCGCTCGTCGTCGAACACCGCTTCCACGAGGGCCTGCACAGCCAGTACATGCTGGCCCTCCACCGCTCCGGCCAGCGCACCCGCGCCCTCGGCGTCTACCAGCGGCTGCGCATGACCATGGCCGAGGAACTGGGTCTGGAACCCTCCGCCAAGCTCCAGCGCCTCCAGCAGGCCGTCCTGGTCTCCGACCCCCGCCTCGACCACGAAGCGGGCACCCCGGGGCGCGGCCCGGTGGTGGCGTAAGGCTTACGCCGTTTCCTGCTCCCAGGGCAGCCGGGTCAGGGCCAGCTCCGCGAGCCGTTCCAGATCGGCGCGGGAGGCGCCGTACGCGGCCTGGACGGCCATCCCCTCGGTGAGCGCGAGCACATAGCGCGCCGCGTCCCGCGGCTCGACGGTCCCGGGCAGATCGCCGGACCGCCGGGCGTCCGCGAAGCGCTCGGTCAGCATGACCTCACCCGCCGCGCGGCGGGTGCACACCTCCGCCTTCGCCTCGCTCGCCGCGTCCCCGGTGGCCAGCGCGCCGTGGACCATCAGACACCCGGCCGGGGTGTCGGCGCCGGTCGTGGCCTCGACCGAGCCCTTCAGCCACCGGCGCACGACCTCCCGTATGCTCCCGGCCTCCACGGCCTGCGGGCCGTACGCGAAGACGGTGCGGGCGTAGTGGTCGACGACCTGCCCGAACAGGCCCGCCTTCGAGCCGAACGCGCCGTAGATGCTGCCCGGCTTCAGGCCGGTGGCGGCGGACAGGTCCGCCATCGTGGCGCCCTCGTACCCCTTGGCCCAGAAGACGCCGAGCGCCGCCGACAGGGCCTGTTCGGCGTCGAATTCGCGGGGCCGTCCCTTCGCCATGCCGGTCCTCCCATTTTTTAGCGCCCGTTCAAGATAGCACTTGCGCGGCCGCGGGACGCATGACATCTTGAACGCCCACTCAAGAATTCGGGAGTTCACCATGTCACAGCCGCTGAACGGCAAGGTCGCACTGGTCACGGGCGGTTCACGGGGAATCGGTGAGGGCATCGCCCGCCGCCTCGCCCGCGAGGGCGCCGCGGTCGCCGTCACCTACAACGCCTCCGCGGACCGCGCGGAAGCCCTGGTGAAGGAGATCGTCGCGGACGGCGGACAGGCACTGGCCCTCCAGGCCGACGCCGCGGACCGCGCGTCCGTCCGTACGGCCGTCACGGAGGTCGCCGAACGGTTCGGGCGGCTCGACATCCTGGTCAACAACGCGGGAACCGGCATCATGCGGCCGCTCGAGGAGCTGACCGACGCGGACTACGACCACGTCGTCGCCGTGAACCTGCGCGGCGTCTTCGCCGCCACCCAGGAGGCCCTGCGCCACATCGGCGACGGCGGTCGCATCATCACGATCGGCAGCATCAACGCCGACCGCGTCCCCTTCGAGGGCGGCAGCCTCTACGCGCTGACCAAGGCGGGCGTGGCGGGGTTCACCCGCGCCCTGGCCCGCGAGGTCGGGCGCCGCGGCATCACCGTCAACAACGTCCAGCCCGGCCCCGTCGACACCGACATGAACCCGGCCGACGGCCCCTGGGCGGCAGCCGCCATGCCCCACCTGGCGGTGGGCCGCTACGGCACGGCCGACGAGGTGGCCGGTCTCGTCGCCCATCTGGCGGGCCCCGACGCCGCGTACATCACCGGTGCCTCCCTCGACGTCGACGGAGGCTACGCGGCCTGAGGGCGCCGCCCCTCTCGTCAGATGTCGTCGTCCTCGTCATCGAGCCGCGCCAGCCAGGTCGCCAGCCGCTCCACCGGAACCTCGAAGTCCGGGTTCAGGTCGACGAACGTCCGCAGCTGCTCGGCGAGCCACTCGAAGGTGACCTGCTCGTCGCCGCGTCGCTGCTCCAGCTCCTCGATGCCGCGGTCGGTGAAGTACAAGGGTTCGCTCCGGGGTGGGTGAGGCGGATCTACCGGCCCAGGATATGCGGCCCTGCCCGGACGCTCAGCCGCAGCCGGCCAGTGCGTCGATCAAGCCCCGCGCCTGGGGCGCCCCGTGCCGGAGGAGCAGCGCGGCGGTGGTGTGCAACTCGTTCCAGGCGTGAGGCCGCCCCACGTCCGAGGCGTCGGTGGCACAGCCGAGTGCGGTGTGTGCGGCGGCGTCGGCATGACCGGCCGCGGCGAGCGCGTGCGCGAGGCACGCGCCGTACCAGGACCGGTCGCGCCGGTACGAGGCCGGAAGGGCGTCGATGCCGGTGCGCAGCAGGTCGGCAGCGGCCTCCCAGCGACGGAGATGCATAGCGGTCATGCCGCGCTGAAGGGTGAACCAGTTCTCGCCGTAGAAGTACATCCACGGCGGCTCGTCCTCCGGTCTCTCGGCGGCGCGGGCGATGAGGTGCTGCGCCTCGTCGAGGAGACGGTGGGCCGCGTCGGCCTCGCCACTCAGCGCATATCCGCGCGCCTCCATCTGGGCCGCCATGCCCTGGACGCCCCGTGACGTCCCGGGCGAGGCCCAGCGGGCGGCCTGCGCCAGCCGGGCACAGCGGCGGCCGTCGCCCGCTGACCAGGCCAGGTGTGCCTTCATGCTGAGCGTCGTGGCCGCCATGTCGGCGCCGGCCGCCTCCATGGCCCAATCGTGGGAACGGTCGTACCAGGCCAGAGCGGCCGATGAGTTCCCCTGGTCCTGCGCCATCCACGCGAGGAACTGCGCGTGCTCGGAGGCGAGTCGCACGACGCGGGTGGCCACGTCACCCGAGGCCGCGTCGTGGAGGCCGACCACGGTGGCCAACTGCTGTCGCATGATCCCGACGAGCGGGCGTGATCCGATGTCGTCCTCCGCCTTACGGTGCTCGGCCAGCAGGCGGTCGAGCCAGTCGAGCGTCGAGCTGTCTGCGCGGGTGGCCCCACGTACGGTCTTCGTCAACCGGTCGAGCAGATCGGGATCCGGGGCGAGGGAAGGCAGCTCAAGCGATGCGACGGGAGCTGTTTCGTCAGCAGCCGCTTGTGACTGGTCGCTTTCCCAGGGGCGGGGGCTGAGACCCGCCAGGTGGCCTGGGATGCGTAATGCGTCGGCGATCTGCGTGATCTTTTCGTACGTGGTGATGGTCCCCTCGCCCCGGGCCAGCTTGCCCACGCGCTCCGGTTTGATGCCGCAGGCGTCCGCGATCTTCGAGAAGCTGATCCCGCCCCATTGCCGGGCCAGCTTGAAGACGGCCCCGAAATCATGGCGCTCCAGCGCCCTCCGTACGTCGGATCGATCGAGGACGTGGGGAGGAAGTGCGGCAGGCGAGAGGTAGTTGGACATGTGATTCCCAAGTTTCGGTGACGAGAAGGGGATATCAGCACTCTCAAGCCGGATTGTACCCATCATGGGGATACCTCTGATGGCAATGGGACTTCCCCCGCAGCGGCACGCTGGTGACACGGGACAGACGAAGGGAGCCAACTCCATGGGCAATCACGGGAAGCCGTCGGCGCCGAACCCGCAGCCTCAGCCGCCGTCGCCACGGGACAGCGACGGTCAGCATCCGGATGTGTCGAAGCCCGGAGGTGGGACGCACCGGAAATGAGCCTCGATGACATGCGGGCCCAGGCCGCCGAGACCCTTGACGGCCTGGAGGGGTTCGCCGAGCGGTGGATGCGGGAGGTGTTTCTCAAGGTGCCGCGCCACGCCTTCGTACCCGACACGGTGTGGGTCTGGCGAGACGACGCCTACCGCCCGCTGCGTGCCGCCGATGACCCCGGAGCGTGGGCCGCTCTGGTCCACGATCCGCTGGCCTCCGTCGTCACCCAGGTCGACGACGGGGCGGCCGGGACCGAGGGCACGCTGCCGACCAGCTCCATCAGCGCCCCCGACGCCGTGTTCACCATGCTCGCCGCCGCGGATGTGCGCCCCGGCATGCGGGTGTTGGAGATCGGCACCGGCACGGGGTACAACGCCGCCCTGCTGTGCGAACGGGCCGGTGCGGTGAACGTGACATCTGTGGAGGTGGACGCCGGGCTGGCGGAGGTGGCCGCCCGGCGGCTGGCCGAGGCCGGGTATCACCCCCGCGTGGTGGCCGCGGACGGTGAGGACGGCTGGGCGCCCGAGGCCCCGTACGACCGGGTGCTGTGCACGGCCTCGCTCCAGCGTGTCCCCTTCGCCTGGGTGGAGCAGACCCGCCCCGGCGGGCTCGTCGTCACGCCGTGGAAGACGACGCTCCAGCCGCACGGGATGGTGCGCCTCCGTGTCGCGGACGACGGCGCCTCGGCGAGCGGCCACTTCGATCAGCCGATGTCGTTCATGGATCTGCGCGGCCAGCGCCGACCGGAGTCGCCGCTCGGAGCGGTGTACTCCGCCGCGTCCTGGGAAGAGAGCCGCGACAGCCGTACTGACCTCGATCCGTCCTTCCTGAACACCGACTTCCACGCCCGCTTCGCCCTCGGGCTCCTGCTTCCCGGCGTCCACTGGGATGGCGACGGATGGCTCGCCACCACCGACTCCTGGGCGTATGTGTGGGAGGGCGGTGTCTATCAATGGGGGCCCCGCGACCTGTTCCATGAACTGGAGCGTGCGTATCAGTGGTGGCGGGAGGCCGGTTCGCCGGAGCTGTACGACTTCGGCCTCACCGTCACCGCCGACGGCCAGACCGCGTGGCTCGGCAGCCCCGGCGCGGTCATTCCGTCGTCCGGCTGAGCAGCCAGGACACCACCGCGCGGACGGCGCCGGTGAGGGCGGCGGCGGTCAGGGTGAGGAGGGCGGTGGGGCGGCGGTTCGGCATCTTCGTCCTGCTTTCGTGAGACCGGCGAGGGGCGCCGGCGGTACCTTCACGATGTGCGGGGCCTGGGGTGTTGCGGCAGGCCGCACGTGTTGCAGAGGGCCGCAACGGGGGAGGGGCGCCCATGACGGACGAGGCGGTCGGCGGGGAACTGGTGCCGGAGCGGCGGATCGGGGACCTCAAGCCGATCCCCGACAAGGTGAAGCCGGAGTGCCGGGAGCTGGCCCTGAGCATGCGGGAGCTGTTCGGGGCGGTGGGGGTCTCGCTGCGGGTCTTCGCCGTACGGGTGCACTACGACGCGGGAACCGTCTCGCGCTATCTCAACGGGACCGCCGTGCCGCCCGCCGAGTTCGTGGACCGGCTGTTCACGCACGCGGCCAAGGCCACCGGGCGGGCCTCCTCGGCGGAGGTGACGGCCCATGTGCACGCCCTGCAACGGCGGGCGTTGCAGGTCACCAACAAGGTGGGCTGGGAGCTCCAGCGGCTCCGTGACCAGCTCGCCGACGCCGACCGGCAGAGGCAGCAGGCCGAGGTGCGGGCGGAGGCGCTGTCGGAGGCGTTGCTGGTACGGAAACAGCGCATCGCCGAGATGGAGGTCGAGCAGCGGCAGATAGCGGTGTCGGCCTCGATGGAGCGCGATGAGCGGGAGGCGGAGGTCGACCGGCTGCGCGGGGAGCACGAGGGGTTACGCACGGAACGGGACCGGCTGCGCGAGGAAGTCGCCCGGTTGCAAGGTGAGTTGACGCAGGCCCGGCGGCAGGCGCTGGAGGCCGAGCGGCGGTGCGAGGCGCTGGAGCATCAGCTCCAGGCGGAGGAGGAGGCGGCCGGGGAGCAGGCCGAGGCCGAGGATCCGGCGGAGCACCGGTTGCAGGTCGCGCATGCGTGGGCGCGGCAGCTGGAGCGGGAGCTGATGGAGTTGCGGGCCCGGGAAGAGGGCGCCCGTTCCGGGGCCCCGCCTTCGCGGGCTCCCCGTGCCTTCGCCGTCGTCCACGCGGACGAGGACCGGCAGTGGGCGGACTGGATCGCGCACCTGCTGCGGGCGAACGGACAGCGGGTGGTAGCGGTGGGCTGGGAGCGCCCCTTCGCTGACGATGTCACCCAGATCCTGTTGTTCAGTGAGCACTTCTTCGTCGCCGGAGTCCGTTCGAGTATCGACTGGGAGGAGACCATCGCCCACCTGCCGGTGGCCGTGGTGGTGGGGGACTGCGTATTGCCCCCTGCCGTGAACCCGCTCGTACCCCTCGATCTGCGGGGGCTGGACAGGAACGCGAGCGAACGGGTCCTGCTGCGCAAGCTGGACGTCGTGCCCTCGCCCGCCAGACCCTCGGCTGTCGCCGGCGTGCCCGCCGTCTGGGACGGAGTGCCGCGCCGCAATCCGCGCTTCACCGGGCGCGACGCGCTGCTCGTCGCGGTGCACGACCGCCTGGAGGCCGCCCCCGCCGACACCGCGGTGGTCGCGCTCGTCGGGCTGCCGGGCATCGGCAAGACGCAGCTCGCCGCCGAGTACGCCCACCGCTTCGCGGGCCGGTACGACATGGTGTGGTGGGCCTCCGGGAGCGACCTGACCACGCTGGAGGGGCGGCTTGCCATGCTCGCCCCGGACGGTTCGGTCCGGGGCGCGCTGGACGCCCTGCGCCGGGGCGATCCGTACGAACGCTGGCTGCTGGTCCTCGACGGCGCCGACGACCCGGAGTCCATCGCCGACCTGCTGCCCGCCGGGCGGGGCCATGTGCTGATCACCTCGCGCAACCGGGCCTGGGCCGACCACTACGCCGAGCTGCTGGACGTACCCCCGCTGAGCCGGGAGGAGAGCGTCGCGTTCGTACGCCGCCGGGCGCCCCGCATCGGGGAGGCGGACGCGGACCGGCTGGCGGCGGCCGTGGAGGACCTGCCGCTGCCGCTGGACCAGACGGCGGGCTGGCTGGACGGCTCGTCCACGCCGGTGGCGGAGTACGTCCGGATGGTGAGCGACGGCGAGCCCAATCCGGTGCGGGCCGCGGCCGACTACCCGATGCCGTACCACTCCACCTTCAAGGACCTGATCACCCGGCTGCGGGAGACCACCAAGGCCGCGGCCGAACTGCTGAACCTGTGCGCCCTCTTCGATCCCGGCCCGGTCCCGCTCGCCCTGCTGCGCGCCGTCCCGGCGGACCAGGTCTCCCCGGCGGTGGCGGCGCTGCTGGAGAATCCGAGCCAACTGGATCTGGCCATGGGCAAGCTGGTGCAGCGGTCCGTGGTGCGGGTGGCGGACGACGCCGTGTGGATGAGCCGCTTCGTCCGGGACGCGGTGCGGCGTCGGGCGCCCAGGAATGCCCGGTTGGTGCGCAGGGCACTCGCCATGGCGGACCCGGGCCGCCCCGATGACCCCACCACCTGGCCGCGGTACGCCGAACTCCTCCCGCATCTGGAGTCGTCAGACACCACGTCGCGCGGGATCGTCCTCGGGTTCGTGCGGTATCTGACCCTGAGCGGCGACTACGAGAGGGGCATGCGTCTCGCCGAACGCGTCGGGGGCGACGCTCACGATCTGACGGTGTGCCGCGCCACGCTGCTGCGCGAGACCGGCGACTACGCCAAGGCCGAGGCGCTGGACCGGTCGGTGCTGGTGGACCTCGTCGAGGCCGACGCGCCGGGCGCGCCGCTGGCCATGGCCCGGCTCGCCGGTGATCTGCGGGGGCTGGGCCGCTATGACGAGGCCTACCAGCTGGCCTGCCAGCAACGCGACCTGTGTGCCGTGCGCTTCCCGGGCGGCGGCTTGGATGCGTGGCTCGCCCACCGGAGCGTGGCACGTTCGCTGCGGATGCTCGGCCGCTATACCGAGGCCGCGGAGATTTCCGGAATCGCCTTGGAGGGCCTACGGGACGAGTTGGGCCCGGGGGCGCTGCCGACCCTGTCGGCCGAGACCGACCTCGCCTACGATCTACGGCTTTCCGGCCGCTACGAGGACGCCCTGCTCCTCCAGAAGGCCAGTGGCAAGCGGCATCGCGAGGTCCTGGGTGATGAGCACCCGTGGACGCTGGTCGCCGCGTATCACCGCGGATTGTGCGAGTGGTCGTATGGCGCCACGAAAACCGGCCTGCACCGGATCCGCGACGTGCGCCGGCGCGCGGAGCGTGTACTCGGCGCAGAGGCCCCGACATCCCTGGTGATCGCCTCGGGTCTCGCCCGCAACCTGCGGCGAACCGGGAATCTGGGGCAGGCGGCGGAGATCAGCGAGCCCCTGGCGGCCCGTTACGACGGATGGCTGGGGGCCCGGCATCCCTACACCATCGGAGCGCGGGCGAACCGCGCGCTGGTCCTCATGGGAGCGGACGACAGGGCGCGGGCGCTGGAAGAGACCCTGGCGGACATGACTACCGCGCTCGGGCCCCGCCACCCCTGGACGCTGGGCATCGCGCTCAACGCCTCGGCGATCCAGTCGCCCACGGACGCCTGCGCGATGAGCCGGGAGACCGCACACCGGGCCGCCAAGGTGCTGGGGGAGCGGCATCCGCTGACCCTGCTGGCCCAGGTCGCGCTGGCCGCGGACCTGCGCGCGATCCGCGGCGGACGGGACGAGGCGGATGTGATCGAGGAGGTGGCCCTGCGCGCGCTGGGCGCCGTTCTGGGGCCGGACCACCCCGAGACCGTGGCGGCCCGCGACCGTATCCGGCCCGTCTGGGACTTCGAGCCGCTGCCGATCTGAGCAGCGGGCCCGTACGCCGGAAG
>NZ_GG657754.1:3746304-3763203 GCF_000158915.1 Streptomyces himastatinicus ATCC 53653 | reverse complement strand
GGCCTCGCTCACCAGCGCCTGCTGCTCCGTCTGGTGCCGCTTGTTCGACCCCACCGCGGGCGAGGACGAGTGCGGGCGCGACACGCGGACCAGCCGCTCGGCGGCGGGGACGTCCTCGCCGACCGCCAGCTCCAGGTGGTCGATCAGGTTGAGGGCCATGAACGGCCAGCCGCCCTGGTTGGCCGGTTCCTCCTGCGCCCAGACGAACTTCTCGACGCCCGCGTACTTGGCGATCTCGGCCTGGACCTCGGCGCCCGGCAGCGGGTAGAGCCGCTCCAGCCGGATGATGGCCGTGTCCTTCGCACCGCGCTTCTCGCGCTCCGCCTCGAGGTCGTAGTAGACCTTGCCGGAGCAGAAGATCACCTTGCGGACGCCCGCCGGGTCGACCTTCTCGTCGCCGATGACGGGGCGGAAGGCGCCGGAGGTGAACTCCTCGGTCTTCGAGGCCGCGGCCTTCAGGCGCAGCATCGACTTCGGGGTGAAGACGACCAGCGGCTTGTGGTGCGGGTTGTGGACCTGCCAGCGCAGCAGGTGGAAGTAGTTCGACGGCAGCGTCGGCGTGGCGACCGTCATGTTGTTCTGCGCGCACAGCTGGAGGAAGCGCTCGATCCGGGCCGAAGAGTGGTCCGGGCCCTGGCCCTCGTAGCCGTGCGGCAGCAGCAGCGTGACACCAGAGGTCTGGTTCCACTTCTGCTCGGCGGACGAGATGAACTCGTCGACGATGGTCTGCGCGCCGTTGACGAAGTCACCGAACTGCGCCTCCCACATGACCAGCGACTCCGGGCGGGCCAGCGAGTAGCCGTACTCGAAGCCCATCGCCGCGTACTCGCTGAGCAGCGAGTCGTAGACGTTGTAGCGGGCCTGGTCGTCGGAGAGGTAGAGCAGCGGGGTGTAGTCGTCGCCGGTCTCGCGGTCGACGAGCACCGCGTGGCGCTGGCCGAAGGTGCCGCGGCGGGAGTCCTGGCCGGCGAGCCGGACCGGGGTGCCCTCCATGAGCAGCGAGCCGATGGCGAGGGTCTCGCCCATGCCCCAGTCGATCGTGTCGTCCTCGATCATCGCCGCGCGCCGCTGGAGCTGCGGGAACAGCCGCGGGTGGACGGTGATCCGGTCGGGGGTGTTGACCTGGGACTCGGCGATCCGCTTGACGACCTCCTGGGAGACCGCCGTGTTCACCGCGACAGGGAACTCCGGCTGCGGCTCGGGGACCTCGGGCTGGGCCGGGGCCGAGACCGCGTCGCGGACCTCGGTGAAGACCTTCTCCAGCTGGCCCTGGAAGTCCTGGAGCGCCTGCTCGGCCTCTTCCAGGGTGATGTCGCCGCGCCCGATCAGCGACTCGGTGTAGAGCTTGCGCACCGAGCGCTTCTTGTCGATCAGGTCGTACATCAGCGGCTGGGTGAAACCGGGGTTGTCGGTCTCGTTGTGGCCGCGGCGGCGGTAGCAGATGAGGTCGATGACCACGTCCTTGTTGAACGCCTGGCGGAACTCGAAGGCCAGCCGGGCGACGCGGACGACGGCCTCGGGGTCGTCGCCGTTGACGTGGAAGATCGGCGCCTCGATCATGCGCGCCACGTCGGTGGCGTACATCGAGGAGCGGGACGCGGCCGGGGCGGCGGTGAAGCCGACCTGGTTGTTGATGACGATGTGCACGGTGCCGCCGGTGCGGTAGCCGCGCAGCTGCGACATGTTCAGCGTCTCGGCGACCACGCCCTGACCGGCGAAGGCGGCGTCGCCGTGGAGGGCGACGGGCAGGACGGTGAAGTCCGTGCCGGCCTTGCCGATGATGTCCTGCTTGGCGCGGGCGACGCCCTCCAGGACCGGGTCCACCGCCTCCAGGTGGGAGGGGTTGGCGGTCAGCGAGACCTGGATCTGCTCGCCGTCGAGGCCGGTGAAGGTGCCCTCGGCGCCCAGGTGGTACTTGACGTCGCCGGAGCCGTGCATCGACTTCGGGTCGAGGTTGCCCTCGAACTCGCGGAAGATCTGCGCGTACGACTTGCCGACGATGTTGGCAAGGACGTTGAGGCGGCCGCGGTGGGCCATGCCGATGACGACCTCGTCCAGGCGCGACTCGGCGGCCGCGTCCAGCACCGCGTCCAGCAGCGGGATGACGGACTCGCCGCCCTCCAGGGAGAACCGCTTCTGGCCGACGTACTTCGTCTGGAGGAAGGTCTCGAACGCCTCGGCCGCGTTGAGCCGCCGCAGGATGCGCAGCTGCTCCTCGCGCTCCGGCTTGTCGTGGCTGCGCTCGACGCGGTCCTGGATCCACTTGCGCTGCTTGGGGTCCTGGATGTGCATGAACTCGATGCCGGTGGTGCGGCAGTACGAGTCGCGCAGCACGCCCAGGATGTCGCGCAGCTTCATCATGGACTTGCCCGAGAAGCCGCCGACCGCGAACTCGCGCTCCAGGTCCCACAGGGTGAGCCCGTGCTCGATGATGTCGAGGTCGGGGTGCTTGCGCTGGCGGTACTCCAGCGGGTCGGTGTCGGCCATGACGTGGCCGCGGACCCGGTAGGCGTGGATCAGGTCGAAGACCCGGGCCGCCTTGGTGACGTCGTCGTCGTGGCTGACGTCGATGTCCTTGAGCCAGCGGACCGGCTCGTAGGGGATGCGCAGCGCCTTGAAGATCTCGTCGTAGAAGTCGTTCTCGCCGAGCAGCAGCTGGTTCATGATGCGCAGGAACTCGCCGGAGGCGGCCCCCTGGATCACCCGGTGGTCATAGGTGCTGGTCAGCGTCATGACCTTGGAGACGCCCAGCTTGTTCAGGGTGTCCTGGGAGGTGCCCTGGAACTCGGCGGGGTACTCCATCGCGCCGACGCCCACGATCAGGCCCTGGCCGGGCATCAGCCGCGGCACGGAGTGCACGGTGCCGATGCCGCCGGGGTTGGTGAGGGAGGCGGTGACGCCGGTGAAGTCCTCCATCGTCAGCTTGTTCGCGCGGGCGCGGCGGACGATGTCCTCGTAGGCCTGCCAGAACTCGAAGAAGTTCAGCGTCTCGGCCTTCTTGATCGCCGCGACGACGAGCTGGCGGTCGCCGTTGGGCTTGACCAGGTCGATGGCGAGGCCGAGGTTGATGTGCTCCGGCTTGACCAGGGTCGGCTTGCCGTCCTTCTCGGTGAACGAGTAGTTCATCGAGGGCATCGCCTTCAGCGCCTGCACCATGGCGTAGCCGATGAGGTGCGTGAAGGACACCTTGCCGCCGCGGGCGCGCTTGAGGTGGTTGTTGATGACGATGCGCTGGTCGAACAGCAGCTTGACCGGAACCGCGCGGACCGAGGTGGCCGTCGGCAGCTCCAGCGACGCGTTCATGTTCTTCGCGACGGCGGCGGACGGGCCGCGCAGCGTGACCAGCTCGGGACCGGCCGCGGGCTCGGCCTTCGCCGGCTTGGCGGAGGCCGTGGGCTCGGCGGGCGTCGGCTTGGCCGGCGCGGGCTTGGCCGGGGCCGGAGCCTTCGCCGCGGGGGCCGCGGCGGGCTTCGCGGGCGCCGGGGCAGCCGCGGCGGGCTTGGCAGCCGCGGGCTGGGCGTCAGCGGGCTTCGCGGCCGGAGCCGCGTCCGCGGGCTTGGCCGGGGCCGGTGCCTTCGCGGCGGGAGCCGGGGCAGCGCCTCCGGTCACTCCCTGTGGTGGCGTAGCCACCGCTGAACCGGTGTCCTGGCCCGGCTTGTAGTCGGCGAAGAAGTCCCACCAGGCTCGGTCGACCGAGTTCGGGTCCTGGAGGTACTGCTGGTAGATCTCGTCGACGAGCCACTCATTGGGGCCGAAGGCAGCGGCAGGGCTAGTTCCCTGCCCGTCCTGCTCGTCGGTCGAGACGCTCGAGGTGTTGGGGGACTGTGGCGACACGGCGGTAACCGCCCTCTTCCGCTTCACAAGGTGGTGGACAGCGGGAATAAAGGCTACGCCTCTTGACCCCTTACGTGCAGGCCGCACTGGTCATCGTCGTCTAAGTCACACTCATCGGCGGGTTTCAGCGCATGGCGTGGCGGGAAACACACGTGGTTCCGCTGTAACCGTCCAGCATGTGGACACACAAAAGTGCAGCCACACCGCTCAGATGTGCGCTTCCAACACCGACTTTACGTCAATTTTGATCTCTGGACGTCCCCCGGAAGGGTGACTTTGATCCGGCAGCCCCGAGGGGATTCAGCCACCCCGATGCGGCCGCCGTGCAGATCAACCGCCCAGCGCGCGATGGCCAGCCCCAGGCCGGTCCCCCCGTCGCTGCCCTGACCGGGCCGCGGACGGGTGCCGGGCGCCGGGCCCGCCGGGTTCGGCGAGAGGCTGCCCCGGTTGAAGCGTTCGAACACCCGGTGCCGCTCCGCCTCCGGGATGCCCGGGCCCTCGTCCTGCACCTCCAGCTCCAGGCTCCCCGGCTCCTCACCGCACCGCGCCCGCACGCTGACCCGGCCGTGCGCCGGGCTGTGCTTCATCGCGTTGTCGATCAGGTTGGCCATGACCTGGTGCAGCCGCTCGGCGTCCGCGTAGGCGGTCAGCTCCGGCGGCGAGACGTCGAGGTCGAGGTGGACGTCCTTACGGGTGTGCTTGCCGGAGCCCGCGTCCGCGCCCTTGGCCATGCTGGCCTCCTTGAGGATCCCGGCCAGATACGGCCAGACCTCGAAGGTGCGCGCGTGCAGCGGCACCACGCCGTTGTCCAGCCGCGACAGATCCAGCAGCTGCTCGACCAGCCGCCCCAGCCGCTCGGTCTGGCGCAGCGCGACCCGCATCGTCTCCGGGTCCGCCTCCGAGACCCCGTCCACGACGTTCTCCAGCACCGCGCGCAGGGCCGCGATCGGCGTGCGCAGCTCGTGGGAGACGTTGGCGACCAGCTCCTTGCGGTGGGTGTCCACCGCCTCCAGGTCGGCCGCCATCCGATTGAACGAGCTGGCCAGGTCGCCGAACTCGTCCCGGCGCTGGGCCGCCCCCACCCGCTGGGTGTAGTCGCCGTGCGCCATCGCCTTGGTGACCAGGGTCATCTCGTCCAGCGGGGCGGTCAGCCCGTGCGCCACGAACTGGGTGATCAGCAGCGAGGCGATGATCGAGAAGACCGTGATCACGCGCAGCTCGGTGTCCGAGTGCATGGCCGCGAACACCAGCAGGGTCGTGATGATGACCGACCCGATGACCAGCGCGCCCAGCGCCGCCTTGACCGAGCGGTACGGGTCGAACGGCTTCAGCGCCTCCCAGACCCGGCTCCAGGTGCGGCGGATGCGCTCGCTCCGGGGCAGGCTCCGCACCCGCCGCAGGTGCTGGTCCAGAGCCCATGTGGTCCCGGGAGGCTTCTTCATGCCGCGGGCGTCTCCAGGGCGTAGCCGACGCCGTGCACCGTACGGATCCGTTCCGCGCCGATCTTCCGGCGCAGCGCCTTGATGTGGCTGTCCACGGTCCGGGTGCCGGAGGCGTCCGCCCAGTCCCACACCTCGGCCAGCAGCTGCTCCCGCGAGAGCACCGCGCGCGGGCTGTTCGCCAGACAGACCAGCAGGTCGAACTCGGTCGGCGTCAGATGGACGTCCGAGCCGCGCACCCGCACCCGGCGCTGGGCGTGGTCGATCTCCAGCTCGCCCAGCCGCAGGATCCCGCTGCGCGGGGTGTTCGCGGCCAGCGCCGCCCGTTCGACCCGGCGCAGCAGGACGTGCACCCGGGCCGCCACCTCGCGCATCGAGAACGGCTTGGTCATGTAGTCGTCGGCGCCGACCCCGAGACCCACCAGCATGTCGGTCTCGTCGTCCCGGGCGGTCAGCATCAGGACCGGAACCGGCCGCCGCGCCTGCACCCGGCGGCAGACCTCCAGGCCGTCGAAGCCGGGCAGCATCACGTCGAGGACGAGCAGATCGGGCTGCCACGCCTCGGCCGTGTCCACGGCCGCCGGACCGTCCGCGGCCGTCTGTACCTGAAATCCTTCGGCCCGCAGGCGGGCCGCGATGGCGTCCACTATGGTCGGGTCGTCCTCGACGACGAGGATCCGGCGTTGTGCGCCCGGGGTGGTCGTGGCGCCCCCGTTGTGGCCGTTGTGCATTTGCTCCATACGCCCGCCCCTGCGTCGTTCCCGTGAATCCGCGGCCGCCTACCGTCACACGTGTGCCGAAACCCACGTCTTCCGCGTCTGGTCATAACCGGCCACTTTTCGTAGGCAAGCAAGCGTAAGGGCAGCCTACGCGGCTCGGCTACGCGCCTCGAATCCCGAGATGCACCACGTCGGGCACACCCCGGGCAACGGCGATCTCTTCCGTACGCACCTGCGTGAACCCGGCATTCCGGAGAGCGCGCTCGAATGCGGGCGACGGCTGGGCCGACCAGACGGCCAGTACTCCGCCGGGGGTGAGGCGGGCAGCGCAGGCGGCGAGTCCGGCGGGGGAGTACAGCCCGCCGTTGTCCTCGGTGACGGTCCAGTCGGGTCCGTTGTCGATGTCCAGACACAGCGCGTCGTAGGGCTCCGCGCCCTCCCCGGCGTCGCGCAGATGGGCCACCAGATCGGCATGGACGATCTCCGCGCGCGGGTCGGTCAGCGCCTCGCCGGACACCTCGGCCAGCGGTCCGTCCCGATGCCAGTCGATCACCGCCGCCTCCCGCTCGACCACCGCGATCCGCCCCCACCGGGGTTCGGACACCGCCTCGACCAGCGAAAACCCGACGCCGAGGCCGCCGATGAGCAGCGCGGGGGAGGGGCGCCCGTCCGGCAGCGCGTCGAGCGCGGCGCGGATCAGCCGGCGCTCGGAGCGGCCGTCGGAGGTGTCCATGAGGAAGCACCCGTTGGCGATGATTTCGAAGACGGCGCCGTCGCCGCGGCCGCCGCTCCCGCCGCCCTCTCCCCGTCGCCGCAGAACCACCTCGCCGTACGGGCCCTCCCGGCGGTCGACGGTGACCGGCCGGTCGTCGGCGATGTCGTACGGCGACTGCATGGGGCGGTTCCTCCCGGCCTTTTCGGGTGAGCTGACGGCCTCATCCTCGCGCCGCGGCGACCTGCCGGTCCAACCGATAGACGCGGCACAGATGTGACGGCCGTCACATCGCGTGATCGGTGAGATGACTCACCGGTCGGTGGCTGTTGAGCGTTCTGCGTGGATATACGCCCCGTACGCGCGCGACGAGGGAAGGGGGTCCGTGGTGACGGCATCGGTGGAGCGGCCCGGCGTGCCCCGCCTCCCGGCCCGCCGTCTCCGCGCACCCGGGTGGACCCGGCTCCGGACGGTGCCCACCGAGGCGCCGTTCTCCCTCTTCTACTCCCTGATCCTCCTCGGTACCGGCCTCTACGCCCACCTCGGCGACCCCCGTACCGTCCACGACCTGCTCACCGTCTCCAGCACCGATGTGTCCAACCTGTCCCAGCGGCCACTGCTGACCCTGCTGGCCAGCGCGCTGTGGGTGGTGGGCGGCATCACCTCGCCGTACCTCGTCGTCCTCCTCCTCGTGCTCGGCGCGCTGGAGCGCCGCGTCGGCGGACTCCGCACCGCCGGGGTCTTCCTCCTCGGCCACGTCCTCGCGACGCTGCTCACCGAGATCCCGGTCGCCGCGTCCGTCGCCGTCGGCCATCTCCCGGACAGCTCGCTGCGCCGCCTCGACTACGGCGTCAGCTACGGCCTGATCGCCTGCGCCGGAGCCCTGGCCGGACTGCTGTCACCCCGCCAGCGCTGGGCGCTGACCGGCGGGATCGGCGCGGCACTGATCGCCGGAAGCCTGGTGCACTTCGACCCGCTCACCGACTGGGGCCACGCCCTCGCCCTGCTGACCGGCGTCGCCTGCTGGCGTTACGTCCGCCGGGTCGCCCGGTAAGCGATCGCTCACAGCGAACACGTCCCCGGGAACACCTGAGCCCCCCCAGGCATTGAGTCCACATAGCTCAACTTGCCTGCCGAAGGGGAGATCATGGCTTCGCTGTCCACACCACTCACCCTGCCCGTCCTGCCTCTCGACGACGAGGTCGTGCTGCCCGGCATGGTGGTGCCGCTGGACCTTTCCGATACCGATGTGCGCGCCGCGGTGGAGGCCGCGCAGGCCGCCGCCCGGTCCGACGGCGGGAAACCACGGGTGCTGCTGGTGCCGCGTATCGACGGGACGTACGCGGGCATCGGCACGCTCGGCACCGTCGAGCAGGTGGGCCGGCTGTCCGACGGGGATCCCGGGGCGCTCATCCGCGGGGTGCGGCGGGTGCGGGTCGGGGCCGGGACGACCGGGCCCGGGGCCGCGCTGTGGATCGAGGGCACCGCGGTCGAGGAGATCGTGCCCGATCCGCTGCCCGGTGCCGTCACCGAACTGATGAAGGAGTACAAGGCGCTGGCCACCAGCTGGCTGCGCAAGCGCGGTGCCTGGCAGGTCGTGGACCGGGTGCAGGGGATCGACGACGTCTCGCAGCTCGCCGACAACTCCGGATACTCGCCCTTCCTCAGCGTCGCCCAGCGCGTGGAGCTGCTGGAGACGGCCGATCCGGTGGCCCGGCTCAAGCTCGCGGTGACCTGGCTGAGCGACCACATGGCCGAGCAGGACGTGGCCGAGTCGATCGCCAAGGACGTCCAGGAGGGCGTCGACAAGCAGCAGCGCGAGTTCCTGCTGCGGCGGCAGATGGAGGCCGTGCGCAAGGAGCTGGCCGAGCTGAACGGCGATCCGGAGGACGAGTCCGACGACTACCGGGCCCGGGTCGAGGCCGCGGAGCTGCCCGAGAAGGTGCGCGAGGCGGCGCTGAAGGAGGTCGACAAGCTGGAGCGGGCCAGCGACCAGAGCCCCGAGGGCAGCTGGATCCGCACCTGGCTGGACACCGTCCTGGAGCTGCCGTGGAACGAGCGCACCGAGGACGCGTACGACATCCCGGGCGCCCAGGCGGTGCTGGACGCCGACCACGCGGGCCTGGAGGACGTGAAGGAGCGGATCACCGAGTACCTGGCGGTGCGCAAGCGCCGCGCCGACCGCGGCCTCGGGGTCGTGGGCGGGCGGCGCGGCGGGGCCGTGCTGGCGCTCGTCGGCCCGCCCGGCGTCGGGAAGACCAGCCTCGGCGAGAGCGTGGCCCGCGCGATGGGGCGGAAGTTCGTCCGGGTGGCGCTCGGCGGCGTCCGCGACGAGGCGGAGATCCGCGGTCACCGGCGTACGTACGTGGGCGCGCTGCCCGGCCGGGTCGTCCGGGCCGTCAAGGAGGCGGGCTCGATGAACCCGGTGGTCCTCCTGGACGAGATCGACAAGGTCGGCTCCGACTTCCGCGGCGACCCCGCGGCCGCCCTGCTGGAGGTCCTGGACCCGGCGCAGAACCACACCTTCCGCGATCACTACCTGGAGGTCGAACTCGACCTGTCCGATGTGGTCTTCCTGGCCACGGCCAACGTCCTGGAAGCCATCCCGGAAGCGCTGCTGGACCGTATGGAGCTGGTGCGGCTGGACGGCTACACCGAGGACGAGAAGGTCACCATCGCCCGTGACCACCTGCTGCCCCGGCAGCTGGAGCGCGCCGGTCTGGAGCCGGGCGAGGTCGAGGTGGCGGACGAGGCGCTGCGCAAGCTCGCCGGGGAGTACACCCGCGAGGCGGGCGTACGGACCCTGGAGCGCTCGATCGCGCGGCTGCTGCGCAAGGTGGCGGCCCAGCACGAGCTGGGTGAGCGGGAACTGCCGTTCACCGTCGGCGTGGAGGAGCTGCGTCCGCTGATCGGGCGGCCGCACCACACCCCCGAGTCCGCGCAGGACCCGGCCGAGCGCCGCACCTCCGTGCCGGGCGTGGCGACCGGGCTCGCGGTGACGGGCGCGGGCGGCGACGTGCTGTACGTGGAGGCGTCGCTCGCGGACGCCGAGACGGGCGGCGCGGGGCTGACCCTGACCGGCCAGCTGGGCGACGTCATGAAGGAGTCCGCCCAGATCGCCCTCTCCTTCCTGCGCTCCCACGGCGCGGAGCTGGAGCTGCCCGTCGGCGACCTGAAGGAACGCGGCATCCACCTCCACGTACCGGCGGGCGCGGTGCCCAAGGACGGCCCGAGCGCGGGCATCACCATGACCACCGCCCTGGCCTCGCTGCTCTCGGGCCGCCAGGTGCGGCCGGACGTGGCGATGACGGGCGAGGTCTCGCTGACCGGGCGGGTGCTGCCGATCGGCGGCGTCAAGCAGAAGCTGCTGGCGGCGCACCGGGCCGGGGTGACCACCGTGATCATCCCCAAGCGGAACGAGCCGGATCTGGACGACGTACCCGCCGAGGTCCTGGAGAAGCTGGACGTCCACCCGGTCTCGGACGTCCGCCAGGTCCTGGAGCTGGCCCTCCAGCCCGCCTCGGCGACCACCCCGGAGGTCCCGGTGGCGGCGTAGCGGGGCGCTTCATTGAGGGTAGACAGGTCTGTCTGGTAGCTTGAGCGGCGAGCCAGACAGACCTGTCTGTTCATTCGTTGTTTCTCGCGGAGGAAACCCGTGCGCACTCTCGTCGTCCTCGCCCACCCCGACCTCCCCGCCTCACGCGTCAACGCCGCCCTCGCCGAGGCCGCGCGTCCGGTGGACGGCGTCACGCTGCACGACCTGTACGCCACCTACCCGGACCTGGCCATCGACGTCGAGCGGGAGCAGCGGCTGCTGCTGGAGCACGACCGGATCGTGCTCCAGTTCCCCTTCTACTGGTACTCGGCGCCGCCGCTGCTGAAGAAGTGGCTGGACGAGGTGTTCCTGCGCGGCTTCGCGTACGGCTCGCAGGGCACCGCGCTGCGCGGCAAGGCGCTGCTCGTCGCCACCACGGCGGGTGCCTCGGAGGAGATGTACCGGCCCGAGGGGTTCAAGCGCTTCACGGTCGCCGAGCTGCTCAACACCTTCGACGCGACCGCCAACATCACCGGCATGCGCTACGAGGAGCCGTTCGTCGTCCACGGCACCCACGGGATGGGCGGCGCGGCGCTCGCCGCCCACCAGGAGCACTACCGCTCGCTGCTGGCGTCCGGGGTGCCGCGCGAGCGCGACCTCGCCGTCGCGTAAGGACACAGGACGGAGGGCCCGGCCGCCTCGTGCGCGGCCGGGCCCTCGTTCGTCGTATCCGGGGTGCTACACCCGGGCCGGGCACGCCTCGGCGATCAGCGCCCGCGCCGCCTCCCGCGCCGCCTCCGCGAACTCCGGCCGGGGCTCCAGCGCCGCCGCGGCCATCGCGCCGTCGACGAGGAGCGAGATCCGCAGGGCGAGCTGCGCGGGGTCGGCGGCCCCTGCCGCCCGGGCCAGCTCGGTCAGCCAGGCCCGTACGGCGCGCTTGTGCTCGGCCGTCGCCTCGTGCGCTTCGGTGCCCGGCTCCGTCTCGCCCGCGGTCCGGGTGAACGCGCAGCCGCGGAAGCCGTCCCGCAGGGTCGCCGCGCCCAGCGCGTCGAAGACACCGGTGAGCTGGTCGCGCGGATCGGGCCCGGCGGCCTCGGCGGCCTCGGTCAGCGCCCCGCGCCAGTGGGTGTCCGTGGCGCGCAGATAGGCCAGGACGAGGTCGTCCTTGCAGCGGAAGTGGGCGTACAGCGTCGCCTTGGCCACGCCCGACTCGGCGATGATCCGGTCCACTCCGACGCCCCGGATCCCATGGGCGTTGAACAGCCCGGTCGCCGTGGACAGGATCCGGTCGCGGGCGGAGGGCCGGGCGCTGCTCATGGTCATGCTCCTCGGGAGGGGCCGGGGGTACGGCCGATGCCCTCCAGCGTACAGACAGACCTGTCCGTGCACTGGAGGGCGAGGAGGGCGAGGAACGAGCAGGGCTCAGCCGTTGGCGAGCGCCTTCAGCCGGTCGATCGCTCCGTTGAACAGGTTGTGGTCGCCGACCGTCGGGCCGGAGGAGGTGTACTGCCAGATGGTGTGGAAGCCCCAGCCCGCCGGAAGCTCACCGACGGAGGAGCCGTAGCGCGGGATCCACAGCGGGTTGACGCCGCCGAAGGCGCTGGAGTTGCCGGTGCAGCTCTTCCACCAGCTGGTGGAGGTGTAGATCACCGGGTCGCGGCCGGTGCGCGACTTGTAGGTGCTGGTGAAGTCCTTGATCCAGCTGACCATCGCGCTGGCGCTCTTGCCGTAACAGGTGGCGCCGTAGGGGTTGTACTCCATGTCCAGCGCGCCCGGCAGCGTCTTGCCGTCCTTGCTCCAGCCGCCGCCGTGGTCGACGAAGTAGTTGGCCTGGGCGGCGCCGGAGGAGTTGTCCGGCAGCGCGAAGTGGTACGCCCCGCGGATCATGCCCACGTCGTACGAGCCGTTGTACTGCTGGGCGAAGTACGGATTGGTGTAGCTGGTGCCCTCGGTCCCCTTCACGTAGGCGAACTTGACCCCGCTGCTCCAGAGGGTCGACCAGGCGACGTTGCCCTGGTGGCTGCTGACGTCCACCCCTTCGACGGTGGCGAGCAGATCGGCCGGTGACGGCGGCTCGCCGGTCGTGGAGCCGCCCTCGTGTTTGAGAATCTGTGAACCCGCCCAATCGTCCTCGGGGTGGGGGATGGCCTTCGTGCCGCCGTCCACGGCCGGATCGTCGGTCGGGTCGTCATCGGCGAACGCGGGGCCGGACAGCGCGAAGGACGCGGTGAGGAGGGCGGAAAGGAGGGCGGCGAGCAGGCCGATCAGCGCGCCGGGGGTGCGCCGGGTCGGGCCGGGTCTGTGGACGGGCATGGCGTGCCTCCGAAGCCTCGGTGGGGGGAGCGGGGAAGACATGCGGTTGGTATGGCCATGTCATAAGTGACGCTACGGGCGTAGATAGCGACGGGGAAGGGTCGGAGCGGGCTGCCGTTGGTCTAATCCTGCGAAATACTGATGGAGCTGCGGTAACAGCCGTGCGTGCAAGAAACTTTCACGATGTGAAAACCCGGAGAGGGCTCTGACGTGCACAACAACGGGGCAACGCCCCCCGAGGAGGGCGAGGGCGGCACCGTGGGCGGAATTGGTGTGGACCATGCGTTCCTGGCGCTGGAGCGCGAATTGGCGGTCTTCCTCCGCCGCGCCCGCGCCTCCTCGGGCGAATTGGCGCGCGAGGTCCACCCCGACCTGGAATCCGCCGCGTACGGGCTGCTGATGCGCCTGGAGGACGCCGGGGAGCAGCGCGCGACGGACCTCGCGGCCTACATCGGTGTGGGCAAGGCGACGATGAGCCGTCAGCTGCGCGCGCTGGAGGGGCTCGGGCTGGTGACCCGGGCGCCCGACCCGGCGGACGGCCGGGCCTTCCTGGTGCAGCTGACGGACGAGGGCCGGGCCCGTTTCCGACGGGTCCGGGGCGCCCGGCGCGCGCGGTACGCCCGCCGGCTCGCCGCCTGGGAGCGCAGCGAGGTCGCCGAACTCGCGCGGCTGCTGCACCGGTTGAACAGTTCGCAGGAAGCCGACGAGCCCGGGCAGACGGCCCGCGTGGAGCGGGACCAGTAGGGCGCTCATGTACGTCAGGATCGGCGAGCCGCGCCGATCCGGCGACGTGGGTGTGGCGACTGCGGTACCCGGCTCCCGAAGACGGCGGTACGTGGATGGGCTGACGGCCCGCCGGGGCGGTCGGTCGCCGCGCGCGAGGCCGCGCAGGTCCGGCGGCGGGTGGGCGCCGCGACCCGGCGGGGACAGCCGCCGCGATAACGGCCGAGGGCCGTCGCGCCGAGGGCCGTCGCGCCGACCGCCGTCGCGCCGAGGACCGCCGCGCCGAGGGCCGTCGCGCCAACGCCTGCACGCCGCCCGCCGATGGCCGCCGCGCCTACGCTCCCCGCCGATGGCCGCCGCGACAACGGCCGCTCGCCGTCTCGGCGACGGACGCCCGCCAACGGCCCCTGCGGTTCGGCAGCGACTCCCCGCACTGGTGCCGCCGCTCAGGCTGTCGTGGACGGACCGTCGCGAGAGCGCGGTCCGCTACGGCTCGACGAGCACGGCCGCCGCGTCGTCGTGGGCCTTGCCCCGGGGGAAGGCCGTCCGGTCCGGGTCGGCCCGCTCCGCCGCCCGCACCCGGTCGATCAGCGCCTGCGGGCCCTCCTTGCGCAGCAGCCCGAGGCAGGCGGCCCAGTCGCCCTCGCGGAACACCTCGACCCAGCGCGACGCCCCGTCGGTGAGGGCCGCCAGTGCCCGTACCTCCGTGCGCGGCAGGCTGCCGGTGACCGCCTTGGCGGTCACCGCCGGATCGGCCGCGGCGGTGAAGAAGCCGCCCTCGACGTTGCGCAGCGGGCCTACTCGCCGCCCCTCGGCGCGCAGCCGGTCGATGCGGTCGTCGAGCACGGCCGTCACCGCGCCCCCGGTCCGCTCGATGAGCAGGACGGAGTCGGAGAGCACCAGGTACTCGACCCGGTCCGCGTCCCAGCGCGCCGCGACCACGGTGGCCTGGGGGGTGAGGGGGTGAGAAAGGTCACAAGTTGAACTATGTGCCTCGGCGGTGCGCGCGATCGCGTACGCGAGGCAGTCGGCCAGCGGCGCGTCCCGCCGCGAACCGGTCAGCTCCAGCAGCGCGCCGCCGAGCCGGGTGGTGTACCAGGGCACGCCATGGGCGCATCCGGCGTCGCCCTCGGGCGGGGTCACCCCGTCGAGCACGACGAGCGCGCCGCCGTCTCCGGACGCGGGCAGGGCCACCGACGCGTAGTCCTCGTTGGGGCGCCGCGGATCGCCGGGGGCGGTCGCGAGTTCGATGCGCATGCCATCAGTCTGCCGGACGGCCACCGGCGGCTCACCGGTAGCTCCCGTTCCGGGGGCGCGGCCGCGGAAGGTGGGCAGGGGGATGCGCATCCTGCCAGGACGGACAAGCGTTTTCCAGCCCGGGAATTTCGGTCGCCGGGTATGGTCCGTGACGAAAGTTGGTGCTCAACTACGCAATGCGGTTCACTCGTTCGGGTGGGCCGGGTGGGTGATGCGTATCCGCCCCGGAGTCGTCCCTGCAAGGGTCGGAATCCCCACCGGGGGTGGGGGATGACAAGAGTTGATCCGTCGTCACCTCTGAACCACAGCGGTCTGGAACCACAGCGGTCGGGCGAGAAAAGATGGTGAGCACCGGTGCGGAAGAAGCGGCTTCGGGGCACCAAGCGCGAGCACATCAGTGAGCCCCGTGATCAGCACGAGCAGGGGGCTGCCGAAGAGACCCCTCCGGCGGCCGGGTCCGTTCCCCAGGCCCCGGCGCCCCAGCCGCCGCGCGGGCGCACCGCGCGGGTCCGCAACCGGCTGACCGCGTCCGTCGCCCTCGTCTCCGTCGCCGTCCTCGCCGCCGGTGCCCCCGCCGTCCTCGGCGCCCTCGACGACGCCACCGAGGCCCAGAAGCTGGTCGACCTCGCCGAGACCAACCGCGGCACGGTGTCCCTCGCGCACTCCCTCGCCGACGAGCGCGACGCGATGACGGCGTTCGTCGCCGCGGGCCGCACCACCTCCGCCGGGGGCGGCGTCTCCGAGGACCAGCGGGCCCGCGTCGACCGGCAGGTCGAGGAGGTGCGCGGACAGGTCCCGGCCGCCCTCGGCGCGTTACTGGACACCCTCCCCGAGATCCGCCAGCAGGCCCTGACCGGCAAGGGCTCGTCCCTCGACGTCTTCGACGCGTACACCGAGGCCGTCCAGGCGCTGAACCGGGTCGCCGACACCCTCGCCCGCAAGCTCCCGGCCGACGCCGACACCGGTCCGGCCCCCGCGCTCGCCCCGCTCGGCCGCGCCGTGGAGCAGGCGTCCGCCACCCGCGGGCTGCTGCTCGCCGCGCTCGCCGACCGCGGCGGCCGGTCCCGGCTGACCGCGGCCGCCCAGCGCACCGAGGTGCGGGAGCAGTCCGCGCTCGCCGACTTCCAGCAGCTCGCCCCGGCCTCCGCGCGCGACGCCTACGGCCGCACCGTCAACGGAACCGAGGTCACCACCGCCGAGCGCTACCTCGCCCGGCTCACCGATCAGCCCCGGCTCTCCGGCCAGGACCTGTTCGTAAACAAGAGCCGCCTCGAAACCGCCCTGACCGCTCGCATCGACCGGATGCGCGGGGCCGAGTCCGCGCTCGCCTCCACCGAGATCACCCGGCTCGGGCAGCTGCGCGACGACGACGTCACCGCCCTCGAGGTGAGCATCGCCCTGGCCGGTGCCTGTCTGCTGCTCGCCCTCGGCACCAGCATCCACAGCGCCCGCTCGATGACCCGCCCGCTGGCCGCGCTGCGGCTCGGCGCCCGCCGGGTCGCCGCCGACCCGGCCGCCGAGGAGCCGATCGCCTTCAAGGGCCGCGACGACGAGTTCGCCGACGCCGTACGGGCCGTCAACGAGCTCCACCAGGCCGCGCTGCGCCACCACGAGCGCCTCACCACGCTCGACGGCGACCGCACCCGGCTGGTCGGTGAGCGGCAGCGGCTGGCCGACGAGGCGGACGCGCTGCGCGCCGAACGGGACGCGGTCGCCACCCGGCTGGAGGGGCTGCGCGCCCGGGTCCACAGCAGCTTCGTCAACCTGGCGCTGCGCAGCCTGGGCCTGATCGAACGCCAACTGGCGATCATCGAGTCCATGGAGGAGCAGGAGCAGGACCCCGACCGGCTCGAAACGCTCTTCCAGCTCGACCACCTCGCCACCGGCATGCGCCGCTACGGCGAGAACCTGCTCATCGTCGCGGGCTCCGAGCACCAGGCGAACCACCCCGGCCCGGTGCCGCTGCTGGACGTGCTGCGCGCCTCGATCAGCGAGGTCGAGCGGTACGACCGGGTGCACCTCCAGTCGCTGCCGCCGCACGCCCAGGTCGCCGGGTTCGCCGCGGACAGCATCAGCCATCTGATCGCCGAACTGCTGGAGAACGCCACGGCGTTCTCGCCGCCGGACGTGGCGGTGCAGGTGTCCGGCTGGCTCCTGGAGAGCGGCGAGGTCATGCTCTCCGTCCAGGACGAGGGCATCGGCATGACGCCCGAGCGCCTCGCGGAGCTGAACGAACGGCTCGCCGACAAGGTCCCCGAGTACTGCCAGGGCCCGCAGCCGGACGATCCGCTGGGGCTCGGCCTGTACGTGGTGACCCGGCTCGCCGCACGGCACGGCGTACGGGGTGTCGCTGCGCGAGCAGCAGCC
>NZ_GG657754.1:3689370-3745754 GCF_000158915.1 Streptomyces himastatinicus ATCC 53653 | reverse complement strand
GTGCCCGGCGGCGAGCAGGCGTTCGACAGCCGCGCCGTACGGCCCGCAGGTGCGGATGCCTGGGGCCCGGCGGAACCGGCCGACCCGGCGGAACCGGCCGCTCCGGCCGACCCGTACGCGATCGGCCCCGACCAGCACTCCCACGCCCCGGAGCCGGCCGGCGAACTGCGCCGTACCGACAAGGGACTTCCCAAGCGGACACCGCGGAACGTGGCCCGCCGCGACCCCGACCCGCAGGAGCGCACAGGGTCGGTGAACGCGGAGGAATTGCGGCGTAGGCTGGGCGGGTTTCAGCGCGGTTCGCGGGACGGCCGACGGGACGCGGAGGCCGAGATCGCCGCACGTGGGACAGCCGGAGAGCAGGGCACGGCGCAAACGGGGGCGCAGGACGGGGGCGGCACGGTTGAGGAGGCACGCGGGTGAATGCACCCAGTAGTACCTACGGGCTGAGTTCCCAGGCCCGTAATCTGCACTGGCTGCTGTCGAGCCTGGTCGAGGAGGTGCCCGGCGTCCGCTCGGTGGCCGTCGTCTCGTCCGACGGGCTGATGCTGCTGTCCTCCGACGCGCGGCACACCGCCGCCCCCGCGGGCCCGACCACCCAGGACGGCCCGAAGGGCTCCACCGCGGACCTCGCGACGATCGTGTCGGGGCTGGGCAGCCTGACGCTCGGCGCGGCGAAGCTGATGGACGGCGGCAGCGTCAAGCAGACGGTGGTGGCGATGGACGAGGGCAGTCTCTTCGTCATGGCGATCAGCGACGGTTCGCTGCTGGGGGTGCACGCCACACCGGACTGCGACATGGCCGTCGTGGCGTACCACATGGCGCTGTTCGTGGGCCGGGCCGGGCATGTGCTCACCCCCGAACTGCGCTCCGAACTACGGAGGTCGCTGGAGTCGGCGCAGTGACGGGAGGGTCCGGCCGGGGCGCGCGCAGACCGGCCCGGGTGCGTCCGTATTCGCTCACCGGCGGCCGCACCCGCTCGGGACATGTGCTGCTGGTGGAGACGTTCGTGGCGTCGCTGGAGCCCGCGGACGGACCGGTGGACGGTCCGGGTGACCCCGTGCCGACGGGAACGCCCGGGACGCGGATGCTGCCGGAGATACGGGCCATCATCGAGCTGTGCCGCAGGATGCGTTCGGTCGCGGAGGTCTCCGCGATGCTCAAGATTCCGCTGGGCGTGGTGCGCGTCCTGCTCAGCGACCTCGCCGACCAGGGAAAGATCCGTGTGTACGGCACCGGGCGGGGCCCGGGACAGCCGGATCGCGCGTTGCTCGAAAGGGTGCTCGTTGGACTTCGCAGACTCTGAGACGATGACGGTGACGCCGCCGCATGTGTCGGAGATACCCGGTGCCGGTATACCCGGTACCGAAGAGAAACTTCAGAACTGGCAGATAGACCGTTCGCGGGCACCGATCGCCACCAAGATAGTGATAGCGGGGGGTTTCGGCGTCGGGAAGACGACGTTCGTGGGTTCGGTCTCGGAGATCACTCCGCTCCAGACCGAGGCCCTGATGACGCAGGCCAGCGAGGACGTGGACGACCTCGGCGCGACGCCCGAGAAGCTGACCACGACCGTCGCGATGGACTTCGGGCGGATCACGCTCGAATCCGATCTGGTGCTCTATCTCTTCGGCACCCCGGGCCAGCAGCGGTTCTGGTTCATGTGGGACGACCTGATGCGCGGGGCGATCGGGGCGGTCGTGATGGCCGACACCCGGCGGCTGGAGGACAGCTTCCCGGCGCTGGACTACTTCGAGAGCCTCGGCCTGCCGTATGTGGTGGCGGTCAACCACTTCGAGGGGACCCCGCTCTACGGTCCCGACGACGTCCGGGACGCGCTCTCCGTATCGCCCGGGATACCGGTGGTGACCATGGACGCGCGGCAGCGGGTCACGGTGGTGGACGCGCTGCTCGCCCTGGTGGGCCACGCGGTTGACGTCTCACCCGAGTGAACTAACCTCAGCTCCGCTCGCGGAATGGAATGCCCCGTTCCTCTTCCTGTCCTGAGCCTGAGAGAGAGCTACAGCCATGCGGAAAATACTCATCGTCGGAGCCGGGCAGTCCGGCCTCCAACTCGCCCTCGGACTCCAGGCCGAGGGCTACGAGGTCACCTTGATGGCCAACCGTACGGCTGACGAGATCCGCTCCGGGCGCGTCATGTCCACGCAGTGCATGTTCCACACCGCGCTCCAGCACGAGCGCGACCTGAAGCTCAACTTCTGGGAGGAGCGGGCGCCGCGTATCGAGGGACTCGGCGCGTCCGTCGCCGGACCGCCGACGCCCGAGGGCCCGCACACCCGCGCCATCGACTGGGTCGGGCGGCTCGACGGGTACGCCCAGTCCGTCGACCAGCGGATCAAGATGGCGGGCTGGATGGAGCTGTTCGAACAGCGCGGCGGCCAACTGGTCATCCACGGTGTGTCCGTCTCCGACCTGGACTTCTTCACCCAGAGCCACGATCTGGTGCTGGTGGCCGCGGGCAAGGGCGAACTGGTCTCGCTCTTCGGCCGCGACGCCGCCCGCTCCCCGTACGACACCCCGCAGCGCGCGCTGGCCGTCTCGTATGTCCACGGTCTCGGCCCGCGCCCCGAGCACCCGGACTACGACGCGGTGCGCTGCAACCTGGTCCCCGGCGTCGGCGAGCTGTTCGTCATGCCGACCCTCACCACCAGCGGGCGCGCCGACATCCTCTTCTGGGAGGGCGTCCCGGGCGGTCCGGTCGACGCGTTCCAGGGCGTCACCGACCCGTCCGAGCACCTGGCCACCACGCTGGAGCTGATGGAGCGGTTCACCCCGTGGGAGTACGCGCGGGCCACCAAGGTCGAGCTGACCGACGCGGGCGGCACGCTCGCCGGGCGGTACGCCCCGACCGTACGCAACCCGATCGGCGAACTGCCCGGCGGCGGCCTGGTGCTCGGCGTCGCCGACGTCGTGGTCGCCAACGACCCGATCACCGGCCAGGGCTCCAACTCGGCCGCCAAATGCGCCGCGTCCTACCTGGACAGCATCGTCGCCCACGGCGACCGGCCGTTCGACGCCGCATGGATGCGGGACACCTTCGACCGCTACTGGGCGACCGCCCAGCACGTCACCAAGTGGACGAACGCGATGCTCGCCCCGCCGCCCGAGCACATCGTGGAACTGCTCGGCGCGGCGGGCGCACTGCCGCCGGTGGCCGACCGGATCGCCAACGGCTTCAATGACCCGTCCGACTTCGAGCACTTCTTCTACGAGCCGGAGAAGGCTGCCGCCTATCTGGCCTCGGTGGGCGCCTAGGGCCTAGCGACGGGCCGAACCCGGACGGACCACGCCCTGCACCGGGTTGGACGCGAGCGGGGAGAGCCGCACGGTGGTGCCGGGCCGGGGCGCCTGCACCACCTGGCCGCCGCCCGCGTAGATGGCCACATGGCTCGCGCCCTTGTTGTAGATCACCAGATCGCCGGGGCGGATCTGGCTGAGCGAGATCCTCGGCAGCCGGCGCCACTGCTCCTGGCTGGTGCGGGGGATGACCCGCCCGGCGTGTGCCCATGCCTGGGAGGTCAGCCCCGAGCAGTCGAAGGAGTTCGGCCCCTCGGCGCCCCACACGTACGGCTTGCCGATCTGGTTGAGCGCCCACCGCAGCGCCCGCTGCCCGGCCGCCGCCGAGGCCATCGGGAGACGCCCGGGCGTCTTCGGCACGGTGGGCGTGCCGCCCGTGCCGCTGCCCGTGCCCCCGGCCGGGCGGCCCGGGGTCTGGGCGGTGCCGGAGCCCTGACCGCCGCCCCCGGTGTCCTGGCCGCCGCCCGGGCCCGTGCCCGTGCCCGGGACGGGGTCAGGTACGGGGGGCGGCGGGGCGGCGCTCTGGGCCCGGGGGGTGTTGCCCAACACTCCGGAGGCGACCAGCTTGCGCTGCGCCTTGTCGGTCTGCTCGCGCTCCTTCTCCGCCACCTGGGTGATCTGGCGGACGGTCAGCGAGGCGAGCATCTTCTCGATCTTCGTGAGCCGCTTCTTGACCTTGTCGCGCTGTTTCTTCTTCTTCGCGCTCAGCGACAGCTGCTTGTCCAGGGCGGCCCTGGCCCGGGTGGCGAGGGCGTCGGCGTGCCGCTCGCCCTTGGTCAGCCGCTCCACGACGGCGGCCTCCCGCCCCGCCGCCCGGTCCAGCTCACGCGCCTGGTCGGCGGCGTTCTCCGGATGCGGGGTGAGCAGCGTCAGCAGGAAGGTGTACGTGGAGAGCTGGGTGTGGCCCTGGTACTGCTGGCGGGCCAGCCGCCCCGCGTCCTCCCGGCTGGCGGCCAGGTCGGTGCGGCTGCGGGCGAGGTCGTCGGTGAGGTCCCGGGTCTTGGCCCGCTGCTTGCGCAGCTTCTCCTCGGTCGCGTTGTACGCCTCGGTCGCCTCCTCCGCCTTCCGGTACAGCGTCTTGAGCTGGGTGAGCAGCCCGGCGACGGACCGGTCGGCGGGCCGGGCGGAGGGCTGGGCAGGGGCGGCCGTGGCCGCCGGGACGGGCGGGACGAGCGCCGCGGCCGCGGTGATCGCCGCCGCGCAGACCGAGCCTACGATCCGTCCTGACACGGGCTCACACCTCCGGCTGCGGGAACGGGGTCCGACGACCACCTCAGCAGGAACGCGGCGTGACAGTCGTACTTTCGGGAGAATGATGGGCGAGTCGGCCCAACACGGTCACTCGTCCGGAGGGCTGGTCACGGCTGGCGGAGTCCACGGCTGGCGGAGTCCGGCGAACCGTTCAGGAAGTCAGCGAACCGTTCAGGAAGAACGGGACCACGGCCACTTCGGTCCGCTGCCCGGCGTGCCCTCCGGGTCGTACTCGTACCGCCATCCCCGGATCAGCCCCAGCCGCCGGGTCGTGCCCGCCGCGACGCGGCGGTAGACGTACACGGTCGGCGGTCCACCGGCCTCGTCCGGGACCGGGACCTCGTACGTCTTCGGCGGCTGTCCCGTGGCGCCGACCAGCACCGACAGCACCCGGCCGTCCAGCGGCCCGCCGACGAACGGCGTCTCCTCGCTCCTCACCGCACGACCCTCACAGCAGGTGCCGCGCCTCGCCGAGCACCGGCGCCACGCGCCGCACCAGCGCGCCGACCGGTCCCTGTGCGGGCTCCGCTGCGAGCGCCGCCCGCATCACCCGGGCCGCCTGCGGATCGGTCGCCGCGGTGGCGGTCAGCAGCGCCACGAAGTGGTCCACCAGCCAGTCCCGCAGCTCCCGGGCCGACGGCTGCTTGTTCTCGTCCAGCCAGATCAGCGAGGCCGCCTCGACCGCGGTGATCCAGGTGCGCACCATCATCCGCAGCCGGGCGCCGGGTTCCTCGGTGGGCTCCCCGGCCGTCAGATGCAGCAGGATCTGCTCGGCCGCGGCCCGCCGCACCTCGTCCACGATGGCGCTCGTCCGCGAGGTCTCGGCCACGCTGCCGCCGTGCAGCAGCGCGCTGAACCCCGCGTCGTGCTCGTCCACGAAGGTGAGGTAGCGGTCCAGTACGTTGCCCAGCCGACTGCTGAGCGGGCCGGTCCGCGGCTCCTCGAAGCACCCCTCCAGCTCATCGACGGCGCTGCGCAGCGCCGCCTCGTACAACTGCTGCTTGCCGCCGGGGAAGTAGCGGTAGACGAGCGGCCGGGAGGCGTCGGCGGCCGAGGCCACGTCGTCCAGCGACACGTCCTCCGGCGCGCGGTGGGCGAACAGGCCGAGCGCGGCGGCGATCAGTTCGGCGCGCCGCGCCTCGACGCTGAGCCTGCGGTACGCCCCGCGGCGCACGGTGGCCGGGGGCGCGGCGGTCGCCCGGTCCGCGTCCGCCGGGGCGGTGCCACTGCTCGTCGTCATGCCTGGCAGCGTAACCGCCCTGGGGCAGTTGCCGAGGAGCGGCCCGTTGACGAAGCCGCCCGGGACGCGGCCTAGAGCAGGCCGCTGCTCTGCCACAGCTTGCGGCCCGCGCCGCGCAGCACCCCGACGTCGTCGAGGAATTCGGTCAGCCGCCGGGCGCCGCTGCGCATCACCTCGCGGCGGTGGCCGCTCGCCCGCACCTGGGCGACGGCGGCCCGCCGGTCGAGGCCGACGTCCGTGTACACCTGGGGGTTGACGAACGCGAGCGAGAATACCCGGGCGAACTCGCCCGAGCCGATGCGGGTCAGCTCCTTCTCCCAGCGCGGCGCCCGCACCATCTGGCGGCGCAACTCCTCCCGGGCGTACCGCACATGGCGCGCCTCCTCCACCACATGGATCCGGGTCACCCCGCGCACCAGCGGCTGGACGCGCTCATCGGGGAACGTCAGCCGCTGCATCCAGTCCAGCACCTCCTCGCCGAGCAGGGTGGCGGTGAACGAACCGGGTGTGGTGGAGAACGTCTTGAAGAACCGGCCCAGGTTCTGGTGGAGCCGGGACACCGGGTACGCGGGGGTGCCGCCCTTCTCGATGAGCCGGGCGAACATCTTGGAGTGGCGGCACTCGTCGGCGATCTCGGTGAGTGCGTAGCGGACATGGGCGCTGGTCGCGGGCTTGTCGTAGATGTGCCGGGTGAGCAGCTGGATCAGGATGATCTCGAACCAGATGCCGAGCGAGGCCAGCGCCGCGGCCTCGTGCCGCGACAGCAGCATCCGCTGCTCCTCCGACATCCGCCGCCACATCGGGGTGCCGTAGAGGGAGACCAGCTCCGGCGGCCAGAACCACTTGTCCGGCTCGTGCGGCGCGTCCCAGTCCAGCTCGGTGTCGGGGTCGAACGAGTGCCGGGAGGAGGCCAGCAGCAGCCGCTCCGCGACCCGTTCGCGGTCCTTGAGGAGCCCCAGCGCGTCCCGGGGCGCGGCTGATTCGGTCGCGGTCGTCATCGCTGGAGACACCTCGGAGGAATGGTCGCGGCTGGACATCCCTTATGAGACTCTGTGTCAGCAAGCCCGTCAATCCCCCGCGGATATGTTTGGTGCGCAGCGAGGCGAAGGAGACGACGTGTCGACGCAGGACCTCTACGCCATGGGCCCCGGCGACCCGATGTGGCAGGTGCCCGCCGCGGGCGCCGCCCGGTTCAGCTGGGAGTACGACGACCACCGGGCCCGATTGCTCGCCCTGTACCAGAAGGGCAAGGACAAGCAGTGGGACGCGACGAAGCGGATCGACTGGGACCTGGAGGTCGACCCGTACGATCCGCTCGGCACCCCCGACGAGTCCCTCGCCCTCTACGGCACGCCCCACTGGGACCGGATGTCCGACCGGGAGCGGGGCGAACTGCGCCGCCACGCCGCCTCCTGGCAGTTCAGCCAGTTCCTGCACGGCGAACAGGGTGCGATGGTGTGCGCCGCCCGGATCGTCGAATCGGCGCCCGACCTCGACGCCAAGTTCTACTCCGCCACCCAGACCATGGACGAGGCCCGCCACGCCGAGCTGTACGGCCGCTTCCTGCGCGACAAGATCGGCATGCTGTACCCGATCAACGACAACCTCCAGGAGCTGCTGGGCGACACCCTCCGCGACTCCCGCTGGGACATGGCCTACCTGGGCATGCAGGTCCTCATCGAGGGCCTGGCCCTCGCCGCGTTCGGCCTCATCCGCGACACCACCGACAAGCCCCTGCCGAAGCAGCTCCTCGCCTACGTCATGCAGGACGAGGCCCGCCACGTGGCGTTCGGCCGGATGGCGCTGCGCGACTACTACCGCGACCTGACCGACGCGGAGCTGCGCGAGCGCGAGGAGTTCGTCATCGAGGGCTGCTACCTCATGCGCGACCGGCTGCGCGGCGTGGAGGTCCTGGAGAACCTGGGCATCCCGAAGGCCGAGGCCGCGGAGTACGCGGAGCGCTCCCCGTATCTGCACATGTTCCGCAAGCTGCTGTTCAGCCGCATCGTGCCGTGCGTGAAGGACATCGGCCTGTGGGGCGAACGCCTCCAGCGCGCCTACGTCGACATGGGCGTCCTGGAACTCGGCGACAGCAACCTGGACCTGCTGATGAACCAGGACGAGGAGATCGCCCAGCACCTGGACGCCCAGCGCTTCGCCGCCGAGGAGGCCGCCAGGACCGGCGAGGTCGAGGAGGCCATCGCGCAGGGCGCGGCGGGGGACTGAGGGCTCGGGCGAGGGTCAGGTGGCCGGACGGATGGCCTCCGCGGCCGCCGACGCGAATCCGGCGAGGGCGCGGGGGCAGCGCCAGCGGGATTCCACCTCGGCGGGGGAGAGGTCGCCGGAGTCGGCCCGGCCGGACCGCTTGGCGAGTTCGTCCCAGGACACGTCCTCGGCCGCGGGGTCGCCGATCAGCTCCAGGGCCGTGGGGAAGCCCTCCAGCTGGCCGATGTCGAGGCCCTCGTCGCTCGGGTGGCCCGGATGGTCACAGGGCGCCCGGTCCCCGTCCGCGGCGACGGCGCGCAGCGCGGCGGATCGTTGCGACGTGCTGTCGGTGGGGTTGCCAACTGCCCGCCGGGGAGTGCGTACGAGGGTGGATTAGCTCGATCGTGTGATGGTCGACTTCCGGCTTGCGGCGGTGTGGGCTGTTCGGGCTACGGTGAGCGGGCGATCTGGGACGCCGGGTACGGTGCCAGCGTGCGGGGCCCCCGCTCCACCGGAGTGATGGTTCGGGGCCTCCCCGTCGCCTCTGGCCGTACCCATATGGCCAGGTCGTGAGGGAGCCGGCCTCCCGGGCTCGGACCACGCACAGGATGCGTGTCGCCGCCCCGGGGCTGAGTACGCCGGGGACCAGTGCGCCCAAGACCGTTCGGGGCGTGCGGCTGAGCGGACTCACCTCTGCTCAGTCCCCAGGAACGGTGTGGTTCCCTCGGTGGACGAGCGCCGTATGCCGTTCCGCCGAGAGGATCCGCCCCATGACCGACCGCCGCCACGCCGCCGCCTTCCGCCGCCTCCACGAGGGCCGCACCGGCTTCCTGATGCCGAACGCATGGGATGCCGGGAGCGCGATCGTGCTGGCCGAGGCGGGGTTCGAGGCGCTCGCGACGACCAGCGCCGGGATCGCCTTCTCGCTGGGCAGGCCCGACCACACCATCCCGGAGGGCGGCAAGGCGGTCTCCCGGGCCGAGATGTTCGACCGCGTCCGCCAGATCACCGCCGCCGTGGACCTGCCGGTCAACGGCGACCTGGAGGACGGGTACGGGGCGGAGCCCGAGGCGGTCGCCGAGACCGTCCGGCTGGCCGTCGCCGCGGGCCTCGCCGGCGGGAACGTCGAGGACTTCGCGGACGGCGCCCTGTACGACGAGGAGCTGGCCGTCGCCCGTATCGCCGCCGCCCGCGAGGCCGCGGACGCCGACGGCACCGACTTCGTGCTCACCGCCCGCACCGACGGCCTGATGCTGCGCTCCCCGGACCCGCTCGCCGACGCGGTCCGGCGCGCCAACCGGTACCGGGAGGCGGGCGCGGACTGTCTCTACGTACCGGGCGTCAACGACCTCGCGACCATCACCACCCTGGTGGCCGAGGTGAACGGCCCGCTCAACGTGGTGATGGGCCTCGGCGCCACCAGCCTCACCGCCGACGCCCTCCGCTCCGCCGGGGTCGCCCGCCTCAGCCTCGGCGGCAGCATCGCGCGCGCCGCGCTGGGCTTCGTACGGGACAGCGCCCGGGAGTTGCTGGAGCGGGGGACGCTGACGTTCGCCGAGGGCCAGATCCCGCAGGGCGAGCTGAACGAGCTGTTCACCCGCGACCGCGCGTAAGCGCCTTACGCCGGCTGCGCCTGCTTCTGCTCCTCCACCCACCGGAGGAAGGCGATCTGCCGGGACATGAGGGTGACCAGCTCGTACGCGGTGTGCGAGGCGGCCACGGAGGTGATGTCGGCGTGGTCGTACGCCGGGGCGACCTCCACCAGGTCGGCGGAGACCAGGTGGCAGTCGGCCAGGCCGCGCACGATCTCCAGCAGTTCGCGGGAGGTGAGGCCGCCCGCCTCGGGGGTGCCGGTGCCGGGGGCGTGCGCGGGGTCCAGGACGTCGATGTCCACCGAGATGTAGAGCGGCCGCTTGCCGATCCGCTCCTTGAGCTGCTGCACCACCTCGTCGACCCCGCGTCGCATCACATCGGCCGAGGTGACGATCCCGAAGCCCAGCTTGGTGTCCTCGTCCAGGTCCTCCTTGCTGTACAGCGGGCCGCGGGTGCCGACGTGCGAGAGGGCGGAGGTGTCGAGGATGCCCTCCTCGACGGCCCGGCGGAACGGGGTTCCATGGGTGTATTCGGCGCCGAAGTACGTGTCCCAGGTGTCCAGGTGTGCGTCGAAGTGCAGCAGCGCCACCGGACCGTGCTTGCGGGCCACCGCGCGCAGGACCGGCAGCGCGATGGTGTGATCGCCGCCCAGCGTCATCAGCTGGGCGCCGGTACACAACAGCTCTTCCGCGCCCGCCTCGATGGCGTCGACGGCCTCGTTGAGGTTGTGCGGATTGGCGGTGATGTCACCGGCGTCCGCGACCTGGACGTAGTGGAACGGGTACGCGTCCTGTGCCGGGTTGTACGGGCGCAGCAGCCGCGACGCCTCCCGGATCGCGTTTCCGCCGAACCGGGCGCCCGGCCGGTACGACACACCGGCGTCGAACGGCACCCCGACCACGGCGATATCCGTCGTGCCGACCTGATCCAGCCGCGGCACCCGCCCGAACGTGGCGGGCCCCGCAAAGTGCAGGGTGCGGTCGGTGTCCTCGGGAGGAATGGGCATGGCCGGATCGCAGGGGATCGCGTTCATGGTGGAACTGGGCCTTTCACGTGGGGGGATCCGCAGTGGTTTCCTGCGTCAACCATTGAATCCCTCGAATGGGTGACTGCCCACCTCGGGATCCCCCTATACGGAACCCCGCCCCTACCCGAACAGCCGGTACCACCCCGGCCTCCCACGGTCATCTAACGCCCGTCGTACGAAGAGAAGTTGAGTCGGAGCACAATGATCACCATTCCACCACCGACCCGTTACCGATGGCTTGCTAAGTTTTTGATCACCGCCACCGGAATTGCCGAGGTCATGTGGGGATGGCCCGGGCCGGGGGCGGTCGTGTGAAAGAACGGCCAAAGGGTGCTCTCCACGGCGGTGGGGGGCACCCCTTTGTCCGTACCTCCGCCCGGGGAATCCGGAGGATGATGGTGAGGTGCGGATTCGAACGAGCACCATCGAGGAACTTCCCCATCTCCAGGACATAGAGCGCGCCGCCGGCCGGTGCTTCCGGGACATCGGGATGGACGAGATCGCCGACGACGAGCCGCCGACCCTGGCGGAGCTGGGGCGCTACCAGCGCGCCGGGCGGGCCTGGGTCGCGGTGGACGACACGGACCGGGCCATGGCCTACGTGATCACCGACCCCGTCGACGGGAACACGCACATCGAGCAGATCTCGGTGCACCCGGACAGCGCCCGCCGCGGAGTGGGCCGGGCGCTGATCGAGCACGTCGCGGCGCGAGCCGCCGCCGACGGCGTACCCGCGCTGACCCTGACCACCTTCGTGGACGTGGCGTGGAACGCCCCCTACTACGCGTCCCGTTGCGGCTTCCGGACCCTGACGGAGGACGAACTGACCCCCGGACTGTGGCAGATTCGTCACAGCGAGGCCGGACACGGCCTGGACCGATGGCCCCGGGTGTGCATGCGCAGGGACACCCTCTGAGGAGCCCGGGGCGCCGATGCGTCGGGCGCTGCCGCCGATGCGTTGGGCCCCGCCGACGCGACGGACCCCACCGACGTGGAGGGCCCGCCGCCCCGGTGGGCCCCGCCGCCGACCGGAGGGGCCCCGCCGACGCGGCGGACCGCGCCGACCCGTTGGGCCCCGACGCCTCGACGGGCCCCGCGCCCCGGGTGGCCACGTCCACCGGGCTGCTGGGGGCCCGCGACGTGCTGGGTGCCGCCGATGCGGCGGACCGTGCCGAGCCGATGGGCCCTGACGGCCGGATGGGCCGTGCCGACCGGACGGGCCCCGTCGTCCCGATGGGCCCTGACGGTGCGATGGGTCCTGCTGCCGACCCGATGGGCCCCGATCCCGGGGGTGGTCACGTCCACCGGGCTGCTGGGGGCCCGCGACGCGATGGTGCCGCCGATGCGGCGGACGTGTCGCCCCGGCGGACCGTGCCGACTCGATGGGCCCCGCCGACGACGCGTTGGGCTCCGCCGACGCGGCGGACCACGCCGCCCAATGGGCCCTGGCGACGCGACAGGGCCTGCTTCCGCCCCGGGTGGTCACGTCGACCGAGTTGCTGGGCCCTGCCGACGCGCTGAGCCCCGTCGACCCGGCGGACCCCGCCTCGCCGACCCGGCGGACCGTGCCGTCCCGTTGGGCCCCGACCACGCCTTCCTGACCTCATCGCAGGCGCGCCACATCCTCCGTGAGGAGGGCATCGCCGCGTTCGACTACCGGGCGCTTCAGCGGATCTGGACGGGCTGATGCAAAGGCCCCGCACTCCTCCTCCACGGCCCGCCGCAGCGCCCGTATCCGCGCTGTCTCACCGCCTCGCCGCCACACCAGGCCCAGCATCGAGTCCGGCAGCCCCGTCACCGGGAGCGGCGTGATGTCGCGGCGCCCGTGGTACTCGGCGGTCGGCGCGCACAGCAGCATCCCGCCCCGGCCCGCCGCGACCGCCGTCAGCCCCTCCTGGAGGGTGCGCACCCGCGGGCCGCGGGGGATCGGGCGGCCGTCGGGGGTGACGGGCGGGGCCATGAACTCCCGCCAGTAGCGCGGCGCGGGGTCGGACGGGGCGACGAGCGGGCAGTCGGCCAGCTCCTCGGCGTCCACCGCGCCCCGCTCCCGCCCCGGCTCCCGCCTCCCCGCCGCCAGCCGGTGCCCGGCGCGGACCAGCAGCGTCTGCGGCTGCCGGGAGAAGACCGGGCCGAGGACCAGTTCCGGTTCCTCGACCGGCAGACAGACGATCGCCGCGTCCACCTCACCCTCCCGCACCGCGCCGAACGGATCGGCCATCGGGATCTCCACGGTCTCCGGTTCGCAGCCGGGATGCCGTTCCCGGACGGCCGCCAGCGCGGCCATCACCCGCTCGTCGGCGGCCCCTTGGAAGCCGACGCGCAGCACGCCCGTGAGTCCGCGCGCCGCGCCCCTGGCCCCCTCGACCGCCCCGGACAGTGCGTCGTACGCGGGCCGCAGTTCGGCCAGGAACCGCTCGCCCAGCGGGGTCAGCCGCACCCGTCGGCTGGTGCGGTCGAGCAGCCGGGCGCCGATCCGCCCCTCCAGCGCGCGCAGCAACTGGCTGACTCTGCTCTGCGACACGTACAGCCGCTCCGCCGCGCGCCCGAGTGCAACTCCTCGCTGAGCGCGAGAAAACACTCCAGTTCGCGCATCTCCAGCCCGGACACGGCTTCCCTCCACTGATCCATGAGTCTCGCTCATAGAAGACTGAAGACTTCGGCGTTGTTCCCGGCCGGGGGCGGCGGTTCATTTGAGTCATGTCGAATTCCACGCCCCCTACCACGGAACGAACCGCTCCGGCAGGCGCATCTGGGTCAGCCGCGCCCGCGCACTCGCCGCACTCGCCGCACTCGCCGCTCAGAGCCTGGCTCGCCGTCGTCGCCGTGGCGTTCGGCACCTTCTCCGTCGTCACCACCGAGATGCTCCCGGTCGGCCTGCTCACTTCCATCGGCTCCGCGCTGCGGGTCTCGCCCGGTATGGCGGGCCTGGCCATGACCGTGCCGGGGCTGGTCGCCGCGGTCGCCGCGCCCCTCCTGACCGTCACCGTCGCCCGCCTCGACCGCCGACTGGTGCTGTGCGGCCTGATGGGACTCCTCGCGGCGGCCAACCTGGCCTCCGCCCTCGCCCCCAATTTCGCCGTACTGCTGCTGTCCCGGGTGCTGGTCGGGGTGTGCATCGGCGGGGTGTGGTCCCTGGCCGCGGGGCTTGCCGTACGGCTGGTGCCGGAGAAGTCCGCGGGCCACGCCACCTCGTTGGTCTTCAGCGGGATCGCCGTCGCCTCCGTCCTGGGCGTACCGGTCGGGACGCTGATCGGCGACCTGGTCCACTGGCGCGCCGCGTTCGGCGGGATGGGCGCGCTGGCGCTGGCGATCGCCGCGGCCCTCGCCGTCACCCTGCCGCCGCTGCCCGCCACCGAGACGATCCGGCTGCGCGAGGTGCCGGGGCTGTTCCGCAACGCCCGGCTGCGGGTCGGGCTGATCACCACGCTGCTGCTGGTCACCGGCCACTTCGGCGCGTACACCTACGTACGCCCGGTGCTCGAGAACGTGTCCGGCGTACGTACGGGGCTGATCAGCACCCTGCTGCTGGCGTACGGCGTGGCGGGCATCGCCGGGAACTTCCTGGCGGGCGCCACCGCCCACCGCGACCCGCGCCGCACCCTCATGGTCATCTTCACCGTCCTGGCCACCGCGGTCCTGCTCGTCCCGGTCGCGGGCGGCACCCTCGGCGGGGCGATCACGCTGCTGGTGCTGTGGGGGCTGGCGTACGGCGGGGTCTCGGTGACCTCGCAGACCTGGGTGCTGCACGCGGCGCCGGACACACGGGAGGCCGCCTCGGCGCTGTTCGTCTGCGTCTTCAACATCGCGATATCGCTGGGCGCGCTGCTCGGTGGCCGGGCGGCGGACGGGATCGCGCTCGTCGGCGTCATGTGGTTCGGGGGAGCGCTCGCGGTCCTGGCGCTCGTGCATGTGGCGATCTTCGGAAGGCGGTAGCCGCGTGCCGTGAGACCCTGAATTCAGGGGGCTCGTCTTCGGGAGTGGTCCGATGGCAGTGAGCATGCACGTGGTCTGGAGCAAGACCGAGCCGGGGCGCGTCATCTACGAGACGCACTCGATCGAAACGATCACCGACGGCAAGGGCGTCCACGCGACGGTCGACAGCCACACCTACGAGATCTCGGTGCGCAGCCGCGCGGAGGCGGAGTCGATCGCGGACGCGGAGGGATACGAGCTGTTCCGCAAGGGCGAGGCGTGGGAGAGCCTGCCCGAGGAATGAGCGGGACCAGCACCGCCGGGGGCGGGTGCGGGCTGCGCCCGCGGCCACCCGTGCTCACGACCACCGACAGCCGTCCAGCCCGGCCCGTGACCACGGACCGGGCTGGACGGCAGACTCAGCCGTGACTCAGCCGTGGCTGAGCAGGAAGTCCACGTCCCGGGCCTCCGGGGCGTCGGCGCCGACCGTGACCGGCCGGGTGGCCGGTGCGTAACCGCTGGCGACCACCGTGTAGTGCTCACCGGTCAGCCCCTCGAACCCGAAGGTCCCGTCCGCGCCCGTGATGGACTGCCCGACGACGTCGCCGGAGGCGTCCAGCAGCGCCACGCGGGCGTCCTCCAGCGGCTGTCCGCCCTGGTCACGTACGGTGCCCCGGACCCGGGCCGCGGGCGTCAGCGCCACGTCGACCCGCAGCGGCTCACCGGCGGTCAGCTCGACCTGGGTGGCGTGCGGACGGTGTCCGTCGGCGCTGAGGGTGAGTGTGTACGCGCCGGAGGCCAGCTCCGGGAGCGCGAACTCACCCTTCTCGTCGGCCGTCGCCGAACCCGCCACCTCGCCGTCCGCGCCGGTCGCGGTGGCGGTGGCCCCGGCCAGCGGCCCGCCGCCCTCGGCCCGTACGGACCCGGTCAGCCCGCCGCCTCCGGCGAGCCGTAGATCGCAGACGACCGGGACGTCCGACACCAGCAGCGTGGCGGCCTGCGGCCGGTGCCCGGGGGCCGAGCCGATGAGGACGACGCTCGCGGTGCCGGGCGCGGCCACGGTGTACTCGCCGTCGCGCCCGCTGACCGTACGGCCGAGCTGGCGGCCGCCGGTGTCGATCAGGGTGACGGCGGCGTCGGCCAGCGGGGCGCCGTCGGAACCGAGGACCCGGCCGTGGATGACGCTGCCGGTGAGGGCGGGGACGGCGTCCTCCTGCTCGACCTTCTCCGCCGTCTCGACGACAGGCTCGGGCTTCGGCGCGGGCGCAGGCGCGGACGAGACACTGCCCGGGACACCGCCCGGGACGCGCCGCCGCCCCGGCAGACAGAAGGCGATCACCAGCCCGACGACCGAGGCCGCGCACGCCACCATGAACGACATCTGGAAGCCGTCCTTGCTCGGCAGCGCGACCCCGCCGAAGTCCGTCGTCTGGCGGGCCAGGATCACCCCGACCACCGCGCTGGAGGTGGACATGCCGATGGACCGCATCAGGGTGTTCAGACCGTTCGCCGCGCCCGTCTCACGGGCCGGTACGGCGCTGACGATCAGGGTCGGCATGGCCGAGTACGCGATGCCGATGCCGACGCCGAGCGCGGTGGACAGCACCACGATCTGCCAGATGTGGTCGATCATCACCAGGCCCGCGCCGTACGTCGCACCGATCACGATGATGCCGCTGATCAGCGAGACCTTGGGGCCGCGGGCCGCGTTGATGCGCGCGGACAGCGGCGAGACCAGCATCATCGCCACGCCCATCGGTGCGAAGTACAGCCCCGCCATGACCATCGACTGGCCGAGGCCGTAGCCGGTGGCCTCCGGCAGCTGGAGCAGCTGCGGCAGGATCAGCGACATCGCGTAGAACGAGAAGCCGACCATGATCGAGGCGAGGTTGGTCAGCAGCACCTGGCGGCGGGCGGTGGTTCGCAGGTCGACCAGCGGTTCGGTGGTGCGCAGCTCGAAGAGGCCCCACAGGAGCAGGATCACCGCGGCCGCGCCGAACAGCCCGAGCGTCGTACCGCTCGCCCAGCCCCAGTCGCCGCCCTTGGTGATGGGCAGCAGCAGACAGACGAGCCCGGCCGTCAGCCCGATCGTGCCGAGCAGGTCGAAGCGGCTCGGGGTGCGTACGGCGGACTCCGGTACGACGGCCAGCACCAGCGCGATCGATATCGCGCCCAGCCCGGCGGCCCCGTAGAACAGCACGTGCCAGCTGGTGTGCTGCGCGACGAAGGCGGCGGCCGGCAGCCCCAGCGCACCGCCGATCCCGAGCGAGGAGCTCATCAGGGCCATCGCCGAGCCCAGCTTCTGCGGCGGCAGCTCGTCCCGCATGATGCTGATGCCCAGCGGAATGGCGCCCATCGCCCCGCCCTGGATGGCCCGGCCGACCACCATCACCACCAGCTCGGAGGTGACGGCGCAGGTCAGCGAGCCGACGACGAGCAGCGTCAGCGCGACCATCAGCATCCGGCGCTTGCCGAACATGTCCCCGAGCCGCCCCATGACGGGAGTCGAGACGGCCCCGGCGAGCAGGGTCGAGGTGACCACCCAGGACGCGTTCGAGCTGGTGGTGTGCAGAAGCTGCGGCAGCTCGCTCACGAGCGGGACGACCAGCGTCTGCATCACCGACACGGCGATACCGCAGAACGCGAGCACCGCCACGAAACCGCCACCGACCTCGCGCCGCGGAAGCGACGAGCCGGTGGCCGGCGCGGCGCTCAAGGGCTCCTCGACGCGGGCTGGGGCTGACTGGGCCATGCGGATGCGGCCTCCAAGCGGTACAACAGGGATGAGTGGGAGATGTGCATCCTACACATGATGTGTATCGTGCACACTTCTGTTTCATGGAGCGGGGGCGACGAGGAGGAAGCGTGCTGGAGCGGCTGGAACGCGAATTGATGCTGGTAGCCAGGTGCCACGTACTGACGCCCCGAGACCGCAAGGCATCTGCTGACGACCCCTGCGCGCCCCCCACGCCCGACCGCCTCGACCGCTCCGCCTACCTCGTCCTCTCCCGCCTGGACGCGGAGGGCGCGATGTCGATCGGCCAGCTCGCCGACGCGTTCCAGCTGGACGTCTCGACCGTCAACCGCCAGACCAGCACCCTGCTGCGCGGCGGCCTGGTCGAGCGCATCCCCGACCCCGACGGCGGCCTCGCCCGCAAGCTCCGCGTCACCGCCCTGGGCACCGAACGCCTCACCGCCGAACGCGACTGCCGCCGCGCCGGCCTGGCCCGCCTGCTAGAAGACTGGACGCCAGAAGATCTCTCCCGCTTCGGCGAGGTCCTGACCCGCTTCAACCGCGAGGTCGAAGCCCACGACGGCCGCCCCTGGCCCCGCGACGAAACATCGGAATCAACGCCCGAGGGCAAGCGTTGACCTGAGTACGGCCCCCAGCAGAACCCTCCGAGGAGGACGAGACGATGCCCCACCCCCACACCGGCGCAAACTCCGGTTCCGGCCACCGCGTGGACGTGACCCGCGGCACGCAGCACGTGAAGGTCACCATCGACGGCCAGGTCGTCGCCGAGACGGACCGCCCGCTGCTGCTCCACGAGACGGGCCTGCCCGTGCGCTACTACCTCCCGCCGGAGGACGTGGACCTCACCCTGTTCGAGCCCACCGACACCCGCACCACCTGCCCCTTCAAGGGCGAGGCGGCGTACTGGACGTACATCGGCCCGGACAGCGGAGCCGAACTGCGCCCCGACGTGGTCTGGGCGTACCCGCAGCCGATCGACGCCGTACCCGAGATCAAGAACCACCTCTCCTTCTACGACGCGACAGCCAAGATCGAGGTCTCCTAGCGATCACCCCATCGGTGGCCTTCCCCTGACCCCCCAGGGGGAACGGCTGACGCGTGCACCTCCACGCGTACTCCTGGCTGGGTGAGAAGGAGCTGTTCGACCATGAAATCCTCCGCCGCCTCCCGGACCGCCCCCTGCCCCCGGTGACGGCGGAGGACGAGGAGCACTACCGCACCCAACTGGACACCTTCCGCCGCTCCGAGCTGCCGCCCATGGAGACGGCGTACTGGCTCCTCAAAACCCCCGCCCTCATCCGCGCCACCTTCCACGAACCCAAGGACGCCGCCACCTGGCTGGGCCAACAGCTCACCGAACACGCCCCCGGCTTCCTCTCCCGCCAAGAAGCCGACACCGCCCGCCTGTCCCGCCTGGTAGCCACAGCCGCGGATCGTCTGTCTGAGGGCGGCGACGTCTCCTTGGGCTTCTACGCAGGCCGCACGTCCTTCCTCTCCCTGGCCGTAGTGACGTGCTCCCCGAACCTCATGGCCCCGGACCTCCGCTGCCCCCAGTTGAGCCCGCCTACCTACGGGAACTGAGTACCCGGCGCGATCCCGCCACGCCCCGCCCGCGGTTGAGTGGACGGATGAACGAGACAGCCTCCGCCGAACCGAGCGCCGCCGAGGCGCCCGACGCGGCACACGACCGAAGACTCCGCACAGCGGCGAAGGTCGGCGTCGGCCTGCTGATCCCCACCGCCATCATCAGCATCATCCTCTCCCTGATGACGGAGCGCGCCGCCGACTGCATCATGAACGGCAACCGGTGCTCTTCCATCCCCGCCCCGGTGATCTTCGGAGCGTTCCTCGTCTCAGCGACACTGGGCCTCTTCGCCGCAAGCTGCCCCCGGGGGCGTCTGCCGTTCCCCACAGCCCGATCCTGGGCGGTCAAGCTTCAGTGGCTCGCTCAGCTGACCATGGCGATGCTGCTGCTCGCCTCTCCCTGAGCACACCCGCAGTCGTTTACGTTCCCGAGGTGGCAGGAGGGGGCGTCAGCCCCGGTTCGATCGTCGACCGCAGGTAGATCCGCGTCCGGTCCGGCGCCAACGTCTGCGCGTACAGCTCCACGCAGTACCGCAGCCGTTTCCCTTCGGGCGAGGTGGCGGCATCCGGGCAGAAGTTGATCTTCCGCAGCCCCTTCACCAACGTCTCCGGTTCGGGCAGCCCCAGGTGCCCGAATCCGGCCGAGGGCGCGTACCCTCCCGCCTCCGGGTGATAGTTCTTGATCATGTCTTGATCGTCCGGCACCAGCCGCGCCAGGAACGCGTCCGCCTTCGCCTCGGGCAACGCGAAGGAGAGCAGCCCCACGTCGTAGCGCGACCCGGTCCTGTACCCAGCCCGCTGCTCCGAGGCCCCCGCCGGAATCCGGATCCCCATCTGCCCGCTCATCCACTCCGGGGTGGCCCCGCCTTTCCAGCTGCCCCCCTGGTCCGATCGTTGCGACGCCTCGCCCCCCGTCCGCGCGAACGCGAACGCGGCGACGGCCACGACGACAGCGAGGAGGGCTCCTCCGACGGCAAGGGTGGTGCGGCGCACGGACTACTCCCGGTGGACTCTGGCGCGCAGGACACGCTCAGCGGTTGGCGTTCTGTTGTTCGCGTGTCGGATCGGTGCGTCCGCCTTCACGCCCCGGCTTATCGGGTCCGGGGAGCGGCCCCTCGTTCGGAGTGTCCCCGCCCAGGTCGTAGTGCTTGACCGAGCTGCTGCCCGACATGTCGAATTCCTGAGCCAGTCCCGTCTTGTGCAGCCGGGCCATCTGTCCGTCCGGGATGTCCATCGGCCCGATGTTCACGCCCTTGCCCTCGTCCCAGTTGTACCGGTCCCATGCGTTCGCCTGGTAATCGAGGCCGACCTGTGGATTTCCATGGGCGTCCGTTACGACCGTGACCACTCCGGTGATGTTCGACCGGGTGGAACCAACCGCGTAGTACCAGTTCTGGTTCGTCGCCTGGTCGAAAGAGTAGTCCACGTTCTTGGTCTCGACCGGAATGGCCACGGGCTGCCCGCCGTTCTTCTTGAACTCCTCGAGCGCCTGTGTCCGCCACGTTTCCTGGTGCTGTCTGATGCCGTCCTCGATGTGGTGTCGGAAACCCTCGTCATCGGACATCATCTTGTCCACGGGGAGATTCATGGGGTCACCACTGTTGCTCAGGTAATGCTCCATGTTGCGCGAGGCATCGGGCAGGTCCGTCCAGTCCGCTCCCTCAGTGATCAATTTCATCTTCACCCTTGTCCAGCGCTCCGCGGCACCGGGGGACTCGGCGCCGTACTGGCCCGACCCTCCATCCGGCGCAATCTGCTTGACCGAGGGACTCAGCAGCCCCGCCGCCAGCAGGCCGTCCTTCTGTTGCTTCCACAGCTCGGACCGTGCCTCAGGGCTCAAGGACTGCCACAGCCTGCGCAGTTCGGCACGCTGCTTGTCGTTCGCGTCTTCGCCCAGCGAAGCCAGCCTCGTGGCGCGCGGCAACTGCTCCTCGTCCAGCGAGGTGTACGTGGCGTGGCCCGCGTTGTAGGGGTCGCCGCCATGACTCTTCTTCAGTGCCCGGCTGACGGTCGTGTCGACCTCCGCGGCATGGGCGACCAGGCCGGTCAGCGTCTCTGCGTACCACCGGATCCGGTCCTTGGTGCGCTGGGTGGGCCCCTCCTTGGTGCACATGGCCTCCTGCACGAGCACCGTGCCGTGCTTGCCGTCCGTCACCAGCAGGCCAGGGTCCGGGGGGTTCCTTGCCGGGTCACCGCGGCGAGCCTCCTCGGTCAGCGACTTCACTCGCTTCTGAATGCCCACGAGTTCGGTGTGCGCGTCCAGGAGCACGCCGTGGATGCTCTTGGCCTCCGCGTACAGATCCAGGAACTCTTTGGCGGTGCTGCGGACGAAATCCTTCGTGACCGTTGCATTGGCCCCCTTCCAACGCGCCGCGTCCGATTTCTGTACCAAACCGTCGTAGACGTCCGACCTGAGCGTGTCCAGACTGCTGACCATGGTCTTCCAGTCGTCCACCGCGGTGCCGAGCTTCCCGAGGTTCAACGCTATGAGATCCGAGTACGTGAACGTGCCCATGAAAGGCTCCTCTCGCTACTTCACGTACTTGGAGATCTCGGAGACCGAAATGGCGGTGCCGTTCCGGTGGCGCAATGAAGCCGCGATCACCTTGTCGTCATGCGCGTGGGCCTTCTTCGAATAGTCCAGATGGTTCGAGATGTGCGCACACATCTGCAACACCGTTTTGACTTGGGTATCCCAGATCGAAAGCGTCGTCATGAGCTCATCGCCCATCGTGAGATGGTGCGCGGACAGCTCCTTGGCGGCCTGCGCCGTCGACCCCGCTCCATTCTTGTCGATCCCCGCACCAGCGATGTCGGCTTTTTTGCGGAGCTTGTCGTGCAGCAGGAACGCCTCGTGCCCGACGGCCCCCAGGTCGTCCTGATGAACGACAAGGTCTGCGTCCTCCGCCTGGCTCGGCCCCGCCCCGGCGGAATTGATCCGTGTCCCGGACGACTGCTGCGCTCTCGCCGCGGACTTCAGATCCGCCCATTCACTGTCGAACGCCATCCCGGCCCCCCGGTTGTTCAGCTCCAGTGGAACTGGAGAATAGCGCAAGGCCCCGACCGCCAAGGGCGGCCTGACGTCACGACAGGGCCTCAGTCGTCTCGTACGCAGCTGCGTGGTGGACGGCGCGCGATCAGTGGCCGGAATTCCGCTCTTTCGCCATCGACGATCCCTGCTCACCCTTTGACCAGGGGCGATACGACGGGCTGGATGGGGGAGCCGGGATGGTCGAGCCGATCTACGTACCTGTCCTGCCGACTCGACGGAATGCCTGGGACGCCTACGCGCGACTGGCCTTCGGTGTGCGACGACGCATTGCGCCGCTGTGGACGGTCGTTCCACGGGTCGAGCCGGAGCGCGTTCGAGGCGTGCCTCTCGTCCCGGATCCGGACACGGACCAGGCGGAGCTGCGCCGTTGGTTCACCCCGCGCATGGACAGCCTCATCAAAGTGATGGAAGGCCTTACCTGTTGGGTGGACATCGGCCACGTCGAGAGTCATCTCGATGCCTTGGCCGTGGGGTTGTGGCGGTTGGCGACCACCAGCCGGGTGCGGCTGGTCACCGGACCGGAACGGAACCCGGCGCAGCAGCGCTACGCCGCTGATCTCGCCTTCCTCAGCGGCCACGGCCTCGGAATACGCATGGTGCTGGACGACCCACCGGAAGCACCCCGCTCAACGGAGCTTCTCGACCTGCTTGACCGACTCTGCCTGCCGCCCTCCCGGCTCGATCTCATTCTGGACGTCGGCACGGCTACGGACGGCACTGAAGCAGGCAAGGTCGCCCTGGCCGCGCTGGACCTCCTCGGTGCCCTCGTCCCCTGGCGCACTGTGGTCCTCGCGTCAGGGGCTTTCCCCCGCGCCCTCGAAAGGCCTGACGCACAGCCCACCCGTGTGACCCACCGCCATGACTGGCAGCTCTACGAGTCGGTCCGCGCAGCCCGCCCCGAGTTCCCGGGGCGGCTGGTCTACGGTGACTACTCCGTCGAACATGTATTCAGTGCGAACGTCCCCTCCATACGGCGGCCGGGTCCGGCCTGGGGCCTGCTGCGCTACACCACACCGGACGGATTTCTCGTCGGGCGGGCGCCCACCAGGGGGAGCGGCCGTGCGGCCCGAGTCCGCGCCGTGGCCCGCTGGATCGCGGAAGCCGACTCCTTTCGCGGAAACGACGGGGTCGGCTCCAGCGACGGCGAGCGCTGGTTACACGCCTGCGCATACGGGGACGGCCCGGTCGGCTCAGGCAATGCCGAGACATGGATACGGGTCGGCCACATTCAGCACATGAACTTCGTTGCGAACCAGTTGCGGCATCCTGGACCGGACCTCGGCAAAGCCGGGGCGTAATGCAGCATGCTTGTCAATCGCAGATGTTGGGTCAGCTTTGCTGGCCGGTCTGTTGCTTGGCCGCTTTCCCCGTCATGTCGGTGGTCTGCCCCGCCGACGGGACCTCCGGGTCGACCTCGGTGCCGAAGTCGGAGAACTCGATCAGCGTGCGCACCGTCATTTTCTCCGGGACGGCGGTGGTCTTGTCCGCCTGATCCGTCGGCTTGAGGTTCATGGTGATCTGCTGGCGCCGGATGCGGCCCTGGTCGTCCAGCCAGATGTCCATCGGGACGGTGGAACCGGCCTGGCGCTTCAACGCGCCGCCGCCGGCGAGCTTGTCGATGTCCACGGAGACCCGATAGCGGGTGGTCTTCACGCCGTCGACCCTGGCCGTGCCGACCTTTTCGGTGTTCCGGTCGGTGATGCCCTTGCCGAGCGACGCGGACTGCGCGGGGTCGTTGATCTGATTGCTGCTGCCGCTGTTCTGCTCGGCGGCCGCCTTCTTCAGATCGATCTTGATCCACGGCTTGTCACCGGGTATCTGCGCGCGCTGTCGCGCGGGAAGCTTCTGGTAGACCACCTGGTCGATGACGCGCTGCTCGACCTTCTGGCCCCCGGCGCTGATGGTCATGGCGCTGTCGCCGTCCTCGAGGTCGATGACGCCCTCGCCCTCCGCGGCAGCCGTCTTGCCCGCGGCCGACGTCTCGGTACGGAGCGTCATCCGCGCCGTCTCCTCCTTGGCGGTCTTGGCGTACGCGGTACGGACCGCCGACGTACCCCCTGCCCCGCCACTCGCCGCCGACGAGGTCTTCCCGCCCTTGCCCTCGGAGTCGCCATCGCTCCCGCACGCGGTCAGCATCCCGCACGCGAGGAGCCCCGCGGCACCGATCGCGCCCGCCCGTATCCCGCTGGCTAAGTGGGTCATCTCTCCAACTCCTCTCAACGACTGGGGATACCGAGTGCCCCGGAAGCGCCGGACGAGACCGCCGAAGAGCAACCCTCGCCGGACGCGAGGCATCCGGCGAGGGAGACGGGGGCGGCGGCTCAGGTGAAGTTGACGTCGCTGCACAGGAAGTACGTCTGGTCCATGTGCGAGGCCTGCCAGATCGTGTAGACGACGTGGCGGCCGGTGTAGCCGGAGGTGCTGACATCGATCGAGTAGTTCTGGCTGGGCGCGTACTTACCTGTGGTGGTGACCAGTTGCAGGTCGCTCCACTTCAGCGGCTGGGTGGTGGGGTCGTACCCCTGCCGGGTGACGTAGACCTTGAAGTAGTCGGCGCCGTGGCTGGCCTGGTCGTACAGCTTGACGGTGAAGTTGCGGCTGATGTTGGTGGTCTTCCAGGCGCCCACGGTGTCCAGAGAGTTGTACCGGTCGCCCTCGGTGTGGCCGCCGCTGCACAGCTGCCCGTCCGGGATCACTGCTGGGAAGTTACCGGCGGAGCCGTTGCGGTAGAGGCCGTTCCAGTTCCACATGGCGTTGGGGTTGGCCTGCCAGGCCTGCCAGCACATGGGGTCTTTCTGGGCCATCTCCGGGTTCTGGAAATCGCTGGCCCAGCGCAGCCAGCAGCCGTAGTTGCGGGAGGCGGGGTCGATGACGGATCCGTGGGCGCTGGCGGTGCCGGACCAGGGGATCAGGCTGAGCAGCAGGGCGGACAGCAGTCCGAGGGCGCGAGTCGCCCAACGTAAAAAATTGCCGCGTTCATGACAAATCACTGCGCGATCTTCCTTCCATCGTCCGTGGGGGAGTGGGAGCGATGTGGGAGCGCTCCCAAACGCCAGCTTGCCCGGCGCCGCCCATGCGAAACGTTCCGTTGCCCGCGTGGACTACGCCGGAGGCGACGCCAGCGAGGCCGTCACCACCACCGGCGCCAAGCGCCCCGCCCGACGCAATCCCTCCGCGACCATCTCCAGCAGCCACACCGCGATATCCGGTGACCACTCGCGCGTACGGCAGCTCAACCGCATCACCTCACGCATCCCCTCGGTGTGCAGCACCCGGTCGAGATCGAGGTCGAGTCCCGGCAAGCCGCCCCCCGGCGCGGACGCGGAGACATCTACCGCATCCTGCGCCATCTCCCGCACCGCATCACGGACGGCCGCCGCATCACGCTCGCTCATCCCGCCCGCCTCGGGATGGCAGGAGGCGGTGACCACCACCTCGTACCGGGCATCCGGATCCGCCAGGCCGAACCACGGCGCCAACTCGGTCTGGTGAAAAGCCGTATTGCGTTCGGCCGCCTCCAGCGGCAGCAGGGCATGCAGACCGGTGAATGTCACCGTGCCCACGCGGGCCAAGGTCTCGGCAAGCACCAAAGAAATCGGCCGAACAGGAAGACCCGGACGCGGAGGGTCAGTGAGAACCCCAGCCTGCAACCAGGCCAGCTGATGAACCCTGCCATCCTGCGTCCAATCGCCGCCGACCTCCTCATGGGCCCAGGAAGTGGGCTCATGGCGAGCCGTGACCTCTCCGTCCTCATGAAGCCAACTGGTCAGGGATTGCCAGCCGTAGGAACCGGCCCGGTCGATCGCAAAGCCGAGGACATCTTCCTCAACCGTGCCTTCCTCGTCCTGCTCTACAACCCGGTCAAACCAGGGATTCCGCTGGAGAACCCCATGCAGACCAACAATCACGGTGGGCGGAATCACGGGCACTCCCCGGAAAATGCGCGGCGCTGGAAGGGTGTCCTTCCAGCGCCGCTATCAGCTCTTGATCACGTGCCACAGTACAGCGTCTGCGTATCCGTGGTCTTCTTGTTGTTGTCGTCGGGGTAACCGACGATGTCAACGTCGATGACGCTGCGGAAGGAGTGCTTCGCGATCAGGTTGGTGCACTTCCAGGCAGCCGACGCCCGCTTGGCGCTTCCGCCACCGGAATAGACGGTCTTGGAGCCCTTGTTCAGCGTCCGCCACTGCGACCCGCTCTAGACCTGGAGCCACACCGTGACCTTGGCCTTGGTCGCGGGTCCGTTCAGACGCTTCCACCACCCGTGTGCGTTGATGTTGCCCCGTACCGTGTGCGAAAAGTGCACCCGGTCGCCCTTGGTCTCGAACGCGCCGACACCGGAGCCGGACCGGGCCTCCTTCTTGCCGTAAGTGCCCCGGTCCTGCGGTGTGTTGTGGCTTTCGGCCTGCGCCGTTCCGACTGCGCCAACGGCCAGCAGTCCGGCCAATGCGGCGGAAGCCGCCCCCGTACGGATACGCACGTAAAGTTCCCCCTGAAATTCGGGCGGTGTTGCCCTGGCGCGCAACCCAAACAGGTGCTCGAACTTGGCGCAATCGTTTAATTCTCAGCCTCCGCCTACCAATCCTCCGCTTCCTTGCCACACCAATGCCCCGCCCAGGAAGAGCGCGGTCCCTGCCGCCAATGCACGAGATTCCGTTTGCGCGTTGGTGCCATCTGGCCGACCCCGGGTAGTCGGCGGGGCATGGGTGCAATTCTGTTCGGCACCTGTTCATGGACGGACCGCGCTCTGCTGTCCAGGGGCGATACGAGGCTGACCCCGGACTCCTCGACGAGGTGTGGCAGCGCTTCACCGGAGCGCTCGAGCCGCTGAAGAGCGCGGGGCGCCTCGGCACCCTGCTCTTCCAGTTCCCGCCCTGGTTCGCCCCCGGCGACACACGAGCCAAAACGTTCCTGGCCCAATGCGCGCGCCGCACCGCCGGCTGGCCGGTCGCCGTGGAATTCCGCCACCCCGGCTGGTGGTCGCACGACGAGCGGGCCGCGACCGAGGCGGCACTCTCGGACTGGGGCATGGCCGCCGTAGCCGTGGACATGACGCAGACGCTGCCCACCTCCATGCCCCCGGTCACCCCGGTCACCTCACCCCGCCTGGCGGTGGCGCGCTTCCACGGCCGCAACGGGGCCTGGGGCACCGGCACCAAGGAGGAGCGGTTCCGCCACACCTACGCGGCCGAGGAACTGGAGGAATGGGTCCCACGCCTGCGCGGGATGGCCGACCGGGCCGACGAGGTCCACGCCCTGTTCAACAACTGCTGCGCAGACGCGGCCGTCCGCGCCGCGGAGTCAATGCGGGACCTGCTCGGTGCCCGTGCGTGGCGGGGCGGGTGAAATCGATTACCATCTAAGTAAGATTCAATCTACGTAAGATCGAATCTATGTTCCATTGGATGGTGTGCTGGACGTAAGGGTGGCGATGGATTTCAAGGGCAGGGCTGTCGACCTCGGCCTGCTGACCCGCCAGCTCGGCCTGGTGGCCGAGGGCGCGGGCGCGACCCGAGGACAGGCTGTGATCGTGACGGGACGGCGTCGGGTGGGGAAGTCTCGACTCGTCCAGGAGTTCTGTGACCGGTCCGGCGTTCCGTACATGGTCTTCCAGGCGACCCGGGGTCGGAACGCAGTGGCCGAGCGAGCGGACTTCGCCTCGGCTCTTGCCCAGTCCCCGCTGCCTGGGGCGGAGCTGGTGGCCGGGCTGCACGCCACGGACTGGAATCAGGCGCTGCGGTCCCTGGCCGTCGCCGTTCCGGACGATGCCCCGAGCATCGCGGTGATCGACGAAGTGCCGTGGCTGGTGGAGCAGGACCAGGAATTCGAAGGGGCGTTGCAGACGGTCTGGGACCGCTACCTGTCCGCCAAGCCGGTCCTGTTGATCCTGGTGGGCAGCGACATGTCGGTGATGGAGGCGCTGCAGTCCCATGGCCGTCCGTTCTTCGGGCGCGCCACGAAGATGACCGTACGGCCACTGCACCTGGCCGATGTGCAGGCGATGACGGGGCTGGACGCGGCGGACGCGGTGGACGCGCTACTGATCACCGGGGGCTTCCCGGAGATCGTCCAGTCGTGGCGGCCCGGGATGGGCCGTACGGACTTCCTGCGCGAGGCTGTCGCGCATCCGCTGTCGCCGCTGCTGGTGGCGGGTGAGCTGTCGCTGCTGGGGGAGTTCCCCGAAGCCTCGCACTCCCGGGCGGTCCTGGAGGCCGTCGGCAGCGGTGAGCGGACCTTCTCCACCATCGCCGCGCAGGCCGGAGGCGCCGGCGCGCTGCCCTCCGGAACGCTGTCCCCGCTGTTGAATACCTTGCAGGCCAAGCGCATCCTCGCCACCGATCTGCCGCTGTCCACCAAGGCCGACACCAAGAACAAGCGCTACCGGATCGCCGATCCCTACCTCCGGTTCTGGCTCGCCTTCCTTCAGCGGGGAATCCCGCTCATCGAGCGTGGCCGCGGGGATCTCGCTCTGGAGCGCATCGAGCGGTCCTGGACCACCTGGCGGGGGCGTGCGGTGGAGCCGGTCGTCCGGGAGTCGCTGCTGCGCCTGCTCCCCGATGACACGTGGCCCCGAACGGAGGCGGTCGGCGGCTGGTGGAACCGGCAGAACAACCCCGAGATCGACCTGATCGGCGCCGACCGCGAACCCGTCGCGGGCGCTGTGCAGTTCATCGGCTCGATCAAGTGGCTGGAGTCCCAGCCGTTCGGCCGACGCGAATACGACGCCCTGGTCCGGGACATGCTCGCGGTGCCCGGCGCCGACGCGGACACCCCGCTCGTGGCCGTCTCCCGCTGTGGCGTCGAGGATGGTCTGCCGCTCGCGGCGCATTGGGGCCCGGACGACCTCGTCCGCGCTTGGCAGTAGCCGCTCCGCCGCGTCGGTTGCGTGCCTGCGGACACAAAAATGCCCCGCACTCAGCATCACAGCTGATGGCGGGGCTTTGCGGCACTTACACAGAAGTGCCCCCGGCAGGATTCGAACCTGCGCACACGGCTCCGGAGGCCGTTGCTCTATCCCCTGAGCTACGGGGGCTTGCCTGTCGCTGTTGCTTGCGGCGACGGGTAGAACACTACCAGCTCGCTGAGGGTGGTCATGAACGCTTTTGGGGAGAGGTGGCGGGCGGGAGCGGAGGGGGGTATACCGCATGTGGAGGGGCGGGCGCAGGGGAGTGGGGGGAAGATCCCTCGCACGGGGTGGAAGTGGGCAAAACGCGGACGCGGGGGCGGGGGCGCGCCTACTCTTCAGGGTGTGCCTGGCTTGTCCGGCCGGGTCCTTGTCGTCGACGACAACAAGGTCATCCGGCAGCTGATCAGGGTCAACCTCGAGCTGGAGGGCTTCGAGGTCGTGACCGCGGCCGATGGTGCCGAGTGCCTGGAGATCGTTCACCAGGTGGCACCCGATGTGATCACTCTCGATGTCGTGATGCCCAGACTGGATGGGCTACAGACGGCGTCCAGGTTGCGTGCTGACGCGCGGACCCGGCAGTTGCCGGTCGCGATGATCAGTGCGTGTACGCAGGTGGAGGTGGACCGGGGGCGGGCGCTGGGGGTGGATGCCTTTCTGGCGAAACCCTTCGAGCCCGCCGAGCTGGTGAAGCTCGTGGGGCGGCTGATGAGTCAAGGGGCCGCTGGGGCGGCGGCGCCCGGTGATGCTGAGCCGGCTGTGGGGCCCACCGGCTAGCCGAGGTTTTGGGTTGGCCGGTGGGCGCCGGTTTGGAGGGTGGGGCGCACGTGCGGTCCGAGGGGCGAAACCGGTTCGCGGAGGCACCCCCCTCCTCCCATACGCTGGTGCCGTGACACCCGCCCAGCTCTCCCGCACTGTGCTGCACACCGTGCGTCGCGCCGTCGAGGCCGACGAGCTGTGCGTCGACGTGCCGGAGCGGGTGAAGGTGCAGACCCCGCCGCGGCCCGGGTGCGGGGATTATGCGACCAATGTGGCGTTGCAGCTGGCCCGGGGGCGGGGTGAGGGCGCTGCCGCGCGGATCGCTGAGGTGTTGCGGCGGCGGCTCGTCGGGACGCCCGGGATCGTGGCTGTGGATATTGCCGGGCCTGGGTTCCTCAACATCACCCTTGATGCGCGCTCGCATGAGCAGCTGCTCGGGGTCGTGCTTGAGCAGGGGGATGGGTATGGGCTCGGCGACGGGCTTGCGGGGGTGTGCTTGCGCTTCGCGCCCGCCGATGAGGTGCGGGCCGCGCTGGTGCTGCATGTCGTGAAGGGACTTGTTGAGGGGTGTGGGGGGTCGGTTGATGTAGGCCCCGGCGGTGAGGTCATTTCTGTGCGGGGCGCCGGGGTCGGGGCTCGTGAGCTGCTTACCCGGCTGGGGTCCGATGCTGCTCGGTGGGGGCTGTTGCGGGCTGCCGCGCATGATCTGCCCGATCTGGATCCGGCGCACCTGCTGGCCCAGCGGGAGGGGAATCCGCTCTTCAGGGTGCGGTATGCGCATGCCTTGGCGAAGAGGTCCGTCGGCGATGCAGAGGCAGAGGGGGCCGACGACTCGGCGCTGCTCGGGTTGCTGGGGGACTTTCCTCGTACCGTCGAATCCGCCGCTCGGCACCGTGCGCCCGATCGGGTCGCTCGTCACCTTGTTGCCACCGCTGATGCCTTCCTTCCTGGTACGCGGCGAAAACGGCTGGCCGAGGCCACCCGCGTCGTGCTCGCCAATGGCCTCCGACTGCTTGGCATCAGCGCCCCGAACCGCATTTGATCAATGAGAGAGACAGCATGAGCCGTTCCGCCCACCCCGCCGGGCCCCGTCACGCCGATGTTCTGCCCGAGGGGCACTACGCCGCGCCGCCCGCCGATCTCAATCAGCTCGATGCTCGGGTCTGGTCCCGCACGGTGTCGAGAAACGCCGATGGTGTTGTCACCGTCGGCGGGATCGATGTCGCTTCGCTCGCCGAGCGGTTCGGGACCCCCGCCTACTTCCTCGACGAGGACGACTTCCGCGCCCGCTGCCGGGCCTGGCGGGAGGCGTTCGGGGAGGACGCGGACGTGTTCTACGCCGGGAAGGCGTTCCTGTCCCGCGCCGTCGTGCGCTGGCTCCACGAGGAGGGGCTGAACCTCGACGTCTGCTCCGAGGGGGAGCTGGTCACCGCGCTCGCCGCCGGGATTCCCGCCGAGCGGATCGCGTTGCATGGAAACAACAAGAGTGCGAAGGAGATCCACAGGGCTGTGGAAGCGGGTGTCGGGCGCATCGTGCTCGACTCCTTTCAGGAGATCGTGCGCGTCGCCCACATCGCGCAGGGTCTCGGCAAGCGGCAGAAGGTCCAGATCCGGGTCACGGTCGGCGTCGAGGCGCATACGCACGAGTTCATCGCGACCGCCCACGAGGACCAGAAGTTCGGCATTCCGCTCGCGGGCGGGCAGGCGGCCGAGGCGGTGCGGCGGGCGCTGAAGCTCGACGGGCTCGAGCTGATCGGCGTGCACTCGCACATCGGGTCGCAGATCTTCGACACCTCCGGCTTCGAGGTGGCCGCCCACCGCGTCGTGGGGCTGCTCAAGGAGGTCCGGGACGAGCACGGGGTCGAGCTGCCCGAGATCGACCTCGGCGGCGGTCTCGGCATCGCGTACACGCCGGACGACGACCCGAGCGAGCCGCACGACATCGCGAAGGCGCTGCGGGAGATCGTGACCCGGGAGTGTGCGGGCGCGGGGCTCTCGGTGCCGCGGCTGTCCGTGGAGCCGGGGCGGGCGATCGTCGGGCCGACGGCATTCACCCTGTACGAGGTGGGTACGGTCAAGGAACTGCCGGGCCTGCGGACGTACGTCAGTGTCGATGGGGGCATGTCCGACAACATCCGTACGGCGCTCTACGATGCGGAGTACTCGGTGGCGTTGGTCTCCCGTTCGTCCACGGCCGAGCCGATGGTGTCCCGGGTGGTCGGCAAGCACTGCGAGTCGGGCGACATCGTCGTACGGGACGCCTTCCTGCCCGCCGACCTGGCGCCCGGCGACCTGCTCGCCGTCCCGGCCACCGGCGCGTACTGCCGCTCGATGGCCAGCAACTACAACCATGCGCTGCGTCCGCCGGTCGTCGCCGTGCGGGGCGGTGAGGCGCGGGAAATCGTCCGCCGGGAGACGGAGGAGGACCTGCTGCGGCTGGATGTCGGTTAGAGAGGTCGGTTAGAGGGATCGGTCGGCGGGGTCGTCGGCAAGATCGGTTGCCTGGATCGGTCAGCGAGAAAGAAATCTCGGATACTGGACCCGGGGGCAGGAAACCCCGTCCAGTGCAAGAGACTGGTGCACCACCTAGATGGATGAGAAGCGAGGTCGGATGATGCGTACGCGTCCGCTGAAAGTGGCGCTGCTGGGCTGTGGAGTCGTCGGCTCAGAGGTGACGCGCATCATGACGACGCACGCGGACGACCTCGCGGCACGCATCGGCGCCCCGGTCGAGCTGGCCGGGATCGCGGTGCGGCGCCCGGGGCGGGTCCGCGAGGGCGTACCGGCCGAGCTGGTGACCACCGACGCCACCGCGCTGGTCAAGCGCGGGGACATCGACGTGGTGGTCGAGGTCATCGGCGGGATCGAGCCCGCCCGCACGCTGATCACCACCGCCTTCGAGCATGGCGCGAGCGTGGTGTCGGCCAACAAGGCGCTGGTCGCCAAGGACGGCGCGGCGCTGCACGCCGCCGCCCAGGAGCGCGGGGCGGACCTGTACTACGAGGCGGCGGTCGCGGGCGCGATTCCGCTGGTGCGGCCGCTGCGCGAATCGCTCGCGGGCGACAACATCAACCGCGTACTCGGCATCGTCAACGGCACGACGAACTTCATCCTCGACCGGATGGACACCAGCGGAGCCGGGTATTCCGAGGCGCTGGACGAGGCCACCGCGCTCGGGTACGCCGAGGCCGACCCGACCGCCGACGTCGAGGGCTTCGACGCCGCCGCCAAGGCCGCGATCCTGGCCGGGATCGCCTTCCACACCCGGGTCACCCTCGACGATGTGCACCGCGAGGGCATCACCGAGGTGACCGGGGCCGACATCGCCTCCGCCAAGCGCATGGGGTGCACCGTCAAGCTGCTCGCGATCTGCGAGCGGGCCGCCGACGGCCGGTCGGTGACCGCGCGGGTGCATCCGGCGATGATTCCGCTGACCCATCCGCTGGCGTCGGTCCGCGAGGCGTACAACGCGGTCTTCGTGGAGGCCGACGCCGCCGGTCAGCTGATGTTCTACGGACCGGGCGCGGGCGGTTCGCCGACCGCCTCCGCCGTCCTCGGGGACCTGGTCGCGGCGTGCCGCAACAAGCTGTCGGGCACCGCAGGGCCGGGCGAGTCCGCGTACAGCCGACTGCCGGTGAGCCCCATGGGCCAGGTGGTCACGCGCTACCACATCAGCCTCGACGTCGCCGACAAACCGGGTGTTCTCGCTCAGGTGGCGACAGTCTTCGCCGAGCACGGCGTGTCGATCGATACGGTCCGGCAGCAGGGGAAGGACGGCGAGGCGTCCCTCGTCGTCGTGACCCATCGCGCGAGCGACGCCGCCCTCTCGGCGACCGTCGAGACACTGCGCCAACTCGACACCGTCCGTGATGTCGCGAGCATCATGCGGGTCGAGGGCGAGTAGCAGGTAAGACACCCCCTAGAGGCGGAGCAGAGGCCGAGTAGAGGGCGAGTGGAGAAAAAGGGAAATCATGAACGCAATTGCTGACGCCGGGACTCGAATGTCCGGCACCCGCCAGTGGCACGGATGGCGGGGCATCATCGAGGAGTACCGCGACCGCCTCCCGGTCGGCGAGACGAGCCCCGTCGTCACCCTCCGCGAGGGCGGGACGCCCCTCGTGCCCGCGCAGGTGCTCTCCGAGCGCACCGGCTGCGAGGTCCACCTCAAGGTCGAGGGCGCCAACCCCACCGGGTCCTTCAAGGACCGCGGCATGACGATGGCCATCAGCGCGGCCAAGGAGGCCGGGGCGAAGGCCGTCATCTGCGCCTCCACCGGAAACACCTCGGCGTCGGCGGCGGCGTACGCCGTGCGCGCCGGGATGGTCTGCGCGGTGCTGGTGCCGCAGGGCAAGATCGCGCTGGGCAAGATGGGCCAGGCGCTGGTGCACGGCGCGAAGATCCTCCAGGTCGACGGCAACTTCGACGACTGCCTGACGCTCGCGCGCGGCCTGTCCGAGAAGTACCCGGTGGCGCTGGTCAATTCGGTCAACCCGGCCCGTATCGAAGGGCAGAAGACCGCGGCCTTCGAGATCGTCGACATGCTCGGCGACGCGCCCGACATCCACGTCCTGCCGGTCGGGAACGCGGGCAACATCACCGCCTACTGGAAGGGCTACCAGGAGTACGCGGCCGAGGACGGCCCGGCCTCCCGCGCCCCCCGGATGTGGGGCTTCCAGGCGTCGGGCTCGGCTCCCTTCGTGCGCGGCGAGCCGGTCAAGGAGCCTGCCACCATCGCCACCGCGATCCGGATCGGCAACCCGGCCTCCTGGACGCAGGCCGAGCGGGCGCGGGACGAGTCGGGCGGCTTCATCGACGAGGTGACCGACCGTCAGATCCTCGCCGCCTACCGGATGCTCGCCTCCCAGGAGGGCGTCTTCGTCGAGCCGGCCTCCGCGGCGAGCGTGGCCGGGCTGCTGAAGGCGGCCGAGCAGGGCAAGGTCGACCCGGGCCAGCGCATCGTGTGCACGGTGACGGGCAACGGCCTGAAGGACCCCGACTGGGCGGTCGCGGGCGCTCCGCAGCCGGTCATCGTGCCGGTGGACGCCGACGCGGCGGCCGTACGGCTCGGACTGGCGTAAACGCGGGAGAACGCGCGAGGCGGGTCGGGGCGCTGTCGTCGAGCCCCCGGCCCGGCCCGTGGACACCCACGCCGGACACACGCCGGACAACCTCCGGGCCCACGCCGGAGGGCCTCAGGGCCCGCCCCAGGGGGCGTGCGCCCGCTTCCCGCCGCCTCCGCCCACCGGGCGTTCTCTAGATCCACTCGAGTGGTGGACGAGATGCGCAGGAACGATGAGGGCATGTGGAACCCTCCAGTAGAGTGGACCTGGTCGACGACAGGGAGTGCGACACGCATCGTGCGCCTCCCGTGCGCCCTATGTCGCCACAGAACCTTCCTTCGATAGGCTGTACTGAATCCGCCCCGACGCAGAGCCTTCACCTCTGCGCGGCGTCGCCGTCCTGTCACGGCCCCCGCGGTGTTCCGTACCTCTTCGAGCAATCTCACGTCACACAAGGAGAGTCATCGAGCGATGGCCGGTCCAGCGTTCCGCGCCGCCGCCGTCCGAGTGCGCGTCCCTGCCTCGAGCGCCAATCTCGGTCCCGGCTATGACGCCTTCGGTCTCGCCCTGGGGCTCTACGACGACGTGGTGGTCCGGGTCGCCGACTCCGGTCTGCACGTCGACATCGCGGGCGAGGGCGCCGAGAGCCTGCCGCGCGACGAGAGCCATCTGCTCGTACGGTCCCTCCGTACCGCCTTCGACCTGCTGGGCGGGCAGCCGCGCGGCCTCGAGGTGGTCTGCGCCAACCGCATTCCGCACGGCCGCGGCCTCGGCTCCTCCTCCGCCGCCATCTGCGCCGGGATCACCGCCGCGCGCGCCGTGACGATAGGCGGCGGCGAAAAACTCGACGACGAGGCGCTGGTGGAGCTGGCCACCGAGATCGAGGGCCACCCCGACAACGTCGCCGCCTGTCTGCTCGGCGGCTTCACCCTCGCCTGGACGGACGCGGGAGCCGCCCGGGCGATCAGAATGGACCCTGCCGATTCCATCGTTCCGGTGGTCTTCGTGCCCGGGAAGCCGGTGCTCACGGAGACCGCCCGCGGACTGCTGCCGCGCACCGTCCCGCATGTGGACGCGGCCGTCAACGCGGGGCGTGCGGCCCTGCTCGTGGAGGCCCTGACCAGGCGTCCCGAGCTGCTGCTCGCGGCGACGGAGGACCGGCTCCACCAGGAATACCGCGCTCCGGCGATGCCCGAGAGCGTGAGCCTGGTGCACCGACTGCGTGCGGACGGCGTCCCCGCGGTCGTCTCCGGCGCGGGCCCCACGGTGCTCGCGCTGGTCGAGGACGGTGCGGCCGACAAGGTCGCACGGCTGGCGGGCGAGGGGTGGGCGGCCAATCGGCTGGCTCTCGACGCCGGGGGGGCGAGCGTCCTGCCGCTCAGCTGACCCAGCCGCCCGGGGCGTCCCCCGGGCCCCGCACAACTCGATTGCCGGTTGGAGAGGGGGAATGTTTGTTGGATCCGGTAGTGTTAACCTCAAGTCTGCACTTGAAGCCTCTTGGATGTACTCGGAGGCGCAGTGCGAAGTGTCCCCATCCGGGACCACCCTTCTTCCGGGAGCCTCCCACACTGCCTGAGCAGCCTGCCTGAGCAGTGTCGTGCACGCACCGGAATCGGCGTGGCGGATCCAAGCGAACCATTCTGCCGCGTCGGAACCATGAATGTTCTCTCCGCCGTACCGGCGGACCACCGCCCCGGCCCGGTCCGTAACGGAAGGACCACAGCCGGACAGCACAACCGGTCGCCGAGCCAGACAGGCCGACGCCCGCTCCAGGGAAGGACCCTTCGTGAGCGACACCACCGATCTGATGGGCGTGAACGCCTCCGGCACCTCCGACAGCGGTGTCGGCAATGCCGCCGCGCCCGCTACGGACGCTTCCGCGCCTGCCACCGGTGCTGCCACTGGCACTGCCCCGCGGCGACGCCGCTCGGGCACCGGCCTTGACGCCATGGTCTTGGCAGAGCTCCAGCAGCTCGCCTCGAGCCTGGGCATCAAGGGCACCGCGCGGATGCGCAAGAGCCAGCTGATCGAGGTCATCAAGGAGAAGCAGGCCGCATCCGGCGGCGGAGCCCAGGGCTCCGAGGCCGCCCCGTCCGCCGCCGAGGGGGTGACCAAGCCGAAGCGCCGTACGACCTCCAAGGCCCGTACGGGCGAGGACGGCGCGGACGCCGGCAACCAGAACAAGGCCGGGAAGGCCGACAAGGCCGACCAGGACGCGGATGCCGAGAAGTCCGGCAAGGCCGCCAAGGGCGGCAAGGCGGACAAGGCCACCGCTCAGCAGCAGATCGACATCCCGGGTCAGTCCGGGGAGCCGGCCGCCGACGAGCAGCCGGCCGGTGAGCGCCGTCGCCGCCGGGCGACCGCGCCCGCCACCGCCACCGCCGAGTCCGGCGGCACGGCCACCGCGGTCGAGACCCGCACGGAGGCCCGTGCCGAGACCAAGGGCGATGCCAAGGGCGAGGCCGCGGCGGACACCGCCGAGGGCAAGGGCGCCAAGGGCGGCGACCGTCAGGACCGTCAGGAGCGCGGCCAGAAGGGCGACCGTCGCGAGCGCGGCGGCGGCCAGCGCGACCGGGGCCGCGGCGGCAAGGGCGACGACGGCCAGCAGGGCGGCGGCGGCCGTCAGCAGCGCGGCGACGGGCGCGGCCAGGGCCAGCAGCGCGCCGACGACGGGGACGACGACTTCGAGGGCGGGCGCCGCGGGCGCCGCGGCCGTTACCGCGACCGCCGTGGCCGTCGTGGCCGCGACGACTTCGGCAACGAGCCGCAGGTCTCCGAGGACGACGTCCTGATCCCGGTCGCGGGCATCCTCGACATCCTCGACAACTACGCGTTCATCCGGACTTCCGGCTACCTGCCGGGCCCGAACGACGTCTACGTCTCGCTCGCCCAGGTCCGCAAGAACGGTCTGCGCAAGGGCGATCACGTCACCGGTGCGGTCCGTCAGCCGCGCGAGGGCGAGCGCCGCGAGAAGTTCAACGCGCTGGTGCGGCTCGACTCGGTCAACGGCATGGCGCCCGAAACCGGCCGTGGACGGCCCGAGTTCGGGAAGCTGACGCCGCTTTACCCGCAGGACCGGCTGCGTCTGGAGAGTGAGGCCGGCGGCCTGACGACCCGGATCATCGATCTGGTCGCGCCGATCGGCAAGGGCCAGCGCGGTCTGATCGTGGCCCCGCCGAAGACCGGTAAGACCATGATCATGCAGGCGATCGCCAACGCGATCACCCGCAACAGCCCCGAGTGCCATCTGATGGTCGTCCTCGTCGACGAGCGTCCTGAAGAGGTCACCGACATGCAGCGCTCGGTCAAGGGCGAGGTCATCTCCTCGACCTTCGACCGTCCCGCCGAGGACCACACCACCGTCGCCGAGCTGGCGATCGAGCGGGCCAAGCGGCTGGTGGAGCTGGGCCACGACGTGGTCGTGCTGCTGGACTCGATCACGCGTCTGGGCCGTGCGTACAACCTGGCGGCGCCCGCCTCCGGCCGCATCCTGTCCGGTGGTGTCGACTCGACCGCGCTCTACCCGCCGAAGAAGTTCTTCGGTGCCGCGCGGAACATCGAGGACGGCGGCTCGCTGACCATCCTGGCCACCGCGCTGGTCGAGACCGGCTCGCGGATGGACGAGGTGATCTTCGAGGAGTTCAAGGGCACCGGCAACATGGAGCTCAAGCTCGACCGGAAGCTCGCCGACAAGCGCATCTTCCCGGCGGTCGACGTCGACCCGTCGTCCACCCGTAAGGAAGAGATCCTGCTGGCGCCGGACGAGCTGAACATCGTCTGGAAGCTGCGCCGGGTGCTGCACGCGCTCGACTCGCAGCAGGCGATCGAGCTGCTGCTCGACAAGATGAAGCAGACGAAGTCGAACGCCGAGTTCCTGATGCAGATCGCCAAGACCACGCCCAGCCCGGGCAACAACGGCGACTGACCGTACAAGGCTCGGCCACGCTCGGTCATCCGAGGCCTCCCCGCACCGCGGGGAGGCCTCGGTTTTTGTGAGAGGTGAACCACACCAAAAGGGACAGTCACGGAACGGTCTCGATGCCCTTATCACCTGCGAAAGCGCAGGTGAGAGCGGTAAGGCGGACGAAGGGGACGAACGACGTCCGGGTCGCCCCAGATGAAAACAAGCCGAACTCCGTATGCAACCCTGGCGCTCGGCCTGTCATCTGTCAGGTCGGATCCGCGACGCCACGCCTGACCGTGACGGCAGGGGGTACCCGGGATACGAGGACTGAGGAGCACATGGCTGACGACCAGCACAGCACGCCGGTGACCCCGGGCCGACATCGAGCACGTGGAAGCGCCGGTGGACGCCGCCGCAAGCGTCCCAGTACCCGCCGCAGGGCCACGCACATCACCGTCTGGTCGGTCGCGTCCGTTCTGATCCTCGGCGGTGCCGGGGCGGGCTATCTCTACTTCAAGCTCAACGGCAACCTCACCGGTGTCGACGTCGACGCGGCCCTGGGCGCCGACCGTCCCAAGAACGTCGACAACGGCTCGATGGACATCCTCGTCCTCGGCTCCGACTCGCGCGCCGGGAAGAACGCCAAGTACGGCAAGGACGAGGGCACCTCGCGCTCCGACACCGCGATGATCGTTCACGTCTACAAGGGCCGCAAGAAGGCCAGCGTGGTCAGCATTCCGCGCGACACGCTCATCAAACGTCCCTCGTGCGAGAAGGACGGCAAGGAGAGCCCCGCCGTCCAGGAGGCGATGTTCAACAGCGCCTACGAGGCCGGTGGCCCCGCGTGCACCATCAAGACCGTCGAGGACATGAGCGGCATACGCATGGACCACTTCCTGGAGGTCGACTTCTCCGGCTTCCAGCAGCTGATCGACGACCTCGGCGGCGTCGACATCACCACCACCCAGGCGATCCACGACCCGAAGAGCCACCTGGACCTGGAGCCCGGGCCGCACACCCTCAACGGTGAGCAGTCCCTCGGCCTCGTACGGACCCGGCACGGCGTCGGCGACGGCAGTGACCTCGGCCGGATCAAGCTCCAGCAGGCGTTCGTCAAGGCGCTCCTCGACCAGATCAAGAGCGTCGACCTCTTCGGCAACCCGAAGAAGCTGTACGACCTGGCGAACACCTCCACCAAGGCGCTCACCACCGACTCCGAGCTGGCCTCGGTCAACAAGCTGTCGGGCTTCGCCAAGAGCCTCCAGGGCATCGGCTCGGGCAACATGAAGATGACCACGCTGCCCGTGCAGTACGACCCGAACGACCCGGCCCGGGTGCTGCCCATGGAGTCCAAGACCAAGCTGATCTGGAAGGCGCTGAAGGCGGACAAGCCGATCCCGGCGGCCGCCAGCAAGGGCTCCGCGGGCGACGCGAGCGACGCCGGCAACGTGGTCAAGTAGGACCGCGCGGAGGATGTCGGACGGGGTCGGGAATATCCCGGCCCCACCCCCGGTTTTGGGTGATGCGGCCAGTGCTGGCAAACTGGATCGTCGGCCCCGGTTCACGACGTGCAAACCCGCTCGTCGACCCGGCGCCCTCCCGAGAAACCAGGAGAATCCCTTGAAGCGCGACATCCACCCGGAGTACGTCGAGACCCAGGTCAGCTGCACCTGTGGCGCGTCCTTCACCACCCGTAGCACCGTGGGCGGCGGCACCATCCGTGCCGACATCTGCTCCGAGTGCCACCCGTTCTACACGGGTAAGCAGAAGATCCTCGACACCGGTGGCCGTGTGGCGCGGTTCGAGGCCCGCTTCGGCAAGAACGCCGGGTCCAAGAAGTAGCGACCCGCACGGCGCCGGTCCTCGGTCGCCCCCGCGCAGGGGCGACCGGACCGGCGTTTTGCGTCAGCCAGCCCGTCCGCCGGGCCGCCGGCCGGGCCTGTCGGCCGTCCTGTCCGGCCCGTATTCCCCGCGTCCACGCAGACCCACCCAGGGAGCCCTCATGTTCGAGGCGGTCGAGGATCTGATCGGCGAACACGCCGCCCTCGAAAAGCGGCTCGCCGACCCCGCGGTCCATGCCGACCAGCGCGAGGCGAAGCGGCTCAACAAGCGCTACGCCGAGCTGACCCCGATCATCGACACGTACCGGGACTGGAAGCAGACCGGGGACGACATCGAGACGGCCCAGGAGCTGGCGCAGGACGACCCGGACTTCGCCGACGAGGTCAAGGAGCTGGAGCTGCGCCGCGCGGAGCTGACCGACCGGCTGCGGCTGCTGCTGGTCCCGCGGGACCCCAGCGACGACAAGGACGTCATCCTCGAGGTCAAGGCGGGCGAGGGCGGCGAGGAGTCCGCGCTGTTCGCCGGCGACCTGCTGCGGATGTATCTGCGGTACGCCGAGCGGATCGGCTGGAAGACCGAGATCATCGACGCCAACGAGTCCGACCTCGGCGGCTACAAGGACGTCCAGGTGGCCGTGAAGGCCAAGGGGACCATCGAGCCCGGCCAGGGCGTGTGGGCCCGGCTGAAGTACGAGGGCGGGGTGCACCGCGTCCAGCGGGTGCCCGCCACCGAGTCCCAGGGCCGCATCCACACCTCCGCGGCCGGTGTGCTGGTCACGCCCGAGGCCGAGGAGGTCGAGGTCGAGATCGGCCCCAACGACCTGCGGATCGACGTCTACCGCTCCTCCGGTCCCGGCGGCCAGTCGGTCAACACCACCGACTCGGCGGTGCGCATCACCCACCTGCCCACCGGCATCGTCGTCTCCTGCCAGAACGAGAAGAGCCAGCTCCAGAACAAGGAGCAGGCGCTGCGCATCCTGCGCTCGCGGCTGCTGGCCGCCGCGCAGGAGGAGGCCGAGCGGGAGGCGTCGGACGCCCGCCGCAGCCAGGTCCGTACCGTCGACCGCTCCGAGCGCATCCGTACGTACAACTTCCCGGAGAACCGCATTTCGGACCACCGGGTGGGCTTCAAGGCGTACAACCTGGACCAGGTGCTCGACGGGGAGCTGGCGCCCGTCATCCAGGCGTGTGTCGACGCCGACGCGGCGGCGAAGCTCGCGGCGGCCCAGTAGGACCTTCCTCTTCGCAACTACGGACCGGCTGGAGGAATTCAGTGAACGTGCTGCTCGCCGAGGTGGCCCAGGCCACCCAGCGGCTGGCCGACGCGGGCGTGCCGTCCCCGCGCTTCGACGCGGAGGAGCTGGCCGCCTTCGTGCACGGCGTCAAGCGGGGAGAGCTGCACGGCGTCTCCGACGCCGACTTCGACGCCCGCTACTGGGAGGCGGTCGCCCGCCGCGAGGCCCGCGAACCCCTCCAGCACATCACCGGCCGCGCCTTCTTCCGCTACCTGGAGCTCCAGGTGGGCCCCGGCGTCTTCGTCCCCCGCCCGGAGACCGAGTCGGTCGTCGGCTGGGCCATAGACGCGGTCCGGGCCATGGACGTCGTGGAACCCCTCATCGTCGACCTGTGCACCGGCTCCGGAGCCATCGCCCTGGCCCTCGCCCAGGAGGTGCCCCGCTCCCGGGTGCACGCCGTGGAGCTGGACGAGGGTGCCCTTCTGTGGGCCCGCAAGAACGTCGAGGGGTCCCGCGTCGTTCTCCAGCGAGGAGACGCGTTGACGGCCCTGCCCGAGTTGGACGGGCAGGTGGACCTCGTCATCAGCAACCCCCCGTACATCCCGCTGACCGAGTGGGAGTACGTGGCGCCGGAGGCGCGCGACCACGACCCCCAGCTCGCGCTCTTCTCCGGTGAGGACGGCCTCGATGTGATCCGCGGCCTGGAGCGCACGGCCCACCGGCTGCTGCGGCCGGGCGGCGTGGTCGTCATCGAGCACGCAGACACCCAGGGCGGCCAGGTGCCGTGGATCTTCACGGAGGAGCGTGGCTGGGCGGACGCCGCCGACCACCCCGACCTGAACAAACGGCCCCGATTCGCCACCGCGCGGAAGGCCATGCCGTGACCGCGGCACCGCACCACACACTGGCCACGTACGAGGAGGACCGTTAAATGGCACGGCGATACGACTGCGGGGACGCGACCGACCGCAAGACCGGCCTGCGCGAGGCCGCGTCCGCCGTCCGCCGCGGCGAACTGGTCGTGCTGCCCACCGACACCGTCTACGGGATCGGTGCGGACGCCTTCAGCGCGGAGGCCGTCGGCGATCTGCTGGAGGCCAAGGGCCGGGGCCGCAACATGCCGACCCCCGTCCTGGTCGGCTCCCCGAACACCCTGCACGGCCTGGTCACCGACTTCTCCGAGCAGGCCTGGGAGCTGGTCGACGCCTTCTGGCCCGGTGCGCTCACCCTCGTCGCCCGGCACCAGCCGTCGCTGACCTGGGACCTGGGCGAGACCCGGGGCACCGTGGCGGTGCGGATGCCGCTGCACCCGGTCGCGATCGAGCTGCTGAACGACTTCGGCCCGATGGCGGTCTCCAGCGCCAACCTCACCGGACACCCGTCCCCGCAGGACTGCGACGCCGCCCAGGACATGCTGGGCGATTCCGTCTCGGTCTACCTCGACGGCGGCCCCACCCCGGCCGCGGTGCCCTCCTCCATCGTCGACGTCACCGGCAAGGTCCCGGTGCTGCTGCGTGCGGGCGCGCTCTCCGCCGAGCAGCTCCGTGAGGTCGTACCCGACCTCGAGGTGGCGAATTGACAGCCCCTGAGACGGGCCGTGGCATAGCGGAACACCGGGCGAAGCACGCCGAGACCTCGTTCCGCATCCTCCACGTCAGCACCGGCAACGTCTGCCGCTCGCCGATCACCGAGCGGCTGACCCGGCATGCCCTCACCCACCGGCTCGGCACGGCCCGCACCAGCGGGCTGATCGTGGAGAGCGCCGGCACCTGGGGCCACGAGGGCGCGCCGATGGAGGCGCACGCCGCCACCGTCCTGACCGACTTCGGCGCCGACCCGGACGGCTTCCTCGGCCGGGAGCTGCTGGACGAGCACGTCATCCGCGCCGACCTCGTGCTGACCGCGACCCGTGACCACCGGGCCCAGGTCATCTCGATGGGGCATTCGGCGGGCCTGCGCACCTTCACGCTCAAGGAGTTCACCCGGCTGGTACGGGCCATAGACCCCGCGACGCTGCCCGATCCGGAGGAGGCGGGCGGCGTGGTCGAGCGCGCCCGGTCCCTGGTCCAGGCGGCGGCCGCGCTGCGCGGCTGGCTGCTGGCGCCGAACGAGGAGGCGGACGAGGTGCACGACCCGTACGGGGCGCCCATCACCTTCTTCCGCTCCATCGGCGACGAGATCAACCAGGCGCTGGACCCGGTCGTCACCGCGCTCACGGGGGTCCCGGCCCCGGCGTAGCCCCCCTGGTGGCCCCGGCCGCGGCGCGCGCCCGTGCCGGTGCGGGCCTACATTGGGGGTGACGCCCGACGAATGTGAGCACGCGATGGCCGTCAGCGCGGTTCCGTGGGGGCCCGATTTCGGCGAGCTGGCCCGGCAGGACCCCGAGCTGGCCGGGATCATCACGGGCGAGCTGGAGCGCGTCCGGGGCAGTCTTCAGCTGATCGCCGCGGAAAACTACACCTCGCGGGCGGTGCTCGCCGCCCTGGCCTCGCCGCTGGCCAACAAGTACGCCGAGGGCTACCCCGGGGCCCGCCACCACGGGGGCTGTGAGCTGGTGGACGTCGCCGAGCGGGTGGCCCAGAGCCGGGCGACGGCGCTGTTCGGCGCAAGCCACGCCAATGTGCAGCCGCATTCGGGTTCCTCCGCGGTGCTCGCCGCGTACGCCGCGCTGCTGCGGCCCGGCGACACGGTGCTGGCGATGGCGCTGCCGCACGGCGGCCACCTCACCCACGGCTCCCCGGCGAACTTCTCCGGCCGCTGGTTCCACTTCATCGGCTACGGCGTCGACCCGGCCACCGGGCTGCTCGACTACGACCGGCTGCGCGAGCTGGCGCTCGCCCACCGTCCGAAGGCGATCGTGTGCGGCTCGATCTCGTACCCCCGCCATCTGGACTACGCCGCCTTCCGGACCATCGCCGACGAGGTGGGCGCGTATCTCGTCGCCGACGCGGCGCACCCCATCGGCCTGGTGGCCGGGAAGGCGGCGCCGAACCCGGTGCCGTACGCGGACGTCGTGTGCGCCACCACCCACAAGGTGCTGCGCGGGCCGCGCGGCGGAATGCTGCTGTGCGGCGCGGAGCTGGCCGAGCGGGTCGACCGCGCCGTGTTCCCCTTCACTCAGGGCGGCGCCCAGATGCACACCGTGGCGGCCAAGGCGGTGGCGTTCGGCGAGGCCGCCACGCCCGCGTTCGCCACGTACGCCCGGCAGGTCGTGGCCAACGCGCGAACCCTGGCCGACGGGCTGGCGGCGGCGGGGCTGACGGTGGCCACCGGAGGCACCGACACCCACATGATCACCGTCGATGTGTCCCCGCTGGGGCTCGACGGCCGTGCGGCGAAGGCCCGTTGCGCGGCCGCCGGGATCATCCTGGACACCTGCGCGCTGGCCTCCGCCACCGAACCCGGCGGCTGCGTCCGCGGGTTGCGGCTCGGGACCGCGGCGGTGACGACACAGGGCATGGAGGAGGGCGAGATGGAGCGGATCGGCGCGCTGCTGACGATCGCCCTGCGCGAGGACGAGGAGGCACCCCGAACGCGCGGGGTGCGCGCGGAAGTCAGGGAACTGGCCGCGGCATTTCCTCCGTATCCGCCGTGAACTCCCTTGCGGGGTAAATAGCTCGGCCTGGAAATGGCGTGGCCTTGCGCCGCCCTGACGTCCGGTAATATTTTGAGGGCATGGCGAATCAAGTCGAATCCTCATCGGGAATTCTGTCGTACGTGCGCGAGGTATCGCTGCGAGAAGACGACATTCTGCGTGACCTCCGTGAACTCACCGGTGAACTGCCCATGGGCCAGGCCATGCAGGTGATGGCCGAAGAGGGGCAGTTCCTGGCCTTTCTGGTCGGCCTGATCGGGGCCCGGAACGTCCTGGAGATCGGGACGTTCACCGGCTACAGCACCCTGTGCATGGCGCGGGCGATCCCGTCGGACGGTCGTCTGGTCACCTGCGATATCACCAGCAAATGGCCCGACATCGCCGCCGAGTACTGGACCAAGGCGGACGTGGCGGACCGTATTGACGTCCGTATCGGTGATGCGGGCGAAACGCTTTCCGGGCTTCTCGCCGACGGCGGTCCTGGCGCATTCGATTTCGTGTTCATCGACGCCGACAAGGCGAACTACCGCCGCTATTACGAATCGGCGCTCGAGCTGGTGCGGCCCGGCGGGCTCATCGCCGTGGACAACACCCTCTTCTTCGGCCGGGTGATCGACCCCTCCGCCCAGGACGCCGACACCGTCGCCATCCGTGAACTGAACGCCTCCCTGCGCGACGACCACCGGGTGGAGCTCTCGCTCCTTCCGGTGGCCGACGGCATCACCCTGCTGCGCAAGCTCTGAGCCGGCGCCTCGTTCAGGCCCTTGCCGCCAGATGATCAGCGGCGAGGGCCGGAGCGGTGAGCTGAAGGGTGGGATGCGGATCGCGCCGCTCCGGCACCAGGTGCAGCCGCTCGATGTCCGGCGCGCCCGGTTCGGCGAGACCGGCCACACACGCACACGGTTCGGCGGTGAAACCGGCGAACCGGTAGGCGATCTCCATCATGCGGTTGCGGTCCGTGCGCCGGAAGTCCGCCACCAGGTGCGCACCGGCCTGGGCCGCCTCGTCGATCAGCCAGTTGAGGATCGCCGCGCCCGCGCCGAACGAGACCACCCGGCAGGATGTGGCGAGCAGCTTGAGGTGCCAGACGTCGGCCCCCGTCGCCAGCAGCATCACCCCGACCGCACCGTGCGGGCCGAAGCGGTCCGCCATGGTGGTCACCAGGACCTCATGGCCGGGGTCGGCCAGCAGACCGCGCAGCGTCGCGTCGGAGTAGTGCACCCCGGTCGCGTTCATCTGGCTGGTGCGCAGCGTCAGCTCTTCGACGCGGGAGAGCTGCTCCCCGGTCGCCCGCTCGATGCTCATCTCCAGCTTCAGGGACCGGAGGAAGTCCTCGTCCGGACCGCTGAACGCGGCCTGTTCGGCTTCCCGCTCGAATCCCGCCTGGTACATCTGGCGGCGCCGACGGGAATCGACGGTGACCGTCTCGGGGCTGAATTCCGGCAGCTCCGCCAGGGTCAGAAGCTGATCTGCCGGATAGCACCGGACGTCCGGCAGATGGAAGGTGACCTCGGCCCGCTCGGCGGGCTGGTCGTCGATGAACGCGATGGTGCCGTGCGCGAACTTCAGCCGTTCGGCGATCGTACGCACCGAATTCGACTTGGGTCCCCACCCGATCTGGGGCAGGACGAAGTACTCGGCGAGACCGAGCGCTTCCAGTTTGGCCCAGGCGAGATCGTAGTCGTTCTTGCTGGAGACGGACTGAAGAATGCCGCGGGAATCGAGCGTGACGATCAGTTCCCGCACCGCGTCCGGCAGCGTCACCTGATCGTCCTCCAGCAGGGTGCCCTGCCAGAGCGTGTTGTCCAGATCCCAGACCAAGCACTTCACCGTGGCCGGTTTTTCAGACACGGATCATTCCCCCTGATTCGTCATTCCGCCGTGGAAACGGCGTGCTGTGCCAGAATCAACTGGCAGATCTCGTTGCTGCCCTCGATGATTTCCATCAGCTTCGCGTCCCGGTACGCACGCGCCACCACATGGCCGTCCCGGGCCCCCGCCGACGCCATCACCTGGACCGCGGAGGCTGCCCCCGTGGCGGCGTGGCCGGCGCTGACGTGTTTCGCGAGCACGGTGGAGATGACCATGTCGGGAGAGCCCGCGTCCCAGCAGTCGCTGGCGTGTTCACAGGCCCGGGACGCGGTCTGCTCGGCGACGAACAGCTCGGCCAGATGGCGCCCGACGAGCTGGTGTTCGCCGATCGGCTTGCCGGACTGCTTGCGGGTGGCGGCGTGCCGCGCCGCCGTGTTCCGGCACGCGCGCAGGATGCCCACGCACCCCCAGGCCACCGAGATACGGCCGTACGCGAGTGCGGTGGTGACCAGCAGCGGAAGCGGCGCACCCGGGCTGCCGAGCACACTGGAGGCGGGCAGCCGCACCGAGTCGAACCGCAGGTTGGCGTGGCCGGCGGCCCGGCATCCCATCGGGTCGGCGACCCGTTCCACCGTCACCCCGGGCGCCGAGGCGGGGACCACGACGGCGGCCGCGCCACCGTCGCACTGGCCGAAGACGACCAGCAGGTCCGCGTAGTACGCGCCCGTGACCCACACCTTGTGGCCGTCGAGGACGACCGAGTCACCGTCGAGGGTGATCGTGGTGCTCATCGTCGACAGATCGGAACCGGCGTCGGTCTCGCTGAAGCCCACCGCCGCCAGCCGGCCGCTGACCAGCTGGGGCAGCAGTTCGGCGGACTGGTCCCGGTTGGCCAGGCGCTGGATGGTCCAGGCCGCCATGCCCTGGGAGGTCATCACGCTGCGCAGCGAACTGCACCGGCTGCCGACGTGTGCGGTCAGCTCTCCGTTGGCGCGGCTGCTGAGGCCCCGTCCGCCGTGAGTGGCGGCCACTTCGGCGCACAGCCAACCCTGGGCGCCGAGCGTGCTGAGCAGGTGGCGGGGGATCTGCCCGTCGAGATCCCAGTGTTCGGGCTGGTCGCCGATGAGTGTGTCGATGGCCTTCAGCTCATCGGCGAGCCCGTCGGCGAGCGGGTCGGTACGCCGCTCAGGCACCGCCGACCGCCGCCGACGCGTCACGGAGCCGCAGCACCAGCTCGGTCATCTGCCGCACGGTCCGGAAGTTGTCCAGCTTCAGGTCCGCGCCGACGATCGCCACCTCGTAGTGCTGCTCCAGGTGCACGACGAGTTCCATGGCGAACATCGAGGACACGAGCCCGGAGGCGAAGAGGTCCTGGGTCGGCGGCACCGCGGTCTTGGTGCGCTCCTCCAGGAAGCTCAGCAGCGCCTGCTCGATGGATTCGGCGGTCACCGGGGCGGTGGTGGGCTGGTCGGACATCAGGACATCGCCTTTCCGTAGGAGTAGAAGCCACGGCCGGACTTACGGCCGAGGTCGCCGTCGCGTACCTTCGCCAGCAGCAGATCGCAGGGCTTGCACGCCTCGTCACCGGTGCGTTCGTACAGAACGGCCAGGGAGTCGGCGAGGTTGTCGAGACCGATCAGATCGCCGGTCCGCAGGGGTCCTGTGGGGTGTCCGAGGCACCCTTCCATCAGCTCGTCCACGGCCTCGACCGTGGCGGTGCCCTCGCCGACGATCCGCGCCGCGGCGTTGATCATCGGGTGCAGCAGCCTGCTGGTCACGAAGCCGGGGGCGTCCTGGACCAGGACGGCGCGCCGGTCCATGGCGCCGAGCAGCGCGACGACCGCGTCCACGGCGGCGTCGCCGGTGCGCGGGCCGCGGCTGACCTCGACCATCTTGATCAGGTACGAGGGGTTCATGAAGTGGGTGCCGAGCAGCTCCTCCGGCCGGGTGACCGCGTCGGCCAGCTCGGCGATCGGGATGCCGGAGGTGTTGGAGATCAGCGGGGTGCCGGGCCGGACCACGGCCGAGATGTCGGCCAGCACCTTGGCCTTCGCCTCGGGCGCCTCGGTGATCGCCTCGATGACGGCGGTGGCATCCGCCACCTCGGGAAGGGACACGGTGGTGACCAGCTCGCCGGTGGCACGGCCGGCGGGCAGGGCGCCCATCAGCTGGGCGTGGCGCAACTGCTGGGTGATCCTGCCCCGCGCGTCGTCGAGTGTTGTCTCATCGACGTCGACCAGGACAACCGGGATGCCGTGGCCGAGCACCAAGGTGGCGATGCCCGAACCCATCACCCCCGCGCCCACGATGGCCACCTGATGGCCGATTGGCTCGTTCATCGCTGCCGGACACACTCCTTCGCGCTCACTGGACCGAGTCGTTGTGGCTTGCTGGCTTCAGGAGGGGATGCTCACGCACGCAGGCGTACCGCATGAGCGATGCGCTCCCGGGCAGGCCCGGGCCGCCCGCATGCGGGGGTAAGGGTTTTCGATGAAACGCGGAACGGCGCAACGAAGCGTCGGTTACGGCGAATGGTCAAGCCGATCGCCGTAACGCGAAGGCAGCGCAGGCCGCGTAGGCAAGAGATTAATTCAGGGGTAAACAGAGTCCCCTGGAAAGGCCGTGGTCAACGGCCCTGTAGTCGTCCCCGTTGTGAGTCTGGATCTAGCGCACCCCCGTGTGCTCCCCCTTGATCGCTTCGTCAACTTAGCACGCACCGGGGGGCGTTGGAAGTGCTGTCTTCACCACTCACCAACCGCCTGTGAAGGTTGGGCGAAACCGGACCCACGTCGCCAAAGCGGGACCAGTTCCGCGGATCAGATGGAGCTTGACGCCGGAACGGATCAGCGAGGTAGTGTTGCGATGCCTTGCGGGATGTTTATCGGGGCGCCGGGGACCACCCCTTTTCATTGAGTTCATTGAAGAGGGGGCCGGTGGGTGCGAATGTCCACTTTTTGCGCGGAGCGGGGGAATTCTGCGTGTTGTCAAGCATGCCTGGGCTGTCGAATGCCTACATTGCGGTTATTGGAATGTCCTGCCGATTTTCCGGCGTCGCCAATCCCGCGGACTTCTGGCAGCTGCTGAGGAACGGCACCGGTGCGGTTTCCGGCATGCCCCGCCAGCGCATGAACGTTGAACATTCTCGTCAGGGTGAAACCGGTGGCGGCGAATCGATTGCCCGAGGCTCCTTCTTGGAGCGAGTGGATCAATTCGACCCCGGTCTCTTCGGGATCTCCGCGCGCGAAGCCGCGGCCATGGATCCGCAGCAGCGACTGATGCTGGAACTGGCCTGGGAGGCGCTGGAGGATTCCGGAATCCCGCCTTCGGGACGGCCTTCGGAGCGATCTTCGGCGTCAAAAGGCGACGTGACAGGCGTATTCGTCGGCGCCATGTGGGACGACTACGCGACGCTCACGCACCGCCAGGGTGCGTCGGCCGTCGGGCAGCACGCCATGACCGGCCTCGCGCGGAGCATCATCGCCAACCGGGTGTCCTACGCCCTGGGGCTCCGAGGCCCCAGCATGACCGTGGACACGGGGCAGTCGTCCTCGTTGGTCGCCGTGCACCAGGCGGTTCAGGCACTGCGGGCGGGCGAGTGCTCCGTGGCCCTGGCCGGCGGGGTGAACCTCGTACTGGCCCCGGAGAGTTCGGACCGTTCGGAAAAGTTCGGCGGCCTTTCTCCCGACGGGGAGTGCCGTACTTTCGACGCCCGGGCGAATGGTTATGTCCGGGGTGAGGGCGGCGGACTCGTCGTCCTCAAGGAGTTGTCGCGGGCGCGTGCGGACGGGGACCGGATTCTCTGCGTCATCCGGGGCAGTGCGGTGAACAATGACGGCGGTGGAGAAGGGCTTGTCGCGCCGCACCGCATCGCGCAGGAAGAGCTTTTGGGGCTTGCCTGTCAGCGGGCGGGAGTGGAACCGGCCGCCGTGCAATACGTTGAACTTCACGGAACCGGAACGCGACTCGGCGATCACGTCGAAGCCACCGCGCTCGGCGCCGTCATGGGGAATGGCCGCCCGGCGGACGATCCGCTACGGGTCGGATCGGTGAAAACCAATCTGGGCCACCTTGAGGGCGCCGCCGGTATCGCCGGGTTAATCAAGACCATTCTCGCCATCAGGAACAGGCGCATCCCGGCGAGCCTGAATTTCCGGGACCCGCGTCCCGACATTCCGCTGGACGCCCTCCGGCTGCGGGTACAGACATCCCTGGAACCCTGGCCGCACGAGGACGCCCAACTCCTCGCCGGAGTCTCCGCGTTCGGGATGGGCGGGACGAACGCGCACGTGGTGCTGGAAGAAGCCCCGGCCGTCACCCCCAGAGCCGCTTCGGTCGAGCCCGCCGTGGTGCCGTGGGTGGTGTCGGGCCGTGGCGAGGCCGCGTTGCGGGAGCAGGCGGAACGGCTGCTGGCGCGGGTGGAGGGCGACACGGGGCTGTCGCCGCTGGACGTGGGATGGTCGCTGGCCTCGGGGCGCGCGGAGCTGGAGCGGCGTGCGGTGCTGACCGCCACCGGCCGCGATGAGCTGCTGCGGGCGCTCGGCGCGCTGGCGCGGGGCGAGACTGCATCGGGCCTGGTCGAGGGTACGGCGGGCGACGGCAAGGTGGCGTTCCTGTTCACCGGGCAGGGCAGCCAGCGGCTCGGCATGGGGCGTGAGCTGTACGACACCTATCCGGTGTTCGCCGAGGCCCTGGACGAGGTGTGTGCACACCTGGACCCGCACCTTGAACGGCCCCTGAAGGGTGTGCTGTTCGGCGAGGACGCCTCGCTGCTGGACCAGACGGGATTCACCCAGCCCGCGCTGTTCGCGGTCGAGGTGGCGCTGTTCCGGCTGGTCGAGGCATGGGGTCTGCGGCCCGACTTCCTCTCCGGCCACTCCATCGGTGAGCTGACCGCCGCGCATGTGGCGGGTGTGCTCACGCTCGCGGACGCGTCCACCCTCGTAGCCGCTCGTGGTCGCCTGATGCAGGCCCTGCCCACCGGCGGCGCGATGATCGCGGTGCAGGCCACGGAGGCCGAGGTGGCGCCGCTGCTCACCGACCGGGTGGGCATCGCCGCCCTCAACGGGCCGACGTCGGTGGTCATCGCGGGTGACGAGGACGTGGCGTTGGAGATCGCCGTGTCGTTCGAGGCGCAGGGCCGTAAGACCAAGCGGCTCGCGGTGAGCCACGCGTTCCATTCGCCGCGCATGGACGGGATGCTGGACGCGTTCCGCGAGGTTGCGCAGGGGCTGTCGTACGAGGCCCCGAGCATCCCGGTCGTCTCCAATCTCACCGGGGACGTGGTCTCCGCCGAGGAGATCACGACTCCCGACTTCTGGGTGCGGCATGTGCGCGAGGCCGTCCGCTTCTCCGACGGCATCAGCGCTCTCCACGCCGCGGGCGTCGGCGTCTTCGTCGAGGTCGGACCGGGTGGAGCGCTCAGCTCGATGGGCGCCGAGACCGTGTCCGACGCGGTGTTCGTACCGGTGCTACGGGCCGGGCGCCCCGAGGAGCGGGCCTTCGTCGGGGGAGTGGCCCGGGCGTGGGTTCACGGCGCGCCGGTGGACTGGCGGCGGGCGTTCGAGGGGACGGGTGCGTCCCGCGTCGATCTGCCCACGTACGCCTTCCAGCGCCAGAGGTACTGGATCGGCGAGACCACCAGGACCGCCGAGGACGCGGCGCCGGAGCGCGGCAGCGTCCTGGCCGGGCGGATCGCCGCCGCGGGCGACCAGGAACGGCGCCGGGAGGTGCGGGCGCTGGTGCTCGCGCAGACCGCGGTGGTCCTGGAGTACGCGTCGGCGGACATGGTGGACGCGGACCGCACGTTCAAGGATCTGGGCTTCGACTCGCTGACCGCGGTCGAGCTGCGCAACCTGCTGAACACCGCGACCGGCCTCACGCTGCCGTCCTCGCTGCTCTTCGACTACCCCACCCCCACGGCCCTCGTGCGGCACCTGGTGAGCCTGCTGACCGGAGCGCCGCAGGACGCCGACGCCGTGGCGCCGGAGCCGTTCGCCGTGACCGGTGACGATCCGATCGCCATCGTGGGCATGGGCTGCCGACTGCCCGGCGGTGCCGGGTCGCCGGAGGAGCTGTGGCGCCTGGTCACCTCGGGCGGCGACGCGATCTCCGACTTCCCGGCCGACCGCGGCTGGGACCTGGCGGCGCTGTACGACGAGGACCCGGAGCGGTCCGGGACGTCGTACGTACGCGAGGGCGGCTTCCTGCACGACGCGGCCGAGTTCGACCCGGCGTTCTTCGGGATCTCGCCGCGCGAGGCCCTTGCCATGGATCCGCAGCAGCGGCTGCTGCTGGAGACGGCGTGGGAGGCGTTCGAGCGCGCGGGCATCGACCCGTCCTCGGTGCGGGGCAGCCGGGCCGGGGTCTTCGCGGGGGCCATGTCCCAGGACTACGGCGCTCCGCTGCACCAGGCCGCCGAGGGGCTGGACGGCTACCTGATCACCGGCAAGGCGGCCGGCGTGATCTCCGGCCGACTGGCCTACTTCCTCGGCCTGGAGGGGCCCGCGGTCACCGTCGACACGGCGTGCTCGTCGTCGCTGGTGGCCCTGCACCAGGCGGCACAGTCGCTGCGGGCGGGCGAATGCTCGCTCGCCCTGGCCGGTGGTGTGACCGTGATGGCCACACCGGGGATGTTCACCGAGTTCAGCAGGCAGCGCGGGCTCGCGGTGGACGGGCGCTCCAAGGCGTTCGCGGCGGCCGCGGACGGGACGTCCTGGTCCGAGGGCGCGGGCATGCTGCTGCTGGAACGGCTGTCGGACGCGCGCCGCAACGGACACACCGTGCTCGCCGTGATCCGTGGTTCGGCGGTGAACCAGGACGGTGCGTCCAACGGTCTGACGGCGCCCAACGGCCCCTCCCAGCAGCGGGTGATCCGCCAGGCGCTGGCGAACGCGCGGCTGACGGCGGCCGAGGTGGACGCCGTGGAGGCGCACGGCACCGGGACGACGCTGGGCGACCCGATCGAGGCACAGGCCCTGATCGCCACGTACGGACAGGGCCGGGCCGAGGGCCAGCCGCTGTGGCTGGGGTCGCTGAAGTCCAACATCGGGCACACGCAGGCCGCCGCCGGTGTGGCCGGTGTCATCAAGATGGTGGAAGCCATGCGCCACGGTGTGCTGCCGCGGTCGCTGCACGTGGACGAGCCGACGCCGCAGGTGGACTGGTCGTCGGGTGCGGTGCAGCTGCTGACGGAGGCGCGGGAGTGGCCGGAGGCCGAAGACCGTCCGCGTCGCGCGGGGGTGTCCTCGTTCGGTATCAGCGGCACCAACGCCCATCTCATCCTGGAGCAGGCCCCGGAGGCTCAGCCCGCCCCGGCTCCGGCCGTGCCGGCGGTGGTGCCGTGGGTGCTGTCCGGGCGCGGCCCGGAGGCGCTGCGGGGCCAGGCGGCGCGGTTGCTCTCCCGAGTGGAGGGTGACGGCGGGCTGTCGCCGGTGGATGTGGGCTGGTCGCTGGCCTCCGGCCGGGCGGCGTTCGAGAACCGCGCGGTGGCCCTCGGCGTCGCCGGGCTGGCCGCCCTCGCGCGCGGCGAGGACACGCCGGGCCTGGTGACCGGGCCCGCCGACGGCGTGACCCGCGCCGGTGAGCGCGTGGTGTTCGTCTTCCCCGGGCAGGGGTCGCAGTGGACCGGCATGGCCGTGGAACTGCTCGACACCTCACCGGTGTTCGCGGCGCGGATGGCCGAATGCGGCCGGGCGCTGGCCGAGTACGTGGACTGGGACCTGGAGGGCGTGCTGCGGCAGGCCCCGGGGGCGCCGACGCTGGAGCGCGTCGACGTCGTCCAGCCCGCGCTGTTCGCGGTGATGGTGTCGCTGGCGGCGCTGTGGCGTTCGTACGGGGTCGAGCCGTCCGCCGTCGTCGGACATTCCCAGGGCGAGATCGCGGCGGCGTGCGCGGTGGGCGCCCTGACCTTGCGCGACGCGGCGCGGGTGGCGGCCCTGCGGTCCCAGGCGATCGCCGAGGAACTGGCCGGGCTCGGCGGCATGGTGTCGCTGGCCCTGACCGCCGAGCAGGCCACGGAGCGCATCGCCGACTGGTCCGGCAGGCTCTCCCTGGCCACGGTCAACGGCCCCACCTCGGTCGTGGTGGCCGGTGACGTCGACGCCCTGGACGAGCTGCTGGCCGCCTGTGAGGCCGACGGGGTGCGGGCGCGCCGTATCGCCGTGGACTACGCCTCGCATTCGACCCACGTCGAGGCCATCGAGGAGAAGCTGGCCCGCGTCCTGGCCGGGATCGCGCCCGAGCCGTCGCCGGTGCCGTTCTACTCGACCGTGACCGGCGGTCTGCTGGACACCACCGCGCTGGACAGCGGCTACTGGTACCGCAACCTGCGGCAGACGGTGCGCTTCGAGGAGACCGTCGGGGCCGTGCTGGAGGCCGGGGACGCGGTCTTCGTCGAGGTGTCCGCGCATCCCGTGCTGGCGGCGGCCGTCCAGGAGACCGCCGAGGCGCGGGGCGCCGAACAGTCGGCGGTCGTGGGCTCGCTGCGCCGGGACGAGGGCGGTCCGGAGCGGTTCGCCGCCTCGCTCGCCGAAGCCTGGGTGCGCGGTGTCCGGGTGGACTGGACGCGGGCGTTCGAGGGTGCGAGCGCGCGGCGCGTGGACCTGCCGACGTACGCCTTCCAGCGGCAGCGCTACTGGCTGGAGGCCTCGGCCGCCGCGGCTTCTGTGACCGCTTCGGACGAGGTCGACGCCCGCTTCTGGGAGGCGGTCGAGAGCCAGGACCTGGCGTCCCTCGGCAGCACCCTCGACATCTCGCCCGAGCAGCCGTTCAGCGAGATCCTGCCCGCCCTGTCGACGTGGCGGGCGCGGCAGCGAGAGCAGTCGCTCCTCGACGGCCTGCGGTACGACATCACGTGGCAGCCGCTCGGTACGACGCCGCAGCCCGCGCTGTCGGGCACCTGGCTCGTCGCCGTGCCCTACGCCCTGGCGGCCGACCCGTGGACGGTGTCCGTGGTCCGCGGGCTGGACGCCTCGGGGGCCCGTACGGCGATCCTGCCGGTGGAGACCGGCGCGCGTGACCGGGCCGCCCTCGCGCGGTCCGTGGCCGAGGTGCTCGGCGACGCCTCGCCGGTGGCGGGGGTGTTGTCCCTGCTGGCGCCGGACTCCGGCGCACGGCACGACGGCGTACCCGCCGGACTGGCCGGAACCGTCGCGCTGTTCCAGGCGCTGGACGACGCCGGTGTCACGGCACCGTTGTGGTGCGCCACGCGCGGCGCCGTCGCCATCGGCCCCGCCGAGCGGCTGAGCGGCGTCGACCAGGCGCAGGTGTGGGGCTTCGGCCGGGTCGCGGCCCTGGAACACCCCGAGCGCTGGGGCGGTCTGATCGACCTCCCGGACAC
>NZ_GG657754.1:3679772-3688632 GCF_000158915.1 Streptomyces himastatinicus ATCC 53653 | reverse complement strand
GCCGCCGCGGCCTGACCGCCATGGCGCCCGAGTCGGCCGTCGAGGCACTGGGCCGTGCGGTGCGGGCGGACGAGCCGTTCGTCGCCGTCGCCGATGTGGAGTGGGCCCGCTTCGTACCGGAGTTCACCGCGACCCGGGCGAGCCGGTTGTTCGACGAACTGCCCGAGGCCGCGAGCGTCGTACGTTCCGGTGGCGCGGAGCCCGCCGAAGCGGCGGCCGGGCCGGAACTCGGCCGACGGCTGGCGGGGCTCGCCCCCGCCGAACAGGAACGCCTGCTGGTCGACCTGGTACGCACCCACGCCGCCGCGGTGCTGGGACACGCCGGAAGCGACGCCATCGCCGTGGGGCGCGCCTTCAAGGAACTCGGCTTCGACTCGATGCGGGTCATGGAGCTGCGCAACCGGCTGAACACGGCCACCGGTCTGCGGCTCGCCACGGGCGCGGTCTTCGACCACCCCACGGTCACCCTCATGGCCCGCCACTTGCGCGCGGAACTCGTGGGCGACGCGGACCCGGAACCCTCGACAGCTCTGGTAGCCGGCCCTGCCCCGGCGGACGACGAGCCGATCGCCATCGTCGCGATGGGCTGCCGACTGCCCGGCGACGTCCACACCCCGGAAGAGCTGTGGCGCCTCCTCGACCAGGAACGCGACGTCATCGCGGGGCTGCCGACGAACCGCGGCTGGGACCTGGACAACCTCTACGACCCGAACCCGGGCCGTCCGGGACGGAGTTACGTCCAGGAGGGCGGCTTCCTCTACGACGCCGCCGAGTTCGACCCGGCGTTCTTCGGGATCTCGCCGCGCGAGGCCCTCGCGATGGACCCGCAGCAGCGGCTGCTGCTGGAGACGTCGTGGGAGGCGTTCGAGCGGGCCGGGATCGACCCCGTACAGCTCAAGGGCAGCATGACCGGTGTCTTCGCCGGTATGACCTACCAGGACTACGCCGCCCGTCTGCACGAGGCACCCGAAGAGTTCGAAGGCTTCCTGCTCACCGGCAAGTCGTCCAGTGTCATCTCCGGCCGCATCGCCTACGCGCTGGGCCTCCAAGGGCCCGCCATCACCGTGGACACGGCGTGCTCGTCGTCCCTGGTGTCGCTGCACCTGGCGGTGCAGTCGCTGCGGGCGGGCGAATGCTCGCTCGCCCTGGCCGGTGGCGTGGCGGTGATGGCCGCGCCCGGCATGTTCATCGAGTTCAGCAGGCAGCGCGGGCTCGCGGCGGACGGACGCTCCAAGGCGTTCTCGGACGCGGCCGACGGCACCTCCTGGTCCGAGGGCGCGGGCATGCTCCTGCTGGAGCGGCTGTCCGACGCGCGGGCCAACGGCCATCCGGTGCTCGCGGTCGTACGCGGCTCCGCCCTCAACCAGGACGGTGCGTCGAACGGTCTGACGGCGCCGAACGGCCTCTCACAGCAGCGGGTGATCCGCGCGGCGCTCGCCAACGCGGGTGTGTCGGCGGCGGATGTCGACGTGGTCGAGGCACACGGCACCGGGACGACGCTCGGCGACCCGATCGAGGCGGAAGCGCTGCTGGCCACGTACGGGCAGGAGCGGGCCGAGGGGCGTCCGCTGTGGCTGGGCTCGCTGAAGTCCAACGTCGGGCATACGCAGGCCGCGGCGGGTGTGGCCGGTGTCATCAAGATGGTGCTGGCACTCCGGCACGGGGTGCTGCCGCGGACGCTGCACGTGGACGAGCCGTCCACGAAGGTGGACTGGTCGGCGGGTGCGGTGGAGCTGCTGACGGAAGCGCGGGAGTGGCCGGAGGCGGAGGGCCGTCCGCGCCGGGCGGGCGTGTCCGCGTTCGGGGTGAGCGGCACGAACGCGCACGTGATTCTTGAGCAGGCGCCCGAGGCGGAATCGGGTGAGGCGGCTGGTGTGGTGCCGGTGGCGGTGCCGTGGGCGGTGTCGGGACGTGGTACTGGGGCGTTGCGCGAGCAGGCGGCGCGGTTGCTGGCCCGGGTGGAGGGTGATGCCGGGCTGTCGCCGGTGGATGTGGGGTGGTCGCTGGCGTCCGGGCGCGCGGTGTTCGACAGCCGTGCGGTGGTGAGCGCGGGTTCGCGGGATGAGTTGGTGGCCGGGCTGGGTGCGCTGGCGCGGGGCGAGGAGGCTCCTGGGCTGGTGACGGGCGCGGCAGCGGGGGCTGGCGGCCGGGTGGTGTTCGTGTTCCCGGGCCAGGGTTCGCAGTGGTCGGGCATGGCGGTGGAGTTGCTGGATGCTTCGCCGGTGTTCGCGGAGCGGATGGCGGAGTGTGCTGCGGCGCTTTCCGGGTTCGTGGAGTGGAGCCTGCTGGATGTGGTGCGGGGTGCGTCCTCGCTTGAGCGGGTTGATGTGGTGCAGCCGGTGTCGTGGGCGGTGATGGTGTCGTTGGCGGCGCTGTGGCGTTCGTACGGCATCGAGCCCGCCGCCGTGGTGGGCCATTCGCAGGGCGAGATTGCCGCGGCCTGCGTCTCTGGTGCGCTGTCGTTGGAGGATGGCGCCCGGGTGGTGGCGTTGCGGTCGCAGGCCATCGCGGGCGGTCTGGCGGGTCGTGGCGGGATGGCGTCGGTGGCGCTGCCGTTGGCCGAGGTTGAGGCCCGGCTGACCCGGTGGGCGGGTCGGCTGGAGGTGGCCGCGCTCAACGGCCCGACCTCCGTCGTTGTGGCCGGTGAGCCGGAGGCGTTGGATGAGCTGGCGGCGGAGTGTGAGGCCGCGGAGGTTCGTTACCGGCGTATCGCGGTGGATTACGCCTCGCACACCTCGCACGTCGAGCTGATCGAGGACGAGTTGGCCCGGGTGCTGGCGTCCGTACGTCCGCAGACCAGCGAGGTGCCGTTCTTCTCCACCGTGACGTGTGAATGGCTGGACACTGAGACGCTGGATGCCTCGTACTGGTACCGGAATCTGCGGCAGACCGTGCGCTTCCAGTCCGCCATCGAGATGCTGACCGAGCAGGAGTACGGGGCGTTCATCGAGGTCAGCTCGCACCCCGTGCTGGCCATGAGCGTGCAGGACATCGCCGACGAGGCAGTGGTGACGGGCACGCTGCGCCGGGACGACGGCGGGCTGGACCGGTTCCTGACGTCGCTGGCCGAGCTGTGGGTCCAGGGTGTGGACGTCGACTGGACGCGGGCCTTCGCGGACGCGGGCGCATCGCGCGTGGATCTGCCCACGTACGCCTTCCAGCGCCGCCGCTACTGGCTGGACACGAGCGTGGGCGGCGAGGCCGTCGTATCGGGCCTCGGGCTGGAGTCGGCCGAGCACCCGCTGCTGGGGGCGGCCGTGGACCTGCCGGACTCGGCGGGTGTGGTGTTCACGGGGCGGCTGTCGCCGCGTACGCATCCGTGGCTGCTGGACCACCAGGTGCGCGGGGTGGTGCTGCTGCCGGGTACCGGCTTCGTGGAGCTGGCGGTCCGGGCCGGTGACCAGGTCGGCTGCGATGTGGTCGAGGAACTGACGCTCCAGGCACCGCTGATCATCCCGGAAGCGGAGGGCGTGCGGCTGCGGGTGACGGTGCGCGGACCGGACGACACGGGGCGGCGCGAGATGACCATCCACTCCCGGCCCGAGGACCCCTCGTACGCCGATGGCGGGTGGGTTCTGCACGCCACGGGCGTCCTGGCCGTGGCCGGGGCCGCCTCGTCCGCCGTACGGGCCCTGAGCATGTGGCCGCCGGAGGGCGCGGTGGCCGTGGACACGGCCGGTCTGTACGAGGACTTCGCCGCCGCGGGCTATGAGTACGGCCCGGTGTTCCGGGGTCTGCGGGCCGCGTGGCGGCGTGGGGACGAGGTGTTCGTCGAGGCGGTGCTGCCCGAGGAACAGCACGCCGAGGCCGCCGGGGCTGCTCTGCACCCGGCCCTGCTGGACGCGGCGCTGCACGGGCTGCGGCTGGGCGACGCGTTCGGGGACCGGTCCGTCGTGCGACTGCCGTTCGCGTGCCGTGGCGTCACGGTGCGGGCGGCGGGCGCGTCGCGGGTGCGGGTGGCGCTGGGCCCGGCGGGCGGGGACGCCGTGTCGGTGACCATCGTCGATGGCGCGGGGCAGCCCGTGGCGGGCATCGACTCGCTGGTGCTCCGGCCGGTCGACCCGGCGCAGCTCGACCTCGCCGGCCGGACCGGGCAGGGCGGTGCGCTGTACCGGGTGGCGTGGGAGCCGTCGCGGCAGGCGTCGGCCCGCCCCGGAGGACGCGGCACATGGGCCGTGGTCGGTCCGGGCGAATTCAAGCTGGGCGATGCCGTCGGCCCGTACGCCGATGTGGTGGCGTACCCCGACCTGGGGGCGCTGGACGCGGCGGTCGAGGCGGGCGCGACGGCGGCGCCGGATGCGGTGTTCGTCGCCTGCTTCCCGGACGACGGGGGTGGCGCTGAGACTTCCCGGGCGGCCGAGGGAGTGCGTACGGCCGTCGACGGCGCGCTCGCGACGATACGGACGTGGCTCGCCGACGACCGCTTCGCCACGGCCCGGCTGGTGTTCCTCACCCGGCACGCCGTGGTGGCGCGTCCGGGAGAGCGACCGGATCTGCTGAACGCACCGCTGTGGGGCCTGGTCCGGTCGGCCCAGGCGGAGAACCCCGGCCGGTTCGTCCTGGTCGACGTCGACGACATCGAGGTCTCCGGTCCGGCGCTGCCGTACGCCCTGGCCACCGACGAGCCTCAGGTCGCCGTGCGCAACGGCGAACTGCTGCTCCCGCGCCTGTCGCGGACGTCCCCGCCACCGGCGGAACCGGGCGCCGCCGAGCGCTTCGCCCCCTCGGGGACGGTCCTGGTCACCGGCGCCACCGGAACGCTCGGCGCGCTGCTGGCCCGCCACCTCGTCGTCGAGCACGGCGTACGGCGGCTCCTGCTGACCAGCCGCAGCGGCACCACGGCCCGTGGCGCCGCCGAACTCCAGGCGGAACTGGGCGCGTTGGGCGCCGAGGTGACGGTCGCCGCGTGCGACGCCGCCGACCGTGACGCGCTGGCGTGCGTCCTCGCCGAGGTGCCCGCCGAACACCCCCTGACGGCCGTCGTGCACGCGGCCGGAGTGCTGGACGACGGCATCGTCACGTCCATCACCCCGGAGCAGGCCGAGAGGGTGCTGCGGCCCAAGGTGGACGCCGCGCTCCACCTCCACGAGCTGACGCGGGACCTGGACCTGTCCGCGTTCATCCTCTTCTCCGGCGCGGCGGGCACGTTCGGCACGGCCGGGCAGAGTGTCTACGCGGCGGCCAACGTCTTCCTCGACGCCCTGGCCCACCACCGCCGGGCCCTCGGCCTGCCCGCCCAGTCGCTCGCCTGGGGGCTGTGGGCCGAACGCAGCGGTATGACGGAACAGCTGGGCGAGGGTGCCGTACAGCGGCTGGCCCGTACCGGCATCGCCTCGATGGAATCCGACCGTGGCCTGGCGCTCTTCGACGCGGCCGGGAGCCTGAGCAGCGACGCGGTGCTGCTGCCGATGCGGCTGGACACGGCAGCGCTGCGCAACCGCGCCGCGGCCGGTGGTGCCACCGAAGCCGACATACCGGCGCTGCTCCGCGGCCTGGTGCGCACTCCCTCCGCGCGCAGGGCCACCGCGAGCGGGGCCGGAGTCGGAGAGGGCGCCGAGGCGGCGGCGGGGAACGCGGCGGAGCTGCGGTCCCGGCTCGTGGGCCTCGACGAGGACGAGCGGCGACGCGCGCTCCTCGATGTCGTACGGACCCACGCGGCCGCGGTGCTGGGCCATGCCACGGGGGCGGAGGTCCAGCCGGGGCAGCCCTTCAAGGATCTGGGCTTCGACTCGCTGACCGCCGTGGAGCTGCGCAACCGGCTGAACGGCGCCACGGGGCTGCGGCTTCCGGCCACCCTGATCTTCGACTACCCGACGCCCAGCGCCCTGACGGTGCACCTGATGGCGGAGTTCGGCCCGGCGGACGCCACGACGGCGGACGCACTCGGGCTCCGTCTCGGGCTCAGCGAACTCGATGCGCTGGAAACAGTCCTCACCACGCTGCCCAAGGACGATGCACACCGCGGAATCATACGGTCCCGATTGCGGGATCTGCTGGCGCAATGCGAAGGCGACGGCCTGAGCGATGGACAACACGCGACCTCTGTAGTGGACCAACTGGATTCGGTAAGCGACGACGATCTATTCAGCTTCATCGACGATCAGCTCTGATATCGCGGCGCTGATCTACCGCAATACCGATGACAGCATCGCCGTACCCGCTATGGCTGGACGCTGCTCGGCGTGAATTTTCTTGAACGGGGAGAGGAAAACCACGGGGATGGCAAACGAAGAGAAACTTCGTGCCTATCTGAAGCGTGTCACCGGGGATCTGCACCAGGCCCGGCAGCGCTTGCAGCAGCTGGAGGACGGCAGCGCGGAGCCGATCGCGATCACCGCGATGAGCTGCCGTTACCCGGGCGGCGTGGAGTCTCCCGCGGAGCTGTGGAACCTCGTGGCCTCCGGTGTCGACGCGGTCTCCGGATTTCCCACCAACCGTGGCTGGGACCTTGACGATCTGTTCGACTCCGACCCCGATGCCAAGGGGAAGAGCTATGCCCGCGAGGGCGGTTTCCTGCGCGACGCCGATCAGTTCGACCCGGCGTTCTTCGGTATCTCCCCGCGCGAAGCCATGACCATGGACCCCCAGCAGCGGCTCCTGCTGGAGACCGCCTGGGAAGCCCTCGAACGAGCCGGAATAGAACCGGATTCGCTGCGCGGCAGCCGGACCGGCGTTTTCGCGGGCGTGATGTACGACGACTATGGCGCGGCCCGTATTTACGGCGGCAGCGCGGACGAGTTCGAGGGCTATCTCGTCAACGGCAGCGCGGGCAGCATCGCCTCGGGCCGGGTGGCGTACACCCTGGGTCTTGAGGGCCCGGCGGTGACGGTGGACACGGCGTGCTCGTCGTCGCTGGTGTCGCTGCACCTGGCGGTGCAGGCGCTGCGCGCGGGCGAGTGCTCGATGGCGCTGGCCGGTGGCGTCACCGTCCTCGCCACGCCGAGCCTGTTCGTGGAGTTCAGCCGTCAGCGCGGGCTGTCGCCCGACGGCCGGTGCCGGTCGTTCTCGGACGACGCGGACGGTACGGGCTGGTCCGAGGGTGCGGGCATGCTGCTGCTGGAGCGGCTGTCCGACGCCCAGGCGAACGGCCACCCGGTGTTGGCGGTGGTCCGGGGTTCCGCGGTGAACCAGGACGGCGCGTCCAATGGTCTGACGGCGCCGAACGGGCCGTCGCAGCAGCGGGTGATCCGGGCCGCGCTCGCCAACGCGCGGATGTCGGAAGCCGAGGTGGACGCGGTCGAGGCGCACGGCACCGGGACGACGCTGGGCGACCCGATCGAGGCGCAGGCGCTGATCGCCACGTACGGGCAGGGGCGCGCCGAGGGGCAGCCGCTGTGGCTGGGGTCGCTCAAGTCCAACATCGGGCATGCGCAGGCCGCGGCGGGTGTGGCCGGTGTCATCAAGATGGTGGAAGCCATGCGGCACGGGGTGTTGCCGCAGACGCTGCATGTGGGTGAGCCGTCGTCCAAGGTGGACTGGGACGCGGGTGCGGTGGAGCTGCTGAGCGAGGCGCGGGCGTGGCCGGAGGCCGAAGGCCGACCGCGGCGTGCGGGCGTGTCCGCCTTCGGCGCGAGCGGGACCAATGCGCACGTGATCCTTGAGCAGGCCCCGGCCGTGGAGCCGACTTCGGATGCGGGCGACGCGGTGGCGGCTGGCGTTGTGCCGTGGGTGGTCTCGGGGCGTGGTGCCGACGCGTTGCGGGGGCAGGCGGCCCGGTTGCTGTCCCGGGCGGAGGGCGATGGCGGGCTGGCGCCGGTGGATGTGGGCTGGTCGCTGGCGTCGGGGCGGGCCGCGCTGGAGGACCGTGCGGTGGTCGTCGCCCCCGACCGCGAGGGGCTGATCGCCGGTTTGGGCGGTCTGGCACGGGGCGAGTCCGTCCCGGGCCTGGTGACGGGGTCGGTGGTCGAGGGCAGGGTGGCGTTCCTGTTCACGGGCCAGGGCAGTCAGCGGCTGGGGATGGGGCGCGCGCTGTATGACGCCCATCCGGTGTTCGCGGATGCGCTGGATGAGGTGTGTGCGGAGCTGGACCGGCATCTTGAGCGACCGCTGAAGGGTGTCCTGTTCGGCGAGGACGCCTCGGTGCTCGACCGGACCGGCTTCACTCAGCCTGCGCTGTTCGCGGTGGAGGTGGCGCTGTTCCGGCTGGTGCAGGCGTGGGGTGTACGGCCCGACTTCCTGTCGGGGCATTCGATCGGTGAGCTGGCTGCCGCGCATGTGGCGGGTGTGTTGTCGCTCGCGGACGCCTGCACCCTCGTAGCCGCTCGTGGCCGTCTGATGCAGGAGCTTCCGGCCGGTGGCGCGATGGTCGCGGTGCAGGCGTCGGAGTTCGAGGTGGCGCCGCTGCTGACCGAGCGGGTGAGCATCGCCGCTGTGAATGATCCGACCTCCGTGGTCATCTCGGGTGACGAGGACGCGGTGTTGGAGCTCGCGTCGGGCTTTGCGGCGCAGGGTCGTAAGACCAAGCGGCTCGCGGTCAGCCATGCGTTCCACTCGCCTCGGATGGACGGGATGCTGGACGCGTTTCGTGAGGTCGCCGAGGGGCTGACGTACGAGGCCCCGCGCATCCCGATCGTGTCCAACCTGACGGGCGAGCTGGTCTCCGCCGAGGAGATCGCGACCCCCGGCTTCTGGGTGCGCCACGCCCGCGAGGCGGTGCGGTTCCTCGACGGTGTGCGCGCCCTGGAGGCGCAGGGCGTCACCACCTACGTCGAGCTGGGCCCCGACGGTGTGCTCACCGCCATGGCGCAGGAGTGCGTGACCGGCGACGATGCCGCGTTCGTGCCGGTGCTGCGGGCGGACCGTGCCGAGGAGCAGGCGTTCGTCGAGGGCGTGGCCCGGGCGTGGACCGTTGGCGTGGCGG
>NZ_GG657754.1:3671553-3679292 GCF_000158915.1 Streptomyces himastatinicus ATCC 53653 | reverse complement strand
TGCCCGCGGCCGACCTCGCGGTGTGGCCCCCGGCAGGGGCCACTGCGGTGGAGACGGCCGGGCTGTACGACGCGCTGGCCGACGCCGGGCAGGGCTACGGGCCGGTGTTCCAGGGCGTACGGGCGGCCTGGCGGCGCGGTGACGAGGTGTTCGCCGAGGTCGCGTTGGACGAGGAACAGCAGGCGGAGGCGGCGCGCTTCGGCGTGCATCCGGCGCTGCTGGACGCGGCGCTGCACGGGCTGCGGCTGGGCGGATTCTTCTCCGACGACCGAGCGCGGCTGCCGTTCGCGTGGCGCGGGGTGACGCTGCACGCGGTGGGTGCCTCGCTGCTCCGGGTGCGGCTGGCCCCGGCCGGTGGGGACGCGGTGTCGGTGACGGTCGCGGATGGCGCGGGACAGCCCGTCGCGACGGTCGACGCGCTGGTGGCGCGGGTGGTCGACCCCGAACAGCTCAAGCTCGCCGCTGCCGCCGCACAGAGCGCCCACCGCGATGCGCTGTTCCGCGTCGAGTGGACCGCGGTGCGGCCGGAGGCCCTGGACGACGCCGACGAGGCCGACGTGGCCGGGGCAACGGGGACGGTTGGGGCGTACGAAGACCTGGCCGCCCTGACCGAAGCGGTCGAGGCGGGCGCGACGGTGCCGGACCTCGTGGTGTGCCGCTTCGCTGCATCGGGCGGCGCGGCAGGCCCCGCGGCGCGTAGGGCCGTCCAGGACGCCGCGGCCCTGGCGCAGGAGTGGTTGGCGGATGAGCGGTTCGCCGGGTCGCGGCTTGCGGTGGTGACGTCGGGTGCGGTGGCGGCCGGGGCCGAGGAGACGGTCGAGGATCTGGCGGCGGCCGCGGTGTGGGGGCTGCTGAGGTCGGCGCAGTCGGAGAACCCGGGCCGGTTCGTGCTGGTGGACACCGATGGCGAGGACGTGCCCCCGGCCGTCCTGGCATGGGCGCTCGGGGCTGCGGACGAGCAGCAGTTTGCGGTGCGTGGCGGCGAGGTGCGCGTACCGCGCGTGGCGTCGGTCGTGCCGTCCGGGCGGGAGGCGGCTCCGTCGTGGGGCGGCTCCGATGGCGAAGGAACGGTGCTGGTCACGGGGGCCACGGGGGCGCTGGGCGGTCTGGTGGCGCGGCACCTGGTGGCGGAGCACGGTGTGCGGCGTCTGCTGCTGGTGAGCCGTCGTGGCCCGGATGCGGAGGGCGCGTCGGAGCTGGTGGCGGAGCTGTCTTCGCTGGACGCGGATGTGTCCGTGGCCGCGTGCGATGTGGCCGATCGCGAGGCGCTGGCGGAGTTGCTGGCGGGGATTCCGGCTGAGCGTCCGTTGTCGGCGGTGGTGCATGCGGCGGGTGTGGTGGATGACGGTCTGGTGTCGGCGTTGTCGCCGGAGCGGGTTGATGGGGTGATGCGTCCGAAGGTGGATGCGGCGTGGAATTTGCATGAGTTGACGCGTGAGTTGGGGCTGTCGGCGTTCGTGCTGTTCTCGTCGGCTGCGGGTGTGCTGGGGAGTGCGGGTCAGGGGAATTACGCGGCGGCGAATGTGTTCCTGGATGCGTTGGCGGCGGTGCGTCGGGCTGAGGGGTTGCCTGCGTCGTCGTTGGCGTGGGGGATGTGGGAGCAGCGCAGTGGGATGACCGGTGAGTTGGGTCGGGCGGATCTGGCGCGGATTGCTCGTTCGGGTCTTGCGGCGGTGTCGTCGGATGAGGGGCTGGCGCTCTTTGACGCCGGTGTGGCGGCTGATGAGGCGTTGTTGCTGCCGGTGCGGCTGGACATGGCCGCGCTGCGTTCGCTGGGCGACGAGGCGCCGACGATGCTGCGCGGCCTCGTACGGGGGCCGATGCGCCGGGTGCGCGCGGGCGAGGTCGCCGGGACGGCGGAGGGCCTGGCGCATCGGCTGGCCGGGCTGTCGCCGAGCGAGCGCACGCGTGCGCTGACGGAGCTGGTACGGGGGCAGGTGGTCACCGTCCTGGGCCATGGCTCGGCGGGCGCGGTGGAGGAGAGCCGGGCGTTCAAGGATCTCGGCTTCGACTCGCTGACGGCCGTGGAGCTGCGCAACCGGCTCAACGGGGCGACGGGGCTGCGGCTGCCCGCCACCCTCGTCTTCGACCACCCCACGCCCGACGCGCTCGCCCGACACCTGTACAGCGAGCTGTTCGGCGCTGTGGAGACGGCTGTGGTGCCGGTGGCTTCGGCGGTCGCGGCTGAGGACGACCCGATCGTGATCGTGGGCATGGGCTGCCGCTATCCGGGCGGTGTGCGGTCGCCGGAGGAGCTGTGGGACCTGGTCGCGGGCGGCGTCGACGCGATCTCGGAGTTCCCGGTGGATCGCGGCTGGGACGCCGATGGGTTGTACGACCCGGACCCGGAGCGCCAAGGCAAGACGTACGCCCGGGAGGGCGGCTTCCTGCACGACGCGGCCGAGTTCGACCCGGAGTTCTTCGGGATCTCGCCGCGCGAGGCCCTGGCGATGGACCCGCAGCAGCGGTTGCTGCTGGAGACGTCATGGGAGGCGTTCGAGCGGGCCGGGATCGACCCCGTACGGCTCAAGGGCAGCATGACCGGTGTCTTCGCCGGGGTCATGTACAACGACTACGGCGCGCGGCTGCCGATCGCTCCCGAGGGCTTCGAGGGGTATCTCGGCAACGGCAGCGCGGGCAGCGTCGCCTCGGGGCGGATCTCGTACACCTTCGGGCTTGAAGGCCCGGCGGTGACGGTGGACACCGCGTGCTCGTCGTCCCTGGTGACCCTGCACCTGGCGGCCCAGGCGCTGCGCAACGGCGAATGCACCCTCGCCCTGGCCGGTGGTGTGGCCGTGATGTCCACGCCGCTGAAGTTCGTGGAGTTCAGCCGCCAGCGGGCCCTGTCGCCCGATGGCCGCTGCAAGTCCTTCTCGGACGACGCGGACGGCACGGGCTGGTCCGAGGGCGCGGGCATGGTGCTGCTGGAGCGGCTGTCGGACGCGCGGGCGAACGGGCACCAGGTGCTCGCGGTGGTTCGGGGTTCGGCGGTGAACCAGGACGGTGCCTCGAATGGTCTGACGGCGCCGAACGGGCCGTCGCAGCAGCGGGTGATCCGGGCCGCGTTGGCGAACGCGGGTGTGGCGGCTGCGGATGTGGACGCGGTGGAGGCGCACGGTACGGGGACGAAGCTGGGCGACCCGATCGAGGCGCAGGCGCTCATCGCGACGTACGGGCAAGGGCGCGCCGAGGGGCGTCCGTTGTGGCTGGGCTCGCTGAAGTCCAACATCGGGCACACCCAGTCGGCGGCGGGTGTGGCCGGTGTCATCAAGATGGTGCAGGCCATGCGGCACGGTGTGCTGCCGCGCACCCTGCATGTGGACGAGCCGTCGTCCAAGGTGGACTGGTCGGCCGGTGCGGTCGAGGTGCTCGCCGAGGCCCAGGAGTGGGCGCCGATCGAGGGGCGTCCGCGCCGAGCGGCCGTGTCCTCGTTCGGGGTGAGCGGGACCAACGCGCACGTGATCCTTGAGCAGGCGCCGGAGCTGGAGCAGGCTCAGGTGGCCGGTGTCGCGCCGGTGGCGGTGCCCTGGGTGGTGTCCGGCCGAGGTGCGACGGGGCTGCGGGGCCAGGCGGGCGCGCTGCTGGCCCATGTCGAGGCCGGCGGGACGTTGTCGCCGGTGGACGTGGGCTGGTCACTGGCGACGGGCCGGGCGGCGCTGGAACACCGCGCCGTGGTGACCGGTGCCGCGCGCGAGGAGCTGGTCGCCGGGCTGGGTGCGCTGGCGCGCGGCGAGGAGGCTCCTGGGCTGGTGACGGGCGCGGCCGCGGGCGCTGGTGGCCGGGTGGTGTTCGTCTTCCCGGGGCAGGGTTCGCAGTGGGCGGGCATGGCACAGGGGTTGCTGGGTGCCTCCCCGGTGTTCGCGAAGCGGATCGCGGAGTGCGCGGCCGCGTTGACGGCCTTCGTGGACTGGGACCTGGAGAGTGTGCTGCGGCAGGCGCCGGATGCGCCCTCGCTGGACCGGGTCGACGTGGTGCAGCCGGTGCTGTTCTCGGTGATGGTGTCGCTGGCCGAGGTATGGCGTTCGTACGGTGTCGAGCCGTCGGCGGTCGTGGGCCACTCGCAGGGTGAGATTGCCGCCGCGTGTGTGGCGGGTGTGCTGTCGCTGGAGGACGCGGCCCGCGTGGTCGCGCTGCGCAGCCGTGCGTTGCTGGCGATCGCCGGTCGTGGCGGGATGCTGTCGATCGTGGCGTCGCAGGACTGGGTACGCGAGCGGATCGAGCCGTTCGGCGACCGGATCTCGATCGCCGCGGTGAACGGCCCCAAGGCGGTCGTGGTCTCCGGTGACGCGGACGCGCTACAGGATCTGGGGGCCGTCCTGGCGAAGGCCGGGGTGATGCGGTGGAACGTTCCCGGGGTGGACTTCTCCGCGCACTCGGCCCATGTCGAGGCGCTGGCAGCGGAGTTGGCGCAGATCGTCGCCGGGGTCGAGCTGCGGGCCGCCGATGTGCCGTTCTACTCCACGGTGACGGGTGGGCTGCTGGACACGGCCGGTCTGGACGCCGGGTACTGGTACCGGAATCTGCGGCAGCCGGTGCGGTTCCAGTCCGCGGTGGAGGCGCTGGCCGAGCAGGGGCACGGGACGTTCGTCGAGGTCAGTTCGCATCCGGTGCTGACCGCGAGCGTCCTGGAGACGCTGGACGAGCTGGAGCCGACGGCTGCCCCGGTGGTGGCGGACACGCTGCGGCGTGATGACGGCGGGCTGGACCGGTTCCTGGTGTCGCTGGCTGAGGTGTGGGTTCAGGGTGTGGAGGTGGATTGGGCGCGGGCGTTCGAGGGCGCGGGTGCGTCGGTCGTGGATCTGCCGACGTATGCGTTCCAGCGGCGTCGTTATTGGCTGGATGCCCCGGTTGGCGATGGTGTGGTCGATGGGGTTGAGGCTGGTTTTTGGGAGTTGGTTGAGGGTGGTGATGTGGCGGGGGTTGCTTCGGCGTTGGAGGTGTCGTCGGAGGAGTCGTTGAGTGGGGTGTTGTCGGCGTTGTCGTCGTGGCGGCGGGGGCGTCGTGAGCGGGTGCGGTTGGAGGGGTGGCAGTACCGGGTGGTGTGGCAGCCGGTGGCGGTGGAGTCGTCGGCGCGGTTGTCGGGCGCGTGGCTGCTGGTGGTCCCAGCTGGTGTTGAGGGCGTCGCGCAGGTGGCGGAGTCGGTGTCGGGTGCGCTGACGCGGGCTGGTGCCCAGGTCGTAGTGCTGGAGGCCGAAGCCGGTGGCCAGGAGGGAGCCGAGCGCGTGGCGGAAATCGCGGATGCAGGGCCCCTGGCGGGCGTGGTGTCGCTGCTCGCGTTGGACGAGTCGTCGCATCCGGTCGGCGGGGGCGTCTCGGCGGGGCTGGCGGGGACGTTGGGCCTGTTCCAGGCCCTGAACGGCGCTGGGGTCGACGCGCGGCTGTGGTGCGCCACGCGCGGCGCGGCGGGTGTGGGCGGCGACGCGCGCGCTGTCGGTGCCGCGCAGTCCGCGGTGTGGGGCTTCGGCCGGGTGGTGGGGCTGGAGCATCCGGAGGTGTGGGGCGGCCTGGTGGATCTGCCGGAGACGGTGGATGACCGGGCACTGGCCCGACTGGCCGGGGTGCTGGCCGGAACCGAGGGCGAGGACCAAGTGGCGGTGCGGTCCTCGGGGGTCTTCGGACGGCGGCTGGTACGTGCCAGAGCGACCAGCGCCGACGGGGGCTGGCAGGGCAGCGGGACCGTGCTGGTGACCGGTGGCACGGGCGCTCTGGGTGGTCATGTGGCCCGGTGGCTCGTGGGGCGTGGCGTCGAGCATCTGGTGCTGACCAGCCGCCGCGGTCCGGATGCGCCCGGAGCGGCCGAGCTGGAGGCCGAGCTGTCGGCTGCGGGCGTTGGCGTGACGGTCGCGGCGTGTGATGTGGCCGATCGGGGCGAGCTGACGGAACTGCTGGGCTCGCTGGGCGAACTGCCACCGCTGACGGGCGTGGTGCACACGGCCGGGGTGCTGGACGACGGTGTCGTACAGGGGCTGTCGCCGGACCGGCTGGCGGAGGTGGCGCGGCCGAAGGCCGAGGCCGCGCGGCATCTGGACGAGCTGACGCGCGAGACGACGGGGCTGTCGCTGTTCGTGATGTTCTCGTCGATGGCGGGCACCGTCGGTGGCCCGGGGCAGGGCAACTACGCGGCGGCGAACGCGTACCTCGACGGGCTGGTCGAGGAGCGGCGGGCCCTCGGTCTGCCGGGCACGTCGGTGGCGTGGGGCCGTTGGGGCGGCGGTGGCCTGGCCACTGGCGAGACCCGGGAGAAGTGGGCCCAGCAGAGCGGCTTCGAGGCGATGGACCCCGAGGACGCCCTTGCGGTCCTGGACCAGGTGCTGGACCGCGACGAGAGCTGCATCGCGGTGGCCGACATGGACTGGGAGCTGTGCGCACCCCGCCTCGCGGCGGAACGCCCTGCGCCACTGATCGGCGGCATCCCCGAGGCGCGCCGCGTCCTGGAGGCGCCGACCGCCGACAGCGCGAGCACCGACCCCGATCCGGGCGGGGCGCTGCGCGCCGAACTCGCTCGCCTCTCGGCGGGCGAACGGGGCCTCCGGCTGCTGGACTTGGTGCGTACGCAGGTCGCGCGGGTGCTCAGCCACACCTCCACCGACGCGATCACCCCCGACCGGGCCTTCAAGGAACTCGGCTTCGATTCGCTCACCTCCCTCGAGCTGCGGAAGCGGCTCAACAGTGCGACAGGACTGCGGCTGGCGGCCACGATCGCCTTCGACTATCCGACCCCGCAGGCCCTGACCGACCACCTGCGGAGCGAGTTGAGCGAGGACGGCCCCAAACGCTTCGACGCCGTGCTCGGGGAGCTCGACCGTCTCGCGTCCAACATTTCGGAGATTGTTTCAACGGCCGAGGAATCCACTCAGGGTGCCCGAGGCGAGATATCGCTGCGTTTGAAGGAGTTGCTGAAGCTGTGCAGCGCTGAGGAAGAGCCCGGCGCCGAGCCCGCCGCGACCGAAAGGTTCGCAGCGGCCTCGGACGATGACGTCTTCGACTTCATCAGTAACGAACTCGGCATCTCCTGAGCCACACCCCTTCTCCTCCCCGATCTCTTAAGACTTTTTGAAACCCTGGAGTGGTACGGCGTGACGAACAGCAGCAGCGGCGAGGACAAGCTCCGCTATTTCCTGAGGCGAGTGACCGGCGAGCTTCACGAAGCGCGGCAGCGACTCCAGGAAGTCGAATCGGGAGAGCACGAGCCGATCGCGATTGTCGGCATGAGCTGCCGTCTGCCCGGCGGTGTGAATTCCCCCGAGGAACTCTGGGAGCTGCTGAACTCGGGGCGCGACGCCTTCTCCGAATTCCCCGACGACCGTGGCTGGGACGTCGAGGCGCTGTACGACCCGGAGCTTTCCCGGCCCGGTACGTCGTATGTCCGCGAAGGCGGGTTCCTGCACAACGCCGGTGAATTCGACCCGGCCTTCTTCGGGATCTCGCCGCGCGAGGCGCTGGCCCTCGACCCGCAGCAGCGGCTGCTCCTGGAGACGTCGTGGGAGGCCATCGAGCGGGCGGGCATCGATCCGTCGTCGCTGAAGGGCAGCCGTACCGGTGTGTTCGCCGGTACGAGCGGCCAGGACTACGCCACCCTGCTGCGCCGGGCGCCCAAGCAGTCGGAGGGCTACTTGGCCACCGGCATCGCGGCGAGCGTGGTGTCGGGCCGGGTGGCGTACACCCTGGGTCTTGAGGGCCCGGCGGTGACGGTGGACACGGCGTGCTCGTCGTCGCTGGTGTCGCTGCACCTGGCGGTG
>NZ_GG657754.1:3664932-3670954 GCF_000158915.1 Streptomyces himastatinicus ATCC 53653 | reverse complement strand
TGAGCGAGGCGCGGGCGTGGCCGGAGGCCGACGACCGTCCGCGGCGTGCGGGCGTGTCCTCGTTCGGTGTGAGCGGGACGAACGCGCACGTGATCGTGGAGCAGGCCCCGGCCGTGGAGGAGGAGCAGGCGGTCGGTGTGGCGCCTGCGGTGGTGCCGTGGGTGGTCTCGGGGCGTGGCGAGACTGCCTTGAGGGGCCAGGCCGCGCGCCTGCTGTCCCAGGTGGAGGGTGACGCCGGGCCGTCGCCGGTGGATGTGGGCTGGTCGCTGGCGGCGGGGCGCGCCGCGCTGGAGGACCGTGCCGTGATCATGGGCGGTTCGCGGGACGAGCTGGTGGCCGGTCTCGGGGTGGTGGCGCGGGGTGAGGAGGCCCCGGGCGTGGTGGTCGGCCGGGGTGTGGCCGGTGGTGGTGGCCGGGTGGCGGTGGTGTTCTCGGGTCAGGGTTCGCAGCGGGTGGGCATGGGCCGTGAGTTGTATGGCCGGTTCCCGGTGTTCGCACGGGTCTTTGACGAGGCGTGCGGGCTGCTGGATGGGGAGTTGGCCGGGCATGTGGAGTGCTCGGTGCGGGATGTGGTGTTCGGCGAGGCCGGGGCGTCGGGTCTGCTGGATGAGACGGTGTTCACCCAGGCGGGTTTGTTTGCCGTTGAGGTGGCGCTGTTCCGGCTGGTGGAGTCCTTCGGTGTAACGCCGGACTTCGTGGGCGGGCATTCCATCGGCGAGATCGCGGCAGCTCATGTGGCGGGTGTGTTCTCTCTGGCGGACGCGGCGAGGTTGGTGGCGGCGCGTGGTCGGTTGATGCAGGCGCTGCCTTCTGGTGGTGCGATGGTGGCGGTGCAGGCTGCCGAGGCCGAGGTGGCGCCGTTGTTGTCCGGTTGTGAGGACCGGGTGGGTATCGCGGCGGTCAATGGTCCGTCGTCGGTGGTGCTCTCCGGTGATGAGGACGTGGTCCTTGGGATCGCTGGTGAGCTGGCTGAGCTGGGGCGTAAGACCAAGCGGCTGCGGGTGTCGCATGCGTTCCACTCGCCGCGCATGGAGCCGATGCTCGCCGAGTTCCGTTCCGTGGCCGAGGGGCTGACGTACGGGGCGCCGGGGATCCCCGTCGTCTCCAACGTGACCGGGGCGCTGGCTTCGGGCGATGAGCTGGGCTCGGCGGAGTACTGGGTGCGGCATGTGCGGGAGGCCCGTGCGGTTCGCCGATGGTGTGCCGGGCCCTGGGCGCACCAGGGTGTGTCGGTGTGCGTCGAAGGTCGGTCCGGGCGGTGCGCTGAGCGCGATGGGCGCCGAGACCCTGCCCGAGGCGGCGTTCGTGCCGGTGCTGCGGGCGGACCGTGCCGAGGAGCAGGCGTTCGTCGAGGGCGTGGCCCGGGCGTGGGCCCATGGCGCGTCGGCGGACTGGACGCAGGCGTTCGAGGGGACGGGTGCGTCCCGCGTCGACCTGCCCACGTACGCCTTCCAGCGCGAGCGGTACTGGCTGGACGTGCCCGCGGACGCGGTGGGCTCCGGGGCCGCGGCCGGGCTGGGGCTCGGTTCGGCGGAGCATCCGCTGCTGGGCGCGGCCGTGGAATTGGCGGGCGCGGACGGGCTGCTGCTGACGGGGCGGCTGTCGCTGCGTACGCATCCGTGGCTGGCCGATCACGTGGTGGCGGGCGCGGTGCTGCTGCCCGGAACGGCGTTTGTCGAGCTGGCGGTGCGCGCCGGTGACCAGGTCGGTTGCGATGTGGTGGAAGAGCTGACGCTTCAGGCGCCGCTGGTGATGCCGGAGAGCGGCGGTGTGCTGCTCCAGCTGGTGGTGGACGAGCCGGACGAGGCCGGGCGGCGTTCGCTGACCGTGTACTCCCGGCCGGAGGACACGTCGTCGGACGACGCGTGGACCTGCCACGCCATGGGTGTGCTGGGCACGGGCGGTGCGCGGCCGACGGCCGATGAGCTGGCGGTATGGCCGCCGGTGGACGCGGAGCCGGTGGCTTCTGGCGACATGTACGCGGACCTGGTGGCCGCCGGTTACAGCTACGGGTCGGTGTTCCAGGGTGTACGGGCGGTGTGGCGGCGTGGCGAGGAGGTGTTCGCCGAGGTCGCGCTGGACGAGGAGCAGCAGGCGGAGGCGGCGCGCTTCGGCGTGCATCCGGCGCTGCTGGACGCGGCGCTGCACAGCGTGAAGTTCGGCGGCCTCTTCCCCGACGACCGCGCCCGGTTGCCGTTCGCGTGGCGCGGGGTGTCGCTGCACGCGGCGGGCGCCGGTGCGCTGCGGGTACGGCTGGCTCCGGCCGGTACGGACGCGGTCTCGGCGCTGGTCGCGGACAGCACCGGGCAGCCCGTTGCGACGATCGAGTCCCTGGTCATGCGGGAAGTGGACCCCGACCAGATCGCCAGCACGGCCGGGCGGGACGACGAGCTGTTCCGCGTCGAGTGGGCGGCGGTTCCGCCGACGTCGCTGGACGACGTCGAGCGTTCCGTCGACTGGGCGGTGATCGGCGCGGACGCCGTGCACCTCGCCGGGGGAGAGGTGTACCCGGATCTGGCCGCGCTGGGTGACGCGGTGGCGGCCGGGGCCGTGCTGCCGGGCGCCGTCGTGGTGCCCGTACCGGCGCCGGAGGGGCGCGAGGTGGCCGAGGAGGCCCGGGCGGGCGGCCGTTGGGCGCTGGAGGTCGTGCAGGCGTGGCTGACGGACGAGCGGTTCGCGGCGGCCGCTTCGCGGTTGGTGCTGGTGACGTCGGGCGCGGTGGCGGCCGGGGCCGGGGAGACGGTGCGGGACCTGGCGGCGGCTCCGGTGTGGGGGCTGCTGCGGTCGGCGCAGACGGAGAACCCCGGCCGGTTCGTGCTGGTGGACACCGATGGCGTGCGGGCGTCGTGGGAGGCGCTGCCGGGCGCGCTGGCGTGGGCCGTGGGGCAGGACGAACCGCAGCTGGCGCTGCGCGCGGGCGAGGTGCGCGTACCGAGCCTGGCCCGGGTGTCGCAGGGCGACGGCGCGCTGACCCCGCCCGCCGGGGTGTCCGCCTGGCGACTGGAGATCGAGAACACGGGCTCGTTCGCCAACCTGGAGCTGCTGGAGTGCCCCGAGGCCGAACAGCCGCTGGCCGCAGGTCAGGTGCGGGTCCAGGTCCGGGCGGCCGGGATGAACTTCAAGGATGTGGTGCTGGCCCTGGGCGTGGTGGAGGGCAAGGCCACGATGGGCCACGAGGCCGCGGGCGTGGTGATCGAGGTCGGTGAGGGGGTGACCGACCTGGCCCCCGGCGACCGCGTGATGGGCCTCTTCTCCGGCGCGTTCGGCCCGGTCGCCGTCACCGACCGGCGGATGGTGGCGCCGATGCCCGCGGGGTGGTCGTTCGTACGGGCCGCCTCCGTGCCCGTCGTCTTCCTGACCGCGTACTACGGCCTGCGCCACCTGGCCGGGCTGCGGTCCGGCGAATCGGTGCTGGTGCACAGCGCCGCCGGCGGAGTCGGCATGGCGGCCGTACAGCTCGCGCGCCACTGGGGCGCGGACGTCTTCGGCACGGCCAGCGAGGGCAAGTGGGACGCGCTGCGCGCCTCCGGCCTCGACGACACGCGCATCGCCTCCTCCCGCACGCTGGACTTCGAGGACCGCTTCCGCGCCGCGACCGACGGCCGGGGCATGGACGTGGTGCTGGACGCCCTCGCGGGCGATTTCGTGGACGCCTCGCTCCGCCTGCTGCCCCGCGGCGGCCGCTTCCTGGAGATGGGCAAGACCGACCAGCGCGACCCGGCCGAGGTCGCCGCGGCCCACCCGGGCGTCGTCTACCAGGCGTTCGACCTGGCCGAAGCCGGGCTGGACCGTACCCAGGAGATGCTGGTCGAACTGCTGGAGCTGTTCGAGCACGGCGTGCTCACCCCGCTGCCCGCCACGACCTGGGACGTACGGCGCGCTCCCGAGGCATTCCGCTACCTCAGCCAGGCCCGGCACATCGGCAAGGTGCTGCTCACCATCCCCGCCCCGCTGGCCGGAACGGGCACGGGCACCGCCCTGGTGACCGGCGCCACCGGGACCCTCGGCGGTCTGGTGGCGCGGCACCTGGTGGTGGAACACGGTGTGCGGGAATTGCTGCTGGTCAGCCGTCGTGGCCCGGACGCCGAAGGCGCGTCGGAGCTGGTGGCGGAGCTGTCGGAGCTGGGTGCGCGGGCCCGGGTGGTGGCCTGCGATGTGGCCGATCGCGATGCGCTGGCGGAGTTGCTGGCGGGGATTCCGGCTGAGCGTCCGTTGTCGGCGGTGGTGCATGCGGCGGGTGTGGTGGATGACGGTCTGGTGTCGGCGTTGTCGCCGGAGCGGGTTGATGGGGTGATGCGTCCGAAGGTGGATGCGGCGTGGAATTTGCATGAGTTGACGCGTGAGTTGGGGCTGTCGGCGTTCGTGCTGTTTTCGTCGGCTGCGGGTGTGCTGGGGAGTGCGGGTCAGGGGAATTACGCGGCGGCGAATGTGTTCCTGGACGCGTTGGCGGCGGTGCGGCGGGCTGAGGGGTTGCCTGCGTCGTCGTTGGCGTGGGGGATGTGGGAGCAGCGCAGTGGGATGACCGGTGAGTTGGGTCAGGCGGATCTGGCGCGGATTGCTCGTTCGGGCTTGGCGGCGGTGTCGTCGGATGAGGGGCTGGCGCTCTTTGACGCCGGTGTGGCGGCTGATGAGGCGTTGTTGCTGCCGGTGCGGCTGGACATGGCCGCGCTGCGTTCGCTGGGCGACGAGGCGCCGACCATGCTGCGCGGCCTCGTACGAGGCGCCGTACGACGTGGCCGGGCCGCGGCCGCCGGGCGCAGCGCGGCGGGCACCGGGGGACTGGGCCAGCAGCTGGCGGGCCGCTCCGAGGCCGAACAGCTCGCGGAGCTGTCGGAGCTGGTGCGCGGGCATGTCGCGATCGTGCTCGGTCATGGCTCGGCGGGCGCGGTGGAGGAGAGCCGGGCGTTCAAGGATCTCGGCTTCGACTCGCTGACCGCCGTGGAGCTGCGCAACCGGCTCAACGCCGCCACCGGGCTGCGACTGCCCGCCACCCTCATCTTCGACCACCCCACCCCCAACGCCCTCGCCCGCCAGCTGCGCGACGAACTGCTCGGCGCCCAGCCCGAGATCGGCGGCGCCGCCATGGCTCCCGCGCAGGTCCCGGCCCTGCGGGCGGACGAGCCGATCGCCATCGTCGGCATCGGGTGCCGCTACCCGAGCGAGGCCGACTCCCCGGAGGCGCTGTGGGATCTGCTGGCCTCCGGCGGGGACAGCATCACCGACTTCCCGACCGACCGCGGCTGGGACCTCGACACGCTGTACGACGCCGACCCGGACCGCCCCGGGAAGTCGTACGTGCGCACCGGCGGCTTCCTCAAGACCGCCGCCGACTTCGACGCGGACTTCTTCGGCATCTCCCCGCGTGAGGCCGTGGCGATGGACCCGCAGCAGCGGCTGCTGCTGGAGACGTCGTGGGAGGCCATCGAGCGGGCGGGCATCGACCCCGCCTCCCTCCGGGGCTCCCAGGCAGGTGTGTTCGCCGGTGCGGCGGCGCAGGGGTACGCCTTCGGCAGGGAGAACGCCGCCGAGGGCAGCGACGGCTACTACCTGACCGGCACCACGACCTCCGCCATCTCGGGGCGCGTCGCCTACACCCTGGGTCTTGAGGGCCCCGCGGTGACTGTAGACACGGCGTGCTCGTCGTCGCTGGTGGCGCTGCACCTGGCGGTGCAGGCGCTGCGCAACGGCGAGTGCTCGATGGCGCTGGCCGGTGGCGTCGCGGTGATGGCCTCGCCGACCATCTTCGTGGAGTTCAGCCGTCAGCGCGGGCTGTCGCCCGACGGCCGGTGCCGGTCGTTCTCGGACGACGCGGACGGTACGGGGTGGGCCGAGGGTGCGGGCATGCTGCTGCTGGAGCGGCTGTCGGATGCGCGGGCGAATGGCCATCGGGTGTTGGCGGTGGTGCGTGGTTCGGCGGTGAATCAGGACGGTGCGTCCAATGGTCTGACGGCGCCGAACGGGCCGTCGCAGCAGCGGGTGATTCGGGCCGCGTTGGCGAATGCGGGTGTGTCGGCGGCGGATG
>NZ_GG657754.1:3661575-3664651 GCF_000158915.1 Streptomyces himastatinicus ATCC 53653 | reverse complement strand
TGGTCGGCGGGTGCGGTGGAGCTGCTGTAGCCAGGCGCGGGAGTGGCCGGAGGCGGAGGGCCGTCCGCGGCGTGCGGGTGTGTCGTCGTTCGGGGTGAGCGGGACCAACGCGCACGTGATCCTGGAGCAGGCGCCCGAGCCGGAGCCGGATGAGGCGGCTGGTGTGGTGCCGGTGGCGGTGCCGTGGGTGTTCTCCGGCCGTGGTGTTGGGGCGTTGCGCGAGCAGGCGGCGCGGTTGCTGTCCCGGGTGGAGGGCGAGGCCGGGCTGTCGCCGGTGGATGTGGGGTGGTCGCTGGCGTCCGGGCGGGCGGTGTTCGAGAGCCGTGCGGTGGTGAGCGCCGGATCGCGTGAGCAGCTGGTCGCTGGGCTGGGCGCCGTGGCGCGGGGCGAGGAGGCTCCTGGGCTGGTCACGGGGATGGCCGCGGGGGCTGGTGGCCGGGTGGTGTTCGTGTTCCCGGGTCAGGGTTCGCAGTGGGTGGGCATGGCGGTGGAGTTGCTGGATGCTTCGCCGGTGTTCGCGGAGCGGATGGCGGAGTGTGCGGCGGCGCTGTCCGGGTTCGTGGACTGGGGTCTGCTGGATGTGGTGCGGCGGGTGCCGGGTGCTCCGTCGTTGGAGCGGGTTGATGTGGTGCAGCCGGTGTCGTGGGCGGTGATGGTGTCCCTCGCGGCGCTGTGGCGTTCGTACGGCATCGAGCCCGCCGCCGTGGTGGGCCATTCGCAGGGTGAGATTGCTGCCGCCTGCGTCTCTGGTGCGCTGTCGTTGGAGGACGGTGCGCGGGTGGTGGCGTTGCGGTCGCAGGCCATCGCCGGTGGTCTGGCTGGTCGTGGCGGGATGGCTTCCGTTGCGTTGCCGTTGGCCGAGGTTGAGGCCCGGCTGACCCGGTGGGCGGGTCGGTTGGAGGTGGCCGCGCTCAACGGCCCGACCTCGGTCGTCGTCGCCGGTGAGCCCGAGGCGCTGGACGAGCTGATGGCCGAGTGCGAGGCCGCGGAGGTCCGTATCCGCCGTATCGCGGTGGACTACGCCTCGCACACCTCACACGTCGAGCTGATCGAAGAAGAGCTGCACCGGGTGCTGGCGTCCGTGCGACCGCAGACCAGCAAGGTGCCGTTCTTCTCGACGGTGTCGGGGGAGTGGCTGGACACGGCTGGGCTGGATGCCTCGTACTGGTACCGGAATCTGCGGCAGACCGTGCGCTTCCAGTCCGCCGTCGAGATGCTGACCGAGCAGGGGCACGGCACGTTCGTCGAGGTCAGCTCGCACCCCGTCCTGACCGCGAGCGTGCAGGACATCGCCGACGCGGCCGTGGTCACCGGCACGCTGCGCCGGGACGACGGTGGCCTGGATCGCTTCCTGACCTCGCTCGCCGAGCTGTGGGTCCAGGGCGTGGACGTCGACTGGACGCGGGCCTTCGAGGACACGGGCGCGTCCGTCGTGGATCTGCCGACGTACGCCTTCCAGCGGCGCCGCTACTGGATGGAGCCCGCCGTCGACGCGTTGGGTGCGTTGCCGGGTCTCGGGCTGGCGGCGGCCGAGCATCCGCTGCTGGGGGCCGCGGTGGAACTGCCGGACGCGGCGGGGCTGGTCTTCACCGGGCGGCTGTCGCTGCGTACGCATCCCTGGCTGGCCGACCACGCCGTGGGCGGCGTGGTGCTGCTGCCGGGCACGGGGTTCGTGGAGCTGGCGGTACGGGCCGGTGACGAGGTCGGCTGCGATGTGGTCGAGGAACTGACCCTCCAGAGCCCGCTGACCCTCCCCGAGGGCAAGGGTGTCCAACTGCGGGTCACCGTGGCCGAGCCCGATGAGGCCGGCCGTCGGACCTTCAGCGTGCACTCCCGCGCGGAGGACACGTCGCTGGACGAGGCGTGGGCCTGCCATGCCATGGGTGTGCTGGGGACGGGCAGTGTGCGGCCGGTGGCCGATGAGCTGGCGGTGTGGCCGCCGGCGGGTGCGGTGCCGGTGGCTTCGGGGGAGATGTACGCCGACCTCGATGCCGCCGGTTATGGCTACGGGCCGGTGTTCCAGGGTGTGCGGGCTGTGTGGCGGCGTGGGGATGAGGTGTTCGCCGAGGTCGCGTTGGACGAGGGGCAGCAGGAGGAAGCGGCGCGCTTCGGGGTGCATCCGGCCTTGCTGGACGCGGCCTTGCATGGCGTGAAGTTCGGTGACTTCTTCTCGGATGACCGGGCGCGGTTGCCGTTTGAGTGGCGTGGTGTGTCGTTGTACGCGGCCGGTGCCGGTGTGCTGCGGGTGCGGCTGGCACCGGCCGGTGCGGACGCGGTGTCGGTGACAGCTGCGGATGGTGCTGGTCGGCCGGTCGCGGCGGTCGAGTCCCTGGCGATGCGCGAGGTGGATGTCGAGCAGCTGGCGGGCGCGGTGAGTGGCGGGCCGCGGGATGCGCTGTTCCGCGTCGAGTGGACTGCGGTGCCGTCGGGCGAGATGGCGTCTGGCGATGTGGTCGTGGTGGGTTCGGTGGAGGGTGCTGCGTACGCCGATCTGGAGGCACTGAGCGCGGCTGTCGGGGCCGGAGCTTCGGTGCCGGATGTGGTGCTGGTTCCGTTCGCGGCGTCGGCTGCCGGTGACACGGTGTGGGCTGCGCATGAGGCGGTTGGGCGTGCTCTGGGGCTCGTGCAGGGGTGGTTGGCGGATGAGCGGTTCGCCGGGGCGCGGCTGGCGGTGGTGACGTCGGGCGCGGTGGCCGTCGAGGCCGGGGAGACGGTGCGGGATCTGGCGGCGGCCGCGGTGTGGGGGCTGCTGCGGTCGGCACAGACGGAGAACCCGGGCCGATTCCTGCTGGTGGACACCGACGACGACAGCACCCGTGTGCCCGGTGAGCTGCTGGCGTCGGACCTGCCGCAGCTGGCCGTACGCGACGGGGTCGTCCGTACGCCGAAGCTCGTACGGGCCGCGGCAGCGCCTCAGTCGACTGCGCCGTGGCACGGGGACGGAACGGTGCTGGTCACCGGGGCCACGGGGGTGCTGGGCGGTCTGGTGGCGCGGCTTCTGGTGGTCGAGCACGGTGTGCGGCGTCTGCTGCTGGTGTGCCTTCGTGGCCCGGATGCCGAGGGTGCGGCGGAGTTG
>NZ_GG657754.1:3649575-3661450 GCF_000158915.1 Streptomyces himastatinicus ATCC 53653 | reverse complement strand
GACAGGCTGGTCTCGGCGCTGACGCCGGAACGGCTGGCGGGTGTCATGCGCCCGAAGGTGGACGCGGCGTGGAATCTGCATGAGTTGACGCGTGAGCTGGGGCTTTCGGCGTTCGTGTTGTTCTCGTCGGCTGCGGGTGTGCTGGGCAGCGCGGGCCAGGGCAATTACGCGGCGGCGAACGTGTTCCTCGATGCGCTGGCCGCCGTACGCCGCGCCGAAGGACTGCCCGCGACCTCGCTGGCCTGGGGTCTCTGGGAGCAGCGCAGCGACATGACCGGCGAGCTGGGCCAGGCGGATCTGGCGCGGATGGCGCGTTCGGGGCTGAGGGCGCTGTCGTCGGACGAAGGGCTGGCGTTGTTCGACGCCGGTGTCGCGGCGGACGAGGCGTTGCTGCTGGCGGCGCGGTTCGACACGGCGGCGCTGCGCGCGGCGGAGGCGACCGTCCCGTCCATCCTTCGCGGACTGGTGCGGGGGCCGGTGCGCCGGGCGCGTGCCGGTGAGGGCGCCGGGACGGCGGAGGGCCTGGCGCAGCGGTTGGCCGGGCTGACGCAGAGCGAGCGGACGCGTGCGCTGTCGGAACTCGTACGGGGACACGTGGCGACCGTCCTGGGCCATGACTCGGCCGGTGCGGTGGAGGAGAGCCGTGCGTTCAAGGATCTCGGCTTCGACTCGCTGACCGCCGTGGACCTGCGGAACCGGCTGAACGGCGCCACCGGGCTGCGGCTGCCCGCCACCCTCGTCTTCGATCACCCCACACCGGCCGCCCTGGTCGTCCATCTGCATGCCGAGCTGTTCGGCGCCACGGAGACGGCTGTGGTGCCGGTGGCTTCGACGGTCGCGGCCGAGGACGACCCGATCGTGATCGTGGGCATGGGCTGCCGCTTCCCCGGCGGTGTGCGATCGCCGGAGGAGCTGTGGGACCTGGTCGCCCGGGGCGTCGACGCGGTGTCGGAGTTCCCGGTGGACCGTGGCTGGGACATCGAGGACCTGTACGACCCGGACCCGGACCGGCAGGGCAAGACGTACGCCAGGGAGGGCGGCTTCCTGCACGATGCGGCCGAGTTCGACCCCGCCTTCTTCGGGATGTCGCCCCGGGAGGCGCTGGCCACCGACCCCCAGCAGCGGCTGCTGCTGGAGACCGCGTGGGAGGCGTTCGAGCGTGCGGGGGTCGATCCGCAGTCGCTGCGGGGCAGCCGCACCGGTGTGTTCGCCGGGGTCATGTACAACGACTACGGCTCGCGCCTGCGAGTCACGCCCGACGGGTTCGAGGGGTACCTCGGCAACGGCAGCGCGGGCAGCGTGGCCTCCGGCCGCCTCTCCTATGTCTTCGGGCTGGAGGGCCCTGCGGTCACGGTGGACACGGCGTGCTCGTCGTCCCTGGTGTCACTGCACTTGGCGGCCCAGGCACTGCGTAACGGCGAATGCTCGCTGGCCCTGGCCGGTGGCGTCACGGTGATGTCCACCCCGGCCGTCTTCGTGGAGTTCAGCCGTCAGCGCGGCCTGTCGACGGACGGCCGGTGCCGGTCGTTCTCGGACGACGCCAACGGTGCCGGATGGTCCGAGGGCGCGGGCATGCTGCTGCTGGAGCGGTTGTCGGACGCGCGGGCGAACGGCCACCGGGTGCTTGCGGTGGTCCGGGGCTCGGCGGTGAACCAGGACGGTGCGTCCAATGGTCTGACGGCGCCGAATGGTCCGTCGCAGCAGCGGGTGATCCGGGCCGCACTGGCGAACGCGGGCGTGGCGGCGGCGGATGTGGACGCGGTCGAGGCGCACGGTACGGGGACGAAGCTGGGCGACCCGATAGAGGCGCAGGCGCTGATTGCTACGTATGGGCAGGGGCGCGCCGAGGGTCAGCCGCCGCTGTGGCTGGGGTCGCTGAAGTCCAACATCGGGCATGCGCAGGCCGCCGCCGGTGTGGCCGGTGTCATCAAGATGGTGCAGGCCATGCAGCACGGTGTGCTGCCGCGGACCCTGCACGCGGATGAGCCGTCGACCAAGGTGGACTGGTCGGCCGGTGCGGTGGAGCTGCTGAACGAGGCGCGGGAGTGGCCGGACGCTGACGATCGTCCGCGCCGGGCGAGTGTGTCGTCGTTCGGTGTGAGCGGGACGAACGCCCACGTCATCCTGGAGCAGGCCCCGGCCGTGGAACCGACGTCGGATGCGAGCGCGGTCGTGGCCGGCGTCGTGCCGTGGGTGGTGTCGGGGCGTGGCGAGGCCGCGCTGCGGGGCCAGGCGGCTCGGTTGTTCTCCCGGGTGGAGGGTGAGGCCGAGCTGTCGCCCGTGGATGTGGGCTGGTCGCTGGCGGCGGGGCGCGCCGCGCTGGAGGACCGCGCGGTGGTCGTGGGCGGTACGGCGGCTGAGCTGGCCGCTGGGCTGGGGGTGGTGGCGCGAGGTGAGGAAGCGCCTGGTGTGACGCTCGGCTGGGGTGTGGCCGGTGGTGGTGGCCGGGTTGCGGTGGTGTTCTCGGGTCAGGGCTCGCAGCGGGTCGGGATGGGCCGGGAGTTGTATGGCCGGTTCCCGGTGTTTGCGCGGGCCTTTGACGAGGCGTGCGAGGCGCTGGATGGGGAGCTGGCCGGGCATGTGGAGTGCTTGGTGCGGGATGTGGTGTTCGGCGAGGCCGGGGCGTCGGGTCTGCTGGATGAGACGGTGTTCACCCAGGCGGGTTTGTTTGCCGTCGAGGTGGCGCTGTTCCGGCTGGTGGAGTCCTTCGGTATAACGCCGGACTTCGTGGGCGGGCACTCCATCGGCGAGATCGCGGCAGCTCATGTGGCGGGTGTGTTCTCGCTGGCGGACGCGGCGAGGTTGGTGGCGGCGCGCGGCCGGTTGATGCAGGCGCTGCCTTCCGGTGGCGCGATGGTGGCGGTGCAGGCCGCCGAGGCCGAGGTCGTCCCGCTGCTGTCCGGCCGTGAGGACCAGGCGGGGATCGCGGCGGTCAATGGTCCGTCGTCGGTGGTCCTGTCCGGTGACGAGGACGTGGTCCTTGAGATCGCTGGTGAGCTGGCTGAGCTGGGGCGTAAGACCAAGCGGCTGCGGGTCTCGCATGCGTTCCACTCGCCGCGCATGGAGCCGATGCTCGCCGAGTTCCGTTCCGTGGCCGAGGGGCTGACGTACGCCGCCCCGCAGGTGCCGGTGATGTCGAACCTGACGGGCTCACCGGCCACCGCCGGGGAACTGGACTCGGCGGACTACTGGGTGCGGCATGTGCGGGAGGCCGTGCGCTTCTCCGATGGCATCAGCGCTCTCCACGCCGAAGGCGTCGGTGTCTTCGTGGAGGTCGGTCCGGACGGCGCGCTCAGCTCCATGGGTGCCGAGACCCTGCCCGACGCGGCGTTCGTGCCGGTGCTGCGGGCGGACCGTGCCGAGGAGCGAGCGTTCGTCGAGGGCATGGCCCGGGTGTGGACGCGGGGCGTGGACGTGGCCTGGGAGCAGGTGTTCACCGGCACGGGAGCGTCCTGGACGGATCTGCCGACGTACGCCTTCCAGCGCGAGCGGTACTGGCTGGAGGGCGGCGCGGACGCGGCGGGTGCTGGAGCGGCGGCCGGGCTGGGGCTCGGTTCGGCGGAGCATCCGCTGCTGGGCGCCGCGGTGGAGCTGGCGGGCGCGGACGGGCTGCTGCTGACGGGTCGGCTGTCGCTGCGTACGCATCCGTGGCTGGCCGATCACGTGGTGGCGGGCGCGGTGCTGCTGCCCGGGACCGCGTTTGTCGAGCTGGCGGTCCGGGCCGCCGACCAGGTCGGCTGTGACGCGGTGGAGGAGCTGACGCTTCAGGCCCCGCTGATCGTGCCGGAGAGCGGCGGTGTACTGCTCCAGCTGGTGGTGGACGAGCCGGACGAGGCCGGGCGGCGTTCGCTGACCGTGTACTCCCGCGCCGAGGACGAGGCTGCGGGCGGGCCGTGGACGTGCCACGCCATGGGCGTGCTGGGGTCGAGCGGTGCGCGGTCGGCGGCCGATGAGCTGGCGGTGTGGCCGCCGGTGGGTGCGGAGCCGGTGTCTGCGGACGGCATGTACGCGGACCTCGATGCTGCTGGATTCGGCTACGGGCCGGTGTTCCAGGGCGTACGGGCGGCGTGGCGGCGCGGGGACGAGGTGTTCGCCGAGGTCGCGTTGGACGAGGAGCAGCAGGAAGAGGCGGCGCGCTTTGGTCTGCATCCGGCGCTGCTGGATGCGGCGTTGCACGGCGTGCAGCTGGGCGACTTCTTCTCGGATGGCCGGGCGCGGTTGCCGTTTGAGTGGCGTGGTGTGTCGTTGTACGCGGCGGGTGCCGGTGTGCTGCGGGTGCGGCTGGCTCCGGCCGGTACGGACGCGGTCTCGGTGACGGTCGCGGACAGCACCGGGCAGCCCGTCGCGGCGGTCGAGTCCCTGGTCATGCGCGAGGTGGATGTCGATCGGCTGGCGGGCGCGGTGAGCGGTGGGACGCGGGATGCGCTGTTCCGCGTCGAGTGGACCGCGGTGCCGTCGGATGCGGTGGCGTCTGGCGATGTGGCCGTGGTCGGTTCGGGCGATGGTGCTGCGTACGCCGATCTGGAGGCACTGAGCGCGGCTGTCGGGGCTGGGGCTTCGGTGCCGGATGTGGTGCTGGTTCCGTTCGTGACGTCGGCTGCCGGTGAGACGGGGCGGGCTGCGCATGAGGCGGTTGGGTGCGCTCTGGGATTGGTGCAGGCGTGGTTGGCCGATGAGCGGTTCGCCGGGTCGCGGCTGGCTGTGGTGACCACGGGTGCGGTGGCGGCCGGGGCCGACGAGTCGGTCGGGGATCTGGCGGCGGCTGCCGCGTGGGGGCTGCTGCGGTCGGCACAGACGGAGAACCCGGGCCGGTTCGTGCTGGTGGACACCGACGGCGAGGAGACGCCGTCCGCTGCCCTGGCGTTGGCCCTGGGCGCGGGCGACGAGCCGCAGCTCGCGGTGCGCGGTGACGTGGTGTACGTACCGCGGCTGGCCTCGGGCGCTTCGTCCGGGCAGGGCGATGCCCCGTCCTGGACCGGCTCCGATGGTGACGGAACGGTGCTGGTCACGGGGGCCACGGGGGTGCTGGGCGGTCTGGTGGCGCGGCATCTGGTGGTCGAGCACGGTGTGCGGCGGCTGTTGCTGGTGAGCCGTCGTGGTGCGGAAGCTGAGGGCACCGACGCGCTGATGGCGGAGCTGTCGGGGCTGGGTGCGGAGGTGTCGGTGGCCGCGTGCGATGTGGCCGACCGGGACGCGCTGGCCGGGCTGTTGGACGGGATTCCGGCCGAGCATCCGTTGAGCGCGGTGGTGCATACGGCGGGTGTGCTGGACGACGGGCTGGTCTCGGCGCTGACGCCGGAACGGCTCGATGAGGTCATGCGCCCGAAGGTGGACGCCGCGTGGAATCTGCACCAGCTGACGCGTGAGCTGGACCTGTCGGCGTTCGTGCTGTTCTCGTCGGCTGCCGGTGTGCTCGGCAGCGCGGGCCAGGGCAACTACGCGGCGGCGAACGTGTTCCTGGACGCGCTGGCCGCCGTACGCCGTGCCGAAGGACTGCCCGCGACCTCGCTCGCGTGGGGGATGTGGGAGCAGCGCAGCGGCATGACCGGCGAGCTGGGCCAGGCGGACCTTGCGCGGATCGCTCGCTCGGGGCTGAGGGCGCTGTCGTCGGACGAGGGACTGGCGCTGTTCGACGCCGGTGTCGCGGCCGATGACGCGTTGCTGCTGGCGGCGCGGTTCGACACGGCGGCGCTGCGCGCGTCGGACGGGACCGTCCCGGCCATCCTCCGCGGACTGGTCCGAGGCCCCGTACGCCGCGCACGGGCCACGTCCGCCTCCGGCGGCCTCGCTCAGCGCCTCGCCGGGCGTTCCGGCGACGAACAGCGCGCGGAACTCCTGGAGTTCGTGCGCGGACACGTCGCGATCGTCCTGGGCCATGGCTCGGCGGGGGCGGTGGAGGAGAGCCGGGCTTTCAAGGATCTCGGCTTCGACTCGCTGACGGCCGTGGAGCTGCGCAACCGGCTCAACGCCGCCACCGGCCTCCGACTGCCCGCCACGCTGGTCTTCGACCACCCCACCCCCAACGCCCTCGCCCGGCACCTCAGCGCCGAGCTGTTCGGCGCTGCGGAGACGGCTGTGGTGCCGGTGGCTTCGGTGGTCGCGCCCGAGGACGACCCGATCGTGATCGTGGGCATGGGCTGCCGCTTCCCTGGTGGTGTGCGGTCCCCGGAGGAGCTGTGGGACCTGGTCGCGAGCGGCACCGACGCGATCTCGGAGTTCCCGGTGGACCGTGGCTGGGACGTGGCGAACCTGTACGACCCGGACCCGGACCGGCAGGGCAAGACGTACTCCCGGGAGGGCGGCTTCCTCCACGACGCCGCCGAGTTCGACCCGGAGTTCTTCGGCATCTCGCCGCGCGAGGCGCTGGCGATGGACCCGCAGCAGCGGTTGCTGCTGGAGACCTCGTGGGAGGCGTTCGAGCGGGCGGGTGTCGATCCCCAGTCGCTGCGGGGCAGTCGGGCGGGCGTGTTCGCGGGCGTGATGTACAACGACTACGCCTCCCGGATGCAGACGGCCCCCGACGGCTTCGAGGGATACATCGGCAATGGCAGCGCGGGCAGCGTCGCCTCGGGCCGGGTCTCGTACACCTTCGGGCTCGAGGGCCCGGCGGTGACGGTGGACACCGCGTGCTCGTCGTCCCTGGTGACCCTGCACCTCGCGGTGCAGGCGCTGCGCAACGGCGAATGCACCCTCGCCCTGGCCGGTGGCGTCACCGTGATGTCCACCCCGACGACCTTCGTGGAGTTCAGCCGCCAGCGGGCCCTGTCGCCTGACGGCCGGTGCAAGGCGTTCTCGGACGACGCGAACGGCACCGGCTGGGCCGAGGGCGCGGGCATGCTGCTGCTGGAGCGGCTGTCCGACGCCCGCCGCAACGACCACGAGGTGCTTGCGGTGGTCCGCGGCTCGGCGGTGAACCAGGACGGTGCGTCGAATGGTCTGACGGCGCCGAACGGCCCGTCGCAGCAGCGCGTGATCCGCGCCGCGCTCGCCAACGCTGGCGTATCGGCGGCGGATGTGGACGCGGTGGAGGCGCACGGTACGGGGACCACGCTGGGCGACCCCATCGAGGCGCAGGCGCTGCTCGCCACGTACGGCCAGGAGCACGCCGAGGGGCAGCCGCTGTGGCTCGGCTCGCTGAAGTCCAATATCGGGCATGCGCAGGCCGCTGCCGGTGTCGCCGGTGTCATCAAGATGGTGCAGGCCATGCGCCACGGTGTGCTGCCGCAGACGCTGCACGCGCACGAGTCGTCGTCCAAGGTGGACTGGTCGGCCGGTGCGGTGGAGCTGCTGAGCGAGGCGCGAGCGTGGCCGGAGGCGGAGGGGCGTCCGCGTCGGGCGGGCGTGTCGTCGTTCGGGGTGAGCGGTACGAACGCGCACGTCATCCTGGAGCAGGCACCCGAGGCGGAGCCGGTACGGAAGGCCGACAGCGCGCCACCCGCCGCCCTGCCATGGGTGTTCTCCAGCCGTGGTGCCGGGGCGCTGCGGGGGCAGGCGGCGCGGCTGCTGTCGCACGTCGAGGGCGACGGCGGGCTGTCGCCGGTGGATGTGGGCTGGTCACTGGCCTCGGGACGTGCGGTGTTCGAGAACCGTGCGGTCGTGGTGGCCGGAGACCGGGACGGCCTGGCGTCCGGTGTCGCTGCTCTGGCGCGGGGCGAGGAGGTTCCTGGGCTGGTGACGGGCACGGCCGCGGGGGCTGGCGGCCGGGTGGTGTTCGTGTTCCCGGGGCAGGGTTCGCAGTGGGTGGGGATGGCGGTGGAGTTGCTGGATGCTTCGCCGGTGTTCGCGGAGCGGATGGCGGAGTGTGCTGCGGCGCTGTCGGCGCATGTCGGCTGGAGCCTGCTGGATGTGGTGCGGCAGGTGCCGGACGCGCCCTCGCTGGACCGTGTCGACGTGGTGCAGCCGGTGTCGTGGGCGGTGATGGTGTCGTTGGCGGCGCTGTGGCGTTCGTACGGCATCGAGCCCACGGCCGTCGTGGGGCACTCGCAGGGCGAGATTGCCGCGGCCTGCGTCTCTGGTGCGCTGTCGTTGGAGGACGGTGCGCGGGTGGTGGCGTTGCGGTCGCAGGCCATCGCCGGTGGTCTGGCTGGTCGTGGCGGGATGGCGTCGGTGGCGTTGTCGCTGGCCGAGGTTGAGGCCCGGTTGGAGCGGTGGGCGGGTCGGCTGGAGGTGGCCGCGCTCAATGGCCCGACCTCGGTCGTGGTGGCCGGTGAGCCGGAGGCGCTGGACGAGCTGGTGGCGGAGTGTGAGGCCGCTGAGGTTCGTATCCGTCGTATCGCGGTGGACTACGCCTCCCACACCACACATGTGGAGCTGATCGAGGACGAGTTGGCCCGGGTGCTGGCGTCCGTACGACCGCAGACCAGCAAGGTGCCGTTCTTCTCGACGGTGACGAATGAATGGCTGGACACGACGACGCTGGACGCCGGGTACTGGTACCGGAACCTGCGGCAGACGGTTCGCTTCCAGTCAGCCATCGAGACGCTGACCGAACAGGGCCACAGCACGTTCATCGAGGTCAGCTCGCACCCCGTCCTCACCATGAGCGTGCAGGACATCGCCGACGCGGCCGTGGTCACCGGCACGCTGCGCCGGGACGACGGTGGGCTGGATCGCTTCCTGACCTCCCTCGCCGAGCTGTGGGTCCAGGGCATGGACGTCGACTGGACGCGGGCCTTCGCCGCCACCAACCCTTCCCGCGCGGACCTGCCCACGTACGCCTTCCAGCGCCGCCGCTACTGGCTCGACGCCCCCGCCGTCGCGGCGAGCAGGGCAGTCACCCTGCCTGCCGATCAGGTCGAGGAGCGTTTCTGGGAGGCGGTCGAGAGCGGCGATCTGGAGTCGGTGGCGTCGACTCTCGACGTCGAGGGCGAGGCACAGCAGTCGTCGCTGGGTGATCTGCTGCCCACCCTCTCGTCGTGGCGCCGGCAGCGTCGTACCCGGTCCACCGTCGACGGTTGGCGTTACCGGATCGCCTGGAAGCAGGTGCCGGAGGGCGCGTTGACGGACGAGGTGCCCACCGCCGGTACGTGGCTGCTGGTGGTCCCCTCCGGGTACGCGGACGACCCATGGGCGACCTCCGCATCCCAGGCGTTGTCCCACGGCGGAGGGACGGTCGTCCCGCTGGTCTGGGATGCGGCCGACGGGGACCGCGCCGGGCTGGCCGCCCAACTCGCCGAGGTTCGCGCCCGGCACGGTGACATCAGCGGCGTACTGTCGCTGCTCGCGCTGGACGAGGATCCGCATCCGCCGCACCCCGTGGTGCCGCGCGGCCTGGCGGCCACGTTGCGGCTGGTGCAGGCGCTGGGCGATGCCGCGTGGGACGCACCGCTGTGGCTGGCCACGCGGGGTGCCGTGGCCACGGGGCGCCCGGACGGCAACGGCTCCGCCGTCAGCGCGGCGCAGGCGCAGACCTGGGGTCTCGGCAGGATCGTCGGCCTCGAACACCCGCAGCGCTGGGGCGGGTTGGTCGATCTGCCGGAGGCGCCCGACGCCCGCACGATGACGCGGTTGCGCGGCGTGCTGACCGGTGGCGTACGGGCCGGGGGCACACCAGCAGCAGGCACACCGGCCGGAGCCGCGGAGGGCGGCACCGAGGACCAGGTCGCGCTGCGCGCCACGGGCGTGTTCGCGCGACGGCTGGTGCACGCGCCGCTCGGGGACGTACGGGCCGTACGGGACTGGAAGCCGCAGGGCACGGTCCTGATCACCGGCGGAACCGGTGCGCTGGGCGGGCACGTGGCGCGCTGGATGGCGCGGCGCGGGGCCGACCATCTCGTCCTGACCAGCCGCCGTGGCCTGGAGTCTCCGGGCGCCGGTGAGCTGCGGGACGAGCTGACCGCGATGGGGGCCAGGGTGACGGTGGCCGCGTGCGACGTCGCGGACCGCGCGGCGCTCGCCACGCTGCTGGAGGAGCTGCGGGCGGACGGTTCTCCCGTGCGTGCGGTGGTGCACACGGCAGGTGTGGCGCCGAACGCGAGCCTCGACGCGACGGACGACGCCACGCTCGCCGAGGCCGCGTCGGGCAAGGTGTCGGGCGCCGTCCACCTCGACGAGCTGTTGGCCGATGAGGACCTGGACGCCTTCGTGCTGTTCTCCTCGAACGCCGGGGTCTGGGGCGCCGGTGGCCAGGGCGCGTACGGCGCGGCCAACGCACACCTGGACGCGCTGGCGCAGCGCCGCCGCTCCCGGGGGCTGCCCGCGACGTCCGTCGCGTGGGGTGCGTGGGCCGGTGCGGGCATGCTGACGGACAGCGGGGCGGAGGAGCACATGACCCGGCTCGGCGTCCTGTCGATGGACCCGGAGTTGGCCATGGAGGCGCTCCAGCTGGCGCTGGACCACGACGAGACGTGCGCCGTGGTCGCCGACGTGGACTGGGCGCGCTTCGCCCCTGCCTTCACCGCCGCGCGGCCACGGCCGCTGCTGCACGACCTGCCCGAGGTGCGCCAGGCGCTCCAGGAGGCCACGGCGGCGCACACTTCCGACAGCGAGGAAGCCGACGGGGCCGGGGCGCTGGCCGGGCGGCTCACGGCGATGACGGAGGCCGAGCGCGAGCGCACCCTGCTCGGCCTGGTGCGCTCCCACGCCGCCGCCGTGCTGCGCCACGACGGAACGAACACGGTGGGCGAGGACCGGGCCTTCAAGGATCTGGGCTTCGACTCGCTCACCGCCGTCGAGCTGCGCAACCGGCTGCAAGGCGCCACCGGGCTACGGCTTCCCGCGGCGCTCGTCTTCGACCATCCGACACCCGCCGACCTCGCCGCCTACCTACGGGCACAGCTCGTCGGAAGCGCGGTCGGCAGCGGGGAGTCCGCGATCGCGGAACTCGACAGGCTGGAGGCGGCGGTGTTTTCGATCCTCCCGGAGGACGAGGACACCCGGACCACCATCACCTCGCGGCTTCAGCTGCTCCTGTCGCGGCTGGGCGACGCCACGGAGGACAACCCTCCGGGCGGCGCCGCGCCGGACGAGGGACCGGCCGTGGAAGACCAGCTGGATACGGCGACGGACAACGAGATATTCGACTTCATCAACCGGGAGTTCGGTAAATCATGACGGGGAACGAAGACAAGCTCCGGGAATATCTCAAATGGGTGACGGCCGACCTCCACAAGACGCGGGCGCGCCTCCAGGAGCAGGAGGCGGCCGAGCGCGAACCCATCGCGATCGTGGCCGTGAACTGCCGTCTTCCCGGAGGTGCCGACTCGCCCGAGGGGCTGTGGCGGCTGCTGTCCAGCGGTACCGACGCCGTATCCGAATTCCCCGACGACCGGGGCTGGGACATCGACGCGCTTTACGACCCCGACCGGGAATCGGGAAAGCCCGGCACCAGCTATGTGAGGGAAGGCAGCTTCGTTCGCGATGCCGCCGAATTCGACGCCGACCTCTTCGGGATTTCGCCGCGTGAGGCCCTCGCCATGGATCCACAGCAGCGGCTCGTCCTCGAGGCGTCGTGGGAGCTGGTCGAGCGCGCCGGTATCGACCCGTCGTCGCTCAAGGGCAGCCGCACCGGGGTCTTCGTCGGCGGCACGCCCTCCCATTACGGACCGCCTCCCGAGGCGGTGCCCGAGGACGTGGCCGGTTACGTGGTCACCGGCGGTTCGGGCGCGGTGCTCTCGGGGCGCCTCTCGTACGTCCTCGGCCTGGAAGGGCCCGCGGTGACGGTGGACACCGCCTGCTCGTCGTCGCTGGTCGCCCTGCACGAGGCGGTGCACGCGCTGCGCCGCAAGGAATGCTCGCTGGCCGTGGCCGGGGGTGTGGCCGTGCTGTCCACTCCGGTGGCGTTCGTGGAGTTCAGCCGTCAGCGCGGGCTGGCCGCGGACGGGCGCTCGAAGGCGTTCTCCGACGCGGCCGACGGCATGGGCTGGGGCGAGGGCGT
>NZ_GG657754.1:3644209-3649282 GCF_000158915.1 Streptomyces himastatinicus ATCC 53653 | reverse complement strand
CCGCCGCGGGCGCGGCCGGTGTCATCAAGATGGTCCTGGCGCTGCGCCACGGTGTGCTGCCGAGCACCCTGCACGCGGACGAGCCGTCCACGAAGGTGGACTGGTCGTCGGGTGCGGTGGAGCTGCTGACGGCAGCGCGGGAATGGCCGGAGACCGAGGGGCGTCCGCGCCGGGCGGGGGTGTCCTCGTTCGGGGTGAGCGGGACCAACGCGCACATCATCCTCGAACAGGCCCCGGATCCGGACGCGGACGCGGAGGAGGAGCCCCGTAGCGCACCGGAAACCCCGACCATCGAACTGCCCGCGGTGCCGTGGATGGTGTCCGGGCACGGTGCGGCGGCCCTGCGCGAGCAGGCGGCCCGGCTGCTGGCCCGGGTCGAGGGCGACGCCGGTCTTTCGCCGGTGGACGTGGGCTGGTCGCTGGCGTCGGGCCGGGCGGCGCTGGAACACCGCGCCGTGGTGACCGGTGGCACGCGCGCCGAACTCCTCCACGGGCTGGGCGCGTTGGCGCGTGGCGAGGCGGCGACCGGCGTCGTCACCGGCCCGGAGGAGACCGGCAACGGTGGCCGAGTGGTGTTCGTGTTCCCCGGTCAGGGCTCGCAGTGGGCGGGCATGGCCCGGGACCTGTGGGAGTCGTCGCCGGTGTTCGCCGAGCGGATGGAGGAGTGCGAACGGCTGCTGAGCGGCCTGGTCGACTGGTCGCTGCGGGACGCGCTCGCGGACGAGGCGGCGTTGGCACGGGTCGATGTGGTGCAGCCGGTGCTGTTCTCGATGATGGTGTCGCTGGCCGAGGTGTGGCGTTCGTACGGCGTCGAGCCGTCGGCGGTCGTGGGCCACTCGCAGGGCGAGGTCGCTGCCGCGTGTGTGGCGGGTGTGCTGTCGCTGGAGGACGCGATCCGCGTGGTCGCGCTGCGCAGCCGCGCGCTGCTGGCGATCGCCGGTCGTGGCGGGATGCTGTCGATCGTGGCCTCGCAGGACTGGGTACGCGAGCGGATCGAGCCGTTCGGCGACCGTATCTCGATTGCCGCGGTGAACGGCCCCAAGGCGGTCGTGGTCTCCGGTGACGCGGACGCGCTACAGGAGCTGGGGGCCGTCCTGGCGAAGGCCGGGGTGATGCGGTGGAACGTCCCCGGGGTGGACTTCTCCGCGCACTCGGCCCATGTCGAGTCGCTGGAAGGCGAGTTGGCGGAGATCCTCGCCGGTGTCGAGCTGCGGGCCGCCGAGGTGCCGTTCTACTCCACCGTCACGGCCGCTCCGCTCAACACCGCCGAGCTGGACTCCGGGTACTGGTACCGGAACCTGCGGCAGCCGGTGCGGTTCGAGGAGACCGTCCGGGCCCTGGCGGACGACGGACACGGAGTGTTCGTCGAGGTCAGCCCCCACCCGATCCTCACGATGGGGGTGCTGGAAACCCTGGAGGACCCGGAGCGGTCCGCCCCCGCGGTGGTGAGCACGCTGCGGCGGGACGACGGCGGGCTGGACCGGATCGTGGCCTCGCTGTCCGAGGCGTGGGTGCACGGCGTCGACGTCGACTGGCCCCGGGTGTTCACGGGCACGGGCGCGTCCCGGGTGGAGCTGCCGACGTACGCCTTCCAGCGGCGCCGCTACTGGCTGGACGGGGCATACGGTGGCGGCGAGGCTGCCGTATCGGGTCTGGGGGTGGCATCGGCCGAACACCCGCTGCTGGGGGCGGCCGTGGAACTGCCGGACGCGTCGGGTGTGGTGTTCACGGGTCGGCTGTCGACGCGTACCCACGCCTGGCTGGCCGATCACGCGGTGGGTGACGTGGTGCTGCTGCCCGGCACCGGCTTCGTCGAGCTGGCGGTGCGGGCCGGTAATTGAGTTCGCTTGCGATGTGTTCGAGGAGCTGACGCTGCACGCCCCGCTGGTGTTGCCGGAAGCCGACGCGGTGTGCCTGCGGGTGACGGTCGGCGGGCTGGACGACTCCGGACGACGCGACGTGAGCGTCCATTCGCGGCCGGAGGACGCACCGCACGGCGACGAGTGGACCTGCCACGCCACCGGTGTGCTCGCCACCGGTGCGCAAGCGCGCGGACCCGAGTCGGCCGTATGGCCTCCGGAGGGGGCGACCCCGGTCGAGTGCGGTGCGCTGTATGAGGATTTGGGCGCCGCCGGATACCGGTACGGCCCGGCCTTCCGTGGCCTGCGGGCGGCGTGGCGGCGCGGCGACGAGGTGTTCGCCGAGGTCGCGCTGGACGAGGACCAGCAGGCGGCCGGGACCCGTTTCGGAGTGCATCCCGCGCTGCTCGACGCGGCGCTGCACGCGGTGGGCCTGGGTGCCGTCGGCGCGCAGCCGCCGCAGGAGGGCGACACCACACCGGTGGTCCGCCTGCCGTTCGCGTGGCGCGGCGTGTCCCTGCACGCGGCCGGGGCGACGGCGCTGCGCGTGACGGTGTCGCCCGCGGCGAGCACGGACGCGGTGTCGCTGACGCTCGCGGACACCACGGGCCGTCCGGTGGCCTCGGTGGAATCGCTGATCATGCGGCCGGTCGACACCGAGCAGCTGGAGAGCGCCCTCCGCATCCGGGGACGGCGCCACGACGCGCTGTTCCGGGTCGCCTGGGAGGCGTCCGCCCGCCCGGTGGCGTACGAGCCCGGCGGCTCCGGCCCGTCGTGGGCGATCGTCGGCGACGACGCGCTCGGCATGGCCTCGGCCCTGAGCCCGGACCTTGCCGTGGGCAAGCCGTACGACGATCTGGAGGCTCTCGGGGCTGCCGTGGCCGACGGCGACACGCTGCCGTCGTTCGTGCTGACCGACTGCGGCACCGGCACCGGCGACGGGGGTACGGCCGCGGCCGTACGGAACGCGCTGCACCGGGCGCTGGACGCCGTACAGGCATGGCAGGCGGATGAGCGGTTCGCGGCTGCCGGGTCGCGGTTGGTGCTGGTGACATCGGGCGCGGTGGCGGCCGGGCCGGGCGAGGACGTGACCGATCTGGCGGCGGCTCCGGTGTGGGGGCTGTTGCGGTCGGCGCAGACGGAGAACCCTGGCCGGTTCGTCCTGCTGGACACCGACGGTGCGGAGGTCTCCTGGGAGGCGCTGCCGGGCGCGCTGGCGTGGGCGGCGGGGGAGGACGAACCGCAGCTGGCGCTGCGGGCGGGCGGGGTACGCGTACCGCGCCTGACCCGCGTATCCGCTGAGGAGCCCGCGTCCGACGCACAGTCGGCCGCTGCTCAGTCGTCCGATGCGCAGTCGGCCGCGTTCGGTACGGGCACCGTGCTGGTGACCGGCGCCACCGGCACCCTCGGCGGGCTGGTCGCCCGCCACCTGGTGGTGGCGCACGGCGTACGGCACCTGCTGCTGGTGAGCCGCAGCGGGCCCGCGGCTCCGGGCGCGGACGCCCTCGCCGCTGAGCTGGCGGAACTCGGCGCGCGGCCCCAGGTCGTGGCCTGCGACGTGGCCGACCGCGACGCGCTGGCCGGGCTGCTGGCGGGCATTCCGTCCGAGCGTCCGCTGTCCGCGGTGGTCCACGCCGCGGGCACGCTGGACGACGGCATCGTCTCGTCCCTCACGCCCGAACGCCTCGACACCGTGCTGCGGCCCAAGCTCGACGCGGCGGTCCACCTGGACGAGCTGACGCGGGAGATGGATCTGTCCGCGTTCGTGCTGTTCTCGTCCGCGTCCGCCACCTTCGGCAGCCTCGGCCAGGCGAACTACGCCGCCGCCAACGCCTTCCTCGACGCACTCGCCCAGCACCGGCGGGCGCAGGGCCTCCCCGCGGTGTCCCTTGGCTGGGGCTTCTGGGCCCAGATCAGCGGCCTGACCGGCGACCTCACCGAAACCGACGTCCGGCGCCTGGTACGTGGCGGCATGATCCCGCTGCCCACCGACCAGGCCCTCGAACTGCTCGACACCGCACAGCACCTGGACGACGCCGCCGTCCTGCCCATCCGGTTCGATCGCGCCGCGCTCAGCCGCCCGGCGGACCCGGCCGCCATCCCCGTCGTGATGCGCGGCCTGGTGCGCCTGCCCGCCCGACGTGCCGTGTCCGCAGGTGACGGATCGGGGCCGGGAGCGGGGCCGGGGCCGGAGGGCGTGTCCGCCCTGAAGCGGCAGCTGGCCGGGCTGGACGAACCCGAGCGCAAGCGCACCCTGCTGGAACTGGTGCGGACCCATGCCGCGAACACGCTCGGCCACGCCACCACGTCCACCGTCGAGCCCGCCCGCGGCTTCGTGGACCTCGGTTTCGACTCGCTCATGGCGGTCGAATTCCGTAACCGGCTGATGGCGGCGACCGGGCTGCGGCTGCCCGTCACCCTCATCTTCGACTACCCCACCCCCGCCGCGCTCGCCACGTACGTCCGCGCCGAACTGCCGCTCGACGGGGACGCGGACGAGGTGGCGGACCAGGCCGCGGCCACCGCGGCAGCGGAGCTGGACCGGTTGGAGAACGCGCTGACGGCCATCGCCTCGAACGAGGTCAGGCGCATGGAAATCATGGTGCGCATGAAGTCGTTCCTGGCGAAGCTGGGCGATACGGGCGGGGCGTCGACACCGCAGGACGACGACGAAGACGGCGATCTCGACCTGGCTTCGGACGACGAGCTGTTCAGCGCCCTGGAAAACGAGCTGAGGAAATCCTGACCCGACCACCACGGAATCCGGCCGTTTTCTTCCGCATGTCATTTACGGGGAGCTGATTCGCATGTCCAACGAGGAAAAACTCCGCACCTACCTCAAACTGGCGACCACCGACCTCCGCCAGGCCCGCCGCCGCCTCGATGAACTGGAGGCCAAGGAGTCCGAGCCCATCGCGATCGTGGGGATGGGCTGCCGCTTCCCCGGTGGTGTGCGGTCGCCCGAGGAGCTGTGGGACCTGGTCGCGAGCGGCACCGACGCGGTCTCGGACTTCCCGCCGGACCGTGGCTGGGACGCGGAGGACCTGTACGACCCGGACCCGGACCGGCAGGGCAAGACGTACGCCCGGGAGGGCGGTTTCCTCTACGACGCGGCCGAGTTCGACCCGGACTTCTTCGGGATGTCGCCCCGCGAGGCGCTGGCCACCGACCCCCAGCAGCGGCTGCTGCTGGAGACGTCGTGGGAGGCGCTTGA
>NZ_GG657754.1:3615480-3643773 GCF_000158915.1 Streptomyces himastatinicus ATCC 53653 | reverse complement strand
GATGCGCGGGCGAACGGCCACCGGGTGCTTGCGGTGGTACGGGGCTCGGCGGTGAACCAGGACGGTGCCAGCAGCGGTCCTGACGGTGCCGAACGGTCCCTCGCAGCAGCGCGTGGTCCGCGCGGCGTTGGCGAACGCGGGTGTGTCGGCGGCGGATGTGGACGCGGTGGAGGCGCACGGTACGGGGACGACGCTGGGCGATCCGATCGAGGCCCAGGCGCTGCTGGCCACGTATGGGCAGGGGCGTGGCGAGGGACAGCCGCCGCTGTGGTTGGGCTCGCTGAAGTCGAACATCGGGCATGCGCAGGCGGCGGCGGGTGTGGCCGGTGTCATCAAGATGGTGCAGGCCATGCGGCACGGGGTGTTGCCGCAGACCCTGCATGTGGACGAGCCGTCCTCGAAGGTGGAGTGGTCGGCGGGTGCGGTCGAGCTGCTGACGGAAGCGCGGGCGTGGCCGGAGCTGGAGGACCGTCCGCGTCGGGCGGGTGTGTCGTCGTTCGGGGTGAGCGGGACGAACGCGCACGTGATCCTGGAGCAGGCGCCGGAAGTGGAGTCGGCGGAGACGGTCGACGGCGCGCCGGTGGCGGTGCCGTGGGTGGTGTCGGGCCGTGGTGCGGAGGCGTTGCGGGGGCAGGCGACGCGGCTGCTGTCGTATGTCGCCGGTGACGCGGAGTTGTCGCCTGTGGATGTGGGCTGGTCGCTGGCGTCCGGGCGTGCGGTGCTGGAGAACCGTGCGGTTGTGGTGGCCGGAGACCGGGATGAGCTGGTGGCCGGGCTGGGTGCGCTGGCCCGGGGCGAGGAGGCTCCTGGGCTGGTGACGGGTGCTGCTGCGGGGGCTGGCGGCCGGGTGGTGTTCGTCTTCCCCGGTCAGGGGTCGCAGTGGGTGGGGATGGCGGTGGAGTTGCTGGATGCTTCGCCGGTGTTCGCGGAGCGGATGGCGGAGTGCGCGGCCGCGCTGAACGCCTTCGTGGACTGGGACTTGGAGAGTGTGCTGCGGCAGGCTCCGGATGCGCCGTCGCTGGACCGTGTCGACGTGGTGCAGCCGGTGTCGTGGGCGGTGATGGTGTCGTTGGCGGTGCTGTGGCGTTCGTACGGCATCGAGCCCACGGCCGTCGTGGGGCACTCGCAGGGCGAGATTGCCGCGGCCTGCGTCTCTGGTGCGCTGTCGTTGGAGGACGGTGCGCGAGTGGTGGCGTTGCGGTCGCAGGCCATCGCGGGCGGTCTGGCGGGTCGTGGCGGGATGGCGTCGGTGGCGCTGCCGTTGGCCGAGGTTGAGGCCCGGTTGGAGCGGTGGGCGGGTCGTCTGGAGGTGGCCGCGCTCAACGGCCCGACGTCGGTCGTGGTGGCCGGTGAGCCGGAGGCGCTGGATGAGCTGGCGGCCGAGTGCGAGGCCGCTGAGGTCCGTATTCGGCGTATCGCGGTGGACTACGCCTCCCACACTTCACACGTCGAGCTGATCGAGGACGAGTTGGCCAAGGTGCTGGCGGACGTGCGTCCGCAGACCTCGCAGGTGCCGTTCTTCTCGACGGTGACGGGGGAGTGGCTGGACACGACGGAGCTGGACGCCGGGTACTGGTACCGGAACCTGCGGCAGACCGTGCGCTTCCAGACCGCGATCGAGATGCTGGCCGAGCAGGAGTACGCGGCGTTCATCGAGGTCAGCTCGCACCCCGTCCTCACCATGAGCGTGCAGGACATCGCCGACTCGGCCGTGGTCACGGGCACGCTGCGGCGTGACGACGGCGGGCTGGACCGGTTCCTGACCTCGCTGGCCGAGGTGTGGGTTCAGGGTGTGGAGGTGGATTGGGCGCGGGCGTTCGAGGGCGCGGGTGCGTCGGTCGTGGATCTGCCGACGTATGCGTTCCAGCGGCGTCGTTATTGGCTGGACGCCCCGGTTGGCGATGGTGTGGTTGATGGGATTGAGGCTGGTTTTTGGGAGTTGGTTGAGGGTGGTGATGTGGCGGGGGTCGCTTCGGCGTTGGAGGTGTCGTCGGAGGAGTCGTTGAGTGGGGTGTTGTCGGCGTTGTCGTCGTGGCGGCGGGGGCGTCGTGAGCGGGAGCGGTTGGAGGGTTGGCAGTACCGGGTGGTGTGGCAGCCGGTGGCGGTGGAGTCGTCGGCGCGGTTGTCGGGCGCGTGGCTGTTGGTGGTTCCGGCCGGGGTTGAGGGCGTCGCCGCCGTGGCGGAGTCGGTGTCGGGTGCGCTGACGCGGGCTGGTGCCCAGGTCGTAGCGCTGGAGGCCGAAGCCGGTGGCCAGGAGTGGACCGAGCGCGTGGCGGAAATTGCGGATGCAGGGCCCCTGGCGGGGGTGGTGTCGCTGCTCGCGCTGGACGAGTCGTCGCATCCGGTCGGCGGAGGCGTATCGGCGGGGCTCGTCGGAACCCTGGGCCTGACCCAGGCGCTCATCGGCGCCGACATCGACACCCGGCTGTGGTGCGCCACCCGCGGTGCCGCGCTGGTGCACCGTACCGAGCAGCTGACGGACGCGGCGCAGACGCAGGTGTGGGGCTTCGGCCGGGCCGTGGCGCTGGAGCACCCGGACCTGTGGGGTGGTCTGGTGGATCTGCCGGAGACGGTGGACGCGCGTGCGGGGGAGCGGTTGTGCGCGGTGCTGGCGGGCGTGGGCACCGAGGATCAGGTGGCGGTGCGGTCCTCGGGGGTCTTCGGACGGCGGCTGGTGCGCGCCGGAGGGGCGGCAGGCGCCGAGGGGGGCTGGCAGGGCAGCGGAACCGTGCTGGTGACCGGGGGCACGGGTGCCCTGGGCGGTCATGTGGCCCGGTGGCTGGTGGACCGCGGGGCCGAGCATCTGGTGCTGACCAGCCGTCGCGGTCTGGACGCACCGGGGGCGGTCGAGCTTCAGGCCGAACTGTCGCAGGCCGGTGTCGGGGTGACGGTCGCGGCGTGTGATGTGGCCGATCGGGGCGAGCTGTCGGAGCTGCTGGGCTCGCTGGGCGAGCTGCCGCCGCTGACCGGCGTGGTGCATACGGCCGGGGTGCTGGACGACGGCGTCGTGGAGGGGCTGTCGCCGGAGCGGCTGGCGGAGGTGATGCGGCCCAAGGCGGAAGCGGCGCGCCACTTGGACGAGCTGACGCGGGACCACACCGAGCTGTCGTTGTTCGTGATGTTCTCCTCGATGGCGGGCACCGTCGGTGCTCCGGGGCAGGGCAACTACGCGGCGGCGAACGCGTACCTCGACGCCCTGGTCGAGCAGCGCCGGGCCCTCGGCCTGCCCGGCACGTCGGTGGCGTGGGGGCGTTGGGGCGGCGGTGGCCTGGCCACCGGGGAGACCCGCGAGAAGTGGACCCAGCAGAGCGGGTTCGAGGCCATGCACCCCGAGGACGCCCTGGTCGTCCTGGACCAGGTGCTGGACCGCGACGAGGGTTGCGTCGCGGTGGCCCACATGGACTGGCAGCTCTACGCCCCGCGCCTCGCGGCCGTCCGTCCCGCGCAGCTGATCGGGGAGATCCCCGAGGCGCGCCGTGCCCTGGAGGCGGCCGACAGCGCCGCACCCGCCGGGCCCGGGACGGCGGGCGACTCGGCCACCGCACTGCGGGAGCGGCTGACCGGGCTCTCCCCGGCCGAGCGCGGCCACGTTCTGCTGGAGCTGGTACGTACCCACGTGGCCAGGGCGCTGGCGCACCCCGACGCCGATGCCATCGCCCCCGAACGGGCCTTCAAGGAGCTGGGCTTCGACTCGCTCACCGCCGTCGAGCTGCGCAACCGGCTGCGGGCCGCCACCGGTCTGTCGCTGCCCGCGACGCTGGTGTTCGACTACCCGAACCCCCTGGCGCTGGCGGAGAACCTCCGGGAGCTGTTCTTCCCGGGCGGTGGCGAGGACGCCGACGCGGAGTCCCAGGACACGGGGGTGCGCGAGGCACTGGCGACCATTCCGCTGGCCCGGCTCCGCGATGCGGGCCTCATGGACATTCTGCTGCGGCTGGCCGATTACGGAAATGCCGCGGCCTATACAGGAGACGAGGGCGAAAAGGAGACGGTCGACGAGGAGTCGATCGACTCGATGGACGCCGAGAGTCTGCTCCGCATGGCATTCGAAAACGTCGATTCCTGAGCCCAGAATCCTGAGCCCAGAGTCCTGGATACGGAATCCGGTTCGAACGCCTCCCCCTTCTTTCCCCTTGACCCACGCGTGGAGTTCGCAAATGAGCAGTACGTCTCCTGAGAAGATCCTTGAAGCGCTGCGTGTTTCCCTGAAGGAGACCGAACGTCTTCGGAAGGAGAACCAGCAGATCACCGCGGCGGCCCGGGAGCCGATCGCCATCGTCGGCATGGGGTGCCGGTTTCCCGGCGGGGTGAAGACCCCCGCGGAACTGTGGTCCCTGCTCGCGTCCGGCACCGATGCCGTGTCCGGATTCCCCACGGACCGCGGCTGGGCGGATGACCTGTACGACCCGGACCACACCCGGCACGGCAAGTCCTATGTGCGGGAAGGGGCGTTCGTCGAGGGCGTCACCGATTTCGACGCGGCCTTCTTCGGCATTTCTCCGCGCGAGGCCCTCGCGATGGACCCGCAGCACCGGATACTGCTGGAAACGGCGTGGGAGGCACTGGAGCGCGCGGGCTACGATCCCCTTTCGCTCAAGGGGAGCCGTACCGGTGTTTTCGCGGGTACGAACGGCCACGACTACGGCCGCATGCTGCGCGAGATCCCCGAGGAGCTGGAGGGCTACCTGGGCACGGGCAGCTCCGGGGCGGTGCTCTCGGGCCGCATCTCGTACTCCCTCGGTCTTGAGGGCCCCGCGGTCACCGTGGACACGGCGTGCTCGTCGTCGCTGGTGACCCTGCACATGGCCGTCCAGGCGCTCCGTAGCGACGAGTGCTCGCTCGCCCTCGCGGGCGGGGTGAGCATCATGACGACCCCCGGCGCGTTCGTGGAGTTCAGCCGCCAGAACGTCCTGTCGCCCGACGGCCGCTGCAAGGCGTTCGCGGACGGCGCGGACGGCACCGGCTGGGGCGAGGGCGCCGGGATGCTGCTGCTGGAGCGGCTGTCGGACGCGCGCCGCAACGGCCACGAGGTGCTGGCTCTGATCCGTGGTTCGGCGGTCAACCAGGACGGCGCGTCCAACGGCCTGACGGCGCCGAACGGCCCGTCGCAGCAGCGGGTGATCCGTCAGGCGCTGGCGAACGCACGCGTGTCGGCGGCGGACGTGGGCGCGGTGGAGGCGCACGGTACGGGGACGGCGCTGGGCGACCCGATCGAGGCACAGGCCCTGATCGCCACGTACGGGCAGGGACGCCCCGAGGACCGGCCGCTGTGGCTGGGGTCGCTGAAGTCGAACATCGGGCACACGCAGGCGGCCGCCGGTGTGGCCGGTGTGATCAAGATGGTGCTGGCGCTGCGCCACGGGAGCCTGCCGCGCACCCTCCACGTGGGCGAACCGTCGACGCAGGTCGACTGGTCGGCGGGCGCGGTGAGGGTGCTCGCCGAGGAGCAGGAGTGGCCGGAGTTCGACGGCCGTCCACGCCGTGCGGGTGTGTCGTCGTTCGGGGTGAGCGGGACGAACGTCCACGTCATCCTGGAGCGAGCACCCGAGCCGGAGCCAATGCAGAGGGCCGAAGGCGCGCCCGTGGCGGTGCCGTGGGTGGTGTCCGGCCGCGGCGCCGACGCCCTGCGGGAGCAGGTGGCACGGCTGCTGGCCCGGGTCGAGGGCGATCCGGAGCTGTCGCCGGTGGACGTGGGCTGGTCGCTGGCGTCGGGCCGGGCGGTGCTGGAGAACCGCGCGGTGGTGACGGGCGGCTCGCGGGAGCAACTGGTCGCCGGTCTGGGCGCGTTGGCGCGCGGTGAGGACGCCCCGGGCGTGGTGGCCGGTCCGGGCGCGGCCGGCGGCGACGGCCGGGTGGTGTTCGTGTTCCCGGGCCAGGGCTCGCACTGGGTGGGCATGGCGGTGGAACTGCTCGATGCCGCACCGGTGTTCGCGGAGCGGATGGCGGAGTGCGGCCGGGCGCTGACCGCGTTCGTGGACTGGGACCTGGAGAGTGTGCTGCGCCAGGCGCCGGGCGCGCCGCCGCTGGAGCGCGTCGATGTGCTCCAGCCGGTGACATGGGCGGTGATGGTGTCCCTCGCCGCGCTGTGGCGTTCGTACGGGGTCGAGCCGTCGGCCGTCGTGGGCCACTCGCAGGGCGAGATCGCCGCCGCCTGCGTCTCCGGCGCGCTGGCGCTGGAGGACGGCGCCCGGGTGGTGGCGCTGCGGGCGCAGGCCATCGAGCGGAGCCTGTCCGGCCGCGGCGGGATGCTGTCGATCGTCGCGTCGGAGGAGTGGGTACGCGAGCGGATCGAGCCGTTCGGCGACCGGCTCTCGGTCGCCGCGGTGAACGGCCCGAACGCCGTGGTGGTCTCCGGCGACGCCGACGCGCTGCGGGAGCTGGGCACGGTGCTGGCGAAGGCGGGGGTGATGCGGTGGAACGTCCCCGGGGTGGACTTCTCCGCGCACTCGGCCCATGTCGAGTCGCTGGAAGGCGAGTTGGCGGAGATCCTGGCCGGTGTGGAGCTGCGGGCCTCGCAGGTGCCGTTCTACTCCACCGTGACGGCCGGTCCGCTGGACACCGCCGAGCTGGACGCCGGGTACTGGTACCGGAACCTGCGCCAGCCGGTGCGCTTCCGGTCCACCGTGGAGGCGCTGGGCGAGCGCGGTTACGGCACGTTCATCGAGGTCAGCCCGCACCCCGTCCTGGCCATGGGGATCCTGGAGACGCTGGAGAGCCCCGAGCGGGCCGCCCCCGTGGCGGTGAGCACCCTGCGGCGCGAGGACGGCGGTCTCGACCGGTTCCTGACCTCGCTGGCCGAGCTGTGGGTGCACGGCGTGGACGTCGACTGGAAGCCCGCCTTCGCGGACACCGGGATGTCCCGGGTGGAGCTGCCGACGTACGCCTTCCAGCGCCGCCGCTTCTGGCTGGAGAACACCACCGCGACCAGCGGCGACGTCACCTCGGTTGGCCTGCTGGCCGCCGAACACCCCCTGCTCGGCGCGGCCGTCGAGTCCGCGGTGCAGGGCGGTCTCATCTACACCACGCGGCTCTCGCTGACGACCCAGTCGTGGCTGGCGGACCACCGCATCGACGATGTGGTGGTGCTTCCCGGCTCGGCGCTGGTGGACATGCTCACCCACGTCGGTGAGCAGGTGTGGACACCGGTGGTCGAGGAGCTGACCCTGTCCGCGCCGCTCGCCGTCCCCGCCACCGGCAGCACCGTCGTCCAGCTCACGGTGGGCGCGCCCGACGACCGGGGCCGCCGCTTCGTACGGGTCCACTCCCGCACCAGCACCGGAACCGGCACCGAACAGGACGGCTGGAGCGAACACGCCGCGGGCACCCTCGCCACCTGGGACGACGGACGGGACGCCGACCCGGCGGCCCCGGACCTCACCGCATGGCCCCCGCAGGGCGCGGTCGAGACGCCCGTGCCGCAGGTGGCCGGTGTCCGGGCCGCGTGGGCGGCCGAGGGAAGCGTCTACGCCGAGGTCGGCCTGCCGGAGTCCGCGGAGGGCGACGGCAACGCCGACCGGTACGGCGTACACCCGGCGGTGCTGGAGGCGGCGCTGCACCTGATGGCGCGGCTCGGCCTCGTGCTCTCCCCGGCCACGGACGGTGGGGAACGGCTGCTGGCGCACACGTGGGCGGCCGTACGGGCGCTCGCCAGGGGGGCGCGGTCGCTCCCGGCGTGTGCCTGACCCCGACCGGCCAGGACACGGTGGCGGTCAGCGCCGTCGACGACGCGGGGGCGCCGGTGCTCGACATCGGCGCGGTGGGCCTGCGCACCGTGTCGGCGGACGAACTGTCCACCGCGGCACGGTCGTTCACCCATGAGTCGATGTACCCAGGTGGACTGGGTCGAGGTCGCGGGCGTCGCGACGTACCCGGTGGACCACTGGAGCACGTACGAGGACGTCATGGGCGGTGACGTGGCGCTGCCGCCCGTCGTCGTGTACGAGCCCGGCAGCGGCGAGCCCGGCAGCCCGTTGCCCGAGCGCGTGCACACCGTCGGGCAGCGGATGCTCGAGGTGCTTCAGGGGTGGCTCGCGGACCCGAGGACCGCGTCGTCCCGGCTCGTCGTGGTGACGGGCGCGGACCCCGCCGGTACGGAATCCGAGCTGGTGGCCGCCCCCGTACGCGGGCTGCTGCGCTCCGCCCAGGCGGAGAACCCGGGACGGTTCGCCCTGCTGGAGGCCGACCGGGTCGACACCGAGACCCTGCGCAGGGGGCTCGCGGCCGGTGCGGAGGAGCCGTGGGTCGCCGTCCGTGACGGCCGTACGTACGTGGCCCGGCTGCGGCGCTCGGAGATCGCCGCCACCCCCGCCGCCGACCTGGGCCTGGCCGGTGGCGCGGCACTGGTGACCGGCGCCACCGGGGGCCTGGGGCGGCTGGTGACCCGTCACCTCGCCGAGGCGCACGGCGTGACCGAAGTGGTGCTGGTGTCCCGCTCCGGGCAGGACGACGCGTGGGCCGCCGAACTGGCGTCGCTGGGCCTCTCCGTACGGATGGTGGCCGCCGACGTGGCCGACCGCGCCGCCATGGCCGACATCGTGGCGTCGCTCGGCGAGCGGCTGACCGCCGTCGCCCACGCGGCGGGCATCGTCGGAGACGGCCTGGTGACCACGCTCGACCCGCAGCAGTGGCATGCGGTGCTGCGGCCCAAGGTCGACGCGGCGTGGCATCTCCACGAGCTGACCGCCGGGCTCGACCTGCGCGCGTTCATCCTCTTCTCGTCCGCCGCCTCCCCGTTCGGCGGCGGCGGACAGGGCAACTACGCGGCGGCCAACGGCTTCCTGGACTCCCTGGCCCGGTACCGGCACGCCCACGGACTGCCCGCCACGTCCCTGGCCTGGGGGCTGTGGGGGCCCGAGCTGGGTGGCATGGGCGGACGGCTGCGGGACGTCGACCTGGCCCGGGTGGCGCGGGAGGGCATTCTGCCGTTCTCCGCCGAACAGGGCCTGGAGCTGCTCGACATGGGCCTCACCTCCGGGCGGCCCACCCTCGTTCCCATCCGGCTGGACCTGCCCGGGCTGCGCCGCAGCGGATTCATCCCGGCCGTGCTGCGCGACCTGGTGCCGCACACCACCCGGCGCGCCGTCACCCGGGACGACACCGGGGCGGCGGCGACGGATCGGGTCACCCTGGCCCGGCGGCTGACCGGACTGTCCCCGGCGGACCGCCACAAGCACCTGCTCGACCTGGTGCGCGACAGCGCCGCCAAGGTGCTCGGGTACGCCTCGGGCAAGGCCGTCGACCCCCACCAGCCCTTCAGGGACGTCGGGTTCGACTCGCTGACCGGTATCGAGCTGCGCAACCAGCTCGCCGCCGCCACCGGCCTCGCGCTCCCCGCCACCCTCGTCTTCAACTACGCCACGCCCACCGCACTCGCCCGCCACCTGCGCACCGAACTCCTCGGCGCCACCGAGACGGCTGTGGTGCCGGTGGCTTCGGCGGTCGCCGCCGACGACGACCCGATCGTCATCGTCGGCATGGGCTGCCGCCTGCCCGGCGGAGCCTCATCGCCCGAGGAGCTGTGGCGCCTGCTGGCCTCCGGCGACGAGACGGCCGTCCCGTACCCGGCGGACCGGGGATGGGACATCGACGGCCTCTACGACCCGGATCCCGAGCGCAGCGGCAAGAGCTATGTGCGCGAAGGGTCCTTCCTCCCGGACGTCGCCGACTTCGACCCCACGTTCTTCGGGATCGCCCCGCGCGAAGCCGTCTCCATGGACCCGCAGCAGCGGCTGCTGCTGGAGACCGCGTGGGAGGCGATCGAGCGGGCGGGCATCGACCCGGTCTCGCTGCGCGGCACCACGACCGGTGTCTTCGCGGGGACGAACGGCCAGGACTACAGCGCCCTGCTCCAGCGCGCCCCCGAGGAGTCCGAGGGCTACCTGGCCACCGGCATCGCGGCCAGCGTCGTATCCGGCCGCCTCTCGTACACCTTCGGTCTGGAAGGCCCCGCGGTCTCGGTGGACACCGCGTGCTCGTCGTCCCTGGTGACCCTGCACCTGGCGGCCCAGGCGCTGCGCAACGGCGAATGCACCCTCGCCCTGGCGGGCGGCGCGACCGTCATGACCACCCCCGGGCTGCTGGTGGAGTTCAGCCGTCAGCGCGGCCTGGCGCCCGACGGCCGTAGCCGCGCGTTCTCGGACGCCGCGGACGGCATGGCCTTCGGCGAGGGCGCGGGCATGGTGTTGCTGGAGCGGCTGTCCGACGCCCGCCGCAACGGCCACCCGGTGCTGGCGGTGGTGCGTGGTTCGGCGGTCAACCAGGACGGTGCGTCCAACGGTCTGACCGCGCCCAACGGGCCCTCGCAGGAGCGGGTCATCCGGGCCGCGCTCGCCAACGCGCGGATCACGGCGGCGGATGTGGACGCGGTGGAGGCGCACGGTACGGGGACGACGCTGGGCGACCCGATCGAGGCGCAGGCGCTGATCGCCACGTACGGACAGGGGCGCGCCGAAGGGCAGCCGCTGTGGCTGGGCGCGCTGAAGTCCACCATCGGCCACACCCAGGCCGCGGCGGGCGTGGCCGGTGTCATCAAGATGGTGCTGGCCCTGCGCCACGGGGTGCTGCCGCGGACGCTGCACGTGGACGTGCCGTCCACGAAGGTGGACTGGGACGCGGGCGCGGTCGAGCTGCTGACGGAGGCCCGTGAGTGGCCGGAGGTCGAGGGCCGTCCGCGGCGTGGTGGTGTGTCGTCGTTCGGGGTGAGCGGTACGAACGCCCACGTCATCCTGGAGCAGGCGCCCGAGGCGGAGCCGGTGCGGAAGGCCGACGCCGCGCCCGTGGCGGTGCCGTGGGTGGTGTCGGGCCGGGGCGCCGAGGCGCTGCGCGGCCAGGCGGCGCGGCTGCTGGCCCATGTCGAGGCCGACGCTGAGTTGTCGCCGGTGGATGTGGGGTGGTCGCTGGCGTCCGGGCGGGCGGTGTTCGAGAACCGTGCGGTGGTGAGCGCGGGTTCGCGTGAGCAGCTGGTGGCCGGGCTGGGCGCGCTGGCGCGGGGCGAGGAGGCTCCCGGACTGGTCACGGGGATGGCCGCCGGGGCGGATGACCGGGTGGTGTTCGTGTTCCCGGGTCAGGGGTCGCAGTGGTCGGGCATGGCGGTGGAGTTGCTGGATGCTTCGCCGGTGTTCGCGGAGCGGATGGCGGAGTGTGCTGCGGCGCTTTCCGGGTTCGTGGAGTGGAGCCTGCTGGATGTGGTGCGGGGTGCGTCCTCGCTTGAGCGGGTTGATGTGGTGCAGCCGGTGTCGTGGGCGGTGATGGTGTCGTTGGCGGCGCTGTGGCGTTCGTACGGCATCGAGCCCGCGGCGGTCGTCGGCCACTCGCAGGGTGAGATTGCCGCCGCGTGTGTGTCTGGTGCGCTGTCGTTGGAGGACGGTGCGCGGGTGGTGGCGTTGCGGTCGCAGGCCATCGCCGGTGGTCTGGCCGGTCGTGGCGGGATGGCTTCCATCGCGCTGCCGTTGGCCGAGGTGGAGACGCGGCTGACCCGGTGGGCCGGGCGGCTGGAGGTCGCCGCGCTCAACGGCCCGACCTCCGTCGTCGTCGCCGGTGAGCCGGAGGCGCTGGACGGGCTGGTGGCCGAGTGCGAGACCGCCGAGATCCGTATCCGCCGTATCGCGGTGGACTACGCCTCCCACACCTCACACGTCGAGCTGATCGAAGAAGAGCTGGCGCGGGTGCTGGCGGAGGTCCGTCCGCAGACCAGCGAGGTGCCCTTCTTCTCGACGGTGACCAATGAATGGCTGGACACGACGAAGCTGGATGCCTCGTACTGGTACCGGAACCTGCGGCAGACCGTGCGTTTCCAGTCCGCCATCGAGACGCTGGCCGAGCAGGAGTACGGGGCGTTCGTCGAGGTCAGCTCGCACCCGGTGCTGACCATGAGCGTGCAGGAGGTGCTGGAGGGCGCCGCGCGCACGGCCACCCCGGTGGTGGCGGGCACGCTGCGCCGGGACGACGGCGGCCTCGACCGGTTCCTGACGTCGCTCGCCGAACTGTGGGTCCAGGGCGTGGACGTCGACTGGACGCGGGCCTTCGCGGACACGGGCGCGACCGTCGTGGACCTGCCCACGTACGCCTTCCAACGCCGCCGCTACTGGCTGACGTTCGACGCCGCCGCCACCGGGGACATGGCCTCGGCGGGCCTGCTCCCGGCCGAACACCCCCTCCTGGGCGCGGCGGTGGAGCTGCCGGACACGGACGGGATCGTGTTCACCGGGCGGCTGGCCGCGCAGGGACACTCCTGGCTCACTGCGGCGGAGGAGCACACCGCCGCGACTGCTGCCCGGAACGGCCTTCGTGGAGCTGGCCGTACGCGCCGGGGACGAGGTCGGGTGCGACGTGCTGGAGGAGCTGACCCTCCGTACCCCGCTGGTGCTGCCCGCCCGGGGCGGCGTCCAGCTCAGGGTGAGCGTGGCGGAGCCGGACGCGGCGGGCCGCCGTACCTTCGGCGTCCACGCACGGCCCGAGGACGAGGCGTACGACACCCAGTGGACCTGCCACGCCACGGGCGTGCTGGCCGCCGGCGGCGGTGTGGCGGCGGACTGGGACCTGGTGGCCTGGCCGCCCGCGGGGGCGGTCGCGGTGGAGACCGACGCGTTGGACGGCCTGTGGAAGGGCGTCGACGGCGAGGTGTTCGCCGAAGTGGGCCTGGCCGAGGAGCAGCAGGCGGAGGCGGCTCGCTACGGCCTGCACCCGGCGCTGTTCGACGCGGCCCTGGACGCGGCGCGTTATGCGGCAGATACCGGGCCGCTGTGGCTCCCGTCCTCCTGGCGCGGGGTCGCGCTGCACGCGTCCGGCGCCTCGGTGCTGCGGGTGCGGATCAGCGGTGCGACCGGGGAGCCGGACACGTTCTCGGTGGCGCTCGCCGACGCGACCGGCGCGCCCGTGGCCTCGGTGGACGAACTCGCCCTGACCCGGCTGGACCCCGAGGCGCTGCCCGCAGGCCAAGAAGCCGGCCAAGGGGCCGTACGTACGGTGACGCGCGGCCGCCCGGCCCGGCGGACCGCCGCCGCGTCGGCCGGTGCCACGGACGAACCGGCGCTGGTGCGGCGGCTGGCCGGGCTCGGGCACGCCGAGCAGATCGGGGTGCTCTCCGACCTGGTGCGCGCCGAGACGGCCGCGGTCCTCGGGCACGCCGAGCCCGGGACCGTGGACCTGCACCGCGGCTTCTTCGAGCAGGGGTTCAACTCGCTGATGTCGGTGGACCTGCGCAACCGGCTCAGCGCGGCGACCGGGCTGCGGCTGCCGACCGCGTTCCTCTTCGAGCACACCAAGCCGACCGCCGCGGTCGACCATCTCCAGCGGGAGCTGAGCGGTTCCGGCGAGTCCGAGGCGTCCGGGGCCGGTGGCATCGAGGCGATGTTCCGGCAGGCGTACGCCACCGGGAAGTTCACCGCGGGCAACGACCTGATCATGGCGGCCTCGAACTTCCGGGACGCCTTCGACGCCGCCTCGGCGGCCGAGCACCTGCCCGAGCCGGTCCGGATGGCCGTGGGCGAGGCGCGGCCGGGGCTGTTCTGCCTCCCGGCCGTGGTGGCGACGGCGGGCCCGCAGCAGTACACGCGGTTCGCGGAACACTTCCGGGGCCACCGGGACGTGACGGTGCTGCCCCAGCCGGGCTTCCTGTACGGCGAGAACGTCCCGGCCGACATGCATGCCCTGGCCGAGCTGCACGCGCAGTCGCTGCGGCGCGCCGCCGGGGACGAGCCGTTCGTACTCCTGGGGCATTCGGCGGGCGGGCACATCGCGCACGCCGTGACCGAGCACCTGGAGAGCCTCGGCACCCCGCCCGCCGCCCTGGTGCTGCTGGACGTGCCCTGGCCGGAGGACGACGAGACCAACCTCGAGGTCGCGGTGTCGGCGCTGGGCGTGGTCTTCGACCGCGAGGAGAAATTGGGCGGCGGCATCATGAACGACACCCGGCTGACGGCCATGGGCGGCTATCACCGCATTCTGGGCCAGTGGCAGCCCGAGCCCATCAAAACCCCCACTCTGCTGGTGCGTGCCACCGAGCCGGTACCGGCTCCCTCGGGCGCTCCGGAAGACGCTCGCATGCTCAATGTCGAGTGGAAGTTGAGTCATACGGCACGGGAAGTGCCGGGCGACCACTTCACCATTGTGGAACAGCACGCGAAGAACACTGCGAGCGTTGTCGAGAAGTGGCTCGAAGAAATAGGCTGAGCCGACGAATTACGAACTGGAGTCACACCTTTGAAGAAGCACATAGCGTTCTTCGTCGCTCCCTATCAGGGACATGTGAATCCCCTTCTCCCGATGGTTGCCGACCTGGTCGGCAGGGGGCATCGGATCACCTGTGTCGCGGCGCCGCAGTTCGTCGAGCCGCTGGTGGCGGCCGGTGCCCGGGCCGTGGAGTACGCCTCGGTCTGGCCCGCGAACCGGAGCGTTCCGGCCGAGATGACGGCCGAGGAGATGGCGAAGGGACCGCTTCAGATCCTCCGCGAGAACATCGCGGTCGCGAATGCAGCGGAGCGGGAACTCGCCGCCGATCTGCCCGACCTGGTGGTGTACGACACGCTCCTGAACTTCGCCGGGCGGGCGCTTGCCGAGAAATGGCAGCGGCGGGCCGCGCAGTTCATTCCGCTGCTCGCCTCGAACGAACACTTCTCGGTCCTTCAGGCGGTGGCGAGCGAATTCCCGCCGATCGACCCGCAGCATCCGGCGCTGCTGGAATTCGGTGCGCAACTGGGTGAGTTCCGGGCCGGTCACGGGCTGTCCGCGCCCGGTCCCGAGGATTTCCTGGCCGCGTCCGAAGGGCTCAATCTGGTGTGCGTGGGCCGGGAATTCCAGCCCGCCGCCGACACCTTCGACGCCCGCTATGTGTTCGTCGGCCCGAGCCTGGCCGACCCCGCCGAGCGGGCCCCGTGGAGCCCGCCGGACAGCGGGGCGCCGGTGCTGCTGGTCGCGCTGGGCACGCTGTTCAACGAGCGCCCGGACTTCTACCGGGCGTGCCGTGAGGCGTTCGCCGATCAGCCCTGGCATGTGGTGATGGCGGTCGGCGACCACGTCGACCCCGCGGACCTCGGTCCGCTGCCGCCCAACGTGGAGGTCCACCGCCGGGTGCCGCAGCTCGCGGTGCTGGAGCACGCCCGGGTCTTCGTGACCCACGGCGGCATCCGCAGCGCGATGGAGTCGCTGTCCGCCGGTACGCCCATGGTGGCGGTGGCGCAGTCCGTGGAGCTGGACTTCACCGCGCGCCGGGTCGCCGAGCTGGGTCTTGGGGTGCGGATCGCCCGCCAGGAGGTCACCCCGGAGGCGCTGCGCGCCGCGGTGCGCACCGCGGCCGAGGATCCGGAAATCCAGCGGCGGGTGGCCGCGATGTCGGAGAGCGTCCGTGCGGGCGGCGGGGCGGCTCGCGCCGTCGACGCGATCGAAGCGTACGCGGAGCGGGTCTGATGGCGGCGGACTACTGGGCCGGGAAGACCGTCCTGGTCACCGGGGGACTGGGGTTCATCGGCTCGCACATGGTCGAGGAGCTGGTCGGCCGGGGCGCGCATGTGCTGTGCGTGTACCGCAGGGAGAAGCCGGAGGTGCTGGCCGAGCTTCCGGCATCGCCCTCGCTGACGGCGCTGCGGATCGACGCCCTCGACTACGACGCGCTGCTGGCCGTCGCCGCCGCGGTGCCGCGCGTCGACGCGGTCGTCAACTGCGCCACGCTCGACGGCAATATGCAGTTCCTGCTCGAGGAATCGGGCCGGATGCTCGACGAGAACATGCGCATCGTCTCCAATGTGCTCAACGTGGCCCGCCACTGCCGGATTCCGGACGTGGTGCTGATCAGCTCGGCCGAGATCTACTCGTACGACGGCACGGAACCCATGCGCGAAGAGGACGACCACCGTCGTCACATGGAGTTCTCGCCGAATGGCTACCGGATGTCGAAGATGTTCACCGAGGTGCTGGCGGACCTGTACCGCAAGCAGTTCGGAATGAACATCTACACGCCGCGCCTCACCAATGTGTACGGCCCGCGGGACGATTTCGACACCACGACCAACCATGTCATCCCGAACATGCTGATGAAGCTGGCGGCCGGGCAGGACATCGAGATCTGGGGCGACGGCAGCCAGCTGCGCACCTTCATCCACGTACAGGACGTCGTCCGCGCGATCCTGTGCATGGTGCGGTCGGGCACCTGCGAAGCCCTCAACATCGGCACGTCCGAGTCGGTTTCCATCCGCGATCTGGCCTATCTGGTCGCCGAGGCAGCCGGACATACGAAGAACCGGGTCAGGTTCGACCCGGACAAGCCCGTGGGCGCGGCCAGACGGGCACTCGATCTGGACAATTTCCACCGCGTTGTCGATTTCACGCCGCGCTCCCTGAAAGAGGGCCTCCTCGACACCGTCCAGTGGCACCGGAAGAAGGCACAGAGAGTCCGATGAAGGTTTCCTTGCAGACATTCGGGACGCGTGGCGACGTCCATCCCTTCGTGGCGCTGGGGATCGGGCTGCGCAAGCGCGGGCACGACGTCACCGTGGCCACGGCGCTGGATTTCAAGGCCATGGTGGAACAGGCCGGGCTGGAATTCCGTGAGATACCCGGCCGGACCACCGACCACTTCTCCAACCCGGCGGTCATCAAGTCGATCCGCAAGAGCTCGTCCTCGATCCGCACCGCCCTGGCCATGGAGCGCCCCGGCAAGGACGAGTTCGTGGACGCCGTGGAGAAGATGCAGGAGGCCGCCGAGGGCGCCGACTTCACGCTGACCTCGCTGATCACCCGCGCCTGCGGGTTCGCCGGTCTCGACAGGCCGTGGGGCACGGTGTCCTGGTGGCCGATCACCGCCACCCGGGAGTTCCGCGCGTACAAGACCCCCGACCTGCCGCTCGGGCCGCTGTACACGAAGTTCACCCACGCCATGTCCGCCCAGATGGAGTGGGCGGCCTGGCACCGCCCCGCGGTCAACGGGTTCCGCGCCCGCCGCGGGCTGCCACCGCTGAAGAAGTCGCCGATGGGCGGGCTCGGCACCGAGCAGCCCGTGCTGTATCCGTACAGCCCGAGCTTCATGCCGCCGCCCGGTGACTGGCCCGACAACACCCATGTCACCGGCTACTGGATCTGGGAACGCCCCGAGGAAGAGCCCCCGGCCGACCTGGTGGACTTCCTCGACAGCGGATCCACACCGCTGCTGCTCGCCCTGGGCAGCGCCTGGCCGGTGTACGGCGAGCGGACCTTCCACCTGGTGCGCGACGCGGTACGGCACGCCGGGCGGCGGCTGATCGTGGTGGGCGGGCCCGAGGGGACCGCCTCCGACGACGTGTTCCGGGTGCCGGAGGTGGACTACGGCTGGCTGTTCCCGAAGGTGGCCGCCGTCATCCACGGCGGCGCCTTCGGCACCACGGCCGACGCGCTGCGCGCCGGAGTGCCGCAGCTGACCGTGCCGTGCTGGGCCGACGGCCCGTACTGGGCGGACCGGCTGGCCGAACTCGGCGTGGCCGCGCCCCCGGTGCCGTTCCAGAAGATGACCGCCGCACAGCTGCGGCAGGCCGTGCACACCGTGGTGAACGACCCCCGGCTCGCCGAACAGGCGGCCCGGACCGGCGAGCGCGTACGCCGCGACCGGGGCGTGGAGACGGCCTGCGACCTCATCGAATCCTGGGCCGACCAGGCCCGCTGACCCCCGGACCCCCTTCTCCCACCCGCCCTTGGAGGCTGAACCACCCATGACCACATATGTCTGGGGCTACCTGCCGGAATACCGCGACGAGCGCAAGGACATCCTCGACGCGGTCGACACCGTCTTCAGCTCGGGCGCGCTGGTGCTCGGCGCGAGCGTCAGCGGCTTCGAGTCGGAGTTCGCCGACTACCACGGCGTGCGCCACTGCACCGGCGTGGACAACGGCACCAACGCCGTCAAGCTCGCCCTGGAGGCGCTGGGCATCGGCCCCGGGGACGAGGTGATCACCGTCTCCAACACCGCCGCGCCCACCGTCGTCGCCATCCACGGCACCGGCGCCACCCCCGTCTTCGTGGACATCAGGGCCGAGGACTTCCTGATGGACACCGACCAGGTGGCCGCCGCGATCACCCCGCGCACCAAGGCGCTGCTGCCGGTGCACCTGTACGGCCAGTGCGTGGACATGGCGCCCCTGGAGGCGCTGGCCGCCGAGCACGGGCTCGCCCTGGTGGAGGACTGCGCCCAGGCGCACGGCGCCCGCCACCACGGCCGGATCGCCGGATCCATGGGCGACACCGCCGCGTTCTCCTTCTACCCGACCAAGGTGCTGGGCGCGTACGGCGACGGCGGCGCCGTCGTCACCAACAGCGACGAGGCCGACGCGGCGCTGCGGCGGCTGCGCTACTACGGCATGGAGAAGAGGTACTACGTCGTCCAGACGCCCGGCCACAACAGCCGCCTGGACGAGGTACAGGCCGAGATCCTGCGCCGCAAGCTCACCCGCCTCGACGACTACATCGCCGGGCGCCGCGCCGTGGCCCGCCGCTACGAGGAGGGCCTGGCCGACCTGACCGGTCCTGGCGGTCTCCAGCTGCCCGCCACCACCCCCGGCAACGAGCACGTCTACTACGTGTACGTGGTGCGCCACCCGCAGCGCGACCGCATCATCGAGCGGCTCAAGAGCGAGTACGACATCTCCCTGAACATCAGCTACCCGTGGCCGGTGCACACCATGGCCGGGTTCGAACACCTCGGCTACGCCAAGGGGTCGCTGCCGGTCACCGAGGCGCTGGCCGACGAGATCTTCTCGCTGCCCATGTACCCGTCCCTTCCCCTGGACCTCCAGAACACCGTGATGGGTGCTCTGCGCGACGTCCTGACGACGCTCTAGGAGACACACGATGAAGGCACTGGTGTTGTCCGGAGGCATGGGGCTGCGGCTGCGGCCGTTCAGCCACTCCATGCCCAAACAGCTCATCCCGGTGGCCAACAAGCCGGTCCTGGTCCATGTGGTCGAGGGGCTGCGGACCCTGGGGATCACCGAGGTCGGCGTGGTGGTCGGCGACCGGGCGGAGATGATCGAAGGCGTCCTCGGCGACGGCTCCGACCTCGACGTGAAGATCACCTACATCCCGCAGGACGCGCCGCACGGGCTCGCCCACTGCGTGGCCATCGCCCGCGACTTCCTCGGCGACGACGACTTCGTGATGTACCTGGGCGACCAGATGCTGCCCGACGGCATCACCGAACTGGCCCGGGACTTCCGCACCGAACGCCCCGACGCCCAGGTCGTGGTGCACCAGGTGGCCGACCCGCGGGCGTTCGGGGTCGCCGAGGTGGCCGCGGACGGCCGGGTGGTCCGCCTGGTGGAGAAGCCCGAGTCGCCGGTCAGCGACCTGGCGGTGGTCGGCGTGTACTTCTTCACCGCCGCCATCCACCAGGCCGTCGCCGCCATCAGCGCCGGCCACCGCGGCGAGCTGGAGATCACCGACGCCATCCAGTGGCTGGTGTCGTCCGGCGCCGACGTCCGGGCCCGGGTCTACCGCGGCTTCTGGAAGGACACCGGACGGGTGGACGACGTCCTGGAGTGCAACCGGGAACTCCTCGACCGGCTCAAGCCCTCGGTGCGCGGCGACGTCGACGACGCCAGCGAGCTGATCGGCGCGGTCGTGGTCGAGGAGGGCGCGCGGATCGTCCGCAGCCGCGTCGTCGGACCCGCGGTCGTCGGCGCCGGGGCCCTGGTCGAGGACAGCGACGTCGGCCCGCACACCGCCATCGGCCGGGACTGCGTGCTGAGCGGGACCGACGTCGGGTACACCATCGTCCAGGACGGCGCGACCGTACGGAACGTCGCCTCGGTGCGCGCCTCGGTCATCGGCCGGGACGCCAGCGTCACCTCGGCCCCGGCCGGCGGCGGACACCGGCTCGTCGTCGGCGACCACTCCCGGATCGAGGTGGCCGCGTGAGGATCCTGGTGACCGGGGGCGCCGGATTCATCGGCTCGGCCTATGTCCGCACCCTCCTCGACGGCGGCTACGCCGGGTACGAGGACGCCTCGGTGACGGTGCTGGACAAGCTCACCTACGCGGGCAACCGCACCAACCTGCCCGCCCACCACGACCGGCTGGACTTCGTGCAGGGCGACATCTGCGACGCGGGACTGCTGCGCGAACTGCTGCCCGGCCACGACGCGGTGGTCAACTTCGCCGCCGAATCACACGTGGACCGCTCCATCGAGGACCCGTCGGCGTTCGTGCGCACCAATGTGCTCGGCACCCAGACGCTGCTGGAGGGCTGTCTGCTGAGCGGGGTGGAGCGGGTCGTGCACATCTCCACCGACGAGGTGTACGGCTCGATCGAGCGCGGCGCGTGGACCGAGGAGTGGCCGCTCGCGCCCAACTCCCCGTACGCCGCGTCCAAGGCGTCCGGTGACCTCATCGCCCGCTCGTACTGGCGCACCCACGGCCTGGACGTGTCCATCACCCGCTGCTCCAACAACTACGGGCCCCACCAGCACCCGGAGAAGCTGATCCCGCTGTTCGTCACCAGCCTGCTCAGCGGCGCCACGGTGCCGCTGTACGGCGACGGCTCCAACGTCCGCGAATGGGTCCACGTCCAGGACCACTGCGCGGGCATCCAGCTGGTTCTGAGCGGAGGCAGAGCCGGCGAGGTCTACCACATCGGTGGCGGGAACGAGCGGACCAATCGCCAGATCACCGACGCCCTGCTGGAGCTGTGCGGCGCGTCCGGGGACCTGGTGCGCCAGGTGGCCGACCGCAAGGGCCACGACCTGCGCTACGCGCTGGACGACGGCAAGATACGGGCCGAACTGGGCTACGCCCCGGCCGTGGACTTCGAACGGGGCCTGGCCGACGTCGTCGCCTGGTACGGGGACAACCCGGCCTGGTGGAAGCCGCTCAAGGAGACCCGGGGAGCGGCCGTATGACCGCGGCCACCGCGCTGCGCACCGCGGATCTGCGCCCCGGCGAGGACCCGGAGCTGCCCGCCCGGCTGGCCCGCTCCGCCCGGGAGCGGGACGGGACACAGCTGCCCACCGCGGAGTTCGACGCCTGGCTGGAGGGGCGCCGCCGGGCGCACCCCTTCCGGGTGGAGCGGGTGCCGTTCGCCGAGGCGGACGGCTGGGCCTTCGACCCGGCCACCGGCAACCTGGGACACCGCAGCGGGCGGTTCTTCACCGTCGAGGGGCTGGACGTGCGCAGGGGCGACGGCCCCGTGGAGCGGTGGCAGCAGCCCATCATCCGTCAGCCGGAGATCGGTGTCCTCGGCATCCTGGTCAAGGACATCGGCGGGGTGCCGCACTTCCTGATGCAGGCCAAGATGGAGCCCGGCAACCCCGATCTGCTCCAGCTCTCGCCCACCGTGCAGGCCACCCGCAGCAACTACACCCGGGTCCACCAGGGCGCACCGGTGCGCTACCTGGAGTACTTCGCCGGGGCGCGGCGCGGCCGGGTCGTCGCCGATGTGCTCCAGTCCGAGCACGGCTCGTGGTTCTACCGCAAGAGCAACCGCAACATGGTGGTGGAGACCGACGAGGACGTGGCGGCGGAGGACGACTTCTGCTGGCTCACGCTCGGGCAGATCCATGAACTCCTGGCGCGGGACAACGTGGTCAACATGGACGCGCGCACGGTGCTGTCGTGCCTGACGCCCTTCCTGCCCGGCGCGCGCGAGGACGCCGGGGGACTGGCGCATACGCCGACCCCCGAGCTGCTGAGCTGGTTCACCGGGCAGCGCAGCGAGCGGGAGATCGAGGTGTCCCGGATGCCGCTGGCCGAGATGGCGGACTGGCGGCGGGACGGCGAGGAGATCGCCCGGTCCGACCGCCGGTACTTCCAGGTGGTGACGGTGTCGGTGCGGGCGGGGAGCCGGGAGGTGGGCGGCTGGTGCCAGCCGCTGTTCGCGCCCCGCGGCCCGGGCGTGGTGGCCTTCGTGGTCCGCGACATCGGCGGGGTGCGGCACGTGCTGATGCGGGCGCGGCCGGAGCCGGGTTTCCGCGACGTCGTGGAGCTGGGCCCGACCGTGCAGTGCACCCCGGACAACTACCGGCCGGACCAACGGCCGCCGCTGCTGGACGAGGTGCTGTCGGCCGAACCGGCCCGGATCCTGTACGACACCGTGCACTCGGAGGAGGGGGGACGGTTCCTGAACGCGGTCAGCCGCCATCTGATCGTGGCCGCGGACGAGAGGTTCCCCGCCCAACCGCCCCCGGACTGCGCCTGGTTCACGGTGGAGCAGCTGGCCGGTCTGGTACGGCACGGGCACTTCGTGAGCGTGCAGGCCCGCACCCTGCTGGCCTGCCTGAACACGCTGTGCTGAGGGCGCGAGTCGCCGGGGCGCGCCGGTGTCGAAAGGGAGAGCGCGCGCAGGCCCTGAGGAACGAAGGGCCGAGCACGGTCGACCGTCGACACCGGCTCAGGGCGCCCCGGAGACGAGCCGAGCCGGCAGTGCGCCGGTGCCCGGACGCGGCGGCGTCCGGGCACCTCGGGTCAGCTGAGGTGCGGATCGTCCGGGCGCAGCGTGCCGTCCGTCTCGGTGTAGCGCTCGCCGGTGCGCGGGCAGACGAAGTGGCCGTCCCCGGCGTCCTCCAGGGGCGCCCCGGCCCGTCCCACCCACCTCACCCGGCGGGCGGGGACACCGGCGACCAGGGCGAAGTCGGGGACGTCGCGGGTGACGACCGAGCCCGCGGCGACCATGGCCCAGCGGCCTACGGTCACCGGCGCCACGCATACGGCCCGGGCGCCGATGGACGCGCCGCGCCGGACGGTGACCCCGACCGGGGTCCAGTCCTCGGCGTCCTTCGGCTTGCCCTCGGGGGTGATGGCGCGGGGGTGGGAGTCGTTGGTGAGGACGGCGGCGGGGCCGATGAAGACCCCGTCCTCGACCCGGGCCGGTTCGTAGACCAGGGCGTGGTTCTGCACCTTGCAGCCGTCGCCGAGGGAGGCGCCGGGGCCGATGTACACGCCGCGGCCGATGGTGCACTCGCCGCCGACCGAGGCGCCCTCGCGGATATGCGTCAGGCCCCACACCGTTGTGCTCTCACCCACCTTGGCGTTCTTGTGCACGTCCGCCGTCGGGTCGATATGCGCAACCACTGCTTCTCCTCACCGGAAAACTGCCGAGTCCGTCCGAAAGGGCAGGAGGCGATGGTAACTTGACACTCTGTCGGGGTACGATTTAGCTGGTACTCGACCAGTACTGAACTGGGGTACTGAAAGCGCCGGACCGTGTCCGGCCACGGGGTGAAGCAGCAGTATCGAAACGGGGTTCCTCGACCGGTCGACCGGTCTTTCGCATGCGATGAATCCAGCGGATTCCTGGCGCGTGCTGCCGCCGTATGCCTCCTTTTGTCCAAAGCACGGTCCATGTACGCGCGTGGTGACCAAGAAGGGAAGCCGGAATGCGAGTAGACGACGTCTACATCAGCTCGGTCGGTGTGCATCTTCCGGAATGGGTGAGCGTTGACGACGCCGAGGGCATCGGCGACGAACAGCGGGCGGAGTTCAAGGCCGGCGGGCTGACCGGCACCCATGTCGCGGGGGACACCCCGGCCGTGGATATGGCCGTCGCCGCAGCTCGCAGCGCCATCGAGCGGTCCACCGCGACCACCGAGACCCTCGACGGGCACATTCACGGCAGCGTCTACTACCAGGTTCCCGAAGGCGCCTACGCCCCCGGATACATCCTGCGCGAACTGGGCACCGGAAACATCGCCTCCTTCGACATCCAGCAGGGTTGCAACGGCATGCTGGGCGCGCTCCAGGTGGCCATCGGCCAGCTGACCGGTGCCGCGAAGAGCGAGCATGTCCTCATCACCACCGCGTCGAACTTCAGCAGTCCGCAGTTCAACCGGTGGAAGGATTTCGGGACCAACTCCATCTACTCCGACGGGGCCGCCGCCGCGGTCGTCAACGGCACCGGTGGATTCGCCCGGGTCCGGTCCCTGAACTCCGGGACGCTGCATGAGCTGGAGGCCTGGCACCGGGGTCAGGAGTCCCTTCTGCCGCCCCGCGGCGGCGAATCGAATCACTTCAACCTGGGCGAGCGCTCCCAGTATTTCGTCGACAATGTGATGGAGCTGCCGCGGCTCTTCGAGAGCTTTTTCAAGTTCGACCTGGGCATCATCAACGACTCCCTGGTCGACGCGGGTCTGACCGCCTCCGACATCACCAAAGTGGTCACCATCAACGTGGACAACCGCATGATCGAGCAGGCGCTCATGCGGCCCCTCGGTATCCCCTCCGACCGGCTGTGCGCGGAGTACGGAGCGAAGGTCGGCCACTCGGGCGGCGCCGACATGTTCATCACCCTCGAACACCTGGCGCGCACCGGCGGTCTGGAGCCGGGGGACAACGTCCTGCTGACCTCCCAGGGGCCGGGGTGGATCTGCTCCTCCGCCGTGCTGACCGTCGTCGAGCAGCCCTCGTGGAGTGACGCGCGGTGACATTCGACCGGGACAACGTCGTCGCCACCGTCAAGGACATCGTGATCACCGAGGCCAGGGCCGCCGTCGAGCCGTCCGCCGTGCCCGACGACGAACCACTGGCGGGCCCCCTGCTGAACGTCAGCTCCATGGCGCTGCTCGGCATCCTCACCCGGATCGAGGACGAGTTCGGCTCCGCCGTCCCCGACGACCTGTTCGCCGGGCGCAGCCTCAAGACCGTGCGCGATCTCGTGGAGCTGGTGTCCCTCCCCGCCGAGGAGGCCCCGAAGTGACCGCCGGAGCAGACACCGGAACAAGCACCGAAGCAGGCGCGACCGTACGGGCCGATCTGCTGGACTGCCTTCAGGTCAACCTCGCCCTGCTCGCCGACCGGCACCACGGCCCCGGCACCCATCTGCGCCTCGGCGCCCGGCTGCGGTTCGCGCCGCGCCCCGGGCCGGGCGGTCTGCCCACCGTCGAGCCGACGCTGGACGACCATCTCGCCGATGCCGCGGAGCTGCTGGGCCTGACCGTCGCCACCCGTATCAGCGGCGCGGACCATCCGGTGGTCGCCGCCACCAACGGGCCCGTCTATGTGGTGGCCGACGCCCACTACCTGCCGTGGGTGCCCTACTTCGGGCGCAAGCACGTCGAGCACAGCTTCCTGGTGGAGCCGGGCGCGGACGGCGACACGGTCCAGGTGACCGACGGCTACCACAACGACACCCAGTGGGGGAAGGCCAGGCCCGGGACCCACACCTACGGTCGCGACGAACTGGCCGCGATCCTCGCCGCGGACCCGCAGGGCGTCGAGGTGCTGCACCTCGTCCCGCGCCCGCTCGGCCCCGCGCCCCGCCCGGCCGCCGACCTCGACGCCGACCGCGCGGCCGCGTACCTGCGTGCCTACGCCGAACACCCCGACCGCACCGCGGCGCTGGAGCGGTTCACCCTGGAAACATGGCTGCTGGCCCGCGCCCGCAAGCTGTACGCCCAGTACGCCGCGGGCGGGCCCGAGGCAGCGGTGGACCCGGCCGCGGCCGAGCACCTGGCCCGCTGGGGACGGCGTCGTGGAGCACGCGTACCTCACCTTCCGGCGGGTCGCGCGCGGCCGCGCCGAACCACCCGAGCTGCTCGCCCGCGCCGCCGAGGTGCTGCGCGCCGACGCCACCGCGCTGACCGGCGGCGGCCCGGCCGCGGAGCCCGGTGGCGGCGCCGCCACCGGGGACGGCGAGCTGCGCCCCACCGTGCGCGCCGTCGTCGCCTCCGTCCTCGCTCTCGACGAACACCTCGTGCCCGACACCGAACTGACGGGGCTCGCGGAGTTCAGCAGCCTGCGCATGGTCGAGATCGTGGAGGGCCTGGAGGCCGCGTTCGACGTGGAGTTCGGGCCGGACGACCTCGTACCCGAGAAGCTGCACCGCATCGACGACCTGTGCGGCCTGGTGCACCGCGCCCTCGCCGACCGCTGACCGGTCCCCGCACCGACGCCGAAGACCTCAGAAAGGTGGACCACGCCGTGGACGCCCGCTTCACCGAACTGCTCACGCCCTACCTCCCCTACCTGGGGGACCGCGAACTGACGGCGGACACCCCGCTGCGCGAGTACGGCCTGGACTCGATGCAGGCCATCGAGCTGATGCTGTCCGTGGAGGACACCTACGGGGTGGAACTGCCGGACGAGCAGCTGACCGAGGAGACCTTCAGCACCGCGGGCAAGCTGTGGGACGCGCTCTCCGGCCAGCTCGGCGGCCAGGGCTCCGACACCGCCCCGGCGGCGGACGCCGTATGAGCGGCGTCACCGGGCAGGGCCCCCGTACGGACCTCCTCGCGGCCGTCGAACAGGTCCGTGCCCTGGCCGCGAAGCACGCCGAGGAGACCGACGAGGCCGCGCGGTTCCCGGTCGCCGTGCTGGACGAACTGCGCACCACCGGACTGCTCGGGCTGCTGGTGCCGGCCGAGTACGGCGGGCTCGGCGGCGGCCTGGACGAGCTGCTGGACATCACCATGGAGCTCGGCCGGGCCGATATGTCGGTCGCGATGATCTTCTCGATGCACTGCCAGCAGGTGGCGGGCGTCGTGCACCACGCCGGACCCCGGCTCGCGGGCGAACTGCTGCCGCTGGTCGCCGCCGGGCGGATGTACCTGGCCTCGGTGACCACGGAGGCGGGCAAGGGCGGCCATCTGCTGACCGCCACCGCCGGACTCACCGCCGAGGACGACGGGCTGGACATCGACCGGTTCGCGCCGATCGTGACCGGTGGCGAGTACGCCGATGGCTTCCTCATCACCATGCGCAGCCCCGAGGCCCGTTCCGCGGGCGATGTCTCGCTCGTATACGCCCACCGCGACCAGCTCACCATCACCCCTTCCGGCGACTGGAACCCGCTGGGCATGCGGGCCAGCCACAGCACCGCGCTCCGGCTCACCGGCCGCATCCCCGAGCACCAAGTCGTCGGCGAGCACGGGCAGTTCCGTACGGTCGTCCTCAACACCTTCGGCCCGCTGGCCCATCTGGGCTGGGCGGCCAGCTGGCTGGGCACCGCGAGCGGCGCCCTGTCCCGGGTGCTGCGGCTGCTGCGCAGCCCCGACGGCCGCAAGGGCGCCAACCTGGACTCCGAACTGCTGATGACCCGGCTCTCGCGGTCCCGGCAGCGGCTGGAGACCGTGCACGCCCTGATGCGGCACACCGCCGAGGTCGTCACCCGGGTGCGGGCCGAGGGCGACGATCTGTCCCGGCCGCGCTACCAGATGCTGATCAACAGCCTCAAGATCACCGCATCGGAGGAGTGCCACCGGGCGGTCGAGGACCTGATCGACGCCGTCGGCCTGCGCCACGGCTACCTCAAGGGCTCGCCCACCGGCCTCGAACGGGCTCTGCGCGACCTGCGTTCGGCCGCCCTGAACTACAGCAACGACCGGCTCCACCTGGCCGACGGCAAGCTCGCGCTGCTGGACGCGGAGGTCCGTTTTGCCTGATGTACAAACCCGGCCGGTGTCCGGCGCCGATGCCCGGCAGGCCGTCGCGGAGCTGGCCGGGGCCGGGGCGCTCACCGAGCTGTACGGGCCCCGGCCGACCGGCCGGGTGGACCCGAGGACCCTGCGGCGGCTGCTGGCCGAGGCCGCCGCGCGCGGCCCGCAGGGCACGGTGCTCGCCCTGCTGGTCCAGCTCGCCACCGCCCTGCCCCTGCTGACCGAGACGGCCCAGACCCCCGCCGCCACCGCCGTGCGGGACGCCGCGCTGGGAGGCCGGGCGCTGCTCGCGCTCGCCGCCACCGACGAACAGGCCGGATCGGACCTCACCGCGCTCACCACCACCGTCGACCTCGACGGCGGCCCCGACGGTGACCAGGTGACCGTGAACGGGACCAAGCGCTGGGTCACCTCGGCCCTCACCGCCGACCACGCCCTGGTGCTGGCCCGCCACCGGCCCGGCCGCCACTTCACCAACTTCACCTGGGTGCTGGTCCCGCTCACCGCGCCCGGCGTCACCGTCCGGCCCGCCGCCACCGAGCTGTTCGAGGGCTCCGGCGTCGGCCACCTCGAGCTGTCCGGCGTGGTGCTCTCCCGCGACCACCTCCTCGGCCGCACCGGCCGCGGGCTCGCCCTCTTCGCCCGCCATATGGCCGTCGAGCGGCTGGCCTCCGCGGCTTGGGCCATCGAGCTGTGCCGCGGCGCCATCGCCGACACCGACCGGCGGCTCCGCGCGCGGCAGGTGGACGACGCCCCGCTGCGGGAGTCGGCGAGCGTACGCCAGCGGCTGGCCGACTGCGCCGTCCAGGTCAGCTCGCTGCACGCGCTGTGGACGGCCTCGTGCGACCGGATCGCCGATGGCCGCGACGCCGCCACCGCCGCCGCCGTCCTCAAGGCCGCCTCCGGCACCACCGTGGAGCGCGTGATGACCCTCTGCGCCCAGCGCCGGGGGCCGACGGCTTCGGCACCGGAGGAA
>NZ_GG657754.1:3595061-3615380 GCF_000158915.1 Streptomyces himastatinicus ATCC 53653 | reverse complement strand
GACACCGTCGCGGGCCGCCTCGACACCGTACTGAACGAACTGACCCCATGACCCGGGCACCCGGCGGGGCCCGCCGCACACCGAACCACCAGGAGGCCACATGAGCGAGCCATGGGAGCTGAGCTGCTACACCGCGAACCTGGTGGCCTATCTGCGGCCCCAGGTCCCCGGCATCGCCACGGACCTCGCTGCCGCCATCCGGCTGTCGGTGCGCACCGATCCCCCCGGCGGCGGGCTCGCGTTCTCCCACCACGCCCGCGTGGACGTGGACGCCGACGGCCACGGCCTGGTCTACCGGGGTGCCGACGACTGGGACCGGACACGGGACGCGCTCACCGCCGAACTGCGGCGCGGCGGCCGGGTGCTGGCCGTCGGTAACACCCGGCACATCCCCTGGTCACCGGCCCATGAGCGGGCCGAGACCCCGCACTGGGTGCTGCTCTGCGGCCTTACGGACGGCAAGTGGTCCGTACGCGACGACTTCGCGGCCCTCACCCCGCACGGGGAACACGCCCCGCACACCGGGCTGCTGGACGACCACGAGCTGCGCGGGCTGCTGACCCCGCCGAGCGAGCTCACACCCGTCGCCGCCAACCGGGACCACTACGCCCTGGGGGAGTACACCGCGCTGCCGCCCGCCACCGGCTATCGCTGGCTGGAGCACACCGCGTTGCCGCCCACCACAGGCGAGGTCGAGGCGCCCGAGGGCACTTGGATCCACGGCGTGGTCCCCGCCCTGCGCGCGGTCGCGGAGCGGGTGTGCGGCGACGACGAGGCGCTGGCCCGGCACGCCGACGACCTGTGGACCGCCGCCCGCCACCAGCGCTTCCGGCTCGCCCAGCGCACCCCCGGCGACGCCGCCGCGCGCGAAGAGGCCGCCACCGCGTGGGAGGAACTGCCGCGCGCCGCACGGTTCGCCGTGGCCTCCGCCGCCCGGGGCAGGCCCCGCCACGCCCTGGTCGACAAGGCGTTCGCCCGGCTGCTGGACACCGTCGAACGGCTCGGGGACGGGAACGATGACGACTGACCGCAGCCTGTACGCGTGGTTCGCGGACACGGCGCGGCGCCACCCCGACGCGGTGGCCCTCGAAGTGGCGGACACCGCGCACACCTACGCGGGGCTGCGGGAGCTGGCCGAGCGGCTGGCGCGGCGGCTGACCGCCGAGGCCGGTGGCGTCCCGCCCGCCCGCGTCGGGCTGCTGGCGGGCCGTACCCTCACCGCGTACGCCGGATACCTCGCCGTCGAGCGGCTCGGCGCCACCGTGGTGCCCCTCGGTACCGGCTTCCCCGTGGCGCGCAACGCCGCGATCGCCGAGGCCGCCGCCCTCGACCTGGTGCTGGCCGAACCCGGGTGCGACACCGCCGGGCTGCCGGTGCCGGTGCTGACCGCCGACCCCGAAGCCGAATCCGCCACGGAAGCCGCCGAAGCCCCGCTGCCCGAGACGGCTCCGCTCCCCGATGACACGGCTCCGCTCCCCGATGACATCGCCTACATCCTGTTCACCTCGGGATCGACCGGCACCCCCAAGGGCGTTCCGGTGCGCCACCGCAACGTGGCCGCCTACCTCACCCATGTGATCGACCGCTATGGGCTCGGCCCCGGCGACCGGCTGTCCCAGACCTTCGACCTCACCTTCGACCTGTCGGTGTTCGACCTGTTCGCCGCCTGGGGTTCGGGCGCCACCCTCGTCGTCCCGCACGACCACGACCTGGTGGCGCCGGTGCGCTACGTCAACCGGGAGCGGATCACCCACTGGTTCTCGGTGCCCTCCGTCGTCTCCTTCGCGATGCGGCTGCGCAACCTCGCCCCCGGCAGCATGCCGACCCTGCGCCGGAGCCTGTTCTGCGGCGAACCGCTCACCGCCGCCCAGGCCCGGGCGTGGCAGGCCGCCGCCCCCGGCAGCGTGCTGGAGAACCTGTACGGGCCCACCGAACTCACCCTGAGCTGCACCCAGTACCGCTTCGACGCCACCGCGGACCTGGGGGAGGGCGACACCGTGCCCATCGGGGAGCCGTACCCGGGCCTGGACGCGCTGGTGATCGACGAGGACGGACACCCGGCCACCGAGGGCGAGCTGTGCGTACGGGGCGTCCAGCGCTTCCCCGGCTACCTCGACCCCCGGGACAACGCGGGCCGGTTCGTCGAGCACACCGGCGGCCGGGCCATCGTCGTCACCGACTGCCCGGAGCAGCCCGGCGAGGAGCTGTGGTACCGCACCGGGGACCGGGTGCGCCGTGACCCCGCCCACGGCCTCGTCCACCTCGGACGGCTGGACCAGCAGGTCAAGGTGCGCGGCTACCGCGTCGAACTCGGCGAGATCGAGGCCGTGCTGCGCTCCCGCCCCGACGTGCGGGACGCCGTCGTGGTCGCCGTCCCGGGCCCCCGCGGGGAGTCCCGGCTCATGGCCGCGTACACCGGCGACACCGCCGAGCCGGGCCCGCTGCTGGACGCGGTGCGCGAGCGCCTGCCCGGCTACATGGTCCCCGACGCCGTCACCCGCTTCGAGTCCTTCCCCCTCAACACCAACGGGAAGATCGACCGCCGCGCCATCGGCCAGGTGCTCGCACCCGCCCGGCGCCCGGCCCGCCCCCTCACGTCCACCCACGAGTGAAGAGAGCAGCCTTGGACAGCCACGCGCCTTCCCCGGGCCCCGCAACCCCGTCACCCGCAGACACTCTTGGAGCCGACCCCACCGCAGGGGGACCGCTCGTCCACGACCTGCTGGACGAGGCCGTGGACCGGGCCCCCGACGCGCCCGCCGTCCGGGACGCGGCCGGTGCCTGGACCTACCGCGAACTCGCCGCCCACAGCCACGCGTTCGCCGCCTGGCTGCGCGACCAGGGCATCGGCCGCGGGGACAGGGTCCTGCTCCAGCTGCCCAGCAGCCGCGAGATGGTGGCCATGTTCCACGGCGCCGCGCGGCGCGGCGCTGTCTTCGTACCGCTGAACCCGGCCATGAAGCCGTTCCACCTGCGCTCGGTGGTGCGCGACGCGGAACCGAAGCTGGTCATCGGGAACGCCGCGACGGCCGAGCAGCTGCGCGCCATCGCCGACGTCCCCGTCCACGACCTGGCCGACCTGTGGGCCGAGGTGCGCAAGGGCTACGAGACCGGGGCGCGCCCCGAGCCGGAGCCGGTCGAGCCCGACGACCTCGCCGCCCTGATCTACACCTCCGGGTCCACCGCCGCCCCCAAGGCCGTGATCAGCCCGCACCGCCAGGTGACGTTCGCCACCCGGGCGCTGACCGCGGCGCTGGGCTACCGGCCGGACGACGTGGTCTTCTGCCGCTTCCCGATGTCCTGGGACTACGGCCTGTACAAGGTCCTGATGACCTGCGCCGCGCGCTGCGCGATCGTGCTGGCCGACGGCGAGTCCGACTTCGTGCTGCTCAAGCGGATGCGTGAGACCGGCGTCACGGTCGTCCCCATCGTCCCCTCCCTCGCCACGATGATCGTCTCGCTGGCGGGCCGCGACCGCCGGGAGCCGCCACCGGTGCGCATGTTCACCAACACCGGCGCCGCCCTGCCGCCCGCCACCATCGACGCGCTGCGCGCACACTTCCCCGGCGCCCGGGTGGTGCGCCAGTACGGCCAGACGGAGGCCAAGCGCATCACCGTCATGCCGCCCGAGGAGGACACCGAGCGGCCCGCCTCCGTCGGTCTGCCGCTGCCCGGCACCCGGGTGCTGGTCCTGGACCCCGAGGGGCGCCCGGTGCCCACCGGCGAGGTCGGCGAGATCGTCGCGGTCGGCCCCCATGTGATGGGCGGCTACTGGCGCAACGCCGAGGTCACCGCGCGCACCTTCCGCCCCGACCCGGAGACCGGCGAGCCCCGCCTGCACACCGGCGACTACGGAAGCCTCGACGCCGACGGCTACCTCTACTTCGAGGGCCGCCGCGACGACATGTTCAAGCGCAAGGGCTTCCGGATGTCCACGCTGGAGATCGAAAGCGCCGCGATGGACATCCCCGGCGTCCGCGCCGCCGCCGCACTGCCCCCGAGCGACCGGCACGACCTGGCGCTGTTCGTGGAGAGCGACCTCGACGCGCAGACCCTCACCGACGAGCTGATGCAGCGCCTGGACCACACCAGGATGCCGGCCGTCTGCCGGGTGCTCTCCGAGTTCCCCTTCACCCTGCACGGCAAGAACGCCCGCCAGGAACTGGAGGCCCTGCTCGAGAAGGACGAGACGTGAGCCGGTACGAGACGCTGGAAGAACTCGCCGGGCGCTACGGCACCCCGCTGTACGTCTACGACCTGGACCGCATCGACGCCGCCCGGCGCGATCTGTTCGGCTGGCTGCCCGAGGGCGTCGAGGTCTACTACGCCTTCAAGGCCAACCCGCACGTCGACCTGGTGCGCGCCCTGCGCGAGGGCGATGGACCGGCCTGCAAGGCCGAGATCAGCTCGACCGGTGAGCTGGCCGCCGCCCTGGACGGCGGATACACCGGCGCCGACATCCTCTATACCGGGCCTGGCAAGACCCCCGGGGAGCTGCGCGAGGCCATCGCCCGCGGAGTGCGGACGTTCTCCGCGGAATCCCCGGGCGACCTGGAGCACATCGGTCAGGCCGCCGTCGTCCACGGCGTGGTCGCCGACTGCCTGCTGCGCGTCAACAGCGCCACCGCGAGCGCCAGCACCGGCATTCGGATGACCGGCAAGCCCACCCAGTTCGGCATCGACAGCGAGACGGTGGCCGAGCTGGCGCCGCGCCTGCGCTCCGTACCCGGCACGTCGATCGCCGGTCTGCACCTGTTCTCGCAGAGCAACGCCAAGGACGAGGACGCCCTGATCGAGGAGTTCCGGCACACCATCGAGGTGGCCGCCCAGGTCGAGGCCGACCTGGGGGTGGCCCTGCGGCTGCTGGACATCGGCGGCGGCTTCTCCGTGCCGTACGGACGCCACGGCGCCCGCGACGCCTACCCCAAGCTGCGCGGCGAGCTGGAAGCCGCCCTGGACCTGCGGTTCCCGCGCTGGCGGCGGGGAGAGCTGCGGATCGCCGTGGAGTCCGGCCGGTATCTGGTCGGGGACAGCGGCACCCTGCTGGCCTCGGTGAGCAACGTCAAGACCAGCCGGGACCGCCGGTTCGTCATCCTCGACGCCGGTATCAACACCTTCGGCGGCATGTCCGGGCTCGGCCGGATCCTGCCGGTGTCGATACGTATAGAAGGGGACGCCGAGGTGACCGGCAAGGGCACCCTGGCCGGACCGCTGTGCACCCCCGGCGATCTGCTGGCCCGCGAGATCGACCTGCCGGAGCTGGACGAGGGCGATGTCATCGCCATCCCCAACACCGGCGCCTACGGGCCCACCGCCAGCCTGCTGATGTTCCTCGGCCGCCCCGCGCCCGCCGAGGCCGTGGTCCGCGGCGGCGAGGTCCTCTCCGTCTCACGCATCGAGCACATCCGCTCCCCGCTGCCCCTGGACGACGCATGAGCGGGACGCCGGACACCACCGGGGGCCGGGCGCCGGACCACGCCCCCCGGACCGTCGTCGTGACCTCGATGGCCTCGGACGCCCACACCTGGAACCTGGTGTTCCTGCAACTGCTGATCGAGGAACTGGGGTACCGGGTGGTCAACCTCGGCCCCTGCGTCCCGGACGAGGTCCTGGTCGAGGAGTGCCGCGACCTCCGCCCCGCCATGGTCGTGATCAGCAGCGTCAACGGCCACGGCTACCAGGACGGCATGCGGGTCATCCGGCGGCTGCGCGCCGCCGACCCGCTCGCCACCACGCCCGTGGTGGTCGGCGGGAAGCTGGGCGTCACCGGGGACGAGGACAGCGAACGGGTCGCCGAGCTGATGGCGGCGGGCTTCGACGCGGTCTTCGACGACGGCGCCGACCCCGCCGCCGCCCTGCGTGGCTTCGTCCACTCCCTCCAGGCGGGCCCGCCCGCCCTCGCGGGCCGGGCCCCGGCCGGATGAGTGAGGGGTTCGGCGCGTTCGTCCGCGCCCACGGGGGAGAAGGACGCCTGGTGGTCCAGCCGCGCATGGGCTTCGGCGACCCGCACCGGATGCGGGAGGGCCTGGCGGCCACCAGAGCCGCCGACGCCCTCACCGTGGGAACCATCACACTCGACGCCCACACCCGGGTCGGCCACCTCCAGGCGGTCGAACGGGCGCTGCGCGATGGCAGCGACCTCAACGGCTACCCCATCGTCAGCCATGAGGAATCCGTCACCCGCTGGGTGCTCTCCGCAGCGAGCGGCCCCGGCTTCCCGGTCCAGGTGCGGCACGGCTCCGCCGCCCCGGCCGACATCTTCCGCACCCTGACCCGGCTGGGGCTCGGCGCCAGCGAGGGCGGCCCGGTGTCGTACTGCCTGCCCTACGGACGGACCCCGCTGGCCGAGTCCGTACGGAACTGGCGGGAGAGCTGCGAGGTGTTCGCGGGGCTGCGCGAGCGGGGCGTGGAACCGCATCTGGAGACCTTCGGCGGCTGCATGCTGGGCCAGCTGTGCCCGCCCAGCCAGCTGATCGCCATCAGCGTGCTGGAGGCACTCTTCTTCATCCGGCACGGGGTGCGCAGCGTGTCCGTGAGCTACGCCCAGCAGACCCACCCCGGGCAGGACCGGGAGGCGGTGGCGGCGCTGCGCCGGCTGTGCGGCGAACTGCTGCCCACCGACGACTGGCACGTGGTGGTGTACGCCTACATGGGGCTGTACCCGGTGACCGAGCACGGCGCCTACCGCCTGCTGGGGCAGGCGGCGGAGCTGGCGGTGGCGAGTGGGGCCGAGCGGCTGATCGTCAAGACGGTGGCCGAGTCCCGGCGCATCCCCACCATCGAGGAGAACGTGGCGGCGCTGGAGTACGCGGACCGGACGGCGGCCCTGACCGGCCGGGCGCCGGACCCCGGGGCCGACACCCAGACCTACCGGGAGGCCGCCGCCCTCACCGAGGCTGTACTGAATCTTCACCCGGATATAGGGGAGGCCCTGCTGCGCGCCTTCCGTGCGGGCTATCTGGACATTCCGTACTGTCTGCACCCGGACAACCGGGGCGAGACCCGCGGCCGCATCGGCGACGACGGACGGCTGCTGTGGGAGCGGACCGGGGCGCTGCCGATCGGGCGGATCGCCGGTTCGCACCGGGCCCGTCCGGTCACCTCCGCCGGGCTGCTGGAGGATCTGTCGTACATGCGCAGAAGGTTCGACGAAGTGGCCGTGGAGCACCGCACACCCCTACCGGTCCCCGGCACACGGGGAACCGGAGCAGGCTAGGGTGAGGTCTCTTAGGGTGTGGCCCTGATCTGCCTCGCGACGTCTGGGGAATAGGTGCGTGAATACCTGCTGACTCTGTGCATCGTGGCCGCGGTGACGTATCTGCTCACCGGGCCGGTGCGGAAGTTCGCCATCGCCGCTGGTGCGATGCCGGAGATCCGGGCCCGCGATGTGCACCGTGAGCCCACTCCGCGGCTCGGAGGCATCGCCATGTTCGGCGGTCTCTGCGCGGGGTTGCTGGTGGCCGCTCACCTCACCAACCTCAAGGACGTCTTCGAATCGTCCAACGAGCCGCGCGCGCTGCTCTCCGGCGCCGGGCTCATCTGGCTGCTCGGGGTGCTGGACGACAAGTGGGGCGTGGACGCGCTCATCAAGCTGGGCGGCCAGATGATCGCCGCTGGTGTGATGGTGCTCCAGGGTCTGACCATTCTGTGGCTGCCCGTGCCCGGTGTGGGACCGGTCTCCCTGACGCCCTGGCAGGGCACCCTGCTGACGGTGGCTCTGGTCGTCATCACCATCAACGCGGTCAACTTCGTTGACGGGCTGGACGGTTTGGCGTCCGGCATGGTGTGCATCGCCGCCGCCGCGTTCTTCATGTACGCGTACCGCATCTGGTTCGGCTACGGACTGGAGGCCGCCGCCCCCGCGACCCTGTTCGCCGCCGTCCTCATGGGCATGTGCCTGGGCTTCCTGCCGCACAACGCCCACCCCGCGCGGATCTTCATGGGCGACTCGGGCTCGATGCTCATCGGGCTGGTGCTCGCCGCGGGCGCCATCTCCATCACGGGCCAGGTGGACCCGGATGCGATGAAGCTGTTCGCCGGATCCGAGACGGCCGCGGTGCACGCCACCGTGCCGGTCTACATCCCGCTGCTGCTGCCGCTCACCGTCATCGCGGTGCCCTTCGCGGACCTGGTGCTCGCCATCGTCCGGCGCACCTGGCGGGGCCAGTCGCCGTTCGCGGCGGACCGCGGCCATCTGCACCACCGGCTGCTGGAGATCGGCCACTCGCACAGCCGGGCCGTGCTGATCATGTACTTCTGGTCGGCGCTGATCGCCTTCGGAGCGGTCGCGTACTCGGTGAACTCGGCCGGTGTGTGGTTCGTGCTCGCGATCGTGGCGCTGAGCGCGGTGGGCCTGGTGCTGTTGCTGCTGCCGCGGTTCACCCCGCGTGTGCCGCGGTGGGCGGAGGCGTTCGTACCGCCCCGCTACCGGCGCCGGGCGGCCGCGGCCGTGACCGCGCAGGTCGCGGAGACCGTCGCCCCGGCCACGGAGCAGGCCCAGCCGGAGCAGCGGGAGCAGCCCGAGAAGCCCGCCCCGGAACCGCTTCCGGCCGGTCTCAACGGCGCCACCGCGATCGGCGACCGGTCGCGTTTCCCCCACCGCAGGAAGATCGGAACGCCCCAGTAGCAGCGACGCAGCGCGTCAAGTCCATACACGCGCTGTAACTCACACGTGTGACGTGCAGCACATCCGGCGGGTAAAGACCTCATCAAATAGTTTGTGATACCGTTCACTAAACCCGGTGCTAGAGCCCAAGGACCGTAGTGCGACGGTCCTTCGCCGTGAGGTTCTTCCCTTCCCCGGGGATACGCTCGTCCACGACGAATCGTTGCTTCCGACTCTTGCCGGAGAAACCCTTCATGCAGTCCAACGACGCCAGAACGCTGCTCAGTTGCGCCGTGCCCACCGCCGTGGTCGGGGCGGTCGCCGTTGCCTCCAGTTCTGTGCTCGCCGGTGGAAAGGGCGCGATCGGAGCCGCCTTCGGGGCGCTCCTCGTAGTCGCGGTCATGACGATCGACCTGATCGTCCTCGAGCGCACCGCGAAATATCTCCCGCAGCTGTTCCAGATGATGGCGCTCGCCCTCTACATGGTGCAGTTCCTGCTCATCGCGGTGCTGCTGGCCGTCTTCAAGGACACCACCCTCTTCAATACCCGGGCGTTCGCGTTCTCCCTGCTTGCTGCGACACTGACGTGGATCGCGGCGCAGACCCGGGCTCATATGAAGGCCAAGATTCTCTACGTGCAACCGGAAGCCGAGGACGAACGGAAGCCGGCGAGGGAGAAGGAGACCTCCCCAGCCGGGTCCGCATCGTGATCTGTAGGGCCGGTATAAAGGCGCCTGCGCTCACCTGCTATCGTCCGGTGCCATCTGAGGCACAGCGGGCGCAGGCGGCTGAACTCCCGGATCACACGGGACGGAATCGGCCGCCCATGCAGCTGCTGCCCGTGAGCCCATCGGCCTTGTGTACACAAGCCGCCCCCACATTCGTAAGAACCAGTCCAGTGCCGTCCCGTGGCCATGCGCCGCGCCGACACATCGAGGTTGCCGTACCCATGCGCCACGCTGAAGGAGCTCGCGGTGAGTCCTGACCAGACGCTCGCCTTCGAGACCGATTGCCACATCTTCGACGGGTGCGGCTTCCCGGCCCCAGGGCTTCACTCGTTCACGTTCGAGCCGATCGCCACGGTCGGCGGCATCGAGATCAACAAGCCGATGCTGTTGGTTCTGCTGGGGACCGTCGCCGTCGTGGTGTTCTTCTGGGCCGCGTTCGGGAGGGCCAAGGTCGTCCCCGGCAAGCTCCAGATGGTCGGTGAGGCGGGCTACGACTTCGTGCGCCGCGGCATCGTCTACGAGGCCCTGGGGAAGAAGGAGGGCGACAAGTACGTCCCCCTCATGGTCTCCCTGTTCTTCTTCATCTGGATCATGAATCTGTGGTCCGTGATTCCGCTGGCCCAGTTCCCGGCGACGTCGATCATCGCCTTCCCGGCGGGGCTCGCCGCGATCGTCTACATCCTGTGGGTGAGCCTCACCTTCAGGAAGCACGGCTTCGTCGGCGGCCTGAAGAACATCTCGGGCTACGACAAGTCGATCGGCCCGGTCCTGCCGCTGGTCATGGCTCTGGAGCTGCTCTCCAACCTGATCATCCGGCCGTTCACCCACGCCGTCCGGCTCTTTGCCAACATGTTCGCGGGCCATGTCCTGCTGCTGATCTTCACGATCGCCAGTTGGTACCTGCTGAACGGCATCGGGATCGCCTACGCGAGCGTCTCCTTTGTGATGGTGCTCCTGCTGACGGTCTTCGAGCTGTTCATCCAGGCCCTTCAGGCGTACGTCTTCGTCCTGCTGGCCTGTAACTACATCCAGGGCGCTCTCGCCGAGCACCACTGAGCACCCTGCCCCAGTCCACAAGACATACCGGTGGCCAACCCCCACCGGCCCATGAAACAGAAGGAAGAACCGGCATGTCCGCTCTCCAGACCCTGGCTGCTGCTGAAACTGTTCACGGCTCCGTCGGCGCGATCGGCTACGGCCTCGCCGCCATCGGCCCCGGCGTCGGCGTCGGCATCATCTTCGGTAACGGCACCCAGGCCATGGCCCGCCAGCCCGAGGCTGCCGGTCTGATCCGTGCGAACCAGATCCTCGGCTTCGTGCTCTGTGAGGCGCTCGCCCTGATCGGCCTGGTCATGCCGTTCGTCTACGGCCAGTAATCACCGCCGATAGCTGTAGCGACGAAAGGTACTGATGTGATCGCCCTGGTAAACCTGGCGGAGGAGGAAGCGCAGAACCCGCTCCTCCCGCCGCTCCCAGAGCTTGTCATCGGCCTGATCGCCTTCGCCATCGTTTTCATCTTCTTCGCCAAGAAGCTCCTCCCGAACATCAACCGTGTTCTGGACGAGCGTCGTGCGGCGATCGAGGGCGGAATGGAGAAGGCCGAGGCAACTCAGGCCGAGGCCCAGCAGGTCCTCGAGGACTACCGCGCCCAGCTGGCGGACGCCCGCCACGAGGCCGCGCGACTGCGCCAGGAGGCGCAGGAGCAGGGCGCCGCGCTCATCGCTGAGATGCGTGCGGAGGGGCAGCGGCAGCGCGAGGAGATCATCGCGGCCGGCCACGCCCAGATCGAGGCCGAGCGCAAGCAGGCCGGTACGGCGCTGCGTCAGGACGTGGGCAAGCTCGCCACCGACCTGGCCGGCAAGATCGTCGGCGAGTCCCTCGAGGACGTCGCCCGGCAGAGCCGCACCATCGACCGCTTCCTCGACGACCTCGAGGCCAAGGCGGCCGACGGCTCGAAGGCCGAGGCCGGACGATGAACGGAGCGAGCAGGGAGGCACTGGCTGCCGCGCGCGAGCGCTTCGACGCCCTGACGGACAACACGTCCGTCGATGCGGCGAAGCTCGCCGACGAGCTGGCCGCCGTCACCGCGCTGCTCGACCGTGAGGTCTCGCTGCGCCGGGTCCTCACCGACCCGGCGCAGCCCGGCGAGGCCAAGGCCGAGCTGGCCCAGCGCCTGCTGAGCGGGCAGGTCGGCGGCGAGGCCGTGGACTTGGTCTCCGGCATGGTCCGCTCCCGCTGGTCGCGCTCGCGCGACCTCGCGGACGCGGGTCGAGGAGCTGGCGAGCAGCGCCGACCTGGTGGCGGGCCCAGCGGGGTCGGCACCCTGGACGACGTAGAGGACGAGCTGTTCCGGTTCGGCCGGATCATCGCCTCCTCGTCCGAGCTGCGGTCGGCGCTGGCCGACCGGCGCGCGAGCGGTACGGCCAAGGCCGGACTGGTCCGCGAGCTGCTGGGCGGCCGGGCCGACCGGGTGACCGAGCGGCTCGTCGTGCGTCTTGTGACCCAGCCGCGCGGACGTAGCCTGGAGGCGGGTCTCGACGCGCTGTCGAAGCTCGCCGCGGCGCGCCGGGACCGGATGGTCGCGGTCGTCACCTCGGCGGTGCCGCTCAGCGACCGGCAGAAGGAGCGCCTCGGCGCGGCCCTGGCGTCGGTGTACGGGCACACGGTCCACCTGAACCTCGACGTGGACCCGGAGGTCCTCGGCGGGGTCGAGGTGCGCATCGGCGACGAGGTCATCAACGGGACCATCGCGGACCGTCTCGAAGAGGCGAGCCGACGGATGGCCGGCTGATACAGCCACCAACTCAACAAGCATGTAAGCGGCCCGAGTTGGGCCGTAGTCACTTACTTCGGGCCCAACAAGGAGAGCAGGGAACCCAGATGGCGGAGCTCACGATCCGGCCGGAGGAGATCCGGGACGCGCTGGAGAACTTTGTCCAGGCGTACAAGCCGGACGCGGCCTCGCGCGAGGAGGTCGGTACGGTCAGCGTTGCCGGCGACGGCATCGCGAGGGTCGAGGGTCTTCCCTCGGCCATGGCGAACGAACTGCTGAAGTTCGAGGACGGCACTCTCGGCCTCGCCCTCAACCTCGAGGAGCGCGAGATCGGTGCCGTTGTCCTCGGCGAGTTCAGCGGCATCGAAGAGGGCCAGCAGGTGCACCGCACCGGCGAGGTTCTCTCGGTAGCTGTCGGCGAGGGTTACCTCGGCCGCGTCGTCGACCCGCTGGGCAACCCGATCGACGGCCTCGGCGAGATCGAGACCGAGGGCCGCCGCGCCCTCGAGCTTCAGGCCCCCACGGTCATGGACCGCAAGTCGGTTCACGAGCCGATGGAGACCGGCTACAAGGCCGTCGACGCCATGACCCCGATCGGCCGCGGCCAGCGTCAGCTGGTCATCGGCGACCGGCAGACCGGCAAGACCGCGCTGTGCGTCGACACGATCATCAACCAGCGTGACAACTGGCGCTCCGGCGACCCGAAGAAGCAGGTCCGCTGCATCTACGTCGCCGTCGGCCAGAAGGGCTCCACCATCGCGTCCGTGCGCGGCGCGCTGGAAGAGGCCGGTGCGCTGGAGTACACGACGATCGTCGCCGCCCCGGCGTCCGACCCGGCGGGCTTCAAGTACCTGGCCCCCTACACCGGCTCGGCCATCGGTCAGCACTGGATGTACCAGGGCAAGCACGTCCTGATCGTCTTCGACGACCTGTCCAAGCAGGCCGACGCGTACCGCGCCGTGTCGCTGCTGCTGCGCCGCCCGCCGGGCCGTGAGGCCTACCCGGGTGACGTCTTCTACCTGCACTCCCGGCTGCTGGAGCGCTGCGCCAAGCTCTCCGACGAGATGGGCTCCGGTTCGATGACCGGTCTGCCGATCGTCGAGACCAAGGCGAACGACGTGTCGGCGTTCATTCCGACCAACGTCATCTCCATCACCGACGGTCAGTGCTTCCTCGAGTCCGACCTGTTCAACGCCAACCAGCGGCCGGCCCTCAACGTCGGTATCTCGGTCTCCCGAGTCGGTGGTTCCGCGCAGCACAGGGCGATGCGCCAGGTCTCCGGCCGGCTCCGCGTGGACCTCGCCCAGTACCGCGAGCTGGAGGCGTTCGCCGCCTTCGGTTCGGACCTGGACGCGGCCTCGAAGGCGTCGCTGGAGCGCGGTGCGCGCATGGTCGAGCTGCTGAAGCAGGGCCAGTACGCCCCGTACTCCACCGAGGACGAGATCGTCTCCATCTGGGCCGGCACCAACGGCAAGATGGACGACGTCCCGGTCACGGACGTCCGCCGCTTCGAGCGTGAGCTGCTGGACTACCTGCACCGTGAGCACAAGGGGCTGCTGACCAGCATCGTCGAGGGCGGCAAGATGTCCGACGACACGATCGCGGCGCTGGGCGAGGCCGTCGACAGCTTCAAGAAGCAGTTCGAGACCTCGGACGGCAAGCTGCTGGGCGAGGGCTGAGTATGGGTGCCCAGGTCAAGGTCTACAAGAGGCGGATCAAGTCCGTCTCCGCGACCAAGAAGATCACCAAGGCGATGGAGATGATCGCCGCCTCGCGCGTCGTCAAGGCGCAGCGCCAGGTGGCCGCGTCGACCCCGTACGCCACCGAGCTGACCCGCGCGGTCGGCGCCGTGGCCAAGGGCTCCACCACCCAGCACGCGCTGACCACGGAGACCGAGAACCCGACCCGCGCCGCGGTGCTGCTCATCACGAGCGACCGCGGTCTCGCGGGCGGCTACTCCTCCAACGTCATCAAGGCGGCCGAGCAGCTCACCGAGCGGCTCACCGGCGAGGGCAAGGAGGTCGACACCTACATCGTCGGCCGCAAGGGCGTCGCCTACTACGGCTTCCGTGAGCGCAAGGTCACGGAGTCGTGGACGGGCTTCACCGACAACCCGACCTACGCCGACGCCAAGAAGATCGCCGGACCGCTGATCGAGGCCGTGCTCCAGGAGACGGCCGACGGCGGCGTGGACGAGCTGCACATCGTGTTCACCGAGTTCGTCTCGATGCTGACGCAGACCCCGGTCCAGGACCGGCTGCTGCCGCTCAGCCTCGAGGAGAAGGCGGAGGAGCAGGAGAAGAAGGGCGAGATCCTTCCGCTCTTCGAGTTCGAGCCGTCGTCCGAGGACGTCCTCGACGCCCTGCTGCCGCGGTACGTCGAGGCCCGTATCTACAACGCCCTGCTCCAGGCCGCCGCCTCCAAGCACGCGGCCACCCGGCGGGCGATGAAGTCGGCGACCGACAATGCCGATGAGCTCATCAAGTCGCTCACGCGGCTTGCCAACGCGGCCCGCCAGGCCGACATCACCCAGGAAATCAGCGAGATCGTCGGTGGCGCGAGCGCTCTGGCCGACGCCTCTGCGGGGAGTGACTGACAATATGACCACCACTGTTGAGACGGCCACGGCGACGGGCCGCGTCGCGCGGGTCATCGGCCCGGTCGTCGACGTGGAGTTCCCCGTCGACGCGATGCCGGAGATCTACAACGCCCTGACCGTCGAGGTCGCCGATCCGGCCCAGGACGGGGCGAAGAAGACCCTGACCCTCGAGGTCGCGCAGCACCTGGGCGAGGGCCTGGTGCGCTCCATCTCCATGCAGCCCACCGACGGCCTGGTCCGCCAGGCCCCGGTGACCGACACCGGCGCCGGTATCACCGTGCCCGTCGGCGACGTCACCAAGGGCCGGGTGTTCAACACCCTCGGCGAGATCCTCAACGAGCCGGAGGCCGAGTCCGAGGTCACCGAGCGCTGGGCGATCCACCGCAAGGCCCCGGCGTTCGACCAGCTCGAGTCCAAGACCGAGATGTTCGAGACCGGCCTGAAGGTCGTCGACCTGCTGACCCCGTACGTCAAGGGCGGCAAGATCGGTCTGTTCGGCGGCGCGGGCGTCGGCAAGACCGTCCTCATCCAGGAAATGATCATGCGTGTGGCCAAGCTGCACGAGGGCGTTTCCGTGTTCGCCGGTGTCGGCGAGCGCACCCGTGAGGGCAACGACCTGATCGAGGAGATGGCCGAGTCCGGCGTGCTCCCGCAGACCGCGCTGGTCTTCGGCCAGATGGACGAGCCCCCGGGCACCCGTCTGCGCGTGGCCCTGGCCGGTCTGACCATGGCGGAGTACTTCCGCGATGTGCAGAAGCAGGACGTGCTGTTCTTCATCGACAACATCTTCCGCTTCACCCAGGCCGGTTCCGAGGTCTCGACCCTGCTCGGCCGTATGCCCTCCGCGGTGGGCTACCAGCCGAACCTGGCCGACGAGATGGGCATCCTCCAGGAGCGCATCACCTCGACCCGCGGTCACTCGATCACCTCGATGCAGGCGATCTACGTCCCCGCGGACGACCTCACCGACCCGGCCCCGGCGACCACCTTCGCGCACCTCGACGCGACCACGGTGCTCTCCCGGCCGATCTCGGAGAAGGGCATCTACCCGGCGGTGGACCCGCTGGACTCGACGTCCCGGATCCTGGACCCGCGCTACATCTCGCAGGATCACTACGACTGCGCCTCGCGCGTGAAGTCGATCCTCCAGAAGTACAAGGACCTCCAGGACATCATCAACATCCTGGGCATCGACGAGCTGGGCGAAGAGGACAAGCTCACCGTCTTCCGCGCCCGCCGCATCGAGCGCTTCCTGTCGCAGAACACCCACGCGGCGAAGCAGTTCACCGGCCTCGACGGATCGGACGTGCCGCTGGACGAGTCGATCGCCGCGTTCAACGCGATCGCCGACGGTGAGTACGACCACTTCCCCGAGCAGGCGTTCTTCATGTGTGGTGGCCTGGACGACCTGAAGGCCAAGGCCAAGGAGCTGGGCGTCTCCTGAGCTCCGTAGCTCCGGAGAGGGGTGGGCCCGGTCCCGCCCCTCTCCGCACGCCCGTTATTCTTTGACGAAAGCCCTGTCGTTCCCGGCAGGTTTCAGACCCGAGGAGCCACGTTGGCTGCTGAGCTGCACGTCGAGATGGTCGCGGCGGACCGTAGTGTCTGGTCCGGCACGGCCACCTTGGTCATCGCGCGCACCACATCGGGTGACATCGGCGTCATGCCCGGCCACCAGCCGCTGCTCGGTGTGCTGGAGTCCGGCCCGGTGACCATCCGTACGAGCGACGGCGGGACGGTCGTCGCCGCGGTGCACGGCGGGTTCATCTCGTTCTCGGATGACAAGCTCTCGCTGCTGGCCGAGGTCGCGGAGCTGTCCGACGAGATCGATGTCAAGCGCGCGGAGCGGGCGCTGGAGCGTGCCAAGTCGGAGGCGGACGCCGCCGCCGAGCGGCGCGCCGACGTCCGGCTGCGTGCGGTGGCGGGAGTGCACTGAGCCTGTCACGTTACGGTCGTAAAGCCTCAGCCGCGGACCTCGCTGGAGTTCCTCTTCAGCGGTCCGCGGCTGAGGCGATGCAGGTGCGGTTTTTCCGGATGAGGCGAGGAGGTCGGTGAAGATGGTCCTCGCTCTGCTCGTGAGCGGCGTGGTCGTCGCGCTGGTGGTGGCGGGACTCTTCGTCTTCGGACTGCGGCGGCGACTGATCCAGCGGTCCGGCGGCACCTTCGACTGTTCGATGCGCTGGGGCGCGCCCGGACCCGAGGCGGAGCCCAGCGGCAAGGGGTGGGTGTACGGGATCGCCCGCTACGACGGTGACCGGATCGAGTGGTTCCGGGTCTTCTCGTATGCGTTCCGCCCCCGGCGGACCCTGGAGCGCGCCTCGATCGAAGTACTGGAGCGGCGTACGCCCAAGGGCGAGGAAGAGCTGGCCCTGCTCTCCGACGCGGTGATCCTGGCCTGTCGGCACAGCGGTACGCGGCTGGAGCTGGCGATGAGCGACGATGCCCTCACCGGCTTCCTGGCCTGGCTGGAGGCCGCGCCGCCCGGTCAGCGTGTCAACGTCGCCTAGCGGCGCCTTTTTTATATCTACGCCCCTACACACCCAACTCCTGCGCCAGGACGGCCGCCTGCACCCGGCTGCGCAGCTCCAGCTTGCCCAGTAGTCGGCTGACATGGGTCTTCACCGTCGCCTCCGCCATCGTCAGATGCGTCGCGATCTCGGCGTTCGACATCCCCCGGCCCAGACAGCCCAGCACCTCCCGCTCGCGCGGGGTGAGCACGGCGAGCACCGACGGATCGGCCGTCGTCGCGGTCCCCGACCGGGCGAACTCCTTGATCAGCCGACGGGTCACCGCGGGCGCGATCAGCCCCTCGCCGCGCGCGACCGTACGCACCGCCTCGACCAGCCGTGCCGCGTCGCTGTCCTTGAGCAGAAACCCGGCCGCCCCGGCGCGCAGCGCCCCGAAGACGTACTCGTCCAGGTCGAAGGTGGTCAGTACCAGCACATCGGCCAGCCCCTCGGCGACCACCTGCCGGGTCGCGGACACCCCGTCGAGCCGGGGCATCTGGACATCCATCAGCACCACGTCGGGCCGCAGCGCCCGGGCCCGCGCCACGGCCTGTTCGCCGTCGACGGCCTCGCCGACCACCTCGATGCCGGGCGCCGACCGCAGGATCAGCACGAGTCCGGAGCGCACCGCCGCCTGGTCCTCGGCGACGAGCACCCGGATGGGCGCGGGCGTCGTCTCCGGCGTGGGCTGTCGCTGAGTCACCGCGGCTCCTGAGGGGGCTGTGTCGGTCATGGCTGTCAGGCCCCGTCACCCAGTGGCAGGGCGGCCCGGACCCGCCACACCGTGCCGGAGGGACCGGGGACGGGGCCCGCGTCGAGGGTGCCGCCGAGCAGTGTGACGCGCTCCCGCATCCCGATCAGCCCGGTCCCGGACCCGGGCACCAGCGGGGTGGGGCGGTCGCCGCCGTACGGGCTGGTCACGCTGACCTCCAGCGCGCCGTCCGTACCGCCCGTGGGGTGCGTCAGCGTCACGTCCACCCTGCCGGGCCCGGCGTGCTTGAGGGCGTTGGTCAGGGACTCCTGGACGATGCGGTACGCGGCGAGTTCGACCGGCGCGGGCAGCGGGGCGGAGCCCGCCGGGCGCTCGTCGTAAAGGACGAAGTCCTGGCCACCGTCCCGGCCGCCGGGCACGCTGCTGCTCCTGGCCTGCTCCAGCAGGGAGTCCAGGGCGCCGAGGGTGGGCGCGGCGTACGGTTCGTGGTCCTCGTCGCGCGCGTCGCGCAGCAGCCCGATCAGCCGCCGCATCTCGGCGAGGCCGCGCACGCTGTTCTCCCGGATGACCCCGAGCGCCTCCTCCGTCGCGGCCGGGTCCTTGAGGGACTGGGCGGCGGTGGAGTGGATGGCGATCGCGGAGAGGTGGTTGGCCACCATGTCGTGCAACTCGCGCGCCATCCGGGCCCGCTCGGCGGTGACCGCCTCCCGGCGGTCCAGCTCGGCCAGCAGTGCGACGCGTTCGGCCTCCAGCCGGGCGGCCGCGGCCTCCTCGCGGTGGTTGCGGACCAGCACGCCGGTCCATGCCGGGCTGATGGTGAACACCGCGACGAGCATGCCGACCAGCAGCGCCCAGGGCTCGCGCACGACCGCCAGCGGCACCGCCGTCGCCACCGCCGTGGCCAGCACGCACAGCCGGGGGAGGCGGCGGGCGGTGGCGGGGGTGCCGTACATGACGCCCGCGTAGATCAGGTCCGTGTACATCAGCAGCGTCGCGGCGAGCCCGCCGCTGCACAGGTCCACGGCCACGGCGGCGGTGCCGATGCCGAGCCCCGTGACCGGCGCCGTACGCCGCAGCAGCTCCGCCCCCGAGATGACGACCAGCGCGACCACACTCAGCCACTGGGGCGTACCGAAGAACGGCGGATTGTTGTGCAGCCCCAGCGCCCACAGCAGCGTCCCGCCGAGCACCCCGGCGAGGCCGATCAGCACGTCGTCGCGGTGGGGGCGCGGCAGGCGGGAGGGGCGGGACGGCATGCCCCCCATCACAGCACGCGGCGCGGGGCGCGGACCTCCCCTCCGGGGTGGTCCTTCCGGTGCGGGGCGTACATCGAAGGATGCAGCCGGGTTTCGTCGCGCGTGACGAGGCGGGCGCCCGTTTCGCACGGAACGGTGAGGGAGGAGAAAGCGAGAGGAGCGAACCGTGATTGTCGCGCTGATCATCGCCTGCGAGGTCGGCTTCTGGGTGCTGCTGGCCGTGGGGCTCGCGCTGCGGTACGTGGCGAAGATGCCGCGCGCGAGCGTGGTCGTGCTGCTGTGCGAACCGATGCTGGAGCTGGTCCTGTTCGTGGCGACCGCGATCGACCTCAGGAACGGCGCCGAGCCGGACATGAGGCACGGGATCGCCGCGGCCTACATCGGCTTCTCGGTCGCCCTGGGCCATCAGACGATCCGGTGGGCCGACGCCCGGGTGGCCCACCGCTTCTTCGACGGGCCGCCGCCGGTGAAGCCGCCGAGGTACGGCATGGCGCGTGCGGTGCACGAATGGAAGACCGCCGCCCGCTGGATACTGGCGGCGGTCATCGCGATGGCCCTGCTCCAGGGAGCCATCTGGTACGTCGGCGACGACGGCGACGTCGGCTCGCTGCGCGAGTGGCAGACGAGGATGCTGTTCATGATCGGCATCAACGTCGTCATCGCGCTGAGCTACACGCTCTGGCCAAAGCGGGAACGCTCCGACTCCGCCACGGGGTAGCCCCACCCCGCCCCTCCCCGAACCCGGGGACTCCGCCCCCGGCCCCCACCGGGGCTGCGCCCCCGGCCCCCAACCGGGGCTGCGCCCTCGGCCCAGGTTGGGGTTGTGCCCCCGGCCTCACCCGGCGTTGTGCCTCTGGTCAGCCTGGGGCGCGCCTGGCTCTGAGTTGGGCTCTGCCCCGGGCCCCGCTGGGGCTGCGCCGACGGGTTCCGGTCGGGGCTGTGCCCTGGGTCCCGGCTGGGGGGTGTGCCTCGGGTTCCCGGCCCCGGCTGGGGCTGCGCCTCCGGGCCCTGCCCCGGCCCCCATGGGGACTGCGTCCCGGGCCCCGGCTCAGGGGCTGCGCCCCGGACGCCGGTCGGGGCCGCGCCCCCGGCCCGGTTGGGGTTAAAGCCCCCCGGGGGGCCTGGCCGGGTCTGCGCCCCCG
>NZ_GG657754.1:3589532-3594961 GCF_000158915.1 Streptomyces himastatinicus ATCC 53653 | reverse complement strand
CCGACAGGGCTCCCTCGCCTGTGACCTGGCACGGCGCGGTGTCGACTGCCGGATCGTGGAGCGGGACGGACGGGCGTTCCCCGGCACGCGCGAGGCGGGCCTGCAACCGCGTATTCAAGAGATCTTCGAGGATCTCGGTGTACTCGGCGCCATCCGCGCGGCCGGCGGGACCTACCCGCTGATGATGCGGTGGGACGGCGCCACCCCGCTCGGCACCGTCGACATCATGGAGCGCAACGCCCCCACGCCGGACCGGCCTTAGGAGGAGATCCGGATTCTGGACCAGTCCCCGTTTGGGCAGGCCCCGCGTCAGCGGTTCTCGCCGGGGACCCACAGCACGTCGCCGACCTTCTTGTTGGCCGAGCGGGCCAGGATGAAGAGCAGGTCGGACAGGCGGTTGAGGTAGGTCGCGGTGAGGGGGTTCATGGAGTCGCCGTGCTCGGCGAAGGCCGCCCACGTGGCGCGCTCGGCGCGCCGTACGATCGTGCACGCCTGGTGCAGCAGGGCCGCGCCCGGTGTGCCGCCGGGGAGGATGAAGCTGCGCAGCTTCTCCAGGTCCTCCAGGAAGCGGTCGCAGTCCGCCTCCAGCTTGTCGATGTAGCCCTGCTCGACCCGCAGCGGCGGATGCTCGGGGTTCTCGACCACCGGGGTCGACAGGTCGGCGCCCACGTCGAACAGGTCGTTCTGGACCCGGACCAGGACGTCGGTGATCTCGGCCGGCAGCGAGCCCAGCGCGATGGCGACACCGAGCGCCGCGTTGGCCTCGTTCGCGTCGGCGTACGCGGCGATCCGCAGGTCGGTCTTGTCGGTGCGGCTCATGTCGCCGAGGGACGTGGTGCCCTTGTCCCCGGTACGCGTGTAGATGCGGGTGAGATTGACCATGGGTCCGAGCCTACGCGCAGCGACTACGCCCCGGCCTGCCGGAAGAGCCGGGTGCCGAGGGTGACGGCGACGGCGGCGAGCCCGGTGGCGACCAGGCAGGCGAGCCCGATCTTGCCGTCCCCGTAGTCCCCGGCGAAGGCGGCCCGTACGCCGTCCACGAGGTAGCGGAACGGCACGAAGTGCGAGGCGATGTCGAGCCAGCGCGGGCCGAGCGACATCGGCAGCAGGATGCCGGAGAGCAGCATCGCGGGCATGGTGACGGAGTTGATGACGGGGGCGAATCCCTGCGGCGACTCCACGCGCATGGCCAGCGCGTACGACAGCGAGGCCAGGGAAACGGTCAGCGCGGCGACGAAGCCGAAGCCGATGAGGATGCCCGGCAGCGGCGCGCGCAGCCCCATGGCGACGGCGACGAGGACGACCACCACGGACTGCACCAGCAGCTGGACGACATCCTTGAGCACCCGGCCCATGAGCAGGGCCAGCCGGCTGACCGGGGTGACCCGCATCCGTTCGATGACGCCCATGCGCTTCTCGAAGATGATGCCGATCCCGGCGAACGAGGCGCTGAACATGCCGAGCTGGATGAGGATGCCGGGGACGATGGTCTGCCAGGAGTCGCCCTCGCCGCCCAGCGGTATGCCGGTGAGCAGCGGGCCGAAGAAGACCAGGAACAGCAGCGGCTGGACGAGGCCGAAGACCATGGCGGGCTTGGAGCGCAGGGTCTGGCGGAGGTGGCGGCGGAAGATCAGGGCCGTATCGGCAATGACGTGGGGCATGAGGGCTCCTTCCGGGGTCAGACGGTGAGCGGGGCGGGGTCGCGCGGTGCGGTGCGGCGCCCGGTGATGGCGATGAAGGTGTCCTGGAGCGTGGCGTCCGGCGAGCCGCCGTACTCGGTCTTGAGCCGCTCCGCCGTGCCCTCGGCGGCGATCCGGCCCTGGTCGACGACCACGAGCCGGTCGGCGAGCGCGTCGGCCTCGTCGAGGTAGTGGGTGGTCAGGAAGACGGTCATGCCGTGCTCGGCGCGCAGCCCCCGGATCAGCTCCCACAGGTCGGCGCGCCCGGCCGGGTCGAGACCGGTCGTCGGCTCGTCCAGAAAGAGGATCTCGGGCCGGTGGACGAGGCCCAGCGCGATGTCCAGCCGCCGCCGCTGCCCGCCGGAGAGGGCGGCGCAGGGGCGGTCCAGCAGCTCGGTCAGGTCCAGTTCGCGGGCCAGTTCGCCGGCGCGGGCCAGCGCCTCGGGCTGGGGGAGCCGGTAGAGCCGCCCCTGGGTGACCAGTTCCTCCCGTACGGAGACGGTGGGGTCGACGCCGCCGGACTGGGCGACGTACCCGATGCGGCGGCGCACCCCGGCCGGGTCGGCGGCGAGGTCGTGACCCGCGACGGTGGCGGTGCCGCCGGTGGGCGGGAGCAGCGTGGTGAGCATGCGGAGCGTGGTGGTCTTGCCCGCCCCGTTGGGGCCCAGGAAGCCCAGGATCTCCCCGGCCTCCACCGTCAGGTCGATGCCGCGGACGGCCTCGACGGGGCCGCGCTTGGTCCGGAAGGTGCGGGCGAGCCCGCTCGTGGTGATGACTGGCATGCGCCAAGAAAAGCAGGGTCACTTAAATTTTGCAACGACCCCAAAGATTAAGCTGGTCCAGCGAAGCTAGGATGAGGGCATGGCGGAAGGGCTCAGGGAGCGGAAGAAGCGGCAGACCAGGCAGCACATCTCGGATGTCGCGACCGGGCTGTTCATGGAGCGCGGCTTCGAGACGGTCACGATCGCGGAGATCGCCGAGGCGGCCGAGGTCTCCGTGAACACGGTTTACAACTACTTCCCGACCAAGGAGGACCTCTTCGTCGACCGCGAGGAGGAGATCGTCGACCGCCCCTCCCGGCTCGTACGGGAGCGCGCGGCCGGGCAGTCGGCGGCGCGGGCGATCGTGGAGCAGCTGCGCCAGGACATCCGGGAGCGGCACGCGTACGTCGGGCTGACCGAGGGCTACGACCGGTTCCGGCAGGTCATGACGGAGTCGCCCACCTTGATGGCCCGGCTGTTCACCATCCAGGGCAAGGCGGTCAACCAGCTCGGTGTCACGCTGCGCGAGGAGGCGGCCGCGGCCCCGGAGGACCCGACCCCCGAGTTCGTCGCCCACCAGCTGGTCGGCCTTCAGAACGCCGTTCAGCGCTGCATCATGCGCGCTCTCACGGAGGGCGGTGGCGTGGACGAGGTCGCCGAGGACGCCCTCCGGAAAGTCGACGTCATGGAGTCGCTCCTCAGCGATACGGTCCTCAACTATGCGGTGAAGAACACACCGTGACGCGCCTTACTAGGGGCTGCCCCAAGGGGTGAACGGGCGTTAAGGTCCACGCACACCGAAAGTCGACGAAGGGGTGTGTGTCGTGGCCAAGAAGCTCGCGGTCATCGGAGCCGGACTCATGGGGTCCGGTATCGCGCAGGTCTCCGCCCAGGCGGGCTGGGACGTCGTGCTGCGCGATGTGACCGATGAGGCGTTGCGACGCGGCACCGACGGTATCCGCGCCTCGTACGAGAAGTTCGTCTCCAAGGGCAAGCTGGACGCCGCGGAGGCCGAGCAGGCGCTGGCCCGTATCACCACGACGACCGACCTCGACGCCGCCGCCGACGCGGATGTCGTGGTCGAGGCGGTCTTCGAGCGGATCGACGTCAAGCGGGAGATCTTCCGGACCCTCGACGGACTGGTCAAGGACGACACCATCCTCGCGTCCAACACCTCCGCCATCCCGATCACCAAGATCGCCGCCGCCACGGAGCGTCCGGAGCGGGTCGTGGGCACCCACTTCTTCTCGCCCGTGCCGATGATGCAGCTGTGCGAACTGGTGCGCGGCTACAAGACGAGCGACGAAACGCTGGCCACGGCACGGGAGTTCGCGGAGGGCGTGGGCAAGACCTGTATTGTCGTCAATCGTGATGTCGCGGGCTTCGTCACCACGCGCCTGATCTCGGCACTCGTGGTCGAGGCCGCCAAACTCTACGAGTCCGGGGTCGCCACGGCCGAGGACATCGACATCGCCTGCAAGCTGGGCTTCGGCCACGCGATGGGACCCCTCGCGACGGCCGACCTCACCGGCGTGGACATCCTGCTGCACGCCACCGACAACATTTACACCGAGTCCCAGGACGAGAAGTTCGCGCCACCGGAGATCATGCGCCGGATGGTCGACGCGGGTGACATCGGCCGCAAGAGCGGTGGGGGCTTTTACCGCTACTGAGGGCCCTGGTGCGGCGCCAGGCCCGTAACTCACCCTCCCGGGTGAATTCGGTATCGGTTCGCTTACAGACGGCAACTTCCTCGGGTGAGAGGCAGTCAGTTCTGTAGAGAGAAATGGCGCATTGACGACACGACGACGCACCATCCAGGGGAGCGCATATGCACATCAGGGGCGACCACGCCGAGCTGGTCGTCGGGGGCCGACTGGACGTCCGAAGCGCGGCGGACGCCCGTACGGCCCTGCATACCGCCGTTGACTCCGGCGGAGGGGATCTCGTACTCGACCTGACCGAGCTGGACTCCTGGGATGCCACCGGGCTCGGCGTGATCATGGGGGCGCACCGGAGGGCGGGCCGAGCGGGTCGGCGGCTCGTCCTGCGCGGGGTGCCGCCCCAGATGCAGCGGCTGCTGGTGGCCACCCGACTGCACCGCATCCTGGCGATCGAGGGCGGGCTCGAGGCGGAGACGCTGCCGCGCGTCTGAACCCCCGGGGTGGTTCCGGGGTGGTCCGGGTCGTTCCGGGGGCCCGAATCCCCGGGGTGGCGCGGGCCGTTCCGGGGCCGGTGGATACTGTGACGAGGTCTTGTCCGGCACTCGCCGGACATCATCCCTACGGCGGCACACACGGCGCGCCACGCATCTGGGGGGCACAGGGCCATGGAGCAGCACAACCGCGCAGCGCACGAGCACGGCCACGACGATCCGAGCCCGCGTTCCGCGGAGGCCGCCGCCGCGCCGCAGCCGCCGCGGGACGCGGACGCGCCCGCCGTGCCCGCGGCCCCGTCCGGCTCGCCCGCCGTGCCCGCCCTGCCGGTCCGGGGCGCCCTGCCCGTGCGGGGCGGCTCGAAAGCGGTGGAGGGCACCGCGGAGCCCGCGCCCGTCCGTACCGTACGCATCGTCACCGGCGACCATCTGCTGACCGTCAACCCGGTCGACGGCAGCGAGATAGAGCCCTGCCCGCCCGGTGAGCGGCACGCCCGGCCCGAGCGCCACACCCCCGACCAGCGCGCCGAACTGCGCCGGGCCGCGGCCCCGCCCCGGCCGTCCGGCACGGTGGTGCCCGACCTGCCGATGCTGGAGCGGGACGAGGAGCGCGAGCGGCTGGCCCGGCTGCTGGCCCGCGGCCGCTCCGTACGGGTCACCGGGCCCTCCGGCGCCGGGCGCAGCGTGCTGCTGGAGGCCGTCGCCGCGGACTGCGAACGCCTGGCGCCCGACGGCGTCGTACGGCTCTCCGGCTACCGCCGCACCCCCACCGATCTGCTGTACGACCTCTGCGCCGCCGTCTACCGCGCCCCGCTGTACCGGCCCGAGCGGGGT
>NZ_GG657754.1:3585760-3589096 GCF_000158915.1 Streptomyces himastatinicus ATCC 53653 | reverse complement strand
CGCGGCGCTCGGCGAGGCGGCCCGCGACGCCCTGCGGTTCGCGGTCGCGCTCGGCGGCGAATGCCCGCACCAGGCCCATCTGCCCGCCCTCACCGAGGACCACCCCCACGCCGACGCCGCCCTCGGCGAACTGCTCGCCCACGGCCTCGTCACCACCGTCGGCCCGCACTACCGGCTGGCGGCCGGGGTGGCGGCCCAGCTCGCGGCGGACGGATACGCGGGCGACGCGGCCGAGTCCGCCGGGCGTGCGCACACCGTGGCGCAGCACTACACCTGGTGGGCCGGTCACCCCTCGGTGGCGCCCGAGCGCGTCGCCGTCGAGGCGGACGCGATACTCGCCGCGATGGCCGCCCTGGTCGCCGACCGGGAATCCGGGCACGCCGACGCGGCCGTCGCTCTGGCCCGGGCCGCCGCCCCCGCCTTCGCCGCGGCGCTCCACTGGGGCGCCTGGGAACGCGCCGTACGGCACGGCCAGGAGGCGGCTCGGCTGGCCGGACAGGTCGCCGACGAGGCGTACTTCCACCACGAGCTGGGCGTCCTCGCCCTGTGCACCGGCAACCTCGACCGGGCCCGTGCCGAGCTGGAGGCGTCCATCGGGCTGCGCGGCGCGCTCGCCGACAAGAGCGGCATGGTGGCGGGCCGCCGGGCGCTGGCGCTGGTGAGTGACCGTAAGGGCGCGGCGATGACCAACGCGTTCGGGCCGGGCGTCGTACGGCCGAGTACGGAGGAGCCGGAGCCGACCCCGACGCCCGTCCCGGGGGAGAACGCGACCACGACCATCACCCCGGTGGTGGCCGAGACGACGAAGATACCCCCGGTGGCCCCGGTGGCCCCGGTGGCCGCTACGGCGGCGCTGCCGACACCGCCGCCCGCCGCGTCGCCCCCCGCCAAGCGCGGTCCGAAGGTTCTGCGAGGGCTCGCGCCGACCGGAGCCCGGCGCAACCTGGCCGCCGCGGGGGCGGGAGCCCTGCTGGTGGCCGTCCTCGGCACCGTGGTGACCCTCGGCGCCCTCGGCGACGACGACGGCAAGGACTCGCCCGACCGGGTCAAGCCGCGGGAATCGGCCTCGCAGCAGGACGACGACAAGGACCTGACCGCCGACGAGCCGTCGGACACCCCGGGCCAGCAGACGCCCCGGCCGGGGCTGAGTAACGTGCCGTTGTCGTCGCCGTCCTCGGCGCCGACGAACAGCGGGTCCCCGAGCGGGTCGACCGGGCCGACCGATCCGTCGACGAGCGGTGACCCGTCGCAGCCGCAGAGCCCGTCGGCACCGTCGTCGCAGCCGACGACGAACGAGCCCACGCACGAGCCGACGAACACCCCGACGACCCGGCCCACACCCCCCACGACGCCCCCGACCCACGCCCCGACGAACACGCCGACGACGGAACCCACGTCGCCCACGAACACCGCGTCCAACACGGCCGGCGGCCCACCCCCGAGCAACGGTGCACCCACGCCCCCATCGACGGCCGCGACGGCGTAAGCGGAAAGTCCCCCATCCCGCCCCTGGGGCCCCGCACGCCCTTCGGGCGTTTGAGGACCGGGGCCCGGGGCGGAGCCCCGGTTCGGGAAGGGGCGGGGTGGGGGACAGGCGCCGGAAACCGGCCGCAGCGCGCGGGGGCGGGGTGGCCGGAATGGGTGGGTCCGGGGCTCAGAACAGGCGGAGCTTGTCGTCCTCGATGCCGCGCAGCGCGTCGTAGTCCAGGACGGCGCACCCGATGCCGCGGTCGGTGGCCAGCACCCGCGCCTGCGGCTTGATCTCCTGCGCCGCGAACACGCCCTTCACCGGCGCCAGGTGCGGATCCCGGTTGAGCAGTTCGAGATAGCGCGTGAGCTGCTCGACGCCGTCGATCTCGCCGCGCCGCTTGATCTCGACGGCCACCGTCGTGCCGTCCGCGTCCCGGCAGAGAATGTCCACGGGGCCAATGGCAGTGGGGTATTCACGCCGAATAAGCGTCCAGCCATCGCCCAGTGTCTCGATACGATCGGCGAGCAGCTCCTGAAGATGGGCCTCGACGCCGTCCTTGATCAACCCGGGGTCGACGCCGAGTTCATGCGAGGAATCATGGAGAACGTCCTCCATGGTGATGATGAGCTTCTCGCCCGCTTTGTTCACGACCGTCCACACATTGTCATCGCCTTCCTTCAGCGTGCACGGCGGAGACATCCAGTTGAGGGGTTTGTAGGCCCTGTCGTCCGCGTGAATGGACACACTGCCGTCGGCCTTGACGAGGATCAGGCGGGGTGCCGAGGGAAGGTGGGCGGTGAGGCGGCCGGCGTAGTCCACGGAGCACCGGGCGATGACGAGACGCATGGTCGGCAACGCTACTCGACCACGGAGGCTCCACGCGATTCGTCCGGCGATGGACCCGTTCATCAATGGCTGGTTGTGTGCCCATTCTGGTGGTGCGGGCACAGGGGCCGGAATACCTTTGAAGCGGGCGGTCGCCGGACGCGTACGCTGCGTCGCCGTCCGCCCATCCCATCCCTGAGACCCCGCATCCGGGGTCGCGAGAGGAGAACCCATGTCGCTCGACGTCTCACCGGCCCTTCTCGAACAGGCCGAGCGAGGCGAGGTCGACGAAGCCGCATTCGTCGACTGCGTCCGGAACTCCCTACCGTACGCATGGGAGATGATCAGCTCTCTGGTGGCCCAGCTGAAGGTCGACGGCGGGGAGTTCGCCGACAACCAGACGCCGCCGCCGGACGAGCAGGCCCGCGGACAGCTGCTCCGCGCGCTGGCGAGTGACGCGATACGTGGCGCGCTCCAGCGTCACTTCGGGGTGCGGCTGGCCTTCCAGAACTGCCATCGGGTGGCGGTCTTCCCGCTCGACGCGTCGTCCGACGACCGGCTCGCCCGCTTCACCTCGATCCGGGGACAGCTGCTGAACCAGTCGCCCGAGCTGCGCGACTGCTGACGCGATGTCCGCTGCCGCTCCACCAGGGGGAGGTGTGTCAGAGCAGGAGCGGCAGCACTTCACCACCGAGACGGCGTACGTTCTGCTCCGTGGCGGCCAGATCGCCCGACCCCTCCACCATCAGCGCGAAGCGTGTGATGCCGGTGCGCTCGGCGGTGGCCGCCAGCCGGTCGGCGCACAGCCGGGGCGGGCCCACCGGATGCAGTGCGCACAGCAGCTCCGCGTAGCCGACCGGGTCGCGCATCCGGCGCTCCCGGCCGTCGACCGTGACATGGGCGCCCAGGCCCTGGCGTAACCAGCCCGGCATCGCCTTTGGTCAGGGTCTCCGTCGCCGCGGGGCGCGCGTCCTCGATCTGCACCACCCCGGCCGAGACGTGCTCCCGCGGCCACCGCCGCGACCTCGTCGGGGGAACGG
>NZ_GG657754.1:3582200-3585660 GCF_000158915.1 Streptomyces himastatinicus ATCC 53653 | reverse complement strand
GAGCAGCATGGGCAGCCCGCGCTCGGCGGCCAGCCGCACGCTGGCGGGCGAGGTACACGCCATGATCACGGGCGGGGTGCCGGTCGTGCCCGGGTCGTCCGGACGCGGTACGACGGGGACCTCGCGGAAGCTGAACCGCTCGCCGTCCGCCCCCACCCGGGGCTCCCGCAGCCAGCGCAGCAGCAGATCGAGCGCCTCGGGGAAGCCGTGCTCGTACGCCCCCAGCCCGGCGCCGAAGACCTCCAGGTCCACCCAGGGCCCGCCGCGGCCGACACCGAGGGTGAACCGGCCGCCGGAGCTGAGATGGAGCAGTGCCGCTTGCTCACCCAGCGCGACGGGGTGTGCCGTTGGAAGTACGCTCACCGCAGTACCGACGCCTATGCGCCGAGTACGTCCCAGCAGCAGGGCGGCGAGGGTGACGGCGGACGGACAGACGCCGTACGGCACGAAGTGGTGCTCGGCGAGCCAGACCGCGTCCAGCCCGGCGTCCTCGGACAGTTCGGCCGAGCGGACCGCCCGGTGCAGCGCCTCCTCCTGTCCTTGGCCGGGAAATTGAGCGGCCAGAATGAAAGCCCCCACACGCATGCCATCTGCCTCCTTGTCGCGGCTCCATCGCCGACGCGGGCATCCCCCTCATGGCATTAACGTCTGACACGTGCCAAGGGCACGGCCTGGCAAGTATTTTTCATGATGATCTGAGAGTGGCTGTGGATGACGGCTTACCGGGTGCGTGACCGTTACGCGTACGCTGGTCACAGTCAGTAGCTCCCAGCCCTGTCGAGGTGCCCCGTGTCTCCACGCCGAAACCGCTCCCGAGGTGGCGAGAAGCCAGTCGACCGCATGGGCACGGACCGTTACGGGCTGGAGCGCACCGAGAGCTGGCAGGGGGAGGAGTGGGTGGTGCGGCTGGTGGGCGGCGGGGGCTCCGGCAAGCATTACCGCTGCCCCGGATGCGACCAGGAGATCCCTCCCGGGGTGCCCCATGTGGTGGCCTGGCAGCAGCACATGGGCGTGGACGACCGCCGCCACTGGCACAAGGCCTGCTGGAACGCGCGAGACCGCCGGAGCGCCAAGCTCCAGCGGTCCCGTAACGCTCCGCGGTACTGAGGCCGCGGATCCCGAGCGCGGGCGTTACACGTCGCGCTTCTCCAGCAGGACGTACGCCGCGACGAGCGCGCCCGCGGTGATGCCCCCCAGCACGCCCAGCTGCGACCAGCCGGAGCCCATCGAGTCGTCGATCTGGAAGAGCGCGGCCAGTGCGAAGGGCGAGGAGTACTTCTGCATCGTCACGCCCAGATCCGCCAGGCTGGGCGACATCATCAGGAACGCCGGGAGGATCGACGGGAGCAGCACCACACCCAGCATCGTGGTGATCGCACCGGCCGAGTGCCGCAGCATGCTGCCGACGGCGAGCGAGAGCAGCCCGAGCAGGGAGACATAGAGCCCGACACCGAGCGTCGCGCCGATCAGCTGGTCGTTGCTCGGGTCCATGACCTTAGGGCCGCTGTGCATCCCGGAGCTGATGAATGTCACCAGGGCGAGCGAGAGGGTGGTGGTGACGAACGCGAGGGTGAAGAAGACCAGCGCCTTGGCGGTCAGCACACGGGAGCGGGCCGGGGAGGCGGTGAAGGTGGTGCGGATCATGCCGGTGCCGTACTCGGACGAGATCACCAGCACGCCGAGGGTGACGACGCACAGCTGGCCGAGCAGGGCGCCGAAGAACCCGGGGAGGGTGGTGGGGGCGCTGGTGTAGTCACTGTCGTTGGTGCTCGCCGACGTCAGGAACCCGATCCCGACGACCAGCGCGGCCATGACACTCAGCGTCCAGATCGTCGAGCGCACCGACTTGATCTTGGTCCACTCGGAGGCGATGGCGTTCCCGAGGTGGGTGCGCTGAATCGGGATCGGCGAGGTGTAGGTGCCCACGGCGGCGTACGGCTGCGCGGGCGCGCCGGGCGGCGGCGACACGTACCCCGGCGGTACATGCGGCGCCTGGTGCTGGGGTGCCTGCTGCGGCTGCTGGTGTGCGTACGCCTGCGGCGGCTGCGGCGGTGCCTGGGGCGGAGTCTGCGGCGGGACGGGCGCCTGGCCCTGCTGCTGGTACGGCGTCGTCATCGGGCGTCCTCGTTGTCGCGCTTGGACAGGTCGGCGGGGGCGGCGGCGGGAGGCTGGGCCGGGGCGGCGGGCGGCTGGACCGGGGGAGCGGCCGGGGGCTGCGCCGGTGCGCCCCCCTGCGCGGGCGCACCGTGCGGCGGGGCTGCGCCCTGCGGCGGGGCCGGCGGCTCGGCGTACCCCGGCATCACGGTCCCGGGCGGGTACGGCCCGGGCTGCTGCCCCGGTACGCCCGGTGCGCCCGGCGCGTAGCCGTACGCCCCGCCCTGCGGGGCGCCCGCGCCGGGCGGCTGCTGGAGCCCGGCCCGCTGGTCGGCGGTCGAGCGGTAGTCCACGGCGCCCTGCGTCATCCGCATGTACGCCTCCTCCAGCGACGCCTGGTGCGGGGAGAGCTCCCACAGCCGGACGTCCGCCGTGTGCGCCAGCTCGCTGATGCGCGGCAGCGGCAGTCCGGTGATCCGCAGGGCGCCGTCCTGCTCCGGCAGCACCTGGCCCCCGGCCTCGCTCAGCGCGGCGGTCAGCTTCTCGCGCTGCTGCGGTTCGCCGTCGGGGGTGCGGACCCGGGCGAAGTCCGCCGAGTTGTACGAGATGAAGTCCTTGACGCTCATGTCCGCGAGCAGCTGCCCGCGGCCGATCACGATCAGCTGGTCGGCGGTGAGCGCCATCTCGCTCATGAGGTGGCTGGAGACGAAGACCGTGCGGCCCTCGGAGGCCAGCTGCTTCATCAGGTTGCGGACCCACAGGATGCCCTCGGGGTCCAGACCGTTGACCGGCTCGTCGAAGAGCAGCACCTGCGGGTCGCCGAGCAGCGCGGCCGCGATGCCCAGGCGCTGGCCCATGCCGAGCGAGAAGCCCTTGGAGCGCTTGCGGGCGACGTTCTGGAGGCCGACCACGCCCAGCACCTCGTCCACCCGGCGGGCCGGGATGCCGGACAGCTGGGCCAGGCACAGCAGGTGCTGGCGGGCGCTGCGGCCGCCGTGCACGGCCTTGGCGTCCAGGAGCGCGCCGACCTGGCGCGGGGCGTTGGGCAGCTTCCGGAAGGGGTAGCCGCCGACCGTGACGTGCCCCGCGGTGGGTTCGTCGAGCCCGAGGATCATGCGCATCGTCGTCGACTTGCCGGAGCCGTTCGGCCCCAGGAAGCCGGTGACGGCGCCCGGCCGCACCTGGAACGACAGGTTGTACACGGCTGTCTTGTCGCCATAGCGTTTCGTCAGGCCGACTGCCTCGATCATGCTCCGCCCCTCGTGCGAATGGGTCGGGGCGCCTCGCCCCCGTGAGTCTTAGGAGCTTAACGGCCTGGTTACGGTTCCCGTGAAAGCAGGGTTGAGAGCGGATCGTGACCCCGCGG
>NZ_GG657754.1:3547748-3581921 GCF_000158915.1 Streptomyces himastatinicus ATCC 53653 | reverse complement strand
CGGACCCGCTGGTAGTTGGGCACCTCGGTGCGGTCCACGGCGTCGAGCTGCGCGTCGTCGAGCCAGCTGACGACCAGCGGCGTGCGGGCGGCGGGGTCGCCGTACGGGGCGGAGGCGACGTACCCGTAGCGCCCGATGTGCGCGGAGCAGCCGACCGCGATGCCGTGCACCAGCACCGGAACCATCGGCACGGTGGCGGGGTGCCCGGGCCTGCTGAGCTTGTAGTGCAGCTGGGCGGGGGAGGCGTTGGACCCGACCGCGATGACCGGATGCCGCTGCCGGTACCGCTCCAGCAGCGTCAGGTCGAGGGGGTGCAGTTCGCCGCCGGTGAGGAGCGTGGGCGTGGTGACGGGCCGCCCGGGGTAGATGAGCGGCACTTCGGCGGGCACGTCGCCGAACCCGAGTGCGGCGAGGCTGAGGTCATCCACCCTGCCGAGGCTACGCGAGCCGCGGGCTGTCCCGTGCGCCCGGCAGCTCCCGAGGAACGCCGCGCCCTCGCAGATGTTCGGCGCACCGCTGCGGCGTGCGCGCACACCCTTGCGTACGGCGAGCGGCGCACCCACAGACGGGCCCCGGCCGCGCAGCAGGCGGGGCACCGCCGAGCGGCGCACCACATGCGCGTGCCCCGCGCCGCTACTGCTGGCGGCACGGGGCACGGAGCGCTAAGCCATGACCGAGCGTCACCGGGTCTGCTGGGCCGGGACGCCGCGCGTGGCGGCCTCTTCCTCGCCCGGGTTCCCGGCTGCGGCCACCGCGGCGCCGGTCAGCGTGGCCAGCATCTCGCGGACGTTGGTCAGCTGGGCGTTGATGCTGTCGCGGCGGTTGGTCAGCGCCGCCAGCTCGCGCTCGGACTCGCTGCGGATGCGGTCCGCCTTGGCGTTCGCGTCGGCCACGATGTCCTCGGCCTGGCGCTGGGCGGTCTCCACCGTCTGGCGGGCGCGGCGCTCGGCGTCGGTGCGCAGCTTCTCGGCCTCCAGGCGCAGCTGCTCGGCGCGGTGCTCGATCTCCGCGAGCCGCTTCTCGGCCTTGGCCTGACGGGAGGCCAGGTCGCGCTCGGACTGCTCGCGGCGCTTGGCCAGGTTCGTCTCGAAGTCGGCGGCGGCCTGTGCGGCCTTGGCGCGGGTCTCCTCGAAGAGGGAGTCCGCCTCCTCGCGCTTGGACTGGGCGTCCTTCTGCGCCTCCTGACGCAGCGTGGTGGCTTCGCCCTTCGCCTTCTCGACGATCCGCGCGCCCTCGTCCTCGGCCTTGGCCTTGCGGTCGGCGGCGAACGCCTCGGCGTCGTTGCGGACCTGCTGGGCGGAGGACTCGGCCAGCTCACGGTGCTGCTCGGCGGCCCGGCGGGCCTCCTCGCGCAGGTCCTTCGCCTCTTCCTCGGCGAGGCGGAGGATCTTCTCGACCCGGGCGCCGAGTCCCGCGTAGGACGGCTCCGCGTCGTTGATCTGGGCCTGAGCGTTCTGCGTTTCGAGGTGCAGCTCCTCGATGCGCTTCTCGAGCGAGGTGATGCGGGACAGTGCGCTGTCACGGTCGGCGATGAGCTTGGTAATGCGGTCGTCCACCTGACCGCGGTCGTACCCACGCCGCACGAGCTCGAAGCCGAAGGGGGAGGAAGTGTCGCTCATGGGGTTCCTGTCGAAAGAGACCGGTGAGGTGATAGAGCAAATCCTAGGGGGCCGAACGGCGTGTCATCGAGTCAACGTCCGTTTGATCTGGAGAATGTCCAGCCTTTTGAGTGGACGTAAGACGGAGACCTTGTCACTCGTCGGGATGATACGGACACGACACGCCTCGTGCAGCTAGCCGTCGGACCGTGTTCCCCTACCCATCGGACCGCTTTCCACTCGACCGGGTCGCTCCCGCTCCCGCCGCCGTCTTCACTCCGCCGTTCTCCTTGCCGCCCGCGCCGCCCGACGCGGGGGTCTCGAAAGACTCCAACGCCTCCAGCACGTCCTGGACACGGGTGATTTCCGCATTGATGTCCTCGCGGCGGCGCTTGAGCAGCTCCAGCTCGCGCTTGCCCTCGTCGACGATCTCCTTCGCCTCCGACGTCGCCTCGGACTTGGTGCGCTCGGCGTCCTTCTCGGCCTCCAGCCGCTTCTGCTCGGCCTCCTTCAGCAGCCCCTCGGCCTTCTTCACGGCCTGGATCCGCACCCGGCTCGCCTCGGTCTCGGCCTCCGAGACCAGCGACTTCGCCTTCTCCTCGGCCTTCATCAGCTGCGCGGTCGCCGCCGCGACGAGCTTGTCGACCCGCTCGCCGGTCGCCTTCATCTGCTCCGCCGACTCCCGGCGGGCCCGCTCGTGCAGCTCCTCCACCTCGGCCGCGGTCGTCGCCCGCAGCTCCTCGGCGCGCTCCCGGATGGCCGTCGCGTCGCCGCGGGCCTCGGCCAGCATCGTGTCGGAGTCCGTACGGGCCTTCTCCACCAGGCCATTGGCCTGCGCGGTGGCCTCGGACACCAGCCGCTCGGCCTCCTGGCGGGCCGCGCCCACCATGACGTCCGCCTGCTCCTCGGCCGCGGCCGTCGCCTGGAGCGCGGACTCCTGGGCCTCGGTGGTGAGCCGCTCGGCCTCCGCCGAGGACTCGGTGACCAGCCGGTCCGCCTGCTCGGCCGCGTCGGAGCGGCGCTTGTTGGCGTCCTCGCGCGCCTGGTCGACCAGCCGGTCGGCCTCGTTCTGCGCCTCGGTACGGATGCGCTCCGCCTCGGCCGCCGCGTCGGCCGCGATCCGCTCGGACTCGGCGCGGGTGCGCTGCGCGTGCTGCTGCGCCGAACCGACCGTCTCCGCGGCCTCGGTGCGCAGCCGCTCGGCCTCCGCCGCGGCTTCCGAGAGCAGCCGGTCCGCCTCGTTGGACGCCTCGGTGACCAGCCGGTCGGCCTGGGCCGCCGCCTCCGAGCGGATGTTGTTGGCGTCGCTGCGGGCCTGCGCCCGGGTGCGCGCTGCGTCCTGCTCCGCGGTCGCCCGCGCGTCCGCCGCCTCCGTACGCAGCGTCTGCGACCGGGCGGTGGCCTCGGCGACGATCCGCTGCGCCTCCTCCGTGGCGCCGCTGACGAGGGTGTCGGCCTGCTCGGCGGCCTCCGCGCGGGTCTTGTTGGCGCTCCTGCGTGCCTCGTCCAGCGTCTCGTTGGCCTCCGCGCGCAGCCGCTCGGCCTCGTGGTTCGCCTCGCCGAGCAGCCGGTCCGCCTGCTCCGCGGCCTCCGAGCGGCGCCGGTTGGCGTCGTCGCGCGAACGCGCGCCCAGCTGCTCCGCCTCGGCGATCGCCTCCGCGACCGTGCGCTCCGCGAGCGACTTGGCGGCCTCCGCCTCCTCGTGCGCCGCACGCCGCACCCGCGAGGCGTCGACCGACGCGCGCTCCCGCTCCGCGTACGCGTCCGCGCGGACCCGGTCGGACTCCTCCTGGGCGTCGTGCCGGGTGCGCTCCGCCGCGTGCTCGGCGGCCTGCCGCAGCCCGGTGATCTCCGCCTCGGCCTGCTCGTGCAGCCCCGCGACCGAGTCCCGTACGGACTGGGCGTGCTGCTCGGCGGCCGACACCAGGTCCGCCGCGTGCTGTTCGGCCTCCTCGGCCAGCCGCTGCGCCTCGGCCTGTGCCTCGCTGACCCGGGTCCGGGCCGCCGCCAGCAGCTCCTCGCCCTGCTCGCGCGCCGCCGTACGCTCCCGCTGCGCCTCGTCGCGGGCGTCGCCCAGCAGCTCCTCGGCCTCGCGGCGGCGGCGCGCCGCCTCCTCCTGGGAGGCCGCCAGGGCCTCCGCGGCCTCGGCGCCGATGCGCTCGGCGGCGCTCGCCGCCTCCGCCCGCACCCGGTCAGCGGTCTCCTGCGCCTCGCTCCGCAGCCGCTCGGCCTCCGCGGCGGCCTCGCTCCGCAGCCGCACCGCCACCGACTCGCCCTCGGCGCGCGCGTTGGACGCGTCCGCTGCGGCCTCGTCGCGCAGCCGGTCGGCCTCCTCCTCGGCCTGCTGCCGCAGGGCGTCCAGCCGCTCCGTGGACTCGGCGCGCTGCCGCTCGACCTCATCGGCGGCCTCCCGGCGCAGCCGCTCGGCCTCGGTCCGCGCGTCGTTCAACTCCTGCTCGGCGGAGCTGAACCGCGCCTCCGCCTCCTCGTGCCGCCGGGTCAGCTCGGCCTCGGCCTCGCTGCGCCGCGCCTCGGCCGTCTGCTCGGCCTCCTCGCGCAGTTCCTCGGCGGTCCGGGCCGCCTCCTCCTTGACCCGCGCGGCCTGCTCCTCGGCCGAGGTCACCAGCTCCTCGGCCTCGCCGCGGGCCCGCTTCAGCAGCTCGTCGGCCTGGCGGCGCAGCGCGTTCGCCCGCTCGATCGCCTCGGTGCGGACCCGCTCGCTCTCGGTGGTCGCGCCCGAACGCGTCTCCTCCGCGTCCTGCTTGGCCTTCGCCAGCAGCTCCTCGGCGGTGCTGGCCGCCTCCTCGATCTGCTCGACCGCCTCGCGGCGCGCCTCGGCCCGGATCCGCTCGCCCTCGGCGACCGCGTCCGACCGCTGCTGCTCGGCCTCGCCGCGCAGCCTGCGCGCCTCCTCCTGGAGCTCGGCGGTCTTGGCGCGGTACTCCTTGGTGTCGTCCTTCGCCGCGCCCTTGAGCTGGTTGGCGGTGTCGTGCGCCTCGCCGCGCAGCCGGTCGGCCTCCGCCTCGGCCTCGCGCCGGACCCGCTCCGCTTCCTCGGCCGCCGCCTTGGTGGTGGCCTGCGCCTGCTCCGAGGCGCGGGACAGCACCTCCTCGGCGCTGCGCGCCGCCTTGGCCAGCTGCGCCGCCGAGTCCTCGGCGACCCTGGCCCGGGCGTCGTCGCCGGCCTCGGCGAGCAGCCGCTCGGCCTCGGCGCGGGCGTCGTCCCGCAGCTGCTCGGCCTCGGCGCGGATCAGCTCGGCTTCCTTGGTGGCCTCGCCGACCAGCCGGGCGACCTCCGCCTTGGCGGTGCGGGCGCGCTGCTCGTTGTCCGAATCCGTGGCCGAAAGCTGCTTGGCCGCCGCGTCCTTCGCCTCGCCGAGCACCTTCTCGGCCTCGGCGCGCGCCTCGCGCAGCGCCGTCTCGGCCTCCAGCATCCGCGCTTCCGCGGCGCGGGTCTGCTCGACGGCGTGCCGACGGGCCTGGTCCGACTCCTGGGTGGTGGAGGTGCGCAGCTGTTCGGCGCGCTCGGTGGCCTCCTGGGCCTGCGACGCCGCCTTGGTCAGCAGCCGCTCGGCATCGGTGCGGGCCCGGCGCAGGATCGCCTCGGCCTCGGCGCGGGCCGACTCGGTCTCCGAGCCCAGCCGGTCCCTGGCCTGGTCGGCGAGGCGCTGCGCCTCGGCGCGGGCGGCGGTCAGCGCCTGCTCGGCCTCGGCCCGGGACTCGTCCAGCAGCCGTCGGGCCTGCGCCTCGGCACGGTTGCGCAGCTGCTCGGCCCAGGCGACGTTCTCGTTGACGTGCGACTCGACGGTGGCGCGGCGCTCGGCCAGCTCCTGGTCCAGGCGCTGACGGCGGGCCACGGCCTCGGCGTGCAGCTCGGCTTCGAGTCGGGCCTGCTGCTCGGACTGCTCCTGGAGCAGCCGCTGGGTCTGGGCACGGGTCTGCCGCAGCTCGCGCTCGGCGTCGGCGCGCACCTGCTCCGCCTGGAGCTGCGCGTCCCGCAGCAACTGCTCTGCCTGGTAGCCGAGGTTGCCGCTGTCGTAGGCAGGACGGCTCGCCAGCGCGCGCCGCACCTCGTGCAGCTTGGCGCGCAGAACCTCGACCTGGTAGCCGAGGTCGTCGGCGTGCTGGACGGCCTTCTCCCGCTCGTTCTTCAGCCGCTCCATCTCGGCCTCGAACTTCGAGAGGTGATCGTCAGGCTCGTAGCGGTCGTAGCCCCGCACTGCGCGGTCCCATCCGTCCCCTGGTCGCGGTGGCGGCCGGCTCCGTACCGCGCGGTTCCTGGCAGTCCCTTGCGGTCCCTCTCGGCCCCGTCCCGGCGTGATGCGTGCCGGGCGGACCGGAGCTGGCCCTTCCGAAGAAATGGTGTCAGATCATCGGCTCAGCCCGGGCCGGACCCCGATCCCTCCGATTCCCGTACCCCGGCCGAGCCTGCACTCTACCGGCCGGGGAAGGGGTAGGTCAGTGGTCCGCTTCAGTGGTCCGCTTCACCGGGTGTTGCCGCGGTCACGAGTTCGGTCAGCACACCGTGGCAGTCCTTGGGGTGGAGGAACGTGATGCGCGAGTCCATCGACCCACGTCGGGGCTGTTCGTACAGCACGCGCACCCCCTTGTCGCGGATGGCCTCGGAGTCGGCGTCGACGTCGGCGGTGCCGAACGCGATGTGATGGACGCCCTCACCGTTCTTCGCCAGCCACTTGCCGACCGCGGAGTCCTCCCGGGTCGGCTCCAGCAGCTGGAGGTAGGAGGCCCCGCCGTCCGAGGTCTCGTTGATCTTCAGCATGGCCTCACGGACGCCCTGCTCCTCGTTGACCTCGGAGTGGAACACCTCGAAGCCGTACGTGGCACGGTAGAACTCGACGGTCTTGTCCAGGTCGAAACAGGCGATCCCGATGTGGTCGATTCTCGTCAGCATGGGCTTAGTGCACCGCTACACGGCCGGTTACGCAACGTGCGCGCGATCACACCGATGGGGCGGTGACCGGGCGGGTACTCGTCAGTACATTGACGATAACCCTCGTTAACTTCCTTCTCCCCGCGGAGGACGCACCATGACTCGTACGACATCTGTGATTGTGGCGGGAGCCCGTACCCCCATGGGCCGCCTCCTGGGCAGCCTGCGCTCGTTCTCCGGCGCCGACCTGGGCGGCTTCGCGATCAAGGCCGCGCTGGAGCGGGCCGGGGTCACCGGTGACCAGGTGCAGTACGTGATCATGGGACAGGTGCTCCAGGCCGGTGCCGGACAGATTCCCGCACGTCAGGCGGCCGTCAAGGCCGGTATCCCGATGAGCGTCCCCGCCCTCACCGTCAACAAGGTGTGCCTGTCGGGACTGGACGCCATCGCGCTCGCCGACCAGCTGATCCGGGCCGGGGAGTTCGACATCGTGGTGGCCGGCGGCCAGGAGTCCATGACCAACGCGCCCCATCTGCTGCCGGGCTCCCGCGACGGCCACAAGTACGGCGCGATCCAGATGCTCGACGCCATGGCCCACGACGGTCTGACCGACGCCTTCGAGAACGTCGCCATGGGCGAGTCCACCGAGGCGCACAACACCCGGCTCGGCATCGGCCGCCCCGAACAGGACGAGATCGCCGCCCGCTCCCATCAGCGCGCCGCCGCCGCCCAGAAGAACGGCCTGTTCGACGCCGAGATCACCCCGGTCGAGATCCCGCAGCGCAAGGGCGACCCGGTCGTTTTCGCCAAGGACGAGGGCATCCGCGGCGAGACCACCGCGGAGTCCCTGGGCAAGCTGCGCCCGGCCTTCGCACGCGACGGGAACGGGACGATCACGGCCGGATCGTCCTCGCAGATCTCGGACGGGGCGGCCGCCGTCGTCGTCATGAGCAAGGAGAAGGCCGAGGAACTGGGCCTGGAGTGGATCGCCGAGATCGGCGCCCACGGCAATGTGGCCGGACCCGACAACTCGCTCCAGTCCCAGCCGTCCAACGCGATCGCGCACGCGCTGGGCAAGGAGGGGCTGACGGTGGACGATCTCGACCTGATCGAGATCAACGAGGCGTTCGCCGCGGTCGCCGTGCAGTCAATGAAGGACCTGGGCCTTTCCTCCGAAAAGGTGAATGTGAACGGCGGCGCGATCGCCCTCGGCCACCCCATCGGCATGTCCGGCGCCCGCATCGTGCTCCACCTGGCGCTGGAGCTCCAGCGGCGCGGCGGCGGCGTCGGCGCCGCGGCGCTGTGCGGCGGGGGCGGCCAGGGCGACGCACTGATCGTCCGCGTCCCGGGGGCATAACTCCCCGGGGTATGACGTGGCCGGATCCGGTCGTCCGTACGAGTGATGAGGAGCGCGGCACCCATGGCTGACGCTGATGTGCCCACGCTGGTGGAACAGGCCCGGCAGGGGCGGCCGCGCGCGGTCGCCCGGCTCATCTCGCTGATCGAGGGCGACTCCCCGCGGCTGCGCGAGGTGATGGCCGCGCTGGCGCCGCTGGCGCAGGGTGCGTACGTGGTCGGGGTGACCGGTTCGCCGGGGGTCGGCAAGTCCACGTCGACCTCCGCGCTCGTCTCGGCGTACCGGAGGGCGGGGAAGCGGGTCGGGGTGCTCGCCGTCGACCCCTCCTCGCCCTTCTCGGGCGGCGCGCTCCTCGGTGACCGGATCCGGATGTCCGAGCACGCCTCGGACCCCGGCGTCTATATCCGCTCCATGGCCACCCGCGGGCATCTGGGCGGCCTCGCCTGGGCCGCCCCGCAGGCCATCCGGGTGCTGGACGTGGCCGGATGCGATGTGGTGATCGTGGAGACGGTCGGCGTCGGCCAGTCCGAGGTGGAGATCGCCGCCCAGGCCGATACGACCATGGTGCTGCTCGCCCCGGGCATGGGCGACGGCATCCAGGCGGCCAAGGCCGGGATCCTGGAGATCGGCGATGTGTACGTGGTCAACAAGGCCGACCGGGAGGGCGCCGACGCCACCGCCCGCGAGCTGAACCACATGCTGGGCCTGGGCGAGGCCCGGGCTCCGGGGGACTGGCGGCCGCCGATCGTGAAGACCGTCGCGGCGCGCGGCGAGGGCACCGACGAGGTCGTCCAGGCGCTGGAGAAGCACCGGGCGTGGATGGAGGAGCACGGCGTGCTGGCCGAGCGCCGGATGCGGCGCGCGGCGGGCGAGGTCGAGACGATCGCGGTGACCGCGCTGCGCGCCCGCATCGGCGATCTGCACGGCGACCGCCGCCTGGGCGCGCTCGCGGAGCGCGTGGTGGCGGGCGAGCTGGACCCGTACGCGGCGGCGGACGAGCTGGTGGCGGGAGTCACCGAGGGGACGTAGCCGGGCGTAGGCAGGCGGCCCACCTGAAGGAACCTTCAGGTGGGCTCTGCGACGCTTGGCCCCATGCGTTTGCTGATTGTGGAGGACGAGCGCCGGCTCGCCCTGTCGCTGGCCAAGGGGCTGCGGGCCGAGGGGTTCGCGGTCGACGTGGTGCACGACGGACGGGAAGGGCTGCACCGGGCGCAGGAGGGCACGTACGACCTGATCGTCCTCGACATCATGCTGCCCGGGATGAACGGCTACCGCGTCTGCGGCGCCCTGCGGGCGGCCGGGCACGAGGTGCCGATCCTGATGCTCACGGCGAAGGACGGCGAGTACGACGAGGCGGAGGGTCTTGACACCGGCGCCGACGACTACCTGACCAAGCCGTTCTCGTACGTCGTGCTGGTCGCCCGGGTGCGGGCGCTGCTGCGGCGGCGCGGCTCCGGGGCCTCGCCCGTGGTGCGGGTGGGGGCGCTCGCGGTGGACCGGGGCGCGCGCCGGGTGGAGCGGGACGGGGACGAGGTGTCCCTGACCGCCAAGGAGTTCTCGGTGCTGGAGCACCTGGCGATGAACGGCGGGGACGTCTGCTCCAAGGCGGACATCCTGGAGCACGTGTGGGACTTCGCGTACGACGGCGACCCCAACATCGTCGAGGTGTACGTGAGCGCGCTGCGCCGCAAGCTGGGGCCCGGGTTCATCGAGACCGTGCGGGGAGCGGGGTACCGGCTCCGTGGGTAGGGCATTCGGTTCGGTACGGGCGCGGGCCGCGCTGGGCGCGACCGTGGTGGTCGCGGTGGCGCTGGTGGCCGCGGGGCTCGCGGTGCTGCGGGTGCTCCAGGGCAACCTGGCGGACCAGGCCGGGCTGCACGCCCAGGTCGAGGCGCGCGAGGTGGCCTCGAAGATAGCCGCGGGGACCGGCTACCGCGCCCTGGACCTGGACGACGACACCCCCGTGCAGGTGGTGGACGACAAGCGCCGGGTGCGGGCGGTCAGCGAGGACCTGGAGGCCGTGACGGGGACGGCGAGCCCGTCGGTGCGTCCCGTGTCCGTGGCGCCGGAAGGCGAGCGCGAGGAGGGCGAGGTCGACGGGGACGTGAAGTACGTCAACGGCTCCGCCCGGATCGACGGCACCACCGCCGACTACCGCTGGGCGGCCGTGGAGGCCACCAGCCCGCAGGGCGACGAGGTCACCGTCTACGCGGGCGCCCCGCTGGCCACCGAGCGCGACGCGGTCGGCACGGTGCGGCAGGCGATGCTGATCGGGCTGCCGCTGCTGCTGCTCGTGGTCGCCGGGGTGACCTGGCTGGTGACGCGGCGCGCGCTGCGGCCGGTGGAGGGCATCCGGCAGGAGATGTCCGCGATCACGACGAGTACGGATCTGTCCCGGCGGGTGCCCGAGCCGGACTCCCACGACGAGGTGGCGCGGCTGGCCCGGACCACCAACGAGACCCTCACCGCGCTGGAGGCGGCGGTGGAGCGGCAGCGGGCGTTCGTGGCCGACGCCTCGCACGAACTGCGCTCCCCGGTGGCCTCGCTCCGTACCCAGCTGGAGGTGGGCGTCGCCCACCCCGAACTGCTGGACCTGCCGGGCGCGGTCGAGGACGTGGTGCGGCTCCAGCGGCTGGCGGCCGATCTGCTGCTGCTGGCCCGGCTGGACGCGGGGGAGCGCCCCCGCGCGGACAGCAGGGTGGAGCTGGACAAGCTGGTGCGGGAGACGGTGGAGCAGCGGACCGGGGACCGGGTGCCGGTGCGCACCGACCTGGCGGCGGTGGCCGCCACCGGCTCCCGCGGGCAGCTCACCCAGGTGGTGGGCAACCTGGTCGACAACGCGCAGCGGCACGCGCGCGGCGAGGTGCGGGTGTCGGTGCGGACGGACGGCGCCGAGGGCGTGGTCGCGGTCGCCGACGACGGCGCCGGGGTGCCGGAGGCCGAACGCGAGCGGATCTTCGAGCGGTTCGTACGGCTCGACGACGCCCGCAGCCGCGACGATGGCGGGGCCGGGCTCGGCCTCGCCATCGCGCGGGACGTGGTGCTGCGGCACGGCGGCACGCTGACCGTCGGTGAGGCGCCGGGCGGCGGCGCGCTGTTCGAGGTGCGCCTGCCGCTGGGGTGACGCTAGACGCGGCCGCGCTGGATCCGCAGATGGTCGGCCACGGGCACCAGCGACCCGTACAGCGCCTCCAGGTCGGCCGGGGAGAGCAGGTCGATGAAGTGCTTGCGCACCGATTCGACGTGGTGGGGCGCGACCTTGCGCATAGTGTCCCAGCCCTGCTCGGTGAGGACGGCGTAGAGCCCGCGCCGGTCGGATTCGCAGTTCTCGCGGCGGACCAGCCCGGCGTTCTCCATCCGGGTGATCTGATGGGACAGACGGCTCTTGGACTGGAGCGTCGCGGACGCGAGGTCGCTCATCCGCATCCGGTGCTCTTCCGACTCCGAGAGGTTGACCAGGATCTCGTAGTCGTTCATGGTCAGGCCGAACGGCTGGAGGTCTCGTTCGAGCTGGTAGGTCAGCAGCCGGCTGACGTCCAGGTGGGTGCGCCAGGCGCGCTGTTCCTCATCGCTGAGCCAGCGTGTGCCGTTCTCGGTCTCCATGGGATGTATTCTACCTATAGAAGTTGAATTCCGAACCAATGGATGTATCGGGCTAGAGGTCACCTGTTCGACGTTACACTCCGCATGTTCACGCTCACGAACCGGTACCCCCGGTCGCGCCGACGGCTATCTCCTCCATCAGATCCTCCGTCGACTGGAGCAGCACGGTCCCGGCGCCCACGAACTCGAACTGGTGCTCCTCACCCGAGGTGCCCCCGAGCCCGGTGTGCGCCCGGATGCCGCCCATGACCCCGCGCAGATACTCGTGGTCGTAGTGGTGGTTGGGCGTGGGGCAGTCCGCCCACCCCACCAGCGCCTGCGGATCGACCCGGATCGGCGGCTCCATGAAGACCACGGGCCCGTTGGACGCCGCCACGAACTTCCCCGTCCCGATGAGCGTCAGAAAGCCCGGCACGATCGACTGCTTCAGCGCCAGCGACGGCTGATAGGCGAGCAGATTGCCCGACCGGATGGTGAGGTTCCCGTCGTCCAGGTCATAGGAGTTGACGTCGAAGGCGCGGTCGGCGAGCACCATCTTGCCCTTGCCCTCGGCCACCACCCACTCGGCGGCGTGCAGCGGCGAGTGGAAGCTGCCCGCGACGAGCCGGTCGAGCCGCCCGAGCCCGATGCCCTGGAAGCCGATCTGCCCGTAGTAGGCGACCATCTTCCCCTTCTGGAGGAACCACTGCCCGTCCAGCTCCACGCTGAAGGCGTACGGATTGACGTTGTCGTCGACCGGCAGCGTGTACGCGTCGTGGATGACAGGGCCGTTCACAGCTTCTCCTCCGATGCCTGGACATAGACCGTGCCGGTGCCGGACAGCTCCAGCTGGAAGGCCTCCCCCGAGCCGCGGCCCACCATGTCGCGCCAGCCGAGGGCCGTCGAGAGCTTATTGCGAACATCACCCCGGTGGGCTACATATGCCTGCGGATCGACATGGACCGGACGCCCCGGCTGGATCGGCAGCTCGATCACCCCGCCGTGCGCCATCACCGCGGCCGAACCCTGGCCCTCCAGCGTGGTGGTGAAGAGTCCCTGGCCGCTGACCTGGCCGCGGACCATGCCCATCACCCCGCCCTGCGAGCCCAGGAACATCGTGCCCTGGCGCAGCGAGCCGTCGAACGCCAGCAGCCGGTCCGCCTCCACGTACAGCGTGTCGCCGGTCAGGTCGATCACCTGGACGTGGTGTCCGCCGTGCCCGAACATCACGGTGCCCTGGCCCTCTATCGTCATCAGCGGCGTCGCCTCGTTGGCGACCCGCCGCCCGATCATGCCCATCACCCCGCGCTGGCCGCCGGTGATGCTCGGCGTGAACCGCACCTGGCCGCGGTAGGCCAGCATCGCGCCGCGCTGGCTGAACAGCGTCCGGCCGGGCATCACCTGGGCCTCCACCATGCGGGAGGTGAGATTGGTGAACGGCATCAGATCTCGCCCCCGATCGTGTTGCGCTCGCTGGGCTGCACGTACACCAGTCCCTCGCCCTCGAAGCGGATCTGGAACGCCTCGCCCCCGCTCTCGCCTATCAGCGCGCGGAAGTTCACGCCCGACTGGAAGTGCTGCTTGAGGTTGCCGGTGTGGGCCACGTACGCGCCCGGGTCGACCTGGAGCGGGGTCTGCGGGGTCACGCGCAGCACGATCGCCGCGCCGTGCGAGACGAGCGCCGCCTGGCCGGTGCCCTCCACGGTCGTGGTGAACAGCCCGTTGCCCTGTGCGGAGCCGCGCAGCCCGGTGAAGGAGGTGCCGGTGCGCAGGGCCGCGTCCGTGCAGAGCAGATTGCCCGCCTCCACGTACAGCTTCTCGCCGTGCAGCGACACCAGGTTGATCTCGCTGGCCCGGTCGGCGAAGTAGCACGTGCCGTGCCCCTTCACCTCCATGACCTCCATCTGCTCGCCGGTGAGCCGCCGCGTCACCATGCCGCGCAAGCCCTCACCGCCGCCCGTCCTCTTCTTGAAGGTCATGTCCCCCTCGTACGCGACCATCGCGCCGTTCTTCGCCTTCACGGAGTCGCCGGTCAGGTCGACGGCGAGCACCCTGGATCCCTGGAGCCGGAAGTGAGCCACGGAACCGACGGTATCGGTCCCGCCACCCGGGAGAAATGATCGCCGCTGGGGCTGCGACAATAGGAGCGCTTGTGCATGGCTTCACAAGCACCCTGTTCCGATCCGTTGTCCGTGTCTCCTCATGCGAAGGTGCTCTCGTGGACTTCAAGACCGCCACCGCGCTGCGCCGGCTCCGCCTGGTCTCCGCGCCCGAGGCCGTGTCCTTCCTCCTGCTGCTCGTCTCCTCGGTGCTCAAGCGCACGACTGACTTCAACGCGGTGCCGGTGATGGGGTGGGTGCACGCCGCCCTCTTCATCCTCTACCTGGTCTTCTGGGCGGACGCCTGGAACAAGACCAAGTGGGGCTGGAAGACCGCCGCGCTCTACTTCGTGCTCGGTGTCTTGCCCACCGGCGGCTTCTTCGCCGAGCGCAAGCTCAAGCGCGAGGCCGAGGCCGGTGTGATCGCGGCGCGGGCGCGCCGCGAGGGCGTGGTCAACGTATGATCGTCGCCTTCTCGGTGACCCCGCTGGGCGTCGGCGAGGACGTGGGGGAGTACGTCGCGGACGCGGTACGGGTGGTGCGCGAATCGGGCCTGCCGAACCGTACGGACGCGATGTTCACCTCGATCGAGGGCGAGTGGGACGAGGTCATGGCCGTGGTCAAGCGCGCCGTGGCGGTGGTGGAGGCGCGCGCCCCGCGCGTCTCCGTCGTCATGAAGGCCGACATCCGCCAGGGCGTGACGGACGGCCTCACCTCGAAGGTGGACACGGTGGAGCGGCACCTCTCGGAGTGACGCCCTCTGGAGCGGAGGCGCCCCTGCGGGCAGGCTGAGCACATGCCAACGTCCTCAGGGTCCGGGGCCACGGACCCGGCCGCGTTACGCCCCGGCACTCCCGCCGCCGTACGCGCACCGCGCGCCGGCTACGGCGCCGTCTTCGCCTTCCCCGAGTTCCGCACGGTCTTCGCCGCGCATCTGATCTCGATGCCGTGCGAGATGGCGGGCGGCATGGCGCTGTCCGTCCTCGTCTACCGGCTCACCGGGTCGCCCCTCCTCAGCGCCCTCACCTTCGCGACCGCGCTGCTGCCGTACGTGATCGGCGGCATCCTGCTGTCCGCCGTCGCCGACCGCTACCCGGCCCGCCGGGTGCTCGTCGTATGCGACCTGGTGCACGCGGGCTGTGTGACCGCCATGGCGGTCCCCGGGATGCCGGTGGCCGCCCTGCTCGCGCTGCGCTGCGTCCCCGCGGCGATCTCGCCCGTGTTCAGCGGCACCCGGGCGGCCACGCTGGGCGACATCGTCGGCGAGGGCGATCTGTTCGTGCTGGGGCGCTCGGTCATCCGCATCACCGCGCAGAGCGCCCAGCTGGCCGGGTTCGCGGTGGGCGGGCTGCTGCTGACCGCCGTGTCGCCGCGTACCGTCCTGGTGATCATGGCCGCGGCGCTGTGCTGCTCGGCGCTGCTGCTCCGCTTCGGCACCCGCCACCGCCCCGCGCGCCGCACGTCGGGGGACGGGGCGGGCGGGGCGCTGCTCGGGGACTCGCTGCGCGGCGTACGGCAGCTGTTCGCCGACCGCAGGGTCCGGGCGCTGCTGCTGCTGTCCTGGGTGCCGCCGCTGTTCGTGGTGATGCCGGAGGCGCTGCTGACGCCGTTCGCGGACGCCCAGGGGCTGGGCTCCGTCGGGCTCGGGCTGCTGATGTGCGGGATGCCGGTCGGCGCGGTCGTGAGCGAGGTCCTGGCGGGCTCCCTGCTGGGGCCGCGCGGACGGGCCCGGCTGACGCTGCCGGTGGGGGTGCTCGCGGCGCTGCCCGCCGTCGGGTACGCCGCCGATCCCTCGTTCGGCTGGGCGCTGGCCCTCCAGGTGGTGACGGGCTTCGGGATCGCGTACACCCTCGGCCTGGACCAGTGGTTCCTGGCGGCGGTGCCGGAGGAGCTGCGGGGCCGGGCGATGACCGTGCTGACGGCCGGGCTGATGACCGCGCAGGGTCTGGGGATGGCGGTGTCGGGGGCGGTCGCGGAGTTCCTGCCGGTGCATGCCGTGGCGGCGCTGGCGGGCGGCTGCGGCGCGCTGTGCTCGCTCGTGGTCGCGCTGGAGGTGCGGCGTACGGTCCGTAGGGGTGGACCGGGGCCGGGTGTGGCCGGTTCGAGGGGTGAGACCGGGCTGACCTCGATATGACCGGCCGGTAGGGTCGGTACCGTGCCGAAGCCCCTCAGTCTGCCGTTCGACCCCATCGCCCGCGCCGACGAGCGCTGGAAGCAGCGATGGGGGTCCGTGCCGTCGATGGCCGCGATCACGTCGATCATGCGGGCCCACCAGATCCTGCTCGGTCAGGTCGACGCGGTGGTCAAGCCGTACGGACTGACCTTCGCGCGCTACGAGGCGCTGGTGCTGCTCACCTTCTCCAAGTCTGGTGAGCTGCCCATGTCCAAGATCGGCGAGCGGTTGATGGTGCACCCGACCTCGGTCACCAACACGGTGGACCGCCTGGTCAAGTCGGGTCTGGTCGACAAGCGACCCAATCCGGCCGACGGCCGCGGCACCCTCGCCACCATCACCGACCAGGGCCGTGAGGTGGTCGAATCGGCCACCCGCGACCTGATGGCGATGGACTTCGGGCTCGGGGTGTACGACGCCGAGGAGTGCGGGGAGATCTTCCAGCTGCTGCGCCCGCTGCGGATCGACGCGGAGGACTTCGAGGACGCCGGGGAAGACGGCGCCTGACCGGCCGGGGGCGGCGAAGATCGCCCCGGAACGGACGGTTACGCTCAACCGCATGAAACGAAGCGTCCTGACCCGCTATCGGACGATGGCCTACGTCACCGGTGTGCTGCTGATCCTGCTGACCATCGGCGTGATCGCCAAGTATCTGCTGGACGTGAGCGGCGCGGCCGGGTTCACCAGCGTCGTCGGCATCGCGCACGGCTGGCTGTACGTCCTCTACCTGGTCTTCGCCTTCGACATGGGCTCCAAGGCGAAGTGGCCGTTCGGCAAGCTGGCCTGGGTGCTGCTCGCGGGCACCATCCCGACCGCCGCCTTCTTCGTCGAGCGCAAGGTCTCCCGCGAGCTGGAGCCGCTGGTCAGCGGGTCCGAGACCGAGACCGCGCGGGCCTGAGCCGCTCTTCCCCCTGCGACCTGCGGTAACGGGTCGGCCGGACACCCGGTCGGCCCGACACGGGCGGTCAGCCGTCGACAATTACTAGGACGTCCTAGTAAATTTGAGGTATGGACGCCGAAGGCATTGAGGCAGGCCGCCGCCGCTGGCAGGCCCGGTACGACGCGGCGCACAAGCGTGACGCGGACTTCAGCACCCTGTCCGGGGATCCGGTCGCGCCGGTCTACGGCCCGGCGCCGGGTGACACGGTCGAGGGGTTCGAGCGGATCGGCTGGCCCGGTGAGTTCCCGTACACCCGGGGTCTCTACGCCACCGGCTACCGCGGCCGCGCCTGGACCATCCGCCAGTTCGCGGGCTTCGGCAACGCCGAGCAGACCAACGAGCGCTACAAGATGATCCTCAAGGCGGGCGGCGGCGGGCTGTCGGTCGCCTTCGACATGCCGACGCTCATGGGCCGCGACTCCGACGACCCGCGCTCGCTCGGCGAGGTCGGCCACTGCGGCGTCGCGATCGACTCCGCGTCCGATATGGAGATCCTCTTCAAGGACATCCCGCTCGGCGACGTCACCACCTCGATGACGATCAGCGGCCCGGCCGTCCCCGTCTTCTGCATGTACCTGGTCGCCGCCGAGCGCCAGGGCGTGGACCACGCGGTGCTCAACGGCACGCTCCAGACCGACATCTTCAAGGAGTACATCGCGCAGAAGGAGTGGCTCTTCCCGCCCGAGCCCCATCTGCGGCTGATCGGCGACCTGATGGAGTACTGCGCGCGCGGCATCCCCGCGTACAAGCCGCTCTCGGTCTCCGGCTACCACATCCGCGAGGCGGGGGCGACGGCCGCGCAGGAGCTGGCGTACACCCTCGCCGACGGCTTCGGCTACGTCGAACTGGGCCTCTCCCGCGGCCTGGACGTCAACACCTTCGCGCCCGGCCTGTCCTTCTTCTTCGACGCCCACGTCGACTTCTTCGAGGAGATCGCCAAGTTCCGGGCGGCCCGCCGCATCTGGGCCCGCTGGATGCGCGACGTCTACGGGGCGACGTCCGAGAAGGCGCAGTGGCTGCGCTTCCACACCCAGACCGCCGGGGTCTCGCTCACCGCCCAGCAGCCGTACAACAACGTCGTACGGACCGCGGTGGAGGCCCTGTCCGCCGTGCTCGGCGGCACCAACTCGCTGCACACCAACGCCCTGGACGAGACCCTCGCGCTGCCCAGCGAGCAGGCCGCCGAGATCGCCCTGCGCACCCAGCAGGTGCTGATGGAGGAGACCGGCATCCTCAATGTGGCCGACCCGCTGGGCGGCTCCTGGTACGTCGAGGCGCTCACCGACCGGATCGAGGCCGACGCCGAGAAGATCTTCGAGCAGATCAAGGAGCGCGGCCGCCTGGCCGTGCCGGACGGGCAGCACCCCATCGGGCCGATCACCTCCGGCATCCTGCGCGGCATCGAGGACGGCTGGTTCACCGGCGAGATCGCCGAATCCGCCTTCACCTACCAGCGGGCGCTGGAGAAGGGGGACAAGAAGGTCGTCGGCGTCAACTGCCACCACGGCTCGGTCACCGGCGATCTGGAGATCCTGCGGGTCGGTCACGAGGTCGAGCGCGAGCAGGTGCGGATCCTGGGCGACCGTAGGACCGGGCGGGACGAGGCGAAGGTCGCCGAGGGGCTGGAGACGCTGGTGGCGGCCGCCCGGGACGGCTCCAACATGATCGAGCCGATGCTGGAGGCGGTGCGCGCCGAGGCCACGCTCGGCGAGATCTGTGACGCGCTGCGCGGGGAGTGGGGGATCTACACCGAGCCCGCCGGGTTCTGACCGCCCGGGCCGCCCCCGCCGTTCTCCGTCGTCCCGCCGGGCTGCGCCGCCGCGGCCAGCCCTTGCAGCAGCAGCGTCGAGAAGCCCTGGGCCCATTCCGCGTCCACCGGCTCGGCGCTGACCAGCAGCCGGTGCACCACCGAGCCCGCGATCACGTCGAAGATCAGGTCCGCGTTGCGGGCCGCCGCGCCCGGATCCTCCTCGCGCGGGAGTTCGCCGCGCAGCTGCGCGCGCTCCCGGCCGATCAGCACCAGCCGCTTCTGCCGGTCCACGATCGCGGACCGGACCCGGGCCCCCAGCGCCTCGTCCTGGGTGGCCTCGGCGACGACGGCCATCAGCGCCGTCTTGGTCTCGGGCAGCTCCAGCAGCTCGGCGAAGCGCACCACCACGTTCTCGATGTCCGCCCGCAGACTGCCGCAGTCGGCCGACATCAGATGCTCGTCGAAGACCGCGGCGACCGCGTCCACGACCAGTTCGTTCTTGCCCGCCCAGCGGCGGTAGAGGGTCGTCTTGGCGACTCCGGCGCGTGCCGCGACGTCGCCCATCGTGAGCTTTCCCCAGCCCAGCTCGACCAGGGCGGCACGCGTCGCGCCGAGGATGGCACGGTCGGCCTCGACGCTGCGGGGGCGCCCTGTGCGCCTGCTGGGCGGGCTCATGGCGCATGACCCTACTCGCAGGTAGACGCGGGTGTCCCGGCCAGTTACGCTACGGCTCGTAGCGTAAGGTCGGCCTGTCCTCGGATCGGCTGATGCGCTTTTCCATTCACCGCGTCGAGAGGGGAGGATAGGACCATGCAGCCACGGAACATGTCCATGAGTGGAGTGGTCGACCTCGCCGCGGTGAAGGCGGCCGGGGAAGCGAAGCAGAAGGCGGAGAAGGCACGGGCCGACGCCGCCCGCTCGGGCGCGCCCGCGCCCACGCGCCTGGTCTTCGACGTCGACGAGGCGGGTTTTCAGCAGGAGGTCCTCCAGCGCTCCACCGAAGTACCGGTCGTCATCGACTTCTGGGCTGAGTGGTGCGAGCCGTGCAAGCAGCTCGGACCGATCCTGGAGAAGCTGGCCGGGGAGTACGCGGGGAAGTTCGTCCTCGCGAAGATCGACGTCGATGCCAACCAGATGCTCTTCCAGCAGTTCGGCGTGCAGGGGATCCCCGCGGTGTTCGCGGTGGTCGCCGGGCAGCCGGTGCCGCTGTTCCAGGGCGCGGCGCCGGAGGCGCAGATCCGCCAGGTGCTGGACCAGCTGGTCCAGGCCGCGGAGCAGCAGTTCGGCATCGTCGGTGCCCCGGCCGAGCCCGCGGCGGAGGACGCCGGGCAGGAGGAGGCTCCGGAGGTGCCCGCCGGTCCGTACGACAGCGCGCTGGCCGCGGCCCATGAGGCGCTGGACGCGGGCGATCTGGGCGGTGCCGTCCGCGCGTACCAGAACGTGCTGAACGACGACCCGGCCAACGCGGAGGCCAAGCTCGGCTTGGCCCAAGCCCAGTTGCTGGAGCGGGTGCAGGGTCTGGACGCGCAGCAGGTGCGCAAGGCGGCCGCCGACAGTCCGGCGGACTCGGCGGCGCAGATCGCGGCGGCCGACCTGGATCTGGTGGGCGGTCATGTGGAGGACGCCTTCGGTCGCTTGGTCGACGCGGTGCGGCGCACGGCGGGGGAGGACCGCGAGGCGGCCCGGCTCCATCTGCTGAGCCTCTTCGAAGTGATCGGTGGTGACGATCCCCGAGTGGTCACGGCGCGTAGCGCGTTGGCGCGCGTCCTGTTCTGACCTCGCGGGTCTCAAACGGAACAGCGGCCGCGCTTTACCAAAACTTGGTAAACGCGGCTGCTGTTACTACCAGTAAGGCAGTGGCGGGACTTTGTCCGTTCTTGCCGCTAAATCTCCCGCTCTTTCCGGCCGTTGAGTGGCGACCCTGCGTACCCGGGCTCGACCGACCTGCCGCAGATCGGTTATCTACCCGTTACTCGCTAGTAACGAACCCCTTGTGCACCGGCCGTGAATGGACCACGATCGGCCAAGCTCGGTCCATCTTCAACGAAGCCCGGCAACCGGTCGGTGCGGTGCTGCGGGTGGGTCCCCACCGGGCAGGCCGGCGGCAGTGGCGTCGGCCGTGGACAGGGGGGTCTCTGCCCAACGGGCAGGGCCTGTCCAGGAGGTTGCGCGAGAAGCGTGGCCAGTGGTTGTCGCTCGGGGGTGATCGCCGGTGTTTCGGCGGGTGCAGTTCGCGCCTGTGAGACGTGGGCGCTCTCCTTCCCGAGGACGTAGCACTTCTCCCATCCCAGTTCGGGGCCGCGGCCCCGGTCCGGAGATGTACGTCCGAGAAGGAGGAAAGTCATGGAGTCCCTGGCTCGTGGCGGGACCAGATGGAAGCGGTTCGCCGTTGTCATGGTCCCGAGCGTTGCTGCCACGGCCGCGATCGGCGTCGCCCTGTCACAGGGTGCGCTCGCGGCCTCGTTCAACGTGTCCGGCCAGCAGTTCAAGGTCGCGGTCGACCGGCTCGACGGTACGGGCTTCGCCCAGTACGGCGCGATAGACACCCAGCACGGCGGGAAGAACATCCCCGTCGCGGTGTCCGCGTTCAAGAGCGCCAAGCTCAAGGGTCTGTGCCAGTCGGTGGTCGTCCCGGTCCCGGTCTTCGGCGATGTGTCGCTGAAGCTGTCGGCCGGTAACGGCAGCAAGACGGTGGAGGCGAAGAACCTCTTCATCGACCTCGACCAGCTGGACGCCGACGCGACGTTCCGCGGCATCGACATCGGTGTGGCGGCGGGCGACGCGAACAAGGGTCCCGGGATCAACAAGGGTGACAAGGCCCTTCCCGGCTCCTTCGCCCAGCAGGCCGATTCGGCGACGCTGACCGGTGTGAAGCAGACCGCCTGGGCGACCAGTGCGGGCACGTTCAAGCTCTCCGGCCTTTCGATGAAGGTCAGCAAGGGCAAGAACGAGTGCTTCTAGAGCGCTGAGCTGGAAGGGTGGGGGGCCGCGGCGCTGCCCCTCACCCGGCATCGCCCAGCAGCGCTCAGGCGCCGAGCAGTTGAGTACCGCAGTAGAACTTGCGATCGCCTAGATCGCCAGCCCCAGGGAGCTGTTTTCAATGAGTGCCGAGTCGCCGGGGGCGCGTGACCGTATCAGCCATTGGCGTGAGACCTTCAGGGCATGGCGCTGGCAGCGCCCGTTCTGGGCGGGGCTGCTCACCACCCTGGCCGGGCTGCCGATCATGTACTTCCCGTACAACAGCCTCAACGCGGGCGGGTTCACGATCAACCTGTCCACCACCGCCGGATCCGCTTCGCTCATCATCGGCGTACTGCTGGTGATGCTGGGTCTGACCATGTGGTTCCAGCCCATGGTGCGGGTGTTCGCGGGGGTCGCCTCGATCCTGCTCGGCCTGGTGTCGCTGCCCGTGTCCAACATCGGCGGCTTCCTGGTGGGATTCCTGCTCGCCCTGTTCGGCGGTGGCATGGGGGTCGCCTGGGCGCCGGGCGAGACCCCCACGGCACAGCCGGCCGAGGGGCCGGGAACCGCGCCCAAGGACGGCGCTGACGATGGCGGTGTGCCGGAGCCGGCCGGGGCCGGACCCGCATCGGACCAGGAAGCCACGAATGGGAGGCACCGTGCGGGGTGAAGAGGAGCAGGCCGCGGACGGAAGTCCGCGCCGGGCCAGAACCGGACCGCGGCATGCGGCGCCGAGGAAGTCGGTGCTCACTCGCCTTCAGGTGCCCGCGGGCAAGGCGATAGCGCTGGCCGCCATGCCGACGGCCGTGCTCATGGGCATGGGGCTGACCCCGCAGCTCGCGTCGGCCAACACGCGGGCCGAGGACCGGTACAAGGCCGGACCGTGCGTCTCCCAGCCCGACGAGGCCGACAAGGACGACGCCGAGGGCAAGAAGGACGCGTCCGACGGCAACGACAAGAGCGACAAGGACGGCACGGACGGTAAGGACCAGGACGGTACGTCCGGCTCCAAGACCCCGTCCGACTCGTCCGGCTCGTCCCGGGGTGGCGACACCGCACCCGCCAAGCCGACCCCGACCCCGACCACCCCGACCCCGAGCCCGTCCGGCTCGTCGGGTTCCGGGGGCGAGGAGGAGTCCGAGGAGCCGAGCGCGTCGCCGAGCCCGTCGGAGTCCGAGACCAAGAACCCGCTGGACCCGCTGGGCATCGGGGACAAGCTGCACGACGTCTTCAACCCGGACGAGGACGACGCCTCGGCCGAGCCCAGCGCCACGCCCAGCCCGTCGGCGTCCTCCGCCACGCCCAGCCCGTCGGCGTCCACCGAGAAGAAGGCCGACAACCCGGTCAAGGACACGGTGGACAAGGTCGGCGACGGCGTCAAGGACACCGTCGACAAGGGGAAGAAGGCGGTCGGGGACGCCAAGGACAAGGCCGACAAGGCTCTGCCGAAGCCCTCCCCGTCCGACGGCGCGGACGGCGGCAAGGTGGGTTACCCCTGCCCCGAGTTCGACGCCGACGCGTACAAGAACGCGGAGGACGAGCCGACCGCCAGCCTGCTGCCCGACGACCCGTGGGTCCTCAAGACCACGATGCTCTCCCTGCACGGTCTGGACTACAAGGGCATCGTCGACGTCAAGACGCACAACGGCCAGTCGAAGAAGGTCCTCAAGTTCACCGCCGAGGGCGTGGACATCAAGGATCTGCACCAGCTGGTCAAGGGCCCGGCCGGGACCACCACCAACGTGGCGGCGGACGAGGGTTCCACCTCGACCTTCCGCAACGGCACGGTGACCATGTACACGGAGGAGCTGAAGGGCAACCTCCTGGGCATCATCCCGATCACCTTCAGCCCGAAGACCCCGCCGCCGGTGAACATCCCCGAGGTGTTCTTCACCGATGTGACGGTCACCCAGGCCGGTCAGTTCGGCGGCGAACTGACCATCCCGGGAATGCACGTGTACAAGACCGGGGAATAACCCCGGAAAACCACATACCTGTTCGGGAGCCGCACGCCCTCCTCGGAGGGCACCGCCCGCGGACATCGGGCCCAACCGCCCGGTGTCCGCGGGCGCGTTTGTCCGCGCCGGGCTCTATCATTACCTTGAGTGTTCGCATGGACGCGCACCATGCTGCTTGGGGCGCGCCGGGGGGAAACGGGGGCAGCGGTGGAGAGCCACATTTCGGTCGACGGCCCGGAGCCGGACGAAAGCCTGGAGCAGCTTGCCGCATGGCTGCGCGGCGAGCCCGAACTCGCCGGCCGGGTGAAGGCGAAGGCGGCCCCGCCGCGTGACGGCGAGATGGGGGCGGCCGTGGAGCTGCTCGTCGTCTCGCTGGGCGCGGGCGGCGCGCTCTCCGTCCTCGCGGGCTCGCTGCGGGCCTGGCTGTCCCAGCCGCGCCGCTCCGGCATCAAGGTCACGGTCCACCGCCCGGACGGGCAGCGGCTGGAGATCGACGCCCGGCATGTGACCAAGGAGTCCGTCGAGGAGATTCTCCGGCAGGCGCTGCGCGCAGAAGAGGAATAGCCATGCGGTTGCCCGATTCCGAGCGTTCCCGGGCGGTCCTGATCGGCACAAGTCGCTATTCCGATCCAAAACTTCCGGACCTTCCGGCGGTGCGCGACACCATCGAGGATCTGGCCGCGACCCTCACCCATCCCGCGTACGGGGGCCTTTCTGACCGGCATTGCACCGTGCTGCTGGACAAGGGCGACATTCAGCAGGTGGGCCGTTCCTTACGGGCGACGGCGGCCGGGGCGGAAGACCTGTTGCTGGTCTATTTCGTCGGACACGGCCTGATCGCGCCCAGACGGCAGGACTTGTATCTGTCGCTGGCCGACAGCGAATTCGAGGACCCCGAGTTCGGCTCCCTGGAATACCGCAAACTGCGCGACGTCGTCCTCGACAGCCGCGCCACCTCGAAGGTCATCATCCTCGACTGCTGCTTCTCCGGCCGCGCGCTGAGCGGCACCATGGCCGGGCCGGAGGCCGCCGTGCTGGGGCAGGTCGATGTGGCGGGCACGTATGTCATGGCGTCCTCCCAGGGCAACGAGGTCTCCCTGATCCAGGACGGCGAGAAGAACACGGCGTTCACCGGCCGCCTGATCCGGCTGCTGCGGGACGGTGTGGCGGGCGGGCCCGAGCTGCTCAGCATCGACGAGGTCTACCGGCGGCTCCAGACCGCCATGACCGCGGAGGGTCTGCCCGCGCCCCTCCAGCGCGGCTCGCGGAACGCCGCGCTGCTCGCCCTCGCCCGCAACCGCGCCCACCGCATTCCCGACGACCCCGCCCGCCACGATGCCGCGGTGGCGCTGTGCGAGGCGGGGAAGTACGCGGAGGCGGCGGAGGCGTTCGGCGCCCTGCTGGAGGAGCAGGAGAGCCTGCTGGGCGCCGACCACGTGGCGACGCTGCGCACCCGGCAGTGGCTCGCGCACACCCGCGGCGGGGCCGGTGCGCCCGCGGAGTCGGCGGACCGGCTGCGGGAGATCCACGCCTGGCAGACCCGGCTGCTGGGTCCCGACCACCCGGACACCCTGCGCAGCCGCCAGTTCCTCGCCGTCAACCTGGGCGAGTCGGGGCGGCGGCCGGAGGCGATACGGATGCTGCGGCTGCTGCTGCTCGACCGGCGGCGCGTCCTGGGCGGGGACGACGTCGCGACGCTGCGCACCCGCCATGTCCTGGCCCACAACCTGGCCCTCATGGGCGAGCACGACGAGGCGGCGGCGCTGCTGCGTGAACTGGTCGCGGACCGGGAGCGGGTGCTGGGCCCGGACCATCCGCATACGCTGCGGGCCCGGCGGGATCTGTCCGAACTCGTGGTGGGAGGGTGAGAGATGTTCGAGCGCTTCACCGACCGGGCGCGGCGGGCGATGGTGATGGCCCAGGAAGAGGCCCGGGACCACAACCACCCCTATGTGGGCACGGAGCATCTGCTGCTGGGCCTGATCAGCGAGGAGGAGAGCCCCGCCGTCGAGTTGCTGGCGGGCCTCGGGGCCTGGCGGGCAGGGATCCGCGATCGGGTGGAGAGAGCCCTCACCCGGGGCACGGAGCCTCCCAGGGGGCACCTCCGCCTCACGCCCGAGACCAAGCGCGCTCTGGAGGACGCCCAGCGGGAGTCCGTCCAGCTCGGGACGGACTACATCGGTCCGGAGCACCTTCTGCTCGGCCTGATGGGGCAGCAGGGGACCATCGCCTCCGCGGTCCTGGGGTCGTACGGTCTCCACCTCCAGGCCGTGCGCGACGGGATCCGCGAGCCCGCCGCCCGGGACGCCACGTCGTCGGCGAACGACTTCTTCGGCCGGTTCACCGACCGGGCGCGCCAGGCCCTGTCGGAGGGCGAGAAGTCCGCGCGGAAGCTCAACCACAACCACCTGGGGACCGAGCACATCCTGCTGGGCCTGTTCGCGGTGGAGGGCGTCGCCCTCACCGCGCTGCACAACCTCGGCATCTCGCATGACGCCGTCCGCGACCAACTGCTCAGGACCGCCGGTTTCGGCACGAAGCCGCCGGCCGGGCCCATCCCGTTCACGGTCCGGGCCAAGAAGTCGCTGGAGATGGCGCTCAAGGACGCCTTGACGCTGGGCCACAACTACATCGGTACGGAGCATCTGCTGCTGGGCCTGATGCGGGAGAGCGAGGGCGCCGGGGCGCAGCTGCTGCGCGGGTTCGCCGCTCAGCATCAGGTGCGGGACGAGGTCATTCGTATCCTCAACGCGCCCGCACCGGCCCCGGAGCCGCCGCCCGTGGTCGTCGGCCGCGAACCGGAGATCCAGCGCATCATGCAGATCCTGATGCGCAAGTCCCGCAACAACGCCCTGCTGGTGGGGGAGGAGGGCACCGGGCGCACGTCGATCGTCTCGGGGCTGGCCCAGCGCATCGCCCAGGGCGGCGTACCGGCGGGCCTGGCCGAGGTGCGGTTGCGGGCCGTCGACGCCACGACGGCCGCCCGGGAGACGGTGGAGGACCCGGACCGCACGGTGCTGTTCGTGGACGACGTCCAGCCGTGGGATGCCGATGCGCTGCGCGCGCTCGGGCGGGGGAAGCCGCGGATCATCGCCGTCACCGACCCGGGCACCTTCACGGAACTCCCGGACCTCGGCGCGTACTTCCAGACGGTCCCGGTGAGCGAGCCCACCCATGACGAGGCCGTCGGCATCCTGAAGCGGTTGCGCGGTGAGTACGAGGCCCACCACCAGGTCACCATCACCGATGACGCCCTCGACGCCGCCGTCACCCTGTCCGCGCGGCACAACACCGGCCGCGTACTGCCGGGGAAGGCGGTGGAGGTCCTGGACGAGGCGGGGGCCAGGGTGCGGATGACCGACGGGGCCGCGCAGACCGTGGACGCGCGGCACATCGCGGAGCTGTTCGCGGACCAGACGGCGGACCGAGCCGACCGGGCCGCGGACGGGCCGTCCGTCGACGACCGCTACATCTGGGCCATGAGCTGAGCGGCCGGGCCCCGAAGGGACCCGGCCGCTCAACGAAAACCAACTGGTTACCGGTTCTCGCCGCCCAGGTGGTGCACCCGGACCATGTTGGTGGTGCCGGGGACGCCGGGGGGCGAGCCCGCCGTCATGATCATGATGTCGCCCGCGCTGTAGCGGCCCAGCTTCGACAGCTCGGCGTCCACGAGGTCCACCATCGCGTCGGTGTGCTCCACGTACGGCACCACGAAGGACTCCACGCCCCAGCTCAGCGTGAGCTGGTTGCGGGTCTCCGGGTCCGTGGTGAAGGCCACGATCGGCTGCTGGGCGCGGTAGCGGGAGAGCCGCCGCGCGGTGTCGCCGGACTGGGTGAAGGCGACGAGCGACCTGGCGCCCAGGAAGTCGGCGATCTCGCACGCCGCACGGGCCACCGAACCGCCCTGGGTACGCGGCTTCTTGCCGGGCACCAGCGGCTGGAGGCCGCGCGAGAGCAGCTCCTCCTCGGCGGCCTGGACGATGCGGGACATCACCTTGACGGTCTCGATCGGGTAGGAGCCGACCGACGACTCGGCGGAGAGCATGACCGCGTCCGCGCCGTCCAGGATCGCGTTGGCGACGTCGGACGCCTCGGCGCGGGTCGGCCGGGAGTTCTCGATCATCGACTCCATCATCTGGGTCGCCACGATGACCGGCTTGGCGTTGCGGCGGCACAGCTCGATGAGCCGCTTCTGGACCATCGGGACCTTCTCCAGCGGGTATTCCACCGCCAGGTCGCCGCGGGCCACCATGACGCCGTCGAACGCCGCGACGACGTCCGCCATGTTGGCGACCGCCTGCGGCTTCTCGACCTTGGCGATCACCGGCACCCGGCGGCCCACCTCGTCCATGATCCGGTGTACGTCGCGGACGTCGGCCGCGTCCCGGACGAAGGACAGCGCGACCATGTCGCAGCCCATCGTCAGGGCGAACCGCAGGTCGTCGATGTCCTTCTCGGACAGCGCGGGCACATTGACCGCCGCGCCCGGCAGGTTGATCCCCTTGTGGTCGGAGATCACCCCGCCCTCGATGACGATCGTCCGGACCCGGGGGCCCTCGACGGCGGTGACCCGCAGCTCGACGTTGCCGTCGTTGATCAGGATCTGGTCGCCCTTGGAGACGTCCCCCGGCAGCCCCTTGTAGGTGGTGCCGCAGATCGACCGGTCGCCCTCGACGTCCTCGATGGTGATGATGAACTCGTCGCCGCGGACCAGTTCCACCGGGCCGTCGGCGAAGGTCTCCAGCCGGATCTTGGGGCCCTGGAGGTCGGCGAGGACGCCGACCGCGCGCCCCGTCTCCTCGGATGCCTTGCGAACGCGGTGGTAGCGCTCCTCGTGCTCCGGGTGGCTTCCGTGACTCATGTTGAAGCGGGCCACGTTCATCCCGGCCTCGATCAGCGACTTGAGCTGGTCGTAGGAGTCGACGGCGGGGCCCAGCGTGCAGACGATTTTGGAACGGCGCATGAGGCTGATCCTATCGGTTTGTTTCGGAGCGGAATATTTCTGAGCGAGTCGAAGCCGAACCGAAGGCTAGTCGCTGACCAGATCGAACGTCTGGCTCGCGATCTCCAGCTCCTCGTCGGTCGGCACCACCGCCACCGCGACCCGGCTGCTCCCGGCGGAGATCAGCCGCGCCGCGGAGCCGCGCACCGCGTTGCGCACCGCGTCCACCTCGATGCCGAACGCGGGCAGATCGCGCAGCGCGGCCTCCCGCACCGCCGCCGAGTTCTCCCCGACGCCGGCCGTGAACGCGATGGCGTCCAGCCGCCCCAGCACGGCGGTGTACGCGCCCACGTACTTCCGCAGCCGGTGGATGTAGATGTCGAACGCGAGCTGCGCGGCCTCATCGCCCTCGGCCATCCGGCGGCCGATCTCACGCATGTCGTTGTCCCCGCACAGCCCGATCAGCCCGCTGCGCTTGTTGAGCAGGGTGTCGATCTCGTCCGTCGACATCCCGCCCACTCGGGACAGATGGAAGATCGCCGCCGGGTCGATGTCACCGGAGCGGGTACCCATGACCAGGCCCTCCAGCGGGGTCAGTCCCATGGAGGTGTCCACGCACACCCCGCCGCGGACGGCGGAGGCGCTGGCGCCGTTGCCCAGGTGCAGCACGATCGTGTTCAGCTCGGCGACGTCCTTGCCCAGCAGCTTCGCCGTCGCCCGGGAGACGTACGCGTGCGAGGTGCCGTGGAAGCCGTACCGCCGCACCCCGAACCGGTCGGCGGTCCCGGTGTCGATCGCGTACCGGGCGGCCGACTCCGGCATCGTGGAGTGGAACGCGGTGTCGAAGACCGCGACCTGCGGCAGGTCCGGGCGCAGCGCCCGGGCCACCTTGATGCCGGTGACGTTCGCCGGGTTGTGCAGTGGAGCCAGCGGGACCAGCTTCTCGATCTCCTCGACCACCTCGTCGGTGATCAGGGCGGGCTCGGTGAACCGGGTGCCGCCGTGCACCACCCGGTGGCCGATCGCCGCCAGCTCGGGCGAATCGAGCCCCAGGCCCTGGTCCGTCAGCTCCTCGGCGACCTGCTTGAGCGCGGCCGTGTGGTCGGCGACGGGACCTTCCCCGATCCGCTCCACCAGGCCGGAGGAGAGCCGGGCGCCGTCCGCCATGTCCAGCAGCTGGTACTTGACGGACGAGGAGCCGGAGTTGAGGACGAGGACGCGGGAGCCGTTCACGCGGTCTGCACTTTCTGTAGCGGGGCTGTCAGGGCTGTCGGGGCCGGGGTCACCGGGACTCCGGGGTGGTCGGGGGCGTCTGGGACTGGGCCTGGATCGCGGTGATCGAGACGGTGTTCACGATGTCCTGCACGAGTGCCCCGCGGGACAGGTCGTTCACCGGCTTGCGCAGACCCTGGAGCACCGGGCCGACCGCGACGGCGCCCGCCGAGCGCTGCACGGCCTTGTAGGTGTTGTTGCCGGTGTTGAGGTCCGGGAAGATCAGCACGGTGGCCTTGCCCGCCACCTCGGAGTCCGGCAGCTTGGTCGCAGCGACCGCCGCGTCCACCGCGGCGTCGTACTGGATCGGGCCCTCGACCAGCAGGTCAGGGCGGCGCTCGCGCACCAGGTCGGTCGCCTTGCGCACCTTGTCGACGTCCGCGCCGGAGCCGGAGGTGCCGGTGGAGTACGACAGCATCGCGATCCGCGGCTCCACCCCGAACCGGGCGGCCGTGGTCGCCGACTGGATGGCGATGTCGGCCAGCTGCTCGGCGCCCGGATCCGGGTTGACCGCGCAGTCGCCGTACACCAGCACCCGGTCGGCCAGGCACATGAAGAAGACCGACGAGACGATCTGCGCGCCCGGCGCGGTCTTGATGATCTCGAACGCGGGCCGGATGGTCGCCGCGGTGGAGTGCACCGCGCCCGAGACCATGCCGTCGGCCAGGCCCTCCTGGACCATGAGGGTGCCGAAGTACGAGACGTCGGCGACCACGTCGTACGCCAGCTCGTGATCGACGCCCTTGTGGGCGCGCAGCTTGGCGTAGATCTCCGCGAAGCGCTCCCGCAGCGGCGAGGTCTGCGGATCGACGATCTGCGCCTCGGCGAGCTGGATGCCCAGTTCGGCGGCGCGCTTGCGGATCGTGTCCTCCTCGCCCAGCAGTGTGAGGTCGCACACATCGCGGCGCAGCAGGACGTCGGCGGCGCGCAGCACCCGCTCCTCGGTGCCCTCGGGCAGCACCACCCGGCGGCGTCCGGAGCGGGACCGCTCGATCAGCTCGTGCTCGAACATCATCGGGGTGACCCGGCCGGAGCGGGCCACCGCGATGCGGTCGGTCAGCGCGGCGGTGTCCACATGGCGCTCGAAGAGGCCGAGGGCGGTCTCGGCTTTGCGCGGCGCGCCCGCGTTCAGCTTGCCCTCGATGGCGAACAGCTCGGCCGCGGTCGGGAAGGAGCCGCCCGCCACCGCCGCCACCGGGGTGCCGGGGGCCAGCCGGGACGCCAGCGCCAGGATGTCCGGTCCCGGCCGCTCGTCCAGGGTGAGCAGCACCCCGGCGATCGCGGGGGCGCCCGCGCTGTGCGCGGCGAGCGAGCCGACGATCAGGTCCGCGCGGTCGCCGGGCGTGACCACGAGACAGCCCTCGGTGAGAGCGGGCAGGAAGTTGGGCAGCATCGCGCCGCCGAAGACGAAGTCCCGGACGTCCCGGGAGAGTCCGGCGTGATCGCCGAGCAGTACATCGGCGCCGAGGGTGCGCACGATCTGGGAGACGGTGGGTGCCGACAGCGCCCCGTCCTCGGGGAGGACGTAGCCGGGCACCGGGAGCCGGGTGGCCAGCCGCTCGGCGATCTCCGTGCGGTCGTCCGGCACGGCCCGGTTGACGACGACGGCGACGACGTCGCAGCCCTGCGCCTCGTACGCGCGGTAGGCGTTGTGGGCTTCGGCGCCGACGGCCTCGGCGTTCTGGTCCTGGCCGCCGACGACGGTGATCACCGAGGCGCCGAACTCGTTGGCGAGCCGGGCGTTCAGCCCCAGCTCGTCCGGGAGGCTGGTGTCGGCGTAGTCGCTGCCCAGGACGAGGACGTACTCGTACTCGCGGGACACCTCGTGGAAGCGGTTGACCAGTCGCGACACCAGCTCGTCGGAGCCCTCCTCGGCCTGGAGGGCGGCGGCCTCCTCGTAGCTCATACCGCTCGCCGAGGCGGGCGGCTGGCTGAGCCGGTAGCGGGCCCGCAGCAGGTCGAAGAGGCGGTCGGGGTCGTCGTGCACCAGGGGACGGAAGACGCCGACCCGGTCGACATGGCGGGTCAGCAGCTCCATGACCCCCAGCTCGACGACCTGGCGGCCGTCACCCCGTTCGATCCCGGTCACGTACACGCTGCGCGTCACGCGTGCTCTCCGTTTCCTCGCCGTTTTCCGTACATGCATCCTTCGGACACAAATTGGCCGCTTTCGGTGGCCCAGTCCTCTTGACAATACCTTTGGCCATGGTTAAGGCGCTCGGCAGCATGGGATACAGCACTACCCCGCCCATGAAACAATCGGACTGGCTCACATCTACCCGTAGGGAGCAGGAGACACAGCACGATGCGCATCGGAGTTCTCACCGCGGGCGGCGACTGCCCCGGCCTCAACGCTGTGATCCGGTCGGTCGTGCACCGTGCGGTCGCCGGCCACGGGGACGAGGTGATCGGGTTCGAGGACGGCTTCAAGGGGCTCCTCGACGGCCGTCACCGCAAGCTCGACCTCGACGACGTGAGTGGCATCCTGGCCCGCGGCGGCACCATCCTCGGCTCCTCCCGCCTGGAGCGTGCCCGGCTGCGCGAGGCCTGTGAGACCTCCAAGGACCACGCCCGGGACTACGGCATAGACGTGCTGATCCCGATCGGCGGCGAGGGCACCCTGACCGCCGCCCGGATGCTGTCGGACGCCGGGCTGCCCATCGTCGGCGTCCCCAAGACCATCGACAACGACATCTCCTCCACCGACCGCACCTTCGGCTTCGACACCGCCGTCGGCGTCGCCACCGAGGCCATGGACCGCCTCAAGACCACCGCCGAGTCGCATCAGCGGGTCATGGTCGTCGAGGTCATGGGGCGGCACGCGGGCTGGATCGCCCTGGAGTCCGGCATGGCGGGCGGCGCCCACGGCATCTGCCTCCCGGAGCGGCCCTTCGAGGTCGACGGGCTGGTCAAGATGGTCGAGGAGCGCTTCGCGCGCGGCAAGAAGTTCGCGGTCATCTGCGTCGCCGAGGGCGCGCACCCCGCCGAGGGCGCGATGGACTACCAGAAGGGCGAGATCGACCAGTACGGGCACGAGCGGTTCGCCGGTATCGGCAACCGGCTCGCGGCCGAGCTGGAGCGGCGGCTCGGCAAGGAGGCCCGCCCGGTCATCCTCGGCCACGTCCAGCGCGGCGGCACGCCCACCGCGTACGACCGCGTGCTCGCCACCCGCTTCGGCTGGCACGCCGTCGAGGCCGCCCACCGCGGCGACTTCGGCATGATGACGGCGCTGCGCGGCACCGACATCTCCATGGTGCCGATCGCCGAGGCGGTCACCGCGCTGAAGACCGTTCCGGCCCACCGCATGGACGAGGCCGAGTCCGTCTTCTGAACCACGTCCTGGTACGGTCCCCGCCTGATCCGGGGGACGGACTCGATCAGGGGGGTAGGGAGTTGCGGGCGGGATGGGTGGGTTAACGGACCGTGTGTGGCTGCGCTACGCGATGCTCTTCGCACTGATCACGGCGCTGGTCACCGGCGCCGTCATCGCGATCGGCGGCAAGGGCGGCGGTCATCTCGCCGCCAACCGCGACCAGTTACGGAACGCCTGCGACGGCGCCCTGCCGTACGGCGACCTCGAACGGCTGGTGCGGGACGCCCGGCCCGGTGAGCTGAGACAGCACGGCACCATGCTCGCCCCCGGCCGGGAGAGCCGCTCCCTGCTCGACTGCTCGCTGTCCTGGGGCGGCGGCAACACGGTCACCGTCCACGCCGAGGCGCTCGTCTCGGACGTGCCCCAGGGCATGGAGACCCGCCAGATCGTGAACCCGGGCCCCGGCGACACCTTCACGGCGCCCGGCACCACCGGCCGGTACGGTGCGCGGGGCGCCTGGCTGGTCGCCGACTGCCTGGGCGGGCTGGACGGCCGGGTCCGGCCGACGACCGACCTGTACGTCACGGCCAAGGTCACCGACGGACGCGCCGGGGCCGACCGTACGACCGCGCTCACCGGCTTCCGTACCGCCGTCCACGTCGCCAACGCCATCACCAGGGCGCAGCGCTGCGGCGGGCCTCCGCTGGACCCGCCGTCCCAGGTCGTGGCCACCGCCCGGACCGCCGGGGACCGGGGCGGGAGCGGCGTCACCGGCCCCGCCTCGCGGCGTTGCGACTGGATCAGTCCGTCCTCCGTCCCCGGGCTCAGGCCCGGGGCGTGGACCACGCGCGGCGACGCACAGAACTCCACCTCCCTGAGCGCCTGCACCGGCGACTGGGATCCGGGCGCCCGGCGGAACGAGGGCGTGACGCCGCAGGACTGGCAGATCACCGGGGTCGAGGCGGCCAGTTGGGCGGGGATCCTGGGCCGGTCCGCGTACGACTCGTACGAACGCGAGGGCCATGTGCCCGGCTGGGGCGCGGGCGAGGAGGACCGGCTCGCGAATGCCGGGTCCCCCGGCACCGGCGCATCGGACGAGGACGACCGGGTGGACCGGGTCCCCTCCTACCTCGCCCATCCCCAACTCGCCCTGTGGGCCCGGTCGGTGTGCGGTGGCCGGGTCACCTACCACCGCGTCTCCGTCCTGCCCCGGCTGCACATACCCGACGGCGAGACGGTCCCGCTCGGCCCCGAGCGGCGCACCGCGCTCGCCGAGGCCGCGCACACGCTGCTGGCCCGCTATCTGGGCGCCGAGGGCGGCTGGCCGAAGTCGGCGGG
>NZ_GG657754.1:3500877-3547594 GCF_000158915.1 Streptomyces himastatinicus ATCC 53653 | reverse complement strand
CGAGGCGTGCGGCGGGGCGCTCGCGGCCGACGAGGTGCGCGCGGTGCTCGGCGACAGCGGGGTGGACGTGACCAGCAGCACGAAGGGCGCCTTCGGGGGCGACCGCGGCACCTCCCTGGACGTGCGCTGTCAGGTGACCGCCGAGGGCAGGGGCCGCGTGGGCGTCACCATCTCCGGGGCGCCGCGCCCCCGCGCCGAGTACGGGACCGGCGAGCTGTACACCGCCGTACCCGCCCGCGACACCCTCCCCGTACCCGTGGGTCACGGCTGGTCCGGCCTCCTCGCCACCGACAACGCCCGCCAGGGCGACCCCGGGGACGGCAAGGCGACCGCGTCGGTGCTGCTCGACTGCGCCGGGAACGGCCGCAGTCTGCTGATCACCGTCGAGACCACGCTCGGCGCCGCCACCCTGGACGACCCCGCCACCCGGCCCTCCTTCGTCCGCACCGCCACCGCCACCGCGCAACGGGCCGACGACCGCTGGGACTGCGGCGCCCGGCTGGGCAAGCAGGTCTATGACGTGGACCTGCCGGTGAACAAGGACGAGTACGAACCGCTGATCGGCGCCGACGGCACCTGCGCGACCGTCCCCACCGCCGCCCGCTCCGCCGTCTCCACCGCCCGCGAGACCGCCCGGGCCCGCGCCCCGCGCGAGGTCTGCGCCCTCGGCGCCCGCGACGGTTCGTCCCGCTACCGCCTGGACGCGTACTACGGGCCGTACGCGGAGGACGCCCGCGCCCAGTACACCCGCAACGACGGCGAGGACGTCACCCCCGCCGAGAAGCCGGCCGGGCGGCTCGGCCAGAGCGCGTACTGGGCCGGGGCGGACTGCCCGGACGGCGCCCCGCGCGCCCTGTACCTGGTCCGCGCCGACGACGCCGACGGCGACGCCCGCGCCCGCCCCGACCTCGGCTACGAACGCGCGGCCCTGTCCGCCTTCGCCGCCCGCTCGGCCGAAGACCACGGCTGCGCCGAGCCCGTCACCCCTTGAGGACTCCCTTGAGGACCGTCACCCCTTGACGGCGCCGCCGAGCGTGAAGCCGCCGCCCAGCCGCCGGGAGATGAGCACGTACAGCAGCAGCACCGGGGTGGAGTAGAGGATCGAGAACGCGGCCAGCTGCCCGTAGACGATCTGCCCGTGGTTGCCGAAGAAGGTGAAGATGGAGACGGACGCCGGGAGTTGTTCGGGGGAGAGCAGCAGCATGAAGGGGACGAAGAAGTTGCCCCACATCATGATGAAGCTGTAGATCGTCACGACCGTGATGCCCGGGCCCATCAGCGGCAGGATGACCCGCGTCAGGCTCTGCGCCCAGGACGCGCCGTCCGTCCAGGCCGCCTCCTCCAGGATCACCGGCACGCCGTCCATGAAGTTCTTCATCAGCCAGATCGCGAAGGGCAGTTGCGAGGCGGCGAGGAAGAGCGCGGTGCCGGACATGGTGTCGATCAGGTCGACCTGCACGAAGAGCCCGTAGACCGGGACCATGATCGCGGTGATCGGCAGACACGTCGTGAACAGCACGGTCATCAGATACGGCCGCACCAGGCGGGAGCGGAACCGGGACAGCGGATACGCGGCGAGCGCCGCGCACGCGACCGTCAGCGCGGTGGCGCCGCCGCACAGCACCAGGCTGTTGAGCATCGGCGTGAACGTGATCTCGTCCGTCCACACCGCCGAGAAGTTGTCGAGCGTCGGGGTGCCGGGCGCCGCCACCCGTAACGTCGCGTCGCCGTCGACCGAGGCGAGCACCAGCCAGGCCAGCGGGAGGACGAAGGCCGCCGCGACGACCAGCAGCGCGGCGTCGGCCGCCAGCCGTCGGCGTGAGAGCACGGACACCTCGGACCTCCTCGCGCGCTCGCGAGCGCAGTCGATCGGCGCCGTCGATCAGCGTCCCGTCCATGAAACCGTTCGCCCCGCCGGGAGGGGAAGACGGCGGCACCGCCGAAAAGCGGCACCGCCTCCCGGCTATTGCACCGCCGCTGCCGGGCGGCCGGGCAGCGACGAGGGCACGCTCACCGGCTGGTCGTTCTGGAGTTGGCCGAACAGCCGCTTCGCCTGCGCGGTGTCCCACTGCACGGCGCTGCCCTTGGACGTCTTCAGGTTGGTGTTGGACACCGGGACGTTGAGCTGCTTGCCCGAGCCCTGGGTGACCCCCTTCATCGCCTGGAACAGGGACATCAGGTTCTGGAGGTTCATCGTCTTGTCCACGATGAGCGTGTCGAGACCCGCGCTGACGGTCGGGAACGCCGCGAAGGGGTTGGCCAGAACGCCCGGTGTGGCGGCCTTCTTGGCGAGCGCGGCCAGGAACTTCTGCTGGTTCGCGGTGCGTCCCAGGTCGCCGTTGGCCTCCTGCTTGCGCTGGCGGACGAACGAGAGCGCCTTGCCGCCGTCGAGCGTCTGGCAGCCCTTCTTCAGGTCCAGCCCTGACTTCTCGTCCTTGATGTCGCGGGGTACGCACATCCGCACGCCGCCGACCGCGTCCACGATGTCCACGAAGCCGCCGAAGCCGATCTCCGCGTAGTGGTTGATGTGAATTCCCGTGTTGCGCTCGATGGTCTGGACGAGGAGATCGGGACCGCCGCGCGAATAGGCCGCGTTGAGCTTGTTCTGCTCCTCGCCGTAGCGCCTGCCGGTCTCGGGGCGTACGTACGACGGCACCCGCACCCAGGAGTCGCGCGGCAGGCTCATCATCGTGGTGCCGTTGGCTCCGGTGTGCAGCACCATCATCGAGTCGGTACGGCCGCCCTCGGCCGAACCGGTGCTGAGGCTCTGCTTGGCCTCCGCGGACAGGCCCGCACGGCTGTCGGAGCCCACGATGAGGTAGTTGGTGCCCTTGCCGAGCGGCGGGCGGTTCGCGGACTTCTCGAGGTCGACGTCGCGGTTCATCTGGGTGTCGACCCAGATGTAGGCGCTACCGGTGGCGACCAGCAGCGCCGACACCGTGACGATCGCCAGCCGGGTGAGGCGGCGGCGCCTGCTGAGCGGCTCCTTGGGGGCGCGCCGCCGTACGACGAGGGGCTCGGGGGCGTCCTCGTCCCGGAACAGGGGCCGCTGGTCGGGGACGTTCGGGCCGCATCGGCCCGGGCCCGCCCGGCCCCCTGACACCGCCCGGTACCCCCGGCGCCGCCCCTGGCCCCCCGCCCCGGTACCCCGTTTCCCGCCCCGGAACCCCGGGGGCTGCCCCGGAGTGGGCGGGCGGGGGGCGGCGGCGGGTTTGGGCGCGGGCGGTACGACGGGGAACGACTTCGGTCGGGTGCGTTGGCCGTCTCGTAGGCCTGTGCCGCCCCCGCCTGACGCGTCCGGCCCCTGCCGGGAGGTACGCCGCCGTCCCCTGCCGGCTGCCTGCTCTCCCTCTGCCCGCCCTTCCCGCCTATCACTCATCGGGGCAGCCTCCCCTTCGGATGGAAACGTCCGTATGCCTGCACCTGCTGACTACTGATACGGCTGCGGCCGCCCGTTGTCTCGATGTCAGGCTCTCTGGTACGCGGCGGGGTCGCTGATCGTTTCACCGGCCGTGCCCGAACGCTGGATGCGGTGCCACTTCAGCCGGGCGCCGAGCAGCAGGGCGACCACGGACTGGATGACCACCAGGTACATCAGCTGCCGGTAGGCGAAGAGCTGGAACGGCAGCGACCACAGGGTCCGCATCCGCTCCCCGTCCAGCCGCAGCGCGTATCCGGCGCACACCGTCTGGATGCCGAGGTACGCGAGCCAGACCCCGGCCGACTCGGTGGGGTTCTGGAAGAGGATCCCGTACAGCGCGAAGAGGTCGATCACGGGCGCGAGCAGCGGCAGCAGGACCTGGAAGAGGGTGAGGTACGTCAGACCGCGGCGGCCGAACCGCCCCACCGAGCCCAGCTCGATCATGGCGCGGCGGTGCTTCCACATGGACTGGAGCGTGCCGTAACCCCAGCGGTAGCGCTGCCGCCACAGCTGGCGCAGCGAGGTGGGGACCTCGGTCCAGGCGACGGCCGTCTCCTCGTACACGACCTTCCAGCCGGCCCGCCACAGCGACATCGTGAGGTCGGTGTCCTCGGCGAGGGTGTCCTCGCTGACCCCGCCGACCGCCAGCAGCGCGTCCCGCCGGAAGGCGCCGATGGCGCCGGGGACGGTCGGCATGCACTCCAGCACCTCGAACATCCGGCGGTCGAGGTTGAACCCGAAGACGTACTCCAGGTGCTGCCACCGGCCCAGCAGGCTACGCCGGTTGCCGACCTTGGTGTTCCCGCTCACCGCGCCGATAGCGGGCTGCGAGAGCGGCTGGATGAGCTGGCGGATGGCGTCCGGTTCGAAGACGGTGTCGGCGTCGACCATGACCACGATGTCGTGCTTGGCGTGCGCCAGACCGGTGTTGAGCGCGGTCGGCTTGCCCGAGTTGGGCTGACGGATCACCAGCACCCGGGAGTCGTTGCTGGCGGCGGCGATCTCGGCCGTACGGTCCGTCGACCCGTCGTCGATCACGATGATCTGAAGCTTCTGGTGGGTGGAGGCCAGCAGCGACTGGATGGTGCCCTCGATGCCCGCCTCCTCGTTGTACGCGGGGACCAGCACCGTCACCGGGTCGTTCACCACCGGGAGCTCGGGGGCGCCGGGCCGGTGGCGGGTCAGCCGCCGGACATGGGCGCGGGCGAACACGACCAGCAGCACCAGCCGCAGCACCCCCAGCGCGCCCGCGATGCCCAGCACCCACGTCATGATGGTCACGAACGCGCGGCCGACGGCCGCGAGCGAGAGCAGGGCGGTGCCCTCCCAGCGCTCCATGGTGGAGGACTTGGTCTCGACCGGCGGCACCCCGAGCCCGCCCGTCACCGTGGTGAACCTCTGCACTCGCGGGTTCTTCAGCAGCCGTTCCGTCTCCTGGTACGCGGTGTCCGTCTGCGAGAGCTGCCGGATCATCCCCTGCGAGGGCCGCCGCGACGGCTTGTCGGCGGCGACCAGCGCGTACCCCTGCGCGGCGACCTTGCGCGCCGCCTGCCACTCGACGCCGCACAGCGTCTCCACGTCGGTGGTCAGCGGCATCCGCATCAGCCGCGGCTCGGCCCCCACGGTCCCCGCGAGCGCCGATTCGGTCAGCGACAGCTCCATCTTGGAGCGGACGGACGACGCCGTGCCCATGTCGGCGCCGGTGTAGGTGTTCGAGCCGATCTCATGGCCCTCGGCTCTGATCCGCCGCACCAGATCCGGATGCTCGGCCGCCTTGGCGCCGTTGAGGAAGAACGTCGCGCGTGCCTTGTTCCTGCGCAGCAGGTCGAGGATGCGCGGCGTCCACTCCGGGTCGGGCCCGCCGTCGTAGGTGAGCGCCACCGTCCCGGCGGGCATCCGCACCGTCTTCACCTGGCCGTTGTTGATCTGCACCACCGGCCCGCCGCCGACGATGTCCTTCGGCACCGGACTGGTGCACGCGGGCCGCGACTTCGCGGCGTCCACCTCGTGGGTGGTCCAGCCCTGGAACATCAGCAGGCCGAACATGAGCGGAAGGCTCAGGGAAAGCAGCAGCCAGTGCGCGCGCGGGTCACGGGACCGCTTGTGTCGGCCTCCTCGGATCGGGTGGCTCATCGGCTGGATCGTCCCCCAGAGGTCAGGGTCGCATGAGCCACGGGGCCGAACGTGGCACGTCTTCGGTCGGGGTCGGAGGATGCCGGAGCCGCCCGGGACGACCAGCGCGGCATCGGACGGTCTCACCGTAGTGAGGGCGGCTGAGCGCCCCGACCCAACCGGCGGTAACGGATAAGAATCCGCCGACGCCGCCCTGTTGGGCTGCCGGATCACGTATCGTCTGTCGGCGGCCCGCCCATGGCCCGACAGGCATGACCTGTCAGGTAATCGACGCTCCACGGCGTCCTGCCGGAGGATCACGGTGCATCACCGCACCGATCCCCCGGAAGGGAGAACCCCCGCCATGACGAGCACTACGAGCACCACCGGCACCACCGGCCGCACCCGGGCCGTAGTCGAGGACTACCTCCGCCGCGCCGCGGAAGGAGACCCGGACAGGATCGCCGCCGTCTACGCGGAGCAGGTCGACTGGATGGTGGCCGAGAACCCCCGTGTGCCCTGGATCCGCCCCCGCTCCACTCGCGCCGATGTCGCGGGCCACTGGACCGACCTGGCCGCGCACACGGTCCCGGGCCGGGGCGCGTTCTCGATCGACACGATCGTGGTGGAGGGCAACGAGGCCGTGCTGACGGGGCACCTCTCGGGAACGGTACGGGACACCGGAAAGACCTTCTCCGGCCCCTTCGCGCTCCGGCTGTCCGTGCACGACGGCCTGATCACCCGGCACCACATCTACGAGAACAGCCTCTCCGTCGCCGAGGCCTGCACGCCCGACGGCAGCTAGTGGTGAGCCCCGGGACCGGGTCCCGGGTTCAGCGGTGCAGGGCGGTTTCCTGTCCCATGTGGGACAGCTTCTCGGGGTTGCGGACGGCGTACAGGCCGGTGATGAGACCGTTGTCGAGGCGCAGCGCCAGGACGGTGTCGACCGCGTCGTCCTGGCGGAGGATCAGCGCCGGGTGGCCGTTGACCTGGGCGGGGCGCAGCGAGCCCAGCTCGGCCATCCTGCCGAGACCGGCGGCCAGCAGGCGGCCCACCTTGTCGGCGCCCACGATGGGCCGCGGGACGGCCTGCTTGATTCCGCCGCCGTCGCCCAGGAAGACGACGTCGGGCGCGAGGATGTCGAGCAGGCTCTGGAGATCGCCCGTTTCGGCCGCCCGCCGGAACGCGTCGAGCGCGTCGCGGGTCTCGGCCGGGGACACCGGCCCGCGCGGGCGGCGCGCCGCGACGTGGGCCCGCGCGCGGTGGGCGATCTGGCGGACCGCGGCCGGGCTCTTGTCGACGGCCTCGGCGATCTCCTCGTACCCGAGGTCGAACACCTCGCGCAGCACGAACACCGCCCGCTCGTTCGGCGTCAGCGTCTCCAGTACCAGCAGCATCGCCATCGAGACGCTTTCGGCCAGCTCGATGTCCTCCGCCACGTCCGGGGCGGTCAGCAGCGGCTCGGGCAGCCAGGGGCCGACGTAGGACTCCTTGCGGCGGCCGAGCGTCCGCAGGCGGCTCAGCGCCTGGCGCGTGGTGATCCGGACCAGGTACGCGCGCCGGTCGCGTACCGCGTCGAGGTCGACGCCCGACCACCGCAGCCAGGTCTCCTGGAGGACGTCCTCCGCGTCGGCGGCCGAGCCGAGCATCTCGTAGGCGACCGTGAACAGCAGGTTCCGATGGGCGACGAACGCCTCGGTGGCCGTGTCCGCGTCCTGGGAGTGCTGCTCACTCTTCACCGGCTGCTCCTGCCTGCTCGCTCTCGACGATGCCACGCGCACAAGACGCCGGTCGCGGCGGTTCTGTGACACCTCCGGGCGGTGGCGTACGTCACACGGCCGGAGGTGTCACAGGGAGCGGGCCGCCGGCATCTCGTGTTCGTCCAGTGCACCACCACGAGAGACACACGAGAGGACACCGTCATGGACGCACGGTTCGATCTGTTCGAGAACGAGTTCGGCGCCAGGTTCTCCAAGCGGTTCGCGAACGCCGGACTGCTGATCCACCAGTCGCCGCTGCCGAAGTCCACGCAGGAGCTGGTGTCGCTGCGGGCCAGCCAGATCAACGGCTGCGGCTGGTGCGTCGACATGCACACCAAGGAGGCCGCGGCCGCCGGGGAGACCGCGGTCCGGCTGGCCCTGGTCGCCACCTGGCGCGAGTCCACCGTCTTCACCGAGGCCGAGCGGGCCGCGCTGGCGCTCGCCGAAGAGGGCACCCGGCTGGCCGACGCCCACCCCGGGGTGTCCGACGAGACCTGGGCCCGGGTGCGCGAGCACTACGACGACGATCAGATCGCCGCCCTGGTCTCGCTGGTCGCCCTGATCAACGCGGCCAACCGGCTCGCCGTGATCGTCCACCAGCGGGGCGGCTCGTACGAGCCCGGCATGTTCGCCGCCGCGGTCAGCTGACCGCCGGGGGTCCCTGCCTGCTACTTCCGCCAGAACAGGTGGTGCGTCACGCCGCTCGGGCTGGGCACGACGTCGAGGTGGAACCGGTCGCGCAGCTCATCGGGCGACTCCCAGAGCCGTGACCCGGCTCCCAGCTCCACCGGCGAGACCGTCACATGCAGGGTGTCGACGAGGTCGGCGTCGAGGAACTCGCGGATGGTGGTGGCCCCGCCGCCGAGCCGCACGTCCTTGCCCTGCGCCGCCTCCCGCGCCTGGGCGAGGACCGTGGCCGGGTCGGCGTCCACGAAGTGGAACGTGGTGTCGGAGAGCGTGAACGAAGGACGCGGGTGGTGGGTCATGACGAAGACCGGAGTGTGGAACGGGGGCTCGTCACCCCACCAGCCGCGCCACTCGTAGTCCTGCCAGGGCCCGCGCTGCGGCCCGAACTTGTTGCGGCCCATGATCTCGGCGCCGATGTTCCGGGCATAGTCCCGCGTGAGGTAGTCGTCCAGACCACGGCTCCCACCGGGGTCGGTGCGCATGGGCCAGCTCGCCGTGGCCCCGGCCCAGGCGAACATCTGCCCGGGATCGGCGTCGCCGAACGGTCTCTCCAGGCTCTGGTGCTCACCGGCACCGAACCCGTCCCGCGAGACGTTGAAGTTCTGGACTCTCAGCAACTGCGTCATGTGGGTCCTCCTGTAGGGGGTCGACGACAGTTGGACCGCCCGGCCCGGCCAAACTCATCGCTGCGTGACGATGCGCTCGACCGCGGCCGCGACAAGGGCGTCCCGCTCGGCTTCCGAGAACATGTCCGGCAGCGTGAGCTGCTCGACGATCAGCCAGTTCAGCGCCAGATACAGCAGGCGGACCGCCGTCGCGTCACCCGGCAGACCGGACTCCTCGTGATAGGTCAGGTTGGCCGCCATGTCGGCGCGGACGCGCTCGGTCAGCACCGCGCGCAGGGCGGGCCGCCGGGTGGCCTCCAGCCGGAGTTCGAGGAGCGCCAGATAGCCGGTACGGAAGGCGCTGATCCGGCCGACCAGCTCGTGCATCAGCGCCGTGTACCCCTCCCGGTCGCGGGTGCTGGCCCGCTGCCGGGCGATGGTCGCCTCGTCGGGCTGGAGCCGTTCGTAGACCCGGGCACCGGCCTGGGTGAGCAGGTCGTCGCGGTTGGCGAAGTAGTTGGAGGCCGTCCCCGGGGGCACGGCGGCCTCGGTGTCCACCGCCCGGAACGTCAGCCCCCGCGCGCCCTCCGCGGCCAGCACCTCGATGGCGGCGTCCACGAGGGCCGCCCTCCGCTCGTCGTTCCTGCGGACCATTGACACCACTCCAGTTGTAGTACTACGTTCACACCACCTCAGTCAGAGTACTACGGATGGAGTGGTTGCACACATGCGAGAACTCGTCTACTACGTCGCCGTCAGCATCGACGGCTATATCGCCGGGCCCGACGGGGAGTACGACTTCTACCCCGGGGGCGACGAGGCGCAGCACGCCGCCTACATGGGGTGGATGAACCAGCGCTACCCCGAGACCGTCCCCACCGCCATGCGCCCCGCCTGCGGCCTCACCGACGCGCCCAACCGGCACTTCGACACCGTCCTGATGGGCCTCGGCGCCTACCGCCCCGGGCTGGACGCGGGCATGCCGAGCCCGTACGCCCACCTGCGCCAGTACGTCGTCTCCAGCACCCTCGGCGCCGCCCCCGACCCGGCCGTGACGGTGGTCGACGGCGATCCCCTCGCCCTGGTCCGCGACCTCAAACGGGAGGAGGGCCAGGACATCTGGCTGTGCGGCGGCGGCCGGCTCGCGGGGACGCTGCTGCCCGAGATCGACCGCCTGATCGTCAAGAGCTACCCGGTGGTCGCGGGAGCCGGAATCCCCGCCTTCCACGGCGCGTTCAACCCGACCGTCTTCCGGGTGACCGACCGCGAGTTGTTCGACAACGGGGTGACGGTCACGTGGTTCACCCGGCGCTGAGCGCCACGACCTCTTCGATCAGCTGGGGCAGCCGCGCGAACTGGTCGGCGTCGGCCAGGGCCGACCCGAGGGACACCGCCGCGGCCCCGGCGCCGAGGAATTCCATGGTGTTGCTGAGGTTCATGCCGCCGGTCGCGACGAAGCGCGCCTGCGGGAACGGGCCGTGCATCGAGGCGATCCAGCCCGGACCGAGGTCGGACGCGGGGAACGCCTTGAGCCAGGTGAGTCCGAGGGCCTCGGCCTGCTGGATCTCCGACGCGGTCGCGACGCCCGGCAGATGCGGCAGGCCCGCCGCGAGCGACGCCTCGGCGACCTCGCGGGAGAATCCAGGAGCCACGGTGAAGCCCGCACCGGCCTCCACCGCCTGCTCGACCCGCTCCACGGTGGTCACCGTCCCGGCGCCCACCACGGCTCCGCGCTCCTCACCGGCCTCGACCGCCGCACGCAGCGCGGCCACCGCGGTCTCGCTCTGAATGGGCACTTCGACGAGGTGGATGCCGACGTCCCAGGCGCGTCGGCTCACCTCGACCGAGCGTGCGGGGTCGAAGCCGCGCAGGATCGCCATGAGCGGCAGCGCGTCGAACGCGTCCTGGAACAGCTGTCCTGATGCGGCTGATGCGGTGTTCATCGAGTCCACCCGAGTGTGCGAGAGATGGCTTGTGCGGTGTGTCTGATGGCGGGCAGATGGGTGTGGAGGGCGGTGAGGTCGGTCTGTGCCTTGAGCGCCGTCACCGAGATCGCCGTACGTACGGTTCCGGTGCCGTCCCGGACCGGGACGGCCACGCAGGTGACGAACGACTCGTACTCCCCGTCGTCCTCCGCCCAGCCGCGCTCCCGCACCTCACGCAGCCGGGCGGCGAACGCGTCGGCCGTGGTGACGGTGGTGTCGGTGAACCGCTCGTAGACGTATCCGTCCAGCAGCCGGTCGCGTTCGTCCTCGGGCATGAAGGCCAGGATGGCCTTGCCGACACCGGAGCTGTGCAGCACGACCGGCTTTCCGATCTGCGAGTACAGCCGTACGGTGCCCTGCGGTTCGACCTTGTCGACGTAGATCACCCGCCCGTCCTCGACGGTGGCGATATGCACCGTGAGCCGGAGCTTACGGCCGAGCTCGGCGAGGAACGGGTGGGCGCTCGCGCGCAGATCGAACTGTTCCAGGGCGGCCGCCGCCAGTCCGGCGAGGCGGTATCCGACGGCGAAGGTGCCGTCCTCCCGCTTACGGGCCAGACCGCCCTGGCAGAGGTCCTGGAGCAGACGCAGCGCGGTGGTCCGGTGTACGCCGAAGCGTTCGGCGATCGCGGCGGGGTGCTGCGGACCCTGGCTGAGCATCTCCAGGATCTGGATGGCCCGCTCGACGGCCTGGCTCACCGGGCCGCTCCGTCCAGGTCGGGTGACGGGCGGCGCAGGGACGTGGCGTCGGCGTGGTCCTCGACCGAGCCGAGCGCGAACGCGGCGACGCGGTGCCCCAGCCGCAGCCGCTCGGCCGGGGCGTCGCCGCGCAGCCAGGCCGACAGGTAGCCCGCCGCGAAGGCGTCTCCCGCTCCGACCGGCTCCACCACCTCGACCGCCTCCGCGGGGACGAACGTCCCCGGGCCGCCGCCCGGTTCGAACAGCACCGCGCCGACCTCCGCGTTCTTCACGACCACGCTCACCGACGGCCCGATCAGGTCGCGTACGTCCTCGGCCGTCGTGGTCCCCCAGACCTCCGCCGCCTCGTCGAGCCCGACGAACACCACGTCGGCCTGCCGGGCCAGGGCGAGCAGCGGCGCGGCGGCGTCCTCCGTACGCCACAGCCCCGGGCGGTAGTTGACGTCGAACGAGCGGAGCACCCCCGCCGCGCGCGCACGGTCGAACAGGGCCGTGGCGGCCCGGGCGCAGCTCGCCGACAGCGCGGCGTTGATTCCCGACAGGTGCACCAGACGTGCCGAGGCGATCGGGAGCGTGTCCAGGTACGCCGGGGCGAGCCGGGACGCCGCGGACCCGGTCCGGTAGTAGTGCACCCGGGTGCCGTCCTCGGGGGAGGGGTCCTTGAAGAAGACGGCGGTGGGGGCCGACGGGTCCCGCTCGACGTACCGTACGTCCACCCCGGGCCCGGCGACCGCGGTGAGTACCCGGTCGCCGAGCGGGTCGCTGCCGACCCGGCTCGCCCAGGCCACCCGGTGCCCCAGATCGGCGAGGTACTGGGCCACGTTCGACTCGGCGCCCGCGACGGAGAAGGTCGCGTCGGGGGCCGTGGCGAGCCGCTGTCCCTGCCGGGGAGTCACCAGGACCATGGACTCGCCGAGGCACAGGACTTCGTTCGGGTCGTCGGCGGGCGCCGTGGGCGGTTGGAGGTCTGCCATGCGTGCTCCCTTGCGCGGGGGCGCACGCCGACTGTCGTACGGCGCTATGACGCCGCGAGGCTCTGTGCCGCCCGAGGTGATGCGGCTACGTTAACCTCACCCCAAGCATTTTGTGCACAGGCTGTGCATATAGTGCACAATCAGTCGCTGAGGTGCTTGCCCAGCATGGTGCAGACCGCGGTGTCCACCAGGGCCTTGTTGGCGGTGGCGGCCTTCGCCTCCTTGTCGCCGAAGTTGGTGATGGTCAGGACCGCGACACTGCGGCGGCCGCTCCCGTCCGTGTAGACCTCACTGGAGTAGCCGGGCTGACCACCGGTGTGGCCCCAGACGGTGCCGCAGGGAGTGTCCACCTTCATCAGGCCCAGTCCGTAAGCGCCGCGCTCCTCGGGTGCGGTGACCATCGTCCGCATCTGCTCCAGCTGCGCCTTCGGCAGGAGCTTGCCGGACATCAACGCCGTCTGGAACCGCTGCCAGTCCCGCGCCGTGGAGACCATGCCTCCCGCCGCCCACGCCCAGCTCGGGTCGATGTCGCTGGTGTCGACGTTGTCGTGCGGACGCCCAGGGCCCGCGAACCCGGTGCCCTCGGGCAGTTCCACCGTCGGAGCGAGGATGCGCCGGAGGCGTTCGGAGCCCGGCTCGTAGCCGGTGGCGTGCTTCTTCCCGGAGCCGAAGTCGGCGTTCGCGGCCAGGAAGGAGTCGTTCATCCCCAGCGGCCCCGTGATCCTCTGCTCGATCAGGCGGGCCAGGCTCTTCCCGGTGACCTTCTCCAGGATCAGCCCGAGGGCCGCGTAGTTGGCGTTGCTGTACGAGTACTTCTCGCCGGGAGCGGTCGGGGGATCCTGCGGAGGGGTGATCGCGAGAAGCTCCTCGGGCCGCCAGGTGCGCCGCTCCTGCCCGGTCAGGGTGGGCAGGAACTCCGGCGTCAGCAGGTAGTCGCCCAGTCCGCTGGTGTGGTTGAGGAGCATCTTCACGGTGATGTCCCGCCCGCCCTCGACCAGCCCCGGCAGCCACTGCTCCACCGGGTCGGCCAGGTCGACCTCGCCCTCGGCGACCAGCTGGAGGATGAGGGTCGCGACGACGGTCTTGGTGTTGGACGCCATCCGGAACCGGTCGTTCACGGCGAGACGATGGTCGGCCTCGGTCCAGGCGGTCTGCCGTGCGATCTCCACGGGCCTCCCGCGGCCCCGGTCCACCCGGACGATCACGCCCAAGGACCCCGTGTCCGCCGCAGTTTGGGCGAGTTCCGCCAACCGTCCGTCGGCCGATGCCGCCACCGTCGTCGTGCCCGAGTCCGCTTGCGAGCAGCCGACGAGCAACCCGCTGATGCTCGTCACCAACGTCAGCGTGAGCGCCCCACGCAGGATCCGGCGGCTCGATGCCCTGTATGACGACACAGTCGTTCTCCCTCGCGGCTCTCGCCCGGTCGCGAATGACGATGGTGCTCATCCTTCTCCGCGGGAGATCACAAGGGGATCCGGCCAGCCCGCCGGATCACCGGGGGGTTATCCCCCCACCGCTCGGCGGCCCCCGTCCCATCCCGTGGTGGTCAACCAGTCGCCGAAGGTGGCCAGTTCGGGGTGCAGGGCGCGCAGGGCCTCCAGGTCCCGGTCCCGGGAGAGGAGGTCGCGGTCCTGGAAGAAGGCGAACATCGCGGCCAGGTCGTGGCCGACCCCTGGGAGGGACCGGCTGAACTCGTCGAGGTCCACCGCCTGGTAGACGCTCGGCACACCGGTCGTCCTCTCGAACACCGCCGCGATCTGGTCACCGGTGAGGGCGTCGGCGGCGATGCGCAGGGTCCGGCCGCCCCAGTCGTCCCAGTGGTCGAGCTGATGGCGGGCGAAGAAGGCGATGTCGTCAAGGGCGATCAGGGGCCAGCGACCGGCCTCGCCGAGCGGCAGGGCGAACACCAGGCCCTCACGTCCGTCGGGCAGCCGGGTCCGCTGCGGCGCCAGGCCGTACAGGTTCTCGAAGTACGGCGCCGTCACCAGGACGGCGACGTGCCGCGAGTACCAGCCGTCGGTCTCCTGCCGCATGGCCTCTTCGGAGCGCTGCAACGCGATATGGGCCTCCACCGCGGCCTTCGCGTCGTAGTGCGGGACCGGGATACGCCCGTCGGTGAGGACGGCGGCGTAGTCCAGTGACGACCAGACGAACCGGTCCACCCCGGCTTCCTGCGCCGCGCGCAGCGCCCGCAGCCCCTGTGCGTACTCCTGCCGAGGGCTGGCCGTGGCGAAGAAGTCGGTATTGCAGAAGACCTGGTCGACACCGTGGAAGGCGGCCTTCAGGGACTGCTCGTCGTCCAGGTCGCCGCGGACCGGCCGCACGTCACCGGGGGTGTCCTCGACCAGGGCACGGGCCCGCTCCGAGGACGGGTTCCGCGTCAGCACCCGCACGACGGTGCCGGTCCGTGCGGCGAGGGCGCGCACCACGCGGGCGCCCATGGCCCCGGTGCCTCCCACCACGAGTGCGGTCGTCGACGTCACCGCGCCACCTCCAGCACGAGCTTGCCGCGGGTGCGGTTGGTCTCACCCAGCCGGTGCGCCTCGGCGGCCTGCTCCAGGGGGAAGGTGCGTTCGACCTCGACCCGGACCGCACCGGAGTCGACCAGGCCGGCGATGGCCGTCAGAGCGGCGGCGTCCGGCTCGACCAGCAGCGGGCTGGTGCGCACCCCCGCCTGTGCGGCCGTGGCGGCCAGGGGGTCCGAGACGCCGCCCGGGATGGAGACGATCAGTCCGCCCCGGCGGGTCACCGACACCGATCGCACGTCGGTGTCGTCCGCGGCGCCGATCAGGTCGATGACGACATCGACCTCGCCGGTGGCCTCCTCGAACCGCTGTCGGGTGTAGTCGATCGTCTCGTCCGCCCCCAGTTCCCTGAGCCAGGTGTGCCGGGGTTCGCGGGCGGTCGCGATCACCTCGGCGCCGAGGTGCTTGGCGAACTGCACGGCCAAGTGCCCCACGCCACCGGCTCCGGCGTGCACCAGCACCCGCTGCCCGCCGGTGACGCGCGCCGTGTCGACCAGGGCCTGCCAGGCCGTGAGCGCGGCGAGCGGCAGAGCCGCGGCCTCGACGTGCGAGAGCGAGGCCGGCTTGCGGGCGAACTGGCGGGACGGTGCCGTGACGAAATCGGCGTAACCACCGGCCGGGCGCGGGAACCACGGCATGGCGTAGACCTCGTCGCCGGGTGCGAGCGTCGTGACCCCGAAGCCGACCTCCTCGACGACGCCGGAGACGTCCCAGCCGAGGATCAGCGGCAGCGTCTGTAGCCCGGCCATACCGTGACCGGCGCGGGTCTTCCAGTCCACCGGGTTGATTCCGGCAGCGTGCACACGCACCAGCACCTCGGTCGGCAGTGGCGCGGGACGCGCCACCCGGCCGGTGGTCAGCACGTCCGGTCCGCCGAACTCCTCGATGGTGACGGCGCGCATCGACTGCTCGCTCATACTCTCCTCGCTCACATCCGCTTCATGCGTTTTCAGCCCGGGTCCAGGAGCCCCGGCACGTTCCAGCCTCGCTGACACCCAGGGACGCCGTGAGTGGCCGGACAGCCACCTGTCGTACCATTCCGGCCATGCCGCATCGTGTTGCCGTTCTCGCCCTGGACGGGGTCATGCCGATGGACCTGGGTATCGCGGCCCGGGTGCTCAACGAGGCCCTCGACCCGGCCGGGGCGCGGCTCTATTCCGTGACGACCTGCTCGCTCGGCGGCCGGCCGGTCCGCACGAACGAGGGCTTCCGGATCGTCGTCGACGACGACGAGTCGCTCCTGGAGGGTGCGGACACCGTGGTGATCGCCACCCAGGAGCCCGACGAACATCTGCTGGCCACCGGCGAGCTGCCCGCCCGGGTCGCCGCGGCCTTCGCCCGGATCGGGCCCGAGACCCGCATCGTCAGCCTGTGCACCTCGTCATTCCTGCTCGCGGCGGCCGGCCTGCTGAACGGACTGCGGGCCACCACCCATTGGGCGCTGTGCGGCCCGTTCACCCGGCTGTTCCCCGACGTCGAGGTCGATCCGGATGTGCTGTTCGTCGACAACGGACGCATCCTGACAGCCGCCGGCGGGGCGGCCGGCATCGACCTGTTCGTCCACCTGGTCCGCAGTGACCACGGCGCGACCGTGGCCACCTCCGCGGCGCGACGATGCGTGGTGGCTCCATGGCGCGAGGGCGGCCAGGCGCAGTTCATCGAGCACCCGGTGCCGAAGGACGCCGACCGTTCCACCTCGGCCACCCGCCAGTGGGCGCTGGGCCGGCTGGCCGAACCGCTCACGCTGGGGGACATGGCCCGCCACGCCCATATGAGCGAGCGCACCTTCACCCGGCGGTTCCGCGCCGAGGTGGGCACGAGCCCCCTCCAATGGCTGGTGCAAAGCCGCCTGACCCAGGCGCGCCGCCTGCTGGAGTCCAGCGACCTGACCGTCGCGCGCATCGCCACCGCCTGCGGCTTCGGGGATCCTGTCGCGCTGCGCAAGCACTTCCACACCCACCTCGGCCTGTCCCCACTGGCCTACCGCCGCGCCCACCGCGCCCCTGAACCGGCCCGGACAGAGCCGCTCCAGGCGCCCTGAGCCTGTGCGTTTCATCCCCGGCAGACCGACCGTTCACCAGATGTCGGGGGTCGGTATCGCCCGGCTGAAGTCTCCGGCCCGGAGCGCCTCGGTGGGGATCGACCAGTGCATCCAGCCGCCGTCGCCGCCGATGTACCACTCGCCCTGCCCGGACAGCTGGAGCAGGTGGTGGTAGAGGTTCGGGTCGTCGTCGTTCGGCAGCAGCGGGGCGCTGCCGGTGGGGAATTCCGGTCGGCCGAAGGCGATGTCCTCGGAGTCCAGCGCGCCCGGCCGCTCCGACCAGTCGGTCAGCAGGTCGTATATGTACGTGTCGGGCATGACCCTGGCCATGTCGTCGACGTCAGGCCCCAGGTCGAGGGCCTTCCACGCCGGGTCATAGGTGTCGGGGAAGGCGAACCCCGGGGACGCCGCCCACGGCACCGGATCGAAGACGCTCGACCGGGCGGGCGGGGCCGTCTCCACGGCATGCGCGGAGCGGGCCGCGATCACCCGCCCCGGCTGCGGGTCGAGGTAGTCGAGCTTTCGGGAAACCTCCATGGCGGCCGGGTCGGCATGCTCCGAGTCGCTGTCGAGGTAGAAGAAGTTGAGCAGGCCCGTCCCGGCCGGGAGTACGCCGTCGAGCCAGGGCGCCAGGGCGTCCGTGTCGAGGACGGCGATCAGGCTCAGCGGAAAGCCGTCGCAGGTCGGCCATTCCGTGCCCGGTTCGAGCATGGCTCGCCCACCGAACCGGCTGCGACCCGCGGCCTCACCCGGCCCGGCCTCGGTGAGCGCGAAGCCCGGCCGGGCGAGACGGACGAAGCGGTCCGCGAGATCCGCGCCGAGACGTTCGGCGCAGAAGTCGCGCAGGGCGGTGAGCGTGGCGTTCGGTTCCATGCGGAGGATTCAAGCAGCCGCCGCTGACACCGCGACGTAGGACGGCCCCGATCGGGGCCCGGTGGCTGTACGCACCAGGCCCCGCGGGGTCATCCGGTGGCGGCTCTAGGTGTTGCCGTCCCGGTTGAGCCAGGCCCGGACGGATCCGCCGTCGTAGACGACGGTGTAGTCGGCCCTTCCGTCGCCGCTGATGTCGCGCAACGCCACCTCGTCACCGGGGAATCCGGTCTCCCTGACGAAGTTGCGGTGCTCGGTGAAGCCACCGTGGCCCCGGCCACCGTTGTTGATGTAGGCGTGCACGGCCCCGCGCCTGCCGACCATGAGGTAGTCGGCCTTGTCGTCACCGTTGACGTCCGCCAGACGAACCCTTTCCCGGGAGCCGTAGAAGACGCCGGGCGCCCAGTTCCGGTGCTCCTTCCAGTTCCACCCGAAGCCGTTGTCCTCGGGGAGGTTGTAGTAGGCGTGGACGGAGCCGTTCTCACCGACCCTGAGGTAGTCGTCGCGGCCGTCGCCGTTGACATCGGCGAACCGGACGGCTTCCTGCGGGACGTGGTCCAGGGTCAGGCCGATCGGTCCGGGGCCGCTCCACAGGATGTCGCGACCGCTGCTCGTCAGGCCCTGGTTCAGGATGTTCCGCACCGCTTCCTTGGAGTCCGAGGGCGGGACCACGTTGATGTCGTCCATGCCGTCTCCGTCGACGTCGGCGAAGTGGAGTTTCCAGCCCTTGTCCCAGATCAGACCGAGGTTGTCGGAGACATCGGTGCCCACTTCCTTCCACTGCGGGAAGCCGGGCTTCTTGCTCTCGCGGTTCAGGGCGATGCGCAGCGTGCGGTTCTTCTCGTCGACGCGCACATAGTCGTCGCGACCGTCGCCGTCGAGGTCCGCGAGGTCGGTACGGCCCGAGGGATAGTCCATTCCGGGGGCGACGACACCCAGCGCCCGCCAGCCCGGTCCCGCCTTGCTCTGGTCCTCATCCGGGTCGTCCGGATCGCATGCGGTGGCCGGCTTCTGCGGGTCGGGCTTCTTGATCCAATCTCGGTCCGCAGCTTCCATGATGCCGCTTTGGAAGTCGTAGCCGAGTTTCGCGTAGCCGTGGTCGTTGGGGTGGGCGTCGTCCTGGAGGCCGTCGCCGACCTTGACGTCACTGGTGTCCACCAGCACCACGTGCTTGCCGTCCGCACGGAGGTCGGAGACGATGCCGGGCAGCTTGGCGTTGAACGCGTCGATGCGGGGCTGCAGACCGGCTTTCCCGGTCGGGATGACCTTCGCGACCACGACCACCGCCTTCGGTGAGTCCTCCAGCGCGTCTGTGATCAGTTTCTTCATGCGCTGGGGCGCCGTTGAGAGTTCGTACTCCTGGTTGACGTCGTTGGTCCCGGCATGCAGGGTGATCACGTTCGGCTGGTACCGGGGTACGTAGCACTTGGCGTGCCCCGCGATCTCATCGATGCGCTTCCCCGGATGGCCCTCATTGTCCCGGTCGGACAACTTTCCCGCGCGCACGGAGCCGACGAAGTTGACCTGCTGCCCACCGGCCGGGTCTTCGAGAGCGTCGTACAGCTCGTCGCGGTAGCCGGTCCCGTCGGAACTCTCCTTGCCATAGGTGATCGAGTCACCCAGCGGCATCACGCGGAGGCTCCGCTTGTGCAGCCCGGAGTTGTGGACCTTCATCCCGGCCTCATCCTGCAGCCAGTCATAGACGCAGGTTTTGTCGGGATTGCACAAACCTTCCTTGTCGTAGGTCGCGGACATGGTTGCCTCGGGAGCGCCCCAGCGCCTGGCGGTCGAGGCCACTCCGGTCACCACCCGCTGGTCGCCGACCCAGTAGCCGTTCGGCCCGCCGGAGTCTCCCGGCCAGATGCGGCCCTTAAAGGCCCGGACCCGGTAGCCAAGACCGCCCTTGGCGTCAGGCAGCGGCCCGTTGTCGATCACCCTGGTGGTGATGCCCTTGAGCCATGGGGCCGGGCCACAGTACTCACAGGTCTTGCCCCACCCATAGGAGCTGGTCTGATCCTTCACCTCCGGGGGCCTGTTCGGCCCCAGCTCGGCGGGTTTCGCTCCCCAGAGGTTCAGCTTCTTCGTATTCATAGTGAGCACCGCCAGATCGCCTCGGCTGACCTTGCGGATGACGCTGACTTCAGAGCCCGCCTCGCCAAGCTTCTTGACAGGCACCATCGCGAAAACCTTCTTCAGATCGTTGACGCGATTGAAGCAGTGCTCGGCTGTCAGAATTTTGTTCTTGCTCGTGACAGTCCCTGAGCAGAGGAACCGCTCGTCCCTGCCCTCACGCACCCAGATCTGTGCCATATCGGTGCGCTCGAACTTGCCGTGGTCGACCTCCCAGCCCCCCTCGATGGCGTTGCCCGGGGCCGCCGTGCCCAGCAGCACTCCTGCAGCCAGGACACCGGCCATGGCGGACGCCAGGAGCACCCGCGGCGCTCGGCGTCTCATTTTGCGCATGCTCTTCACTTCTTCACCTTCGCTCTCGGCCGTAACGCTGAGGAGGATTCGGCGTGCTGGTCCGCAGCCTTCTGCTGCTCCTGTTGTCAGCAGCCGCCACTGGCGAAGCGCCGGTTGCAACCTCGGCACCTCCGGGCGCGGCGTGAAGCCGACAACGGACAGCAACGTGGCCAACGTCTCCCCGTTTCTGTTGTGGCTGGCGGGCCAGTCGGGAACAGGAGAAACCATGCCGTCGCGGCACACTCAATCCACGAGCCCTGTGAGGTGGGGCACTTGGCCGGACGCGGTCGTGTTTCGACTGTGTGCTGAGGGCATGCATTCGGCCGGGGGCGTCGGAGTGACCGTGCCGAGACCCGGCGGTGGGACGGAGTGAGAGCGTCGTGGCGTGGAGCACGCGTGAGATCGCCGAGCTCGCGGGCACCAGCCTGCGTGCGGTACGGCATTACCACGAGGTCGGTCTGCTCGCCGAGCCGGAACGCCGCGCCAACGGCTACAAGCAGTACGGGGTGGCCCACCTCGTCAAGTTGCTGCGGATCAAGCGCCTCGTGGACCTGGGGTTCTCCCTGTCCCGGATCGCCGAAATGGGCGCCGCCGACGGCCACCGCCCGGAGGAAGCGTTGCGCGCCGTCGACGCCGAACTGGCGGCCACGATCGAACGGCTGCAGCGGGCCAGGGCGGAGCTGAGTCTCATCCTGCACAAGGCGGCGCCGACCGACCTGCCACCCGAGTTCACCGCGGCGGCGGACACCCCGATGCCCGAAGCGGACCGCTCGTTCGTCACCGTCATGGGTGCGGTGCTCGGCCCGGAGGGCATGGATGCCTACACCGACTACCTGGAGAATCCCACCATCGGTCCCGTCGGTGAGGAGTTCGAGAAGTTACCCGCCGACGCCGATGAGCGGACCCGCGCCGACCTGGCCGAGCGCATGGTCCCGAGCGTGCGCTCAATGCACCGGCAGCACCCGGGGTTGAGTACGCTGCGCGCCGATGCCCCGCGTGGTGAGGGGTTCGCCAAACGGACGATCGACAAGGCCCTCAGGGACCTCTACAACCCCGCCCAGGTCGACGTCGTGCGCCGCCTGGGCATCCTGCTCGCGAAGCCGGAGCGGGACCCCTAAGTGCGTGGATGCGGCTGCCCTTCACCGGCCATGTCCGGGGCGGCCAGGTCGAGTTCGGCCCAGATCTCCTTGCCGACGGTGCGCTCCCGTACGCCCCAGCGGGTGGCGAGCGCGCGGACGATGAGCAGGCCACGGCCGTGCCGGTCGTCGGGGCACGGCTGCCGGGGCTGGGGCAGGCGTTCGCCCCTGGGGTCGGCGACGGCGATGCGCAGGCTGGTCTTGGTGAGGGTGAGGTAGACGCGGAACAGTCGCCCCGGGACGCGGCCATGCCGTACGGCGTTGCCTGCCAGCTCGGAGACGATGAGCGCGGCGTCGTCCGCGAGCGCGGGGTGGCCCCACTCGCCGACCACCCGCGCGGCGTGCCGCCGGGCGCGGGTCACGTTTATCGGCGTCGGGACGTAGTCGATGCGGTCCTCGTGGACGACGGGGTCTTGGGGTGCGATCGGCATCGCGTACCTCCGTGCGGGCAGGGCGGAGCGGATCCGCCAACTGGTGCCCCTGTGCGAGCGGTTCATCACGGAAGGTAGCCCCAGTGACTTGTTCGTTGCAATCGAAGCGGGGAAATTTGTAACCGATCTTGCGTGCGGACGGTGTGCGGGCACACACTGGGCGTGAAGTAGGGAGGGTGCCACGGTGGCAGGGGAGCAGCCCGCTGAGGGGAACCGGGTCTCAACGGTTCTGGGGCGCAAGCTCGGTGGCGAGCTGCTGATGTTGCGGACCGCGGCCGGTTTGACGCAAGGTCAAGCCGCGAAGGCCATCACCGCGTCCACCGGCAAGGTGGCCAAGATGGAGAGCGGCTGGGTTCCCATGCGTGACCCGGACATCCGCGCCTTGTGCACCTTGTACGGCGCCAACGACCCCGCGACCGTGGGCGGGCTGCTGGAGCTGGCACGCATCGACCGCGAGCGCCGTAAGGCCAAGGGCTGGTGGAACGACGTCGCACTCAGCAGCGCCATGAGGCAGTACGCGCCGCTGGAAAGCGTCGCGACCGAAATCAAGGCGTGGCAGGTGTCGTTCGTTCCGGGCCTGCTCCAGACGGCTGGCTACGTTCGGGCGATGCGTCGCTCCTGGTTGCCCGATGAGTCTCCGGAGGATGCTGGGAAGTTCGTGGCTTCCCGGATGGCGCGCCAGCGAAGACTCTCCGGCGAGTCGCCTCTCTCGCTCCGGGTAGTCATCCCAGAGGCCGCGTTGCGCATCCCCGCAGTCCATGCCGAGATGCTTCGGGAGCAGTTGGCGAGCCTTCTCGACTGGGGTGAACGGCCCAACATCACCGTGCAAGTGCTCCCGTTCAGCACAGGCTTCGTCCCTGGGCTGACCGGGTCCTTCAACGTTCTCTCGTTCGGCGAGCCAGGGGCCATGGACGTGGTGTATGTGGAGTCGTCGCACACCCATGTGTGGGTCGAGGGTGGCGATGGCGCTGCTGAACACGTGAGAATCTTCGAGAAGACAGCGCAGCGTGCCCTGTCCGAGGCCGATACCCGAGCGTTCATAGAGGCGCTGATCAAGGAGCTGTGAGCACGTGACGGCTTTCGCTTTTCGCAAGTCAAGCCACAGCAACCCTTTCGATGAGTGCGTCGAGGTGGCCACCAACCTGCCCGGCGCCGTGGCGATACGCGACTCCAAGCGCCCCGACGGGCCGATACTCCGGTTCACGCCCGCCGCCTGGGCGGACTTCCGAGGCGCTCTGGTCGGCGAACCGGCATGACACGGCCCGTGGTGTCCGCTTCCGCGGGCACCACGGGCCACCGCGTGCGATCGGGATCAGGCCGTGGCGCGGAACGGCCCGGTGACCTCGTAGGTGATGCCACCCGAGGAGCTGCCCGTCGTACCGCGCTGGCTGGAGAAGTACAGCCGCTTGCCGTCGGGGGAGAAGGCCGGGCCGGTGATCTCCGAGCCCGACTGGCCGGAGATGCGCAGGAACGGCGCGACGATGTCGTCCGGGGTGATGAGGCAGATCTCCATGTTGCCGCCGTCCTCGGCGATGAACAGGTCGCCGGAGGAGGAGCCGGTGACGTTGTCCACGCCGGTCAGCGGGGCTGGGCCGGGGTTGACCAGGCTGTCGTCGTAGGCGAGTTCGTAGGTGCTGTTGGCCAGGTTGAGCTGCCAGACGCGGTTGTCGCCCTTGGTGGTGAACCAGACGGTGTCGTTGGCGTAGTGGCAGCCCTCGCCGCCGTTGAAGATCTTGGCGGTCGAGACCTGGTCGCGGGTGACCGTGGGCGAGCCGTCGGGGTCGGGCACGTTCGCCCAGCTGAACGAACCGGAGGTGGCGGTGCCGGCGACCAGCACCTGGAGTTGGCCGGAGGCCAGGTTGCCCCAGGTGGCCGGGATGAACCGGTAGAAGCAGCCGTCCGTCTCGTCCTCGGTCAGGTAGATCACCCGGCGCACCGGGTCGGCGGCGGCCGCCTCGTGCTTGAACTGGCCCATGGCGTCACGGCGGACCGCGGCGTTCACGCCCCACGGGTCGGTCTCGTAGACGTAGCCGCGGGACACCTCCTCGCAGGACAGCCAGGTGTTCCACGGGGTCGCGCCGCCCGCGCAGTTCTGCCGGGTGTTGGACAGGACGCGGTAGGCGCCGGTGATGGAGCCCGAGGAGCTGAACTTGACGGCGCTCGCGCCTCCACTGGGGTTGATCTCCGAGTTGGAGACGTAGATCCAGCCCGTGCCGTCGGCGAAGCAGGCGCCGCCGTCGGGGGCGCTGTGCCACGCGTACGAGGTGCCCGGCACCGTCTGGCCGGACCGGGCGATCACCCGGCTGGTGAAGCCGCTGGGCAGCGCGATGCCGTTGGCGTCGGCAGCGAGCAGAGCACCGTACGGGCCCGGGCCCTTCTGCGCCGGGGCCGCGTAGGCGGCACCGCGCATGAGGGTGCCGCCAAAGGCGGCGGCGGACGCTCCGATGACTGCTCCGCGCAGGAAGACGCGACGTTCCACAGCTACTCCTTCATCAAGGAAGGTCGATGGATGGCTGATTGAGCGACGCCGACTGGTCACGGGGAAGAACCTAAGACCGCCGCACCTGGCCGATCAGGTCCCTGGAGGCGAACTCTTCACGGCCAACCGGTGAGTCGGGTGAAGAAGCAAGCGCAAGGCCCGTGGCGTCTGCTCCGGCAGAGGCCACGGGCCACAGGGCGAGCGTCACCACCACCTGGTGCAGGCGACATCCGGATAGTTGCTGGCCTTACCGCAGGCCCGCATCAGGTTGCCCTTGTTGTTGAACGCGTCGGTGTGGTTGCTGCCGCCCGTGTTGATTTTGGTGACGCTGAGCTGCGTCCAGGTCCGGCCGCGGTCGAAGCTGCGATCGACCCACACCAGGTCACCGGGGGAGCCGAAGATCCGGCCCCAGGCGCAGGTGCCGTTGTACCGCAGCTCGATGCCGCGGGAGTGGGTCGAGGCGGACGCGACCGTCCGGGCGTTGTTGGTGTTGCAGCCTTCGGCGGCCTGCGCCGGAGTCACGGTGGTGAGCATGGCTCCGGTGAGCCCGGCTGTGGCGAGGGCTCCGAGGAGAGTCTTGCGAGCGCGCATGTCTGACGTCCTTCCGGTTGTGTGAATCGCTTATCGAGCGACAAACCGGGTATACCGCGAGCCCGCCGGGACCGGTCCCGCCCCGGAATCCGATGGCGCGACGCCGCCCGGGCGTCAAGAATCGCCGGATGCAGGAAGTGAAGCTGTCCGACGGGATCGTCACGCTGTCCCCGCTGCACCCGGACGACGCGGAGGCGCACCTCGCGGGGGAGGACGAGGCTCTGGTGCGCTGGCTCAGCGGTGGCCCCAGCACACCCCAGGGCGTCGCAACGTACTTCCGGCACTGCCGGGAACAGTGGGACACGGCCGGACCACTCCGCGCCTTCGGCATCCACGCAAACGCAGAGGCGGCACTCGCGGGAACGATCGACCTGCGGTTCACCGCCGAGGGCCTGGCTCCCGGCCAGGTGAACATCGCGTACGGCCTCTACCCGTCCTGGCGGGGACGCGGCCTGGCCACCCGCGCCGTCCTCCTGGCCTCCCAATACGCGGCACATGAGGGCGGGAAGGAGGCGGTGATCCGGGTGGAGCCGGAGAACACCGCATCCGCCGCGGTCGCCCGGCGGGCGGGGTTCACCCCCCGTGGGCACACGCGCGGCGGGGACGGGACACGGCTCGACTGGTACGTACGGGACCTGCGCGTCCACCCCTCGGAGGGATCCCACTGGCTCCGGCGCCATACCGCCCGGTGGCACCGTTTCGCGCGGGTGACGGTCCGGGTCGTACCGGCCGCGGCGGGGGCGACGACCGTCGAGATCGGGGACGATCCGTACGCCTGGCTTCGGACCTCCTACGGGCCCGACGCCCTGCCGTATGCCAACGACGGCGGCCTTCGGCAGGAGGCGCTCGACGGGGTCCGGTACGCCGTGGAGCGGCTCGCCGAACCGGGGCCGCCGCTCCACGTCACCATCACCGAGATCCGGGACTACCTCGTGGACACCGGCCCCGGCGACGTGAAGTACGCGGCGGCCTACGCGCTCTGGGACGCGCTGGGCGTCGAGCCTCCCGTACGCCCCTATCTCGCCGATGCGGACGGGACGCCCGTCTTCCCGGACTGATCGCGGACGGGCCGCCGCATGGCGTCAGCGCGGGGTGAGGACGCAGAACTCGTTGCCCTCGGGGTCGGCGAGGACCGTCCACGGCACGTCGCCCTGGCCGATGTCGACGGGCGTCGCGCCGAGACCCCGCAGCCGGGCCACCTCCGCCGCGTGATCGTCACCGGGGTACGGCCGGAGGTCGAGATGGACGCGGTTCCACCCGGTCTTCGGGTCGGGCGTGCGGAGGAACTCGAGATACGGGCCGACACCCTCGGCGGAGCGCAGCACCGCCTGATCGTCGGTCACCTCGTGCAGGGTCCAGTCCATCGCCTCGCCCCAGAAGCGGGCCATGGCCCGCGGGTCCGCGCAGTCGACCACCACCGCGGCCATCGGCCCGGTGTCCCGGTAGATCTCCCGAGGCTCCAGTACGCAGAACTCGTTGCCCTCGGGGTCGGCGAGGACCGTCCACGGGACGTCGCCCTGGCCCACGTCGGCGGGCGTCGCACCGAGTGCCTGGAGGCGCGCGACCAGTTCCGCCTGATGGGCCGCGGAGGTGGTGGCGAGGTCGACGTGCACGCGGTTCTTCACCGTCTTGGGGTCCGGGACGGCGAGGATGTCGATGTAGATGGCGCTGGGGTCGGGATAAGTTAGGCCTTTGGGCTCCAGATTGGTCACGCCGGGTTCCTCGCTGGCAATACCCCAGCCGAGCACCTCCGCCCAGAACCGGCCGAGCGCCGAGTCGTCCCGAGCCTTCATCGCAATCTGCACCAGCCGCGTCGCCATGGCGCAGATCCTAAGCCTGTGCCGTGCACTTCGGGTTTGATTTTCGGGCCGGAGCCTCAGCCGTTGGCCAGGGTGCGGCCGAGGAGGGGCAGCAGACGGTCCCAGTGGTGCTGGAGGGCGGCGGGGTCGAAGGCGTCGGTGTCGGACATGGTGAAGCCGTGGACGGTGCCGGGATAGATCTCGGAGGTGTAGTCGACACCCGCGGCGTCCAGGGCCTGGTTCAGCTCGCCGAGGGCCTCGGGCGTGAGGTCGGTTTCGGCGTGGCCGAGGTGGACCTGGGCGGTGATCTTGGAGAGCAGACGGTCCAGCTCGGGCCCCTCGGCGCCCACGGGGCCGTGGAATCCGGCGACGGCGGCCACCTGGTCGGGGTGGGCCGCGGCGGTACGCATCGCGAGGAGGCCGCCGATGCAGTAGCCGGTCACCGCGACCGGTCCGGCGGCGACCTCGGGCTGGGCGGTGAGGAACCTGAGGTAGGCGTCGGCGTCGCTCAGGATGCGTTCGTCGGTGATGTGCGCCTCGATCAGGGGCATCAACTGGGCGATGAGCGCGGGCCGGACCTCTTCGCCGATGTGCTCGGGAAGGTCGACCACCGGTGTCGGGCCGTGCCGGTAGAAGACGTTGGGGACGAGCACGTAGTACCCGTGCCCGGCCAGTTCGAGGGCCATCTCCCGCAGCACGGGCCGGATGCCGAAGGCGTCCGCGTACATCAGCACCCCCGGGTGCCGGTCGCCGTGGTCGGGGAGGGCGGCGAAGGCGTCGGCCTGGCCGTCGGTGGTGGGGATCCGCAGTGTCTTGATGGGCAAGAGCGTCCTTCCTCGGAGTTCACTCCAGAAACGTTTATGGCACTAACGTTTTCGGCGCGAGCGAACGTATATCGTTAGTCGGACTAACGCAATGGGCAGGATGGGCGCCATGATCAGAGACGAAGTCGCGGACCTGCCCGAGGGCGGCGCGCCCAGGACGCCCGACCGGCTGCGGCGACGGGCGAGCCGGCTGCTGTCGCAGCTGACCGCGCGTTCGGACCGGCTGATCAACGACGGGCTGGCCCAGGTCGACGCCCGCAAGTGGCACTACGCCGTGCTCGCCTCCCTCCAGGAGTACGGGCCGGGCAGCCAGGCGGAGCTGAGCGGGCGCTCCGGTATCTACCGCAGCGACATGGTCGGCGTGCTCAACGAACTGGCCGAGCGTGACCTCGTCGAACGGTCGCCGGACCCCGCCGACCGGCGCCGCAACGTCATCACGATCTCCGCCCGGGGCCGCCGCCATCTACGCCGCCTCGACACGGTCCTGGACGACCTCCACGACGAACTGCTCGCACCGCTGAGCCCGGTCGAGCGCGACCAGCTCGTGCGGTTGCTCACCCGCTTGCTGGACCACCACGCCCGGACCTCCTGAGGGCCGCGACCGGAGCGACCGTCGCCGTGAGCACGTCCGCCAGCGTCACCGCGGGCCGTCCGAGCAGGCGGGCGAGCGTGGGGTCCGCCGGGGCGAAGTCGCCGCGGCGGCTTGCCGCGAACAGGCCGACGAGCAGGTCGGCCCGGGCTTCCGGCAGGCCGTGGGCCAGCAGGCGCGCGCGGTAGTCGGCGTCGGAGACGACGACCCTGCGGATCGGGCGGCCCGTCAGTCGCGTGACGAGCGCCGCGATACCGGCCAGGTCGATCGCCTCGGGGCCGGTGAGGGCGGGGGTGCGTCCGTCGAGGTCGTCGCCGCCCGTGGTGAGGGCGAGCACCGCCGCGTCGGCGAGGTCGGCGTGGTCGGTCCAGGCGACCGGCCCGTCCTCGGGCGCGACCAGTTCGCCCGTGTCGAGCGCGGCGCCGAGCAGCATCACGGCCGAGGAGGCGTAGAACCCGTTGCGCAGCGCGGTGAAGGGGACGCCGGACGCGCGCAGCGCGGCCTCGGTGGCGGCGTGGTCGGGCATCGGGCCGAAGGGGGAGGCGGGGTGCGCGCCCATATGGCTGGTGTAGAGGATGCGGCCCGCTCCGGCCGCCGCCGCGGCGTCGACGGCCGTGCGGTGCGCGCGTAGGGCCGTCTCGCCGGTGGCGTCCGTGGAGACGATCAGGACCTGTGAGGCGCCCTCGAAGGCGTGGGCGAGGCTCGACGGGTCGGCGAAGTCGCCCCGGCGGACGCGTATGCCCCGGGCGCCGAGGTCGCGCGCCGCATCCACGTCGCGCACGCTGACACCGATTTCCTCGGCCGGGACGCGTTCCAGCAGCCGTTCGGTGACCGCCCGGCCGAGTCTGCCGTTGGCTCCGGTGACGATGATCATGAGGATGTCCCCGATCTGGTGTTTCCAGTGATAACGAGCGGAGCGTATCATCGGAAACGAAGAAGCGATAACGCGATCCTGTTATCGTTGGAAACATGGAGAACGACGACGTCACCACCGCGGACGGAAACCGGGAACGCATCGTCGCGGCGGCCGCCCGGCTGCTGGCCGAAGGCGGGACCGACGCGGTGTCGACCCGGGCGGTGAGCGCCGCGGCCGGGGTGCAACCGCCCACCATCTACCGGCTGTTCGGCGACAAGCAGGGTCTGCTCGACGCCGTCGTCGCCCATGGCTTCGCGGCCTACCTGGCCGACAAGACCGCCGCGGAGCCCACCGACGACCCGGTCGCGGACCTCCGCGCCGGATGGGATCTGCACGTCGGCCTCGGCCTGGCCAACCCGGCGCTGTACCTGCTGATGTACGGCCAACAGCGCCCCGGAGCGTCGTCGCCCGCGGCCCTCGACGCCTTCGACGTGCTCGCCGGGCACATCCGGCGCATCGCCGAGGCGGGCAGGCTGCGCGTCCCCGAGGACCGGGCCGCGGCCCTCGTGCACGCCGCCGGATCCGGTACGACGCTCGCGCTCATCGCCACGCCCGAGGAGCGCCGCGACCCGGAGCTGTCCCACACCGCCCGCGACGCCGTCCTCGCGGCGATCACCACCGACGCCCCCGCGGCCCCCGAACCCGGACCCGCCGCGGCCGCCGTCACCCTCCGCGCCGCACTGCCGCGCACCGACGCCCTGACCGCGTCCGAAAGCGCCCTCATGCGGGAGTGGCTCGACCGGATCGCGGGCCAGGCCCGCTGATTCCGGGCCGCTGATTCCGCGCTGTGACGCGCATCACCGGAACTCACCCGCCCCCGGCGGCCAGTTGAGAGTGTGACCACAGATACGCGAACCCGGGTACGGGCCGGGGATCCCGACGCCTTCGCGGAGTTGTTCGACACTTACGCGCGCGCCGTGTACAACCACGCCTTCCGGCTGACGGCCGACTGGTCCGTGGCCGAGGACGTCATGTCGGCCACGTTCCTGGAGGCGTGGCGGCGGCATGCCTCGGTCGAGGCCGAAGGGGGTTCGCTGCGGCCCTGGTTGCTGGGGATCGCCACCAACGTCGCCCGGTCGCACTGCCGCGGCAACCGGCGCTACCGGGCCGCGGCCGCCGCCGCTGCCGAGGCGGGGGAGGAGTCCGTACGGATCCCCGACCACGCCGAGGAGACGGCGGGCCGGGTGGACGACCGGCGGCGCATCAACGCCACGCTGACCGCACTCGGCTCGCTGAAGCGCCCCGAACGGGAGGTGCTGGTGCTGTGCCTGTGGGAGGGCATGGAGTACGCCGACGTCGCCCGCACCCTCGGCATCCCCCTCGGAACCGTCCGCTCCAGACTGTCCCGCGCCCGTACGAAGCTGCGCAAACTCGCCGATGCCGAACTCATCAAGAAAAAACGGGAACTCGCCGCCCCCGCCCGGCAGATAAGAGGCGATCGCGGCTACGCGATCCGGTCCGCAGAGGAAGGAAACCGATGAACGCCAGCCCCTCCCAGCCGCACCCGGCTGAGTGGCCGGAGACCCAAGCGCTCCGGGACACCGCGGAGCGGGGTCTTCCGGCGGGCCGCCACGCGTTTCACAGGGAGCATCTGATGGCCCAGATCCGTGACGACATCCGCACCGCCGCCCCGGTGGCCCCCGCGCGGCAGCGCAACCCGTTCCTCCGTAAGACGATCCTGCTGCCCGCCGCGGCCTGCGCCCTGGCCGGGGCGATCGTGGGCGGTGTCGCCCTGTCCGGGGATGACGGTGACGGTACGACCCCCCTGGCCACAGGACCCGCGCTGACCACCCGGCTCGGCACCGTCGACGCCAAGGGCGGCCCGCAGCTGCTGGACCGCGTCTCGCTGGCGGCGGGCACCGGCGACACCGACGGGCCCGTGGTGCGCGACGGCCAGTTCCTCTACATCGCCTCGAAGGTGGCCAGCACCTATCCCAAGACGGTGGACGACAAGACCACGGTGGTCAGCCAGGAGCTGCACGACCGTCAGGTCTGGCAGTCCCAGGACGGGAAGGACGGCTGGTTGATCGAAGCGGGCGAGACCAGCGACGAGGGCATGACCCTGGCCGGTCCGCATGCGAGCAGCGCGGCGTACGACCGCCTCGCCACGCTGCCCACCGACCCCGACGCGCTGCTGCGGAAGATCTACGAGGACGCCCGCGCGAACAAGGACAAGGAGGTCCCCATCGACCAGGCGGCCTTCGTCGCCATCGGCGATCTGCTGACCGAGAGCTACCCGCCCGCCAAGCTGGTCCCCGCCCTCTACAAGGCCGCCGCGAAGATCCCCGGGGTGGTCGCGGTGGACGACGCGACCGACGCCACGGACCGTCACGGGGTCGCGGTGGCACGGATGGACGACCAGAACGGCCAGCGCGAGGAATGGATCTTCGACAAGAAGAGCCTGAAGTTCCTCGGCGAGCGCACCGTCCAGGTCGAGCCGAGCCCGGACAAGAACGACCCGATCAAGCCCGGCACCGTGGTCTTCACCAGCGCCATCACCCAGCGCGCGGTCGTCGACGGCAACAAGCAGTTGCCCGCGGAACAACAGGCGGGCTGACGATGGCGTCGAAGACCGCCACGGCGGCGGCGTGCACCCTGCTGATCTCGGTGGTGCTGACGGGAGCCGCGCTCGCGGCCCCCGGGTCCGGCTCGGGCGTACGGACGGAGGGCCCCGCCACCACCGACAGCGGGCTCAGACCTCCTCGCGCATCAGTCGCAGATACACCACCGAGAACGCCGCCCCCACCAGCAGCAACAACAGCGCCACCGCCGTGCCGTAGCCGATCAGGGACTTGTTGAACGCCTGGTCGTACATGAACACCGGCAGCGTCTGACTGCGGTTGCCGGGGCCGCCGCGGGTCATGGCCCAGATGAGGCCGAACACCGACAGCGTCTGCAAGGTGTTGAGCATCAGATTGGTGCCGATGGAGCGGCGGATCATCGGCAGGGTGACGTGCCAGAAGCGGCGGAGACCGCCCGCGCCGTCGACCTCCGCCGCCTCGGTGATCTCCTGGGGGATCTCCGACAGGGCCGCGGAGTACACGAGCATCGAGAAGGCCGTACCGCGCCAGACGTTGGCGAACGAGACGGCGAGGATGGGCAGGGTGTACAGCCAGTTCTGGGACGGCAGGCCCAGCCCGTCCAGCAGCGCGTTGAGCGTGCCCTCGCGGCGGAAGAAGGCGTACAGCAGGAAGCCCGCCACGATCTCGGGGACGACCCAGGCCGCGACCACGACCGCCCCGATCAGCGTGCGCACCGGTTTGGAGGCGCGCCGCATCAGGGTGGCCAGGGCCAGGCCCAGGGTGTTCTGGCCGAGGAGGGAGGAGACGACCGTGAAGACGAGGGTGAGGACGACCGCGTTGCGGAAGTCGTCGTCCCCGAAGGCGCGGCGGAAGTTGGCGAATCCGGTGAACTCCGTGGTGGAGGTGCCGGTCAGCTGCATATTGGTGAAGGCGATGTAGCAGCAGTACGCGATGGGCCCGCCGAGGAAGAGCAGCAGCAGGACGGTGGCCGGGGCGAGCGGGAGCCAGCGCAGGGGGCGGCGCCCCGCCCCCGGGCCCCGGCGCACGGGGGAGACCGCCACCGGGGCCTTGGTCGCGGTGGTCATCCGCCCACGGCGCCGTCGGTGACGGACTTCAGCTGCTCGTCGTACGCCTTCGCCGCGCCGCCCGGCGAGGAGTCACCCGCGGTCGCCGCCTCCATGGCCTCGCCGATGGCGGAGGACACCTGCGGGTAGACGGGGAGCGCCGGGCGGTAGTGGGTGTACTTCACCAGGCCGGTGAAGAAGCGGATACCGGGCATGGAGGAGAGGTATTCCGGGTCCTGTGCGACGTCCTTCCGGACGGCGATCTGGGCGTTGACGATGTCCCACCGGACCGCGTTCTCCTTGGTCTGGAACTGCTCGATGAACTTCCAGGCCAGATCGGGGTTCTTGGACTTCGCGCTGATCGCCCACGTCCAGCCGCCGGACATGCTGACCTTGCCGGGCGCCTGCCCGTGCTGGGTGGGCATCGGGGCCTGGCCGAGAGTCTTCGACCACTCGGGCCACGGCTTGCCGCCGGTCTTCAGCCAGTTCTGGCCGAGCCAGGAGCCGTCGAGGGCGATGGCGAGCTTGCCCTCGGGGAGCCATTCGCTGAAGACGGTGGTGCCGACGTTGGGGTCGAGGGCGTCGGAGATGTCCGGGCCGAGCTTCTCGCCGTACACGGTCTTCAGGAACGCCAGCGAGTCCCGGAATCCCTGGCCGCCGGTGACCCACTTCTTCGTCTTCGGGTTGTAGAGCGGCTCGTCGCCCGCCGCGCCCGTCCCGTACAGCAGCATCTCGAAGCCCTGCATGACGGAGGTCTCGCCCGGGGCCTTGCCGGTGTACACGTTGAGCGGGGTGACGCCGGGGACCTTCTTCTTGATGGTGCGGGCGGCCTTGAGGATGTCGTCCCAGTTCTTCGGCGCCCAGTCGGCGGGCAGCCCGGCCTTCGCGAAGATGTCCTTGTTGAACCACAGCCCGCGGGTGTCGGTGCCGTCCGGGACGCCGTACGTCTTGCCGTCCTCGGCCTTGGCCGCCGTCTTCGCCGTGTCGACGAACTGGCCCCAGTCCTTCCACTTGGCCAGGTAGTCGTCCAGCGGCCGCAGATAGCCCGCCTTGATGTCCGCGTTGATCCGGAAGGTGTCCTCGTAGACCAGGTCGGGGGCGGTCTTCGGGGACCGCATCATCTGCTGGACCTTGGTGGCGTAGTCGTTGTCCTGCGCCTGGATCGGGACCAGCTTGACCTTCTTGCCGGGGTTCGCCTTCTCGAACTGCTTCTTCACCGCGGCGAGGTGGTTGTCCTTGAAACGGATCTTGTTGTCGGTGCTGCGGTTGTACGCGACCTTGACGGTGTCCGGATCGCTGCCCGAGCCGCCACCGCAGGCGGTGAGCCCGGCGGTGGCGACGAGGGCGACGGCGGTGAGGATCAGTGGGGCGGTGGTGGGGCGCACGGCACGACCTCCTTGCCGGCCTCTATGGCCTGCGGGCCGACCGTAAGGTCGCCTTCAACGCAAGGTCAATCCCCGTGAACAGGGAGGTTGCCGATCGAACTCGGGTACGGTGCGCGGCAGTTCAGCCCGTGTAGCCCGCGAGTGCCTTGGTGAAGTCGTACGTCCCCTGGTTGATGCCGCTGCACGCGTCCGCGTCTGTGCCGGAGCCGCATTTGCGGTCGCGGTTGAGGGACCAGAAGCTGACGCGGGCCAGGTGGTGGCTCTTGGCGTACGAGATCATGGAGTTGAAGTTCGCCAGGGTCACCGTCTCGCCCGCGACGTCGGTCTTGCCGTTCATCGAGGAGAAGCCGACCTTGCGGTAGGCGGCGTCCGAGGAGAGGCCGTAGGCGCTCGCGACGGTGTTCTTCAGGCCGTCGACGGCCGACTTGGTGGCCGCCGCCATGTCGACGGAGCCCTGTCCGAAGTCGAACGGCATGACCGCCCAGCCGTCCACGTCGAGTCCGGCCCTGGCGCCGCGTTTGACCAGGTCCGTGCCGTTGGCGTCGGGCCCGGTCGTGGTGGTGCCGAAGGTGACGTAGACCTTGATGCCGCTGTTCTTCTGCTTGACGGTCTTCAGCGCGTCGATCACCCGCTGCCGGACCGTCGCGTTCTCGAACTCGCTGGCTTCGATGTCGATGTCGATCGCCTTGAGCCGGTACGCGTCGATGACCTTCTGGTACGCGGCGGCGAGCGCGGAGGCGGACGAGCACTTCTCGCCGAGCTTGTTGCCGCTCCAGCCGCCGAAGGAGACGGTGACGTCGCCACCGGCCGCGCGGATGGCGTTGATGGTCGACTGGTCGGTGCCGCCGGTGAGCGCGCGGGAGCCGTCCCACTTGGGGGTGCAGCCGCCGTCGGAGAGCATGAACGCCATCGTGAACTGACGCGTGCCGGTCGCCGACATCACGTCCGTGGCCTTGGGCGGACTGCCCCAGCCGAGGTAGAGGTACGGCCCGGTCTGGCCGATGGCCGCGGCCGCCGTGGCATGGGGCGACGGGGTGGCCTGGGCGGTGGTGGCCGCGCCCGTGGTGAGCAGGGCGACCAGTCCGGTGGCCGCGGCCAGAATGCGTCTCTGCATGACGGACGTCCTCCTGGGGGTGAGGGGAGGGGTGCGGCTGAACGCTAGCGAGCCGTCATGACCGCGACAAGATGTCGGATAGGAAACTTTCCTAATGATCGCCCCGCAGGGCCCGCCGGGGCAGGCGTTCAGTACTCGCCGGGGCGGGCGTTCAGTGCTCGCTGACCCAGCGGTAGACCAGCTCCGGGCGCCCTATCGCTCCGTAATGCGGCGCACGGTCGGCGCGGCCCGCCTCCACCAGGTGCTCCAGATAGCGGCGCGCGGTGATCCGTGAGATGCCGACCGCCTCCGCCGTCGCCGCCGCCGAGACGCCGTCCTCGGCGCCGCGCAGCGCTTCGGTGACCGCCTGGAGGGTGGCCTGGGTGAGCCCCTTGGGCATCGAGGCGGGCTGCGGTGCGCGCAGGGCGGCCAGCGCCCGGTCCACCTCGTCCTGCCCGCTGGCCTCGCCCGCGGTCGACCGGAACTCGGCGTACCGCTGGAGCCGGTCGCGGAGGGTGGAGAAGGTGAACGGCTTCAGTACGTACTGGACGACTCCGAGCGAGACCCCGTCCCGGACCACGGCGAGGTCGCGGGCCGAGGTGACGGCGATGACGTCCGCCCCGTTCCCGGCCGCGCGCAGCGCCCGCACCAGCTGGAGGCCGTGCCCGTCGGGCAGGTAGAGGTCGAGCAGGACCAGGTCGGTGGGGGTGCGCTCCAGTAGCCGCTGGGCGTCGCCGCCGGTGCGCGCGGTGCCGACGACGGCGAATCCGGGGACGCGCTCGACGTACATCCGGTGCGCGTCCGCCGCGACGGGGTCGTCCTCGACGACGAGCACCCGGATCGGCTCCGGGGTCGGGGTCGCCGAGTTCGCCTGCGGCGGGCTCATGGCTCGGGTTTCCTCTCGGGGACAGGGCGGGGCACGGCGGGGCATGCCGGGGACGGGCAAGAAGCTCGGGGCCCCAATTTACGGAGCGTAATGAAGAGTGGCCAGGGTTACAGCCTTGTGAATCCGACGGACGTGGTCATCGGTGCCCGTCCGGCCCGGGTGCTCATGATGCGGGGGCCGCCGTGGCGAGCGGCAGCCGGATGGTGAACTCGGCGCCCGAACCGGGCGCCCCGGTCACGTCCACGGTGCCCGCGTTGCGCCGTACGGCCTGCTGGACCAGGGCAAGACCCAGTCCGCGGCCCGCCGACTTGGTGGACCAGCCGCGGCGGAACGCGTCCTCGGTCGCCGCCGGGTCCAGCCCCGCGCCGGTGTCCGCGATGTGCAGGGTCAGCTCGCCGTCGTCCGCGCGGACGGTGACCGTGACGCGGGCGCTGCGGGCGGCGCCGCTGCCGACGCCCTCGGCGGCGGCGTCGATCGCGTTGTCGACCAGGTTGCCGACGATGGTGACCAGGTCGCGGGCGGCGAGGCCGGGCGGCAGCAGACCGTCGTCGATGCGGCTGTCGGGGGTGAGGACGAGTTCGACGCCGCGCTCGCTGGCCTGGGCCGCCTTGCCCAGCAGCAGTGCGGCCAGCACGGGTTCGGCGACGGCCGCCACCACCTGGTCGGTGAGCGCCTGGGCCAGCTCCAGTTCCGCGGTCGCGAACTCGACCGCCTCGTCCTCCCGGCCCAGCTCGATCAGCGAGACAACGGCGTGCAGCCGGTTGGCCGCCTCATGGGCCTGGGAGCGCAGCGCCTCGGCGAAGCCGCGTACCGAGTCCAGCTCGCCGGAGAGCGCCTGGAGCTCGGTGTGGTCGCGCAGCGTGACGACCGTGCCGCGCTGTTCGCCGCTGCTCACCGGGGAGGTGTTGACCACGACGACCCGCTCCGCGGTCAGATGCAGTTCGTCCACCCGCGGCTCGGCGGCCAGCAGGGCGCCGGTGAGCGGGCTGGGCAGCCCCAGCTCGGAGACGTAACGGCCGACCGCGTTCCCGGACAGCCCGAGCAGTTCCCGGCCGCCGTCGTTGATGAGCGCGATCCGCCGCTGTCCGTCCAGCATCAGCAGCCCCTCGCGCACCGCGTGCAGCGCCGCCTCGTGGTAGTCGTGCATCCGGCTCAGCTCGGCGGCGTTCATGCCGTGGGTGTGGCGGCGCAGCCGGGCGTTGATGACGTACGCGCACAGGCCCCCGGCGGCGAGCGCCCCGGCCGCGACGGCGAGCAGCGCGATGAGCTGGCGGCGCACCTGGGCGCTGATGGTCTCCACCGTGATCCCGGCGCTGACCAGCGCGGTGATCCGCCCCCCGGCTCGCGCGTCGCGCACCGGGGCGATCACCCGCACCGAGGCACCGAGGGTGCCCGTATACGTCTCGGGGAAGATCCGGCCGCGCAGCGCGGGGTCGATGTGGCCGAGGTAGCGCTCCCCGATCCTGTCCGGATCGGGGTGTGTCCAACGGATACCGCGCGGGTTCATGATGGTCACGAAGGTGACGCCGGTGTCCCGGCGCACCTTCTCCGCATACGGCTGGAGCCGGGCGGTCGGGTCGTCGGTCCGTACGGCGTCGGCCACCGAAGGGGAGTCGGCGACGGCAGCGGCGGCGGCCGTGGCCTGGCTGCGCGCGGCGGCCGTGGCCTGGTCGCGGTCGGTGATGTACGCGAAGACGGCGCATCCGGCCACGAGGGCTGCGACCAGCACGACCTGCATCGCGAAGAGCTGCCCGGCCAGGCTCCGCGGGTGGGGGATGCGCATGTCCATCAGTCTGCACACGAATCTTTGTGTGAACGAAATGAACGGAAGGGTGACCCCCGTCACAGCCGTGGGGCATAGTCGCCGGAACCGTTCAAGGCGGTGTGCGAGCCGCACACGGTACAGCGCCGGGACAGTTGGACGGCCGAAGAGAAGGAGGCAGCACCGTGGCTGCGGAGATCACGCCGCCCGCATCGGGACGTACAGAGCCGGAGCGGCCGAAGGCGAAGAAGAAGGAAAAGATCCACTACCTCTACCTCGCTGTGATCGGCGCGGTGGCGCTGGGGATCCTCGTGGGCTTCGTCGCCCCCGACACGGCGGTCGAGCTGAAGCCCATCGGCGAAGGCTTCGTCAATCTGATCAAGATGCTGATCTCGCCGATCATCTTCTGCACGATCGTGCTCGGCGTCGGTTCGGTACGGAAGGCCGCCAAGGTCGGCAAGGTCGGCGGGCTCGCCCTCGGCTACTTCATGGTGATGTCGACCGTCGCGCTCGGCATCGGCCTGATCGTCGGCAACATCCTGGACCCCGGCAGCGGGCTCCACATCACCGAGGAAGTGACGAAGGCCGGACAGGGCCAGGTCGACAGCGCCGCGAGCGAGGGCCTGGACGGGTTCGTGCTGAGCATCATCCCCACCACGCTGCTCTCCGCCTTCACTTCGGAGCAGGTGCTCCAGACCCTGTTCGTCGCGCTCCTCGTGGGCTTCGGTCTCCAGGCCATGGGCAAGTCCGGTGAGCAAGGTGCTGCGCGGCATAGGCCACATACAGCAGCTCGTCTCAAGCTGCTGTCGATGGTCATGTGGCTGGCCCCGGTGGGCGCCTTCGGCGCGATCGCCGCGGTGGTCGGCGAGACCGGTCTGGACGCGCTCAAGGCGCTCGCCGTCATCATGATCGGCTTCTACACCACCTGCGTCCTCTTCGTGTTCGTCGTGCTCGGCACGATCCTGCGCCTGGTGGCCGGCGTGAACCTGTTCTCGCTGCTGAAGTACCTGGCGCGGGAGTTCCTGCTGATCCTGTCGACGTCCTCCTCGGAGTCGGCGCTGCCGCTGCTGATCGCCAAGATGGAGCACGCGGGCGTCAGCCGTCCCGTCGTCGGCATCACCGTGCCGACCGGCTACTCCTTCAACCTGGACGGCACCGCGATCTACCTGACCATGACGTCGCTGTTCATCGCCGACGCCATGGGCAAGCCGCTCGCGATCGGCGAGCAGATATCCCTGCTGCTGTTCATGATCGTCGCCTCCAAGGGCGCGGCCGGTGTCACCGGCGCCGGTATGGCCACCCTCGCGGGCGGTCTCCAGTCGCACCGGCCCGACCTGGTCGGCGGTGTCGGCCTGGTCGTCGGCGTCGACCGCTTCATGAGCGAGGCCCGCGCCCTCACCAACTTCGCGGGCAACGCCGTCGCGACCGTCCTGGTCGGCACCTGGACCAAGGAGATCGACAAGGACCGGATGCAGGAGGTCCTCTCCGGACGGCTCCCGTTCGACGCCGCGGCCTTCGCGGCGAACGGCGGCGGCCACGGCCCGGCCGCCGACGACTCCGAGGACGCCGACACCAAGGCGCTCCCCGAGCAGCGTGACGGTGACACGGCCAAGGAGCACGTGCCTGCCTGACCCCTCATGCCCCCGCGGCCCTGCCCTCCTGAATCGGGGCAGGGCCGCGGTCGTGTTTTGTCAGGGTTGTCTCGAGCAGGGGTGCCCCGCGTCCTCCCCCCGTGGCAGGACACGGGACACCGGCACAGGGGGGAAGGGCGGGTCAGCCCTCTCCGTCCGCCGCCGGACGAAGCTGTTCCGGGAGCGCGGTCCATTCGGGGCCGCCGTTCCGGGGCTTGATCCACGCGATATTGCCACCGGTGTCGATGTACGCGACGCGGCCGATGGTCTCGCGCTCGATGTCGTAGACGAGATCGCCTATCCGGGGTCTGCGGCGGGTGTGTCCGGCCGTGGTCATGACGCCAGCGTCCTACGAGCCGCTGATGTACGGCTGATGCCTCGCTGACCTGGCCCCGTGGGTAGGCTGCGGGATTGTCACATGAATCTCTGGTACCGACGGGGGCAGCGCGTGGACGGGACCGGGTTACGCCTCTTGGGGCCCGTGGGGATATGGCGGGACGACCAGCTGCTCGGCCCGACCGCCGCGCAGCAGCGTTCCGTTCTGGCGATGCTGATGATGGAACCGGGCCGGGTGGTCTCCGTCGACCGGCTGGTCATGGCCATATGGGGCGAGGACCCGCCGGGTTCGGCGCGCAACGCCGTACAGGTCCAGATCTCCAAGCTGCGCCGCATCCTCGCCGCCCTGCCCGACACCGAACTCACCACCTCCGCCAAGGGCTACTGCCTCACCGCCCCGCGCACGGCCGTCGATCTGCACCGCTTCCGGGACCTGGTGCGCGAGGCCCGTACGTCGAGCGACGACCGGGCCGCGGAACTGCTGCGCGCCGCACTCCAGTTGTGGCGCGGACCCGCGCTCGCCGATGTGGCGGGCGGCTGGCTGTCCGACACCGTCGGGGCCGGGCTGGAGGAGGAGCGGCGGGCCGCGGTGGAGGAGTGCGCCGCGCTCGACGTACGGGCCGGGCGCCACCACGAGGCCATCGCGCAGCTGTCCGCGCTGGTCGCCGAACACCCGCTGCGGGAGCGGTCGGTGGCGCTGCTGATGGAGGCACTGCGCCGGTCCGGACGCCGGGCCGACGCCCTCGCGCTGTTCCGCGCCACCCGGCAGCGGTACGCGGAGGAGCTGGGCATCGAACCGGGCGAGGAACTGCAACGCCTCCACCGCCAGGCGCTCGAGGCACGGGCCGGATTCGGACTCGTCCCCGGCCCGGGACCGGGGCCGGGGTCCGGGTACGCGTCCGAGGACCGCACCGGGTCGGGGTCCGGGCCCGCGCCCGGGGATGGCTCCGCGCCGGGCGCCGCGTATGCGTCCGGGGCCGGGCACGCGCCTGGGGACGGCACGGGGCCCGGAGGCGGGTACGGCTCCGGGGCCCGCCCCGGGCCTGGGGTTGGGCATGTGCCGGGGGATGGTGCTGGGGCGGGGCATGTGCCCGGGGGCCGTACCGCTCCCGGTGCTGGGCACGCGCCCGGCTCTGGCGCCGGGGGCGCTGCTGGAGCCCGCGCCGGGTCCGGGACCGGGCACGACCCCGGGGCCGGGTACGACCCTGGAGCCCGCCCCGGTCCCGAGGTTGGGCATGCGCCTGGGGATGGTGCCGGGGCGGGGCATGTGTCCGAGGCCGGGGGCCGTACCGGTCCTGAGGCCGGGCACGCGCCTGGCTCTGGAACCGGGGGCGCTGCCGGAGCCCGTACCGGGTCCGGCGCCGGGCATGACCCCGGGCCCCGCACCGGGCCCGGGGCCGGATACGACCCCGGAGCCCGTCCTGGCCCCGGGGCTGGGCATGCGCCCGGGTCCGGCCCCGGGCCCGGTGCCGGGCCTGCGTCCGGGGCTCGGAGCGCGTCCGAGGCGTTGGGGACTGCCGGAGCCGGGGACGAGACCGGGCACCGTGCCGTCCCCGGTGCCGGGCAGGCGCCCGAGCCTCGTACCGCGTCCGGCGCCGGGCACGCCCCGGAGACTCACGCCGAGTCCGACGCCGGGCATGTGCCAGGAGACCGTACGCGGCCGGGGACCGGGCACGAGCCCGGGGCCCGGGCCGAGTCCGGAGCCGCGGGGGCCAACGGAGCCGCCGGGCACGCCCCCGAGGCTCGCGCCGAGTCCGGCGCCGGGCCCGAGGCTGGGCATGCGTCTGGAGCCCGCGGCGCGTTCGGGGCCGGGCATGCGCCCGGGGGCCAAACCGCTCCCGGAGCCGGGCACGCGCCCGGGGACCGTACCGCCCTCGGGGCCGGGCACGCGGCCGAGCCCCGTACCTCGGCGGAGGCCGCCGACCTCGGCGGCATCCCGCAGCAACTGCCCCCCGACGTCGCCCACTTCAGCGGCCGGGAGCGCGAACTCGCCGGGCTGGACGCCCTGCTGCGCACCGGCGCCGCCTCCACCGCCGCCGGCCGGTCGCCGACCGCCGCCGTGATCGGGGTGATCGCGGGGAGCGGCGGCCTCGGCAAGACCACGCTCGCGGTGCACTGGGCGCACCGGGTCCGCGACCGCTTCCCGGACGGGCAGCTGTACGTCAACCTGCGCGGCTTCGGCCCCACCGGCTCCGCGATGACCGTGGCCGAGGCGGTCCGCGGTTTCCTCGACGCCTTCCAGGTGCCCGCGCACCGGATCCCCGCCACCGTGGAGGCGCAGACCGCGCTCTACCGCAGCCTGCTGGCCGACCGCCGGGTGCTGATCCTGCTCGACAACGCCCGCGACGCCGAGCAGGTACGCCCGCTGCTGCCCGGTTCGCCCGGCTGTCTGGTGGTGCTGACCAGCCGTAACGAACTCACCGGCCTGGTCGTCGCGGAACAGGCCCGGCCGCTGCCGCTGGATCTGCTCGGCCGCGCCGAGGCGCGCGAACTGCTCGCCGGCCGGATCGGCGTCGAGCGTGCCGCCGCCGAACCGCAGGCCGTGGAGGACGTCGTCACGGTGTGCGCGGGGCTGCCCCTCGCGCTCGCCATCGTGGCCGCCCGCGCCGCCACCCACCCCCGCTTCAGCATCGCGGCGCTCGCCGATGAGCTGCACGACGCGCGCGGCAGCCTGGACGCGTTCGAGGGCGGGGACGCCACCACCGACGTCCGGGCCGTGTTCTCGTGGTCGTACCACACCCTCGGCGACGACACCGCCCGGCTGTTCCGGCTGCTCGCCGTCCACCCCGGCCCGTACATCGCCGCCCCCGCCGCGGCCTCCCTCGCCGGGGTGGACATATCGCAGGCGCGCAGGCTGCTGAGCAGGCTCACCCGGGCCCATCTGATCGCCGAGCGCAGCCCGGGCCGGTACGCGTTCCACGATCTGCTGCGCGCGTACGCCATGGAGCTGACCCACGAGTACGACTCGGCGGACGACCGCCGGTCCGCGCTGCACCGGGTGCTCGACCACTATCTGCACTCCGCCGTCGCCGCCGGGCGTGCCTTCACCCCGCACCGGGAGCCGGTCGCCGTCGCCCCGGCGCGGTCCGGTGTCACCGTCGAGACGTTCGGCGAACACGCGCAGGCGCTCACCTGGTTCACCCTGGAACACCCGGTGCTGATCGCGGCCCTCCAGCGGGCCGCGGACGCCTCGTTCGAGACCCACGCCTGGCAACTGGCCTGGTCGCTGATGGAGTACCTGGACCAGCTCGGACACTGGCACGACCAGCGCACCGTCCACCGCATCGCCCTCGGCGCCGCCCACCGCATCGCCGATCCGGCCGGGCAGGCGTACGCCTGCCACGGGATGGGCCTGGCCGATCTGCGGATGGGGCGGTACGACCGGGCCCGCGGCCATCTGCTGCGCTCGCTCAACCTGCACGGCGAGGTCGCCAACCACATCGGCCAGGCCCGTATCCATGTCGCGCTCAACATGACGGCCGAGCGCCAGGGCCGGGACGAGGAGCTGCTGTACCACGCCCGGCGGTCGCTGGAGCTGTACCAGGTGGCCGGGCACCGCAAGGGCGAGGCGTACGCCCTCAACAACCTGGGCTGGGCATACGCCAGGCTGGGCGACTTCCAGCAGACCCTGGTGCACTGCGCCCAGGCGCTCGCCCTCCTGCGGGAGGCGGGCGACGGGCGCGGGGAGTCGGCCGCCTGGGACAGCCTCGGGTACGCCCATCACCACCTCGGCGACCACCAGCAGGCCATCACCTGCTACCGGCACGCGGTCGCGCTGCGCCGCACCCTGGACGAGCGGGTGCGGGAGGCCGAGTCGCTGCACCGGCTGGGCGACGCCCAGCGGACCGCCGGGGACGTGGCCGGGGCGCGTAACAGCTGGTGCGCGGCGCTGAGCCGCTTCGACGCCCTCGGCCACCCGGACGCGGACCGGGTACGGGACGAACTCGCCCGGCTGGGCGAGCCCGAACCCGATAGCACTAGTTGAAGGGGATGCGGACGAAGGACTGGTTGCCGGTGCCGAGGGTGCTGGTGCCGTTGCCGATGGCGTTCCACACCTCGACGCGGACCTTGCCGTTCGTCATGTTGCCGAGTGAGCCGGTGGCGGATTTGAGGCCGCGGGCCTGGGTGTAGTGCTCATAGCCCGGGGCCGGATCGGTGGCGAAATACTGGTAGGTCTCGGTGCGGTCCCAGCTGCCGTTACCCGTCAGGTCGTAACTGACCCTCACCTGCTGCCCGTTGGCGACGGTCGTGCCCGCGTCCACGAACAGGTCGAAGGCCGTCGAGCCGCCGCTGTACGTCCGGGTGATGCCGGACGAGGTGAAGGTCTGCGGCTGGTACGGCGTCCCGTCGTGGTTGGTGCCGCCCGCCGAGGCCAGCGTCGTGGCGCTCGCGGACGAGGAGGCCGTGCCGAGGGCGCCGCCCGTACCCGGGTAGAGCGTGGCGGAGCCGGTGCCGGGGTCGGTGCCGCCACCGCCCCGGGTCCAGACCGCCACGTAGTCGACGAGCATCGGGTGGCCGGGGACGGTGGCCGCGGTGGGCGTGGCCGAGCCGTGGACACCGTTCGGGAACGCGCCGCCCATCGCCACGTTGAGGAGCATGAAGTAGCCCGCGTGGTCGGTCATGTTCGACCAGGTGGTGGCGTCGACCTGGCTCTGGCTGATGCTGTGGAACTGCTGGCCGTCCACGTACCAGCGGAGCTGGTTCGGGGTGGTCGAGCGGTCCCATTCGAAGCGGTAGGTGTGGAACGCGGACTGGCAGCTCGACCCCGGGCAGGCGCGGCTGGCGCCGAGGCCGGTGCTCTCGTTGCAGGCGCCGCCGGGGTTCACCCCGCAGTGCAGCACACCCCACACGGAGTCGATCCCGTTGACGTTCTCCATGATGTCGAACTCGCCGATGCCCGGCCAGTTCTGGTAGTTGCCGCGGTACGGGCTGCCGAGCGCCCAGAACGCGGGCCAGTAGCCGAGGGCGGCGGTGCCGGTGACGTTCGGCATCTGGATCCGGCCCTCCATGCGCAGCACACCGCCGGCCGGGGCCTTGAAGTCGGCGCGCCTGGTCTCGATGCGGGCCGAGGTCCAGTTGCCGGAGCCGTCGCGGAGCGGGGTGATGCGGAGATTGCCGCTGCCGTCCTGGCTGAGGTTGCTGGTGGAGTCCGTGTAGCGCTGGATCTCGCCGGTGCCCCAGTTGCCGGGGCCGCCGGGGTAGCTGTAGCCGGTGTCGATCTGCCAGTTGGTGGCGGAGGGCAGGGTGTTCGCCGCGCCGGTGAAGTCATCGCTCCACTGGAGGGTCCAGCCGGGCGTGGGCGGCACATCGGCCCGTACGGACGTGGCGCCGAGGAGGGCGACGGCGGTGGCGGCGCATGCGGCTAACGCTGATCTGAGGGCGGATCTGGCTCTGTGGGGGCGCATGGACGTACCTCCTGAAGGGGGGTGAGAGCGCTCTCACCCCCTCTTTAGGCGTGTCCACGTCACTCGTCAACCTTTTGAACGCGGCCTTGTGCGCCATGGTTCAGGCCGGGCGCAGCCAGATCGTGGCCAGCGGCGGCAGCACCGGCAGCAGGCTGGCCGGGCGGCCGTGGGCGGCCGTCGGCTCGGCCTTCAGCGGTTCCGTATTGAGGACGCCGCTTCCGCCGTACCGCGCGTCGTCGGTGTTCAGCACCTCCCGCCACAGCGGAACCGTGTCCGGTACGCCCACCCGGTACGCATGCCGCACCACCGGCGAGAAGTTGCTGACCGCCAGCAGCGGGGAGCCGTCCGCGTCGAAGCGGAGGAACGCGAACACGTTGTCCTCGTGGCCGTCCCCCTCCACCCACGCGAACCCCTCCGGCACCGTGTCCCGCTGCCACAGCGGCGTCGTCGCCGCGTACACCCGGTTGAGGTCGCGGACCAGGTCGCGCACCCCGCGGTGGTCGGCCTCCGCCGAGTACGAGGGGTCCAGCAGCCACCAGTCCGGGCCGTGGCGCTCCGACCACTCCGCGCCCTGCGCGAACTCCTGCCCCATGAACAGCAGTTGCTTGCCCGGATGCGCCCACATGAAGCCGAGGTACGCCCGGTGGTCGGCGCGCTGCTGCCACCAGTCGCCCGGCATCTTGCCCACCAGCGCCCGCTTGCCGTGCACCACCTCGTCGTGCGAGATGGGCAGGACGTAGTTCTCGCTGTACGCGTACACCATCGAGAACGTCATCTCGTGGTGGTGGTACTTCCGGTGCACCGGTTCGTGGGCCAGGTAGCCCAGCGAATCGTGCATCCACCCCATGTTCCACTTCAGCCCGAAGCCGAGCCCGCCGAAGCCGCTCGCCCCCACGTGGTGGGTGGCCCGGGTGACGCCGTCCCAGGCCGTCGACTCCTCGGCGATGGTCACGACGCCCGGACAGCGGCGGTACACCGTCGCGTTCATCTCCTGGAGGAACGCCACCGCGTCCAGGTTCTCCCGGCCGCCGTGGGCGTTGGGCGTCCACTGGCCGGGCTCGCGGGAGTAGTCGAGGTAGAGCATGGACGCCACGGCGTCGACGCGCAGACCGTCGATGTGGAACTCCTCGCACCAGTAGACCGCGTTCGCGACCAGGAAGTTACGCACCTCCGTGCGGCCGTAGTCGAATTCGAGCGTGCCCCAGTCCGGGTGCGCCGCCCGCAGCGGGTCGGACGGCTCGTACAGCGGCCGCCCGTCGAACTCCGCCAGCGCCCACGCGTCCCGGGGGAAGTGCGCGGGCACCCAGTCCACCAGCACCCCGATCCCCGCCCGGTGCAGCGCGTCGACCAGGTACTTGAAGTCGTCGGGCGGGCCGAGGCGGGCCGTCGGCGCGTAGAAGCCGGTCACCTGGTAGCCCCAGGAGCCGCCGAAGGGATGCTCGGCCACCGGCATCAGCTCGACATGGGTGAAGCCGAGATCCTTGACGTACGCGGGGAGCTGCTCGGCGAGCTGCCGGTACGTGAGCCCCGGGCGCCAGGACGGCAGATGCACCTCGTACACCGAGAACGGCAGCTCGTACACCCGCCCGCCGTCCCGCCGCGCCATCCAGTCGCCGTCGCCCCAGCGGTGGTGCGAGGCGTGCACCACCGACGCCGTCGCTGGCGGGCACTCGGTGCGCCGCGCCATCGGGTCCGCGCGCAGCGAGCGGCTGCCGTCGGGCCGGGTG
>NZ_GG657754.1:3497633-3499795 GCF_000158915.1 Streptomyces himastatinicus ATCC 53653 | reverse complement strand
GTCGTCGGCCGCGGGTTGGGTTTGATGCCTGCGGACTCCGGTGAGCGGGGGTCCCGTCGCGGGGATGCGGCCTCCCGTAGCCCGGCCTCGACGTCCGGGTCGGTGGCCGGGGCGGTGGGTCCGAGCGTGTGCGTGTCCGGGCGGTCCGGTCGGGTGTCCCGTGCCGCGAACGCGTCCCCGGCGGCGGGTCCGGGCGCGTCCGTGTGCGGGCGCCCCGGTCGGGCGGTCTCGGGCCGAGGGGACTCGGGGCGGGGGACCGGGCCTCGGGCGGGGAGGAACGTGGGCGGGACCGCCGGGCCCGTCCTGGTGCCGGTGGCGGCCGGGTCGGGGCCCCGGCCCTCGTCGGACGGGTGTTGGCCGGACGGCGGTCGTGCGGTCACGGGGAGGTCCTCCCGGGGGTGTCGGAGGCGGATAGCGGCGAGGGGTCAGCGGACGGCGGCGGCCAGTCGGCGGATCGCGGTCATCGGGACCGGCAGCCAGTCGGGGCGGTGGCGGGCCTCGTAGAGGACCTCGTACACCGCCTTGTCGGTCTCATGGGCGCGCAGCAGCTCCGGTTCGTCGCGCGGATCCGTACCGGAGGCTTCCGCGTACCCCGCGCAGTAGGCGGCACGCATGCCCCCGGCCCAGTCCTGCGGGGTGTCGTGGCCGCCCACGGCCGCCGCGTAGTCGAAGGAGCGGAGCATGCCCGCGATGTCGCGGACCGGCGGCTGCGGGCGGCGGCGTTCGGCGAGCGGACGGGACGGCTCGCCCTCGAAGTCGATCAGCGACCACTGCCGTTCCGCCGTCAGCAGGGCCTGCCCGAGGTGCAGATCGCCGTGGATGCGCTGGGCCGCCCAGGTGCGCCCGGTGCGGCCGAGGGCGGCGACGTCCTCGTACGCGGCGTGCAGCGCGCCCCGGTACGGCTGGAGCGCGGGCACCGCGGCGGCGGCCGAGTCGAGGCGTTCGCTCATGGCGGCCGCGAGGTGTTCGATCTGCGGGCGGCGCAGTACGGAGACGGGGAGCGCATCGGCCATCGCGAGGTGGACCTCGGCGGTGGCGTGGCCGAGGGCGTGGGCGGCGTCGGTGAAGTCGGCGCGTACGGCGAGGGCGTCGAGGGCGAGCTGCCAGCCGTCGGTGGACCCGGCGAGGTAGGGCTGGAGGACGCCGAGGGTGAACGGTTCCGGACGCGGACCAGGCCCCTCCGGCGGCGGGGCGGCCTCGAACCAGGCGGCGGGGGCGGGTACCCGGGTGCAGCCGGTGCGGGCGAGGGCGAGGGGGAGTTCGAGGTCGGGGTTGGTGCCGGGGCTGACCCGCCGGAAGAGCTTGAGGATGAACGTATCTCCGTACACCACGGAGGAGTTGGACTGCTCGGCCGTCATCAGCCGGGGCGGCAGGATGGAGGGGATGGCGCTGGAGGGCTCGCGTACGAAGCGCAGGGGGTCCAGACGGCCGGGGACGCGGAGCCGCTCCAGGAGGATCGAGGCGAGGCGGGGGTCGGCCAGCGCCTCGTACACGGTACGGCCGTCCAGCGGGCCGCCGCTGGGGCGGCCGATGAGCGCCGGGGCGAGGGAGGGCGGCAGGGTGGTGCGGACGCCGAGCAGGATCTGGTAGCAGTCGCTGGCGGCCGCGCCGCGGCGGTGGCCGCAGCCGAAGCCGTGGCGGTGGCCGGGCGGTTCCGGCTGCTGGGCGCGGATGAGCAGATGGAGTAACCCGGGGGTCGTGCCGCCCGGCGGGCTGGGCAGTATCTCGGTCGCGGAGACGAGGGCGAAGCCGGTGACGGGGCGGCCCTTGCCCGCGAACCAGCGCTGCCGGGGGAGCCACTCGGCGAGCAGCGGCGCGAGCGAGCCGAGCAGCCCGGCCCCTGGGCCGTCCGGGCCTCGGGCCGCCGCGGCCGTGCTGGCGGCGGCGGTTGATGCGGTAGCGGTCGGCGGGTGGTGTGCCCCCCGGGAGAACGAAGCTTCCGGCATGGCGTCGCGTCCTTTCCCCGGGCACACGACAGATCAGGGCAAAGTGTCCCGGATTGCGGCATTGACTGTGCGACGGTGCGGGACGTGTCGGGCGAGGATCGTCCGTACGGTGAGTACGGAGTACGCGATCGGCTCCGCCGGTGGTGGTAGTAGTCAGAGTGCCCATGAACCCATGACGAAAACGCCGCCCCCACCCAAAGGGGCCACTTTCCCCCA
>NZ_GG657754.1:3485752-3497275 GCF_000158915.1 Streptomyces himastatinicus ATCC 53653 | reverse complement strand
GGGTGAGCAGATAGGGGAGCTCGCCGATGGCGGGGAAGCGGACGCCGCCGATCAGCTCGACCGGATGGCGGCCCGCGAAGGACTGGAGGTCCAGCTCCGTCGGCTGGGCGAAGCGCGAGAAGTTGTGCACGCACAGCACCAGGTCGTCCTCCCCGTCCGGGGTCCGCGGCGCCTCGCGCAGGAACGCGAGGACGGCAGGGTTGGACGAGGGCAGCTCCGTGAAGGAGCCCAGCCCGAAGGCCGGGTTCTGCTTGCGGATCTCGATCATCCGCCGGGTCCAGTGGAGCAGCGAGGACGGCGAGGACATGGCGGCCTCGACGTTGGTGACCTGGTACCCGTAGACCGGGTCCATGATGGTGGGGAGGAAGAGCCGCCCCGGGTCGCAGGAGGAGAAGCCCGCGTTGCGGTCGGGGGTCCACTGCATGGGGGTACGCACGGCGTCGCGGTCGCCGAGCCAGATGTTGTCGCCCATGCCGATCTCGTCGCCGTAATACAGGATCGGCGACCCGGGCAGCGACAGCAGCAGCGCGGTGAACAGCTCGATCTGGTTGCGGTCGTTGTCCAGCAGCGGAGCGAGCCGGCGCCGGATGCCGATGTTGGCGCGCATGCGCGGATCCTTGGCGTACTCCGCGTACATGTAGTCGCGCTCTTCGTCGGTGACCATTTCCAGCGTCAGCTCGTCGTGATTGCGCAGGAAGATGCCCCACTGACACCCGGACGGAATGGCCGGGGTCTTGGAGAGGATCTCCGAGACCGGGTAGCGGGACTCTCGCCGCACCGCCATGAAGATGCGCGGCATGACGGGGAAGTGGAAGGCCATATGGCATTCGTCGCCGCCCGCCTCGTAGTCGCCGAAGTAGTCGACGACGTCTTCCGGCCACTGGTTGGCCTCGGCCAGCAGCACCGTGTCGGGGTAGTGGGCGTCGATCTCGGCGCGGACGCGCTTGAGGAGCTGGTGGGTGCGGGGGAGGTTCTCGCAGTTGGTGCCCTCCTCCGCGTACAGATACGGCACGGCGTCGAGCCGGAATCCGTCGATGCCGAGGTCCAGCCAGAAGCGCAGGGCGGCCAGTACCTCTTCCTGGACGGCCGGGTTCTCGAAGTTGAGGTCCGGCTGATGCGAGAAGAAGCGGTGCCAGTAGTACTGCTTGCGTACCGGATCAAAGGTCCAGTTGGACGTCTCGGTGTCGACGAAGATGATGCGGGCGTCCTGGTACTGCTTGTCGTCGTCGGCCCAGACGTAGTAGTCGCCGTACGGTCCGTCCGGATCGGTACGGGACTCCTGGAACCACGGATGCTGGTCACTCGTGTGGTTCATGACAAAGTCGATGATGACGCGCATGCCGCGCTGGTGCGCGGCGTCCACGAACTCGACGAAGTCGGCGAGATCCCCGAACTCCGGCAGCACGGCCGTGTAGTCCGAGACGTCGTAGCCGCCGTCGCGCAGCGGGGAGGCGAAGAAGGGCGGCAGCCAGAGGCAGTCGACGCCGAGCCACTGGAGGTAGTCGAGCTTGGCGGTGATGCCCTTGAGGTCGCCGACGCCGTCGCCGTTGCTGTCCTGGAAGGACCGCACCAGGACCTCGTAGAAGACGGCGCGTTTGAACCAGTCGGGGTCACGGTCCTTGGCGGGGGTGTCTTCGAACGTGTCCGGTACGGGCTCGTTGACGATCATGTTGTGGGTGACCCTCCGATCGGTGAGGACGGTCGCAGGGAGAGCACGTGCGCGGGAGCCATGTCACGCCCAGGCTCCAGGCGTACGTAGTTGTCCCTGCCCCAGTGATAGGTCTCGCCGGTGAGCTCGTCGCGCACCGGGACGGACTCGTGCCAGTCGAGGCCGAGTTCCCGGCATGTTCAACGAGACCGTCGCCTCCTGGGTGTGGTGGGGGTCCAGGTTGACGACGGTGAGCACGCACGAGTCGCCCGTGCCGCTTGAGTAGGCGATGACGGACTCGTTGTCCGCGTGGTGGAATCGCAGGTTGCGCAGCCGGCGCAGGGCGGGGTGCCGCCTGCGCAGCCGGTTGAGCCGGGTGATGAGCGGGGTGAGCGACGTTCCCGTACGCTCGGCGTCCGCCCAGTCGCGGGGGCGCAGCTGGTACTTCTCCGAGTCCAGGTACTCCTCGCTGCCGGTGCGCAGCGGGGTGTTCTCGCACAGCTCGTAGCCCGCGTAGACACCCCAGGTGGGGGAGAGGGTGGCGGCGAGGACGGCCCGTACCGCGAAGGCCGGCCGGCCGCCGTCCTGAAGGTAGGCGTGCAGGATGTCGGGGGTGTTGACGAAGAAGTTGGGCCGCATCCAGGCGGCCGCGTCCCCGGACAGTTCGGTGAGGTAGTCGGTCAGCTCCTGCTTGCCGTTGCGCCAGGTGAAGTACGTATACGACTGCTGGAAGCCGATCATGCCGAGCGTGTTCATCATCGCGGGCCGGGTGAACGCCTCGGCGAGGAAGATGACATCGGGGTCGGTGCGGTTGATGTCCCCGATCACCTTCTCCCAGAAGGCCACGGGCTTGGTGTGCGGGTTGTCGACCCGGAAGATCCGCACCCCGTGGGACATCCAGAACCGCAGGAGCCGCTCGGTCTCGCGCACGAGTCCGGGGAAGTCGGCGTCGAAGGCGATGGGGTAGATGTCCTGGTACTTCTTGGGCGGGTTCTCGGCGTACGCGATCGTCCCGTCGGCGCGCCGGTGGAACCACTCGGGGTGCGCGGTGACCCAGGGGTGGTCGGGCGAGCACTGGAGCGCGAAGTCGAGCGCCACCTCCATGCGCAGCTCGTGCGCCCGGGCCACGAAGTGGTCGAAGTCGTCCAGGGTGCCGAGGTCGGGGTGGATCGCGTCGTGGCCACCGTCCGGGGAGCCGATCGCCCAGGGCGAGCCGACGTCGAAGGGGCCCGCGGAGAGCGTGTTGTTGGGGCCCTTGCGGAAGGCGGTGCCGATGGGGTGGACGGGCGGCAGATAGACGACGTCGAACCCGGCGGCGGCGATCGCGGGCAGCCGCTCGGCGGCGGTGCGCAGCGTGCCGCTGACCGGGCGGCGGTCCTCGGCCACCTTGGCGCCCTCGGAGCGCGGGAACAGTTCGTACCAGGAGCCGAACAGCGCGCGCTCCCGCTCGACCTGGAGCGGCATCGGGCGCGAGGCGGTGACCAGTTCGCGCAGCGGATGGCGGTCGAGGGCGGCGGTGACGTCGGGGGCGAGGGCGGCGGCGAGCCGGTCGGCGACCGGGCGGCGCTCGTCGCGCAGCCCGTCGACGGCGCCGAGGACCGCCTCCCGGCCGTCGTTCTTGGGCACTCCGGTCGCGGCTCTCTCGTGCAGCCGGGCGCCTTCCTCCAGCACCAGATCGGTGTCGATCCCGGCCGGGATCTTGATCCGGGCGTGATGGCGCCAGGTGGCGACGGGGTCGCTCCACGCCTCGACCGTGTACGACCAGCGGCCGGGCGCGGTGGGGGTGACCTCGGCGCCCCAGCGGTCGGTGCCGGGGGCGAGTTCGCGCAGGGGGGTCCACGGCCCCGACCGTCCGGCCGGGTCGCGGAGGACGACATTGGCGCTGACCGCGTCGTGGCCCTCCCGGAACACGGTGGCACTGACCTCGAAGGTCTCGCCCACCACCGCCTTGGCGGGGCGGCGGCCGCAGTCGATCAGCGGACGGATATCCAAAAGGGGAATACGACCGATCATAGGATCACCTGACGGCGTTGCGGGCTGATGTGCGGAGGGCGCTTGATGGTCGGCGGCGGCCTGTGCCCTTTGTATAGGCTTTACCGCCGGGCGATGGGTTGCGGGCATGACAGCTCCTGTCCGCGTTCACTCTGGTGGGCGGATGGGGTCGGCCATGGGGGGCGCGTTCGGGAAGCCTTCCCACCGGACACCGGGAGACAATCCGGGTTCCCGTTAACTACCGGTTCGTAACGCGGGGTGCATGGCTCGGCCCGCGCGTATCCGTGCGGGGCCGATGATATGACCGCAATCTCGGGTTGTGTCAGATGTTCCGTGCGCCAGATGCTCCGTCAGCCACCCGTGTGCAGCAGCCGGTTCGGTGAACCGCGGCCCGCGTTCCGTACCGCGCCCTTGGTCGACTCCGCCGCGAGCGCCGTGCTCACCCGGGCCGGGGTCGCCGAGCGATGGGCGGCGAGGTAGAGCGCCGCCGCGCCCGCGACATGGGGCGCCGCCATCGACGTGCCCGACAGCGTCGCCGCCGCCGTATCGCTCGTAGGGGACGCCGACACGATCCGGTCGCCGGGCGCGAACAGGTCCACCGCCGGGCCCCAGTTGGAGAACGGCGCGCGGCGGTCGGCCCGGTCCGTCGCGCCCACCGTGATCGCCTGGGGCACCCGGCCCGGCGAGAACGAGCCCGCCGACCGGCCCGCGTTGCCCGCCGCGACCGTGAAAGTGAGACCGGCGCGCACCCCGGCCCGTATCGCGGCGTCCCACTCCGGGACCGGCCCCGCGATCGCCGACCCCAGGCTCAGATTGACCACCGACGGCTTCCGGGCGTGCCGCAGCACCCAGTCCAGACCGGCCAGCACCTCGGCGCTGGTGCCCTCCCCGCGGTCGTCCAGCACCCGTACGGCGACGACGTCCGCCCGCTTCGCCACCCCGTACTGCGTGCCAGCGGCAGTCGCGGCCACATGGGTGCCGTGGCCGTTGCCGTCCTGCGCCACCGGGTCGTCGTCCACGAAGTCCCAGCCGGAGCGGGCCCGGCCGCCGAAGTCCCGGTGACCGGTGCGCACTCCGGAGTCGACGACGTAGATCGTCGTCCCCTTCCCGCCGCCTGCCGGTGCCGTGTACGCCCCGTCCAGCGCCGCCCCGGCGGGCTGGTCGATGCGGTCCAGGCCCCACGACGGCGGATACGGCTGGGTCGCCGTGGCGGCGGTGGTGCCGCGCAGCGACACCTCGGCGTCCCGGGTCACCGAGGCGACGCCCGGGTCCGCCGCGAGCCGTCTCGCCTGCGCCTCGTCGGCCCGTACGGCGAAGCCGTTCAGCGCCCTGCTGTAGGTACGGCGCACCGTCGCCCCGTACCGCTCGACGAGGTCCCTGCCGTGCCCGGACTCCGCCGCCGCCCCCCGTTGCAGCGTCACGATGTACGTGTGGTGCGCCGTCGCGCCCGCGGCCCGGGCGGGCAGCGCCCCGCCCGCCAGCACGACCGCGGCGGCGGCCAGCGCCCCGGCCGTGCCGAGGCGGCCTCTGCTTCTCCTGTGCGCCATGGGCGATCCCTCCCCGACCCTCCCCGTACGCGAGGGCGCCAGGGTCTCGTGGGGCGGGGGCCCCGACAAGTGCGCATCGGGGGGCGGAACCGGCGCTGTTCCGCCCATGGGGACGCGCCGCGCCCGTCCCCGGTGAGGGGCGGGCACGGCGCGCGGTGGACCGCTGCCGACGCCTACTTGTAGGAGATGTCGGACTCCTTGTAGATGCAGGTCTTGCCGTCCGGGCCGGAGCCGGTCTCCTCGGGCTCCGCACCGGTGTCGTTGCCCTTGAAGCGGACGCAGGGGTCGATCTTCTTGCCGCTGTCCCCGATGATCGTGATGTTGCTGAGCTTCGCGGTGTCCCCGAAGTTCTCGTTGACGCCGACCAGCGACGTGCCCGGAGCGGTCACCTCCACTCCGTCCACCACCACGGCGCGCTTCTGCTGCTCGGAGCAGTTGCCGCACGAGCGGTAGAGCTTGCCGAAGTCCTGCACGGCGAAGTCGCGGATGGTGAGCGTGCCGCCGCCGTTGTGCTGGAAGACCTTGTCATCGGCCTTGCGCGCGCCGCCGCCCTCGATGGTGTATTTGGCGTTGGCGCCGCCCAGGAAGGTGGCGGCGTCCTCGCCGACGTCCTCCCACCAGACGTTCTGGAGGGTGCAGCTGCCCTCGCAGTGGATGCCGTCGGCGGCGGGGGAGCCGATGACGACGTTCTTGAGCGTGGCGCCGTCGGCCAGTTCGAACATCGCGGGCTGGCCCTCGTCCTGGCCGCCGTCGCCGAGTTCGCCCTCGCCGATGTAGCGCTGCATCTTGCCGTCGACGACGCCGGAGACCTTCTGCGTCGAGCTGACCGGCTTGTCGTCGCCGGGGGTGGGCCATTCGGCGGACGCCGAGGCCGAGGAGAGCATCGTTCCGGCCGTGATCGCGCCGATGGTGAGGGCGGCGGCGCCGAGGCCGCCGATCAGGGCGCGCTTGCGGGTGGGACGCGGTCTGTGGTGCTGCGGTGCCATGTGTATCCATTCCGTGGGGGGAGTGGGGGGATGATGTACACCCTGAAGTCGCCGCCGGACCGGGAGACGTTGCCGCCCGGCCCGCAAAAAAATCACGGACCGGGCGGCGGACCTCACGTACTTCGTGCGTCTACTTGTAGGTGAGGTCGGAGCTGCTGTACTTGCAGTACGTGCCGTCCGCGTCGCTGCCGTTCTTGCTCGGCTCCTTGCCGGTGTTGTTCCCGATGTACTTCTGACACGGGACGATCTTCTTGCTGCTGTCCCCGACGATCGTGACCTTGCGCAGGGCCAGCGAGTCGCCGTAGTTGGTGTTGATGCCGCCGATGACCTTGCCCGGCGCGGTGATCTCGGTGTTGGTCACGTTGATCGTGCGCTTGTACTGGCTGGAGCAGTTGCCGCAGGAGCGGACGAAGGTCGAGAAGTCCTGTCCGGCGAAGTTGGAGATGTTGAGCGTGCCGCCGCCGTTGAACTGGAAGATCTTGTCCTCGGCCTTGCGGGCGCCGCCCCCGATGACGTTGTACGTCTTGCCGGTGCCGCGGAAGGTGGCGGCGTCCTCGCCGACGTCCTCCCACCAGACGTTCTGGAGGGTGCAGCTGCCCTTGCAGTGGATGCCGTCGGCGGCGGGGGCGCCGATGATGACGTTCTTGAGCGTGGCGCCGTCGGCCAGTTCGAACATGGCGGGTTGGTCCTCGCCCTGGTTGTCCGAACCGAGGTCGCCGTCGCCGTAGTAGCGCTTCATGCCGCCGTCGGTGGTCCCGCTGACGGGGATCGTCTTGGTGACCGCCTGCGGGGTGCCGCTGGGCGTGGGCCAGGTGGCGGCCGACGCTGCCGAGAGAGAAAGCCCGGTGGTGATCGCACCCGCGGTGAGGGCGATGGCGCCGAGGGCGCCGCCGATCGCCCGCCGTCTCATGCGTAATTCAGCCATGTCACAGCTCCTTGTGCGGAAGGGAGTGATACAGGGGTGATGCAGGGGGGTGATTCAGGGGGTCTTGACGGACGGCCGCGGAGGAGTGGCCATCTTGTTGCCGATGAAGAAGCTGGGGTGCGGCGGCTGGTTGTAGGCGGTGTTCTGCCAGGCCAGCGCCTCGCGGTACTGCCGGTCGTGCAGCAGCGTGGTGATCCGCCGGTCGGTCTCGTACGGGGTGGAGTAGATCCGCAGCGCCTTGTTGTCGCTGGTCGGCCAGATCACTTCCTCGCGCCAGTCGCCGAGGATGTCGCCCGCCAGCGACGGGTTGGCCTTGGTGCCGTTGTTGGAGTGCACCCCGGAGGCGGTGAGCTGCCGGGTCTCGCCCGACGTCCCGTACTTGTCGATGCGCGTACCGTCCAGCAGCTCGCGCACCGGGTCGCCGTCCCACCAGGACAGGAAGTTCATGGACGACGGCTTACGGCCCTTCGTGGCGCCGGAGGCCGAGCGGATCTGGTCGTCCTTCGCGGACCACATCTCGGCGCCGTCGTTGCCCGCCCAGATGTCACCGGCCACGCCGCGCCCGTTGTCGCCGTTGGCCCCGGTCGACCAGAGCACCTGGCCGGTCTTGGCGTCGGCGAGGTACGAGGACGGCTTGGAGGAGTCCTCGTCGACCTTGAAGTACTCCAGGCCCGACCGGGACGGGTCGAGGTCGCCGAGGTGGGCGGCGTCGCCGTGGCCGTTCTTCGTCGTCCACAGCCCGGAGCCGTTGTCGTCCACGGCCATCGAGCCGTAGACGATCTCGTCCTTGCTGTCGCCGTCCACATCGCCGATGGCCAGCGCGTGGTTGCCCTGCCCGTCGTAGCCCTTGCCGCTGTTGGTGGAGCTGTTCGTGTCGAACGTCCACTTGCGGGTCAGCTTGCCGCCCTTGAAGTCCCAGGCGGCGATGACGGTGCGGGTGTAGTAGCCGCGCGCCGAGACCAGGGAGGGCGTGGAGCCGTTCAGGTACGCCGTCCCGGCCAGGAAGCGGTCCACCCGGTTGCCGTACGAATCGCCCCACGAGGAGACCGTGCCGCGCGCCGGGACGTAGTCCACGGTGTCCAGCGCGGCGCCGGTGCCGCCGTTGAACATCGTCAGGAACTCGGGGCCGCTGAGGACGTAGCCGCCGGAGTTGCGGTAGTCGGCGGACGCGCTGCCGATCGTCTTGCCCGCGCCGTCGACCGTGCCGTCCGCGGTCTTCATCGCGACCTCGGCCTTGCCGTCGCCGTCGTAGTCGTACACCTGGAACTGGGTGTAGTGCGCGCCGGAGCGGATGTTGCGGCCCAGGTCGATGCGCCACAGCCGTTTGCCCTCGACGGTGTAGCCATCCACGATCGTGTTGCCGGTGACGCCGGACTGCGAGTTGTCCTTCGCGTTCGTCGGCTGCCACTTGAGGACGAGGTCGAGGTCGCCGTCGCCGTCCAGGTCGCCGACCGAGGCGTCGTTTGCCTCGTACGTGTAATCGGAACCGGCGGCCGGGGGCGAGATGGGGACATTGAGGTAGCCCGAGCGGAACTGGAGGGCGGCGGACGACGCGGACTGCTCGGTACCGTTCACCACCGCGCGCACCGTGTACGTGTCCGAGGCCGCCGCGCCCTTGTCCAGGTAGTTGGTCGAGCCCGTGATCGGGGACGCGTTTACCTTGGTGGAGCCGCGGTAGACGTTGAAGGCGACATTGGCCGGGTCGGTGGCGAGCCAGCGCCAGCTGACCAGGTTGTCGCTGCCGGAGCGGACGCTGACCAGGCCCCGGTCCAGCTTCTCCAGCTGGGCGGCCGCGGCCGCCTTGGTCGTCGCGCCCTTCGCCGCCGTCGCCCCCTCGGCCTCGGCGTCGGTCTCGGCCGCTCCCGAGATGCTCGCCAGACCGGTGACGGTCAGCGCGCCCACGGCGAGCGCCGCGACCAGCGTCCGGGGGCGGCCGAGCCGCTCGCGCGCGGCGTGTCTGGGCGGGTGACCGGGTGCGGGCTGCGATCTGTCCCGGATACGCACGGGGCCTCCAAGGCATGGGGGGAAGTGAACGCCCCCTAGTCGTCGCCCTGGCCGGAAAGGTTGCCGCCTCCCGACCGAACTTCGCGGGGCTCGGGCGAAACAGCCGAAACGGGGCGCGTCGGCCGCTACCGTCGAAGGCGTGAAGGCCATCCGTCGCTTCAGCGTGCGTCCCGTGCTCCCGGAATCCCTACGACCGCTCCACCGGCTGGCGCGCAATCTGCGCTGGTCGTGGCATCCCGAGACCCGCGAGCTGTTCGAGGCCGTGGACCCCGAGCGCTGGCGGGCGTCCGGCGGCGACCCGGTGCGGCTGCTGAGCGCCGTACCCGTCGCCCGGCTGGCGGAACTCGCCGCGGACCGCGGGTTTCTGCGGCGGCTCGGGGCGGCCGCCGAGGATCTGGACGACTATCTGACCGGCCCCCGCTGGTACCAGGGCCGCACGGCGGCCGCGCCGGACCGGACGACCCGGTCGGATGACGCGGCCCGGTCGGACGGTGCGGTTCCGGCGGGCGACGGGGTCCGGTCGGACGACGCGGTCCCGGACCGTACGGACGAGGGCGCGGGGCCCGAAGGGAGCCCCGCCCTCCCCGCCGCCATCGCCTACTTCTCGCCCGAGTTCGGCATCACCGCCGCCCTGCCCCAGTACTCCGGCGGACTCGGCATCCTCGCCGGTGACCACCTCAAGGCCGCCAGCGACCTCGGCGTCCCCCTCATCGGCGTCGGGCTGCTCTACCGCCACGGCTACTTCCGGCAGTCGCTCTCCCGCGAGGGCTGGCAGCAGGAGCAGTACCCCGTCCTCGACCCCAACGAGCTGCCGCTCACCCTGCTGCACGAGCACCACCCCGGCGCGGGCATGGGCCGCCCCGCCAGGGTCACCCTCACCCTCCCCGGCGGCCGTCCGCTGCACGCCCAGATCTGGCAGGCCCAGGTCGGCCGGGTGCCGTTGCTGCTCCTCGACTCGGACGTCGAGGGCAACGGCCCCGGCGAGCGCGACGTCACCGACCGGCTCTACGGCGGCGGCAGCGAACACCGGCTGCTCCAGGAGATGCTGCTCGGCATCGGCGGTGTGCGCGCGGTGCGGGCGTACTGCCGTCTCACCGGGCACACCGCGCCCGAGGTGTTCCACACCAACGAGGGACACGCCGGGTTCCTCGGCCTGGAGCGGATCCGCGAACTCATGGACACGGCCGGGGTGGACTTCGACGCCGCCCACGAGACGGTGCGCGCCGGGACCGTGTTCACCACCCACACCCCGGTCCCCGCCGGGATCGACCGGTTCGACCGCGAGCTCGTCGCCCGCCACTTCGGGGAGGACGGCGAACTCCCCGGCATCGGCGTCGAGCGCACCCTCGCGCTCGGCCGGGAAACCTACCCCGGCGGCGACCCCGGAGTGTTCAACATGGCCGTCATGGGGCTGCGGCTCGCCCAGCGCGCCAACGGGGTCTCCACCCTCCACGGCCAGGTCAGCCGCGAGATGTTCGCCGGGCTCTGGCCCGGCTTCGACGCCGACGAGGTGCCCATCAGCTCGGTCACCAACGGCGTCCACGCGCCCACCTGGCGCGCCCCCGAGGTCACCCGGCTCGGCGCCCGCCAGTTCGGCCACCTCCCCGCCGGTGAACTGTGGGAACTGCGCCGCACCCTGCGCAAGCAGCTCGTCGCCGAGGTACGGCAGCGGCTGTACGCGTCGTGGCGGCAGCGCGGCGCGGGCACCGCCGAACTGGGCTGGATCGACTCCGTCCTCGACCCCGACGTCCTCACCATCGGCTTCGCCCGCCGCGTCCCCTCGTACAAGCGGCTCACCCTCATGCTGCGCGACCGCGACCGGCTCACCGAGCTGCTGCTGCACCCCGAGCGGCCCGTCCAGATCGTCGTCGCGGGCAAGGCGCACCCGGCCGACGACGGCGGCAAGCGCCTCGTCCAGGAACTCGTCCGGTTCGCCGACGACGCCCGGGTGCGGCACCGCCTCGTCTTCCTGCCCGACTACGGCATGGGCATGGCCCAGAAGCTCTACCCCGGCTGCGACGTCTGGCTCAACAACCCGCTGCGCCCGCTGGAGGCGTGCGGCACCAGCGGTATGAAGGCCGCCCTCAACGGCTGCCTCAACCTCTCCGTCCTCGACGGCTGGTGGGACGAGTGGTACGAGCCCGACTTCGGCTGGGCCATCCCCACCGCCGACGGCTCCGCCGTCGACGAGGACCGCCGCGACGACCTGGAGGCGTCCGCCCTCTACGAGCTGCTGGAGAACCGGGTCGCACCGCAGTTCTACGACCGCGGCCCCGACGGACTCCCCGGCCACTGGATCGACATGGTGCGCCAGACCCTCACCACCCTCGCCCCCAAGGTGCTCGCGGGACGCATGGTGCGGGAGTACGTCGAGCGGCTCTACGCCCCGGCCGCCCGCGCCCACCGCGCGCTCGACCCCGC
>NZ_GG657754.1:3471191-3485475 GCF_000158915.1 Streptomyces himastatinicus ATCC 53653 | reverse complement strand
TACGAAGGCCCCCTCGCCCTCGACCGCACGGGCCCCTTCGGCTACACCGTCCGCATCCTCCCCACCCACCCCCTCCTGGCCTCCCCGGCCGAACTCGGCCTCACCGCCCTCCCGTCGGAATCCACCTCCGAGGCGGCGGGAGTCCTGATGCGCTGATCTCCTTCGCTGAACGGACGACGAACAGTGCGGGATGTTTTGGCCATGGCCGCCCGATGTGCGTTGTGGGCTCGTACATTCGCCCCCCAACACATGCGTCCGACGGGGGAAATGGCATGGGGTGGCTGGAACGACTGCTGGCTCCGGAGAACTTGCTGGCGCTCCTCGGCGTCGTCGTCACGCTCGGGGGACTGTCGTACGAGCGGCTGATCCCGGGGCGGAAGCGCATCGGGTACCGCGTGCAGATGGACACGCTGATAGACGACAGCGCCGAGGACGGGCAGATGCACCAGCGGCTGCGGATGCTGGAGAACACCCCGGATCTGGCCGGGGCCTCCCTGGTGCTGCTGCGCATCGAGAACGACGGCTTCCGCAGCATCGACGCGGACGACTACATCACCGCGCCGTCCACCGAGCACCGCGGGCTCACCGCGACGTTCCCGAACCGCATCGTCCGGGACGTGGCGGTGACCGAGCCCAGCCACCCGGATCTGCTGCGGCATCTGCCGCAGCACGGCACCGCGGAGAGACCCGGGCTGATCTGCCAGAACCATGAGATCTCCCTGCCGCGGGTGCCGCTGAACAAGGGGGACCACTTCAAGCTGCTGGTGCTGCTGACGGGCGCCGGGACCGACAAGCCGCCGCATGTGGGCGGGCGCATCAAGGAAGGCCGGATCCGCAACAACGAGAAGTTCCGGCGGCCCAGCAACCGGGTGCTGGGGCTCATCGGGAGCCTGTTGGCCCTGCTGATCCTCCAGCCGTTCGGTACGCAGCTGTGGCAGGACGATCCGCTGCCGCGCGGCTGTGCCGAGGGGACGCTGACGGTCGTCGGCTCGACCGCGTTCAGCCCGGTGGCGCGGGATCTGGGCGGGGCGTACGGGAGCGACTGCCGTGGCGCCCGTATCGAGGTGCGGGCCGAGGGCAGCGGGCGCGGTACCGGCACGCTGCGCGGGGCGGGGGAGGCGGCGAAGGGCGCGTTCCCCTCGTACGTCGCCTTCTCCGACGGCCCGGACGGGGAGGGGGACCCGAAGCTCAAGGAGCATCTGGTGGCGCTGTCCGTCTTCACCATGGTGGTGAACAAGGACGTCCGGCTGCCGGAGCTGTCGCTGGACGATCTGCGCGGGCTCTACGCGGGCCGGTTCACCAACTGGAAGCAGCTGCCCGGCGGCCCCGATCTGCCGGTGCGGCTGGTGAGCCGGGACGCCAAGTCCGGGACGCGCGGGGTGTTCGAGGGCCGGGTGCTGGGCGCCAACGAGATCTCGCGGACCTCGGACAACTGCCGGACCCCGAACTTCGCCAAGGACACGGTCGTCCGCTGCGAACTCGACAGCACCCAGGAGGTGTTGAAGACGGTGGCCCGGACGCCGGGCGCGATCGGCTACGCCGAACTGCGTTCCGCCGAGGGGAGCGCCACCGGGGGCGAGGTGCGGCTGCCGCGGCTGGACGGGCGGGCGCCCTCCATCGAGGCGGTGCGGACGCGGACGTACCCCTTCTGGGAGCCGGAGTACGCGTACACCTACACACGGCCGCCCGCGAACTCCCTGACCTCGAAGTTCCTCGACTATCTGGCGGGGGACACCGGGCGGAACATCATCGAGAAACACGGCCATCTGCCGTGCTCCGTCCCGGAGAACCAGGGGGCCTGCCAGCTGGCCGCCGGGCCCCGCTGAACTCGAATGCACGTGCAAAAGGTCGTGCAACCGCACGGTCGCGCCGTATCGTCGTGCACATCGACACGCGACACGTGCGACGAAAGCGAAGAGGGATGACAGCGGACGACGGGTTCCTGGGCCACCTCGAACAGCATCTCGGGGAGATCCGGCACATCGCATCGGGCCACTACGACCTGGTCGAGTTCTACCTGCCGGACCCCGGGATCAGCACGGTGATCACCAATGGGCTGCGCTTCCAGTCCCTCACGGCGACGCGCCCGCAGGAACTGGTGTGCAGTCTGGGGGAGGAACAGCGGGACATCGCCCGCTACTTCGTCGACAGCATGGCCGGTGTGCTGCTGGAGCAGGGGCGCGGACTGGAGTACGGGGCGGTCGTCGTGAACGACCGGCCGGTTCTGGAGGGTACGGAGATGCATGGCGTGCTCGCGCATCCGAGCCCGTACTTCGGAAGCGACTTCGACCTGTTCCTCGACGCGTCGGGGGAGCCCGCGGTGCAGATCGTCACCCTGATGCCGGTGACGGCGCCCGAGGCCGCGCTGGTCGAGGCGGAGGACGCCGACGAACTGTTCGAGCGCTTCTGGGCGAAGCGGCCCAATCTGCTGGACGTCACCCGCCCCTCTGCCGTCTGAAAGGGAGGGGCGGGCGGGTTCCGGCCGGGCGGGTCACGGGGCCCGCCCGGCCGGAGGCCATCTCAGGGCGTTACTTCACGTTGACGCCGCCCCAGGCGTTGTTGACCGCCTTGTACTCGGTGCTGTTCGCGCCGTACAGCTTCTTCGCGGCGTTGAGCGTCGCGGTGCGCGCCTTGGCGTAGTTGGTGGTCGAGGTCATGTACGTGGCCAGGGCCTTGTACCAGATCTTCTCGGCCTTGGCGCGGCCGATGCCCTTGACGACCCGGCCGTCCTTGGTCGGGCTGTTGTACGTGACGCCACCGATCACCTTGCGGCCACTGCCCTCGGCCAGCAGGTAGAAGAAGTGGTTGGCGATGCCCGAGGTGAAGTGCGGGTCGTCCTCGCCGACGCCGCTCTTCCAGTAGTCGTAGGACAGGCCGTCCTTGCTGGGCTTGTCCATGTAGCGCAGCGGGGTGCCGTCGCCGTTGATGTCGATCTTCTCGCCGATGAGGTAGTCGCCCGGGTCCTTGGCGTTCTTGGCGTAGAACTCGACGGCGGTGCCGAAGATGTCGGAGGTGGCCTCGTTGAGGCCGCCCGACTCGCCGCTGTACTCGAGGTTGGCGGTGGCCGAGGTGAGGCCGTGGCTCATCTCGTGGCCCGCGACGTCGAGCGAGGTGAGCGGCTTCTTGTCGCCCTCGCCGTCGCCGTACGTCATGCAGAAGCAGTCGTCGTCCCAGAAGGCGTTGACGTACGCCTTGCCGTAGTGGACGCGGGAGTAGGCCGCCTTGCCGTTGTTCTTGATGCCGTTACGGCCGAGGACCTTCTTGTAGTAGTCCCAGGTCATGGCGGCGCCGTAGTGGGCGTCGACGGCGGCGGTCTGGGCGATGGTGGGCTTGCCGTTGCCCCACACGTTGTCGGCGTCGTAGAACGCCGACCCCTTGCCGCTCTCCTTGTGCTTGAGGTTGTACGTCTGGTGGCCACCGCGCGCGGTGTCCTTCAGCAGCCACTGGCTGCCGCTCTTGACCGACCCGACGGTGACCTTGCCGTTGTGCTGGCCGGTGCCGGTGCCGTTCTCGATGGCCTGGTACTCGTACAGCTTCTTACCGGTGTCGGCGTCCGTGATGACGTGCAGCCGGTTCGGCGTGCCGTCCTTCTGGACGCCGCCGATGACGGTCTCGTACGCGAGGACGGGCTTGCCGGTGGCGGCCCAGATCACCTTGCGCGGGGCGCGCTCGGTGGCGGCGCCGGAGACGTCGGCGGCCTTCGCGGCGGCCAGGGCGGTCCGCTGGGCACCGGTGGCGGCGAGGGCGGCGCGGGTGTCGGCGACCTTGATGTCCGCGTCGGTCGCCTTGGTGACGCCCTCCTTGGCGCCGCTCGGCGTCTCGTGGACGACCAGGTCGCCGCCGAGGACCGGCAGTCCGTCGTAGGTGCGCTCGTAGCGGATGTGGGTGGAGCCGTCGGCGTCCTTGACGACATCACGGACGATCAGCTTCTCCTTGCCGCCGAGCCCGAGGGACTTGGCGGCGGAGACGGTGGTCGTCCCGGCCTCGCGCAGCAGCTCGGCACGGGCCGAGGGGGAGAGGCTGACGGTCTGGGCGCCGGCGGAGCCGGACTTGGGAGTCGCCGCGCCCGCGGGGCCGGCGGTGGCACCGGCGGCGAGCAGGGAGGCGGCCAGGGTGGCCGCTCCGGCGGCGAGGGCGGTACGCGAGCGTCTGTGACGGGATATGCCAGATATGGCAGACGTCGAGCGTGAATCCACGCGTATCTCCTGTTGTCATGGGAAGTTGGCCGACGTGTCGGTCAACCCGGCAAAGATGTGTCTTTGCTGTGAAGAAAACATACCGGTGCCCGGGGACAATCCCCGGGCACCGGCCGCATGTCGTGCGTTACGCATCGGTAACGCCCTTGGTCCTACTTGACGTTGACCCCGGCCCAGGCGGCTTCCACGCCCTTGGACTCGGCGCTGTCCTTCCCATAGATGTCGTTCGCGGCCTTCAGGGTTGCCTCACGCGCCGCCTTGTAGTCCGTGGTGGAGGTCATGTACGTGGTGAGGGCCTTGAACCAGATCTTCTCGGCCTTGTCCCGCCCGATGCCCTCGACCTTCTTGCCGTCCGAGGTCGGGCTGTCGTACTTGACGCCGCCGATCTCCTTGGCGCCGCTGCCCTCCGACAACAGGTAGAAGAAGTGGTTGGCGACACCGGAGGAGTAGTGGACGTCGAGGTCGCCGACCTTCTCGGACCACTCGTCGGCGGACTGGCCGTCCTTGCTGGGCTTGTCCATGTAGCGCAGCGGGGTGCCGTCGCCGTTGATGTCGATCTTCTCGCCGATGAGGTAGTCACCGGCGTCGGTGGAGTTCTTGGCGTTGAACTCGACGGAGGTGCCGAAGATGTCGGAGGTGGCCTCGTTGAGGCCGCCGGACTCGCCGGTGTACTCCAGGCCCGCGGTCTTGGAGGTGACGCCGTGGGTCATCTCGTGCGCCGCGACGTCGAGGGCGGTCAGCGGGGCCTTGTTGCCCTCGCCGTCGCCGTACGTCATGCAGAAGCAGGAGTCTTCCCAGAAGGCGTTGACGTAGCTGTCGCCGTAGTGGACGCGGGACGTGGCGGCCTTGCCGTCGCCGCCGATGCCGTCGCGGCCGTGCACCTTGCTGTAGTAGTCCCAGGTCGTGGCGGCGCCGTAGTGGGCGTCCACGGCGGCGGTCTGCGGGTCGTCGCCCTTGCCGTTGCCCCAGGCGTCGTCCTCGTCCGTGAACTCCTTGCCCTCGCCGTCCTCCTTGTTCTCCAGGTTGAGGGTCTTGTGGCCGCCGCGGTCGGCGTCGGTCAGGGTGAAGCCGTTGCCCTTCTTGCTGGTGCCCAGCTCCACCTTGCCGCTGTACTCGCTCTGGCCGCTGCCGGTTTCGACGCCCTGGCGCTCGTAGAGCTTCTTGCCGGTGGCCGCGTCGGTGATGACGTGCAGCTCGTTCGGGGTGCCGTCCTTCTGGACGCCGCCCACGACGGTCTCGTACGCCAGGACCGGCTTGCCGGTGGCGGCCCAGATCACCTTGTGCGGGGTCTGCGCCTTGGCGCCCTTGCTGTCGTCCGCCTGAGCGGCCTTCACCGCGGTCTGCGCGGCGCTGCCGGGGGCGGACTCGGCCTTGGTGGTGGCGACCTTGACGGTGGCCTTCGTGGCCTTGTCCACGCCCTGCATCGTGCCGCCCGCGGTCTGGTGGACCACCAGGTCGCCGCCGAGGACGGGGAGTCCGTCGTAGGTGCGGTCGTAGCGGGTGTGGGTGGTGCCGTCGGCGTCCTTGATGACGTCCTTGACGACCAGCTTTTCCTTCGCGCCGAGGCCGAGGGTCTTCGCCGTGTCGGCCTTGGTGGCGTTCGCGTCGCGCAGCAGTTCCGCGCGGGCGGACGCGGTGAGCTTGGCGGGCTGGGCGCCCGCCCTGGCGTCCGCGTCGGCCGGTGCGGCACCGGCTGATCCGGTGGTGAGTCCGGTGGCCAGCAGCGCCGCGGTGGCGACCGCGGCACCGGCGGCGATCGCCGAACGGCGCCTGCCGCCCCCGGATATGGGCATGCTGAAGGTCTTGCTCACGCTTACTCCCTCGTTGCTGTGGGGGGTCAGTGCCGGGCAGCGGGAAGCGCGGCGCGGCACTGAACAAGAGGTACTGGTGCGTAATGCGTGGGCAGACTGTCACACAAGCCGCGGACATGTCACGGGTTTCCAGGCGGGTCTGGCAGAAAATGTTCATGGAGACCTGGAGACAGCGTTCATGGAGACATGGAGACATGGAGACGCCGCCAGGAGGAGTCGGGTCACTCCTGGCGGCGTCTGGTTCTCGGTGCGTTGGTGCGTCCGGCGTTACATCAGAAGGTCAGCTTCCAGCCGTTGAGGGTGCCGGAGTCCTGCGAGTAGATGTCCTGGACCTTCAGGTTCCAGGTTCCGACGGCCGTCTCCGACGAGGCGTCCACGGTGAACGTGGCCTTCACGTCGTCCGCCGAGTCGAAGATGCTGGAGCTCTTCAGCCGGTAGGCCGTACCGTCCGGGGCGACCAGGTCGATCACCAGGTCACCGCGGTAGCTGTGGGTGATGTCCACGGTCACCTGGAGGGCGGACGGGGCGTTCCCGGCCCGGCTCACGGTGATCGGTGAGGTGACGGCGTTCCCCCCGTCCGGAATGTCGACGTCCGTGGTGTTCTCGAAGACGTTGCCGCCGGTGGTGTTGACGGTCCAGGTGAACGACACGGTGCCGGTCCTGCCCGCCGAGTCGGTCACCGTCACGGTCACCGCGCTGGACCCCTCGGTGGTCGGGGTACCGGAGATCACGCCGGTGGCGGAGTCGATCGACAGGCCCGCCGGCAGCCCGGTGGCCGTGTAGCTCAGCGCGCCCGCGTTGGAGCTGGTGGCCTTGATCTGCACGCTGGTGGCCTGGCCGACGATGCTGGTCTGGTCGCCGGGCGGGGTGACGCTGACGCCGTCGACGATGCGGGCGCCGACGTTGACCCCGGCCCAGGCGTTCGCCACCGCGTTGTACTGGGCGCTGCCCTGGCCGTACAGCTCGCCCGCCGCCCACAGCGTCGCCTCGCGCGCGGCGGCGTAGTTGGTGTTGGACGTCATGCGCTGGCTGAGCGCCTTGAACCACACCTTCTCGGCGGCCTCCCGGCCGATGCCGGTGACCGGCAGCCCGTCGGAGGTCGGGCTGTTGTAGCTCACGCCGTTGATGACCTTGGCGCCGCTGCCCTCGGAGAGCAGGTAGAAGAAGTGGTTGGCGACACCGGACGAGTAGTGCACGTCCACGTTGCCGACGCCCGAGTACCAGCTGTCCTTGGACGCGCCGTCCTTGCTCGGCTTGTCCATGTAGCGCAGCGGGGTGCCGTTGCCGTTGATGTCGATCTTCTCGCCGACGAGGTAGTCGCCGACGTCGGACGCGTTGTCCGCGTAGAACTCGACCGCCGCGGCGAAGATGTCGGAGGTGGCCTCGTTGAGACCGCCGGACTCACCGCTGTACACCAGCTTGGCGGTCGCCGCGGTGACGCCGTGGCTCATCTCGTGCGCCGCCACGTCGATCGAGGTCAGCGGCTTGGCGTTGCCCGAGCCGTCGCCGTACGTCATGCAGAAGCAGGAGTCCTGCCAGAACGCGTTGACGTAACCGCTGCTGTAGTGGACCCGGGAGTACGCGCCCACGCCGTCGCCCCGGATGCCGCTGCGGCCGTGCACGTACTTGTAGTAGTCCCATGTCTCGGCGGCGCCGTAGTGGGCGTCGACCCCGGCGGTGGCGGCGTCGGCGGTGGTGCCGCTGCCCCAGACGTCGTCGGCGTCGGTGAACAGGGTGCCGGTGCCCGAGGTGCCGCGGTTCAGGTTGTACGTCTTGTGGCTGCCGCGGTCGGTGTCGGTCAGGCTGTACGAGCCCGCGCTGCCCGAGGTGCCGAGGGCGACCTGCCCGCTGTACTGGCTGTTGCCCGTACCGTTCTTGACGCCTTGGTACTGGAACAGCTTCTTGCCGGTGGCCGCGTCGCTGATGACGTGCAGCTCATTGGGCGTGCCGTCCTCCTGGAGGCCGCCGACCACGGTCTCGTACGCGAGCGTCGGCGTACCGGCCGCAGCCCAGACCACCTTGCGCGGCGCCCGCTCCGCCTCGGTCTTCCGCGACCCTTGCGCGTTCGCCGCCTTCACGGCGGCCTTCTCGGCGGTGGCGGGCTTTACGGCGGCGTCGGTCGTCGCGACCGCCAGCCGCGCCTTGGTCGACTTCGCGACCGTCTCCACCGCACCGCCCTTGGCGCGCTCCACGACCAGATCGCCGCCGAGGACGGGGAGTCCGTCGTAGGTGCGCTCGTAGCGGGTGTGGGTGGTGCCGTCGGCGTCCTTGAGGACGTCCCTGACGACCAGCTTCTCCTTCGCGCCGAGGCCGAGCTTCTTCGCGGTGGCGGCCTTCGCGGAGGCGGTGTCGGCGGCGCGGATCAGCGCGGTACGGGCCGCGGGCGACAACTGCGCGGGCAGCGCCCCGGGCCGGGCCTTGGCGGCCATCGTGCCGCCCGCGGCCGCGTCACCCGCGCGTGCGGTGGCGGGGCCGGTCTGCACACCGACGACGATCATCGCGGCGGCGGCCACCAGGGCACCGGTCGCGGTGGCACGCCGGTGGGGTCTGTGGGGTCTGAGATGCCGTTGGGGGAAGGGTCTCACGCTGACTCCTTCTGCGCTGGCCGCGCGATTCGGCACGGCCGTCCGGGCAGGGCATGGCGGAGCACGTGGTGCTGCGTGCACCCGACGTCACCGGGTTCGCCCGCGCCGCAGATGAACGACGAGGCGAGGCCGCGGTGCGACCGGGGGTGTGGGGGTGGGGGGTGGCCCGAGGTTGCTGATGAGCTGTGGAGTTGCTGCACCTCGGTCGAGGGAAGAGTGCCATCATTGGACTCGACCTGTCAGGAGCGCGACAACAACTTGACCGGAAAGCGTCCGTTGACACGTGTGCTGTATCCGCATACCGGATAGGAAAGTTCAGTCCGAGCCACGCCCGGTGCGGTGTCGCCTCCTACCCCTCATCCCATGGATGAGCCGCCCCATTCCCTCACCGACACCCGCGACATGCTCGACGCCTACCTCGACTACTACCGGGCCGTGGTGCTGCGGAAGCTCGACGGGCTCTCCGAGGCCGAGCTGCGTACCAGTCGGCTGCCCTCCGGCTGGACCCCGCTGGAGCTGCTCCGCCACCTGACCTTCGTCGAACGGCGCTGGCTGCGCTGGGGGTCCTCGGGGAGCCGACGTCGTACGGGAGTTGGCGGACGGCGCGGTCGGCGAGTGAGCCGTCGCGGGGCGCTCAGCGCTCCGCCGTGTCGAACCGCGGCGTCCCGTCGAGCAGCGCGCTCAGGTCGTGGCCCGGCCGCAGTTCGGACACCGCCTCGCCGCGGCGGAAGAGCACGGCTCCGGCCTCGATGCCGCCCAGGGTGAGCCGGTCGCCGTCGCGGCGCAGCCAGGTGCCCTCGCGCAGGCCGAGCACCGGCACGTCGTTCTCCTCCAGGAACTGTTCCAGGCGCTGGGCGCGCGTCTCGCCCATGTGCGCGCTGTCCGGGCCGGCGTCCAGGAAGTGCGGGTTGATCTGGAACGGCAGCAGGCCGAGCGCTTCGAAGCTCGGCGGCTGGACGATGGGCATGTCGTTGGTGGTGCGCAGGGTCGGGCAGGCCATGTTGGTGCCCGCGCTCGACCCCATGTAGAGCGCGCCCCGTTCGACCCGCTCCCGGATCGCCCGTACCAGACCGTGCCCGTGCAGCGCCTTCAGCAGCCGGAAGCTGTTGCCGCCCCCGACGAACACCGCCTCCGCGTCCCGTATCGCCGCGGTGGGGTCGGCGGAGGTGTGCGCGCCGGTCACCCTCACGCCCAGCGGTTCCAGGGCGCGGGCCACCTGGGCGGTGTAGCCGTCGTGGTCGGCCAGCGCGTACGGCACGAAGACCAGTTCGCGGGCGTCGCCCAGCGCGGAGGCGATCTCCTCCAGGGCGTGTTCCAGGTAACCGCGGCCGGGTGCGGTGGAGTTCGAGAGCAGCAGCAACTGCATGTGGGGGCCTTTCCGGTACGTACGTAGGGGCGTGTCAGCGCCGGTCGCGGCGCGGGACCTGCCGCGGCCGGGCCGGGGTCAGCAGTCTGCCCAGGTCCGCCGCGCCCTGGAGGAGCGGGGCCACCAGGTCGTCCCGGCGCGGCCGCAGCACCTCCTGGGTGGCGGCCAGGGTCAGGGTGCCGACCGGGCGTCTGCCCACCAGGACCGGCGCGGCCAGCGCCGCGGTCTCCGGATCGTACTCGCCCTCGGAGTACGTGAAACCCTCGCGCCGCACCTGGGCGAAGCGCTCCTCCAGCGCCGCCGGGTCGGTGAGGGTGTGCTCGCTGAACCGGGCCATCGGGCGCCCGTAGATCAGCGCGGCCCGGTCGTCGGCGTTGAGCATGCCGAAGTACGCGCGGGAGGTGGCGCCCGCGTGCGCCGGGTACAGCTCGCCCGCCAGCACGTAGTAGCGCAGCGGCCCGGTCGCCCCGTCCACCGCGGCCACGCAGCGCATGTGCACCCCGTCCGGGACCGCGAACAGCGCGTTCACCCCCGCCTCCCGGGCGAGGACCGCCAGCGCGGGCCGGACCAGGCTGGCCATGCCGCCGCCGCGCTCCCACACCCGGGACAGATGCCAGACGGCCGGGCCCAGCCGGTAGCGGCGGGTGCGCCGGTCGGAGACCAGGAAGCCCCGGTGGGCGAGCGCGGCCAGCAGTCGCTGCGCCACCGACTTGTCGAGGCCGAACTCGGCGGCGACCTCCATCACGCCCCACTCCGGGCGCTCCCGGTCGAAGGCGAGCAGCACGTTCAGCACGCGGTCCGCCGTCTGGAGCGGCGGTGCGCCGGTTACCGGTGTCTCGTCGGACATGACGAAAGCGTAAACATTCCCGGATAGAGAGAAAACATTGCGCCCCAGGTCACACCGGGCGGACGCTGGCGGCCCCCACCGCTCCCCCCGAGAGGCCCCCGTGCTCAAACACGTCCTTGAGATCATCGAACTCCTCGACCGCCCGCAGACCAGCGGCGCACTGCTCGCCGAGCATCTGCGCGCGGTCCAGGCCGCGGCCGGTGCCGACGCGCGGACGGCGCCGGCGATCGAGGTACGCACCGTCGAGGGCGAGCAGGGCAGCACCGACTTCGTCTCCGTGACCGTCCCCGGCCGCCGCGGCAAGACCGCCGGCGGCGACGCCCCCACCCTGGGCGTACTCGGCCGGCTCGGCGGGGTGGGCGCCCGCCCCGAGCGCGTCGGGCTGGTCTCCGACGCGGACGGCGCGGTGGCCGCGCTGTCCGCCGCGGCCAAGCTGCTGGACATGCGCGCCCGGGGCGACGTCCTCGACGGCGACGTCATGGTCTCCACCCATGTGTGCGGCTGGGCCCCCACCCGTCCGCACGACCCGGTGCCGTTCATGGACTCCCCGGTCGACACGCTGACGTGCAACCGCGAGGAGATCTCGGCCGCGATGGACGCGGTCGTCTCCATCGACACCACCAAGGGCAACCGGCTGCTCAACCACCGGGGCGTCGCCCTGTCCCCGACGGTCCGCGAGGGCTGGATCCTGCGCGTCAGCGAGGATCTGGTGGGCCTCCTGGAGACCGTCACGGGCGAGCCCGCGCGCATCCTGCCGATCACCACCCAGGACATCACCCCGTACGGCAACGGGGTGCACCACATCAACTCCATCCTCCAGCCCGCCGTCGCCACCTCCGCGCCCGTCGTCGGCCTCGCCGTCACCGCCGCGACCGCCGTCGCCGGATGCGCGACCGGCGCCAGCCACGAGGCCGACATCGCGGCCGCCGCGCGGTTCGCGGTCGAGACCGCCAAGGAGTTCGGCCGCGGCGCCGTCCGCTTCCACGACGCCGAGGAGTTCGCGCGGCTGGTCGGGATGTACGGACCCATGACCCACCTCCAGGCCCTCACCCCCACGGGGTGAGCCCGCCTGGGGCCTGCCCTCCCCGTCCCCGCAGGAGCCCCACGTGAACCCGAAGTCCCCGGCCGCCGCCCCAGCGGCCACGGCCGCCCCGCCGGAGCGGCACCCCAGTGCCTTCGAGCCGGTCACCCTCGTCCTCACCATCGTGCTGTCGGTGCTGGGCGCCCTGATCGGCATCGTGCTGATCACCTCGCTCGGCGTGTCCCCCAACACGGCGGTGATCGGGGCCCTGGTGGCGATGCTCATCGGCCGCGTGCCGGTGGGCATGCTGCGGCGGATGCGGTCCCAGCACCGGCAGAACCTGGTGCAGTCGGCCATCTCCGGCTCCACCTTCGCCGCGGCCAACTCCCTGCTCACCCCGATCGCGGTGCCCTTCGCGCTCGGCCGCACCGATCTGGTGTGGCCCATGCTGGGCGGCGCCGTGATCGGGCTGGCGGTCGACAGCTGGGTCCTGTTCCGGGTGTTCGACTCCACGCTGCTGCCCGCCACCGGCTCCTGGCCCGCGGGCATCGCCGCGGCCGAGACCATCAAGGCGGGGGACACCGGCGGCCGCAAGGCCGCGATCCTCGGCGCGGGCGCGCTCGTGGGCCTGGTCGGGGCGCTGTTCAAGCTCCCCACCAGCGCCGCGGGTGTCGGCTTCCTCGGCAACATCTGGGCGCTGCTGATGTTCGGCATCGGGCTGACCGCCGCCCAGTACGCGCCCGACGTGCTGCACACCGACCTGCTGGCCGAGCACGTACCCCACGGGATGATGATCGGCGCCGGGCTGGTGGCCCTGGTGCAGGCGCTGCTGCTGATGCGGACGCGCGGGGGTCAGGCGCCTGTTCACGCACCGGGGGAGGAGCGCACGGTCGAGGCGCCCCGGCTGCGCCGCGGACTCCTGGAGGGCATGGGGCTGTTCGTCTGCGGGGCGGTCGTAGTCGCGTTCGCGGGCGGGGTGGCCGGTGACCTCTCCGTCCCCGCGCTGATCGGGTGGATCGCGCTCGCCGGGGTCGCCGCCATCGTCCACCAGCTCATCGTGGGCCTGGCGGCCATGCACTCCGGCTGGTTCCCGGCCTTCGCCGTCACCCTGATCTTCCTGATCATCGGGCTGGTGGCGCACATCCCGACCGTGCCGCTCGCCCTGCTCGTCGGCTACACGGCGTCCACCGGCCCCGCCTTCGCCGACCTCGGCTACGACTTCAAGGCGGGCTGGCTGCTGCGCCGCGACGCGACGCCCTGGCACCCGTTCGAGATGGACGGCCGCCGTCAGCAGTACCTCGCCCAGCTCGTCGGCTTCGGGGTCGCGCTGGTCGTGGTCGCCGTCGCATGGAAGACGTTCTTCTCCGACGGCAAGGTGCCGCCGGTCGCCGAGGTCTACGTCACCACGATCAAGTCCGGCCTGGAGCCGGGCACCCTGACCACCATGCTGCTGTGGGCCGTTCCCGGCGCGCTCGTCCAGTTCCTCGGCGGGCCCTCCCGGCAGATGGGCGTCCTGCTGGCCACCGGACTGATGGTCGCCACCCCCCAGGCGGGCTGGATGGTGCTCGGCGCCCTGGCCGTACGGCAGCTCTACACGATGTGGCGGCGGCGCGGGATCACCGACCGCGCGGCGCGCGAGGAGTCCGACGAACAGGCCGAGAACGACCTGTCCCTCGTCGGCGCCGGACTGGTCGCGGGCAGCTCGCTCAACGACGTGGGCCAGCTCACCAAGGCCCTGTGAGGAGCGCCGTGAACACCTCAGCCGTGAACACCTCAGCCGTGAACACCTCAGCCGTGAACACCTCAGCCGTGAACACCTCAGCCGTGAACACCCCCGCCCTCGGCCTGGTCACCATCGGCCAGGCCCCGCGCGCCGATCTGCGCCCCGACGCCGAACCCCTGCTGCCCGGCGTCCGCATGGTCGAGCACGGCGCGCTCGACGCCGACCGCTTCGACGGCGACGCCGAGGCCGCCACCCGTCGGCTGCTGGCCCCCGAGGACGGCGAACCACCGCTGATCTCCCGGCTGCGCGACGGCCGTTCGGTGCTGCTCGGCCATGGCGCGCTCGTCCCGCGCATCGAGAGCGCGGTCGCCCGCGCGGAGCGCGACGGCGCCGCCGCGACCCTGCTGCTGTGCACCGGACGCTTCCCCGCCGTGCGGGCCACCCGGCCGCTGCTGTTCGCCGAACCGCTGGTGCAGCGCGCCGTCGCGGCCGCCGCCGGCGACGACCCGGTGGGCATCGTCTGCCCGCACCCGGACCAGGCCGAGGACGTGGCCGCGCGCTGGTCGCGGCTGCTGCCCGGCGGCGCCCGGGCCGAGGCCGCCGACCCGTACGCGTCCGACGGGAGCGCCCCGGAAGCCGTCGCCGCGGCCGCGCGCACCCTCGCGGCGCGCGGCAGTACCTGGATCGTCCTGGACTGCATCGGCTACCACCGAGCGGATGCGCGCCGCCGCCCTG
>NZ_GG657754.1:3443293-3470600 GCF_000158915.1 Streptomyces himastatinicus ATCC 53653 | reverse complement strand
TCCCCGGCGGCCGCGAGGCGGTGGTCGACGCCGCCTCAGAACTGATCGCCTCCGGCGCGGACACCCTGCTCCTGGCCTGCACCGGCCTCAACACCATCGGCATCCGCCCGCTGCTGGAGTGAGCGCCTGCGGGTCCCGGTGGTGGACCCGGTGCACGCGGCGGGCCTGATGGCCTCGTACGCGGCGTAACGCCCTCACATGTGCGTCACGGTGGCGCTCCGCCGAGCAGCTCCCGCCGCCAGCGCCAGGCGAGCGTCAGACAGGCCCGCCCGGCGGGCAGGGTGTCCTCGTGTGCGGCGTAGCCCAGGACGTTGTCCTCGGTGAAGGGGATCCCGCGATAGCCCGCACCGGCCCGGGTGCCCACGACGAGGACGCCCTCCTCGTTGCGGTCGCCCATGTCCGCGAAGATCTCGTCGAACGCCGCGGCGTCCCAGACGCAGACCAGGCAGAACTCCGGCTTCCAGGTCAGCGGGTCGAGACCGAGCCCCAGGAACCGCACCCGGACCTCGCCGGTGCGCAGTGCTTCCTCGAAGCGGGCGTAGGGCGCGTCGTGCGCGTAGTCGAGGGTCACCCCACCGCTTCCGGTGGCGTCGGCGGCGCCCAGGAACTCCTCGGCGTACTCCCGCATCGTGGTCCGCCACAGGTCCAGATCGGACTGCCAGACGGGCAGCACGTCCGCGTGCGGCTGGAACTCCCCCGCCGGGGCCACATGGGTGGTGCCCATGGCCACCGCGACCTTCCCGGCCTCGCGGCGGTGCAGGAAGAAGTACGGGTCGTCGCCGTCGACCCGTATCGTCAGGGCGCTCACCCCCGGCAGCGCGGAGCGCCGGTCCAGCGCGAACGGATCCCCGACGGCGCGGCGGTACGGTCCGCTCAGCGGCTTGGCCCCGGCCCCGGCCCTGAGGTGGCGCAACGCCTCCTCGTACGCGAGCGGTTCAGTCGTGTCGAGGCCGTCGAAGTAGTGGCCGAGCGTGAAGTCGAGGGCGATCCCGTCCCCGAGGCGGTCCGCGGGCGGCGGCGTGACCTCCAGCAGCCGGTAGGAGGGGCCGTTGAACCAGACACCGGGCCGGTCGAACGCCTCGATCGCGGCCGAATAGCTCTCCAAGTGCCGCGCCCCGGCATCGCGCGGCCAGTACCGCAGCAGCTCCTTGCGCCGGACGATCAGCTGCTCCTGGGGCCGAGCCTCCCGCAGCGTCATGCGGACCGCGTCCAGGGGAAGCGGCCGGTCCGGGACCCAGCCGGGCCGGGTGAGCAGGGCGAGCCCCTGGTCCGCCCGGCGCTCCGCCTGGTCGGCCACGCACGCGGCCGTCAACTGGGCGCGCTGCGCCTTGAGATGACGCCGGGCCTTCACGAACAGCGCCGCGCTGCGCTCCCGGCTCGCCAGCCGCTGCGGCGCCCAGGCCAGCGCCGCGGCCACGATCGCCACCAGCAGCCCGGCGGCACCGATGGCGGTCTCCAGCTCCATCTGCCCGTCCCTCCCCCGTAGACCGGGCCATTCAACCAGGTCAGGTCCACCAGTTCAGATCAGCGCCGGGTCATACGAGACTGTCCCGCCACGCCTGGTGCAGCGCCGCGAAGCGGCCCTCGCCCGCGATGAGTTCGGCCGGGGTGCCGTCTTCCACGATGTGGCCGTCGGCCATGACCAGGACGCGGTCGGCGATCTCGACCGTGGAGAGGCGGTGGGCGATGACGACGGCGGTGCGGTCGCGGAGGACCGTGTCCATGGCGCGCTGGACCGCGCGTTCGCCGGGGATATCGAGGGAGGACGTGGCCTCGTCGAGGATGAGGACGGCGGGGTCGGCGAGGAGGGCGCGGGCGAAGGCGACGAGTTGGCGCTGGCCCGCGGAGATGCGGCCGCCGCGCTTGCGGACGTCGGTGTCGTAGCCGTCGGGCAGGGCGGTGATGAAGCCGTGGGCGCCGATCGCCTCGGCGGCCTGCTCGATCTCGGCGCGGGTGGCGTCGGGGCGGCCGATGGAGATGTTGTCGGCGACGGTGCCGGAGAACAGGAACGCCTCCTGGGTCACCATGACCACACCGCGGCGCAGGTCGGGGGTGGCCAGGTCGCGCAGGTCGACGCCGTCGAGCAGGACCCGGCCTTCGGTGGGGTCGTAGAACCGGGCGAGCAGCTTGGCGAGGGTGGACTTGCCCGCGCCGGTCGCGCCGACCACGGCGACCGTCTGCCCGGCGGGCAGGGTGAGGTCGAAGCGGGGCAGCACCTCGCCGCCGGTGCGGTACGCGAAGCGCACCCCGTCGAAGACGACCTCGCGGCCCGACGACCGGGAGGGGCGCGGCGGCAGTGGGCGGGGGTCGGAGGGTTCGGGGACGGAGGGGCGCTGGGCCAGCAGGCCCGCGATCTTCTCCAGGGAGGCGGCGGCGGACTGGTAGGAGTTGAGGAACATGCCCAGGCGGTCGATCGGGTCGTACAGCCTGCGCAGATACAGCGCGGCCGCGGCCAGCACCCCGAGCGCCAGATCGCCCGCGGCGACCCGGTAGGCGCCCCACAGCACGATGGCGGCGACCGCCGTGTTGGCGATCAGCCGGGAGCCGACCACATAGCGGGCCATCTCCAGGATCGCGGTCCCGTTGACGTGCTGGTGGTGGCCGTTCAGCTCGTCGAAGCGGGTGTTGTTGGCGCGCTCGCGGCGGAAGGCCTGCACCGGGCGGATGCCGTTCATGGTCTCGGTGAAGGCGACGATGACCGCGGCGGTGGCCGTCGACCGCTTGCGGTAGACCCGCATCGACCGGCGCTGGAAGGAGCGGATGAGCAGATACAGCGGCCAGAAGGAGAGCACGGCCGCGGCGCCGAGCCCCCAGTCCAGGTACAGCAGGGTGAGGGCGATGTAGACGACGGACAGGGCGATGCCGAGCAGTTCGTCCAGGCCCTCGTTCAGCAGCTCCCGCAGCGATTCGACGTCGGTCGTGGCGCGGGAGATGAGCCGCCCCGAGGTGTACCGCTCGTGGAAGTCCACGCTGAGGGCCTGGGCGTGGCGGTAGATGCGGCCCCGCAGGTCCAGCAGCACGTCCTGGTTGATGCGGGCGGAGGCGCGGATGAACGCGAACTGGAGGGCGCCGGAGGCGAGCGCGCAGCCCAGGTACCCGGCGCCGACGGCGATGAGCGGGCCGTGGTCGCCGTCCCGGAACGCGGGCACGGCGCGGTCGATGGCGAACGCGACGAGCAGCGGGCCCGCCTGCACCGCGGCCTGTTGCAGCAGCAGGAGGACGGCCGCGACACAGACGCGGGCGCGGCGCGGGGCGAGCAGCGAGCGCAGCAGGGAGAGGGAGGCGCCCTTGGGGGCGGGCAGTACGTCGTGGTCGAAGGGGTCGTCGCCCCCGGCGGGGCGCTCCTCCTCGGCCGTGCGCGCCTTTTCGGCCGGGCGTTCCTCCTCGGCCGTCGTCATGGGCCCTCCTCCTCGTCGTTCTCCCCGTCGTGTCCGGACATCAGCGACCGGTACGCGGCGCTGTCCCGCAGCAGTTGGTGGTGGGTGCCGACGGCGGCGATACGGCCGTCCTCCATCAGCGCCACCCGGTCGGCGAGCAGCACGGTCGACGGCCGGTGCGCGACGACCAGCGCGGTCGTGGTCGCGAGGACCTGCCGCAGCGCGGCCTCCACCCGCGCCTCGGTGTGCACGTCCAGCGCGGACAGCGGGTCGTCCAGCACCAGGAAGCGCGGGGCGCCGACGACGGCGCGGGCCAGCGCGAGCCGCTGCCGCTGCCCGCCGGACAGGCTCAGCCCCTGCTCGCCCACCTCGGTGCCGGTGCCCTTCGGCAGGGCGTGCACGAACTCGGCCTGGGCCACCTTCAGGGCGCGCGCCAACGCGGCCTGATCGGCGCCGTCCGCGCCCATCAGCACGTTCTCACCGGCCGTCGCCGAGAACAGCGTGGGCTCCTCGAAGGCGACGGCGACAAGGCCGCGCAACTCGTCGCGGGGGAGCGCGGTGATGTCCCGCCCGTCGAGGGTGATCCGCCCGCGCGTCACCTCCAGCAGCCGCGGTACGAGCGCGGTCAGCGTGGTCTTCCCGGAGCCGGTCGCGCCGACGAGCGCCATCGTCTCGCCGGGCCGGATGTGCAGGTCCACCCCGTGCAGCACGGGCGGGGCGTCCGCGGGAGCGTCGTCGTACCGGAACTCCACCCCCTCGAACCGCATCCCGCCCTCGCCCCGTTGCCGCGGCAGCACGGACGCGGGGCGGTCGGCCGCGTCCGCCGGGCCGTCCGCCGCGTCCGCCGGAGTGGCGTCCATGACCTCGAAGAAGCGGTCGGTGGCCGTCGCCGCGTCCTGGCTCAGCGCCAGCAGGAAGCCCAGCGACTCCACCGGCCAGCGCAGCGCCAGGGCCGTGGACAGGAAGGCCACGAGCGTGCCCGCCGAGAGGCCGCCGTCGGCGACCTGGACGGTGCCGAGGATCAGGGCCGCGCCGATCGCCAGCTCCGGCAGGGTCATGATCAGCGCCCAGATGGTGGCCAGCAGCCGCGCCTTGCGCAGCTCGGTGGCCCGCACCCGCTCCGACAGGGCCCGGAAGGCGCGGGCCTGGCTGCGGTGGCGGCCGAAGCCCTTGACGATCCGGATGCCGAGCACGCCCTCCTCGACGACCGTCGTCAGATCCCCGGTCTGGTCCTGGACGGTGCGGGCGACGGCCGCATAGCGCGTCTCGAACAGCGAGCAGAAGATCATCAGCGGTACGGCCGGGGCCAGGAGCACCAGCCCCAGCGTCCACTGCTGCGCGAGCAGGATCGCGAAGCCGACCAGGATGGTGACCCCGTTGACCACCAGGAAGGTCAGCGGGAAGGCCAGGAACAGGCGCAGCAGCATCAGATCGGTCGTGGCGCGCGACAGCAGCTGGCCCGAGGCCCAGCGGTCGTGGAAGGAGACCGGCAGCCGCTGGAGGTGGCGGTAGAGGGAGGCCCGCATCGAGGCCTCGACGGACGCCAGCGGCCGCGCCACCAGCCAGCGCCGCAGCCCGAACAGCCCGGCCTCGGCCAGCCCGAGGGCGAACAGCAGCGCACCACCCAGCCACACCCCGCCCGGGTCGCGGCCGGCGACCGGCCCGTCCACCATCCACTTGAGGACGAGCGGGATGACCAGGCCCAGGCAGGACGCGACGACCGCGACCCCCGCCGCCGTGAACAGCCGGGCCCGCACCGGGCGCACATAGGGCCACAGCCGCAGCAGGGAGCGCGTGGTGGAGCGGTGCCGCGGGGCGGCGCCGCCCTCCTGGGCGCGGGGTGGTGTCGTCGTCACAGCCATCAGTGGCGAGACTACGGTCCGCCACCGACAGTGCTCACTCGGTTTTTTGGCGTAGGTCCGCGGCGGTAAGAGCGCGCAGCAGCAGAACCGAGCGTTCCGGTAGCTCGATCGACGCACCGGCCGCGTACCGCACGCCCGGTGGGGTGTCCTGGTCCTCCCGCGCGGTGTCCAGGAGGAGTTCGTAGCCCGCCGCCCACGGCGGACCGGGCAGCGTGAAGGACAGCGGCGCGGGGTCCGCGTGGAGCAGCGCCAGGAAGGTGTCGTCGGTGACCGGCGCGCCGCGCGGATCCCGCTGCGGCAGGTCCGTGCCGGAGAGGTAGGCACCGAGGGCGGTCGTCGGCCCGTACCAGTCGGATTCGGTCATCTCCTCGCCGCGCGGCGTGAACCAGGCGAGGTCGCGCACGCCGTCCGGGGGCCGGGCGCTGCCGGAGAAGAAGGCGGGCCTGCGCAGCACCGGGTGGGCGCGGCGCAGCCGGGATCAGCCGGGGCCGTGAGGTCGGTGAGCGCCTGCCAGCCGGGGTCGTCCAGCAGCGACCAGTCGACCCAGCCGGTGGCGTTGTCCTGGCAGTACGCGTTGTTGTTGCCGCCCTGGGTACGGCCCATCTCATCGCCCGCGACGAGCATCGGCACGCCGGTGGACAGCAGCAGGGTGGCGAGCAGGCCGCGCAGCCTGCGGCGGCGCAGGGCGCGGATGTCCGGGTCGTCGGTCTCGCCCTCGGCGCCGGAGTTCCAGGAGCGGTTGTCGTGGGTGCCGTCGCGGTTGCCCTCGCCGTTGTCCTCGTTGTGCTTGCGGTCGTAACTCACCAGGTCGCGCAGGGTGAAGCCGTCGTGCGCCGTGATGAAGTTGACCGAGGCGCACGGGCCGCGGCTGCCGTGCCCGTACAGATCGCTGGAGCCGGAGAGCCGGTAGCCGAGGTCGCGCACATCGGGCAGGGCGCCGCGCCAGAAGTCCCGTACGGCATCCCGGTAGCGGTCGTTCCACTCCGCCCACGGCGCCGGGAACGCGCCCACCTGGTAGCCGCCGGCACCCACGTCCCAGGGCTCGGCGATCAGCTTGACGCCGCGCAGCACGGGATCCTGGGCGATGGCGGCGAGGAACGGGGAGAGCATGTCGACGCCGTGGGTCGCGGTGCGGGCCAGCGCGCTGGCCAGGTCGAAGCGGAAGCCGTCCACGCCCATCTCGGTGACCCAGTAGCGCAGTGAGTCGGTGATCAGCCGGAGCACATGCGGCCGGACGGTCTGGAGGGTGTTGCCGCAGCCGGTGAAGTCGGCGTAGCGGCGCGGGTCCTGCTGGAGCCGGTAGTAGCCGCGGTTGTCGATGCCGCGCAGCGAGAGGGTCGGGCCCAGCTCGCCCGCCTCGGCGGTGTGGTTGTAGACGACGTCGAGGATCACCTCGATCCCGGCGGTGTGCAGGGCGTGCACCATCTTCCGGAACTCGCCCACCTGCTGGCCCCGGGTGCCGGTGGCCGCGTACCCGGCGTGCGGCGCGAAGTAGCCGATGGAGTTGTAGCCCCAGTAGTTGCGCAGGCCCCGCCGCAGCAGATGGTCCTCGTGCGCGAACTGGTGCACCGGCAGCAGCTCCACCGCCGTCACTCCGAGCCGGGTGAGGTGCTCGACCGCGGCGGGGTGCGCGAGCCCCGCGTACGTGCCGCGCAGCTCGGGCGGGACGCCGGGGTGGCGCATGGTGAAGCCACGCACATGGAGTTCGTAGATCACCGACTCGGCCCAGGGGGTCGTGGGACGGGGCGGCCCGCCCGGGGCGTCGTCGCCCACGACGACGCCCTTGGGGACGTACGGGGCCGAGTCGCGCTCGTCCCGCACGGTGTCGGCGACGTGCTGCTGCGGCCAGTCCCGCACATGGCCGTAGACCTCGGCGGGCAGCGGGCCGCCGTCCGGCGCGAAGTCGCCGTCCACCGCGCGCGCGTAGGGGTCCAGCAGCAGCTTGGCCGGGTTCCAGCGGGCGCCGGTCCACGGGTCCCAGCGGCCGTGTACGCGGTAGCCGTACCGCCGCCCGGGCAGCACCCCGGGGACGAAGCCGTGCCAGATCTCGTCGGTCTGCTCGGCCAGGGCGTGGCGGACCTCGGTGCCGTCGTCGTCGAACAGGCACAGCTCGACGGCCTCCGCACCGCCCGCCCACAGCGCGAAGTTGGTGCCGGGCAGCCCGTCGGGCCCCTGGCACACGCGCGCGCCGAGCGGCCGCGGGCCGCCCGGCCAGGCGGCGGGGCCGGTCACGGGTCCTGCGGTGGGTCCTGCGGTGGGTCCGGTCGCGGGGGAGCCGCCGCGCGGGGCGGGCAGCGGCGCGGGCGCGGCGGGGCGGCGGAGCGCAGGGCCGGCGGCGGGCGGGGCGGGTAAGCCGTCGGAGGGCTCCAGAGCGTGCTGCTCGACTGCTTTCGACACATGCGCCTCCGGCGGCTCGCACGGACCGGGCTCCGCACCTCCCGTCCGGAGCCCGACGGACCGGGCGGCACCGCCCCGCGGCGTCCCGACCGCGTCCGGCTGTGCCCGGTAGCCCTGTTGTGCCCGCAATCCCGGCGGCCCTCACGTTTCCGCGCCCCGGCGCGGAGGCGGGGCGCGGCGGGGGCGCCCGCGGCCGGTCCGGGGGACCGCTCCCACCTGGGACAGAACCGTAACCCTCGTACATGATCCCGCTGTCGGTGCGATGTGATTACCTATCGGCATGGGCGCCGGGGTGCGCGTCCGTGCGTGACGGGGCTGCCGCGGGGGCCGCGGCTCCGAAGAGGGGAGCTGTTGTGATGATGCAGCCATTTTCGGGGGTGGCGACCGTGCGGGGCCGCAGGGGACTTCTCGCGCTGGTGCTCGGCGCGCTGCTGGCGCTGGTGACCGCGTGCGCCGGAGGCGGCGGTTCCGGCGACGACGGCAAGAAGGGCGACGGCACCGAGGCCGCCAAGCCCAGGCCGTTCCAGGCCCGGGTCACGGTCGAGCCGGGGGACGAGGCGAAGGATGTCGCCACCAGCGGCGCGCTCAAGGTGACCGCCGCCAAGGGCAAGCTGACCTCCGTCAAGGTCGAGGACGAGAAGGGCCGGTCGGTCGCCGGGAAGACCGCCGAGGGCGGCGCGAGCTGGAAGCCGGACGGGCGCCTGCGCGCCGACACGACGTACACGGTGGACGCCCTCGCGAAGGACGCGGACGGCCGCGCGGCGCGCAAGCACACCACCTTCACCACGCTGAAGCCCGACGAGACCTTCGTCGGCGTCTACAGCCCCGAGGACGGCTCCAAGGTCGGCGTCGGCATGCCGGTCTCGCTCCGCTTCAACCGGGGGATCACCGACCCGGGCGCGGTCGAGAAGGCCATCAAGGTCAGCGCCTCCCCGTCCGTGCCGATCGCGAGCCACTGGTTCGGCAACGACCGGCTGGACTTCCGCCCCGAGAAGTACTGGAAGCCCGGCACCAAGGTGACGCTGAAGCTGGACCTCGACGGCGTCGAGGGCAGGCCGGGGGTGTACGGGGAGCAGGACAAGACCGTGAAGTTCACCATCGGCCGCAGCCAGATATCCGTGGTGGACGCCAAGGCGCACACGATGAAGATCAAGCGGGACGGCAAGACCCTCAAGACGATCCCGATCACCGCGGGCGCGCCCGGCAACGAGACGTACAACGGCACCATGGTCATCAGCGAGAAGCTCGCCGTGACCCGGATGGACGGCGCGACGGTCGGCTTCAAGGGCGAGTACGACATCAAGGACGTGCCGCACGCGATGCGGCTGTCGGACTCCGGCACCTTCCTCCACGGCAACTACTGGGCGGGCCGCTCCACCTTCGGCTCGGCCAACGTCAGCCACGGCTGCGTCGGCCTCTTCGACCAGCGCGGCGGAGGCGATCCCTCCACTCCGGCGGCGTGGTTCTTCGGCCAGTCGCTCATCGGGGACGTGGTCATCGTGAAGAACTCGGACGACGAAACGATCCAGCCGGGCAACGGGCTCAGCGATTGGAACATGTCCTGGGACGAGTGGAAGGCGTAGGCGCACTGGGGCGCTGAGCCGGGGCGGCCACTAATCTGCGGCGTATGACTGTGAATCTTGAGGTCGCCGACGGCGTGGCCACCTTCCGCCTCGACCGTCCCCCGATGAACGCGCTCGACGTCGCCACCCAGGACCGGCTGCGGGAACTCGCCGCGGAGGTGACCCGCCGCGACGACGTACGGGCCGTGGTCGTCTGGGGCGGTGAGAAGGTGTTCGCGGCGGGCGCGGACATCAAGGAGATGCGGGACATGGACCACGCCGCGATGGTGGCCCGCTCCCGCGACCTCCAAGACGCGTTCACCGCCGTCGCCCGCATCCCCAAGCCCGTGGTCGCCGCCGTCACCGGTTACGCGCTCGGCGGCGGCTGCGAGCTGGCGCTGTGCGCCGACTTCCGGATCGCCGCCGAGAACGCCAAGCTCGGCCAGCCCGAGATCCTGCTCGGGCTGATCCCGGGCGCGGGCGGCACCCAGCGGCTGGCCCGGCTGGTGGGTCCGTCCCGGGCCAAGGACCTCATCTTCACGGGCCGTCAGGTGAAGGCCGACGAGGCGGTCGCCATCGGGCTGGTCGACCGCGTCGTACCGGCCGAGGAGGTGTACGAGCAGGCCCACGCCTGGGCGGCGCAGCTGGCCAAGGGCCCGGCGATGGCGCTGCGCGCCGCCAAGGAGTCGGTGGACGCGGGTCTGGAGACGGACCTCGACACCGGGCTCGCCATCGAACGCAACTGGTTCGCCGGGCTGTTCGCCACGGAGGACCGGGAGATCGGAATGCGGAGCTTCGTCGAGGACGGCCCGGGCAAGGCCCGTTTCTCCTGACCCAGCTCTTTCCCATGGCCCGGGTATGCCCCGTGCGAGCGAATTTCTTCGCCCGCCGGGCGGCCGCCCGATGGCCGGTTCCGGTACGCTGGGTGATCAGTTGTACGCGCGGTGACATCGCTGGTCAGGTGGGGTGTTTTGACTCCCTGCGCTGCCAATGGCATAGCTGGGATCGGTTTGTGGAGCCTGGGGCTCCGGTGTTCGGAATCCCCTGGTTCCGCCCCGGACGGCCTTTCGGGCGGCCATCATGGGGGGCATGGCGGGCTTGGAGGGAATGGAGCAGCCGCAGCAGCGCACTGGTACGGCTGCGGTCCGGCGGCTGCCGTCCGCCGAGGAGGATCCGGCTCTCAGGGCACTCGAACTGTTCGGGAATCCTGCGGACAAAGAGGTACGGCTGCCGTCCCGGCCCGAATCCGCGGCCACCGCCCGCCGGTTGACCGAATTCGTGGTGCTGCGCGACTGGGGGCTCCCCTGTCAGCTCGCCGAATACGCGGTGCTGCTCGTCTCGGAGCTGGTGGGCAATGCCGTACGGCACACCGGCGCCCGCAGCTTCGGGCTGCGGATGCTGCGCCGCCGTGGCTGGGTCCGGGTCGAGGTGCGCGATCCGTCGCGCGGGCTGCCGTGTCTGCTGCCGGTGGGGGCGCTCGACACCAGCGGGCGCGGCCTCATGCTGGTGGATCAGCTCTCCCAGCGGTGGGGCGTGGATCTGCTGCCGTGCGGCAAGACGACGTGGTTCGAGATGCGGGTCACGGAGAGTTCTTGAGGTGACCTAGGGCAGAGGTCCCGACCGTCCTCGTGTGACGGTCCGGGGACCTCTGTCCGCCCCGCCGAGGAGCGGAAGGGGTGTGGCTCCGCGGCATTCGGGGAACGACCGGGCCCGGGTCAATGGGGGTCGCGGTCCTGACTATTGCAGACCCGGTAGATCACCACCAACTCAATCCAAGGTGAGGTGTAACACCTGCCTTGTTAATGGCGGGTAGAAGCCTGACTTTCCTTTGTTGTTCATCTTGTGCCTGTCGGTTCTTGGCATGGCCCTGCCGACGCTTCACCATGGAACCGCGCTACGCGCGTCACATCCCGTCAGATCCCTTGTACTGGCACTGCATTCGGGAGCCCCCCATGGAAGCGCACGGCCCTGCCCCCACCCGACGCACCCTCCTCCGATCCGGCGCCGGTCTCGGCGCCGCCGCCCTCGCCCTCGCCGCCACCACCGCCACCGCCCACGCCGGTGACAGACGCCCCCGCCGCGCCGCCGCCTATCCCCCCACCCACTGGATCCCGGCCTCCACCTCCAACTACCGCGTCTCCAGCCGCCCCACCGCGTACCCGATCGAGTTCGTCGTCATCCATGTGACGCAGGAGACGTTCCCGGACGCGGTGAAGATCTTCCAGGACCCGGCCCGGCAGGTCTCCACCCACTACATGGTCGCCTCGGCCGACGGCTACATCGGGCAGTTCGTCCGCGAGAAGGACGTCGCCTGGCACGCGGGCAACAAGGACTACAACAACCGCAGCATCGGCATCGAACACGAGGGCTGGGTGGACGACCCCGCCTGGTTCACCGACGAGATGTACGCCTCGTCCGCCGCCCTCACCGCCGCCGTCTGCGACCGCTTCGCCATCCCCAAGGACCGCGACCACATCATCGCCCACAGTGAAGTCCCCGGCTCCGACCACACCGACCCCGGTCCGCTGTGGGACTGGGACCGCTACATGGAGCTGGTCGACCAGGGCTGAGCGGACGCTCGCCGGACCTCTGGCCAGGGGCCGCTAATCTGTGCGGGTCAGACTCACGCACGAAAGGGGCGGAACAGGTGGCGGACATCGAGGCGGCGCGCAAAGCGTTCGAGCGGTACGACCTCAACGGGGACGGGCTGATCACGGCGGCCGAGTACAAGAGCGTGATGGCGCAGCTGGGGGACCCGTATGTCACGGAGCCCGTCGCCCAGGCCGTGATCAACGCCCACGACGGCAACGGTGACGGTCAGCTCAACTTCGACGAGTTCTGGGCCGCTCAGAACAAGGGCTGACCCATCGGGTTCGGCCGGGCCGCACGGCGGCGCCGCCGGCGCGTCAGCGCCAGCCGCGTCGCTGTGCGCTCGCCCGCCTTCGGCGGTCGTTGCACAGCAGGCAGCGGCCGTATCCGGGCGGCAGCGGATCGTCCGGATCCCCGTACAGCGGGTCGACCGCCCCGCGCGGATGCTGGGAGCATCCGGTCGTCCCGTGCTCTGCGGTCAGCGCACCGGCCGCGGCAAGCGCCCGGCGCAGGGCGTCGGTGAGCAGCTCGGTCTCCTGGCCCGACGGCGCGGCCTCGAGCGAGAAGGCGATGTCGGACGCGGTCGTGAGCGCGCTGCGGAGTTCGCGGAGGTCTGCGTAGCTCATACCCGAAAGCGTAGGCGCCCCCACCGACAACGCCTCTGACCAGCCCGGACGACGGCACTCACGCCTCGCTCTGCTGGCGCTCCTCTTCGTCGTCGTCCCCGTCCATGAGGTCCTCGACCGCGTTCGCGACCCGGGTGACCGTGGCCCAGGTCTTCAGCGACGCCTTGCTGGAGAAGTCCGCGAGGTTCTTGTCCACCGGCCGGTCGGTGTACTGGTGGATCCGCCACTTCGCCTTGATCCGCGGCTTGCCCGCCGAGACGTAGTCGGCGATCCACAGCCCGTCTCCGGCATAGGAGGTGGTGTCGTGGTTGAGCCAGAAATTCCGGTTGCAGTACAGCAGCACGCGGTGCGTGGGCCGCAGCTTCTTGACCTCCCGGATGAACCGGTCCTTCTCCGCGTTGCTGGCATACGTTCCCGAGCCCGTGGTCTCCCAGTCCACGGCGAGCAGATCGTGCTTCTGGGAGGCGCACTTCTCGACGAAGTACCGGGCCTGCGCGGCGATGTTCCCGGGCCACAGGAAGTGGTAGAAGCCGACTACGCACCCGGCCTTTCGCGCCTTGGCCGCCTGGGAGGACTGCTTCGGGTTGATGTACGACCGGCCCTCGGTGGCCTTGATGAAGACAAAGGCCAGCCCGTCCGTGTCGAAGCTGGACTGGTGCGAACTCACGTCGATGCCGTGCAGCATGGTTCCTGCCTCAGGGGGAGAAGTTGAAAAGGGGAACGGGCTCTCCCTTGTCATGCCCGGTCCAGAACCCTACGCAACGCTGTGGGGGTCACGCAGGGTATTTGCACGTGCGACTGGATTTGGCCGGGAAATACGTGTTTCTCCCCCGCCGTCATGCTATGCCGTCGCCCCGGACTCACCCTTGCACATGAGTCTGGAGAACGTCGCAGGTGTACTGGAACTCCTCCGTCAACCGCGTGGCCTCGATCACCAGCACCCCGTACGGCCGCGTGGGATCCCCCAGCGGCAGACCGTCGCTCTCCGCCTGCTCGGTGACGGTCTTGCGCTGCTCCTGCATGTCCTCGGCCAGTTCGCACAACTGCCGGGCCTGCTCCCGCAGATGTGTCTCGTCCAGCTGGGCCAGCACCCGCACGATCTCCTCCAGCGAGCCGAGAAAGGTGCCGTAGCACCGCAGAAACTGCCGGTAGGTGTCGTCCCGCTCCTCCTCGCGCCACCGCTCCAGGCTCCTGGTGAGCGACGCCAGTTGATACGCGGCCCGCTCCAGCGCGTCCAGCACGGCACGGTAGTTCGCGAACGACGTCCGCCCCCGATGCCGGGGCAGCAGCCGCCGCGGATTGAACGGAACACTCTCCTCCGCGGTCTGTAGCCCCGACCTCGCCTGATTGACCAGCGCCTGGGCGTGGCCGGACCGGGAACGCCAGTGCCGCGCGTGCTCCTCGGCGAACTCCCCGTCGCGCATCGCCGGTCCCATGTCCGCGAGCAGCGACTCCAGCGCCCCGGCCAGCGCCCGGATCCCGTGCTCCGCGCTCCGGTACCGCAGCGGCGGTACGAGCACGACGTTCACCAGCAGCCCGAGCGAACACCCGATGAGGACGAGCAGCACGATCTGCCCCAGCTGGGTCGCCCGCTCCGTATTGCTCGTCGCGGAGACATAGGTGGAGAACGCGAAGAACGCCGCCGTCGCCACCTGCGACCGCTGCGCCCCCAGCGCCTTCCACTGCCCGATCGTCAGCGCGATGGCCGCGACCAGCACGAACGTCAACAGATCCGGCCCCGCCAGAAACCCCAACGCCGCCTGGACCGCCACCCCCGTCACCACCGCGGCGACATAGCGCAGGGACTGCGCGATCGACTGGTACACCGTCACGTTCATGATGAGGACGGCCGAGAACGGCGCGAACGCGGGCGACTGCGCGTGCAGCAGGTCTGCCGCCGTGAACCAGGCGAGGGTGGCCGCGAGCGTGCACTTCCCGATCAGCAGCAACGTATGCCGCTCGGGCCCGTGCGTCACCGCCGCCCGCCGCCCCCACTCCCACAGCCGCCCCCGCCGCGTCCGCGCCTCGTCATGCCCACCGCCCGTGCTCGTCTTGCCGTCCATCCGCCTATGGGTTCCCCCTCGGCGTGATCTCTCACCTGGTCAGACGGATGAACTCCCCCGGGGAGGGGTGACGGAGCGTGGCGGCGTCGGCCGTCCACTCGACCCCGCCCCGCTCCGGCCGCAGAAAGGCCACCCGGCCGCCGTCCACCTGATGGTCGAAGAGCAATTCGTCGGGGCTGTGCACCGCCTGCACCACCCCTGTCCGGCCGCTGGCCGGGTCGTACGCCATCTGTCCGGGTACGGGTCGTTGCGTGTTCATGCGGTTCGCTCTCCGGGATTCGTCGGGGTCCTGCGGATGTGGACGGTGTGGTCGGGGTGTCGGCGGCGCAGCACCTCGTAATCGGTGGCCCTGCTGTAGTCCCCGGCCTGTTCGGCCTCTTCGCGCAGCGCCTCGTAGTGCAGGCAGAGGGGGCAGGTGCTGGATTCGTTTATGCGTTCGGAGGGAAACACCATGGGGGGTTCTTCCTGACCTGGATGTCTCTTGCGGGCTTTAATCACCCTGTGTACTCCCAGCGTTGCCCTGCGGGGCCGCGCGCAACAGGGATCGGGGCACACCAGGAGGCTTGGGGTGAGGGGAGATTCACAGGTGAGTGAGCTGACGGAAGGACAGGAACCGTCCAGCGGGGCCGCGTTTTTCGGCGCCGAGGTACGGGTCTGGCGGTTGCACGCGGGGCTGAGCCAGCGGGAGTTGGGCTTGAAGGCCAACTACGGGCAGCAATATGTGGCCAAGGTGGAGGCGGGCGAACGGCTGGCCAGTCCCGAGTTCGCGGACGCGTGTGACCGGATCTTCGGCACGCCGGGTACGTTCGCGCGGCTACGGAAGCGGGCGAGCCAGCACGGCTATCCGGAGTGGTTCATCCCGTACGTGCAGTTGGAGCGCCAGGCGACGGGCATCTCGGACTTCTCTGCGACGCTCATCATGGGCATGCTCCAGACCCCCGAGTACGCCCGGGAGATCTTCGAAGCCGTCCATCCCCGGGCGACCGTGGCCGACATCGACGCCAAGGTCGAGCGACGACTGCGGAGGCGGGAGGTGATGGAGAAGGATGCACCGCCGCTGCTGTGGTGCGTCCTGAGCGAGGCGTGTCTGCGGAACGAGGTGGGCGGCCCCAAGGTCATGGCCGCCCAGCTGGCCCACCTCCTGAAGGAGGCGGAGTCTCCGCACATCACCCTGCAAGTACTACCGTTCGCAGTGGGGGCATCCCCAGCGGCAGAGAGTTTCACCCTTCTGACGTTCGAGGAAGGGCCCAGCATCGTCTACGCGGACACGGCGATGGCAGGCCAGCTCATCGATTCACCGGAAGCGGTGGCGAACGCGACTGCCACCTATGACCGACTGCGGGCTGCGGCTCTGAATACCCGCCAGTCGTTGTCCATGATCCGTAAAGTGATGGAGGAATACGCTCGATGAGAACTGTCCTCGACCTGTCGTCTGCTGCATGGGTCAAGTCCAGCTACAGCAACGGCAACGAAGGTCAGTGCGTGGAGTTCGCGCCTGGCATAGCCGCCGCTACCGGTGTCGTCCCGGTCCGGGACAGCAAGGACCCGGCGGGGCCCGCGCTGGTCTTCCCGGCGGGCGCGTGGGGTTCGTTCACCACCGCCCTGCGCAGCGGAGAGTTCCCCACCCCCTGACGCCCAGCGCCCCCCAGCCCCGTCGCCCTCACGTACGAGAGCGACGGGGCTGCGCGCAGCGGAGAACTCCCGGCGCTCTGAGTCAGTCGGTCATCGGTCACATTGAGTAGTAGTCTCGCGGAAAGACAGAGACTCCGTGGACCTCTTCCTCGGGGTCGTCCGGGGCTGGATTGAAGAGAGCGAAACCGAGGTCGGTGAACTCGACTCCCTGATCATCTTCTGTTCCCTCAATGCCGTGCTCTCGCAGGTCGCCGAGAACATGCCTGTAGGGGCGACCGAAGAGGGTGATCCCTTGATACGTCACCTGTGCTTCTGGGGTGACCTCGATGAGTTCAAGGGAGTCGTCTTGGTTGAAGGACAGGAGCAGCCCCTTCTCTGGGAATTGATCAGTTGGGCTCTCCGAATCGCCGCGCCGAAATGAGGTGAAGGACCCCAGCCTCTCGCGCAGTCCGGTCCTGGGCTCGCCGAATCGGACAGAGTCGAGCCCTTCGTTCGGGGTGATCGTGTAACGCGCCATTCTATTCACCAGCCCTTGGGGAGGAAGTGGATCACCGCACCGGTTCCGGCGCCTACGCATCCCCTAAGATGAAGGGCCGCTCTCGGTCGGTGGCGTCAGGCATGGTCAATCGTTGTGGCGATGCCGGACTCCTTGAGAAGTTCAGCAAGCAGGGAAACTTCCACGAGAGTTCCCCGACACCCTTCCTCCTCGGTAAGCTCCGCGGCCGATTGCTTCGCCTCGCCGATGGATACTCCGAAGGCGTTCCGGAACGCTCTGAGGATCTTTCCTCCAGAGCTGATCGGCCCCTCGACTCGGAGGCGCCTATACCCGTGCTCGGCCAGGATGGGTCGCCGCACTTCGTCCGGAGTGGCGCCCCAATCACCGTCGTGCGAAACGCCACAGTCGTTGCAGGACCACTCAAGTTCCCAGTGGAGCCTGCCCTCCTTCACCAGTTGCACCGCCCATCCTTCGCAGGGCCGACCGCAACCGCCGCACGGCTCAATGAGCCTGGCCGCCTGCTCAATCATTGCCAGCCTTGCAATTCTGCCGGAGCCGTCGCGACTTCGCGGTGCCGGACTCGTCGTCCAATGAGAGGAGCAGGAGCTGCTCGCCCAGGGTGGGGGTGACGGATGGTGGGCCCGGTCCGATCCGCTGTGGATCTTTGCGTTCATGGGCAGGCATGGCGGGCTGCCTCGACCAGCCGGAGCATTATGTGTGAAGTACTGGGTGTGTGTTTTATTCGCTTCCGCCAGTGTCATCCACCAATGCTCTCCGGGCTTCCTCCAGAGACTCCGCCATCTCTTCTTCGTCCATATACGGGAGCCCTTCCCCTGGGCGGTACAGGGAGACGGATTCGCTGAGGATCTCATAGACGTCCGAGTCAAGGAAGTAGTCGATGGTGACCGCTTCGATCTGACTCACGATCTGCATCGATCTGTCCTGGCCGGATAGAAACACGTCGATCAGCTTGAGTAGAGATTCCCGTGGGTTCACGGCAAAGTTACCTGCTTTGGGATCATCACTGTGACGACATATTGAGGGTTGCTCGCGCTGACGGCTACGAATGGCTTTCCTGGGAGTGAGGGGGCTCTCACCTGAATGGTATCCCTGTACGGATCGAACTTGATCTTTGTCCCCTTGTTCAGAATGTGGTCCACCACGTCCAGTGTCGTAGGTGGACGGCCAGGCCCGCTTCCGGCGACGCGCTCGGCAGCGTGTGCTGAGAGTGTTCGGCCACCGGGAGTGATCAGTCTTGGGACGTGGAGGTTGATTTCCTGCCGGTGGGAGAAGACGCGGTCATAGCGAACCAACTCGCCCCGAGGAGCCGAAGGCAAGGGCTCCGGAACCATGTAGGAAGGCTTTTTGGGCGCGAGGCCGTCTGGATCTGCCCAGACGTGGGGGTTGTGGACGTAGGTGGTGGGGTTGGGCGCGGGTGCCAAGCCGAGCGGGTCGGGGGTGAGGTAGCGGGCGGTTTCGGGGTCGTAGTGGCGGTGGAGGTTGTAGTGGTGGCCGGTTTCCAGGTCGTGGTACTGGCCCGGGAAGCGGAGGGGTATGTAGGCGGCGGCGTCGGTGTTCCAGGTGGTGGTGCCCCAGAGGGTCGTGCGGGACTGCCAGGCGGTGTGGCCGGTGTCGTCGACGAGGTGGGTGGGGGTGCCGACCAGATCGGTGATGATCGCGTAGAAGCGGGTGTCGATCTCGTCCTGGGGCGTGTCGACGGCCGGGGCGTAGCGGGTGGTCTGGGCGAGTGGGATCAGGCCGGTCTCGTCGTGGTCCCAGGTGAGGTTCTGCCGACCGGTCCAGTCGGTTGAGGTCGTGCTCTGCTCGATGAGGGTGGCGCCGTGCCAGGTGAAGCGGGTTTCCTCGGCGACTGTGCCATCAGCGGCCAGCCGTTGTTTGGCGGTGCGTCGGCCGAGGGGGTCGTAGCGGTAGTGCCAGGTGGTGCCGTCGGGGGTGACCACGCGTGTGAGGCGGTCTTCGGTGTCCCAGGTGTAGCGCCAGGTGTCGGGCTTCCTCGGCAGGCGGGCCTTCTGGCGCAGCGTGGTGCGGCCTGCGGCGTCGTATTCGTACCGGGTGGTGCCCGCGGCGCGTATTTGGGTGCCGGTGTAGGCGCGTTCGCCCGTCGAGTCCGCACCGGGGTGCTGGTGCGGCCAGGTGGCGTGGGCCTGGTTGCCCGCCGGGTCGTAGGCGTAGGACTCCTGCCACGTGGCGGCCCGTACCTGGGTGACGCGACCGACCGGGTCCAGGGTGTAGTGGCTGGGCCCGGCGGTGGTGTCCTCGACACCGGAGAGGTAGCCGTCAGGGCGCCAGGTGTAGGTGCGCCGCAGCAGGCTCCGCGTACCCGCGGTGCAGGACTGGCCGATGAGGCGGTCCGCCGGGTTCCATGCCTGGGTCAGGGACAGTCCTCCCGCCCAACTCCGCCGGATTTCGCGGCCCGACGCGTCATGGGCGACGGTCAGCTCCCTGCCCCCGGTGGTCAGCGTGGTGCGGTTGCCTGCCGCGTCGTACGCGTAGGCGGTCTCCGCCCCTGCCGGGGTACGGCGGGAGGTGAGCTGCCCTGCCGCGTCGTAGGCCAGGTGCAGGGTGCGGCCGTCCACGGTCTCGGACAGCATGCGGCCGAGGGGGTCGTAGGCCCGGTTCAGCTCGGTGTCCGGGCCGACGGCTTCGAGCAATTCTCCGTCCGGGTCCCAGCGGAAGGTCGAGACCTGCCCGGCGGCATCCTGGGCCACCAGGCGGCCCAGCGCGTCGTAGGTGTAGTCGGTGCGTCGGCCCATCGGGTCGGTGCGCGAGAGGAGTTGACCCGCCGTGTCGTGCTCGTAGGCCACCCTACGGTCGTCGAAGTCCGTCTCGGCTATCAGACGGCCTGCCGCATCGTAGGTGTAATTCCACGTCAGGCCCTGCGGGTTGGTGACCTTGGTCAGCCGCAGGGCCGCGTCGTGCTCGAACTCGTGGCGGACGCCGTCCGGGCCGGTGCGGGCGGCCAGGAGGTCGAAGTGGGTGTACTCGTACGCGGCCGTGCCGCCGACGGGGTCGGTGTGGGTGAGGCAGTTGCCCTCGCCGTCGTACGTCCAGGACTCCGCCGACCCGTCCGGGGCGGTGCGGCGCAGGAGCCTGCCTTCGGGGCTCCACTCGTAGCGGGTGATCGCGCCCAGTGGGTCGGTCTCGGCCACCGCGCGGCCGAGCGTGTCCCGCTGGTAGCGGGTGGTGGCCCCCAAGGGGTCGGTGATCTCGACCGGAAGTCCGGCCCCGTCGCAGCGCACCCGGGTCGTCGCGCCCAGCGCGTCGGTGACGGCGAGCAGGCCGCCGCGCGCGTCGTAGAGGTAGCGGGTGGTGGCGTCCAGCGGGTCGGTGAGCGAGGTGCGGTTGCCTGCCGCGTCGAAGGTCTGGCGCCACACCGCGCCGCCCGGGCCGGTGATCTGCACCGGGTTGCCCTGGGCGTCGAGCACCGCGCCGATCTCGCTGCCGTCCGGCCGGATCACGGCGGTCAGGTGCCCGTGTTCGTCGTAACGGAAGCCCGTGGTGCGGCCCAGCGGGTCGGTCTCGGCGACCGTACGGCCGACCTGGTCGTACGCGGTGCGGCTGATCGCGCCCGCCGCGTCGATCTCACCGACGACCTGGTGCGCCTCGTCGACCAGATAGCGGGTGACCGCACCGTCCGGGGAGGTCAGGGTGGTGATCTTCAGGCCGGGGAAGTCCGGGTCGGTCTCGTCGTAGCCGATGCGGAAGGTGAAGTGGCCGCCTTCGCCGCGCTCGGCGGTGACCCGGTCGAATGCGTCGTAGGCGTAGGAGAACCACCGGTTGTTGGTGTCGGTCCAGGAGGTGATCCGCCCGGCCCGGTCGTAGACGAAACGCAGCGGCAGCCCAGAGGAGCCCGTGGTCTCGGTGAGGTGGCCGTCGGTGTAGCCGTAGCCCATCACTCGCACGTCCCCGGCGTACAGGCCGGTGATCCGACCGTTCTCCGAGGTCAGCCGCAGCCGGTAGCCGCCGCTGTGCAGGACCTCGACCGGCGCCCCGGAAGCGTCGTGGGTGAAGGTGATGCGGTTGCCGTTGCGGTCGGCGATCTCCCGCAGGAGTGCCGCCGTCCCGTCGTAGTGCGGGGTGAAGGTGCGGATGAGCCCGGCCTCGGGGTCGGTGACGGTGTACGTGCCGCCGTCCGCCGACCGTGCCAGCGGCCACCGCGGCCCCTCCGCGGGCATGACCGCGGTGCCGCCCGGCACCGGATGCGGATAGGCCAGCAGCAGGCCGTCCTCGGTGAAGAACACCACGCCCTGCTCGTCGGACTCCAGCCGCTGGTCGGCCGTCGAGGCCCAGGTCGGGCCGAACCACTGCCCGGCCCGGTATCCGGAGTCCACCCGGCGGGAGAACACCAGCGGCAGCACCCCCGCCAGCTCCACATCCGTCTGCGGCAGGAACATCCGCCCGGTCGCCAGGTCCACCGGGTCCGTACGGCCGTGCCGTATGCGGTCCCACGTACGGGAGAACACGCCCCGGCCACCGCCCCGAAGCGCCCCGCGCGCCCACTGCGTCGCCTCGCGCGCCGCCAGCCTGGCCCCGACGCGTGAGGCGATCGGGGCCAGGGCGCGTGGGGCGAGGCCCATCAGCAGGGTCTCCGCCAGCCCGCCGCCCATGGCGAGTTCCAGCGGCAGCGCGTACGGCATGGCGAACATGGCGAGGGTGAGGAGGAGGGGAAGACCGACCTCGAGGAGCTTCGACAGGAGAAAGCCGTCGGCGCCCAGGATGCGGTAGCCCGCCAAGGGAGCCTCACCGTCGGCGATCGCCGGCCAGCGCGACAGCAGCAGGCCGCCGACGACGAGACTGCCCGTGCAGACGGCGATGCGGAACTGGACCAGGGCGACCGTCTCGCCGAGTGGCGACGCGCTCGCAGTCCGGTAGCCGCGTACGGCGGAGATCAGCCGCCACACGGTCAGGGACAGCCCCGCCAGGCCCACCCCGACCAGGATGCGCAGCCCGGTGCCCCCGGCGAAGTACTCCTGCACACCCTTCGCGGACGGGAAGGAACCCACCGCCAGATACGCCAGAGAAGGAACGGCCAGCAGCAGGCCGAGCACCAGGAGCACCTTCTCGTGCCCCGGCATGCGGGGACGCTGCTCCCGGGCCCGGCGCCACAGCTGCCCGAAGCTCACGCCACGCCAGGCCTCCTGGCTGTGGGTCGCGTCCATGTGCCGGGTCTGCCGGACGACTGACTCGCGCAGCGGCTCCAGCCTCTCCGCGCGGGTACGGGGGTGGGCCGCGGCGTAGAGCAGCGCCCGGCGCTGCCGGGCGTAGCCCAGCGCGATGATCCAGGTGGCCGGAAGACGCAGCAGGGCGTACCCGAAGAGCACTTCCGCGGCGGTCCGGCCCTGGCGTTCGGCAGCCAGTACGGCACCGGGCTCACGCCGCCGGCCCAGGCGGGACCGGCGCAGATCCCAGATCCACGCGGCGGCGAGACACCCCAGGACGATCCACAGCCCCCAGTCCCCGGCCAGCCTCTCCCGCCACTCCATCGCGGTGTCGTCGTGCTCGAAGGCGGCGTAGTTGTACACCCAGTGGATCGCCAGCGCCCCGGCCATTGGCACCAGCGCCGCGGCCCGGGCCAGCACGCGGGCACCGCACCACAGCAGCCCCACCGCCAGCCCGCCGAGCACGCTGGTGAAGATGTGCACCTCGTAGGGGAGCACCGGACCCCGGACGATGTCGACGGTGCCGGTCGGCGCGGGAAACCAGCTGCCGAGGATCTGCCCGGGGCCGGGAACGTACGGATGGTCGGCCAAGCTCTGCGCGATCTGCCAGCCGCCCTCATCCACGGGAAGCGCCTTGTCTCCGGACTCGGCATAGGTCAGCAGGTTCTCCAGCAGGCTGAACCCCGCCCCGGCGGCGCCGCCGAGCACCACGAAGTCCGCCAGCCCCCACTGCATCCGCCCGCGCAGCGCCCACCCGGCGATCAGGAGCGGTGCGACCTTCAGCAGCTCCTCCACCACCGGAGCCGTCGTCCACGACACCGCGTCCATGACGGCTGCCAGCGACTTCCCTTGTGCGGTCGCCAACTGGCGTGCCACCACCAGCTCCAGCAGCATCGAGACCACACCGCAGCCGTACGCACCCACCCCGAAGGCGAGCAGCACCGTCGGCCACCGCACCGTCCGCACCGGCCAGGACAGCAACAACAGTTGCAGCACGGCCCACACCGACGCAGCAGCCATCCAGAACCCCACGCCCCGTGCCCCCTCCGACGCTGCTACCGGCCCGTCACGCTAAGTCGAACTCTCCTTCAGGGCAAGGCACTTCGGGGGCGCGCGGCGCTCTGCCAGTCGCCACCGACAGCGCTGTCCCTGCCGCCGGCTCGCGGAGTCGGCCAGATCTGAATCCGATAATGGCCGGGCCCTGGGATCGGGGCGTTCATGTTCTCCCCGGAATCACGGTTGCGGATCTCAGGTCTGGGCATCGCCCTGTGCGCCAGTGGTGGCGCGCTGCTGCACCTGGGGTGACACCCCGGCCGGTCCGGCCTCCCGGGCGGATGTCTTCGGATGGTGTGTGTGAATCCGTGAAGGTGAGTGCGCTCACCGCGTTTCTCACGACGCTGGGCAACGCGCCGCCAGGGCCTGCTCCTTGTACGCGACCGGGCGCTTCGTTCGAACCTCACCGCATGTAGGGTGCGTGCCAGGATGCCTGGCCTGCGCCCAATTCGGCGTCGAACGGGTGGAAATACACGTAGTGAAGGGCGGCCATGCGTTCCGGGGGCTTCACAGGGCAGCGGATGCGGCTGTCCCTGGTACTGCGGAACTCAGTGGGCAGCACCTGCTGCCCGGCCGCCGGCTTCGGCGCGAACCCTTTCTTTCACGGCCAGTTTCCCGCTACCGGGGGACAGTTCGGCTCGATGGGCCGACTGCCGTCCCCCAGCCGTCTCGATCAGGTATGAACCGGGGGAACGACCATGTCACTGACTTACCAGGATGTGATGACCACCGATCTTTCGCTGCTGTCGGACGCGTCCGAAGTCTGGCGGAAGATGGGTGAGCTCATGGGCGACGTGAAGGACGACTACCAGAAGCATGTGCAGGGCGCCCTGGGCGACGGCAGCTGGCGGGGGCAGGCCCAGGAGGCGCAGCAGAGCACCTCCAAGGCGACGGCCTACGAATTCGCGGCGGCCAAGAAGGAGGCGCAGGCCATCGCCCGTCTCCTGAAGGAGGCCCACACCGAGCTGACCCGGCTGAAGAAGGCGGTCAAGGATCTGGTCGACGACGCCGTGGAGAAGGACTACAAGGTCGACAGCACGGGCAAGGCCACCTATGTCGGTTTCGACAAGCTCTCCGAGAAGGAGCAGTACGCCGCCCGCCACGACCCGGACTACATGACGTCGTTGTCCCATGCCAAGGAACGGGCTCAGAAGTGGACCGACAGGATCACCAAAGCGGTGAATGAGGTGGACGAAGCCGACCAGAGCGTGAAGCGGGCGCTGACCCGCGCGGTGGGTGACACCTCGCTCGACGGCATCGGCTTCAACGGGTTCAACGCGCATGCCGTAGGTGATCTGAAGAAGGCCGGAGTGCCGGAAAAGTCCAGCGCCACGAAAGCCGACGGATGGACTAAAAAGGGTAAGTTCGACATGACCGGACCCGACCTCGGTACGTCCAGCAGCGGCCCTGCCTACGGTAGGCAAGGCATGGACAAGGCATACGCCGACCTCTTTCATATCACTGGGGAAGGATCGGCGACCAATGGGCACGTGAAGCTCTCGGGGATTGGCGATCTCTATGGGGGTGGCAGGGCCACGAAGAGCTACGGATTCAGCGACAAGGGCATCGATGCCAACGCCGAGGCGTCGCTGGGTGTGCGGGCGATGGCCGAGGGGCACGCCAATGCCGGAACGCACGGTGTTTTCGGGCGGCTTACCGGGTTCGGTGGCGCTGAGGCCTCGGTCACGGCCGAGGCCGGTAAGGATGGGGGCAAAATCGGTGGGGAACTGTTCGCCGGGGCGAAGGGAACCGCCACTGGAGGCTTCGAGTCCGGTGGGATCAGCGCCGGCGTGACGGGCGAAGGCTGGGCCGGCCCGGGTGCTAAGGCCGAGTTGACGTTCGGCAAGGAGGATGACGGAAAATTCCATATCGGCGGGGAACTAGGTGCGTCCCTTCCTGTCGGGGGTTCTGTGGGAATGGAGCTCACCTTCGATCCGGACAAGATCTCCGACACAGCAGGCAAGGCGGCCGATGCGATGGGCGATATCGGTGACGCGGCCGGATCGGTCAAGGACGGCATTACCGACCTGTTCTGACCTCTTACTACCCAGAAAGGAGAGCCCGAGATGCCCATGGTGCTGCCGGTATCGATCGAATTTCGCCTACCGGAGGGCTGGTACGCCGTTCCTCCGGACCAGGTTGGCGCGCCGGACGTGGCCTTCGTCGCGCGGCATCCGCAGCCGGACGCCGGGTTCACCGCCAACATCACCGTCGACGGCGATTTCCGGCCGGACGCGTCGGCGCTGGCCGAGATCGCCGATGAGTCTGTGCAACGCATGCGCGAGATCGCCGAGTCGCTATGGGTGACCGGCCGCGACGAAATCGGCTCAGTCGACGCGCCAGGGCTGACCCAGGAGCTGGCCCTATCGGCCGTCGCCGGTGGCGTGCGCCGCGATCTCGTCCAGTCGCAGGTGTATTTGTCCATGCTGGACATCGATGACCCAAGCAAGCGTTCGGTGATCCGGCTGGCTCTGACCGCCACGGCGGACCAATTCGACAGCGTACTGGAGGATTTCCGTGAATTCGTACGCACCGTTCGCCCGGAAACCAGGACGTCGGCCTAACGCATCGTGTCGAGACCGAAGTTCTTGCGCCGACTACCCCACACTCATAGGTTGATCCAATGGGCCTCTTTGACAAACTGACCGGCACGAAGCGACCAAGCGGCGGTGTCGAGCCGCGGCCCGCCCATGAGGTCCGGGCCGCACTGCTCGACTTGTGTGGGTCGGACGTTCCGTACGTCATTCGCGATGGCACCCCGGAGGGGGTCGACCTGGTCGCGGAGTGGAAGCTCAAGGAACCGGCCTGGCGGAACTTTTTCATCAGGTCCCAATTGAGCCGAGCCATTGAGATCCGGATGCGCCTCGTCCCGGAGAATCACGAGGTGCGTGCCCTCGACCGAATGTGGGAGGTCGACCGGATTGGGAACATGCCGGTGTCCAAGAGATATGTTCGCGGCCCGGCCAACACGAAATCCCTGCGGTGGTCGATCGGGCGCGGGGCCGATGGCCGTCTTGAGGCAACGGAGACGTTCCGCTTCGACACCGCGGAACTCAAGGACCCCCTGCGCGACACAGTTCTCAAGGCGGGATGGACATGGCGCGGAGTGATCCTGGGCCAGCCGTGACCGGCCGCGTCAGCATTCGATGACGTTGACCGCGAGCCCGCCCCGCGCCGTCTCCTTGTACTTGACCTTCATGTCGGCGCCGGTGTCCTTCATGGTCTTGATGACCTTGTCGAGGGAGACATGGTGGCGGCCGTCGCCGCGCAGCGCCATCCGCGCGGCGGTCACGGCCTTGACCGCGGCCATGCCGTTGCGCTCGATGCAGGGGATCTGCACCAGCCCGCCGACGGGGTCGCAGGTCAGGCCGAGGTTGTGTTCCATGCCGATCTCGGCGGCGTTCTCGACCTGCTCCGGGCTGCCGCCCAGCACCTCGGCGAGGCCGCCGGCGGCCATGGAGCAGGCGGAGCCGACCTCGCCCTGGCAGCCGACCTCGGCGCCGGAGATGGAGGCGTTCTCCTTGAAGAGCATGCCGATGGCACCGGCGGCGAGGAGGAAGCGGATGATGCCTTCCTCGTCGGCGCCGGGGACGAAGCGGGTGTAGTAGTGCAGGACGGCCGGGATGATCCCGGCGGCGCCGTTCGTCGGGGCGGTGACGACACGGCCACCGGCCGCGTTCTCCTCGTTGACCGCCATCGCGTACAGGGTCACCCACTCCATCGCACGGGCGGCCGCGTCGCCCTCGGAACGCAGGGCACGGGCGGCGTTGGCAGCGCGGCGGCGGACCTTCAGCCCGCCGGGCAGGATGCCCTCCTGACCGAGGCCACGGGAGACGCAGTCCTCCATGACCTGCCAGATCTCCAGCAGACCCGCACGGATCTCCTCCTCGGTACGCCACGCCTTCTCGTTCTCCAGCATCAGGGCGGAGATGGACAGGCCGGTCTCGCGGGAGAGCCGCAGGAGTTCGTCGCCGGTGCGGAAGGAGTACTTCAGGACGGTGTCGTCGAGCTTGATGCGGTCCTCGCCGACGGCGTCCTCGTCGACGACGAAGCCGCCGCCGACCGAGTAGTAGGTCTTCTCCAGCAGCGGATGGCCGGACTCGTCGTACGCGAAGAGGGTCATGCCGTTGGCGTGGTACGGCAGCGAGCGGCGGCGGTGCAGGATCAGCTCGTCGGACTCGTCGAAGTCGATCTCGTGACCGCCCTCGATCTCGGCGGCGAGCAGTCGCAGCCGCTTGGTGGTGCGGATGCGCTCGACCTCGCCGTCGGCGGCCTCGACGTCGACGGTGCGCGGGGAGTGGCCCTCCAGGCCGAGCAGCACGGCCTTGGGGGTGCCGTGGCCGTGGCCGGTGGCGCCCAGGGAGCCGAACAGCTCCGCCCGCACCGCGGCGGTGGGGGCCAGCAGGCCCTCGTTCTTCAGCCGGCGGACGAACAGCCGTGCCGCCCGCATCGGGCCGACGGTGTGCGAGC
>NZ_GG657754.1:3438050-3443151 GCF_000158915.1 Streptomyces himastatinicus ATCC 53653 | reverse complement strand
CCCCGCGAGGCCAGGACCCGGGTTACTTCGACAGGTGCGGGTACAGCGGGTGCTTGTCGGCGAGGGCGGTGACCCGCGCCTTCAGCCCCTCGGCGTCGTACGAGGGCTTGAGCGCCTCGGCGATGATGTCCGAGACCTCGCGGAAGTCCTCGGCGGTGAAGCCGCGGGTGGCGAGCGCCGGGGTGCCGATCCGCAGACCCGAGGTGACCATCGGCGGCCGCGGGTCGTTCGGGATGGCGTTGCGGTTGACCGTGATGCCGACCTCGTGGAGACGGTCCTCGGCCTGCTTGCCGTCCAGCTCCGAGTTGCGCAGGTCGACCAGGACGAGGTGCACGTCCGTGCCGCCGGAGAGGACGGAGACGCCCACCTCGGTCACGTCGGACTGGGTGAGCCGCTCGGCGAGGATCTTGGCGCCCTCGACCGTGCGCTCCTGGCGCTCCTTGAATTCGGAGCCCGCGGCGACCTTGAAGGACACCGCCTTGGCCGCGATGACGTGCTCCAGCGGGCCGCCCTGCTGACCGGGGAAGACCGCGGAGTTGATCTTCTTGGCCAGTTCGGCGGTGGACAGGATGACGCCGCCGCGCGGACCGCCCAGGGTCTTGTGGGTGGTGGTGGTCACGACGTGGGCGTGCGGTACGGGGGAGGGGTGGAGCCCGGCCGCCACCAGGCCCGCGAAGTGGGCCATGTCGACCATCAGGTACGCGCCGACCTCGTCCGCGATGCGGCGGAAGGCGGCGAAGTCGAGCTGGCGCGGGTACGCCGACCAGCCCGCGATGACCAGCTTGGGGCGGTGCTCCTTGGCCAGGCGCTCGACCTCGTCCATGTCGACCAGACCGGTCTCGGCGTCCACGTGGTAGGGCACCACGTTGTAGAGCTTGCCGGAGAAGTTGATCTTCATGCCGTGGGTGAGGTGGCCACCGTGCGCCAGGTTCAGCCCGAGGATGGTGTCGCCGGGCTGGAGCAGCGCGAACATCGCGGCGGCGTTCGCCTGGGCGCCGGAGTGCGGCTGGACGTTGGCGGCCTCGGCGCCGAAGAGCTCCTTGATGCGGTCGATGGCGATCTGCTCGACCACGTCGACGTGCTCACAGCCGCCGTAGTAGCGGCGGCCGGGGTAGCCCTCGGCGTACTTGTTGGTCAGGACCGAGCCCTGGGCCTCCATGACGGCGGCCGGAGCGAAGTTCTCCGAGGCGATCATTTCGAGGGTGGACTGCTGGCGGTGGAGTTCGGCGTCGACAGCAGCGGCGACGTCCGGGTCGAGCTCGTGGAGGGAGCTGTTCAGAAGCGACATCAGGGTCCCGATCGAGTAAGGAGGGTCAGTTGTGGGAGAAGGCGGCGTATTCCTCGGCGGAGAGCAGGCCGTCCGGCTCGTCCGTCACCTTCACCTTGAACAGCCAGCCGCCCTCGAAGGGGGCGGAATTCACCAGCGCCGGGTCGTTCACCACGTCCTCGTTGATCTCGGTGACCTCACCGGAGACCGGCGCGTACAGGTCGCTGACCGACTTCGTGGACTCCAGCTCACCGCAGGTTTCACCGGCGGCGACGGTGGAGCCGACATCCGGGAGCTGGACGTACACGACATCGCCGAGCGCGTTGGCCGCGTATTCGGTGATGCCGATCGTCGACACGCCGTCCTGGTCGGCGGCCGACAGCCACTCGTGCTCCTTGCTGTAGCGCAGCTGCTGGGGGTTGCTCATGGTCCGATTCTCCTGGATAGAGGGGAGTGCTTGGGAAACGGGTCTTCAGTGGTGAGACAGACGGGTCACGGGAGGTTTCGGCGCGCACGGTCAGAGAAGGGGAGGTCGGGCCGTGCGCGACGCCGGAAGACGCCGGAGGACGCCGGAAAGGGAGGTTTCAGCGTTCGCGGCGATAGAAGGGGAGCGCGACCACTTCGTACGGCTCCCGGGTACCGCGGATGTCCACCGCCACTCCCGGGCTGCCGGGCGCGGCGTGCTCCGCGTCGACGTACGCCATGGCGATCGGCTTCCCCAGCGTCGGGGACGGGGCGCCCGAGGTGACCCGGCCGATCTCCGAGCCGTCAGGGCCCAGCACGGCGTAACCGGCGCGCGGCACCCGGCGGCCCTCGGCGACCAGGCCGGTCAGTGCGCGCGGCGGCCGGGCCTCGGCCTCGCGCGCCGCGGCCTCCAGCGCCCCGCGGCCGACGAAGTCGCCGGGCTTGGCGAACTTCACCACCCGGCCGAGCCCCGCGTCGAACGGGGTCGTGTCGGTGCCCAGCTCGTGCCCGTACAGCGGCATCCCCGCCTCAAGGCGCAGCGTGTCCCGGCAGGACAGGCCGCACGGCACCAGGCCCACCGGGGCGCCCGCCTCGGTCAGCGCCTGCCAGACCCGCTCGGCGTCGTCCGGCGCGACGAACAGCTCGAAGCCGTCCTCGCCGGTGTAGCCGGTGCGGGCGATCAGAGCGGGGACGCCCGCGACGGTCCCCGGCAGCCCCGCGTAGTACTTCAGCCCGTCCAGGTCGGCGTCGGTCAGCCCCTTCAGGATCCCGGGGGACTGCGGCCCCTGGACGGCGAGCAGCGCGTAAGCGTCGCGGTCGTCCCGTACGGCGGCGTCGAAGCCGCTGGCGCGCTCGGTCAGCGCGTCCAGCACCACCTGGGCGTTCGAGGCGTTGGCCACGACCAGGTACTCCTGCTCGGCGAGCCGGTAGACGATCAGGTCGTCGAGGATGCCGCCCTCGCTGTCGCAGATCATGGTGTAGCGGGCGCGGCCCACGGCGAGCGCCGAGAGATGGCCGACCAGGGCGTGATCGAGGGCGTCGGCGGCCTGCGGCCCGGTGAGAGCGATCTCACCCATGTGGGAGAGGTCGAAGAGCCCGGCGCGGGTGCGCACCGCGGTGTGCTCGTCGCGCTCGCTCCCGTACCGCAGCGGCATGTCCCAGCCCGCGAAGTCGGTCATGGTGGCGCCGAGCGCACGGTGGACCGCGTCCAGCGCGGTGCGGCGGGGCGTGGGCGGGGCGTCGGTCATGGTGCGGCTCCCGGGGTCATGGTCACGGCGATGACGTGCGGTGGGGCGGATGGGACGACAAGGACGGCACAGCGTCCTCCCCATCTGTCATCGGAACCTGAGAGGTTCGCCGTGACCATTCCCGCGGGGCGGGACTGGCCGGGCTTGCACCTTGGGTGGGGCCACGGACAGCGTGACCCGCTTTTCAGATCTGCCTCATCCGTGCGGTATCGGGGCCTGAGAGATTCAAGGGAGGGCTTGCTCCTTCGGCGCCTCGGACGATTCGGCGGAGCCGGTGACCGAGGACTCTCCCGCGCGGATTCGAGCGGCCGGTATGCAGTTGGCTTACGCAGTTGGCGCGGACATCATCGCACGTCCACTCCGGAAGGGAACCCCTGATCTTGCGCTGTTCTGTGAGCGGGGTCGCGCCGGGGCCTCCTTGATGGCCATTACCTTTTCTTGACACTCTCGGGGTACGGAGCCGCTTGACCGACCTTGGAGGACGATCACGGTGCACGGGCAGGGAACATACGCGACAACCCGAGAGACCCTGCCCGCGCGGCAGGAGCGGACGCCGCAGGAGCGGACGCCGTCGGGCGGCACGGTCAGACCGGATCGCCGCGCCGCCGTCCACGATCTGCGCGGCGGGGTGGGGGCGGAGCTGCGCTACCCGGCGCGTGACCTGATCATCGCCTCGGGGCTGCCCGGCAGCGGCAAGTCGACCCTGATCAGCCGGGTCGTCCCCGGATGCGACCCGGGCGGCAGGCCCGTGGTGCGGGTGGACTCGCAGAACACCCGGGAGACCTGGGAAAGACGCATGCCCCGCTGGCTGCCGTACGCGGTCTACCGGCCGCTGGTCCGCTGCGCCCACTACGTGGGGCTGCGCCGGGCGGTCCGCTCGGGCGCCGGCGTCGTCATCCACGACTGCGGCTCACAGCCCTGGGTGCGCCGCTGGCTGGCCCGGGACGCCCGGCGCACCGGCCGCGGGCTGCATCTGGTGCTGCTGGACGTGGACCCCGCGGTCGCCCTGGAGGGCCAGGCCGCCCGCGGCCGGGGCGTCTCCGGCTCCGCCTTCGGGCGGCACCGGCGGGCGATGGACCGGCTGGTGACGCGGGTGGAGAGCGGGCTGCCGCCCGAGGGCTGCGCCTCCGCCGTGCTGCTGGACCGGGCAACCGCGAGCCGGCTGCGGAGCATCTCCTTCGAGTGACCTGCGAGTCGGGCACCAGTAGGAAACGAGCCACCGGAAGGTGACCGAACGTAACGGCGCCTTTCGGTGGCACGCCCCCGGCGTCGCCCCGGCGCCGTCGCGGAGCCGCCCCGGTGCCGCCCCCGATGTGCCCGCGGCGTGACCTCGGCGTGAGGAAGTGCTGTGGAGATGGCCGGGCGGCCCATGGCCTTTTGCCGCGCAGCCGTTAGGGTGCTGGTGCAGGTCGGACGAGATGGCGGTTGGACGAAGATGAGTATCCCGGAGCACCAGGGCATAACCCCCGCTCACGGAGGATTTCCCGACGGCGCTTATCCCGCGTTTCCCGGCAATGAGCTGGAAGAGGTGCTCGGCGCCTCGATCGGGGTCGCGGGCGCCGGAGCGCGGATCGTGGAGACGCTCGCCCGCAGCCATGTCTGGATCCCGCTGCCGAACGGCGGCGGCCCCGACAGCCGCAGCCTCGACCTGCCCACCGTGGAGATCGAGGGCCAGGCGTACGTACCGGTCTTCAGCTCCGAGCAGCAGTTCCTCCAGATCGTCGGCGGCCATATGTCGTTCACGGTCGCCCCGGCCGTCGAGTTCGCCCGCGGGCTGCCGCCGCAGCTCGGCATCGTGGTGAACCCGGACGGGCCGGTCGGCGTCCCGCTGCCGCCGTCCGCGGTCGAGGAGCTGTGCAAGGCCGGACGCAGCGCGCTGGACGGCCCGGCGCGCGGGGGCCGGGTGCGGCTGTTCGAGCCCGACTGGCAGGAGGAGCCGGTCGACTTCCTGGCTTCCGCCGGGATCGAGTTCGCGAGGGAGCCCGGAGTACGTACCGCGCGGCGCGCGCTGGCCAGCGTCGAGGGCGATCAGCCTGCGCTCTTCGTCGGTGTCCAGCTGGACGCGCCGGGCCCGGAGGGGCAGGCCCTCGCGGTGGAGGCGCTCGGCCGGGCGCTCGGCGCG
>NZ_GG657754.1:3433808-3437793 GCF_000158915.1 Streptomyces himastatinicus ATCC 53653 | reverse complement strand
GTCAGGTCGAGCGGATGCTGGAGCAGGTCGCTCCCGGCCGGTACGACGCCTACGAGGCGCTGCTGCACGCCCTCGCCGGGGGGCAGGTCTGGATGCTGCTGTGGCACGGTGCGCCCGGCGATCCCGACGCCCAGTACGGCAACATGGACATGGACGGCCACGGTTACGCACCGTGTGTGACCTCCGCCCAGGAACTCGCCGCCAGTGGCTGGAACCGTGCGCATGAGGTGGTGGACGCCCGCCGGATCGCCGACTCCCTCTACCGCGACCACTACGGCCTCTGGCTCAACCCGCACGCCCCCGGCGGCGGCGTCGGCATCCCCTGGCTCGACCTGCGGCGCATCGCGGGCGGGTTGGACCGACTGCCCGCCGGTCCGCTGCGGGTGACGGATCCGGCCATCGAAATCCCGCAGTTCTACGCCCTGTTGGGGCAGAACGCGCATCGCACCGTCGCGGTGCGCTCGCTGCGCCGGGCCTGGGTGCAGCCCGCGCTGGGCGCCCCGTATCTGGCCATCGGGCTCGATCTGTACGACAACGGCCAGCAGGCCGTGGAGTCGGTGCGGCTGATGATGCAGCAGTCCGTCGGCGTGGTGCCGGAGGGGCTGCCGGTCTCGACGGTCGAGCTGTCGGACGAGCACGACCCGGTCGCGATGTGGATGCGGGCCAACGCCCGGCCGTTCTTCGACCGCGACGCCTACAACGCAGCGCCCGCGCCGCCGCCCCCGTCGTACGGGTACGGCTATCCACCGCCCCGGCACGCGTACTGAGCCGCCTTCTCCGAAACGCCCCACCGCGAAGTTCCTGCGGTGGGGCGTTTGTTACTGATGCGTTCACGGGCCACAACTGTCCGTATACCGGAACCGCTTACTGCACATCACGGTTAGGCATCCATTGCCCGTGGGTACTGGCGGGTGATCACAAACGCGATGAAGACTCCCGCTCCAAGGGGCGCGGTTCCGTAAAACGACCCCTTTCGCTCACCTTGTGAACTTAAGCCGCCACAGCGGCGAGTCGTGGGCCGGTCACCACCGGTCGAGAGGGGTCCCCACCACGATGACGGCACCATTGCACGGCACGAGCACCGACGCAGAGCCGGTGGCGACTGCCGATGTGGCGGCGAATGTGGTCAAGGCGTCGGTCGAGGGAAGATCGCTGCGACAGATTGCCTGGAGACGCCTCAAACGCGACAAGTTGGCGCTTGCGGGCGGCGGCGTGGTCGTATTCCTCGTGCTAGTGGCGATCTTCGCGCCGCTGATCGTGAGCCTGCTGGGCCACCCGCCCAACGAGTTCCACCAGGAGGAGATCGACCCCCTCTTCGGCACCCCCAAGGGCGGCCTGGGCGGCATCAGTTCGGACTTCCTCTTCGGTGTCGAGCCCTCCAACGGCCGCGACGTGTTCAGCCGCGTCGTCTACGGCGCGCGGATCTCGCTGCTGGTGGCCTTCCTCGCGGCCCTGGTCGCCGTCGTCCTCGGCACCGTTTTCGGCATCATCGCCGGATATTTCGGTGGCTGGGTGGACTCGGTGATCAGCCGGGTGATGGACATGCTGCTGGCCTTCCCGCAGCTGCTGTTCATCATCTCCCTGGTCTCGGTGCTCCCCAACGACCTGCTGGGCCTGACCGGCAGCGGGGTGCGCATCGCGGTGCTGGTCTCGGTCATCGGCTTCTTCGGCTGGCCGTACGTCGGCCGCATCGTGCGCGGCCAGACGCTGTCGCTGCGCGAGAAGGAGTACGTGGAGGCCGCGCGCAGCCTCGGCGCAGGCCGCCGCTACATCCTCTTCCGGGAGCTGCTGCCCAACCTGGTGGCGCCGATCACCGTCTACGCGACGCTGATGATCCCCACCAACATCCTCACCGAGGCGGCCCTCAGCTTCCTCGGGGCGGGCGTGAAACCGCCGACCGCGTCCTGGGGGCAGATGCTCTCCAAGGCGGTGAACACCTACGAGGACGATCCCATGTTCATGATCATCCCGGGTGCGGCGATCTTCGTGACCGTGCTGGCCTTCAACCTGTTCGGCGACGGCGTCCGCGACGCCCTCGATCCCAAGGGCACCCGATGAGGCGCCCCGGCCGCGGATGTCAGGCGGCTCCCCGAAGCTTTCCCCGCGCCATGCCACGTACCGCTATCCCGGAGGTTGCAGGAACCATGAAACCCCTACGTTCGTCGAGAAGCAGGCGGATCGTCGGCGCGACGGCTGTCGTCTGCGCCCTGCTGGCCACCGCGGCGTGCGGCGGCGGCAGCGACGACAAATCCTCCGGTGCCGGATTCAACGCGGGGGCGAAGGGCGTCGCCAACGAGTCCACCAAGAAGGGCGGCACGCTGAAGTTCATCAACAAGCAGAACTTCGACTCGCTCGACCCGCAGCGCCAGTACTACGGCTTCGCGTGGGACTTCGCCCGGTTCTACTCGCGTCAACTCATCACGTACGCGCCGAAGCCGGGCGAGGCGTCCAACGAGCTGGTCCCCGACCTGGCGACCTCCAAAGGCAAGATCACCGATGGCGGCAAGACGTACACCTACACCCTCCGCGACGGGATCACCTGGGAGGACGGCTCGGCGATCACGTCCAAGGACGTCAAGTACGGCATCGAGCGCATCTGGGCCAAGGACGTCGTCTCCGGCGGTCCCGGCTATCTGCGCCAGGTCCTCGACCCCAAGGGCGAGTACAAGGGCCCGTACAAGGACAAGTCCAAGGACAAGCTCGGGCTGAAGGCGATCGAGACGCCGGACGACAAGACCATCACCTTCCGCCTCGCCGAGCCCAACGGTGACTTCGAGCAGATGCTCGCGATGCCCACCGGCTCCCCGGTCAAGCAGGAGAAGGACACCGGCGCCCAGTACACCAACCGGCCGTTCTCCTCCGGCCCGTACAAGGTCAAGTCGTTCACCCCGGGCAAGAGCCTGGCACTGGTGCGCAACGACAAGTGGAAGAAGTCCTCCGACCCGGTCCGCGCCGCCCTGCCGGACCAGGTCACGGTCACCTTCAACTCCAACCTGGAAGCCATCGACAAGCTGCTCATCAAGGGCGACTACGACGTCTTCCTGAGCGCCACCGGCATGGGACAGTCCGGCCGCGCCGCCGCGCTCAAGGAGCACAGGGGCAACGTCGACAACATCACGACGAACTTCGTCCGGTACGTCGACCTCGCCTCCAAGGTGAAGCCGTTCGACAACATCCACTGCCGCAAGGCGGTCTTCTACGCGGCCGACTACACCGCGCTCCAGACCACCCGCGGCGGCCCGCAGGCCGGTGGTGACCTCGCCCCCAACATGCTCCCCAAGACCGTCAAGGGCTCGGACGACTACGACCCGTACGGCGTCATCAAGCGCAAGGGCAAGCCGGACCTGGCCAAGGCCAAGGACGAGCTGAAGCAGTGCGGCAAGCCGAGCGGTTTCTCCGCCAACATCGTCTCCCGCACCGACCAGCCCAACGAGACGGCCGCCGCCGAGACGCTCCAGGAGTCTCTGAGCAAGGTCGGCATCAAGCTCGACATCAACGAGATCGAGGGCGGCTCGTCGGCCGGCATCACCGGCTCCCCGTCCGTGATGCACAAGCGCAACTACGGCCTGAACATGACCGGCTGGGGCCCCGACTTCCCGACCGGGCAGGGCTTCTCCCGCCCGCTGTTCGACGGCCGCTTCATCGAGCAGACCGGTAACTACAACGTCTCCGAGACCAACGACGCAGCGATCAACAAGGACTTCGACAACGCGCTCAAGGAGACCGACCCCGCCAAGGCAGGCCAGATCTACGCGGACATGAACCACAAGGTCGCCGACCTGGCCGTGGCCATGCCGTTCCTCTACGAGAAGAACATCACCTGGCGCAGCTCGCGGCTGACCAACGCCTACTCGTCCTCGGCCTACAACGGCCGGTACGACTACGTGTCCCTCGGGGTCAAGTGACGGCCGGCCACCGGCCACCCCACCCCCACCGTCGCTTCATCCGATAGGCCCGAAGGGCAGGTGATGGCCACGCGTGGCGG
>NZ_GG657754.1:3399259-3433708 GCF_000158915.1 Streptomyces himastatinicus ATCC 53653 | reverse complement strand
TGAGGTCGGCCAGGGACTTCACGTCCTTGACGTACGACGGGACGGCGATCTCGAGAGAGGTCTTGTCGTACCACGACCCGACGTCGACGAGATTCTTCTTGTATCTGTCCCAGTACTGTTTCTGCGCGACCGGTAGCCAGCCGTCGAACTCGACGTCGACCTGGCCGGTGCTCATGCCGGTGAACATCGAGCCGACGTCGTACTGCTTGATCGACGGCTTGTAGCCGCGCTTCTCCAGGATGTTCTTCCACAGGTACGTGGTCGCGATGTCCTCGTCCCACGGGAAGTAGCCGATCTTCGGCGCGGCGCCCGCGTCCTTGCCCTTCTGGTCGGCGCCGCCGGGCACCGGGGCGAGCTTGCTCGCGATCCCCGGGTTGTCCTTCAGCCAGGCGCGGACGCCCTGCTGCTCCTTGCCCTTACCGGCGTCCTGGATGGCCGCCTCCAGGCTGGTGAGCTGCTTCTCACTCAGCTTGAAGTTCTTCATCGCCACCGGGCCGCGCACAGTGCTTGCTTACGTCATCCGGCGCTTGTTCGCCGTCGTCATGATGCTGCTGGTCGTCACCCTGACGACCTTCGCCATCTTCTTCGTGATCCCGAAGTGGGCCGGTTCCGACCCCGCGCTGCTCTTCGTCGGCAAACAGGCCGACCCCGCGGCCATCGAGGGCATCAGGACGAAGCTGGGGCTCAGCGATCCGCTCCTGGTGCAGTTCTGGCACTTCGTCGAGGGCCTGTTCGCCGGCCGCGACTACGCCAACGGCTCCGATGTCACCCACTGCGCGAGGCCCTGCTTCGGCTACTCCTTCCGCACCGAGCAGGCGGTATGGCCGCAGCTGACCGACGCCATGCCGGTCACCCTCTCGCTCGCCGCGGGCGCGTGTGCGCTGTGGCTGGTCGGCGGCATCGCCACCGGCGTCCTCTCCGCGCTGCGCCGGGGCACCCTGTGGGACCGCACGGCGATGTCCGCCGCGCTCGCCGGTGTCTCGCTGCCGATCTACTTCACCGGTCTGCTCTCGCTGGCGATCTTCAGTTACCAGCTGAAGTGGGTCGACGTGGACTACAAGGGGCTCGGCGACGACCCCGCCAAGTGGTTCGAGAGCCTGATCCTGCCGTGGATCACCCTCGCCTTCCTCTACGCCGCCATGTACGCCCGGCTCACCCGCGCCACCATGCTGGAGATCATGGGCGAGGACTACATCCGCACCGCCCGCGCCAAGGGGCTGCGGGAGCGGGTGGTCATCGGGCGGCACGCGATGCGCTCCACCTGGACCCCCATCCTCACCCTGCTCGGCCTGGACCTGGGCGCGCTGCTCGGCGGCGCGGTGCTCACCGAGAGCACGTACAACCTGCCCGGCCTCGGGCGGCTCGCGGTGAACGCGATCAGCGACAAGGACCTTCCGCTCATCCTGGGCGTCACCCTGATCGCCGCGTTGTGCATCGTGGTCGCCAACCTCGTCGTGGACCTCCTGTACGCCGTCATCGACCCACGAGTGAGGCTCGGATGACCGACATCGACAAGCCCGCCACCGCCGCCGTGGGGGAGGTGGCCGAGGCCGGTTCGCCCGCCCCGACGGCCTTCCTCGAAGTGCGCGACCTGCGGGTCCACTTCCCGACCGACGACGGCCTGGTGAAGTCCGTGGACGGACTCAGCTTCCGGCTGGAGAAGGGCAAGACCCTCGGCATCGTCGGCGAGTCCGGCTCCGGCAAGTCCGTCACCTCGCTCGGCATCATGGGGCTGCACACCGCCGGGCAGTACGGCCGCCGCAAGGCCCGGATCTCCGGGGAGATCTGGCTGAACGGGCAGGAGCTGCTGGGCGCCGACCCCGACGAGGTGCGCAAGCTGCGCGGCCGCGAGATGTCGATGATCTTCCAGGATCCGCTGTCGGCGCTGCATCCGTACTACACGATCGGCCGCCAGATCACCGAGGCGTACCAGGTCCACCACGAGGTCGCCAAGGAGGTCGCCCGCAAGCGGGCGGTCGAGATGCTCGACCGGGTGGGCATCCCGCAGCCGGACAAGCGGGTGGACAGCTATCCCCACGAGTTCTCCGGCGGGATGCGCCAGCGCGCGATGATCGCGATGTCGCTGGTCAACAACCCCGAGCTGCTGATCGCCGACGAGCCGACCACCGCCCTCGACGTCACCGTCCAGGCGCAGATCCTCGACCTCATCCGGGACCTCCAGAAGGAGTTCGGCTCTGCGGTCATCGTCATCACCCACGACCTCGGCGTGGTCGCCGAACTCGCCGACGACCTGCTGGTGATGTACGCGGGCCGGTGCGTCGAGCGCGGGCCCGCCGAGAAGGTGTTCTACGAGCCCCAGCACCCGTACACCTGGGGGCTGCTCGGTTCGATGCCCCGCATCGACCGCGACCAGACGGACCGGCTGATCCCGGTCAAGGGTTCCCCGCCCAGCCTGATCAACGTGCCGTCCGGCTGCGCCTTCCACCCGCGCTGCCCGTACGCGGACGTCCCCGAGGGCGGCATCACCCGCACCGAGCGGCCGGAGCTGCGCGGGGTGCCGGGCGGCGGTGGTCACTTCTCCGCCTGTCACATGGCGCAGGAGGACCGTACGCGGATCTGGACCGAAGAGATTGCGCCGAAGCTGTGACCGACACGAAGGATCCGACAATGACGGTCCCGGAGCAGGCGACGACCACGCCCGAGCCCCTGCTCACGGTGTCCGGCCTGGTCAAGCACTTCCCCATCAAGAAGGGGCTGTTGCAGCGGCAGACCGGCGCGGTGCAGGCGGTCGACGGCCTCGACTTCGACGTGCGCCCGGGGGAGACCCTGGGCGTGGTCGGCGAGTCGGGCTGCGGCAAGTCCACCATGGGACGGCTGATCACCCGGCTGCTCGAACCCACCTCAGGGAAGATCGAGTTCGAGGGCAAGGACATCACGCACCTGGGCACCGCCGCGATGCGACCGATGCGCCGCGACGTCCAGATGATCTTCCAGGATCCGTACTCCTCGCTGAACCCCCGGCATACGGTCGGCGCCATCGTCGGCGCCCCCTTCCGGCTCCAGGGTGTCACGCCGGAGGGCGGCATCAAGGCGGAGGTGCAGCGGCTGCTGGCACTGGTCGGCCTCAACCCCGAGCACTACAACCGCTATCCGCACGAGTTCTCCGGCGGCCAGCGGCAGCGCATCGGCATCGCCCGGGCGCTCGCCCTCAAGCCCAAGCTGGTCGTGGCGGACGAGCCGGTCTCCGCGCTGGACGTCTCCATCCAGGCCCAGGTGGTCAACCTGCTGGACGACCTCCAGGACGAGCTGGGGCTGACGTACGTGATCATCGCCCACGACCTGTCCGTCATCCGGCACGTCTCGGACCGGATCGCGGTGATGTACCTCGGGAAGATCGTCGAGCTGGCCGACCGCCGGGCCCTGTACGAGACCCCCATGCACCCGTACACCACGGCGCTGCTCTCCGCGGTGCCGGTGCCGGACCCCCGGCGGCGCGCCCGGCGCGAGCGGATCCTGCTCAAGGGCGATGTGCCCTCGCCGATCTCGCCGCCGTCCGGCTGCCGCTTCCACACCCGGTGCTGGAAGGCGACCGAGGTGTGCAAGCGGGAGGAACCGCCGCTGGTGGCGCTCGCCACCGGCCACCAGGTGGCCTGCCACCACCCGGAGAACGCTCCCGGCCAGGCACCCGGTCAGGTCGCCGGACCGGTGCGGAGCGCGACGAAGAAGACCGAGAGCTGAGACGGGGCGGGCGCGGCGGGCCCGTCGTTTAACAATGTCGGGTGCTCTTCGAACTGGTCACCCCGTCCGTCCAGCACGCGTTCGAGGTCGTCGGGATCTTCGTCTTCGCGATCTCGGGCGCGCTGCTCGCGGTGCGCAAGAACTTCGATGTCTTTGGCATGGCGGTGCTCGCCGAGGCCACCGCGCTGGGCGGCGGGGTGTTCCGGGACCTGGTGATCGGCGCGGTGCCGCCCGCCGCCTTCGTCGACCTCTCCTACTTCTTCACCCCGCTCGTCGCCACCGTGCTCGTCTTCTTCCTGCATCCGCAGGTCGAGCGGATCACGGCGGCGGTGGGCGTCTTCGACGCGGCGGGGCTCGGGCTGTTCTGCGTCGAGGGCACCGTGAAGGCGCATCAGCACGGGCTCGGCCTCACCGCGTCCGTCACCCTCGGCATGGCGACCGCGGTCGGCGGCGGTGTGCTGCGCGACGTCCTCGCCCATGAGGTGCCCTCGCTGCTGCGCTGGGACCGGGACCTGTACGCCGTCCCCGCCATCGTGGGCTCGTCCATAGCGGCGCTGCTCCTCCACTTCGACGCGCTGTCCGGGGCAACCAGCGCGCTCGCGGCCGTGGTGGCGTTCACCGTCCGGCTGCTGGCGATGAAGTACGGATGGCGGGCACCGCGGGCGTGGAACCGGCGCAGCACGGCGACGGAGGAGATATGAGCCGTGTATTCCCTTGCGGCTATATACCCCACGAGCTATATTCGCGCTCATGCCCATACCGTTCGACGTGCTCGCGGAGCCGAGCAGACGGCAGATCCTGGACCTCCTCCTGGAGCGCCCCCGCCTGGTCGGCGAGCTGACCGACCGGCTCGGGCTGACCCAGCCCGGCACCTCCAAGCACCTGCGGGTGCTGCGCGAGGCCGGGTTGGTGCGGGTGCGCCGGGACGCCCAGCGGCGGTGGTACGAGCTGTGCCCCGAGCCGCTGGCCGAGATCGACGCCTGGCTCGCCCCCTACCGGCGGCTGTGGACCGACCGCCTCGACGCGCTCGAACGCCACCTCGACACCATGCCCGAAGTCCCTGACGACGGAGAAGCGCGATGAAGGACACCCTCAGCCAGACCGGAGGCGGCCGCTCCGCCCTGCGCCTGGAGCGGCGGATCGCCCACGCCCCGGAGAAGGTCTGGCAGGCCCTGACCGACCCGGCCGAGCTGGCCCACTGGTTCCCCTCCCAGGTTCAGGTGGACCTCAAGGTCGGCGGCCGGATGGGCTTCGTCTTCCCCGGCCGCGAAGCCCCGGACATGGAAGGCCGGATCACCGAACTCGACCCGCCCCATGTCTTCGCCTTCACCTGGGGCGAGGACCAGCTCCGCTGGGAGCTGCACCCCGACGGCGAGGGCTGTCTGCTGATCCTCACCCACACCTTCGGCGACCGCTTCGGCGCCGCGAGCTTCGCCTCCGGCTGGCACGCCTGCATCACCGCCCTCGCCGCGCTGCTCGAGGGCGAGAAGGCGACCCCGGGCGACATGGCCGAGCTGCACGAGTCCTACGTCGAGGCGTTCGGCCTGGCCGAGGGCGCGGTGGAGACCACCGAGGACGGCGGCTGGCGGCTGCGCTTCGAGCGCCAGCTGGTCCGCCCCGCCGAGACGGTGTGGCAGGCCCTGGCCGGACAGACCGGCGCGGCGGGCCTCACGGCCGGCGGCCCCGTCCCTTTCGGCTTCCGCACGGACGGCGTCCCGGCAGGCCCGATCACCGAGGCCGAGGCGCCCCGCACGCTCGCCTACGACTGGGAGCGCGCCGGACACCCCGCGGGCCAGGTCCGCTGGGAGCTGTCCCAGGGCACCGGCCACGGCGCCCGCCTCATCCTCACCCAAACCGGCCCCCCGGGCTCCGACCAGGACCGCACGGAAGCCCTGACGGCCTGGCGCCGCCACATCGCCCTACTGGCCGCCAAACTGCTGCGCATGCGGGGGTGACGACCAGGCTTCCAGTCCGCCCGGCGTCCGAGGGGCGGGGCCCAGTAACCCCATCCCGCATTCGAGGGGCGAGGCCCAGCACCCGGCCCGCCTGGCGTGTGAGGACCGGGGCCCAGCACCTGGGCCGTCCGGTGTCCGAGGGCAGCGGGGCCCAGCGCCCGGCCTGTCCGGTGTCCGAACAGCGGCCGAGCACCCCGTCCCGCGTTCGAGGGTCGAGGCCAGCACGCAGCCCGTCCGGCGGTGGTGGGCCGAGGCCCAGCGCCTGGCCGGTCCGGCCTCCGAGGGCCCGGGGCCCAGCGCCTGGCCGGTCCGGTGTCCGGGGGGTCCGGGGCTCAGCGCCTGGCCGGTTCGGTGTCCGAGGGTCCGGGGCTCAGCGCCTGGCCGGTTCGGTGTCCGAGGGTCCGGGGCCCAGCCCGCCCGGCGTCCGAGGGTCGGGGCCCAGCCCGCCCGGCGTCCGAGGGTCGGGGCCCAGCGCCCAGCCGGTCCGGCGTTTGAGGCCCGGGGCCCGCTACCCCAGCCGCCCGGCGTTCGTGGGCCAGGGCCCAGAACCCCTCCGGCGTTTGGGAACTGGGGGCCCGCCACTCTGGCCTGTCCGGCGTTCGAGGTCCGAGGCCGAGCACCCCGTCCCGCGTTCGTGGGCCGCAGGGCCCAGCACCCAGCGCGCCCGGGGGTCGAGGACTGAGCCCCAGCACCCAGCCCGTCCGGCGCTTGAGGACCGGCGTCCACCACCCAGCTGTCCGGCGTTCGTGGGCCGGGGCCCAGATTCCAGCCCGTCCGGCGTTTGAGGACCGGGGTCCGGGGCGGAGCCCCGGCGGGGGTACGGGGGCGGAGCCCCCGAAGCGGGGGTCTGGGGGCGGAGCCCCGCCGGGTCCGGGGCGGAGCCCCGCCGCGCGGCGGAGCCGCACATCGGATGCTGCGGGAAGGGGCGGGGTGGGGGAGCAGCCCGCCGCAGGCGCCAGCTCACCCCTCCGCGAGGAACCCCGCCACCGCACCCATCAGCTCCGCAGGCGCATCCTCCTGCACCAAATGCCCCGCCCCCTCGATCAACCGCACCCGCGCCCCCGGAATCCGCGCCCCCAACTCATGCGCATGCGAGACCGAAATCCACGCATCCTCCGTGCCCCAGCACACCAACACCGGCCCCGGCACAGAAACCTCCCCGTACCGCCCCTCGATCTCATCGATGAACCGCTGATCGTTCTGCGCGATCTGCCGATAGAACGCGGGCTGCCCCTCCTCCCCGCACCACGGCTCGACCAGCCGCTCCCACACCGCGGGATGCAGCCCCGGCCCGCCCACAGAGCCGACGTACTCCCGCACCAGCGCCCGGTGCAGCGCGGGCGGCAGCTGCTCGAAGACCTCGGGGTGGCGGCCGAACAGCTGGTACCCGGCGGAGCCGAAGGGCGGCAGGGCGACCGGATCGACCAGGGCCAGCCGCCGGTAGCGCGCACCGTGCAGCAGATGCGCGCGCAGCGCGACGCAGCCCCCGAAGTCATGCGCGACGACGGCCGGTTCCGCCCCGGCCCCCGCCAGCCCCCAGTGGTCGAGCAGCTCGCCGAAGACCCGCCCCTGAGCCGCGAGCGAAACGTCCTGGCCGGCCCTCTTCTCCGACGCCCCATAACCCGGCATGTCCCAGACGAACACCCGGTACCGGTCGGCGAGCCCGCGGGCGAAGGCCCGCCAGACGTACGAGGAGAACGGTGTGCCGTGCAGCAGCACGACCGGCGGGGCGTCGGGCGCGCCGAGGGCGGCCCAGCGGACCTCACCAGAGGCACTGCGAAACGTACGGTCCAGCTTCCAGTCAGCTGCTGTCATGAGTGCTGTCATGAGTAAAACTCTAGACACTCCTTACCGAAGAAAAAAGGGGGCCGCGCGCACTCCGCGCCCCCGCGCCCGGTACGGCCCAGCCCTACGGCTCGTAGAATCGAGCCCACCATGGTTTATCTCGACCACGCCGCCACCACCCCGATGCTTCCGGAGGCGGTGCAGGCGATGACCGCCCAGCTCGCCGTCACCGGCAACGCCTCCTCGCTGCACGCCGCCGGCCGGCGCGCCCGCCGTACCGTCGAGGAGTCCCGCGAATCCCTCGCCGAATCGCTGGGTGCGCGCCCCAGTGAGGTCGTCTTCACCTCGGGCGGGACCGAGGCCGACAACCTCGCCGTCAAGGGGCTCTACTGGTCCCGCCGCGACGCCGACCCGGCCCGCACCCGGGTGCTCGCCAGCCCCGTCGAGCACCACGCCGTGCTCGACGCGGTCGACTCGGCTCGCCTGAGCACGAGGGCGCGCGGGTCGAATGGCTGCCGGTCGACGCGTACGGGCGCGTCCACCCCGACGCGCTGCGCGAGGCGATCGCCCGCGACCCCGCGGAGCGACCTCGCGACCGTCATGTGGGCCAACAACGAGATCGGGAGAACCAGCCGGTGCGCGAACTCGCCGACGTGGCTGCGGAGTTCGCCATTCCGCTGCATGCCGACGCGGTCCAGGCGGTCGGCCAGCTCGATGTGGACTTCACCGCCTCGGGCCTGTCCGCCATGACCGTCAGCGGCCACAAGATAGGGGGCCCGTACGGCATCGGCGCGCTGCTGCTGGGCCGCGAGTACGCCCCCGTGCCCGTCCTGCACGGCGGTGGCCAGGAGCGTCAGGTGCGCTCCGGGACCCTCGACGCCCCCGCCATAGCGTCCTTCGCCGTGGCCGGTGCGCACGCCACCGCGCACCGCGAGGAGTTCGCGCGCGAGATCGGCGCCCTGCGCGACACGCTCATCACCGCCGTCCGCACCGCCGTCCCCGACGCGGTCCTCGGCGGCGACCCCGATCCGGCCGGGCGCCTCCCGGCCAACGCCCACTTCTCCTTCCCCGGCTGCGAGGGCGACTCGCTGCTCCTGCTGCTGGACGCGCACGGCATCGAGTGCTCGACGGGCTCGGCCTGCACCGCCGGGGTCGCCCAGCCCAGCCATGTCGTGCTGGCCACCGGCACCGACGTGGACCTGGCGCGCGGCACCCTGCGCTTCTCGCTCGGCCATACGTCGACCAAGGCCGATATCGAGGCGGTGGCGGAGGCGATCGGCCCGGCCGTGGAACGGGCACGCAGCGCGGGACTCAGCTAGCCAAGGGCACCCAGCTGACCGAATAGTAACCGAAGAATTCCCGCTGTTCTCCCGGCCATTTCAAATAACCCACGGAACATCAAGCTCCGCTTGAAATCGCGAAGAGCGGTCGGCAAAGATCTACCCCGTCAACGGGCCCGGCATGCACGGAAAAGTGCACGGGCCTCTTAAACGGGGAAAACGGGAGAATCGATGTCGCAGCGTTCGGGCCGACTGGCCATGGCGGCCCTGGTGGCGGGCGGTCTCGTGCTGCTTTCCGCATGTGGGGACAGCGACGACGGGGGGAAGGGCGGCGATTCGTCCTCCCAGGGCGCCCAGGCGAAGACGCTGGGCAAGGTCAGCATGCCGAATGTCACCAAGGACACTGATTCCATGGGTATGTGGGTGACCGGCAATAATTTCGTGAAGGGTGATATCGACAAGATCGTCGGTTATTCCCCGGACGGTGCCAAAACCGACTGGACGATAGAACTCGACGGGGGAATCTGCTGGGCCTCGCCGCATACCACCGAGGACGGCCGCACCGCGGTGCTGTTCAAGGACGGCAAGAGCGATGACGCCGAATGCACCCAGGTCGGTCTGGTCGACCTGAACAAGGGCAAGCTGGTCTGGCAGAAGGAGGGGACGGACACCGAGGGCAACGACGGCGTCGACTTCGACGAGGTCACGATCAGCGGGAACACCATCGCCGCCGGAGGCACCAGCGGCGGCGGCGCCTGGTCGCTCGACGGCAAGCCGCTGTGGAAGCCGGAGTACATCGCGGACTGCGACGACGACGGCTACGCGGGCGGCGACGGCAAGCTCGTCGCGCTGCGCGGATGCAGCAGCGTGGAGTCCAGCACCGACAAGCTGGAGATCCAGACCGTGGATCCGACCACGCGGAAGGTGCTGTCGTCCTACAAGCTCGACGGGGAGTTCGAGCGCGCCCACGTGCTGTCCACCAAACCCCTCGTCGTGGCCGCCGACACCGGCGACTCCGACGGCGGTTCGAGCGTCACGGACATCCTGACCATCGACGACAGCGCCAAGCAGGGCAAGCTGGTCAACTCGATCGACGTCCTGGCCAAGGGCTTCCAGCCGGACTGCCCCGCGGTCAACGTGGAGGGCTGCAAGGACCTGGCCCTCGACAAGAAGAGCAGCACGGTCTACCTCTCCTCCGAGGTGGACGTGGACGACGGCGGCCCCGGCGAGAAGATCACCGGCGTGAACTTCGAGACCGGCAAGCAGACCGGCAAGACGAAGATGGCCGAGAGCAGGTCGCTGACCCCCATCAGCACCGAGAAGGACGGCTCGCTGATCGCCTACCAGGGCAGCATGTACAGCGAGGCCGGTGGGGTCGTGCGCATCGATCCCAAGACCTTCGAGATCACGCAGATCCAGAAGAACCCCGACGCCATGAAGGACGTGGAGTCGGACCTGGAGACCTACGGCGACGCCCGGATGGTCTTCGCCGACAAGAAGCTCTACCTCGGCAGCGACACGGCCACGCGGCCCACCAGCGACAGCAAGGACCGTCCGCTCGCAGTCGTCTTCGGCACCGCGTAAGCGGCCGCGCTCACCCCGCGATCCGTGCTCATTTCGCGATCCGCACCGCCCGCACCAGCTCCAGATAGCGGTCCCAGTCCCAGTGGCGGCCGGGGTCGGTGTGGTCGGTGCCCGGCACCTCCGAGTGGGCCACGATGTGCTCGCGGTCCCTCGCCATCCCGTAGCGCTCGCAGATCGCGGCGGTGAGCCGGGCCGAGGACCGGTACATGGCGTCCGTGAAGTCCTGGGGCCGGGTGACGAACCCCTCGTGCTCGATGCCGACGCTGCGCTCGTTGTACGAGCGGTTGCCCGCGTGGAACGCCACGTCCAGCTCGCGGACCGTCTGCGCTATATGCCCGTCGCGGCGCACCACATAGTGCGCCGCGGCGCGGTGTCCGGGGTCCCGGAAGACCTTCAGCGCGTCCTGGTAGGACCCCTGCACGACATGGATCACCACCCGGTCCACCGCGTAGTCGTACGGCCGGTCGGCGCGCCGGTAGTTGGCCCCCGAAGCCGCCACCCAGTCCGCGCCGGGGTGGTCGACCGCGCCCTCCTCGCGCGGCTGCTCCACCCCCGGCACGCGCCACCACATCCGCCGCAGCTCGTCCCGCGCGGCGTATCCGGCGATTCCGGCCGCGCCAAGACCGGCCGCGGTACCGCCCAGCAGCAGAGTGCGCCGGCTCACAGGGCGGCGCACGCCGCCGTTGGTTTCGCTCACGCAGGCTCAACGCGCGGACCCGTGCGTGCGGTTCCGCCGCAGCGGATCATGGCGCGAACCGTATGCCGACGGGTAGCTGAATATTGAACTAACGGCGAGGATGCCCGGCACCACGAGGTCGACGTACACCACGAGGAGCCGCCGTATGCGCATCGGGTTCACTCTTCCCCAGTTCGGTGAGCTGGCCCACCATCCGCAGCACGCCGCACGGTTCGCACGCGGGGCCGAAGCGCTCGGCGCGGACAGCCTGTGGGTCGGCGACCGGCTGCTCGCCCCCGTCGACCCGAAGGTCGGCTACGCCGGTACGGATGTGATCCCACCGGAATTCCGGTCCGCCCTGGACCCGTTCGCCCTGCTGGCCACCGCCGCCGCGGCCACCGAACGCGTCCAGCTCGGCACCAACGTCATCAACGCGCCCTGGTACGCCCCCGCGCTGCTCGCCCGCTCCTTCACCAGCATCGACCTGCTGAGCGCGGGGCGGCTGCTGGTCGGCCTCGGCACCGGCTGGTCGCCCGAGGAGTACGAGACGACGGGCATCCCCATGGCCGAGCGCGGCCGCCGCCTCGACGAGTGCCTGGACGTCCTCACCGCCTGGTGGACCCGGAACCCGGTCGAGTACCACGGCGCCCACTGGACCGTGCCCGCCAGCCACATCGACCTCAAACCCGCGGCCCGCCCCCACCCGCCGGTCTACCTGGGCGCCTTCGCCCCCGCCGCCCTCACCCGGGTCGCCCGGCGCGCCGACGGCTGGCTGCCCATCGCGCCCGTCGGCCGGAAGTACGCCGGGACCGACTCCATCGCCGCCCTCGCCCAGAACCTGGCCGGGCTGCGGGAGACCGTCGAACGGGAGGGGCGGGATCCGGCCCGCTTCGACGCGATCCTCCGGGTCAACCCCGACGCGGACGCCTCGGTCGAGGACATCGCGGCCACGGTCGTACGGGCGGAGCGTGAGGCGGGCGTCGGGCACTGCTTCGTGGAGCTGTCCTATCTCGCCAAGGATGTCGATCAGGCCCTTGACCTGGCGCAACGCGTGCTGGATCGGGCCCGCGCGAGCTGAGCGCCTAACCCGTTATTCGTTCCCCGCCGAGCGAATTATGCTGGCTGGGTTATGACTGACTTCCCCGGTGCGCCCACAGGTCCCCGCGACGGCCGTCGCCTGCGCGTTCTCGCCGCCATGTCCGGCGGCGTGGACTCGGCGGTCGCCGCCGCGCGGGCGGCCGAGGCGGGCCACGATGTGACCGGCGTCCACCTCGCGCTCTCCGCCAACCCGCAGTCCTTCCGCACCGGCGCGCGCGGCTGCTGCACGATCGAGGACTCGCGCGACGCCCGCCGGGCCGCCGATGTGATCGGCATCCCGTTCTACGTGTGGGACCTGGCCGAGCGGTTCCGCGAGGACGTGGTCGAGGACTTCATCGCCGAGTACGAGGCGGGCCGCACCCCCAACCCCTGCCTGCGCTGCAACGAGAAGATCAAGTTCGCCGCGCTGCTGGACAAGGCGCTCGCGCTCGGCTTCGACGCCGTGTGCACCGGCCACTACGCCACGGTCGTCCGCGACGACAACGGCGTTCTGGAGCTGCACCGCGCCAGCGACATGGCCAAGGACCAGTCGTACGTGCTCGGCGTCCTGGACGAGCGCCAGCTCGCCCACGCCATGTTCCCTCTCGGTGACACGCTGACCACCAAGGACGAGATCCGCGCCGAGGCCGAGCGGCGGGGCCTCGCCGTCGCCAAGAAGCCCGACAGCCATGACATCTGCTTCATCGCGGACGGCGACACCCAGGGCTTCCTCTCCCGCCATCTCGGCACCGCCGAGGGCGACATCGTGGACGAGGGCGGCCAGAAGCTCGGCACCCACGAGGGCGCGTACGGCTTCACCATCGGCCAGCGCAAGGGGCTGCGCATCGGCCACCCGGCGGCCGACGGCAAGCCGCGGTACGTGCTGGACATCTCCCCGGTGAACAACACGGTCACCGTCGGCCCCGTCGAGGCCCTGGACGTCTCGGCGCTCACCGCCATCAAGCCCCGCTGGTGCGGCGCCGCCCCCACAGGCCCCGGCACCTACACCGCCCAACTGCGCGCCCACGGCGGCGAGACCGAGGTGACGGCCGAACCGGTCGGCGGCGCCGACGGCGGTGAGCTGCGGGTTTCCTTCGCCGAGCCGGTCCGCGGAGTGGCCCCCGGCCAGGCGATCGTCCTGTACGACGGCACCCGCGTCGTGGGCTCGGCGACCATCGCGGCGACGGAGCGCTCCCGCCCGGCCGTACAGCAGGCGTAACGCCGGAGCCGTGTCCGTTCCGCACTGTTTTGGCGCCCAGAATTCCCCTAAAGTATGACGTTGGACGTCCAGGGGGGATGCTGTGGGGTCTCGACGGCGCACCGCGCACACGATGCTCTTCCTCGCACTGACCGCTGTCATGATCGGCGGCTGTGCGCGTTCGGAGCCGGACAGACCGGGGCCGCCCTCCCCGGCCGCGTCGTCCGCCGCGCCCGGGAGCGCTTTGGCGTCGTCGAACGCCGGGGAGACGGGGGAGTCCGAGGAGGGCGTCCCCGAGTCCGGTGCAACGGAGGCCGGTGCTTCGAGCGATACCGGCGAGGGGGACCCCGGAGTGCCGCCGGTGGCACCGCCGCCGTCCGACACCGGCAAGGACGACCCGTACGACCCCAGCGCCCAGCCCACCGTGGAGGAGCCCACCGGGCCCGCGTGCGAAACGGGTCCGGACTGCAACGGGGGTCAGCCTCCCATCGAGGAATCCGCCGGCGCCGGGAACCCGAGCGGTTCGGACAGCGGTTATCCCGGTCCGACGTCCTTGCCACCGGCCTCATAGCCCGTCGTGACGCGCACCGGGTCACCGGAACCCCGGAGTACCGGGTCCCTTGAATGGGCCAACACGGTCGTCGCCACGGGGTCGGTTTTCACGGCCCTCATGTTCTACGCGGGCGCGATGTACAACAGCGCCTACTATTCCTATTTCCGTCTGCGGTCCCTCTCTCTCGGGCTGAGCTTCACCGACATCGCCCTCAAGAGCCTGCAACTCATCACCATGCCGGTGCTCATATCCATGGCCCTGGCGGTGATCCTGCCCGAAATGCCGAGGCTCCTGGTCTCATCAGGGGTGCCCGCGCGGGCCATCCGGCATCTGCGGCAGGCCGGGGGTCTGCTGGCCCGGCGGCATCCGCTGATCGTGCTCGCGGGAGTCTGCTTGATGGCCCTGTGGCCGTACGTCCAGCCCTACGGCTGGACCGCGCCCCTCGTCGTGGCGTGCGGTCTGCTGCTCGGGCACACCGCGACCGCCCCCTCCTGGCGCCGCGGGCTCGGCGCCGCCGTCGCGGGGCTGATGCTCGTCTGGGCGGTCGGCATGGCCGCGAGCCAGCAGGGCAGACGGGCGGCCGAGGACGCCGAGGAGCAACTGGTCCGCCGCACGGCGGTCGTGGTGCTCAGCACGGACCGCCTCAGCATGTCCGGGCCGCCGGGCCCGCTGGTCGAGGACCTGGGCAAGGGGCGCCACTACCGGTATCGCTACAGTCGGCTGCGGCTGCTCGTCGAACGGGACCAGCGCTACTACCTGCTGCCCCTGGGCTGGCGCCACCGCACCGACCCCACCTACGTCATTGCCGACGACGACAGTGTGCGCGTCGAGCTCTTCCCGGGTACACGGTCATCCCGCTGAGGAGTGGGGAGCACTCACGGTGCATGATGGGGAACGCGTTCCGCCATGAGCTACGACTCGCCGCCGATCCCGGCTGACGCCGCTGCGGATACGTCCGCCTTTAGCGCAAAGAAACACCAAAAACAGCATGAAACGGTGTATTCCGGATTGGCCAGTCTGTGTTGCTTTGTATTTACATACAATTTGGCGTCGCAGGTGGCATAGATCACGGGAGTTCGGGGAGGCGCACATCCGGACACGGGTGCCGTCGTCCGCTGTCTCAGCACCGGAGGTTTCGTTATTTCTGCGCGATCGGTCCAGAAATTCGGAGACAATCCATTCGAGGTCAGGGACACCGATCACTACACCGAGGAGTACGTACCAAGCTTCGTTGAAAAATGGGACTCACTGATCGACTGGGAAAAGCGAGCAGAGAGTGAGGGCACGTTCTTCATCGACCTCCTTCGGGAGCGTGGCGTAAAAAAGGTCCTCGATGTGGCCACGGGGACCGGCTTTCATTCCGTGCGGCTCCTGGAAGCCGGGTTCGAGACCGCGAGCGTCGATGGAAGCGCCGAGATGCTCGCCCAGGCGTTCGACAACGGGCTCAAGCACGGCGAGCACATCCTCCGCGTCGTCCAGGCCGACTGGCGCTGGCTCAACCGCGACGTTCACGGCCCGTACGACGCCATCGTCTGCCTCGGCAATTCCTTCACGCACCTCTTCTCGGAGCGTGACCGCCGCAAGGCCCTCGCCGAGTTCTACGCGATGCTCAAGCATGACGGCGTCCTGATCCTCGACCACCGCAACTACGACGCCATGCTCGATCAGGGCTACTCCAGCAAGCACGTGTTCTACTACTGCGGGGAGGACGTCGCAGTCGAGCCGGAGCACGTCGACGAGGGGCTGTGCCGTATGCGCTACAGCTTCCCCGACGAATCCGTCTACCACCTCAACATGTTTCCGCTGCGCAAGGACTACACGCGCCGGCTCATGGAAGAGGTCGGCTTCCAGCGGATCGAGACCTACGGCGACTTCCAGCACACCTACCGGGAGGAGCAGCCCGACTTCTTCATCCACGTCGCGGAGAAGGCGTACATCGCGACCGACGAGACTGCCGCGGAATACTCCCCGGCCGTCGGTACCGCCCGCGACTACTACAACTCCACGGACGCCGACGAGTTCTACTGGCGCGTCTGGGGCGGCGAAGACATCCACATCGGCGTGTACGACCGGCCCGACGAGCCGATCGCCGAGGCCAGCAGGCGCACCGTCGCCCGCATGGCAGGCCGCCTCGACCTCACGCCGGACTCCCGTGTCCTGGACCTCGGAGCGGGCTTCGGCGGCTCCGCGCGCTATCTCGCCGAGACGTACGGCTGCCACGTCACCGCCCTCAACCTCAGCGAGGTCGAGAACGAGCGGCACCGTGCGATCAACGCAGAGCGCGGGCTCGGCGACACCATCGAGGTGCTGGACGGCTCCTTCGAGTCCATCCCGCTGCCGGACAACAGCGTCGACGTCATCTGGTCCCAGGATGCGTTCCTGCACAGCGGCAACCGCCGCCGCCCGCTGGAGGAGGCCGCCCGCGTCCTGCGCCCCGGCGGTCAGATCATCTTCACCGACCCCATGGCGGCGGACGGCTGCCCGACCGACACCCTGCGGCCCATCCTGGACCGCATCCACCTCGACACCATGGGCTCCCCGGACTTCTACCGCCACGAACTGGCCCGCCTCGGCTTCACCGAGGTCGGCGGCGGCTTCGAGGAGCTGCGCGAACACCTGGTCACGCACTACGGCCGGGTCCTGGAGGAGACCCGCCGTCAGGAGGACCAGGGCCTGTCGGAACACATCAGCGCCGACTACCTCGCCCACATGAAGAAAGGTCTCACCAACTGGGTCGAGGGCGGTAAGAGCAACCATGTGACGTGGGGAATCTTCCACTTCACCCGGTAGCCCGATCCCTCCGGTAACCCGGTAACGGCCGGTGGCGGGCACGCGCCCGTCACCGGCCGCCTGTAGGTCGGTGCCAGTTGTCAGAGTGATTGCACGCTGACGATAACAATGCGTTCTCCACGCACATCGGTCAGAAAGCTCAGCATGACGTGCGCTCCGTCGGTGGCATTCCCGTACTCGACCCGCAGCCCTGGTGACAGGCCCTGGTAGGCGGCCCCTTCCAGGTACACCATGGAGTTGACCACGGCCAGCTCGGCCGCTATTCGCTCAACCTCTGCTCGGACGGGGGCAGGCAGGCTCTCGCCGAGATCGTGGGAAATGTATTCCCACGTCCAGTCGCTCACCCGGTCTCCAGCGCTTCGACTTCGCGCTCCGCGGCCCGCACGATGCTCCCGATCTCGTGGATCGCCGCTTGCCGTTCATCCGCGCTGTCGCTGACGTGCAGAAGCTGCTCCGCAGCATGCATGCGAGCTGCCCGCTCCGGGATTCTCTCGATGGCGACGAAGGTGGCCCAACGGCGGTAGAACAGGCGGATAGGCGCAGTGTTGCCGTCTTGACCGGCGCGGTCGAATGCCTGCTGCATCTCGGCGATCAGCTCCGACAGCTTGCCGGGCGCCAGGCTGGCGACCGCAGCGCGCAGAGCGGGGAGCGTGAGCGCCGGCATCGGCATGATCGGCCCGTCGTGATTCACAGGTTGGCTGCTCATGCGGAAGGCATCCCCTCGCTCGTCGGACCGCTCCAGCCTACCGGTGCCCTGCTGTCCCAGCAGGTGGCGTCGCACGGGGGCATCGTGATCCTTCCGAGGCGGCAGAGCGCGGGGCACCGCCGTTGTATGTGTCATGCGGTCGTACCTCTTTCAGGCTGAAGCCTTGGTTCAGGGTCAAGCGGCGAGCGGCGCCGGGGCGGGCGCCGAGTCTCGGCAGTCGCGGCAGCGGCCGGGGCGGGGCGCGCGGAAGGGACGGTCGCAGCCGTCGCAGTCCTGGAAGGGGTGCGGACGGGCCGGCGTCGGGATGGTGGCGGCAGGCTCCGGCGGCCGCAGGGCGGCCAGGCGGTAGGCGAGCAGCCGCGCCGGACGGCGGTCGATGCGGTCGGGGAGCCCGGAGGTCAGCGCCTCGGCGATCTCGTACGGACCGACCCCACGGTCGAGCCATTCCGCGACGGCCGGAGCCAGCGCGGCGGTCTCCCGCTCGGACAGCACGAGCCGCCGGTCGCGGTGGCGCAGGGAGCCGAGGACGGCGGCGGCGCGGGGATCGGGCGCGGCACCCGCTTTCGGCCCCGGTTCCGGCTCCGGCCCGGCGACGTCTTGGACGGCGGGCGCCTCGGCCGGGCACGGCACATCGCGCTCCGTAGCGCCCGGCGCGTCGTACACGAACGTACGGGTGACGATCCGCCCGCCCGGCCCCCGCTCGACCCGCCGCTCCAGCCAGCCCTCCGTCTCCAGCTCGTTGAGCGCGGCGGAGATCCGGGCCCTGCCTTCCTTGAAGTGGGCGCAGAGCGCGTCGATGCGGATGGAGGCGCCGTCGGGCAGCGACAGGATGTACGCGGCGACGCCGACGGTCACCGCACTGCCCGCCCGCTGGGCGAGCCGGTTGGAGAGCACGGTGAAGTTGGCGGTGTGCCGGGTGCGGACGTGAATGACGCCGGACGCGGGAGCGTCGGCGCGAGCGCGCAGGGGCGCACTAGACTGCGAGTCAGCCATCGGGAAGGGTTCGTCTTCCTAGTTGGTCAGGCCCTCGTTTCGGGATGGCAGTCCCGGCGGGGGCCGACGTCTGTGTGCGGTTGTTGCGGCGAGACTAACCCGACCTTTGGCATATGCGCGCCCAAGTCACCCGATGGGGTGATGAGTTGGGTGGGGTGGGTGGGAGTTCTTTTCCGGGGTTCTTAGGTAGGGCGCGGCCCCACCGGCGGTCGGCTCCCCGGCACCTGGCTCCACCCCACCGGCTGTCGGTCACCCGGCAACCGGTGGAGCGCGCGGTTCGGCTGCGCTATGCGATCGGCTGTCGGGCCGCGAAGCCGACGAAGGATGCCCAGGCGGGGGCGGTGACGGTGAGGGCCGGTATCGCGGTGTCCTTGGAGTCGCGGACGTGTACGGCGTCGGGGCACGCGGCGATCTCGACACATGCCTCGCCTTCGGCACCGCTGTAGCTGGACTTGTGCCATTCGACGGCGACTTCGACGCATGCCTCCCCAGAGCCGCCGCTGTAGCTGCTCTTGAACCAGGTCAGTTCGCTTCTCATTGGTCTCCCGCCAACAGTCGCTTGATGAAGGCCACCGATGCTTCGGGGTCCAAGGCTTGCGACTGGATCGTGCCATAGGCGTGGCTGAGCGCGCTGACGTCATCGGGGTCCGGCAGGAAGTAGCTACCGCGTTGGCCTTCGACATAGGCGATCGTGCAGTGGTTCGGCGTCTCCAGCAGCACGAAGGGGCCATCGACACCCGCATTGGTCTCTCGCGAGTTGGGCATGACCTGAAGCTGAAGGTTGTGGAGCGCAGCGCACTCCAGCACGTGCTGCAACTGCGCTTGCCACACCTCGTTGCCGCCCAGCGGCTTCCGTAGGACGGCTTCCTCCAGCACGAAGTGCAACCTGGGCGCAGGCTTGCGGCTCAGCAGTTGTTGCGTCGCCAGTCGCCTTTGGACGGCCTGCTCCACTTCCTCGTCGTCCAGACTGGGGCGCAGGGACCGGAACACCGCCCGTGCGAAACCCTCGGTCTGGAGCAACCCAGGGAACACATGGGTCGAGTAGAAGTGCAGTGCTAGGGCGTGGGCCTGCAAGTCCATGTACTCATGGGCCCATTCGAACGGCCCGTCCTGCCACAGCAGCTTGGCCGCCTCCATCAACAGCCCCTGCGCTGCCAGCGCCTCATCCACCGCCACCACATACGGCGGCTTCGGCACCCGCTCGCCGCGCTCCACCTTGGCGATCATCGATTCGGTGTAAGGGACCCGCTTCTCCAGGTCCTTCATCGTCCATCCGAGCCGTTCCCGCATCATGCGGGACTGCGCACCGAACACCCTCGCGGCCGGTGACGGCTTCTTCTTCCGCTGGGTCAAAGCGAACCCTCCCCATCGCACAGATCGCACCGTCGCGGCGATGTCACGCACCGTCACGTCGATTCTGTGACCAGGCTAGACGCGACCTGTGACAGTAGGCACATGTCACGCGAAGTCACCCCAACGACCGGTCTCCGCTTGCTACCCTGGACGACTCCCGACGGCCGCCCCTGTTATCTGTCCACCGATGGCGACGGCCCCGTGGCCGCCCTGGCGGACGAGGTCGAGGACATGCAGCTCTCCACCGGAGACGAACTGCTGACCCACGCCCGCGCGATGCTCGCCGACCCCAAAGTCCCGCTCGGCGAGTTCCGCTTCCTCTCCGCCCGCCTCGCCGAGGCGCTGCACGACGCGATCCGTGTGGCGCGGAGCCACGAAGGTGTCCGATCCGGCTCGTAGAGTGATCGCCATGAACATCTGCGTCTTCTGCTCCGCCGCCGACCTCGACGACCGCTACACCGCCCCCGCCCGGGAGTTCGCCGAGCTGATCGGCAAGGGCGGGCACACCCTGGTGTGGGGTGGGTCGGACGTCGGGCTGATGAAGGTCATGGCCGACGGGGTGCAGGAGCACGGCGGGCGGCTGGTCGGGGTCTCGGTGGAGTTCCTGGCGGAACGGGCCCGGGGGAGCGCCGACGAGATGGTGGTCACCAAGGATCTCGCCGAGCGCAAGGCGCAGCTCCTCGCCCGGGCCGACGCGGTCGTGATCATGGTGGGCGGGACCGGGACGCTGGACGAGGCGACAGAGATCCTGGAGCTGAAGAAGCACGGACTGCACATCAAGCCGGTCGTGCTGCTGAACGCGGCGGGGTTCTACGACGGGCTGAAGCAGCAGTTCCAGCGGATGGAAGCGGAAGGCTTCCTGCCGCGCCCGCTCAGCGAGCTGGTGCACTTCGCGGAGAACGGCGTGGAGGCCATGACGTACCTCGAAGCCGTCTGACGCGGCTGTCGACGGCACGTGCATCGAGCTCGGCTGACGTTGTTCTGGCACATCCAGTAGCCGCGCCATAGGCTGTCTCATGTGGGTTTTCCGCACCAGAGAGCGTAAGACGGCGATCTGGGCACCGCCTCACGAGGAGGATGCCGTGCTGCTCAGCTTCCGGGTGGCCAATCACCGGTCGATCCGCGACGAGCAAGAGCTGTCGCTGGTGGCGACCGAGTTCAACGACGGTACGGGCCGGGAGACGGGCGCCCGGTTCGAGGGCAAGCCTGTGTCCGTGCTGCCTGCGATCGGGATCTTCGGCTCCAACGCTTCGGGCAAGTCGAACGCGCTGGAGGCCCTGCGATTCATGAGAACGGCCGTACTCGCGTCCTTCGCCGACTGGGGCAAGGAGCCGGATGCCGTTCCTCGCGAGCCGTTCGCGCTCGACCCCGCGGCCCGCGAGGAAACCAGTCTCTTCGAAATCGAGCTGCTCCTGGGCCGCACCCAGACCCGCTATACCTACGGGTTCGAGGTGTCCGACCAGCGAGTAGAAGCGGAATGGCTCCACGCCTATCCCTCCGGGCGTCGCCAGATTTGGTTCGACCGGGAGGCCGGGAGGTCGGAGGACGAGGGTGGCGAGTTCCATTTCCCCGGCAGCGGGCTCCGCGGCCGTAAGGATGAAGCCACGGCCCTCACCAGGCCCAACGCCCTCTTCCTCACGGTCGCGGCCACCCTCAACCATCCGCAGCTCTCCGCCCTTCACCGCTGGTTTGTCGACAACCTGTGGTCGGTTGACCCTGAGGACCGCACCCACTGGACCCGCAAACAGCTCGGCCGCTCCGACGTGGAGGGGAAGAGACTGAGGGAACGGCTGACGAGATTGCTCGCCGTGGCAGACCTCGGCATTACCGGGATGGACCACGACCCCGAGAGCGGTGAAGTCCGTCTGCTGCACCGGGCCCCTGGCGGGGGCAGCATTCCCTTGGACTTCTGGGGTCAGGAGTCCCGGGGCACCCATGCCTGGTTCGCTTTCCTCGGCCCGCTCTTGTACACCCTGGACCGTGGTGGCTCACTCCTGGTCGATGAACTGGACGCCAGCCTGCACCCGCTGCTCGCGGCGGAGGTGATCCGTCTCTTCCACGACGGGAAGGCCAATCCACTGGCCGCCCAGCTCATCTTCACCACCCATGACGCGACCCTGCTCGGCAACGCGACCGCCCAGCGTCCGCTCGACCGGGATCAGGTGTGGATCACGGTCAAGAGCCGGGGCGGGGAGACCGAGCTGTATCCACTGACCGCGGCGAAGGCCCGCAAGGAAGAGCCTCTTGAACGCCGTTACCTCCGGGGTCACTACGGGGGGATTCCCCAGCTCGTCACCGGAGAGATCGCGAACGAGCTGGCGAGAGTGGAAGAGGAGCTGAGGGCGACAGCGTGAGCAGGGGGCGGGGAGGACAACAGGACAACGGCGGGCGGCGTAAGCGGCGGCGTGAACCGGGAGAGTCTCCCCGGTCGCCTCGTGGGGCGGTCGGCGCGTACGGGAAACAGAGCTCAGCGGGTTGTCTACGTAGCGCACGAGGGCGAGAAGACCGAAAAGGACTACCTTCAACTGCTGGAACGCGCCTACCGCACCCGTGAGGGCAAGTCTTCCTTCAGGCTTGTCCTGATGGGAGCGGCCGGCGGTCTCCGGCCTATGGCGACCGTCGACAGAGTGTTGGAAGAGGCCGGGCCGCACGACGAGAAGTGGGTGCTCTTCGATCGGGACGCCGCAGACAACCGTGACGCCGAGATCCCGCGGGCTATGCGCAAGGCCGCCGAGAACGGCGTGCAGGTGGCCCTGTCCCACCCGTCCTTCGAGCTCTGGCTGCTGCTCCACTTCAAGCCGTGGACCAGCCCGGAGAGCGGACTCGACGGTGAGATCAAGAAGCAGCTCCGCCAGCACAAGGACGCCAAGGGCTTCAAGGAGTACGACCGCGCTTCCGGCGAACGGGGCAAGGGCCTCGACGGACAGCGGGCGGAGTCACTGCTGGGCCGAGGCCGGGTGTAGAGCGCCATACGCAACGCCCGGGAGTTGGTGAACGCCTGCCCGTACGGGCAGTGCAAGGCCAAGATCTCCGACGAGAACGGCCCCCTCGATGTGAAGAAGTCCCACTCCTACGAGGAATGGACGAACTCCAGCGGTCATGCTGGCGGGTGTGATCCCCTCAAGCGTGACCCGTCCTCCGACGTGTGGCGGCTGCTCGCCGCGTTGGAGATCGACGGCGAAGACGACTGATGACGTACCTGGAGGCGGCCTGATCCGCCCTCACTGACGCGCGCGGGCCTCGGCGGTGGCCTTCAGGTCACGTAGCCACTGTTCGAGACCCGCGCCGAGGGCCTCGGTCGCCATGGGGACGTTGGATTCGACCTGATCGCCGGTCCACGTCTCCTCGGTGTGGACGCGCACACCGCCCTCGACCTTGGTGAACGTCCACAGGTGGACGCCCTCGTCGATGCGCAGGCCGTCACCGATCGCGGGTCCCTTCCACAGGATGCAGGCACCGCGCCGGAGTTGGCGGACGGTCGAGGTGATGGTCAGGGTGGTTTCGGGCGTGGTGGGGGTGGCCTGCGCCGGGGTGGTCCACCGGAACTGCGAACCCTTCCGCAGGTAGCCGGGGTCGAGGCGCTTCATGGTGAGGACGGGCGCCTGCCAGGCGGGCCAGCGCTCCACGTCGGTCTGGAGCTTCCAGACGGTGCTCAGCGGTGCCTTGATCACGGTGTCGGTCTGATAGCGGATCTGCGCGGCGGGGTCGACGCCTTGTCCACGGCACGTGGACGAACCGGCGGGGGTGGCCTGGGCGGACGGGGCGGCCACTCCGAGGGTGGCGGCGGCGACGGCGAGCGGGATCGCGAACGCTAACCGGCGCATGCTCGGCATGGGGTCTCTTCCTTTGCGGTTATGTGCTCTCGTTGTCGTAAGAAGTTCTAACGTAGTGCGGATCGGGGTGTCAATAGCGTTCGTGATAGCCTCAAACTCAAGCTTGAGCTTGTAGTAGGCGGGGAAAGGCGGCAGAGCATGGCGGAACCGGGCGCAGGGACCCCGCGCGAGCGCTACCGCGCCCAGGTGCGCGCGGAGATCAAGGAACGCGCGTGGGAGCAGATCGCCACGGCGGGGGCGTCCGGGCTCTCCCTCAACGCGATCGCCAAGCACATGGGCATGAGCGGACCCGCGCTCTACCGGTACTTCGCCGGGCGGGACGAGCTGATCACCGCCCTCATCAGGGACGCCTACCGAAGCCTCGCCGACACCGTCCGGGCCGCCGCCGAGCCCGGCGCCGACGTGACCGCGGTGGCGCACGCCCTGCGCGCCTGGGCCCTGGCCGACCCCCAGCGGTACTTCCTCGTCTACGGCACGCCCGTCCCGGGCTACCACGCGCCCGACGACGTCACCACGATCGCGTCCGAGATCATGGCGACCCTGCTCGACGGCTTTGCCGCACTGCCGACGGACGCCCCCGCGACCCGGCTCGACGCCCACCTCGAAGAGCACCGCCAGTGGGCCGACCCCCATCCCGCCCCGCCCGCGGCCCTCCGCCGGGCCCTGGCCTTCTGGACCCGGATGCACGGCGTGCTGTCCCTGGAACTCGGGGGCCACTTCACGGGGATGGGTATCGACCCCGCCGAGCTGTTCGCGTCCGAACTGGACGACCTGCTCGCGTAATGACGCGATACGGCAAGCTGGGGGCATGGGAACGCATCTGATCACTGGGGCAGGTTCGGGCATCGGCACGGCGGTGGCCGAGCGGCTGGCCGAACGGGGCGACGAGCTGTGGCTGCTGGCGCGGGATGCCGGGCGGGCGAAGGAGCTGGCCGGGCAGTTCCCGGGGGCGCATACGGTCGTCGGTGACCTGGCGGACCCGGAGAAGCTGTCGTGGGCGCTGAGCCACCAGTCGCTGCCCGACCGGCTGGACTCGCTGCTGCACATCGCGGGCGTGGTCGACCTCGGCGAGATCGGCGAGCTGACCCCCAAGGCGTGGAACCGGCAGCTCGCCGCCAACCTCGTCGCCCCCGCCGAGCTGACCCGGCTGCTCCTGCCGCAGCTCCGGCTGGGCGAGGGCCACGTCATCTTCGTCAACTCCGGCGCGGGCCTGCGCGCCAACGCCCAGTGGGGCGCGTACGCGGCCAGCAAGCACGGGCTGAAGGCCCTGGCGGACGCGCTGCGCTGGGAGGAGAGCGGCAACGGCGTGCGGGTGACGACCGTCTACCCGGGCCGCACGGCGACGCCGATGCAGGTGAAGGTGCATCAGCAGGAGGGCAAGGAGTACGACGCGGAGCGCTGGATCGCTCCGGAGACCATCGCGACGACCGTCCTCACCGCCCTCGACCTGCCGCGCGACGCGGAGATCACCGACCTCCAGGTCCGCCCCCGCGGCTGACGCCCGTCGGTCGGTACGCCCGTCACCCCATAGGCTTTCGGGGTGAGCGAGAAGACCAACAAGCACAGCTGGGGCGCGGCGGCCGCGACCGGGGTCGGGTCGATGCCGGGGGACGACGCGCGGGAGGCCGCGAAGACCGTCACCGGGTCGCTGGAGGCGCTGCCGTATCTGCCGGAGCTGCCCGTACGGGGGCCCGGTGCGGACATGATCGGGCGGACCGCCGGGATGCTCGTCGAGGTGTACGCCCATGTGGAGCCGAGCGGCTGGCGGATCAGCGACCGGCCGGGGCGGGACACCCGGCGGGCGCGGTCCTGGCTCGGCGAGGACCTGGACGCGCTGGAGGAGTTCACCCAGGGCCACCGCGGGGCGCTCAAGGTGTCGGCCGTCGGGCCGTGGACGCTGGCCGGGAGCCTGGAGCTGCGGAACGGAGAGGTCGCGCTGAGCGACCCGGGTGCCTGCCGCGATCTGACGGCCTCGCTGGCCGAGGGGCTGCGCGCGCATCTGGCGGAGGTGCGCCGCCGGGTGCCCGGTGCCGAGGTGGTGCTCCAGCTGGATGAGCCGTCGCTGACGGCGGTGCTGACCGGAACCGTCCGTACCGCCAGCGGCTACCGCACCCACGCCGCGGTGGACCGGGGCGTGGTGGAGGGCGCGCTGCGGGATCTCGTGGCGGCGGCGCAGGCGCCGGTGGTGGTGCACTCGTGCGCGCCGAACGTGCCGTTCGGGCTGCTGCGGCGCTCGGGGGCGAGCGGGGTCTCGTTCGATTTCTCGCTGCTCACGGAGCGTGAGGAGGAGGCGATCGGGGAGGCCGTGGAGGGCGGGACGTCGCTGTTCATCGGCGCCGTCCCCGGCATCGACACCGCGTTGTCGGACCCTGCCGGTAGCGTCAGGGGTGTCAGGACGCTGTGGCGCAGGCTGGGGCTGTCACCGGGGACTCTCGCGGAGTCCGTGGTGATCACGCCGTCGTGCGGGCTCGCGGGTGCTTCACCCGCGTACGCGCGCGCCGCGCTGGCCCACTGTGTCCGGGCGGCGAGATCGCTCGCGGACAACCCTGAGTGACTGGGAGGACGACACGGTGGCCGGCGAACAGCAGTCGACAGTGCCCACGGAGGCACGGGATGAGCACGCCAAGCTCGCTGAGCAGGTCGAGGAGCACCGCTTCCGGTACTACGTGAAGGACGCCCCGATCGTCAGCGACGCGGAGTTCGACAGGCTCCTGCGCAGGCTGGAGGCGCTGGAGGAGGACCACCCCGAGCTGCGGACGCCCGATTCGCCCACGCAGAAGGTCGCGGGTGCGTACGAGACGGAGTTCACCGAGGTCGAGCACCGGGAGAGGATGCTCAGCCTGGACAACGCGTTCGACGACGACGAGCTGGGGACCTGGGCCGACCGCATCGCCAAGGAGCTGGGCACCGGCGCGTACCACTTCCTGTGCGAGCTGAAGGTGGACGGCCTCGCGGTCAACCTCACCTATGAGCACGGGCGGCTGACCCGCGCCGCGACCCGTGGCGACGGGCGCACCGGCGAGGACATCACGCCCAACGTGCGGACCATCGCCAAGATCCCGAACCGGCTGACGGGCGACCGTGTCCCGGCGCTGGTGGAGGTGCGCGGCGAGGTCTTCCTGCCCCGGAAGGCGTTCGAGGAGCTGAACGCGCGGCTGGTGGAGGCGGAGAAGCCGCCGTTCGCCAACCCGAGGAACGCGGCGGCGGGTTCGCTGCGTCAGAAGGACCCGAAGGTCACCGCGAGCCGTCCGCTGGACATGGTGGTCCACGGCATCGGGGCGCGCGAGGGCTTCGACATCGCCCGGCTGTCGCAGGCGTACGAGCTGCTGCACGAGTGGGGGCTGCCGACCGCGGCCCACTTCCGGGTGGTGGACACGATCGAGGGCGTGCGTGAGTACATCGCGCACTATGGCGACAGCGAGCACCGGCACTCGGTGGAGCACGAGATCGACGGCGCGGTCATCAAGCTGGACGAGATCCCGTTGCAGGGGCGGCTCGGCTCCACCTCGCGGGCGCCGCGCTGGGCGATCGCCTGGAAGTTCCCGCCCGAGGAGGTCAACACCAAGCTGGTCGACATCCGGGTGGGTGTGGGGCGCACGGGGCGGGTGACGCCTTATGCGGTGGTTGAACCGATCACAGTCGCGGGATCGGAGGTCGAATTCGCGACACTGCACAACCAGGACGTAGTCAAGGCCAAAGGTGTGCTGATCGGTGACACCGTCGTGCTGCGTAAAGCGGGCGATGTCATTCCGGAGATCCTGGGTCCGGTCGCCGATCTACGGGACGGCAGCGAGCGCGAATTCGTGATGCCCGCCGAGTGCCCGGAGTGCGGGACCCCGCTCCAGCCCGCCAAGGAGGGCGATGTCGATCTGCGGTGTCCCAACAGCCGGTCCTGCCCGGCGCAGCTGCGCGAGCGGATTTTCTATCTCGCGGGGCGGAAATCCCTGGACATCGAGAACCTCGGTTATGTCGCCGCGGCCGCCCTCACCCAGCCGCTGGAGCCCGCCGAGCCGCCGCTGAGGGACGAGGGCGATCTGTTCGATCTGAAGATCGAACAACTGTTGCCCATCCGGTCGTATGTGCTGGACCCGGACAGCGGGCTGCCCAAGCGCGATCCGGAGACGGGGGAGGAGAAGGTCGTCACCTTCTTCGCCACCCAGAAGGGCGAGGCGAAGAAGAACGCCCTGGCGATGCTGGCCAATATCGAGGCCGCCAAGCAGCGCCCGCTGGCCCGGATCATCACCGGCCTTTCGATCCGTCATGTCGGCCCGGTCGCGGCCGCCGCGCTGGCCCGCGAATTCCGTTCGCTGGACCGGATCGCCGAGGCCGACGAGGAGGAGCTGGCGGCCACCGAGGGCGTCGGCGGAATCATCGCCGCCTCGGTGAAGCAGTGGTTCGCCGTGGACTGGCACCGCGAGATCGTGGAGAAGTGGCGGCGCGCCGGCGTGCGCCTGGAGGAGGAAGCGGGCGCGGACGAGGGCCCGCTGCCGCTCAAGGGGCTGACCGTGGTGGTCACGGGCACGCTGGAATCACACACCCGGGACGGTGCCAAGGAGGCACTACAGAACCGTGGTGCGAAAGTCACCGGCTCTGTTTCGAAAAAGACTGATTTCGTAGTCGTCGGCGACAATCCCGGATCGAAGTACGACAAGGCCATGCAGTTGAAGGTCCCCGTGCTCGATGACGACGGTTTTGCCGTCCTCCTCGAACAGGGCCCCGACGCCGCACGCGAGGCCGCCGTAACACCTCCGGAGGAGTCCGCGGAGGGAGCGGACGAGAAGCCCGAGCAGTAGTCCCGGGAGTAGTCGAAGAGCGTGCGAGGAGCTTACGAGGAGTAGTCAAGTCACCCGTCCGGCGCAGTAGTCCGGCCATCTTCGGTGCGATGACCCCGCAAAGCTGGCCGGAATACGACTGGGAGCACTTCCCGGGCACAGCCAGCGGGCATCACCCTTACAGCGCATACCAGAAGGTTATGGATCGTCGGGCGGCATTCGGGCAACCGCTGCCGATCGCCGCCCACCATGCCCTTCTGCCGCCTACTGTTGAGGTGTGCGCCTGCCGTGGCGCTGGCACCGCCGGCTGTGAGAGGGACGGGTATGAAACCGACCGAAAGCGCCGCACCGGCGCCGCGGCTGCGCCGGCTTCTGCTGCCCGCGTTGCCCGCCGCCGCGGTCGCCATGGCCGCTTTCGCACTCGGCATCGGAGTATTCCGAGTGCTCGACGCGGGCCATGCGCTCTTTCCCGACGGCACCGTGGGCTGGTCGCTCGCGGTCCTCACCGGAATCATCGTCGGCCATCTGGTCGCCCTCGGCCGGGACCGCTGGTGGGGCGGCACCGGCTCGGGCGCCGCGTTAACCCTGGCCGCGCTGCTGCTCTACGGCTGGATGCCCGCCATGCTCGTCAGCCTCGCCGTGGTGGTCCTGGTCGGCGCCGCCCGACGGCACCGCTGGCGGCAGGCGGCCCTGCACGGCGCGGTCGACATCCTCGGCGTCGGCGCGGCCGCCCTCACCCTCGCCGCCTTCGGCACCACCCCGTCCGTCGAGCAGCCCTGGCACACCGACACCTGGCACGCCTCCGCCATCCCGCAGACGATCCTCGCCGCCTTCGTCTACCTCACGATCACCCGCGCCCTGCTGTGGTATTCCCTCGCCCCGCCCGGCGCAGGACTGCCCACCGTCGCCCGCACCGCCCTCTTCCGGCAGGCCCTCGTCGGCATCGCGCTGCTCGGCATCGCCCCGCTCATCGTCGTCGTCGCCGGGGACACCCCGCTGTTGCTCCCGCTGTTCGCGGTGCCGCTGGTCGCCCTCGACTCCACGCTGTGGATCGCCCGGGTGCGGGCCGAGGAGCAGCTGCGCGATCCGCTCACCGGGCTGCCCAACCGCCAGTGGCTGCTGGAGCGCACCTGGACCGCGCTGGACGAGGCCGAGCGGGCCGGGGCCCGCACCGCCCTCGTCCTGCTGGACCTCGACCGCTTCCGCTCGGTCAACGACACCCTCGGCCACCTGGCGGGCGACCGGCTGCTGCTCCAGATCGCCGAGCGGCTGCGGCTGGCGCTGCCCCGCGGGGCCGAGGTCGCGCGGCTCGGCGGCGACGAGTTCGCCGTACTGCTGCCCACCACCGACTCGCTCACCAGCGCCCAGCGCAGCGCCCGCGTCCTCGTCGGCGACCTCGGCAACCCGCTCGACCTGGACGGGCTGACCCTGGTGCTGGAGGCCAGCGCCGGGGTCGCCGTCTACCCCGACCACGCGCTCGACGCCGAGGGGCTGCTGCGCCGCGCGGACGTCGCCATGTACCAGGCGAAGCGGGACCGCAGCGGCGTCGAGCTGTACGAGGCGCGGCGCGACGGCAACACCCCCGACCGGCTCGGTCTGCTCGGCGATCTGCGCCGCGCCCTGGACGCGGGCGACGTCGAGCTGCACTACCAGCCCAAGGTCGGCTTCGACGGCCATGTCGCCGGGCTGGAGGCGCTGGTCCGCTGGGTGCACCCGGAGCGGGGGAAGGTGCCGCCGGACGAGTTCATCTCCATGGCCGAGAGCTCCGGGCTGATGCCCCGGCTCACCGAGTACGTGCTGGAGACCGCGCTCGGCCAGGTCGCGCGCTGGCGCGCCGACGGTCTCGAGGTGCCGGTCGCCGTCAACGTCTCGCCGCGCGATGTGCACACCCCCGGCTTCGCCGGAGCCGTCGCCGGGCGCCTCGCCCGGCACGGGGTCCCGGCCGGGGCGCTCCAGCTGGAGATAACCGAGCACGTGCTGCTGGAGGACCCGCAGCGGGCCGCCGACACCCTCGCCGGGCTCACCGGGCACGGGGTGAAGATGTCCCTGGACGACTTCGGCACCGGCTATTCCTCCCTGGTCCATCTGCGGCGGCTGCCGGTGAGCGAGCTGAAGATCGACCGCTCGTTCGTGGCCCGGCTCGCCGTGGACAACGAGGACGCGGAGATCGTGCGCTGCACGGTCGATCTCGCGCATTCGCTGGGGCTGCTCGTCGTGGCGGAGGGCGTCGAGGACGACGAGACGTGGGAGCGGCTGCGGGATCTGGGGTGTGACGCGGTGCAGGGGTGGCTTGTCGCCGCCGCGATGCCGCCGGATGAGACGACGGCGTGGTTGCGGGCCCGGGGGGAGAGTGGGTGGCGGCGCGACGAGCCGTCGCCCGCTGCCGCGGAGGAAGACGCCGATCAGCCCGTGACGTAGCGGGTGCGGGATCCGAGGGTGCCCCTTGCGGTTTCGGTGCCGGGTGCGGGCCGGTGGGTGGGTTGTGCCCACCCGTTCCGCCCCGCGGAACGATTGCCCACAACGTGTGAGAGCCAAAGCGTTTCGCGCGGGGTGTGGGGGGCGCCATAGGATTGGCCCCGGAAAACACATCACACTCACCCTGAGGATCGCTGCATGCCTGGCATCACGCGCGAGGAGGTTGCCCACCTCGCACGGCTGGCGCGTCTGGAGCTGAAGGCCGAAGAGCTGGATCACTTCGCCGGACAGCTGGACGACATCATCGGCGCGGTGGCCCGCGTCTCCGAGGTCGCCGACCAAGACGTACCGCCGACCTCCCATCCGCTGCCCCTGACCAACGTCATGCGGCCGGACGAGGTCCGTCCGTCGCTGACCCCGGACCAGGCGCTCTCCGGCGCCCCGGCCCAGGAGCAGCAGCGTTTCAAGGTGCCGCAGATCCTGGGGGAGGACTGACCCGCATGACCGATCTGATCAGGCTCACCGCCGCGGAGATCGCCGCCAAGGTCGCTTCCGGCGAGCTGACTGCCGTCGAGGTCACCGAAGCCCATCTGGCCCGTATCGAGGCCGTCGACGAGAAGGTGCACGCCTTCCTGCACGTCGACCGCGAGGGCGCGCTCGCGCAGGCCCGCGCCGTCGACGAGAAGCGGGCGCGCGGCGAGGAGCTGGGCCCGCTGGCCGGGGTTCCGCTCGCGCTCAAGGACATCTTCACCACCAAGGGGATCCCGACCACTGTCGGTTCCAAGATCCTCGAAGGGTGGATTCCGCCGTACGACGCGACCGTGACCCAGCGCCTTCGGGACGCGGACGTCATCGTCCTCGGCAAGACCAACATGGACGAGTTCGCCATGGGGTCCTCGACCGAGAACAGCGCGTACGGGCCCACCGGAAACCCGTGGGACCTCACTCGCATCCCCGGCGGCTCCGGAGGCGGCTCCTCCGCCTCCCTGGCGTCGTTCCAGGCCCCGCTGGCCATCGGGACCGACACCGGCGGCTCCATCCGCCAGCCCGCCGCCGTGACCGGCACGGTCGGGGTCAAGCCGACGTACGGGGCGGTCTCCCGGTACGGCATGGTCGCCTTCTCGTCCTCGCTCGACCAGGGCGGCCCCTGCGCCCGTACGGTGCTGGACGCGGCGCTGCTGCACGAGGTGATCGCCGGGCACGACCCGCTCGACTCGACCTCCATCGACGCCCCCGTTCCGGCGGTCGTCGAGGCCGCCCGCAACGGCAGCGTGCGCGGTATGCGCGTCGGCGTGGTCAAGGAGTTCGCGGGCGAGGGCTACCAGGCCGGCGTCATGCAGCGCTTCGAGGAGTCGGTGGAGCTGCTGCGCGAGCTGGGCGCCGAGATCGTGGAGATCTCCTGCCCGTCCTTCGACAAGGCGCTCGCCGCGTACTACCTGATCGCGCCGTCGGAGTGCTCGTCCAACCTGGCCCGCTTCGACGCCATGCGCTACGGCCTGCGGGCGGGCGACGACGGTTCGAAGTCCGCCGAGGAGGTCACCGCGCTCACCCGCGCCGAGGGCTTCGGCGCTGAGGTCAAGCGCCGGATCATGCTCGGCACGTACGCGCTCAGCTCCGGCTACTACGACGCGTACTACGGCTCGGCGCAGAAGGTCCGCACCCTCATCACCCGGGACTTCGAGAAGGCGTTCGAGCAGGTCGACGTGCTGGTCTCGCCGACCACCCCGACCACCGCCTTCCCGATCGGCGAGCGCGCCGACGACCCGATGGCGATGTACCTCGCCGACCTGTGCACGATTCCCGCGAACCTGGCGGGGAACGCGGCCATGTCACTGCCCTGCGGTCTGGCGCCGGAGGACGGTCTGCCGGTCGGATTGCAGATCATCGCTCCCGCCATGGCCGACGAACGGCTCTACCGGGTCGGTGCCGCGGTCGAGGCCGCGCTCACCGAACGCTGGGGCCACCCGCTGCTTGAGGAGGCACCGTCGCTATGAGTGCGATCAAGAAGGCCAAGGGCTTCAAGAAGTCCAAGCCCGGCACCTACCTGACCATCGCGACCTCGCTGTTCGGCGCGGTCAGCGTGATCAAGCAGGCCAAGAAGGCCCGCTTCGAGAACGACAAGCTCCAGCTGGCCGACGCGGTGGTCTCCGCCGCCGCCATCGTCACCGGCGTCGCCCTGCTCGTCCGCGAGCTGAAGCGCATGGACGACGACGACGTCCTCGCGGGTTGAGAGGTTAGTTTTCCGTGACCGTCACTGAACTGGTGTCGTACGAGGACGCCCTGGCCACCTACGAGCCCGTGATGGGGCTCGAGGTCCACGTCGAACTCGGCACCAAGACCAAGATGTTCTGCGGGTGTTCGACGTCGCTGGGCGCCGACGCCAACTCGCAGACCTGCCCCACCTGCCTCGGCCTGCCCGGCTCGCTGCCCGTCGTCAACGCGACCGGCGTCGAGTCCGCCATCAAGATCGGTCTCGCGCTGAACTGCGAGATCGCCGAATGGTGCCGCTTCGCCCGGAAGAACTACTTCTATCCGGACATGCCGAAGAACTTCCAGACCTCGCAGTACGACGAGCCGATCGCCTTCAACGGCTATCTGGACGTCCAGCTGGAGGACGGCGAGATCTTCCGCGTCGAGATCGAGCGCGCCCACATGGAGGAGGACACCGGCAAGTCCACCCACGTGGGCGGCGCGACGGGCCGTATCCACGGCGCCTCGCACTCCCTCCTGGACTACAACCGCGCCGGGATCCCGCTCATCGAGATCGTCACCAAGCCGATCGTCGGAGCCGGGGAGAAGGCCCCCGAGGTCGCCCGGGCGTACGTCGCCGAGCTGCGCGAACTGATCAAGGCGCTCGGGGTCTCCGAGGCGCGCATGGAGATGGGCCAGATGCGGTGCGACGTGAACCTGTCGCTGCGGCCGCACGGCGCCGACAAGTTCGGCACCCGCTCCGAGACGAAGAACGTCAACTCGCTGCGGTCCGTCGAGCGCGCCGCCCGCTTCGAGATCCAGCGCCATGCGGCGGTGCTGGGCGACGGCGGGACGATCATCCAGGAGACCCGTCACTTCCACGAGGAGGACGGCTCCACGACGTCCGGGCGGGTCAAGGAGGAGGCCGAGGACTACCGGTACTTCCCCGAGCCGGACCTCGTGCCCGTCGCGCCCTCGCGCGAGTGGGTCGAGGAGCTGCGCGGCACGCTTCCGGAACTGCCGAGGGTGCGGCGTACCCGGCTGCGGGAGGAGTGGGGCATCTCGCAGCACGAGATGCAGTCCGTGCTCAACGCGGGCGCGATTGATCTGATCACCGCGACGATCGACGCGGGTGCGGATGCGGGTGCTGCGCGCAAGTGGTGGATGGGCGAGCTGGCCCGCCGCGCGAATGAGGAGGGCGCCGAGCTGGCCGCCCTCCCCATCACGCCGGTCCAGGTCGCCCGGGTGTGCGCCCTGGTCGACGAGGGCTCCCTCAACGACAAGCTGGCCCGCCAGACGATTGAGGGCGTGCTGGCGGGTGAGGGCGACCCGGATCAGGTCGTGGCCGACCGTGGGCTGAAGGTCGTCTCGGATGAGGGTGCGCTGGGGGCGGCCGTGGATGAGGCGATCGCCGGTAACGCGGCCATCGCCGACAAGATCCGCGGCGGCAAGGTCGCGGCCGCGGGTGCCCTTGTCGGTGCCGTCATGAAGGCCACGCGTGGCCAGGCGGATGCGGCGCGCGTGCGCGAGCTGATCCTGGAGAAGCTGGGCGTCGAGGGCTGAGCGCTTTCCGCTGGATGCGGTTCGGCG
>NZ_GG657754.1:3375928-3399047 GCF_000158915.1 Streptomyces himastatinicus ATCC 53653 | reverse complement strand
CCTCCGCGGAACGATTGCCCACAACCAGCCACATTCGGCCCCTCTCGGGGAGCTGGGCCGGGGCTGGGATGGCTCGCCACCCAGCCTCGGCCGGGCATCCCAGCCCCTCCGGCGTTTGAGGAGCGGGGTCCTGGGGCGGAGCCCCGGCGGGGGTGCAGGGGGCGGAGCCCCCGCAGCGGGGGCCGGGGGCGGGCGTGCCCCACTCCCAGCCCCTCCGGCGTTTGAGGAGCGGGGGCCGGGGTGGAGCCCCGGTTTCGGGAAGGGGCGGGGTGGGGTCAGAGCAGGACCGGGGTCAGGTCGGGTTCCGACATCTCCTCGTCGAACGGGTACAGCGGGCGCACCACCCGCCGGTGGCCCAGCCGTAGGAGGTCCTGGTCGACGCCCCCCGGCGTCAGGGCCAGGCGCCAGTCCGCCGCCATCTCGTACAGCTCCGGCTCCAGATAGCCGATCTTCACCACGACGAGGTCGTACGTCCGAGGATCCAGCTCCCCGAAGTCGGCCACCCGATGGAACGGCTTGCGGCGGCTGGTCAGCAGAACGGTCACCCCACCGCACCGCACCGCCGCGAGGTCGCCACCCACCTCGTCGCCGGGGCGCAACGCGACCACCTCGCCGACCAGGTCGTACGGCCCGCCGTGCGCCTCGGCCCCGCTGAAGTGCCCGCCGACCGCAACCGTGACCGTGGCGCCCACCCCCGCGGCGAAGCACCGCGCGACCGCCGCCGGGTCGGTGATGCCGGGGTGGAGGGCGGTGGCACGACCGGCGGCCAGGTCGTCGTGGGCGAGCAGGCGGCGCAGCATGTACGCGAGGTCACCGGCCCCGCCCGCCGTCGGGTTGTCGCCGGAGTCGCTGATGAGGAAGGGGCGGTCGGGCGAGGCGAGGGCGTCGGCGATGCACGCGTCGGCGCTGCCGGTAGGGCCGACGAAGGCGAAGTCGCGCCGCACCTCCCAGTACTCGCGGGCCAGCGACCGCGCCTGGTCGACGACGAGCGCGGGATCATCCCCGGTGACGACCACGGTGGCGCGGCAGCGCGGTTCGTCGGCCCAGGCGTAGCCGACCCAGATGGCCGCGTCCACGACGCCGTCCAGCGCCTCGACGGCGGCCAGCCGTCCGTAGAGCGAGGTGGCGGGCTCCAGCCGGGTGCTGGTCTTCTCGCCGGGCAGCAGCACCGGGATCTGCACCCAGGCGATGTGGGGGCGGCCCTTGCCGGAGACGAGGCGTTCGACGAGTTTGCGGGCGGCGCGTTCACGCGTCTCCCAGGCGTCCTCGTGCGGGGCGAGGCGGTGCGCGGTGAGCAGGTCGAGGCGGTCGGCGAAGCGGCGTGAGACGTTGCCGTGGAGATCCATGGCGGCGGAGATCAGCGCGTCGGGCCCGATGGCCTCCCGTACGGCGTCGGTGAGATCGCCCTCGGCGTCCTCCAGGCCGACGACGCTCATCGCGCCGTGGATGTCGTACACCAGCCCGTCGAGGGGACCGGCCGCCCGGATGCGGTCGGTGAGTTCGGCCTTGACGCGTGCGTACGTCGCGGGGTCGACGGGCCCGCCGGGGAGCGAGACGGCGTGCACCAGGGGCACCCATTCGACGACCTCGGCCAGGTCGCCGTCCGGACGGGTCCAGTCGTAGCGGGCCAGCAGCTCGTCGCCGCGGGTGACCCGGAAGTCGTCGTAGGCGGCGCGGTGCGGGCTGAAGGTGCTGGACTCGATGTGCATGCCGCCGATGCCGATCCGCAGGCGACGGCCTCGGGAGATGGGGGGTGCCATGCTGCCTCGCTTCCGCTCGATCCGCGCTCACCTTATGCGTTGGCATGCGTTGGCCGAATGAAGACGCTGTCACAGCGGGCCTTTGGTGGTTAACATCCGTGGGTTCCCGTACCAGACGTAACAGAGCCTTGATGGGGTTTCACCGGCGTCCGTACGCGGAGGCAGCATGGGTCGGTCCGAAACACGCACACGCTTACGCACCCTCCTCGCCGGGCTGCTCGCGGTCCTGCTGACCCTGCTGACCGGCGGCTGTTCGGCCTGGTCCGGGCGGGTCACGGACGTGGGCGCGATCGGCGGGACCAGGGTCGAGGGCGGTACGGCGACCATGGCGCTGCCGCCCGCCGCCGGGCCCAACTGGATCTTCCCGATCGGCGCCCCCGGCTATCTGGCCTCGTACAACGGCGCCCTCCAGAACCTGCTGTATCCGCCGCTGTACCAGCCGGTGCGCAAGGGCGGGACGCTCACCATGGACAACCCGCGCAACCTCGCCGAGCCACCCCGCTACGGCGACGGCGGCACGACCGTGACCGTCACCCTGAAGAAGGGGTACACCTGGTCCGACGGAACGCCCGTGACCACGGGGGACGTCAAGTTCTGGTTCGATCTGATCAAGGACAACAAGAAGGAGTGGGGCGGCTACTCGCCGGGCCTCCTGCCCGACAACGTCAGGCGTTTCGAGACCGTCGACGACCGCACCTTCCGGCTCCGCCTCGACCGCGCGTACAACCCGGCCTGGTTCACGGCCAACCAGCTCGGCCAGAACGTCGTACCCCTGCCGCGCCACGCGTGGAATCCGCGGAACGAAAGCCCCCGGAAGACCTTCGCCCGGCTGCTCGGGCACGCCAAACGGCTGTCGGCGTTCGCCACCGATCCGCTGTGGAAGACCGTTTCCGGCCCCTGGAAGATCGAACGGTGGAGCACCTCCGGTCAGGTCTCGCTCGTCCCCAACCGGCGTTACACCGGCCCGGACAAGCCCCATCTCGACCGCGTCGTCTTCAAGCCGTTCACCACCGCCGACTCCGAGTTCAACGTGCTGCGCTCCGGTGGCGTCGACTACGGCTACATCCCGCCCTCCGTCATGGCCCAGGCCGGACGGTTCAAGGAGCGGGGCTATCGCGTCGACCCGTGGGAGGGCTGGGCGATCACGTACATCGTCCTCAACCTCAACCACCCCACCACGGGCCCGATGCTGCGTCAGACCTATCTGCGCCAGGCCCTCCAATACCTGATCGACCAGCGCTCCATCGCCCGGGTCGTCTGGCACGGCACCGCCGCGCCCACACGCGGCCCGATCCCGGCCGGTCTGCTCGCCCGCGACCCGTACCCGTACGACCCCGCCCGGGCGCGGCGGCTGCTGGCCGCGCACGGCTGGCGCGAGCGCGGCGGGGTGCTGCGGTGCGTACGGCCAGGGACGGGGCCGGACGCCTGCGGCAAGGGGATCAGGGACGGGCAGCGGCTGAAGCTCTCGCTGCTCTCCCAGTCCGGCTCGACCGAGACCTCCAACCAGATGCAGGAGATCAAGTCCTCGTACGACCGGGCCGGGATCGCGCTCGACATCCGGCAGCAGCCGCTGAACACCGTCCTCGGCACGACCGTCCCGTGCAAGCGGACCGAGCCGCTGTGCTCGGCGTGGGAGCTGGGGTTCTTCGGCACGGCGGGCAGCTGGTACTTCCAGCCCGCCCCCAGCGGGGAACAGCTCTTCGCCACCGGCGCCCCCTCCAACATGGGCAACTGGTCCGATCCGCGCGCCGATGAGCTGATCAAGGCGACCGAGTACTCCGGCGATCCGGCCGCCATGCGGCGCTACGGGGAGTACGTCGCACGGCAGGTCCCCGTCCTGTGGACCCCCAACCCCGCGTACCAGGTCTCCGTCATCCGCAATGACCTCCGCGGCATCGACCAGAACCCGACCCTCACCCTCGCGCCCCAGGACTGGTACTTCGTCAAGGCGGACAAGAAGGCGGGGCGCGGATGATCCGCTTCCTGGCGAAACGGACCGCACAGGCCGCCGTCGTCCTGCTCCTCGTCTCCGTCATCGTCTTCGTGCTGCTGCACCAGCTCCCCGGCGGCCCGGCCCGCGCGATCCTCGGCCCCAAGGCCACCCCGCAGGCCGTCGAGCACTTCAACCACCAGCAGGGCTACGACCGCTCGCTGCCCCTCCAGTACGTCCACTACCTGCGCCGACTCCTCACGGGCGACCTCGGCGAGTCGTACAAGCTCAACCAGACCGTCACCGCCGTGCTGGCCGACCGGCTCCCCAGGACCCTGGTGCTGACCGGGCTGTCGATCGCGCTCGCGGCCGTCCTCGCCGTTCCGCTCGGCGTCCTCCAGGCCGTACGCCGCGGCCGGATCGCCGACCATCTCCTCACCGGGGCCGCCTTCCTCGCGTACGCCACGCCGGTCTTCTTCCTCGGCCTCGTCCTCATCCTCGTCTTCAGCCAGCGGCTCCAGCTCTTCCCGGCCGAGGCACCGCAGGCGGACACGGTCGGCGGCATCCTGTCCGATCCGCGCGCCCTGGTGCTGCCGGTGGTCACCCTGGCGCTCGGCATCGTCGCCGCCTTCAGCCGCTACACGCGCTCGGCGGTGCTGGACAACCTGAGCGAGGACTACGTCCGCACCGCGCGCGCCAAGGGCCAGTCCAACGCCCGGATCATGGCCCGGCACGTGCTGCGCAACGCGCTCATCCCGCTCGCGAGCCTCCTCGGCCTCTACCTCCCGACGCTGCTCAGCGGGTCGCTCGTCGTGGAGTCGATGTTCAACTACCCGGGGATGGGGCTGCTGTTCTGGAACGCGGCCCAGGGCTCGGACTTCCCGGTGCTGCTCGGGGTGACGCTCGTCGTCGGTGTCGCCACGGTCCTCGGCTCGCTGTTCACCGACATCGCGTACGCCGTCCTCGACCCCCGGATCAGGAGCGTTCCGTGACCGCCGCAGGGTCCGTGAGCGCCGCGCCCGCCACCCCCGGCCCCGGCCGCCGCGCGCTGGCCGTCTTCACCCGCGACAAACCGGCCCTGGCGGGCGCGGTGGTGCTGGTGGCGCTCATGGCCTTCTGCTTCCTCGGGCCGCTGATCCGCCCCACCGACCAGGTGCACACCGACCTCGGCCGGGCCAACCTCCCGCCCGGCAGCCCCGGCCACCCGCTCGGCACCACCGACCTCGGCTACGACATGCTGGGGCGGCTGATGACCGGCGGTCAGACCTCCCTGGAGGTCGGCCTCGCGGCGGGGCTGCTGGCCACCTTCATCGGCACCGTGTACGGCGCGGTCGCGGGCTACTTCGGCGGCTGGCTCGACGCCGCGATGATGCGGATCACGGATGCCGCGCTGGCCATCCCGGCGCTGTTCCTGCTGGTCGTCGTGGCCACGATCGTCACCCCGAGCAAACCCGTGCTGACCCTGATCATCGCCTCCGTCGCCTGGCTGTCCCCGGCCCGCCTCATCCGCGGCGAGGCGCTGGCCCTGCGCAGCCGCGACTACGTCCACGCCATGCGGCTCATGGGCGGTGGCGGCACCCGGGCCGTCTTCCGGCACATCGTGCCGAACGCCATCGGCACGGTGATCGTCAACGCCACGTTCCAGATCGCCGACGCGATCCTGTACGTCGCCTATCTGTCGTTCCTCGGCCTGTCCATCCCGCCGCCCGCCGCCGACTGGGGCTCCATGCTCAGCACCGGCATCACCTACACCCAGGTCGGCTACTGGTGGCTGATCTTCCCGCCCGGTATCGCGATCGTGCTCGTCGTCGCCGCGTTCACCTTCCTCGGGGACGGCCTGCGGGACGCCTTCGACGTGCGGCTCCAGCGGACCCGGAGGAACCGCCGATGACCGACTCCCTGTTGCGCACGGACCCCCGGTTGCCCACCGACTCCCTGTTGCGCATCGACGACCTCCACGTGGAGATCCCGGCCCGCGACGGCGACCGCCGTCGCACCGTGCACGCCCTCGACGGGGTGTCCCTGGACCTCGCCCCGGGCGAGGCGCTGGGCATCGTCGGCGAGTCCGGCTGCGGCAAGACGATGACCGCGCTGAGTGTCCTGGGGCTGCTGCCGGGCGGAGCCCGTATCACCGGCGGTTCCGTCGCCTTCGCCGGTACGGACCTGGCGAGCGCGCCCGAACCGGTGCTGCGGGGCGTACGCGGCAACACCATCGGCATGGTCTTCCAGGACCCGTTGACCTCCCTCAATCCCACCATGACCATCGGCGCCCAGGTCGCCGAACCGCTGCTGCTGCACAAGGGCGTGGGGAAGGCGGAGGCGTGGCGGCGGACCGAGGAGATGCTGCGGCTGGTGGGCCTGCCGAAGCCGGGGGAGCGGCTGCGGACCTATCCGCACCAGCTCAGCGGCGGTATGCGGCAGCGGGTCGCCATCGCCATGGCGCTGATCTGCGAACCCGCGCTGCTGATCGCCGACGAGCCGACGACGGCGCTGGACGTCACCACGCAGGCCCAGATCCTGGAGCTGATCGACGAGCTGCGGACGCGGCTGGGCATGGCGCTGATCCTGGTCACCCACGACCTCGGGGTGATCGCCCGGCGGGTGGACCGGGTGGCGGTGATGTACGCGGGCAGGACGGTGGAACGGGCCGGTGTCCGCGCCCTGTTCGCGGCCCCGCGCCACCGCTACACCCAGGCCCTCTTCGCCGCCCTTCCGGAGCGCGCCGCCGACGCGTCCCAGCCCCTGGCCACGATCCCGGGCCTCCCGCCGTCGCCGGCGGACCGCACCAGGGGGTGCCGCTTCGCGCCGCGGTGCGAGTTCGCGTCGGAGCGGTGTGAGACGGAGGAGCCGCCGCTGTCGACGGATGAGGGCGCGTCCCGCGATGCGCACGCCTTCGCCTGCTTCCATCCCGTACCGCCGGACGCCGACCCCGTCGCCCAGCTGGTCCCCGCCGTCCCGGCCCCCGTCCCGGTTCCCGCCGATGATGTCCTGCTGCGGGTCACCGGCCTGACCAAGGACTACCCCCTGCGCGGCGGCCCGTTCGCCCTCCGCCGGGGCGCGGCGGTGAGCGCGGTGGCCGGGGTGTCGCTCTCCGTGCGGCGCGGGGAGACGTTCGGGATCGTGGGGGAGTCCGGCTGCGGGAAGTCCACGCTCGGCAGGCTCGTCGTCGGTATGGAACCGCCGACCGCGGGCTCCATCCGTTTCGGCGAGCGCGACCCCGCCGCGCTGGACCGCCGTGCGCGCAAGGCGCACCGCCGCGAGGTGCAGCTGATGTTCCAGGACTCGTACGCCTCGATGGACCCGCGGATGCGGGTGGCGGCGATACTGCGCGAGCCGCTGGTCATCCAGGGCATCGGGGACCGTGCCGGGCAGGACGCGCGGATCGCGCGGCTGCTGGACGACGTGGGGCTGCCGCGCGGTGCGGTGGACCGCTATCCGCACGAGTTCTCCGGCGGCCAGCGGCAGAGGCTCGGGCTGGCCCGGGCCCTTGCGCTGTCGCCCTCGCTGGTCGTGGCGGACGAACCGGTCTCCGCACTGGACGTGTCCGTACAGGCGCAGATCCTCAACCTGATGCGGGAGCTCCAGCGCGAGAAGGGGGTGGCGTATCTGTTCATCTCGCACGACCTCGCCGTGGTCCGGTATCTCGCGGACCGGGTCGGCGTGATGTACCTGGGCAAGCTGGTGGAAACCGGCCCCGCCGCGACCGTGTTCGCCTCGCCCCTCCACCCGTACACCCGGGGGCTGCTGGACACGGCGGACCATGCCGATCCGGGCGACGGCGCGGGCGTACGGCCGTCGGCCGCGCCGCTCGGCGGGGAGACGCCGTCCGCAGCCGATCCGCCCTCCGGCTGCCGGTTCCGCACCCGCTGCCCGTACGCCCGGGACATCTGCGCGCGCGAGGAGCCGATGCCCGCGGAACCGGGCGCTCCGGGGCACGCGGTGGCCTGCCACTTCCCGCTGGCCCCGGCTGCGCGCTGATCCCGCTGGTCCTGCTTTGCGCTGATCCCGGCCGTCCTCCGAGCCGGGCTGCCATGCCGCCGTCACGCCGCGGATGTTCACCGGCCACCTGCCCTTGTTAGCTTCCCGAGCGGACGCACACGGACAGGGGAGGCTCAGGTGGCATCGGACATCGCACGCCGGAGGCTGGTCGCGCTCGGCGCCGGGGCGACGGGCGCGGTCGCGGCGGGTTCGCTGCTGCCGCCGTCGCTCCGGGCCGCCCTCGCCGCGTACCCGGCCCCGCCGCCCGGCGGTCTCGACGCCATCGAGCATGTGGTCCTGCTGATGCAGGAGAACCGTTCCTTCGACCACTACTTCGGCACGCTCCGGGGCGTCCGCGGCTACGCCGACCCGGGCGCCGTCACCCTGCCCGGCGGGCAGAGCGTCTTCGCGCAGCCGAAGCCGGGCGGCGGCCATGTCCTGCCATTCGGGGCGCGCGAGGCGGCCGAGGCGCAGCGCGAGGACCTGCGGTTCGTGGGCCAGCTCGACCACTCGTGGGACGGCGGCGCGAAGGCGTGGCACGGCGGCTGGATGGACAACTGGATCGCCGCCAAGTCCCCGGCCACCATGGTCCACTTCGACCGTGCGGACATCCCGTTCCACTACGAGCTGGCGGACACGTTCACTGTCTGCGACGCGTACCACTCCGCCATCCACTCCTCCACCAGCCCCAACCGGAACTACTGGGTCAGCGGCACCACCGGCTATGAGCCGGGGCCGGACGGCGGGCGCGCGGTCGGCAACGAGGCGTACGAGGAGGACAGCCACCCCGGCTACGACTGGACCACCACCGCCGAGGTGCTGGAGCGGGCCGGGGTGAGCTGGAAGGTCTACCAGGAGTGGGACAACTTCCAGGACAACAACATCGAGTTCTACCGGCCGTTCAAGGCCGTGGCCCGCAAGGCGCTGGCCGGGCTGGGCTTCACCAGCACGAACGCGTTCTACACGAAGGTGCGGGAGGCGTCCGGCGCCGAGCGGCGTCGGCTCCTCGACGGGCTGGAAGCGGGCCTGGAGCAGCTGACGGACGACGAACGGCGGCTGTTCGAGCGGGGCTTGCGCCGGGCCCCGGAGGGCGGCTTCGAGGAGGCGTTCCGCGCCGACGTGGCGGCCGGGCGGCTGCCCTCGGTGTCGTACCTGGTGCCCTCCCCGCTGGACTCCGAGCACCCCGACGTCTCCACCCCCGCGCACAGCGCCACGGTGACGTACGCGGTGCTGGACGCGCTCGCCGCCCACCCCGAGGTGTGGCGCAAGACGGCGGTCTTCCTCACCTACGACGAGAACGACGGCTTCTTCGACCACGTGGTGCCGCCCAACCCGCCCGCCGACGTGGCCGAGGAGTGGTGGCAGGGGCGGCCGCTGGGCCTGGGGATGCGGGTGCCGATGCTGGTGATCTCGCCCTGGACGGTCGGCGGCTACGTCTGCTCCGAGCTGTTCGACCACACCTCCGCCAACCGCTTCCTGGAGAAGTGGCTGGGCATCGAGGTGCCGAACATCTCCACCTGGCGCCGGGCCGTGTGCGGCGATCTGACCGGCGCCTTCGCGTTCGGCAGCGCCGCCGCCCCGCAGCCCCTGCGCCACCCGGGGCCGCCCCCGGAGGACCGCGCGCACTGGACGCCGCGGCCGCCCGCCGACCAGCGGATGCCGCGGCAGGAGGAGGGCACGCGTCCGGCCCGCCCGCTGCCGTATCAGCCGGAGGTGTGCGGTGTGTTCGAGCCGCGGGCGGGGGTGATGCGGCTGGCGCTGGCCAACGCCGGGGTGCGCAGCGCGCACGCCATCCTCTTCCCGTACGCGGGCGAGTACGAGGCGCCCCAGCACCGCGACCTGGCGCCCGGGACCCTGTCCACCTGGGACGTTCCGGTGCGGGACGGGGAGTACGACTTCGTCGTCACCGGGCCGAACGGCTTCCGCCGCGAGTTCCGGGGCACGGCCGACGGCGCCGCGGCCGGGCTGCGGGTGCGCGGCGGCATCGACGGCCGCCGTCGGCAGCTGACGCTCACCATCACCAACAAGGGGGAGCGCACGATCGAGGTCACCGTGCGCCCGCGCGCCTATGTGGCGGACGCGGACGCGCGGCAGATGACGGTGAGCGTGCGGGCGGGCTCGACGAAGGCCGTGGAGTTCTCGGCGAAGGAGGGCCGCGGCTGGTACGACCTGGTGCTGACGGCCGAGGGCGACACCTCCTTCCATCGCCGTCTGACCGGGCACATCGAGAACGGGCGCCCCTCGGTCAGCGGCTGACCCGACGCGTATCGGAGCTGTTGGTTCCGGATGTGGCGAAGCCCACAAAGGGGACAAAGGATCTTTTCCGGCTGACACAGTGCTTTGGTCACAAGCACATCACGACGCACTTGGTGCACAGACTTGGTGCACAGACCGGAAAGCAGCCATGGCCGCACTCGCACGATGGTGTATCAGACGCAGCGCCGTCGTGATCGTGCTCTGGCTGGCCGCCTTCGCGGGGGTCGCGACCGCGGCGGCGGTGACCGGCTCCGCGTACTCCAACGACTACGACATCCCCGGCACCGAATCCTCCACGGTCTCGCGCCTGCTGGAGCAGCGGTTCCCGGACCGGGCCGGGGACACCGACACCATCGTGTGGCACACCGCCGACCAGGCCGGAACCGTGCGCTCCGCGGACGTCGAGCGGCGGATGACGGCGGCGCTGGGGCGCGTCGCCGAACTGCCCGGCGTCGTCTCCGTCACCGGTCCGTACGGCACCGACGACACCAGCCGCATCAGCGCCGACCAGCACACCGCCTACGCCACCGTGGTCTTCCGCGAACCCGCCGCCGACCTGGGCGAGAACGAGGTGCGCCGGGTCCTGGACACCGCGCGCTCGGCCGCCGTACCCGGCCTGGAGATCGAGATGGGCGGCGCGGGCGCCGGGCTCACCGAGACGGCCGCGCCCGCCCATCTCAGCGAGGCCATCGGCGTCGCCGTGGCCGCCGTCGTCCTCTTCCTCGCCTTCGGCTCGCTCGCGGCGACCCTGCTGCCGATCGCCACCGCGCTCGTCGGCGTCGGCACCGCGTACGCGGCGATCGGGCTGCTCGGCCACGCCATGAACGTCGCCGACTTCGCGCCCATGCTCGGCATGCTGATCGGGCTCGGCGTCGGCATCGACTACGCCCTGTTCATCGTCACCCGGCACCGCCGGGGGCTGCGGCAGGGGCTGCCGGTCGCCGAGGCCGCACAGCGCGCGGTGACCACCTCGGGCCGTGCGGTGATCTTCGCGGGCGCGACCGTGTGCCTGGCCCTGCTCGGCATGCTGGTGCTGCGGCTGAGCTTCCTGAACGGCGTCGCGGTCGCCGCCGCGCTGACGGTCGCGCTCACCGTCGCCGCCTCGATCACCCTGCTGCCCGCGCTGCTCGGGCTGATGGGGATGCGGGCCCTGAGTCGCCGCGAACGCCGACGGCTGGCCGAGGACGGGCCGCGGACCAGGACGGTGCCCGGCCTCGCCACCTGCTGGGCGTCCTTCGTGGAACGCCACCCCAAGGTGCTGGGCGCGGTCGCCGTCGGCGTCATGCTGGCGCTCGCCCTGCCCACCCTCTCGCTCCGGCTCGGCACCTCCGACCAGGGCAACAACCCCGAGACCTCGACCACCCGGCAGGCGTACGATCTGCTCGCCGAGGGATTCGGGCCCGGCTTCAACGGACCGCTGACGCTCATCGGCAGTATCGACGGCGCCGAGGACCGGATGGCCTTCACCCGGCTGACCACCACCCTGCGCACCACCGAGGGCGTCGCCTCGGTGAGCGCCGCGGACCTCGGCGGCAGGGGCGACACCGGCGTGATCACGGTCGTGCCCACCACCGCCCCGCAGTCGCCCGACACCTCGGGGCTCGTCGAGCGCCTGCGCACCGACGTCCTGCCGAAGGCCGAGGAGGGCACCTCGCTGCGGGTGTACGTCGGCGGGCTGACCGCGGGCTACGACGACTTCGCTGCAGTGATCGTCTCCAAGCTGCCGCTGTTCGTGGGGGTGGTGGTGGCGCTGGGATGTGTGCTGTTGCTGCTCGCGTTCCGCAGCATCGGTATCCCGGTCAAGGCGGCGGTCATGAATGTGGCCGCCGTCGCCGCGTCCTTCGGTGTCGTGGTCGCGGTCTTCCAATGGGGCTGGGGGAGCGAACCGCTGGGGCTCGGCAGGGCGGGCCCGATCGAGCCCTTCCTTCCGGTGATCATGGTGTCGGTGCTCTTCGGGCTCTCCATGGACTATCAGGTGTTCCTGGTCAGCCGGATGTACGAGGAGTGGCAGCACACCCGCGACAACCGGCTCGCGGTCCGGGTGGGCCTCGCCGAGACCAGCCGGGTCATCAACTCCGCGGCCGTCATCATGATCGCCGTCTTCTCGGCGTTCGTGCTCAGCGGCGACCGGATCATCGCCATGTTCGGCATCGGGCTGGCGGCCGCGGTGGCCCTGGACGCCTTCGTCCTCCGCACGCTGCTGGTGCCCGCCCTGATGCATCTGCTCGGCGGCGCCAACTGGTGGCTGCCGGGCTGGCTGGAGCGGATACTGCCGCGCATCAGCATCGAGGCGTCGGACCCGGACCCGGATCAGCGGCCGCTGCCCGTGCCCAGGCCGCGCGCGCCCGAGGAGGACGCGACCCGCACGCCCGTACCGTAGCCCCCGGGGCCGTCAGCCCTCGCGGGGCCGGATGACCACCTGGCCGGAGTCGAGGTCTATCGGACCCTTCCACGGAGGGTCGCCGTCGCCGACGTCCTGCAGCGTCAACTCCAGCCGGTTGCGCTCCTCTTCGGTGTGCCTGCGACCGGGCGCGAACAACTCCTCGATGAGGTTGAACATGGCGACCCCCGTAGGTGTGGGACTGGGGCCAGTGTAAGCAGACCGCCCGAAAAGGGGCCGGAACCGCCCGCGTCAGCTGATGTCCAGCCGCAGGATCCGGTCATCGTCCTTGCCCGGATCACCCCGCCCGTCCGTATTGCTCGTGACCACCCACAGCCCACCGTCGTCCGTGGCGACCACCGTGCGCAGCCGCCCGTACTTCCCGGTGAGGAACGCCTGTGGCTTCGCCACCGGCTTGGTGCCCCGCAGCGGAATCCGCCACAGCCGCTCACCGCGCAGCCCCGCCATCCAGATGGAGCCCTTGGCGAACGCGATGCCGCTCGGCGAAGCGTCCTCGGGCTTCCACTGCTCGACCGGATCGACGAACCCCTTCTTCCCGGCCTTGCCCTCCGCCTCCGGCCAGCCGTAGTTCTTCCCCGGCCGGATCAGATTCAGCTCGTCCCAGGTGTCCTGGCCGAATTCCGATGCCCACAGCCGCTTCTGGGCGTCCCAGGCCAGCCCCTGCACATTGCGGTGGCCGTAGGAGTAGACGACCGAATCGGCCGACGGATTGCCGTGCGCCGGTTCACCGTCCGGGGTCATCCGCAGGATCTTGCCGCCGAACGAGTCCTTGTCCTGGGCGAGCCCCCGCTCACCGCTCTCGCCCGTGCCCGCGTAGAGCATCTTGTCGGGGCCGAAGGCGATCCGGCCGCCGTTGTGGATCGCCCCCTTGGGGATGCCCTTGAAGATCGTGTCCGGGGCGCCCAGCTGATCGCCCGAGGGGCGCTTGTCGTCGTACACCATCCGCACGATGCGGTTGTCCGAGTCGGTGGTGAAGTACGCGTACACCATGTGGTCCGAGCCGAAGTCGGAGGAGACCGCCAGCCCCAGCAGACCGCCCTCGCCCGCGGGGGAGACGCCGGGCACGGACCCCAGCTCGGTCTGCTTCCCGCTGTCCGCCGCGATCTTGAAGATCCTCCCGGTGTCCCGGGAGGACACCAGCAGATCCCCGCCCGGCAGCGGGGCCACGCCCCAGGGCGATTTCAGATCGGTGGTGAGCAGGCTCGCCACCTTCGCCGAACCCTTCTTCGGCGCTGCCGACTCACCGGCCGAGGGCGCCGCCGACGACGGGGAGCCGCCCTTGGACCCCTCCTTCCCGGGCGCGGGCGAACTCGACTGCTCGAAGGGGGACCGGCCGTCGCCGGTCGAGCAGCCGGTGAGCAGCAGCAGGGCGGCGGTGGCGGCGAGGGCGGGGGCGGCGAGCGTGGGGGTGATGCGAGGACGTCGCACGGTCGGATTCCTCTCGGTGGGGCACGTGTGCCGCGGCACGGCACTGATTCTTATACACCGCAGCTCCGCGGCGGGTTCCCTTCCCGGAACCAGAGCCCACGCGACCCGAAGACACCTTCAGTCCCACGACCCCCGGGCGGGCGGCAGCGTCGCGATCTCGGCCAGGTCCTCGGCCGTCAGCATCACCTTCGCCGCCGCGGCGTTCTCCGCCGCCCAGTCCTCCCGCTTGGTCCCCGGCACCGGCACCACGTGCGGCCCCTGGGCCAGCAGCCACGCCAGCGCCACCTGAGCCGCCGTCACCGACTCCCCGTGCCGCTGTGCCACCCGCCGCAGCCCGGCCACGATGGGCTGGTTCGCCGCCATCATCTCCGCCGTGAAGCGCGGGTGGCGGGCCCGCATGTCCTCCGGCTCGAACCCCTGCCCCGGCGTGAGCGTCCCGCTCAGGAAGCCGTTGCCCAGCGGCATCGCCGCCAGGAAGCCCACCCCGCGCGAGGAGCACCACGGCACCAGCGCCTCCAGCGCCTCGGGCGACCACACCGACAGCTCCGCCTGCACACAGCTCACCGGGAAGACCTGCTGCACCCGCTCCAGCTGGCGCACCGTCGCGTCGTGCATCCGGGCCCCGGCCCGCCGCTGGGCCCGCGCCCCCACCGCGCACAGCCCCAGCGCCCGTACCTTTCCCGCCGCGACCAGCTCCGCCATCGCGCCCCAGGTCTCCTCTATCGGCACCTCGGGGTCGGCCCGGTGCAGCTGGTAGAGATCGATCACATCGGTCTGGAGCCGCCGCAGCGAGGCGTCGCACGCCCGCTTCACATAGCCGGGCCGCCCGTTGGCCACGATGTGCTGCTCGCCGACCAGCAGTCCGCATTTGGTGGACACGAAGGCGTCCGCGCGCCGCTCCTTGAGCGCCCGGCCCACCAGCAGTTCATTGGTGAAGGGTCCGTACATGTCGGCGGTGTCGAGCAGGTTCGCGCCCACGTCGAGCGCGGTGTGCACGGCGCGCAGCGAATGCTCGCCGTTGCGCTGCGAAGCGGTGTACGCCCAGCTCATGGGCATGCATCCAAGGCCGATCGCACCCACTTCGAGCGCCGCCGCTCCGATTGTCCTGCGCTCCACCTGGACTGACCCCTCCCGTTTCTCGCACCAAACTAACCTCTGCGGAGAGCCTCACTTCGCATAGCCTCCTGGCATGAGTGCAGATGACAGCGATACGTTCCGGCACCACGATTCGTCTCATGCCGCGTCCGGAGACCCGGCCCGCCCCCTCGCCTGGCTGCCCATCGCGCCGGACGAGATCGAGGGCCTGCCGGAGAACCTGGAGTACGCCCACTGGGACGGTGGCCCCGACTACCCCACCGACCCCGCGCGCGTCGCCTTCTACTGCGCGCCGTACATGAAGAGCCCCGAGGTGCTGGCCCGTCCTCTGGAGGCCATGACGGGCCTGCGGGTGATCCAGACCCTCACCGCGGGCATAGACGGCCTGCTGCCCTCCATGTCACGCGTTGTCCCCAATGTGCAGCTGTGCAACGCCCGGGGGCTGCACGACGCGAGCACCGCCGAGCTGGCCCTGACCCTGATCCTCGCCTCGCTGCGCGACATCCCCAACTTCGTGCGCGCCCAGGACGCCGGGGAGTGGACCCCCGGATTCCGTCCGGCGCTCGCGGACAAGTCCGTTCTGATCGTCGGGTACGGCTCGATCGGCAGCGCGATCGAGGACCGGCTCGAACCCTTTGAGTGCGAGCGGGTGGCCCGCGTCGCGCGCTCCCCGCGCACGACCGAGCGCGGTCCGGTGCACCCGATCGACGACTTGCCTCAACTGCTTCCGGACGCCGACGTCGTTGTCCTGGTGACCCCGCTGACCGACCGGACCCGGGGGCTGGCCGGAACGGACTTCCTGGCGAAGATGAAGGACGGAGCGCTGTTGGTGAACGTCGCACGGGGCGCGGTGGTGGACACCAAGGCGCTCCTCGCCGAGGTGGAGAGCGGCCGGCTGCGGGCCGCGCTGGATGTGACCGACCCCGAACCACTGCCCGCCGGGCATCCGCTGTGGCACGCTCCAGGAGTGCTCATCACCCCGCATGTGGGCGGTCCCTCGTCGGCCTTCCTGCCCCGCGCCAAGCGGCTGTTGCGCGCCCAGCTGCACCGGTTCGCCGCGGGTGAGCCGCTGGAACATCTCATGATGACCACGGGGTAGACGAGGGGCAACATGCCCCTGGCAGTACATACAGGCATCGATTGACTGCACTCCGTATATACAACGCCGTAGTCGATTACGGTGAGTAGATGGTCTATGTCCCTGAGTGACCAGTCTGGTGTATCGTCCCGAGCGGGGGCTGCGCCAATGACCTGACGGCGTCAGCGATGGACCGGAACTCGAGGGGGGCGACGGGCGATGTATGGCCAATGGACCAACGACCCGACGCAGCTCAGGCGTCGACCGCGACTTTTCCGCGCAGCCGCGCGGCTCTCGATGACGAAGCTCATGGGGATACGGCTCGCCGAGCCGCGCCCCTTCGCACGACGGGCGGCAGCGCGGTGAGCGCCACCGGAGCGGTGCTCGCCCGCCCGGCGCTCTCGGGCGGCGCCCGGCTGCTGCCACAGGTCGTCCTGGCCCTGGTCTGCGGCGGATACGCGGTGGGCGCGGTGCTCGGCTGGGGATCGTCCGAACTGGCCGTCTTCATGGGTGACTTCGGCCTCGCCGCGGCCGCCCTCGCCGCCGCCGCGTCCTGTCTGTGGCACGGGCGCCGGAACTCGGGGCGGATGCGCCCGGCCTGGCTGCTGTTCGCGGCATCGTCGGCCATGACCGCGCTGGGCAACGGCACCTGGGGCTGGTACGAGGTGGTGCTGGGCCGTCCCGTGCCCACCCCCTCGTTCGCCGACGTCTGCTTCCTCCTCTTCGCGCCGCCCGCGATCGTGGGGATGCTGGTGCTCGCCAAGCGCCCGGAGAACCGGGCCGGGTGGATCTGCCTGGGGCTGGACGCCTGGCTGATCGCCGGGTCCCTGATGACCCTGTCCTGGAGCCTCGCGCTCGCCCACACCGGGCCGCTCGGCGAGGACGCCGCGAGCGTAGCCCGCAGGGCCTTCTCGCTGGCCTATCCGCTGCTGGACATCGTGCTGGTCAGCATGGTGATCGTGCTGCACTTCCGGCGCTCGTCGTCGGCCAGCAGGCCGGCGGTCAACACCGCGATCGGCGCGTTCGCCCTGACCGTGCTGTGCGACGCGCTGTTCACCTCGCCGCTGCTGCACGAGCACTACCGCTCGGGCCAGATCCTGGACGCGGGCTGGTTCGCCGGGTCGATGCTCCTGGCGTACGCGCCCTGGGTGGCCCGGCGGGACGCCGCCGAGGCCCCGCCGCCCGCGGCGCGCCGCCCCGAGGGGCGGAGCCGTCCCACCGCGGGTGCCTTCGCCGCCCTGGCGCCGTATCTCGCCGCCGCCGTCTGCACCCTGGGCATCCTGTTCAACCTCATGGACGGCCGCCCGGTCGACGGAGTGGTGCTCTTCACCGCCTGCGCGGTCGTGCTCGCCCTCCTCGTCCGGCAGGCGATCATGCTGATGGACAACATCGCGCTGACCCAGGAGCTGGCGCAGGCGGAGAACCACTTCCGCTCCCTGGTGCAGAGCTCCAGCGATGTGATCATGATCGCCGCGCCCACCGGCATCCTGCGGTACGTCAGCCCGGCCGCCTCCGGTGTCTACGGGCGGGACGCGGGCGAGCTGGAGGGCTCCGAACTGGCCTCGCTCATCCACCCCGAGGACCTGGGCCCGGTGGTCCACGAGGTGCGCCGGTTCCTGGCCGCCTCGCCGTGCGAGGAGCCCACCACCCGTATCGAGTGCCGCTTCCGCTCCGGATCCGGCGACTGGCTCAACGTGGAGTCGACGATCAACCGCCACCACGGCGGCCTGATCTTCAACAGCCGCGATGTCACCGAGCGGGTCCGGCTCCAGGCCCAGCTCCAGCACAGCGCCGAGCACGACCCGCTCACCGACCTGCCCAACCGCGCCCTGTTCACCAAGCGGGTCCGGCACGCGGTCGGCGGACGCCGCCGCACCGACGCGGGCACCGCCGTGCTCTTCATCGACCTCGACGGCTTCAAGGCCGTCAACGACACCGTCGGCCACCAGGCGGGTGACGAACTGCTGGTGCAGGCCGCCCGTCGGCTCCAGGAGTCCGTGCGGTCCGGCTCCGGCGACTGCGCCGCCCGACTCGGGGGCGACGAGTTCGCCGCCCTCATCGTGGGCGACGGCGCCGATGACACAAGCACCCGCGAATGCCGCATCCTGGAGATCGCCGACCGGCTGCGGGCCCGGCTCTCCCAGCCGTACCGGGTGGAGGACGGCACCGAGGTGCGGGTCGCCGCCAGCATCGGCGTCGCCTTCGCCGAGCCCGGCACCAGCCCCGGTGCCCTGATGCGCAACGCCGACCTGGCCATGTACCGGGCCAAGGCCGCCGGGAAGAACCGGGTCGAGCTGTACGCCCCGCAGATGCAGGCCGACGTGGCGCGCCGCGCCGAGGTCCAGACGCGGCTGCGCGCCGCCCTGCACGACGGCGAGTTCGTGCTGCTGCACCAGCCCGTCGTGGAGCTGGCGACCGGCCGGATCACCGCCGTCGCCGCGCAGCCCCGCTGGCGCTCCGCCCAGGGCATCCTGTTCACCCCGGCCGAGTTCCTGAGGGTCGCCGACAACAACGGACGCGGCGGCGACCACGGCCGCGCCGGTGAGGAAGGCGCCCGCACCGCCGAGCTGACCCGCTGGACGCTGGAGGCCGCCGTCGAACAGGCCGCCCAGCGCCGCCGGGACGGCCATGTGCTCCCCGTCTGCGTCCGGTTGCCCGCCGGGCGGCTGGTCGACAAGTCGATGCCGCCCAAGGCCGTCGAGACCCTGCTCGCCCGGCACGGCCTGCCGTCCGGTGCGCTGATCCTGGAGCTGACCGACAGCGACCCCCGGGTACCGCTGGACGAGCTGGAGCACCGCCTCGGGGCGCTGCGCCGGCTGGGGGTGCGGATCGCCCTCGACGGGTTCGGCAGCGGCTATGCCGCGATCAGGGCGCTGCGCAGGCTCCCCATCGATGTGCTCAAGCTGGACCAGGGGCTGGTCGAGGGGGTGGTGGAGTCGTCCCGGCTGCACAAGATCACCTCAGGGCTGCTGAGGATCGGCGGTGACCTCGGGATGCAGTCCATCGCGGAGGGCGTCGACCTCCCCGAGCAGCTGGTGACCCTGCGCGGTATGGGGTGCACCCACGCCCAGGGCATGGCCTTCAGCGGGCCGCTGGACGAGCACCGGCTGCGCCGGGCGCTGACCCGCGGCAGCTATCCGGTGCCGCGTTCGGACGCTCCGGTCCTGGTCGGAGGCGGGTTGCCGGTGCGGCACGGCGGTTACGGCGGGCATGGGCCCCGGCGTCCGGAGGCGGTGCACACCCATCCACCGACCCGCTCAAATACTGAGACTCCTGTCCCACCCACTTGACACCTGATACGCGCGGGGGGGAGGGTCGGAGCCATGCGCACCCGAATTCTCGTACTTGGACAGCGCGTCGGCTGAGCAGGCTCATGTTGAAGACCTGCGGACCCTCACCGGCGCGCTCCCCTCGCTTGCCTAACGGCACGAGGGGTTTTTTGTTGCACTGACGCCTGTGCACCGCCTTCCTCCCGCACCACACCTCATTCGAGAAGAGAATGCCGATGACCGAGCAGGCCTCCGGGGCCCATCATCCCCAGCCGCGGGCCCGTAACGGCGGACCGCAGTCCGCCACCGTCGAGCACGTCACGGGCGCGCAGTCCCTCATCCGTTCGCTCGAGGAGGTGGGCGCCGACACCGTCTTCGGCATCCCCGGTGGCTGCATCCTCCCCGCCTACGACCCGATGATGGACTCCTCGAAGGTCAGGCACGTACTCGTCCGCCATGAGCAGGGTGCGGGCCACGCCGCCACCGGTTACGCCCAGGCCACCGGCAAGGTCGGCGTCTGCATGGCGACCTCGGGCCCCGGCGCCACCAACCTGGTCACCCCGATCGCCGACGCCCACATGGACTCGGTCCCGATCGTCGCGATCACCGGCCAGGTGGCCTCCAAGGCCATCGGCACGGACGCCTTCCAGGAGGCGGACATCTGCGGCATCACCATGCCGATCACCAAGCACAACTTCCTGGTCACCAAGGCCGAGGACATCGCACGCACGATCGCCGAGGCGTTCCACATCGCCGCCACCGGTCGGCCAGGGCCGGTCCTGGTCGACATCGCCAAGGACGCGCTCCAGGCCAAGACCACCTTCTCCTGGCCGCCGCAGACCGATCTGCCCGGCTACCGCCCGGTGACTAAGCCGCACGCCAAGCAGATCCGCGAGGCCGCCCGGCTGATCACCCAGGCCGAGCGCCCGGTGCTGTACGTGGGCGGCGGCGTCGTCAAGGCGCACGCCACCGCCGAGCTGAAGGTGCTGGCCGAGCTGACCGGGGCGCCGGTCACCACCACCCTGATGGGGCTCGGCGCGTTCCCCGACAGCCACCACCAGCACCTCGGCATGCCGGGCATGCACGGCACCGTCGCCGCCGTCACCAGCCTCCAGAAGGCGGACCTGATCGTGGCGCTCGGCACGCGCTTCGACGACCGGGTCACCGGCAAGCTCGATTCGTTCGCCCCGTACGCCAAGATCGTGCACGCGGACATCGACCCGGCGGAGATCGGCAAGAACCGCGCCGTCGACGTGCCGATCGTCGGTGACGCCCGCGAGGTCATCGCGGATCTGGTCGTCGCGGTCCAGGCCGAGCACGACGCGGGCCACACCGGCGACTACAGCGGCTGGTGGGAGGACCTGAACCGGTGGCGCGAGACCTACCCGCTCGGCTATGACCTGCCCGAGGACGGCAGCCTCTCCCCGCAGCAGGTCATCCAGCGGATCGGCGAGCTGGCCCCGGAGGGCACGGTCTTCACCGCGGGCGTCGGTCAGCACCAGATGTGGGCCGCCCACTTCATCACCTACGACAAGCCCGCGACCTGGCTGAACTCCGGCGGCGCTGGGACCATGGGCTACGCCGTCCCGGCCGCCATGGGCGCCAAGGCCGGTGCGGAGGACCGTACGGTCTGGGCGATCGACGGTGACGGCTGCTTCCAGATGACCAACCAGGAGCTGGTCACCTGCGCGCTGAACAACATCCCGATCAAGGTCGCGATCATCAACAACGGCGCGCTGGGGATGGTCCGCCAGTGGCAGACCCTGTTCTACAACCAGCGCTACTCCAACACCGTGCTGCACTCCGGCCCCGGGGCCGACACCGCCCAGCCCAGCGCGGGCACCAGGGTCCCGGACTTCGTGAAGCTCGCCGAGGCCATGGGCTGCATCGGCATCCGCTGCGAGGACCCGGCCGACCTGGACGCCGTGATCGAGAAGGCCAACGCGATCAACGACCGGCCGGTGGTCGTGGACTTCATCGTCCACGAGGACGCCATGGTCTGGCCGATGGTCGCGGCCGGCACCTCCAACGACGAGATCCTGGCGGCGCGCGACACCCGCCCGGACTTCGGCGACAGCGAAGACGACTGAGGCCGGGACCGAGAGAGAAGAAGAGAGACAGACCGCATGTCCAAGCACACGCTCTCCGTCCTGGTGGAGAACACCCCCGGCATCCTCGCCCGGATCGCCGCCCTGTTCTCCCGCCGCGGCTTCAACATCGACTCGCTCGCCGTGGGCGTCACCGAGCACCCCGACATCTCCCGCATCACCATCGTGGTCAATGTCGAGGAGCTGCCGCTGGAGCAGGTCACCAAGCAGCTCAACAAGCTCGTCAACGTCCTGAAGATCGTGGAGCTGGAGGACGGCTCGGCCATTCAGCGGGAACTCGTTCTCGTGAAGGTCCGCGCCGACAACGAGACCCGCTCCCAGATCGTCGAGATCGTCCAGCTGTTCCGCGCCAAGACCGTGGACGTCTCCCCGGAGGCCGTGACCATCGAGGCCACCGGCAGCAGCGACAAGCTCGAAGCCATGCTCAAGATGCTGGAACCGTACGGCATCAAGGAGCTGGTGCAGTCCGGCACGATCGCCATAGGGCGCGGCGCCCGCTCCATCACCGACCGGAGCCTGCGCTCGCTCGACCGGTCCGCCTGACGAGACCCCCGAACCTTCACCCGCCCGCCCGTCATACGGTGGGAAGCACAACCCACACGCTAGGAGAATCCCGAAGTGGCCGAGCTGTTCTACGACGACGACGCCGACCTGTCCATCATCCAGGGCCGCAAGGTCGCGATCCTTGGGTACGGCAGCCAGGGCCACGCCCACGCGCTGTCGCTGCGCGACTCGGGCGTCGACGTCCGCGTCGGCCTGCACGAGGGCTCCAAGTCCAAGGCCAAGGCCGAGGAGCAGGGCCTGCGCGTGGTGACCCCCGCCGAGGCGGCCGCCGAGGCCGACGTCATCATGATCCTGGTCCCGGACCCGATCCAGGCCAAGGTCTACGAGGAGTCCGTGAAGGACAACCTCAAGGACGGCGACGCGCTGTTCTTCGGCCACGGCCTCAACATCCGGTACGACTTCATCCAGCCGTCGGCCAACGTCGACGTCTGCATGGTCGCCCCCAAGGGCCCGGGCCACCTGGTCCGCCGCCAGTACGAAGAGGGCCGCGGCGTGCCGTGCATCGCGGCCGTCGAGCAGGACGCCACGGGCAACGCCTTCCCGCTCGCCCTCTCGTACGCCAAGGGCATCGGCGGCACCCGGGCCGGTGTCATCAAGACCACCTTCACCGAGGAGACCGAGACCGACCTCTTCGGTGAGCAGGCGGTGCTGTGCGGTGGCACGGCGGCGCTGGTCAAGGCCGGGTTCGAGACCCTGACCGAGGCCGGCTACCAGCCGGAGATCGCGTACTTCGAGTGCCTCCACGAGCTGAAGCTGATCGTGGACCTCATGTACGAGGGCGGCCTGGAGAAGATGCGCTGGTCGATCTCCGAGACCGCCGAGTGGGGCGACTACGTCTCCGGCCCGCGGATCATCAACGACTCCACCAAGGCCGAGATGAAGAAGATCCTCGGTGAGATCCAGGACGGCACCTTCGCCAAGAACTGGATGGCGGAGTACAACGCCGGTCTGCCGAAGTACAACGAGCTGAAGAAGGCGGACGAGGACCACCTCCTGGAGACCACGGGCAAGGAGCTGCGCAAGCTCATGAGCTGGGTCGACGACGAGGCGTAAGCGCCCGGACGGCGCGGTGGACCGTGCCCCCGGGTGTGGTCGACCTGGACCTCGTTCCTCGGGGACCTGTGCCACGGCGATCTCGGTGACCCCGGTTCCGGGGGCGCCTCCCGGCCGTAGCCGGGAGGACGTCACACCGCCGGACACCGATCCGTCAGGCGGCCGGTGCGGTCCCCACGATCACGTCGGCCGCCTCCTC
>NZ_GG657754.1:3338029-3375828 GCF_000158915.1 Streptomyces himastatinicus ATCC 53653 | reverse complement strand
CACACCCGGTTCGGCTTTGTCCGCCGCGCACCACCACGTGCGGGTGATCCTGCCGCATTGGCGCATTACACAGGCCCGAGCGCTACTACACTTTCCTGCAACAAACGCGTCAGGCTCACAGCGTCGTGCGTCTTCCACGCGGCTGGAACCCTTCACCGCCTGCGGCCGTCGGGACGGCCGTCCGCTGAGGACTAGTGAGGACTGAAGACCACGTGAGCACTGCTTCCCCCGGTAAACCTGTCGTACTCATCGCCGAAGAGCTGTCGCCCGCCACGGTCGACGCCCTGGGCCCGGATTTCGAGATCCGGAGCTGCAACGGCGCGGACCGAGACGAACTGCTTCCCGCCCTTGCCGACGTGGACGCGATCCTCGTCCGCAGCGCGACCAAGGTCGACGCGGAAGCCATCGCCGCGGCGAAGAAGCTGAAGGTGGTCGCCCGCGCGGGCGTCGGCCTGGACAATGTGGACGTCTCCGCCGCCACCAAGGCGGGCGTCATGGTCGTCAACGCGCCGACGTCCAACATCGTCACCGCCGCCGAGCTGGCCTGCGGCCTGCTGGTCGCCACCGCCCGCAACATCCCGCAGGCGAACGCCGCCCTGAAGAACGGCGAGTGGAAGCGCAGCAAGTACACCGGTGTGGAGCTGAGCGAGAAGACCCTCGGCGTCGTCGGCCTCGGCCGCATCGGCGTCCTGGTCGCCCAGCGCATGTCCGCCTTCGGGATGAAGGTCGTCGCGTACGACCCGTATGTGCAGCCCGCGCGCGCCGCGCAGATGGGTGTGAAGCTGCTCACCCTCGACGAGCTGCTCGAGGTCTCGGACTTCATCACCGTCCACCTGCCCAAGACCCCCGAGACGGTCGGCCTGATCGGCGACGAGGCGCTGCGCCGGGTCAAGCCGGACGTCCGCATCGTCAATGCCGCCCGCGGCGGGATCGTGGACGAGGTGGCGCTCGCCGCGGCCCTCAAGGAGGGCCGGGTGGCCGGTGCCGGTCTGGACGTGTTCTCCAAGGAGCCGTGCACCGACTCCCCGCTGTTCGAGTTCGACAACGTGGTGGCCACCCCGCACCTGGGCGCCTCCACCGGCGAGGCCCAGGAGAAGGCGGGCATCGCGGTCGCGCGCTCGGTGCGGCTGGCCCTCGCGGGCGAGCTGGTCCCGGACGCGGTCAACGTGCAGGGCGGTGTGATCGCCGAGGACGTACGCCCCGGGCTGCCGCTGGCCGAGAAGCTGGGGCGGATCTTCACCGCGCTCGCGGGCGAGGTCGCCGTCCGGCTCGACGTCGAGGTCTACGGCGAGATCACCCAGCACGACGTCAAGGTGCTGGAGCTGTCCGCGCTCAAGGGCGTCTTCGAGGACATCGTCGACGAGACCGTGAGCTATGTGAACGCCCCGCTGTTCGCGCAGGAGCGCGGCGTCGAGGTGCGGCTGACCACCAGCTCGGAGTCGACCGAGCACCGCAACGTGGTGACGGTGCGCGGCACCCTGTCCGACGGTGAGGAGGTCTCGATCTCCGGCACGCTGGCCGGTCCCAAGAACCTCCAGAAGATCGTCGCGGTCGGGGAGTACGACGTCGACCTGGCGCTCGCCGACCACATGGCCTTCCTCCGCTACACGGACCGTCCGGGTGTCGTCGGCACGCTCGGCCGCATCCTGGGCGAGGCGGGTATCAACATCGCGGGCATGCAGGTCTCGCGTGCCGCGGTGGGCGGTGCGGCGCTGGTCGCGCTGACCGTTGACGACACGATTCCGCAGAGCGTGCTCACCGAGATCGCCGAGGAGATCGGCGCCACGTCGGCCCGTTCGGTCAACCTGGTCTGAGCCGCGTAGCGCCTGCGCGTTTCTCACAGGGCCCGGCCTCCGCTTCCCGCGGGGGCCGGGCCCTTTTCGGTTCTCTGCCGAGTTCTTTTTCATCATGTGTTGAATAAGGTGGCGAGCGGCGCTACGCTCTCAGGTATGTGGAGAAAAATTCTCCACATAGCTCTGTGTATGCCCTCCGCTGGAGATCCACCGTGTCCGATGACGCTCCCCGCATGCGCGCCGACGCCCGCCGCAACCGCGAGCAGATCCTGCGCGCCGCCCGCGAGGTCTTCGCCGACCAGGGTCCTGACGCCCCGCTCGACGAGATCGCCCGGCGCGCCGGCGTCGGCATCGCCACCCTCTACCGGCGGTTTCCCACCCGCCCCGACCTCTTCCGCGGTGTGGCCGCCGAGGTCTTCACCGCGGTGGACGCGGCCGCGCGGCACGCCGTCGACGCCGAGGGCGATCCGGCCGACGCCCTGCGGCGCTTCATGCACGCCGCCCTCGACCTCAAGATCGGCTCGGTGGTACCGGCGCTGCTGGGCCACTTCACCGCCGACGAACTCTTCGGCCGGATGCGCGGCGATGCCACCGACCCCGTCGAGACCGTCGACCGCCTCCTCGCCCGCGGCCGCGCCGCCGGTGCGATCCGCCCCGATGTCGTCTTCGGCGACATCGTCCTGATGATCATCCGGCTGACGCGGCCGCTGCCCGGCGGGGGCCGCATCCCGGACGACGACGCCCTCGCCCACCGCCAGCTCGATCTGTACGTGGACGGGCTGCGCCCCAGCGGCTCCCCGCGGCCCACCACCGCCCTCGGCGGTCCGGCCGTGGACGCCGCCGCCTTCATCCACATCCGGGAGCGCGTGATCGACGACGCCCGTGCCGCCGTCGACTGATCACCGATTGACGCCCGCACCGCACGACCAGAAAGGCACCGTCATGTCCGAGCCCTCAGCCATACCGCCCACTGCTCCATCGTCCGAGGCCAACCCCCGGCGCTGGCTCGCCCTGCTTTTCATCGGTCTGGCCCAGCTGATGATCGTTCTCGACATCACCATCGTGAACATCGCCCTGCCCTCCGCCCAGCGCGATCTGGGCATCTCCGCCGGTGACCGGCAGTGGGTCATCACCGCGTACACCCTGGCCTTCGGCAGCCTGCTGCTGTTCGGCGGCCGGATCGCCGACTACACCGGCCGCAAGCGCGCCTTCCTGGTCGGGCTGATCGGCTTCGCCGCGGCCTCCGCGCTCGGCGGCGCCGCCCAGGGGCTCGGGATGCTGCTCGGCGCCCGCGCGCTCCAGGGCGCCTTCGCCGCGCTGCTCGCGCCGTCGGCGCTGTCACTGCTGGCCGTGAACTTCACCGAGCCGCGCGAGCGCGCCAAGGCGTTCGGCATCTTCGGCGCGATCGCGGCGGGCGGCGGCGCGATCGGTCTGGTCGTCGGCGGGCTGCTGACCGAGTACCTGGACTGGCGCTGGTGCCTGTACGTCAACGTGCCGATCGCCGTCCTCGCGGCCTTCAGCTGGTCCGTCCTGCCCGCCGACCGGGCCGCGCCGGAGCGGGCCCGCTTCGACATCCCCGGAGTGCTGCTGGCTGTCGCCGGTCTGGTGTCGCTGGTCTACGGATGCAGCGAGGCCGAGTCCGAGGGCTGGGGCTCGCGGCTGGTGACCGGGCTGCTCATCCTGGGCGTGGTGCTCCTTGCCGCCTTCGCCCTGGTGGAGCGGCGCGCCGCCCATCCGCTGCTGCCGATCCGGGTGGTCGCGGACCGCACCCGGGGCAGCGCGTATCTGGCGGTCGGCATGTCGGTGGTCGGCATGTTCGCGATGTTCCTCTTCCTCACCTACTACATGCAGATCGTCAAGGGGTACTCGGCGCTGGTCACCGGCGTGGCCTTCCTGCCGATGACCGCGGCGGTGCTGGCCGCCGCGGGCGGCGTCGCCGCCCGCCTCATCCCCAAGGTGCCGCCACGGGCGCTGGTGGTGCCCGGTCTGCTGATCGCGGCCACCGGAGTGGCGCTGCTGGTCCCGCTGGACGTCACCAGCTCGTACGCGGCGGGTGTGCTGCCCTCCGAACTCCTCGTCGGCTTCGGCATGGGCCTGGTGATGGCCCCCTCGATGAACTACGCGACCCACGGCGTGCGGCCGCAGGACGCGGGCATCGCCTCCGCCACGGTGAACACGGCCCAGCAGATCGGCGGTTCGATCGGCACGGCGATGCTCAACACCATCGCCACCAGCGCGACCTCCGACTACCTGCGCGAGCACGCCCGTCGCATGACCCCGGAGACCGTCAAGGAGGGCCTGGTCGAGGGCTTCTCCCACGCGTTCGTCTGGTCGTCGGTGATCCTCACGGCGGCAGCGGTGGTGGTGGGCGTCCTGATGAACACCCCCCGCCCACCCCGCGACAAGGCCGCCGACGCTGCCCCGTCCGCCGCCGTACACCTGGGCTGACGTGGGTCGTCAACGCCAGAGCCGCCCATCACTCGTGTGAGGGGTGGCTCCGGCATTCCGGCCCGCTAGGCTGGGCTGCGCGGCAAGAATCTCGTCCATGGGAGTAGCCATGACTGCTGAACCGCTTCCGGCCTGGGCCTTTCCGCCCCCGGGCGGATTCACCGCAGACGACCTTGACCGCATTCCGGATCTCCCGCCGCACACTGAGCTGATCGACGGGAGCCTCGTCTTCGTGAGTCCGCAGAAGTATTTTCATTCACTGGCGGTGGACTTGCTGGTCAGCAGCTTGCGCGCGCTGGCGCCCAAGTCGCTGCGCGTGTGCCGCGAGATGTCCGTCGCTCTCAACAAGCGCAACCGCCCCGAGCCGGATATCATGATCTTGCGTGCGGAGGCAGTGACGGCCGAGGCGGATGAGACGGGCTATCAGGCCGCCGATGTCGTGCTCGCGGTGGAGGTGGTGTCACCGGAGTCGGAAGACCGCGATCGTGAGCGCAAGCCGCAGCTGTATGCCAAGGCCGGAATCCGGCATTTTTGGCGGGTCGAGAAGGGCGAGGGGCGTCGCCCGGTTGTCTACGTTTACGAGCTGGACCCGGCAACCGGCGCATACGGTGCCTCTGGGATCTACCACGACCGACTCAAGCTCTCGGTCCCGTTCACCGTCGACATCGACCTCACTGAGATCGACCAGTTGTAGGCCCCGCCTCGCGCAGCACCGTTCGGATGACCGCTCGCGGCGCGTGCTGCGGGCGGTAGCGGTAGACGTCGGCGGGGGTCCAGCCGGTATCGGTGGTGAAGGTGCGCAGGGCCCACCCCGGTGGTGGGGTGCCCGTGGATTCGGCCTCCGCTCGGGCCTTGGCCGCCTCGGTCTCGAACTTCGCTCGGGCGATGCGGTTCAGGTCGACGCGGCGGCCGTTGTACGAGGCGCCGGTGGCCGAGAACTGGTGGCCGTGGAAGGTGGTCACCGTGATGTCGGGGGAGGCGCCCGGGCCGGTGTGGGTGAAGACGTCGTATTCGGAGACGATCTTCGATTCGAGCCCGGCGCCCAGGGAATAGGAACTGCCGCCGAGGGCCTGACCGAGCATCGGGTAGTCGGGGTCATCGGTGGAGCCGCGGAAGTAGTTGTTGTACGTGTGCACCTGCCCGAACCGGACGCGGGGGCTGCGCTGGGCGGTGTCGGAAAACAGGTTGTGGTGGAAGGTGATCCGCAGATGGCCGCGGTCGCGGTCGCCCTTGCCGTCGCCGGAGCCGATCAGCAGGGTCTTCTCGTGGTCGCTGAAGCGGCTGTAGGAGACGGTGACGAAGTCCGTGCCGTCCTCCATGTCCAGCAGCCCGTCATGGTGTTCGACGCGCTTGCCGTGGAATCCGACGGCGGCCCGGCTGGTGGGGTAGCGGCCGTCGGAGAAGGCGCAGTGGTTCGATCCAGATGTTGCGGCCGGTGACGACGGAGAGGGCGTCGAAGCGCGCGTTCCAGGCGCCGGTCGCGCCGTCGCCCGGGTCCCAGCTGGGGAAGTGGTCGGTGGGGGCTTCGAAGCGGAGGTTGCGGATGACGATGTTCCGGCCGGTGTTGACGGTCAGATAGACGCCGAGCAGGGCCGCGTCACGGCCCGTGCCCAGGAGCGTGGTGTTGCTGGGCACGGTGAGCTGGATCTGCTGCTTCTGGGCGTTCGAGCCGGTGACGCGGAGCGTACGCATCCGCTTACACCATTCGTAGCGGTCGTCGCTCCAGGACGTACCGTCGGGGCCGAAGCAGTCCATGTAGCGCCGCAGGTCCCAGCCGGGGGCGTAGTCCTGGGCGCCCAGGAGGCGGCCGTCGTCGGTCTCGTTGCCGTTCAGGTGCCCGGTGACGCGGATGACCTTGGGGGCGGCCGGATCGCCGTGGTTGGCGAGGGCGGCCTTCAGCTCGGCGCGGGTGCGCACCACATGGACGCTGCCGGGGGCGGCACCCGCGCCTCCGGTGGTGCCGGGGCCCGCCGTGGCCCAGCCCGATACGGCAGAAGGCGCCGCGGCGGCCTCGCCCTGTGGGCCCAGCAGGGCGCACAGGAGCGCGGCCGCCGCGGCGTACGCGCGTCGGCGCATCCCGTCAGCCCGCCATCTCGTACGCGTAGTCCGGCGAGAACGCGCCCGCCGCCCCCGCGCAGCCGTCCAGTTCGCCCGGCGGTTTGACCCACAGGTAGGCGTCGATGGCCGCGTCGCCGGTGGTGGCCGTGGGGTTCTCGCCGACCTTGCGGCCGCGCGGGTCGCACCAGGCGTTGTCGGGCGCGGGGCCGTTGCCGTTGCGGCTGGTGTCGATGACCGCGGTGAGGCCCGAGGAGCTGCCGAGCTGGGCGAGCACGGCCTTGGCGAAGGCCACCTCATCGGCGGTGCGGCGGTAGTTGGAGACATTGCTGTAGATGCCGTCGCCGCTGCTCAGCACGCCCGCCGAGCGCAGCCGGGACGCCTGGACGGCGGGGCTGTTCCAGGAGGAGTGACCGGCGTCGAAGTACACCCGGGCCTGGGGCGCGGCGGCGTGGATGGCGGCCGAGGCGCGGGCGAGCGAGGCGTAGCGGCCGCTGAGTTCGGCGGGCGACAGACAGCTGATGAGCGCGATCGAGTCCGGTTCGAGGATGACGACCGAGGGCCCGCTGCCCAGCCCGGCGGCGAAGCCGCGCACCCAGGCGTCGTAGCTCGCCAGATCGGGGGCCCCGCCGGCGGAGGCGCCGCCGCAGTCGCGGTTGGGGAGCTGGTACGCGACGAGCACGGGCACCTGGCCCTTGGCGGAGGCGGCCGAAGTGATCTTACGGACGTCCTCGGTGACGGTGCCGGGGGTGTACCGCGAGAACCAGACGGCCTGGGGCTGGGAAGCGATCCGCGAGGCGATGCGGGCGCGGCGGGAGTCGTTCGGGTTGGCGGCGACCCACTTGTTGACGAGCGAGTCGGGGTGGTTGAAGAAGGCGGTGGCGGAGGGGAGTTCGCCCGCGGCGGCGCGGGGCGCGTGGCCCGCACCGGCCAGGAGGGTGGTGGCGAGCGCGGCGGCCGCTAACGCTCTGATGAGGCGCACGGTGCATCAGTCCTCTCGCGGACCCGGGGAACGGGTGATGGGGGACGGGGACCGGGGCTACCTCCTGGTTGCCGCCGCGCGCGGGAAGGTTGCCGTCTCCGGCGTCCCGTCATACGGGTGTCTTAGACGCTTGTATGGGGCCGGGATGGGCTGACGCCATGGGACATCGAGAGGACCTGCTCGCCGGGGCGAAGCGCTGCCTGCTGGAAAAGGGCTGGTCACGCACGACCGCGCGGGACAGCGGATGAGGTCCAGGCGTCCCTGGGCCAAGGCGCGTCGATCGGCGGCGAGTTGACGGAGCGTTTCCAATCGAACTGGTCCCGGGCCCTCGAACTGTTCGGCAAGCACCAGGCGATGTGGCGGGCCCAGTTGGAGGCCGTCATGCGGGCCGAGCACGACCCGGCGCTGCGGGAGGCGTTCGACCGCGCCCAGCCGGAGGCGCGCCGGGTGCTGGTGGGGCTCTTCCACGGCATCGACGAGCGCGAGGTCGACGAGGAGAAGACCCGGGTGCTGGGCTCGTTCTATATGACCCTGGTGAGCGGGGTGGTCGTCCAGCAGGCCCTGAACCCGGGGCTCACTCCCGACGCCCGGGATCTGATCGAGGGGATGCGCCGCGTCCTCGGCGGCGGGCCGCCGGTTCCGTCCGGCTGAGCGGGCGGCGTCAACCCCGAGCCACGGTCCGGAGTCCTTCCGTACGCAGGAATCCACCTGACGACGGAGGACCCGCATGGCCCCGTACGGCTTATCCCGCCGCGTCCGCCGGACCCGCGCTCTGACCGTTCTCGCCCTGGCGGGTGTGATCGCCGCGACGGCGGTCGTCCCGGCCGCCGCGGCACCGCGTGCTGCCTCCCCCCGTTCCCCTCACTCCGCCACCCAGGACGCCCTCGACGCGATCACCCGTGCGGGCACCCCCGGCGTCCTGGCCCGGGCCGACCGTGCGGACAAGACCTGGTACGGCGCGTCCGGCGTGGGGGACCGTCGCACCGGCCGCCCGCGGCTGCCGGAGGACCGGTTCCGCACTGGCAGCCTGACCAAGCCCTTCGTCGCGACCGTCCTGCTCCAGCTCGCCGCCGACCCCGCCTACGGCCTGTCGATCGATGACACGGTGGAGAAGTGGCTGCCGGGCGTGGTGCGCGGCAACGACAACGACGGGCGCCGCATCACCCTGCGCCAACTGCTCCAGCACACCAGCGGGCTCTACGACTTCCTCGACGACGCCGCGCTCCGCGCCAAGTACACCGGCACGGCGTTCTTCACCCACCGGTACGACGGCGCCACGCCCGAGAAGCTGGTGCGGACCGCCCTCACGCACGAGCCGGTCTTCGCCCCGGGCGGGGGCTGGGACTACTCCAACACCAACTACATCCTGGCCGGAATGGTCATCGAGAAGGCCACGGGCCACGCCTACGCCACGGAAGTGGAGCGCCGCATCATCAAGCCGCTCGGCCTGCGCGGGACCACGCTTCCCGGCACCTCGCCGCGGCTGCCCGGCCCGCACCCGCGGCACTACTCCACGCTGTTCGTCGACGGGCCGGACGCCCGGTCCTACGACGTCACCGAGTTCAACCCGTCCGTCTCCGGAGCCGCGGGCGAGATCATCTCGACCGCCCGCGATCTGAACGTCTTCTTCCGCGCCCTCGTGCGCGGCGAACTGCTGCCCCCTGCCCAGCAGAAGGAGATGTTCACCGGCCGCGACCTGGGGGACGACAGGTCGTACGGACTGGGCATCAGGTCGCAGAAGCTCAGGCCGTGCGGTGTGACGGTCTGGGGGCACTCGGGCGAAATCCTCGGCTCCATCGCCCGGACCGTGGCCACTGCCGACGGTGAGCATGTCCTGACGCTCCACCAGAACGGGGACTGGGGCGATGACGCCCTCGAACAGGCGGCCGTCGACGCGGAGTTCTGCGGCTGAACGCCACGGCCCCCTACCGGAGCCGGGCCGCCTTGAGAGCCATGTGGAGGAGCAGCCGGTCGTCGCCCGCGTCGAGGTCCAGGCCGGTGAGCTGGCGTACCCGGGAGAGGCGGTAGTAGAGCGTCTGCCGGTGGATTCCGAGGATCTGGGCGGTGCGGCTCGCCTGGCCCGCGCAGTCGAGGAACGTCTCGGCGGTGCGGGCCAGTTCCGTGTGGGTGCGCTCCAGCAGGGGGCGTACGGAGGCGTCGGGGGCGGCCGGGGGGAGCGTGGCCAGCAGCCGGTACGGGCCGATGGCCGTCCACTCCGCGATCGGGTCGAGCCGGGCGTCCGCCCGCGCGGCCCGGGCGGCGGCCAGCGCCTCGCGCCAGGCGGCGGGCAGCTCGTCCAGCCCGCGCCGCGCCTCGCTGACCCCGGCGGAGCTCTCCCGGCCGCCGCCGCACGGCAGGTCGCCGCCGTGCGGCCCGGCGGCCCGGACCGGCCCCGCGGCGCCGGGCGCGTGGAGAGGGTGGGCGGGCGGCGTGCTGTCGGCGGCCGCCGTACGGGGCGAGCGGAGGAGCTGTTCGGCGGTGGCCCGGGCGGGGGCCAAGGAGGTGGGGGCGCGCAGCCGGACGAGGGCGGCCAGCGCCGTCTCGTCGGGGATCACGCAGGCCGCGGCGATGCCCGGCAGATGCGGGAGGCCCGGGTGGTCCTCGTCCTCGCCCGTGTCCGGAATCCACGGCAGGACCGCCACCAGCGCCAGCGGCCCGTCGGCCGCACCGCGCAGCGCGGTGTGCAGGCCCGAACAGGCCGCGTCACGGGTGGCGGGGCGGCCCGGTGAGCAGTTCGCGCAGCAGCTCGCCCAGCTCCTCCCCGGCCCGCGCCTCGGCCGCCAGCAGGGCTCCGATCCGGGCCGTGGTCTCCATCGCCCGGACCAGCCGCGGGTCGGGGGGCGTGGCGGGGCCGCCGAGCTCCAGGTCGGAGAGGTGGCCGTCGTCCAGCAGCCAGACATAGCCGTGGACGACGCCGCGGTGCCGCACGGGCAGGCAGATGCGGCCCATGAAGACCCCGGCTCCCGGGTCCGGCGGGATCCGCAGCGGGGCCTGCGCCCGGGCGATCCCGAACGCCTCGAACCAGGCCCGCACCGCCGCCGTGGAGCGGCGCTGGAGGATGGAGCGGGTACGGACCGGGTCCAGCGCCGGTTCCTCCGCGTCGTCGCTGTCCTGCGCCCCGAAGGCGATCAGCGCGAAGTCGCGGTTCTCCAGGGTCGCGGGCGCGCCGAGCGTCGCGGTGATCTCGTCCACCAGCTGCTGATAGTCCTCGCGCATGACGCCCCGGCCTCCTTCCCAGACGGTGGCCTCAGCCTCTCATACAGGTGTCTGAGATCCCGGACACGGATGCGTGACAGCTGTCGATGGCCCCGATTCCGCGCGATCCTTAAGTTTCACGGTGAGTTGTTGGAGCCGTTCACCGGCCGTCATCGTGGAGGTGCCCTGTGCTGGGACCCGTGCTGCTCGCCGCTTCGCGCAGCGCTGCCATCCGTCGGATCGTGTCCGGCGCTCCGGTCACGCGCCCCATGGTGGATCGGTTCGTCGCCGGCGAGCGGCTGGCCGAATCCATGGCGTCGGTGCGGGGGCTGACCTCGCGCGGCCTGGAGGTCACCCTGGACCACCTGGGGGAGGACGTTACCGACCCGTCCGAGGCGCTGCGCAGCCGGGACGCCTATCTGGCGCTGACCGAGGCGCTCGCCGGGGAGGGGCTCGGGGCCCGCGCGGAGATGTCCGTGAAACTCTCCGCCTTCGGCCAGGCGCTGCCCGGCGGCCATGACCTCGCGCTCGCCAATGTGACCCCGGTCGTCGAGGCCGCCGCGGAGGCGGGGACGACGGTCACCCTGGACATGGAGGACCACACCACCGTGGACTCCACCCTGGCGATCCTCGGCGAGCTGCGCACCCGGTTCCCGCAGACCGGCGCGGTCGTCCAGTCGTACCTCTTCCGGACCGAGGACGACTGCCGCGCGCTCGCCGGGGAAGGCTCGCGTGTACGGCTGGTGAAGGGCGCGTACAACGAGCCGGCCTCGGTCGCGTACCAGGACAAGCGCGAGGTGGACCGGGCCTTCGTACGCTGTCTGAAGATCCTGATGTCCGGCGAGGGCTACCCCATGATCGGCTCGCACGATCCGCGCATGGTCGCCATCGCCCAGGACCTGGCGCACCGCCTGGGCCGCAAGAAGGACGAGTACGAGTTCCAGATGCTGTACGGGATCCGTCCGGCCGAGCAGGAGCGGCTGGTCGCGGAAGGTCACCGTATACGGGTTTACGTCCCGTATGGAACAGACTGGTATGGGTACTTCATGCGGCGGCTCGCCGAGCGCCCCGCGAACCTCGCGTTCTTCCTGCGCTCGCTCGTCGGCCGCGGCTAAGTGCTGGCCAGCTGAACGACACCGTCGACCAACTGGACAGCGCTCGGCCCTGTGGCCTGATGACCTTCTAGGAGACAACGGCCATCGTGACTCCTCCCCCGACCGAAACCGGGAGCTTCTCACTTGGCGAACTGCACAACCTCATGACGGACAAGCCCTGCCCGGTGCTTCACAGCACTCACACAGCGTAGCAAACTCGCCACTCAGGCGAAGGAGGAAATGATGGACGCCGTGACCCAGGTCCCCGTGCCGGTGAACGAGCCGGTGCACACCTACGCCCCCGGCAGCGCCGAGCGCACCCGTCTGGAGGCCAAGCTCAAGGAGCTGGCCGACAACCCGATCGACCTGCCGATGACCATCGGCGGCGAGAAGCGCCTGGGCGGCGGGGAGCGCTTCGACGTCGTACAGCCGCACAACCACGCGGCCCGCCTCGGCACCTACGGGAACGCCACCAAGCAGGACGCCCAGGACGCGGTCGACGCGGCGCTGGCCGCCGCCCCCGCGTGGCGCGCGCTGAGCTTCGACGACCGCGCGGCGGTCATCCTCAAGGCCGCGGACCTGCTGTCCGGTCCGTGGCGCGAGACCCTGGCCGCCTCCACCATGCTGGGCCAGTCGAAAACCGCGCAGCAGGCCGAGATCGACACTCCCTGTGAGCTGATCGACTTCTGGCGCTTCAACGTCCACTTCGCCCGCCAGATCCTGTCGGAGCAGCCGGTCGCCAACGCCCCGGGCGTCTGGAACCGCACGGACCACCGGCCGCTGGAGGGCTTCGTCTACGCGATCACGCCCTTCAACTTCACGGCGATCGCGGGCAACCTCCCCACCGCCCCCGCGCTGATGGGCAACACGGTCGTCTGGAAGCCCTCCCCGACCCAGACCCACGCCGCCGTGCTGCTGATGCAGCTGCTGGAGGAGGCCGGGCTGCCCAAGGGCGTGATCAACCTGGTCACGGGCGACGGCAAGGACGTCTCCGAGGTGGCGCTGACCCACCCGGACCTCGCGGGCATCCACTTCACCGGCTCGACCAAGACCTTCCAGTACCTGTGGAAGACGGTCGGCAACAACATCGAGAACTACAAGACGTACCCGCGGCTGGTCGGCGAGACCGGCGGCAAGGACTTCATCGTCGCCCACCCGTCCGCCGACCCGGCGGTGCTGAAGACGGCGATCACCCGCGGCGCCTTCGAGTTCCAGGGCCAGAAGTGTTCGGCCGCCTCGCGCGCCTACGTCCCGCGCTCCCTGTGGGACAACGGCCTCAAGGAGGAGCTGGCCGCCGAGGTCAACGGGCTCGCCATGGGGCCCGTCACCGACCTCGGCAACTTCATGGGCGCGGTCATCGATGACCGGTCCTTCGCCAAGAACAAGGCGGCGATCGACCGGGCGAAGTCCGACCCGACCATCGAGGTCGTCGCGGGCGGCACGTACGACGACAGCGAGGGCTACTTCGTCCGCCCGACCGTTCTCGTCTCCACCGACCCGGAGAACGAGATCTTCAAGGACGAGTACTTCGGCCCGATCATCGGTGTGTTCGTGTACGAGGACGCCGAGTACGACGCGATGCTGGAGCAGATGGAGTCGGCGTCGGCGTACGGCCTGACCGGCGGCGTCATCGCCCAGGACCGCGCCGCGGCCGCCGCGACCTGCGAGGCGCTGCGCTTCGCGGCCGGCAACTTCTACATCAACGACAAGCCCACCGGTGCCGTGGTCGGCCAGCAGCCCTTCGGCGGCGGCCGCGCGTCCGGCACCAACGACAAGGCGGGCGCGAAGCAGAACCTGATGCGCTGGACCTCCACCCGCTCCATCAAGGAGACGATGGTCCCGCCGACGGACTACCGCTACCCGCACATGGGCTGACCCGCCCGGCGCACCCGCGCCCCCTGAGTCCCGCCCTCGACCTGGCTGCCGGCCGGTCGGGGGCGGAGTGCGTGGAGAGGGGGTGAAACGGCATAAACCTGTGGACGCCCGAGGTGCGCGAATGCTAGCGTCTTGCATTCAAGTCAGCGTTATTTACCGCAGTTTACGTGGATAACCAGCCATGGTCGAGGTCGGACGGGGGTCGGCCTCGGCCATGTCTCGTCTCAGATAGTAGGACGTCCGACTAATTGTGCAGACACTGACGCTCTGCTCCCTTACTTTTGTGGAAGCCGAACGTTCCGCTCCATCGAGCGACGGCGGAAGCGGCCCGGTGCAACCGCGCAGGTGATCCCTGCCGCACCCAGGCCCCCGCCCCCTTACGGCAGCCACCTTCTCGGGGATTCCACCCGGCCGCGCGCCGGGGTTCAGCAGAGGAGACGTGAACCATGGCCGAGCAGACCATCCGCAGGGTCCGCCGCAAGAACGACGACACCGACCGGCGGAACGCCGCCGCCGCGCTCCAGCGCGCGCTCGACCGCCGCGACAACGGCGGCTCCACCGGTCACTGAGCCGCGGGGCGGCCTTCCGGGCCGCCTGTCATTTCCCCCGGGGCGGGGCGATGTCGAAGCGGTCCACCCGCTCACCGGACTCCGCCAGCGCCGTGACCCTCATGCGCGGGGCCGGCCCCGGCTCGACCTCCACCGCGAGGAACGAGAAGCCGGTGTAGCGGACGCGTGACCACTCCACGGTGTCCTTGTTCTTCTCGCCGTCCTTCGTCCAGTGGTAGCTCTCCACCTCGTCGAGATCCTTGACGTGCCCCTCGTAGCTGTCGGGCACCGGGAACTCGTACAGGTCCGCCCCGGCGCCGCCCGCCGTGACGTACACGATCCCGTCCCGCACGGGGTTCACGCTCTCGCCGATCGGCACCTTCTTGGCCACCTTGCCGCCGCGGATGGCGTCGGTGCGCTCGTAGACGTGGTTGTGGCCGTTGACGACCAGATCCACGCGGTGCTTCTCGAAGATCGGCACCCAGCCGTCGCGCACCCCGCCGTCCGAGGCGTGCGAGCTGGTCGTGGAGAACGCGCAGTGGTGGAAGAAGACCACCAGGAAGTCGATGCCGGACCGCTTGCGCAGCTCTCCCAGGCGGCGGTCCAGCCAGCGGGTCTGATCGCCGCCCGTGTAGCCCTTGTTGGCGGGGATTTCGTAGCTGACGTCATTGGCGTCCAGCGCGACGACGCCCACGTTGCCGTAGGTGAAGGAGTAGACGCCGGGCGCCTTGCGGGGGTCGGGCCCGTTGTCCGGCAGCGACCAGCGGGCCAGCTGCCCGCCGTAGCCGTCGGGGGAGTACCACGCCTCCATGTCGTGGTTCCCGGTCGTCACCATCCACGGCACGCTCGCCGCGACCGAGTCGGTCTGGGCGAGGAAGGAGTCCCAGACCCGGGCGTCGTACAGGTCGGACTTCTTGCCGTGGCCGGTGGTGTCCGCGTAGCAGATGTCCCCGGCGTGCAGATGGAACGACGGATCCTGACCCAGGATCAACTGGTCGTTGGCGAGCGCGTCATAGCTCACCCCCTGGTCGCCGAAGGCGGTGAAGACGAACTTCTCCGGCCGCTCGGGGGCGGTGCGGAACGTGCCCAGCGAGGAGAAGTGACGCGGGTCGGCGGGGTCGTAGCCCTCATGGCCGACGCCGTAGTAGTACGTGACGCCGGGGCTCAAGCCCTCCACAGCGGCGTGCAGGTAGTACTGGTCGACCGCGGGCAGCTTGTCGCCGAGCGAGGGCGTGTGCAGATGGCGGACCTCGGCCTCGACCTTCCGGGTCAGATCCGTCGGCCGCGGGCCGATCCGCAGATACGGCCGCTTCACCGCGAACGGCACCTGCCAGGAGACCCGCATCTGCGTCGTCGGGTCGGCGCTGAGAGCGAGGTGGCGGCCGAAGGGGGCCACCAGGGCGCCGTTCACCTCCGGCGTCCTGGTGCGGGGGGCCCCGGCGGGCGCCGGATCGGACGTGGCGGCGGGGGCGCAGCCCGCGCCGCCCAGCGCCACCGCGGCCGCCCCGGCCGTCGCGGCGCCCCCGCGCAGCACCCGTCGGCGGGGGAGGGCGTCGCGCAGGTATTCGTGCTGCTCCGCCATGGTCATCCGGCTCGCTAGCGGCTCCGGAATGCCGAACCGTGGTGTATGCATGATCCGGAATCTCCCCCGCGCGGGAGACGTCACGCCGTACTCCGGGTGAACGCGGCCTGACCGATGGACGATCTGTCCGTATGGCGGACGACCGATGTCATGGGGTGGGACGAGGAGTAGGGTCCGGGTATGTCTCGCAGCATTCGCCTCGCAGTGATCCCCGGTGACGGTATCGGCCAGGAAGTCGTGGCCCAGGGCCTCAAGGTCCTCGGCGCCGCCCTTCCCCAGGACGTGAAGCTGGAGACCAAGAATTACGACCTCGGCGCCCGGCGCTGGCACGCCACCGGCGAAACCCTTACGGACGCCGAGCTGGAGTCGCTGAAGGACCACGACGCGATCCTGCTGGGCGCGATCGGCGACCCGTCGGTCCCGTCCGGGGTGCTGGAGCGCGGGCTGCTGCTCAAGCTGCGCTTCGCCTTCGACCACTACGTCAACCTGCGTCCGTCGAAGCTCTTCCCGAACACCGCGACCCCGCTGGCCGGCCGCCCCGACATCGACTTCGTCGTCGTCCGGGAGGGCACCGAGGGCCCGTACGTGGGCAACGGCGGCTCGCTGCGGACCGGTACCCCGGCCGAGGTCGCCACCGAGGTCAGCCTGAACACCGCGTACGGCGTCGAGCGCGTCGTCCGGGACGCGTACGAGCGCGCCAACAGCCGCCCGCGCAAGAAGCTGACGCTCGTGCACAAGAACAACGTCCTGGTGCACGCCGGTCACCTGTGGAAGAACATCTTCGACAAGGTCGGCGCCGAGTACCCGGACGTCACCACGGACTACCTGCACGTCGACGCCGCGACGATCTTCTTCGTCACCCAGCCCGAGCGGTTCGACGTGATCGTGACCGACAACCTCTTCGGTGACATCCTCACCGACCTCGCCGCCGCCGTCACCGGTGGCATCGGGCTCGCCGCGAGCGGCAACATCAACCCCTCCGGCGCCTTCCCGTCGATGTTCGAGCCGGTCCACGGCTCCGCGCCGGACATCGCGGGCACCGGCAAGGCCGACCCGACCGCGACCATCCTGTCGGTGGCCCTGCTCCTCCAGCACCTCGGCTACGCGGACGAGGCGGCCCGCATCGAGGCCGCCGTCGCCGAGGACCTCGCCGAGCGGGACGCGGCGCGCACCACCGACGAGATCGGCGACGCGCTCGCCGCCCGAGTATCCGGCTGACCCCAGCCTGTGCCAGTGCGCGGCTGGGTGCGACCATCGACCTCGGGCCGCGCACTTCGCACGCATCCTTAAGCTCCGGCCCCACGTCAGCGATAATCGCTCGTGGGGCCGCCGTGTGCAGCGGGAAGCTCGGACGTCCTAGTACCGATCACGGACAAGGATGGTGTGAGCGCGGTCCGCCACAACGGAAGTGAAGGACTACCACGAATGACGACGCCCTCGATCGAGCTCAAGCCCTCCTCGCACCCGCTCTCCGACGCGGAGCGGGAGGAGATCCTGGCCAGCCCCGGATTCGGCCGCCACTTTACCGACCACATGGTGACGATCAAGTGGACGGAGGGCCGCGGCTGGCACGAGGCCCAGCTCGTGCCCTATGCCCCGCTGTCGCTCGACCCGGCGAACATGACGCTGCACTACGCGCAGACGATCTTCGAAGGGCTCAAGGCGTACCGCCAGCCCGACGGGACCGTGGCCACTTTCCGTCCCGAGCAGAACGCCGAGCGGTTCCAGGCTTCCGCCCGCCGCATGGCGATGCCCGAGCTGCCGGTCGACCTGTTCCTCGCGGCCTGCGACGCCCTGGTCACCCAGGACCGGGCATGGGTGCCGGGCAGCGGTGAGGAGTCCCTGTACCTGCGGCCGTTCATGATCGCGAGCGAGGTGGGGCTGGGCGTCCGGCCCGCTAATGAGTACCTGTTCGTCGTGATCGCCTCCCCGGCGGGCGCCTACTTCCCGCGCGGCGTGCACCCGGTCTCCGTCTGGCTGTCCGAGGAGTACGTGCGGGCGGCCCCCGGCGGCACCGGCACCGCCAAGGCGGGCGGCAACTACGCCGCCTCGCTGGTGGCCCAGGCGCAGGCCGCCGAGCAGGGCTGCGACCAGGTGGTCTGGCTGGACGCCATCGAGCGCCGCTGGATCGAGGAAATGGGCGGCATGAACCTGTACTTCGTGTACGGGAACCGCATCGTCACCCCCGAGCTGTCCGGTTCGCTGCTCCCCGGCATCACCCGCGCCTCGCTGCTGCGGATCGCCGAGGACCTCGGCTACGAGGTCGCCGAGGGCCGGATCTCGGTCGACGACTGGCGCGCGGGGAACGAGGACGGCAGCCTGACCGAGGTCTTCGCCTGCGGCACCGCTGCCGTGATCACCCCGGTCGGCTCGGTGAAGTCCGCCCGCGCGAGCTGGACGGTGGGCGACGGGCAGCCCGGCGAGGTCACCACGAAGCTGCGCAAGGCGCTGCTGGACATCCAGACCGGCGCCGCTCCCGACCCCCACGGCTGGCTGCACCGCGTGGGCTGAGCCTCTTGAGGGTGGGAAAGCCCGCATCCTGAGACGGATCGGAGCACGGAGGCGGAATGTGCTTGACTGCCTCCGTGCTCTCGTTCGCCACGATTATTGGCAGCAGGCGCGCCGGTCCGCAGTGATCGCCCCGTACGACCCCGTACGACGCGACCACCGTGCCCCAGACCCGCGCGCAGACCTCTCGCACCCGCGAGGGGTCTTTTCGTTTTCCGGACCATCCCACCGGATGCGGAGCGTGCGGGACCATGGAGGGCGCGGAACCGGATATTCCGGTAGCCCCAGATCCATCCGACAGGAGCCAGACCACCATGAAGGATCGGCCCGACGACAGCTTCCACGTCTTCGACACCACGCTGCGCGACGGCGCGCAGCGCGAGGGCATCAACCTGACGGTCGCCGACAAGCTCACCATCGCCCGTCACCTGGACGACTTCGGCGTGGGCTTCATCGAGGGGGGCTGGCCGGGCGCCAACCCGCGGGACACGGAGTTCTTCGCCCGTGCCCAGGCGGAGATCGACTTCAAGCACGCCCAGCTCGTCGCGTTCGGCGCCACCCGCAAGGCGGGCGTCAGCGCTTCGGATGACCCGCAGGTCAAGGCGCTGCTGGACTCGGGCGCCCCGGTGATCACCCTGGTGGCCAAGTCCCATGACCGCCATGTGGAGCTGGCCCTGCGCACCACGTTGGAGGAGAACCTGGCGATGGTCGGCGACACCGTCGCCTACCTGCGGTCCCAGGGCCGCCGGGTGTTCCTCGACTGCGAGCACTTCTTCGACGGCTACCGCGCCAACGCCGAGTACGCCAAGCGGGTCGTCGCCACCGCGCACCAGGCGGGCGCCGACGTGGTGATCCTCTGCGACACCAACGGCGGCATGCTGCCCGGCCAGATCGACGCCGTGGTCCGTACCGTCCTCGCCGACACCGGCGCCCGCCTGGGCATCCACACCCAGGACGACACCGGCTGCGCCGTCGCCAACACCCTGGCCGCGGTCGACGCGGGCGCCACCCACGTCCAGTGCACCGCCAACGGCTACGGCGAGCGGGTCGGCAACGCCAACCTCTTCCCGGTCGTCGCCGCGCTGGAGCTGAAGTACGGCCGCCGGGTGCTGCCGAAGGGCGCGATGGAGGAGATGACCCGGATCTCGCACGCGATCGCCGAGGTCGTCAACCTGACGCCGTCGACCCACCAGCCCTATGTGGGGGTCTCCGCCTTCGCCCACAAGGCCGGGCTGCACGCCTCCGCGATCAAGGTCGACCCGGATCTGTACCAGCACATCGACCCCGAGCGGGTCGGCAACACGATGCGGATGCTGGTCTCCGACATGGCGGGCCGCGCCTCGATCGAGCTGAAGGGCAAGGAGCTGGGCATCGACCTCGGCGGCGACCGCGCGCTGGTGCAGCGGGTGGTCGAGCGGGTCAAGGAGCGCGAGCTGGCGGGCTACACGTACGAGGCCGCCGACGCCTCGTTCGAGCTGCTGCTGCGCGCGGAGGCCGAGGGCCGGGTCCGCCGCTACTTCCGGGTCGAGTCCTGGCGCGCGATCGTCGAGACCCGCCCGGACGGCACCCACGCCAACGAGGCGACGGTGAAGCTGTGGGCCAAGGGCGAGCGCATCGTCGCCACGGCGGAAGGCAACGGTCCGGTCAACGCGCTGGACAAGGCGCTGCGCGTGGGGCTGGAGCGGATCTACCCGCAGCTCGCCAAGATGGAGCTGGTCGACTACAAGGTCCGCATCCTGGAGGGCAAGCACGGCACGGAGTCCACGACCCGGGTGCTCGTCTCCACCGCGGACGGACAGGGGGAGTGGTCCACGGTCGGCGTCGCCGAGAACGTGATCGACGCCTCCTGGCAGGCGCTGGACGACGCGTACGCCTACGGGCTGCTGCGGGCCGGAGTGGAACCGCAGGAGTAGCCGCCGATACGCGAGGATCCGCGGTCCCGGCAGAAGCCTTTGGGGGTGTAGCCCTGCCGGGGCCGCGGAGTATGCGGGACGAACCGAGCCCTGAAAGGCGGATTCAGCCCTGTGCGGTGTTCTTGATCGCGGAGATGTCGAAGGTCAGCTTGGCCTTGTCGCTGACCATCACCCCGCCGGTCTCCAGTGCGGCGTTCCAGGTCAGGCCCCAGTCGGAGCGCAGCAGCTCGGCACGGCCCTCGAACCCGACGCGCTCGTTGCCGAACGCGTCGGTGGCCGAGCCGTTGAACTCGAGGTCGATGGTGATCGGACGGGTGACGCCCTTGATGGTCAGGTCGCCGGTGATCCGGTAGTTCTCCTCGTCGACCTGCTCCGCGGCGGTGCTGCGGAAGGTCATCCGCGGATGGGTCTCGGCGTCGAAGAAGTCGGCGCTGCGCAGATGGGCGTCGCGGTCCGCCTTGCCGGTGTCGACGCTCGCGATCGTGACGTCGAGGGAGGCGGTCGAGCGGGACGGGTCGGCGCCGTCCAGGTGAAGGGTCCCCTCGTGTTCGGGGAAGGACCCGCGGACATTGGTGACCATGGCATGCCGCACCGTGAAGCCGATGCTGCTGTGCGCTGGATCAACGGTGTAGTCCCCGGTCAGTGCGGTGAGATCCGCCATGGCTCCTCCTTCGGGCGTATTATTTGTTCAATCTTGAACAAGGGGGAGAGTAGACCTCTTCGGTGCAAACCTCAACATCCGTGGCGTATGGAAGACGGAGAACCCGGGCATCATCCCCACCGCCCGTCCGCCCCCGCTGGAGGTCGCATGCCACCGCGCCCGCTCAGACCCTGGTCCCGGCGAGGCTTCCTGGCCGCGGCCGCCACCGGAGCGTTATCCCCCGCCCTCGCCGGCCCGCCCGCCCACGCGGCCGGGCCGGACTTCGACGCCCTGCGCCGCCGCTGGACCGACCTCACGCTCGGCACCGGCTTCGACCCCGCCGCCGAGCCGTACGCCGCCCGCCTCGCCGAGACCGGGCGGCTGGCCACCGGGTTCCGTACGAGCATGGCGCCCGCCGCCGCGTCGCTCTGGCCCGACCAGCCCTTCGACCCGCCCGCCGGGATCACCCAGAGCTACCAGCGGCTGAACACCATGGCCCACGCGTACGCCCAGCCCGGCACCGGCCTCACCGGCGACCCCGGCCTCGCCGAGGACATCGCACGCGGCATCGACCACCTCGACGCCACCGTCTACAGCCCCGCCACCACCCGCTACGGCAACTGGTGGGAGTGGCAGATCGGCAGCCCCCGGCTGCTCCTGGACACCCTGGCGATCCTGTACGACCGGCTCGGCGAGGAGCGGCGGGCGCGCTGCCTCGCCGCCGTCGACCACTTCGTCCCCGACACCATGCTCGGCGACTACACCGGCACCAGCACCGGCGCCAACCGCGTCGACCTGTGCCGCGTGGTGGCCCTGCGCGGCATCCTCGGCGCGGCGCCCGCCAAGGTCGCGCTCGCCCGGGACGCGCTCTCGCCCGTCTTCCCGTACGTGACGAAGGGCGACGGTCTCTACGCCGACGGATCGTTCATCCAGCACACCTGGGTCGCCTACTCCGGCACCTACGGCTATGTCCTGCTCGACGGCCTCGGGAGGCTCTTCGCCCTGCTCGCCGGGTCGGAGTGGGAGGTCACCGACCCCAACCGGCGGATCATCCTGGACAGCGTGGAGCACGCGTACGCCCCGCTGCTGCACGACGGGCTGATGATGGACGTTGTCTCCGGCCGGGCCGTCAGCCGCGGCGTCCAGGTCAACGATCCACGAGGGATCATGCAGAGCGACCATCAGCGCGGCCATCTGTTCCTCGCCGCCATCGCCCTGCTCGGCACGGGCGCGGACGACGCCACGCGGGAGCGCTGGAACGGCATGGTCAGGGGCTGGATCGCACGCGACACCAGCAACCCCGTGCTGACCGACCCGCAGTTCGGCGTCGCGGACCTGGCCCGGCTGGCGGCCGTGGCGAAGGGGCCGGGCCCGGCGCTGCCCGAGCCCATCGGCCACCGGCTCTTCCCGGCCATGGACCGGGCCGTGCACCGGCGCCCCGGCTGGACCGCCGCCCTGGCCATGGCCTCGGACCGGATCGCGTACTACGAGAACGGCAACGGCGAGCACCCGCGCGGCTGGCACACCGGCGCCGGAATGCTCTCCTGGTGGGCGGGTGAGGGCACCGCGGGTCAGTACACGGACGCCTTCTGGCCCACGGTCGACCCCTACCGGCTGCCCGGAACCACCGCCTCCGCCCGGCCCCTGGCCGACAACGAGGGCGGCGGCTGGGGCGAACCCAAACCCGCCGCGCGCTGGGTCGGCGGCACCACCGACGGCGAGTACGCCGCCATCGGCCAGGACGTACGGGGACTCGGCTCCACCCTGCGCGCCAAGAAGTCCTGGTTCTGCGTGGCCGACGCGATCGTCTGCCTCGGCGCGGACATCACCGCCCGCGACGGCGCCCCCGTCGTCACCGTCGTCGACAACCGCAACCTCGGCGCCGACGGCACCCCCACGCTCACCGTCGACGGCGTCCCCCAGCCCGCCGCACCGGAGCGGACCCGCACCTTCCGCCGGGCGCGCTGGGCCCATCTCGCCGGGCACGGCGGCTATGTCTTCCCCGGCGGCGCCGCCCTGCACACCCGGCGCGAGGCCCGCACCGGCTCCTGGCGGGACATCAACACCGGCAGCTCCCCGGACCTCCTCACCCGCCGCTACCTCACCCTCTGGCACGACCACGGCACCGACCCCGACGGCGGGGGCTACGCCTACCTCCTGATGCCGGGCGCGGGCCCGGCCGCCCTCGCCGCGCGTGCCGCCGACCGCCGCTGGCTGACCGTGCTCGCCAACTCCCGTGCCCGGCAGGCCATCGCCATCCCGTCACTCGGCGTCACGGCGGCCAACTTCTGGGCCCCGGGCACGGCCGGTCCGCTGACCGCGGGCGCCCCGGCGAGCGTGCTGCTGCGCCGTACCGGACGGCACACCGCACACCTCGCGATCGCCGAGCCGCTCAGGACCGGGGAGCCGTTCGACGTCCTCTGGACGCATCCGGTGCGCGCCGTGACGGCCCACGACGCCACGGTCGAGGTGCTGGCCACCGGCGGCACCCTGCGGCTGCGCATCACCCCCGGCACGGCCTGCGCCACCCATCACTGCGTGGTCGCGCTGCGCTAGCGTCCGCCCGGGTGTCGACCATCCGGGTGGTAAAGCCCACCGGTTACGGGGTGTCGCCCACAAGATTGTGGGGTGCCGACAGGGCTCCTCACCCTTGGGGGTGCCGGGTAAGGGGAAATCCGCTGTCCAGTTCTGTTCCGCCTGCCCACGAAAACGGGCCCGACGTTGTATGGAATCGACATGCGTTTCCGGGGCTCACAGAACGTACCGTCGTTCCATGACCAATCTCGAAGGTGCGCCCGAAGAGGCGAGTGACGTCCGCGGGCGCGTCGCCGAGCTGCACGCGATCCGCGAGCAGGCTCGGCGCGGCCCGAGCGAGCGGGCGACCGAGGCCCAGAAGGCCAAGGGCAAGCTGACCGCTCGCGAGCGGATCGATCTCCTGCTGGACGAGGGGTCCTTCAACGAGGTGGAGCCGCTGCGGCGGCACCGCGCGACCGGATTCGGGCTCGAGGCGAAGAAGCCCTACACCGACGGGGTCGTCACCGGCTGGGGGACCGTCCACGGGCGGACGGTGTTCGTTTACGCACACGACTTCCGGATCTTCGGCGGCGCGCTGGGCGAGGCCCACGCCACCAAGATCCACAAAATCATGGACATGGCCATCTCGGCCGGGGCGCCGCTGGTGTCCCTCAACGACGGCGCCGGGGCCCGCATCCAGGAGGGCGTCTCGGCGCTCGCGGGCTACGGCGGCATCTTCCAGCGCAACACCAAGGCGTCCGGTGTCATCCCGCAGATCAGCGTGATGCTCGGCCCGTGCGCCGGTGGCGCCGCGTACTCCCCGGCGCTCACGGACTTCGTGTTCATGGTCCGCGAGACGTCCCAGATGTTCATCACCGGACCCGATGTGGTCCAGGCGGTGACCGGGGAGAAGGTCACCCAGAACGGTCTGGGCGGCGCGGACGTGCACGCCGAGACCTCGGGCGTGTGCCACTTCGCGTACGACGACGAGGAGACCTGCCTGGAGGAGGTGCGCTACCTCCTCTCGCTGCTGCCGCAGAACAACCGGGAGAACCCGCCGGTCGCCGAGGCCGACGACCCGGTCGACCGGCGCGGCGACTCGCTGCTCGACCTCGTCCCGGCCGACGGCAACCGCCCGTACGACATGCGCAAGGTCATCGAGGAGATCGTCGACGACGGCGAGTACCTGGAGGTCCACGAGCGCTGGGCGACCAACATCATCTGCGCGCTGACCCGGCTCGACGGCCAGGTCGTGGGCATCATCGCCAACCAGCCGCAGTCGCTGGCCGGCGTGCTGGACATCGAGGCCTCGGAAAAGTCCGCGCGCTTCATCCAGATGTGCGACGCGTTCAACATCCCGCTGATCACCTTCCTCGACGTGCCCGGCTTCCTGCCCGGTGTCGACCAGGAGCACGGCGGGATCATCCGGCACGGCGCCAAGATGCTGTACGCGTACTGCAACGCGACCGTGCCGCGGATCTCCGTCATCCTGCGCAAGGCGTACGGCGGTGCGTACATCGTCATGGACTCCCAGTCCATCGGTGCCGACCTGACCTACGCCTGGCCGACCAACGAGATCGCGGTGATGGGTGCGGAGGGCGCCGCCAACGTGATCTTCCGCCGTCAGATCGCCGACGCGGACGACCCCGAGGCCATGCGCGCGCGCATGGTCAAGGAGTACAAGTCCGAGCTGATGCACCCCTACTACGCGGCCGAGCGGGGCCTGGTGGACGACGTCATCGACCCGTCCGAAACCCGTGAGGTCCTGATCCGGTCCCTGGCGATGCTGCGCGACAAGCACGCCGACCTGCCGTCCCGCAAGCACGGCAACCCGCCGCAGTAACGCCCACGAGGGAGACGAAGACACCGTGAGCACGCCCACCGACATCGCCGACACCGCCGCCGCGGCGGCCACCCTGGTCCGGGTCGAGAAGGGCCACGCCGACGCCGAGGAGCTGGCCGCGGTCACCGCCGTGCTGCTCGCCCGCGCCGCCGCCACCGCCGGTCACACCCGTGACGGCGCCGCGGCCCGCCCGCGCTCCAGCGCCGCCCGCTGGCGCCGGCTGGAGCGCCGCCCGGCGTTCAGCGCCCCGCACAGCTGGCAGGGCGGACGCCCGTACCGCATACGCGAAATCCCCCGCTCTACGAGGGAGGGCGGGGGATTTTCCGTATGCGATGCCGGATCCGATACCGGTGGATACCGGCTGGTTCCGGCGGGCCGGGGCCCGCCGGAACCGGGCGCGGCTAACGCAGCCGGGCCATCAGCGCGTGCTCGACCAGCGTGATCAGCGCGCTCTTGGCCTCGCTGCGGTGGCGCGCGTCCGTGATGATGATCGGCGCGTCCGGGCCGATCTGCAGGGCCTCGCGGACCTCTTCGGGACTGTACGGCTGGTGTCCGTCGAAGCCGTTGAGGGCGATGACGAAGGGCAGGCCGGAGTTCTCGAAGTAGTCGACGGCGGGGAAGCAGTCGGCGAGTCGGCGGGTGTCGACGAGGACGACGGCGCCGATGGCGCCGCGGACCAGGTCGTCCCACATGAACCAGAACCGGTCCTGGCCGGGGGTGCCGAACAGGTACAGGATCAGGTCCTGGTCGAGCGTGATGCGGCCGAAGTCCATGGCCACCGTGGTGGTGGTCTTGTCCGGCGCGTGGGTGAGATCGTCGATGCCCGCCGAGGCGGACGTCATCACGGCTTCGGTGCGCAGCGGGTTGATCTCCGAGACCGCGCCGACGAACGTGGTCTTGCCCACGCCGAAGCCGCCCGCCACCACGATCTTCGCGGAGGTGGTGGAGCGGGCTGCACCGCTAGAGCTTGCGAAGTCCACTGAGCACCCTTTCGAGCAGTGTCACGTCAGGCTGGCCGCCGGCGGACTCGTCGCCGCCGGGCTGGTGAATGGCGACGAGCCCGGCCTCGGCCAGGTCGGCTACGAGGATCCGGGCGACGCCGAGGGGGATGGTGAGCAGTGCGGAGATCTCGGCGACCGACTTGATCTCGCGGCACAGTTGGCAGATCCGCTGATGCTCGGGGAGCTGGCCCTGGAGCTGGCTGGGATCGGCCGTGGTGTGTACCAGTGCCTCGATGGCGAGCTGGTACCGGGGCCGGGTACGGCCCCCGGTCATGGCGTACGGGCGCACCAGGGGGTTATGCGCGCCTCCCGTGGGGGAAGGTTCCGGTGCGAGGCGCTGAGGCGGCTGTACGGGCTGGATGCGGGGTGGCTGCGGTGGTTCGTACATCGGACTCTCGGGAGGCGCGTAGGAGGGCGCGTAGAGGTCCTGCTGGCCCTGTGGGGGCAGGGGCTGCGGGGGCATCGGCTCCTGAGGCTGCTCGCCGGGGTAATCCCAGGACTGTTCGCCCGGGTACGGGGAGCGTGCCTGGCGGCTGGGCGCGGAGGGGAAGTTGAAGCGCTTCATCGGGGCTTCTCCGCGCGGTTCGGACGGCTGCCCATGGCCGTACGGATATCCGCTAGGGGGCGTTGCCACGTTTCCTCCTCCAACTCCAACGTGCCTGTCGGCCGGTCGCGCCACCGCACCCTATGGCGCGGTGGCGCGAAACGCACTCCATGTTTGCTAGTTGAGAAGACTGCCTTGCAATTCGGCGCGCAGGTCGGGGGTGAGGACGTTGCCTGCGCGATCGACGAGCAGGGCCATCTCGTAGCCGACGAGGCCGATGTCGCACTCCGGGTGGGCGAGTACGGCGAGGGAGGAGCCGTCGGAGATGGACATGATGAAGAGGAAGCCTCGTTCCATTTCGACGACGGTCTGGTTGACCGCGCCGCCTTCGAAGATGCGGGAGGCTCCGGCGGTGAGCGAGGTCAGCCCGGAGGCGACCGCCGCCAGTTGATCGGCTCGGTCACGGGGGAAGCCTTCGGACATCGCCAGAAGGAGTCCGTCGGCGGAGACCACCACGGTGTGGGACACCCCGGGGGTGTTGTCCACGAAATTGGTGATCAACCAGTTCAGGTTCTGCGCCGCCTGGCTCATCGGGCTCACACTAACGCTCCTGATCGTAGGTGCTGCCGGGGCCGAAGCCCTGTTGGTCATGCTGGTCACGCGGGGTGATCCCGGATCCCGCATCGCGTCCCCGCTGGATGCCGCGGCGCAGGTTGCTGAGCCTGCCGCGGACGTCCTCCGGGGCCCGGGAGACCTGGGGGCCGCCCTGTCCGGTGGGCTCCGCGGCACCTTCGACCAGGTTGGCCTTGGGCACCCTGCGGGGCAGACCGGAGGAGGTGACCCCGCCGGCCTTCGGCTCGCGGAGCTGTTCGGCACGGTGCCAGCGCTGGTCGTTTTCCGACTGCCACTGGTTACCGTCCTCCTGCGGGGTCTGCCGCGGCCGTTCCGGCGCCGCAGCCGCCGCCGGCTCCCCGACTGCCGCCTGTGCCCCTGTCTCCTCGATCGGCTGCCACTGCTTGTCGCGGCGCGGGAGCCCCGCGTCGGTCATGGAGTGGACGCCACTCGGAGAGGGGCCCGGACGGTGGAACTCTACGCGGTCCTGCGAAACTTCGGGACCGCCGGGTCCCGATTCCGTTTGCGTCCCGAACTGCGACGCGAAGGGCATTTCAAAAGATCCGGAATCGCCCCACTCTCCCTGCTGGGAAGGTGAGTTGTAGCCCACGTACGGCTGCTGTTCCGGCTGTGTCTGGGCTGTGAAGTCCGCTTCCGGTTCAGAAAAGGCGGAATCCTGGTACTGGGGACCGGCCGGTGCCGGGCCGGGCTGGGCCAGCAGATTGGGCTCGGCCGGGTCGTGCCGCGGCTCCTGCTCGTGCTGCATGGCCTGGAGCCCGCCGTACTGCCGCGGGGGCTGCTCCGGCCGCTGGAACTGCTCCTGAGACGGGAACTGCTCCTGCCGCTGGAGCTGCTCCTGGGCGTACGACGAGTCGTCGAAGCCCAGCTCGGCCGCCGTGCGCGAGGACAGGGCGACGTCCTCGGCGGTGTACGTGGGCTGCGATTCCGGCTCCGGCTCCGGGACGAGCCGGGAGACCGTGAACTCGTCCTGGGGCAGCTCCTCGCCGCCACCGCCGTGGGTGATCGCGTCGGGCAGCATCACCAGCGAGGTGGTGCCCGCCTGCTCACCGGCCGGGCGCAGCTGCACCCGGATGTTGTGCCGGTCGGCGAGGCGGCCGACCACGAACAGGCCCATGCGCTGGGAGACCGCGGCGTCCACGGTCGGCGGCTTGGCCAGCTTGTGGTTGATGTCGGCGAAGTCCTCGGCGGTCAGGCCGATGCCCTTGTCGTGGATCTCGACCACCACCCGGCCGTCCGGCAGCCGGGTCGCGGTGACCCGCACCTTGGTGTGCGGCGAGGAGAAGGTGGTGGCGTTCTCCAGCAGCTCGGCGAGCAGATGGACGAGGTCGGTCACCGCGGTGCCGTGGATCTCGGTCTCGGAGATCCCGGCCAGTTCGATCCGCTCGTACGACTCCACCTCGGACGAGGCGGCGCGCAGCACGTCGATCAGGGGCACCGGCTGGTTCCAGCGACGGCCCGGCTCCTCGCCCGCGAGGATCAGCAGGTTCTCGCCGTTGCGCCGCATGCGGGTGGCCAGGTGGTCCAGCCGGAAGAGGTGCTCCAGCTGGTCCGGGTCGGCCTCCCGGCTCTCCAGTTCGGAGATCAGGGTGAGCTGTCGTTCGATCAGGCCCTGATTGCGACTGGAAAGGTTCGTGAAGATCGCGTTGACGTTGCCCCGCAGCATCGCCTGCTCGGCCGCGAGACGTATCGCCTCGCGGTGCACCTGGTCGAAGGCGCGGGCGACCTCGCCCAGTTCGTCCCGGGTGTTGATCGGGATCGGGGTGACCCGCGTGTTCACCCGGCCCGGGTCGGTACGGGAGAGTTGGTCGACCACCATGGGCAGCCGCTGCTCGGCGACGTCGAAGGCGGCGTTGCGCAGCTGGAGCATGCTGTGGCTCATCGAGCGGGCCATCCGGCCGGCCACGATGAACGCCACGAGCAGTGCGACGAGCACGATCGCGGCGTTCACGATCGTGTCCTGCTTTGCGTTCGCGGATATTTGCGATGCCTCGTTCACGGCCTTGTCGACGAGGTTCTGCTCGGCGTCGCGGTAGGCGTCGAACTTGACCGTGGACGCCGCGAACCAGGCGTCCGGAGTGATGCCCTGGTCCGCCAGGTCCTCGGGTGCCGAACCACCGGCAATGGCCTGGACCATCCGGTCCATGGAGGGCGGTTCGGTGTACGTCTTCCCCGCGGACTCGGCCTTCTGCTTGGCCGCGGCGCTCTGCGCCTCCGCCCGCTTCTTGGCCGCGGTGAGGGTGTCCTCCAGCCGGGTCACGTCCTCCGGGGTGCCCGCGGCGTTGAACTCCCCGAGGGCGATGCCCTCCAGGTAGACATAGCTGCCGAAAGCGGTCAGCTGGGTCTTGCGGTCGGCCGCCGACGGACCCGGCTTGACCAGCAGATGCGTGCCGATGGAGCGCTGGAGCGACTCGGCGCCCTTGGCCAGTGAGACCGCGTAGACGGTGCGGCCGTAGGAGGTGATGTTGCCGGTGCCCAGGCCCAGTTCGTTGGCGAACTCGATCAGCGAGTGCTCGACGCCGACGTAGCCCTCTTCGGTCTTCACCGCCCCCAGCCGGTCGGTGTAAGCGTTCCGCCGCAGCGCCACCAGCTGGGGTTCGGCCGACCGGAACGCCTTGAGGCGCCGTTTGAGGGTCGCCGTCTGCGGCATGTCGGCGGCCGCCTCGTCGAACTGCGCCTTCATCGCGTCGGTCGTCGCGCGGACCTTGCGCACCACGTCCTCATTGGTGCCGGTCAGCAGTGGTCCCGCGGTCCGGTCGCGCTCGTCGACCAGCGCGTGGGCGTAGGACTCGGCGGCCCGGACCAGCTTGGCGGTGCGTTCCGCGTCCTGCGCCTCGTTCCAGGTGGTGACCGACGCCGACACCTGGAACCCACCGAAGACCAACGCCACCAGCACGGGGATGAGCAAAATGGCGTACAGCCGCGTGCGCACCCCCCAGTTCCGCGGGGTGATCCGGCCACCTGTGGGGGTGGGCGGATCCGACGCATCTGCGGACGGTGCCGCTGTGCGTGTACGCGGCGGCGGGGTGAAGTTCCCTCGCGCTTCTTGCGCGGGGTCCGGCGTGCTTCGCCTCACTCGACCAACAACCTCTCGGCGTCGGCACCGATCTCGTGCCGTTCCCAGTTGAGCCCTTACTGCCCAGTTCAACGAATTCCAGCACGCCCCGCAGGTGCTTTCCAAACACTACGCAAACCGATCAGTCTGTTGTCTAGACCAGAGATAAAACGGGCGTTAAGGGTGAGCCATGTCAAATACCGAACGAGTTGAGCGCGCACCGGAGTCGATCACGTGCGCTCCGTGTCGACGAGCCATGTTTTTCTCTGTCGAAACGTTATGAAGGCACGAGCGGGCCGTGTCGTTGGACACAACCCGCTCGCACCTGAGCCGCCGGACAACTTCCGGCGGTCTTTCCCTACTTGAGCCGGGCCATCAGCGCGTGTTCGACCAAGGTGATGAGGGCGCTCTTGGTCTCGCTGCGGTGGCGCGCGTCCGTGGTGATGATCGGGGTGTCCGGGCCGATCTGGAGGGCCTCGCGGACTTCCTCCGGAGCGTAGGGCTGGTGTCCGTCGAAGCCGTTGAGGGCGATGACGAAGGGCAGGCCGGAGTTCTCGAAGTAGTCGACGGCGGGGAAGCAGTCGGCGAGTCGGCGGGTGTCGACGAGGACGACGGCGCCGATGGCGCCGCGGACCAGGTCGTCCCACATGAACCAGAACCGGTCCTGGCCGGGGGTGCCGAACAGGTACAGGATCAGGTCGTCGTCCAGCGTGATGCGGCCGAAGTCCATCGCCACGGTCGTTGTGGTCTTGTCCTGCACATGGCTCAGGTCGTCGATGCCCGCCGAGGCGGACGTCATCACGGCTTCGGTGCGCAGCGGGTTGATCTCCGAGACTGCGCCGACGAACGTGGTCTTGCCCACGCCGAAGCCGCCCGCCACCACGATCTTCGCCGAGGTGGTCGTGCGGGCCGGCGGGGCGCCGCCGCTAGAGCTTGCGAAGTCCACTGAGCACCCTTTCGAGCAGTGTCACATCCGGCGTGCCGCCCGTCTCCGAGCTGCCCCCCGGCTGGTGGATCGCCACCATGCCGGCCTCCGCCAGGTCGGCCACCAGAATCCGCGCCACCCCGAGGGGTATGTTCAGCAGCGCCGACACCTCCGCGACGGACTTGACCTCCCCGCAGAGATGGCAGATGCGCTGGTGCTCGGGGAGCAGTCCCGCCAGATGCGCGGGGTCGGCCGTGGTGCTGACCAGGGCCTCGATGGCGAGCTGGTAGCGCGGCCGGGTCCGGCCTCCGGTCATGGCGTAGGGACGCACCAATGGCTGGTCGCCTTCACCCCCGTACGGCGAGTGGTGATGGCCGCCGTACGGGCCGGTCGAGGCAGGGGGCGGGGTCATGAGTCCTCCGGTCGGACAACAAGGTGACGACGTGTGCCGTCGGTCGGTGCCGGTGGGGGGCGCCCGGCCGTACGGCCGGGTGGGCGGTCGGGGGTCAGTTCAACAAGCTGCCTTGCAATTCGGCGCGCAGGTCGGGGGTGAGGACGTTGCCCGCGCGATCGACGAGCAGGGCCATCTCGTAGCCGACGAGGCCGATGTCGCACTCCGGGTGGGCGAGTACGGCGAGGGAGGAGCCGTCGGAGATGGACATGATGAAGAGGAAGCCTCGTTCCATTTCGACGACGGTCTGGTTGACCGTCCCGCCTTCGAAGATGCGGGAGGCCCCGGTGGTGAGCGAGGTCAGGCCGGAGGCGACCGCCGCCAGTTGATCGGCTCGGTCACGGGGGAAGCCTTCGGACATCGCCAGAAGGAGTCCGTCGGCGGAGACCACCACGGTGTGGGACACCCCGGGGGTGTTGTCCACGAAATTGGTGATCAACCAGTTCAGATTCTGCGCCGCCTGGCTCATCGGGCTCAACTAACGCTCCTGCTGGTAAGTCGGGCCTACGCCGCGATCATGATTGTCGTCGAGGCCGGTTCCGGCCCGACGACCCTGCTGAATCCCCCGGCGGAGGTTGGTCAGCCTCCCGCGTACATCGTCGGGCGCGCGAGACACCTGGGGCCCCACCTGCTCGGGCTGCTGCGACGGCTGTGCGGCACCCTCCACGAGATTGGCGCGGGGCACCCGCCGTGGCAAGCCGGACGCCGTGATACCGCCGGCGGCGGGCTCGCGGATCTGCCCCGCGCGCCGCCAGCGCTCGTCGTTGGCCGACGACTGCCACGTGGATTCCGGACCACCGCTCAGCCCCTGGAAACCGGCGCCGTTGGTGCCGCCGGTCCGCTGGGCTCCGTTGGTGGTGTCGCCCATGCCACCGGTTCCGCCCGCCGCCGCGGTGTTGTACTCACCGGTGTTCCAGGACGGCTGCTGCGGCTCGCGGCCCCGGGCGGGCGGCACGGCCGACGCGGGCTGCCCGGGCACGGGCTGCCCGGACGCGGGCGGCTCGGGAGCCTGGGCGGGCGGCTCGGCGGGGTACCGCCCGCCGTCGCCCCGGCCGCCCGAGGGATCGGCCTGGGGGTGGAGCCAGGTGGATTCGATGGTGTCGAATATCGGCGTCCGGCCGTCGCCGGGTCCGGCGGCGGGCGGCAGGCTGTCGTCCGTCTGGCGACCGCCGCGCGCGTTCCGGTCGTCCCGCACCTGCGGGAACTCCTCGGTGTCGCCGGGCCCCTGGCCCAGCTCCGGCCGGGCGAACTCGCCGGTGTCGCCGGGCCCGCGCCCGTAGTCGGGGCGGTTGAACTGCGAGGTGTCGCCCGGACCGCGGCCCTCCTGGCCGGGTACGGCGAACTCGCCGGTGTCACCGGGTCCGCGACCGACGTCGGGACGCTGGAACTCGCTGGTGTCGCCCGGTCCGCGACCGAAGTCCGGACGCTGGAACTCGCTGGTGTCACCGGGTCCGCGGCCGTAGTCCGGGCGCTGGAACTCGCTGGTGTCACCGGGTCCGCGGCCGTAGTCCGGGCGCTGGAACTCGCCGGTGTCGCCCGGTCCGCCCTGGCCGCGGCGCGGCTCGAACAGGTTGGGGCCGTCGCTCAGCTGGGGCAGCTCGCCGGTGTCGCCGGGGCCGCGGTTGCCGAACGGATCGCGGCGCTCGCCCGGGCCGAGGTCCGGGCGGGCGAACTGGCCCGTGGTCTCGGGCTCCTCGTGTCCGCGCGGCTGGTCGCCCGCGTCCCGCCGTCCCGCCGGTCCCGCCCAGTCGTCCTGGGGGCCGGCGCCCCAGCTGGTGCCGGGCGCCTGCTGCGGGCCGGGAAGCTCACGTGCCGGGTCGCGCGACGGCAGCTGCGGACGGTTGCCCTGGTCGCCGGAGTCGGCGCGGCCGGGCGCACCGGTCGGCGGTGCGACCGTCGGGCCCTGGTCGTTGCGCGTGGGCAGCGGAGGTTGACCGGAGGGGGCTCCAGCACCGGCACCACTGCCGGGCCCGGCCGGGGGCTCGTTCCGCTGCGCCGACCGCCCGGGCGCCTCGAAGAGGTTCGGACCGGAGGGGGCGCCGCCCGTCGGGCCGGCACCCGATCCGGCACCCGCACCCGCACCCGCGCCGGCACCGGCCGGACGGGTCGGAAGGCCGCCGGTGCCGGGCAGCGCGGTACGCGGACCCGCGCCGGGGACCTGACGCCGCGAGGGCGCCGAACCGAGCAGCCCCGCCGAGCCGTTGCCCGGCCCGCCCTGGCCGCCCGGACCACCCTGGCCGCCGGGCCCGCCGGACTTGCCCCCGGCGCCCTGCGGCGTGGGCTTGCGGCCGCCCTGGGCGACGTCCACCGGCAGCATGACCAGCGCCGTCGTGCCGCCCGAATCGGACGGCCGGAGCTGGATGCGGATGCCGTGACGCAGCGACAGCCGGCCGACCACGAACAGGCCCATGCGCCGGGACACCGACACGTCGACCGTGGGCGGCGAGGCCAGCCGCTCGTTGATCGCGGCCAGGTCCTCCGGCGAGAGCCCGATACCGGTGTCATGGATCTCGACCAGCACCCGCCCGTCGGGCAGGGCGTGACCGGTGACCTTGACCTTGGTCTGCGGCGAGGAGAAGGAGGTGGCGTTCTCCAGCAGCTCGGCGAGCAGGTGCACGAGGTCGTTGACGACCCGGCCCGCGACCTCGGTCGCCGGGACCGAGCTGAGTTCGATGCGCTCGTACTGCTCCACCTCGGAGGCGGCCGCGCGGAGCACGTCCACCAGCGGGACCGGCCGGGTCCAGCGGCGGCCGGGCTCCTCGCCCGCGAGGACCAGCAGGTTCTCGCCGTTACGGCGCATGCGGGTCGCGAGGTGGTCGAGCTTGAACAGCGAGGACAGCTGGTCCGGGTCGGCCTCGCGGCTCTCCAGCTCGGAGATGAGCGAGAGCTGACGCTGGATGAGGCCCTGGCTGCGGCGCGAGAGGTTGGTGAACATCGCGTTGACGTTGCCCCGCAGCAGCGCCTGTTCGGCGGCCAGCCGGACCGCCTCGCGGTGCACGTCGTCGAAGGCCGCGGCCACCCTGCCGATCTCGTCCCGGCTGTGCACACCGACGGACTCGACGGAGGTGTCCACGTCCTGCGGGTCGGACTCGGACAGCTGCTTGACCAGTTCGGGCAGCCGCTTCTCGGCGACGTCCTGCGCGGTGTCCTGGAGCCGGCGCAGCGAGCGGACCATGGACCGGGCCACCACGAACGCGCCGACCAGCGAGACACCGAGGACGAGAAGGATCAGCGCACCGTTGAGGATCGCGTCCTGCTGGGCGTCGTCGCGCAGCTCACGAGACTTCTGCGTCATCTCGCTGAGCAGCGTCTGCTCGATCTTGCCCATCTCGTCGATCTTGATACTGTCCTGGTCGTACCAGTCCAGATAGGTGCGCTTCTCGGCCTTGAGGCCGTCCGGATCGCGCACCGCCCGGTCGGCGTACATGGTCGCCGCCTTGATGTCCGGGCGGCTGTCCAGCGGCTCCAGCAGGTCCTCGGAGTTGCCCTGGCGGATCTGCTTGAAGCTGCCCAGGGCCTCGTTCTCCTTGTCGACCGCGGTCCTGGCGAACCGGCTGTCGTTGGCGGAGAACTCGGCGCCCTTGGGGTCGGCGAGGGCGGCGCTGATGAGCGCGCGCTGGATGGAGGCGTACTCCTTGGCGGAGGAGAAGGTGGCGAGCGCGCGGGTGTTGTTGATCATCGCGCGGTTGCTGGTGGCCTGCGCCATGTCCTGGGACAGCGACAGCAGCGAGTTGATCAGCTCGTTGTAGTCCTGGACCGTCAGCGAGTAGTACTGGCTGTTGTCGTACGCCGTGTCACGAATATCGTTGATCTTGCCGAGCTGGCGGTCGATGTTGACCAGCGTCGACTGCACACCGGCCATCGACTGGTCGCCGGGCTCGACGTTGTCGGTCGCCTTGCGGAAGGCCGCGATCGCGCGGTTGGTGTCCTCGCGGGTGGAGACGACACCGTCGTCCTTCTCGTTGCCCTTGCTCGCCAGCGGCCCCGCCGACTTGTCCCGCTCCGCCTGGAGCGCGTTGGACAGCTGAGTGGCCTGCTGCGTCATCTCGGTGAGCAGCTTCATCTGGTCGAGCTGCTGGATGTTGTCCAGCGAGGTGTCGATACGGAGCGCCCCCAGCGTGGTCGCCGCGACCACGGGGAGCGCCAGCAGGGACACCAGCCTGGTACTGATCCGCCAGTTCTTGAGGGCCACCCGGGCGCCGGGCCCACTGGGCGCCGACGATGACGTGGACTCGGCCGCGCCGCCGCCACCGCTGGGCGCGCTGGTCTTCGTAGCGCTCTGGGCGCCGGTCTCGGGGCCCTGGTCGGCCGGGGGCCGCCCGCCGCCCTGGGCACGCTGGGGCGAGGAACCGCGGTCGGTCCCACCGCGCGGCTCCGGGTCCGCCGAAGTTTCCCCGCGGCCCTGGCGGGCCTGGGGAGACCCCATACCATCCCTCTTGAAACGTCCCTGCACTAGCGTCGCAACCTCTGGACCAGGCGCTTCACCGGATCAGCGGTGAAGCGGTGTCGAGTCGAGGGGGACCGCGGCCCCCCAATTCGGTCGTGAGTGACCGGCGCGCTTCCTTTCGTATTCGACTGGAGGAGCCCCCGCCGCTCGGCGCCTCCGTCTTGCGCCCCCATGCGCGCCGGCTAGTTCCCACGGCGGTCCCGGGAATTCCAGCACAGTGCCGGATGCTGCAACAAGGGCAAGGGGTAAGGCTGTGACGCGCGTGACGCTCAGTGCGGGCGCTATTACCGGACGTAGAAAGTCATGTCCTCGATAACGGACTTTTGTGAACGAGTCGATCGCGGCCACGGCGTGTCCGGCTAGCGATGATCAAGAGCGGAACGTCTCGTTCGGGGGTGCAATGTCCGTTTCGGGGCGTGGAATGTGTGCCGTGAATGCGGCATTTGCCCGATGATTCGTGAGCAAAATCACATGCCGGTCGAGACTTTTTCTGCGATTCCATGGGCAAGGCCGCCCCTAGCCTGACGCTTTACACAACCGGTCGATACGACAACAACGCGAGGCGTAAACCCAGTGAAGACGACTCTGATGTTCCGCACGATAGCCAACCCTCGGCGCACCACCCTGGCCCATCTCGGGGACGCCGAGGAACTGCGGACCGAGACCGGCGATCAGCCGGAGCACCCCGTCGAACTGCCCACCCAGACCGCCAACCCGCGGCGCACCGTGCTGACCGAGGCCCCCGGCCACTGAGGCGCACGCGCCTCGTCCCTCCACGGGGACGGGCGAGCCGACCCGGCGGCGCGCGGGAGGCGGGGCGATAGCCTGGAGCGTCAGTCTCCAGCGAGTCCAGTTAAGAGGCACCAGCTTCCCGTGCGCATCGCCAGATTCTCCATCGATGGCAACGTCGCCTTCGGAGTGGTCGAGGGCGAACCGTCCGACCAGGGCGGCCCCGTCGTCGACATCATCAAGGGACACCCCTTCGCCGAATTCGAGCGCTCGGGGCAGAAGATCCCCCTCAGCAAGGTCCGGCTGCTGCCGCCCGTCCTGCCCAACAAGGTCATCGGGATCGGGCGCAACTACGCCGAGCACGCCGCCGAACTCGGCAACGAGGTCCCCGACGTGCCGGTCGTCTTCTTCAAGCCGTCCACCTCGGTGATCGGCCCCGGCGACCCCATCGCGTACCCCTCCTTCTCCTCCGAGGTGCACCACGAGGCCGAGCTGGCCGTGGTCATCGGGCGGATGTGCCGCGAGGTCCCGCGCGAGCGCGTGGCCGACGTCATCCTCGGCTACACCTGCGGCAACGACATCACCGCGCGCGACGCGCAGCGGCGTGAGAAGCAGTGGGCACGGGCGAAGGGCTTCGACGCCTCCTGCCCGCTGGGCCCCTGGGTGGAGACCGACATCGACCTGGAGCGGGCCGCCGACCTCGGGGTCATGTGCACCGTCAACGGCGAACAGCGGCAGCTGGGCCGCACCAGCGAGATGGTCCGCTCGATCGAGGACCTGATCGTGCACATCACCGAGGCGATGACGCTGCTCCCCGGCGACGTCGTGCTCACCGGCACCCCCGCGGGCGTCGGCCCGCTCACCGTCGGCGACGAGGTCGCCGTCACCATCGAAGGCATCGGCACTCTCACCAACAAGGTGATCAAGCGTGGCTAGCGCAAGCTCCCCCGCCCCCGTGCGGGTTCGTTTCTGTCCCTCGCCGACCGGCAACCCCCATGTGGGCCTGGTCCGCACCGCCCTCTTCAAC
>NZ_GG657754.1:3294208-3337916 GCF_000158915.1 Streptomyces himastatinicus ATCC 53653 | reverse complement strand
GAGGGCCCCGAGGTCGGCGGCCCGCACGCGCCCTACCGCCAGTCGGAGCGTATGGACCTCTACGCCGACGTCGCGGCCAAGCTGCTGGACGCCGGTCATGCCTACCGCTGCTACTGCACGGCCGAGGAGCTGGAGGAGCGCCGCGAGGCCGCCCGCAAGGCCGGCCGCCCCTCCGGTTACGACGGCACCTGCCGGGCGCTCAGCCCCGAGCAGATCGCGGCGTATGAGGCCGAGGGCCGCGCGTCGATCGTCCGCTTCCGGATGCCCGACGAGCCGATCACCTTCACCGACCTGGTGCGTGGCGAGCTGACCTTCACCCCGGACAACGTTCCGGACTACGGCATCGTGCGCGCCAACGGCGCTCCCCTCTACACGCTCGTCAACCCCGTCGACGACGCGCTGATGGAGATCACGCACGTGCTCCGCGGTGAGGATCTGCTGTCCTCCACCCCGCGCCAGATCGCGCTCTACCGCGCGCTCGCCGAGATCGGCGTGGGCGGCGGCCAGGTGCCCGCCTTCGGTCATCTCCCGTACGTCATGGGCGAGGGCAACAAGAAGCTGTCCAAGCGCGACCCCCAGGCGTCGCTGAACCTCTACCGGGAGCGCGGTTTCCTCCCGGAGGGGCTGCTCAACTACCTGTCCCTGCTGGGCTGGTCGCTCTCGGCCGACCGGGACGTCTTCTCGCGGGATGAGATGGTCGCCGCGTTCGACATCTCGGGTGTCAACGCCAATCCGGCGCGCTTCGACCTCAAGAAGGCCGAGGCGATCAACGCGGACCACATCCGGCAGCTGGACGTCAAGACCTTCATCGAGGCGTGTGGCCCCTGGCTCCAGGCCCCGCACGCACCCTGGTCCCCGGGCCGCTTCGACGCGGCCGCCTTCGAGGAGCTGGCCCCGCTGGCCCAGACCCGGCTGACGGTGCTGTCCGACATCACCGCCAACGTCGACTTCCTCTTCCTGGCGGAGCCGGTGGAGGACGAGGCGTCGTGGACGAAGGCCATGAAGCCCGGCGCGGACGCCCTGCTGGCCACCGCCCGTACGAAGATCGCTGAGGCGGAATGGAAGGCCGAGCCCCTCAAGGAGGCCGTCCTCGCCGCCGGTGAGGAGCACGGTCTCAAGCTGGGCAAGGCGCAGGCCCCGGTCCGCGTCGCCGTGACCGGCCGCACGGTCGGCCTGCCGCTGTTCGAGTCCCTGGAGGTCCTGGGGCGCGAGCGCACCCTGGCCCGCATCGACGCGGCACTCGCCAAGCTGTCGGCGCCGTCGGCCTGACGCACCGGAGGGGCGCCGCGTGCCCGGTACGCGGCGCCACCGCCCGGCAATCCGTTTTGGTGGCCCGTCCACCATCGGGTAATGTTCTTCCTGCGCCGCCCGGGCGGGCCGAAAGGCCGGACCGGGGCGCACACCCAGACAAAACCCCGACAGGGGTGGCGTTTTGGTGGGGTATGGTGTAATTGGCAGCACGAGTGATTCTGGTTCACTTAGTCTAGGTTCGAGTCCTGGTACCCCAGCAAGAGATCTTCTCGATTTCTTCGTGAATCTCTTGATCAAGCAAGACCAAGCCCCCGTTGTGTAGCGGCCTAGCACGCCGCCCTCTCAAGGCGGTAGCGCCGGTTCGAATCCGGTCGGGGGTACGGATCTCCAGCAGCTACGGAGATTGCTAGGGCCCCCGTTGTGTAGCGGCCTAGCACGCCGCCCTCTCAAGGCGGTAGCGCCGGTTCGAATCCGGTCGGGGGTACTGGTCTATACCATGGGCTATGGTGTAATTGGCAGCACGAGTGATTCTGGTTCATTTAGTCTAGGTTCGAGTCCTGGTAGCCCAGCGCAGTACAGGATATGTGCTGATTCAGGCCCCCGTTGTGTAGCGGCCTAGCACGCCGCCCTCTCAAGGCGGTAGCGCCGGTTCGAATCCGGTCGGGGGTACAAACAGGAAAGGCCCTCCGCGGTGACGCGGAGGGCCTTTTCGTATTACGCCTGGTCGAAGCGGCGGCCGGACTCCTGGGCCTGGGCGAGCCGCCGCAGGCTCAGCAGCACCGGCTCGTACAGCACGGTCAGCGCGACGGACGCCTCGATCTGCTCGCCGGGCGTGTCGTACGTCTCCACCACATCCAGTTCGTGGACGGCCAGTTCGGACGCCAGCCGGGCGTACGGCAGCAAGTGGCCGGTGTCATGCGGGTATCCGAGGCGGGCCAGCGAAGCGATGGCCTCCACCAGCATCCGATAGGCGGGGGAGTCCTCGCGGGCGTCCCGGCCGTGGGCCCAGCCGAGCTGGTCCAGCAGTGCGTTCGCCTCCTCCCGGGCCCGGGCCGTCTCCTCGGCGTCTTCATGGGGTTCGGGGCCGTGCGGCAGCGCCCAGACCGCGGCCCCCAGCCGCAGATGCTGGCTCAGCGACTCGTCCTCGGCGGCCTTCAGTACCTCGCGCGCGGTGGCCACCGGCATCCGGCCGACCTGGATCAGTGCCCGCACCAGCCGCAGCCTGCGCAGATGCTCCTCCCCGTACTCGGCCTTGGTGGCGGTGAGGCGCTCGCCGGGCGGCAGCAGCCCTTCGCGCAGGTAGTACTTGATCGTCGCGGTGGACACCCCGCTGCGCTCGCTCAGCTCCGCCAGTCGCATGCCGTGCCTTCCCTTGCGTTTCCGTGTGGAGAGTGCCACTATCCAATCATTGGATAGCTTCACTATCCAGTATGCCGTGACGTCGGAACGAGGGGATCACCATGGGTGCCGATGTGATCGAAGGCCGTATGACCGCCGAGGGGACGGGGGAGGTGACCGTCTTCCTCATCGGGATGCGCGTCAACCGCTTCCGCGCGCTGCGCAGCTGGCTGCCGGTGTTCAAGGCCATGCCGCGGATGCTGCGCGAGCTGTCGCGGGACAAGGAGAGCGGGCTGCTGGGCTACCAGCTGCTGGTCGGCCCGCCGCGGGTGCTGTACGTCGTCCAGTACTGGGACTCGCACGAGAAGCTCCTGGCGTACGCCTCGGCGCAGGACAAGGAGCACCGCCCGGCGTGGGCCGCGTTCAACCGGCGGGCCCGGGAGGGGCGGGGGAGGGTCGGCATCTGGCACGAGACGTACGCCGTACCGGCCGGTGCGCACGAGGCGATCTACTGCGACATGCCGGCGTTCGGCCTTGGCAAGGCCACCGGGGTCGTTCCGGTCGGCCGCCGCGGTGATCGCGCGGCCGACCGGCTGTCGCTGAAGGGTGCGTAGGGGAGCGGCGCCGGGGGAGCCGGGCGCCGTAACGCCGTGATCAATTTCCCCGGCGCAGGGCGTCGGAGAGGCGTGCGGCCGCGTCGATGACGGCCTGGGCGTGCATACGGCCCGGGTGGCGGGTCAGCCGCTCGATCGGTCCGGAGACCGAGACGGAGGCGACCACACGGTTGGACGGGCCGCGCACCGGGGCGGACACGGACGCGACGCCCGGCTCCCGCTCGCCGATCGACTGGGCCCAGCCCCGCCGCCGTACGCCGGAGAGCGCCGTCGCGGTGAAGCGGGCGCCCTGGAGGCCCCGGTGCAGCCGCTCCGGCTCCTCCCAGGCCATCAGGATCTGGGCCGCCGAGCCCGCCTTCATGGGGAGGGTGGAGCCGACCGGCACGGTGTCCCGCAGTCCGGACAGCCGCTCGGCCGCCGCGACACAGATGCGCATATCGCCCTGGCGCCGGTAGAGCTGTGCGCTCTCCCCGGTCACGTCCCTGAGGTGGGTGAGGACCGGCCCGGCCGTCGCGAGCAGCCGGTCCTCGCCCGCCGCCGCGGCCAGCTCGGCCAGGCGCGGGCCCAGAATGAAGCGGCCTTGCATATCGCGCGCCACCATCCGGTGGTGCTCGAGTGCTACCGCGAGTCGGTGCGCCGTGGGGCGCGCGAGACCGGTGGCCCCGACCAGCCCCGCGAGGGTGGCCGGACCGGACTCCAGAGCGCTCAATACCAGAGCCGCCTTGTCGAGAACGCCGACGCCGCTAGAGTTGTCCATGAAACGATACTCGCGTCTCACAGTGTGAAACGCAAGTTCAATTTTTCGGGATACCCGCCACTCTGGTAAGTGGCGGGCCCGCAGGCCAGGGCACGCACTCGACACGAGTTGGGCCGGCGAAGTGGCCGGCCGGAGGGAAAGCGATGGGACGGACACTCGCGGAGAAGGTCTGGGACGACCATGTCGTCCGGCACGCCGATGGCGAGCCGGACCTCCTCTTCATCGATCTGCACCTGCTGCACGAGGTGACCAGCCCGCAGGCGTTCGACGGCCTCCGCAAGGCCGGACGCCAGGTGCGTCGTACCGATCTCACCATCGCGACCGAGGATCACAACACCCCGACCCTCGACATCGACAAGCCGATCGCGGACCCCGTCTCCCGCACCCAGTTGGAGACGCTGCGCAAGAACTGCGCGGAGTTCGGGGTGCGTCTGCACCCGCTCGGTGACGTCGAGCAGGGCGTTGTCCACGTAGTGGGACCGCAGCTGGGACTGACCCAGCCCGGCACCACCGTCGTCTGCGGTGACAGCCACACCTCCACCCACGGCGCCTTCGGCGCGCTCGCGTTCGGCATCGGCACCAGCCAGGTCGAGCACGTGCTGGCCACCCAGACGCTGCCGCTCGCGCCGTTCAAGACCATGGCCGTCACCGTCGAGGGCGAGCTGCCCGAGACCGTCACCGCCAAGGACCTGATCCTGGCGATCATCGCCCGCATCGGCACCGGCGGCGGCCAGGGCTTCGTGATCGAGTACCGTGGCGAGGCCATCGAGAAGCTCTCGATGGAGGCCCGGATGACCGTGTGCAACATGTCCATCGAGGCGGGCGCCCGGGCAGGCATGATCGCCCCGGACGAGACCACCTTCGCGTACCTCCAGGGCCGCCCGCACGCCCCGCAGGGCGAGGACTGGGACGCGGCCGTCGAGTACTGGCGCACGCTGCGCAGCGACGACGACGCGGTGTTCGACCGCGAGGTCGTCATCGACGCCTCCGAGCTGGCCCCGTTCGTCACCTGGGGCACCAACCCCGGTCAGGGCGCGCCGCTGTCGGAGTCGGTGCCGGACCCGTCCACGTTCGAGGACGCCAGCGAGAAGTACGCCCGCCGAGAAGGCCCTGGAGTACATGGGTCTGACGGCCGGGTCAGCCGCTGCGCGAAATCAAGGTGGACACCGTCTTCGTCGGTTCCTGCACCAACGGCCGCATCGAGGACCTGCGCTCCGCCGCCTCGATCCTGTACGGCCGTTCGGTGGCCGACGGGGTGCGGATGCTGGTGGTCCCCGGTTCGGTGCGGGTCGCGCTCCAGGCCGTGGAGGAGGGGCTGGACAAGGTGTTCACCCAGGCCGGCGCCGAGTGGCGGCACGCGGGCTGCTCGATGTGTCTGGGCATGAACCCCGACCAGCTCGCGCCCGGTGAGCGCTCGGCGTCCACCTCCAACCGCAACTTCGAGGGCAGGCAGGGCAAGGGCGGCCGTACCCACCTGGTCTCGCCGCAGGTGGCCGCCGCCACCGCGGTGCTCGGCCACCTGGCCTCGCCCGCCGACCTGTCCGACGCCGACGTCACCGTTCCCGTGGGGGTCTGAGCAGCCATGGAAGCATTCACCACGCACACCGGCCGGGCCGTTCCGCTGCGCCGCAGCAACGTCGACACGGACCAGATCATCCCGGCGCACTGGCTCAAGAAGGTCACCCGCGACGGTTTCGAGGACGGGCTGTTCGAGGCCTGGCGCAAGGACCCGGAGTTCGTGCTCAACCGGTCCGAGCACAAGGGCGGGACGGTTCTGGTGGCCGGCCCCGACTTCGGCACCGGCTCCTCGCGCGAGCACGCGGTATGGGCACTCCAGAACTACGGCTTCAAGGCCGTGATCTCCTCGCGCTTCGCCGACATCTTCCGCGGCAACTCCCTCAAGAACGGGTTGCTGACCGTCGTCCTGCCGCAGGAGACCGTGGACCGGCTGTGGAAGCTGGTCGAGGCGGACCCCGCCGCGGAGGTCACCGTGGACCTCGTCGACCGTCAGGTTCGAGCCGAGGGAATCACGGCTGATTTTGAGCTTGACGAGAACGCCCGGTGGCGACTCCTGGAGGGGCTGGACGACATCAGTCTCACCCTCAGGGAGGAGGCCGACATCGTCGCGTACGAGGGTCGTCGCCCCTCCTTCAAGCCCAGCACGACGGTGGTCTGAACCCCCGGTTTCCCCTGCACAGAGCAGGTTTGACATGATGCGCCGCCAGTCCTCGGACTGGCGGCGCATCGTCATGTTGAGGCCCCGTGAAGCGACAACTCGCCTCAGATGGCACAATCAGTGCATGGAACGCGACGGCCAACTCGAGCTCTACGGTCTTGTCGCCGCCCGGCTCAAGGAAGCGCACACAAGGGTGCGCACACTGCAAGTCCCGGAGGGCGTACGGATGGCGCTGTCCCGGAAGCTGCTGGTGATCACGGCAGCGTCAAAACACGATCTCGCAGACGCGGCAAGGCGTCTGGAGCGGTTGATGAACGACCTCGACGAGGGGCGTTTCCCCGAAGATCCCGACTCCGACCGAAGTCCGTGACGACCGAGTGCGTTGCGGCACAAGGGTGATTAGCCCGTTTCGTGTTTGATTTGCGGTATATATCTGCCTAACGTGCGAAAAAGCTTGAACACATTCGTTCCGGCAATGTCTCCGAAGGGGAAGACGTGAACAAGGCGCAGCTCGTAGAAGCGATTGCCGACAAGGTCGGCGGACGACAGCAGGCCGCCGAGGCGGTCGACGCGGTACTGGATGCCATCGTCCGTGCAGTGGTCGGCGGGGATCGAGTTTCGGTCACCGGTTTCGGCTCGTTCGAGAAGGTGGAACGGCCTGCCCGGTACGCCCGTAACCCGCAGACCGGGGAGCGGGTCCGGGTCAAGAAGACCTCGGTGCCCCGTTTCCGCGCGGGTCAGGGCTTCAAGGACCTGGTGAGCGGTTCGAAGAAGCTGCCGCGAGGCGGCGAGGTGGCCGTGAAGAAGGCCCCCAAGGGCAGCCTCCAGGTCGCCGCGAAGAAGGCCGCGGCCAAGAAGGCCACCGCCAAGAAGGCTGCTCCGGCGAAGAAGGCGGCCGCCAAGAAGACCACCGCGAAGAAGGCGGCCGCGAAGAAGGCGCCCGCGAAGAAGGCCACGGCCAAGAAGGCTGCTCCGGCGAAGAAGACGACCGCCAAGAAGGCCGCCGCCAAGAAGGCCCCGGCGCGCAAGACCACCGCGCGCAAGGCCCCCGCCAAGAAGACCACCGCCAGGAAGCGCTAGTCGTCGCCGCTCAGCGGCACCGTTCACGCGCCGGGCCGGGCTCCCAGAGGGAGCCCGGCCCGCGGTGCGTCATGGGCCCGGAGCCACCGCCCGGGGCCTTTCAGAACGTCTGAAGGGTGATGAAGACGACGCGCCGGTCGTCACCCTCGCCCGCCACCTCGATCCGCACCCGCTGCCCCGGCCGCAGCATCCGCAGCCCCCCGGCGTCGAAGGCCGCCGCGTCGAAGGGCAGGGGCGTGCCGTCGTCGAGCAGCACACTGCCCGTACGGGCATCGGAGTCGTAGGTGTAGGCCGTTCCCTGCATACCGCCACCCTAGTGCGCGCCACCGACGGTCCTCCCGCCGGGCACCGCCTACGTACCGGGCAGCGCGGCCCGTGGTCCCGGCGGGCAGGCGGTGCCGCACAGCCGGGCCGTGTGGGTGCCCACGCCCAGCGCCAGCGCCGCGCGCAGATCCTCCCCGGTGTCCACGTCGCGCCGTACCGAGTCGACCCCGGGTAGCTCGATCTCGTACGCGCCGGACGCCCGGTGCCGGGCCCGGGAGGCGCCCCCGAAGGCGGGGGCGAGATCGGTGCCGGGCGCCGCAGCGAGGAGTGTCGTGCCGACCCCCGCCGCATCCGCCAGAAAGGCGCGTGGGAAGCCCGCGGCGGCTTCGAGCACCTGGTCGAGGTCGGCCGTCCGCAGGGCCGGGAGATCGGCGTTCAGCGCCGCTACGGAGGCCCTGGGGCGGCTCTCTCGCACCGTCCGGGCGCCGTGCGCGAGCGCCGCGTTCAGCCCGCGCCCCGGCGTATCGGGCAGGACGCGGGCGCCGAGGGCCGCCAGCTCGCGCCCGGCGAGCGGATCGTCGGTGACCACGGTGACCCCGGCGACGCGCCGGCCGGCCAGCGCCGCGACCACCGTGTCCTTGGCGAACGCCAGCGCGAGACCCGGTCGCAGGGCGTCACCGGCGGCGTCGGAGAGCCTGCTCTTCGCCCGTGACAGGGGCTTGAGCGGCACCACCAGCGTCCACATCACAGACCTCGCGTCTCTTCCCACGGGCCCCATTCTCGCCTGCTGCCCGACTCGTCCCGGACGGGCGGGGTTACGGTGTCCTCGACAGACCGAGTACCTGGAGCGACACTTGTGCGGCTGCCCGGACGGCAGCAAGCCAGCAGGTCAGCAGGGTCCAAGAGGAGGATGTTCCGAGTGTCCGGCCGCAGAATCGGCTTCTGGTACCGCATGGCGGCGGTCATGGTGAAACCGCCGCTCGTGGTTCTGTTCAAGCGGGACTGGCACGGAATGGAGCACATTCCCGCCGACGGTGGCTTTATCACCGTGATCAACCACAACTCGTATCTCGACCCGCTCTCCTACGCGCACTTCCAGTACAACAGCGGACGCGTGCCCCGGTTCCTCGCCAAGGCTGCCCTCTTCAAGGGCGGCTTCATGGGCACGATGCTGCGCGGCACCGGACAGATCCCCGTCTTCCGCGAGTCGACCGACGCGGCCAACGCCTTCCGGGCCGCCGTCGACGCCATCAACAAGGGCGAGTGCGTGGCCTTCTACCCCGAGGGCACCCTGACCCGCGATCCCGACCTGTGGCCGATGCGCGGCAAGACCGGCGCCGCCCGGGTCGCCCTGCTCACCAAGGCCCCCGTCATCCCGGTCGCCCAGTGGGGCGCCAACGAGGCCGTGCCGCCGTACGCCAAGGAGAAGAAGGTCCGGCTGTTCCCGCGCAAGACCCTCAAGGTGCACGCGGGCCCGCCGGTGGACCTCTCCGAGTACTACGGCCAGGAGCCCACCGCCGATGTGCTGCGGGCGGCCACCGACACCATCATGGCCGCGGTCACCGAACTCCTCGCCGAGGTCCGCGGCGAGCAGGTGCCCGCCCGGGCGCGCGACCTCGACCCCGAACGGCCGCACGCCGCCGACCAGCCGCGCCCCGTGGCCGAACGCCCCGTGGCCGAAGAGGAGAGCAAGTGACGCGCTGCGCCGTCTACGGCACCGGGTCCTGGGGCACCGCCTTCGCGATGGTGCTCGCCGACGCCGGCTGCGAGGTGACGCTGTGGGGCCGCAGGCCCGATGTCGTCGAGGCCATCAACACCGGCCGCACCAATCCCGACTACTTCCCCGGCATCCGCCTCCCCGACGGGGTACGGGCCACCACCGACCCTGCCGAGGCCGCGCGCGACGCGGAGTTCACCGTCTTCTCCGTGCCCTCCCAGACGCTGCGCGGCAACCTCGCCGCCTGGGCCCCGCTGCTGCCCTCCGACACCGTCCTGGTCTCCCTGATGAAGGGCGTCGAACTCGGCACGGCCAAGCGGATGAGCGAGGTCATCGCGGAGGTCGCCGAGGCGCCCGCGGAGCGCGTCGCGGTGCTCACCGGACCCAACCTCGCCAAGGAGATCGCCGCCCGGCAGCCCGCGGCCTCCGTGGTGGCCTGCGCGGACGAGGACGTGGCACGCCGCCTCCAGACCGCGTGCCACACCCCCTACTTCCGCCCGTACACCAACACCGACGTGGTCGGCTGCGAACTCGGCGGCGCGGTGAAGAACGTCATCGCGCTGGCCGTCGGCATCGCGGACGGCATGGGCCTCGGTGACAACGCCAAGGCGTCCCTCATCACCCGCGGGCTCGCCGAAACGACCCGGCTGGGCCTCGCGATGGGCGCCGACGCGCACACCTTCGCGGGCCTGGCGGGCATGGGCGACCTGGTCGCCACCTGCTCCTCGCCGCTGTCCCGCAACCACACCTTCGGCACCAACCTGGGCCGCGGCATGACACTGGAGGAGACGATCGCGGTCACCCGGCAGACGGCCGAGGGTGTCAAGTCGTGCGAGTCCGTAGCGGATCTCGCCCGGCGCCACGACGTCGACATGCCGATCACCGAGACCGTGGTGGGCATCGTCCACGACGGCAAACAGCCGCTCGTCGCGCTCAAAGAACTGATGTCGCGCAGCGCGAAGGCCGAGCGGCACTGACGCCGTCCGAACCGCAAGGTAACCTCAACGCGATATGAGCAGCCAGACTCCTTCCTCAAGCCCTGTCCCGGCTTCCTCCGCCGGTGAGCCGCGGAAGCCGCGCGTCGCCGTGGTCTTCGGCGGGCGCAGCTCCGAGCACGCCATTTCCGTGGTCACCGCGGGGGCCGTGCTGCGCGCCATCGACCGCGAGAAGTACGACGTGCTGCCGATCGGCATCACGGCGGACGGCCGTTGGGCGCTCACCGCCGACGCGCCCGAGCGGATGGCCATCGCGGACCGGCAGCTCCCGAGCGTCGAACGGCTCGCCGAGTCCGAGGAGGGGTCGGTCGTGCTGCCGGTCGACCCGAGCAGCCGCGAGGTCGTCTACAGCGAGCCGGGCGCGGTGCCCAAGGCGCTCGGCGACGTCGACGTCGTCTTCCCCATGCTGCACGGCCCCTACGGCGAGGACGGCACCCTTCAGGGGCTGCTGGAGCTGTCCGGGGTGCCCTATGTGGGCGCCGGGGTGCTGGCCTCCGCGGTCGGCATGGACAAGGAGTACATGAAGCGGGTGTTCGTCTCGTTCGGGCTGCCCGTCGGCCCGTACGAGGTGCTCCGCCCCCGCGACTGGGAGCGGGACCCCGCCGCCGCCCGCGCCCGGATCACCGACTTCGCCGCCGAGCACGGCTGGCCGGTGTTCGTGAAGCCCTCGCGGGCCGGTTCCTCCATCGGCATCACCAAGGTCGACGGCCCGGAGCAGCTGGACGAGGCCATCGAGGAGGCCCGGCGCCACGACCCGAAGGTCATCGTGGAGGCGCTGCTGCGCGGCCGCGAGATCGAGTGCGGCGTGCTGGAATTCGAGGACGGCCCGCGGGCCAGCGTGCCGGCCGAGATCCCCCCGGTCTCCACCCACGACTTCTACGACTTCGAGGCCAAGTACATCGACGCGGCCCCCGGCGTCGTGCCCGCGCCGCTCACCGCGGAGGAGACCGAGCGGGTCCAGGAGCTGGCGGTGCGCGCGTTCGACGCGGTGTCCTGCGAGGGCCTGGTGCGCGCGGACTTCTTCCTGCTGGACAGCGGCGAGTTCGTGATCAACGAGATCAACACGATGCCCGGCTTCACCCCGATCTCCATGTACCCGCGCATGTGGCAGGAGAGCGGCGTGAGCTACCCGGAGCTGGTGGACCGGCTCATCCAGGCCGCGCTGCGCCGCTCCACGGGGCTGCGCTAGCTACTGTCGCCGCCGCGGCTCGTCCACGGTCCTCGGCAGGTCCTCGGGCAACACCCGGCGCAGGCGCGGCAGCCTGCGCCGGGGAAGTGGGAACCGACGGACGCGCTTGTGGCGTCGCAACCGTCGGCGCAGCCGCTCGCCGCGGCGGGTGACAGTACGGTGTGCGGAACTCACCGGCCGAGGTTAGCGGGGGAGCTGGATCTAGATATGGACCACCGGGCAGGTCAGTGTGCGCGTGATCCCTTCCACTTGCTGGACTTTCGCGACCACCATGCGACCGAGCTCGTCGACCGTCTCGGCCTGGGCGCGCACGATCACGTCGTACGGACCCGTGACGTCCTCGGCCTGTATCACCCCCGGGAGCTTGGCGATGACGTCGGCGACGGTCGACGCCTTGCCGACCTCGGTCTGGATCAGGATGTACGCCTGTACCACGGAACCTCCAGGGCGGCTACGAGGATCATGTGGGGAGAAGGGACGCCACGGTACCGCGTCGCCACGCGGCGCGGGGAGACCCGCGCGGCTTGCGCGGCGCGGTGGGCACAGGGCCACGAGCACGAAGGGGCAATGCGATGAAGGGCACCGTGGGCGAGTTGGGGGAGTTCGGGCTCATCAGGGAGCTCACCTCCCGGCTCACCACCACCTCGGCGGTGAGGCTGGGGCCCGGGGACGACGCCGCGGTCGTGGCCGCACCGGACCGCAGGGTGGTGGCCAGTACGGACGTCCTGCTGGAAGGCAGGCACTTCCGCCGGGACTGGTCCACCGCCTATGACGTCGGCCGCAAGGCCGCCGCGCAGAACCTCGCGGACATCGCGGCCATGGGCGCGGTGCCGACCGCGCTGCTGCTGGGCCTGGTGGTGCCCGCGGATCTGCCGGTGACCTGGCCGGCCGAGATGATGGACGGCATCCGCGACGAATGCCAGGTGGCGGGCGCCGCGGTGGTCGGCGGCGACGTGGTGCGCGGAGACGCGATCACCATCGCCATCACCGCCCTGGGCGATCTGCGCAACCATGAGCCGGTCACCCGATCCGGTGCCCGGCCGGGCGACGTTGTCGCCGTCACCGGCTGGCTGGGCTGGTCGGCCGCCGGACACGCGGTGCTCTCGCGCGGATTCCGTTCGCCGCGCGCCTTCGTCGAGGCACACCGCCGCCCGGAGCCGCCGTACCACGCGGGACCGGCCGCCGCCGGACTCGGCGCGACCGCGATGACCGACGTCAGCGACGGTCTGGTGGCCGACCTCGGGCACATCGCCGACGCCAGCCAGGTCCGTATCGATCTGCGCTCGGGGGACATCGACATCCCCTCGCAGATGTCGGACATCGGGCAGGCGGTGGGCGTCGACCCGATCCAGTGGGTGCTCAGCGGGGGAGAGGACCACGCGATCGTGGCCACCTTCCCTTCCGACGTGAAGCTGCCCGCCCGCTGGAAGGTCATCGGCGAGGTGCTCAACCCGTCGGCGCTGCCCCAGGTGACGGTGGACGGGGCGCCCTGGGTGCACGCGGGCTGGGACCATTTCGGGGATGACCAGGGCGCCGAGTAGATTCGGCCGTATGGCCATGTCCAGCGATGCTCCCCGCGTTCCCCGTGTCCCCCGTGACGGCCGGGCGCCCGTCCGTGTCCTCACCGTCGCCGGCTCGGACTCCGGCGGCGGTGCGGGCATCCAGGCCGACCTGAAGACGATGCTGGCCCTGGGCGCGCACGGGATGAGCGTGCTCACCGCGGTGACGGCGCAGAACTCCCAGGGCGTCCAGGGCGCCTGGGAGCTGCCCGCTGAGGCGGTCCGCGCCCAGTTCCGCAGCGTGGTGGACGACATCGGCGTCCAGGCGGTCAAGACGGGCATGCTGGCCACCCCCGAGCTGGTCGAGACCGTCGCCGGGCTGCTCGCGGGGCTGCCCGCCCCGGTGGTCGTCGACCCGGTCGGGGTCTCCAAGCACGGCGATTCGCTGCTGGCCGCCGAGGCGCTGGACGCGGTCCGCACCAAGCTGCTGCCCACCGCCACCGTCGCCACCCCCAACCTGGACGAGGTCGCCCAGCTGACCGGCATCCGGGCCGGTTCGGAGGGCGATCTGCGGCGGTCGGCGCGCGCGGTGCTGGACTTCGGGCCGCGCTGGGCGCTGATCAAGGGCGGCCATCTGCGGGGTGACGCGGTGGATCTGCTCACCGACGGCACCGAGGAGCACTGGCTGCGGGCGCCCCGCTACGACAACCGCCACACCCACGGCACCGGCTGCACCCTCGCCTCGGCGATCGCCACCTACCTCGCGGGCGGGATGACGGTCCCGGAGGCCGTAGGGGCGGCCAAGGCGTACGTCACGGGCGCGATCGCGGCGGGCTTCCCCCTGGGCGCGGGCATCGGCCCGGTCGACCACGGCTGGGGACTCGCCTGAGCTGCCCGGTGAGCCGAAGGGGCGCGCCGCTGTCGAAAGGGAGAGCGCGCGCAGGCCCTGAGGAACGAAGGGCCGAGCACGGTCGACCGTCGACAGGGGCTTTTGCGCCCCGGAGGCGAACCGAGCCAAAAAGGGGGTTCAGGGCATGCGTAAAGGCCGGTCCACTGTCATGTGTGGACCGGCCTCGGCAACCGGAATCCCGCTCGCGCGGGGGGTAAGGCATGCGCCTAGCGCGAGACCTTGCCGGCCTTGATGCACGAGGTGCAGACGTTGAGCCGCTTCGGGGTCCGACCGACCACAGCGCGCACCGTCTGGATGTTGGGGTTCCAACGACGGCGGGTGCGGCGGTGCGAGTGCGAGATGTTGTTGCCGAAGCCCGGCCCCTTGCCGCAGACGTCGCAGTTGGCAGCCACGGGTTACTCCAAAGACGGGTCAGCCTCGCTTCCCGCGAGGAGACAGAAACTTAACGGGAACCCCGGCGTAGCCAGGATCGTGGAAGACCGGCGGCGCCAGGGGGAATAGCCCGACTCTCATCGGGCAACCGGAGCAGCATACAACGGCCACTCCCGTACAACGAAACTATCATGGCTGCCCCAGCACCCGCGGAGGGCGGCGACTAGCCTGCGATGACGCGAAGCCCGACCCCGAGGAGAACGTACGTGCCGCACACGCTCGACGCCGATGCGGTACGGATCTGGTGCGGGCTCGCGCTGGACGCGCTGGGCCGGGCCCGCGAGGACATCGACGCGATCAATGTCTATCCGGTCGCGGACGGTGACACCGGCACCAATCTGTATCTGACCGTCGAGTCCGCCGCACAGGCCGTCGACGCCGCCTTCGACAGCCACCCCGTCTCGCCGGGCGCCGCCCGCCCCAGCCTCGCCGACGTGGTGCGCGCCATGGCCCACGGTGCGCTGATCGGCGCGCGCGGCAACTCCGGCACCATCCTGGCCCAGCTGCTGCGCGGCATGGCCGACGTCCTGGCCGAAGACGGTGACGGCGGCGGCACCGGGGGCGGGGACGAGGCGGACGGGTTGCGGCGGGCCCTGCGGCGCGCTGTCGAGCTGGCGTACCTCGCCGTCGCGCATCCCGTCGAGGGGACCGTGCTGACGGTGGCCGTGGCCGCTGCCGAGGGCGCGGAGCGGGCCACCGGGGACGTCGGCACGGTGGCGCGCGCGGCGTACGAAGGGGCGCGCGCCGCACTCCAGGCGACCCCCGGGCAGCTGGACGTCCTGGCCCGCGCGGGCGTCGTCGACGCGGGCGGCTACGGCCTGGTCACGGTGTTGGGCGGGCTCGCCGAGGCCCTGTCCGGCGAAGCCCCGGCGGCACCGCCCGCCGCCCCCGCCATCCCGGCCCCCGCCTCGGCGTCGCCCCTTACGGCGGACACCGGGGCCGGTCCGGTGGACTGTTCCGCGGACGGGCCCGCGTTCGAGGTGATCTACCTCCTGGAAGCCGGCGACGGCGCCGTCGCCGGACTGCGCGAGCGGCTGGACGCGCTCGGTGACTCGCTCGTGATCGTCGGCGGCGACGGACTGTGGAACGTCCACGTCCATGTGGACGACGCGGGCGCCGCCGTGGAGGCGGGCATCCAGGCCGGACGCCCGTACCGCATCCGCATCACCCACTTCGGTGCCCCCGCCGAGCGCGGGCCCGCCGCCCCGGAGCCGGGCCGCCCCGAACGGCGTCCTGACGGCCCGTCGGGCGAGCGCGCGACGCGTGCCGTGGTCGCCGTCGTGCCCGGCGACGGCCTCGCCGCGCTGTGCGCCGAGGCCGGTGCCACCGTGGTCGCCACCGAACCCGGGAAGCCCCCCGGCGGCAGCGAGCTGGCCGAGGCGATCCGGCGCGCCCACGCCCGCGAGGTGGTGCTGCTGCCCAACGACGCCGAGCTGCGCCACCCGGCCGCGGCCGCCGCAGCGCAGGCCCGTGCCGAGGGCGTACGGGTCGCCGTGATCCCCACCCGTTCCCCGGTCCAGGGCATCGCCGCGCTCGCCGTGCACGAGCCCGCCCGCAGCTTCGACGAGGACGTCGTCGCGATGACCTCCGCAGCGGGCGCCACCCGCTGCGCCGAACTGGCCGTCGCCGAGCACCGGTCCTGGACCATGGCCGGGGTCTGCCAGGCCGGGGACGTCCTGGGCCTGATCGACGGCGACGTGGCGGTGATCGGCACCGAGCTGGCTCCGACCGCCGAGACGGTCCTGGACCGGATGCTGGCCGCGGGCGGGGAGATGGTCACGCTGGTGCTCGGCGCGGACCTCCCGGACGCGATGGCCGAGCGGCTGGAGCGCCACGTACGGGAGGGCCACTTCGCCGTCGACACGGTCGTCTACCGGGGCGGCCAGCCCTCCTCGCCGCTGATCATAGGCGTCGAATGATCCGGGAATGATGAGCGCTCGATCCTGGACATGATCCACGCCCGATCCCCGGCATGACCCGGTGAATGGCCCCGCTTGTCGGTGGTGTGGTGTGCAATGGACTGCGTGCCCGTGCTGGATGAACCCCTGAAGAAGGTCCTCGGCGGCAACACCGCGAAGGTGATGGCCGAGCACCTCGGCCTGCACACGGTCGGCGACCTGCTGCACCACTACCCGCGGCGGTACGCGGAGCGCGGCGAGCTGACGCGGCTGGCCGATCTGCCCCTGGACGAGCATGTGACCGTCGTCGCGCAGGTCGCGGACGCCCGGGTGCACAAGTTCAACAGCGGCCGGGGCCAGCGGCTGGAGGTCACCATCACCGACGGCAGCGGCCGCCTCCAGCTCGTCTTCTTCGGCAAGGGCGTGCACAAGCCGCGCGCGGAGCTGCTGCCCGGCAGCCGCGCCATGTTCGCCGGGAAGGTCTCGGTCTTCAACCACAAGCGGCAGCTGGCGCACCCCGAGTTCAAGCTGCTGCGCGCGGACAGCGGCTCGGACGCCGTGGAGGCGTTCGCCAACCAGCTGCTGCCGCTGTACCCGGCCTGCAAGCAGATGGAGTCCTGGCAGATCCAGCAGGCCGTCGACACCGTCCTGGGACCGGCGGGCCAGGAGGACACCGTGCTGGCCGGGCTGATCGACCCGCTGCCCGAGTCCCTCCGGGAGGGCCGCGGGCTGGCCACACTGCCCGGGGCGCTGCGCCGCATCCACCGCCCGCGCACCAAGGCCGATATCGCCGACGCGCGCGACCGGCTCAAGTGGGACGAGGCGTTCGTCCTCCAGGTCGCGCTGGCCCGCCGCCGCCAGGCCGACGCGACGGCGCCCGCCGCGCCCCGCCGGCCGGTGGACGGCGGTCTGCTGGACGCCTTCGACGCCCGGCTGCCGTTCACCCTCACCGACGGCCAGAAGCGGGTCAGCGCCGAGATCTTCGCCGACCTGGCCACCGACCACCCCATGCACCGGCTGCTCCAGGGCGAGGTCGGATCGGGCAAGACGATGGTCGCGCTGCGCGCGATGCTCGGCGTCGTGGACGCCGGGGGACAGGCGGCCATGCTCGCGCCGACCGAGGTGCTCGCCCAGCAGCACCACCGTTCGATCACCGAGATGATGGGCGAGCTGGCCGAGGGAGGCATGCTCGGGGGCGCCGAGCAGGGCACCAAGGTCGTGCTGCTCACCGGCTCCATGGGGGCCGCGGCCCGCCGTCAGGCGCTGCTGGACCTGGTCACCGGCGAGGCCGGGATCGTGATCGGCACCCATGCCCTGATCGAGGACAAGGTCCAGTTCCATGACCTCGGGCTGGTGGTGGTCGACGAGCAGCACCGCTTCGGTGTCGAGCAGCGCGACGCCCTGCGCTCCAAGGGCAAGCAGCCGCCGCATCTGCTGGTGATGACGGCCACCCCCATCCCGCGGACCGTCGCGATGACCGTCTTCGGCGACCTGGAGACCTCGGTCCTGGACCAGCTGCCGGCCGGCCGCTCCCCGATCGCCTCCCATGTGGTGCCCGCCAAGGACAAGCCGCACTTCCTGGCCCGCACCTGGGAGCGGGTGCGGGAGGAGGTGGCGGGCGGCCACCAGGCGTATGTGGTGTGCCCGCGTATCGGGGACGACGAGGACGAGGCGAAGGCGGCGAAGGAGAAGTCCGCCGAGGACGAGGCGGAGAAGCGCCCGCCGCTCGCGGTCCTCGACGTCGCCGACAAGCTCGCCGCGGGCCCGCTGCGCGATCTGCGGGTGGAGGTGCTGCACGGCCGGATGGCGCCGGAGGCCAAGGACGAGGTGATGCGCCGCTTCGCCGCGGGCGGGGTGGACGTGCTGGTCGCCACGACCGTCATCGAGGTGGGCGTCAACGTCCCCAACGCCACCGCCATGGTGATCATGGACGCCGACCGGTTCGGCGTCTCCCAGCTGCACCAGCTGCGCGGCCGGGTCGGCCGGGGCTCGGCCCCGGGGCTGTGCCTGCTGGTGACCGAGATGCCCGAGGCGAGCCCCGCCCGGGGGCGGCTCGGCGCGGTCGCGGCCACCCTCGACGGCTTCGAGCTGTCCCGGATCGACCTGGAGCAGCGCCGCGAGGGCGACGTCCTCGGCCAGGCCCAGTCCGGCGTCCGCTCCTCGCTGCGGGTGCTCGCCGTCATCGACGACGAGGAGGTCATCGCCGCCGCCCGGGAGGAGGCCACCGCGATCGTCACTGCCGACCCCGAGCTGACCGGCTACCCGGAGCTGCGCACCGCGCTGGACGCCCTGCTGGACAAGGAGCGGGAGGAATTCCTCGACAAGGGATGACACCCCCTAAGCGCCGCCGCGGGGCTCCCGCGCGGCGCCGGACGCCATATCGTGGAGGGGCAGCGGCCCGGCGTACCGCCCGTCGCTGCCCCGAGCACCGCGACGACCACCGCGAAGGACTGCCACACCCATGACCCGCGTGATCGCCGGAGCGGCCGGCGGACGCCGCCTGGCCGTGCCGCCGGGAAACGGCACCCGACCCACCTCGGACCGGGCGCGCGAGGGCCTGTTCTCCACCTGGGAGTCGCTGCTCGGCTCGCTGAGCGGGGCCCGGGTCCTCGATCTGTACGGCGGCTCCGGCGCGGTCGGCCTGGAGGCGCTGTCCCGGGGCGCGGCCCATGTGCTGCTGGTCGAGTCGGACCCGCGCGCCGCCCGCACCATCCGGGAGAACGTACGGGCGCTGGGGTTGCCCGGCGCCGAGCTGCGCACCGGCAAGGCCGAGGCGACCATCGGCGGACAGCCTCCGGCCACCGGCCCGTACGACGTCGTTTTCCTGGATCCGCCCTATGTGGTCAGCGACGACGATCTCCGAGAGATCCTGCTCACACTCCGTGGCAAAGGCTGGCTCGCACCCGATGCGCTGGCCACCGTGGAGCGCAGCACCAGAGGCGGGGAGTTCGGGTGGCCGGCCGGTTTCGAGGGACTGCGGTCCCGTCGCTACGGCGAGGGCACGCTTTGGTACGGTCGCGCCGCCTCGACGTGCGACAACGCGTCATGACCGGACCCGAGAGCGAGGAACTTCCGTTGCGCCGCGCAGTCTGTCCGGGGTCCTTCGACCCCGTCACCAATGGGCACCTGGACATCATCGCCCGAGCGTCCAAGCTGTATGACGTCGTCCACGTCGCCGTGATGATCAACAAGTCCAAGCAGGGGCTGTTCACGGTGGAGGAGCGGATGGATCTGCTCCGCCAGACCACCGCCGAGTACGGAAACGTGGAGGTCGAGTGCTTCCACGGGCTGCTCGTGGACTTCTGCAAGCAGCGCGACATCCCCGCCATCGTCAAGGGGCTGCGGGCCGTCAGCGACTTCGACTACGAGCTCCAGATGGCCCAGATGAACAACGGGCTGTCGGGGGTGGAGACCCTCTTCGCGCCCACCAACCCCACCTACAGCTTCCTCTCCTCCAGCCTGGTCAAGGAGGTCGCGGCCTGGGGCGGCGACATCTCCCACCTGGTGCCGCCGCTCGTCCTGGAGGCGCTGGACGAACGGCTCCGCCGGAAGTGACCGCGGACTGAGGGCTGACGGCGCGTCAGCGGGTGTCGGGCAGGCGCCCGCTGGCCGTACAGTCGGTCCCGTCTCATCCCTCCCGACTCAGACTGCGAGCACCCAAGGTGGACGTGCAGAAGAAGCTCGACGAGATCGTGAGCGCCGTCGACAGCGCCCGGGGAATGCCCATGTCGGCCTCGTGCGTGGTCAACCGCGCCGAGCTGCTCGCCATGCTCGAAGAGGTGCGCGCCGCCCTCCCCGACTCCCTCGCCCACGCCGAGGAGCTGATCGGCGGGCGGGACCGGATGGTGGACGACGCCCGCCAGGAGGCCACGCGGATCATCGAGTCCGCGCACGCCGAGCGCGCCGGGCTGATCTCGGAGACCGAGCTGGTGCGGACGTCCCAGGAGGAGGCCGACCGGATCCTCGGGGAGGCCCGCCGGGAGGCCGAGGAGATCCGCGCCGAGGCCGACGACTACGTCGACAGCAAGCTCGCCAACTTCGAGGTCGTGCTCACCAAGACCATCGGTTCGGTGGACCGCGGCCGCGACAAGCTGCTCGGCCGTGCGCCCGGCGGCGACGGCATGGACGACGAGCCGGAGCGCAGCGCCGATCCGCACACCCTGCGGCAGCGCGCCGACGAGTACGTGGACACCAAGCTGGGGGCCGTCTCCGCGGTCCTCTCCAAGACCCTGGAGGCGGTCGGCCGGGGCCGGCAGAAGCTGCTCGGCTCCCGCCCGGCCGATGAGCTGGGTGCCCATATGGACGCCCAGGACGCGACCGCCCAGGCCCTGCGGACCAGCGACGACGACTACTACGCGGAGCTGGCCCAGGCCCAGGGCATCGCCGCGCAGCCCGCGGCCGTGCCGCCCCCGCCCGTCGTCCAGCCCGCCGTCGTCCAGCCCGCCGCCGTGCAGCCCGCCGCGATGGATCCGGCGGCGATGGACCCGGCAGCGATGGACCCCGGGGTGATGAACCCCGCCGCGATGGACCCCGCGGTGGCCGACGCCGGGTACTACGCCCAGCAGGCGGGCTACCCGCAGCAGGACGCGTACGGCTACCAGCAGCAGGGTTACGTCCAGCAGCCGGACCCGTACGCCCAGCAGCCGGGCTATCCGCAGCAGGACGCGTACGGCTGGCAGCAGCAGCCCCAGGGTTACGACCCGAACGGCTACCCCCAGCAGCCGCAGCAGCCCCCGTACCCCCCGCAGCAGCCGGGGGCGGCGCTCGACGAGACCAGCCTGTTCGATACGAGCATGATCGATCTCGACCAGCTGCGTCAGTACGAGCAGGGGCGCTAGACAGGGGCGCTAGAGGCGCTCTGGACCCGATTGGGCCTGGGGCGGCCCGTCCAGTATCCTGGCTCTTCGGTCGCGCGTACGTCCGCGATCTCGGCTGCCCGCTTCAAGTCCGTGCCGGGTGGCCCGCCGCAGCGTAGAAAGCAGGAAGCCCTGAACGCCCGCCTCGACCATCGCGCCCCGCTCGTGTTCGACACACGTGAGCTGGGGCGGCGTCCTGGTGCGCTGAAGCGGGTCTCCCGCTCCGTGGCGGCCCCCAAGGATCTCGGTATCGAGGTCATCGGGGTGCGGGAAGGCGCGACCGTGGAGCTTGAACTCCGCCTGGAGTCGGTCATGGAAGGGGTGCTTGTCACAGGCACCGCCCGTGCACCGCTCACGGGGGAGTGCGTAAGGTGTCTGGAGCCGCTGGAGCGAGAGCTCGAAGCGGACTTCCAGGAGATGTACTCCTACCCCGACGCCGACGACCGGAGCCGCGAAGCGGACACCGGCGACGACGCCGAGGAGGAGGACACGCTCTTCCTCGAGGCCGACCTGTTCGACCTCGAGCCCGTGCTGCGCGACGCGGTGGTGCTCTCACTGCCGTTGCAGCCGGTGTGCCGGGAGGACTGCCCCGGGCTGTGTGCCGATTGTGGTGCGCGGCTCGCGGACGACCCGGACCACCACCACGAAGCCGTCGACATCCGTTGGGCGGCATTGCAGGGACTCGCCGAGTCCATTCAGGACGGCGAGAAGGACAACGCCCCCCGCCAGCGCGGGGATGACCCACAGGAGAAGTAGCCGTGGCTGTTCCGAAGCGGAAGATGTCGCGCAGCAACACGCGCCACCGCCGGTCGCAGTGGAAGGCTGCGGTCCCCACCCTGGTGGCGTGCGAGCGCTGCCACGAGCCGAAGCAGCAGCACATCGCGTGCCCGAGCTGCGGCACCTACAACCGCCGCCAGGTCCTCGAGGTCTGATCGGCGGGTGACAGGCTCTATGTCGGACGCCAGCACGCCGTCCCGCAAGCGCGCGGGTGAACCTCGCGGAGGTCATCAGCGCGGCGGCGATACGGTCCAGGCGGACAAGGCCTCGTCCCACACGATCCTGGAAGGGCGGCTCGGGTATCAGCTCGAGTCCGCCCTTCTGGTGCGTGCGCTGACCCATCGCTCCTTCGCGTACGAGAACGGCGGTCTGCCCACCAACGAGCGGCTGGAATTCCTCGGGGATTCCGTGCTCGGCCTGGTGGTCACCGACACGCTGTACCGCATCCACCCGGATCTGCCCGAGGGCCAGCTGGCCAAGCTGCGGGCCGCGGTGGTCAACTCGCGCGCGCTCGCCGAGGTGGGCCGGGGTCTGGACCTCGGCGCCTTCATCCGGCTCGGCCGGGGCGAGGAGGGCACCGGGGGCAGGGACAAGGCATCCATCCTCGCCGACACCCTGGAAGCGGTGATCGGCGCTGTCTATCTCGACCGGGGGCTCGACGCCGCTGCCGAACTGGTGCACCGGCTCTTCGACCCACTGATCGAGAAGTCCTCGAACCTCGGCGCCGGCCTGGACTGGAAGACCAGCCTCCAGGAGCTGACCGCCACCGAGGGTCTCGGGGTTCCGGAGTACCTGGTCTCCGAGACCGGGCCCGACCACGAGAAGACCTTCACGGCTGCCGCCCGCGTCGGTGGTGTCGCGTACGGCACCGGCACCGGCCGCAGCAAGAAGGAAGCCGAGCAGCAGGCGGCCGAGGCCGCCTGGCGCGCGATCCGCGCGGCCGCCGACGAGGCCCGGACGAAGGCCGAGGCGGAGGCCGAAGCAGCGGCGGAAGCCGAGGCCAAGGCTGAGGCCACGGCAGAAGCGGAGGCGGAGGCGGAGGCCGAGGCCGCCGCCGAAGGCGCCGAGGCCGCCAGTGCCCCGGCCGCGGACTCGGCCACCACCACCCGTTAGGCACCGCCCCGGCCCCGGTCACCGACCGGGGCCGGAGTGCCGGTGATCCCTCCTTCAGGAGTCACGTTGCCCGAGCTGCCCGAGGTCGAGGTGGTCCGGCGCGGTCTGGAGCGCTGGATCAGCGGCCGTACGGTCGCCGAGGTCCAGGTGCTGCACCCCCGCGCGGTACGCCGCCACCTGGGCGGCGCTGAGGACTTCGCGGCCCGCTTGACGGGCCGCCGCACCGGGGCGGTCCGCCGCCGCGGCAAGTATCTGTGGCTGCCGTTCGAGGACACCGCCGAAGCGGTGCTGGCCCACCTGGGCATGAGCGGCCAGCTGCTCGTCCAGCCCGGCCACGCCCCGGACGAGAAGCATCTGCGCATCCGGGTCCGCTTCGCCGACGACGTGGGCACCGAGCTGCGCTTCGTCGACCAGCGCACCTTCGGCGGGCTGTCGCTGCACGGTTCCGTCCCCGGCGATCTGGAGGGGCTGCCGGACGCTATCGCGCACATCGCCCGCGATCCGCTGGACCCCGCCTTCGACGAGGCGGCCTTCCACCTCGCGCTGCGCCGCCGCCGTACCACCGTCAAGCGCGCGCTGCTCGACCAGTCGCTGATCAGCGGCGTCGGCAACATCTACGCCGACGAGGCGCTGTGGCGCGCCCGGCTGCACTACGACCGGCCGACCGCCACCCTCACCCGGCCGCGCTCCGCCGAACTCCTCGGCCATGTGCGGGATGTCATGAGCGCGGCACTGGCGGTGGGCGGCACCAGCTTCGACAGCCTCTACGTCAATGTGAACGGCGAGTCGGGGTACTTCGAGCGCTCCCTCGACGCGTACGGCCGGGAGGACGAGCCGTGCCGCCGCTGCGGCACCGCCATGCGCCGCCGCCCCTGGATGAACCGCTCCAGCTACTTCTGCCCGCGCTGTCAGCGCCCGCCGCGCCCGGCCGGGGCCTCGGCGCTGGTGCCGCGCCGCCCGTCGTAAGCCTCCCGGGCCGTCAGCACCTCCGGCATCCGCTCCTCGACCAGCCCGATCAGCGCCAGCAGCCGCTCGGCGACCGCATGCCCCAGCGGGGTGAGGCGGTAGTCCACGCGCGGCGGATTGACCGGCTGGGCCTCGCGGTGCACCAGACCGTCCCGCTCCAGCGCGTGCAGCGTCTGGGACAGCATTTTCTCGCTGACCCCGTCGACCCGCCGCCGCAGCTCGTTGAAGCGGCAGCCGCTCTCGGCGAGGGCGGTCAGGGTGAGGCTGCCCCATTTGCCGGTGACGTGCTCCAGCGTGGCGCGGGACGGACAGGCGCGCGCGAACACGTCGAAGGCCAGGTCCCCGGCGGCGTCCTCCGCCGGACGGGCCTCGGCGGTGCGTTCACATTCCATGCACACACCATACGCGCAGCGCTCCCTCCTGGGTCGCGCTGTCATCTGGAGAGCGCTCGTTCGGGGAGCGCTCTCCGGATGGGCGTTCTAGTAGCCGAAGTCCTGGGCCCACCAGGGGCCGTCGTCGCCGAAGTGCGCGCCGACGCCGAGTGTCTTGTACTGGCAGTTGAGGATGTTGGCGCGGTGGTCGGGGCTGTCCATCCAGGAGTCCATGACGTCCTGCGCGGTGGTCTGCCCGCGGCCGATGTTCTCCCCGCCCAGGTCCAGGATGCCCGCGAGCTTGGCGCGCTCCCAGGGGTCCTGCCCGTCCGGGTCGAGGTGGTCGAAGAAGTCGCGTATCGCCATGTCGTCGGCGAAGTCCTGCGCCAGCTGGGCGAGTTTCGGCTCCTCGGTCACCGGCTGGCAGCCGACATCGGCCCGCTCCTGGTTCACCAGGGCGATGACCGCCTTCTCGGCCGCCGCCGCCCGGTCGGGCTTCTCCGGCGGAAGGCTGGGCACCGGGTCGGTCGTGGGCGTACGGGACGGAGGGGTCGAGTCCGAGCCGCCGCCGCCCGAGGAGCCGCCGGGCTTGCTGCCGGACGGGGAGCTCGGGCGCTCGTCCGGGGTCTTGGACGGCGTTCCGGCGGGCTTCGAGGGGGTCTTGGAGGGGGTCGTGGACGGTGCCTGAGGGGTGGTCTCGGCGGGGCTCGTCGACGTCCCCGCGCCGGCCGGCGGGATGCCGGCGCCAGGGTCCTGGGTGTCCGGGCCGGTGGAGGGCGACCCGCCGGCCTGCACTTGCTGTCCGGCGGGCTCACTGCCGCCGAGGCCCGCGGGGCCCGGGACTAAGCCGGAGGCCATGGCCACAGCGCCCACCGCGACCGCGGCGGACACACTCAACAGCCCGGTCCTCACCGGTGCGAGAGGGCTACGGCGCGGTCCCCGGTGGCGGCCGGCGCCCACCACGGGCGGCGTCGCGGATCCGGGGGCAGATCGTCGATGGCGGCCCATCTCCTGCCTTCCTTGTGTATGAGGGAGTCAAATGTGTGGCTTGTGTGGGCAACTCATGTGTCACTCGTGTGAGTGAGTCTTGTTGAGCCGGGACTGTACGCCATGCGGCAGGAGGTAGATGTGCCGAGGCGCCAATTCGCCGGTTAGCGTGCACACATGAACGACAACGTGCGCCTCACCGCGTGGGTCCGCGGCCGTGTCCAGGGCGTCGGCTTCCGCTGGTTCACCCGGGCCAACGCGCTGCGCATCGGCGGCCTCGCCGGGTTCGCCTCCAACCTCTCCGACGGCCGCGTACAGGTCGTCGCGGAGGGCCCGCGTGCGGAGTGCGAACAGCTGCTCGACTGGTTGAGGGAGGGCGACACGCCCGGGCGGGTCGACGGTGTCACGGAGATCTGGGACACACCGCGGGGCGCTTACGACAGCTTCGAGATCCGCTGAGCCAGCGCCCGCGGGACCCCCGTTCGGCCCTCATCCGGCACCGCTCTGACCACGCCTTCCGTGCGCGCTGTGAGCAGAAATCGGCTGATGGTTGCGAACGGAGCCGCTCCGTGGAAGGCTGCGGAGCGTAGGAAGATCCCCAACCGCTACGGGTCCTCTGGAGAGCGGGCGGCGCAGCTCGTGCCCCTTTGTGCTCTCGGCCCTCGCGGTGTCGGCGGCATGTGATCGTGTTGACCCTCAAACCAATTGGTGAGACTCTGGAAGTCCCCGCGCACCTTAACTTGTCCGCCACCTCAGCACGGCAATATCGGCGAACATCGCGGGTGCGAATCCCTCACGACCCACACCGCTTCGGTCGGTCACTCATTGTGGAGGACCATCCATCATGGCAAAGGCGCTTCTCGGCTACGTCGGCGGCTCCGACCCCCGAGTCCTCTCCGAGATGCGACGGCTTCAGCAGCGCGTTCAGGATCTTGAATCCGAGCTTGTCCGGATTCAGGCCGAAAACGATGCGCTGTCCGCCGCCGCTCGTCACGGCGACTCGCTGCTCGACAGCATCGACGTATCCCAGGCGGAGCCTGCGCTCGCCTGACCCAGCCCTCGGGCCGGTCGGGCTGCACCGTCAGCCGCTTGAGAATCTTCAAGGGACGCCTCGGCGTCCCTTCGTCGTTCCCCCCGCGTACCTTTGGCTTTCTCTTACCGACTGATGTGCCCCACCCCCTCACCGGTGAAACCGATCATTGAGGAAAGCGGGAAAAAGCCGGGGCGGGTCCGCGGCGCCACGCGTTCGGGACACTGCCGGACGAGGCCCGGAAGGTAGAGTCCAACGGCGTGCACCTGAAGAGCCTGACCCTCCGAGGTTTCAAGTCCTTCGCCTCCGCCACGACGCTCCGCTTCGAGCCGGGTATCACCTGCGTCGTCGGCCCCAACGGGTCGGGCAAGTCCAATGTCGTGGACGCACTCTCCTGGGTCATGGGGGAGCAGGGCGCCAAGTCGCTGCGCGGCGGCAAGATGGAGGACGTCATCTTCGCCGGGACCACCGGCCGCCCCCCGCTCGGCCGCGCCGAGGTCTCCCTCACCATCGACAACGCCGATGGTGCGCTGCCCATCGACTACGCCGAAGTCACCATCACGCGGATCATGTTCCGCAACGGCGGCAGCGAGTACCAGCTCAACGGCGACACCTGCCGTCTGCTGGACATCCAGGAGCTGCTGTCCGACTCCGGCATCGGCCGCGAGATGCACGTCATCGTCGGGCAGGGCCAGCTCGACGGCGTCCTGCACGCCGATCCGACCGGCCGCCGGGCCTTCATCGAGGAGGCCGCGGGCGTCCTGAAGCACCGCAGGCGCAAGGAGAAGGCGCTGCGGAAGCTGGACGCGATGCAGGCCAACCTCGCCAGGGTCCAGGACCTCACCGACGAGCTGCGGCGGCAGCTCAAACCCCTCGGCCGACAGGCCGCGGTCGCCCGCCGGGCCGCCGTCATCCAGGCCGATCTGCGCGACGCCCGGCTGCGGCTGCTCGCCGACGACCTGGTCACCCTGCGCGAGGCGCTGCGCGCCGAGGTCGCCGACGAGGCCGAGCTGAAGAAGCGCAAGGAGGCCACCGAGGCCGAGCTGCGCACCGCCCAGCGGCGCGAGACCGCCCTCGAGGAACACGTACGGCAGCTCGCACCGCGGCTGCGCGACGCCCAGGAGACCTGGTACGAGCTGTCCCAGCTCGCCGAGCGGGTGCGCGGCACGGTCAGCCTGGCCGACGCCCGGGTCAAGAGCGCGACCACCGCCCCCGCCGAGGAGCGGCGCGGCCGTGACCCCGAGGACATGGAACGCGAGGCGGCCCGCGTCCGGGAACAGGAAGCCGAGCTGGAAGCCGCCCTGGAGGCGGCCAGCCGTGCCCTGGACGACACCGTCGCGCACCGCGCCGAACTCGAACGGAGCCTGGCGCAGGAGGAGCGCCGCCTGAAGGACGTGGCCCGCGCCATCGCCGACCGCCGCGAGGGACTCGCCCGGCTCCAGGGCCAGGTCAACGCCGCCCGCGGCCGCGCCGCTTCGGCCCGCGCCGAGATCGAACGCCTGGCCGCCGCCCGCGACGAGGCCCAGGCCCGCGCCACCGCCGCGCAGGAGGAGTACGAACAGCTCAAGGCCGAGGTCGACGGACTGGATGCGGACGACGCGGAACTGGCGGAGCGCCATGAGACCGCCAAACGGGAGCTGTCGGAGGCGGAGACGGCGCTGAGCGCGGCCCGCGAGGCCGCCACCGCCGCCGAACGGGACCGCGCCGCGAACACCGCCCGGCACGATGCCCTGAAAGCTCGGCCTAAACCGCAAGGACGGCACCGGCGCGCTGATGGCCGCGTCCGACCGGCTCACCGGACTGCTCGGCCCGGCAAAAAGAAATGCTGACCGTCAGCCCCGGCTTCGAGGTGCCGGTCGCCGCGGCCCTGGGCGCCGCCGCCGACGCCATCGCCGTCACCGACCCCACGGCCGCCGCCGAGGCGATCCGCCTCCTCCGCACCGAAGATGCGGGCCGCGCCGCCCTGCTCCTGGGCGCCCCCGCGGTCCCGGGCACCCGGACGCCCCCCGACACGGACGGCCCCCCGCCCGCCGAGGCCGTCCCGGCGGAGGACGGCGATACCGGTGAGCGGTCGGGTCGGGCCGCCGCCTCCTCCACGGCCGCGGGGGGAACGCCGGGGGACGCTCAGGCGCCCGGCGCGGACCCGGCCCCCTCGTCCGCGTCGCGGAAGACCACAGCCAGGGCCGTTGATGGGCCGCCGCCCGTGGGGGAGTTGGTGGACGGGCCCGCCGGGCTGGTGGGGGCCGTGCGGCGGCTGCTCGACGGCATCGTGGCGGTCGGGACGCTGGAGGAGGCCGAGGAACTCGTCCGGGACCACCCCGGGTTGATCGCGGTCACCGCCGACGGCGATCTGCTCGGGGCGCACTTCGCACAGGGCGGGTCCGCCGGGGCGCCCACCCTGCTGGAGGTGCAGGCGTCGGTCGACGAGGCGGCGGCGGAGCTGGAGGAGCTGGCCGTACGGTGCGAGGAGCTGGCCGGGGCGCAGCGCGCGGCGAAGGAGCGGCGTACCGAGTGCGCGGCGCTGGTGGAGGAGCTGGCGGCCCGGCGCAGCGCGGCCGACCGGGAGAAGTCGCAGGTCGCGCAGTCCCTCGGGCGGCTGTCCGGGCAGGCCAGGGGCGCGGCGGGGGAGGCGGAGCGGTCGGCCGCGGCCGCCGCTCGGGCCGAGGAGGCGCTGGAGAAGGCGACCGAGGAGGCCGAGGAGCTGGCCGAGCGGCTGGCGGTGGCCGAGGAGCAGCCGGGCGAGGAGGAGCCGGACACCTCCGTACGGGACCGGCTCGCCGCGGACGGCGCCAACGCGCGGCAGACCGAGATGGAGGCGCGGCTCCAGGCCCGTACGCATGAGGAGCGTGTGAAGGGGCTCGCGGGGCGGGCCGACGCGCTCGACCGGGGCGCGCGCGCCGAGCGCGAGGCGCGGGCGCGCGCCGAACAGCGCCGCGCCCGAATGCGCCACGAGGCGCAGGTGGCGTCGGCGGTGGCGGCCGGGTCCCGGCAGCTGCTCGCGCATGTGGAGGTGTCGCTCGTACGGGCGGCCGAGGAGCGGGACGCGGCCGAGCGCGCCAAGGCCGAGCGCGAACGGGAGCTGGAGACCGCGCGCAACCGGGGCCGTGACCTCAAGGGCGAGCTGGACAAGCTGACCGATTCGGTGCACCGGGGCGAGGTGCTGGGTGCCGAGAAGCGGATGCGGATCGAGCAGCTGGAGTCGAAGGCGCTGGAGGAGCTGGGCGTGGAACCGGCCGGGCTGATCGCCGAGTACGGCCCCGACCAGCTCGTACCGCCGTCGCCGCCCGCCGAGGGCGAGGAGCTCCCGGAGGATCCGGAGCATCCGCGCAACCGCCCGGTGCCCTATGTCCGGGCGCAGCAGGAGAAGCGGCTGAAGGCCGCCGAGCGGGCGTACCAGCAGCTGGGCAAGGTCAATCCGCTGGCGCTGGAGGAGTTCGCGGCGCTGGAGGAGCGGCATCAGTTCCTGAGCGAGCAGCTGGAGGACCTGAAGAAGACGCGCGCGGACCTCCTCCAAGTGGTCAAGGAGGTCGACGAGCGGGTCGAGCAGGTGTTCACGGAGGCGTACCGGGACACCGCGCGCGAGTTCGAGGGGGTCTTCTCGCGGCTCTTCCCGGGCGGCGAGGGGCGGCTGGTGCTCACCGACCCGGACAACATGCTGACCACGGGAGTGGACGTGGAGGCGCGGCCGCCGGGCAAGAAGGTCAAGCGGCTGTCCCTGCTGTCCGGCGGGGAGCGCTCGCTGACGGCCGTGGCGCTGCTGGTGTCGATCTTCAAGGCGCGGCCGAGTCCGTTCTATGTGATGGACGAGGTCGAGGCGGCGCTCGACGACACCAACCTCCAGCGGCTGATCCGGATCATGGAGGAGCTCCAGGAGTCGTCCCAGCTGATCGTGATCACTCACCAGAAGCGGACGATGGAGGTCGCGGACGCGCTGTACGGCGTGTCGATGCAGGGCGACGGGGTGTCGAAGGTCATTAGCCAGCGCCTGCGGTGACCGCTTCAATACTTGAAGTCAATGGTGGAAAGCGTGCGATGTAGTGGCACGTAACTTCTTGGCCACCACCTATTGACTTCGAAACTTGAAGGAATAGTCTCTGCAACGTCGCTTTTACCTTTAAGTGGTGGCCGACCTCATGCGGCTCCGCCTCCACCGGAAGGGTCTGCCCCACCACGTCCGGCAGCGTTGCCGGGCGGGCCACAGGAGTTCACGTTGACCACCACCGTGCAGGCACAGGGGTCCGAAGGCCGTAAGGCCAAGCCGGACCATCTCGGCCATGTCATCTTCATCACCGCGGCCGCCGCGATGGGCGGCTTTCTCTTCGGCTACGACAGCTCGGTGATCAACGGAGCGGTCGAAGCCATTCGCGGCCGGTACGACATCGGGTCCGCGGCCCTCGCCCAGGTCGTCGCCATCGCGCTGATCGGTTCGGCGATCGGCGCGGCCACCGCGGGCCGGATGGCCGACCGGATCGGCCGGATCCGCGTCATGCAGATCGCCGCCGTGCTGTTCACCGTCTCCGCGGTCGGCTCGGCCCTGCCCTTCGCCCTGTGGGACCTGGCCATGTGGCGGGTGCTCGGCGGCATCGGCATCGGCATGGCGTCCGTGATCGGCCCGGCCTACATCGCCGAGGTCGCCCCGCCCGCGTACCGCGGCCGGCTCGCGTCCTTCCAGCAGGCCGCGATCGTCATCGGCATCGCCGTCTCCCAGCTCGTCAACTACGCCATCCTCAACCTCGCCGACGGTGACCAGCGCGGCAAGATCGCCGGTCTCGAGGCCTGGCAGTGGATGCTCGGGGTCATGGTCATCCCGGCCGTCGTGTACGGGCTGCTGTCCTTCGCCATCCCCGAGTCGCCCCGCTTCCTGATCTCGGTCGGCCGGATCGACCGCGCCAAGGAGGTCCTGAGGGAGGTCGAGGGCAAGACCGTCGACCTGGACGTCCGGGCGGACGAGATCGAGCAGGCGATGCGCAGCGAGCACAAGTCCACCTTCAAGGACCTGCTCGGCGGCCGGTTCGGGCTGCTGCCGGTCGTCTGGATCGGTGTCGGGCTCTCGGTCTTCCAGCAGCTGGTCGGCATCAACGTGGCCTTCTACTACTCCTCGACGCTGTGGCAGTCCGTCGGCGTCGACCCGAGCAGCTCGTTCTTCTACTCCTTCACCACGTCGATCATCAACATCCTCGGCACCGTGATCGCGATGGTCTTCGTCGACAAGATCGGCCGTAAGCCGCTCGCGCTCATCGGCTCCATCGGCATGGCGGTCTCGCTCGCGCTGGTGGCCTGGGCGTTCTCCGCGAACCTGGTGGACGGCAAGCTGCCGCACACCGAGGGCGTCGTGGCGCTGGTCGCGGCCCACGCCTTCGTGCTCTTCTTCGCGCTCTCCTGGGGCGTGGTGGTCTGGGTGTTGCTCGGCGAGATGTTCCCGAACAAGATCCGCGCCGCCGGTCTGGGCGTCGCCGCCTCCGCCCAGTGGATCGCCAACTGGGCCATCACCGCCAGCTTCCCGAGCCTGTCGGACTGGAACCTGTCCGGGACCTACATCCTGTACACGGCCTTCGCCCTGCTCTCGATCCCGTTCATCCTCAAGTGGGTGCCGGAGACCAAGGGCAAGGCGTTGGAGGAGATGGGCTAAACCCCCCGCCGCCCACTCCTCACTCCAAGAGAACTGCCCCGCCTCATTCCTTGAGGCGGGGCAGCACTCGTTCCGCGAACAGCCGCAGACTGCTCCAGCCCTCCTCGACCGGCATCCCGCCGCACAGCGGATGCAGCACCAGGCTCGCCTGCTCGCCGCCCTGGTGCGCGTACGCCACGCACTCCTCGGGCGTGACGATCCGGTAGACGCCCTCGCGGCGCAGCGCCCCGGCGTCCGCTGCGTGCGAGCGGACCGCCGAGCGCATCGCGCCCGACTGCCAGGACGCGTAGGTGCGCGCCTCGTGCAGCAGATGCGTCCCGTACAGCGCCCAGGCCCGGTCCGGGTCCTCGGCGATGTGCAGCAGCGGGGTGACCGCGGGGGGCATCAGGCACCAGCCCTCGGTGCCGTACTCCAGCCGCCGCGCGTGGTAGTAGCCCTCCAGCTCCGGCAGATGAGCGCTGGGGAAGAACGGCAGGCCCAGCCGGGCCGCGCGGCGGGCCGCGGCCTTCGAGCTGCCGCCGACCAGCAGCAGCGGATGCGGCTGGGTGTACGGGCGCGGGGTGACCCGCACCGTACGGCCCCGGTACGCGAACGGCTCGCCCGTCCACGCCGCGAGCAGCGTCTCCAGCGCCTCGTCCTGGAGCGCGCCGCGCCCCTGCCAGTCCTTGCCGAGCGCCGCGTACTCCTCCGGCCGGTAGCCGATCCCGGCCACCGTGACCAGCCGCCCGCCACTGGCCAGGTCGAGCACCGCGATGTCCTCGGCCAGCCGCAGCGGGTCGTACAGCGGCGTGATCAGCGCGGAGACGGTCACCGTGATCCGGCGGGTGGCGCCGAGCACCGTGCCCGCGAAGACCAGCGGCGCGGGCAGCCAGTTGTTCGCGGCACTGTGGTGCTCCTCGGTCTGGACGGTGGAGATGCCCCGTTCGTCGGCGTAGGCGGCCATCTCGACGGCGGCGCGGTACCGCTCGGCCAGCGAACTCGGAGTGGCGGCGGGATCGACGAGGTTGAGGCGTACGACCGTGACGGCCATGGCGGAGGGTCCCCCTTCGTCGCGGGCGGGCGTGAGCGGGCCACCGGACCGTAGCTGACGGTGCGTCAAATCGCCACCGTGCGGTACCGGGCGGAGCCGGGACGGATGACTCATGCGCCTGGGACGCGGGGCGGGGGATCGTCATCCTGGGCCCGGAGGCGATCCGTCCGGCAAGGGCCCGGGAAACGCACCATCACCCGAGGAGGGGCGCATGATGATCAGCACGGGGGAAACGCTCATCACCACATCCGACATCGACGACCTGGTCGGCCGGGTCCGGCTCAGCGCGGGCGACACCCGGGAACTGGAGGCCGCGAAGGACGCGCTCTTCACGGGCCGGCTCACCCCCGCCGAGGCGCAGCGCATCCGTCAGCGGCTGATGGTCACCGCGCTGCGCCACGGCGGCGACCTCCTCGCCAAGGTGCTCGGGCGGCTCACCCCGCGCGAGACCGCCATGGTGCGCCGCTACGCCCACCGGCTCGCCAACTACCTGGACACGCTGGACATCTGGGCCGCGCAGCCCGTCATGCTCACCCTGATGCGGTTCGGAATCCCCTACGACGAGGCCGAGTCGATCGCCGTCGCGATCCTCTTTCAGGTGTGGTGAACCGGAAAGGGTGAATGCCCCACCGGAACGCGGGTGCGGGCGGGTCACCGGTTCGGGTGGGGCATGGCGTCCGCGCACTTCAGAGCCGTGAGGCGGGGTAAGGCACGGGCGAGTACCAGGAGGTTGAAGATGCGACTTTCCCGAATCCGCGCCACCACGGCGCTCGGCCTGCTCGCGGGAACCGTCATGTGGACCGCCGGAGCCTCGCCCGCCACCGCCTCCGGAGGCGGCTGGCGCGAGGAAGGACACTTCGACACCCAAGGCGCCTGCCGGAAGGCAGGGGAGGCCGGGGTGGAGAAGAGCAAGTGGGACGAGTACAAGTGCCGCCCCGGCCGCAGCGCCAACTACGTCACGCTGTGGGTCCGGGGCGGCGCCCGGCTCGCCGGGCCGACCGCCGGCTGATATGCGGCACGCCCTTCCGAAAGACCGTGCCGTGCAGGCCGCGGGCGGGGTGTCGGCGCTGTTCGTCGTGGTGCTGGCCGGCTGGCTCGCCGGTCTGCTGCGGGTCGACGACGAGTGGCTCGCCCTGTCCTCCACCCGCCTGCGCGGCACCGCGGCCCTCACCTCGGTGGCCGTGGGCGTCCCGGTGCTCGGCGTCGGCGTCCTGCTGCTCGCCGAGCGGTCCGCCCGGCGCTACGGCGGAGTGCTGCTGGTGGCGGGCGCCCTGTGGCTGCTGCCCTCCGCCGTCGCCGACCTGCTGGGGCCCGCCGGGCTCGGACCGGCGGGCGCTGCCGTGTCCCTGCTGCTGTCGGTGGCCGGCATGGTCTGCCGCCCCCTGACCGTCCTGCTGCTGCCGCTGTGGCTCTTCCCCCGCGGCGCCAAACGGCGCTGGCACTGGTGGGCCATGAGCGCCGCCGCCTCCGCCTACTGGCTCGGCTACGCCGCGCTGTGGCTGATCAGCGAGCCGCGCGTCGGCGCCGTCACCAACCCCGCCTTCCACACCACCGGCGGCCAATGGGCCTTCGACCACCTCGCCACCTACGGCGAGGCGGAGCCCTGGGTGCTGCGCACCGTGGCGCTCGCCGTCACGGCCTCCCTGTGCTGCCGCGCCGCCGTCTCCGGCGGCGCCGAGCGGCGCGACTGGGCCCTGCTGGCCGGGGCCTACCCGGCCTGCGTCTCCCTCCTGCTGTCGGAGTGGGGCGAGGGCATGCCCACCATCGCGGCCCGCACCCTCGGCAGCGCGGTCTGGGCGGCCGCCATCTGCCTGGGCGTCGCCCGCACCGGGATCTGGCGGCTCGACCGCTCCACCAGCCACCGGCTCGCCCGCGCCTTCGTCCTCACCTCGCTCGCGGCCGTCGTCGTCTGCGCCGCCGTCGCCGTGCAGGCCGGGCTCCCCTCCGTACGCAACGGGACCACCGTCACCGCCGTCGGCGGCGCCCTGCTGCTGGGCTGGGCCCTGCGGCCGTCCGCCCGCTGGCTCACCCTCCGCGTCGAGCGCGCCTTCTACGGGCCCAGGGCCCGGCCGCACGAAGCCGTCAGCGCCCTGGCCGTACGCCTCCAGCAGGCCCCGCACCCGGGCGAGGTGCCCCAGCAGATCTGCCGCAGCGCCGTGGAGGACCTCGGCGTGTCCGGCGCCGCCGTCAGCGTCGACACCCGCGCCGGGCCCCGGCGGCTGGCCGACGCCGGGGCACCGCTCACCGGCCGCGTCCAGACCTACCCGCTGCGCCACCACGGCCGCACCGTCGGCCGCCTCGAAGTCTCCCGCGACGGCTCCGGCACCCCCGCCGAGCGCGACAGCGGGCTGCTGTCCCTCCTCGCCGACCAGGCCGCCCCCGCGCTCGCCGCGCTGCGGCTGGCCGAGGAGGCGCAGGCCGCCCGCGAGCGGCTGGTGCTCGCCCGCGAACAGGAACGGCGCAGGCTGCGCCGGGAGATCCACGACGGCCTCGGGCCCCAACTCGCCGCCGTGCGGCTGCGCCTGGACATCGCCCAGACCTCCTGTCCGCCCGGCCACCCGGCCTGCGCCCCAGCTCTCCGAGGCAGCCGAACGCTCGCTGAGGGCCCTGTCGAGGTGCGCCGCATCACCGCCGGGCTCGCCCCGGCCGCCCTCGCCGAGCGCGGTCTCGCCGGTGCGGTGCGGGACCTGGCGCGGCGGCTGGGCGTGGACGGGCTGCGGGTGAGCGTGGCCAGCCGCCCCGCCGTCCTCCCCCCGCTGTCGCCGGGCGTGGAGACCGCGGCGTACCGGATCGCGGCCGAGTCGCTCACCAACGCCGTACGACACGCCCGGGCCCGCCAGGTCCGGGTCGAACTGGCCACCGACCCCGACACCCTCGGCACCCTCGACATAACGATCACCGACGACGGCAGCGGACTGCCGGAGACCGCGGTGCGCGGCATCGGGCTGGCCTCGGTCCGGGAGCGGGCCGAGGAGATCGGCGGCTCCTGCTCGGTCACCGGCTCCGCGACCGGCACCGTGGTGCACGCGGTGCTGCCGCTCACCGGACCCGGGGAGAACGAGGACCCCGAAGAACACCTGGAGCACACCGGATGCCGGTCCTGTACGACACTCATCACCGAAGCCAAGCCCAGGGACAGATCCAAGGACCGATCCAGGGACAGATCCAGGGACGCGCCCAGGGAGAGGACGCCCTCCCCGTGACGGCGCCGGCGGGCGCCGCGCAGTGGCGCGTGCTGCTCGTCGACGACCATCCCCTCTTCCGCGAAGGTCTGGCCGCCGCCCTCAACCTGGACGACGCCTTCACCGTCGTCGGCCAGGCGGCCTGCGCGGACGAGGCGGTCGCCGAGGCCGGGCGCGCCGCACCCGATCTGGTGGTCATGGACCTCGGGCTGCCCGGCCGGTCCGGTCTGGAGGCCACCCGGCGGATCCTGTGCGCCCGCCCCGGGGCGCGGGTGATGGTCATGACGATGTCCGAGGACGACGACAGCCTGCTGGCCGCCGTGCGCGCCGGGGCCCGCGGCTATCTCCTCAAGGGCGCGGGCCGGGACGAGATCCTGCGCGCCCTGCACACCGTGGCGCGCGGCGGCGCCGTCTTCAGTCCGCGCATGGCGGAGCGGCTCGGGGTGCTGCTGGGCGCCTCCGGCGCGGCGTCGGCCAAGGAGGCGTTCCCGACCCTCACCGCGCGCGAACGGGAGGTGCTGGACCTGCTCGCGGGCGGGCTCGGTTACCGGCAGATCGCCCAGCGGCTGGTGGTCACCGACAAGACCGTGCGCAACCACGTCGGCTCGATCTTCGCCAAGCTCCAGGTGCACGACCGGGCCCAGGCGATCGTCCGGGCCCGCGAGGCCGGGCTCGGAGGCGAATGACGAGGCGAATGACTCCCTCCGCCATGTGTCTGATACTGGGTGGGTTATGGAATTCGTCATCCTTGCTGTAGTCATCGCTGTGGTCGCGCTCGGCGCGATCAGCGGGCTTGTGATCAGCAGCCGCAAGAAGAAGCAGCTGCCCCCGACACCGCCGAGCAGCCCGTCCGTCACCGCGCCGCCCGCCGAACCGCATGTCGGCGAGGAGGCCGAAACCCCGCGCGAGGAGCCGCGCAGAACCATCGAAGAGGTGGACCTGCCCGGCACCGAGGCACCGGCCGCGCCCGCGGAGGCCGCCGCGCCGGAGGCCCCGCCGGTCGAGGTCCCCGAGCCGACCGCCGGCCGGCTGGTCCGGCTGCGCGCCCGGCTGTCCCGGTCCCAGACCACTCTGGGCAAGGGGCTGCTGACGCTGCTGTCCCGTGAGCACCTCGACGACGACACCTGGGAGGAGATCGAGGATACGCTGCTGACCGCCGACGTCGGCGTCGCGCCGACCCAGGAGCTGGTCGAGCGGCTGCGCGAGCGGGTCAAGGTGCTCGGCACCCGCACCCCCGACGAGCTGCGGGGGCTGCTGCGCGAGGAGCTGCTGCACCTCGTCGGCACCGAGGCCGACCGCACCGTGCACACCGAGGGCGGGGTGGGGACGAACGGCGAGGAGAAGCCGGGCGTCGTCATGGTCGTCGGGGTCAACGGCACCGGCAAGACCACCACCACCGGCAAGCTCGCCCGGGTCCTGGTGGCCGACGGCAAGTCGGTCGTGCTGGGCGCGGCGGACACCTTCCGGGCGGCCGCCGCCGATCAGCTCCAGACCTGGGGCGAGCGGGTCGGCGCCCGTACAGTCCGCGGCCCCGAGGGCGGCGACCCGGCGTCGGTCGGCTTCGACGCGGTGAAGGAGGGCATCGCCGAGTCCGCGGACGTCGTGCTCATCGACACCGCCGGGCGGCTGCACACCAAGACCGGTCTGATGGACGAGCTGGGCAAGGTCAAGCGGGTCGTGGAGAAGCACGGCACGGTGGACGAGGTGCTGCTCGTGCTCGACGCCACCACCGGGCAGAACGGCCTGGTGCAGGCGCGGGTCTTCCGCGAGGTGGTGGACATCACCGGCATCGTGCTCACCAAGCTGGACGGCACCGCCAAGGGCGGCATCGTGGTCGCGGTCCAGCGCGAACTGGGCGTACCGGTCAAGCTGATCGGGCTGGGCGAGGGCGCGGACGATCTGGCGCCGTTCGAGCCGGAGGCGTTCGTCGACGCGCTGATCGGCGACTGATCCGGTCAGTCTTTGGATTCATCGCCGGACGGGCTTGAATCGATGGACGATTCAAGCCCGTCCGGCGTTTCGGTGAACCCGTCGCGGAGCGTCAGGCCCCGGCCCGGTGGCTCGCGTAGGCGAGGGTGCCCAGCACCAGCCGGGCGTGCGGCGGCTGGCCCGCGGTGTCGAGGGTCGGCGGGCGCAGCCAGCGCACCGGCCCCAAGCCCCCGAGGTCGGAGGGCGGCGCGGTGATGTGGTCGCCCTTGCCGAGGCAGCGCAGATCGAGGTCCGCGTCGTCCCAGCCCATGCGGTAGAGCAGTTCGGGGAGTTCGGCGCAGGCCCCCGGCGCGACGAAGAACTGGGCGCGCCCGTGCGGGGTGACGGCCACCGGGCCGAGCGGCAGGCCCATCCGCTCCAGCCGCACCAGGGCGTGCCGCCCCGCGTACTCGGCCACCTCCAGGACGTCGAACGACCGGCCCACGGGCAGCAGCACGGCCGCGCCCGGGACCTCCTCCCACGCCGCCGCGGCGGCCACGAGCGTGGCGCCCGCTGGCACGCCGGGGGAGAAGCCGAGCGGATGCGCGCCGGGGGCGGGGCAGTCGGCTGCGCCGCAGGAGCATTCGTTTCTGCTACCGCTCGTGCCGCGCGTGGCCCGGGCGCCCGGCACCACGTCCCAGCCCCACAGCCCGGTGTACTCCGCCACCGTGGTGGACTCGGACGTGCGGCCGCGGCGCCGTGAGCCGGACCGCATCTCCCGGATGCCGCCGATCGTGAAGCCCATGCCCCCTCCAACGGGTCGCGCTCTCGATGGTTACGAGCCGGAGCGCGCCGATGACGCTCCGTCGCCGATGTGGTGCGGCAGGTGGTGTGTCGCGGTGTAACGGGTGGCGCGGAACGGCGCATGCGCCCCGCTGCGCACCTCTTCGCGTTCTTCCGGTCGCTCCGTGTCAAGTGAATCGTGTGAATCGGCGATGGGGTTCATTCGAAGGGGTGGCGAATGGTGGCGTTTTCCCGATCCACCTCGCAAGGAGCGTGATCGTAGGATTACTTTCGGTGCACGATCCCCGGTTGCGAGCACTCGCCCGATCGCGGCCCGGTACTTGCCACTGGCAAGGGCCGGTTCCCGCGGCAGACGGTTGATGCGCCGTATCGCGGGGACAACTGACCGTGACAGAAGGCATTCTGGTGGCGGTCCGGGAAGAATCGTGGGATGGGGGCATTCCGGTGGGCGACAGCGGCGGCGGTGCTGACAAGCGACCCAACGCACAGCTGGGATCGTGGTTTGTGCGCAGCGGCTGGTCGAAGGGGGAGCTGGCCCGCCAAGTCAACCGCAGGGCGCGCCAGTTAGGCGCCCATCACATCAGTACGGACACCTCGCGGGTGCGCCGCTGGCTGGACGGGGAGCAGCCGCGCGAGCCGATCCCGCAGATCCTCTCCGAGCTGTTCTCCGAGCGCTTCGGCTGTGTGGTCGGCATCGAGGACCTGGGACTGCGCCCCGCCCACCGGTCACCGTCCGTATCTGGAGTGGATCTTCCCTGGGCCGGACCCGAGACCGTCGCGCTGATCGGCGAGTTCTCGCGCAGCGATCTCATGCTCGCCCGGCGCGGCTTCCTCGGCACCTCGCTCGCCCTCTCCGCGGGCCCCGCCCTCATCGAGCCCATGCAGCGCTGGCTGGTGCCCTCGCCCAGCGGGGCGCCCGGCGGCGTGCGCGCGGCGGACAGCGGCCGCTCACGGCGCATCTCCCGGCTCTCCGAGCCGGAGCTGGAGCTGCTGGAGTCCACCATCACGATGTTCCGCGCCTGGGACGCCCAGTGCGGTGGCGGGCTGCGCCGCAAGGCGGTGGTCGGCCAGCTCCACGAGGTCACCGACCTGCTCCAGGAGTCGCACACCGAGGCCGTGTCCAAGCGGCTGTTCAAGGTCGCGGGGGAGCTGGCCGAGCTGGCCGGGTGGATGAGCTACGACATCGGGCTCCAGCCCACCGCCCAGAAGTACTTCGTCCTCGCGCTGCACGCAGCCAAGGAGTCCGGCGACCGGCCCCTCGGCTCGTACATCCTCTCCAGCATGAGCCGCCAGATGATCCACGTCGGGCGGCCCGACGACGCGCTGGAGCTGATCCACCTCGCGCAGTACGGCAGCCGGGAGAGCGCCACCCCGCGCACCCAGGCCATGCTGTATGCGATGGAGGGCCGGGCGTACGCCAATATGGGCCAGCCCGGTAAGTGCCACCGCGCCGTCAAGATGGCCGAGGACACCTTCGCCGACTGCGCCGCGGGCGACGGCGAACCGAACTGGATCGGCTTCTTCTCCGAGGCCGAGCTGAACGGGAGAACGCCCACTCCTACCGAGACCTCGCCTATGTCGCGGGCCGCAGCCCCACCTACGCCCAGCTCGCCGACCCGGTGATGCGCAACGCCGTGCGCCTCTTCGGCGAGGAGACCGCCGGGGGTGAGGGCGGGCACCAGCGTTCGTATGCGCTCAACCTGATCGGCATGGCCACCGTCCACCTCCTCCAGAAGGAGCCCGAGCAGTGCGCGGAGGTCGCCGGGAAGGCGCTGCCGCTCGCCCAGCGGATCCGCTCGGAGCGGGTGAACAACCGCCTCCGCAAGACCGTGGACACCGCGGTGCGGCACTTCGGGGACGTGCCCGAGGTCGCCGAGCTCAGCGACAAGCTCGTCGCCATGCTGCCCGACTCCCCGGACGAGGGGGGCGCCCCGCGGGCCGTCTGAGGCGGCCCGGAGCGGGTTGCGGCACGGTAACGGAGGGAAGGACCCCGTACCGGCAATTCATCCGCACGTAACACGCCCGCGCCCTTCGTCACTGCCGCGAAACATCGAGCGGCATCGACTGAAACGGCACTGCGCCAATCTCGTGGCGAATACCGGCCCTTTTGTTTATTGCCAGCCCGGGCCGTTTCGACAGCGAGGAGACGCCGATGCCAGTGGGCATCACGATGCTTGCCGCGGACAAGATCACGCCCGATGACGCACTCAGCGCGGCCAACACCGGGTTCATGTTGCTGTGCGCCGCGCTGGTCCTGATCATGACGCCCGGCCTTGCCTTCTTCTACGGCGGCATGGTCCGCGTCAAAAGCGTGCTGAACATGCTGATGATGAGCTTCATCAGCATCGGCATCGTCACCGTTCTGTGGGTCCTTTACGGCTTCAGCGTCGCCTTCGACAAGGGCAATGACCTGTTCGGCGGCTTCGACTGGATGGGCATGCACAACATCGGGCTGACCGAGCTGTGGCCCGGCTACACCATCCCCATCTATGTCTTCGCCCTGTTTCAGATGATGTTCGCGATCATCACCCCGGCGCTGATCAGCGGTGCCCTCGCGGACCGCGTCAAGTTCACCGCCTGGGCGCTGTTCATCGCCCTGTGGGCGACGGTCGTCTACTTCCCGGTCGCGCACTGGGTGTGGGCCGCCGACGGCTGGGCGTTCAAGCTCGGCGTGATCGACTTCGCCGGTGGTACCGCCGTCCACATCAATGCCGGCGCCGCAGCGCTCGGCGTGATCCTCGTCATCGGCAAGCGGGTCGGCTTCAAGAAGGACCCGATGCGGCCGCACAGCCTGCCGCTGGTCATGCTCGGCGCCGGTCTGCTGTGGTTCGGCTGGTTCGGCTTCAACGGCGGCTCCTGGCTCGGCGCCGACGGCGTCACCGCGGCCGCTTTCACCAACACCCAGGTCGCCACCGCCGCCGCGATGCTCGGCTGGCTCGCGTACGAGAAGATCCGGCACGGCTCCTTCACCACCCTGGGCGCCGCCTCCGGTGCCGTCTCCGGACTCGTCGCGATCACCCCCGCCTGTGGTGCGGTCAGCCCGCTCGGCGCGATCGCGATCGGCATCATCTCCGGTGTCCTGTGCGCCATGGCGGTCGGCCTGAAGTACAGGTTCGGCTACGACGACTCGCTCGACGTCGTCGGCGTCCACATGGTCGGCGGCCTCATCGGCTCGCTGCTCATCGGCCTCTTCGCCACCGGCAAGGTGCAGAGCGACGCCAAGGGCCTCTTCTACGGCGGCGGCCTCGAACAGCTCGGCAAGCAGGCCGCCGGTGCCTTCGCGGTCCTCGCCTACTCCCTGATCGTCTCCGCGATCCTGGCCAAGGTCGTCGACCTGGTGATGGGCTTCCGGGTGGACGAGGACGACGAGGTCGCCGGGATCGACCAGGTCGAGCACGCCGAGACGGCGTACGACTTCGCGGGCGCGGGCGGCGGCACCTCCCTCGGCAGCCTCCAGTCGGCCCACCCGGGCGGCGAGGCGAAGAAGAAGGACGCCAAGAAGGACCCGAAGAAGGTGGACGCGTGAAGCTCATCACGGCAGTTGTGAAGCCGCACCGGCTCGACGAGATCAAGGAAGCCCTCCAGGCGTTCGGCGTGCAGGGCCTGACCGTCACCGAGGCCAGCGGCTACGGGCGCCAGCGCGGCCACACCGAGGTCTACCGGGGCGCGGAGTACACCGTCGACCTGGTGCCCAAGGTCCGCATCGAGGTGCTGGCCGAGGACGAGGACGCCGACGACCTCGTCGACGTCGTCGTCAAGGCCGCCCGCACCGGAAAGATCGGGGACGGCAAGGTGTGGAGCGTCCCCGTCGACACCGCGGTCCGGGTCCGGACCGGCGAACGGGGCCCGGACGCCTTGTGACGGCATCCAGAGCCCGTACCCCCAGCTGACAGGGAGCAGCCGAGTTGACGGAACACGTCGAGGCAACGACAGAGACCACCGACTCGGGCCCCGGCGGCTACGCGGCGGCCCGGCTGCGACTCCTCCAGGAGGAGTCGCGGTCCGGGCCGCCGCGCCGTAGCGCGCTGGCCGGACTCACCGACCAGTGGCTGGCCGCCCTGCTCGGCGGCGGCGCCGAGACCTCCGGGATCGGCGGCGGCGTGGCGCTGGTGGCGGTCGGCGGCTATGGCCGCGGCGAGCTGTCCCCGCGCAGCGACCTCGACGTCGTCCTGCTGCACGACGGCTCCGCCGACTCCTCCGCCCTCGCCAAGCTCGCCGACCACGTCTGGTACCCCGTCTGGGACATGGGGCTGGCCCTCGACCACTCCGTACGCACCCCCGACGAGGCCCGCAAGACCGCCGCCGAAGACCTGAAGGTCCAGCTCGGCCTGCTGGACGCCCGCCATCTCGCGGGCGATGCCGACCTCACCGCGGGCCTGCGCACCACCGTCCTCGCCGACTGGCGCGCCCAGGCCCCGAAGCGCCTGCCCGAGCTGCGCGAGCTGTGCCAGGAGCGCGGCGAGCGCCACGGCGAGCTCCAGTTCCTGCTCGAACCCGACCTGAAGGAGGCCCGCGGCGGACTGCGCGACGCCACCGCGCTGCGCGCCATCGCCGCCTCCTGGCTCGCCGACGCCCCCCGCGAGGGCCTGGCCGAGGCCCGGCGCCGGCTGCTGGACACCCGCGACGCGCTCCACCTGGCCACCGGCCGGGCCACCGACCGGCTCTCCCTCCAGGAACAGGACCAGATCGCGGGCGCGCTCGACCTGCTGGACGCCGACGCCCTGCTGCGCCAGGTCTACGAGTCGGCCCGGACCATCTCGTACGCGAGCGATGTCACCTGGCGCGAGGTCGACCGGGTGCTGCGCGCCCGCTCGGCGAGCCGGCCGCGGCTGCGCGGACTGCTCGGCGGTCGCGGACGCGGCGGCTCCGGCTCCGCGCAGGCCCCGGCCGAGCGCAGGCCGCTCGCCGAGGGCGTCGTCGAACAGGACGGCGAGG
>NZ_GG657754.1:3292442-3294086 GCF_000158915.1 Streptomyces himastatinicus ATCC 53653 | reverse complement strand
GCTCTCGCTGCACGCCGTACGGCGGCTGGCCGCCGCCGCGCGCCCGCTGCCGGTGCCGTGGCCGCCCGAGGCCCGGGAGGAACTCGTCACCCTGCTGGGAGCGGGCGAGTCCACCGTCGGGGTCTGGGAGGCGCTGGAGGCCGAGGGCCTGATCACCCGGCTGCTGCCGGACTGGGAGCGGGTGCGCTGCCGTCCGCAGCGCAACCCCGTGCACCGCTGGACCGTCGACCGCCATCTCGTCGAGACCGCGGTCCGCGCCAGCGCGCTCAGCCGCCGCGTCGGCCGCCCCGACCTGCTGCTGGTCGCCGCGCTGCTGCACGACATCGGCAAGGGCTGGCCCGGCGACCACTCGGTGGTGGGGGAGACGATCGTCCGGGACGTGGCCACCCGGATCGGCTTCGACCGCGCCGATGTGTCCGTCCTCGCCACCCTCGTACGCCACCATCTGCTGCTCGTCGAGACCGCCACCCGCCGCGACCTGGACGACCCGGCCACCGTGCGCTCGGTCGCCGAGGCGGTCCACAGCCCCGCCACCCTGGAGCTGCTGCACGCCCTCACCGAGGCCGACGCCCTGGCCACCGGGCCCGCGGCGTGGAGCGCCTGGCGCGGCGCGCTCGTCACCGACCTGGTCAAGCGGGTCGCCGCCGTCCTCGCGGGGGAGCCCGCGCCGGACCCGGACAGCCCGCAGCAGATCACCGCGGAACAGGAACGGCTCGCGATCGAGGCGTGCCGCACCGGCGGCCCGGTACTGGCCCTGCACGCCCGGTCGGAGGCGCTGCCGTCCGCTGACGCGGCGACGGAACCGGAACCGATCGGCGTCGAGCTGCTGATCGCCGTCCCCGACCAGCCCGGAGTGCTGTCCGCGGCCGCCGGGGTGCTGGCCCTGCACCGGCTCACGGTCCGCGCGGCCGATCTGCGCGCCGTGGAGCTGCCGTCGGAGCTGGACGGCGCGGACAAGCCCGAAGACGTCCTGCTGCTGAGCTGGCGCGTGGCCGCCGAATACGGATCGCTGCCGCAGGCCGCGCGGCTACGGAACGATCTGCTCCGGGCGCTGGACGGCTCGCTCGACATCGTCGCCCGGCTCGCCGAGCGCGAGGCCGCCTACCGCAAGTACCCGCGCCGCCGCGGCGTCCACGCCCCGCCGCCGCGGGTCACGATCGCGCCCGGCAGCTCCCAGCTCGCCACCGTGATCGAGGTCCGCGCCCAGGACATCCCCGGCCTCCTCCACCGCATCGGCCGAGCCCTGGAGGCCGCCGGCCTCACGGTCCGCAGCGCCCACGTCAGCACGCTGGGCGCGAACGCGGTAGATGCGTTCTACGTCACGGACCCCACCGGAGCCCCCCTCGCCCCGATGCGCGCGGCGGAAGTGGCCCGCGAGGTGGAGCAGGCACTGCGCTAGGGTCCCACCGGCCACCCGGCCCGGCGCCCCGGCCCGAGACGACCGTCCGGCCCCGGCCGAACCGAAGCCCGTCCGGCGATGTCCCACCCCAGCGCCTCCGGCGTTTGAGGAGCGGTGTCCGGGGCGGAGGCGTCCCGTCCCGGCCCGTTCCCCGGTGCAGCGTCCGGGGGCGGAGATGCCCCACCCCCAGCCTCTCCGGCGTTTGAGGAGCGGGGTCCAGGGGCGGAGCCCCGGCGGGGGTGTGG
>NZ_GG657754.1:3290618-3292342 GCF_000158915.1 Streptomyces himastatinicus ATCC 53653 | reverse complement strand
GGGGTGGGGATAACGCATCGCCCGTCCGAGCGGCACACGCCCGGGGGCAGACCGTTACCTCAACGTGCGGATACCCTTGGAGGCCGACCCGCCGACCCCGACATCCGACCAAAGGATTCGCGACCACCGTGTTCGATACCCTCTCCGATCGCCTCGCAGCGACTTTCAAGAACCTCCGGGGCAAGGGCCGCCTGTCCGAGGCGGACATCGACGCCACGGCGCGCGAGATCCGGATCGCCCTGCTCGAGGCCGACGTGGCGCTGCCCGTCGTACGGTCGTTCATCAAGCAGGTCAAGGAGCGCAGCCTCGGCGCCGAGGTCTCCCAGGCGCTGAACCCGGCCCAGCAGGTCATCAAGATCGTCAACGAGGAGCTCATCGGCATCCTCGGCGGCGACGCCCGCCGCCTCCGCTTCGCCAAGCAGCCCCCGACGGTCATCATGCTCGCGGGTCTCCAGGGCGCCGGTAAGACGACGCTCGCCGGAAAGCTCGGCCGCTGGCTGAAGGGGCAGGGCCACGCCCCGCTGCTCGTCGCGTGTGACCTCCAGCGCCCCAACGCGGTCAACCAGCTCTCGGTGGTCGCCGAGCGCGCGGGCGTCGCGGTGTTCGCGCCGGAGCCGGGCAACGGCGTCGGCGATCCTGTCAAGGTCGCCCAGGACTCGATCGAGTTCGCCAAGACCAAGCAGCACGACGTCGTGATCGTCGACACCGCCGGCCGCCTCGGCATCGACGAGGAGCTGATGCGCCAGGCCGCGGACATCCGCGACGCGGTCAGCCCGGACGAGGTCCTGTTCGTCGTCGACGCGATGATCGGTCAGGACGCGGTCAACACCGCCGAGGCGTTCCGCGACGGCGTCGGCTTCGACGGTGTGGTGCTCTCCAAGCTCGACGGCGACGCGCGCGGCGGTGCCGCGCTGTCCATCGCGCATGTCACCGGCCGTCAGATCATGTTCGCCTCCAACGGCGAGAAGCTGGACGACTTCGACGCGTTCCACCCGGACCGCATGGCGTCCCGCATCCTCGGCATGGGCGACATGCTCAGCCTCATCGAGAAGGCCGAGCAGACCTTCAGCCAGCAAGAGGCCGAGAAGATGGCGGCCAAGCTGGCGAAGGGCCCCAAGGAGTTCACGCTCGACGACTTCCTGGCGCAGATGGAGCAGGTCCGCAAGATGGGCTCCATCTCCAAGCTGCTCGGCATGCTGCCGGGCATGGGCCAGATGAAGGACCAGATCAACAATCTGGACGAGAAGGACGTGGACCGCACGGCCGCGATCATCAAGTCGATGACGCCGGGCGAGCGCCACGACCCGAACATCATCAACGGCTCCCGCCGCGCCCGTATCGCCCGTGGTTCCGGCGTCGAGGTGAGCGCGGTCAAGAATCTGGTGGAGCGGTTCTTCGAGGCGCGCAAGATGATGTCGAAGATGGCCCAGGGCGGCGGCATGCCGGGAATGCCCGGGATGCCGGGCATGCCGGGTGGCGGCGGCAGCGCCAAGCGCAAGGGCAAGCAGCAGAAGAAGGTCAAGGGCAAGCAGCGCAGCGGCAACCCGATGAAGCGGAAGGCCGACGAGCAGGCCGCCGCGGCCCGCCGTGAGCAGGCGGGCCAGCAGGGCGGCGCGTTCGGCATGCCCGGTGGCCAGGGCGGCCAGGGCCAGGACTTCGAACTCCCCGACGAGTTCAAGAAGTTCATGGGCTGACTCGCCCCCCGGACCCGCAGATACCGGGTG
>NZ_GG657754.1:3265747-3290274 GCF_000158915.1 Streptomyces himastatinicus ATCC 53653 | reverse complement strand
GGCGAGCCGGGCGCCCACCCGCAGCACGACGAGGTGGCGCACCGCTCGGGGCGGGCCCCACCCGGCCAGCACCACCGCGCCGCCGCGTTCGGCGAGCGCCGCGGCCGCCGTGAGCGAGGACGCCGCCGCGGCGAGCCCGCTGGGGCCGCCCGCCGCCGGGGCGGGCAGTGGCTCGAAGGCCGTCACCACCGTGAAGCCGGACGCCCCCGCCGCCTCCCGTGCGCACGCCGACTCCGGACCGCCGGGCCCCAGCCGCACCGGGTCGGCCAGCCGCTCCCGCGCCAGCGCGAGGCGTGGCTCGTCCGTGTCGACCCCACAGACGTCCGCGCCGCGCCCGGCCGCCATGAGGAGGGCGAGACCCGAGCCGCAGCCCAGGCCCAGCAGCCGCGTTCCGGCACCGACGTCCAGCCGTTCGTACACGGCCTCGTACAGCGGCACCAGCATCCGCTCCTGGATCTCCGCCCAGTCGCGGGCGCGGTCGTGGGGGTCCGCCGTGCGCGGCGGGGAGGGGTGCGGGCGGCGCCGCCGTACGAGCGTAGATGTCATCGAAAGGGCCCCAATCAGCGAAGAGCAGTGCCGTCGTCAGATCCGCCGTTGTGCGCCAGGGGGTGCCGTGTGGATGGTGCCGGGCTCTTCCACAGGACACCCGCTCGTCGCGTCCCACCCCCGTATGCCAGAGAACTCCGCATCCGTCCCCGCGTCCAGAGCTTTCACGGCCGTGCTTGCGTGCCCCCTCCGTGCGCCCCCGCGCGCCTTCGCGTCCGCCCCGCTCCCGGTCCCGCCCCGGGGCGCCGCGACCGCCCCGGGCGATATTCGCCGCGGTCGGCCGCGTTGCCGCCGTACGATCGGCGGCATGGCCAAGGCACCCGTTCTCACCCCGCGTGCGGAGGACTTCCCGCGCTGGTACCAGGATGTGATCAACAAGGCCGAGCTGGCCGAGAACGGTCCGGTGCGCGGCACCATGGTCATCCGACCGTATGGCTACGGGCTGTGGGAGCGGATGCAGGGCGACCTGGACGCCCGGATCAAGGCGGTGGGCGTCCAGAACGCGTACTTCCCCCTCTTCATCCCGCAGTCGTATCTGACGCGGGAGGCCGAGCACGTCGAGGGTTTCGCGCCCGAGCTCGCGGTCGTCACCCATGGCGGCGGCAAGGAGCTGGAGGAGCCGGTGGTGGTCCGGCCCACCTCCGAGACCATCGTCAACGAGTACTTCTCGAAGTGGGTGCAGAGCTACCGCGATCTGCCGCTGCTGATCAACCAGTGGGCCAATGTGGTGCGTTGGGAGCTGCGGCCCCGGCTGTTCCTGCGGACGACCGAATTCCTCTGGCAGGAGGGCCACACCGCCCATGCCACGTACGAGGACGCCCGGGAGTTCGCCGCCCGCATCCACCGCGACGTCTACGCCGACTTCATGGAGAACGTGCTCGCCATGGACGTCGTCCTGGGCCGCAAGACCGCGCGCGAACGCTTCGCGGGCGCCGTCAACACCCTCACCCTGGAAGGGATGATGGGCGACGGCAAGGCGCTCCAGCTGGGCACCAGCCATGAGCTGGGCCAGAACTTCGCCCGCGCCTTCAACACCCGCTATCTGTCCCGGGACGGCGAGCAGGAGCTGGTCTGGCAGACCTCCTGGGGCAGCACGACCCGCATGGTCGGCGCGCTGGTGATGATGCACGGTGACGACGACGGGCTGCGGCTGCCGCCCCGGCTGGCCCCGGTGCAGGCCGTCGTCCTCGCGGTCAAGGGCGATGACGCGGTGCTCGCCGCGGTCCGCGAGACGGGTGACCGGCTGGCGGCGGCGGGCGTCCGGGTCCAGGTCGACGACCGCACCGACATGCCCTTCGGCCGTCGCGCCGTCGACTGGGAGCTGCGGGGCGTACCGGTGCGCGTCGAGATCGGCCCGCGCGATCTGGAGGCCGGTACCGCCACGCTCGCCCGGCGGATCCCGGGCGGCAAGGAACCGGTGCGCACCGACCTGGTGGCCGAGACGGTGCCGAAGGCGCTGGAGGAGGACCAGGCGCTGCTGCTGCGCCAGGCGCGGGAGCGCCGCACGGCGCGCACGGTCGAGGTGCGGACCGTGGAAGAGGCCGCGGAGGCGGCGGCCGCGGGCGGCTGGGCGCGCATCCGGTGGGCCGACCTGGGGCCGGAGGGCGAGGCCGCGCTCGCCGAGCGGGCGGTGTCCGTGCGGTGTCTGGTCACCGAGGACGGGGCGGTGCCGGACGCCGATGACGCGCCAGGTAACGTCGCCTACGTGGCCCGCGCCTACTGAGCGCATCGGGCCCCGCGAGCCGGCGTCTACGGTCGGGCCGTACGGGCCGTACGAGGTGGTACGTACCGCCTTGGTGCGCCGTGGGCGGCTCATCCATGCATGTGCGCACCCGCCCTCGTCGCGACGCATCAGCGCTGAACTGACTGGTACGTGCAAATTATTTGAGATGCCCCGGAATCGGAACACCGGGCGGCTCCTGCTCGTTAGCACGACGTGAGCACGACACCACCTGTACTCGCCGCAGAGCTGGCACAGGCGTGGGCCGATATTCAACGGCACCACCCCGAGCTGCCAGATCTCGCCGCGCCCGAATCGCTGATCGGAGAGTCGTCGTCCGCATGTGGCGCCGAGCTCTCCTTCGAACGGCTGCTGCACGAGGCAGTCCATGGCATCGCCGCTGCCCGCGGTGTCCGTGACACCTCGCGCGCCGGCCGCTACCACAACCGCCGGTTCCTGGCGATCGCCGAGGAGCTGGGTCTCGACCACTCAGAGGAGCCGCATCCCAGCAGCGGCTTCTCGCTGGTCACCCTCAGTCCGGAGGCGAGAAAGCGCTATCGGACCACAATCGACCGCCTGCACCGCGCCCTCAAGGCGCACACCGTCGCGACCGCTGCCGAGACCTCCCGCGCCTTCCGGGGCCCCGCGGCGCGGCACGGTTCGTCCGGGGGCGGTGTCCGGGTCAAGGCGGTGTGCGACTGCGGGCGCAACGTCCGCGTCGTTCCGTCCGTGCTGGCCCAGGCGCCGATCATGTGCGGGGGCTGCGGGAAGCCGTTCCGTATCCCGGACGCGGTGGCCGCGGTCGGCTGACCGGCGACGGTGTGGCAGAATGGTCCGCTGTACTCGACAGCCGACCAGGACCCCTCTCTCCTCCGGCTGACGCGTCCATCGGGCACTCGGGTACCGCAACCCCACGCGGCACTTCGCAGTGCTCAACCACGTCAAGACCAGGAGACACCACTCCCGTGGCAGTCAAGATCAAGCTGAAGCGTCTGGGCAAGATCCGTTCGCCTCACTACCGCATCGTCGTCGCCGACTCCCGTACCCGCCGTGACGGCCGGGCCATCGAGGAGATCGGCCTGTACCACCCGGTGCAGAACCCGTCGCGCATCGAGGTCGACTCGGACCGCGTGCAGCACTGGCTGAAGGTCGGCGCCCAGCCGACCGAGCCGGTGCTCGCCATCCTGAAGGTCACCGGCGACTGGCAGAAGTTCAAGGGCCTGCCCGCCCCGGCTCCGATGAAGGTCGCCGAGCCGAAGGCCGACAAGCGCGCCCTGTTCGAGGCCGCGGCCAAGGACGCCGGTGACGAGCCGAAGGGTGAGGCCATCACCCCGAAGGCGAAGAAGTCCGAGAAGAAGTCGGACGAGGCGGCCGAGGCTGCTGAGTCCACCGCGTCGACCGAGGCCTGAGGATGCTCGAGGAAGCCCTCGAGCACCTGGTGAAGGGCATCGTCGACAACCCCGACGACGTGCAGGTCGCCTCGCGCAACCTGCGTCGCGGACGCGTGCTCGAGGTCCGGGTCCACCCTGATGACCTGGGCAAGGTGATCGGCCGCAACGGCCGCACGGCCCGCGCGCTGCGCACCGTCGTGGGCGCCATCGGCGGCCGTGGGATCCGCGTCGACCTCGTCGACGTGGATCAGGTCAGCTGAGAGGCGATCAAGAAGAGCACCGGCACGGGCCGGGGAGGGCTTCGGGCCGTCCCCGGCCCGTGTGCGTGAAGGCCCGTGTGCGGGAAAGGGACATGCATCGTGCAGTTGGTTGTCGCGCGGATCGGCCGTGCCCATGGCATCAAGGGTGAGGTCACCGTCGAGGTGCGTACGGACGAGCCCGAGCTGAGGCTCGGCCCGGGCGCCGTGCTGGCCACCGAGCCCGCCTCGGCCGGACCGCTGACCATCGAGACCGGCCGGGTGCACAGCGGCCGGCTGCTGCTGCGCTTCGAGGGGGTGCGGGACCGTACGGGCGCGGAGGCGCTGCGGAACGTGCTGCTCATCGCGGAGGTCGACCCCGAAGAGGTCCCGGAGGACCCCGAGGAGTTCTACGACCACCAGCTGATCGACCTCGACGTGGTCACCGTGGACGGCACGGCGGTCGGCCGGATCTCCGAGATCTCCCATCTGCCGTACCAGGACCTGCTGATCGTCAAGCGGCCCGACGGCGGCGAGGTGATGATCCCGTTCGTCTCCGAGATGGTGCCGGAGATCGACCTGGAGGAGCAGCGCGCGGTCGTCGACCCGCCGCCGGGACTCCTGGACGAGGCCGAGGCGGAGGTCGCCACCGGCCGTGAGGAGACGCCGTCATGAGGCTCGACGTCGTCACGATCTTCCCGGAGTACCTGGAGCCGCTGAACGTCTCGCTGGTCGGCAAGGCGCGTGCCCGCGGCGTGCTCGACGTCCGCGTGCACGATCTGCGCTCCTGGACGCACGACCGGCACAACACGGTGGACGACACCCCGTACGGCGGCGGCCCCGGCATGGTCATGAAGCCCGAGCCCTGGGGCGAGGCGCTGGACACGATCATCGCGTCGGGCGAGGGCGAGGGGCTGCCCAAGCCGACGCTGGTGGTGCCCACCCCGAGCGGCCGCCCGTTCACCCAGACCCTCGCGGTGGAGCTGTCCGAGCGCCCCTGGCTGGTCTTCGCCCCGGCGCGCTACGAGGGCATCGACCGGCGGGTGATCGAGGAGTACGGGGAGCGGCTGGAGATCCACGAGGTCTCCATCGGTGACTACGTCCTGGCGGGCGGCGAGGCCGCGGTCCTGGTGATCACCGAGGCCGTCGCCCGGCTGCTGCCCGGGGTGCTGGGCAATGCCGAGTCGCACCAGGACGACTCCTTCGCGCCGGGCGCGATGGCCGATCTGCTGGAGGGGCCCGTCTACACCAAGCCCCCCGAGTGGCGCGGCCGGGACATCCCGGAGGTGCTGGTCAGCGGCCATCACGGCAAGATCGCCCGGTGGCGCAGGGACGAGGCGTTCCGCCGCACCAGCGCCCACCGCCCCGATCTGATCGAACGCTGCGACCCGGCGACGCTCGACAAGCACGACCGCGCGCTCCTGGCCGATCTCGGCTGGGAGGAACTGCCGGGGGCGGGCGAAACCGGGGGGCGGGCCCGATTTGGGCGGCCGCACCGGGCCGTGGAAGAATAGGCCGCTGCCGTACGTCCGGGCGTGCGCCCCTGCCACAGGGGGACCGACGCTCGCCCGATGAGGGCGGCACTCCGAATCAACATTCCGATATGCCGCTGATGACCTGTGGCATCAGCGAAGAAAGCAGACGATCATGTCTCACCTGCTCGACAACGTCGACTCCGCGTCGCTGCGCAGCGACATCCCGACCTTCCGCCCCGGCGACACGGTCAACGTCCACGTCCGCGTCATCGAGGGCAACCGCTCGCGTGTCCAGCAGTTCAAGGGCGTCGTCATCCGCCGCCAGGGCTCCGGCGTGCGTGAGACCTTCACCGTCCGCAAGGTGAGCTTCAGCGTCGGCGTCGAGCGCACCTTCCCGGTGCACACCCCGATCGTCGAGAAGATCGAGGTCGTCACCCGCGGTGACGTGCGCCGTGCGAAGCTGTACTACCTGCGTGACCTCCGCGGCAAGGCCGCGAAGATCAAGGAGAAGCGCACCAACTGAGTTTTGCTCGACTACTGAGCTCCCGTCGGATGTCCCGGCCGGGCCGGATAGGCTCTCGCCCGATGGACATCGAAGGACGGCTCGCGGAGCGCGATCGCTCCTCCTGTTCCGGCCCGGAGCACGAGGAGCGATCGCGCTCTTCGCATACCCCGGAGGACCCCCCGGAGGACCCCAAGGAGGAGCAACCTTCCGCGGAGCAGCCGCCCGACGAGAGTCGCCCGTCGGCGGGGGCGCCCGGCGCCCGGCCGTGGCGGCGGGCCGCGCTCCTCGCGGCGCTCTCCATGGCGCTGGTGCTGCTGGTGAGCGGGTTCGTGGTGCAGCCGTTCCAGATCCCCAGCGGCTCCATGGAGACCACCCTGCGCCCCGGGGACCGGGTGCTGGTGAACAAGCTCGCATACCGTTTCGGGGACGATCCGCGCCGCGGCGACGTTGTCGTCTTCGACGGCACCGGCTCCTTCCTCCAGGAGGAGACGTCCGGGAACCCGGTGACCGGTGTGCTGCGCAAGGCGGCCGCGGCGGTCGGACTCGCCGAGCCCGCCGAGACCGACTACATCAAGCGCGTGGTGGGCGTCGGCGGTGACCGGGTCACCTGCTGCGACAAGCGGGGGAGGATCGAGGTGAACGGCCGGCCCGTGAACGAGGACTACCTGTACCCCGGGGACACCCCCTCCCAGGTGCCGTTCGACACCGTCGTGCCCGAGGGACGGCTGTGGGTGATGGGCGACCACCGCAGCGCCTCCCGGGACTCCCGCGACCACCTCGGCGAGCCGGGTGGCGGCACCGTCCCCGTGGACCAGGTGATCGGGCGGGCCGACTGGATCGGCTGGCCGTTCGGCCGGTGGTCCCGCATCCGGGGCCCCGAGGTCTTCGCGCACGTCCCCGCGCCCGGCGCGGCACCGGGCGCGGCCACGGGCGGTGCGCATGGGTAGCCGCGGACGTCCCCGCTCCGGGGCCCGTTCCGGCACCCGCCGGGCGGGCCTCGGCCTTGGCACCACCCCCGCCGAGCCGTCGCGCGAGCCGGGTCAGCGCCGGCTCGCCACGCGCGCGGAGCGGCGCCGGGTGCAGCAGCGGATCAAGCGCAGAAGACGCCGTTCCGCCGTGCGGGAGATACCGATCCTGATCGGTGTGGCGCTGGTGATCGCGCTGGTCCTCAAGACCTTCCTGGTGCAGGCGTTCGTGATCCCGTCCGGCTCGATGGAGCAGACGATCAAGATCGGCGACCGGGTGCTGGTCGACAAGTTCACCCCGTGGTTCGGCTCCAAGCCGACCCGCGGGGACGTGGTGGTGTTCAAGGACCCCGGCGGCTGGCTGGAGGACGAGCGGAAGCCGCCCGAGGAGGATCCGCCGGTCATCAAGCAGGGCAAGGAGTTCCTGACCTTCATCGGTCTGCTGCCCTCGTCGGACGAGCAGGACCTGATCAAGCGAGTGGTCGCGGTCGGCGGCGACACGGTGGCATGCTGTGACGGGAACGGCAGGGTCACGGTCAACGGGACGCCGCTGAACGAGTCGTACCTGTACCCGGGGAACGCGCCGTCGCAGCGCAAGTTCAAGGTGACCGTCCCCGCGGGGCGGATGTTCATGATGGGCGACCACCGGTCCAACTCGGCGGACTCCCGGGTGCATCTCGACGAGACGTACCAGGGCACCGTCGCGGACGAGAGCGTGGTGGGCCGTGCGGTGGTGATCGCATGGCCGTTCGGTCACATGCGACAGCTGGAGGAGCCCGGAACGTACGCGTCCGTGCGGGACGCGCCGAGTGGGGCGACACAGGTGAGCGGCGCGCCGCATAGGCTGTCCCCCATGGATCAGCAAGGAATGATCCAGCTCCCGACCCCTGCGGAACTCCCGCTCGTTATGGGAGTGGTGGGCCTGCGCCGTTCGTGGAGCAGGCGGCAGCGGCGTGAGGAGTGAATGTGGGGGACTTGGCGGTCGGCGCCCGATCCGGTCACGAAGAGCCCGAGAGGCGGCCCGGTACGAGGGGAGAGGGGACCGCGGACCAGGCATCGGAAGCGTCCGGGGCGTCCCCGGCACCGGGAGGCGCTCCCACGGCGGAACCGGCTGATACGCCGCCCTCCCGCCCTTCCGGACCCACCGGCCCGCCGCCCCCGCCGGGGCCCGGGGCCGGTGCGGAGCGGGAGAGCGGCTCCGAGGAGGAGAGCAAGCAGCCCGGCACCGGGCGGCGGCCCGCGAAGGGGCGGAAGGTGCGCTCCTTCTGGAAGGAGCTGCCGATCCTGATCTTCATCGCGCTGGTGCTGGCGCTGCTGATCAAGACCTTCCTGGTGCAGGCGTTCTCGATCCCGTCCGACTCGATGCAGAACACGCTCCAGCGGGGCGACCGGGTGCTGGTGGACAAGCTCACCCCCTGGTTCGGCTCGAAGCCGGAGCGCGGCGAGGTGGTCGTCTTCCACGACCCGGGCGGCTGGCTCGGAGAAACCCAGACGCAGGACTCGGGCCCGGTAGCCGAGGGCATCCAGGAGGCGCTCAGCCGCGTCGGCCTGATGCCGTCCGCTGATGAGAAGGACCTGATCAAGCGCGTGATCGCGGTCGGCGGGGACACGGTCTCGTGCAAGCGCGGCGGCAAGGTGATGGTCAACGGCAAGGCGCTGGACGAGCCGTACATCTTCCCCGGGAACACGCCCTGTGACGAGAAGCCGTTCGGCCCGGTCAAGGTGCCCAAGGACCGGATCTGGGTCATGGGCGACCACCGCCAGGACTCGCTGGACTCCCGCTACCACCAGAACCTGCACAACGGCACGGTCTCGGTGGACGACGTCGTCGGGCGCGCGATCGTGGTGGCCTGGCCGGTCAACCGCTGGTCCGCCCTGTCGGTCCCGGGCACCTTCGACCAGCCGGGGCTGAGCGCGGCGGCCTCCATGGCGCCCTCGGCGCTCGGGCTCGCGTGTGCGGTGCCGATCGTGCTGTGGCGTCGTCGCAGGCGGGAGGCGAAGGTGCGGGGGACGGCTGACTGATCCCCCGTACCGCGGGTAAGGTGCGATCCCGTGCCACAGGGCATGCGGACCATGACCTTCTATGTCTGCTGGACACGGTGGGAGCACTGGAATGAGCGATGCCCGAGGGGCGGGGGGCAGCAGGCTGGGCGCCGTGCTGTCCGGGCTGGCGGTGGCCGTCGGCTGTGTGCTGTTCCTGGGCGGCTTCGCCTGGGGTGCGGTGCTCTACAAGCCGTACAGCGTCCCGACGGACTCGATGTCGCCGACCATCGGCAAGGGCGACCGGGTGCTCGCGGAGCGCATCGACGGTGGTGAGGTGCGCCGCGGCGATGTGGTCGTCTTCCAGGACGAGATCTGGGGCGCCCTGCCCATGGTGAAGCGGGTCATCGGTGTCGGCGGCGACAAGGTCGTGTGCTGCGACAAGCAGAACCGCATCACCGTGGACGGCAAGACACTCGAAGAACCGTATCTTCAGGCCAAGGAACCGGCCTCGATGACCCGGTTCTCCACCAGGGTGCCCAAGGGGAGCCTGTTCCTCATGGGCGACCACCGCAGCGACTCCCTCGACTCCCGGGTGCACCTCACCGACAGCAGCCATGGCGCCGTCCCCACGGACGCCGTGACGGCCCGGGTGGACGCCACCGCCTGGCCGCTGGGGTCCTTCGGCATGATGGGACGCCCGGAGGTGTTCAAGGACCTGCCGGGCGGTGTCTCACAGCCCGGCCCGCTCCGGCTCGTTTCGGTCTCGGTGCTGGCCGGTGCCGTGCTCATCCTGGGAGGTGCGGCCTACGGGCCGGTCGCGCGCCGGATGGGAGGCGGCACCACCCGGCGGAACGAGACGCGGGAGAAGGTGGCGGCCAGTGGCTGACGAGACCAGCGGGACCAGCGGGACCGGCGCGGACGAGACGCCGCTGCGGAAGGTCGCCCGGGTGGTGCTGCTCGACCCGGCGGACCGGATCCTGCTGCTGCACGGGTTCGAACCGGACGACCCCTCGCTGACCTGGTGGTTCACCCCGGGCGGCGGGCTGGAGGGCGACGAGAGCCGCGAGCAGGCCGCCCTGCGCGAGCTGGCGGAGGAGACCGGGATCACCGATGTCCGGCTCGGCCCGCTGCTGTGGCGGCGCACCTGCTCCTTCCCGTTCTACGGCCGCCGCTGGGACCAGGACGAGTGGTACTACCTGGCCCGTACGGAGCAGACCACGACCCGCCCGGAGGGGCTGACGGAGCTGGAGCGGCGCAGCGTGACCGGGCTGCGCTGGTGGCCGGTGGAGGAGCTGGCCGGGGCGACCGAGCCGGTGTACCCGACCCGGCTCGTGGAACTGTTGCGTACGCTGCTCGACGAGGGACCGCCCAGTACACCGGTGATCCTGGAGACTGAGCGTGTCTGACGCACAATGGGGGGACGCACGGCTGAAGGGGAACATGCCATGAGCGCCGAGGACCTCGAGAAGTACGAGACCGAGATGGAGCTGAAGCTCTACCGGGAGTACCGCGATGTCGTCGGTCTGTTCAAATACGTGATCGAGACCGAGCGTCGTTTCTATCTCACCAACGACTACGAGATGCAGGTGCACTCGGTCCAGGGTGAGGTCTTCTTCGAGGTGTCGATGGCGGACGCCTGGGTCTGGGACATGTACCGACCGGCGCGGTTCGTCAAGCAGGTACGCGTGCTCACGTTCAAGGACGTGAATATCGAGGAGCTGAACAAGAGCGACCTCGATCTTCCGGGAGGCTGACTTCCGGGAGTCGGCTCACTCTTCCGGGTGGCGGAGTTGTCCACCCGCGCCGGGGCGTCCACAGAAATCCACCAAGATCCCTGAGTTCGTGGCGGGCGCGTCACAGTCGGTGCCGGAGGTGGTGCCGAATGAACGCCCGGGGAGCACTGGGACGCTACGGCGAGGATCTGGCCGCGCGCCGGCTGGCCGAGGCCGGTATGACCGTCTTGGAGCGCAATTGGCGGTGCCGGGACGGCGAGATCGACATCGTCGCGCTGGATGCCGGGGCGCTGGTCGTGTGCGAGGTCAAGACGCGCCGCGCAGAGGGCTACGAACCTCCGACGGCGGCAGTCAGGCCCGGCAAGACCGCCCGGCTGCGCCGGCTCGCCGAGCGCTGGCTGGAGCGGCACGGCGGGCCGCCGCCGGGAGGCGTGCGGATCGACCTGGTGGGCGTGGTGCTGCCGCGGCGCGGCGCGCCCGTGGTCGAGCATCTGCGGGGGGTGGCCTGAATGGGGTTCGCCCGTACCTGCTCGGTCGCGCTGGTCGGGGTCGAGGGCGTGGTGGTCGAGGTCCAGGCCGATCTGGAGCCCGGCGTGGCCGCCTTCACCCTGGTCGGCCTGCCCGACAAATCCCTGGTGGAGAGCCGGGACCGGGTCCGTGCCGCCGTGGTCAACTCCGGAGCCACCTGGCCGCAGAAGAAGCTCACGGTCGGGCTCAGCCCGGCGTCCGTCCCCAAGGGCGGCAGCGGCTTCGACCTGGCCGTCGCCTGTGCGGTGCTCGGCGCCGCCGAGCGCATCGACCCGCGGGAGATCGCCGATCTGATGATGATCGGGGAGCTGGGACTGGACGGCCGGGTCCGGCCCGTGCGGGGGGTGCTGCCCGCCGTGCTCGCGGCCGCCGAGGCCGGATACCGGCAGGTCGTCGTCCCGGAGCAGACCGCGGCCGAGGCATCCCTGGTCCCGGGCGTCTCGGTGCTCGGGGTGCGGAGCCTGCGCCAGCTGATCGCGGTCCTCACCGACGAACCGGTGCCCGAGGAGGACGAGCCGCTGGAGGCCGGGAGGCCCGATCCGATGCTTGCGGGGCTCACCATGCCCGGCGCGGGCATGGGCGCCGGGGTGGCCGCGCTCCCCGGGACCGGGACGGGGCGGCCCGATCTGGCCGAGGTCGCCGGACAGCGGGCCGCGCGCACCGCGCTGGAGGTCGCCGCCGCTGGTGGCCACCACCTGTTCCTCGTCGGGCCGCCGGGCGCGGGCAAGACCATGCTCGCCGAGCGGCTGCCCGGGCTGCTGCCGCCGCTCACCCGGCAGGAGGCGCTGGAGGTCACCGCCGTGCACTCGGTGGCCGGGGTGCTGCCACCGGGCGAGCCCCTGGTGCAGACGCCTCCGTACTGCGCACCGCACCACTCGGCGACCATGGCCGCCCTGGTCGGCGGCGGCAACGGGCTGCCGCGGCCGGGCGCGGTTTCCCTCGCCCACCGGGGTCTGCTCTTCCTGGACGAGGCGCCCGAGTTCAGCGGCCGGGCCCTGGACGCCCTGCGGCAGCCGCTGGAATCCGGCCATGTGGTGGTCGCCCGCTCCGCGGGCATGATGCGCATGCCCGCGCGCTTCCTCCTCATGCTGGCCGCCAACCCCTGCCCCTGCGGGCGCCACGGGCTGATGGGGGACGGCTGCGAATGCTCGCCCTCGACGGTCCGCCGCTACCAGTCGAGGCTCTCCGGCCCACTGCTGGACCGGGTCGACCTGCGCGTCCACGTCGAGGCGGTGAGCCGGGCCGAGCTGACCGGGGCGGGCGGCGCGGCGGAGAGCACCGCCTCGGTCGCGGCCCGCGTGCGCGAGGCGAGGGAGCGGGCCGCCGCGCGCCTCGCGGACACCCCCTGGCGGCTGAACAGCGAGGTGCCGGGCCATGAGCTGCGCACCCGCTGGCAGGCCTGCCCCGGGGCGCTCCGCGAGGCCGAGCGCGACATGGAGCGCGGGCTGCTCACCGCCCGCGGCCTGGACCGGGTGCTGCGGGTCGCCTGGACCGTCGCCGACCTCGCCGGGCACGACCGGCCGCTGGCGCCGGACATCGCCCAGGCCCTCCAACTGCGCACCGGAGTGGCCCGTGCGGTGCCGGTCGGCGCGGGGGAGTACTGATGGCGGCCTGCCCCGCGGGAGGTCCGGTCGCGGCGCCCGGGATGCCACCCGCCATGGACCCCGGGCCGGGCGTGGACGACGAGGAGCGGCTCGCCCGGGCGGCCCTCACCCGGCTCGTGGAGCCCGGCGACGAAGCGGTGGGGCGCTGGCTGCGCCGACTGGGGCCGGTCGGGCTGTGGCGGGCGCTCACCGGGGAGGCCAAGCCGCCGCCCGGGGCGAGCCCGCGGCGGCTGGCCGGATGCGCACTGCGGGCCGGTGGGCTCGACCCCGCGGCCGACCTCGGCCTGATCGCCGCCCGGGGTGGGCGTTTCGTCTGCCCCGGGGACATGGAGTGGCCCGGTCAGCTCGACGACCTCGGGGACACTCGCCCGGTCGGGTTATGGGTGCGGGGCCCCGCGTCGCTGCGCATGTGGGCGCTGCGCTCGGTCGCGGTGGTGGGGGCCCGCGCGTGCAGCGACTACGGCGCGCATGTCGCGGCGACGATGGGCGCCGGGCTCTCCGAGCGGGGCTGGGTGGTGGTCTCAGGCGCGGCCCAGGGAGTGGACGGCGCGGCGCACCGCGGGGCGCTCGCCGTGGGCGGGGCCACCGTCGCCGTGCTCGCCTCCGGGGTGGACACCCCCTATCCGCGGGGGCACACCGAGTTGATCGAGCGCATCGCGGAACAGGGGCTGGTGCTGGCCGAGTTGCCGCCCGGAGCGCATCCGACCCGCAGCCGCTTCGTGCTGCGCAACCGGGTCATCGCCGCCCTCACCCGCGGCACGGTCGTCATCGAGGCCGAGTACCGCAGCGGATCGCTGGTCACCGCGCGCCGGGCACAACAGCTCGGCCGGTCCACCATGGGGGTGCCCGGCCCGGTCACCAGCGGGCTTTCCGCGGGGGTCCATGAACTGCTGCGCGGCGAGGCCGTCCTGGTCACCGACGCCGCCGAAGTCGTCGAGCTGATCGGCGGCATCGGGGACCTCGCCCCCGTCCGGGAAGGACCCCTCGTCGAGCGGGACCTGCTCCATCCCGTGACGGCACGGGTGCTGGAAGCGTTGTCGGCACAGGGCGGCAACGAGGGACATGAGGTGGCCAGGGAATCCGGGACGAGCTGCGAAGAGGCCGTGGGCCGGCTCTACGAACTGCTCGCCCTGGGTTTCGTCGAACGCCATGGCGACCGCTGGCAGTTGGTGCAGCCCGCGCGCCGGAGTGACGGCACACGGCGAGGCGATCCCCCATATCGGGGCAATCGGGTGAAAGGGTTGAGGCGATGACCGTATCCGCACACCGCCGAGCCGTTGCCCTTCGCATACCGCGACGCCGCAGTCACGCTACGCTCACAAGGTTTCCGGTGGAAGCGTACGTCCTCACCCATGTCATGGCAGAACGGCTCAAGGCGACGAATGCCCCAGCACATCTCCGGGTCTGACCGCGCGGCGCCGCCCGCTGCCCGCGGCGCGGTGCGCCCCGCGGCACCGTCCTCGCTCGACGAGCTGTGGCGGTCGTACAAAGCCACGGGCGACGGGCGGCTGCGGGAGCAGCTGATCCTGCACTACTCACCGCTGGTGAAATATGTGGCCGGGCGGGTCAGCGTCGGACTGCCCTCCAACGTCGAGCAGGCCGACTTCGTCTCGTCCGGTGTCTTCGGGCTCATCGACGCCATCGAGAAGTTCGACCCCGAGCGCGCCATCAAGTTCGAGACCTACGCCATCACCCGCATCCGCGGTGCGATGATCGACGAACTGAGGGCGCTGGACTGGATCCCGCGCTCGGTCCGCCAGAAGGCCAGGGCGGTCGAGCGGGCGTACGCCACGCTGGAGGCGGCGCTGCGCCGCACCCCCACCGAGGTCGAGGTCGCCGCCGAGATGGACATCAGCGTCGACGAACTGCACGGTGTCTTCAGCCAGTTGTCGCTGGCCAACGTGGTCGCCCTGGAGGAGCTGCTGCACGTCGGCGGCGAGGGCGGCGACCGGCTCAGCCTCATGGACACCCTGGAGGACACCGCCGCGGACAATCCGGTCGAGGTGGCCGAGGACCGGGAGCTGCGCCGACTGCTCGCCCGGGCCATCAACACCCTTCCGGAGCGGGAGAAGACCGTGGTCACGCTCTACTACTACGAGGGGCTCACGCTGGCCGAAATCGGCCAGGTCCTCGGGGTCACCGAGAGCCGGGTCAGCCAGATCCACACCAAGTCCGTGCTCCAGCTGCGCGCGAAACTCGCCGACGTCGGACGCTGAATCGTCCCGCCGGGTTCGCCACCGTCGTGACGTCACCGTGACGTCTCCGTAGAGTGGTGACGTGCCCAGGATTCGAGCGGCCTCAGTGGCCGAGCACCGGACGATGCAGCGCGGCGCCCTGCTGGAGGCCGCCCGCTCCTTGCTGTCCGAGGGCGGTACGGAGGCGTTGACCTTCCCCGCACTCGCCGAGCGCACGGGCCTCGCCCGCTCGTCCGTCTATGAGTACTTCCGCTCCCGCGCGGCCGTGGTCGAGGAGTTGTGCGCCGTCGACTTCCCGGTCTGGGCCGCCGAGGTCGAGGCCGCCATGGAGGAGGCCGGGACGCCCGAGGCGAAGGTCGAGGCATATGTGCGCCGACAGCTCGCTCTCGTCGGCGACCGCCGCCACCGTGCCGTGGTGGCGATCTCGGCCGGTGAGCTGGACGCGGGCGCGCGCGAGAAGATCCGCGCCGCCCACGGCGGGCTGATCGGCATGGTGGTCGAAGCCCTCGGTGCGCTCGGCCATCAGCAACCCCGGCTGGCCGCGGTGCTGCTCCAGGGCGTCGTGGACGCCGCGGTCCGCCGCATCGAGCTGGGAGCCGCCGAGGACCCCGAGGGCATCACGGAGGCGGCGGTCGCCATGGCCCTGGGCGGCGTACGGGGCTGACCTCCTGCGGGGCGATCTCCCGTGGCGGCGTACGGGCTGACCTCCCGAGGCGTGCGGGGCCGACTCCGTGCATCCCGCGACCTCGGTGAACGCCGAGGCTCCCGCATGCCCAAGGCGGCGCCCGGCCGCTCCCACCCGCTCCGGTCGGCGGCGTCTCCGGGCTCGGCCCGGCGTCCGGCGGGCCCGGCCGCGCAGTCGGCGTCCGGCCCAGGAGGCCGCGGCCGCCAGCGCCACGGCCGGTGCCAGGTCCGACGGACCGGTGGGGGCAGCGGTGGCCCTCAGAAGTGGCCGCGCACCGGCCGCCGGAGGTGAGGTCGCCGCGGACCCCTGCGCGGGCGGGACGCCGAAGACCGGCAGCAGCCGGGACGGCCCGCCCCGCAGCATCGACCGCGGAAGCAGCGACAGCGGATCCAGATAGCGGTCCCCGCGCCGCAGCCCCCAGTGCAGACAGGCCGCCGGGCAGTGGAACGGCCCCGCCTCCATCACCCCGACCACCTGCCCCGCCGTCACCCGCGCGCCCCTGGACACCGTGGCCCGCACCGGTTCGTAGGACGTCCGCAGCGGAGGATCGCCGGTCCCGGACAGCTCGATGGTGAGCACCCCGCGCCCCGCGACCGGCCCCGCGAAGCTCACCCGCCCCGCGGCCGCCGCCCGTACCGCCTGCCCCGCCCCGCCCGCCAGATCGACCCCCCGATGGCCCGCCGCCCACGGCGTGGGCGGCGGCCGCCACGCCCTCAGCACGGTGGGGCGCAGCGCCCCCTCCGGCCCGGCCACCGGCCATGACCGGCCGTCGGAACCCGGGGCCGCCACCGCGGCCGGGGCCCGGAGAGGAAACAACAGAACGCACAGGGCAAGAGCCCACACCGCACCAAGCCGTCGCATGTCACCCACGGTGACGCCAATCGCCGCATCCGGTGGATCATGGACGCGAACTGGGGACTACCCACGGGTTGTGGATATCGCCGTCACCCGGCACCGCACGGGTCCCGTACACTTCTTATGGCGATCCGGGTCACCGGATCGACTTCGCACGCCCCGCCGCCCGCGCCCCGAGCACGTATCGGCAGCACGGCGGCCGCGCCCCTCGGTCCTCGGACGAGCCCCCTACCAGGGCCCTCGTTCGTGGCAGGCGCGCCGGGGCGTCAGGAGCGGCGGCCGCCCGGCCGCCGTGGAACCGAGTACCTCAAGGAGTACGGCCATGGCCGTCGTCACGATGCGGGAGCTGCTGGAGAGCGGCGTCCACTTCGGGCACCAGACCCGCCGCTGGAACCCGAAGATGAAGCGCTTCATCTTCACCGAGCGCAACGGCATCTACATCATCGACCTGCTCCAGTCGCTGTCGTACATCGACCGCGCCTACGAGTTCGTCAAGGAGACCGTCGCCCACGGCGGCTCCATCATGTTCGTCGGCACGAAGAAGCAGGCGCAGGAGGCGATCGCCGAGCAGGCGACCCGCGTCGGCATGCCGTACGTCAACCAGCGCTGGCTGGGTGGCATGCTGACCAACTTCTCGACCGTCTACAAGCGCCTTCAGCGCCTGAAGGAGCTCGAGCAGATCGACTTCGAGGATGTGGCCGCCTCCGGCCTCACCAAGAAGGAGCTCCTGGTCCTCTCCCGTGAGAAGGCCAAGCTGGAGAAGACCCTCGGCGGTATCCGTGAGATGCAGAAGGTGCCGAGCGCCGTCTGGATCGTGGACACCAAGAAGGAGCACATCGCCGTCGGTGAGGCGCGCAAGCTCCGCATCCCGGTCGTCGCGATCCTCGACACCAACTGCGACCCCGACGAGGTCGACTACAAGATCCCGGGCAACGACGACGCGATCCGCTCCGTCACGCTGCTCACCCGCGTGATCGCCGACGCCGTCGCCGAGGGCCTCATCGCCCGCTCCGGCGTCGCCACCGGCGACGAGAAGGCCGACAAGGGTGCGGGCGAGCCCCTGGCCGAGTGGGAGCGCGACCTGCTCGAGGGTGAGAAGAAGGCCGACGAGCCCGAGGCCAAGCCGGCCGAGGCCGCCACCGAGGCCCCGGCCGAGGCTGCTGCCGCCGAGAAGCCGGCCGAGGCCGCGTCGAGCTCCTGTCTGAGGACGTCCCGGCAGCGGACGCCGAGCAGGCCTGACCACTCAGACGGTGTACAACGGCGGGGGACGGTGCGACGGCGCCGCCCCCGTCGTTCACCCGTAGAGCTTTCGACTTTCGAGAAGAGATTCACAGATCATGGCGAACTTCACCGCCGCTGACGTCAAGAAGCTCCGCGAGCTCACCGGCGCCGGCATGATGGACTGCAAGAAGGCGCTGGACGAGGCCGAGGGCAGCGTCGACAAGGCCGTCGAGATCCTCCGCGTCAAGGGCCAGAAGGGCGTGGCCAAGCGCGAGAGCCGCAGCGCCGAGAACGGTGCCGTCGTCTCCCTCATCGCCGACGACAACACCTCCGGCGTGCTGGTCGAGCTGAAGTGCGAGACCGACTTCGTGGCCAAGGGCGACAAGTTCGTGGCCGTCGCCGACGCCATCGCCGCCCACGTCGCCAAGACCGTCCCGGCCGACCTGGAGGCCCTGCTCGCCTCCGAGATCGAGGCCGGCAAGACCGTCCAGGCGTTCGTGGACGAGGCCAACGCCACCCTCGGTGAGAAGATCGTCCTCGACCGTTTCGCGCAGTTCTCCGGCGGCTACGTCGCCGCGTACATGCACCGCACCAGCCCGGACCTGCCGCCGCAGGTCGGCGTGCTGGTCGAGCTGGACAAGGAGAACGCCGAGGTCGCCAAGGACGTCGCGCAGCACGTCGCCGCCTTCGCGCCGAAGTTCCTGAGCCGTGACGAGATCCCGGCCGAGACCGTCGAGAACGAGCGTCGCGTCGCCGAGGCCACCGCTCGCGAGGAGGGCAAGCCCGAGGCCGCCCTGCCGAAGATCATCGAGGGTCGCGTCACCGGCTTCTTCAAGGAGAACGTCGTGGTGGACCAGGCGTTCGCCAAGGACAACAAGAAGTCCGTCCAGAAGGTCCTGGACGAGGCCGGCGTCTCCCTGACCCGCTTCGCCCGTTTCCGCGTCGGCGTCTGAGCCGAGCAGCGAAACACCGGCGACACCGATAGGGTCGTAGGCAGCCAACCGTCAACCGGTCGGCCGCAGATGTGACGAGGAGGCCATTGCCGCAGAGGTCGTACCAGGACCCGGCAGTGGCCTTCTTCGTATGTGCACGAGGAGATCTCCAATGAATCACGGCGCGGACGCCAAACAGGCCGACGACAAAAACGCGGACGGTCCAGTACGACACGGCCGTTTCCTGCTGAAGCTGTCCGGCGAGGCGTTCGCCGGCGGCGGGGGACTCGGGGTCGACCCCGATGTCGTGCACGCCATCGCCCGCGAGGTCGCCGCCGTGGTGCGCGACGGCGCCGAGATCGCCATCGTGATCGGCGGCGGCAACTTCTTCCGCGGGGCCGAGCTTCAGCAGCGCGGCATGGACCGGGCGCGCTCGGACTACATGGGCATGCTCGGCACCGTCATGAACTGTCTCGCCCTCCAGGACTTCCTGGAAAAGGAGGGCATCGACTCCCGCGTCCAGACCGCCATCACCATGGGGCAGGTCGCGGAGCCGTACATTCCGCTGCGCGCGGTGCGCCACCTGGAGAAGGGGCGCGTGGTGATCTTCGGTGCGGGCATGGGCATGCCGTACTTCTCGACGGACACCACCGCCGCCCAGCGCGCCCTGGAGATCGACGCTGAGGCGCTGCTCATGGGCAAGAACGGGGTGGACGGGGTCTATGACTCCGACCCCAAGCGGAACCCGGACGCGGTCAAGTTCGACGCGCTCGAGTACGGCGAGGTGATCACCCGGGACCTCAAGGTCGCCGATGCCACCGCGATCACCCTCTGCCGGGACAACAAGCTGCCGATCCTGGTTTTCGAGCTCACCGCCGAAGGAAATATCGCGCGCGCGGTGAAGGGTGAGAAGATCGGCACGCTCGTGAGCGACCAGGACGTACGCGCCTGACGGCTCGTTCGGGGGATGGACAACGGCCTGCCGGTCGGACACCGTGCAGGAGAAGACGCACGCAGGGGCGAGGCTCTGCTTACGGATAACACCAGGAGCAAGTGGTGATCGAAGAAATCCTCCTCGAGGCCGAGGAGAAGATGGAGAAGGCCGTTGTGGTCGCCAAGGAGGACTTCGCCGCGATCCGCACCGGGCGTGCGCACCCGGCGATGTTCAACAAGATCGTGGCGGACTACTACGGTGCGCTGACGCCGATCAACCAGCTCGCGTCGTTCTCGGTGCCCGAGCCGCGCATGGCGGTGATCACCCCGTTCGACAAGAGCGCGCTGCGCAACATCGAGCAGGCGATCCGCGACTCGGACCTGGGCGTCAACCCCAGCAATGACGGCAACATCATCCGAGTGGTGTTCCCCGAGCTCACCGAGCAGCGCCGCAAGGAGTTCATCAAGGTCGCCAAGGGCAAGGGCGAGGACGCGAAGATCTCGATCCGCAGCATCCGGCGCAAGGCCAAGGAATCGATCGACAAGCTGATCAAGGACGGCGAGGTCGGCGAGGACGAGGGCCGGCGCGCGGAGAAGGAGCTCGACGACCTCACCGCGAAGTACGTTGCGCAGGTGGATGAGCTGCTCAAGCACAAGGAAGCCGAGCTGCTCGAGGTCTGATGAACGACTCTTCCTGGGGGGCCCCACCACGCGCCGGACTCTGGGGACCGACTGATCAGGGCACCTCCCCCGGCTACGGCTGGGAGGTGCCCCCTTCTTCGGCGGGTCCCGCGCACGAGGTGGCCGAAGCGGCGCAGACTCGCCCCATGCCCACCGTGCCGCACGCAGGCGGCGAACCCGGCGACGCCGCCGGCCGCGACCGGGGGGCCGCCCGGCCGGGCGGCCCCTTGTTCCGCGATGAGCGGGAGCAGCGGCCCGGACCGGGACAGCCCGCCGGGCAGCCGCCGACGCCTCCCGGCCCCGGCCCCGAGTCCGCCGGCAGCGCGCCCGGCAACGGCGGTGGTCAGGGCACGAAGAAGAAGAGCGCGGGCCGCGATCTGCGGGCCGCGATAGGGGTGGGCGTCGGGCTTGGCGTGATCATCGTCGCCTCGCTCTTCATCTACAAGCCGGTGTTCATCGGCGTGATAGCGGTCGCCGTGGTCGTCGGGCTGTGGGAGCTGACCTCCCGGCTGGCCGAGCGGAAGGACATCCGCGTCCCCCTGGTGCCGCTCGCCGTCGGTGGTGTCGCCATGGTCGTCGCGGGCTATGTGCGCGGGGCGCAGGGCGCATGGGTGGCGGTCTCGCTCACGGCGCTCGCCGTGCTCGTGTGGCGGATGACCGAGCCGCCCGACAACTACCTCAGGGATGTCACGGCGGGCGTCTTCGCCGCCTTCTACGTGCCGTTCCTCGCCACCTTCGTGGCGCTCATACTGGCCGCCGACGACGGCCCGTGGCGGGTGCTGACCTTCCTGCTGCTGACCGTGGTGAGCGACACCGGCGCGTACGCGGTGGGCTGGCGCTTCGGCAAGCATCCGCTCGCGCCCCGCATCAGCCCCGGCAAGACCCGCGAGGGGCTGCTGGGCGCGGTGGCGTTCGCGATGGTCGTCGGCGCGCTGTGCATGCAGTACCTCATCGAGGACGGCGTGTGGTGGCAGGGGCTGCTGCTCGGCCTCGCCGTCGCGGTCAGCGCGACCCTGGGGGACCTCGGCGAGTCCATGATCAAGCGTGACCTCGGCATCAAGGACATGGGCAAGCTGCTGCCCGGCCACGGCGGCATCATGGACCGGCTCGACTCGCTGCTGCCCACCGCGCCCGTGGTGTGGCTGCTGCTGATGATTCTTCGTGGGCGGGCGGGTTGAGCCGCGTCACGCATCGCACTCCTCAGACCCCGCGCCGCCCGTGGCGCGGGGCCTTCCGCATGTCTGCGACACTGGTACGGCCATGCCTTAAGCCCGGAGAACTCACTTTCGCCGTGCCGCGTGGGGCCAAGAAGCCCCCGCGGCACCTCGCCGACCTCACGCCCGCCGAGCGCCGCGAGGCCGTCGCCGCCCTCGGGGAGAAGCCCTTCCGGGCCGCTCAGGTGTCGCGCCACTACTTCGCCCGGTACACCGACGACCCCGCCCAGTGGACCGACGTACCGGCCGCCGCGCGCGAGAAGCTCGCGGCCGGGCTGCTGCCGGACCTGATGAGCGTGGTGCGGCACATCAGCTGTGACGACGACACCACCCGCAAGACCCTGTGGCGGCTCTTCGACGGCACGCTCGTGGAGTCCGTGCTGATGCGCTACCCGGACCGGGTCACCATGTGCATCAGCTCCCAGGCGGGCTGCGGTATGAACTGCCCGTTCTGCGCCACCGGCCAGGCGGGTCTGGACCGCAACCTGTCCACCGCCGAGATCGTGCACCAGATCGTCGACGGCATGCGGGCGCTGCGGGACGGGGAGATCCCCGGGGGCCCGGCCCGGCTGTCCAACATCGTCTTCATGGGCATGGGCGAGCCGCTGGCCAACTACAACCGGGTCATCGGTGCCATCCGCAGGCTCACCGACCCCGAGCCCGACGGTCTCGGTCTTTCGCAGCGCGGAATCACGGTTTCGACCGTCGGACTGGTCCCGGCGATGCTGCGGTTCGCCGACGAGGGCTTCAAGTGCCGCCTGGCGGTCTCCCTCCACGCACCCGACGACGAGCTGCGCGACACGCTCGTCCCGGTCAACACCCGCTGGAAGGTGCGCGAGGTCCTGGACGCGGCGTGGGAGTACGCGGAGAAGTCCGGCCGCCGCATCTCCATCGAGTACGCCCTGATCAAGGACATCAACGACCAGGCGTGGCGCGCCGATCTGCTCGGCCGGCTGCTCAAGGGCCACCGGGTGCACGTCAACCTCATCCCGCTCAACCCGACGCCCGGCTCCAAGTGGACGGCGTCCCGGCCGGAGGACGAGAAGGCGTTCGTCGCGGCCCTGGAGCGGCACGGGGTGCCGGTGACCGTCCGGGACACCCGGGGGCAGGAGATCGACGGGGCGTGCGGCCAGCTGGCGGCCACGGAGCGCTGAGAACCGCCGGCTGATACGGCTGATACGGTGCCTTCGCACAAGCGCCGTACAACCGCCGTACAGCGGCGGACAAATGAACATTCCGACAGGGGAGCGCGACAGCGCTGAGAGTGCGGCACGGCCGCAGACCCTCCAACCTGATCCGGGTCATACCGGCGTAGGGAGTCAGCCTCACCATGAACAGCCACCTTCGGCGTGCCGTCACCGCCGCCCTCGTCGGCTCCCTCGGCACCGGTGTTCTCAGCGGCTGTGGCGGGGGAGCGGCGGACGGCAAGGACTCCAAGACCGTCACCCTGGTCTCGCACGACTCGTTCGCGGCGTCCAAGGCGGTCCTCAAGGAGTTCACCCGCAAGACCGGCTACAAAGTGCGGGTGCAGGCCGGTGGTGACGCGGGGGCCGCCGTCAACCAGGCGATCCTGTCCAAGGGCCATCCGCAGGGCGATGTGTTCTTCGGCGTCGACAACACCCTCCTCTCCCGCGCGCTCGACAACGACCTGTTCACGCCGTACGAGGCGAAGGGCCTGGACAAGGTCCCCGCGGCCTTCCAGCTCGACCGGGCGAAGCACCGCGTCACCCCGGTCGACTACGGCGACATCTGCGTCAACTACGACCGCGCCTACTTCGAGCGCAAGAAGCTCGCGCCGCCGAAGACCTTCGCCGACCTGACCAAGCCCGCGTACAAGAACCTGCTGGTCACCGAGAACGCCGCCACCTCGTCCCCCGGCCTCGCCTTCCTCCTCGGCACCGCCGCCCGCTACGGCGACCACGGCTGGCGTGACTACTGGAAGAAGCTGCGGGCCAACGGCGTCGAGGTGGTCGACGGCTGGGAGCAGGCGTACTACGACCACTTCTCCGGTTCGGCGGGCGGCGCCAAGGGCGACAAGCCGCTCGTCGTCTCGTACGCCTCCAGCCCGCCCGCCGAGGTGGCGGACGCGAAGTCGAAGCCCGCCAAGGCCCCGACCGGGGTGGCGGACGGCACCTGCTTCCGCCAGACGGAGTTCGCCGGGCTGCTGAACGGCGCGGGCAACACCAAGGGGGGCAAGGCGCTGCTGGACTTCCTGCTGACCAAGCGCTTCCAGGAGGACGTACCGCTGAACATGTACGTCAATCCGGTGCGCGAGGGGGCGAAGCTGCCGGAGGTCTTCACCCGGTACGGGACCGAGGTCGCCGACCCGGCCACCCTGCCCCCGCGGAAGATAGCCAAGAACCGTGAGCCCTGGGTCAAGGCATGGTCCTCGCTCGTTCTGTAGAGCCCCGCGAGAACCGTGAGAAGGGTGAGGGCAGGGCACGCGGCACCGCCCTGCGGCTCGCGCTCATGGCCGTGCCGCTCGCCTTCTTCGGCGTCTTCTTCGCGTATCCGGTGGCCGCGATCGTCACCCGCGGGCTGCGCGTCGGCGGCCGGTGGCGGCTCGAGCGGATACCCGAGGTGCTGGGCGACCCGTCCATCCTGCACACCCTGTGGTTCACCGGCTGGCAGGCGGTCGCCTCGACCGGGCTGACGCTGGCGGTCGCGCTGCCCGGCGCGTATGTCTTCGCCCGCTTCGACTTCCCCGGCAAGGGGCTGCTGCGCGCCGTGGTGACCGTGCCGTTCGTGCTGCCGACCGTCGTCGCCGGATCGGCGTTCCTCGGCCTGCTCGGGCGCGGCGGGCTGCTGGACGAGCTGTGGGGGATACGGCTCGACACCAGCGTCTGGGCGATCCTGCTGGCCCACGTCTTCTTCAACTACGCGGTGGTCGTCCGCACCGTCGGCGGGCTGTGGGCGCAGCTCGACCCGCGCCAGGAGGAGGCCGCCCGGGTGCTCGGCGCGAGCCGCCTCGCGGCCTGGCGCCGGGTCACCCTGCCCGCCCTGGGCCCCGCCGTGGCCGCCGCCGCGCTGATGGTCTTTCCTGTTCACGTTCACCTCCTTCGGCGTGATCCAGATCCTCGGCGGTCCGCGCTACGCCACCCTGGAGGTGGCCATCTACCGGCAGA
>NZ_GG657754.1:3262163-3264867 GCF_000158915.1 Streptomyces himastatinicus ATCC 53653 | reverse complement strand
CTACGGGCAGGCGATGGCCCTGAGCACGATCCTGATGCTGGTGTGCACCTGCTCCCTGCTGGTCCTGGAGCGCATCCGTACCGACCGCTCGGGGGAGTTCTGACATGGGAGGACCCTGGTGACGCCGCCGCTGCTGCGACTGGACGAGGTGACGGTCCGGTACGGCCGCAAGGACGCGCTCGACGCCGTCGACCTGGACGTCGCCGAGCACGAGACCGTCTGTGTACTGGGCCCCAGCGGCAGCGGCAAGTCCACGATGCTGCGTGTGGTGGCCGGACTCCAGCGCGCCGCCTCCGGACGGGTCCGGCTCGCGGGCCGCGACCAGAGCGGCGTACCCACCCATCGGCGCGGGGTGGGGCTGATGTTCCAGGACCATCAGCTCTTCCCGCAGCGCGACGTGGGCGGCAACGTCGCCTTCGGGCTGCGGATGCGGGGAGCCGGGCGCGCGGAGGCGGACCGCCGGGTCGCCGAACTGCTGGACCTGGTCGGCCTGCCCGGCGCGCAGCGGCGGCCCGTCGACTCGCTGTCCGGCGGTGAGCAGCAGCGCGTCGCGCTCGCCCGCGCGCTGGCGCCCCGGCCGCGGCTGCTGATGCTGGACGAGCCGCTGGGCCAGCTCGACCGCGGGCTGCGGGAGCGGCTGGTCATGGAGCTGCGGGAGTTGTTCGCCCGGCTGGGCACCACGGTCCTCGCCGTCACCCACGACCAGGGCGAGGCGTTCGCCCTCGCCGACCGGGTCGTGGTCATGGAGGACGGCAGGATCGCGCAGTCCGGCACCCCGCTGGAGGTGTGGCAGCAGCCCGCGAACGAGTTCGTCGCCCGCTTCCTCGGCTTCGACAACGTGGTCGAGGCGATCGTGCACGGCGAGATCGCCGACACCTGCTGGGGCAAGCTGCCGGTGCCGCCCGGCTCCCGGCCCGGCCCGGCACGGGTCCTGGTCCGCCCGGGCGGGGTACGGCTGACGGACCCCGCGGACGGGCTGCCCTGCACGGTCGCCGCACGCACCTTCCGCGGCGACCATGTAGCGGTCGTCCTCCAGCCGGAGCACGGGCCCCGCCTGGAGGCGTCCTGCGCGCTGCGGGACGCCCCGGAGGCGGGGGACCGGGTCGGGGCGATCTTCGACTCCGCGGATGTGGTGGTGCTCGACGCGGCCTGACGGCAGGTGGGAGAAGGTCAGCCCGTCAGGGAGGCGAGCGCGTCCGGGGCCTCGTCCACCGAGTCCACCAGCGCGATACGGGCCTTCATCGACCGCCCCTCCGCGAGCGCTTCGAGCAGCGGCCAGGCGGGCAGGCGGCGCGTCCAGTGGTCGCGGTCCACCAGCACCATCGGGGTCGGCTCGCCGCGTGACTCGTAGTAGTTCGGCGTGGCGTTGTCGAAGATCTCCTGGAGGGTTCCGGCGGCGCCGGGCAGGAAGACGACGCCCGCGTTCGAACGCGCCAGCAGCCCGTCCTCGCGGGTCGCGTTGGCGAAGTACTTGCCGATGTGCGAGGCGAAGGCGTTCGGCGGCTCGTGCCCGTAGAACCAGGTCGGTATCCCGACCGACGCGCCGCCGTCCGGCCACCGCTCCCGCACCGCGAACGCGGCCCCGGCCCAGGCGCCCACCGACGGGCGGAACGAGGGCTGCCCGGCGAGGAGTTCCAGCGCCTCCTTCAGCGCCGCGTCCGGAAGCGGCGCCGTGTACGCGCCCAGGTTGGCGGCCTCCATCGCGCCCGGGCCGCCGCCCGTCGCGACCGTCAGCCCGGACCGCGCCAGCGCCTGCCCGAGCCGGGCGGCGCCCGCGTACCCCTCGGAGCCGCGCTCCAGGGCGTGGCCGCCCATGACGCCCACCACCCGGGCGCCGGTGAGCAGTTCGTCCAGCGCGTCGGAGACGGCGTCGTCGTGGATCGAGCGCAGCATCGAGGAGAAGATGTCGCCGTCCGCCTTGGTCCGCTGGAACCAGGCGTAGGCGCGCGCGTCCGGCGTGCCCGCGTACCCGTCGACCCCGTCGTCCAGGCCCTCGAACAGCTCGGCCGCGGTGTAGAGGGTGCCGCGGTACGGGTCGAACGGCAGGTCCGGCACGGGCGGGAAGACCAGCGCCCCCTGCGCCCGGACCCGCGCCGCGGCCTCCTGCTCCATCGGGCACCCCAGGAAGACCGCCCGTTCGGTGTCGGTGGACAGCAGCACGGACGTACGGGCCGTCAGATCGACGGACTGGACCCGGTATCCGGCCAGGGTGCCGCGGGCGACGACCTGGTCGAACTCCTCCAGGGACTCTATTTCGACGTCGGGTGCGGTGGTGGAAGCGTCATCGGTCTGCACGGCGTCATGCTAATCACACCGGATGGCGGCGGGGGCAGGACCGGGGGACTCAGGAGTGGGTGAACGGCATCGTCGTCAACTGGCCCACGCCCCACGCCACCGGCGCCAGCAGGAGCAGCAGTGCCGCACCGCGCAGCACGGCCGCGCCCCGCAGCAGCCGGGCCGACGCGCCGAGGCGCAGCAGCGCGGCCGTGGTGCTGCGGCGCGCACTCCGTGCCTCCAGCGCCGCGTTGAGCACCGTGGTGAACGCGCACATCAGGACCAGGACCACGCCCAGGTCGGTGAGCGGACCGAAGGAGTCGGCGCCGCGGTGACCGTGGGCCGCCGCAGATACGCGGTGGTCAGCCCCGACGAGGTCAGCGAACCGTCCGCCATGCGGGCCTGTAATTCCGGAATGGTGGCCGTATCG
>NZ_GG657754.1:3259445-3261201 GCF_000158915.1 Streptomyces himastatinicus ATCC 53653 | reverse complement strand
GATGCCCTCCGCGTCGGGGGACGCCGCCGAGCTCACCAGGAGGACGTCCAGCAGCGTCACGGTGCGGTCGGCGAGCGTGGCCACCTCCGGGTCCTGGGTGGCGAGCACGACGGTGATGCCGTGTGTCCGCGCTGCCGAGGTGAGCGTACGCAGCACCTGGGCGCGGTCGGCGCGGTGCAGCGGCGCGGTGGGCTCGTCCGCGAACAGCACACTGGGCGTGGGCGCCAGCGCCCGCGCGATCGCGACCCGCTGGCGCTGCGACTGGAGCAGCGCGCCGGGGCGCGCCCCGGCGCATTCGGCGACGTCGAGCCGCTCCAGCCACTCGCACGCCGCGCTCTTCGCGGCGCGCCGCCCGCTGCCGCGCAGCATCAGCGGCAGCGCCGCGTTCTCCCATCCGGTCAGCTCCGGCACGAGCTGCGGTTCGGTGTCGATCCAGCCGAAGTGGTCGCGCCACAGCCGCTCGCGGCTCAGGGGCGTGAGGGAGTGCACGGCGGTGTCGTTGAACCACACCTCTCCGTCGTCCGGGACGAGCTGGCCCGACAGACACTTCAGGAGCGTGGTCTTCCCGCAGCCCCGGGGGCCGGTCACCGCCAGGATCTCGCCCTCGCGGGCGTCGACGGAGACACTGGCGAGGGCGGGCGAGCCGTCATGGGCGTACGACAGGGTGCGTGCCCGGAGCACGTCGTTGTCGGGCGGAGCCACCATCCAGAGCACCTCGCCTTACCTGCGATCGTCTCGTTCCCCCGCCGGGGTGAACGAGGCCGGAGCCAATGGGTCACTAGGGGGCACGGTAAGGACTCCCGCCGGGGCCCGCGCCTGAGGCTCGGCCGGGGGCGGGCCGGGTTCCTCCGATCAGCCCTGGTGCGGTTCTCCGAGGTGGGTGGGCGCGAACATGCGCAGCAGGGCGGGGAGGACGACGACCGAGGGGCCCGGGGCGGCCAGCGCCGCCGCCAGGTCGGCGCGCAGCCGGTCGGGTGCCGTGCGTACGGCCGTCACGCCGAAGGACTCGGCGAGCGCGACGAAGTCCGGGCGGGCCAGTTCGGTGGCCGTCGCCTCGCCGAACGCGTCCGTCATGTACTCGCGCAGGATCCCGTAGCCGCCGTCGTCCACGATCAGCCAGGTCACGGGAAGGTCGTACTGGCGCGCGGTGGCGAGTTCGGCGATGGAGTACATGGCCCCGCCGTCGCCCGACACGGCCAGCACCGGCTTCGTACGGTCCGCGGCGGCGGCCCCCAGCGCGGCCGGTAGCCCGTAGCCGAGGCCGCCCGCGCCCTGGGCGGAGTGCATGGCGCCCGTGCGCGGATCGAACGCGGACCAGGCCCAGTACGCGAGGATCGTCATGTCCCAGAAGCTGGGCGCGTCATCGGGCAGGGCCTCCCGTACGGCGCCCAGCACCCGCTGCTCCAGGTCCAGGTCCTGCGCCGCGATCCGCTGCCGGACGCGGGCCAGCAGGGTGGCCGCGGTCTGGGCGCCGGTGGTCTTCGGGCGCGGGGTGACCTCGCTCGCCAGGGCGGTCAGGGCGGGCTTGGCGTCGGCGTGGATGCCGAGGGCCGGGTGGTTGGACTCCAGCTTGCCGAGGTCGGCCTCGATCTGGACGACCTGACCGCGGGGCCGGAACGTGTGGTAGTTGGACGAGAGTTCGCCGAGCCCCGAGCCGACCACGAGCAGGACGTCCGCGTCCTCCAGCAGGTCGGTCGTGTGCCGGTCCTCCATCCAGGACCGGAGGGAGAGGGGATGGTCCCAGGGGAACGCGCCC
>NZ_GG657754.1:3250075-3258697 GCF_000158915.1 Streptomyces himastatinicus ATCC 53653 | reverse complement strand
GATTCGACGACGAGATCGCCGCCGTGACGCTCGCGCGGTGCGGTGCGCATGGGGTGTGCCTTTCCTGGTGGTGGGGTGGGGACTACGCGTTCGCCGGAGTGGGGGCGGGTTCGGGGGCCGGGTCGCCGGCCAGGCGGCGGTGCCAGGCGTCCAGGACCGCCGCGTCCGTCGGCTTCGTGAACAGGCTCACCGCCACGTACGCCACGAGCGAGGCCAGCAGGCCGATGTAGATGGGCTCGCTGGCGAGGACGCCCTTCCAGAGCATCAGCCCGATCACCGTCGTACCGCCCACGGCCACCGACGCCAGCGCTCCCGCACCCGTGCCGCGCTTCCACAGCAGGCCGCCAAGGATCGGCACCAGGAGCCCGCCGACCAGCACGTTGTAGGCGACGGTCAGCGCCTCGACGACATTGTTCAGCGCGATGGAGATGCCGACCACCGTGACGCCCATGACGAGGATGAAGAGGCGGTTGCCCGCGACCTCGTCGTGCGAGGCGGTGGCGGGGCGGCCCCGGCGGCGGGCCCAGATGTCGTTGTTCGCGACCGTGGCGCAGGCGATGAGGGCGCCCGAAGAGGTCGACATCACCGCGGACAGGGCCGCGGCCAGGACGAGCCCCTTGACGCCGATGGGAAGCGCGTCCTTGACGATGGTCGCGAACGCGTCGTCGGGGGAGCCGAGGTCGGGGTAGAGGACCTTCGCCGCCGTACCGATGACCGCTCCGGCGACCGCGTACGCCAGACAGTACGTACCGGCCGCGGTGCCGCCGACGCGGGCGACCTTGTCGTTGCGGGCGGTGAAGACGCGCTGCCAGATGTCCTGGCCGATGAGCATGCCGAAGGAGTAGATGAGCACGTAGGTGAAGACCGTCTGGGCGCCGATGCCCATGGGGGAGAAGTAGCTCGACGGCAGTTCGGACTTCATCGCGGCGAAGCCGCCCGCCTTGACGACGGCTATCGGCAGCAGGAGGAGCAGCACGCCGACGGTCTTCACGACGAACTGCACCATGTCGGTGAGCGTGATCGACCACATGCCGCCGAGCGTGGAGTAACAGATCACGATGGCCCCGCCGAGCACGATCGCCACGACGCGGTCGAGACCGAAGATCACGTCGAAGATGGTGGCGTACGCGATGGTCGAGGTGACCGCGAGCATCAGGGTGTACGCCCACATGACGATGCCCGAGATCAGCCCGGAGGACCCGCCGTAGCGCAGGTCCAGCATCTGGCTGACCGTGTAGACCTTGAGGCGGGCGATGCGCGCCGAGAAGAAGACGGACAGGGCGAGCAGGCCGAGGCCGATGGTGAGGACCATCCAGGCGCCCGAGAGCCCGTACTGGTAGCCGAGGCCGACGCCGCCGATGGTGGAGGCGCCGCCGAGCACGATCGCGGCCATCGTCCCTGAGTACATGGCGGGGCCCAGACGGCGGCCCGCGACCAGGAAGTCGCTGGTCGACGTGGTGCGGCGCATGCCCCACCAGCCGAGGGCGAGCATGCCCGCGAGATAGACGACGATCACCGTGTAGTCGACAGCGGTCATGGTGGGGCTCCTCACGGCGGGGACGGTGACCGCGACCTTAGGGTGTCGCCGAAGAGGCCGGGAAGTGTACGTTTCCTCCACTCGTGGTCCCCGGGATGGAGGAAAAGGCCATGCCGCCGACAGTGCCCGTGCCCCTCGCCGTCCTGCTGGACCACCCCGGCCTGGGCCTGCGGCAGGTCGCCGGGCCGCGCGGGGAGGCGCCGGTGTACCTGGTGCACACGAGCGAGATGGAGGATCCCGTTCCGTATCTGCTGGGCGGCGAACTGCTGCTCAGCGCCGGGGTGCACGGTCCGGAGGCGACGGACGCGTACTGGGACCGCTATGTGGCCCGCACGGTCGAGGCGGGCGCCACGGCGCTGGGATTCGGCGTCGCGCCGGTGCACCAGGAGGTGCCGCGGGCGCTGATCGAGGCGTGCGACCGGCATGGGCTGCCGCTGGTGGAGGTGCCGCGGGAGACGACCTTCACGGCCGTGGCGAGCGCCGTATGGGACGCCATGGCCGAGCGCCGCCACCAGGAGCTGCGGCGGATCACGGAGGTGCAGCAGTCGCTCGCCGCTGCCGCCGCGCGACCCCATCCGGTACCGGCCGTGCTGCGGCTCCTGGCACGGCATCTGGGCGGGTGGGCGGTGCTGTACGGGCCGGACGGTGCGGAGCTGGCGGCGGCGGGTCCGCGCCCGTCCCCGGAGGTGCGCGGGGCGCTCGCCTCACTGGCCGCCCGGCTGCGGGCGGGCCCGGCCTCGGCCGCGGGCACGGCGGACGGGGCCGCCTTGAGCGCGTACGGCCTGGGCGGGCCGGAACGGCCGCTCGCCCTCGGGGTGTGCGCACCGCGGCGCGATGCGACGGAGACCGCGGTCGTGGGCGTGGCCATGGTGCTGCTCGCCCTGCTGACCGGGCGGCGCACGGCCGACGCGGGCGCCGAACGCACCGCGCTGGTGCGGCTGATGCTGGGCGCCGAACCCGCCGAGGTCGCCGGGCTCTTGAGCGGCGCGGAGATGTGGACCGTGGTGCGCGGGCGGCGCCGTGGGCGCGGCGACGACGGGCTGCTGGCCGCGGCCGCGCTCGCCGCCGGGCTCGGTACGCACCTGGTCGACCTGGCCGGGGACGAACTGTGCGCCCTGGTGCCGGGCGACGCGGAGGTACGGGCGCAGCCCGGCTGGACGCTGGGCGCCGGGGCGCCGGGTGTCCGCCGACGGACTCGCGCACGGGCGGCGCCGACGCGGACCGCGCGGTGCGCCGGGCGGTCGCGGAGCGGCTGCCCGTGGTGCGGCACGCTCCGTCGCGCGGCGAGGTCGCCTCACTGGTCGACCCGGCCGAGGCCGATACGCTGGGCCGCGCCCGGGTCGCACCGCTGGACGGTGCGCCCGCCCTGCGCGAGACGCTGCGGACGTGGCTGTCGCTGCACGGCAGTTGGGACCGTACGGCGGTGGCGCTGGACATCCACCGCAATACGGTCCGCCAACGCATCGCCCGCGCCGCGGCCCTGCTGGAGGCGGACCTGGGCGACGCGGACGTGCGGATGGAACTGTGGTTCGCCCTCAAGTGGGGCTGATGCCTCTGCCTCCCGGCGAGGCGGGGGAAAGTCAGAGCTTCGTCCACGCCTCCGTGAGCACACCCCTGAGCACCTGCTCGATCTCGTCGAACAGCCCCTGGTCCGCGATCAGCGGCGGGGCCAGCTGGACGACCGGGTCGCCGCGGTCGTCGGCCCGGCAGTAGAGCCCGTTGTCGTACAGCGCCTTGGAGAGGAAGCCGTACAGGACGCGCTCGGTCTCGTCGGCGTCGAAGGACTCCTTCGTGGCCTTGTCCTTGACCAGCTCGATGCCGTAGAAGAAGCCGTTCCCCCGGACGTCGCCGACGATCGGCAGGTCGTGCAGCCGCTCCAGGGTGGAGCGGAACGCCCCCTCGGCGTCCAGCACATGCTGGTTCAGCCCCTCGCGCTCGAAGATGTCGAGGTTGCTGAGGGCCACCGCCGCCGAGACCGGGTGGCCGCCGAAGGTGTAGCCGTGCAGGAACGTGTTGTCGCCCCGGTAGAACGGTTCGGCGAGCCGGTCGGAGACGAGGCATGCGCCGATCGGGGAGTAGCCGGAGGTCATGCCCTTCGCGCAGGTGATCATGTCCGGGACGTAGCCGAACTTGTCGCACGCGAACATCGTGCCCAGCCGCCCGAACGCGCAGATGACCTCGTCGGAGACGAGCAGGACGTCGTACTGGTCGCAGATCTCGCGCACCCGCTGGAAGTACCCGGGCGGCGGCGGGAAGCAGCCGCCCGCGTTCTGCACCGGCTCCAGGAAGACCGCGGCGACGGTGTCCGCGCCCTCGAAGAGGATCTGCTGCTCGATCTGGTCGGCGCACCAGCGGCCGTACGCCTCGGGGTCGTCGCCGTGGATCGGCGCCCGGTAGATGTTGGTGTTGGGCACCTTGTGCGCACCGGGGACCAGCGGCTCGAAGGGGGCCTTCAGCCCGGGCAGGCCGGTGATCGACAGGGCGCCCTGCGGGGTGCCGTGGTAGGCGACGGCCCGGGATATGACCTTGTGCTTGGTGGGCTTGCCGGTGAGCTTGAAGTACTGCTTGGCCAGCTTCCAGGCGGTCTCGACCGCCTCGCCGCCGCCGGTGGTGAAGAAGACCTTGTTGAGGTCGCCGGGCGCGTAACCGGCCAGCCGTTCGGCCAGTTCGACGGCCTTGGGGTGGGCGTAGCTCCACACCGGGAAGAAGGCCAGCTCCTGCGCCTGCTTGTACGCGGTCTCCGCGAGTTCGGCGCGCCCGTGGCCGGCCTGCACCACGAACAGCCCGGCGAGGCCGTCGATGTAGCGCTTGCCCTTGTCGTCGTAGATGTACGTGCCCTCGCCGCGCACGATCGTCGGCACGGGGGCGTTCTCGTACGACGACATGCGGGTGAAGTGCATCCACAGGTGGTCGTACGCCGTTTTGGAGAGGTCCGCGCTCATGGCTATCTCGTTCCCCAGGTGTAGGTCTGCTTCCGGAGCTTGAGGTAGACGAAGCTCTCGGTGGAGCGCACGCCGGGCAGCGTCCGGATCCGCTTGTTGATCGTTTCAAGGAGATGGTCGTCGTCCTCGCAGACGACCTCGATGAGGAGGTCGAAGGAGCCCGCGGTGACGACCACGTACTCGACCTCGTCCATGGCGGTCAGCGCGTCCGCGACCGGGTCGAGATCGCCGTCGACGTCGATCCCGACCATCGCCTGGCGCCGGAATCCCACGGTGAGCGGGTCGGTGACGGCGACGATCTGCATCACGCCCTGGTCGAGCAGCTTCTGCACACGCTGCCGCACCGCCGCCTCGGACAGGCCCACGGCCTTGCCGATGGTGGCATAGGGTCGCCGGCCGTCCTCCTGGAGCTGCTCGATGATCGCCAGGGATACGGAGTCGAGCGACGGCGTGCCGTTCTTGTCAGGTGTGGCCACGGCCCTCACTGTGCACGAGCCTCGACTGTCTGGCAACCCTCGATTGATGAATTCCGTTGTGTGGGTGACCAAAAATCACTGATTCCGTTGTTCTGGTGTGGCGGGTATGTTGAAAGCGTCGTCCTCGCGATTAGGGTGGTGTCTCACCCATCGGACAGCTGACAGGAGGGGTGGCACGTGACCACCGAGCTGCGTCGTTTGCGCAACTACATCGACGGTGAGTTCCGGGACGCCGCGGACGGGCGCACCACGGAGGTGGTCAACCCGGCCACGGGCGAGGCCTATGCCACGGCGCCGCTGTCGGGAGCGGCGGACGTGGACGCGGCGATGAACGCGGCAGCGGCCGCGTTCCCCGCCTGGCGGGACCTGGTGCCCGGCGAGCGGCAGAAGGCCCTGCTGAAGATCGCCGACGCCTTCGAGGCGCGCGCGGAAGAGCTGATCGCGGCCGAGTCGGAGAACACCGGCAAGCCAATCGGGCTCACGCGGGACGAGGAAATGCCGCCGATGATCGACCAGATCCGCTTCTTCGCGGGCGCGGCGCGGATGCTGGAGGGCCGCTCGGCCGGTGAGTACATGGAGGGGCTGACCTCGATCATCCGCCGCGAGCCGATCGGGGTGTGCGCGCAGGTCGCGCCGTGGAACTACCCGATGATGATGGCCGTGTGGAAGTTCGCCCCGGCACTGGCGGCGGGCAACACGGTCGTCATCAAGCCCTCCGACACCACCCCGGCCTCCACCGTGCTCTTCGCCGAGATCATCGGCGGGGTGCTGGCGGAACTGGGCCATCCGCAGGGCGTGTTCAACGTCATCTGCGGCGACCGGGAGACCGGGCGGCTGATGGTCGAGCACGATGTGCCCGCCATGGCGTCCATCACCGGCTCGGTGCGGGCCGGTATGCAGGTCGCGGAGAGCGCGTCCAAGGACCTCAAGCGGGTCCATCTGGAGCTGGGTGGCAAGGCGCCGGTCGTGGTCTTCGAGGACAGCGACATCGCCAAGGCCGTCGAGGACATCTCGGTCGCGGGCTTCTTCAACGCGGGCCAGGACTGTACGGCGGCCACCCGGGTGCTCGTCCACGAGTCGATCCACGACGAGTTCGTGACCGCGCTGGCCAAGGCCGCCGCGGACACCAAGACCGGCGCCCCGGACGACGAGGACGTGCTGTTCGGCCCGCTCAACAACGCCAACCAGCTGGCCCAGGTCACCGGCTTCATCGAGCGGCTGCCCGCACACGCCAAGGTCGAGGCGGGCGGCCACCGGGTGGGCGAGAAGGGCTACTTCTACGCGCCCACCGTGGTCTCCGGGCTCAAGCAGGACGACGAGATCGTCCAGCACGAGGTCTTCGGCCCGGTCATCACCGTCCAGTCGTTCTCCGACGAGGCCCAGGCGGTCACTTACGCCAACGGCGTGGAGTACGCGCTCGCCTCGTCGGTGTGGACCAAGGACCACGCCCGCGCGATGCGGATGTCCAAGGCGCTGGACTTCGGCTGCGTCTGGATCAACACCCATATCCCGCTGGTCGCCGAGATGCCGCACGGCGGATTCAAGAAGTCCGGCTACGGTAAGGACCTGTCGGCGTACGGCTTCGAGGACTACACCCGCATCAAGCACGTGATGACGTCGCTGGGCTGATGCCCCGATAGCGGCCTTTGGGTCAGCGGCGGCTGAGCAGCGTACAGAGGGTGCCGATGCGATTCGTGGTGATCGCGTCGGCACCCGCGCGCAGCAGCCGCGCCATCGAGCGGCGGGTGTCGGCGGTCCAGGCGGAGACCAGCAGGCCGTCGGCGTGGGCGCGTTCGACGAGGCCGGGGGAGACCAGGCCGAAGCGGTAGTTGAGCCAGCGGGGCCGCAGATCGGCCAGCAGGGTGGGCCGGGGCGGCGCGAGGGTGGTCCAGGTCAGGGAGATCTCGGCGCCGGGCTCCGCGCGGCGCACCCGGCGCAGCGCGGACAGCTCACCGCAGTAGTACACCCGGTCCGTGGCCCCCGCCTCGCGCACCTCGGCGACGGCCGCGAGGGCGGCCGACGCGTCGGGCAGGTCGATCAGCAGCCGGGTCCGTCCGGTCGCGGCGAGTGCGTCGCGCAGCGTGGGTATGCCTCCGCCGGACAACTGCCGTACTTCCTCGGCGGTCAGCGCGGACAGGGGCCGGTCATGGCCCCACAGCCGCTTGAGGCCGGCGTCATGGAGGAGGACCGGGACGCCGTCGCGGGTCAGCCGGACGTCGACCTCCACGGCGCCCGCCCCGGCGCGTATCGCCGAGCCGATGGACGCCAGGGTGTTCTCGCGGTGGGTGTACGGGTCGCCGCGGTGGCCGACCGGGACGAAGGCCGCGCCCGCCACCGTCATCGGGTCGCGACCACCGTGTAGGCGTCGATCTCCGCGGTCAGCCGCGCCTTGCCCGGCGCGTCCAGGAAGGACGCCTCGACGGCGTTCTTCGCGAGGGCCGCGACACCCGCCGCGTCCAGGCCGAGCAGCCGGGCGGCGACCGCGTACTCGGTGTTGAGGTCGGTGCCGAACATCGGCGGGTCGTCGCTGTTGATGGTGACCAGCACCCCGGCCTCGACCATCTGCTTGATGGGGTGCTCGTCGAGGGTGGCGACCGCGCGGGTGGCGATGTTGGAGGTCGGGCAGACCTCCAGCGGGATGCGGTGCTCCGCGAGATGGGCGAGCAGCTTCGGGTCCTGGACGGCGCTGGTGCCATGGCCGATCCGCTCGGCGCGCAGCTCGGTGAGGGCGTCCCAGATCGTCTGCGGTCCGGTGGTCTCGCCCGCGTGCGGAACGCTGTGCAGCCCGGCGGCGATGGCGCGGTCGAAGTACGGCTTGAACTGCGGGCGCGGCACGCCGATCTCGGGCCCCCCGAGGCCGAACGAGACCAGCCCCTCGGGGCGCAGGTCGCAGGCGATGCGGGTGGTTTCCTCGGCCGACGGCAGCCCGGCCTCGCCGGGGATGTCGAAGCACCAGCGCAGCACGGTGCCGAACTCGGCCTCGGCCGCCTTGCGGGCGTCCTCGATCGCCTCGGTGAACGCCGCGTCCGGGATGCCGCGCCGGGTCGAGCTGTAGGGGGTGACGGTCAGCTCGGCGTAGCGGATGTTCTGCCGGGCCATGTCGCGGGCGATCTCGTAGGTGAGCAGCCGCACGTCCTCGGCGTCGCGGATCAGGTCCACCACGGAGAGATAGACGTCGATGAAGTGGGCGAAGTCACGGAAGACGAAGTAGTCCGCCAGCGCCTCCGGATCGGTCGGCACCTTGGAGTCCGGATGGCGCGCCGCCAGCTCGGCCACGATGCGCGGGGAGGCCGAGCCGACGTGGTGGACGTGCAGCTCCGCCTTGGGCAGTCCGGCGATGAAGGCGGTGAGATCGGTCAACGAGAACCTCCGGGTGACGGCCGTCGGCGGCGGGCTCCGGTCATCGTAGATGCGGGGGCACGGGGCGGTGTTGCCAGCCCGTAGCATGGGCGGACATCGCTGTGGGGGAGATACATGGCTGACCAGCCCGACCAGCACAACCAACAGCGGCAGCCGGAGCCGCGCGACCACGATCCCTGGGCCCCGCCGGCCCCGCCCACACGTCTGGACAAGCCGCCGTCCCGGCCCTCGGTGGCCGAGCAGCAGACGCTCACCTCGCTGCCCACGGGGCCGCCCGCCCCGCCCCCGCCGCCCGTGCCGGGGCCCC
>NZ_GG657754.1:3211197-3249943 GCF_000158915.1 Streptomyces himastatinicus ATCC 53653 | reverse complement strand
CCCGGCCCTGCCGGGCGCCGTGCCCGGCGCCGGTGCGGTGCCTCCGCCGCCGCCCGCCCCGACGGGCCCGGGCACCCCGAGCGCGTACCAGGGCACGCCGTACGGCACCGGCGGCTACGGCCAGCCGGGCTACGGCGGCCAGGCCCCGTACGGCGGGCCCGGCTACGGCTATCCCGGCGCGGCGTACCCCGCCTACCCGGGCGGTGCCTACCCCGGCGCCGCGTACCCGGGAGCGGGTTACGGTCAGGGCTGGCAGCCGGGCGGGACCTATATGCCGAACAACGGCACCGGCACGGCCGCCCTGGTGCTCGGCATCGTCGGCCTGGTGTTCTTCTTCAGCGTCGTGTTCAGCATCATCCTCGGTGTACTCGCGATCATCTTCGGGGCGCTCGGCCGCGCCAAGGCGAGCCGGGGCGAGGCGACCAACGGCGGCATGGCCCTTGCCGGGCTCATCCTCGGGTCCGCCGCCGTGGTGGCGAGCGTGGTGATGATCTTCGTCTATGTCGCGGACGAGAACCGTGACAGCTCGGACAGCGCCGACGACTCCGGCTACGCCAACATGTCGGTCGTGCGGGTGGTCCCGCCCGCCGATATGAGCCGCTGACGCGCCTCCATCAGCGCGAAGCCCAGCAGATTGAGCCCGCGCCAGCGGGCCGGGTCCGCCGCCCGCTCGTCGTCCGCCGCCAGCCCGATGCCCCAAATCCGGTCCATCGGGCTGGCCTCCACCAGCACCCGGGAGTTGGTCCCCAGCAGATAGTCGCGCAGCGGCGGGTGCTGGCCGAACTTGTGCACACTGCCCTCGACGACCAGCGCGAAGCGGTGCGCCCGCCACCGCGCCTCGTCGAAGCCGCGCACCGAACGGCCCGCGTCCTTGGCCTGCTTGGGGTGCGAGGCGGTCAGCGCCCGCCGCTCGGCGTCCGCGTCGCCGAACAGCCGTGCCTTCCCGGCCATCATCCAGTGCTCGGCGGTCGGGTAGGTGACGCCGTCCACCTCGAACGGCGCGGGCCACCACTGGCTGAAGCACCCGGCACCCACGCCGCCGTCGCGCCGCGGCCGATGGCCCCAGAAATACACGTACTTGAGGGTCTCGCCGCGCGCCGTCCGGTGCACCAGCTCCTCGACCGAGCGCGGTCCGCCGTCCCCCGTGGCCGATGCCCTTGCCCCGTTCGTCTCCATGCCCGGGATTCTCGCACCGGCCACCGACAGCGCCCCGGGCGGCGGGGCCGGTCACCCCTCCGAAGGCAATCACTGATTCCGTCGCGAAACCAAAAAGCAACGACGGAATCCCTTGTTGAAGCGCAGGTGCTCTGCCAGGATCATCCCTCGATTCCGGTTGGAGCCACGCCGCCCTCCTCGTGTGAGGGGGCGGTCCGGCGGAGGAGATCAGGCCATGGATCAGCGATGCGGTCCGACGGAGCGGCGGTTCGCCGAGGGGGCACAGCGTATGGAGTCACGGCACGAGCCCGAGAGCCTGTCCGCGCCACAGCTCGCCGCGATGCGGCGCAGCATGGCAGGCGGCCGTATGGCGCTGTCCCGCCGTGGGCTGCTGCGGGCGGGCGGCGCCGGAGCGCTCGCCGCCGGAGGGCTCGGGGCGCTCAGCGGCTGCGGGATCCCACCCGCCGGGCGCACCGGCGCCGACAGCGCCGCCGATGACCACTCCGCCGAGGAGAAGCGCGTCGCGTTCTCCAACTGGACGGAGTACATGGACGAGACCAAGGGCGGCCGCCGCCCGACCCTGGAGGAGTTCCGGCGCCGCACCGGCATCACGGTGAAGTACACCGAGGACATCAACGACAACGTGGAGTTCTTCGGCAAGATCAAGCCGCAGCTCGCCGCGGGCCAGGACACCGGACGCGACCTCATCTGCGTCACCGACTGGCTGGCCGCCCGGATGATCCGGCTCGGCTGGGTGCAGACCCTGGACGCGGCCCATCTGCCCCACGCCTATACGAACCTGGCGGCGGAGTTCCGCGACCCGGACTGGGACCCGGGCCGCGCCCACTCCTACCCCTGGACCGGCATCCCCGCCGTCATCGCGTACAACAAGAAGGCCACCGGCGGCCGCAGCGTCACCTCCGTCTCCCAGCTCCTGGAGGACCCCCGGCTCAAGGGCCGGGTCGGCCTGCTCACCGAGATGCGCGACACCGTCGGGCTGACCCTGCTCGACATGGGCAAACGCCCCGAGAGCGTCACCGCGGACGACTTCGGCGCGGCGATCGCCCGCCTCCAGAAGGCGTCCGACCGCGGCCAGATCCGCCGCTTCACCGGCAACGACTACACCGGCGACCTCACGAGGGGCGACCTCGCCGCCTGCATGGCCTGGGCCGGTGACCTCATCCAGCTCCAGGCCGACAACCCGGAGATCGAGTTCGCCATCCCCGACGCCGGCTACATGACCGCCACCGACAACCTCCTGATCCCGGCCGGGGCACGCCACAAGAAGAACGCCGAACGGCTCATCGACTACTACTACGAGCCCAAGGTCGCCGCGAAGATCGCCGCCTACATCAACTACGTCTGCCCGGTCGACGGCGTACGCGCCGAACTCGCGAAGATCGACAAGGAGCTGGCGGACAACCCGCTGATCCTCCCGGACGAGGAGATGGCCGCCAAGTCCCACGCCTTCCGCTCCCTGTCGAGCACGGAGGAGACGGCGTTCGAGGACGCGTTCGCCAAGCTCACCGGCGCCTGACGGCCTGACACGCGAGGAAGTCCACCCATGACCCAGCCCACCACCACCGGCGGCGACGTCCGGCTCGACGGGATCAGCAAGACCTACGGGTCCTTCACCGCCGTCCACCCGCTCGACCTGCACATACCCGCCGGCTCCTTCTTCGCCCTGCTCGGCGCCTCCGGCTGCGGCAAGACCACCACCCTGCGCATGATCGCCGGACTCGAGGAGCCCACCACCGGCACCATCCGGCTCGCCGGGGACGACGTCACCGCCCTCCCGCCGCACCGGCGGCCCGTCAACACCGTCTTCCAGAGCTACGCCCTCTTCCCGCATCTCGACATCTACGAGAACGTCGCCTTCGGGCTGCGCCGACGGGGCATCAAGTCCGTCAAGAGGCAGGTCGGGGAGATGCTGGACCTCGTCCAGCTCGGCGACTTCGCCCGCCGCAGACCGCAGCAGCTCTCCGGCGGCCAGCAACAGCGCGTCGCCCTCGCCCGCGCGCTCATCAACCACCCCCGGGTGCTGCTCCTCGACGAGCCGCTGGGCGCCCTCGACCTCAAGCTGCGCCGCCAGATGCAGCTGGAGCTGAAGCGCATCCAGACCGAGGTCGGCATCACCTTCGTCCATGTCACCCACGACCAGGAGGAGGCCATGACCATGGCCGACACGGTCGCGGTGATGAACGGCGGCCGCGTCGAGCAGCTGGGCGCCCCGGCCGAGCTGTACGAGAGCCCGGGCACCACCTTCGTCGCCAACTTCCTCGGCACCTCCAACCTCATCGAGGCCGAGATCACCGACAAGAGCGGCGGCGAGCTCCTCCTGACCGCCGCCGGGGGCCGCCTCACCCTGCCCGCCGGGCGATGCGGTGCCCCCGCCCGTACCGGCGCCGCGGTGCTGGTCGGGGTGCGCCCCGAGAAGATCTCCCTCACCCCCGCCGAGGACACCGGGGCCGTTCCCGCGGCCCGCAACCGGATGACCGGCCGCATCGCGGACTCCAGCTTCATCGGCGTCTCCACGCAGTACGTCGTGGCCACCCCGGACGGCGCCGAGCTGGCCGTCTACGAGCAGAACATCGAGCGCGACCCCCGGCTCGTCCCCGGCGCCGAGGTCGTCCTGCACTGGAGCCCCGCCCACACCTTCGGCCTCGACCCGGCCCAGGACATCGACGCGGGCACCGACATCAGTACTGAGGGGGAGGCGGCGTGACGGCCACGGAGACGCGCGAGGCGGCCCCCGTCAGTGCCGCGCCCCGTAACGTACGCAAGCGGCTGGTGCCCTACTGGCTGCTGCTCCCCGGCATCCTGTGGCTGCTGGTGTTCTTCGTGGCCCCGCTCGTCTACCAGGCGTCGACCTCCGTCCAGACCGGCTCCCTCGAAGAGGGGTTCCGGGTCACCTGGCACGTGCAGACGTACTGGGACGCGCTCACCGAGTACACCCCGCAGTTCCTGCGCTCGGTGCTGTACGCGGCCACCGCTACCGTGCTGTGCCTGCTGCTCGGCTACCCGCTCGCGTACCTGATCGCCTTCCGGGCGGGCCGCTGGCGCAATCTGCTGATGGTCCTGGTCATCGCGCCGTTCTTCACCAGCTTCCTGATCCGCACCCTCGCCTGGAAGACGATCCTGGCGGACGGCGGCCCGGTGGTGGGGGTGCTGAACTCCCTGCACATCCTGGACGTCACCAGCGGGCTGGGGATCACCGAGGGGCAGCGGGTGCTGGCCACGCCGCTCGCCGTGGTCTGCGGGCTGACGTACAACTTCCTGCCCTTCATGATCCTGCCGCTCTACACCTCCCTGGAGCGCATCGACGGCAGGCTCCACGAGGCCGCCCGCGACCTCTACGCCCGCCCCGTCACCGTCTTCCGCAAGGTCACCTTCCCGCTGTCCATGCCGGGGGTCGTCGCGGGCACCCTGCTGACCTTCATCCCGGCCGCGGGCGACTACATCAACGCCGAGCTGCTGGGCTCCACCGACCAGAAAATGATCGGCAACGTCATCCAGTCGCAGTTCCTGCGGGTACTCGACTACCCGACGGCCGCCGCGCTGTCCTTCCTCCTCATGGCGGCGATCCTCGCGATGGTCACCGTCTACATCCGCAAGGCAGGGACGGAGGATCTCGTCTGATGGACCTCATCCGCTGGATACGGCGCAACCTGGTGATCCTCGCGGGGCTCGCCACCCTCGCGTATCTGATCCTGCCGAACGTCATCGTCCTGGTGTTCTCGTTCAACAAGCCCAACGGCCGCTTCAACTACGCCTGGCAGCGGTTCTCCACCGATGCCTGGACCGATCCGTGCGGCGTCCCCGACCTGTGCGGCTCGCTCTCCCTGAGCCTCCAGCTCGCGGTGTGGGCCACGCTCGGCGCGACCGTCCTCGGCACGATGATCGCCTTCGCGCTGGCCCGCTACCGCTTCCGGGCCCGCCCCGCGGTCAACAGCCTGATCTTCCTTCCGATGGCGATGCCCGAGGTGGTCATGGCCGCCTCGCTCGCCACCCTCTTCCTCAACATGGGCGTGGGCTTCGGCTTCTGGACGATCCTCATCGCCCACATCATGTTCTGCCTGAGCTTCGTCGTCACCGCCGTCAAGGCGCGCGTCATGAGCATGGATCCCCGGCTGGAACAGGCCGCCCAGGATCTCTACGCCTCCCCGGCGCAGACGTTCCTGCGCGTCACCCTGCCGATCGCCGCCCCCGGCATCGCCGCCGGTGCGCTGCTGTCCTTCGCGCTCTCCTTCGACGACTTCATCATCACCAACTTCAACGCCGGATCGACCGTGACCTTCCCCATGTTCGTGTGGGGATCCGCGCAGCGCGGCACCCCCGTCCAGATCAATGTGATCGGAACGGCGATGTTCGCCGTCGCGGTGCTGTGCGTCCTCGCCGGTCAGCTGGCCGGCGCCCGCCGCAAGAGGAGCTGACACCCATGGCCGCAGACGCCATGCCCCGCTCTCCCGGAGGCAGCGACGCTCCCGGACCGCCCGTCCTGGCGGCCCTCGCCGACGTCGCGTACACCTCGTACTGGCTGGACGACCCCGGGCGGCCCCGCCCGCGCCCCGCCCTGGTCGGCGACGAGCGCTGCGACCTGCTCGTCATCGGCGGCGGCTACAGCGGGCTGTGGACCGCGCTGATCGCCAAGGAGCGCGACCCCGGCCGCGACGTGGTGCTGGTCGAGGCCCAGGAGGCGGGCTGGGCCGCCTCCGGCCGCAATGGCGGCTTCTGCGCCGCCTCGCTCACCCACGGCCTCGGCAACGGCGCCGCCCGCTGGCCCCGTGAACTGCCCGAACTGGAACGGCTCGGCCACCGCAACCTGGACGCCATCGAAACCGCCGTCGCCCGCTACGCCCTCGACTGCGACTTCGAGCGCACCGGGGAGATCGACGTCGCCACCCGGCCCCACCAGATCGACGAACTGCGCGAAACCGCGGCCCAGGCCGCCGCGCTCGGCGTCCAGGAGCCCGAGTTCCTGGACCGGGACGCGGTGCGCGCCGAGGTCGACTCGCCCACCTTCCTCGCCGGGCTGTGGGACCGCGGGGGCGTGGCCATGCTGCACCCCGCCAAGCTCGCCTGGGGCCTCAAGCGCGCCTGCGCCGAACTGGGCGTACGGATCTACGAACACACCCCCGCCGAGCAGCTGAGCCGCGCCGGAACGGGATCCTCCGGGATGCTGGTGCGCACCCCCTACGGCCGGGTGCGGGCACGTCACGTCGCGCTGGCCACCAACGCCTTCCCGGCCCTGGTGCGCCGCGTCCGCCCGTACATCGTCCCCGTCTACGACCACGCCCTGATGACCGAACCGCTGACCGGTGAGCAGCTCGCCGCGATCGGCTGGCAGCGGCGGCAGGGCCTCAGCGACACCGCCAACCACTTCCACTACTTCCGCATCACCGCCGACCACCGCATCCTGTGGGGCGGCTACGACATCGTCTACCGCTACGGCGGCGGGGTGCGGGCCGAATACGATCACCACCCGGCCACCTACCGCACCCTCGCCCAGCACTTCTTCCGCTGCTTCCCGCAGCTGGAGGGCGTGCGGTTCAGCCACGCCTGGGGCGGCGCGATCGACACCTGCTCGCGCTTCTCCGCGTTCTTCGGCAGCGCACACGGCGGACGCGTCGCCTACGCCCTCGGCTACACCGGCCTCGGCGTCGGCGCGAGCCGCTTCGGCGCGGAGGTGATGCTCGACCTGCTGGCGGGCGACGACACCGAGCGGACCCGGCTGGAGATGGTGCGCAGCAAGCCCCTGCCGTTCCCGCCGGAACCGGTCCGGTGGGCGGGGATCGGACTCACCCAGTGGTCGATGAGCCGGGCCGACGCCAACGGGGGACGGCGCAATCTGTGGCTGAAGGCGATGGACAGGGCCGGGCTGGGCTTCGACAGCTGACCCCCGCTGTCAGGCCGTGCGCCTGCCGCTCCGTTCGCGTACGCGGAGCACCGCCCACAGCAGACAGCCGCACAGACACCAGCTCCCGACCACATCCAGCGGCCAGTGGTACGCCCGGCGGACCAGGCCCACCCCCACCGCGAGGTGAGCAGGACGACGGCGCCGATCAGCCACCCCCGCAGCCTCGCGCGCAGGAGGGGGAGCAGCAGCACGGCTGCCGCGCCATAGGCGACGGCGGCCGTCGCGGCATGGCCGGAAGGGAAGAACCCGGTCTCGCCCGCCAGCGGCCCGGGCGGACCCGGGCGGTCGAGCAGCGCCTTCAGCGGTGCGCCCCGGGCCGGGACCGCCGCCATCGCCAGCGCGGCGGCCAGCGGCCCCGGCCACCACCGGCGTACCGCTGCCCGGGTACGCCATGCCGTGCAGGCGAGCGCGACGCCGAGGACCGGAAGCGCCACCTTCGTATTGCCGAGGTCGGCGAAGAACTCCGCGCCGGAGGAGTGGGAGGGGCGATCCGGCGATCGCGCGGCCGAGCCGCTCGTCGAACGTACGCAGCGGACCGTGGGCGGCGACCTGCCAGGCGCACAGCGCGAACACCGCCAGCAGCACAGTGGGGAGCACGAGCGCGCGGAGAGCGGTGTGACGGAAGAAGACAGACGGCGGCCCCGGAACAGGGGGGGTGGTTCCGGGGCCGCCGTGGCGACCGGTGTGCCGCTCGCCCCGGGGGGTTTGGGGCGGGCGGCCGTCCGATCGGTGAGGAGATCCGGAGCCGGAGGCTCCAGTGGTGTGCGCGAGGGCACAGCCGGGTCGGAGCTGGGGAAGCGCCGGCTCGGCATCGCCCGCAGTCCCCTGCGAGCGGGGTGTTTCTCTCATCTGGAATGACCGTACGGCAGCGAGAGGCTGTCGGACAGGCCGATCACCCACCTGTCATCGGCCCCGCACATCTTCTTCACGCTCCCGACGATCCACCCACAGTCACAGCTCGGCGAGGGCGCCCTCGAGGACGTCCAGACCCTCGTTCAGCAGGTCCTCTCCGATCACCAGCGGCGGCAGGAAACGCAGCACGTTCCCGTACGTACCGCAGGTCAGAACCAGTAGCCCGGCGGCGTGGCAGGCCTTGGCGACGGCCGCCGTCGCCTCCGGGTTCGGGTCCTTGGTGCCCGGCTTCACCAGTTCGATCGCGATCATCGCGCCACGGCCGCGGAGGTCGCCGATGATGTCGTGCTTCTCCTGCATCGCCGACAGCCGGCCCTTCATGACCTCCTCGATGCGCCGGGCCTTCGCGTTGAGGTCCAGCTCGCGCATCGTCTCGATCGCGCCCAGCGCCGCCGCGCAGGCCACCGGGTTGCCGCCGTAGGTGCCGCCGAGGCCGCCGGAGTGCGCCGCGTCCATGATCTCGGCGCGGCCGGTGACGGCGGCCAGCGGAAGACCGCCCGCGATGCCCTTGGCGGTGGTGATCAGGTCCGGGACGATGCCCTCGTCCTCGCAGGCGAACCACTGGCCGGTGCGGCAGAAACCGGACTGGATCTCGTCCGCGACGAAGACGATGCCGTTGTCCTTCGCGAACTCGGCGATCCGCGGCAGGAAGCCCTTGGCGGGCTCGATGAAGCCGCCCTCACCGAGGACCGGCTCGATGATGATCGCGGCCACGTTCTCCGACCCGACCTGCTTGCTGATCATGTCGATGGCCTGGGCCGCGGCCTCCTCGGCGCAGTTCTCCGGGCCCGTCAGCCAGCGGTAGGGGTAGGCGACCGGAACGCGGTAGACCTCGGGCGCGAAGGGGCCGAAGCCGTGCTTGTACGGCATGTTCTTGGCGGTGAGCGCCATGGTGAGGTTGGTCCGGCCGTGGTAGCCGTGGTCGAACACGACGACCGCCTGGCGCTTGGTGTGCGCGCGGGCGATCTTCACCGCGTTCTCGACCGCCTCCGCGCCCGAGTTGAACAGCGCCGACTTCTTGGCGTGATCGCCCGGCGTGAGCCGCGCCAGCTCCTCGCAGACCTCCACGTACCCCTCGTACGGCGTCACCATGAAACAGGTGTGCGTGAAGTCCGCCAGCTGCGCCGACGCCCGGCGCACCACGGCCTCGGCGCTGGAGCCGACCGAGGTCACGGCGATGCCGGAACCGAAGTCGATCAGCGAATTGCCGTCCACGTCCTCGATCACCCCGCCGCCCGCACGCACCGTGAAGACCGGCAGCACACTGCCCACGCCCCCGGCGACCGCCGCGGTCTTACGGGCGAGCAGCTCCTGCGACTTCGGGCCGGGAATCGCGGTGACGACGCGACGCTCCTGGGGGAGGGACGGGCCTCCGGACAGTTCGGTCATGAGGTACTCCACGGGAAGAAAGGGACGTGACAGGGGCTTTACTCGCAGGCTAGGCGCGCGGCGAGCGAAGCGGCATGTTCCGTTGGGGAGCAGTACGTGTGTCGCCTTGTCCGCGACGGACATAGCCGCGGCCCGGGGGACATCCCGGCACGTCGTGAGGTGTCACCCCGGTGGGGTCGCTGAACTCCCCGGGCGGGAACACTAGATTGAGCGGTGGCGCGGTGGCGCGAAACGCAGAGGCACAGCCGGTCAGGGGGCAAGGGGTAGCAGATGGACACCGAGGGCACGTTCGACTCCCGCAACACCCGACCCACCCCGCCACCCCGCCCCCCGGCCCCACCCCGGGTGCCCCCGGCGGCCCCGGCGGCCCCGGCGGTGCCCCCGCCGATGCCGCCGGGCGCGCCTGCGGCTCCGGGTGCGCCCGCGGCGCCGGGCGCGCGGCCGTCCTTCGTCGCGTGGCTGCGTACTCCGCGTGCGGAGGCGGCGGGGCCGGGGGTGTGGGCGTACGGGCACAGGCCCAAGCCGCCGGAGGACCCGGACCGGATTCCCGGGCGCCGGTTGTTCAGCGGGGCGATCATCGCCGCGCTCTGCGGGTGGCTGGTCTGGTCGCTGCTCTGGAACGGATACCTCGGCGGCTACTGGCTGTGGCCGATGTACCTGCTGACACCCGACTCGTGGTACGAGCGTGGGGGGAACACGGACGCAGGCTGGTGGTCGCAGCGCATCTATATCGCCGTCTGCGTCGCATTCCTGGCCGTCCTCTTCGGCCGCGTCGGCCACTGGGCCGAAGTCTGGCGCCGCTACGTCACCCCCCTCTTCCGGCGCGCCTGGGACGAGACGGACGCCGCGGCCGCGCCGAGTCGGCCCGAGGCCGACCCCGTCGAGTGGCCGCATCTGCGGGCCGCCGGGGCGCACGGGGCGGCCGATCGGCTGGCGGCCGAGGCGCGGGCCGGGGCGATGAACGACGTCGATCACGCGCGCATCGAGCACGCCTGGCAGTCCGTGCGGGCCGGACGCAATTCGCTCGCCACGTTCACCGACACCGTGCTGCGCCACGGCGCCGCCTCGCACGGCCATCCGTCCGGTGCCCGGGACCTGCCCGGGCGCATGGCCGAGCACGATCTGCTCGCCCGCCAGGTCCGTCTCGGGACCGCCGTCGACGATCTGCGCAATCCCTACCAGCACCGCGGCGCCGGGCTCGCGCTCGACCCCGATGTGCTGGGGACCTCGCTGCTCGCCGTCGGGCCGCCCGGGTCGGGGAAGACCGGGCGGCTGGTGCGGCCCGTCGTGGAGTCGCTGTGTCTCCAGGCGCTCGCCGGGCGGGTCGCGGTGGTGGCCGTGGGGCCCGCGGGGGCGGGGCTGGGGGCCGACGATGCGTTCGACGTCGTCGTGAAGATCGGCCGCCCCGACTCCGTCTACGACTTCGACCTCTACGGCGGCACCACGGACCCCGACGAGGCCGCGGGCATCCTCGCCGAGGCGCTGATCGGCGACATGGCCGCCTCGCTGCCCGGCGGTGACAGCCGCCGCGCGGCCACGGCGCTGGCCCAGCTGCTCGGTCCCTACCGCGCCGCGCACGGCCGCTTCCCGTCCGTGCCGGAGCTGCGCGAGCTGCTGGACGGCGCGAAGACGGCGGTCGGCACGCTGCGCGAGGCGCTCGACGCGGCGGGGGAGCAGGCGCAGGCGCGTGAGCTGGAGGCGCGGGTGCGGCAGTCCGGCACGCCCGGGGACGTGGGCGCGCTGCTGGCCGACCGGATCGCGCTGCTGGACCGGCCCGCGTTCGCCGGCTTCTTCGACACCACCGGCGACCGGCGGCCGTTCTCCCTCCGCGCCCTCGAACACCCGCTGCGGGTCCGGATCGATCTGCCGGAGCGCGGGCACGCGGAGGCGTCCCGCATGCTGGCCCGTCTCGTGCTCGCGCAGTTCAGCGAGTGCGCCGCGGGCCGCGCCGACCGGTCGCTCTTCGCGTGCCTGGTCCTCGACGACGCGTCGCACACCATCACCCCCGAGGCGCTGCGCGGTATCCAGCGCCTCCGCGCCGCCCACGCGGGCGCGGTGCTCACCCTCCGCACCCTCGACGACGTTCCCGAGACGCTGCGCAGCGCGCTGCTGGGGGCGGTCGGCTGCCGGATGGCCTGCGCCGGGGTGACGACGTGGGACGGGGCCCGGTTCGCGGAGGTGTGGGGTACGGAGTGGGTCGAGACCCGGGACGTCACGGACCGGCAGATCATCTCGGACGAACCGTTCACCAAGGTCCTGCACTTCATCCGCAAGGTGGTGACGGGGAAGGCCGTCACCACCCAGTCCGTGACGGTGCGGAAGGTGGAGCGCGAGCGCTGGTCCGCGTCCGAGCTGGCGCATTCGGTCCCCGCCGGGCACGCGGTGCTGTCGGTGACGTCGGTGCGGGGCGAGGGCGGGCCGCCGGTGCTGGTGGATCTGCGCGGCTGAGCCGCCAGCCACCTCTCGAGCCGACTGGCGGCTCAGCCACCAGCCGGCCCGAGAGGTGACGTTCTCGGCGCGGATACCACGCATTCGTCCATTGAGGCAGAATCGGCAGTAGCCGTTCATACGGGACGGTGAAGTCGCATTCGTCGTCGTATTCCGTCGTCGCATCCGCATCGAAGGTGCCATGCCTCCCACGCTCGCCTCACTCGTCCACCACACCGCGCTCAAGCTGTCCGTCCTCGCGGGAGAGGACCGGCTGGAGACGCCGGTGCGCTGGGCCCACGTCAGCGAGCTCGCCGACCCCGTGCCGTACATGGAGGGCGGCGAGCTGCTGCTCATCACCGCGATGAAGCTGGACGCCGAGGACCCGGAGGAGATGGTCCGCTACGTCCGGCGGCTGGCCGACGCGGGAGTGGTGGGGATCGGTTTCGCTCTCGGGGTCGCCTACGACGAGGTTCCGGCGGCGCTCGTGGCCGCGGCGAAGGAGGAGGGGCTGCCGCTGCTCGTGGTGCCGCGCCGTACGCCCTTCATCGCCATCAGCAAGGCCGTCTCGGCGGCGATAGCCGCCGACCAGTACCGCGCGGTGACCGCCGGGTTCGAGGCGCAGCGCGAGCTGACCCGCGCCGCGATCGGCGCCGAGGGGCCCGCCGCGCTGCTCGCCCGGCTCGCCGCGCACGTCGACGGCTGGGCGGCGCTGTACGACGCCTCCGGCTCCGTGGTCGCCGCCGCCCCCGACTGGGCGGCCCGCCGCGCCGCCCGCCACACCGCCGATGCCGAACGGCTGCGCGCCCGGCCCGCCCCCGCGAGCGTGGTGGTCGGCGGGAGCGGCACGGACGCGGGCGACGAGCCGACGGACCGGGTGGAGCTCCAGTCGCTGGGCACCGGGCGCCGCACCCGGGGCGTCCTCGCGGTCGGTACGGGCGCGCCGCTGGGCACCGCCGAGCGCTACGCCGTCCACTCGGCCGTCGCGTTGCTGACCCTGACCACCGAGCGTTCCCGGGCCCTGCGGGAGGCCGAGCAGCGGCTGGGCACCGCGGTCCTGCGGATGCTGCTCGCGGGGGAGCCGGACCACGCCCGGGCGGTGGCCGGGCGGCTGTACGGGGGACTGCTGGACGCCCCGTTCCGGATGCTGGTCGCCGAGGCGGTGCCGGGCGGCGGTACGCACCAGTCGCACGCGGCGTACGCGACGGACGAGACAGCGGCGGAGGCGTCGATGGACGCCGACAGCGGTGGCACGACCCCGGGCGACCCGGATCGCGCCGACCCCCTCGGTGTGCTCGTGGACGCCATGGAGGCGGCCGCCGCCCGCGCCGGGGAGGCGGTGCTCGTCGTACCCGACGGTGAGCGCATGATCGTGCTGGCCCCCGACGGCGGGGCCGCGGTCGCCGTCTGTACGGAGCACGCCGAGGGGATCGAGAGCCGCCGCGCCACGGCGACCCGTCCCCGCGACCGTGCCGCCCAGGGCGGCGGCTTGGTCGTCGGCCTGTCCGCCCCGGCGGGTCCCATCGCGGCCGCGGCCGCCTACCGGCAGGCGGAGCAGGCCCTGTCGGTGGCCCGGCGGCGCGGCCGGGTGCTGGTGGAGCATGAGCACGTTGCGGCGGGTTCGCTGCTGCCGCTGCTCGCCGACGACGCCGTACGGGCCTTCGCCGACGGCATGCTGCGCGCCCTGCACGACCATGACGCGACGGGCCGTGGCGATCTGGTCGCCTCCCTCCGCGCCTGGCTGTCCCGGCACGGCCAGTGGGACGCGGCCGCCGCCGACCTGGGCGTTCACCGGCACACCCTGCGCTACCGGATGCGCCGCGTGGAGGAGATCCTGGGCCGCTCCCTCGACGACCCGGATGTCCGGATGGAACTCTGGCTGGCCCTGAAGGCCACGGCCCCGGCGACACCCACGCTGAAGTCCTGAGGTAGCGCAACGCACCGCACGCCACGCCATTGCGGTGCGCTGCGGGCGCCGACTGCGCCGCCCCGGACAAACGCGCCGCGAGTCCCGCGCGCCTACGGTGGAGGCAGAGAGACATCCGCACCATCACCCCACCACTTCAGAAGGGTCGGGATCCGCTGTGCCAGACACAAACGAAGCTGTCACCCATGCGTTCTGGCTCGCCGGCCGCGAGGCGACGGGCGAGAGCACGCTCGAGGTCACGTCGCCGTGGGACGGCCGGCGCGTCGGCGCGGTGAGCGTTCCCACCGAGGCGCAGATCGAGGAGGCCGTGGCGGCCGCCGAGGCCGTGCGCGCGGAGTTCGCCGCGACGCCCGCGCACGTACGGGCCGCCGCCCTCGACCACGTGTCGCGACGGCTCGCCGAGCGCACCGAGGAGATCGCCCGGCTCATCTCGGACGAGAACGGCAAGCCCATGAAGTGGGCGCGCGGTGAGGTCGGCCGCGCCGTCTCCGTGTTCCGGCTCGCGTCGGAGGAGGCCCGCCGGTTCAACGGCGGGGAGGCCCAGCGCCTGGACACCGACCCCGGCGGCGTGGGCCGTCTCGCGCTGACCCGCCGCTTCCCGCGGGGCACCGTGCTCGGCATCGCGCCGTTCAACTTCCCGCTGAACCTGTGCGCGCACAAGGTTGCCCCGGCCCTCGCCGTCGGTGCGCCGATCATCCTCAAGCCGGCGCCAGCGACCCCGCTGTCCGCGCTGGTCATCGGCGAGCTGCTCGCCGAGACCGACCTTCCGGCGGGCTCCTGGAGCGTGCTGCCGGTGCCGAACGACCAGATGCCCGCACTGGTCCAGGACGAGCGCCTGCCGGTCATCTCCTTCACCGGTTCGGACAAGGTCGGCTACGCGATCCAGGCGTCGGTGCCGCACAAGCACTGCACGCTGGAGCTGGGCGGCAATGGCGCGGCGGTCGTCCTCTCCGACTACGCCGCCGACCCCGACCTCGACTGGGCGGCCACCCGTATCGGCACGTTCTCCAACTACCAGGGCGGCCAGTCCTGCATCTCCGTGCAGCGGGTGGTCGCGGACGCGTCCGTGTACGAGCGGCTGCTGCCGAAGATCGTCGCGGCCGTCGAGGCGCAGGTCACCGGCGATCCGTCCGATGACGCGACCGATGTCGGCCCGCTGGTCAGCGAGGACGCGGCCAAGCGCGTCGAGTCCTGGGTGGACGAGGCGGTCCAGGCCGGGGCGAAGCTGCTGACGGGCGGCAAGCGCGAGGGCGCGAGCTACGCCCCGACGGTGCTCGCGGACGTCCCGGCGGACGTCACGATCTCCTGCGAGGAGGTCTTCGGCCCGGTGCTGACCGTGCAGAGCGCGGCGGACGAGGACGCGGCGTTCGCGGCCGTCAACGACTCCAAGTACGGGCTCCAGACGGGCGTCTTCACCCGCGATGTGCAGACCGCGTTCCGCGCGCACCGCGCGCTGGAGGTCGGCGGCGTGATCGTCGGCGATGTGCCGTCGTACCGGGCCGACCAGATGCCGTACGGCGGCGCCAAGAAGTCCGGCGTGGGGCGCGAGGGCGTGCGGTTCGCGATGGAGGACTACACGTACGAGCGGGTCATGGTCCTCACCGGGATCGACCTGTAACGAACGACCGCCTGGACCCGCCTCGGCTTCTTCCGGACCCTCAACCTTCAGAAGCCGAGGCGGGCCAGTCTGAGGGCCCCGCGCAGCGTGACGTGGAGGTCGTGCACTCCGGCCGGGGGCGTGGTCAGGGCGGTACGGACGGTGGTGTACGCGTAGCGGCCGCCGGTGGGCGGGACGGCGACGGTGGCCAGCGGTGTGCCGTCGGCGAGGTGGAGCTCGACCGTCGCTCCGCCTGTTCCCTCGCGGGCCGCCTCGACCGTGACCGCCGTCGCCCCCGCTCCGAAGTCGCAGGCGCGGAAGAGCAGTCGGCCGACCGCCTCGTCGCCGCAGGTCACCGCGTCACCGCGGGCCTTGGTGCGGTCGACGAACACGATGCCGTCCGCCGCGTCGTGGTCCGCGGCCTCAAGACCGCGCCGCAACACCGGGCGCGGGGCGGGCGGCGGGCCGTCGAGGGTGAGGGCGGCGGTGCGGCGGATGTCCGCGCTGGAGGCGCCCGCGTGGATCTCGTACGCGCCCGGGTCGACGGTCCAGCGGCCGTGCGCCACGTCCCAGAACCCCAGCGCCTCGTCCACCGGCACGGTGAAGAACAGCCGCACCCTCTCGCCCCGGCGCAAGGACACCCGGCGGTGGGCGATCAGCAGGCGGTGGGGGCGCGGCACGCGCGCGCCCGGGGCGCTCGCGTAGATCTGCACCACCTCGTCCCCGTCGCACGGGCCGGAGTTGGTGACCGTGCACTCGACGGTCAGCGCCCCGGCCGCGTCCCCGGTCCCGGCCCCGTCCTGCCGCACCAGCAGGCCGTCGTAGTCGAAGCGGGTGTACGACAGACCGTGGCCGAAGGGGAAGAGCGGGGCGCTGTCGAAGTAGAGGTAGGTGGCGCGGGACGCGATGATGTCGTAGTCCAGCAGATCCGGCAGGTCGTCCTCGGACGCGTACCAGGTCTGCGGCAGCCGCCCGGCCGGTGAGACGTCGCCGCACAGCACCCGGGCCAGCCCGGTGCCCGCGGCCTGGCCGCCGTGCGCGGTCCACAGCAGGGCGGGCAGCGCGTCGGCCGCGTCACCGACGGCGTACGGATAGCTGCTGGTCAGCACCAGCGCGGTGCGCGGGTTGGCGGCGTGGGCCGCGCGCCACAGCCGGTCCTGCCCGGCGGGCAGGGCGAGGGTGGTGCGGTCCTCGGTCTCGCGGCCGTTGATGTGCGGATCGTTGCCCAGCACGACGACGACCGCGTCGGCACCGGCGGCGGCGCGCGCGACGGCGTCCTCGCCGCGTTCGACGACCTCGCGGTGGAAGACCTCGGCCCGGGACCGGTCGGCAACCTTCAGGCCGTCGGCGGCGACACAGACATACCCGCCCGTCCCGCCGTGTCTGAGGAGATGCCCGTCGCCGTGCCGCTCCAGCGCGAACGTCTCCTGGACCACCCAGCCCCCGGGCTGCTCGGCGGCGGCCCGTACGAAGCCGTCGTCGGCGACCGTCAGATAGCGCCCGGAGGGGGCGCGCAGCGTGAACACGCCCCCGCCCCAGTCGGCCAGGGCCAGGTCGGTGGGGGTGTCGCCGATGGTCAGCGGCGGCAAATCGGTGCGCCCCGTCGCATGCGCCGGGTTGAGCGCCGCCTCCTGCGCCGCCTCCCGCGCCCGCTCGCGCGCCTGCCCCTCCGCCACGACACCGGGTGGCGGCACCCGCACCCAGCCCGCCGCGGTGCGCAGCCGTACGGTGTCCGTCCCCTCCACGAACACCACACGGTCCGCGCCGAGCCGCGCGGCCAGTCCCTCGCGCGGCGAGCTGCGGCGCAGCAGGCTGCCGCTGTACCAGTCGAGCTTGCACTCGTCGGCGAGCGGGCCGACCACCGCCACGGTCCCGGTGGCGGACGGCGACAGCGGCAGCAGCCCGTCGTTCTTGAGCAGGACGACGGCCTGCTCGGCGGCCTCCAGGGCGAGCGCCCGGTGCGCGGGCGTGTCGAAACCGGCGCCCCGCGGGTCGGCGTACGGATCGTCCTCCCCGTCGAACTCGCCCAGCGCGCACCGCATCGTCAGCAGCCGCCGCACCGCCGTGTCCACGGTGGACGCGTCGATGAGCCCGCGCGCCAGCGCGCCCCGCACCCGGCCGATCGTCTTGGAGGAGTCCTGGTCGTGGTCGGTGAAACTGTCCACCCCGGCCAGCAGGGCGGCCGCCACACCCTCCTCGTGGGTGGCGAAGTAGTGCTCGGAATCGATCAGGTTGGAGGGCGCGCCCGCGTCCGAGCAGACCACCAGCGGCTGGTCGGTCCAGGTGCGCAGGTGCTCCCGCAGATACGGGGAGACGTGGTTGGGCCGCCCGTTGACCAGGTTGTACGCGGGCATCACCCCGGCCACAGCGCCCGCCCGCACCGCGCCGCGGAAGGCCGCGAGGTCGTACTCGTGCAGGACGCGCGGGCGCACGGAGGACGACGTGGTGTCGCGGTCGGTCTCGTTGTTGTGCGCCAGCCAGTGCTTGAGGACCGGGGCGGTGCGCCAGCGGTCCGGGTGGTCGCCGCGCAGCCCGCGGGTGTAGGCGGCGGCCAGGGCGGAGGTGAGGTACGGATCCTCGGCGTACCCCTCCTCGTTGCGGCCCCAGCGCGGATCGCGCAGCAGGTTGACCACCGGCGCCCACACATTGAGCCCGATCAGCGGGTCGCGGGCGCGCATGGCCCGCGCCTCGGTGCCGACCGCCTCGCCGATCCGCCGCACCAGGTCCGGGCTCCAGGTGGCGCCGAGCCCGACCGCCTGCGGGAACACCGTCGCAGGGCCCATCCAGGCGACGCCGTGCAGCGCCTCCTGCCCGGTGCGGAAGGCGGCGAGGCCGAGCCGCTCCACCGAAGGGGCGTACTGGTGGAGCATCGCGATCCGCTCGTCGGGGGTGAGCCGGGCGAGCAGGTCGTCCACGCGGGTGCCGAGCGGCAGCCGCGGATCGCGGAAGGGCGGACGGGTCGTCGGCTCACCGGGCTCGCAACCGCTCACGGGTCTCCTCGCGGAGGTCGGAGGTGTGATTCGAAGCGCTTCGATGCTGGAGGCCCAGGTCCCGCCCTGTCAAGGCTCGACGAGTCAACAGCCCTTTCCCGCCACCCGGTTGCGAAAAGACGAGAATCACCGGAACGTCGACGACTGCTTCCCGCCCGGCCCTTGCGCGACCTGACCCCCCGACTTAATCTCAGCGCAATATCGAAGCGCTTCGACCATCGGTCGTACGGCGGGCTCGCCACGAAGGGTTGACGCAATGCCGAACTCCCAGGCTTCGGCCTCCACTTCCCCTCCCAGCCGGAGAACCTTCCTGGCCTCCACGGCGATCGCCGCGGCGGCCGTGACGGGAGGCGTTCCGCTGTTGTCCGCGTGCTCCACGGAGAGCGGCGGCAACAAGAACGGGACCACTTCCGGCAAGGAGCTGAAGAAGCTGCTGCCGACCTATGTGGCCTCGAAGGTGGCGGACCCGGATATTCCGAGTGTCAACGGCTCCAGCCCCGGCTACACCAAGGCCCCGCCCGCAGCCGACCTGGTCGCCTCCGTGAAGGGCAAGCCCGGCCACGGCGGCAGCTACACCATGTTCGAGCCGCTGTGGGGCACTCCGCCGCCCAAGAACAACGCCTATTACAAGGCCGTCAACGAGGCGCTCGGCGCGACGGTCAAACTCCAGCCGCAGGACGGCAACACCTACGGCGAAAAGCTCAGTGCGGTCCTCGCCTCCGGTGACATCGCCGACATCGTGATGATTCCGCTGTGGGAGATGGGCGGAAAGATCCATGGGGCGGTCAGCGCCAAATTCGCCGACCTCGGCCCGTATCTCTCCGGCGACAAGGTCAAGAAATACCCCAACCTGGCCGCCATTCCCACCGCCGCCTGGCAGATGTCCGTCTTCGGCGGCAAGCTCCGCGGTCTGCCGATGCCCTCCCGTCCGCTCTCCGGAGTCATTCCGTACTACCGCGAGGACCTGTTCAAGAAGAACGGATATCAGGTCCCGAAGAGCCCGGACGAATTCCTCGCCCTCGCCAAGGAGATCACCCGGCCCAAGAGCAAGGTGTGGGCATGCGACGACATGTGGTGGTCGGCGCAGCGAATCTTCGGATGCCCGGGCGAGAAGCCGTACTACTGGGTGGAGAAGGACGGAAAGCTCGTCCACAAGGTGGAGACCGACAACTATCTGGAGGCCCTGGAGTGGTGCCGCAAGCTCTTCGCCAGGGGATACGTCCACCCCGACGCGGTCGCGGGCAAGGCCAATGACGCGCTGACCCGCTTCACCTCCGGACAGACCCTCCTCTACAACGACGGCGACGCCAAATGGTACGGCGCCACCTTCGAACAGGCCGGGCCCCACCCCGACTTCAAGATCCAGGGAATGGACTATTTCGGCCCCGACGGCGGCGACCCGGTCATCTACCTCGACCCGCCAGCCGCGATCTGGTCCTTCCTCAACAAGAACCTCGCCAAGGAGCAGATCGAGGAGATCCTCGCCCTCGCCGACTTCATCGCGGCGCCCTTCGGCACCAAGGAGCAGCGCCTCATCGAACTACGGCGTCGAAGGCGTGCACCACACCATGAAGGGACGGCGTCCCCGGTCAAGAACGCCCACCGGCATCCGCGACGTCCAGGACACCTACCGCTTCATCGTGTCCCCGCAGGCGAGCGTCGCCTACCCGGACTTCCCGCAGATGGTGAAGGACTACTGCGGCTGGATGCAGCGCATGGGCAAGTTCGCGAAGAAGCCGCTCTTCTACGGCATGCAGATCCAGGAGCCCAACCGGTACGCCTCCCTCTACACCCCCTTCGAGGACCTGGCCAAGGACGTCACCCGCGGCCGTAAGTCGATCAAGGACGCCCAGCGGGCCATCAGCGACTGGCGCAGCGGCGGCGGCGACCGGCTCCGCGACTGGTATGCCAAGCTCCTGGAAGAGAACGGCAGCGGCGCCTGATGGCGGTGCACCTCCGCGACCGGAACCCCCGCGACCGGACAGCGGCCGGCGACCCGACGCCGACCGGCGGCCGCCGGGGCACCCGCGGCCGCCCCGCGGACCGCGTCCGGTGGTGGCACCGGCTGCGCCGCGACCGCACCCTGCTGCTGATGACGGCCCCCGCCGTCGGGCTGCTCGTGCTGTTCACCTACGTACCGCTGCTGTGGACCACGGTCGCCTTCAAGGACTACGACCCGTTCACCCAGGGGCTGTTGGACCAGCCCCTGGGGTCGGGTTCGAGAACTTCACCCTGCTCTTCCAGGACAGCCGCTTCTGGGACGCCTTCGCCAACACCCTCAGCATCACCTTCATCCAGCTGGTGCTGTTCTTCCCGGTTCCGGTCGCGCTCGCGCTGCTGCTCAACAGCGTGCTCAGCGACCGGCTCCGGGGCCTGGTGCAGTCGATCCTCTACCTGCCGCACTTCTTCTCCTGGGTGCTGGTCATCACGATCTTCCAGCAGATGCTCGGCGGCGCCGGGCTCCTCGCCCAGCAGCTGCGCTCCCACGGGTACGAGGGCTTCGACCTGATGACCGACCCGGGGGTCTTCAAGTTCCTCGTCACCGCCCAGCTGGTGTGGAAGGACGCGGGCTGGGGCGTGATCGTCTTCCTCGCCGCGCTGTCCGCCGTCAACCAGGACCTGTACGAGGCCGCCGCCGTGGACGGGGCGGGCCGCTGGCGCCGGATGTGGCACGTCACGCTGCCCGCGCTGCGCCCGGTGATCGCCCTGCTGCTGGTGCTGCGCGTCGGCGACGCGCTGACCGTCGGCTTCGAGCAGATCCTGCTCCAGCGCGACGCGGTGGGGCCGGGTGCCTCGGAGGTCTTCGACACCTATGTGTGGTGGGTCGGCATCGCCAACACGGACTACGGGATCGCCGCCGCGGGCGGCCTGATCAAGGGCGTCTTCAGCCTCGTCCTGGTCCTGATCGCCAACAAAGTCGCCCATATGCTCGGCGAGCAGGGGGTTTACCGGAAATGACCGTGACCGAGCGGCCCGCTGCCCGGGCCGCGACACCCTCCGGCGAACTGCTGCGCCGACGCGGCCGGGAGAAGCGCCCGGTGTGGGAGGAGGAGCCGGGCAAGGTCGGTCAGGGAATCAAGGGCATCACCCTGACCGGGGTGTGCCTGGCGATCCTCGGCCCGCTGTGGGTGGTGGTCGTCACCAGCCTCTCCGACCAGAAGACCATCACCGAGGCGGGCGGTCTGGTCATCGTCCCCAAGACGATCACCTTCCGGGCCTACACCGAGCTGCTGAGCGGCGGCACGGTGACCCGCGCGACGCTCGTCAGCCTCGCGCTCACCGCGGTGGGCACCGCGATCAGCACCGCCGTCTCCGTGCTCTGCGCCTACGGACTCTCCCGCTCCGGGTCGTTCCTCCACCGTCCGATCCTGATGCTGCTGCTCGTCACCATGTTCTTCAACGCCGGGCTGATCCCCACGTATCTACTGGTCACCGGCGTCGGCCTGGAAGGCAGCTACTGGTCGATGATCCTGCCGAGCGCCATCTCGGTCTTCAACGTGCTGGTGCTGCGCGCGTTCTTCCAGGACACCGCGCCCGAGCTGGTCGACAGCGCCCGCATCGACGGCGCGGGGGAGTGGCGGATCCTGTTCCAGATCGTGATGCCGCTGTCCAGGGCGGTGATCGCGGTGGTGTCGCTGTTCTACGCGGTCGGCTACTGGAGCCAGTGGTTCAACGCGATGCTCTACCTCAACGACCAGCAGATGTGGCCGCTCCAGATGATCCTGCGCCAGCTGGTCATCAAGCAGCAGGCGCCGCAGGGCATGTCCCAGATGATCTCCACGCAGCAGATCCCGAGCCTGGCCGTGCAGATGGCCGTCATGGTGCTCGCGCTGATCCCCGTCGCGGTGCTCTACCCGTTCGTCCAGAAGCACTTCACCAAGGGCATGCTCATCGGCGCCGTCAAGGGCTGACCGAGCCGCCCAGCCCGTATCGCCGGTCCCGACCCGAAAGAGCAGGTATGCCCGACCTGAACGACGCCACCCGCGGCCGCATCCTCTACGGCGCCGACTACAACCCCGAGCAATGGCCCGAGAGCGTCTGGCACGACGACATCCGGCTGATGCGCGAGGCGGGCGTCACCACCGTCACGGTCGGCGTCTTCTCCTGGGCGATGCTCGAACCCCGCCCAGGGGCCCGCGAGTTCGACTGGCTCGACCGGGTCCTGGACCTGCTCCACCAGGGCGGCATCGAGGTGTGCCTGGCCACCCCGACCGCCTCCCCGCCGCCCTGGATGGGCGCCCGCCACCCTGAGACCCTGCCGCGCGACGAGACCGGCGGAGTCGTCTGGTACGGCTCGCGGAACCAGTTCTGCGCCTCGTCCCCCGTCTACCGCGACTACGCGCTGCGGATCACCGAGGACCTGGCCGACCGCTACGGCGGCCACCCCGCCCTGCGGATGTGGCACGTGGGCAACGAGTACGGCACCCACTGCTGGTGCGACACCACCGCCGCCCACTTCCGCCGATGGTTACGCGCCAAGTACGGCCGCCTCGACGCGCTCAACGAGGCGTGGGGGACCGCCTTCTGGAGCCAGCGCTACGACTCCTGGGAGGAGATCATTCCGCCACGCCGGGCCCAGTACCTGGGCAACCCCGCCCAGGCGCTGGACTTCCGCCGCTTCACCAGCGACGCGCTGCTGGAGTGCTTCACCGCCGAGCGCGACGCGCTGGCCGCGCGCACCCCGCACATCCCGGTGACCACCAACTTCATGCCGCTGTTCATCGGCCAGGACGGCTGGGCCTGGGCCGCCGAGGAGGACGTCGTCTCCGTCGACGTCTATCCCGACCCCAAGGATCCGCACGGCGGCGCCTACGGAGCGATGATCCACGACCTGACGCGCTCCCAGGCGGGCGGGCCGTGGGTGCTGATGGAACAGGCCGCGGGCCCGGTCAACTGGCGCGGCGTCAACCACCCCAAGCCGCACGGCCTGATGCGGCTGTGGTCGCTCCAGGCCGTCGCCCGCGGCGCTGACGGCGTCTGCTTCTTCCAGTGGCGGCAGTCCCGGCAGGGCAGCGAGAAGTTCCACTCCGGCATGGTCCCTCACTCCGGGGAGCACAGCCGCACGTATCGCCAGGTGCGCGAACTCGGCGCCGCCCTGCGCGAGCTGGGCGGCGCCACGGGCACCGACGTCCCCGCCCGGGCCGCCATCCTGCACGACTGGCACGCCTGGTGGGCGAGCGTCCAGGACGGCCGTCCCTCCTCCCGGCTCCACTACGAGCAGGTGCTGCGCGCCTGGCACCAGGCCCTGTGGGAGCGGAACCTCACCACCGACTTCGCCCATCCGCACGCCGACCTCGCCGACTACGCCCTGATCGCCGTCCCGCATCTGTATCTGCTGACCGACGAGGCGCTGGAGAACCTGGCCGGTTACGTCCGCGGCGGCGGCACCCTCGTCTGCGGCTTCTTCACCGGCGTCGCCGACGAGGACGACCGGGTCCGCCCCGGCGGAGTCGACCAGCGGCTGCGCGACATCCTGGGCCTGCGGACGGTCCACGAGTGGTGGCCGCTGGACGAGGGCGAGACCGTGACCGCCGAGAGCCCCTGGCTCGGCCCGTTCACCGGCACCCTCTGGTCCGAGGACCTGGAGACGGCCACCGCCGAACGGGTCGCCCGGATCAAGGGCGGTGAACTGGACGGCCTGCCCGCCGTCACCCGCAACGCCTATGGCGACGGCACCGCCTGGTACGTCTCCACCCTCCCCGAACCCGCCGCCCTGCGCGCCCTGCTGGGCCGCGCCGCCGACGAGGCCGGGGTGTCACCGCCGCTGCCCGGCATCCCCGAGGGCGTCGAGGCCGTACTCCGCGGCGACCTCCTCTTCCTCCTCAACCACGGCCGCTCCCCGGCGGTCGTCCCCCTCCCGTCCGCGCGCACCGATCTGCTGACCGGCCGCGCGTACGACACCCAGGTCAGGCTGGACCGCTTCGCGGTCGTGGCCCTGGCACCGCTCTGACGCCATACATCCCCGGAATCCCCCCACCCGAAAGGAATCGGCATCGTGCCAAGACGAGCCGTGCGTTCGCTTCTCCTGACGCCGTTACTGGCGCTCCTCGCCGTGGTCGGCTTCGCCGCCGCTCCCGCCCAGGCCGCCACCTGGTCCTCCTCCGACCAGTGGGGCAACTGGTCCACCGGCGGCTACACGCTCTACAACAACATCTGGGGCTCCGGCGCGGGCTCCCAGACCATCTGGGCCAACTCCGCCAGTGACTGGGGGGTGTGGGCCAACCACCCCAACACCGGTGGCATCAAGTCCTACCCCAACGCCAAGAAGGTCGTCGGCAAGAAGATCAGCGCCATCAACAGCCTCACCAGCAACTACAGCGTGACGGTCCCGTCCTCCGGCGCGTACAACACCTCGTACGACATCTGGGACAGCAACTACGACTACGAGATCATGCTGTGGGTCAACAAGACCGGCGCGGTCGGCCCCCTCGGCACCTCCCAGGGCAGCGTCACCCTCGGCGGCCACAGCTGGACCGTCTACAAAGGCAGCAACGGCGCCAACGAGGTCTTCTCCTTCATCCGCAGCTCCAACTCCAGCTCCGGCACGGTGGACATCAAGCCCATCGTGAACTGGATCAAGAACACCAAGGGCTGGTTCGGCGATGTGACCATCGGTGACGTCCAGTTCGGTTACGAGATCACCTCGTCGGCCGGCGGCCTGGACTTCCGCACCAAGAGCTTCGGCGTCAGCGCCGGCTGAGGCCCGCCTACCGCCGCCGCTCCCCATGGCGGCGGCGGTACGCGCCCCCTCCAGCGGTCAGTCCCGCACCGGCAGCCGGGCGCCGTCCCGCAGGAACAGCGGGATGCGGTCCAGGGGAGCGGGGACGGTCACCGCCCGCCCGCCGTCGTACTCCTCGCCCGTCCAGGCGTCCGTCCAGCGCGCGCCCGCCGGGAGGTACGCCGTCCGCTCGACCTCGCCCGGTTCCAGGACCGGGGCGACCAGGAGGTCCGGGCCCAGCAGGTAGGAGTCGGCGATGTCCCAGGCGGCCGGGTCGTCGGGGAACTCCAGGAAGAGCGGGCGCAGCGGCGGCAGGCCCTCCTCATGGGCGGTGCGCATCTGCTCCAGCAGATACGGCTTCAGCCGCTCGCGCAGCCGCAGATACGCGGCCAGGATCTGCTCGGCCTCCTCGCCGTACGACCACACCTCGTTCGGGCCGCCGGTCATCTGCGGGCCCAGCGGCAGCCCCGGGGCGCGGTAGCCGTGCAGCCGCATCACCGGGGACAGCGCGCCGAACTGGAACCAGCGGATCAGCACCTCGCGGTAGGCCGGGTCGTCCGGGTCGCCGCCGTGGAAGCCGCCGATGTCGGTGTTCCACCACGGGATGCCGGACAGCGCCACATTGAGCCCGGCGGCGATCTGGCGGCGCAGGGTCGGGAAGTCGGTGCCGATGTCGCCGGACCACAGGACGGCGCCGTAGGCCTGGCTGCCCGCCCAGGCCGAGCGGATGAGGGTGACGACGTCCTCCTCGCCCGCCGCCCGCATCCCGTCGTACAGCGCGCGGGCGTTCTCGCGCGGGTAGAGGTTGCCGACCTCGAGACCGGGGCCCGCGTGGTAGCGCAGGTTCGCGGAGAAGCCGGGCTTCAGCTCGGGCTCGCAGGCGTCCAGCCAGAAGGAGCGGATGCCGTACGGCTCCAGATAGTTCTGCCGCACCCGGGACCAGACGAACTCCCGCGCCCCGGGGTGGGTGGCGTCGTAGAAGGCGACCTGGATCCGCTCGCCCTCCCGCCGGTCGGGCCAGTCGGCGTGCGCCACGGGGCCGTACTCGGAGCCGATCAGGAAGCCGCGCTGCTCCATGGTGGCGTGGTTCTCGCTCAGCGGCGAGACCGACGGCCATACCGACACCATCAGCCGGATGCCCAGCTCGTCCAGCTCCCGCACCATCGCGGCCGGATCGGGCCAGGCCACCGGGTCGAACTTCCAGTCGCCCAGATGCGTCCAGTGGAAGAAGTCGCACACGATGACGGAGATCGGCAGCCCGCGCCGCCGGTGCTCGCGCGCGACGGCCAGCAGCTCTTCCTGGGTGCGGTAGCGCAGCTTGCACTGCCAGAACCCGGCCGCCCACTCGGGCAGCATGGGGGCGCGTCCGGTGACCGCGGTGTAGCGGCGCTGGGCGGTGGCCGGGTCCCCGGCGGTGATCCAGTAGTCGATCTGGCGGGCGCTGTCGGCGACCCAGCGGGTGCCGGTCGCGCCCAGCTCGACGCGCCCGATCGCCGGGTTGTTCCACAGCAGCGTGTAGCCGCGGCTGGAGGTCAGGACGGGGATGGTCACCTCGGAGTTGCGCTGGACGAGGTCGACGACGGCGCCCTTCTGGTCGAGCAGCCCGTGCTGATGCTGCCCCAGCCCGTACAGCTTCTCGCCCTCGTACGCGCGGAAGCGCTGTTCCAGGCGGTGGTAGCCGTTGCCGGTCGCGGTCCGCAGCCGTGGCCCCGGCCACCAGAAGTGGGCGCGCTCCTCGGCCAGCAGCTCCGCGCCGTCCGCGGTCCGCACGAAGCGGATCATGCCGTCGGCGGCGACCTCGGCGGTGAGCGCGCCGTTGGTCAGCGTGGCGTGCCCGTCCGCCACCTCGACGGACGCGGCGGACGGCGGCGGGGCGTCCCGGAGCGCCCCGGGGAGCCCGTCGAGGACGGGTCCGCCGAGCCGGGCGCGCACCCGGATCGCGTCGGGCCCCCACGCTTCGAGCCGTACGGTCTCCTGGCGTCCGCTCCACTCCAGGGCGCCGCCGCGTTCGGCGAAGGTGCCGACGGTGGGGGAGGACTGGGCGAGCGCGGAGGAGACCGATGTGACGGAAGAGGCGGGCGAGGCGGGGATCAGCGGCGACGGGTTCACGGTTGCGCTCCTCGGGGGTGCGGCGGTGAGGGGTCGTACGGCCGGTGCGTACGGGTCGCGGCGTCAGCGGTGCCAGCGGTACCAGCGGTACCAGCCGCGTCAGAACGGCGGCGGGCCCGAGCTGGCCCGAACGGTCAGCTCCGGGGGCAGCAGCGCCACCTGCTCGGAGGCGTCGCCCTGGAGCTTGGCCACCACCAGCTCGACGGCCCGCCGCCCCATCTCCTGCGCGGGGATGGCGACCGAGGTGAGCCGCACGGACGCACTGGTGGCCACCTGGTCGGGGCAGATGGCGACCACCGAGACGTCCTCGGGGACCGCCCGCCCCTGCCGCCGCAACAGGCTCAGCAGCGGATCGATGGCGGCCTCGTTCTGGACGATGAAGCCGGTGGTGCCGGGGCGCTCGTCGAAGATCCGGGACAGGGTGCCGTCCATCGACTCGTAGCTGCCCTCGCACGGGCGGTGCAGCAGCCGCAGCCCCAGCTCGCGGGCGGCCGCGCGCAGCCCGTCCAGGGTCCGCTCGGCGAACCCGGTGTGGCGCTCGTAGACGGCCGCCGCCTCGCCGATCACGGCGATCTCCCGGTGGCCGAGGGCGGCCAGATGCTCCGCGCACAGCGCGCCGGTGGCGGTGAAGTCGAGATCGACGCAGGTCAGGCCGATGGTGTCGGCGGGCAGCCCGATCAGCACGGTGGGCTGGCGGGCCGCGTGCAGCAGCGGCAGCCGCTCGTCCTCCAGCTCGATGTCCATCAGGATCATGGCGTCGGCGAGTCCGCTGCCGGTGACCCGGCGCACCGCCGCGGGGCCCTCCTCGCCGGTGAGCAGCAGCACGTCGTACCCGTGCGCGCGGGCGGTGGTGGCGACCGCGATGGCGACCTCCATCATCACCGGGACGTAGATATCGGTCCGCAGGGGCACCATCAGCGCGATGATGTTGGAGCGGCTGCTGGCGAGGGCGCGGGCTCCGGCGTTCGGGTGGTAGCCCAGCTCCTTGATGGACCGCTCGACGCGCTCCCGGGTGGGCGCCGAGATGGAGCGCTTGCCGCTGAGGACGTAGCTCACCGTGCTGGCGGAGACTCCGGCGTGGCGGGCGACCTCGGCGAGAGTGACCATGCGGGGACTCCGTCCGGCGGGAAGAGGGCAGCGAAGCGCTTCGACGCAGACAGTAGACCTGTCCAGTGTGAGCTGTCCAGAGAGTGTCGAAGCGCTTCACCAGCGCCGCGCCCCCGCTTCACGGCGCCGCACCACTTTGCCGACCCGGCCCGCCGGGGGCACACTGAACAGCGGTACGTGCCGGTAATGTCACGAGATCGTCATTTGCGGCAAGGGAGCACCGATGACCGCATCATCCGTCAGGCCGGTGTCCGAGCGTGAAGCGCGCCAGGTCGCCGAGGCCGCACGCGAACAGGTATGGCACAAGCCGAGCTTCGCCAAGGAGCTGTTCCTCGGCCGCTTCCGCCTCGATCTGATCCATCCGCACCCCGCGCCCGCACCGGACGATGTGCGCCGCGGCGAGGCGTTCCTCGCCAAGCTCCGCGAGTTCTGCGAGACCCGGATCGATCCCGCCCGCATCGAGCGCGAGTCGCAGATCCCCGACGAGACCATCCAGGGCCTCAAGGAGATCGGCGCGCTCGGCATGAAGATCGACACCAAGTACGGCGGCATGGGCCTCACCCAGGTCTACTACAACAAGGCCCTCGCGCTGGCCGGCTCCGTCAGCCCCGCCATCGGCGCGCTGCTCTCCGCCCACCAGTCCATCGGCGTGCCCCAGCCGGTCAAGCTGTTCGGCACCCAGGACCAGAAGGACCGCTTCCTGCCGCGCTGCGCCCGCACCGACATATCGGCCTTCCTGCTCACCGAGCCGGACGTCGGCTCCGACCCGGCGCGGCTCGCCACCACCGCGGTCCCCGACGGGGACGACTACATCCTCGACGGCGTCAAGCTGTGGACCACCAACGGCGTGGTCGCCGACCTCCTCGTCGTCATGGCCCGGGTCCCCAAGTCCGACGGCCACAAGGGCGGGATCAGCGCGTTCATCGTCGAGACGGCCGCCGAGGGTGTCACCGTCGAGAACCGCAACGCCTTCATGGGGCTGCGCGGCATCGAGAACGGGGTGACCCGCTTCCACCGGGTCCGGGTCCCCGCGGCCAACCGCATCGGCCCCGAGGGCGCCGGTCTCAAGATCGCGCTGACCACGCTCAACACCGGGCGGCTCTCGCTGCCCGCGATGTGCGCGGGCGCCGGGAAGTGGTCCCTGAAGATCGCCCGCGAATGGTCGGCGGCCCGTGAGCAGTGGGGCAAGCCGATCGCCCGGCACGAGGCCGTCGGCGCCAAGATCTCCTTCATCGCGGCGACCACCTTCGCGCTGGAGGCGGTCATCGACCTCGCCTCCCAGATGGCCGACGAGGACCGCAACGACATCCGCATCGAGGCGGCGCTCGCCAAGCTCTACGGCAGCGAGATGGCCTGGCTGATGGCCGATGAACTGGTCCAGATCCGCGGCGGCCGCGGCTTCGAGACCGCGGCCTCGCTCGCCGCCCGCGGGGAGCGGGCGGTGCCCGCCGAGCAGATGCTCCGCGACATGCGCATCAACCGGATCTTCGAGGGCTCCACCGAGATCATGCACCTGCTGATCGCCCGGGAGGCCGTGGACGCGCACCTGTCGGTGGCGGGCGACCTCATCGACCCGGACAAGTCCCTGTCGGACAAGGGCAGGGCGGCCGCCAAGGCGGGCGGCTTCTACGCCCGCTGGCTGCCGGGCCTGGTCACCGGCCCCGGCCACCTCCCGCGCGCGTACGCCGAGTTCGCCCCGCCCGGCCACCGGGACCTGTCCCCGCATCTGCGCTACGTCGAGCGCTCGGCGCGCAAGCTCGCCCGGTCGACGTTCTACGCCATGTCCCGCTGGCAGGGCCGGATGGAGACCAAGCAGGGCTTCCTCAGCCGGATCGTGGACATCGGCGCGGAGCTGTTCGCGATGAGCGCCGCCTGTGTGCGCGCCGAGATGCTGCGCAGCCGCGGCGACCACGGCGCCGAGGCGTACCAGCTGGCCGACGTCTTCTGCCGGCAGGCCCGTATCCGCGCCGACGAACTCTTCGGCCGGCTGTGGACCAACACCGACGACCTCGACCGCAAGGTGGTCTCCGGGGTGCTCTCCGGCTCGTACGAGTGGCTGGAGGCGGGCATCCTCGACCCCAGCGGCGAAGGACCGTGGATCGCCGACGCCACCCCCGGGCCCTCGATGAGGGACAACGTCCACCGCCCCGTCCACTGACGCCGCACAGGCGCCGCTCCCGCCGTGCGCGGGGGCGGCGCCGGTTTAGGCGCACGAAGCGGCTGACGCAACAATGGGCAGATGACGGATTCCCTGGCTGACCCGCATCTGCGCCCCCCGGCAGCCCCCGCCGACCCCGGCAGCCCCCGCGACATCGTGATCCTGGGCTCCACCGGATCGATCGGCACCCAGGCCATCGATGTGATCCTGCGCAATCCGGACCGCTTCCGGGTGACCGCCCTGTCCGCCGCGGGCGGGCGGGCCGAGCTGCTCGCCGAGCAGGCCCACCGGCTGAAGGTGGCCACCGTCGCGGTCGCCCGCGAGGACGCGGTGCCCGCGCTGCGCGCGGCGCTGTCCGGGCGGTACGGCGCGGGCGAGTCGCTGCCGGAGATCCTGGCCGGGCCGGACGCGGCCGTCGAGGTGGCCCGCTCCGCGTGCCACACCGTGCTCAACGGCATCACCGGCTCCATCGGCCTCGCGCCGACCCTGGCCGCCCTGGAGGCGGGGCGGATGCTGGCGCTCGCGAACAAGGAATCGCTCATCGTGGGCGGCCCGCTGGTCAAGGCGATCGCCAAGCCCGGCCAGATCATCCCCGTCGACTCCGAGCACTCCGCCCTCTTCCAGGCGCTGCTCGGCGGCACCCGGGCGGAGGTCCGCAAGCTGGTCGTCACCGCGTCCGGGGGCCCCTTCCGCGGACGTACCAAGCAGGAGCTGACGAAGGTCACCCCCGCGGACGCGCTGGCCCACCCCACCTGGGACATGGGGCCGGTGATCACGATCAACTCCGCGACCCTCGTCAACAAGGGGCTGGAGGTCATCGAGGCCCACCTGCTCTACGACATTCCCTTCGAACGGATTGAGGTGGTCGTCCACCCTCAGTCGTATATCCACTCGATGGTTGAATTCACCGATGGCTCGACGCTCGCCCAGGCGAGCCCGCCCGATATGCGGATGGCGATCGCGCTCGGTCTCGGCTGGCCCGAGCGGGTGCCGGACGCCGCCCCCGGCTGCGACTGGACCAGGGCCCACACCTGGGAGTTCTTCCCCCTCGACACCGAGGCGTTCCCCTCGGTCGACCTCGCCCGGCACGTCGGCGGTCTCGGCGGCACCGCCCCGGCCGTCTTCAACGCGGCGAACGAGGAGTGTGTGGACGCCTTCCTCGACCGGAAGCTGCCCTTCAACGGAATTGTCGATACGGTCGCGGAAGTGGTTGCCGAGCACGGCGCCCCCTCCGCGGGAACTCAGCTCACCGTCGCGGACGTCCTCGAAGCCGAGACGTGGGCCCGTGCCCGCGCCCGTGAACTGGCCGCCCGCGCGGCGAAGGCGACCCCGGAGGGTCACGCATGACGACATTGATGACGGTCCTCGGCATAGTCGTATTCGCCGTCGGCCTCGGGATCTCGATCGCCTGGCACGAGCTCGGCCACCTCTCCACGGCCAAGCTCTTCGGCATCCGGGTCCCGCAGTACATGGTCGGCTTCGGGCCGACGATCTTCTCCCGCAAGCGGGGGGAGACCGAGTACGGCATCAAGGCGATCCCGTTCGGCGGCTTCATCCGCATGATCGGGATGTTCCCGCCCGGCGACGACGGCAAGGTCACGCAGCGGTCCACCTCCCCGTGGCGCGGCATGATCGAGGACGCCCGGTCGGCCGCGTACGAGGAGCTCCAGCCCGGCGACGAGACCCGCATGTTCTACACGCGCGCGCCGTGGAAGCGCATGATCGTGATGTTCGCCGGGCCGTTCATGAACCTGGTCCTCGCCGTGGTGATCTTCGTCGGCGTGATGATGAGCTTCGGCGTCAACACCCAGACGACCAGCGTCGGCACCGTCTCCGCCTGTGTGGTCCCGGCCTCGTCCGCGACCGACAAGTGCCCCAAGGACGCCAAGGACTCCCCGGCCAAGGCCGCGGGGCTCCAGCCCCGGGACAAGATCGTCGCCTTCAACGGTCACCGCGTCGCGGACTGGAGCGACCTCCAGCAGGACATCCGCAGGACCACGGGACCCGCGACGATCACCGTCGAGCGGGACGGCGCCCGCAAGACCCTCCACGCCAACCTCATCACCAACAAGGTCGCCAAGTCCGACGGGAACGGCGGCTACGTCCAGGGCCAGTACGTGAGCGCCGGGTTCCTCGGCTTCACCCCGGCCAACGGCGTGGTGAAGCAGTCCCTCGGCCAGTCCGTCGACCGCATGGGCACCATGGTCGAGGACGGCGTCCAGTCCCTGATCGCCCTGCCCGGCAAGGTCCCCGACCTGTGGAACGCGGCCTTCGGGGACGCGCCCCGCAAGGCCGACTCCCCGATGGGCGTCGTCGGCGCCGCCCGGGTCGGCGGCGAGGTCGCCAACCTCGACATCCCGCCCTCGCAGCGCGTCGCGACGATGCTCTTCCTCGTCGCCGGGTTCAACCTCTCGCTGTTCCTGTTCAACATGCTGCCGCTGCTGCCGCTGGACGGCGGTCACATCGCGGGCGCCGCGTGGGAGTCCCTGCGCCGCCGCCTCGCGCGCCTGGTCCGGCGGCCCGACCCCGGTCCGTTCGACGTGGCCAAGATGATGCCGGTCGCCTATGTGATCGCCGGCATCTTCATCTGCTTCACGCTGCTCGTTCTGGTGGCCGACGTGGTGAATCCCGTACGAATTTCGTGATGATGTGACCTGTCCCGAAGTTCGCCTTTAGGTGGACTTCGGGCCCGGAGTGTGCTGGGGCGCCATCCGGTGCCGTAATCTCGGACCCGGAGCCCGCCGATCTCGGGCCACTCAAACACCTTCTTGGGGCTACGAACCAGATGACTGCGATCTCACTCGGAATGCCGTCCGTACCGACCAAGCTCGCCGACCGCCGGGTCAGCCGGAAGATCCAGGTCGGGCCGGTCGCCGTGGGCGGCGACGCACCGATCTCGGTGCAGTCGATGACGACGACGGTGACCGCGGACATCGGGGCGACGCTCCAGCAGATCGCGGAGCTGACGGCCTCGGGCTGCCAGATCGTGCGGGTCGCCTGCCCGTCGCAGGACGATGCCGAGGCGCTGCCCGTGATCGCCAGGAAGTCGCAGATCCCGGTCATCGCGGACATCCACTTCCAGCCGAAGTACGTCTTCGCCGCGATCGACGCCGGCTGTGCTGCCGTGCGGGTGAACCCGGGGAACATCCGGCAGTTCGACGACAAGGTCAAGGAGATCGCGAAGGCGGCCTCGGACGCGGGGACGCCCATCCGCATCGGCGTCAACGCGGGATCGCTGGACAAGCGGCTGCTGGAGAAGTACGGCAAGGCCACGCCCGAGGCGCTGGTGGAGTCGGCCCTGTGGGAGTGCTCGCTGTTCGAGGAGCACGGCTTCCGGGACATCAAGATCTCGGTGAAGCACAACGACCCGGTGGTCATGGTCAACGCCTACCGCCAGCTGGCCGCCCAGTGCGACTACCCGCTCCACCTCGGCGTCACCGAGGCCGGGCCCGCGTTCCAGGGCACGATCAAGTCGTCGGTGGCCTTCGGCGCGCTGCTGAGCGAGGGCATCGGCGACACGATCCGGGTCTCGCTGTCGGCGCCGCCCGCCGAGGAGGTCAAGGTCGGCATCCAGATCCTGGAGTCGCTGAACCTGCGGCAGCGGCGGCTGGAGATCGTCTCGTGCCCGTCGTGCGGGCGCGCCCAGGTCGACGTCTACAAGCTGGCCGACGAGGTCACCGCCGGGCTGGACGGCATGGAGGTCCCGCTGCGGGTCGCCGTGATGGGCTGCGTCGTCAACGGCCCGGGCGAGGCGCGTGAGGCCGACCTCGGTGTGGCGTCCGGCAACGGCAAGGGGCAGATCTTCGTGAAGGGCGAGGTCATCAAGACCGTGCCGGAGTCGAAGATCGTGGAGACCCTGATCGACGAGGCGATGAAGATCGCCGAGCAGATGGAGAAGGACGGCATCGCCTCCGGCGAACCGCAGGTCTCCGTCGGCGGGTGACGGCGGCCGGGGAGGCCGTGCGCCCCGGCGGGGGCACCTCCCGGCGGTAGCCGGGGGAGAGAGCCATATCAGAGGGGGACGGTACAGTGCGGGGAATCGAGTCCCCCTCCGGCCCGCAGGCCCGCAACCGGTGAGGCAAACCGACACGTGCTGACGACGTCCACCACCAGGGTCCTCGAGCCCCAAGAGCTCGACTCGGCCCTCGCGGTGCTCAACCGCGACCCGGTCTCCAACGCCTTCGTCGCCGCCCGCGTCCAGGTCGCCGGCCTGGACCCGTGGCGGCTGGGCGGCGAGATGTGGGGCTGGTACAGCGGCGGACGGCTCGAATCGCTCTGCTACGCCGGGGCCAACCTGGTCCCCATCTGCGCCACCCCCGAGGCCGTGCGCGGCTTCGCGGAGCGCGCCCGCCGGTCCGGGCGGCGCTGCTCCTCGATCGTCGGCCCCGCCGACACCACGGCCGAGCTGTGGTCCCTGCTGGAGCCCAGCTGGGGCCCGGCCCGTGAGGTCCGCGCGCGTCAGCCGCTCATGGTCACCACCTCGATGTCCGCCGACGTCCCGCCCGATCCGCGGGTGCGGCGGGTCCGCAAGGACGAGATGGACGTGATCATGCCCGCGTGCGTGGCGATGTTCACCGAGGAGGTCGGCGTCTCACCGCTCGCGGGCGACGGCGGACTCCTCTACCAGGCGCGGGTCGCCGAACTCGTCGCCGCCGGGCGCTCGTTCGCCCGCGTCGAGAACGGCCGCGTCGTCTTCAAGGCCGAGATCGGCGCCGCCACCCCGCACGCCTGCCAGATCCAGGGCGTCTGGGTCGCCCCCGAATACCGCGGCCGCGGGCTCTCCGAGACCGGTATGGCCGCCGTGCTGGGCTACGCGCTGAACGAGATCGCGCCGGTGGCAAGCCTCTACGTCAACGACTACAACACCGCGGCCCGCGCCGCGTACCGCCGCGTCGGCTTCCAGGAGGTCGGCGCGTTCATGAGCGTGCTGTTCTGATCGCCGGACCGGGACAGTAGGGTGCCGCCCATGCTGGAGATGCCCGGGGAACATCCCCCGGACCCCCGAGGTGTCGTCGTCGGCCCGCTCGACCTCGCCGCACGCGTGGACGATGCGCTGGCCGTGCAGGCCGTGGCCTTCGGGCTGACGGACGAGGAGATCGGCGTACGGCGGCACATCGTGCTGCGCCACCTCACCAGCCCCGGCGCCCGCGCCCTCGGCGCGACCACCCCGGAGGGGCGGCTGGTGGGCTTCGTCTACGGCATGCCCAACGACCGCACCCACTGGTGGTCCACCATCGTCCAGCCCTATCTGCGCGCGGCCGGACACGAGGACTGGCTGGACGACGCCTTCGTCATCACCGAGCTGCACGTCCACCCCGGCTACCAGAACCGCGGCATCGGCCGCCGGCTGATCACCGCCATCACCGACGGCGCCGTGCAGCCGCGCTCGATCCTCTCCGCCATCGACACCGACAGCCCCGCCCGCTGCCTCTACCGTTCGCTGGGCTACCACGACCTGGCCCGCCCGGTGCTCTTCCCGAGCGCCCCGAGCCCGTACGCCGTCATGGGCGCCCCCCTCCCACTGCGGCGCCGCTAGCGTGCGCTTACGGAGCGCATTTCCGGGTTGCGTCCCCGGGCGGCTAACCTCCTGACATCCATCTCGTACGCAGGAGAAGACCCCATGGCCAACGCCGCCCACGTCCAGCGCATGTCCACCTTGATGCTGAAGACGCTGCGCGAAGACCCGGCCGACGCCGAGACCGCCAGCCACAAGCTGCTCGTCCGGGCCGGGTACGTCCGCCGCGCGTCCGCGGGCATCTGGACCTGGCTGCCGGTCGGCAAGAAGGTCCTGGAGAACGTCTCCCGGATCGTGCGCGAGGAGATGGACGCGATCGGCGCCCAGGAGGTGCTGCTGCCCGCGCTGCTCCCCAAGGAGCCGTACGAGGCCAGCGGCCGCTGGGAGGAGTACGGCGATCTGCTGTTCCGGCTCAAGGACCGCAAGGGCGGCGACTACCTCCTCGGCCCCACCCACGAGGAGATCTTCACCCAGACGGTCAAGGACCAGTGCACGTCCTACAAGGACCTGCCGGTGATGCTCTACCAGATCCAGACCAAGTACCGGGACGAGGCCCGGCCGCGCTCGGGCGTGCTGCGCGGCCGCGAGTTCCAGATGAAGGACTCGTACTCCTTCGACACCAGCGACGAGGGCCTGGCCGAGTCCTACCGGCTGCACCGCGAGGCGTACCAGCGCATCTTCGAGCGCCTGGGCCTCGACTACCGCATCGTCTCGGCCGTCTCCGGCGCGATGGGCGGCTCCGCCTCCGAGGAGTTCCTGGCCCCCGCTGCGGCCGGTGAGGACACCTTCGTGGACTGCCCGAACTGCGACTACGCGGCCAACACGGAGGCGGTCACCACCGCCGTCCCGGCCGTCGAGGGCGCCGAGCACGGGCCGGTCGAGGAGCTGGACACCCCCGACACCCCCACCATCGAGACCCTCGCCGAGCACCTGGGCGTCCCGGCCTCCGCCACCCTCAAGAACCTGCTGATCAAGGTCGACGGCGAGATCACCGCGGTGGGCGTCCCCGGCGACCGCGAGGTCGACCTCGGCAAGCTGGGCGAGCACCTGGCCCCGGCCGAGATCGAGCTGGTCACCGCCGAGGACTTCGAGGGCCGCCCCGACCTGGTCCGCGGCTACGTCGGCCCGCAGGGCCTGGCGGGCAAGTCCTTCCGCTACATCGCCGACCCGCGGGTCGCCCCCGGCACCGCCTGGGTCACCGGTGCCAACAAGCCGGACACCCACGCCCGCAACGTGGTCTGCGGCCGCGACTTCGAGGTCGACGACTACCTGGACGTGGTCGTCGTCGAGCCCGGCGACCCCTGCCCCCAGTGCGGTACGGGCATCGCGCTCGACCGGGCCATCGAGATCGGCCACATCTTCCAGCTCGGCCGCAAGTACGCCGACACCTTCCAGCTCGACGTGCTCGGCCAGAACGGCAAGCCGGTGCGGGTCACCATGGGCTCGTACGGCATCGGCGTCTCCCGCGTGGTCGCCGCCCTCGCCGAGCAGACCTTCGACGACTCCGGCCTCTGCTGGCCCCGCGAGGTCGCCCCGGCGGACGTCCACATCGTCGCGGCGGGCAAGGCCCTCCAGACCGAGCTGGCCTTGGACCTCGCCGAGAAGCTGGGCACGGCGGGCGTCCGGGTCATGGTCGACGACCGCGCAGGCGTCTCCCCGGGCGTGAAGTTCACCGACGCGGAGCTGATCGGCGTCCCCACGATCCTGGTCGTCGGCCGCGGCGCGAAGGACGGCGTGGTCGAACTCAAGGACCGCCGCACCGGCGACCGCGAGGAACTCCCGATCGACGAGGCCCTGTCCCGCCTCACCTCCTGACCCAGGCGCACCCCCGCCCCACCGGGCGGGGGCCTACGCCCCCTGGCCGGGCGATGGGCTTGGGGCTTGGGGCCTTCCGGGATTCTGTCCCGTTCCTCAACGGGTGCTGCCGCCGTGCCGGATCGAGGCCGCGGCCCCGCCCACGCCAGGGGCTCGGCCCTGTTCCCGCCGGGGCCCGGCCTGAGACGGGCCTCTGCCTCAGCCCGGGACCGGGGGACTGCCGTCCGCCCCGCGTCGGGCGCTCCGGAGCCGAGCTCCCGTCCCGCTGGGCGGGGGCTTCGCCGTTGCCTCCATCGTGCCCAGGGGGGCTCGGCCCGCGCCGGGAGCCCCGCGAGGGGCCCGGGGTGTCGGGGGCCAGGGGCGGAGCCCATGGTTCGGGAAGGGGCGGGGTGGGGGCTACAGCCAGCCCGCGAACTCCAGCAGCAGCTCGGCCCGGCGCCGGTCACCGGCGGCCCCGTGGCGCAGGCCCGTCTCCACGGCGCGGAAGAGGGACCAGCCGCGCAGCCGGTCGCGGTCGACGTCCAGCGAGTCGGCCAGCTTGGCGATCCGGCGCCGCGCGGCCGCGGCCGGGCCGGGGCCCGCGGCCAGGTCCTCGCAGCGGTCGAGGACCAGCCGCGCCAGGTCGTACGCGCGCTCCCCGACGACCGGCCGCGGCCCCACCGCGAGCCAGGGCGTCCGCTCCCCGGCCAGCACCTTGCCCTGCCGGAAGTCGCCGTGCAGCAGCACCCGTTCGGGCGGCTGCGCGGTCAGGCCGGACCGCAGTTCCAGGGCCTCGTCGGCGAGCGGGCGTACGTCGGCCGCCCAGGCCCCCGAGGCGAGCGTCGGCAGCGCCTCGGCGGCCGCCCCCGTCCGCTCCCCGACGGTGCCGAACGAGTCGGCGGGCGGCGGCACCCACAGCCGCCGTACCGTGCCCGCCGCCTCCAGCAGCGCTTTCGCCTCGGGCAGCGAGCGCAGCGACACGGCGGACTGGAGCCGCTCGATCAGCAGCGCGCCGTCCTCCGGGGAGGCGC
>NZ_GG657754.1:3201350-3210129 GCF_000158915.1 Streptomyces himastatinicus ATCC 53653 | reverse complement strand
CGCCGCCCGCCCGCTGCCGGTGAGCGGGACGCGGTCGCGGAGGCGGACGCGGAGGGGGCCTTGGAGCCGAAGGCCGCCATATGGGCCGCCGTCTCCGCCCGCAGCGGCCGCAGCCGCTCCGCGAGCCCGGCATGGGCGTCGATGGTCGCGTCGTAGCGCGCGAGGAGCGCGGCCGAGTCCCGTACGCCCCGGGCGCGCAGCTTCGCGACGTCCGCGGAACCGGATGACCGGTGTCCGTCGTCCGAGTCACCGGAGCAGCCGGCGAGCAGCGCGGCGGCGCCCGCCGAGCCGCCTGCCAGCAGCAGACTTCGCCGCCGCGGGGACGCGGCCTGGGGGAGGGACGGGGACGTGGGGCGAGGTGGGGGATTCGTGATCGACACGTTCCTCTTTCCGGGCTGCGGCAGCTCCCGGCCGCCGTTAGTGATCACAGCAGGCGAGCGTACCCGCGCGGGGCCGGAAAGCCGGGCAGCGGCCACCGAATCGTCAGCCCGCCGCCGGAACAGATAGGCTTTGAGCTGACACGCGACCTTCCCACAACAGCACACGCGGCCGAGGAGTCACCCGGATGAGCACGACCCAGAGCGAAAGGCTGCGCGGACTGCTGGAACCGCTCGTCAGCGCACGGGACCTGGATCTGGAAGAGGTCGAGGTGACACCGGCCGGGAAGCGGCGCGTCCTTCGCATCGTGGTGGACTCCGACGACGGCGTGCAGCTGGATACGTGTGCTGAGCTGAGCCGGGCGATCTCGCAGGCGCTCGACGAGTCGGACGCGATGGGTCAGACCCCGTACGTCCTGGAGGTCACCTCCCCCGGCGCCGAGCGCCCCCTGATCGAGCAGCGCCACTACCGCCGGGCCACCGGACGGTTGATGAAGGCGCAGCTGGTGGAGGGCGGCGAGCTGATCGCCCGGATCATCGCGGTCGATGACGAGGGGCTGGATCTGGAAGTCCCCGGAGTGAAGGGGCGCAAGCCCACCACCAGGCGGCTGGCCTTCAAGGAGATCTCCAAGGCACGTGTGGAGATCGAGTTCAACCGCAAGCCCGAGGGCGACGAGAGCAAGGAGGAGGCGTAGCCGTGGACATCGACATGAGTGCCCTGCGGGGTCTGGTGCGGGAGAAGGAGATCTCGTTCGACCTGCTGGTCGAGGCGATCGAGTCGGCTCTCCTCATCGCTTACCACCGCACCGAGGGAAGCCGCCGGCGGGCCCGGGTGCAGCTGGACCGCAACAGCGGCCATGTGACGGTGTGGGCCCAGGAGGACGCCGACGATCTCGAGGAGGGCGAGGAGCCCCGCGAGTTCGACGACACCCCCTCCGGCTTCGGCCGGATCGCCGCCATGACCGCCAAGCAGGTCATCCTCCAGCGGCTGCGGGACGCCGAGGAGGAGATCACCTTCGGCGAGTACGCGGGTCGGGAGGGCGATGTCGTCGCGGGCGTCGTCCAGCAGGGCAAGGACCCGAAGAACATCCTGGTGGACATCGGCCGCCTCGAGGCGATCCTGCCCTCGCAGGAGCAGGTGCCCGGCGAGGACTACGCGCACGGCACCCGGCTCCGTACGTACGTCGTACGAGTGGTCAAGGGCGTGCGCGGCCCGTCGGTGACCCTTTCGCGTACGCATCCCAATTTGGTGAAGAAGCTCTTCGCGCTCGAGGTGCCGGAGATCGCGGACGGCTCGGTGGAGATCGCGGCGATCGCCCGTGAGGCGGGTCACCGCACGAAGATCGCCGTCCGGTCCACCCGTTCGGGCCTGAACGCCAAGGGCGCGTGCATCGGCCCGATGGGCGGCCGGGTGCGCAGCGTGATGGCCGAGCTGCACGGCGAGAAGATCGACATCGTCGACTGGTCGGACGACCCCGCCGAGCTGGTGGCGAACGCGCTGTCGCCCGCCCGGGTGAGCAAGGTCGAGGTCGTGGACCTGGCGGCCCGGTCCGCGCGGGTCACCGTGCCGGACTATCAGCTGTCGCTGGCGATCGGCAAGGAAGGGCAGAACGCCCGGCTCGCCGCCCGGCTCACGGGCTGGCGGATCGACATCCGGCCGGACACCGATCAGTCCGCCGATCAGACCTGATCAGGGTCGATCAAGGCTGATTCAAGCCGCGGACACCCGGGATCCAGCCGAAATCGTGTGACGGTTCGATCACTCCCCCCAAGGGGTGAGGTCGGCGCAGGGAGGTAGACTTAAGCAGTGTCTGGCCGCACGCGAGCCCGTGCCTGCCCTGAGAGAACCTGTGTGGGATGTCGGGAGCGGGCGGCCAAGGACGATCTGCTGCGCATCGTGGCGGTCGAGGGCGTTTGCGTCCCCGATCGGCGCGGTACGCTGCCCGGTCGGGGCGCTTATATGCACCCCACACGGGTCTGTTTCGACCTGGCGGTCCGCCGCCGGGCCTTTCCCCGGGCCTTCAGGGGACCGGGGGCGTTCGACACCACGGACTTGCGCCGCTATGTCGAGCACCAGGGTGAGCAGTCACCCCAGTAAGAAGCTGGAAGAACGGCACGGAACAACCGTGCGGTCAGGTACCTCGCGAGTCGGAAGTAGGTCGAGATTGCGATGAGCACTCGATGAGTACGCGATGAGTACGCCCATGAAGTAGCGACGGTCCGGCGGTAACCCGGACCTAAAAGGAGCGAAGTGGCTAAGGTCCGGGTATACGAACTCGCCAAGGAGTTCGGCGTTGAGAGCAAGGTCGTCATGGCCAAGCTCCAGGAGCTCGGTGAGTTCGTACGTTCGGCGTCCTCGACGATCGAGGCGCCGGTTGTCCGCAAGTTGACTGACGCTTTCCAGGGCGGCAACGGCTCCGGCCGTGCCTCCGGCAAGCCCTCGGCGCCGCGCAAGGCGACGCCCAAGCCCCCGACGCCGGGTCCGGCGTCGGCGGCCCGTCCCGCTGCCCCCAAGCCCCCGACGCCCGGCCCCAAGCCGGCCGCCGCCGAGGGCCCCGGCAGCACGCCGTCCGCGGCGCCCACCCCGGGCCCGCGGCCGACTCCGGGCGCCCGCCCGACGCCCGGCCCCAAGCCGGGTCCGGCGCAGCCCGCGGCTGCGCGGCGCAGCCGGAGTTCACCGCCCCGCCGGCCACTCCCGGCCCCCAATCCCTCCCCGGCCAAGTCGGGCGCGCTTCAAGCCGGGCGCCACGCTTGGTCCGCGCCCCGGTGCCCGTCCCGGCCCCGGTGGCCAGGCCAGGGTGGTCAGGGCGGCTATGGCTAGGGCCAGATGGTCAGGTCATGGCGGTTCATGGCGGCCGTTCCGGCTGCTCCTCGTCCTGGGCAGGATCGCTCGTTTTTCGCCCCTTGTGGTGGAATTCGGTCCGCGTCCGGGTACAACCCCTTCACCTCCGGTGGCTCCACCTGTGCATGGTGCGCCCGCAGGCGCCCCGTCCCGGCGGCGGTGCCCGTCCGGGCCCCGGCGGCCAGGGCGGTGCCGGTCCGCGTCCGCAGGGCGGCGGCCAGGGCGGTCCCGGTGCCGGTCGCGGCCAGGGTGCGGGCGGTCCCCGTCCCACTCCGGGTTCGATGCCGCGTCCGCAGGGCGCCCAGGGCGGCGGCCCCCGCCCCGGCGGCGGCTCCGGCGGCCCGCGTCCCAACCCGGGCATGATGCCGCAGCGTCCGGCCGCGGGTCCGCGTCCGGGCCCCGGTGGCGGCGGCGGTCGCGGTCCCGGCGGTGCCGGTCGTCCCGGTGGCGGTGGCGGCGGTCGTCCGGGTGGCGGCGGCGGTTTCGCCGGTCGTCCCGGTGGCGGTGGCGGCGGTCGTCCGGGTGGCGGCGGCGGTTTCGCCGGTCGTCCCGGTGGCGGCGGTGGCCGTCCGGGCTTCGGCGGTCGTCCGGGTGGTCCCGGTGGCCGTGGTGGCACGCAGGGTGCGTTCGGCCGTCCCGGCGGTCCGGCGCGTCGTGGCCGTAAGTCGAAGCGGCAGAGGCGCCAGGAGTACGAGGCCATGCAGGCCCCGTCGGTCGGCGGCGTGATGCTGCCGCGCGGCAACGGCCAGACGGTCAGGCTGTCGCGTGGTGCGTCGCTCACCGACTTCGCGGAGAAGATCAACGCCAACCCGGCGTCGCTGGTCGCCGTGATGCTCAACCTCGGCGAGATGGTCACCGCGACCCAGTCGGTCTCCGACGAGACGCTCCAGCTTCTCGCCGACGAGATGAACTACACCGTCGAGATCGTCAGCCCGGAGGAGGAGGACCGCGAGCTTCTCGAGTCCTTCGACATCGAGTTCGGCGAGAACGAGGGCGGCGAGGAGATGCTCGTCGCGCGTCCGCCGGTGGTGACCGTCATGGGTCACGTCGACCACGGTAAGACGCGACTGCTGGACGCGATCCGCAAGACCAACGTGGTCGCGGGCGAGGCCGGTGGCATCACCCAGCACATCGGTGCCTACCAGGTCTCGACCGACGTCAACGACGAAGAGCGCAAGATCACCTTCATTGACACCCCGGGTCACGAGGCGTTCACCGCCATGCGTGCCCGTGGTGCCAAGTCGACCGACATCGCGATCCTCGTGGTGGCGGCCAACGACGGTGTGATGCCCCAGACGATCGAGGCGCTGAACCACGCCAAGGCGGCCGACGTGCCGATCGTGGTCGCGGTCAACAAGATCGACGTCGAGGGCGCGGACCCGACCAAGGTGCGCGGTCAGCTGACCGAGTACGGCCTGGTGGCCGAGGAGTACGGCGGCGACACCATGTTCGTCGACATCTCCGCCCGCCAGGGTCTGAACATCGACCAGCTGCTCGAGGCCGTGGTCCTCACCGCGGACGCCTCGCTCGACCTGCGCGCCAACGCGGAGCAGGACGCGCAGGGCATCGCGATCGAGGCGCACCTCGACCGCGGCCGCGGCGCCGTGGCCACCGTGCTGGTCCAGCGCGGCACCCTGAAGGTCGGCGAGACGATGGTCGTCGGCGACGCGTACGGCCGCGTCCGGGCGATGCTCGACGACAACGGCAACCAGCTCCAGGAGGCGGGTCCCTCGACCCCGGTCCTGGTGCTCGGTCTGACCAACGTGCCGGGCGCGGGCGACAACTTCCTCGTCGTCGACGAGGACCGCACCGCCCGCCAGATCGCCGAGAAGCGCGCGGCGCGCGAGCGCAACGCCGCCTTCGCCAAGCGCACCCGCCGGGTCTCCCTGGAGGACCTGGACAAGGTGCTCAAGGCCGGTCAGGTGCAGCAGCTCAACCTCATCATCAAGGGCGACGCGTCCGGTTCGGTGGAGGCCCTCGAGTCCTCCCTGCTCCAGCTCGACGTCGGCGAAGAGGTCGACCTGCGCGTCCTGCACCGCGGTGTGGGTGCGGTCACCGAGACCGACATCGACCTGGCGACCGGCTCCGACGCCATCGTCATCGGCTTCAATGTGCGCGCCGACGGGCGTGCCACGCAGATGGCCGAGCGCGAGGGCGTGGACGTCCGCTACTACTCGGTCATCTACCAGGTGATCGAGGAGATCGAGGCGGCCCTCAAGGGCATGCTCAAGCCGGAGTACGAAGAGGTCGAGCTGGGCACGGCGGAGATCCGCGAGGTCTTCCGCTCGTCCAAGCTGGGCAACATCGCGGGTGTGCTCATCCGCTCCGGCGAGGTCAAGCGGAACACCAAGGCCCGCCTCGTCCGCGACGGCAAGGTCATCGCGGAGAACCTCAACATCGAGGGTCTGCGCCGCTTCAAGGACGACGTCACCGAGATTCGCGAAGGCTTCGAGGGCGGTATCAACCTCGGCAGCTACAACGACATCAAGATCGACGACGTCATCGCGACGTACGAGATGCGCGAGAAGCCGCGCGGCTGACGCGTGCCTCTCATCCGGGGCCGGTCGGCGGAGAATTTCCGTCGATCGGCCCCGGCCCTTGCGTGTACGGTTCGAGAAGCCCGAACCCCCAAGGCCCCACGGGTGGCTTGACCCGGACTGCATGTATGTAGGGACGTTGTCCTTTGACCTGCTCCTCGGCGACGTACGGTCGCTGAAGGAGAAGCGCTCCGTCGTCCGCCCGATCGTCGCCGAGCTGCACCGCAAGTACGCGGTGAGCGTGGCGGAGGTCGGTGACCAGGACCTCTACCGCAGGGCCGAGATCGGCCTCGCGGCGGTCTCGGGGGACGCGAGCCACCTCAACGACGTCCTCGACCGCTGCGAGCGGCTGGTCGCGGCGCGGCCGGAGGTGGAGCTGCTGTCGGTACGACGGCGGCTCCACGGTGGCGACGACGAGTGAGGGCCGGGGATCGACGGCCGGCCGATGACCGTCCCTGACCATCGATGAGTGAAGCGAAGAAGAGAGAAGAAGACGCATGACCGACACCGCGCGGGCACGCAAGCTGGCGGACCGCATCCGGGTCGTGGTCGCGGAGACGCTACAGCGGCGGATCAAGGACCCGCGGCTCGGCTATGTGACCATCACCGACACCCGGATCACCGGTGATCTGCGGGAGGCGACCGTCTTCTACACGGTCTACGGCGACGACGAGGAGCGTGCGGCCTCGGCCGCCGCCCTGGAGAGCGCCAAGGGCGTGCTGCGGTCGGAGGTCGGACGGCAGACCGGGGTGCGGTTCACCCCGACCCTGACGTTCGTCCCGGACGCCCTGCCGGACAACGCCCGTACGATCGACGACCTCCTCGCCAAGGCCAAGGCGGCCGACGCGGAGGTCCGTGAGGCGTCCTCGGGCGCCACGTACGCCGGTGAGGCCGACCCGTACCGCAAGCCGGGTGAGGAAGAGGCGGACGAGTCTGCTTCCGGCGGCGACGACGGCGAGTCTCCCTCCGGCGGCAAGGGTGCCGCGGACGCATGACACGCAAGGGCAGGGCCGGTTCCGGTACGCCGGACGGCCTGGTGATCGTCGACAAACCGGCCGGGTTCACCTCGCACGACGTCGTCGCGAAGATGCGCCGCTTCGCCGGTACGCGCCGGGTCGGGCACGCCGGGACGCTGGACCCGATGGCCACGGGCGTGCTGGTGATCGGCGTCGAGAAGGCGACCCGGCTGCTCGGCCATCTGGCGCTGACCGAGAAGGAATACACGGCCACCATCCGGCTCGGCCAGACCACGGTCACGGACGACGCCGAGGGGGAGATCACCTCCTCCGGCGGTGCGGCCGGGACCGCGCTGAGCGCCGTCGAGGCCGGGATCGGCGAGCTGACCGGGGACATCCAGCAGGTGCCGTCCAAGGTCAGCGCCATCAAGATCGACGGCAAGCGGTCCTACACCCGGGCCCGGGAGGGCGAGGAGTTCGAGATCCCGGCCCGGCCGGTCACCGTCTCGTCCTTCGTCCTCCATGAGTCCCGCGAGGCGAAGGCCGAGGACGGCACCCCCGTCCTCGACCTCGACGTCACGGTCGTGTGCTCCTCGGGTACGTACATCCGCGCCTTGGCCCGCGACCTCGGCGCCGGGCTCGGCACCGGCGGCCATCTGACGGCACTGCGCCGCACCCGGGTCGGCCCATACGGGCTGGAGGCCGCGCGGACGCTGGAGCAGCTGGAGGAGTCCCTCCAGATCATGCCCATCGCCGAGGCCGCGGCCGCCGCGTTCCCGCGCTGGGACGTCGACGAGCACCAGGCCCGGCTGCTGGGGAACGGCGTACGGATCGACATGCCGCCGCGCGAGGGCGCCGCGGCGGGCCCGGTGGCGGTCTTCGGACCGGACGGGCGCTTCCTGGCCCTGGTGGAGGAGTCGAAGGGCCGGGCCAAGAGCCTCGCCGTCTTCGCATAGGGGTTCCGCGGGCCCCCGCCGACCGGCCTCCGGTGCACGGTGGGGGCGGGCGGCATGGCAGTCTTAGAGCTGCGAAAGCAAAAGCGAAAGCGATAATCCGGCAGTCGAAGGTTCGGGCGAGGAGCGGGCATAGTGCAGCGCTGGCGTGGCTTGGAGGACATCCCCGAGGACTGGGGGCGCAGCGTCGTCACGATCGGTTCCTACGACGGAGTGCACCGCGGGCATCAGCTGATCATCGGCCGCGCGGTGGCCCGCGCGCGGGAGCTGGGCGTACCGGCGGTCGTGGTCACCTTCGACCCGCATCCGAGCGAGGTCGTGCGGCCCGGCAGCCATCCGCCGCTGCTCGCCCCGCACCAGCGGCGCGCGGAGCTGATGGCGGCACTGGGCGTGGACGCGGTGCTGATCCTTCCGTTCACCCAGGAGTTCTCGCGGCTCACCCCCGCCGACTTCGTGGTGAAGGTGCTGGTCGACAAGCTCCACGCGCGGGTCGTGGTGGAGGGCCCCAACTTCCGCTTCGGCCACCGGGCCGCCGGAAACGTCGACTCACTGCGCGAGCTGGGCACCACCTACGACTACGAGGTCGAGGTGATCGACCTGTACGAGCGCGGCGCGGCGGGCGGCGGCGAGCCGTTCTCGTCCACCCTGGTGCGCAGGCTGGTCGCCGAGGGGGACGTCGCGGGCGCCATGGAGGTCCTGGGACGGCCGCACCGCGTCGAGGGCGTCGTGGTCCGCGGCGCGCAGCGCGGCCGCGAACTGGGCTTCCCCACGGCCAATCTGGAGACGCTGCCGCACACCGCGATCCCGGCCGACGGGGTCTACGCGGGCTGGCTGACGGCCGAGGGCGAGTCCATGCCCGCGGCCATCTCGGTCGGCACCAACCCGCAGTTCGACGGGACCGAGCGGACCGTGGAGGCGTACGCGATCGACCGGGTCGGTCTGGATCTGTACGGGCTCCATGTGGAGGTGGACTTCCTCGCCTTCCTGCGCGGCCAGGAGAAGTTCGACTCGATCGAGGCGCTGCTGGAGCGGATGGCGGCCGATGTGAAGCGCGCGAGCGAGCTGGTGGAGGAGTACGGCAGCCACCGCTGACCGCAGCCATACAACGGCGATC
>NZ_GG657754.1:3200000-3201250 GCF_000158915.1 Streptomyces himastatinicus ATCC 53653 | reverse complement strand
AAAAAAAAAAAAAAAAAATAAAAACACACCAACACGCCGTTCGTACGGGCTACTGCGGGGGCGGCGGGGGCGGCGGCTGGTGCTGCCACGGCTGCCCCTGCTGGTCCTGCGGCGGGGGCGGCGGCTGCTGCCCGGGCTGACCCTGCTGCGGCGGCTGCGGCTGGCCCTGCTGGGGCCCGGGCTGCCAGGGCTGACCGGGCTGGGGCTGCTGCTGCGCCTGGTTCGGCTGCTGCGGCGGATACCAGCCCTGCTGCGGGCCGGGCTGACCGGGCTGCCCGGGGTAGCCCGGCTGCTGCGACGGCTGCCCCTGCTGTGGATAGCCGTACCCGTACGGCGGCGGCTGCTGGCCCTGCTGCGGCGCGTACGGCCCCGGGTAGGGCTGCTGGCCCTGCCCGGGCAGCGGCGGGGCCATCTGCGGCGGCTGGGCGCCGCCGTCGGCCGTCCACAGCCCCTGCGCCTGCTGCGCGCGGGAGAAGTCCTCGGCGACCATGGCGGAGAGGTTGAAGTACGCCTCCCGGGTCTTCGGGCGCATCATGTCGAGGTCCACCTCGGCGCCCGCCGACAGATGCTCGTCGAACGGCACGACGACCACCCCGCGGCAGCGGGTCTCGAAGTGCGACACGATGTCCTCGACCTTGATCATCTTGCCGGTCTCGCGGACCCCCGAGATGACCGTGATGGAGCGCTGGACGAGGTCGGCGTAACCGTGCGCGGACAGCCAGTCGAGCGTGGTGCTCGCGCTGCTCGCACCGTCCACGGAGGGCGTGGAGATGATGATCAGCTGGTCGGCGAGGTCGAGCACCCCGCGCATCGCGCTGTAGAGCAGACCGGTGCCCGAGTCGGTGAGGATGATCGGGTACTGCTTGCCCAGGATGTCGATGACGCGGCGGTAGTCGTCGTCGTTGAAGGTCGTCGAGACCGCCGGGTCCACGTCGTTGGCGAGGATCTCGAGACCGGACGCCGCCTGCGAGGTGAACCGCCGGATGTCCATGTAGCTGTTGAGGTACGGGATCGCCGTGACCAGGTCGCGGATGGTCGCGCCGGTCTCGCGCCGCACCCGGCGGCCGAGCGTGCCCGCGTCGGGGTTGGCGTCGATCGCGATGACCTTGTCCTGGCGCTCGGTGGCCAGCGTCGAGCCGAGCGCGGTGGTCGTCGTGGTCTTGCCGACGCCGCCCTTGAGGCTGATCACCGCGATGCGGTAGCACGAGAGGACCGGCGTACGGATCAGCTCCAGCTTGCGCTGCCGCTCC
>NZ_GG657754.1:3187712-3199852 GCF_000158915.1 Streptomyces himastatinicus ATCC 53653 | reverse complement strand
GACGCTGCTGCCGCTGGTCGGGCGTCGCGACGGGGAGCAGCCGGTCCGGGGATCGGCCGACGGGGCGCCACCGGTGAAGGGACCCGGGCAGCCGTAGCCGTCCTGCGGTTGCGGTTGCGGCGGTTGTTGCTGCTGCTGATGCGGGGCCTCTCCGCGGGTACGGCCCCTGGCCCTGCTGAGGCGCGGGTGCGGGCCCGGGGGCGGGCGCGTCGGGGCGCGGATAGCCGTAACCGTCCGGCGCGGGCGCCGGGGGCTGCCCGGGCTGCGGATAGCCGTAGTACGGACCCTGGGACGCCTGAGGCGCCTGGGGTCCCTGCGGGGCCGGGGGAGGAGCCTGGGGCCCCTGCGGAGCCTGCGGATGCCGCGCACTCTGCGGCCCCTGGGGACCATGCGGCCCCTGGGGACCATGCGGCCCCTGGGATCCTTGCGGGCCGGGCGCGGCAGGCCCGCCCTGGGGATAACCACCCTGCGGGGCGGCCTGGTTCGGCGCCGCGGGCTGCGGCCCCGGCGCCCCGGCGGCCGGACCGGGAGCGGGCTGACCCTGCGCACCCGCGGCCGGCGGCGCCCACGGACCGGCCTGCGGCGGCAGCGGGCCACCGGCCGCGCCGGGCCCGCCCGTACGCTGCTCCGGGACCGGGGCCGGGCCACCGCCCGTACCGCCCGACTCCGGCGCGGCGGGCTGGAAGTCCGGCGGCAGCGGCGGCAGTCCGGACTGCGGAGCCGCGGGCGGCGCCCAGTTGTTGCCGGTCTCCTGCGGCGGCGCGGCGTCGGCCGCCCCCTCCTGCGGCTCACCCTCGGCGCTCGCCGCCTTGGCGCGCTCCTCGGCCTCCCGGCGCAGCGACGCCGCGGAGAAGCGCATGGTGCCCTCGCTGCGCACCTCGCCGGTCCCGGCGCCGGAGTCGCCGTCGGCCCCGGCGGCGCCGGCTTCCGCGTCGGCGGCCTGCTTCCGCTCCGCGATCTCGCGCCGCAGCGAGGCGGTGGAGAACCGCACCGTGGAGTCGCCCTCCACGGCGCCGCTGTCGTCGCGTTCGTCGGCGCCCGTCTCGGACGCTTCGGGGGAGGCGACCGGCGGAGCCGGGGGCGCGGCGGGCGCCAGTGCGTAGTCGTCGTCCTCGCCCGAGGCGTCGGGAAGGTCGGAGGCGTGCTGCTCGACCCGGCCGCCTTCCGGCTCGCCGTCAGCCGGGGCCGGAGCGGCCGGGCTTGCGGCGAAGCCGGACAAAGAGGGTGTCCCGTCGGCCTCGCCGTCCCGCGGCCTGGCTTCCGCCTCCGCGTCCCCCGCGTCCTCGGCGGTCCCGTCCGGCGCGGCCTGGTGCACGGAGGCATCCACAGGCGCGGGCTCGGCGGAAGGCGCCGGGGGCGTCCACGTCTGGAAGCCCTCCGGCTCCGGCGGCGGCCCGGGCACGGACACCGGGTTGCCCGTCGGCGGCGGAGGCGGCGGGGCGGCGTCGCCCGCCCCCCGTGTCCGCCCCGGCCCCCGCGGCGGGTGGTGCCGACGGCGAAGCGTTCTGCGTGTACCAGGCAGGTGGGGTGTAGTCGATGGTGAACTCGCCCGTGTGCTCGGTCTCGGCGTCGGACCGATCATCGCCGGGTGTGGTTCCGCCCGTGCGGATCTCGTCCCGATCGCTGCTCACAATGCCTCCTGGTGTGGTCGAACACCCTTGAAATTCATGGCGAGGCCGATCTGTTGCCGATCGCTACTGTCGTCCGACCGTTCGGCTTTCCCCTTTTGTGGCGCCGGGGACACCTGATCAGGTTCATCACCGTGCGCACACCAAGCCTAATCACCATGAGCGGCCCTACGGCAGGCCCGTCCCGGTACTCGCGCTGTCCGCTACCTCACGACCCTCCGGAGGGACCGTGACCGGGTCGCACTCGACAACCGCAGGGCCACCGAGTAGGAGCTCATGACCTACCGATAATCGCACGACGGGGTTCAAGACCCTGCCGCTGCGTACCTCCCATCGCGTCGGCAAGGGGAGAAGAGACAAGGCCGTCCGGGAAACAAACGCCGCGTACAAGGGCGACTGCGGCAGAATGAGGGCAACTGTGGCGAAATTCGGTGTGCCACACCCGCCACCGGCGCACACACCATTGCCGGGAACGCCGCAAAGGAGGAGATTCCGGTGGTCTGTCCCCGACTCCGGTCCTCTGGCAGCGAAGGGGGCGCACCCCGTGGTGTCCGCCCCCTCAACACTTCAGCGCACCGGCTCAGCGCACGTCGAACTCACCGTCCCGCGCACCGAGCACGAACGCACGCCACTCGGCTTCCGTGTAACGCAGCACGGTGTCGGGGTCGGTCGAATTCCGCATGGCCACGGCCCCGTTGGGCAGATAAGCGATCTCCACACGTTCTTCGGTGGTGCTGTCCGGCGCGCTGTGCCACGTGACATCGGAGATGTCGAGCGCGTACAGCTCAGCCTTCTCTTTGGCGTCAGCCATCGGTGGAGAATCCCTTCCCGTTACTGCGGGCGCGCGCACCCGCACAGACCTTGCCGACAGTCTCATCCACCCTGTAGTCGGCGGCAATCGAACACCGTCAGTCCATCCGCCGGGCCGCCCCCAGGAGGCCGGATTCCACGTCGGTCGGATGCGTCGCCACGTACACCCGCGACTGACGATCACACCAAAGAGTGACTCCATCCGGCAGAGAGGACAGCGACTCGACGTCTGCCGACGGCAGCCCCATGATCCGCCCGACCTGAGCTGCCTCGTCCGGGGACACCCGCTGGATGCCGACAAGGTCGGCGTTCTCCATCAACCGCGGGGCGGCCGGGCTGAGGTACGGCAACAGGGTCAGCACCGATTGCCAGGGGGCCGATGTCACCCGCCCGCGGGGCGGTCGCATACCCGCGTCACGGATCACCAGCACCGGACTGCCGATCGAGGGCCCCTGCGGCGGCACTCGACCCACATCATGCAGCGTGAGGCTCTGATGGCCGCTGTTCGCCGCCTGCGCCAGCGAGGTCCACATGTGCTGGCGACCGGTCTCGACGGTGACTCGGGCGCCCGTGGCGACGGTGCGCAAACCGATCACCTGCGCCGTCCACAGTCCCCCGATCAGCAGGACGTTGAAGGGCGCGGGGCGGTGCAGGCCGAGCACCGCGGGTTGGTCTCGGGCACCGACTCCGATGATGACGCCGTCGTCGCTGACGGGCAGCGCCAGCGCGTCGAACTGCTCGGGGGACAGCTCGTGCCGCTGCCGCCGCGGTCCGATGAGCCCGAATCCCCTCCGTTGCCTGCGCGGCGCGGCGGCCGCTTGGCCAGGGGGCTGGCCGGGTCCTGTCGCCGGGACGGGCGACGGCCCGTTGAAGACGCTCGTGGGCGTGGCCATCAGCGAGTCCCTCCCAGAGGCAGAGTGGCGAGAACACCGGGCACCTGCTCGCGATCCAGCCGTACGAGCCCCATCCTCACCCCTCGAGCGGTGCGCTGAAGTTCCCGCCGCAAACCGACGAGGTCATCCGCGCTGCGGCCGGTGATCCGTACGTGTCCGGTCACCGTCGGGGCGTGCCGACCGCCCTGCGTGCTGCCCCGACGCAGGGTGAGGCTCAGGGTCGTCGCGAGTGCGGGCAGCGAGGTCAGCAGCGCCGCCAGTTGCGGCAGCGGCGCGCCACCCGGTCCCAGCTGTGGCCAGCGGCCGATCCAGTACGTGGTGTGCCAGCGGTCATCGCAGCGCCAGGCCCGCGCGCTTTCCAGCGTGCGCCGGTTGTGCGTGTTCGTCTGACGGGCCTGGGCGGTTGCCCTCGGATTCACGCTCGCCGCGGTCGCGACCGCGGCGGTCACGCCTTCCTCCGACAGGAGCGTCACGCCGAAACCGGCCCCTTGGAGCCTGCTCGACAGCTGATCCGCGGCACGCAGCACGCACCGCTGTGCGCCTTCCATGCCTCCGCCGCGCGCGGCGACGGCCTCCGGGCACAGCTCCGGATCGAATTTCAGAGCCACCCAGGTCAGACGGACTGAGGGTGCGCCGGTCCGCTCCTGCAACGGCGCGTAGTTGCGGACGGGGACGGTCTGCGCCGACAGGTCGGGCGTGGGAGCGGGCAGTGCGTGCTGCACGACCTGTACCGACTCCAGCAGAATTCCGTCCACATCCATGGCGTCACGCAGCAGCGCCAACGGCAGGGGGCGCTGTGCGCGCGGCGGACGCAGCGGCGAGTCCGTCGCCTCGACCTGTAGCACGGTGGTCAGGAAGGTGCCGTCCCCGACCAGGCCCACCGCCCGCCGCTCCCGATCGGTGAACGTAAGGGTGTGCAGGGCCGGTTCGCACTCCACGGCGGGCGTGAATCCGGGGTCCGTGTCCGAGCCGACCGGCTTCGACGCCTGTCGCTGCCGCCTGCGCAGCGCACTCGCGGTGCTCAGCCACTCCGGTACCGGCTGCTGATGGCGGCGGACCACGGCGAGGAGGACGAGGACCACGCCGATGATCGCGGCGGGCACCAGGAGCAGCTTGTCGATGACCCAGGCGACGAGCACGAGCGCGGCGGCCACTTCCACCAGCACGAGTTGTTGAAGCCGCAGGGGGCCCATGCTGCCGGGGCGGGACATCAGCCGTGGAGTGACGGAGGTCGCGGCCGTGCCCTCCGGGGGAGCCGGGGCAGGTGAACCCGAGCCGTTTCCACTCGGTGTTTGTCGGCCGGACGCGCTCCTCGCGCTACGTCCGCGCGTGGCGGCAGCCATCCCCGTCAGCCCCTTAAAGTCTGAAACCCGCCCGAACAGCCCGGTCGTTGGGTGCGCTCACGAGTGTCCCCGGGCTACATGAGTCAATTCACTACCGGCATAGTAGAGGGTCGGTACGACACCAGGACCGAGGGCAGGCCACCTGACTACCGAGGCCGAAAACCGGGGAGAAGCGGCTAAACATGGCATCACGGCGGGATGAACTCAACGCCTATATCTTTGCGAAGAAGCGGACAGTCGCGGCATTTCTGCAACCCACGCCCAGCGGTACCGAGGAGGGCGCGCCGCGTCCACTGCGGGCGGCTCTCCCCGGCGTCATCGTCGGTGCCCTGATTGTCGCGGGGTTCGGCGCCTGGGGGATGTTCAAGCCCGTCGCGCCCAAGGGCTGGGACGATGTCGCCTCCCACGTCATCGTGGGCAGCGATTCGACCACCCGGTACGTCGTCCTCAAGACCGACGGGAAGGTCCAGCTCCATCCCGTACTCAACTTCGCCTCCGCCAAGCTCCTCCTCGAGCCCGGAAAATCGTCGTCCACGATCCTCAAGGTGAAGGAGTCCGAGCTGGACAACGGACACATCCCGCGCGGCCCCACCATCGGCATCCCGTACGCACCGGACCGCATGCCGACGTCCGATGAGGCGAAGAAGCAAAAGGCGTGGGCGGTCTGTGAACAGCCGGGCGGCAATGGGAAGACCACGCAGAAGGCGGTCTTCGTCTTCTCGGAAAGTGATCCCAAGCTGAAGAAGCTACGCGGTTCACAGGCGCTGCGGGGCGGCCAGGCCCTCTACGTACAGGGCCAGGACGGCGCCCGTTACTTGGTGTCCCCGAACGGCACCAAATACCTGATCGGCGGCCCGGACTGGAAGCAGAAGTCCGCCGCGGACACCAGTCTCCTGCTTCGCTCGATCTTCGATGACGGCGCACAGCCCCAGAAGGTGACCAGCGACTGGCTGGCCACCCTCCGGGACGGCTCCCCCATCGACTTCCCGCAGGTCCCGGGCTCGATCGGCGATGACGCCGGAATCCCGAGCCTGGGTGACCAGGCCAACCGGGTCGGCATGGTCATCGAGGCGCCGAGCGGAACCGGAACCCAGAAGTACGTGGTGCTGCAAGGCAAGGTGCAGCGTGTCTCGGAGTTCGTCGCCAAGCTCCTCATGCGCAGCAAGAGCTCCATCAATGACGCGAGTTCGGCGATGCGCGTGAAGCCGGGCTCGTTCAACCCGGACCCCGACGAGTTCTACGGCACGAACCACTGGCCCGGCGAAATACCGGACCAGTCCAACTCCGTCGATCGCTCGGCGGGCGGGGCCACCCGCGACACCAGCTGCAACATCTTCAACGGAGTGACCCCCAAGGGCGATCCGAAGCTGACCACCTGGGCCGGCACGAACTTCCCCGCCACCATCCCGGACGGCGCCACCAGCGCCTACGTCACCCCGGGGTCGGGGCTCCTCTACCGCCAGGTCACCGGTCGCCAGATCAAGGACGGACCGGTCTTCCTGGTGACGGACACCGGCCTTCGCTATGCCGTTCCGTCGAACAACGACAGCGATGCGGGGAAGTCCAAGATCGGCGGGGAGGACAAGAAGCCCGCGACCGCCGAGTCCCAGCAGGATGTGAACAGGGCTCAGCGGAGCCTCGGTTACGAGGGGGCGAAGCCCGTTCCGGTGCCCGCCAACTGGTCCGCGTTCCTGCCGACGGGGCCACGGCTCGATTACAACAGCGCCAGGCAGCCGCAGGGGTCGTGAGACATGGGGCACTCGATGAACACGAAGTCGGTATGCGCTCTGTCGGCGGCCATGGTCCTCACCGCACTGACCGCGGCAGCCGGCCCGCACCCGGCGCCGGCGCCGCGCGTCCAGGACATGTCCCTCACGGGCAGCGGTGAATGCACCTATCCCGCCAAGCAGATCAAGGGCACGCCCTGGTCGTTGCAACGCGTTCTCCTCGACCAGCTGTGGCAGGACACCAAGGGGAAGGACGCCGAGGGCCGTCCCGTCAAAGTCGCTGTGATCGACACCGGGGTGGACAACACCAATCGACAGCTCAAGGACGCGGTCGACACGAAGGACGGCAGCGAGGTCCGCAAGGGCGGCAAGAAGAGCCTGTCCAAGGGCAAGAAGGGCGACGGCACGGACGATTCGGTCGGCCATGGCACCAAGGTGGCCGGCATCATCGCGGCACGTCCTCACTCCGGCACCGGATTCGTCGGCATCGCACCCGAATCCAAGATCATTCCGATTCGGCAGAACGACGAAAAGGGCTCCGGCACGACCGACACCATGGCCACCGCCATCGACCGGGCGGTCCAGGCGGGGGCCGGCGTCATCAACATCTCCCAGGACACCGTCAAACCGCTCGAGGCCAACAACAATCTCCAGCGGGCGGTCCAGAACGCACTGAAGGCTAATGTCGTCGTGGTCGCCTCGGCCGGAAACGACGGGCTCGACGGCAAGGTCAAGAAGACCTACCCGGCCGCCTACGACGGCGTTCTCGCGGTCGGCGCCTCGGACCGCAACAACGAGCGCGCCCCCTTCTCCCAGTCCGGTGACTTCGTCGACGTAGCCGCGCCTGGTGTCGAAATGGTCTCCACGGTCCCCAAGGGCGGCCAGTGCGTCGACAACGGCACCAGCTTCTCCGCCCCCTACGTCGCCGGCGTCGCCGCCCTGATCCGGGCGAAGCACCCCGACTGGAAGCCGCACCAGGTCGTCGCCCAGATCGGGCAGACAGCCGAACGGGTGGTCAACCACCATGACCGGTTCGTCGGTTGGGGTGTCGTCGACCCCGTCCGCGCCCTCACCGAGGATGACGCCCCCATCGACCGCGTCACCCTCGACAAGGGAGCCGCCGACAACGTCAACGCCCCCGACGCGGCGCCCATGATCCTGGGCGAGACCCCCCAGGAGCGGAAGGAACGCCTCGCGACCTACACCTTGGGCGGCGCGGCCGTCCTCGTCGCCTTCATCGCGGGCAGCGCGGCGGTCGTCAACGAACGGAACCGCCGCCGCCGTTCGTCCGCCGTGTCTGAGTAGGAGTACTCATGGCGATGTCCGATGGTGCTTATACATTGGATTGTTCGTCGTCGGTGTGGCGAAATGCGACAAGGCAGGTCAATTGGGTGATGGGCATGGTCACCGATAGCGCCGGAGTGTGTAACGGAACCGTCGAAGAGTTGCCGCCGATACGTAGTTGGGGCTGGACTGTTCGGGGGATACAGTGCTGGATGGGCGACGTGACGTCGCACGGGGAGGATGGGGGCTGATGAACGGGGGGAGTCATGGGTGAGGTGGGGGCACGGCCTGGGCTCAACGCGGGTTCAGGCATATCGAAGAAGGCCGAGACGCTGGCCCACTTCAAGAAGCAGCTCGACAAGATGCTGAAGGACCTCGAAGAGTCGCCGGCGGCGAAGAGCGAGATCAGTCGGCACCGGATCGCGGCGGCTGCTTACGGGAAGTTCCCGGCGGCTGAGGAACTGGCGGGGAGCTACCAGAGGGTCCACACTCGTCTCGAAGAACTCTCGCAGATCCTCGGAGACCAGCTCGAAGCCCTCGGGGTCACTGTCCAGCTCTCCGATCGTGGCTACGACAGCGTCGACGCCGAGCAGGCAGCCCGGCTGCAAGAGATCCACAAGCGCGCACAGAACTACTACGACAGGACAGATCCTCAGCGCGGGCGGTCGGCCGACGATGATGCCAACGCTGCCGGTAGGGACACGGGCAAGAGCGGCACGTCGGACTCGGACGAGACCTTCAGCTAATAGCGGGGAGTTGAGGCAATGGCAAGCTCAGAATTCGAGGGCATGTCTCTTGCGGAGCTGCACGCGTTGGTCGCTGACGCCGACCCAGACAAACTGACCAGCGCGGGAAGTGCGGTGGGTGACGCGAGTCCCAAAATCGACGCCATTGGGCTCGGCTTGCGTGGGTACGCGGAGCGGGTGGAATGGGAAGGCGAGGGCGCGGAGGGGTTCCGCGACTGGACCCGTGAGTTCGCCGGCGAGGTCATGAAGCTTGCTGAGTACGCGGCGGTCGTGGGCGATCAGATGGCCGCGGCGGGCCAGGCGTTGAGGGAAGCCCAGAAGGCCATCCCCAAGCCGGTGGACGCGGCTGAAGCTCATGGGGACCCCGACCTGGACGACGCGCTCCAGAAGGACGCGACGACCAACAAGCAGGCGGCCATTCACCAGTTGGAGCGGGTGACCTCGTACTACCGGTTTGCGAATGATGAAATTAAGGCACGGGAGGAGCCGAGGTTCAAGCCACTGCCCATCGACGACCGCATCCGGACGCAGGCCAGCCAGGCATACGGTTCATCTCCCGGGGCCGAAGCCTACGCGACAACTTCGAATACCAGGACTCAGGCGGATGGGTCCAGCGCACCCGAACCTCGAACTCGTGTTGCTCAGGAGACCGGACAGGACACCCGCACTGCCATTGACGGGGTGAAGTCTGTGACGCCGCCGGACGCCGCCGAGCGGCGTGTTGGCGACTCTCCACCGACTACCGTTTCTCCAGAAACACGGCGGGAAGCGACGTTGCCGCCCGCGCCGGTGAGGCCAGGGCCGTCCACTCCGACCGTGAGGCCGCCTTCGCCGAGTATCGGTCCCCCTGCGAGGAGCGTTGGACCTTCGGGCGAAAAGCCCCTGACCAGTACGTCAACCCCCAGGGGCCCGGTCCTGCCTCGGGCGGGGAACAATGAGGGAATCGTCGGCGGGAAGCAACGTCCGTTGACCAGTGGGCCGAGATTGCCTCGCTCGACGGTGATCGGTGAAGAGAGAACGTCGATGCCACGAGGGCCGGTGGTGGGAGGCGGTCCCCCCAACACCCGGGGCGGGCAGTCGATTACTGGTAACTCCATGCCGGAACGTCGGCTTTCCTCGGAATCCGGTGGACGAGTGAATCCGCCACGGGCCCCGTTTGTCCCCGAGGGAGGCAGACACGGCAATCCGGCGGCTCATCGGCAGGGGCCCGAACGTCGCTCGGTATTGGAGTCCGGAGGGTCCGTCGCGGCTCCACGTCACTCCAACCGGGAGCGAAGTGAGTTCACTCCTGGTGGCGCGGGCCTTGTCAGGGGAAGCCAGGCAGGTGTGCCAGGGCCCTCATCGCGCACTAGCGCAGTCAGGGCCAACCACGAGACGGGCGACGCGCCCGACTACCTGGTCGAAGATGAAGAGACCTGGACGTTGGGACGGCGTGACACTGTTCCTCCAGTTGTCGACTAGTGACATGAGTCCCGCAGGAAGTTGAGGAGAGCTACGCGCCATGCCAATCCCGATTCGCGCCGCGCGGAGTAACGCGCAGCGCTCGCTCGTACTGCTTACGGCGGCGCTGACTTGTTGGGCTGGAACAGTTCCGACGGCATTGGCTGAAGATGTACGGTCACGTCAGTGGTATCTGGACGCCATGAAGGTTGAGCAGATGCAGGAGGTGGCGACAGGAAGTGGCGTGACTGTCGCTGTTGTGGACACTGGCGTTGACCGTGGGGTTCCGGAGCTTCACGGGCGTGTTTTGAGCGGGAAAGTCATGGCGGGCAACTCGGCAAATGGGACCGATGACACCAATGGTCACGGCACGCACATGGCCTCCCTTATCGCAGGGACGGGATCCGGTGGCGGAATTCAAGGCGTGGCTCCTGGCGCCAAAATTCTCCCCGTGAAGAACCAGAGCGCGAACGCATTTGCTGCAGATGAGGTGATGGGTAAATCGATCCGGTTTGCGGTCGATCACGGCGCCAAAGTGATCAACATCTCGATGGGTGCTCCACGCTCCAACGAAGACGCTCCCTTCACCAAGCGTGCGGTTGATTACGCTACGTCAAAGGGGAAGTTGATCTTCGCTTCGTCGGGGAATGACGGAGACCAGGGCAATGCGTCCGATTATCCCGCAAATATTCCTGGAGTGGTCGGCGTGGGGGCAGTGGATTCCAGTGGCACTGTGGCTAAGTTTTCCACTTATGGTCCTCAAGTAGCCTTGGCCACGCCGGGAGAAGATATTCCGGGGCGCTGTAAGGACATGAAGGCGTTCTGTCGCACTAGTGGGACAAGCCCGGCCGCTGCCCTGGCTTCTGCGTCCGCCGCACTCATCTGGTCGAAGCATCCCAGCTGGACCAACAACCAGGTCCTCCGGGTCATGATGCAAACAGCGAACAAGCCGAAGGGCAAGATTCCCAGCAGGTACATCGGATACGGCATCATCCGACCCGCTCAGGTCTTGCTCGGCGGTAAGGGAAAGCCGGGCCAGGCAGATGTGAACCCGCTGCTCGAGCGCGAGGGAGCGACCACGCCGGACCCGTCTCCTTCCGCTTCGAAGTCCGGTGGCGCCCAACCGCAGCCCTCCGACTCGAACAAGCAGGCTTCCGATCAGCAGGCGGGTAAGGAAACCACTGCTGACGCCAAGTCGGGCGATAGTGGCAACACCGGCCTTTGGATTGCCTTGGGGGCAGGGGCCGCCATCGTGGTTGCCGCCGTGGCCGTTGTCATGGTGAGGCGCCGTGGCAGCCAGTACTGACATCGCCTCACTTGCCACCGGTGAAACATGTGTGGATGGCGAGCGAGGGGTTGCTGCTTCCCGCCGGACTCGGTAGGAAGCTCTGACAGGGTGAGTTGAGGGAAGAAACCCCATCTCGACTCACCAACACATCATGGGGGAAGGTGGAATATGTCGGGCGGACAGCGGCTAAGCGACGCGCACTTCGTCAAGTTCGAAAATGATCTCGGCACTGCCAGCGGACATCTCGCTGCCAACGTCAAGACTTTGTACAACGCTCTCGAGGCCGTCCAGGCCGGGTGGAAGGGCGGCGCTGCCTACAGGTTCGGCGAGGCGCAGCGGGCGCTCAACGAGAATCACGAAGCCGTACGCAAGCTGGTCGACAAGATCCAAGAGGCGGTGAACCTCACCCGCCGTGCCGGTGGCGCTAACGACCAGGAGCTCGCATCGACGCTTGGCAAGGTCGACGTCAATGGTGACAAGGCCGGTGGGGGGCTCGACAACAGCTCGCCCGACGGCATTACCCATACGAGCGCGGTCGACAAGTACTAGCCACCGAGGGCGCGGTGAGCGCCCGGTGACATAGCTGAACCGCAAACCACCGCTACACCATGAGGGGCGACGCATAGTGGCCGGAGATTCGCAGGAAATCAAAGTAACCTACAACTCGCTCGCAGACACCGCCGGTGACCTCCGGCGGGGCTCGAAAATGGTGCGTGAGCAGATCGACGCCATCATCACCGCGGTCAAGGCCGTGACAGACGGCTGGGAAGGCGAGGCGCACGAGATGATGCAGGCTGCTGAGAAGCAGTTCCGCAACCGTGCCCAGCACATCGACAGCACGCTCCAGGAGATGGCGGCCAAGATCGAGCACGGCAGCATGGACTACCGGGCGACGGACAAGAAGGCAGCCCAGCTCTTCCAGGACATCTAGGCAGCCCGGGAATCCGGTGGCCGAAGTTGGCCGCGAGCCCATGGGGGTGG
>NZ_GG657754.1:3179292-3187612 GCF_000158915.1 Streptomyces himastatinicus ATCC 53653 | reverse complement strand
TTTTTCTCAGTTAACCGGCCGCCTGAGCTCGCTTAGGGAGTCTGGAGCCCGGTACAGCCGTGGCGCTTGGCGGACTGCTGAGCGAACGCCTTCAGCGCGGCTCGCTCGAACGCGGGGTCGGGCACCTTGAGGGAAGGTTCGTTCTGCGTGCTCCGGGAGAGTCCCGACAGGGTGTAGAGCCCCGTATCCAGGCCCCCCGGGCAGCGGGCATTCCCGTAAGCGCGGTGGGTCTTCGCGTCGGCGCCCGAGTCCTCACCGGCGCCGAGGGAATCGTGGAGCTCGAAGCTCGACGATTTGTAGCGCACACTCTTGGCGAAGCTCCCGTAGAGGGCGGTCAGCCTGTACACCGGATCGCCTTCGGCGTTTCTGAGGTAGCAGTCCTCCGCTGGGGACGTCGGGTCCGCGGGGGCTTCCGTAACCGACTCCAGGTTGCGGCGCTTGAGGTCCAGCTTGGCCACCGCGGAACAGGTTCCCTCGGCCTGGGTGATCGGGATCGGGTTCCGCAGCGGGTTGGGGGCGATTTTCTTGACGTCGCCACCCGTCTGGGTATCGCAGTCGTACTTCTCAGCCGCGTTCTTCGCTATGCCACTCGTCACCCGGGCGAAGGCTCCACGGCCTTCGTCCGGGTTCTCGGGGTCGAGGAGATCATCGAATGCGAAGGTGCTGACGAGCAGACTCTCGCCCTTCTTGTCGCGGCATCCGAGCTCCACGCCACCGTACAGGCCCTCATCCGACACCACGGTGCCCGGCCACCCTCGTCCCATGGGGACGGCGGGACCGCCGACCGTGGTGAGGAACTGGTGCTTGATGGCCGAGGCTGTCCGTTCCGCCTCTGAACTCCAGTGCAGGTCCACCGTGATGGTCTTGCCGTTGTCCGGGTCCTCGACATAGCAGTTCGTGATGCGTCCGTCCTCGCCGTCGGGAAAGTACCGCGTGGTATCCGACTCGGCGCGGACGTGATCGTCACCCAGCGCGGAGCGCATGTCGCTCTTCGGGACGACGCCTCCGCATGCTTCGTTCAGGGATGTGTCATCACGCCATTTCTCGTACCCTCCCGTGGCGTAGAAGGTCGCGCCGACGGCGATCAGCAGGCATACGGCGCTTGCTGACCCGATGATGAGCCGTCGGCGATGAGACGTTTTCAAGGCGTGGTCACTAGTAATCGGAAATCCGAGACCGGTAGAGCGGGCCTGCGGAGGGATCGCCCGTCGTTGGGCGCTGGGCGAACAATTCCCCGTTGCGTTGATCAGTGCCCGACAGGGCTTTGTGGGTGTCGCTCAGTGCCGACTTCTCGGCGGCCAGACGGTGCCGAAGAGTTTTGAGGGAGGCCTGCCATCCCTTGAGGGCTGTGGTGAGGCCTGCGCCGGTGCTCCAGTCCTTGAACTCCTTCGCCGCCTTCTCCGTGGTGAGGTCGGCCGAATCGCCCGCCTTCTTGGTGTCGTGCTCGATGCCGTCCGGGCCTCCCAGGGCCTTCACCGCGGCCTTCTTCTTGGCTGGCGAGGTCGCGAGGTTGGGGGCCGGAGGGCCGAAGAGCTGAGGGTTGTCGGATGAGCCGGCCTGGTTGAGGCGCATATGGGTGCCCTGCTGGCCCGCCGCGGCGTCCGCACCCGGGTCGCCCCGTTCTTCATCGGATGTCATGTTTCCCCCTGGTAGCCGCTTTCGTGATGTCTGTTACTGCTCGGGCAGCCAGCCCACCTGGGTGAGCGGAATGCCCCTCTTGCGGGAGACGAAGTAGCCGCGGCCGGGGGGCATCGGGCGTGGGCGGACGCCGCCGAGGACGTCGCCCTCGCCTGGATCTCCGGACAGGACCATTCCCTGTGCGCCGAGTTCCTTCACGCGCTGCATGAAGGACTCGAACATCGAGCGCGACGCGCCCGCCGAGCTGCGCGCGATGATGAAACGCATGCCGACATCGCGTGCGAAGGGCAGGTTCTCGGTGAGGACGGCCAGGGGATTTCCGCTGCTCGTGGAGACGAGTTCGTAGTCGTCGACGATGACGAAGAACTGGGGGCCGCTCCACCAGCTGCGGTCGCGCAGCTGCTGAGGGGTGATGTCGGGCTTGGGGGCGCGCCGTTCCATGAGGCCGTTCAGCGCGCCGGCGTGGAGTTCCAGCGCCGAAGCGATCGGGGCGTATTCCAGAAGATGGCTGTCCGGGATGACGCCGAGGAGGGAGCGGCGGTAGTCGCCGACCACGATCTTGGCCTCGTCCGGACCGTACCGTTCGGTGATCTGCTTGGCGATGAGGCGGATGAGGGACGTCTTACCCGATTCGCTCTCACCGAAGATGACGAAGAAGGGGTCGGTTTCGAAGTCGACGAAGACCGGCTCGAGGTTGTTCTCGTCGATACCGATCGCGATGCCGTGCTGCGGGTATTCGAAGCCCTTCGGGAGTTCGTCGGCGCGGAGCTTGCGCGGCAGCAGGCGGACGCGGGGAGCGGGCGGGCCGGACCACGCGGAGCCCACGGCGCGGACCATCTCCGCGGTCGCGTCCGTCATGCCCTCGGGGTCATTGCCGGTGTCGATGCGCGGCTGGGCGCCCATGAAGTGGAGCTTCTCGGGCATCTGGCCGCGGCCCGGCACACCGGCCGGGACGTTCGCGGCGACCTTGCGGTCGAACTCCGAGTCCATCGTGTCGCCGAGGCGCAACTCCAGACGGTTGAGGAGTTGGTCCTTGAGCGACGCCCGGACCTCCATGTTGCGGGAGGCGGTGATGACGATGTGAATGCCGTAGCCCAGGCCGCGGCCGGCGATGTCGGTGATGATGCCTTCGAGCATGTCGTACTCGGCCTTGAAGTTGCCCCAGCCGTCGACGATCAGGAAGACGTCGCCCCACCCCTGGTCGGCGTGCTGACCAGCCGCCCGCTGCCGCCGGTAGGTGTTCATGGAGTCGATGTTCTGGGTGCGGAAGTACTCCTCGCGGCGTGCCAGGACACCGGCGACCTCGGCGACGGTGCGCCGGACCTTTTCCGGATCCAGGCGCGAGGCGACTCCGCCCACATGCGGCAGGTCGGCGATGGTGCTCAGGCCGCCGCCACCGAAGTCGAGTCCGTAGAACTGCACCTCGGCCGGGGTGTGGGTGAGGGCGAAGGCGGAGACCAGGGTGCGCATCAGGGTCGACTTGCCGGACTGCGGACCGCCCACCACCAGCATGTGGCCGGCGGCTCCCGAGAAGTCGCGGTACAGGATGTCGCGGCGCTGTTCGACCGGCTTGTCGATGAGGCCGATGGGGACGACCAGGCCGCCGGGCCGTGCGTAGTCCGCCGATTGCAATCCACGGTCCGGGGTCGTGGCGAGGGGCGGCAGCAGTTCGTCCAGGGACGGGGCCTTGTCCAGGGGCGGTAGCCACACCTGATGGGCCGGCTGTCCCTGTCCTTCCAGGCGGCCCACGATGACGTCCAGGACCGTTTCGGCCAGGGCGTCGTCATCCTGCTGGGCCGGGGTGAGCAGCGCCGCGGGGTCGGGCGTCGTGTACGTCACGGGGACCGCGGCCGCCGTGAAGAGCACCGGCCGCCGTTCGACCGGCAGCGACGAGCCGTCCAGATCGGTGGTGGTGCGGGTGCGGTAGGTGCCCGAGACGTACGCCGCCTTGAAACGGGTCATCTCGTCCGTTCCGAACTTCAGGTAGCCGGAACCGGGTACGGACGGCAGGTGATAGGCGTCAGGTACGCCCAGGGCCGTACGCGACTCCGAGGCGGAGAAGGTACGCAGACCGATGCGGTAGGAGAGGTACGTCTCCAGACCGCGCAGCCGGCCCTCCTCCAGCCGCTGCGAGGCCAGGAGCAGGTGTACGCCCAGCGATCGGCCGATCCGGCCGATCTGGATGAACATCTCGATGAAGTCCGGCTTCGCCGTCAGCAGCTCGCTGAACTCGTCGATCACCAGGACGAGGGAGGACAGCGGCTCCAGTGGGGCTCCGGCGGCACGCGCCTTCTCGTAGTCGTGCACGTTCGCGTAGTTGCCCGCCGAGCGCAGCAGCTCCTGACGCCGCTGGAGCTCGCCGGTGATCGAGTCCCGCATGCGGTCGACCAGCGTCAGGTCGTCCGCGAGGTTGGTGATGACCGCGGCCACATGGGGGAGTTCGGACATCCCGGCGAAGGTCGCGCCACCCTTGAAGTCCGCCAGAACGAAGTTCAGGGTCTCCGACGAGTGGGTCACCGCGAGACCCAGCACGAGGGTCCGCAGCAGTTCGGACTTGCCGGAACCCGTCGCGCCGACGCACAGACCATGCGGGCCCATGCCCTCCTGGGCCGCCTCCTTGAGGTCCAGCATGACCGGTGAGCCGTCCTCCGTGATGCCGATCGGCACCCGCAGCCGCTCGGCCAGGGAGCGTGGCCGCCAGGTGCGGGACACGTCCACGGAGCCCGCGTCGCCCAGCCCCAGCAGATCGGTGAAGTCGAGGTTGGCGAGCAGCGGTTCGTCGTCGTCGCCCCCGCCCATGCGCAGCGGTGCGAGCTGGCGGGCCAGCGCTTCCGCGCCCTCCAGGGACAGCAGGTCCGGGGTGCCGTCGTACGCCGCGAGCTGCGAGAGCAGGTGAAGCTTGCCCGGGCGTACGACGACCGACAGACCGCCGCGCGGCTCGTCGAGCTCACCCGCCACCACCTCGATGACGGTCACGCCCTGCAAGCCCTCGGGCGCCGCGAACGCCGAGTCCGGCGGCACGATCCCACCGTCCAGCACGACCACGACATGCGGCTGGTCGAGGGCCGGCTGCCCGTCCCGGCTGAACCGGCTGCGTCCGTCCAGACGGCCCTGGAGCAGCTCTTCCAGTTCGGCCAGCGAGTCGCTGAACAGGCGCCGCGAGCCGGCACCGTCGACCGCGCCCATCACCTGCGCGTGCGGGAGCCACTTGGTCCACTCCCACTGTTCCGCCGCCCCGCGGGCGGCGACCACGGCGATGACCAGGTCCTCCCGGTGAGTGCAGCGTGGCCAGCTGGGCGATGAGCGCCCGCGTCGCCCCGTGAACGTACTCCGGCACTCCGGACACCGTCATGTGGTAGAAGGCGCGGAGCGAGACGGCCATGGGCATGGCGTCCAGCGACCCCTGTGTCGCGAGGAACTTCTGCATCGCGCCCGCCGTCAGCGGCTCCAGATCGTCGACCGTGGCGGTGTCGGGGGCGACCAGGGGAGTGGCGAGCTGCTGCGGCCCCAGCCCGATGCGCATCTGGCCGAAGTCCTTGTCGGTCGAGCGCCGTTCCCACACCCGGCTGCCCTCGGCGACGACTGCCCAGAGCTGTTCCGGGGCGGGGTGAAGGTAGTACTGCGCGTCACGCTGCCGCCGCGCCGTCTTCCGTACGGTTCTGCGGGTCTGCGCGAGGTACTTGAGGTAATCGCGACGCAAGTCCGCCATCTGCCCCTGGGAGCCCCGCCGGTGCCGCATGACCATCGCGATGGTCATGCCGAGCGTGGAGAACATCATCATCACGCCCATGATCTTCATCATGGGCTGAGCGCCCGGCATGAAGAAGTAGACCATCGACGAGCCCATGCCGAGTGTCGGCAACAGCTGCATCAAGATGCCCTCTTGCTGTCCGCGTGGCAGCTCGGGGGGCGGTTCGAGGCGGAGTTCCTCGGTCGGCACCTCGGGCGGCAGAGCCCTCGGCTGGCGCTTGACGACGACCTGGCTCACCGGATCCCTCATCCCTCCGCGCGGCGGGACAGTTCTCGTCCGGCACCCCCGTGGCGACGGCCTCCCTCCGCGAGGGGCGATCCTATCGACGTATGGGCAGTACGGCCCGGGTAGGGTGGCCGCCGCGCGCATGTCACGAGCGAGGCCGAAGAGCGAACGAGGGGGACCTGAAAGTGAGTACGTCCGCTACGACCGGCTTCTGCAGAGTCACGGTGGTGGCTCCCGACAGCCGGATCGACGTCGCACTTCCCGAGGATGTCGCCGTCGCCGACGTGTATCCGGAGATCCTGCGGCTGACCGGTCAGACCCAGCCCGCGGGCACGCCCACCGGATACCACCTCGTGCGGCGCGACGGTACGGTGCTGGACAGCTCCCGTTCCTTGACGGCCCAGCAGGTGCTCGACGGCGAGCTGCTGTCCCTGCGTCCCTTCGCCGAATCACTGCCGCCCGCCGTCTACGACGACGTCTCGGACGCGATCGCCTCCGCCGTCACCCGCGACCGGACCCTGTGGAACGACCAGCTCCTGCGGGCGTCCGGCCTCTTCGGCGGCTCCCTGCTGCTCATCCTCATGGGCTTCGTGCTCTGGTTCGCCGACCCCGTCAAGCACGACATGCACGGCCTGCCGGGCATCATCGCCGCGGCCGTCGGCGTACTGCTGACCGCGCTCGCCGGGGTGCGGGCCCGGGTGTACGAGGACCGCGCGTCCGCCATCGCGCTCGGACTGGGGGCGCTGCCCCACCTCATGATCGCGGGGTCCGGCCTCCTCGCCCTCGAACAGAACGAGGGGATCGGCCGTTTGCAGTTCCTGCTCGGCTGCGTGGCCGTGCTCGTCGGTTCCGTCGCCCTCGTCGCCGCCATGCCGGGCGGTGACGCGCCGTTCGTCGCGGCCGTCTTCGCCTCCAGTGTCGGCACCGTCGCCACGTTCTGCGCGATCCTCACCGAAGCCGGGCCCACCGGGACGGCGGCCGTCTGCGCCGTCGTCGCGATCGGCGCCATCGCCTTCCTGCCGGGTCTGTCGGCCCGCGTCGCCCGGCTGCCCATCGGATACGCGGCCCCCCACTCGGCCGCCGACGAGAGCCTGGACGCGAATACCGCGCACGCCGCGGAGCCCCTCGATGCCGAGCGCGTCGCCGCCCAGGCCCGCCGCGGCCACGAGATGCTGCTCGGCCTGGTCGGCGGCTGCTCGGCCGTCGTCGTCGGATCCGCCGCCGTTCTGGGCTTCTCCGACAACATGTGGGGTCAGCTGCTGGCGCTCGCCTCCGGCCTCGCGATGCTGCTGCGCGCCCGCCTCTTCCGCTACACCACCCAGGTCGCCGCCGTCCTCGGCGCGGGCCTGGTTTCGCTCGCCCTGCTCGTTCTGGGGCTGTCTCTGAACCCGCCGGCCCACGCGGTCATCAAGCTGCTGACCGAGAACGACCGCGGGCCGCTCGACATCCGCACCCTCTGGCTGGCCGCCGCGGTCACGGCGGGCGCCGGTCTGCTCCTGGCCATCGCACTGATCATCCCCAGGGTCGGGTTGTCCCCCTTCTGGGGCCGTCTCTCCGACCTCGCCGAGAGCGCCTTCCTGCTCTCCCTGGTCCCCTTGTGCCTGGCCGCACTGGACGTATACAGCGCGGCGCGCGGGCTGACCAGTGGCTGACGGGCTGCGTCGTCCCCTCGGCCGCCACGGGGGGCGCGTGTGGAACCGCTGAGCCAGGACGATCCGCGGCGGCTCGGGTCGTACCACGTGATCGCGAGGCTGGCTCCGGCAGCGGGCGAGATCACCGCGGCCACCCGCCAGTTCATCGCACGAGGCGCGGACGGGGCCCGTACCGTCGTGGTCAGCACACCACTCGCGGAACGCGTGGGCGACGCCGCCCATCGGGCCCGCTTCCTGGCCGAGGCGGAGAGCGCACGCCTGCTCGGCCGCGCCCGGCGGTTCAGCTGGCTCGCCCCGGTGGCGGAGGTCTCGGGGGCGGCCGACAGGCCCCCGTGGAGCGCGTCCCCGTACCGGCCGATGCTGCCCCTGCCCGCCGCGCTGGAGACGTACGGAGGGCCTCTCCCGATCCGCACCGTGCGCGCGCTGGGTGCGGCCCTGGCCGAGACGCTGGCCGCAGTCCACACGACGGGCGCCACGCACGCGGGGATCGCGCCGGGCACGGTGTTCATCGCGGACGACGGACCCCGGCTGTTCGGATTCGGCGCGGTACGGGCCGCGGTCCCGGAAGGCGGGGACCGGTCCGACGTACCGGGGCTGCCGTCGGACGCGCTGCCCCCGGAACAGATCACGGGTGGGCGGCCGCGCCCCCTGGGGGACGTCTTCGCGCTCGGCGCGGTCCTGGCGTACGCGGCGACGGGGCAGTTGGGGTCCGAGGCGGACGCGCTGCCGGAGGAGCTGCGGGACACCCTGAGGTCATGCCTCGCCCCCGACCCGGCTGACCGGCCGACGGCGCAGAGCCTGCTGGACAAACTGATGCGCGGCATCCGCCTCGCCCCGGCGCCGGCGCCCGCGGCAGGAGCAACGCAGGCGCCCGCGGGGGCGATGCCCACGGTCGTGGACGGCGCGCCGGCCGGTCCGCCCGCGCGGGGCGGCGGCCCGGGGGCGACCGAGCTGGACGGCGGCCTGAGCCGGGCCGTGAGCGCGCTGAGCCCCGGCTGGCTGCCGGCGCGGCTGGTCGTCGCGCTGGCGGAGCAGTCCTCGGCGGTGCTGGCGG
>NZ_GG657754.1:3170697-3178972 GCF_000158915.1 Streptomyces himastatinicus ATCC 53653 | reverse complement strand
CACCGCTCACCCCGGCCGAGCGCCTGGGGGCGGCGCACCGCTCCAGCCGCCGGCCCGCGGGCGCCCCGCCGACCCCGCTGTGGCGATTCGACGCCGACGGCACACCGCTTGCGTATGCCCCGCCCATCTGCGCGGACCAGACCACCGTCATCGCGACCGGCGAGGGCGTCACCGGGCTGGACCTGCGCACCGGAAAGCGGCTGTGGACCAGGGACGACGTCCGCGCACGGGGGCGGCTCCGGGCGGTCGGGAAGAACCTGGTGCTCGTCCCGGGCACCCGGATCGCCGCTCTCGATCCCCGTACCGGAGACATCGAGTGGGAGCCGGAGGAATTCCGCTCCGGCGGCCGGACCCCGTACGCCGCCCTGCTCGCGGCGGAAGGCGGCACCGTCTGGATCGCCGCCGAACGCCGGGGCGGGGCCGACAGCCGGGTCCTGATCGCCTACGACCTCACCCGGGGCAAGGAACTGTGGACCAGCCCGCTGCCCGACGGCTTCGACCAGGGTTACCTGATGAAGGACGTCCTCGTGGTGCGGGGCAACGAGTTCATGGCGTTCGACCGCACCCATGGCGCGCGGCGATGGACGCGTTCCTACAAGGGTGTGACGGCCGGACGGCCGGTGGCCACCGACAGCGGCGGCACCCTCATCGCCTCGATCAGCTCCGACCTTTGCGGCTACGACGTGGCACGTGGCGGCGGGCCTTCGTGGACCGTACCGGCGAAGGGCGAGGTCTCCTACAAGCATCTCGCCGACTTCGGCCCTCCGGTCGTCCACGGGGACACGGTGTACGCCACCGATGGCGCCTACGGGGTCCACGCGCTGTCGGCGAGGACCGGCGCGGTGCGGTGGCAGCGCCTCTACGGCCTCGTCACGAAGGCGCTGTCCGGAGCACGCACGCCCGATACGACGGTGAGTCCTTCCGGGCACACGGTGCTGATGAGCAATGACGTGGAAGTCGATGCCATCGACGCCGAGGACGGCACACTGCGCTGGCGCTTCACGGACAGCGGTGCCGCGGGAGCCAAGGGGATCGTGGCGCGTCGCAGAGTCGCCCTCACGGACGATCTGGCCGTCGTCATCAGTGGAAAGAGCGTCTATGCCCTGCCGCTGCGCTGAGCCGCGGACGTCCTGGAGGAGTGAATGAGTGTGCAGGCGGCCGAAACGGCGCGGCTCGGCCCGTTCCGTACCGTCGGCGCGGCTGATGCCCACGACCGCTTCGACGGTGCGCGTCGCCGTATCGCCCGGGACGATCGCACGGGCCGCACGGCCGTGTTGATGCTGCCGAGTGAAGAGCTCGCCGGGGACCCGGGGTACCGGGTGCGGTTTCGCGCGGAGGCCGAGAACTCCCGTCGGCTCACCGGCTACTGGGCGGCCCCGGTCATCGATATCGCCCCGGCGCATGAGGACCTCCCGTGGGTCGCCTATGACTGCTTCCCGGCTCTGTCGCTCGAAGAGGCGCTCGCCGCGTCCGAGGAGCCGCTGCCCGAGCCCACCGTGCGCGCGCTGGGCACGGTCCTCGCCCAGGCCCTCGCCGACTGGCATGCGAGCGGGCTGGTGCACGCGGGCATCTCGCCCGCGACCACCCTCCTCATGGCCGACGGTCCCCGGCTGACCGGCTACGGACTGGTGCGCGCGGCGGCGTTGGACGGCTCCGAGCGGGCTCACCCTCCCGGAGTCGACCCCTTCAGCCTGCCGCCGGAACAGCGAGCGGGCGGCCGGCCCCGCCCGGCCGGAGACGTCTACGCGCTGGGCGCCGTGCTCAGTTACGCCGCGACGGGACACGCGGACCTCTCGTACGCATCACGGGCGGCATTGCCGGAGCCGTTGGGCGGCCTCATCGCCGCTTGCCTGTCGACCGACCCCGAGGCGCGCCCACAGCCGATGACCGTGGCCCGGGAACTGCGTGCCTCCTGGCCCGCGGACACCTCGGGCGGACTGCCGCCCACCGTTGTGGCAGCCCTCGGCGAGCTGGAAGCGGCGTATCCCGCGGAGCCCCCGAGTGACGACGCCGAGACCGCGGCCGAGCCGCGCACGGCGGCGCGGTCGGGTCCCTCCCGGCGCGCCGTGATGATCGGTGCCGTCTCCGGTGTGGCGGGACTCGGCCTCGGGGCGGGCGCGGTCGCCGGATGGCGGGCGGCGGGGGAGCCGGGGCCTCGCGCAGCGACTCTCCGGGGGATCGCGCCTGCTCCGCTGTGGCGGCATGAATTCGGAAGTGACCTGCAAGGGGAGCCGCTTCTCTGGCAGGGGAGGCTCGCGCTCGTCAACACGGCCGAATCCGTGACCGCTCTGACGCTGCGGACCGGCAGAGCACGCTGGTCACGCGACGATCTCTATCCCAATCCTCTGGCCACCATCCTGCTGCTCGGCGATGGAACGTTCATGTCTCCGGACACCTCAGCCTTCTCCGCGGTCTCGCTGAGCACAGGCCGGATCAAGTGGGCGGAGAGGCGATACAACGGTACGGACGCCCCTTCGGTCTACGCGTTCCTTGCAGCCGGCAAGAACATGCTGTGGTGCCTCATCGCGGGGAATTCCGAGGAAGGGTCGGACGGCGACGAACGCGCGGTGGTCGCCTATGACATCAAAAAGCGCAAGGAGAGATGGCGTACTCCGCTGCCCGAAGCGTTCCAAGTCGGCGACGGGGGTGAGGCCACCGCGCTCCTGCTCGAGAGCATGATCCTCCTTCCCAAGGCTGGTGCGAGCACCGATGACGGGCCCGTGTCCTATCTGGCATTGGACCGCCGCAACGGCCGGAAGCTGTGGACCCGGACGTACCGGGGAACGGACGACTCGACCGAGGAGCGTCTGGTGGCCCCCGGGAATCTGCTGATCACCTGTGGCTACGACGACACCATGAGGGCCCACGACATCGTCAGCGGCAAAGAGCGCTGGCGGGTCAAGACCGGAGGAAGGCCGACCGGTGCGCCGGTGATACGCGGGCGTTCCGTTTACGTCACCGATTCGCACGCCATCACCCACGCCATCGACGTACAGAGCGGAAAATCACGGTGGCGGCGTCGAAGTCCCGTGCCTCTCGACTCCTCCCTGATCTCGGGCGAGACCGCGGTGAGCCATGCGGGCACCACCGTGTTCCAGTCGACCGAAGCCGAGGTCGAGGCGTTGGACGCGTCGAACGGTGCGCTGCGGTGGCGGTTCGCCCCCGCTCAGAATGGGCAGCCGGGGAGTGCCCTCCCCGGCCGTGTCGTGGGCACGGCGCCCGGCATGGCGTTCGTCCTGAGTGACCGTGTCCTCTACGCGCTTCCGGTGGACTGATACCGATGGTTTCCCCCCTCGCACACGACGATCCTCAGGCCATCGGCCCGTACACCCTCGTCGCCCGGCTCGGCAGCGGAGGAATGGGCACGGTCTATCTCGGGCGTTCGGCCAAGGGCCGCACGGTCGCGCTGAAAACCGTGCACGAGCACTTCGCCGCGCAGACCGAGTTCCGTACCCGCTTCCGTCTGGAAGCCGACGCCGCCCGGATCATCGGCGGGCAGTACGGCGCTGAAGTCATCGATGCCGACTCGCTCGCTCCGACGCCGTGGCTGGCGACCGAATACGTCCTCGGCCCGCCGCTCGACGAGGCGGTGGTGTTCTGCGGTGTGCTGCCCGAGTCCGCCGCACGCGTCCTGGGCGCGGCGCTGTGCGACGCGCTCGCCCAGCTGCACCGCTCCGGCGTCGTGCACCGCGACCTCAAGCCCTCCAACATCCTGCTGACCGCCCTCGGCCCCAAGGTCATCGACTTCGGCATCGCCCGGGCAGCCGGAGACGACCGGCTGACCCGCACGGGTTCGACGGCCGGAACGCCCGCCTACATGTCACCGGAGCAGGCGATCGGCGGCGAACACACGGCGGCGGGCGATGTGTTCGCCCTGTCCGCCGTGCTTGCCTTCACGGTGAGCGGTAGCCCGCCCTTCGGCAGTGGACAGCCTGCCGATCTGCTCTACCGGGTTCGGTACGCCGATCCCGATCTGTCCGGTGTGCCGGACGGACTGCGCCCCGTGCTGGCGCGAGGTCTGGCCAAGGATCCGGAGCAGCGCCCGGATACGACGGAGTTCAGGACGCTGCTCCATGACGGGGGCGGTGATTTCGCGGAGCACCTTCCGGACGCCGTGCTCGCGGACATTGCGCGGCGCAGCGCGGCCGTATGGGAGATCCAGCCCTCCCGACTGCCCGTACCGGCGGAGGAGTTCACCACTCCGACGTCCGCGTCGCAACGGCCCCGCGTCAGCCGCCGCGCGCTGTTCGCCCTCGGCGGCGGCGTGCTCGCCGCGGGCGGCGCGGCGGGCGCCTGGGGCTTGCTCGCCCCCGACGACGACACGGCGGGCCCCGCGCGGAAGGAGCCGTCCCGGAGGACACCGGGAGGAGCGCCGCGCCTGGTGTGGAAAGCAACCGTGGAGAGCGAGGGCATCGGAGACACCGTCGCGCTCCCGGTCGGAGACGACTTGGCGCTGGTTGCCGAGGGCCGCCTGCTCTGCGTGGATGCGAGGACCGGCGAGCGGCGCGCGGAGAGCGAGCTGGTGGATTACCCGCAGACCGTACTGTCCGACGGTGAGCGGCTGTTCGCGCTGGACGACAGGAACCACCTCGTCCCCGTCGACTTCGGTACGGGCAGCTTCCAGACGCCGCTGGCTCGGCTCGACGGCCTCGACGGCCTCGACGCGCTGGAGACGCGCCTGGTGATCGCGATCGGTCGCTCCCTGGTTCTGGAAGGGAAAACCGGCAAGGGCTGGGTGCGGTTCGCCGTCGACTCCCGGACCGGCAAGGAGGTGTGGCGCCGCCGGATGCCCACGCCGGCCGACACCTTCGACGAGCTGACCGCGACCCCTGTGGGCTCGTCGTATCTCCGCACACAGGGGGAGTCGGTCTCACGGATCGACGCCCGCACCGGGGCGACCCGCTGGTCGGTGCGGGTCCCCAAGAAGAACACGGGCGGTCTGTCCGGGGGGAGACGGCATGCCGTCTCCTCGGACCACCTGTTCCTCGGCGCCGAGGAACTGCTCGCGCTGCGGCTCTCCGACGGCAAGATCACGTGGAGATTCGGCAAGGGCCGGAAGTTCGGCAAGGACTACGACGCGTCGGCCGACCACTACGGCCCGCCGGTCTTCAAGGACGATGTCGTCTATACGACAGAGCGCAACAACGGCCTCATCGCCCTGGATTCCCGCAGCGGTCGCCTGCTGTGGGAAGAGGACAAGGACGCCGCGGTCTCGCTCTCCTTCGCGGCCAACTCGACCGTGAGCGGGAGGTACTTCTACGTCTCGCCGGACAACGACGCCCAGTGGATCGCGGCGATCGACCTGCGGACCCACCGTGTGGCCTGGACCTTCCAGAGCCCCTTGGGCGACCGGGGCGGTACAACCCCGACGATCATGACGCTCCCCCAGGCCAAGCGGCTCATCGTCGTGCGCGGTACCGGCGTGTGCGCCCTTCCACTCGACGCGTAGTGGACGAGTAGACGAGCAGCGGTGGTCCATCCGCTCATCGACCATCCCCACCCCACTTCAGGAGCCCCATGAACCCCCTCGGCACCGGCGATCCCCTCCGCCTCGGCCCGTACCGCCTCACCGGCGTGCTCGGGGCCGGCGGGATGGGGCAGGTGTACCTCGGGCGGAACGCGGCGGGCCGGACCGCTGCCGTCAAGGTGCTGCGGCCCGAGCTGGCGCACGATCCGGAGATGGCCCGGCGCTTCCTACGCGAGGCATACGCGGCGCAGGCCGTGCGCAGCGGCGGGGTGGCGCGGGTGCTGGCGGCGCAGACCGAGGGCGGACGGCCGTGGATCGCCACGGAGTTCCTGGTGGGACCCACGCTCGACCAGGCCGTCGAGCGCTACGGGGCGCTCGGCGAACCCGCCGTCAGGGCGCTGGGCGCGGCGCTGGTGACGACGCTGCGGGAGATCCACGGGGCCGGGCTCGTGCACCGCGACCTCAAGCCGTCGAACATCGTGCTGACCTCGCGCGGACCCAGGATCATCGACTTCGGCATCGCCCGCCCCGAGCACGGACTCACCCTCACCACCACCGGACAGACGCTCGCCACCCCCGGCTACGCCGCGCCCGAACAGGTCCTGGGGCGGCGGACCGGACCGGCGGGGGACGTGTTCTCCCTCGGCGTGGTCCTGGCGTACGCGGCGGGCGGGCGGCCGGTCTACGAGGGCGGGCATGTGGCCGCCGTGCAGTACCAAGTGGTGCACGGCGAGCCGGAGCTGGGCGCGGTACCGGAGGGCCTGCGGGCTCTGGTCGCACCCTGCCTCGCCAAGGAGGCTACGGACCGGCCCGTCCTCGACGCGCTCGCCGGGCAGCTCGCGCCGCCCCGCGGCGCCGGGCGGATCTGGCGTACCGGGCCGCTCGCGGAGGACATCGCACGGCGCGAGGCGGACTCCCGGCGGATGGCCACCATGCCCGGCGACGAGGAGTCACGCCCCACCCGGCGCAGGCTGCTCACCACCCTCGCCGCGGGCGGCGCGGTGCTCGCGGCGGGCGGCGGTGCCGGGGCGTGGTGGCTGCTGGGCGACGACGAGACCGCGGCGGACGGTGCGCAGCCGTGGGACGCGAAGCCGCTGGCGAAGTACGACGAGGGCGCCGCGCCCTCGCCCCTGTGGGGCCCCGTCGACCTCGGTTCCCTGAAACTCGCCGACCGGGCCGTGCCCGACCCGCTCCCCGTCCGGGACCTGGTCGTCGTCGCGGTGACGGACGGTCGGCTGCGCGCCTACGGCGTGACCGATGGGAAGCCGAGGTGGACGACGTCGACCACTGGACTGAGGGGACGGCTGCTGGCACTCCGCGACGAGGGCGTCCTCGCGACCGACGCCAAGGGCGTGGTGCGGATGCTGAGCGCGAAGGACGGCACTCAGCTGTGGAAGGCCGAAGGTGCCGACGCGGCGGCGCTGCTGGCCGTGGACGACAGCGCCGTCTACGTGGTCACGCGGGCAGGCCGGGTGCGTGCCGTCGACCTCGAATCGCATCGTTCCCTGTGGACGTCCCCGCGACCGGTGCGGACTTCCGGCAACAGCCCGGCGGCGGCCGCGGTGGCCGACGGCCGCCTAGTGGTGCACGGCACCTCCGGCGAGGTGGTGGCTCTCGACACGACGAACGGCAAGACCGTCTGGGGGCTCGACAAGCGCGGCTCCACGCCCCTCCCACCGGTCATCGTCGGCGGCACGGTCTACCTGGGCGGGCGCAGCCTGGCCGCTGTGACGCTGTCCGACGGCAAGGAGAAGTGGGCGCGTGCCGCCGTCGGTGAAAGCGGATGCAGCGCCCCGGCCGTGCGGAAGGGCGTCGTGTACGCCGTTGACGGGACCGATCTTTCCGCACGCAAGGCTGATGGTGGGTCGGACATGTGGACCTTGCCCTTCGCTTCCCAGGACCACTCTCTGGACGCCCCGGTGGTCGTGGGGAACAGCGTGTGGGCGGTGGCCGACACGGAAGGCACCCGCGGGGTACAGGTGGTGGACGTCCGGCAGGGGAAGGAGGCTTGGCCGTACACCGCGGGTACCGGCGGCAACTGGCAGCTGGCCGCGGCCGGGAACCGGGTCTTCCTGCTGCACAACCGGACGCTGACGGCCATGCCGGTGTTCTAGGACAGCCGTTCCACCACGACCGCCCGATTCCACCGCCACACCGACGCGATCATTCGGAGACACCCTTGGACAGCGACGCGCTGGACGCGTACATACGGGCCCGGCTGGCACTGGCCGGGGTCGACATCGACCAGCTCCCCGACGTGGCCGACCCCGAGACCGGCACCCCCACCCGGGCCGTGATCATGCTGGCACTGCGCGAGTTCGTCGCCACGACGCCCGGCGCGCTCGCCGAGTGGACACCGCCGACGGGCGGCCTGGGCGGCGCGCTGGGGGCGGCGTACGCGCAGCAGGAGGCCGCCCCGCTCGCGTACCCGTCGATCACCACCGCCTGGACCGGGGAGGCGGACGGCTGATGGGCCGCGACCTCAACCGCCGTACGTTCCTCGCCGCTTCGGCCGCCGCCGGGACCGGTGGCGCCCTCGCCGCGTCCGCCACGCCCGCCGCCGCGGCCCCGGCGCGTACCCCCGAGGCACCGGCCGAGCCCGCCGTCGACGTGCCCGACCTGCCGGTGCGCGAGGCAGCGCGGCACGACCCCGACGGAGGCCACGCTCGCCGAGGCCGTCGTGTTGATCCGCACCGGCCGCCTCACCTCCGCGGACCTCGTCCAGGCGTATCTGGACCGGATCGAGAAGTACGACAAGACCTACCAGGCGTACGCCGAGGTGACCGGGAAGCAGGCACTGCTCGCGGC
>NZ_GG657754.1:3158118-3170230 GCF_000158915.1 Streptomyces himastatinicus ATCC 53653 | reverse complement strand
GGGCCGGGTCTCCCTGAACGGCGTCATCCCGCTCTCGTACACCCGGGACCACTGCGGTCCGATCGCCCGCGACGCGATGGACGCGGCGATCATGCTGACCGTCATGGCAGGACCGGACGCCGAGGATCCGCGGACCCGGGGCCTGCCGCGGCTGCCCAACCTGGTGCGCGCGGCCACCCCCGTGGTCTCGTCCAAGGGGAAGGTACGGCTCCGCCGGCCCACCCGGATCGGTGTGCCACCGGGGTTCACCGACGGCATCGCCCGGCGCTCGGCGCTCCTGGACACCCTGGCGGACCTGCCCGGCGTCACCCTCGTGGAGATCCGTTACCCCACCGACTGGTCGACGCTGACCGGAAGCGCGTTCAACGCCGCACGCCTGAGCGAGCGGACCGAGCCGTTCCGGCGTTGGCTGCGCGAGGATCTGACGAAGTTCGGCGTCTCGGTGCTGAGCTGGCTCCAGGGGCTGATGCTCTCCGGCGACGAGTGGATCACCGCGCAGCGCGCCAAGCACCACCTGCTGCGCGCGGTGCTCGACGGTCCGTTCGACCACTGCGACGTGCTGCTCCAGACCAGCCCGGTACCGTTCGACATCCTGGGCCTTCCGGAGATCGGCTTCCCCATCGGCTTCACGGCCGGCATGCCGACCGGCGCGATCCTCGGCGGCGCCCCGTACGAGGAGGACCGCCTGCTGGAGGTGGTCGCCGCCTACCAGGCCGTCACCGACTGGCACCGGCGGCGTCCGGCGGATCCGGTCCTGGAGCCCGTCAAGCGGGTCGTCCGCCCGCTGCTGAACGCCGTGGAGGCCGCGGCGGCCAGTGCGTAGCGCCGCGGCGGCCAGTGCGTAGCGGTCGCCTCCGGAGCCGGGCCCGGACACTGGTACTCTGTGTGCTGGCCGTTTGCGTACGCGCCCCCGGAGCCTTCCCCGAAGGTCCTGGAGACAGCGCCCAGCGGACCCCGCCTTCCGAGTCACGGAAGATCCCCTGAGACAAAGACCAGGGGCACTCGGCGGCTGAAACTGAGAAACCAAGGAGTACGCGTGTCGCTCGACGCCGCTACGAAGAAGCAGATCATGACCGAGTTCGCCACGAAGGAAGGCGACACCGGCTCCCCGGAGGTCCAGGTCGCGCTGCTTTCGCGCCGCATCTCCGACCTGACCGAGCACCTCAAGACCCACAAGCACGACCACCACTCCCGCCGTGGTCTGCTGCTGCTGGTCGGCCAGCGCCGCCGGCTGCTCCAGTACCTGGCGAAGAAGGACATCACGCGCTTCCGTGCGCTCGTCGAGCGCCTCGGCATCCGTCGCGGTGCGGCGGGCGCCAAGTAAGTCGTCGTGAAGGGAGCGGTTTCCGCGTCAGCGGGCCGCTCCCTTTGCCGTACGCGGCACCTTGCGGCCGTACGCGGCTCATCGGGCCGCGTCGCGCCACTCCGTACGGAGCGTATTTTGTCCGCTACGTCCCGTACGCGCCAGACCACACAGCCATCGTGATGATGGCGGAAGCTTTGTAGTCTGGTCCCAACAACGCCATAACGCACGAGGAGGAGCGCCTCATTCCCGCCGCCCCGGCGCCATAGGAGCCGGTCCTCGGTAGTGGCTCCCGGAACTGGCAATTCCGGTGGCTTCGATCGAAGACCGGCCCGGCCGCCGGACAGCAAGGCCCGGAGGCGCTGCTCCACCACCGTCCACCGTCATACGGACGGGGACGCAGAAGAGGAGATTTCCCTGGTGGAGAACGAGACCCACTACGCCGAGGCCGTCATCGACAACGGCACCTTCGGCACCCGCACCATCCGTTTCGAGACGGGCCGCCTGGCCCGTCAGGCCGCCGGCTCGGCCGTGGCCTACCTGGACGACGACACCATGGTGCTGTCGGCCACCACCGCTTCGAAGAACCCGAAGGACCAGCTCGACTTCTTCCCGCTGACGGTCGACGTCGAGGAGCGGATGTACGCCGCCGGGCGCATCCCCGGCTCGTTCTTCCGCCGTGAGGGCCGCCCGTCCGAGGACGCGATCCTCACCTGCCGCCTGATCGACCGACCGCTGCGCCCGTCCTTCAAGAAGGGCCTGCGCAACGAGATCCAGGTCGTCGAGACGATCATGGCGCTCAACCCCGACCACCTCTACGACGTGGTCGCGATCAACGCCGCCTCCTGCTCCACCCAGCTCGCGGGCCTGCCCTTCTCCGGCCCGATCGGCGGCACCCGCGTCGCCCTGATCAAGGGCCAGTGGGTCGCCTTCCCGACCCACAGCGAGCTGGAGGAGGCCGTCTTCGACATGGTCGTCGCCGGCCGGGTCCTGGAAGACGGCGACGTCGCGATCATGATGGTCGAGGCCGAGGCCACCACGCAGACCATCCAGCTGGTCAAGGACGGCGCCGAGGCGCCGACCGAGGAGATCGTCGCGGCGGGCCTCGAGGCCGCCAAGCCGTACATCAAGGTCCTGTGCAAGGCCCAGTCGGACCTCGCCGCCAAGGCCGCCAAGCCCACCGGCGAGTTCCCGATCTTCCTGGACTACCAGGACGACGTCCTGGAGGCGCTGACCGCCGCCGTCCGCGACGAGCTGTCCCAGGCGCTCACCATCGCGGGCAAGCAGGAGCGCGAGGCCGAGCTGGACCGCGTCAAGGGTCTGGCCGCCGAGAAGCTGCTGCCGCAGTTCGAGGGACGCGAGAAGGAGATCTCCGCCGCGTACCGCTCGCTGACCAAGTCCCTGGTGCGCGAGCGCGTCATCAAGGAGAAGAAGCGCATCGACGGCCGCGGCGTCACGGACATCCGTACGCTCGCCGCCGAGGTCGAGGCGATCCCGCGGGTCCACGGTTCGGCGCTGTTCGAGCGCGGCGAGACCCAGATCCTGGGCGTCACCACGCTGAACATGCTCCGCATGGAGCAGCAGCTCGACACGCTCTCGCCCGAGACGCGCCGTCGCTACATGCACAACTACAACTTCCCGCCGTACTCCACCGGTGAGACCGGCCGCGTCGGCTCCCCGAAGCGCCGCGAGATCGGCCACGGCGCGCTGGCCGAGCGGGCGCTGCTGCCGGTGCTGCCGACGCGCGAGGAGTTCCCGTACGCCATCCGCCAGGTCTCCGAGGCGCTCGGCTCCAACGGCTCGACCTCCATGGGTTCGGTCTGCGCCTCCACGATGTCGCTGCTGAACGCCGGTGTGCCGCTGAAGGCCCCGGTCGCGGGCATCGCGATGGGCCTGATCTCCCAGGAGATCGACGGCGAGACCCACTACGTCACCCTCACCGACATCCTCGGTGCGGAGGACGCGTTCGGTGACATGGACTTCAAGGTCGCCGGCACCAAGCAGTTCGTGACCGCCCTCCAGCTGGACACCAAGCTGGACGGCATCCCGGCCTCCGTCCTGGCCGCGGCCCTCAAGCAGGCCCGCGACGCCCGGCTGCACATCCTCGACGTGATGATGGAAGCCATCGACACGCCGGACGAGATGTCCCCGAACGCCCCGCGGATCATCACCGTCAAGATCCCGGTGGACAAGATCGGTGAGGTCATCGGCCCGAAGGGCAAGATGATCAACCAGATCCAGGAGGACACCGGCGCCGAGATCACCATCGAGGACGACGGCACGATCTACATCGGTGCCGCCGACGGCCCGGCCGCCGAGGCCGCCCGCGCGACCATCAACGGCATCGCCAACCCGACGATGCCCGAGGTCGGCGAGCGCTACCTGGGCACGGTCGTGAAGACCACCACCTTCGGTGCCTTCGTGTCCCTGCTCCCGGGCAAGGACGGGCTGCTGCACATCTCGCAGATCCGCAAGCTCGCCGGTGGCAAGCGCGTGGAGAACGTCGAGGACGTGCTCGCGGTCGGCTCCAAGGTGCAGGTCGAGATCGCCGAGATCGACCAGCGCGGCAAGCTGTCGCTGCACCCGGTCATCGAGGGTGAGGACGACAAGAACGACACGGACGACGAGGCGAAGGACGAAGCCGCCAAGTGACGTCCCGCGACGACGTGACGACGGCCCGCACCTCTTCGGAGGGGCGGGCCGTCGCCCGTACCCAAACGCTTCTCGCGGGTGAGAACGGCATCGGGACGGTCCGCAGGACCACCCTCCCGAGCGGCCTGCGCATCCTCACCGAGACCCTGCCGTCCGTGCGCTCGGCCACCTTCGGCATCTGGGCGCACGTGGGCTCCCGCGACGAGACCCCGACGCTCAACGGCGCCACCCACTACCTGGAGCACCTGCTCTTCAAGGGCACCCGGCGGCGCAGCGCGCTGGACATCTCCGCCGCGATCGACGCCGTCGGCGGCGAGATGAACGCGTTCACCGCCAAGGAGTACACCTGCTACTACGCGCGGGTGCTCGACACCGATCTGCCGCTGGCCATCGACGTCGTCTGCGACATGCTGACCGGCTCGGTGATCGACGCGGCGGACGTGGACGCCGAGCGCGGCGTCATCCTCGAAGAGATCGCGATGACCGAGGACGACCCGGGCGACTGCGTCCACGATCTGTTCTCGCACACCATGCTCGGCGACACCCCGCTCGGCCGCCCGGTCCTGGGCACCGTCGACACCGTCAACGGGCTCGGCCGCGACCAGATCGCCCGCTTCTACAAGAAGCACTACGACCCGACCCACCTGGTCGTCGCCGCCGCGGGCAACGTCGACCACGACACGGTCGTCCGGCAGGTCAGCGACGCGTTCGAGCAGGCGGGCGCCCTGACCCGCGGCGACGCGACCCCGATCGCCCCGCGCTCCGGTTCCAAGGCGATCCGCACCGCTGGCCGCGTCGAGCTGCTGAACCGCAAGACCGAGCAGGCGCACGTGATCCTCGGCATGCCCGGCATCCCGCGCACCGACGACCGGCGCTGGGCGCTCGGTGTGCTCAACACGGCGCTCGGCGGCGGCATGAGCTCCCGCCTCTTCCAGGAGGTCCGGGAGAAGCGCGGCCTCGCCTACAGCGTCTACTCCTACAACTCCGGCTTCGCCGACTGCGGCCTCTTCGGCGTCTACGCCGGCTGCCGTCCGAGCCAGGTGCACGACGTCCTCAAGATCTGCCGCGACGAACTGGACCAGGTCGCCCGCGACGGTCTCACCGACGAGGAGCTGCGGCGCGCCATCGGCCAGCTCTCCGGCTCCACGGTGCTCGGCCTGGAGGACACCGGCGCGCTGATGAACCGCATCGGCAAGAGCGAGCTGTGCTGGGCCGACCAGATGTCGGTGGACGACATGCTGGCCCGGATCCAGTCGGTCACCCCGGACGAGGTGCGCGAGGTGGCCCGCGATGTACTGGGGCAGCGTCCTTCGCTGTCGGTCATCGGCCCGCTGAAGGACAAGCAGGCGGCCCGGCTGGACGAGGCCGTCGCCTAGCCGGCGAGATTCTAGGGAAGTGGAACGATGAGCAAGCTGCGCGTGGCCGTCCTCGGAGCCAAGGGCCGGATCGGCTCCGAGGCCGTACGAGCCGTCGAGGCCGCTGAGGACATGGAGCTGGTCGCCGCGCTGGGCCGGGGCGACAAGCTGGAGACCATGGTCGAGGCGGGCGCCGAGGTCGCCGTCGAGCTGACCGACCCGGGCTCGGTGATGGGCAACCTCGACTTCTGCGTACGGCACGGCATCCACGGCGTCGTCGGCACCACCGGCTGGACCGACGAGCGCCTCGCGCAGCTGCGCGGCTGGCTCGACGGCTCGCCCCGCACCGGCGTGCTCATCGCCCCGAACTTCTCCATCGGTGCCGTGCTGACCATGCGGTTCGCCCGCCAGGCCGCGCGCTTCTTCGAATCGGTCGAGGTCATCGAGCTGCACCACCCCAACAAGGTGGACGCCCCCTCGGGCACCGCGGCCCGCACCGCCCAGCTGATCGCCGAGGCCCGCCGCGAGGCCGGCTGCGCCCCGCAGCCGGACGCGACGGCCACGGGGCTGGACGGCGCGCGCGGTGCCTCGGTGGACGAGGTGCCGGTGCACTCGGTACGGCTGCGCGGGCTCCTCGCCCACCAGGAGGTCCTGCTCGGCGGCGAGGGCGAGACCCTCACCATCCGCCATGACTCGATCCACCACAGCAGCTTCATGCCGGGCATCCTGCTCGGCGCGCGGCGCGTGGTCACCACCCCCGGCCTGACCTTCGGCCTGGAACACTTCCTCGATCTGGACTGAGGGCACACCGGTGCGCGCAAAGATCACGTATTTCGTTCTGGCGGCCGTCCTGGTCGTCTACTTCGTGCTGGTCGGCGACCGCGGGGTGCTGCTCATCCAGCAGGGCACCCCGGTGACCATCGCCTACGGCGCGGCCGTGCTGGTGCTGCCGCTCATCGGCGGCTGGTTCCTGTGGCAGACCACCCAGTTCGCGCGCAACGCCGATCGGCTCGCGCGCGAACTGGACGCCGAGGGCGGGCTTCCGGTCGACGAGCTGGTACGGACGCCCAGCGGGCGCATCGACCGGGACTCGGCGGACGCGGTCTTCGCGAAGCGGCGGGCCGAGACGGAGGCGTCGCCGGAGGACTGGCGCTCCTGGTTCCGGCTCGCCATCGCGTACCACGACGCCCGCGACACCGCCCGCGCCCGCAAGGCGATGCAGCGCGCCATCGCCCTCCACGACGGCAAGCCGGTCCGGGCCGGAAACAACGCCTAGCGCCCGTGCCGGGCCGCCCACCCGTCCAGGGCGTCGGCGGCCGCGCGGAAGGCCTCGGGGCGCCCCAGGAAATCGGTGTCGTGGCTGGTGATCAGGGTCAGCGGGGTACCGCCCGACGTCCGCTCGGCGAGCACCACCTGACCCTGCACGGTGCGCGGCAGCCCCAGCCAGCGAACCGGCTGCTGGACCGTGCGTATCGACGCGACGTCCTGCCAGGCGACCGTGGTGGACATGATCAGCCCGGTCCGGCGCAGCTCGCGCGTGCTCACCCGGACGCCCGCCCCCACCATCCGCACCGCGAAGGCGATCACCAGCGCGGCCGCGGCGACGCACACCCCCGCGGCGGAGCCGGAGCCCGCCAGGACGATGATCAGCGCCGAGAAGAGGAGATACGAGGCGAGCAGCAGGAGCACCGCCGCCCCGCCGACCCGCCAGGGACCTGGCCGGTACGGACGGCGCCGGCGCTCCGGATCCTCGTAGGCGCCATCGGCATACGTGACGTCGGTACGCGAGAGCGGGGCCGCTTCGGGCCCCGCTCGGTCGTCGTCATGTGCGCGGTCTGCTGTCAGGAAGGGCAGTGGCACGGGATGTCCTCACTCACACACACGTCCAGTTGGTCTGTGCTGAGTGAGGCTATCTCAGTGCAGCTCAGCGCCCGTTCGATGCCTCCTGCACCTGCTGGGCAGGGTGCGATTGGCTGTCGAGTGCGGGCATCCCGAACATCAGAGCGCCGATGAACCCGGCGACGATCGTCAGCCCCATCAGCGTCCGGCCGGTTATCTCGGTCCGGGACGCCCGGGGACGGGGCGGAGGGGTGACATTACTGCGGAAACGGTCGGCTTCGGCGACGAAGGCGAACGGTACGGGCTCTCGCCGGCGGAACATGAGCGGGCTCTCCTTGGAACCTCGAGCGCGGGCACTTCAGTGTGTAGGACGTGTGAACGACCGTCCTGGTGCCCTGTTTCAAGAACTTCAGTCAAAATTTTCTGCGGGGATCCGGCGGTGCGGGTCTGTCGGTGGCGGCCCGTAAGCTGGGCCCGCCCCGAGCGATGCGATATGGAAGGACCCGTCGGTGAGCGAGACCCCCGCCGAAACCCCCGCCGAAACCCCGGCCGCGACCCCGGTCGAGACCGAGAAGGCCAGTTTCCGCAGCGATGTGACCGTCGAGCTGGTGAAGCACAGCGCCGCCGACTCCGACGTCCTGTGGGCCGCGAGGGTGTCCACCGCGGGTGAGCAGTCCCTCGACGAGCTGACGAAGGACCCGGAGCGCTCCAAGGGCCTGATCAACTTCCTGATGCGCGACCGGCACGGCAGCCCGTTCGAGCACAACTCGATGACCTTCTTCATCAGCGCCCCGATCTTCGTCTTCCGCGAGTTCATGCGGCACCGCGTGGGCTGGTCGTACAACGAGGAGTCCGGTCGCTACCGCCGCCTGGAGCCGGTCTTCTACGTGCCCGGCGAGGACCGCAAGCTGGTCCAGCAGGGCCGCCCCGGCAAGTACGAGTTCGTCGACGGCACCTCCGAGCAGCACGCGCTGACCGGCCGCGCGATGGAGGACGCCTACCGGCACGCGTACGAGGCGTACCAGGAGATGCTGGCGGCCGGCGTCGCCCGCGAGGTGGCCCGCGCGGTGCTCCCGGTCGGCCTGTACTCCTCGATGTACGCGACGTGCAACGCGCGCTCGCTGATGCACTTCCTGGGCCTGCGCACCCAGCACGAGCAGGCCGCCGTGCCGTCCTTCCCGCAGCGGGAGATCGAGATGGTGGGGGAGAAGATGGAGGAGGCGTGGGCCGGGCTGATGCCGCTCACGCACGCCGCCTTCAACGCCAATGGCCGGGTCGCGCCGTAGCGCGAGCGAAGTGTCCGTATTGCGGCGTTTCGAGAAGTTCATCTAGGCTGAACAAAGGGGCCCGGCACTGCTTGAACCCCCGAGCAGGCAGTGCCGGGTCCTCTCCGATGGCGCTGTTGCGGCGCCCCGAGGGAGCGCCCCGGGGCGCGCTACGAGTAGCGTGGTGCCCATGGCACCGACATCCACATCGCAGACCCCTTTCGGGCGGGTGCTGACCGCCATGGTCACGCCATTCACCGCTGACGGAGCGCTCGACCTCGACGGCGCCCAGCGGCTCGCCACTCATCTGGTGGACGCCGGCAATGACGGCCTGATCGTCAACGGCACCACCGGCGAGTCCCCGACCACCAGCGATGCGGAGAAAGCCGAGCTCGTACGAGCCGTGGTGGAGGCGGTCGGTGACCGCGCCCACGTCGTAGCCGGAGCCGGCACCAATGACACGAGGCACAGCGTCAAGCTGGCCCGCGAGGCGGAGCAGGCGGGTGCCCACGGCTTGCTCGCGGTCACGCCGTACTACAGCAAGCCGCCGCAGGAAGGCATCCTCCAGCACTTCACCGCCATCGCGAACGCCACCGGCCTGCCGGTCATGCTCTATGACATCCCCGGCCGCAGTGGTGTCCCGATCAGCACCGAGACCATGGTCCGGCTCGCCGAGCACCCGCGCATCGTCGCCAACAAGGACGCCAAGGGCGACCTCGGGCGTGCCAGCTGGGCCATCGCGCGCAGCCGCCTCGCCTGGTACTCCGGCGACGACATGCTGAACCTGCCGCTGCTTTCGGTCGGCGCCGTGGGCTTCGTCTCCGTGGTGGGCCACCTCGTCACCCCCGAACTGCGCGCGATGCTCGAAGCCCACCTCCAGGGCGACGTCGCGAAGGCAACGGAGATCCACCAGCAGCTGCTCCCGGTCTTCACCGGGATGTTCCGCACCCAGGGCGTCATCACGTCGAAGGCCGCGCTCGCCCTCCAGGGCCTGCCCGCGGGGCCGCTGCGCCTGCCGCTCGTGGAGCTGACCCCCGAGGAAACGGAACAGCTCAAGCGCGATCTTGCCGCTGGCGGGGTACAGCTCTAGTCAAAGACGCGATGGTCGCATCTTCATACTTCACAACTGCATACAGACACATCAGCAAGTGCACGAATGTCACGCGCGCCATGTGCCCCAGGGGCATGTGGCGCGCGTGGTGAGGAGAGTCTTTTGAGTCATCCGCATCCTGAGCTCGGCCCGCCGCCGAAGCTCCCGGAGGGTGGCCTGCGCGTCACCCCGCTCGGGGGTCTCGGCGAAATCGGCCGCAACATGACGGTCTTCGAGTACGGTGGCCGGCTGCTGATCGTCGACTGCGGGGTGCTCTTCCCCGAGGAGGAGCAGCCCGGAGTCGACTTGATCCTGCCGGACTTCACGTCCATCCGGGACCGTCTCGACGACATCGACGGCATCGTGCTCACGCACGGCCACGAGGACCACATCGGCGGCGTGCCGTTCCTGCTCCGCGAGAAGCCGGACATCCCGCTGATCGGCTCCAAGCTCACCCTCGCCCTGATCGAGGCGAAGCTCCAGGAGCACCGGATCCGCCCGTACACGCTGGAGGTGGAGGAGGGGAACCTCGAGCGGATCGGGCCCTTCGAGTGCGAGTTCGTGGCGGTCAACCACTCCATTCCGGACGCCCTCGCGGTCGCCATCCGCACCCCGGCCGGTCTGGCGGTGCACACCGGCGACTTCAAGATGGACCAGCTGCCGCTGGACGGCCGCCTCACCGACCTGCCCGCCTTCGCCAAGCTCGGCGAGGAGGGCATCGATCTGCTCCTGTCGGACTCCACCAACGCCGAGGTCCCCGGCTTCGTCCCGCCGGAACGCGACATCTCCAACGTGCTGGGCCAGGTCTTCGCGAGTGCCCAGAAGCGCATCATCGTCGCGAGCTTCGCCAGCCATGTGCACCGCATCCAGCAGATCCTCGACGCGGCCCATGAGTACGGGCGCCGGGTGGCCTTCGTCGGCCGCTCGATGGTCCGCAACATGGGGATCGCCCGTGACCTGGGATATCTACGGGTCCCCGCGGGCCTCGTGGTGGACGTGAAGACCCTGGACGACCTCCCGGACGACGAGGTGGTGCTCGTCTGCACCGGCTCCCAGGGCGAGCCGATGGCCGCGCTGTCCCGGATGGCCAACCGCGATCACCAGATCCGCATCGTCCCGGGTGACACAGTGATCCTGGCGTCGTCGCTCATCCCGGGCAACGAGAACGCGGTCTACCGCGTCATCAACGGGCTCACCCGCTGGGGCGCGCACGTCGTCCACAAGGGCAACGCCAAGGTGCATGTCTCCGGCCATGCCTCGGCCGGTGAGCTGCTGTACTTCTACAACATCTGCAAGCCCAAGAACCTGATGCCGGTCCACGGTGAATGGCGCCATCTGCGCGCCAACGCCGAACTGGGCGCCCTGACCGGCGTCCCGAAGAACCGCTGTGTCATCGCCGAGGACGGAGTGGTGGTCGACCTGGTCGGCGGCATCGCGAAGATCACCGGCAAGGTGCAGGCGGGCTATGTGTACGTGGACGGCCTCTCGGTCGGCGACGTCACCGAAAGCTCGCTCAAGGACCGCCGGATCCTGGGCGAGGAGGGGATCATCTCGGTCTTCGTGGTCGTCGACAGCACGACCGGCAAGATCGTGGGTGGTCCGCACATCCAGGCCAGAGGCTCCGGCATCGAGGACGGAGCCTTCGCCGCGGTCCTCCCGAAGATCGAGGACTCCCTGGCCAAGGCGGCTTCCGACGGCGTCGCGGACTCGCACCAGATCCAGCAGCTCGTGCGCCGGGCCGTGGGCAAGTGGGTGTCCGACAGCTACCGCCGGCGCCCGATGATCCTCCCCGTGGTGGTCGAGGTCTGACACGGCCTCAGCTCCACGAGGCGCTGAACCCCGGGCGGGGCTCCTCGATTTGCATCGAGGAGCCCCGCTCCAGTACGTTTACGGCTCCGCCAGAGGGGGAACCCGGAGCACTCAGCTGCTTCGGAGGAGCCCGAAGGTGGGGGTGGAAATCCGGCTCAGAGAATTCTGATAAAGTCGGAGACACCGAAAGGGAAGGCCCTCCAACAGGCCACCGGAAACGGAATTCGGACCGGAAGCGGAACGGAAAACGGATCTGGTAAGGTTGGAAACACGAAAGGCCGAAAGGCCCGGAGGGAAAGCCCGGAGAAACCGGTGATACGGTTTCAAAGGAAGCGATCGTTCCTTGAGAACTCAACAGCGTGCCAAAAGTCAACGCCAGATATGTTGATACCCCGTCCACATCACATGATGTGGTCGAGGTTCCTTTGAAGAAACACACAGCGAGGACGCTGTGAACCATCCGGATTATTCCTCCGGTGGTTCCGCTCTCGTGATGTGTAACCAGGATTACCTGGAAGCATTCACGGAGAGTTTGATCCTGGCTCAGGACGAACGCTGGCGGCGTGCTTAACACATGCAAGTCGAACGATGAAGCCCTTCGGGGTGGATTAGTGGCGAACGGGTGAGTAACACGTGGGCAATCTGCCCTTCACTCTGGGACAAGCCCTGGAAACGGGGTCTAATACCGGATATGATCACCGGCCGCATGGTCTGGTGATGGAAAGCTCCGGCGGTGAAGGATGAGCCCGCGGCCTATCAGCTTGTTGGTGGGGTGATGGCCTACCAAGGCGACGACGGG
>NZ_GG657754.1:3154501-3155838 GCF_000158915.1 Streptomyces himastatinicus ATCC 53653 | reverse complement strand
ATGGGCAGGTTGAAGCGGAGGTAAGACTTCGTGGAGGACCGAACCCACCAGGGTTGAAAACCTGGGGGATGACCTGTGGTTAGGGGTGAAAGGCCAATCAAACTCCGTGATAGCTGGTTCTCCCCGAAATGCATTTAGGTGCAGCGTCGTGTGTTTCTTACTGGAGGTAGAGCACTGGATAGGCGATGGGCCCTACCGGGTTACTGACCTTAGCCAAACTCCGAATGCCGGTAAGTGAGAGCGCGGCAGTGAGACTGTGGGGGATAAGCTCCATGGTCGAGAGGGAAACAGCCCAGAGCATCGACTAAGGCCCCTAAGCGTATGCTAAGTGGGAAAGGATGTGGAGTCGCAGAGACAACCAGGAGGTTGGCTTAGAAGCAGCCATCCTTGAAAGAGTGCGTAATAGCTCACTGGTCAAGTGATTCCGCGCCGACAATGTAGCGGGGCTCAAGCGTACCGCCGAAGTCGTGTCACTGCAGCAAGACCTAACGGTTGCTGTGGTGGGTAGGGGAGCGTCGTGTGCCGGGTGAAGCAGCGCCGGAAGGTAGTTGTGGACGGTTCACGAGTGAGAATGCAGGCATGAGTAGCGATACACACGTGGGAAACGTGTGCGCCGATTGACTAAGGGTTCCTGGGTCAAGCTGATCTGCCCAGGGTAAGTCGGGACCTAAGGCGAGGCCGACAGGCGTAGTCGATGGACAACCGGTTGATATTCCGGTACCCGCTTTGAAGCGCCCAATATCGAATCCTCTGATGCTAAGGCCGTGAAGCCGCCCTGATCTCTTCGGAGTTGAGGGGAGTGGTGGAGCCGCTGATCCAAGGTGGTAGTAGGTAAGTGATGGGGTGACGCAGGAAGGTAGTCCAGCCCGGGCGGTGGTTGTCCCGGGGTAAGGGTGTAGGACGTCACGCAGGTAAATCCGTGTGGCATGTGTCTGAGACCTGATGCCGAGCCGATTGTGGTGAAGTGGATGATCCTATGCTGTCGAGAAAAGCCTCTAGCGAGTTTCATGGCGGCCCGTACCCTAAACCGACTCAGGTGGTCAGGTAGAGAATACCGAGGCGTTCGGGTGAACTATGGTTAAGGAACTCGGCAAAATGCCCCCGTAACTTCGGGAGAAGGGGGGCCATTGCTGGTGATGGGATTTACTCCTTGAGCTGGTGGTGGCCGCAGAGACCAGCGAGAAGCGACTGTTTACTAAAAACACAGGTCCGTGCGAAGCCGTAAGGCGATGTATACGGACTGACGCCTGCCCGGTGCTGGAACGTTAAGGGGACCGGTTAGTCGACCTTCGGGTTGGCGAAGCTGAGAACTTAAGCGCCAGTAAACGGCGGTGGTA
>NZ_GG657754.1:3132536-3153810 GCF_000158915.1 Streptomyces himastatinicus ATCC 53653 | reverse complement strand
GGGCTGTCCCTAGTACGAGAGGACCGGGACGGACGAACCTCCGGTGTGCCAGTTGTCCTGCCAAGGGCATGGCTGGTTGGCTACGTTCGGGAGGGATAACCGCTGAAAGCATCTAAGCGGGAAGCCTGCTTCGAGATGAGGGCTCCCACCCACTTGATGGGTTAAGGCTCCCAGTAGACGACTGGGTTGATAGGCCAGATATGGAAGCCGGGTGACCGGTGGAGTTGACTGGTACTAATAGGCCGAGGGCTTGTCCTCAGTTGCTCGCGTCCACTGTGTTGGTTCTGAAATAACGAACCGTTGCTAACTCTGGTTGGTTTGTTTGTTTCATAGTGTTTCGGTGGTCATTGCGTTAGGGAAACGCCCGGTTACATTTCGAACCCGGAAGCTAAGCCTTTCAGCGCCGATGGTACTGCAGGGGGGACCCTGTGGGAGAGTAGGACGCCGCCGAACAAATATTGGAGAGAGGCCTGTCGGAACTTCGGTTCCCGACAGGCCTCTCTTTTTGTTGTGTTGCGAGCCACTCGGTGTTCATGTTGCCTGGGCAACATGCCGTTCATGGGGACTCCAACGGATGAGCTGTGGCGTGAGTTGACCCGGTCGGGCGTACGGCCGGGCGACGAGGTGATCGTGCCGTCCTACGGCACACCCGAGGCGGCGGAAGCGGTGCTTCTCGCCGGCGCGCGGCCGGTGTTCGCGGACATCGACGCTCACACTTTCTGCATAGACCCGGACGCGGTGGCCGAGGCACTGACGCCCCGCACCGCGGCCATCGTGGCGATACACACCTTCGGGCATCCGGCCGACATGGCCCGCCTCTCCGAGCTGGGACAGCGGCACGGAGTGCTCGTGATCGGACACGGCGCCGTGTGCGAGCCGGTCGGCGAGATCCTGCGTCGACAGGCCAACGCGGCCTATCTGAACGGAAAGCTGCGCGGGGTCGTCACCCCCGCGTCCAAGCCCGGCATGGAACATACGTATCAGCAGTACGTCGTGAGGGTGCCGGGCAACGGACGCCCGGACCGGGACGCATTCGCCCGTACGCTGCGCTCTCGCGGCGTCGTGTGCCACGTACCGATTCAGACCCCGGCGCACCGCACAGCGCGCTTCCGGCGCGATCTGTGGCTCGCGGAGACGGAGCGCGCGGCCGACGAATGCCTCGCACTCCCCGTCGATCCCGCCATGTCCCGGCGGGAGTTGCAGCGCGTGGTCTCGGCCTGCAACGCATTGGGAGGGTTGTTGCAGTCAGCGGCCTGAGCGGTCGAGGGGCGGGTGGTCGAGAGTGCTCTCGAATTCGGGTATGATCTATCCCGTTGCCGCGCCCCAATAGCTCAGTCGGCAGAGCGTCTCCATGGTAAGGAGAAGGTCTACGGTTCGATTCCGTATTGGGGCTCTCCTGCGAAAGGCCCCCGCCAATTGGCGGGGGCCTTCGTCATGTTGAAGAGCGCCGGGGAAGCCGGGGCACCGATGGTGCCCCGGCCCGGCGGTCAGGCGTCCTGCGGCTCGGGGACGCGCATCGCGAGGATGGCCATGTCGTCGGACGGCGGTTCGGCCGCGAACCGCTCGACCGCGCGCAGCACCCGGGCGGCCACCGCTCCCGCGGTGAGCCCGGTGCAGGTGGTGAGGACGTCGACCAGGCCGTCGTCGCCGAGCATCCTGGTGCCCTCGCGGCGCTCCGTGACCCCGTCGGTGACGCACAGCAGGACGTCGCCGGGGTCGAGCGTCACCGTCTGCTCGTACAGCTCCAGGTCGTCCATGACGCCGAGCAGGGGCTGCGGTTCGGCGGCCGCCTCGACGGAGCCATCCTGGCGCAGCCGGAGCGGCAGCGGGTGGCCCGCGCAGACGACCTTGAGCACCGCGCCGCCGTCCTGCTGCGGCCACAGCTCCCCGTAGAGGAGGGTGAGGAAGCGGCTGCGGGCGCCCTCGTCGAGGATCGCCGCGTTGAGCCGCTCCAGGACCGCCGGGCCGCCGAAGCCCTCGCGGGCGAGCAGCCGCAGCGCGTGCCGGGCGAGACCGGTGACCGCGGCGGCCTCCGGCCCGGTGCCGCAGACGTCGCCGATGGCGAAGCCGTACGCGCCGTCGCGGATCGGGAAGAGGTCGTAGAAGTCACCGCCGACCTCGTTGCCCTCACCGGCGGCGCGGTAGATGACCTCGACCTCGACGCCCGGGACCTCGGGCTGCTCGGGCGGCAGCAGGCTGCGCTGGAGGGACTGGCTGATGGCGGTGCGCTCCGAGTAGAGCCGCGCGTTGTCGAGCGCGAGCGCGGCCCGGCGGGAGAGGTCCTCGGCCAGCTCCAGGTTCTCCTGGCGGAAGTGCTCGTCGGTGGGCTTGCCGAGGGTGAGCATGCCGATGACGCGGTTACGGGCCACCAGCGGCAGGACGACCGTCTCGCCGCCGACGGCGGACGCGGTCGCGAGCGAGGCGCCCGGGCCCGAGGAGGGCCGGGCGGAGTCCGCCCAGGCTCAGGCTGCGCAGCGAGGTGCGCAGCGCGGCCGCGTGAGCCGCCTCGTAGGGGCCGGTCCAGCCGCGGGCACCGCCGGTGGGCACCTGCTCCGGTGGGTCGATCTTGGTGAGCAGGGCCTTGAGGCCGTCGATCCGGTCCTCGTCCTCGTGCAGGACGTACGACAGCTCGGGGTCGGATGCCTGGTCGGCGACCGTATAGACGGCGCACCAGCTGGCCAGGGTGGGCACCGTCATCTGTGCCATGAGGGCCAGTGTCTGATCACGGTCGAGGGTGCCCGCGAGGAGATCGGACGCCTCGACGAGGAACGACAGGGAGCCGCGGCGCAGCCGCTCCAGCTCGGTGAGGCGGGCCCGTTCGACGGCGAGTGCGATGCGGTCGGCGGCGAACTGGAGCCGCAGCGCCTCCTCGTTGTTGTAGCGGCCGGGGGACTCGGCGGCGACGCCGAGCGAGCCGGTGAGCCGGCCCTCGACCTTGAGGGGGACGGTGACGACCGAGCGCATGCCGGTGTTGACCAGCAGGGGCACCGCGCCGGGTACGGCGGACAGATCCTCGTGGACGGCGGGCATCCGGGCCGACCCGTAGCGCCCGGTGCCCGCTTCGACGGGGACCCGGGCGAAGCGCTGCCGGGCGGACGGCAGCCCGGTGGAGGCGCGCACCTCCAGCTCGGTCTCGTCGTCGGTGGCGAGCAGCAGATAGGCGGCGTCCCCGTCGAGCATGTCGCGGGCGCGTTCGACGGTGCGCTGGAGGAGTCCGTCGAGGTCGTCGGGGGCGGGCGAGCCGATGAAGACCTCGAAGGCGTCGCTGACCGGACCGCGCTCGGAGGAGTCGGAGGTGTCGGCCGCGGCGCCGCGCATCGGGCTTTGCAATACGGCGCGCTCGCGGTCGCGGACCAGCAGACAGACGGTGGAGGGGGCGCCGTCGGCATCGCGGATGCGCAGGTGGGAGGCGTAGACGGGGGAGACGCGGCCGTCGGCGCCGCGGATGCCGTACGAGCCCTCCCAGCGGGAGAGCTGGAGCGCCTCGGCGACGCCGGTGCTGGTGCCGGGGGTGTGCGGCCAGGCGGCGAGGTCGGTCAGGGGCTTGCCGACGATCTGTTCCGGGCTGTAGCCGAACAGTTCCTGAGCGTCGTCGTTCCAGGCGCTGATGAGGCCGTCGCTGTCGACCTGGACGACCGCGACCCGGACCCGGGAGTCGGCGATCGGCAGGGCGCTGGAGGGCAGCGCGGGCCCGGCGGCGCGGGTGCCGGCCGGCCGCTCCGGGAAGTCGAGCTGGAACCAGACCTGCTTGTGGGTGGCCGAGTACTCGACGCCCCAGCGTGCGGCGAGTGCGGCGCACAGTAGCAGACCGCGGCCACCCTCGCGATCAGGGCTGCCGAAGTGGTGGCCGCCATTGCTCTGGAGCGGAACTTCTCGTTCGGGGTAGCGGTCGGCGACCTCGACACGGACTCCGGTGTCCGCGCGGATGCACACGACATCGGCGGTGGTGCCCGCGTGCACCACCGCGTTGGTGACGAGTTCGCTGGTGAGGACGACCGCGTCGTCCACGATGTCGGTGAGCCCCCAGCCCTGGAGGGTGTCCCGGACAAAGGTGCGGGCGGCGGCGACCGAGCGTCCCACCGGCTCGAAGGTGGCGGCTGCCCGCGCGGTGATCACAGGTCTCCTCATATGTGTCTCGGCGAACTGCTCACCCATGTCGCAGCGCCCCTCCGATGCCTGGCCGGATGCCAGGTTACTTACCTCAACCGCCCCCGCGAATGCCGGTCCGCCGTGATTCCACCCGGAGGGGGCTGGCGCCGGTATGCGATGCTGCCGAACTGTTATGGCCTGGTTGGGCCATGGTGAAACACTGGGCAAGCTGGAAGAAGAACCCGACGAGGACGGTCAACCCTGCGGGAGGGACACGGTGGAGTCTGGCGCAGCGGCGCGGGGCACGAATACGCGCGCGAAAGGCGGACGGTCCCGGAGCAATGGGACGACCGAAGTGGATACGGCGGCCCTGAACCGGCTGCTGACCGCGATGACGGCGATGCGGGACGGCAACTTCCGCAAGCGACTGACGGTCTCGGGCGAGGGCGTCATGTCCGAAATCGCCGCGGTCTTCAACGAGGTCGCGGATCGGAATCTCCAGCTCACAGGCGAGCTGACCCGGGTGCGGCGGGTGGTCGGACGTGAGGGAAAGCTCACGGAACGGCTGGAGACCGGCGCCTGTGAGGGGCAGTGGGCGGCGGCTATTGACGCGTCCAACGCCTTGGTGGACGATCTTGTCCGGCCGGTGTCCGAGGTCGGCCGGGTGCTGTCCGCGGTCGCCGAGGGCGACCTGGAGCAGCGCATGGACCTGCGGGCACAGGGTGCCGACGGGTCGGCGCATCCGCTGCGCGGTGAGTTCCTCAAGGTGGGGCGCACCGTCAACGGGCTGGTCGATCAGCTCTCAGCGTTCACCGACGAGGTGACGAGAGTCGCCAGTGAGGTCGGCACCGAGGGCAAGCTGGGCGGTCAGGCCCGGGTGCGCGGCATGTCGGGTTCGTGGAAGGACCTCACGGAGTCCGTCAACACGATGGCGTCCCGGCTCACCGCTCAGGTGAGGGACATCGCCCTGGTGACGACGGCGGTGGCCAAGGGTGATCTGTCCCGGAAGGTCACGGTTCATGTGTCCGGGGAGATGCTCGAGCTGAAGGAAACCGTCAACACGATGGTGGACCAGCTCTCCTCGTTCGCCGCCGAGGTGACCCGGGTGGCCCGTGAGGTGGGCACCGAGGGCGAACTGGGCGGCCAGGCGAAGGTGCCGGGCGTCGCGGGCGTCTGGAAGGACCTGACGGACTCCGTCAACCTCATGGCCGGGAACCTCACCGCCCAGGTGCGCGGGATCGCCCAGGTCACGACGGCGGTCGCCAACGGCGATCTGTCGCAGAAGGTGACGGTGAGCGCACGCGGCGAGGTCGCGCAGCTCGCCGACACGATCAACACGATGACGGAGACGCTGCGCACCTTCGCGGACGAGGTCACGCGGGTGGCCAGCGAGGTCGGTGCCGAGGGGCTGCTCGGCGGTCAGGCGCAGGTGCCGGGTGCGGCGGGTACGTGGAAGGACCTGACGGATTCGGTGAACACCGCGTTCCGCAACCTGACGGCCCAGGTGCGGGACATCGCGCAGGTGACGACGGCGGTGGCGAACGGCGATCTGTCGCAGAAGGTCACCGTGGACGTGGCCGGCGAGATGCTGGAGCTGAAGAACACCGTCAACACGATGGTGGACCAGCTTCAGTCCTTCGGTGCCGAGGTGACCCGGGTGGCCCGGGAGATCGGTGTCGAGGGTGAGCTGGGCGGTCAGGCGCAGGTGCCGGGTGCGGCGGGTACGTGGAAGGACCTGACGGATTCGGTGAACACCGCCTTCCGCAACCTCACCGGACAGGTGCGCAACATCGCCCAGGTGACGACGGCGGTGGCGAACGGCGATCTGTCGCAGAAGGTCACCGTCGACGTCTCCGGCGAGATGCTCAAGCTGAAGAACACCGTGAACACCATGGTGGATCAGCTCTCCTCGTTCGCCGACCAGGTCACCCGCATGGCGCGGGACGTGGGCACCGAGGGTCGCCTCGGCGGTCAGGCCCGGGTGGACGGCGTCTCCGGCACCTGGAAGGACCTGACCGACTCCGTCAACTCGATGGCGGGGAACCTGACCTCGCAGGTGCGCGGCATCGCCCAGGTGACCACGGCGGTCGCCCGGGGCGACCTGTCGCAGAAGATCGAGGTGGACGCGCGCGGCGAGATCCTCGAGCTGAAGAACACCATCAACACGATGGTCGACCAGCTGTCCGACTTCGCCGAACAGGTGACCAGGGTCGCCCGCGAAGTGGGTACGGACGGCCGGCTGGGCGGTCAGGCGCAGGTGCCCGGTGTCGCGGGCGTGTGGCGAGATCTGACCGACTCGGTGAACGGCATGGCGGGCAACCTGACCGCCCAGGTCCGTAACATCGCGCAGGTCGCCACGGCGGTCGCGCGCGGTGACCTCTCGCAGAAGATCGACGTCGACGCCCGGGGCGAGATCCTGGAGCTGAAGAACACCCTCAATACGATGGTCGACCAGCTGTCGTCCTTCGCGGAGGAGGTCACCAGGGTCGCCCGCGAGGTGGGCACCGAGGGCCAGTTGGGCGGGCAGGCAGAGGTGCAGGGGGTCTCCGGCACCTGGAAGGACCTGACCCAGTCCGTCAACGGCATGGCCAACAACCTGACGTCCCAGGTGCGTTCCATCGCCGAGGTCACGACGGCGGTCGCCAAGGGCGACCTGTCGAAGAAGATCACGGTGGACGCCAAGGGCGAGATCCTGGAGCTCGTCACCACCGTGAACACGATGGTGGACCAGCTGTCGTCGTTCGCCGAGCAGGTCACCCGGGTGGCCCGTGAGGTGGGTACGGAAGGCCAGTTGGGCGGTCAGGCGCGGGTGCCGGGCGTGACCGGCATCTGGAAGGACCTCAGCAACAACGTGAACCTGATGGCCAATAACCTGACCATCCAGGTGCGCAACATCTCGCAGGTCTCGGCCGCGGTCGCCAACGGCGACCTGACGAAGAAGGTGACGGTCGAGGCGCGCGGCGAGGTCGCGGCGCTGGCCGACACCGTCAACACGATGGTGACGACCCTGTCCTCGTTCGCGGACGAGGTCACCCGTGTGGCGCGCGAGGTGGGCACGGACGGCATCCTGGGCGGCCAGGCGCGGGTGCCGGGCGTCTCGGGGACGTGGAAGGACCTCACCGAGTCCGTGAACTCGATGGCGTCCAACCTGACCGGACAGGTGCGCAACATCGCGATGGTCACCACGGCGATCGCCCAGGGTGACCTGACAAAGAAGATCGACATCGAGGCGCGGGGCGAGATCCTCGAACTCAAGACCACGATCAACACGATGGTGGACCAGCTGTCGTCCTTCGCCGACCAGGTGACCCGGGTGGCCCGTGAGGTGGGCACCGAGGGGCAGTTGGGCGGTCAGGCGCGGGTGCGGGACGTGGCCGGCACCTGGAAGGACCTCACCGAGTCGGTGAACGAGATGGCCGGGAACCTGACCCGTCAGGTGCGCGCCATCGCCGAGGTCGCGACCGCGGTGACCCGCGGCGACCTCAATCTCAAGATCGACGTGGATGCCTCCGGTGAGATCCAGGTCCTCCAGGACCACATCAACACCATGATCGCGAACCTGCGCGAGACCACGCTCGCCAACAAGGAGCAGGACTGGCTGAAGGGCAACCTCGCCCGGATCTCCGGTCTGATGCAGGGACGGCGCGACCTGGAGGACGTCGCCCGGCTGATCATGAGTGAGCTGACCCCGGTGGTCTCCGCCCAGCACGGCGCGTTCTTCCTGGCGGTCCCGGTCGGCGAGGGCACCGAGGTGGTCGCGGACAGCACCTCCGAGGAGGGCTACGAGCTGCGCCTGATCGGCTCGTACGGCTACGCCATCGGCTCGATGCCCACGTCCTTCCGGCCGGGCGAGACGCTGATCGGCACGGTCGCCGAGGAGAAGCGCCCGATCCTGGTGGAGAACGTGCCGCCGGGCTACCTCAAGATCGCCTCGGGGCTCGGCGAGGCGGCCCCGGCCCATGTGATCGTGCTGCCGGTGCTCTTCGAGGGGCAGCTGCTCGGCGTGATCGAGCTGGCCTCGTTCCAGCCCTTCGCGCAGATCCAGAAGGACTTCCTCAACCAGATCGCCGAGATGATCGGCACCAGCGTCAACACCATCAGCGTCAACACCAAGACCGAGGTGCTGCTCAAGCAGTCCCAGGAGCTGACCGAGCAGCTGCGGGAGCGGTCGGCGGAGCTGGAGAACCGGCAGAAGGCGCTCCAGGCGTCCAACGCGGAGCTGGAGGAGAAGTCCGACCGGCTGGCCCGGCAGAACCGCGACATCGAGGTCAAGAACACCGAGATCGAGGAGGCCCGGCAGGTCCTGGAGGAGCGCGCCGAGCAGCTCGCGGTCTCGATGCGCTACAAGAGCGAGTTCCTGGCGAACATGTCGCACGAGCTGCGCACACCGCTCAACTCGCTCCTGATCCTCGCCAAGCTGCTCGCGGACAACGCCGAGGGCAATCTGTCGCCGAAGCAGGTGGAGTTCGCCGAGACGATCCACGGAGCCGGTTCGGACCTGCTCCAGCTGATCAACGACATCCTCGACCTGTCGAAGGTCGAGGCGGGCAAGATGGACGTCAGCCCGACGCGGATCGCCCTGGTCCAGCTCGTCGACTACGTGGAGGCCACGTTCCGGCCGCTGACCGCCGAGAAGGGCCTCGACTTCTCCGTCCGGGTCTCGCCGGAGCTTCCGGCGACGCTGCACACCGATGAGCAGCGGCTGCTCCAGGTCCTCCGCAACCTGCTGTCCAACGCGGTGAAGTTCACCGACGGCGGCGCCGTGGAGCTGGTCATCCGGCCGGCCGGGGTGGACGTGCCGAACGCCATCCGGGAACAGCTGCTGGAACACGGCGCGTTGCGGGACCCGGAGGCGGACATGATCGCCTTCTCGGTCACCGACACCGGTATCGGCATCGCCGCGAGCAAGATGCGGGTGATCTTCGAGGCGTTCAAGCAGGCCGACGGGACCACCAGCAGGAAGTACGGCGGCACCGGCCTCGGCCTGTCCATCAGCCGGGAGATCGCCCGGCTGCTCGGCGGTGAGATCCACGCGGCCAGTGAGCCGGGCCGCGGCTCGACGTTCACGCTGTACCTGCCGCTGTACCCCAGCGAGCTGCCGCCGCAGGGCTACCCGCAGCTCACACCGGGCAGCGCGGGTCCGCCGGCGCTGGAGCCGTACGACCCGGCCGAGGGCGCGGAGGACGACGAGTCCGGGGCCGCGGCGGAGCGGGAGCCCGAGCACGACGTCACCGCCGACGCCACGGCGCAGCGGACCCGCGGGGCCGCCGGGCTCTTCCGGCGGCGTCAGCGGACCGAGCAGGAGCCGTCACAGGCTTCCGAGCCGCAGACGGCCGCCCCGGAGGAGGCCCGCCGGAACGGCGGCCGGTCCGGCAGCCGGCAGCCGCAGGCATCCGAGCCGTGGATGCTGGGCGGTCAGGATCTGGTGGCCCCGGAGCCGGCGGGCGGCTTCCACGGTGAGAAGGTGCTCATCGTCGACGACGACATCCGCAATGTCTTCGCGCTCACCAGCGTGCTGGAACAGCACGGGCTCCAGGTGCTCTACGCCGAGAACGGGCGGGAGGGCATCGAAGTCCTGGAGCAGCACGACGATGTGGTGCTCGTCCTGATGGACATCATGATGCCGGAGATGGACGGTTACGCCACGACGGCGGCGATCCGCAGGATGCCGCAGTTCGCCGGGCTGCCCATCATCGCGCTCACCGCGAAGGCGATGAAGGGCGACCGGGAGAAGAGCATCGAGGCGGGCGCGTCGGACTATGTCACCAAGCCGGTCGACACGGATCATCTCCTTACGGTGATGGAGCAGTGGATGTCGGATGAGTGACCAGGTGAAAGGCAGGGGAGTGTCCGATGGGACACCGGACGCCATCGTGGTGTTGACTGACTGTCGCCGAACACGTGTGGGAACGCGGGAATCGGGGAACCTTCTGGTCTCCCACCGCGTTTCTGCTACGTGCACAGTGACATCGCGGTGACAGGGTGTGGCGAACAGCGGGGTGCGGCTACCATGACCGGCACAAGGACGGGCGACGCAAGGGAGTCGTCCCCTGGGGCGGCGCCCGGTGCTTCCCCCAGCGCTTCGAGCTGGGGAGACCCCAAGCCGGGACGAGGAGGACGGGGCATGGTGCAGAAGGCCAAGATCCTCCTGGTCGATGACCGGCCGGAGAATCTGCTGGCGCTGGAGGCCATTCTCTCCGCGCTCGATCAGACCCTGGTGCGGGCATCGTCAGGGGAGGAAGCGCTCAAGGCGCTGCTGACGGACGACTTCGCGGTGATCCTGCTGGATGTCCAGATGCCGGGCATGGACGGATTCGAGACCGCGGCGCACATCAAGCGGCGGGAGCGGACCCGGGACATCCCGATCATCTTCCTCACCGCGATCAACCACGGTCCGCACCACACCTTCCGGGGGTATGCGGCGGGCGCGGTCGACTACATCTCCAAACCCTTCGACCCCTGGGTGCTCAGAGCGAAGGTCTCGGTCTTCGTCGATCTGTACATGAAGAACTGCCAGCTGCGGGAGCAGGCCTCCCTGCTGCGGCTCCAGTTGGAGGGCGGTCAGCCGGCCGCCGGCGACAAGGAGTCGGCCGGGCTGCTGGCCGAGCTGTCCGCGCGGCTCGCCGCCGTGGAGGAGCAGGCCGAGGCGCTGTCCAAGCAGCTGGACGAGTCGGCGGACGCGGCGGCCGTGGCCACCGCGGCCCATCTGGAGCGCAAGCTCACCGGTCTGCGCCGCGCCCTGGACGCGCTGGAGCCCGGCGCGGGCAGCGGAGCCGGTCAGGTCCCCTCGCAGAACTGAGCGCGGCACCACCGCGTGGCCACCCGGCCGTTGATGTCCTGTCACTCTCCCTTCACCGTCCGGCCGGTGTCGCGCCCGGATGCGACACGGGTGTGACGTCAGTGGCACCGGATACCCATGCCATACGTGCTCCGTACGGCGGACGCGGGTAATCTCGCACCCATGGCCTCTCGTACGTCCGGCAAGGGTTCCCAGAGCACCGCGGGCACCTCGAAGAAGCGCGCCGGGCAGTCCGGAGGCGCAGTGAAGAAGGCGCCCGCGAAGAAGGCGGCGGCCAAGGCGCCCGCCAAGAAGGCGGCCGCGCCCGCGAAGAAGGCGGCTCCGAAGAAGAAAGCGGCCGCCAAGGCAGCCCCGCCGCCGCCCGCGCCCTACGCCACCAGCGGTGTGTACCGCGCCGCGCGCGCCGTCTGGATGGGCCTCGCGCGCGCCGTCGCGGCGATGTTCCGTTCCATAGGGCGCGGTGCGAAGGGGCTCGACCCGGCCCATCGCAAGGACGGCAGCGCACTGCTGTTGCTCGCGCTGGCCCTGATCGTCGCGGCCGGGACCTGGTCCAGCCTCCAGGGTCCTGTCGGCGATCTGGTCGAGATGCTCGTCACCGGTGCCTTCGGCCGCCTGGACCTGGTGGTGCCGATACTCCTGGGCGCCATCGCCGGACGGCTGTTCCTCCACCCCGAACGCCCCGAGGCCAACGGGCGGATCGTGATCGGCCTGTCCGCGCTGGTGATCGGCGTCCTCGGCCAGGTCCACATCGCCTGCGGCGCCCCCGGGCGCGGCCAGGGCGACGCGGCGATCCAGGACGCGGGCGGGCTGATCGGCTGGGCCGTCTCCCGGCCGTTGATCTACACCATGGGCGACGTGCTGGCCGTACCGCTGCTGGTACTGCTCACCGTCTTCGGGCTGCTGGTCGTCACCGCGACACCGGTCGCCGCGATTCCGCAGCGGCTGCGGGCGCTCGGCGTCCGGCTCGGCCTGGTGCGGGACGAGGAGGGGGCGTACGGCCACGACGGCGACGCCGCCGGGGAGTACGCCGACGAATGGCGCGAGAAGCCCGCCAGGCGGCCTCGCAGGACCTCGCTGGAGAAAGAGCCCACGGACGGCGCGAGCGACCCTGAGCAGGCCGAGGAGGAGGCGCTGCGCAAGCGCCGCCGGTCGCGCCGCCAGTCGTCCGTCCAGCCGCCGCTGGACCGCCCCATGGACGCGGTGGACGTGGCGGCCGCCGCGGCCGCCTCGCTGGACGGCGCGGTGCTGCACGGCGTCCAGCCCTCACCGCTCGTCGCCGGGCTCAGCAGCGGTATCTCGGGCGAGCAGGACGACCACGACGGCGCATCCGGCACCGGCAGCGGGTCCGTCACGCAGGACTCCGGCGACTCCGGCACGGCCGCGCCGGGCAAAGCGGCGCCGGACAAGGGCAAGAAGGGCCGGGGGGACGGTTCCGCCGCGCCTGGACGGGCCGAGGTCCCCGACCGCACCCGGGCGTACGACGAGCCGGGCGAACCGCTGCCGCCGCGCGCCGAGCAGCTCCAGCTCTCCGGTGACATCACCTACGCGCTGCCCTCGTTCGACCTCCTGGAGCGCGGTGGCCCCGGCAAGACCCGCAGCGCCGCCAACGACGCCGTGGTGGAGTCGCTGTCGAAGGTGTTCTCGGAGTTCAAGGTGGACGCCGCGGTCACCGGCTTCACCCGCGGCCCGACGGTCACCCGCTACGAGGTGGAACTGGGCCCGGCCGTCAAGGTCGAGCGGATCACGGCGCTCACCAAGAACATCGCGTACGCCGTCGCCAGCCCCGATGTGCGGATCATCAGCCCGATCCCCGGCAAGTCGGCGGTCGGCATCGAAATCCCCAACAGCGACCGCGAGATGGTCAACCTCGGGGACGTGCTGCGCTCGGCCGACTCGACGGGCGAGACCCACCCGATGGTCGTCGGGCTCGGCAAGGACGTCGAGGGCGGCTACGTGGCGCACAACCTGGCCACCATGCCGCACGTACTGGTGGCCGGCGCGACCGGTTCCGGAAAGTCGTCGTGCATCAACTGCCTGATCACGTCGGTCATGGTGCGCGCCACCCCGGACGACGTGCGCATGGTGCTGGTCGACCCCAAGCGCGTGGAGCTGACCGCGTACGAGGGCATTCCGCATCTGATCACACCGATCATCACCAACCCCAAGCGCGCGGCCGAGGCCCTGCAATGGGTCGTCCGCGAAATGGATCTCCGCTACGACGACCTCGCCGCGTTCGGCTTCCGCCACATCGACGACTTCAACGCGGCGGTGCGCTCCGGAAAGGTGAAGCAGCCCGAGGGCAGCGAGCGGGAGCTCAAGCCGTATCCGTATCTGCTGGTGATCGTCGACGAGCTGGCGGACCTGATGATGGTCGCGCCGCGGGACGTCGAGGACTCGATCGTGCGGATCACGCAGCTGGCCCGCGCGGCGGGCATCCACCTGGTGCTGGCCACCCAGCGGCCGTCCGTGGACGTCGTCACCGGTCTGATCAAGGCGAACGTGCCCTCGCGGCTCGCGTTCGCCACCTCCTCGCTGGCCGACAGCCGGGTCATCCTGGACCAGCCCGGCGCCGAGAAGCTGATCGGCAAGGGCGACGGGCTGTTCCTGCCGATGGGCGCGAACAAGCCGGTCCGGATGCAGGGCGCGTTCGTGACCGAGGCCGAGGTGCAGGCGATCGTCGCGCACTGCAAGGAACAGATGGCGCCGGTCTTCCGGGACGACGTCACGGTCGGGACGTCGAAGAAGAAGGAGATCGACGAGGAGATCGGCGATGATCTCGATCTGCTGTGCCAGGCCGCTGAGCTGGTGGTTTCCACGCAATTCGGGTCGACGTCGATGCTCCAGCGCAAGCTGCGGGTGGGCTTCGCGAAGGCGGGCCGGCTGATGGATCTCATGGAGTCGCGCGGGGTGGTCGGGCCGAGCGAGGGCTCCAAGGCGCGCGATGTGCTCGTCAAGCCGGATGAATTGGATGGCGTGATCGCGGTGATCCGCGGTAAGGCTCACTCATAAGGGTATGGCGGGCAACCGTTTCCCCTGCCGAGACGTCAAGTTGAGGGAGGTGGCGGAGTGACGTCCCAGGATCTTGGTTACAGGTCAATCCCGATGGCGGACAAACTCCGTCCTCCCGCTTGCCCCACCCTTTCGCCCCACCCCTAGACTGAACCTCCAGCAGGTGGCTACACGCTCGAAAGGCGCCCCCGTGTCCATCGGCAACGATCTCGAAGACGGCAACTCCCCCGAAGAAGACCGGCCTTCCGTCGGTCGCGCCCTCCAGCAGGCCCGCATCGCCGCGGGGCTGACCGTCGACGAGGTCAGTTCCGTCACCCGGGTGCGCGTGCCCATAGTGCAGGGGATCGAGCAGGACGACTTCTCCCGCTGCGGCGGGGATGTGTACGCCCGGGGGCACATTCGTGTGCTCGCGCGCGCCGTCCGGCTCGACCCTGAGACCTTGATCAACCAATTCGACGCCGAGCACGGCGGCCGGCCCGAGCCGACCCCGGCGGCGCCGCTGTTCGATGCCGAGCGCATCCGTCCCGAACCCCGCCGCCCGAACTGGACGGCAGCGATGGTCGCCGCGATCGTCGCCGTCGTCGGATTCGTCGGCTTCACGCTTTTCAGTGGCGGCGACAAGAACGACGGCTCCTCGGTCGCCGAGCAGACCGGCTCGGCCAAGCCGACCGCGTCCACCTCCACCAGTCCCAGCGCCAGTCCCAGCAAGTCCGGCGAGCGGAAGCCCGAGCCCTCCGAGAGCGCCATCGCGGGCGTCCCCGCGGACAAGGTCACCGTCAAGCTGACCGCGGAGGACGGACAGAGCTGGATCTCCGCCCAGGACCACAACGGCCGGCTGATGGAAGAGGGCGTGCTGCGGAAGGGCCAGTCCAAGACCTTCAGCGACAGCAAGCGCATCGACCTGGTGCTGGGCAACGCCGGGGCGATCAAGCTCTTCGTGAACGGCAAGGAAGTCAAGAACCTGAGCGACAGCGGCACTGTTCAGCGTCTGAGCTACACCAAGGGCGATCCCGAAGCGGGCTGACCAGCCCCTCGGGCGGGGTGGGAGACCTGGCAGCGGAGGGCGGGGCTGCGACAAAGTAGTCTGAGCCCATGCCCGAACGCCGCACTGTCGCCCTTGTCACTCTTGGCTGCGCCCGTAACGAGGTGGACTCGGAGGAGCTCGCAGGCCGCTTGGCGGACGACGGTTGGGAGCTCGTCGAGCAAGCCGCCGACGCCGACGTCGCCGTCGTCAACACCTGCGGCTTCGTCGAGGCCGCCAAGAAGGACTCGGTCGACGCCCTGCTGGAGGCGAACGATCTGAAGGACCACGGCCGCACCCAGGCGGTCGTGGCCGTCGGCTGCATGGCCGAGCGGTACGGCAAGGACTTGGCCGAGGCGCTGCCCGAGGCCGACGGGGTGCTCGGCTTCGACGACTACGCCGACATCTCCGGCCGGCTTCAGACCATCCTCTCCGGCGGCATCCACGCCTCCCACACCCCGCGTGACCGGCGCAAACTGCTGCCGATCAGCCCCGCCGAGCGCCAGGACAACTCCGCCGTCGCACTGCCCGGCCACGCCCAGGACACCCCGCCCGAGGATCTGCCCGACGGTGTCGCCCCGGCCTCCGGGCCGCGCGCCCCGCTGCGCCGCAGACTCGGGAACAGCCCCGTCGCCTCCGTGAAGCTCGCTTCCGGGTGTGACCGGCGGTGCTCCTTCTGCGCCATCCCGTCCTTCCGCGGCTCGTTCATCTCCCGCCGTCCCTCCGACGTACTGGGCGAGACCCGGTGGCTGGCCGAACAGGGGGTGAAGGAGATCATGCTGGTCTCCGAGAACAACACCTCCTACGGCAAGGACCTGGGCGACATCCGGCTGCTGGAGACGCTGCTGCCCGAGCTGGCCGCGGTGGACGGGATCGAGCGGATCCGGGTCAGCTACCTCCAGCCCGCCGAGATGCGGCCCGGGCTGATCGACGTGCTGACCTCCACCGAGAAGGTCGCCCCGTACTTCGACCTGTCCTTCCAGCACTCCGCGCCCGGGGTGCTGCGCCGGATGCGCCGCTTCGGCGACACCGACCGCTTCCTCGAACTGCTGGAAACGATCAGAGGCAAGGCGCCGCAGGCAGGCGCCCGCTCGAACTTCATCGTCGGATTCCCGGGCGAGACCGAGGACGACCTGGCCGAGCTGGAGCGTTTCATCAGCGAGGCGCGGCTCGACGCGATCGGCGTCTTCGGGTACTCGGACGAGGACGGCACCGAGGCCGCGGGCTACGAGGACAAGGTCGACCCGGACGAGGTCGCCGAGCGGCTGGAGCACATCTCGCGTCTCGCGGAGGAGCTGACCGCCCAGCGGGCGGACGAGCGGCTCGGCGAGACCGTCACGGTGCTGGTGGACGAGATCGACGACACCGGTGACGTACTGGGCCGGGCCGCCCACCAGGCGCCGGAGACCGACGGGCAGACCCTGCTCCGCACCTCGGCGCGGCCCGCCGCGGGACGTATGGTCGAAGCGAAGGTGATCGCGGCGGAGGGAGTGGACCTCGTCGCGGAGCCGCTGGAACCGCTGGAGCAGGCGGGCGGCGGCGCATGTACGGAGGAGGCGGACAGATGACAGGCGTCCCGGCCTCCGCCGCGGGGAGCCACCACCGGGCCGCTGCGGCCGCCCGGCCCGCCGGATTGTGGAACATCGCCAACATCCTCACCATGGCGCGCTTGGTCCTGGTGCCCGGGTTCGTTTTGTTGATGTTCCACAACGGCGGCTACGACCCGGCCTGGCGCGCCTATGCCTGGGCCGCCTTCGCCATCGCCATGATCACGGACCTGTTCGACGGGCATCTGGCCCGCCGGTACAACCTGGTCACCGACTTCGGCAAGATCGCGGACCCCATCGCGGACAAGGCGATCATGGGGGCGGCGCTGATCTGTCTGTCGGCCCTCGGCGATCTGCCGTGGTGGGTGACCGGCGTGATCATCTTCCGTGAGCTGGGGATCACCCTGATGCGGTTCTGGGTGATCCGGATCGGGGTCATCCCGGCCAGCCGCGGCGGGAAGATGAAGACCCTCGCCCAGGGCGTGGCCGTGGGGATGTACATCCTCGTGCTCACCGGACCGCTGGCCACGCTGCGGTTCTGGGTGATGGCCGTGGCCGTCGCCCTGACCGTCCTCACCGGCCTCGACTACGTACGGCAGGCCCTGGTGCTGCGCCGGGCGGGCCGCGCGGCGGAGAGCGGCGGTGCGGGGGAGGAGCCCGAGCAGGAACCGGCCCGATGAGCGGTGACGAGACGGCGGCGGCGCGAGACGGTGCCGCTGAGGCGAGCGCGGCCGAGGTCCTGGCGCTGCTGCGGCGGCGCGGGCAGACCGTGGCCGTCGCCGAGTCCCTGACCGGCGGCCTGGTGGCCGCCGAGCTGACCGCCGTGGACGGGGCCTCCCACGCCTTCCGCGGCTCGGTGACCGCGTACGCCACCGACCTCAAGCGCGAGCTGCTGGGCGTGGACGCCGCGCTGCTGGCCGAGCGCGGGGCGGTGGACGCGGAGGTCGCCCGGCAGATGGCAGGGGGCGTACGGCGCGCACTGGGCGCCGACTGGGGCGTGGCGACCACCGGTGTGGCGGGTCCCACACCGCAGGACGGAAAGCCCGTGGGCACCGTCCACGTGGCCGTCGCCGGGCCCTCGAACAAGCCCGCGGCCGCGGCGCTGCGGCTGGCGGGGGACCGGGCCGGAATCCGCGCGGAGAGCGTTCGCGCCGCGGTCAAGCTGCTGTTCAGCGAATTGATCGCGACAGCGGGGGCACAGGATACGGAACAACACGACGAATTTTGATGTTTGCAGCCCTGAGTGAACACGACATCGCTCCCCGCACGGGCACAGCCAGAGGCGGTACGGTGGGGCGAGAAGGATCCGGATCCGAGGTCCGAGGAGGGAGCCAGCGATGATTCTGCTCCGTCGCCTGCTGGGTGACGTGCTGCGCCGGCAGCGCCAGCGCCAGGGCCGTACTCTGCGCGAGGTTTCCTCCTCCGCCCGGGTGTCGCTCGGCTATCTGTCAGAGGTCGAGCGCGGGCAGAAGGAAGCCTCGTCCGAGCTGCTGTCGGCGATCTGCGACGCCCTGGACGTACGGATGTCACAGGTCATGCGCGAGGTCAGCGACGAGCTGTCGCTCGCGGAGCTGGCGGAGTCGGCCACGGCGAGCGAGAAGGTACCCGCACCGATGCGGCCCATGCTCAATTCGGTGGTGACGGGCGTCCCGGACGAGCGGGTGACCATCAAGCCGCCCAAGGAGGCTGTGGACGTCGTGGCGGCCTGACGGCCCCCACGTCAGCGCGGAAGCTCTTCGAGCCCCGGCCGGTAGCGATACCGGCCGGGGCTCGATGTTTGACCGGCCCCTTTCCGGTCACCTGATTGGTGGAGAGGTAATCAAGGGGGGCCAAACGGTCGAACAGGAGGAAGTGGATGTCTGTGGTCAAGAGCCCGCTCGCCGAGGAGAACCTCAAGGTCGTCAGCGACGCTCTGCAAGGCGCCCTCGTCGACCTCGTCGACCTCGCCCTGGTGGGCAAGCAGATCCACTGGACGGTCATCGGACCGCGTTTCCGCACGGTTCACTTCCAGCTCGACGATGTGGTGTCGACGGCCAGGACGCACGCCGACACGGTCGCGGAGCGCGCCTCGGCGCTCGGGATAGCGCCGGACGGACGGGCCGAGACGGTGGCCAAGCAGAGCGCCGTCGGCAACGTCAAGGAGGGCTGGACCCAGGACACGGACGCCGTGAGGACGCTCGTGGACGCACTCGGGTCCGTGATCTCGCGCATGCGCGAGCGCATCGCCGCGACGGACGAGCCGGATCCGGTGACCCAGGACATTCTCATCGGGCTCACCCGGGACCTGGAGAAGCATCACTGGATGTTCCAGGCCGAGAACGTCAACGGACACTGAGCGAGAAGACAGGCAAGGGCGGTACTTCCGCTCGCACCCTGTGTGGTCATCGCCGGGGCACGGCCCCCCGGCCTCCGGCGATGGCCGCACAGTCTGCGAGCTGACGGACGTCGGCTCATGGGCCCGCCGCGGGTGTGCCCCGCTCTGGGTGCGCCCCGCGGTGCGGCTGGGCACACTGGGGGAGCGCGGGGGTCCGACACGCGCTGACGGGCCTCCTGTGCGCCCTCCCGCCGCGTGCGAACAGGCGTCTAGCGTCGCCCGAAGGAGGCAGCATGGCAGCCGTGGGAGGGGCCGGCACCCTGCGCCGAAGGCCGGTTCGATGGGTGATCGCGCTCGTTCTCGGCGGCCTGTGGTGGTGGTCCGTGCTCCGGCTGGCGGTGCAGCCGACCGGGACCGGACCGGTGGAGGGGGCGTTCGCCATCGGCGGCTGGGGGCTGAGCCTGCTGCCCGTGCACTGCGGTCCCTCGCCCCGGCGCGGGGGCGTGCGCGAGCGGCTCACCAGGGCATCGCGACTCCGCCATTCGGGCGCAGAATCTGGCCGGTCGTGAACGCGGAGGCGTCCGACGCCAGGTGCAGCACCGCATGGGCGACGTCCTCCGGCTCGCCCACCCGCCCCAGCGGTGCGTGGCGGACCATGGGTGCCTCGGCGCGCGACTGCTCCTCGGCGGTGCCGCGCCGCGTCATGGGCGTACGGACCCAGCCGGGGGCGACCGCGTTGACGCGGATGCCGTGCGGTCCCACCTCGGCGGCGAGGGTCCGGGCCAGCTGGACCACGGCGGCCTTGGCGACGCCGTAGCACAGCAGCCCGGGGGTGCCTGCGTCGATCGCACCGGACGCCATGGTGACGATGGACCCGCCGGCGCCGTGGTCGATCATGGCGCGGGCCGCCTCCTGGCAGCCGTACAGGACGCCCTTGAAGTTGACCGCCAGCACTCGGTCCAGATCGTCCTCCGCGGTCTCCAGGACCGTGCTGCGGTGCATGATCCCGGCGATGGCCGCCAGCACGGCGAGGTGGCCCCCGGCGCGGACGGCCGCCGTGGCGGCGGCGGATACGACGGCCGCGACCTGGGCGCGGTCGGTGACGTCGAGGGGGTGGGCGTGGGCGCTGCCGCCGTCGGAGGTGATGCGCTCCGCGGTGCGCCGGGCGCCCTGCTCGTCCAGATCGGCGCAGTGCACGACCGCCCCGGCCGCCGCCAGCAGGACGGCGGTGGCGCGGCCGATGCCGCTCGCGGCGCCGGTGACCAGTGCGGTGCGGCCGGTGAGGTCGTACGCCGTGACGGTCATGGGCCGACCGTACGACCGGAGCTGACGAACCGTCAATTACCGTGACGGGTCCTGGGCGGGCGGCTCCGGCTGGCACACCGGGCACCAGAAGGTCGTACGCTCCTGACCGGCGCGGCCCTGGTCCGCGGCGCGCACCGGCGTACCGCAGCGCAGACAGGGGCGCCCCGCGCGGCCGTACACCCACAACCGCCGGTCGGGGCGCGCGTGCGCCGTGGTGACCCGGGCCCGGCGCGTCCGGTTGGCTTCCAGAAGCCGCTTGGCGACGGCCACCAGGCGCTCAGGGGAGGGCACGCGGCCGATGGGCAGCCAGGGCGGGATCCGCAGCACGAAGCACAGCTCGCACTTGTACACATTGCCGATACCGGCCAGATTGCGCTGGTCCAGCAGTGCCTCGCCCACCGGGCGGGACGGGTCGGCGAGCAGCCGCCCCAGCGCCTCGTCCGGATCCCAGTCCGGGCCGAGGAGATCGGGCCCGAGGTGGCCCACCGCACGGTCCTCGTCCGCGGTGCGCAGCAGCTCCAGGACCGGGAGGCGGTAGCCCACTGCGGTGCGCTCGGCCGTGGCCAGGACGGCGCGGATCTGGTGCTGCGGCCCGCCGCGCCAGCGCTCGCCGTGGCCGTACACCAGCCACGCGCCGTCCATCCGCAGATGGGAGTGGAGGGTCAGCCCGCCCTCGACCCGGGTGAGCAGATGCTTGCCGCGCGCGACCACCTCGAGGACCCGGCGGCCGGTGAGATCGACGGTCGCCAGCCGGGGCACCCGCAGATCACAGCCGGTGAGCGGCGGGCCCGCCAGGGCGTCGTCCAGGCGCCGGGCCGTCTGCCAGACGGTGTCTCCTTCGGGCATCTCGCCCCTCAGGGACGCAGCCGCAGGCCGCGCGGGGTCGCGTGGAAGCCCGCGGCCTCAAGGACGCGGCCGATCGGCGCGGACAGCGCCGCGGCGCCGTTGATCCGCTCGACGGTCACCGAACCGAGGGCGCCCGCGCGGGCGGACTGGGCCAGGGCCTCGACCGCGGTACGCAGCCGGGCGTCGTCCTCCGGGGATGCCGCCTCGGCCTCGCCCGCCGGCCAGGCGAGCAGGGTCTTGCCGCCGCGCTCCAAGAAAAGCGTCAGCTCGCCGTCGACCAGCGACACCAGCGAGCCCGCCTTGCGGCCCGGCCGGTGGTTCGCGCCCGCGGGCGGATCGGGCCA
>NZ_GG657754.1:3131298-3132436 GCF_000158915.1 Streptomyces himastatinicus ATCC 53653 | reverse complement strand
CGGCGGGCCGCCGTAACCGCCTTGACCGCCCGGGCCGCCGAAACTGCCTTGGCCGCCGTAACTGTTGTGACCGCCGAAGGCCGCACCCGCCGCCCGGTCGCGCGCCGTGCTGACCGCCCGCAGCCGGTCGACCGCGCCGTCCATCGCGAACTGCGCTGCCCCCAGCCCCTCCACCACATAGCCGCGGCGGGCCTGGCCGGTCTCCTCGAAGGCGGACAGCACCCGGTACGCGGCGGAGAAGCCGCCCTCGACCCCCTCGGCGGCGACCGCCCCGCGGGTGACCACCCCGTGCCGGTCCAGCAGGGTGCGCGCCAGGGCGTGCGCCCGGTGGGTGGGCTCGGGCTCGCGCTCCGGCAGCAGCGACCAGCGCCCGGCGACGGTCGGCGGCCCGCTGCGCGAGGCGGTGGGGCGGCCGGTGCGCCCCGTCAGCGTGCCGTAACGGCCCCGGGGGACCGTGCGCTTGGCGCGGTGCGCGGTGGCGCCCGCGGTGCGGCCCGAGCCCAGCAGGGAGCGCAGCGGGGCCAGAGTGTCGCCGGTGAGCCGGCCGGACCAGGCCAGGTCCCATATGGCCTCGGCGAGCTGGGCGTCCTGGAAGTCGTGACCGGCGGCCCGGACCTGCTCGGCGATCTGCCGGAAGAACAGCCCGAAGCCCCCGGCCAGCGCGTCCAGCACGGCCTGGTGGAGCGGCCCCGCCTCGAAGGGGTGCGGGGTGTGCAGGAGCAGCGGCGCGGTCTCGGCGAGATGGAGGGTGACCCAGCCGTCCTTGCCGGGCAGCGCGCCCGCCCCGGCCCAGACGACCTCACCGGCGGCGGCCAGCTCGTCCAGCATCGTCGGGCTGTAGTCGCCGACCCGGGAGGGCAGGACGAGCTTCTCCAGGGCGGACGCCGGAACGGGCGCGCCCTGGAGCTGCTCGATGGCGCGCACCAGCCCGTCGATGCCCCGCAGGCTGTGGGTGCCCAGATGCTGCCACTGGGGGAGGAAGGCGGCGAGCGCCGAGGGCGGTACGGGCTCCAGCTCCTGGCGCAGCGCGGCCAGCGACCGGCGGCGCAGGCGGCGCAGCACGGTGGCGTCGCACCACTCGTGCGCCGTGCCCGCCGGATGGAATTCGCCCTGGACGACGCGGCCGCTCGCGGCCAGG
>NZ_GG657754.1:3083109-3131198 GCF_000158915.1 Streptomyces himastatinicus ATCC 53653 | reverse complement strand
GGCGCCGTCGGTGACGGCCGTGCCCAGGCCCAGCCGGGTGGCCGCCTCGGCGGAGGTGAACGGGCCGTGGGTGCGGGCGTAGCGCGCCAGCAGATCGCCGAGCGGATCGCCCACGGGCTCGGTGAACGCCTCGGGGACGCCCACCGGCAGCGCCGTGCCCAGCGCGTCGCGCAGCCGCCCCGCGTCCTCGACCGCCGCCCAGCGCTCCTCACCCGCGATACGGACCCGGATCGCGCGCCGGGCCCGCTCCAGCTCCCCCGCCCACGCCGGGTCGGCGCCGCGCTCCGCCAGCTCGGCGCCGGTGAGCGGGCCGAGCAGCCGCAGCAGATCGGCGACGCCCTCGGCGTCCTTGACCCGGCGGTCCTCGGTGAGCCACTGAAGCTCGCGCTCCAGCTCGTCCAGGACATCGGCGTCCAGCAGCTCGCGCAGCTCGGCCTGGCCCAGCAGCTCGGCCAGCAGCCGCGAGTCGAGGGAGAGGGCCGCGGCGCGCCGCTCGGCCAGCGGCGAGTCGCCCTCGTACAGGAACTGCGCCACGTAGCCGAAGAGCAGCGAGCGGGCGAAGGGGGACGGCTCCGGGGTGGTCACCTCCACCAGCCGCACCCGCCGGGCCTCGATGTCGCCCATCAGCTCGGTGAGGCCGGGAACGTCGAAGACGTCCTGAAGGCATTCGCGGACGGCCTCCAGCACGATGGGGAACGAACCGAACTCGCTCGCCACCTGGAGGAGCTGGGCGGCCCGCTGGCGCTGCTGCCACAGCGGGGTGCGCTTGCCGGGATCGCGGCGGGGCAACAGCAGGGCGCGGGCGGCGCATTCGCGGAACCGGGAGGCGAACAGGGCCGAACCGCCGACCTGGTCGGTGACGATCTGGGACACCTCGCCCCGGTCGAAGGCGACATCGGCCGCACCGACGGGGGACTGCTCGCCGTCGTACTCGGTGCCCTGCCGTATCGGATCGGTGTCGAGCAGGTCCAGGCCCATGAGGTCCGCGTCGGGCAGCCGCAGCACGATGCCGTCGTCCGCGTGCATCACCTGGGTGTCCATGCCGTACCGCTCGGACAGCCGCGCGGCGAGAGCGAGCGCCCAGGGGGCGTGGACCTGCGCCCCGAAGGGGGAGTGGACCACCACGCGCCAGTCGCCCAGCTCGTCACGGAAGCGCTCCACCACGATCGTCCGGTCGTCCGGCACATGGCCGCAGGACTGGCGCTGTTCGCCCAGGTACGCGATCACATTGTCGGCGGCCCAGGCGTCGAGCCCGGCGGCCAGCAGCCGCTCCCGGGCCTTCTCGGGGGCGAGGGCGCCGACCTCCCGCAGGAACGCGCCCAGCGCCCGGCCCAGTTCGAGCGGGCGGCCGAGCTGGTCGCCCTTCCAGAAGGGGAGTCGGCCGGGGACGCCGGGAGCGGGGGAGACCAGGACGCGGTCGCGGGTGATGTCCTCGATCCGCCAGGACGTGGTGCCCAGGGTGAACACATCGCCCACCCGCGATTCGTAGACCATCTCCTCGTCCAGCTCCCCGACCCTGCCACCGCCCTTCTTGGGGTCCGCGCCCGCCAGGAAGACGCCGAACAGCCCGCGGTCGGGGATGGTGCCGCCGGAGGTCACCGCGAGCCGCTGTGCCCCCGGCCGCCCCGTGACCGTCCCCGCGACCCGGTCCCACACCAGGCGCGGCCGCAGCTCGGCGAAGGCGTCGGAGGGATAGCGGCCCGCGAGCATGTCGAGGACCGAGGTGTACGCCGACTCCGGGAGCGAGGCGAACGGCGCGGCGCGGCGGACCAGGGCCAGCAGCTCCTCCACGTCCCAGCTGTCCATGGCCGTCATGGCGATGAGCTGCTGGGCGAGCACGTCCAGCGGGTTCGCGGGCACCCGCAGTGACTCGATGGCCCCCTCCCGCATCCGCTCGGTGACCACCGCCGCCTGCACCAGGTCGCCGCGGTACTTGGGGAACACCACACCGGTGGAGACCGCGCCCACCTGGTGCCCGGCCCGGCCCACCCGCTGGAGCCCGGAGGCCACCGAGGGCGGCGATTCGACCTGGACGACCAGGTCCACCGCGCCCATGTCGATGCCCAGCTCCAGGCTGGAGGTGGCGACGACGGCGGGCAGCCGGCCCGCCTTCAAGTCCTCCTCGACCAGCGCCCGCTGCTCCTTGGACACCGAGCCGTGGTGTGCGCGGGCGAGCAGCGCAGGCGCGCCGCGGGCCGCACCGGCCTCGGCCATCAGCTCGGCGGGGGAGTGGTCCTCGGGAAGTGCCTCACCGGTGGCCCGCTCGTAGGCGATCTCGTTGAGCCGGTTGCACAGCCGCTCGGCCAGGCGGCGGGAGTTGGCGAAGACGATCGTGGACCGGTGCGCCTGGACGAGATCGGCGATCCGCTCCTCCACATGCGGCCAGATCGACGGCTTCTCGCCCGGCTGCCCGTCCTGGGCCGGGGAGCCGCCCAGCTCTCCCAGGTCCTCGACGGGGACGACCACCGACAGGTCGAACTCCTTGCCCGAGGGCGGCTGGACGATCTCCACCGCGCGCCGCGGCGACAGATAGCGCGCCACCTCGTCCACCGGGCGCACCGTCGCCGACAGACCGATCCGCCGGGCGGGCCGGTCCAGCAGCTCGTCCAGCCGCTCCAGGGACAGCGCGAGATGCGCGCCGCGCTTCGTCCCCGCGACGGCGTGCACCTCGTCCAGGATCACCGTCTCCACGCCGCGCAGCGCCTCCCGGGTGGCGGAGGTGAGCATCAGGAACAGCGACTCGGGCGTGGTGATGAGGATGTCCGGCGGGCGGGTGGCCAGGGCGCGGCGCTCGGCGGCCGGGGTGTCGCCGGAGCGGATGCCCACCCGGATCTCCGGCTCGGGCAGGCCGAGGCGCACCGACTCGTGCCGGATGCCGATGAGCGGGCTGCGTAGATTGCGCTCCACATCCACCGCCAGGGCCTTCAGCGGCGACACGTACAACACCCGGCAGCGCTTGCGGGGCTCGGCGGGCGGCGGCTCGGCGGCCAGCCGGTCCAGCGCCGCCAGGAACGCCGCCAGCGTCTTGCCGGAGCCGGTCGGGGCGACCACCAGCACGTCCGAGCCTTCGCCGATCGCCTGCCAGGCCCCCTCCTGCGCGGCCGTGGGCGCGGTGAAGGCGCCCGTGAACCACCCTCGGGTGGCCGGGGAGAATGCGTGCAGCGCCGACCGTGCCATGCCCCCCATCGTGCACCGCCCCACCGACAACGGGCCGTCCGTGCAGGTCAGCGCCGAGGTTCCCTCAGAGCGCCCGCCCGTAGGCGCGCAGGGTGAGCAGCGCCTCCACGGTCACCACCGGCCGCCACTCCAGCGCCGCGCCCGGGGTCCAGGCCCGCCGCCGGGCCGGCCAGCCGCCGTCCTCGCGCTGCGCGGCCGCCAGGAAGTCCAGCGAGCGCTCCACCTCGGCATCGGTGAACCAGCGGCGGGCCAGCGAGCCGGGCGCAAGGGCGACGTCGTACACGAAGCTGTGCTCACCGGGGCCGTGGCCGGGCGGCAGCGGACCGTCCTCGGCGCGCTCGGGGTCCAGCACCACCAGCCGCCGCTCCCGCACCCGGCGGCCCAGCCGCTCCGCCACCTCCTCGGCGCGCGCCCGGTCCGGTGCGCCGTCCAGGAAGGCGACGGCCGCCGCCACCTCGTACGGACGTGCCGGGGCGCCCTCTTCCAGCGCCGTCACCGCCGCCCAGCAGAAGTCGGTGGCCCGGAACAGCCAGGCGTGCCACACCTCGTTGCGGTGCAGCAGCCCCACCACCGGCCCGGTGGTCAGCAGATCGCCGCGCGGATGGTCCGACGGCCGGATCCAGGGGGCGGAGGGGTAGTCGCGGAGCGACGGGTGGCATGCGGGCAGCGCGCCGTCCCGGGTGGAGATCGCGGTCAGATAGCGGCACAGCCGCTCCACCCGCTGCCCGCCGCAGCGGCCGATCCCGTCGAGCACCCGCAGGGCGTGCGCGACGTGCTGCGGCTGGCTCACCGGGCCGCGCAGATCCGGCTCCAGGGCGTGGCCGTAGCCCCCGTCGGCGCCCAGGTACGCGGCGAGCGCGGTCTCGACCGGCTCGGCGTCGGCGTCCTGGAAGTGATACGCGAACCGGCGCTGCTCGAGCACGCGTGCGGTCAGCCACACGAACCGCGCGGCATGCGCGAGCGGCGAGGCGGGCGCGGAGGGCGCGGACGGGGAGGAGGGGACTGCTGCGGATCGATCCATGGGACAGACCGTAGGGCGGGAAACGCCTGGGGAAGGGGGCTCACGCACCGGTGCACCCCGGGAGCGCGATACTGGGCGCATGCGGTTGACGGTCTTCTGGCAGCGGATGGCGGATCACTTCGGTGAGGCGTACGCCGACTCCTTCGCGCGCGATCATGTGATGTCCCAGCTCGGCGGCCGGACCGTCCACCAGGCGCTCGCCGCGGGATGGGACGCCAAGGAGGTCTGGCGCGGGGTGTGCACCGCGATGGAGATCCCTCCCGAGAAGCGCTGACGAGTGCGGGGCGGGGCCGGGACGTGTGAGAGGGAGCGCACTCCCGGGGTGGCCGGATTTTCTGGACGGGTGTACGCCACACTTGCCGGGTGGCCCCGACCGAAGAGACCCTCTCCCCCGACGCCGACGGCGTCCCGACCCCCGCACAGGCCCCGAAGGACGCACCGGCCCCCGAGGACGCCTCGGCGCAGTCCGCGCGCATGCCGCGCTGGCTGCCCCGCGCCATGGTGCTCGCCCTTGCCCTGGTGGCCTGTTACCGGCTTGCCACCTGGGCCTTCGATCAGCTGACCGGACTGCTGCTGAACGTCCTGATCGCGTTCTTCCTGGCACTCGCGATCGAACCGGCCGTGGACCGCATGGCCGCGCGCGGCGTCCGCCGGGGCCTGGCCACCGGAATTGTCTTCATCGGCATCCTCGTCGCCGCCGCGGGCTTCTTCACCCTGCTCGGCTCGATGCTGGCCGACCAGATCATGACCATGGTCGAGGACTTCCCGAAGTACCTCGATCAGGTGGTCAGCTGGATGAACGACACGTTCCACACCCGGCTGTCGCGGCTGGAGATCCAGGACAGCCTGCTCCACTCCGACTGGCTACAGAGCTATGTGAAGAACAGCGCCGACAATGTGCTGGACGTCTCCGCGCAGGTGCTCGGCGGGCTGTTCAGGCTCCTCACGGTGACGCTGTTCGCCTTCTACTTCGCCGCCGACGGCCCCCGGCTGCGCCGCGCGCTGTGCTCCGTCCTGCCGCCGAACCGGCAGACCGAGGTGCTGCGGGCCTGGGAGATCGCGGTCGCCAAGACCGGCGGCTACATCTACTCGCGCGGGCTGATGGCGCTGATCTCCGGTGTCGCGCACTACATCCTGCTGGAGAGCCTGGGCGTGCCCTACGCCCCGGCGCTGGCCGTCTGGGTGGGGCTGATCTCGCAGTTCATCCCGACCATCGGCACGTATCTGGCGGGTGCCCTGCCGATGTTGATCGCCTTCACGATCAACCCCTGGTACGCGATCTGGGTGCTGGTCTTCGTCGTGGTCTACCAGCAGTTCGAGAACTACCTGTTGCAGCCGAGAATCACGTCGCGAACCGTGGACATCCACCCCGCTGTCTCCTTCGGATCGGTGATCGCGGGCACGGCGCTGCTGGGCGCGGTGGGGGCGCTGATCGCGATTCCGGCGACCGCGACGCTCCAGGCGTTCCTCGGCGCGTACATCAAGCGCTACGACGTGACGGACGATCCGCGGATGCACGGGCGGACACGGCGGCGCGGTGCCTCCGCGCTGGCACGCATGCGACACGCACTGTCCCGGCGCAGTTGACACAAAAATCGAACATCCATTCTCATGGAGGCCCGGCCCGGTTATCCACAGGCCGAGCATGTCCGGGCCGCTTGTCAGTGGCAGGCGCTAGCGTCATGGACGTGAAGCGATCGACTCAAGCAAACCGGGTGGAACCCATGGCAGGTAACGACCGCGAGAAGGCGCTCGACGCCGCGCTCGCACAGATTGAACGGCAGTTCGGCAAAGGCGCCGTGATGCGCATGGGCGACCGGCCGAACGACCCCATCGAGGTGATCCCCACCGGGTCGACCGCTCTTGACGTCGCCCTCGGCGTGGGCGGGATCCCGCGTGGCCGCGTGGTGGAGGTCTACGGCCCGGAGTCCTCCGGTAAGACGACCCTGACCCTGCACGCGGTGGCCAACGCCCAGCGGGCGGGCGGCGCCGTGGCCTTCGTGGACGCGGAGCACGCGCTCGACCCCGACTACGCGCAGAAGCTGGGCGTGGACACCGACTCGCTGATCCTGTCCCAGCCGGACAACGGTGAGCAGGCGCTCGAGATCACCGACATGCTGGTCCGCTCCGGCGCTCTCGACCTCATCGTCATCGACTCCGTCGCCGCGCTGGTGCCGCGCGCGGAGATCGAGGGCGAGATGGGCGACTCCCATGTCGGCCTCCAGGCCCGGCTGATGAGCCAGGCGCTCCGTAAGATCACCAGTGCGCTCAACCAGTCCAAGACCACCGCGATCTTCATCAACCAGCTGCGCGAGAAGATCGGCGTCATGTTCGGCTCCCCGGAGACGACGACCGGTGGCCGGGCGCTGAAGTTCTACGCCTCGGTCCGCATCGACATCCGTCGTATCGAGACGCTCAAGGACGGTACGGACGCGGTCGGCAACCGCACCCGTTGCAAGGTCGTCAAGAACAAGGTCGCGCCGCCCTTCAAGCAGGCCGAGTTCGACATCCTCTACGGCCAGGGCATCAGCCGTGAGGGCGGTCTGATCGACATGGGTGTCGAGCACGGCTTCGTCCGCAAGTCCGGTGCCTGGTACACCTATGAGGGCGACCAGCTCGGCCAGGGCAAGGAGAACGCCCGTAACTTCCTGAAGGACAACCCCGATCTCGCCAATGAGATCGAGAAGAAGATCAAGGAAAAGCTCGGCATCGGCGTGAAGCCCGCGGACCCCACGGCCGAGCCCGGCCCGGACGCGGCGGATGCCGCGCCCGCCGCCGCACCGGCGAAGGCCGCGCCCGCCCCGGCGGCCAAGTCCGGAGCGAAGGCGGCCAAGAGCGCCGCCACGAAGAGCTGATCCATGACACGGCGGACCGACTGGCCGGACGGCCCGGGCCGTCCGGAGCCCCCGGACCGTCCGGATCGCGGCGCCCCCTCCTCGTCGAGGGCCGAGCAGGGGACGCCGCTCGGCCCGGAGGAGCAGGCGCGGGCGATCTGCCTGCGCCTGCTCACCGGGACCCCGCGCACCCGTCAGCAGCTCGCGGACGCCCTGCGCACCCGTGGCATCCCCGATGAGGCGGCGGAGGAGGTGCTCTCCCGGTTCGAGGACGTCGGGCTGATCGACGACGCGGCGTTTGCGGAGGCATGGGTGGAGTCCCGGCATCACAGCCGGGGCCTGGCCCGTCGCGCGCTCGCCCGGGAGCTGCGCACCAAGGGCGTCGACTCCGCGTTGATCGCCGATGCCATGGGGCAGCTCGACGCCGATCAGGAGGAGCGGACCGCCCGCGAGCTGGTCGAGCGCAAGCTGCGCACCACTCGCGGGCTGGACCGGGAGAAGCGGCTGCGCCGCCTCGCCGGAATGCTCGCCCGCAAGGGATATCCCGAGGGGGTGGCACTCCGGGTGGTGCGGCGCGCGCTGGAGGAGGAGGGCGAGGATCCGGAGCTGCTGGAGCACCATCTGCCCGACGTCTGACGTTCCGGCTGGTGCCTGACCGCTCCGGCGGTCCGGCGGGCGTCTGACGCTCCGGCCGATGTCGGGCACTCCGGCCGATGTCTGGCCGACGCAGGACTCTCCGGCCCATGGGGCGCGGGCCGGAGAGGTCAGCGCACCGGGAGACCGGCCGCCCGCCACGCCTGGAAGCCGCCGGTCAGATCGGTCGCCCAGGTCAGGCCCAGCTGCCGCAGCGAGACCGCAGCGAAGCTCGACGCATAGCCCTCGTTGCAGATCACCACGACCTGAAGATCGTGGTGGGTGGCCTCGGGCAGCCGGTGGTCGCACTGCGGGTCGAGCCGCCACTCCAGCTCGTTCCGCTCGACGATCAGCGCGCCGGGGATGGTGCCGTCGCGCTCCCGCAGCGCCGCGTACCGGATGTCCACCAGCAGCCCGCCCGCGGACTGCACGGCAGCGGCCTCCTCGGGGCCGACCCGCTCCAGCCCCTGGCGTGCCTCGGCCAGCAGCTCGTCCACGCTCCGCTTCGTCACATGTGCCGCGCCCATCGCGTCACTCCCATTCCTGCGGCTGCTCGACCTGCTCCAGCCGCAGCACCTGGCCGGTGCGGCTGTAGCGCCGCATCAGCGGCAGCGGCGGGTAGTAGGCGTGCACCGACACCGCGTGCTGCTCCGACGACGGGTTGATGACCTCGTGGACATGGTGTGCACCGAAGGCCCGGCCGAGCCCGGCGGACAGCCGCCGTTCGCGGTCCACGCCCTCGGCCAGTTCGAGGGTCTTCCAGCCCTCGGTGGGCAGGCGGACGGCCAGCGACTGTTCGTTCAGCTCACCGGCCGCCGTCACGAACGCCCCGTGCGAACCGCCGTGGTCGTGCCAGCCGGTGCCGGTGCCGGGGGGCCAGGCGATCAGCCATGCCTCGCTGCCGCCCGGGCCCTCCAGCCGCAGCCAGGTGCGGCCCTCGGGATCGAGCGGGAGTGAGGCGACGAGTTCGGCGTCGGCGGCGGTCCGGCGGACGAAGTCCAGCAGATCGGCCGCACTCGGCGGCGCGGCGGGACCGGCCGAGGGGCGCGCGGGGGAGAGAAGAGGTGCGTCAGACACAGAAGCCGTCCTGGGTGATCGCGAAAGGGGCGCGGCCGGGCCGCGCGGGAAGAAAAGCGGATCAACAGGACGGACGACACACGCAGCCCGCGTAGCGGAGGAGGTCCAGGTGGACCCTCCGCCAGAAGCGAGGCAAGCCGGTGTCAGTCACGCTCCGCAGTGAAGCATGAGCCGGACGGGGAGGTCAATCACACCGGGTGCGCTCCGGGAGGGCCCACACACCGGCGTACGACGTCAGCGCCATGATGGGCACGGGGGCGCGTGACGCACTCCTCACTACCGGCGTGCCGTGGCCTCCGCGTCCCGGTGTTCCTCCGCGCCCCGGGCGGTGTCCCCGCCCCGTGCCGCGTCCGCGCACGCGTACAGCTCGGCGGGGCGTACCCCGGACAGCGCCGCGGCGAGATGACCGTCCGGCCGCACCAGCAGCACGGTGTGGGCCGGAGCCCCCGGGTACTCCTCGGCGACCAGCAGTTCCGTGCGCATCGGCAGGGCCGAGACGGCCGCCGCCAGCCGGGGCATCAGCCCGGCGCGCATCCAGTGGCGGCGGTCCCACACCCCGGTGCCCGGCGCGACCAGCACCACCAGCAGCTCCCGGCCCAGCCGCTCCCACAGCCGTACCACCGCACCGTCCGGCGCGGTCACGCGGACGTCGGCCACCGGCCCTCCGGTGGGCGTGCCCACCGTGACGGATCCCTCAGGGGGCGCCGCGGGAGCCAGTGGGGAGCGGCCGTAGGCGGGGGGCGCGCCGAGTGGGCCGTGGCCGAGGTGACCGTCGGTGAGCAGCGCGTCATGGCCGCGCGTGCCCCCCGGCAGCACCGTGCGCCGTACCGCGCGCCACCCCCCGGCCGCCCGGACCAGCGGAAGCGCCTGGTCGGCGGTGCGCAGCCGCGCGGCGACGGCCGTCCGCCGCTCCGCCTGATAGCTGTCGAGCAGGGCGTCGGAGGCGCCGTGGTGCCAGGCGAGCGAGAGCTTCCAGGCCAGATTGCCGACGTCCCGCAGCCCTTCTTCGAGCCCCTGGGTGCCGAGGGCGCCGTGCAGATGGGCGGCGTCCCCGGCGAGGAAGGCGCGGCCCACGCGCCAGCGCCGGGCGAGCCGGTGGTGCACGGTGTGCACGCCGGTGTCCAGAAGCTCGTAGGGGATCGCGGTCTCCTCGCACCACCCCGCGAGGGTGTCGCGCACCCGGACCATCAGGGCGTCCGGGGTGACGAGGTCGCGGCCGGGCGGGAGCAGCCAGTCGATCCGCCAGACGCCGTGCGGCAGCGGACGGGCGGTCACCTCCGCGTCGATGCTGCGCCACGGCGGCGAGCGGTGCAGTACGGCCTCGCCGGGCCAGGGGAGGTCGGCGCGCAGTGCGGCGACGGCGTGCCGTTCCACCGCCGTACGGCCGGGGAAGCGCACCCCCAGCTGCTTGCGGACGGTGGACCGGGGACCGTCGCAGCCGACCAGATGGCTGCCCCGCCACCAGGTGGCCTGGGCGCCCCGGGTCCGTACGCTCACCCCCCGCGCGTCCTGCTCCACGGTCTCGACGCGGGTGCCGGGGATGATCCGTACGAGGTCCTCGTCGCCGATGGCGGCCAGCGTCGCCCGCAGCGCCCGGGTCAGCTCGTGCTGCGGCAGATGCAGCGGGGAGGACACCGGCGCCTCGGGCTCGCCGCCCCGAGGGGATCCGTCTCGCGTGGCCCCGTCCCGAGGGGATCCGTCTCGCGCGACCCCGTCCCGTGGAGCTCCCTCCCGCCCGTCGCCGTCTTCGGTGGCCGCCGGGGGAGGGGCGCCGAAGAGCGGGCCGGGCACCAAGGGCACATGCCGTACGAGCTGGCGGCGGCGCAGGGTGCGCCACCCCGTCCACGGCCGCGCCCCGGCCGTGGCCCGGCAGCCGAGCCGCTCCAGCAGGGCAGCGGTGTCCGGGCGCAGCACGACGGTGCGGGCCAGGCGCGGTTCGTCGCCCCCGGTCGTCTCGTCGAACAGCACGACGGGGACGTCCTGACGGGCGAGTGCGAGGGCCAGGGTGAGCCCGATGGGGCCCGCCCCGGCGACGATCACCGGGTCCACGGCGCGGTTCCCATGGCCCTGCGGGGCGTACGTGACGTACGGAAACTGGCAGTTGAAACCCGGTGAGCGATCACAGAAAGCATGCAACCGACTGCGAGTGCCCGCGTCAAGCGGCGACGGGCGGTGGCGCAGCGCCACCGCCCGTCAGGACCCGCTTTGCCTCAGCCGGTCTTGCCGGCAGGCTGCTCCGGCGCGGACAGGTCCGCCGTCTCGAGCGCGTCGCCCGCCGTGAGCGGCTGGGCGGCGTCCGCGACCGGGATGCCGGTCTTGGCGCGCCGGCCGCGCCGTTCGATCCAGGTCGCCAAGGCGGAGAGGGCCAGACACATCGCGATGTAGATGGTGCCCCCGACGATGATCACCGGGACGTACGGGTTGTCGTCGTTGACGACGATGTTCCCGGCGAGCTGCTGGAGCTGGAACAGCAGCTCCTGGTAGGTGATGACGTAGCCGAGCGAGGTGTCCTTCAGGGTCACCACGAGCTGGCTGATGATGGTCGGCAGCATCGCCCGGACGGCCTGCGGGATCAGAACCGTCGTCATGACCTGGGTCTTGCTCATGCCCAGGGCGTAGGCGGCCTCACGCTGTCCGCGGGGCACCGAGTTGATGCCCGCCCGCAGGACCTCGGCCTGCACCGAGCCGTTGTAGACGGTCAGCCCGACGACCAGTGCCCAGAAGCCGGTGCTGTCACCGGTGAGGCCCAGGTCGGTGCGGTAGGTGAGGAGGAGCACCCACAGCACGTAGATGGTGATCAGCAGCGGGATGGCCCGGAACAGCTCGATGAATCCGGTCGCGAGCCAGCGCACGGGCTTGTGGTCCGAGAGCCGGGCGACCGCGAGCAGGACGCCCAGGACCAGCGAGAGCACCGACGCCACGGCGAACACCTGGAGGGTGGTGAGCACGCCGTCGCGGATGCTGGTGCGCACGCCCGCGTTGTTGAAGATCTCCCACATCTCCGGCGCGAACTGGCCCTTGGCGTTCAGCCGCAGGACGGCGAAGACGATCAGGCCGAGGACGGCGAGGGTGCCGAGGACCGAGTAGACGCGGTTGCGGATACGGGCCTTGGGGCCGGGCGCGTCGTACAGGACGCTCGCGCTCATCGGGCCACCTCCAGACGGCTCTCCAGCAGTCGGAAGGCACCGCTGATGGTGAAGGTGATGACGAGGTAGCACAGGGCGATCCACAGGAAGATCCACCCGATCGCGAAGCCCTTGTCACTGAGCAGCTTCGAGACGTTGAACAGTTCGGTGTTGCTGAAGGCTCCCGCGATGGCCGAGTTCTTCGTCAGAGCGATGAAGATGCTGCTCATCGGAGGGATCACGGTCCGGGTGGCCTGCGGCAGGACTATCAGCCGCAGCGTCTGGGCGAAGGACATGCCCAGGCTGCGGGCGGCCTCCGCCTGGCCGAGCGGCACGGTGTTGATACCGGACCGCACGGCCTCGCAGACGAAGGTCGACGTGTAGCAGCCCAGCGCCACCATCGCGAGAACGAACGGACTCGTTCCCGGGAAGAAGATCTGCGGGACCACGAAGAAGGCGACCAGGAACAGCAGGGTCAGCGGAGTGTTGCGCAGCAGGGTGACCCATGCCGTGCCGAAGGCGCGCAGCGGCGGAATGGGGGACACCCGGAAGCCGGCCATGATGATGCCCAGGACGAGGGCGAGCGCCGCACTGGCCGCCGTGAGGGCGAGGGTTCCGAGAAAGCCCTCGCGGAACTGGGGCAAATGATCGAGGAGTACGTTCATCGATTCTCCGCGGTAGCGGTCGGGTCAGCGGCGTGCGGAGCGCACCGGCTTCACGGGTGAACGGGGGACCGGACCTGCTCAGTAGCGGGGCAGCGGAGTCTTCGGTGCGACGTAGGTGGAGCCGGACTTGCCGAGCGTGCCGACGTAGGCCTTCTTGTAGTCACCGTTCTTGATGTGCTTCTCGAGCGAGTCGGTGATCGCGTCGCGCAGCACCTTGTCGTTCTTGTTCATCCCGACGCCGTAGGGCTCCTCGGTGAACGGCTTCTCGACCAGCTTGAGCTTCGACGGCCGCTGGGCCGCGTAGCCCTTGAGGATCGCGTCGTCGGTGGTGACCGCGTCGACCTGGCCGTCGAGGAGCTGCTTGACGCAGAGCGAGTACTTGCTCAGCTCGGTGGTCTTGGCCCCGTACTTCGGCTTCTTGATCTCCTGGAGCGGAGTGGAGCCGACGATCGAGCAGATCTTCTTGCCCTTGACGCTGTCCGGGCCGGTGATGCCCTTCTCGTCCTTGCGGACCAGCAGGTCGGCACCCGCCTGGTAGTACGGGCCCGCGAAGCCGACCTGCTTCTTGCGCTCGTCGTTGATCGTGTAGGTGCCGACGTAGTAGTCGACCTGGCCCTTGGAGATGGAGGTCTCGCGGACGTTGGAGTCGACCGTCTTGAAGGTGATCTTGTCCGCGGAGAAGCCGAGGTCGGCGGCGACCATCTTGGCGATCTCGATGTCGAAGCCGGAGCGCTTGCCCTCGGTGTCCACGAAGCCCAGGAAGGGCTGGTCGGCCTTGGCACCGATGACGATCTTGCCGCGCTTCTGCGCCGCCTTCAGGGTCGGCGAGTCCAGCTTCACGTCCTTGGCGACGGTGTACGAGCCGTCGTAGACCTCGCCGCCCTTCGGCTTGTCGCCGGCGGTGCCCTTCTCGCCGCCACAGGCGGTCGCGGTCGCTGCCAGAGCCAGTGCCACCGCTGCGGCCGCTGCCGTGTTACGCATCCTCATGGTGCTGCCCCATCCTTGGTTCCGTACGTCTTCGCGGACTTGGCGTCATCGCAAACTTGGGTGTGCGGTCGCGGGCTCAGTGGTGGAGGATCTTCGAGAGGAAGTCCTTGGCCCGGTCGCTGCGCGGATTGTTGAAGAACTGGTCCGGCTCGGCCTCTTCGACGATGCGGCCGTCGGCCATGAAGACCACGCGGTTCGCCGCGGAGCGTGCGAAGCCCATCTCGTGGGTGACGACGACCATCGTCATGCCGTCCCGGGCGAGCTGCTGCATGACCTCCAGCACCTCGTTGATCATCTCCGGGTCGAGCGCCGAGGTCGGCTCGTCGAAGAGCATCACCTTCGGGTCCATGGCCAGCGCCCGGGCGATCGCCACGCGCTGCTGCTGACCGCCGGAGAGCTGCGCGGGGTACTTGTCCGCCTGGGCGCCGACGCCCACCCGGTCGAGCAGCTTCCGGGCCTTGTCCTCGGCGGCCTTCTTGTCCGCCTTACGGACCTTGATCTGGCCCAGCACCACGTTTTCGAGCACTGTCTTGTGCGCGAAGAGGTTGAAGGACTGGAACACCATGCCGACGTCCGCCCGCAGGCGGGCCAGCTCCCTGCCCTCCTGGGGCAGCGGCTTGCCGTCGATGGTGATGGATCCGGCGTCGATCGTCTCCAGCCGGTTGATCGTGCGGCACAGCGTGGACTTACCGGATCCCGACGGTCCGATGACGACGACCACCTCGCCGCGGGATATGGTCAGGTCGATGTCCTGGAGGACATGCAGCGCGCCAAAGTGCTTGTTGACTCCGGACAGCGCGACCAACGCGTTCGCCACCGGCGCGGCGTCCTTGGTCACCGATACTTCGCTCATTCGGCTTTCCGCTCCCGTCCTCCTTGGTTGGGAGGACATTAATGAGCAGCCACAATCAGCGTCATTACATCTGAGCGGAAATTGAGGATAACGATCTGGCTTCGGGGCGGCACTCTGCGTAAAGGGCCTCAGGGGCGTCGTACCGGCTGCATAACGGAAACCTTCCTGTGACTGTATGCGTCTTGACGCATGCGCGTGTATCGGAGTGGATTCCCTGGGGCCGTGTCTTCGGTCACGTTTCGGGTCGCGCGGGCACAAGGGCGCGCATCCATGAGAGGGAAGGTGGAGGAGGGGCCGGTGAGGCTGCTGCTCGTCGAGGATGACAACCATGTGGCCGCGGCCCTGACCGCGGTGCTGTCCCGGCACGGCTTCGACATCACCCACGCCCGCAGCGGCGAGGAGGCGCTCAAGGCGCTGCTGCCCGGTGCGGGCGCGCCCTTCGGCGTCGTACTCCTCGACCTCGGACTGCCGGACCAGGACGGCTTCGAGGTGTGCGGCCGGATCCGCAAGCTCACGGCAACGCCCGTGATCATGGTGACCGCGCGCTCCGATGTGCGGTCCCGCATACACGGGCTCAACCTCGGCGCCGACGACTACGTGGTCAAGCCGTACGACACCATGGAGCTGCTCGCCCGCATCCACGCCGTCAGCAGGCGTACCCTCCCCTCCGACTCCGGTGGCGGGGCCGGTACGGAAGACAGCGGGGAGGGACCGCAACCGCCGCTGCGGCTCGGCCCGGTCACCATCGAACTGCCCACCCGCCAGGTCTCGGTCGACGGCGCGACGGTCTCGCTCACCCGCAAGGAGTTCGACCTGCTCGCGCTGCTCGCCCAGCGCCCCGGCGTGGTCTTCCGCCGTGAGCAGATCATCAGCGAGGTGTGGCGCACCAGCTGGGAGGGGACCGGGCGCACCCTGGAGGTACACATCGCCTCGCTCCGTTCCAAGCTGCACATGCCCGCCCTGATCGAGACGGTGCGCGGCGTGGGCTACCGTCTCGTCGCCCCGGCCGGCTGAGCGGCCAGGGCTTCCCGCGTGCGCACTCGTCTCCTCCCGCTGCTGATCGTCCTCATGGCGGGCGTCCTGCTCGCCCTCGGCTTCCCGCTCGCCGTGAGCCTGGCCGCCCGTGAGCAGCAGCGCGTGGTCGTCGACCGGATCGACGACACCGCCCGCTTCGCCGCGCTCGCCCAGTTCGTCACCGCCGGGCCGGCGGCCGTGACGGGTGCGAAGGGCGGCGAAGGCAATGAACGGCTCAATACGCTGAGTTCGGAACTCGCGCGCTACCACGATCTGTACGGCATTCGGGCCGGGGTGTTCTTCCGGGACGGCCTGCGGATGGCCAAGGCGCCCGCCGACTGGCGGCTGCCCCGGGCCGGGAGCGGCGCCGAGGCCTTCGACGAGGCCCTGGCCGGGCGCCGCAGCCACGATCCGCCGCAGGTGTGGCCCTGGCAGCGGGGCAGGCTCACCGTCGCGTCCCCCGTCGTACGGGACGGTGACGTGGTGGCCGTCGTCGTGACCGACTCGCCCACCGGCCGGATGCGCTCGCGGATCCTGCACGGCTGGCTGGTCATCGCGGGCGGGGAGAGCGCCGCGATGCTGCTCGCGGTGGGGGCCGCGTTCCGGCTGACCGGCTGGGTGCTGCGGCCCGTACGCATCCTGGACCACGCCACGCACGACATCGCGACCGGCCGCATGCAGTCGCGGGTCGCGGCCGCCTCGGGCCCGCCGGAACTGCGGCGGCTGGCCCGCTCGTTCAACGAGATGGCCGACAACGTCGAGGAAGTCCTGGAACAGCAGCGGGCGTTCGTCGCCGACGCCTCCCACCAGCTGCGCAACCCGCTCTCCGCGCTGCTGCTGCGCATCGAGCTGCTGGGTCTTGAGCTGCCCGAGGGCCATGAGGAGATCGCCTCGGTGCGCACCGAGGGCAAACGCCTGGCCCGCGTCCTGGACGACCTCCTCGACCTCGCCCTGGCCGAGCACACCGCGGCCGACCTGCGCCTCACCGATATCGCCGAACTGGCCGCCGACCGGGTGGACGCCTGGCTTCCGGTCGCCGGGCGCGAGGAGGTCGGCCTCGCCTACACGGGCCCCTCGGCCATCACCGGCTGGGCCGATCCGGTCGCCCTGTCCAGCGCTCTGGACGCGGTCGTCGACAACGCGCTGAAGTTCACGCCCCAGGGGTCACATGTGGAGGTCTCGGCACGGGCCGACGGCGAGACCATCGCCTTGACCGTCGCCGACGGCGGCCCCGGCCTCACCGAGGACGAGCTGGCCCGGATCGGCGACCGCTTCTGGCGCAGCAACCGGCACCAGAACGTCTCGGGCTCCGGACTGGGCCTGTCCATCTCCCGCGCGCTGCTCACGGCGGGCGGCGCCACCATCGCGTACGCCCCCAACGAGCCCCGCGGACTGTGCGTGACCATCACCGTGCCGCGCAGCAAGCCGTAGCCCTGTCGGCGGCTCACGCATCAGGGGGCTTTACGGCTTCTCCGAGCGGTAATAGCGCGCGGCGCCCTTGTGCAGCGGCAGCGGATCGGTGAATACGGCCGTCCGCAGGTCCACTTTCTGCGCGGCGTGCACCTTCGCCCCGATGCGGTCCCGGTTCTCTATCACCGTGCGGGTGACACCCTTCGCCAGCTCAGGGTCCACCCGGTCCGTAGTGACCAGGAGATTCGGTACCGCGATCGTTTTGACGTCGTCAGGCTGACGTATCTCCAGATACGCGTCAGCGGGCACGGTGGCCGCCCGGTAGTAGCGCGTCACCCCGCCCTGCCGGTGCAGCGGCCCGGTGAGGTCGCCGAGCTGGACGAGCCGGATCGGATACTCCTGGGCCAGGGTGCGCACCGCGGTGGTCGGCAGCCCGCCCGACCAGAAGAAGGCGTCCAGCTTCCCCTTCCGCAGCAGCGCCGGCATCGTGTCGATACCGGAGCGCACGGCCTTGATGTCCTTGTCGAAGTCGAGCCCGGCGGCCTTGATCAGCCCTCGCGTGATCAGCTGTACGCCCGAGCCGTCGTCCCCGACGCCGACCCGCAGCCCCCGCAGATCCCGCGCCGAGCGGACCTTGGAGCCGCGCGGCACGATCAGCTGCATGTAGTCGTCGTACAGCCGCGCGCAGGCACGCAGCCGCCCGGCGTCCCGGCCGTGGTAGGCGGCGACGGCGTCGGTGGCGGCGATGGCGAAGGTGGCCCGGCCGCGGGCCAGCCGCTCCACGTTGTCGGGCGATCCCCGGGTCTCCAGGAGCGTGACGTCCACATCGGGGAGGTCCCGGGACAGGTCGCGCTTCAGCATCTCGCCGTAGGTCTGGTAGACGCCGGTGGACACCCCCGTCGCGAAGGTCACCTTCCCCTCGGGCTTCTCCCCGTCGCCGACCGGCAGCAGCCACCACAGCAGCAGCGCGAGGACGACCACGCCCGCCGCCGCGGACTGGAGGGCGCGGCGCCGGTCCGGGCGCGGAAGAGTGACGGCCATGGGCAGGATCCTGCCAGTACCGACGCGGGGAAGGGAGGGGCGGGGGAGCGGGACGAACACGTACCCTGGTCGATTGAGATGAGTGCGAAGACTTACGAGGTGCGCACCTACGGGTGCCAGATGAACGTCCACGACTCCGAGCGCCTGTCCGGCCTGCTGGAAGGTGCCGGTTATGTCCGTGCGCCCGAAGGCACCGGTGAGGGTGAGGCCGACATCGTCGTCTTCAACACCTGCGCGGTGCGGGAGAACGCCGACAACCGGCTGTACGGCAATCTCGGCCGGCTCGCGCCGGTCAAGGCGCGGCGCCCCGGCATGCAGATCGCCGTGGGCGGATGCCTGGCCCAGAAGGACCGCGACACCATCGTCAAGAAGGCCCCCTGGGTCGACGTGGTCTTCGGCACCCACAACATCGGCAGTCTGCCGGTGCTGCTGGAGCGCGCCCGGGTCCAGGAGGAGGCCCAGGTCGAGATCGCCGAGTCGCTCGAAGCCTTCCCCTCCACGCTGCCGACCCGGCGCGAGTCCGCGTACGCCGCGTGGGTCTCCATCTCCGTCGGCTGCAACAACACCTGCACGTTCTGCATCGTCCCGGCGCTGCGAGGCAAGGAGAAGGACCGCCGTCCCGGCGACATCCTCGCCGAGGTGGAGGCGCTGGTCGCCGAGGGCGTCACCGAGATCACCCTGCTCGGCCAGAACGTGAACGCGTACGGCTCCGACATCGGCGACCGCGAGGCGTTCAGCAAGCTGCTGCGCGCCTGCGGAAACGTGGAGGGGCTGGAGCGGGTCCGGTTCACCTCGCCGCATCCGCGCGACTTCACGGACGACGTCATCGCCGCCATGGCGGAGACGGAGAACGTGATGCCGCAGCTGCACATGCCGCTCCAGTCCGGCTCGGACACCGTGCTGAAGGCGATGCGCCGCTCGTACCGGCAGGAGCGCTACCTCGGCATCATCGAGAAGGTGCGCGCCGCGATGCCGGACGCCGCCATCTCGACCGACATCATCGTCGGCTTCCCCGGCGAGACGGACGAGGACTTCGAGCAGACGCTGCACGTGGTGCGCGAGGCGCGGTTCGCCCAGGCGTTCACCTTCCAGTACTCCAAGCGGCCCGGCACGCCCGCCGCCGAGATGGACGGGCAGCTGCCGAAGGCGGTCGTCCAGGAGCGGTACGAGCGGCTGGTCGCCCTCCAGGAGGAGATCTCCTGGGAGGAGAACAAGAAGCAGGTGGGCCGGACGCTGGAGGTGCTCGTCGCCGAGGGCGAGGGCCGCAAGGACGACGCCACCCGGCGGCTGTCCGGCCGCGCCCCCGACAACCGTCTGGTGCACTTCACCCGGCCCGACGAGCCGGTGCGCCCCGGTGACGTCGTCACCGTCGACATCACCTACGCCGCGCCGCACCACCTGCTGGCCGAGGGCCCGGCCCGGGGCGTCCGGCGCACGCGCGCGGGCGACGCCTGGGAGCGGCGGAACGCGGCCGAGGAGAAGAAGCCTGCGGGCGTGATGCTCGGGCTGCCCACCATCGGCGCTCCGGCCCCCGTCCCGGCGCCCGCGAACGGCTGCGGCTGCGACTGACCGGCCACGACCGCGGGGCCCGGCCCGCCGGATAAGCTGGCGATCATGCTGATCGCCGCCGCCGTCTGTCCTTGTCCACCGCTGCTGGTGCCCGAGGTGGCCGCCGGAGCGGCCTCCGAGCTGGACGCGCTGCGCGCGGCATGCCTGGACGCGGTCGCGGCGCTGGCGGCGGCCCGGCCCGAGCGGCTGATCGTGGCGGGTCCGGCGGAGCACTCGGGGCGAGGACCGCATCCGCAGGGCGCGACCGGATCGTTCCGCGGTTTCGGCGTGGACGTGGAGGTACGGCTCGGGGGTAGTGAGGTCGCAGGCAGCGAGGCCGCGGGCGGGGCGCCCGGGCGGCCGCTGCCGCCGTCGCTGGCGGTCGGCGCCTGGCTGCTGGAGCGCGCGGGGTGGGACGTGGCGCCCGTCGAGGGGCTGGGCGTGGGGGAACCTCTCGCGCCCGAGCGGTGTATTCAGGTCGGAAGGAAGCTCGCCGCGTCGGCGGAGCGGGTCGCGCTGCTGGTGATGGGCGACGGCAGCGCGTGCCGGACGCTGAAGGCGCCGGGCTATCTCGACGAGCGCGCCGCCGCGTTCGACGCCGAGGTGGCGCGGGCGTTGGCGTCGGCCGACACCGCGGCCCTCGCCTCGCTCGACGAGGCGCTGGCCTACGAGCTGAAGGCAGCGGGGCGCGCCCCGCTCCAGGTGCTCGCGGGGGCGGGCGAAGGGGCGGGGCTGAAGGGGGAGTTGCGGTATGACGAGGCGCCATACGGCGTGGGGTATTTCGTGGCCCGCTGGGCGTAGTGGGGGCATCGCCGACCGCGGGCGCCGAAGGACGGCGTCCCGGGTAGGGCGCCGCAGCGTACGAGCACAGGACCGCCGCAGCGTACGAGCACAGGACCGCCGCGACCGCGAGGCATCCGCTTCGCGGCCGCGTAACGGCGGGGGTCAGGCGCTGTCGCCGCCCTGGTCCTTGCGCTCGCTCCCGCTGCGGTCCTCGTTGCGATCCTCGTTCCGGTGGGAGAAGCGGTTGAGGGCGTCCTTCGCCTTGCCCGTGCCAGTCTCGATCTTTGCGCTGTACTTGCCCTTGGTCGTGGTGTCGACCCTCTTGGCGGCCTTGTCGAGACCCCGCTCGATCCTGTCCTCGTGCTGCTGCGCGAAGTTGCCTGCCCGGTCCTTCATGACACCGGCCTTGGCCTTGAGATTGTCCAGCAGGCCCATGGGCCACCTTCCCTCATCGGATCCCTTATGTGCGGGCGCCCTCACCGGCCTCGCTGTCGGCCGTCTCGGCCGCGGACTGCTGCTTCGGGATCGCCGCCCCCTCGCCCGCCACGGGCTCCTCCTCGCTCCGCTCCGGCTCCGCCTCGGCGGAGGCCCCGGGGGCCGGTGCCGCCGTCACGGCGTCGGCCGCGGACTGCTCGGAGGGCGCCTCTGCGGACGAACGGCTCTCCTCCTTCGACACTCGACGAAACCTGGAAAACACGCCCATATCTACTCCATAGCCTACTCGTGTGGGCGAAATCCCGTGCCGCTCGGAGCGTCCCATTGCGCCGCTCGCGGGGGCCGGCTTCCCGAACCGGTCCTCGGAACCTCGCAACAGGCAACGACCACGGCCGTCCCCCGTCACGTCGCTCGTTCGAGGAGGCCCCCCGGGGTTTGCGAGACTGGGCGGGTGAATACAGCAGGCCATCCGCCGCGAGTCATCGCCGTCGTCGGCCCCACTGCGGCCGGTAAGTCCGATCTGGGCGTCGCCCTCGCCCGGCACCTCGACGGCGAGGTCGTCAACGCCGACTCCATGCAGCTCTACCGGGGCATGGACATCGGCACCGCCAAACTGACGGAGGACGAGCGGCAGGGCGTGCCGCACCGTCTGCTCGACATCTGGGACGTCACGCAGACGGCCAGCGTCGCCGAGTACCAGCGACTGGCCCGCGCCGAGATGGACCGGCTGCTCGCCGAGGGGCGTACGCCGGTCCTGGTCGGCGGCTCGGGCCTGTACATCCGCGGGGCCATCGACGCGCTCGACTTCCCGGGCACCGACCCCGCCGTGCGGGCCAGGCTCGAGGCCGAGCTGGAGGAGCTGGGCCCGGGGGCCCTGCACGCCCGGCTGGCGGCCGCCGACCCCGAGGCGGGCCGGGCGATCCTGCCCAGCAACGGCCGGCGGGTGGTGCGGGCGCTGGAGGTCATCGAGATCACCGGCCGTCCCTTCACCGCCAACCTCCCCGGTCACGAGGCCGTCTACGACACCCTCCAGATCGGCGTGGACGTCGAGCGGCCCGAGCTGGACGAGCGGATCACCGTGCGCGTGGACCGGATGTGGGAGGCCGGGCTGGTGGACGAGGTCAGCAGGCTTGAAGCGGCCGGGCTGCGGGAGGGGCGTACCGCCTCCCGGGCCCTCGGCTATCAGCAGGTGCTCGCCGCCCTCGCCGGAGCGTGCACGGAGGACGAGGCACGGGCCGAGACCGTGCGCGCCACCAAGCGGTTCGCGCGCCGCCAGGACTCCTGGTTCCGCCGGGATCCGAGGGTCCACTGGCTCAGCGGAGCGGCGGCGGACCGGGAAGAACTCCTGGCGAACGCGCTCTCGTTGGCTGAACGGGCGGTCACAGCCTGATCACGTGATGGCATCGGGACGCTCCGCTCGTCATGGAGGCCCCCGCGAGCATGCCATCATCAAGCTCCGATCGTGCCGTGGTGTCTGGAGTGGGGAGGGCGTGTGGCGATGGAGGCCGGCCCTCGCAACGCATCGCAGCAAGCAGCGCGGGACTCGCCGCAGGGCGACCACGGGCCGCTGACCCCGGACGGCCCCGACGAGGTCCCCGCGCTGCCCGAGCTGGGCGGCCCGGATCTCGACGAGGCGGGCGAGCCGGGTGAGCCGGGCGGATCGGGCTCCGGGGAGTCCTTCCGCGAGCTGCGCCCGCCGCGTCGCCTGCGGATCTGGCAGATCGCGCCGATCGTCGGCCTCGCCATCCTCGGCTCGCTGATGTTCGCCTTCCCGCTCGCCTTCGAGTTCGGCGACGGCGGCGCGGTCGTGGCGATGCTGGGCCTGCTGCTCAGCTGCTGCGCGGCGGGCTGGGGCCTGATGGCCGCCCGCCGGGTGGGCTACACCTGGCCCGGCCTGCCGCCCCGTGGGTCCGGCCGCCGCCCCGACTGGCGCTTCGTGGTGCTCTACGTGGTGATCGTGGTGCTGCTCGCGACCCTCACCTTCTGGCGCGTGGCCCGCCTGCGCTAGGGCTGGCGCGCTCCGGGGCCTGTCCGGCCAGGGCGACGGCCCGCGAGGCGCCCCGTAGGATCGAGGGATGAGCAACGCGCCCCGGCTGCGGTTCCTGAAGGGCCACGGCACTGAGAACGACTTCGTCATCGTCCCGGACCTGGACGGTCGGCTGGAGCTGTCCGCGGCCGCCGTCGCCCGGATCTGCGACCGCCGCGCCGGTGTCGGCGGCGACGGGCTGATCCGCGTCGTACGGTCGTCGGCGCACCCCGAGGCGCGGGGCATGGCCGCCGAGGCCGAGTGGTTCATGGACTACCGCAACAGCGACGGCAGCATCGCCGAGATGTGCGGGAACGGCGTTCGGGTATTCGCCCGGTACCTCCAGCGGGCGGGGCTCGCCGAGGAGGGCGATCTGACGATCGCGACCCGGGCCGGGCTGCGGCACATCCACATCGCCAAGGCCGCCCCGGAGGGCGCCCCGGACAGCGGCGCGGTCACCGTCGGCATGGGCAAGGCCGTACTGCCCGAGCCCGGCCCCGACGGCGATGTCACCGTCGAGGTCGGCGACCGGACCTGGTCCGCTCGCAACATCAACATGGGCAACCCGCACGCGGTCGCCTTCGTCGACGACCTCGACCAGGCCGGGAACCTGTTCACGGCTCCCGCCGTCCACCCCGCCTCCGCGTACCCGGACGGCACCAACGTCGAGTTCGTCGTCGACCGCGGCCCGCAGCACGTCGCGATGCGCGTGCACGAGCGCGGCTCCGGCGAAACCCGTTCCTGCGGCACCGGCGCCTGCGCCGTCATGGTGGCCGCCGCGCGCCGCGACGGCGCCGATCCGGCGGTCACCGGGCGCCCCGTCACATACACGGTGGACGTACCGGGTGGGCGACTTGTGATCAGCGAGCAGCCTGACGGTACGGTGGAGATGACGGGCCCTGCCGTGATCGTCGCCGAGGGGGAGCTGGATCCCGTATGGCTGGACGCGGTGCTCGACTGACTCGTCCCTCTCATGGGTGATCCGTTTCACTCTGGGCGAGAGCCGGTCGGCCGTGCGTGGTGGGCTCGATAGCATCAAGCACCGGCCCCGGGGGAGTGCCCACGCCGGTTGACGCTCGACGCCGCCGGAGGTGCCCATGAGCGCAGAGGCCCCAGATCAAGCCGCTCTCGGCCGCAGGCGCGGCCTCCCCCGTATCGATCTGCGCAATATCCGCAGATTCGGCCGGGCCGCGCTGCAGGGACCGGCATCCCGGGACCGGCTGCCGGACGCGATCGAACACGTCGCGAAGGTGCACCGCGCGTACCACCCGGGCGCGGATCTGGACGTGCTGCGCAAGGCGTACGTCCTCGCCGAGTCATCCCACCGCGGTCAGATGCGCAAGAGCGGTGAGCCGTACATCACCCATCCGCTGGCCGTCACGCTCATCCTCGCCGAACTGGGCGCCGAGACCACCACGTTGACGGCGTCCCTGCTCCACGACACGGTCGAGGACACCGAGGTGACGCTCGACCAGGTGGGGGAGGAGTTCGGCGAGGAGGTGCGCTATCTCGTCGACGGCGTCACCAAGTTGGAGAAGGTCGACTACGGGGCGGCGGCCGAGCCCGAGACGTTCCGCAAGATGCTCGTCGCCACCGGCAACGACGTCCGGGTGATGTCGATCAAGCTCGCCGACCGGCTGCACAACATGCGCACCCTCGGCGTGATGCGCCCCGAGAAACAGGCCCGCATCGCCAAGGTCACCCGCGACGTACTGATCCCGCTGGCCGAACGGCTCGGCGTGCAGGCGCTCAAGACCGAGCTGGAGGACCTGGTCTTCGCGATCCTCCACCCCGAGGAGTACGCCCGCACCCGGGAGCTGCTCCAGTCCCATGCGGACCGGCCCGACCCGCTCGCCCGCGCCGCCGGGGACGTACGGGCCGTGCTCCAGGAGGCGGGCATCACCGCCGAAGTCCTGGTCCGCCCGCGGCACTTCGTCTCCGTCCACCGTGTCGGGATCAAGCGCGGCGAGCTGACCGGATCCGACCTCGGGCGGCTTCTGGTCCTCGTCGCCGACGACGCTGACTGTTACGCGGTCCTAGGCGAGCTGCACACCTGTTTCACCCCGGTGATCTCGGAGTTCAAGGACTTCATCGCCGTCCCCAAGTTCAACCTCTACCAGTCGCTGCACACGGCCGTGGCCGGGCGCAGCGGCGAGGTCGCCGAAGTCCTCATCCGCACGCACCAGATGCACCGGGTCGCCGAGGCCGGGGTGATCGCCCTCGGCAATCCGTACGCCCCGACCGAGGCGGCCGCCGCGCCCGAGGGCGAGCGGGCCGACCCGACCCGTCCCGGCTGGCTGTCCCGGCTGCTCGAATGGCAGAGCGCCACCCCCGACCCCGACATCTTCTGGACCGCGCTGCGCGACGACCTCGCCCAGGACCGGGAGATCACGGTCTTCCGGTCCGACGGCGGCACCCTGGGCCTGCCCGCGGGCGCGAGCTGTGTGGACGCCGCGTACGCCCAGTACGGCGAGGACGCCCACTCCTGCATCGGGGCCAGGGTCAACGGGCGGATCGCGACGCTCAGCACCGTGCTGTGCGACGGGGACACGCTCCAGCTGCTGATGACGGGGGACGCGGCCTCGTCCGGGCCCTCGCCGGAATGGCTCGACCACGCCCGTACCCCGGCCGCGCGCATCGCCATCAACCGCTGGCTGGCCGCCCACCCGGCCGACCCGGCGCACGAGCCGCCGCAGGGCGAGGCGCCCGGCGCCGAGCATCTGCACGCCCCCGTGGAGCCGGAAGAGGCCGAGCTGGAAGGGATCGATCCGGACGGTATCGATCCGGATGGGGCCGACCTGGAAGAGGCCGAGGAGGACGCCGGGGAAGACGCCGGGGACGTGCTCCCCGTGGCCCCCGCGGGCCGCCCCGAGGCGGGCATCGTCGTCGACCTGCCCGGTGTGATCGTACGGCTGGCCCGGTGCTGCACCCCCGTACCGCCCGACGCCATCACCGGCTTCGCGGTGCGCGGCGGCGCCGTCACCGTCCACCGCGAGCGGTGCCCCGCCGTGGCGCGGATGACCGCCGCCGGGCGGACCCGAGTGGGGGTGCGCTGGTCGGAGGAGGACGACGGGGACGGGGGCGACTACCGGGTCACCCTCTTCGCGGAGGCGTTCAGCAGGCCCCATCTGCTCGCGGACCTCACCGAGGCCATCGCCGCGGAGGGCGCCGAGGTGGTCGCCGCCGCCGTCGAACCGCCGCGTGAGCAGCGGGTTCGTCATACGTACACGCTCCAGCTGTCCGACGCGGGCCGACTGCCGACGCTGATGCGGGCCATGCGCGACGTCCCCGGCGTCTACGACGTGACCAGGGAGGGCCGACGGGTGGCGACCGCCCGTTCCTGAACTCCTTCGGGTGGATCGGGCCCGGGTGGGAATGCGCCCCCGTCCGGGCGCTGATAGCCGTAAGGCATGACGCAAACTCCGGGCCCCCGCCCCGGCCCCCTTCCGCGGTCGGACGGTCCCCTTCCGCGGATGGCCGGTCCCCTTCCTCGGATGGGGCGCCGCAGGACCGCCCTCGTGGCCGTCGCCCTGGCCGCCGTTCTCGCCTCGGTCGGCCCGTCCTCCGCCGCCGGGCCGGTGAGCCCCGCGGGCCCGCGCCCGCTCGGCATCGGTGACCCGCTCTATCCGCGGCTCGGCAACCCCGGCTACGACGTCACGGCGTACGACATCGCCCTGGACTACCGCCGCGCGGACCGGCCGCTGGACGCCGTCACCACCATCGACGCCCGTGCCACCGCCGGATTACGCACCCTCAACCTGGACTTCACCCAGGGCACCGTGCGCTCCGTACGGGTCGACGGCGCGCCCACCGCGTTCGCCACCGCGGGCGAGGACCTGGTCATCACCCCGCGCACCAGGATCGAGCGGGGCGCGGACTTCCGGATCACCGTCCGGCACACCAGCGACCCTGGGGACGGCGCGAGCGGCGGCTGGGTCCGCACCCGGGACGGACTGGCCATGGCCAATCAGGCCGACGCCGCCCACCGGGTCTTCCCGTGCAACGACCATCCGTCCGACAAGGCGCGCTTCACCTTCCGGGTCACCGCGCCGAAGAACCTCACGGTCGTCGCTGGCGGTCTTCCGGCCGGGCGCGTCCGCGAGGGGGCGCGCACCACCTGGTCGTACCGCCTCGCCCACCCCATGGCCACCGAGCTGGCCCAGGTCTCCATCGGCCGGTCCGCCGTGCTCCACCGCACCGGCCCGCACGGGCTGCCGGTGCGTGACGTGGTGCCCGCCGCGGACCGCAAGAAGCTCGCGAAGTGGCTCGCGCGCACTCCGGGGCAGCTGAGCTGGATGGAGAAGAAGGTCGGTCCGTACCCGTTCGAGGACTACGGAGTGCTGATCTCCCACGCCACCACGGGCTTCGAGCTGGAGACCCAGACGCTCTCGCTCTTCGAACGGGGCCTCTTCACCGGCGACGAGTTCCCGCGCTGGTACGTGGAGTCGATCATGCTGCACGAACTGGCGCACCAGTGGTTCGGTGACAGCGTCAGCCCGCGTCGCTGGTCCGATCTGTGGCTCAACGAAGGCCATGCCACCTGGTACGAGGCGCTGTACGCGGAGCAGTACGGCAAGGAGAGCCTGGAGCGCCGGATGCGGCTGGCCTACGAGCAGTCCGACGCCTGGCGCGCCGCCGGAGGGCCGCCCGCCGCGCCCCGGCCCGCCGAACCCGGCAAGCAGATCGGGCTCTTCCGCCCGATCGTCTACGACGGCAGCGCCCTGGTCCTGTACGCGCTGCGGGAGCGGATCGGCCGGGCGGACTTCGAGCGGCTGGAGCGGCAGTGGGTGGTCCGCCACCGGGACGGGGTGGCCTCGACCGCCGACTTCGTCCGGCTCGCCTCGGAGGTGGCGGGCAAGGATCTGAACGGCTTCCTGCGCCCCTGGCTGTACGGCAAGAAGACGCCGAAGATGCCCGGGCACCCCGACTGGAGGCCCACCCCGAAGCCGGACGCGAAGCCGGGGGCCAAGCCGGGCGCGAAGCCGGGGGCCAAGCCCGCGGCCTCCTCCGCCCCGCACGGCTCGGCGGCGCGCCATACCGTGAAACCCGAGTGACTGCCCCGCCGCCGCGTGCGACCATCGAGGGGTCGGCGTCGCGGCCGGAGCGGTGGGGAATCCCACGGGCCGGTCGTGCGTTGTCCACAATGACGATGTCCCTCGACGTAAGGATTCCTTTGACCCACTCCTCTTCCCTTCCGCAGGACCGGCAGAGCCTCGCCGAGAGCCTTCGGGCCGACGCCCTGATGGAAGAGGACGTCGCCTGGAGTCACGAGATCGACGGGGAGCGTGACGGCGACCAGTACGACCGCTCGGACCGTGCCGCTCTGCGGCGCGTGGCGGGACTCTCCACCGAGCTCGAGGACGTCACCGAGGTCGAGTACCGGCAGCTGCGCCTGGAGCGCGTGGTGCTGGTCGGCGTCTGGACGTCCGGCACGGCGCAGGACGCGGACAACTCCCTCGCCGAGCTGGCCGCGCTCGCGGAGACCGCGGGCGCCGTGGTGCTCGACGGCGTCATCCAGCGCCGCAACAAGCCGGACCCCGCGACGTACATCGGCTCCGGCAAGGCCGAGGAACTGCGCGAGATCGTGATCGAATCCGGTGCCGACACCGTCGTGTGCGACGGTGAGCTGAGCCCCGGCCAGCTGATCCATCTCGAGGACGTCGTCAAGGTCAAGGTGGTCGACCGCACCGCCCTGATCCTCGACATCTTCGCCCAGCACGCCAAGTCCCGCGAGGGCAAGGCCCAGGTCTCGCTCGCGCAGATGCAGTACATGCTGCCGCGGCTGCGCGGCTGGGGTCAGTCGCTGTCCCGGCAGATGGGTGGCGGTGGCTCCGGATCGTCGGGCGGCGGTATGGCCACCCGTGGTCCCGGTGAGACCAAGATCGAGACGGACCGGCGCCGCATCCGCGAGAAGATGGCGAAGATGCGCCGCGAGATCGCCGAGATGAAGACCGGCCGTGACATCAAGCGGCAGGAGCGCAGGCGTCACAAGGTCCCCTCGGTCGCCATCGCGGGATACACCAACGCGGGCAAGTCCTCGCTGCTCAACCGGCTCACCGGCGCGGGCGTGCTGGTGGAGAACGCGCTGTTCGCCACCCTGGACCCGACCGTGCGCCGGGCCGAGACGCCCAGCGGGCGGCTGTACACGCTGGCGGACACCGTCGGCTTCGTCCGCCATCTGCCGCACCACCTGGTCGAGGCGTTCCGTTCCACCATGGAGGAGGTCGGCGACGCCGATCTGATCCTCCATGTGGTGGACGGCTCGCATCCGGCGCCGGAGGAGCAGCTGGCCGCGGTGCGCGAGGTGATCCGTGACGTGGGCGCCGTCGACGTGCCCGAGATCGTGGTCATCAACAAGGCGGACAAGGCCGATCCGCTCGTGCTACAGCGGCTGCTGCGCATGGAGCGGAGCGCGATGGCCGTCTCGGCCCGCTCCGGGCAGGGCATCGACGAACTGCTCGAGGTGATCGATCACGAGCTGCCCAGGCCGCAGGTCGAGATCGAGGCACTGGTGCCGTACACCGAGGGCAAGCTGGTCTCGCGTACGCACGCCGACGGCGAGGTGATCTCCGAGGAGCACACCCCGGAGGGCACGCTGCTCAAGGCACGGGTGCACGAGGAGCTGGCCGCCGAGCTGCGCCGGTTCGTACCGGCCGCGGCAGGTGCGCGGCAGTAGAGCACCGAACGGCTCACGGCGAAGGCCCGCCCCCTCCATTCCGGGGGGCGGGCCTTCGCCGCTGCTGACCGCGGGTGACTACTGACCCGCGAACTTCTTGCTGACCGCGTTGTAGACGCCCTTGGCCTCGGGACCCAGATGGGGGCCCGCCAGCCAGGTGGCGTTGGACGGGCCTATCGAGGTGTTGGACACCAGTGAGGGCTTGCCGTTCGCACCGTTCGCGACCCAGCCGCCACCGGACGAACCGGCGGTCATCGTGCAGCCGATGCGGTACATGGTCGGCTGCTTGGCATCCAGCGACAGCCTGCCCGACTTGTCGGCGCACTGGTTCATCTTCTGGCCGTCGAACGGCGGGGCCGCAGGGTAGCCGGTGGCCGTGATCTCGTCGATGGACTTCACGGCCGGTGCGTTGAAGTCGACCGGCAGCGCGCCGCCGACCGTCTCCTCCAGCGACTTGCCGCCGCTGACCTCAGGCTTCACGTGCATGACCGCGAAGTCGTACGGTGCGCCCTTGCCACCGGTGGCCGCGCCGCTGTCGATCCACTGGGAGGAGGTCTGCGCCCAGTCGGCCCACCAGACGCCCTTGGGGGCGAGCTCTTCCCGGGTGGCGTTCTCCAGCTCGGCCGCCGACTTGCCGGAGTCGTTGTACGAGGGCACGAACATCAGGTTCTTGTACCAGCCGCCGCCCTTGCCCGCATGGACGCAGTGGCCCGCGGTCCAGACCATGTTGGACTTGCCGGGGTGGGCGGGGTCCTCGACCACGGTCGCGGAGCAGACCATCGACCCCTCGGGGCCGTCGAAGAAGACCTTGCCCGCGTAGGGAACGCGGGAGCTGTACGGGCTGTCGACCTCCTGCGCCTTCACCGGCTGCGGATCAGGGTCGGTCACACCCTGGTCGTCAGCGATGTCGCTGTCGTCGACCTGCTCCTCCGGCTCCTGGGCATCCCGCATCCGGTCCGGCTTCCACAGCCCCTTGATGATCGGGTTGATGAAGTCGCCCGCCTCGCGGAGCCAGTCGTCCCGGTCCCACTTGTTCCAGGCGCCGTTCTTCCACTCGTCCAGATCGACGCCGAGGTTCTTCAGCTTGTCGTTGATGTTGTCGGGCAGCTTGATGTCGTCCGCGCCCTGCTGCGCCGACGATGCGGACGCCTTGGCATCGGCCGAGTCGTCCGACGATCCGCACGCGGTGGCGGTGAGCGCCAGCACCGCGGCGATGGCCGCCGAGGCGAGCGCGGGTCGGCGTTTGAAAGGCATGGGCGGAACTCCCCCTGATGTTCTGAACTGCTTCACGGCCTGTCTGGAATTGTCATGCTCCCCCCGACAGTGGGGTGATCCCCCACTATGCCGGTGCCGCCTACGACGGCTACAGGCGGGTCCTCGGTTCCCGGCGGCAAGGATCTTCGGTCAGCCCGTGATCCCGGGCCTGACACGTCGTTGGTACGTACGGGGGACAGTCGGAGGGCGTTCAGCAGCGAGAGGACCGTGAGCCGTGGCCATGACCCCAGCTCCCGCCGATGACGCCGGACCCTTCGCCGCCCGTCGTGCCGGACGGCGAAGGGTCCGGCGAGGACGCTCCGGCCATCCTGCGGCGCCAGTCGCTGCGGGAGTCGGCCGCCCGCACCTACGCCCGGGCGCTGCCCATCGTCCCGGTGCGCGCCCGCGGGCTGACGATCGAGGGCGCCGACGGCCGCCGCTACCTCGACTGCCTCTCCGGAGCCGGGGCGCTGGCGCTCGGGCACAACCACCCGGTGGTGCTGGAAGCGATCCGCGCCGTCCTGGACTCGGGCGCCCCGCTCCAGGTCCTGGACCTGGCCACGCCGGTCAAGGACGCCTTCACGGACGAACTGTTCGCCACGCTGCCGCCCGAACTCGCCGCCCACGCACGGGTCCAGTTCTGCGGCCCCGCGGGCACGGACGCGGTCGAGGCCGCACTCAAGCTGGTACGGACCGCCACGGGGCGGGACGGCCTGCTGGCCTTCTCCGGGGCCTACCACGGGATGACGGCCGGGGCGCTCGCCGCCTCCGGCGGCGCCCCCGCGGTGAGCGTGACCCGGTTGCCCTTCCCCTACGACTACCGCTGCCCGTTCGGGGTGGGCGGTGAACGCGGCGCGGACCTCGCGGCGCGCTGGACCGAGCGGCTGCTGGACGACCCGAAGGGCGGGACGGCCGCACCCGCCGGGATGATCCTCGAACCGGTACAGGGCGAGGGCGGGGTGATCCCCGCACCGGACGGCTGGCTGCGCCGGACGCGGGAGATCACCGCGGCCCGCGGCATCCCCCTCATCGCGGACGAGGTGCAGACCGGCGTGGGGCGCACCGGTTCCTTCTGGGCGGTCGGACACAGCGGCGTGGTGCCCGATGTGATGGTGCTGTCGAAAGCCATCGGTGGCAGCCTGCCGCTGGCCGTCGTGGTCTACCGGGAGGAGCTGGACACCTGGCGGCCCGGCGCCCACGCGGGCACCTTCCGGGGCAACCAGCTGGCGATGGCGGCGGGCGCGGCCACCCTCGCGTACGTCCGCGAGAACGGCCTCGCGCAGCGGGCCGCGGTCGTCGGTGAGCGGATGCTGACCCGGCTGCGCGCCCTCGCCGCGCAGTGCCCCCACATCGGGGACGTCCGCGGCCGCGGCCTCATGATCGGCCTGGAACTGGTCGACCCGGCGCGGCCGGACCCCGGCCCGGAATGCCCAGAGGCCACGACCGGGACCACCCCGACGACCGGCACCTTCGCCGGTGTGGAGGGACGCGCGGACGGCCGCGCAGCCCGCCGTGCAGACGGTGGTACGGACACCGGTGCCACCGCCCGTCGCGCCGCCCCGATGCTGGCGGCTGCCGTACAGCGGGAGTGCCTGCATCGCGGCCTGATCGTCGAACTCGGCGGCCGCCACTCCGCCGTGATCCGTCTCCTTCCTCCGCTGACCATCACCGACGAGCAGGCCGAAGCCGTTCTGGACCGGCTCGCCGACGCCCTGGACGCCGCGATCCGCGCTCTCGGCGACCGCGCCGCCCATGAACTCCCGCCACCCGGCCCGCCCTTCACCGGAGGCCACCGGTGACGCGCCCCGCGGCCGTAGGACCGCACCACCACCGCACCATCGAAGGAGGCAGGCGCCAGGCTCCCGGCGTGAAGGCCGTGACGCGAGCGCCGCACCGACCATGCCGCACTCCCCTGGGCGAGCCCCCTTGTATCCCCAGCCGGACCCGGAGGACGGCGCCATGAGCGACCGGACGGCCCGCACCGCTCCCGGGCACCCCCAACCCGGAGGCGAGGCACCCCCTCCCTCGCCCTCCGCGGAGACGACGACGGGGTTCCCGCCCGCGGTCGCGCCGACGGCACCACAGCGTCGGGTGCTGCACTCCGCGACGGCACAGCCTCAGCCCACCGCCCCGCCGCCCAAGTCGGCAACGCCCCCAGCCGGGCCGCCGACTACGGAGCCCTCCACCGTCGAGCCCACCAGTCCCGAGCCGTTCGCGCCCCAGCCGCCCGCAGCCATGACCGCCGCGGAGCCAACCGGACTCCCGCCCACGCCACCCAAGGCCGTGCCGCCCCACCCAGCACCGCCCAAGGCCGCGCCGACCCGGCTCGCGTCGACCCAGGTCACGGTGCCCCAGCCCGCACCGTCCCCACCTGCGTCGGCTGAGCCCGTGTCGGCTGGGCCCGCGCAGAGCGCGCCGACGCGGGCCACGGCACTCGCACCGCCGGCAGCCTCTGCCGAGCCGCCCCTCGTCGGGACGGCCCCGGTACCGCGGCAGGACCACAGCGGTCATGACGCACCCGAGGGGCCCGCTCCCACCGCCGGGCAGGACCCGCTCGACCATCCCGATCCGCAGCTCGCCGCCGAAGCCGCGGGGGTCGAGAACCTGCTGCGCTGCTGGGTACGGGAGACCGCCGCAGGGCCCCCGGACGGGGACACCCTGCGCATCCCCCTTGCCGCGAGCGGCACGTCTCTCCAGGTGCCCGTGCGCTACTGGTCGGCCACCGGCTGGCACCGCTTCGGGGCGCCGGTGCTGGAACACGGCCCCTGGGACGCCCCCGCCGTCGGCGCGGTGGCCCTCGCGGCGCTGCTCACCCGGGAGGCGGCGTACGCAGCCCGGCAGGACGAGACCGACGCGGAGGCCTCCGAACTCATCGGCCGCGTTGCGGACTCCGTACGACGTACCGCCCAATTCCTGGCCCACCGCCGGGCCGTGCCCGCCGACCCCGACGCCGGAACCCCCTTTCTCAGCGCGGAACAGTCCCTCCTCCTCGGTCACCCCCTTCATCCCACACCGAAGAGCCGCGAAGGTCTCTCCGACGCTGCCTCGCCTGTGTGCTCACCCGAATCGCGTGGCTCCTTCCCCCTGCACTGGTTCGCCGTTGACCGTTCCGTGCTCGCCTGCGAGTCGGCCTGGACCGAACGTGGCAGAACGGTGCCCGCCGAGAGGCTGGCCCTCTCGCTCGCGGGCAGTGGTCTGCAACTGCCGCCCGGATCCGTGCCCTTGCCTCTCCACCCCTGGCAGGCCCACGAGGTCCGGCACCGCCCGGCCGCCGCCGCGCTGTTCGACGCGGGCCTGCTGCACGACCTCGGCCCGGCCGGCGGACACTGGCACCCCACTTCCTCGGTCCGCACCGTCTACCGGCCCGGTGCGCCCGCGATGCTCAAACTCTCCCTCGGCCTGCGGATCACCAACTCCCGCCGCGAGAACCTCCGCAAGGAGCTTCGCCGCGGCGTCGAGGTGCACCGGCTGCTGCGCAGCGGGCTGGCGGAGCAGTGGCGGTCCGCCTTCCCCGGATCCGGCTTCGACATCGTCCGTGACCCGGCCTGGCTCGCGGTGGACGGGCCGGATGGCGACCCCCTGACCGGCCTCGACGTCGTCATCCGGCACAACCCGTTCGGCCCGGGCGACGACGCCGTCTGCGTCGCCGGGCTCCTCTCCCTCCGGACCTGGCCGGGGCAGCCCGCGATGCGCTCACGCCTGGCCCACCTCGTCGCCCGGCTCGCCGCCCGCACCGGCCGCTCCTCCGCGGCCGTCAGCGCCGAGTGGTTCCTGCGCTATCTGCACACGGTCGTACGCCCCGTGCTCTGGCTGGACGGGGAGGCAGGCATCGCCTTGGAGGCGCACCAGCAGAACACCCTGGTGCTGCTGGACCCGGACGGCTGGCCGGTCGGGGGCCGCTACCGGGACAACCAGGGCTACTACTTCCGTGAGTCCCGCTATGACGATCTCCAGCGGCGGCTGCCCGGGATCGGCGGGCCCAGCGACACCTTCGTGTCCGACGAGGTCACCGATGAGCGCTTCGCCTACTACCTCGGGGTCAACAACGTCCTCGGCGTGATCGGGGCGTTCGGGGCGCAGCGGCTCGCCGACGAGCGGGTGCTGCTGGCCGCGTTCCGCCGCTTCCTCGCCGACGCCGCGTCCGGCCCCGGCAAGCTCCGCTCGCGGTTGCCCGCCCGCCTCCTCGAGACGCCCACCCTGCGCTGCAAGGCCAATCTGCTCACCCGCCTGCGCGGCCTGGACGAACTCGTCGGGCCGGTCGACACCCAGTCCGTCTACGTCACCATCGCCAACCCCCTTGTCACTTCCGCCGCTTCCACGGCCTGACGTCCGTCCACCCCGCCGATCACGCCCCTCACGGCGCGTCTGACATCCATGAGAGGAGAGCGTCGCCGTGTCGCACTCCGACTCCAGCACCGACGACACCATCGACATGCGGATGCGCCAGGAAGAACACACCGCGCGAATCCCCGAGAGCCAGCTGACCGGCCCGGAGTTCGACAGCCGCCCCGACCTCCTCGACCGCATCGCCGAATGGGGGCCCACCAGCACCCCGGCGGGGGCCTTCCAACTGGTCCCGGTCCGCATCGGGCGCGATCTGCGGCTCATCGCCCGATGGATGAACGACCCCGCCGTGGCCGCCTTCTGGGAACTCGGCGGCCCGGACGACGTCACGGCGAGCCACCTGGGCGGCCAGCTCGACGGCGATGGGCGGAGCGTGCCCTGTCTGGGAGTGCTGGACGGAGTCCCGATGAGCTACTGGGAGGTGTACCGGGCCGACCTCGACCCACTCGCCCGGCACTACCCCGCCCGGCCGCACGACACCGGCATCCACCTGCTCATCGGCCGCATCGGCGACCGTGGCCAGGGTCTGGGCACAACCCTGCTCCGCGCCGCGGCCGATCTCGTACTCGAACACCGCCCGTCCTGCGCGCGCGTCGTGGCCGAACCCGACCTGCGCAACACCCCCTGCGTCGCGGCCTTCCTCGGCGCCGGTTTCCGCTTCTCCGCCGAGGTGGACCTCCCCGGCAAACGCGCGGCACTGATGCTGCGCGACCGCGCCCTGCGCCATCTGCTGTGAGCCATCGTGACCCCCTGCGATCTTCGACGGCATCCGATCGCCGCCTTTGCCTGTGATACACCGCTCGGCCCGTCCGGGTTCCGCCTCTGCCACGCGTTCCCTCCACGGAGGGTGATGCGACCGCCAGCGAGAGTGATGTCGGTGCCGCCGCGTAGGCTGGCAGCCCTATGACTGACACGTCCTCGCCTCCACTCGCAGATCTGCTGCACGCCGCCGTCACCGCCGTCGGCGGCACCGAACGCCCTGGTCAGACAGCCATGGCCGAAGCCGTGGCCGAGGCGATCGACGACAACTCCCATCTGCTGGTCCAGGCCGGCACCGGCACCGGAAAGTCGCTCGGCTATCTGGTGCCCGCCCTCGCCCACGGCGAGCCCGTCGTCGTCGCCACGGCGACCCTCGCCCTTCAGCGACAGCTCGTCGAGCGCGACCTGCCGCGTACCGTCGACGCTCTGCATCCGCTGCTGCGCCGCCGCCCCGAGTTCGCCATGCTCAAGGGGCGGTCCAACTACCTGTGCCTGCACCGCCTCCACGAAGGCGTGCCGCAGGACGACGCCGACGAGGCCGGGCTGTTCGACCCCTTCGAGGCGGCCGCGCCCACCAGCAAGCTGGGCAAGGACCTGATGCGGCTGCGTGACTGGTCCGACGAGACCGAGACGGGCGACCGCGACGACCTGACGCCCGGCGTCTCCGACCGTGCCTGGTCCCAGGTGTCGGTCACCTCCCGGGAGTGCCTCGGCGCGTCCAAGTGCGCCTATGGCGCGGAGTGCTTCGCCGAGGCCGCCCGCGAGCGCGCCAAGCTCGCCGAGGTGATCGTCACCAACCACGCGCTGCTCGCCATCGACGCCATCGAGGGTGCCCCGGTCCTGCCCGGCCACGAGGTGCTGATCGTCGACGAGGCTCATGAGCTGGTCTCCCGCGTCACTGGCGTCGCCAGCGGCGAGCTCACCCCCGGCCAGGTCAACCGGGCCGTGCGGCGCGCCGCCAAGCTGGTCAACGAGAAGGCGGCCGACGATCTCCAGACCGCCTCGGAGACCTTCGAGCGGATCATGGAGCTGGCTCTGCCCGGCCGCCTCGAGACCATCCCCGAGGACCTGAGCTATGCCCTGATGGCGTTGCGCGACGCGGCCCGCACGGTGATCTCCGCGCTCGGCGCCACCCGTGATGCCTCGGTTCAGGACGAGGACGCTGTCCGTAAGCAGGCCCTGGGCGCGGTGGAGAACATCCACCAGGTGGCGGAGCGGATCGTGGAGGGCTCCGAGTTCGACGTGGTCTGGTACGAGCGGCACGACCGTTTCGGTGCCTCGCTGCGCGTCGCCCCGCTGTCCGTGTCCGGTCTGCTGCGCGAGAAGCTGTTCGAGGACCGCTCGGTGATCCTCACCTCCGCCACCCTCAAGATCGGCGGGGACTTCAACGGGGTGGCCGCGTCGCTCGGTCTCGCTCCCGAGAGCCCGCAGGACCCCGAGGGCGGCGAGGAGTCCGCTCCGCGCTGGCAGGGCCTCGATGTCGGCTCGCCCTTCGACTACGCGAAGCAGGGGATCCTCTACGTCGCCAAGCATCTCGCCCAGCCCGGCCGCGAGGGCAGCCGCAGCGACATGCTCGATGAGCTGGCCGAGTTGGTGGAAGCCGCGGGCGGGCGCACGCTCGGGCTGTTCTCGTCCATGCGCGGCGCGCAGGCCGCCGCGGAGGAGCTGCGCGGACGGCTCGACATGCCCATCCTCCTCCAGGGCGAGGAGACCCTCGGCGAGCTGATCCGGACCTTCGCCGCCGATGCCAGGACCTGCCTGTTCGGGACGCTGTCGCTGTGGCAGGGCGTGGATGTGCCGGGCCCGAGCTGTCAGCTGGTGGTCATGGACCGGGTGCCCTTCCCGCGCCCCGACGACCCGCTGATGAGCGCTCGCCAGAAGGCGGTGGAGGAGGCCGGTGGCAATGGCTTCATGGCGGTCGCGGCCACGCACGCCGCCCTTCTGATGGCGCAGGGCGCGGGCCGGCTGGTGCGGGCCTCCGGGGACCGCGGCATCGTCGCCGTTCTGGACCCGCGGGTCGAGCGCGCCCGCTACGGCTCGTTCCTGCGCAAGACCATGCCGGACTTCTGGTACACGACCGACCGCAACCAGGTACGCCGTTCCCTGGCCGCGATCGACGCGGCGGCCAAGGCCGAGGGCGCGTAGGGGCGCGGGCATACAGCAGGGCCCCGGAACCGGCGCAGTGGTCCCGGGGCCCGGTCGCTGGGCACGCCTGCTGGAGGCGCACCTCGGTCCGTCGGCTCAGACGCGCCGCAGCACCGCGACGACCTTGCCCAGAATGGTCGCCTCGTCACCGGGGATCGGCTGGTACGCGGCGTTGTGCGGGAGCAGCCAGACATGGCCGTCCTCGCGCTTGAACCGCTTCACCGTCGCCTCCCCGTCGAGCATCGCGGCGACGATGTCACCGTTCTCGGCGACGGGCTGGCGGCGCACCGTGACCCAGTCCCCGTCGCAGATGGCGGCCTCGATCATGGAGTCGCCGACCACCTTCAGGACGAACAGCTCACCGTCGCCGACCAGCTGGCGGGGGAGGGGGAAGACATCCTCGACCGACTCCTCGGCGAGGATCGGCCCGCCGGCCGCGATCCGGCCGACCAGCGGCACGTAGGAAGCGGCGGGCTTGCCGGTGGTGTCCGTCGGCTGCGCGCTGGGCTGGTCCGAGCCACGGACCTCGTACGCCCGGGGCCGGTGGGGGTCACGCCGCAGGAAGCCCTTGCGCTCCAGGGCCATGAGCTGATGGGCGACGGACGAGGTGCTGGAGAGGCCCACCGCCTGACCGATCTCCCGCATGGACGGCGGGTAGCCGCGCCGCTGCACAGAGTCGCGGATGACTTCGATGACGCGACGCTGCCGGTCGGTCAGCCCTGAACTGTCCGCCCGGATGCCTGGAGGTCGCCCTGGTAGTGATCGGGTCGCCTTCTGCCCCTCCGGGTTCGTGCTCGCGTCGTTGATCGCGTGAGTCTGATTCATCGCGTGTGTCTGTTCGAGTCGGCTCTGGGAGCGCTCCTGGGCGGTAACAGTGGCGCTCTCTGCGGTGGTGGTCACGACGGCCCCTCTCGAGATGTTCTCCCTAGTTGGACAACGGTAGTTGCTTTCGAAAGGTTGCGCCAAACACACGTTCGAGTGAAATATCCCAGATGAGCTGACGTGATCACAGGCTTGGGTGTATAAGGCGGTTCCGGTACGGGCTGAGAAGCGGGCTCCGACCGTGCCCGGTCGCGGGTCTCGGTCGTGTCCTGCGGCAGGCTTCGGTCGTTTCCGGTGGCGGGTTTCGGCCGTGCCCGGCGCTGGGCCTCAGTCTTGCACCCCGGCCCCTGTGGATCCGGGACCCGTGGGGTTCGCGTAGTCTCGTGCCTGCTCCCGAGTCATGACACGCCGCGCGGTGCGATTGGGTGCCAGACCCCAGATCTAGTGGTTTGATGGATGTCAGCCACCCACAGCTTGTGGTCCCCGGTGATTCGTTGCCGAGATCTTCGCCTATGCTTGTGGTCGCTTCGACGGGCCTGCGCTGCCGGTCGGAGCTTGTCAGTCATGCGCCGTTCTTGAGGGTGAGGGAGGGTACGGAGTCATGCACTGCCCCTTCTGCAGGCACCCCGACAGCCGCGTCGTCGACAGCCGGACCACGGACGACGGCTGCTCGATCCGCAGGCGCCGCCAGTGCCCCGACTGTGCGCGCCGCTTCACGACCGTGGAGACCGCGTCACTGATGGTGATCAAGCGGAGCGGGGTCACCGAGCCCTTCAGTCGCGACAAGGTCATCTCCGGGGTCCGCAAGGCATGCCAGGGCCGTCCCGTCACCGAGGACGCCCTCGCCAAGCTCGGTCAGCGCGTGGAGGAGGCCGTACGGGCCACCGGGAGCGCCGAGCTGTCCACCCATGACGTGGGGCTCGCCATACTCGGTCCGCTCCAGGAGCTCGACCTCGTCGCCTACCTCCGCTTCGCCTCCGTCTACCGCGCCTTCGACTCGCTCGAGGATTTCGAGGCCGCGGTCGCGGAGCTGCGTGACCAGCAACGGCCTCCCGCGCACGACCGCGGGCCCGGCGCCGACGGGGCCGCGGAGGCCCCCGCGCCCACTGCCGCCGACTGACCGGCGGCCAAAGACCTGCCCGGGGCGCATCGCGCCTCCGGGTGAAAGACAAGAGACACCGTGCCCGGGAAGAAATGGGCACATCAGGGCGTTTTCGCCCGTACAGGGAGGCGGAATGACAGAGACGACGAGCGGCCCCGCACGAGGCTCCCGCTCCAAGGGAAGCAAGAACAAGGGTCTGCGTATCGAGCGCGTCCACACCACCCCTGGCGTGCATCCGTACGACGAGGTGGTCTGGGAGCGTCGTGACGTCGTCATGACCAACTGGCGTGACGGGTCGGTCAATTTCGAGCAGCGCGGCGTGGAGTTCCCCGACTTCTGGTCGGTGAACGCGGTCAACATCGTCACGAGCAAGTACTTCCGCGGCGCGGTCGGCTCCCCGACCCGTGAGGCGAGCCTGAAGCAGCTCATCGACCGGGTGGTGGGCACGTACCGCAAGTCCGGCGAGGCCAACGGCTACTTCGCCTCCCCCGCAGACGCCGAGATCTTCGATCACGAGCTCACGTACGCGTTGCTGCACCAGGTCTTCAGCTTCAACTCGCCCGTGTGGTTCAACGTCGGCACCAAGCAGCCGCAGCAGGTCAGCGCCTGCTTCATCCTCTCCGTGGACGACTCCATGGAGTCGATCCTGGACTGGTACAAGGAAGAGGGGATGATCTTCAAGGGCGGCTCCGGCGCCGGCCTGAACCTCTCCCGCATCCGCTCCTCCAAGGAGCTGCTCTCCTCCGGCGGCAACGCCTCCGGGCCCGTCTCCTTCATGCGCGGCGCCGACGCCTCCGCCGGAACGATCAAGTCGGGCGGTGCGACCCGCCGGGCCGCCAAGATGGTCGTGCTCGACGTCGACCACCCGGACGTCGAGGCGTTCATCGAGACCAAGGTCAAGGAAGAGGAGAAGGTCCGCGCCCTGCGCGACGCGGGCTTCGACATGGACCTGGGCGGCGACGACATCACGTCCGTCCAGTACCAGAACGCCAACAACTCGGTCCGTGTGAACGACACGTTCATGAAGGCCGTGGAGTCCGGCTCGCAGTTCGGCCTGCGCAGCCGCATGACCGGTGAGCCCATCGAGGAGATCGACGCCAAGTCCCTCTTCCGCAAGATGGCCGAGGCGGCCTGGGCCTGCGCCGACCCGGGCATCCAGTACGACGACACGATCAACCACTGGCACACCTCGCCGGAGACGGGCCGGATCACCGCCTCCAACCCGTGCAGCGAGTACATGCACCTGGACAACTCCTCGTGCAACCTGGCCTCGCTCAACCTCATGAAGTTCCTCGAGGACGACGACGCCGGCAACCAGCGCTTCGACGCCGAGCGCTTCGCCAAGGTCGTCGAGCTGGTCATCACCGCGATGGACATCTCCATCTGCTTCGCGGACTTCCCGACCCAGAAGATCGGCGAGACGACCCGCGCCTTCCGCCAGCTGGGCATCGGCTACGCCAACCTCGGCGCCCTGCTGATGGCCACCGGCCACGCCTACGACAGCGACGGCGGCCGGGCCCTGGCCGGAGCCATCACCTCCCTGATGACCGGCACCTCGTACAAGCGCTCCGCCGAGCTGGCGGGCGTCGTCGGCCCGTACGACGGCTACGCCCGCAACGCGGACGCCCACAACCGCGTCATGAAGCAGCACTCGGACGCCAACGCCATCGCCAAGCGCGTGGACGACCTGGACTCCCCGGTCTGGGCGGCGGCCACCGAGGCATGGCAGGACGTGCTGCGCCTCGGTGAGAAGAGCGGCTTCCGCAACGCCCAGGCGTCGGTGCTCGCCCCCACCGGCACCATCGGCCTGATGATGGACTGCGACACCACGGGCGTCGAGCCGGACCTGGCCCTGGTGAAGTTCAAGAAGCTGGTCGGCGGCGGCTCGATGCAGATCGTGAACAACACGGTCCCCAAGGCGCTCAAGCGGCTCGGCTACCAGCCGGAGCAGGTCGAGGCGATCGTCGCCCACATCGCCGAGCACGGCAATGTGATCGACGCGCCGGGGCTGAAGCTCGAGCACTACGAGGTCTTCGACTGCGCGATGGGCGAGCGCTCCATCTCGCCGATGGGCCATGTGCGGATGATGGCCGCCGCCCAGCCGTTCCTGTCCGGCGCGATCTCCAAGACGGTCAACATGTCGGAGTCGGCCACCGTCGAGGAGATCGAGGAGATCTACTTCGAGGGCTGGAAGCTGGGCCTCAAGGCGCTGGCGATCTACCGCGACAACTGCAAGGTCGGCCAGCCGCTCTCCGCCAAGAAGAAGGAGGAGAAGGCGGCTGAGCAGGCCGAGCCGGAGGTCGAGAAGGTCGTCGAGTACCGCCCGGTCCGCAAGCGCCTGCCCAAGGGCCGTCCCGGCATCACCACCTCCTTCACGGTCGGTGGCGCCGAGGGCTACATGACGGCGAACTCCTACCCCGACGACGGCCTCGGTGAGGTCTTCCTGAAGATGTCCAAGCAGGGCTCGACCCTCGCGGGCATGATGGACGCCTTCTCCATCGCCGTCTCGGTCGGTCTCCAGTACGGGGTGCCGCTGGAGACGTACGTCTCGAAGTTCACCAACATGCGCTTCGAGCCAGCCGGTATGACGGACGACCCGGACGTGCGGATGGCCCAGTCGATCGTCGACTACATCTTCCGCCGGCTGGCGCTGGACTTCCTGCCGTTCGAGACCCGGTCGGCGCTCGGCATCCACTCCGCCGAGGAGCGCCAGCGTCACCTGGAGACCGGTTCGTACGAGGCGTCCGAGGACGATGTCGACGTCGAGGGCCTGGCCCAGTCGGCGCCGCGGCGGCTGGAGGCCCCGAAGGCCACCACGACCGCGGCCCAGTCCGAGACGTCCGCCCCGAAGGAGGCCCACAGCTCGACCGAACTGGTCGAGATCCAACTGGGCCTGAACGCCGACGCACCGCTGTGCTTCTCCTGCGGCACCAAGATGCGCCGCGCGGGCAGCTGCTACCTGTGCGAGGGCTGCGGCTCGACCAGCGGTTGCAGCTGATCGTCCGCCCTGACGGGTGACCTTCGACGCGGGGCGTGGCCTTCGGGCCGCGCCCCGCTCGCGTAGGTCTCGTGTGTGTGGCGCCGGTGCCGTGGTCGCCCGGGAGGCAGGCAGAAGCCGGGGGGACTGTAGCGGTTCCGGTATCTCCTGTCACTCGACTTCTCACACGCACCATGAAATTCGGCAACGCCCCGACTGGCGGTGGCTCGTGCGCGACGCTCTGTGCAAGCGGAGCCGAACGTCGTGCCCAGCACGGCCCATGTGACCGAGGAGGTCTTGCTGTGACTGTCGCCGCCATCGGCAACACGGGTAATGCCGCACAGCTTTTCCGGGGCACCAACCACAGTCCGTCGTACTTCATGCTGAACCGCGCGGGGGTAGCGGGCGGCGGACAGGACATCGTGGATTTCTGTATCCCCTGTAATCCCTACTTCCCCACCCCCGGCATGTTCGACGAGCTGTCGGCCATGCTGCGCGACATTCTCACCTATTACCCCAGCTCCGCCGATACGATCACAGCCGAACTGGCGCATCTGCTCGATCTCCAGCCCCAGACCATGGCGATGGGCAACGGTTCGACGGAACTCATCACCTGGATCGACCATTTGCTGGTCAAGGACAGCCTGGCCGTGCCGATCCCCACCTTCGGCCGGTGGACGGATCAGCCGGACGAAACCGGCAAGCGCGTGGACATGTTCCGGCTGCCGGAACGGCATGGCTTCGCCCTCGATCCCGATGCCTTCGTGTCGTTCATTCGGCAGCGGGGATCACGCACCGCCGTCATCTGCAATCCGAACAATCCCGACGGCGGTCTCCTCTCCCGTGACGCCGTCATATCGTTCATGGACTCCCTCGCGGACCTCGATCTGGTCGTCATCGACGAGTCCTTCCTGGAGTTCGTCGACCCTGATTCCGGTCCGTGGCCGAGCGTCGTCGACGAGGCCGTGGTGCGCCCGAACGTCGTCGTCCTGCGCAGTCTGGGAAAGAACTTCGGCCTTCACGGCGTGCGCTTCGGCTACCTGGTGGCGAATCCCTCGCTCGCCCGGAAGGTCCGCTCCAGGCTGCCGAAGTGGAACCTCAATTCCTTCGCCGAGATCATCGTCTTCATGCTCAAGGACCATCAGCAGGATTACGAGATGAGCCTGCGGATGCTCGCCCGCGACCGGCAGGAAATGATTTCGCAGCTGGGATGTCTGCCGGGAATGACCGTCTACCCCTCACAGGGCAACTTCGTGTTCGTCAAACTGCCGGAGGGGGCGGACGGCGTGCAGGTGCGGGACCGGCTGCTGTCCGAACACGGCGTGCTGGTGCGCGAGTGCGGCAACAAGCTCGGCAGCAGCAGCCAGTTCATGCGGCTGGTGGTGCGATCGGAACCCGATGTGCAACGGCTGTTGTCCGGGCTCAGCAGCGTCCTGTACGGAAGCGCCTGGTACGCGCCTCTGCCCGGCGGGCAGCAGTTGCAGGCGGCCGCGTACGCGCCGAGTCCGGGCATGCGGCTGACGGCCCCCGGCGCCGGAATGCCGGGTGCCGGTGCGGGGCTTCCGGGGCCGGGACCGGGGTCGGGACGCAGGCGGCGCTGACCGGAGGCCCATGGGGGCGACCGGATACGGCCTCCGTCGCAGCACCGCCCGTCCACCCACCGATGCCCGGGGTGGACGGTTCGCTGTGTGATGCGGGCCACCGTCGGGGCCGTAGGATGGCGCGGTGCTGGTCAAGTGGATTCGCTGCACCGTGGTGGACCGCCCGGGGTTCGAGCGGGGGCAGCGGAAGTGGGCGGGGATGCCCGGCGAGCCGGGATTCCGGGGGCAGGGCGGTGGCTGGAGCCGGGGGCGGCCGAACGTGGCGCACATCTTCGCGTTCTGGGAGAGCCGGGCGTTCTACGACTCCTTCATGGCGCGGTCGCACAATCGGTTGGCGGCCGCGCAGTCGGGCACGTACCGGAACATGCAGGTCCGGCTCTTCGAGCATCGCTTCGATGTGAAGGTCGGCTTCCAGCCCCGGTTCAACGACGCGGACGTGCTGCGGGTCGCGCACTGCCGGGTGCACGCCGACCGGGTGGACCACTTCACGCTGGTGCAGGAGAAGGTGTGGAATCCGGCGATGGCCGGGTCGCCCGGCATGCTGCGCGGGGTCTTCGGCGAGGCGCCGGGAAACGAGTTCCTCGTGCTGTCGATGTGGGACTCGGCCGCCGAACACGGGAAGTACCGGGTGGAGCGCGTGGAGCGGCTGGGGTTGCGCGCGCAGACGGAGGCGGATGTGGCCGCGATAGCCGGCGACGTGGTGGGTGTGGAGTCCGCCTGGACGGTCTGAGGACGCGACCGCGCCCGGCCTCGGCTTTGAGGGCGCGCTTCTGACCGTCACCCGGCCGGGAGGTACGCCCCGGCCCGGACGGCGGCGGCGACCGCTGCCGCAGACTGGTCGGCGAGCGGTGTGCCGATGGGTTCGCGGGTGATCAGCACACGGAAGAACAGTGGGGCGGATACGGCCCGGACGACCGCCGCGGCGTCGGTGCCGACGGGCGCCTCACCGCGCTCGACAGCCCGCGTCACCACGGGTTCGCACCGGGCGAACCGCTCGGCGTAGAAGTCATGGAGCGCCTCTGCCGCGCGCCGGGACTGGAACGCGGCGGCGACGAAGGCGGTCGGTGCGGCCGCGGCCGGTGCGTCGCCGAACGTCTCGGTCACCTCGCGGGCCAGGGTCCGCAGATCGCCTTCGAGGCTGCCGGTGTCGGGGGGTGTCCAGGAGTCCTCCCCGGCGAGCTGGAGCGCGTCGGCCACCAGCCCCTCGACGCTGCCCCAGCGCCGGTAGACCGTCGTCTTGTGGACGCCCGAGTGCTCGGCGACGTACTCGACCGTCAGGCCCGGATAGCCGTGCTCGGCGAGGCCGGTGAGTACGGCGTCGCGCACTGCGGCACGGGTGCGCGCGGTGCGCCCGCCGGGGCGGACGGTGCCGGGCGTGTGGGACGCACTCTCCGACAATTGCAACTCCGGTTGTGTTAGTGGTTTTCCTGTGCCACCCTGAGGGTAATGCAACTATGGTTGTGTTTACAGGCTCCGTCGATGACGGACCGCTCGGATGCGCGGAGGTGTGCCCTTGCCGACTCAGATCTCACTGCGCGGTGTGACGCTGTCCCGAGGTGACCGGACCCTGCTCGACGACGTGTCGTTCGCGGTGCGGCCCGGTGAGCGCGTGGGCGTCGTCGGGGAGAACGGCGCGGGCAAGTCCACGCTTCTGCGCGCCCTGGCCGGTACCGAACCGCCGGACGACGGCGTCGTGGTCACCCTGGCCGAGGGCGGTCTGGGGCACCTCGGCCAGACGCCCGAGCTGCCCCCTGACCACACGGTCCGCGACGCCATCGACGCGGCTTTGGCCGAGGTCCGCGCCATGGAGCGCAGACTGCGCGAACTGGAGGCCGACCTCACCGGCTCCGCTCCGGAGGCGCTCGCCGAGTACGGCGAGGTGCTCACGGCCTTCGAGGCGCGCGGGGGCTATGCCGCGGACAGCCGGGTCGACAAGGCCCTGCACGGTCTGGGGCTGGGGTCTATTGGGAGGGGGCGACGGCTCGGCAGCCTCTCCGGGGGCGAGCAGGCGCGGCTCGGGCTGGCCTGTCTGATCGCCGCGGCTCCCGAGGTGATGCTTCTCGACGAGCCCACGAACCATCTCGACGGCGCGGCGCTCACCTGGCTCGAGGACGCGCTGCGGGCCCATCCGGGCACGCTGGTGGCGGTCTCCCACGACCGCATGTTCTTGGAGCGGGTGGCGACCGCGATCGTCGAGGTGGACGCCGACCGGCACACCTTGGTGCGGTACGGCGGGGGCTATCGCGGATTCCTCGCCGAACAGGCCGCCGCGCGCCGCCGCTGGGAGCAGGCCTACGAGGAGTGGTGCGCGGAGACGGCCGCGCTGGCCGAGTCCGCCACGACGGTGGCGCGGCGGGTCGCGCCGGGCCGGGGCATGAAAGACGGCAACAAGCTGGCCTACGACCGCGACAGGGGGCGGGTGCAGTCCTCGGTCTCCAGCCGTGTGCGCAACGCCCGGGAGCGGCTGCGCAGGCTCCAGGAGGACCCGGTGCCGCGCCCGCCGGAGCCGCTGCGGTTCGCCGGGCGCCCCGCGGCGGGCGACGAGCAAGGGGCGCTCGTCGGCCTGGACGGGGTCCGGGTGGGTGACCGGCTGGCGGTGGACGCGCTCACGGTGGCCGCGGGCGAGAGGCTGCTCGTCCACGGTGCGAACGGCGCGGGCAAGTCCACGCTGCTGCGCGTGATGGCCGGTGTGGAGCGGCCGGACGAGGGCCATGTGGTGCGTCGGGGCCGCATCGGCTACCTCGCGCAGGAGATCCCGGTCGCCCGCCCGAGGGAGCGGTTGTTATCGGCCTTCGGACTCGGGCTGCCGGGGGCGGCGGAGGAGCACGCCGCCTTGCTGCTGTCGTACGGCCTGTTCCATGAGCGTGATCTCCATGTGCCGGTGGGGGCGCTCTCCGCGGGCCAGCGCCGCCGCCTGGCCCTCGCCCGGCTGCTGGCCCGCCCCGCCGATCTCCTGCTGCTCGACGAGCCCGCCAACCATCTCGCCCTCGGCCTCGTGGAGCAGCTGGAGCAGGCACTGGACCGGTGGGAAGGCGCGCTGGTGGTGGTCTCGCACGACCGGCTGCTGCGCCGCCGGTTCACCGGCCGTCTCTGCGAGATCCGCGACGGCCGCCTGGTGACGGAGGAGGGGAGCGAGGCGCCTGCCGGACGCCCGATCTAGGGTGGGCGGCATGGCACGACCCCGGCGCATCATCCTCATACGGCACGGAGAATCGGAGGGGAATGCCGATGACTCGGTGTACGAACGTGTGCCCGACCATGCCCTGAGACTGACCGAGACCGGGCGGCAGCAGGCGCAAGAGGCGGGTGTCGGGCTGCGTGCCACCTTCGCCGACGAGCGCGTTTCGGTCTATGTGTCGCCGTACCGGCGTACCCACCAGACCCTGGAACTGCTCGGCCTGGATCCCTCCCGCACCCGGGTCAGGGAGGAGCCGCGGCTGCGGGAGCAGGACTGGGGAAACTGGCAGGACCGCGAGGATGTGCGGAAGCAGAAGGCATACCGCGACGCCTACGGGCACTTCTTCTACCGCTTCGCGCAGGGCGAGTCCGGGGCCGATGTCTACGACCGGGTGGACGCGTTCCTGGAGAGCCTGTGGCGCAGTTTCGAGGATCCGGCGCACCCGCCGAACGTCCTGCTGGTCACCCATGGGCTGACCATGAGGCTGTTCTGCATGCGCTGGCTGCACTGGAGCGTGGCCGAATTCGAGTCCCTGTCCAACCCGGACAATGCCGAGACGCGGATGCTTGCTTGCTGGGCTCCGACGGCCGCTACCACCTCGA
>NZ_GG657754.1:3073500-3082943 GCF_000158915.1 Streptomyces himastatinicus ATCC 53653 | reverse complement strand
GGGCTGCTCCGTGCTGGCCATCCTCGCCGAGCACGACCGGATCGACCAGGACGACCTCGCCCGGTCGTTCGCCGTGCGCCATGACTTCGACCGCGGGTACGGCCCCGCCGTGAACCGGATGCTCCGGCTGGTCAGGGAGGGCGCCGACTGGCGCGATCTGGCCGCCGGACTGTTCCAGGGGCAAGGATCATGGGGTAACGGCGCCGCCATGCGGATCGCTCCGCTGGGCGCCTGGTACGCCGGGGACGTGGAGCAGGCGACGCATCAGGCCGAGATCTCCGCGTACACCACGCACCAGCACCGGGAAGCCGTGGCGGGGGCGATGGCGGTCGCCGCGGCGGCAGCCGTGGTGGCAGACCCGGCGGGCCACGGCGGGCCGGAGGCCCTGCTGGACCGGGTGGTCGAGGCCGTCCCGCGCAGCGCCGTCCAGGCGGGGCTGCGGCGCGCCCGCGACATGCTGGACTACGCGGACGCCGGTACCGTCGCCGCGGTGCTGGGGTGCGGCCGCCGCACCAGCGCTCACGACACCGTGCCCTTCGCGCTGTGGGCCGCGGCCCGGCACCTGGGCTCCTTCGAAGACGCGTTCTGGACGACCGCGCAGGCCGGCGGCGACGTAGACACCACCTGCGCGATCGCCGGCGGAGTGGTCGCGTCCGGTTCTCGCGGCGCACCGCCTCGCGCATGGCAGGAGCTCACCGAGCCGCTCCCGGCCTGGATCCCGGCGGCGGACTGACGGACGGCACCGAGTGCCGTCCCAGATCACGGCCGGATACGCCGCACCGCCGAATCGCCCCCGCGCCGCGTCCGGTTGGGTACGGAGGGGCGGCGAAGCCGTCCGTGGCCGGACCCGTTCCGGCCACCCGGGGGCGCAGCGCCTGATCCGGGTACACGTCGCCCGGGTGAGCGGCGTAATGTTGTCCTCGCCATGGCCTACCAACCGCCCACCCACAGTGTCGAGCGCTCGCTCCGCGCCACGACAGGAGCCAAGATCGTCGTCGGTGTCGACGAGGTCGGGCGAGGGGCATGGGCGGGCCCGGTGACGGTCTGCGCGGCGGTCACCGGTCTGCGGCGCCCGCCGACCGGGCTCACGGACTCCAAGCTGCTGAGCCCCAAGAGGCGCACGGAGCTGGCGCACGAGTTGGAGTCGTGGGTGACCGCGCACGCCCTGGGTCACTCCTCGCCCGAGGAGATCGACGACCTGGGGATGACGGCCGCCCTCCGGCTCGCCGCCACCCGGGCTCTCGAGGGGCTGCCCGTCCGTCCGGACGCGGTGATCCTCGATGGCAAGCACGACTACCTCGGCGCTCCCTGGAGGGTCCGCACGGTCATCAAGGGCGATCAGTCCTGTGTGGCCGTCGCTGCCGCCTCCGTGATCGCCAAGGTGCGGCGGGACGCGTTGATGGCCGAACTGGGAGGCGCACACGCGGACTTCCGGTTCGGGGACAACGCCGGATACCCGTCCCCCGTGCACCGCGCCGCCCTGCGGGACCAGGGGCCCACGCCCCACCACCGGCTGTCCTGGGCCTACCTGGACGGGCTGCCCCGCTGGCGGCATCTCAAGCGCGTGCGCACGACCCCTGAACCGTCCGAGCTGGGGGTCGACGGCCAACTCGGCTTCGACTTCTGAGCAGACCGAACGGTCCAAACCACCACCCGCCGGTGCGACTCGCACCGACGTTTGATAGACATCAGCCCATGCCTCTCATCCCCGAGGAGCCTCAGATTCACGAGAGTGTCCCGGGTCCTCGCGCGACACCGGCCGCAGGCCGCACCGCGCCGACCCCTCGTCCTGTCCCTGGTCCCGGCCCCCGGCCCGCCCCGCGGCGGCCCGGAAGCCCCGGTCCGAACCGTGGTTCCGCCGGGACCTCGTCGGCTCCGTCGCAGCGCACCACGAGTGATGCGGCGAAGCCTGCGCCGACCGCACCGACGGCCCCGGCTGCCAAGACTGCCCCCGCCTCGACGGCCGCGCCCCAGATCCAGCTGATCCCCGCCTCGGTGGACGGCGCCCTGGACGCGGCGGACGAGGCGGTCGACCTGCTGCTGGACTCCGGCCGGGCGCCAAGCGACATCCTGGTGCTGACCACCGGAGACCAGCATCCGTGGGCGGCCCACGAGTTGTCCTTCGGCGAGGCGTCCTACTGGGCGCAGCACGACGCCGGTGACGACGTCTTCTACGCCGCCGCGGACGCCGACCGCGCCAAGGGCCGCTCGGTCGTGGTCGTCGCCGTCAACGGCGGGGCGGACGATGCCGTGGCCGGCGCACTGCCCCAGGCGATGAGCCGTGCCTCGGCGCTGCTGATCGTCTGCGGTGACCCGCAGCGCATCAACACCCTCATGACCGCGGGCGTCTGATTCCGCAGTTCCCGTACGCCCGGTGCCCGGCAGCCCCTGACGCACGTCACGGAGCTGTCCGGCGTCCGGACGGTCGGCGGTCACACGGCCGCTGAGCGGTGCAGCACCTCGTGTGTCCCGTTCAAGGGACGGGGCAGGGGCGCCGCGTCGCCATCGGGTGCGGGGGCGATCCCCAGAGTGGTCCGGAGCGAAGCGGAGTGCGGCCGACGGCCGCCCCGCCCCTCTCCCAGGACCTGCCAGCCCTCCCGGGTCAGCGTGATGTACGCACCACAGCGCAGCCCGTGCAGGGTGCAGGCGTCCCGCAGGCCCCACATCCAGGCGCCGTCCTCTTCGGTCCACCGGCTCTCACCCTCGCGGCAGTAGAGCAGCACGGCGGTCCGGATCGGTGAGCGGCGCCGCAGATCGTGCGGTATCACCCGGCGCAGCTGCGCCAGGAGCGCGTTGCGGAACGCCCATCCGTCGGGTGCGGCGGAGCCGTGCTGACTGAACGAGGCGCTTGCCGTCAGACGTTCCTCCGGGTCGAGGACCGCGACGACGGCCGTCGAGGGAGTCGGCAGATGGCGGCTGTGCAGCCCGAGGACGACCTCGCGCGGATTGCGCAGCAGCGGAATGCCGGCGGCGGCCCATTCGGCGGGTTCGAGCGTCCGGCCCAGCCGGACAGCGTGGTCGGCGGACGGTGGCGGAGCGAAGCCGAAGGTCACGGTCCTCCCTTCGTCTGCGCGCCCATGGTCCGTGCGAGGGTCGGGCGCGGGCGCACACCACGACACGGCCCCGTCAGGACCACGAGAGGGCCGACGCGGGGAGCTTCTGACAATTCTTGCGGCAAGCGCTCGTGCGCGGCAATGAGCAGTTGGCACTCCTGGCCGGTTTGCGGCTATGTGCCTCCTATATTCCTCACCCCTCTCCGAGCCACCGCCGTGCTCAGCCCTGCACGGCGAGGACCAGCGGAAACACCTCGGCCGCACCGGCCCGGCGGAGCAGCCGGGCCGCGACGGCCAACGTCCAGCCGGTGTCAGCCAGGTCATCGACGAGCAGCACCGGGCCACCGGCCTCGGCGAGGGCCGCCGCCAGGGCGGGCGGCACGGTCAGCGCCCCGTGCAGCGCCCGCAGCCGCTGCGCGCTGTTGGTGCGCGGCACATGGGTATCCACCGCGGTGTCGTGGTACGAGACGGTGCCCAGCAGCGGCATCCGGCCGATGGCGGCGATCCGCTCCGCGAGGCTCTGGATGAGCTGAGGCCGGGTGTGCGACGCGATCGAGACAACCCCCACCGGACGGGCCGGTGCGTCCGGGGCCCCCGACGCCCATCCGCCCGGGGGCCCTTGGCCCAGTCCGCGAGCACGGTCACCACCGCGCTCGCCACATCGTCGGGGACCGGGGTGTCCGGAGCTGCGGCGCGAGCAGCGGACGCAGCCGGTTTCCCCAGCCGATGTCGGAGAGGCGGCCGAGCGCCCGCCCGGCCGCGGCCTGTTCGCCCCGCCCGGGATACGGCCCTTGAGGTCGACGCCGACCGCGGGCAGCCCGGTCGGCCACATGCGACGCGGCTCGACCTCCACACCGGGCCGCCCCAGCTCGCCACGCGCCGCGTCGAGCGAAGCGTCGGACACCTCGGTGGGGAACCGGGCCCCCCGCGCAGTTGTCACAGCGACCGCAGGGCGCCGCCTTCTCGTCGTCCAGCTGCTGCCGGAGGAACTCCATCCGGCATGCGGCCGTCGAGGCGTAGTCGCGCATCGCCTGCTGCTCCGCCTCGCGCTGCCGCGCCACCCAGGCGTACCGCTCGGCGTCGTAGGTCCAGGGCCGGCCGGTGGCCGTCCAGCCGCCACGGACCCGCCGCACCGCCCCGTCCACGTCGAGCACCTTGAGCATCGTCTCCAGCCGCGACCGCCGCAGCTCGACCTGCGGCTCCAGCGCGGGCAGGGACACCGGCCGGTCCGCTGCCGCCAGGACGTCGAGGGTGCGGCGCACCTGCTCCTCGGGCGGGAAGGCGAGCGAGGCGAAATAGCGCCAGATCGCCTCGTCCTCGCGGCCCGGCAGCAGCAGCACCTCGGCGTGCTCCACACCGCGCCCGGCGCGCCCGACCTGCTGGTAGTAGGCGATGGGAGAGGAGGGCGAACCGAGGTGCACCACAAAGCCCAGGTCCGGCTTGTCGAAGCCCATGCCCAGCGCGGAGGTGGCGACCAGCGCCTTCACCCGGTTGGCCAGGAGATCCTCCTCGGCCTGCTGGCGGTCCGCGTTCTCGGTCTTGCCGGTGTAGGAAGCGACGGTGTGGCCGCGCTGCCGCAGAAACGCGGTCACTTCCTCGGCCGCGGCGACGGTGAGGGTGTAGATGATCCCGGAGCCCGGCAGCTCATGGAGGTGGTCGGCGAGCCAGGCGAGCCGGTGCGCCGCATCCGGCAGCCGCAGCACGCCCAGGCTCAGGCTCTCCCGGTCCAGCGGCCCGCGCAGCACCAGCGCCCGCGCACTCCCCTCGTCGTCGCCCGGCTTCTCGCGCCCGCCCGTGCCCAGCTGCTCGGCCACATCCGCCGTCACCCGGGCGTTGGCCGTCGCCGTCGTGGCCAGCACGGGCACGCCCTGGGGCAGGTCGGCCAGCATGGTGCGCAGCCTGCGGTAGTCGGGCCGGAAGTCATGGCCCCAGTCGGAGATGCAGTGTGCCTCGTCCACGACCAGCAGCCCGGTGGCGGCGGCGAGCCGGGGCAGCACCTGATCGCGGAAGTCCGGGTTGTTCAGCCGCTCGGGGCTCACCAGCAGCACATCCACCTCACCCGCGGCCACCTCCGCCTGGATGGTGTCCCACTCCTCGGCGTTCGAGGAGTTGATGGTGCGGGCGTGGATACCGGCCCGCGCCGCGGCATCGACCTGGTTGCGCATCAGCGCCAGCAGCGGGGAGACGATCACGGTCGGGCCGCTGCCGCGCTCGCGCAGCAGCGCGGTCGCGACGAAATACACCGCGGACTTGCCCCAGCCGGTGCGCTGCACGACCAGCGCCCGGCGGCGATCGGCGACCAGCGCCTCGATGGCCCGCCATTGATCCTCCCGCAGCCGTGCGGAACCGGTGGTGTCGCCGACGAGGCGGGCCAGGACGCGGTCGGCCGAGATACGCAGGTCTTCGTCGCTCATGCCCCCATGCAACCCGATCCCCCCGACAACGCGCGAGCGGGGCCCGCAGCCTGTGGATAACGTTATCCACAGGGCTGGCGGAGCCGACCGGGCTGAGGGACCGTCGGGTCATGACTCGAGACAACGACACGGCCGGTCTGTCCGGCGAGGAGCAGGTCACCCTCCGCAGCCCCGCCGAGCTGGCCGACGCCCTGCCCTACGTTCTGGGCTTCCACCCCGATGACAGCGTGGTGATGATCGCGCTGCACGGACCGCGCGGCCGGTTCGGCGGCAGACTCCGGATCGGCATCCCCCGTGTTCGCGAGGAGTGGCCCGAGGTGTGCGATCAGCTCGCGGAATGCCTGATCGGGGGCAGTGAGCGGCGGGGCGACCGGCCCGACGGGATCGTGCTGTTCCTGTGCCAGGAACCGGCCGAGGGCGAGTCCGGGCGGGAGGTGATGGAGCGCCTGCGGCCCCTCGCACAGCGTCTGCGCGTCGCGTGCGGCGGCTTCGAGGTGCCGGTCTTCGAGGCGCTGTGCCTTTCCGGCGGCCGGTTCTGGTCGTATGTCTGCCCCGACCGGCGCTGCTGTCCGCCGGAAGGGGTGCCGCTCGCCATGCCGGGCACCTCGGTGATGGCCGCGGCGGCGACCTTCGCGGGGGTGCATGTGCGCGGTTCGCTGCGCGAGATGGAAGCCAGGCTCGCCCCGCTCACCGGGGCCCGCGCCGAGGGGCAGGAGCGGACGCTGGACATGGCCGGGAACCGGCTCGTACCCAAGATCCTTGGAGGTGTGGACTGTGCCGCCGTGCGGGAGGAGACCCTGGGCCTCGCGCGCCGGATGATGGACCGCTTGGGTGGCGCGCCGCCGATCGCCGACCCGGGCGCGGCCGATGCCCGCGACGACGGCCTGCTGGACGACGAGGAAGCCGCCTCGGTGATCATCGGGCTACAGGACCGGATGGCGCGCGACCGGGCCGCCCAGTGGATGGAGGAGCCGGACGCCGAGGCGGCACTGCGGCTGTGGCGCGCCCTGGCCCGCCGCTGCGTCGGCTCGTACGGGGAGCACGCCGCGGCCCCGCTCACCCTTGCCGGCTGGGTCGCCTGGTCCTCCGGTGACGAGCCCTCGGCCCGGGTCGCGCTCGGCCGAGCGCTGCGGGTCGATCCGCACTACCTCTTCGCCAAGCTGCTCCATCAGGCGTGCAACGAGGGGCTCGATCCCGAGCTGTTGCGCCAGTGTCTGCGCCGGGACGGTGCGGACCAGGCGGTGCACGCCGCGGTCCACGAGGAGCTGCGGCGGCTCGACGGCGCGGCCGCCGGGACTGCCCCCGAGCCAGCGGGTGCGGAACCCCCGGCGGCGGACGGCGGAGGGCATCCGGAGCGGACCGGGCGGCGATGGCCCGTGCGCACCACCGGACCGGGCGGCCCCACCGGACCCGGCGCGTCCGGTGCCAGGCGGCGGCCGGAGGGCAGGGCCCGGACCCGGCGCAGGTCGGGCGGGCGCGGCACGCGCAGCCGCCGCTGACCACGGGCGGCGCCGGATGGGCCGTCAGGAACGCCACAAAGTGATCGCCCCATACGGAAGGAGGTGCGAAGGCCGAACGGGAAAACGCCTGGGAGAGCGGTTTCCGGAACATCGCCGATCATGCTCAACGGCCTGATTATCGTCAGGCAGACGACTATGATCGTGTCATGCCCTACGACCCATCGGCCTTCCCGGCTTTCGCCGTCACCGTGGATCTGGTCGTGCTCACCGTGCGGCGGCACGCGCTGTGTGCGTTGGCCGTTCGTCGTGGCGAGCCACCCTTCAAGGGGCGATGGGCGCTGCCCGGCGGTTTCGTGCGCGCCGACGAGGACCTGACCGCCGCCGCGGCCAGGGAGCTGGCCGAGGAGACCGGGCTGCACGCCCATGACCCGGCGCTCCCTGTCCCGCCGAACGCCGCGCACCTCGAACAGCTCGCCACCTACGGCGACCCGAAGCGGGATCCCAGGATGCGGGTGGTCAGCGTCGCGCATCTGGCGCTGGCTCCCGACCTGCCCGCCCCCCGGCCCGGGGGTGACGCCCACAGCGTCCGCTGGGCCCCGGTGGAGTCCCTGCTCGACCAGGAAGGAGCCTTCAGCCGGGACGCGGACCTGGCCGCCCCGCTCGCCTTCGACCACGCCCGCATCCTGGCGGACGGCGTCGAGCGCGCCCGCTCCAAGATCGAGTACTCCTCGCTGGCCACCGCCTTCTGCCCGCAGGAGTTCACGGTCGGCGAGCTGCGCCGGGTGTACGAGGCGGTGTGGGGCGTGGCCCTGGATCCGCGCAACTTCCACCGCAAAGTCACCGGAACCCCGGGATTCCTGGTGCCCACCGGGGGCACGACGACCCGTCAGGGCGGGCGCCCCGCCCAGCTCTTCCGGGCCGGGGGTGCCACGCTGCTCAATCCGCCCATGCTTCGTCCCGAGGTATGACGGCCCGTGACACGACGACTCATCAGGGGGTGTATGTGCCGACGAAATAGGACATAGCGGGTTACCGTGCTCCGGTACGTCACCAGTCCCCACGTGCCACCGAGCGGTTCCATGCCCCGCGGGAGAAGCCATGATCCAGGCCACCGGACTGACCAGCGCCCGCCGCCGCAACCACGCGCCCGCCATCGACGATCTCACCTTCGAGGCCCCGCCGCGCCGTGTCACCGCCCTGCTCGGTGGTCCCGGCGCCGGGAAGACCAGCGCGTTGCGGCTGCTGCTCCAGCTCGACCGGGGCCATGGCTCCGCGTTCTTCCGGGGCCGCCCCCTGCACCGCATCCGGCGCCCGGCCCGTGAGATCGGCGTCCTCCTCGACGATGTCCCGGGTCATCCGGGGCGCACCGTGCGCGGTCATCTGAGAATGCTCGGCGCCGCCGCCGGGGTGCCCGCCGCGCGCGCCGATGTCGTCCTCGACGTCGTCGGCCTCACGGATCTGGCAGACGAGCGCCTCGGCGATCTGGCCCTCGGGATGGAGCGCCGCCTCGGCATCGCCACCGCGCTGCTCGGAGACCCGCACGCCCTTGTGCTGGACGAACCGGCCCGGGGTCTGTCGGTCCGCGAGACCGACTGGCTCAACGGGCTGCTGCGCGGATTCGCCGACCAGGGCGGCGCCGTGCTGATCACCACCGAGGACGCCGAAGGTGTCGCCCGCGTCGCGGACCGCGTTCTCACACTGGAAGAGGGCCGGCTGGTGGCCGATCAGGCGGTCGACGAGTTCGCCCGTACCCGGCTGCGCCCCCGCGTCGTCGTCCGCTCACCGCTCGCCGGCCGGCTGGCCGCCGTCCTGGAGGAGGAGGCGCACGCCGCCCGGGAGGCGGCGGCGGCCGAGCGGCGCGCGGAGCGTGCGGCGGCGGCCGAAGCGGCGGCTCGCGCCCAGGCGGAAGAGGCCGCGGCCGAGGGCGAGGCCAAGGCCGGGATCAAGCTCATGGCCAAGTCCAGGTTCAGCGGCCTCGGCCGCACCAAGGACAAGACGGAGGCCGAGGGCGACACCGCACCCGCGGGAGTGAGCGCGTCCGAGGCGGACGCCGAGCCCGCCACCGTGGCAGTGCCCGTCCCCGTTCCTGTCCCGGGGTCCGGCTCCGCGGCCCCCGCGAGTGCCGTGGCGCTCGAGGCGGATCCCGAGGCCGAGGAGGAGGCGGTCGCCGACCCGTTCTCGGTGGTGCGGGACGACGAGACCCGCATCTCCGTCTACGGCCTCCCCAGCGCCTCCGTCGGCGAGGCCGCCTACCGCCACGGCATCGTGGTGCACCGGCTGGTCGAGGAGTCCGCCGACCTGGGACCCGCGACCCCCGCGGGGGCCCGCGCCCGTGACCCCGAGGCCTCATCGCCGCGGTGCTCCACAGGCTCCGGCTCCCCGGTCCCGCCTGGCCGATGCGGTACGAACTGCGCCGCGCCACCGGTGTGCGGTCCGGCTGGCTGCTCCCCCGCTGCGCTCGCCATCTCGCTCCTCGCCTCCGTTCTCACCCGCGAGGGCGGTGCCGGAGAACTGCA
>NZ_GG657754.1:3049085-3073207 GCF_000158915.1 Streptomyces himastatinicus ATCC 53653 | reverse complement strand
GATGGCGAGCGTTTTCGGCCTCACCATCGACTGCTCATGGGCAGGACTGCTCGCCGCGGGGGTCTTCCGGTCCACCGCGCTCGGGCTGGCCACGCTCCTCGCGGTGCCGCTCCTGGCGGTTCCCGTGGTCCGGCGCGCGATGGACGAACCGTCGCTGCACTCGCTCGTCGGGCTGCCGCACCGGCTGCGCGCCGTGGCGCTGGACCGTCCGCCGTCCATGCTCAACCGGGGAGTGGCGGCCGTGCTGCGGCTCGCCGGTCAGCCCGTGGGGCAGGCCCTGATGCTGTCGGTGGCGGTGCTGCTGTTCGCCTATGCCCTCACCGGGCTGCGCGGCAGAAGAGCCCGCCAGTAGGCGGCCCTGCCGCGGACCGGGACGCAGGGGCCGGTCCGCGGCAGGGGATCGCGGACCGGTCCCCGTGCCCCGGGAGCGGCTCGTCGGTGGTTGCGCAGGGGCTGCTCATGAAGTGGTCGCAACTCCGGTGAAGGGTGCTGCTTTCTGTCCGAATCAGCGTCAATTGTGAGGTAATGGGCGATCACCCTTTCGTGTGCTTTTCACCAAAGACCTCAAGGGTCTCCGGAGCGTCGCCGACAAAGGATGCGTGAGTACCCTTGCGCACACCACCATGACCGCGGCTCGTCCCGCCGACTCCGGCCTCGCCGGCTCGGGCGAGCTTGACCGCTACTCCTACGCCGACGCCCCCGGCGCCGACCGCGGCAGCGCCCCCTCCTGGGACGGCGCGGACGCGGAGATCGGCCGGGTGGGCCGCCGCGCGGCCGGCAACCGGGGCCGCGGGCTGCACGGCCAACTCGTTCAGCAGCTCGGCCAGATGATCGTCTCCGGCGACCTGGGCGCGGACCGCCCGCTGGTCCCGGAGGAGATCGGCCAGCGGTTCGAGGTCTCCCGCACCGTCGTCCGGGAATCGCTGCGCGTCCTCGAGGCCAAGGGCCTGGTCAGCGCCCGCCCCAACGTCGGCACCCGGGTCCGCCCGGTCAGCGACTGGAACCTGCTGGATCCGGACATCATCGAGTGGCGCGCCTTCGGGCCGCAGCGTGACGACCAGCGCCGCGAGCTGTGCGAGCTGCGCTGGACGATCGAGCCGCTCGCGGCGCGCCTCGCCGCGGGGCACGGCCGCGAGGACGTGCAGCAGCGGCTGGCCGACATGGCGGAGATCATGGGGCACTCGCTGACCCAGGGCGACACCCTCACCTTCTCCCGCGCCGACGCCGAGTTCCACGCCCTGCTGCTCCAGGTCGGGGGCAACCGGATGCTGGAGCACCTGGCGGGCATCGTCGCCGCCGCCCTCCATGTCTCCGGCGCGCCGGCCAGCGGCTGTGACCGGCTCACCGAGGCGAGCGTCGGCCACCACCGCCGGATCGTCGAGGCGGTCGGGTCGGGGGACGCCGCCGCGGCCGAAGGGGCGATGCGCCAACTCCTGACCGTGCACCCCGACCTCGACCACGCCGAGGTCGGGGTGCCCGCGCCGCGCGAGCACTGACCCCGCGGCGCGTACGGCGCCCGGGGTGTACGGCGTATGGCACGCCGCGGGCGCGGGCCGCCGGCGGTGGGCGGCGTACGGCGTACGGAGCGGCGTCGCCGGATCCCGCCCGCGGGTTCGGCGGCGCGGCGCGGAGTCCGGCGGCGGCGCGGAGCGTGGCGACGGCGGCTGGCACGGAGCGTGACGGCGGCGCGGAACCTGGGGTTCGGGACGTGACATGAGACGCAGTACGGGCGGACCAGGAGGGCCGCCCGGGAGTCGGCGTGTGATCGACTCGGAGTTATCTGTCCCGTTCGGTGGGTATTAGACCGATATGTGGTGTGACTCGAGCACGACGATCGGCGTAACGCTCTTTGGGGCAGCGCGATGATTAGAGTGCTGCCGCGAGGAATACGGATGTCGCTCGCGACGCTGACTCTTCGACTTCGTCCGGGCGCCGTCGGTTCATCCTGCCGCGGTCGTCGCTCCGGTCACAGCGGAACGGGGCCGGAAGCCGGTTTCCAACGTTCCGAGAGGTTGTTCGTTGTCGGCCAGCACATCCCGTACGCTCCCGCCGGAGATCGCCGAATCCGAGTCTGTCATGGCGCTCATCGAGCGGGGAAAGGCTGAGGGGCAGATTGCCGGCGATGACGTGCGTCGGGCCTTCGAGGCTGACCAGATTCCGCCAACCCAGTGGAAGAACGTTCTGCGCAGCCTCAACCAGATCCTCGACGAGGAGGGTGTGACGCTGATGGTCAGTGCCGCAGAGGCGCCCAAGCGCACCCGCAAGAGCGTCGCAGCGAAGAGTCCGGCAAAGCGCACCGCCACCAAGACCGTCGCGGCCAAGACGGTCGCAGCCAAGAAGGCCCCCGCCGCTCCGGCCGCTCCCGCGGCCGCCGCGGGAGGCCCGGCCGAGGAGGCGTCGGCGGCCCCCGCGAAGAAGGCCGCCGCCAAGAAGGCCACCGCGAAGAAGACCGCGGCGAAGAAGACCACCGCCGCGAAGAAGACGGTCGCGAAGAAGACCACCGCCAAGAAGGACGTCACCGACGAGATCCTCGAGGCCGAGGACGTCATCGAAGAGGTGCCGACGGGCGGCAAGCCCGCCCCCGAGGGTGCCGAGCCCGAGCCGGAGAACGCGGGCTTCGTGCTCTCCGACGAGGACGAGGACGACGCGCCCGCGCAGCAGGTCGCCGCGGCCGGCGCCACCGCCGACCCGGTCAAGGACTACCTGAAGCAGATCGGCAAGGTCCCGCTGCTCAACGCCGAGCAGGAGGTCGAGCTCGCGAAGCGGATCGAGGCCGGTCTGTTCGCCGAGGACAAGCTCGCCAACTCCGACAAGCTCGCCCCCAAGCTCAAGCGCGAGCTGGAGATCATCGCCGAGGACGGCCGCCGCGCCAAGAACCACCTCCTGGAGGCCAACCTCCGTCTGGTGGTCTCCCTGGCCAAGCGCTACACCGGCCGCGGCATGCTCTTCCTGGACCTGATCCAGGAGGGCAACCTCGGTCTGATCCGCGCCGTCGAGAAGTTCGACTACACCAAGGGCTACAAGTTCTCGACGTACGCCACCTGGTGGATCCGCCAGGCGATCACGCGTGCCATGGCCGACCAGGCCCGCACCATCCGTATCCCGGTGCACATGGTCGAGGTCATCAACAAGCTCGCGCGGGTGCAGCGCCAGATGCTCCAGGACCTGGGCCGTGAGCCCACTCCGGAGGAGCTGGCCAAGGAGCTCGACATGACCCCCGAGAAGGTCATCGAGGTCCAGAAGTACGGCCGTGAGCCGATCTCCCTGCACACCCCGCTGGGTGAGGACGGGGACAGCGAGTTCGGTGACCTCATCGAGGACTCCGAGGCCGTCGTCCCGGCCGACGCCGTGAGCTTCACTCTGCTCCAGGAGCAGCTGCACTCGGTGCTCGATACGCTCAGCGAGCGCGAGGCGGGCGTGGTGTCCATGCGCTTCGGCCTCACCGACGGTCAGCCGAAGACGCTCGACGAGATCGGCAAGGTCTATGGCGTGACGCGTGAGCGCATCCGCCAGATCGAGTCCAAGACCATGTCGAAGCTGCGCCACCCGTCCCGCTCCCAGGTCCTCCGGGACTACCTGGACTGATGGGCGGCTTCCGCACCGCATAGCGCCAAACGAAGGCCGGGCCTCCTCGGAGAGCCCGGCCTTCGGGCTGTCGGAGGTGCCCTCCGGGGACGGATCACCCGGTTGGCCGAGGACGGCCCGCCCCGGTTGGCCCCCTTCGGGATGCGGACCGCGCCGGGCGGGGTGACGCTGGGTGGGCGACTCGCTTCGTACGGTCAGGAGGCTGCATGCGTAAGTCGCTGTTCCCGCTCCCCGCCCGCCTCGCCGTGCTGCTCGCCGCCGCGCTCGCGCTGCTGTTGCTCGCGCCCGCCCCGGCGACGGCCGATCGCGCCGTGGTGGGCGGCCACCGGGTCCGTACGGCCGAGGCGCCCTGGGCGGTCGCGCTGGCCAGCCGTGAGCTGTTCGGAGCGAAGCGTTCGGGCCAGTTCTGCGGCGGTGCGGCGGTGACGCCCACGAAGGTCATCACGGCGGCGCACTGTCTGAGCCGGGCGGTGCTGGGCAAGAAGTGGCAGGAGGTGCGGGACCTACGGGTGATCGTCGGCCGCAATGATCTGCGGGGGACCCGCGGGGTGGAGATGGCGCCCGCGAAGGTGTGGGTCAATCCGGCGTACCAGTCCGACGAACGGGCCGGTGACATCGCGGTGCTCACCCTGGGGCGGCCGCTGCCGCCCGCCTACGTCATCCGTATGGCGCGGGCCGGGGATCCGGCGTACCGGGCCGGGAGCAAGGCGCTGGTGTACGGCTGGGGCGACACGGACGGTGACGGCAGCTATGCGCTGACGCTGCGGGCCACGGCGGTACGCGTCCTGACCGACGCGACGTGCCGGAGCGCCTACCCGGGCAACGCGGAGGGCGACTACCAGTCGGCCTCGATGGTCTGTGCCGGGGTTCCGGGCGGCGGCCGGGACGCCTGTCAGGGGGACAGCGGAGGTCCGCTGGTCGCCGACGGGCGGCTGGTGGGCCTGGTGTCCTGGGGGAGTGGCTGTGCGGTGGCCGGGCGGCCGGGCGTCTACACCCGGGTCTCGGCGGTGGTGTCGCTGGTGGCCGCGTATGGCTGAGACGGCCGAAGGGGTGCCTCAGGCCCGCCGGGAGGCCCGGGAGGGGCCGGAGGGTTCCCCGGGGTCCTGGGGGCGGGACGGTGTCAGTGGGTCACGACACGCCGCGACGAGCGAAGGCGGCCCTCCCCTGGCTGGGGCGGGCCGCCCGACATCCGGCCCTTGGCCGGCTTCGCTCGTCGTCGTGGCGCGAGGCGTCAGCGTTCGTCGTCCGACGCAGACGCCGGAGCGGCGGTCAACCGCTCGGTCTCGTCCTGTATTTCCGCGGCGATCTTCTTGAGTTCCGGCTCGAACTTGCGACCGTGGTGGGCGCAGAAGAGCAGTTCACCGCCGCTCATCAGGACGACGCGCAGGTATGCCTGAGCGTTGCAGCGGTCGCAGCGGTCAGCGGCCGTCAGCGGGCTCGCGGGGGTCAGAACAGTAGTCACGTCGCCTCTTCTCTAGCTCGACGAGCTGTCGTACCAGGGTCAACATCCAACCAGCCCGATATCGTTCCCGCTCGTGGCTTTTTCTCAAAAATTGCTTCTGAGTGGGCCGGATGGTGACGGTTGGCGGCGAATGAGCCGTATTGCGGTGGTTTACGGATTCACGTCGCTTGTCGGGTTTTGTCCTCCCGGCCGGGTTGCCGGTTGTGAATGAGGACGTGCCCGGAGCCTAAATGGTTCATGCCTCCAAGGGAACGTGATGTGTGCTTCACGCCAAACGGGCTATCGAACGTACGAGCGAAACTGTGGCGGCCTGGACTAGGATGGACGTTTCACGGGTGGCGGCACGAAGGCTCTATCAGGCCTCGGTACGCTCTGACGGGCGACCCGTGCCACCATCGTGCCCACAAGTTGGGCCAACAGAAATTCAGCGAGGAGCGAACCGCGTGACCGCCGACACGTCCGTGCCGTCCACTGCGCTGCTGACCGGAGCAGACCGGGGCGGCTCCAACTACACCGCGCGGCACCTTCTCGTCCTCGAGGGGCTCGAGGCAGTGCGCAAGCGGCCCGGTATGTACATCGGATCGACCGACAGCCGCGGTCTCATGCACTGCCTCTGGGAGATCATCGACAACTCCGTGGACGAGGCCCTGGGCGGCTATTGTGACCGCATCGAGGTGCATCTGCACGACGACGGTTCCGTGGAGGTCCGGGACAACGGCCGGGGGATCCCGGTCGACGTCGAGCCCAAGACCGGGCTGTCCGGCGTCGAGGTCGTCATGACCAAGCTGCACGCCGGCGGCAAGTTCGGCGGGGGCGCGTACGCGGCCTCCGGCGGTCTCCACGGCGTCGGTGCCTCCGTGGTGAACGCGCTGTCCAGCCGTCTCGACGTCGAGGTGGACCTGCACGGCAAGACCCACTCGATCAGCTTCCGGCGCGGCGTCCCCGGGATCTTCACCGAATCCGGACCGGACGCCCCCTTCGACCCCTCCAGCGGCATCCTCAAGGGCAAGCGGGTCCCCAAGACCCGCACCGGCACCCGCATCCGCTACTGGTCGGACCGGCAGATCTTCCTCAAGGACGCCAAGCTCTCCCTGGAGACGCTGCACGCCCGCGCCCGCCAGACCGCCTTCCTGGTGCCGGGCCTGACGCTGGTCGTCCGGGACGAGCGGGCTCTCGACGGCCGGGAGGGGCCCGTCGAGGAGGAGTTCCGCTACGACGGCGGCATCAGCGAGTTCTGCGAGTACCTCGCCCAGGACAAGGCCGTCTGCGACGTGATGCGCCTGTCCGGGCAGGGCACCTTCAAGGAGACCGTGCCGGTCCTCGACGAGCGCGGCCACATGACGCCGACCGAGGTCACCCGGGACCTGGGCGTCGACATCGCGCTGCGCTGGGGTACCGGCTACGACGCCACCACCAAGTCCTTCGTGAACATCATCGCCACCCCCAAGGGCGGCACCCACGTCTCCGGCTTCGAGCGCTCGGTCACCAAGACCGTCAACGAGGTGCTGCGCTCCTCCAAGCTGCTGCGCGTCGCCGAGGACGACGTCGTCAAGGACGATGTCATGGAGGGCCTGACCGCCGTCGTGACCGTGCGGCTCGCGGAGCCGCAGTTCGAGGGCCAGACCAAGGAGGTGCTGGGCACCTCGGCCGCCTCCCGGATCGTGGCCAACGTGGTCGCCAAGGAGCTGAAGGCGTTCCTGACGTCCGCCAAGCGGGACGCCAAGCAGCAGGCCCGCGCCGTCCTGGAGAAGATCGTCGCCGCGGCCCGTACGCGCATCGCGGCCCGCCAGCACAAGGAGGCGCAGCGCCGCAAGACCGCGCTGGAGTCCTCCTCGCTGCCCGCGAAGCTGGCCGACTGCCGCAGCGACGACGTGGACCGCAGCGAACTGTTCATCGTCGAGGGCGACTCGGCGCTCGGTACGGCCAAGCTCGCCCGGAACTCCGAGTTCCAGGCGCTGCTGCCGATCCGCGGCAAGATCCTCAACGTTCAGAAGTCGTCCGTATCGGACATGCTGAAGAACGCCGAGTGCGGATCGATCATCCAGGTCATAGGAGCCGGTTCGGGCCGTACGTTCGACATCGACCAGGCCCGCTACGGCAAGGTGATCTTCCTCGCCGACGCCGATGTCGACGGCGCCCACATCCGTTGTCTGCTGCTCACGCTCTTCCAGCGCTACATGCGGCCGATGGTGGAGCAGGGGCGGGTCTTCTCGGCCGTGCCGCCGCTGCACCGGGTGGAGCTGGTCAACCCGAAGCGGGGTCAGGAGAAGTACATCTACACGTACTCCGACAACGAGCTGCGGGAGACGCTGCTGGACCTGGAGCGCCGTGGGGTCCGCTACAAGGACGGCATCCAGCGCTACAAGGGTCTCGGCGAGATGGACGCCGACCAGCTCGCGGAGACCACGATGGACCCGCGTCACCGCACGCTGCGGCGCATCAACATCAGCGACCTGGAGGCCGCCGAGCAGGCGTTCCACCTGCTCATGGGCAACGAGGTCGCGCCGCGCAAGGAGTTCATCACCAACTCGGCGGCGACCCTGGACCGGTCGCGTATCGACGTCTGAGGCGTCCGCGAGGCCCCTTGGGGCGGCCGTCTCTCCACCCCCGGGTGGAGAGACGGTTTCCACCCGGAATCCGCCCTGGCTCCGATCTCCGCGGCCGGGCCTCTCCGTAGCGTCGGGAGCGTTCTCGTTCCCGCCCCACGGAGGCCCTTGTCATGCCGGAACTCGCCCGGGCCGTGCTCATCGCCGCGGTCGTCGTCATCGTGCTCGTACGGCAGTTCCGGCCGCAGAAGATCACCGAGGACGCGCGGCGCTGGTGGGTGGTGCCGGTGGTGCTCGGCTTCCTGGCGCTGCGTGAACCCGGGCTGATCAACCACGATCACCGGGTGGCGGCCGCCGCGCTGCTGGTGGTGGAGATCCTCGTCGGGGTGGCGACCGGAGCCGGGTGGGGGTGGACCAGCCGGGTGTGGACGGACGGTTCCGGCGCGGTCTGGGCCCAGGGCGCGAAGGCCACGGCGCTGGTGTGGGCCGGTGCCCTGGTGTGCCGGGCGGTGCTGGCGGGAGTGGGCGCGCTGGCGGGCGTACCGCAGGGCAGCGGCCCGCTGATGCTGTCGCTCGCGGCGTCCCTGCTGTTGCGCGGTGGCGTCGTCATGATGCGGGCGCGGGGGCTGGAGCCGGTGCCGGGCGCCGCCGGTGCCCGGGGCACGGTCGGCCGGTGAGCGCGGGGCACACTGGGCCCATGGGCGGATGGACACAGTGGCCCTCGCGGCAGGCGCTGTCGCGGGAGGGCGTGCCCCGGACCAGGCTGCTGATCAACGGTGGCATCTGGCTGGGCCTGACGGGCTGGCTGCTGGTGGACGCCCTCCGGAGCGATGCCTTCCAGGGGTGGGGGCGGGTGGCGCTGATCGGCGCCCTCGTCGGGTGCGCCGCCCTGGTGGAGGTGTTGCGCCGGGTCACCCTCGACCACCGGCTCGCCCCCGCCCTGGTGCTGATCGCCGTGCTGATCGCCGCAGGTGCCGCGCTGCATGCCGCCGGGGCGCGGACCCCGTCCGCCGCGGTGTGGGTCGTGAGCGCCATCGTCGCCATGGAACGGCTGCCGCTGGTGATCGCGCTCGGCTGCGCGGCCGTGGCCTCGGGGGCGTACGTACTCGCGAGCGGCAACTCCCCGCTCGCCGAGGCGGCCACCGCCGGGGCCCTGGTGATCGGCGGCTATGCGCTCCGGCTGGACGAGGAGGCCCGCGGAACCGGCTACCGGCTGCTCGAACAGGAGCGGATGGCCCGGCGGGCGGAGGCCGAGTCGGCGGCGCTGGCCGAGCGGTCCCGGATCGCCCGGGAGATCCACGACGTGCTGGCGCACAGCCTGTCCGCCCAGCTGGTCCACCTGGAGGCGGCGCGGCTGCTGATCGAGCGCGGCGAGGACTCCGCGAAGGTGCTGGACCGGGTGGTCGCCGCCCGGGGGATGGCCCGCGACGGACTCGCCGAGACCCGGCAGGCGCTGTCCGCGCTGCGCGGCGAGATGGCCCCCGTCGAGGACTTCCTGCGGGAGTCGGCCGCCGCCGAGGGCGCCCGCTTCGTACGGGAGGGCGAGCCGCGGACGCTGACCGCGGAGGCGGGACTCACGCTCCGCCGGGTCGTGCAGGAGGCGCTGACGAACGTCCGCAAGCACGCGCCGGGCGCCCGGGTGGAGCTGCGGCTGGGCTACGCCGAGCACACGGTCTCGCTCGAGGTCCGCGACGGCGGCGCCCGCTCGGCACCGGCCGCCGCCGGTCTGACGGTGAGCGGCGCCGGGTACGGTCTGCTCGGAATGCGCGAGCGCGCCGAACTCCTGGGCGGCACGCTGGAGGCGGGACCGGAAGGGGAGGGGTTCGTGGTGCGACTGCGGGTGCCGCTGTGACCGCGCGGGTCGTGGTGGCCGACGACCAGACGGTGGTGCGCGAGGGCATCGTGATGCTGCTGGGGCTGCTGCCCGGTATCGAGGTCGTCGGCTCGGCGGGCGACGGCGAGGAGGCGCTGCGGCTGGTCGCCGAGCTGGCCCCGGACGTCGTACTGATGGATCTGCGGATGCCCCGCTGTGATGGCGTGGAGGCGACGCGCCGGGTGTGCGCCGAGCATCCGGGCACCCAGGTCGTGGTGCTCACCACCTACGCCGACGACGATTCGCTCTTCCCGGCACTGCGCGCCGGTGCCCGCGGCTATCTGACCAAGGACGCCGATGCCGACGAGATCCTCCGGGCCGTGGAGGGCGTGATGTCGGGGGACGCCGGGCTGTCGCCCCAGGTGCAGCGGCGGCTGCTGGAGTGGCTCGCGGAGCGAGGTGGGTCCGACCGGGACGAGCCCGAGCGGGAAACGGCCGCCGGGCCGCTGCCTGACGGGCTCACGCCCCGCGAGGCGGAGGTCCTGGCGCTGGTGGCCGGAGGGCTGTCCAACCCGGAGATCGCGCGTCGGCTGATGATCGCGCCCGCCACCGTGAAGACGCACATCAACAACCTGTTCGCCAAGACCGCGGTCCGCGACCGCGCCCAGGCCGTGCGCTACGCCTACCGCCACGGCATCGCCGCTCCACGGGGCGACGATTCCGGGTCGTTCATCACCTGAGTCACCTGATGGGGTGAACGTCCGGTATTGGAGTATCCGCGATCTTCTCCCTCTGTCCATCCTTGGGCACGCCAACGCGGCAGTGAACAAGGAGCTTTCGGGTGGACATGCACAACGCGCGCGATGCCGGGGCGGCCCGGCTGGACGATCCCTGGTACGACGCGCTCGCCTCCGGCTGGGGCGGGCCGGACGAGCCGGACGAGACGGCCGGTCCGCCCCGGCGCGCCCGCCCGCCCGCCGCCGAGGAGGTGTACACCGAGGTGCACGGCAGCGCCGCCTTCCAGGAGGTGCGCAGGCGCTACCGCCGCTTCGTCTTCCCCGCGGCCGCCGCGTTTCTGCTCTGGTATCTCGCGTATGTGGTCGCGGCGACCACGGCTCCCGGTGTGATGGCCCGTCCGGTGGCGGGGGCGCTCAATGTCGCGATGGTCGCGGGGCTCGCCCAGTTCGCCACCACCTTCCTGCTGACGTGGGCGTACGCCCGCCATGCCCGGCTGCGCAGGGACCGGGTCGCACTGGAGCTGCGCTGGGTGACGCAGGAGATGATGCGGGGGCACGGGCGGTGACCGGCAATCAGCAGAGCCTCGCGCTGCTGCTCTTCGGCGTCTTCGTGGCCGCCACGCTCGCGATCACCACCTGGGCGAGCCGCCGGCGGCAGGGCTCCCCGGAGGAGTTCTACGCGGGCGGGCGGCTGTTCTCCCCGATGGAGAACGGCTTCGCCATCGCGGGCGACTACATGTCGGCCGCTTCCTTCCTCGGCATCTCCGGCCTCATCGCGCTCTTCGGCTACGACGGAGTGCTCTACTGCGTGGGCTTCCTGGTGGCCTGGCTGGTGGTGCTGCTGCTGGTCGCCGAACTCGTCCGCAACTGCGGCCGGTTCACCCTCGCCGATGTGCTGGCCGCGCGGATGAGCGAGCGTCCGGTGCGGATCGCCGCGGGCGTCTCCTCGGTCACCGTCTGCGTGCTCTACCTCGTCGCCCAGATGGTCGGCGCGGGCAGCCTGGTCGCCCTGCTGCTGGACGAGACGGGGTCCCGGGCCAGGTCCTGGACGGTCATCGGCGTCGGCACCCTGATGGTCGTCTTCGTCGCGCTGGGCGGGATGCGGGCCACGACCTGGATCCAGATCGTGAAGGCCGTCCTGCTGATGGGCGGTGCGGTGGCGCTCACCGTGCTCGTGCTGGTCCGCTTCCACGGCGACATCGACAGCCTGCTGAGCACCGCGGCGCGGCACAGCGGGCACGGCAGCGACTTCCTCGCCCCGGGGCTCGCGTACGGCGACGGCTGGACCGCCCGGCTGGACTTCGTGAGCCTGGGCGTCGCCCTCGTGCTGGGCACCGCCGGGCTGCCGCACATCCTCTCGCGCTTCTACACCGTGCCGACCGCCCCGGCCGCCCGCCGGTCCGTCATCTGGTCGATCGGGCTGATCGGCGGCTTCTACCTGATGACGATCGTGCTGGGCTTCGGCGCGGCGGCCGTGCTGGGCAGCGATGCCGTACGCAGCTCCAACGCGGCGGGCAACACGGCCGTGCCGCTGCTCGCGCTCGACCTCGGCGGGGGCGCCGGGTCGACGGGCGGGACGGTGCTGTTCGCGATCGTCGCCGCCGTCGCGTTCGCCACCATCCTCGCCGTCGTCGCCGGGATCACCCTCGCCTCCTCGGCCTCCGTCGCCCACGACCTGTACGCCTCGCTGAGCCGCCGCAAGGACCGCACACCGCGCAGCGAGGTCGCGGTCGCACGGGTCGCGGCGGTCGGGATCGGGGCGGCGGCGATCGGCCTGGGGCTGCTCGCCGACGACCTCAACGTGGCCTTCCTGGTGGGGCTCGCCTTCGCGGCCGCCGCGTCGGCGAACCTCCCGGTGCTGCTGTACTCGCTGTTCTGGCGGCGGTTCACCACGCGCGGAGCGGTGTGGTCGGTCTACGGCGGGCTGGTCCCGGCGGTGGTGCTGGTGGTGTTCTCCCCGGTGGTCTCCGGCGGGCCCGAAGCGATCTTCTCCGGAGTGGACTTCCACCTCTTCCCGCTCCAGAACCCCGGTCTGGTCTCGGTCCCCCTGGGCTTCCTCGCCGGCTGGCTGGGCACGGTCCTCTCCGACGAAGCCGCGGACGCCCGGGGGCACGCGGCCCGGCACGCGGAGACGGAGGTGCGGGCCCTCACCGGGGCGGGCGCGGCCTGAGCACGCCGCGCGCCCCCTCGGAGTTCAGACCCAGTCGTAGCGGTGTTCCGGGCGGCCGGTCTCGCCGTACTTGAGGCTGAGCCGTACCCGGCCCGTGCGCTCCAGGAGCTTCAGATAGCGCTGGGCGGTCTGTCTGCTGAGAGACGCGCGCTCGGCGACCTCCTGGGCCGACAGCGGGCCGTCGGCGCCGCGCAGCACCTCCCGTACGAGGTCGGCGGTGAGCGCCGAGTGGCCCTTGGGCAGCTCGGCGGGGCCCGCCGAGGCGCCGCCCAGGGCGCCGAAGATCCGGTCCACCTGGTCCTGTCCGGCCTCGCCGCCGCCCGCCAGGGCGCGGCGCAGCGCCGCGTAGCCCTCCAGCTTGGCGCGCAGCCCGGCGAACGTGAACGGCTTGACCAGGTACTGGAGCGCGCCGTTGCGCATCGCGGCCTGCACGGTGCCGATGTCGCGGGCGGCGGTCACCATGATGATGTCGGTGTGGTGGCCCCGCTGCCGCAGCCGCCCCACCAGCGCGAGCCCGGTCTCGTCCGGCAGGTAGTGGTCGAGCAGGACGAGATCGGCGTGGCCGCGCTCCAGGAAGGCCAGCGCGTCGGCGGCCGTGTGCACCTGCCCGGCGATGCGGAAGCCCGGCACCTTGCCGACGTACGCCGCGTTGACGCGGGCGACCCGTACGTCGTCGTCCACGACCAGTACCTCGATGAGACCACCCGGGCCGGTGTCCGATGTCATCGCGGCTCTCCTGTCACGGTCAGCGGCGCGTCGGCCGGTTCCTCGGTCAGCGCCTCGGGGAGGACGACGGTGAACTCGGCGCCGCCGCCGTCGCGGTCGGCCACCCGTGCGCTGCCGCCCTGGCGCTCGGCGAGGCGGCGCACCAGGGCCAGCCCGATGCCGCGCTGTCCGTGCGCGGGCGGCTTCTTGGTGGACCAGCCCTCGGTGAACACCAGGTCGCGCCGGTCGGCGGGGACGCCGGGCCCGGTGTCCGAGACCCGCAGCAGCACCGTACGGTCGTCCGCGCACAGCTCCACCTCGACCCGCGGCTCGACCGAACCGACCCGCCGCGTCCAGCGCGTTGTCGATCAGGTTGCCGACGATCGTCACCAGCCCCGGCGGATCCACCAGCCGGTCCGGCAGCAGGGTGTCCTCGGCAATGCGCAGCGACACCCCGCGCTCCGTGGCGACCGTGGCCTTGCCGACCAGCAGGGCGGCCAGCAGCGGATCGTGCACCCGCTCGGTGACCTGCTCGGCGGTGGCGCGGTGGACTCCGACCGCCTCGGTGATGAACTCCACCGCCTCCTCGTGGAGTTCGAGTTCGAGCAGGCCGAGGAGGGTGTGCATCCGGTTGGCGTGCTCGTGGTCCTGGGCGCGCAGCGCGTCGATCAGCCCGCGGGTGCCGTCCAGTTCGCGGCCGAGCCGCTCCAGCTCGGTGCGGTCGCGCAGGGTGGCCACCGCGCCGCCGTCGTCCGTGGGCATCCGGTTGGCGACCAGCACCCGGCCGCCGCTGACGGTCAGCAGATCGGCGCCGGTGACCCGCCCGGCCAGCACATCGGTCGTACGGCCGGGCGGCAGCACCGCCTCCAGCGGCTGTCCGGTGTCCTCGGCGCGCAGGTCCAGCAGCCGCTGCGCCTCGTCGTTCATCAGCCGGATGCGGCCGTGGGCGTCGAGCGCGACGACGCCCTCGCGGATGCCGTGGAGCATGGCCTCGCGCTCGGCGAGCAGTGAGGAGATATCGGAGAAGGCCAGGTCATGGGTGCGCCGCTGGAGCCTGCGGGACACCAGATAGGCCGCCAGGGCGCCGACGGCGAGCGCGCCGCCCGCGTACGCGAGCATCCCGGGCAGCGCACCGAGCAGCCTGCCGCGCACGGTCTCGTACGCGATGCCGACCGACACCGCGCCCACGATGCGGCCGTCCGCGTCGCGCAGCGGCACCTTGCCGCGGGCCGAGCGGCCGAGCGTGCCGTTGTCGATCTGCATGACCTCATGGCCCGCGAGGGCTTCCTCGGGGCTGGTGGAGACGTGCTTGCCGATCTCGTCCGGGGAGGTGTGCGACCAGCGAATCCCGCGCCGGTCCATGATCACGACGTATTCGGCGCCGGTCGACCGGCGGATGCGGTCCGCCGCGGCCTGGACCGGGCCGCCCGCCGAGGGGCGGGTGTGCTGGAGCGCCGTGACCAGCCGCGGTTCGGAGGCCGTGGTCTGCGCGATGGCCAGCGCCCGGCGCATGGCCTGGTCGTCGAGCTGGGAGCCGAGCGGGCGCAGGAAGAGGCCGGTCGCAAGCACGGTGACGCCCGTGGCGATGGCCAGCTGCATCAGCAGGACCTGGGAGAAGACGCGTCGGGGCCAGCCGATGCGCCACCTTGTGGCCGCGGAGGGCGGCCCCGGCGAGTAGCGCGGCGCTCATGGCAACGAAGGGTAACGAAGGGCGGGCCTCTGCGCACGCCCCAGTACCCCCGGGGGTTGCCCGTGCGGCGGGGGAGGCCGCCCACACCCGGTCGCCCAGCGCCTGGCGGCGGTGACCGTCCGTCCGTCGCGCGCGGGCCGCACAGCCCGGATGCCGACCACGTCCATACGGGCCGGGGACCCCAGCGGCGAGCCGCAGCTCTGCTGCCGCGGCGGGGCGGCGGCCGTCTGCGCCACGCTCACCCGCCACACCCGGCCGTCGGTGTGCGCCACGGTCACCGACCAGGCGGGGGCGGCGCTCTCGGTCCGTACGACGGTCAGCGCGTCGGCCCCGTCCTCACTGGTCAGCTCGCGGACCGCCAGCTCGGCGGCCTGCCCGGGCCGCTCCCAGGCGGAGCGGCCGCGGCAGCCCTCGGTGGCCACTCGGTTCTCGCGCAGCGCCGCGAGGGTGTCCTTGACGTCCTGGGCGGTGACCCGGCCGTAGGCGTAGCCGTGCGGCAGGACGACGAGCGTCGGCGAGAAGCGGTGGCCGCCGATGTGGGTGATCTCCCAGGTGCCCTCCACTCCGGCGGCGGTCAGCTCGGCGGCCAGCGGGCGGCCGAGCAGCGCGCAGCAGCGGTCGCGCTTGCCGTTGGTGCACACCAGCACCAGCGGGTCGCCGGTGTACTCCTCCCACTCCCCGGGGAGGCCACCGGGAGCGTCATCGGCCGCACCGGAAAGGCCGCCCGCGTCGCCCGCGCCCAGCGCGGCGAAGTCCAGGCCGAGCAGCTCCCCCGGGTCGGCGAGGGCGGTCGTGCGGATCCAGGAGCGGCCGGGCCGGGTGTGCGCCACGAACACCCGGTGACGGCTGCCCGCGTGCAGGTCGGCATGGCGGCCGGGCCGGCGGATCAGCGCGACCCGGACGCCGGTGCCCTCGGCGGCGCGCTCCAGGGCGCGCCCCACGGCGGGGTCCAGGCGGCTGGCGGTCAGGGCCTCGGTGCCCCAGGGGCCCGGTTGTTCGACAAGCAGCCAGGTGGGGGCGGTGGCCGCCGTCCCGGCGAGCGGCTCGGACAAATCCCGGGAGGCGGTCGTGCACGTGCTCACGAAGGTAAGCCTAACCTCTGTCGATCAACTTCGCGCACGGGTGGGGTAATCAGGGTGACGAGGGAGCGAGACGGTCCGGTTCCCCGGGGCCGCGCACCTGGTTCCCCGGGGCCGCACACCCCATTCCGCGGGGACGGGGACGGCGGGAGAATGGCGCTCCGGGGGCGGAGGGGGTTCCGATGCGCGGGCTGTGGGCGCGGTGGCGCGGACGCCGCGGGAAGCGTGGGGCGCGGCGGCTGGATCCGGGCTTAAGGGCGAGGGTGCGGGCGGCGTACGCCGAGGGACGGCCGATCCCCGAGGAGCTCGCCCGGCAGGCGGCGCTCGCCGGTGACCGGGAGGGCATGACGGTCTACGGCATCGGGCTCGGCAACCGTGGCGCGTACCCGGAGGCCCTGCACTGGCTCGGCAAGGCGGTCGACGCCGGGGACCTCACGGCGCTGGTGGTGCTCGGCACCCTGCATCTGGACCTCGGCGATCCTGCCGAGGCGGAGCGGCACTTCCGGAAGGCGGCCGACCGCGGCCACCCCGGCGCCCGGATCGCGCTCCGGGAGCTACGGGCGCGGCGCAACGGAGCCGGGCACTGAGCCCCGTACGCATCGCTCCTGGTGGCCGCATGCGCAGGGGCGCGGCACCTCTGCGGTGCCGCGCCCCTGACCGTCCGTTCCCGCCGTGCCTACACCGGCCCGGCGACCACCGCCACCGGCTTGGTGAGCGGCACTCCGGAGCCGTCCCGGCGCGGATCGGGCTCCGGCAGCGGCACCGGGGCGCCGGTGGCCGACGCCGCGCGGGCCGGGGTCGCGCCCGCCCAGGCCAGCACCAGACAGTCCTCGCCCTTGAGGAACCGCTGACAGCGCACCCCGCCCGTGGCCCGCCCCTTGCGCGGGTACTGGTCGAAGGGGGTGAGCTTGGCCGTCTGCTGTACGGAGTCGTCGAGCGTGCCGTGCGTACCCGAGACCGTGAACACCACCGCGTCGACCGCCGGGTCGACCGCTGTGAACGAGATCACCTTCGCGTCGGGCGCGAGCTTGACGCCCGCCATGCCGCCCGCGGCGCGCCCCTGCGGCCGCACCTGGCCGGCCGGATAGCGCAGCAGATGCGCGTTGTCGGTGATGAAGACCAGATCCTCCTCGCCGGTGCGCAGCTCGACCGCGCCCACGATCCGGTCGCCCTCCTTGAGGCCGATGACCTCCAGCTCCTCCTTGTGGGCCGGATAGTCCGGGACCACGCGCTTGACGACGCCCTGCTCCGTGCCGATGGCGAGCCCCGGTGAGGACTCGTCCAGGGTGGTGAGGCAGATCAGCTCCTCGCCCTCCTCCAGGGAGAGGAACTCGGCGATCGGCGCCCCGCCCGCCAGGTTCGGCGTCCCGGGGGACTCCGGTAGCTGGGGCAGGTCGATCACCTGGAGGCGCAGCAGCCGCCCGGTCGACGTCACCGCCCCGACCTCCGCGCGGGCCGTCGCCGGGACCGCCGAGACGATCACGTCGTGCTTGCTGCGCTTGGTCTGCTCGCCCGCGAACGGCTCCCCGTTAGCCGTGCGCGCCAGCAGCCCGGTGGAGGACAGCAGCACCCGGCACGGGTCGTCCGCGACCTCCAGCGGCACCGCGGCCACCGGGGCGTCGGCGGACTCCAGCAGCACCGTGCGCCGCGGGGTGCCGAACTTCTTGCCCACCGTGGCCAGTTCGGAGGAGACCAGCTTGCGCAGCTCGGCGTCCGAGTCGAGGATCCGGGTCAGCTCCTCGATCTCCGCGTTGAGCCTGTCGCGCTCCGATTCCAGCTCGATCCGGTCGAACTTGGTCAGGCGGCGCAGCGGAGTGTCCAGGATGTACTGCGTCTGGACGTCCGACAGGTCGAAGCGGTCCATCAGCGTTTCCTTGGCCTGCGCCGAGTTCTCGCTGGACCGGATGAGGCGGATGACCTCGTCGATGTCGAGCAGGGCCACCAGCAGCCCCTCGACCAGGTGCAGCCGGTTGCGCCGCTTGGTGCGCCGGAACTCGCTGCGCCGCCGCACCACGTCGAAGCGGTGGTCGAGGTAGACCTCCAGCAGCTCCTTGAGCCCCAGCGTGAGCGGCTGGCCGTCCACCAGCGCCACGTTGTTGATGCCGAAGGACTCCTCCATCGGCGTGAGCTTGTAGAGCTGCTCCAGCACGGCCTCCGGGTTGAAGCCGTTCTTGATCTCGATCACCAGGCGCAGGCCGTGCGCACGGTCGGTGAGGTCCTTGACGTCCGCGATGCCCTGGAGCTTCTTCGCGCCGACCAGGTCCTTGATCTTGGAGATGACCTTCTCGGGACCGACGGTGAAGGGCAGTTCGGTGACGACGAGGCCCTTGCGGCGCGGCGTCACGTCCTCCACGGCCACCGTGGCGCGGATCTTGAAGCTGCCGCGCCCCGTCTCGTACGCGTCCCGGACACCGGCGAGCCCGACGATCTGTCCGCCGGTCGGCAGGTCGGGACCCGGCACATGCCGCATCAGCGTGTCGAGGTCGGCGTTCGGATGCCTGATCAGGTGGCGGGCGGCGGAGACCACCTCGCCCAGGTTGTGCGGCGGCATGTTCGTCGCCATGCCGACCGCGATTCCGGACGTGCCGTTGACCAGCAGGTTCGGATAGGCGGCGGGGAGGGTGACGGGCTCCTGCTCGCTGCCGTCGTAGTTCGGCGAGAAGTCGACCGTGTCCTCGTCGATGGACTCGGTCATCAGCGAGGTCGCCGAGGCCATCCGGCACTCGGTGTACCGCATCGCGGCGGGCGGGTCGTCGTTCCCCAGCGAGCCGAAGTTGCCGTGGCCGTCGACCATCGGCAGGCGCATCGAGAACGGCTGCGCCATGCGCACCAGCGCGTCGTAGATCGACGCGTCACCGTGCGGGTGGAGCTTACCCATCACCTCGCCGACGACGCGGGCGCACTTCACGAAGCCGCGCTCGGGGCGCAGCCCCATCTCGTTCATTTGGTAGAGGATGCGTCGGTGCACGGGCTTGAGCCCGTCGCGGGCGTCGGGCAGCGCGCGCGAATAGATGACCGAGTAGGCGTACTCCAGGTAGGAGCCCTGCATCTCGTCGACGACGTCGATGTCGAGGATGCGCTCCTCGAAGTCGTCCGGCGGCGGACTCTTCGTGCTGCGGCGGGCCATCGCGCTTGCGGCTCCTTCAACGGCAGAGCGGGATCTGACGCGGACCATTGTGGCCCCGTCCACCGACAACTGTGGAACGGGCCGTCCCCGAACGGCACGGCGGGACCCTGGCCGGACCTTTGCGTGACGGGAACTTCGCCAGATGTCCGTGCGGTTGCATACAGTGACAGAAGCGCTCATCACGCGGTTCGCACGCGCATCATCACGCGATCGAAGGGACGTACATGCCCATGGGTCACACGGCCACGCAACAGGCCGGCTCCGGCGGCCTGAAAGCGACCGAGCACCGTCTGGCCAATGGCCTGCGGGTGGTGCTCTCCGAGGATCACCTGACCCCGGTCGCCGCGCTCTGCCTCTGGTACGACGTCGGCTCACGCCATGAAGTCAAGGGGCGTACCGGCCTCGCCCACCTCTTCGAGCACCTGATGTTCCAGGGCTCGGCCCAGGTGACGGGGAACGGCCACTTCGAGCTGGTCCAGGGGGCCGGCGGCTCGCTCAACGGCACGACCAGCTTCGAGCGCACCAACTACTTCGAGACGATGCCCGCCCACCAGCTCGAGCTGGCGCTGTGGCTGGAGGCGGACCGGATGGGGTCCCTCCTGACCGCGCTGGACGACGAGAGCCTGGAGAACCAGCGCGACGTCGTCAAGAACGAGCGCCGCCAGCGCTACGACAACGTTCCGTACGGCACCGCCTTCGAGAAGCTCATCGCCATGGCCTACCCCGAGGGCCATCCGTACCACCACACCCCGATCGGCTCGATGGCCGACCTGGACGCCGCCTCCCTGGAGGACGCCCGGGAGTTCTTCCGCACGTACTACGCGCCGAACAACGCGGTGCTGTCCATCGTCGGCGACATCGACCCCGAGCAGACGCTCGCCTGGATCGAGAAGTACTTCGGCAGCATCCCCTCCCACGAGGGCAAGCGGCCGCCCCGCGACGGCACACTTCCGGAGGTCATCGGCGGACAGCTGCGCGAGGTCGTGGAGGAGGAGGTCCCGGCCCGCGCCCTGATGGCCGCCTACCGGCTGCCGCACGACGGCACCCGTGAGGCCGACGCCGCCGACCTGGCGCTGACCGTCCTCGGCGGCGGCGAGTCCTCCCGGCTGCACAACCGGCTGGTGCGCCGCGACCGTACGGCCGTCGCCGCCGGGTTCGGCCTGCTGCGACTGGCGGGCGCGCCGTCGCTGGGCTGGCTGGACGTGAAGACCTCCGGCGGGGTCGAGGTACCCGGCATCGAGGCCGCCGTCGACGAGGAGCTGGCCCGCTTCGCCGAGGAGGGCCCGACGCCGCAGGAGATGGAGCGCGCCCAGGCGCAGATCGAGCGCGAGTGGCTGGACCGGCTGGCCACCGTCGGCGGCCGCGCCGACGAGCTGTGCCGGTTCGCCGTGCTGTTCGGCGACCCGCAGCTGGCGCTGACCGCCGTGGGGCGGGTGCTGGACATCACCGCCGAGGAGGTGCGGGCCGTGGCCGCGGCGCGGCTGCGCCCCGACAACCGCGCCGTGCTGGTCTACGAGCCCGTCCAGGGCGCCGAGGACGCGGACGACGAATCCTCCGGCGCCGCAGAAGCCGCCGACACCGACGCAGAAGGGGAGGCGGCCCAGTGAGCGACGCCGTCACCGCCACCATGACCTTCCACCCGCAGCCGCAGGGCGGCGCCCCCAAGCCGTGGGCCTTCCCGGCGCCGGAGCGCAGTGAGCTGTCCAACGGGCTCACCGTGCTGCGCTGCCACCGCCCCGGCCAGCAGGTCGTCGCCGTGGAGATCAACCTCGACGCCCCGCTGGACACCGAACCGGCCGGTCTGGACGGCGTCGGCACGATCATGGCGCGCGCCCTGTCCGAGGGCACCGACAAGCACACCGCCGAGGAGTTCGCCGCCGAGCTGGAGCGCTGCGGCGCCACCCTGGACGCCCACGCGGACCACCCCGGCGTCCGGGTCTCCCTTGAGGTGCCGGTCTCCCGGCTGCCCAAGGCGCTCGGCCTGCTGGCCGACGCCCTGCGCGCCCCCGCCTTCCCCGACGGCGAGATCGAGCGGCTGGTGCGCAACCGGCTGGACGAGATCCCCCACGAGCTGGCCAACCCGGCCCGCCGCGCCTCCATGGCCCTGGCCAAGGAGCTGTTCCCCTCCGAGTCGCGGATGTCCCGGCCGCGCCAGGGCACCGAGGAGACCATCGAGGGCATCGACGCCGCGGCGGTGCGCGCCTTCTACGAGGCGCACGTCCGGCCGTCCACCGCGACCGCGGTCGTCGTGGGCGACCTGGCCGGTGTCGACCTCGACCAGGCCCTCGCCGACACCCTCGGCGCCTGGACCGGCGGTCCGGCCCCGCAGCGCTCGGTCCCGCCGGTCATCGCCGACGACACCGGCCGTGTGGTGATCGTCGACCGGCCCGGCGCGGTCCAGACCCAGCTGCTCCTCGGGCGCATCGGCGCCGACCGGCACGACCGTGTCTGGCCCGCGCAGGTGCTCGGCACCTACTGCCTGGGCGGCACCCTCACCTCCCGGCTGGACCGGGTGCTGCGCGAGGAGAAGGGCTACACCTACGGGGTGCGCGCCTTCGGCCAGGTGCTGCGCTCGACGCCGCCCTCGCCGGCCGGCGGCGGCTCGGCGGGCGCCTCGCTGCTGGCGATCAGCGGTTCGGTGGCCACCGAGGTCACCGGCCCGGCGCTGGACGACCTGTGGACGGTGCTGCGGACGCTGAAGGAGGAGGGGCTGACGGACGCCGAGCGCGATGTCGCCGTGCAGAACCTCGTCGGCGTCGCCCCGCTGAAGTACGAGACGGCCGCCGCCGTCGCGGGCACGCTCGCCGACCAGGTCGAGCAGCACCTGCCGGACGACTTCCAGGCGCAGCTGTACGCCCGGCTCGCCGAGGCGGGGACGGTGGAGGCGACCGCGGCGGTCGTGAGCGCCTTCCCGGCCGACCGGCTGGTGACGGTGCTCGTGGGTGACGCCTCGAAGATCGAGGAGCCGGTCAGGGCGCTCGGCATCGGAGAGGTGCGCGTCATCACCGGCTGAACCGCCCTCCGCGGGGCCCGATCTGTCCCGGGCCCGGCTCAACGCATTAGCAGCACAAGGACCCTGGCGTCGAGTGAGACGCCAGGGTCCTCCTGTATGTCCGATTTGAGGGGCGTTTGGTTTGTGGCGAGAACAACAAAAACCCGTAACCGTTTGGTGATCGAAACGCGGCCCGTCTAGCGTCAGTGCGGCTGTTCGCCGGATACCCGCCGCACCCGCGGCACGGACAGCCATCGCCGAGTCCCATGGTGCGAGTGCCAGGGGAGCCGGGGACCCAAACGTCCCTGGGGTGAATCGGACGCCTTCCCCGGCCGGGGGAGGGGCCCGTAGGAGACCTTCCTGCTCCGAACCCGTCAGCTAACCCGGTAGGCGAGAAGGAAGGAAAGGAGTGCGCCACACCATGGCGTTCACCCGTGCCGCCGGGAAGCACCGACGTCCCAGCCAGACCGCCGTCCGTACCGGCGCGAACATCGCTGGCATCACCACCGTCGCCTCGGGCGTCGTCGCCGGCATCGCCGGCCCGGCCCTCGCCGCGACCGGCGAGACGCCGTCTCCCCAGGACACCGGTCTCAGCCAGGCGATGGTGATCGGCGACAGTCTCTCCGGCCAGATCGACGCGCAAGCCCAGGCCCAGGAGAGCGCCGCCGAGGCCGCCGCCGCCAAGGCGAAGGCCGAGGCCGTGGCCCGCCAGGAGGCCGCGCGGAAGGCCGATGCCGCCGCGAAGAAGGCCAAGGCGGAGCGCGAGGCCAAGGAGCGCGCCGCGCGTGAGGAGGAGCGCAAGCGCCTCAACACGTTCGTCTCGCCCGTCGACGGCTCCTCCGTCTCCACCGGTTACCAGGCGTCCAGCGGCCTGTGGTCCTCCGGCAGCCACACCGGCATCGACTTCAGCGCCTCCACGGGCACCGAGGTGCAGTCGGTGGGCATGGGCGAGGTCGTCGAGGCGGGCTGGGGCGGCTCGTACGGCAACAACGTCGTCATCAAGATGAACGACGGCACCTACACCCAGTACGGCCACCTCTCCTCGATCGGCGTCTCGGTCGGCGAGAAGGTCACCCCCGGCCAGCAGATCGGTCTGTCCGGCGCCACCGGCAACGTCACCGGCCCGCACCTGCACTTCGAGGCCCGCACCACCGCGGAGTACGGCTCGGACATGGACCCGCTGTCGTACCTGCGTTCGCACGGCGTCAACCTCTGACCCGTCGCCGCTCCTGTCGAAAGGCCCCGTCCGCTCCGGACGGGGCCTTCGGCGTGCCCCGCCGCTGTGACCAAAAAATATCCCTGAATTGCCTTCGCCCATCGGAAATCCCGGCGGCTTCGAATAGAGTCGCTGAACACGCGTCAATCGGATGCGTTTCGCGGGGTTGAGGCGGAGGTTCGACAATGCGGGACCGGAAGTGAACGGGGATACGGCCGCACTCCAGGGCGGTCGCCGGATTTCGGCGCATGCGGTGTGCACGGCGATTCGTGACGACATCATCTCCGGTACCTATCCGCCCGGCAGCCGGCTGACCGAGGAGCTGCTCGCCCGGCGCTACGGGGTCTCCCGGGTGCCCGTCCGCGAGGCGCTGCGCACCCTGGAGTCCGAGGGCTTCGTCACGACCCGGCGGCATGCGGGCGCCTGCGTCGCGCAGCCGTCCGAGAAGGAGGCGGCCGACCTCCTGGACATCCGGGCCCTGCTGGAGCCGCTGGGCGCCGCCAGGGCCGCCCAGCGCCGCACCGAGGGGCATCTGAAGGTGCTGCGCGGTCTGGTCCGGCTCGGCCAGGAGCGGGCCCAGCGCGGCAGGCTGGGCGAGCTGCGCTCACTGGGCGACTGGTTCCACGAGACGCTCGCCCAGGCGTCCGGCAGCCCGAGCCTGGCGGGAATGCTGGTGCAGCTGCGGCGCAAGACGGCCTGGGTGTACGCGGCGGACCCGGCCCGGCAGGCCGCGCAGGGGATGCAGTCCACGCAGGTCGTGCAGGCCGCACCGGGCATACCGGGCGCGGCCGGGCGCGCCGACCCGTCGGTGCGCGCCGTCGAGTCCTGGGCGGAGCACGGGGCGATCGTGGACGCGGTCGCGCGCGGCGACGCCGACCGGGCGCGGGCGCTCGCCGCCGCACACACCGAACGCTCGCTGGCCGAATACCGATTGCGAAACGCGTCCCAGGTGAGAACTTCGAACACATTCCGTAAACACGGCGAGCGGCCGGAATTAACA
>NZ_GG657754.1:3046515-3048985 GCF_000158915.1 Streptomyces himastatinicus ATCC 53653 | reverse complement strand
CGGCCCCGTCGCGCCGAAATGCGATTCGGACGGAATCAGACGGTCTCCGGAAGCTCCTCGAGACCTTCGGCCACCAGCTTCGCCAGACGGTCGAGCGCGACCTCCGCGTCCTCGGCCTCGGAGGCGAGTACGACCTCGTCGCCACCCTGAGCGCCCAGGCCGAGCACGGCGAGCATGGAGGCGGCGTTGACCGGGTTGCCGCCCGCCTTGGCGATCGTGATGGGGACGCCGGCGGCGGTCGCCGCACGGACGAAGATCGACGCCGGGCGGGCGTGCAGGCCCTCGGCCCAGCCGATGTTGACGCGGCGCTCAGCCATGGTGTTGCCCTTCAGATCTGCGGGTGGTGTTGTCTAGACCAGATCATACGGTGTCCGGTCTCGCCCGGGTCGGGCCCGAGTGGGTCCGGTCATGTCCGAACAGGTCCGATACGGACTTTCCCTCGACACCCCCCGTTCACGCAAGGGTGTCCGCCATGCGGACCTCTGCGTACCGGACTTCAGCCCGTACCCTGTCCCCATGCCGAGCCCGTCGGATCATCACGCGTACCCCACCCACTGGGAGGCCGACGTGGTGCTCAGGGACGGTGGCACCGCGCAGATCCGCCCCATCACGCCCGATGACGCGCAGCGCCTGGTCAGCTTCTACGAACACGTCTCGGACGAGTCGAAGTACTACCGCTTCTTCGCGCCCTACCCCCGGCTCTCCGACCGTGACGTCCACCGCTTCACCCACCACGACTACGTCGACCGGGTCGGCCTCGCGGCCACCGTCGGGGGCGAGTTCATCGCCACCGTCCGCTACGACCGCATCGACGAGAACGGGCTGCCCGCCCACCTCCCGCCGCCCGGTGAGGGCGATGCCGGTCGCGCCCCCGCCGACGAGGCCGAGGTCGCCTTCCTGGTCCAGGACGCCCACCAGGGCCGCGGCGTGGCCTCCGCCCTCCTCGAACACATCGGGGCCGTCGCCCGCGAGCGCGGCATCCGCCGCTTCGCCGCCGAGGTGCTGCCCGCCAACACCAAGATGATCAAGGTGTTCACGGACGCCGGCTACACCCAGAAGCGCAGCTTCGACGACGGCGTCGTCCGCCTCGAATTCGACCTCGAACCCACCGACCGCTCCGTCGCCGTCATGCGCGCCCGTGAGCAGCGCGCCGAGGCCCGCTCCGTGCAGCGGCTGCTCACCCCCGGCTCCGTCGCCGTCATCGGAACCGGCCGGGCCCCCGGCGGGGTCGGCCGCACCGTGCTGCGCAACCTCCTCGACGCCGGCTTCACCGGGCGGGTCCACGCCGTCAACCACGCCTTCCCCGAGGACTGGACGCGCCTGGAGCCCGACGGCGTCCCGGCCCACCGCTCCCTGCGCGAGGTCGACGGACCGGTCGACCTGGCCGTCGTCGCCGTACCCGCCGCGCAGGTGCCCGCCGTCGTCGCCGACTGCGGCGACCACGGCGTCCAGGGGCTCGTCGTCCTCTCCGCCGGGTACGCCGAGAGCGGCCCCGAGGGCCGCGACCGCCAGCGCGACCTGGTCCGCCAGGCCCGCACCTACGGCATGCGCGTCATCGGCCCCAACGCCTTCGGCATCATCAACACCGCCGAGGGCGTGCGGTTGAACGCCTCCCTCTCACCCCGGCTGCCCGTCCCCGGCCGCATCGGGCTGTTCACCCAGTCCGGCGCGATCGGCATCGCCCTGCTGTCCGGGCTGCACCGGCGCGGCGCCGGGGTCACCCGGCCCACCGGCACCGAGGGGACGGCGGGTCTCGCGGGCCTCGCGGGCATGGTCGGCCTGTCCACTTTCGTCTCCACCGGGAACCGCGCCGACGTCTCCGGCAACGACCTCCTCCAGTACTGGTACGAGGACCCGGAGACCGACGTCGCCCTCATGTACCTCGAATCCATCGGTAACCCCCGCAAGTTCACCCGGCTCGCCCGGCGCACCGCCGCCGTCAAGCCCGTCGTGGTCGTCAAGGGCGCCCGGCACAGCGGCAGCGCCCCCACCGGGCACGCCGTGCCCACCACCCGCATCCCCGACGCCACCGTCTCCGACCTGCTGCGACAGGCGGGCGTCCTGCGTGTGGACACCGGTCACCCCAGCTCGCCGACGCCGGGGTCCTGCTCGCCTCCCAGCCGCTCCCGGACGGGCCGCGCGTCGCCATCCTCGGCAACTCCGAATCCCTCGGCCTGCTCACCTACGACGCCTGCCTCACCGAAGGGCTGCGCCCGCTGCCGCCCCGCGACCTGACCACGGCCGCCGCCCCCGAGGACTTCCACCGCGCCCTGACCGGGGCGCTCGGCGACGACGCGTGCGACGCCGTCGTCGTCACCGCCATCCCATGGGTCGGCGATGCCCGCACGGCGGACCTCGCCGCGGCCGTCCGTACGGCGGCCACCGAGGCGTCCGGGCGGGGCGCGGCCAAGCCGGTGGCGGTGGTCCACCTGGAGATCCCCGGCCTCGCGGAGGCCCTCGCGGGCGTCGG
>NZ_GG657754.1:3045079-3046205 GCF_000158915.1 Streptomyces himastatinicus ATCC 53653 | reverse complement strand
AAGCCCCCGCGCCTGACGGGCCCGGCGAATCCCGACATCGAGCTGTCCGCCGCCGACACCCAGCGCCTGCTGGCCCGCTACGGCGTCAGCGTGCTGCCCGCGCTGCCCGCGCCGGACCCCGACACCGCCGTACGGGCCGCCGGGCGGCTCGGCTACCCGGTCGCGCTGAAGCCCACCGCCCCGCAGCTGCGCCACCGCACCGACCTGGGCGGGGTGCGGCTCGACCTCGGCGGCGAGACGGAACTGCGCCGCGCGTACGCCGAATTGACCGCCCATCTCGGTCCTGCCGAGGAGCTGGGCCTGGTCGTGCAGCGGATGGCGCCGCGCGGTGTCGACACCGTCGTACGGGCCGCGATAGACCCCGGTGCCGGAGCCGTGCTCTCCTTCGGGCTCGCCGGCGCCCCGTCCGAACTGCTGGGCGACACCGCCCACCGGCTCGTGCCCGCCACCGACCGGGACGCGGCCGAGCTGATCAGGTCCATCCGGACCGCGCCGCTCCTCTTCGGCTGGCGGGGTTCCAAACCGGTGGACACCGCGGCCCTCGAGGAGCTGCTGCTGAGGGTGTCGCGGCTGGTGGACGACCATCCCGAGGTGGTCGCCGTCGATCTGGAGCCGGTGGTCGTCGCCCAGCGCGGCCTCTCCGTGCTCGGCGCGTCCGCGAGGCTGGCGCCGCCGCCCGTGCGCACCGACCTCGGCCCCCGCCATCTGCCCGCCTACTGACGGGCCGGGACCGGTGACGGGCATGGGAGCCGGTGTCGGCGCCGCCCCGTAGGATGGTGCCCATGGCGAAGACCGGTACGACGACCCAGGGGCTGCGCGCGGCGATCGAGCGCAGCGGCTATTACCCGGCACTCGTGGCCGAGGCGGTGGAGGCCGCCGTGGGCGGCGAGCCGATCGTGTCGTACCTGGTCCATCAGGAGACCACGTTCGACGCCAACGAGGTGCGCCGCCATGTCACGGTCCTCGTCCTCACCGGGAACCGCTTCATCGTCAGCCACACCGACGAGCAGGCCGCGGACGGCACCTCCCCGTCGCCGTACGCGACCACCTCCACCGAGTCCGTGAAGCTCCAGCGGATCTCCTCGGTCGTGCTCAGCCGGGTCGTCGCCAACCCCGAGTCGTACAC
>NZ_GG657754.1:3041211-3044787 GCF_000158915.1 Streptomyces himastatinicus ATCC 53653 | reverse complement strand
ACCACCGCCGCCGACTCCGCCTGGCCCGAGCCGGTGCCGCTCGATCCCCGCAGCGCCCCGCTGCCGCGCTACGGCACGGGTTCGCTCGCCGATCTGCTGCCCGCGGTCGCCGCCGGGCAGGAGGTCCCGGGGATGACGTCCGGGCTCGCCCTCGCGCCCGCCGACCGGGTCTGCGTCTTCCTGATCGACGGCCTGGGCTGGGAGCTGCTGCGCGACCACCCCGCCGAGGCGCCCTTCCTGACCTCGCTGCTCTCCACCTCGATGAACGGCACCGGCGCCCCGCTCACCGCGGGCTTCCCGTCCACCACCGCCACGTCGCTCGCCTCCGTGGGCACGGGCCTGCCGCCCGGCGCCCACGGGCTGCCGGGTTATACGGTGGCCGACCCCGCCACCGGCCAGCTGATGAACCAGCTGCGCTGGCAGCCCTGGACGGATCCGCACGCCTGGCAGCCGTATCCCACGGTCTTCCAGCTGGCCGACGCCGCGGGCGTGCACACCTGCCAGGTCTCCGCGCCGACCTTCGCGGAGACCCCGCTCACCAAGATCGCGCTGAGCGGTGGCACCTTCCACGGCCGGCTCTCCGGCGAGGAGCGGATGGACCTCGCGGCCGAGCAGCTCGGCGCCGCGGACCGCTCGCTCGTCTACACGTACTACAGCGAAGTGGATGGCAAGGGTCATCGCTTCGGCGTCGACTCCGCGGAGTGGCGTGACCAACTCCGCTACGTCGACGGGCTGGCCCGGCGGCTCGCCGAACAACTCCCGCCCCGCGCCGCGCTGTACGTGACCGCCGACCACGGCATGATCGACATCCCCTTCGACCCGGAGTCGCGCCTCGACTTCGACACCGACTGGGAGCTGCGGGCGGGCGTCGCGCTGCTGGGCGGCGAGGGCCGTGCCCGCCATCTGTACGCGGTCCCCGGCGCGGCCGGCGACGTGCTCGCCGTATGGCGCGAGGTGGTGGGGGAGCGGATGTGGGTGGCCGGCCGTGACGAGGCCATCGAGGCGGGCTGGTTCGGGCCGCCCGGCGGCACCGGCGGCGTGGACGACCGGGTCTACCGGCGCATCGGCGACATCGTGGCCGCCGCCCGCGACGACATCGCGATCGTCGCCTCGGAGACCGAGCCGAAGGAGTCCGCGATGGTCGGGCTGCACGGTTCGATGACCCCGGTGGAGCAGCTCGTCCCGCTGCTCGAAGTACGCTCCTGAGCGACCGCGTCACCCGCGCGACCGCGTCACCCGCGCGACCGCGTCACCGCGCGCGGCCCGTCCCACCGCCACCTGTCTCGTACGAAAGGCTTCGCCACCCCCATGCCCGAGCTGGTGTTCTTCTCCGGAACCATGGACTGCGGAAAGAGCACGCTGGCTCTTCAGATCGAGCACAACCGCTCGGCCCGCGGGCTCCAGGGGATGATCTACGCCCGGGACGACCGGGCGGGCCACGGCAAGCTCTCCTCACGGCTCGGGCTGGTCACCGAGGCCGTCGAGGCCGTACCGGACCTGGACTTCTACGCCCATGTGGTCGGCGCGCTGACGGCGGGGAGCCGCGCCGACTACGTCATCGTGGACGAGGCGCAGTTCCTTACCCCGCTCCAGATCGACCAACTCGCCCGCATCGTCGACGACCTGGGCCTGGACGTCTTCGCCTTCGGCATCACCACCGACTTCCGCAGCAAGCTCTTCCCCGGCTCCCAGCGGCTGGTCGAACTCGCGGACCGGGTGGAGGTGCTCCAGGTCGAGGCGTTGTGCTGGTGCGGTGCCCGGGCCACGCACAACGCCCGTACCGTCGGCAGCGAGATGGTCGTCGAGGGCGCCCAGGTCGTCGTGGGCGACGTCAACCAGTCGGAGAGCGAGGTGGGTTACGAGGTGCTGTGCCGCCGCCACCACCGGCGCCGGATGACGGCCGCCGGCGCGCGGGCCGCCAGCCTGTCACCCGATGTGCTCCCGGTCGACTCGCCCGCCGTCCCGCCGACGGCTCCCTAAACCTCCGCAGCCCGCACGACCGTGAAGGCCGCCCCCTCCCGGTCGGTGACCAGGGCCGCGCGACCGGTCGCCCGGTCCGAGGGCGGCTCGACCACCCGGCCGCCCAACTCGGCGACCCGGCGCACCGCTTCGTCCACGTCCCGTACCGCGAAATGGGTCATCCAGTGTGCGCCCCGGTCGCGGGGCAGGGCCCGGCCCACGCTCCGGATCGCGCACACCGGCTGCCCGGCCAGGTGCAGGGTCCGGCGGCCGGGCTCGCCGGGCTCGGGCGGCGACGCGCTCCGCGTACCGTCCGCTTCGTAGCCGAAGACCATCTGGTAGAACTTCGCGACCGCCCCGGACTCGCGGGCCGTCAGCTCGTGCCAGACCGGGGTGCCGGGCGGTCCCGACTCCCGGAGGACGGCGTGCTCCTCCTCCTGCCACACCCCGAACACGGCGCCCTCCGGGTCGGCGGCGATCAGCATCCGGCCCGCCTCGTCCGCGTCCAGCGGGCCCACGGCCACGGTGCCGCCGCAGGCGCGGATCATCTCGGCCGTCTCGTCGGCGTCGTGGGAGGCCAGATAGGTCATCCAGGAGACCGGAAGCTGACGTTCGGGTGGCAGCTCACCCAGTCCGGCGACCGGCACGCCGTCCCGTACGGCGCGGACGTACGCGCCGAGCTGCTGGGGCCCCGGGGTGAACTCCCAGTCGAACAGGGCGTGGTAGAAGTCCTGTGTCGCGGCAAGGCTGTGCACCATCAAACTCGTCCAGCAGGGTGTGCCCGGTGTGCGCCGAGTCGCTGCCTCGGTCATACGTCACTCTCTCCTCGGACCATCGTCGTGGCCGTGCGGCCCCGGGCCGGTGCGGCGCGGGGCGGTGATGCGGAGGTGCTGATGTGGGGGGCCCGAACGATATTTGCACCACCTGCCGCGGCAAGCTCCCCGGCCGCGCCGCAATATGGCCGCTCCGGAGGAAGAATGACCGGTTTATTGCCGCGCATCCGTTTCGCTTTGCCGGCCATTGAGTGACGATCAGCTGTGCGTTGAGTGATCGGGGGGTCCAAACGTCGCAGGCGGATCTACGCAAGGATGGTTCCCATGAATGCCATCATCACCGCACCCGATCTCATGAACGCGCTGGCGGGGGAGCGCCCCCCGCTGCTGCTGGACGTGCGCTGGCAGCTCGGCGGCCCTCCCGGCCGCCCCGCCTACGAGGCCGGACATCTGCCCGGCGCCGTGTACGTCGATCTCGACACCGAGCTGGCGAGCCCGGCCGGGGCGGCGGGGCGCCATCCGCTGCCCGATCTTTCCGCGTTCGCGGCCGCGATGCGACGGGCCGGGGTCGGCCGGGACCGGCGCGTGGTGACGTATGACGGCGGACAGGGGTGGGCGGCGGCGCGCGCCTGGTGGCTGCTTCGCTGGGCGGGCCACCCCGATGTCCGCGTGCTCGACGGCGGTCTGCCCGCCTGGACCGCGGCCGGTGGCGCGCTGACCACCGAACTCCCGGGCGAGCACGAGGGGGACTTCGTCCCGGAGCCCGGCGCCCTGCCGCTGCTCACGGCGGATGACGCGGCCGCGCTCGCCCGGCGCGGGGTGCTGCTGGACGCGCGTGCGGGGA
>NZ_GG657754.1:2999330-3041052 GCF_000158915.1 Streptomyces himastatinicus ATCC 53653 | reverse complement strand
TCCGCGCAGAGGCGCAGATCGACGAGCCCAGGTTCGGCCGCCATGCACGCCCGACCCAGGGGCGTTCACTTTCTGTACCAGGATTGCCGTCCAACGCAGCCTGGCACGCTGAGGGATTATCGAAGGAAAGGCTCACGTACAGCTCGCCTGTAGACGCGGCTCGCGGCAAGAGGTCGGGGCGGGCGGTGGAAATCTGCCAGGTCCAGAAGGCTGCTGCTTCTACCGTCAGGTGATGGAAATCCTTCACCGGAGCCGTGCGGAGAACGAGCGGCCCGGAGGCTACTCCTGCTTCTTGCGGCGCGTACCGAAGACGATCTCGTCCCAGCTCGGCACCGCCGCCCGGCGACCCGGACGGACACCGTCCGCCTCCGCCTGGCGGTCCGTCGTACCGGTCAGCCGGTCGCGGTGGCCCGCGACCGAACGGGGCATCAGCACATCCGCGTACGCCGAACCCGCGCTCGCCGCCGGGGCGGGCGGCTCGACGGCCTCCGCCTCCTCCACCGGCTCGTCCGACGGGGGTGGCGGCGCCACGACCGGCGCCTCGGGCACGACCATGTCGCCACGGAAGTTGGGCACGGCCTCCAGCAGGCTGGTCAGCGAGTCGCGCTCGCCGCCGAAGCCGTCCTCCGCCGAGGCGGACGCCGGGACCGGCAGCGCGGACTCGTCCTCGTCGTCGCCGTGGTCGGAGGACGTCCCCCGGTCCCAGTCTCTTTCTCTGTCCCGGTCTCTGTCCTTGTCCTTGTCCCGGTCGCGCGGCAGCCGGGCGATGCGCGGGACGAAGGGGAAGCTGGGCTCCGGGGTGTCGTCGGCCTCGCCGATGAGCGTCCGCGCCTCGTCGTCCACGGCCTGGACCAGCCGCCGGGGCGGGTCGTACGTCCAGCTCGCCGAGTGCGGCTCACCGGCGACCCGGTAGACCAGCAGCACCTCCCAGGTGCCGTCGTCACGCCGCCACGAGTCCCACTGCGCGGTGTCCTTCTCGGCGCCGCGCAGCAGCAGCCGCTCCGCCACGGCCTCGCCGAGCTGCGGTCCGGTGTTCTCGCCGGGGCGGCGCACGGGGGTCTTACGGGCGCGCTCGGCCATGAACGCGCGCTCCGCGAGCACCGGGCCCTCGAAGCGGCGCACGCGGTCGACGGGAATGCCGGCCATCTGCGCGACCTCTTCGGCCGTGGCGCCGGCCCGTATACGGGCCTGGATGTCACGGGGCCGCAGATGGCTCTCGACCTCGATCTCGATCTGGCCGAGCCGAGCGCGGTCGTTGCGCACCGCGGCGCGCAGTCGCTCGTCGATGGGAAGTGTGTACTCCGTGCTGTCCGCAGCCTTGAGCACCAGCCGTGTGCCGTCGTTGCTGACGGCCACGACACGCAGTTCGGGCATGGGGACCTCCCGGGTGGTGCCTGCCGACGTCACGGTTGCGTCGCTGCTCTCCCGCTAGACGAGTGTGGCCTGCCCGGGTGCAGCCTGCCACAACTTTGCCGAGTTGCCCGGGCCGGTTGGTTGCCGCCCTCTGCCCCCTCCCGTTGGGTCCGGGCGGCCGGACGGGAAAGCGGGGCCAGGGCTCGCCACAGTACTCCATTTGGGCCGCTCGGGTGGAGCGGCGCGCCAGCCGAGTTCGGGCGTGGCGTGGTGATCCGGCGCCGAATCCTTCGAAGTGGAGCGCATTTTGGGCCGCAAGTTTCACAGGAACGTCAGAATCGGAACGATCCGCTTCGTTTATAGTCCGCTTTCCCCCGCGAGCTGGAACGAATGTCCACGCCGGGGCCCGGAGCCGCCGGAGCGGGCGCGGCCCGAGGGGGCACCCGCTCCCGGCCGGGCGGCTCAGCCGCCGAGCACCCGCCGCAGGTAGTCGTTGCCGAACACCCGGTCCGGGTCGAGCCGGTCGCGGAGCGCGGTGAACTCGCCGAACCGCGGATAGACCCCCGACAGATACGCGGCGTCGCGGCTGTGCAGCTTGCCCCAGTGCGGGCGTCCGCCGTGCGCGGTCATGATCTGCTCGGCGGCCGTGAAGTACGCCCGGTGCGGGGTGCCCCGGTAGAGGTGGACGGCGATGTACGCGGTGTCCCGGCCGGAGGAGGTGGACAGCGGGATGTCGTCGGCGGGTGCCGTCCGCACCTCCACCGGGAAGCTGACCCGCAGCCCCGACCGCTCGACGGTCGCCTTGAGTTCGCGCAGCGCCGGGACGGCGGCCTCGCGCGGCACCGCGTACTCCATCTCCAGGAAGCGGACCCGGCGCGGGCTGGTGAAGACTTTGTAAGGAATGTCCGTGTAGGTGCGGGCGGACAGGGCGCGACTGGAGATCTTGGCGATCCCGGGGATGGTGGCGGGGACCGCCCGGCCCACCGTGCAGGCCACCTGGAAGATGCCGTTGGACAGCAGTTCGTCGTCCACCCAGCCGCTGACCCGGCCGATGGGGGAGGCGGGGCCGGTGCTGCGGTTGTTGCGCTTGGTGTTGCAGTTGCCGGTGTGCGGGAACCAGTAGAACTCGAAGTGCTCGTTCTCGGCGACGAGTTGTTCGAACTCCGTCATCACCCGGTCGAAGGGCATCGGCTCCTCGCGCGCCGTGAGCAGGAACTCCTGCTCCACCCCGAAGGTGATCGCCGTGACCACGCCGAGCGCGCCGAGGCCGACCCGGGCGGCCGCGAAGACCTCCGGGTGCTCGGTCGCCGAGCAGCGCAGTACCGAGCCGTCCGCCGTGACCAGCTCCAGCCCCTTGATCTGGGCGGCGATCGAGGCGCTGTCGCGCCCCGTCCCATGGGTGCCGGTGGAGGTGGCCCCGGCCACCGTCTGCTCCATGATGTCGCCCATGTTGGTCAGCGACAGACCGTGGACCGACAGGGTCTCGTTGAGCTGACGCAGTGTGGTGCCCGCCGCGACGGTCACCGTGCCCGCCTCCCGGTCCACCTCCCGCACGCCCACCAGACGGTCCGGGCGTATCAGCACGCCGTCGGTGGCGGCCGTGGTGGTGAAGGAGTGGCCGGTGCCCACCGGCTTGACCCGCAGCCCGTCCGCCACGGCCTGACGCACCGCCTCGGCCAGCTCCTGGGTCGAGGAGGGGGCCACGCTCCGCACCGGACGGGCGATGACGTTCCCCGCCCAGTTACGCCACACGCTGTTCCGCTCGGTTCTTACGGTCTTGACGGCCATCCGCACCCGACCCCTCCCGCTGTGGCGCCGGCCGGAGCCGGCGATACCCGAGGAACGCCACCGCCGCCGCGAGCGCCCCGGCCACGGCCGGCACCGCGTACCCCGCGCGGGCCCCGGCGGCGTCCACCACCCCTCCGGCGGCCGACGAACCGAGTGCCACTCCGACCATGAGCCCGGTACTCACCCAGGTCATGCCCTCGGTCAGCTGCGCGCGTGGTACGTGCTGTTCGACGAGGGCCATGGTCGTGACCATCGTCGGTGCGACGGCCAGGCCCGCGACAAAGAGCGCCACGGCCAGAAACGACAGGTTCCCGACCAGTTGGAGGGGGATCATACTCACGGTCATCGCACAAATACCCAGCAACCAGCGGAAAGACAGCGATCTTTTGAGCGACAGCAGCCCGAAGACCGCTCCCGCCGCGCACGAGCCCAGCGCGTACACCGCCAGGACCAGGCTCGCCGCCGCCTTGTGACCCTCGGCCTCGGCGAACGCCACCGTCGCCACGTCGATCGCACCGAAGATCGTCCCGACCGCGACAAAGGTGAGGACCAGCACCTGGAGCGCGTGCGACCGTAGCGCGGAGCCACCGCTGTGCGACCCGCGCGGATGCGGCGCGGGCTCGGTGGACCGCTGCGCGGTGAGCCAGAAGACGCCGACGGCCAGGAAGCAGCCCGCCAGCAGCGGACCCGCCTCCGGGAACCAGGCGGCGGACAGCCCGATCGCGATCATCGGTCCGAGGATGAAGCACGCCTCGTCGACGATGGCCTCCCAGGCGTACGCGGCGTGCAGCTCACGCGGCGCGTCCTGGTGGATCGCCGCCCAGCGGGCCCGCACCATGGAGCCGACGCTCGGCACACAGCCGGCCGTGGCGGCGAACACGAACAGCGTCCAGTCCGGCCAGCCCAGGTGGGCCGCCAGCAGCAGTCCGGCCAGCGAGGTGAGCGTGACGAGGGTCGCGGGGCGCAGCACCCGGCGCTGGCCGTACCGGTCGACCAGCCGGGAGGTCTGCGGGCCGATGACGGCGACGGAGAGCGCGAGGGTGGCCGCCAGCGCACCGGCGAGCCCGTACCGCCCGGTGAGTTGGGAGACCATCGTGACCACGCCGATGCTCGTCATGGCCACGGTCATCCGCCCGATGAACCCGGCCGCGGAGAACGCCTTGGCGCCGGGGGCGGCGAAGATCACACGGTACGGACCGGGTCCGGGCATGGCGGGGCCTCCGCGGGCGGGCAGAGCGACAGAACGGGACGAAGGAGCGAAAGAGAGCAGGTCGGCGGGGCCGAGGGGGTAAGGAACGTCGAAGCTGATACAGCTTACGGTCACCCCGGGGCCCGCGCAGGGGCATTTCCCGCCGGTCCGGGACCGGTGGCAGGATCAGAACCATGCCGGAACAGCCACCGCAGCCATCCCCCGCCCCGTACGACGCCGTGCTGTTGCTCTCCTTCGGCGGGCCCGAAGGCCCCGAGGATGTCGTGCCGTTCCTGGAGAACGTCACGCGGGGCCGGGGCATCCCGCGGGAGCGGCTCAAGGAGGTCGGGCAGCACTACTTCCTGTTCGGCGGCGTCAGCCCGATCAACGCCCAGAACCGCGAGCTGCTGCACGCGCTGCGCAAGGACTTCGCCGAGCACGGGCTGGACCTGCCGGTCTACTGGGGCAACCGCAACTGGGCCCCGTACCTGACCGACACCCTGCGCGAGATGGTCACCGACGGCCACCGCCGCATCGCGGTGCTCGCCACCAGCGCGTACGCCTCGTACTCGGGCTGCCGCCAGTACCGCGAGAACCTTGCGGACGCCCTCGCCGCCCTGGAGGGCGAGGGGCTGCCGCTGCCGCGCGTGGACAAGCTGCGGCACTATTTCAACCACCCCGGCTTCGTCCGGCCCATGGTGGATGCGACGCTCGCCGCGCTCGCCGAGCTGCCCGAGGGGCTGCGGGCGGGCGCGCACCTCGCCTTCACCACCCACTCCATCCCGACCGCCGCCGCGGACACCTCAGGACCGGTCCCGGACCACGGCGAGGGCGGTGCGTACGTCGCCCAGCACCTCGACGTCGCCCGGCTGATCGCCGAGGCGGTGCGGGAGGAGACCGGCGCGGTGCACCCCTGGCGGCTGGTCTACCAGTCCCGCAGCGGCGCCCCGCACATCCCCTGGCTGGAGCCGGACATCTGCGACCACCTGGAGGAGCTGCACGGCGAGGGCGTGCCCGCCGCCGTGATGGTCCCGATCGGCTTCGTATCGGACCATATGGAGGTCAAGTACGACCTGGACACCGAGGCGGCCGCCAAGGCGGCCGACCTGGGCCTGCCGGTCGCCCGCGCCTCGACCGTGGGCGCCGATCCGCGGTTCGCGGCGGCGGTGCGCGATCTGCTGCTGGAGCGCGCGGCCACCGAGCGGTTCGCCGCCGGGGACGCCCCGGCGGTGCCCGAACGCTGCGCCCTGGGCGCGCTGGGCCCGTCCCACGACCTCTGCCCGGTGGGCTGCTGTCCGGCCCGCTCGCCGCGGCCGGCCGCCGCCGGGGCCGACTAGCCGGGCCGACCAGGGGACCGTTCCGGCGGATCTCCAGGGCCGTCGCACGCGCACACGCACGACGCACGGGTAATCCACCAAGGAGCACGATGACCGACTCGCTCAACGCCGAACTGCTCGATCTGGCCCTGGAGGTCGCCCGCAGGGCCGGGGACCTGCTGCGTGACGGCCGCCCGGCCGACCTCGGCGTGGCCGCCACCAAGTCCAGCCCGATCGATGTCGTCACCGAGATGGACGTCGCCTCCGAGAAGCTGATCACCGACTTCCTCGCGCAGCACCGCCCGCAGGACGGCGTGCTGGGCGAGGAGGGCGCGAGCAGCGAGGGCAGCAGCGGTGTCCGCTGGGTGATCGACCCGATCGACGGCACGGTGAACTACCTCTACGGCCTCCCGTCCTGGGCGGTCAGCATCGCCGTCGAGCGGGACGGCGAGACGGTCGTCGGCGTGGTGGCGGCGCCGATGCGCGGCGAGACGTACCACGCGGTGCTCGGCCAGGGCGCGTACGCCGACGGGGAGCGGGTGCGGGTGCGCACCGCGCCCCCCTTCGAGCAGGCGCTGATCGGCACCGGCTTCGGCTATGTGCGCGAGCGCCGCATCGGGCAGGCCAGGGTCCTCCACGAGCTGCTGCCCCAGGTGCGCGACATCCGGCGCGGCGGATCGGCCGCCATCGACCTGTGCGACGTGGCCTGCGGCCGGCTCAACGCGTACTACGAGCGCGGGCTCAACCCCTGGGACTACGCGGCCGGTGCCCTCATAGCCCGCGAGGCGGGCGCGCTGACCGGCGGACGGCCGGGCGTACCCGCCTCGACGGAGCTGACCATCGCCGCCGCCCCCGGCCTCTTCGAGCCGCTCCAGTCGCTGCTGGAGGGCCTGGGCGCCTGGCACGACTGAGCCGGGCCGCCACCACCCCCGGGCACGCGAAGCGCCCCGGTGCCAGGAGGACACCGGGGCGCTTCGGCGTGGATTGTGCCGGTCGTGCTGGGCGGATCGGCGTACCGGAGCTGGATCGGTCTCCGTCACACCGGGTGATCAAGCCGCCGAACGGAACCGGCGGCGCACTGGATCAAGCAACCTGGATCAAGCGGCGCTTACTTCGACGCCGTGCTCGGCGGCCAGTCGACGGAGGTCTTCCAGCTCCGCCAGCTCCACATCGGCGAGGAACTCGTCGCCCGTCTCACGGGCGCGAGTCAGATCGGACTGAGTGGTCTCTATACGCTGCAGAATGCCTGCGGTGAACGCGTCCATGGTGCGCCCCCTCGTCGTGGGTCGGTGGCACGGGGTGTGCCGACGGCGGGAGCGATCACGTACGTGAATCCCTGAGGGTGGCAGCGGCGTCTATGGATAGCCACATACAGGGCGTGATCGCGGGGTGTGCAGTCGTCCTCCCCACCCCACTCGGAGCGGAAACCTCCGGCGCCAAAAGTTTCTTGATGATCTTGAAGTGGGCCGCCCGGCACCTCTTACCGCCGGTTTATGAGACTTCGAGGCAGGATGGAGGCGCCGAACGCTGTGGAGCACGAGAGCCCGCCGCGGCCCTGAGGGAAGGACCAACGACGTGCGTGTACTCGTCGTCGAGGACGAGCAGCTGCTCGCCGACGCGGTGGCCACCGGACTGCGCCGGGAGGCCATGGCTGTCGACGTCGTGTATGACGGTGCCGCCGCCCTGGAGCGCATCGCCGTCAACGACTACGACGTCGTGGTCCTCGACCGTGACCTGCCGCTCGTCCACGGCGACGATGTGTGCCGCAAGATCGTCGAACTGGGCATGCCCACCCGCGTCCTGATGCTCACCGCCTCAGGTGACGTCAGCGACCGCGTCGAGGGGCTGGAGATCGGCGCCGACGACTACCTCCCCAAGCCGTTCGCCTTCAGCGAGCTGATCGCCCGGGTGCGGGCGCTCGGCCGCCGCACCACCGTCGCCCTGCCGCCGGTCCTGGAGCGCGCCGGGATCAAGCTGGACCCGAACCGCCGCGAGGTGTTCCGGGACGGCAAGGAGATCCAGCTGGCGCCCAAGGAGTTCGCGGTGCTGGAGGTCCTGATGCGCAGCGAGGGCGCCGTCGTCTCGGCCGAGCAGCTGCTGGAGAAGGCCTGGGACGAGAACACCGACCCGTTCACCAACGTCGTCCGGGTGACCGTCATGACGCTGCGCCGCAAGCTCGGCGAGCCCGCCGTGATCGTCACCGTCCCCGGCTCGGGATACCGGATCTGACCGCGACATGGCCACGACTCCGCTTCCGCCCGCCGCACCGCCCAAGCCCAGCTGGGACCCGCAGCACACCTCGCCGCCCAACCCCTGGCTGCGGCCCACCATCCGGATACGGCTCACCCTGCTGTACGGCGGGATGTTCCTGATCGCCGGTGTGGTGCTGCTGACGATCATCTACCTGCTGGCGGCCGACGCCATCCGCCGGGGCAGCGAGTTCCCGCTCCAGATCGTGCGGATCGACTACAAGCCCTCCGACACCTGCCATCTGCCCAGCCAGGGCAACAACGACGCGTTCAACCGGGCGGTGGCCCAGTGCATGTCGCAGCAGCGCGACTACGCCCTGGACGGGCTGCTGCGCCGCTCGCTGCTGGCGCTGCTGGGGCTGGCCGTGGTCGCGTTCGCGTTCGGCTACGCCATGGCCGGGCGGGTGCTCTCGCCGCTGGGCCGCATCACCCGTACGGCGCGTCAGGTGGCGGGCTCGGACCTGTCCCGCCGGATCGAGCTGGACGGGCCGGACGACGAGCTGAAGGAGCTGGCGGACACCTTCGACGAGATGCTGGAACGGCTGGACCGGGCGTTCACCGCCCAGCAGCGGTTCGTCGCCAACGCCTCGCACGAGCTGCGCACCCCGCTGGCGATCAACCGCACCCTGCTGGAGGTGCAGTTGTCCGATCCACAGGCGTCCCCGGAGCTGGTCCAGCTCGGCAAGACGCTGCTGGCCACCAACGAGCGCAGCGAGCAGCTGGTGGAGGGCCTGCTGCTGCTGGCCCGCAGCGACAACGAGATCGTGGACCGCAAGCCGGTGGATCTCGCCGAGGTGGCCTCCCAGGCCCTCGAACAGCTCCGGGCCGAGGCCCAGGCCAAGGGCGTGGAGATCCGGGGCGAGCGGGCGGCCGCGGTGGTCCAGGGCAACGGGGTGCTGCTGGAGCGGATCGCGCTGAACCTGGTGCAGAACGCGGTGCGCTACAACGTTCCGGACCACGGCTGGGTGGAGGTGACCACCGAGGTGCGGCAGGGGCAGGCGCTGCTGCTGGTCGCGAACACCGGTCCGGTGATCCCGGCGTACGAGATGGACGCCATCTTCGAACCGTTCCGCAGGCTCCGCACCGAGCGCACCGGCAGCGACAAGGGCGTGGGCCTCGGGCTGTCGATCGCCCGCTCGGTGGCGCGCGCCCACGGCGGGCGGATCGCGGCCGAGCCGCGGGAGGGCGGTGGCCTGGTGATGCGGGTGGTGCTCCCGGTCTGAGCGCGGAACGGCGGAACGGCGGAATGGCGAAAGGGGTAGTACCCTCGTGGGGTGTTCGCTTTGGGCGGAATTTTCGTGATCCGCCCACCGCCTGTATCGTGTGTGATCGATCACATGGGCGATTTTCAAGCCATACACTCTGCGTGATCGTGCCGGTTGCCGGAAAGCCGTAAAAATCCGGGTTTTCAGGCACCGTGATCACGGGAAGTACACGTCATGGCGCATGAGAGTGCGACATTCGGACCGTGTACGGTCCCGATGGCCATCCAACCCGATCACCTCTTCAGGGGTGCGGTTGGGTGTCGATTGAGTAACAGACCTTGATGTGAGGCAAAATCTCCGCCTCAGGTCGGGCACAAGTCCGGCCTCTCACGCGTTACGAGCGCTGAGACACCGCAGACACCCAGAGGGGGAGAGCGACATGGCAACGGATTACGACACCCCACGCAAGACCGACGATGACGTCAACGAGGACAGCATCGAGGAACTCAAGGCCCGGCGGAACGACAAGTCGGCGTCCACCGTCGACGTCGACGAGTTCGAGCAGGCCGAGGGTCTGGAGCTGCCCGGTGCGGACCTCTCCAACGAGGAGCTGTCCGTCCGGGTCCTGCCCCGCCAGGCCGACGAGTTCACGTGCATGAGCTGCTTCCTCGTGCACCACCGCAGCCAGCTGGCCGCCGAGACCAAGAACGGCCAGCCGATCTGCCGCGACTGCGCGGCCTGAGCCGCAGGCCAGTCGTGGACGCGGAGCACGACGGCGTGGACGGGGCACATGTCGAGCGAGGCCGGGCGGCCTCGCTCGCGGCCGCCCTCGGCCGCGGCGTCCGGCAGGGCGGTGACCGTGCCCGGGCGGGGGTGTACGCGGTCGCCGACCGGATCGTGGCGAACGCACCGCGTATTCCGGTCCGCGACCTCGCGACGCTCCGCAAGCAGTTCCCCGGGCTCGGCCCGGAAGAGATCGCGGACAAGCTGGTGGCGGGTGCGGCGAACGGCACCTCCACCGTGGGCGCGGGCGTTGGTGCCGCGGCGATGCTGCCAACCCCGCCCGCCATGCCCACCGAGCTGGCCGCCGAGATCGTCGGCGTGGCGTCCATAGAGTTCAAGCTCATCGCCGAGCTGCACGAGGTCTACGGGCTGCGGGCGCCCGGGGCCGTGCGGCAGCGGGGCACCGTCTACCTCAGCTCATGGGCCGAGGAGCGCGGTATCGACCCGACCGTCCCCGGCAGCGTCAACGCCGCGCTGAACGTCCGGATGAAGCGCGAGCTGCGCCAGCAGGTGCTGAGACGGAGCTTCCGGAACCTGCCCGTCCTGGCGCCCTTCATGGTCGGCGCGGCCGTCGGCGCCTCGATGAACCGGCGCGACACCAAGAGACTCGCGCGCAAGATCCGCAGGGATCTGCGCGCCCGCCAGGTGCCCTGGGAGGCCCTTCCTCCGTCTCCGGACGCATCCGGTGAGCCGCCCGGCGCCCCGGGCGAGCTGGCGCCCCCACAGCCCCCGCGGGGCCCTCAGTCCCCGCAGCAGGGCCCTCAGGACGCTCCCTAGGTCGTAGGGCGCTTTCCTAGGCCGTCTCGGCGCGTACGGCCGTCAGAGCCGCGGCCAGCCCCTCGGGGTCCCGGGTGGAGACGTACACGTAGGGCGTGGGGTCCTGCGGATCGGTGACCTCGACCCGCAGCGCGGTCGGGACGTAGCTCCGCAGCAGCATGAAGGCCCGCGGATCGGCCTTGTAGCTCCGCCAGGCGGCCGCCTCGTCGGCGTCCAGCACCTCGGCGGTCCCGAGCGCCGACACCGGGATCCTGGCCTCTCCCGCGACCAGGGAGCCCGCCACCACCCGCACCCGGGCCGAGCCGTACGAACTCACCGCGACACACGCCAGCGCCGCGCCCGCGATCAGGCCGCCGAGCATCGGCAGGGTGCCGAAAGGCAGCATGATCAACGCCGTGCCGAACCCGATCAGAACCGCGATGAACCACCATGAACGAGGCGCGGTGAGACGTTCGTCGTAAGGCTGCATGCGTATCAGCTTGGCATGGCCGCCTGCCGGGGCATCTCTCGCGGGTAAGGTCAGCCGTTGTGAGTGGAAGAACGACAGTGCTGAAGCCGCCGGAAGGCGCCATGGCACCCGTGCGCCACCCCGACGCGCCCGCGCCCGGGGAGCTCCTCGGCGCGCACTACGACCAGTGCTTCGGCTGCGGCGAGCAGAGCGGGGGCCTGCGCCTGCGGGTGCGGGCGGGCGAGGGCGTCGGCCTCACGGCCGAGTTCACCGTGGACGCCGCCCACCAGGGCGCGCCCGGCCTGGCCCACGGCGGGGTGCTGACCGCCGCGCTGGACGAGACGCTCGGGTCCCTCAACTGGCTCCAGCGCGTGATCGCGGTGACCGGGCGGCTGGAGACGGACTTCGTCCGGCCGGTGCCCGTCGGCACCGTGCTGCACCTGGAGGCACGGGTGACCGCCGTGCACGGCCGCAAGATCTACTGTGCGGCCACGGGCCGCATCGGGGGTCCCGAGGGGCCCGTCGCGGTGCGCGCGGAGGCCCTCTTCATAGAGGTGCGGGTCGACCACTTCATCAAGAACGGCCGGTCGGAGGAGATCAACGCGGCGCTCGCCGACCCGGATCAGGTGAAGGTCGCGCGCGCATTCGAGGTGAATCCGTGACTCCCGTACCGGTGGACGTGCTGATCCGCAGGGTGGACCCGCAGGTGCCGATCCCGGGGTATGCCCACCCGGGGGACGCCGGTGCCGATCTCGTCACCACCGAGGCGGCGGAGCTGGCCCCGGGGGAGCGCGCGGTTCTGCCCACCGGAGTGTCTATCGCGCTCCCGGAGGGGTATGCCGCCTTCGTGCATCCGAGGTCCGGACTCGCCGCCCGCTGCGGGGTCGCCATGGTGAATGCCCCGGGGACCATCGATGCCGGGTACCGTGGAGAGATCAAGGTGATCGTGGTCAATCTCGACCCGCGCGAGAGCGTGCGGTTCGAGCGCTACGACCGGGTCGCCCAGATGGTCGTCCAGCAGGTCGAGAAGGTGCGCTTCCAGGAGGTGGCGGAGCTTCCCGGGTCGGCGCGGGCCGAAGGGGGCTTCGGGTCCACCGGCGGTCATGCCGCCGTGGACGGCACAACGGGTGGGAATGGATACGCTTCGGTCGGTTCCGACCGGGAAGGACGATGACGTGTTCGGACGTCGCCGCAAGCGCAGCGAGGAGGACGTCGAGTCGCTCGACGTGACCTCCGAGGAGTTGGCCGAGGACGCGGAGGACGCGGCGGGCCTCGTCGACGAGGGCGACGAGGAGGCTCCCAGGGTGAGCCTGCCCCCCGCGCCGCGTCCCGACGGCCCGTGGGACGTGTCCGAGGTGCGGGAGCCCGGCGAGGGCCGGGTGGACCTCGGCGGCATGTTCGTGCCCGGGGTCGAGGGCATGGAGCTGCGGGTGGAGGTCGCGGGGGACGCGATCGTGGCCGCGACCGTGGTGCTGCGGGACAGTGCCGTGCAGTTGCAGGCGTTCGCCGCGCCCAAGAAGGAAGGCATCTGGGGCGAGGTGCGGGACGAGATCGCCACCGGCATCACCCAGCAGGGCGGTGTGGTGGACGAGGTCGAGGGCCCGCTCGGCTGGGAGCTGCGGGCCCAGGTGCCGGTGCAGCTGCCGGACGGCAAGAACGGCGTCCAGGTGGTGCGCTTCATCGGCGTCGACGGGCCGCGCTGGTTCCTGCGCGGAGTGATCTCCGGGCAGGGCGCCGTGCAGCCCGAGACCGGCAGCCTGCTGGAGGCGATCTTCCAGGACACGGTCGTGGTGCGCGGTGAGGGCCCGATGGCCCCGCGCGATCCGGTCGTGCTCAAGCTGCCGAACGACGCGCAGATGGTGCCCGACGGGGTGCAGCAGGAGGAGGCGCAGGGCTCGCGGTTCGCGGGTGGCGCCGACCGGCTCCAGCGCGGTCCGGAGATCACCGAGGTGCGCTGACCGCGGCCCGCGCCGCGTACGTATGACCAGGTCCGAAGGGGCCCGGGGAGTCTCCCCGGGCCCCTTCGACTTTTTTCTGTGAATCGTTGAACACCCGTGCCACCTGCGGCGTACTGATGGGCGAGAGACCCCCGGCGCGCCCGCGGCAGTGGGAGAGCGGACGCGACGGGTTCATCCCCTGTCCGACCTCAACGAGGTGAGTGATCAATGTCCCGAGGCCTTCCGTTACTTCACCGTCGGCGGATCGTCGTCGCCGGTGTGATCGGCGGTATTACCTGTGCGTCCGTCGCGGTGGGAGCCGCCATGGCGGGTCAGGACGACAGCGGCAGCGAGGCGAAGGCGTCGGTCAAGGCCGCGTCCTCCATCAGCTGCCCCGCCGTGGAGGGATCCCTTCCGGAGATCCCCGCGAAGGCCAAGGCGGAGGTGGACCGTAACCTCGCCCTTCTGGACACCCAGCTCGCCGAGGCGAACAAGCGGCTGAGCACCAGCCAGGGCGAAGGCGGCCCGAACTTCGTGCAGAACGCGATCCTCGGTCCGCTGGCGGACAAGCGGAAGTCGACCCTCGACCGCATCGCGATCTCCATCGGGCGCCAGGCCGAGAAGCCGACCGGTCTGGACGCGCTCGCCGAGTGCACGCTCTCCGGCGGCGACGCCGGGGCGGGCGCCGAGGCGACGGCCGCAGCGAGCGCCGCGGCCTCGGCCGACCCCGCCGCGGAGGAGTCCGGTGCCGACACGGGCGCCGGTGCGGACGAGGGCGCGGACGCGGGCGCCGGCTCCGGCGAGGGGATCAGCTGCCCGGACGTCGCCGGTGAGATCGGCGACGTGCCGGCCGCCGCCCAGGCGGAGGTGGACCGCAACCTCGCGCTCCTGGACACCCAGCTCAGCGAGGCCAACAAGAGACTTTCGACCTCCGCGGGCGAAGGCGGCCCGAACTTCGTGCAGAACGCGATCCTGGGCCCGCTGGAGGACAAGCGGAAGTCCACGATCGACCGCATCAAGATTTCATTCTCCCGCCAGGGCTCGACCGCCCCCTCCGGTCTTGACGCCCTGGCGGGCTGCTCGCTCGCATCCGGCTGAGTCCCCGGCGTAAGGCTCGGCTGATGTGAGCGTTCTACCGGTGGGCCGTACTTTTCTCTGCGGAGTACGGCCCACCGGCTATTTCGCGTGCCCCGGTTCGCGTGCGCGCGCCGCGGCGTCAGGGAGGCGTCAAGACGGCGCCCGGCGCCGTAAGGGAGCCGTCAACGGCGGGCTCACGCGCTCCCCGCGGGGGTTTCCTCAAGAGGACAGCACTCCACCGATCCTCTAGGAGCCCACGATGGCCGATCTGGCCTTCGTCGTCGCCACGCTCGCGGTCTTCGCGCTGGTGGCCCTCGTCGCCAAAGGGGTGACGAAGCTGTGACCGCCGAGAATGTCGTCGGCCTGGTCGTGGCCGTCGCGCTGTTGGGCTATCTGGTCCTCGCCCTCCTCTTCCCCGAGAGGTTCTGAGGGCGTCATGAGTTCCGAACTTTCCGCGGTGCTCCAGCTCGCCGCGCTCATCGGCGCGCTCGCCCTGGTGTACCGGCCGCTCGGCGACTACCTGGCCGCCGTGTACCGCTCCGGCAGGCATCTGCGTGCCGAGCGGTGGATCTACCGCTGCGTCGGCGCCGACCCCGACACCGCGATGCGCTGGCCCGCGTATCTGCGCGGAGTGCTCGCCTTCTCCGGCGTCAGCGTCCTGTTCCTGTACCTGCTCCAGCGCGTCCAGGGCGGTCTGCCGCTCTCGCTCGGCTTCTCCTCGATCACCCCGGCGCAGGCGTTCAACACCGCCGCGTCCTTCGTCTCCAACACCAACTGGCAGTCGTACGCGGGCGAGCAGGCCATGGGCCACGTCGTCCAGACGGCCGGGCTCGCGGTGCAGAACTTCCTGTCCGCCGCCGTCGGCATCGCGGTGGCCATCGCCCTCGTCCGGGGCTTCGCCCGCTCCCGCACCGGCGAGCTGGGCAACTTCTGGGCGGACCTGGTGCGTACGGTCGTCCGCGTCCTGATCCCGCTGTCGGTGATCGCGGCGGTCGTGCTGGTCGCCTGCGGCGCGATCCAGAACTTCGCGGGCATCCACGAGGTCGGGCAGCTCACGGGCGGCAGCCGGCAGCTGAACGGTGGCGCGGTCGCCTCGCAGGAGGCCATCAAGGAGATCGGCACCAACGGCGGCGGCTTCTTCAACGCCAACTCCGCCTTCCCGTTCGAGAATCCCAACGCCTTCACCAACCTCTTCGAGATCTTCCTGATCCTGGTCATCCCGTTCGCGCTGACCCGCACCTTCGGCGTGCTCGTCGGGAACGTCCGGCAGGGGTACGCGATCCTCGCCGCCATGGGCCTGATCTGGCTCGGCTTCACGGCGCTGATGATGTGGACCGAGTTCCACCACGGCGGCCCTGCGCTCCAGGCGGCGGGCGGCGCGATGGAGGGCAAGGAGCAGCGGTTCGGCGTCGGCGCGTCCTCGATCTTCGCGACCAGTACGACGCTGACCTCCACCGGCGCGGTGGACGCCATGCACTCCTCGTTCACCGGCTTCGGCGGCGGCATCGCGCTGCTGGGCATGATGCTCGGTGAGATCGCGCCCGGCGGGGTGGGCTCCGGCCTCTACGGCATGCTGGTCATGGCCGTGATCGCGGTCTTCATCGCGGGGCTCATGGTCGGCCGTACGCCCGAGTACCTGGGCAAGAAGATCGGCTCCCGCGAGATCAAGCTCGCGGCGTGCTACATCCTCGTCACCCCGGCCCTGGCGCTCGGCTTCACCGCCGTGTCCATGGTGCTGTCCACCCCGCCGGACTCGATCCTCAACACCGCGGGGAACGCGACCGGCCACAGCGGGGCGCACGGCTTCTCCGAGGTGCTGTACGCCTTCACCTCCGGCGCCAACAACAACGGCTCCGCCTTCGCGGGACTGGGCGCCAACACCGACTGGTACAACACCACGATCGGCCTGGCGATGCTGCTCGGCCGCTTCCTGCCGATGGTCTTCGTCCTGGCGCTGGCCGGTTCGCTCGCCGAGCAGAAGCCCGTCCCCGAGACGGCGGGCACCCTGCGCACCGAGAAGCCGCTCTTCGCGGGGCTGCTGGTCGGCGCGGTCATCATCGTCACCGGTCTCACCTACTTCCCGGCCCTGGCCCTTGGTCCGATGGCGGAGGGACTCTCATGAGCACCACCACCCCCGTACGCCCCGCCCTCGACGGGACGAGCCCGCACCGGCACGACCCGGACGGCGGCCGGGTCTCCGGCGGCCTCTTCGACCCGCGGCAGCTGCTCACCTCGCTGCCGGACGCCTTCCGCAAGCTCGATCCGCGGGTGATGGCGAAGTCCCCGGTGATGTTCGTGGTGGAGATCGGCTCGGTGCTCACCACCGTGCTGGCAGCCACCGACCCGGGCGACTGGTTCGGCTGGGCGATCACGGCCTGGCTCTGGCTGACGGTGCTCTTCGCCAATCTCGCCGAGGCCGTCGCCGAGGGCCGGGGCAAGGCCCAGGCCGACACTCTGCGCAAGGCCAAGACCGACACCGAGGCCCGGCGGCTCGCCGACGGCGGCGAGGAGCGGGTCCCCGGCACCGCGCTGCGCGTCGGCGACCTGGTGGTCTGCGAGGCGGGCGACGTCATCCCGGGCGACGGGGACGTCGTCGAGGGCGTGGCGTCCGTCGACGAGTCCGCCATCACCGGCGAGTCGGCGCCGGTCATCCGCGAGTCCGGCGGCGACCGGTGCGCGGTCACCGGGGGGACGAAGGTGCTCTCCGACCGCATCGTCATCAAGATCACGGCAAGGCCCGGTGAGACCTTCATCGACCGGATGATCAACCTGGTCGAGGGCGCGGCCCGGCAGAAGACCCCGAACGAGATCGCGCTCAACATCCTGCTCGCCTCGCTCACCATCGTCTTCCTGCTCGCCGTCGTCACCCTCCAGCCGTTCGCGATCTACGCGGGCGCCGAGCAGACGATGATCGTGCTCACCGCGCTGCTGGTCTGCCTCATCCCCACCACCATCGGCGCGCTGCTCTCCGCGATCGGCATCGCGGGCATGGACCGGCTGGTCCAGCGGAACGTCCTCGCCATGTCCGGCCGCGCGGTCGAGGCGGCGGGCGACGTGTCGACGCTGCTGCTCGACAAGACCGGCACGATCACGCTCGGCAACCGGCAGGCCGCCGAGTTCGTCCCGGTCGACGGCGCGACCGAGGCGGAGCTCGCGGACGCCGCCCAGCTGTCCTCGCTCGCCGACGAGACGCCAGAGGGCCGCTCGATCGTCGTCCTCGCCAAGGAGGTGTACGGCCTGCGGGCCCGCCACGAGGGCGAACTGGGCCACGCTGCCTCGTTGACGTTCGTCCCCTTCACCGCCCAGACCCGGATGTCCGGTGTCGACGTGGACGGCACCTCGGTGCGCAAGGGCGCGGCGGGCGCCGTCATGGCCTGGGTCCGGGAACGCGGCGGGCTCATCCCCGCCGACGCCCAGGAGAAGGTCGACGCGATCTCGGCGGCGGGCGGCACCCCGCTGCTGGTCGCGGCGGACGGCGCCGGCAGCCCGAGCGTGCTCGGCGTGATCCACCTCAAGGACGTCGTCAAGGAGGGCATGCGGGAGCGGTTCGACGAGCTGCGCCGGATGGGCATCAAGACCGTGATGATCACCGGCGACAACCCGCTGACCGCCAAGGCCATCGCCGCCGAGGCGGGCGTGGACGACTTCCTGGCGGAGGCCACGCCCGAGGACAAGATGGCGCTCATCAAGCGGGAGCAGGCGGGCGGCAAGCTGGTCGCGATGACCGGCGACGGCCCCAAGAAGGCCCCGGCGCTCGCCCCAGGCCGACGTCGGCGTGGCCATGAAACACCGGCACGTCGGCCGCCAAGGAGGCCGGGAACATGGTCGACCTGGACTCCAACCCGACCAAGCTCATCGAGATCGTGGAGATCGGCAAACAGCTGCTGATCACCCGCGGCGCGCTGACCACCTTCTCGATCGCCAACGACGTCGCGAAGTACTTCGCGATCATCCCGGCGATGTTCGCGGGCGTGACGGGCTACCAGGGCCTGGACGCGCTCAACATCATGCATCTGGCCTCGGCCCAGTCGGCGATCCTGTCCGCGGTCGTCTTCAACGCGCTCGTCATCGTCGCGCTGGTGCCGCTCGCCCTCAGGGGCGTGCGCTACCGCCCGATGAGCGCCGACCGGATGCTCCGCCGCAACCTCGCCCTCTACGGACTGGGCGGGCTCATCGCCCCGTTCATCGGCATCAAACTCATCGACCTCCTCATCTCCCTCATACCGGGCATCGGGTGACGCGAAGAACATGACCCTCCTCAACGGCACAGCACGCTCCACGGCCCGGCTGGCAGGCGCCGCACTGCGCGCACTGATCGCCCTCACGGTGCTCTGCGGGGTGCTCTATCCGCTCGCCGTCACCGGCATCGCGCAGGCCGCCTTCCCCCACCAGGCGAACGGCTCCGAGGTGCGGGCGGACGGCCGGACCGCGGGCTCCGCGCTCATCGGCCAGACGTACACCCTCGACCGGAAGGACAAGGCCGGGAACCCGCTGCCGGACCCGAAGTACTTCCAGCCCCGCCCCTCGGCGGCGGGCACCAACACCGTCAACACCCAGTACAAGATCCTGGTCTCCGGCGGGTCCAACCTCGCCGCCGACAGCACCGTGCTGAGCGGCCAGATCAAGGACCGCCGCCGGCAGATCGCCGCCTTCAACGGGGTCGCGCCCGGCGCCGTGCCCCCGGACGCGGTCACCGCCTCCGGCTCCGGCGTCGACCCGGACATCTCGCCCGCGTACGCCACCCTCCAGGTGACCCGCGTCGCCCGGGCCAACGGGCTGCCCCGCGCCGAGGTCGCCCGGCTGGTCGAGGACCACACCGACGGCCGCGCCCTGGGCTTCCTCGGCGAGCCGCACGTCAATGTGCTGGAGCTGAACATCGCGCTCCAGGCGCTCGCCCGGCGCTGACACCGGCGCACGGGAAAGCGGTGAGCCGGGAAAACCCAGCGAACGGGGAAAATAGGGTCATGGGACGCGGGAAACTCCGGATCTACCTCGGCGCGGCGCCGGGCGTCGGCAAGACGTACGCGATGCTGTCCGAGGGGCACCGGCGGGTCGAGCGGGGCACGGACCTCGTGGTCGGCTTCGTGGAGCACCACGGCCGCCGCCGCACCGAGGTGATGATGGCCGGTCTGGAGGAGGTGCCGCGCCGGGAGCTGGAGTACCGGGGCGCCGCCTTCACGGAGATGGACGTGGACGCGGTGCTCGCCCGCCGCCCCGGCGTCGCGCTCGTCGACGAGCTGGCCCACACCAACGTCCCCGGCTCCCGCAACACCAAGCGCTGGCAGGACGTCGAGGAGCTGCTGAAGGCCGGGATCGACGTCGTCTCCACCGTCAACATCCAGCACCTGGAGTCGCTGGGGGACGTGGTCGAGTCGATAACGGGCGTACGGCAGCGGGAGACCGTGCCCGACGAGGTGGTCCGCCGCGCCGACCAGATCGAGCTGGTCGACATGTCGCCCCAGGCGCTGCGCCGCCGTATGGCGCACGGCAACATCTACGCGCCCGACAAGGTCGACGCCGCGCTGTCCAACTACTTCCGGCCCGGGAACCTCACCGCGCTGCGCGAGCTGGCCCTGCTGTGGACCGCCGACCGGGTCGACGAATACCTCCAGCAGTACCGCGACGAGCACAGCATCCGCTCCACCTGGCAGGCACGCGAGCGCATCGTCGTCGGGCTCACCGGCGGCCCCGAGGGGCGCACGCTCATCCGGCGCGCCTCCCGGATGGCGGCCAAGGGCTCAGGCAGCGAGATCCTGGCCGTCTACATCGCCCGCAGCGACGGCCTCACCTCGGCCTCCCCGAAGGAGCTGGCGGTCCAGCGCACCCTGGTCGAGGACCTGGGCGGCACCTTCCACCACGTCATCGGGGAGGACATCCCGGCCGCGCTGCTGGAGTTCGCGCGCGGGGTCAACGCCACCCAGATCGTGCTCGGCTCCAGCCGCCGCAAGGCGTGGCAGTACGTCTTCGGGCCGGGGGTGGGCGCGACCGTCGCCCGGGATTCCGGGCCCGACCTGGACGTGCACATCGTCACCCACGACGAGGTCGCCAAGGGCCGCGGCCTGCCGGTCGCGCGCGGCGCCCGGCTCGGCCGCGCCCGGCTGATCGCGGGCTGGCTGGTGGGGATCGCCGGACCCGTGCTGCTCACGCTGGCGCTCACCGGTACCGGGGCCACGCTCACCGCGGACGCCGGTCCCGGCTTCGCCAACGAGGTGCTGCTGTTCCTCTTCCTCAACGTGCTGGCGGCCCTGCTGGGCGGGATGCTGCCCGCCCTCGCCTCGGCGGCCGTCGGATCGCTGCTGCTCAACTACTACTTCACCCCGCCCACCCACACCTGGACCATCGCCGACCCCGAGAACATCGTCGCCATAGCGATCTTCCTGGCGGTGGCGGTCAGCGTCGCCTCCGTCGTCGACCTGGCCGCGCGCCGCACCCATCAGGCCGCCCGGCTGCGCGCCGAATCCGAGGTGCTGTCCTTCCTCGCGGGCAGCGTGCTGCGCGGCGAGACCAGCCTGGAGGCGCTGCTGGAACGGGTCCGCGAGACCTTCGGCATGGACACGGTGGCCCTGCTGGAGCGGGAGGGCGACGTCGCGCCCTGGACCTGCGCGGGAAGCGTCGGCGGCACCGCGGGAGCGCCGCCGCCGGAGCGGCCCGAGGACGCGGACGTGGACATGCCGGTCGGCGACCACATGGCGCTCGCGCTGTCCGGCCGGGTGCTGCCCGCCGAGGACCGCCGGGTGCTGGCCGCCTTCGCCGCCCAGGCCGCCGTCGTACTGGACCGGCAGCGGCTGGTGGGGGAGGCGGAGCGGGCCCAAGAGCTGGCCGAGGGCAACCGCATCCGCACCGCGCTGCTCGCCGCCGTCAGCCATGACCTGCGCACCCCGCTGGCGGCCATCAAGGCGGCCGTGACGTCCCTGCGCGCGGACGACGTGGCCTGGTCCGCCGAGGACGAGGCCGAGCTGCTGGAGGGCATCGAGGACGGCGCCGACCGCCTCGACCACCTGGTCGGCAATCTGCTCGACATGTCCCGGCTCCAGACCGGCACCGTCGCCCCGCTCATCCGGGAGATCGACCTGGACGAGGTGGTGCCGATGGCGCTCGTCGGCGTCCCCGAGAGCGACGTCACCCTGGAGATCCCCGAGGACCTGCCCATGGTCGAGGTCGACCCCGGGCTGCTGGAGCGCAGCGTCGCCAACATCGTCGAGAACGCGGTGAAGTACAGCCCGCGGGACCGGCCCGTGCTGGTGTCCGCGAGCGCGCTGGGCGAGCGGGTCGAACTGCGCGTCGCCGACCGTGGCCCTGGCGTGCCGGACGCCGCGAAGGACCGTATCTTCGAACCCTTCCAGCGGTACGGGGACGCCCCGCGCGGCGCCGGGGTCGGTCTCGGACTCGCGGTCGCCCGCGGCTTCGTGGAGGCGATGGGCGGCTCGCTGGCCGCCGAGGACACCCCCGGAGGCGGGATGACCATGGTGCTGACCCTGCGGGCCGCCTCCGGGCCCCTGAGGGACGGCACACGCGGCACAACGGAAAGGCAGGCCGTCAGATGAACCGGGTGCTCGTGGTGGACGACGAGCCGCAGATCGTACGCGCCCTCGTGATCAACCTGAAGGCGCGCAAGTACGAGGTCGACGCCGCCGGGGACGGTGCGACCGCCCTGAAGCTCGCCGCCACCCGCCACCCGGATGTGGTCGTGCTCGACCTGGGCCTGCCCGATATGGACGGCGTGGAAGTGATCAAGGGGCTGCGGGGCTGGACCCGGGTCCCGATCCTGGTGCTCTCGGCCCGCCAGACCTCCGACGAGAAGGTCGAGGCCCTGGACGCCGGGGCCGACGACTACGTCACCAAGCCGTTCGGCATGGACGAGCTGCTGGCCCGGCTGCGCGCCGCGGTACGCCGCGCCGAGCCCTCCGGCCCTTCGGACGCCGCGGTGGTCGTCGAGACCGACGGGTTCAGCGTCGACCTGGCCGCCAAGAAGGCGCACCGCGACGGCCGCGACGTCCGGCTGACGCCCACCGAATGGCATCTGCTGGAGGTGCTGGTGCGCAACGAGGGCCGCCTCGTCAGCCAGAAGCAGCTGCTCCAGGAGGTCTGGGGGCCCTCGTACGGCACCGAGACCAACTACCTGCGGGTCTATATGGCGCAGTTGCGCCGCAAGCTGGAGAACGACCCCTCGCATCCCCGGCACTTCATCACCGAGCCGGGCATGGGGTACCGCTTCGAGCCGTGAGCGGTGGGGCGGTGAGTCGCGGGCGGTGAGTCGCGGGCGGGGATGCGGCAGCGCCGGGAATCGGCGGGGGCTCACCGGTACGCTGGCCGTATGAGTTCCGTACCCCAGCCCCCCGGGAAGCGTGACAAGCCGGCTGGCCGCTTCCGGCGGATGATCGACCGGCTGTCGAGCTCCCAGGAGGAGCTGCACTCCGCCGAGCTCCAGCAGGACGCGGAGGATGCGGGCTGCACCAAGATCGGCGACTGCGGCGACCGGCAGATCGTCAAGGTGACGGGTACACTGCGCACGGTCACGCTGCGGCCGCGGGCCGGAGTGCCCGCGCTGGAGGCAGAGCTCTTCGACGGCACCGCCGCCCTCGACGTGGTGTGGCTGGGCCGCCGCTCCATCATCGGCATAGAACCGGGCCGCAAGCTGATCGCCACCGGCCGGATCTCCATGAGCCACGGGCGCCGGGTGCTGTTCAATCCGAAGTACGAACTCCGACCGCTCGGACAGGAGTAGCCGGTGACGTCTGACGACAAGACGACCCCGACCGACACCGATCACCAGGACGCCGCCGCCGACGACGCGCAGAGCAGGGCGGCGGCGGACACCGCGCTCCTGGAGGCGTTCGGCGGGGTACGGGGCATGGTGGACACCACCGTCCCCGGGCTGGTCTTCGTCCTGCTGTACACGATCAAACGCGACATCCACCTGGCCGCGATCGGCGCGCTCGGTCTGACCGTGCTGCTGGCGCTGGCCCGGCTGGTGCGCAAGGAGACGCTGAAGCACGCCTTCAGCGGGGTGTTCGGGGTCGCGTTCGGCGCGATCTTCGCGATGATGTCCGGCGACGCCAAGAACTTCTACCTGCCGGGCATGCTCTACACGCTCGGCCTGGCGGTCGCGTACGTCCTCTCGGCGATCTTCCGCTATCCGCTGATCGGCGTGCTGCTCGGGCCGATGCTCAAGGAGAACCTCTCCTGGCGCACCCGCAACCCCGGCCGGTTCCGCGCCTACACCCGGGCCACCTGGGCGTGGGGGCTGATCCTGCTCGCCAAGTCGGCGATCCTCTTCCCGCTGTACTGGTGGGGGGACGTCACCCAGCTCGGCTGGGTGAAGGTGGCGCTCGGCATTCCGCCGTTCCTGCTGTGCGTCTACCTGACGTGGATCTTCCTCGCCAAGGCCCCGCCGCCGATCGACGTGATCGCCGAGATGGAGGCCGAGGAGAAGGCGGAGCGGGACCGCGAGCGCGCGAAGCGGGAGGCCGAGCAGGCCGAGCGGATCGCCGACCCGCTGCTCTCGGAGTGGACGGACCAGATCGTGAACGAGGCCCGTACGGAGTCGGCCGACCGGCGCCCGCCCCGGCACTGAGCATCTGAGCACCGAGCGGCACCACGAAGGCCCCGGGCTCCCGCACAGGGAACCCGGGGCCTCGCTGATGCCCCGCTAGACCTGGCCCGCGGCGTCCTGACGCTGCACGGACAGCAGCTGCTCCAGCTGCTCCTCGCGCGCCTGGGCCGCGACGAACAGCAGCTCGTCGCCCGCCTCCAGGATGTCGTCGTTGGTCGGCGTCAGCACCCGGGTGCCCCGGATGATGGTGACCAGCGAGGTGTCCTCCGGCCACGCCACGTCGCCGACCCGGGTGCCGACCAGGGCCGCCTCCGGCGGCAGCGTCAGCTCCACCAGGTTCGCGTCGCCGTGGCTGAAGCGCAGCAGCCGCACCAGATCGCCGACGCTCACCGCCTCCTCGACCAGCGCCGACATCAGCCGCGGTGTGGAGACGGCGACGTCGACGCCCCACGCCTCGTTGAACAGCCACTCGTTCTTGGGGTTGTTCACCCGCGCGACCACCCGCGGCACCGCGTACTCGGTCTTCGCGAGCAGGGACACGACCAGGTTGACCTTGTCGTCCCCGGTGGCCGCGATGACCACGTTGCAGCGCTGAAGGGCCGCCTCGTCCAGCGAGGTGATCTCGCACGCGTCGGCCAGCAGCCATTCGGCCTGCGGCACCCGCTCCACGGAGATGGCGGTCGGTGCCTTGTCGATGAGGAGGACCTCGTGCCCGTTCTCCAGCAGCTCGCCCGCGATGGAGCGCCCCACGGCGCCCGCTCCGGCAATGGCAACCCTCATCGGGCTCCCTCCTCAGGCCCCTCGTCGAACGAGGCTTCGACCTTCTCGACCTCGTCGGTGCGCATCATCACATGCACCAGGTCGCCTTCTTGCAGGACCGTCTGCGAGGTGGGCAGCATCGCCTCGCCGAGCCGGGTCAGGAACGCGACCCGCACTCCGGTCTCCTCCTGGAGCTTGCTGACCTTGTGCCCCACCCACGCGGGGGAGGTGTGCACCTCGGCGAGCTGCACCCCGCCGCTCGGGTCCCGCCACAGCGGCTCGGCGCCGGACGGCAGCAGCCGCCGCAGCATCTGGTCGGCCGTCCACCGCACGGTGGCCACGGTCGGGATGCCCAGGCGCTGGTAGACCTCGGCGCGGCGCGGGTCGTAGATCCGGGCCGCGACGTTCTCCACGCCGAACATCTCGCGGGCCACCCGGGCCGCGATGATGTTGGAGTTGTCGCCGCTGCTGACCGCGGCGAAGGCCCCGGCCTCCTCGATGCCCGCCTCGCGGAGCGTGTCCTGGTCGAATCCGACGCCCGTCACCCGGCGGCCGCCGAAACCCGCGCCGAGGCGGCGGAAGGCGGTGGGGTCCTGGTCGACGACCGCGACCGTGTGTCCCTGTTGCTCCAGGGTCTGGGCGAGCGCCGCGCCCACCCGGCCACAGCCCATGATCACGATATGCATGCGTCTTACCCCGCACTCCTGATGACCGTGCTGACCTGCGCAAACACCCTGCTCACATCTTCCTTCCAGGACCTACGGGGCGACAGCGGGGCGAAGGGCCCCGGTGCCGGTGCCGCACGGCGACGGAGGTCGTCCGCCACGGCGTCTGTTCCCACCGTATCCATACCCATGGGGCGATTCCCCGCCCGAGTGCACCGGGCGGGAGGAAACGTGGTGCGCGGGCGGCCCGGCGGCTACGGTGTGGGGCGGGCACGGATGACGGCCGCCGGGGGGCGTGCTCCCTCATCTTTGCCCGATATCCAGGATCTTCACTGAACCATTACGGGAATTGGCAATAGAGTCCCGTGAGTTCGAACTTTGTTACGGCCGTCGGACACTCGGTCACGGCGTGGCTAAGATGATCGCTGTATTCCGTTTTCGGACGGGACATCAGGGCACTGAATCGTTCCTTCCGCGCCCGCGTTCTCTGCACGAGGTTCCTGATGACAGATCACATGACGGAGGCGGTGAGCTGGTGTCTGGCCGTCGTCCTCCTGGTCGTGTCGGTGCTTCTGATACGCCAGCGCCGGATCACCGCCGGAGTGCGCAGGCGTAACGCCACGCTCGAGGACAATGTGCGCTCCCGCGACGAGGAAGTGCAACATCTGGTCGAGGTCCGCCTCCCGGCGATCGCGGACGCGCTGAGCCAGCCCACCCCGCTGCCCGGACTGCGGGACGAAAAGCTGGCCGGAACCGCCTACGCGCAGAGCCTGCACGCGGTCATGGAACACTTCGCGCGCGCGGTGGACAAGGCACAGTCGCGGGCCGACGCCTCCGCCAAGGCCGCGCTCAAGGCGTCGATGCGCGCCCTCCAGGGCCTCGCCAACGAACAGCAGGTATCGATCTCGGAGATGCAGGACCGGCACGACAACCCCGACGTGCTGCGCGACCTGCTGGAGATCGACCACGCCAACGCGCAGTTCGGCCGCCGTGCCCAGGCCATCGCCGTGCTGTGCGGCTCCTGGCCCGGCCGTCAGCGCACCGCCTCCCCGATGACCGACGTCGTCCGGGGCGCCAAGTCGCGCATCCGCGACTACCGGCGGGTCCAGGTGCACGCCCTGATCGACATCGGCGTGGTGAGCCGCGCGGTGGAGCCCGTGGTGCTCGCGGTCGCCGAACTGCTGGACAACGCCGCCCGGCACTCCCAGCCCAACACCAACGTCGAGGTCAGCCTCCAGCCGGTGCACAACGGCGCCTGCATCGTGATCGACGACGCCGGGGTCGGCATGGACGGCCTGGAGGTCCAGCGGGCCGCGGGGCTGCTGTCCGGCCAGCGCGCCGTGGACGTCTCGCGGCTGGGCGACCCGCCGCAGTTCGGCTTCGCCGTGGTGGGCCTGCTCGCCGCCCGGTACGGCTTCAGCGTCTCGGTGGACACCCGGTCCCCGTACGGCGGTGTGCGCGCCGTCCTGTTCCTCCCCAGCGCGCTGCTCACCCACGTCGACGCGGAGGCGCCCGCCGCCGCTCCGGCGGCCCACGACCCGTACGAGGCCGAGGCCGCCGCCCCGCTGCGTACCCTCCCGTCCCGCGCGACCCGCCGCCGGGCCGCGCCCCAGGCCCCCGCCGAGCCCCAGGCGCCCGCGCAGGCGCCCGTACAGGCCCCCGCACCGGCCCCGGAGCCCGCCCCGGCACCGGCCCAGGCCGCGGCCCCGGCGCACGCGCCCGCGGACGAAGAGGCGACGCGCGTGTACGGGGAGACCGCGGGCGGTCTGCCCAAGCGCCGCCGCCGGCAGCCCACCGCCACCCCACCGGCGGACGGGCCCGCGTCCGGACCGTGGTCCGGCGCCCCCGAAACCGACACGGGGTCGCACCGTGTCCGCTCGGCCGAAGAGACCGCCAAGCGCATGGGCGCGTTCGCGCGCGGTACGCGCTCCGGCCGTGGCGTCACACAGGATGCCGCCCCTCACACCGAAGAAGGGAACCGCCAGGCATGAACGACCACATGAACAACGAGCTGGGATGGATGCTCGACGAGGTGGTCAAGATGCCGGAGGCACAGCACGCGATCCTGCTCTCCGCGGACGGGATGCTGCGGGCGCACTCCGCGGGCATCGCGCGGGACGAGGCCGAACGCCAGGCCGCGGCGCTCTCCGGGCTCCAGTCGATCAGTCGCAGCACCTCCGAGTTCTGCGACCGCGACGAGACGCCCTGGCAGCAGACGCTGGTCGAGTTCGTCGGCGGCTACGTCTTCCTGATCGCCGCCGGTCCCGGCGCGTACCTGGCCGTCTCGGCCACCGAGCACGTGGACATGGAGGCGGTCAGCTACCGGATGCAGAAGCTGGTCGACCGGCTGGGCAAGGAACTGACCAGCCCGCCGCGGCAGGGCGCGGCCTGGCAGGGGATCGGCAGTCCCGCATGAGTCCGGGCAGGCACGAACGAGGTTTGGTACGGCCGTATGTCGTGACCGACGGCCGTGCCTACCCGAGCCGCAACACCTTCGACCTGGTGACCCTGGTCATGGCCCACCCCGACCGGCCGCTCACCGGGCTCAGCCCGGAGAAGCGGGGGGTCATGGACCTCTGCCTCGGCGGCGCGCTGTCGGTCGCCGAGGTCGCCGGGTATCTGGAGCTGCCGGTGAGCGTCACCAAGGTCCTGCTGGGCGATCTGGTCGACAGCGGCCACATCAGCACCCGGGCCCCCATCCCGAAGGCCGAACTCCCCGAGACCCAGCTCCTCCAGGAGGTGCTCGATGGACTCCGCGCTCGCCTCTGACCAGGGCGCGGTCTATCTGCCCCAGACCGTACGGACCGCGGCCAAGCTGCTGGTCGTCGGGCACTTCGCGGTCGGCAAGACGACCTTCGTGGGCTCGCTGTCCGAAATCCGCCCGCTGCGCACCGAGGAGACGATGACTCAGGCCGGTGCGCTGATCGACGACCTCGCCGGCATCGAGGAGAAGACGACCACCACGGTCGCCATGGACTTCGGCCGGCTCACCCTCAGCGAGTCCCTGGTCCTGTACCTCTTCGGCGCGCCCGGACAGCAGCGCTTCACCCGGATGTGGAAGGACATGACGCACGGCGCGCTGGGCGCGCTGGTGCTCGCCGACACCCGTCGGCTGGAGCAGTCCTTCCCGGTGATGGCCGTCCTGGAGGAGCAGGGGCTGCCGTACGCGGTCGCCGTCAACCACTTCGAGGGGGCGCCCCGCTTCGCCGAGACGGAGGTCCGGGAGGCGCTCGATCTGCTGCCGGAGACCCCGCTGGTCACCTGTGACGCCAGGGACCGGATCTCCTCCACCCACGCCCTGATCGCCCTCGTCCAGTATCTACAGGCCCGGCACACCCGTTAGTTCGTCCCAGGAGAATGTGTGACCCACCGTCCAGACCTCGAGGCCGTCACCGGAACCGCACCACCGCCGGGCTGCCCCGCGCACCAAGGCGGTGTGTCCGGTTCCGCCGGTCCCCTGGGGCATGGCGCCCGGGTGCCGATGTACGGCGCCGACTTCGCCGCCGATCCGCACGGGATCTATGCGCGGATGCGGGCCGCGGGGCCCATCACCCCGGTGGAGCTCGCCCCGGGGGTCGACGCGTTTCTGGTCACCGGCTACTCCACGGCGCTGGAGGTCCTGCGCGACACCGAGCGGTTCGCCAAGGACCCCCGTCACTGGGCCGCCCTCACTGAGGGCCGGCTCCCGGCGGACAGCCCCGTGCTGCCGATGATGGAGTTCCGGCCCAACGCCCTGTTCACCGACGGCGAGCAGCACGCCCGCTACCGCGGGGCGATCACCGACAGCCTCAGCCGGGTGGACTCGCACGCGCTGAGCGACTACGTGGAGCGCAGCGCGGACACCCTCATCGACTCCTTCGTGGAGCAGGGCGAGGCCGAGCTGCTGAGCGAGTACGCGGGGATCATCCCGCTGATGGTGTTCAACCGGCTCTTCGGTGCCCCTCCGGAGCAGAGCAGCGAACTGATCCGGATCCTCACGATCATGTTCGACGCGAGCAGCGCCGAAACGGGGCAGGCCAACGAGGACCTGTCGCGCTACATGGCGGACCTCGTCGACGCCAAGCGCCAGAAGCCCGGCGCCGACGTCACCTCCTGGATGATCGCCCACCCCTCGCGGCTGGCCGACGACGAGCTGATGCAGCAGATCGCGCTGCTGATGGCGGCCGGTACCGAACCCCAGGTGAACCTGATCGGCAACGCGCTGCGGCTGCTGCTGTCGGACGACCGGTTCGCCGGTGAGCTGTCCGGCGGCAGCCTGCCCGTCCAGGACGCCCTGGACGAGGTGCTGTGGGCCGATCCGCCGCTGGCCAACTTCGGTACCCGGTTCGCCCGCTACGACGTCGAGATGGGCGGCGTGCGGCTGCGCAAGGGCGACGTGGTGCTCACCAGCTACGCCGCGGCCAACACCGACCCCGTGCTGACCTCCCAGGGCCGCGCGGGCAACCGTGCCCACCTCGCCTGGAGCGTGGGCGCCCACCGCTGCCCCGCCGAGGGTCCCGCCCGGGTCATCGCCTCCGTGGCCATCGAAAGGCTTCTCGACCGCCTCCCCGATATGCAACTCGCGGTGTCGTCCGACCAGTTGACCTGGCGCCCCGGCCCCTTCAACCGCGCTCTGGCGTCGCTCCCCGTGCGGTTCCCCGTCCTCACGAAGCCGGCCCCTGAACCCGCCTCCATGCCGCCCGCCGCGGCCGTGCCCGCGCAACGACAGCCCGCCGAGCCCCAGGGAGACAACCAGTGGTCCACGAGTCCCGTCCCCTCGTCCTCGACCCCACCGGCAGCGACATCAACGCCGAAGCCGACCGCGTCCGAAGCCAAGGGCCCGCGACGCCTGTGGGGCTTCCTGGGGGCTTGGTGGCGTGGGCAATAAGCCGCCAGAGCCTGCTCAAGCAGCTCCTGACCGACCCGCGGGTGTCCAAGAACCCGCGCCTGCACTGGCGGGCCTGGCACGAGGGTGAGGTCACGTCCGACTGGCCGCTGATCAACTGGGTGGCCGTGCAGAACATGTTCACGGCCTACGGAGCGGACCACCGCAGGCTGCGCACCCTGGTCTCCAAGGCGTTCACCGCGCGGCGCACCGCCGCCCTGCGGCCGCGCATCGAGGCGATCTCCGCCGATCTGCTGGACCGCCTGGCCGCCGCCCCGCCCGGTGAGCCGGTCGATCTGCGCGAGGGGTACGCGTACCCGCTGCCGCTTCAGGTGATCTACGAGCTGTTCGGGCTCACCGACGAGGGGCTGCGCGCGCGGATGAGCGCGTTCGCTGACAGCTCCTTCCGCACCACCACCTCGCCGGAGGAGGTCGCGGCCGCCTCCGCCGAGATGGACGCCATCATGGCGGCGCTCGTGGCCTCCAAGCGCGAGCGGCCAGGCGACGACCTGACCAGCGGCTGATCGCCGTACGCAGCGGAGGAGGACTCCGCCGCTGAGCGAGCGTGAGCTGTGCGACACCCTCGCGCTGATGCTCACCGCGGGCACGAGACCACGGTCAACCTCCTGGACAACGCGGTCCACGCGCTCCTCACCAATCCCGAGCAGCTCGCCCATGTGCGCGAGGGCCGGGCCTCGTGGGAGGACGTGATCGAGGAGACTCTGCGGCACTCCGCCCCGGTCGCCAACCTGCCGCTGCGCTACGCCGTCGAGGACATCGAGCTGGAGGGCGGGGTGGTGCTGCGCAAGGGCGACGCGATCCTCGCCGCCTACGCGGCCGCCGGACGCGACCCCGAGATCCACGGCGAGGACGCCGCCGCCTTCGACGTCACCCGGCAGCTCAAGAGCCATCTCGCCTTCGGCCACGGTGTCCATCTGTGCGTCGGCGCACCGCTGGCCCGGCTGGAGGCCGCGATCGCGCTCCCGGCCCTGTTCGACCGCTTCCCTCGACTCTCGCTAGCGTCCGGGCAGGACGCGCTGGAGCCGGTGGAGTCCTTCATTTCCAACGGCCACCGCGCCCTGCCGGTTCGGCTGTCCTGACCGCCGTACGGCCCGTCCCGCCGCCCGCCCGTCTCAGCGTGGGCAGGCGGCTGGGCGGGCGCCCGGCCCACCCTTTACGATCCTCAGCGTGTCCAAACTGACCGACGTCCCGAAACGGATCCTGATCGGGCGCGCGCTGCGCAGCGACAAGCTGGGGGAGACCCTCCTCCCGAAGCGCATCGCGCTCCCTGTCTTCGCCTCCGACCCCCTGTCCTCCGTCGCGTATGCGCCTGGGCAGGTGATGATCGTCCTTTCCGTGGCGGGTGCGTCGGCTTACCACTACTCACCGTGGATCACGATCGCGATCATCGTGCTCATGTTCACGGTGGTCGCCTCCTACCGCCAGAACGTGCACGCGTACCCCAGCGGGGGCGGCGACTACGAGGTCGCCAACACCAACCTCGGCCCCAAGGCGGGTCTCACCGTCGCCAGCGCCCTGCTGGTGGACTACGTCCTGACGGTGGCCGTGTCGATCTCCTCCGGGGTGGAGAACCTCGGCTCCGCCGTCCCCTTCATCGTCGAGCACAAGACGCTCGTCGCGGTCGCGATGATCCTGTTGCTGACCCTGATGAACCTGCGCGGCGTCCGCGAGTCGGGCAAGCTCTTCGCGATCCCCACGTACGTCTTCGTCGGCGGCGTCTTCGTGATGATCCTCTGGGGCGCCTACCGCGCGCTCGTCCTCGGCGACGACATGAAGGCCCCCACCGCCGGTTTCGAGGTCCACGCCGAACAGACCGGGCTGGCCGGCTTCGCCCTCATCTTCCTGCTGCTGCGCGCCTTCTCCGACGGCTGCGCCGCCCTCACCGGCGTCGAGGCCATCAGCAACGGGGTGCCCGCCTTCCGCAAGCCCAAGAGCCGGAACGCCGCGACGACGCTGGCGCTGATGGGCGGCCTCGCCGTCACCATGTTCGTCGGCATCATCACCCTCGCCATGGTCACCAACGTCAAGATGGCCGAGGACCCGGCCCACGATCTGTTCAAGGACGGCGCCGCGCTCGGCTCCGGTTACACCCAGAACCCCGTGATCTCGCAGGTCGCGGCCGCCGTCTTCGGCGACGGCTCGTTCCTGTTCGTGGTGCTCGCCGCGGCCACCGCGCTGGTCCTGTTCCTGGCCGCCAACACCGCGTACAACGGCTTCCCGCTGCTCGGCTCGATCCTCGCCCAGGACCGCTACCTGCCGCGCCAGCTGCACACCCGCGGCGACCGGCTCGCCTTCTCCAACGGCATCGTGCTGCTCGCCGGGGCCGCCGCGGTCCTCGTCTACATCTACGGCGCGGACTCGACCCGGCTGATCCAGCTCTACATCGTCGGCGTCTTCGTCTCCTTCACCCTCAGCCAGACCGGCATGGTGCGGCACTGGAACCGCCATCTGGCCACCGAGCGCGACCAGGCCGCCCGCCGCCGCATGATCCGCGCCCGCGCGATCAACACCTTCGGCGCCTTCTTCACCGGTCTTGTCCTGGTCGTCGTGCTGCTCACCAAGTTCACCCACGGCGCGTGGGTGGCGCTGCTCGGCATGGCCGTCTTCTACATCACCATGAGCGCGATCCGGCGCCACTACGACGGCGTCTCCGAGGAACTGGCCGCGGCCGAGGAGCAGCACGACGAGGACGAGGTCCGCCCCTCCCGGGTGCACTCCATCGTCCTCGTATCCAAGATCCACAAGCCGACGCTGCGCGCCCTGGCCTACGCCAAGCTGATGCGCTCCCACCGGCTGGAGGCGCTGAGCATCAACGTCGACCCCGCCGAGACCAAGGCGCTCCAGACCGAGTGGCACGAGCGCGGCATCGACGTCCCGCTGAAGATCCTCGACTCGCCGTACCGCGAGATCACCCGCCCGGTCATCGACTACGTCAAGGGGCTGCGCCGGGAGAGCCCGCGCGATGTGGTCTCCGTCTACATCCCCGAGTACGTGGTCGGCCACTGGTACGAGCACCTGCTGCACAACCAGAGCGCGCTGCGGCTCAAGGGCCGGCTGCTGTTCACCCCCGGCGTGATGGTGACCTCCGTACCCTGGCAGCTGGACTCCTCGGAGCTGGCCCGCAAGCGCGCCCGCAAGCGCGCCGAGTGGAACGCCCCGGGCTCGGTCCGGCGCGGCCCCGTCGTCCCGCAGCGGCCGAAGGGCGAGCGCAAGGCCGAGAAGACGGGCGTCCGCACGCCGGGGCGGTAGCCCCGCGGGCCCGCGCGGGACGGGCCGGGGGTGCGGGGCCGTAGACTGGTGGGCTGCTGTTCCCACCACACCCTCACCCCCTCTGGAGCCGAGCCCGCCATGCCAAGTGAGCCCAAGACGTCGCTGGTCGGCGAGGAGTACGAGGTCGAGGTCGGCCCGGTGGCGCACGGCGGTCACTGCATCGCCCGCACCGCCGAGGGCCAGGTGCTCTTCGTACGCCACACCCTGCCCGGTGAACGGGTCGTCGCCAGGATCACCGAGGGCGAGGAGGGCGCGCGCTTCCTGCGCGCCGACGCGGTGCGGATCCTGGACCCCGCCAAGGACCGGGTGGAAGCCCCCTGCCCGTTCTCCGGCCCCGGCCGGTGCGGCGGCTGCGACTGGCAGCACGTCGCCCCCGGCGCCCAGCGCAGGCTCAAGGCCGAGGTGATCACCGAGCAGCTTCAGCGGCTCGCCGGGCTCACTCCCGAGGACGCCCGCTGGGACGGCACCGTCGAACCCGCCCCCGGCGACAAGGTGGCCCGCGGCGAGGTCCCGGCCTGGCGCACCCGGCTCCAGTACGCGGTGGACGAGCAGGGTCGCCCCGGGCTGCGCCGCCACCGCTCGCACGAGGTGGAGCCCGTCGACCACTGCCTGATCGCCGCGCCCGGGGTCACCGAACTCGGCATCGAGAAGCGGGAATGGCCGCAGATCGAAAGCATCGAGGCCATCGCCGCCACCGGCTCCTCCGACCGTCAGGTCGTCCTCACCCCCCGCCCCGGCGCCCGGCTGCCGATCGTCGAGCTCGACCGCCCGGTCTCCGTCCTGCGCATCGCGGAGTCCCGCGGCCGCGAGCGCCAGCGCCTGGTGCACCGCGTCCACGGCCGCCCCTTCGTCCGCGAACGCGCCGCGGACCGCACCTGGCGCGTCGGCGAGGGCGGCTTCTGGCAGGTCCACCCCAAGGCCGCGGACCTGCTGGTCGAGGCCGTCATGCAGGGCCTCATGCCCCGCAAGGGCGACACCGCGCTCGACCTCTACTGCGGTGTCGGCCTCTTCGCGGGCGCCCTCGGCGAGCGCGTCGGCGAGCGCGGCGCGGTGCTCGGCATCGAGTCCTCCAAGCGCGCGGCCGAGGACGCCCGCCACAACCTCCAGGACCTGGACCGCGTCCGCATCGAACACGGCAAGGTCGAGCAGGTCCTGCCCCGCACCGGCATCACCGAGGCCGACCTGATCGTCCTCGACCCGCCCCGCGCGGGCGCGGGCAAGGAGACCGTCGCCCACCTCGCCTCCCTGGGCGCCCGCCGCATCGCCTACGTAGCCTGCGACCCGGCAGCCCTGGCCCGCGACCTCGCCTACTTCCACGACGCGGGCTACGCCCCGCGCCGCCTGCGCGCGTTCGACCTGTTCCCGGTGACGCACCACGTGGAGTGCGTGGCGGTGCTGGAGCCGGCGGGGAAGGGCTCCTGAGCTGCCTGTTCCCCTCCTTGGGCGCCACGGTCGACCTCCTGCGAGGGAACGGTCGTCGCGATGGACTTCCGGGACGCCCGCATACCTCTATCCAGCCGTCCGCGAGTTCCTGCCCGACGGCGACAGCGTCGCCGACGAGGAGATCGCGGACCACGCCGATGCCGAGCGGACCATGAAGGAACTCGGGGGCGTCAACGCTGACGCCCCCGCGTTCGACCGGGTCGGTGAGCTGATGACGGAGATGTGCTCGCACGTGCGTGACGAGGAGGACAACCGACAAGGTCCGCCAGGCGAAGAAGACCGCTCCGACCCGGCCGCGCCCCTCCGCCCCGCACACCTCGCCCGCCAACAAGCTGCTTGCCCCCGGGAGCAGGCATCGTGGACCGTTTCAGGGACGCCCTGACACGGCGTGGCAAGGACTGACGGAGCAGGGCGGCCCTCGTGGGCCCGGTCGCTCGTGGCAGGAAGCCCAGGGGCCGGGCGGGGCAGCTGCGGTCGAGACGGTTTGCAAGGGATTCCCCGCCCACCCGCGTCGCCCACCGCATCGGCCCGCACGCGGTCTGGCTGCCCCGGATACGCGACGCCCATGCACGGATGGAAGGTCCGCCAGGACCGGAGGGGGGCACCCCGCCGGGTCATTTGCCGATCGGCGACTCCGCGACGCAGCCACCGGCGTTGATCATGCTCTTGCCCTTGGCCTCCGCGATGACCTTGCCCTTGTGCAGAATCTTGCAGGTCACCGAGGCGTCCGTGGAGACCGGCGCCACCGCCGACGGCATGATGCCCCGCAGCGTCACCGTCTTCTTCCAGGGCAGTGCGGGCTTCTTCACTGTCGCGGTTCTGGGGTTCATGGCCTTACCGCCGCCCCCGTGGAACTCGATCGACTGGACGTTCTTCCCCGTCACCTCGTAGGTGACCTCGTACGTCTGGTCCACCGCCTTGTCCACGGCGTCGACGGCCTTCTCCTCCGAGCAGGCGGAGACACTCAGCGCGAGGCAGGTGAGGGCGATGGACAGGACGGCGGTACGTACGGTGCGATTCATGCGGGACCCCGATGTCAGAAACAGACGCCGCAGCTCATCACAGATAGACAGTCGAGTGATGCCGAAGGTTGCCCCCATGAAGCCGCCCCGTACCGGGGGGTGATCCGGTTCGGGGCGGGTAGGTCAGCGCCCGGCGGCGTACGCCACGAAATCGGCCCACTCAGTGGAGGAGAAGGCGAGCTGTGCGCCCGCCTTGTCCTTCGAGTCGCGCACATGGACTGTGCCGGGGCAGGTGGCCACCTCGACGCAGTCGCCTTCGCTGCCGCTGCTGTAGCTGGACTTGTGCCAGATGAGTTCCGACGTGCTCATAGGTCTCCTCGCATCCGCTCCACGCTGATCTCCTTTGGGTCAGAGATCAGGCGGCCGTTCTTCTGCCCTTCGGAGTACCCGAACCAGCGGTGCTCGGGGGTCTCCAGCAACTGCACGGGACCGTCCAGCCCAGCGCGCACCGGCTTCCGCAACGGCATGATCTGCAACTCCACGTTCCAGTGCCGCTCGTCCACGTCCAGCAGATGATCCAGCAGCTCCCGCGTGACGTCCTCGCCACCCGTGTACCGTTCCAGCACCGCCTGTTCGATGATGAAGTTGAACACCGCCGGCGGCTTACGGCTGGTGGACAGCAGCTCCTGTCGTGCGAGCCGGGCGGCGATGCGCTCGGGCCATCCTCCGCCTCGTCCGGCACGGGGCGGGGACGCTCAGCGACACTGCCTGCGCGTATGCCTCGGTCTGCAACAGGCCCGGCACCACCCGGGCATTCGTAGGTGTAGAGGCTGATCGCCACCCTCTCCAGGCGCGCCCACTGCCGGAACCAGGCCGCCAGCCCCGGCTGTCGGCAAAGGTGCCGGGCGGCCTCCCGCGCGGCGCCGGTGTTCCCCAACGCCTCCTCCGCCCGTTCCACGAGTGAGGGGTCCGGCATGCGCCGTCCCTGTTCGACCGACGCCACCGTGTGCTTGGAGAACCGCACGAGCTCCGCGAACTCCGCCCTGCTCAGACCCACATGTTCCCGCAGAGCCTCGACGACGGCCCCGAACGTCCGCAGACTGCCGGAAGTTTCCGGTTCCCCGCCGCACAGCGACGCGGGCACCTCACCCGGTTCCGACCCACCATCCGTACTGACACTTTCCTCGGCCATCGCTGGCCACCTCCTGTGCAACCCGCCCCGCGGTGCCCCTCCTGATCGCACCCATGCTTACGGTCGGTTACGAGTACCGTCCACCAGTTGTGTGCGTACGATGACTCAGCGTACGCGTCGTCATCCTGGTGCGCAGGGAAATCCGCAGGCCACGGTGGGCGCATGGCGTCACGCTCCACCTGCCAAGGGCCCGTCACCGCACGTGTGTTCACGCCCCGCCGACTCTGTCCGAGACCCGGCGCGGGCTTCTTCTGGTTGACACCCTCGCCAACCGGTGGACGGTAATTGACCGCCCGCCGGTCGGGAAAACCGTCCGCGCAGAACTGGACATGCCGCGGTGACGTGTGTGCTTGTGACTTCCCGGGCTGGCAAGTCGTGCCGCGCATAAGTGTGTTGCTGTCGATAGACTGTTCGGCGTGGTCGGTTTTCTGTCGGGGGAGGAGTGCTAAATGGCGGACGTGCATGTCAAATCAGACCAATTGGTGGGCATATCCGGCGGTTTCAGTACCCACATGAACTTTCTGGTGGAGGTCGTCAACGCTCTGGTAGTGGCGTTGGAGACCTCCAAGGGCATGGCCGGTGACGACGAGGGCGGACGCAACTTCGCAAAGGTGTACCAGGGCGCTGCCCGTGAAGCCGTGGCTCAGATGTCCTTCTCCACGTACACGATGGGCAATCTCTCCGCCACGGTGATGAAGATGGCCTTCGACTTCCTTGCGACGGATAGCAAGATCGCGGCATCGATGATAGGGAAGTTCTCACCGGACGAAGCCATCAATATGCTCAAAGGGCCCGCCACGAACAGCGAGTGCAATCCCGTGGGCAGCGAGGACGACCTTCCAGAAGTCGTGGCCAAGGAAGACTGGCTCGATGACTTCAACACTCAGGGGCCACGGGGAGACGCTGCCAAGGCCAAGGAAGCGGGCAAGGCTTGGCGTAAGGCCGGGGAGTTGCTGGACGATACGCGTATCAGTGCGCAGACGGGCCAGCGGATGCTGGTCGGAGACTGGGCCGGGCGAGCTGTCACGGGGTTCGTCGACTACTTCGACATGTTCATAGGCGCCGGAGACCGTCCTGCCGAAAGCGTCGAGGGCGAGGCGTTGTTGGCGAACCTGGCCACGGCTTGTTATGAGATCGCTGGCGCCTGCGACGCCTATGCCGGGCATGTCGAGGACGCCAAGGCGGACTGGATGGCGGGCGGCGGGCCCCTCGGTGACTCCTTGCTGGACAACGACAACGATCACGGCCTTAACGACGCTGTCTGTGGCGACACGCGTATCAACGGGCTCGGGCGCATTCCCGGCGTCCTCGACGGCTCGGGGCGCAAGGTGAAGCTGCCCGAGCCAGCGGCCCCCTTGGACCCCGACCTCCCGTCGATCTTTCCGGCGGCTCCTCTGCGTGTGCCGATGCCCGCCGTTCCAGTCGTAGCGAAGGCTCCGGCTTCTTCAGGGACGAGCGGCATCTTCGCTGCGTTCTACGGAAATCGCAAACCTCCGGTCCCGGGGCCGCCCCGCCCGGGTGTCAATCCCAAGGGGCCCATTCCGCCGGAGCCTGGCGCGACTCGGCTGAGTGCCAAGGAGCAGGCCGACTTCCGTAAGTGGGCGTCCGGCCTGCATCAACACGACTTCGCCAACCAACGGACCGAGAAGGACCCGGTCAACCGCTATCAGGCCGACACCGCGGGCTACCCCGAATACGATCTACCCCTGCCGCCCAAAGAAGGTCAGAAGAGCGTCCAGCAAGCCGACGGACTACGGGCTGAGGACGGGTATGCTCTCGACGCCAAGTACGTCAATGATCCGAACTCGTGCAAGACTCCGCGCACGCTGGAAAAGCTCGAACTTCCCGAAGATGCGAAGAAGCAGTGGGAAAAGGGTCCGCATAGAGAGGACGCCAAGGAGGTCAGGGACTACGGTCGCGCTATAAAGGCTGACGGAAGTAAAGTCAAAGGCTTGGAGATCATTACAAATGGCCCGGAAAGCATGGCATATTGGCAGTACCTGATGGCGAAAGATGGAGTGCCGGGTAGTGTCCGGTACCACCCTGGCTAGAACGACTGAGAAATGAGTGACCTATGACTCCCGATGAAGCCGCCCTCGTCATCACAAGTTACTACTTCGCCCCGGCCGGGGGCGGGAGGTGGGGGGTTACGCTCGAGGACTTCGCGCAGGCTGCTCGGGGCCGGTGGCCCAATTGCACGACCGCCCTGACCGAAGATGACTCCGGGGTGGCCGAGTCAGCCGAGTTCGCCATGATCTTCGAAGGCGGCGCCGAGCGGTCCGGGGAGTACAGCCACACCGGGTTGACCCTGACCGGCTATACGGCCCTGGACGCGGCCGAGTTCATGTCTTGGTTCGTGGCCATGTTGGATTCCGACGTGCGTGTCCTGTTCAACAACCGGGAGTCCATCGAGGACGGCGACTACGACGACCACGTGCTTCCGCGCGCCATGGGGCTGCGGCCCATGGCCGAAGCCCTGGCCACGCACCTTGCCGGAGCGCTTGTCGGGGAGTGATCCCCGAGCGGTGCTGTGCCTACGGCTCCTGGAGCGACGTCTTCGCGACGTCCACGAAGTCCCCGAGGGTGGCCCAGAAGGGGCTGTAGGCGTCGTTGAAGCGGCGTATCGCCTCCGGGTCGTCGGCGGCCATGGCCACCAGGGAGCGGTGGAACCGGCCGGTCGACTTCTGGAGTTTGCGCGCCGCCTCGCCCGCGGCGGCAGGACCCTCCAGCTCGACCACCCGCGCACGGTGCCGCAGCTTCCCGTAGTGGTCGCGCTCGCGCTCCAGCGTTTCGTCCAGCAGGGCGGGGCGGGTGCGGAAGTCGCCGTTTCGCTGGGCGGCGGAGATCTCCCAGTAGAAGTCGCCCATGATGTGGATCTGTTCGATCAGTTCCAGGTACGCGGTCCGCCTGCTGTCGCGCAGCCGCTCCGTCTGCTGGGCGCGGGCCGCGGTGTCGGCCTGGATCTGGGCGGCGCGGGTGTTGCCACGGCTGGTGACCCAACTGGCGACGACGGCGGTGCCACCGGTGAGGGCCGCGATCCAGAACGTGCTGTCGGCCATCGTGCGCCCCCGTGGTCATCTTCGGTCACATCCACCATCCCCCGATGGTAGGAAGATACGGAAGGAGTAACGGTTCGGCGGTATGTCCCCACAGATATGTTCCGGGCATGAGCGCATCCGGGCTGCGGCCCGCCGTGACCGAGTTGAGGCTGTCCGCCTTCAAGTCCCATCGACGTGCGGCCTTTTCGCTGGGGCCGCTGACGCTGTTCGCCGGGCCGAGCGGAAGCGGTAAATCGGGCGTGCTGGAGGCGTACGCGGCGCTCGCGCGCCTGGCGGGGGGCGCCCGGCTCGCGGAGGTGTTCCGCGAGCCCGCGTCGTACATCCCGCGCCGGGCGCGGCCGGACCGGCAGGGGCGGCGCGGCTTCCGTATCGGGTGCACCGTGGACGGCCCGGTCGGGCCGGTGCGGCTCGATGTCGCCGTACAGGCCGAGCCCGAACTGCGCATCGTGGGCGAGCGGTTGACGGGGGCGGGGGAGACGCTGCTGGAGACGGCGCTGCGGGATCCGGAGCGGCGCTCCGTCCAGGCCGCCTGGCATACGGCGGGGGCGGTCGCGGTCACCCGGGCTCCGCTGCCCGACGACCGGCTGGCGACCTCGCTGCTGCCGCTGCGGGTGGCGGGCATCACCGAGGGGCAGCGGCTGGCGCTGGCGGGGGCCGAGCAGGTGGTGATCGCGCTGCGTTCGGTGTTCGCCTGCGATCCGCGGCCGGATGGGATGCGGGCGCCCGCGGCGCCGCGCGACGGGCGGCTGCGCGGCGGCTGCGAGAACCTGGCGGCGGTGCTGCGGCGCACCAGCCGGGAGTGCGTCTCCCGGCATGCGGCGCTGGTGGCGGCGGTGCGGGCGGGGTGCGCGGGGCCGGTGGAGGGCCTGGTGACGGAGGGGGCCGGGGGAGGAGGGGTGCGGGCCCTGGTGGAGCAGGGGGAGCTGGGCGCGATGCCGGTGGAGCGGCTGGGGGACGGGGAGTTGCGCTATCTGGCGCTCGCGCTGGTGCTGCTGACCGGTCCGGGGGTGCTGGCGATGGAACCGGCGGCGGATGTGCTTCCCGCGCGGCAGGTGCTGACGGTGCTGGCGGACGGTTTCGACCGGTGCCTGGACCGGCGGCAGGCGCGGGAGCTGCTGGGGGTGGCGGTCCGGATGTGCGCACGGGGGCACATCCGGCTGGTGGGGACGGTGGGGGACGTGACGGGGGCGGTCGGGGACGCCCCCGTCACGGGGGACGCTCCTGTCACGGTGGTAAACCTGGAGCGTGAGCGAGTCTCTTGAACCCGAGTCCGGTGCGCCTCCCGCCGCGTGTGAGCGTCGACCCGACGGCCTTGATGTGGCGGGCCTCCAGCGCAGGCTGGCGGCCTTCGCGGCGGTGCGCGACTGGCAGCAGTACCACACCCCGAAGAACCTCGCGGCGGCGCTGAGCGTCGAGGCGTCGGAGCTGGTGGAGATCTTCCAGTGGCTGACGCCTGAGGAGTCGGCGCGGGTGATGGAGGAGCCGGGGAAGGCGGCCCGGGTCGAGGACGAGGTCGCCGATGTGCTGGCGTATCTGCTCCAGTTCTGCGAAGTGCTGGGGATCGACGCGCTCGCCGCGCTGGCCGCGAAGATCGACCGCAACGAGGGCCGGTTCCCGATTGCGGCGCCTGGAAGCCCCGTTCGTCACTCTCCGTAGCGATAAAGTTATCCACAACGCAACTGTTGTGAACAGATTCCTGAATTCCCCTAGCTTTTCGGCCTGTTAGTCATCACTCTGGGTAGTGGAGGAGTGACGGGTGCGGAAAGTCCGTTGAGAGGGGTTCGGGGCATGGACGCGATGCGGCTGATCGGT
>NZ_GG657754.1:2992607-2998604 GCF_000158915.1 Streptomyces himastatinicus ATCC 53653 | reverse complement strand
CCGCCGCCACCTTCCGGCTGCCGGGCGTCCTCGCGATCCAGGTCGCGCAGGTCGACCAGATGTCGGGTGGCCGAGTCGAGCTGGGCCTGGGCGCGGGTTGGTACGAGCAGGAGCACACCGCGTACGGCATCCCCTTCCCGAAGGAGAAGTTCGCGCGGCTGGAGGAGCAGCTGGCCATCGTCACCGGCCTGTGGAAGACGCCGGTCGGCGAGACCTTCAGCCATGACGGTGCGCACTACCAGCTCACCGACTCGCCCGCGCTGCCCAAGCCCGCCCAGGACCGGGTACCGGTGCTGATCGGCGGCCATGGGCCGACCCGCACCCCGCGGCTGGCCGCGCGGTTCGCGGACGAGTTCAACATGCCGTTCGCGTCGGTCGAGGACAGCGAGCGCCAGTTCGGCCGGGTGCGGTCGGCCGCCGAGGAGGCCGGGCGCAAGGGCGACGACCTGGTGTACTCGAACGCGCTGATCGCCTGCGTCGGCAAGGACGATGCCGAGGTCGCCCGGCGGGCCGCGGCGATCGGCCGCGAGGTCCCGGAGCTGAAGGAGAACGGACTGACGGGCTCCCCGGCAGAGGTGGTCGAGAAGATCGGCCGCTATGCGGAGGCCGGGGCGTCCCGGATCTACCTCCAGATCATGGACCTCGACGACCTCGATCACCTTGAGCTGATTTCCTCCCAGGTCCAGTCCCAGCTGGGCTGACCGCCCCACCGGCCGGGCCTGTCGGTCCGGCCACCGACCCGTCGGCCAGGCCCGGCCGACGGGCCGACCGAGCCGCGTGGCTCACCGAACCACCAGGAGTACCCGTGATGTCCGTCCCACCTACGCCACTGGCCACCGCTCTGGAAGGCGGGCCGCTCGTCCTCGACGGCGGGCTGTCCAACCAGTTGGAGGCGCAGGGCTGCGACCTTTCCGACGAGCTGTGGTCGGCCCGGCTGCTCGCCGATGACCCGGGGCAGATCGAGGCGGCGCACGCCGCGTATGTGCGGGCGGGCGCACGGGTGCTCATCACCAGCAGCTACCAGGCCACCTACGAGGGCTTCGCCCACCGGGGCGTGGCCCGCGAGGACGCCACGGCGCTGCTGGGCCGCAGCGTCGAGCTGGCGCGCGGCGCGGCCCGGGGAGCCGCCGCCCCGGCCGCCCCGGTGTGGGTGGCGGCCTCCGTGGGGCCGTACGGGGCGATGCTGGCCGACGGCAGCGAGTACCGGGGGCGGTACGGGCTGAGCGTGGCCGAGCTGGAGCGGTTCCACCGGCCGCGGATCGAGGCGCTGGTCGCGGCCGGGCCCGATGTGCTCGCCCTGGAGACGGTGCCGGATGCCGACGAGGCGGCGGCCATGCTGCGGGCCGTCGAGGGCAGTGGGGTGCCCGTCTGGCTGTCGTACAGCATCGCGGGGGAGGCCACCCGGGCCGGGCAGCCGCTCCGGGAGGCGTTCGCCGTCGCCGCCGGGAACGAGCAGGTGATCGCCGTCGGCATCAACTGCTGCGAGCCGGGCGACGCGGACCGGGCCGTGGAGATAGCGGCGGAGACCACCGGAAAGCCGGTGGTGGTGTATCCGAACAGCGGAGAGGAGTGGGACGCGACGGCCCGGAGCTGGCGCGGGCGGTCGACCTTCGACCCGGCACGGGTGAAGGGGTGGCGGGATGCCGGTGCGCGGCTCATCGGCGGCTGCTGCCGGGTCGGGCCGGACCGGATCGCCGAGCTGGCGGGCGTGGTGAGAAACCATTAGGTAAGGGGGCTCGCACCCGGCGATACTCGGACGGGTGTTCTTGACGATAACCACCACCGGCACCATCGAGCGCCCCGCGACCGATCTCGGGTTCCTGCTGCACAAGCATCCCGACAAGGCGCAGCGGTTCTCGACCTCCTACGGCACCGCGCACGTCCTCTACCCCGAGGCCGACGCCGAGCGCTGCACGGCGGCGCTGCTGCTGGAGGTCGACCCCGTCGCCCTGGTGCGGCGGGGCCGGGGCAAGGGGCGGGGCGGCGCGCCCGACTCCGCGCTCGCCCAGTACGTCAACGACCGTCCGTACGCGGCTTCCTCGCTGCTGGCCGTCGCGCTGAGCACCGTCTTCTCCAGCGCCCTGAGGGGACACTGCAAGGCGCGGCCCGAGTTGCCGGAGCGGCCGCTGCCCCTGCGGATCGAGGTGCCCGCACTGCCCGCCCGCGGCGGCACCGCCCTGGTCGAGCGGCTCTTCGCACCGCTGGGCTGGGCGGTGACGGCCGAGCCGGTGCCGCTGGACGAGCGCTTCCCGCAGTGGGGCGACTCGCGGTACGTACGGCTGGTGCTGGAGGGCGAGCTGCGGCTCGCCGACGCGCTGCGCCATCTGTATGTGCTGCTGCCGGTGCTGGACGACGCGAAGCACTACTGGGTCGCGCCGGACGAGGTGGACAAGCTGCTGCGTTCCGGCGAGGGCTGGCTGGAGCACCACCCCGAGCAGCGGCTGATCACCAACCGCTATCTGGCCCGCCGCTGGTCGCTGACCCGCAGCGCGCTGGAGCGGCTGGAGCTGGCGCGGCTCGCGGAGACGGACGACGCCGAGGTGGAGGAGATCGACAACGCGGTGGAGGAGCTCACCGCCGAGTTCGCCGAGCAGGAAGAGCAGGCGGAGCAGGCAGAGCAGGCAGAGCAGACTGAGCTGACGGAGCGGGGGGAGCGAGAAGAGGTGGAGCCGGAGGGGGAGAGCGCGCCGCGGCCGGTGCCGCTGGCCGTGCGACGGCGCGAGGCGATCCTCGACGCGCTGCGGGCAGCGGGAGCATCCCGGGTGCTGGATCTCGGCTGCGGCCAGGGCCAGTTGCTGGGCGAGCTGCTCAAGGACGCGCGGTTCACCGAGATCGTCGGTGTCGATGTGTCGATACGCGCGCTGAACGAGGCGGCGCGGCGGCTGCGGCTGGACCGGATGCCCGAGCGGCAGGAGGCACGGCTGAAGCTGACGCAGGGCTCGCTCGCGTACACCGACTCCCGGCTGACCGGCTATGACGCGGCGGTACTCAGCGAGGTGATCGAGCATGTGGATCCGCCCCGGCTGCCCGCCCTGGAGTACGCGGTGTTCGGCGCCGCCCGGCCCACGGTCGTCGTGGTGACCACGCCCAACGTCGAGTACAACGTGCGCTGGGAGTCCCTGCCCGCCGGGCAGGTCCGCCACCACGACCACCGCTTCGAGTGGACCCGGGAGGAGTTCCGCGACTGGGCGCGGGGAGTGGCCGAACGGCACGGCTACGCGGTGGAGTTCCGCCCCGTCGGACCCGAGGACCCCGAGGTCGGCCCGCCGACCCAGCTCGCGCTCTTCCGGCAGGAGGCCGGGGAGACCGGCGAAACGAGCACGACCACCAGCACGACCACCAGCACGACACCGACCACGACACCGAAGGAGGCCGTCGCATGACCGACACCAGCATGACGCTCGACAGGCGCAGCCTCGGCGTGCCCGACCTGTCCCTCGTGGTCCTCGTCGGCACCACCGGATCCGGCAAGTCCACCTTCGCCCGGCACCACTTCCTGCCCACCCAGATCGTCTCGTCCGACGTCTGCCGGGGCCTGGTCTCCGACGACGAGAACGACCAGAGCGCCACCCCGGACGCCTTCGAGCTGCTCCACTACATCGCGGGCAAGCGGCTGGCCGCCGGGCGGCTGACCGTGGTCGACGCGACCAACGTCCAGCCCGAGGCCCGCCGCAGCCTGATCCAGCTGGCGCGCGAGCACGACGTCCTGCCGGTCGCCATCGTCCTCGACGTCCCCGAAGGCGAATGCGCGCGGCGCAACGGCGCCCGGCCCGACCGGGCCGATATGCCCTCCCACGTCATCTCGCGCCAGCGCCGCGAGCTGCGCCGCTCCCTGAAGTCCCTGGAGCGCGAGGGATTCCGCAAGGTGCACATCCTGCGCGGCGTCGAGCAGGTCGAGGGCGCGGAGATCGCCATCGAGCGCCGCTACAACGATCTGCGCCACCTCACCGGCCCGTTCGACATCATCGGCGACATCCACGGCTGCCGCTCCGAGCTGGAAACCCTGCTGGGCAAGCTCGGATACGCCCTGCGCCGCGACGGGCAGGGCCGCCCGGTCGACGCCGTCCACCCCGAGGGGCGCACCGCCGTCTTCGTCGGCGACCTCGTCGACCGCGGGCCGGACAGCCCCGGGGTGCTGCGCCTGGTGATGGGCATGGTCGCCTCCGGGTCGGCGCTGTGCGTGCCCGGCAACCACGAGAACAAGCTCGCCCGCTACCTCAAGGGCCGCAAGGTCAAGATCGCCCACGGCCTCGCCGAGACGGTCGAGCAGCTGGACCGCGAGCACGCCGCGGACCCGGAGTTCGCCGACCGAGCACGGGAGTTCATCGAGTCGCTGGTCAGCCACTATGTGCTGGACGGCGGGGCGCTGGTGGTCTGTCACGCCGGGCTGCCCGAGAAGTACCACGGCCGCACGTCCGGCCGGGTGCGCTCGCACGCGCTGTACGGGGAGACGACCGGTGAGACCGATGAGTTCGGCCTGCCGGTGCGCTACCCGTGGGCCGAGGACTACCGGGGCCGCGCCGCGGTCGTCTACGGTCACACCCCGACCCCTCGGGCATCGTGGCTCAACAACACCCTCTGCCTGGACACCGGTTGTGTCTTCGGCGGCCGGATGACCGCGCTGCGCTGGCCGGAGCGCGAGATCGTGGACGTCCCGGCCGAGCAGGTCTGGTACGAGCCGGTCAGACCGCTGGGCAACGAGGCCCCGGGCGGTACCGACGGCCGTCCGCTCGACCTCGCCGATGTGCGCGGCCGCCGTATCGTCGAGACCCGGCACATGGGCCGGATCGCGGTCAAGGAGGAGAACGCGGCGGCGGCCCTGGAGGTCATGAGCCGCTTCGCCGTCGACCCCCGGCTGCTCGCGTACCTCCCGCCGACCATGGCGCCCGCCGCCACCTCCGCCGAGGAGGGCTATCTGGAGCACCCGGCGGAGGCGTTCGCCGCCTACCGCGCGGACGGGGTGCGCCAGGTGATCTGCGAGGAGAAGCACATGGGCTCCCGGGCGGTGGCGCTGGTCTGCCGCGACCCGGAGGTGGCGAAGGAGCACTTCGGGGCGCCCGATGGCGTATCCGGCATGGTGTACACCCGCACCGGGCGGCCGTTCTTCGACGACCCGCGGCTGACCGAGTCCGTCCTCGGCGGGGTGCGCGGCGGCATCGAGGGCGCCGGTCTGTGGCAGGAGCTGGAGACCGACTGGCTGCTGCTGGACGCCGAGTTGATGCCGTGGTCGCTGAAGGCCGCCGGGCTGCTGCGCAACCAGTACGCGGCGGTGGGCGCAGCCTCGGGCGCCGTCTTCCCCGGGGTGCTCTCGGCGCTCGAGGGCGCGGCGGCGCGTGGCGTCGAGGTGTCCGCGCTCCTCGACAAGCAGCGCGGGCGGGCCGTGGACGCGGCCGCGTTCACCGAGGCGTACCGGCGCTACTGCTGGCCGGTCGACGGGCTGGACGGCATACGGATGGCGCCGTTCCAGATCCTGGCCGCCCAGGGCCGCAGCCTCGCCGCGCTCCCGCACGACCGGCAACTCGCCCTGATCGACCGCATGATCGAGGCGGAGAAGCCGGGAGCGGACGGCGGCCCGCTGCTCGCTCCCACCCGCCGCCTGATAGTCGACACCGAGGACGACGCGTCGGTGGCCGAGGGCGTCGCGTGGTGGCGGGAGCTGACGGAGGCCGGTGGCGAGGGCATGGTCGTCAAACCGCTCCAGGGCTTCGTCCGCAAGGGCGACGGCCGACTGGTCCAGCCGGGCGTCAAATGCCGGGGCCGGGAGTATCTGCGGATCGTCTACGGCCCGGAGTACACCCGCCCGGAGAACCTGGACCAGCTGCGTCAACGCCACCTCGGCCACAAGCGCTCGCTCGCCCTGCGGGAGTACGCGCTGGGGCTGGAGGCCCTGGACCGGCTGGCCGACGGTGAGCCGCTGTGGCGGGTGCACGAGGCGGTGTTCGCGGTGCTGGCCCTGGAGTCGGAGCCGGTGGACCCCCGGCTGTAGCCCGCGGGCGG
>NZ_GG657754.1:2973610-2992194 GCF_000158915.1 Streptomyces himastatinicus ATCC 53653 | reverse complement strand
GCTCCGCGATCCGTTCCACCGGCAGATCGCCGCCCTCCAGCAGCGCCCGGGCCCGCGCGATGCGCTGGCCCTGGAGCCAGCGCAGCGGTGTCGTGCCCGTGGCGGCGTGGAAGCGCCGCGCCAGGGTGCGCGGGCTGGTGTGGGCGCGGCGGGCGAGGTCGGCCAGAGTCAGCGGTTCGGCGAGGTGCTCGGTGGCCCAGTGCAGCAGCGGGGCGAGCGAATCGTCGGTGCGCTCGGGCAGCGGCGTCTCGATGTACTGGGCCTGGCCGCCGGGCCGGTGGGCGGGCGCCACGAGCTGCCGCGCCAGGGTGTTCGCCGCCTCGCTGCCGTAGTCCTCGCGCACCAGGTGCAGGCATACGTCGATGCACGCGGTCGAGCCCGCCCCGGTGAGGATGTCGCCGTGGTCGACGTACAGCACCGACGGGTCGAGGCGTACGGCCGGATAGCGCTCGGCGAACAGCGCCGCGTACATCCAGTGGGTGGCCGCCGTCCGGCCGTCGAGCAGTCCGGTCGCGGCGAGGCTGAACGCCCCCGAGCACAGCGACACGATGCGCGCGCCGTGCCCGTGGGCCTCGCGCAGGGCGTCGATCAGCTCACCTGGCGGGTCGCCGCGTACGTCGGCGGAGGCCGGGACGATCACCGTGTCGGCGTTGACCAGTTCGTCCGCCCCGTACGGGGTGTGTGCGGCGAACCAGGAGCGCGTGGCCACCGGGGCCCCGGCCCGCCCGCTCTCCGGGCCGATCGCGCAGACCCGCAAGTCGTACCAATCGTCGGGCAGTTCGGGACGGTCGGCGCCGAAGACATGGCAGGGGATGGCCAGATCGAAGATCGGCATGCCTTCGGTGACGGCGAGGGCTATCGAATGGCGCATGGCAAGAATGTAGCGCGTGCTGTCACTCTTGCCACTCGTGGTGGCGGGCCCCACCGCCGATGCTGGATGGGCATGACGATCCCTCCCACGAAACCGCCGGGGAGTGGTGCGCCCATTCCCGATGCGCCCGCTCCCGATGCGCCCGCTCCCGGTACGCCCACTCCTGGTGCGCCCACTCCCGACACGCCCCCGGACCCCGGGCGTTGGCTGATCCTCGCGGTCGCGTCGGCGGTCCAGTTCCTCGCCGTGCTCGACATGATCGCGGTCAATATCGCCTTTCCCGCGATCGGCGCGGACTTCCGCTCGGCCACCACCGCCGAGCTGTCCTGGGTGCTCAACGCTTACACCATCGTGCTCGCGGCGCTGCTGATCCCGGCCGGACGGCTGGCCGATGCGATCGGCGGCCGACGCTCGTTCCTGACCGGCATGGTGCTGTTCGGGCTGGCGTCGGTCGCCTGTGGGGCGGCCCCCGGGCTCGGCGCGCTCGTCGCGGCGCGCGTGGTGCAGGGCGTGGCGGCGGCCGTTCTGGTGCCGACCTCCCTCGCACTGGCGCTGCCCGCCTTCCCCGAGCGCGAGCGGCCGACGGCGGTCGGCGTGTGGACGGCGGTCAGTGCGGTCGCGGCCAGTTCGGGACCGGTGGCGGGCGGGCTGCTCGCCGCCTCCGACTGGCGGTGGATCTTCCTGATCAACGCGCCCGTGGTGCTGGCCGCCTGGGCGGCGGGGCTGCGGCTGCTGCCGCGCACCGGACCCGCGGGCGGTGAGCGCCGCCGCCTCGACCCGCTCGGCACCCTGCTGGTGCTCCTCGCCACCGGCGCCCTGACCACCGCCTGCGTCGAGGCCCCGGACTGGGGGTACGGCGCACCGGCCACCCTCGGCTTCCTGGCCGGGGGCGTGGCGACGGGCGGGCCGGCGGTCGCGCATATGCGCCGCCACCCGGACCCGGTGGTGGACCCGGCGCTGTTCCGGACCCGCGCCTTCACCGCGGCCACCCTCGGCCTGTTCAGCTATTTCCTCGCCTACGCCGCGTCGCTCCTCTCCTCGACCCTTCTGTTCACCGGCGCCTGGGGCTGGTCCACGGTCGGCGCGGGCCTGGCCATCACGCCCTGGCCGCTGGCGGTACTGGTGGTCTCGATCGTGTCGGGACGGCTCGTACGGGTCCTGGGGGAGCGGCGCGCGGCCACGCTCGGCGCGCTGTGCTTCGCCGCCGGGCCGGTGTGGTGGCTGCTGTGCGCGGGCGGCGGCAGTGGGCACTACGCCGTGGTGTTCATGCCGGGGCTGGTGCTCACCGGGATCGGCGCCGGGCTCTACCAGCCGGTCATGTTCGCCGCCGCCGGACTGCTTCCTGCCCGTCAGCTGTCCGTCGGCTCCGGCGTGCTGATGATGTCCCGGCAGGGCGGCCAGGCCCTGGGCGTGGCGGCGCTGGTCGCGATCACGGGTGGTGCCGCCCGGCCGGACCCGGAGGCGCTGCGCTGGGGCTGGGTCTTCGCCGCGGTGACCGCGGGGCTCGCCGCGCTCGCGGCGACGGCCCTGCGCGGCGAAGCGGACTCCGGCGCTCGCGGCGGCGGGGAGTCCCGTACGCGCGGCGGCGGGGACTCCGGTGCTCGCGGCGAAGCGGACTCCGGCGCGGGGCCCGCAGGGGTGTTCGAGCGGATTCCGCCGCAGGTCCGCCCGCGGACACCGGTTCCGTCCGGCCCCATTGACGTGCCCGTGCCACCTGCCTAGCGTGCTCGTCATCCCATCGGTTCTCCGCAACCTGACGAGCCACCAGTGAAGCGGGAGGGCGGATGAGTCTCTTCGAGGACGGTCGGCCCTTTCTGCACGCGCTCCCCGCCGACGACCGGCGTGCCCTGCTCGCGCTCGGCAGCCCGCGGACGTACGGCCCCTCCGAGGTCGTCCTGCGTGAACACGACCGCACCACCTTCGTCGTCGCGATCGTCTCCGGCTGGGCCACCGTCTCCGTGGAGACCGAGCGCGGGGTGCGGCTGATCCTGGCGCTGCGCGGCGCGGGCGAAGTCGTCGGCGACCAGGCCGCGGTGGACCACGGCTCGCGCAGTGCCACCGTCACCGCGCTCGGCCGGATGGAGGCGGTCGTGGTCTCCGGCGACCGGTTCCGCGCCTATCTGGCGGCGCGGCCGGTCGCCACCGTGCTGATCATGCGTCAGTTCAGTTCCCGGCTGCGCAGTTCCGACGGCGAACGGCGCTCCCTCGCCTCCGAGAAGGTGCTCCAGCGGCTGGCCGCCCGGCTGGTCGAGATCGCCGAACGCACCGGCCACCCCGGTCCCGGCGGGGCCATCGCCGTCGATCTGCCGCTGCCGCAGCACGACATCGCGGCCGCCGTCGGCTCGACCCGGGAGGCCGTCGCCAAGGCGCTGCGGCTGCTGCGCGACCAGGGCGTCGTACGGACCGCCTCGCGCCGCTTCGAGGTGCGGGACATCGGACTGCTGCGACTGCTGGCCGAGGGGCGCGCGACCGGGGAGCACATTCCGGCGCGCCCCTGCGAATGAGCGCGGGCGCGCACGCTCCGCGAATGCGCGCGACTGTGTAAACGGCTACAGCCCCCGTCCCGCCCCTGGCCCACCCTGGTGGTGGCACAGGTGAACGGGACCGTGTGCGACGGGGGTGCACACGGCCCAGCGCCTGGCACCGGAGAAGGGCGGCGGGGCGGATCGAGGGAGAGGTCCCGCCGCCCGCTTCGGACCTCCCTCCAGGGATGCCACCCCCGAGGACGTACGTACGGGGACCACGGCATGAAGGACGGCGGGCGATGAGCGGACCGGACGGCATCGACACCCCGGCGGACCCGGGCCCGCGGCGGCTGGACATCCCGAGGGGTGGCCCGCTGGACGGCGCGGGGGAGGCGGGCGGCGCCCGCACGGCGCGCGAGGCGCGCGCCCATCTGCGCCTCACCGACTGCCCACCGCGTCCGCCCGGGGCCGCGGATGAGCACCGTCCGCTCCCCGAAGGGCCGGTGGCCCGCGAGGAGTTGGCGCTGATACGCCGCGTCCACCGGCCCGCCCCCGGCCACGCCGCGATGCGGGAGCGGCTGCGCCACACCCACCTCCTCGCCCTGTGCGGCGAACCCGGCACCGGCCGCGCCTGCACGGGCCTCGCGCTCCTCGCCCAACTGACGGATCACGGAGGACCGGCGGACCTGACCGAACGGGCCGGGTCGGCGGGCGCCGCCGAGTGCGCCGAAGTAGCCGACTCGGCCGGGACCGCCGACTCGGCCGAACCCGCCGCACCAGCGGGCGGGCTCGTCATCCGACTCGGGCCCGGCGACCTCCCGGGCCTGTCCGCCGAGGACCTTCCCGCCGGACCGCAGATCGAGCGCGGTCACGGCTATCTCCTCGAACTGCCCGCCGACGAGACCGACCCCGGGCCGCTCCTGGACCGGCTGCGCGCCCGCTTCGCCGAGCGCGGGGCGTTCGGCGTCGTCCTGGTCGCGGGCGGCCCGGCCGCCGACCGGCTGCTGAGCGCCCGCCGCCACGCCGTACCGTACGAACCCCCGCCCGCCGCCGAGGTGCTGGACCACCAGCTGTCCGACCTGCTCGCGGACAAGCCCGCCGAGCTGCTGGACCTCGCCCGCGCCACCGCCGTCCGCCCCGATGTGGCCGATGCCCTGGGCCTGGACGAGCCGCGCCCCGGCGAGGCCGCCCGGTTCGCCCGGCACCTCGCCGCCCACGCCGAGGGGCGGCTGTCCCACGAAGGGCTGCTGGAGCGCTGCCGTGCCTTCGCCCCGGAGCAGGCCCGCGCGTGGTTCGACGGCGCGGGCCGCCCCGGAACCCTGCCCGCCGCGCTGCCCGCCCTGCGGACGGCCGCGCTGCGGATCGCGCTCGCCGTCTTCAACGGCTCCGCGCACAGCCTCACCTCCGAGGCCGCCGAGCTGCTGACCTGGGAGCTGGCCGTCACCGTCGACCCCCAGTACGCGCCCGGGCGCACGCTGTTCGCGGTCCGCCCCGGGGCCGGGCTCGCCGCGGCGCGCGCGGTGTGCTGCGACGGCGTGGAGGACCTGGGCGAGGCGTCGGTCCCGGTCCGCGCCGTCCGGTTCCAGGGGCGGCGGCTGGCGTCCGCGGTGCTGTACGAGGCATGGGACGGCCACCACAACGTCCGCGGCCCGATGGCCCGCTGGCTGCGCGCCCTGTGCGACGACCCGCGCCCCCAGGTGTGGGTGCGCGCGGCCGTCGCCGCGGGCGTGCTCTGCGCCCGTGACTATCTGTACGGCTTCGTCGAACTGCTGCTGCCGCTGGCCCGCGCCGACAGCCCGGTGCAGCGGATGGCGGCCGCCACGGCGCTCGCCGAGGCGGCGCGCGACGAGGGCGTACGGCCCGCCGTGGACGGCCTGTTGCGCGGCTGGGCGCTCGGCGACGACGCACGCGAGCGCGAGACGGCGGTCCTCGCCCACGGCTACGGCCTCGCGGCGGGTTCGGTCCGGGCGTCCCTGGAGGAGCTGGCCCGGCTGGCGTACGCCGACGACGGCCGGACCACCTCGTACAGCGTGCTGCGGCTGCTGGCCGGGACGGACCCGGAGGCCGTGCTCGCCGCGCTTGCCGCCTGGCTGCACGACACCCGGCGGCCGCGCCGGGACCTCGCGCTGCTGACGGTGCTGCGCGCCGTCACCACCCGTACCTCGCATCTGTGGGGGCTCGGCGAGGTGCCGGAGCTGGAGCCGTACGCCGCCTGGCCGCTGGCCACCGCGCTGCTGGCCGCCCGCCCGGGCAGCGCACCGCGGTTCGCCGAACTGCTGCGGGCCGCCCTGACCTGGGCCCGCTCGGCGGCCGCGGCCGAGGACGCGCTGGTCGGCTGGATCCGGCGGGCCGCCCGCGACGACCGCCAGCTGGCGGTGTTGTACGGCTTCCTGCCCCGGCTGGCGCACGACGGTGACGAACCGCTCGACGTACGGGCGGCCACCCGGATCCGGGAGGTGCTGGAAGCGCTGTGAGGAGAGGGACGTCGATGGTGAAGGACACGGACTGCACGCGGGACACGGAGCAGACGCCGAACACACAGACCCCACAGAACACCCCGGTGGGCGCCGTACGCACCCTCCGCACCCTGCGCGAGGCGTTGCGCCACGGCGGCGACGCCCTGCCCGCGGCGCTGCGCGAGGCCGACGACGGGCTGCTGCTGAGCACGCTCGACGCGGGGCTGCCCGCCGACCGGGCCACCCGCGTCGTCGTCGAGCTGGTGCGCCGCGCGCCCGAGCGCGGGCCACGGCTCGCCGACGCGGTCTGCGAGAAGGTGCTGATCGCCCACTTCTACCTCGATCAGCCGGGCGGCAGCGGCCGCCTCCGGGTGCGCAACGCGCTGATGCTGTACGAGGGCCTGGTGCGCCCGTACGCGGACCGGGGCGCTCGTCCCCGAGCTGATGGCGTGCGTGCTGCCCGGGCTGTGGGCGGCGGGCGCCGGCGCGGGGCGCGAGGTGGTGCGCCGTATCGTCGCCACCCGGCAGGTCACCGGCTTCGGGGAGAAGGGCTGGAAGGCGCTGTTCGGGGGCCTGGCCGAGGAGTGCCGGGAGCATGAGGAGTGCCGGGAGCGAGTGGAGGCCGTCTCCCGCGGCGCCCGGCGGCCCGTGCGGTGGCCCGCCCGCCGCCGCGGCACCGAGGACGGCGGCCGTATCGATCTTCAGCCCGGTCAGCTGTGGGTCTCGGCCCTGCTGGGTTTCCTGGCCGTGGCCCTGGTCCTGATCGTCATCCTGGCCGCGGCCTGATCCCAGCACTGCTCGGCCAGGCCGTGGCCCGGACAGGGGCCCTTGGTCACGACTTGTGTCGCGGGTCATCCGCAGCGGGCCCGAAGCGGCGAAGATGGGAATCATGGGATTCCATGTGGACTCGGAGGCCGGGCGGCTGCGCCGCGTCATTCTGCACCGTCCCGACTTGGAGCTGAAGCGGCTCACCCCCACCAACCGGGACGCGCTCCTCTTCGACGACGTCCTGTGGGTGCGCCGGGCCCGTCAGGAGCACGACGGATTCGCGGACGTGCTGCGCGACCGGGGCGTCGAGGTCCATCTGTTCGGCGACCTGCTGGCCGAGAGCCTGGCCCTGCCCAAGGCGCGGGACCTGGTGCTGGACCGGGTCTTCGACGAGAAGGAGTACGGCCCGCTGGCCACCGACCGGCTGCGCGCGGCCTTCGACGAGCTGACCGCCCCGGAGCTGACGGAGGCGCTGATCGGCGGTATGACGAAGCGCGAGTATCTGGCCCGGTTCGCGGAGCCGGTGTCCATCCGCTTCCACGCCATGGAGCCGGACGACTTCCTGGTGAACCCGCTGCCCAACCACCTGTTCACCCGGGATGCCTCCGCCTGGGTGTACGACGGGGTGGCCATCAACGCGATGCGCTGGCCCGCCCGCTGGCACGAGACGGTGCACTACGAGGCCGTCTACCGCCACCACCCCCTCTTCGCCGACGAGGACTTCCACGTCTGGTCGGAGGGGCAGGCCGCGTATCCCTCGACCATCGAGGGCGGCGACGTCCTGGTGATCGGCAAGGGCGCGGTGCTGATCGGGATGAGCGAGCGGACCACTCCGCAGGCGGTGGAGATGCTGGCGCACCGGCTCTTCGAGGCCGGTTCCGCCCGTACGATCGTGGCGCTCGACATGCCCAAGGGGCGCGCCTTCATGCACCTCGACACGGTGATGACGATGGTCGACGGGGACACCTTCACCCAGTACGCGGGGCTCGGGATGCTCCGCTCGTACACCATCGAGCCGGGCGCGGGCAGCCGGGAGCTGAAGGTCACCGACCATCCGCCGGAGCATATGCACCGGGCCATAGCAGCGGCCCTCGGCCTGGACGCCATCCGGGTGCTCACCGCCACCCAGGACGTGCACGCGGCGGAGCGCGAGCAGTGGGACGACGGCTGCAATGTGCTCGCGGTCGAGCCGGGTGTGGTGGTCGCCTACGAGCGGAACGCGACGACGAACACGTTCCTGCGCAAGCGCGGCATCGAGGTCATCGACATCCCGGGCAGTGAACTGGGCCGCGGCCGGGGTGGGCCGCGCTGCATGAGCTGCCCGGTCGAGCGGGACGCCGTGCAGTCGTAACGGAGGGGTTACCACCGGGCCTCCGTATATATACAGTGTCTCGTATATACTTCCAGGGCTCGACCTTGCTTGCCCCCGTTCGACCTGCCCGACCCGCTACACCCGCTCGACCGCCGCGACCTAGGAGCCCACCCCATGGCGATTGACCTCACCGGCCGCCACTTCCTCAAGGAGCTGGACTTCACCGCAGAGGAGTTCCGGCACCTGGTCGACCTGTCGGCCGAGCTGAAGGCGGCCAAGCGCGCGGGCACCGAGACGCGCCGGCTCCAGGGCAGGAACATCGCCCTGATCTTCGAGAAGACCTCCACCCGCACCCGCTGCGCCTTCGAGGTCGCCGCCGCCGACCAGGGCGGCTCGACCACGTACCTCGACCCGACCGGCTCGCAGATCGGCCACAAGGAGTCGGTCAAGGACACGGCGCGGGTGCTCGGCCGGATGTACGACGCGATCGAGTACCGCGGACACGGCCAGGGCGTCGTCGAGGCGCTGGCCACCCACGCCGGGGTGCCGGTCTACAACGGTCTCACCGACGAGTGGCACCCCACCCAGATGCTCGCCGACGTCCTCACCATGGCCGAGCACAGCGAGAAGCCGCTGGACCGGATCGCCTACGCCTACCTCGGCGACGCCCGGTACAACATGGGCAACTCCTACCTCGTCACCGGCGCCCTGCTGGGCATGGACGTGCGGATCGTCGCGCCCAAGCTGCTCTGGCCGGACAACACCATCGTGGAGCTGGCCCGCCAGATGGCCGCGGCCTCCGGCGCCCGGATCACGCTCACCGAGGACGTCTCCGAGGGCGTGCGCGGCGCGGACTTCATCGCCACCGACGTATGGGTGTCGATGGGGGAGCCCAAGGAGGTGTGGGACGAGCGGATAGCCCTGCTGGGGCCGTACGCGGTGACGATGGACGTGCTGCGGGCCACCGGCAACGACGCCGTGAAGTTCATGCACTGCCTCCCGGCCTTCCACGACCTGGGCACCGATGTGGGCCGGGAGATCTACGAGCGGCACGGGCTGACCGAGCTGGAGGTCACCGAGGAGGTCTTCGAATCGGAGCACTCGGTCGTCTTCGACGAGGCGGAGAACCGGATGCACACGATCAAGGCCGTGCTGGTCGCGACACTCGGCGCGTCCTGACCGCGCGCGGACACCGCCCGGACCGCCGCCGGTTGTGTTGTTTCCGACATATCATCGGCAGCCGGGTGGACGGCATACGGACGGTGTTAGCGTTGCATAGTGGATGATCTTGAGAGGCGCCTCCTCCATGCCCTGAAGATCGATGGCAGGGTTTCCTTCAGCAGACTGGCCAAGGTGCTCGGCGTGTCGGACCAGACCGTCGCACGCCGTTACCGCAAATTACAGACAGAGGTGTCGCTGCGGGTGATAGCCCGCTCCGACGCCCGGTTGCTGGGAACGTACGAGTGGTTCGTGCGGATGAAGGGCGGGTCCGTCGCGGTGTCGCGCACCGCGTCCCTGCTGGCCCAGCGGCCCGAGACCTCGTGGGTGAGCCTGGTGTCCGGCGGGCTGGAGGTCGTCTGCCTGGTCCGGTCGACCGACGCCCGCGGCGAACAGCAGGCGCTCCTGCGTCACCTCGGCGAGCCGCCTCAGGCGGGGCAGGTCGCCGCGTACGACGTCCTGCACACCTTCCTGGGCGAGCGCAGACTCTGGCCGGGTCTGAAGAGCGATCTCGACGACGAGCAGATCAAGCAGTTGACCGCCGGGCTTCCGGAGCCCGTCGGCGCGGAAGACCTCAGGATCACCGACAGCGACAAGGCGTTGATCGAGGCGCTGGGCGAGGACGGCCGCACCCCCCTCCAGGAACTCGCGCTGGTGACGGACTCGGCCGAGAACACCGTGCGGCGCCGACTGGAACATCTGCGCGCCTGCGGGGCGCTCTATTTCGACCTCGACGTCGACTATCACCTCCTGGGTTTCGACGCCCTCGCGCTGCTGTGGCTCGCGGTGCGGCCGCAGTGCCTGGTGCCGGTGGCCGAGGCGGTGGCCCGCCATCCCGAGGTGTCGTTCGTCGCGGCGACGACCGGGGGTGCGAATCTGCTGGCCTCGGTCATCTGCCGCGACAACTCGCACCTGTTCGACTACCTCGCGCACCAAGTGGGCGAAATGGAGGGGGTCCTGTACGTCGAGGTCGCACCCATCTTGCACATCGTCAAACGGGTCGTCGCCCCGGCCGGGGTCACGGTCTGACCTTCCGGGAAGGTCGGGTCATCGCGCCAACTCCAGTGAACCGTCACTGGCGAGGATCTCCTGTAGGAGTCTTTGCACCGACGCGGACGGCTCCACCCCGAGTTCCCTGACCATGGCCCGGCGCAGGTCGTGGTAGACCTGTAGGGCCCGGCCGCGGTGCCCGCTGCGGTACTGGGCCAGCATGAACTTCGCGTGCAGGCCCTCCTCGAACGGATGGGCCTCCACCAGGCCCGCCAGCTCGGCGAGTGAGACATGGTGCAGCCCTAAGCGTAACTGGGCGTCGAGCCGGCGTTCTTTCGCCGAAAGCTGCGACTGGCGCAAGGACGCGGCTTCCGCCCGCAGCAGCGGGCCGTGTTCCACATCGGCGATCGCCTCGCCCCGCCAGAGCGATTCCGCGCGGCGCCAGGCGTCCACGGCCTCCGCGTCCATTCCGTTGGCGGCGGCCGCCTCGGCCATCGCGATCCATTTCCGGTACTCGTGCAGGTCCAGCGAGCCTTCCGGAATGTTCAGCCCGTAGCTGGTTCCACTCGTCCGGAGAAGGCGCTTGCTCACCTCGGCCGGTGAGGTGCCGAGCCCGCGGGCCAATAGTTTCCGGATTTGCACGATGTAGGTCTGGACAGTCGTGACGGCGCTCTTGGGCGGCTCGATGGGCCATAGCTCACGAATGAGCGAAGAAATCGAAACGAAATAAGAGTCGTTGAGCAGGAGAAGTGCCAGGATCTGTCTGACCTTGTGCGCCGGTGGTTTGACGTTCATCCGTTCAAAAGAGACGTGTATCGGCCCCAGGACAGAGAACTTCATGACTCCCCGTTCGCATGATTCGCACCCTTAGACGGCGTCCACATTCTGGCCCACGGTGATGTGTATCCGTCAAGCAAGCCCATGGTTACTTTGCGTGCACTTGGGCATGCTTTACCTTTCTTTACGCAATATTTCGGCGGGCCGTGTCAAGGGGGTAAATCCGGTCGCGCCGGATTCTGGCGCAGTGTCGATCGGCCGCAGCGGGGTCAAATGCTTTTCGACTCGGCCGGACTTTGTGAAGAGCTTTCTCGACACCCCGGCGGCGCCGATGCCTGATCTTCGACGGGCCACGCCGCGGCCGCGGCGTGGCCCGCCAGGCCCGTCCCGCCTCCTTGTCCGAGGCGCTGCTCAGACTTGACCGGCATTCAAGGCGGGCGTCGGAGGGTCGGCAGGCAATCTCGGCTTGCGGTCGAAAGGAGCTCAACGAATGCTTTGCACGACAGGACGACGGCGGTGAACCGCCGGGCCGTCATCACGGGGATCGGTGTGCGCGCACCGGGCGGGCACTGCACCAAGGACTTCTGGGAGCTGCTGTCCGCCGGCCGCACGGCCACCAGGAGCATCACCTTCTTCGACGCCTCACCCTTCCGCTCCCGGGTGGCGGGGGAAGTCGACTTCGACGCCGGGGCGGAGGGGCTGAGCCCGCGGGAGATCCGCAGGATGGACCGGGCGACGCAATTCGCCGTCGTCTGCGCCCGGGACGCCCTCGCCGACAGCGGACTGATGCCCGGAGAGCCGGACCCACGCCGGGTCGCGGCCGTCCTGGGCAGCGCCGTTGCCTCGGCCACGAGCCTGGAGAACGAATACCTCGTCATGTCGGACGCCGGCGCACACTGGCTGGCCGACCCCGGCTATCTCTCCCCGCACATGTTCGACTACCTCAGCCCTGGTGTCATGCCCGCCGAGGTCGCCTGGACGGCCGGTGCGGAGGGGCCGGTGACCATGATCTCCGACGGCTGTACGTCGGGTCTGGACGCCGTCGGGCACGGGGCGCAGCTCATCCGGGAAGGCGCCGCCGACATGGTGGTCGCGGGCGCCGCGGACGCTCCGGTCACCCCCATCGTGGCCGCCTGTTTCGATGCCATCAAGGCGACCACCCCGCGTAACGACGACCCCGCGTCCGCCTCCCGCCCCTTCGACGGATCGCGCAACGGGTTCGTCCTTGCCGAGGGCGCCGCGATGTTCGTCCTGGAGGAGTACGGGGCCGCCAGGAAGCGCGGCGCGCATGTGTACGCCGAAGTCGGCGGCTTCGCGACACGCTGCAACGCGTATCACATGACCGGTCTCAAGAAGGACGGCCGGGAAATGGCGGAAGCCATTCGGGCCGCCCTCGACGAGGCCCGCATCGATGCCACGGCCATCGACTACATCAACGCCCACGGCTCGGGCACCAAACAGAACGACCGCCATGAGACGGCGGCATTCAAACGCGCCCTCGGACACCATGCGTATGACGTCCCGGTCAGCTCCATCAAGTCCATGGTCGGACATTCGCTCGGCGCGATCGGTTCCATCGAGATCGCCGCCTCGGCGCTCGCCATCGAGCACCATGTGGTACCGCCGACCGCCAATCTCCACACCCCCGACCCCGAATGCGATTTGGACTATGCGCCGATCACGGCGCGGGAACAGCGGGTCGACACCGTACTGTCGGTGGGCAGCGGTTTCGGTGGATTCCAGAGCGCCATGGTGCTCCACCGTCCGGAGGTGGTTTCCAGATGAACGTCCGGACGACACCGGCGGACCATCCCGTGATCACCGGGCTGGCCGTGGCGTCTCCCATCGGCCTCGGCGTCGAGGAGTTCTGGAGTTCGGTGCTCGGCGGGGACAGCGGAATCACCGAGCTCGACCGGTTCGACGCATCCGGATACCCGGCCCGGCTCGCGGGCCAGATCCGTGACTTCGACGCGGGCGCACACCTGCCCAGCCGGATTCTCCCGCAGACAGATGTCTCGACGCGATACGCCCTGGCGGCGGCGGAGTGGGCCCTGGCCGATGCCGCCGTCACCCCGGAAACCCTGCCCGACTACGCCATGGGCGTGGTGACGGCCAACGCCCTGGGCGGATTCGAATTCACCCACCGTGAATTCCAGAAGCTTTGGTCCCAGGGGCCCGAATTCGTCTCCGTCTATGAGTCCTTCGCCTGGTTCTACGCCGTCAACACCGGGCAGATCTCGATCCGCCACGCCATGCGAGGGCCGAGCGCCGCGCTGGTCGCCGAACAGGCCGGCGGCCTGGACGCCCTCGGCCACGCCCGCCGGACCGTGCGTCGGGGGACCGCGCTCGTCCTCAGCGGTGGTGTCGATTCGGCCCTGGACCCCTGGGGCTGGGCCTCGCAGCTGGCAGGCGGGCGGGTCAGCCGCGTAGCGGACCCCGCACGTGCCTACCTCCCGTTCGACGCGGCGGCCTGCGGATACGTCCCCGGGGAGGGCGGCGCGCTCCTCGTCGTGGAGGACGCGGAAGGGGCACACCGGCGCGGCGCTCCGCAGATCTACGCGGAGATCGCCGGTCATGCCTCGTCCTTCGACCCGCCTCCCGGCTCCGACCGCCCGCCGGGCCTGCGCCGCGCCGTCGAACTCGCCCTCGCCGATGCGGGAGCGGCACCGGGCGACGTCGACGTGGTGTTCGCCGACGCCTCCGGACTACCCGAACTCGACCGTGCCGAAGCGGCCGCCCTCACCGCCGTCTTCGGCCCCCGCGCGGTACCGGTCACCGCCCCCAAGACGCTGACCGGCCGCATGTACGCGGGCGGCGGCCCCACCGACGTGGTCGCCGCCGTCCTGGCCATCCGCGACCACGTGGTGCCCGCCACCGCGGGCACCCGGAACGTCCCCGAGGAGTACGAGCTGGACCTCGTCCTCGGCGACGCCCGGGAGAGGCCCGTCGACACCGCACTCGTCCTGGCCCGCGGGCGGTGGGGGTTCAACTCCGCCCTCGTGGTGCGCAGGCACCCGAACTGACCGCGTACGACACCCTGTCGTCCTCACTCAGGATATTTTTCATGGCCCCTCTCAACCTCGACGACCTGCGCCGCATCCTCGTCAGCTGCGCGGGCGACAACGACGGTGTCGACCTCGACGGCGACATCATCGACCGCTCCTTCGAAGACCTCGGCTATGACTCACTGGCCCTCCTGGAGACCGCCGCCTGCATCGAGCGGGAGTACGGGATCGACCTCGCCGACGAGGACATGGCCGGGATGCAGACGCCGCGCGCCCTGCTGGAGACCGTCAACGGCGCTGTGTCGGCAGGAGCCTCCTGACCGTGAGCGAGACCGTCCTCGATCACCTCGCGCTCGGTCAGGAGGCGCGTCACCTGCTGTTCCTGAGCGCCCGGACCGCGAATTCGTTTTCCGGCGCGCCGGTCGGGGACGAGCAGGTGCGGGCCATCTACGAACTCGTCAAGTACGCCCCGACATCGATGAACCAGCAGCCGCTGCGCATCGTGCTGCTCCGGTCCCCGGACGCGCGCGGCCGGCTCGTCGCGCACCTCGCTCCGGCGAACAGGGCGAAGAGCGAGGCGGCCCCGCTGATCGCCCTGCTGGCGGCAGACCTGAACTTCCACGACCGGCTTCCCGACGTCTTCCCGCACGCGCCCGCGGCGCGGGAGACCTACGCGGACCGCGCCGTCCGGGAACGGTCCGCGGTGTTCAACGCGACGCTTCAGCTCGGCTATTTCATCATCGGCGTCCGGGCGGCCGGTCTGTGCGCCGGCCCGATCGTCGGGTACGACGAGGCCGGAATCAACGCGACCTTCTTCCCGGACGGCGGCCGGTGCGCCATCGCGGTCGTCAACATCGGGCTCCCCGGCCCGGACCCCTGGTGCCAGAGGCTGCCGCGGCTGCCCTACGAGGACGTGGTGAGCGTGGCCTGAGGCCCGGACCCGGACGACGCCCCCCCGGATGCCCCCAATCGACAGGAGAGCATGGATGCTGCTGGATGTCGGGACACTGAGCACCGTCGCGGCCGAATTCGCCGCCGCGTCCGACGCCAACCGGGTGCTGTCTCCCGAAGTGGCGGAGCAGCTGGTGAAGTCGGGCTTCGCCCGCTACTTCGTACCGGCGGCCAACGGCGGTACGGAGGGGTCGTTCTCGGAGCTGGTCCGGGCCCTGTACGAGACCAGCCAGGCATGCGCCTCGGCGGCCTGGTGCGGACTGATCTACGCGACGTCCGGGCGCATGGCCGCGTTCCTTCCCGAGGGCGGCCGGGCCGCGGTGTGGCGCACCGGTGCCGACCGGCCCATCGCCGCCGCGTTGGCACCCGCCGGTACCGCGGTCCCGGCCCGCGGGGGGTGGCGGCTCAGCGGCGAGTGGGGCTTCCTCAGCGCGGTGGATCACGCCGACTGGGTACTGCTCTGCGTGCCGGATCCCTCGTCCGGGGCGGCGGACCCGTGGTTCATGGCGCTGCCCCGAGCCGACTTCACCGTCCGGGACACCTGGTTCACCGCCGGAATGCGCGGCACCGGCAGCAATACCGCGACGGTGCGGGAGGCGTTCGTACCGGCCGACCGCGCGTACCGGCGCACCGAACTGGCGACGGGCTCGGGCGAGGCCCCGGCCGCCGCCTGCCACCGGGTCCCGCTGCTCTCCGTGGCAGGGCTTCCGTTCGCCGCCGTCGTCGCGGGCATCGCCCGCGGGGCGCTCGACGAGTGGACGGCGTGGACCGGCACCCGCCCGGCCCGGGAGAGCGACACCACACGGCTGCTGTTCGCCCGGGCGGCCGCGGAGACCGACGCGGCCTGGCTGCTGGTCGAACGGGCGGCACGCGTGGCCGACGACCCCGAGCTGGCGCGCGGCCACGCGACCAGGAACGCCCGCGACACGAGCCACGCCGCCCAGCTCGCCAGGGCCGTCGTCAGCCGGCTGTTCGAGAGTGCGGGCAGCGCGGCGCAAGCGGAGACGAACCGATTGCAACGGTTCTGGCGCGATGCGCATGCCGCGGCGTCCCACGCGGCCGTGCGCTTCGAACACCACGGAATCGCGTACGCCCGCGGCGTGTGGGACGGCACCGCGGCCGACCGCTGAGACATCCCCGGCACACGACGGAGACGAATATGATCATCCATACCCTCATCTACCGGTTCGCGGAGTCGGTGACGGAGCGGCAGAAGGAGCAGTTCTTCACGGAACTGCGGCAGATCGCGCTCGACTCGGGGCTGATCTCCCACTTCGGTCACGGCCCGCACCACCGGCTCGCGGTGGACGAGACGGCCCGGGGCATGACCGCCGACGCCGTCGCCCAATTCGCCTGCCAGGACCTCGAGACGCTGCGCACCTTCTCCGAACTCCCGCACGTCCACGCGTTCATCTCCCGCTGGCGGGCCGCGATGCCGTACGAGGCCGCCTACGCGAACCACGAAGATCTGCTCGGTCTGAGCGCCCCGGGCACCCTCGCAACCTTCGGGAAAGGACATGCCATGCATCACACCGAACACACCGTGACCGTCGACGCGCCAGCCGAGGTGGTCTGGAAGGTCCTCGTCGACGTGGAGGGCTATGCCCGCATCTTCCCGCCCACGCAGGAGGTGGTCATGCTGGAGGAATCCCCGCAGCACCAGATCGCCAGGCTCACCGTCGACGTCAACGGTGAGATCCAGTCCTGGGTGTCGCGGCGCGACATCGACAGCACGCGGAAGGTGATCGCGTACCGGCAGCTGGAGAATGCCCCGATGATGGGCTACATGGGCGGCGAGTGGCGTGCTCTGGCCATCGACGACACGACCACCCAGCTCGTCCTCACCCACGACTTCAAGCCCCGCGACCCCGTGGACGGGAAGGTGGCGGGCAAGTTCACCTACGCCGAGGCGGACGAGATGATCAAGGCCGCCGTGGAACGCAACAGCGTGGCCGACCTCGGCGCGGTCAAGGAGCAGGCGGAGAAGACGGCCGTCGAGGGGGCGTCGGCGTGACCCGTCTCGTCGACCTGAGCGTGGTCACCCGGGACACCCCGAGCGAGGCGACCGATGTCACGGTCGACCTGCTGGACCACCGCACCGGGGCCACCGTGCTCGGACTCTCGCCGGAGGACTTCCCGGACGGGATGGCGATCTCCAACGAGACGGTGACCCTGACCACCCACACCGGCACCCATATGGATGCCCCGCTGCACTACGGTCCGATGAGCGGCGGCCGTCCCGCGAAGAGCATCGACGAGGTGCCGCTGGAGTGGTGTTACGGCCCGGGGATACGGCTGGACGTACGGCACGTACCCCCCGGCGAGGGCATCACCGTCGCGCATCTGCGGCAGGCACTGGACGCGATCCCCCACCAGCTTGCGCCCGGCGACATCGTGATGCTGTGGACCGGAGCCGACGCGCTGTGGGGCAGCGCGGACTACCTGACGAAGTATCCGGGCCTCACCGGCGAGGGGACGGCCTTCCTGGTGGAGTCCGGCATCCGGGCCATCGGCATCGACGCCTGGGGTCTGGACCGGCCGATGGAGTCCATGATCGAGGAATACCGGCGCACCGGTGACAACGCGGTGCTGTGGCCCGCCCACATCTACGGCCGCACCCGTGAGTACCTGCAACTGGAGAAGGTGGCCAACCTCGGTGCGCTGCCCGGCGCCACCGGCTTCACCGTGGCGTGCTTCCCGGTGGCGGTCGGGGGCGCGGGCGCGGGGTGGACCCGCGTGGTCGGGATCCTCGATGGGCCCTGACGGCCGCACCGCGAGGGCCGGGACCGGGACCGGCGCGGCGATCGCCGCCCGGGACCTGGTCGGCACCTGGGACCTGGTCGCGTTCCACGAGACCGACGCGTCGGGGCGCGGCGGTGGGCGAGGGGCCGCTCGGCCCCGGCCCCCCGCGGGCAGTTGAGCTACCTGTCCGACGGCCGGGTGTCGGTGCACATGATGCGAGCCCCGGGTACCGGCGCGGGCCCCTCCCCCGCGGCGCCCTACATGGGCTACTGCGGCACCTGGCGGCTCGTCGCGGACGAGTCCACCGTCGTCCACCGGATCGAGATCACCCCGCGGGCGGACTGGATCGGCACCGAACAGGAGCGCCGGGCGGCACTGGACGGTGACCGGCTGACGCTCTACGCGAGCACGCGCATCCGGGGCGTGCCGCACCACCGTGTGCTCGTGTGGCGGCGTGCCGAGCCCCGGGGGACACCCACCGAGTCGAGAGGTTCCGTACATGGCCGGCAGCAGGCTGAATGACGAGTACATTCCGGTAGTGGTCGCGGGAGCGGGCCCGGTGGGACTGATGGCGGCCTGTGTCCTGGGCCTCGCCGGGATCGAGACCGTGGTCCTGGAACAGCGGACCGAACCGGACCGCGTCCTGAAGGCGGGCTCGATCGGGCCCCTGGCGATCGAGGCCCTGGAACGGCTCGGGCTGCGTGACGAACTGCTCGCGGCCGAGCGGGAGACGATGGCCGGTTACGCGGAGATGGACGCCCGGACCGACGGCGCGCCGGACGCGCTCGCCAAGGCGCAGCGTGAGCACTTCGCCGGGCTGGAGAAGATCGAAGCGTCCAGGCGGTCCGAGCCGGGGCGGCGCAGGATGCGGGTGCCGCAGCCGGTGCTGGTGGAGATCCTGCGGCGCAAGGCCGAGAGCGTCGGCGTCACGCTGCGCTCCGGTCACGCGGTGACCGGATTGCGGCAGGACGAGGACGGCGTCACCGTGCTGGCCGGTACGCCGGACGGGCACCGGGAGTTCCGGGCGCG
>NZ_GG657754.1:2963970-2973087 GCF_000158915.1 Streptomyces himastatinicus ATCC 53653 | reverse complement strand
CCAGATCGCCCTCATGCGCCCCGACACCCACACCAGGGCGCAAGCGGGCGCTCTTCTCGGAGCTGATGGACCTCGATGAGGTCAACCGGTTCCTGGGCGACATGATGGCCGGCCTCACCACTCGGTACGACCTCGGCGACCCCGATCCGCTGGTCGGCACCCTGTGTCCGGACATGAAGCTGTCACCCGTGGGCGACGGCGACGACACCGGCGCCCTGCGGCTGGCGGAGCTGCCGCAGGACGGGCAGGGGCTGCTGCTGGACCTGGCCGGGGATCCGGCACCGCCCCGGGTCGCGGCGGCGTGGGCCGGGCGGGTGAGAGTGGTGCGCGCCCCGGCCGACCGCGACGACGTGGACGCCATGCTGCTGCGCCCCGACGGCTGTGTCGCCTGGGTCGCCCGGCCGGGCGTCGCTCCCGACCAGGACGCGCTGACCCTGGCCCTGCGGCGGTGGTTCGGCGAGCCGCGCTGACGCGGCGCGCCCGCGGGAGCGTGATCCACGGCGGCGGGGAGGCCGCGGGGCCGCCGTGGATCACGGGCCGTATCAGCGGTCGTCGTCAGCGGAAGTCGTCGGCGTGGTCGGTGGCCCACTGCGCGTAGCCGCGCGCCTGCTCTCCCGTCAGATCGGTGTAGGTGGAGAACACCGGGGCCGGGCGGCCGTCCGCCTCCACCAGATGGCCGACCAGGGTGTCGACCATCTCCTCGTCGCCCCACTGGCTGAGGGTGGCCCGGTACTCCTCGGCGGTGATCTCCTCCAGCCGGATGGGACGGCCGGTGGCTTTGGCGAGGCAGTCGATCTGGTCCTGCTGGGTGACCGACTCCGGCCCGCTGAGCGGGTACGCCTTCCCCTCGTGCCCCGGTGCGGTGAGGGCCAGCACGGCGACGTCGGCGATGTCGGCCTCGTGGACGGACGCGGAGTGGGCCAGCGGGTACGGGGCACGGACGGTGCCGGTCGCCCGGATGGCCGGTGCCCACTGAAGGGTGTTGGTGGCGAAGGACCCGGGGCGCAGGAACGTCCATGAGAGCCGGGACCCGCGCAGCGCGTCCTCGGCCGCGCGGTGCATCCGCACGATGGGGTCGGTCACGGGGTCGCCTTCTTCCACGCCCAGCGCGGACAGCAGGACGGTGTGAGGGGCCCCGGCGGCCTCGGCAGCCGCGACGAAACCGTCGACGCCCTTCGCGTCCGCGTACAGGAACACCTTGGTCACCCCGGCCAGAGCGGCCGGGAGCGTGTCCGGATCGGACAGATCGGCCCGCACGGTCTCGACCCCGTCGGGCAGCACGGCCTTCTCGGGGTCGCGGCTGGCCACCCGGACCCGCTCGCCCGCCCCGAGCAGACCGTCCACGACCGCGCGCGCCACATGCCCGCGCCCACCCGTCACCAGAATCGTCACAACAACTCCTTGTCGAATCGCTTGGTCGGCGTCAGTCTCCTCGCGCCGCGCTTCGGATGGGAGGGGACTGTCAGTCCTACCCGTCGCGCGCGTGCCCCAGGTTCGGTCGCAGCCGATCCTCAGGCGGAACACAGTCGGGGGTTTCTAACGTGATCCGCGGCCGTCCAGGGGCGGACATTCAGTGGAGGGAAAAATCGTGCATCACGTTGAGGATACGGTCACCGTGGCGGCGCCGGTCGATACCGTATGGAACGTTCTCCATGACGTCAGGTCACACGACCGGGTTTTCGGACCCATTCACGAGGTCGTGGTCCTGGAGTCCAGCGCCTCGCACCAGCTGGTCCAGCTCACGGTCGAGGTCAACACGGGTGTTGTGCACACGTGGGTGACCCGGCGCGACATCGATTCCGAGGCCCGGGTCATCGCGTTCCGACAGGTCAGGGATTTGGCCCCGCTGGTGAGTCATATGGGCGGCGAATGGCGGGCGTTCCCGCTCGGACCGGACCGCACCCAGCTGGTGCTGACCCAGGATTACGCCGCCCGTGAAGCCGTGAACGGGCTCGTCGCCGAGAAATTCACCCCGGAGGAAACAGAAAAGGTGCTGCACGGTGTCGCGCAGCGCAATGCGGTCACCGAATTGGAATCCGTGAAAGCGGAGTGCGAAAGCCGCGTCGCGGCCTGACTCGGTTCAGGGAAAAGAGTTACACACAGCGAGAGAGAGGAATAGTCGTGACGATTCTGGTGACGGGTGGGCGCGGGCATGTGGCGCGCGCGGTCGTGGACGGTCTGCTCGGGGCGGGCGAGCGGGTCCGGGTGGCCAGCCGCGACCCCGAGAAGGCCGTGCTGCCCGACGGGGTCGAGACCGTGCGGGCCGATCTGTCCGATCCGGACACGCTCCCGGCCGCTCTGGCCGGGGTGACCAAGGTGTTCCTGTACGCGGACGCGAAGGGCGTCGACGGTTTCGTCGCGGCTGCCGAGGCCGCCGGGGCCCCTCACACCGTCCTGCTGTCGACGTCCTCGCTGACCCGCGAGAACGCGGAGAACAACCCCATCGCGCAGATGCACGCCGTGGTGGAGAACCGGCTGCGGGACTCGGCACTGCCGTGGACGTTCCTGCGCCCCGGGACCTTCGCCACCAACACCCTCCAGTGGGCACCCGCCATCCGGGCGACCGGCACCGTCCGTGCCCCGTACCCGCAGGCACACGCCTCCGCGATCCATGAGGCCGACATCGCCGACATCGCGGTGCGCACCTTCACCGAACCGGGGCACGAGGGGAAGGCGTATCTGCTCAGCGGGCCGGAGTCGGTGACCCAGCAGGAGCAGATCGAGTGCCTTTCCGAGGCCATCGGGCGCAAGCTCCGGCTGGAGGAGGTCACTCCGGAGGAGTACCGCGCCACCCTCAGCCGCTGGGGCGGGAACGACTTCATCGATCAGCTGCTGGAATACCTGGCGATGTGGGACGGCAAGCCCATGCCCGTATGCCCCGCCTACACCGAGCTGACCGGCCGCAGGGGGCGCACCTACGCCCAGTGGGCCTTCGACCACGCCGCCGACTTCCAGCCGGTCGGCTGAGCGCGCCGCCGCGCCGGCCCGGCCGCTCCCGGCCCGGGCCCATCACCCGGATCACTGTTGACATGGAGGAACACCCGATGAGCCAGCAGCAGACCCCTGCGGTAGCCCCCAGCGCGCGGACCGGATGGCTGCCCGCACCGGTCGGGGAGCTGATGCCCCTGGTCACCGGTCTCGGCGCAGGGCTCGCTCTGTGCACGGCCTGTGAACTCGGACTGCCCGACGCCGTGGAGGAGGAGCCCACCCGCGTCCAGGACATCGCGGAGCGCGCCGGGGCCGACCCGGACCTGGTCGGGCGGTTGCTGCGCGCCCTCGCCGCCTTCGGGGTCTTCAGCCCGGCCGGCACCGACCGCTTCACGCACTCGCGGCTGTCCTCGATCCTGCGCACCGACGCGCTGGAGGGCGGCGGTGTCTTCCTGCAGACCGTACGCGACGAATGGATGGGCGGGAGCTGGACGGGGCTGACCGAGGCGGTGCGCACCGGCAGTCCGGCCCTGCCCGCACGCCACGGGAAGAGCCTGTTCGAGTACTTCGCCACGGACGCCCCCCGCGAGGGCGAGACGTTCAACGAGGCGATGACCCTCATGGTCGGCAGCATGAACGAGGTGCTGGCCGAGCACATCGACGTCGGCGGGGCGACACGGTACGTCGACGTCGGCGGCGGCCAGGGCACGATGCTGCGGGCCGTACTGCGGCGCAACCCGGAGCTGAGGGGCGTGCTGTTCGACCTGGAGCAGGCACTGACGGAGGTTCACGAGGAGCTGCGGACCGGCGACCTGTCCGGGCGGTGCGAGATCGTCCCCGGCGACGGACTGCGCTCGGTGCCCGACGACGCCGACATCTACCAGATGCGTACGGTCCTGCACATGTGGGACGACGAGACTTGCGTCCGGCTGCTGCGCAACTGCGCCCGGGCCGCGAAGCCGGGCGCCCGCATCATCGTCATCGACCAGCTCGTGGACCCCGAGCGGCCCGACCCCATGTCGACCCTGATGGACTTGCAGATGTTCCTGATCGCGGGCGGGCGGGAGCGCAGCGAGCAGGAGTTCGCCTCGCTGTTCGAGCGCGCCGGGCTGGAATTCACCCGTGTGGTCCGCACACCCGTGCTGCTGCATCTGATCGAAGCGATCGTGCCCGCGTGACAGCGGTCAGCGCATCGGGCCGACGGGGTGACGCCCGGAGCCTGCCGGCGCGGGCCGGCATCTTCTGGGACCCGCGCACCCCGGTCCACTTCGACGAAGCCCTGAACACCTGGAACGTGTTCAGCAGAGCGGATGTGCTGCGGGTCCTCAACGACCGGGAGACGTTCTCCGCCGGTTACGGACTGTCGGAGGAAGACCGGCTCCGGGCGCACCCCTCGCTGTCGGGGATGTGGGCGGCGGAAGGAGCGCGCCACGACGACCTGCGGGCCGTGGTGGCCGAGCCCTTCCGCCGTACCGTGCTCGACAGCCTGGCCCGGGAGGTGCGCGACATGGTCTCGGAGCTGCTCGACGACGTCGTCGCCGTGGGCACGGGACGGATCGAGGTGGTCGGCGCGCTCGCCGAAGCGCTGCCCAGCCGGGTCATCTGCCGGGTACTGGGCCTGGAGCTGTCGTACGCCGACCGGATGCGCACCTGGGTGGAGGAAATGTCCCGGGCCGCCTCGGCCACCAGCGAGCTTCCCCCGCAGCCGGACCTCGTCCGGTTCTTCCAGGAGCTGATCGAGGCGCGGCGGGCACGTCCGGGGTCCGGCTTGGTCGACGACCTGATAGCCGCCCAGCGGTCCGGCTGCCCCGTGGCCGGGCGGCCGATGACGGAGCACGATCTGGTCGGCTACTTCGCCATGATGCTCAGCGCCGGCGTCGACACCACCGCCACCAGCATCGGCAACGCGTTCCTCTTCCTCACCGAGTACGGATGCTGGGAGCGGCTGGGCGAGCAACCGGAGTTGGTTCCTCACGCCATAGAGGAAACCCTGCGCTGGTATCCCGCCTTCCCCGGTGTCCGGCGCCACGTCCTGGCGGACACCGCGATCGGCGGACAGCACGTCCGGGCCGGCCAATGGGTGACCGGATGGCTGACGTCGGCCAACAGGGACCCGGACAAGTTCCCCGACCCGGGCCGCTTCGACATGCACCGGCGTCCGAACCCCCACGTAAGCCTGGGGAACGGCCGGCACCACTGTCTGGGCGCGCCCCTGGCGCGGCTCGAACTGCGGATCCTCATCGAGGAGGCGGCCGCCCGGCTTCCGGGGCTGCGCCGGGACACCGGGGAACCGCTGACCCGGAGTCAGTGGATCGTCGATCCGTTGAAGAGCCTCCAGATGACCTTCGATACCCCCGATCCAGAAGAGTCCGGCATCCTGGAGCGATGAACACTGCGGAACTCGCCGGTTTCCTCCGTGCCCGCCGAGCCCGGGTACGCCCGGCCGACGTGGGCCTGGAGGACATCGGGCGACGCCAGACGCGGGGCCTGCGCCGGGAGGAGGTGGCCGAACGCGCTGGTGTCTCGGTGGACTACTACACACGGCTGGAGCAGGGGCGCCGGCTGCGGCCCTCCCGGCAGGTCGTGGTCGCCCTGGCCAGGGCGCTCAAGCTCTCCGACACCGAATGCAACTACATGCTCGGCCTGGTCGGAGAGGCCGGGCTGCCGGTGGTCTCCTCCGGCGGGCCGCAGGCAGGAGCACTGCGCCTGCTGGACCAGCTGGAGGACATCCCGGCGATGGTGCTGAACTCCCGCTACGACATCCTCGCCTGGAACCGCATGGCGACCGCGCTGGTGGGGGACCTGGGGGGAATCCCCCCGGAAGGGCGCAACACGCTGCGCTGGCTGTTCTCCGGCCCGGCCCGTGGGATCAGCCCGCACGACCGGGTGCGGCTGGGCCGTAGTTGCGTGGCCGACCTGCGGGCCGCCGGCCGTTACCCCGACGACCCCGGTGTGCGGCAGCTGGTGCGCGAACTCTGCGCCGGGAGCGCGGAGTTCGCCGCGCTGTGGGCTCGCCATGAGATCGGCGTCAACCGGACGATGGCCAAGACCATGGTCCACCCTGTGGCGGGACTCCTGGACCTGCGGTGTGAACTGCTCTCCGTGCCGGGTTCCAGCCAGCGGCTGATGTTCTACACGGCGGCCCCGGGGACGGGCGCGCACCGCGCCCTGCGCGGTCTGCGCGACACCGCGGAGCGACGGCTCAACTGCTGAGGACCGCGCGTGTCGGCGCGGTCCGCCCGCAGCCCGGGTTCAGCCCGTGCTCAGCCCTCCAACGGAACGATCGACGGCGTCGGTCGGTCACTCTGTCGGAGGTGGAAGCGCGTGCCGGAATCCCAGGTCGACGCCGAAGTGGCATTCGCATTGTTCTGCCGGACCCCCGAAGAGGGGGCCCAGGAAGCGTTCTCCAGACTGGCCGGTTCGGTCTGGTCGGCCGGAAGGCCCACCGCGGGCGCCGTGCCATGGGTGCGCAAGGCGCTCGCCAATCTGGAGCAGTGCCCCCCGGGCCATCAGGCGCGCCTTCTGCTCCTGCTGGGACTGCTGGCCGAGACCTCACCCCCGCCAGGGGGCGCCGATGTGCGCGGTGAGATCCGCGGGGGGCTGGACGCCTGTCTCTCCCTGCTGACCTCCTACGCCGCACGGCCGGGGCGGGAGGACGGCGGCATTTCCGGGCCGGTCCCCGCGCTGCTGTACCTCCTCGCGCAGTTTCCCGAGGAGGCCGACCGGATCCTTGTGAGCACCCGGGCGGTCGCGCTGCCGGAGGAGGACAGGGCCCGGCTGGAGCGGTGCCTCGCCCGGCGGGACGCCGATGTGCCCGCCCTCGGCCGGGTGTGGCCCACACCGGCCGGCTGGGTCCTGACGGAGGAGGAAGAGCGCCGGGACCGGGCGTGGGCCGCGCAGCTCGACGACGCCACCGCCGAAAAGTTCTGGCGCAAGGACACCCGCTCCCTGCTCGCCTACTCCGGCGCCAAGGCCTACGGCGCACTGAGCGTGGGCATGAGCGGCCTGAGCCGTGGGACGGGCGGAGAGGGCACCGCCACCTCGCAGTCCCGGCCCGAGCCGGTGGGCGGGGCGGCCGCGACGGCGGTCCCCGCGGGACCGCTCGGGGGCCACGCCGATGTGATCCGCTGTCCGGCATGCCGCCACCGGCTCGGCGAGGAGCCGACGGGCGGGGTGCGGTGCTCGGGATGCGGCGCCCGGTACTCGGCGCGCCGAGGCTATCTCGACCTGACCCGGGTCGCCGACGGGACAGCCGATGTGATCGCCGCGAACGCCCCCCTGTACCTGCCGCGCTACGAGTCGCTGCTGCGGCCGTCCTTCCTCCGGGTGCACGGGATCAACTGGAATGACGCCATCACCGTCGAGGCAGAACACCAATATCTGCGCGATCACGTACGACCGGTCGGCGGACCCGTCCTGGATCTTGCCGCCGGCGCGGGAAGCTGGACCCGGACCCTGGCGCGATCGGCCGGTGAGAACCAGGTCATTGCCCTGGACCTGGCGACGGACATGCTCGACCGGCTGCGCGCCACTCAGCCGGGTGTCCTGGCACTGCGCGGTTCCGCTGTCGAACTCCCCTTCGGGGACGCCTCGTTGGGCGCGGTGAACTGCTGGAACGCGTTGCAGGCCATGGACGACCCCGAGGCCGCGATCCGGGAGGTCGGCCGGTGCCTCCACCCCGGTGGCACCTTCACCGTACTGACCTTCCAGCCCGCCCGGGACCCCGTCTACCGGCACTTCCAGGCCATGATCGAGGACTGCCTGGGGGTGCGGAGCTTCGACCCCGAGGCGTTGGGCTCCTCCTTGGAGGCGGCCGGGATGACGGTCCGGGAGACCACAGCACCCGGTGCCTTCCTCCTCCTCACCGCGGTGCGCGAGGGCTGACAGGTCAGCCCTCCACGGCCTCCGCCGGGGGGAGGGTGAACCAGACGGCCTTTCCGTAGGGGGTGGGGCGGTAGCCGGTGTCCGCGCTGAGGGCCCGGATGAGCAGCATTCCGCGTCCCCGTTCGGCGAGGGTTTCGGGTCTCTTGGGGCCCTCGGGACGGCCCGGGCCGTGGCCGTGCGGCCCCTGGCCGTCCGGGCCGCTGAAACCGCCGGGCGGGGTGGGGTCCTGGTCGTGGACCTCGACCTGCCAGCCGCCGGTCGGCACCAGCTCCACCACCAGCTCTATCGGCTCGTCCCCGGCCGTGTGCTGCACCGCGTTGGCGACCAGCTCGGCCGTCAGCAGCTCCGCCGTGTCGCCGTCCACGGGCGCGCCGATGTCCGCCAGCGTGTTGCGGATCAGCGCACGGGCCAGCGGCACCGCGGCAGTGGTGTGCGGCAGTGCGAAGCGCCAGGTGGCGGCGTGGAGCGGTTCGGGCACGTACGGGTCCAGACGGTCGGCGTGGAGCGGGATACCGCAGCCCTTGACGGTATGAAGCGGACGATAGTGCCGGAAGGGACCATGGACCACTCTTGGGAGGACTTTGGTCTTATCGATCACGGCCGCGCTCTATCGCGCACTCGTGACGACAGTCACGTACCGGTGATAACTTCGAAGGGCAGGCACCAGGAAGGCACCCGGCAGACCCAGCCGTCCGGCTGAAGGAGGCCATGGCCCCCATGAGTCCATTCACCGGTTCCGCGCCCCGCACCGAGGACTGGCGGCATCTGCGCCTCACCCTCGACCAGGGCGTCGCCACCGTCACCCTCGCCCGCCCCGAGAAGCTCAACGCGCTCACCTTCGGCGCCTACGCCGATCTGCGCGACCTCCTCGCCGAGCTGGCCCGCGACGGCTCCGTACACGCCCTCGTGCTCGGCGGCGAGGGGCGCGGCTTCTGCTCCGGCGGTGACGTCGACGAGATCATCGGCGCCACCCTCGCCATGGACACCCGCCAGCTGCTCGACTTCAACCGGATGACCGGGCAGGTGGTCCGCGCGCTGCGGGAGTGCCCCTTCCCCGTGGTGGCCGCCGTGCACGGCGCCGCCGCGGGCGCGGGCGCCGTCCTCGCCCTCGCCGCCGACTTCCGGGTCGCCGACCCCTCCGCCCGCTTCTCGTTCCTCTTCACCAAGGTCGGGCTCTCCGGCGGCGACATGGGCGCCGCCTATCTGCTGCCCCGCGTGGTGGGGCTCGGCCACGCCACCCGGCTGCTGATGCTCGGCGAACCGGTCCGCGCCCCGAGTGCCGAGCGCATCGGCCTGATCAGCGCG
>NZ_GG657754.1:2960136-2963267 GCF_000158915.1 Streptomyces himastatinicus ATCC 53653 | reverse complement strand
CCTGGTCATCGCGGCCGACGGGGCGGGCAGCGCCACCCGCCAGGCTCATGCCTCCGCCTTCCGCCCCCGCATCACCACCCACCGCTGCCGCTACATCTGGCTCGCCGCCGACGTCGCCTTCGACGCCTTTCGCTTCGAGATCGCCGAGACCGAGCACGGCGTCATGCAGCTGCACGGCTATCCGTACGAGCCGGACGCCAGCACCGTCATCATCGAGACGCGGGAAGAGGTGTGGCGACGGGCCGGGCTCGACCGGTGCACCGAACGCGAGTCGACCGAGCGCTGCGCCAAGCTCTTCACCGACGCCCTCGGCGGCCACCCCCTGCGCGGCAACCACTCCCAGTGGACGGCCTTCCGTACGGTCGTCAACGAGCGCTGGTCACACGGCAATACGGTCCTCATCGGCGACGCCGCGCACACCGCCCACTTCTCCATCGGCTCCGGCACCAAACTCGCCGTCGAGGACGCCCTCGCCCTGGCCGCCTGCCTCGAAGAACACCCCGCCCTCCCCGACGCGCTCGCCGCGTACGAGGCCGAACGCCGCCCGGTCGTCGCGTCCACCCAGCGCGCGGCGCGCGCCAGCCTGGAGTGGTTCGAGAACCTGGAGCTGTACCTGGACCAGCCGCCACGGCAGTTCGCCTTCAACCTCCTCACCCGCAGCCGCCGCGTCACCCACGACAACCTGCGGCTGCGCGACCGGGAGTTCGTCGAGACGGTGGAGCGCGAGGCCGCCGTACCCGCCGCCACCCCGCCCATGTTCACCCCCTTCCGCCTCCGCGATCTCACCCTCCGCAACCGCGTCGTGGTGTCCCCCATGGACATGTACTCCGCCGCCCCCGACGGCACCCCCGGCGACTTCCACCTCGTCCACCTCGGCGGCCGGGCGCTCGGCGGGGCCGGTCTGGTGATGACGGAGATGGTGTGCGTGAGCCCGGAGGGCCGTATCACCCCCGGCTGCACCGGCCTGTACGACGACGTCCACGAAGCCGCCTGGCGCCGCGTCACCGACTTCGCCCACACCCACTCCCCGGGCGTGGCCGTCGGCGTCCAGCTCGGCCACAGCGGGCGCAAGGGCTCCACCCGGCTGATGTGGGAGGGCATCGACACCCCGCTCCCGCACGGCAACTGGCCGCTCGTCGCCCCCTCGCCCCTCCCGTACCGCCCCGGCGTCAACCAGACCCCGCGGGCCCTCGATGCCGCCGGACTCGCCGCCGTCCGTGACCAGTTCGCCCGCGCCGCCGAACGCGCCGCCCGCGCGGGCTTCGACCTCCTCGAACTCCACTGCGCCCACGGCTACTTGCTCTCCAGCTTCCTCTCCCCGCTCACCAACCACCGCACCGACGCCTACGGCGGCTCCCTCGACGCCCGCCTCCGCTACCCGCTGGAGGTCTTCGACGCCGTCCGCGCCGTCTGGCCCGACGACCGCCCCATGACGGTTCGCATCTCCGCCACCGACTGGGCCGACGGCGGCACCACGGCCGACGACGCGGTCGCCGTCGCCGCCGCCTTCACCGCCCACGGCGCCGACGCCATCGACGTCTCCACCGGCCAGGTCGTCCCCGACGAGACCCCCGACTACGGCCGCTCGTACCAGACTCCCTACGCCGACCGCATCCGCAACGAACTCGGTGTCCCCGTCATCGCGGTCGGCGCCATCTCCTCCTGGGACGACGTCAACTCACTGATCCTGGCGGGCCGCGCCGACCTCTGCGCCCTCGCCCGCCCCCACCTCTACGACCCCCACTGGACCCTGCACGCCGCCGCCGACCAGAACTACACCGGCCCGGCCGCCCCCTGGCCCCTCCCGTACCAGGCGGGCAGCCGCACACCCCCGACCGGCCGCACCGATGCCCCGAGGCCCCGGCTCGCCCTCTAGAGAGGCCCGATCAGGGCGGTGGTGAGCCCGCACAGTGCCGCGATCAGATCCCGGCCCAGGGTGTGCCACGACTCCTCCGCCCTGGCCGGGTCGACGCGGCCGTTGGCCAGGTCGTACTCCAGCTCCGCGAAGGCGTGCACCGAGAGCTGGCGCACCATGGTGCCGTGCCGGTCCAGGAGGTCGGGGCGGATGTCGTCCCGGCGAATCGCGCCGATCTCGCCCAGGAGGCCGAGGGACGGCGTGTCCAGATGCTCCCGCACGACGTAGTCGCGCAGCGCGGGTTCGACGAGGGCCTGGGCGAAGAAGCGCGCGCACCAGGCGGGGGTGCCGGCCTCGATATACGTCGCGACGTTCGGCAGGATCAGGCAGCCGTAGTGGTCCTCCAGCGACACCGTGTCCTGCCCGCGCAGCGCCTCCACCATGGCGATGCGGTGCTTCTCGACGAGTGCGGTGTGGTGCGACAGGATCGTCCTGATGAGCCCGTCACGGCTCTCGAAGTGGTACTGCACCGCCGAGTTGTTGCGCTGCCCGGCCGCCTCGCTGATCTGCCGCACCGATACGCCCGCGAAGCCGCGCTCGGCGTAGAGCCGCTCGGCGGTGCGCATCAGTTTGTCCCGCGCGAGCACCGAGCGCGCGGACGGCGGGGCAGCCGGGCCGGAAAGCGTCATTCCACAGTCATTCCACAGGAGTCATTCCGTCAGGCTGATGGCCCCGGTCGGGCACGCCGCGGCGGCCTCACGGACGGCATCGTGGTGCTCCGGCGGCGGAGCGTCGTCCAGTACGAGCACGATCCCGTCCTCCTCCCGCTGGTCGAAGACCTGATCGGCCCTGACCACGCACATCCCGCTGGCGCAGCAGAGCCCCTCGTCGACAGTGATCTTCATGCTACCTTCCTCGCCGCCCGTCACCAGGTGACCCACATGTCCTCGAAACCGCCCGCGGCAACCCCCTCGCGGATACGGAGCGTCTCCGGGGCGTCCCGCAGCCGCAGCTCGGGCAGTCGCCTGACGAACGTCCCCAGCACCACCTGGAGTTCCACCCGGGCGAGCGTCTGGCCGACACAGAAATGCGGTCCCGCGCCGAACGCGAGGTGCTGGGCGTTGTTCTCGCGGCGCGGATCGAACCGGTCGGGCTCGGGGAACTTGCGCTCGTCCCGGTTGGCGGCGTGCAGATTGACGAACAACGTGCTCCCGGCGCCCACCGGCTCCCCGCCGACCTCCGTGTCCTCGGTGATGAACCGGGGAATGCCCACCCC
>NZ_GG657754.1:2956458-2959863 GCF_000158915.1 Streptomyces himastatinicus ATCC 53653 | reverse complement strand
GCTGCGCCTCGTCCACTTCGGCCTGCGTGTAACGCGTCAGCGTCAGCAGCACCTCCGACCAGCGCGCGAACTTGTCCTGGTCCTCGCTCGGCGCACCCAGCAGCGCGCAGATGACCCGCACCGGCAGCGGAAGCGCCAGCGCCGCGCGCAGATCCGCGGGCGACCCCTTGGCCACCATGTCGTCCACCAGCGCGTCGGCCATCTCCTGCACGCGCGGCCGCCACGCCTCCATCTTCTTCACCGTGAACGCCCGGCTGATCAGCCGCCGCCACCGCCGGTGCCCCGGCCCCTCCTTGTTGTCCACCTGCCCCTGGGACGGCCGACTGAACATGCCCCCGTCCTCGGTGGTCGACATGCGCGCCGCGCCCTCCCGGTCGAGATTGCGGCTGAACCGCTGATCCGTCAGCAGCCCGCGCACCTCCTCGTACCCGGTCAGCAGACCGACCACATCCCCACTGGGCATCCGCACATGCGCCACGGGACACGCGGCCCGCGTCTCGGCCCACTCCCGCGGGGGCTCCAGCACGTTGGGCTGCTCAAAGGGGTAGTCGGGAACGGTGTCAGTCATGGGGGGACTCCTCCGGTGTCGGGGACCTCAAGAGCACCGTAAGACGACCGTCTTATTAAATCAACGGACTTAGGATCTGTGGCCGACATTCGTCGCCCTCGAGGTCTCGGCCAGGATGGAGCCTCATGACGAGTGGAACCCACGCAGCGGCGGAGGAAACCCCGGAGGAGCGCGAGGCCGCCTGGGCATCGTTGTTCCGCGTTCCGGGCCCGCCGGATCCGCTGCGCGAGATGTGGGCCCACGGGTTGGCACTCAACCGGGCCGCGCCCGACGACGTACACCAAAGCTTGCTGGGCCTCTCGCATCACCTTCTGTGGCGCAGCCTGCCGACGGCGATCGTCGACGCAGCCATTGACCACCCGGCCTGGAAGGTGCGCGAGCTACTGGCCGAAGCCCAGCCGAACATCACCGCCGAACAGTGGACACGCCTCATCCTCGGCGAAACGGACCCCAGACACCGGTGGATCCTCACCACGATCGCAGCGGACCGGCGCGCCCAGCTCACCGAGACCGCGTACGAGCAGCTCACCGCGGATCCCTCGGTCCGGATCCGCGAAGAGGCCGCCCACCTCTCCGGCCTGCCCGCCAAGATGCGGATCACCCTGGCCCTGGACCCCGATCCGGCCGTACGGGTATCGGCCTGCCCGCAGGCCTGGCCGTACCTCGACGGCCGCGCACGGCAGAGGCTGCTCACCGACCCCGCCACCACGGTCCGTACCGTGGCGCTCCTGGAGCACCACCAGGACCATCCGCTGTCCCGGTCGACCTTCGACTCCGGTGACCTCGGCGATCGCGCACTGGAAACGTGCCGCGTGGAATACGACCTTGCCGAACATCTGGCCCACCACGGCGACGAGCCCCAGCGCCGCTCCCTCGCCTGCAACCCGTACCTGGCCCCCGACCTGGTCGCATTCCTCGCCCGAGACCCGGACGCCTCCGTGCGTTTCGCCATATCCATACGCCCTGAACTCACCGAGGAACAACGGGCGGACGTCCGCGTCGATCACGATCCGAACGGCATGTCCCACGCTCTCGGCTGGGTCACGGCACTTCACGACGCCCCCGACGCCATGCGCCGCTTGGCCGCCTCTTCGCACCCCCTCGTACGCAGAAGCGTCGCCCGGGCCAAGCGCCTGCCACCGGAGGCCGTTGAACTCCTCGCCCGGGACGAAGACCGTGCCGTACGGCTCTTCCTCGCCGAATCCTGCGACGACGCGCCCGCCGACATGCTCTTGGAGGTGTGGCAGTGGTGGACCGGCAGCCTCAGCTACCCCGACCGGCCGCACAGCCACCCCAACTTCCCGCGCCAAGGACTCCTCCGCTACGCGGACGACCCGAACCCGCGTATGCGGCAACTGGCGCTGGACGATCCCGAGTCGCCGACCGAATTGGTGGAGAGATTCAGCCGGGATGCGCATGCCGAAGTACGACGCCGGGCCGCCAAAGACTCGCGGCTCTCGGCCGCTTCGGCGGTACGGCTGCTCGACGACTCGGACGAACGGGTGCGCCGTACGGCCGTCAGGCACCCACGGCTGCCCGCACGCGTCCTCGTCCGGCTGCTTCGGGACACTGACACCGCGCAGGAGGCGGCGCGGCATCCTGGGCTCCCCGCCGACGTGATGCGGCAGATGGCCCAGCGGGTCAGTCCCAGGCGTTGAACAGCACCCCGCCCAGCGTGGTGATCCCGAAGCAGCTGATCTGGTGCCGCTCGGCTCGCGAGAACCCTGACGTGTCCAGATCGGCGAGAGGCGTCCCCAGGTGCTCGGCCGTCAGCACGTCGAATCCCGAGGCCGGGAAGACGCCCGACCAGGGCGGTGGGGAGGCGAAGCCGTCGTCGTACCAGGTCCGCCGCTCCTCGGCGAAGGCGATCCAGGGGTGATGGGCATGGCACAGGACGACGCGTTCGTCGTCACGCCGGATGATCGAGGCGGTGTGGAAGGTCCGGGGGTACGTCCGCTCCTCCACCGTGCCGACCCGGCCCCCGGCCGCGCGGGCGGCGGCGTGGAGAGCGGTGCGGAAGGCGCGCGCGTCGGTTTCCGGGAGCGGGCCGTGCTCGGGCCGGGAGAAACCGGTCGCGCCTCGTGGCAGGGGGAACACCGTGTCTCCTGGGTTCAGGGCTTGTCGTGGGGGTCGCCGGTGAGGTGGCGGCGAGGGCCCATAACCACGGTATGAGGGAGTACCCCAGGGCTACGAGTCCCATCAGGCCGGTCTCACCGTCGTCCCGTGCAGCACGGCCGCGGCGTGCTCCGCGGCCGCGTCGCGCAGGCGGGTGTGGAGGGCCGTGAAGACCTCGGCGGCGCGGGCGCCGGGCCAGTCGTCGGGGAGCAGCGACGAGGGGAGGCCGGGGTCGGCGTAGGGGAGGTGGCGCCAGGAGTCGAGGGCCAGGAGGTAGTCGCGGTAGGCGGCTTCGGGGGCGGGGGTGTGGTCGGCCCAGTGGACGAGGACCGGTTCGTGGGCGGTGAGGAAGGCGCGGTGGAGCGCGGCGAGTTCGTCCAGGTCCCACCAGCGGCGGACCGCCTCGGCGGTGGGGGTGAAGCCCGCGTGGTCGCCCCGGAAGAGGTCGACGTAGGAGTCGAGGCCGAGGCGTTCCAGGGTGTGGCGGGTCTCGTCGTAGAGGCGGTCCGGGGCGATCCAGACGCCGGGGGCGGCGCTGCCGAAGCCGAGGCGGGAGAGGCGGGAGCGGAGCAGATGGCGCTTGGCGCGCTCCTGTTCGGGGACGGAGAAGACGGCGAGCAGCCAGCGGTCGGGCCCGGGGGTGGGACGGGGGTAGATGCGGTGGTCGCCGTCGTCGAGGAGCTGGCGGGCATCGGCGGACAGGGCGTAGCCCGCGGCGCCGG
>NZ_GG657754.1:2955276-2956343 GCF_000158915.1 Streptomyces himastatinicus ATCC 53653 | reverse complement strand
CCGCTTGAGGCGGGACACGGCGGAGCGCACCGAGGGCGGGTCGACGCCGACGGCGCCCAGCAGCCGGATGAGGGCGGCGACGGGCACCGGCCCGGCCGGGTGGCCGGGGGTGCCGCGCCCGTGGGCCCCGTAGTGGCTGACGATGAGGGAGCGCGGGGTGTGCTGCTCGTTCACGAGGTCACTGTAAGGCGGTCACGGTAGGGCGCCGTCGCGGAGGCGGTAGCGCTGGAGCTTGCCGGTGGCGGTGCGGGGGAGCGCGTCGAGGAAGACGAAGCGGCGCGGGCATTTGTAGGGGGTGAGTTCGGCGGTGGTGTGGGCCTTGAGGGCGGCCACGGTCTCCTCGGTGCGCGGGATGCCCGTACGCAGCACCACATGGGCGACGACGATCGTGCCGCGCTCCGCGTCCGGCTGTCCGGTGACGGCGGCTTCGAGCACGTCGGGGTGGCGCAGCAGGGCGTCTTCGACCTCGGGGCCCGCGATGTTGTACCCGGACGAGATGATCATGTCGTCCGCGCGTGCCACATAGCGGAAGTAGCCATCCGGATCACGGATGTAGGTGTCGCCGGTGAGGTTCCAGCCGTCGCGTACGTAGGTGCGCTGGCGCTCGTCGGCCAGGTAGCGGCAGCCGGTCGGGCCGCGGACGGCGAGCAGGCCCGGTTCACCGTCGGGGACGGGGCACAGGTCCGCGTCGACCACCCGGGCCTCGAAACCGGGCACCGGAACGCCCGTCGTCCCCGGGCGGATCGCGTCGTCGGCGGCGGACAGGAAGATGTGGAGCAGTTCGGTGGCGCCGATGCCGTTGATGATGCGCAGCCCGGTGGCCTCGTGCCAGTCGTGCCAGGTGGCGGCGGGCAGGTTCTCCCCGGCGGAGACGCAGCGGCGCAGCGAGGAGATGTCGTACGCCCCGGGTTCGGTGCGCAGCCGGTTCAGCATGGCCCGGTAGGCGGTCGGGGCGGTGAACAGCACCGACACCCGGTGCTGTGCGATGTCGCCGAGCAGCCGCTCCGGCCCGCCGCCCCGGTCGGTCAGCAGCGCCGACGCCCCGGCACGCAGTGGGAAGACGACGA
>NZ_GG657754.1:2919029-2955115 GCF_000158915.1 Streptomyces himastatinicus ATCC 53653 | reverse complement strand
ATCGCGGTGGAAGTGCATGCAGCCCTTGGGCCGCCCGGTGGTTCCCGAGGTGAAGGCGATGAGGGCGACGTCGTCGGCGGAGGTCGGGACGGCCTCGTACGACGCGGGCGCGGCGGCCGCGAGCCGCAGCAGGTCGTCGGGCGCGTCACCGCCGTAGGTGACGGTGCGCAGCCCCGGCACCCCGGCCTTGACCAGGTCGTCAGCGCACCGCGCGTCGCACAGCGCGTGCCCGACCCGGGCGATGTCGCAGATCGTGGCCAGTTCGCGGGAGCGCTGGGCGGCCAGGACGGTCACCGCGACCGCGCCCGCCTTCATGACGGCGAGCCAGCAGGCGGCCAGCCAGGGCGAGGTGGGGCCGCGCAGCAGCACCCGGTTGCCGGGGACGACGCCGAGCGTGGTGGTGAGGGTGTGCGCGATGCGGTCGACGTGCGCGCGCAGGTCCCCGTACGTCCACACCGCGCCGGAGCCGTCGCGCACGGCGGCCCGCTCCGGGCCGTACCGCTCCACCGTGCGATCCAGTAACTCCGCCCCGCAGTTGAGCCGGTCGGGGCGGCGTGGCCCCGGCAGGTCCAGGAGGAGCCCGGGCCACTGGCCGGCGGGCGGGAGGTGGTCACGGGAGAAGGTGTCGAGGTGTGCCGAAGGCCTGAGCTCCATCGAGGATGCGCCCCCTGCCTGCCCGATGTGCCTGCCGGATGGCTGTCTGAAGCCGCCTTGTCAGCGTAACGTGATGGTGACGACAGTCAATATGCCGCGATAAGGGTTGTGCCGAGGGAGGCCCCCGATGCCGTCATTCGCACTGGATCCGGAGCAGCGGCGCTGGTGCGCGCGGCTGCGCGCGCTGGCCCGCGACCGGCTGCGGCCGCTCGCGGACGCCGGTACGCCGGGGCGGATCAACCGGCCGCTGACCGAGGCATTGGGCGAACTGGGCCTGCTGGAGCGGCTGTTCCCGGAGGACGGGCCGGTCCGGGCGCTCGATCTGTGTCTGTTGCGCGAGTCGCTGGCCATGGAGTGCACCGAGGCGGAGACCGCGCTCGCCCTCCAGGGGCTCGGCGCGTACCCGATCGTGCTGTCCGGCGGCGAGAAGCTGTACGAGCGCTGGATGCCCGGGATCCGGGCGGGCCGCACCGTCACCGCCTTCGCGCTGAGCGAGCCGGACGCCGGGTCGGACGCGGCCGCGCTCAGCCTGCGGGCCGACCGGGACGGGGCCGGGGGCTGGCGGCTGACCGGCGAGAAGTGCTGGATCTCCAACGCGCCCGGGGCCGACGTCACCACCGTCTTCGCCCGCACCACCCCCGGCGCGGGCTCACGCGGCGTCACCGCCTTCCTGGTCCCCGCCGACCGCCCCGGACTCGGCGGCGAACCCCTGGAGATGCTCAGCCCGCACCCGATCGGCCGCCTCGTCTTCGACGGTGTCCCGGTCACCGCCGAGGACGTGCTGGGCGTGCCGGACGCGGGCTTCCGCGTAGCGATGCGCACCCTCAACCTGCTGCGGCCGAGCGTGGGTGCGTTCGCCGTCGGCATGGCGCAGGCGGCGCTGGACGCCTCGCTGGCGCACGCGGGAAGCCGTACCGCGTTCGGCGGTCCGCTCAAGGACCTCCAGTCCGTCGCGCACCAGCTCGCCGAGATGGCCACCCGCACCGAGGCCGCCCGGCTGCTGGTATACGCGGCGGCGAGCGCGTACGACGAGGGCGCGCCCGGTATCACCCGGCACTCGGCCATGGCCAAGCTGCTGGCCACCGAGACCGCGCAGTACGTCGTGGACGCGGCCGTCCAGATCCACGGCGCCCGCGCGCTGCGCCGCGGCCATCTGCTGGAACACCTCTACCGCGAGGTGCGCGCGCCCCGCATCTACGAGGGCGCCACCGAGGTCCAGCGCACGATCATCGCGAAGGAGCTGTACCGATGACCGAAGCCCTGCACCGGATCAACCCCGCCGAGCTGTCCCCGCCCACCGGATTCAGCCACGCCGTCACCGCGACCGGCGGACAACTGGTCTTCCTGGCCGGTCAGACCGCGCTGGACCAGGACGGCAGGGTCGTGGGGGACACCCTCCCCGCCCAGTTCCGCCGGGCGCTCACCAATCTGCTCACCGCACTGGAGGCCGCCGGTGGCAGCCCCACCGACCTCGCCCGGCTGACCGTCTACGCCACCGATGTCGCGGACTACCGCGACTGCGCCCCCGAACTCGGCCGGATCTGGCGCGAGATGGCGGGCCGTGACTATCCGGCGATGGCCGTCATCGGCGTCGTCCGGCTGTGGGACGAGGAGGCGATGGTCGAACTGGACGGCATCGCGGTGCTGCCGTAGCCCCAGAAGCTTGCTCTGTTATTCCGGAATAACGTAGTGTCCGGTCCATGGCCGACGAGTCCCTGTCCGAACGGGTCGCCGCACTCGAAGAACGGGTGTCGCGACTGGAGTCCGAAGCGCCGGACACCCCGCGGAACGAGGTGTTCTGGGCCCTGGAGGGGCTGCGCCGACGGATCACGGGACACGGGCAGGTGCTGTTCACCGGTGCGGTCGAGCTGCCCACCGGCAAGCACTACGAATGGCAGCAGGGCGCCACGACCGACGGCCTGCTGGACGCGGACTGGTCCGAACACGCCGCGTCCTACGCCGCGCTGGGTCACCCGGTGCGGCTCACCCTGCTGCGCGCCGTGCTGGGCGGCATCCGCTCCGCGGCCGAACTCCAGGAGACCGCCGGGCTGAACACCACCGGCCAGCTCTACCACCACCTCAAGCAGCTGACGGCCACGGGCTGGCTCCAGGCCGAGGGCCGCGGCCACTACCAGGTGCCCGCGGGCCGGGTCGTGCCGCTGCTCGTGCTGCTGTCCGCGGTGGTGCCACCAGGCAATCCGACCACGGGGGAATGACACGTGAACCGACGTAAATTCATCACGATGGCGTCTGTGGCGACGGGTGCTTCGCTCCTGTCCGGCACCGCCGCCGCGGCCGACGACACCCTGCCCGCACGGGTGCGGCGCACCCTGGACCAGGCGCTGGCCGCCGGGGCTCCGAGCGCTGTGTGCGGCGTCATTCAGGGCGGACGGACGTACGTGGCGGGCGCGGCCGGAAAGGGGAAGCGCAAGCCGGACGGCCGGACCGTCTTCCAGCTCGGCTCGATCGGCAAGACGCTCACCGCCACCGCCCTCGCCCGTGCCGTCACCGCGGGCGAAACGCGCCTCGACGCACCGCTCACCCTGCCTGCCCGGTTCCCCATACCCCGCAAGGGCGCGCGCCGGATCACCCTCGCCGACCTGGCGACCCACACCTCCGGCCTGCCGCGGCTGCCGGAGGGCATGCTCGACGGCGCGAACCCGTACGACCCGTACGCCCACTACACACTGGACGACCTGGCCGAGGGCCTGGGCAAGACCACCCTCGTCACCGAGCCGGGCGAGAAGTACGCGTACTCCAACCTCGGCTTCGGACTCCTCGGCCAGGCACTCGCCTTCGACCGCGTGGACGAGATGCTGCGGCACCGGGTGGCCGCGCCGCTGGGCCTGACCGACACCACGACGACCCTGCGGCCGGACATGCTCCTCCGCAAGGCCGTGGGCCACGCAGGGGGAGTGCCGGTCCCCGACTGGCACGACTCCGTGCTCAGCGGGGCGGGCAGCTCCATCTACAGCACGGCCAACGACATGCTGCGCTACCTGGCCGCCCAACTCCGCCCCGAGCGGTCCCCGTTGCGCGACGCCATCGAACTGACCCAGCGGCCCCACTTCGACGCCGGGAAGGGCCTGCGACTCGGCCTCGCCTGGCATCTCCTCCCGCTGCCCAGCGGCCGCACCATGACCCTGCACGACGGCGGCACCGGCGGCTTCACCACCTGCGTGGCGTTCTGCAGGGACAGCGGGGCGGCCGTGGTGTTGATGGTGAACACCTTCTCCCAGGGGCCCGACGGCAAGCCGTATCCGATCGGCTCCCTCACCGAAGGTCTGCTCAACGACCTCGACGCCGCCCGCTGACCGCCGCCATCGCATCCGAGGGGGCGCGCGGTGCCGGGGCGCCCCCGTACGGCCCGTACGGCGCTCAGATGTCGCGGAAGGTCTCGATCTGCGCGCCGATGGAGTTCAGCCGCTCGGCCAGGTCCTCGTAACCGCGGTTGATCACGTACACGTTGCGCAGTACGGAGGTGCCCGGCGCGGCCATCATGGCCAGCAGGACGACCACGGCGGGGCGCAGCGCAGGCGGGCACATCATCTCGGCGGAGCGCCAGCGGGTGGGGCCCTCGACCAGGACCCGGTGCGGGTCGAGGAGTTTGACGTGGGCGCCGAGCCGGTTCAGCTCCGTCAGATAGATGGCGCGGTTGTCGTAGACCCAGTCGTGGATCAGGGTCGAGCCCTGGGCGGCGGCCGCGATGGCGGCGAAGAAGGGCACGTTGTCGATGTTGACGCCGGGGAACGGCATCGGGTGGATCTTGTCGATGGGCGCTTGGAGCTTCGACGGCCGGACCGTCAGATCGATCAGGCGGGTGCGGCCGTTGTCCGCCGCGTACTCCGTGCTGCGCTCGTGGTCGAGCCCCATCTCCTCCAGGATGGCCAGCTCGATCTCCAGGAACTCGACCGGCACCCGGCGGATCGTCAGCTCCGACTCGGTGACGACGGCGGCGGCGAGCAGACTCATCGCCTCCACCGGGTCCTCGGAGGGCGCGTAGTCGACGTCACGGTCGATGTGGGTGACGCCGTGGACGGTGAGCGTCGTGGTGCCCACGCCCTCGACCTTGACGCCCAACTCCTCCAGGAAGAAGCACAGATCCTGGACCATGTAGTTGGAGGAGGCGTTGCGGATGACCGTGACGCCGTCGTGGCGGGCGGCCGCGAGCAGCGCGTTCTCGGTGACCGTGTCGCCGCGTTCGGTCAGCACGATCGCGCGGGTGGGGGAGACCGAGCGGTCGACGCGGGCGTGGTACATGCCGTCGGTGGCGGTCACTTCGAGGCCGAAGGGGCGCAGCGCGGTCATGTGCGGCTGCACGGTGCGGGTGCCGAGGTCGCAGCCGCCCGCGTAGGGGATCCGGAAGCGGTCCATCCGGTGCAGGAGCGGGCCGAGGAACATGATGACGCTGCGCGTGCGGCGCGCGGCCTCGGTGTCCATGGAGCCGAGGTCGAGCTCGGCGGGCGGCACGATCTCCAGGTCGTTCCCGTCGTTGAGCCAGCGGGTGCGGACGCCGATGCTGCCCAGCACTTCGAGGATGCGGTAGACCTCCTCGATCCTGGCGACCCTCCGCAGCGTGGTGCGGCCCGCGTTGAGGAGGGTGGCGCACAGCAGCGCCACGCACGCGTTCTTGCTCGTCTTCACATCGATGGCGCCGGACAGCCGGCGGCCACCGACCACGCGCAGATGCATCGGACCCGCGTAACCGAGGGAGACGATTTCGCTGTCCAGCGCCTCACCGATACGGGCGATCATCTCAAGGCTGATGTTCTGATTCCCGCGCTCAATGCGATTGACGGCACTCTGGCTGGTGCCGAGCGCCTCCGCGAGCTGCGACTGGGTCCAGCCACGGTGCTGACGGGCGTCACGGATGAGCTTTCCGATGCGGGAGAGGTAGTCGTCAGTCATACAGAAGAGGCTATCTCAGATATGAGATGCGCATGCGACTGGGGTGAGGGGAGGTGTGGGGGCTGTCCACCCGGGTATTGTTCTAGTAGTACGCGAACAATGGAGGTTGTCGTGGCACGCTCCTGGCGGCGCGCGGGCATCGTCGCTCTGCCCTTTGTGCTGGCCTGGGCCGCTGTCCTGGCCGTCTTCACCGCATTGCGCGACCGGCTGCCGGATCCGGTCGCCACCCATATGGGCCCCGGCGGGCAGGCCGACGGATTCACCGGTCTGGGTGCCTTCCTCCCGGTGGCCACCACTCTTCTGCTGCTGCCCGGCCTCATCGCCTCGGTCGTCGCGTACTGCTCGCGCATGGCGCTCGGGGGACAGCGGATGCTGGTCGCCACGGGGTACGGCACGGCCGCGATGCTCGGCTACGACCTCGTCGCGCTGCTGGAGGCCAACGCCGGGGCTGGCCGTGCCGCCCAGGTGGCCTTCCCGCTGTGGCACCTGGCCGTGTCTTTCGCCGTCGCCGGGGCCGTCGGCGGGGCGGGATGGCTGCTGGCCGGGCGGGACGCGGCTCCCGCCGATGAGGCCGATGAGGCCGCCGAGGCCGCCGGACCCCGGCTGCCGCTCGGCAAGGGCGAGACCGCCGTCTGGACGCGCAGCGTCGGATCGCCCGTGCTGGTCGTCGTGGGAGCGGGCATCACCCTGCTGGGTGTGGTGCTCACCGTGGTCATGGACGTGACGGCGGAGTCGGCGCTGATCGCCGTCGGGCTGATCTCGCTGGCGCTGTCCCGCTGCCGGGTCACCGTCGACCGCCGCGGCCTCTCCGTCGCGCCGTGGTTCGCCCCGCGTCCCCGGATGCGGATACCGCTGGAGCGGATCACGAAGGCCACCAGCCGCGAGGCCCGCGCCCTCGGCCTCGGTGGGTGGGGCTACCGCATCCAGCCGGGGCGCAGCGCCCTGGTGCTGCGCTCGGGCGACGCGCTGTTCCTGCGGCTGGCCACCGGCAAGGAATTCGTGGTGACAGTGGACGACGCCGCCACCGCGGCCGCGTTGCTCAACACCCTGGTCGAGCGCGACCGGACCGCTACTGGAACGTAAGGCTGACCATGCTCTTCCGTGTCGACCTCGGCTCCCCGGTCCCCCTGGGGGACCAGATCGCCGCCACCGTCCGCGGCGCCATCGCCGACGGCACCCTCCGCCCCGGCGAGCGCCTCCCCGCCGCCCGCGCCCTCGCCGACTCCCTCGGCGTCAACGTCCACACGGTCCTCCGCGGCTACCAGCGCCTCCGCGAAGAGGACCTGATCGACCTGCGCCGCGGCCGCGGCGCCGTGGTCACCGGCGAACAGCCCACCGCCCGGGCCCGGCTCCTGGAGGGCGTCCAGAACCTGGTGGAGGAGGCCCGGGCGCTCGGCCTCTCGGACGAGGAGGTCCTGTCTCTGGTGCGCACCCGACTGGCGAGCAGATACAGCGGAGCGCCGTACTCGGCGTAGCGGCGGCGCTTGACGATCCGGTCGGTGTCTCCGTTGGAGTCCGAGGTGATCTCGACGACCAGCAGGGTCTGGTCGGGCACGAGTGCCGTTGTGTCCGCCAAGTCTTCGGGGACGACAGCCACGTCGGGCACATACCAGTTGTTACTGCCGGGAAGATCCAGATTTCCTGATCCCGACACGCAACCGAGTTTGGATACGGTTGGCGCGATCTGGTTACGGATCTTATCGGCTGCCTTTTCGTGACCCCATGTCGGAGATAACGATCGCGCTGCGCCGGTTTCGATGACCCCCTCAATGATCTGCACCCGGTTCCCCCGGACGTGCTGTACCGCGTACTTCAGCGCGGTTTCAGGGTCGTCGACCGCATACGAAGCCGTATCCGAATGGGGTTGTGCGCTCATCGGTCCTCCAGCAGGTGTCGGTGCGGCGGCACGACGACTGCGCAAGGTCTATCGCAATCTCCGCGAGCGTGGGCAAGCCCGCACAACGATCACCCGTACCGGTGACCGTCTCCCGTCAGCAGTGCCGCCAGGGTGCGGGCCGGGCCGTCCACGGCGGGGCCGTGGAGGAGTTCGGTGCGGTGGATCAGGCGGGGTGTGGTCAGGGGGATCGTGGCGATGCCGGGGGCGTCCTCGGCGGCCGTGTGCGGGAGCAGGGCCAGGCCGTGGCCGGCCGCGGTCAGGGCGAGGAGGGCGCGTACGTCCGTGCCCTCGTACGTCAGCGAGGCGCGGAAGCCGCCGGTGCCGCTCGCGGCGCGCAGGGAGCCCAGCGGCACCGCGGCGTCCGGGGCGTCCAGCCAGGGGGCGTCGGCGAGGTCGGCCAGCCGCAGACCGAGCCGGCGGGCCAGCGGATGGCCGGGCGGCAGGGCGACGACCAGCGGCGTCTCCGCGACCGCGACCGTGGTCAGCGGACCGGCGTCGGGCAGCGGCAGGGGTACGCCGGGGGCGGCGGGGCCGTCGAGGAGCCCCAGGTCCAGCGCCCCGGTCGCGACGGCCGCCGGGATCTCCCGGCGGCGGAGGATCCGTACGGCGGCGCCCGCGTCGGGGCCGGAGCGGCGTGCCTCGTCGAGGGCCGTGGCGACCGCGGGGGCCATGGCCAGCGGCGAGGCGCCGAGGACCAGCCGCACCGCGGCGGGCCCGGCCAGCCGCTCGACATCCGCCCGGGCCGCGTCCAGCCGTCGCAGCAGCGGACCCGCGTGCTCCAGCAGCCGTGCCCCGGCGGTGGTGAGTGTCACAGGGCGCCGGGTCAGCAGCGGGGTGCGCAGATCGGCTTCCAGGGTCGCGATCTGCTGGGAGACGGCCGACTGCGTGGAGCCGAGCCGGTGGGCGGCGTCGGAGAAGGAGCCGCAGTGGGCCACGGAGACGAAGGTGCGGAGCAGATGCGGATCCATGCGGACAAGTATCGCGGCTCGGCCGGGGCGTCCATGGGGTCTCCGGACATCACGGCGGGCACCCGGGGCAGGGCTGAGCTGCCCGCCGCGGGGGCCATGTATTAGAGTTATCTCGACATCGAGATATCTGTCGACGGGCGCACCGGCGCGCCGCATCGGTAAGGGTTGCCTAACTTAGCCCTACCTTAGCGGATCGGCGCGGGCATGTCGCGGCAGCATTGCGGTGGTACGCGCGTAATTCATGCATGAAGGAGACTGTCGTGTCGGCGAACAGCTTCGATGCCCGCAGCACCCTGCAGGTGGGCGACGAGTCGTACGAGATCTTCAGGCTGGACAAGGTGGAGGGGGCCGCCCGCCTCCCCTACAGCCTGAAGGTTCTGCTGGAGAACCTGCTCCGCACGGAGGACGGCGCCAACATCACCGCCGACCACATCCGAGCGCTCGGTGGGTGGGACTCGCAGGCCCAGCCCAACCAGGAGATCCAGTTCACGCCGGCCCGCGTGATCATGCAGGACTTCACCGGTGTGCCCTGTGTGGTCGACCTCGCCACCATGCGCGAGGCCGTCAAGGAGCTGGGCGGCGACCCGGCGAAGATCAACCCGCTGGCCCCGGCCGAGCTGGTCATCGACCACTCCGTGATCGCCGACAAGTTCGGCACCACCGACGCCTTCAGCCAGAACGTGGAGCTGGAGTACGGGCGCAACAGGGAGCGCTACCAGTTCCTGCGCTGGGGCCAGACCGCGTTCGACGAGTTCAAGGTCGTCCCGCCCGGCACCGGCATCGTCCACCAGGTGAACATCGAGCACCTGGCCCGCACGGTCATGGTCCGCAACGGCCAGGCCTACCCGGACACCCTCGTCGGCACCGACTCGCACACCACCATGGTCAACGGCCTCGGCGTGCTGGGCTGGGGCGTCGGCGGCATCGAGGCCGAGGCCGCGATGCTCGGCCAGCCGGTCTCGATGCTCATCCCGCGCGTCGTCGGCTTCAAGCTGACCGGTGAGCTGAAGCCCGGCACCACCGCCACCGACCTCGTGCTGACCATCACCGAGATGCTGCGCAAGCACGGTGTCGTCGGCAAGTTCGTCGAGTTCTACGGCGAGGGTGTGGCGGCCACGAGCCTCGCCAACCGCGCCACCATCGGCAACATGTCGCCGGAGTTCGGCTCCACCGCCGCGATCTTCCCGATCGACGACGAGACGATCAACTACCTGAAGCTCACCGGCCGCAGCGAGCAGCAGCTCGCGCTGGTCGAGGCGTACGCCAAGGAGCAGGGCCTGTGGCTGGACCCGGCCGCCGAGCCGGACTTCTCCGAGAAGCTGGAGCTGGACCTGTCGACGGTCGTCCCGTCGATCGCCGGCCCCAAGCGCCCGCAGGACCGCATCGTGCTCGCCGAGGCGGCGCAGCAGTTCGCGCAGGACGTGCGTAACTACGTCCCCGACGCGGAGGAGGACGAGGCGGGCAAGGAGTCCTTCCCGGCCTCCGACGCCCCGGCCGTCTCCAACGGCGTGCCCACCAAGCCGACCCTGGTGACCGCCCCCGACGGCTCCACGTACGAGATCGACCACGGCGCCGTCACCGTCGCCGCGATCACCTCGTGCACCAACACCTCGAACCCGTACGTCATGGTCGCCGCCGCGCTGGTGGCCAAGAAGGCGGTCGAGAAGGGCCTGACCCGCAAGCCGTGGGTCAAGACCACCCTGGCCCCGGGCTCGAAGGTCGTCACCGACTACTTCGACAAGGCGGGCCTGACCCCCTACCTCGACAAGGTCGGCTTCAACCTGGTCGGCTACGGCTGCACCACCTGCATCGGCAACTCCGGCCCGCTGCCGGAGGAGGTCTCCAAGGCCGTCAACGAGGCCGACCTCGCCGTCACCTCGGTGCTCTCCGGCAACCGGAACTTCGAGGGCCGGATCAACCCGGACGTCAAGATGAACTACCTGGCGTCCCCGCCGCTGGTCGTCGCGTACGCCATCGCCGGTTCGATGAAGGTGAACATCACCACGGACGCGCTGGGCACCGACCAGGAGGGCAAGCCGGTCTTCCTCGAGGACATCTGGCCGACCGAGGCCGAGGTCAACGACGTCGTGGCCAACGCCATCGGCGAGGACATGTTCAACAAGTCCTACCAGGACGTCTTCGCCGGTGACGCCCAGTGGCAGGCGCTGCCGGTCCCGACGGGCAACACCTTCGAGTGGGACGCCGAGTCCACCTACGTGCGCAAGCCCCCGTACTTCGAGGGCATGACCATGGAGACGAGCCCGGTCCAGGACGTCACCGGCGCCCGCGTCCTGGCCAAGCTGGGCGACTCGGTCACCACCGACCACATCTCCCCGGCCGGTGCGATCAAGGCCGACACCCCGGCGGGCAAGTACCTTACCGAGCACGGTGTCGAGCGTCGTGACTTCAACTCCTACGGCTCCCGCCGAGGCAACCACGAGGTCATGATCCGCGGCACCTTCGCCAACATCCGGCTGCGCAACCAGATCGCGCCCGGCACCGAGGGCGGCTTCACCCGCGACTTCACGCAGGCGGACGGCCCGGTCTCCTTCATCTACGACGCCTCGCAGAACTACCAGGCGGCCGGCACCCCGCTGGTCATCCTGGCGGGCAAGGAGTACGGCTCCGGCTCGTCCCGCGACTGGGCCGCCAAGGGCACCGCGCTGCTCGGCGTCAAGGCCGTCATCGCCGAGTCGTACGAGCGCATCCACCGCTCGAACCTCATCGGTATGGGCGTCCTCCCGCTCCAGTTCCCCGAGGGCGCCTCGGCGCTGTCGCTGGGCCTGACCGGCGAGGAGACCTTCGACATCACCGGCGTCACCGCGCTCAACGACGGCGGCATCCCGGAGACCGTCAAGGTCAAGGCGGGCGAGGTGGAGTTCGACGCCAAGGTGCGCATCGACACCCCCGGGGAGGCGGACTACTACCGCAACGGCGGCATCATGCAGTACGTGCTGCGCTCGCTGATCCGCAAGTAAGACGCCTGCGACGCCTGCGCGTCACGGACGGGCCGCACCCCGCGCATCGGGGGTGCGGCCCGTCCGCGTATCTCACAGGAACGCGCCGGAGGGGATGTACGGGGACGGCGGCCGCATCCCGCGCAGGCAGACGTAGCCCGCGTTGGACAGCTCCAGACCCGCCGCGAGGCCGACGTCCACCGCCCACTCCTGCTCGGCCGTCAGGTTCTCCACCGCCACCTCCGCGCCCTCCGGGAGGCTGAGCAGGGCAGCGGTCAGCAGGCGGCCCGCCAGCCGTCGGGAGGTCGCGGCGAGCAACTCGACGTCCCCGTCCGCGCCGATGTAGCAGTAGCCGCTCCCGGTCAGCTCGTCGACGACCAGCAGCCGCGAGTGCCGCAGCATCTCCTCGTGGTCGGGGCCGTGCGCCCCACCGCGGGTGCGGCGGTCCAGGGAGTCCATCAGGTCCCGGTGCCGCGCCGTGCCCTCGTGCACGGCGCCGTCCAGCGACGGCAGCCGGGCCTTCAGCTCCTTGTCGACGGTGCCGCGCAGCCGCATCGCGGGATGCAGGGTGAAGCCCGCCCGCCGGTACGTGGCCGCCGCGCGCGGATCCCGGGACCCGCAGATGATCCCGCGCAGACAGGCCCGTCCGTACAGCAGCGCCGCGGCCATCAGCTCCCGCCCTATCCCGCGCCGCTGGGCCCGGGGCAGCACGGCGAACAGCGCGAGCCCCCAGGTGCCTTCGCGGCGCGTGGACAGCACCGTGCCGACCGGCATGCCGACATCGTCCACGGCGAGCCAGCAGCCGCCCGGATCGGTGCGCGCCAGATGGCGGTTGCGGCTGTCGATGCGGGCGAGCCGGTCGGGCGGCCAGTCGGCTGCCGGTTCGCCGCGCAGGGCGCGCGAGGTGTCGAAGGCGGCCGAGGCCACGGTCCTCACCGCCTCGGCGTCCTCCTCGGTGTCACGTAGCTGGCGGAGGATCATGCGCTCCATCATGGCGATCTGCTGAGGGCTAATCCACCGGGCACGCGTTGCCCGGAGCGGGCAGAGTCCTCGTCATGAGACTTCTGATGCTGGGCGGAACGGAATTCGTGGGACGCGCCGTCACCGAGGCGGCCCTGGCTTGCGGCTGGGAGGTCACGGTGTTCCACCGCGGCCGCCATGCCGCGCCGCCGGGAGCCACCGTGCTGCGCGGCGACCGCACCGCGCCCGGCGGGCTCGCCGCCCTCGAACACGGCGCGTGGGACGCCGTCGTGGACACCTGGTCCGGCGCCCCCGCGGCCGTCCGTGACGCAGCCCAACTCCTCGCCGACCGCGCCCGCTCGTATGTCTACGTCTCCACCCGCTCCGTCTACACCTACCCGGCCCGCGCCGGACTCGCCGAAGACGGCCCCGTGGTGGAAGCGTCCCCCGACTCCGTTGACGACACCGACTACGCGCAGGCCAAACGCGGCGGCGAACTCGCCGCCCTCGCCGCCTTCGGCGACCGCGCGCTGCTGGCCCGCGCCGGGCTGATCCTCGGCCCGTACGAGAACGTCGGCCGCCTGCCCTGGTGGCTGACCCGCATCGCCCGCGGCGGCCCGGTCCTCGCCCCCGGCCCGCGTGACCTCCCGTTGCAGTACATCGACGCCCGCGACCTGGCCACCTGGCTCCTGGACGCCGCCGAACGCGGCCTCGGCGGCCCGTACAACCTGGTCAGCCCACCGGGCCACACCACGATGGGCGAACTCCTGGAGACCTGCGTACGCACCACCGCCGCCGACGCGGACGCCGACGCCGACCTGTGCTGGACCACCCCGGAACGCATCCTCGCCGCCGACATCGCCCCTTGGACCGACCTCCCGATCTGGCTCCCCCCGGGCGAGCTGTACGACACGCTGCACGCCGCCGACGTCTCGAAGGCGGTGGCGGCGGGCCTGCGGTGCCGTCCGGTCGGGGAGACGGTGGCCGATACGTGGGCCTGGCTGCGTGGCCTGGGCGGCCAGGCGCCGCGGCGTCCGGACCGCCCGGCGGTGGGGCTGACACCGGAGAAGGAGACGGAGGTGCTGGCCGTACAACGTCAACGCCAATAGCTGCGACATTCGTTCGGGTGATGCGAGGGCAAATGCCGTTGGCACTTGCCCTCACGTCTTTAGCGTTCAACGCATGGTCAGTTCCTCACACGAAGCCCTCCACCGGATTTTCCAGGAGGACACCGGGGCCATCGTCCGAGCACTGCGAAAACTGCTCGGCGTTCCGTTCCCGGACACGAGCAAGACGTTCGTCGTCAGCCCCGACCTCACCGAGATCGCACCCGTCGAGAGACGAGTGGACACCTTGCTCCAGGTCGAGACCGAGAAGCACGGCACGTATCTCTTCGCGATCGAGTCGCAGAGCAGACGGGACAAGGACAAACCGGCAGCCTGGGCGTACTACCTCTCGTACATGTATGCGAAGTTCCGCCACCAGCCTGTGCTGGTCGTGCTCTGCCCGGACGACGCCACGGCTCGCTGGGCCGCCCGTCCCATCACGCTGGGCTTACCGAGCCATCCGTCGCTGACGGTCCGCCCGCTGGTCCTGGGCCCCAGCAACACTCCCGTCGTTAGCGATCAGAGGGAAGTCGTCCGAGATATCCCGATGGCCGTCTTCTCGGCGATTACGCATAGTAAAAGTGAAAACGTCGATGCCATACTGAAGGTCTTGGCAACCGCACTCAGTAGCCTCGACCCCGCTCAGGGGTTCATGTACGCCGAACTCGTTGAAGCCGGTCTCGGAAACACCCCGGCACGAGAGATCTGGAGAGACCTGATGCCCGTGTTGATGAACTACTTCCGTTCGCAGCACGTCCAGCACGCCTTCGCAGAGGTGCGCGCCAACGATCTCCTGCGGTTCCTCAAGGCTCGGGGGCTCGAGGTCACTGACGAGACGCGTGAGCGCATTGAGTCATGCAAGGACATGGATGTCCTCGGTATCTGGGTGGACCGGGCCGGGACCGTCTCTTGTGTAGACGATTTGTTCGACTGATGTCCGCGCTGCTCAACTTCTTCCGCTCCGAGCACTCCCAGGTAGCCTTCGCCAAGGTTCGGGCCGAGAGCCGCGCCGAAACCATTGTGCGGGTCCTCAACCGGCGGGGCTTTGAGGTCGTTGGCATGGCTCGTGAGCGCATCCAGTTGTGTACCGACTTGGAGCTGCTCGGAGACTGGCTGGATGGTGCTCTGACGGTGTCTTCCACGACGGACCTGTGCCACATGCTCGACGTAGAGCCCAACATCTTCTTCCGCTCCAACCTTGGCCAGCGGGCCTTCACCGATGTTCGGATCGAGAGCCGCGCCGAGGACATCGTGCGGATCCTTGGCCAACGGGGACTTGAAGTCACCGGAGAGACGCGTCAGCGCATCGAGGCGTGCAGGGATCTGGACGTCCTCGCCACGTGGCTGGACCGGGCCGTGACCGCCTCTCGCGCGGAGGAGCTGTTCGCGGACGCCTAACGCTCCGGGCGTCGGACGGGGGAGACGTCGATGTACCACTCCCGGCCCAGCAGCAGGCCGAAGAGTGGGGACGGGAGACGGATCATCTTGCGGAAGACGGCGCTTGAGCGGCCCGTGCCGTTGATCTGGGAGCGGTGGGCCGCCAGGGCCGCTTGCTTTTGGCGGGCGTAGCGGCGTACGTCAAGGCGGTGGGTGATGTCCGACCGGGGGCTGAAGCGGGTGTTCAGCTCCTCGGGAGTGAAACGGAGGGGGATCCTCAGCCGGTGGGCCAGGCGGATCAGGCGCTCGGCCGTGTCGCGCGGCATCGTCGCTTCCAGCACCCTGGGCGTCTTGGCCAGTTCGGCGGCGCGGCGGCCGACCTGGTGGACCTTGATGTGGTCGCGGTGGCCGTAGCCGCCGTGCGGGTCGTAATGGAGCAGCATCGACGCGTCCTCGTCGCGGAGGATCGTGGCCAGCCGCTCGGCGGCCTCCTCCGTGTCCGCCCGGACGAAGCGCGCACGGTCCGGCGGGTCGGGGTAGAGGATCGGGCCGTGCCCGCTGTCCGCGTAGCCGAGGTGGACGACGCGGTCGACGCCCAACAGTGCGGCGCTGGTGCGCAGTTCGTGCAGGCGGGGTGATTCGGCCTCCGTTGGCGCGGCGTCCATCAACCCGTCCGTGGCGACCACGACCACCACCCGGTGTCCCTCGTCTGCGAGCCGGGCGAGCGTGCCGCCGGTCAGCAGGGCTTCGTCATCGGGGTGGGCGTGGAATGCCAGGACGGTAGCCATGCGGTCCATCCTGGCATTCGCGGGCGGCGCGGCGCGCCCTACCGGTCCTGGGTGAACCCGTCGAACGCACCGGCCTTCGCCGCGCGTATGAAGGTGCCGAGGGTGGCGGGCGTGGTGGTGAGGATGATGTCCGGTTCGTCGCTCTCCCGGAGGGCGATGGTGTGGGGGGCGGGAGCGGCGACGTAGACGCAGTTGGCTCCTTGGGCGCAGTACGAGGACTTCTGCCAGTCATGGTTGGACACGTGGTTCCCCTTAGCTGCTCTGCGCGATGCGGTGGATAAGGTCCCTGGATGCTGCGGGCTTGTGGGCATACCCCTGCATACGGTCCAGCACGTTTCGGTAATTGATCAATTGGGCCTCCGCGTCGACCAGTTCGATACCGTGACTGGTATCGAGTTCAACGGTGTCGAGCTGCGGGACGGGGCCTCCGAAGTAAACAACTGACTGGCCGGAGCCGGGAAGAGGTCCGGCGCCGAACGGAATCACCACGACGGTGACGTTGTCCCGCTCGCCCATGTCGATCAGGTGCTGAAGCTGTCCACGGACCACGGTGGAGCCGCCGTACCCCATGCGGAGAGCGGCTTCGTGAATGATCGCCGTCAGTGGAGTCGGGGTGTCTCCGTGGAGGATCGCCTGCCGCTTGATGCGGTGCGAGACGCGGTGCTCCACCTCGTACGGTGCGAGTTGCGGGATCCCCGCGTTGAAGACCACGCGCGCGTGGGCAGTGGTCTGGAGCAACCCTGGGATGTGGACCATGGTGGCGACGCGTACGTACGTGGAGTGGTGCTCCACCTCGGCCAGATCGAGCAGTCCGATCGGCAGGAACTCTCGGTACTCCTCCCACCACCCTCGCGTGCGCGTGCCGGTCATGGCGGCGAGTGCGTCGATGTAGTCCTGGTCCCCGCATGAGTAGAGGCGAGCCAGGGTCCGGACACGGTCAGCGCTCACTCCGTGGCGGCCTGCCTCGATGTTGCTGATCTGGGTCTGGTTGCCGCCGAGCAGACTTGCCGCAGTTGCGGCCGACATCCCTGCGCGCTCACGGAGCTTGCGGAGTTCGGTGCCCAGGCGCTGACGTCGCGCGGTTGGTTTAGGCGTGACTCGCTACGGTGTGAATCGCGTCACCGTACGTGCACGGCCCAATTCCCCCTCCTGACGGGAGACTTCCATGGCTGCCTTCGACTTCGACCAAGAACTCCGCGACCTCGCACTCGACCAGGCGCCCCGCGTCTTCGCCGTCGCCGTGCAGTACGAGGTGGAACCTGGCGCGCTGGACGGCGAAATCGCCGCGTGGGGGCTGGCGTACGACGACGGGAGCGCGCACGTGGTCACCGCCAACGGGCGGCACCGGCTCAGCCTCACTTCACCCGAACGAGCGACGTGGTGGTTCGGGCGGGAGAAGGGGATCACCGCGCGGATCGTGTGGTTCGCGGCGCCCACGGCGCCCGCCTTCGAGCGGGCCGAGGCGGCCTGAGACCGGCTGTCGGGCGCGGGCTTCGTCTCGCGCCTGCGGCGCATGGAGCAGCGGCGGGGCCCCGGGCCGGGCCCCGCGCCGTCGCCGTCCGGCGGGCTGTCGTGGCGTTGAGGTGGATGGCGGACACCAGCTCGTGGTGCGTACAGCGACTCGGTGTCTCCCATCCACCTCAACTGGGCGACGGGCCCGTCGGACGGCGACTGCGCGGACTGGCTCCCGGTGGGGCCGCCGCATGCTCCAAGGCGCCGCAGGCGCGAGACGGCGCGGAAGGGGGCCGGGCCGCGACGTCCGATGGCGCTTTGCCACTCGCCACGCACCGTCGCTGGGAGCCGGACAGAACGGCCGGGCCGGGCCCGCGTGTAACGGGCCCGACCCACAACGTGACCGCTCAGCCGAGGAGTTCGACCTCGGCCAGGGTGGCCTTGCCGTCCGGCACCAGGCGGTAGTGCTCGTACGTACCGGGCGTCCGCACCGTGAAGACGCGGGTCTGCTTGTCCCAGGACCATGACTCGTCCGAGCGCTGGTCCAGGGCCTGCCACTTCTCGCCGTCGGGCGAGCCTTCGAGGACCCAGCCGGTGGGGGCCTTGGTGTGGTCGGCGGAGGTGAGGGTGTATTGGACCGCGCGGCCCGCATCCTCGACCGGTAGGGTCGCCGACTCGAACGTCGACTCCGTGCCCGACGTGTCGTCGAGCAGCGCCGTACCCCCGCTCGGCACCGTCAGATCGCGGCGCGGGGTGGGCACCTTGTCGTCCTGGGTGATGGAGGTCGGGGCCGCCTTCGCGCCCGTGCCCCACTTCGAGGGCTCGGCGCCCATCGTGAACTCCAGCGTGCCGCCACGTGCGAGCACTGAATGCGGCAGGGCGGTGGAGTTCCACGGCTTGCCGTTGACCTTCAGGGCCTGGACGTAGACGTTGGAGCGGCTGTTGCGCGGCGCCTTGACGACCAGGTCGCGGCCGTTCTCCAGGTGCACCGTGGCCTTGGTGAACAGCGGCGAGCCGATCGCGTACTCGGAGCCGCCCATCACCAGGGGGTAGAAGCCGAGCGCGCTGAAGAGGTACCACGCGGACTGCTCGCCGTTGTCCTCGTCGCCGTGGTAGCCCTGACCTATCTCGCTGCCGGTGTAGAGGCGGGAGAGCACCTCGCGGACCTTCTCCTGGGTCTTCCAGGGCTGTCCGGCCGCGTCGTACATGTACGTCGCGTGGTGGGCGACCTGGTTGCTGTGCCCGTACATGCCCATGCGGACGTCGCGGGCCTCGGTCATCTCGTGGATGACGCCGCTGTACGACCCCTTGAACTCGGGGGAGGCGGTCTCCGGGGTGGAGAAGTAGGTGTCGAGCTTCTCGGCGAGTCCGGAACGGCCCCCGTAGAGGTTGGCCAGGCCCCGGCTGTCCTGCGGGGCGGTGAAGGCGTAGCCCCAGCCGTTGGTCTCGGTGTAGTCGTAGCCCCAGATCCGCGGGTCGTACTTCTCGGACGGGACGCGCCACTTCCCGGCCTGGTCCCGGCCCTGGAAGAAGCCCGCCTTGTCGTCGAAGAGCGAGACGTAGTTCTGGGCGCGGTGCAGGAAGTAGTCGGACTCTTCCTTGTAGCGGGGCTTCTTGGTCTTCCCGTACAGGGCCCGCCCCATCTTCGCCAGGCCGAAGTCGTTGAGGTAGCCCTCCAGCGCCCAGGACAGGCCCTCATGGGTCTCGGTGCTGGTGTAGCCGAGGAAGGGGGAGGTGGCCATGCCTTTCCTCCCCACACCTGATGAAGGCGGGACGACCGTGGCGTTCTTCAGCGCCGCCTCGTACGCGGCCTCGGCGTCGAAGCGGACGCCCTTGAGGTACGCGTCCGCGAAGGCCACGTCCGAGCTGGTGCCGGTCATGAGGTCGGCGTAGCCGGGGGAGGACCAGCGGGAGATCCAGCCGCCGTCCTTGTACTGCTGGACGAAGCCGTCGACCATCGTCCCCGCGCGCTTCGGGGTCAGCAGGGAGTAGGCGGGCCAGGTGGTGCGGTAGGTGTCCCAGAAGCCGTTGTTGACGTACACCTTGCCGTCGACGATCTTCGCGCCGGTACGGGTCGGAGTGTTCTCCCCGGCGGCGGGCGAGAAGGCGCTCGCGTACTGGTAGTGCGGCTTCCGCACGGTCCCGGTGTTCTCGAAACCGGAATTGGGATAGAGGTACAGCCGGTAGAGGCTGGAGTAGAGCGTGGTGAGCTGGTCGCGGTTGGCTCCCTCGACCTCGATACGGCTCAGGATGTCGTCCCAGGCGCTCTGGGCACGCCGCTCGACCTGCTCGAACGACGTCGAGGCGGGGATTTCGCGCTCCAGGTTGGTCTTTGCCTGGTCGACGCCGATGAGGGAGGTGGCCAGCCTGAGCGTGACGGCGCGGTCCTTGCCGGGGCTGAAGCGGAAGTAGCCGGTGACGTCCTTGCCGCCGCCTCCGGGCAGTCGGCCGCTCGCGCTGACGGGTGCGTCGAAGACGCCGTAGACGAACATCCGGGTGGCGCCGGCGGACCCTCCGCTCTTGACGTCGGAGTAGCCGGTGACGACGCCGTGCTCGGGGTCGAGGGTGAGCCCGCCGTCGTTGTTGACGTTGTCGAAGACGACGCTCGCGTCCTCACCCGGATAGGTGAAGCGCATGACCGCCGCGTGGTCGGTGGGCGCGATCTCGGCCTTGAGGCCGTTCTCGAACGTCACGCCGTAGCCGTACGGCCGGGCGGTCTCCTTCCCGTGGCGGAAGGGGAGCGCGCGGGCGGTGCGGGAGGCGTCCGGGGTGCCGGACGCGGCGGACGGCATCACCTGGAACGTCTGCCGGTCGCCCATCCAGGGGCTCGGCTCATGACTCGCGCCGAACGCCTGGATGGTGGGGAGGTTGTCGTCGTTGTTGACGCGGGCGTACTGGTAGAGCCAGTCGGTCGAGCCCGCGTTGGTCACCGGTGTCCAGAAGTTGAAGCCGCCCGGGACGGCGGTCGCGGGGAAGTTGTTGCCGCGCGAGAAGCTGCCGCTGGAGTTGGTGCCGCGGGTGGTCAGCGCGTAGTCGGAGAGGTGCTTCAGGGGCTTCTCGGGCGCCTTGGGGGCGACGGAGATGTCGTCCACCCAGCCGCGGAACTTCGCCGGGCCCTCGGGGGAGTCGTATGCGACGAGGATCCGGTCGACCGTCTTGCCCGCCGCGACGGCCCCGATCCGGGACTCCTTGTGGTTCCACTGGTTGACGTACAGCGTCTTGGAGGCCGCCTGCCCCTGGGGGCTCATCCGGGCGCCGTGCTGGTCCACCGCGCCCGCGAGGTCGCTGAGGTAGGTGCCGTCGGTGAAGGCGAGGTCGACGGAGACGTGGGTGGCCGGGTAGGTCAGATCGGTCTCGGCCATCGACGGGAAGATCCGGTACGAGAGCAGGGTGTCGCGGGTGACGGCCGTGTTCACGTCGAAGACCTTGTTGTACGAGTACGCCCGGCCGTCCGGCTTGTGGGTGCCCGCGTAGCGCAGGGCGTGGGTGCCGGTGAAGCCCGCGTTCCCCTTGGCGGTGGGGGAACCGGACGGGCCCCGGTCGACCAGGCTGCGCATGTCGGCGGGGGCGGGCGGGGTGGTGTCAACGTTGGCGAACTGCGTCTCGGCGAGCTGGGTGGCGTCCGCCCCCTTGTTGCGCGTGATCTCCAGGCGTAAGTGGCGGTAGGCGGCGGCGCCCTCGACCGAGAACTCCCTGGTCTGGTGAGGCTTGTCGAAGACCTGATCCTTGCGGGTGTCCAGGGTGGTCCAGTCGGAGCCGTCGGCGGAGCCCTTGAGCGTCCAGTCGGCCGGGTCGCGCTCCGGGGCGTCGTTGGCGGAGGTCAGGGCGTAACGGACGACGTCGACGGGCTCGGAGAGGTCGAATTCGAGCCAGGGGGTCCGGTCGAACGCGAGCCACTTGGTGGTGACGTCACCGTCGACCAGGTTCTCCTTGGTCTCGCCCGCGTCGGCGTACTCGCCGCTCGCCCGGACGGCGGTGACCTTGTCGGTCACGTTCCCCGGGATGCCGGAGGTGTAGCCACCGTCGACGCCGTCGGCCTTCTTCCCGCCGCCAGGGGTGGTCTCGACGGTGTTGCGCCAGTCGGGCTGCGGATCGTCCGCTTCGAAGGACGAGGCGAACTCGGCGGTGGTGCGGTCCGCGGCCGCACCGGGACCGCGCGGAACGGCGCTCGCCGCACCCTGCGCGGTCACCACCAGCAGAGCGGCCGCCACCAGGGCGGCCGCTCGACCTGATGGAGGTCTGCGTCTGAGCCGTCTCTGTCGCATACTCAGCCTCTCAATGAGTCTGACAACGTTGTCGATTGGGTGGGGCAGGGATAAGTAGGGCGTTGCGGGGAGGGCGGTGTCAAGGTGACGGACGTGCACAAGCCATGCGGGTGATCACTCCATGCGGGTGATCTTGGAGTGGCGACCGCGCGACGCGGGCCGCACCCGCGCCGGGATGCGGCCCCTGTCCATGACGGCCGGTCAATAATCCATCAGCAGGATCCATCGGCGCGACCCATCAGCCGGGAGAGCTGGACTTGGTGGCCATCGACAGACGGCACTTCTTCGCCTTCTTGGAGGAGTCCGCCTGGAGGCCGGAGACCTTGATGGTCTTGTCGGAGTTCCCCGCCACCGAGGCGTCGGACTCGGTGCCCGTGGTCACGACCTCTTCGGAGCTGTCCACGAACCCGACGAGGAGGAAGTAGTAGGCCGTGGAGGAGCTGGAGTTGCTGATCTTCACATTGGCGTACGGCTTGCCGTCCGTACTCCAGCCGCACGTGCCCATCTTGGCGTCCGCCGATATCAGCCCGGAGCCGCCGGTGGGCGGGTCCGTGGGGTCGTCGGTGGGGTCTTCGGTCGGCTCCTCCGTCGGTTCCACCGGGAGCCGGGCCATGCCCTTGCCGATCGCGGCACCGCCCTTGGTGTCCTCGGCCGGGGAGCCGCCTCTGTCCGTGCCGCAGCCCGCGGAGAGCGCGAGTGTCGCGGCCACGACAACACTGGTGGCGAGGGGGAGCTGCTTCCGGGACACGAGGACCGCCTCTCAAGGAGCGCACGCACGGCTGAGTGCCGTACGGGCTGGGCCCCCACGGTATGTCGGACAGGTCTCAACTCGGGAAAGATGCCCACCCGATGACCATTCGATCTTGCCCTCTCGATGCCCAGTGGACTATACCTGTCGCCTCAGGGGGAGGCCGCGCCGCGGCCATGCCGAGTCGGCCTCGGCGGTTCTGAGCTCTCCCGGCGCACACCCAGCAATTCCGCTTCACGCTTCAACTGACCCGCGGTGTCGGGCCCCTCGCCCGGAGGCGAGCATGTACGGGAAACCGTTACACCGCCTGAGTCCTGACGAAGGCGAGGACTTGAGCATGGGATCCACCCCAGATTTCGGACGGCGTGATCTGATCAAGCGGTCGGCGGCCCTCGGGCTGATCACCGTGCCGGCGATGAGTGTGCTCTCCGCTTGTGCCAGCGGCGGCGATGACGACACCAAGAAGGTCGACAAGGGCGAGAAGAGCGCCAAGAACCCGCTCGCCGTCAACGCGAGCGCGCCGCTCGACGTCGTCATCTTCGACGGCGGCTTCGGCCAGAAGTACGCCAAGGACGCCGAGGCGGAGTACGCGAAGGCGTACCCGAAGACCAAGGGCAAGATCAAGCACGCCGCGACGCAGAAGATCCAGACCGTGCTCCAGCCGCGGTTCAATGGCGGTACCCCGCCGGACCTGGTCGACAACTCCGGTGCCGAGCAGATGGACTTCGGCACCCTGGTCAGCAAGAACCAGCTGACCGACCTCACCCCGCTGCTGGACTCGCCCTCGCTGGACGACCCGAAGAAGACGGTGCGCGAGACGCTGCGCCCCGGCGTGGTCGAGATGGGCCAGTTCGACGGCAAGCCGGTGTGGATCCTCTACTACGCCTACACCGTCTACGGCGTCTGGTACTCCAAGACCAATCTGGCCAAGCTCGACGCGGAGTACCCCGAGACCTGGGACGACATGCTCAAGGTCTGCGAGAAGGCGAAGAAGAAGGGTGTCGCGGGCTGGACCTACCCGGGCAAGTTCCCGTACTACCTGCCGTTCAGCCTCTACCCCTTCATCGCCAAGATCGGTGGCCGGGACGTCCTGGACTCGATCGACAACCTGGAGCCGAACGCCTGGAAGCACCCTGCCGTGAAGGCCGCCTTCGAGGCGTACTACGAGCTGTACAAGAAGGGCTACATCCTCAAGGGCACCCCGGGGCTCACCCACATCGAGTCGCAGACCGCCTGGAACGAGGGGAAGGCGCTGTTCATCCCGAACGGCTCCTGGGTGGAGAACGAGGCGAAGAAGACCACGCCGAAGGACTTCCAGATGGCGGTGGGCGCGCCGTCCAGCCTCGACAAGAGCGACAAGATGCCGTTCGGCACCCTCTGGGCCTCCGGCGGTGAGCCCTTCATCGTGCCGAAGTCGGCGAAGAACCCCGAGGGCGGCATGGAGCTGCTGCGGATCATGCTCGGCGAGAAGTCGACCAAGAACTTCGTCCAGCAGGTCTCCTCGCTCTCCTCGCTCAACGGCGGCACCGAGGGCCTGACCCTGCCGTCGGGTCTGTCGTCCGCGCAGCAGGTGCTGGAGAAGGCGGGCAAGAACGTCGTCAACCCGCGCCTCCAGGACTGGTACGTGACGCTCCAGAAGCAGCAGATCGGCGTGGGCGTGCTGGGCGAGATGATGGCGGGCCGGATGACTCCGGCCGAGGCGATGAAGAAGTGCCAGAAGTTCGCCGACGCCACGGCGAAGGACGATGCCGTCAAGAAGTACAAGCACGTCTGACCGAGGCACATCTGATGGGATTCGATGCGTCACCGGCGGCATTATCCGCGAGGGAAGTCCGAGGTCGGTAGAAATGCAGCATGGTAAGTACCGGTTCATCGCGGGCTTCCTGGCCCTGCCGGTGATCCTTTACGCGATCTTCGTGATCTCGCCGTTCGTCCAGGCCATCTACTATTCGTTCACGGACTGGACCGGCCTGAGTTCCGACTTCAAGATGGTCGGGTTCAGGAACTACGACTGGCTGCTGAAGGACGACCTCTTCTGGAAAGCGGTCGGCCACAATGTTCTGCTGCTGCTGGTCGTGCCGCTGGTGACGCTCGGTCTCGGACTCTTCTTCTCCTTCATGCTCAACGTCGGCGGCCGCGGAAGGAAGAACGCGGCCGTCACAGGCGTGCGCGGGTCGAGCGTCTACAAGGTGATCTATTTCTTTCCGCAGGTGCTGTCGATCGCGATCGTGGCCCTGCTGTTCCAGTTCACCTACAACCCGCGCAACGGCGCGCTCAATGCCTTCCTCGGCGGCATCGGCCTGGACGGGCTCCAGCAGCAGTGGCTGGCCGATCCGAACTTCGCGCTGTGGTCCCTCATGGTCGTGATGGTGTGGAGCAACGTCGGCTTCTACGTCGTCCTCTTCTCCGCCGGGATGAGCTCCATCCCCAGGGACTTCTACGAGGCCGCGCTGCTCGACGGCGCCAACCGCGTGAACACCTTCTTCCGGATCACCCTGCCGCTGCTGTGGGACACGGTCCAGACCGGCTGGATCTACATGGGCATCATCGCCCTCGACGCGTTCGCCGTCGTGCAGATCATGACGGTGGGGCCAGGCGGACCCGCCGACTCCACCCAGGTGCTCGGCTACTACGTGTACACCAAGACCTTCCACGACGGGCAGGCCGGGCGCGCGACCGCGATCGGCGTCGCGATGCTGATCGTCACCCTGATCTTCGCGGTCGTCGTGGGCAAGCTCGGCCGGCGCGAACGGCTGGAGTACTGATGCCGGGGCCCGCGACCGTAACCGCGCACCACCGCTCGACCGCCGACCTGGGGGGATCACAGTGACCTCGCAAGCAGAGCCCTCGGAACTCCCCGGCGTCACCAAGGACGACGAGCCGCCGCTCGCCGCCCCCGCCGCCAAGCGGCCGCCGCGCTTCACCCCCGAGGGGCGGATCGGCAGCGAGGGCAAGGTCCTCAACGTCTTCTCGCACGGCATGCTGGTGATCTGGGGGCTGCTCGTCACCATGCCGCTGCTGTGGGCGGTGATGAGCTCCCTCAAGACCGACAAGGAGATCTTCACCTCGCCCTGGGGGCTGCCCTCGGCGCTGCACTTCGACAACTGGTCGCGCGCCTGGAGCAAGTCCAACATCGGCGACTTCTTCTTCAACACCGTTCTGGTGGTGGGCTGTTCGCTGGTCGGCACGATGCTGCTGGGGGCGATGGCGGCGTATGTGCTGGCCCGGTTCGAATTCCCCGGGAAGCGCGTCGTCTACTTCATGTTCGTCGGCGGGATGAGCTTTCCCATCATCCTGGCGCTGGTGCCGCTGTTCTTCGTCATGAAGAACATGAGCCTGCTCAACACCTTCCACGGGCTGATCCTGGTCTATATCGCCTATTCGCTGCCCTTCACGGTCTTCTTCCTGACCTCCTTCTTCAAGACCCTGCCCACCTCGGTGGCGGAGGCGGCACTGATCGACGGCGCGTCCCACACCCGGACGTTCTTCCAGGTCATGCTGCCGATGGCGAAGCCCGGACTGATCAGCGTGGGCATCTTCAATTTCCTCGGCCAGTGGAACCAGTACATGCTGCCCACCGTGCTCAACACGGACGAGGACAAGCGGGTGCTCACCCAGGGGCTGGTGCAGCTCGCGGCCAGCCAGCAATACAAGGGGGACTGGTCGGCGCTGTTCGCCGGGCTGGTGCTGGCGATGCTTCCGGTGCTCGCGGCGTACATCGTCTTCCAGCGCCAGGTCCAGACCGGACTGACCGCCGGAGCGCTCAAGTAGAACCCCGCGTAGGGCCCCGCATAGTGCCCTTTATGTGAACGAAACGAATGTCGCGTCAAGGGCTTGACGTGGCACGAGCGAGGCCGCTCAGCTTAGAGTTCACATGTTGGAGACAAGGCGGGAGTGGATGGGCGTGGAGACTCCGGGATCGCAGTCGTCGCTGCACCGGGCCAATCTCGAGCGGGTGGTCCGTGCGGTGCGCATGGCGGGCTCGCTGACCCAGGCGGAGATCGCCCGGTCCACCGGGCTGTCCGCAGCCACCGTCTCCAACATCGTGCGCGAGCTGAAGGACGGCGGAACGGTCGAGGTCACGCCCACCTCGGCGGGCGGCCGCCGGGCCCGCAGCGTCTCGCTCAGCGGGGACGCGGGCATCGTCGTGGGCGTGGATTTCGGCCATACGCACCTCAGGGTCGCGGTCGGCAACCTGGCCCACCAGGTGCTGGCCGAGGAGGCGGAGCCGCTGGATGTGGACGCCTCCTCCGCGCAGGGCCTGGACCGGGCGGAGCAGCTGGTCAGCAGACTGATCGCGGGTACCGGCCTGAGCCAGGACAAGGTCGTCGGCGTCGGCCTCGGCGTCCCGGCCCCGATAGACGTGGAGACCGGCACGCTCGGCTCGACCGCGATCCTGCCGGGCTGGGCGGGCACCAACCCGCGCGACGACCTCGCCCAGCGCCTCGGCGTGCCGGTCCACGTGGACAACGACGCCAACCTCGGCGCGCTCGGCGAGCTGGTCTGGGGCTCCGGGCGCGGGGTCGCCGACCTCGCGTACATCAAGGTCGCCGACGGTGTCGGCGCGGGGCTGGTGATCAGCGGCCAGATCTACCGCGGCCCGGGCGGCACGGCGGGCGAGATCGGCCACATCACCCTGGATGAGTCGGGCCCGGTGTGCCGCTGCGGCAACCGCGGCTGTCTGGAGACCTTCGCCGCGGCCCGTTACGTCCTGCCGCTGCTGCACTCCGCCCATGGCGCGGACCTCACCATCGAGCGCATGGTGCAGCTCGCCCGGGACGGCGACCCCGGCTGCCGCCGGGTGATCGCGGACGTCGGCCGCCACATCGGCAGCGGCGTGGCGAACCTGTGCAACCTGATCAACCCCAGCCGCATGGTGCTCGGCGGCCACCTCGCCGAGGCGGGGGAGCTGGTGCTCGGCCCGATCCGCGAGTCGGTCGCGCGGTACGCCATTCCGAGCGCCGCCCGTCAGCTGGCCGTGATGCCCGGGGCGCTCGGCGGCCGGGCCGAGGTGCTGGGCGCCCTCGCGCTGGTGCTGAGCGAGATGGGCGACTCGACGCTGCTGGAGGGTGCGCTGTCGGCGGGCACTCCGGCGCTCGCCTGAGCCCACCGGCGGGCACCCCGGCGCTCGCCTGAGCCACCGCCGCACGCCCTGACTGCCTGCCATTCTTCCTGCCCCCGAGGAGCTTTGCCGCGTCCTCGGGGGCATTTTCCATGCCCGTTCGGGCAACTCCGGGCTGTGTTCACTCAGATAACGAATGGCACCGTTGCCATCTCGTTAAGGATTTACTTCTTGACGCCATGACGGGGCCGGAGTTGACTTCACGCCACCTCGGCCGCAATGACGCGGCCTCGTCAGGGAGGTCACCCCCGTTATGAACGCAACGATGCGTCGCGTCGCCATTGCCACCGCCGTCGTATCGATGGCCGCCTCGCTCGCCGCCTGTGGTTCGGCGAAGGAAGCCGATGACAAGGGCGAAAAGAAGAAGAAGTCGGGACCGCTGAACATCGGGCTCCTCCTGCCCGAGGACCAGACGGCGAGATACGAGAACTTCGACCGGCCTCTGATCAAGAAGAAGATCCTGGCCGACTGCGCCGACTGCGAGATTCACTACGTCAACGCCAAGTCGGACCCCGCGGTGCAGCAGCAGCAGGTCGACTCCATGATCACCAAAAAGGTCGACGTCATCATTCTGGACTCGGTGGACTCCAAGTCCATTTCCGGTTCGGTCAAGAAGGCCGCCGAGGCGCATATCCCGGTCGTCGCCTACGACCGGCTCGCCGAGGGCCCGGTGTCCGCGTACACGTCCTTCGACAACGAGACGGTCGGCAAGGTCCAGGGCAAGGCGCTGCTGGAGGCCCTGGGGAAGAAGGCCAAGGACGGCAAGGTCGTCATGCTCAACGGCTGGGAGGCCGACCCCAACGCCGCCATGTTCAAGAAGGGCGCGCTCTCGGTCCTCAAGGGCAAGGTGGACATCGCCAAGTCGTACGACATCGACCGCTGGCTGGCCGAGGAGGCCAACAAGGCCATGACGGGCGCCATTTCCTCCGTCGGCAAGAGCAACATCATCGGCGTCTACTCCGCCAACGACAGCATGGCGGGCGGCGCGATCACCGCGCTCAAGAGCGGTGGCGTCAAGCCGCTGCCCCCGGTAACCGGCCAGGACGCCGAACTCGCCGGTGTGCAGCGGGTGGTGAGCGGCGAGCAGTACATGAGCGTCTACAAGTCCTACGTGGAGGAGGCGACCGCGGCCGCGAAGATGGCCATCGCCCTCGGCCGCGGTGAGAAGGTCGACGGGACCAGCACGGTCGACAGTCCGACCACCAAGGACATCCCGGCCACGCTCATCCCCCCGGTCTCGCTGACCAAGGACAAGATCAAGAGCACCGTCGTCAAGGACGGTCTGTACACGGTTAGCCAGATCTGCACGGCGAAGCTGAAGGCCGCCTGCGACAAGGCCGGGCTCAAGTAGGTCCTGCCGGACCGGAGCGGGCCGCCGTGACTTTCGCCGGCGGCCCGCCCGCCGACCCCTCTCACACCCCCCGAGGGGAGAGCTCTCTCCCCTCCGTCACACAGCAGGGGACGCCCCCTGCCCGGAACGGAGACGGCCATCGTGCCAAACGAACCCGTGTTGGCGTTGCGCGGGATCTCCAAGCGGTTCGGCGCCGTCCAGGCGCTCACCGACATCCACCTGGAGGTCCGCGCCGGTGAAGTGGTCGCCCTGGTGGGCGACAACGGCGCCGGGAAGTCGACCCTCGTCAAGGCGATCGCCGGAGTCGGCCCCGCCGACGAGGGCGTCCTCGCATGGCAGGGCAAGCCCGTCGAGATCGCCCGCCCGCACGACGCCCAGGACCTGGGCATCGCGACGGTGTACCAGGACCTCGCCCTGTGCGACAACATCGACGTCGTCGGCAATCTCTTCCTCGGCCGCGAGATCCTGCGCGCCGGGGTGCTGGACGAGGTCGAGATGGAGCGCCGCGCCCGCGAACTGCTGAGCACCCTGTCGATCCGCATCCCCAGCGTGCGCATCCCGATCGCCTCGCTCTCCGGCGGCCAGCGGCAGACCGTCGCCATCGCCCGGTCGATGCTGGGCGAGCCCAAGCTGGTCATCCTGGACGAGCCGACCGCCGCCCTCGGTGTCGAGCAGACCGCGCAGGTCCTGGACCTGGTCGAGCGGCTGCGCGAGCGCGGTCTCGCCGTGATCCTCATCAGCCACAACATGGCCGACGTCAAGGCGGTCGCGGACCGGGTCGCGGTGCTGCGGCTGGGCCGTAACAACGGCATCTTCGACGTCCGCACCACCTCTCAAGAAGAGATCATTTCCGCCATCACCGGCGCCACGGACAACGCCGTGACCCGCCGCAAGGCGCGCAGCGGGGAGGCCGCCAAGTGAGCACCCGTCTCGACAAGACCAATGACGCCCATGGCGGGGAGGGGACCGGCGGGGGCGGCGGCAGCAACAAGGCCCCGGCCGGACCGGCCGACGCCGGTCCGGTGGCCAAGGACGCCGTCACCGTGGTCGATCCGCGGCTGCTGGTGCGCCAGGAGGGCTTCAAGGGCTACCTCAACGAGTTCGTCCGCAAGATGCGCAGCGGCGACCTGGGCGCGGTCCCGGTGATCGTCGGCATCGCCGTGATCTGGGCGGTCTTCCAGTGGAAGGACAGCGCCTTCCTCTCGCCCAAGAACCTCTCCGACCTGTCGATCCTCATCGGCGGCACCGGCATGATCTCGGTCGGGATCGTCTTCGTGCTGCTGCTCGGCGAGATCGATCTGTCGGTCGGCTCCGTCAGCGGTCTGGCCGCGGCCACCCTCGCGGTGCTCAACGTGCGCGAAGGCGTGCCCGAGGGCGTCGCCGTGATCGCGGCGCTGGCCGTCGGCGCGGCGCTGGGCGCCGTACACGGCTTCTTCTTCGCCAGGATCGGCGTCCCGGCGTTCGTCGTCACCCTCGCCGGTCTGCTGGCCTGGAACGGGCTGATGCTCCAGGTGCTCGGCACCACCGGCACCCTCGGCATCGACGACGACAGCTTTGTGCGCATGCTCACCGATCACTACTTCAGCCAGCTCATCGCCGCCTACGGCGCGGCGACGGTCGCGGTGGCCGGGTTCTTCCTCGCCCAGTTCCTGGACAGCCGGCGCCGCAAGGCGGTCGGCATACCCTCGCGGCCGCTGAGCGAGATCCTGGTGCGCACCGCCGTGCTCGCGGTGATCGTCTACGCGGTGGCCTGGCGGCTCAACGAGTACATGGGCCTGCCGCTCGCCCTGGTGATCTTCGTGGCGGTACTGGTCACCCTCGACTTCGTGGTGCGCCGCACCCCGTACGGACGCAAGGTGATCGCGCTGGGCGGCAGCGTCGAGGCGGCCCGCCGCGCGGGCATCAACGTGGTCGCCGTACGGATCTCGGTGTTCGCGATATCCGGGCTCATGGCCGCGTTCGGCGGTCTCATGATCGCGTCCCGGATCGGTTCCGCGAGCCAGCAGGCCGGTACCGGCAACCTGCTCATGGAGGCCATCGCGGCCGCGGTCATTGGCGGCACCAGCCTCTTCGGCGGACGCGGCTCGGTGTGGTCGGCGATGCTCGGCATGCTGGTCATCGGGTCGATCTCGTCGGGGATGAACCTGCTGGGCGTCGCGAACTCCGTGCAGTACATGATCACCGGCGCGGTGCTGCTGGCCGCCGTGGTGATCGACTCGGTGTCGCGCAGAACACAGCGCTCCGCGGGGCGTGGGTGAGGAACCTCCTCCGCTTCGGGTACGTCTTCGGGGCCGGGGGTTCATATCGACACCCCTCGACCGCCCCGGAGGCGAACCGGGCCCTCCCGTAGGGCAGCATTAGACTCTCGGGGGCTACTGGCAAGGCTCGACGGAGACGCTCGACAGCAAGGAGGCACGGGTGCTGCTGACCGGCATCAGGGGACCGCGCGATCTGGACCGGCTCGCCCCGGAGCAGCTGAACCAGCTGGCCGCGGAGATCCGCACCTTTCTCGTCGACGCCGTGTCCAAGACCGGCGGGCACCTCGGACCCAACCTGGGCGTGGTCGAGCTGACCATCGCCCTGCACCGGGTCTTCGAGTCGCCGAGGGACAAGGTGCTCCTGGACACCGGGCACCAGTCCTACGTCCACAAGCTGCTCACCGGGCGCCAGGACTTCTCGCGGCTCAAGAAGAAGGGCGGGCTGTCGGGTTACCCGTCGCGCGCCGAGTCGGAGCACGACGTCATCGAGAACAGCCACGCCTCCGCCGTCCTCGGCTGGGCCGAGGGCATCGCCAAGGCGAACGAGATCCAGGGCAAGCAGGACCACGTGGTCGCGGTCATCGGCGACGGCGCGCTGACCGGCGGGATGGCCTGGGAGGCGCTGAACAACATCGCCGCCGCGAAGAACCGCCCGCTCGTCATCGTCGTGAACGACAACGAGTGGTCGTACTCGCCGACCATCGGTGGTCTCGCGAACCACCTCGCCACCCTGCGCACCACCGACGGCTACGAGCGCTTCCTGGCCCGCGGCAAGGACCTGCTGGAGCGCACCCCGGTCGTCGGCCGCCCGCTGTACGAGACGCTGCACGGCGCGAAGAAGGGGCTGAAGGACTTCATCGCCCCGCAGGGCATGTTCGAGGACCTGGGGCTGAAGTACGTCGGCCCGATCGACGGCCATGACATCGAGGCGCTGGAGTCCGCGTTCCAGCGGGCGAAGCGTTTCGGCGGCCCGGTCATCGTGCACTGCCTCACCGAGAAGGGCCGCGGCTACACCCCGGCCGAGCAGGACGAGACCGACCGCTTCCACGGCATCGGCCCGATCCACCCCGACACCGGGCTGCCGATCTCGGCGGGCGGCGCGGACTGGACCTCGGTCTTCGGCGAGGAGATGGTCAAGCTCGGCGAGGAGCGGGAGGACATCGTCGCGATCACGGCGGCGATGCTGCACCCGGTGGGCCTCACCGAGTTCGCGAAGCGGTTCCCCGAGCGGGTCTACGACGTGGGCATCGCCGAGCAGCACGGCGCCGTCTCCGCGGCGGGGCTGGCCACCGGCGGCCTGCACCCGGTCTTCGCGGTCTACGCCACGTTCCTCAACCGCGCCTTCGACCAGGTGCTGATGGATGTGGCGCTGCACAAGTGCGGGGTCACCTTCGTCCTGGACCGCGCCGGGATCACCGGTTCGGACGGGCCGTCGCACAACGGCATGTGGGACATGTCGCTCCTCCAGGTCGTCCCCGGGCTGCGGATCGCCGCCCCGCGCGACGCGGGCCAGGTCCGTGCCCAGCTGCGGGAGGCCGTCGAGGTGGACGACGCCCCGACCGTGGTGCGGTACTCCAAGGGCGCGGTCGGCCCGGAGGTCGCCGCCGTCGGCCGGATCGGCGGCATGGACGTGCTGCGCGAGCCCGCGGCGAGCGCGGCGGACCACCCCGATGTGCTGCTCGTCTCGGTCGGCGCGCTGGCGCCGATGTGCCTGGAGATCGCGGACCTCCTGGACAAGCAGGGCATTTCGGCCACCGTGGTCGACCCGCGCTGGGTCAAGCCGGTGGACGAGGAGCTTCCCGCGCTCGCCGAGCGCCACCGCGTCGTCATCACCGTCGAGGACAACAGCCGGGTCGGCGGAGTGGGCTCCGCCATCGCCCAGGCGTTGCGCGACACCGGCGTCGACATGCCGGTGCGCGACTTCGGCATCCCGCCGCGCTTCCTGGAGCACGCCTCCCGCAAGGAGGTCATGTCCGAGATCGGGCTGACCGCACCGGACATCGCCCGCCAGGTCACCGGCCTGGTGTCGCGGATCGGTGGCCGCTACGAGGAGTCGGCCGGTACGGAGGAGGCGGGCGTGGCGACGCGTCCGGCGACCGCCGAGCCCGTGCGCGACTGACGGCTTCGCTTCGAGGGCCCCGGCCCGGACCCGCGCGGTCCGGGCCGGGGCCCTCATCTGCTCCGACCGGCCCAGCCCCGTCCCGCCTGCCCGCCCCCATCGGGTGAATCGGCGGGGCCGCCGAGTGTGCGCGCCGCGCTCCAGGGCGGTTGGCAGAACCATGACGCGCAGGGGCTGGCGTGGAGGTGTCACCGGTGAGCGATGAGGAACCAGGCGGCGACGGCGGCCGAAGCGGCCCCGGGGGCAAGGCGGGCAAGGCCCGGCCGGACTATCTGCGGACGAAGTCGATCGAGCAGTCCATCCAGGACACCGAGGAGCCCGAGTACGCCCTCACCCGGTCGCTGTCCGCCCTGGACCTCACGGTCTTCGGCGTCGGCGTCATCATCGGCACCGGCATCTTCGTGCTCACCGGGGCCGTCGCCAAGCAGCAGGCGGGTCCCGCGACCGCGCTGGCCTTCGTGGTCGCGGGCGTGGTGTGCGCACTGGCCGCGCTGTGCTACGCCGAGTTCGCCTCGACCCTGCCGGTGGCCGGGTCCGCGTACACCTTCTCGTACGCCTCGCTCGGCGAGCTGCCCGCCTGGATCATCGGCTGGGACCTGGTCCTGGAGTTCGCGCTCGGCACCGCCGTGGTCGCGGTCGGCTGGGCGGGCTACGTACGCTCCCTCCTGGACAACGCCGGGTGGCGGCTGCCCGACGTGCTCTCCGGCCCCGATGTGGCGAGCGGTTTCACCTTCGACATCCTCGCGGCCCTCCTGGTGCTGGTGCTGACCGGGATCCTGGTCCTGGGCATGAAGCTGTCCGCGCGCGTCACCTCCGTCGTCGTCGCGGTGAAGGTGACGGTCGTGCTGCTCGTCATCATCGCGGGCTCCTTCTTCATCGACGCGGACAACTACCGCCCCTTCATCCCCGAGGCCCAGGGGACGGTGTCCGCCTCTGGGCTCAGGGCGCCGCTGATCCAGCTGATGGCCGGTTACCAGCCGACGACCTTCGGCGTCGCCGGGATCTTCACCGCGGCCGCCGTGGTCTTCTTCGCCTTCATCGGCTTCGACGTCGTGGCCACCGCGGCGGAGGAGACCAGGAACCCGCAGCACGACATGCCGCGCGGCATCCTCGGCTCGCTCTTCATCTGCACCGCGCTCTACGTCGCGGTGTCCATCGTGGTCACCGGCATGCAGAAGTACTCCGAGCTGTCGGTCGACGCCCCGCTCGCCGACGCCTTCAAGGCGGTCGGACAGCCCTTCTACGCGGGCCTCATCAGCTTCGGCGCGGCGATCGGGCTCACCACCGTGTGCATGATCCTGCTGCTCGGCCAGACCAGGGTCTTCTTCGCGATGAGCCGGGACGGGCTGCTGCCCCGGGTCTTCGCCAAGGTGCATCCGCGGTTCGGCACCCCGTACCGCTCGACGGTCCTGCTGGGCGTCCTGATCGCTGTGGTCGCCGGGTTCACCAGCATCTCGGAACTGGCGGCCCTGGTGAACATCGGCACCCTCTTCGCGTTCGTCGTCGTCGCGCTCGGCGTCGTCGTCCTCCGCCGCACCCGCCCCGACCTGCCGCGCGCCTTCCGCGCGCCGTGGGTGCCGGTGCTTCCGGCCGCGTCCGTGGCGGCGTCGGTGTGGCTGATGCTCAATCTGCCCGCGGAGACCTGGCTGCGGTTCGCGGTGTGGATGGTGCTGGGCGTCGTCATCTACGTCCTCTACGGGCGCAGGCACAGCCGGGTGACCGAGGTGGGCACGCGCAGCTGACGGTGTGCGTCTCTGACGCCGTGTCTACCCCCGTACGGCGCGGGGGCCCACGACCTCCGCGCCCAGCGCCGTCACCCGCTCCCGCAGCTCCCGGTCGGCCGTGACGACCAGACAGGGCCGCCCGGGTTCGCGCGCGGCCACCAGATCCACGATCAGGTCGTCCGCGCTCCCCGGCGCGGCCTCCACCCGTACGCCCTCCACCGGCTCCACCCCGCGCGCCGCGCCCTCCACCACCAGGACGATGTCCAGGGGCGGTTGACGGGCCCACTCGGGGACGTCCGCGCGCTCGGGGACGCCGCTCACCGCGACCGCGCCGAGCCGGTCGCGCAGCCGCTCGGCGGCCCCGTGCCGGTCGCGCCACCAGCCGTCCGGTACCGAGCCGACCACGTTCGCTGCGTCCACGACGACAAGCCCGACGAGACCACTCATAGACCAGGCAAAATACTATGGGCGAGGGGGATCAGGAAGATCGACGCGGGAAGGTTGGCGGCGGGCCATGGTGTTGCGGTTGCTCCGCGGCAAGGACGGCAGGCTCACGGCCTACGCACCGGTGGCGGGGGGTGTCGCCCGCTGGACCGAGGAGCGTCCCGGCGGACCGGACTGGGCGGGCCCCTGGCTGATCGAGGTGCCCGGGCTCGTCCGGCTGACGGTGGCTCAGGGGGCCGACGGCTACGCCCATCTCGTGGGACTCCGGCGCAGGGAGGGCAAGGACGGGCCACAGGTCGACCTCGTCCACGCCACCCAGTTCCAGACCGGCCGCGCGCTCACCGCATGGCACTCCCTGGGCACCCCGCACCCCAAGGACCGCACCAAGGCGCAGCGGACCGGCCCACCGGCCGCTGCGGTGGACTCCACGGGCGCGCTCCGGGTCTTCGTCCGCAACGCCGGGGGCGGGGTGAGCGCGCGGCGGCAGGACCCCAAGAAGGGGACGTGGGAGCGCTGGACCGACTGGAAGGGCACGGACGTGCTGGACGGACTGTCGGCGGCCGTGACCGCCGACGGCCGCCTCGAAGTGCTCGCACCGGCCGGGAAGGGCGCCTCGCTGCGCTGGTACCAGCCCACGCCCGGCGCCGCCCCGAAGCGGGGCGAGGACGTCCCCGCCGACGCCCGCCCGGATTCGGCGTCCGCGGTGGAGAGCAGCCCCGGCACCGTCACCCACTACTGGCGCGACGCGGGCAGCGGGGAGATCCTGGCCTGGCGGCCGGAGGCACCCGCCCCGGCGCCGCTGGGCGGGGCGTCGGGCACCGGCCCGGTCGCGGCGCTGCGCGCCCCGGTGGACGGCCACGACTGCGTCGTCCTGGCGCACCGTGACGCCTCCAGCGGCCGGCTGGCCGTCGCCGCGCATCCGGCGGAGGACGAGGCGGCGGGCGTGTGGTGGACGCCGTCCGGCGACCCCGGCGCCCAGCACCCGGCG
>NZ_GG657754.1:2905160-2918545 GCF_000158915.1 Streptomyces himastatinicus ATCC 53653 | reverse complement strand
GCATGCCCTGCGCTACCGCGTTACGCCGGGACGCTCGCGACCCCCGGGGCCAGGAAGCGCTTCCCGGTCACCCGCTCCGAGACGCCCTCACGGTCCAGGTACGGCGTGAGGCCGCCCAGGTGGAAGGGCCATCCGGCGCCGGTGATCAGGCACAGGTCGATGTCCTGCGCCTCGGCGACGACGCCCTCGTCCAGCATCAGGCCGATCTCCTGCGCGACGGCGTCCAGCACCCGGGCGCGCACCTGCTCCTCCGTCAGGACCGTGTCGCCCTGCTGGAGCAGCGCGGCGACCTCCGGGTCCAGCTCCGGCTTCCCGGAGTCGTAGACGTAGAAGCCGCGCTTGCCCGCCTCGACCACGCGCTTGAGGTTCTCCGAGACCGTGAAGCGGTTCGGGAAGGCGCCGTGCAGCGTCTCGGAGACGTGCAGGCCGATGGCCGGGCCGACCAGCTCCAGCAGCACCAGCGGGGACATCGGCAGGCCGAGCGGCTCGACCGCGCGCTCCGCGACGTCGACCGGGGTGCCCTCGTCGATGACGTTCTGGATCTCGCCCATGAAGCGGGTCAGGATCCGGTTGACGACGAACGCCGGGGCGTCCTTGACCAGGACGGCGGTCTTCTTCAGCTTCTTGGCCACCCCGAAGGCCGTGGCCAGTGACGCGTCATCGGTCTTCTCACCGCGGACGATCTCCAGCAGCGGCAGGATCGCGACCGGGTTGAAGAAGTGGAAGCCGACGACCCGCTCGGGGTGCTTGAGCTTGGCGGCCATCTCGCTGACCGACAGCGAGGAGGTGTTCGTGGCGAGGATGGCGTGCTCCGGCACGACCGCCTCGACCTCGGCGAACACCTGCTGCTTGACGCCCATCTCCTCGAAGACGGCCTCGATGACGAAGTCGGCGTCCCCGAAGGCGGCGGCCTTGTCGAGCGACCCGGTCACCGCGGCCTTGAGCCGGTTGGCCTTGTCCTGGTTGATACGGCCCTTGAGCAGCAGCTTGTCGATCTCGCCGTGGACGTAGCCGACGCCCTTGTCGACGCGCTCCTGGTCGATGTCGGTCAGCACGACCGGCACCTCCAGGCGGCGCGCGAACAGCAGCGCCAGCTGCGAGGCCATCAGCCCCGCGCCCACCACGCCGACCTTGGAGACCGGGCGGGCGAGCGACTTGTCCGGGGCACCGGCCGGCCGCTTGGCGCGCTTCTGCACCAGGTTGAAGGCGTAGATGCCGCTGCGCAGCTCGCTGCCCATGATGAGGTCGGCGAGCGCCTTCTCCTCGGCCTCGTAGCCACGGGCGAGGTCGCCGTTGCGGGCCGCGTCGATGATCTCCAGCGCGCGGTACGCGGCCGGGGCCGCCCCGTGCACCTTGCCGTCGGCGATGGCGCGGCCGCGCACCACGGCCTCGTGCCAGGCGTCGCCGCGGTCGATCTCGGGCCGTACGATCTCCAGCTCGCCCCTGAGGACGGACGCCGTCCAGATCAGCGACTGCTCCAGGAAGTCGGCGCCCTCGAAGATGGCGTCCGCGATCCCCAGCTCGTAGACCTGCTGGCCCTTGAGCTGCTTGTTCTGGTTGAGCGAGTTCTCGATGATGACCGAGACCGCGCGGTCCGCGCCGATCAGGTTCGGCAGCAGGGTGCAGCCGCCCCAGCCGGGGACCAGGCCGAGGAAGACCTCGGGCAGCGAGAACGCGGGCAGCGCGGCCGAGACGGTGCGGTAGGAGCAGTGGAGGCCGACCTCGACGCCGCCGCCCATCGCCGCACCGTTGTAGTACGCGAAGGTGGGCACGGCGAGGGTGGACAGCCGCTTGAAGACGTCGTGGCCGCCCTTGCCGATGGCGAGCGCGTCCTCGTGGCGCTTCAGCAGCTCCACGCCCTTGAGATCGGCGCCGACGGCGAAGATGAACGGCTTGCCGGTGATGCCGACGCCGGTGATCGCGCCGTCCGCGGCCTCCTTCTCCACCTGGTCGATCGCCGCGTTGAGGTTGGCGAGCGAGGCCGGGCCGAAGGTGGTGGGCTTGGTGTGGTCAAGACCGTTGTCCAGGGTGATGAGCGCGAAACGGCCCGCGTCCTGGGGGAGGTCGAGGTGGCGGACGTGCGCCTGCGTCACGACCTCGTCCGGGAACAGCTCGGCCGCTCCCTTGAGAAGCTCTGCGGTGGTAGTCACTTGTTCCCCTCGAAGTGCGGGTTCTCCCAGATCACGGTGCCACCCATGCCGAAGCCGATGCACATGGTGGTGATGCCGTAGCGGACCTCCGGCTGCTCCTCGAACTGCCGCGCCAGCTGCGTCATCAGACGGACGCCGGAGGAGGCGAGCGGGTGGCCGAAGGCGATCGCGCCGCCGTACTGGTTGACGCGCGGGTCGTCGTCCGCGATGCCGTAGTGGTCCAGGAACGACAGCACCTGGACGGCGAACGCCTCGTTGACCTCGAAGAGGCCGATGTCATCGATCGTCAGCCCGGCCTTGGCCAGGGCCTTCTGGGTGGCCGGGACCGGGCCGTAGCCCATCACCTCGGGCTCGACGCCCGCGAAGGCGAACGACACCAGGCGCATCCTGACCGGAAGGTCCAGCTCCCGGGCGAAGTCCTCGGAGGCGATCAGGGAGGCGGTGGCGCCGTCGTTGAGCCCCGCGGAGTTGCCCGCGGTGATCCGGCCGTGCGGCCGGAACGGGGTCTTCAGCGTGGCCAGGTTCTCCAGCGTGGTGCCCGGGCGCATCGGCTCGTCGGAGGTCGCGAGCCCCCAGCCGGTCTCCCCGCCCTCGGGGGTGGTGCGGCGCACCGAGACCGGCACCAGGTCCTGCTGGATCTTGCCGTTGGCGTACGCCTTGGCGGCCTTCTCCTGGCTGCGCACCGCGTACTCGTCGGCGCGCTGCTTGGTGAGGTGCGGCAGCCGGTCGTGCAGGTTCTCCGCGGTCATGCCCATGAAGAGGGCTGACTCGTCGACCAGCTTCTCGGAGACGAACCGCGGGTTCGGGTCGACGCCCTCGCCCATCGGGTGGCGGCCCATGTGCTCCACGCCGCCCGCGACGACCGCGTCGTACGCGCCGAAGGCGATGGAGCCCGCGGTGGTGGTGACGGCGGTCATCGCACCGGCGCACATCCGGTCGATCGAGTAGCCGGGGACGGACTGCGGCAGCCCGGCCAGGATGCCCGCGGTGCGGCCGATGGTCAGGCCCTGGTCCCCGATCTGGGTGGTCGCGGCGACGGCCACCTCGTCGATGCGCTCCGGCGGCAGATCCGGGTTGCGTCGCAGCAGCTCCCGGATGCACTTGACGACCATGTCGTCGGCGCGGGTCTCGTGGTAGATGCCCTTCGGGCCCGCCTTGCCGAACGGGGTACGGACGCCGTCGACGAAGACGACGTCCCTAGCGGTACGAGGCACGTTGGCTCTCCTCCAGGTGCGGGATGGCACTGCTGCGGGCACGCCATCGGCGCGCCTCCACACCCTCATGCTACTTATGAGTAACCACGCTGCCCAGTCTTCGCGGCCGTAGCGTCGAAGGTCACAGGTCACACCAGGAAAAGGACCGGCGGCCGAGGCCGCCGGTCCACGCGCGTCACATCACGACGGAGGTCATGCCTCTTCCGCCCGCAGGGCGCCGGTCAGGACCGTCGACACCTGGTCGATCTGCCAGGGACGGGCGCCATGACCAGCGAGAACGTCCGCCACCGCGTCCGTCGTCGGCTCCGCAGGGGGCTCCCAGCACAGCCGCCGGACCGTATCCGGGGCGATCAGGTTCTCCTGCGGCAGATTCAGCCGTTCGGCCAGGGCCGTCACCGCGGCGCGGGCCGCCGAGAGCCGGGCCGCCGCGGCGGGGTCCTTGTCGGCCCAGGCGCGCGGCGGGGGCGGACCGGCCACCGGCTGGCCGGGCTGCGGAAGTTCGGCCTCCGGCAGCTCCCTGGCCCGGTCCACCGCGGCCTGCCACTGCTCCAGCTGGCGGCGGCTCATCCGGTGGCCGAAGCCGCTGAGCGCGGACAGCGCCCGGGCGTTCACCGGCAGCGCCAGCGCGGCCTCCACGATCGCCGCGTCGCCCAGCACCTTGCCGGGCGAGACGTCGCGGCGCTGGGCGATGCGGTCCCGGGCCGTCCACAGCTCGCGCACCACGGCCATCTGCCGCCGTCTCCTGACCTTGTGCATCCCCGACGTACGCCGCCAGGGGTCCTTGCGCGGCGGGGCGGGCGGGGCGGCGGCGATGGCCGCGAACTCCTGGTGGGCCCACTCCAGCTTCCCCTGCCGGGTCAGCTCCTCCTCCAGCGCGTCCCTCAGGTCGACCAGCAGCTCCACGTCGAGCGCGGCGTAGTGCAGCCACGGCTCGGGCAGCGGGCGGGTCGACCAGTCGACGGCCGAATGTCCCTTCTCCAGCGCGTAGCCGAGGATGTTCTCGACCATGGCGCCGAGCCCCACCCGGGCGAACCCGGCCAGCCGGCCCGCGAGTTCGGTGTCGAAGAGCCGGTCCGGGACCATGCCTATGTCACGCAGACACGGCAGATCCTGGGTCGCGGCATGCAGCACCCACTCGGCGTCGGCGACGGCGGCCCCCAGACCCGACAGGTCGGGACAGCCGACGGGGTCGATCAGTGCGGTCCCCGCTCCGGCCCGGCGCAGCTGGACCAGATAGGCCCGCTGTCCGTAGCGGTAGCCGGAGGCGCGCTCGGCGTCGACGGCCACGGGGCCGTGGCCCGCGGCGAAGGCCGCGACGACTTCGGCGAGCGCGTCCGGGTCGGCGGTGACGGGCGGAATGCCCTCACGCGGCTCCAGCAAGGGGACCGGCGCCGGGGGGAGGTCGTCCGGAGGAGCGCCCCCGGTGGTTCGCAGTGTCGTCTCTGCTGCGGTCTCTTGGGCGTCGGTCACCTGTCAAGGGTAGCTGTGTACGCCGGGTACACAGGGCGCCCGTCGACGGAACGTTCCGTCGACGGGCGCGGGGCCGGTGTGCGGCGGGTGGATCTCCCGCCGTACGGCTCAGTGGATGATGCCGGTACGCAGCGCGACCGCGACCATGCCGGCCCGGTCGCCGGTGCCGAGCTTGCGGGCGATTCGGGCGAGGTGGCTCTTGACGGTGAGTGCGGACAGGCCCATCGAGACGCCGATGGGCCTTGTTGGACTGGCCCTCCGCAACCAGCCTCAGCACCTCGACCTCGCGTCCCGACAGCTCCCGGTAGCCACCCGGGTGACCGGGGGCGCCCGGCGGGCGGCGGTGCATCCGGGCGGCGGCGGCGCCGATGGGGGCGGCGCCGGGCCGGCCCGGGATGCCCAGGTTGGTGCGGGTGCCGGTGACGACGTAGCCCTTGACGCCACCGGCCAGCGCGTTCCGTACGGCGCCGATGTCGTCGGCGGCGGAGAGGGCCAGGCCGTTCGGCCAGCCCGCGGCGCGGGTCTCGGACAGCAGGGTGAGGCCGGAGCCGTCGGGGAGGTGGACGTCGGCGACGCAGATGTCGCGCGGGTTGCCGATACGGGGGCGGGCCTCCGCGACGGACGACGCCTCGATGACGTCGCGCACCCCGAGGGCCCACAGGTGACGGGTGACGGTGGAACGAACGCGGGGGTCGGCGACGACGACCATGGCCGTCGGCTTGTTCGGGCGGTAGGCGACCAGGCTGGACGGTTGCTCGAGGAGAACAGACACCAGGCCTCCTGGAAAGTGGTGGGACGGGTCACCACTCCTTCGGCACCGATACGGTCCAGCTTTAGGGAATGATCACGATTTGGTGAGTAACAATTCGGGCAATCTCGGTCAGACGGGGTTGTCCGAGCGCCGGAAGCGCACAGCGAAGACCCGCTGGGCGGGGCTGATGACCGCTCAGCGGGTCCGATGAACTGCTCACGGGACCGTGCCGGACCGTGGAGTGCCGGAGGGCGCTCAGCGGGGCTGGGGGCCGCGGCGCTGGGGGAGGGAGACGACCCCCGCCTCCGTGGTCCCCGCCGGCGGCAGACCGGCGATCTGGCACAGCAGATCGCACCAGGCCGCCAGGTGCGCCCCGGTGTCCGGCACGCCCAGCGGCTCCGCGGCCGCCTCGTCCTGCCGCTCCGGGCGGGCCGGCTCGGGGGACGGGTGGTCCGACGGCGTCCACGAGGCCCGGATCTCGATCCGGGTCGAGGGCTCCCGCTCACCGATCCCGCCGAAGTAGTGCGAGCTGGCGCGCGTCACCGTGCCGCTGGGCTCCGAGCAGCCGAGGCCGCGTGCCTCCAGCGCACCGGTGAGCCACGACCAGCACACCTCGGGCAGCAGGGGATCCGCCGCGATCTCCGGCTCCAGGTCGGCGTGGATCAGCGTGACCATTCTGAAGGTGCCGCGCCAGGAGTCATGGCCCGCCGGGTCGTGCAGCAGGATGAGCCGGCCCTCGGCCAGCTCCTCGTCGTCGTCGGCGGTGGGGTCCGTGACCACCGCTTCGAGTGCGTACGCGAACGGCGCCAGGCGGCGCGGTGGTGGGGTCGGGTCGAGCTCCACCTCGGGCCGCACCCGTGCCGCGCGCAGACCGGCGACCGCACGCCGGAAGGCGAGCGGGGCGCCTTCCCCGCCCGCGTCCGGGCCGTCAGCGCCGTCAGCACCGTTCGAGACGTGTCCTTGAACCGCTGCCATGCCCGGAAGACTAGGCGCACTGAGGGCTCCAACCGGGGAGGAACACCCGGGTTGGCGGGTCACTCGTTCGGCCCGTGCGAAGATTTGGTGCATGAGCGCCACAGAGCGGCCCTCGGGCCAGCAGCAGACCGGCCGCCCGGCGGCGAACCCCTGCGCCGATTCGGCCTTCCTCCGGGCCTGTCGACGCGAACCGGTGCCGCACACTCCGGTGTGGTTCATGCGGCAGGCGGGGCGCTCGCTGCCGGAGTACCGGAAGGTCCGCGAGGGCACCGCCATGCTGGAGTCCTGCATGCGGCCCGACCTGGTCACGGAGATCACGCTCCAGCCGGTGCGCCGTCACCGGGTGGACGCGGCGATCTACTTCAGCGACATCGTGGTGCCGCTCAAGGCGATCGGGGTCGACCTCGACATCAAGCCCGGCGTCGGCCCCGTCGTGGAGCGTCCGATCCGCAGCCGCGCGGATCTGGAGCGCCTGCGTCCGCTCGATCCCGACGATGTGAAGTACGTCACCGAGGCCGTCGGATCGCTCGTCGGCGAACTGGGCGCCACCCCTCTCATCGGCTTCGCGGGCGCGCCCTTCACGCTCGCCAGCTATCTGGTCGAGGGCGGCCCGTCGCGCAACCACGAGCACACCAAGGCGCTCATGTACGGCGACCCGGAGCTGTGGGCCGATCTGCTCGACCGGCTCGCGGACATCACCGCCACCTTCCTGAAGGTGCAGATCGAGGCGGGCGCCTCGGCCGTGCAGCTCTTCGACTCCTGGGTCGGCGCCCTGGCCCCGGCCGACTACCGCCGCAGCGTGATGCCCGCCTCCACGAAGGTCTTCGAGGCCGTCGCCGGGTACGGCGTGCCGCGCATCCACTTCGGCGTCGGCACCGGCGAGCTGCTCGGCCTGCTCGGCGAGGCGGGCGCGGACGTCGTGGGCGCCGACTGGCGGGTGCCGCTGGACGAGGCCGCCCGGCGGGTGGGCCCCGGCAAGGCGATCCAGGGAAACCTCGACCCCGCCGTGCTGTTCGCGCCGACCGAGGCCGTGGAGGCCAAGGCGGCCGAGGTGCTGGACGCGGCCCAGGGTCTTGAGGGGCACATCTTCAACCTCGGCCACGGCGTGCTGCCCACCACCGACCCGGACGCCCTGACCCGGCTCGTCGAGTACGTCCACACCCACACCGCGCGCTGACGCACCGGGAGGCGGTTGCTCTACCGGTCCGCCGCCTCCCGTACGACGGCCGCCGCCTTCCGCGCCGCCACCTGCACCGGGTCCCACACGGGGGAGAACGGCGGGGCGTACCCCAGATCCAGCGACGCCACCTGCTCGACCGTCATCCCGGCGGTCAGCGCGACCGCCGCGCTGTCCACACGCTTGCCCGCGCCCTCCCGGCCGACGATCTGCGCGCCGAGCAGCCGCCCCGTGCGGCGCTCGGCGAGCACCTTCACCGTCATCGGGCGGGCGTCGGGGTAGTACCCGGCGCGGCTGGTCGACTCGGCGGTGACGGCGTGGAAGCGCAGCCCCACCTCCTCCGCCTGGGCCTCCAGCAGCCCGGTGCGGGCGATCTCCAGGTCGCAGACCTTGCTGACCGCGGTGCCGACCACACCGGGGAACGTGGCATAGCCGCCGCCGATGTTGGTGCCGATGACCTGGCCCTGCTTGTTGGCGTGGGTGCCCAGCGGGATGTGCCGGGTGCGGCCGGACACCAGGTCGAGGACCTCCACGCAGTCGCCGCCCGCCCAGATGTTGGCGTGGCCGCGGACCCGCATGGCCAGGTCGGTGAGCAGCCCGCCCGACGCGCCCAGCGGCAGCCCAGCCTCCCGGGCGAGCCGGGTCTCGGGGACCACCCCGAGGCCCAGGACGACCAGCTCGGCCGGGTATTCGCTGACCTTGGTGGCCACCCCGCGCACCCGGCCGTCCTCGCCGGTCAGCACCTCGGCGACCTCCGCGCCGGTCACGGTGTCGATGCCGAGCCCGGTCATCGCCTCCCGCACCAGCCGCCCCATGTCGGGGTCGAGGGTGGCCATCGGCTGCTCGCCGCGCTCCAGGACGGTGACCCGGCAGCCGCGGCGGGTCAGCGCCTCGGCCATCTCCACGCCGATGTATCCGGCGCCGACCACGACGGCCCGCTCGACCGTCCGGCCCTCCAGGGTCTCCAGCAGCGCCCGCCCGTCGTCCAGGGTCTGCACCCCGTGCACCCCGGGCGCGTCGATGCCGGGCATGTCGGGGCGGCGCGGGCGGGCGCCGGTGCCGATGACCAGGTCGTCGAAGCCGTGCCAGCGCTCGGCGCCGCCTGACGCGTCCAGCTCCCTGACCCGGACCCGCTGCCCGGCGACGTCGATCTTGGTGACCTCGCTGCGGAGGCGGACGTCGATACCGCGCCCGCGGTGTGCCTCCGGGGTGCGGGCGACCAGGTCGTCGGGGCCGTTCACCAGGCCCCCGGCCCAGTACGGGATGCCGCAGGCCGAGTACGACGTGAAGTGGCCGCGCTCGAAGGCGAGGATCTCCAGCTCGCCCCGCTTGCTGAGCCTGCGCGCCCGGGACGCGGCGGACATCCCCGCCGCGTCGCCCCCGATGACCACCATGCGCCGCGCTGCCGCCATCGAATCCGCCCCTTCGCCGCCGTATGTCCCGCTCCGTCACGGGCCAGGCTACGTACGGGCCGTGGGCTCGCGTACCAGGACGTACAGAACAGCACTCGTGAGCATCAGCGCGCCGTCGATGTAGACGGCGGACGTCCAGCTGCCGTAATGGTCGAACAGGGTGCCGCTGAGCGCCGGGCTGATCACCGCGCCTATCTCTCCGACCAGGTTGAACAGGCCGAAGGCGGCGCCGCGCTCGGACGCGTCGACCACATCGTTCAGCAGGGCGTGCGCCATCGGCTGGAGGGCGTTGAAGAACAGGCTGGTGACGAAGAGCAGGACGGACATCACCAGCAGGGACGGCTTCTCCTGGGCCTGGAGATACGCCGCGAAGACCAGCACCAGCACGCCCTGGACCACGGTGAACGCGATCAGCAGCGGCCGCCGCCCCCACCCCCGGTCCTTCGCCACGTCCGACAGCCGGCCGCCGACCGGGAACCCGAGGATGCCCGCGCCCGCGTTGAACGTCGCGACCAGCGCCGCGTTCTGGAAGGAGCTGTGGGCGGCGTCGGCGACGATCGACACCGACCAGAAGCTGAAGAACCACAGGTTCCACATGACCGCGATGAAGGCGAAGCTGAGCAGCAGCACATTGCGGTTCCGGGAGATGGAGCCGAGCCGCGATCCGCGCCGGGCGAAGATCGCCCCGATCAGTACGAACGCGAGCACGCACTCCAGGACGGCCACGCCCCAGCTCGGCATCCCCGCCCCGTCGGCGATCAGATAGACCGCCATGACGGCCGCGCACAGCACCGCCGAGATCCCCAGCAGCCGCAGGGTGGAGCCGGTGGCCTTGAGCGGGCCGCCGATGCGGCGCAGATAGACCGTGGTGATCCAGCCGAACGCGAGCGTGGCGCCGCCCAGCACCAGGAACGGCATTCGCCAGGCGTCCTCGTGCCCGAACACCTGGGCGCCCCAGTCGATCAGATAGGGCGTGCTGATGGTCGCGATCGTCAGCCCGATCGACAGCCCGGTGATGGCGACGCCCATGCCGAAGCTGGTCTTCGCGGGCGGGGTGCGCTGGGCGATCAGCGAGCGGTCGTTGGAGTAGAAGACGCCCTCGCCCAGCCCGGTCAGCACCCGCAGGACGACGAACGCGATCAGCCCGCTGACCATCCCGCTGGCCAGGGTCGCCACCCCCGCCCACAGCAGCGAGACGGCGAGCATCGTGCGATGCCCGAAGCGGTCCCCGAGATAGCCGCCGGGGAACTGGGTGAGCATGTAGCCCGCGAAGAAGAGGCTGCCGATCAGACCGCCGAGGGCATGCGGATGGCTGGCGGAGCCCAGCATGCCGTGGTCGTTCTCGATCAGCCAGGTCACCACCGGGCCGGTGAGGGTGCGGTCGGCGTAGGAGAAGAGCCAGCCGCCCAGCAGCATGGCCCACAGCGTGTGGTACGGCTGCCAGCCGGTGCGGTGGGCTGTCGGCTCCCGCGCGGCGGTGTCCTCGGTGGTCACTTCGGGCGGCCCCCTCGGGCGTCGGGTGTTCCAGCTCGGAGCGCGATGTGCCCCACGGAATGCGGCGCCCCACAGAATGTGGCGTGAACGCACCTCCGGCAAGGGGTAGATCCAGGTCTTCCGTCAGCCGGAAGCCTCGGCCAGGGACTCTTGCCCCCAGGCGGCGGCGAGGGTACGGGATATGCCGTGGGCGGCGACCCGCACCGCGGGTATCAGCCCCGGCGCCCGCCCTTCCGCGGCCGGGACCACCACCGAGAGCGAGGCCACCACCTCACCGCGGGGACCCCGCACCGGGGCGGCGATGGACAGCCCGTCCATGGTGATCTGCCGGTCGCTGACCGCGATCCCGGTGCGCCGCACCTCGGCGAGGGTGGCCCGCAGCCGCGCCGGGTCCTGAATGGTGCGCTCGGTGAACCGGCGCATCGGCCGGGAGCACACCCGCTCGCCCAGACCCGGCGGCCCGTACGCGAGCAGCACCAGGCCGACGCCCGTGGCATGCAGCGGCCAGCGGCTGCCGACCCGGGTGCGCACATGGACCGCGGAGCGGCCGGAGATCAGCTCGACATAGACCACTTCCAGGCCGTCGCGCACCGCCAGCTGGACGTTCTCATGGGTGGCCTCGTACAGGTCCTCCATGAACGGCAGCGCCGCCTCGCGCACCCCGACCCCGCGCGGCGACAGCGTCGCCACCTCCCACTGCCGCAGCCCGATGTGGTACGCCCCCGAGGTGTCGCGATTCAGGGCGCCCCAGCGGGTGAGCGAGGCGACCAGCCGGTGCGCGGTGGCCAGCGGCAGCCCGGCGCGCCGGGCGAGGGCGGTGAGCGACAGCGACCGGTGCGAGGCGTCGAACGCGTCCAGCACGGCCAGCACCCGGCCCGCGACCGACCGCCCGGCGTCCGGGCGTCCACTGTCCGGGCGTTGGCCGATCCGGGGGCCTGTCGGGGCCGTCATGACAGCGGGAGGCCGACGTAGTTCTCGGCCAGCTCGGCGGATGCGGTGCGGGAGGTGGCGATCCGGTCCAGCTGGGCGATCTGGAGCCGGTCCTCGAACGGGGTCTGTTCCGGGCGGCGGTGCAGGGTGTCCGTCATGAAGTACGAGAAGCGCTCGGCCTGCCAGACCCGGGCGAGGCAGGTCGCGGAGTACCCGTCCAGCAGCTCGGTCGACCCCGTGGTGTGGTGCTGGGCGAGGGCGCGGGCCAGGGTGACCACGTCGCCGACGGCGAGGTTGAGCCCCTTGGCCCCGGTCGGAGGCACGATATGGGCCGCGTCGCCTGCCAGGAAGAGGCGGCCGTGGCGCATCGGCTCCTGCACGAAGCTGCGCATCGGGGTCACCGACGTGGCGGTGATCGGGCCGCGCTCCAGGCGCCATGCGGCGTCGCCGCCGTCGAGCGCGAAGCGGGCGGACAGCTCGTCCCAGATCTGCTCGTCGGACCAGTCGGCGGGGTCGGTGTCGTTCGGCACCTGGAGGTAGAGCCGGGAGACCTGCGGGGAGCGCATGCTGTGCAGCGCGAAGCCGCGCCGATGGCGGGCGTAGATCAACTCCTCGCAGGACGGCGGCACATCGGCCAGCACCCCCAGCCAGGAGTAGGGATAGGTGCGCTCGAAGGTGCGGATCCGGTCGGCCGGGACCGCGCGCCGGGCGATGCCGTGGAAGCCGTCGCAGCCCGCCACGAAGTCGCAGCTCAGCGTCTCTTCTCGGCCCTCGCGGCGGAAGCGGATCACCGGGGCCCCGGAATCCGGCTTCTCGATCGCCACGGCCTCGGCCCCGAACAGCAGGGGAGGGCCCCCGGGGTCGGCGAGCTGGAGCCGGACCAGATCCTTGACGATCTCCGTCTGGGCGTAGACCGTCACCGACTTGCCGCCGGTGGCGGAGGGGAAGTCGACGCGGTGGCCGCGGCCCTCGAAGCGCAGCTCGATGCCCTGGTGCGGCAGCCCCTCGCGGTCCAGGCGCTCGGCCGCGCCGCACTCCCGCAGCACGTCCACGGTGCCCTGCTCCAGGATTCCGGCCCGCTGCCGCTGCTCGACATAGGCGCGGTCCCGGCTCTCCAGCACCACACAGTCCACCCCCGCGCGGTGCAGCAGACGGGCGAGCAGCAGCCCGGCGGGCCCCGCGCCGATGATGCCGACCGTCGTGCGCATCGAAAGGTCCCTTCGTCCGGATCCGATGAAGCGAGGATCCCCACTTGTTCGCGGAGTGAAACTTCGTTCATAATGGAGCTTGTGATGAGTCTCGGTCCGGTGTCCCCACCTGTCAATGGCCCCGTCGGTCCTCTCGAGCGCGGCCTCGCCGTGCTCTGCGAGCTGACCCGGCTGGCCGCGCACCGGGGCGAGGCCGCGGTCCGCCCCGGCGACCTCGTGCGCGGCACCGGGCTCGCCCGGTCCGTGGTCGACCTGGTTGCGCGTGCTGTCTCCAGCTGGTGTATGTGCGAACTCGACATCGGCGACCACATGCTCCTGACAGGCTAATGCTCCTTCTGGCACTGTACCTCGCTCCGCCACCGCCTGCCGAAACTCCTCGTCATTCTCCACGAGGAGCCCGATCCAGCGGATATGGAACGGCTGGCCCGCCAGGGAACGCTCGACATGGTCCTCGTCCACCGCATCCCCACCGGCTGCACATTCGACATCCACCCCCTGGGCGAGGAGACCTACGTCGCCGTCCTGCCCGAGGGACACCCGCTCCTCGCCAGCGACAGGGCCCTGCGCATGGCAGACCTTGCGACACAGGGATGGGTGCGCTTCC
>NZ_GG657754.1:2903762-2904907 GCF_000158915.1 Streptomyces himastatinicus ATCC 53653 | reverse complement strand
GTCCGTCCCGGTCCGGGACGGATCGGGACGCACCGTGTGCGCGGTGAACGTCGTCAGCCACACCAGCCGGCATGACCTGGCCTCGCTGCGGGCCGCCGTGCTGGGTCCGCTGCGTGCGGAGGTCCCGGCCATGGAGGCGGCGTTGGCGGCTCCGCCCACGCGTGGGCGCCGGTCGACTCCGGCGGAGGCGGCCCGAGCCGAGCCCGGTCCGCCGGGGCGGGCAGCGGCGGGCCCGGCCGCCGGGCCCGCCACCGAGGACCCCGCGCGGGCGGCCAAACGGGAGCTGGGGGCCGGGTATCTCCAGTCGCTCGCCCGCGGGCTCACCGTGCTGCGGGCGCTGGGCACCCCGGGGGAGGGGGAGGAGGGCGGCGGCGCGCGGCACGGGCGCACGCTCACCGCCGTCGCCGAGACCACCGGGCTGCCGCGGGCCACCGCGCGCCGCTCCCTGCTGACCCTCGTCGAGCTGGGATACGCCGAGTACGCGGCGGCCGACGGCCGGGCCTTCCGCCCGCTGCCGCGGGTGCTGGAGCTGGGGTACGCACCGCTGGGCGACCGGTCGTTCACCGAGCTGGCCCAGCCCCATATGCGCGAACTCGTCCGCACCGTCCACGAGTCGGCGTCCCTGGCGGTCCTCGACGGCGACGACATCCGGTATGTGGCGCGCGTACCGACCGTGCGGATCATGAGCGTCAACATCACCATCGGCACCCGCTTCCCCGCCTACGCGACCTCCATGGGCCGGGTGCTGCTCGCCGGGCTGGACCCGGGCGAGCGCGCCGCGTATCTCGCCGGGCTCGACCCCACGCCGCTGACCCGGCACACCGTGACTGCCCTGCCCGAGCTGGCCCGCGTCCTGGAGCGGACCGGGAGGGACGGCTACGCCCTGGTGGACGAGGAGTTGGAGGAGGGGCTGCGGTCGCTCGCGGTGCCGGTTCGGGGCGCGGACCGCCAGGTGGTGGCCGCGCTCAACATCGCCACCCACGCGGGCCGCGGCAGCGCCGCGGCGGCCGTCGAGGAGCTGCTTCCGGCGCTGCGGACCGCCGCCGCCCGTATCGAGGCCGACCTCGCCACGGCCTCGGCCCATCACCCCCTGGGGGCGGGTGAGAGAGTGGGGGCATGAGCGCAGTGACCTCCCCGCCCCCGGG
>NZ_GG657754.1:2899737-2903178 GCF_000158915.1 Streptomyces himastatinicus ATCC 53653 | reverse complement strand
CCAGCGGCAGGGCGGGGCCGGGCCGGTGTTTCATGGGCATCGACGGCGGCATCGGGCGGCTGCCGCTCGCGGTGGCCGACGCCGTACGGACCGGGGGCGGCGAGATCCGCACCGGCGCCCCCGTACGAGAGCTGCGCCGCACGGCCGACGGCTGGACCGTCGTCACCGACGGCGAGGTGCTGCGGGCCGACGCGGTCGTGGTGGCGGCCCCCGCCCCCGCCGCCGCCCGGCTCCTGGCCGCCGACTCCCCGGCCGCCTCCGCCGAGCTGGCCACCGTCGACTACGCCTCCATGGCGCTGATCACCATGGCCTTCCGCCGCGACGACGTGGCGTCGCTCGCCGACGGCAGCGGCTTCCTGGTCCCGCCGGTCGACGGCCGCACGATCAAGGCGGCCACGTTCTCCAGCCGTAAATGGGGCTGGCTCCGCGACGCCGCCCCCGATCTCTTCGTGCTGCGTACCTCGATCGGGCGGTTCGAGGACGAGGAGCATCTGAAGCGCGACGACGCCGATCTGGTGGGGATGTCGCTCGCCGATCTCGGCGCGGCCACCGGACTCGACGCCCGGCCGGTGGCGACCCGGGTGAGCCGCTGGGACGGCGGGCTGCCGCAGTACCCGGTCGGCCATCTCGAGCGGGTCGCCCGGATCCGCGCGGAGGTCGCCAAGCTGCCCGGGCTGCGGGTGTGCGGCGCGGTCTACGACGGCGTCGGCATCCCCGCGTGCATCGGATCCGCCCGCACGGCCGCCGACGAGCTGCTGACGGCGACCCTGGCGGCGGGCGCCGTCGGCGGAGAGCGAGAATAGGCACCATGACTGCTGCTCCCGAGACCCCCGACACCCCCGACACCGTCACGTCGTCCAAGGCGCCCAACGCGGGGAAGAAGGCCAAGGACCTCAACGAGGTCATCCGCTACACCCTGTGGTCGGTGTTCCGGCTGCGCGACGTGCTGCCGGAGGACCGCACCGGCTACGCCGACGAGGTCGAGCAGCTCTTCGCGCAGCTCGCCGCCAAGGACGTCACCGTGCGCGGCACCTATGACGTCTCGGGGCTGCGGGCGGACGCGGACGTCATGATCTGGTGGCACTCGGAGACCTCCGACGCCCTTCAGGAGGCGTACAACCTCTTCCGCCGCACCCGGCTCGGCCGCGCCCTGGAGCCGGTGTGGTCGAACATGGCGCTGCACCGCCCGGCGGAGTTCAACAAGTCGCACATCCCCGCCTTCCTCGCGGACGAGAACGCGCGCGACTACGTCAGCGTCTACCCCTTCGTACGGTCCTACGAGTGGTATCTGCTGCCCGACGAGGAGCGCCGCACGATGCTCGCGGACCACGGCAAGATGGCGCGCGGCTTCCCCGATGTGCGCGCCAACACCGTCGCGTCGTTCTCCCTCGGCGACTACGAGTGGATCCTGGCCTTCGAGGCGGACGAGCTGCACCGGATCGTCGACCTGATGCGTCATCTGCGCGCCTCCGAGGCGCGCCGTCATGTGCGCGAGGAGGTGCCGTTCTACACCGGGCGGCGCAAGCCGGTCTCCGAACTGGTCGCCGGTCTGGCCTGACGGTCACGGCCCTGAGGCCCTGAGGCCCTGAGGTCACGGCCCTGACCGTCACGGCGCCCCCGGGCCTCCGGGGAGCGCGGGTTGCTTGCCGGACTCGGGCACCGGGGCCGGGCGAGGCTCCGGTGCCGGGCGCGGTGCGCAGGAGGCGGTCCGGCCCGGCGTCTTCCCGGTCAGCAGATACGTATCGACCTTGCGGTTGACGCAGGCGTTCGGGCCGCCCCACAGGCCGTGGGTACCGGCCTTCCGCTCGGTCACCAGGGAGGCGCCGGGGAGTCTGCGCCACAGCTCCTTGGCGCCCGCGTACGGAGTGGCCGCGTCCCGTTCGGCCGCCAGCAGCAGCACCGGCGGCAGCCCCGGCCGGGCGGTCACGTCCATGGGCGTGTCGTGCCCGAGCGGCCAGTAGGCGCAGGGCAGGTTCATCGCCACGTTGTCCCAGGTCTCGAAGGGCGCGCGGCGCGCGAGGGCGGTGTTCTCCCGGTTCCAGCTCGCCCAGCGGCGCGGCCAGGGCGCGTCGTTGCACTCCACGGCGGTGTAGACGGCGGCGCCGTTCTCGTCGGCCACCGCGTCCCCGGATTCGGACGCGGCCAGCGCGATCAGCGGCCGGGGATTGCCCCGCAGATAGGCGGCGAGGGCCCGTGCGCTGGGGTCCCAGTAGGCGTCGTTGTAGCCCACCCGTACGAACGCGTCCTGGAGCTCCCCGGTGCCGACGCGGCCGCCCGCCGGTTTCCGCGCCAGGCGGTGGGCCGCCTTCCGGTACGCGGCGAGTACCCGGGCGGGGGTCGTGCCGAGGTGGTAGACGGCGTGGTGCCGGGCGGTCCAGCGGCGCCAGTCCGCCCAGCGCCGCTCGAAGGCCAGGGACTGGTCCAGGTTGTTGCGGTACCAGATCTGCGCGGGGCCGGGGTTGACCACGCTGTCGAACACCATGCGGCGCACATGGCGGGGGAAGAGCGTCGCGTAGACGGCGCCGTAGTACGTGCCGTACGAGGCACCCACGAAGGTGAGCCGCTTCTCGCCGAGCGCGGCGCGCAGCACATCGAGGTCGCGGGCGTTGTTCAGCGTGGTGATGTGCCGCAGGGCCGCCCCCGTACGGCGCACACAGCCCCGGGCGTACGCGCGCGCCCGCGCCACCATCGCCCGCTTGAACGCGGCGGAGGGGTGCTGCGGGGAGCTGGTCGGCGTCTTGGCGAAGGCTTCCGGGCGCCGGCAGGACACCGGTGCGGAGCCGCCGACCCCGCGGGGCGCGTAGCCGACGAAGTCGTAGACCGCGGCCGTCTTGCCGAAGCCGTCCTCGGCGGCGTACTCGGGGAACGTCATGCCGGACGCGCCCGGTCCGCCCGGGTTGTAGACCAGCGCGCCCTGCCGCCGGGCCTTGGGCCCGGAGGCGCGGACGCGGCTGACGGTGAGACGGATGTGCTTGCCGTGCGGCCGCGCGTAGTCCAGCGGTACGGAGACGGTGCCGCAGCGGACATCGGACGACAGCTCCTCGGAGCTCGGGCAGCGGCCGAAGGCGATGCCCCGGACGCCCGCCTCCCGGGCCGCCACGATCACCCCGCGGGCCTCGGCGGCGCCGCCCCGGGGCACGGCCAGCGCGGGGGAGGTCAGCACGGCGGAGGCGGTGGAGCCGAACGAGGCGGACCAGGCGGGCGCCGCCGCCGCGACGGCGGTCGGCGCCGGGGGCCCGGCGGCGGCCATGGCGGTGGGGCGTGCGGTCGGTGGCGCGGCGAGCGGTCTGCCGGTGGCGGGGGTGGCGAGCAGCGCCGTCATGGCCACGGACAGGGACAGCGGTCCCGAGGATGCCGTACAGCGCTGCTGCTCTCACAAGCCATCCCTCCGCACATCACGCAATAAAAGGGATATTTGGTGCGGTTCTGGGTCATGTAAAG
>NZ_GG657754.1:2888708-2899253 GCF_000158915.1 Streptomyces himastatinicus ATCC 53653 | reverse complement strand
CGGCCAGCGCGGTGCGGACCGGCGGTACGGGGGACTGGCCCCGCGGCCCTATCGCGGCGATGACCGAGCGTTCGAGATCGTCCCGGCCGTCCGGGTCCACGACGGTGACCCAGCCGGTGTGGGCGAGCAGCAGCCGGCGCTCACGGGCCATCGACACCAGGGCGAGATCGGCGACCCGCCGCGGCCCGCCCGCCAGGAACGCCGCCTCATACAGGCTCAGGGCCCGCCCCTCGGGCCGCGGACCAGCGGCGGCTTCCATCGGCTGGGCGGCCGCGACCGCGGCGAGGCACAGGCGGGTGCAGCTGACGACCGCCGAGCCCCATGCGACGAGCAGGAACAGGACCCACAACATGGCCGAGTTCTACTGGACCCGACCGCTTCTGCGCCACAGATTTCGCGATATGCACGATTCGGTGCCACGATTCGTGAGCGGTCAGCTGCCTCCGCCGCAGCCGCCACCGCCCCCGCCGCCGCAGCCCGAACCGCCCCCGCCGCAGCCGGAGCCGCCGCCCCCGCCCCCGCATGAGGAGCCGCCTCCGCACGACGAGCCGCCGCAGCCGGAGCCCCCGGAGCCCCCGCCGCACCACGAGCCGCCGGAGTAGTCGGAGATGCCCGACGAGCCCGAACCGTCGCCCGAGGACGCGCCCTTCACCCGATACGCCTGGAGCAGTTGGTCCCGCAGCACCGTGTCGGCGGCGATGGTGGTCGCGCCGCCCAGCGCCACGGCGACCGCGACGGCGGGCGCCGCCCTCGCCGCGGAGTTCGCGGAGGATACGGCGGGCGCCGACGACCAGTGCCCGCTGGGCAGCCCTCCGGGCCGCTCGGCGGTGCCCATCTCGGTGTCCCTCCGGAAGGCGTCCAGGGCCCGCCTCCCGGCCGACGTCAGCCGGCCCTTGGCCAGGTTCGCGCAGATGCCGCCGACCCCGAAGCCGAGGAACAGCGCCGGAAGGATCAGGAAGATCACCGGGAACCCGCCGTTCCCGTCCATGTTCTGCCGGACGGTCAGCCAGATGCCCAGGGGCACGCCCAGCCAGCAGGCCACCACCTGCGCCCGCGCCGCGTTCCGCCACGGGCGGAGGGCGGCGGGGCGCATCAGCAGCCCGCGCTGTGCCAGGTCGTCCCCGATGGCCTGCACCTCCGGGGCGCGCATCAGCTCCCGGCGCAGCCGGTCGAGGGCGCCGTTCGGGGAGCTGGTGAGAGCGTCGAGAAGCGCGTTCTCGACCGGGGTGCGGGCGACCGGCTGCCGTATCGAGACCACCCCGGGCCTGCCCACCGCCAGCCGGCCGTCGGTGTGCATCTCGCTGATCACGGTGTCGGCCACCCGGCCGGGCCCGCCCGCCAGGAACGCGGCCTCCATGAGGTCGTCGACGCCGGTTTCCGGCGCTCCCGCGGCGGCCCGCCGGGTCCGTGCGACGCCCGTGATGATCACGGCCGACGCCACGGCCACCAGCACGTACACGAGGATCACGATCGCGTTCATGCCCGTCACCCCCCGCTCAGCACGAGCCGGGCCCGGCGCGCGAAGCGCGCCAGCGGGTGCGAGGCCAGCGGGGCGGGTCCGGAGCGCTCCTGCCACCACAGCGTGAGCCGTCGCCGCGTCGCCGCGTCCCCGATGTCACCGGCCGCCAGCAGATGCTCGACGAACGCCATCGCGTCGCGGCGGTAGCGCCGGTCATCGGGCGGCCGTCGGCGTACCCCTCGAACGCCCGCCGGTAGCCGTCGCCCAGGATCTCCGGCAGCTCGGGGGCGACCTTGGCGACCACCCCGGCCCGCTTGGACGTCAGCGCCCGGCTCTGGACCCCCAGCCGCCGCCGGTCGAAGCCCTCCGGCACCGGGCCGCCCGCGACGAGCGCCGACAGCAGCGCGCTCTGGGCGCGCGCCAGCCGCTCCCGTGCGGCGTCGATGTCCGGTATGCCGTTTCCGTTCGGACGGTGCTTCGGCGCGGGCCCGGCATCGGTGGCCGTCACCCCGGCCGTTGTCACCGCGCGGATCGCGTCCAGCTCGCCCGCCAGCTCCTCGGCCGCCGGGAAGTCCTCGTCCCGCTCCAGCAGCACCCCGGGCGGCGTCGTACGGGCGCACAGCTCGGCGAGCACGTCGAGCACCGGCTGCGTCACCGGGTGGGCGTGGCTGTCGTGCCACACCCCGTCCCGTTCGACCCCGCCCGCCACATGGACGTACGCGATGGCCTCGGTCGGCAGCTCGTCCAGCGCCGCGGCCGGGTCCTCGTCCCGGTTGACGTGGTTGGTGTGCAGATTGGCGACGTCGATGAGCAGCCGCACACCGGTCCGCTCGACCAGCTCGGCCAGGAACTGCCCCTCGGTCATCTCCTCGCCGGGCCAGGAGATCAGCGCCGCGATGTTCTCCAGCGCGAGCGGCACCGGCAGCGCCGCCTGGGCTATGGCCACGTTCTCGCACAGCACGTCCAGCGCGTCCCGGGTGCGCGGCACCGGCAGCAGATGCCCGGCCTCGATGGCGGGCGACCCGGTCAGCGGCCCCCCGGCCCGTACGAACGCGATGTGCTCGGTGACCAGCGGCGAGCCCAGCGCCTCCGCCCGCTCCGCGAGGGCGCTCAGCCGCTCGGGATCCGGCCGCTCGGCGCCGCCGAGGCCGAGCGAGACGCCGTGCGGGACCACCGTCGTACCGCGCTCGCGCAGCCGCAGCAGCGCGTCCGGCACATGGCCGGGGCAGACGTTCTCGGCCACCACCTCAACCCAGTCGATGCCGGGCAGGCGCGCGATGTCCTCGGCGATTTCCGGTCGCCAGCCGATTCCGGTACCGAGACGCGTCATGGCTCCCCCTTCTCCTGCCGGTCTCATGCCGGGCGTTCTCACCTGTCGGGGTAATGACCCCTGGAGGGGAGGACGAATCCACGGCGCTTGTGGTTCAGAGGTTCATTTGAGCTTCGGGGTGTCACGCTACGCCCCTCCGCGGGCCCTCCGGGTCGCCCGCCTTCACGGTCTCCGACGGCCGTGGCGGGGCGGTGAGTTGCGGAATATCAGCACTGTTACAAAATTTTGGGGCCCTGTGGCGACAGATGTTCGGAAGGGAGAATAAGGTCGTGTGGTCTGGGGGGATGGAAGATCACACCTTTGTGCCGCGCCCGCGCGCGGAGCGAGCGTGGGGGAACACACGTGCTGGGCAGCAACAATGCCATGGGGAAGCACCGCCGTAACGCACACCGTAAGCCGCAGCCGTCGTCGGCCGGGCGCGGGATGCAGCTGCGTCGCTGGGCGGCCCGCCATATCCGGATCGACTACCCCCGGGCCGGGAGACGGGGCGCGCGGCGGTGGCTGCCGTCGTGGCGTCAGATGGGTCTCCTCTTCGTGTTCTGCCTCGGGAGTCTGACCGGTGTACTGAGCTTTCTCTACATGCAGACCGAGATACCCAAGAACCTCAACGACTTCGCCACCCAGCAGGACAACGTCTACTACTGGGCCGACGGCTCCGAGATGGCCCGCACGGGCCCGGTCAACCGTCAGGAGGTGGCGTTGTCCAAGGTGCCGGAAAAGGTCCAGTGGGCGATCCTCGCCGCCGAGAACGCAAGTTTCTACTCGGACAGTGGCGTCTCCCCGAGCGGTCTGATGCGCGCCGTGACCCGGATGGTGACGGGCGGTGAGACCCAGGGCGGCTCGACCATCACCCAGCAGTATGTGAAGAACGCCTATCTGAATCAGCGCCAGACGTTCTCCCGCAAGCTCACCGAGATGTTCATGGCCATCAAGCTCGACGACCGGATGACCAAGCAGGAGATTCTCGAACGCTATCTGAACACCAGCTGGTTCGGGCGCGGCACCTACGGCATTCAGCGGGCCTCCTACGCCTACTACGGCAAGGACGTCTCCCGGCTCAACGCGAGCGAGGGCGCGATGCTCGCCTCACTGCTCAAGGGCGCCGGAACCTTCGACCCGACGCTCAGTGCCAAGAACCACAAACGGGCGGTCGAGCGCTGGAAATGGGTGCTGGACCGGATGGTCGAGATCGGAAAGCTCTCCAAGGCCGAGCGGGCGAGGTACACCACGTTCCCCGACCCCCATCCGGCGCCCCGGCCGGCCGGGCTCACCGGACAGGTCGGCTATCTGGTGGAGACCGCGAAGGCGTATGTGAGTTCCCACACCGAAATCTCCGACGCCGACTTCGACCTGGGCGGCTATCAGATCCACACCACCTTCGAGAAGTCGAAGGTCAAGGCGCTCGCCGCCTCGGTGAAGAAGACCCGCGACGGCCTCGACCCCAAGAACCGGCGGGAGGACCGGTACGTACGCATCGGCGCCGCCTCCGTGACGCCGGGCGGGCGCATCGAGGCGCTGTACGGCGGCCCCGGCTATCTGGAACAGGGCTTCAACGACGCGAACGCCTCCGTCGTCCCGGCCGGTACCGCCTTCACGCCCTTCGTCTACGCGGCGGCGCTGCGCGACGGCGTGCTCAAGGAGCGGAACAGCCCCCGCACGCCCGTCGCCCCCACCACGCTCTACGACGGCAACAACAAGGTCGCCGTGAAGACCCCCGAGGGCCCCTACTGGGACCGCGGCGGCAAGATCGTGCGCGGCGAGAACGACGGCGAGCAGTCCTATGGGCAGGTCAGCCTGCGCCAGGCGATCGTCCAGTCCATCAACACCCCGATGATGCAGCTCGGCATGGACGTCGGCCTCGACCGCGTCCGCCAGGCCTCCATCGACGCGGGGCTGCTGCCCAGCAGCTTCGGCGCGCGCGTGCCCATGTTCTCGCTCGGCACCGCGACGCCCAGCTCCATCCGGATGGCCAGCGCCTATGCGACGTTCACCGCGAACGGCACCCATGTGCCGCCGTTCTCGGTGAGCGGACTGACCCGCAACGGCGAGAAGTTCGCCCTGCGCAAGGACCGCGCCAAGCGGGCGTTCAGCGCCCAGGTGGCGGCGCAGGTGGACGACGCGCTGCACGGCGCGGTCCAGGGCGGCACCGGCCGGGAGGCGGCCGTGGTCGGGCCCGATACGGCCGGTAAGACGGGCACGGCGCAGGACGGCACCTCGTCCTGGTTCGTGGGCTACACCGACCAGGTGTCCACGGCCGTGTCGCTGTCGCGGGTGGACCCCAAGACCCAGGAACTGCTGCCGCTCAAGGGAATGGGCGGAGACGCCACCGGAAAGGCGAGCGACACCTATCCGCTGGACATCTGGACCCGCTATATGGCGGGGGCCGGGAAGAAGTAACCGGAAGACAGACAAAAGCCCGGCCCGGTGCGTTTCCTTCGACACACCGGGCCGGGCCTTTTACTTCTCGCCGTATCGCTACTTGGTGTACGACTTCCAGTCCGGCGATTCCGCCGGGTCGAGCATCCGCAGCTTTTCCAGGACCTTCGGATCCTGCGCGTCCAGCCAGTCGGCGAGCTGCTTGAACGATACGCACCGCACACCCTGGCGCTTGCACACGCTGCGCATCACGTCTTCGATGGCCTGCATATAGATGCCGCCGTTCCAGGTCTCGAAGTGGTTGCCGATGAACAGCGGTGCCCGGCTGCCGTTGTAGACGCGCTCGAAACCGTTCAGATAGCCCTCTCGGGTCAGCCGCTCCCATTCGGCGTACTTCGCCGGATCGCCCTCGGTGCTGTCACCGGACTGGTTGAAGAGGAAATTGAAGTCCATGGAGAGGACCTGCTTCTCGCTCTCCGGGTACGGCACCAGCTGGAGCGGGAAGTTCCAGATGCCGTCGATTTTGGAGGGCCATATCTGGAAGTCGCCCGGAGAACTCGCGTCGTAGCGCCAGCCCATCGACTTGATGGCCGGGATCAGATTCTTCTGTCCTTCGAGGCAGGGGGCGCGGCCACCGACCAGTTCCTCGTCGTAGTCGAAGGGCAGCGGCTCGATGTCGGTGAAACCGGTATTGGTCTTCCAGTTCTTCACGAAGGAGTACGCCTGCTCGGCCTCGCTCTTCCACTGCCGGGTGGTCCACTCACCGCCGCCCTTGGAGCCGCAGAAATGCCCGTTGAAGTGTGAGCCGATCTCATTGCCGTCCAGCCACGCCCCGCGCAGCTGTTCCAGCGTCTCGCGTATGTGCCCGTCGGTGGGGAAGGATATGGCGGCCGCGCCCTGCTTGTGCATCGGCGGCCGATAGAGGCTGCTCTTGTACTTGGGCAGCAGATACATGCCGCTCAGGAAGAACGTCATCTGGGCGTCGCTCTCCTTGGCGACCTGACGGAAGCGGGAGAAGAGATGATCGCCGTTCTCCAGCGCGCCGTCCCAGGAGAAGACCACGAACTGCGGGGGCTTCTGCCCCGGCTTCAGCTTTTCGATCTTCTGCTGCTTCGGCTGGGGGCCGGTGTAGGACGTCGAGCCGTCCCCGATCACCTTCACCTTGCCGTCCCAGTCGGCGTACTTGTTCTTCTTCTTGGTGCCCCTGGGGACCTTGTCCGCACGCGGCACGGGGGCGGCGGCCTGGACGCTGCCGTCCACCGCGCCGCTCGTATCGCCCGGTGAGGTCAGGGCAATGAGCAGCGCCACGACCACGGCCACGGCCGTCAGCGCGCCCAGGGGCGCGGCCATGCCATAGGCGTTCCGCGCCGATAATGCCTTCAACGCCTTCAAGGACTGTGATGCCTTCAAGGTCTTCAACGCCTTCAACGGGTCCCGCCCCCTGGCAACGGTTCAGTTGTGTGCCCCGCTCAGTATCACAGAAGTATCACCTGCTCTTCACATCGGCTACTCACTGCCGGACACTCACCAACCGGTGAGCAGCAGATGGTTCACGAGCAGCGCGAGAGCCGCCTGCGCCGCCAGCCAGCGGCGCAGGTCACGTGCGGGAAGCAGGGCGGCGGCCGGAAGCAGCCAGAGCACGAACGGCAGCCAGATGCGCTCCGTCTCGGCCTTGCTCATCCCGGACAGATTGGCGGTGGCCAGCGCGAGCAGTGCGGCGAGCACGAGCACCACGAGCCCGTCCGCCCCGCCCTCACCGCCCAGATCCCCGCGGCGCAGCCGCCGTACCGCACCCGGCGCGGCCCCCACTGCCCGGCGGGCCCCGGCGACGGAGGCGAGCCCGGCCGCGATCGCCGCGTTGGCGAGGTTGGCCCACACCCAGTAGCCGTAGGGGCGGTCCGCCGCGACCCCTTGGTAGTAGCGCTCGACCAGCAGGTCGTACCCCTCCCACCAGGCGAAACCGGCCAGGGTGAACGCGCCCGCCACCGCCGCCGCCCCGGCCAGCGCGTACGGCAGGGGCCTCACCGTACGGGCGAGGAGCAGCACGGCCGCGGCGGGCAGCGCCATGAGCGTGAGCCCGTACGACACGTACGCGGTGAGGCCGAGCAGCAGCCCGGCGGCCAGCGCGACGGCGCCCGGCGCCCGGGTCGTACGGGTCGCCGCCAGCGCGAGCAGTGCCAGCCCCCAGGCCGCGACCGCCGCGAAGTAGCCGTCCGCCGACGCCCCCACCCACACCGCGGCCGGGGCCAGTACGAGGAAGGGCGCGGCGGTGCGCGCCGCGCGCTCCTGGCCCAGTGCGCGCAGCGTGACCAGGACGGCGGCCACCGCCGAGCTTCCGGCGGTGATGCAGAACGCCCCCGCCCATCCGCCGCCGCCGAGCCCGAGGCGGTCCAGCCCGACGAAGGTGAGCACGGCGCCCGGCGGATGCCCGGCGATGTGCGCGGGCCAGTGGTCGGGCTGGGTGATCAGGATGTGCCCGGTGAAGCCGCGGAGCGCGGCGCCGATGTCGTGGAAGCGGTCGATGCCGCGCAGATACTCATGACGCTGCGTCAGCCGCCCGGCCACGCCCCGCCCCCAGCCGTCGACGAGCGCCAGCGCCCAGGTCCAGGCCATCGCGGTCGCCCAGCCCGCCCACAGCAGCCGGCGCCACGGCAGCGTCGCCGCGATCCGCGGGCCATGGGCGACGACGGCCACGGCGAGGGCCACGGCGGCGGGCGTGCCGGGGCCCGCATGGGGCAGCCAGTCGGCGTACAGCGGCGCCCAGTCGACGTACAGGGTGTGGTCGGTCCGCTGGATCAGGGTGCCGACGACGGCCGCGACGGCGAAGAGGAGCGCGGCGGCAGCGGCGGCGAGCACATCCCGGCGGCGGCCGGTCCGCTCGTCGCCGTCCGGCGTGCGGACGGTCGGGTCATCGATGCGGAGGGGGAGCTTCACGGCCTCACGCTATGCCGGTGACCTGCCGGAACGGCCGCTGCGGCGCGTGACGTCACCGAACCGTCAGATCCGGCCACCCTGAATGCCGACGACGGGGACGACGTCAGCGTTTCGTCATGCGTCGGAGCCCCTGAGGACCGGTCCGGCGGCCATACCGTCGTGCCATGAGCCACCGTTCCCCCGCCTGGCGAAGCCCCTTGCGCGGCCCCTGGCTGACGTCCGTCTTCGGCCTGATCCTGCTGTTCGGGATTCCGGTGCTGTTCGTCACCGGGCTGCTGTCGTACGCCGCGTACAACCCGGATCTGTCGCCGGTCAACGACAAGACGCCGGACAAGGGGCTGCTCGGCTTCTACCTCTTCTCCTGGCCGACCCACCCCGTCTGGCTCTACCGCGTCACCCAAGGGGTGCACGTCACGCTCGGCGTCGTGCTGGTCCCGGTGCTGCTGGCCAAGCTGTGGTCCGTCGTCCCCAAGTTGTTCGAGCGGCCGCCGGTGCGGTCCCTCGGGCACGGTCTTGAGCGGCTGTCGCTGCTCGCGCTGGTCGGCGGCGGGCTGTTCGAGTTCGTGACCGGGGTGCTCAACGTCCAGCTGGAGTATGTCTTTCCCGGGTCCTTCTACCCGCTGCACTTCTACGGGGCGTGGATCTTCATGGCCGCGTTCGCCGTCCACGTGGCGCTCCGCTTCCCCCGCATGGTGCGCGCGCTGCGCGGCCGCGATCTGCGGGCGGAGCTGCGCACCCCCGTCTCCCGCACCCGTCCGGAACCGCCCGACGAGACCGGTCTGGTCAGCCCGGATCCCGCCCCGCCCACCCTGTCGCGGCGGGGCGCGCTCGCGATGGTGGGCACCGGTTCGGCCGCGCTGCTGGTGGTGACGGCCGGGCAGAGCCTCGACGGGCCGCTGCGGAACACCGCGCTGCTCGCCCCGCACGGCCGGGAGCCGGGCCGGGGGCCGAACGGCTTCCAGATCAACAAGACCGCCGCGGCCGTCGGCATCCGCGCCCGCGACATCGGCCCCGGCTGGCGGCTGGTGGTGCGCGGCCCGGGCCGTGAGGTCGTCCTCACCCGTGAGCAGGTGCTGCGGCTGCCGCGGCACGGGGCGGCGCTGCCGATCGCCTGCGTCGAGGGCTGGTCCACACCCGACCAGCGGTGGGAGGGGGTGCGGCTGTCCGACCTCGCCGGGCTGGTCGGCCTGGGCGAGCGGCCGCCGGGCGTCCTCGTCGAATCGCTCCAGCGGCACGGCTCGTTCCGCTCGGTCGTGCTGCGCGACAACCAGGTCCGCGATCCGCGCTCCCTGCTCGCCCTGCGGGTGGGCGGCGCGGACCTGTCGCCGGACCACGGCTACCCGGCGCGCGTCATCGTCCCGAACGCCCCGGGCGTGCACAACACCAAGTGGGTGGCCCGGCTGAGCTTCGGGGAGACAGCATGAGGCGCTCCTTTTTTCGGCGGGGTTACGGCGACTCGCCCCTGCATCTGCTCCTGCTGCTGTGCTCCTTCGCGCTGACCGCCTACGCGGGGGTGCGGCTGCTGCGCGGCGACTGGCTCGGGATCGTGCTCTGGCTCGTCGGCGCCGCGGTCCTGCACGACCTGGTGCTGCTGCCGCTGTACGGGCTCGCCGACCGGGCGCTCCAGCGGGCGGTCCCGGCGCCCGTCTCGTACGTCAACTTCGTACGGGTGCCCGCCTTCGTCTCGGGACTGTTGCTGCTGGTGTGGTTCCCGCTGATCGCGGGGACGCAGCGGAGCCGCTACGAGCGTTCGGCCGGGCTGCCCGCTGATGTCTTCTGGCCGCGCTGGCTGCTGATCACCGCCGGGCTGTTCGCCGTCTCCGCGCTCTGGCTGGCGGTCAGGACGGCGGTGTGGCGGGCCCGGGAACGGCGGCGCGACGCAGGGTCATGAAGTCGCGGCCCCGGGCCGTCCAGCGTTCGACGGCGGTCCAGCCCGCCGCCCGGGCGTGGCGCAGCAGCGCGGGAGCGCCCACCCGGGCCCAGGGGAACGCCGTGCCGACCCGGCCGCGCCCGTCGTCCACCCGCACCCGGACCCGTTCGTCGACGTCGGCCGCGGCCGCCTCGACGATCAGCAGCCCCTCGGGGGCGAGGAGTTGCGCCACCCGCGCCAGCAGGGCCCGGGGGTCGCCGCCGATGCCGATGTTGCCGTCGAGCAGCAGCGCCGTGCCCCAGCGCCCTTCGTCCGGCAGCGGTTCGAAGACCGATCGGCACAGGGCCGGGCCGCCGGTGCGGACGGTACGGGCGACCGCCGCCCGGCTCACGTCGATGCCGAGGCAGGGGCGGCCGTACGGGGCGAGCGCGGCCACCAGCCGCCCGGGGCCGCAGCCGATGTCGAGTACCGGCCCCCGGCACCGGCGCAGCACGGTGCGGTCCGCCGCGTCGGGCTCCGCGCACCAGCGCTCGACCTCCAGGGGCAGCAGCCAGCCGTCCGCGCGGCGCAGGAACA
>NZ_GG657754.1:2885104-2887494 GCF_000158915.1 Streptomyces himastatinicus ATCC 53653 | reverse complement strand
GTCGCAGTCGCAGAAGAGAAGACGTCAGCGTCCGCGGCGAGCAGCCCGGCGTGGCACGCGGCCCCGAAGCCCCGGCGGGGCTCATGGACGACGGTGGCGCCGAGGGAGCGGGCGATCGCGGCCGAGTCGTCCGTCGAACCGTTGTCGACGACGATGGCGCGCCAGCCGGCGGGGATGCGTTCCAGCACCCAGGGCAGGGCAGCGGCCTCGTCCAGACACGGAAGGACGACGTCCGCACGAGAAGCGGTGGAGTCTGTCACCCGGCCCACCCTACGAACGAAAAAGCCACATTCCGGACTTCAGGTCCTTACGAAACGCGGACGTCGCCACCGTCGCCGGGTCCTGGGCGGGACGGCCCGCACGGCCCGGTGCCAGGCTGGAGGGTATGCAGCAGACCTCACCTCCCGGCCGCGTGCTCGTCGTGGACGACGATCCGACCGTCGCCGAGGTCGTCGCCGGGTATCTCACCCGCGCCGGCTTCGCCGTCGACCGGGCCGCCGACGGCCCTGGCGCGCTCGCCCGCGCCGACGCCCAATGGCCCGACCTGGTCGTCCTCGACCTGATGCTGCCCGGCATGGACGGCCTGGACGTGTGCCGGGCGCTCCGCGGCAAGGGCCCGGTGCCCGTGATCATGCTGACCGCCCGCGGTGACGAGGACGACCGGATCCTCGGTCTCGAGATCGGTGCGGACGACTACGTCACCAAGCCGTTCAGCCCGCGCGAGCTGGTGCTGCGGGTGGAGTCGGTGCTGCGCCGCGGCCGTACCGGACCGCGCGCCTCCGCCGGTGTTCGAAGCCATGCCCCCGAGCGGCCGGACCCCGTACTCCGCCGCGCCGGGATCACCCTCGACCCGACGGCCCGCCGCGCCACCAAGGACGGCCGGGAACTCGCCCTCACCCTCCGCGAGTTCGACCTGCTGGCCTTCCTGCTGCGCCATCCCGGGGTCGCCTGCACCCGCGAGGAGCTGATGCGGGACGTATGGGGCTGGGACTTCGGCGATCTGTCCACCGTCACCGTCCATGTGCGGCGGCTGCGCGGAAAGATCGAGGACGACCCCGCCGCACCGCGCCTCATCCAGACCGTCTGGGGCGTGGGCTACCGCTTCGACGCGCCGGACGCGCCGGACGTGCAGGACGCTGGGGCCGGGGCGGGGGAGCCGGACCGCCATGCGTGACGTCCTGCTGATGGCGCTGTTCGCGTTCCTCGGCGCCGCCGCGGCCGGGCTGCTCGGCGCGCTCGCCCTGCGGCTGCTGCGCGGCCGGTCCGTCGTCGTGTCCCTCGCGGTCGTGGCCGCCGTCGCGGTGACGGCCATGCTCGCCGGGACGCTCGCGGTCGCCTGGGCGATGTTCCTGTCCACCCACGACCTGACGGTCGTCACCACCGTCTGCGCCATGGCCGCGGTGGTGTCGCTGGCCACCGCGCTGCTGCTGGGCCGCTGGGTGGTGGCCCGCAGCCATGAACTGACCCTCGCCGCCCGCTCCTTCGGGGACGGCGGCAGCTTCGCCGCCCCCGGCGGCGCGGCCACCGCCGAACTCGCCGAACTCGGCCGCGAACTGGCCGCTACCAGCGCCAAACTGGCCCGGTCCCGGGAGCGCGAACGGGCCCTGGAGTCCTCCCGCCGCGAGCTGGTCGCCTGGATCTCGCACGATCTGCGCACCCCGCTGGCCGGGCTGCGGGCCATGTCCGAGGCGCTGGAGGACGGCGTGGTGGACGACCCGGCCCGCTATCACCGCCAGATCCGCACCGAGGTGGAGCGGCTCAACACGATGGTCGGCGACCTCTTCGAACTGTCCCGCATCCACGCCGGGGCGCTGTCCCTCGCCCCCACCCGGATCTCCGTCTACGACCTGATCGGCGACGCCCTCGCGGGCGCCGACCCGCTCGCCCGCGAGCTGGGCGTCCAGCTGATCGGCGACCCCGTGGACCCCGTTCCGGTCGAGGTCGACGGGAAGGAGATGACCCGTGTCCTCGGCAACCTCCTCATCAACGCCATCCGCCGCACCCCGGCCGACGGCACGGTCGCCGTGGCCGCGCGGCGCGAGGCCGACACCGTCGTGCTGTCCGTCACCGACGGCTGCGGCGGCATCCCGGAGGAGGACCTGCCGCGCGTGTTCGACACCGGCTGGCGCGGCACCCACGCCCGTACGCCCCCGGCGGGCGCCGGGCTGGGCCTCGCCATCGTCCGCGGCATCGTCGAGGCCCACCACGGCCACGCGGCCGTGACGAACGTGGACGGCGGCTGCCGCTTCGAGGTCCGCCTGCCCGCCGCCCGGGCGTAGCCACGCCCGGGCGGTCCTCCGGTTCCGCGGGGGCCGTGTGCTCGGGGCCGGGGAAGGGCGCGTCCCGTGTCCGCCGGTTCCGGGGCGCCCCCGATAGCGTCGCGGTGCTCG
>NZ_GG657754.1:2881138-2883073 GCF_000158915.1 Streptomyces himastatinicus ATCC 53653 | reverse complement strand
CGACCCCGGGCCGATCCAGGAAGAGATGCTCGCGGACGAGGAGTGGCGCCGCGGGATGCACACCAGCAGGCAGGAGATCGCGGGCAGCCGGGTGCTGAGGTTCTCCGGAAAGCCGAAGAACCCGGCGGCGCCGCGGTCCCGCTACGCCCTGGAGGCGCCCGCCTCCGCCCCCGCCGCCAAGCCGGGCCAGACCCCGGCCGCCCCGGCATCCACCCCGCGCCGCCCCAGCCAGGTCCGGCGGCTGGCCGCCGATGTGCTCCCGCCGGTGGTGACCCGCGCGATCCGCAAGCGCCGCCGCGCCTGACCCGCCCCCGCGCCCGGCTGGCCGCCGTCGTCTTTCGGCGACGGCCACGCCGGGGCTACCGGCGGCTCCCGGGCGGTACGCCGAGCGTTCGGCGGACGGCGTCTCGCAGCCAGTGGTGGGCTCCGTCGGCGGCGTGGCGGGGGTGCCAGGCCATGCCGATGATCACCGGCGGCAGTGGCAGGGGGATGTCGAGGAGGCGCAGGCCGAGGGTGGTGGCGGCGTCGGTGAGGGGGGAAAGGGCGGCGCCGGGGGTGCGGTGGGGATGAGGCACACGACATCGCTGCGGGCGGCGAGGGTCATCGCGGCCAGGTGGCTGGGGAGGACGGCGGTGACCCGCCGGTGGAGGTCGTGCTCGGCCAGGGCGGCGTCCAGGGGGCCGGTGAACCGGCCGCGGCGGCTGACCGCGACGTGTTCGGCGGCGGCGAGCCGGGCCGGGGTCAGGGGTTTTCGGTCAGCGGATGGCCGGGTCGGACGCCCGCCGCCATCCGCAGGGTGACCAGCTCCTCGACCCGGGTCTCGGGGTCGACGTGGTCGATGGCCCCGACCTCCAGGTCGATCCCGCCGTCGCGGAGGGCCGGTCCGGCCTCCAGCTCCTCGGTCCGGAAACGCAAGGTGACACCCGGTGCCTCCTGCCGGGCCAGCTCCAGCAGCCCGGGGGCCAGCGCCGCGCTGGCCAGATCGGCCGCCTGGAGGGTGAACGTGCGGTGCAGGGTGGCGGGGTCGACGCCGGTGCCGGGAGTGAGCAGTGCCCCGAGACGGCGTACCACCGTGGCGGCCTCATCGCGCAGGGCCTGGGCGCGGGGGGTCGGCACCATGGTCTGCCCGGCCCGGACCAGGAGGGGGTCCTGGAGGATGCGGCGGAGGCGGGCGAGGGTGCGGCTCATGGCGGCGGGGGAGGTGCGCAGGCGCGCGGCGGCGCGGGTGACGCTCTGCTCGGCCAGCAGCGCGTCCAGCGCGACGGCGAGGTTGGCGTCGATGACCGGCTGCGGATTGACCGGCTCTGGGCTGTTCACCAGCGTGATTCCATTTCAGGCAATGATCCGTTGCTCAAGTTCCCATTGTGGCAACGCGGTTGGCCTCCGCAGGAGGTCGAGTGGCTCGCCATGACCCCCGAGGAACGGATGAACGCCTTCGCCACCCAGGTCATCCCCGCCATCAAGGCCAAGACCACCGGTGTCCGGTCACGCTTCTACGACACGGAGTTCTACTCCACCCGCGTCACCGACGTCTGGGTCTGGGAAGCCGACGATCACGACGCCTACCAGCTCCTCATCGACGCGCTGCGCGAAACCCCGTTCTGGGACCGCTACTTCGAGGTCGTCGACCTCCTCGTCGGCACCGAGAACGGCTACGCCCGCAACCATGGCCTCGAACCCGTCGCCAGCGTCGCCACCTGACGCACCCGCCCGGTCCGCTAGCGCCGCCGCAGGGCCGGGTGGTCCGCCACCACCGTGCACGACCCCGGTGCGATCTCGGTGAAGCCCGCGTCCCGTACGACCGGCAGACCGCTCCGGGTGAGCGCGCCCCACCGCTCGGCCGGCGCCACCCGCACCGCCAGCGGGAACCCGGCCTCGCGCCAGGCCGCCCGCTGGGCGTCCTCCAGCTCCCACCCACGCGAGCTGCGCACCGTG
>NZ_GG657754.1:2879830-2880564 GCF_000158915.1 Streptomyces himastatinicus ATCC 53653 | reverse complement strand
GAGCTGGTCACGCGCTCCAGTCTGCCAGCACCCGCCGACAGCGGCGGCGGGCCGCCGCACCGAGTGCCTATGCTCAACCAGCATGAGACTGCGAGGAGTCGGGCGCCGTTACGGCCTGGCCGGGCCCTGGGTGCTGCGCGGCGTCGACCTCGATGTGCCGGCCGGTTCGCTGACCCGGGTCGAGGGGACGAACGGCAGCGGCAAATCCACCCTGCTGCGGCTGCTCGCCGGAATCGACGCCCCCACCTCGGGCCGGATCACCGGCCGCCCGCGCACCGCGTACGTCCCTGAGCGCTTCCCGGCCGAGCTGCCCTTCTCCGTCCTCGGCTACCTCACCCATCTGGGCCGGATCCACGGCCTGGGCCGGACCGAGGCGGCGCGCGGGGCGGGGGAGTGGCTGGAACGGTTCGGCGCGGACGAGTACGCGGCCACCCCGCTCGCCGAGCTGTCCAAGGGCACCAGCCAGAAGGTCGCCGTGGCCCAGGCGCTGCTGGCCGCGCCCGCCCTGCTCGTCCTCGACGAGGCCTGGACCGGCCTCGACCGGACCGCGCGCGGCGTCCTGGACGAGGCGGTCGCCGAACGGGTCGCCGACGGCGCCGCGGTCGTCTTCGTCGACCACGACCCGCGCCGCCTGTCCGGGGCCCCGGACGCGGTGTTCCGCGTCGCGGACGCCCGCCTGGAGCCGGTGCCGGGGCCGGTGGCCGGGGGCCCGCCCAAGTCCGGTGAGGCACCGG
>NZ_GG657754.1:2876002-2878606 GCF_000158915.1 Streptomyces himastatinicus ATCC 53653 | reverse complement strand
GGCGATCGCCTGTGTGGTCAGTTCGCGACGGCAGTGACACGGCGCCTCCCGCCCCGTACGGACGGGGCAGGAGGCACGGCGCACCGCTCAGTGCTGCCAGGGCCCGGTGATCGCGAAGGTGGTGCCCGGGGTGTAGCAGTTCACGTACATCGTGCGGCGGTCCGGGGCGAAGGTGACGCCCGCGAACTCACCCCACTCGGGCTCGTCCTCGGTGCCGATGTTCTGGCGGCCGCGGGCCATCGGGTAGACGTCGCCGCGCCGGGTCAGCCCGTACACGTGCTGCGCGCCCTCGCCGTCCTCGCACACCATCAGCCCGCCGCTGGGCGCGAGCGTGATGTTGTCGGGTGACTCGCCGGGCAGCTGGACGTCCGTGTCAGGGCCGAAGACGATCACCAGGGTGAGCCGGTGCCGCTGCGGGTCGTAGCGCCAGATCTGACCGAAGTGGTCGGCGGCCGAGCCGTCCGCGCTCTTGGCGAAGCTGGAGACGAAGTAGACCGAGGTCCCGCCCCAGTAGCAGCCCTCCAGCTTCTGGGCGTGGGTGATGCCGCCCGAGCCGAAGTCCTGGAAGCGGATGGGGGTTTCCGCCGCGAGCGGATCGGGGACGGTGACCCACTCGATGCCGCTGAAGGACGTCCCCGGCTCCTGGACGGTGGACAGGTCGGCCACCCCCGGCACCCGCAGGGCCTGGAGCTTGCCGCCCGCGCGCAGCGACCCGGTCCCGCCGAGGGGTTTACGGGGCAGGAAGCGGTAGAAGAGCCCGAAGGGCTTCTCGAAGGCGTCCTCGGTCTCGTAGACGACCCCGCTGCGCGGGTCGACGGCGATCGCCTCGTGCTGGAAGCGGCCCATGGCGGTGAGCGGTACGGCGCCGGTGCGGCGCGGATCGTACGGGTCGACCTCGAAGATGAACCCGTGGTCCTTGGTGTAGCCGTTCGTCCCGGCCTTGTCCTCGGTCTCCTCGCACGTCAGCCACGTGTGCCAGGGGGTGGGGCCGCCCGCGCAGTTGACGGCCGTACCGGCGATGGCGACCCGCTCCGACTGCACCCGGTTGGCGGAGTCGAGCGCGAGGGCGGTACAGCCGCCCATGCCCATCGGATCGTAGGTGAGGCCCTTGACGGCGGGGACGCGGATCGCGGCGTCCTTGCGGTTCTCATGGTTGCGGACCAGGTGCGTACGGGCATCTCTGCCGCTCGACCGGCCCGGGAAGGCGGCCATGCCGTCGCAGTGGCTGGGGACCTTGCCCTCACCGGAGCGCAGCGCGTCGCCCTCGCGGGACAGCACGCGGTAGCGGAAGCCCTCGGGGAGGTCGAGCAGGCCGTCCGGATCGGGTACGAGCGGGCCGTAGCCGCCGCGCCCGGCGGCGTCCGCGGCACCCGCGGCCACCGGGTCCGGGCTGTCGGCCGTGGCCGTACCGGCGAAGAGTTCCTGGATGCTGCCGGTGAAGGCGATGGAGGCGCCCAGCGCACCGGTACGGCCCAGGATCTGACGTCGTGTCGCTGACATGCGGTAACTCCCTGCTGGCGGACAGGAAAGATGACCGCACGTGTGTATCACGCGCCCCCGGCGCGCGGGAACCATCTGATCAATACGACGCGCGGGTGCCCCGGCCGGAAAGCGTGCCCTGGAGGGCGTCCCCCTATGCCTCGGCCAGCTGCCTCGCGTCCCGGGCGAGCGCGGTGAGGCGGGATATCGCCCGGAAGTACTTCTTGCGGTAGCCGCCGTTCAGCATCTCCTCGCTGAACAGCTGGTCGAACGGCACCCCGGAGGCCAGCACCGGCACCTCGCGGTCGTAGAGCCGGTCCGCCAGCACCACCAGCCGCAGCGCGGTCGACTGGTCCGGTACGGGGCCGACCCCGGTCAGGCAGACGGCCTGGACGCCGTCGCACATCGCGCCGTACCGGCTCGGGTGCACCTGGGACAGGTGCTCCAGCAGCGCGGGGAAGGCGTCCAGGGAGGCGCCGGGCGTGCGCTTGGCCGCGCGGGTGACCACCTCGTCGGCGTACGGGGCGGGAGCCTCGGGCAGCCCGCGGTGGCGGTAGTCCTCGCCGTCGATGCGCACCGGCTGGAAGTGCGCGGACAGCCCCTGGATCTCGCGCAGGAAGTCCGCGGCGGCGAACCGGCCCTCGCCGAGCTTGCCGGGGAGGGTGTTGGACGTCGCGGCGAGCGCCACGCCCGCCTCCACCAGCTTGCCCAGCAGGGACGAGACGAGGACGGTGTCGCCCGGGTCGTCCAGCTCGAACTCGTCGATGCACAGCAGCCGGTGATCGCTCAGCGTCTTCACGGTCTGCTGGAAGCCGAGCGCGCCGACCAGGTTCGTCAGCTCCACGAAGGTGCCGAACGCCTTCTTCTCGGCCGGGGCCGGGGTGGCGTGCCACAGGGAGGCCAGCAGATGGGTCTTGCCGACGCCGTAGCCGCCGTCCAGGTACACCCCGCGCGGACCGCTGGGGGCGGCGGGCTTGGCCGCCCGGCGGAACCAGTGTCTGCGGCCGCCCTTGCCCGCGCCCGCTCCGCCGCCGCTCAGCCGCTCGGCGAAGCCGCGCAGCACGGTGACGGCCTCGGCCTGGCTGGGCTGATTGCGGTCGGGGATGTAGTTGTCGAAGCTCACCG
>NZ_GG657754.1:2837629-2875130 GCF_000158915.1 Streptomyces himastatinicus ATCC 53653 | reverse complement strand
CCCGCTGATGGTCGCGGGCGACGCGGCCCGCATCGCGAACGGTCCCCTGGCCGCGGAACCGGAGCAGTTCGCTCTCGCTTCCGTGCTGGAGGACGCTGGTTTCCTTTTCACCCGCTACCGTCGGATTTACCCATAGTTTTGCGCTAAACGGACCGCATTCCTACCGCTTCATTCCTACTGCTTCGATGAAGGCTTGAAGAACGAGAAGGGCGCACGCCGTGTTCACGAGCATTTTGATGATCGAAAAGCCGCTGACCCCTGCCGACGTGGAGTTCGTCACCACCCTGCACGGCGACGACCAGGTCTCCTTCGTCGTGCTGATGCAGCCCCGGGGCAGCAAGGACCGGCTGCTCCGCGCCATCGACGACATCGCCCTCGGCGAGCTGGAACAGGCCGCCCAGGAAGGCGAGGAGCCGGAGGGCAGCGCGGCGCTGGAGCCCGCCGAGCGGGCCCTGAACCACTCGGTGGCGGCCCTGCGCGCGGCGGGCAGCGAGGCCCGCGGCCACGTCGTGCAGCGGCGCCCGCTGGACGTCCTGCGCGGTGTGGTGGAGGAGACCGGCGCCGACGAGGTGATCGTCCTCACCGCGCCGCACTTCGTGGAGGAGTTCTTCCACCGCGACTGGGCCTCCCGGGCCCGCCACAAGGTCGGCGTCCCGGTGCTGAAGCTGTTCTCGCACACGGACGACGAGGTCGACGAGGGGCAGGCCACCACGGGCGGCTGAGCGCCGTACGGACCGCGTACGTAAGGGGATGCGGACGGCGTACGCGGGGCCGTACGGACGGCGTACGGAAGGGATGCGGCGGGGTGCGAGAATCGGGCCGACAGAACCGAGAAGACCGCTCACCCAGGGGAGACCCGTACATGGCACCGGCCGGCATTGCCCCCGACGCGCTGGACCGTCCGCATTTCATCGGCATCGGCGGCGCCGGTATGTCCGGCGTCGCGAAGGTCCTCGTCCAGCGCGGCGCGCGGGTCGCGGGCAGTGACTCCAAGGACTCCCCGATCGTGGCGGCGCTGCGCGAGCTGGGCGCGACCGTGCACCTCGGCCACGCCGCCGGGAACGTCGCGTCGGACGCCACCAGCGTCGTCGTCTCCAGCGCCATCCGCGCCGACAACCTCGAACTGGTCGCGGCGCGCGAGCGCGGCATCCCCGTCGTGCACCGCTCCGACGCGCTGGCCGCCCTGATGGACGGCCACCGCCCGATCGCGGTCGCCGGTACGCACGGCAAGACCACCACGACCTCGATGCTCGCCGTCTCGCTGCGCACCCTCGGCCTCGACCCGTCGTACGTGATCGGCGGGGATCTGGACGCGCCCGGCTCCAGCGCCGAGCACGGCGGCGGCGAGATCTTCGTCGCGGAGGCCGACGAGAGCGACCGCAGCTTCCACAAGTACGCGCCCGAGGTCGCGATCATCCTCAACGTGGAGCTGGACCACCACGCCAACTACGCCTCCATGGACGAGATCTACGACTCGTTCCGGACCTTCGTCGAGCGGGTCCGGCCCGGCGGCACCCTGGTCATCTCCGCCGACCACGACGGGGCCCGCGAGCTGACCGCCCAGCTCGCGGGCCGCGAGGGGCTGCGGGTGCTCACCTACGGTGAGGCCGCCGACGCGGACGTACGGGTCCTGGACGTCGTCCCGCACGGGCTGACCAGCGAGGTCACCGTGCGGTTCGCGGAAGCCCTCGGGGGTGGCGAGATCACCTTCACCGTCTCCGTGCCCGGCCGCCACTACGCGCACAACGCCGTCGCCGCGCTCGCCGCGGGTGCCGCCCTCGACGTCCCCGCCCGCGACCTCGCTCCCGCGATCGCCTCGTACACCGGCGTCAAGCGGCGCCTCCAGCTCAAGGGCACCGCGGCCGAGGTGCAGGTCATCGACTCGTACGCGCACCACCCCACCGAGATCGCCGCCGACCTGGAGGCGATCCGCGGCGGCGCCGGGGAGGGCCGCGTCCTGGTGGTCTTCCAGCCGCATCTGTTCAGCCGTACGCAGGAGCTGGGCGCCGAGATGGGCGAGGCCCTGGCGCTGGCCGACGCCTCCGTCGTCCTCGACATCTACCCGGCCCGCGAGGACCCGGTCCCGGGCATCACCAGCGACCTGGTGATCGACGCCGCGCGCCACCACGGCGCCGATGTGACCGCCGCGCACGACCGGTCCGCGATTCCCGGCCTGATCGCCGGAATGGCCAAGCCCGGTGACCTTGTTCTCACCATGGGCGCGGGCGACGTCACCGACCTCGGTCCGGAGATCCTCGCCCGTCTACAGACGCGGCGGGCCCGGAGCGCCCTGAGGAGCCCGGCGAGCCGGGAGAGCTGAGGAGGGTCCGTTCATGGCGTACGAGATCGACAAGCCGGATGAGCAGTGGCGCGCGGAGCTGACCCCGCAGGAGTACCAGGTCCTGCGCGAGGCGGGCACCGAGCGCCCCTTCACCGGTGAATACACCGACACCAAGGCCGAGGGCGTCTACTCCTGCCGGGCGTGCGGCGCGGAGCTGTTCCGCTCCGAGACGAAGTTCGAGAGCCACTGCGGCTGGCCGTCCTTCTACGACCCCGCGGAGTCGTCCGCGGTCGAGCTGATCGACGACCGCTCGCACGGCATGGTCCGCACCGAGGTGCGGTGCGCCCGCTGCGGTTCGCACCTCGGCCATGTCTTCGCGGGCGAGGGTTATCCGACCCCGACCGACCAGCGGTACTGCATCAACTCCATCTCGCTGCGGCTCGCCCCGCAGGAGGCCCCTCAGGAGGGCTGAGTCCGCAGCACGACGGCCGTCTCCGGCGGCAGCCGCAGCGTGCCGTCCGGGCCGGGCGGCTCGACCGGCCGCCAGGCGGTGACCACCTGGGCGGGGCTCGGCTCCAGCCGGGCTTCCGCCGGGCGGTCGTGCGGGTTGACGACGATACGGAGCGGGCCGCGCCGGAAGCCGAAGCAGTCAGGACCCGTCGCCAGCGGGGCGCACGACCAGGCGGGGTCGGTCAGGGCGGGCTCGGCGCGGCGCAGCGCGATCAGCCGCCGGTGCCAGTCCAGCAGCGCCCGGTGCGGCTCCCGGTCCGGCTCCGTCCAGTCCAGGCAGGACCGCAGCCGGGTCGCCGGGTCCTGCGGATCCGGGATGTCCGCCTCCGCCCAGCCGTGGGCGGCGAACTCGCGGCGGCGGCCGCGCCGTACCGCGTCGGCCAGCTCCGGGTCCTGGTGGTCGGTGAAGTACTGCCAGGGCGTCGCCGCGCCCCACTCCTCGCCCATGAAGAGCATCGGGGTGAACGGCGCGCACAGCACCACGGCCGCCGCGCAGGCCAGCAGCCCGGGGGAGAGCCGGGCGGACAGCCGGTCGCCGGTCGCGCGGTTCCCCACCTGATCGTGCGTCTGGGCGTAGCCGAGGAGCCGGTGCGCGGGGGTGGTGAGCGGGTTCAGCGGGCTGCCGTGACGGCGGCCCCGGAACGCCGAGTACGTGCCGTCGTGGAAGAAGCCGCCGCTCAGCGTCTTGGCCAGGGCCGCGGGCCCCTCGGCGGCGAAGTCGGCGTAGTAGCCTGCCCGTTCGCCGATGAGGAACGTGTGCAGGGCGTGATGGAAGTCGTCGTTCCACTGGGCGTGGAGTCCGTGGCCGCCCCGCCTCGCGGGGGGTGGTGGTGCGCGGGTCGTTCAGATCCGACTCGCCGATCAGGAACAGCGGGCGGCCGACCTCGGCCGCCAGCGCGTCCACCGCGGCGGACAGCTCGGCCAGGAAGTGCCGGGCCCGGGTGTCGTGCAGCGCGTGCACGGCGTCCAGCCGCAGCCCGTCCAGCCGGAAGTCGCGCAGCCAGGCGAGCGCGCTGCCGATGAAGTACGCGCGGACCTCGTCGGAGCCGGGCGCGTCCAGGTTGACCGCCGCGCCCCACGGGGTGTGGTGGGTGTCGGTGAAGTACGGCCCGAAGTCCGGCAGCCGGTTGCCGGACGGGCCCAGGTGGTTGTGCACCACGTCCAGGACGACGCCGAGGCCGTGCCGGTGCGCGGCGGCCACGAACCGGGCCAGCCCCTCGGGCCCGCCGTACGGCTCGTGCACGGCCCACGGCGCGACCCCGTCGTAGCCCCAGCCGTGGGTCCCCGGGAAGGGGCACACCGGCATCAGCTCCACGTGCGTGATGCCAAGACCGGCCAGATGCGGAAGCCGTGCGGCCGCCGCGTCGAACGTGCCCTCCGGGGTGAACGTCCCGATGTGCAGCTCGTACAGCACCGCGCCCGGCAGCGGCCGCCCGGACCACTCCCGCTCCCACGGGAAACGGGAGTGGTCCACCACCGCGCTCAGCCCCTCCGGGCCGTCCGGCTGTCGCCGGGAGCGCGGATCGGGCAGCGGGGGGCCGTCGTCGAGCGCGAAGCCGTAGAGCGCCCCGTGCCCCGCCGCGGCCTCGGCCCGCCACCAGCCCTCGCGGCCGGGGTCGCGCTCCATGGGATGCGTACGGCCCTCGCCCCGGACGATATGAAGCCCCACCTGTCCGGCATGCGGTGCCCACACCTCGAACAGCACTGATGTCTCCTCACATCGTCCTGCGGACGGATTCGGGACCATGCTGGGGGATGCGGCACCATGCGCGCAGCAGGGCGGCACCGGCCAGACGGGGTGTCGGACGAGGTGTCAGACCAGGTCGATGCGCTCCTGGGTGACGGGATAGCCCGCCCTCGCGAAGTGCGCGGCCATCGGCCGGTTGCCCCGGTCGGTCGCGGCGGCGATCTTCGTCGCGCCCCGTTCCACCAGGTCGTGAGTGCACTCCACCAGCAGGTCGTACGCATACCCGTGGCCGCGCTGCCCGGCCACGACCCCGATGAAGCCGACGCACGGCCCGACCGGATTGTGCGCGGGGATCTGGATGCCGACCACCTCCCCGTCCGGCGTCCACGCCAGTCGCCACCAGTCGCGGGGCGACGGGAACCAGTGGAACAGCCGCAGGTTCTCAGCCACCGCGGCCTCGACGCCGCCCTCGGCGATGGCCCGCCGGTCGTGCGCGTCCAGCGTGCCTTCGTGGACGCGGCGCATTACGTCGGCGATCACCGCGTCGTCGGGCTCCGGCCGGAACTCCAGCCGCCCCGGCCGCTCGGGCAGTCCGAGGTCGGGCGTCCATTCGTAGCGGTAGCGCTCGACGAGGGGGTCGAGCCCGCCCGCCACGGCCGCGTCGACCCGGGCCCGCACCGCCGCGCTCTCGTCCGGCCGGTCGCGCCAGCCGGGCGGCGCCAGCAGGGCGTACTCGGTGCGCAGGGGCGCGGTGCGCAGCAGCTCCGCGGCGGCAGCGGCCTCGCCCTCGGCGAAGTCGAACCAGTCCAGCGCGATGGGCGCGGTGTCGTCCGGTCCGCCCCACCATGCGGCGCGGGCCACGACCCGCTCCCCGCGCAGCGCCACCCAAGTCCACTCCGGGCGGTACTCGCCGCCCTGGCCGACGGTGGCGTAGGTGTGCCCGAAACGGCCCCGGCCGACGAGCGCGGGGACGGACAGTGCGTGAAACAGATGCGCGTCGCTCTCGGTGAGCGCGCGGATGACCAGTCCGGTCATGGGGTTCCTTCCAGGAGGCGTACGCGCTCCCGGTCGGATCGCCTGATCAGACGGGGGTACGCCCGGGGGAGAGGGGGCGGGAGCGCGGAATGACGTACGTACGCATGGCTCGGCGCCTCCTTCCTCGTCTGTACGGGCGTTGGCGCTCACCCTATGAGCGCCAACACGCCCCCGTCCACGCCATTTTGGCTACTGCTGATGCAGCCCCCGCCCCGCCAGCGTCAGATACGCCTCCCCGACGGCCTCCGAGAGGGTGGGGTGCGGATGGATGTGCTGGGCCACATCGGCCGGTTCGGCGTCCCAGCCGACGACGAGCTGGCTCTCGGCGATCATCTCCGAGACGTGCGGGCCCACCAGATGGACGCCGAGGACGCGGCCGCCCGGCCTTTCGGCCACCACCTTCACCATCCCGCCCTGTCCGTGCACCATGCCCTTGGCGACGGCGGTCAGCGGCATGGTGTTGGCGACGGCCTCACCGCCCGTACGGTCCCGGGCCTCGGCCTCCGTGAGCCCCACCGAGGCGGTCTGCGGGCTCGAATACGTCACGCGCGGCACCGCGTCGTAGTCCACCGGCCGGGGAGCGCCGCCCGCCAGCGTCTCGGCCACCAACAGCCCCTCCGCGAACGACGCGTGGGCCAGCCCCAGGGACGGCGGCGGCAGGACGTCGCCCACGGCGTGGACGCCCGGCACCGCCGTCTCCAGCCGCGACCAGTCGGCGGGCGCGAGGAACCCGCGCGCGTCGGTGGCGAGCCCGGCGGCGGCCAGGTCCAGCCCGTCCGTCACCGGCGCGCGGCCGACGGCGACCAGCAGCCGCTCGACGTCCAGCGCGCTGGTGTCTCCACGCCCCGTACGGACCGTCGCGCGCACCCCGTCCTCGTACGGCTCGGCCCCCTCCAGCCGCGCCCCGGTCAGCACCTCCACACCGCGCTTCTTCAGACCGCGGGTCAGATGACGGCTGACATCGGCATCCTCCAGCGGCAGCAGCCGGTCCGCCGCCTCGACCAGCACCACCCGCGCCCCCATGGAACGGTGCAGCGAGGCGTACTCGACCCCGATGGCACCCCCGCCCAGCACCAGCACGGACGCCGGGAGGCCGGGCGCGAACAGCGCGTCGTCGCTGGTGACGACCCGCCGCCCGTCCGGCGTCAGGCCCGGCAGGGTGCGGGGCCGGGACCCGGTGGCCACGACCACGCCTCGGCGCGCGGTCCACTCCCCGTGCGGCGCGATCCGGACCGTACGGGCGCTGGTGAGGGCGGCGTCGCCCCGGACCACCTCGACACCCGCGTGGGAGAGATGACCCTCCACCCCGCGGTGGTTACGGGCCACGATGTCGTCGCGCGTCGCGGTCAGCGCCGCCCAGTCCACCGCGTCCAGCGTGGCTTTCACCCCCCAGCGCTCCCGCGCCTCCGCGATGCCGTCCACCAACTCGGCCGCGTGCAGCATCGCCTTGCTGGGGATGCAGCCGCGGTGCAGACAGGTCCCGCCGATCAGCTCCCGCTCGGCGAGGACGACCCGCAGGCCCAGGGCGGCGGCGCGCAGCGCGGTGCTGTAACCGCCGGTGCCGCCTCCGATGACGATGACGTCCGTCTCATGCTCATGCATGCCGCCAGACTCCGCCTCGACAGCGCCATGAGTCCAAGGCATTGTCTTTATGCATTCCATGAACAACCTTCATGCCCCGGGGGAGCCGCATGAGCCTGCGTCAGATGGAATACCTGGTCACGGTCGTCGAGGAGGCGTCCTTCACCCGCGCCGCCGAACTGCTGGGGGTCACCCAGTCCGCGCTCTCCCACCAGGTCAAGGCCCTGGAACGGGAGGCGGGCGGCCCGCTGCTGGAGCGCCTGCCGCGCGGCGTACGGCTCACCCCCATGGGGCGCGCCTTCCTCCCGCACGCCGAACTGGCGGTGCGCAGCGCGGGCCGGGCCTGGCGCGCCGCCCACGCCGCCGCCGGGGCGGAGGGCGGCGAACTGCACCTCGCGACGCTCCACGCCCTCGCCGTCGGCGTCCTCCCCGGCCTCTTCGCCCGCTGGCGGCGCGAACGCCCGGGCATGCGCCTGGTGGTGCACGAGTACGCCACCGGCGAGGAGTTGCGCGACGCCATGGAGCACGGCGTCGCTGACCTCGCGGTCGGCCACCGCCCGAAGGACTGGCCGGGGCCCGTGGTGTCCCTGGGCGAGGAGGAAGTGGTGGCGGTCGTGGCCCCGGACGACCCGCTCGCCGGACGGCCCGTCGTACGCCTCACCGACCTGGCCGACCGCGACTGGGTGCGCTGCGCCCTGGAACCCGTCGTCGACGGCCGCCGCTTCCTCGACCTGGCCTGCGAACGCGCCGGGTTCACCCCGCGCACCGCCGTCGACACCGAACACAGCTCCACGGCCGTGAGCATGGCCGCCGCCGGCGTCGGAGTCCTCATCACGGCCGCGCACGCAGCGACGCGGCACGACTGCGTGACGCTGCCCCTGGACCCACCGTGGCGCCGCGAGGTGACGGCGTTCTCCCGAGTCCGCCTCACCGGCGCGGCCGCCGCGTTCGTCACCCTGCTCCGCGGAACCGGTTGTCAGAGGGTGGCCCTAAAGTCATCGGACCATCCTGCTTCCACGAGTTCCGGCGAATGACGAGGGACCATGTACGAAGAACGGCTCGCGGAGTTCTCCCGCGAGCGTCTGGACGGCCGTCCGGTCCCGGACGACCTGCGCACGATGCTGGTGGCGCAGTGGGAGAACCGCACCGACTTCCGTCACCTCCTCGACCTCAGGTTCTTCGATCCCGGGGAACTCGACCCGCTCCTCGACACCAGCTACCTCAGCGAGGCGGAACGCGCCGACCCCGAGATGCAGGCCATCAACGCCGGAGCCGCCGAGATGGCCACGTACGTCAAGCTCGTCGCCGAAGGCGGCAAGGGCTGGATCGGCTACTGGCTGCATCCTGACGAGCCGACCGACGGTCCTTGGCCCGTCATCGAGCTCGACACCGAGTTCTCGTACTGGAGCATGGCGGGCAGCACCCTGGCCGAAGCGTGCGCCGCCGACAGGTCCCGCTACCAGGACGAGCCCGACGAACAGACCGCGTTCTCCCAGCTGTCCGCCCGGCTCACCGACCTCGGCCTCCCCCTCAGCGGGCAGGACTTCGACGACCTCCACGACCCCGAATGGACGGTGGATCCGGAGGAGCTCACCGAAGAACTCATCGACGCCGAGCGCGCCAAGCGCGGTCTCGCCTGAGACGGGGCGCACGAAGGGCCCGGCGGGGACGCCTGCACAGGTGGCGGGGTGTGAGGACGCAAGCCACCGGTGGGACGCCGCGGGGCCGGTCTGCCGTCCGGAGGGGACGGGGGCGGCAGACCGGCTGGGTGAGGTGCACCTGACAGGGCAGGGGAGCGGATCAGGGCACCCTGGGGTGGTTCGGGATGGTCAGTGCACCATGCAGATCGGGGCGGCCGCGGTGTCCGGGGAGCCGCCGCTGGCGACGTAGCCGAAGGTGGTCGAGGCACCGGCGGCCAGGGAGCCGTTCCAGTCGGCGTTGGTGACCGAGGCCGCCGTACTGCCGCTGGCCAGTTTGCCGTTCCAGACGCTGTCGACCCGCTGGCCGGAGGGCAGGGTCCAGTCGACCATCCACGAGGAGATGGGCGTGGCGCCGGTGTTGGCCACCGTCACCTCGGCCTGGTAGCCGCCGTTCCAGGTGCCGGTGGTCTTCTGTGTCGCGGTGCACTTGGAGGTGGGCGGGTCGGTGGGGTCGCTGCCGCCGCCGCCGGTGCCGGCGCCCGGGACCGTCACCTCGCCGTTGCCGCCGTCGAAGACCACGTCGGAGCAGCTGTAGAAGGTCTCCTGGCTGTCGGAGCGGGTCCAGACGGTGTAGATGATGTGGCGTCCGCTCTTGCCCGAGGGCAGGGTGGCGTTCCACGTGTACTTGCCGTCGACCGTGCCGACCGGACCGGACTGCGGCGGGTTGGTCACCGTGTCGAACGGCTGGTCCTCCAGGTCGTTCCAGGTGAGCGGCTTCGTCGGGTCGATCGGGTTCTTGGTGACGTAGCTGCGGAACGAACCCGGGTGCGCGGCCCAGGCGTTGTACGAGAACTGCATCGACTTGCCGGAGGTCAGATGGGTCACCGGCCAGTCGCTGCTGCCCAGGTCGAAGCCGGAGAAGTCGTAGACGGTGGCGGCGCCGCTGCACAGCTTGCCGTCGGGGATGAAGCCCTTGGTGCGGCCCGCGCCGTCCGAGCGGAGCACCGCGAACCAGTTGTAGAACGGCGTCGCGCCGCCCTTGTTGAACGCGGCCTTGCACGCCGGGTTGGTCGGCTTGACCTCACCGGTGCTGGACAGGCTGTACTTCCAGCACAGATAGGTGCGGCTGCCCGGCGCCATGGGCGCGCCGTGGGCGGAGGCGTTGCCTCCGGAGAAGAAGACAAGACCCAGGGCGGGCAGTACGGAGAGCAGTACCAGCAGGACGGATCTGCGGGCGCGGGGGCTGCCCGGCGGGTGTGGGGGGCGTGCGGGGGCGAGTAATCGTCGAGCCATTGCGCTGGTCTTCCCTTCGACGTGATCGGATCAGAAACCGTCGATATGGGAGCGCTCCCAAGTTGCTTTGTGAACGTAGCGCGCGGGGGTGTGACTGTAAATGCTTCAGGACGCGAACCCGCGCGCCCGTCCTCAGGTACGGACCCTCAGGTACGGACCAGGAGGGCCACCGGGAGCCGGTCCAGCAGGTCGCCGAGCGGGGCGGGGCCCTCGGTCGTGCGGTCGGTCAGCAGGTCCCGCCAGGGACCGGGCGGCAGGGGGAGGCGGGTGCGGGGGTCCCAGCCGCCTGACTCCGCGAGGCGGCGGGAGAGGCGGGTGGCGACGGTGATCGCGCCGCCCTTCGTGCCGTCCGTGCGGAGGAACGCCAGGCAGTGGGCGGCCGCCGGGCCCGCGGCGATCAGGGGCGTGTACGCACTCCCGGGGCCGAACCACTCCGGGTGGTCGCGGCGCAGCCGCAGCGCCGCCCGGGTGAGCAGCAGCTTCTCGGCGGACAGCCCGTCAGCCGCCGGGGTGCCGAGGGTGGGCGGGCGGCGGTTGTCGGGGTCGACGAGGGCGCGGTAGGCGCGCTCGGTGTCCGTGTACAGGTCCGGCACGCCCGGCATGGTCAGATGCAGCAGCGCCGCGCCGAGCGTGTTGACCCGGGCGGGGGCGGCGATTTCGGTGGCGAAGGCGTCCAGCGCCGCCCATGCCCGGGAGGCGGGATCGCCGGGCCCCGCCTCCAGGAAGGCGGTCACGGCGTCCTCGTACGCGCCGTTCTGCTCGGTCCAGGTCGTGTGCAGCCCCGCCTCCCGGACCGCCTTCAGCACCGCCGGTACGAGGCGTTCCGCGTCCGCGGTGCCCAGGCCCAGCGCGGTCTGCCAGGCCGTCCAGGCGAGCTGCGGATCGGGGGCTTCCGGCTGCGGCGACAGCGTCGACAGGTCCGCCAGCAGCCGCCCCCACCGGGCCGGGGTCTCGGTGAGCGCGGCGATCCGCGCCCGTACGTCCGCGCTGCGCTTGGTGTCGTGGGTGGACAGCACCGTGCCGGTCGCGGGCCAGTCGCGCAGGAGACGGGCGGCGAAGGCGTGGAACTCCTCGGGAGAGACGACCGGGTGCCCCGGGTCGCCGCCCACCTCCGCCGCCGAGAGCAGTGGGGTGTAGCGGTAGAAGGCGGTGTCCTCGACGGACTTGGCGCGCAGCGCGGCGGCGGTCTGGGCGAAGCGGGCGCAGAAGTCGCGGTGGTCCGGACCGTCGCCGAGCCTGCCGAGCGCCGCCTCTCGGATGGTGTCCACCGCCCGGCGCTCCGCCTCGACCGCGAAGGCGGGGAAGTCCGTACGGGCGTCCTCCGCGGCCCGGTGCAGCATCGCCTCGTCCGCCGCGGCCGCCGGGGCGCCCGCCGTGGCGTACGGGCGGTACACCGGCAGCCGTACGAGCAGCGCGCGGATCGCCGTGCGCAGGGCCCAGGGCGCGTGGTCGCGCAGCGGTGGCGAGGTGGCGCAGATGCGGGCGGCGGTGCGGGTCAGGCGCTCCACCTCGGCGGCCAGTTCGTGCGTCACGACGTGCTCCGCGGCGCGGCGGACGGTGGCCGCCCAGTCGCCGCCCCGGTCCGGCGGGGCGGCGGTGAAACTCCGGTAGGCCGCGGTCAGCTTCTCCAGCCCGTCCGGGTCGACGAAGAGGCCGTCGATGTGGTGCAGCGCGTCGTAGCCGGTCGTGCCGGCGACGGGCCAGTGGGCGGGCAGCGGTTCGTCCCGGGCGAGGATCTTTTCCACGACGGTCCAGCGGCCCTCGCCGCCCGTCGCCGCGCGCACCGCCTCGTCCAGCGTCCGCAGGTAGCCCCCGGGGTCGGCGAGGCCGTCCGGGTGGTCCACCCGCAGCCCGTCGAGCACCCCGTCCCGCAGCAGGCCCAGCAGCGTGCCGTGGGTCGCGTCGAAGACCTCCGGGTCCTCGACGCGCACCGCGATCAGCTCGGAGATGGTGAAGAAACGGCGGTAGTTCAGCTCGGTGCGGGCCAGCCGCCACCAGCCGAGCCGGTACCACTGGGCGTCCAGCAGCTCGGCGAGCGGCAGCCGCTCGGTGCCGGGCCGCAGCGGGAACGCGTGGTCGTAGTAGCGCAGCACCCCGTCGTCGCCCGGCCGCAGCCGCTCCCACTCGTCGCCGAGCGGCCCGCCGAGCACGGGCAGCAGCACCTTGCGGCCGTGCTCGGCCCAGTCGATGTCGAACCACCGCGCGTACCGCGACCCGGGCCCGTCCCTCAGCACCTCCCACAGCGGCCCGTTGAGCCGCTCCGGCACGGGCACCGCCATATGGTTCGGCACGAGGTCGGCGATCAGCCCGAGGCCGTGCGCCCGGGCCGTACGGGCGAGGGTGCGCAGCCCCCGCTCGCCGCCCAGCTCGGCCCGTACGGCGGTGTGGTCCACGATGTCGTAGCCGTGGGAGGACCCGGGCCGGGCCTCCAGCACGGGCGACAGGTGCAGATGCGAGACGCCGAGCGAGGCCAGATACGGCACGGCCCGCTCGGCGGCCGCGAAGGGGAAACCGGGCTGGAGCTGAAGCCGATAGGTGGCGGTGGGCACGATGCGGTCAGCCGTCATATGAACGTACGTACCCAGGCGCGGCGCCCGATGAGATGCCGCACCCCCATCCGGGCGCACCGGTGTGCCGGTATGGCGCGTTCCGCCACGGCGCGGTCCCGGCGGTCGCCGCGAGGTGAGCGAGGTAGAGTCCACGGTCCGCTGAGCCGAGAACGCCACCGTCCGTCGTGGGGGTATGTGGAAGTGCCCGTCCCGGGTGACCAGCCGATCTGTTCCCCGCTGTGCGTCTCCCGCGCGCAGCGTGCCGTCGCCGCCGCGCTCTGGCATTACACGGCCGCGCCGCTGGCCAAGCCGTACTACGTGCGCGGCTGCGTCCCGGACGAGGACGGGGACGAGGCCGCGGTGACCGTCGCCCTGTGGACCGGCCCGGCGGCGCGGGAGAAGCGGAACCTCTTCTTCTACGTCCCGCTCGTCTCCGGCGGCCTGCCCGTTCCGGCGGTGCGCGTGGTGGCGGGCCTCATGCGGCTGAGCCGGGGCACGTACCTGTTCGGTGTCACCGGCCGCCGTTTCGACGGCAAGCGCGTCCTCAACGGCAGCGGGCTGGTGGTGGGACGGGACGCACCGTGCCTGTGCGGGGGCATCGGAGAGCGGGAGGGGCCGCGCGGCTTCTACTACGAGCGGCCCGGCGAGCCCCAGCGCTACGGCTGAGGCCCCGGACCCGCGTCACGCCGGGCGCTGGAGGACCGTCAGGCTGCGGTCCACCAGGGTCAGCCGGTCGCCCGCGGCGACCTTCTGGCCGCTGCCCGGCTCCACGCCCCCGGGGATCGCCGTGTCCACGATGACCTGCCACTGCTTGCCGTGGTCGACGGGCACGACGAAGTCCAGCGGTTCGTGGTGGGCGTTGAACAGCAGCAGGAACGAGTCGTCGGTGATGCGCTCGCCCCGCACACCCGGCTCGGAGATCGCGTTGCCGTTGAGGAACACCGCGAGGGACTGGGCGTGGGCGGCCTGCCAGTCGCGCTGGCGCATCTCCTCGCCCTCATGGGTGAACCAGGCGATGTCGGACAGCTCGTCGTGGGTGCCCTCCACCGGGCGGCCGTGGAAGAAGCGGCGGCGGCGGAAGACCGGGTGGTCGCGGCGGAGCCAGATCAGCGAGCGGGTGAAGCGCAGCAGCTCCAGCGCCTCCCGGTCGCCCTCGGCGGCGTCCTTGCCGAGGACGGGCCACCGCACCCAGGAGGTCTCGTTGTCCTGGCAGTACGCGTTGTTGTTGCCGCCCTGGGTGCGGGCGAACTCGTCGCCGTGGCTGAGCATGGGCACGCCCTGGGAGAGCATCAGGGTGGCGATGAAGTTGCGCATCTGGCGGCTGCGCAGGGCCCGCACCGCGGGATCGTCGGTCTCGCCCTCGACGCCGCAGTTCCAGGAGCGGTTGTAGCTCTCGCCGTCCTGGTTGGACTCCCCGTTGGCCTCGTTGTGCTTCTCGTCGTAGCTCACCAGGTCGCGCAGGGTGAAGCCGTCGTGGCAGGTGACGAAGTTGACGGAGGCGAGCGGGCGGCGGCCGTCGTTCTGGTAGAGGTCGGAGGAGCCGGTGAGCCGGGAGGCGAATTCGGCCAGGGTGCGCGGTTCGCCGCGCCACAGATCGCGCACGGTGTCTCGGAACTTTCCGTTCCACTCGGTCCACAGCGGCGGGAAGTTCCCCACCTGGTAGCCGCCCTCGCCGACGTCCCACGGCTCGGCGATCAGCTTCACCTGGCTGACCACCGGGTCCTGCTGCACCAGGTCGAAGAACGACGACAGCCGGTCCACCTCGTGGAACTGGCGGGCCAGCGTCGCTGCCAGATCGAAGCGGAAGCCGTCCACCCGCATCTCGGTCACCCAGTACCGCAGCGAGTCCATGATCAGCTGGAGCACGTGGGGGCTCCGCATCAGCAGGGAGTTCCCGGTGCCGGTGGTGTCCATGTAGTACCGCCGGTCCTCGCTCAGCCGGTAGTACGAGGCGTTGTCCAGCCCCCGGAAGGAGAGCGTCGGGCCCAGGTGGTTGCCCTCGGCGGTGTGGTTGTAGACGACGTCGAGGATGACCTCGATGCCCGCCTGGTGCAGCGCCCGCACCGCCGATTTGAACTCCAGCACCTGCTGCCCCCGGTCGCCCCAGGACGCGTAGGCGTTGTGCGGGGCGAAGAAGCCGATGGTGTTGTAACCCCAGTAGTTGGCGAGCCCGGAGTCGACCAGCCGGTGGTCGTGCACGAACTGGTGTACGGGCATCAGCTCCAGCGTGGTGACGCCCAGCTCCGTCAGATGCTCGATGATCGCCGGATGGGCCAGCGCCGCATAGGTCCCGCGCAGCTCGTCGGGGAGCCGCGGATGGAGCATCGTCAGGCCCTTCACATGGGCCTCGTAGATGACCGTGCGGTGGTAGTCGGTGCGCGGCGGCCGGTCGTCGCCCCAGTCGAAGTACGGATTGACCACGACCGAGGCCATCGTGTGGGGCGCCGAGTCCAGGTCGTTGCGCTTGTCCGGCCGGTAGAAGTGGTAGCCGTAGACCTCCTCGCCCCAGTCGATCTTGCCGCTGACGGCCTTGGCGTACGGGTCCAGCAGCAGCTTGGCGGAATTGCAGCGGTCGCCGTGCTCCGGTTCGTACGGGCCGTGGGCCCGGAAGCCGTAGCGCTGGCCCGGCATGATGCCCGGCAGATAGGCATGGCGGACGAACCCGTCGGTCTCGCGCAGCTCGACCGCCGTCTCCGAGCCGTCGTCGTGCAGCAGACACAGTTCGATCCGCGTGGCGGCCTCGGAGAACACCGCGAAGTTGGTACCGGCGCCGTCGTACGTGGCGCCCAGGGGATAAGCGTGTCCCGGCCAGACCTGCATACGCCGACTCTTCCACTTCTTCTCCCGGGGCCGCGAGCACCGCGGGCCCCGGCCGGAACCGACCGACGACGCATCCTTTCCCAACTCGGGCGGGAGAACGGCGGTTTCAGCGGAACTTCCTCAAAGGGGAGGCAACCTACGGCCATATCGGTTCGTCCTACCGGGTGACCTTGACGTATGCGATTTCCGGTTATGCGGGGGCATACATCTTGATGCGGTGACAGGGGGGATTGGGGAAGAATGTGCGCACGGTGAACCATCGCCATCTGGGCAGAGTGCTGGCGGGCGCGGCCGTCGCCGCCACGGCCACGGCGGTCTTGATCGGGGTGACCCTGCCGGACAGCGCGTCCGGCGGGGAGGGGTCGGGCGGCGGACCGCAGGGTTCCGCCGCGGAGCAGGGGCAGGCGGCCCGTCAGCTGCCCGGCGTGGTCGAGGCCGCGCCCGCGCAGGGGAAGACCGGCAAGGGCCGGGACCCGCTCACCGACGCCGAGCGGAAGCGCGCCCGGACGCTCACGCTCGGCCAGTCCTTCCGGGAGAGCGGTGAGGACGTCACGGGCGGCAAGGGCCCGGAGCAGCTCTCCACCGACCTCGCCGAACTGACGCCCGACGAGGTCGGCGCCGCCGACCCGCCCCGCCGGGCCGACGTCACGTACTACGACTACAGCGACGACACCTATGTGACGAAGACCGTCGACCTGGCCTCGGGCAAGGTCGAGCGCACCGACACCCAGCGCGGCGTCCAGCCGCCGCCCAACCGGGACGAGGCGCGCGAGGCGGCCCGGCTCCTGATCGCCGACAAGCTCGGCCAGGAGCTGAAGAAGGACTTCAAGGACGCCACCGGCAAGACGCTGAACAGCCCCGACCAGCTGACCGTCACCGGCTTCGTCTACCGCACGGGCGTGGACGGCCCCGGCCCCGCCGCCACCCGGGACTGCGGCAAGCACCGCTGCGTACGGCTGTTCACCAAGGTGACGGGCGGCGGCCCCTGGATCGACACCCGGCAGCTGGTCATCGACCTGAGCGCCCGGTCCGTCGCCCGGCTGGGCTCCTAGCCGCACATCGCGTCCCTCGCACCCTCTCCCTTCAGCTACAGGAGTCACCCATGCGTGAAAGAAGGCTGCACCGGGCCCGTGCCCGGTTCGCGGCGGCCCTCGGCGCCACGGCGCTGGTCGGCACGGCGGCGGTCGCCGCCGGACCGGCGCAGGCCGCGCCGCGGGTACCGGCCAAGGCCCCGGCGGCGGCCGCGGCGGAGTGCAGCGCCGCGTACTCGATCCAGGAGACCCTGGACGGCGGCACCACCTGGCGGATGTGCTGGCACTACGAGAGCAAGGCCGGGCTGGTCCTCGACAACGTCTCGTACCAGCCCAAGGGCGAGGCCCGCCCGATCAAGGTGCTGACGTCGGGGAAGATCGGCCAGATCCATGTCCCGTACGACGACGGCAAGAACGAGTACGACGACCTCACCGGCCAGGGCTTCGCCCAGGGGCTGCAACAGCTGAGCCCGGCCGAATGCCCCGGCGGCACCATCAAGACCGTGCGGGTGCCGGACGCCTGGGATCCCGACCACCCCGACGTCAAGGGGCTGTGCGCCACCACCCGGACCCGCGGCCACGCCTACCGCATGAACGACGGCGAAAAGCTCTACCAGGCCCAGGGCAAGGACCTGCTGGTCTACACCGTCAACCAGGTCGGCTGGTACGAGTACATCACCGAGTGGCGCTTCGCGGGCGACGGCACGATGTCCATGCAGGTCGGCGCCACCGGCACGCTCTCCCCGATGGACTACGACGCGGGCGACGGCCGCGGCTGGCCCATAGGCAAGGGCGCCAAGGACTACGCCACCAGCCACGCCCACAACGTCTTCTGGCGGCTGAACTTCGGCCTCGACGGCTCGGCCAAGAGCAAGGTCGAGCAGTACGACTCCAAGACCACGGCCACCGCAGGCCGCATCCCCACGACCAAGACCACCCGCACCAAGGTCGGCAAGGAGCTGGCGGGCGACGCGGCGGGGGCGCGCTGGTGGCGCGTGGTGAGCACGGCGGGCAAGAACAAGGACGGCCATCCGCGCAGCTACGAGATCGTGCCCGGCCACACCACCAAGTACCAGGGACGCAGCTACACCAAGCACGACGTCTACTTCACGCAGTACAACAAATGTGAACAGTTTGCGAGCAACAATCTGCCGAACTGCGGCGCCGGGGCCGGTAAGAGCGTCGACAAGTGGGTCAACGGCCAGACGCTCACCCACCCCGTGGTGTGGGTCAACATCGGGTTCCACCACATCGCCCGTGATGAGGACCAGGAACCGATGCCGGTGCACTGGCAGGGCTTCCAGCTCGCGCCCCGCGACGTGACCGCGATGAGTCCCCTTACGCCCCCTGCACTCACCCGTCACAACGGCCATACAGAAGACTAAGGTTGACCTTCAGGCCGACCGGAGTGTCGCACCGCCCCCGCCCGAGCAGTAGTCTGCGGTGATCGTTGGAGCGGGGGCGGAAGGCGGTGCACAGGTGAGCTCGGGCGGGCTGGAGCTGCCCCCTGGTGACGGAGGTCCCGGGGGTGACGGCTCCACCGAGGCACCCCCCGGTGCGGTGTCCCTGGTGCGTCCGATGGAGATCGGAGCGGAACTGGACTGGGGCGCCGAGGCCTGGGACGAGGTGCGGACGCGCGCACGCCGGGCCGGGCGGGCCTACATCTGGCTGAATCTGGTCGAACAGCGGCTGCGCGCGGTCGTCGGCGCGGTGCTCCGGCCGATCTACGAACCGGTCCACGGCGACGACTGGGTCATCGCCGCCGCCGGACCGGCCGGCCAGGAGTGGGTGCAGCGGGCCGTGGCGGTCCGGGAGGTGAGCCGCCGCAAGGGCTATCTGCTCGACCCGGCCGACGACAATGTGCTCAGCTTCCTCACCCTGCCCCAGCTGCGTGAACTCCTCGTCCAGCACTGGCCGTGCTTCGAGCCCTACCTGGACGACCGGCGCGAGGTGGAACTGGCCCTCGACGAGCTGGAGGTCGCCCGTAACGTCGTCTCCCGCAACCGCGCCCTGTCCGGGACCGTGCTGGCCCAGGCCGAGCGCGCCTCGGCCCGGCTGCTGGAGATCCTCGGCAGCGGCACCGGAAACCCCTCCACCGACCGGCTGCCCATCGACGCGGTCGAGGACCTGGTCGGCGACCGGTACGCGGACGTGGTCGGCGTCCACTCCGACCGGGTGCGGCTCCAGCGGCAACTGCCCGTCGAGGACCTGTTCGCGGGCGCCCGCCGCCTCGACGCGGTCGGCATCGGGCTCAACCTCCTGGTCCAGAACTACTCCGGCCGCCGCCTGGTCCGCCTGGCCGAATCCGGCTGCCGCGCCCGGCTGCTGTTCCTCAACCCCGCGAGCAGCGCGGTCCGGCGGCGGGAGCGCGAGCTGGGGCTGAAGAAGGGCGAGCTGAGCCGCTCGGTGGAGATGAACATCCTCCATATGCGCCGGGTGCGCGCCGCCCTGCGCGACCCGGGCGCCTTCGAGATCCACGTCTTCGACGAGACCCCCCGCTTCACCGCCTACCTGGTCAACGGCGACGGCACCGACGGCCTCGCGGTCGTCCAGTCGTACCTGCGCAAGGCCCGCGGCATGGAGGCCCCGGTCCTGGTCCTCCGCGGCGGCGGCCGAGGCCGCGAGGTGGTACGCGACGGCCGCGACCCGAACGAGGGCGACGGCGGGCTCTTCGGCACCTACCGCGAGGAGTTCGAAAGCGTCTGGTCGGACTCCCGCCCGGTGTCCTGAGCCCGCGCTGTTTTCGGGCGCTGCGGTACGGAACGCAGGGGCCCCGGTCTGCGGAGACTGCGGGGCCCCTGCGCGGACTCGACCGGCGGCGGGGCGGCCGCACGCCGGGAGTCCTCCTGCGCCCGTTACGCGATGATGTCCTGTCGCGTAACGGGAACCTGTGAGGCGTGGTGTGATGGGTGCGGCGGAGGCAGGACCACGGCGGATACGCGCCGCTCACCGGCAACGGACAGCCGTAATTCGTACCGATGCCCATTGCGCAGTACGTACCAGCGGTTGACCGCGGCACGTTCGCCGGTCGTCAATGGTTGCGCCCGCCCCCGGTCCAGTGCCCGTATCGCCGGTGTCCCGTTGCGGTGCGGCTCAGTCGTGCGGTCATACGTCAGTCGGTACACGTGACCTCGTTCGGGATCACGAACCGAGCCCAGACGCATTTGGCGTGCTGCCGGTGGCTGTGCCCCCACTCGTCCGCCAATTTCGCGACGAGGTACAGGCCCCGGCCCCCTTCCTCATCGGAACTCGGCGCGCGGAGTTCCGGGAGTTTGTCTCCGTCGGGATCTGTGACTTCAAGGAGCAAATCTCCGGCCCGAACGGAGACGCTGATCTCGATCTGAGCGAATGTGACGCGACAGTGCCGGATGGCATTAGACAACAGTTCGTCAGCCGAAAGTGTGATGTCGTCTGCCAGATCTGCGTCAACGCCCCAGTTCGCGAGGGCCTTTCTCACCCGGGTCCGCGCGATCGGTACGTTCCGCCTGCGCTTCGAGACACGGAACGTGTCGCGGCGCTCGTGGTCCGCCGTGACTGTGGCCATCTGCTACCCCCTGACTCTTCGCCAAGACCGCACCGTGTAGTGGCACGGTCACTTGAGGTTAGAGGGCAAGTTGCCAGTTTCGCAACTAACGAAAACTGCATACATGCCACACGCGTGCACCTCTATCGTGTCGGCAAGCTCTACAGTGGTCCCTCGCTACGCGATGGGGCGCAGGGAAGAGAGGGGAAGAGATGCCCGCAGGGGGACGGCCGACGGTGCGCAGTAGGCGACTCGGTGCCGCGCTCAAGAGGTACCGGCAGGGCGCCAAACTCGACCAGCCGCAAGCGGCAGAGGTGCTGGGGGTTCATCAGACCAGGATCAGTCGGATCGAAAGCGGGCACGTCACCGCCCGAATCATCGAGATTCGAGCTCTGCTCAGCGCCTACGGTGTTGACGACCCCAAGGTCCGTACCAAACTTGAAACGTTGGCCAAGAACGCGAATCGGCGCGGCTGGTGGCTGGAACATGCGGCGCACCTGCGACAGGATTACTTGGACCACATCTCGCTGGAGGATGACGCAACGCATATCCGGGAATGGCAGCCTGCGCTGATCCCGGGGTTGTTGCAGATTCCCGGATACGCAGAGGCTGTTATTGACAGTGCCGCGGACTTCGTCGATCCCGGCAAGGTGCCGAAGCTGGTCAAGGTGAGACAGGATCGGCAAGCCAGAATCGAGGAGACGGAGGATGCGGCACACTACACAGCCATCATTTGGGAGCCTGTGATCGCTCACCCGGCCGTAAGGGTAGACATCTACCAGGAACAGCTCGCTCATATCCTCGAAGTGGGCAAGCGGCGGAACGTGACGCTACAGGTGTTGCCCATCTCCGCCGGCGTGAAGGCCACGATGCCATCCGCGTTCTCCTGCTTCTCATTCGATGCCGAGCCCACCGTGGAAGCTGTGACGCTGGACAACCTGCGAGGTTCGTCCATCCTGGAAGGGGCGGAGGACCTCGCCGCTTACTCGCTGGCCTTTGACCAGCTACGATCTGCGGCACTGGCCCCGGAGGCGAGCGCAAGGCTCATTCGGGGCGTACTGCGGAGAAGCAAGGAAGAATCAAAGTGACCCCTGAAGCTATAGGGACCTACCGGAAGTCATCGTATTCCGGGGCCGAAAACAACTGCGTAGAGGTCGCGGACACGGTTGACCATGGCTGTTCCGTACGGGACAGCAAGGACAGGGGCGGCCCGCATCTGGCGTTCACGGGGGACGCGTGGGGCGCGTTCATCCTGGGCGTCAAGCAGCGGGAGTTCGACCGTTAGATGGCTAAGGCGCCCGAGGCCCCGGCGATCGTGCCGGGGCCTCACTTGTTCCTACCCAGACCCGGGCACCGGGGGCGCAGGAAATGCGTACTCAAGTGTCAGATGCTCGGTCGTGGCAGCTTCGAGTGATGGCTCACTCAGATCGCCCAGGTCCTGGCCCTCCGTTCTCGCCTCACACTGACGAAGCGAGCGTCTGCCTCATGTTCCAGCAGGAGTTCACCATCTGGCCTGCTGGAGTACTAGATGGGCGGCTCCGGGGACGCCCACGGATCGTAGCTGGGCCCCTCAACCTGCTGTGCGTATTCCCGCACCAGCCGCGGACCGAGCATCTGCCGTACCTCCTCACGCAGCGCGGCGTGCGCGAACCGTACCTGGCCGGTCGCCAGTGCTTCCGCATCGGAGAAGACGAACAGTCGGCCGAGCGGACCGCCCAACAGCCGCGCCAGCTCGTACGGCGCCACCCCGACCAGGTCCGCCAGTACGGGCAGCGGCATGTCGTCGGCAGCAGAGATCAGTCCCAGGATGTCGCGATAGGTCTGGGAGGCGGAGAGTAGAGCCAGCAACTCGGCGTTGGCCTCGCGACGCGGTAGCAGAGCGTCGGACGCGGGGGCGAGGAGGACATCAGGGCAATGGCGCAGGGGGTGCCCCGCCGGGACGTCGTCCGGCAGCGGCAGCTTCCGGCCCGTGACCAGCACACGCAGACCAGGAGGGGGATTCGTCGGCAGCAGCGAGGCGATGCTCGGCAGGCCTGACGATGGTCCCCGGTCCTCGTCGATGCCGTCCACGACGAGCAGCAGCCGACGGCGCTCCTGGTGTGCCTTGCGGGCGGCGGAGGCCAGCAGTTGGCGACGGAGCATCTCCAGCGCCCCAGTGTGCGTCGAGGAGGCGGCACGGTCTTGGCCCAGGTACCAGCTGAGTTGGTCCACAAGGGCGTCTGTGAACGCGGTGCTGTCGCTCTGGCCCGCCAGTCGGCTGGTGACGAAGAAGGAGACCACGTCCACATCCTGGGGAGGATGGAGCGTGAACCATGCGGTCAGCGCTGTCTTGCCCGTCCAGGGCTGTCCCCGCCACACCGCATAGGGCAGCTCGCCGTGGCAGAACTCCGTGAGCGTGGCCAACTCATCGTCCCGCCCCGCCAGCTGCGGTGGGGCGATGTCTTGTACGAGGGCCAGATACGGTGAGACGGACTGAAGCTCCGGTGCAGGTACTTCGGGCAGGTCGAGGGGCTCAGGGATGCCCAGCAGTCCGGGGAGGCCGGGGACGGAACCGGCGAGGAAACGGTCGATGCGGACGGCGCCCAGCGTGCCTGGCCCCTCGGCGCGCAGTGCCACGTTGACGACTCCGATGAGCAGGCCGTCCACCCACACCGGAGCACCAGCCATGCCCGCCCACGGGTTTGTCCCGTGGTCATCATCTGCAGGTGCGGCGACGACTCGGATGCTCAGCGTGCCGCTGCTGACATTCGTCAGACTCGACGTCGTGCCCTGCAGATGGGCCAGGTCCCGCTGCCTCTGGTTGTCGTCGCGGCGGAGCTTGAAGTGAGGGAAACCGGCCGTCTGCACCTGCAGGACGGCGGGCTGAGCAGTGACACGACCGAAGCGCACAGGCGCGACGACCTCGGCCTCGCTGGGTGGCGAGAAACGCAACACGGCCACATCCATGACCTCGTCGAGCGCGGCCACCTCGGCAGTGGCTTCCCACATCGCTGATCCGATCGGAAATCGGAGGGTGCAGGCGGCCGCCCCAGCCACGAGGTGACCGGCTGTCAGTACGGTGTCATTCGTCACCCTGTATCCCGTGCCAATAAAGCTGCCCTTCGGGGTTTGGCAGTACACCTCCGCGATCCGGTGCGGATCGATACCGCGTGACCGCTCCCCTCGATCTGCGGGTACGACCGCCTCTCGCGGTGTCCGGGCGGGCTCCGGCGTACGGTCGGCCAGGGGGAACACGGTCACCGTGACCATCCCGTGTCGGATCCGTACCACCGGCTCCGGCGCCCCCACCGTCCGGCAGTCCGCCACCGACCGCGGCAGCCCCGCACCCACCGACTCCACCAGCTTCGCCCAGGACAGCACCCGGGCTAGCCGGAAGTTTCGCGGCTGAGACTGGCGTTCCAGCACGCCCAGGCGCTGCTGGCCGTCCGGCACTGGATGATCGCCGCCACCCCAGGTCCCCGGGCTGATCACCTCGATCCGGTCGTCGTAGACGTGCACCGAGACACACGCGTCGGCGCGGGCGTAGTCACGGTGAACCACGGCGTTGGCGATGATCTCGCGCACCGCGATCATCGGGAAGCGGTAGAGCGCGTCGGTATGGGCAGCCTCGGCCGTCGGCAGCTCACCGAGCAGGGCGGCGGAGGCGACGAAGTCCCGGCCCTGGACGATTAGTTCGGGGAGGGTGCCGTGGAGTTCTGTACTGGTCGTCGGATCGATCTTGTCTGTGCCCCGGAAGCGTACGCAGCGCACCATCGCCGTGGGCAGCACCGCGGTCGGGTTCTCGCCGAAGAGCAGTGCCCCGGACATGGTCGGGCCACCTTCTGTCACCAGCCCCGACCGCACCAGGAATTCGCTCGTCGTCAACTGGGGAGGATACGCATCGGCTACGTCCTCCCGCAGCTCGCTACGGAAGGCCTGGACCCGGGCATGGTCGAGGACCGCCCGCGGAACGACGGCCTCCAGGAGGTCGACGCTGTCCTGCGCGAGAGCGGGCTGATGAGCGGTCGGCCCAATGGTGTCCGGTCGGGGGAGGGAAGCCGACGGGGCGAGGTCGTCCGGCCCGGCGGAAGGCGACAGGTCGTCCAGTAGGACCTCAAGCTCCCGGCGGGCGATTTGGACGGCCCCCGCGCCATCGAACTTGCGTTGCGGCTCATGTCCGTCGAAGCGGGTGCCAGCCAGGTGTGCGAAGAGGTCGTCGAGATCGACCGCACCGTCGCCGTCACTGTCCCGCGCCTCCGTGAGAAGCCCTTCGATCAGCGCTTTCGTGAACGGGCTCGGCTCGCCGCGGGTCTCCGAGTCGCACGCCTGGTCCACGGCCGACGCCGCCGCGATAACGAACCGGCCCTTGCCAGACAACCCTTCGGCTAGAACTCCGCCCTTGAAGCCACCGCCGTGGCAGCAGTCCAGGATCACGATCTTCACCTGGGCAAAGCTCCGCGTAATGATCCGAGACAGGGTGCTCGACGCGACGGCGGAGGACTCTAGACGGCTCGTCCTGCTGTTGCCCGCGCACAGGAACAGCTCCTGGCTGATGCTGCGCCCGTGGCCGCTGTAGTAGAAAAGCAGAATGTCGTCCGCTTCGGCACCGCTGAAGAACTCGTCGGCCGCGTCGAGAATCTCCGGTGAGTCAGCCTCCGGCACCAGTTTGACCTCGCTGCGGTCGAATAGCCCGGTGGCCGGATCCGTGAGAGCGTCCCGCAGCAGCATCCCGTCCGCCTTCGGCCCTTTCAGCTCCGGGAGCGCGCCGGGGTCTTTGGGGAAACGGGAATTGCAGACGATCAGGGCACGGTACATGCGATCCTGTCCACCCCCGGCTATCAACAGTCATACGCCGGGCCTCAGTTTAGAACGGGAAGGGTCACCCATGTCACGGATGGCGGAAGTCGGCGTCGAGGGTCGGTTGGCAGGGCTCGACGCCGATCACGAGGCGGTACTCGACGCGCGCGCCGAACTGATCAACGACCTGCACGGCGTGGCCGGGGCACAGGTGATGGATCGGGGCGTCCCGGCCGAGGGAGTCAAGGGCGTGGCCGCCGAGTTGGTCGTAGGCCTCACCAGCGCGGGAGGCGTCACGGCGCTCGTGCAGATCGTAAAAGCTTGGCTTCAGCGTGACCGGCGGCGGTCGGTGACAGTGACCATCACTGAAAACGAGACCGGGAAGGTCGTGCGGGTCGAGGGGGACTCGATCTCGAACGATGTGTTGACGGCGGCCCTGAACGGGCAGGTGCAGCTGCCCGCCTCGGAGGGGGAGCCCACGGCGTAAGCATGACCGGACCGGACCGGGCCGGGGGCGGGCGGAGACCCAGTAGTCACCCGCTGCTCACGCCCACACGCTCGCCCGCTCGTCGGTTTGCCGCAGCTCTCGGCCTGGGCTCAGCGCCAAAAGTCGGCTGTGTGGCCCGAGCCCGCTGCGGTCCGGATACGGCCGTCAGCAACGATCCACCTCCTTGTGTTAGCCGATGTAGTGTCATTGCCGAACTGAGGGATGCGGCGTTCAGCGCTCCCGAGTGAGTCGTCCTCTGGTCTGGTTGCACGATGACTTACAAAGGGCAACCTCCTCAACGTTAATGAACCGCTTCAGTGTGGCCATTGGACTTCTGCGAATTCGGCATCCGTGCCCAGGCATGCGAGCTGATCGGCGCCTTCACTTTGATGGCGGCCGGGGCCGGGCCGCCCTCCGTATGGCGCTGGGCGTGGACGATGCCGCCAGGGCCCGAGGCTGCCGCTGGGCCTTGGCCACGGCCCTGAACGCCCCATTCCATAAGGAGACGTCTCAAGCAGATGATGCTGCAGGCGAGTTCGAGGAAGCCCAGGTGCAGGTCGGCGCGTATCTCGTACCGGATGCGAAGGCGCTTGAACTGGTGGAGCCAGGCAAAGGCGCGTTCTACCACCCAGCGGGTCTTGCCCAGTCCAGAGCCATGCGGGGCACCACGTCGGGCGATCACCGGTTTGACCCCTCGCCCGCGAAGAAGCCTGCGGTACTTGTTGAAGTCGTAGCAGCGGTCGGCGAACAGTCGTCGGGGACGATGACGGGGGCGTCCGCGCCGGCCCCGGCTGCGGGGAATGGCATCGAGTAGTGGGATGAGCTGGGTGACATCGTGGCGGTTCCCGCCGGTCAGTGACACTGCGAGCAGGGTGCCGTGTCGGTCGACGATCAGGTGGTGCTTGCTGCCCGGCCTGCCCCGATCGACCGGCGACGGCCCGGTGTGGTGCCCCCTTTGAGTGCCCGGACGTGCGAGCCGTCGATGGCGCAGTCGTCCATCGCCAGCAGGCCCGCCGCCCGCAGCTCGGTGAGCAGGGCGGCATGGAGTCGGGGCCAGAGGCCGGCTTCGGTCCAGTCCCGCAGGCGGCGCCAGGCGGTCACGCCGGAGCAGCCCACCAGCTGGCGCGGCACATCACGCCAGGCCACGCCGGTGCGCAGTGCGTAGAGAATGCCCGCCAGCGCGACGCGGTCTGGTATCCGGCGCCGACCCGCGTGGCGGTGTCGCCGCTCTGGGCAAGGCGGCAGCAAAGGAGCCACGCGCGCCCACAGGTCCTCGGGCACAAGATCACTGTTCACGCGCGGCAGCGTGCCAGAAGAACGCGGTTGAGGTGGGCGGTTCCGCCCGGCACACTCGCCCGATGAGCGAGAGCACAGAGGCGGGCAGCTGGGACGGACCCTGGTACCACGTCCACACGGAACAATTTGAGGCAGCATTCCTGCCGGGCGCCGGCGAGGTCCTGGACGCCGTGGATGACATCGACGTTGAGGTACGGCTGCCGGACGGGTCCCGGTGGAGCGCAACCATCTGCACCGTTGCCCACGTTGAGACCCTGATGAAGCGGTGGGCAGCGAGCGGGGAGGCGCTCGGCGGACGCTACTTCTGGTGCTCGGACGGTCTCATCGTCCGCGATGCCGGTATCAGCAACATGGTCCAGGTCCTCGGGGGCTTGATCGACAATGGCGAGTTCACCCAGGTTCTGAACCGACTTGATGACTGAAGCTGCCTGACGAGCGTCGTCGACTCATTCTGAAACGATCAGTGAGTGGGTGCCGTCCCCTGCCGTGTGTCGGGCGCTCTATCTCGTTCAGGCGCTCTTGCTCTGTGGGTGGGGATCGCCCTGCTCGGCGGGCGGAACCGCCCTATTGGGTAGCGGGACGACCTTCTTCATACGTGGCTCCTTGCCGAAGAAGGCCCGGTACTGCTCAGGTGTACCGATCTCCTTGACGATCTTCTCCACCCAAGCCGACGTGTACAGGTAGGAGTTGAACGCCTCGCTGTAGATACAGTACTTCGCATCGGTTTCGTACGGCCTGGTGGAGTTCTTCGCGGGACGTACCTTGAACCGCTGCCACATCTCAAGGTGCTCTCTGAACGGGCTGAACTCGAAGGACAGCCGCTGCTCGACGAGTTCACAGACCTGCTTCGGGCGCAGCTTCGCTTTGTCCGCTACCTCTACGTGACGGTCCTTGATGATGACGGCGCCCTTGCGTCCGGCCTCGGTCATGACCTTGCGTTCCTCGTCGGTTAGCTCGTCGAGCTTCACGAAGTCGATCGCCAGGTCGGCATCAGTCTTTGATCCGACCATGGGTACAAGCCGGACGCGGTAGTCGTATTTCAGATCATCCAGCACATCCGGGTCGATGGCCGCCTCGAACTTCGCCACGAGATCACGGGTTTGCTTCGGGAGCTTCTTCACCGCCGCATGGAGCTGCTCACGCCCCTCGGCTGTGAGTGCCTGAAGGGAGATCGGAAAGCGAAGCCGGTCGGCGAGGCTGTACTTGGTGCCGAAGTGGTTCGCCATCTCCTGCTCGTAGTTCATGACGAGCGCCTGCGCCTTGCCGTCCATGATGATCTGCAAGTTGTGCTCGTACCGATGTTCCACCTTGTTGCGGAGTGCCACGAAGAGCTCGACATTCAGGCGGATCGGATCGCGACTGTTGGGGTAGCGCTGCTTCAGGCACCGTTCCAGGTCCCACGCCTTCGGCTCGCCGTCAATCATGGCGTACTGCCCGGTCTTGGGGTCCCTGTAGTGGTAGTCGATCTTGGCCTGGTGGAACTGCGCGTGAAGCAGGTAGTGCCACGCCCTGTGTATGTGCGTCAAGAAGTCGGAATAGTTGCCCGTTGAGCAGTTCCACTCATCAACTGCTTTGAGGGCGTGGCGCTGCGACTCCATGAGGATGTGGTGCCAGCGGGCGTGTGCCATATCGTGCGTCCTTCTCGTTCCGTTGAAGGATCACATTCACAACCGCCTCGGGACAAGTAGGATGTACCGCTGAATGACAACCGTAACCCGGGTGCTGTCATACCCCCGGACTAGCGTCCGGGGCATGGCCAACGCGTATACGACCCTGTGGACCAACGATGTCTGCCGCTACCTCGGGCGGCAGGGGTACGAGGGGGAGCGGCTGGTCATCCTCTTCGGAGGGCCGTTCCAGTCGCAGCCGAGCTTCATACGGGCCGGGGTGAAGGAGGGCGACCACATCTATCCGGTGCGCGCCCACCGCAAGCAGCTGTGGGCGCTCGGCCGGATGGAGGTCGGCCGGGTCCTTCCGTACGAGACGTTCGGCGAGCGGACCGCCACCGAGGACTGGGTGCGCATCGTCCGCTGGGACGCGCTGAAGGCCGGGGTCACGACCGAGGTGCTGCTCGGGCCGCCCGGTTCGCCGCTGCGGTTCGACCGGGCGGTGCCGCCCGGGCTGCTGACCGAGCTGACCTTCCGCTCTCGGCGCGGTGAGCGCCGTCTGAAGCACATCGTGGACGGCGAGCTGACCCGCTCCCACGGGGTGCAGGGCATCTACCGGCTGGCCCCCGCATCGGCCGAGGCCATGGCCGCGCTGGTGGCCGGGTGAGGGGTGGTCCGTACGGTACGGGCCGTCCAGCGGCCGTCGGTGCGGGCGATGTGGACCGGGTGGTCGAAGCACTTGGTGATGGCGTCGGTGGTCACCACCTCGTCCACGGCGCCCGACGCCAGGCACTGCCCGTCGCGCAGCAGCATCGCGTGGGTGGTGGACGCGGGCAGCTCCTCCAGGTGGTGGGTCACCAGGACCGTGGCCAGCTCCGGGTGGGCGAGCCGCAGGGCGTCCAGGCTGTCCAGGAGCTGTTCGCGGGCGGCCAGGTCGAGGCCGGTGGCCGGTTCGTCGAGCAGCAGCAGCCGGGGGCGGGGCATCAGGGCCCGGGCGATCAGCACCCGGCCGCGCTGCCCCTGGGAGAGCGTCGGCCAGCGCGCGTCGAGCTTGTCGGCCATGCCCAGGGTGGTCAGCAGCCGCTCGGCCCGCTCGCGCTGGGCGGGGTCGGGGTGGCGGCGGGGGACCGGCTCGACGGTGTTGGTCAGCCCGGTCAGGACGACGTCCCGCGCCCGCAGCGGGGAGCGCAGCGGATGCCGGGGGTCGACATGGCCCACGTACGCGCGCAGCTCCCGCAGATCGACCCGGCCCAGGGTGCGGCCCAGCACCTCCACCGTGCCCCGGGTGGGGTGGGCGTGCGCGCCCAGCAGGCTGAGGAGGGTTGATTTGCCCGCGCCGTTGGGGCCGAGCAGGGCCCAGTGCTCGCCCTGGCGGACGGTCAGCGAGACCGAGTGCAGCAGGTGGCTGCCGTCGCGGACCACATCGACGTCGTCGGCCCTCAGGACGGGGGTGGGTGTCATGGTGCCTCCTCGGCGATGAGCGTCATCACGGATTCCAGGTTCTTCACGGTGGCGGCGATCGCGGCCTCGGGGTCGCCGTCCGCCAGGGCGTCCAGCAGCGCCGTATGGGCGCAGGTCAGATCGGGCAGCCCGGTCTCGTGGACGACCATCTCGACCAGCTCCTCGCGCAGCACCGGCAGGACGGAGGTGAACAGGCCGAGCAGTACGGCGTTGCCGGACAGCTCCACGACCGTGCGGTGGAAGGCCAGGTCGGCGTCCACGAAGGCGGCGGGACCGGCTCCGGCCGCCTTCTGGCGGCGCTTGAGGTCGTCGGTGAGCCGGGTGAGGTCCTCGGGGCGTACGCGGCGGGCTGCGAGCCGGGCGGCCTCCACCTCGAGCGCCCGGCGGACCTCGTAGACCTCCAGCAGCCGGGCGCGGCGCAGCAGTTGCCGTACGTCGCGCGGCTCCCGCGGCTCCTCGGCCGCGTAGGTGCCCGAGCCGTGGCGTACGTCCAGCAGGCCGTCGTGGGCCAGCAGCCGGACGGCCTCGCGGACCGAGGAGCGGCCGACGCCCAGCTCGGCGGCGAGGGTCACCTCGCTGGGGAGGCGTTGGCCGGGGCGCCAGCGCCCCTCGGTGAGCATCGCGCGCAGCGTGCTCTCGACCTGCGGCACCACGCGGCCGTGCCGCAGCTGTGAGGTTTCCGCCATCTCGTCTCTCCCGGCGGGTTGTTGATCTTGTGCGATGGCCTCGCGGACTCTAGCAGAAGTCCTCAGACGTCTGAGGAGTTGGGTACGGCGGTGGGCACAAGAAGTGCGCAACCGCCCGCAAACCGGCGCCCAAGCGGCCCGACCCATGCTGCCCTTGGGTCACATGCCAGGACGGAACCGGGGGGAGTGGTCCAGTGCATCTGCTCGACCTGCTCGCGGCCCGTGCCGAACCGGCGGCCGCGGTCCTGCTGACCGTCACCCGGCGCTGCCCGCTCGCCTGCGCGCACTGCTCGACCGCCTCCTCGATGGGGAGCGAGCAGATCGACGCCGCCGTGCTGAAGCGTTTCGTCGGGACGTTCACCCCGGCCGACCGGCCCGAGTACGTCCTGCTGACGGGCGGTGAACCGCTGCTGCGGCCCCGGCTGGTTGCGGAGATCGCGGAGCGCGTACGGGACGTGGGCGGCCGCACCCAGCTGCTGTCCGGGATGTACTTCGCGGCCCACGGCCGGACCCCCGCGCCGGTGCGGCACGCCATCGACGCGGTGGACCACTTCGCCGCCAGCATCGACGCGTTCCACGAACGCGAGGTGCCGCGCGCCGCGGTGCTGCGCGTGCTGCGGCGGCTCGTGGACGAGGGCAAGGACGTCAGCGTCCAGCTCACCGGACGCACGCCTGACGATCCGTATCTGCGGGAGGCCGCCGAGGACATCCGCGGCGAGCTGGACGACCGGGTGCCGATCCTGGTCACCGTCGTCAAGCCCGCCGGACGCGCCCGCACGTGGCTCCCGGAGCCGGGAGTCGGGGCCGCGTCTGGTTCCGGCGTCGTGCCGGAGTCCGGGCCCGCGGCCCGGTACGGGTCCGGGGCTGCGCCCGGGGCCGGGTCCGCGCTCGAAGGCGGAGCCGCGTCCGGGGCGGGAGCCGGATGCGAGGCCGTCTCCGGACCCGGGGCGTTACGGGCCGGGGCCGTGCCCGGGCCGGGGTCTGGGGCCGCGCCAGGGGCCGCCGCCACGTCGGGGTCCGGACCCGGGTCTGGGCCCGTGCCGCGGCCTGCGGATACGCCCACGTCTGGGCTCGCGCCCCGGCCCGCGGCCGGGGCTGCGCCGGCGCCCGGATCTGGTGCTGCGCCCGGAATTGGGGGCACGCCCCGGTACGGGCCAGCACCCCGGTACGGGTCTGTGCCGGAGGCCGCGGCTATGCCGGGGTCTGGAGTTGCGCCCGGGGCCGGGTCCGCGCTCGAAGGCGGAGCCGCGTCCGGGGCGGGAGCCGGATCCGAGACCGTCTCCGGATCCGGGGCTGCGCTACGGGCCGGGGGCGTGCCCGAGCCGGAGTCCGGGGCCGTGCCGGGGTTCGGGCCCGCGTCTGACGACGGAGCCTCGGCCGGAACCGGAACCGGGACCGGGTCTGACACCGTGTCCGGGGCGGGCACCCGCCACCGGGGCACCGTGCCCGCGCCCTGTGTGCTGGCCGCTTGGCCGGTTGTCTGCTTCGACGGCACCGTCGTGACCTGCTGCAACCAGGACGTGGTCGACGCCGCCGCCCTCGGGCGGGTTCCCGCCCATCTGCGGCTCGGACACATCGCCCACGACGGCTGGGCCGCGATCCGCGAACGGCTGCTGGAGCGCGAACTGCTGTGCGGCATCCGGGCCTTCGGCCCTCGGCATCTGGCCTCGCTCGCGGGCGCCGAGTGCGACGGCTACTGCGCGGCGTGCGTGACCGCCCTGGGCGAGCCTCGGACCGCCGCGCGGGCCACAGAGGTACTGGAGCGGCCGGGCGTCCGCGCGGTGGAACGGCGGCTCGCCGGGCTCACCCGCGAGGGCGGGGCGGAGACGTTCCTGCGGCGCTACGGAACCGAGGGCTATCGCGAACTCGCCGCCCTCGGACGACACGCGGACGGTGCGCCATGATCACCACCGCCGCCGCGCTCGACGCCAGGATCGGGCTGCTGCGGCCGGGGCTGCGGGCGACGCTGGCCCGGGTCTGGGCGGTGCCCGACCCGGCCGCCGTCTATCCCGAATACCTGCATCTGACGCACCAGATCATCCGCGCGACCGTCCCCGTGATGGAGGTGGCCGCCGCCCGCAGCCGGGAGCTGGCCGACCGGGGGGACGATCCGGTGGCGGCCGCGCTCGTTCCGTACTGGGCGCGCCACATCCCCGAGGAGCGCGGCCATGACGTCTGGGTGTGCGAGGACCTGGCCGCGCTCGGCCAGGACCCCGGCGAGCCCTGGCGGCGGATTCCGCCCGCCCCGGTGGCGGCGCTGGCAGGCGCTCAGTACTTCTGGATCGAACGCCTCCACCCGGTCTGTCTGCTCGGCTACATCGCCGTACTGGAGGGCGACCCTCCGCACCCCCGGGCGGCCGAGCGCCTGAGCGCGCGCACGGGCCATCCGCGCGCCGCGTTCCGTACCCTCGCCCGCCACGCCGAGGAGGACCCCGGCCACCGGGACGCGCTGCGCCGACTGCTCGACACCCTGCCGCTGGAGGCCCGGCTGCGGCGCGCGGTGAGCGTGTCCGCCCTGAACACCGTCCAGCTGCTGGTGGCCGCCTTCGGCGAACTCGCCGACCGGTTCACGCCGCCGAGCGAGAGGAGCGCGTAGATGGAACGGCTCTCGCTCACCGCGGCCCTGCGCCACCCCCGTTTCCGGCTGCTCTACGGCGGCCAGGCCATTTCGAGCGTCGGGGACTGGCTGGACTACCTCGCCCTCGTCGTCCTCCTCACCTACACCTGGGGCCATGGCGCGGGCGCGCTCGCCGCGCTCAGCGTGGCGGTGGCCGTCCCGATGGTGGCGCTCGCCCCGGTGGCGGGGGCGCTCGCCGACCGGATGAGCGATCGGATACGGGTGCTGGTCGGCTGCGATCTGGTCCGCGCGGCGCTGGCGCTCGGCTATCTCGCCGCGCCCAACCTGCCGGTGCTGCTGGTGCTCGTGGTGTGCAAGGTGTCGTTCGGGGCGCTGTTCAACCCGGTCCACCAGTCCACGCTGCGTTCCGTCGTCCCGGAGAAGGACCTGCTCTCCGCGATGTCGCTCACGGTCTTCACCAACCAGGCCGCCAAGGTGGCAGGACCGGCGCTCAGCGGGCTGATCATCGCAGGATGGGGGGTGCGGGCGGCCTTCGTCGTGGACGCCGCGACCTTCGTCGTCTCGGCCGCGCTGCTGTCCGCCGTACGGCTGCCGCGGCGGCCGGACCCGAAGACCGAGGCGACGGCCGGCGACGGAGAACCCACCGGGCTGCGCGCCGACATCGCCGAAGGGATACGGTTCATCGCCCGCACCCCCGCGCTGATCGCGCTGATCGGCAGCGTCGCGGCGACCCTCTTCCTCGTTCTCACCTTCGACACCCTCTCCCCGCTGGCCATGCGCGAACTGGGCGTCGGCGAAACCTCGTTGGGCTATGTGGTGGCCGCGGTCGGACTCGGCGCGGCGCTCGGCACGCTCGCCATCAGCGGGCGCGTCATGGCGGCGGGGCCGTTCGTGGTGCTGGGCGTGGCCCAGATCGTGGTCGGCGCGGCGGTCAGCGGCATCGGCACCGGGCTGGGCCTCGACGCCCACGGCATGGTCTGGCTGTGGATGCCGATCGCCGGGGTGCTCGGCTTCGCCGCCGCCGGGATCATGGTCGTCTTCCCGTACGTACTGCACCGCGAGACGCCCCCCGAGCTGACCGGCCGGGTCACCGCGATCGCCAACGCGTTCCCGGTGCTGCTCCAGCTGGCCGCCCCGCCGCTGGGCGCGGCGCTCGCGAGCTGGTCGGGCGTCGGCTTCGTGTTCCTGACCGCCGGACCGGCGCTCGCGGCGCTCGGCGCGGTGGTCTGGCTCTACGGGATGCGCGTACGGCGCCGGAGCCCGCACAGCGACGACCCGCACGGCGACGACCCGCACAGCGACGACGCACAACCCCCACCACCACCCACCGGGAGGGCCGACACCATGCCGGACACACAGCGCCTGGACGCCCTGCGGGCCGCCGGGTTCCCCGTCGACGGACTCACCCCGGGGCAGCTGGAGGCGCTCCACGGGCTCAGCGACGAAGAGGCCGACCTGCTGATCTCCGTACAGCTGCGGCTCCAGGCCACCGCCGACGAGGTGGAGGCGCACAGCGGGGAGCCCATCATCGGCGGCGTTCTGTTCTGAGTCCGACCGTCTGAGCTTCGACCCGGCCGAAGGGGGCGCCGTGCACGACATGAGCCGCAAGACCATCACCGTCGTCTTCTGCGACATGGTCGGCTCCACGGCGCTCAGCGAGCGGCTCGACGCGGAGGCGCTGCGCCATGTGATGCTGCGCTACTACGACCTGCTGCGGGCCTGCCTGGAGCGGCACGGCGGCACGGTCGAGAAGTTCATCGGGGACGCGGTCATGGCCGTCTTCGGCATCCCCGTCGTGCACGAGGACGACGCGCTGCGCGCCGCCCGCGCCGCGCTCGACATGCTGGCCGCCGTCGAGGAGTCGGGGGAGGAGCTGGAGCGCGAGACCGGGGCCCGGATCGCGGTGCGCATCGGCATCCACACCGGCGAGGTGGTCACCTCGGGCGCCGCCGACGCGGGCCACGCGCTGGTCTCCGGGGAGGCGGTCAACGTCGCCGCCCGGCTCGAACAGCACGCCCCCGCCGGGCAGATCCTCATCGGCGCCGACACCCACGGGCTCATCGCGGCGCACGCCGAGACCGCCGAAGTGGAGCCGCTGACCGTCCGGGGCAAGTCCGAACCGGTGCCCGCCTGGCGGCTGACCGGGATACGGGACGAGGCGCGGGCACTCGCCGGGCCGCCGGGCGCCCCCATGGTCGACCGGGGCGACGAACTGGCCCAGCTGCGCATGGCGTTCGCCCGGGTGGTGCGCGACCGGTCCTGCCATCTGGTGACGCTGTTCGGCGACCCGGGCGTGGGCAAGAGCAGGCTGGCGCGCGCGTTCGCGGCCGAGGCGGAACGCGACGGCGCGCTGGTCGCGGGCGCCCACTGCCCGCCGTACGGCAGCGCCGGGCCGCTGGCCCCGCTCGCACCGCTGCTGACGCAGGCGCTGGGGCCGAACCCCCGGGCGCGGCTGGCGGAGGTGCTGGGCGGCGGCGAGGCCGAACGGGACGCCGCCACCGCGCTGGCGCGGCTCGCCCGCACCGGCGTCTCCGGTACGTCCTTCGACGAGACCCGCTGGGCGCTGCAACTGCTGTGCACCGCGCTGGCGGGGACCCGCCCGCTGGTCGCCGTCGTGGACGATCTGCACTGGGCGCACGAGGACCTGCTCGGCGCGCTCGACCACCTCGCCGACTGGGTCCAGGGCGCCCCCGTGCTGCTGCTGTGCGTCGCCCGCCCGGATCTGCTGGAGCGCCATCCCCAGTGGGGCAGCGGCAAGCTCAACGCCACCGCGCTGGTGGTGCCGCCGCTCGCCGCCGACGACTGCCGCGAACTGGTGCTGCGGCTGTACGAGCCCGCGGCCGGCCCCGAGGTGGTTCCGCACGCGACCACCGTCGCCCACGACGAGGTCGTGGAGCGGCTGGTGCACCGCTCCGAGGGCAATCCGCTGTTCGTCGAGCAGATCGTGGGGATGGTCAGTGAGAGCGACGACCCCCGGTTCGTACCCCCTTCGGTACGGGCCGTCGTCGCCGCCCGGCTGGACCGGCTGGAGCCCGCCGAACGGGCGGTGCTGGAGTGCGCGGCCGTCACCGGCGCCGAGTTCACGGCCGCGGACCTCACCGCGCTGCTGCCCCCGGGGGCCGGTCCGGTCGAGCACGCGGTGCGCACCCTGGTGCGTCGCCGCCTCCTGGAGGCCGCCGGGGCGCACGCCCCCACGGAGCCCGGCGCGGCCCGCTGGCGCTTCGTCAGCCAGCTGATCCGCGACGAGGTCTACAGCGGCATGTCCAAGCTGGTGCGCGCCCGGCAGCACGAGCGCTTCGCGGAGTACCACGCCGAACGCGCCCCCGACGGCCACCACACCATCGGCACCCACCTGGAGGAGGCGTTCCGGCTCCGGCTGGACCTGGGCCCGGCCGATGACACCGCCCGGAGCACCGGCGCCCGCGCCGCCGACCACCTCGCGGCGGCGGGCACCGCGGCGCTCGGCCGCGGCGACGTCCGCTGGGCCGTCGACCTGCTGCGCCGGGCGCTCGCCCTCACCGATGCGCTCCCGGAACCCCAGCCCCACGCCGGGCTCGCCGTACGGACCGCCCTCGCCGAGGCGCGGCTGGCCGCGGGGGACGCGGCCGAGGCGGTCGGCGCGCTGCGGCAGCTGCTCACCGACGCGCGCGCCGCGGGCGACCGGGGCGTCGAGGCCCGGGTCCGGCTCCAGCTCGCGTACCTCGACCCCTCCTATCTGGAACCTGGCGCGGACGGCTTCGGCGCCGTCCTCGACGCGGCCCGCGACGCGGTCGCCGTCTTCACCGGATCCGACGACGCGCTCGGCCTGGCCCGCGCCTGGCTGGCCATCGGCCAGGAGCGGCAGAGCCGCAGTCGGCACGGCGAGGCCGCCCGCCAGCTGACCCGCGCCCTGCACGAATCGGTCCGCGCCGAGGCCGGTCTGGAGCGCGCCGGGATCCTGGGCGCGCTCGCCGTCTCCCTGTGGCTCGGCCCGGAACCCGCGCCCGTGGCGCTGAGCCGCTGCGGCGCGTTCCTGGACGATCTGCTCGCCGGGCGCCGGATGGCGCGGGCCACGGTGTCCTGCCCGATGGCCGCCCTGCTGGCGATGCGCGGCGACCACCCCGAGGCGCGGCGGCTGCTCGTCGACGCCGTACGCACCCTCAGCGACCTCGGCCACCTCTTCGCCGTACCGGCCGTCCATCTCTTCCAGGCCACCGTGGAGGAGTCGGCGGGGTGCTGGGACGACGCGATACGGCTGCTGCGCGCCGCCCGCACCGAGCTGGAGCGGCTGGGCGACGGGCAGTTGCACGCCACCGCGACCCGCGATCTGGCCCGGGTGCTGCTCTCCCGCGGCGGCGCCGAGGACGAGGTGGCGCGGCTGGTCGGCGGGCTGCTCGACACCGACCTCGACGCCCTGCCCGCGGCCGCCGCCGACGTCCACGGCATCCGCGCCCGGCTGGCCGCGGCGGACGGCGACGCGGCCACCGCCGCCCACCACCTCGACCAGGCTCTCGACGCGGCCCGCGGGACCGACTCGCCGGTGTGCCTGGCCGGTGCGGAGTTCGACCGGGCCAAGGCCCTCGCCGCGCTCGGCCGGGAGCGCGAGGCGGTGGCGGCGGCCGGTGAGGCGCGGCGCCGCTTCACCGCCAAGGGCCATCTGGTCGGGGCGGAACGGGCCGCG
>NZ_GG657754.1:2826040-2837529 GCF_000158915.1 Streptomyces himastatinicus ATCC 53653 | reverse complement strand
CCTGGAGCCTCCTCGGCCGCGACCGCGCCGAGATCGAGATCCGCACCGACTGGGCGGGCGCGGGCGGCGCCGAGTGGGCCTGGGGCGGCGGCGACGGCCGGGGCGTGCGCGTCTGCGTCCTGGACAGCGGAGTGGACGTCGGCCATCCCGCGGTGGGCACCGTCGCGTCCTCGCACACCGTCCGCGACGCGGTCGGCGGCGGGGTGGAGGTCGTGACGGACACCGGGGGCGACTCCTGCGGGCACGGCACCGCCTGCGCGTCGATCATCCGGATGATGGCCCCGGAGTGCGAACTGCACAGTGTGCAGGTGCTCCGCTCCGGCTACCGGGGCAGCGGGGACGCGCTGATCGCGGGCGTGCGCTGGGCCGTCGACCAGGGCTACGACGTGATCAACATGAGCCTGTCCACGACCCGCAGGGAGTTCGCCCAGGCCCTGCACGAGATCGCCGACCGCGCCTACTTCGGCCGCAGCCTGCTGGTCGCCTCCGCGCACAACATGCCGGTGGAGAGCTTCCCGTGGCGGTTCTCCTCGGTGATCTCCGTGGGCAGCCACGAGGAGGACCGCCCCGATCTGCTGCTCTACAACCCCGCCCCACCGGTGGAGTTCTTCGCCCGCGGCGTCCGCGTCCCCGCCGCCTGGCCCGGCGGCACCACCCGCCGCTGCACCGGCAACAGCTTCGCGACCCCGCACGTGGCCGGGATGTGCGCCCGGATCCTCGGCAAACACCCGGACATGACGCCGTTCCAGGTCAAGCAGGCGCTCTTCCTCGCCTCGGCCAACGTCAGGAGGTCCTAGATGACCGCGTACGAGCCCGAGGCCGAACACCGGCTGCTGCTCCAGTCCGTGGTGGAGACCGCGCGGGCGATCTTCGACGCCCAGGCCAGCTCCATCTTCCTGCTGGACGAGACGGACGGCGCCCTGGTCTTCGAGGCCGTCTCCGGCAAGGGGGAGGGCGATCTCGTCGGCCGCCGTTTCCCGGCGGGGCGCGGGGTGGCGGGCTGGGTGCTCCAGTCCCGTCAGCCCATCGAGGTCGACGACGTGGACGAGGACGACCGCTTCGCCCGCGACCTCGCCGAGTCCACCGACTACGTGCCGCGGGCGCTGATGGCCGCGCCGCTGCTGCACGGGGACGAGGTGCTGGGCGTCCTCGAAGTCCTCGACCGCAGCCGGGAGGTACGGACGACCCTGGCGGCCATGGACCTGCTGGCGCTGTTCAGCGCCCAGGCGTCGGTGGCGCTGCGGCTCGTACGCCACGGCCGCCGGACCCACCCGGCGGAGGGCGGGCCCGGCGCGGACGCCTTGGGTGTGGACGGACTCGTACGGGCCTTGGCCGCGCTGCGCGGCGAACGGCGCGAGGCCGGACGGCGGCTGGTCGGGGCGCTGGAGGAGCTGCTGAGCGGGGAGAGGTGACCAGCCGCCACGGCGAACTACAGCCCCAGCAGCTCCACATCGGCCCGCATCTGGTCGCGGGCCAGGTCGAGCACCAGGCGGGGCAGCCGGAACCGGCAGTGGCCGTCCGGTCCTGGGTCGGGGGCGAAGCCGATCAGCTGGGCGTCGAGCAGTCTGCCCAGCACCCGCCGCGCCTCGGTGGGGCCCGCGCCGAGCCGGTGCAGCGCCTCCCGGAAGGAGAACTCGCCCTCGTGGGCGAGCAGCCGCACCGCCGACCAGTCCGCCTCCCCGGCGGACGCGTAGCCGCGCATCATGCGCTTGCGCAGATCGACGTCCCCGACCGCGAACTCGTCCAGCCGGTCCGGCGACTCCAGCGCGTCCGCCAGCCCCGCCATGGGCCAGCGGCGGTGCCCGGCCAGCCGTCCGCCCGCGATGCGCAGCGCGAGGGGAAGCCCCTCGCACGCCTCCACGATGCGCCGGGCGGCCCCGGGTTCGGCCGCGACCCGCTGGGCGCCGACGATGCGCCGCAGCAGGGCCAGGGAGTCGTCCGGGGGCAGCGGGTCCAGCTCCACGACGTGGGCGCCGTCCAGCCCGGCCAGCGGGGTGCAGCTGGTGACGACGGTGGTGAAGACGGGCGAGTTGGGCAGCAGCGGCCGCACCTGGGAGGCGCTGGTGGCGTTGTCGAGCACCACCAGCGCCGGTTCGGCGTCGTCGGCGTGGGCGCGGTAGCGCCACAGGAGTTCGCTCAGCTCGCACAGGGGAGGGGCGGCGTGGTCGAGTTCCTGGAGGAGTTCGGCCAGGGCCTGGGAGGCGTCCTTGGGGTGGCCCTGCGGATCCATCAGGTCCACGTAGTACCGGCCGCCGGGGAACGCCCCTTCGGCGGCGTGCGCGGCGGCCACCGCCAGCGAGGACTTGCCCACCCCCGGACGGCCGGTGATCACCGTGATCTGCCAGGGCGCGGGCGCCTCCGCCGCATGGGCGTGGACGTCCGGGAACAGGTCGGCCAGCTCGCGCCGCCGTCCGGTGAAGTCCGCCAGTCCGGGCGGCAGTTGGACGGCGGCGGTGTCCCGGCCCGTCGCCTGCGGGGGTGTCGCGCTCAGGGTGTCGCGCGGCGCGGGAGTGGGGGAGGTGCCCGCGAGGATGTCCTGCTGGATGCGGCGCAGCACGGTGCCCGGCTCGAGACCGAGTTCGAGGGAGAAGAGCCGTCGCGCGTCGTCGAAGGCGATGAGCGCGTCGCTCTGCCGTCCCATTCCGTGCAGGGCCTGCATGTACTGGGCGCGCAGCTGCTCCCGGTACGGATGGGCCAGGATCAGCGGCTCGACCTCTTCCAGCACCTCGTGGTAGAGCCCCAGGCCCAGCCGCGCCGTGAACAGCACCTCCAGCGCGGACAGCCGTCGCTCCTCCAGGCGGGCTGCCTCGTCCTCCAGCAGGGCCGGGCCCTCGAGCCCGGTGAAGGGGCGGCCCCGCCACAGCGCCATCGCGTCGCCGGTGAGCCGGTCGACGCGGGCCGGATCGCCCGCGGTGGCCGCGCGGCGCGCGAGGTCGACGGTGTGCTCGAAGCGCACCGTGTCGATCTTCTCGGGGTCGACGGCCAGCCGGTAGCCGGGGCGCTGGTGGACGACCCGGGCGGTCTCGTCGGCCGCCGCGAGCGTACGGCGCAGATGGTGGACGTACACCTGGATGTTCTTGGCCGCGCTCTTCGGCGGGTCCTCGTTCCACAGGGCGTCGACCAGGAGGTCCACCGAGACGACCTGGTCGGGCCGGCACAGGAGTGCGGCGAGCAGAAGCTGCTGTTTGTGCGGACCCAGCGATACGGATCCCGTCGCTGTCGTGGCGATGAGCGGGCCGAGCACACTGAACTGCATATCCCCGCGTTTCCTTCCCCGTCTTTTTGGTGCCCGTTGTTAATTTTTGGCGGCCGTTACAGAGGCGTTGGGTGGTATTGGGCAATGGCCGCAGGGCCCAGGCGGTACACCGCCTGGGCCCTTTTCATCACGGTGTCCGGTGGATTACCAGACGAAGGCGCCGCTCAGCGGGGCGTCCACGCCGTGCGGGACGACGTCCTCGGCGGAGTCCAGGCGCTGCTTGATGGAGTTGAGCAGGGTCACTTCCTCCTGGCTGAGGGAGGAGATGGCCTCCAGCTGCTGCGGGTTGGCGCCCTTGAAGTTGTGCCCCGCGGCGGCCAGTTCCTTGAGAGCGTCGAACGACATGGTGAATCTCCTTCGTAGGGTGTGTGGTGCGGGAAATTCTCGGGTCGCGCCGTTGCCTTCTTGTTCGGGCGGCGATCTGCCGCTCCCGTCCCCCATGTCCCTCCTCGGACCTAGGCGTTGGCGGTCGTCATTGCCGGATGGGCATCGAGCACCGTCGCGAGCGCGTTGTTGGCGGCGTCGATGGAATGGAGAGCGCTGAGCCCGATCGCCGTGACCAGTTCCGGCGTGAGCGGCGCCTCGTCGAGGGTGCGCATCAGCTCGTCGCGGTGCTTGATGTCGAGCGCGGCATGGCGCTCCAGGGTGCGGAAACCGGTCCGCGGGAATCCGGTGCGGCGCATCAGCTCGGGCACCAGCTCCGTGGACGGCGGATTTCCCTCCAGGACCGCGATATGGCCGAGCAGACAGGCCGGGTGGTAATGCTGGATCCAGTAGTACTGGGCGCCGACCAGATTGGCCACGGAAGCGGTCGGAAGGCGGCGCAGCGGCTCGTCGGGATCGCAGCCGATCGCGGCGAGGTCCTGCCGGAGCCATTCGTCATGGCCCTGTTCCTCGCGAATATGCCGGGTGAAGTACGGTACGAGCGCTTGCGCGACCGGATCGTCGTCGGCCAGTTCCCGGCAGCGGGCCACCGCGCGTTCCATCAGCGGCACCGTCGAGCGAATGGAACTGTGCAGCATGCAAAGGTATTCGGGATAGAGTTCGTTCAGCCGCGGGGAATTCCATAGCCTGCGGGTCGTCGCCATGAGCTGGGGGAGCAGAAGGCCGGTTTTGGCGCGCAGGGCCTGGCTGTGCCGTGTCATATCAGATCGTCTTTTCCGTGATGTTCCCGTGGATTAGGAATTCAGGGTGGCGATCGCCGCCAGCATCCGGTCGCTTTCTCCCGCGGACCTGCGCTTCGTCATCGTCCAGCACAGTCCGCAGATGGATGAGAACTGCCGGTCGGCCAGGTCGCTGAAGCCCGGGAGGCCGGTGAGCGGGCCAGGTCCGACGCTCCCGAGCGCGGTGAAGAAGGGATCGTTCGTGAAGTCGGTGACGGCGGCCGCCACATCGGAGCCGTCCGCGCAGTCCCGGCGCAGCGCCGCCGGGCCCGCGCCCATGATCACGGACTCGTTGCAGCAGGCCGTGACCCGCCCGTCGTAGCGCACCACCGCGGCGTCCACGACGTCACAGGGCCCGAACGAGCGCCCCGAGTGCCGCACCGGCTGGGCGTACAGACCGGCGCCCCGGCCGTGCGGCAGCCCATGGGTGGGCACCAGTTCGGCGTGGTCGGCCCAGTCCGGGCCGAGCGCCGCGGCGAGCGATTCGCGGGTGCGGTCCAGGGTGTCGCCCTCGTCGATGGCCTGGACCACGATGGGTAGCCCGTGCCGGGCGATGATCCGTGCCGCGTTCCGGAACCGCTCGGGGCCCTGGCTCGCGACATGGTGGGCGTCGGTGCTCAGATAGACGGCCGCCGACTGCTCCAGGACCCGGTGGATCCACTGCGGGGCATGGTCGCTGCGGGCCCAGAAGCCGCTGGTGTAGAGCACCACGTGCTTGTCCGCGGCGGCCAGCCGGGTGACCGCGAGGGCCAGGGCGCGCCGCTCGACGAAGGGTTCGCCCCCGGAGATGCCCACCATCCGCAACTCCGGCAGGGCGGCGAGCTGGTCGACGATGGAGGCGAACAGCGCGTGGTCGGTGATCCGCGGGCTGTCCGGGCGGGAGTCCACCGAGCAGTGGGCGCAGCCCACCGGACAGCGGTCGGTGATGAACAGCAGCACCGAGGCGCCCCGGGTGCGCCGGATGCTCAGCACCTCACGGTGGCCGAGCCGGCTCATGCCAGGCTCCCCGCGGGGGTTCTGCGCGACGGATCGTGGCCCAGGGACACCAGGTCGGCGTACTTGGCGATGCCGTACTGCCGGGCGAAGGCCAGCGGTCCGGCCTCCACCAGCAGCGATTCGGTCTGCCGCTCGATCAGCCGGGTGGCGGGCCGGTCGGCCAACTCCCGGACCGCCCGGGGTACGGCGGTGTCCTTGGAGAGCACCCAGCAGGTCTCGCAGTATCCGGCGCTGCCGCAGCCGTCGCCGATGCTGCCGCCATTGCCGCCGCTGCTGCCCTCGGCGCCGGTGCTGCCATGGCGGTCCATCAGGTATTCGGGTCCGGCGGCGCGGATCGCCCGCACCATCGGGTTCTCCAGCGCGCGTTCCTTGATGGTGGGCCAGTCGTCGCGGGCGATATGGCCCAGGTACAGATGGGGCGGCAGCGGTACCTTGCCGTCCATCACGTCCTGGTTGCCGCACGCCGTCACCTGCCCGTTGAAGCCGATCACCGGCCAGGCGGAGACCGCGCAGGGCGAGGGGTCGACGGTGGACTTGGGCAGCGGCATCCGCTTCAGCAGCCAGGCGTCCGCGCGCCCGTGCGGGCTGATCGGCGCCACCAGCATCGGCACCCGGTCGTCGAACTCCCGCCGCACCTCGGCGGTGATGTCGGCGAGATACGGATCGTCCGGACCGAGGCCGGTCAGCTGGAGGCTGACGTCCTTGCCCTCGTCCAGCAGCTCCCGCAGGATCCGGAAGACCGAGGCCCGGGGCACCTCCTCCTCGTGGAAGCGGTCGAGGCTGGCCGAGAAGTGGTCGACCGCGTCGATGGCTCGCTTGAGCGGCCGTGGAATGCGGCCGCGGTCCGCGAAGTAGAGGCCGGACAGGACGTGGGAGCGGGACCCGGCGGCACGTGCCAGTTCGGCGATCTCCCGTACCAGCCGGGGCCGTAGCAGGGCTTCGCCCCCGGACATGAGCACGAACTCCGGCCGGTTTTCCGGTGTGAAGGATTCCGCGAATTTCCGGAACATCTGCTCCGGATATTCCTCACTGTCCAGCATGGAACTGGTGGAGCAGTGCTTGCAGTGCAGCGGGCACCTTCGGGTGATACCGAAAAAGACGGCGGAGGCCGGCACCGGTCGGTAACGCAAGATCTCCATGAGGTGCACCAGGAATCCCCCTCCTGTGACGGCTCATTGGGGTGTTGCGCTTTCTATGGTGCGGCGCCGGCCTTGAATCGAACTTTGGCGCCGGTTGCGAACTGGTTTTCTAGTCCGCTGTGAAATGGTGTCAGGCCGCCGGAAGGGCTCCGTCCGCCCGATTACGCAGGGCCAATGCGGCCGGAAGGGCCGTGGACACCAGGGCCAGTGCGGCGACTCCGGCGAGCACCAGGGTGTAGCCGCCGGGAGGAATGCTGAATTCCACGGATCCGGTGAGCGCCCCGTTGGCCCCCGCGAGGCCCGCACAAGCGATGGCCGTGCCGACCGCGGCACCGATCAGGACCGCGATGAAGGTCTCCAGATAGAGCATGCGGCTGATTTGTCCCCGGCTCGCGCCCAGCAGCCGCAGCAGTGCGAACTCCCGTGCCCGCTCGGCCGTTCCCATGAGAAGTCCGTTGACCACCGAGACCGCCGTGAACATCACCAGCACGGACAACACGAGATAGGTGCCGGTGGTGTTCTGCGCGAGGGCGGTGCGGGTGGCGGAGGCGTATTCCCCGACATCCGTCACTTTTGCCGTCGGATGGTCGCGCACCAGTGCCGCGGCCGCTTCCCGCAGCCGCTTCTCCTCACCCGATTTCGCCCGCACCAGCACCGAGTTATCCAGTTTCTGATGCATATGGGAGGCGAGATAGCGCTCGGAGAGCAGAATGTCGCCCAGCCCCAGCGGCCGGTCGAATACCGCGCCGACGGTCAGCGACACCTTCGTACCGTCACCGAGCCAGCCGCGCAGCCGGTCGCCCACGTGCAGCGAGTGCTCCTTGGCGTGGGTGCGGCTGACCGCCACCGTTCCGTCCTTCGCGAGGCTCGTCAGCGAACCCTCCCGCAGCCCCAGGTCCAGCACCTTGGCCGCGGCCGCCGGGTCCAGCGCCTGCGCGCCCAGGACGTCCGGGGTGCCCAGCACGTACGACACGAACGTGGTCGAACGGGTCGCCGCCACCGCCTCAGCGCCCGGCAGCCGGCGCGCCGCCGCCACCACATCGGGCGGCAGCCCCGGCGCGTCCCGGGGCAGCAGCACCACATCGGCGCGGGTGCGGCGGTCGGTCTGCTCGGCGGTGATCCGGTTGAGCGACCCGGTGACCAGCAGCACCGTGCACGCCATCGTCGTGGTGAGCATCAGCGCCGACGCCACCGACGCCACCCGGCGCACCGAGGTACGGGAGTTGGCGTGCGCGAGCTGTCCGGTGGCGCCGATCCAGGACACCAGGGCGCCGAGCGGCGGCTCCAGCACCCGGGTGAGCAGCGGCCCCAGCAGCACCGCGGCCCCCATCAGCAGCATCACGACCAGGTATTGGAACGCCACCCCGACCTCGCCGCCGATGTGCTGGGTGGCGAGGAACAGCGCGATCCCGCCGCCGAGCGCCACCAGGGCCAGCAGCAGCCGGGTGACCGGCATGATCCGGCGCGGCGCGGCCGCCTCCTGGAGCGCGTCCGCGGCCCGGATCCGGGCGACCCGCCCGGCGGCGAAGACCCCGGCGAGCAGGGCGAGCAGCAGGGTCGCGGCCGCCGCGATCAGGAACGGCAGCGGCCCCACCACCAGTTCGTACGCGGACGGCACCGAGCCGCGGTCCCGCAGCGTGCCGAGGACCACGGTGGCCAGCGGCACCGCGAGCGCGAACCCGGGCACCAGCCCGATGACCGACGCCAGCACCGTCTCCCAGGTGACGACGCGCCGGACCTGCCAGGGCGTCGCCCCGACCGCCCGCAGCAGCGCGATCTCATGGGTGCGCTGGAGGACGCCGAGGGCGATGGTGCCGCCGAGCACGAAGACGGCGAGGAAGCCGCCGAACCCGGCCATCGGCCCGAACAGCAGCGTCGCGTCGTCCAGTTGTTGTGTCGTGTCCGGAGCCCCGGCCTCCGCCCGTGCGTCCCCGGTGAGCACATTGGTGCCCGGCTCGTCGAGCTTGTCCTTCAGCCGCCCGGCCAGCTCGTCCGCGTCGACCCCCTTCGCGGGGAAGACGCCGACGGCCGCGGCCTCGCCGCCCGACCGGGACAGCCGCTCGGCGGTGGCCGCGGAGAAGAACAGCGCCGACTGGTCGGGCAGCGCGTCCCGGCCGCTGGGCGCGGCGACTCCGGAGACCCGGAACCGTTGGGTGCCCGAGTCCGTGACGACCCGTACGGTGTCGCCCGCCTTCAGGCGCGCGCGGGCCGCGACCGAGGCGTCCACCGCGACCTCGTCGTCCGCGCCCGGGGCCTGCCCCGAGCGCAGCGTGAACGGGGTCAGCGCGGCGGCCTCCCAGGCGTGGCCCTGGGCGGGCCCGTCCTCCGGTCCGGCCAGCGGCGCCCCGTCCGGGCCGACGGCCTGGGCGTAGAACGGGGTGTCGGCGACCACCCGGCCCACGCCGTCGACCGCCCGCACCGCGTCCACGGCCTTCTCGCTCATCCGCGGCGGCTGGTCCAGGGGGTAGTGCTCATGGTCGACGTTCTGCCCCGAGCCGGTCCGTACGACCAGATCGGGATCCATGCGGACGACGGCCGCCGTGGCGCCGAAGCGGTCCGTCTCCGGGACGGCCCGCAGCCCCGACTCGATCAGCACTCCGCACGCGGCGAGCAGCATCGCGGCCAGGGCCGAGGCGCACAGCGCGCCGATGAATCCGTACCGGTGGTGCCGGATTCCGCCGAGAGCGAGGCGCAGCACCGTCAGGCCCCCATCCGGGCCATGCGGTCGGCGACCCGCTGCGGCGTCGGGTTCTCCATCGCGTCGACCAGGGTGCCGTCGGCGAGGAACAGCACCCGGTCCGCGTACGCGGCGGCGCCCGGATCGTGGGTGACCATGATCAGGGTCTGCCCTGTGCCGTCGACCACGTCGCGCAGCAGCCGCAGCACGTCCTGGCCCGACGACAGGTCCAGGGCGCCGGTCGGCTCGTCGGCGAAGACCACCTCGGGCCGGGTGACCAGGGCGCGGGCGACGGCCACCCGCTGCTGCTGGCCGCCGGACAGCTCGGCGGGCCGGTGGCCCAGCCGCTCGGTGAGCCCGGTGCGGTGCACCACGTCCCGCATCCAGTCGCGGTCCGGCCGCTTCCCGGCGAGCCGGAACGGCAGCAGGATGTTGTCCTTCGCGGTCAGCGACGGCACCAGGTTGAACGACTGGAAGACAAAGCCGATCCGCTCCCGCCGCAGCAGCGTCAGCTTGTGCTCCCGCAGCCTGCTGATCTCCGTGTCGCCCAGGAACACCCCGCCCGGAGGTGGGGCGGTCGAGACCGGCGGCGCAGCGCAGGAACGTGGACTTGCCCGAGCCGGACGGCCCCATGATGGAGGTGAACGACCCGGGCGGCAGCGCCACGGTGACGCCGCGCAACGCGTGGACCGTGCCGTCCCCCCGGCCGTAGCGCCTGGTCACGTTCTCCAGCCGCATGGCGGGGACCGTGCCCCGCGTGGTCATGCGCGCCGTCTGATCCGGCAGCGTCATCAGATGCCTTCCTCTCCATGGTCGTTCATCGCGTCGTCAGATCAGAGATGTCACTCAGCGCGCGGGCCGCTCGCGCAGCATCCGCCAGGCCGGGACCAGGGCCGAGACGAGCGCGAGGGCCACCGCCCCCGCGGCCGCGGCGAGGAGGAATCCGGGCGGGCCGCTGATGTGGATGCCGCCGGTCAGCGCCAGGCTGGTGGCGGACAGCACGATCCCGGCGACCGCCGCGCCGAGCAGCACTCCGCAGCCCGCGACGACCAGGCTCTCCCAGGCGACCAGAGCCAGGACGTTCCGCCGGGTCGCCCCGATCAGCCGGAGCATCGCGAACTCCCCGGTCCGCACGAGCGTCGCCATGACGACCGTGTTGGCCAGCGCGAGGGCCGTGAAGGCGGCGATGAGCGCGCTGAAGAGATAGACCGGCCAGGTCTCGTCCACCGCGCCCGCGGCCCCGGCCTCCTGCACCTGGTCGCGGTCGGCGGCCCGGGCCGAGGGCCAGGCTTTCGTCAGCCGCGCCAGGTCCCGGTCCAGGGAGGGCCGGTGGTCAGGCCCGGTGACCAGGTAGACCGCGTCCAGCAGCGGATCGGGGGTGTGCGGGCGCAGCACGGCGGCGGGGACGACGAGGTCGGCGAAGCCGAGGGAGCGGTCGAAGCGGGCGCCGATCGTCAGCTCCCGCCGGGTGCCGTCGGGCAGCCGCAGCCGGATGCGTTCGCCGGTCTTCCAGCCGTACTCCTTGGCCTGCTCCACGCTGACCGCGACCGCCCGCCCGGCGGTCAGGCCGCGCAGATCGCCGTCCTTGATATGGATGTCCAGGGCGCGGGTCACATTGGCGTCGGCGCCCAGCGCCCGCGCGGTGACGCTCTCCGCCTCGTCGGTGTGCACCGACGTACGCACCCAGGCGGTGCTGGTCGAGGAGACCGCGGCCACGCCCGGCAGCTTCGCCGCGTCCTCGGCGACCCCCGGCGGCAGTCCCTCCGCGTCGTGCGGCAGCAGTACATGACTCGCCGTCAGCCGCTGCCCCGCCCAGTCGGCCGCCACGCTCTGCTGGGTGGTCTGCATGAACAGCGCCGATACGGCGAAGCCGACCATCAGCACGATCGGCACCGCGGCGGCCGCGACCTGGCGCGGCGCGGCGGTGCTGTTGGCCAGCGCCAGCTGCCCGGTGCGCCGGGAGAAGGTCCGTAGGAGCGCTCCCACGAACGGCGTGAGGGGCCGGACCAGCGCCGGGCCGAGCGCGGCAGCCGCGATCAGCAGCGTCAGCACGCCGCCGAACGCCAGCCCCGCCCCCGACAGCCCGCCCATCGAGATGCCGAACGCCAGGAACAGCCCGGTGAAGACGACGAAGGCCAGCCCGGTCAGCAGCCGTGACCGCGGCATCCGCCGCTCCGGCGCCGCCGCCTCGCGCAGCGCCTCGGCCGGGCGCACCCGCGCGGCGCGGCGCGCGGCCGACCAGACGGCGAGCCGGGTGA
>NZ_GG657754.1:2823413-2825471 GCF_000158915.1 Streptomyces himastatinicus ATCC 53653 | reverse complement strand
GGCGCGAAGAACAGCACAAAAAGATCCTTTGTCAGCCCGTCGCGCCGGACCGTCGGCGATGCCTTTCAGACGGTATGTAGCACGGCCCTCGGCGCCGGTCAGCACGGTGACGGGGCCGCCGACCCGCAAGCCCCCGCGGCGCGCCGTGGCCGCGTCCGCCACCACCTCGTCGTCCCTCGCCGGGGCCCGGCCCGCGCGCAGTGCGTACGGGGTGACGCGCGCGCTCGCCCAGGAGTGGCCGAAGGACCGGGTGCCCTGCTCGGGGGTGACAGGATTGCCGTCCGAGCCCACCGCCTGCGCGTAGAAGGCCAGGTCAGGGACGGCCGAGCGGACGCCCTCCACGCCGCGCACCGTCTCCACCAGCCGGGCCGGGACGGGTGGGCGCGGCACCAAGGGCGCCTCCACGTCGCCGAACCCGGGGCGGTGCTCCTTCCCGTCCAGGCCCACGTCGGCGTTGCCCGCGACCACCAGGGACGCGCCGTGGAAGCGGTTCGGCTCGCCGTGGCCGCGCAGCGCGGACTCCAGCAGGATCCCGGCGGAGGTGAGCAGCATCAGGGCCAGCGTCACCGCCGCGAGTGACCCCGCGAACAGGGAACGCCGGGCGCGAAGCGTACTGAAGGCGAGCCGCAGCACGGCGCTCCTCATTTCGAGATTCGTGTCGACCTTGGCAGGATCCTCCTGGGGTCTGTCCGAATTCTGTCCGCCGTCTGTCCGTTTGGGCCGTCCGTGTCGGCTGGTCCGGGCCGGTTCGCGGGACAGCCGTACCCGTCCCGTGGTCCGATATCACCCATGGAGTTCGAATTACTCGGCGACCTCATGGTTCGTAACGGCTCCGGCATGGCGCTCGTCGTCGCCGGAGCGCGGCCGCGCGCCCTGCTGGCCCTGTTGCTGCTGCACGCCCCCTCGGCGGTCAGCACCGGCCGGATCCTGGACGAACTGTGGACGGGGGCACGAGCCAAGGACCCGATGGCGGCCCTCCACACGGCGGTGGCCAAGCTCCGCCGTGCCCTCCAGCCGCACGCCCCGGGCCTGGTGGTCACGGGTCCCGCGGGCTACCGGCTGGACCTGACCGGCCACACCGTCGATGTGCGGCTGCTGGACGGGGAGTTGGCCCGCGCCCGCGCCACCGAGGACCCCGGCGGCCGGGCGGCGCTGCTGCGCGCCGCGCTCGACCGGTGGTCCGGGACCCCGCTCGCCGGACTGCCCGCACTGCCCTTCGTCCAGGCCGAGCGGGACCGGCTGGAGGCGCTGCGGCTGACCGTCCTCGAGGAGCGCGCCGACGCCGAACTCGCCGCGTACGCCGCGGCGGGCGGGGTGACCGGGGCAGCGGCAGGTGGAGCGGATCCGGCCGATCTGGTCGAGGCGCTGCGGACCGCCGCCCGGGCCGACCCGGACCGGGAGCGGCTGCACGCCCTGCTCATCCGCACCCTCCAGGCGTGCGGCCGGCAGGCCGAGGCGCTCGGCGTGTACCGGGCGGCGCGCGCCGATCTGCGCGAGCGGCTCGGCATCGAGCCGGGCGCCGAGATGCGCGCCGCCCAGCAGGCCGTGCTGCGCGGCGCCTCCACGCCCGCGGCGGGGGCCGGAGCCGCGCCCGGCACCGCGCCCGGGGTCGGCACGGCGAGCGGGGCCGCGCCCGCGCCCGGCGCGGGGGCCGCGGACGCAACCGGCACCGGCATCGGGGACGGCACCGGCACCGTCAGGCCGCGGGGCGGGACCGCATCCGGCCCCGCCGTCCGCCCTGGCCTCCGCCTCCCGCCCGGCGCCGACTTCGTCGGGCGCGGCCCCGAACTCGCCGCGATCGCCGCCCAGCTGGCCGAGGCCCGGCTGGTCACCGTGACCGGCACCGCGGGCATCGGCAAGACCCGGCTGTCCCTGGCCGCCGCCGCCCGCGAACAGGAGGCCGGTGCCACCGTCTGGCGGGTGGACCTGGTGCCCTGCTCACCCGCCGACGTACCCGCCGCCGTCGCCGCGGCCCTCGGCATCGCGCCCGGCCCCGCCGAAACCCTCGCCGACCGGATGCGGCTCGCCGTCGACCGCGCCCCCCGGTGCCTGCTGCTC
>NZ_GG657754.1:2821836-2823313 GCF_000158915.1 Streptomyces himastatinicus ATCC 53653 | reverse complement strand
CGGCGCGCCTGCTCGACGCCTGCCCCCGGCTGCGGGTGCTGGCCACCAGCCGGGAAGGGCTCGGCGTCGCCGGGGAATCCCGCCTCGCCCTGCGGCCGCTGACCGACCAGGACGCCATGCGGCTCTTCCTCGACCGGCTCGCCAGGATCTCCCCGCCCGCGGCCCGCGCCGCCAACTGGGACGAGGTCCGCGACCTGTGCGAGGCCGTCGACCGGCTTCCGCTCGGCATCGAACTCGTCGCCCCCAAGGCCGCGTCCACCCCGCTGCCCGTCATCGTCCGCCAGCTCCGCACCCGCCGCGGGCTGCTGGAGGTACCGCTGCGCTCCGCCGACGCCCGCCACGGCACCCTGCGCGCCGCCCTCGACTGGAGCTACCGCCTCATCACCGACGAGGAGCGGGAGGTGTGGCGGGCGGTGTCGGTGTTCGCCGCGCCCTTCACCGTCGACGCCGCCGAGGCGGTCGCCGGGCCCGGCGCGGGCGACACCCTCGCCCTGCTCGCCGAGAAGTCGCTGCTGGTCTACGACCCCGGCCCCGGCAGCCCCCGCTACCGCATGCTGGTCTCCTTGCGCCAGTACGCCCGGCAGGCGCTCGCCGAGCGCGGCGAGGAGACCGGCGCGCTGCGCCGCCACGCCGACTGGGTCGCCGCCCTCGCGCACCGCACGGACGCCGCGCTGCGCACCGGCAGCGGCCCGGCCGCCTTCGCCGAGATGACCGCCGTGACCCCCGAAGTGGCCTGCTGCCTGGACTGGCTCCAGGACAGCGCCGACCCCGCCGACCGGCTGCTCGGCTCCCGCATCGCCACCCATCTCTCCCTCTACTGGATGGCCGCGGGCCAGCGCCAGGAGGGCCACCGGCGGCTGCTGCGGGCCCTGGAATCCACCCCGCCCACCGCCGACTGGTACGCCGAGACCCTGGCCTGGTGCGGCTGGCTGGGCGTCAACATCCGCCGCGCCGGGGACGACGACGAACTGCTGCGCCAGGCCCTGCCCGCCGCCGAGAAGCGCGGCGACCCCGCCGTGGTGACCCTGGTCGGAGCGCTCGCCCTCACCGCCCACGTCCGCCAGGAGCGGCTGGCCGAGGCGCGCGAGGTGGCCCGGGCGACCGCCTCCGCCCTCGACGAGCACGGCCACCGCTGGGAGACCGGGGTGTGGCAGCTGTTCCACAGCGAACTCCTGGTCGCCGAGGACGAGCGGCGCGCCGCCCTCACCTCCGCCATGACCGCCCGCGAGCTGCTGACCACCCTCGACCCGCACTCCGCCGCCACCGCGCAGATCATGACCGGCATGGCGTACGAGCGGCTGGGCGAGCGCGCCCTGTCGGTGCGCGCCTTCCGCGCCGCCCACGACGAACTGCGGCTCATCGGCGCCGAACACGAGGCCGCCTACGTCAAGGCGGTGCTCGCCTGCGCGGCCGCGGGCGACGGCGACTGGGACGACGCCACCTCCTTCGCCGACGCCCTGGAGACCTACGCCCGCGA
>NZ_GG657754.1:2816918-2821434 GCF_000158915.1 Streptomyces himastatinicus ATCC 53653 | reverse complement strand
GACGGCCCCGGCACCCGTTGTCAGTGGTGCGTGCGAAGGTGGCGACACCTGGGGGAAGCACAACAAAGGGAGGGCAACCGCCATGGGCTGGCACAGGGAGCTGCTGATCGGGTTCGATCTGGAGACGACGGGCACCGATCCGCGCACGGCACGGATCGTGACCGCCGCGGTGGTCGAGGTGCGCGGCGGGGAGCCGATCGGACGGCACGAGTGGCTGGCCGCGCCGGAAGTGCCCATTCCGGACGATGCGGTGGCCGTGCACGGGATCACCAACGAGCGGGCGGCGGCCGGTCGGCCCATACGCGAGGTGGCCGACGAGATCGCGGACGTGCTGGTGGCGCACTGGCGCGCGGGCGCGCCGGTGGTGGCGTACAACGCGGCGTTCGATCTGAGCCTGCTCGCCGCCGAGTTGGACCGCCACGGGCTGCGCTCGCTGGGCGAGCGGCTGGGCGGCGCGCCCACCGGCCCGGTCGTGGATCCGTACACGATAGACCGCGCCGTCGACCGCTACCGCAAGGGCAAGCGCACGCTGGAGGCGGTCTGCGGGGAGTACGGGGTGGCGCACGAGCGCGCCCATGAGGCCGGGGCGGACGCCCTCGCCGCAGTGCGGGTCGCCTGCGCGCTCGCCGAGCGGCACCGGGAGGTCGCCGGTCTGGAGCTGTGGGATCTCCACCACAAGCAGGTGGGGTGGTATGCGCACTGGGCCGCCGACTTCCAGTCCTGGCTGCGCCGCAAGGGCACTCCGGACGCGGTCGTGGACGGCAGCTGGCCGCTGCGCGAGGCGCGGGCGGCGGTGGGGTAGTCCCGGGGGCACCGATGAGTTCCCGCCGCCCGGCCGGTCCGTACTGGTGAGGGGGAGCGGACCGAAGAAGGAGAGCCACCGATGACCGACCAGACCGCACGTATCGACCTCGGCCCCGCGGCCGACCGGGTGACGGCGCTGCTCAGCGGCGTCTCGGACGATCAGCTGGGGGCGCCCACGCCCTGCTCGGCCTACTCGGTGGGAGATCTGCTCGACCACTTCATGGGGCTGGCCCTCGGTATGCGCCAGGCCGCGGAGAAGCAGGCCGGCGAGAATCCCGGTCTCGGGCAGGCCGAGAGCCTGGACCCCGACTGGCGCCACGAGCTGCCCCGGCGGCTGGAGGCGATGGCCGCCGCATGGCGGGATCCGGCGGCCTGGCAGGGCAGCACCCAGGCGGGCGGTGTCACCCTGCCCGCCGAGGCCATGGGCGTCGTCGCGCTGGACGAGCTGGTGATCCACGGCTGGGACCTCGCCCGCGCCACCGGGCAGCCCTACGACTGCGACCCGGGCAGCGCCGAGGCGATCATCGGGTGGCTGTCGTCGTTCCCGGACGAGGAGCGGCCGAAGGAGATCTTCGGATCCGTCGTCGCCGTGCCCGAGGGCGCGTCCGCACTGGACCGCGCCGTGGCGCTCAGCGGCCGCGACCCCGCGTGGACGGCGTGAGCCGACCCGGCCGGTCACAACGTGAACCAGCGCACCGCCGGATCGCCGGTGCGCAGCGAGTCCACCCGGCGGCGGAATTCGGCCCGCGCGGCCGGGCTGTCCGGCGCGTGCTGGGCCACCCACGCACAGCTCGCCGTCTCCCGCGCGCCGCGCAGCACGGCGCATCCGGACCACTCCCGGACGTCCCAGCCGTACGCCGTGGCGAACTCGTCGTACGCCTCCGGGCCGAGCCCGTAGCGGTGCCAGGACAGGGCCATCACGACGAGATCGTGCTCCCGCAGATCGGAGGAGAACGTCTCCAGATCGACCAGCACCGGACCGTCCGGGCCGATGTGCACGTTGCGCGGCAGCGCGTCGCCGTGAATCGGCCCGGGCGTGAGCCATGGGGTCAGCTCGGCGGTGGCCGCCGCGATGTCGTCCCGGCGGGCCCGCAGATACGCGGCGTCCGCCGGATCGATCGCGTCCCCGGCCAGCCGCAGCCACCGCTCGACCCCGCCCAGCAGATCGCGCCGCGGCAGGACGAGGTCCGGCGGCGGCTGCGGCAGGGCGTGCACCTGTCGCAGCAGCGCGGCGAGATCGCCCGGTTCGACGAGGCGCGCGGCCGGGGGCAGCCGCTGCCAGAAGGTGACGAGGTGGCCGTCGTACGCGAGGGGCTGTTCCGTGGCGAAGCGGCGGTCCGGGCGTACCGCGGGCACGCCCTCCCGGGCCAGCCAGTCGGCGACCCTGGCCTCCCGCTCCGCCCGTTCCCGTACGGCGAGGTCACGGCTGATCCGGACCACCAGGTCCAGGCCGTCGACGGCGAAGACGGCGTTCTCGCCGAGCGCCAGCAGCCGGGCCCCGGCGGCGTCGCCCGTGCCGTGCGGCAGCGCGGCGGCGAGCACCGCCCGCGCCCGCTCTTCCGTGAACCCCGCTTCCGCCACCACGCCGCACCTCTCCTGTCCGGACCGGACCGCCCGGCCCAGTCTCGCACCCGGCACCCCGGCGGTGGTCGGGGGAGCGCTCCGGAGGGGTTACACCGGGCTGAAGATCTTCAGGCGGTCGCCCACGTCCGGGGCCTGGCGGCGGCGGGTCGGGCGGCCCGGCTCCACGGTGCCGATGTACAGCCAGCCCAGGGCGCGTTCGGGTTGGTCGAGGTCGAGCAGTTTGCGGACCGGTTCGGCGTCGAGCTGGGCACCGGTCCGCCAGATACTGCCGAAGCCGCGGGCGTGGAGGAGCAGCATCAGCGAGGTGGTCATGGCGCTGACGGCGGCCATCTGTTCCCATTCCGGCACCGGGGAGACGGGGTCGGGGGAGAACACGAGCGTGGCCAGCAGCGGCGCCCGCCGGGTCTTGGCGCGCATCGCCTCGAGGCTCTTGCCGTTGTCCTCGGCCAGGGCGGCGGCGAGCGCGTCCCGGGAGTCTCCGGACATCAGCAGCCATCGCCAGGGCCGCAGCATGCCGTGGTCGGGGGCGCATGAGGCCGCCTTGAGCAGGTAGCGGAACTCTTCGGGACTGGGTGCGGGACCGGCGAGCTTCTGCTCGCTGCGGCGGGTGAGGATGGCCGTCATCACGTCCATGCTGGTTCCCTTTCGTGGTGGGGCCCGTGGTGGGGCGTGCCGAGCAGCAACTGTTCGGGTCCTGCGGGCATCTCGCGGCCCATCAGGGAGTGCAGGAGCGGGTAGGCGCTGGTGTCGCCCGCCAGGACGCCGCCGAGCAGGGTGCGGGCGTCGTCGGCGAGGACGAGCTTGGCGTAGCTGCCCGCCCGGTGGCGGTGGCGGATGTATTCGAGGGCGCCGGGGGTCTCGGCATGGCAGTCGCCGAAGCTGGCGACGTCGACGCCGAGCAGTTTGAGCCGGGTGGAGGTGTCGGCCCCCGCGAAGGGCCGCGCGGGAAGGCCCAGGAGCTGCGCGGCGACGCATTCGGCCATGCGGTAGCCGGGGGCGACGAGCCCGTAGCAGCGGCCCTCGACGGCGGCGCATTCGCCGATCGCCCAGATCCGGGGGTCGGGCGTGCGGCAGTGGTCGTCGACGAGGACGCCGCCGCGCGGCCCGCGCGTCAGACCTGACGGTTCGGCCAGGTCGTCGCGGGGCCGTACACCGGTCGCGAAGACGACCAGGGCCGCTTCCAGCCGGGTGCGGTCGTCGAGGGTCACCGCGCGGACCCGCCCGTCGGGGCCGGGGTCGAGGGACCGGGTGATGGTCCCGCAGTGGGGTTGGACGCCGAGCTTGCCGATGAGGTCGGCGAGGACCTGTCCGGCTCCGGCGTCGATCTGGAGCGGCAGCAGATGCGGGGCCGTCTCCACCACATGGGACCGCATGCCCAGCAGCCGCAGCGCGTTGGCCGCTTCGAGGCCGAGGAGCCCGCCGCCGATGACGACGCCCGCCCGGCCGGGAACGGCCGCCGCCCGGATGGCCTCGACGTCCTCGACGGTCCGGTAGCGGAAGCAGCCCGGCAGGTCGCGTCCCGCGATCGGCGGGACGAAGGGCCGGGAGCCGGTGGCCAGGACCAGCGCGTCGTAGCCCGTCACGGTGCCGTCCGCGCTGGTGACGGTGCGGGCGCGGCGGTCGACGGCGACGGCGGTGGTGCTCAGCCGGATATCGGCCATGGGGTCGTCGAGGAGGTCAGGGCCGGTCAGGTCGAGCGCCCCGGCGTCCCCGTCCTCCCCGCCCTCCAGGTGGGAGGAGAGCGAGATCCGGTCGTAGGCGGGCCGCGGTTCCTCGGCGAGGACGACGATGCGCCACCGGCCCTCCCGGTCCCGGTCCCGGATCCGTTCCACCAGCCAGTGGCCGACCATGCCGTGGCCGACGACGACGAGGGTGCGGGTCACCGGAGCGCCTCCGCCACCGCCGGTTCGGGCCGTGGCCCGGCGGCGGTGTGCAGGGCGGCGCACAGGTCGCGGACCGCGCCCGCGCAGGAGCCGCAGCCGGTGGTGGCGCGGGTGGCGGCGGCGAGCGCGGCCGCGTCCCGGGCGCCGCCGCGCCAGCTGTCGGGCCAGGGTGCGCTTGGTGGACGTTGTTGCAGTGGCAGACGACCGCGTTCGCCCGGCAGTTCCACCGGGTCCGCCGCGCCCGG
>NZ_GG657754.1:2797204-2816472 GCF_000158915.1 Streptomyces himastatinicus ATCC 53653 | reverse complement strand
CCCGGCGGCGCGGGCCAGCCGGGCGTCCGGCCGGACACCGGCGCACACCATCACGGTGTCGGTGCCGATGGCCTGGCCGCGGTCGAGGGTGAGGGAGCCGGGGGCGTACCCGACCGCCTGCCGGGACAGCTCCAGCCGGATGCCGTGGTCGCGCAGTCCGCGGGCCAGGAGCGCCCCCGCCGCGGCGTCGAGCTGGCGGTTCATCGGGTACGGGCGCGGATGCACCAGGGTGACGCGGGTGCCGCCGCGCCGCAGCGCGAGCGCCGTCTCCACCCCGAGCACCCCGGCGCCGACCACCGCCACCTGACCGCCGCTGACGCGCCGGCAGTCGGCGAGGGTACGCAGCGGGGTGACGCCGTCGGCGAGCCGGCCGGCTTCCGTCAGCAGGCCGGGGACGGCGGGTATCCGGGGCCGGGCGCCGGTCGCGAGCACCAGGTGGTCGTAGGGGTGGCCGGTGCCGTCCGACGCGTGCACCAGGCGGCGTTCCCGGTCGATGCCGGTGACCCGGGTGCCCAGCCGCACCACGGTGCCGTCGGGCGGAGCGGACAGGGCCAGGGCGCGGGCCGGGAGCGTGCCGTCCAGCACCGAGGGGAGCAGCACCCGGTTGTACGCGGCCACAGGCTCCGCCCCCAGGACGGTGACGGTGCCCTGGTGGCCGTGGTGGTGCAGCCGGTCCACGAGGCGGTGGGCGGCGATGCCGTTGCCCACGACGACGACGGCGCTCATGCCGTGGCCGTCCAGGGTTCGATGCGGACCGCGCAGACCTTGAACTCGGGCATGTGGCTCTCCGGATCGAGGGCGGTACTGGTGATGAGGTTGGCCCGGCCGTCCGCGGTGAAGTGGAACGGCAGGAAGACGGTGTCGGCGCGCAGGGTCGGCACCAGCCGCACCCGGGCCACGGCCGTGCCGCGGGCCGAGCTGATCCGCGCCAGGTCGCCTTCGGCGAGCCCGGCGCGCTCGGCGGTGTCCGGGTGTACTTCGAGATACGACTCGGGCTCGGCCGCGAGCAGTTCGGGGACCTCGCGGGTCTGGGCGCCGGACTGGTAGTGCGCCAGCGCCCGGCCGGTCGTGGCGTACAGGGGGAAGCGGTCGTCGGGGAGTTCGGCGGCGTCCCGGTGGTCCACCGCGCGGAACCGGGCCCGGCCGTCGGGGTGGGCGAAGCGGTCGAGGAACAGCCGGGGCGTGCCCGGGTGCGGCGGCTGCCCGGGCGGGGTGGCGGGGCAGGGCCAGTGCAGCGCCTCACCGGCGTCGAGCCGTTCGTAGCTGACGCCGGAGTAGTCGGCCCGGCCGCCCCGGGTGGTGCGGCGCAACTCCTCGAACACCTGGTGCGGTTCGGCGGGGAAACGTTCCGGCGGCTGACCGAGCCGGATCGCGAGACCGCGCAGCACGTCCAGGTCGCTCCGTACGCCCGGAGGCGGCCCGGAGAGCCGGCGGCGGCGCAGCACCCGGCCCTCCAGATTGGTCATGGTGCCCTCTTCCTCGGCCCACTGCGTCACCGGTAGCACCACATCGGCGAGCAGTGCCGTCTCGGAGGGCATGAAGTCGGCCACCACCAGCAGGTCCAGCGCGGCCAGCCGCTCGGTGATCCGCGCGGCGCGCGGCGCGGACACGGCCGGGTTGGAGCCGAACACCAGCAGTGCGCGCGGTCCGCCGGGGCGGCCGAGGGAGTCCAGCAGCTCATAGGCGCTCGGCCCGGGGCCGGGCAGCTCCTGCGGCGGCACGCCCCAGACGGCGGCCACGTCGGCGCGCGCACCGGGGTCGGTGATCGACCGGTAGCCGGGCAGCTGGTCGGCCTTCTGGCCCATCTCCCGGCCGCCCTGCCCGTTGCCCTGTCCGGTGAGGCAGCCGTAGCCGCTGCCCGCCCGGCCGGGCAGGCCCAGGGCGAGCGCCAGGTTGATGAAGGCCGCCACCGTGTCGGTGCCCTTGCTGTGCTGTTCGGCGCCGCGCCCGGTGAGGACGTACGCCCGCCGGGCCTCGCCGAGCATCCGTACCGCCTCGCGCTGGGCGGCCACCGGTACCCCGGTGACGCGTTCGACGCGCTCCGGCCACCAGGCCACCGCCTGCTGCCACGCGGCGTCGAAGCCGACGGTGCGCGTGTGCAGATAGCCCTCGTCCATCCGGCCCTCGGTGACGGCGAGATGGAGCAGTCCGAGGGCGAGCGCCAGATCGGTGCCGGGCTGCGGCTGGAGGTGGAGGGCCGCGGCCTCCGCGGTCCGGGTCCGGCGCGGATCGATGACGATGAGCCGCGCGCCCGTCAGGTGGCGCATCAGCGGCGGCATGGTCTCGGCCGGGTTCGCCCCGGCCAGCAGGATCACCTCGGCGTCGTCGAGGTCGCCCACCGGGAACGGCAGTCCGCGGTCGACGCCGAAGGCGGCGTTCCCGGCGGCGGCCGCGGAGGACATGCAGAACCGGCCGTTGTAGTCGATGCGGCTGGTACCGAGCGCCACCCGGGCGAACTTGCCCAGCAGGTACGCCTTTTCATTGGTCAGCCCGCCGCCGCCGAACACCGCCACCGCGTCCGGTCCGTGGGTGTCCCGGATCAGCCGCAGCCGGTCAGCGACGGTGTCCAGCGCCTGGTGCCAGCCGGCCGGTTCCAGCGTCCCGCGCGGGTCGCGGATCAGCGGGTTGTGGAGCCGTACCGGGGTGTCGAGGAGGGCGGGGGCGGTCCACCCCTTCTGGCACAGCCCGCCCCGGTTGACGGGGAAGTCGGAGGGCCGGACGACCACCGTGCCGTCCTCGCGGCCCAGCCGGGTGCCGCACTGGAGGGCGCAGTACGGGCAGTGGGTCGCCACGGACGGCGCGGAGGAGGCCGCGGACGGCGCGGTGGGGCCCGCGGATCTGGCAGGGGGCGCGGGGGAGCGGGATTCAGACATGGGAGACCTCCGGGCGCCGGGCGGAACTGCTGGTTCCGGGCCCGCCGCCGGGTGCGCCGCGCAGATAGACCGCCCAGGTCACCACCGCGCAGACCGCGTAGTAGCCGAGGAAGGCGGTGAACGCGGCGTCACCGGTGCCGCCGGGGCCGTCGTAGCAGGCGCGGAAGGCCAGGTTCACGGCGACGCCGCCGAGCGTGCCGATCGCGCCCGTCACCCCGATCACCGCGCCGGACAGCTCACGGGCCCGGGCGAAGGCGGGGCGTGCGTCCTCGCCCGCGGTGACGGCCTTCTCCGCGTCCTGTGCGAAGACCGCCGGAATCATGGTGTACGCCGAGCCGTTGCCGATCCCCGACAGCACGAAGAGCACGCAGAAGGCGGTGACGAACAGGGTGAACGAGTGGTGTGCGGAGGCCAGCAGCAGTACCCCGGTTCCGGCCGCCATGGCGGCGAGGTCCACGAGGGTCACCCGCGCCCCGCCCCACCGGTCGGCAAGCCACCCGCCGAGCGGCCGGAACAGCGAGCCGAGCAGCGGGCCGAGGAAGGTGTACGAGACGGCCTCCAGCGCGCCGGCGCCGAACTCGTACTGGAGCACCAGGCCGAACGCGAAGCCGTAGCCGATGAACGAGCCGAAGGTGCCGACGTACAGCAGCGACATCCACCAGGTGTGGCGGCTGCCCAGGGCCTCGCGCAGCGCCCCGGGACGGGCCCGTACGGCGGTGAAGTTGTCCATCCGCCGGGCGGCGAGCACCACCAGCAGGGCGGCCAGCGGCAGATATCCCGCGGCCAGGTACTCGGGGTGGCCGAGCCCCGCAGTGGCCGCCACCAGCAGCCCGAGCAGCTGCACCACGGCCACGCCCAGATTGCCGCCGCCCGCGTTGAGGCCCAGCGCCCGGCCCTGGTGGCGGCGGGGGAAGATGCCGCTGATGTTGGTCATCGACGAGGCGAAGTTGCCGCCGCCGAGCCCGGCCGTCGCCCCGGCGGCCAGGAACACCCACAGCGGGGCGTCCGGCCGCTGGATCACCCAGACCGCGAGCGCGATGGGGAGCAGCAGGGAGGCGGTGGCGAAGACCGTCCAGTCGCGGCCGCCGAAGCGGGTCACGGCGTAGCGGTAGGGCAGCCGGAGCGCCGCCCCGGCCAGCGTGGGGACGACGACCAGCAGGAACTTCTCCCCGGCGGCAAAGCTGAATCCGGTCGCGGGGGACATGAAGAGGACCAGGACCGACCACAGGCTCCACACCGAGAAGCCGAGGTGTTCGGTCGCGATGGACAGCACCAGATTGCGCCGTGCGACGCGGCTGCCCTCGCGTTTCCAGAACTCCCGGTCCTCGGGGTTCCAGTGATGTATCCAGCGGCCGGAACCGGCCCGAGCCTTGCCCATGAGTTGCCTCGGCCTCCACTCGCATCTGAAACACGGTCACAGTCATCAGTGGTGGTGATGGTGATGGTGTTGAAGGTGGTGCTTGGTGTGGCACGAGAATGCTGATGCCGGATTCCTCCACGGGATGTGGAAGCTCCAGAGGCATATCCAGGGTGCCGGGAGGCCGAAAGCGGGCTCAATTGAACCTTGGTACACACGGACGGGCCGGCCTCACGCGGGGCAGCAGAGGCCGGCCGGATCTTCGTACCCGTCACATGGTCGTGCGCAGTGATTCAATCCAGGCATACGAGACCAGTCCCGCTTGCAGCCGGGACTCCACATGCAGCTTTGTCAGGATCTGGGCCACATGTGCTTTGACCGTGCGTTCGGTGACGGCAAGCCGGGAGGCTATGGACCGATTGGACTCCCCGTCGCCGAGCAAGCGGAACACATCGAATTCGCGATTCGAAAGCGAGGGCACCCGGTCCAGCTCTTCCTGCCAGGTCCGGCGAGCGCTGGGGGCCAGTGCAACTTTCCTGTTGGCTAAACCGATCAGGCTTCCCTGTGTGGCCATGTATCTCCCTCTCCCGAAAACGCGGGTCGCGGGGTCCGGGTAATAGGTGAATTCACGTCAGCCTTATGGGCCCGGGCAGTATACGGAAGACGCTGATGTCAGAGCTGTGTGACGAGCTTCACTTCGCGTTCGTACGGCCCGCCGGATGTCGTCGTCTACCTGCGGGTCTGTGGTGACGGACGATGCGGAATCGTCTTGCTCTCTGAGACGACATCACCGGCGGGCCGCAATGGCGCATTCTCGATCGAGGCGCGGACGAGCGATCATGCTAGGTTCTCTCGATTTCCGCTCAAGCGAGCCGGTCAGCCGCGTCGCTCGGCCGCGCCACGTTCGCGGTCCGCCGCGGCCACCGCCTCCGCCGCTTCCCCCGCCTTCGGCCGCACCCGGCCCTGGGTGACCGCCAGTACCGCGCCGGCCATGAGGACGACCGCGCCGATGGCCTGGACCGCGCCGAAGGTCTCGCCCAGGAAGAGGTAGGAACACAGGGTGCCGACCGCGGGCACCATAAACATCATGATCGAGGCGGAAGCAGGGCCCACCGCCCCGACGCCCCGGTAGTAGAAGAGGTTCGCCACGGCCGTCGGCCCGATCGCCACGAACACCGCGTTGATCCAGGTGGTGGCGGGCACCGCGCCCCAGTCCGCGTCCATCGCGGAGGGCACGCTGTAGAGGCCCAGCAGGATGGCGCCGCAGCTCATCGCGTACGCCGTGGCCCGAAGCGGCTCGATCCCGGCGAGCACCCGGGGGCCGAGCAGGGTGAACGCCGCCCAGCAGGCCGCGCTCAGCAGGAACAGCACATCGCCGAGGAACCGGTCGCCGCCCGCGCCCGCGTCGGTCCGCGCGCCGATCAGGAAGATCACGGCACCGGTCAGCCCCAGCGCCAGCCCCGCGACCCGCCCGGCCGACGCCCGCTCCTTGCGGGTGACCAGCAGGAATCCGGTGGTCAGCACGGGGCTCATGACCGGGATGATGGTGGTGCTGTCCATCGCCGGGGCCAGCGAAAGCCCCCAGAAGAACAGCAGGTTGTACAGGAAGACGCCGAGCACCCCCGCCCCGGCCGCGCGCCCCACGTCGCGCCCGGACGTGGCCTGCTGGGAGGGGACGAAGCGCAGCGCGATGAGCAGGACCACTGCCCCGCCGCCGAAGCGCAGCAGGGCCGCCACGGCGTGCGGCAGATGGTCGACGACCACCTTGGAACTGCTGAAGCCGCTGCCCCATAAGACCATCGTGGTCGTCAGTAAGAGATAGGGGTTGGTGCCCCCTCCGGGCCTCTGCTGCTTCTGCGACATGCGCTTCCCCCTTTGCCTGGTGCGTTGGTGCCGGTGCGTTGGTGCCCGTGCATTGGTGCCCGTGCGTTGCTACCGGTGCAGTTGGTGCTGGTGGTTGCCGCTGGTGCGGGTGATGCTGAAGTGGCCGAGCGCCCCGATGCGCGCAGGGGCGGGCCATGCAGGTGACGTCCCGTCATCTGCGGTGGTCGGGCCACAGCGTAACGGGCCCAACTAGAGCCCGTGCCGTCCGCCTCGCCGACGGCACCGGAACCCGCCTGTACGAAGGTTCAATTGAGGCGCTCACGACCCCACGGTGATAGTGAATCGCATCCCGGCCGGACGCCGGGTCATCGCGAACACTCGTGGCGGGCACGGCCCCACGCGGTGCGCTGCGCAATGTCTTCTGTCATTTCCGACGGCCGCAAGAAGGGTTTCCCGAAATGCTGCTGCAATCCATGACATCGGACCCCATCGCGCGGAATTCCGATCTCGTGAGCCTCTTCCGGGACGTCGCCGCGGCGGCGCCGGAGCGGGCGGCGCTGTCCGCCGAGGACGACCGCGTCACCTACCGGCGGCTCGACGCCTGGTCGGACGCGGTGGCCCGGATCCTGCTCACCGAGGGAGTACGGCCCGGGGACCGGGTGGCTCTGCGCATGACGCCGGGGGCCGAGGCGATCGTCGCGATCCTGGCCATCCTCAAGTGCGGTGCCGCGTACGTCCCGGTGGACCTGCGCAACCCGGTCTCCCGGAGCGACTTCATCCTCGCCGACAGCGGTGCGAGCGCGCTGATCGGCGAGCCCTACGAGGGGTGCGCGGTCACCAGGGTGGTCCGCACCGCGGCCGTCGCGGAGTGCCGGGACGCGCGGCCGGAGCCCGTGACGGACGCCGGGGAGGCGGTGCGCCCGGGCGCCGACGACACGGCGTACGTCATCTACACCTCCGGGACCACCGGCAATCCGAAGGGCGTGCCGGTACGCCACGCCAATGTGCTGGCCCTGCTCACCGGCGCGCCATCGGTGTTCGACTTCACGGAGGACGACCGCTGGCTGCTGTTCCACTCGCTGTCGTTCGACTTCTCGGTGTGGGAGATCTGGGGGCCGTTCTCCACCGGCGCGGAGCTGGTGGTCCTGCCGCACTGGGCGGCGCGTACGCCCGAGCAGTATTTGTCGGTCATCATCGACCGGGGCGTCACCGTCATCAACCAGACGCCCACCGCCTTCCTCGCGCTCACCGAGGCCGCGGTGCGCGGCGGCCGGGACGTCTCCGGGCTGCGCTACGTCATCTTCGGCGGCGAGAAGCTCACCGCGCCCATGCTGCGGCCCTGGGCCAAGGCGTTCGGGCTCGACCGGCCGCGGCTGGTCAACGGCTACGGGATCACCGAGACCACGGTGTTCACGACCTTCGAGGAGATCGGCGAGGCGTATCTGACGCAGGACACCTCGGTCATCGGGCGCGCGCTGCCGTCGTTCCGTACCCGGGTCGTCGGCGACGACGGCCGGGACGTGGCCCTGGGCGAGACCGGTGAACTGTGGCTGGCCGGGGCGCAGTTGGCCGAGGGCTATCTGCGGCGTCCGGAGCTGACCGCCGAGAAGTTCCCGGTGGTGACCGACGGCGGGACCGGCGAGTCCGTCCGCTACTACCGCTCCGGGGACCTGGTCAGCGAGCTGCCGGACGGCCGGTTCGCGTACGAGGGCCGCGCCGACCTCCAGGTCAAACTGCGCGGCTACCGCATCGAGCTGAGCGACATCGAGACCGCCGTGCGCCGCCACGACGACGTCGTCGACGCGGTCGTCACGGTGCGCGAGTTCAAACCCGGCGACCTCCGGCTGGTCTGCGCCTACGTGGCCCGTGAGGGAAGCGCGACGACCACCGCACGGGAGCTGCGGGACCACATCAAGACCCTGTTGCCGGCCTATATGCACCCGGCCCGCTATCTGCGGCTGCCGGGGCTGCCCCGCACCGTCAACGGAAAAGTCGACCGGGCGGCCGTCGCCCGGTCCTGGGAGGAAGAGGTGGCACGTTCATGACGGGACAACAGATCACCGAAGCGCAGACCGCGCACCCCGACAACCTGGCCGTCGCCTGGGTGGGTGAGCTGCTGGAGGAGTCCGACCTGTCCGCCCAGGACAACTTCCTCGACCTCGGCGGCCACTCCGTCCTGGCCCTGGAGCTGAGCGAGCGGGTCAAGAAGGACCTCGGCGTCGACCTGGACATGCAGATCCTCTTCGAGCGCAGCATCGGCGAGGCCCTCGCCGACGCCGTCACCCGCGCCCGGACCGCCAAGTAGGAGAAGGAGAATCCCCATGACCACTGTGAGCGAGAAGGCCAACTTCACCTTCAGCCCCGAAGAGGTGGCCCGGTTCGAGCGGGACGGCTACATCGGCCCCGTCAAGGTCTTCGAGCCCGAGGAGATGACCCGCCGCTGGAACACCATCCGGCGCCAGCTCCTCGACCGCTCGCTGGCCATCTACCCGGACAGCAACGGCAAGGCCAACATATCCAACTACGACCGCCACCTCGACATCGACCTGTTGGCCGAGCACATCATGCGGCCCGAGATCGTCGACCGCGTCGCCTCCCTCATCGGCCCCAACCTGCTCTGCTGGCGCAGCGAGTTCTTCCCCAAGTACCAGGGCGACGAGGGCACCGACTGGCACCAGGCGGCCACCTTCGCCCACGCGACCGGCAAGCCGCAGATCATCTGGCCGTCCGACGAGGGCCGCCCGGCCTTCATCGGCACCATCACGGTGTGGACCGCGTTCACCCACTCCACCGAGCAGAACGGCTGCCTCCAGCTCATGCCGGGCACCCACACGTCGATGAACTACGACGAGTCCAAGGGCATGGACTACGACGCGGACGCCATCAACCAGCGCGAGAAGGAAGGCATCAAGCGCGGCTTCTTCGGCTACGACTACCGGTCCCTCCAGAAGGACCCCAACTGGAAGCCGGACGAGTCGCAGGCGTACCCGATGGTCCTCAAGCCGGGCGAGGCCGTCATCTTCTGGTCGAACACCATGCACGCCTCGCTGCCGCACACCGGCAGCAAGACCGACTACCGCATGGGCTTCGCCGCCCGCTACGTGCCCACCCAGGTGCAGGTCTACCCCGGCACCGAGAACCTGACCGAGTACGGCGACGGCATCAACCTCGAGAAGTACGGCGCGGTCCTCGCCTCCGGCGTCGACGAGTACGGACACAACCGGATGGCCCGCACGAGCCAGCGCGGCTACGAGTTCGTGGCGCGCCAGGTGCCCACCCGGCCGGCGGCCGGCTGACCTTGTCCGGCGCCACGGCGGGGCGGCCCCGGGCCGCCCCGCCGTGCCCCTTCCCGGCTCTGTCCGCCCTTCCCGCGGTGCTCGCCGCGACGGTCCGCAGGAGGTACGTAATGACGCCCCGCACCCTGATCATGCTGCACCACGCGGGCGGCTCCGCCGCCGTCTTCGACCGGCTCGCCGAGGCCCTGCCGGACGGCATCCAGCCGCTGCCGCTGGAGCTGCCCGGGCGCGGCAAGCGGTGGCGCGAGGCGCCCGTCACCACCATCGAGGACGCCGTCGACGACCTGCTGCGCGCGGTCGCCGGACAGCCGGAGGAGATCGCGATCTTCGGCCACAGCGTGGGCGCGTACCTCGGCCTCTGCCTGGCGGCGCGGCTGGCCGAGACCGGCGGTCCGCGCTGCTCCACCCTCTTCGCCTCCGCCAACGCGGGCCCGGTGAGCGCCGAACTGCCGTGTGAGGGCTCGCCGTTGCTCACCACCGACGAGGAGATCTTCGCCATCGCCGAGAAGTCAGGCGGCACGATCTCCCCGCAGATCCGCGAGCACCCCGTGCTGCGGGAGCGCACCGCGGCCCTGCTGCGCGCCGACTTCTCGCTCGGCGACTCGTTTCTGCGCAAGCGCCCGGCCACCACCGTCGTGAGCGCCGAACTCGTGGTGTGCTGCGGCACCGACGACGTCTTCACCGACGCCCAGCTGGACAGCTGGCGGCACAGCACCACCGGGCGGACGGACATCACGCCCCGCCTCCCCGGCGACCACTTCTACCTCGAACAGCCCGCCCAGGCAGCCGCCTTGGCCGAGACCATCACCCGTACGCTGCTGGGTTCGGCCGACCGGACTCCTTGACGGGGCCCCGCCACCGTCCGCACGATGACCTGCGTGACAGCCACGACCGCGACGGCGCGGTCCGACAAGTCTCCGGCCCGCGGCGCGTGGTTCCTGGTGCTGCCCGCGCTGCTGCCCATCCTGCTGCTCAGCGTCGGCCCGCTGCTGTACGGGATCGCGCTGGCCTTCACCGACGCCCAGTCAGGGCGCACCGAGCCGACCGAGTGGACCGGGCTGCTCAACTTCCAGGACCTGGCCCGCGACACCCTCTTCTGGGAGTCGTTCCGTATCGGTCTGGTGTGGGCGGTCGCGGTGACCGTTCCGCAGTTCGTGCTGGCGCTCGGGCTGGCGTTGCTGCTGGTGCAGAACCTCCGGTTCCGCTGGCTGGCGCGGGCGCTGGCGATCGTGCCGTGGGCGATGCCCGAGGTCGTCGTCGGCATCATGTGGCGGCTCGTCTACCACCCCGACGCGGGGGTGCTGAACGAGACACTGGGCACCGACCGGGACTGGCTCGGCAGCCTCTCCACCGCCCTGCCCGCCGTGATCGTCGTCGGCATCTGGGCGCGGCTGCCGCAGGTGACGGTCACGCTGCTGGCCGCGCTCGCCAACGTACCGCGCGAGCTGCACGAGGCCGCGGCCGTGGACGGCGCGGGCGCCTGGCGCCGCTTCCGCACCGTCACCTGGCCCGCCATCAGGCCGGTGGCGCTGGCCATCAGCGCGCTCAGCCTCATCTGGAACATCAACTCCTTCGCGCTGGTCTACGTCCTGACCGGCGGCGGGCCCGGCGGGCGCACCCGGCTGCCGATGCTCTTCGCGTACGAGGAAGCCTTCGGCTACGGGCAGTTCGGATACGCGGCCGCCATGGGATGCGTGCTGGTCGCGGTCGTCTCCGTACTCCTCGCGCTCTTCCTGGTCGGGCGGCTCAAGGGGGACGACGTATGAACCGGACCGCCGCCGTGCGCAGGCGCCGGGCCGCCCGCGCCGGGCAGTACCTCGCCCTGCTGGGCTATCTCGTCTTCCTCGCGTTCCCGCTGCTGTGGCTGCTGTCCACGGCGTTCAAACCGCCGCGCGAACTGGCGAGCCCGGACCCCGGCTGGATCCCCCTCGACCCGACCCTCGACAACTTCCGCCAGGCGTTCGACGAGCAGCCGCTGCTGCGGGCGGCGGCGAACAGCCTCACCGCCTCCGTCGCCGCCGCGGTCATCACCGTCGTCATCGCGACCCCGATGGCGTACGTCATGGCCCGCAACCACCGCTCCCCGCTGTCCCGGGCGGCCACCGGCTGGGTCGTGGTCAGCCAGGCGTTCCCCTTCGTCCTGGTGATCATCCCGCTGTTCCTCGTGCTCAAGAACCTGTACCTGATCAACTCCCTGTCCGGGCTGATCATGGTGTACGTGGTGTGGTCCCTGCCGTTCGCCCTGTGGATGCTCGCGGGGTACGCGCGCGCCGTGCCCAGGGAGTTGGAGGAGGCCGCGGCCGTGGACGGGGCGGGGCGGCTGCGCGTGCTCGTCTCCGTCACCATGCCGCTGCTGGCGCCCGGCCTCGTGGCCACCGCCCTCTTCGCCTTCATCACCGCGTGGAACGAGTTCTTCTTCGCGCTGGTGCTGCTCAAGACCCCGCAGAAGCAGACCATGCCCGTCATCCTCACCCACTTCATCGGCGCGGAGGGCGTCGCCGACCTCGGCCCGCTGGCCGCCGCCTCGCTGCTCGCCACCCTGCCCTCGCTCGTCCTGTTCGCCGTCATCCAGCGGCGGATCACCAGCGGAACCCTGGCCGGGGCGGTGAAGTCCTGATGCGCCGCCGTACGCTGCTGACCGCCGCCCTGCTGACGGGGTGCGCGCCCGCGCGGCGCCGGGCCCGCGGAGGAGAGGCGGTGCTCCGCTTCCAGTCGCTGGCCTGGCAGAAGGAGTCCGTCGAGGCCAACAAGCGGCTGGTGGCGGAGTGGAACGCGACCCACCCCACGATCAGGGTCGAGTACGTCCAGGGCAGCTGGGACGGCGTCCACGACCAGCTCCTCACCTCCTTCGAGGGCGGCGAGGCGCCCGACATCATCCACGACGCCGCCGACGACCTCGCCGACTTCGCGTACGGCGGCTATCTCGCCGATCTGCGCGGGCTGCTGAGGGTTCGCTTGACGGCCGACATCCCGGCCCACAGCTGGGCCACCACCACCTTCGGCGACGGCGGCGTCTATGGGGTGCCGTTCCTCCAGGAGCCGCGCGTCATCATCGCCAACCGGGCGCTGCTGGAGCGGGCGCGGGTGCGGATCCCGACCGTGCGCGACCCGTGGAGCTGGGCGGAGTTCGAGGATGTGGCGCGGGCGCTCACCCGGGGCGGGACGTACGGGGTCGGCTGGCCGCTCAAGGACCCCGTCGCCGCGACCCTGGGCCTCGCCCTCTCCACCGGCGGCCGGGTCTTCCACCGCGGCGACGACGGCAAGGTCACCGTCCGCTTCGACGCCGCCGACCAGCGCGTCCCGCGCGCGATCGCCCGTACGGCGGCCAAGTCCACGCTCGGCATGGGCGGTTCGGACACCCTCCCCGGCTTCTTCGGCGGTAAGTACGCCATGGTGCCGCTCGGCTTCTCGTACCGTCAGCAGATCGTCCAGCAGGCCCCCGAGGGCTTCGACTGGACGGTGCTGCCCGCGCCCGCCGGACCCGGCGGCGACCAGCGCCAGGGGGTCGGCCCGCAGACCCTGTCCATCGCCGAGGACAGCCCGTACCGGCGGGAGGCGGCCCGCTTCCTCGACTTCTTCCTGCGCCCGCGCAACATGGCGCGGCTCGCGCTGGGCGACTGGATGCTGCCCACGGGCACCGGTGCGCTGCGCGACCCGGCGCTGCGCAGCCCCGAACACGGCTGGGCCACCGGCACGGCACTGGCCGCCCAACTGCGCCCGGCCCCCGCCCTGTCGGTGCGCGGCTATCGGGAGTGGAAGGACAAGGTGGCCACGCCCGCGCTCCAGGAGTACTACAGCGGAGCCATCGGAATGGAAAGACTGAGAAAAAGATTGATCAAGGACGGGGGGCTGGTGCTCGCTCGCTACCAGCGTTAGGGTGTGGAGTAGGTGTGTTGATAGTGGCATGAGGCAATCGGCCTCGCCTAAGTTCCGCACCATGACCTCAGCGATGCGTGCTCAAAAGCCCGCCCATATAGCCATGTTCGGCATCGCGGCGCACGGGCACGTGAACCCCAGCCTTGAGGTGATCCGCGAGTTGGTGGCCCGCGGCCACCGGGTCACTTACGCCATTCCCGAATCGTTCGCCGACAAGGTCGCCGAGACCGGCGCCGAGCCCAGGACCTACGACACGGTCCTCTTCCAGGACGACATGCCGGAAGACGCCGAACTGATCGATTACGTCGAGCCGTTCCTGACCGAAGCCGTCCAGGCGCTGCCCCAGCACCTGACGGCGTACGAGGGCGACGAACCGGACCTGATCCTGTACGACATCACCGCCTACCCGGCCCACCTCCTCGCCCGCCGCTGGGGCGTACCCGCCGTCGAGCTGGCGCCGAGCTTCGTGGCCTGGGAGGGCTACAAGGAAGAGGTCTTCGACCCGAAGTACGGGCACCTCCACACCTCCGAGCGGGGACGGGCCTACTACGCGCGCTTCAGCGCCTGGCTCGCCGAGCACGGAATGCCCGACGCCGACCCCGACCGCCTCACCGGGCGCCCCCGCCGCTGCCTCGCCCTCATCCCCGAACTGTTCCAGCCCCACGCCGACCGCGTCGACACCTCCGTCTACTCCTTCGTCGGCCGCTGCCACTCCACCCGCCACGACGACGGCCAGTGGCGGCGCCCGGACACCCTCGCCCCCACGGACCGCGTCCTGCTGATCTCGCTCGGTTCGACCTGGACCAGGGAACCCGGCTTCTACCGCGCCTGCGTCGACGCCTTCGGCGACCTCCCCGGCTGGCATGTCGTCCTCCAGATCGGCGGATACGTCGACCCGGACGGCCTCGGCGCCCTCCCCGCCAACATCGAAACCCACACCTGGGTGCCCCAGCTCAGCGTCCTCCAGCAGGCCGACGCCTTCGTCACCCACGCGGGCGCGGGCGGCAGCCAGGAGGCGCTGAGCTGCGGCGTCCCGATGGTGGCCGTGCCCCAGGCCGTCGATCAGTTCCGCAACGCCCACACCCTCCAAGCGCTCGGCGTCGGGCGCCAGTTGCCCAAGGAAGAGATCACGGCGGAAACCCTGCGAGCGGCCGTCCTCGCCCTCACGGACGACCCCCGGGTGGCCGCCCGCTGCGCCGAGCTCAAGGCCCGCATGGCCGCGGAAGGCGGCCCGGAGCGGGCCGCCGACCTGATCGAAGCCGAACTCCCGGCCACCTCGCTCAGCGGTACGACGCAGCCGGCCGCGGGGCTCATGGGGAGCCACGCGGCCGGATGAGGGAGTGGTCCGTCAGACCTTGGCGTGCCTGGGGCGGTCGTCCAGGCCGGGGGCGGAGAGCGGGGCCGGGGGCGGGGTGGGGGCCGGCTCGTCGTGGGTCAGGTCGGGCAGCCACCGCAGCCATCGCGGCAGGTACCAGTTCCGCTCGCCCAGCAGTGTCATCACGGCGGGCAGCAGTACCCCGCGGATCACGGTGGCATCGATGAGGACGGCGGCGGCGAGGCCCACGCCCATCTGCTTCATGGACTGCATCGACAGCGTCCCGAAGATGGCGAACACCGCGACCATGATGACGGCGGCGCTGGTGACGACGCCTGCCGTGGTGACCACGCCGTGCACCACCGCGTCCCGGGTGGTGCGCCCGGCCACCCGCGCCTCGCGGATCCGGGAGACCACGAACACGTGGTAGTCCATGCTCAGCCCGAACAGGATCACGAAGAGGAACAGCGGCAGCCACGACACGATCGCGCCGACTCCCTCCGCGCCGACCAGACCCGCGCCCCAGCCGTGCTGGAAGACGGCGGTGAGGATGCCGTACGCGGCGCCCACTGACAGCAGGTTGAGGACGATGGAGGTGACGGCGACGGTCAGCGACCGGAACGACATCAGCATGAGCAGGAAGGCGAACACGACGACGAAGGCGAAGACCGGCGCGATCGCCGAGCCGAGCTTGTCATTGAAGTCCTTGTTGGCGGCGACGGAGCCGCCGATCGGCGCCTCCACCCCGTCCACCGTGCCGAGCGTCGCCGGGCGCACCTCGTCCCGCAGGATGGTCAGGCTCTTCTCGGCCCTGCCCTCGTCCGAGCCGCCGGTCAGCGGGACCGACACGATCGCCAGGTTCCGCTTCTCGTGGAAGGCCACCGTGACCGGGCCCGTGGAGGCGCCCTTGGCGACGGCCTCGGTACGGAAGCGGGCGATGGCGCCACGTACCGGCGCGGCGTCGATGTCCTCGGCCTTGACCACGACCTGGGCCGGGTCCGGTCCGCCGGGGAACGCCTTGTCCATGTGCTGGTATGCCTGGACGATCGGCATGGAGTCGCTGAACTCCTGGTCCAGGGTCAGGTTCGCGGTGTTCATGCTGACCGCCGGTGCGGCGATGGCGATCAGCGCGCCACCGGCCAGCGCGAGCGACAGCTTCGGCCTGCGCAGCACCCGGCCGAGGACCGCGCGCCACACCCTGCTCTCGCCGTTGCCCTTCCGCTTGGCGCGGGACACGAACGGCACCCGGCCCTTCTCGACCCGCTCGCCGAGCAGCGACAGCAGCGCGGGCAGCACAATCACCGAGCCGACCATCGCCACGGCCACCACCATCAGGGTGGCAAGCCCCATCGCCTGGAACTCGGTGAGGCCGGTGAAGAGCATGCCCGCCATCGCCACGATGACCGTGACACCGGAGACCAGGATCGCCCGGCCGGAGGTGGCCGCCGCGATGCGCAGCGCGGTGTCGGCGTCCCGCCCGGCGGCCCGCTCCTCGCGCTCCCGGCGCAGATAGAACAGGCAGTAGTCGACGCCGACGGCCAGACCCACCAGCAGCATCACCGAGTTGGCGGTGTCGTTCATGGGCATCCAGTGGCTGACCACCGCCACCAGGCCGGTGGTGGCCAGGAACGCGGTCATCGCGAGCGCCACCGGCAGCAGCGCCGCCACCAGCGCGCCGAAGGCGATCAGCAGGATGCCGAGCGCCACCGGCACCGCCGAGTACTCCGCCTGCGCGAAGTCGGAGCCGAACGCGTCGTCGAACGCCTTGTCCCCGCTCGCGTCGCCGAACTCCTCGATGCTCAGGGCCCGATGGTCCCGCTGCGCCTTCTCCACCGCGTCCAGCACGGGCTGGATGCGGTCCGCGGCGGACTCCGCGTCGCCGCGCAGGTCGAAGCTCACCAGCGCGGACCGCCGGTCGGCCGAGATCGCCTTCGTCGCGTACGGGGACTTCACCGCCGTGGCCTCACCGGTGCCGCGCACCGCGGACAGCACCGCGTCGACCGCGCCCCGGAACTCCGGGTCGTCCGCGCGCACTCCGCCGCCCTTCGCCTGGATCAGGACGGTTTCCCCGGCCGGTTCGACAATGCCCGCGTCGTCCAGAATCTTCAGGACACGCCCGGACTCGCCCGGACGCTCCTCACTGTTGGTCGAATCGGCCCGGCCCGTCATCGACCCCACGGCCAGCGCGAGAACGACCAGCAGCAGCCAGCCGCCGACCGCCGTCCAGCGGTGCCGGGCGCTCCAACTGCCCGCGCGGGCGGCCAGCCCCCGTGGCCTGTTCAGTCGTCCTGTGTCCCCCACGACGTCCCCTTTTCCCATGGTGGCGGCCCCCTGCCGCCATCTGGGGACGACGCTAGGGCGCGGGTGCACCCGGGCCCATCCTGCTGACCGGTGAGGCGGGGGGCGGGGTTCTCCACCCGGAGGAGGGGGGTCAGCCCTACCCCATCGGTCCAAGCCCCTTACAGCTAAAGGGACTTGTCATGATCGTGCTGGGATGACGTTGCATATGTCACACATGGACCAGGATCTTGAATTGCCCGGTTCCATCCGCCAGGGTTTCGTCTCAGCCCGGAGTGATCCGAACACGCTCCGGCGCCATCGCAACCGCGTGTGAAAACACCGTGCGCGAAATCCCCCCACAACCGCACGAGGAGGATCCCTCGTCATGGCAGTACACAAGCAGCGCAACGCGCGTAAACTCACCCTGGCGATAGCCGCGGCGGGCGCCATCACCGCCGGTGCCTTCGTGGCCGTCCCGGCCGGGGCCGCCACCGCGAAGCCCGCCGAGGGCACCGTCTACGGAACGCAGTCCAAGAACGCCGTCGACGGCAGCTACATCGTCATGCTCAAGGGCGGACAGACCATCAAGGCCGCGTCCGAGGGCAAGGACCTGGCCGAGAGTTACGGTGGCAAGCTGCGCCGCAGTTACGACTCCGCCGTCAACGGCTTCTCCGCCACCAGCCTCAGCGAGACCGAGGCCAAGCGGCTGGCCGCCGACCCGTCGGTCGCCAAGGTCGTCCAGAACCACCGGTACTCCATCAAGACCACCCAGGCGGACCCGCCGTCCTGGGGTCTGGACCGGATCGACCAGGCCGACACCAAGGGCGACAAGAAGTACACCTACCCGGACAGCGCGGGTGAGGGTGTCACCGCGTACGTCATCGACACCGGGGTCCGCGCCTCGCACAAGGACTTCGACGGCCGCGTCACCTCCGGCTTCGACGCCATCGACAACGACAAGGACGCCGACGACGGCAACGGCCACGGCACCCACGTCGCGGGCACCATCGCCGGGACCGACCACGGCGTGGCCAAGAAGGCCAAGGTCGTGGCCGTGAGAGTCCTGGACGACCAGGGCTCGGGGACCACCGAACAGGTGGTCTCCGGCATCGACTGGGTCACCAAGAACCACAAGGGCCCGTCCGTCGCCAACATGAGCCTCGGCGGCACCCCCGACGAGGCCCTGGACGCGGCGGTGCAGAAGGCCATCGACTCCGGTGTCACCTTCGGTGTCGCGGCGGGCAACGAGTCCGCCGACGCGAGCGAGAGCTCGCCCGCCCGGGTCAAGGACGCGATCACCGTCGCCTCCAGCACCGACGCCGACGAGCAGTCCGATTTCTCCAACTTCGGCAAGGTCGTCGACATCTACGCCCCCGGCTCGGACATCACCTCCGACTGGAACACCGGCGACGACGCCACCAACACCATCTCCGGTACGTCGATGGCCACCCCGCACGTCGTGGGCGCCGCCGCCGTCTACCTGAGCGGCCACCAGGACGCCAAGCCCGCCGACGTGGCGAAGGCGCTCACCGACGGTGCCACCGCCGACAAGATCTCCAACCCGAGCGAGGGCACCCCGAACAAGCTGCTGAAGGTCGTCAAGTAAGTCACCGTCGCCTGAGGCACATCTGAACACCCGGCCGTCGTGTCCACCCCACTGGGCACGGCGGCCGCTTCAGTGGGGTACCGACAGCAACTGGCTGACGTCTTGGGGGCGTTGTTCCACCGTGCCAGTCTTGCGAGCATGAACATCACGGACGGATACACATGGTCGGCGGTCGCGGACGCGCCGGTGAAGGAACTCTTCCCGGGCATCCGGCTGCGCCCGCTGTGGAGCGGTGAGAACGGGGCGAAGGCCCACGCCCTGGAAATGGACCCGGGCAGTTCCTGGGAGGGACTGGACGTCCACGAGCCCGGCCCCGAGGAGGTCTTCGTCGTCTCCGGCACCTTCAACGACGGCCACCGCGACTACCCGGCGGGCACCTTCCTCCACGCCCCGGCCGGTTCCTCCCACATCCCGCAGACCACCACCGGCTGCACCCTCTTCGTCTTCTATCCCGAAGGCTGAAGTGGCCCACGCGATCGGCGGCGGATTGTCCCTCGGCCGGAGGCCAGTGGCCGATTAGGCTCCCGGCCATGACGACTTCACCCACCGACACCCCCACCAAGGTCGACTTCTACTTCGACCCCGTCTGCCCGTTCGCCTGGATCACCTCCCGCTGGATCCTGGAGGTCGAGCGCCACCGCGCCCTCGACCTCCGCTTCCGGGTGATGAGCCTGTCCGTCCTCAACGAGGGCCGCCAGGATCTGCCGGAGCGCTACCAGGAGCTGGTGGACAAGGGCTGGGGCCCGGTCCGCGTCTGCGTCGCGGCCGCCCAGCAGCACGGGGAGGAGGTGCTGCGGGACCTCTACACGGCCATGGGCACCCGCCTCCACACCGCGGGCAC
>NZ_GG657754.1:2794801-2797006 GCF_000158915.1 Streptomyces himastatinicus ATCC 53653 | reverse complement strand
CCGGTCCTCTCCTCGATCCCCCGCGGCGACGACGCCGTACGGATCTTCGACGGCGCGCGACTGCTCGCGGGCTACCCGGACTTCTTCGAGCTGAAGCGCACCCGCACCGGCGGCCTCGACTTCAGCTGAGCCCCGATGGGTACGGCGGAATCGCCGCCTCAGCGTTCCAAGTCACCGAGCAGCGCGGCAACGTCCAGGTCGACGGTGAACTCCCCGGCGACCTGGACGGACTCCTTGCCGGTGACCGTGGCGACTTCGCGGTAGGTGTCGGCCTCCAGCTCATGCACGACCACACGCACCTCGGGCTCCCGCTCCACCCGCCAGAAGGCGGGCACCTTCGCCTGGGCGTAGAGCGCCGGCTTGAGGATGCGGTCGGTGGACTGGTTCCACGGAGACACGATCTCCACCAGCAGCAGCACCGCCTCCAGCGGCACGGCCAGGGTGCCACGGGAAACGGCGGCGCGATCGGCGACGGCGATGTCGGGGATGAACAACCGGGAATCGCCCGTTACTCGAAGAGGCCCTGACCCACGGGCCCGATCCGCTTCACCTCGCCGAGGTGTTCGGGCTCGACGAGAAGACCGCGATGCGCTACGCGGACTCCGCACGGGCACTACTGGAACAGGCAGCCGAGCACTCGGCATCGCCCTCAGGAAAAGAACTTGGCCCGGATTGACGCGACTTGGAGTCGGCGTTAGCAGATCCTCGGGAGAGGCGCAGGCACTCATCCCAGGCTTCAAGAAAGCTCTCGTAGGTGTTGAGGCGTTCTTGGCGCATCCAGTGACCGTGCTCGACGGCACCTTGGTCCTGTACTTGCCGCCGGACGGCTTCGGCGTTCTTTTCCGCGCCGAACTTAGCTGCCCGCGCCCCAACAACCGCTCCCAAGCCGGTTGCCACTAACCCGATCACTGCGATGGCGAGAGGAACCACGAAATCCGTCACGGCGGCACATCATGGCTGCTCAATCAGTTCAAGGGAACACCGCGTCGTGCGGCCTGACAGCAGGACCAACGGCATCACAGCTCGTCAATCAACCGCGAATACATGAACATGTCCCGGCGTTCGTCCCCCACCTGTTGCCATCCACGCAGCACCGAGCGCAACCCGCGCGGAGCAACCTCACCGCTGCTTCATCAACGACGACAGAGGGTGTCGGGTTTACGGCCGACGATGGACGTATGCGCGAAACCCCAGAAGAACTCAACAAGCTCCAGTCCCTCCTCGACTCCTCCCTCTCCGGCTCGACCGCACACCTCCGCTCGATCGTCGAGGGCCGCACCATCACGGCGGCGCAGCTCACCGGGGTCCTCACCGGCATGTGCACGCTCGCCCTCTCCACGGTGACCGCAAAGGGCGAACCGCGGATCAGCGGCGCCGACGGGCACTTCCTGCACGGCCGGTGGCACTTCGGCACGGCGCGCAACGCCTCCAAGGCCCGTCATCTCGCGGCCCGTCCGGCCGCCAGCGTCGCGCACATGCGCGGCGAGGACCTCGGCGTGTTCACCCACGGCACGGTGGAGGAGCTGAACCCCGAGGACGCCGAGACCACGGCCGGCTGGCAGGAACTCCTCGCCTACTTGAAGGACTTCTACGGCGACGACGACGCCTTCGACTGGAACCGCGAGGTCGTCTACTACCGGCTGAACCCGCACTGGATGACCGTCTACGCCCCCGACCTCGTCAAGCTCACCGGCACGTGACGCCGGGCCCGTCGACGAGGGCCTGCACCTGCGCGTACGTGGGTGCGGGGCCGGTCGACGGCGCGCCGTCGCGTACCGCCAGCGCCGTGGCGACGGCCTCGCCCAGCGCCCGCCGGTACAGAAGCGACCCGAGGTTGCCCCGCCCCCAAGCTCTCAACTCCGCTTCGCTGCGTTCGAGCAGGGGGCCGCTCGGCGTCTTGCCGGTCCAGGGGACCAGGAACGGCAAGGTCGCGAGTTGGCCCCGAACCCACGGAAGCAACTCCGCAGAGCACGACGACGGACCCTTGAGTTCCCACCGAGAACCCTTCAGTTTGCGTGAACTTACGGGACTCGCCGGCCTCGGGGAACAACGGAATACCCATTAGCGCTTAGCGCTGATCTTGGTCGCCTAGCACAGCGGTCCGCGCTTCGCGGGCCTTCGTCCAAAGATCGCGTGAGCGGTTCGGCCCGTGGCTACCGTCTGGCGCGTGCCGGTGGAGTTTTTGACTGATGAGCAGGCTGCGGC
>NZ_GG657754.1:2771584-2793407 GCF_000158915.1 Streptomyces himastatinicus ATCC 53653 | reverse complement strand
GACGCCTTCCGCGCCCTGATCACCGAGCACACCGAAAGGTGGGAGCCCGTCCTGGAACCGGTCGAACCCGCCGCCCTGCTCGCCCCCGCCGCCGTCGACCGCAACCTCCGCTCTCCCGCCGCCCTCCTGCGCGCCGACGCCGAAGCCGTCGCCTTCCACGGCCGCGACACCGAACTCACCGACCTGACAGCATGGTGCGAGCACGGCCCGCCCGCCATCCAGCTGCGTGTGCTGACCGGTCCCGGAGGACAGGGCAAGACCCGCCTCGCCCGCCGCCTCACCGACACCCTCGGCTGGCGCGGCTGGGTCACCGGGCACCTGCGCTCCGACCTTACCGACGACCCCGCCCCGCCCGACTTCACCACCCTGACCACATCCCTGCCCCTGCTCCTGGTCGTCGACTACGCCGAGACCCGCCCCCGCCTGCTTCGTCGCCTCATCACCCACCTGCACCGCTCGCGCCACCGCGTGCGCGTGCTGCTCCTGGCTCGCTCCGACGGTCAATGGCGCACCGGCTCACTCCAGGCCGTCCCCGCTGTACGGGACCTGCTCGAAGAAGCCTCGGTCGTTCCGCTCGCCCCGCTCATCCCCACCAGCCGGTCCACCAGGGACCGCCGCCACGCTTTCCACCGCGCAAGCCAGGACCTCGCCCGCCTGCTCCCGCTGCTCCCCACCCTGCCCGCGCATGACTGGGAATCCCTGGCTGCCGCGCTGCGGCCCCCCGCAGATCTGCACGACCACCGCTACGACAACGTCCTCACGTTGCAGATGACCGCTCTGGTCGGCCTCCTGCAGCACGGACCCCGGCCCGTCGATGCGGCCCCCGGCACACCACCGGAGGGCACTCTCCTCAAACACGAGGACCGCTTCTGGGAGGCCAGCGCAAAATCGCCCGCCTACAGACTCGACCTGCCTGCCCCCACCCTGGGCGCCGCCGTGGCCGTGGCCGCCCTGTGCGGAGCCGCCACGAAGGACGAGGCCCTGCACGTCATCACGCCCCTGCCCGGCCTGCCCGCCCACCAGACGGCTCCCGCCGCCAACTGGCTTGCCTCCCTGTATCCGGCCGACGGCGACCGCTACTGGGGCTCCCTCCAACCCGACCGCGTCGCCGAGTACCACGCCTCCCGCACTCTCGCCGAAGGCAACATCCTGCTGTCCGCCCTATTCGATGCGGCAGCACCCGGACAGCAGGCCCAACTCATCACCGTCCTGGCCCGTGCCGCCATCGCCCACTACAACGTCGGCCGCACCACCGACAGCGAACAAATCCTGCACACCATGGACACGGCCCTGGACACCACTTCCCTCGCCTACCAAGCCGTTCTGATGGCAACAGAAGCACTTCCCTACCCGTCCCGCATCACCGCTCCCCTCGCTCTGCGGCTCATCGGCATCCTTGCCCGGACCAACCGACAACTAGTGCAGGACAACCCCGCTGCCTACGAACCCGACCTCGCCGTTTCGCTGTCCAACCTCGGCGTTCAGCTGTCAATTGCGGGGCGGGGCGATGAGGCCCTGACCATCACCGAAGATGCGGTGGAGATTTACCGTCGGCTCGCGGCCGGCAACCCCGCTGCCTATGAAACCAACCTCGCAGCCTCGCTGGTCAACCTCGGCGTCCGGCTGTCGGAGGCGGGGCGGAGAGGTGAGGCCCTGACCATCACCGAAGATGCGGTGGAGATCTACCGTCGGCTCGCGGCCGGCAACCAGGCCGCCTACGAACTCGACCTCGCCGACTCACTGTCCAACCTCGGCGTCCAGCTGTCGAAGGCGGGGCGGAGAGGTCAGGCCCTGACCATCACCGAAGATGCGGTGGAGATTTACCGCCGGTTCGCGGCCGGCAACCCCGCTGCCTATGAAACCAACCTCGCCGCCTCGTTGGTCAATCTCGGAGGCCGGTTGTCGGAGGCGGGGCGGAGGGTCGAGGCCCTGACCACCATGGAAGATGCGGTGGAGATTTACCGTCGGCTCGCGGCCGGCAACCCCGCTGCCTACGAATCTGACCTCGCCGTTTCGCTGTCCAACCTCGGCGTTCAGCTGTCAATTGCGGGGCGGGGCGATGAGGCCCTGACCATCACCGAAGATGCGGTGGAGGTCCGGCGTCGGCTTGCGGCCGGCAACCCCGCTGCCTACGAACCCGACCTTGCCGCCTCGCTGGTCAATCTCGGAGGCCGGTTGTCGGAAGCGGGGCGGAACGGTGAGGGCCTGACCACTATGGAAGATGCGGTGGAGATCTACCGCCGGCTTGCGGCCGGCAACCCCGCTGCTTACGAAACCAACCTCGCCCGCTCGCTGTCCAACCTCGGCGTCCAGCTGTCAATGGCGGGGCGGGGCGATGAGGCCCTGACTATCACCGAAGATGCGGTGGAGATCTACCGTCGACTCGCGGTCGGCGACCAAGCCGCCTACGAACCCGACCTCGCCGTTTCGCTGGTCAACCTCGGCGTCCAGCTGTCAATGGCGGGGCGGAGAGGCGAGGCCCTGACCATCACCGAAGATGCGGTGGAGATCTACCGTCGGCTCGCGGCCGGCAACCAGGCCGCCTACGAACCCGACCTCGCGCGCTCGCTGTCTGCCTTGGCGCTTCTCTTGGCGGCGAGGGGGGAACTTCCCAGGGCGCTACGCGCGACGGAGGAGGCCGTGGAGCTGTATCGCCGCCACGTTGAGACGCTGCCCTCATACTCTCCGCGCTTTCACACGATGCTAGATCTGCAGGCAGATTTGCTCGAGAGACTCGGGCGTGAGAAGGAGGCAGAGGCAGTCCGCCGCTGGCTCAGGAAGGATCTACTGCCGCCCGATTCTCATAATTGACCCCAGCTCGCCACCGTACGCACGCGGCTGCGTGAACGCCAGACCCGCGTCCTCCCCCGGTTTGCCGGGGCAGTGCAGGCAGACGAGTAGCGGCAGCGGGGCGGGCGGAGTGGTCAGGCGCTCAGCAGTATCGGATCGGTCTGCCGGGCCTCGTCTTAGTGCCGATGCAGAAGGCGGGCCAGTTCCGGGGTGGGGCCCAGGACGGCGGACAGGATGTCGGCGCCGCGGGCGCCGTGTGCGAGGGGGTCGGGAGGTCCGCGACGCCCTGGTCCGGTGATGTCGGGCGCCTTCCCGCGCCCGATAGGCACCGGCCCTCGCGGCTAACGTGCGAGGTGGTCGAGCGCGCCTGCCTTGACAGCGCGTACGAAGGTTCCGAGTCGGTCCGGGGTGGTGGTGAGGATGTCGCCGGGGTTGTCGCTCTCCCGAAGCCGTATCTCACCGTCCGCTGCGGCAAGTTCAACGCAGTCGTTGGTCTCGCCATGCCCGGAGAACGATGACTTCCGCCAGGTCATCGGTTTTTCCATGATCCCGCCCTTCACAATTGCCCTCGCGGAGGCCCACATGGAGACACCGGACACCACAGCACTCTTCGACAAGGAACTCTGCGACCTCGTCCCCACCGTCGCGCCCAGAGTCTTCGCCGTCGTCCAAGAACGCGAGGCGCGATCCGGGCTGAAAGACGGGTGCGTCGCGGCGTGGGGAATGGCGTTCGACGAGGGCCCCGTCCACGTGACCACAGCCGACGGCACCGGACAGATGGTCCTCAACTCGCCGGAGCGGGCTCTTCGATGGTTCACGCACGGTGGTGCTGAGGATGGTGTGACGGCAAGACTGGTGTGGCTCAGTCGGTCTGGGAGCGCCGCGCTCGGCCATGCCGAGGCCGCTTGAGGCCCCAGGCGGAATGGGGCGCGCTGCCCCGCTCATGATCCATGTCGGACTGCCTGCATCGATAGCCTGCGCGCTCCCACGAAAGGCCGCGCGCCCGCTCTCACGCGAGACCGAACCACTGACGGGGAGCGGTGTCAGGCGGTCAGCAGGACCTGCCGGGCCGCCCGCGCCTCGTCGTAGCGCGTCAGCAGCAGACGGGCCAGTTCGGGCGCCGGGCCGAGGACGTCGGCCAGGGTGTCCGCGCCCGCCGCCTCGGCGCCGTGGGCGATGCGGTCGGGGAGGCGGCCGGGGGCGATGACGTACGGGGCCACCGCCACCCGCTCGACGCCCTCGGCGCGCAGGGCGCGCACCGCGTCCTCGGTGCGGGGGAGGGAAGCGGAGGCGAACGCGGGTCGCACGGCGCACCAGCCGGTGTGCCGCCACTCCCGCGCGATTTCTGCGATCACCGCGATCGCCTCCGGGTCGGTGGAGCCCGCCGAGGCCAGGACGACTCCGGTCCGGTGCCGGTCGCCGGGGTGCAGCCCGGCCTCGTACAGGCGGTGTTCCAGGGCCTCCACGAGGAGCGGGGAGGGGCCCAGGACGTCGGCCTGGCGGACGGTCAGGCGGGGGTGGCGGGCCGTGGCCTCGCGCAGGACCGCCGGGATGTCGGCCTTCGCGTGGAAGGCGCGGGTGAGCAGGAGGGGGAGGGCGATCACCTCGTCCGCCCCCTCCGCTGCGAGCCGGTCCACGACCTGGCCCACCCGTGGTGCGTTGAACTCCAGGAAGGACGGTTCGACGCGCAGCCCCGGCCGCAGCGACCGCACACGCGCGCACAGCGCGTCGACGGTCGCCGCGTGGCGAGGGTCGCGGCTGCCGTGGGCGACGAGGAGGAGGGTCGGGGCAGACATGAGGCTTCCGTTCAGCGCTTCCGTTTCAGCGTTCCGTTCAGCGGGCGTTCGGCAGTAGGCCGCGGCTGCGCAGCACCCGCCGCTCGATGGGGGCGAAGATCAGCAGCTCGATGCCGATGCCGACGACGAGGATGAGCAGGATGGCGGCGAGCACGAGGGACATGTCCTGGTCCACTCGGGCCTGGTCGAGCAGCTGGCCGAGGCCGGTGCCCAGGTCGGGCGAGGTGGCGATCAGCTCGGCGGCCATCAGGGAGCGCCAGGAGAAGGCCCAGCCCTGCTTGAGCCCCGCGATGTAGCCGGGCAGCGCGGCCGGGAGCAGGATGTGCCGGACCCCCGCGACGCCGGTCGCGCCGAGCGTACGGCCCGCGCGCAGGTACAGCGGTGAGATCTGGTCGACGCCGGAAACCAGGCCGTTGGCGATGGACGGGACCGCGCCGAGCAGCACCACCGCGTAGATGGTGGAGTCGGTCAGCCCGAACCAGATGATCGCGGCCGGCACCCACGCGACCGACGGCAGCGACTGGAGGCCGGACAGGATCGGGCCGATGGCCGCCCGTACGAACCGAACCCGCGCCACCAGCAGGCCCAGCGGCGTACCGATGACCAGCGAGGCGGCGAAGCCGAGCGCGCCGCGCGACACGCTGTGCCACACGTAGCCCAGCAACGTGCCGTCCAGCCACTTCTCCTGGAGCGAGTGGCCGACGTCGACCGGGCTGGGCAGCTGGTAGTGCGGCTTCAGCTCCAGGGTGTAGGCGAGCTGCCAGAGCGCCAGCACGATCACGATGGCGACGACCGGCGGCAGCACCTTGTCGAGCAGGACCCGGCTGACCGGCACCCGGTCCTTGACCCGGGTCTCCAGGGCGTCCAGGCCCGCTTCGAGCCCCGCCAGCTGGTCGGGGGCGGCGTCGGCGTCGGCCGGGGTCTTTACGGAGGCGTCCTGCTGGGCCTCAGTGCTGGCCATGTCGGCGAATCTCCCCACGGAGCTGTTCGGTGATTTCGACGGACAGGTCGGCGACGGCCGCGTCCTCGATCCGGCGCGGCTGCGGCATCTCGACGTCCCACTCGCGGGCGATGCGCCCGGGCCGGGAGGACATCAGGACCACGCGCTGGGCGAGCCGGACCGCCTCGCGCACGTTGTGCGTGACGAAGAGGACGGACAGGTTGGTCTCGCGCCAGATGCGGGTCAGCTCGTCGTGCAGCACGTCGCGGGTGATGGCGTCGAGCGCGGCGAACGGCTCGTCCATCAGCAGCAGCCGGCTGTCCTGCGCCAGCGCGCGGGCCATCGCGACCCGCTGCCGCATACCGCCGGACAGCTCGTGCACCCGCTTGCCGTACGCGCCCTTGAGGCGTACGAGCTCCAGCAACCGCTCGGCCTCGTCGCGCCGCTCGGCGCGCGGCACCCCGCGCATGCGCAGCGCGAGTTCGATGTTCTTGCCCGCCGTGAGCCACGGGAAGAGCGCATGCTCCTGGAACATCAGGGCGGGGCGCCCGCCCGGGACGTCGATGCTGCCGCCGGTCGGCTTGTCGAGACCGGCGACGAGGTTGAGGAGTGTGGACTTGCCACACCCCGAGGCCCCCAGGAGGCAGACGAACTCTCCTGGTGCGACATCGAGCGTGATGTCGTCCAGCACCAGCTGCTGCGCGCCGGGGCGGCCGAACGACTTCGACACGTGGTCGAAACGCGCGGCATGGGTACCCGTGCCATTCTTCTCGACGGGCTTTTGGGTGAGCGTAGCGGTCATGGCCGTCACCTCCTGAGGACTGCGATTGCTGACGGGATCCAAGGCGGCGGGGCCCCTACTTGCTGCCGAGCCCGGCGGAGTCGACCGTCGGCTCGCCCTGGGCCTTGAGCACCTTGTTGAGCAGCGTGAGGTCGTAGATGTCCTTGAGAACGGGCTTCTCCAGCAGACCTGCCTTGACCGCGTGCTGCGCCTCGTCGTGGAGCGTGGAGGCCAGCGGGTCATTGGTGACGTCGATGTTCTTGAACGCCGGGTCGAGCACATTGGGGGGCAGATCGCTGCCGGTGATCTGCTTCAGCGAGGCGTTGATGTCCTGGGCGGCCTTGTCCGGGTGGGACTTGATCCAGGCGTTGGTCTTCACCGAGCCGCGCAGCACCGCCTCGACGACCTTCGGGTGCTCCTTGAGGAACTGCTTGGAGACGATCATGTTCGTGATGACGAACTTGCCGTCCTTCCACAGCTTCTTCTCGTCGAGCAGCTCCTTGCCGCCCTGGGAGACGATCTTGGACGCGGTCGGCTCGGGCACCCACGCGCCGTCGATGCCGCCCGTCTTCAAGGTCGTCGGGATTTCCTTGTTGTCCTGCCGGAGGACGTTCACATCGCCCTTGCCGGTCTGCGGGTCGACCTTGTAGCCCTTTTCGGCAAGGTAGTTGAGAAGGGCCACGTCCTGCGTGTTGCCCTTCTGCGGCGTCGCGATGGTCTTGCCCTTGAGGTCATCGACGGACTTGATCTTGTCCGGGTTGACCACGAGCGACACGCCACCGGACGTCGAACCCGAGATGATCTTGAGGTTCTGGCCGCCGGACTTGGTGTAGCCGTTGATGGCGGGGGAGGGGCCGATCCAGCCGATGTCGATGGACTTCGCGTTGAGCGCCTCGATCTCGGAGGGGCCCGCGTTGAAGATGAACGGCTTCACCTTCGTGCCGCCCAGCTCCTTCTGGATCAGACCTTCCTGGCGGTCGACCATCGGGGTGGCGTGGGTGACGTTGGCGAAGTAGCCGACCTTCACATCGTCGAGGCCGTCGAGCTTCTTGCCCTTCGCCGCGACCTTCGGCTTGTCGTCGGTCTTCTTCGAGCCGTAGCCGCAGGCGCCGAGCGAGCCGATCAGGAGCGGGAGGACGGCGGAGGCCGCCAGCAGGCGGGTGGTGTGGCGGCGGCGCGAGGGCGCTATGGCACGCGGAGTGGCAGACGACACGGAAGGTGTTCCTCTCGGAGGGCCGGGCGGCCCGATGTCAGGGGACGCCCGGCAGTTCAGACGATCTTCGTAGGGAGTGGGACGGGGGAGCGGGGAAGGTGCGGTTCAGCGCACACATCGCCCGACTCCGCCCTGACCACTGCCCAGGGCGCCGCTGCCTACGCGGCCGCCCTCCTTCGCGAACGTCGAGAACACCTCACCGGCCATGGTCAGAAATCCCACCCGTCGTCGTCGGCGGCGTCGGCGCCGTCCGCGCCCGACGCCTGCTCGGCGAACGAGTCGCCCGCCATGCCCGCGGTCAGCGTCGTGCCGTCCGCCGGGTCGATCAGCAGGAAGGACCCGGTACGGCGGGAGGCGGCGTACGCGTCCAGCGCCAGCGGCTCCGACGTCCGCAGGACGACGCGGCCGATGTCGTTGGCGGCCAGCTCGCCCGGCGCGGGGTGGTGGGACAGGTCGGCGAGCGTGAGCCGGTCCGGGATGTCCTTGACGATCGCCTTCACCGTCCGGGTGGTGTGCTTGAGCAGCACCCGGTCCCCGACCTTCAGCGGCCGGTCGTGCAGATGGCACACGGTCGCCTCGACGTCCTGGGTGGGCGTGGGCGCGTACGCGCTCGGGGCGAGCACATCGCCGCGCGAGATGTCGAGGTCGTCGGCGAGCTCGATCGTCACCGACTGCGGGGCCCAGGCCTGGTCGGCGGACTGGCCCAGCACGTCGATCCCGGTGATGGTGCTCGTACGGCCGGACGGCAGCACCGTCACCTCGTCCCCGACCCGCAGCACACCGGAGGCCACCTGGCCCGCGTAGCCGCGGTAGTCGGGGTGCTCGGCACTCTGCGGACGGATCACGACCTGCACCGGGAAGCGCGCCGGGTCCTGCGACGGGTCGATGCCCACCGGCACCGTCTCCAGGTGCTCCAGCACGGTCGGCCCGCCGTACCAGCTCATGTTCGCGGACGCGGTCACCACGTTGTCCCCGGCCAGCGCCGAGATCGGGATCGCGGTGATCTCGGGGACGCCCAGCGAGGCCGCGTACGTGGTGAACTCCTCGGCTATCGCGGCGAACACCGGCTCCGCGTAGTCCACCAGGTCCATCTTGTTGACGGCCAGGACCACGTGCGGGACCCGCAGCAGGGCGGCGACCGCGGCATGCCGCCGGGTCTGCTCCACCACACCGTTGCGCGCGTCCACCAGGACCACCGCCAGCTCCGCGGTGGAGGCGCCGGTGACCATGTTGCGGGTGTACTGCACATGGCCCGGGGTGTCGGCGAGGATGAACCGCCGCCGCGGGGTGGCGAAGTAGCGGTACGCGACATCGATGGTGATGCCCTGCTCGCGCTCCGCCCGCAGCCCGTCCGTCAGCAGCGCCAGGTCCGGGGCCTCCTGGCCACGGCTGCGCGACGCGTGCTCGACCGCCTCCAGCTGGTCGGCCAGCACCGACTTGGAGTCGTGCAGCAGCCGCCCGACCAGGGTCGACTTGCCGTCGTCCACCGAACCGGCGGTCGCGAAGCGCAGCTGGGATGAGGCCGCGGACTGCTCCACCGCGGTCACCACGGCCTGTTCCTCGGCACTGAGATTGCTCGTCATGACTAGAAGTACCCCTCGCGCTTCCGGTCCTCCATGGCGGCCTCCGACAGCTTGTCGTCGGCGCGCGTCGCACCCCGCTCGGTCAGGCGGGATGCCGCGATCTCGTCGATGACCTGCTCGATCGTGACCGCGTCCGACTCGACGGCACCGGTGCAGGACATGTCGCCCACCGTGCGGTAGCGCACCTGGCGCCGCTCCACCGTCTCGTCGCCCCTGGGACCGCCCCACTCACCGGGGGCCAGCCACATGCCGCTGCGCCGGAACACCTCGCGCTCGTGCGCGTAGTAGATCTGCGGAAGCTCGATCTTCTCGCGCTCGATGTACTGCCACACGTCCAGCTCGGTCCAGTTGGACAGCGGGAACACGCGGACGTGCTCACCGGCGGAGTGCCGGCCGTTGTACAGCTGCCACAGCTCGGGGCGCTGACGGCGCGGGTCCCAGCCGCCGAACTCGTCGCGCAGTGAGAACACCCGCTCCTTGGCGCGCGCCTTCTCCTCGTCCCGGCGGCCGCCACCGAACACCGCGTCGAAGCGGTTCTTCTCGATGGCGTCCAGCAGCGGCACGGTCTGGAGCGGGTTGCGGGTGCCGTCCGGGCGCTCCCGCAGCCGCCCGTCGTCGATGAACTCCTGCACGGACGCCACGTGCAGGCGCAGCCCGTGCTCGGCGACGGTGCGGTCCCGGTAGTCGATGACCTCGGGGAAGTTGTGCCCGGTGTCCACGTGCAGCAGCGAGAACGGCACCGGCGCGGGCGCGAACGCCTTGAGTGCCAGGTGCAGCATGACGATGGAGTCCTTGCCGCCGGAGAACAGGATCACCGGCCGCTCGAACTCGCCCGCCACCTCGCGGAAGATGTGCACCGCCTCGGACTCCAGCGCGTCCAGGTGCGAGAGCGCGTAGAGGTCGCCCTCGTCCGGGTCGGTCCCGGTCCCATTGACGGGAGTCAGGGTCGTCATGCCAGTCCCCTCTCGCTCAGAAGCGCGCGAAGTGCCGTCGCCGATTCCAGGACGCCCTGCTCATGGGTCTCGATCCGCAGATCCGGGTCGGCGGGGGCCTCGTACGGGTCGTCGACCCCGGTCAGCCCCTTGATCTCGCCTGCCGCCTGCTTCGCGTACAGCCCCTTGACGTCGCGCTCGGAGCACACCTCGACCGGCGTCGCGACGTGCACCTCCAGATACGCGGTGCCCTCGGTCTGGTGGCGCTTGCGCACCGCCTCGCGGCTGTCCGCGAACGGCGCGATCACCGGCACCAGCACCTTGACCCCGTTGGAGGCCAGCAGCTCGGCCACGAAGCCGATGCGCTGCACATTGGTGTGCCGGTCCTCGCGCGAGAAGCCGAGCCCGGCGGAGAGGAACTCGCGTATCTCGTCGCCGTCCAGCACCTCCACCCGGTGGCCCTCGCTGCGCAGCCGCTCCGCGAGCGCGTACGCGATCGTCGTCTTTCCGGCGCTCGGCAGACCGGTCAGCCACACGGTGGCCCCGGTGTGTATCGCCGCGCTCATCTCGTTCTCCTGGTCGACAGCCATCAGCCGTGCAGTCCGCATTCCGTCTTGTTGCTCCCCGCCCAGCGGCCCGACCGGGCGTCCTCGCCCTCCAGCACCCGACGGGTGCAGGGCGCGCAGCCGACGGAAGGATATCCGTCCATGAGCAGGGGGTTGGTCAGCACGCCCTGTTCTGCTACGTACGCGTCCACGTCCGCCTGCGTCCAGCGCGCTATGGGCGATATCTTCACCTTCTGCCGCCTGTTGTCCCAGCTCACGACCGGGGTGTTGGCACGGGTCGGGGATTCGTCGCGGCGCAGCCCGGTGGCCCACGCGTCGTACTCCTTCAACCCTTCCTCGAGCGGCTGTACCTTCCGCAGCGCGCAGCACAGGTCGGGGTTGCGGTCGTGCAGCTTCGGCCCGTGCTCGGCGTCCTGCTCGGCCACCGTCTGGCGCGGGGTGAGGGTGATGACGTTGACGTCCATCACGGCCGCCACCGCGTCACGGGTGCCGATGGTCTCCGGGAAGTGGTAGCCGGTGTCGAGGAACACCACGTCGACACCGGGGAACACCCGGGAGGCGAGATGGGCCACCACCGCGTCCTCCATCGAGGAGGTGACGCAGAACCGCGGCCCGAACGTGTCGGCCGCCCAGCGCAGGATGTCGAGCGCCGGGGCGTCCTCGAGGTCGCGGCCCGCCTGCGTGGCGAGCGCTTCGAGATCGGTGTGCTGCTGAAGCTGGGTCATATCGATGTGTCCCCTTCTCCGGCTCGGTCGCGCCGCAGGCCCTTGGCCAGCAGCCCGAGGAACGCCAGACGGAACGCCCGATTGCAGGACGCGCATTCCCAGGACCCGTGACCCTCCTCGGAGGGCCGCAGGTCCTCGTCCCCGCAGTACGGGCAGTAGAACGGCGCGGCACGCTCGCTCACGGTGCCTCCCGCTCAGCCTCGGCGCGCTTCCACGCGCTGGCTTCCCTCGTCACTGCTCGCTCCTTCGTCGCTGCGCGGCTCCTCAGTCCAGCCAGCGCAGCGCGCCGAGGCACGCTCATTTGAGGGCGTCCTCACTGGCACGCCCCGCCCAGGTGGCGAACCGCTCGCCGTCCTCGCGCTCCTCCTGGAAGCGGCGCAGCACGCGCTCGACGTAGTCGGGGAGTTCGGCGGCGGTGACCTTCAGACCGCGCACCTTGCGGCCGAAGCCCGGGTCCAGGCCGAGCGCGCCGCCCAGGTGCACCTGGTAGCCCTCGACCTGTTCGCCGTTGTCGTCCATGACGAGCTGGCCCTTGAGACCGATGTCCGCGACCTGGATACGGGCGCAGGCGTTCGGGCAGCCGTTGAGGTTGATGGTGAGCGGCTCGTCGAACTCGGGCAGCCGCCGCTCCAGCTCGTCGATGAGCCAGGAGCCGCGCGCCTTGGTCTCGACGATCGCGAGCTTGCAGAACTCGATGCCGGTGCAGGCCATCGTGCCGCGCCGGAACGGGGACGGCTTGACCTGGAGGTCCAGTGCCTCCAGCCCGGAGACCAGCGATTCGACCTGGTCCTCGGTCACATCGAGCACGATCATCTTCTGCTCGACGGTGGTGGTCAGCCGCCCGGAGCCATGGGCCTCGGCCAAGTCGGCGATCTTGGTGAGGGTCGTGCCGTCCACCCGGCCGACGCGCGGGGCGAAGCCGACATAGAAGCGGCCGTCCTGCTGGCGGTGGACGCCGATGTGGTCGCGCCACTGCTGGACGGGATCGGCGGGCGCCGGGCCGTCGGTCAGCGGGCGCCCCAGGTACTCGTCCTCCAGCACCTGGCGGAACTTTTCCGGGCCCCAGTCGGCGACCAGGAACTTCAGCCGGGCGCGGGTACGCAGCCGCCGGTAGCCGTAGTCGCGGAAGATCCCGACGACCCCGGCCCACACCTCGGGGACGTCCTCCAGCGGCACCCAGGCGCCGAGCCGGACGCCGATCTTGGGGTTGGTGGACAGCCCGCCGCCGACCCACAGGTCGAAGCCGGGGCCGTGCTCGGGGTGGCGCACACCGACGAACGCGACGTCGTTGATCTCGTGCACGACGTCGAGCACCGGGGAGCCGGAGACCGCGGTCTTGAACTTGCGCGGCAGGTTGGAGAACTCCTTGCTGCCGATGTAGCGGCGGTGGATCTCCTCGATGGCGGGGGTGCCGTCGATGATCTCGTCCTCGGCGATCCCGGCCACCGGGGAGCCGATGATCACGCGGGGGGTGTCACCGCACGCCTCGGTGGTCGACAGGCCGACCGCTTCCAGCCGCTTCCAGATCTCGGGGACGTCCTCGATCCGGATCCAGTGGTACTGGACGTTCTGCCGGTCGGTGATGTCGGCGGTGCCGCGCGCGAACTCCTCCGAGATCTCGCCGACGACCCGCAGCTGCTCGGTGGTCAGCCGCCCGCCGTCGATCCGGACCCGCATCATGAAGTGCTCGTCGTCCAGCTCCTCCGGCTCCAGGACCGCGGTCTTGCCGCCGTCGATCCCGGGCTTGCGCTGGGTGTACAGACCCCACCAGCGCATCCGGCCGCGCAGGTCGGCACCGTCGATGGAGTCGAAACCACGGTGGGCGTAGATCGTCTCAATGCGTGTCCGCACATTGAGACCGTCGTCGTCCTTCTTGGTCTGCTCGTTGCCGTTGAGCGGGGTGAAGTGACCCGCGGCCCACTGGCCTTCGCCGCGATGGCGTCCGGCCTTACGGCGGGGCGTGGCTGCTGCGCGTTCCGGTGTGGCGGGCATGGCGGTGTGTGTCCTTCTGAGCGGCTCGGTGCGGCGGATGCTCTCGCGCGCACGCTCTGACCTGCGCAGGGGCGCAGACGGGCACGGCGCTGCGGCGGATACCGGTGCGGTGGGCGATGAGGGTGTCGAGGCGTGCGCGCTCGCCCACGTCATCGGGGGCGGCGAGAAGTGCGGAGGGGTGGTCCGGGGGCCGGTACGGGCCCTGCTGAGTGCCTCAGCTCGCCGGACAGATGGCGCTGGACATGCGGCCGAGGTCGACGTGGCGTCGACTCACCAAGGCAATTCCAGCTCGAGACATGAGGGAAGCGTGGCACGCCGCTCTTCGGCGAGTCCACCTTTGTCCACAATCCGGACGTCTCTGTCTCGTTCTGTAAGACGATGTGGGGTTGGTCACCCTTCCGTCTCGGTCTTGACGTCGAAGACCCGGAAGCCCCGGCGGCGGTAGTTGTCGAGCGCGTACGGCCCGTCCTTGCTGCACGTGTGCACCCACACCCGCTTGGTCGGCGGCCGGCCGGGCTCGCGATCGGCCAGGTCCCAGGCCCGCGCGGTGCCCGAGCTCAGCAGGTGGCCGCCGATGCGGCGGCCCCGGAAGGCGGGCAGCAGCCCGAAGTACGAGATCTCCACCACACCCGCGTCCTGCGGGTCCAGCTCGATGTACCCGGCCGGGGTGCCGCGCTCGTACGCGACCCACGTCTCCATCCCGGGCCGGTCCAGGAACTCCAGCCACCGCTGGTGCGACCACTCCAGCCGGTCGGTCCAGTCGTTGTCCGCTCCGACGGCCGTATAGAGGAAGCGGCTGAACTCGGGGCTCGGCACCTCGGCGCGGACGATCCGCACCCCCGCCTCGGCCGCGGGCTCCCGCGCCGGGCTGAGGTCCGTGGACGAGGTCTGCTCCAGGGACCAGGTGGTCACGTCGATGGCCATGGGGAAAGACAACCATGGATCGGGCCGTGACAGGTACCGACCCTGGCCTGACAGGTACCGGCCCTCGTCTGACGGGTACCGCTCAGCGGCTGATCGACGTGAGGTGCAACGCGACGCAACCTTTGCTGCCCGGCGCACCGGGCGCGGACAGTGTCCGCAGCGGGCGGAGGGCGGTGCCGAGTCGGCGCGGCGTCCCCTCCGCCGACGCGTACCGACGCGTTCCGACGCGTTCCGGCCGTTGTACAGGGACGACGTGTCCGTCACGACGAAGGGCGCCGGATACGGTTGGGGCGTGCAGCCAGCAGAAGACATCTCCAAGCCGTCCGGGCGGCTGAACAAGGCCCGCGCCCTGTACCGCAACGTGTCCAAGCGCAGGATGGCCTGGCTGCTGTTGAAGGACACCGTCAACTCGTGCATGGAGTACCGGGTCACCGGCCTCGCCGCCGAGGCCGCCTTCTTCACCCTGCTGTCGCTGCCGCCGCTGCTGCTCGGCCTGATCGGGCTGCTCGGCTACTTCGACGCCTGGACCGACACCGACACGGTGGCCACCATCCGGCAGAACATCCTCGACGCCTCGGGCACCGTGCTCTCCGACAAGGGCGTCAAGGAGATCGCCCGGCCGCTCCTGGACGACGTCATAGAGGGCGGCCGCCCCGACGTCATCTCGCTCGGCTTCGGCATCGCGCTGTGGTCCGGCTCCCGCGCGGTGAACGTGTTCGTGGACACCATCACCATCATGTACGGGCTGGAGGGGCGCCGCGGCATCGTCCGGACCCGGCTGCTCGCCTTCCTCCTCTACCTGGTGGCTCTCGTCATCGGGGCGGTGGCGCTGCCGCTGATGGTCATCGGCCCGGAGACCGTGGTGGACTTCGTGCCGTCCAGCGCGACCCTCGTACGGGTCCTGTACTGGCCCACCGTGATCCTGCTGTCCGTCGCCTTCCTCACCACGCTGTACCACGTGTCGGTGCCGGTGCGCTCGGCGTGGCGGGAGGACATCCCGGGGGCGCTGGTGGCGCTCACCATGTGGGTGCTCGGCAGCTTCCTGCTGCGGATATACCTCATCCACACCGTGGAGGGCCCGACGATCTACGGATCGCTCGCGGCGCCCGTGGCCGTCCTGCTGTGGATCGGTGTGTCCGCCTTCGCGGTGCTCGTCGGCGCGGCCGTCAACGCCGCCATCGACCGGGTCTGGCCCTCGGTGGCCACCGCCGCGGGCCGCGCCCAGCGGGAGGCCTGGACCCGGGAACAGGCGGCCCTGGGGCGCGCCCGTGAGCAGCGCACGGCCGACGACGGGTCGGCCGAGAGCACCCCGCCGTCGGAGTTCCCCGAGCGATGGGCCCAGTTCCTGCCCCACGCGGACATACGGAGTCGGCTCCACGCCAAACGCGACCGCCACGCGCCCCCCGAGCCGGAACAGACCCCCGAGCGCCCCGCCGAACAGAAATCCCCGACGAAGCCGCACCCCCCGGAGGACCTGTCCGCAGCGGACGGCGCCACAGCCGAAGGCCCCGCCGAAGACCCAGCCCAGACCAGCACCCCACCGCAGTAACGCGGTCTGGGATGCATGAGTACGAGTACTCATGAAGGTACCTTCCCAGCTCCCTACGCTGATCCTTTTGCACGTCACCGTTGAGCGAGCGGTGCGAGGGGGATGGGGAGCGCATGTCCACGTTCGAGGCGGAGTGGGCGCAGATGAAGCGCGCGGCATCCGGTGAGACCGGGATGAGCCTCGCGAGTGCCGGCAGCAAGCCCAACTGGGGGCAAGGAGGATCGGGCGGCGTGCGGTCCAGCAAGAGCGCTTGGACGGCAGCGGGCGAAGGAGTCGGCAAGCTTCGGGGGAACATCAGGACCGCGCTGACGAAGTTGGAGGAGGAGCAGAACGGTTTGGGCCTGGGCAGCGAGACCGGCGGCGGTATCGAGTGTGCGGTAGCCCAGCGGGAGATTTACCGTTCCTGGAAGCGTTACCTGAAGGGCGTGAGCGGGAAGTGCGGAACCTTCCAAGACCGGCTGGAGAAGGCCGGGGACCATCACTACAAGAACGACGCGGCCATCGAGCGCGAGTTTAGCCAATTGGACAACCTGCACAAAGACACGAAACCCGTCGGTGGCGAGAGCCGGGACCGGTGACGCGGACCAATGGATTACTCGACTCTCAAATCCCTCAAGCCCTCCGAGTTCGAGGACGCCGCGCGTGGCTATCGGGTCCTTGGTGACATGGCAAGTCAGGCCAAGGATGACATTGAGCAGCAGGTGACCGCAGGCATGCGGAAATCGCTCAAGGGTGACGCCGTTGATGAGGCTGTAGTGCAGCTTCGCAACCTGGCCGCAAACTTCCAGTACACCCAGGTCGAGTGCGCGCTCATCGCCACGGCCCTCAACTCTGTGGCCTACGAACTGCGGGCAGCCAAGCACAAGCTTGACGCCGCTGTGGAAGATGCCGCTGCTCAGCACTTCACAGTGCGCTCCGACGGCTCGGTGAGCTACCCGGCGGCCGGGGACAAGGTCGACGGCAAGGTTCCCGAAGGCGGTGCGGTCAAGGGCAGTGCCACTGGGGACCCCACACGTGACCGCGACCCGATCGACCCTTCTGCGGACGCGAGCGACATCGCCAGGGCTCTTGAGCGCCAGGCGTCGAACCACCACGACAATCCCAACTACGGTCGTGCGTTGGCCATCGCCAATCGCATCGCCCAAGCCGTCCACCAGGCCACACAGGCCGATGAGAAGTGGGCCCCTCAGCTGCGCAAGTTGAAAGCTGACGACGATCTGGTCGTTGCCCATGAGGACTGGGTCGATGCGAAGAAGGATATGGGAGGTGTCCGACGCGGTGCGAAGGATTACCTGGACGGTACCAAGGCACCTCCGAAGGGCGGCAGTCCGGCAGAGAACGCCGCGTGGTGGAAGGGTCTGTCCAACGACGAGCGGGACGCTTACATCGCCCTCCATCCGGCAGGGCTCGGCAAGCTTGACGGCTTGCCGGCCGCCGTGCGTGACGAAGCGAACCGGACTGCGCTCGCCGAAACCCGCGCGGAATTCAATTTGAAACTGGAAAAACTCGACAGGGAGGAGCCTGCGAAGTACGAGCAAAAATGGGACAACGCGGGGCAGGTTCCGGTCCAGGGTGAAAAGCAGGTCACGTTGGCTTGGAAGGCGTGGGCCAAGGAAAGGTCTGAGATTGCTGAACCGCTGAAGGGCATGGACGCCATTCAGAACCGTTTTGACAGAACCGGAGAGGATGGCTTGCCGGAAGCCTATCTGATGGGCTTCAGTGCGGAAGGGCGGGGGCGGGCCATCCTCGCCAACGGAAATCCTGATGACGCGGACCACGTCGCCGTTTACACGCCTGGTACCGGGGCGTCGCTCAGCAATAGTAATGGGGACATCAATCGCGGGGTGAATTTGTGGAAGACGTCTCAAGGCATGACTGATCAGAATGTGTCAACCATTACTTGGATAGGTTACGATGCGCCGCCGGAAGTCTTTCCGGACGCCAACAGTCACACATACGCGGACAATGCCGCGGATGAGTATGGCCAGTTCATCGATGGCCTCAATGTAGCCAATAAATCCGGTTCCGACAGTCATGTCACGGCGGTTGCGCATTCGTACGGGACCACGGTCATTGGTGCCGCGGCTCAAAGGGGCGATCTCGGTGTGGACGATGTCGTGTTCGCTGGCAGTCCTGGGGCCCGGGTGGACAATGCTGCGGACCTGGATGTGGGCAAGGGGCATGTCTGGAATGAGCATGCCGAAGGCGATGATTTGGTGAACGGCTTCGGTCGCTTCTCTCATGGAGCAGGGTTGTCCAGAATCGACCCAAGCGACCCGATATTCGGGGCCAATCAGATGACAACTGACACTGAGGGGCATAGTGGCTACTGGGACTATGACGACAAGAAGGATAAACCGAGTCTCAGTATTGAGCATCAGGGAAGAGTGATCGTGGGGGAATATGACATGGTGAGGCTGAAGCCGCGGGACGGTGGTTCGCTCATGCTGCCGTATTGGCGGGAACCTCAAAATTGGGGTGATTGAGGTGCGGAATGTGCGATGGTGTCGATGGGGGCTACCCGCAGTGGTGGCCTTCGTCTCCGTTATGGGGTGCAGTGCTGTGACTGACTCGGGTGGTTCGCCGCCGAAGGAAATGCATCCGACGGAGGCCAAGAAGCTCGCCGGTAAGCTGTCCAGTGACCTGTTCGACATGGTCCGACTTCAGGGAAAAGTAACGCCGGCCGGGCCTGCGGTCATGGCCTCCGATGAGGGGGGCGGAGATTATGCGACCCAGCATGTCTGGTCCATCTCCCGCCTTTCTTCGCAGGAGTTGACGCGCGGATTTTACCGCTTGCGTGAAGAACTTCCGAAGAAAGGGTGGCGGATCACTCATTTCGGGCGTGCAAGTTCAGCGGCTCGACAGCAAGAAATGGAGGCCGTGCGTAAGAAGGATGGATACTCGTTGTCTGTGGAGCTTTGGGTCAAGAGTTCCGAAAAAATAGACGGACACGTAGTTGGGCCCAAGAGCGAGAGGATCCTGTTCTCTGTCGGGTCCCCCACCTATCGATCTCCCAAGGGTGTCGACCCCAATGACTACTGAGGCACCCCACCCCGCGCTGCGGGCCGTCCTCGTGGGAGGGGCTGCGGCGTAAAACCCGTCGCGCCCCGTCCCGGCGGTCGCCGATACTTCGGCGCATGGTTCACTTCTCCGACTTCGACACCCGCGGATACCGCACGGTGGACGTCGCCACCGGCTACGGACAGTGGGTCGAGACCTACGAGCAGACCGTCGAGGACGTCATGGACCTCGCCCTCCTCGACGAACTCACCGACCCCCGTTGGACCTCCGTCCGCCGCGCCGCCGACCTCGGCTGCGGCACCGGCCGCACCGCCACCTGGCTGCGCCGCAACGGGGTGCCCGCGATCGACGGCGTCGACCTCACCCCCGAAATGCTCGACCGCGCCCGCGCCCGTGGCGTCCACGACCGCCTCATCGAGGGCGACGTCCGCGCGACCGGTCTCGACACGGGCGCGTACGACCTGGTCATCGCGTCGCTCATCGACGAACACCTGCCCGAGCTGCGGCCGTTCTACGACGAGGCGTGGCGGCTCGCCGAGCCCGGCGCGGCCTGTGTGGTGGTGGCGTTCCACCCGCACTTCATCATGACCACGGGCATGCCGACCCACTTCACCAGCGGCACGGGCGAGTCGGTCGCCATCAGCACCCATGTCCATCTGCTCAGCGACCACATCACGGCGGGGCTGGGCGCGGGCTGGACACTCGCCGAGATGCGGGAGGGCGTGGTGGACGAGCGGTGGCTGTCCGTGAAGCCGAAGTGGGAGCGTTTCCGCCACCACCCGGTGTCCGTCGCGATGGTGTGGCGGAAGAAGGTCTGACTGGACGGCGTGGGCGTCTTCACAAGGCCCCGGACAACCGCGGTCGGCAGCCGCCCGCGCCCGAAAGTCTCCCGCCGCCCTGTGGAGGGTGTCCTGAATGGTGCGCCTCGATCGGCGGGAGTGCTGCGAGGATCGCTCCATGGGAGACACGGACCATCAGTGCCTGCACACGGAGTGGATCGTGGGGCTCGCGGTGAACAGCGCGGCACCGGACCCGCGACCCCGAGGTCCGCAAGACCCTCGCCGAGAATCCGTACCTGACCCCCGAAGCGCGCGCCGTACTGGCTGACGATCCGGACCCGGGGGTGCGCCGCGTCGCTGTCGTGATGGCCTGCGAGTTGGGCGTCGAGCTGCCGACGGAGGTCACGGTCCGGCTCGCCACCCACCCCGATGCGCGGCTGCGGTACTGGGCCACCGCACTCCCCGGCCTGCCGGACGAAACGCTGCTTTCGCTGGCCCAGGACCCCGACCCGCGCGTCCGGTCCATCGCCATCGGTCCACGGAGCTGGGCCCGGCTGCGGCCGGAGGTCCGGGCCGCCGCCGAGGCCGACCCCGATCCCCGAGTGCGGGAGGCAGTCGGACGCGCCACCCGCGTCGAAAGGCCGCTGCCCACGACGGTCGAGGACTTCCTCACCGAAGAGGACGACAGCCGACGCCGCGACGCCGCGTACGCGGCTCCCGTCGACGCCGCGCCGGCCCAACTCCTCGTGGCACATGAGGACAGCGGGATACGCCGTGGGGCCGCCTGCAATCCGCACGTGCCCACCGCGCTCGCACTCCCACTCGCCGCCGATCCCGATGCCTCCGTCCGGTTCGCCGTTTCCCTGCGCGGGGACCTCACCGAGGGACAGCGCGCGGCGATCGACTACACGGTGCCCGAGGGCCGCCACCCGGTGCCGGCCTGGGTCCGGGAACGCTTCGGCGACCCGGACGCGCTGCGGGAGACAGCCGCGTCCTCCCACGTCCTGCTGCGCCGGGGAGTCACGTGCGCGCCGGAGCTGCCTGCCGACGTGATCGAGCGGCTGGCCGCCGATGACGACTACTTCGTCAAGTTGATGCTGTGCGAGAACGACCATGCCCCGCATGAGCTGCTCGTGGAAATGTTCGTCGACTGGCAGGGACTGAGTTCGGGCCAGTTGGTCTACCGCCGCAACTTCGCCCGGCCCGGCCTCGCCCGGTTCGCCGATGATCCGAACCCCTGGCTGCGGTATGCGGCGCTCTTCGACCCCGAAGGCGGACCGGAGCGGCTGATGCATCAGCTCCTCGATCTCGCCGCTGTCGACCGCTAGTGCCGCGTCGCGAGTGCCGTGTCAGGGAAGGCCGGGGCCGTCGAGGGCCTTCAGATGGGCCGTGAGGTCGTCGACCATGCGGCCGAGCAGGCGGCCGAGGTCCCGGCGGTCCTCGTCGGGCCAGTGGGCGAGGGCGCCGGTGAACCAGCCGAGGACCGTGCGCATGTAGCGGTCGGCGGTCGACGTGCCCTCCGGGGTGAGGTCGATCAGCCGGGCGCGCTGGTCGTCGGGGTCGGCGATGCGGTGGACCAGCCCGCGCTGTTCGAGGCCCTGGACCTGGCGGGTGGCGTGCGGGCCCGCGACCTGCATGCGATCGGCGATCTCGCCGATGCGCAGCGGTTTGCCCGCCGTCTTGAGGACGCCGAGCACCGCCATCGCCGGGCGCTCCAGCGAGATCCCGGCGGCCGCGGCGGCCTGCTCGTACATGCGGCCGCGGTTCAGCACGTTGCTGAGCTGGGTCAGCCGGGGGAGCAGCTCCGCGAGCAGGTCGTCGTCATGCATGGGGTCTCAGCTTATGCGTTCCGCGCGCGCGAAAAACCGGTGGAGCCGCGTCCCCGGCCGGGGATATGGTGGCGTCGCATCCGCCGAGAGCGAGGAAAACGGGAGGTGAGGACATTGATGACGGTCACGGTTCCGGGCTGCTCCGCCCGCGTCTCGAAGTGCATCAATCCCATCCCCGTGGTCTCCGGCTGACGATTCCGCAGATTCTGTAGCGCGCCGGGGACCGCCCTTCGAAGGGTTTTCCCTTGAGCTTGAGCAATGCTTTTTCCGACGCCCTCGTCCCTTACGGCTGGGACGAGGAGTGGGCGGCCGCGTTCGGTCCGTACGCGCGACAGGGGCTGATCCCCGGGCGCGTGGTGCGGGTGGACCGTGGCCAGTGCGATGTGGTGACGCCCGACGGCAC
>NZ_GG657754.1:2768497-2771365 GCF_000158915.1 Streptomyces himastatinicus ATCC 53653 | reverse complement strand
GTGATCGCCGTATCGCTCGCCGCCGAGCTGGACCTCGGGCGGGTGGAGCGCTTCGTGGCGCTCGCCTGGGAGAGCGGCGCGCAGCCGGTCGTGGTCCTCACCAAGGCGGATCTGGTGGACGATCCGGTCGCGCTGGCGCACCTCGTCGCCGACACCGGGACCTCCGCCCCCGGGGTGCGGGTACTGCCGGTCAGCGCCACGACCGGGCAGGGGGTGGAGGTGCTGGCCGCGCTGCTCGCGGCCGGGACCTCCGTCCTCCTCGGCCAGTCGGGCGCGGGCAAGTCGACGCTGGCCAACGCCCTGGTGGGGGAGGACGTCCAGGACGTACGCACCATCCGGGACAGCGACGGCAAGGGGCGGCACACCACGACCACCCGCAATCTGCTGCCGCTCCCCTCGGGCGGTGCGCTCATCGACACCCCCGGGCTGCGCGGCGTCGGGCTGTGGGACGCGGAGGGCGGGGTGTCGCAGGCGTTCGCCGAGATCGAGGCGTACGCCGCGGACTGCCGCTTCCACGACTGCGCGCACGAGACCGAGCCGGGGTGCGCGGTGCTCGCCGCGGTCGAGGAGGGTTCGCTGCCGCCCCGGCGGCTGGACAGCTACCGCAAGCTGCTGCGCGAGAACGCCTACCTCGCGGCCCGCACCGACGCCCGGCTGCGGTCCGAGATGCGGCGGGAGTGGAAGCAGCGGCAGGCGCTCGGCCGCCACATGGTCGAACGCAAGCGCGGACCGCAGCACAAGCCGTAGCGCTGCGCGGCGCCCGCGGGTGTCCGATTCGGGTGGCCGTCGGTGGGGACTCGACGGGAGGATGGGGGAAGCGTCATCCCAAAGTCGGGCACACCGTCGGCAGTCGGCACGGTCCGCTGTCGGCAGAGAGCGGGTCGCGATGAACTCCGGTGCGGATGAGTACGACGTCGTCGTCCTGGGCGCGGGCCCGGTCGGGGAGAACCTGGCCGACCGGGCGCGCGCTGCCGGGCTCTCCACGGCGATCGTGGAGAGCGAGCTGGTCGGCGGCGAGTGCGCGTACTGGGCCTGCGTCCCCAGCAAGGCGCTGCTGCGCCCCGTCATCGCGCGCGCCGAGGCGCGGCGTACGCCCGGGGCGCGGCAGGGCGCGGAAGCGCCGCTGGACGTGGCCGCCGTCCTCGCCCACCGCGACGCCTTCGTGTCGAACTGGAAGGACGACGGCCAGGTCGGCTGGCTCGACTCGGCGGGCATCGACCTGGTCCGCGGCCATGGGCGGCTCGTCGAGCCGTGCCGGGTCGCGGTCACCCAGCCGGACGGGCAGGAGCGCTTCCTGGTCGCCCGGCACGCCGTGGCCGTCTGCACCGGCAGCCGCGCCGCGCTGCCCCCGCTGCCCGGTCTCGCGGAGGCCCGCCCGTGGACCAGCCGGGAGGCGACCAGCTCGTCCACCGTGCCGCGGCGGCTGGCCGTGGTGGGCGGCGGGGTGGTCGCCGCCGAGATGGCCACCGCGTGGAGCGCGCTGGGCTCCGAGGTGACCATGCTGATCCGCGGCCCGGGGCTGCTGGAGCGCATGGAGGCGTTCGCGGGCGAGCTGGTGGCGGAGTCGCTCGCCGAAGCGGGCGTGAAGATCCGTACGGGGACGTCCGCGACGGCCGTACGGCGCGACGGCGCGCAGGGGCCGGTGACGCTCACGCTGGACGGCGGGGAGACCGTCGAGGCCGACGAGGTGCTGTTCGCCACCGGCCGCGCCCCGCGCACCGACGACCTCGGCCTGGAGACGGTCGGGCTCACGCCCGGCGGCTGGCTGGACGTGGACGACACCTGCCGGGTGCGGAACGTGCCGGGCGGCTGGCTGTACGCCGCGGGCGACGTCAACCACCGCGCGCTCCTCACCCACCAGGGCAAATACCAGGCGCGGATCGCGGGCGCGGCGATCGGCGCCCGCGCCCAGGGCGTACCGCTGCTGGAGACGGACCGCTGGGGCGCCCACGCGGCGACCGCGGACCATGGCGCGGTGCCGCAGGTCGTCTTCACCGACCCGGAGGTCGGCGCGGTCGGGCTGACCGCCGAACAGGCCGAGGCCGAGGGCCGCAGCATCCGGGTCGTCGACTACGACATGGGCCAGGTCTCCGGCGCCGCCCTGTACGCGGACGGCTACCGCGGACGCGCCCGCATGATCGTCGACCTGGACCGGGGCCATCTGATCGGCGTGACGTTCGTGGGGCCGGGCGTGGGGGAGCTGCTGCACTCGGCGACCGTGGCGGTGGCCGGTGAGGTGCCGATCGAGCGGCTGTGGCATGCGGTGCCGTCGTTCCCCACGGTGAGCGAGGTATGGCTGCGGCTGCTGGAGGCGTACCGGGGGTAGGCGGACCCGGGCCGGGGGCGCGGCTCCGGCGTTCTGTGCCGGAACTCCGTACGGCGGTGCGGGCGTCGGGGTGCTGCCCCGGCCGGGGCCGGGGCCAGCGGTGCCTTTCCGGCGGCCGGGGGCCTCGCACGGCGATGCGCCGATGACCGGGGCACGCTCGGGTGATCCGGCAGCGCAGCGGGGCGCACCCGACGGCGCGGGGACGGGCCGGGCGCCCTTTCGGGAGCCCCGGAGACCATCGCGTGGTGTTCGCGTGAAGCTCCCCTGTGGACAATATGGGGATGAGCCAGCAGGGGGACGACCGACGCCGTCAGGAAAACGACTGGTGGGGCGAGTTGTACGACCCCGCGCGGGCCGACGCCGGGCCCGCCGCCGCGGCCGATTCGGTGGACGAGCGCTTCGATTCGGCGTCCCGCACCCTCGGCGGCAGACGGCCGGCCGGTGGGGACCAGCGGCCCGCCGCGGGGGCTCCCTGGGGCCCGCCGGAGGGCGGGCGTGAGCCGGGCGGTGCCGCGCCGGGCCCGGGCGCTGCGGCGGGAGGT
>NZ_GG657754.1:2758827-2767203 GCF_000158915.1 Streptomyces himastatinicus ATCC 53653 | reverse complement strand
ACCCCGTCGTGGACGCGATCCGCCGTAACTCCGCCATCGACTGGATCCAGGTGCGGCACGAGGAGACCGCCGCGTTCGCCGCGGGCGCCGAGGCCCAGCTCACCGGCAAGCTCGCGGGCTGCGCGGGCTCCTGCGGCCCCGGCAATCTGCACCTGATCAACGGGCTGTACGACGCCCACCGCTCCATGGCCCCGGTCCTCGCCCTCGCCTCGCACATCCCCAGCAGCGAGATCGGCACCGGCTACTTCCAGGAGACCCACCCCGACCAGCTGTTCCGCGAGTGCAGCCACTACAGCGAGCTGATCTCCAGCCCCCAGCAGATGCCGCGCGTCCTCCAGACCGCGATCCAGCACGCGGTCGGCCGCCGCGGCGTCAGCGTCGTCTCGCTCCCCGGCGACATCGCGGCCCGCCCGGCGCCCGAACGCGCCGAGGAGCACGCACTGGTGACCTCACGCCCCACCGTGCGCCCCGGCGACACCGAGATCGACGCCCTCGCGCGCATGGTGGACGAGGCGGACCGGGTGACGCTCTTCTGCGGCAGCGGCACCGCAGGGGCCCATGAGGAGGTGATGGCCTTCGCCGAGCGGGTGAAGGCCCCGGTGGGGCACGCCCTGCGCGGCAAGGAACACATCCAGTACGACAACCCGTACGACGTCGGAATGAGCGGACTGCTCGGCTACGGCGCGGCGTACGAGGCCACCAACGAATGCGATCTGCTGCTCCTGCTGGGCACCGACTTCCCGTACAACGCCTTCCTCCCCGACGACGTCCGCACCGTCCAGGTCGACGTCCGCCCCGAGCACTTGGGCCGCCGCTCCAAGCTCGACCTGGCCGTCTGGGGCGACGTCCGCGAGACGCTGCGCTGTCTGACGCCGAAGGTGCGCCCCAAGACCGACCGTCGGTTCCTGGACCGGATGCTGAAGAAGCACGCGGAGGCGCTGGAGGGCGTGGTCAAGGCGTACACCCGCAAGGTGGAGAAGCACATTCCGATCCACCCGGAGTACGTGGCCTCGATTCTGGACGAGGAGGCCGCCGACGATGCGATCTTCACCGTCGACACCGGGATGTGCAACGTCTGGGCGGCCCGCTATCTGACCCCCAACGGCCGTCGCCGGGTGATCGGTTCGTTCACCCACGGCTCGATGGCCAACGCGCTGCCGCAGGCCATCGGCGCCCAGTTCCTCGACCGCCGCCGCCAGGTCATCTCGATGTCCGGCGACGGCGGGTTCACGATGCTGATGGGCGACTTCCTCACCCTCGTGCAGTACGACCTGCCGGTGAAGGTCATCCTCTTCAACAACTCCTCCCTCGGCATGGTCGAGCTGGAGATGCTGGTCTCGGGCCTGCCCGCGTACGGCACCGGCAACCACAACCCCAACTTCGCCCAACTCGCCCGCGCCGCCGGGGCGTACGCCGAACGCGTCGAGAAGCCCAAGCACCTGCGGTCCGCGCTGCGCACCGCCCTGCACCACAAGGGCCCCGCCCTGGTCGACGTCGTCACCGACCCCAACGCACTGTCCATCCCGCCGAAGATCAAGGCCGAGATGGTGACGGGCTTCGCGCTGTCGGCGAGCAAGATGGTGCTGGACGGAGGCGTCGGCAAGATGGTCCAGATGGCCCGCTCCAACCTGCGCAACGTCCCCCGCCCCTGACCTCCTGATCAGCCGGACTTCTGCCAGGCGCAGCTGCCGAGCGTGGCCCGCCCCTTCTCGACCAGCGGATCGGCGACCCTGGCCGGTGGCATGGCACTGTGGCCCCGGTAGCAGACGACGGTCCGGTCCGGGTACCCGGCCAGATCGACCATGAGCTGGTCCCAGTGGCGGTACTGCACGTCATGCCCCGAGTCGGCGTAGCTGCGTACCACCGGATCGCCGGGCAGATGGTCCTTCCAGGTCCCGACCATGCTCGGCGGCACGGTCGTGTCCTTCTTCCCGCTGTAGACGATGACGGGTGCCGTCAGCTTCGACAGATCCGGTCCGGGCCGCTCGCAGTACAGCTTCTGCTCATGCACCTGCGGCGCGGGATCGGCCTTCTGCCCGCGCTGGTTGTAGGTGCGGGCGCCGTCCTCGTACGCGGTGTCGGCGAACCCGGGCACCCGCTTGGTCGGGCTGTCCTCCGGAAGCGCCCACCAGATGCGCGGATCGGCGATCTGCTTCTCCAGGGACTTGCCCAGCTCCTCGTCGGACATCGAGCAGTACGACGGCTCGGCCCCGTACGGCGGCAGCGCGGCGGCCAGATGGAGCGACTGGATACGGTCCGGCGCCAGGGAAGCCAGCTCGGCGGCGTAGGGCCCGCCACCCGAGATGGCGACCACGCTGACCTTGCGCACCCCGATACGGTCCAGCACCTGGAGCGCGTCCTTCACGAAGTCGGCCTTCCCCAGGCCCTTGTCGAAATCCGTGTCGCCGAAGCCATTGCGCTCGACCGATATCAGCCGCAGCCCGAGGGACTCCCGCGTGCTGCGCAGGAAGTCCGTCATATGCGCCGCCCGCGCGCTGGTCCCCGTGCCCCCGAGGTAGAGCACGGGCTTCCCGTCCCGGGGCCCCTCGTCGATGTAGTGCGCGGTGCGCCCCGAATCCAGCTTCGCCGCCCGCACCTGGGGCCCGAGCGAGTCGAACTCGTCCTGAATACGGACCCGATGAACGTCGGTGGCGCGGGGCTCCCGCGGCGCCGTGGCGGTCGCGCTGCCGCTCACGGCCCCGGAGGCGGTGAGCAGGACGGTGGCCGCGGCGGTGGCGACGATACCGGTGACGAGTGGTCTGGGCACGTGTTTCTCCTGGCCGTATGCGGTTGGATCAACGCCCGTTTACCCGTTCTGAACGAGAAGAGGCCACACTCATGGAGCACCCGCCCAGGCAGCTCATGCGGGGCGGGCGCTCATCCCTCGTCGTCAGGAGTGGTGGAACAGGCGGCGGGAGAGGGTGTTGACCTGGCTGCCCGGGACCACGTACCGCGCGGCGGCCTCCCGCCAGACCGAGAAGTGCGGGGCGGCGCGATGGGCCTCGACGGCGGCCTCGTCCTCGTACAGCTCGTGGAAGACGAAGTGGTGGTCGTCGGAGAGGTCGCAGACGACGTCGAAGTACAGACAGCCGGGCTCGTCGGTGAAGGACCGCTCGGCCTGCGCCTCGATCGCGGCGAGGAAGTCGTCGCGGCAGCCGGGCGTGACCTGGAGGGAGACGGTCAGGGCGATCATGCGGAAAGCTCCTCGGGTCGGGGGTGGGGTACGGGCGGTGTCACACCGGTCCGTTCGGCGATGCGGACGAGGGACTGCCAGGTGTCGTCGGCCAGCGTGATGCCCTCGGTCCTCAGGCGCTCGGCGGTACGGGCCTCCGGCTCACCGGGGACGAAGATCTCCTCCGTGCCCGGGGCGGTGGGGGTCGCCTTGGTCTCCTCGACCAGCCGCTCGATGTGCCGCTCGAAGTCCTCCGGCGCGGCCATCGAGCGGATGTCGATGCAGATCAGCAGATGGCCCGCGCCACTGCGGCCGTGCGGCGAGTACGGGCCGACCACCGCGCTGCCGCTGGCGCTGCCGGTCAGCACCCCGGCCAGGACGTCGAACATGAACGAGATGGCGTAGCCCTTGTGCCCGGCCATCGGCAGGATCAGCCCCTCGACCGCCCGCCGGGCATCGGTGGTCGGTACGCCGTCGGCGTCGGCCGCCCAGCCCTCGGGTATGGGCTCGCCGCGCTCCTTGGCGTGGTAGATCTTGCCGCGCGCGACGGCGGTGTTGGCGATGTCCATCACCACGGTTCCGTAGCGGCCGCCGGGCGCGGCGATCGACCAGGGGTTGGTGCCGACCCGTTTCTCCCGGCCGCCCCACGGGGCCATGGCGGGGCTCGCGTTGGTGGCGAGCAGCGCCACGCAGCCCTGTTCGGCGGCCTGGCGGGTGAAGTACGCGGCGGTGCCGAAGTGGCCCGAGTTCCGTACGGCCACGGTGCTGACCCCATGGTGCCGGGCGCGCTCGACCCCGAGCGTGGTGGCCCGGTGGGTGAGCACCTGCCCCAGCCCGTGATGGCCGTCGATCACCAGCACCGCGCCGTTGTCGACGACGGTCTCCGGCCGCGCGACCGGAGCCGTCGCACCGCTCTCGACGCGCCTCAGGTACCAGGGCAGACGCAGCATCCCGTGGGAGGGGTGGCCCCATAGCTCCGCGGTCACCAGCGTGTCCGCGAGCAGCCGGGCGTCTTCGGGCGGCACCCCGAGGGCCTCGGTCGCCGTGGCGGCGAACCGGCGCAGTGCGGCGGCGCCGACGATGTGCGACATGCGTCGTCCGTCCTCCCGTCCGAGAACTGTATCCGCTCCTGTATACAGCATGCGCCGCCGGAGAGACCATGCCCGCGAGGGCGCGGACATCAGCGGACGACGTCCACCTGGACGTCCCCGCCGATGGGGGAATCCTCGCTGGTCAGGCTCTCGATGAGGGCCTGGAGGGTCTGCGCGAGGTGATGGCGGCAGGCCGCCTCGGCGGCCTCGGTGTCCCCGTCCGTGATCGCCTTCAGCAGGGCGCGGTGCTCCTCCAGTGACGTCAGCATCCGCCGTGGGCCGCTGTGCGAGACATGCCGCAGACGCACCGTCTGGCTGCGCAGATCGCGGATGGTGCGGGCGAGGTACGGATTGCGGCACGTGGTGATGACGGCCTGGTCGAAGCCCTCGGCGATCTCGTAGAAGTCCCGGTAGCCGCGCGCCTGCTCGGCGGCGTCCAGCGCGCGGAAGGACTCCTCGAACTCCTCCAGCCGCTCCACCAGCTCGTGGAACGGGGTCAGTGCGCGCTCGTCGGCCGCCCCCGAGGCCGCTACCAGGGCGGCCGCCCGGGGCTCCAGCAACGTCCGGATCTCGAACAGGGCGCGTACGCCGCCCAGCGAGATGGCGGCCACCCGCGCCACCTCGCCCGGTACGAAGTCGACCAGCCCCTCGCCCGCGAGACGGCGGATGGCCTCGCGCACGGGCGTACGGGAAGCGCCCAGCTCCTCGCCGAGCCGGACCTCGCTCAGCTTCGCCCCGGGCCGCAGCCGCAGCGACTCGATGTCCCCCTTCAGCCGCTCGTAGACCGCCTCGCTCTTGCCCGTCGCCCGAGCCATGCCTCTCCTCGCCGTCGCCCCGCGCACCTGTCTGTATACAGGCTAGCGGTCAGCGTTCCGCGCGGCGGAAGAGGCGGGCGCCGAGGGCGAGGCAGAGGGCGGCCAGGGCCAGGGTGATGGCGGCGCCGAGGGCGACGGTGCCGTTGGCGTAGTGGCCCAGGAAGGTCTGGCGTACGGCGTCCACGGTGTAGCGGAACGGCACGGCGTGGGAGGCGCCGTCCAGCCAGCCCGGGGCGAGGGACATCGGCAGCAGCAGCCCGGACAGCAGCATCAGCGGCATGCCCGCCGTGTTGGCGATGGCGGCGAACTCGGGCGGTGTCCTGACGTTCATCGCGAGCCCGTACGAGAGGGCGGACAGCGCCGCCGAGAGCACGGCCACGAACAGCAGGCCGATCAGGACTCCGGCGAGGGGCGCGCGGAGGCCGAAGGCCAGGCCGAGGAGCACGAGCAGCACCGACTGGACGACCAGCTGCACGACATCGCGCAGGACCCGGCCCAGCAGCAGGGCCAGGGGGTCCACCGGCGTGACCCGCATGCGGTCGATGATGCCGAGGTTGCGGTCCATCAGCAGGCCGAGCCCCACGTACGAGCCGCCGAGCAGGGCGAGCTGGATGAGCACGCCGGGGACCAGGGCCTGCCAGGACGAACCGCTCACGCCCAGGCTGAGCTTGGTCAGCAGCGGTCCGAAGAGGGCCAGGAAGAGCAGCGGTTGGAGCATGCCGAAGAAGAGATTGGTCTTGGAGCGGAGGGTGGCCCGCAGATAGCGGCCGAAGACGACGCCGGTGTCGGCAAGCAGGGTCATGGAAGTGCCTTGAGTGGTCGAAGGGTCAGATGGCGACGGGTTCGTCGGCCGTCGCGGACCGGCCGGTGATGGCCAGGAAGGCGTCCTGGAGGCTGGCGGCGGGATCGCCCGCGTGGCGGGCCTTGAGGTCGGCGGGGGTGCCCTCGGCGACGATCACCCCGGCGTCCACGACCACGATCCGGTCGGCGAGCGCGTCGGCCTCGTCCAGGTAGTGCGTGGTCAGGAAGACGGTGGTGCCGTGCTCGGCGCGGATCCGCCGGACCAGGTCCCACAGTTCGGCGCGGCTGCCGGGGTCGAGCCCGGTGGTCGGTTCGTCGAGGAAGACCACCTCGGGCCGGTTGATCAGGCCGAGCGCGATCTCCACCCGGCGGCGCTGACCGCCGGAGAGCGCACGGGTGGGGCGGTCCAGCAGGGGTGTGAGGCCGAGGTCCCGGGCGAGTTCCCCGGCGCGCTCGCGCGCCTCGGCCCGGGGCAGCCGGTGCAGCCGCCCCTGGGTGACCAGTTCCTCGCGTACCGAGCAGGCGGGGTCCAGGCCGCCGGACTGGGCCACGTAGCCGATGCGGCGGCGCACCCCCGCGGAGTCGTGCCGCAGATCGTGCCCGGCGACCGTGGCCTCGCCCCCGCTGGGCGGCAGGAGGGTGGTGAGCATGCGCAGGGTCGTGGTCTTGCCCGCCCCGTTGGGGCCGAGGAAGCCGAGGATCTCGCCGCGGTCGACGGTCAGGTCGATGCCGCGGACGGCGTGCACCGGGCCCGCCGGGAGCGGATACGTCCGGGCGAGGCCCCGGGTTTCGATGACCGGGGTGGGGGTGGGTGGTGTGGGCATGGCGCCGATAAAAACACAGCGCACTGCAAAAATGCAATGCATTACTTTTTTGCAGTGGGGTTAGACTTCATGGCATGGCAGAAGGGCTACGGGAGCGCAAGAAGCGGGAGACGCGGCAGCGCATCAACCGGGTCGCGATCGAGTTGTTCGTGGAGCGGGGCTTCGACCGCGTCACGATCGCCGAGGTCGCGGCCACGGCGGAGGTGTCGGTCAACACCCTCTACAACTACTTCGAGGCGAAGGAGGACTTGGTGCTCCCGCCGGATCAGGCGTCCGCGCAGCGGCTCGCCGACATCGTGCGGGACCGCGGCCCCGGCGAGTCGGCGGCCGGTGCGGTGCTGGCGCGGCTGCGGGACGAGGTGGAGCGGCGGGACCGCTCGCTGGGGCTGACCGAGGGCTTCGAGCGGGTCTTCGCGATGATGCGGGCCGCGCCCACGCTCATCGCCCGGCTGGAGGAACTCGGCCGGGAGATGACCGACGCGCTCGCGGCCGTGCTGGCCGAGGAGACCGGCGCCGGACCGGACGATCCGCTGCCGCGGGTGGTGGCCACCCAGCTCGGTGCGTTCCACGCGCTGGTCTTCGCCGAGATCGGCAGGCGGACCGAGGCGGGGGAGGGGCCCGACGCGATCGCCGCGGCCGTGGTCGCTCTGCTGGACGCGTTCCAGGGGGTGCAGGGCGAGCCGCTGGCCACGTATGCCGTGCGGAAGGGAGAGCAGACGTGTTCCGGGTGACGATCCGCGGTGTGTTCGAGGGGCTGGGCGAGGAGGACCGGGCCGCGCTGCTGGAAGGAGCCGACGCCTTCCGGACCGCCTTCACCGACGAGGGCACCTTCACCTACGACCGTGGGCTCTCGGCGTTCACCTTCCGCTGCCAGGTGCCCGCGGAGGCGGACGGCGACGGCGAGACGGAGGCGACCGAGCGGGCCATGGCGGCGCTGGTGGCGCACGGTTATCCGCACCGGGTCCTGCGGGTCGGGGTGACGGACATGCGCCACATCAAGGTCCGCCGCAAGGGGCGCGGCAGATGAGGGGGAGCTGAGCGGACCGCCCGGCGCCGCGCGGGGGGCGGCACCGGGCGGTCGACGACCTGCCTACGAGGGATGTCTACGCGGGCACCGGCCGCAGCCGCAGGGTGAGGATCTGATGCGGCCGCAGGGCCAGGGACAGCCCGGCCGGGCCGGTGGCGGCCGGGTGCAGCGGGCGCTCCAGCAGATCGGTGACGTCCGCCGACAGGACCGGGAAACCGGCGATGAGCGTGCCCGCCGCGCGGCCGCCGTGCGACTCGTACAGCCGCACCACCACATCCCCGCTGCGGTCCTCGGCGAGCTTCACCGACTCCACCGTGATCGCCGGGTTGTCCACGGAGAGCAGCGGCGCGGGCCCGGTCGGGCCGCTGGGCAGGGTGCGCAGCGGCAGGTTCAGGGCGAGGCCGCCCTCGACCGCGTCGCCGACGCTCGCGCCCGGCAGCAGCGCGTAGCGGAAGCGGTGGGTGCCGAGGTCCGTCTCGGGGTCGGGGCTGTGCGGGGCGCGCAGCAGCGTCAGCCGTACGGTGGTGCCGAGTACGTCGCCGTCGTCGGCGGAGTGCGCCGTACGGGTCACGTCGTGGCCGTACGTCGAGTCGTTGAGCAGCGCGGCCCCGTACCCCGGTTCGGCGACCCGCAGCCAGCGGTGGGC
>NZ_GG657754.1:2748239-2758555 GCF_000158915.1 Streptomyces himastatinicus ATCC 53653 | reverse complement strand
CCGTACGACGCGGACGGTCGCGCGCAGCGGACCGGACTCGGTCATGCTCGACGGACTCGGCGGCGGTGAGGTCGGTGTGGGTGCGCCGGTAGTGGCGGTCGATGTCCCAGGCGTCCCAGTGGTTGGGGTGGTCGGGGTGCAGCTGGAGGAGGTTGCCGCGCGCGCCCGGGGCGAGCACCTCGCGGCCCGCCGTCAGGTCCAGGACGGAGGTGAGCAGCCCGTCCCCGTCGATGGTGACGCGCAGCAGATCGTTGTCGAGGACGATGGCGTGGCCGTCGCTCAGCGAGGTCACCGGCGACGCCGTCCACGTCGTACCGGCGAGGGCCGCCGTGCCCAGCGCGGACACCCGCACCCCGGCCGCCGCGCGGCCATCGCCCAGCGGCTGCACCGGGGCGTCGGTGGGCAGGGCCGCCGCCGTTTCCGCGTCCAGGACGGCGACCTCCTCGCGCTCGTACGGCGAGGCGTTCAGCACCGCCGGGGTGCCAGGACCGGCGGCGGTGCCCAGAGCACCCACCGCGTCCGCGGCGATCCCCTCCAGCTCGGCGCGCACCCGTGCGTATGTCTCGCGCGCCTCGCGGTGCACCCAGGCGATCGAGGAGCCCGGCAGGATGTCATGGAACTGGTGCAGCAGTACCGTCTTCCAGATTCGGTCCAGGTCGTCGTACGGATAGGCGTACCCGGGCACGTGGAGCGCGGCGGCCGTGGCCCACAACTCGGCCTCCCGCAGCAGGTGTTCGCTGCGCCGGTTGCCCTGCTTGGTGGCCGCCTGGGTGGTGTACGTGGCCCGGTGCAGCTCCAGATACAGCTCGCCCGACCACACCGGCGCCTTGGCCCCGTACTCCCGCTCCGCCTCCGTGAAGAACACCGACGGCTTGTGGATCTCGACCTTCGGCGAGCCCTCCAGGGAGCCCAGCCGGCGCGCCTTCTCCAGCATCTCCCGGGTGGGGCCGCCCCCGCCGTCGCCCCAGCCGAAGGGGACCAGTGAGCGGGTGGCGAGGCCCTTGTCGGCGAAAGTTCTTCTCCGCATGGGCGAGTTCGGCCGCGCTGAACTGGGCGTTGTAGGTGTCCACCGGCGGGAAGTGGGTGAACACGCGGGTGCCGTCGATGCCCTCCCACCAGAAGGTGTGGTGCGGCATCTTGTTGGACTGATTCCAGGACAGCTTCTGGGTCAGGAACCACTTCACCCCCGCCAGCTTGGCCAGCTGCGGGAAGGCCGCGGTGTAGCCGAAGGAGTCCGGCAGCCAGATCTCCTCGGTGTCCACCCCCAGCTCCTCCACGAAGAACCGCTTGCCGTGCACGATCTGCCGGGCCAGGGCCTCGCCGCCGGGCATGTTGGCGTCCGACTCGACCCACATCGAACCGACCGGCGCCCAGTTGCCCTCCGCGACCGCCTTCTTGATGCGCTCCCAGATATGCGGCTGGTGCTCCTTGACCCAGGCGTACTGCTGCGCCTGGGAGCACGCGAACACCAGCTCCGGATAGTCGCCCGCGAGCGCGGTGACATTGGCGAACGTACGGGACGCCTTGCGCACCGTCTCGCGCAGCGGCCACAGCCACGCCGAGTCGATGTGCGCGTGCCCGGCCGCCGAGACCCGGTGCGCGCTGGCGTGCGCGGGGCGCTCAAGCACCCCGGCCAGCTCGGCGCGCGCGGCGGCCGCGGTGGCGGGCACGTCGTGCAGGTCGAGCGCGTCGAGCGCGTTCTCCAGGGCGCGCAGGATCTCGTGGCGGCGCGGCCGGTCCGCGGGCAGCTCGCGCATCAGCTCGGACAACACCTCGATGTCCAGGACCAGATGCCATACATCCTCGTCGAGGACGGCCACATCGGCGGAGGCGAAGCGGTACAGCGGCCGGTCCCCGGCGGTGAGGACGTCGCCGAGCGGGGTCGGCGCGAAGCCGTCGCGCAGCACGGACGGATTGGCGGCCGCCTCCAGCAACAGCCGTACGGGCTCACCGCCGTCGGCCGGGGAGGCGACGGGGATATGGCGGTTACGGGGGTGGATGCCCTTGAGCGGTACGCCGTGCGCGTCGTACACCAGACCCTCGGCCTGGAACCCCGGACCGTCGTCGGTGAAGCCGGGGTCGATGACCACCTCCACCCGCCGCCCCGCCCACTCCGCGGGCACCGCGCCCTCCAGCCGGAAACCACCAGGTCGACCACGGCTCGCCCCACTCCGTACCGGCCTCGAACGGCTCATACGCCGCGGCCAGCGCGTCGGCGACCGGAACCGGCTCACCGGGGGCGCGCCAGGCGTAGAGGGCCAGCGGCACGCGCGCCGGGTACTGGGCGGGCCGGATGAACTGGTGCAGAGCCCGCTCCAGGCGCCCCTCCACCAACAGTCGGTCGTCGTGCATCACGGCTCCTCGGGGGTCGGCGCTCAGCGGATCACCTCTGATGCTTTCCCCCGGTGTGTGGCACGGCAACAGGCGGGAATGCATTCCGTGAGCATGTTCGACGGCATTCGACACTGGCCGCTCCGAGGGCGGCCAGGGGCGGGGGAGGATGAAGCGTCAGCCTGTACGGCGGGGCCGGATGACCAACCGGCCGGACTCCGGGGCGGTGGCCATCGAAGGGGAGCGGGGCCGGGGCCTCAGCAAGCGGCTGAGGCATGACGACTATGCGGCGGTGGCGGATGTCCGCGCCGCGCTGCGCGAGATGCTGCGGCACTGGGGCGAGCCCGGCCGGGCCGACCTCGCCGAGCTGCTGACGAGCGAGCTGGTGACGAACGCACTGGTGCACACCGACCGGGGTGCGCTGGTCACGGCCACCTTCGGCGGTGGGATCGCCGGGCCGGTGGCGGGCCGATTACGGGTCGAGGTACGGGACTTCGTGTCCCGTCACCCGAGACTGCGTGACCACCCCCCGGAGGACAGCACCTCCGGGAGGGGCCTGCTGCTGGTGCACACGCTCGCGGACGCGTGGGGCGTACGGGCCCACGGCGTGGGCAAAGCGGTCTGGTTCGAGCTGGAAGCGGACGGCGGCTGACCGCCGCCGACCGCCCCTCGGTCTGCGGGTTCTGCCTCAGCCGAACTGCCGCTCGATCTCCGCGAGCTTCTCCTCCAGGGAGTCCAGCCGCGGAATGGTCAGGGTGTCGTCCTCGGCGGTGAGGTCGACGGTCCGCGCCCTGTCCTTGTCCTTGTCCTTGTCATCCTTGCCGTCGGTGTTCTTGGCCTTGTCCCGGTCGGCTTCGGTGGCGTCGGTGTCACCGAAGCCGAAGCTGAAATCCAGGTCACGGCTCCAGTCCCGTCGGCCGTCGTCGCCGCGGTCGTCGCGCTGAGTGGACTCAGCCGCGTCCGCGGACTGCAAGGCGGGCCGAGCTGAGGGCGCTGACAGCTCGGCCGCTTCGGCTTTTCCCAGCGCGTTGTCCTCCAGGGCAGACTCCGCGGTGAGCTGCGGCGGCTGTGCCGCAGGGGCGATGTCCACCTGGCGGCCGCCGCCCCGGCCCCACGCCCGGTGTTGCCGGTTGAGCGCCCGTATCCGGGCTTTGTCCAGCTTCTCCTTGTCCCGGCGGCGGTTGCGGTTCTGCTCCTTCTCGCGCCGGTCCTCGCGGACCTCCTCGACCGCCTCGTCGAGCGTCCGGACGTTCTCCAGCAGCATCAGCGACCATGCGCCGAAGGTCTCGCGGGGCGCCCGCAGCCAGCGGACGATACGGATCTGCGGCAGCGGGCGGGGCACCAGGCCCTGTTCGCGCAGCGCGGCCCGGCGGGTCTGCTTGAGCGCCCGGTCGAAGAGGACCGCGGCCGACAGCGACATGCCCGCGAAGAACTGCGGCGCACCGTCGTGGCCCATGCCGCGCGGCGCGTGCACCCAGTTGAACCAGGCGGAGGCGCCCGCGAACAGCCACACCAGCAGCCGCGAGCCGAGCGCCGCGTCACCGTGGCTGGCCTCGCGCACCGCCAGCACCGAGCAGAACATCGCGGCGCCGTCCAGCCCGAACGGCACCAGGTACTCCCAGCCGCCCGAGAGGTTCAGGTTCTGCTGTCCGAAGCCCACGAGTCCGTGGAAGGAGAGCGCGGCCGCGACCGCGGCACAGCAGAACAGCAGGACGTACGAGGCCGTCGCGTAGACGGTTTCCTTGCGCCGGCGGCGCTCCTCGCTGCGCTCCCAGGAGTCGGCGATCCCGGTCTCCTCCTTCTTCCCGTTACGGCCGCGCGCGAGGACAACTCCCGCCCCCACGACTCCGACGAGCGCTATGACGACTGGCAGGGCCCAGCCCAGCGATATGTCCGTCAGTCTCATCCGGTGCCCCTTGCCTCGCTTCCGTGAAGTTCTGGCCGCAGTACGGCCCTACTCGCGCGACATCCTGGCGGAATCCTGCCGGGCCTCAAGCAGTTTCCGGACAAGAGGCCGCCAAGTGGGCGGGGGGACACGCGGATAGGTGCGATACGGTTCGAACGCTCGCTCGTTGCAAGCGGCTTGATTCTATTCACGGAACCCGAGCGCGGGTAAATCCGATCCAACGGCTTACCGTCGGCCGTCCGCACCTCCTTAGTGATCTTTTCTCGCCCCTGTCCCGTCGTGGGCGCTTCGGGAGCCCCGCATCCGTGGCCGAAAGGCATCGCTTCCGGTGTCCGGTCCGGCCGGAATGCGGTGTGGAGGTGTGATCGGAGTGTGGCCAGGGTCATGCCGGGGTTGGGTGAAGACCTCGCGACGACTGTGCGACGGCTGTGCGACGAGCTTGCGCCGACGTTGCGAATCCTGGACGTCGTACGAGGTCGGCCGCGACCGCGCGCGGTGACCGGAGCGTGTGGGCTTTGTCCTCGGGCGGCATCCGCATATCGTTTCGATGGAATGTCAGGAGGACCCGAGTGGAGCAGGCCAAAGCCCAGGCGGCGACCGAGCCGCGGGACGCCTCCGGCGTGCCCGGGGCGCGCAGGTCACCGCGCCGCCACTCGGTGCGCGGGCAGATCCTGGACGCCCTGCGGGACGCGCTGGTCGGGGGCGAGCTGACCCCCGGCGAGGTGTACTCCGCCCCGGCCCTCGCCGACCGCTTCGGCGTCTCGCCCACGCCGGTGCGCGAGGCCATGCAGCAGCTCGCGGGCGAGGGCGCCGTCGAGGTCGTACCGAACCGCGGCTTCCGGGTGGCCCGGCGCAGCGCGCGCGAGCTGGCCGAGCTGGCCGAGGTCCGCGCCCTGCTGGAGGTCCCGGTGATGCTCAGCCTGGCCCGGGCGGTCGCGCCCGAGCGCTGGGCGCGCTTGCGGCCGTTCGCGGAGGCGACGGCGGCGGCCGCCGCGAAGGGGGACCGGGCCGCGTACCTGGAGTCGGACCGTACGTTCCACCAGTCGGTGCTGAGCCTGGCCGGGAACCATCAGCTGGTCGTCGTCGCCGATGAGCTGCATCGGCGGGCGCAGTGGCCGCTGGCCTGCGGGCGTGCTGTGCGCACGGCCGATCTGGTCGCGGATGCCGCCGAGCATATGGCGCTGCTCGACGCGCTCGCGGCCCGCGATCTGGATGTGGTGGAGTCGCTGGTCCGCGAGCACTTCACGTCCGGCGCCTGAGCCTTTCCCCTACCCGCCCCTCCCCGACCCCGGGGCTCAGCCCCGGCCCCGGGCGGGGGCTCCGCCCCCACACCCCCGCTCCTCAAACGCCGGAGGGGCTGGATAGCGGACCCGGTTGTGGGCAATCGTTCCGCGGGGCGGAACGGGTGGGCACAACCCGGCCACCGGGCCGCACCCGGGAACGAAACCTCAGGTGGCACCCCGCGGTGCCGTCACGCTAACTGCTCGGCCAGCCACACCGGCACGCCACCCAGCAGCCGCACCAACCGCCCTGCCTCAGCCCGCAGCCGCCCCGCCTCTGGCTCCTCCTCGACGTCCGCCAGAGAGGCCAGCGCGGGGGCGATGCCGACCAGGTAGCCCAGCTCCTCGCGGATCCGCAGCGATTCGGCGAAGCCGTGGCGGGCCTCGGCGAGGTTGCCCTCCTCCTCGGCCATCCCGGCCAGATGGCGCCACGTGAAGGAGCGCAGCAGCGTGTCGCCGTGCGCGGCGGCGCCCGCGTGGGCGCGCTGGAACGCGGCCTGGGCGCCGGTGGGGTTGTGGGCGAGGTGCTGCGAGATCAGCCCGCGGCGGAAGTCCAGCAGCGGACGGGTCGGCGAGCCGGGCCCGAGCAGCGCGGCGGCCCGGCCGAGGGCGGTGCGCGCCTCGTCGGCGCGGTCGCGGTTCCCGAGCAGGGTGGAGGCGTACGCGAGGTAGCCGCGCTCGCACGCGGTGGCGCCGCGCTCGTCGTCGGTGAGGGCGAGGGCCTCGGCCGCCCGCAGCGCGTCGTCGGCCGCGTCCCAGCCCCGGGAGGTGTACATGCACCGCTCGATCAGGATGGCGCCGCGCTTGAGGGCCGCGGCCGCGTCGTCCGCGGCGTACGGGGCGAGCAGCTCGGCGGCGTCCTTCCAGCACGCGCGTGAGCGCAGCCGCCACACCGCCGTGTCGAGCGGGTCATCCGCCCGCCCGGCCCCTCCGTCGGGGTCGGGATCGAAGTTCGATGATCCAGGTGGTGACATGGCGGTGTCCGCCACATTGCCCTCCCCAAGCGCGCCATCGAGCCGGAAGCCGTTGCCGAATCTCAACACGGAAGCGCGGGCCCGGCCAAGAGGTTGGTGTGAATGAATTCACAAACCACCGGCGAGAGTGGTGGTTTCCAGGGTTCCCGGGGTGCGCGGGGTGCGCGGGGTGCTCAAGGCATTCAGGGGGCGCGCGGGGCGCTCGGCCCGTCAGCCGCCCGTCAGCTCATGCGCAGCGCGAGGAAGAAGTCCAGCTTGTCCTCGAGCCGGGCCAGATCGCGCCCGGTCAGCTGCTCGATCCGGCCCACCCGGTAGCGCAGCGTGTTGACGTGCAGATGCAGCCGTGCCGCGCACCGCGTCCACGAGCCGTCGCACTCCAGGAACGCTTCCAGGGTCGGGATCAGCTCGGCCCGGTGGCGGCGGTCGTACGCGCGCAGCGGGTCCAGCAGCCGGGCGGTGAAGGCGCGGCGTACGTCGTCCGGGACGAAGGGGAGCAGCAGTACGTGCGAGGCAAGCTCCTGGTGCCCGGCCGCGCTGACCCGGCCCGGCCGCGCGGCGGCCACCCGGCGGGCGTGCCGGGCCTCCTCCAGCGCGCCGCGCAGCGCCTCGGCGGAGTGCACGGGGGCGCTGACGCCCAGCGTGAGCCGGGCGTCGTCGCCCAGGCCGCGGGCGAGCGGTTCGCCGACGGCCGCGAGCAGGGCGTCCGCGTGCAGCCCCGCCTCATGGCCCTCCGCCTCCGTGGACGCCGACGTGGACGCCGCGTCGGCGTCGGCGGGCGCGGGCAGCGGGAGGAGCGCCACCGCCTCGTCCCCGGTGTGCGCCACGGCGATCCGGTCCGAGGGCCCGGCCCCGGCCGACCGCGGGTCCACCAGGATCTCTTCCAGCAGCGCCTGGGCCACCGGGCCGCCGTCCGGCTCCCCTTCCATCCGCGCCACCACGACCTGCCAGTGCGGCGCGTCGCCGCTGCCGAGCCCCGGCAGCAGCACCGGCGCCGTCACCCGCAGCCGGGCAGCGACCTCGGCGGACGGCGCGCCCGCCTGGACCAGCTCCAGCACCTCCTGGGCGAGCTGCCGCCGCACCGTACCGGCCGCGTCCCGGCGGTCGCGCTCGACGGCGATCAGCTGGGTGACCCCGTGCAGCAGGTCCAGCCGCTCATCCGGCCAGTCGCCCGCGTCCGCGGCGACCGCCAGCAGCCAGTCGGCGAGCGGGGGCGCGGGCGCCTCGCCGGTGTCGCCGCCGCTCGTACCGCCGCGGATGGGGAAGAGGGAGTACGTCACTCCGTTGGCGGCGGTCAGCCGGTGCGGGCCGCGGCGCCCGGCGCGCTGGGCGGCCAGATGCTCACCGGCCAGCTGAGCGCGGACGGGCTGCGGCAGCTCCGCGGCCCCGGGAGCGGTCGGCCCGGCGATCGGGCGGCCGGTGGGGGAGAGCACCCAGGCGGCCAGGTCGAGGTCCGAGCCGAGCAGGTCGAGCACCACCTCGGGGCCGCCGCCCGCGGCGCCCGGGGTCATCAGCCGCCGGTGCCGGTCCACCACGGCGGCCAGGTCCCCGGCCCGCTCGCCGGAGACCTGGCGTACGACATGCTCGGTGATCGACGCGAACGCCACGTCCTCGACCACGGAGAACAGCGGCAGCCGGTGCCGCGCGCAGGCCAGCACCAGATCCTCGGGTACGGGGCCCAGCTCGGCCTCGCCCGCCGCGAGCCCGGCCACCCCGGCGGCCGCCAGGATCCGTACGAACCGCTCGGAGTCGTCCGGCTGCCGCCGCCACGCCAGCCCCGTCAGCACCAGTTCGCCGCCCGACAGATAGCGGCTCGGATCGCGCAGATCGGTGGTCATCACGCCGCGTACGGTGCGGTCCAGCTCGTCCTCGCCGCCGAGCAGGCGCAGGCCCAGGGCATCGGTTTCCAGCAGTGCGCGCAGCCGCATGGTGGTGCCAGCCGATCTCGTCTTGTCACTCGTCTTTTGTCACCGGTTCTGTCACCGGTCGAATACCGCGAGGTTTCCATTCCCCGTCGTTCGTTCGAATCTACAAGACCGGCCCGCTGGCCAGCCAATTGCTTCATGTCTTCGGTGACTGCCACGGGGGCCCGCGGCCGGGTCTACTGGACTGGGAGCCGCGTGCACGAGTTCCTTCAGGACTGGTGAGAAGAGAGGCCCATGGACTTCCTGCGCCCCGCCGACTGGCGGGAGGCGCTCGCCGCGAAGGCCGAGCACCCCGACGCCGTACCCATCGCGGGCGGCACCGATGTGATGGTCGAGCTCAACTTTGATCACCGGCGGCCCGAACGGCTGCTGGATCTGACCCGTATCGGCGAACTGGGTGAGTGGGAGAGCGGCGGGCGGACGGTCCGGCTGGGCGCCGGGGTGCCGTACACCCACATCATCGAGCGGCTGCACACCGAGCTGCCCGCCCTCGCGCTCGCCTCGCGCACCGTCGGCTCGCCGCAGATCCGCAACCGCGGCACCGTCGGCGGCAACCTCGGCGCCGCCTCGCCCGCCGGGGACGCGCATCCGGCGCTGCTGGCGGCCGGGGCCGAGGTGGAGGTGGCCTCGGTGCGCGGCACCCGGATGATCCCGGTCGAGGAGTTCTACACCGGCGTGAAGCGCAACGCGCTGGCGCCCGACGAGCTGATCAGGGCCGTCCACATCGAGCGGGCCGACGGGCCGCAGCAGTTCTCCAAGGTCGGCACGCGCAACGCCATGGTCATCGCGGTGTGCGCGTTCGCCCTCGCGCTGCATCCGCGCACCCGCACCGTGCGCACCGGCATCGGCTCGGCCGCGCCCACACCGGTGCGCGCCCGGGCGGCGGAGGACTTCCTGAACGCGGCGCTCGCGGACGGTGCGTTCTGGGACAGCGGCGAAACGATTCCGCCCGCGGTCGCCCGGGAGTTCGCCCAGCTGTGCGCGGACGCGTGCGACCCCATCGACGACGTACGCGGCAGCGCCGCCTACCGCCGCCACGCGGTGACGGTCATGGCGCGCCGCACGCTCGGCTGGACCTGGCAGGCGTACCGCGAAGGCGAAGGGAGGGCCGCGGCATGCGCGTGAACATGACCGTCAACGGACGGCCGCAGCAGGCCGACGACGTCTGGGAGGGCGAGTCCCTGCTGTACGTGCTGCGCGAACGACTGGGCCTTCCGGGCTCGAAGAACGCCTGTGAGCAGGGCGAATGCGGATCGTGCACGGTCCGGCTCGACGGCGTGCCGGTGTGCGCGTGCCTGGTGGCCGCTGGGCAGGCCGAGGGCCGCGAGGTGGTGACCGTCGAGGGGCTTCCGGAGTACGCGGAGCGCCGTACCTCCGGTGACGCCGGGGCGAGCGCGCTGGCCCCCGTCCAGCAGGCGTTCATCGACGCGGGCGCCGTGCAGTGCGGCTTCTGCACCCCCGGCCTGCTGGTCGCCGCAGATGAGCTGCTGGAACGGACCCCCGACCCGTCCGACGCCGACATCCGCGAGGCGCTCTCCGGCAACCTCTGCCGCTGCACCGGCTACGAGAAGATCCTCGACGCGGTGCGCCTCGCCGCCGCCCGCACCTCGGTCTCCGGGGAGGCGAGCTGACCATGGGACCCGACCGCGCCCCCACCAGGATCACCCAGGCCCATCTGACCGAGAGCCGGGGCAAGGGCCACATCGGCGAATCCACCCTCCGCCCCGACGGCACGCTCAAGGTGACGGGCGAGTTCGCGTACTCCTCCGACCTGTGGCACGAGGACATGCTGTGGGGCTTCACCCTGCGCAGCCCCCACGCCCACGCCGAGATCCCGCTCCATCGACATTCAGCGGCGCGCTGACCCCTGCCCCGGCGTCCACGCCCGTCATGACGCACGACG
>NZ_GG657754.1:2745384-2748078 GCF_000158915.1 Streptomyces himastatinicus ATCC 53653 | reverse complement strand
GCCCGCCGCGCCGCCGCCCGGATCAAGGTCGAGTACGCCGAGCTGCCGCTCGTGGTCGACGAGGCCACCGCCACCGCGCCCGGCGCGCCGCTGCTCCACCCCGGCCGCGCCGACCACCACGCCGCCCACGCCCCGCACCCCAATGTCGTCCACCGCCAGCCCGTGCGGCGCGGCGACGTCGCCGCCGCCAAGGCCCGCGCCGATGTCGTCGTCCGCCGGGACTACGAGGTCGGCATGCAGGACCAGGCGTTCCTTGGCCCCGAATCCGGGCTCGCGGTGCCCGCCGAGGACGGCGGCATCGACCTCTACATCGCCACCCAGTGGCTGCACGTGGACCGCGACCAGCTGGCCCCGGTGCTGGGCCTGCCCGCCGACAAGGTGCGGCTGACGCTCTCCGGCGTGGGCGGGGCGTTCGGGGCGCGCGAGGACCTGTCCATGCAGGCGCACGCCAGTCTGCTGGCGCTCCGCACCGGCAGGCCCGTGAAGATCGTTTACAACCGGTACGAGTCGTTTTTCGGCCATGTCCACCGGCACCCCGCCAAGCTCACCTACGAGCACGGCGCCACCCGGGACGGCCGACTGCTCTACGTCCAATGCCGCATCGTGCTGGATGGCGGGGCGTACGCCTCCTCCTCCCCGGCGGTCGTCGGCAACGCCGCCTCCCTGGCGATCGGCCCCTACGTCGTCGACCATGTGGACGTCGAGGCGATCGCCCTCTACTCCAACAACCCGCCCTGCGGCGCGATGCGCGGCTTCGGCGCGGTCCAGGCGTGCTTCGCGTACGAGGCTCAGATGGACGCCGTGGCCCACGAACTCGGCCTGCACCCCGTCGAGTTCCGGCAGCGCAACGCCATGGCGCAGGGCGCCGTCATGCCCACCGGGCAGATTGTGGACTCCCCGGCCCCGGTCGCCGAGATCCTGCGCCGGGTCCGGGAGCTGCCCCTCCCGCCGGAGCGCGCCTGGGAGACGGCGGACGGGGACGTCGACGTCCGCGCCCTGCCCGGCGGCCTGTCCAACACCACCCACGGCGAGGGTGTGGTGCGGGGCGTCGGCTACGCGGTCGGCATCAAGAACGTCGGCTTCTCGGAGGGCTTCGACGACTACTCCACCGCCCGGGTGCGTCTGGAGGTCATCGGCGGCGAGCCCGTCGCCCTGGTCCACACCGCGATGGCCGAGGTCGGCCAGGGCGGCGTCACGGTCCACGCCCAGATCGCCCGTACCGAACTCGGCGTCAGCCGGGTCACCATCCACCCCGCCGACACCCGGGTCGGCTCCGCGGGCTCCACCTCCGCCTCCCGCCAGACGTACATGACCGGCGGCGCCATCAAGCACACCTGCGAGGCGGTCCGGGAGGAGGTCTTCCGCCGCTGCGGCCTGCCGAGCGGTGCCGCCGGGCTGCTGCTGCGGGACGGCAAGGTGGTCACGGACACCGGCGAGGTCGTCGCCGACCTCGCGGACCTCCTCGGGGACGACGCGATCGACATCGAGAAGGAATTCCGGCACCGGCCCACCGAGCCCTTCGACCTCACGACCGGTCAGGGCTTCGGCCACGTCCAGTACTCCTTCTGCGCCCACCGCGCCGTCGTCGAGGTCGACACCGAACTCGGCCTGGTCAAGGTCATCGAACTGGCGGCCGCACAGGACGTCGGCAAGGCGCTCAACCCGCTCTCCGTCGTCGGCCAGATCCAGGGCGGCTCCACGCAGGGGCTCGGCCTCGCCGTGATGGAGGAGATCCTCGTCTCGGACGGCGCCCGCGTCCGCAACCCGTCCTTCACCGACTATCTGATCCCCACCATCCTCGACACCCCGACCATGCCGGTCGACATCCTGGAACTGGCGGACCACCACGCCCCCTACGGTCTGCGGGGCGTCGGCGAGGCCCCGACGCTCTCCTCCACCCCCGCGGTCGTCGCGGCCATCCGCGCCGCGACGGGCCTCCGGCTGGGACGGGTGCCGGTGCGGCCGGAGCATCTGACGGGTACGTGACGTGACGCGCTCCCGGCCCGGACCCCGGGCCGGGAGTACGTCGATACGGTCATCTGACGGAACGCCACCCCTGGGCGGGAATCCCGTTGCGCCACTCGGCGGACGCTCGCGTTGCCGGGTCCCGGTTTCTGAGTGAGCCTCAGATCCGACCCATGCGACCCCACGCGACCCGCCCCTTGGAGTACGCCCGTGCGAACGAGACGGAAAACCCTCGCCGTGTCGATGGCCGTTCTGGCCGCAACTGCCCTTCCCCTGCTGAGCGGTTCGGCCGTTCAGGCTGCCGTACAGGAGCGCGTCGCCGCGCCCTCGCACGGAACCCCCCTCTACGTCCCCCCGGCCGACCCGCGCGTCATACCGTCAGGTGACGCGGCTCGCCTGGGCGGGGCGACTACCGCGGGGCCTCCGGGCTCCTCGCCATGGTGCGGACCCCGCAGGCGGTCTGGTACGGGGACGAGTCCCCGGCCCGGGTCGCCCGCCTGGTCCGGATGACCACCCGCGATGCCGCGCGGCGCGACAGGCTGCCGGTGCTCGCCCTCTACAACGTCCCCGGCCGTGACTGCGGCAGCTACTCCGCCGGGGGAGCGCGGGACCACCGACGAGTACAAGGCGTGGATCGACGCCGTGGCCGAGGGCATCGGCGACCGCGAGGGTGATGATCGTCCTCGAAACCCGACTCGCTGGCGGCTGCTGCCCTCGGACTGCGGTGGG
>NZ_GG657754.1:2741623-2744468 GCF_000158915.1 Streptomyces himastatinicus ATCC 53653 | reverse complement strand
GGCCGCTGCCTCCGCGGCACCTCCGGCCCCTCGGACCCGGTGCGCGGGGTGGTGAACCCCGAGGCGGGTCAGTGGTTCCCCGACCAGGCCCTGGAACTCGTACGCTTCGCCCGCCCCTCGGTCACCCCCTGACCCCACCCGCCACGGTGTGGCGGCGGCCCGTCGGACACGAGCCGCCGCCCACCCGGTGTCATCCCGCCGGGTTGTGCCGCACCAGCGTGTCGACCAGGCCGGAGGTGGTGTTCGGGAAGTCCATCGGAACGATGCCGAGCCCCGTCCACCCTTGGTTGCCCGCGGCCTCCAGCAGGGTCTTGACCTGCGGGTTGAGCCGGTCCGCGTTGGACCGGGGCGGGAGGAGCGCGGCGGTGCTGACGTAGTTCATGTACAGCTTGCCGGGCTGCGCCACCGCCTTGCGGAACTGCGCCTCGATCTTGGGGTACTTGCCGAACGGCTCCGCCATGTAGTCGTCCTGGATGTCGAACAGCTGCGGATCCGCGTACCGCACGCCCGGCATGTTGCCGGAGTCGGAGAGCAGCACGACCCGGCCGCGGGCCTGACCCAGGGTCGGGAGGGTGGTGTCGAGGCGGAAGAGGGAGCGCCAGCCCTTGTCGTCGAGGTAGAGGTCGAAGATCCGGCGGAACTCGGCGGCGCTCTCCTCCGAGTACTCCTGCTTGACGCGCATCAGCACGGTCTCGGACGGATGCGCGGAGAGGAAGGCACGGCATGCGCCGAGCACATCGTCGAAGTTGAGGTGCTGGTAGAAGGCGCCGTGGTGGATCGGGAAGGCGTTGTCGAACGCGCGGCAGCGGATGTCCAGGAAACGGATGCCGCTGGTGAGCTGGTCGGCGATGGTGGTGTTCTGGCACTCGGTCCACGGCCCGCCGTAGCGGGCCCCGGAGTCGTGCGTTCCGGGGAGGGTCAGCCGCTGTACGGGCGTGGCGTCGGCGATGCCGGAAAGCCAGTCCTGCGCGGCCAGCAGCTGGTTCGGCGCCGCGGTGGCGACCCCGCCTAACGCCGAGACCACCCCGGCGGTGGACAGCGCGGCCGCGCCCTTGAGAAACCCTCGCCGATCCATACGCATACTCCCGTCGCTCACCCGTTCGTACCGTGCGCACGGCATCGAAGCACAAACGAGCCCCGGGGAGAACGGCGGAACGACGAATAGGGGTTGGGGTCATCCCGTACGCGCGATCAGAGCCAGTCGCGCCGCTTGAAGATGACGTACAGGCTGACGCACACCACCGCCATCAGCAGCAGCGCGAAGGGGTAGCCCAGCACCCAGTGCAGCTCCGGCATGTGGGTGAAGTTCATGCCGTAGATGGTGCCGACCAGGGTCGGGGCGAAGAGGATGGCCGCCCATGCGGAGATCTTCTTGACCTCCTCGTTCTGCTCGAAGCCCGCCTCGGCCAGCGCCCTCATCTCGGCGTTCTGCTGCTGGGTGACCAGGGTGGCGTTGACCGCGAGGATGTCGGTGAGGGCCGAGCGGAAGCCGTCCACGCGCTCGCTGGTGTGGGTGACGTGGTCGGCGACGTCCCGCAGATAGCGCTGGAGCTCCTCGTCGGTGCCGTACTTGTCGAAACCGGCCATCAGCCCGCGCAGCATCCCCACCAGCGGGCGGGTGGCGCGCTGGAACTCGACCATTTCGCGGGAGAGTTCGTAGATGCGGCGCGACACCGCGGGGTCGCCGCGGAAGACCTCGGTCTCGATCTCGTCGATGTCGTTCTGCACACCCGACACGACCGGCGCGTAGCCGTCCACCGCCGCGTCCAGGATGGCGTACAGCACGGCCTCCGGGCCGAGGGCCAGCAGCTCCGGGGTCGACTCCATCCGGGCGCGCACCGCGGACAGGTCCGGGGCGGCGCCGTGCCGGACGGTGATGAGGAAGTCGGGGCCGACGAAGACGTGCAGCTCGCCGAAGTCCACCTCCTCGACCGCGTCGAGGTAGCGGGCCGCGCGCAGCACGACGAAGAGCGTCTCGCCGTAGCGCTCCAGCTTGGGCCGCTGATGCGCCTCCATCGCGTCCTCGATGGCGAGCTTGTGCAGGTCGAATTCCTCGGCGAGGGAGAGCAGCTCCGCCTCGGTCGGCCGGTACAGCCCGATCCACGCCATCGCGCCCGGCTCCTCGCGCAGCCGACGGTAGGTGGCGGCCAGGCCGTCGGGCGTGCCGACGCGGCGGCCGTCGCGGTAGACGGCCGCGTCCACCACGCTCCGCTCGTCGGCGACCGCGGTGCCGTCGACCGCGACGGGCGCGGGCTCGGCGGGCGACCGGCCCGCGGCCCCGGCCCCCGAGCGCGGGCCGTGGCCCGCCCCGCGCTCCGCCGCGGACCGCAGCCAGGGGTACTTCTTCAGCGGGCGCGGGTGGTGGGAACGGCGCTCGGACATGAGGGGTCCTTTACGGGTAGCTGGCGCCGAGTGGCCGGCGCTGGGCGGGGCATCCGGACACCGCCGCCCGGGGCGCCGGGCCGCGCTGCGCTCAGCGTGGCCGGGCCGGGGTGGCGGCTCGCGGCATGCGACTGGGAGGTTCGCTGGTCATCACGTGGACCGACCACCTCCTTTGTCACGGTCCCCTCGGTGCGGGCACGCGGACCACTGGCCTCAGTGCAGGATATCCCCGGATATGCCCAGGCCGCGGCCGGGGCGGCGGCGCCCCGGGACCGTCTGGCACCGCCTGGCACCGCCGTGCTGAGCGGCGGGTACCCGCGCCTGGCGAGCCAACGACTGTTTGCCTACGATTGTTGGCATGAACGATCCCGGGCGACGCCTCCCCTCCGGATGCGAACCCGTCCCGGACCCGGCGGACGCCCGGGCGTGTGGCCCGGCGGACGCCCCAGTGTGCGACCCGGCG
>NZ_GG657754.1:2739463-2740828 GCF_000158915.1 Streptomyces himastatinicus ATCC 53653 | reverse complement strand
CCCCCAACTTGCGCATGCACGACCGCAGGTAGCTCTTCACCGTCTCCGGCCGCAGCCCCAGCCGGTCGGCCGCCGCCGAGTTCGTCGCGCCCGAGGCGACGCAGGCCAGGACGTCCACCTCGCGCGGGGACAGTCGTACGCGTCCGCGGGGCGCGGAGTCGCCGCCCGTCGAGGCGCGGGCCAGGCGGCCGCAGGCGCTCAGGATCTCCTCCCGCAGCTGCGGGTCGGCCACCCGCTGGGCCAGGGCCCGGAGGTCGACATGGGCCGCGCGGACCTCTTCCCAGACCGCCGGATCGGGCTCGGGCTCCGGCACCGGCTGCTCCGCGACCGTCATCAGCCGCCGCGCCTCGTCCTGTGCGACGAGGGCCCACTCCAGCTCGCGGGCGGCCTCCACCGCCGTGCTCAGCGCGCGGTCGCCGAGGATCAGCGGCTGGCGCAGCGCGCCGTACAGGACGCCGCGCACCCGGCCCCGGACGACCACCGGGACGGCCAGCACCGAGCGCAGCCCCTCGGCGCCGACCGCGCCGTCGTATTCATGGCTGATCGCGCGCGAGACGGGGTAGTCGATCACGGATATCGGCCGGGACAGGGTCAGGACCTTGCCGCCGAGCCCGTTGCCCGCCGCGATGGCGAGCCCGCGCAGGGAGTTCGTGGTGGTTCCGGTGAGTTCGGAGATGCGGAACTGCTGTGCGCCGGAGAACAGTCCGCCGAAGGCGACGGGCAGCCCGCCGCGTCGGCGCATCCGCAGCAGTGCTGTCCGTACGTCGACGGCACGCTCCCATTCGGCCACGGTCGCCTCCCCGAAACGCCGTCACCCCCGTCCGGGGGTGGTGAGACACAGATCACCCGTCGCACGATGCTAGCGAGCGGCACGTCAAATCAGGAGGACGAAGTGACAGCAATGAGTCCGTCTCACGAATTCCGCGTGGCACGGGACTTCCTTCTCGACCGCCGCGAGGATTACGCGGCGGCGTACGAAGGGTTCAGCTGGCCCCGCCCGGATCGCTTCAACTGGGCCCTGGACTGGTTCGACCCGATCGCGGAGGGGAACGGACGCACCGCCCTGCACATCGTGGAGGAGGACGGCCGGGAGACCCGGCTGAGCTTCGACGCGATGCGCCGCCGCTCCGACCGGGCCGCGAACTGGCTGCGCGCACGGGGCGTGCGGCCCGGGGACCGGATCGTGGTCATGCTCGGCAACCAGCGGGAGCTGTGGGAGACGGCGCTGGCGGCGATGAAGCTGCGCGCCGTCGTCATCCCCGCCACCCCGCTGCTCGGCCCGCTGGACCTGGCGGACCGCATCGGCCGCGGCCGGGCGAAGCACGTGATCGTGCGGGCGGAGGACACCGGCAAGTTCGCTGAGGT
>NZ_GG657754.1:2669057-2738382 GCF_000158915.1 Streptomyces himastatinicus ATCC 53653 | reverse complement strand
ACACCGTGCCGGACGAGGCAACGGGCGCGGCCGACCGCTTCGTACCGGACGGGCCGACCCTGGCCACCGACCCCCTGATGCTCTACTTCACCTCCGGCACCACCGCTCAGCCCAAGCTCGTCCAGCACACCCACATCTCGTACCCCATCGGCCATCTGTCGACGATGTACTGGATCGGGCTCAGGCCCGGAGACGTCCACCTCAACATCTCCTCCCCGGGCTGGGCCAAGCACGCCTGGTCCAACCTCTTCGCCCCCTGGAACGCCGAGGCGACCGTCTTCATCCACAACTACACCCGCTTCGACGCCACCCGCCTCATGGCCGAGATGGACCGCTGCGGCGTCACCACCTTCTGCGCCCCGCCCACCGTCTGGCGCATGCTCATCCAGGCCGATCTGACGCAGCTGCGGCACCCCCCGAGGGAGGCCGTCGCCGCCGGTGAGCCGCTGAACCCGGAGGTCATCGAGCACGTCCGGCGCGACTGGGGCGTGACGATCCGGGACGGCTTCGGCCAGACCGAGACCGCCGTCCAGGTCGCCAACACCCCCGGTCAGCCGCTCAAGACCGGTTCGATGGGCCGCCCGACGCCCGGCTTCAGCGTCGTCCTCCTCGATCCGGTCACCGGCGAACCCGGCGACGAGGGCGAGATCAGCCTCGACCTGACCGGACGGCACGGCCGCCCCGTCGGCCTGATGACGGGCTACGAGGGCGACGAGGAGCGCACCGCCGAGGCCACCGCGGGCGGTTACTACCGCACCGGCGACATCGGATCGCGCGACGCGGACGGCTACATCACCTACATCGGGCGCGCCGACGACGTCTTCAAGGCGTCCGACTACAAGATTTCGCCGTTCGAGCTGGAGAGCGCCCTGCTGGAGCACGAGGCGGTCGCCGAGGCCGCCGTCGTCCCGGCGCCCGATCCGCTGCGGCTGGCCGTGCCGAAGGCGTACATCGTGCTGGCCGAGGGCTGGGAGCCGGGGCCCGAGACGGCGAAGGTGCTGTTCGCGCACTCCAGAGCGGTGCTGGCGCCGTACAAGCGGGTGCGGCGGCTGGAGTTCGCGGAGCTGCCCAAGACGGTGTCGGGCAAGATTCGCCGGATCGAACTACGGGAACGCACGGCGAGTGGAGAGGGCGTCGAGTTTCATGAGGGAACCTGATGAGCAGCAGCTCCCCTTCATGTGACCACCACGGCATGTGACCGCAAGGAGACACCATGACCGACCCGATCTCCGACGCCGCTCCGCCCCCGGCCGCCCTCTCCTACGCGAGCGGCACCGCGGACCTGCCGCTGCTCGGCGACACCATCGGCGCCAACCTCGCCCGGGCCATCGAGCGCCACGGCGACCGCGAGGCGCTGGTCGACATCCCCTCCGGCCGCCGCTGGACGTACGCCGAGTTCGGCCGGTCGGTCGATGCGGTGGCCCTCGGGCTGATGGCCAAGGGGGTCGGCAAGGGCGATCGGGTCGGCATCTGGGCGGTCAACTGCCCCGAATGGGTGCTGGTGCAGTACGCCACCGCCCGCATCGGCGCGATCATGGTCAACGTCAACCCCGCCTACCGCGTCCATGAGCTGCGGTACGTACTGCGGCAGGCCGGGGTGTCGGTCCTCGTCTCGTCCACCGAGCACAAGGACAGCGACTACCGCCGCATGGTCGAGCAGGTGCGCGCCGAATGCCCCGCCCTGCGCGACGTCGTCTACATCGGCGACCGCACCTGGGACGGGCTGGTGCGCGCGGGCGAAGCGGTGCCGGAGGAGAAGCTGGCCGAGCGCGAGGCCCGGCTGTCCTGCGACGACCCGGTCAACATCCAGTACACCTCGGGCACCACCGGCTTCCCCAAGGGCGCCACCCTCTCCCACCACAACATCCTCAACAACGGCTACTTCGTGGGGGAGACGGTCGGCTACACCGAGCAGGACCGGATCTGTCTGCCGGTGCCCTTCTACCACTGCTTCGGCATGGTGATGGGGAACCTGGGCGCCACCACCCACGGCGCCTGCATCGTCATCCCTGCCCCCGCCTTCGACCCGGCCGCCACCCTCTCCGCCGTCGAACAGGAGCGCTGCACCTCGCTGTACGGCGTCCCCACCATGTTCATCGCCGAGCTGGCCCTGCCCGACTTCGCCACCTTCGACCTCACCTCCCTGCGCACCGGGATCATGGCCGGATCGCCCTGCCCGGTGGAGGTGATGCGGCGGGTGGTCGCCGAGATGCACATGGCCGAGGTGTCCATCTGCTACGGCATGACCGAGACCTCCCCGGTCTCCACCCAGACCCGGCGCGACGACGACCTCGCGCGCCGCACCGGCACGGTCGGCCGGGTGCTGCCGTACGTCGAGGTCAAGGTCATGGACCCGGCCACCGGTCTGACCGTCCCCCGCGGCACCCGGGGCGAGCTGTGCACCCGCGGCTACTCGGTGATGCTCGGCTACTGGGAGGAACCGGACCTGACCGCCGAGGCGATCGACCCGGCTGGCTGGATGCACACCGGGGACCTCGCGGTGATGGACGAGCACGGCTACGTCCAGATCGTCGGCCGGATCAAGGACATGATCATCCGGGGCGGGGAGAACGTGTACCCGCGGGAGATCGAGGAGTTCCTCCACACCCACCCCAAGATCGCCGATGTGCAGGTGGTGGGCGTACCGGATGAGAAGTACGGCGAGGAGATCCTCGCCTGCGTGATCCTGCGCGAGGGCGCCACCGCGCTCACCCGCGACGAGCTGGCCCGCTTCTGCCGCGGCCGGCTGGCCGCCTTCAAGGTGCCGCGCCATCTGCGCGTCATGGACGCCTTCCCGATGACGGTCAGCGGCAAGGTCCGCAAGGTCGAGCTGAGGGAGACGGGCGCCCGCGAGCTGGCCGGGGTCCCGGAGTCCCGTACCGACCCGGACCGGAGAACCCAGCCCACTCGATAACGTGTTCTATCGCACCGCGTTCGGGAGGCAGCCCTTCACCCCGGACTCGGCGCCCCGGCTGAACGCCGATACCCGCTGCGAGGCGTTGCCGTGGTCGGAGGTGTTCGTCCACGGCGTCTCGTCGGCGAGCGCCGACAGCGCGTCGGCCAGTTCGTCCGTATCGCCGTCCTCGAAGGTCAGCGTCTTGTCCCGGGCCGCGCCGAAGAGGACGGCTCCCGCCAGGCAGTCGGCCTGGAGTTCGCGGGCCAGGTCGACCAGGCCCGCGTCCAGCCGGTTCTGGATGGCGTGCCCCCATTCATGGGCGATGACCAGGTAGACCCAGGCGTCGCCCCGCTGGTGGCCCGCCCGCATCAGGTCCATGTCCCACGCCACGTAGTCGCCGCCCGGGCAGTAGACGGCGTTGTCGTCGGGGAGCGGGGTGCCGCCGCAGGCGGGCGCGGTGCCGTTGGCGCCGTCGTACGCGCCCAGGACCCGCGGCGGGCGATAGGTGCCGGTGAAGAACTCGTTCCAGTGGGTGGACCAGTAGGTGTTGGTGATGGACACCGCCGCGTTGATGTCCCCCTCCACGCTCTCCCCGGTCCCCGGATCGGGGAACGCTCGGCGTTGGTCGCGGACCGGCTGGTCTCCGACGGCTGCGGCAGCCCACCACCGCCGCATCCGGCGACCGTCAGCAGGGTTCAGGACGGTCAAGACGGTCAGGAGCGACGCCGCGATCCTCGGGTACCAGGGGACAGCCATCGAATGCGGCCTCCGGCCGGTCGTGAACGATGGGGGCGGTGCCTCAACCGAAGCGCCCCCCGGTCATGAGCGCAAGTCCAGGCCGGAGGTGAAGGAGCGCACCAGCTCCGCCAGCGCACGCGGGCGCTCGAGCAGCATCGCGTGCGACGCGTCCAGCGTGTGCACCGCGATGTGCGGGTGGTCGGCGGCGAGTGCCGCGAGACGCCCCTCCAGGCCCTTCAGGTACGCGGCCATCAGCTCGCCGAACCACGCCAGCTCCGGGCCCTGGTCCGCGAGCCGCGTGCCGCGGACGAGCAGCAGCGGGCGGGTCAGCCGGCGGTAGACGGGGAACAGGTCCAGCTCGTCCAGCACGTCCAGCATCTCCACTCCCCGCTCCCGGTCGGGCCGCAGATACAGCTGTCCGTCGCCGGTCTCGCCGAGCGAGCGGCGTATGCCCTCCTCCAGCAGCTCGGGCGCGAAGCCCAGCTGGTCGGCCATGGCGGTCTGCTGGGCGCGTACGGCCTCCAGCCCCTCGGGCGGGAACGCCTGGCCCGAGGCGGCGCGGGCGAACTGCCTGGCCCGCTCCAGGCCCTCGGCGACGGTGTGCGGGTCGAGACCGGCGTAGTGCTCGGGCCGCCCCAGGCCGAAGCCGTCGAGGTTGACCGCGCCGGGGGTGCGCGGATGGGCGTCCGCGTACAGCGCGGCCAGCATGCCGCCGAGCGAGTGGCCGACGAGCACCGCCTCCGGGACGCCGCACGCGTCCAGGACGGCCTCGATGTCGCCGAGTACTGCCGCGGTCGTCCAGGGCTGCGCCCCGCGCCCCGAGTGGCCGTGCGCCCGCAGGTCCATCGAGAGGACCCGGTGATCGGTGACCAGGTGCTCCGCGAACCCCGACCAGTCGGCGAGGGTGCGGCCCGCGCCGTGGATCAGCAGCAGCGGGACGCCGCTGCCGCCGTGGTCGCGGACGGCCAGCGTGACATCGGCGTGGTCGACGGTGAGGTCAGTGGGCATGGTTGAGCGCTCCAAGGGGTCGTGGGCGGGATCGGGGACCACGGTAGAGCGCCGGAGAAGGGCGAAGATCGTCCGTGAAGAGGAGGCGGAACGGCCCTCGTTCGGGTGACAATGAATGAGGCTCATCGGCGCGGCTCACGCGCGGGGCGGGCCACAGCGGATCAGCGTGTCTGCGGGGTCGTTGACGGGCTGTGGGGTGCCGGTCAGGTCCATGATGAAGAGCGGAATGTGCAGCGCGTCCGCGCGCGCCCGCGCCTCCTTGGCGTAGCCCGCCAGCGAGAAGAAGACGCTCACCGCCGACTCGTTGAGCCCGTTCAGCCACAGGCACTCGACCTCGCGCAGCCCGGTGGGGCGGGTGGTCGGATCGACCTGGGCGACGACGCCCTTCCCGTACAGGTCCACCCCGGACGCCGCCGGGTCGTCCGGCCGCCGCAGACACCCGAAGCCGAGCCACCGCAGATACTGGGCAGCGGCGGTGACCGCGTCCCGCGCGGTACGGATCGTCACCGGCCGGAACGCCGGACGCGGGGTCGGTTCGCTGTCCTGATGACTTTCCGAAGCCTCCGGAACCGGCGCGACCGGTACCCGGACGACCGCCCCGCAGCCGCAGCCGAACTCCGGCTGCGGCCAGTGGCCCTGACGCCCGCAGGACGGGCAGTCCACCGTCACCCATATGTCCTGCCACGTGCGGTGCCCGATCTCCTCCGGCGTGCCGTCGCGCAGCACCGGGAGGGTGAGCGGCGCGCCGCACGAGCACGGGAAGGTGGGCGGAGTGAACGACTGCTCGCGGCGGCACGCGGGGCAGCGCACCGGCACGCTCTCTGTCATCTGACGCTCCGTAGCGGATGTCTGCGGTAACGGGGCCATGTTCTACGAAGCGGGGGAGGGACGGGAGGGACTTGGGCGTTCTGCCCACCTCCAGTGGGACGCCCGCGTGAGGCCGGGCTGGACGCTTGACGGATGATGCCCGGAGTACGCGCCGCGCGAGGCTGCCGGAGGCGCGGCCGGGCGCAGTAGGTTGGCCGCGTGAGATTGAGGGTTGAGTTCACCACCGAGCCGTTCGACCTCGACGAGGTGCCGCCGCATGCCGTGGTCGCCCGCGAGGCGGTTCAGGCCGCACCGCTGGACACCGTCGACGTCGGCCCGTTCGGCAACACCGCGGAGGGCCGCGCGGACGCCGTGCTGGCCGCCGTGGACGACCTGCTGCGCAAGTCCCTGGAGGCGGGCGCCACCCGGGTCTCGCTCCAGGTCAACGTCGTCGCGGAGCCCGACGCGTGACCGGCCCGGCGGACGCGGACGCGGACCACCCCTTCGTCTCGGCGGTCCGGCCGCTGGTCGACGCGATGGGCGGCGAGCTGATCGCCCCCGACCGGGCCCGGGACGACGACGTGGTGCTGTCCTGGGAGGGCCGCGAGGTCGTGGCCGTCCGCCTCCCGGACATCTCGGCGTCCCTCGACCACATCCTCGCCGACCTCCAGCGCCGCCACGGCGTCCCGCTGTCGGCCCTGGACCGCAAGACGAAGCAGGGAATCGTCCGCGCCCTGGAACAGCGCGGCGCGTTCACGGTGCGCCACGGCGTGGAAACGGTCGCGAGCGCCCTCGGCGTGAGCCGCTTCACCGTCTACAACTACCTCAACCGCGAGAAGGGCACTGAGCCCGAGCGCTCCGGGCCGTGACCCGCTTGACGCCGATCAGGGTGCGGTAGCGGGGGCGGGCGGCGAAGGCGCTCAGGGGCCATACGGCAGGGGCGCCGGCCTCGGCGCACAGGTGGAGGACCTGGTCCGGCCCGGCCCAGACGCCCACGTGGGCGCCGTACGCGTCGTCGGTGGCGTTGAAGAGCAGCAGGTCCAGGGGGCGGGCCGCCGTGACGTGGGTCGTGCTCGCGCTGTCGGCCCACAGGTCGCTGGAGCGCAGGGCGGGCGGCTCCAGGCCGTGGTGGCGGAGTACCGCGTACGCGAAGAGCTGGCAGTTGGCGCCCTCGGCGAGGTCCGGGCGCTCGGCGACCGCCGGGGAGCCGGGGAAGCGCGCGCCGACGTAGGGCACGGACCAGAACCGGTCCGGCAGCCGTACGGCGAGTTCAGCGGTCATGGGCCCATCCTGGCGCGCCCGGGCCGCGCCCGGAACCCGCGTTTCCGGTCACCTATTCAACAAAGTGTTGACGTCCGTCGGGGAAGCTCTTAGCTTTCGGGTGTGACTACCAGCGCTCCACCGGGCCTGGCCCGGTTCAACGCGGCGGACCGGCCGGACGTGGCCGCGCTGCTGCACACCGTGTGTGCCAGCCGGGCCTGGGGCGCGGCGGTGGCCGACGGGCGGCCGTACCGCCACGTGGACGCCCTGCTCGACGCGTCCGACGCGGCCATGGCCGGGCTGACCGGCGCCGACCTCGCCGAGGCCATGGCCGGGCATCCGCCCATCGGGCGGCCGACACCGGGCGACGCCACATCGGCGCGCGAGCAGAGCGGGGTGAGCGGCGCCGCCGACGAGCTGCGCGCGGAGCTGCTGGAGCTGAATCTCGCGTACCAGGAGCGCCACGGCCATGTCTTCCTGATCTGCGCCACCGGCCGCACCGGCGAGGAGATGCTCGCTGCCCTCCGTCGCCGGATCGGCAACGACACCAGCACCGAACGCGAGATCGTCCGCACCGAACTGGGAAAGATCAACCGCATCCGGCTGACCCGCCTAGTGACCGCGGAAGCGGCGGAAGGAGAGCGGTGATGGCGACCGCCACCTCCGTGTCCACCCATATCCTGGACACCAGCCAGGGCCGCCCGGCCCCCGGCGTCCCCGTCGAGCTGTCGGTGCGCCCCGCGGGCGATGCCGACTGGGCGGCGCACGCCGCCTCCCGCACCGACCCGGACGGGCGCTGCAAGGATCTGCCCGCCCTGCCCGAGGGCACCACCCACGTACGGCTGCGTTTCGAGACCGAGTCGCGCGGGCCCTTCTTCCCGGAGGTGACGGTCGTCTTCGCCGTCGAGCCCGGCGAGCACTACCACGTGCCGCTGCTGCTCACCCCGTTCGGCTACTCCGTATACCGAGGGAGCTAGCACCGATGCCCATGCTCGGCCAGAACCAGTACGGCAAGGCGGAGACCCGCGTGGTCCGGATGGTGCGCGACGGCGACGTCCACCACATCAAGGACCTGAACGTCTCCGTCGCGCTCTCCGGCGACATGGCGGACGTCCACCGCCACGGCGACAACACCGGTGTCCTGCCGACCGACACCATGAAGAACACGGTGTACGCCTTCGCCAAGGAGCACGGCATCGCCACCGCCGAACACTTCGGCATCGAGCTGGCCCGCCACTTCGTCGGCAGCCAGGAGACGATCCGCACCGCCCGCGTCCGGATCGAGGAGTACGCCTGGGAGCGGATCGAGACCGGCGGCGAGACCCGGCACTCCTTCGTCCGCGCCGGGCAGGAGACCCGTACCGCCCAGGTCCGCTACGACGGCCGGGACTGGGAGGTGCTCTCCGGCCTCAAGGACCTCACGGTCATGAACTCCACCGACTCCGAGTTCCACGGTTACGTCAAGGACCGGTACACGACCCTGCCCGAGGCGCGCGACCGCATCCTCGCCACCGATGTGCACGCCCGCTGGCGCCACGGCTGGAGCGACGCCGCGCGGCCCGAGCCGGACTGGGACGCCGCGTACGCGGACGCGCGCGCCGATCTGCTGGCCGCGTTCGCCGAGACGTACTCGCTCTCGCTCCAGCAGACGCTGTACGCGATGGGCACGCGCGTTATCGAGCGGCGTTCCGGGATAGACGAGATACGGCTCTCGCTGCCCAACAAGCACCACTTCCTGGTCGACCTCGCGCCCTTCGGACTCACCAACGACAACGAGGTCTACTTCGCCGCCGACCGGCCGTACGGGCTCATCGAGGCCACCGTCCTGCGGGACGGCGCCGAGGCCAGGATTCCCACCGACTGAACCATGGAGGGCTCCGCCCCGTGAACCGCATCGTCATCGAGAACTGCGCCATCGCGACCGTGGACGCGCAGGACACCGAGCACGCCTCGGGTCATGTCGTCGTCGCGGGCAACCGCATCGAGTCGGTGGGCCCGGGCCCGGCGCCGCAGGGCCTGGACGGGGTGGCGCGCCGGGTCGACGGCACCGGCCATCTCGTCACCCCGGGCCTGGTCAACACCCATCACCACTTCTACCAGTGGCTCACCCGCGGCCTCGCCCAGGACCACAACCTCTTCGACTGGCTGGTGGCGCTCTACCCCACCTGGGCCCGGATCGACGAGCCGATGGTGTACGCCGCCGCGCGCGGCTCGCTCGCGATGATGGTGCGCGGCGGCGTCACCACCGCCATGGACCACCACTACGTCTTCCCGCGCGGCGCGGGCGATCTGCTGGGCGCCGAGATCCGCGCGGCGCGCGAGCTGGGCGTACGGTTCACCGCCGCGCGCGGCTCGATGGACCTCGGCAGCTCGGACGGCGGACTGCCGCCGGACTTCGCCGTCGAGAGCACCGAGGACGCCCTCTCCGCCACCGAGGAGGCCATCGACACCCACCACGACGCCTCGTTCGACGCGATGCTGCGGATCGCGGTCGCGCCCTGCTCGCCCTTCTCCGTCACCACCGAACTCATGAGGGAGAGCGCCGAGCTGGCCCGCCGCAAGGGCGTACGGCTGCATACCCACGGCTCGGAGACGGTCGAGGAGGAGAAGTTCTGCCACGAGCGGTTCGGGATGGGCCCGACCGACTACTTCGCGGACACCGGCTGGCTCGGCGAGGACGTGTGGATGGCGCACTGCGTCCACATGAACGACGCCGACATCGCCGCCTTCGCCCGCACCGGCACCGGCGTCGCCCACTGCCCGTCGTCCAACGCCCGGCTCGCCGCCGGGATCGCCCGGGTGCCGGATCTGCTCGCCGCGGGCGTGCCGGTGGGGCTCGGGGTGGACGGCACCGCCTCGAACGAGTCCGGCGAACTGCACACCGAGCTGCGCAACGCGCTGCTGATCAACCGGCTCGGTGACCACCGCGAGAAGGCGCTGACGGCCCGCCAGGCGCTGCGGCTCGGCACCCACGGCGGGGCCAGGGTGCTGGGCCGCGAGGGCGAGATCGGGTCGCTGGAGCCGGGCAAGCTGGCCGATCTGGTGCTGTGGAAGCTGGACGGCATCGGCCACTCGACGATCGCCGACCCGGTCGCTGCGCTGGTGCTGGGCGCGGCGGCGCCGGTGACCCTGTCGCTGGTGAACGGCGAGCCGGTGGTGGAGGCGGGGCGGCTGCTCACCGCCGACGAGGACGCCATCGCGCGCGACGCGCGGGACGAGGCGCGGCGGCTGGCCCGTATCGCGGCGGAGGGGTGACGGCAGCGGTTCGCGAGGCAATACATCGGATGTGTCGAGTGTGTGGAGCTGCGGTTAAGCGCCACTGAGGCGTGCGCGGCACTTTATGTCCCGTTGACATCCCACCTTTACGGCTCTAGGTTCCGGTACGCGGCTGGCCAGCCCTCCTGTCCGACCACCCACGAGCACAGGAGCCGCCATGCGTGTGTCCCCACGGGCGTTATCCCCGTCCGGTCTGTTCCGAGGTCTGAGCCTGCTGATCGGCCTGCTCCTGGCGCTGACCCTGGCCGGACCTTCCGCCGCCGCGCCCGCCACCGCCGAACCCGGTCCCGGCACCGACTACGCGTCCGACGACCCGTTCACCTCCGCCCGCACCGACTGGTGGCGGCAGGACCGGTTCGGCATGTTCATCCACTTCGGCGCGTACTCCCAACTGGAAGGCGAGTACACCCGCGCCGACGGCACCGTCTGCCGGGACGCGGAGTGGATCAAGCGGAACTGCCAGATATCCACGAGCGCCTACGAGGACATGGCGCAGGGCTTCGACCCCTCCTCCTTCGACGCCAAGGCCGTCGTCAAGGCGGCCAAGGACGCCGGTCAGCGCTACATCGTCATCACGTCCAAGCACCACGACGGATACGCGATGTGGCCGACGAAGCAGAACGCCTGGAACCTGCGCGACCACTCCTCGTTCGACAAGAGGCGCGACATCCTCGCCGAGCTGAAGACCGCCGCCGACCGGGCCGGGATCAAGCTCGGCTTCTACTACTCGATCTGGGACTGGCACGACCCCGACTTCGCAGACCCGGCCACCTTCCCGAAGTACCGGGAGCGGATGTACGCGCAGCTGAAAGAGCTGATCGACGGCTATGACCCGGCGCTGCTGTGGTTCGACGGCGAATGGGACGCGGACAACCCCACCAACACCTGGTCCCCGAAGGACGGCGAGCAGCTCGAGGCGTATCTGCGCGGTCTCGACCCGGATCTGATCATCAACAACCGGGTCGGCAAGCGCCGCGTCGTGGACGGCGACTACGGCACGCCCGAGCAGGAGATCCCGGGCTCCCAGGTCGCCGGACAGCTCTGGGAGTCCTGCATGACCCTCAACGGCCACTGGGGATTCGCGAAGTACGACCAGAACTGGAAGTCGCCGCAGACCCTGGCCCGCAACCTCCTCGACATCGCAGGCCGCGGCGGCAACTACCTGCTCAACGTCGGCCCCGACAAGCTCGGCCGGATACCCCAGCCGTCCGTCGACCGGCTGCGCGAGATCGGCTCCTGGCTGCGGACGTCCGGGCAGGGCCGGGCCGTGTACGGCGCGGGGAACGCCGGGCTGGTGACCGAGCCCGGATGGGGCTCGGTCAGCCGGTCGGGGAACAAGCTCTACGCGTCCGTGACCTCCTGGCCCGCCGCCGGACAGCCCCTCCACCTCACCGCGCGGGCACCGTTCGAGGTGACCCGGGCGCGGGTGCTGGGCAGCGATCAGAAGGTCGCGGTCACGGCGGCCGGGGACGGCTTCGACCTCACCCCGTCCGGCGGGGCGGTCAACGACATCGCGTCGGTCATCGAGCTGACCGTCAAGCCGTCCGGGGCGTCCGTGCCCCCGGGCCGGGGCACGGGGCTGCGGCAGGAGGTGTTCGCGAACGACACCTTCACCGGGCCGCCCGTCGTCACCCGGACCGACCGCACCGTCAACCACGCCTGGCGGACCGCCGGTTCACCGGACGCCCGGGTTCCGGCCGACCGCTTCAGCGTCCGCTGGACCGGCTCCCTGGTGCCGCGTCACAGCCAGACGTACACGCTCACCACCGTCTCCGACGACACGGCACGGGTGTGGATCGACGGCAAACTCGTCATCGACAGCAGCACGCCGCACACCGCGAAGGTCGACAAGGCGACCGTCGACCTGAAGGCCGGACAGCGCCACTCCATCAAGATCGAGTACACCGAGCAGACCGGTGAGGCGCATATGAAGCTGCTGTGGTCCAGCCCCGGCCAGCCCCAGCAGATCGTGCCGCGCACCCAGCTCTACACGTCGTAACGCGACATACGGAAAGGGGCCCCGGGGGGACGTCCCGGGGCCCGTCATCACGTACGGGGCTCAGCCCAGCAGTTCGTACGCGGGCAGCGTCAGGAAGTCCGCGTAGTCCTCGTCCAGCGCGACCTTCAGCAGCAGATCGTGCGCCTGGCTCCAGCGGCCCGCCGCGAACGCCTCCGCGCCGACCTCCTCGCGGATCGCGGCCAGCTCCTCGGCGGCGACGGTGCGCACCAGGTCGGCGCTGGCCTTCTCACCGTTCTCGAAGACCACTCCGGCGTTGATCCACTGCCAGATCTGGGAGCGGGAGATCTCCGCGGTGGCGGCGTCCTCCATCAGGTTGAAGATGGCGACGGCGCCCAGTCCGCGCAGCCACGCCTCGATGTAGCGGGTGCCGACCTGGACGGCGTTGCGCAGGCCGTCGAAGGTGGGCTTGGCGTCCAGCGAGGCGACGTCGATCAGCTCGGCCGCGGTGACCCGGACGTCCTCGCGCAGCCGGTCCTTCTGGTGGGGACGGTCGCCGAGGACCGCGTCGAACGACTCGCGGGCGACCGGGACCAGATCGGGGTGGGCGACCCACGAGCCGTCGAAGCCGTCGTTCGCCTCACGGTCCTTGTCGGCCCGCACCTTGTCGAACGCGACCGCGTTGACCTCGGCGTCCCGCCGCGAGGGGATGAAGGCCGCCATGCCGCCGATCGCGTGGGCGCCCCGCTTGTGGCAGGTGCGGACCAGCAGCTCGGTGTAAGCGCGCATGAAGGGCGCGGTCATCGTCACCGCGTTGCGGTCGGGCAGGACGAAGCCGGGGCCCGCGTCACGGAAGTTCTTGACGATGGAGAAGAGGTAGTCCCAGCGGCCCGCGTTGAGCCCGGAGGCGTGGTCGCGCAGCTCGTACAGGATCTCGTCCATCTCGTACGCGGCCGTGATCGTCTCGATGAGCACGGTGGCGCGGATGCTCCCTTGCGGAACGCCCACGTAGTCCTGCGCGAAGACGAAGACGTCGTTCCAGAGGCGGGCCTCCAGGTGCGATTCGGTTTTCGGCAGATAGAAGTACGGGCCCTTGCCCTGGTCGAGCAGGCGGCGCGCGTTGTGGAAGAAGTACAGGCCGAAGTCGACCAGACCACCGGGCACCGCCCGGCCCTCCGCGTCCCGCAGATGGCGCTCGTCCAGGTGCCAGCCGCGCGGCCGCGCGACGACGGTGGCCAGTTCCTCGGCGGGGCGCAGCGCGTAGCTCTTGCCCTCGGGGGTGGCGAAGTCGATCCGGCGCTCATACGCGTCGGTCAGATTCAGCTGGCCGCCGATCACGTTCGCCCAGGTGGGTGCGGAGGCGTCCTCGAAGTCGGCGAGCCAGACCTTGGCGCCCGAGTTGAGCGCGTTGATCGTCATCTTGCGGTCGGTGGGACCGGTGATCTCCACCCGGCGGTCCTGGAGGGCGGGCGGGGCCTCGGCCACGCGCCAGTCCGGGTCCTCGCGGACGTGCGCGGTCTCCGGAAGGAAGTCCAGCGTGCTCGTACGGGCGATCTCGGCCCGTCGCTCGGCGCGACGCGCGAGCAGCTCGTCGCGGCGAGGGGTGAAGCGGTGATGCAGCTCGGCCAGGAAGGCCAGGGCCGCGTCGGTCAGCACCTCTCCCTGACGCTCCAGAGGCTCGGCGTCGACGATGGCCAGCGGGGATGGCGCTGGTGCGGACATGGGCGTTCACTCCTAGGTCGATATCGCTTCTGGATATTAATTTCCTCATCGTGGAAGTTCAATCGGGTGTCGGTGTGAGACACGCTGCACAGCGTGGGCGCCTCACCGCAGCAGCGCCAGATCCTCAGGGGTGTCGATGTCGTCCACGCGGGCGATGTCCGCGCAGTCGACGCGGATGATCTCGGCCTGATGTTCCCTCAGATACGCGCGTGCCCCGCGATCCCCCTCCGCACTCGCCGCGACGTCCGCCCAGCGGTCCGCGCCGAACAGCACCGGATGCCCCCGCTCGGTGCCGTACGCCGCCGTCACCAGGCTCCCCGCGTCGCGGCAGGCGCTGCGTACGCGCGCCACCGCCGGGGCCCCGATCCCGGGCTGGTCCACCAGCGTGACCAGCACCGCCCGCGCCCCCGTACCGCTCAGCGAGGCCAGTCCGGCCCGGAGCGAGGTGCCCATGCCGTCCGCCCAGTCCGGGTTGTCGACCAGGACGCACCCCGGCAGCTCGGCCCGCTCCCGTACCGCCTCGGCGGCGGCGCCCAGCACGATGTGCACCGGTGCGCAGCCCCCCTCCAGCAGCGCGCGCGCCGCGTGCTCCACCAGCGGCCTGCCCCGGTACTCCAGCAGCGCCTTGGCCCGCCCGCCCAGCCGCCGTCCCCCGCCCGCCGCCAGCAGCAACCCGGCGACCTGCGCATTGTCCTCAGTGGTGCGATCCATGGCCCCTGCTTACCGCACCGGGGCGCCGCGTGGACGGTTCATCCCAGCCGGTCTGATTTTCGCTCTCCGTATGGCGCACTGCGCACACGGTGGCGTTAACTGATCCGCAGCCCCTTGTGTCCGATTCGACGTCCGGAGGGGCAGGGGAGAGGGAGGGCGGGCTCGTGCAGCCGCGCGCGAGGGGGAGAAGGGCCGTGTTGTCCGACGTGGAGGGCGCCGCAATGGCGTGCACCGAGGAAGATCCGAGGGTGGCGGAGCTGCGCCTCGCCGTGGCCCGGCTCAGGCGTGACCTGGCCGCCCACCCGGCGGAATTACCGGACCGGGCGATCGCGGACGACGAGCTGGCCGCGCTGGACGCCATGGCCCGCACCGGCACCCCCGAACTGCACCGCCTCCACCGCTCCCTGCTCCTGGTGGCGGGCGCCCTGGGCTCGGTCAGCGCCCTGAATCCGTCGCTGCGGGCGGTCCGCTCGGCGATCGACCTCTTCGGTACGGTGGCGCGCTAGCTGTTGCGTCAGGTCCCGTCCGTGCTGGCGAGCGCGGCCGACAGATCGGCGGCGACCTCCTTCAGGACCGGCACGATCTCCTGCGTGGCCTCGTCCGTCACCCGCCCCGCCGGGCCGGAGATCGAGATGGCGGCCGCCGTCGGGGAGTCCGGCACGGACACGGCCAGGCAGCGCACGCCCATCTCCTGCTCGTTGTCGTCCACCGCGTACCCCGTCTCGCGTACGAGGTGCAGCGCCTCCAGGAACGCGTCCGGCGTGGTGATCGTCTTCGCCGTCGCGGCGGGCATGCCGGTCCGGGCCAGCAGGGCGCGTACCTCGTCCGGGGGCGTGGTGGCCAGCAGCGCCTTGCCGACGCCGGTGCTGTGCGGCAGGACCCGCCGCCCGACCTCGGTGAACATGCGCATGGAGTGGCGGGAGGGCACCTGCGCGACGTACACCACCTCGTCCCCGTCCAGCAGCGCCATGTTCGCGGTCTCGCCGGTCTCCTCCACCAGGCGCGCCAGATACGGCCGCGCCCAGGTGCCCAGCAGCCGGGCCGAGCTCTCGCCGAGCCGGATCAGCCGGGGGCCCAGCGCGTAGCGGCGGTTGGGCTGCTGGCGTACGTAACCGCAGGCCACGAGCGTGCGCATCAGCCGGTGGATGGTGGGCAGCGGAAGGCCGCTGCTGCCGGAGAGTTCGCTCAGCCCGACCTCGCCCCCGGCGTCGGCCATCCGCTCCAGAAGGTCGAAGGCGCGCTCGAGGGACTGGACGCCACCGGCGGTGGCGGCGGCGGTCTTGGACTCGGCGGACGGCACGTCGGCGTTTCCTTTCGCAGCGGGCAGCACCGGTCTCGCGCCCGCGTCGGATATCGCGGCCGACCGGCCATCGGAAGCCTACCGGTCCCTCTCGGCGCCACGTTCTACGTATCGAAAATCCACTTTCATGCTACGGAATCGAACGGGGGTGCCCGGGAAGTCTTGACCAGATCGGAGGAGAAGGGAAGACTTCGAGCGGAAAACTTATTCCGTGTTGCGGAATTATCGAGGGGAGCAGGGGTGCCCGAGCTGGACCCGGGACTGGACCCGGACCTGGTGCTGCGTTCGACGCGCGTGATCACCCCCGACGGCCCGCGCGCCGCGTCCGTCGCCGTGTCCACCGCCGAGGGCCGCATCCTGGCCGTCCTGCCGTACGACACCGGCGTCCCGCCAGGGGCGCGTCTCGAAGACCTCGGGGACGACGTCCTCCTCCCCGGCCTCGTCGACACCCACGTCCACGTCAACGACCCCGGCCGCACCGACTGGGAGGGCTTCGCCACCGCCACCCGCGCCGCCGCGGCCGGTGGCGTCACCACCCTGGTCGACATGCCCCTCAACAGCATCCCGCCCACCACCGACGTCGAGGCGCTGGAGGTCAAGCGGGCCGTCGCCCGCGCGACGGCCCACATCGACGTCGGCTTCTGGGGCGGCGCGATCCCCGGCAACACGGCCGACCTGCGGCCTTTGCACGACGCCGGGGTCCTCGGCTTCAAGTGCTTCCTGCTGCACTCCGGCGTGGACGAGTTCCCGCATCTCGACCCGGCCGGGCTGGGGGCCGCCCTCGGCGAGATCGCGGGCTTCGGCGGGCTGCTCATCGTCCACGCCGAGGACCCGCAGCTGATCGAGAGCGCCCCGCCGCCCAGCGGCCCGCGCTACGCCGACTTCCTCGCCTCCCGCCCGCGCGCCGCCGAGAACCGGGCCATCGAGGGCCTGGTCGACCTCGCCCGCGAGCTGGACGCCCGGGTCCACATCCTGCATCTGTCCTCCGCGGAATCCCTGCCGCGCATCGCCGCCGCGCGCCGCGAAGGCGTCCGGATCACCGTCGAGACCTGCCCGCACTTCCTCACCCTCACCGCCGAGGAAGTCCCCGACGGCGCCACCGAGTTCAAGTGCTGCCCGCCGATCCGCGAGGCGGCCAACCAGGACGCGCTGTGGCAGGGCATGGCCGACGGCACCATCGACTGCGTCGTCTCCGACCACTCGCCCTGCACCGCGGACCTGAAGACCGACGACTTCGGGCAGGCCTGGGGCGGCATCTCCTCCCTCCAGCTCGGCCTGCCCGCCATCTGGACCGCGGCCCGCCGCCGCGGCCACACCCTCGCGGACGTCGTGCGGTGGATGTCCACGGCCCCCGCCGCCCTGGTCGGCCTCCGTCAGAAGGGCGCCATCGAGGCGGGCCGGGACGCCGACTTCGCGGTCCTGGCGCCGGAGGAGACCTTCACCGTCGACCCCGCGTCCCTCCACCACCGCAACCAGGTCACCGCGTACGCCGGGAAGACGCTGCACGGCGTCGTACGGTCCACCTGGCTGCGCGGCCACAAGATCGCCGACCACGGCGCACCGACCGGTCCCCTCCCCACAGGCCGACTCCTGGAAAGGCAGCCCCGCGTATGACCGCGCCGACCCCCCGTTTCACCGGCGACGCCCATCCGTACGGTGGCGGCGACCCGTACGCCGACTACCGCACCGCCGACTTCGCCTTCACCCACCTCCCCGACCTCGCCGACCGGCGGCTCGGCGGCAGCGTGACCGCGGCCAACGACGAGTTCTTCGCCGAGCGCGAGAACCTGCTGCGGCCCGAGGCGCCGCACTTCGACCCCGCGGACTTCGGCCACAAGGGCAAGGTCATGGACGGCTGGGAGACCAGGCGCCGCCGCGGGGCCTCCGCCGACACCCCGCACCCCACGGACGAGGACCACGACTGGGCCCTGATCCGGCTGGGCGCACCGGGCGTCATCCACGGCATCGTGGTCGACACCGCCCACTTCCGCGGCAACTACCCGCAGGCGGTGAGCGTGGAGGCCACCTCGCTGCCGGGCACCCCGTCCCCCGCGGACCTGCTCGCCGACGACACCGAGTGGACGACCCTCGTCCCCCGCACCCCCGTCGGCGGCCACGCGGCCAACGGCTTCCCCGTCTCCGTTCCCCGCCGCTTCACCCACCTGCGCCTCAAGCAGCACCCCGACGGCGGCATCGCGCGCCTCCGTGTCCACGGCGAGGTCGTCCCCGACCCGGCGTGGCTCACGGCGCTGGGCACCTTCGACCTGGCCGCCCTGGAGAACGGCGGCGCGGCCGAGGACGCCTCGGACCGCTTCTACTCCCCACCCACCAACTCCATCCAGCCGGGCCGCTCCCAGAAGATGGACGAGGGCTGGGAGACCCGCCGCCGCCGCGACCGGGGCAACGACTGGGTCCGCTACCGGCTCTCCGAACAGGCCCTGATCCGCGCCGTCGAGATCGACACCGGCTGCTACAAGGGCAACTCACCCGGCTGGGCGACCCTGTACGGCCGCGACACCACCGCGGACGCGGACGCTCCCTGGACCGAACTGCTGCCCCGCACCGCCCTCCAGCCGGACACCGTCCACCGCTTCCTCCTCGACCAGGCTCCACCGGTGACCCACGTCCGCATCGACATCTACCCGGACGGCGGCATCGCCCGCCTCCGCCTCCACGGCTCCCTGACGCCGGAGGGCGCGAAGCGGCTGGCCGCGCGGTATGGGCAGTTGGGCGACGCCTAGGTCCCGTCCGCATAGCGGGTGGCCGCCTCGGCCGCCCTGCGGGCCAGGGCGCGGCGCAGTTCGACGGGTGCGAGGACTTCGGCGTCGGCGCCGAAGGCGAGCAGAGCCTGGGCCGCGCCCAGGGAGCGGAACCGCAGCTCGACGGTCACCCGTTCGTCTTCGGGGAGCGCGTCTTCGGGGAGCGCGTCTTCGGGGAGCGCGTCTTCGGGGAGCCCGGCTTCGGAGGGATGCGGCTCGGCCAGGTCCGCCTGGTGGACGCGGAGGAACCGGCCCAGGATCTCCCGCCGCACGCCGACCGTGACCGGCACCGGGGCGGGGATGTCGTCGATGCGGCGGCGCAGCACGTCCCATACGTCGCTCAGCTCCAGCCCGTCCCGCCGCTGGACGGGCTCGTCGAGGACACCGGAGGACAGCGCGCGATCGGCCCGGAAGAGCCGCGGCTCGCCGCGGTGATCGGCCACGAGGTACCAGACGCCCGCCTTGTGGACCAGCCCGTACGGGTCCACGGTGTACGAGCGCACACGGCCGTCCTCGCCGTGCCGGTAGCGCAGCCGTAGGCGCCGGTCGGTGAAGACGGCCCGCTGGAGCACTCCGAGGCCGTCGGCGGCCGGGCGCGACGGTCCGCCGCGCCAGCGGACCGGGTCGATCAGGATGCGGCGGCTGGCCAGGTCCGCGTCCGGCCGGTACGCGGCGGGCAGCGCGGCCATGACCTTCCGTAGCGCGGAGCCGATGGCACTGCCGAGCCCCAGATCGGCGTAGGCGCGGTCGGAGAGCAGCACGAACAGGGCGCGGGCCTCGTCGGCGGTCAGCCCCGTCACATCCGTACGGAAGCCGGGCAGCAGGGCGATGCCGCCGTGCGGACCGCGCACGGTGTAGACGGGCACGCCCGCCGCGGACAGCGCCTCCACGTCACGCATGACCGTGCGGACCGACACCTCCAGGCGCTCGGCCAGCGTGGCGGCGGGAAGCTGCCCGTGGGTCTGGAGCAGCAGCATGATCGAGAGCAACCGGTCGGATCTCATGGCCCCAAAAGTCCCTGCCGTATAAGACACAACGTGTCATATACCGGCCCGAGGATCCAGTGACGGATCCCCACTGCGGGGATCATCACGAAGGGATACCGCCATGATCGCGACCAACGCTTCCGCCGCCTCCGCCGCCTCCGCCCGCTCGATCGCCGAGACCTTCGGCCGCGCGTGGATGAGCGGGGACACCGAGACGGCACTGGGCCTCGTCGCCGACGATGTCGTATGCGACGCGCCCTCCGGCCGGATCGAGGGCCTGCCCGGATACCGCACGTTCCTGGAGGGCTTCCTGCCGATGCTCACCAGCGCGACCATCACCAAGGTCCTCGGTGACGAGACCAGCGCGGCGATCGTCTACACCACCGACACCACGTTCGTATCGGACCTGCGGGCCTCGGACTACCTGACGATCGAGAACGGCAAGATCACATACGTGCAGACCGTTTTCGACCGCCTCCCGATCACCGAGGCCCGGCGCGCCCAGCAGGGCTGACCCCCGCCGCGTCAGGCCCGCGCGCCGCCGTCGACCCTGAGGACCGTGCCCGTCACATAGGAGGCGCGGTCGCTCAGCAGCCAGGCGGCGGCCTGGGCGATCTCCTCGGGGTCGGCCGTGCGGCGCAGCGGGGTGTGCGCCGTGATCCGCTCCAGCAGGTCGGGCGCATGGGTCTCCCAGGTACGGATCATCTCGGTCACCGTGCCGCCGGGGGCGATGGCGTTGACCCGGATGCCCTCCGGGCCGTACGTGACGGCGGCCGACTCGGTGAGGCTGTTGACCGCCCGCTTCATCGCCCCGTAGGCGGGCAGTTCGGGGTTGCCCCGCAGACTGCCGATGCTGGAGTTGTTGACGATGGCGCCCGTCCCCGCGGTGGCCCGGATGGCGGCGATCTCGGCGGCCATGGCCAGCCACGGGCCCTTGAGGTTCACGGCGTAGAGATGGTCGAAGTCGGCCTCCGGCACCTGGTCCAGCGGGCCGGGCGGGGTGATCGTCGCGCCGTTGTTGAAGGCGACGTCGAGGCGGCCGTACCGCTCCACGGTGCGGTCCACGGCGGCGCGTACGCTCGCCGCGTCGGCCAGATCGCACACCATGTGGTCGGCGGTGCCACCCGCGGCCCGGATCTCCTCGGCCACCGCCTTCAGCTGGTCCTCCGTCCGGGCCGCGAGCAGCACCCGGGCGCCCTCCCGGGCGAAGAGCCGTGCCGCGGCGGCGCCGATGCCGCGCCCGGCGCCGGTGATGAAGGCGACCTTGCCGGCCAGCAGGCCCGGCGCGGCGGTTGTCGTTGTGTTGTCCATGGCAGCGAGCCTGCGTCCGACCGCGGCGCCCATCCAGGCACCGGCGGTACCTGGATACGCCCCGCGGCCCCGCCCACACTGGAGGCGTGGACAAACGAGAACTGGCCGACTTCCTGCGCAGCAGGCGCGAGCGGATCACCCCCGCCGACGTGGGACTGCCCGCCGGGCCGCGCCGCCGCACCCCGGGGCTGCGCCGCGAGGAGGCGGCGCAGCTCGCGTACATCTCGACCGAGTACTACACGCGGCTGGAGCAGGCCCGCGGCCCGCGCCCGTCGCGCGAGGTGCTGACCGGGCTGGCCCGGGCGCTGCGCCTGTCGGACGCCGAACGCGCCCACCTCCACCACCTCGCCGGCGCCCCGCCCGCCCCTCCGCCCGGGCCCTCGCGCGAGGTGCGGCAGAGCATCCTGGACCTGCTGCGACGGCTTCCGCAGGCCGCCGCGATCGTCACCTCCGCGATCTACGAGGTGATCGCCTGGAACGACCTCGCGTGCGCGCTCATGGAGGACTTCTCCGCCCTGCCCCGGCGCGACCGCAACCTGGCGCGCCGCGCCTTCCTCGGCCCGCACCGGCACGGGCGGCGGCTGTACGGGGTGTCGGACGCGGACGCGTTCGCCCGCACCACGGCCCGGACCCTGCGCGCCACCGCCGCCCGCTACCCCGACGACCCCGAGGTGGCGGAGCTGATCGCCGAACTCCTCGACGGAAGCGAGGAGTTCGCCCGGCTGTGGGCCTCCCACGACGTATGCGCCGCGCCGACCCTGTGCAAGACCTTCCAGCACCCGATGGTCGGCCCCGTCACCGTCAACTGCGACGCCCTCGACATCACCGACCGGGACCAGCGGGTGGTGTTCTACACCGCGACCCCCGGCTCCTCGTCCGAGGAGGCACTGCGGCTGCTGTCGGTCGTCGGCACCCAGCGCATGGACGTGAGCCGCTGACACCCTCCTAGGGTGGGACCCCGACGTCCGGCCGTGCCGAGGAGCGAGTCAATGGGAACGGGAGCCGCCGCCGGGGAGCTGAAGCGGCACCTCGGAGTGTTCGACGCGGTGGTGATCGGGCTCGGGGCGATGATCGGCGCGGGGATCTTCGCCGCGCTCGGCCCGGCCGCCGCCGCTGCGGGGTCCGGGCTGCTGCCGGGGCTGGCCCTGGCCGCCGTCGTCGCGTACTGCAACGCCACCTCCTCCGCCCGGCTGGCCGCCCGCTATCCGCAGTCCGGCGGCACCTATGTCTACGGCCGCGAGCGGCTGGGGAAGTTCTGGGGCTATCTGGCCGGATGGGGCTTCGTCGTCGGCAAGACCGCCTCCTGCGCGGCGATGGCCCTCACGGTGGGCTCGTACGTATGGCCCGGGCAGGCGCACGCGGTCGCCGTCGCGGCCGTCGTGGCGCTGACCGCGGTGAACTACGCGGGCGTAAAGAAGGCCGCTTGGCTGACCCGGCTGATCGTCGCCCTCGTGCTGGCCGTGCTCGCCGCCGTGGTCATCGCCTGCCTGACCGGCGGCACCGCCCGGGCCGCCCGCCTCGGCCTCGGCGCCGACGCCACGCTCGGCGGCACCCTCCAGGCCGCCGGGCTGCTGTTCTTCGCCTTCGCCGGGTACGCGCGCATCGCGACCCTCGGCGAGGAGGTGCGCGACCCGGAGCGCACCATCCCGCGCGCGATCCCGCTCGCCCTCGGCATCACGCTCGTCACGTACGCGGCCGTCGCCCTCGCGGTCCTCGCCGTCCTCGGCCCGGACCGCCTCGCCCACGCCACCGCCCCGCTCGCCGAAGCGGTCCGCGCCGCGGGCGCCCCCGGGCTCGCGCCCGTCGTCCGCACCGGCGCGGCGGTCGCCGCGCTCGGCTCCCTCCTCGCCCTCATCCTCGGCGTCTCGCGCACCACCCTCGCGATGGCCCGCGACCGCCATCTGCCGCCCGCCCTCGCCGCCGTCCACCCCCGCTTCCACGTCCCGCACCGCGCCGAACTCGCCGTCGGCGCGGTCGTCGCCGTCCTCGCCGCGACCACGGACGTCCGCGGCGCGATCGGCTTCTCCTCGTTCGGCGTGCTCATCTACTACGCCGTCGCCAACGCCTCGGCCTGGACCCTCACCCCCGCGGAGGGCCGCCCTGCCCGCGCCGTCCCGATCGTGGGCCTGCTCGGCTGCGCTGCCCTGGCGTGCGCCCTGCCGCTCACCTCCGTCGCGGCGGGAGCCGCGGTGATCGCGGCGGGCGCGGCGGCGTACGGCGCCCGGCGGGTCGTCGAGTCTTAGGTTTCGGCGGGGTACGCAGAGTTCGAGTGGCCCAGCTGGTGCTGTCACCGAATGGGCTCGCCGGGTTGGTGATTGTGGCGACTGGATGCGCAGTGATGTCCGATCTAACCGCTGGAGGCGTGGTGGTCGGGCCTGTCCGTGTGCTAGATAACCGAGAATGACCTTCAGCCCTGAGGAGAGCGTCATTTTGGTTATCCATCATGCACCCAACGGTAATCACCAGGTGGGGCAGGTTACATATGATTTTGCGGACCAGAGTTTCTTATGGTAGGACAAAGGCCACACTGTACTTCGCCCGTGTCACCGCGACATAGAATTTAGCCCGCTCCTTGAGTTGATTGAAGTCTCGGGTGTGATAGTAGGTGATCATGGGATTCGTCGGGAAGATGAGAACCCGGTCGTAGGTGTTGCCCTTCGAGGCACCCACGTTCATTGCTGCAAGGTCGCACGTGTCTGCCCGACGGTCCCAACGAAGCACGACCGGTGAGTACTTCTGAATGTACTCGCCTATTTCCGACCTCTGGATCGGGAAAATGCCATCGTGGCCCGTGACTTCGATGTTCTTTGAGATCGTGCGGGGAAGCTCTGGGTACAAGTCATCCGCGAAGTCGCAGATCGCCTGGTTGCAGCGATAACTCTCCACGCGGTTGTCGATGACGCAACTTTCGGTGCGTTCACTGAACCAGTCGACGATGCGACTTCCTTTATACTGCTTGTTCTTTGTCGCAGTGTTCGTTGAAAAGGTAGCCTGGCGAGGGTCACCGACCATCGTGACGGCGATGGGCGACTTCATTAGGAAGTCGAGTAGGTCGAGATCGTAGCCCGCCATGTCCTGAATCTCGTCGACATAGACGTGGTCGTACATCCCCGCAAGTCGGTCAACGACCTTGCCGCCACTTCGCCGGTTCGCTTCACAGGCAAGGGCTGCGACCTCGTTCCGGTACACCGCGCTGGCGGAGTCGAGGTAGTACCGCGTGGGGTTGTCCTTGCGTGCGAACCGAGAACGTTGGCCCAGGAAGTTGAGGCCGCCCATCACGCCGGTCTCGTCGAGTACGTAGCTCTGGTACGGACGTGCGCACTGGTTCATCAGGAACGTGAACCACCCCATGACCGTGACGTGGCTCGGAAGAATCCCCGTACCGTCGCTCAGCCGGTTCACGATCTGGCTCAGGTTCTCGTTGGTGTAGGTCGTCACCAGGACGCGCTTCGTCGTGTCACCGAGCGCCTGGTCGATGATGTGCTGGGTCTTGCGCGAGCCAGCCGCCGCGATGATCGCCCGGTTGTTATGAGACTGCATCAACGGCTTCCTTGATGTACTCCGGCATGTTGATGAGCTGGTCGCTCTCGAAGATGGCAAGCGCGCAGTCGGTCTTGTGCTTCTTCATGTGGTCGAGCAGGTCTTGATCTGTGGTGAAGTTTTGACCGAGGACGGCATTCATCGTGACGCGACCGTTTGCTTTGAACAGCTGCGGTTCCATCGTCTTGAAGTTCGCGTCCTTGCCCACATGGACGGTGATGTTAGCGGAGGCGGTGTAGTTCGCGTACCGCTGCCTCACGTCCCTGGCTTCCTTCCCGTCGTTGTCTGTGATGACAGCAACGCGGTTCCCTGGCAGCAGCATTGCGATGTCGAGAAACCGTTTAAAGGAGAGTCCGCGGACGTTGATGACGTCGATGCCGTTTTCTGCGGGAAGGGTGCCATCATGCGTGTCCATATAGGCGCGCTGGACAACTAGTTCATCCGATGGGCCCTCAACGAGGATTGACCGTTTGGCCAGTACCAAGCGCAGCGTGTCGTAGCCGGACAGCTTCTTGAAGTACTCCTGCGTGCTTGTAGGGAGGCGATCGATGCGGAACCCTCCACCTGGAGAGAGGAGGACAAGCTTGTCCAGGCCAAGCTTGTTCAGCACGAACGAGCTGTGCGTCGTAATGAAGACCTGTTGGTCCTCGCATTTCTTGCTGATCTTCTTGACCAGCTTCCCCAGATTCGGAAACGACAGGTGATTCTCGGGCTCCTCGACAAGGACGATATGTGCGTCATCGACCTTCTTGTTGAGAGCAAGCAGGATCTTCAGTGTGCTCTGCTCTCCCTTGCCGACGAACTGGAAGGGAAGGTCATCAAGGTGCGGGACGATGCCGCTTTCCCAGCTCGACTTCTGCGACACGTCGATGTTCAGTGTCAGTTCGCGGTCGCTCACGTCGTTCGACGTACCCCGTAGATCCCCGTTGATCTTCACGATCGATTCGTCCTGTGCAAAGGTCTCACGGAGGCTGCGGTACGCACGCGTCAGCTTTACGCGCTCATCTGCCTTAAGGCGCGAATCGATAATGTGCTTCATGTAGTAGTCGACGCCGCTTTGAAGATGGATGTTCGCGGCATCGATGAGCGAAGCGCTGGCCGGAATACTTCGAAACGTGACGCCGTTCCCGTCGAAAGCAAGCCAGTCGACCTTGTAGTACTCCGTCGGAATTAGCCGCACCTCGTCCGGCTTCTTGATGAACTCCTTGTACTCTGCTTCGTAGTCTGGGTTGAGCGCTACACGGATACGCACGCCGGGTTCGTCGGCCTTAAGAAGATTGTTGTTCCCTCTGAGGGTGGCGGCCTCAGGTGTTGAATCAAGAAAGAGGTCGATGATGATTTCTGGAGGTGGAACCGCGCGACCCTCTCTCAAGTCGGCAATCCACTCAGATACGGCATCTTGGTGGAACAGGTACGGCGACAGGTCCTGATAGAGGGGTCGACCGCGCAGTTTGCCGGTCAAGCCGAGTTCGATCGCTTCCAAAATCGTCGATTTACCCGCATCGTTATCGCCGACCAAGATGTTCATCTCGGGATCGAAGTCGAGCTCGAACTCGCGGAACGTGCGATAGTTATGAATGACGATTTTAGAAAGCATGCCACTCCCCCTAGTGTGAATCTTTTGTTTTCCGGAGGCGAGCATAAGCATGGCGGCGGAATCATTCGCCGCACGGGTCCCCACCGCACGCCTTCGAAACAAGTGACGAGGAGCGTAGCAGGTGTCACGCCAGTTATGGGGAGGTGCCGACAAAACCGAACAAGATATCTATTTGCTTTGGCCAAAGATCATGGATGCAACTGCTGCTTTTGAGTCCCGCGCATGGGCTCTAGTCGCGCTGCCACGGCGTTCGGGATCTACTTGAACTACGGCCCCATACCGCGCGCTGGTCACGCAGCCCCGATGCGCGTCTCTGCATGGGTGCGGACATTTCCATCCAGCTCTCCCGCTCGCGCGTACGCGGCTCGAGTCACAGCCGTACGACGCGTGTCGCCACGGTGTGACCCAGGTTGATGGCCGCTGCCTCAGCGCTCACCCGCTTCACCCCTTCAGCGCAAGTCGAGGACCATCGCCTCGTACAGCGGTGCCTCATCCCAGGGCCGCGACTTTCCGATGCGCCGGTAACCCCACGCTGCGTACGCCCTGTGTGCCGCCGCCGCTTCGGGATCCGGCAGCATCGTGAGGGTGACCCGCTCCACGGGCAGCCCGTCGAGGATGCGGGTGTGTAGTCCGGCCGCGATGCCCTGGCGGCGCCACGGTTTGCGCACGGCCAGCTCGATGATGGCGAACGTCCGCTCGTTCGTCTCCCGCGTGAAGTCTTCCGGCATCGGCTCCAGCAGACCGCTCCACCACTGGCTGTTCATGGGCAGCTGGTAGCCAAAGCTGAACCCGGCGATCTCGGCGCCATCTCGGGCGACAGCCACGCGGAAGCCCGGCCGCTTCGCCTGGATATGGAAGAGGTCGATGAAATCGGCGACTTCCTTGGGGCCCTCGCAGTACGGCGGCTCGGCGAAGACCTCCTTGTGCGCCGGGAGGAACGTGTCGAGATGGGATTCGGCTTCGCTGCCCGTCCACACCTCGTAGGTCACCCCGGCCATTCCGCTTCTCCTCTTGTTCGCATGTACTCGGTCAGTCCCTCGGCCGCGTTTCGAGCGCTGACCGCGTCCGCTCGGCCGAGCAGCGCGCGGATGTTGTGGAGTTCGCGGGTCACACGCCCCGATTCGACCTCGTCCAGATGTTCGAGACTGTCCATCGCTTCTGCGGAGCCTTCGTCGATCTCTCCTGCTTGTACCAAGCTGTGGGACAGGTACAGCCGGTACAGCGCTTGGTTGCGTCCGTACCTGTGGCTCTGGTGAGCAACAGCGGCACGCAGGAAGGGCACAGCCGCCTTATGGCGGCCCGCTTCGCTATAGAGAAACCCTTGCGCGTAGTCCAGTTCGGCATGTCCGTGGAAGGCCGCCCACTCGGGGGCGGGACGCCCAAGATTTGACCTCTCCAGCAGCTTCATGGCACCCGACAGCCGCTTTCCCGCCGCGCTTGCGTCGCCCATCATCGCCAGCGCCCGCGATTCCCGACCGGCGATCAGGGAGAGCAAGAGCGGCGAGTCGAACCCGGTGGCGCGCTGACGGGCTGCGCGTGCGAGGTCGTAGCCGTCGCGCGGTCGACCTTCATGGCTGGCTTGCAAGCTGAGCAGTGCGAGCACCAGAACTTCAAGCTGATCGTCGCGGAGCATGGTGGCTGCCGTCAGCGCCTCGCCGTAATAGCGGCGAGCGGTGTCCTGGTCCTCAGCGTCGTAGTAGAGCCATGCACAGTGCACGGCTGTTTCTCCGGCGAGCCGATGGAGCTGTCGGCCGATGGTGTCCGGGTAAGTGCCGGTGTTGATGATGCGGCGGATGCGCTTGAGATGCCGTACCGCGAGCGAACAGATGGCGTTGCCGCCGTAAGTGTTATCGAGGGCGAGCAGAGAGCGTAAGCCCTCACGCAATTCGGCTATGTGCGCCGTGCCGACCGCGTTGCCGGAGCCGAGCGCCACACCAGCCGCGCTGCCGAGGAAGTCGGTGACGAATGCGCGACGGTCCACCCCCGCTCCTTCGCGGCTAGACGGCCCCTCTACTTTCTCATTCGGCTCAGGCCCGGGGAAGCCCAGATCCAGTGGGCTCACGCCGAACATGGCGTGCAGCACGCGCCAGGCCCGTGGCCGTGGCCGAGGCGGTTGAGGGTGGCGCCAACGCCGGAACTGCCGGTCGGTGAGCGCTACGTGCTCGCCCAACAGGTCCGCGGTCGCGTCGAACGCACGGAGGAACGCGCTGGTCCGGCCCCAGCCGCGCGCCGCGCACTCGCGCGCGAACGGCGTTTGTGATTCGTCCACTCACACCCCCGGTGTGCTCAGTGACACTCACCGTAGCGGTTGCCGCTTACGCGAAAGTCCGGGATCCGGCGGAAAGTCCGCCACAGCGTCCCGTGGCAGGTCCGTCCGGAGGAGTGCCGCTCGCAGTTCTCTCGTCATCAGCAGGAGCGACGAGGGGAGCCCAATGTGAGGATCAAATTCCACCGATGGACGCCGCCATGCGGTCACGAACTCACGGTCTTACCCGCCGGGCGCTGGTGGGACGCCGTCAGGGCAACCGAGCCGGTCGGGGAGCGCGCGCTGCGGCTGCTCGGTGCCGACTCCGGCGCCGTCATCCAGGACCGGTACGGGCCCCTCTACTGGTTGGTGCGGCCGGGGGCCGCCGATGGGTGGGACGTACGGGACGTACGCGTGTTGGGGCTTTCCACCACCACGGCCAGCTACATCGGCGTACCGCCCGGGCACCGGACCACCAGCCCGGGCACCCACTGGCGTATCGCCGTCGGTCCCGACCGCTACCTCACCGACGCCGCGCGACTGCGCGGAGCGCTGCTGGCCGCGCTCGGCGAGGAGGTCGGGCGGTGACATCGCAGGTGTGTACGCGCTGTCAGCGGCCGACTGACGGGCCGGTCGTCGTCGCGGTGGAGCACGGAGCCAGCGTCGGCGGTGGGACCGCTTATGCGTGCCCTGGCTGCGCGCCCGGCTTCCCGAAGCCGCGTGATCCGCTCACCGATATCGCGGCCCTGCGCCGGGCCCGGCGACCCGAACCACGCTCGTGAACGACGCCCCGGGCCCCGCGAGAGGGGCCCGGGCGTGCGCCGCCGACTATCCGAACTGGCCGACCCGGTACTCGCCGGCGGGCTGCTGGACGATGACGTTCAGGCGGTTGTAGGCGTTGATGAGGGCGATGAGGGACACCAGGGCGGCGAGCTGGTCCTCGTCGTAGTGCTTGGCGGCGTTCGCCCAGGCCTCGTCCGTGACGCCACCGGCCGCGTCGGCGATCCGGGTGCCCTGCTCCGTCAGCTCCAGCGCGGCCCGCTCGGCGTCGGTGAAGACGGTGGCCTCGCGCCAGGCCGCGACCAGGTGGAGGCGCACCGAGGTCTCCCCGGCGTGCGCGGCCTCCTTGGTGTGCATGTCGGTGCAGAAGCCGCAGCCGTTGATCTGGCTGGCGCGGAGCTTCACCAGCTCCTGCGTCGTGGTCGGCAGGGTCGAGTCCGAGAACACCTGGCCTGCCGAGTTGATCGCCTTGAGGAACTTGGCCGCGGACGGGGTGCCGAAGAGGTTCAAGCGGGCTTCCATGGTGTGTGCTCCTTGTTTCGTCGCCGGTGCTTACACCTCTCTGACGGAACGGCTCGGCGGAGTGTGACATGGGCGAGTGTGACCCGCGTCTCCCCGTCACCGGCTGTTCGGCTCCGGCAGGCCGATCGGGTTCGGGAAGCGGAGCGCGGCGGCGCAGGCGCGGGAGACGGGGGTGAGACGGGCGGTGAGGTCCTGGACCGCGTCGGGGGCGAGGGCGCGCCAGGGGCGTTCCGCGGCGCGGTCGGTGGCCGACTCGACGGCGCGCAGCAGTTCGCGTCCGTTGCGGCTCGCGGTGCCGTCGGGGAGGAGCAGGCCGCGTTCGGTGAGGTGGAGGCGGGCCGCCTCCCACTCCTGGTCGGTCCAGCCGCGGTAGGGCTGGAGTTCGCCGCGGGGGATGTCGGTGCCCGCGCGGAGGGCGAGGGCCTCGCAGCCGTCGAGTCCGGCGGCGACGAGGGCGGCGACATGGCCGTCGCCGCGGTGTTCGCGCAGCAGGGTGGCGGCGTGCCACAGGCGGTCCAGCGGCTGGTCGGGGAAGTCCAGCGAGGCGTGGGCGGCGGCCAGGACGCGCCCGGCGGTGTCGAGCCCGGCGGCCCTCGGGACGAGGGCCTCCGCCGCTCGTTCCGCCTCGGGTTCATGGCCGGCGAGCAGGCGTCGCAGGGCGGCCACGGCGCCCGCGCGCCGTATCTCCAGGGCGCGTTCGGGTGCGGTCAGCTGCCAGACGTCGGGCAGGGCGCGGGCGACCATGGCGGGTGCGAAGGAGAAGAAGGCGGCGGCGACGGGCTCCGGCCCGACCGGGCCCAGCGGAGCGGCGCGGCACGCGAAGTAGCCGCGCCAGAAGCCGCGCAGGCCCGCGTCCTCGTACACCGCCAGGGCCTCCGGGGCGAAGTAGGCGACGGCGTGGATCGGTTCGAACAGGGTCCACATCCTGCGGGCGGTCGACGCCGCGCGGTCCTCCATCGGTGGGCTCCCTTTCCGGGTGGTTACGGAGCTGCCTGGCTCCGTCGGTTCAGGCCGGTTCGTCGGGCTCCCGGACGATCGCCAGGAGCGTCAGCGCGGCACCGGCCAGCCGCTCGTCCCCGTGGACCGTCGCCCGGGAGCGGGCCGCCTCCGGGGTGATGCCGCGGGTGGCCAGGCGCCACAGCGCGTCCGCGTCGATTCCCACCTCGGCGGTGGGCGGTGCGTCGGTGGTGTCCAGGCGCCAGTGGTTCTCCGCGCGTACGGCCGTCCACCGCCCGCCCGCCGGGCCGGGCACCCGGAGCCGCAACGAGGCGCCGTCCGGGGCCGGATGGTCGCGGAGGGTGTGGGGGAGGGCGCGCAGGAACGTGTCGAGCACCGGGTGCAGCAGCTCCGGACCGGTGGCGCCCGGCCGGCCCACCGCGTCGCGCAGCTGCTGCTGGTGGACCCAGAACTCGGTGTATTCGCGGGCGGTGTCCAGCCAGTTCGGGGCCTGGACGCCGGGCGCGGCCCAGGACACGTCGAAACCGGCGGGCGCGTCCGGGTCGCAGCGCGCCCAGTAGTCGTCCAGCTGCGGCCCCAGCGTGGCCAGCAGGTCGCTCAGCAGCCGGGGGCTGAGCTGCCGGGTGGTGCCGCGTACGAACTCCTCGTTGGTGCGGGTGATGTACGCGGGCAGCGTCTCGCCGGGCCCGAAGGGCGGCCCGGGGTGCCCGTCGCGGCCGCCGGACAGCCGGCGGATGTGGCCGTGGAGGAGATGCCCGGCCACGTCGTGGACGTCCCACCCGGGGCATGCGGTCGGGCGCCGCCAGTCGTCGGGACCGAGCCCGGCCAGCAGGTCCAGCAGGGCGCCGCGCTCCACGGGGAAGAGGGGGCGTACGTCCAGCGGGGGGCCGAGGTGTGACCAGTCCATGCCCGGGGATTGTGCCACCCCGCGCCACGCGGCAGCCCGGATCGCGGGCTGCTGAGTGGGCTACTTGGAAGCGCCCAGGTAGAACAGCAGATAGAGGAAACCGGCGAAGACGTGCACGCCGACGACGTAGATGAAGACCCGGACGGAGACCGGGATCGGCGCCCGGTCCTGCTCCCGCGTCACCCTCGGGGCGGCAGGGTCCGGGTGGGGGTTCGGGGTCGGGGTCGCGTCGTTCATGGCGTTCCGGGCCTTCCTCCGCGGCGGGCGGTGTCGCCGAGGCACAGCTCGGCGGCCCCGCTCTGTAGCAGGGTGTGGACGAAGAGCAGATCCGTACCGCCGGGGGAGGCGGCGGCGATGCGGTGCGGGGTGAGCGAGTCGAAGTGGGCCGCGTCGCCGGGGCCCAGCACGTGGACGGCGTCGCCGAGGGTCAGCCGCAGCCGTCCGTTGATGACGTACAGCCACTCCTCGCCCGCGTGGACGCGCACCAGGTCGTCCTGGGCACCCGAGCTCTCCGGCACGTGCAGCCGCAGCGCCTGCATCGCCCGGCCGGAGCCACCGGCCCGCCGGTACGTCCAGCCGCCCGCCTCCTGGGCCTCCATCCGGTCGGCGCGCACGATGGGGTCCTGGCTCGGCGGGACCTCGCCGAGGAGGTCGGATACCGTGGTTCCGTAGGTACGGGCCAGAGCCAGCAGCATGGGCAGCGACGGCTGGCGGCGGCCCGTCTCCAGCCGGGACAGATGTGCGGGGGAGAGCCCGACGCGGTGGGCCGCCGCCTCCAGGGTCAGCCCGCTGCCGCGCCGCAGGTCCCGCAGGCGGGGAGCGACGGTGGGCAGCTCGGCGGAGGGTTCCGCGGGCGGCTCGGCGGGGTCCCCCTCGGGGAACGGGTTCATGTCTCCGGTATAGCGAGGTCTTCGCCTCCCAGGCAAAAAGCTTGCCCGAGAGGCAAAATCACGGTACGGTCACGCCCCCTCGGGCTTCGCCTGCATCATGTGAACTACCCGAAAACTTCCGTCACTTGGCATTGACATGTCACTGTCTACGCGCGTCATGCTAGAGGCATGAAAATCCCCCCACGGATGACCCGCATCGGCGCCCTCGGCGCCCTCGCCGCCTCGCTCTTCATCGGCGGCACGGCCGTCACGGCGACCGCGACCCCGGCCGCACCCGCGGCCGCCGTATCGGTACGGGCCGTCGCGGACGTCGGCGACATCTGCTACTCGAAGCTGCCGTCCCAGGCCCATGACACCCTCGATCTGATCGAGAAGGGGGGCCCGTACCCGTTCCCGCAGGACGGCACGGTCTTCCAGAACCGCGAGGGCATCCTTCCGGCCCAGTCCTCCGGTTATTACCACGAGTACACCGTCATCACCCCCGGCTCCGACGACCGCGGCGCCCGCCGCATCGTGACCGGGGACAAGAAGGACGAGGACTACTACACCGCGGACCACTACGAGTCGTTCGACCTGGTGGACCGCGGCTGCTGAGCCCCGTCACCCGTCGTACGGCGCGCACCGCAAGAGCCGCCACCCCCCACGCACAACGGCCGCCGCCCCGCCCGGGCAGCGGCCGTTGCGCTGTGCTCATGTGCCCATGTGCCCATGTTCTCGGTCTCGTTATGAACGATCTCGTCACCCCACCCCGCCGTTTGTCGGTGGTTGCCGATACCGTTCCCGTAGAACTGGACGTGCGGGGAGGCAGCGGTGGCGAACGGTCCGGAAGTGGTCACATGCGGCGAGGCGATGCTGCTGCTGCTCGCGGAGCCGGGCATCCCGCTCGACCGGGCCGTGCACTTCCGCCGCTCCGTGGCGGGCGCCGAGTCCAATGTGGCGGCCGGGCTGTCCCGGCTCGGCCATGCGGTGCGCTGGCTCGGCCGGGTCGGTGCCGACCCGGCGGGCGAGGCCGTGCTGCGCGAGCTGCGCGCCGACGGGGTGGACGTCTCGCAGGCCGTCGTGGACGAGCACGCGCCCACCGGGCTGCTGCTGCGCGACAGCCATCCGCACCGCTCGATCGACGTGCAGTACTACCGCATGGGATCGGCCGCGTCCCGCCTCACCCCCGACGAGATCGGCCCCGACGCGCTGTCCGGCGCCCGGATGCTGCACATCTCCGGGATCACGCCGATGCTCTCGCCGACCGCCGCGGCCGCCAGCCGCCGGCTGGTGGAGCTGGCCCGGGAGGCCGGGGCGAAGGTGTCCTTCGATCCCAACGTCCGGCGCAAGCTGGGCGGTGCCGCCCAGTGGGCGCAGACGGCGGGGCCGTTGCTGCGCGAGGCGGACCTCGTCCTGGCGGGGGAGGACGAGCTGGAGCTGCTCACCGCCCAGCCCGCCGACGAGGCCGCGCGGGAGCTGCTGGACGGCGGCACCCAGGAGGTCGTGATCAAGCGGGCCGACCACTCCGCCACCGTCGTCACCGCGGACGGCCGCTGGCAGCAGTCGCCGCACTCGGTGCCGCTGGTCGACCCGATCGGCGCGGGTGACGGCTTCGCCGCGGGGTATCTGTCGGCCAGGCTGCGCGGGCTCTCCGAGCCCCGGGCGCTGGCCGAGGCCGCGTGTGTCGCCTCGCTCGTCGTCCAGGCCGCCTCCGATACGGACGGGCTGCCGTCCGCGGTCGCGCGGGACCGGGCGCTCGCCGAGCTGGTCACCGGCAGCGACGGGGTCCACCGCTAGCCCCTCCGCCCCCGCTTCCCTGGCCCGGCGCCCGTCGTACGGTTCGGAAACAGCACGATCATCAAGCGCACCGCAGCACCGCACATCGTCAACCGCATACCGCTCAGCGCCGCATATCCCGGAGGCACAGGGGCGCGGCACGATCAGGCAGCAGACCCTAGGAGAGGAAAGGCGGCGACTGCCGTGTACCGCTGGGAGATCACCCGGGCCGCGCTCGCGCAGCGCGTCCTCGCCATCGTCCGCAGCGACAGCTACGACCACGCCACGGCCACGGCGGACACCCTGCTCTCCGCGGGCATCACCAGCCTGGAGATCTCGCTGACCACCCCCTTCGCGCTGGAGGCCGTCACCACCCTGATCCGCGAGGTCGGCGACGACGCGGTGATCGGCGCGGGCACGGTGCTCGACGGCGCCTCCGCGCGGATGGCCGTCGACGCGGGCGCCCGCTTCCTCGTGTCCCCGAGCCTGGATCCCGACGTCATCCGCACCGGCCACCGCTACGGCCTGCCGGTCTTCCCCGGCGTTTCCACCCCCACCGAGGCGGTGCGTGCGATGGAACTGGGCGCGGACGCGCTGAAGCTGTTCCCCGCCGCGGCGTACGGGCCGCGCTGGGTCAAGGACGTACGGGCCGCCCTGCCGCAGGCCGCCTTCGTGCCGACCGGCGGGGTGACCGTGGCCGACGCACCGGACTGGATCGCCGCCGGGGCGGTCGCCTGCGGGATGGCCTCGGCGCTGTCCGAGGGCGACCGCGACACCGTGGCCAAGCGCACCTCCGAGCTGCTGGCCCGCCTCGAGGAGGTCGGCCCGCCGCTCGACCCGGGCCCGGAGCGTTACTGACGGGCCGGATTCCAGCAGGTGGTCGGCGGGTTCACCCGAACGGCGTCTTCTGCCACCCTGAGCGCGCCGTGATCACGCCGCTGCCGAGGAGTCCCCATGAGACGCGCCGTCACGCTCGCCACCGTCGCCGCCGTGCTCGCCGCCACCGCCGCGGGCTCGGCCCTGGCCGACGGCACGGCGGCCAAGCGCACCGCCGACTCCGCCGCCAACTCGGCGGCGGTGCACGGCACCCTGCTGGACCGGGTGCCCCGGCGCGGGGTGCTGCGCGTCTGCACCACGGGCGACTACCGGCCGTTCAGCCATCGCGACGCCAAGACGGGCGCGTACACCGGCATCGACATCTCCATGGCGGGCAATCTGGCCAAGAGCCTCGACGCCAAGCCGAAATTCACCGCCACGACCTGGGCGAAGCTGGTCGACGACCTCGCCGCCGGGCGCTGCGACATCGGCATGGGCGGGGTGTCGGTGACCCTGGAGCGGGCCCGTAAGGCGGCCTTCAGCGAGCCGTACCTCACCGACGGCAAGACGCCGATCGTGCGCTGCGAGGACGAGAAGAAGTACCAGACGCTGGACGACATCGACCGGCCGGGCGTACGCGTGGTGGTCAACCCGGGCGGCACCAACGAGGCGTTCGCCCGCGCCCACATCAAGCGCGCCACCCTCACCGTCCACCCCGACAACACCACGATCTTCGACGAGATCATCGACGGCCGGGCCGATGTGATGATGACGGACGCCAGCGAGACGCGTTACCAGTCGAAGATCCACCCCGAACTGTGCGCGGTCCACCCGGACAAGCCGTTCTCGTTCTCGGAGAAGGCGTACGCGCTGCCTCGCTCCGATGCGCAGTTCAAGAGTTACGTCGACCAGTGGGTGCACCTGGCGACGCACGACGGGACGTACCGGAAGTACGCGGACGAGTGGCTGGCGCGCCCAGTTGAGTGAAAACGTGGGCCCGTCCGACCGAAAATAGGATTTTCCGGGTAAGCCTTCTTTGCCAGGTTACGAACCGCTTTCTCCATAGAGGAGCGAATCGAATGAGGCAGAAGCGAAAGCTTGCCATAGCCATGGCCGTCGCGGCACTCGCGACGGCCGTCGGGACCAGTGCGGCGGCGACCGAGCCGCAGCCCGATCAGAGCAACACGACGCAGACCGCCCCCACCGGGCACGAGGGGCGCGAGGGGCGCGAGGGGCGCGACGGGCGCTCCGGGCACGAGAAGTCGAATGCCTGTACCGACGTCGACTCCGCGGGTAATGAAGGTGTCATCACGGCCGGAGTGGGCGCGAAGTACATCTCGACGGTGTGCAACGGCCAGGTTTACGTCCTGTCGATCGACGAGTCGACGAATCCGGGCACCCCTGTCGGCGGGTGGGTGGCCGTGGGCGGCCCCCGCGACGTTCTCGAAGCCACGCTGGCATCCAACACCGACGACGTCCAAGGCGGCCCGCTGTTCGTCACCGTGCTGACCCGGTCGCAGGAGGTGTGGGAGGGCCGTTGCCCCAACACCCGGCCGGTCGGGACGTGCGTCTTCACCCAGCTTCCCGATCCGCCTCACTGAACTTTGAGGCATGTGCGAGCCCTCTCGCAGGCCTCGCGGAGGCATAGTTCGGGGCCGGTGGCGCCGTGACCCTCCCCGTCGTCAAGAACCCCGGCGCGCTCGTCGCGCGCCGGGGTTCGACGATTCCAGGAGGGGGCGAATCCCATGACCCCGTCACATCACCGACTATGCGATCTATTCTGGCCTGGCTCACCGTCAACCCGGCCACGAGGATCCCGATCGATGACAGCGCAGCCCCGACCGTCCGAGAACGCCGCGGCCACCCCCGCCACACCGCCGCCCGGCTGCCCCGCCCACCAGGGCGCGCGGTCGCTGAGCGGGCCCGGCTTCCAGACCGACCCCTTCGGGGTCTACGGGGAGATGCGGGGCGAGCACGGGCCGGTCGCCCCGGTGCTGCTCGACGGGGACATACCCGGCTGGCTGGTGCTCGGCTACCGCGAGCTGCACCAGGTGACCAGCGACGCCGAGCTGTTCACCCGGGACGCGAACCAGTGGAACCAGTGGCCCAACGTGCCCGAGAACTGGCCGCTCGCGCCCATGATCAGCCGCGATCAGACCTCCGTGGTGTACGCGACCGGCGAGGACCACCAGCGGCGCGCCGAGGCCATCGGGGAGGCCCTGGAGGCCGTCGATCCGTACGAACTCCGCAGCCAGGCCGAGCTGATCGCCGACCGGCTGGTGGACGAGTTCTGCCACGAGGGCGAGGCCGAGCTGATCGCCGACTACGCCCGGCTGCTGCCGGAACTGGTCCTCGCCCGCATCTACGGCATCCCCGACGCCGAGGGCCCGGCCCTCGTCCAGGCGATGAACGACGCGATCGACGGCAAGGAGAACGCCCTCGAGTCGTACCAGCACGTCTACCTGGTGATGCGTCAGCTCGCCTCGGCCAAGCGGACCGCTCCCGCGCCCGATGTGGCGTCCCGGCTGGTCGCCGCGTACCGGGGCTACTCCGACGAACTGCTCGTCCAGGACTTCATCGTCATCATGACGGCGGGTCACCAGCCCACGGCCGACTGGATCGGCAACACCCTGCGGCTGCTCCTCACCGACGAGCGCTTCGCGCTCTCCCTCTCCGGCGGCCGCCACAGCGTCGGCCAGGCCATGAACGAAGTCCTGTGGGAGGACACCCCCGTCGCCAACCTCGCCGCACGCTGGGCCACCCGCGACACCACCCTCGCGGGCAAGCACATCCGCAAGGGCGACCTGCTGATCCTCGGCTTCCACGGCGCCAACACCGACCCCCTGGTCCGCCCGGACTCCGACGCCTTCACCGAGGGCAACAGCGCTTTCCTCTCCTTCGGCCACGGCGAACACCGCTGCCCCCACCCGGCCCAGGAGATCGCCGAGACGATCGCCAAGACCGCCGTCGAAGTCCTCCTGGACCGCCTCCCCGACGTACGCCTCGCCGTCCCCAGCGACACCCTCCTCTGGCGCCCCTCAGCCTGGGTCCGCGGCCTGTCCGCCCTCCCCGTAGCCTTCACCCCCGCGCCCAAGGGCGCCCGCTAGGCCCGCCGGGGCTCCGGGCGGGCCCGTATCGGACCTGACGCCGGGCCAGCGCCAGCACGCTCAGGCCGAACATCAAGACCCCTAAGGGGAGATGAACCGACGGGACGTGCGCGATGCCGAGCACGACCTGGACCGAGGCGAGTACGAGGAAACCCGATGCGTGCCAGACAGGCCGGGGCGAGCCGCCGCCCGGCTTCCACGCCAGCACCGCCGCGAGCACGTACAGCATCGACGCCCCGTACATCACCCGGGCCCCGACACTGTGCAGGGTCTCTCCGTAGGAGGCGGTCAGCAGCAGTCCGGCGGAGACCGCCTGGAGGAAGATGGTCAGGGTCTGGAGGGCGATCGCGATCCGGAGGAACGAGGAGCCGCGCTGTGCGTTCGCCGTCGCCGTCACTTGAGTGGCCATGTCGCAGTCCCCTTTTCCGCCCTCGGGCGCTCGGGCAGTAAGTCGATAAGGTCTCACCAGTCCGACGACACGGGCCTGCGAAAGGTAAGGCGAGGGGCGGCCGGAAGCATGGGGACTGTCGGGACCAGCGCAGAGGGGCTCATCGGCGAACGAGGCCAACTGATCAATGTCGCTTACCGGTTGCTCGGTTCGGTGACCGAGGCCGAGGACGCCGTACAGGATGCCTACGCACGCTGGTACGGGCTGCCACGAAGCCGACAGGAGGAGATCCTGTCCCCCGGCGCCTGGCTGACGACGGTGACCAGCCGCATCTGCCTGGACCTGCTCGGCTCGGCGCGGGTCCGCCGTGAACGCTACGTCGGCGCGTGGCTGCCCGAGCCGCTGCCCGACCGTACCGAGTGGGCCCGTGCGGGCGGCGCCGACTCCGCCGGCGCCGCGGACCCCGCCGACCAAATCGTCCTGGACGAGTCGGTGTCCATGGCCTTCCTCGTCGTCCTGGAGTCGATGACGCCCGCCGAGCGGGTGGCGTTCGTCCTGCACGATGTCTTCCGGTACCCGTTCGCCGAGATCGCCGACGTCCTCGGCCGGACCCCCGCGGCCTGCAAGCAGCTGGCGGCCTCCGCCCGGCGGCGGGTGAGCGTCGCGCGCGCTCCGGCGACGGCGACCGGTCGGGCCGACGTGGTCAGGCACGTCAAAGAGGCATGGGAGACCAAGGACATCGCAACCCTCGTCGGCCTCCTCGACCCGGCCGCCGTGATGACCGCCGACGGCGGCGGCATGGTCGGCAGCGTCCTGCGCCCGGTCGAGGGCGGCGCGCGCATCGCCCAGTACATGGTCGCCATCGCCGACAAGGCTCCGGGGCTCGAACTGCTGGAGCGGTCGGTCAACGGTGTGCCGGGCCTGGTGGCCCAGCGCGCTGGTGTCGTCATGACCGTGGCCGCGTTCGACGTCTCCGACGGGCGCGTCACCCGGATCTGGGCGGTCCGCAACCCGGAGAAGCTGCGGCCGTGGGGCCGAGCCAGGGCTGGCCAGCCCTAGCCCGGCAGGCCACGCTGGACGTTTGCCGGAACGTCTGCGGCGCCATGGACCACCCCGCCTCCGTCGGGGCGAGTTGTTCCACGATGCTGCCCCGCGCCCTCAACCAGCCGTCATATCGCCTGCCGCGCCGCCGGAAATCCGTGCACCCGCGCCGCCGCCACCACGATCAGCACCGGCGCCAGCAGTGCCAGCACGCTCCAGGGGAAGGACGCGGGGCCCAGGAGGTCGAGGAGGAGGCCGCCCGCGAGGCCGCCACCGGCCATGGCCGCGTTCCAGAGGGTGACGAGCATGGCCTGTGCCGCGTCCGCCGCCTCGCCTCCCGCGTCGGCCACGGCCGTCTGGAGCAGGGTGGGCGCGCCGCCCCAGCCGAGGCCCCACAGGGTGACCGCCGCGTAGACCAGGGCGGGGCTGGCGGAAACCGCCGCCAGGGCCGTGGCCGCCGCGGCGAAGAGTACGGTCGCGGCGAGGGTGAGGGCGCGGAGCCGGCGGTCGATGTGGACGCCGACGATCCAGATGGACGCCAGGGACGCGGCGCCGAACACCAGCAGCACCAGGTCGGTGGAGCCGCCCATGCCCACCTCGCCGAGGAAGGTGGCGATGTACGTGTACAGGATGGTGTGGGCCAGGACGAACGCCAGGGTGACGAACAGCACCGGGGCCACCCCCGGGACGGTGAGGGTCCGCCGGACCGACGTCCGGCCCTCCGGCCGCTGCCCCGGGTAGTCCGGCACCAGCGCCACGATCCAGGCGATCAGGGCGACGGCGAGCGCGGTCATCACCGAGAACGTCACCCGCCAGCCGAGCGCCTGGCCGAGGAACGTCCCCGCGGGTACGCCCAGCGAGAGGGCGACCGGGATCCCCGTCATCACGATCGCGATCGCCTTGCCCTGCAACGGCACCGGCGCCATCCGCCGTGCGTACCCGGCCAGCAGCGCCCACGCCAGCCCGGCCGCCACCCCGGCGACGAACCGGGCCACCATGGTGAGGGTGTAGTCCGACGAGGCCGCCGTCACCGTGTTGCCCACGGCGAACCCCGCCATCGCCGTCAGCAGCAGCCGCTTGCGCCGCCACCCCGCCGTGGCCGCGGACAGGGGGATCGCCGTGAGCGCGGTCCCGAGCGCGTAGATCGTCACCGACTGCCCCATCGCGGACTCGCCCACCCCCAGATCCCCGCTCATCGCGGGCAGCACCCCGGCGGGCAGCGTCTCGGTCAGGCTGGTCAGGAATACGGCGGTGGCCAGCGCGAGCAGCGCCGGCAGAGGAAGTTTCTGCGTCATGTGCTTATGCTCAAACCATCACACTGATGTGAAGGTCAAACAGAGAGAGCCCCATGCGCATAGGAGAGCTGTCGGAACGTACCGGCACATCCCGCCGACTCCTGCGGTACTACGAGGAGCAGGGCCTGATCCTCCCCCTCCGCTGTGCCAACGGCTACCGCGCCTACGACGAACGCAACGTCGACCGCGTCCTCCAGATCCGCGGCCTCCTCGACGCGGGCCTCCCCACCCGCATCATCAAGCAGATCCTGCCCTGCCTCGACAAACCCCGCGTCATCCACTTCTCCGACGCCACCCCGGAGATGCTCGCCACCCTGGAACACGAACGCGACCGCATGACCGAGCGCATCGCCTTCCTGATCCGCAACCGCGACGCAATCGCCGAATACCTCGCCGTGGTCCGCGACAACCGCGACAACAACTCCCCGGAAGGGCCGTGATGGGGTTCTGGATGACGCTGACCGGCAGGACCTCACGCCCCTTCGGTCCAGGTGAGCCGCTTGGCGCGGTGGACCGAGACCGTGAGGACCACCAGGGCCGCGGTCGCCCCACCGAGGGTCATGACCGTCGCGGGGGAGGTGTGGTCCACGACGACGCCACCGGCGAGCGCCCCCAGGGAAAGGGTCAACTGGAACGACGCGGTGAAGAGCACGGAGGCCGCCTCGGGCAGGTGTGGGGCCGCCTTGGCGAACCACGTCTGCGTGCAGACCGGAACCGCGCCGTAAGCGGCACCCCAGATCGTCAGCAGGGTCACCGCACCGATGTCCGAGCGGCCGAGAACAGGAAGGAGCAGGGTCGCGCTGGAGATCATCGCGGCCGTGATCCCGAACGTGGCCCGCGGATGACGCGTGACCGCTGAACCCCCGGCGAAGTTGCCGACGATCCCGGCGGCTCCGTAGGTCAGCAGGAACACCGTGATCAGCCCTGGGCTCACCTGGGTGACCTGTTCCAGGAAGGGCGTCACATAGGTGTAGGCGCCGAAGTGGGCCATCACGATGAGGAAGGTCATCAGCAGCGCGTAGCGCGTGTTGACGTTCCGCGTCAGGGTGCGCAGCCCGTCGAGGCGGGTCGCCTGCGTGACGGGCAGCGGGGGCAGCACCAGCATCATCGCGACCAGCACGCCGACCGCGAGCACCCCCATGACGGCGCAGGCCGTGCGCCAGCCCGCGATGTCGCCGATGTACGTGCCGACGGGGACCCCGAGCACCGAGCCCAGGGGGACCGCGGCGAAGATCACGGAGGTCGCCCTGCCGACCGACGCCGGGGGCACCAGCCGCCCGGCCAGCCCGGCGCCGATGGACCAGAACCCGCCGATGGTGACCCCGACCATCACCCGGGAAACGAGCATCAGCCAGTAGGTCTCCGCCACCGCCGCGAGGAAGTTGGCCAGGGCCAGCACGAGCATGAAGGCGTAGAGCATCAGCCGCCGCTCACATCGTGCTGTGGCCACGGTGACCAGGGGAGCGGACACCGCGGCCAGGAGCCCCGGCATGGTCATCATCAGCCCCGCCATCCCGTCCGAGATGGTGAAGTCCGATCCGATCGACGTCAGCAGGCCGATGGGCAGGATTTCGGTGGTGACGATGGAGAAGATCCCCATCATCACCGAGATCACCGCGAGCCAATCCCGCAAGGGCGATCGGTTCTGCGGTTCTGCGGTGCGGTCGGCGGAGGCGATGGCCGTGGACATGGATTCCGTCCCTGGAGTGGGCAACCGGGCATCCCTCGGGGATTCCAAGGGGTGTGCGCACCAGTCCAGCAATCGCGGTCTCTCAGGTCTGGCAGGGTTGCGACGTCAACGTCCGGCCGCCCGCGGCGCGTCCAGCCGCAGCACCCGCACCCCGTACGGCGGGAGGGTGACCGTGTCGGCCGGGTCGCCGGTGAGGTCCCGGAGTTGGGCGCCGCCGGTGACGGACGGTTTGACGGTGAGTTCGTCGGGGGCCTGGCTGACCAGCCAGACGAAGGTCCGGCCGTCGGCGTGGGCGAGGCGGTCGACGGCGACGCGGGGGTCGCCGACGGTGACCGGGCGGTGGACTCCGGCGTGGGTGGCGAGGGCGTCGTACAGGGTGGCGGTGGACTCGGGGTTGACGCGCGGGGTGACCGCGGCCATGTGCTCGACGGGGTAGGTGCAGAAGACGACGGAGCCCCGGCCCACCGCGCGCAGCAGCAGGGCCGGGCGGCCGTGGCCGTCGACGGCGAGGACTTCGGCGCCGTGCGGTTCGACGGGGAGGAAGGCCCGGGCGCCCGCGGTGCGGAAGGTGAGGCGGGCGCCTTCGGGGAGGGTGCCGAAGGGGCGGGTGAGGGTGAGGGTGGTCTCGTCGTCCTCGATGGGATTGAGCAGGCCGTAGTCCAGCTGGTGGCGGACGCCGAAGAGTTCGTTCAGGTGGGCGTACCAGGGGCCGCGCTGCTCGTCGTGGGCGCCGGGGGAGTACGAGACGTAGACGGTCGCGCCGTCGCGGGCCCGCTGCTCCAGGGCGTACCAGGTGGGGGAGAGGAGCTGTTTGGTGGAGGGGACGAGCCACAGCGCGACGCCGGAGGGCAGCGGGCCGTCGCTCTCGCGGACCACCGCCGCCGGGGTGTCCGCGAGGCGGGCGGCGACCCATGCCTGACGGCAGGTCTGCTGGACGTAGGAGCGGTCCTCGGCGCGGGTGAAGGGGTAGGGCGTGTCGAGGTACGAGGAGACGAGGAGCGCGGTGTCGGTGGGGGCGCGGTGGCAGTGGGGGAAGTCCACCTCGTCCAGGACGCGGGCGAACGCCTTCAGTTCGAGGAGCTGCGGTTTGGGGGCGCCCTCCGACGTCGTCAGGCCGAAGTGCATCTCGAAGGCGTGGTGGCGGTACGGGTCCTGGCCGCGCAGCCCGTCGTAGTCGCTGTTGTTCCAGGCGATCCAGCCGGTGGCCCCGGCCAGCAGGCTGTTGTGCAGGGTCTGCCGGTAGTAGCGGGCCGCACCCGGGCCGGAGGCGAAGTCGGAGCTGACGCCGAACTCCTCCAGGATCACGGGGCGTCGGTACGTGCCGGTCAGCTCGCACACCCAGGCCGCCGCGTAGTGCTGGCGCACCGGGTCGTCCTCCATGCGGTAGACGTGCGGGCCGAGGAAGTCGCACAGGTCGGCGGTGTCGCGGAGCCGGAAACCGTTGTCGTGGCCGGTGTTCTCAAGACCCCAGGCGCCGTCGCCGAGCGAGACGGGCTGGGTGCCGCCCCCGGCGCGGACGGCGTCCACGACGAGCTGCGCCCAGGCGGCGACGGTCTCGCGCGGCGCGGGCGGGGCGGAGGTGCCCGGCTCGCGCCCGTAGATCGGCATCTCGTTGGAGACCAGCCACCCGGCGACGGCCGGGTGCGCGGCGAAGCGGCGCACGGTCTCGCGGGCGAACCACGCCTGCCGGGCGACCAGCCAGACGTCGCCGTACAGATCGCGGTCGCCGCGCCAGGACGGGTCCCAGTTCTCGCCGGACATGTGGCCGACCAGGAAGGTGGGGACGGTGGTCATGCCGAGGGCGTGGTGCCGGTCGAGGAAGTCGGCGTAGCGCGCGCACATGTCCGGATCGAGCCGGTCGGGGGCCGGCATGAAGTCGGGCCAGTAGAAGAACGAGCGGGTCATGGTGAGCCCGTGGTCCCGCAGCACCCGCAGCTCGGCGTCGATCACCTCGCCGTCGTAGCTCCGCCACATGAGCGGGCCGCCGGTCCTGGACCAGAAGTTGGCGCCGAGCCAGGTGACGGGGCGGTCGTGGAGGCTGAGCCGGGCGGAGGGGCGCTGCATCGACGGACTCTCCCTTGGCCGGGTGCCGGATGGGGAAGCGGGCGGTGCCGCACACACCTGCGGGGCGGCTCCTCAAGCAGTGAAAGACTAAACCGGTTTAGAGTCAACGACATCGACGAGGATCGTACGAGGTCGGTTCCGCGCTCCAGATCGACCAAATACGGCCCTACACGGCCGGACCTGGGTATTCGACGGATTCGACAAGTCGCTACTAAGCCGGTTCAGTCACAAGGCGCTGTCGGCTCTATTGACACCCTCTGACAGGGCCCCCTAATTTCACGGCGCCGGGGCTGTGCTGGCATACCGAGTGCGGGCATACCGAGGGGGACACCATGATGTTGATGAGCACGGGCCGTCCGCGCCGCGCGATCGCCGCGGCGGCCGCACTCGCACTCTCCGGCACGCTGGCCGCCTGCGGCGGTGGCGGCAGCGGGGGAGGGGGCGCCGGCGGGGTGCTGACGGTGTCCGCCGGGGCCGGCGGCAACTTCGTCCGCAATTTCAATCCGTACGCGCCGCAGCCGCTCCAGGCGACCAATGGAATGATCTACGAGCCGCTGTTCCACTTCAACGCGGCGAGAACCGGCGAGGTCGATCCCTGGCTGGCCACCAAGTACACCTGGGCGGACGGCGGGAAATCCATCCGCATCCAGTTGCGGACGAATGTCACCTGGAACGACGGAAAGCCCTTCACCGCCGAGGACGTCGCCTACACCTTCCGGATGACGAAGGACAACAAGGCGCTGAACATGTACGCCCTCCCGGTGGCCTCCGCGACCGCCGAGGGCAAGCACACCGTGGTCGTCACCTTCACCAAGTCCGCGTACACCAAGGAGTACTTCCTCCTCGGCAAGATAAAGATGCTGCCCCAGCACATCTGGTCCAAGCTCTCCGCCAAGGAGAAGGCGACCACGCTCAACCCGAATCCGGTGGGCACCGGGCCGTGGAAGGTGAAGTCCGTGAAGGGCACGACGCTCGATCTCGTCGCCCGCAAGGACTACTACATCAAGGGTCTTCCGCACTTCAAGCTCATGCGGTACCGCGCCTTCACCGGGAACAACGCCGCCAACGCCGCGGTCACCTCCGGGCAGATCGACTGGGCGGGCGGATTCATTCCCGACATCAAGAAGAACTACCTCGCCAAGAACAAGAAGTTCGACCTGGTCAACATTCCGCTGGCCACCACGTCCTTCGTGCCCAACGCCCAGCGCGGCCCCACCGCCGACGTGAACGTCCGCAAGGCGATCAGCGCCGCCCTCGACCGCGACTTCATGAACAAGAGCGTGTACGACGGCCAGGCGCCCGCGGCCAACCCCATGGCGCTGCTGCTGCCCAACTACCAGTCCGTCCTGGACCCGTCACTGAAGGACGCGACGATGGAGACCGGACAGGACAAGGTCGACGGCCATCTCACCGATTCCGGGTACGCCAAGGGGTCGGACGGCATGTGGCGGAAGGACGGGAAGAAGCTGTCCGTATCGGTCGAACTCGTCTCCGGCTGGACCGACTACGTCAGCGTCGCCCAGATGGCCAAGGAGCAGCTGAAGAAGGCCGGTATCGACCTGGTCGTCAAGGCCGAGTCGTACAGCCAGTGGTCCAACAACCGGGCCCGCGGCCAGTTCCAGATGCTACTGGACAACGCCGGATACACGCCCGATCCGCGCGCCTACTACGCGCAGATGCTGGACAGTACGATCCCGCCGAAGATCGGTGAGACGACCAACGTCGGTAATTTCGGCCGCTACGCCAATGCCGCGATCGACAAGGCGCTCGACAAGATCGGCGAAACCACCGACTTGGCGAAGCAGAAGCCCTGGTACTACAAGATCCAGCAGGAATTCATCAAGGACATGCCGCTGATTCCGCTCTTCTCCGCGCAGAACGAGCAGGAATTCAACGGCAACCGGGTCACCGGCTATCCCACCGAGGACAATCTGTACGCCGCGCCCTCCATCTGGCTCGACCCCGACGGCGGCTGGGTCGCCGCCCGCATCAAACCGGCCGCGGGCAAGGGCAAGTAGCGGCGGGCGGGGGCGGACGGCGTGCGCTACCTCCTGCGCAAGCTCGGCTTCTACGCCATCGCCGCGTGGATGGCGATCACGGTCAACTTCTTCCTCCCGCGCCTCATCCCCGGCGACCCGGTGGAGATGATGCTCGCTCGCCAGGCCCAGTCCGGGCCCGTCGAACCCGGCCAGGAAGAGGCCCTGGCCGCCATGCTCGGGCTCGGCCACGGCAACCTCCTCGTCCAGTACGGCGACTATCTGCACGCGCTCGCCCGCCTCGACTTCGGGCTCTCCGTCACGTACTTCCCGAGCCCGGTCACCGATGTCGTCGGCGACGCCGTCCCCTGGACCCTCGTCCTGGTCGGCGCCGCGACCCTCCTCAGCGTCGCCCTCGGCCTCACGCTCGGCATGCTGGCCGGCTGGCGACGCGGGAGCTGGTTCGACTCCCTCGTGCCGTCCACCACCTTCCTCGCCGCGATCCCCTACTTCTGGCTCGCGCTGCTGCTCCTCTACCTCTTCAGCCAGGTGTGGGGCGTGCTGCCGCTCGGCGGCGGCTACGACGAGACGCTGGACATCGGCCTCAGCGGCGCCTTCCTCGGCTCCGCCGCCGAACACGCCGTGCTGCCCGCCGCGACCATCGTGCTCAGCTCGGTCGGCGGCTGGATGCTCGGCATGCGCAACATGATGGTCTCCACCCTGGCCGAGGACTACGTGGTCGCCGCCGAGGCCAAGGGGCTGCCGCCGCGCACGATCATGGTCGGCTACGCGGCCCGCAACGCCGTGCTGCCCTCGGTCGCCGGATTCGCCATCTCGCTCGGCTTCATCGTCAGCGGCTCGCTCGTGATGGAGATCGTCTTCTCGTACCCCGGCATGGGCTTCACCCTGCTCCAAGCCGTTCAGAACACCGACTACCCGCTCATGCAGGCCGTGTTCCTCGTCATCACCTTCGGCGTGCTCGCCGCCAACTTCCTGGTGGACCTGGTGTACGGCTTCGTCGACCCCCGCACCCGGCAGGCCCGATGACCGCCCCCACCGTTCCCACGACGCCCCGCGCGACCGGCCGCGGCTGGCTGCGGCCCGCACTGCGCTCCCGGCGCTTCGCCGCCGGGCTCGCCCTGCTCGCCGTCTTCGTCCTCACCGCGGCGTTGGGCCCCTGGCTGGTCGGGGATCCGAACGCCTTCACCACCGATCTGGGCCAGGCCCCCTCCGGGGCGCACTGGCTCGGCACCACCCAGACCGGGCAGGACGTCCTCGCCCAGCTCGTGGTCTCCGCCCGCGGCACGCTCCTGATCGGCGCCGCCTCCGCCCTCATCGCGACCGTCGTCTCCGTCGTCGTCGGGATCGGCGGCGGCTTCCTCGGCGGGCTCGCGGACGAGGCGCTGTCCCTGATCAGCAACGTGTTCCTGGTGATCCCCGGGCTGCCGCTGGTCATCGTCGTCTCGGCGTACGTCAAGGGCGGCGGCGCCTGGTCCACCATCCTCGTCATCGCCCTCACCAGCTGGGCCGCCTCCGCCCGGGTGCTGCGCGCCCAGACGCTGTCGCTGCGCAGCCGCGACTATGTGCTGGCGGCGCGGGTGTACGGGGAGAAGCGGTGGCGGATCGTGCTGGTGGAGATCCTGCCCAACGAACTCGCCATCATCGTCTCCCAGTTCATCTTCGCGGTGATCTTCGCGATCCTCACCCAGGCCGGTCTGGCGTTCCTGGGCCTCGCCGATCCGTCCCACCTCACCTGGGGCACGATGCTCTACTTCGCCCAGAACGCGGAGGCGCTCACCAGCGGCGCCTGGTGGTGGTTCATCCCGCCCGGCCTGTGCATCGCCGCACTCGGCACGGCCCTGTCGTTGATCAGCTTCGGCCTGGACGAGGTCCTGGACCCGCGGCTGCGCGTACGGAAGGTGAGCGCATGACCGATGACGTGGTGCTGCGCGCCGAGCACATCAGCGTGACGTACGAGGGCGAGCGCCCCACCCACGCCGTCCGCGACGTCGGCTTCGAGCTGCGGCGCGGTGAACTCCTCGGCATCGCGGGCGAGTCCGGCTGCGGCAAGTCGACGCTCGCGTACGCCGTCGCCCGGATGCTGGGACCCCCGGCGCGGCTCATCGGGGGGCGGGTGCTGTACCGCGACCGTACGGGCGCCGAAACGGATCTGCTCGCGCTGGAGGGGGACGCACTGCGGGCCTTCCGCTGGTCCCGGCTGTCCGTCGTCTTCCAGTCCGCCATGAACGCGCTCAACCCGGTGACCACCGTCGGCCGCCAGTTCGACGACATCTTCCGCGCCCACCGCCCCCGCATGCGCCGCCCCGAGCGGTACGAACGCGCCCGCGCCCTCCTCGACATGGTCGGTATCGACCCGGCTCGGGTGCGGGCGTATCCGCATGAGCTGTCCGGCGGCATGCGGCAGCGCGTCGTCATCGCGATGGCGCTCGCGCTGGAACCCGAGATCGTCATCATGGACGAGCCGACGACCGCGCTCGACGTCGTCGTCCAGCGCGAGATCCTGGACGAGGTGCAGCGGCTCCGCGACGACCTCGGCTTCAGCGTCGTCTTCATCACCCATGACCTGTCGCTGCTGCTGGAGATCAGCGACCGGCTGGCCGTGATGTACGCGGGCTCGATCGTCGAGTACGGCCCCGCGGAGCGGATCGCCGCCGACCCCGCCCACCCGTACACCCAGGGCCTGCTGCGCTCCTTCCCCGACCTCGCGGGCGAACGCCGCGCGCTGCGCGGCATCCCCGGCTCCCCGCCGGACCTCCGCGACGCCCTGCCCGGCTGCCCCTTCGCCGCCCGCTGCGACCACGCCTTCGAGCCCTGCGGTACGGAGACACCGACCCTCGTCCCCCTCGCCCCCGGCCTCGCCCCTGGCACCTCCGCCGCCTGCCATCTGCACGCGGTGGCGGGCCTCCTACCGGAAGGGCGGCAGCCGTGACCGCACTGGACGTGCAGGACCTCACCGTCGACTTCGCACAGCGTGGCCGGGTGCCGTTCCGGGCCGTGGACCGGGTGTCCTTCTCGCTGCACGCGGGGCGGACGCTCGCGCTCGTGGGGGAGTCCGGGAGCGGCAAGTCGACCGTCGTACGCGCCCTCTCGCGGCTGGTGGCGCCCACCGCCGGGGAGGTGCGGCTGGGCGGGGCGCGGCGGACGCGGGGGAAGGAGTACCGGCGGGCCGTACAGATGGTGTTCCAGGACCCGTTCGCCTCGCTCAACCCCGCGCACACCGTGGGCCATCACCTCATCCGTCCGCTGCTGGTGGGCGGCCGGGCGCGGCGCGGGGCGGATGCCGAGGAGAAGGCGCGGGAGCTGCTGCGGTCGGTCAACCTCACGCCCGCCGACGACATGGCGCACAAGCGTCCCCATGAGCTGTCGGGCGGGCAGCGGCAGCGTGTCGCGATCGCCCGCGCGCTGGCGCCGGGGCCCGAGGTGCTGCTCGCCGACGAGCCGGTGTCGATGCTGGACGTGTCGATCCGGCTGGAGATCCTGGGGCTGCTGGACCGGCTCAAGGACGAGCGCGGGCTCGCCCTGCTGTACGTCACCCACGATCTGGCCACCGCCCGGCACTTCGCCTCCGAGGTGATGGTCATGTACCGGGGCGAGATCGTGGAGCGCGGCCCCAGCGACGAGGTGATCCTCGCGCCCCGCCACCCGTACACCCAGACGCTGGCCGCCGCCGCGCCCAGCTCGGCCGCGGGGCGTGAGCGGGCGCGGGCGGCGCGCGCGGAGCGGCTGGCGGCACGGGCGGGGCGGGACGCGGAGCGGCGGGAGGCGGTGGTGGGGGACGGCTGCCGGTTCCGGCCGCGCTGCCCGTACGCCATGGACGTCTGTACGCGGCGGCCGCCCGAGACGGAGGTGGGCCCGGGCCATCGCTCGCTGTGCTGGTTACGGACGGACACGAACGACAGCGTTGTCGGTTTCTCTGCGTAGTTTGTCCGGACAACCGAACTTCACGACTTCCCGTCATCAGTTCATCCGGCTACGCTCGCCCCGTGGCAAAGCAGGAAGAAGACTCATCCGGCGGGGCGGATGCGCTCCAGTTCAGTGTGGACCGCAGCAGCCCGGTCCCGCTCTACTTCCAGCTGTCCCAACAGCTCGAGTCGGCGATCGAAAAAGGACGGCTGGCACCCGGGAGCCTGCTCGGCAACGAGATCGAGCTGGCCGGGCGGCTCGGGCTGTCCCGCCCCACGGTCCGCCAGGCCATCCAGTCCCTGGTCGACAAGGGCCTCCTGGTGCGGCGCCGCGGCGTCGGCACCCAGGTGGTGCACAGCCAGGTCAAGCGGCCCCTGGAGCTGAGCAGCCTCTACGACGACCTGGAGGCCGCGGGCCAGCGCCCCGCCACCCGGGTCCTGCTCAACACCACCGAGCCCGCCACCGCCGAGGTCGCCGCCGCGCTCGGCATCGCGGAGGGCACCGAGGTGGTGGTGATCGAGCGGCTGCGGCTGGCGCACGGCGAGCCCATGGCGCATCTGTCCAACCGGCTCCCGGCCGGACTGCTCAAGCTGGACAGCGCGGAACTGGAGGACACCGGCCTCTACCGACTGATGCGCGCCGCGGGGATCACCCTGCACAGCGCCCGCCAGGCGGTCGGCGCCCGCGCGGCCACCGCCGACGAGGGGAAGCAGCTCGGCGAGCCCGAGGGCGCGCCGCTGCTGACCATGGAGCGGACGACCTTCGACGATACGGGCCGGGCCGTCGAGTTCGGCTCGCACACCTATCGCGCCTCGCGCTACGCGTTCGAGTTCCAGCTGCTCGTACGTCCCTGACTCACCAGACGTCCCTGGCCCCCCACCACCCCGGCCGCGCCCCGTAACGGATACTTGGCGGCGGCCGGGGCCGATCATGTCGTTCCCGGCCGCCGACATGAAACGGGACAAGAGGGACGAGGCTTCTTCGTGGCCAGAGTTGGGACAGGGGCACGCGCGCTGACCGCCGCCGTGCTGGCGACACTGCTGGGTACGGCCCTGGCGGGGTGCAGCAGCACCGGCGGGCTGCGGGCCGAGAAGCGGGCCGCGCAGGCGGCCTCGGGGCACGCGGCGGTCAACACCCCGCGGATGACCTTCGCCATGGTCACCCACTCCGGCGACGGCGACACCTTTTGGGACATCGTCCAGAACGGCGCCAAGCAGGCCGCCGTCAAGGACAACGTCAAGTTCCTCTACGCCCACAACGAGGAGGGCAAGGAACAGGCCCAGCTGGTCCAGTCGTACATCGACCAGAAGGTCGACGGCCTGATCGTCACCCTCGCCAAGCCCGACGCCATGAAGTCCGTCGTGCGGCGCGCCGAGAAGGCCGGGATACCGGTGATCACGGTCAACTCCGGATCCGCGGAGTCCAAGAAGTTCGGCGCGCTCACCCACGTCGGCCAGGACGAGACCATCGCGGGCGAGGCCGTCGGCGACGAGCTGAACAAGCGCGGCCGCAAGAAGGCCCTGTGCGTTCTGCACGAGCAGGGCAACGTGGGCCACGAGCAGCGCTGCGACGGCGCGGCCGACACCTTCGACGGCAAGCTGGAGAAGATCTACGTCGAGGGCACCAACATGCCCGACGTGCAGTCCTCCATCGAGGCCAAGCTCCAGTCCGACCAGGACATCGACAGCGTCCTCACACTGGGCGCGCCGTTCGCCGACACCGCCGCCCAGGCCGCCGAGCAGGCGGGCAGCAAGGCGGAGATCGACACCTTCGACCTCAACGCGAAGGTCGCGGCCGGGCTCCAGGACGGCACGCTGGGCTTCGCCGTCGACCAGCAGCCGTACCTCCAGGGGTACGAGGCGGTGGACCTGCTCTGGCTCCAGCGCTACAACGCGGACGTCCTCGGCGGCGGCAAGCCGGTCCTCACCGGCCCGCAGATCGTCACCAAGGACGACGCCAAGAAGCTGGCGGCGTTCACGAAGCGGGGCACCCGATGAGCGCGGCGGACACGTCAGACGCGACAGACGCAACGGAAACGGACAAGGCCGACGCGCGCCCGGTGGCGCGGACCCCGCTGCTGCGCCGCCTGGCGGGCCGCCCGGAGCTGGGCGCGGTCGTCGGCGCCGCCGCCGTCTTCGTCTTCTTCTCGATCGCCGCCGACGCCTTCCTCCAGTGGTCGAGCTTCAGCACCGTGCTGTACGCCTCGTCCACCATCGGGATCATGGCGGTGCCGGTCGCGCTGCTGATGATCGGCGGCGAGTTCGACCTGTCGACCGGCGTCCTGGTCACCTCGTCCGCGCTGATCTCGTCGATGTTCTCGTACCAGATGACGGCGAACGTCTGGGTCGGCGCCGGGGTGTCCCTGCTGGTCACCCTCGCCATCGGCTTCTTCAACGGCTATCTGCTGGTGCGCACCAACCTGCCGAGCTTCATCATCACGCTCGGCACCTTCCTGATCCTCCAGGGCTGCAACCTCGGCTTCACCAAGCTGATCAGCGAGACCGTCTCCACCAAGACCATCGCCGACATGGAGGGCTTCCCCTCCGCCCGGCAGGTCTTCGCCTCCCACCTGACCATCGGGGACGTGGAACTCCAGATCACCGTGGTGTGGTGGTTCGCCCTGATCGCGCTCGCCACCTGGATCCTGCTGCGCACCCGCGCCGGGAACTGGATCTTCGCGGTGGGCGGCGCCAAGGAGGCGGCCCGCGCGGTCGGCGTGCCCGTCAACGGCACCAAGATCGGGCTGTACATGGGGGTCGCCCTGGCGGCGTGGATCTCCGGGCAGCATCTGCTGTTCAAGTACGACACCGTCCAGTCCGGTGAGGGCGTCGGCAACGAACTGCTGTACATCATCGCGGCCGTCATCGGAGGCTGCCTGCTGACCGGCGGCTACGGCTCGGCGGTCGGCGCGGCCGTCGGCGCGTTCATCTTCGGCATGACCAACAAGGGCATCGTGTACGCGCAGTGGGGCGCGGACTGGTTCAAGTTCTTCCTCGGGGCGATGCTGCTGCTCGCCACGCTGCTCAACTGGTGGGTCCGCAAGCGGGCGGAGGAAAGCGCATGACCACATCCGGGACCACGACCACATCCGGGACGCCGCTGATCGCGCTGCGCGACATCGGCAAGCGCTACGGCAACGTCAAGGCCCTGGGGGGCGTCACGCTCGACGTCCACGCCGGGCAGATCACCTGCGTGCTCGGCGACAACGGCGCGGGCAAGTCCACCCTCATCAAGATCGTCGCGGGGCTGCACCAGCACGACGAGGGCGCCTTCGCCGTCGAGGGCGAGGAGACCCGGCTCGGCTCGCCGCGCGAGGCCCTGGACCGCGGCATCGCCACGGTCTACCAGGACCTCGCCGTCGTCCCGCTGATGCCGGTGTGGCGGAACTTCTTCCTCGGCTCCGAGATCCGCAAGGGCCGCGGCCCCTTCGCCCGCCTCGACGTGTCCGCCATGCGCGAGACCACCCACCGCGAGCTGCTGCGCATGGGCATCGACCTGCGCGACGTCGACCAGCCCATCGGCACCCTCTCCGGCGGTCAGCGCCAGTGCGTGGCGATCGCCCGCGCCGTCCACTTCGGCGCCAAGGTCCTCGTCCTGGACGAGCCGACGGCGGCGCTGGGCGTCAAACAGTCCGGGGTGGTGCTGAAGTACGTCGCCGCCGCGCGCGACGCCGGGCTGGGAGTGGTCCTCATCACGCACAACCCGCACCACGCCTACCTGGTCGGCGACCGCTTCGTCCTGCTCAAGCGGGGCACGATGGCGGGCAGCCACGCCAAGGACGAGATCGCCCTGGACGACCTGACCCGCCAGATGGCGGGCGGCAGCGAGCTGGAACAACTCACCCACGAGCTGGCGCGCTGAGTCGGCCGGGACCGGTCGGGTGCCCGGCGGCTCACCATGCACCGTGAGGGGCGGTTGAGGCACAATCGCACGGCGGGCCCCACCCGCGTCATGACCACCGCACGCCGAGGCCCCGGCCTCCCGAGACACCCGCAGGGACGACGAACTCTTGCGAGCACGCACCCGCAGCGACCGCATCCCCCGCACCGGTGAAGGGGCCGGCCGATGAGCATCTACCGCGAAAGAGTGCACCGGGGCTCGGCCCGGGCCACCGTGCTGCGGACCGTCGGCACGCGCGAGCGCCGCTCGCATCTGAGCGCGCCCCGGGTCCCCACGGTCGGCATCGACATCGGCGGCACGAAGGTGATGGCCGGGGTCGTCGACGCCGACGGCAACATCCTGGAGAAGGTGCGCACCGAGACGCCCGACAAGTCCAAGAGCCCGAAGGTCGTCGAGGACACGATCACCGAACTCGTCCTGGACCTGTCCGACCGGCACGATGTGCACGCGGTCGGCATCGGGGCGGCGGGCTGGGTGGACGCGGACCGCAACCGGATCCTGTTCGCGCCGCATCTGTCCTGGCGCAACGAACCGCTGCGCGACCGGCTCGCCGAGCGCCTCGCCGTCCCCGTCATGGTCGACAACGACGCGAACGCGGCGGCGTGGGCCGAGTGGCGGTTCGGCGCCGGGCGCGGCGAGGACCATCTCGTCATGATCACGCTCGGCACCGGCATCGGCGGCGCGATCCTGGAGGACGGCCAGGTCAAGCGCGGCAAGTACGGGGTCGCGGGGGAGTTCGGCCATATGCAGGTCGTGCCCGCCGGGCACCGCTGCCCGTGCGGCAACCGGGGCTGCTGGGAGCAGTACAGCTCGGGCAACGCGCTGGTCCGGGAGGCCCGTGAGCTGGCGGCCGCCGAGTCGCCGGTGGCGTACGGGATCACCGACCGGGTCGGCGGCAACATCCAGGAGATCACCGGGCCGCTGATCACCGAGCTGGCCCGGGACGGCGATGCCATGTGCATCGAGCTCCTCCAGGACATCGGGCAGTGGCTCGGGGTCGGCATCGCCAACCTCGCCGCCGCCCTCGACCCCTCCTGCTTCGTGATCGGCGGTGGCGTCAGCGCCGCCGACGATCTGCTGATCGTTCCGGCCCGGGAAGCCTTCCGGCGCACCCTGACCGGGCGCGGCTACCGGCCGGAGGCCCGTATCGTCAAGGCCCAGCTGGGGCCCGAGGCGGGAATGGTCGGCGCCGCCGACCTCGCCCGGCTCGTCGCCCGCCGCTTCCGCCGCGCAACCCGCCGCCGGGTCGAGCGGTACGAACGCGCCGGATCCTCCCCGCTGCGGCTGGCGCCGCGGGGCCAGGCAGGAGGCCGCGAGTGACCACCGCAGAGCAGCACCCCGGAGCGTCCGTGTCCGGTACCAACGGAAGCCCTACGTCCGACCGGCCCGGCGGGTCCGGTGCGCCGGGTGCGCCCGGTTCGTCCGGTGGGTCCGGTGGGTCCGGCGGCGACGGTGGCCGTCCGCCGCGCCGCTGGCTCAAGGCCGTGATCGTCTTTCTCCTGATCACGATCCCGGCGGGCTATCTGGCGATCTCCGCCATGCAGAGCCGCGACGGCGGCTCGGAGAAGGTCCAGTCGGCCAAGGCCAAGGGCCTGTCCGCGGGCTATCCGTCCCGGGTGCAGCGGCGCATCTACGACATTCCGGTTCCGCAGAACTCGCTCAAGGTCGCCTCGTTCGAGACCAACTCCTGGAAGGTCAGCTCGCTGTACGTGCAGTTCGTCACCTCCCGCGACGGACTGGACCGCTTTCTGGCCAAGCTCGGCACCGGTCCCTCCGCGCTGAAGAAGGGCGCGGTGACGATCACGGACGAGCAGGCGAAGAAGGTCGGCTGGCAGGTCGGAGCCGCCGGTCACGACTGGTCGGGCATGGTCATCAAGCAGAAGGAACCGCAGCCCAAGCTGAGGATTACGGTCAGGAACGACAACCCGGCCCATCCGAAGGTCTACGTGGTCTCCACCATCAGGCCGTAGGGACCTTCGCGACGTTCGGGATACCGTTTCCGGGTGAGCGAGACCAAGACACTTCAGTACCGGACCGACGGCCCCGAGGACGGGCCCGTACTCGTCCTCGGCCCGTCGCTGGGCACCACCTGGCATATGTGGGACCGCCAGATACCCGAGCTGTCCCGCCACTGGCGCGTCCTCCGCTTCGACCTGCCGGGCCACGGCGGCTCGCCCGCCCACCCCGCCCCGTCCGTCGCGGAACTCGCCGCCCGGCTGCTGGCCACCCTCGACATGCTGGGCATCGACCGCTTCGGCTACGCGGGTTGCTCGATCGGCGGGGCCATCGGCGCCGAACTGGCGCTACGACATCCCCTGAGAGTGGGCTCACTCGCGCTCGTCTCCGCCTCCCCGCGCTTCGGCACCGCCGACTCCTTCCGGCAGCGCGGCGTCGTGGTCCGCACCAATGGCCTCGACCCGATCGCCCGCGCCACCCCCGAGCGCTGGTTCACCCCCACCTTCGCCGCCGCCCAGCCCGCCATCGTCGACTGGGCCGTCCAGATGGTCCGCACCACCGACCCCGGCTGCTACATCGCCGCGTGCGAGGCGCTGGCCGCCTTCGACATCCGCCCCGAGCTGGGCCGGATCGGCATCCCCACGCTCGTGCTCGCCGGGGCCGAGGACCAGGTCACCCCGGCCGCCGACGCCCGCGTCCTGGTCGCCGGCATACCCGACGCCCGGCTCGCGCTCGTGCCCGGCACCTCGCATCTGGCGCCCGTCGAGCAGCCCGCCGCCGTCACCGACCTGCTGGTACGCCACTTCTCCAGCTCGTGGCAGTCCTCGGACCACCCGACCGGGATGACCGCGGTCAACGCCCCGCACGTCAAGCCCGTGCTGACGCCGGTGCCGCAGCCGGTCACCGCCCCGGCCCCGCCGCGTACCGCCCCCGCCTCCGCGCCCACCGGCCCGCCCGTCGAGATCGGCTACACCCAGCCGCCCGAGCCCGTGCCGGACGGCCGCGCCGACCGCTACGACCAGGGCATGAAGGTCCGGCGCGAGGTGCTGGGCGACGCCCATGTGGACCGCGCGGAGTCACAGGTCGACGAGTTCACCGGCGATTTCCAGGACTTCATCACCCGCTATGTGTGGGGCGAGGTGTGGACCCGGCCCGGCATCGACCGCCGCACCCGCAGCGTGATCACCCTCACCGCCATGGTCGCCCGCGGCCACCTCGACGAACTCGCCTTCCACACCCGGGCCGCGCTGCGCAACGGGCTGACGCCGACCGAGATCAAGGAAGTGCTGCTGCACACCGGGATCTACTGCGGGGTGCCCGCCGCGAACTCCGCCTTCGCCGTCGCCCAGCGGGTCATCCGCGAGGAGACCAGCCCCGAGGAGTAGGCGCGTGGTCCCGGGCGCGTAACGCGGGTGGTGGGGAGGACAATGATCTCCATGAACCTCACCAAGAAGGGCCACGCCTGCGTCCGGCTGGAAAAGGACGGGCAGCTGCTCGTCATCGACCCCGGAGGGGTCAGCGAAGAGGACGCGGCGGTCGGCGCGGACGCGATCCTGGTCACCCACGAGCACTTCGACCACTTCAACGAGGAGCGGCTGCGGGCGGCGCTCGACGCCAACCCCGCCGCCCAGATCTGGACCCTCGCCAGCGTCGCCGGACAGATCTCCGCGGCGTTCCCCGGACGGGTCCACACGGTCGGCGAGGGCGACACCTTCACCGCGGCCGGGTTCGAGGTCGAGGTGCACGGCCAGCTGCACGCCGTCATCCACCCCGACATCCCCCGGATCACCAACGTCGGCTACGTCGTGGACGGCGCGGTCTTCCACCCGGGCGACGCGCTCACCGTCCCGGACCGCCCCGTGGAGACGCTGCTGCTGCCGCTGCACGCGCCCTGGAACAAGTTCTCCGAGATCCTCGACTATGTGCGCGAGGTCGCGCCGCGGCGTGCGATCGACATCCACGACGCGCTGCTGTCCGACCTGGGGCCGACGGTGTACGGGCGGATGCTCGGCCCCGACGGGCCGGGTACGGGTGGTGCGGAGCACATCCGTCTGACCCCGGGCGAGGGCCTCACGCTCTGAGCCTTGTCAGACCCGGGATGTAGGTTGTCCCCCATGCGCATCGCGACCTGGAACGTCAATTCGATCACTGCCCGGCTGCCCCGGCTGCTCGCCTGGCTGGAGAGCAGCGGCACGGATGTGCTGTGCGTCCAGGAGACCAAGTGCGCCGAGGCCGCCTTCCCCTTCGAGCCCCTGCGCGAGCTGGGCTACGAGGCGGCGGTCAACGCCACCGGCCGGTGGAACGGGGTGGCGGTCCTCTCCCGGGTCGGCCTCGACGAGGTGGTCTCCGGCCTCCCCGGCGGCCCCGACTACGAGGGCGACCAGGAGCCCCGCGCCATAGCCGCCACGTGCGGTCCGGTGCGCGTCTGGTCGGTCTACGTGCCCAATGGGCGCGAGATCGGCCACCCCCACTACGACTACAAGCTGCGCTGGCTGGACACCCTGCGGGAGGCCGTGGGCGAGGACGCGAAGGGCCCCCGGCCCTTCGCCGTCCTCGGCGACTTCAACGTGGCCCCCACCGATGACGACGTCTGGGACCGCACCCGCTTCGACGGCCTCACGCATGTCACCGACAAGGAGCGCGAGGCCCTGGCCGCCCTGCGGGGCGCGGGCCTGTCGGACGTCGTCCCCCGCCCCCTGAAGTACGACCACCCCTTCACGTACTGGGACTACCGGGAGCTGTGCTTCCCGAAGAACCGCGGCATGCGGATCGATTTGGTCTACGGGAACGGGGCGTTCGCCGACGCGGTCGGCGACGCGTACGTGGACCGCGAGGAGCGCAAGGGCAAGGGCGCGTCGGACCACGCCCCGGTGGTGGTGGACGTCCAGGCATAACGCCGCCGCCTGGCTGGCGGCTCCCCCAGCTACCGCTGGGAGGTGCCCCTCCGCGGAACGATTGCCCACAACCGGGTCGCAAATTCAGCCCCTCCGGCGATTGAGGAGCGGGGGTGTGGGGGCGGAGCCCCCGCCCGGGGGTCCGGGGGCTTGCCCCCGGTTTCGGGGAGGGGCGGGGTGGGGGCAGCTCAGCCCAGTAGCGAGCGCAGCGGGATCGCATCGGCCATCGCCTTCAAGCCCGCGTCCCCCGGGTGCAGATGGTCGCCGCTGTCGTACGCCGGGAGGATCCGCGACGGGTGCGCGGGGTCGCGTACGACCGCGTCGAAGTCCAGGACCGCGTCGAACACCCCGCCGTTGTCGCGGATGAAGGCGTTCACCACGGAACGCCGCGCATCCGCGTCGGCGGTGCACAGCGCCTCGCCCTCGCAGGGCGTGATCGTCCCGCCCACCACCCGCAGCCCCCGCGCGTGCGCCCGCGCGGCGAGCCCCTTCAACCCCGCGATGACGGATTCGGCAGACGTGCCCCAGCGCAGGTCGTTGATGCCCTGGAAGACGACGACCGTACGGGCGGAGGTCTGGGCGAGGACGTCCCGCTCCAGGCGGCTGGCCGCGCTCACCCCGCTGGTGACCGTGCTGACGCCGTCGCCGGGGTAGACGTCCGTGACGACGCGGTTGGCGGAGATGCCGCTGTTGACGACGCCGTACGCGGGCACGCCGGACGACGGCGCGCGCAGCCGCCGCGCGAGGACGTCGGGCCAGCGCCGGTTGGCGTCCATCGTGGACTTGGTGCCGTCGGTGATGGAGTCGCCGAGGGCCACCACCGACCCCGGGCCGCCCCGGACATCGACGCCGGTGAGGAAGGGCCAGGTGGTGAGGGTGCCGGTGTACGCGTCGGCGCCCGCCTCACCCGTACGGTCACCACTCCCCGGCGCGCTCAGAAAGGACCGCTGCGTGGCCTGCGTATGCACCGGCACCGCCGCGACCGGCCCGGGAAGGTGAATGCTGACCAAAAGGTTCGCGTCGGCCGGTACGGGGAAGTTCACGGGATCGCTGAAGACCTGGGCGCCCGCCGGGATCGACGTACCGGCCCGGCCCCGGAAGGTCAGCGGCACCGGGGTGCCGCTCGCCGCCGCGCCGGTGGCCTGGAGGGCGACCGTGGCGTGGCCGATGTCGACGGGGGCGGCGGCGAAGGTGTTCTCCAGCCGGACCCGGGCGCCAGGGCCGCCCGCGCTGGTGTGCACGACGAGCCGTAGCGTCTGGTCGGTCCACGGCCCGACCTTGGTGTATCCGGCGGTGCTGGCGGCCCAGCTGCCGGTCCAGCCCCGCGCGGGCTGCCGCAGCGAGACGGCGAAGACGTGCAGATCGGCCCCCGAGCCCGGGTCCCTCGGCAGGGTCACCGATGCGACCTGCCGGTCGCCGCGCAGGGGCACCGTCACCGCGTACAGCCGGGCCGCCTCCGGCCGCTGCCCGTCGGCGGTGTTGACGTGCGGGAGGCCGACCGCCTTGGTGGCGGCGGGGCCCGCGCGCCAGTCGGGGGCGCTCAGGGTGTACGTACCCGTCGACCCGTCCTCGTAGCGGACCCGGCCGGTGCCGCCCGCCCCGGCGCCGGGGCCGCCGGGGGTACTGCTGGCGACCAGGAAGGTGAGCGCGTCGCCGCGCCCCCGCAGCCGCACCGACTGCCCGTCGGCGATCACGTTGTCGGGCCGGGCGGATCCCGCGCTCCGCGGCCAGGTGAGCCGCGCCGCGTCGAGGGCGATGGTGCGCCCGGGGGTCCAGCCCGCGGCCCGCAGGTCCTGTGCGGAGAGGGAGTTGCCCGCCCCGTCGAAGTCCGCCGTGCCCGGCGCGGTGTCGTCACCGACCGCCCGGTTGTCGAAAAGCCGCTCCAAAGGGAGCGGCTTGGTGGTGGTGGGGGCCTGGGCCACCGAGGGTGCGGCCGGTGCGAGGAGTACGAGGACGGCACCTCCCGCGACGATCCCGGCCGCTGACCATGGTCTGACGACGCGCATATGTGTCCCCTCTCGTAACCGACCCGACCGGCGATTCGACAGGTGCATGGCGAACGTAGAAAGACGGAGGGGTGTCGTCAAGACAAGCAACGGGTCACGGAGCCCACCGCGCGCCCTGTGGTGCGCCCGTGCGCTTGGTGCGACGCTGAGCTGTATGAACATCCCCTTCCTGGACAACTGGCGCAAGCGGCACGGTGCGGCCTCCGGTACGGCGCTGATGAGCGCCCAGGAGGCGGACCCCCAAGGCGTGGCACAACTCCTCTCCGAATGCGAACTGCTGCGCGCCTGGGCCGCGCAGGCGGGCATCGGACTCGACGACTCGGCCGGATCGCTGGAGGCGCTGGACCAACTGGTGCCGCGCTGGCGCGACGACCCGGAGGAGCTGCCCTGGCTCGGTAACGACGCCGGGCTGTATCTGGGCACGGTCATCATCCGCACCGTGCCGGGCGCGGTCTGGCAGGTGTGGCCCAACGGCCGTCCCGTGGTCCGGCTCGGCTCCGGCCGGGAGGTCGACGTGGTCGAGGCGGGCCACCAGTGGGCCGCGGACGGCGCCCCCGAGCTGTCCCAGCTGTACGCGGAGGTCTCGGAAGTCTGAGGCCGCCCACTATCGGGCGGTATCCACCCCTCGGTGCGTGTCCTGACCGAAGTGCCGCTTTCATGTGGATAGTTTGCGCGGTATGGCCGTGGGTGAACCGCTGATCGAGCTGCGCAACGTCAACAAGTACTTCGGCGCGCTCCACGTCCTCCAGGACATCGACCTCACCGTCGGCCGCGGCGAAGTGGTGGTGGTCATCGGGCCCTCCGGGTCCGGGAAGTCGACGCTGTGCCGGACGATCAACCGGCTGGAGACCATCCAGTCCGGCTCCATCGTGGTGGACGGGCGGCCGCTGCCGGAGGAGGGCCGGGACCTGGCGCGGCTGCGGGCCGAAGTGGGGATGGTCTTCCAGTCGTTCAATCTGTTCGCCCATCGCACCGTGCTGGACAACCTGATGCTCGCGCAGGTGAAGGTCCGCAAGCGCGGCAAGGCCGAGGCCCAGCGGCGGGCCCGGGAGTTGCTGGACCGGGTGGGGCTCGCGGACCAGGCGGACAAGTACCCCGCGCAGCTCTCCGGCGGTCAGCAGCAGCGCGTGGCGATCGCCCGGGCGCTGGCCATGGACCCGAAGGTGATGCTCTTCGACGAGCCGACCTCGGCGCTCGACCCGGAGATGATCAACGAGGTGCTGGAGGTCATGCGGCAGCTCGCCAGGGACGGGATGACGATGGCCGTCGTCACCCATGAGATGGGCTTCGCCCGTTACGCCGCGAACCGCGTGATCTTCATGGACGACGACCGCATCGTGGAGGACCGCAGCCCGGAGGAGTTCTTCAAGGCGCCGGAGTCCGCCCGGGCCCGGGACTTCCTGTCGAAGATCCTCAAGCACTGAGCCGGGCGATGACGCACATGACGCACATGAGGCGCACCCTGACCGTGATCCTCGCGCTGCTCCTGGCCTTCACCGGCTCCGGCTGCGGCAAGGAGGGCAGCCCGCCCGCCAAGGGCCCCGCGCCCGAGGAACTGCCGCGCTACCGGGTGGCCACCGACTTCCGGCTGCCCTCCTCGCCCACCTGGCGGAAGGCGAAGCGGCTCGGCTACCTCACCGTGGGGGTCAAGGAGGACCAGCCCTATCTGGGCGAGAAGGACCCGGCCACCGGCCGCTACTCCGGCTTCGACATCGAGATCGCGAAGATGATGTCGGCCTCCCTCGGCTTCCCGCCCCGGACCATCCGCTTCCGGAGCATCGCCTCCGCCAACCGGGAAACCGCCCTCCAGAACGGCCAGATCGACTACTACGTCGGCACGTACACCATCAATCCGCTGCGCAAGCGGCTGGTCGGCTTCGCCGGTCCGTACTACATGGCCGGGCAGTCGCTGCTGGTGCGCACCGATACGGACGACATCCACGGCCCCGCCGACCTGGCGGGCAAGACGGTCTGCTCGGCGGCCGGTTCCACCCCGCTCCAGCGCATCCAGCACGACTACCCCAAGGCGCACGCGGTCGCGTACGACAACTACTCGGTGTGCGTCGACAACCTGCTCAGCTACCAGGTCGACGCGGTCACCACGGACAACGTCATCCTGCTCGGCTACGCGGCCAAAGCCCCCGAGGAGCTGAAGCTCGTCGGCAAGCCCTTCTCCAAGGAGCCGTACGGCATCGGCGTGCCCAAGCGGGACAACGCGCTGCGCTTCGCGCTGGACGACGCCATCGAGGCCCATGAGCGCAACGGCGACTGGAGACGGGCGTACAACGCGACCCTCGGCCTGTCCGGTGTGCCCGCCCCGAAACCGCCCGCCGTCGACCGCTACCACTGAGAGCCCGAACCATGGACGTGCTCACCCAGAACTTCTCGCTCTACGGCCGCGGTCTGCTCGGCACCGTCCAGCTGACCGTCTACGCCTCGCTGCTCGCCCTCGCGCTCGGCGTCCTGATGGCTGCCTTCCGGGTCGCGCCGGTCGCGAGCCTGCGCGCCTTCGGCACCGCCTGGGTGACGGTGCTCCGCAACACCCCGCTGACGCTGCTGTTCTTCGCGGTGATGCTGGGGCTGCCGCGCTTCGGGCTGATCCTGCCGTTCACGGCCTTCGCGGTGCTCGCCCTCGGCTGCTACACCTCGGCGTTCATCTGCGAGGCGGTGCGCTCGGGCATCAACACGGTGCCGGTCGGGCAGGGCGAGGCCGCCCGCAGTCTGGGCATGACCTTCGAACAGACGCTGGGGGCGGTGGTGCTGCCGCAGGCGTTCCGCGCGGTGATCCCGCCGGTCGGCTCGACGCTGATCGCGCTCGCCAAGAACTCGGCCATCGCCGGGTCGTTCAGCGTCACCGAACTGCTCGGCACCTACAAACCGCTCAACGAGATGGGCTACAGCATCATCTGGTCCTTCGTCTGGATCGCCGTCGGCTATCTGCTCGTGACCCTGACCATCAGCGCGATCTTCACCGTGCTGGAGAAGCGCTGGGGAGTGCCGCGTTGACCACCACCGCCGTTCTCTACGACGTCCCCGGGCCGCGCACCGTCCGCCGTCACCGCCTCTACGGGGTGATCGCCACGCTGGTGCTGCTGGCCCTCATCGGCTGGGTGATCTATCTCCTTGTCGACACGGGTCAGTTCGCCTACCGGAAGTGGATGCCCTTCGAGTACGTGGGCATCCAGGAGCTGCTGCTGCGCGGGCTGGCCAATACGCTCAAGGCGTTCGCGCTCGCCGCCGTCCTCTCGCTGGCGCTGGGCGCGGTGCTGGCCGCCGGGCGGCTGTCCGACCACCGTCCGGTGCGCTGGCTGGCCACGCTGGTCGTGGAGTTCTTCCGGGCGATGCCCGTGCTGGTGATGATCTTCTTCGTCTTCGTGGCGCTGAAGGTGCAGCCGCTGCCCGCCCTGGTCACCGGGCTGACCCTGTACAACGGCTCGGTGCTCGCCGAGGTGTTCCGCGCGGGCGTGGCGGCGGTGGACCGCGGGCAGCGGGAGGCGGCGTACTCGCTGGGGCTGCGCAAGACGCAGGTCATGACGTACGTCCTGGTGCCCCAGGGGGTACGGGCGATGCTGCCCGCGATCATCAGCCAGCTGGTGGTGGCGCTGAAGGACACCTCGCTCGGCTTCCTCATCACCTACGAGGAGTTTCTGCACGCGGGCAAGCTCATCGCGTCCAACCTGGACTACGACCTGCCCTTCATCCCCGTCGTAATGGTCATCTCGCCCGTCTACATCGGGATGTGCATGCTGCTGTCGTGGTGCGCGAACTGGGTGGCGAAGCGACAGCGGCGCAGCGTGAAGACGGAGAAGGTGCGGGTGGCGCCGCCCGGCCCGGGCGCCCCGTTGCCGGGCGACACTCCCTAGGGGGCTCGGCTAGTCGCGGACCGGGACCGACAGATACGAGGGGTCGGCGGCCGGCGAGGAGAACGTGAGGTGGGCGCCGTCCGGGTTGTGCTCGATGTAGAGCGGGTCCACGGTGTCGACGACCAGCGCGAGCCGGTGCCCGGCCGGGACGTCGTACGCCGTCGAGAACAGGTCCAGGTCGACCGGGAAGGGCTTGCCGGGCGTGCGGTCGTGGAAGGTGACGGGCGCGTTGCTGACGAGCTTGCCGACGCCGAGCGGGCCCACGTCGTAGAGGTAGGCGACCGCCGTGCCGTCGGCCTTGTCGCTGGTGACGGTGGTGTGCAGGGACACCGTGCCGCGGATGCGCTGCTCGGTCGCGTACGCCCCGGTCTGCCAGACCGCGGCGTACGAGCGCGGCAGCAGCGGGATCGAGGCGAGCGGCGGGAGCTTGAGGAACTGGTCGAGCGCGCCGGTCAGCATGACGGTCCCGGCGTTGGCGCCCGAGTCGTGGTTCGCGGTGACCGTCTCGGCCTTGTCGAGCGCGATCCGGCGCCGCTCCGAGGGTACGGCGGACCAGCTGCCGTAGCCCTCGTAGCCGCCGCCGGTCCGGGACATGAGCTGCACCGGCTGCTCGCGGTCGATGCCGTTGCGGTCGCCCTTGAGGTACCGGTCGAGCCAGCGCCTGCTGTGCTCCCAGGTGTCGTTCGGCAGCCCGAAGAGCCCGCCGAACTCGGCGGTCGCGTGGTCGCCGGGCCGGAACTCCAGCCGCTTGGGGCCGGTCAGCTTCTCGTAGAAGTCGGCGTAGCTGTTGGGCGGGAAGATGGAGTCGCCCCAGGCGTTGCCCAGCATGATGGCCGCGCCATTGGCGTTGATCTTGTCGAGGTAGGTGGCCGCCGAGCGTTTGCGGCCCCACTCGATCATGTCCTGTTCCTTGGCCAGGTTGGAGCCGAGGAAGTCCTTGAGGATCTGGTTGAGTTCGTCGCTCGGGCGGCCGGTGAGCGCGCCCGCGCCGCCGAGCAGCCCGGCGGCCTGGGCGTGCTGGGTGCGGCCGCTGTAGATGGACCCGATGAGATCCGACCAGCCGCTCATCGAGACGACCGCCTTGATGCGCGCGTCGAAACCGGCGGCGAGCAGGCTGATCCCGGCGCCGTACGACACGCCCGCCATGCCGATGTGGTCGGGGTCGGCGGCGGTGTTGGCCAGCGCCCAGTCGATGACCTTGGAGGCGTCGGCGACGTCGGGTGGCCCGGCCGTCTCGATCCGGCCGCCGGACTGCCAGAAGCCGCGGGTGTTGTAACTGACCACGACATAGCCGGAGTCGGCGAGCTTCTTGGCCTGCGCGAGGTATTCGATCTGCGGCATGGACCAGCTGGTGGGCAGCACGACGAGGGGGTGGCGGCGCGAGGTGTCCGCCGGGGCGACGACGTTGGCGGCGAGGGTGGTGCCGCCGTCGCCGGGGATCTCGACGAACCGTACGGAGGTGTCGGCCGCCGCGGCGGCCGTGGACGTGGGCGGCGCGGCGGGGGCGGCCGTGGCGGCGGGGGCGAGGACGGAGGTCGCACCGGCCAGGACGGTCGCCGAAAGGGCGGCGGCGGTGGTGGTACGCAGCGCTCGGCGGGCAGGGGTCACTGTGGCTCCAGACGTGGGGATGCCGTGGGGGGCGGGGAGCACCGGTGCGGGGCTAAGTGACCTGACGGTAACTCCGCGCCTTACCGCTGGTAATAGGGCGGTAAGTTACGCCTGGGTAACGATGTGGCCGTAGTGATCCCATGGGCCGTCCGCGATGCGATATTCCCCCGGCTCAGCCCTCCTTGAGGAGCGTCTTCGTGGACGCCCGGCCGCCCGACGTGGTCGCCGCCTTGGTGACGTCCGCGACCAGTTCGACCACATCCGGGCCGTACGCCTGCGAGTTGACCACCTTCAGCAGCAGGCAGAACGAGCCCTGCGCCCCGTACTTGCGGGCCAGCTTGGCGCGGTTGCGCACCAGGTGGCGTACGGCGGCGCGGTGGGTGACCGGGCGCTGCCCGGCGGCCAGGAAGACGGGACGGCCGCCGTCACCGGCCGTCAGCCGCGCCACCAGTACGTGTTCGAGCGCGCCGGGCTCCGGGCGGTACTCCGTGCCGCCGATGGTGAAGGTGCCGCGGTCGGCCCCGGACTCGTCGCCCTGGGACACGGTCACGCCGGGCAGCAGGTTCGTCATATGCGCGGACAGCCGGCGGTGCGCGGTCGGGTCGCCGACGCAGAATTCGGTGCGCGCGCCGAAGCCCTGGAGCCCCGTGTCGTGCGGGGCCACCTCGGCGTGCGCCCCGCAGTTCTCCACGACGGAGGCGAGGCCGAGCAGCGCGAGGGCGTCATGGCGCGGGATGGACCAGTGCGACGAGGTGCTGTCCCGGTGGGTGACCAGGACGCATTCCGAGCCGTCCGGCAGGCCGAAGAAGCGCTGCTCGCGGGTGCGCCCCCGGCGTCCGGCCGCCGAATGCGCGGCCCAGCCGAGCGCCAGTCCCACGATCAGGGCCGCTCCGGAAGCGATCAGGTCCTGCACGGTGTCAGTCATGGCCGCGCATCGTAGCTGCCATCCGAGTGGTGTTCGAGTGAATCTCATAGGGGCACTCAAGGGACACTCGCCCCCTGTCGTGAGCATGAGCGTCGCCGGTAGGCTCCGCTCTCTCTGTCGTCCGCTTGGAGGTCCGGATGGGGCACGCCGCACGACCAGCCACAGCAACCAGAACCACGGCGCGAGCCGCCCGGCGCGCGCTGCCCGCGCTCGCCGCCGCGGCCGGGATGGTCGCCGTGCTCGGCGTCGCCCCGGCCGGTGCGCAGCCTGCCACGAAGGGCGACGGCACCCCCGCCAAGACGCCGGTCGCCACCGGCTACGGCGGCGCGGTCTCCAGCGTGGACCCGGACGCCTCGGCGGCCGGGATCGACGTGCTGCGGCGCGGTGGCAACGCGGTGGACGCGGCGGTGGCGACGGCGGCCGCGCTCGGGGTCACCGAGCCGTACTCAGCGGGCGTCGGCGGCGGCGGATACTTCGTCTACTACAACGCCAAGCGGCACAGCGTCTCCACCCTCGACGGCCGCGAGACCGCCCCGCAGAGCGCGGACAAGGACCTCTTCCTGGACGGGCAGGGCAAGCCGCTGCCGTTCGACGACGCCGTCACCAGCGGGCTCAGCGTCGGCACCCCCGGCACCGCGGCCACCTGGAGCGACGCGCTCCGCAGCTGGGGCACCCGGTCGCTCGGCCAGGTGCTGAAGCCCGCCGAACGGCTGGCCCGCGACGGCTTCACCGTCGACAAGACCTTCCGCGAGCAGACCGCCGACAACGAGGACCGCTTCAAGGACTTCCCGGCCTCCGCCGAGCTGTTCCTGCCCGGCGGAAAGCTCCCGGCCGTCGGCTCGACCCTCCGCAACCCGGATCTCGCCCGCACCTACGCCCTGCTCGCAAAGAAGGGCGTCGGCGCGATCTACAAGGGCGAGCTGGGCCGCGACATCGTCTCCACGGTGCGCAAGCCCCCCGTCGACCCCAAGGCGCAGCGCACCGTGCACCCCGGCGATCTGCGCGCCGAGGACCTGCGGGCGTACGAGACGAAACGGCAGGCCCCGACCCGCACCTCCTACCGCGGGCTGGACGTGTACGGCATGGCGCCCTCGTCCTCCGGCGGCACCAGCGTCGCCGAGGCGCTCAACATCCTGGAGCGCACCGACCTCACCAAGCTCAGCGAGCGCGACTATCTGCACCGCTACATCGAGGCCAGCCGGATAGCGTTCGCCGACCGCGGCCGCTGGGTCGGCGACCCGGCCGCCGAGAACGTACCGACCAAGGCACTCACCTCCCAGCGGTACGCCGACTCCCGGGCCTGCCTCATCAAGCCCGACAAGGTGCTGAAGAGCCCGCTCGCCCCCGGCGACCCCACGAACCCGGGCGCCCCCGGCGCCTGTGACACCCGCGGACACGCCGCCCCCACCACCTACGAGGGCCAGAGCACCACGCACCTGACGACCGCCGACAAGTGGGGCAACGTCGTCGCGTACACCCTCACCATCGAGCAGACCGGCGGCAGCGGCATCACCGTCCCCGGCCGGGGCTTCCTGCTCAACAACGAACTGACCGACTTCTCCTTCGCGCCCGCCGACCCCGCCGTCCACGACCCGAACCTGCCGGGTCCGGGCAAGCGGCCGCGCTCGTCCATGTCGCCGACCATCGTGCTCGACGGCCACAAGCCGGTGCTGGCGCTCGGCTCGCCGGGCGGCGCCACGATCATCACCACCGTGCTCCAGACCCTGCTGAACCACCTCGACCGGGGCATGCCGCTGGTCGACGCGATCGCCGCGCCGCGCGCCAGCCAGCGCAACGCCGCCCAGACGGAGCTGGAGCCCGGGCTGTGGAACAGCCCGGAGCGGGCCCGGCTGGAGGCGCTGGGCCACGCCTTCAAGCAGAACCCGGAGATCGGGGCCGCGACCGGCGTCCAGCGGCTCGCCGACGGCCGGTGGCTGGCCGCGGCCGA
>NZ_GG657754.1:2667553-2668864 GCF_000158915.1 Streptomyces himastatinicus ATCC 53653 | reverse complement strand
CCACCGTAAAATCCCCGCAGGAACCCGCTCCAACCTGGCCGGTCGGGTACGAATCCGGAAATGTGCCCGTAGCGCGCCGGTACCCAGGTCCGTAACATGCGGGGTGTCGAATGCGGGGGTGGCGATGGCGGGCAGACAACTCCCGGCGGCGATCGAGGAGTTCGCGAGCTATCTGCGTGCGCTGACGCGGCGGATCGACCCGGACAAGGGCTGGTACGCCGTTTTCGCGCAACGCGACCCCGACGGGCTCCGCGCCTGCCTCGACGGCCAGGAGATCCCGCCGTGGGACGTCGTCCAGGCCCTCCTCCAGGACCTTTCCGCCCAGCGTGGCGCCCAGACCGCCAACGTGGCCGCGGCCCGCGCCGCCGCGCTGTACCGCGCCTCGATCACCGCCCACGACGCGGCCCCCGGCACCCGCGAGGCGCTCCGCGCCCGCCTGGCCGCGATGCAGCGCGAACGGTTCGCCGCGGCCGACCGCGAACGCGACCTCCATGCGGCGAAGCGGGCCGGAGCCGGAACCACCCCCGACGGCGACCCCGTCGACGCCGCCCTGGCCTGGGCCCAGGACGACCACTACCGCGCCACGGCCCGCTGCGAAGAACTCACCGCCCGCCTGGCCGCCCTCCCGGCGGCGCCGGGCGAGCCCGCGCCGCCTGGCGCCCCGGGCGCGCCGTCGCCGTGGGGCGGGGGTGGCGGCCCGCAGGTTGCGCCGGGCGGGGGTCCGGCCGGACGACCCCAGCCTGGCGGTGCACGGCCCGCCCCGGCGGGCGCGGGGTCCGCAGGTGTTCCGTCCGCGACGGCGCAATGGTCGGCGGCGGGCCCGGGCGGTCCGCAGGGCGCGCCGGGTGCGGGTCCGGCCGGGCGGCCCCAGCCTGGCGGTGCACGGCCCGCCCCGGCGGGCGCGGGCGCGCCGCCTGGTGCCCCGGGCGCGCAGATGCCTGGTGCCCCGCCGGGGCCCGGCGGCGGGTCTTCCGCTGCGGCGGGCGAAGACGAGCCCGCGGGTGCCCCGCCCGGCACCGAGCGGGCGTCGTGGGTGGCGGGTGGGTTGCAGGATCCGTCTATCGCGGGCCTCGGTGGGCGCACCCAGCCGGACGACGGGCCTTCCGCGCCGCCCCGGCCGCGGGGGGCTCGGTTCGCCGCGGCGTACGACGGGGCCCCGGACCCCGCCCCCGTACCGCCCGCGGAGCAAACGGCCCCGCCGCGGGGGGCGCGGTTCGCGGGGGCGGGGCAGCAGGCGCCCGCTCCGCGCGGGGCGCGGTTCCCCGGGGTGCGGGGCGGGGCGCGCAAGCGGGAGCGTGAGGCCGAGGAGCG
>NZ_GG657754.1:2630784-2667453 GCF_000158915.1 Streptomyces himastatinicus ATCC 53653 | reverse complement strand
CCGGTGGCGCCGTCGCGCGGCTGGGGCGGCTGCGGGCGGAGGGGCGCAGCGGGGAGGCGCACGCCGTGCTGTGCGAGACGGCCATATGGCCCGCCGGGCGGCTGCCGGTGCTGGCGGCCGAGCTGGAGCGCGCGGGGCTCGGCGCCGACGTGGCGACACTGCTGTGGGAGATGGCCTGTCTGCCGCCCGAGCCGCTCGCCGCCGCCGCGGAGGCGCTGATCGCGGCGGGCCGCGAGTCCGACGGCGAGCGGCTGCTGCGGCAGAGCGTCGCGCGGCCCGTCGCGGAGGTGGCGCAGACCGCGCTCGCGCTGCTCGGGAACGCGGCGCACCAGGAGGTGGCGCTGCTGCTGACGGCGTTCCTGCGGGCCCGTACGCCCGCCGAGGTGGCCGAGGCGGCGGCCGAGGACCCGGGCACGCTGGTGCCGCAGCTGCTGGACGCGGCGGGCGCGGTGTCCCCGGGCAGCCAGCACGATCTGGCCCACGCCCTCCGCGTGGCGGGCATACACGGCGCCACCTGATCCCTGCCGGGTCCGACGTCAGGCCCGACATCACACGAAAAGTGATGTTCTTCGTTGAGTAACGGCGGCGGTATTGCCAGAGTGGTGAGTGCGCTTCTACGTTCTTCACCACAGCGAAATTCTACGTGCGTAGACACAGGTTGACGACGGGGGCAAGCCCCCGGAGCCCTGCTGTGAAGGAGCTGATCATGGCCAACGTCGTACGTGCCGCGCTCGTCCAGTGCACCTGGACCGGCGACACCGAATCGATGATCGCGAAGCATGAGGACTACGCCCGGCAGGCCGCCGCCCAGGGGGCCAAGGTGATCGGCTTCCAGGAGGTGTTCAACGCCCCGTACTTCTGCCAGGTACAGGAGGCGGAGCACTACCGATGGGCAGAGCCGGTCCCGGACGGGCCGACGGTGCGGCGGATGCAGGCGCTGGCCCGGGAGACCGGGATGGTCATCGTGGCCCCGGTGTACGAGGTCGAGCAGTCCGGCTTCTACTACAACACCGCGGCCGTGATCGACGCCGACGGCAGCTACCTCGGCAAGTACCGCAAGCACCACATCCCCCAGCTCAAGGGGTTCTGGGAGAAGTACTACTTCAAGCCGGGCAACCTGGGCTGGCCGGTGTTCGACACCGCCGTCGGCAAGGTCGGCGTCTACATCTGCTACGACCGCCACTTCCCGGAGGGCTGGCGCGCCCTGGGGCTGGCCGGGGCGCAGCTCGTCTACAACCCGTCGGCCACCTCCCGCGGGCTGTCGTCGCACCTGTGGCAGCTGGAGCAGCCCGCGTCGGCGGTCGCGAACGCGTACTACATCGCGGCGATCAACCGCATCGGCACCGAGGAGTACGGCGACAACGACTTCTACGGCACCAGCTACTTCGTGGACCCGCGCGGCCAGTTCGTCGGCGACGTGGCCAGCGACAGGAAAGAGGAACTGGTCGTCCGCGACCTCGACTTCGGCCTCATCGACGAGGTGCGCCGGCAATGGGCGTTCTACCGGGACCGCCGCCCCGACGCCTACGACGAGCTGGTGAAGCCATGACCGGCGAGCCCACGACCGGCGACCAGCTGTACGCACGCCACCGTGCCGTCCTCCCGGACTGGCTGGCGCTGTACTACCAGCGCCCCATCGAGATCACCCACGGCGAGGGGCGCCACGTCTGGGACGCGGACGGCAACCGCTACCTCGACTTCTTCGGCGGCATCCTCACCACCATGACCGCCCATGCGCTGCCCGAGGTCACCAAGGCCATCACCGAGCAGGCGGGCCGGATCCTGCACAGCTCCACGCTCTACCTCGACCGCCCGATGGTCGACCTCGCCGAGCGCGTCGCGCATCTGTCCGGCATCCCCGATGCCCGGGTCTTCTTCACCACCTCCGGCACCGAGGCCAACGACACGGCGCTGCTGCTCGCCACCACGTACCGCCGCTCCAACCAGATCCTGGCGATGCGCAACAGCTACCACGGCCGGTCGTTCTCGACGGTCGGCATCACGGGCAACCGCTCCTGGTCGCCGACCAGCATCTCCCCGCTCCAGACGCTGTACGTGCACGGCGGGGTGCGGAGCCGGGGGCCGTTCGCCGGGCTGTCGGACGGCGCGTTCATCGACGCGTGCGTGGCCGACCTGGAAGACATCCTCGGCCAGGCGCACGGCAACGTCGCCGCGCTGATCGCCGAACCCGTCCAGGGCGTGGGCGGCTTCACCTCCCCGCCCGACGGGCTGTTCGCCGCCTTCCGGGAGGTGCTGGACCGGCACGGCATCCTGTGGATCACCGACGAGGTGCAGACCGGCTGGGGCCGCACCGGCGACCACTTCTGGGGCTGGCAGGCCCATGACGCCGCGGGCCCGCCGGACGTCCTCACCTTCGCCAAGGGCATCGGCAACGGCATGTCGATCGGCGGGGTCGTGGCGCGCGCGGAGGTCATGAACTGCCTGGGCGCCAACTCCATCTCCACCTTCGGCGGCAGCCCGGTCACCATGGCCGCCGGTCTCGCCAACCTCAACCACCTCGTCGAGCACGACCTCCAGGGCAACGCCCGCCGCGTCGGCGGACTGCTCATCGAGCGGCTGCGCGCGGCCTGCGCCGGGCTCGACGGCGTACGCGAAGTACGCGGCCGGGGGCTGATGATCGGCGTCGAACTGGTCGAGCCGGGCACCGGCGACCCGGCGCCCGAGGCCGCCTCGGCCGTCCTGGAGGCGGCCCGCGAGCGCGGGCTGCTCCTCGGCAAGGGGGGCGGCCACAACAGCAGCGTCCTGCGCATCGCCCCGCCGCTGAGCCTCACCGTGGCGGAGGCGGAGGAGGGCGCGGACATCCTCGAAGCCGCCCTGAACGCCACTCAAGGTCAGTCGGGCGCCCAGTCCGGTCAGACGGGAAGGAGTGCGGGCTGATGCCTCGTACCGTGATCCGTGGCGGGCTCGTCATCACCGCCGCCGAGGAGATCCACGCCGACGTCCTGGTCGAGGACGAGCGGGTGGTGGCGCTGGCCGCGTCGGACAGCGATGTCGCGCGCGGCTGGACCGCCGACCGTACGATCGACGCGACCGGCAAGTACGTCATCCCGGGCGGTGTCGATCCGCACACCCACATGGAGATGCCGTTCGGCGGCACGTTCGCCGCCGACACCTTCGAGACCGGCACCCGGGCCGCGGCCTGGGGCGGCACGACCACCATCGTGGACTTCGCCATCCAGACCAAGGGGCACGCCCTGCGGGAGGGCCTGGACGCCTGGCATCTGAAGTCGGGCGGCAACTGCGCGATCGACTACGCCTTCCACATGATCCTGTCCGATGTCGACGAGGGCTCCCTGAAGGAGATGGACCTCCTCGTGGACGAGGGCGTGACCTCGTTCAAGCTCTTCATGGCGTACCCGGGCGTCTTCTACAGCGACGACGGGCAGATCCTGCGCGCCATGCAGCGCGGCGCCGCCAACGGCGGGCTCATCATGATGCACGCCGAGAACGGCATCGCCATCGACGTCCTGGTCGAACAGGCCCTCGCCGAGGGCAGGACCGACCCCCGCTACCACGGCGAGGTCCGCAAGGCGCTGCTGGAGTCCGAGGCCACCCACCGCGCCATCCAGCTGGCACGGGTGGCCGGGGCGCCGCTGTACGTCGTCCATGTGTCGGCGGAGGAGGCCGTCGCTGAGCTGACGCAGGCGCGCGACAAGGGGCTTCCGGTCTTCGGCGAGACCTGTCCGCAGTATCTGTTCCTGTCCACCGACAACCTCGCCGAACCGGACTTCGAGGGCGCCAAGTACGTCTGCTCGACACCGCTGCGGCCGAGGGAACACCAGGCGGCGCTGTGGCGGGGGCTGCGGACCAACGACCTCCAGGTCGTCTCCACCGACCACTGTCCGTTCTGCTTCACCGGCCAGAAGGAGATGGGCCGCGGCGACTTCTCCAAGATCCCCAACGGGATGCCGGGCGTGGAGAACCGCATGGACCTGCTCCACCAGGGCGTCGTGGACGGCCACATCACCCGCCGCCGGTGGATCGAGATCGCCTGCGCCACCCCGGCCCGGATGTTCGGCCTCTACCCCAAGAAGGGCACCATCGCGCCCGGCTCGGACGCCGACATCGTCATCTACGACCCGGCCGCCCAGCAGACCATCTCCGCCGAGACCCACCACATGAACGTCGACTACTCGGCCTACGAGGGCAAGCAGATCACCGGGCAGGTCGAGACCGTGCTCTCGCGCGGCCTTCCGGTCATCGACGGCCGCGCCTACACCGGGCGCGCCGGGCACGGCCGTTACGTCCGCCGCTCGACCTGTCAGTACCTCACCTAGGAGGCCAGGCCATGGACTTCGGACTCGTACTCCAGACCGATCCGCCCGCGTCGGACGTCGTCGACCTCATGCGCCGCGCCGAACGCAACGGCTTCGGCTACGGCTGGACCTTCGACTCCGCCGTGCTCTGGCAGGAGCCGTTCGTCATCTACAGCCGCATCCTGGAACACACCGAGCGGCTCACCGTCGGCCCCATGGTCACCAACCCCGGCACCCGCACCTGGGAGGTGACGGCCTCCACCTTCGCCACCCTCAACGACATGTACGGCAACCGCACCGTGTGCGGCATCGGCCGCGGCGACTCCGCCATGCGAGTCGCGGGCCGCACGCCGAACACCCTCGCCCGGCTGAGCGACGCCATCGACGCCATCCGCGACCTGGCGGAGGGGCGGGAGGCCGTGGTGGACGGCAGCCGGATGCGCATCCCCTGGATCAAGGACGGCCGGCTGCCGGTCTGGATGGCGGCGTACGGGCCCAAGGCGCTCGCCCTCGCCGGACAGAAGGCCGACGGCTTCATCCTCCAGCTCGCCGACCCGTTCCTGACGGAGTGGATGGTCCACGCGGTCCGCACCGCCGCCACCGAGGCGGGCCGCGACCCGGACGCGATCACCATCTGCGTCGCCGCGCCCGCGTACATCGGGGACGACCTGGCCCACGCCCGGGAGCAGTGCCGCTGGTTCGGCGGCATGGTCGGCAATCACGTCGCGGACCTGGTCTCCCGCTACGGCGATCACTCCGGCGCCATCCCCGAATCCCTGACCGCGTACATCGCCCAGCGCCAGGGCTACGACTACAGCCACCACGGCCGCGCCGGAAACCCGGACACGGCCTTCGTCCCGGACGACATCGTCGACCGCTTCTGCCTGCTGGGACCGGCGGAGGCCCATGTGGAAAAGCTGCGCGCGCTGCGGGGGCTGGGCGTGGACCAGTTCGCGGTGTATGCGATGCACGACGCGAAGGAGAGAACGATCGACGCGTACGGCACCGAGGTCATCCCGGCCCTGAACGGATAGCACCAGTCATCGGATCTCTTCGCGCACGCTTCTTGAATATTGAGGCGGCCACTCCCATCATCCTGGCCATGAAGAGACGTCAGATACTCACGGTGCTCGGAGGTCTCGGCTTAGCCGGGCCCCTCGCCGCGATCACTCCCTCCGGTCGGGCGGCCGCCGCCGACCTGCCGGAGGGAGTGTTCTTCCAGAACCGGGGCAGCGTGGAGGGCTGGGACTACAGCTACGCCCAGAAACAGGGGACGATCACCACGGTCGACACCCCCACCTACAAGGGCGCGCACGCACTCGCGGCGACCCAGACCTATGTCAACGAGACCGGGGGCTACCACTCCGAGGTCCTCCGCCGAGGAGCGCAGAGCGTTGGCGAGGACCGCTACTACGGCCAGGCCATCCGGCTGGCCCCCGACTGGCGGTTCCATGACCAGAACGTCACCTTCCAGCAGTTCTCCCCCGAGGATCCGGAGGGCCCTTGGCTTCTGATGTTCGTCATGGGCAACAAGATCCAGTACGGCGGCCGCGCGGTCTCCGGCACCGTCGGTTCCATCGCCGACCTGCGCGGAACCTGGATCCGTATCGTCGTACGCCTCAAGCTCGCCGACAGCGGCCAGGGGGCCTTCGAGGTCTGGCTGAACGGCAAGAAGACGGTCAGCTCAACGGGCATCACTCTGCTGCCGTCCACCTCCCGCACCATCCGCTGGTCCAGCGGCATCTACTGCACGGCCTGGCGCGACGGCACGCCCGCCGGACCCTCGACCCTGACGGTCCTCCATGACCAGCACCGCATCGCCTCGTCGTACGCCCTCGCCGAACCCGCGAACTGGACCTGACCGACTGGGGGAGAGTCTTTCCGGCTGAGGAATGGTGCAACCGCAGGGCTCCGGCAAAAACCGCTCATTCTTCATGGCGGACGGTAAGCCGTGCGGGATCGAACTCGCGCCGAATGGGCGGGGCGGGAGCTTTGCGTTCCCGCCCCCGCAGTGCTAGCTCGCGCTCGGAGGGGTCTGAGCTGCCTTCTTGGCGGGGCGGCCGCGCTTCTTGGGGGTGGATTCCTCCGCGGGCCTGGACACCACCGCGAAGGGCTGGAGTGCCTCCTGAAGGGCCTTCAGTGAATCCGGCCCCAGGTCCACGATCCGGCGCTCCGGCTTCAGGGCCTGCCGTACGGCGATGGTGTTGCTGCCGTCCTCGTTCTGCTCCCCGGTTTCGTATTCCTCGTCGGCCCAGACGGGGACCACGATCTCCACCGAGTGCACGTCCTCGGTGACATCGGGTTCGATATCGCAGTGAATTACGGTGCGTCCATAAATTTGCGTCTCGACCGTCTGTCCGTTCACGACGACCGGCGTGACGGTTTCCTGAACTCCTTCCTCGTCCTTCTGGGTTTCCGGAACCTGAACAAAGCGAACTGCCACTGCTTCCCCTTTTTCTTGGTGCCGACTCAAATTCTAGCGGGGTAGCGGGTGTTGATGCCAATCCGGAAATACCGAAAGCCCCTTCCGGTCAGAAGGGGCTTTCGGTGCGCGTGGCGGAAAATGTGTGCGTCCGGGGTCAGCCGCAGCCGTTGCGGGCGGCGTGCCGGTATGGGCCACCGCGGAGTCCACGGCGGCGGCGCCGGTGCCTGAGCAGTTGGCCACCGCCGCAGGCGGAGCGGGCGCCCGGACGGGGTGAGACGGAGAGGAGGGGAGGCGAGCCTCGTCATGCCGGCTTGTGCCAGACAAGGCTGTAGCGGAACAGGGCGTGACGGCGGTACCGGGCGCCGGGCAGCACCTCGGCCGCCAGCGCCCGCATCTGCCGGTACGTCACCGGCGGCGGCCACACGATGGGGGACGGGTGCTGCCACTGGCCCTTCACCGCGCGATGGGCGGTGCCGACGGCGACCCCGGCGAGGACGTACGGCAGATCGCGTGGGGTGTTGCGGGCGAGTCCGACGACGGCGAGGACGCCGCCCGGGCGCAGCAGGTCGCGCATGCGGGCCAGCCCGGTGGCGGCGTCCATGTGGTGCAGGGTGGCCACCGACGCGATGACCTCGAACGAGGCCGGTTCGAAGGGATGGGTGAGGAAGTCCCCGAGCACATAGTCGATGTCGCCCGGGTGGGCGCGGGCCTGGTCGATGCTCGGCTCGTGGAGGTCGATGCCGGTGACGTGCGGCACGGTTCGCCTCAGTTCACGGGCGAGCATGCCCTCGCCGCAGCCGACGTCGAGGGCATGCCGGGCGCCGTCAGGGACCGCGCGGAGGATGCGGTGGTGGTAATGGATGTTGTGGTTCCATCGCCTGCCGTTCTTCGCTGTCATGCGGTCATTCTGCGGGGACGCGACTCCGGGTCACCGTGCGCCGCGGATCAGCCGGATGGCGAACGCGCCCGCGCCGCAGAAGACCGCCGCGGCGATGTACAGGGCGCTGTAGTTTCCGGCGCCTCCGATGGCGAGGAAGAGCGGGGCGAGGACGGGGGAGATGGTCTGGGGGATCGTGGTGGACAGGTTGAACACGCCCATGCCCTTGGCGGCCTCGGTGTCCTTGTTGGGCAGGACCGACGCCACGAGGGCGTAGTCGACGCCCATGTACATGCCCTGGCCGAGACCGGAGATCCCCACGCCCACGAGGAACATCCCGGTCGACTGGGCCGTGGCCACCACCACCATGGCGCAGGCGAAGACGACGGACGCCGCGGCGACGAAGACCTTGCGGCGCCGTATGCGGTCGGAGAGCCAGCCTGCGGTGAAGCTGCTGACGGTGGTGGCGGTGGCCAGGATCAGCATCGACCAGAACAGCACGGGGCTGGCGTCCTCGGCGGTGTAGCCGAGCCGGTCCATCAGGAAGTACGCCTTGTAGGTGGTCAGGAAGGACAGACCGGTCCAGGTCAGGAACCGTCCGCACCAGGCCCAGGCGAAGTCGGGGTGGCGCACCGGGTTGATCCACATGCTCCGGGGGATGTCGGCCCAGCGGAGCCGGGGGAGTTCGGCCCGGGAGCGGGGGACCTCCTTGAGATAGCGGACGAAGACCCCGACCATGACCAGACCGAGCAGCCCCGGCGCGACGAACATCCACAGGTTGTCCGTCCCGGTGAACTGGACGAGGAACGTGCCGCTGACGATGCCGATCTGGGTCGTCATGCCCATCAGCCCGGAGACGCGCCCCCGGTACCGGTCCGTCACCCGCTCGGGGAGGAGCGCGGTCGCGGCGGCGAGGGCCGCGTTGAACAGCATCTGGGCCAGACACCAGCCGAGGCCCAGGACGAACAGGTTGGGCGCCGTGCCCATCACCAGCAGCGCCCCGAAGCCCAGGACCATGCCGCCGAGGATGTACGGCCTGCGCTGGCCCCAGCGCGAGGTGGACAGGTCGCTGAGCCTGCCGAAGACGGGGTTGGCCACCAGCGCGCAGAAGGCGCCGGCGCCCGCGATGGTCGACAGGCTCCCGGCCTTGCCGTCCGGGTCGAGGTCGGCGACCCGGAGGGACAGGGTGACCGAGGCGGGGGTGCACAGGGCGATCCACAGGCCGATGTAGGCGAGGATGAACAGGGTGATGAACACCCCGTTCACCTCCTGGCCGGTGGCCTTCGCGATCCGTTCAGGGCCGTGCGGTGGCACGGGGGTTTCGGGGCTTTCGGGGGTGTGGGGGGTGGCGGCGCCGGGCTTCCGGGCAGACAGCATCGTCCGCTCCTTTGCGGATGAGGTCCCGTGGGGAGGGAGAGGGAGGGAGCGGGAGCGGACTAGCGGGTCAGGGGGCCGACGTCGATGCCGAGGAGGGGCGCCGGACGCTTCACGGTGCTGGTGATCTCGACGGCGCCGTTCTCCGGCGCGATGCGCTCCAGCCGTTCCAGGACCTCCAGTACGTGGAACGCGAAGTCGGCGGAGGCCCGGTGGAGGTCTCCGCCGAGGTGGCGTACGAGGTCCAGCACCCCGGGGCCGCGGATGGCGCGGGCGCCCGCGGGGGTGAGCGGGTCCATCACGGCGGGGAGTTCGGTCCACTCCTCGTCACCGCGCCGCTTCACCAGGACGGGGTCGTCGAAGCGGTTGGGGTTGGGCACCTGGAGGGTGCCCTCGGTGCCGTAGACCTCCAGGTGGGGGAGGGTGGTGTCCCATACGTCGAAGCTGTACATGGCCGTGGCCAGGGCGCCGGAGGCGAATTGGAGGATCGCCGTCGCGTGGGTGTCGACGGTGACGCCGACGCGCTCGACGCGGCGCTCGGGGGCCGTCACGGTCAGCTCGTCGGCGGCGCGGGTGGTCGCCCCGACCACCCGGCTGACCGGTCCGAGCAGATTGACCAGCGCGGCGATGTGGTACGGACCCCAGTCCAGGACCGGGCCGCCGCCCTCGGTGAACAGGAACGTGGGGTCCGGGTGCCAGGTCTCGGCGCGCGAGGAGCGGACGAAGGAGGACGCGGCGAACGGACGCCCGATCAGCCCGGCGTCGACGGCGGCGCGGGCCGTCTGCCCGGAGGGGCCGAGGAAGGTGTCGGGCGCCCCGCCGAGCAGCTTGCCGGTCTCCCGGGCGGTCTCGATGTTCCGCCGGGCCTCCTCGGCGGTGGCGGCGAGCGGCTTCTCGACGTACACGTGCTTTCCGGCGCGCAGGGCCGCGTCGGTCAGCGCCGCATGGGCCCTGGGCGGGGTGATGTTGACGACGACCTGCACCTCGGGGTCGGCGAGCAGCTCCTCCGTCGTGCCCCACGCCGGGATGTTCCACTCCTCGGCGGCGGCGCGGGCACGCTCGCCGTCGAGGTCGGCGACGCGCACGATGGGCAGTTGGGGGATGGCCGAGAGGCCGAGTGCGTAGGCGTTGAAGATCGAGCCGGTACCGATGACGCCGACGGGGACGCGGCGCGTGGTTTCGTCCATGGGTTCTCTCCCGGTCTTTCACAGGGCGCTGTCCGCTGCGGCGGCGGTGGACAGCGCGCGGCAGAACGGCACCTGGAGGCAACGGAGTTGGACGAAACCGCTGTCGGTGAAACGGTGCAACATGCAAGCACCGGCTTCCCGGCGGGTCAAGGGTTCGGGCAAGCCGAATGCGCTCGGTCAGGCCGAGTGCGCTCGGTCAGGCCGAATGCGCCAGCAGGTCGCCGATGCCCTCGGGGGACAGGACGTGTTCCACGCCGACGACCGTCCCGCCGACGACACCGGCGGACATCCCCAGCACGCTCCCGGTCAGCGACAGCCGACGGGTGGCCAGGGGCAGCGCCCGCCGGTAGACGACGCCGCGGATCCGGGCCAGCAGGTCGTCGCTGGCGGCGGCGATCGCCCCGCCGATGACGATCCGCGCCGGGTTGTAGACGTGCACGAGCAGCGCCACCACCTCACCGATCGTCACCGCGGCCTCGCGGACGACGCGTACGGCCCCGGGGTGGCCGTCGCGGACGAGCCGGGCCAGGTCGGCGGCGCCGCGCGGCCCGTCCTGCCCGGCGAGGCCCGGGTCCTCCCGGCCGAGCCGGGCCGCCATCGCGGCGGCCGACGCCACGGCCTCGACGCAGCCGATGTTCCCGCAGCTGCACACGGTGTCGTCGGCGCCGGGCACCCGCAGATGCCCGATGTCACCCGCGGCGCCCTCCGCCCCGCGGTGGAGTTCCCCGGAGGCCGAGATGAGGCCGCCGCCGATACCGGTGCCGATCTTGATGAAGAGCAGCGGTGCCTCGCCCTCCGGCAGGGCGCGGGCCTCGCCGAGGGCCATGAGGTTCACGTCGTTGTCGACGAAGGTCCGGCAGCCGAACCGCTCGGTCAGGGTCCGGCCGACCGGGAAGCCGTCCCAGCCGGGCATGATGGGCGGCCGCACCGGCGTACCGGCGCGCGCGTCGACGGGACCGGGGAGCCCGACGACGAAGGCCGAGGGCCGGTCGGCCCCTCCTGACGCCGCGGACTCGGCCAGCATGCCGCGCAGCCGCTCGGTCAGCAGGTCGAGCGTCGCTTCGGGGCCCCGCGCCACGTCCAGCGCGACCTCCTCCTGCGCCACGAGGTTCTGCGACAGGTCGGCGAGGGCCAGCCGGGCGCTGTGGGCGCCGACGTCGGCCACCGCGACCACTCCGGACCGGGGGTTGAGCGTCAGCCGGAGCGCCGGGCGGCCGCGGCCGGGCCGGGCGACGGTTCCGCCCTCGGTGACCACCCCGGCGTCGATCATGGTGTCGAGGTGCCGGGCCACCGTGGACCGTGCCAGGCCGGTGGCCTTGACCAGGTCGGCGCGGCTGTCGGCGAGGCCCGACGCGATGAGCCGGGCCAGTGAGCTGTGGACCGGGCCGCCGGTGTTCTGCGGCCGCAGGCCGGCGACCGACAGCCGGGGTATCGGGCGGGGGTCCGTCGTCTGCGCTCCCATGGCCGGTCACGGTACCGCAATTCTGGCGGCTTTTATGACTCACAAGATGCAGAATTCAATGTCTTGTGAGGCTCTAATGGCTGTCTTAGGCTCACCGCCGGACGAAACCGCACCGTCGGACCGAGATCAGGACTCGACAGCAGACCATCCCGCCGACGCTCCTCAGGGAGGGCTGTCATCACCTCTCCACCGCAAGGCCGCTCCAAGCCACTCGGCACCGCCATCGTCGGCGCCGGGATGATCGGCGCGATCCACCGCAGGGCCGCGGCGCTGGCCGGCGCCCGCATCACCGGCGTTCTGGCCTCCTCGCCACCGCGGTCCGCCCAGGTGGCCGCGGAGTGGCAGGTCTCCGCGTATCCGTCCCTGGACGCGCTCCTCGACGACACTTCCGTGGATGTCGTCCACATCTGTTCGCCCAACGCCACCCACGCGCCCTTCGCGATGCGCGCCCTCGCCGCCGGGAAGCACGTGGTGTGCGAGAAACCCCTCGCGGTCTCCGTCGCCGACGCGGAGCGCATGGCGGAGACGGCCCGTAACAGCGGGCTGGTGGCCGCCGTCCCGTTCGTCTACCGCTACCACCCCCTGGTCCGGGAGATCCGGGCGCGCCGGATCGACGGCGAGTTCGGCGGCTGGCACCTGATCCACGGCAGCTACCTCCAGGACTGGATGCTCTCGCCGCAGGCCTCCGGCTGGCGCGTGGACCCGGTGGCCGGAGGCCCGTCCCGCGCCTTCGCGGACATCGGCTCCCACTGGTGCGATCTGGTCGAGTGGGTGTCGGGCGAACGGTTCGCCGAGGTCACCGCCTCGACGTCGATCGCCGTGGACAAGCGTCCCGCCGCCGGGGCCCGTACCTTCGAGGACGCCTCGGAGCCTTCCGCGTCCGAGGAGTACATGGACGTCCGTACCGAGGACTGCGCCGCGCTGCTGCTGCGCACCGCCTCCGGCGTCCTGGCGTCCACCACCGTCTCCCAGGTCTCCGCCGGGCGGAAGAACCGGCTGTGGTTCGAGCTGGACGGCGCGCGGGCCAGCGCGGTCTTCGACCAGGAGAACCCGGAGACCATCTGGCTGGGCGGTGAGGACGGCGCCCGGGTCATCAGCCGCGACCCCGGCCACGGCTCGGCCGAACAGCGGCGGTTGTCAGTCCTGCCCCCGGGCCATGCCCAGGGGTACGCGGAATGCTTCGAGGCGTTCGTCGCCGACACGTACGCCGCGATCGGCGGCGACCGGCCGGAGGGCCTGCCGACCTTCGACGACGGACTGCGCGCCGCCCGCATCACCGAGGCGGTTCTCCGATCCTCCCGTAACGGCTCGTGGACAGAGGTGTGAAGAGATGAAACTCGGCTTCCTGACGGCATGTCTCCCCGGCTGGTCCCTCCCGCGCATCGCGGAGTGGGCGAGCGGCAACGGCTATGAGGCGCTCGAGGTCGCCGTCTGGCCGCGGACCGGAGGACGCGACTTCGAGGCGAGCCATCTGCCCGTCGCCGACTTCCCCGCGGCGCGCGCGGAGGAGACGCTCGCGCTGTTCGCCAAGCACGACCTCGAACTGTCCGCGCTCGCCTACTACGAGAACCACCTGCACCCCGACCCGGAGCGCCGGGCGGAGATCCGTACCCACTTCAAGCACGCGGTGGACGCGGCCGCGGCGCTCGGCGTCCCGTACGTCGGCACGTTCATCGGCCGGGACTGGACCAAGCCCGTCGCGGACAACCTCAGGGAGGCCGAGCGCGTCTTCCCCGAACTCGTCGACTACGCGGGCGAACGCGGTGTGAAGGTCATCATCGAGAACTGCGTCATGGAGGGCTGGCACCCCGACGGCTATCCGGGCAACCTGGCATACTCCCCGGAACTGTGGGAGTGGATGTTCTCGCTGGACCTCTACCTCAACTGGGACCCCTCGCACCTCACCTGGATCGGCATCGACCCGGTGAAGACCATCGCGCCCTACATCGACCGCATCGTGCACGCCCAGGCCAAGGACGTCGAGCTGGGCAGCGGGGACATCGACCGGTACGGCTTCTTCGGCAAGGCGGTCGACCGCCCGGACCCCTGGGACAACGGCTGGTGGCGCTACCGGGTGCCGGGGCTCGGTCAGGTCGACTGGGCGCGCGTCGTCGACCGCCTCTACGAGCACGGCTTCACCGGAACGCTCTCCGTCGAACACGAGGACCCGGTCTGGGGCGGAACGGAGGAGAAGGTCGCCCAGGGACTGAAGATCGCCCACCGCACCCTGCGCCCGCTGGTCATCGGCTGAAGCCCGCCCCACCCGAGAGGAGCCCCCATGGATCGGCAAGGTCTGCTGTCCGTGCAGCTGTACAGCGTCCGTGACGCGCTCGCCGAGAACCAGGACCGTACGCTGGCCCGCCTGGCGGAGATCGGCTTCCGCTACGTCGAGCCCTTCGGCCTGGGGTCAGCGGACAAGAGCGCCGCGGACCGGCTGGTGGCCGCCAAGGCCCTGCGGCGCGGGCTGGACGCCGCGGGCCTGCGCGTCTCGGCCACCCACGCCGGACTGCCCGGCGACGTGGGCTCGCTGGCCGAGGAGTGCGGCGAGATCGGCGCGGACACGGTGTTCGTGCCGCACCCCCGTATGGTCAGCGGCTTCGACGAGGACGTCTTCGGCGACCCCGGGCGGCTGGCGGCGTTCGCGGACGCCGTGAACGCCGCCGGACAGACCCTGGCCGGTGCCGGGCTGCGGCTCGGCTACCACAACCACGACTTCGAATGGGCGACGCTGCCCGACGGACGCAGCGGCTACGACGCGTTCTGGGCGGCGGCGGACGACGCGATCCTCGCCGAACTCGACGTCTACTGGGCGACCGTGGCCGGAGCCTCCCCCGCCGAGGTGCTGACCCGGCTCGGCGCCCGCGCCGTGTCCGTCCACCTCAAGGACGGCCCCGCGCGGCGCGGCGAACCGCAGACCCCGCTCGGCACCGGCGACGTCGACGCCCCGGCCGCCGTCCGGGCCGCCGGGCCCGGGCTGCGCTGGCACGTCGCGGAGATCGACATCACCGATCACGACCCCTTCGAGCTGCTGGCGGGCAACGCCGCCCAGCTGGCCGAGTCGGGCCTGTCGCGCTGGTCCTGACCCGTGTCCGGTGGGGTTACCAGCAGGTGACCCCGCCGTCCACCAGCAGGTCCGTACCGGTGACGAAGCTCGCCGCGTCGCTCAGCAGGAACACGGTGGGGCCGACCATCTCGTCCACCGTCGCCATCCGGCCCAGCGGGGTGTCCGCCTCGAACTGGGCGACGCGTTCGGCCACTTCGGGGCGCAGGTTCATCGGCGTGGCCGTATAGCCCGGGCTCACGCTGTTGACCCGGACGCCGCGGGTGCACCACTCCGTGGCCAGGCTCTTCGTCAGCTGCATCACGGCGGCCTTGGAGGCGTTGTAGTGGGCCTGGGTCAGCCCCCGGTTGGCGATGGTGCCCGACATGGAGGCGATGTTGACGATGGCACCGCCACCGTTGCGCAGCAGCGCCCGGCCCTCCGCCTGACAGGAGAGGAACACGCCGGTGAGGTTGACGTCCACGACCCGCTGCCACTGCTCCGGCGGCATGTCCTCGGCCGGGGCGGCGTTGGCGATGCCCGCGGCGTTGACCGCCAGCCGGAGGGGGCCCAGGTCGCGTTCGACCGTGGCCACCGCTCCCGCCAGGTCCTCCGCCCGGGTCACATCAGCGGGGAGGGCGACCGCGCGCCGTCCCGTGCTCCCGATCGCCTCGACCGTACCGGCCAGATCGCTGCCCGGCAGGTCCAGGCAGCCGACATCGGCTCCCGTCTCGGCGAGCCCGATCGCCAGCCGCCGGCCGATGCCGCTGCCGGCTCCGGTCACCAGGGCCACGCTGTCGTCGAGGCGGAAAGAGGGGACGGGCATGAGTGCTCCTTGAGGGATGCTAGGGCGCTTGTCGTTCGGTTCGGTCGGGGCGGCCCGCCAGCCGGCGGGCCACCCCCAGGTCGGTGATCAGGACGTCGACCCAGCCGCCCAGCACCGCGGCCCGTATCGCCGCGTACTTGCGGTCGCCGCCGGCCACCGCGACGCGGCGGGGCACGGCGCGGTACACATCGGGGGTGATGCCGATGACGCGGTCGTTCAGCTCGGTGTCGAGCAGGGTGCCCTGCTCGTCGAAGAAGTGCAGGCAGATGTCGCCCACCGCGCCGAGCCCGCGCAGCTGTTCCTGGTCGTCGTCGGAGAAGATGTTGCCGCTGCGGCGCAGCAGCGGCGAGGGTTCGAGGCTGCCGATGCCCACGATGGCGATAGTGAGGTTCTTCCACGCCGCGGCCACGCTGCTCACCTTGGGGTCGCCGAGGATGGCGTCCCGTACGGTGGCGCCGGCGACCAGCCCGGGGGCCGACATGAAGACCGGTTCCGCACCGGTCAGCTCGGCGAGCCGCCCCATCAGCCGGGTCGCCTGGACCTGGACCTGCGGATCGCCCACGCCGCCCATCAGCTGGACGACCTCCTCCAGGAACCGCCCGCCCGGCCGGGAGCGCATGGCCTCGACCGCCGCGAGCAGCGTGGCGCTCCACGAGGAGATGCCCAGCCGGTCGCCCTCCATGAGCGTGGTCTCCAGATAGACCGCGGTCGCCGCGCCGAGCGCCGGGATGACGGAGTCGGCCTCGCCCTCGACATCGACGACCACCACGTCGCGCAGCCCGTACCGGGCCGCGATCTCCTCCTCCAGCTCGGCGAAGACCCCCTCGGGCGGCACCACGATGGTGCGCACGATGCCGAGCTTGGCGGCCTGGGTGAGCAGCCGGGAGACGCGCGCCTGGGAGATGTGCAGCTCCTCCGCGATCCGCGGCTGCCGCATGCCCTGCTCGTGGTAGAGCCGGGCGATCCGGGTCATCAGCCGCAGCTGCTCGTCGCTGGTCGCCATGCGCGTGGTGCGGGTCACGGGGGTGCCGGTCCGGTTGTGGGGATGCATAACGGCATCATGCCGTGGCCAGGCGCATGACCGCGGCGTCGGTCGCCTCGGCCGCCGGGAGGATGCCGCGCTGCCGCCCCCGGCTGAGGACGAGCACCCGGTGGGACAGGCCCAGGACCTCGTCGAGGTCGGAGCTGACCACGACGACCGCCATGCCGGAGCGGGCCAGGTCCGCGATCACCTCGTAGATCGCGGCCCGCGCCCCGACGTCGATGCCGCGGGTCGGCTCGTCCAGGATGACCACCTTGGGCTTGCGCTCCAGCCACTTGGCGATGACGACCTTCTGCTGGTTGCCGCCGGACAGCGTCCGTACCGGCTGCCCGGCCCGCCCCTTGACGGTCATCAGGCTGATCGCCTCACCGGCGACCGCCGCCACCCGGCGCGGGCTGAGCCAGCCGCGGTGGGAGATGCGGTCGAGGTTGGGCAGGGCCACGTTGTCGCCGATCGACAGGTCCAGGACGGCGCCCTGGCCCTTGCGGTCCTCGGGCACCAGCACCACACCCGCCTCGATGGCCTCCTTGGGCCCGCGCAGCCGCAGGGCCCGGCCCTCGACGGACACCGTGCCCCCGGTCACCGGATCGACGCCCGCGACGGCCCGTACCAGTTCGGTGCGGCCCGCTCCCACGATGCCCGCGATGCCGAGGACTTCGCTCTCGTGGACGCTGAACGACACGTCCTGGAACGACGGCCCGGTCAGGTTCCGCACCCGGAGCACCTCCCGGGCGCCCGCGGTTCCGGTGTCGGGGAAGATGCGCTCGATGCTGCGCCCGACCATCTCCTCCACCAGCTGGACCACCGGCACCTGCGCGGTGTCGTGGGTGGCGACGAGCTGCCCGTCGCGCATCACCACGACGCGGTCACAGATGCGGGCGATCTCCTCCAGCCGGTGGCTCACATAGATGAACGACATGCCCTCATCGCGGAGGGCGTCGATCCGCTCGAAGAGGTGATCGGTCTCCTCGCCGCCGAGGGCGGCCGTGGGTTCGTCGAGGATCAGCAGGCGCGCGTTCAGAGTCAGCGCCTTGGCGATCTCGACCTGTTGCTGTTCGGCCACCCGCAGGGTGCGCACCAGCCGGGTCGGGGAGATGTCGAGGCCCAGCCGCCGCAGCTGTTCCCGTGCCCGCCGGTTCATCTCGCCGCGGTCGATCCGCCCGCCCCGGTGCAGCAGCCGCCCGAGGAACACGTTCTCGGCCACGGACAGGTCCGGCAGCAGGCGCATCTCCTGGTGGATCAGGCCGATTCCGTGGCTGATGGCGTCCCCGGGGGTCTTCGGTTCGTACGGCTGTCCCTGCCAGGTCATCTCGCCGGTGTCGGAGGGGAAGGTGCCCGCGATGACGTTGGACACGGTGGACTTGCCCGCGCCGTTCTCGCCGAGCAGCGCCACCACTTCCCCGGGGCGCACCTCCAGGTCGAACCGGTCGAGCGCCTGGGTGACCCCGAACCGCTTGGATATCCCCCGTACGACCAGGCCCTGGGAGGGGCCCGCCGCCGGGTGCCGACTGACGTCTCTCATCGTCGCTGCCGTCCCTGCCGTCGTTTACGGGTGGGTGTTGATGAACTGGGTGGCCTTCTTCTTGTCCTTGCTGGTCAGGAGGAAGGCGGGCTGGAGCTGTTGGGCCGGGACCTTCTTGCCCTTGATGATGTCCACGGCGGTGTTCACGGACATCCGGCCCATCTTGCGCGTCTGCTGCACCATGGTGGCGTCGACGGTGCCCCGGCGGACGGCCTTGAGCCCGGCGATGTCGCCGTCGAAGCCGACGATGAGGTGCTTCTTCTTCGAGCCGGACGCCTTGACGGCCTGGGCGGCGCCGAGCGCCATCGCGTCGGCCTGGCCCCACAGGATGTCGATGCCCGGGTGGGCCTGGAGCATGTCCTGGGAGACGGAGTACGCCTTGTCCTGGGCCCAGTCGGCGGGCTGCTGGGACACCACCTTGATGCCCGGCGCGTTCTTCAGGGCCTGCCCGAACCCCTTCTGCCGGTCCACCTGCGGGGTGGTGCCGATCTGGCCCTGGAGGATGGCGAGCTGACCCTTGCCGCCGGACTCCTTGACCACGTAGTTCCCCAGCGTCCGCGCGGCCGCGACGCTGTCGCTGGCGATGAACGACTTGCCGGGCTCACCGGGTGGGTTGCGGTCCACGGTGACCACGGGGATCTTGGCGCGGTTGGCCGCCTTCACGGGGACGCCCGCCGCCGTGGCACCGGCGGGGATGTAGATGATGGCGCTGACCTGACGGCTGATGAAGTCCTGGATCTGGTTGACCTGGGTGGCCGCGTCGCCGCGTGCGTCCGAGACGATGACCTTGATGCCCTTCTTCTTGGCCTCGGCGGTCACGGACTGTTTGATCTGGTTGAAGAAGTCGGCCTGGAGGTTGGCCACGGCCAGCCCGATGGTGATCTGCTTGCCGTCGGCGGTCTTCGCGCCGTTGCCACCGCGTCCGCAGGCGGTGGCGCCGACGACCATGGTGGCCGCGACTCCGGTGGCTATCACGATGCGTGTCGTCGCTCGTGCCTTCATGGGAACCAACTCCTTGGCTTGTGCCCGGGGGAGATAAGAGAAGGGGAGGGGGAGAGGGGAGAGAGGGTCAGCGCGCTTCGCGGCGGCGGAGCACGTCGAGCATGACGGCCAGCGCGATCACCAGGCCGATGACGATCTGCTGGATGAACGGCGAGACCCCCAGCAGGTTGAGGCCGTTGCGCAGAACCCCGATGATCAGCACGCCGATCAGGGTTCCGGTGATGGAGCCGACGCCACCGCTGAGGCTGGCCCCGCCGATCACCACGGCGGCGATGGTGTCGAGTTCGTAGCCGGTTCCCGCGCTCGGCTGGGAGGAGTCCAGGCGCATGGTCAGGAAGACCCCGGCCAGGCCCGCCAGCAGGCCGGTGACGGTGTAGACGAGTACGGTCCGCTGCTTGACCTTGATCCCGGCGAGCCGGGCGACCTCGGCGCTGCCGCCCATCGCGTACAGGGCGCGGCCCCCGCTGCGGTAGCGCATGTACGCCCACCCCGCCACGTACAGCGCGGCGAGCACGGCGGTGCACACGGTGAAGACGCCGACGTACCGGATGGTGGAGAGGTTGTCGAACCAGTCGGGGAACCCGACGATCTGCTGCCCGTCGGTGATGACGTTGGCCAGGCCGCGGGCGATCGACATCATGGCCAGCGTGGCGATGAACGGTGGCAGCTTGGTGTAGGTGATGCCCAGTCCGTTGGCGAGCCCGCAGGCACCCGCGACGGCGATCGCGGCCACCGCGCTCAGCCACAGCGGCCATCCCTGGTCGTGCGAGAGCCAGCCGACCACCATGGTGGCGAGGGCCAGCGTGGCGCCGACCGAGAGGTCGATGCCGCCCATCACGATGACCGCGGTCATGCCGAGCGCGAGCAGACCGAGGACGGCGGTCTGGTCGACGATGTTGAGCAGATTGCTCTGGGTGAGGAAGTACGGCGTCGCGATGAAGAAGACGACGCACATGGCGAGCAGGCCGAGGGCGGGGCCGCGCGATCCGGTGAGGATGCCCGTCACCCAGGACGGCAGCCGGGCGCGGTGGGCGTCCGAGGGGGATGGTGGTGTGTCAACGGCGGGTGCGGCCTTGCCGGTCGTGCTCATCGAAACCTCCGAGTGGTCTCCGACGTCGTCGGAGCTAGTTCATGAACATCCCGCCGTCGACGTTGATCGTCTGGCCGGTGATGTACTCCGCCTCCCGCGAGGCGAGGAAGAGCAGCAGATTGGCGATGTCGTCATGGGTTCCGGCGCGTCCGAGGGGGATTCCCGCGATCCACTCGGCCATCAGCTCCCCGGGCGCGTAGTCGCCCAGCAGCCGACCCCATGCGCGGTCGTTGTAGTCCCACATCTCGCTGCCGACGATCCCGGGGCAGTAGGCGTTGACCGTGATCCGGTCCGCGGCCAGCTCCTTGGCCAGGGACTGGGTGAGGCCGACCACCCCGAACTTGCTGGCCGCGTAGTGCGGTGTGTAGAGGAAGCCCTGCCGGGCCTGTCCCGAGGCCGCGTTGAGGATGCGGCCGCCGCGCCCGTACCGCCGCATGGCGGCCGCGGCGGCCTGGGCGCACAGGAAGGTGCCGGTGGTGTTGACGGTGAGGACCTTCTGCCAGTCGTCGTGGGTCAGGTCCTCGAGCCTGCTGATGGTGATGACGCCCGCGTTGTTGACCAGGACGTCCAGCCGTCCCCAGGTGGACTCGGCGAGCCCGACGGCGCGGGCCACGTCCTCGGGGGAGGTGACGTCCGCCCGGATGCCGAGGGTGCGGGTGCCGCTGTCGTCGGCCAGCTCCCGGGCGGAGTCCTCGACGGAGGGGTCCGTGTCCACCAGCAGCACGGAGGCACCCTCACCGGCGAACCGGGCGGCGATTCCGCGGCCGATGCCGCGCGCGGCCCCGGTGACCATGACGCCCTGTCCCGCGTATCGCGCTGTCATGACGCTCCTTGGACGGTCGAGGGTTCGGGAGTGCGGTGCGGTACGCCGACGGCCCGCGCCGGGGGAAGGTCGCTGTCGCCGGAGGTGGGCTGGAGGCGGGCGCGGCGTACTGCCGTGTGCCAGTGCGCGAGCCTGCGGGCCCGGGTGGTCTCGTCGCCGCCCGGCGCGTAGCTCTCGCGGGGCCGGTCCAGCCGTTCCAGGGCGGCCCGGTCCCACACCCCGCGGGTCAGCCCCGCGAGATGGGCGGCGCCGAGGGCCGACAGGTCGCGGGCCAGGGCCCGTTCGACGAGCCGCCCGCTGGTGTCGGCCTGGAGCCGCATCAGCACCGGGTTGCCGGTCGGCCCGCCGTCCGCGAGCAACCGGGTGACCGGGCCCGTCTCCCGCTCGACCGCCGCCACCACGTCCTCGACCTGGAACGCGATCGACTCCAGCGCGGCCCGTGCGAGGTGCCCGGCCCGGGTGCCCAGGGTGAGCCCGCTGATCAGCCCCACCGCGTTCTCGTCCCACCAGGGGGCGCCGAGACCGCCGAAGGCGGGGACGACGACCACGCCCTCGCTGCTGTCGGCGGCCAGTTCCGCCAGTTCGGCGGGGCCGCGGCCGAGCACGCCCGCCAGCCAGTTCACGGTGGCACCGGTGGACCGGACGTTCCCCTCCACCGCCCAGGTCGGGTTCCCGCCGGTCTGCCAGGCGACGGTCAGGCACAGCCCCGAGGAGACCCGGGCCGCCGAGGGGACCACCGCCATCACCGACGAGCCGGTGCCGTACGTCGCCTTGACCGTCCCCGGGGTCCAGCCCGCGTGGGCGAACAGCGCCGCGTGGGAGTCACCGAGCACCGCGGTGACCGGCACCCCGTCGGCCAGCGGCGCCAGCCCGCGGGTGCTGGGGAACGGGCCCTGCGACGGTACGACCTGGGGCAGCACCTCCAGCGGTACGTCGAAGATCTGGGTCAGCCGCCGGTCCCAGGCGCAGCGGCGCACATCGAGCAGCTGGGTGCGCGCCGCGTTGCCGACCTCGATGAGATGGGCGCCGCCGAGCTTGAACAGCAGCCAGGAGTCGACCGTGCCCAGACACAGCTCGCCCGCGCGGCTGCGGCGGCGGTCGGGGTCGTACCGGTCCAGCAGCCAGGCGGCCTTCGGAGCCGAGAACATCGGATCCAGCGGCAGCCCGCTGACCTCGCGGACCAGCTCCGCGCGGGGCACGGCCCGCAACAGCGCCGGATCGCCCGCGGTGCGCTTGTCCAGCCAGCTGATCAGCGGACTCAGCGGTTCCCCGGTCGCCCGGTCCCACAGCAGCAGCGATTCGCGCTGGGTGCTCAGGCCGATGGCGGCGACGCGCGAGGCGTCCCGGCCGTCGAGGCAGGCGGCGACGGCACGCGCGCAGCCCGCCCAGATCTCCTCCGCCGACTGTTCGACCCACCCCGGGGCGGGGGTGGACAGCTCCAGGGGGACCGAGCCGTGGGCGACGATGTCCCCGCGCCGGTCGACCAGGATCGCCTTGGTCGCGCTGGTGCCCTGGTCGATGGCCAGGACGAGCGGTTCAGCGGCGCTCATGGGACAGCAACTCCCGGACGGCGACGGCGATGCCGTCGGCGGTCAGGCCGAAGTGTTCCAGCAGGAAGGAGGCGCTGCCGGTGGGCGCGAACCTGCGGTGCACCCCCAGGATCCGCATGGGCACCGGACGGTTCTGGGCGACGACGCTGGCCACCGCCGCGCCGAGCCCGCCCGTGGTGGTCGCCTCCTCGGCGGTGACGATGCCGCGGGTCTCGCGGGCGGCGCGCAGCACCGCGTCGACGTCCATCGGCTCGACGAAGGTCATGTTCAGCACGCGGACGCCGATGCCCTCGGTGCGCAGCGTCTCCGCGGCGGTGAGCGCCCGGGAGACCATCGTGCCGACGGCCATCACCGTGATGTCGTCCCCGTCGGTCAGCTGGAGGGAGCGCCCGGGCTGGAACGGCGCGTCCTGCGGGGTGACGGCGGGGATCTTGAACCGGGGAATGCGCAGGTAGACCGGGCCGTCGTGGGAGGCGGCCCAGCGGACGGCGGCGCGCGTCTGGGCCGGGTCGGCCGGGACCGCGACGGCCAGGTCCGCGATGGCCCGCATCCACGACAGGTCCTCGATCGAGTGGTGGGTGGGCCCCAGCTCCCCGTACGCCATGCCGGGGCTCTGGCCGCACAGGATGACGGGCAGCCCGTTGTAGGCGGCGTCGGTCTTGATCTGCTCGGTGGCCCGGCCGGTGAGGAACGGGCCCGCCGCGCTCACGAAGGGGATGAGCCCGCCGTTGGCGAGCCCGGCCCCGACGCCGACGAGGTCCTGCTCGGCGATGCCGACGTTGATCAGACGGTGGGGGTACAGCTCCCGGAAGCGCACCAGGTTGCTCGATCCCACCGAGTCGTTGCAGACGGCGACGATGCGCGGGTCCTCGGCGGCCAGGGCGATCAGTTCCTCGGCGAACGCCTGGCGGCAGTCGTAGGTCTGCGCGGCGTTCTCGGGTATGAGTCCTGCGGTCATCGGCTCAGCTCCTCGAGCGCGGTGCGCACCTGTCCGGCGTCGGGCACCTTGTGGTGCCACTCGACCCGGTCCTCGATGAACGACACGCCCTTGCCCTTGATCGTGTTCGCGATGACAGCGACCGGCCTGCCGGTGGGGGAGGGGCGCAGCGCCGACAGCAGCTGCGCGTGGTCGTGCCCGTTCACCTCGCGCGCCTCCCAGCCGAAGCTGGTCCACTTCTCCGCCAGTGGCTCCAGGCGCTTGGTCTCCTCGGTACGGGCGCCCTGCTGGAGACGGTTGCGGTCGACGATCGCGGTGAGCGAGCCGAGGTCGTAGTGGGCGGCGGTCATGGCCGCCTCCCAGTTGCTGCCCTCCTGGAGCTCGCCGTCGCCGAGGACGACGTACGTGCGGTACGAGCGGTCCGCGAGCCGGGCGGCCAGGGCGCAGCCGACCGCGACGGGGAAGCCGTGGCCCAGCGGTCCGGTGTTGGTCTCGACGCCCGGGACCTTGGTCCGGTTCGGATGGCCGTTGAGCGCGGAGAGCGGAGCCATGAAGGTGGACAGCTCGGAGGTCGGGAAGTAGCCGCAGTGGGCGAGCGTGGCGTACAGGGAGGCGGCGCAGTGCCCCTTGCTGAGGATGAACCGGTCGCGGTCGGGCCTGCGGGGCTGGGCGGGATCCACGTCCAGCACCCCTCCGAAGAGGGTGACGAGGATGTCGGTCACCGAAAGGTCGCCGCCGATATGGCCGAGTTGCGCCTGGTCGATCATCTGCACCACGCTCCGGCGCACCTCGGCGGCCAGCTGCCGGAGCTCGTGGACCTGGGCGTCCGGGTCTTGGGTGGCGATGCGGTGACGGCGCGCCCGGAACTCTTCGGCGCCGACTGGGTCTGTGCTGAGCATCTGAACGTCCTTGAAGTGAATATCTATTCACTAGTGAATTGTGGTGCTGGAAAAGTAGGTCGTGTTTCAGCCATGTGTCAATGGATTGCGCAGCAGCCGGAGGCGTTCACGTCGATGCCACCCTCGGGCCGTGATCCGGTCACCTCATGTCGGCGGCACGTGATTCGATGACCACATGTTCGATGACTTTCTTGCCAGTGATCTCTCCGAGGTGGAGCAGGCGGTGCGCGCGGCGGCCGCCGCGGAGATCATGCCGCGCTACCGGCAGCTCGCCGCCCACGAGATCGTGGAGAAGAAGGGCCCGCACGACCTGGTGACCACCGCCGACCGGCAGGCCGAGGAGCACCTGACCGCCTCGCTCACCGCGCTGCTGCCCGGTTCGGTGGTGGTGGGCGAGGAGGGCGTGCACGCCGATCCCGGCCTCCTCGCCCACCTCGGTGGCGACGCGCCCGTATGGATCGTCGACCCGGTCGACGGCACCCGGCAGTTCGTCCACGGGGACGCGGGCTTCGCGACCCTCGTCGCCCTCGCCCACCACGGCGAACTCCTCGCCTCCTGGACCTACGCCCCCGCACAGGACCTGATGGCCGTGGCGCGCCGCGGCCGGGGCGCCTTCCTCGACGGCGTACCGCTGCGGGCCGGGGCCCCGGAGCCGGGCAAGCCCCTCGAAGTCGCCATATCCCACTACGACTTCACCACCGACCATGAGAAGCGCGCCCTGGCCGGGCTGCGGACGGATGGCGTGGCGCCGCGCCCGTGCGGTTCGGCCGGGCTGGAATATCTGAACATCGCCCGCGGCCGTCTCGACGCGATCGCCTTCACCTGGGAGAACGCCTGGGATCACGCCGCCGGGCTGCTGCTGGTCGCCGAGGCGGGCGGGGGGAGCGCGACGCTGTCGGGCGAGCCGTACCGTATCGCCGGAGGCAACGCGCTTCCCTTCACGGCGGCGCGGAACGAGGCGACCGTACGGCATATCCTGGGCCTGCTGGCCGCCGCCGGCTGAGTGGATCCATCGGTCCCTGGAGGGACTGTCCGTGGGCGACGAGGAGGAGGCCGACGTGCCGTCGATGCTCGACGCGGTAGTGGTGGGTGCCGGGCCGAACGGGCTGACCGCGGCGGTCGAACTCGCCCGCCGCGGCTGCGCGGTGGAGATCTTCGAGGCCGCCGACGCGATCGGCGGCGGCTCCCGCACCGAAGAGCTGACCCTGCCCGGCTTCCGGCACGACCCCTGCTCCGCCGTGCACCCCCTCGCCATCGGCTCCCCGGCCTTCGACCGGATGCCGCTCGGCCGCCACGGACTGGAGTGGCTGCACCCCGAACTGCCGCTCGCCCACCCCTTCCCGGACGGCAGCGCCGCGGTGCTGGCCCGCTCGGTCGGCGAGACGGCCCGGTCGCTCGGCCCGCGCGACGCGGGCGCGTACCGCCGCCTCATGGCGCCCTACCTCGGCAACTGGGCCACGTTCGCCCCCGATGTGCTGCGCGCCCAGTGGGACGGGGTCCCGCGCGACCCGCTGACCTGGGCCCGCTTCGGGCTGAACGCCCTCCTGCCGGTCTCGCTCCTCAGCCGCCGCTTCCGTGGCGAGAAGGCGCGCGCCATACTCGCCGGGCTCGCCGGTCACGCCATCGCGCCCACCAGCGCCCCGACCACCGCCGGTCTGGCCCTGATCTTCGCGATCGCGGCCCATGAGGTCGGCTGGCCGATGCCGCGCGGCGGCTCCCAGTCGATCGCGGACGCGCTCGGCTCGTACCTGCGCGAACAGGGCGGGGTCATCCACACCGGTACGGAGGTCAAGCGGCTCGACGAGCTGCCCCCGGCCCGTGCGTACATCTTCGACACCTCACCGCGCGCCCTGGCCCGGATCGCGGGGCTGGGCAACGCGTACCGCCGCTACCACTACGGGCCCGGCGCCTTCAAGATCGACTACGCGCTGGACGGCCCGATGCCGTGGACCGCGCCGGAGGCGCGCCGCGCCGGGACCGTCCACATCGGCCCGACCGCGGGCGAGATCGGCACCGCCCTGCGCTCCGCCTTCGACGGCCGCCCCCCGGCCGCCCCGTTCCTGATCTCCGCCCAGCCCAGCCTGATCGACCCGACCCGCGCCCCCGAGGGCAAGCACACCTTCTGGGTCTACGGCCACGCCCCCAGCGGCTGGACCGGAGACCTCACCGACGCCATCGAGCGCCAGCTCGACCGCTTCGCCCCCGGCTTCCGCGATCTGGTGCTGGCCCGCGCGACGGCCGGGCCGCCCGAACTCGCCGCCCGCAACGCCAACTACATCGACGGCGACATCGCCTGCGGCGCCTTCGAGGGCCTCCAGGCCGTCATCCGCCCCAAGCTCGCCCGCGTTCCCTACGCCACGCCCCACCCGGCGGTCTTCCTCTGCTCCTCGGCCACCCCGCCGGGACCCGGCGTCCACGGCATGTCGGGCCACCACGCGGCCCGCGCGGTCTGGCGGCGGCTGCGGGGACGGTAGCGGGGACCCGCCGAGGGGGCGGGTCCATTGACGTTCACCCGCGGCGGGCCTCGTACCAGGCGGTCGAGGCCAGCGTCTGGTTGTCGCAGATCAGGACGGCCCGGCTCTGCCGCCCGTCACGGTTGTTGATCACCTTGGTGGCGGCGTACCCGGTTCCCGGGGCGACCGTCTCCAGCACCCACACGAGATTGGAGCCGTCGATCCGGTTGCTGTGCGCCGCGCAGCCCTGCGGTGCGTTCTCGATGCGGGCGAACGAACCGCAGCCGGAGCTGGAGAAGTATCTGAGGGTGATGGTGCGGCCCTGGTAGACCGCCGTCTTCGTCGCCCCGCCGGGCACTTTGGGCTGGGTGTAGCGGCCCGAGCACGCCGTCTGCTCGGGGTACCGGCCTTCGCCCGGCAGACTGCCGTAGCTCGCGCTCTGCGCGGGCGCGGCCTCGGCCGTGAGCGGGGTGAGGGCCGCCAGGCCGAACGCGAGGGCGGCGCCGAAGAGTGTGCGTCGCAGTCCGCGTCGGCGGGGGCCCCGTTCGGCCCGGTTCGTCGTCGAGGTCATGTCCGTCTTCCTCCCGGAGGTCGGATGGGTACGAGTCCGCTGAAAGCGCCTCTAAGGCTGCCCAGTCGCGACCCGGTCCGCCATGACCTCCGGTGCGTGCCTACATGACCAATCCAGATCGTAAAGTGCGGAAATCCTAAGAGATGTCCCGTAATGCCAGGTCAGACGTAATTTCCTGTGGGCAGTCGCCGGTTTGTGGTCAGCTGTTGATCTCCAGTTTCAGGTTGTGCAGGGCGGCGACACCGGCGACGGCGTGGTTGATCCCTTCTCCCTTGCGGCGGCACTGGCGGAGGAGCCGGTGGTCTTTGAGGCGTGCGATGGTGTGTTCTGCGACGGCGCGGCGCTTGCGGAACCGCCGGTAGGCCCGGTCCCTGATGATCTTCCGGTCAGGCCCGCGCCGGGGCGAGCGGATCCGCTCGATCCCTTGATAACCACCGTCGCCGGACAGGCGGGGGTGATCGGGCAGGGTCCTGCCGAGGGTCTCGCGGAAGACCACCACATCGTTGCGGTTGCCCGGCCAGGCGTCACCGACCGCGACGATACGGCGGTCACGGGCCCGGCAGACGATCTGCACGTTCACGCTGCGCCGGTAGTTCTTCGACTTCTTCGTTTTCTTCTGGTCGTGTACCGGAATGAGGGTGCCGTCCACCAGCCATAGCTCCCGCCGGTCGGTGGGCGGCGGGCCGAGCAGGGCGGCGAGGTGCGGCGCGAGGTCGGCGGTGACCCGGTGCACGGTGGAGTCCGTGGTGGCGAACAGCGCGGCCAGCTGCTCCATGGTGAGGTTGGTGCGGTAGCCCAGGACGACCAGCAGCACCCGGTCGCCGAAGGCAAGTGACCAGGGCCGCCCGCACCCGCTGTCCGGGCGGCACCGCCACAAACGGGTGATCAGTGCATGCATCTGCGGCCCGGACGGCCCCGTCCACGCCTTCAACTGAGCTGAACGGCAGGTGGCGAGACGAAGTTCCATACAACTGACCGTAACCCGAACAGACTTCACGACGTTATGCCTGACGCTGACGCTGACGCTGACGCTGACGCTGACGCTGACGCTGACGCTGACGCTGACGCTGACGCTGACGCTGACGCTGACGCTGACGCTGACGCTGACGCTGACGCTGACGCTGACGCTGACGCTGACGCTGACGCTGACGCTGACGCTGACGCTGACGCTGACGCTGACGCTGACGCTGACGCTGGTCCGGGAGAGGGGGAAAGAGGTGGCGGGTCGATCACCGGCTGCTCCTGCTCCTGGGGAGGGGCGGCGGTTTCGGGGGCCGAACCGGGGTGAGGTGTGGCGGCGGGCGAAGGATGCGCCGGTGTCGGTGATCCGGCTGCCGCTGGTCGTCGGCGATGCGGATGTCCGCCGCCGGGTCGAGCAGTTGTTTTCGGCGATGTGGCAGGTCAAACGCGCCCTGCAGCGTGATGCGCGGGATGTGGTCGACGCCTACTGGGCCGGTGACATGCGGCGCGAGAAGGACGTGAAGGCCTGGCGGGCCGAACTTGGCCTGTCCCGCACCGGGCTGGAGCGGCGCGCGTACCGGCATCTGGAGCGCTCACGCTGGTTGAGTGATCATGTGTCGAAGGCGTTGGTGATGCACCAGGCCGACGAGGTGTGGGCCGGTGTGGCCCGGCACCTGCACCCCGACGCGTCCGGGCAGCGGGCCGGGCGCCCCAGGACCGGGACCTGGTGGGAGTACACCCGTATCCCCGGCCGGGCCCGCTCGCACACCACCCACCGCAAGTGGGAGACCTTCCGCCTCCATGGCACCCTGGCCGGACACCTGGACACCTTCCGGCACCCCGCGCTGCCGCCATCGGTGACCACCCCTGCCCAGGCCGCCCAGCTCCCGCCGGGTGTGCGGGTGCTGGCGCAGCCGCGCCGCATGCCCGCCCCCGCCCGGCCCGCCGAGCGCATCCGCACCGCTCGTCCACGGGCAGTCCGGTGAGGACGTCCAGGACCGGGACCGCCGGGCGGCGGAGCGACACCGCGCCGAGTCGTCTTCGCCGGAGGGCCCACCGGGCGCGGGGACATCGTCCTGCCGGTACGACTTGCACAAGGCGCCGGACGCTGGCCCTATCTGCTCCACTACCTGGACGACCCGAGCCGGTGGCACAAGATCGACCTGGTACGGCTGCGGGATCCGGCCGCCCCGGGCGGCTGGGCCTATGAGGCCCATCTGATGGTCCTGGCACCCGGTTACGCCTCCACCGCCACCCGTACCCGGCGTCGGCAGGCCGCAGCCCTGGAGCGTGTCGGCGGGGTGGACGGCAACGTCTCCAACCTCGCTGTCGTCTCCTTCCCCGCTACCGGTGATCCGGGTGACGGGCCGGTACGCTCCGCCCGGATCATCCTGACCGGACAGGAGCAACGCACCTGGGCCGCAGCGCGCAAGAAGGCCCGGGGCCGCCAGCGCGCCCTTGACCGCTCCCGCCGCGCCACCAACCCCCAGCAGTACCGGCCCTCCCGGCGTCAACAGACCCGCGGCGAACGCCGACGGGCGGCAGGCCTGCCCGCCAAGGCCATGACCGTTCCGGCCGGACCTCGGCACACCGCCGCGACGGGAAAACCCCAACAGGCCTACCGCCGTGACACGCTCAGTACCGGCTACCGGAATCTGCGGGCCCGCCACAGTGCCGCGGCCGCGAGCGCGGCCGCCGCCTCCCATCACCGCGCGAGGAAGATCGCCGCTGCTCTGGTCGCCGCCCACGGCCCGAACCTGACCATCGAGGACTGCGACATCCGCACCTGGTTCCGCCTGTGGGGCCGCGCCTGCTCCGCCACCACCCCCGGACGGCTGATCAGTGCACTCGCCGCCGAGTGCACGGCCACCGGGGGACGGCTCCTGCGCGCCTCGACCTTCACCACTGCCCTGTCCCAGCACTGCCTGTGCGGCCGACGCCTACCCAAGTCCCTGCGCCAGCGCACCCATCACTGTGACCCGGCCGAAGGCGGCTGCGGGCTGAAAGGCGACCGCGACCTGGTCTCCGCTGCCCTGGCCGCCTTCACCACCCTCACCGCCCCCGACGTCCCCACAACCGCACGCCTGGACCACACCCGCGCCCGCACCGCCCAGATCCTCTTCACCCAAGGGCTGCAAGAAGCCCTGACCGAGTCAACCGCACCGAAGTCCGCCCCCTCGGGCCGGACCCGCGCGGCAGCCGAACCCCCCGGGACCACCCTTCCCCGGCAACGGACGGCCTCTGCTCGGCGAAATGCCGGACCCCGCACCGTGGCAACCCCGGATGAGACCCGACCCGCACCACAGCGGCCCAAGGCCCACGCCGGAACGACACGACCGCACACCGGCCGCTCCCGTACACACATACGGGATAAGTCTTAGTGCGGGATGCTGTCGATGACCTCGCGCGCGCCCTGCCGCAGCAGGGCCACCGCGACCGACGTCCCCAGGGTGGCCGGGTCCAGCGGGCCCGCCCACTCGTGCGCGTCCAGCACCGTCTTGCCGTCCGGGCTGAAGACCCGGGCACGCAGCGACAGCCGCCCGTCCCGCTCGGCCTTGGCGTAGCCCGCGATGGGGGAGTTGCAGTGCCCCTGGAGCACGTGCAGCAGCATCCGCTCGGCGGTGATCTCCTTCCACACCTCGGTGTCGCCGAGCCCGGCGACCGCCTCGATCGTGGTGGTGTCGTCCTCCCGGCACTGGAGCCCGAGCACCCCGGCGCCGATCGGCGGGCACATCGTCTCCACAGGGAGGATCTCGCTGATCACGTCCGTGCGGTCAATCCGCTCAAGACCCGAGACGGCCAGCATCAGCGCGTCGCAGTCGCCCGCCGCCATCTTCTCCAGCCGCCGGTTGGCGTTGCCACGCATCGGCACGCACTCCACATGCGGGTGGGTGACGGCCAGTTGGGCGACCCGCCGCACCGACGAGGTGCCGATCCGGGTCCCCTCCGGCATCTGGTCCAGCGTCAGCCCCTCGGGGTGGATCACCGCGTCCCGGATGTCGTCCCGCTTGAGGTAGGCCGCGAAGACCGTGCCCGCGGGCAGCGGCCGGTCGGCGGGTACGTCCTTGATGCAGTGCACCGCGAGATCCGCCTCACCCGCCAGCAGCGCGGCGTCCACCTCCTTGGTGAACGCGCCCTTCCCGCCCAGCTTCGACAGATCCCCCATCCAGCGGTCGCCGGAGGTGGTGACCGGCACGACCTCCGTCCGGATACCGGGCCGCAGCGCGGCCAGCTCGGTGCGGACCCGCTCGACCTGGGCGAGGGCCATGGGCGAGGAACGGGAGACGATACGGATCAGATCGGCGGACGACATGGCGTAGAGGATAGGCCCTCCGCGGGGCCGCTATTGCCCGGCCCCGGGGAAACCCTCCGCGACCAGCGCGGCAAGGTCGACGTACGCGTCGAGGGTCTTGGGGGCGAGGTGGTCGAGGTCGATGTCGCGCTGGGTGGCCACGTACTCGTCGTACGGCACGACCACCACATCACGGGTCCGGTTCCGGAACCTCTCCGCCAGCTCATCGTCCGTCCGGGCCTCGGTCTCGGACGACCTCTTGATCACGGTGACGGCGCGGCGCACCAGCTCCGCGTGACCGTCCAGCTCCAGCCGGTCCAGGACCGTGTGAACGCTGAACCCGTGCTCATCGTCGGTGGTGGTGACGACGATCATCTGGTCGGCGAGGTCGAGGATTCCCGGTCTGGCGTTATGGAACGTATCGGTGTCGACGAGGACGACCGCGTAGCGGCCGCTCAGCTTGGCGATGGCGTGGCGGTTCTCCTCGTCGGCCAGCTCGCTCCGCGAGGAGCCCCCCGTGAGGATCTCCAGCCCGGACGGGGTCTGTCTGGTGCGACCCATGGCGATACGGATGCGACCCATGGCGATGCGGAAAGGGTCCGTGTCGAACGCGACGACCTTGTCCTCGCGTTCGCTTGCGAGGATCGAGCCGAGTACGAGCGTCGTCGCGGTTCGCTCGGCCCCCGCCATGTGACTGATCACCATGATGCGGTGGGTGGACGTCAGCGGTGTACGGATGAGGTCGAGTTTGCGCTGCCGCTGGGCCTTTCCACCGAAGCGGAAGCGGGACGTACGACGGGGGGAGCGGGGCTGGGGGGTTGGGGCGGGAGTGTCCGGTGCCTCGGCCGGGAGTTGGGCGTCCGTGGACTCCACGTCGTACGGCGTGGTGTCGCCATACGTCTGCGTGGACGGCAGACACTGCACGAAGACATCCGCCACCTGACCCGCCGTCGGGCGGCGGTCGGGGCGGTCGTTGAGGCAGGCGCCGATGACGGAGAGCAGCCGGGGTTTGAGCCACAGTGTTTCGTCCGCCGAGGTCTGCGGGGTCGGCTGGGCGTCACTCATGGCGCGGAGGATCACGCCCAGGGCGTAGACGTTGTCCGCGCGGGTGGGAGCCTCCTGGCGGAAGTCGTCGATGGCCGCGTCCGTCCAGCTGGTCAGCTTCACCGTCCGGCCGACGACGAGCACGCTGTCCGCCGTCAGCTTCCTGAGCACGATGCCCTTCAGCGCGCACATGTTCACCGCCTCGGCGAGGCGCAGGCCGATGGTGGCGGCGTGCACGGGGTCCAGCCGGGATGCGCCGTCGTCCAGCAACGAGGACAGCGTCGGGGCCGGGGAGCCGTCGGGGAGGCTGACGAACTCCGTCACGATCCAGGGCGGGACGCGCTTGAGAGCGCTGGCGTTGAGCTGTGGCGCGTAGTGCCCGAACATTCGCCGCAACGCCCTTGCCTCGGCCTCCAGCTCCCGCTTGGCGCTCGGGGCGCTACGGATCACCACATGGTGGGAGCTGCGTGTCTCGTGGGCCAGATAGACGTCGTACCCACCGCTGCCGCCGAGCCTGCGGTCGATCTCGTACCCCGGGAACGACGGTTGGCCGCTCTCCGGTTCGGGATCCCGTGCGGAGGGCGTCGACTGTGGTGGTGCCGTCTCCGGCCGGAAGTCCATGAGGAACTGCCAGACCTCATGCGCGGTGGGGCGGTTCTGCCGCTCCAGGCATGCCATCACCAGCGCGCGGACCGGCGCCCAGGCGTCGCCGTCCCAGCGCGGCATGTCGTAGTCGTCGACGCGGGGGCGATGCGTGTGGCCGCTGCCACCGAGACGCAGCAGGATGTCGCCCAGCGCCGCGACGTTGTCCTCGGGGGTCGCCGGGACCCGGCCGGACGCGTCCGGGGACGGCATGCCGTCTATGCAGGCCGAGGACCAGCCGGTGAGGATGACGTCCTCGCCGGTGAAATGCACGGTGCTGAGGGTGAGGTCGCCGTGCGCCATCCCCTCCGCGGCACACACCCGCACGGCGTCCGCGACCTGCCGGGCGATCCGGAGGGCGGTGTGCGCATTCCACTCCGTGGTGGTCGAGCGGAGGAGGTCGTCCAGCCGGTCCGCGACGAAGGGCTCCTCCGCGATCCACGGAGGGTCGTCGCCCAGCCCCTCGCGCAGCAGGGCGCACGCATGGCGTCCGTGCATCCGGCGCAGCGCCTCCGCCTGGACGCCCAGCAGCGCGGCGCCGTGGGGCTCATGTTCGGGGTGGACGACGCTGACGACGGCATCCTCGCCGTACGCGTCCCGGCCCAGGAAGGGGGCGACGCGCAGCCCCGGCGGTCCGGCCCGCAGCAGCCGGTACGGACCGATCGCGTCCGGATCACGGATTCCGAGGCGGCGCCACTGCCGCGCCGCCCTGCTGGTCGCGAACACCGAGGACGAGGGCGCCCCCAGCCGGGCCGCCAGCCGCCGTTCCACCGTGCTGAAGGGCCGGGCGCCGGGCGGGAGGCGGTCCGTGCCCGCCGTATGGGCGAGCCAGGCCGGGAAGTCGGGGGAGCGGCCCGCCAGTTCCTCCAGGCGGCGGCCGATGGTGCGGCTGGTCGCGACCAGTTCGGCCAGCGGTACGGCCCCCAGCAGCGCCTGCTGGGCGGCGTCGGTGAAGGCGAAGGGCGGGTGTTCGGGCGGCAGCGGGTCCGGGCCCGCCGAGGCGGGCGGCTCGACCGGGCGCATCAGCCCGCCGAGGAACACCTCGGCCAGCCGCCCGGTGTCGGACCGCCCGTCCACCGCCTTCTGCACCATCCGCATCACCGGCACCGGCAGTGGGGCGACCGCCGACAGATGGGCCGCCAGGCGGTACGCCTCCGGGGACGCCGCGTCCCGGAAGAGCTGGACGCGGCCCAGCTCATCGGCCGGAGAAGGGGACGGGGATGAGGCCGGGCGGGCGGCGCCGCGCGGCGGGGCGAGCAGCGGCAGGACGGCCGTGCCGCTCGCGGAGGCGATCAGCCGCGCCCAGTCCGCCAGCGGCCCGGCCTCCGGTTCCAGTACGGGCACGGGCACCCCGTCGAACCGGGCCAGGGCGGTGGGCAGCACCGGATCGGCGACCGACCAGTCCGCGTTGGCCGAGCCGGGCCTGCGGGTCCGTACCTGCCAGCGCCGCGTCCGGATCCCGGAGCTGTCCCACAGCCGGGGCGGCAGGGCGTGCACGACCGCGGTGGGCCCCACCCCCGCCCAGCGCGCCAGCACCTGGTCCATCCGCCCGTCACGCCACGCTGCCCCGACCCCGTCGCTCACCACCAGCACCAGCGTGTGCCCGGACGGGTCGGACAGCGCCGTCGTGGGGAGGTGGGGCGCGTCCGGGTCGTAGGGCCGGGTCCGCAGCGCGGGGGCGGCGGCGCCGCGCGTGTGGAGGCCGAGGACCCGTACGACGCGGAAGGCGCCCGAGCGTTGCAGCACCGTGCGCAGCTCGACGGCCAGCCGCCGCCACAGCAGCATCGACGTGCCGTCGTCGACGACGAGCGCGAGGTCGAGCCAGCGCTCGCGGGCCGGGCGGGTGATCACGTCCGGCAGACCGGTCTCGGCGAGTGCCGCCGTGGTGGCGACCTCGTCGAACTCCCGCTTCAGCGGATTGGGGCGGTGCTGTTTGAGCGGGCGCAGGGCGCGGCCGATGGAGAGTTCCTGGTGCAGCGCCTTGTCCTCGGGCACGCGCAGCGGCAGCCCGCGCCGTCCTGCCTTGGCGACTCGGCGTCCGCGCCGGGCCCGCCGGGGGTGTGGCCTCCGCCGTAGAGGCCGTGCGGCGCGCGCTCGGCGGGGCGGTGGCGGTCCCGGGGATCGGGGAGTGCGGAGGGTGCTTCCCGCTCCCGCGGCGGCGGGTCGGTCGGAGCGGTGTCCTGCGGTGCGGCCTCGGTTTGCCGGGCCGGGGCGGGCCGTACGGCGGGGGAGGCGGGCACGGCCGGGGCGGCGGGGCGCGTGTCGGGCAGGGGCACTCCGGCGCGCGCCGCCGCGCGCTCCAGGGGCGCCCCCGCGGCGTCGCGCTCGGGCAGCCGCCCGGCCAGCCAGAGGGCGTCGAGCAGCTCTTCCCGCGACAGATACACGCCGCCGGACGCGAGGACCGTGATGGCCTCGTCAAGCCGTTCCAACGGCCCCTCGCCGCCGTCCCCTCGGGCCATGGGTCACACCGCCCCGCCCAGCCGGTGCAGCACCGCTTCCAGCAGCTCCTGTGCCGTCACATCCACCCCGCCCGACCGCAGGAACACGGCGTTCAGCAGCTGATCGGTGGCCAGCTCGCGCGCCGCGCGCCGCCGCAGGAAGACCTCCAGGAGCTGATCGACCTCCTCCAGCGCCTCCTCGCCCAGATGCGCGGTGACGATCGCCCGCAGCCGCTCCTCGTCGGGGGTGGGGAGCTCCAGCCGTACGCAGCGGCGGAGGAAGGCGGGCGGGAAGTCGCGCTCGCCGTTGCTGGTGATCACCACGACGGGGAACTCCTCGCAGGCCAGCCGCCCCCGCCGTACCGTGGCGCGTTCGCCCGACCGCTCGGTGAGCACCTCCACCACCGACTGCTCCTCGGGCAGCCGGGCCAGCTCGGGGATCTCGAACTCGCCCTCCTCGAAGACGGTCAGCAGGTCGTTCGGCAGGTCGACATCGCCCTTGTCGAGTTCGTCGACGAGCAGCACCCGGGGCCGGTCGTCCGGCACCAGCGCGGTGCCCAGCGGGCCGAGCCGTACGAAGCTGCCGATGTCGGGTTCGGCCTCGCCGCGGTCCCGCATCAGGGTCGTCTCGCGCAGCCGCCCGATCGCGTCGTAACGGTAGAGCGCGTCCTGCACGGTGGACCGGCTGTTGACCGGCCAGCGCAGCACCTCGCCCAGCCCCAGTTCGTGCGCGACCGCCCGCGCGAGGGACGACTTGCCGGTGCCCGGGCTGCCGGTGACGAGCAGCGGACGGCGCAGATGGAGGGCCGCGTTGACCACGTCCGCGTGCTCGGGCGAGATGAGATACGGCGACGTCCGGGCCGCGGAGTCGTGCTCCCCGTGACGCGCACCGCTGCCGAAGCGGCGCCACGGCGGGGCGGGCGGCATGTCGACCTG
>NZ_GG657754.1:2616484-2629420 GCF_000158915.1 Streptomyces himastatinicus ATCC 53653 | reverse complement strand
GAGGAGTTCGTCGGCGAGCGGCCCCGCCGTCGGGCGCACCGCCTCGACCAGGGCCGGGAGGGCGCGCCCCCGGGTGAGCAGCAGCCGGGCGAACTCGTCGGCCGAGGGCGTGCCGTCCGCGCGGTGGTCCAGGCCGCACTGGCGGGCGACCGCGCGGCAGCAGCGCACCCAGCCGTCGGACAGCGACAGCGGCCCGTCCAGCAGGGTGGTCAGTTCCGCGTAGACCGGGTGGTCGCGTACGTCCTCGTCGGGCCGGGGGAGGAGGTGGTCCACTCCGGCGCTCCGCAGCTCCCACGCCACCCGCTGCCAGGGAATGCCCCAGGCGCGCCGCAGCTCGCCCCGGACGCGCAGCTTCGCGGTCACGAGCCCGACGACGGCGCTCTCCTCGTTCGACCACAGTGGGCCGCCGCTGTAGGCGGGTTCGATGTCCAGGGTGCGTTCGGCCCCGTCGAAGTAGCCGAACCGCCCGTCGCATTCGCTCACTTCGGCGTCGGCGAAGACCCCGGGCTCGCCACTGCCGTGCCAGGCGCGGACGAACTGCCGCCGGGCCATGGGGTGCCAGCGCGGCGGCTCGAACGCGGGCGGCAGCGCCCCGGCCAGCCGCAGTACGGCCAGGTCGCCGTTCCACTCGAAGGCGCCGAGGCCGCCGTCGTCCCTCCGGGGCGGGATCCAGGCCGTCAGCTCGGCATCGGCCTCGACGGTGTGCTCCGGTCCGTGGATCCGTACCGAGACGGCGACCGCCCCCGGGTGATCCGGGGCCAGCATGTCCTTGCCGAGGGCGCTGTTGACCACATGGGCGCAGGTCAGCAGGTGCTGGCGGGGCAGCAGGACCCCCGCGCCCGCCGGTCTTCCGTCGTCCTTGGCCAGGATGGACACGGCGGGCCGTGGCGCGGACCCGCGGGGGTGGAACCAGCCCATGGCTCAGCCCGTGGGCTCGGGCAAGGGCGGCTGCTGCGGCGGCTGTTGCGGGGGTGTGGGCTCACCCGGCGGGGGCGTGGACCCGTCCGGCGGGGGCTGGTCCGGGGGGCGCTGATCCGGTGGCGTCTGGTCCGGCCGCCAGGTGGCCGAAATGGTGAGGCTGGCGCTCCCATTCGCCCCTACGATGCCGAGCTTGAGGTCCTGGCCGACCTGCACCCCGAACTCCACGGTGAACTCCTGCGGCGGATGGGGTGCCGAGCGGACCGCGTCGTGCACGTCCTGGAGCACCGAGCCCAGCCCCTGGAGGACGACGCCGAGACCCGCGTCGGCGACCGCGGCCGCGGCCCGCGTCCCGCGCCCGACCGGGGTCACGCCCCCCACACCGCCTACGCCGCCGTAGGCATCGGCGAGCGAGGCGTCTCCCACGGGGGCGAGTTCCAGCCGTACGGACGTGCCGTCTGCCAGGGGTATCTCTCGGTGTTCCGTCACCTCTTCATCATGCCGATCACCCAGGCCCCCGGTCTGCTGTTTCGTCGCAAAATCCCCGGAAGAGGGGCCGGTTGCCCAGCGATGGCCGCGCTCGGACGTCGATGTCGGATTCCCGCGAGCCCGGGGGCGCGCGGTGGCCGATGCTGGAGCCATGTACACCGATACCGACCGGTGCCTCAGGGCCGCACGGGCCAAGGACGCCCGCTTCGACGGATGGTTCTTCATCGCCGTCGTCACCACCCGCATCTACTGCCGTCCGAGCTGTCCGGTCGTCGGTCCCAAGCCCGAGAACATGCGGTTCTACCCGAGTGCCGCGGCCGCTCAGCAGGCCGGATTCCGGGCCTGCAAGCGGTGCCGCCCCGACGCCAGCCCCGGATCGCCGCAGTGGAACGAGCGGGCCGACCTCGTCGCCCGCGCCATGCGGCTGATCGCCGACGGGGTGGTCGACCGGGAGGGGGTGCCGGGGCTGGCCGCCCGGCTCGGCTACAGCACCCGGCAGATCGAGCGGCAGCTGCTGGCCGAGCTGGGCGCCGGGCCGCTCGCGCTGGCCCGGGCGCAGCGGGCGCAGACGGCGCGGCTGCTGATCGAGACCAGCGGGCTGCCGATGGCGGACATCGCGTTCGCGGCCGGGTTCGCCAGCATCCGGGCGTTCAACGAGACCGTACGGGAGGTGTTCGCGCTCTCCCCGACCGAGCTGCGGCAGCGCGCCGAGCGCGGGCCGCGGCCCGCCGTGCCGGGGGCGCTGACGCTGCGGCTGCCGTTCCGGGCGCCGCTGTGCCCGGACAACCTCTTCGGCCACCTCGCCGCCACCGCCGTACCCGGGGTGGAGGAGTGGCGCGACGGGGCGTACCGGCGCACCCTGCGGCTGCCGTACGGGCCCGGGGTCGTCGCCCTCGCCCCGCGCCCCGACCACATCGCCTGCCAGCTGTCCCTGGCCGATCTGCGGGATCTGTCCGGGGCGATCAGCCGCTGCCGTCGGCTGCTCGATCTGGACGCCGACCCGGGCCGCCGTCGACGACCTGCTGCGCACCGACCACCAGCTGCAACCGCTGGTCGACAAGGCGCCGGGCGACGGGTGCCGCGTCGGCGGACGCGGAGAGTTCGCGGTACGGGCGGTACTCGGTCAGCAGGTGTCCACGGCCGCGGCCCGCACCCTCGCCGCCCGGCTGGTGACCGCGCACGGCGACCAGGTCACCGACCCGGGCGGCGGGCTCACCCACCTCTTTCCGACCGCCGGGGCCCTCGCCGGACTGGACCCCGAGGCGCTGGCCATGCCGCGCACCCGCCGCGCCACGCTCACCGGGCTGGTCGACGCGCTCGCCGAGGGGCGGGTCGCGCTCGGCGTCGGCAGCGACTGGGACGCGGCCAGGGCGGGCCTCGGCACCCTGTCCGGGCTCGGGCCCTGGACCGTCGAGGTCATCGCGATGCGCGGCCTCGGCGACCCGGACGCGTTCCTCGCCACCGACCTCGGCGTCCGCAAGGCCGCCGCCGAGCTGGGGCTGCCCGCCACGCCCGGCGCCCTCACCCGGCACGCCGCGCGCTGGCGGCCCTGGCGCGCGTACGCCGTCCAGTACCTCTGGGCCACCGACGGCGCCCACGCCATCAACCGCCTGCCCGCGTGACCGGCATGCCGGGCTGCCGGGCTGGTCCGCGCGACGCGCTGCCGCGCCCGGACGCCCAGGTCCTGTACGGCGGATCTTCGCGGATCGGCCCGCGGCTTCCAGTGCCGGAGACAACGCAAAGAGGTGCCGTGCCAGGCGTCGCGGACCCGCGACGATCCGCCGGACAGGGCCGAGTCGTCTGCCCGCCCGCACGCCTGGCGGCCTGGCGGCGACCCGCCCGACGCGCCTACCGGGCTGACCCGCCCGACCCGCCCGACCCGCCCGACCCGGCCGCCCCTCCCGATCCGGCCGCCCCCTCCCGATCCGTCTGCGCCAGCCCCGCCCGAACCAGGAGAATCCACCCGTGACCCGCACCCACACCACCATCGACAGCCCGTACGGCCCGCTCACCCTGGTGGCCACCGGCGCCGAACTGTCCGGCCTCTACATGACCGAGCAGCGCCACCGCCCGCCCGAGGAGACCTTCGGCGCCCCCGGCGACCCCGACGACGCCCCGTTCGCCGCCGCCATCCGCCAGCTCGGCGCCTACTTCGCGGGCGAGCTGACCGCGTTCGACCTGCCGCTCCACCTCGACGGCACACCGTTCCAGCGCCGCGTCTGGGACGCGCTGTGCCGCATCCCGTACGGCGAGACCTGGACGTACGGCCAACTCGCCGACCGCATCGGGCAGCCCACCGCCTCCCGCGCCGTGGGCCTGGCCAACGGCAAGAACCCGGTCGGCATCATCGTCCCCTGCCATCGCGTCGTCGGCTCCACCGGCAGCCTCACCGGCTACGGCGGCGGGCTGGACCGCAAGCGGCGGCTTCTGGACTTCGAGTCACGCACTTTTTCCCGCGACCTGGCATAGCGGCGCGGCCCCGCACACGTCCAAGGAGGTGACCGACCACCGACAGACAACCGATCACGGGGAACCATGGATGACGAGGAAGAGCGGAGCTTCCGCGCGTTCGTCGCGGCCCGCTCGCCCGCGCTGATGCGCTCCGCCACCCTGCTCACCGGCGGCGACACCCACGCCGCCGAGGATCTGCTCCAGACCGCCCTGGCGAAGACGGCCGGGCGCTGGAAGCGGCTGGAGAGCCCCGAGGCGTACGTACGGCAGGTGCTCTACCGTCAGCAGGTCAGCCTGTGGCGGCTGCTGCGCTCGCACCGCGAGACCACCGTGGCCGACGTGGCCGAGCTTCCGGACACCCCGGCCCGCGAGGACGGCACCGGCGCGGCGGAGCTGCGGATCCTGGTGCGGCGGGCGCTGGCCCGGCTGACCATCCGTCAGCGGGCCATGCTGGTGCTGCGCTATTTCGAGGACTGCCCGGAGCGCGAGGTGGCCGAGCTGCTCGGCTGTTCGGTGGGGACGGTCCGCAGTACGACACACCGCGCCCTGGCCCGGTTGCGCACCCTCGTGCCCGAGCTGGACCCCGCCGCGGCGTGCGGCCTGGGCGTCGGCAACTCATCCGTGGAGGTGCGCCAGTGAACGCCGATCAGCTGCTGAGGGACACCCTTCGGGAATGGTCCGAGGAGACGTCCGCCCCGGCGGGGCGCGATCTGGCGAGCCGTGCGCTGCGCCGCCGCCGCAACCGCAGCCGCCGCCGTATCGCCACGGCGACGGGCGCCGCGGTGCTCGCCCTGCTGGCGGGCGGTGCGGCGGTGGTGGTGCCGATGCTGGAGGGCCCCCAGAACGTCCACCTCTCGGGCCCGGCCCCCGCGCCGGACCCCGACCGCGTGCTCGCGCACCCGGACGAGTCACCGCCGCGCCACCTCGTCGCCGCCGGTGATCTCGCGGTGTCGGCGTACCGGACGGGCGAGACGCCGGAGAAGGCCTACGACTGGTACCTGTACGACACCGGGAAGCAGCGGTACGAGAAGACGCCCTGGGGCGCTCTGGACGTGGCCCCCGGTATGAAGGCCGCGGCCGTCCTGGAGAAGACGCTGCCCACGTCCCGCGTCGGGATCCTCGACCTGAGGACCGGCAAGGTCGCCCAGTGGGTTCCGCTGGACCACGAGGCGGGTGGTGTGTCGTGGTCGCCCGACGGCACGCGGCTGGCGGTGACCACGTACAGCGGCGATCCGGACGTCGAAGCGACCCCGGCCAACCGCGAGACCGCGCCCGGCAGGACCGGCTACTACGTGATCGACATCGAAACCGGCGACAAGCGCTACCGCCCACTGCCCGCCTCCATCGGAGGGCGCAGCGACCTCGGATGGAGCCGGGACGGCACGCGGCTGGCCGACCCGGCCCCGACGCGTGGCCCCTACCTGGCCTATTACGACATCCAGGGCCGTCCGGCCGGGACCCCGCCCTACGAGGGCCTCGGCGCGACGGACGCGGGCCGCTCGCCGGACGGCCGCTACTACGCCACCGGCGACGGGCGGACGGGCGAGGTGAAGGACGCACGCACCCACCGCAGGGTCGGCGACGGGTTCACCGGGGCCCCGCTCGCCTGGACCAGCGACGACCGGCTGCTGCGCTGGGGGGACTGCGGCGACGACTGCACCGACGACCGCTACGAGCGGCTGGTGCTGACCGACCCGGAGGGCGGCACCACCGTCCCGCTCACCGGCTTCCGGGCGTCCGAGGGCCACGGCGCGTGGGAGCCGCTGATCACCCGCCGCTGACGCCCGCCGCGGGGGTCAGTTCCCCTCGGCGATCCGTTCCAGCAGCGCGGGCAGCGCCGTACCGATGGGCTCGCGGACGACCTCGTCCGCGAGTTCGTCGTACGGCGTCGGCTCGGCGTTGACGATGATCAGCCGGGCGCCGCTCTCGGCGGCCATCCCGGCGAGCGACGCCGCGGGCTGCACCTGGAGGCTGGTGCCGACCGCGATGAAGACCTGGCACGCCCGCGCCACCGCCACCGCCGCGGTCAGCACCTCCGGGTCGAGCCCCTGCCCGAACATCACCGTCGCCGACTTCAGGATCCCGCCGCACTCCCGGCACGCCGGGTCCGTCTCGCCCGCCGCGACCCGCTCCAGCGCCTCGTCCATCCCGGAGCGCTCCTCGCAGTGGGTGCACTGCACGACGCGCGCGGTGCCGTGCAGTTCGAGCACCTTGCGCTCGGGCATCCCGGCCAGCTGGTGCAGCCCGTCCACGTTCTGCGTGATCACGCGCACCGGGACCCCCGACCGCTCGAGCCGCGCCACGGCCTCGTGCGCGCCGTTCGGCCGGGCGTGCAGCGCCTTGCTCTCCCGGCGCATCTGCCAGGAGCGGCGCCGGATGTCCGGGTCGGTCATGTAGTAGTCGTACGTCACGAGCTTCTCGGCCTCGGGATCGCGCCGCCACAGCCCCTGCGGGCCGCGGTAGTCGGGAATGCCGGAATCCGTCGAGATGCCCGCCCCGCTGAGGATCGCGACGAGGGGCCGACGCGTCGTCTCGCTGCTCATGCGGCGAGCGTACGCACGCCATGCGGGCGGCGGCGAACGGGTTGTTCCGGACCGATAGAGTCCGCTCCGGCACCAGGTCGAACACGGCGTGACGGGGAGAGTGCAAGATGGGCCGGTTCCTATGGCTGAGCGAGCAGACCCTGAGCAAGGGGGAACAACCACCGCAGGACGGGCGCGTCACCCGGCAGATACGGATCTCCGACACAGCCCCCCAGCCCGACCGCACCTTCCATTCCCTCGCCTTCCCCGAGCGCCGCGACCCGCCCGGCGGCGACCTGAAGGCGTACCGCACCGCCCGCAAGGACGGCACCCGCGCCTTCACCCTCTGGGCCGACCAGTACCGGCAGCAGGTGTTCGCCCACGTGGTCACCAAGTCGGCGACCAAGGGCGGCCCGGCCACGTACGAGGTGGTGGGCGCCGCCGGTGAACCCCTCGCCCTCATCACCCGCGATCCGGCCATGAAGGGCGGCCGTGTCCGCACCCGCTGGACCGTCCAGCAGGCGGGCGCGCCGACCGCGGTGGGGCTGAAGGGGCGGCCCTTCTGGTGGTTCGTGTGGTGGCTCATCTCGCCCATCCAGCTGGCCATCGCGATCGGCAGCATCATCGGCGGCGGCGACATCGCCCGCACCCCGCGCCGTACGAGGTGGCGCATCGACCGCCGGGTCGTCCTCGACTTCCAGAGCGGCGCCGGCAGCGCGTTCGAGCTGGAGGTGCTGGAGGACTGGTGGGACGACCGTGTCACCGCCGCCCTGGTCGCCCTCCTCGGCAGCCACGACAGCTGGCTGGGCAACGCGTGGGATGTGGCGGGGGAGTGACGGGTGTCGGCGGCTCAGCCGCCGACGTCACTCGCGTCCACGATGTCGGCCTCGGCCGGAGGCCGCACATCCTGTGGCTCGTCGAAGGCGCTGAACCTGGTGATGCTGTGATAGTCCGCGCCTTCGTAGACGACTTTGAGTATGTACGGCTTGCCCTCAGTGGCGACGTAAAAGGTGTAGGTCCCTCCCTCGTCCGCCTTGTCGGTCACCAGCAACCGGATCGCGGGGCTGCCGTCGACCTCGGTCGGTTTGCGCTTCTTCGCCACGCCGAAGGAGGCGAACTCCCAGGTGCATTGGACAAGCCCGTCCTCTTGCTTCGCTTCGCTGGTGGGGGCCTTGTCCCAGTGATCCTGGCCCTGCCTGCGGACGTAGTACGTCGCGCCGATCCTGATCTGTTCGAGGCTGGGGCCTGTGGCCCAGGTCGTCTTGGAGGCACACCTTCGCTTGAGGTCGGTCGTGACATGGGTGGAGAAGTCTTCGCCGCCGGTCACGATGGTGTCCCCGTCGATGGTCACCGATGAGAGTGCCTTCATCGCGTCGTTCGCGGTGTCGAGCATCTGCTGGGCGGAGGGCTCCTTCGAGGCGGAGGGCTCCTTCGCGGTGGCGTCGTGTGTACATCCGGCCACGGTTGCGCCCAGCGTCAGGCAGGCGAGCGCAGCCGTCACGGTGGTCGATGTCGTTCGCACAAATCCCCCCAGATTGTGAGCGGTTCAGAGTACCGGATGGTGGGATGGCGGATCCCAGGGACGAGGACGCGGGCGCAGGCGAAGCCCCCGGTGGCAGGCCCGAGCGCACCTCGCACCCGCACCGGCAGGCGAGCCCCGCACGCCGCGCGGGCGATGACGAGCGCCTTTATCCGGAACGGTAGAGTCCGGCCGGGCGCAAGATCATCACCGCGGACGGGGAGAGCACGGATGAGGAAGTTCCTATGGCTGGGCGGGTCGACCCCGGACGAGGGTGGGCCGGACGGGTGCGTGGCCCACACGATACGGATTTCCGACCAGCGCACCGCGCGCCACCGCACCAAGACGCCGCTGGCCTTCCCCGAGTGGCAGGACCCGTCCGGCGGCGGCTTGGACGAGTACCTTGCCGCCCGCAAGGACGGCACCCGCGCCTTCGTCCTCTGGGCCGATTCCCGCCGCGAGCGCGTGTTCGCGACGGTGGCCACCACCTCGGCGCGGAAGGGCGGTGCGGCCACGTACGAGGTGCTGGGCGCCGCAGGTGAGTCCCTGGCCGTCATCACCCGCCACCCGGCCATGAAGCGCGGACTCCGCACCCGCTGGACCGTCCAGCAGACCGGGGCGCGGCGAGCTTCCGGTGTGAAGGGCCGGCTCTTCTGGTGGCTCGTGTGGTGGCTGACCCTGCCCCTCCAGGCCGTCATCGTCGTCGCCGGCGCCGTCCAGAGCGGCATGGCCGACGAGGCCGCCCAGGCCCCGCGCCGCACCAAGTGGCGCGCGGGCTGGCGCGTGGTCCTCGACTACCGCCGTGGCCCCTCGAGCAGCTTCGAACTGGAGGTACGCGCGGACTGGTGGGACGACCGCGTCGTCGCCGCCCTCGTCGCCCTCCTGCGCAGCCACGACGGCTGGATGGGGGCCGATTGGGACACCGCACGGTCAGCCGGGACGGCTGGGCCCGCTTCGTGCGGTTCATAGGGCGCGGACGGACTCCTCCCACAGCCGGTCGGCGGCCGCGGGGTCGAGGGCGTAGGGGGCGACGCCGTTCATGAACTCGGCGGTGACCGGGGTCATCGACGGTCGCCGGGTGACCGGCAGGGCCTCGGCGCAGTCCGCGAAGTAGCGTCCGCTGACGCCCTCCAGCAGGGGTGACACGGCGAGGAGGACGGTGGTGGCCGCGCCCTGTTCCACCGTCTTGCGCAGCCCCTCCTCCATGGTGATGCCCTCGGGCCTGCCCGTGTGGCGGGTCAGGTTGGTCGGGACGGAGCCGGGGGCGATGGCGTTGACGGCGATGCCGTCGTCGGCCCACCGGGCGGCGGCGCCGACGGCGAAGAGGATGTTGGCGGTCTTGGACTGGCCGTACGCCTGCCAGGGGTCGTAGGGCCGGAACGCGAAGTGGATGTCGTCGAAGACGACCGGCGAGAGCAGATGGCCGGAAGAGCTGACCGAGACGACCCGGGCGCCGTCTGCCGCCGCGAGCGCCCGTCGCAGGCCCGTGGTGAGGGCGAAGTGCCCCCGGTGGTTGACGGCGAACTGGGTCTCCCAGCCGTCGGGCGTGAGCCGCAGTTCCGGCAGGGCCATGACGCCCGCGTTGTCGACCAGCACATGGAGCGGCTCGTTCCAGTCGGCGACGAAGGCCGCTACCGACGACGGGTCGGCCAGTTCGAGGCGGGCCACGCGCATCTCCTTGTTGCCCGTGGCCTCGGTGATACCCGCGGCCACCGCGGCGCCCGCGGTCAGGTCGCGGACCGCGAGGGTGACCTCGGCTCCGGCGGCCGCCAGGACCCGGGCGGTCTCCGTGCCGAGTCCGGAGGACGCCCCGGTGACGATGGCCCGCTTCCCGGACAGGTCGGCGTCGGCGGCGACCTCGGCGGCGGTCGACCGGGGTCCGAAAGGTGTGGTGAGGAGTGTCATGCCCGCCACGGTGCTCCCGGCCCAGTCCGGTACCCAGAGCCCCGCCCATCCTGGGAGTGACAGGACCAGGCTCAGCGCCGCCCGGCGGCCGTACGGTGGACCGCATGGTGAGCGACCATCGGGCGGACACCCCGCTCGGCGCGTATCTGAGGGCCCGGCGTGAGCTGATCCGCCCGGAGGACGTGGGGCTGCCCGCGGCCGGGCGGCGCCGCGTGCCGGGGTTGCGCCGGGAGGAGCTGGCGCTGCTGGCCGGGATCAGCGCCGACTACTACCTGCGCCTGGAGCAGGGGCGAGACCGGCACCCCTCCGCCCAGGTCGTCGACGCCCTGGCCCGTGCGCTCCGGCTGGACGACGACGCCACCGCCCATCTGCATCGCCTGGCCGTGCCGGACCGTCCCCGCCGCCGCGCGCCCTCCCGCCGTCCCGAACGCGTTCCGCAGGGTATCCGGCAGCTCATCGCGACCTGGCCGCACACCCCCGCCTTCGTACAGGGGCGCCTGCTGGACGTCCTCGCCGCCAATCCGCTCGCCCAGGCGCTCTCCCCGCTGTTCGCACCCGGCACCAACATGCTCCGCGCCCTCTTCCTCGACCCCGCCTCCGGCGCTCCCCACGGTCGCTGGGAGGTCAGCACCGAGGGATCGGTCGCCGCCCTGCGCGCGCTCGTCGGCCCCGATGTGGACGACCCCGCGCTGAACGAACTCGTCGGCGAGCTGTCCGTACGCAGCGAACGCTTCCGGCAGCTGTGGGCCCGGCACGACGTCCGTCCCAAGCGCAGCGGCAGCAGCACGATCATGAACCCGCAGGTCGGCGCGCTGGAACTGCGGCACGAGAAGCTGCCGCTCCCCGACACCGACCGCCAGATGCTGATCATCTACCACGCCGAGCCGGGCAGCCCCACCGCCGAACGCCTCGGCCTCCTGGCCTCCCTCGCCGCGTCACCGACCGCCCCGGCCAGCACACCTAGTCCCGTATCGCCAGACGGTGAGTGCGGGCCGCGAGGTCGCTGATGCGGGCGGCGTCGAAGCCGAAGACGGCGCTGCGGATCCGGTCCTCCAGCGGCTCGGTCCACTGCGGCGGGACGGCGGCCGCGCCGCACAGGACGCCCGCGACGGAGCCCGCGGTGGCGCCGTTGGAGTCGGTGTCCAGGCCGCCGCGCACGGTCAGGGTGATCGTGGCGGTGAAGTCGCCCGCGCCGTAGAGGAGCCCGGCGGTGAGGACGGCGGCGTTCGGCACGGTGTGGATCCAGGGCAGGCCGCTGGTCTCGCGTTCCAGCTGGTCCAGCGCGGCCTGCCAAGTCACGCCCGCGTCGTACAGGGACGCGGCGCGGCGGACCATACGGGCCAGGCGGCAGCGCGGCGGGATGCGGTCGAGGGCGGCCTCGACCGCCGTACGCGGGCCGTCGGCCGTGAACGCGGCGGCGATCAGCGCGGCCGCCCACATCGCCCCGTACACCCCGTTGCCGGTGTGCGACAGCACGGCGTCGCGGCGGGCCATGGCGGCGGCGCGGGACGGATCGCCGGGGCTGACCCAGCCGTGGATGTCGGCGCGGATCAGGGCGCCGATCCACTCCTGATAGGGGTTGTCGACGGTCGCGGTGAGCGGGGGTCGCACCCCCGCCGCCAGATTGCGGTACGCGGCCCGCTCGGCGGTGAACGTCTGGAGGTACGGCAGCCGCAGCAGCCACATCTCGCCCACCTGCTCGGTGGTGAAGCCGAAGCCGTGGGTCTCCAGGAGGTGCAGGCCGAGGACGGTGTAGTCGATGTCGTCGTCCCGGGCGCTGCCGTGGATCCGGCCGCGTACGCACTCCTGCCATTCGGGGCGCAGCTCGAACTCCACCGGGTCGGGCGGCGGCTCCAGGGCGGGCAGGTAGTCGGTGAGCGGGAGGGCGTCGGCGCGGCGCAGATAGCGGTCGATGCGGTCACGGGTCCAGACGTCGCCGCGCTCGATGGGCTTGCCGAGCATGTTCCCGGCGACGCGGCCGAGCCAGCCGCCGAGGATCTGGTCCGCGGTCCGGGGCGCGCGTTTGCTGCCGCTGTGGCCCATGTGTCAGGTGTACCCGGATGATGTGGGTGTACCGGGTGGCCGCCCCAGCGGATAAGGTCGGGGCGGCTTCGACCGCCTGAGCGAAAAGCAAGGGGTACCAGGGTGACGGCAGAAGTGAAGACGTGGGCGCAGGGGCAGGCCACGCCGCCGACGCGGGTGCTGATCGCCGCCGACAAGTTCAAGGGCTCGCTCACGGCCGTCGAGGTCGCCGAACGGGTGACGGCGGGGCTGCGGCGCGGCTGGTCCGGCGGTGACGAGTTGCTCCGTATCGACGCGCTGCCGGTCGCCGACGGCGGCGACGGCACGGTCGACGCGGCGGTCGCGGCCGGGTTCGAACGGCGCGAGGCGCGGGTCACCGGGCCGCTGGGCACCCCGGTCACCGCGGCGTACGCGCTGCGCGACGGGACGGCCGTGGTGGAGATGGCCGAGGCGTCCGGGCTGCGGCACCTCCCGGACGGGGTCTTCGCGCCGCTCACCGCCACCACGTACGGCAGCGGTGAGCTGCTGCGGGCGGCGCTCGACGCGGGCGCCCGCACGATCGTCTTCGGCGTCGGCGGCAGCGCCACGACCGACGGCGGCGCCGGGATGCTGAGCGCGCTCGGCGCGCGCTTCCTGCGCGGCGACGGCACGCCCGTCGCGCCGGGCGGCGGCCCGCTGGGCGAACTGGCCACGGCGGACCTGTCCGGGCTGGACCCGCGGCTCGCGTCGACGGAGCTGGTGCTGGCCAGCGACGTCGACAACCCGCTGACCGGGCCGAAGGGCGCGGCGGCGGTGTACGGGCCGCAGAAGGGCGCGAGCGAGGCCGATGTGGCGGCCCTGGACGCCGCCCTCGTCATGTACGTCCGCGTCCTGGAGCGGGCCGTCGGCTCCCGCGCCGCCGAATACGCGGCCGCGCCGGGCGCGGGCGCCGCGGGCGGCATCGGCTTCGGCGCCCTGCTGGGCCTCGGCGCGGCGTTCCGCCCCGGGATCGACGTGATGCTGGACGTCCTGGGCTTCGCCGCCGCGCTGGAGGGGGCCGACCTGGTGATCACGGGGGAGGGCTCGCTGGACGAGCAGACCCTGCACGGCAAGGCCCCGGCGGGCGTCGCG
>NZ_GG657754.1:2602227-2615796 GCF_000158915.1 Streptomyces himastatinicus ATCC 53653 | reverse complement strand
TGTGCCCCTGGGCCCCGGCGGCGGCCGGGTTTGTGCTCTGGGCCCTGCCGGGGCTGGATCCCGGGCTCCCGGCGGGGCTTCGCCCCTGGCCTCGGCCCTTGCGCCGCTGGGCGCTGCTGCGGCTGCGTCCTTCGGTCCGCCGCCGGGGGCCGGTGTGCGCTCCGTACGGGGGCGCACGCTGCGGAGTGCCTGGCTTGGCGCGGGGTGGGGTCACCCCGACGGGCGCTCGGCACCTCCGCCCGGAACTCCCCCCCAGGGCAAGGTCCCCGCACCGTCCCAAGGGCCACGCCTCCCGCCGGGCAGGGCCAGGGGGGCCGGGGGGCTTGCCCCCGGTTTCGGGAAGGGGCGGGGTCGGGGAGACACACCCCCGGTCAAAACGCCGTGGGGCCCGAGCGGTGATTCGCTCGGGCCCCACGGCGTCGGGATGGAAGGGCGGGCCTACGGCAGCTGCGCCGCCCTCGCCTCGCGGCGGTTGTCGCGGAAGGCGTTGACCCGGCGGGCGGTGGCGAAGAGGGGGATCACCGCGCCCATGACGACCTGGAGGGCGCACGCCGACTGGAGCAGCAGCTCGCCGCCGGGGGCCTGGAAGGCCCAGGCGGACAGCAGGCCCATGCTGGTCACGATCCAGGCGAGCATGGCCACGGCGAGGCGGCCGCGCGGCTTGGGGTATTCGACGCGGCTCACCATCAGCCACGCCACACCGATGATCGCCAGCAGGGTCGGCACGAAGGGCAGGCCCAGCAGGACGACCGAGACGACGGTGAGCGCGCCGAAGGGGCTCGGCATGCCCTGGAAGACGCCGTCGCGCAACGTGACGCAGGAGAATCTGGCCAATCGGAGCACGACCGCGAGGAGCACCACGATGGCCCCCACCACCGAGACCCGCTGGTAGGCGTCGTCGGCGACCATGCCCCAGACCAGGACGAAGTACGCCGGGGCGAGCCCGAAGCTGACCAGGTCGGAGAGGTTGTCCAGCTCCGCGCCCATGGCCGAGCTGCGCAGCTTCCGCGCGACGAGCCCGTCGAAGAGGTCGAAGACGGACGCCAGCAGCATCAGCATGACCGCCGAGGCGGCGCTGTGGCGGGTCATGCCGCCGTCCTCGCTGCCCGTGAGGTGCGGGATGAGGACGCCGGTGGTGGTGAAGTAGACCGCCAGGAAGCCGCAGGTCGCGTTGCCCAGGGTCAGGGTGTCCGCTATCGACAGCCGGGTCGACAGCGGCATGTCGTCCGTCTCGTCGGCGGCGTCCACGTCGGCCTCGGGGACCCAGGCGGCCTGGGTGTCGGGATCAATCACGGTCAAGGCGAGTCACCCCCGCGGTGGTGGCCTGGCCGACCTCGACCGCGACATCGACGCCCTCGGGAAGGTAGACGTCCACGCGCGAGCCGAAGCGGATGAGACCGATCCGCTCACCCTGTTCGACCTTGGTGCCCTGCGGCACGTACGGAACGATTCGGCGGGCGACCGCGCCCGCGATCTGGACCATCTCGATGTCGCCCAGCTCGGTGTCGAAGTGCCAGACGACCCGCTCGTTGTTCTCGCTTTCCTTGTTGAACGCGGGAACGAAGCCGCCCGGGATGTGCTCGACGGAGGTCACCGTGCCGGCCAGCGGAGCGCGGTTCACGTGGACGTTGAGCGGGCTCATGAAGATCGCGACGCGGGTGCGCCCGTCCTTCCACGGCATGATGCTCTGCACCACGCCGTCGGCCGGGGAGATGACGCGGCCCTGAGTGATCTCTCTCTCGGGGTCGCGGAAGAACCACAGCATGCCCGCCGCGAGCGCGGTGGCGGGCACGGCGACTGCCGCCCAGCGTCCGGAGCGACGGGCGCGGGTGAGGCTGACCGCCGCCGTGGCGACGGTCGGGAGGAGCCACGGCGATGCTCCGCGCGCGAGGCGGACGCGGCCGCGTTGTGCAGAGGATTGGCTGTGGGGCATGGATGACCTTCGTAGCGGAGGATGCCGCGACGCAAGACTGGGGACGGCGGCTTTCCCGGATGGTATCGGTTGCGAGCGGTAACTGGGCAAGCGCCAGGGCCTGTCGGTGGCTTGTCAGTGGCCGAAGACCCATGGCGCGGTGTGACCTTCTTCTCTCGGATACCACCCCAAAAGGGACATCAGCCGTGGCTTCGGTAATCCTCCAGCAGTCGTCGTCCAATAATCATTTTCTGAATCTCAGCGGTGCCTTCGCCGATGAGAAGCATCGGTGCCTCACGGTAGAGGCGCTCGATCTCGTATTCCTTGGAGAAGCCGTACCCGCCGTGGATGCGGAAGGCGTCCTCCACGACCTCTTTGCAGTACTCCGACGCCAGGTACTTCGCCATTCCCGCTTCGAGGTCGTTGCGCGCACCCGCGTCCTTCTTGCGAGCCGCATTGACCATCATCGCATGAGCTGCCTCGACCTTTGTTCCCATTTCGGCCAGTTTGAACTGGATGGCTTGGTGCTGGGCGATCGGCTTACCGAAGGTATGCCGCTGCTGTGCGTACGCAACGCCCAGCTCGAATGCGCGCTGTGCCACGCCACAGCCCCGTGCGGCCACATTGACCCGGCCGACCTCGACTCCGTCCATCATTTGGTAAAAACCGCGGTTGGTCGTTCCGCCGAGCACCCGATCGGCCGGAATGCGCAGTCCGTCCATGATGAGCTCGGTGGTGTCGACCCCCTTGTAGCCCATCTTCTCGATCTTGCCCGGAATGGTCAGTCCGGGCCGGACCTCGCCGAAGCCGGGCTCCTTCTCGACCAGGAAGGTCGTCATGGACTTGTGCGGAGGGACACCCTCCTGCTGGTCACCGGTCCGGCACAGGACCGCCACCAGCGTGGACGTGCCGCCGTTGGTCAGCCACATCTTCTGGCCGTTCAGCATGTACTCGTCGCCGTCCGGCACCGCCTTGCTGGTGATCGCCGACACATCGGAGCCCAGCGCCGGCTCCGACATCGAGAAGGCGCCGCGGATCTCCCCGAGCGCCATCTTGGGCAGGAAATAGTCCTTCTGCTCCTGCGTGCCGTGCTGCTTCAGCATGTACGCCACGATGAAGTGCGTGTTGATGATGCCGGACACGCTCATCCAGCCGCGCGCGATCTCCTCCACGCACAGTGCGTAAGTGAGCAGTGACTCGCCAAGGCCGCCGTATTCCTCCGGGATCATCAGCCCGAAGAGCCCCAGCTCCTTCAGGCCCTCGACGATCCGGGTGGGATATTCGTCGCGGTGCTCCAGTTCGGTGGCGACCGGCAGGATCTCCTTGTCGACAAACTCCCTGACCGTGGAGAGGATCTCCCGCTGGATGTCGGTCAGCCCCTCGGTCTGCGCCAGACGGCCCATATCACTGCCCTCCCAGCTCCGGGCGGCCCGGCTGCTCGCCGCCCCGCTCCTTGATGTACGTGGCGGTCGGCACCATCACCTTGCGCCGGAAGACGCACACGAGGGTGCCGTCCTGCTTGTAGCCCTTCGTCTCCACATGCACGATTCCGCGGTCGGTTTTGGACTTCGACGGCGTCTTGTCCAGCACCTCGGTCTCGCCATAGATGGTGTCGCCATGGAACGTCGGCGCGACGTGCTTCAGCGACTCGACCTCCAGGTTGGCGATGGCCTTTCCGGAGACGTCCGGCACGGACATGCCGAGCAGCAGGGAGTAGATGTAGTTCCCGACTACGACGTTCTTGCCGAAATCGGTCGTCTTCTCGGCGTAGTTGCTGTCCATGTGCAGCGGGTGATGATTCATGGTGAGCAGACAGAAGAGATGGTCGTCGTACTCGGTGACCGTCTTCCCCGGCCAGTGCCGGTAGACGTCGCCCACCGTGAACTCTTCGTAAGTGCGGCCGAACTGCATCTCGCTCACGCCTCCGGGGGCTCGAAGGTGGACGTACGGGTCATCCCGGCCGCACGGCCCTTGCCCGCGACGACCAGCGCCATCTTGCGGCTGGCCTCGTCGATCATCTCGTCGCCCAGCATCGCCGAGCCCTTCATGCCGCCCGCCTCGGACGTGCAGTACTCGTACGCGTCCAGGATCAGCTCGGCGTGGTCGTAGTCCTCCTGCGACGGCGAGAACACCTCGTTCGCCGCCTCCACCTGACCCGGGTGCAGCACCCACTTGCCGTCGAAGCCGAGCGCCGCCGCGCGCCCGGCGACCTCGCGGTAGCCGTCGATGTTCTTGATCTGGAGGTACGGGCCGTCGATGGCCTGGAGGTCATGGGTGCGGGCGGCCATCAGGATGCGCATCAGGATGTAGTGGTACGCGTCCGCCGGGTAGCCGGGCGGCTGTTCGCCGACGACCAGCGACTTCATGTTGATGGACGCCATGAAGTCGGCCGGGCCGAAGATGATGGTCTCCAGCCGGGGCGAGGCACCGGCGATGTCGTCGACGTTGACCAGGCCCTTGGCGTTCTCGATCTGCGCCTCGATGCCGATCCGCCCGACCTCGAAGCCCATCGTCTTCTCGATCTGGGTGAGCAGCAGGTCCAGCGCCTGCACCTGCTGGGCGTCCTGCACCTTGGGCAGCATGATGCAGTCCAGGTTCGGGCCCGCGCCCTCGACGACCGTGATGACGTCCCGGTACGTCCAGTGGGTGGTCCAGTCGTTGACCCGCACCGCCCGGGTCTTGCCGGTCCAGTCGCCCTCGTTCAGCGCCTTGACGATGGAGTGCCGGGCGTCCTCCTTGGCCAGCGGCGCGCACGCGTCCTCCAGGTCCAGGAAGACCTGATCGGCCGGGAGGCCCTGGGCCTTCTCCAGGAAGCGCGGATTGGAACCGGGCACGGCCAGGCAGGAGCGGCGCGGCCGCAGCACGCGGTCTGCGGGGGCGGGCGTGGTCATGCGGGAACCTCCAGTGCGGGAAGCATGTTCGCGGAACGGATCTCGTCGACGATACGGCCGATGATCTCCGTGATACCGAAGTCCTTGGGGGTGAAGACGGCGGCGACACCCGCGGCGCGCAGTGCGGCGGCGTCCGCGGCCGGGATGATGCCGCCGACGATGACGGGAATGTCCTGCGCCCCGGCCAGCCGCAGCCGCTCCAGGACGTCGGGTACCAGCTCGGCGTGCGAGCCGGAGAGGATCGACAGGCCGACGCAGTGCACGTCCTCGTCGACGGCCGCCATGACGATCTGCTCAGGGGTGAGCCGGATCCCCTGGTAGATCACCTCGAACCCGGCGTCCCGGGCCCGTACGGCGATCTGCTCGGCGCCGTTGCTGTGCCCGTCCAGGCCGGGCTTGCCGACCAGCAGCCGCAACCGCCCGCCGCCCAGCTCGGCCGCGGTCTTCTCGACCTTCTCGCGTACGGCGGCGAGCTGACTGCCCGCCTCCGCGGTGACGGCCAGCGGCGCCCCGCCGACCCCGGTGGGGGCCCGGAACTCGCCGAACACATCGCGCAGCGCCCAGGCCCACTCGCCCGTGGTGACCCCCGCGCGGGCGCACTCCACGGTCGCGGCCATCAGGTTGTCGGTGCCCGCGGCGGCCTTGCGGAGCGCCGAGAGCGCGCTCTCGGCGCGGTGCGCGTCGCGCTGCTCGCGCCAGGTGTGCAGGGCGGAGACCACCCGGGCCTCGTTCGCCGGGTCCACCGTCATGATCGCGGTGTCCAGGTCGGCGGTGAGCGGATTGGGCTCGGTGGACTCGTAGCAGTTGACGCCGACGATCTTCTCCTCGCCCGCCTCGATCCGGGCCCGCCGCGCGGCGTGCGAGGCGACCAGCTGGGCCTTGAGATAGCCGGACTCGACGGCGGCCATCGCCCCGCCCATCTCCTGGATGCGCTCGATCTCGGCCTCGGCCTCCCCGGTCAGCTCGCTGACCTTGGACTCGATGACGTGCGAGCCCGCGAAGATGTCGTCGTACTCCAGCAGATCGCTCTCCTGCGCCAGCACCTGCTGGATCCGCAGCGACCACTGCTGGTCCCAGGGCCGGGGCAGCCCCAGCGCCTCGTTCCAGGCGGGCAGCTGGACGGCGCGGGCGCGGGCGTCCTTGGAGAGGGTGACGGCGAGCATCTCCAGCACGATGCGCTGGACGTTGTTCTCCGGCTGGGCCTCGGTCAGCCCGAGCGAGTTGACCTGGACGCCGTAGCGGAAGCGGCGGTGCTTGGGGTTCTCGATGCCGTACCGCTCCCGGGTGATGCGGTCCCAGATGCGGCCGAAGGCGCGCATCTTGCACATCTCCTCGATGAACCGGACGCCCGCGTTCACGAAGAAGGAGATCCGGGCCACCACATCGCCCTTGCGCTCCTCGGGCACCTGCCCGGAGTCGAAGACCGCGTCGAGGACGGCGATCGCCGTCGACATGGCGTACGCGATCTCCTGCACCGGGGTCGCCCCGGCCTCCTGGAGGTGGTAGCTACAGATGTTGATCGGGTTCCACTTGGGGATGTGGTGGACCGTGTACGCGATCATGTCGGTGGTCAGCCGCAGGCTGGGCCCCGGCGGGAAGACATGCGTCCCGCGCGACAGGTACTCCTTGACGATGTCGTTCTGCGTCGTCCCCTGGAGCTTGGCCGGATCGGCGCCGTGCTCCTCCGCGACCACCTGGTACAGCGCCAGCAGCCACATGGCGGTGGCGTTGATGGTCATGGAGGTGTTCATCTGCTCCAGCGGGATGTCCTGGAACAGCCGCCGCATGTCGCCCAGATGGGAGACCGGGACCCCGACCCGGCCCACCTCGCCGCGGGCGAGGATGTGGTCGGGGTCGTAGCCGGTCTGGGTGGGCAGGTCGAAGGCGACCGAAAGACCGGTCTGGCCCTTGGCCAGATTGCGCCGGTACAGCTCGTTGGACGCCTCGGCGGTGGAGTGCCCGGCGTAGGTCCGCATGAGCCACGGGCGGTCCTTGGGGCGGGGTTCGCCACTCATCACACGTCCCTGAAGCGATTGATCGCGTCGATGTGCTGGTCGCGCATCTCCTGGTCGCGCACGCCCATGCCCTCCTCGGGGGCCAGGCACAGCACGCCGACCTTGCCCTGGTGGAGGTTGCGGTGCACGTCGTACGCGGCCTGGCCGGTGTCGTCCATGCGGTACGTCTTGGACAGCGTCGGGTGGATCTTGCCCTTGGCGATGAGGCGGTTGGCCTCCCACGCCTCGCGGTAGTTGGCGAAGTGCGAGCCGACGATCCGCTTCAGCGACATCCACAGGTAGCGGTTGTCGTACTCGTGGGTGTAGCCGGACGTCGAGGCGCAGGTGACGATCGTGCCGCCCTTGCGGGTGACGTACACGCTCGCGCCGAAGGTCTCCCGGCCCGGGTGCTCGAAGACGATGTCCGGGTCCTCACCGCCGGTCAGTTCGCGGATCTTCTTGCCGAACCGCTTCCACTCGCGCGGGTCCTGGGTGCGCTCGTCCTTCCAGAAGCGGTAGTCCTCGGCGGTGCGGTCGATGATCGCCTGGGCTCCCATCTTCCGGCAGATCTCGGCCTTCTGCGGGGAGGAGACGACGCAGATCGGGTTCGCCCCGCCGGCCAGCGCGAACTGGGTGGCGTAGCTGCCGAGTCCGCCGCTCGCGCCCCAGATCAGGACGTTGTCGCCCTGCTTCATCCCGGCGCCGTTGGCGGAGACGAGCTGCCGGTACGCGGTCGAGTTGACCAGGCCGGGCGCGGCCGCCTCCTCCCAGCTGAGATGGGCGGGCTTGGGCATGAGCTGGTTGGTCTTGACGAGGGCGATCTCGGCGAGCCCGCCGAAGTTGGTCTCGAAGCCCCAGATGCGCTGCTCGGGGTCGAGCATGGTGTCGTTGTGGCCGTCGGCGCTCTCCAGCTCGACCGACAGGCAGTGCGCGACGACCTCGGCGCCCGGCTGCCAGGCGTTCACGCCGGGGCCGGTGCGCAGCACGACGCCCGCGAGGTCGGAGCCGATGATGTGGTACGGCAGGTCATGGCGCTTGGTGAGCGGCGAGATCTTGCCGTACCGCTCCAGGAAGCCGAAGGTGGACAGCGGCTCGAAGATCGAGGTCCACACGGAGTTGTAGTTGACCGAGCTGGCCATGACGGCGACGAGGGCTTCGCCGGGGCCGAGTTCGGGCACCGGGACCTCGTCGACGTGCAGTGACTTGCGGGGGTCCTTCTCCTTGGTGGTGAGGCCGGCGAACATGTCGGCCTCGTCCTTGCGCACGGTCACCGCGCGGTACGACTCGGGGACGCGCAGGGCCGCGAAGTCCTGGGGGCTCGTGTCCGACGCGAGGATCGCGTCAAGTATCTCGTTCATCGGTGCCTCCGGCGAAGCGTCCATGAGGGACGCCTGAGGGAACGCTGGGCTCGTGACGGGGGTGAAAGCTGCTGCTGGCTGGCTGCTGTGCCGTCGGTTCGGCGGAGGTTCGGCCTGGGGCGCGGGTGTGCGCCGTGAGCCCGCCTGGTGACGCAGGCGGCGTCCGGGCGCGCAAGACGGCTTGCGGGGACAGCCGACGCGCGGGGTGTGCAGCGCGCCGGCCGCCCGGACACCTTCACCGTATGGCACGGTGTGCCACCCCGCAAGACACTGAGTGCCAACAAATTCTCTCAGATGTCATCTCGGCTGCACGCATGAGCAAGAAACGGCCGCCCCGGGAGGGGCGGCCGTTGCGGGGGGTGTTTGCTTGTGTGTTTTTGGTGAATCAGGCGCTGCGTGAATCAGGCGCTGGCGGGAGTCAGCTCTTCTTTTCCAGGGTCAGCGCGAAGACGTGGGCGCGTGCGGTGCCCGAGGCGGGTGCCGTCAGGGTGATCGAGGACAGCTCCTTGGCCGGATCCAGGGCCACCGTCTGGTGGAAGATCGCCGCCTTGGTGCCCACCGGTCCGCTCCGGGCGTGGATCTGGCTGGTCCGCACCGCCTCGGTCTCCCCGTACGCCGGACCCGACAGCCACGCCGTGAGCCGGATGTCCGCCTTCGCGGTCGAGCCGTCCGCGTACGAGGCCACCGCCGGGATCGTCACGTTCCCGGTGTCGCCCGCGCCCAGCACATGGAGGTTCGCGTAGCCGCCCGCCGGAACGTCGATCTTCTGGCCCGCCGCGATCACGTTGTTGTTGGAGCCCTCGCTGCCGTTGGTGAACGCGAACGTGATCCCGTCGTCCTCGGTCTGCCCGGTCTGCGGGAGCTGCACCATCGGGTACGTACGCCCCGTACCGTCGAAGTCCCCGTCGCCGTAGTACATCTCGGTGGTGATGGCGTCGTTGTCGAAGACCCCCACCAGGTCCACCTGGGTGCCCTGGCCCGTCTGCGGCAGCTCCGGCAGCCCCCACCGGTCGGCGGGCTCCGACACCTTCACCGGGGCGATCCGGAAGTCCGGTCGCGGCCCCGCTGCCGGGTACACCACCGCCTCCTCGTCCCGGTCCAGGTCGATCTCGATCACGCCCTCGCCCAGGTCGCGCCACTTCGGGGCCGGTCCCCGCACCCCCGCGACCCTGATCCGCCCGGTCAGCGAGTGCCGCACCCGGCACGGCTCCCCGGCCAGGCTCCGCACCCGCACCCATCGCGTCCTGCCGCCCGTGCGCACCCCGCTGACCAGGAACGCGCCCTCGGTGCGGAAGTCGTGCAGCGCCACGTCCCGCCACTCGTCCGGCACCCCGGGGAAGAAGCGGATGATCCCGCCCCAGCTCTGGCAGAGCATGTCGTGCATCGCCTGCGCGCCCGACAGCGGGGTCTCGATCACCGGACCCGCCTCGTAGTAGTGGGTGTTGGGCTGGATGAAGCGCGCCACCAGCTCGCGCAGATACTTCAGCGCGTCGCTGCCCCGGCCCATCTGGGTCGAGATCGAGGCCGCGCCGGAGAAGCTGTAGCCGCGCAGGGCGCCCTCGAAGCCGATCCAGTGCTCCAGCGAGCGGGTGATCAGGTCGCGGTTCTCCTTCTGGTCCCAGTTGACCAGGTAGAGCGGGTAGACGGAGAGCATGTGCGAGTAGTGGCGGTGCGACTTGGCGAACGGGACGCCGGTGCCGACCATGAAGCCGTTCTCGTCCACCGGGTACGGGACGAGCTTGTCCAGCACCTCACGCCACTTCGGCGCCAGCGGATCGTCCTTGCCCAGCAGTTCGACGGTCTCCAGCAGCGTCCGGCACGACCAGCGCAGCAGCGCGAGGTCGTAGTTGCAGTCCGGGGCCGGTCCGTACTCGGGCGAGAAGGTCTTCGGCAGATGGAGCTTGCCGTCCGACTGCTCGGTCAGGAAGTGCAGGTAGTAGTTGGTGGAGCGGCGCAGCAGCGGGTAGAGCACGTCCTCCAGCAGGCCCCGGTCCATCGAGTGCCGGTAGTGGAGCCATACGTTGTGCAGCGCCCAGGGGAGGTTGCCGACCTCCGCCTGGTCGCCGACGCCCGGGACCGGCACCGTGCCGTTGTCCTCGCAATTCGCGTCGGTGGAGCGGCGCAGAGCGGCCGAGTCGGCGCGGTACTCCGGTTTGAGGGCGCTGATCAGGACGTCGGTGTTCTCGGCGAGGGTGCGCGGAATCGCGTCCAGCTCCAGGTGGTTGGAGCCCAGCACCGGCCAGTACTCCAGCTGGACGTTGAGGTTCCACCACACCCCCGGCCACGGGGTCGGCTCCACCCAGGGGCCGGTGGTGGCCATCACGGGGGCGTGCTCCCGGGCCGCGCACGCGAGCTTGTAGAGCTGGATCCAGTAGAAGCTCTGGAGCATCGCGTCCGGGACCGACAGGAAGCTCTTGCGGTAGAACCGGTGCCACCAGTCGCGGTGCGAGCGCAGCAGGCTGGAGACCGGCAGCGCGGACGCCTTGCGGACCGTCGTGACGGCCCGGCCCTCGGCGTCCAGGCCCGGGTACGAATGCGCCACGCACAGGTAGTACGTACGCTCGCGGCCCGTGCCGCGCTCCTTGTACGCGGTCACCGTCTGGCCGCCCGCAACCATGGACTGCACGGTGATGCCGAGCCCGCCCTCGGTGCGGCTGACCGGCTTCGGGTTGGGCTCGAACCCCTTCGGCGGGTCCTCGCGGATGATGCGCGGGCTGACGGCGGGGGAGGGGCGGAACTCCCAGCGGAACCCCTCCTCGCCCGCGCTCGCCTCGACGGTCGCCAGCAGCATCGTCCGGTCGTTGTGGACCAGCGCGCGGAGGGTGAGACGGCCCTTGTCGGTGGTGATCGTGCCGCGCACCTCGGCGTCCCACAGATCGAGCCGCAGATCGACACCGGTGATCTTCCCGACCGGACGCAGCAGCAGATTGCCGACCGGCAGCCGCGCCACGCCCCAGTCGCTGCCGCCCTGGGTGGGGCGGTGGTCCTGGACCTCACCGTGGTGGACGGTGAAGCGCAGGGCGTTCTCGCCGGGCTCCTGGTAGACCATCGAGCCGAGCAGTCCGTTGCCCAGGAACGGACCCTCGTACCAGGTGCGCGGCATCCGCTTCCAGACCAGGTCCTGCCCGGACAGAAAGCGCTGCCATTCCGTGTCCGTCCGCATCCCGCTCAGGACCACGGAACGCTCGCTTTCGGCCGCCTCCGCCGCCGGTGCGGGGAGGGCCACCCCCGCCGTCGACCCCGCGGCCGCGCCGGCGGCCACCCGGCCCAGGAAACCGCGTCTGCTGACTGCCATCGTCGATCAGCTCCGTCCAAAAAGACAGCGAGATTGGTCCGATGATTTGGCTAGACGGGAGCGTAGGAAGGGACTAATGATGCGTCAAGGCGCCGGATAGATCTGATGTATGGGCTTGCTGTGTCGGGCTGTTATTGATCTGTCGCGCCGTTATATCGCCACATGTCCCGTGGGAGGGAACGATGCGCGTCATTCGGTCCAGGGTCACCAGAGCCGCGGCGGGCATCGCCTGCACGGCGGCCGTCCTCGTACCACTCCAAGCCGAAGCTGCAGGTCAGGCGGACGGCTCGAACAGCTCGGACAGCCGCAGCTGGCGGCTCACCGGGCAGGGCCAGGTCAGCGGGCAGCTCGGCCTCACCCGCGACGGCGGCCTCACCCTCACCGCCCGGCACGGCTCCACCACCGTCCTGCGACCCTCCGCGCTCGGCATCCGCACCGCCGACACCGACTTCGGAAAGGGCTTGCGGTTCGCGGGGCGCAGCGACCGCGCCATCCACGAGACCTACACGACCACCACCGGCCGCCGGACCCACCACACCTCCGATGCCTCCGAGTCGACCTTCACCTTCCGCAAGGACGGACGGACGCTGAAGGTGATCGTCCGCGTCTCGGCCGACGGGCTGGCGTACCGGTACGCCCTGCCGGGCAAGGGCACGGTCACCGTGCTCGGCGAGGAGTCGGAGTTCGCCGTGCCGCCGACCGCCGACTCGTATCTGCTGCCGTACGACAACGGGCGCTCCGACTACGAGTCCGCCCACGACCGCGGGAGCGTCGCCGACGCCAAGGCGGGCGACTACGGCTATCCGTCGCTGTTCCACATCGGCAAGAGCTGGATGCTGGTCGAGGAAGCCGACCTCGACAGCTCCTACGGCGGCTCCCGGCTCACCCTCGACGCCGCCACCGACCGCTTCCGCCTCCCCCTCCCCGACCCCGCCGAGGTCAGCAGCCCCGGGCTCACCACCCCGTGGCGCACCATGGTCATCGGCGACCTCGCCACCGTCACCGAAAGCGACCTGCCCACCGACCTCGCCGCCCCGTCGAAGGTCGCCGACACCTCATGGATCAAGCCGGGCAAGGCGGCCTGGTCCTGGTGGTCGGACGGCGGCAGCCCGGCCAGCCTCGCCGCCCAGAAGAAATTCGTCGACTTCGCCGCCCGGGAGGGCTGGGAGTACGTCCTGGTCGACTCCGGCTGGAGCAACGACTGGATGTCCGAACTCACCAAGTACGCCAAGGAGAAGGGCGTCGGCATCTGGGCCTGGGTGCGCTGGCAGACCATCGACCAGCAGAGCGAGCGGGACCGGCTGTTCGCCCAGTACAAGTCCTGGGGCATCGTCGGGCTCAAGATCGACTTCCTGGAGTCCGACGGCCAGGACCGGATGCGGTGGTACGACGCCGTCTTCAAGGACAGCGCCGAGCACCAGCTCATGCTGAACTTCCACGGCGCCACGATTCCGCGCGGGCAGGAGCGGACCTGGCCGCAGATGATGAGCGTCGAGGCGGTCAAGGGCGCCGAGGGCACCCGCCCCAAGCCGGGCCGCGAGCCGTTCCCGGCCGCCCACTACACGACGCTGCCCTTCACCCGGAACCTCATCGGGCCCATGGACTTCACCCCCGTGACCTTCACCGGGGTGCGGCCCAACAGCGACGCCGCAGAGCTGGCGCTGTCCGTGGTGTACGAGTCCGGGGTGCAGCACTTCGCCGACAGCGTCGAGTCGTACGAGGCGCATCCGGCCGCCCTGAAGTTCCTGGACCAGGTGCCCACGGTGTGGGACGACACCCGGCTCGTCGACGGTGACCCGGGCGACCGCGCGGTCCTCGCCCGCCGCTCCGGCGACGACTGGTACCTGGGCGCGATCACCTCGGGCGAGGCCCGCACCCTGGACGAGCCGCTGACGTTCCTGGGCCGTGGGACGTGGCGGGCCGAGCTGTACCGGGACGGCCCGGACGGCAAGATCGTGACCGAAACCCGAGAGGTCACGGCCTCCTCGCGCCTGTCGGTGACGGTCCCGAAGAACGGCGGCTACGCGGTCCGCCTGACCCCGGCGAACTAGGGGGCTTTGTTCCCCACCCCGCCCCTTCCCGAACCCGGGGGCTGCGCCCCCGGACCCCCGCCCCGGGG
>NZ_GG657754.1:2598202-2602127 GCF_000158915.1 Streptomyces himastatinicus ATCC 53653 | reverse complement strand
GCGCTTGAGGACCGGGGGCGCGGGCGGAGCCCCCGCGCGGCGGAGCCGCATATCGACAGGTGCCGGGGGCGGGGTGGGGGACTTTCCGCTGCGCCGGAGCTACCGCTTCAGGGCTCGTTCGATCGTGCGCATGACCTCGCCCAGCGGGGCGTCCGTGCGGGCCACCATCACCATCACGTCCTCCTCCTCGGACGGCGTGGACACGCTCACCGCGGGGCGGCCCGCGCCGATGCCGGTGCCGAAGGTTTCGCGCACGATGGCGAAGGCGTGGTCCAGCTGGGCCTCGACGTCGCCCTCGCCCCGCGCCCGCAGCCAGCGGCGCAGTACGTGGTTGTGGGCCGTGACCACGGCGGAGGCGGCGACCTCGGCCAGCAGGGGGTCGTCGTCGCCGTCGTGGTGGGCGCCCTCGTCGAAGTGGCCCAGCAGGTAGCGGGTGAACAGCCGCTCGTAGCGGGCCACCGAGGCGATCTCGCGCTCGCGCAGGGCGGGGACCTCGCGGGTCAGCCGGTAGCGCTCGACGGAGACCGCCGGGGAGGCCGCGTACATGCGCATGACTTCCTTGATGCCCCGGCACACCGTGTCCAGCGGGTTCTCATGCGGCGGTGCCGCGTCCAGCACCGCGGCGGCCCGCACGAGCGTGTCGTCGTGGTCCGGGAAAATGGCCTCTTCCTTGGACCGGAAATGGCGGAAAAACGTGCGTCGGGCCACGCCCGCTCTGGCCGCGATCTCGTCGACCGTGGTCGCCTCGTACCCCTGCGTCGCGAACAACTCCATGGCGGCCGCCGCGAGTTTGCGGCGCATGGTCAAGCGCTGGGCGGCGGCGCGGCGACTGCCGGCGGTTTCCCCGCCGTCGGAGGAGTTCGAGCGGTTACGCTGCGTACGAGTGGCCTTTACGGGCTGGGACATGTGGGGAACGTAACACGCTTGTGAGTGCTGGTGCGGGGGCGGACCGAAGGACGGTTCCAGCAGTCCGCCCCAGCCCAGCGGATTCTCAGGCCTTCGCATACTCGCGGAAGCCGCGCCCCGTCTTGCGGCCCAGGCAGCCCGCCGCGACGAGGTGTTCCAGCAGCGGCGCCGGCGCCAGGCCCGGGTCGCGGAACGCGCGGTGGAGCACCTTCTCGATGGCCAGCGAGACGTCCAGCCCGACCACGTCCAGCAGCTCGAAGGGGCCCATCGGATAGCCGCCGCCGAGCTTCATCGCGGCGTCGATGTCATCGGGCGACGCGTAGTGCTCCTGGACCATCTTCACCGCGTTGTTCAGATACGGGAACAGCAGGGCGTTGACGATGAACCCGGCCCGGTCGCCGCAGTCCACCGGGTGCTTGCCGACCTCCCGGCACACGGTGTGCACGGTGGCCCGCGCCTCGTCCGAGGTCAGCACGGTGCGCACCACCTCGACCAGCTTCATCGCGGGGGCCGGGTTGAAGAAGTGCATGCCGATCACGTCCTGCGGGCGCGACGTGGCGCGGGCGCACGCGATGACCGGCAGCGAGGAGGTGGTGGTGGCGAGCACCGCGCCCGGCTTGCAGACCTTGTCGAGCACGGTGAACAGCTCCTGCTTGACGGCCAGGTCCTCGGCCACCGCCTCCACCACCAGGTCCGCGTCCGCGAACGCGTCGAGGGAGTCGGCCGGGGTGATCCGGGCCAGCGCCCGGTCCCGCACCTTCTCCGTCATCCGCCCCTTGGCCACCGACCGCGCCAGCGACTTGGCGATACGGGCCTTCGCCTTCTCCGCCTTCTCCTGGGTACGGGCGGCCAGCACCACCTCGTGGCCCGCCTTGGCGAAGACCTCGGCGATGCCGCTGGCCATCGTGCCCGAGCCGGCGACGCCGACCGCCCGCACCGGGCGGCCCAGGTCCGGGGACGGCGCCTGCGGGGCCGCGCCGTCCGGGACGGCGGTGCCGCTGCCGGGCGCCTCGTACGTATAGAAGCCGCGGCCCGCCTTACGGCCGGTGAGCCCGGCCTCGGCCAGCTGGGCCAGGATCGGCGCGGGCGCGTGCAGCCGGTCGCCGGAGGCCGCGTACATCGCCTCCAGGACGGTACGGGCCGTATCGATCCCGATCAGGTCCAGCAGGGCCAGCGGGCCCATCGGCAGACCGCAGCCGAGCCGCATCGCGGCGTCGATGTCCTCGCGCGCCGCGTACCGCGACTCGTACATCGCCGCGGCCTGGTTGAGGTAGCCGAACAGCAGCCCGTCGGCGATGAATCCGGGCCGGTCGCCGAGCGCGACCGGCTCCTTGCCGAGGTCGCGGGCGAGCGCGGTGACCGCGTCGACGGCGGCGGGTGCCGTCAGCACGCTGGAGACGATCTCCACCAGCTTCATGGCGGGCGCCGGATTGAAGAAGTGCAGCCCCAGGACGCGTTCGGGGTGGGCGGATTCGGCCGCCAGCCGGGTCACCGACAGCGCGTTGGTGCCGGTCGCCAGGATGGTGCCGGGCCGGACGACGGCGTCCAGCGCGGCGAAGACGTCGTGCTTGATGCCGTAGTCCTCGGGCACCACCTCGACGACCAGATCCGCGTCCGCCGCGGCGGACATCTCCGTCGCGACGCGGAAGCGGTCGAGCGCGGCGGTCCGCTCGCGCTCGGTCATCCGCCCGCGGCCCACCGCCCGGGCGGTGGCCACCTCCAGCGCGGTGACCGCCCGGCGGCAGGCGCTCTCGCTGATGTCGATGCCGATCACCTGACGCCCCGCACGGGCCAGGATTTCGGCGATGCCGGTGCCCATCGTGCCGAGCCCGACGACCGCAACAGTAGTGAGCGGGGCCCGGGAGGGGGAGAGATCAGAGGAGGACGTGGTGCTGACGCCGGTCTGTGGGAGACGGTCCATCGCGGACTCCAGAGGGTGTTCCCCGGAAGACGGGGATGAAGTGACGACTGGGACGATCGAGGGGAGCCTTCGGTGAAAAGCGGAGGAACGGCACCGCGATACGGGCAATCCGGACGGGCGTCCGGTGCCTGCTGCGGGATCTCCTCCGGCTGTGACGAAAACTCCGACGGAAGGGCTTGCACGCTCCCTGGCGGACAGCGCCGCACGGAGGAAACTGCCCGTGGGAGACACACGGCGGGCCCTGTCCCGGGGCCATGCCGCAACTCTGCTGAAACTGCCGAACCGACGTCACACAAGGCGGCTGCGTCACCAGGCCGCCCGAGCAGGGGTGCTGCTCGTGTCGCCATATTAACTCGCGGGTAACCAAGACGCCAGAGCCGACTGTGAGTCCTGCGCGATGGCGCGGATCACCGGGGAGGGGAGACCTCGACATGGACGACGAATTCCGCACGCTGACGGAGCGGGTACGGGCCTCGCTCACATCGCAACAGGAGACCGCGGCGCACGCCTCGCTGCTCGCGCTCGTACGACAGGGCACCCCGGCCGCGCGCGAACAGCTCGCCCGCATCCTCGTCGCGCCGGAGCAGCCGCTGTGGGCCCGTGAGACCGCCGCCTTCGTACTGGGCAGCGCGGGCGACCGGCGGGCCTTCGAAACGCTCGTCCTGCTCCTCAACTACCGCGAACCCGCGCGCTGCGCGACCGCCGCCCGGGTGCTGGCCCGGCTCGGCGACCCGCGCACCGCCCGCGCCGCCGCCGCCCTCGCCACCAACCCGCTGCGCACCGCGTACTCCCTGCACCCCATCCGGCTCCTCGTCGAACTCCGCGCCCCCGAATCCGTACCGGCCCTGGTCGCCGCCCTGGAGCGGCAGTTGGCCGCCCGCGACCGGCACTGGGTCATCGCGCGCGCCTGTGTGGAGGGGCTGGGCGCGATCGGCGACGAACGCGCCATCCCCGCCCTGAAGGCGGCGGGCGAGCACATACGGCTCAGCGCCGCGGCCGCCGCCGCCCTGGCCCGCATCAGCGTCGGCGGCTCCCTGGACCCGGACGCCGCCGCCCCGCCCGCCCCCCGGTCCGGCCGCGCGGGCACGGGCCGCGCGG
>NZ_GG657754.1:2577737-2598073 GCF_000158915.1 Streptomyces himastatinicus ATCC 53653 | reverse complement strand
GCACCTCCGGCACCGCCGCCCCCTCCACCTTGTACGTCTCCGCGCCCCCGTCCGTCACGAAGCCCGCCCGCTCGTAGAAGCGGCGGGCCCGCGCGTTCCCCTCCAGCACCCACAGCCGCAGACGGGGGAAGCCGCGCTCGGCGGACCGGCGGCGGGTCTCGTCGAGGAGGGCGCGGCCGATGCCCGTGCCCAGGAGTGAGGGGTGCACGTAGAGCGCGTACAACTCGGCGTCCCCGGGTGGCAGATCACGGTCCCGGTACGGGCCGAAGCAGGACCAGCCGACCACCTCGCCGGTATCGCCCTCCGCCACCAGGTTGACCACGTCGCCGAGCCCGCGAGAGAAGAACTCCCGCCGTCGCTCGGCGTCTTCCTCGACGCTCAGTCCGTCCAGATACGTCTGCGGCATCAGTCCCGTGTACGCCTTCTGCCACCCCCGCACCCGCACCGCCGCCACGGCGTCGATGTCGGACTCGGCCATTTCCCTTACCAACACCCCGTCCATATACGTCCACCGTAGGTGGCGTGACCCCGCCACCGGCGGAAGGGTCACAGCAGCGACAGCTGGGCCGGGCCCGGGGAATCGGTGGGGTCGGGAGCGGGGTCGGGGACGGCGCGGTGGGTTCCGGGTTCGTACGGTCCGATGCCGTACTCGGCGGCAAGGTCGTGCACCATGCCGGTGATCCGCCGCTGGTACCACTTCGGTGCGTACGAGCCGCCGTCGTACAGCGCGTCGTAGCGCTTCAGCAGCCGTGGGTGGTGCCGGGTGAGCCAGGCCGTGAACCATTCGCGGGCGCCGGGGCGCAGGTGGAGCACGAGCGGGGTCACGGAGGTCGCCCCGGCTTCGGCGATGGCGCGGACGGTCGCGCGCAGCTGCTCGGGGGAGTCGCCGAGGAAGGGGATCACCGGGGCCATCAGCACCCCGCAGGGGACGCCGTGCCCGGACAGCGTCCGTACGGCGTCCAGGCGCCGCTCGGGGGAGGGGGTGCCGGGTTCGACGGTGCGCCACAGCGTGCTGTCGGTGAAGCCGACGGAGACCGAGACGCCGACGTCGGTGACGCGGGCGGCGCGGCGCAGCAGCTCCAGGTCGCGCAGGATCAGGGTGCCCTTGGTGAGGATGGAGAAGGGGTTGGCACGCTCGACGAGCGCGCCGAGGATGCCGGGCATGAGCTGATAGCGGCCCTCGGCGCGCTGGTAGCAGTCCACGTTGGTGCCCATGGCGATGTGCTCGCCGCGCCAGCGCGGGGCGGCCAGCTCGCGCCGCAGCAGCTCCGCGGCGTTGACCTTGACCACGACCTGGGTGTCGAAGTCGAGCCCGGTGTCGAGGTCGAGATAGCTGTGCGTCTTGCGCGCGAAGCAGTAGACGCAGGCGTGGGTGCAGCCGCGGTACGGGTTCACGGTCCATTCGAAGGGCATCCGGGAGGCCCCGGGCACCCGGTTCACGATCGAACGGGCGCGGATCTCGTGAAAGGTGATGCCGCGGAATTCAGGGGTGTCGAACGTGCGGCTGACGACCGCGTCTGTGGAGAAGAGGGCCGGGGCGGCCGCCTCGCCGTCGCCTGTCAGGTTGTCCCAGCGCATGGCCCGCACCTCCGGAGTCTCGCCCACTACCTAAATAGAACACATGTTCCCTTCGTTTTCGTCAACCCCGAATTTGGGCGGGTGACCCCCAGGTGGTTGGCTTGCCCGCGCAGGGCAACGGCGCCGCAGCGCACGAACGCATCGCAAGCATCGGAGGACAGAGCAATGGGCCAGGTCGAGGCCACCACGGAGCGCATCGTCACGGGCAAGCCCGAGGACGTGTTCGACGCGCTCGCCGACTACCGCGAGGTCCGCCCCCGGCTGCTCACCGAGCAGTTCAGCGAGTACGAGATCCGTGAGGGCGGCGACGGCGAGGGCACCCTCGTCCACTGGCGGCTCCAGGCGACCAGCAAGCGGGTGCGCGACTGCCTGCTGGAGGTCTCCGAGCCGAGCGACGGCCAGCTCGTGGAGAAGGACCGCAACTCCTCCATGGTCACCACCTGGACCGTCACCCCGGCCGGGGAGGGCAAGTCGCGGGTCGTCGTGACCTCGGTGTGGAACGGCGCCACCGGCATCGGCGGCTTCTTCGAGCGCACCTTCGCGCCCAAGGGGCTCGCCCGCATCTACGACGGCGTGCTGGAGAAGCTCGCGGCCGAACTCCCGGCTCAGAGCGCCCAGTAGCCTCCCGGGCGTCCGGCCGCCCCGGTCCCGGTCCCGGCGTCGCGGTCACCGTTCGGGTGATTTTCTCCGCGGTGCGCTCCATAGGCGCACATGCTCTCACTTGCGGTAAAGCCGCCCGAACCCGTCTCTTTGTCGATTCGTCGCGCTTGCCCCGTGTTGTTGCGTAATGCGACAACAGGGCGGCGGCGCAGGCGTGACGACGGGAGACAGACGTGGGCGGGATCACCGAGACCACCTTCGCGAAGGGCCATCGGTCGGCAGGCGCACCCGCCCACGCCTCCGGCGACAACGGTCCCGGATCCGGCGACGGTGACGACAGAGGCACAGGCGCCGGAGCGGCGCGACCGCGCGCCGACGACGGACCCGCCGGGGCCGGGCTCAGTCCGGCCCGGGTGTGGACGGTCTTCCTCGGGCTGATGCTCGCCCTGCTGCTGGCCGCCCTCGACCAGACGATCGTCGCCACCGCCCTCCCCGAAGTCGTCGGCGAACTGCACGGCCTGGACAAGATGTCCTGGACCGTCACCTCCTACCTCCTCGCCGTCACCATCGTGCTGCCCGTCTACGGCAAGCTCGGCGATCTCATCGGCCGCAAGAGCGTCTTCATCTTCGCGATCGTCGTCTTCGTCGTGGGCTCCGCGCTCGCCGGGTGGTCGCGCACGATGGACGAGCTGATCATTTTCCGCGCGGTGCAGGGCGTCGGGGCGGGCGGGCTGATGATCGGCGTCCAGGCGATCATCGCCGACATCGTGCCGCCGCGGGAGCGCGGCCGCTACATGGGGCTCATCGGGGCCGCGTTCGGCCTCGCCTCGGTGGCCGGGCCGCTGATCGGCGGCTTCTTCACCGACCGTGCCTCATGGCGCTGGTGCTTCTACGTCAACGTCCCCTTCGGCCTGGTCACGCTCGCCGTGGTGGCGGCCGTCCTCAAGGTGCCAGAACCGCTGCGGCGGCCGCGCTTCGACTTCCTGGGCGCCCTGTTCCTCACCATGTTCTCCACCTGCACCATCCTGCTGACGAGTTGGGGCGGTACGGAGTACAGCTGGCATTCGCGCGTCATCCTCGGGCTCGCCCTGGGCGCGGCGGGCTCCGCGATCCTCTTCGTGGTCGTCGAGTGCGTCGTCCCCGAACCGCTCATGCCGATGCGGATGTTCCGCGATTCGGTCTTCTGCGTCTCCGGACTGATCGGCGCGGTCATCGGCGTCGCGCTGTTCGGCGCCGCGAGCTATCTGCCGACCTTCCTTCAGATGGTCGACGGCGTCTCCGCCACCGAGTCGGGGCTGCTGATGGTGCCCATGATGGGCGGGATGGTGCTGGCCTCGATCGCCTCCGGCCAGCTCATCAGCACCACCGGCCGCTACAAGGTCTTCCCCGTCGTCGGCGGGCTCATCTCGATCGGCGGCATGTGGCTGCTGTCCCGGCTGGAGGAGGACACCTCCCGCCAGGACTACAGCCTCTGGATGGGCGTCCTCGGGCTGGGCATCGGGCTCGTCCTGCCGGTGCTGATCCTCTCCGTGCAGAACTCGGTGTCCCCCGATGACCTCGGCTCGGCCACCAGCGCCAACAACTACTTCCGGCAGATCGGCGGCAGCGTCGGCGCGGCCATCTTCGGCACGCTCTTCGCCCATCGGCTCGCCGACCGCCTCGCCGCGGAGTTCCCCGGCGGCACGGGCGTCCGTACCGACGGCGGGCCGGAACTGCCCGACCCCGACTCCATCACGCCGCAGATCGTGCACGCGATGCCCCGCGCCCTGCGGGACGGCTACATCACGGCGTACGCCGACGCCATACCGCGGATCTTCCTCTACCTCGTGCCGGTGCTCGTCCTGGGCTTCCTGCTCGCCTTCCTGCTGAAGGAGAAACCACTGGTGTCCCACACCGACTTCGCCGTCCAGCCAGACCCCGGCGTCCAGCCGGATCCCGTCGTACCGGCGGCGCGCTCGGTGCCCCGGCACGCCGCCCCGCCCCCGCCGCCGCCCGTCGCGGGCATCCCGGTCTGCGGCACCGTCCAGCACCACGACGGCACCTCGGTCCCGCGGGCCGCGCTCACCCTCATCGACAACGGCGGCCGCCAGATCGGGCGCGGCGCCACCGGCGAGGACGGGCGGTACGCGCTGAGCACGCCCGGCACCGGGTCGTACGTCCTGATCGCGGCGGCCGGCGGCCACCAGCCGCGGGCGGTCAGCGTCACGGTCGGCGACCGCCCGGTCGAGCTGGACGTGGTGCTGGGCGGCGCGGGCCGCCTCGCCGGTTCCGTGCTCACGGCGGACGGCACGCCCGTACGGGACGCGACGGTCACCCTCACCGACGTACGCGGCGAGGTGGTCGCCTCCACGCGCAGCGGACGAGAAGGGGGCTATGTGATGACCGAGCTGGTCGCCGGGGAGTACACCCTGGCCTCCAGCGCGCCCGCCTTCCGCCCCGCCGCGCTCCCCGTCACCGTGCAGGCCGCCCGCGAGACCCGCCAGGACATCGAACTGGCCGGTGGCGCGGTGCTGCGCGGCGTCGTACGCGCCGGTGGCGGGCCGCCTTGGCCGAGGACGCCCGGGTCACGCTGTTGGACGCGGCCGGGAACGTGGTCGACACCGCGACGACCGCCGCCGACGGGGCCTTCCGCTTCATCGATCTGTCGGCGGGCGAGTACACGGTGATCGCGGCGGGCTACCCCCCGGTGGCGACCGTGCTCCAGGTGGCGGGCGGCGGCCGTACGGAACGCGATCTGCACCTGGGCCACGAGGACTGACCACCGGCCGCCCCGCCCCGGCCCCCGCCTTCCGCCGGGGGCCGGGGCGCGGGCATCGCACACGTGCCCGCAACCTCGCACAAGATGACACCTATTCGGGTATTGGGCCGCGCCGTGACCGGCCCCCGCCGTACCGTTGAAGACGGTGGTGCGGGTCGTGCGTGCGAAGGAGTCTTCCGCCTATGGAGCAGGGCACGGAGGTGTCCGGTCGGATCCCGCTCGCGGTGGTCGTCGTCGACGCCGACGGGCTGGTCACGCACTGGAGTTCCGGCGCCCGCAAGCTCTTCGGACGCACCCGCGAGCAGGCCCTCGGCGCGCCCGCCGTCGATCTGATGCCGGTCTCTGGCGCACTGCGCGACGAGGACCTTCCGGACGCGGCGGACGGCGCTCTCGGCGGCCCGCGCTCCTATCCCACCGCGGGCCGCGCCCGGATGACCCTCGCGGCCGACGCCGCCCAGGCCGACGTCCTGTGGTGGGCGTACCCCCTCGTCGGACCGGGCCCCGAGCGGCTGCTGGTGCTGGCCGCCGACGCCGCGGGGCTCACCGGGGGCGCCCCGGACGAGCGCTTCGCGCCGGGTTTCGCGCTGCACACCGAGTTCCCCGGCGCCGAGCTGCTGGCCGGGCGGCTGCCCGACATCCTGCCGAACATGGGCCCGGCCACCGGCGGCCGGATCGTCGCCCAGGTCCTCGAACTCGGCTACCCCGTGCTGGAGATCAGCCACCACGAACGGGTCCCGGTGACCCCCGACTGGGGCATGCCCCGCTACCGCGAGCGCCAGGCGCGGCGAGCGGCGAGGCTCCGGGCGGCCGAGCCCGAAGACCGCCGGGCCCCCGAAGCGGTCCTTGACGACGGCCTCGATGACGACCTCGAACGCGCCGCCGTCCGGGAGCGCCTGGAGTTCCTCAACGAGGTCAGCGGCCGCATCGGCAGCTCCCTCGACCTGGCCCGCACCATCCGCGAGGTGACCAGCGCCGCCGTCCCGCGCTTCGCGGACTTCGCCGGTACGCATCTGCGCGCCCAGGTCCTCGCGGGCGAGGGCTTCCCCGACGGCCCGCCCGACGTCACCACCGTGTGGCACCGCGTCTGGGTCGAGCACAACGACGAACCGGGGCGCTGGGACGACACGGTGCCGGTCGGGGAGAGCATCGCGTTCCCCGAGCACACCCCGTTCGTCCAGTGCATGGTCACCGGCGAACCCGTGCTCATCCCGTACATCAGCGACGAGTTGGGCGACCGGATCGCCGGGCAGTTCGAGAAGCGGGACCTGCGGCCGCTGATCAACGGCCGGTCGATCCTCATCGTGCCGCTCAAGGCGCGCAACGTGGTGCTCGGTTTCATGGTGCTGCTGCGGCGCGCGGGCCGCGAGGCGTTCGACGACATGGACCGCACCACCGGGGCCGAACTCGCCGCCCGCGCCGGGCTCGTACTCGACAACGCCCGCATGTACACGTACCAGGAGAACGTGGCGGAGACCCTCCAAGACAGCATGCTGCCCCAGGTGACGCCGCGCATGGCGGGCTGTGACACCGCCACCCGCTATCTGCCCGGCACCCGGCTCGGCCGGGTCGGCGGCGACTGGTTCGACGCCATCAAGCTGTCCGGCTCGCGCACCGCGCTCGTCGTCGGCGACGTCATGGGGCACGGACTGAACTCGGCCGCGATGATGGGCCAGTTGCGCACCGCCGTCCAGACTGTGGCCGCCCTCGACCTGCCGCCCGCGCAGCTGCTGCGCAACCTGGACGACCTGGCGCAGCGGCTCGGCGAGCACTATCTGGCCACCTGTCTGTACGCGGTCTACGACCCGATCCGCTCCGAACTGCTCCTGGCCAACGCGGGCCACATCCCGCCCGTCCTGGTCCGCGCCCAGGACGGCCGCAGCGCGCTGCTGGACCTGCCGACCGGCGCGCCGATCGGCGTGGGCGGGGTGCCGTTCGAGACGGCCACGGTGCGGGTCGCGCCCGGCGACCGCCTCATCCTCTGTACGGACGGCCTGGTCGAGGTGCGCGGCCAGGACATCGGCGCCGGGCTCGCGGCGCTGTGCGAGTCCGCCGCCCATCCGGCGGCGTCGATGGACGACGCGTGCGACACCGTCATCCGCGCGCTCGCTGCCTCGTCCCGGGAGAAAGACGGGCGCGGCGGCCGCAAGGACGACGTGGCGCTGCTGATGGCCCGGCTGAACGGCATCCCCTCCGACGACGTCGCCCAGTGGCGGCTGGCCCTCGACCCGGAGGAGGTGGGCCGGGCTCGCCGCCTGGTCCGCGAGCGGCTGCTGCGCTGGGGCCTCCCGCACGCCGTGGAGACCGCCGAACTGCTCGTCAGCGAGGCCGTGACCAACGCGGTGGGTCATGCCCACACCCACCATGTGGTGCTGCGCCTGGTCCGCACCGAGGCGCTGCTGTGCGAGGTCTCCGACGACGACCACGAACTGCCCGCGCTGCTGACCGCCGGACCGGACGACGAGTGCGGGCGCGGGCTGCGCGTGATCAGCGAGCTGGCCAGGGAGTGGGGGACGAGCCGGACGCGGCAGGGCAAGACCGTCTGGTTCGAGCAGGCGCTGACGGGTCCCGCCCGTCACTCCTGACGCGGAGCCTGACGGACGGCCTTACGGACAGCCTGAATGGGCAGCCTGACGCACAGTGGGAACGGACGTGGGGAGCGGCGATGACTGTGTCGGAGCGTTACCGGGAAGCGTGGGAGAGCTACTGGCAGGCCACCTCGGACGCCCCGGGGGAGGCCATCTGGGACGCGGACCCGTCGCTGAGCGCCGCCCGGGACGTCGACCGGTTGGCCCCGCACGCCGACCTCTCCCTCCCCATCCTCGATCTGGGCTGCGGAAACGGCACTCAGACCCGCTATCTGGCGGCCCGTTGCGGCCGGGCCCTGGGCATCGACCTGTCCCATGCGGCGGTCGAGCACGCGCGGCGCGCCGATACGGCGCGGACCGCCGAGTTCCGACAGCTGAGCCTCACCGACCCGGCGGCCGTGCGGGAGCTGCACGAGCGCCTCGGCGACGCCAACGTCTACATGCGCGCCGTCATCCACCAGAGCGACGCCCCCGACCGCCGTCCGGTCGCCGAGGCGGTGGCGACCCTGGTCGGCAGCCGCGGCCGGGGCTTCGTCGCGGAGCTGACGGAGGAGTCCAAGACGACGCTGACGCGCCTGGCCGAGAGCCCCGGCGGCCCGCCGCTCAAGCTGCGCCGCGTGTTCGACCACGGCCTCAAGCCCGCCGACGCGGGGGACAGCGAAGTGGCGGAGGTGCTGGCGTCGGCGGGACTGCGGATCCTGGCCGAGGGCCCCACGGCCCTGGCCCAGACGGAGCAATGGGCCGACGGTTCGCGGGTGGAGCTCCCGGCCCGGTGGTTCGTGGTGGGACGGGCTCCGGAGGGCGAGGGACGGTTATCCACAGGGGTGGTTCGGCCCCCGCACAGCGCGTAACGTAACGAACCATGAAGATCCTGATCAGCGCCGACATGGAGGGCGCCACCGGGGTGACCTGGCCGGGTGACGTCCTGCCCGGCACCCCGCAGTGGGAGCGCTTCCGGCGCCCGTTCACCTCGGATGTGAACGCGGCGGTGCTGGGATTCTTCGACGGCGGTGCGGACGAGGTGCTCATCAACGAGGCGCACTGGTCCATGCGCAATCTGCTGCTGGAGGAGCTGGACCAGCGGGCGCAGATGATCACCGGGAAGCACAAGACGCTGAGCATGGTCGAGGGGGTGCAGCACGGCGATGTGGACGGGGTGGCGTTCATCGGCTATCACACCGGCGCGGGCACCGAGGGCGTGCTCGCGCACACGTATCTCCCCAACTCGGTGACCGGCGTCTGGGCGAACGGCGCCCGGGCGAGCGAGGGCCTGCTGAACTCGCTGGTGGTCGCCGAGTACGGGGTGCCGGTGGTGCTGGTCACCGGGGACGACAAGACCTGTCAGGACGCCAACAGCTATGCGCCGGAGGCCCGGTGCGTCGCCGTCAAGGACTACGTCTCGCGGTACGCGGCGGTGTGCCGCACCCCCGCCCGTACCGCCGCGGACATCCGGGAGGCGGCGCGGGAGGCCGCCGTGCTGGCGGTGCGCCACGAACCCCCGCACCGCAGGCCGTTCACGATCGAGCTGGAATTCGACGCCGAGCATCTGGTGGGGGCGGCGAGCGTCGTACCGGGCGTGGAGCGCAGCGGTGAGCGGCGCGTCGCCTTCACCTCACCGACCATGTACGAGGGGATCCGCTGCTTCAAGGCGGTCACGACCGTCGTATCGGCCGCGGTGGAGGAGCAATATGGCTGACACGGCCCGTCCGGAGGCGATCGACGCGCAGGCGCTGGAGGAGGTGGTGCGGTTCACCTCCGAGCTGATCGCGATCGACACCACCAACCGCGGCGGAGGGGAGTGCTCGGAGCGCCCGGCCGCCGAGTACGTGGCGGAGATGCTCGGCGACGTGGACATCGACCCCACGCTGCTGGAGCGGTCGCCGGGGCGCACCAATGTGGTCGCCCGGATCGAGGGCACCGACCGGGCGGCGCCCGCGCTGCTCGTCCACGGCCATCTGGACGTGGTGCCCGCCGAACCCGCCGACTGGACCGTGCACCCCTTCTCCGGGGAGGTGCGCGACGGGGTGGTGTGGGGCCGGGGCGCCATCGACATGAAGAACATGGACGCGATGGTCCTCGCGGTCGTCCGGGCCTGGGCGCGGGCCGGGGTGCGGCCCCGCCGGGACATCGTGCTGGCCTTCACCGCCGACGAGGAGGACAGCGCCGCCTGGGGCTCCGGCTACCTCGCCGACCGGCACCCGGAGCTGTTCGAGGGCTGCACCGAGGGCATCAGCGAATCCGGCGCCTTCACCTTCCACGCCGGGCCCGGGCTGCGGCTCTACCCCATCGCGGCGGGGGAGCGCGGCACGGCCTGGCTGAAGCTCACCGCGCGCGGCCGGGCCGGACACGGTTCGAAGGTCAACCGGGCCAACGCGGTCAGCCGGCTGGCCGCCGCCGTCGCCCGCATCGGCGACCACCGCTGGCCGGTCCGGCTGACCCCCACCGTCAAGGCGGCGCTCACCGAGATCGCCGCGCTCCAGGACATCCCGGCCGATGTGGACGCGCCCGACTTCGACGTCGACGAACTGCTCGCCAAGCTGGGCCCGGCCGCCGCGCTCATCGAGCCGACCGTGCGCAACAGCGCCAACCCGACGGTCCTGGAGGCCGGTTACAAGATCAATGTGATCCCCGGCAGCGCGTCCGCCTATATCGACGGGCGGATGCTGCCCGGCGGCGAGGACGAGTTCCGGGAGACCCTCGACCGGCTCACCGGCCCCGACGTCGACTGGGAGTTCCACCACCGCGAGGTCCCGCTCCAGGCCCCGGTCGGGCCCGAGGCGCCCACGTACGAGGCGATGCGCGCCGCCGTCCAGCGCTTCGACCCCGGTGGCCACGCCGTGCCGTACTGCATGTCGGGCGGCACCGACGCCAAGCAGTTCTCCCGGCTCGGCATCCGCGGGTACGGGTTCTCGCCGCTGCGGCTGCCCGAGGGCTTCGACTACCAGGCGCTCTACCACGGCGTGGACGAGCGGGTGCCGGTCGATGCCCTGCACTTCGGCGTCCGGGTGCTCGATCACTTCCTCCAGAGGGCGTGAGCCGGTGGTACAGCAGGTGACGACCACGGCCCCGTACGGAACCTGGCACTCCCCGGTCGACGCCGCCCTCGCCGCCTCGCACGACGGCCACCCGGAGTACGTGGGCACGGTCGGCCCCGAGGTGTGGTGGACCGCGCCGCGCCCCGCCGAGGGCGGCCGCCGCGCGCTGATCCGGCGGCGGGCCGACGGCACCGAGGAGCCGGTGCTGCCCCCGCCGTGGAACGTGCGCAGCAAGGTCATGGGCTACGGCGGCACCCCCTGGGCCGCGGCGCCGCGCGCGACCGGCGGCCCGCTGGTGGTGTTCGTCCACTTCGCCGACCAGCGGCTGTACGCGTACGAGCCGGACGCCCCGGCGGGCGCCCCGCCGCGCCCGCTGACCCCGGTGTCCGACGTGGGCGAGGGACTGCGCTGGGCGGATGTGCGGCTGCATGCGGACCGCGGCGAAGTGTGGTGCGTCCTGGAGGAGTTCACGGGGGAGCGGCCCACCGACGTACGGCGCGTGATCGCGGCCGTACCGCTGGACGGCTCGGCCGCCGAGGACCGCACGGCGGTGCGCGAACTGACCGACGCCCGCCATGACTTCGTCACCGCGCCCCGGCTCTCGCCCGACGGCCGCCGGGTCGCGTGGATCGCCTGGAACCACCCCGAGATGCCGTGGGACGGCACGGTGGTGATGGTCGCCGAGGTGGCGGATGACGGTCCGTTCATCACGGTGCTGCCGCTCGTGGGGGAGACCGATGAATCGGTGGCGCAGGCCGAGTGGGCGCCCGACGGCTCGCTGCTGTTCGTCTCGGACCTCAGCGGCTGGTGGCAGCTGGAGCGGATCGACCCCGACAGGGCGGGTGGGGACGTCATCGCGAGCAGCACCCTCTGCCCCCGTCAGGAGGAGTTCGGGGGGCCGTTGTGGAAGCTGGGGCATCGGTGGTTCGCGCCGCTGGACGGCGGGTTGATCGCGGTGCTGCACGGGCGGGGTGCCCAGACGCTCGGGATCCTCGACCCCGAGACCGGTGAGCTGGCCGATGTCGCCGGGCCGTGGACCGAATGGGAGCCGACGCTCGCCGTGGACGGCACCCGGGTCGTCGGCGTCGCCGCGAGTCCGCACAGCGGGCACGAGGTCGTGGAGCTGGACACCCTGACCGGCCACGCCCGCGTCATCGGCAGCGCCCACACCGACCCCGTCGACCCCGCGTACTACCCCCGGCCGGAGGTCCGCACCTTCACCGGGGCGGACGGCCGCGAGATCCACGCCCATGTCTACCCGCCCCACAACCCCCACCACACCGCGCCGCCCGGCGAGCTGCCGCCCTATGTGGTGTGGGCGCACGGCGGGCCCACCGGGCGGGCCTCGCTCGTGCTCGACCTGGAGATCGCGTACTTCACCTCGCGCGGTATCGGCGTCGTCGAGGTCAACTACGGCGGGTCCACCGGCTACGGCCGTGCCTACCGCGACCGGCTGCGCGAGCGGTGGGGCGTGGCCGATGTCGAGGACTGCGCCGCCGTCGCCGAAGCCCTCGCCGACGAGGGCGTCGCCGATCGGGCCCGGCTGGCGATCCGCGGCGGCAGCGCGGGCGGCTGGACGGCGGCCGTGTCGCTCACCGCCACCCGGCTGTACGCGTGCGGCACGATCATCTACCCGATCCTCGACCCCGCCGCCTGGGCCACCGGCGAGACCCATGACTTCGAGTCGCGGTACGCGGAGTCGCTGATCGGCCCGGTGGCCGAGGTCCCGGACCGCTACCGGGAGCGTTCGCCGCTGCACCGGGCCGACCGGATCACCGCGCCGTTCCTGCTGCTCCAGGGGCTGGACGACACGATCTGCCCGCCCGCGCAGTGCGAGCGGTTCGTGGCGGCGATGGCGGGGCGCGGGGTGCCGCATGCGTACGTCACCTTCGAGGGCGAGGGGCACGGCTTCCGCCGCGCCGACACCATGGTCCGTGCCCTGGAGGCCGAACTGTCCCTGTACGCCCGGGCCTTCGGCCTGCCCGAGGCCGGGCCGCCCGCCCTGGAGCTGCGCATATGAAAGGCGGGGGCGCACTGCCGGTCGTCATGGGGCAGCGGTAGCGTGAGCAGCCTTGAAACCCGATATGCGAACTGTTTCGCCATCATTGGTACTGGAGGAGCCAGTTGACACCCGCACGGGCCCCGCGCCTCGTCGGCCGTGAGCCGCTTCCCACCGCCCTGGCCGGTGGGTGGCCGCAGGGCGGCGAGCCCGAGACCTGGCTGCTCAGCGTCTCGGCCTTCACCGCCGCCCTGGACGCCGCCGCACCCGGCAAGATCCTCGACACCGAGGAGCAGGAGCGGGCCGGGAGGTTCCTGCGCGCCGAGGACCGGGAGCGGTACACGGCGGCCCATATCGGGCTGCGGCAGCTGCTCGGCGGCTATCTGGGCGTGGACCCGGCCGCCGTGCCGTTCACCCGGGAGGACTGCCCCGGCTGCGGCGGTCCGCACGGCCGCCCCGCGGTGGTCGGCGCCCCACTCCACTTCAATATGTCGCACGCCGGTGACCTGGTGCTCTTCGCCTTCGCCGGGACTCCGGTCGGGGCCGATGTGGAGAAGCTCCAGTCCGCTTCCACGGTGGCCCAGGTCGCCCAGAGCCTCCACCCCAGGGAGCGCGCCGAGCTGGACGCGCTGCCGACCGCGGACCGGCCCGCCGCCTTCGGCCGCTGCTGGACGCGCAAGGAGGCGTATCTGAAGGGCATCGGCACCGGGCTGTCCCAGGACCCGGCGAAGGACTACGTCGGCACCGGCCGGGAGCCGGTGCCGGTGGGGCCGTGGGTGCTGATCGACGTACCGGTGGATGCCGGTTACGCGGCGGCCATGGCGCTGCGTAACCCCGGCCGGGACGGATGAGGACACCCGCTGTCCGGCCGGGGACGATGCGTCAGTGCGCGGACGGCGCGGGCACCGGGGCGGGGGCCTCGGCGCCCGCGGCGGTGCCGGTCCCTGCACCCGGGCGGCGCAGCAGGTAGACCCCGATGACGGCGACCAGGGAGGCGGCGGAGAGCGAGTAGAGCCCGCCGTTGGTGCTGCCCGTGGTCTCCTCCAGGTAGCCGAAGAGCGTCGGGGCGACGAACCCTCCCAGGTTGCCGAGGGAGTTGATCACGGCGAGCCCGGAGGCCGTGACCTTGAGGTCGAGGCTGGACTGGGCCAGCGGCCAGAAGAGGTTGGCGCCGCACTTGCTGCCGACGGCGGCCAGGGTGAGGGCCGCGAGCCCGAACCACGGCGAGCCGAGCGTGGCGAGGAAGGTGCCGACGGCCGACAGCACCAGCACGATGGCGAGGTACGGGCGCCGGTCCGGCATACGGTCGGTGTAGCGGCTCATGGTGTACATGGCGATCACCGCGCAGATCCACGGGATGGCCGAGAGCAGGCCCACCTGGAAGGGCGACAGCCCGCCGATGTCGTCGACCAGGCTCGGCAGCCAGAAGGTGATGGCGTAGCCGGTCAGCGCCATGGCGAAGAAGACGAGGGTGAGCAGCGCGACCTGCGGGTGGAGCACCAGGCGCAGCCGGGACACCTTGGGCTCGCGGCTGCGGGCGTCCCGGTCGCGTGCGATCGCCTCGGTGAGGGCCGTACGCTCCTCGGCACTGAGCCAGCGGGCGTCGTTGATCCGGGAGACGAGGAAGAACGCGGCGACGAGGCCCACCGCTATCGAGATGCCGCCTTCCATGGCGAACATCCAGCGCCAGCCGGCGAAGCCGCCGAGGCCGTGCATTTCGAGGAACGCGCCGCTGATCGGGCCGGTGACGATGTACGCGGTCGCGGAGCCGCCGAGGAAGATGGCGCTGGCCCTGCCCCGGTAGGAGTCGGGCAGCCAGGTGGTGAGGTAGTACATGACGCCGGGGAAGAACCCCGCCTCCGCGATGCCGAGCAGGAAGCGCAGGGCGTAGAAGGAGGTGGCGCCGTGCATGAAGCACATGGCGAGCGTGACCGCTCCCCAGCTGATCATGATGCGGGTCAGCCAGACGCGGGCGCCGAAGCGCTCCATGAGCATGTTGCTCGGCACTTCGAAGATGGCGTAGCTGATGAAGAACAACCCGGCGCCCAAGCCGTAGGCGGCGGCGCCGACTCCGATGTCGGCGCTGAGGTCGTCCTGGACGAAACCGACGTTGGTGCGGTCCATCTGATTGACGACCAGCATCAACACCAGCATCGGCATGACGCGCCGCAAGAACTTGCTCACCGCCCGGTCGACCAGCTCCGGGGCGGGCGCCGCGTCCTGGCCGGGGGGTCCCTGCTGTGCCATGGTGCTCTCCTGGCGATACGTTCATCCTTGTGAACAGTCAACGAGTGGTGCGCAGGACCATACGGTTCTGTATGCACTCGGTCAATGGCCCGTGAAGCACTTATTCCGCAGCGCTGACCTGGTCTTCAGGCGCTCATCGAGCCAGAAAAGTCAAGAGTGCCCTGAGCGTTTGACGTTCATGGATATGACCGAATCGGTCTGGTGCCGTCAAAGTCGGTGGCGGAGGCGCGGCCTCCGTACCATCATTGACCAATGCCCGAACACGCGTATCTCGCCGAGGGAACCCGCGCGGCCATCCGGCCCCATCGGCGGGAGGACGGCGCCGAATTCGTCCGGCTCGCGCGGCAGAGCGTCTCCTTCCACCGCCCCTGGCTGACCCTGCCGACGACCGACGAGGCGTACGAAGGCTTCATCGACCAGCTGGAGCGGGAGGACCGGCGCGGCTTCCTGGTCTGCGTACGGGAGACCGGTGCGCTCGCCGGATTCATCAACATCAACAACATCGTGCGCGGCGCGTTCCAGTGCGGCGCGATCGGCTATGGCGCCTTCCCGTCCACCGCCGGACGCGGCTATATGTCCGAGGGGCTCGGGCTGGTGCTGCGGCAGGCCTTCGGGCCGCTCGGGCTGCACCGGATCGAGGTCAACATCCAGCCCGGCAACGAGGCGTCGACCGCGCTCGTCAAGCGGCATGGCTTCCGGCTGGAGGGCTTCTCGCCGGACTTCCTCTACATCGAGGGGGCGTGGCGCGACCACGACCGCTGGGCCATGACCAGCGACATGCTGGGACCCGCGTAACCGCCGGGGCCCGCGTAACAGCGGTCGGCGAGGGGGCCGGGGAAGGCGCCCCCGCCGACCGGCCGGGGGAGCGGCGTCAGGCGCCGGGGTTGCGGTCCACGTACTCGAAGATCGAACCGTCCGGGTGGCGGGCCACCAGCATGCGGCCGGTGGGGGCGGGGATCGGGCCCGCGACGATCTGCGCGCCGACCGCCGTCAGATCGGCGACCGCCTCGTCCACGTCCTTCACCGCGATCGTCGCCGCGATCTTGCGGAGGATCTCCATCTCCGACTCCGGGCCGCTCATCAGAAAGAAGCAGCCGACGGCCGCGACCGAGACGCCGCCCCGCTGGAAGCGGGATGCCTCGGCGCCGGTGAGCCGTTCGTAGACGCTGATGGCGGAGTCCAGATCGTCGACGCAGACCCGCAGTGAAGTCCCCATGATGTCCATGCGGGCGAGCCTAGTTGAACCGCAACCGCACGTCAGACACGGCACAGGACCTCACCGTGCAGGATGGCGAACCAGCCGTCGTCCCGGCTGCCCCACTCGCGCCAGGCGTCCGCGATGTCCCGCAGCTCCGCCTCCGTGGCGTGGCCGCCCTCCACCGCGCGCCGGGCGTACGAGGATGCCACCGTGCGATCCGCCCACAGCCCGCTCCACCACGCCCGCTCCTCGGGGGTGGCGTAGCACCACGCCCCGGCGCTCGCGGTGACGGCGGTGGCGGGGAAGCCCGCCTCCAGGGCCCAGGACCGCAGCCGCCGCCCCGCGTCCGGCTCGCCGCCGTTGGCGCGCGCGACCCGGCGGTAGAGGTCCAGCCAGGCGTCCAGCCCGGGGACCTGCGGGTACCAGGTCATGGTGGCGTAGTCGCCGTCGCGGGCCGCGACGATGCCGCCCGGTTTGCACACCCGCCGCATCTCGCGCAGCGCCCGCACCGGATCGCCGACGTGCTGGAGCACCTGGTGGGCGTGGACGACGCAGAAGGAGTCGTCGGGGAAGTCCAGTTCGTGGACGTCGGCGACCGCGAAACGGGTGTTCGTCAGCCCGCGCTCGTCGGCGGCCGACCGCGCCCGCTCCAGGATGGCGGGCTCCGTGTCGACGCCGACGACCTCACCCTGGGGGACCAGTTCGGCCAGGTCGGCAGTGATGGTCCCGGGGCCGCAGCCGATGTCCAGGATCCGCATATGGGGCTTGAGGTGGCCGACCAGATAGGCCGCGGAGTTGGCGGCCGTGCGCCAGGTGTGCGAGCGCAGCACCGACTCGTGGTGTCCGTGGGTGTAGACGGCGTCGTTCGGCATGACGGAACTCCTCATCGAGCGTCGAGTCGACCGCGGTCGGGAACGATCACCACCGTACGCCGCCATCTCGTATGACGAGAAGAGTCGTCTCGCTATGTGGGCCGCCGATGGACGCGAAAAAGGGCGGTCGAGTACGGCAACTGCCGTTCCCCGCCGCCCTTTTGGCGTTCGGGCCCACCCCTCAGGCGGGCGGCCCTCCCTGCTCCAGATCTCCCATGCTCACCACACCCACCGGACGCCCCGACCGGATCACCGGCAGCCGCCGCACCTCATGCTTGCGCATCAGCGCGGCCGCCTCCGCGACCTCCTCGTCGGGGCCGATGGTCACCGGGTTCGGGGTGCACACCAGATGGCAGCTGACCGTCAGCGGATCGACGCCGTCCGCGACCGCGCGCAGCGTGATGTCGCGGTCGGTCAGGACGCCCAGCAACTCACCGTCGAGCGCCACGAGGACACCGCCGATGTCCTCCGCGCGCATCAGCTGCGCCGCCTCGACCAGCGAGGCATCGGGACGCACCGAGGTGACCGCCGGCGTCATGACGTCTTTCACGTACTGAGGCATGTCGTTCGCCTTCTTCGGATGTGTCGGAGGAGGGCAGGGAGCCGCTGCGCCTCGGGGCCGCTACGCCTCGGGGCCGCTACGCCTCGGGGCGCAGGCCGAGCGCGGAGACCACCTCCTGCACGGTGCGGAACGTCTCGTGGGCGGGCAGCTCCTGAGCCAGGGCGATCAGCCGGTCCGGGGCGTGCCGCTCGTGCAGCACGCGCAGCACGGCGCTCCGTTCCGCCGGGAACGTCGTACGGCCCAGATGACGGGCGAACTCGAAGCGGAGCGCCTCCGCCTCGCCGGTCGCCCCCGGATGGGGCACCGGACCGGTCGTCACCTCAGGGTCGTCGTCGGCGGCGGGCTCCGGGTCGTGCCACTCCTCGACCCGGGTCGGGTGTCCGGAACGGATCAGGCCCTGAAGCTCGTGCTTCATCTCATCGTCCCGGTGAGCGCTCAGCCGGTTGCTGCCTCGCTGCATGTCGGTCCCCTTCCTTCACGGGTCCGTATGGCTCGTGGGATGGTCATGTCCCCGAGAGTTCACTGCGGCACGCCGCCCTCGTACGGCCAGCGCAGCAGTGCGCCCAGTCCCCCGACCGGGGCGCCGTTCGTGTCCTCCGCGCCGCCGGGCGGCACCGTCAGCACCTCGGCGCCGGTGGCCGCGGCGGAGCGGATCAGGGCGTCGTCGGCCCGCACCGCGGCGGGCCGGGCGTCGCCCAGGTACTGGAGGTCGGTACGGCGCATCGCCACCTGGTCCGGCTCGGCCCCCGCCCATACGTCGCGGTACAGGTCGGTGCCGTCCGGCCGGATCAGCAGCGTGCCGATGCGGTGCTCACGCGCCGCGTCGACCAGCGCGGGAACGCCCTCCGCGGCCGACACACGGCCCTCCGCGGGTACGCGGCCCGCCCGGAAGCGCTCCAGCACCTCCCCGGTGTGGTCGTGCAGATGCCGGGCCCGTACCTCGTCCACGTCGCGGTCCAGCAGGCGGGCGGCGTGGGTACCGGGCGAGGCCGAACCGGAGGCCCGGCCGCCGTGCGCGGTCTCCGCGGCCCGGTCGCGCAGCTGCTCCGGCAGCCGGTCGTGCACGGCGCGCCGCTCGCGCGCGTCCCCGACCAGCAGCACCAGATCGGCCTGCGTCTCCTCCTGGCGGGCCCGCAGCTCGTCCGCGATCAGGCCCGCGTTGTGCTCCCAGGTGTTCTCCGTCCGCAGCTGGAAATGGCGTTCCGACGGGTCGGCCGTCGCGGTGCGGTGCACCGGCCACTGCTGCCCGTTCACCCGCCCCACGGCCCGGTCGCCGCGCGCGCCGCGCAGCTCGAAGTCCGCGCCCGTGCGGTCGATGTACGCCACCAGGCAGGACGGATCGTCCCCCGCCAGCTCCACCAGCGGCCCCACATGCGGCAGCGCCGACCAGCACGCGTGGGGCGCGCCCTGGGGTGGCGCCGTCAGCGACGGGTCGAGCACCACCTCGCCGCGCGAGGCGAACACGGCCCGGCCCACCGGCTCGGTCGCCGGTGTCACCGTGGCCAGCTCTTCGTACACCGCACGGCAGGTGCGCGCGTCGGCGCCCTGCTGCTCCAGCCGGCGGCACGCCTCACGGGCGTGGCGCTCGTGCTCCTCGGCCGAGGACTGGTCGGGGTGCGAGGTGTCGACGTAAACGGTTGCCCAGGGGCCTGGGCGTTCGAACAGCGGATTCAGGAATCCGAGTCGCATGTACTCCCTCCCGGCGTTCCGGGTGTTTCGTCCCTCCCGCGTACCCGTCGCCACGCCATCGACACGGGCGCGGACGGGTCGGGTCCGGATTCCTGCGGAAGATCTCGTCGCCAGGTTTGAGGCATCCCCGCCCGGATACCCGTCGCGTGGCCGAGCGGCCCGCAGGGAGTGAGGGCGGCGCCGGGCACGGGAAATCAGGGGCCCGTGCCCGGCGCCTCTGCGCGTTTTTTAACGCCTCGGGACGCGGGTACCCGGCGCGCATGACTGACACCTCCGCGAACCCGGCGGCGGAGAATCCGCTGCTGGCCAGACACGGTGAGGCGCTGGACCTGTTCACCGAGCGGGTGCACGCCGTACGGCCCGACCAGTGGGACGCCCCCACGCCCTGCACGGAGTGGACCGTGCGGGACCTGGTGAACCACCTGGCGGTCGAGCAGATGTGGGTCCCGGCGCTGCTCCGCGAGGGCGCGAGCGCGGGTGGCGAGAGCGACGTCCTGTCCGGCGACCAGCTCGGCGAGGACCCCGTCGCCACCTGGGACGCGGCCGCCGCCGTCGCCCGTACGGCCTTCCAGGAGCCGGGTGCCCTGGAACGCACCGTCGACCTCTCCTACGGCGCGAGCCCCGCCACGGAGTACTGCGCCCAGATGACCGCCGACGCGACGGTCCACGCGTGGGATCTCGCCCGCGCCATCGGTGCCGACGAGCGGCTTCCCCGGCCGCTGGTCGACTTCTCCGTGCGGGAGGTTGCGCCGTACGCGGCGGACCTGGAGAAGAGCGGGCTCTTCGCGGCGCCGGTCGATCCGCCGCCGAACGCCGACGCCCAGACGAAACTCCTGGCTCTGCTGGGCCGCGAAACGTAGCCCGCGCCGGGCGGTGGCCCCCACGGTTGCCTCGGCCGGTGCCGGGGTTTTTCCCCCACCCCGCCCCTTCCCGAAACCGGGGCGCTGCCCCGGACCCCGGGGGTGCCTCGGCCTGTGCCGGGCCTGAAACCGGGGCTCCGCCCCGGGCCCGGGCGGGGTGGCTGCCCCAGTCTGTGCCGGGCTCTGAAACGGGGGCTGTCCTTGGCCCGGGGGCGGAACTGGGGCGGCGCCCCGGGCCCGGGCGGGGTGGTTGCCTCAGCCTGTGCCGGGCTCTGAAACCGGGGCTGTGCCCCTGTCCCCCCCCGGGGGCGGAACTGGGGCGGCGCCTCGGTTCCGTGGGGGCGTCGGAGTTG
>NZ_GG657754.1:2573612-2577078 GCF_000158915.1 Streptomyces himastatinicus ATCC 53653 | reverse complement strand
CCGCCGGGCAGCAGGACGGCGTCGTACAGGACGGAGGCGACGGTCGGCAGGGCGCGGTCGACCGCATAGCCGTTGCCGTCGCTGCCGCGCACCTTGCCGTCGTGGGCCGCGAGCGCCTCGACGACGGCGCCCTCGGCGCTGAGCGCCTGCTGCGCCTGGCTGAGCTGTTCGGCGTCCACGCCGTCCGTGACGAGCACCGCGACGGTGCGGGTGCGGATGGAGTGGTCGCCGCCCAGGTTGTCCAGGCTGAGGGCGGGGGAGGCGACGGGCTTGTGGTTGTCGGGGCCGGGGGCCGGGTTGGCGATGCCTATGCCCTCGGCGACCGCGGTGGCCAGGCCGTAGTCGATATGCGCCAGCTCGTTGACCGTACGCTCCCGCACCTGCACCGTGCCGACCTTGCCCAGCTCGAAGCGGAAGGCGTCGACGATGTGCTTGCGCTCCCAGTCGCTCATGCTGTTCCAGAACATGGCGGGCTGGCTGTAGAAGTCCTTGAAGCTGGGGCTGCGCTTGCGGATCTTGTCGCCGTCGACGCGTTCCGCGTAGTGGGTGTAGGCGTAGCCGTCCGCTCCGGCGATGGCGGGGCAGCCGCCGCCGAGGGAGTTGGGGGAGTAGTTGGTGCCGCGGTGGATCTCGGTCTGGTGGTAGCCGTCGCGTTGGTTGTTGCGCACCGGGGCGACGGGCCGGTTGACCGGGAGGTGGGCGAAGTTGGGGCCGCCGAGCCGGATCAGCTGGGTGTCCAGGTAGGAGAAGTTGCGGGCCTGGAGCAGCGGGTCGTTGGTGAAGTCGATGCCGGGCACGACGTTGGCGGTGTGGAAGGCGACCTGTTCGGTCTCGGCGAAGAAGTTGTGCGGGTTGCGGTCCAGGACCATGCGGCCGATGGGCCGGACGGGCACCTGCTCCTCCGGGATGAGCTTCGTGGCGTCGAGCAGGTCGAAGTCGAAGTTGAACTCGTCCTCCTCCGGCACCAGTTGGACGCCCAACTCCCATTCCGGGTATTCGCCCGCCTCGATGGCGTCCCACAGGTCGCGCCGGTTGAAGTCGGGGTCCCGGCCCTGGCACTCCTGGGCCTCGTCCCACACCATCGAGTGCACGCCGAGCTTGGGCTTCCAGTGGAACTTCACGAAGGTGCCCTTGCCGCGCGCGTCCACGAAGCGGAAGGTGTGCACGCCGAAGCCCTGCATCATCCGGTAGCTGCGCGGAATCGCCCGGTCCGACATCAGCCACATCATCATGTGCAGGGTCTCGGGCTGGAGGGAGACGAAGTCCCACAGGGTGTCGTGCGCGGAGGCGCCGGTGGGGATGTCGTTGTGCGGTTCGGGCTTCACCGCGTGCACGAAGTCGGGGAACTTGATGCCGTCCTGGATGAAGAAGACCGGCATGTTGTTGCCGACCAGGTCGTAGTTCCCCTCCGAGGTGTAGAACTTGGTGGCGAAACCGCGTACGTCGCGCACCGTGTCGGCCGAGCCGCGCGGCCCCTGCACGGTGGAGAACCGTACGAAGACGGGGGTGCGCACGGACGGGTCCTGGAGGAAGGCGGCCTTGGTGAACTCCGCGCAGGATTCGTACGGTTCGAAGTACCCGTACGCGCCCGCGCCGCGCGCGTGCACCACCCGCTCCGGGATCCGCTCATGGTCGAAGTGCGTGAGCTTCTCGCGGAAGTGGAAGTCCTCCATCAGCGTGGGGCCGCGCTCGCCCGCCGTGAGCGAGTCGTCGGTGTGGTCGACCGCCACCCCCTGGTCGGTGGTCAGCGGCCCCTCGGCGGGGTCGGGGGCCAGATGCTCCTCCCGCTGCCGCTCCTTGCGGTCCGGCTGTTGCTGGGCCATCACGCCGCTCCCTTCCGCGCCGAGCCCGCCGGGCCCGCGGCCTTCGCGAACTCCTCCAGGAAAGCCTCATTGAAGGCCTTGAGGTCGTCCGGCTTACGGCTGGTGATCAGGGCGCCCCGGCCGCCCTCGCAGACCTTGACCTGCTCGTCCACCCAGACGCCGCCCGCGTTGGTGATGTCGGTGCGCAGGCTGGGCCATGAGGTGAGGGTGCGGCCGCGTACGACGTCGGCCTCGACCAGCGTCCAGGGCGCGTGGCAGATGGCGGCGACCGGCTTGCCCGCGTCGACGAAGCCCTTGACGAAGGCGACGGCCCGCTTGTTCAGGCGCAGCAGGTCGGGGTTGGCGACGCCGCCGGGCAGCACGAGGGCGTCGTACTCCTCCACCGTCGCGTCCTTCACCGTCTGGTCGACCTCGAAGGTGTCCGCCTTGTCGAGGTGGTGGAACGCCTGGATGCGGCCGGATGCGGTGGACACCAGTCGGGGCGTGCCGCCGGCGTCGCGGACCGCCTGCCAGGGATCGGTGAGTTCGACCTGCTCTACGCCTTCGGGGGCGACGAGGAAGGCGACCTTCATTGCGTTCACGTCCTTTCGGGTGTCATCCGTGAGCCGGGCCATCCATGAGCCCGGTCATCCGTGAGCCCGGTCATCCGTGAGCCGGGTCATCCGTAGGTCATCCGTGGTCCGCCCGGCGGGTAGCCAGCAGGGCGGCACCGAAACCGCGCACGGCAGGTCACAGCACCCGGTACGGCGTCGCCGTCTCGTGGTGGAAGGACATGCCGTGTCCCGGCGCGCCGTCCGCCCCGGGCCGTACCGAGCCGCCGGTGGGGTCGAGGGCGCCGGTGAACAGGGTGGACTCGAGCCGCGCATGGTCGTGGAACCATTCGATGTGCCGCAGATTCGGCACGCACGCGGCCACGTGCGCATGGGCGTGCGGGGCGCAGTGCGCGGAGATCTCCAGCCCCATGGCCTCGGCGAGGGCAGCGGCGCGCAGCCAGACGGTGAGCCCGCCGCAGCGGGTGGCGTCGGCCTGGAGGCAGTCCACGACCGGCGCCAGCCGTGCGAAGGCGGGCAGCATATAGCCGTACTCGCCCGCCGCGACGTCGCAGACCACCAGGTCGCGGACGACCCGCAGGCCGTCCAGGTCGTCGGAGGAGACCGGTTCCTCGAACCAGCCGACCCCGCTCTCGGCGAGCGCGTGGCCCATGCGCACCGCCTGCTTGCGGTTGTACGCGCCGTTCGCGTCCACGTACAGCTCGGCGTGCGGGCCGATCGCGTCGCGTGCGTGGCGCACCCGGGCGAGGTCGCGTTCGACGGCCCGGCCCCAGGCCTCACCGATCTTGATCTTGACGCGTTCGATGCCCTGGCCGTGCACCCAGCCGGTCAGCTGGGTGGCCAGATGGGTGTCGTGGTACGTGGTGAAGCCGCCGGAGCCGTAGACCGGCACGGTCTCGTGCACCGCGCCGATCAACCGCGTCAGCGGCAGCTCCAGCAGCCGCGCCTTGAGGTCCCACAGCGCGATGTCCACCGCGGAGATCGCGCAGGACACCAGCCCGGGGCGGCCCGCGTTGCGCACGGCGCGGCCCAGGGTCTCGTTCGTCCCCGCGATGTCCATGGGGGAGCGGCCCAGGACATGGGCGCGCAGCA
>NZ_GG657754.1:2566984-2573261 GCF_000158915.1 Streptomyces himastatinicus ATCC 53653 | reverse complement strand
CGGCGGCACGGCCGGGTCGGTCAGGAACTCGACGCACACCGGGCCGTCCGCGCTGAGCGCCTCGCGCCACGCCTGTTCGACCTGCTCCGGCTTCTCCACCCGGATGCCCTTCAGGCCGAGCGATTCGGCGAACCGTGCCGCGGACACGTCGGGGATCTCCTGCGAGGGCAGGAACTGGGGCGCGCCGCCCATCGCCCGCATCTCCCAGGTCACCTGGTTGAGGTCCTGGTTGTTCCAGACGCCGATGATCAGCCGCGGATCGTCCCACGCGTGGCGGTACTTGGCCGCGGTGATCAGCTCCGCCATGCCGTTCATCTGCATCGCGCCGTCCCCGACGAGCGCCACCACGGGCCGGTCCGGCTGGGCGAACTTGGCGCCGATCGCGTACGGCACACCGCTCCCCATGGTGGCCAGGGTGCCGGACAGGGAGCCGCGTATCCGGCCGCGCATCCGCACATGGCGGGCGTACCAGTTGGCGACGGAGCCGGAGTCGCAGGTGAGGATCGCGTCGTCGGGGAGCAGCGGGTTCAGGCAGTGGGCCACGTACTCGGGGTTGATGGGGTCGGCCGACACCTCGGCGCGCTGCTCCATCACCTCGTCCCAGCGCCGTACGCCCGCCATGACCTGGTCCTGCCAGTCGCGGGACTCCTTGCGGCGCAGCATCGGCAGCAGCCGCAGCAGCGTCTCGCGGGCGTCGCCGACCAGGTTGACCTCGTACGGATAGCGCATCCCGATCATGTGCGGGTCGAGGTCGATCTGCACCCCGCGGACCTTGCCGAACTCCGGCAGGAACTGGGTGTACGGGAAGCTGGAGCCGATCGTCAGCAGGGTGTCGCAGTCGCGCATCAGCTCGTACGAGGGGCGGGTGCCCAGCAGCCCGATGGGCCCGGTGACATACGGCAGGTCGTCGCTCAGCACGTCAAGACCGAGGAGCGCCTTGGCGATGCCCGCGCCGAGCGTGTCGGCCAGCTGCCGCACCTCGGCGCGCGCCCCGGCGGCGCCCTGGCCGACCAGGACGGCGACCCGCTCGCCCGCGTTCAGCACCTCGGCGGCGCGTTCCAGCGCGCTGCTGGAGGGCACCGCGGACCAGCCGCTGCGGTCCAGGCTGGAGGGCACCATCTTGAACTCGTGGGTGGGCGGGGTGTAGTCCAGCTCCTGGACGTCCGCCGGGATGATCACGGCGGTGGGGGCGCGCCGGGCGTAGGCGGTGCGGATGGCCCGGTCCAGGACGTTGGGCAGCTGCTCGGGGACGGTCACGGTCTCCAGGAAGTCGGAGGCGACGTCCTTGTACAGGCTGTGCAGGTCGACTTCCTGCTGGTACGAGCCGCCCATCGCGCTGCGGTGGGTCTGGCCGACCAGCGCCACCACCGGGACGTGGTCCAGCTTGGCGTCGTACAGCCCATTCAGCAGGTGGATGGCGCCCGGTCCCGAGGTCGCCGCGCAGACGCCGAGCCGTCCGCTGAACTTGGCGTAGCCGACCGCCTGGAACGCGGCCATCTCCTCGTGCCGGGCCTGGATGAACCGTGGTTCGTTCTCCGCCCGCCCCCAGGCGGCGAGCAGTCCGTTGATGCCGTCGCCCGGGTACCCGTAGACATGGTCGACGCCCCATTCGCGCAGCCGGGCGAGGACGTAGTCGGCGACTTTGGTGGTCATGGTCGGTCACTCACTCCTGTGGGTGGGGTGATCGGGAAGGTGGGGTGCTCGGCGGGCTCAACCGGCCAGCTGCGGCAGCACCTTGGTGCGGTAGAAGTCGAAGAAGCCGCGCTGATCGGGCCCGATCTGGTTGACGTAGACGGTGTCGAACCCGGCCTCGGCGTACGCGGACAGCGCGCCGATATGGGCGTCGATGTCGTCGCCGCAGGTGACCTTGCGGGCCGTCCGCTCGGGCGTGATGAGGTCGGACGCCTGCTCGAAATGGGCCGGGGTGGGCAGCGTCGTCAGCAGCTGGCCGGGCAGCGACTCGACCGCCCACAGCCGGTGCGCGGTGCGCAGCGCCTCGTCGGCGTCCGGGCCGAAGCACACCTTCAGGCCGCCGCGTACGGGCTTGTGGTTGCCGCTCGCGCCGCTGCCGCGCCGGAACCGCTCCACCAGCTCCGCGTCGGGGACCATGGTGATGAAGCCGTCGCCGACCCGCCCGGCCAGCGCGCAGGCGGCCTCCCCGAACGCGGCGATGTCGATGGGCACCGGCTCGTCGGGGACGGTGAACAGCCGGGCGTTCTCCACCGTGTAGTGCTTGCCGTGGTGGTTGACCCGGCGCCCCTCGAACAGCTGGCGCATCACCATCACGGCCTCTTCCAGCATCTCCAGCCGGACCGGGGCCGGGGGCCAACGGTCGCCCAGCACATGCTCGTTGAGGGCCTCACCGCTGCCCACGCCCAGCCGGAACCGGCCCCCCAGCAGGACCGCGCTGGTGGCCGCCGCCTGGGCGACGACGGCGGGGTGGATGCGGAACGTGGGGCAGGTGACGGCGGTCTGCACGGGCAGCGAAGTGGCCTGGGCCAGGGCGCCGATCACCGACCAGACGAAGGAACTCTGGCCCTGCGCCTCGTTCCAGGGGTGGTAGTGGTCAGAAATCCACAGCGAGGTGAACCCCGCCTGTTCCGCCATCCGCGCCTGCTCGATCAGCTCGGCGGGGCCGTGTTCCTCGGCGGCCAGGAAGTAGCCGTACTCGGTCATCGGACCCTCCTCGAGCGCGGATGCGGTGCCACGGGTAACCGGCGCGAAGGGAAGAAAACACGGGAAGAAATCTTGTTTGGCAGGGTCGCGGTCGGGCACGCACCCCTTAGTGCTTCGGACCGGAGGCACGCCACGGGAGCAGCCCGGCTGCGACAGGCGTGTCCTCAGTGGTCGCCGCATTTGTCCGATTTGCTCCCACGGTGACACACGATAGCCCAAGGGAGGCACGGGCGCATGACAGCCGTACGAGCACACCCCCGGCAGACACCCAACCAGCAGGCACATCCCCGTCAGGCGCACACCCAGCAGACCCACACCCGGCAGGCACACCACCGGCAGCGCCGGCATGCGCACGACGACGCCCCCGACACCACCGCCGATTTCCGCCGCATCGCCTCCCTGCCGGAGGGCGCGCCGAAGGAAGCCCTGCGCCAGGACGTCGTCCGCGCCTGGATGCCGATGGCCGAGCGGCTGGCCGGGCAGTTCCGCAACCGTGGCGAGTCCGCCGAGGATCTGCGGCAGGTCGCCATGCTCGGCCTGGTCAAGGCCGTCAACCGGTACGACCCGGACCGCGGTACGGCCTTCGAGAGCTACGCCGTGCCGACCGTGGTCGGCGAGGTCAAGCGGCACTTCCGGGACCACCTGTGGGGCCTGCACGTCCCGCGCCGGGTCCAGGAGCTGCGCAACCGGGTCCGTACGGCGGTCCAGGACCTGACCCGCACCCCGGACGGCCGCACACCGAGCGTCGCCGACGTCGCCGAGCACACCGGGCTGAGCGAGGAGGAGGTCCGGTCCGGCATGGAGGCGCTGGAGAGCTACAGCACGCTGTCCCTGGACGCCGAACTGCGGGGCGCCGACGACGGATACGCGCTCGTCGACACCCTCGGCTCGCCGGAGCCCTCTTACGACCGCGTCGTCCAGCGCGAGGCGCTCAAGCCGTGCCTGGCCGCCCTGCCCGAGCGTGAACGGCGCATCCTGTACCTGCGGTTCTTCTGCGACGAGACGCAGGGCCGCATCGCCGACCGGATGGGCATCTCGCAGATGCATGTCTCCCGGCTGATCAGCCGTACCTGCGAGCGCCTGGGCGAGGAAGTCGACCGGGAAGCGGCCTAGCCCTCCCGTACCCGGGGGCGGCTGAGGGCCAGGGCGATGTGGCGGGAGACCCGGTCCGCCGCCCCCGCCTCCGCCATCTCGAAGGCGCTCCGCCCGCCCGTACGGAACAGCGAGAGCGCCCCGAGGACCGGGGACGTGGGCGAGACCCGCAGCGGGATGCAGAGCAGCGAGGTGACCTCCTCCCGGACGAGCACGGGCGCGCCCGTGGCGTCCCGGCCGAAGGCGTTCGCGTCGGGCGGGCTCACCCGCAGGGCCGACACCCCGTCGTCCAGCGCGTCGGCCACCAGCGGGCAGCCCGCCGGGTCCTGTTCGGCCAGCGACGCCGTCCGCTCACCGGCCGCCTCCGGCGGGCCGAGCGCGACCATCCGGCGCGGTGCGCCGGTGCCGTCCTCGGCCAGGTCGGCGATCACCCAGTCGGCGAACCGGCCGTGCAGCAGCTCCGCCGCCCGCCCGATCACCTCCTCGGGCCCGTCGCCCGCGAGGGTGACCCGCAGCAGCGCCGTCGCCATGTCGTCGACCAGATCCAGCAGCTCGGCATGGCGCGTCACCTCGGCCAGATCCGGTTGCGGGGCCGCCCCGTCCACCGCGTCCCGACCGGCGGTCCTGGCGGCCGGGAGGGTGGCCGAGGAGGTGGCCACCGGGGTGCCGCGGTCCGGCTGGAAGGCGGCCAGCACCGCGGGCTGCGGTTCGCCCGGCGGCCGCAGGGCCGCCAGCGTCACCCGCAGCGCGCCGTCCGGCCCCGGCTGCGACAGGTGCACGGTCAGGCTGCGCCCGCCCTCGCCGCGCGCCACCGCCGCGACCTGGGACCGCAGCGCCGCCTGCCCGTCCCGGCGCAACGACGATGTCAGCGGGCGGCCGGTGGCATATCCGGCGCGGGTGTTGAACAGCTGGGTCGCGGCGAAGTTCATACGACGAACGACGGACTCGCGGTCCAGCAAAACGACGGGAATCGGCAGTCGCTGGAACAGGGCGCGCAGCAGCTGCTGTTCCTGGGGGTCGGCCCGGCCTCCCGGGGGGATGTGGCTCGCCGCGGCCAGCTCCTCGTACCGTGGCCACAGCACGTCCACCACGTGCTGAAGCTCGAAAAGAGCGGCGTCCAGCACGGACAGCCGCTCCTGGGAGGGCAGCGCCCTCGCCGTTCGCAATTCATCGACACGTCTGCGGAAATCCGTGAGTTCCGCACCAAAATCCTGCGCCCGGGACATGGGCACACCGTAGCCTGACCGGCCGGTAAGCACCGGCCCAGTGTTGTTTTCCGCGCAAGGCAACGGGAAGCCGACCGAATAGGACCTCTGCGACCTCAACCGAAGGAAAGGACCGGAGTCGGCCATGCCCGAACGCGCGTACAGCCGTCCGCAGCGCCAGCCCGAAACCCCCTCGCTCGGCCGGGGTCTCGCGGAGCTGGCGGAACAGGCCGCCTCGTGCACTCCGGACAGCTGCGGGGCGACCGCCACCGCGCTCCTTCCCCAGGACGCGTCCGCCGGCGCGGACGACGACCGGACGATCGCCGCCACCCACCCCGATCTGTCGGCGCTGGTGTCGGTGCAGATGATGTCGGGGGAGGGCCCGATCCTGGCCGCCCTGGACACCGGCCGCCCGGCGGGCGCCGACGATCTGTTGCACGATCTGCGCTGGCCGCGGTACCGGGCACGGGCGCTGGACGCGGGGGTGCGGTCCAGTGCGACGCTGCCGTTCGCCTGCGACGGGCTGACGGTGACGATCTCCGTCTACGGTCTGCGGCCCGGCCCCCTGGAGAAGGCGGCCCAGGGCGCCACCGAGCTGCTGGGCGACCTCACCACCGAGTCCCTGGCCCGGGACCGCCTCTACCGCGCCGCCCTCGTCCAGGTGGACCAGCTGGACGCGGCGCTGCGCTCGCGTCCGGTGGTGGACCAGGCGTGCGGCATCGTGATGTACGTGCTGGGGTGCGACGCCGACCGCGCCTTCGACCTGCTGCGCCGGACCTCGCAGCGGACGAACCGCAAGCTGGTGAACGTGGCCGAGACGGTCGTACGGACCCGGGGCCGCGGCCTGGAGCGCCGGCTGATCACCCTGGACCAGGACGACGCGTCCTGACCGTCTCCTCGTGATCATCGCGGGGTGTCGTCCGTCGCCCCCCCCGCCGCCGCCACCGCGGATCTGCGAAGGTGGACAGCGTCGGCACACACGTGCACACGTGTGCACACACGAAAGGTGTGGGCGAATGCAACGGCAGTGGACCGCACCGGGCCCCGGCCGACCGGGAGGACGGCGGGCTGCCGGTCCTCCCGGAGCTGGCCGCGTGCTTCGCGGCGGCCGCGGACCGGGTCGCGCCGGAGCCGGTCGGCGGCTCCGCCGACCTGCGCACGGCCGCCTGTGAGTACTGGTCGCGGCGCGGGCTGTGGGACCGGCCCCGAGCACATCGTGGCCGCCCCCGGCGCCGAGCCGCTGCTGCTCGCGCTGCTCGCCTCGGCCCCCGGCGGCGACGTCCTGCTGCCCCGCCCCTGCGCCG
>NZ_GG657754.1:2554519-2566884 GCF_000158915.1 Streptomyces himastatinicus ATCC 53653 | reverse complement strand
GGCGCGGCCACCACGCCCCCGTACCGGCCGAGTGCGGCGGGCTGCCCGATCCGTTCGCGCTGCTGGAGACCGTCCGCCGGGTGCGGGCCGAGGGCGGGGTGCCGCGCATCCTGCTGCTGTCCGTCGCCGACGACCCGACCGGCACCGTGGCCCCGCCCGAGCTGCTGCACGAGGTGTGCGAGGCGGCGGTGGCCGAGGGGCTGCTGATCGTGAGCGACGAAACATGGCGGGACACGGTGCACCATCCGCACGGAACGGTGCTGCTGAGCCCCGCCGAGATGGCACCTGAGGACGTGGTCGTGCTCACCGATCTCGCGGGCGCCTTCACCCCGGCGGGCTGGCCCGCCGCGGTGGCCCGGTTCCCGGCGACCGAGCGCGGCGCGGAGCTGCGCGCACGGGTGCTGTCCACGCTCACCGCCGTACGGGGCGGGCTGCCCGCGCCCGTGTCGGTGGCCGCCGCGTACGCGCTCACCGAGCCCGAGCCGGTCCGCGGCCGGATGACCGCCGCGGCCCGCGCCCACGGGGCGGTGGCGGCCGCCGCGTACCGGGCGCTGACCTCCGTCGGCGCGCTCTGCCGCCCGCCGCAGGCCGGGCGCCACCTGTACGCGGACCTCGACGAGCTGCGCGGGGTGCTCGCCGCCCGCTCCCTCACCGATTCGGTGGAGCTGGAGCGCGAACTGGCCGGGCGGCTCGGCCCTGCGGTGGCCGGCGGCCACCGGTTCGGCGATCCGCCGCACACCCTGCGGGTCCGGCTGGCGACGCTGCCGCTGCTCGGGGCGTCGGACGAGCTGCGGCTCGCCGCGCTGGCCGCCCCGGATCCGCTGGAACTTCCGCATGTGGCAGAGGAGTTGGCCGCCTTCGAGACGGCCTTCCGCGACCTCGTCCGGACCGAGGGGCCGTAAGCCGTGACCGGCCGATCGTGTAAGCGGTCGCGTACGCGACCGCGAAGGGAGCGCACCGCATGACCGACCAGGCCGAACCCACCGAAGCGGGCGAGGGCCGCGGCACCTCCCGGTTGCCGCTCCCGGACCGGGCGCGTTCGTCCCTCGACGCGCCGCCGCCGCTGTCCGCCCCGCGCCCGCTCGGCGAGGTCCGCACCTGGCCGCGGTCGTATCACCACCGGCTCACCTCCCCGCTGCCCGGGGTGCGCGCCCTCGCCCGGCTGGCCCGCGAGGGGCGGCTGCGGCCGCCGGTGGACACGCTGCGCCAGATCCCGGACCTGCCCTTCGCGCCCGGTCCGCTGCCGCCGACCGGACCCGCGCAGACGGCGCTGACCTGGGCCGGGCATGCGAGTTGGGTGCTGCGGATCGGCGGGCTCACCGTGCTCACCGACCCGGTCTGGTCCCGCCGGATCCTCGGCACCCCGGCCCGGGTCACCCCGCCCGGGGTGCGCTGGGAGGATCTGCCGCCCGTCGACGCGGTGGTCATCAGCCACAACCACTACGACCACCTCGACGCGCCCACCCTCAAGCGGCTGTTCCGCGCCACGCCGCTGTTCGTCCCGGCCGGTCTTGCCGGGTGGTTCCGGGCCCGCCGGTTCACCCGGGTGACCGAGCTGGACTGGTGGGAGGCGGCCGAACTGCCGGGCGCGGGCGGCCCGGTCCGCTTCGACTTCGTCCCCGCGCACCACTGGAGCAAGCGCACCCTGACCGACACCTGCCGCTCGCTGTGGGGCGGATGGGTCGTCACCGCGCCCGACGGGCAGCGGGTGTACTTCGCGGGCGACACCGGCTACGGCCACTGGTTCCGCGAGATCGGCCACCGCTACCCGGGCATCGATCTGGCGCTGCTGCCGATCGGCGCGTACGACCCGCGCTGGATGCTCCGCCCGGTGCACACCGATCCCGACGAGGCCGTCCGGGCGTATCAGGACCTCGGGGCGCGGGCACTGGTCCCCATGCACTGGTCGACGTTCCTGCTCTCCGCCGAACCGCCGCTGGAGCCCCTGCACCGGGTCCGCGCCGCCTTCGAGGCGACGGGCCGTCCCCGCGAGGAGCTGTGGGACCTGCCGGTCGGCGGCTCCCGGGTACTGGAGTAGGGGCGTACGTAACAAGGCGGGGCATAAGTGGCGAGTGGTGAAAGTCGCTCATAACTTCCTGTTCATGCGCACACTCAAGCTTCGCTACCTCGCGGGCCTCACGGCCGCCCTCGCCATCGAACTCACCCAGCTGCCGGGCGCCCACGCCGCCCCGGCCCCCACCGTGCACACCGTCAAGCCCGGCCAGTCGATCCAGGCCGCGGTGAAGGCGGCCCGGCCCGGCGACACCATCCAGCTGCGGGCCGGTGTCTACCGGGAGAACGTGCAGATCACCAAGGACCGGCTGACCCTGCGCGGCGTGGGCCGCACGACCGTCCTCACCGCGCCCGACAAGGCGTCGGCCAACGCCTGCGGCAAGGCCGGACACGGCGTCTGCGTCACCGGTACGGCCCAGCGCCGCGTCAAGAATGTCCACATCCGCTCGCTGACCGTCACCGGCTTCCCCAAGAACGGCATCTGGGGCTCCCGCACCGTCCGGATGGACGTACGCAACACCCTCGCCGAGAAGAACGGCCAGCAGGGCATCGGCCAGCAGCTGTCCACCCGCGGGGTCTTCGTCCGCAACGTCTCCCGCAACAACAAGGAGTCGGGCATCTTCCTGGCGAACACGGTCGACGCCGAGGGCGGCGCCACCGACGCCAAGGGCACCCGGGTCGCCGAGAACCGGCTGAGCGGCAACCGGATCGGCGTCGTGGTGCGCCGGCTGCGGAACCTGACCGTCGAGCAGAACACCGTCACCGGCAACTGCGGCGGGGTGTTCGTCGTGGGCGACGAGTCGAAGCCGCGCGCCGGGGACCTGACGGTGGCCCACAACGCCGTCCAGGGGAACAACGCCTACTGCGCGCCCAACGCCCGGCTGCCGTTCATCCAGGGCGCGGGCATCGTGCTCACCGGCACCGAGACCACCCGGGTGACCGGCAACCAGGTGCACGACAACGTCGGCACCTCGCCCATGTCCGGCGGCATCGTGCTGTTCAAGTCCGTCGTCGGCGTCGCGAACAGCAAGAACGCCATCAGCCGCAATGTGCTCACCGGCAACAAGCCCGCCGATGTGGCCGACCGCGACAAGGGCCCCGGCAACACCTTCACGGGCAACGTCTGCACCCTGTCCGTGCCCACCGGCCGGTGCTGAGATGACCACCACCGCCCCCCCGGCCCCTGACAGCACGGCCGCGCCTCAGGCGGCCATGCAGCTGCGGGAGATCGCCTTCGGCGCCGCCCGGGCCGCCGCCGTACGCGCCGCCGCCCGGCTGCGCGTCGCCGACGCCCTGGGGGAGCAGCCCACCTCCATCGGCGAACTCGCCGCCACGGTGGACGCCGAACCCGACCCGCTGCGCCGTCTGCTGCGGGCCCTGGCCTGCTGCGGGATCTTCGCCGAGACCGACGACGGCCGCTTCGTCCACACCGACATGTCCCGGCTGCTGCGCGAGGACGCCCCGCGCAGCCTGCGGTACATCTCCCTGTGGTGCACCGAGCCCTGGACCTGGGAGGCCTGGCCGCGGCTCGACCGGGCGGTGCGCACCGGCGGCATCGTCTTCGACGACATCTTCGGCAAGGACTTCTTCTCGTACCTCCACGAGGACGCGCCCGAGTCGGCCGAGGTCTTCGACCGGGCGATGACCACCTCCAGCCGCCAGTCCGCGGCCGATGTCGCGGCCTTCATCGACCTCGACGGCATCAAGGAGGTCGCCGACATCGGCGGCGGCCAGGGCCATGTGCTGGCCAGCCTCCTGGAGAAGCGCCCCGATCTGCGCGGCACCCTGCTGGACCTGCCGAAGGTGGTGGCGGGCGCCGATCCGCGGCTGCGGGACGGCGGCGCGCTGGCGGACCGGGCCACGCTGGTGCCGGGCGACTGCCGCCGGGAGATCCCGGTCCAGGCCGACCTGTACATCATCAAGAACATCCTGGAATGGAACGACGAGAACACCCGCCGCACGCTCGCCAATGTGGTCGCGGCCGCGCGGCCGGGCGCCCGGGTCCTCGTCATCGAGAACCTCATCGACAACAGCCGCTCCTCGTTCACCACGGCCATGGACCTGTTCCTGCTGCTCAACGTGGGCGGCCGCAAGCACACCACGGACAGCCTGGTGGCGCGGATGACCGAGGCCGGGCTGAACGTCACCGAGAGCCGTCCCGTCAACTCGTATCTGCACGCCATCGACAGCACGGTGCCCGGCTAGCCGCCGGGGTAACGCGACGAAGGTGCCCGCGCAGTGCGCGGGCACCATCTTGTTACGGCGGGGGCTGCTCAGGCCCAGCGGAACGAGGTGAGGTGGGCGAACGCCACCACGTTCGCCGTGTAGTCCTTCGCGGTGTGGTCGTACGCACCGCCACAGGTGATCACGCGCAGCTGGGCGTCGTTGGTGTCCCCGTAGACCTGCTGGTCCGGGAAGTCCTTCTTCTTGTACGTCTGCACCTTGTCGACGACGAACGTGGCGAGGATGCCGTCGCCGCGGGTGACGGTCACCTTGCTGCCCGCCTTCAGGGTGTTGAGCATGGAGAACACCGCGGGGCCGGTCTTGGTGTCCACGTGTCCGGCCACGATGGCGTTGCCGCGCTCACCGGGGGAGGGACCGGCCTTGTACCAGCCGACGAGGTTGTTGTCGGTGTCGGGCGGCGGGACCAGGGTTCCCTGGCGGTCGAGCGACAGCGCGGTGAACGGGGCGCTCACGCCGATCGAGGGGATGTCCAGCCGGTTCGGGGTCGACCGCGGCAGCGCGGGCCCGGGCCGGGACGCGGGCTTGGCCGCCGGAGCCTGGGGCTCGGACTCCTCCGGGGGCACCTCCGCCGTCTCCGGCTGCGAAATCCGCCTCGGAGGGACGCGGTGGCCGCGGGCGTGGCCGGTGCCACCGAGGAGGACTGGGAGGCCGCGTCGCCGAGTTGTAGATCAGGAAGACACCGATGAGAGACGCCGCCGCGGCCCATCGGAGCGTGCGGGTGTTGCTGTCAGTACCGCCCTGCTTGTCCTGTCTGCCCATGCGGGTGTTCGCCTTTCTCACAGCGACCGTCCGTGGCGCTGCCGTGGCACCTCCGCCGAAGCGAGCGGTGGTGCCACGGCAGCACGGGGTGAATCAGAAGCGTCAGGCTCAGATCGCGGTGCCGGACGGCTTGCGGCGACGCAGGGCGTAGGCGCCGGCGCCGAGACCACCGAGGAGCAGAACCGAACCGGCGGCCATGCCGCTGCCCGTGGTGGCCATGCCGCCACCACCGGTGTGGACGCCACCCTTCGGCTTCTCGTGGCTCTTCCAGGACCCGCCGTCCCAGTCGCCCTTCTTGCCCGACCAGTCGTGCTCTTCCTTGGGGTCCTCTTCCTTGCCCTTGCTCGGGTCGCTGGACCAGTCGTGCTCCCGCGGGTCCTCGTCCTTGCCCTTGCTGGGGTCGCTGGACCAGTCGTGGTGCTCGCGGGGGTCCTCGTCCTTGCCCTTCGGCTCTTCCTTCCCGTGCTCTTCCTTCGGGTCCTTGTCCTTGTCCTTCCAGGAGCTGCCGCTCTGACCGTAGCCGTCCTCGGAGGACTCCTGGCTGCTCGAGTACCCGCCGTGACCGCCCGGGTCCGAGACGTCGGCAGCGAACGCGGCGGCGGGGGCGCCCAGGGTCAGGGTGGCGGCAATCGCCGCCCCGGCGAAGAGTGCGCGAGTAGATCGCATGAGTCATTCCTTCCGGCACCGGCGCGATGACTGACTATTTGCCAGACAAAGGGATCGCGTCGGCGTCTTAACCACCGTCAGCGAAGAGTGGCCCGGCTGCCACCCGACGCGGCCAGCAAATCTGACGGATGTAAGCCCTCCGGGTGGAGTTCTGACCGTGGATCACTCTTTTGCCGCGCGAACGGGCTGATGGTTATTCATCTGATTGGCCGACAGGATTTCTGGGGCGCGGTCAGAGGGTCCGCCGGACGGTTTCCCCGAAAACGCCGGAACCGGCTTCCGCGTATGCGGCAGCCGGTTCGAAAACAGCCCGTTCGACGAGTGCGCCCGACGGCGGGCCGGGCCCTCGCCCGGCCCGTCCCCTAGCACTCCCAGCGGTAGAACTCCCTCGCCATGGCGTCCTTCGGCTCGCGCCAGGTCGCCGGGTCGTAGGCCTGTACGTACGCCGAGAGGCGTTCGCTGATGGCGCGGAACTCCGGATGTCCTGCCACCCGTGCGACTTCGGGCCCCGGCGGCTTGTCGGCCTCGATCAGATGCAGATACACATCGCCGAACTGGAAGAGACTCCGGCCCCGTACGCCAATGAGATGCGGCAGTTCGCCATTGCGGTCCGACTCGTCGAAAACGGCAGCTATGTTCTGCGCCGCATTCTCCTTCATCCGGGCCACGATCAGTTCGCGATGCATTTCCTCACGCCTCCACCCGCGCGCGGGCGCGCTGCTCGATCTTGTCCCGGATCAGCTCCATCTGGATTTTGGAGTTTCGGTTGATGTGCTCGGTCATTCCGGCGTCGTCGACCGGTGCGTCCGGCTTCATCTCGAAGTCCTGGGTCCAGCGCATACGGGTGCCCTCGGGCTCCTCCTCGTACTCCCAGCGGATGTTCATGAAGGCGAAGGGCCCGGTCTCCACCCGGCGCGCCCAGACGGTCCGCACATCGCGGGCCGTCTCGCGCTCGGAGACCCAGCTCCAGACCTTGCCGTTCTCGTCGGGGTGCATGGTCAGCCGGAAGGTGACGGTGTCCCCGTTCCGCTGGAGCACCTCGATCGACGCGTACTCGCTGAAGAGGTTCGGCCAGTTCTCCAGGTCGTTCGTCATGTCCCAGACGAGGTCCAGGGGCGCCTTGATGAGGATCTCGTTGTCGGTGTGGCCGGTCATCTCATGCTCCCGTCGTGAGTGAGGTGTTGACGACGTCGAGGAAGTCGCCGGGCGTCTTGGAGCTCTCGGCGCCGGGCTCGACCGGGGTGCCGTACTGGTTCTCCAGCTCGCCGACGATCGCGAGCAGGCCGAGCGAGTCCAGCCCGTACTCCTCGAACGTGGAGTCCGGCCGGGTGCGCATCAGCTCCGGGTCGACGGTCAGTCCGGCGCAGCGCTTCATGAGCGAGGCCAGGTCGCTGTAGGACAGTTGACTGGGCATCACATATCTCCTTCCGGGCCGCGGAGCACGAGCGCCGCGTTGCAACCCATGAGCCCCCGGCTGAGCACCAGCGCGGTCCGCGCCCCGCAGGCGCGGGAACTGCCGGTGACGAGGTCGAGGTCATGGCATACGTCGGTGACGTACGGGGTGGGCGGTACGACGCGGTGTTCCATGGCGAGCACCGCGGACGCCACGTCCAGGACCGGGGCCGCGCAGTACGCCCGGCCGAAACCGGTCTTGGGGGCGGTCACCGGCACCCGGGTGCCATGGGCGCCGAGCGCGTCGGCGATGGCCAGGGCCTCGGCGCGGTCCGCCTCCGGGGTGCCGAGGGCGTCAGCGAACACCACGTCGATCTCCTCCGGGGCGCATTCGGCCTCGTCCAGCGCCACACGGATGGCCTGCGCGAGCCCCTCCCGGGACCGCTCCCACATCGACGGGCCGGTGAAGGTGGCGCCGTGACCGAGGATCCGGCCGCGGACCCGCGCCCCGCGGCGCAGCGCCGCGCCCTCCTCCTCGACGATGAGCATTGCCCCGCCCTCGCCCGGCGCGAAGCCGCAGGCGTCGGCGGTGAACGGCAGATAGGCCCGGCCCGCGTCCCGGGCCAGGCTCATCTCCTCGTACCCCAGCTGGCAGACCACCGAGTACGGGGCGAGCGGCGCCTCGGCGGCGCCCACCACGATCGCGTCCGCCCCGTGCCGGATCGACCGGCAGGCATGCGCGAGCGCGTCCAGGCCGCCCGCCTCGTCGTTCGCGACCACCCCGCACGGGCCCTTGAACCCGCCGCGGATGGAGATCTGGCCGGTGCTGGCCGCGTAGAACCAGGCGATGGACTGGTACGGGCCCACATAGCGCGGCCCCTTGCCCCACAGCTGCTGGAGTTCGCGCTGGCCGAACTCGCCGCCGCCGGAGCCGGACGCGGTCACCACGCCCACCGCGTACGGCGACATGTCCTTGCGCGGCAGCCTCGCGTCGTCCAGGGCCAGCTCGGCCGCGGTCATCGCGAAGTGGGTGAAGCGGTCGGTCTGGACGAGATACCGCTCCTCGACCACCGACCCCGGTTCGAAGCCGCGGACCTGGCCCGCGATCCGCAGCGGGGAGTCCTCGCAGCCCTCGCGGGTGAGCCGGTCGAGGAAGGTGATCCCCTCCCGTACGCCCTTCCAGAAGGCGTCCGTCCCCACGCCGTTGGGCGCCACGATCCCCATTCCGGTGATCGCCGCGCCCCGGATGTGCTTCCTTGCTCTGCTGGTCGTCTCTACGGTGGCGTTCATGACGCACCCCCATGACTGAGCACGACCGCGGACTGGAAGCCGCCGAACCCGCTGCCCACCGAGAGCACATGGCGCAGCGGCAGGGAGCGGGCGGTGCGCGGCACATAGTCCAGATCGCACTCGGGATCGGGATTCTCGTAGTTGGCCGTGGGCGGGACCACGCCGTGCGCGAGGGCCAGGGTGCAGGCCACGATCTCGATGGCCCCGATGGCGCCCAGCGAATGCCCCACCATGGATTTGATCGAACTCATCGGCGTCCGGTACGCGTGATCGCCCAGCGAACGCTTGACGGCGGCCGTCTCGTGGCGGTCGTTCTGCTGGGTGCCGGAGCCGTGCGCGTTGACGTAGTCGATGTCGGAGCTGTTGACGCGGGCGTGCCCGAGGGCGTGGTCGATGGCCTCGGACATCTCCAGGCCCTCCCGGGTCAGTCCGGTCATGTGGTACGCGTTGCCGTAGGTGGCGAACCCCCTGATCTCGCAGTAGATCCGGGCGCCGCGGGCGCGCGCGTGCTCCAGCTCCTCCAGGATCAGCACGGCGGCGCCCTCGCCCAGCACGAAACCGTCGCGGCGCGCGTCGAACGGCCGCGACGCGTGCTCGGGGTCGTCGTTGTTGGCCGAGGTCGCCTTGATCGCGTCGAAACAGGCCACCGTGATGGGGGAGATGGGGGAGTCCGCCGCGCCCGCGATGCACACGTCGGCCCGGTTCTCCTCGATCGCCTGGAAGCCGTACCCGATCGCGTCCAGACCCGAGGTGCACCCGGTCGAGACGGTCTGCACCGGCCCCTGCGCCCCGATCAGCTCCGCCACCCCGGAGGCCAGCGCGCTGGGCGAGAACGCCCGGTGCAGATGCGGCCCGGCCCGCCGGTGGTCCACGTTCCACGACTCGCCCTTGTTGCTGACCTCGACGTAGTCGTGTTCCAGCCGGGTGGTGCCACCGACCGCCGTGCCCAGCGACACCCCCGTACGCCACTGCTCGCCGCCGGTCTCCAGACCCGCGTCCCGTACGGCCTCCCGGGAGGCCGCCAGCGCGAACTGCACGTACCGGTCGGAGCGTTCGACCTGCTCCGTGGTCAGCCCGGCGGCCACCGGATCGAAGTCGCATTCGGCGGCGATCCGCGAGCGGAAGCCCGCGGGGTCGAAGAGCGTGATGCCGCGCGTCGCCGTGCGCCCGGCGGTGAGCATGTCCCAGAAGGCCGGAACACCCACGCCCCCCGGTGCGACCACGCCGAGCCCGGTGATCGCCACCCGTCGCGTCACGATGACGCCTCGGCAGGTTCGGTGGCCTCCGTGTCCACGTGCCCCAGCTCGGGACGGGGAGCCAGCGGGCCCAGATGGAAGACCATCCGGGCCTCGGTGTCGCCGACGTTGCGGAAGCGGTGCCGCATGTCGCGGGGGATCAGCAGGCCCTGGTCGGGGCGCAGTTGGTGCGCGGTCCCGTCCAGGTCCACCTCCAGGTCGCCGCAGACGACGAACACGAACTCCTCGGAGTACGGGTGGTAGTGCTCACCGATGCGCTCACCCGGTCGCATGAGGGCCAGGCCCATGAAGCCGCTGGTGGCGCCCACCGTGCTCGGGGTGAGCATGGCGCGCAGATCGCCGCCGCGCCGCGTGTTGTGAGCGACGTCGGCGAGGTCGACGATGTGGGGGGACTGCGTGGTCATGATCGGTGCCTCCGGACATGGAACGTGACATGGGGGACGTAAAGGGCGTGAAAGCCGCAAAGAAGGGGGGAATGTCAGTAGTCCGCCGCCCGGCGGTCGGTGACCGGCTCCATGTCGCAGTCCGCGAGGAAGCGCCGCAGTCCGTCCTCGTGGGACAGATCCCGGTCCGGGCCGCGCTCGATGAGGCGGCTCAGCACGGCCGCGGCACGCTTGCCGCCGACACCGACCGACAGGGCGGGGTCCTGGTCCAGCGGCGCCCGCATGTCGATCATCCGGACGACGAGGTCCTCGTGCTGGAAAATGGTGCTGCTCACCAGGGGCGTCGTACCGCCGTTCATCGCCAGTTCGTCCTGGCGGGCCAGCAGCCGGGACACGGCCGTGCCGGACCCCTCCCGCACCGGGTAGCACAGGGCGTGCCGCCGCAGCGGTCCGGCGGGCGCGCTGCCGTTCGCCCCGTTGACCGCCGTCAGGTGGTGTACCACCGGAAGCGCCGCCCGGTAGAAGAACTCCCGCGCCGCATCCGGGTCGTCCAGGTCGCGCGGCTCCTCCAGATACGGATTGACGGCCGCCTCCACCGCACGCACCTCGGGCTGCCGCGACACATGGCGCAGCGCCGCCACCAGGTCGCCCTTGACCTCGACGGCCCGGACCACGCGGTTGCCGGTCATGAACAGCGACGTCCGGCACAGCCGGGTGGTGTCGTCCACCCGCGTCTCCATCGGGGCGTAGTCGGCCAGGATCGCCGCCACGTCCTTCTCGGAACCGGGCTTCACCGTGAACGTCAGGCCGTGCCGGACCAGTCCGTCGCCGATCCGCGGCGCGGCCTGGAGCCGGCCCCGGGCCGCCGTCGTCCCCCGGACCCGCTTGTCGGTCTCCCGCAGGATGCCGAACCGCAGCGACCGGGTGTCCTCCACGCAGCCGTGCATGGGCTTGACCATCTCCCGGTGCGCCTCGCTGTCCACCCAGGCCAGGAAGGGCGGGGCGCTCTCCCACTCGCTGGTGATCAGCCACTTGGAAGGGTCCTCGATCGACTGGCACAACTGGTCGCTGAGGTGCCCCGGAACCGAGGCCACCTGCTGGCACAGCTCGTCGTACGCACGCAGAAAACGCTCCTCGGCACCGCTGCGCACATCCAGCAGCAGCACCACGCGCAGCCGCGAATCGGCGAGTGAGGACTGCGAGGACCGCGTGGTCATGGTTGGTGTCGTGGTGGGCTGTGGAGTCTGGGGCAGGGTGCTCATTTTCCACTCCTCCTAGGGGGATGCGTCCTTCGTTGGATGCGCCGCCCGTCAGACCGATCGTGGGGCGCTCCCACGTATGGCGCGAGATTTGTGAGCCATCTGAGGGAACGCCTGGTCAGAGCCCCGAACGGGCCTGGAAACACCGGGCATAGCAGCAAGATGAATCGTCTTGCCGAGACTGCTGAACGCGTCCCCGTCCTCATCGCGGGCGGCTCCCTGGTGGGCCTGTCCGCCTCACTGTTCCTGGGCCGTCTGGAGATCGGCCACCTGCTCGTCGAGAAGCATCCGCGGACCTCTCACCACCCGCGCGGACGCGGGAACAACATCCGCACGATGGAGCTGTACCGCACCGCCGGAGTGGAGTCCGCGATCCGTGAGGCGGCCGCCGTCCTGGCCGACAACCACGGCATCATGCAGACCCCGTCGCTCGCCGGAGAGGAGCACAACTGGCTCTTCCGGGACATCGACCCGGGCGGCAAAGCCGCCCGCATCAGCCCCTCCGCCTGGTGTCTGTGCAGCCAGAACGACCTCGAACCCGTCCTCCTCAAAGCCGCCCAGGACCTCGGCGGCGACCTCCGCTTCGGCACCGAGCTGCTCTCCTTCGAGCAGGACGCCGACGGGGTCACCGCCGTCATCCTGGACCGCCGCACCGAGGCCCGCTCCACCGTCCGGGCCGACTACCTCATCGCCGCCGACGGCCCCCGCAGCCCGGTCCGCGAGGCGCTCGGCATCGGCCAGAGCGGACACGGCGAGCTGTTCCACAACGTGTCCATCACCTTCCGCGCCAAGCGGCTCGCCGACGTGGTCGGCGACCGCCGCTTCATCGCGTGCTACCTCACCAACCCCGAGGCCGACGGCGCGCTCCTGCCCGTCGACAACCAGGAGCAGTGGGTCTTCCACGCCCCCTGGCACCCCGAGCGCGGCGAAGCCCTGGAGGAGTTCACCGACGAACGCTGCGCCCAGCACATCCGCACCGCCATCGGCATGCCCGACCTGGAGGTCGAGATCACCGGAAAGGCGCCCTGGCACGCGGCCGAGCGGGTGGCCGACACCTACGGCTTCGGCCGGGTCTTCCTCGCCGGGGACTCCGCCCACGAGAT
>NZ_GG657754.1:2552158-2553777 GCF_000158915.1 Streptomyces himastatinicus ATCC 53653 | reverse complement strand
TTTGAGCCTGGGCAACTGAGCGCTGCTGCGTAGCCCGCCCCGGTTTCCGCGCCTGCGGAACCGGGGCGCGTGGGGGCGGAGCCCCGCGAACTAACGCCGCACCCGACGCCACACCCCCGGGGCCACGGCGATCGCCACCGTCAGCAGCACCGCCGCCACCACCCCCTCCCACGGCTCGCGGAACAGCGAACCGCCCAGCAGACCGATCAGCTGGTACGTCCCGGCCCAGGCCAGCGCCGCCGGGGCCGCGCCACGCGCGAACCTCCGCAGCGGCCAGCGGGCCAGCAGACAGGCCAGCATCACCGGGATCCGGCCCGCCGGGACCAGCCGGGACAGCACCAGCATCGCCACCCCGTGGTCGGTGAGCTTCGTCCGCGCCTGGTCCAGCCGCTCCGGCGCCGCATGGTCGTGGATGCGCTCCAGCCACCGCGAGCCGTTCTTGGACCGCACTCCGCGCCGCCCCAGCCAGTACAGCGCGAGGTCCCCGAGGAACGCGGCGAGCGCGGCGACGCCGAAGCTGAACAGCAGCGAGAACGGCGAGGACTGGTGGACCGCGACCACGGCCGCCGAGCTGACCACCGCCCCGGTCGGCACCACCGGCACCAGCGACCCCAGCACCACCAGCAGGAACAGCGACGGATAGCCCACCGCCTGCTGGGTGGACTCGGCCGGCAGGCGTGCCAGTTCGCCTATCACCTGGCGGGCTCCAGCCGCACGCACTCCCCGTGCCGCAGCCGGTGCACCGAGGCGTCGGGCGCCAGCCGCCCCGCGTGGCGGACGAAGTCGTCGCCCGGCGCATGGAATTCATGCGGCCGCACGGCGTCCAGGCCGATCGGCCAGTACGTCCCGTAGTGCACCGGCACCGCGCTGCGCGCCCCCAGCCGGGCCAGCGCCTCGGCGGCGCGGCCCGCGTCGAGGTGGCCGTGGCCCAGGTACGGACCCCAGCCGCCGACCGGCAGCAGCGCCACGTCACACGGGCCGACCGCGTCCGCCATCGCGTCGAACAGCCCGGTGTCGCCCGCGAAGTACGTGGTGGCCTCGCCGTGCAGCACGTACCCGAGCGCGGGCGCCCGGTGCGGCCCGAACGGCAGGCGGCGGCCGTCGTGGGCGGCGGGCACGGCCCGGATCCGTACGTCGCCGACCGACACCTCGTCGCCCGGCCGCACCTCGGTGACCGGCAGATCGCCCGCCGCGGCCACCCGCCGCAGCCCCGGCACGGCCCGCCCGGCGCCGTACGGCACGATCAGCCGGGTGCCGGGCCACAGCCGGGCCAGCGAGCCGAGGTGGAGATGGTCGGCGTGCAGATGGGAGACGAGCGCGACGTCCGCCACCGCCGCGTCCGGCGGCGGCACGGGTCCGCGGCGGCGGCGCAGATGGGCCAGCCGCCGTACGAAGAGGGGATCGGTCAGCACCCGTACGCCGGAGTCCCGCACGGTCGCGGTGGCATGCCCCCACCAGGTGATCTCCACCGACACGCGGTGCCTCCCGTCGCGCACGTACCACACCGTCGGGTCCGATCCTCTCACCCCGGCGGCCCTCGTTTGCAGTCACTCGAGCCAGGGTATGCATGAGTCATGCATGGCTCGGACTTCGAAACTGACACCGAACCCGACATCGAG
>NZ_GG657754.1:2490479-2551710 GCF_000158915.1 Streptomyces himastatinicus ATCC 53653 | reverse complement strand
TCAGGGCGCCCTCTGCCCGGTCGGCGCCGCGGACCGGGCGGCGGCCGCCGAGCGCGAGGCCGCGGCCCCCGGGGAGTGAGCCCGCGATGGGTGAACTGCTCGCCCTCACCTCCGCGCTGTGCTTCGGCACCACCCATTTCCTCAGCGGTCTGGTCGCCCGCCGCCACCACGGCGTGACGGTCGCCGCCTGCGCCCAGACGGGCGGTACGGCGGTGAGTCTGGTCCCCGTACTCCTCACCCACGCCGCCCCCGCCCCGCCCTCGGCCCTGGCATGGGGCGCCCTGTCGGGGGTGGGCACGGGCGTGGGGGTGGCCTGCCTGTACTGGGCGATGAACACCGGCCCGATGAGCGTGGTCGTCCCGGTCAGCGACATCACGGCCGTCGGTGTCCCGGTGGCCGCCGGGATCGCCCTGCTGGGCGACCGCCCCACGCCCACGGCCCTGACCGGCATCGCCCTGGCGCTCCCGGCCCTCTGGCTGATCTCCCGCGACGGCACCGGTCACACGGGCGGTGATCACCACACCGCGTCCCTCGTCACCGCCCTCGTCGCGGGGCTCGGCCTCGCGGTGCAGTTCTTCGCGCTCGCCCGCGTTCCCGCCGACGCCGGGTGGTGGCCGGTGGTGGTCAGCCGCGTGCTGTCGGTGGCCGTCATCCTGGCGCTGCTCCCGGCGGTGGGCGCGTCCGTGCGGCTGCCCGGGCGGGCCGCCGCCACGGCGGCCGCCGCGGGGGCGCTCGGCACGCTGGCCACCGTCCTCTATCTGCTGGCCACCCGGGAGCAGTTGCTGTCGATCGCGGTCGTGCTCTCCGCGCTCTACCCGGCGGTGCCGGTGCTGCTGGCGCTGACGGTGCTGCGGGAGCGGATCACCCGGCCGCAGGCGGCCGGGCTGCTGGGCGCGGGGGCGGCCCTCGCGCTCATCGCCCTCGGCTGACCCGCCGCGGTCATCCTCACCCCAGGACCAGCACCAGCTCGCCGATCTCCCGCCTCCGCGCCGCCGCGAACGCCCACTCCTCGCGGGTCACCCGGAACCCGCACTTCTCCAGCACCCGCAGCGAGCCCGCGTTGTCCGCGGCGACCCGTGCGTACAGCGGGCGCAGCGGCACCTCCTCCAGGAACGCGGCCAGCGCGCGGGTGGCGATCCCCTTGCCCCAGTGCTCGCGCCCGATCCAGTAGCCGACGGACGGATCGCCGTACTGCTCGAACCCCAGCACGTTCCCGGCCACCCGCCCGTCGTACAGCACCGTCCGCTTGACCACGGTGTCGTCGCCGAGGAGCCGGTCCCAGCGCTGGTCGAAGGCGACCCGGTCGTCCGGGTCCTCGGCGGTGAAGGCCGCCATCCGGTTGGCTTCGACGTCCCGGTGGTAGTCGAAGAAGACCGCGAGGTCGTCCCGGTCCACCGCACGCAGCCGCACCCTGGGTCCGCTCATCGGGAGTCCTTCGTGGATACCCCGGCCTTCAGGCCGGGGAGGAAGCGAAGCTCCTGCGGAGCAGGGCAGGGCGTGTACAACAAGGCGCTGGAGGACCGCACCCGGGCTTGGTACGGCGAGCAGCGCCGCCTCTCCTACGTGCAGTCGTCCGCCGCGCTGACGGAGTGGAAGAAGACCGAGGGACTCGCCTTCCTGACGGAGGTGTCCTCCGTCCCGCTCCAGCAGGCGCTGCGGCACCTGCAGGCGGCGTTCGGGAACTTCTTCGCCAAGCGCGCGAAGTACCCTCGGTACAAGAGCCGGAAGAGGTCCCGGGCGTCGGCCGAGTACACCCGCAGCGCCTTCACGTGGCGCGACGGGCGACTGACGCTCGCCAAGATGGCCCGGCCTCTCGATATCCGCTGGTCGCGTCCCCTCCCCGAGGGGGCGGAGCCGACGACGGTGACCGTCTCCCGTGACAGCGCCAGGCGCTGGTTCGTCTCGATGCTGTGCGAGGACACCATCGCCCCCGCGCCCGCCACTGGCGCGGCGGTCGGTCTGGATGCCGGGATCACCTCCCTGGTGACGCTGTCCACCGGGGAGAAGATCGCTAATCCCCGACACGAGCGCCGCGACCGCGAGCGGCTCGCGAAGGCGCAGCGGGAGCTGTCCCGCAAGGCGAAGGGCTCCAGCAACCGGGCCAAGGCCCGGGTGAAGGTCGCCCGTGTCCACGCCCGGATCGCCGATCGGCGCCGGGACTTCCTGCACAAGCTGTCGACCCGGCTCGTCCGTGAGAACCAAACGGTCGTGATCGAGGACCTCACCGTCCGCAACCTGCTGAAGAACGGCACGCTTGCACGCGCCATCTCGGATGCGGCCTGGACGGACCTGCGCATGATGCTGGAGTACAAGTGCGCCTGGTACGGGCGCGAACTCGTGACGATCGACCGCTGGTTCCCCAGCTCGAAGCTGTGCGGGGCCTGCGGCACGGTCCGCGAGAAGCTGCCGCTGAACGTCCGGGAGTGGACGTGCGACTGCGGCGCGGTGCATGACCGCGATGTGAACGCGGCGCGCAATATTTTGGCCGCCGGGCTGGCGGCGTCTGCCTGTGGAGGCGGTGTAAGACCTCAACGGGAGTCCTCCCGGACGGGGCGGTCGTCGGTGAAGCAGGAACCCCAGCGGGCGACCGCTGGAATCCCCCGCCTTTAGGCGGGGGAGGAAGTCAAGTCCTCAGTCTGCGCCGGGGGGCCGTTGTCCCGGCCCGGCACGCCGAAAATGCTCGCGCGGGTCGTCACAGCCAGAAGGCCGCCGCGGTCTTTACTTATGACTCATGTCGAGCAGTGAACCGAGCAGGAAACCACGATCCGAAGCGTGGAAGAACGCACTGACCACGCTTCAGACAGCAAAGCCGCCCTTCATCCCGGAGGGCGCGGAGGCGATGACCGTCCTCATCGAATATCCCCCGGGTGACCCGGGAACCCCTCCGCACCGGCACTCCGGTCCCGCATTCGGATACATGCTCGAAGGTGAAATGCTCTTCGAGCTGGAAGGCGAGCCGGAGCGTGTGATCAAGGCCGGAGAGACGTTCTGGGAGCCGGGCGGCGATGTCATCCACTATCAGGACGGGAACAACCGAACGGATTCCTGGAGCCGTTTCCTCGTGACGATGATGTGCGCGCCGGGGCAGCCCATGCTGACCCTGGTGGACGACGAGGAACTGGCCCAGCGCAAGGACCGACGCGCTCCGCGCTCCACCTGATGTAACGACATGAAGGGTGACCATGAAGATCGCAGTTCTCGGCGGTACCGGCCTCATCGGATCGAAGGTCGTGAAAAATCTGAAGGCGAGCGGCCATGAGGCCGTGCCCTGTTCGCCCTCCACGGGGGTCGACATCATCACCGGAAAGGGGTTGGAAGAGGCACTGGCCGGTGCCGACGTCGTGGTCAATCTGACCAATTCGCCGACCTTCGACGACGCCTCCGCGGCGTTCTTCCAGACCTCGATGGACAACCTTCTGGCCACCGCCGGTAAGGCCGGGGTGCGGCACGCCGTCATCTTGTCGATCGTCGGCGCGGAACTGGTGCCCGAACTCGACTACTACCGGGCCAAGGTGCTCCAGGAGGACATTCTGAAGGCCGGGCCGATCCCGTATTCGATCGTCCGCGCCACCCAGTTCATGGAGTTCATCGACGCGGTCCTGTCCTGGACCACCGACGGCGACACCGTCCGGCTGCCCGCGACGCCGATCCAGCCGATCGCCGCGCAGGACGTCGCCGACGCCGTCGCCGAAGTCGCCGTCGGCACCCCGCTGAACGGCACCCGCGACATCGGCGGGCCCGATGTCTTCACCCTCGATGAACTCGGCCGGGTCACCCTGGACGCGCGCTCCGACAGCCGCACCGTCGTCCTGGACGACACCGCCGGGATGTTCGCCGCCGTCCACGGCGATGTCCTCACCACCAAGGGGGACGCCCGCCTCGCCCCCACCCACTACACCGAGTGGCTCTCCTGAGCCGGGCCGCCCGGTGACGCGTACGAGGTGAAGTGGTCCCGCGCGCGGCGGAGGCCGTCGGGCCGGAAGAAGTCGGCGAGGTTCGCGGCCGAGAGGGCGGCCGCGGTCTCGCCGCGCGGGAACAGGGCCGTCTCGTACGCGGTGAGCGCCGTCTCCAGGTCGTCGTGGGAGGTGATGGCCCGGGCGAGTCGGGCGCCGTCGAGCATGGCGAGGTTGGCGCCCGCACCGGCGAACGGGGACATCAGGTGGGCGGCGTCGCCCAGGAGGGTGACGCCGGGCACCCGGTCCCAGCGGTGCCCGACGGGCAGCGCGTGGAGCGGCCGGGGCGCGAGGGGGATGTCGCTGTCGGCGATCAGCGCGCGCAGCGCGCGGTCCCAGTCGGGGAAGAGGTCCAGGACCCGCTTCGCGGCGACGGCCTCCGTACCGGCCCACCCCCGCGGGACCTTGACGGTGCTGTAGACGCGGATGCGCTCCCCGCCGATGCGCTGCGCGATCACCCCCTTCTCGTCCCCGAGGGCGAACATCGTGCCGTGGCCGACGAGTTGGGCGAGGGCGCGGTGCCGGGTGTCGACGTCCTCCAGCTGTCCGTCCAGCAACGTCACCCCGGAGTAGACCGGCCGGGCGTCGGACAGCACCGGCCGGATCCGCGACCAGGCCCCGTCGGCGCCGACGACCAGATCCGCCGCCACGGTCTCGCCGTCGGCCAGGGTGAGCGTGGGGCGCCCGGCGGGAGAGGCGGCGACCGTACGTACGCCGCGTCCCCAGCGGACCGTGCCCCTCGGCAGCGAGTCCAGCAGCAGCCCCCGCAGCGCGTACCGGTCGATCTCGGGGCGGTCGCCGCCGCCGTCCGGGGCGGGTTCGTGGAGCAGGACGGCTCCGTCCTTGGCGAGCAGGCGCAGCTCTCCGCCCTCGGGGCGGCTGAGTTCCCGGAAGTCGTCGAGCAGCCCGGCGGCGGTCAGCGCCCACTGGCCGGACGCCTCGTCCAGGTCCAGCGTGCCGCCCTGGTCGCGGGCGGTCGGCGAGGCGTCCCGTTCGTAGACGGCCGCGGCGATGCCGTGGGTGTGGAGGACGCGCGCCAGCGTCAGCCCGCCGAGCCCTCCTCCGACGATCGCGATGCTGGGTGCGGACGTACCGCTGGACCTACCGGTGGACATGGGGCGCCTCCCCGGCGATGTGGTGCCTGTCGTGCCGGACGGGAGGAGCGTAGGCGGACGAACATGTTCGTGGCAAACGCATTCGTTACGAACATGTTCGCACCCGGTTAGCATGAGTCCATGACAGCGAACTCCGCCGCGCGCCAGAGCCGCCGTGAACGTCCGGCGAAACCAGCCCTGACCCGGGACGGGATCATCGCGACCGCGGTCGACCTCATGCGGGCCGAGGGCCTGGAACGCGTCACCATGCGCCGCCTGGCACAGGAGTTGGACACCGGGCCCGCCTCGCTCTACGTCTACGTCCGCAACACCGCCGAGTTGCACGCGGCGGTCCTCGACGAACTGCTCGCCGGGGTCGACCTGAGCCCGGTCACCGCCGAGGGCGACTGGCGCGAGCGGCTGGTGCGGGTCCTCATGTCGTACACGGACCTGCTGTTCGCGTACCCCGGCCTCGCCCGCTCGGCCGTGGCCGCGCGCCCCTTCGGCACGTACTTCCTGAACCTCACGGAGGGGGTGCTGGCGCTGCTGCACGAGGGCGGGGTCGCGCCGGACCGGGCGGCGTGGCTGGTCGACGTGCTGCTCCAGTTCGGCACCGCGACCGCCGCCGAGCACGCCTGGCGGGGCCCGGACGAGGACGGCCACAACGAGGAGGACTGGGAGGCGCTGGCCGCCGGGCTGATGGGCGCCTCGGAGCGGACGCATCCGCGCATCGCCGCGCTGGGTCCGCGGCTGCTCTCCGGATCTCCCCAGGAGCGGCTGGTGTGGGGCTTCCATGTGCTGATCAACGGTGTGGCGCACACCCCGGTGCCGGACGTCCCGACGCCGCTGTAGGCGCGCCGTGGACATGCCGCACCGGCCGCCGTGCCGGGCGGCCGGTGCGACGTACGGCCGGTGCGGCGTACGGACCTACTTGACCCAGTAGCGGACATTGCGGAAGCGGGCCTCGGCCTTGCCCGAACCATGGTGGTAGACGCCGTTCTTGAAGTAGCGGGTGGCCTCTCCGCGGTCGTCGGCGGTCAGCACCAGCTTGTCGTCGGCGTAGACCTGGATCGTTCCGGCGCTCGCGTCATGGGCGACCTTCAGGTTCCACCAGGTGTTGTAGATCCCGGTCTTGATGGTCTCGTTCGTATAGCGCTTGAGCGTGCCGCCGTTCGCGCTGGACGCCCGGAACATGATGTCGGTCGCGGGGGTCCCGGACGGGCGCTTGGTGCGCAGGATCTGCATGATGTCCGCGCCGTTGGTGCCGGACGGGACGTACACATCGGCGTCCCACATCTGCTTGCCCGAGGTGTAGTCGTTCTTCCAGCGCATCTCGGTGCGCGGATTGGTCGAACTGCCTTCCTCGAAGGGCTCGTCGGAGGCGTTCACCCACATGGTGTGGGTCTTGGTGCCGGAGTTGTAGCTGTAGCGCTCGCTGAGATCCAGGTTGTACGGCTTCTGCATGCTGTACGTGTACGACTTCTGCGTCCATCCGTCCGTCGGGTCGGCCGCCGTCGCCCCGTGTGCGGTCGCCGTCCCCGTCAGCGCGGCCATGAGCGTGCCGACGGCGACGCCCACTCTGACCCTCATGCGTAACGCGGGCATGTGCCCACCTCCAGTCGTCATGGTCCAGTCGTCATGGTCCGGACCAGGCGTCAACGTAGGCCAGAGGCAATGACGTGTCCATATCAATGAACGGAGTTCTTCGCTTTCCCAGATTCCGTTCAGGGATGTGACCCGACTCGGGGTCCGACTCAGGGGTGCGCCCCGACCAGCTGCTCGCACCAGATGGTCTTGCCCGTGTGGGTGTGCCGGGTGCCCCAGCGCTGGGTGAGCTGGGCGACCAGCAGCAGCCCGCGGCCGCCCTCGTCGGAGAGGCGGGCCCGGCGCATATGGGGCGCGGTGCTGCTGGCGTCGGACACCTCGCAGATCAGCGTCCGGTCGCGGATCAGCCGCAGCTGAATGGGGCCCTCCGCGTGCCGGATGGCGTTGGTGACCAGCTCGCTGACCACCAGCTCCGTGATGTACGACGCGTCCGCGAGACCCCAGGCGTCGAGCCGGCGCGACGCCCACGACCGGGCCGACGCCACGGTGACCGGGTCGGCCGCCAGATCCCGTACGGCGAACCGGTCCGTGCCCAGGGCCCGGGTGCGGGCGATGAGGAGCGCGGCGTCGTCGGCGGGGTGGTCCGGCAGCAGATCGCCGAGCACGTGGTCGCACAGCGCGTCGAGGGAGGGCGCGCGGTGGGTGAGCGTCTGGCACAACTCCGCCAGCGCGCCGTCCAGTTCGCGTTCCGGTTCGCGGAAGCCGAGCAGCCCGTCGGTGTAGAGCGCGAGCAGACTGCCCGGCGGCAGCTCCACCTCCACCGCCTCGAACGGCAGCCCGCCCAGGCCCAGCGGGGGACCGGCGGGCAGATCGAGCAGCCGCGCCTCGCCGTCCGGGGTGACCACCGCGGGCGGCGGATGCCCGGCCAGGGCCACGGAACAGGTGCGGGCGACCGGGTCGTAGACCGCGTACGTACAGGTGGCGCCGAGGATGGCGGGCTCGCCTCCGTCGCCGCCTCCCGCCTCCGCTTCCGATTCCGTTCCGGTTTCCGTCTCCGCCGCGAGCCGGATCACCACATCGTCCAGATGCGTCAGCAGCTCGTCCGGCGGCAGATCGACATCCGCCAGCGTACGGACCGCCGTGCGCAGCCGTCCCATGGTGGCCGCCGCGCTGATGCCATGGCCGACGACATCGCCCACCACCAGGGCGACCCGCGCCCCGGACAGCGGAATCACATCGAACCAGTCGCCCGCCAGCCCCGAGCGGCCGCCCGCGGGCAGATAGCGGGACGCGGTCTCGACCGCCGCCTGCGCCGGAGTGCCCCGGGGCAGCAGGCTCTGCTGGAGGCTGAGCGCGGCGGTGCGCTCGCGGTCGAAGCGGCGCGCGTTGTCCAGACAGATCGCGGCCCGCGCCACCAGCTCCTCGGCCAGCAGCTGATCGTCCTCCGTGAACGGGTCCTTGGTCCGCCGGTAGAACATGGTGATGCCCAGCGTCATCCCGCGCGCCCGCACCGGCACCCCCATGATCGACTGGAATCCGTACTCCCGGAACTTCTCCGCCCGGGCGGGGTCCCGCGCCAGCCAGTCCCGCATGTCCCGGTCCGTGACCCGGTGCCGGGCCGACCGGCCCGTGGCCATGCAGCGCACGGCGGGCGTGTACGGCGGGTAGAAGTCCACCTCGCCCGGCTGCCGCACCGCCTCCGGCGCCCCCTCGATGATCGACTGGTTCGCCGCCCGGCGCAGCGCCACCACCCCCGTGAACGGACCCGGCTCATCGCCCCTGAGCAGCGTCTCCAGCAGATCGACGGTGACCCAGTCGGCGAGCCGCGGAACCGCCGCGTCGGCGAGTTCCCGCGCGGTGCGCATCACGTCCAGGGTGCTGCCCGATCCGCGTACTCGCCTTCGTTCAACAGGGTCAAGCCGCTCCCCGGGACCGATCTGCTGGTTCACGTCGGCGAACGTCGTACCAAGCGAGCGTTCTCCCCGTCCGCGCCCCGCAAGGCGAGGCGAGGCCAGGAACACCGGCGTCCCGGTCCGGATTCGCGGGCAGGCGCCCCCCGGCATTCTCCCGCTGAAACGCGGTCTCGCCCGTCTCCAGCACCCGCCGCAGCCGCTGCTCCCACGCCGCCGCGTCCGGCCCCGTCAGCACCTCCGGCAGCCGCAGCCCCTTGCGGTCGGCCTCCGAGATCCCCGACATCCGCGTCATGGCGGCGTTCTGCCGGATGCACTTGAGATCGGTGTCGTACATGGTCACGGCCACGGGGGAGACGGAGAACAGCCAGTCCACGACCGCCCGCTCCACCTCCTGCGGCAGCGGCCGCGGCCCCGCGGCGCCACCGTCCTCGATCGACGCCACCAGCACCCACGGCCCCCGCGCGGCGCGATCCATCAGCCGGTGCCCCACCCCGCGCACCCGCACCACCCGGCCATCGGCACACCGCACCGACAGCCACCCCAGCCAGTCGTCCCGCTCCGGCGGCCCGTCCCAGAACGGCGCCCCGCCCTCGGGCACGAGCAACTCCCCGGCCCGCCGCCCCACGGCGTCCTCCGCGGTATGCCCCAGCGCCCGTTCGGCACCGCGGTTCCAGCCCGTGACGATGCCGGACTCGTCGACCGTGATCACGGCGGTCCGCGGGGCCTCGGCGTTCATGCGCCCATCTCCTCCTTACCGAGCATGCACCCGCCGCCAGGGCCGTTCAAACGAGCGGACGAGGCGGCGGTCACGCTGCGGAGGCGGGCGGCTTCGCTGAGCGGTCGGTTCGAGCCATGCCCCGCGTGCCGGCGGCGAAGGCTGCCCATCCCATCCGTTCGCTGGACGACCTCGCCGCCGACAGGGCTGTGGCAACCGGCCTGGTACGGGCCCGAATCGGCACGCTTCGACCGGGAACTTCTCATCCAGCGCACCTAGTTGCCCGCAGAAAGCGGAATGTTAGGGTCCAGTGCGGGCGAAGATCATTTTCTTGCGCCCCGACAGTTGCGATCTGTCGTTCCTTCTCCCGCTCTCATGGATGGATGGCGCCTTCATGTCTTTGCCGTTCGACCCGCCCCCTGCCGACCAGGACGGCCGGCAGCCGCAGCAGAGCCTGGCCACGGCTGCCGCGCGGAACCTGGCGAGTACGACGAAGACCCCTCCGCAGATGCAGGGCCTCTCCTCGCGGTGGCTGCTGCGCCTGCTGCCGTGGGTGCAGGTCTCCGGAGGGGCGTACCGGGTGAACCGCCGGCTCACCCACACCCTCGGCGACGGCCGGGTCGAGTTCGTCGCCACCGGCACGGACGTCCGGGTCATCCCCGCCGAGCTGCGTGAGCTGCCGCCGCTGCGCGACTTCGCGGACGAGGAGGTTCTGGGCGCGCTGGCGGAGCGGTTCGAGCAGCGGGAGGTGGCCGCCGGCGAGACCATCGTGGAGGCGGGCAGCCCGGCCGACGAGGTCGTTCTCATCGCGCACGGCAAGAGCAACAAGCTGGGCACCGGCAAGTACGGCGATCCGACCGTCCTCGGTGTGCTCGCGGACGGGGACTACGTCGGCGAGGGGCTGCTGACCGGCTCGGCCGGCGAGTGGGAGGTCACGGTGCGCGCGGTGACGACGTGCACCGTCCTGAGCCTGTCCCGGGCGGCGTTCGAGGAGATCCAGGGCCGCTCGGAAGGACTGCGCACGCACCTGGAGGCGCTCGGCTCCGCCGCTCGCCCGCCGCAGAACAAGCAGGGGGAGGCCGCCATCGACCTGGCCTCCGGACACGAGGGCGAGTGGACCCTGCCCGGCACCTTCGTCGACTACGAGCTCAGCCCCCGCGAGTACGAGCTGAGCGTTGCCCAGACCGTGCTCCGCGTGCACAGCCGCGTCGCCGACCTCTACAACGACCCCATGAACCAGGTGGAGCAGCAGCTCCGTCTCACGGTCGAGGCACTGCGCGAGCGCCAGGAACACGAGCTCGTCAACAGCCGTGACTTCGGTCTCCTCCACAACGCCGACCTGAAGCAGCGCATCCGTACGCACAGTGGCCCGCCCACTCCCGACGACCTCGACGAGCTGATTTCGCGGCGCCGCAAGACCCAGTTCCTGCTTGCCCACCCGAAGGCGATCGCGGCCTTCGGCCGGGAGTGCAACAAGCGCGGGCTCTACCCGCAGGGCGGGGAGCTGGAGGGCCACCAGGTGCCGGCCTGGCGCGGCATCCCGATCCTGCCCTGCAACAAGATCCCGGTCAGCTCCGCCGGCACCAGCTCCATCCTGGCCATGCGAACGGGCGAGGAGGACCAGGGCGTCGTCGGCCTTCACCAGACCGGCATCCCCGACGAGATCGAGCCCGGCCTCAACGCCCGCTTCATGGGCATCGACGAGAAGGCGATCATCTCCTACCTGGTCAGTACCTACTACTCCGCGGCGGTTCTCGTCCCGGACGCGCTCGGCATCCTCGAAGACGTCGAGATCGGCCACTACGGGAACTAGAGAGTGCCAGGCGGATCAGGATGCGCGCCCCGAAGGGCAGCCGGCGAACGCGGCGGGGCGCGCCCAGCACCCCGCCCCGGCGTGATCCGCCGGACACGGCTGAAACGCACGCTTCGCATTCAGGAAAGGGCCGGGCACCCGTGACACAGCCTTTTGAACTGCCGGACTTCTACATGCCGCATCCGGCGCGCCTGAGCCCTCATCTGGAGGAGGCGCGGCGGCACTCGAAGCGGTGGGCCCGTGAGATGGGCATGCTCGAAGGCTCGGGGGTCTGGGAGGAGCGGGACCTCGACGCGCACGACTACGCCCTGCTGTGCGCCTACACCCACCCCGACGCGTCCGGCCCGGCCCTTTCCCTGGTGACCGACTGGTACGTGTGGGTCTTCTTCTTCGACGACCACTTCCTCGAGGAATTCAAGTACACGAACGACCGGGAGGGCGCCAAGGCGTACCTGGACCGGCTGCCGCTCTTCATGCCGACCGACCCGGCCACGGCCGTCCCCGAGCCGGTGAACCCGGTCGAGGCCGGTCTGGCCGACCTGTGGACCCGTACGGTGCCGAGCATGTCGGCGGGCTGGCGGGCACGGTTCGCGGAGAGTACCGAGAACCTCCTCAACGAGTCGTTGTGGGAGCTGTCGAACATCAACGCCCACCGCATTCCCAACCCCGTCGAGTACATCGAGATGCGCCGCAAGGTCGGCGGTGCCCCCTGGTCGGCGGGGCTCGTGGAGTACGCGATCGGGGCCGAGGTGCCCGCGCCGGTCGCCGCGTCACGCCCGTTGCAGGTGCTGCGGGACAGCTTCTCCGACGCCGTGCACCTGCGGAACGACCTCTTCTCGTACCAGCGCGAGGTCGAGGAGGAGGGAGAGAACAGCAACGGCGTGCTGGTCCTGGAGACCTTCCTCGGCTGCGCCACCCAGGAGGCCGCCGACGCCGTCAACGACCTGCTCACCTCCCGCCTCCAGCAGTTCGAGAACACCGTCTTCACCGAACTCCCGCCGCTGTTCGCCGAGACCGGCCTGAGCCCGGACCAGTGCGCGGCCGTCCTCGCCTACGTCAAGGGGCTACAGGACTGGCAGTCGGGCGGCCACGAGTGGCACATGCGGTCCAGCCGCTACATGAACGGGAGCGGGTCGGAGGGGAGTCCGGCCCCGTCGGGACTCGGCGGGTTCTCGCTCCTGCTGAGCGGGCCGACCGGGCTGGGCACCTCGGCGGCGCGGATCGGGCTGACGACCACCCGCCGGGCCGAGTCCGGCCGGCTGCGGAGCTTCACCCACGTCCCGCATCAGCGCGTGGGGCCCTCGCAACTGCCCGATTTCTTCATGCCGTTCACCACCCGGCTCAGCCCGCACCTGGACGGCGCCCGGCGGAACGCGGTCGAGTGGGGGCGCCGCATGGGCATGCTCGAAGCCCAGCCCGGCATCCCCGGCTCGCACATCTGGACCGCGCGCAAGCTCGCCGGTTTCGACTTCCCCCTGTGCGCGGCCGGCATCCACCCCGACGCCACCCCCGATCAGCTCGACATCACCTCCGGCTGGCTGACCTGGGGCACGTACGGGGACGACTACTTCCCCGTCGTCTTCGGCCGCACCCGGGACCTGGCCGGGGCGAAGGCCGCCAACCAGCGGCTCTCGTCCTTCATGCCGGTGGACGGCTCCGCGCCGCCCGCCCCCGCCAACGCGCTGGAGCGCGGCTTGGCCGATCTCTGGACCCGCACCGCCGGCCCGATGACCCCGCAGGCCCGCCGTACCTTCCGCACGGCCATCGAGGACATGACCTCCAGCTGGCTGTGGGAACTGGCCAACCAGGCCCACCACCGCATCCCCGACCCCGTCGACTACATCGAGATGCGCCGGATGACCTTCGGCTCGGACCTCACCATGAGCCTGTGCCGACTGGCCCACGGGCAGCAGGTCCCACCCGAGATCTACCGCAGCGGCCCGTTGCGCTCCCTGGAGAACGCCGCCGCCGACTACGCCTGCCTCCTCAACGACGTCTTCTCCTACCAGAAGGAGATCGAGTACGAAGGCGAGGTGCACAACGGTGTCCTGGTCGTCCAGAACTTCTTCAACTGCGATTACCCGACCGCCCTCGGCATCGTCCACGACCTGATGACCTCCCGGATGCGCCAGTTCCAGCACGTCGCGCGGCACGAACTCCCCGTCGTCTACGACGACTTCAAGCTGGGATCGGACGCCCGCCGCATCCTGGACGGCTACGTGCGCGAGCTGGAGAACTGGCTGTCGGGCATCCTCACCTGGCACCAGGGCTGCCGCCGCTACAAGGAGGACGACCTGCGCCGCGACCTCCCCGGCCGCCCCCACCGCCGCCTCGACATCCCCACCGGCCTGGGAACCTCGGCCGCCCACCTCCCCCGGCTCACGGGACGGCGGTGACGCCTCGGACTGCGCATTCTCGGCACGGAGTAGGGTCCGACCGAGTCGGCGTTGGCCGGGTACCGCTGCCGGTCGGCCGGGCCGGGGGTCAGACTGCGGGGCAGAGCGTGTCCTTCGCGGGCATCGTGCCCTCGACCAGGTAGCGCGTGGTGGTGTTCAGCGCGCAGGAGTTGTCGCCGAGGACGTAGGCGCCGTGGCCGCCGTCGTCGACACTGAGCAGCCGGGATCGGGCCGCGAACTTCTGGCGCAGCATCTTCCCGCCGTCATGCGGTGTCGCCGGGTCGCGCAGGTTCTGTACGAGCAGCACGTTCCGCGGTCCGTCGTCGTTGACCGCGACCGGCGGTTCGGCCGGGGCGTACGGCCAGAAGGCGCAGGGCGTGACGTTGGCGGTGGCGGCGCCGAACAGCGGGTAGCGCCCGCGGTCCTCGGCGACGCCGCGCCGATAAGTGTCGACGTTCGTGGGCCACTTGATGTCGTTGCAGGTCACGGCGAGGAACACCGACAGGGAGTTGTCGAATGAGGCCGGCACCTCGTCTGCGGTGGCGTTCTGCGACAGCGGGCGGCGGGCCGCCGTGCCGTTGCCACCAGCCAGCGCCTGCCACTGCTGAGCCAGCTTGGGGTACTGCGTCCTCTTGAACAGATTGCCGAAGGTGTACTGCCGCAACAGGCTGCCGTCGAAGCCCCCCACCGGAGCCTTGTCGAGTCGCTCGGCGAGGGTGAAGAAGGTCCTGCGGACCTGCGCGGGAGTGCGGCCCAGGCCGTAGCTGTCGTGCCGTGCGGCCGCCCACGTCGCGAAGTCGGGGAACGACTGCTCCATCCCGAGGGCGTAGCGGCGCAGGCCGTCGCGGTCGAGGTGGGTGTCACCGATGTTGCTGTCGAGCACGATCCGGTCGGAGCGCTCGGGGAACATCGACGCGTAGGCGGCGCCCAGCGCCGTGCCGTAGGAGTAGCCCAGGTAGCTGGTCTTCTCCTCGCCGAGCGCGGCCCGGATACGGTCCAGGTCGCGGGCGGTGTTCGCCGTGGTCACGTGGCGCAGCAGACCGTCGCGGTCATGGCGCGCGCACTGCTGGGCCACCTGCTCGGCGACCTTCGCCCGTTCGGTGACCGCCGCGTCGTCGGCCGCGTAGGGCGGAGCAGATCCTGCGCGCCCTGGACGCGGAACTCGCGGCGAGCATCGAACGCCAGCAGCGGATGCGACAGGAACTGGCGGAGATCCTGGACAACCGGGCCGCGATCGACCTGCCGGTGGACTTGAAGACACCCGCCGACGGCCTGCCGGAGGCGCAGCGGTCCTTCCTGGTGGCGGAACGCCTCGTGCCCGTGGTCCGCCAACAGCAGCAGGACCACCCGATCCTGCGCGATCTGGAAGCGTCCTCCCGCCGGGAAGGGGCGGTCGCCCAGTCGGTTCTCGCGCACGCATTGGTCGAGTTCTGCAACGAGGCCCATATCGACGTGCTGCAACGGGTGCACGCGTTGCTTGCGGAGGACGACGCGGAGGAGTGCCGCAGGTAGGGTCGCTGCTGTTTGCCGCTGCCGATTGAAACAGGTTTCATGTCCGATTCCCTCGCTCTTTGGATCTTCTCGCTGGCCCTCACCCTGGCCGGAACCTTCATCGGCATAGTGATGTACCGCCAAATCCATGAGCGTCGCACTCTGCTCAGGACGGGCGCGAGTGCGGAGGGTGTGGTGACCGACCTTGAGCCGACCCAGCTGAAGGGACACGGATCGGAAGGTGGGGTCACCATCCGGAGCTACGGGACCACCGCGTACTACCCGGTCATCTCCTAGACCACAGCCGACGACCAGCCCATGGAGACCAGGTTCAACACGGCCCGCCCCCGTGAGCAGACCTTTGCCATCGGCACCGAGGTCGAGGTCCGCTACGACCCGGCGGATCCCTCCAGCTGGACGCTCCCGGCGGAGAGCAACAACATCTTGTGGATCTTCACCGCGATGGGGGCGGTCTTCGCGTCAGCCGGGCTGGGGCTCTTCTTCTGGGCGCTGTTCTCGCTGCTGCGCTGAGCGGTCTGGCGGACCGTCGGGGTCGTGATCAAAGCTAGATGCCGTGGACGGAGTTACGGACAGCACGGTTCTCGCCCTGATCGGCGTTCTGCTGGGGACGGCGGGGACCCTCGTAGGGCAGCACCTGGCGAACCGCGTCGAGGTGCAGCGCGACCATCGGCACCGCGCGGACGTGGCGCGGTCGGAGCGCAAGGAGGCCATATCGGGGTTCTTAAAGGCGGTGCAGCGGGTCGAGTTGGTCCTGGACCGCCGAAAGCTCGGTATGCCGACCCTCGACGACCCCGAGGATGTGAAGCTGCATGATTTGTGGCTGGCGACGAAGGCCGTCGAGCTGGTGTGTTCCACCGATGCCGCCCAGGCCGCCCACGACTACACCAAGGAGCTGCACGCGCTGATGCGCAGCGAGCGGGGGCGGTCGCCGGTCAAGCGGGAGCGGCGCGAGGCGTTCGTGGAGGTGGCCCGCGAGGAGCTGGAGAGCGGTCGCGCCCGGATCAGGCGGTGAATCTCTAATGATCTCCCTGATCTTCGGCGTGGACAATGCGAACCGAGGTGGCCGACCTCCCCCCACACGGCTGCCGAGGAGGATGCATGACGTCCGCCCAGCCTCTGACGTATCCCTTCCAGGCCGAGAAGCTGAACCTGGCCCCGCTGTACGCCCAGTTGCGCCACGAGGAGCCGCTCGCGTGGGTCCAACTCCCGTACGGCGAACCGGGGTGGCTGGCCACGCGCTACGAGGACGCCCGGCTCGTCCTCGGCGACCCCCGGTTCAGCCGGGCGGCCTCCGTCGGCCGCGACTCCCCGCGCGTACGGCCGTACGCGCCCGGCCCTGGAACGATCAGCACGTTCGACCCGCCGGAGCACAGCCGGTTGCGCCGCCTGGTGACGAAGGCGTTCACCGTGCGCCAGATCGACCGGCTGCGGCCGCGCGTACAGCAGCTCTCCGACGACCTGGTCGACGCGATACGGGCGGAGGGGGCCTCTGCCGACCTCGTCGAGGACTTCGCCCTGCCGCTGCCGATCACGGTCATCTGCGAGCTGCTGGGCGTGCCGTTCGAGGACCGGGCCGACTTCCGCCTGTGGTCCGAGGCGTTCCTCTCCACGACGAAGTACACGCTGGAGGAGATCAAGGGCTACCGGGCCCTGCTGCGCGACTACATGGCCGGTCTCGCCGAACAGCGGCGCACCGCCCCGCAGGACGATCTGCTCAGCTCCCTCGTCGCCGCGCGGGAGAATGACGACCGGCTGTCCGAGGACGAACTGCTCTCGCTGTCCGAGGCGATCCTCATCGCCGGTCACGAGACCACCGCCACGCAGCTCGGGAACTTCTTCTACGTCCTGCTCACCCAGCCCGACCACCTCGCCGCCCTGCGCGCGGACCTCTCCCTCGTCCCGCAGGCGGTCGAGGAGCTACTGCGCTTCACCCCGCTCGGCTCCGGCAGCATGCAGCCCCGGTACGCGCTCGAAGACATCGAGCTGGGCGGGGTGACCGTACGGGCCGGTGAGCCGGTCGTCGTCGCCATCAACTCGGCCAACCGCGACGAAGGCGTCTTCACCGACTCCGACCACCTCGACCTGCGCCGCCGCGAGGCCACCCACCTCGGCTTCGGCCACGGCCCCCACCACTGCCTGGGCGCTCCACTGGCCCGCATGGAACTCCAGATCGCTCTGCGGACGCTGCTGGAACGCCTGCCGGGACTGCGGCTCGCCGACGCCGAGCGGGACGTGGAGTGGAAGGTGGGCGTGTCCACGCGCGGCGTGCGGAGGTTGCCGGTTACCTGGGAGGCGTGAGGGTCGTCAGGAATGTCGACCAGGCGTGGGCGGGTATCTGAAGGTTCGGCCCGTCGGGGACCTTGGAGTCCCGGACGTGGACGGTGACGGGGGTCCGGGCGACCTCGACGCATTGGCCGCCGCTGGAGTCGCTGTAGCTGGACTTGTGCCAGTCGAGGGCGACCTCGACGCAGTCGCCGCCGCCGGAGTCGCTGTAGCTGCTCTTGAACCACACGAGTCTGCTCATAGCTCACCCATCAACTGCTCGATGAAGCATACGGATTCGTCCGGCCCGAGAGCCTGGGACCTGATCATGGCATAGCGCCGGGCGAGAACACCCACCTCGTCCGGCTTGGACAACAGCATGCTCTTCCCGTTGCTCTCCATGTAGGCCATGGGCGTGTCGTCATGCGTCTCGATTAACGTCATCGGTCCTTGCAGTCCCGCGTGCCCTGCGCGACTCATCGGCATCACCTGGATGACGATGTTGGGACGTGCGGCGCACTCGATGAGGTACGCATACTGGGCGCGCATGACCTCGGGTCCGCCGATCTGCCGCCGCAGCGCTGCTTCCTCCAGGATGACGCTGACCACGGCTCCTGGCTTTCGGTCAAGGAGCGCCTTGCGATCCATCCGAGCCTCGGTCAGATCGGCGATCTCTTGTTCCTCAAGCGGCGGAAAGGCATGCACCAGAACCTCGCGGGCGTACTCCTTGGTCTGCAACAGACCGTCGATCAGCTGCGTGCAGTACGACGACACGCTGACCGCCTCCTGCTCCAGCTGTACGAAGCCCTGGAAGTGCACCGGGTACCGGTCCAGCCGCAGGAACCCGATGGCCGCCCTCAGCAACCCGCTCGCGTCCAGCGCCTTCTCGGCCGCTTCGATGAACTCGTCCGTCGGCGGCTTCGCACACGTCTCCACCGCGCTCACGGCCGAGCCGGTGTAGTTCATCAGCTTGCCCAGCTCATCCTGCGTCAACCCCGCGTGCTCGCGCAGAATCCGCAGCACAGCGGCGAAGTACTGCACGGTCGGCGGTGCAGCGTCCTTCTTCTTGGCCTGTGGCATCCCAACCACCCCTCAACGCGGCTCAACGCCAATCAACGTCCGTTCGACCAGAGTTGTCGGCCGCCGCAGTCGACGTTCTGTTACTGGTGACGCTAGCCACCTGCACCGACAGTGGGGGTATGAATGCACAAAGTCACGACGTAAATCCTCGCCATGGCTGGAAGCAGAGGTTTACACCCGTACCCCCATCCGTCCACCGCGCTCGCCACGCCGCCGAGGCCGCGCTGCACGGGTGGGGCGTGGCCCCGGGCTCCGCCCAGGCGGTGCTGCTCGTGCTCTCGGAGCTGGCGACCAACGCGGTACGGCATGGCCGCGTACCCGGGAGGTACTACGAGGTGCGTATCGCATACGACGCAGAAAAGTTGGTCGGCATCGAGGTCTCCGACCCCCGCGAGGGGCTACCGCGGCTCGGCGACGCGTCGCCGGACGCCGAGCGCGGGCGCGGGCTGGCGATCGTGGAGGCGTTCGCCGAGGCGTGGGGCGTGCGGGAGCGCATCGTCGGAAAGACCGTCTGGGCCCGCGTCCGTCTCTAGGTCTGCTGACTGGGGATATCGCTCGCCCGCACGGCTGCGACGAGTGTGTCGAACTGCCCGCGAACTCTGGCGGCGGTGACGTGGTCGAAGTAGTCGCGAGAGCTGATGATCTGGCCGTCGCGCACCCGCAGCACGAAGATGCCGGGCAGCGCGAAGGGTTCTCCGGTCTCCACGACCGTGCCCTGGTACTCGAACTCGGCGACGATGACCTCGGGGTCGGTCGTCTCGTGGATCGTGATGTTGGTTGCCCGGCGGTGCAACTGCGGGCCTGGGCCGGTCGGTCTGAAGTGTTCGCGCAGTTCGTCGCGGGTGCGGAGCGCGGCGGTGCGAAGCGGGTCGAACGGGTGCACCACGTGGGTCCGCTCCGCGTACAGATCGGGCAGTTCGTTCCAGCGGCCCTCCGCGACACCGTCCACGAGCGCGAGGAACACCCTCTTGCGGGCTGAGGACTTGGGACATGGCGCTCTCCTGTCGTCTGTACGATCCGAAGTGGCGACTCCGATTATACGGAGTCGCCACTTCGGATAGCGATATACGGGTGGGAAGCGCGATGAGCACTCCAGGTGACCGAGGGACGGATGGCAGGCGGCCGCAACGCGCTGACGCGCGAACCAACCGCGAGCGGATCTTGAGCGTCGCCGAAGAGGTCTTCGGCAGGGGCGGTCAGTTGGCGTCCACCGAGGAGGTGGCCCGTCTGGCCAACGTCGGCATCGCCACGGTCTTCCGCCACTTCCCCACGAAGGCGGCGCTGTTGGAGGCCGTTCTTGTGCAGCGGTTCGATCGCCTGCGCGAGCAGGCCGAATCGCTCTTTCATGCCGCGGACCCGGGTGCGGCGTTCTTCGGCTTCTTCAGCCACCTGGTCGCCGACGCGCCTGGGAAAATCGCCATAGGCGAGGCCCTGTACGAGGCCGGTGGCGGCAACGGCGGCGACGCCGCTCGGGCATCGGACGGGCTGCGCCGAGCCGTCGGTCTTCTGCTCCAGCATGCCCAACGCGACGGCGCCGTTCGGGGTGATGTCGAACTGCCCGAGGTGTACGCCTTGCTCGTTGCCACATCGCGAGCCTCCGCACCCGCCCACCTTGATGAGGAGGTACGAGACCGGATGCTCGCCATCGTCTTCGACGGCCTCGCGCCGCTCCGGAACGCGCGTCGGCAGGGTCCGTGATCAGCCCCGCCTTCCGTAGGATGCTTGATCATGTTCATTCCGCCCAACGCACTCAGCGGCTCCCGTCGTCACCGCCTCATTGTGGGAGGGATGCTGACGCCCTTCATGGCCCTGATGGGGGTGACGCTTTCCATCGTGGCCGTGAACACCACCGACAGCCCGCTGCCTATGATCGGCTTCGCCGCAGCTGCACTTTCGGTCCTCGCGGTCGCCTGGTGGTGCGCCCGCTACTGGTACGCGGCTTTCCGGGAGACCCCTGAGCCCAATCCGTGGCCATGGCTCCTGCCTCCGCTCGTGATCATCGTGATCTTCATCGTTGCCGGTATCGGCGCACTCCAGGACGGGAAGAAGGCGAACGCCATTGGCATGTTGGTACTGGCGGGCATGTTCTCCCTGCCGTTCGCCGCAGGGGGCATAGCGGGCCTGGTCGGTCTTCTCAAACACCGCTCCCGCAGGCGGCACGGACCTGCCGTGGTCCAGAACACCCCCGAGCCGCAACGGCGGCCGTACCGGGCCTGGGGATCGATCGACTGAGGACCGGACTGGGCTCAGGCGTTCAGCTTCGTGTCGGCGATGAGGCTGATCTCGATGACCTGGCCGGGGAAGGTCAGTTCGGTGACGCCGAGGACCGTGCTGACCGGGCGGTGGTCGCCGAAGTAGGCGCGGTTGCCCTCCGCCACCGCATCCGCGTGCTGCCGCAGGTTCACCACGTACAGGGTCTGCGAGACGACCTGGCCGCGGGTGACGCCGTAGTGGGCCAGGACCTTGTCCACGTTGACGTACGTCTGCTGGAGCTGGGCGGCGAAGTCGTCCGGGTGGCGGAAGTCGCCCGCCTCGTCCAGCGAGAGCTGTCCGGAGACGTGGATCAGATCGCCGGACTTGATCGCCTGTGAGTAGCCGAAGTCGCTCTCGGCGGGCACGTTGTGGTTGAAGACATCGTTGGTGGCCATGGTTTTCGCCCTTCTGGGTCGCTCTCTTGCGGTTACTCGGAAACCGTAAGAGAGTGAGGGCCGACCTGGAAGAACGCACTTTTTGGTGACAGGGGAACCTGATGGTGACCAAGCAGGAACTCAAGGGCCTGCCCGAGGACGCGGACCTGCGGCGCGCGGACTCGCTGGCGCGGGAGATCTTCTCCGACGTCGCCAACAAGTGGGCGCTCCTGATCATCGAGGCGCTCGGCGAGCGCACCCTGCGCTTCAGCGAGCTGCGGAGGGAGGTCGAGGGCGTGAGCCACAAGATGCTCACCCAGAACCTGCGCATGCTGGAGCGCAACGGCCTGGTCGACCGGAAGGTGCACCCCACGGTGCCGCCGAGGGTCGAGTACACCCTCACCGAGCCGGGCCGGGGGCTGCGTGCCACGGTCGACACCATGTGCGACTGGACCCACCGGTACCTCGGCCACATCGAGGGCGCGCGCCACCGCTTCGACGCCTGACGTCGGGAACCGGTGCATCCGGCCGCCGTTGGCAGGAAAGGTGGGAAACGCGTCATTGCTGCCATCATCTCCAGCGGCCAGCATGGACGCCATGGAAGCGCGCACCGTGCTCATCGTCCTCTTCGACGGCGTACTGAGCCTGGACTTCACCGGACCGTTGGAGGTCTTCGCCGGTGCGGCGGGGACGGTCCCCGGCGCGTACGACATCAGGACCGGCAGCCTGGACGGCTCACCGGTGCGCACCTCCAGCGGGCTGTCGGTCACTCCGGACCTCGCGCTGCCGGACGCGCCCGCTCCGCACACCCTGATCGTGCCGGGCGGTGAGGGCACCCGCGCGATGGATCCGGGGGTTGTGGCGTGGCTGCGCGAGAACGCCCCGGCGGCGCGGCGTCTGGTGTCGGTGTGCACCGGGGCCTACGCGCTGGCCGCGGCCGGGCTGCTGGACGGTCGCCGGGTGACGACCCATTGGGCGCTGTCGGAGGGGCTGGCCGAGCGGTTCCCCGCCGTGGAGGTGGACCCGGAGCCCATCTACATCCGTGACGGAGCGGTGTCCACCTCCGCCGGGGTCACCAGCGGCATCGACCTCGCGCTCGCCCTCGTGGAGGAGGACCTGGGCCGCGATGTCGCCCTCACCGTGGCCCGCTTCCTGGTCGTCTTCCTCCGCCGCCCCGGCGGTCAGCGGCAGTTCAGCGTCCAGCTGGCGGCACAGAGCGCACAGCGCCGTCCGCTGCGCGACATCCAGCAGTACATCGCCGAACACCCCGAGGCCGACCTGTCCGTATCCGCCCTGGCCGAGCGGGCGAACCTGTCACCCCGCCACTTCGCCCGCGCCTTCCGGGACGAGATCGGCGTCACGCCCGGCCGGTACGTGGACCAGGTACGGCTCGAAGTGGCGCGGCGGCTGCTGGAGGACACCGACGGCGGCATCGCGGAGGTCTCCCGCGCCTGTGGCTACGGCACACCGGAGGCCATGCGCCGCGCCTTCGTCCGCGACCTGGGTACCGCCCCCGCCGAGTACCGGCGCCGCTTCCATCCCTGAGCCCACGTCAACCATTCCTATCGAGAGGCACCATCGTGCAGATCGCGATCCTGCTCTACGAACACTTCACGGCCCTCGACGCCGTCGGCCCGTACGACACCCTGGCCGGACTGCCCGGCGCCCAGCCGGTGTTCGTGGCCGAACGCCGCGGCCCGGTGCGCAACGACAGCGGCAGCCTCCAGCTGGTGGCCGAAGCCACGCTGGAGGAAGTGGCGCGGCCGGACGTCGTGCTGGTGCCCGGCGGTCCGTTCCCGGCCGAGCAGCAGAAGAACCCGGAAGTGCTCGCCTGGCTGCGGGCCGTGGACGCCACCACGACCTGGACCACGTCGGTGTGCACCGGTTCGCTGATCCTCGGCTCGGCCGGACTGCTCACCGGCCGCCGCGCCACCACCCACTGGACCGCCATGGACGACCTCCGGGCCCTGGGGGTGGAGGCCGTGGACGAGCGCTATGTGTTCGACGGCAAGTACGTCACCGCGGCGGGTGTCTCGGCCGGGATCGACATGGGCCTGGCCCTGGCCGGGCGGATCGCCGGGGACGCCACCGCGCAGACCGTCCAGCTGATGCTCCAGTACGACCCCCAGCCGCCCTACGACTCCGGATCACCGCACAAGGCCCCGGCCGAGCTGACCGCCCGGATGCGCCAGGAGGCCGGCGCGCCGGGCTAGGCCGTGGAGACCTCCGGGGCGCAGGTGGCGTACCCCACGACCTCGCCGTCGGCGCGCTACGCCACAAAGCAGTGCAGGCGCGGGGCGGTTGTGCCGAACAGGAGGGCGCGGAGCCGGTCGGCGTGCTCGGCGGCGAGCAGGGCGACACGCGGCAGGTCGGCGGGGCGGGCCCGCCGGACGTGCGCCGTGGTCATCGGACGCCGCCGTCAAGGGTGTCGGCCTGCCATGCGGCGAGCCGGTCCGCGAGGGCGCCGTCGCCGTCGAGGAGGTGCCGCGAGAACGCCTCGCGCTCATGGGCGAGGACCGCTGCTTCCCACACGCACGGGGCGAGCCCGACGCGCCCGGGGCGCAGCTCGTCGGGCGCGTCGGCGGGGCCGGAGAAGACGGCGAGGTCGGACATGTAGCCCTCGATCCAGCTGTGGATCAGGACGTAGTCGCCGTCGCCGCCCGCGTGCACGATGAGCACGGCGAGGCCCAGCGAGCCACGGGTCGCGCCGAGTTCGAGATGGCCGCCCGCGAGGCGGAGGGCGGTGGCCACGTTCTGGTCGGTCACGGCCCGCCCGGGCGCGTGCACGGAGTACACCTTGACCAGATGGCCCCCCACCTCGCGGGTGCCCCAGGCCCGCGCGGTCCGGGCGTGGTGTTCGCGGGACAGGGCGAGCAGGGCCTCCGTGTCCACGGCGGGCGGCAGTATCTCGTGGTCGAACATGCGCCCATTATCCGTGGTTCGTGTCCGGCTCCAGCTGTCATTTCTATGCTGCCGTCCATGACATCGGAATCCCGCGCGGGGCGGCGGGCGTTGGGGCGGGCGCTGCTGGAAGGGCGGGCGATGGCGGCGGACTGGGCGCCCACCTTCGCCGCCGTGGACCGGGTCGACTTCCTGCCCGACCTCATGTGGCCGTTCGACACCCGCACCCACCACGCCACCGCCGTCCACAGGGCCGAGGACCCCGGCGCCTGGTATGCCGCCACCGACCGTGACGCGCCGATCGTGACGCAGTGGGACGACGGCGAGCACACCGGCACCGAACCCGGACGGGTATCCAGCAGCAGCTCTTCCATGCCGTCCGTCGTCTACGCGTTGCTCCAGGACCTCACGGTGGACGACGGCATGACGGTGCTGGACGTCGGCACCGGCACGGGCGAGACGGCGGCGGCCCTGGCGCACCGCTGTGGCCGCGGCGGCGGGGTCACCACCGTCGAGGTGGACCCCGCCGTATCGCGGCACGCGGGCGAGCGGCTGCGCGCCGCCGGGTGGCACCCGGCCGTCGTCGTGGGCGACGGAGCCGAGGGGCACGCGGGCCGCGCACCGTACGACCGCGTCCTGGCCACCGTGGGGGTCCGGGCGATCCCCGGGGCGTGGATCGAGCAGACCCGCCCCGGCGGCCTCATCGTCGCGCCCTGGGGCACGCACTTCACCCACGCCGACGCCGTCGCCCGGCTCACGGTGCACCAGGGGACGGCGACCGGCCGCTTCACCCGGCCCGTGGAGTTCATGAAGCTGCGCTCCCAGCGGCCGGCGCTCCCCGATCACGGCGCGTACGACCCGACCGACGGCGCCGATACGTCAACCACCGACCTGACCGAGGCGGAGTTCGTCACCGGGCCGTACAGCGCCCTCCCCTTCGTGCTGGGGCTCCGCGTACCGCGTTGCGTCCAGGTGGTGGCGGATAAGGAGGACGGGGCGCGGCCGGTGTGGTTCTACGGGCTGGGCGACCGCTCCTGGGCGTGCGTGGTGTTCCGCGAGGAGAAGACGCAGGCGCGCGTCTGGCAGGCGGGGCCGCGTCGGCTCTGGGACGAGGTGGAGGGCGCGTACCGGTGGTGGCAGACGCGGGGCGCGCCGGACCACACCCGGTTCGGGCTGACCGTGACGCCGGACGGGCATCGGGTGTGGCTGGACGATCCGGACAGCACTGTGGCGTAGGCAATGGACAGCGTTCGGCCAAGCGGCTCATGATCTTCGGTATGCACCCTCCTGTCGCAGCAGTGATCGATGCCCACCGGTCCCTGGAACGGGTCGTGGCCGGACTCGACGACCAGCAGGTCGCCGAGGCGTCCGCCCTTCCGGGCTGGTCACGCGGGCATGTCCTGGCGCATCTCACGGACAACGCGCGGATGTTCGCCCGTCTCGCGGAGCATGCCCTGCGTGGTGAGCTCGTCGCGGGTTACGACGGCGGGATGGACGAGCGCAACGCGATCATCGAGGCCACGGCGGGCCGGAGCGCCGCCGAGCACCGCGCGGAACTCGCCGCGCACACCGCCGGACTGGAGGCGGTCTGGGCACGCGCCGACGAGGTGGACTGGAGCCGTCCGGTCACGTTCCGCAACGCGGACATCGCCGCCACGGTCTTCGCACGCTGGCGCGAGGCGTGGATCCACATGGTCGACCTGGACCTCGGCGTAGGGCCGGGCGACTGGCCCGAGGACCTGGCCGCACACGCCATCGACTTCCTCCTCGGCCGCCTTCCGGCAGGCACTCTGGTCCGGGCCGAGGACATGCGCCGCCAATGGGCCGCCGGTGAGGGGCCGCCGGGCACGGTGGTCGACGGACGCGTGCGCGACCTGGCGGCCTGGCTGTCCGGACGTACGCCCGTGGTCCCACCGGTGGCGACGGAGGAACTGCCCCCTCTCGGGCCGTGGCCGCCCCACCCGCCACAGCGCCTGGACCGCGTGTGACGTCGTCATGGGGCGGGGTGCGGCGTCCCGCACCGTCTCAGTGGCCGGAGGGCGGTGCGAAGCAGCCGGTCTCCATATAGGGCCCGTTGGTGCTGACCTGGAAGTTGGTCTTCTGTAGGAATGCCGTGACGCATGCGTCGTCATGGACGCGAAGGCCCACCCGGGCGCCCTCGGGGTGGACATAGTGGTCGGCCTCGTAGCGCGAGGGCATTCCCGTCACGGTGAGCGTCCCGCCGAGCCGCTCTCCCTTCGGCCCGAAGCGCTCCTCCTCGTAGCCGAGCTTGAGCAGCGCCGTGCGCACGGTCTTGGGGTCCCACTTCTTCTGGTTCCACAGCCGCTTGAGCACGGGCTCGATGCGGTCGGCTTCCCTCCGCGCGTCCCTGGCGCCGGCGGGGGACATCTCACCGGGGCGGCGGTAGGCGTTGTTGTCGCCGTTGTGCGGGGCGCCGTCGACGACTCCGGGTTCCACATAAGCGGGAGCACCGGAGGAACTGGGGCTGGGACTGGCCTTGGACGTCGGGGGAGCGCTCGGGGCATCGGACGCCGCGACGCGCTGCTCACCGCAGGCGGTCAGGGAGAAGGCGACGAAGAGGAGAGCGGTGACGGGTCTGTACCGACCCGGCAATAACGTCTTCATGCTCATGACTCTGCCATGCGTGGAGGACGTCCGGGCGGCACGACCGTCACCATGTCGTAAGCGGAATGGTTCACTCCCCGTCACCTCGTGCCCGCCGGGACGCACCCGCGCTGTGTAACGCTGGGAATCGGTCCGCGCGCCCAGCGCGGACCGGAATCCGAAGTGAGGCCACTGCGTGCAGAAGCCCCGATGGAAGACCGTGGGGGGAGCGCTGCTCCGGGTGACGGCCGTGTGGGCGGTGTCGACGCTCACGATGCTGGCGCTCGCGGGCATCCTGCCCGATTTCCGGTTGCAGGCCGCTGACGGCGACAGCGCGACGCGGATCGCGATCACCGCCGCCAGCGGTGCCGGTGCGTTCGGTGTGCTGAGCGCGCTGGTGTGGCCGCTGCTGGTGCGGGCGTTGCTGCTGATGCCCGCGTTGGTGCTGGGGCTGCTGGTGTTCGTGCTGAACGGGTCGATGCTGCTGATCGCGCTCAGCGTGGTCCCCGACGGGCGGGGCGCGGTGGAGCCGGAGACGGCGGTCGTGGTGGCGGCGGTGATGTCGGCCGCGTCCTCGGCGACGAGCACCTTTCTGACCGTACGGGACGACGGGGCGTACCGGCGCCGGCTGGCGCGGCTCGCGGACCGTCAGCGGCGCCTCAGCGGCGGGGACGGGGGCCGGGCGCGGCCGCCGGGGACGGTGTTCCTCCAGCTCGACGGGGTGGGGCACGCCGTACTGCGGGACGCGCTGCGGCCGCGGGACAACAGGCCGCCGGTCATGGAGACCGTGGCCGCGTGGGTGGGCGGCACCCACACCGTCACGCCGTGGCGCACCGACTGGTCCAGCCAGACCGGCGCCAGCCAGCTCGGCATCCTGCACGGTTCGAACGAGGACGTGCCCGCCTTCCGCTGGTACGAGAAGAAGAGCGGGGAGGTGATGGTGAGCAACCGGCCGACGAGCGCGGCCGTGTTGCAGCGCCGCGCCGCCGCCCGCGCCGGGCACGACGGGCTGCTGACGGTGGACGGCGCGAGCCGGGGGAACCTGTTCACCGGGGGCGCCGACGAACTCGCGCTGGTCCTGTCGGTCGCGGCGCGGCGCAGCAAACGCAACCGCTCCCGCAGCGGCTACTTCGCGTACTTCTCCGACCCGGCCAACGCCACCCGCACCGCCGCCTCGTTCGTGGCCGAGGTGTGCCGGGAGATCTGCCAGTCCACGCGGGCCAAGCTGCGCCGGGAGTCGCCGCGGGTGGGGCGCGGCGGGCTCTACCCCTTCATCCGGGCATTCGCCACGGTCGTGGAGCGGGACGTGGTGGTGGCGGCGGTGAGCGGGGACATCCTGTCGGGCCGCACCGCGATCTACGCCGACCTGGTGGCGTACGACGAGGTCGCGCACCACTCCGGCCCGCGCAGCCGCGACGCCCAGCAGGTGCTGGCCCGCCTCGACCGGTCGATCGCGCTGATCGCCAAGGTCGCGGAGCGCGCGCCGCGCGACTACCGCATCGTGCTGCTGTCCGACCACGGCCAGAGCCCGGGCGCCACCTTCGCGGGGGCGTACGGGCTGACGCTGGAGGACCTGGTGCGCGCCGGGTGCGGGCTGCCGGTGCCGAAGGCGGTCGGGCGTACGGCGAGCGGGGCCGAGGCGCGCGAGGCGGCGCGGGCGGCGCTGCACCGGCCGGAGAAGGACGATACGGACCAGGAGGAGGCCCGGCCGGTGGTGCTCGCCTCCGGGAACCTGGGGCTGATCTCGTTCCCCGACGTCCCCGGCCGGATGAGCCGCGAGGCCATCGACCGGCGCCATCCCGCGCTGCTGCACACCCTCGCCAACCACCCCGGTGTCGGCTTCCTGCTCGTACGCTCCGAAACCGAGGGCGCGGTGGTGCTGGGGGCGAATGGCGCCGAGCACCACCTCGACACCCACCGGGTGATCAAGGAGAGCCCGCTCGCGCTCTTCGGGCCGGGCGCCGCCGAGGCCGTACGGCGGACCGCACACTTCCGGAACACTCCCGACATCATGGTCAACTCCGCCTATGACGCGGCGACCGGCGAGGTGCACGCCTTCGAGGAGCAGATCGGCTCGCACGGCGGGCTCGGCGGCGAGCAGGGCCATCCCTTTCTGCTGTGGCCGGTCCAGCTGTCCGCGCCCGTCGCGGCGGGGGAGGAGCTGGTGGGCGCGGAGCGGGTGCACACGGTGCTGCGGCGCTGGCTGCGGGAGGCGGACGGGCCGGAGGTGCCGGAGGTCTCCGTGGAGACGGACGAGCGGGCTTCGGACGACGGCGTCTTGTCTGACGGTGCGCAGGGGCTGGCGCAGGAATCGCGGATTCCGAGCCCCATGGCCGTACCATTTCCGGCGGCCGACCCCGTCCTGCCGGACAAAGCCCGGTGATTTGGTGCACCGTACATCGTCCATGACGATATGCGCATGCTCGACCAGCACCACACGCGCCGCTTCGGTCTGCCCACGGCGACCGCCCTCGTCATGGGCAACATCATCGGCGGCGGCATCTTCCTGCTCCCCGCCTCCGTCGCCCCGTACGGCACCCTCAGCCTGCTGGCCTTCGTCGTCCTGACGGTCGGTGCCATCGCGCTCGCGCTCGTCTTCGGGCGGCTGGCGCGGCGCGATCCGAGTACGGGCGGGCCGTACGTCCACGCCCGCGCCGCCTTCGGCGACTTCGCGGGCTTCCTGTCGGCGTGGTCGTACTGGACGATGACCTGGGTCAGCAACGCGGCGCTCGCGGTGGCGGCGGTCGGCTATGTGCATGTGCTGGCCCCCGGGCACACGTCCTCCAAGGGCATGGACCTGGCCATCGCGCTGCTCGCGCTGTGGCTGCCCGCGCTGGCGAACCTCGCGGGGACGCGCTGGATCGGTGCCGTACAACTCGTCTCGACCGTGCTGAAGTTCATCCCCCTGCTCTTCGTCGCGGTCGTCGGGCTCTTCTTCTTCGACCCGGACAACATGGGCCCCTTCAACGCGGGCGGCGGCAGCGCGGTCGGCGGGATGTCGGCGGCGGCCGCGATCCTGCTCTACAGCTACCTCGGTGTGGAGTCGGCGTCGATGAGCGCGGGCGAGATGGAGAACCCGGAGCGGAACGTGGGGCGGGCGAGCGTGCTCGGCACGATCGGCGCGGCCGTGGTCTACCTCCTCGGCACGGTGTCGGTGTTCGGCACCGTCGCCCACAAGGACCTGGTGAACTCCACCGCCCCCTTCTCGGACGCGGTCGACGCGATGTTCGGCGGAACCTGGGGCGGGACGCTGATCGCGCTGGCCGCCGTGGTGTCCATCGTCGGCGCGCTCAACGGCTGGATCCTGATGAGCGCCCAGGCGCCGTACGCGGCCGCCAAGGACGGGCTTTTCCCGGCCGTGTTCGCGAAGCGGCGGCGCGGGGTGCCGACGGTCGGGGTGTTCGTCGGGGTGGTCCTGGCGTCGCTGCTCACCGTGGTCAACTACACCTCGGGGTCGAACGGCGTCTTCGCGACCCTCGTCCTGATCACCACCTTCTCGGCGACGGTCCCGTATCTGCTGGCGGCGGGCGCGCAGCTGTACTTCCTGCTGGCGGGGCGCCGCGACGAGGTCCGGACCGGGCGCTTCGTCTGGGACCTGGTGCTGGCGCTGGCGGGCTTCGGCTTCTCCTTCTGGCTGGTCTCGGGGGCCGGGTACGCGGCGGTGTACCAGGGTGTGCTGTTCCTGTTCGCCGGCGTGCTCGTGTACGTGGTGATCGCGGCCCGCCGCCAGAGCCAGAGCCAGGGGGCGGACGGCGCGGCGGCCGGGGACGGCACAGCGGCCGCAGGGGACGGCACCGCCGCGGAGGCTCGTATTCCGTAATGCCGCGGTCGCATTTATTTTCGTACGGGCCGCCGTGCAGGTAGTTTTGTGCCCCCTCCATATCCCCCGGGGATATGTGATGAGGAGCCGCGAATTCCCCTTTGAAACGCGGTATTTCTCGTGCGGTGCATGAGGTCGAGGGGGCGGATGTTATTCGTTTCGGTCCGCTTTTCCTCTTTCTCATGCGGCTCAATGGGGTGAAAATTCCTCACCATGAGTGCCGAGCTGACCACCGGTTGCCCCTTCCGACTCGACCCCACCGCGGGTGACATCCACGCCGAAGCGGACCGGCTGCGGGACCGGGGTCCGGCGACCCCGGTGGAGCTGCCCGGCGGGGTGGTGGCGTGGTCGGTGACCGACCCGGCTCTGGTCAAGCGGCTGCTCACGGATCGCCGGATCTCCAAGGACGCCCACCGGCACTGGCCCGACAGCTACATCGACGAGCGTATTCCGCCCAAGTGGCAGCTCCGCATATGGATGGACGTCCGTAACGCGCTGACCGCGTACGGCCCGGAGCACGTCCGGCTCCGCCGGCTGGTCGGCGCCGCGTTCACGCCCGGCCGGGTACGGGCCCTCGCCCCGAGAATCGAGGGAATCACCCAGTCTCTGCTCGACGAGCTGGATGCCACCGGGACCACCGCACCCGGGGTGCCGGTGGATCTGCGGTCGCGGTTCGCCTGGCTGTTACCGCTGATGGTCGTCAACACGCTTCTCGGCGTCCCCGACGAACTGCACAACGCCTTCCGCGACGGGATCGCCGGGGTCTTCGCGACCGGGCTGACGGAGGAGGAGGCGGAGGCCAACACCCGTGCGTTGTACGGGCTGTTGACGGAGCTGCTGGCCATCAAGCGGAAGGCTCCCGGCGACGATGTGACCAGCGTGCTCATCGACGCACACGACGACGAGACCGACTCCCGGCTCAGCGAGCAGGAGTTGGCGGACAGTGTGCTGCTGTTGATCGGCGCGGGACACGAGACCACGGTGAACCTGCTCGACCACGCGATCGTCAATCTCCTCACCCACCCCGACCAGCTCGCCCTGCTGCGCTCCGGGCAGGCCTCATGGGGGGACGCGGTGGAGGAGACGCTACGCCACCAGGCGCCGATCGCCTCCATCATCATGCGGTTCCCGATCGAGGACGTCCACGACCCGGCGACCGGGCTGACGTTCCGCGAGGGCGACCCCATCGTCATCAACTACGCCGCCGCGAACCGCGATCCGCAGGCTCACGGCGAACACCGCGGACGCTTCGACCTCACCCGGGCGACCCGCCGCGAACACCTGGCATTCGGCTACGGCCCCCACTTCTGCCTGGGCGCGGAGCTGGCCCGGCTGGAGGGGCGCATCGGCCTGCGTGCCCTCTTCGAGCGCTTTCCCGATCTCGCCCTTGCGGCACCGGCCGGCGAGCTTCGTCCACTGGAGTCCTTCATCTCCAATGGACATCAACAACTGCCCGTCTTGCTGCGGCGCTAGATCTTCTCATCGAGACGTCCACCTCGCATACCTCGCATAGGGCGAGTTGACCATAAAACGGTCCGTCACGTTTTGGTTGCGTCCTCAGCGCGGCGACTGCTACGGTCGCTTCGTCTTGGAACTGATGTTAACTCACAATCGTGAATACAGCGGTTCGTTAACGATCCCGGTTCGGGCCCGGGATGAGCCTTGTCGATATCTGCCGTAATGACCTCCGATGAACTGGCCGACGTGTGGGAGTCGGCGCTCCGGGTAGTCGCAAGGGCTCGTGTTCCATGAGACAGACGGGGTAAGCGGAAGTCCACGGGGGTGGCCTTGAGCCGGTCATTACTTCACCTTCGCGTCGATGCGGCTGGGCTTGTCGTCCAGCGTCCAGCCCTCCATGGGTAGTACGCCTCCTGATGTCTGCGTCCATTGCTGTCTTCCATGAAGCACCGGATTGTCACAGGGGGAAAGGCACATGAATGGTCAGCTCATGGCTGACACTGCCGAAACCACGCAGCAGTCCACGGAAATGGTGTCCCTGAGCGAGTTAACGCACTTTGATTCGCCCCGGCTGTCGGGTGCGGACAATGAACATGTGCGCCTGCTCGCCGAGTCGGATGCCGAACTGCCGCCCATTCTGGTCAATCGCAGGACGATGCATGTCATCGACGGTATGCACCGGGTGCAGGCCGCGGATCTGCGCGGCCTGGGTAAAATCGAGGCGATTTTCTGCGAGTGCGACGATGAAGAAGCATTCGTCCTCGCGGTCAAAGCAAACGTCTCGCATGGACTTCCCTTGCCGCGGGCCGACAGGAATGCCGCGGCCAAACGTATCATCAACTCCCATCCGGAATGGTCCGATCGGGCCATTGCGTCGGTCACCGGGCTCTCCCATAAGACGGTCGGCGCGATCCGCCGCCGTGCGAGTGGGGAAATTCCCCAGTCGAGCACCCGGCTCGGGCGCGACGGCCGGGAACGCCCGGTCGACGCCGCCGAGGGCCGTATCCAGGCCGGCCGGATCCTCGCCGAGCGGCCCGGCGTTTCGCTGCGGGAGGTCGCCCGGGAGGCCGGGGTCTGTGCCGCCACCGTGCGGGACGTCCGCGACCGGCTGCGGCGCGGCGAGGCCCCCGCGGGGCCCGTACGCCGTGAGCCCGAGGCGGTGGCCACCGCGACCCCGCTGATGCCCAAGGCGGTGGCCCGGATCGACGGCGCCGACCGCGCCCCCGACCTCCCCGCACTGATCCACAACCTGCGCAAGGACCCGTCGCTGCGGCTCTCGGAGTCGGGCCGCACGTTGCTGCGGCTGCTGGACGCCTGCACGGTGGGCCCGCAAGAGTGGACCCGGATCAGCGACAACGTCCCGCCGCACCGTGTGGAGCTGATCGCCTCGGCCGCACGTGAATGCAGCCGGGCGTGGCAGGACTTCGCCACGGAGCTGGAGCAGCGCTCCAGTCGGCAGGCATCGGGCTGACGTTCCGCGTCCGTCCCGTTCGTTTCTCCCTCTTCCTCGATCCCCTTCGTCCATCCACTCCCAGCGGGTCGACACCCGTTCGCATCGTGAGTCAGCTTCTCGGCGCCTAGGGAAGGCAGGCATGACGAGCCATCAAGTCACGGGCTTCCGCGACACGGACGCCCAGGATCTCCTCCAGGCGCTGGTGGCGCCCGACCCGCCCCCGTTCGCTCTGCTGCGCAGAGCGTGTGCGGGCGGGCACGAGGTGGAGGTGCTGACCGGGACGGTGGCCGAGGTGGGGTCGCTCGCCGAACTGCCGTCCCCCGGACCCGCAAAAGCGGACGCGGGCGCTGGGAGCGGCGGACCGGCCGAGGTGCTGGCGGTCATCCCCTTCCGCCAGGTCACCGAGCGCGGGTACGCGTGCAACGACGACGGCGAACCGATCCTGGCGCTCACCGCGGAGCGCCGCGCGGCCCTCCCCGTCAAGGAGGCGCTGGATCTGCTGCCCGACGCCGAAGTCGCCCTGCGCGACGCCGGGTTCGACATCGGGGACGAGGACTACGAGAAGGTCGTGGAGAAGATCCTCGACCAGGAGATCCGGGCCGGTGAGGGCTCCAACTTCGTCATCAGGCGGTCCTTCCGGGCCACCCTGGGCGACTACCGGCCCGAGGTCGCCCTGACCGTCTTCCGGCGGCTGCTGACCATGGAGTCCGGCGCCTACTGGACCTTCGTGGTGCACACCGGCGACCGCACCTTCGTCGGCGCCTCCCCGGAGCTGCACGTCCAGGTCGACGCGGGCACCGCGCGGATGAACCCGATCAGCGGCACCTACCGCTATCCGCCCTCCGGCGCGGACCTGGACGGGGTGCTGGAGTTCCTGGGCGACCAGAAGGAGACCGACGAACTCTTCATGGTCGTGGACGAGGAGCTGAAGATGCTCGCCCGGGTCTGCGACCGCGGCGCCCGGGCCCGCGGCCCCCATCTGCGCGAGATGGCCAAGCTCGCGCACACCGAATACCTGCTGGAGGGCGCCACCTCGCGGGACGTCCGCGAGGTGCTGCGCGAGACGATGTTCGCGCCGACCATCACCGGCAGCCCGCTGGAGAACGCCTGCCGGGTGATCGCCCGGCACGAGGAGAGCGGACGCGGCTACTACGGCGGCGCCCTGGCCCTCCTCGGCCGGGACGCCACCGGCCGGGACACCCTGGACTCGGCGATCCTCATCCGCACCGCCGACATCGGCCGCGAGGGCGACCTGCGCGTCGACGTCGGCGCCACCCTGGTCCGGGACTCCCGGCCCGCCGCTGAGGTCGCCGAGACCTGGGCCAAGGTGGACGCGCTGCTGACCGCCACCGGACTGGAGCAGCGGGGCGCCGTGCCCGCGGCACCGGTCCGGCCCGCGGGCGGCGGTGCGCCACTCGCCCACGACCCCAAGGTGCTCAGCGCGCTGGAGCGGCGCAACGCCGGGCTGTCGGCCTTCTGGCTGGGCAAGGAGGACGACCGGCCGGTACGGACGGCCGGGCCGGACGCCGGACGGGTGCTGATCGTCGACGCCGAGGACATGTTCACCGGCATGCTCGGCCACCAGACCCGCTCGCTGGGCCTGGACGCCACCATCCGCCCCTGGGACGCCGTACACCCCGCCACCGTCGACGGCTACGACTGCGTCGTCCTGGGGCCCGGACCCGGCGACCCACGGGCCACCACCGACCCCAAGGTGCGCGGCATCGCCGACCTGATCGGCGGGCTCTTCGCCCGGGGTATCCCGTTCGTCGGCGAATGCCTCAGCCACCAGGTGCTGTGCGCGCTGCTGGGGCTCGAACTCTTCCCCAGGGAGCGGCCCAACCAGGGCACCCAGCGCCGCATCGACTTCTTCGGACGGTCCGAGCCGGTCGGCTTCTACAACTCGTACGCCGCCCGCCACACCGCCGACCGGCTGTATTCCCCACTCGCACGCGGCGCCGTCGAGCTGTGCCGCAACCCGGCCACCGGCGAGGTGCACGCGGTGCGCGGCGAGCGGTTCGCCGCCACCCAGTTCCATCTGGAGTCGGTGCTGACCGAGCACGGCACCGACCTCCTCGCCGACCTGCTCGGCTGGGCGCTGCGGCAGCCCGCCGAGCTGATCGAATGCGAAGCCGACCGGTGATCGGCGACGGCACCCGGGCCGCGCCCGGACTCCCCTGGCCCGAGGGGGCTGTGGCCGCCCAGCAGCCGGAGTGGAAGACCCATCCGGACTACGTGGCGAGCCGCGCCGCGCTGGCCAGCGCGCCCGCGCTGGTGACCGCCGCCGAACTGGCCCGGCTGCGCCGGGCGCTGGCGGTGGTGGCGGCCGGCGGGGCGCGGATGGTCCAGCTCGGCGACTGCGCGGAGAGCTTCGAGGAGACCGGCGCCGATCACGTCCGCGCCAAGACGGCGGTGCTGCACGCCCTCGCCGATGAACTCGGCGGCGACGGCCCTGTGTTACGGGTCGGGCGGATCGGCGGCCAGTTCGCCAAGCCGCGCAGCAGCCCCTTCGAGGACGTCGACGGGGTGCCGCTGCCCGCCTTCCGCGGCCACATGGTCAACGGCGAGGCCCCGTCCGCCGGGGCGCGGGAGCACGATCCGCGGCGGATGGTGCGGGCGTACGAGGCGAGCGCCGAGGTGTTACGGGTCCTCGCCCGCGACCGGGACCGCCGCGCCGGACGCCGCCCGGGGCCGTTCCCCGACGGGCCATGGGCCAGCCATGACGCGCTGGTCATCGACTACGAGGCGCCGCTGGTCCGCACCGACGCCGGACAGCGGATCCTCGCCTCCACCCATCTGCCCTGGCTCGGCGACCGCACCAGAGCGCCCGGTTCGGCCCATGTGCGGCTGCTGTCCCAGGTGGCCAACCCGGTCGCGCTCAAGCTCGGTCCCTCCGCCGACCCCGGCGAACTCGCCGAGGTGTGCGCCCTGCTGGACCCGGACCGGACCCCCGGCAGACTCACCCTGATCGCGCGCATGGGCGCGGAGCGGGTCGCCGACCTGCTGCCGCCCCTGGTGGCCGCCGTACGGGCCCGGGGCCACCGGGCGGTCTGGCTGAGCGACCCGATGCACGGCAACACCGTGCGGGCGGGCGGGGTGAAGACCCGTCACCTCAGCGCCATCGTGGACGAGGCGGTCCGCTGCAAGAGGGTCCTGGAAGTGGCGGGGGAGCACCCCGGCGGACTCCATCTCGAGGTCGCCGCATCGGATGTCACCGAATGTCTCGGCGGAAAGGTCGACGGGGTCGAGCGACTGGCCGAGCGCTATACGACGCTGTGCGATCCGCGGCTGAATCCCGACCAGGCAGCCGAATTGATGCGCACCTGGATTCGCGCATAGGAATCCGTAGACTCGGAATACATCCGCCGAACCTACGCGGCGTCTCTTCGCTCCGCCCGGCGGCTGCCCCTTCTCTTTCAGGAAGGTGAGGATTTGACCGAGCACAAGGACACTGCCGACATCGCCTGCCGGGTCGCACTCGTCACCGGCGCATCCGGCGGAATCGGAACCGCCATCGCACGGGCACTCGCGGGTCGCGGAACTCTGGTGGCCGCCGTGGACAAGGACGCCGACGGGCTGACCGATCTGGTGGAGAAGATGGCGGCGGACGGACTGACCGCCGTCGCCTTTCCCGCCGATGTCACCGACAGCGGCCGCATCAACGAGGTCGTCGACCGGATCGAAACCGAACTCGGCGCCGTGGACCTGCTGGTGAACGCGGCCGGAGTGATGCGCGCCGGATCCGCGCTGGAAATGTCGGACCGCGATTGGCGGGCCATCTTCTCGATCAATCTGGACGGTGTCTTCCACTGTTCCCGGGCCGTCGCCTCGCGCATGAAGGAACGCGGCGAGGGCGCCATCGTGACCGTCGCCTCCAACGCCGGACGGATACCCCGGGTCCATATGGCGGCGTACGGCGCCTCGAAGGCCGCCGCGTCCCTCTACACCAAGTCCCTCGGACTGGAACTGGCGGAATACGGAATCCGCTGCAACGTGGTGTCGCCCGGTTCGACCGATACCGACATGCTGCGTTCGCTGTGGTCCGCGGAATCCGACCGGCAGACCACCCTCGACGGTTCGATGGACACGTACAAGACCGGAATCCCGCTGCGGCGGATCGCCGAACCCGGCGACATCGCGGACGCCGTGGTCTTCCTCGCCTCCGACCGGGCCCGGCACATCACCATGCAGGACCTGTGCGTCGACGGCGGCGCCATTCTGGGGGTGTGAGAGAAGGCCATGGGCATTCCCGCCATCGCGCCCTATCCGATGCCGACCGCGACCGATCTGCCGAAGAACCAGGTCGACTGGCGGCCCGACCCGGAGCGCGCCGTCCTCTTCTTCCACGACATGCAGGAGTACTTCCTGGCGCCCTACGACCCGGGCAGCGCCCTGTACGGCGAGCTGCTGGCCAACACCCGCGCCCTGCGCGACCGGGCCACAGCGCTCGGCATGCCGGTGGTGTACTCGGCCCAGCCCGGCGACATGGACCGCGGCCAGCGCGGTCTGCTGTACGACTTCTGGGGTCCCGGGATGTCCGCCCACGAGCGGGACACCGGGATCGTGGAACCGCTGCGCCCGGCCGACCGGGACACCGTGCTGACGAAATGGCGTTACAGCGCCTTCGTCCGCTCCGAACTCCGTGATCTGATCCGGAAGTCCGGCCGCGACCAATTGATCGTGTGCGGGGTCTACGCCCATGTCGGCTGTCTGATGACCGCGGTCGACGCCTTCAGCTCCGATATCCAGCCGTTCCTGGTGGCGGACGCCCTCGCCGATTTCACCGCCGACCACCACCGGTCCGCGCTGGACTATGCCGCGCGCTGCTGCGCGGCGATCCACACCACCGAGCAGACGCTCGGCTTCCTGGCCGCCGAGAAGACCTCCGCCCGATAGAGGGGTGCCGACCGATGAGTTCCACGGAAACGTTCCGCGTGGACGCCACCACCGAAATCCGTGCCGATCCCGCCGCCGTCTTCGCCTATGTCAGCGACCTCACCCGCAGCGGTGACTGGAGCCCCGAGTGTCTGGGCGGGGAGTGGAGCGAGGGAGAGCCGTCGGCCGTCGGTTCCGTCTTCACCGCGCACAACCACCGGGAACCGGATGTGGTCGCCTGGGCGCCGGTCGTGCGCGGGGACTGGACCACGCAATGCGAGGTCGTGGAATCCGTCGCCCCGCGCGTGTTCAGCTGGGCCATGCGCACCAAAGACGGCCGCGCCCAGGAGAGCGTATGGTCGTTCACGGTCGAGCCGACGGCGGGCGGAGTTACGCTGACCCACGCCTTCTGGATGGGCGAACTGACCGAAGGCATGCGGGGAATTCTCCACGGCATGAGCGACGCCGAGGTGAAGAAGTTCCTCGACGACTGGTCGGACAAAATCGACGGCGATATGCGGCAGTCGCTCGTCCGTATCAAGGCCGCACTCGAAACCGCCTCCTGATGGCGAGGGGTGACGCCCACCGTGATTCTGCAACGCATCGGGAACAGGGGACTGTTCCTGGGCTCCTTCTTCGACGGGGCTGCCAAGAAGAGCCCGTACCAGAAAATCACCCTCGACCACGAACTCGACATCGCACCGGAGCTGGGCAGCGACCTCACCGTCTACGCCTGTGCGAATCTCGTCGCCGAAATGGCATCCGCGCTGCGTGATCTGCGGGTACGCCCGGGCGACAAGGTCGCCGTCTACAAAGAGGACGGCTTCGACATCTTCCTGCTCACCTGCGCGGTCGCCCGCGTCGGCGCGGTGCCCGTCGCCCTCTCGCCCAGCCTCACCGGCGAGGTCGTCGCGGAGCTGCTGGACCGCTGTGACTGGCCGCATCTGATCACCGACGAGAAGAAGCTGGTCGGCGAGTTGCCGCCGGATGTCACCAAGCGCTGCAAGCGGGTCTTTCTGGTGACCGGCGAGGCCGAGGGCACCACCGCGCTGCGGCGGGACCCGGACGCGCATCTGCGCCCGTTCACCCGGACCAGGACCCGGCGTCCCGCGCTGCTCACCCACACCTCCGGCACCACCGACACCCCCAAGCTCGTCGTGCACACCGCCCGGTCGCTGCGCGCCCGCTACCGCCCGCAGGCGCTCGGCGCCCGGCTGCTGATACGCGGCCGCGAAACCCTCGCCGTACGGGTGTCGTTCGTGCACTCGCGGCTGGTGACCGCGCTCGCCATCGCGCTCAAGCGCGGCTTCCCGATCGTCATCACCAAGGACGCCACGCCCGAGCGGATCGCCGACATCTTCGCCGAGGTCAAGCCCGGTGTGCTGGAGGCCCACCCCAATACGTTCGTGGAGTGGGAGCCGCTGGCCGACGATCCGCGCGGGCCGCTGTCCAACGTCCTGGCGCTGAGCAGCACGTTCGACGCCATCCATCCGCGGACCGTACGGAAGATCCTGGGCGCGTCCCGGCGCCGGCGCCCGTTCCACCTCCAGCTGTACGGACAGAGCGAGGTCGGGCCGACCGTCGGCCGTGCCACCTCGCGGCGGCGCGCGATGTCCGCCGACGGACGCTGCGTCGGCTTCCCGTTCCCCGGGATGACGGCGGTCCGGGTGGTCGACCGCAACGGCCGCACCCCAGGGCCCGGCGACCCCGGCTTCATCGAGGTCCGCTCCGACGGCCGGGCGCTCACCTACTTCGGCGAGGACGCCCGCTTCCAGCGGCAGCTGGACGACGGCTGGTGGCGGATGGGCGACGTCGGCTACCGCACCCGCTGGGGCTGTCTGCACGTCTCCGACCGCGAGGTCGACATCATCCCCGGCTTCGGCAGCGCGCTGGAGGCCGAGGACCTGCTGATGTCGCGGCTCGAGGGCCTCCTTGAGGTCGTGGTCGTCCCCGGCGAGGAGGGCGCGCCGACCCCGGTCGTGGTGACCCGGGACGGCGGGCCACTGGACCTCGCCCGCTGGGCGGAGGCGGCCGCGCGGCTGGCCCCGATGCGCCCGCCGGTGCAGCTGAGCCTGGACGAACTGCCGCGCACCGCCACCGCCAAAGTGCAGCGGCTGGAGCTGGCGCGGCTGCTGCGGGACCGGACCGCCGGGCCCGGGCCGGACACCCGGCCGACCGAATAGAGGGGGAAGGTCACCTTGTCGCAGCGAACGCAGCAGCGCAGCGCGCAACGGAAAACACCCGACCACGACCGCGTCTTCGGCTGGCTGGACGACCCGTCGGACGAGCGCGGGATGCGGTTCCGGCTGGACGACGGCTCCTGGCAGCGGCTCACCTACCGGGAGCTGGCGCAGCGGACCCTGGGCGCGGGTGCCGCGCTCGCCGACGCGGGGGTGCGGCCCGGCGATGTGGTGCCGCTGGTGCTGCCCGGCGGGGAGGACTTCGTCACGCAGTTCTTCGGGCTGCTCGCGATCGGCGCCACCCCGTCCGTCCTGCCCCTGCCGCTCGCGCTGCGCGGGGGAGAGGGCTACCAGAACCAGCTGAAGGCCATCACCGCCCGCATCCATCCGCGCCACGCCATCGCCGACCCGCGCTACCACGACGTGGTCGCGGAGAACGTCGCCCGGCTCGGCGGCGGCACCGAGGTGCTGGCGCCGAGTTACGCCGACCGCCCCGAGGAGGCGCCGCGCGCCTGGGGCGAGCTGGCGGTGCTCCAGTTCACCTCGGGCTCCCGCGGCTCACCGCGCGGACTGCGCATCTCGATGGCCAACCTGGCCACCAACCTGGGCATGATCCAGGGCTGGATGAACCCGGTGGGCTACGGCGCGGTCACCTGGCTGCCGCTCTACCACGACATGGGTCTCGTCGGCGGGCTGCTGGGCGCGCTGACCCTCCAGGTGGAGCACGCGCTGATGCGGCCCGAGCAGTTCATCCGGGACACCCGCGGCTGGATCGCCGAGTACGGACGCACCCCGTACTCCAACATGTGCATGCCCAACTTCGGCTTCGAGCGGGTGCTGTCGGCGGTCCGCCCCGAGGACCTCGAAGGGCTGGACTTCTCCGCACTGAGCGCCGTGGTCAGCGGCGCGGAGCGGATCGACCCCGCGGTGCTGGCCCGCTTCGCCGCGCTGCTGGGCCCGCACGGCTTCGACGTACGGGCGCTGATGCCCGCGTACGGGCTGGCCGAGGGCACCCTCGCGGTCACCGGGGTGAGCAAGTACCACGTCGCCCGGATGGTGCGGGCGGGCGGTCTGGAGCGGCGGCTCGGGGAGAAGCTGGACGTGAGCGAGGTCGTCGAGCTGAGCACCGTACCGGTCGACGAACCCTGGACCTGGCAGGTCTCCTGCGGTCCGCCGCTGGAGACCGCGCGCGTGGAGATCCTGGACGAGGACGGCGCCCCGCAGCCCGAAGGGGTGCTCGGGGAGATCTACGTCGAGGGCCCCTCGGTCGCCGACGGCTACGCCGACCCCGCTCCCGAGGACGTGGCCAAACTGCACGACGGCAGGCTGTACACCGGCGACGCCGGGTTCCTGCTGGACGGCGAGCTGTATGTGATCGGCAGGCTCGGCGACAGCGTGAAGATCAACGGCCAGAACGTCTTCGTCGAGGACATCGAACTCGAACTCGTCGCCTCCGGGGCCATCTCCCGGCGGTACGCGACCGTCGTCGCCGGGATCACCGGGGGCGAACCGACGGTGCTGGTGGTCACCGAACGCCCGCTGGGCGACCGGCTCGACGACGCGCTGTCCGTCATCGCGTCGTTCACCGGCGACGCGGCCCATGCCGAGGTGCTGTACGTCAAGCGCGGCACCATCCCCCTGACCTCCAGCCGCAAGCCCCGCCGCCGTTCGCTGTGGCTGTCGTACGTGGCGGGTGAACTGAAGGAGCGTAACGACTCGTGAGTGTTGTGGCCGCACCGGCGGAGCAGACCGCCCCGGCCGGGCAGACCTCCCGCCTCTTCACGGCCGGGCCGTTCGGCGAGCGGGTGGAGGACACCCGTAAGAGCGTCGCGGAGCTGCTGCGGCGGACCTTCGAACCGGTCGCCGAGCAGGCCGAGGCCGAGGGGCTCTTCCCGCGCGACGCGCTGGCCGAACTCGGCCTCGCCGGACTGTTCGAGGAGCGCTGGCGCGACGCGTCCCCGGCCGACCCGTACGGCGACCCCGGACTCGGTGTGATCATCGCCGAGGAGAGCGGCCGGCTCGGACACGCCAGCCTGTCCGTCGGGCTCAGCCTGCACTGCGAGACGGTCCTGTCCATCCTCACCCGCTTCGGGGACTCCCCGCTGCTCGCCGAGTACCGGGCCGGGGCGCTGGAAGGGCGGCTCGTCGGCTGTCTCGGCGCCTCCGAACCGACCGGCGGCTCCGACCTCAACGGGGTGCGCACGGTCGCCCGCAAGACGCCCGGCGGCTGGCGGGTCACCGGCGAGAAGAAGTATCTGTCGCTCGGCCTGGTCTGCGACGTCGCCCTGCTGCTGTGCCGCCTGGACGAGGGCTCGGGGCCGGTCGACGGCAGGCTCGGGCTGCTCGCCGTACCGCGCGACGGGCTCACACCCCGCAAGCGGCTCGACAAGGCGGGCACCTCCGCGCTGGACACCACCTGGATGGTCATCGACGCCGAGGTCCCCGACGAGGCCCTGGTGGGCCGCCGCGGCGGCGGACTGCTCGGCGCCACCTGGGGGCTGAACCACGAACGGCTCTCCATCGCCGCCCAGGCCGTCGGCGGCGCGGCCCGCGCCATCGGGCTCGCCACCGCCCACCTCCAGCGCCGCAAGCAGTTCGGCAAACCGCTGATCGAACAGCAGGCGCTGCGGCTGCGGCTGGCCGAACTGTCGTCCCGGCTGATCGCGCTGCGCTACGCGGTCTACAGCGCCGCCCAGGGCGTAGCGGTGCCCGGCGCGTGCGGCACCCGCGAGATCGCGGCGCTCAAGACCACGGCGGCGCGGTTCGTCGAAGAGGTCATGAGCGAGTGCATGCACCTGTTCGGCGGCCCCGGCTATCTCGAGGACGAGACGCCGCTCGCCCGCATGTGGCGCGACTCCCGGCTGGCCCGGCTCGGCGGCGGCACCGACGAGATGATGTGGGAGCTGGTCGCCGGGGGCCTGGTGCCCGACACCGCCGCCTACGACGAGGGTGTCGATCTCGGATGAAAACTGCTGCTGACCCGGAATCACCGGACAACTCGGCACCGCGGTCGCCGAGATCGCCCCGCGGCGCGGGATCGAGATCGTGCCGCTGGTGCGCCGCTCCCGCCCCGGCCAGGTCCCCTTCGAGCGGCTGTTCCCCTCGCTCGCCGAGGCCCGGATCGGCGGCGACGTACGCGAACCGCTGTGGGGGCTGACGGACGCGGAGCTGGACGAGCTGTCCGAGGACGTCGACGCCGTCGTCAACCTCGCCGGGGACACCAACTGGGCGGGCAGCGGCCGCGATCTGTACGCCGTCAACGTGCTGGGTGCCCTGGGCGGCTACGAGGTCGCCCGCGAGCTCCAGCGCCGCTCCGGGCGCCGGGTGGTCTACGGTTACGCCTCCTCGATCTTCGTCGCGGGCGGCACCCTCGGCCGGATCGCCGAGACCCCGCTCGCCCCCGACCGCCACCGCACCGCGTACGAGCACAGCAAATGGCTGGCCGAACAGGAGCTGACGCGGCGGCACGGCCCCGGTGAGCCCGATGTCCTCATCAGCCGGGTCGCCGCGCTGCTCGGCGACTCGCAGACCGGCGCCACCCGCAAGCGCAACTCGCTGTATCTGCTGGCCGAGCGGTGGGACGAGCTGCCCGGCCGGGTGCTGCCCGCGATGCGCGGCGCCCGGGTCGACGTCCTGCCGCGCGACCTGGCGGCGGGCACCCTGCTGGACGCGCTGGCCGGGCTGCACCGCTCAGGACCGCGCCCCGAGCCCGTCGTCACCCATCTGTCCGCCGGGGAGCGGGCCCCGTCCATCCGCGGCCTGCTGGAGGTGGCGCGCGCCCTGTCGCCGCTGCACTTCGGCAAGTGGCTGCGGCTGGTCCCGGCCTCCGCCGAACAGGTGCTGTGGCTCTCCGCCAACGCCGAACGCTTCCTGCCGCTGTCCCAGGCGTGGCGCAACAGCCTCACCGGACTGCGCTACATCGGGCTGGACCGGGTGATGGAGCGCGGCAGGCTGGCCGGACTGGTGGACGGCCCGCTGCCCGAACCCTCCACCGAACTGCTCGCCCGGCTGCTGTTCGACCTCCCGGCGCCGGGGCGTCCCCTGGCCCCCGCCGACAGCGGATTGTCGAGGTTCCTGGCATGAACGATCCCGGCATGAACGTGTTGATTCTGGGCGGCTCCGGGTTCCTGGGCACGGCCGTGGCGCAGGCGTGCGAACGGGACGGCGCCACCGTCCGGGTGCTCTCCCGCAGCGGCCGTACCGCCGTCGGCGAGGGCGTCCGCGGTGACGTACGGATGCCGCGCCTCGGCCTGTCGTCCGCCGATCTGGCCCGGGTCCGTGAGGAGACCACCCATGTGGTGCTCTGCTTCGGCTCGGTGTCCTGGACCTCGGGCCCCGGTGAGGTGCTGGAGACCCACAGCTCCGGGATGCGCCAGGCGCTGGCCTTCCTGCGCGAGCTGCCCGCACTGCGGCAGGCCGTGCACATCTCCTCGCTGCTGGCGCTCGGCCGCGCCAAGGGCCGCGTCACCAACCGCGAGCTGTACACCGGCCAGCGCTTCCGCAACTGGTACGAGTACGGCAAGTACTGCGCCGAACGGCTCGTCAGGGACACCCCCGAACTGCCCGTCGGCGTCGTCCGCTTCGGCCCGGTGCTCGGCCCCGCCCCGCGCGGCGGACGGCCCGACACCCGGCACGGCCTGCCGATGGTCTTCCCGCATCTGCTCGCCGGATACCCGGTGCACCTGGCCCGGCGCGGGGACTTCCCCTGCTGGATCACCGACGCGACCTCCGCCGCGCAGATCGTGCTGAAGGCGCTCACCACACCCATCGGCCGGTCCACCTGGACCTGGTTCGATCCGGCGATGCCCACCCTCGGCGAAGTGTTCACCGAGGTGTGCCGCCCCTGGGGCGTGGTGCCGAAGATCGTCGAGGCCGGACCGCTCGGCCGGTTCACCCGCCTGATCGGCGAACGGGTCGGTGCGCCGAAGGAGCTGACGGAGTACACCGAGCCGTGGTTCGACCTGGACGTGAACGTCCTCAAGGAGATCCCCGAGCCCTGGCCCGCCCCCGACCCCGACTACCTCGGGGCCACCGGTGAGGCGCTGCGCGGCGGTACGGAGAGGAGGGCCCTCGTATGACCGAGCAGGCGACCGAGCAACCGCGGTCGGTAGAGGTGTCGGTCGACACCGACGCGCACCCCTACTTCCGCGTCTACTCGGCGGGCAACTTCGGCGAAGTGGCCCCGCAGCGGCTCTCGCCCATGTCCTGGTCGCTGGTGGGCGACCCGATGGAGCGCGGCACCCGGGCGCTGGCCCGGCGGCTGTGGGGGCGCCCGGCCTGGGCCGAGGGCGGGCACTACGTCTTCGTCGGCTACTTCGGCTGCCGCCCCTACCACAACCTGGCCGCCTACTGTCATCTGTCCGCCTCCATCCCGGGACTCCAGCCGAGCGACGTCACCGACGCCTACTTCGAGGGCATCGACTCCCCGGAGGAACTCACCGCGCTGCGCTCCGGCCGGGTCCGCCAGGTCGCGGGCAGCGCCAAGCTGCTGGGCGAACTGCGCGACACAGGGCCGCGGCTGCGCTCCCTGGAGGAGCGGGTCGCCGAGCTGGAGTGGGGGCTGCGCGCCGCGACCACCACCGACAGCCCCATCGCGCTGGCCGGGGTGCTGCGCGACGCGCTGCCCGTCCTCGAAGAGGCGTGGGCGGTGCACATCCTGACCACGTCAGGACTGGTGCCGGTCACCGCGCTCCAGCGGCGCGTCTACGGCAAGCTGCTGCGGCACGGCAAGGAGATCGCGCACTGGCTGACCCGGCCGCGCGAACTGGTCTGGGACCGGCTGCACACCGCGGCGTCCACCCTGGACCCGTTCGGCCCCGGCGACTTCCTGGCCTCCTCCTTCTACGAGGTCGCGGACAACCAGGCGCCCTGGCAGGACTACGCGGTGCGGCACAAGCAGGTGGCGGGCGGCAGCGGCGAGGCGTCCGTGGCGCCGATCGACCCGGCCGAGGCTCTGGCCGGGATGGTCTCGCCCTGGCGCGGCCGTACCGTACGGTCGCTGGCGGTCGCCGTCGGCGAGATGATGGCGGGGCGCGAGCACTCCAAGTCCCTCGCGATGCGCACCCTGCACATCTACCGGCGGCTGCTGCCCGCGCTGGCGTCCTCGATGGGCGGCGACGCCGACCTGTGGCCGTATCTGACGATCCGGGAGTTCACCGAACTGGCCACCCGGCCCGCGCTGATCGAGCGGGCCCGGCCGCGGATCGAGGCCTGCCGGGCGGCGCTCGCCACCCCGATGCCCGAACACCTCGACCTCACCGGCGACGACGGGGTGATCCGGCCGTGGCTGAGCCGGACGCCCCAGGGGCTGCGCGGGGTGGCGCCCGGCGTCGGCACCGGCACGGTGATGACGCCCGAGGGCGATCTGCCCGACGATCCAGCGATCATCGTCTGCTCGTCCGCCGACGCGGACATCGCCCCGCTGCTGCCCTTCGCCGAGGGCGTGCTCAGCGAACGCGGCAGCGATCTGTCGCATATCGCGATCCTCTCCCGCGAGTACGGGATTCCGTGCGTCGTGGGCTATCCCGGCGCGGCCTCGCTGCCTGCGGGCACGGCCGTCTCCATCAACGGCAGTACCGGAGAGGTGAACATCCTTGACCCTTCCTGACTCCACCCGAGCGTCCGCGGACACCGAGACCCTGACCGCCCTGGAGGAGGTCTACGCCCAGGTCAAGCGGGTCCAGCGGGATCTGCGGCCCACCGATCGCATCATCCAGGACCTGGAGATCGACTCGCTGGCCACCCTGGAGATCCTGCTGGCCCTGGAGGAACGCTTCGGCGTGGCGCTGGTCGACAACCCCAAGGCCGCCACCATCACGACGGTCGGCGATCTCGTCGGACTCCTCGACGAACTGCGCGCCGACGCCACCACGACATGACGACGGGAGACGCATTGCTTCCCGAAAGCGACACCGGCACCGCCGCGTTCGACGTCCTGCACACCCTCGTCATCAAGGGCATGGCACCGGCCGACCCCCTGGTGGCGGGGTCCGGGCACGACCGCGAGGACGTCCTCGCCGAACTGGAGAAACTGCGGGCCGACGGGCACGCCACCCATATGGAGCGGCGCGGACTGTGGCGCATCACGGCCGAGGGCCGCGAGCGGCACACCGCGCTGATCGCCGACGACCTGGCGGGCGACGGCCGGGACCGGCTGCGACCGGGATACGAGCGCTTCCTGCCGGTGAACGACCGGTTCAAGGAGCTGTGCACCCGCTGGCAGCTCCGCGACGGCGCCACCAACGACCACACCGACGCCGCCTACGACCAGGCGCGGGTGGCCGAACTCGGCGCCGTGCACGACGAGGCCGTGGAGGTGACCGGCGAACTCACCGCCGTACGCCCCCGGTTCGGGCGCTACGCCGACGGGCTCACCGGCGCCCTGGACCGGCTGCGCGACGGCGACCACAAGGCGTTCACCGGCGTCATGTGCGACTCGTACCACGACGTCTGGATGGAGCTGCACCGCGATCTGCTGCTCTCGCTGGGGATCGAGCGGGAGGCCGAGGAACGGGCGGGGGCGGCGCGGTGACCGGCGCGGAGACCCCCGTGACCGGTGCGAACACGGTCTTGCGGCTCACCGGCGAACTCGGCGACGGCGACCGGACCGCGGTCGGCGGCAAGGCCGTCGGGCTCGCCGCGCTGCTGCGCGCCGGGGCGACCATCCCCGACACCTGGGTGGTGCCGGTCGGTGCCGAGCCCGCCACCGACGACCTCGCCCGGCTCGCGGCGGTCGCCCCGCGCTGGGCGGTGCGCAGCTCGGCCACGGTCGAGGACGGGGCGGCGCTCAGCTACGCGGGCATGTTCCGCAGCGAACTCGACGTCCCCGCACACGACTTGGCCACCGCCATCGCCGCCGTACGGGACTCCGCGCGCAGCGGCCGGGTCGCCGCCTACCGGGAGCGCACCGCGTCCGGACCGGTGCTCGACGTCGGCATGGCGGTGCTGCTCCAGCCCTTCCGCACCCCGGTGCGCAGCGGGCTGTGGCTGGGCCGCGGCCCCGGCAGGGGGCGGCTGGAGTGGGCGCACGGCAGCGGTGACGCCCTGGTCTCCGGCGCCGTCACCCCCGCCTGGGAGGAGTGGACGCCCGAGGGGCCCGCCGGGGGATCGGAGCCGGAGCCGCTGACCAGCGGCGGGCTGCCGGTCGGCGCGGCGTGCGTCGCGGTGCAGAACGCGCTCGGCATCCCCGCCGATCTGGAATTCGCCCTGCTCGAAGACGGTCTGGTGTGGCTTCAGTTCCAAGCCGATGACCACCGCGCTGGGGGAGTCGCCGCGGTCCGCCGCCGAAACGCCACGAGACGGATGGGACGGACGGGAAGGTCGTCCACAACCCCGCGGACTCCGCCGGGGCGGCCACCGCCCGGGCGCTGCGGCTGCGCGACATCGACGACCCCCGCTGGGAGCCGGGCGCGGTGCTGCTCGCCGAGCAGACCGACCCGGACTGGGTCCCGCTGATGGCGGAGGCCGCCGCCCTGGTCACCGCCGAGGGCGGGATGCTGTGCCACGCCGCCATCGTCGCCCGCGAACTCGGGGTGCCCTGTGTGACCGGGGTCGGCGCGGCGGCGCTGGAGCGGCTGGCCGCGGGCGGCCCGGTCGCGGTGGACGGCTCGGCGGGAACGGTGGCGATCCTGTGACCCCGGTACGCCAGCCCGCGACTGCCCCGGTGCGCGGGGAGCTGGCCGATCTCGCCGACGAGCAGCGGGAGTTCGGCGCCCTGGTGCGGTCCCTCACCGACGCCGACTGGGCCCGTGACTCGGCGGCGGACGGCTGGACCGTGGCCGACCAGGTGTCCCATCTGGCCGACACCGAGGAGGTCGCCCGCGACACCCTGACGGGCGGCCCGCGCGCGTTCGCCGAGGCCGTCCCCGCGTATCCGACCGCCGAGGACTTCACCGCCGCCGGATGCCGCCGGGGCGACGGGCTCTCGCCCGGCGACCTGACCGCCTGGTGGGACAAGGCCGGTACGGAGACCCGCCGGCTGCTGGCCGCACGCGCCCCCGGCGACCGCGTGGCCTGGGGCTTCGGCATGACCACCGAGGTGTTCGCCACCGCCCGGCTCATGGAGCACTGGGCGCACGGCCTGGACATCCGGGACGCGCTGGGGCTGCCGGTGGCCGAGACGCCCCGGCTGCGCCACATCGCCGCACTCGGCCACGCCACCCTGCGGTACGCCCTGGGCCGGGCCCGGGTGCGCCCGCCCGCGGACCGCTCCCTGCGGCTGGAGCTGACGGCGTACGACGGTACCGGCCACACCGTCGGACCCGACGACGCGACCGATGTGCTGCACGGCCCGCTGCTGGCCTGGTGCCGGGTCGCGACCCGGCGCACCCGGGGTTCCGCGACAGGGGAGCTGACGGCCGAAGGCGAACTCGCCGAACTCGCGCTGCTGCATGCGCGGGCGTATCTGTGAAAGCGAGGCAGGACGGTAGTGTGACGTCATGGTCAAGGTGGAGAAAGAACAGACAATCGCCTGTACACCGGAAGCCTTCCTCGACTTCGTGATGGACATCGAACGCTACGTCGAAGTCGATGACAAGGTCGGACCGATCTCCTGGGTGCGCAGGAACGGAAATCTCACCGAGTTCAAGTTCCAGCCCAAGCTGCCCGGGCTGAAGCTTCCGGAACCGAAAGCCATCGCCCAGATGCGGCTCACGCCGGGCTCGTGCATCGACATCCGGCTGGCGCCCTTGCCGCTGAACAAGTTCAATCACCGGATGGCCGAATTCAGCGCCCGGTTCTCCTGTGTGCCGGTGGACGGCGGCATCCGGGCCACCCGCATGATTTCCTTTCAGTTCAACCCGCTCACCCGCTGGATGCTCGACCCGGTTCTGCGGCGCACCATCCCCGTGTCGGTGGAGCGGGAACTGCGGCTGAGCAAGGAGATCCTGGAACGCGCGTAGTGACGCGACAGGGGGAAACCCATGGCTATATCGGCGGACGACACCCCGGCCCCGGCCGGGGAACAGCACGCGCATGTCATCGTGATCGGCGCGGGATTATCGGGGATCGCCGCCGCGGTCAAACTGCGGCGCGGCGGCATCACCGACTTCCTGGTGCTGGAGAAGGCCGACCGGGTCGGCGGGACCTGGCGGGAGAACACCTATCCGGGGTGCGCCGTCGACATCCCCTCGTCGATCTATTCCTTCTCCTTCCACCCCAACCCGGGCTGGAGCAGGAATTTCGTCGGCCAGCCCGAGCTGCTGTCGTACATCGAGGACACGGTGGAGAAGTTCCGCATCGCCCCGGCGCTGCGCTTCGGCACCGAACTGCTGGAGGCCGCCTGGTCCGGGGACCGCCGCCGATGGGTCCTCGACACCAGCCGGGGGCGCTTCGTCGCCCAGCACGTCATCTTCGCCTCCGGTCTGCTCCACGAGCCGACCACCCCGTCCCTGCCCGGGCTGGACGGATTCCCCGGCGACACGTTCCACTCGGCCCGCTGGAACCATGACGTGGACCTCACCGGCAAGCGGGTCGCCGTCATCGGCACCGGCTGCTCGGCCATCCAGCTCGTGCCGGAGATCCAGCCGCAGGTGCGCGAGCTGTACGTCTTCCAGCGCACCGCCGCCTGGGTGATACCCCGGCTCGACTTCCGGGTCCCGAGGCCCGTCCGGCGGCTCTTCCGGCACGTCCCCGTCACCCAGCGGCTGTTCCGCGGCGTCAGCGACGGCTTCCTGAAGGCACTGGCCCTGGTCATGCGCCGCCGAAGCTCCGCCCGGCTGCTCACCCCGGTCGGCAAGGGGCTCCTGCGGCGCCAGGTACCCGACCCCGAACTGCGCGCCCAGCTGACCCCGGACTTCACCGTCGGCTGCAAGCGGCTGCTGCTGTCGAACACCTACCTCCCGGCCCTGACCCGGCCCAACGCCCGGCTCGTGCCGCACGCCCTCGCCGGGGCGGACGGCAGCGAGCTGATCGCGGCGAACGGCGAGCGGGTGGAGGTGGACGTCGTCGTCTTCGGCTCCGGCTTCGAGATGCGCCATCCGCCGATCGCCGAACGCATCCGGGGGCGGGACGGCCAATTGCTCTCCGAGACCTGGAAGTCGAAGAGCCCGGAGGCATACCGGGCCACCACCCTGCCCGCCCTGCCCAACGCCTATCTGCTGCTCGGCCCGAACATCGTGATGTACAACTCGCTGCTCGCCCTCGCCGAAGCCCAGCTCGACTACGTCGTGGACGCGATACGCACCGCACGCGCCCGGGGCATCGACGCCCTGGAGATCCGGCCCGAGCCGTTCCGCTCGTTCAACGACGAGGTGCAGCGCGGCCTCGCCTCGACCGTCTACAACACCGGCGGATGCAGCAGCGTCTATCTCGACGAAAAGGGCAAGAACTTCGTCACCTGGCCATGGTCCACCAAAAGGCTGCGCAACGGCCTGGCCCGCTTCGACATCGAGAACTACGCGACGACCCCTGCGGAGCGCTGAATGTACGACTACACCCAGCCCTTGAGCCGGAGCGAGGCGAGCCGGGCCGAAGTACGGCAGCAGACGGACATCGAGCTGAGCGGCAAGGAATGGACCCTGCTGCCGGACGTGTTCTCCCCGGCGCATTCGAAGTCCAGCCTGGCCCATCTGTCCCTGCTGGAATTCCCGGTCGGCGGCACCTTCCTCGAAATCGGCTCCGGCATCGGACTGATCGCCGTCGAAGCCGCTCTCGCCGGCTGCCGCGCCGTATACGCCACGGATCTCAATCCGGCGGCGGTCAAGAACACCGAACTCAACGCCGAGCGCTTCGGCGTCGCGGACCGGGTCACCGCCGTCCACAGCGATCTGTTCGACGCGCTCCACGACGCACCCGCTTTCGACGTGGTCTACTGGCATTCCAACAATGTGTGGGCCCCGCCGGAACTCGATTTGACCGCTCATGAGCTGGCCTATGTCGACCCCGGATACGAGGCGCACAGGCGGTATTTCCGCGAGGCGAGGAATCACCTCGCGCCCGGGGGCCGGGTGCTGATCGCCCTCAGCAGCCGGGCCGGGCGCCCCGAACTGGACGAGCTGGCGGCGGCCGATGAACAGCGGCTGATCACCCTCGACTCCACCACCGTGGACGAGCCGGAAGGCCCCGTGGTCTACGAACTGCTGGAACTCGTCACGCGATAACCCGGTCATCCGGAAACACGGCACATTCCGAGAAGAGGCCCACTCTTGATCTTCGACAAGCTGCTGAGTCTGCCCAGTGACGCCGAGCCCTGGATCGTCGACCACCAGCCCATCGCCGTCACGGCCGAGGACGAGAAGGTACGGCCGGGCGATGTCGCCGACGCCGCCGCGCGCGGCGCGACCGCCCTGCGGTCCCACGGTATCGAGCCGGGACGGCGATGCGTCGTCTGGCTGGAGTCCCCGACCGACATCATCGTCGCGTACGCGGCCATCACCGCCCTCGACGCCGTGCCCATCCTGATGAGCCCGACCCTCTCAGGACCGGTCGTCGCCTCCATGGTGGAGAACGTCTCCGGCATCACCGCCGTCATCTCCACCGACGCCCGGCTCGGGACAAGCGAGAAGACCTTCCCGGACATCGGCACTTTCATCGACTGGCGCGACATCGCCGCCGAACTCCCCGACCACAAGCGGATATCCCGGCCCCGCGAGGTCGCCTCCGACGCCGCGTACGTCGTCGTCCACACCTCCGGCACCACCGGCACCCCCAAGCTGGCCGAATGCTCCAGCGCCAGCATCCAGTTCAACGCCCGCGTCCAGGCCGTCATCCACTGGCTGTCCCGGCTGGACGGCCATCTCGCCCTCGCCATCTCACCCGTGCACGGCCGGACCGTGGTCGGCATCCTCGCCGCCCTCATGCGCAAGGCGCCGCTGCTGCTCCTGGAGGACGACTCCCCGGACAACGTGGACCGGATGCTCAAGCGGCACCGCCCCACCTATCTGGAGACCCACCCCAACACCTTCCGCGCCTGGCAGCACCTCGCGCCCGGCGGCGCGTTCCGCTCGATCCGCTTCTTCGGCGCCGGATTCGACGTCATCCACCCGGACACGGTCAGCGCCCTGCTGAAGGGCTCGGACCACCGCTTCGCCGTCTGCGTCGAGGTCTACGGGCAGAACGAGACCGGGCCCGTCGCCATCCGCAGCCACCTCAAGGGCACCCAGAAGCCGCTGCGCGCCCTGCGCCGACTGCGCCGCGCCAAGCTGCTGCGCGGCCACCCGGCCGGGCCCCGCTTCCCGTTCTGCCGGGTCCGCATCGTCGACGACTCGGGGCGGCCCGTACCGTCCGGCACCCCCGGGCGCATGGTCGTCAACACCCCGGGCGTGTTCTCGGGATACATCAACCGGCCCGATCTGACCTCCAAGGACTACCCCGACAAACGCTGGTGGGACACCGGCGACTGGGGCACCAAATCGCGCATCGGACGCATCACCCTGATCGACCGCCAGGTCGACAAGGTCTCCGGCGCCATCAGCGGCATCGGCATCGAGGACATCCTGCTGGAGAAGTTCCCCGAGTTCCTGGAACTCGTCGTCCTGGAAAAGGACGGCACCCTCCAGCCCGTCCTGTCCCTGCGGCCCGGCACCGAATTCCGGCGCAAGGCATGGGAATCCGCGTCCCGCCGTCTCGCCGCCATGGCCGAGCCCGTCATCATCCCCGACAGCGAGTTCCCCCGGACCGTCACCGGAAAGATCAAGCGGGAGCAGCTGAAGAAATCGCTGGCCGAACAGCGCCTTTCCATAAGCGTCTGAGGGAGCGTGTCCATGACCGCAACCAGCGCGTCCGGCACGACGCCCGACGCGACGAAGATACCGCTCGGCACCAAGCTCATCGGGTACGTCCAACTCGGCAAGGTCCGGATCTACCACCACGCCTACGGCTGGATCCTCGCCCTGCTCCTGCTGCGCCTCGACGGCCGGGTCGGCGGTGACACCGCGGCCGCGCTCGCCCTGACCCTGCTCATGGTGTGCGCCACCCAGTGGAGCGGGGGCGCCGCCGATGACCTCGGCGGGTTCAGGGACGGCAGCGACGCCCGCAACTACGCGGGCCGCCCCGCCTCCACCGTGGCCAAGAAGCCGCTGCTCACCGGGGTGCTGACGGATCGCGAGGCGGTCCGGTTCGGGATCGCGATGTGGGTGATCGCGATCGCCGCCGGGCTCGGGGCCGTGGCCAGCCTGGACGGCACGGCTCCGCCGGCCGCCGTCCTGGTGATGCTCGTGGGGCAGATCGCCTCGGTGCAGTATTCGATGGGACTGAAACTCAGCTATCTGCCCGGCGGCCTCGAAGTCACCATCTTCTATGTCATCGGCTGTATCGGTCTGGTGCCGTACTGGCTGATCGCGGGCAAAGTCAGCACCGAATCCCTGATCGCCAGCGCCCTGGTCGGCCTGTGGTTCCTGCTGATCGTGTCCTACGGGAACGCGTCCGACAAAGAAGGCGACGCCGAGGTGAACCGCTACACCATGGCGGTCCTCCTTCCCTCCAAGGGGTTCAAGGTATTCCTCACCCTGCTCTTCGCCGCCAGCGTCACCCTTTTGACCCTGCTGTTCACCACGACGCGATTCGATCCACTCCTCGGGCTGACCGTCGTGCCCGTCGTCGTGCTCCACGCCGTGCAGCTCTATTACGGTGCCGGAAAGGAAGAGTGGCGAAAGGCGCGTTTCATCGGGCTCAGCTCGGTCGATCTGGGATGTCTGGGACTGGCGCTCGCCTTCGTTCTCGCATGACGGTCGGCAAGGGGAGCGCAGTGCAGTGAACGGCGATATGACGGCGGCCTACATCACCGCCCTCGGCGGTGCCGATGACATCCGGACCGGGCCGCTGCCCCGTCCGGTACCCGGCCCGGACGAGGCGCTCGTCCGGGTCGAGGCGGTGGCGGCCAACCACGTGGACACCTTCGTCCGCTCCGGGGCGTACGCCACCGAGGTGCCCTTACCGTTCGTCATCGGGCGGGATCTGGTGGGCACCGTCGAGACCCCCGCCGGAGCCTTCGCCCGCGGCGAGAGGGTGTGGTGCAACAGCCTGGGCCACGACGGCAGACAGGGCTCCTTCGCCGAGTACGCGGCCGTGCCCGTGGACCGGCTCTTTTCCCTGCCCGCCGGGGTCGACCCGGTCGCGGCGGTGGCCGTGCTGCACACCGCCGGGACCGCGCACCTCGGCCTGTTCCGGGAGGCCCGCCTCCGGCCGGGGGAGACGGTCCTCGTCGAGGGCGCGGGCGGCGGCGTGGGCAGCGCCGTGGTCCAGCTCGCGACCGCGGCCGGGGCGCGCGTCATCGCCGTCGACCGCGCCGAGAACGCCGAGTGGTGCCGTACCTGCGGGGCGGACCAGGTCCTCGACCGTGCCGACCCCGAGACCCCCGCCGCGGTCCGCCGCCTCGCCCCGGACGGGGTCGACGTGGCGTGGGACTGCTCCGGGCGCCATGACTTCGAGACGACGATCCCGCTGCTCGCCCGGGGCGGCCGCGTCGTCCTGATGGCCGGGATGGGCACGCGCGCCGTGCTGCCCGTCGGCGCCGTCTACACCCGCGACATCAGCCTCCACGGCTTCGTCATCAGCAACGCCTCGGCAGCGGACCTCGCGGACGCCGCCGGGACCATCAACCGCGAGCTGGCCGGCGGCCGGCTGCGCGGCAGGGTGCGTGCCGAGCTTCCGCTGACGGAGGCGGCGCGCGCCCACCGCCTGCTCGAGGGCCGCGAGGGCGGTGCCGGTGGCCCGGGCCGCATCGTGCTGATCCCCTGACCGGGATTCCCTGACCGGAAGAGAAAGGAAGGCCGTACGTGCCGCGTCTGCTCAGCAAGGAATGGTGGGAACAGCGATTTCTGCGGATGTACGACTCCTGGCGGGACCCGGTGACCTGGCATGTCACGGCGACCCCGGGCGGCCCCGGTGACCTGCGGCAGTTCAGGCGCCGCCGGTTCGCCCTGCTGGTCACCTACAAGCGCAGCGGCGACGCCGTCCCGTCGGCGATGTGGTTCGGCGTCAAGAACGGCCGGGCCTATCTGCGCACCGGCTGCGACTCCTGGAAGGTGCGCCGGATGCGGAACAACGACCAGGTGCTGTTCGCGCCGTCCAACATCCGCGGCAAGCCCAAGGGCGCCGTCATCCCGTGCACCGCGCGCATCCTGCCGGACGAGGAGAAGCCGCGCGCCGCGCGGATCATCGTGGACTCGTACGGCAAGGGCCGGAAGCTCTACGACCGCACGGTGGCCACGGTGTACGAGGAGGCCGCGTACATCGAGATCACCCCGAACGCCCTGCTGAAGGCCGAAGCCGAACGCGGGGAAGCGCAGCGCGCCCGCGACTAGCCACCGACAACACGACGCCGGGCGCGTCCGGGACCTCCCCGGACGCGCCCGGCGCCTTTGTGGGTCACTTCTCCCGCAGGCCCACCTTGGCGTGCAGCGCCCGCAGCGGCTTCGGCGCCCACCAGTTGCCCTTGCCGACCAGCCGCATGAACGCCGGTACCAGGGTGCCCCGTACCAGCGTGGCGTCCATCAGCACCGCGATCGCCAGACCGATCCCGATGGCCTTGAGATAGACGATGCCGGAGATCAGGAAGCCCAGGAACACGATGGCGATCAGCACCGCGGCGGCCGTGATCATCGAACCGGTGCGCTCCAGGCCGCGGGCGACCGACGCCACGTTGTCCCCGGTTCTGTCGTACTCCTCCTTGATCCGGGACAGCAGGAACACCTCGTAGTCCATCGACAGCCCGAACGCGATGCAGAACAGCAGCACCGGCACGGTCCAGGTGATCGAGTCCGTGACCACGAAGTCGCCCACGATCCCCTCCAGATGGCCGTCCTGGAACCCCCACACCAGCACGCCCAGGGTGGCGCTCAGGCTCAGGCAGTTGAGGATCAGCGCCTTGAGGGGCAGCAGCAGGGAGCCGGTGAAGAGGAACAGCACGGTGAAGGAGCTGGCGGCGATCACCGCGAGCGCCAGCGGCAGCCGGGCGTTCATCGAGTCGATGGAGTCGGTCAGCTCCGCCGCGGGCCCGCCCACCTGGACGGGGTAGGGCGCCCGGAGGTCTCTGATGTCCTGGACCAGCGCGCGGCCCTCCTCCGAGAGCGACTGGTGGCTCGGCACGACGGACAGATAGGTGCTGTGGCCGGAGCCGAAGCGCTTCGAGAGGTCCGTCGGCCGCTGCACCAGCCGTCCGTCGGCGAACGTCCCGGCCTCGCTGTCCACCCGTGACACATCGCCGAGCTTCGACAGCCGCTCGGCGTACGGGGCCACGTTCCGGTCGCCCGGCCCGGGCGTACGGTCGAGGACCACGTTGAGCGCCTGGGTCTCCTGGGCCCGGAAGTCGTCCCGGATGTCGCTTCCGACCTGCCGGGCCTGGCTCTCGGCGGGCAGCACCCGCTCGTCCGGCAGACTCAGCCGCAGATCGAGGAAGGGCGCGCCGAGCAGCAGCAGAAGCGCGGTGACGGCGCCCGCGACGGGCAGCGGGAACCGCATCACCCCGGTGGCCAGCCGGTGCCAGAAGCCCTCCCCGGAGCCGTCTTCGGCCTTCGGCGTGCGGCGGCGCAGGACGCGCCCCTTCTCGATGCGGTGGTCCAGCACCTTCAGCAGCGCGGGCAGGAAGGTGAGCGAGACGAACGCGGCGAGCAGGGCGGTCGGGATCCCGGCGTACGCGAACGAGCGCAGGAAGTAGAACGGGAACACCAGCAGCGCCCCGAGGGCCAGGGTCACCGTCACCGCGGAGAACAGCACGGTGCGGCCCGCGGTGCGCAGCGTGGTGGCGATGGCCTGATCGGTCTCCGCTCCCCGGCCCCGTTCCTCCCGGTAGCGCTTGATGAGGATCAGGCTGTAGTCGATGGCGAGGCCGAGCCCGAGGCCGGTAGTGACGTTGCTGGCGAGCGCGGAGACCTCGGTGAACAGGGTCAGGACGCGGATGACCAGCAGCACCGACAGGATGGTCAGCCCGCTGACCATCAGCGGCACCAGGGCGGCGACCACGCTGCGGAACACGAACAGCATCACCACCAGCAGGACCGGGAAGGTCACCGCCTCGATCTTGATGAGGTCCTTCTCGGTGGTCTCGGACATCTCCTTGTCGGCGAGGGCGTTGCCGCCCACCCGGATGTCCAGCCCCTCGGCCCGGTGCTCGTAGTGGCTCTCCAGCCGCTTGAAGGTGTTCTGGACCTGGTCCTCGTCGCCGGAGATCCGGGCCATCAGCAGCGCCTGGCGGCCGTCCTCGGCGCGCAGCGGCGCGGCCTTGCCCAGCGACCAGTACGACGCGGCCTGCTCGACCCCGGGCTCATCGGCGACGCGTTCGGTGAGCCGGGCCCCGGCGGCGGCCACGGCGGGGGAGTCCACGCCCCGTTCGTCGGATATGAGCAGGACGAGGTCCGGGGCGCCCGCCCGGAATCTGTCGTCCATGACCTGCGCGGTCTTCGCCGATTCCGTCGAGTTGTCGACAAACCCTCCGGCGGACAGCTCCTTGATCACTCCGCCGCCCAGCGCGCCCGCCACGACGAGCAGCACTCCGGACAGATACAGCACCAGTTTGCTGCGGCGGCAGGTGAACCGGGCCAGTGAGACGAACAATTGGGCTAACCCTTCTCGCGCTGCGGCTTCCCCTGCGAGCGGTTGACCCGCAGGGCGCGCAGCAGCGTGGACGGTGCGGCCAGGGAACGGGGGTGGGTGCGCATGTACGTCACCGAGTTGAACCGCACGGCGACGGACCGGTCCGTCACCGAGGCGTCGGCGATCTGCTCGGCGAACCATTTGCTGAGGCGGTAGCCGCGCGGATAGGGGCCCGTCACATCGGGCCGGGCGAGATCGGCCGCGGTGGAGATCTGCCAGGCGGCGTCCACCACGACGCGCTGGAGGGCGAAGAAACGCCGGGCGGGGGCGTCGAGGTCCGGCCGGGAGCGCAGATACTCCGACAGGGCCGAGGCGTGCAGGGTGGCCGAGGACATGCCCTGCCCGTAGATCGGGTTGAACGAGGCGACCGCGTCCCCGACGCTGATCAGCCGGGCGGGGAACCGGGTGAGGAGATGGAAGTCCCGGCGGCGGCTGTCGGCCTGGTGGTAGGGGAGGATCTCGCCGAGCTGATCGCCCGCGACCGCCTCGCGGTACACCGGCGGCAGCTCGCCGCACAGCTTCCGGAACTCCGCCACGTCCCGGATCGGCGGCTGCTTGCCGTAGTTGGCCAGGGTGATCAGCCAGCGGTCGTCCTCGATGGCGGTGATCGCGCCGCTCGCCACCCGCGGCGGGGTCGCGGTCGGGGTCCGGTAGGCGATGGCCGCGGCCAGCTCCGGGTCGGCCTCGGTGCGCCGGAAGTAGCCGGTGGCGTAGTCGATGTTGATGGCCATCCGCCGCATCGCGGGCCGCTGCCAGCCGTTCTTCTCCAGCCAGTCGCCGAGCTTGCTGGCCCGGCCCATGGCGTCGACGACGAAGTCCGCTTCCTCGACCCATTCGTCCTCGCCCGACCCGCCGCAGCGCACCCCGCTGACCCGTCCCGCGCGGAACTCCAGGCCCCGGGCGCGGCAGGTGAGGACCTTCACATTGGGCAGGGCCAGGGTGCGCCGCCGCACCAGCGACTCCAGGAACGGGCGGCTGCTGGATATCAGCCCCATCGTGCCGTCGCTCACCTTCGGGACGCCGTCGGCGTAGGCCCGGATGGTGTATGGCGACGAGATGAGCGCGCCGCCCGCCTCCGCCTCGTCCTCGAAGCCGGGGAACAGCCGCCGCAGCTGCATCCGGCCGCCGTGCATCAGGGTGTGCAACTGCCCGTCGTGCGGGGTGCCAGGGCGCGGGGCGGCGGTGGCGGGTAACGCGTCCCGCTCCACGATCACCACGCTTTCGGCGTGGTCGGACAGCACGCGCGCCGCCAGCATTCCGGCCATGCTCCCGCCGAGCACCACGGCCTTGCCCATCAGGACCTCGGTTTTGGCGATCGGCTCGTCCGTACTGAGCCGGGCGAACACACGGGCGGCTGACTCCATCACGAGACCTCCAGACCGGTTATATGCATCAACCAGGAACCGCTGGGTAGGTGCACGAATCCGTCTGACGAAGAGAGAGAAAATAGCTGTGCCTGCCCTGACCGATTCCGATGCCCCCGCCGCAGTCCGGCACCCCATGCTCCACCGCGCCATCAAGCGGCGCAAGAACCCTCCTCTGCGGCGCACTGACATCACGGTCACCGAGGAGAAGGACGTTCACCGCGCGGTCAAGGCGGCCGCGCTCGGGAACGCCATGGAGTGGTTCGACTTCGGGATCTACAGCTATCTCGCTGTCACCATCGGCAAGGTCTTCTTCCCCGGTGGGAACGCCACGATCCAGGTGCTGTCCTCCTTCGCGACGTTCGCGGTGGCCTTTCTCGTACGGCCGCTGGGAGGTATGTTTTTCGGGCCGCTCGGTGACCGCATCGGGCGGAAGAAGGTGCTGTCCTTCACCATGATCATGATGGCGACGAGCACGCTCGCCATCGGCCTCATACCGGGCTATCACTCCATCGGCTACGCCTCGCCCGCGCTCCTCATCCTGTTCCGCATGTTGCAGGGATTCTCCACCGGTGGTGAATACGGCGGCGCGTCCACGTTCATCGCCGAATACGCCCCCGACAAGCGGCGCGGTTTCTTCGGCAGTTTCCTCGAATTCGGCACCCTCATCGGCTACACCGCCGCGGCCGGACTGGTCACCATCCTGACCGTGACGCTCTCCGACGACACGATGATGTCCTGGGGCTGGCGCATCCCGTTCCTGGCCGCCGCGCCCATCGGACTCGTCGGTCTGTACCTGCGGCTGAAGCTGGACGAGACCCCCGCCTTCCAGAAGCTGGAGGAAGAGGCGTCCGCGGCGCACGAGCGCACGACGCTGCCGTTCTGGCAGGTGTTCCGGACCCAGTGGCGCGCGATGGTGCTGTGCATGGCGCTGGTCGCCGCGTACAACATCACCGACTACATGCTGCTGTCGTACATGCCGACGTACCTCTCGTCCACGCTCCACTACAGCGAGACCAAGGCCCTCGTCTCGATCATCATCGTGATGCTGGTGCTCATGGCGTCCATCACCTTCGTCGGACGGCTCTCCGACCGCGTCGGCCGCAAGCCCGCGCTGCTGGCCGGGTCCATCGGCTTC
>NZ_GG657754.1:2483325-2489811 GCF_000158915.1 Streptomyces himastatinicus ATCC 53653 | reverse complement strand
GGAGGGCGGCGGCTACACCGACCCGCTGGCAGACGTGCGGGGACACGAGCAGCTGGCCGCCGTCATCGCCGGGGCGCACGAGCAGTTCCCCGGCTTCGAGTTCCGCCCGCTCGGCAGCGTCGACGGGCACCACACCATCGCCCGCTTCAGCTGGGAGCTGGTGGCGCCCGACGGGTCCGCGCCGGTCGCCGGATCCGATGTGATCACCCTCGCGGAGGACGGCCGCATCCGCTCCGTCCTCGGCTTCCTGGACCGGGTCCCTACGGCGGCGTGATGCCCTTGAGGGCGGCGGCGGTCTCCGGGTCGGCCGGGAGGAACGTCTCGATGGCCAGCTCGGAGACGGTCACGTCCATGGGGGTGTTGAACGTCGCGATCGTCGAGATGAACGACAGCACACGCCCGCCGTGCTCGATCATCATCGGCAGCGCGAACGGCGCGTGGCCGCCGCCGGTGGCCGACTCCCGGCCGCCCGATTCGGGCAGCGGATAGCCGGCCACCTCGTCGTACAGCTCGCGCAGCGGCGCGGAGCGCATCAGAGCGAGCTGGCGGTCCATCTGGTCCAGCAGATGGCCGCGCCACTCCCTCAGGTTGCGGATGCGCGGGGCGAGCCCGTCCGGGTGGAGGGTGATCCGCATCGCGTTCACCGGCGGGGTGAGCAGATGGTCCGCCACGCCCTCCAGCAGCGCCTGGATGCCCCGGTTGGCCGCCAGCACCTCGTACGTCCCGTCCAGCACCAGCGCCGGATACGGCTCGTAGCCGGTCAGCAGCCGCTCCATCCCCTCGCGCAGCGCGCTCATCGACGGGTCGTCCACCGACCGCTCCGGATAGTGCGGGGCGTATCCGGCGGCGATCAGCAGCGCGTTGCGCTCCCGCACCGGGACGTCCAGATGGTCGGCGAGGCGCAGCACCATCTCCTGGCTCGGCCGGGACCGGCCGGTCTCGATGAAGCTGATGTGGCGGGCCGAGGAGTCGGCGCGCAGCGCCAGCTCCAGCTGGCTGATCCGCCGCCGGTCCCGCCATGCGCGCAGCAGTGCGCCCACCCCGGGCGGCGCGACAGTTGTCATGCCCCGAAGGTAACGGAACCGCGACGGTGCCCGTGGCAGGGTGGAAGGCCGAGCCATCACCGGATGAAGGGAGAACCGCCATGGCAGTCGAACCGCTGGCCCGCGAGGAGATCGAGGAGCGTCTGGCGCAGCTGCCCGGCTGGTCGGTCGCGGACGACCAGCTCTCCCGTACGTACGTCTTCGACGGGCATCCGCAGGCCGCGGGCCTGGTCGCGGAGGTCGCCCGGATCCAGGACGAGCTGGGCCACCACTCCGATCTGACCCTCGGCTACAACAAGGTCACCGTCACCGTGAACACCCACAGCGTCGGCGGCAAGGTCACCGAACTCGACTTCGGGCTCGCCCGCCGCATCGAGGCCGCCGCCCCCGGCCACGGCGCGCATGGCTGAACCCGCGCACCCCGCGCGGGAATCGTGACCAAACCGCTCCCCGATCGGCTCCGAATACCCCCATGAGAGGGCGGTGTCGAACGGAGGAGCGGGCATGGGCGGGCAGCGGCAGCGGCAGCGGATCGCCGTCGTCGGCAGCGGAGTGGCGGGACTGACCGCGGCGTACGTACTGCAACGCACGCACGACGTTTCGCTCTACGAGGCGGACGACCGGTTAGGGGGTCACGCCCACACCCACCACGTGACGGCCCCCGGGGGCCGGGTGTGGCCGGTCGACAGCGGGTTCATCGTCCACAACGAGCGCACCTACCCGCAGCTGCTGAAGCTCTTCCGCGAACTCGGCGTCTCCACCCAGGAGTCCGAGATGAGCATGTCCGTGGTGTGCGAGGGCTGCGGACTCCAGTACGCCGGGGCGCGCGGCCTGCCCGGGCTGCTCGCGCGGCCCTCCAACGCCGTCAGAGTGCGCTATCTGCGCATGCTCACCGAGGTCCCGGCCTTCCACCGGGCCGCCCGCCGGTTCCTGGACCGGGTGCCGGACGACTCGGTCACCCTGCGCATGTTCCTCACCATCGGCGGCTGGTCGCGCTACTTCGTCTCCCACTTCGTCACCCCGCTGGTCTCCGCCGTCTGGTCCTGCGACGCCGAGACCGCGCTGCGCTACCCCGCCCACTACCTGTTCCGCTTCCTCGACCACCACGGCATGCTGTCGGTCACCGGCGCCCCGCCCTGGAGAACCGTCACCGGCGGCTCGCGCACCTACGTCGAGGCCGTCGCCAAACAGCTCTCCGCCCTCCACACCTCCGCCCCCGTGCGCACCGTCGTCCGCCACCCCGACGGCGTCGACCTCGTCACCGAGGACGGTGAACACGCCGCGTACGACGCCGTCGTGATCGCCGTCCACGCCGACCAGGCGCTGCGGCTGCTGGAGCGCCCCACCGACGAGGAACGCGACATCCTCGGGGCCTTCCGCTACTCCCGCAACGACACCGTGCTGCACACCGACCCCACCCTGCTGCCCCGTAACCGGCGGGCCCGGGCCGCCTGGAACTACCGGATGCCGTCCTGCACCGCCCCCTCCGGCCGGGTGCTCATCAGCTACGACATGAACCGCCTCCAGCGGCTCGACGCCCCCCGCGACCACATCGTCACCCTGGGCGGCGGCGACCGCGTGGACCCGGACCGGGTGCTGGCCCGCATGGTGTACGAACACCCCGTCTACACGCCCGAGTCGGTGGCCGCCCAGCAGTGGCTGCTGTCCCTCAACGACCGCGTCACCGCCTTCGCCGGGGCCTACCACGGCTGGGGCTTCCACGAGGACGGCTGCGCCTCCGGCGTACGGGCCGCCGCCGCCCTGGGGGTGCGCTGGTGACCCGCCCGTACCCCGTGAGCACCCCCGACACCGCCGTCACCCGCACCCCCGCCCTCTACGACAGCGTCATCACTCAATTCCGCACCCGCCCGCTGCGCCACGCCTTCACCCACCGCACCTACCTGTGGCTGGTCGACCTCGACCAGCTGCCGCGCCCGCCCCGGCCGCTGCGCCCGTTCGCCCGCTTCGACCCGCGCGACCACTTCGCGGGCACCGGCCCCACCCTCCGCGCCGCCCTCGACCGCTGGCTCACCGCCCAGGGCGTCACCCCGCCCGGCGGACGGGTGCTGATGCTCGGCCACGCCCGCGTCCTCGGCCACGTCTTCAACCCGCTCACCCTCTACTGGTGCCACGACCGCGCCGGGGCCGTCGTCCTCGTCGTCGCCGAGGTGCACAACACCTACGGCGAACGCCACTGCTATCTGCTGCGCCCCGACGAGGAGGGTCGGGCGGACACCGACAAGGACTTCTACGTCTCGCCGTTCTTCCCCGTCGACGGCGGCTACCGGATGCGGCTGCCGCGCCCCGCCGAAGGGCTCGCCCTGACGATCCACCTGGAGCGCGACGGCACCCGGCCGTTCACCGCGACCGTACGGGGCCGGGCCCGCCCCGCCACGCCGCGCGCCCTGCTGCACGCCGCCCTCCGCCACCCCTGGGCCACCGCCGCCGTCACCTGGCACATCCGGCTCCAGGGCATCCGGCTGTACCTGCGCGGACTGCCCCTCCAGCCGCGCCCCCGCCACCCCGTACAGGAGGGCCTGGAGTGACCGAACTGCACCATGCCACCGGCGCCGCCCACCGCCCGGCCGTCGACGCCGCCCGCTGGCCCGCCGTGGCCCACCGGCCCGGTCCCTCCCGGACCCGCGACACCCTGGCGGGGGCGCTGGTCCGCCGGGCCCTGGCCCGGCTGCCGCTGCGGGTGCGGTACGGCACCGCGCCCGTCCGCGGCACCACCGGGCCGCTGCTGGACATCGCCGACCCCGACGGCTTCATGCGGCGCATCGGCCACGACGGGCTGATCGGCTTCGGCGAGTCCTACCTCGCCCACGAATGGGACGCCGAGGACCTGGTGGGCGTGCTCACCGTGTTCGCCGAACACGCCGACCGCATCGTCCCCCGCTGGGCGCAGCGGCTGCGCCGCGCCTGGGCCCCGGCCCACCCCGTCGGCCAGTACAACACCCCGGAGGCCGCCCCCAAGCACATCCACCACCACTACGACCTGTCCAACGAGCTGTTCGGGCTCTTCCTCGACCCCACCCTCAGCTACTCGGCCGCCCTCTTCAGCCGCCTCCCCGCCGCCTGGGACGACCTCACCACCGCCCAGCACCGCAAGATCGACCGGCTGCTCGACCTCGCCCGGGTCGGCCCCGGCACCCGGCTGCTGGAAATCGGCACCGGCTGGGGCGAACTCGCCCTGCGCGCCGCCCTGCGCGGGGCCCGCGTGGTCACCGCCACCCTCTCCGAGGAACAGCGCCGCCTCGCCGCGCGGCGCGCCCTGCGCGACGGGCTCACCGACCGCATCACCCTGCTGCTGCGCGACTACCGGGAGCTGGAGGGCCAGTACGACGCCATCATCAGCGTCGAGATGATCGAGGCCGTCGGGGCGGCGTACTGGCCCCGCTACTTCCAGACCCTCCAGGACCTGCTCGCCCCCGGCGGCCGGATAGCCCTCCAGGCCATCACCATGCCGCACGACCGGATGCTCGCCACCCGGCACACCTACACCTGGATCCAGAAGTACATCTTCCCCGGCGGCTTCCTGCCCTCCGTCACCGCCCTCGAACAGTGCACCGCCCGCCACACCCGGCTGCACATCGCCCACCGCGACGGCTACGGCGACCACTACGCCCAGACCCTGCGGCTGTGGCGGGAACGCTTCACCGCCCGCGACGCCCAGGTGGCCGACCTCGGCTTCGACGCCACCTTCCGCCGCATGTGGACCTTCTACCTCGCCTACTCCGAAGCGGGCTTCCGCGCCCGCTACCTCGACGTCCAGCAGATCCTGCTCCAGGAGGCAGACCGATGAGCGACGCGGCCCCCACCCTCGCCCCGATCGCCGAACGCCTGCTCGGCGGGCCGCTCCCGGTGCGGCTGTGCGCCTGGGACGGCAGCGAGGCAGGCCCGCCGGACGCGCCGCGCGTCGTCCTGCGGTCGCCGCGCGCCGTGCGGCGGCTGCTGTGGCAGCCCGGCGAACTCGGCCTCGCCGAGGCGTACATCAGCGGCGACCTCGACGTCGAAGGCGACCTCACCGACGGGCTGCGCGCCGTGTGGAACGCCCTCCGCGAGCGCTCCGCCACCCCGCCCCGGGTCACCCTCGCGGCCCGCGCCCGGGCCGCCGCAGGGGTCGCCCGGATCGGCGCCATCGGGCCCCCTCCGGCCGCCCCCGGCGGCCGCGCCCGCCTCGGCGGAGCCCCGTACTCCAGGACCCGCTCCCGCGCCGCGATCAGCCACCACCACGCCTTCCTCAGCGAGTTCTACGAGCGGCTGCTCGACCCCTCCATGGCGTACTCCTGCGCCTACTGGACCAGCCACGACCCCTCGTACGGGCCTCGCCGACGCGCAGCGCGACAAGCTGGAGGTCATCTGCCGCAAGCTCGCCCTGGTGCCCGGCGCCCGGCTGCTGGACATCGGCTGCGGCTGGGGCGCCCTCGCCCTGTACGCGGCCGACCGGCACAAGGCGCAGGTCACCGCCGTCACCCTGGTGCCCGAGGAGCGCGACTTCCTGCGCGAACGGGTCGACGAACTGGGCCTCGGCCAATTCGTCGAGGTCGTCCTGAGCGACTACCGCGACCTGGCGGGCGGCCAGTACGAGGCCGTGGCCTGCGTGGAGATGGGCGAACACGTCGGCCACGACCAGTACCCGCGCCTCGCCCGCACCCTCCACGGCATGCTGCGGCCCGGCGGGCGCGCCCTCGTCCAGCAGATGTCCCGCGCCGCCGGAACCCCCGGCGGCGGCGCCTTCATCGAAACCTACGTCGCCCCCGACCTCCATATGCGGCCCCTCGGCGACACCATCGGCCTGCTGGAGGCCGCCGGACTGGAGGTGCGCACCTCCGAATCCCTCCGCGAGCACTACGTCCGCACGGTCGGCGCCTGGCGCGAGGCGCTGGAGGCCCAGTGGGACGCCTTCCGGCTGCTGGCGGGCGACCACACCGCCCGCATGTGGCGGCTCTACCTGGCCGGTGGCGCGCTCGCCTTCGAGGAGCGCCGCATGGGCATCGACCAGATCCTCGCCGTACGGCCCACCGCGCGCGGCGTCAGCGGCATGCCCGACACGCCTGCGGCGTGGTATCCGGCGCTGGAGGTGGCATGACCGCTTTCCCCTGGGCCCCCTTCGGCGCCGGGCTCTTGTACAGCGCCATCGCCGCTCTGCTCATCATGTTGGTCACCTTCCTGGTGGCCCTCGCCAAAGGCGTCCACCGCATCGTCGACGTGGCGTGGGGGCTCGGCTTCACCGCCATCGCCCTCGTCACCTTCGCCGCCTCCGACGGCCACGGCGACGGCACCCGGCGGCTGCTCGCCACCGTGCTCACCGCCGTCTGGGGGCTGCGGCTCGCCGTGCACATCGGCGTACGGCGCTGCGGGCACGGCGAAGACCCCCGCTACGAACGCCTCCTCGCCCGCGCCCCCGGCAACCGCCACCTCTATGCCCTGCGCGTCGTCT
>NZ_GG657754.1:2455777-2482819 GCF_000158915.1 Streptomyces himastatinicus ATCC 53653 | reverse complement strand
GAGGTCCACGATGGGGGGTGGGTAGGGGAGGGCGGTGCGTTCGGGGTCGGGGAGGGTCCAGGGGGTGTGGACTTGGCGGCCGGGGAGGTCGGCAAGTTCGGGGATCCAGCGTCGTACGTACGTGCCGTCCGGGTCGAAGCGGCGCGCTTGCGCGAGGGGGTTCAGGACGCGGTTGGGGCGGGTGTCCGTGCCCGTTCCGGCCACCCACTGCCAGTTCAGCTGGTTGTTCGCCACGTCCCCGTCCACCAGCAGGTCAAGGAAGTGCCGCGCCCCCACCCGCCAGTCCACGTACAGCGTCTTCGTCAGGAAGCTCGCCACCAGCAGCCGGGCCCGGTTGTGCATCCACCCCTCCGCCGCCAGCTGCCGCATCCCCGCGTCGACGATCGGGTAGCCGGTGCGGCCCGCCTTCCAGGCGGCGACGGCGGCGTCGTCCGACCGCCAGCGGTCGCCGCGCGGGCGGTAGTCGGTGTGGGAGGCGTCGGGGCGGGCGGCGAGGACCTGGTGGTGGAAGTCGCGCCAGGCGAGCTGCCGTACGAAGGCGTCGGCGCCGGGCCCGCCGGACTTCCGCGCCCGGTGCACCAGCTCGACCGGGGACAGGCAGCCGAAGTGGAGGTAGGGGGAGAGCCGTGAGGTGGCGTCGCCCGCCAGGTCGTCCTGACGGTCGGCGTAGGCGCCGAGCCCCGACCGCAGCCAGGCGTCGAGGCGGCGGCGCCCGGCCCGTTCGCCACCCTCGGGCAGCCCGGGGGAGGGGCTGCCCGAACCCAAAAGGGACAGGGCGGAGAGCGGCTCGGATCGCACACCGGGCGGCACCCGCACGCCGCGCGGCGCGGCGAACGGTCGGCGTAGTTCGACGCCCTGCCAGGCGCGGAAGTACGGGGTGAAGACAGCGAAGTGGTCCTTCCCGGACGGGGTGACGGTGCCGGGTTCGGCGGCGGTGAGCACGGCGCCGTGTACCCGCAGCGCCCCGCCCAGGGCCTCCCGCAGCCGCGCCTCCCGCCGCCCCGCGAACGCGCTCACCCCGCCCGCGATGTGCACCTCCCCGGCGTCGACCTGCTCGGCCACCCGGCGGATCTCCTCCACCGCGTCACCCGTACGGACGATCAGCCGGCCGCCGCGCTCCCGCAGGCCCGCGTCGAGGTCGGCCAGGCAGTCCCGCAGGAACGCCACCCGGTTGGGCACGGCGAACCCCGCCGCGGCCACCCGGCGGTCCACGACGAACAGCGGGACCACCCGGTCGGCCGCGCGGAGCGCCGCATGGAGCACGGGGTTGTCGCGCAGCCGCAGGTCCGAGGTGAAGACGGCGATCGAGGTGCTGGGCTTTGATGGTGGGGTCACTCCTCTCCCTTACACCTGGCGCCCTCACCCCGCCGGGAACGACATCAGCCCGATCGGATCGGTCGTCGGCGCCTTGGAGCCCCCGGCGGGCTCGACGGTCACCCCGACCCCCGACGCCTTCCCGACCGCACCGCTCAGCAGGGCGGCCGTGCCGCGGCCGGTGCCGGTGTCCGCGGTGTCCATGAGCCCGGCCGACCGCATGGTGCCGCGGTCGCTGAACCACAGCTGGTACACCCGCCCGTCGGGCGGTTTCGGCAGGCCGGAGGCGAGGAAGGCGGCCTTGTCCAGCGCGTGGGAGACCACGACCGTGCCCGTGGCGCCGTTCGTCAGCTTGGCGTTGCGGCTGTGGGCGTCCGGGGCGGCCAGCACCTCGGTCACCGCCTCCACCCGCGCCACCTGCTGTTCGGAGCGGCGGGCCGTATCGCGCGCGTCGGACGCCTGCTGGTTCTGCCATACGGCGACGCCGCCGAGCGCCACCGCCCCGGCGAGGCAGGCGGCCAGGGCGAAGTTCTGCCACCGGCCGCGCGAGGCACGCCGGGGCGGGGCGCCGCCGCCGGAGAACTCCGGTTCGCTCCGCGCCACCCGCGGCGGGTCCTGACGGACCGTGGCGATGCGCCGCATCACATCGTCCTTGAGCACCGGTGACGGCGTCAGCGAGGTGGCCATGCCGAGCTTGGCGGCGGTGGCCCGTAGCTCCCGTACCTCCTGGGCGCATGCCTCGCAGTCGGCCAGATGCCGTTCGAAGGCCAGCAGCTCCCGCCCGGAGAGGGCGTACACCGAGTACGCGCCGGTCAGCGTGTGCAGATCCGCTCGGTCCGCTCTGGTCATGCCCCGACCCCCATGCAGTCGCGAAGCCGGATGAGTCCGTCCCGGAGTCTGGTTTTCACCGTGCCGAGCGGGAGCTGGAGCAGCTCCGCCACCTCGCGGTAGGTGCGGCCACGGTAATAGGCGAGCGTCACGGACTGACGCTGTAGTTCGGTGAGCCCCTGCATGCAGCGGCGCACCTGCTCGCGCTCCAGCCTGGCCTCCACCTGCTCCGTCACCTCGTCGAAGGCGGGGGTGCGGTTCAGCAGCGCGGCGCGCTCCTCGCGGTCCGACGCCGACTGCGCGGACCGTACGCGGTCGACGGCGCGCCGGTGCGCGAGCGTCATGATCCACGCCATGGCGCTGCCCCGGGCCGGTTCGAACCGGGCCGCGGTCCGCCACACCTCCACCAGGACCTCCTGGGTGACCTCCTCCGCCTGGGCGGGGTCGCGCAGCAGACTGCGCGTCAGCCCGAGGACGGAGCCGCTGACGGCGTCGTAGAGCGCTGCGAAGGCGTTCTGGTCCCCCCGGGCCACCAATCCGAGCAACTCCTCGAGGTTGGGGCCCCTGGGGGCCGGTCCACCGATGAACACGGGCTCTCTCACTAGCCGTCCTTCCGGATGAGCATGTACGACACCACGCAGGTGTCGTATCTCATTCGTCGCCCGGGCGGGTGCGGATTGGTCAGATCAGCTGATTTGCCGGTTCGGCAATGCTGTTTGGCAAAGCGGCCCCGATGCGAGCACGCTCACGACATGACCGCACACCACGGCGCACACGCCCACAACCACGGCCACACCCACACACACCCGGGCACACAACAGCCCGACTGGGACGCCTTCGCCCCGATGCTCGAACAGGGCGCCGAGGTGCACACCCCCGTCTACGACCAGGCCACCGCCTGGCTGCGCGAGCGCTTCGCCGCGTCGGGCGGCTCCGTACGCCGCGTCCTCGACGTGGGCAGCGGCCCCGGCGTGCTGACCTGCCTCCTCGCCCGGGCCTTCCCCGAAGCCGAGGTCGTGGCCGTGGACGGTACGCCCGCCCTGCTGGAGCGGGCCCGGGAGCGCGCCGCCCGGCTCGGGCTCGACGGCCGCGTCACCACCGTGCACGCCGAGCTGCCGGAGGGGCTCGACCCGGCCGTGATCGGCACCGCGGATCTGGTCTGGTCGAGCAAGACCGTGCACCATCTGGGCGATCAGCCCGCCGCGCTGCGCCGGCTCGCCGCCGCCCTGCGCCCCGGCGGGCTGCTGGCGCTCGGCGAGGGCGGACTGCCGACCCGCTTTCTGCCCCGGGACGCGGGGCTCGGCCGCCCCGATCTGCTGACCCGGCTCGATGCCATCCAGGGGGAGCGGTTCGCCGAGATGCGGGCCGAGCTGCCGGACGCGACGGAGACCGTCGAGGACTGGCCCGGGCTGCTCACGGCGGCCGGTCTCACCGGTGCCACCAGCCGCAGCTTCCTGCTCGACCTGCCCGCCCCGCTCGGCGCGGCGGCCCGCGATTTCCTGCGGAACGAGCTGGTCCGTTGGCGCGAGGCCGCCGCCGACCGTCTCGACGACGGCGACCTCGCCACCCTGGCCCGGCTGCTCGACCCGGACGACGAGGCCGGGATCATGCGGCGGCCGGATGCCTTCCTGCTGACCGCGTCGACCTTCCATGTGGCGGCCCGTGAGAAGTGATGCGCGACGTCAGCCGGTGGTGAGGGTGAGCCCGTACGCGCTGAGGATCGGGTTCACCGGCTGGTAGTACGTCGTACCGCCGACGGTGCAGTTGCCGGAGCCGCCGGAGAGGACGCCCTGCGCCTCGGTGCCGGAGACGAACGAGCCGCCCGAGTCGCCGGGCTCGGCGCACACATTGGTACGGGTCACGCCGCGGATGGTGCCCTCGGGGTAGACCACGCTGGTGTTGTGCTGCTGGATCGTGCCGCAGTGCCAGCCGGTGGTGGAGCCCGAGCGGCAGACGGACGAGCCGACCGGCGCCTCCTGGGAGCCGGTGACCGTGATGGTGGTGGAGTTGGGGCCGACCACCAGGGGCGTGGGCGTCCAGTTGGCGTTGGTGGCCACCCACGCGTAGTCGCTGCGGGGGAAGACCGAGCCCTGGAAGGTGCCCTGTGCGACGCGGTTGAAGCCGGTGGTGGTGTCGCCCGCGTCGCCGCAGTGCCCGGCGGTGACGAATCCGGCCTGGGTGCCCTGGGTGACGGAGAAGCCGATGGAGCAGCGGGCGGTGGCATTGATGTAGTACGCCTCACCGCCCCGCAGGTCATAAAGGGGAGCCGGGCGTTCGGCCGACTCCACGATCCGCACCACGGCGCGGTCGACGCCGCTGGCGTCGATGAACCGCTGGGCCGCGGTGGGCTGGGCCGACTGGACGACCACGCTGTTGCTCTTCACGTCCACGTACCAGAGGGAGGCGGTGGTGGCGGACGGGGGGCGCTCCTCGGCCACCCGGTCCAGCGCGTCCTTCGCGGCGTTCAGCTTCTCCAGGCTGTGGCCGACGACGGTGGCCTTGGCGCCGGAGGCCGTGATGGCGCCGCTCTGCGCCTGGTCGGTGGTGCCGACGGTGAGTTCGGCGGTGTTCCCGGTCACCCAGGTGCCCGCGTAGCTGCTGCCGAGGTTCTTGCGCCAGCCGGGTTCGGCCTGTCCGGCCTTGTATTCGTTGGATATCCGGGTCCGCGCCTCGTCGGCCGTCAGACCCAGGTCGCGCTGCATGGCGGCGAGTACCTCGGGCGGGACCTCCCGGTGGGAACCGGGCGGCGGGGACGGGCTGGCGGTCGCGGGTATGCCCGCACCGGCGAGGAACAGTGCGGCTATGGCGACGGTGCAGCCCGTGGCGAGCTCAAGACCATGACGACGTCTGCGGCGCATAGTGCGTTCTCCTGTCGCGTGTCACGCTGCGTGTCTTACTGATCGCCAAGCGTAATTGCGGTGACAGGGGAGCGCTCGGTGGCGCGGGCATGACGCCGCCCCGCCGCGCGGTGCGCGACGGGGCGGTGGCGACCGGAGCTGTCAGGCGTCGGTCAGATGTCGGTCAGACCTGGATCAGACCTGGGTCAGGTTGAACGTGTCCGGGTTCGGGCCCAGGCGGTTGCCCGAGTCCAGGGAGCCGATCGCGGACAGGTCGGCCGAGTCCAGCTCGAAGTCGAAGACGTCGATGTTCTCCTTGATCCGGGACGGCGTCACGGACTTCGGGATCACCACGTTCCCCAGGTCGAGGTGCCAGCGCAGCACGACCTGCGCCGGGCTCTTGCCGTGCTTCGCGGCGATCTCGGCGAGCTTCGGCTCCTCCAGCAGGCCCTTGCCCTGGCCCAGCGGGGACCAGGCCTCGGTGGCGATGTTGTGGCGGGCGTTGAAGGCGCGCAGCTCCGACTGCTGGAGCTGCGGGTGCAGCTCGACCTGGTCGATCACCGGGGTGACCGACGACTCGGAGAGCAGCCGCTGGGTGTGGGCGGGGTGGAAGTTGGACAGGCCGATGGCCTTGGCGCGGCCGTCGGCGTATATCTTCTCGAACGCCTTCCAGGTGTCCAGGTACTTGTCCACCTCGGGCAGCGGCCAGTGAATCAGGTAGAGGTCCACGTACTCGAGGCCGAGCTTGGTCAGCGAGGTGTCGAAGGCGCGGAGCGTGGAGTCGTACCCCTGCTCGGAGTTCCAGAGCTTGGTGGTGACGAACAGCTCGTCGCGCGCGACGCCCGAAGCGGCGAGCGCCTTCCCCGTGCCCTCCTCGTTGCCGTAGATGGCCGCGGTGTCGATGTGGCGGTATCCGGCGTCCAGGGCGTTACGCACCGCGACCTGCGCCTCGTCGTCCGGCACCTGCCAGACGCCGAAGCCGAGCTGCGGGATCCGAACGTCGTTGTTGAGGGTGATGAAGGGGACCTTGCTCACGAGCGGTCGATCCTTACGTCGGAATGCGTACACGTACTTTGTCGTCAACGATCACCGGGCGCCACGCATTCCCGGTCCGCGAGCCGCACCGGCTGCGCGATCTCCGCGCGGAAACGGTGCGGGGTGTGACCCTCGCGTACCGTCGCGCCCACGGCGACCGCCGCCAGGCTCACCGTACCCCTCGGTGCTCGCACCACCATGGCCAGCCGGTATGTACCGCTGATGGGGACCGTTTCGGTGCGGCGGATCTCCCAGCCCGGGTCGGAGCGCAGCTCGCGCCGGGCCTCCAGGCAGACCCGCTCGCCGGGCGGCGGCGCGTGGCTGTCGTCCCGGAGCGCCAGCCGGGGGCCGAGGCGGACCGGTGCGGACGCGTCCGCGGTGTCGGTGAGCTGATGCGGGGCCATGGACCAGGCGACCGGCCCGAAGGCTGCGGGTCCGGCCGCCCCGGTGTCCGTCGACAGGGTCAGATCGAGGTTGACCGTGTGCAGAGCGGGTTCCGCCGCGTCCTGTGCGCAGCTGACCGCGCAGAGCAGTAGATGGTAGACGGCGGCGGCGTGCGCCTCGGCGTCCACGAAGGCCAGGAGTTCCGGGTCCCCGTCGACCAGCTCGGGGGTGACCGGGACGCACACAGGGCCGCCCAGGGTGATGTGCCCGGTCAGCGCCGGGGCCTGGGGAGTCTCCTCGGAGACCAGGGTCAGTTCGCGCTCGGGAAGTGCGGGGAGAATGACATCGATCATTTCGTGTCCCCTTCGCGGCTCGGTGGTTCCCAGGGAGTGCGCGTGTCCCCTCGGCCGGCCGGGCGTCGTACGGCCGCCCAGGCGTGGTCCTCTGCGCGGTACGGCCGCCTATGCGTGGTACAGCGCCTCGACCTCGACGGCGTACGCCTGTTCGATCGCCTTCCGCTTCAGCTTCAGGGACGGTGTCAGGAGACCATGCTCCTCGGAGAACTGCGCGGCAAGTATCCGGAAGGTACGAATCGACTCGGCCTGCGAGACCGTGGTGTTCGCCGCGACCACCGCCCGCCGGATCTCGGTCTCCAGATCCGGGTCCCGCACCAGTTCGCTCGCCGCCATCTCCGGTTTGCCGCGCATCGTCAGCCAGTGCGAGACGGCCTCCGGATCCAGGGTGACCAGCGCCGCGACGTACGGGCGGTCGTCGCCGACCACGATGCACTGGGCCACCAGCGGATGCCCCCGCACCCGGTCCTCCAGCCACACCGGGGAGACGGTCTTGCCGCCGGAGGTCACCAGGATCTCCTTCTTCCGCCCGGTGATCGTCAGATAGCCGTCGTCGTCCAGCGTGCCCAGGTCGCCGGTGGCCAGCCAGCCGTCGCGCAGCACGAGGTCGGTCGCCTTCGGGTCGCCGAGGTAGCCGTTGAAGATCTGGCCGCCGCGCAGCCAGATCTCGCCGTCGTCGGCGATGTACACGGTGGTGCCGGGGATCGGCTGGCCGACCGTGCCGTAGCGGGTCCGCTCGGGCGGGTTGGCGGTGGCGGCCGCGGTCGACTCGGTGAGTCCGTACCCCTCGTAGATGGTGACGCCCGCGCCCCGGAAGAACAGTCCGAGCCGCCGCTCCATGGCCGAGCCGCCCGACATCGCGTGCCGGACGCGGCCGCCCATCGCGCCGCGCACCTTGCTGTACACGAGCTTGTCGAAGAACTGGTGCTGCATGCGCAGCGAGGCGCTGGGGCCCGTGCCGATGCCGAACGCCTTCTCCTCCACCGCCTCCGCGTACCGCACCGCGATCTCGACCGCCTTCTCGAACGGCCCCGACTTGCCGTCCGCCTCCGCCCGGCGGCGCGCCGCCGCGAACACCTTCTCGAAGATGTACGGCACGGCGAGGATGAAGGTCGGCTTGAAGGACTTGAGGTCCGGCAGCAGCGCGGACGCCGCCAGCTTCGGCTGGTGGCCGAGTTTGACCCGGCCGCGGATCGCGGCGACCTCGACCATCCGGCCGAAGACGTGGGCGAGAGGGAGGAAGAGCAGGGTGGCGGCCTCGTCGCCGCGCTTGGAGTGGAAGGCGTCCTCGTACCGCTCGACGACGTTGTCGCATTCGGCCATCAGATTGGCATGGCTGATCACACAGCCCTTGGGGCGGCCGGTGGTGCCCGAGGTGTAGATGATGGTCGCGGTCTGATCCGGGGTCATCGCCAGCCGGTGCCGCTCGACCAGATCGTCGTCGATGGACTCGCCGTCGCTGAGCAGCTGCTCCAGCGCCCCGGCGTCCAGCTGCCACAGCCGCTTGAGGTACGGCAGCCGGCCGACCACCGAGCCGACCGTCATGGCGTGGTCCTCGTGCTCGACCATGCACGCGGAGGCGGACGAGTCGTGCAGCATCCAGAAGACCTGCTCGGCGGAGGAGGTCGGGTACAGCGGCACGCTCTGCGCGCCCACGGTCCACAGCGCGAAGTCGAACAGCGTCCACTCGTAGCGGGTGGGGCACATGATGCCGACCCGGTCCCCGAACCGGACGCCCTGGGCCAGCAGCCCCTTGGCGAGCGCCACCACCTCGTCCCGGAACTGGGCCGAGGTCACGTCCTCCCAGTGGCCGTCAGGCGTCTTGCGTGCCAGCGCGACCCGATCAGGATCGGATTCCGCATGCTCGAAGACGGCATCCGCCAGCCCTCCGGCCTGGGACGCCGACGCCAACGGGGGGACGGTGAACTCGCGCAATACCTGCTCCTTGAAGCCGCTCCGCACAGCGCCGCGACCGTACCCGATCCGAAGCCCCGGGCGGGAGAGGTGTTTCGTCGGGGAATGGTCGGAATGTGCGCTGACCAGTGAGGTGAAAGGGTGTCAAACAGTCACCCTGGAGGCCGGTTTGTACTCATTCTGAGCCTATGCACCGCATGTGTGGCTGATATGTGACGACTTCCTGCACGGAATCTCTCCGATCACGGCACAGGCCCGGCCATGATCGCTTCCGCGAGCCGCTCCGCCGCGGCGCGGGTCGCGGTGTCCCGCTGCCGCTCCCCGTACAGCAGGACGAAGTCCACCGGACCCAGCTCCGGCAGCCCGGCCCGCTCCGGAACCGGCACCAGGCCCGGCGGGATCAGGCCATCGGTGTGCGCCATCACCCCGAGCCCCGCGCGTGCCGCAGCGACCAGCCCGTTGAGGCTGCCGCTCGTGCACACGATCCGCCACGATCTGCCGTGCCGTTCCAGCACGTCCAGCGCCCGGGCCCGGGTCAGCCCGGGCGGCGGGAAGACGATCAGGGGCAGCGGACGGCCCGGATCCAGCCGCAGCCCCTCCGCGCCGATCCACACCAGCCGGTCCCGCCAGACCAGCTGCCCCTGCGGCCGCTCCTCGGACCGCTTGGCCAGCACCAGATCCAGCTTCCCCGCCTCCAGCTGCTGGTGCAGGGTGCCCGACAGCTCGACCGTCAGCTCCAGGTCCACCTCCGGGTGCTCACGGCGGAACCCCTTCAGGATCTCCGGCAGCCGGGTCACCACGAAGTCCTCCGACGCCCCGAACCGCAGCCGCCCGCGCAGCCGGGTGCCCCGGAACCAGCCCGCCGCCCGCTCGTTCGCCTCCAGGATCGACCGCGCGAAGCCGAGCATCGCCTCGCCGTCCTCGGTCAGCTCCACCCCGTGGGTATCCCGGCTGAACAGCTGCCGCCCGGCCGCCTCCTCCAGCCTGCGGACATGCTGGCTCACGGTGGACTGCCGCACCCCGAGACGGTGCGCGGCCTGGGTGAAGCTGAGGGTCTGCGCGACGGCGAGGAACGTACGGAGCTGGGCGGGATCGAACACGCCTTCCACCCTAGGCACGGCCATCACGGAACGCGATAGCAGTCAGTGCGGTATGCGGGATTCCCGATGGGGGTGATCACGGGCAGGCTGGAGAGGGCCCCGTCCGCCCGGGGCCACGGCACCGAGAAAGAGAGTTCATGCACCGCCCGCACCATCCGCGCCATCCGCTCCGCAAGATCAGCTTCCCCTCGTGGCTGCCGCTGGACGGCTTCATCCTCGGCCTGGTCGGCACCGTCGCCCTCGCCGCGCTGCTCCCGGTCAGCGGCCGGGCCGCCACCGTGACGGACGGGGCCACCACCGTCGCGGTCGCCTTCCTCTTCTTCCTCTACGGCGCCCGGCTCTCCACCCGCGAGGCGCTGGACGGGGTACGCCACTGGCGCCTCCACCTGACCGTGCTGGCCTGCACCTTCGTCATCTTCCCCGCGCTGGGCCTGGCCGCCCGCGGGCTGGTCCCTTACGTCCTCACCCAGCCCCTCTACACCGGCCTCCTCTTCCTGTGCCTGGTGCCCTCCACGGTCCAGTCCTCGATCGCCTTCACCTCGCTCGCCCGGGGCAACGTCGCCGCCGCGATCTGCGCGGGCTCCTTCTCCAGCCTGATCGGCATCGTCGTCACCCCGGTCCTGGCCGCGCTGCTCCTGGGCAGCAGCGGCGGCGGGTTCTCCGCCGACTCGATGGTCGAGATCGCCCTCCAGCTGCTGGCCCCGTTCCTGGCCGGTCAGCTCCTCCGCCGCTGGATCGGCGGCTTCATCACCCGCCATCGCGCGGTCCTGCGCCTGGTCGACCGCGGCTCGGTCCTGCTCGTCGTCTACGCGGCCTTCAGCGAGGGCATGACCCGGGGTATCTGGCACCAGATCACCCCCGCCCGGCTGGCGATCCTGCTCGGGGTGGAGGCGGTGCTGCTCGCGCTCATGCTCACGCTGACCACGTACGGCTCCCGGAAGCTGGGCTTCCCGCGCGAGGACCGCATCACGATCACCTTCGCGGGCTCCAAGAAGAGCCTGGCCGCGGGCCTGCCCATGGCCAGCGTCCTCTTCGGCGCCCAGGCGAGCCTGGCCGTCCTCCCGCTGATGCTCTTCCACCAGATGCAGCTGATGGTCTGCGCCGTCCTGGCCCGCCGCTTCGCCGACCGCGCCCCGCAGTCCGCCGGGGAGCCCGCCCCGGAGCCCGTCGTGGCCAGCACTTCAGTGGGGTGACCGGCCGGGGTAGCCGGAGACCTCATCACGGGTCTGGTCCCGGGCACGACCGCCCATCTGATCCCAGAATTGCCGCAGATCGGGTACGGATGCCTTGCGCTGCCAGGCCGCCCGGCGACGGAAGCGCAGATGCGACCAGGCGTGAAGCTGCACGAAGTTGAGCAGACCGCGCTGGTTGATGCAGAACAACTCGGTGAGTTCCATGAGGCAGTCAGGGCCCTTGGGGGGATACGGGCACAGCTTGAACGGGCAGTCATCGGCGCACTTCGAGCCCGGCGGGAACTGCGGCGCCTCACCGATGGGCGTACGCATCGGATCCAGGAACTCGCGACTTTCGGTCAGACATGGTGGCACGAGCGGCGGATCCGTCCGGTCCACGCGTGCCAGACGGCGTTGCAGATCCTCCTGGTGGTCACCCCGCTCCTCGGCGAGCACGACCAGGACGAAGACATCGGCCAGCAACTGCTGTGCTGCCGGATCGAGGGTGCTCCAGCCCGTGGAGGGAGGTATCCAGAGGTTATGCGCGCGGGGCTCGTTCAGCGATGAGGTCTCGGAGCCGATCTGGGATGCCACATCGGCCTCGTCTATCCACAGAAAGCGGTCCGGGTGCCGGGTCTCCAGCGCCTGCCGGGACATCCTGGCCGCTGCCCGTACCAACGGATGCTCGTCGCGGACCCTGCCCCTTCCGCCGCCGTTGTCCGGCCCCTGGCGGAGCCAGTGACGCACCTGCGCACGAGGGTTGGCTCCGTGGCCGTGCAACGGCTGCTGCTGCGCGATGTTGTCGGGGAGCGCCCACAGCGTGAGGGCATGGAGGAGCGTGAGCCGGGTGAACCAGAAGTGCGTCTTCCCGAGCATTTCCCACGCCTCCTCGCTGAGGAAGTTCCGCGTGCCGTCCGCCAGTGAGGGAGGACTCCGGTGGTTGGCGGCCTGCTTGAAACCCTGCGCGAGGGCCACCTCCAGACCCCTGTCGAGCTGTTCCCTTTCCACTGCCTGCATCCAACGGCAGAGCGCTGAGAACGGTGTGTCGTCGTGGTGGGTGAGCGTGCAGGAATTCACCAGCATGGGGGCCAGCCAGGCGCGCATGATGTCCTCGCGTCGCTGCTTCTCCTCCTCTTCCTGCTCGTTGTCCTCGTGGACGCGCTCTTCCCGCTGCTCCTTGCGGATCCACTCGTCACGTTCCTTACGGCGAAGCCGCTCACTCTTGACGGTGTCCGACGAGCGCTCCTCCGCGTCCCTGTGAGCTCTGGCCTGACGCGTGCTATCGGGGTGCCGCGGACATGTGTCTACTGGCGCCGGGGGCGTGAGGTCGCTCGCCAGCGCGTAGAACGCGGTATCACTGCCCTCGCCGATCTCGCGGGCGATGGCGAACCGCACGGAATGGGAACGTTCATCACGGGATATGTCGAACAACAGGTCGTAGGCGGTGCCTGTCTTCGTCGACGCGGGGGCACGGCCGGCCAACAGCCGGGCCGTGGCCCCGATGCGTTTGATCAGGCCCGTTTTGGCGCTGTCGAGCTTGCGCTGGTTGTATTCCTGGACTTTCGGCCATTGCCGCTTGATCCTTTGGACGATATATCTGTGTTTGGGATCGTCGTCGAAGCTGTCAATATCCAGTGCGGCGGAATACATCTCCAGGGCCTTGACCCGGCGGTCCTGCATGTCGTTCTCCGCCTGGCCGTCGTACTTGACCCTGCTGTACGCACCGTTGTCCGGGGCCAGTGCGATTTCTGCTGTGTCTATGAGCAGCTTCCTGGCGTGACGTATGGTGCACAGCCATGGCTCTGTCACGCAGGTGCACATCGCTTCTAGCGAGCGTGAATAGAGAATGAGCGCAGTGCTGAGTTCTCGGCCGGGGCGTAGCAGCGCTTCTCGGAAGTAGTTTGACGGCCCAGTGGCCACCCCAGTGGCCGCGGTCTCCGCATGCCATTGCGCCATGGAGGAACCCGTCCAGACGTCCGAGTCGGCCGATCCCGAGGCGCCCACCTTGAGCATGACCGTAGCGTCCGTCGTGGTGATCACTGAGGGTATGGGGGCCTCGGCGTCTTGCTCGAGCAGGGGGTGGATAAACCGGGAGGCGAGGTACGCCTGCATCACGCTGTGCCGGAACCGGACGCCCGATCCCGTGTCGTCCACCAGGCCCAAGCGGCTGCCCCAGCTTCCGGCGGTACGCACATCGATCCGGGTTTTCGCCACGAACTCGTCCGTGCGGTCGTGCAGACGCTCCATGACCTTTGAGAGAGCATCCGCGCTCATGGCGCTGCCGCCCTCGCCGGGTTGCTCGGTGAGGACCTTGTAATCGACCTGGGCGGAACTCTCCCACAGGGCGACGCAGGCCAGGGCGGACAGGTACTCCACCGTCATGCGACGCCCCAGATGGGAAATGGGCTGTTCGGGAAAGAGTGCACCGTCTTTGAGCGCCTCGATCCAGGCTTCGAGCAGGTCGTATCGCAAGGCCCATTCGTCCCGATCACGAGTGTCCGACGGATCGTCTCCGCCCCCGATGATCGGGGCCAGCCGTCCCCGCGCCTCCAGTTCTCTGGAGACCTCCAGGTAGAGGGGAGATCCGGCGACATTGGCCGCCTCCACGACCCAGTCCAGTCGCTGCTTGTCGGAACGCCAATTGCTGCCCGAAGCGACATAGGCCAACGCGGCCTCTTCACTGAGGGGTTCGAGCGCCGTGAGTGCGGCCGGTACCGCCTCCAGGGAGTCGTTCGGGCGGGATGTGATGACCAGGGGCAGCTTTGCCTCGTCGGCAACGGTGATGGCCTGACGGATGAGGTTGTCGCGATCAGGCTCTTCCCTGAGCGCTTCCTCAAGGCCGTCGGCCAGTACGACGACTCTGTCCTGCTGGTAGCGCAGCCGCTGCCAGACCTTCTCGCCTTCCGACGGCGAAAGCGTCTTGTCCGAGACCTCTTCGATGAAGCGCTGCCGGGCCAACTCGGAGAAATTCAGTTTGTTCCTGGCATCCGTCACATCCTCGACGTCCTGGATGTCCCGCAACTGGAGGACGACGGGAGCGGCGCCTTTGCGCGCAAGCCGCTCCGTAAGGCGCACGAGCAGTGCCGTCTTGCCGACGCCAATGGTGCCGACGATCACATGTGGGCGTCGGCGGTCGCGATCTCGCAGATCGGTCATCAGGGCGTCGCACAGCGGGTCCCGTCCCACGACCCGGCCGATGATGCTGCCGGGTTTGACCAAGGTGTTCGGATGGCGCTTTGCCTTCCGCAGGTAGTACCGGCACACCCGCGTATAGCGCCAGAACAGGAACCAGGCTACGACGAACAAGGCGATCCAGGAGAATCCGATGGCTTCCACCACTTGGCCTTCTGTGAAGAGGGCACTGCTCCCTGGCATGCCGGGCCACAGGCTGTGGACCGCCCAGAGGAGATAGAAGGCGAAGAGCGCCCCCGCGAGCACCGGCCACGTCCAGGACCGTGGTCGCGACCAGCGGCGTGGCGTGCGGACGCCGCGGGCGAGGAGCCAACGGCTACGGGCTGTGCGCCAGATCGTCACCAAGGGCCAGCTCACCCATGCAGCGAAGCGGCGCAGTCGGCCAGCCGGGGCGGGGCCGGGCGGTCGGCTGTCCAGCGTCTGCTGATTAACGGCGTTCACCGGACCTCCCTTCGCCCATGGGGCAGGCGAGGGAGTCGGAGTCGTATGCTCGCAAGCCCCGATGAGCTATGAGCATGGGGGCTACCACCGTGCCGAGGAGGCGGTTCGCCCCTCTTCTTCACCGTAGGCGGGGCGCGCCGGGGTTGCCACTGGGCCGCGCCCCGCCTCGGAATCAGCGGGGTGACCGGACGCGGTCCAGGGGGAGGTGGGTGGTGGCGGACTTCCCGGCGGGGGCGTTGAACTCGCGGACCCGGCGGAGTTCGGTGTCGGTCAGGGCCCGGCCGTAGACGCGGACCTCGTCCAGGGCGCCCGTCATCCGGGAGCGGCCGTCGACCGCCTCGCCGAGGTGCAGAGCGAAGGGGGAGGAGCGGCTGATGGTGCCGGGGGCGTCGGGGGCGGAGACCGGCGCGGTGCCGTCCACCGTGAGGGAGAGGCGGCCGCCGGTGCGGGTGAGGGCCAGGTGGTGCCATGCGCCGTCGTTGTGGGCGGCGGTGGTACTGACCGAGGCCGAGGTGTAGGTGGCGGGGCCGTTGACGGTGGTCATCAGGGCGCGGACGCGGTTCGCGGACGGTTCGCCGCGCACCCAGACCTGGGCCTGCTTGCCGCCGATGCCGCCCATCCAGAGGAAGGGGTGCTGTCCGGAGGCGGCGGAGTAGCGGAACCACAGGCTGATGGTGAAGTCACGGGTGCCGAGCGGCAGCGAGGAGCGGTAGGGGAGGCGTACGGCGTCGTCCGTACCGTCGAAGGTGAGCGCCCCGCCGAAGCGGCCCCCGGCGGTTCCGGTGGCGCCGCCGAGGACGGTCGCGGGGCGGGCGCGGGGCGCGCGGTCGTCCGTGACCGGGGACGGGGCGGCGCGCGGGCCCAGCCAGTCCTCGGAGAAGCGGGCGAAGCGGATCTCGTCGCGGGCGTCCACCGCGCCGCCCTCGTACATCAGCCCGACCGTGCCGGGTGAGATGAGGGCCATGTCGGAGTAGCCGGACCAGTCGGTGGTGACCACCTTGCCGCGGTCGGTCCCCTCCCAGCTGCGGGCCTCGTCCCAGGAGGAGCGGATCATCATGGTGCGGCGCCGGTCGGGGTCGGCGGGCGCCGCGAACAGCAGCCGCCCGGGGCCGTCGCGGCCCGCGTCGCGCAGCCGCAGAACCGAGCCCTGCACCATCGGCGTGGACAGGTCGGGGATGGTGCGGAAGGGGGCGGCGAAGCTCTCGCCGCCGTCGTGGCTGATGGCGTAGTCGCGGTGGCCGAGGTCGGTGCCGTCCTGTTCGCGCCCGTTGACGTAGACCGAACCGTCGGACCGCTCCAGCAGCGTCATCTCCGACGGCTTCTGACGGAACGTACCGTCCTGCGCGATCGGGTACGAGTCCACCGCGCCGACCTTCCAGCGCCTGCCGCCGTCGTCGCAGTAGGCGAGCGCCGCGTGGTTGGCGGTGATGCGGGTGCCGTCGTGGCTCTCGGTGTTGACGGTGAAGAGAAGCCGCCCCTTGTGCGGCCCCCGCTTCAGCTGGATGCCGTGCACCGGGCCGGTGGCGTACCAGGAGTTCCACGCCGGGGGCAGCAGGGCGGGGCTCAGATCGCGCGGGGTGGACCAGGTGGCGCCGTCGTCGTCGCTGTACTGGAGGTGCGGGGTGCGGTCGCACGGTACGTCGCAGCTCTGGGAGTCGTCCCGGCCGGTGTTGTACGTGCTGGCCAGCAGGATCCGGCCGGTGCGGGTGTCCACCACGGGTGCCGGGTTGCCGTGGGTGTCGCCGCCGCCCTCGTTGACCACCTGTAACGGGCCCCAGGTGCGGCCCCCGTCGGCGGAGCGCTTGAGCACCAGGTCGATGTCCCCGGCGTCGCCGCAGTTGTCCTTGCGGCCCTCGGCGAAGGCGAGCAGGGTGCCGTCCTTGGACTTGACGATCGCGGGGATCCGGAAGCAGAAGTACCCGCCGTCCTGGCCTGACTTGAAGAGGATCTGCTGGTCGAAGTCCGCGTCCGCGTCGGCGGAGGAGCCGGAAGCGGTACGGGCCGCGGACACGGTGTCGTCCGTGTCCGCGGCCCGTACCGGAAGCGGAGTCAGGGCCAGTGCCGCGGCGGCGAGAAGCACCGAGGCGCGGCGCCGCCGACGTCTGGTCCGGGGGCGTGTGCGGGGATCTGACGCCATGGCCACGACCTGCCCTTCAGAGCCATCTGGACATCAAGACATCACGACATCCCATGTCCCATGGAGACTGTTGCAGAAGTGTCCCGCTTTGCGCCGGGTGGAAACAAGGACCGTGCGTCAGGGGATGAGGGCGACCTTTCCCCGGTTGGTGCGGGACTCGATGATGGCGTGGGCCTCCGGAGCCTGGTCGAGCGGTATTTCCGCGTGCACGGCGGGGCGCAGACGGCCCTCGCCGAAGAGTCGCCACAGCTCGTCGCGGTGCCGTGCGTACAACTCGGGGCGGGTGCGCGAGAAGTGACTTATGGTCAGTCCGGTGATGGTCTTCGAGCCGGAGAGCAGGGCGTGTGCGGGGACGGTGCCGCCGCCGGAGTTGAAGAAGACCAGCCGCCCGGCCGGGGCCAGGGCGTCGAGGGCGCGGGGGAGGAGGTCGCCGCCGACGCCGTCGAGCACCGCGTCGACCGGTTCGCCCCAGGACTCGTCCCCGTACGTCACCACCTCGTCCGCGCCGAGGCCGCGCAGGAACGCGGCCTTCGCCGGGTCGCCGACGGCCGCGACGACGCGGCGCACCCCTTGGATACGCGCCAGTTGGACCGCCAGATGGCCGACGCCGCTCGCGGCGCCCGTGATGAGCAGCGATTCGGTGGGGGCGAGGGCGGCGGCTGAGAGGGCGGCGAGGGCGACATGGCCGCCGCGGACGAGGGCGACCGCCTCCACGGCGGTCACGCCGTCCGGGATGGGCGAGGCGGTGACGACGGGGGCGGTGGTGAGGTCGGCGTAGGAGTCCGAGAACGAGATCGCACAGACCCGGTCGCCGACGGCGAAGCCGGTGACGCCGTCCCCGAGCGCGGCCACCCGCCCCGCGACGTCGCCGCCGAACGTCCCGGGGAGCGGTGTACCGGTGTCCCGGACGCGGCGGACCCCGGGCAGGGTCACGCCGATGGCCTCGGTGCGGATCAGCAGCTCGCCGGGGGCGGGCGCGGGCGGATCGGCCTCCTCGCTGGGCGACGAGGCCAACGACGAACTGACGGCGGGGCTGAGCGCGGCGGAGCGCGAGCAGCTGATGGCGCTGCTGCGGCGGGTGGCCGAACCGGACGAGCCCTGCCGCGAGGCGTAGACGTGCCGCGATGGCGGGTCAGTCCGTGGCGGACCGACCCGCCGTGATCACCACGTCCAGCAGCGACCGCGACGTCTCCAGCTCCTCGATCGCGGTCGTCATCCGGTCCCGCTCCCGCCGCAGCTGGCCCAGCAGATCCTGGCAGGTCGGGACCAGCCGCTCGCCGTCGTCGCGGACGCACGGCAGGACCTGGGAGATGACCGCGGTGGACAGGCCCGCGGCGAGGAGGGCGCGGATGCGGTGCACCGTCACCACATCGGACTCGCGGTAGACGCGGTAGCCGCTGGGCAGCCGGTCGGGCCGGAGCAGGCCCTGCTGTTCGTAGTAGCGCAGCAGGCGTTCGTTCACCCCGGTGCGCCGGGACAGCTCGCCGATGCGCATGGACTTCTCTCCTCCGGCTGCTCTCCGACCTCCGCCGTCAGAGTTTACGAGCGCACATCACGTCGTCGAGCAGCGCCTGGACTTCCCGCTCGGCCGCGAGGAGCTGCTCGTCGTCGGATGTCGCGCCCGTGGTCATGACCACGACCGAGCGGCGCCCGTGGGCGTCGGTGGTGGCCCTGACCGTGCCGCCCGCGAGGTCGCCGCCGTGACCCCAGCGGTCCCCGCCGCAGGGCAGCGGCTGCTGGGCCAGCCCGAGACCGTAGCGCATCCCGGGGAAGACCTCCTCGTAGTCCGCGTTGACGGCGACGGTCCGGCGCATCTCGGCGAGCTGCGGTGGCAGCAGCAGCTCCCCGCCGAGCAGCGCGGCGTAGAACCGGTTCAGATCGTGATCGGTGCTGATCAGGGAGCCCGCGGAGCCGGCCCAGTTCACATTGCGGACGGTGGTGTCGGTCCACTCGGTCGAGCCGGGGAAGAGCTTGTACGTATGCGCGTGCCGGCCCCTCAGATACGGGTCGTCGCCGGGCGCGTAGGTGCGTTTCAGGCCCAGCGGGCGGACGATCCGTTCCTTGACCTCCTTGTCCCATGACTTCCCGGTGACCTTCTTGATGATCATTCCGGCGAGGAGATAGCCGGGGTTGGTGTAACTCCACTGCGGATTCGGCTCGTCCTCGTCGGCGGGCTGGAAGTCGGGCCGGTGCTTCATCGCTCCGGCGACGATCTCCTCGGGGTCGATGTGGCGGTACCGGTTCTGCTCGAACGCCTCGGCCGTGTCCCCGGTCTCCTCCGTGGGGTCGTAGCGGTAGATGCCGCTGGTGTGCTGGAGCAGGTGGCGGATGGTGATCCGGCTGCCGTCGTTGCCGTTGCCGCTCACCACGCCCGGCAGCCACTTCTCCACCGGATCGCTCAGCGACAGCTTTCTCTCGGCGACCAGCTGGAGTACGACCGTGGCCACGAAGGTCTTGGTGACGCTCGCGGCCCGGTAGTTCGCCCCGTACGGCATGGGGCGGCCGGTGTTCCGCTCGGCCACGCCCGCGCGGGCGCGGACCTCGCGGCGGCCGTCCCGAATCTCCACGGTGATGCCGGTGTACCCGGCGTCCCGGAGGATCCGGGCCACCCGCTGGTGCAGCTCCTTCGAGGTGAGCGTGGTGGCCGCGGCGGACGCGGTGCGGTGATCGGCCGTGGCCGCCGGGACGGCGGCGGCGCCGACGAGCAGGGCGGCGACCGCCGTGGCGGCCGCGACGAGACGTAAACGGGCTGTTCTGATACGTCTGTTCATGTCGCCCTAGCCTGCCGGGCCGAGGGAACCCGGACCATGGAGTGGGCCCCCGGGCCCGGGTGGGGCAGGCCCCGGGCCCTGACGGGGGCAAGCCCTACGACGCGGAGGGCGCCGTCAGGCTGAGGAGCCGCTGTCCACGACCAGGTCGGTGCCGACCACGGAACCCGCCGCCGGGGCCCGCGAGCACCGCGGCGTCCTTGGCCGTCCTGCGGCCGGTCGCCCCCGCCGGGCCGGAATCAGCTACCACCCGACGCTCACGAACAACCCGCCGCAGCGCATGCCTCCACCCCAGAACGCCGAGCGCACCCGGGTCCTCGGTGGCCTCGTCAACGAGTACGGACATGCGGCACGACATGCAGGAATGACTCTTCGAGCGGCACACGAAAACGGTGTCATCGAATCATCTCGACTCGTTGTATCGTCCCTGACAAGGATGAACATGCGTGTGCGGTAAATGACTTGATTTATCCCAGGGGGCGGTGCGCCATCTCGTTCGAAGAAGAGTGGGCTCAACACAAGTCCGCAGCAGCCGCGCGGACACAGATGCAAGTGAACAGCTTCGACAGCGGAGGCGCCCCCTCGACGGGGGGCGACCATATGGCCTCTTCCGCCTCCGACAAGAAGAAGGCCGCCACGTACCTGGAACGGGACTTGCTTCCCGACGCGGTCAAGGCGGGTCAGCACGCGGGAGGCGCCACGCAGTCCGTCACCGGCCTGGCACCGGCCGGTCGAGTGGACGCCGTCGTGTGGGGTGGTCCGGGCGAGCTCGACAAGTGGGAGATCAAGGCCGGCCTCAACGCGGCGATGAGGCACTGGGGCCAGCAGGTGAACAACCTGCTGGCACGCCTCAACGGGGAGATGGGGGCGCTGCGTACCGCGAGCAACCTCTACATCGGCAACGATCAGTTCCAGGGCTCGCAGTTCAACGACCTCATTCCGGCGGGGCAACCGGGAAGCGGTGTCACCAAGGATACACCGTCCGTGATCGCTCCTCCCAAGCCGCCCGATCCCTCCACCGACCCCAATGGCCCGCTGCTGCTGCCCAACCCCTCGCCCACCTCGGAGTGATCCATGGCCCTGACCTATCAGGACGTGATGACGACGGACTTGTCCACGCTCCAGAGCGCCTCCGAGGAGTGGAAGGCGATGGGGGACAAGTTCAAGACGCTCAAGACGAACTACGACACCCACGTGCGCGGAGCCCTCGGCAACGGGAAGTGGGTCGGCCAGGGCTACAACGCCGCAGCCAGGAGTGGCGGTATCACGGCGCACGAGCTGTGGGGTGCCATGAAGGAGGCACACGCCGTCGCCGAGCAGCTCTCCGAGGCCCACACCGTGCTGACCCGGCTCAAGTCCGCGCTGAAGGACCTGGTCAAGCAGGCTCGTGAGGACGGCTACAAGGTCGACTCCGTGACGGGCCAGGTCACCACAGACTACGACTCCAAGCGTTTCCAGGACATGACGCCGGAGGAACTGCGCGGGTACAAGAACGACCCAGCGGGCATCGCCGCGCGCGAGCAGCAGCGGACCGACCTCCTCATGGACCAGATCAAGGAGATCGACGAGGCCGACTTCGGCTACCGCACCGCCCTGGAGCGCGTCACCAAGGACGTCGACGGCAAGGGCGTCAACGGGGGCTTCAACTCCAACGCCTCGGGCGACCCGGAGAAGTACGAGGGCCAGCGCGCCGAGGAACTGGCGAAGAAGGTCGCCGACGGCGACGACCTCGGCGACAAGGAGAAGAGGGAGCTGCGTGCGCTCCTCGACGGCAACGAGGGCGACAAGGCCTTCAGCCAGACGTTCGTCCAGGGTCTGGGCCCCGAGGGCACCGTCAAGCTCGGCCATGAGCTGCGTGGGATGGGCAAGGACGGTGACTGGCTGGAGAAGAGCGTCAGCACGACCATCGCCGCCGCCACCAACGTCCCCAAGGACATCGAGAAGCTCCCGGTGACCTCCAAGCGCTACCAGGACTGGCTCAACAGCGACGACGGCAAATTCAACAAGGAGTTCCTCGCCGGTCTCAAGAAGGTCGGCACGGAGAACTTCGCCAGCAACACCGAGCCCGTCTACGGCTATCAGGAGTTCGTGACCCTGATGAAGAAGGGCGGGAAGTACGACGGCTCCTTCTTGCAGACCCTCGGCGACGACATCATGGAGACCGAGAAGGACAATAAGGACCGCGGGCTGTGGGACCAGTGGAACGGCAAGCCCGGGCAGAAGGGCGTCGAGTACGACCCGCTGGACGGCGTGCTGGGCCTGATGAGCAAGGACCCGGACGCCTCCACCACCTACCTCGACCCGAAGGGCAGCGACCGTCTCCAGTACCTGCTCAAGGACCGGGACTGGCCCGGCTACCTCCTCAACGGCGGTGGCGCGGCGCCAATCGACAACAAGGACCTCGCTGACCTGACCAACAAGGTCGGTTTCGGCCAGGCGCTGGAGGCGGCGGCCACCGGTGAGGTGCCCGGGACGAAGCATCCGCTGGGCGGCCATTCGGAGGCCGAGGCGCGCGTGATGCAGTACGCCGTCAGCCATCTCGACGACAACATGTCCCCGAACCTCAGGCCTTCGATGGGCCACATCCTGACCGACTACACCCCGGACACGCACGAGATCCTGAGCCAGGCGAATCCCGCCTACGAGAGCGAGAAGCACATCGCTTCGGGGGTCTTCAAGGATGAGCAGGGGAACGTCCGGGTCGCCCTGGACCCGCAGGTCCTCGACAAGGTGATGCGCGGCGTGGCCAACGATCCGGGGGCGTTCGCGGACATGTTCAACGCGGAGCGGCAGTACTCGGCCGACAAGCTGGTCCAGAACCCCATCAACGGGGACACCAAGGCCATCGACCAGCGGAACAACGCCATCATGGGTGTCGGCAACGTCTGGGGCCACTACGACGGCGTGATGACGGACGTCGCCCTGGACAAGAAGGATGCCGCGATCCAGTGGGCGCGTGACGTCAACCACCACGTCACCGCCGCGAACGCCGTGGTCGACTTCGTGCCTGCGAAGGCCCCTGGGGTCGTCGCGCCGGGCGTGGACATCGTCGGCCGCGTGGTGGACTTCGGCATGTACGACTGGACCAAGGAGGCCGTCGCGGACGCGACCAAGGTCGGGGGAGAAGAAGCGGCCAAGACGTTCAACACCGGCCACAAACAGATGGATGCGCTCGTCGTGAAGTGGGTCGAGGCCCAAGGCGGCGACCCCGGCATCGAATCCGGCAAACCCTCTCCCGAGATCGGAGTGATCCAGCACGAGGGGCAGGGGACATACAGTGACGGACGGGAGCAGGCATTGATCAACCTTGGGCGTCCCGGCGGGTGACGCACCGCTCGGTAGTGGTGCGGGCCCGTTCCCTCTTGCTGGAGAAACGATCGAGAATGCGTGAGAAGAGAATGAGCCGTACCGGCAAGAAGGTCGGCATCACTCTGGGCGGGATCCTGGTTTGCCTCCTGCTGGTCGGCGGTGTTCTGTACGCGACCGGGACACTCCAGAGCTGGCGGGACGACCGGGAACTGTCCGGTGCCTGTGAGGGGAGCCTCGCCGCCCAGCAGGTCCGCGATGCCTTGGGCAGCGACGACGTGGGGGCCCGGGACACCTCAGCCGACGGACCGGGGGTGCTGGCCTCCTGTAGGGCGGAAGTCACCGGCGGCGGCAGCGGCCTGAGCATCCAGGTATACCGAGGCTCGCGGAGCGAGGGCGCCATGGCTTACCTCGACCGCCGCGGGCTGGCGTCGTACAGCCCGCCGGTCTCCCCGCTCGGCACCTGGCCAGGGGTGCTGCTGAACGACCCTGGGATGCCCCGTGCTTCGCTCTGGCTGCGGTGCCACGGCAAGGAGGACAAGAGTCTGCTGGTCACCGCCCGGCTGGAAGGTTTGGGCGGAAAGGCGTGGTCCGGCGACCGGCGCCGGGACTTCGCCGCCGCCGTGACGGCGACCTCGAAAAAGGCCGCCGATGCCTTCGGCTGCGCGGATCCGGACGGCGGCTCCCTCACGGGCCTGGCCGACAACCCTCGCGACCGTCCGGTCCCCATCTCCAAGGCCACGGGTACCTGCGCCGCGCTGCGCCCGCACTCCCGCGCCGCCGCGCGAGCGGGCCTGGACCACGTCTGGACCACGCGGTCCGGCGGATCGGCACCGGTGGAGGATTGTGTGCTCACCACGTCGGACGATCCGCAGGTGCCCGGGTACTGGATCTCGGCCTACTACGGCCCGTACGCCGAGAGTTTCGCGACCGAGGTCGCCGCCTCGCGCGTGCAGGGGGAGCGGGGGCAGGAGAAGGACGCTCACCTCACGTGGGCGACCGCCGAGTGCCCCGGCACTGACCAGCGGGCGCTGTACGTCCTGCGCGGCATCATTGCTGACACCGGCACGACGACACGTCCGGGAGAGGTGCCCGTGCGACATGACTCGGCCGCCCTCCGGGCCGATCTGCTCACGGCGTTCGCGCGGCAGTCCTCCGAGCGGCACCACTGCGGCGATCTGAAAGCACCCTGAACCCGGAACGACCTGTGCGCACGCCGAAGGGCCCCGCGCTTGCCGGAAATCTCCTCCGTGCGCGGGGCCCTTCGGCATATCGGTGCTCGTGGAGGATGCCGTCGAGGCGCTCGCGTCGTCACGCGGTGACGGCCCCCTGCCCCGGTGGGGGGGGCAGCCCTGTGGCGACCGAGTCGTCAGGCCGAGGAGCCACTGTCCACGACCAGGTCGGTGCCGACCACGGAACCCGCCGCCGGGGAGGCGAGGTAGAGCACCGCCGCCGCGATCTCGTCCGCCTCGGCGAGCCGGCCCAGCGGGGTCTGCGTCTTCATCCGCTCGGTACGGTCGGCCTCGGTCTCGCCGGGCAGCAGCGACATGGGGCCGTCGGAGGCGCCGGGGCTGACCGCGTTGATCCGGACACCCTGGTGGATGTGGTCGAGCGCGGCCGCCCGGGTCAGCGCGGACACCGCCGCCTTCGAGGTGCTGTACGCGCCGGTGCCCGGAACCCGGAGGTGGGCGCCGAGGTTGGACGAGACGTTGACGATGGCCCCGCCGCCGTTCTCCTTCATATGGGCGATCTGGTGCTTCATGGCCAGCCAGACGCCCGTCACATTGGTGCGCAGCACCGCGTCCCAGTCCTCCTCGCTGACCTCGCCGACCGGCCCCTTGCCGCGGAGTATCCCGGCGTTGTTGACCGCGATGTCCAGCCCACCGAAGCGGTCGACGGTCTCGCGCACCAGATCCCGCAGTTGGCCGGAGTCGGTCACATCGGCGGTGACGGCGGCGGCCCGGCCGCCCGCGGCCTCGATGAGGCGGACCGTCTCGGCCAGGGTGGCTTCGGTGCGCCCCGCGGCCACGACGGACGCGCCCTCGGCGGCGAAGGCGAGCGCGATGGCACGGCCGAGGCCGGACCCCGCGCCGGTGACGAGGGCGGTCTTGGCGGTGAAGCGGTTCATCGGATGGCTCCTTGTGCGGTGGAGGAGGGACGGCTCCGCTGGACGCGGAGGTTCAGGGCGGCGGCGGCCGCGAGCGCGGCCCCCGTCGCGGCGAGGGAGAAGGAGTCGCTGCCGAAGGTGAGCACGATGGCGAAGACCACCGTCGGACCCAGCTCCATCGCCGTGTTCAGCACCCCGCCGGCGAGCCCGGTCCGCTCGGGCGGCACACCGTCGGTGGTGAGGACCGCGGCCCCGGCGAAGGAGGCCGCGGTACCGGTCGGCAGCAGCATCAGCCCGGGCAGAAGCCCCGACGCGTACGGGGTGTGGGGGTCGAGCCCGGTGAGAGCCAGCAGGATGAGTCCGGCGGCGGCCGTGGCCAGCCCGGCGGCGGTGACCTTCCGGGGCCCGAAGCGGGCTATGAGCCCGCCCGCCGAGCGACCCGAGGCGAGCAGGGCGACGGCGAACGGCAGGAAGGCGGCCGAGGTCCGCAGCGGGGACCAGTCACGGTCCTGCTGGAGGTGGAGCGAGAACGTCACGAAGGTCATCGCGGTCGCGCAGGCGCTCAGCGCGATGGCCGTGAGGGCGAGCGCCCGCGGCCGGTCCGCCAGGAAGCGGGGCGGCAGGAGTGGATCTCCGGCCCGGCGCTCGGCGTACCAGAACGCGGTGAGCAGTGCGCCTCCGAGGAGCAGCGGCACCAGCACCTCGGCCGACGACCAGGGCAGGGCGTCGGTGACGACGAGCCCGTAACTGGCGAGCGTGATCCCTGCGGTGGCCAGCAGCGCGCCCGGCAGATCGAGCGTCCGGCCCGGGGCCGGTGGGGTGTCCGGAAGCAGCCGGGGCGCGAGCGCCAGGGCGACCGCGGCCACCGCGAACGGTATGGCGAAGCTCCAGCGCCAGGACAGCAGTTCCGCTATGACACCGGAGAGCACATTGCCCGCGGTCGCGCCGAGCACCGAGAGCCCGCCCCAGGACGCCATCGCCCTCCCGTACGCCGCGGGGGAGGGGAAGACGGCACGCAGCACGGCCATCGCGGCGGGCGCGATCAGCGCCGCCCCCGCGCCTTGGGCGAAGCGTGCCGCCAGGAGGGTGCCGATGCCGGGGGCGAACGGGGCGGCGGCCGAGGCCGCGGCGAAGAGGGTGAGCCCGGCGCCGAGGGCTCGTCGACCGCCGTAGCGGTCGGCGAGCCGCCCGCCGAAGAGCAGCAGCCCGGCGAAGGTCAGTCCGTAGGCGGCGCTCAGCAGGATCAGATCGGCGCGCTCCAGGCCGAAGGCGCGCCCGATCTCGGGCAGCGGTACGGCGATCGCGGCGAGCGTGAAGATCAGCGTGATCTGGACGGAGCCGAGCAGGGCGAACGCCCGGCGCGAGCGCGTGGCGGTGGCGGTGCCGGTGCCAGTCGCGGTATCGGTGCCGGTGTCGGTAGCGGCACCGCACGGCGTATCCGTGGCGGTCATCTCGTTCCGTCCCTCGTTTTTGACCGATCGGTTTAATATGCGGGCATGAAAAAGGGGTGTCGAGGCGTCGCTCTTTCCTCAGTCCAGCAGTGCCAGCGCCTGCTCCGCCGCGTCCCGCACCCGGGCGGGGTCGTCCGACGCCTTGCCCACTACCCGTAGCCCCTGGAGCAGGACGAACAGCATCCGTGCCAGTGCGCGGGGGTCGCGGTCTTCGGGAAGCTCCCCTTGGGCCTGGGCTCGTATCAGCGCGGAGTGCAGCGGGGTCTCCACATGGTCCCAGCTCACTTCCACCCGGCGGGCCATCACCGGGTCATGCGGGGCCAGTTCGGCCGCGGTGTTGGTCACCAGGCAGCCTGCCAGTCGCTGCTCCGGGGAGGCGGCCTCCTCGGCGAAGCGGTGCACCAGCGCCCGCACCGCGGGCAGTGCGGGTCCCGGCTGGGACAACTCGGCCAGCAGGGACGGGTCGCGGGTCTCCGCATAGCGGTCCATCGCCTTCAGGTACAGCTCGCGCTTGTTTCCGAAGGTCGCGTAGATGCTGGCGCGGCCGACGCCGAGATGCTCGACGAGGTCCGCCATCGAGGTCGCTTCATAGCCGCGCCGCCAGAACAGCTCGAGAGCCGACTGGAGCGCGGCCTCCGGATCGAATTCCTTCGTTCTGGCCATGGGGAAACCCTAGCACCTATCGAGAACGCTCGATCAATAA
>NZ_GG657754.1:2452665-2455677 GCF_000158915.1 Streptomyces himastatinicus ATCC 53653 | reverse complement strand
CGCCGCCGACCGCCGTCGGCAGGGCGAGCCGGTGCTCGCCCGCGTACACGTTCATCGACGTGCCGCGCAGGAAGCCGACCAGCGTCAGCCCCGCCTCGTCCGCCAGGTCCACGGCCAGTGAGGACGGCGCCGAGACCGCGGCCAGTACCGGGATCCCCGCCATGACCGCCTTCTGCGCCAGCTCGAAGGAGGCCCGGCCGGAGACCAGCAGCACCGCCCCGGACAGTGGCAGCAGCCCCTGCTGGAGGGCGCGCCCGACCAGCTTGTCCACCGCGTTGTGGCGGCCCACGTCCTCCCGTACGTCCAGCAGCTCGCCCTCCGGCGTGAACAGCGCCGCCGCGTGCAGCCCGCCGGTGCGGTCGAAGACGCGCTGGGCGGCGCGCAGCCGGTCGGGCAGGGCGGTCAGGGTCTCCGGGGTGATGCGGACGGGGGTGCCCGGGTCGTCGTCCGGCCCGTCCAGCTTCCAGCGTGCCGTGGTGCGGACGGCGTCCAGGCTGGCCTTGCCGCACAGGCCGCAGGACGAGGTCGTGTAGACGTTGCGCTCGAGGGTGATGTCGGGGACGGGCACGCCCGGGGCGAGCTTCACGTCCACCACGTTGTAGGTGTTGGAGCCGTCCTCGGTCGCGCCCGCGCAGTACACGATGTTCGCCAGTTCGTCCGCGCTGCCGAGCACGCCCTCGCTCACCAGGAAACCCGCGGCCAGCGCGAAGTCGTCGCCCGGTGTGCGCATGGTGATCGCCAGTGGCCGCCCGTTCAGCCGGATCTCCAGCGGCTCCTCGGCCACCAGGGTGTCCGGGCGGGTGCTGACCACCCCGTCCCGGAGGCGGATGACGCGGCGTCGCTCAGTGACCCGTCCCATTCGATCAGTCCCGGTTCTGTGCGTGGGTTGCGTGCGTAGGTTGCGTGCGTGGGTGCGTGCGTGCTGGGAGGTCTCATTGTCCTGCACGCGGGCCTGAGACCGTAGCCCCGGTGTGCGTAAACTGTAGACAATAACCAATCCGGAACCACCAATCCGGGAATCCGGCCGACGCCGATCCACAGGGGGCGCGATGCTGTCCAAGGGGCTGCCGCAGGGCGCGGTGCCGAGACTGGAGCGGCCCGGGCCGCTGCGCGAGCGGGTCTACGAAGCCCTGCTCGAACTCATCACCACCCGCGCCCTCCGCCCCGGCCAGCACCTCGTCGAGAGCGAACTGGCGAGCCAGCTCGGCGTCTCCCGGCAGCCGGTGCGCGAAGCACTCCAGCGGCTCAACACCGAGGGGTGGGTCGATCTGCGCCCGGCGCAGGGAGCGTTCGTCCACGAGCCGACGGAGGAGGAGGCCGATCAGCTCCTCACCGTCCGCACCCTGCTGGAGGCCGAGGCCGCGCGGCTGGCCGCCGCGGGCGCGGGGCCGGAGGGGGTCGCGGCGCTGGAGGAGGTGTGCGCTACCGGTGAACGGGCCGTCCTGGACGACGACGTGGACGGCGCGGTAGCCGCGAACGCCGAGTTCCACGCCACGGTGATGGCGCTCGCCGGGAACGCCGTGCTGGCGGATCTGGCCGCCCAGGTGCACCGCCGGGTCCGCTGGTACTACACCCCGGTGGCCCGGCAGCGCGGCAAGCAGTCCTGGATCGAGCACCGCGAGCTGATCGCCGCCATCGCCCGGCGCGACGAACGGCGCGCCACGGAGATCATGCGCGCGCATACGGAGCACACGCGCCGCAGCTATCACGAGCGCCCCAGCGACTGACACCGCCGAGCGGCCCCCCTGCGGCTGACTGCCGGGTCGTGTCCGGGCCCCGTGGCCTCAGCCGCGGGTCCCGTCCATGCGCTCGACCGCCACCTTGGCCTCCTTGAGGTCCGCGTCCGTGATCTCGCGGTACTCCTTGATGGCCTGGATCTTCTTGTTCTCGCGCAGCAGGGCCGTCACCCGCTCCATGCCCGGCTCCTCCTGACGGATGCCCAGGTGGTCGAGGATCAGATCCGCCTTGCGCTCCAGCCGGGCGTTCCGGCGCTCCAGCCGCTTGAGGCGGGCTTCCAGGCTGCCGTACACCAGGACGACGACCACGAGGGTGGCAAAGCTGGCTATTTCCATGATCGACATGATAGCGGCGCGGCCGTGACGGGAAATCGCCCCTGCCTCACCTCTAGTTTGTCCTTCCACAGGAGAAAGTCCGCATGGATTGCGGCGCAAGTTCTTCCCACCCCCGACAACCGCTGCTACGTTCCCCGTGAAAGCCCGACCATGTGCATGCCGATGACGGCGGGAGGGGCGGCGTGAGGCGCATGACGGCACGACCCGCGAACGCGCATCAGGCCCGGCTGCTCCGCCTGTTGCGCGACGGCGGCCCCAACTCCCGGGCTCAACTGGGCGATCAGATCGACCTCTCGCGTTCCAAGCTCGCCGTCGAGATCGACCGGTTGCTGGAGACCGGGCTGGTGATCGCCGACGGACTCGCCGCCTCACGGGGTGGGCGCCGCTCGCACAACATACGGCTCGCGCCCGCCCTGCGGCTGCTCGGCGTCGACATCGGCGCCACCTCCGTCGACGTGGCCGTGACCAACGCGGAACTGGAGATTCTCGGCCACCTCACACAGCCCATGGACGTCCGCGAGGGCCCGGTCGCGGTGTTCGAACAGGTGCTGGCCATGGCCGCCAAGCTCCGCGCCTCCGGCGTCGCGGAGGGGTTCGACGGCGCGGGCATCGGAGTGCCGGGCCCCGTCCGGTACCCCGAGGGCGTGCCCGTCGCGCCGCCGATCATGCCGGGCTGGGACGGCTTCCCCGTACGGGAGGCACTCAGCCAGGAACTGGGCTGCCCCGTCATGGTCGACAACGACGTGAACCTCATGGCGATGGGGGAGCAGCACGCCGGAGTCGCCCGCTCCGTCAAGGACTTCCTCTGCGTCAAGATCGGCACCGGTATCGGCTGCGGCATCGTGGTCGGGGGCGATGTCTACCGCGGTACGACCGGCAGCGCGGGCGACATCGGGCACATCCAGGCCGAGCCCGACGGCCGCCCCTGCGCCTGCGGCAA
>NZ_GG657754.1:2448862-2452385 GCF_000158915.1 Streptomyces himastatinicus ATCC 53653 | reverse complement strand
CTCCTCGCCGCCATCCGCACCCAGGTCTACCGTCAGTCCCTTCCGCTCGCCACCGGCAACCTCCCCATCGTGCTGGGCGAACTGGGCCCGGCCGCGGGGGTCACCGGCGCGGCCCGTCTGATCAGCGACCACCTCTTCTCACCGGCCTGACCCATCCGCCGGGCGCCCCTGCCCGGCCCCGTCCCTACGGCCCGCCCCGCGGATCGGGCCGTACCGAGGCACAGCGCCCTTTCCCCACCCCGCCCCTTCCCGATTCCAACCGACCGCGTTCCACCCCGGGCCTGGGCCCCACTCCCGACCGGGGGTAGAGGCTCCGCCTCGGGCCTGCGGGGCCAGGGCTCCACCCCGGGCCTCTGGAGGTCAGGGGCTCCGCCCCTGACCTGGACGCCAGGGCCCGAACCCTGGCCTGGGCTCGGACTCGGGCCCCGGACCTGGACCCGCACTTGGGGCCGGGCCCTGGTCTCGGCGCCCGGACCCGGACTTGGGCCCGGACCCCGGTCTCGGCGCCCGACCCGGTCTCGGCGCCCGGACCCGGGCTTGGGCCCGGACCCGCGCGCTGGGCCCGGACCTTGGCCCGGGGCCGGATCCGGACCTGGGCCTGGGCCTGGTCTCGGCCCGGGCCCGGAAACGCGAAAGCGGGTCCGGCCCGGAGTCCCGGGCCCGGGGGTTCCCCCGGGAGCCCTGGCCCCGGTCCCGGCTCCCGAGCCGGACGCCTGGGCCCGGACCTGGACGACCGGGGACGGGGGCCCGGAGCCCCGGATCCGGAGCACCGGGAGCCTGGCCCCGACTCCAGGGAACCCGGCGCCCCGAACCGAGGCACCGGGCGCCCCGGGCCCTGGGCCCGGACCGGACCTGGGGCCGGACCTGGCCCCGGTCCCGGTCCCGGATCCGGAAACCGGGTGCCCGGCGACCCGGAGCACCCCGGCCCCGGGGCACCTGCCGCCGGTGGCCGGGGGGGGGCTTTGCACCACCACCAGCCCCTCCGGCGTTTGAGGAGCGGGGGCCGGGGCTGAGCCCCGGGGTCGGGGAGGGGCGGGGTGGGGGAGAGCAGCAGACGCACCACCCGCACGGCACAAGCGAACGGCACCACAGCACCCCGCACCCCGCACCCCGCACCCCGCACCCCGCACAGCGATCCGCAGCGCCACAGCGACCCGCCCGAGGAGGCTCGCCATGGCACCACCCGCACCGCGTCAGACAAACCCGCCCCCGCTGCTCACCATGTCCGGCATCACCAAGTCCTTCCCCGGCGTACGGGCCCTCGACGGCGTCGATCTCGACGTCCAGGCGGGCGAGGTGCACTGCCTGCTGGGGCAGAACGGCGCGGGCAAGTCCACGCTGATCAAGGTGCTGGCCGGGGCCCATCAGCCGGACGGCGGGGAGATCGTGTGGCAGGGCGCGCCCGTTGCCCTCAAGTCGCCCGTCGCCGCCATGCGCCTCGGCATCGCCACCATCTACCAGGAACTCGACCTGGTGGAGGGCCTGTCCGTGGCCGAGAACATCTTCCTCGGCCACGAGCCCGCCACCGCGGGCTTCGTACGGTCCCGGGCCGCCCGGGCCACCGCCGCCGAGCTGCTGGCCCGCCTCGGGCACCCCGAGATCGACCCGCGCCGGCTGGTGGGCGAACTCTCCGCCGCCGCACAGCAGATCGTGTCCATGGCCCGCGCCCTCTCGCACGACGTACGGCTGATCGTCATGGACGAGCCGTCGGCCGCGCTCGACCCCGACGAGGTGGACAACCTCTTCCGTATCGTCGGCGACCTCACGACCGGCGGCGTGGCGGTCGTCTACATCTCGCACCGGCTGGAGGAGATCCGCCGCATCGGCGACCGCGTCACCGTGCTGAAGGACGGCCGCGCGGCCGCCCGCGGGCTGCCCGCCCGTACGACGCCCACCCGGGACGTCGTCGCGCTGATGACGGGCCGCGATGTCGAGTACGCGTTCCCGCGCCGCACCACCGAAGCCCCCACCCCTGAGCAACCCGTGCTGCGCCTCCAAGGGCTGGCCAGGGACGGGGAGTTCGAGCCGGTCGACCTCGACCTGGCACCCGGCGAGATCGTGGGGCTCGCCGGACTCGTCGGCTCCGGCCGGTCCGAGATCCTGGAGACCGTCTACGGCGCCCGCCGCCCCACCGCGGGCCGCGTCCTCGTCGACGGGCGCCCGTTGCGCCCCGGCAGCGTGTCCGCGGCCGTACGCGCCGGGCTCGGGCTGGCGCCCGAGGAACGCAAGGCTCAGGCGCTGCTGATGCTGGAGTCCGTCACCCGTAACGTCTCCGTCTCCTCCCTCGCCCGCTTCTCCCGCGCCGGTTGGCTGGACCGCGGCGCCGAGCGCGAGGCGGCCCGCCGCAGCGTGCGCGATCTGTCGCTGCATCCGGACGACCCGGAGCGGCCGGTGCGCACGCTGTCCGGCGGCAACCAGCAGAAGGCGGTGCTCGCGCGCTGGCTGCTGCGCGGCTGCCGGGTGCTGCTGCTGGACGAGCCCACCCGCGGGGTCGACGTCGGCGCCCGCGCCGAGCTGTACGCGGTGATCCGCCGCCTCGCCGACGAGGGCATGGCGGTGCTGCTGGTCTCCAGCGAACTGCCCGAAGTCCTCGGTCTCGCCGACCGGGTGCTGGTGCTCCGCGAGGGGCGTGTCGTACATACGGCGCCCGCGGGCGAACTGGACGAGCACCGCGTCCTCGATCTCGTGATGGAAGGGAGCCCGTCGTGCTGAACTCACCCGGAGGCGCCGACACCGGGTCGGACGCCGTTCCCGGCGCCGCCGCCACGCTCACGAAGGCGGCCGGACCCGGGCCCGCCGCCGGACCACCGGCCAAGGGCGGCGGCCTCAGACGCCTCGCCGACGTCCGCAACCTCTCCCTCCTCGGCGTGCTCGCCGTCCTCGTCGTCGTGGGCGGCATCACCAAGCCCGACGCGTTCCTGAGCACCGACAATCTGCAACTCGTCCTCACCCAGGCGTCCGTCATCGGCGTCGTCACCGTCGGCGTGACCTTCGTCATCACCAGCGGCGGCATCGATCTGTCCGTCGGCGCGATGGTCGCGCTCGCCTCGGTGTGGGCCACCACGCTCGCCACCCAGGACTACGGGTTCGGCGGCATCCTGCTGTGCGCCGTGCTGGTGGGGCTCGGCTGCGGCCTGGTCAACGGTGTGCTCATCGCGTACGGCGGCGTGGTCCCGTTCATCGTCACCCTCGCCATGCTGGCCTCCGCGCGCGGCCTCGCGCTCCAGATCAGCGACGGCAAGACGCAGGTCGTCACCGTCAAGCCGGTCCTGGACCTCGGGCTCCGCGACTCCTACGTGCTCGGCATCCCCCCGCTGGTGATGATCTTCGCCGCGGTCACGGTCCTCGGCTGGCTGCTGCTGGGCCGTACGACCTTCGGCCGCCGCACCGTCGCCATCGGCGGCAACCCGGAGGCGGCCCGGCTCGCGGGCATCGACGTACGGCGCCAGCGGCTGCTGCTGTACCTGCTGTCCGGGCTGTGCTGCGGCATCGCCGCGTTCATGCTGGTCATCCTCACCGGCTC
>NZ_GG657754.1:2445863-2448667 GCF_000158915.1 Streptomyces himastatinicus ATCC 53653 | reverse complement strand
GATGTCCAGCAGATCACCAAGGGCGCGATCATCGTCGCCGCCGTCCTGGTACAGAAGGGTCGTTCGACGTCATGAACCACACCCCGAGCACCATCCAGGGAAACCCCACCAGTCGCAGAAACCTCCTCCTGGGCACCGCCGCGGCGGGCGCGCTGTTCGCGGCCGGCTGCACCAGCAACGAGAACAACGACAGCAAGGACGAGGGCAAGCAGCCCGCCGGCGCCGCCGACAAGAAACGCGGCAAGAAGGTCACCATCGGCTTCGCCGGGCCGCAGGCCGACCACGGCTGGCTCAACGCCATCAACGAGCAGGCCAAACGGCGTGCCAAGGAGTACCAGGACGTCTCGCTGGTCAGCACGGAGGGCTCCAACGACACCGCCCAGCAGATCGGGCAGATCGAGACCCTCATCAACAAGAAGGTCGACGTCCTGGTCATCCTGCCCGCCGACGGCAAGGCGCTCACCCAGGTCGGGCTGAAGGCCATGGAGTCGGGCATTCCCGTCGTCAACCTCGACCGCGTCTTCGCCTCCCCGCAGGCGTACCGGTGCTGGATCGGCGGCGACAACTACGGCATGGGCCTCAACGCCGGTCGCTACATCGGCGAACAGCTCAAGGGCAAGAAGAACGCCAAGGTGGTGGAGCTGGCCGGGCTGGACAACCTGGAACTGACCCGCCAGCGCACGGCCGGTTTCGACGACGCACTCAAGAACTACCCCAACATCAAGAAGGTGGGCCGCCAGGCCGCCGAATTCACCGTCGAGTCCGGTCAGTCGAAGATGGCCCAGCTGCTCCAGGCCCACTCCGGCTTCGACGCCCTGTGGAACCACGACGACGACCAGGGCGTCGGCGCCGAACGTGCCATCCAGCAGGCCGGACGCGACGACTTCCTGATGGTCGGCGGCGCGGGCGCCAAGCGGGCCATGGACGCCATCAAGGCCGACAACACCGTCCTCAAGGCCACCGTCCTGTACCCGCCGACGATGGCCGCCTCCGCCATCGACCTGGCCCGTGCGCTCGGCCAGGGCAACGGCGTCGGGGGCCTGGCCGAACTGGAGATCCCCGCGTCCCTCACCCTCTACTCGGCCGTCGTGACCAAGGAAAACGTGGACGAGTACCTGCCCACGGGATTCAGCTAGGCCCCGTCTCCACCAATCGCATCCGCCGCGATCTGAGAGGAGCCACATGGAAAGCCCCGCAGCACAACACCCCGAAGCGCGACAGGCCGAAACACAGGGCCTCGGCGTCGGCATGGTCGGCTACGCGTTCATGGGCGCCGCCCACTCCCAGGGCTGGCGCACCGCGGCCCGCGTCTTCGACCTTCCCCTCCGCCCCGCCATGGCCGCCATCTGCGGCCGTGACCCGGACGCCGTCCGCGCCGCCGCGGACAAACACGGCTGGGCGGCCGCCGAGACCGACTGGCGCGCTCTGATCGCCCGGGACGATGTGCAGCTGGTCGACGTCTGCACCCCCGGCGACAGCCACGCCGAGATCGCGATCGCCGCGCTGGAGGCCGGTAAGCACGTGCTGTGCGAGAAGCCCCTCGCCAACTCGGTCGCCGAAGCGGAAGCCATGGCCGCCGCCGCACGCCGCGCCCGGGCGCGCGGACAGCGGGCGATGGTGGGCTTCAACTACCGCCGTACGCCCGCGATCGCGCAGGCCCGCCGCATGGTGGCCGGGGGCCGGATCGGCGTCCTGCGCCATGTACGGGTCACCTACCTCCAGGACTGGATCGTGGATCCGGAATTCCCCCTGGTGTGGCGGCTGCGCCGGGAACAGGCGGGCTCCGGCGCGCTCGGCGACCTCGGGGCGCACATCGTGGACCTCGCGCAGTACCTGGCGGGGGAGCGGCTGGTCGGCGTCTCGGCGCTCACCGAAACGTTCGTACGGGACCGTCCGCTTCCGGGTACGGCGGGCTCGGGCACGGCGGCGCGCGGACCGGTCACGGTCGACGACGCCGCCCTGTTCACCGGCCGGCTCGCCTCCGGCGCGCTGGCCTCCTTCGAGGCCAGCCGCTTCGCCGCCGGGCGCAAGAACTCGCTGCGCATCGAGCTGAACGGCGACCACGGCTCGCTCGCCTTCGACCTCGAACGGCTCAACGAGCTGTCGTTCCACGACCACACCGCCCCCGCCGCCGACTCCGGCTTCCGCCGCATCCTGGTCACCGAGCCCGACCACCCCTACCTGGAGGCCTGGTGGCCCCCGGGCCACGGGCTCGGCTACGACCACACCTTCGTCCACCAGGCGCGCGACATGGTGGCGGCCATCGCCGCCGGGACCGATCCCGAACCGTCCTTCGAGGACGGGCTCCAGGTGCAGCGGGTGCTGGCCGCGGTCGAGGACAGCGCCGAGAAGAACTGCGTCTACACACCCGTGCCCGCCTGAGGAGGAGGCCACCATGCCCAGACCCTTCACCCTCTTCACCGGCCAGTGGGCGGACCTGCCCCTGGAGGAGGTCTGCCGCCACGCCCGCGACTTCGGCTACGACGGCCTCGAACTCGCCTGCTGGGGCGACCACTTCGAGGTCGACCGCGCGCTCGGCGAGCCCGGCTATCTCGACGGGCGCCGTCAGCTCCTCGACAAGTACGGCCTCCAGTGCTGGGCCATCTCCAACCACCTGGTCGGCCAGGCCGTCTGCGACCACCCCATCGACGAACGCCACCAGGCCATCCTCCCCGCCCGCATCTGGGGCGACGGCGACGCGGAGGGCGTACGGCAGCGGGCCGCCGCCGAAATGGCCGACACGGCCCGCGCGGCGGCCGCCTTACGGGGTCCGTACGGTCATCGGCTTCACCGGCTCGTCCATC
>NZ_GG657754.1:2441741-2444137 GCF_000158915.1 Streptomyces himastatinicus ATCC 53653 | reverse complement strand
AACCCCGCTACCGTCCTTGAGATGTACCGGTCACATGGGGCCCCTCACCCCGAACCGGTCACCGAACGGCGCGACGGCGCGCGCCTGTGCCAGGTCGGGCGGCCAACGGCCCCGTCCGTACACCCCCTCTTTTCCCGGAGGATCAGCGTGCACAGGAAACGGCATGGACTGCGCGGCTCCCTCGCGCTCCTCACGAGCACTCTGCTCGTGGGCGCGGGGCTCGCGTTCACCGCATCCCCACCAGCGGGAGCGGACCAGGCGGAGGAGAAGTTCCAGCAGGTCACGCTCGCCAAGGGCGCGGCCGAGACCGGTGAGCCCATGTCGCTCGCCGTCCTCCCCGACCGCTCGGTGCTGCACACGTCCCGCGACGGCACCCTCCGCCTGACGGACGCGGGCGGCGACACCAAGGTGTCCGGCAAGCTCCCGGTCTACTCGCACGACGAGGAGGGGCTCCAGGGCGTCGGCATCGACCCCGGGTTCGCAGAGAACCGCGCCATCTACCTCTACTACGCACCCCCGATGGACACCCCCGCGGGCGACGCCCCCGAGGAGGGCACGGCGGCCGACTTCGCGAAGTTCGACGGTGTCAACCGCCTCTCCCGCTTCACCCTCAACGCCGACGGCACCCTGAACACCGCCAGCGAGAAGAAGATCCTCGACGTCCCCGCCTCCCGCGGCACCTGCTGCCACGTCGGCGGCGACATCGACTTCGACGCGGACGGCAACCTCTACCTCTCGACCGGCGACGACACCAACCCGTTCGCCTCCGACGGCTTCACCCCCATCGACGAGCGCCCCAACCGCAACCCCGCCTATGACGCGCGCCGTTCCGCGGGCAACACCAACGACCTGCGCGGCAAGATCCTCCGGATCAAGGTGGCCGCGGACGGCTCGTACACCGTCCCGGACGGCAACCTCTTCGCGCCCGGCACCGACAAGACCCGCCCCGAGATCTACGCGATGGGCTTCCGCAATCCGTTCCGGATGAACATCGACAAGCCGACCGGCACGATCTACGTCGGCGACTACGGACCGGACGCGGGCGCCGCCGATCCGAACCGCGGCCCGGCGGGCATGGTCGAGTTCGCGCGCGTCACCAAGCCCGGCAACTTCGGCTGGCCGTACTGCGTCGGCGACAACAAGCCGTACCGCAACTACGACTTCGCCACCGGCACCTCCGGCCCGGCCTTCGACTGCGCCGCGCCGAAGAACACCTCGCGGTACAACACCGGGCTCACCGACCTGCCGCCCGCCCAGCCCGCCTGGATCCCGTACGACGACAACTCGGTGACCGAGTTCGGCACCGGCTCCGAGTCGCCGATGGGCGGCCCGGTCTACCGTTACGACGCCTCACTCGACTCGCCGGTCAAGTTCCCGGAAGGCTACGACGGCGACTTCTTCGCCACCGAGTTCGGCCGCCAGTGGATCAAGCGCATCGAGCAGGGCGCCGACGGCACCGTGGAGAAGATCAACGACTTCCCGTGGACCGGCACTCAAGTGATGGACTCCGCCTTCGGCCCGGACGGCGCGCTGTACGTCCTCGACTACGGGCTCAACTGGTTCGGCGGCGACGAACACTCCGCCCTCTACCGCATCGAGAACGCCACCGACGGCTACTCACCCGTCGCCGAGGCCGCCGCCGACCGTACGTCCGGCAAGGCGCCCATGAAGGTCGCGTTCAGCTCGGCGGGCACCGCCGACGCCGACGGCGACACCCTCACGTACCGCTGGGACTTCGGCGACGGCCACACCGCCACCACCCCCAACCCCACCCACCGGTACACCAAGAACGGCACCTACACCGCCACCGTCACCGCCAGCGACCCCACCGGCCGCAGCGGCAGCGCCAGCGTGCACCTCACGGTCGGCAACACCGCCCCCAAGGTGACGCTGCAACTGCCCGGTGACGGCCAGCTGTTCACCTTCGGTGACGAGGTGCCGTTCAAGGTGAAGGTGACCGACCCCGAGGACCGGACCATCGACTGCGCCAAGGTCAAGGTCACCCACGTCCTCGGCCACGACAGCCACGGCCACCCCATCACCTCGGCCACCGGCTGCTCCGGAACGCTCAAGACCAGCGCCGACAGCGAACACGACCCCAACGCCAACATCTTCGGTGTCTTCGACGCCGAGTACACCGACAACGGCGGGGGCGGCCAGCCCTCGCTGACCACCCACGACCAGAACGTCGTCCAGCCCCGCCACCGCCAGGCCGAGCACTACGACGACTCCCAGGGCGTCGACGTCATCAGCCACACCCCGGCCAACGGCGGCAAGACGGTCGGCAACATCGACAACGGCGACTGGATCGCCTTCACCCCGTATCTCCTCGGCAACGCCAAGGACTTCACCGCACGCGTCTCCTCCGCGGGCGCGGGCGGCACGCTCGAAGTACG
>NZ_GG657754.1:2438851-2440017 GCF_000158915.1 Streptomyces himastatinicus ATCC 53653 | reverse complement strand
GACGACCTGCGCCCCGGCGTCTTGCCGCAACACCGCCCGCCCTGCACGCGCCCTGCCACCGCTCCCGAACGGAGCCCGAAACCACCCGCCCCGCACCAGCGCGCCTCGCACCTCCGGTGCCGCAACAGCACCAACGCACGGCGATCCGGCACCACGACCCGGCGTCTGCCCGGGCACCACCGCACCCCACACCGACGGCACCACACCGGCAGCACCGCACGCGCACCACCGCACCCGCACCGCGCACCCCCCCCACGGCCACCGCCACCGCGTACTCGCACCACCGACCGGCACCCGGGAGGCAGCCTGTGACCACCGGCCCCGACACCCCGAACCCCCGCCACCACCCCACCGGCATTTGGCTCATCGGCGCGCGCGGTTCGGTCGCCACCACCGCCGTCGTCGGGTGCGCCGCCGTCGCGGCGGGGCTTCAGCCCGCGACCGGGATGGTGACCGAGACCGCGCCGTTCGCGGACAGCGGGCTGCCCGCGCTCGGCGATCTGGTCTTCGGTGGCCACGACACCGCCACCACCCCGCTCCCCAAGCGCGCCGAGGCGCTGGCCGCCGAGGGAGTGCTGCCGTACGGGCTTCCCGATGCCGTACGCGCCGAACTGACCGCCGCCGACGACGCGATCCGCCCCGGCGGACCGCAGCCCGGGGACACCCGCGGCGACGACGCGCTGATCGACGCCTTCGCCCACGACCTCGACGCGTTCCGCCGTACGCATCACCTCGCCCGCGTCGTCGTCGTCAACGTCGCCTCCACCGAACCCGTCCCCACCGACGGCGACCGGCTGCCGCCCAGCTCGCTCTACGCCTGCGCCGCGCTCCGCGCCGGGTGTCCGTACATCAACTTCACCCCCTCCAGCGGGCTGCACCACCCCCGCCTCCACGCCGAGGCCGCCCGCTCCGGACTGCCGTACGCCGGGCGCGACGGCAAGACGGGGCAGACGCTGCTGCGGTCCGTGCTCGCGCCGATGTTCGCGCAGCGCGCCCTGTCCGTACGGGCGTGGTCCGGCACCAACCTGCTGGGCGGCGGCGACGGCGCCGCGCTCGCCGACCCCGCCGCCGCGGCCGCGAAGAACGCGGGCAAGGCGCGGGTCCTCGCCGACACCCTCGGCGAAGTCCCGGACGGCGAGCTGCACATCGACAACGTGCCCGCGCTC
>NZ_GG657754.1:2433165-2437004 GCF_000158915.1 Streptomyces himastatinicus ATCC 53653 | reverse complement strand
CATCCGGGCGATGATTCCGCTTCAGGCGGCGCTTGCCTCGCGGGCCGGGGCGGGGCGGGTCGGGGTGGGGGTGCTTCTGCTGATGCCCGTCGCGCGGCGACTGTCCAGAAAGGTCAGCCCGACATGACGACCCCGACCCCGACACCGGCCGCCACCGACCTCCGCTTCGCCTACGGCACCAACGGGCTGACCGACCTGCGGCTCGACGATGCCCTCGCCCTGCTCGCCGACCTCGGCTACGACGGGGTGTCGCTGACGCTCGACCATATGCACCTCGACCCCCTCGCCCCGGATCTGGACGCCCACACCCGCCGCGTGGGGCAGCGCCTCGCCCGGCTCGGGCTGACCGTTGCGATCGAGACCGGGGCCCGCTACGTGCTCGACCCGCGCCGCAAGCATCACCCCACGCTCCTCGATCCCGACGCCGGGGCCCGCGCCGCCCGGGTGGATCTGCTGGTGCGTGCCGTGCGGGTGGCCGCGGAGTTGGGGGCGCACGCGGTGCACTGCTTCAGCGGGGTGCGACCGCCGGGAACGGCGGAGGACACCGCGTGGCGGCGGCTGGGCGACGCCCTCCAGCCGGTGCTGGAGGCCGCCACGTCCGCGGGCGTTCCGCTGGCCGTCGAGCCCGAGCCGGGGCATCTGCTGGCGGATCTCGCGGGGTTTCACCGGCTCCGCCGGGAGCTGGGCGACCCGCCCGCGCTCGGGCTGACGCTCGACATCGGCCACTGCCAGTGCCTGGAACCGGCCCCGCCCGCCGACTGCGTACGCGCCGCCGCGCCGTGGATCCGCCATGCGCAGATCGAGGACATGCGGCGCGGTGTGCACGAGCACCTGCCGTTCGGGGAGGGCGAGGTGGACGTCCCGCCGGTGCTGGAGGCGCTGCGCGCCATGGACTACCGGGGCCTGGTCGGCGTGGAGCTGCCCCGCCACTCGCACGCCGGACCCGGACTGGCCCGCTCCTCCCTCGCGTACCTCAAGGCGGCGGAGCGCACGGCCGCGCTGGGAGGCGTCGCGTGCTGATCGCGGACCTGCGCACGGCCGTACGCGACCACCTGGACGACGACGCCACGGCCTGGCTGGACCGCGCACTCACAGAGGCGGCGACCACTCCCCGCTGGGAGGCCGACTTCGCCGCCGCGGCCCGCCACTGCCGCCGCAGCCACCACCCCGAACTCGCCGACGCCACCCGCATCCTGCTCCTCCACACGGCCCGCCCCGACATGCCCACGCTCACCCGCCTCTACGCACACGGAACGGCCGCCGAGCGCCGGGCCGTCCTCCTCGCCCTGGCCCATCTCGAAGACGTCGGCCCGGACGCCCTCCCCCTCGTCGAGGACGCCCTGCGCACCAACGACACCCGCCTGGTGGCCGCCGCCGTCGGCCCGTACGCGGCGCGCCATCTCGACGCGCACGGCTGGCGGCAGGCCGTACTGAAGTGCCTGTTCACCGGGGTGCCCCTGGACGTCGTGGCCGACTGGCCCGCCCGCGCCAGGGGCGACGCCGAGTTGGCCCGCATACTGACTGACTACGCGCGCGAACGCACCGCCTCCGGGCGGGACTTTCCCGCCGACCTGACACGCGTCCTGGCCCACACCACCCCCGAGGAGCCCTGATGCGCATCTTCGACCCGCGCATCCACATGACCTCCCGCACCACGGACGGACTACTAGGACATGTACGTCGCGGGCGTGCGCGCCCTCGTCGAGCCGTCCTTCTGGCTCGGCCAGCCCCGCACCTCACCCGCCAGCTTCTACGACTACTTCGACGCCCTCCTCGGCTGGGAACCCTTCCGCGCCGCACAGCACGGCATCGCCCACCACTGCACGCTCGCCCTCAACCCCAAGGAGGCCAACGACCCCCGCTGCCTCCCCGTCCTGGACGAGCTGCCGCGCTATCTCGTGAAGGACGGCGTGGTCGCCGTCGGCGAGATCGGCTATGACGCGATGACCCCCGCCGAGGACACCGCGCTCTCCGCGCAGCTCCAGCTCGCCGCCGACCACGGGCTGCCCGCCCTCGTGCACACCCCGCACCGCGACAAGGCCGCGGGCCTGGCCCGCACGCTCGACGTCGTCCACGAATCCGCCCTCCCCACCGACCGCGTCCTGCTCGACCACCTCAACGAGACCACCGTAAGGGCGGCCACCGACAGTGGCTGCTGGCTCGGGTTCTCGATCTACCCGGACACCAAGATGGACCCGGACCGCATGGTGCGCGTGCTGCGCGAGTACGCCTCCGAACGGGACCGCATCCTGGTGAACTCCGCCGCGGACTGGGGCCGCAGCGATCCGCTGAAGACACGCCACGTGGGGGAGGCGATGCTGGCGGCGGGCTTCACCGACGACGACGTCGACCAGGTGCTGTGGCGCAACCCGGTGGCGTTCTACGGGCTCAGCGGGCGGCTGGACCTCGACGTCGAGGACACCACACCCCAAGCCACCCACGAGGGGAACTCCATCCTCCGCGGCGCCCCGGTGACCACCGCGACCCGGGCAACGGAAGAAGGCCGGTGACCTCATGCGCTTCCGCCACCCCGACGGCTCCACCGTCCACCTCGCCTACTGCACCAACGTCCACCCCGCCGAAGACCTCGACGGCGTCGTGGACCAGCTCCGCCACCACTGCGAGCCGGTACGCCGCCGCCTGGGCCGCGACCGGCTCGGCATCGGCCTGTGGCTGGCCCGCGACGCCGCCCGCACCCTGACCGCCGACCCGGCCGCCCTGCGACGGCTGCGCACCGAACTCGACCGGCGCGGTCTGGAGGTCGTCACCCTCAACGGCTTCCCGTACGAGGGGTTCGGCGCCGAGGAGGTCAAGTACCGCGTGTACCGGCCGGACTGGACGGAGACCGAGCGGCTGACCCACACCGGCCACCTCGCCCGGCTGCTGGCCGCCCTGCTCCCGGACGACGTCACCGAGGGCAGCGTCTCCACGCTCCCGCTCGCCTGGCGCGCGCCGTTCGACAGCACACAGCGGCGGGCCGCGCTCGACCACCTCACCACGCTCGCCACGCGCCTCGACGCGCTCCAGGACCTCACCGGCCGTTCGATCCGCATCGGCCTGGAACCCGAACCGGGCTGCACCGTCGAGACCACCGCCCAGGCCATCGACGCGCTCACCGCGCTGCCCGAGGGCGTACCCCGCCGCCGCATCGGCCTCTGCCTGGACACCTGCCACCTCGCGACGCAGTTCGAGGATCCGCACACCGCCACGGAAGCCCTCACCTCCGCCGGTGTGCCCATTGTCAAGGCGCAGCTCTCCGCCGCCCTGCACGCCGAGGAGCCACACCGCCCCGCCGTGCGCACCGCCCTGGCCGCGTTCGCCGAACCGCGCTTCCTGCACCAGACCCGCACCCACACGCAGGCGCACGGCATTCGCGGCACCGACGACCTCGACCAGGCCCTCGCACCGGGCGGGCTCGACACCGCCGCCCCCTGGCGCTCCCACTTCCACGTACCCCTGCACGCCCCGCCCGAGCCGCCGCTCACCTCCACCCTGCCCGTCCTCACCGACACCCTCGCCCGGCTGGTCGGCGGCCCGGCGCCGCTCACCCGCCACCTGGAGGTCGAGACGTACACCTGGCAGGCGCTGCCGCCCGAGCTGCGGCCCCGCAACCGCGACCGGCTGGCCGACGGAATCGCCGCCGAACTCGCCCTGGCCCGCGACCTGTTGACCGACCTCGGCCTCAAGGAGCTGCCGTGAGTGCCCCGGGGAAGCCCACCCCCCTCCTCGTCCTCGACGTCGTCGGCCTCACCCCGCGCCTCCTCTCCCATATGCCCCGGCTGCGCGCCCTGGCCGACTCCGGTGCGTACGCCCCGCTCGGCACCGTGCTGCCCGCCGTC
>NZ_GG657754.1:2396749-2432651 GCF_000158915.1 Streptomyces himastatinicus ATCC 53653 | reverse complement strand
CCCTGGGGCCGCTGCTGGACGACGCGCGGGCCCGCGGCCGTACCGTCGTGGCGCTGTCCGAGTACGGCATCACCCGCGTGTCCCGCCCCGTGGACATCAACCGGGCGCTGCGCCGCGCCGGGCTGCTGGAGGTGCACACCCAGGACGGTATGGAGTACCTGGACCCGGGCGCCTCCCGCGCCTTCGCGGTGGCCGACCACCAGCTCGCGCACGTCTACGTACGCCGCGCCGAGGACCTGGCCGCCACCCGGGCCGCCCTCGACGGTCTGCCGGGGCTCGCCGAACTCCTCGACGACGAGGGGAAGAAGGCGCACGGCCTGGACCACCCCCGCGCGGGGGAACTGGTCGCGGTGGCCGAGCCGGACGCCTGGTTCACGTACTACTACTGGCTGCACGACGACCGCGCGCCCGACTTCGCCCGGCTGGTGGACATCCACCGCAAGCCCGGCTACGACCCGGCCGAACTCTTCCTCGACCCCGTCGACCCGTATGTGCGCGTCAAGGCGGCCACCGCGCTGGCCCGCAAGAAGCTCGGGATGCGCTACCGGATGGCCGTCGTCCCGCTCGATCCGTCCCCGGTGCGCGGCAGCCACGGCCGGTTGCCGGACCGGGACGAGGACGGGCCGGTGCTCATCTGCTCCCGGCCGGACACCGTGCCCGGCCGCGTGGCCGCCACCGACGTCAAATCGCTGCTCCTCCGCCTCGCCGGTCTCGATGGCAGCTGACAGATGACAGATAACCAATACCAGCTAACAGCTATCAGCTATCGGCTGACAAGTAGCAGCTGACGGCTGACAACTCACAGGAGGCACGCACGCCATGAGCGCCCAGCACCCGGAACTCGCCGCCGCCCTCCGCCGCCGGAGATTCCTCGGCGTCGCCGCCGGAGCCACCGCCGCCACCCTGCTCGGCACCACCACCGCGCACGCCACCGGCGGCGGCAGGGGCGGCCCGATCGTGCCGCGCGGCCACCTCGGCATCCAGCTCTACACCCTCCGCGACCAGGTGCAGTCCATCGGCTTCGCCCGCGTCTTCGAGGAGCTGGCGGCTTACGGCTACGACCAGGTGGAGTTCGCCGGATACACCCAGGGGTCGGCGGGCGCCATCACCCTCAAGCAGCTGAAGCGGCTGCTGCGGGACAACGGGCTGCGCGGCATCGGCAGCCACGTCGGCTACTACGCCGACGACCCGAACGCCTACACCTTCGCCACCAACCTCACCAAGGTGCTGGACGACGCCCAGGCCCTCGGCCTGCCGCACGTCGGCACCGCGTCCGGCCCCTGGCGCTACGGCACGACGGTCGACGGCTGGAAGCGCTGCGCCGAGGACTTCAACACCTACGGCGCGGCCGCGAAGGCGCGCGGGATGAAGTTCTACCAGCACAACCACGCCGAGGAGTTCTCCTTCGCCACCGACCGGCCGGACGTCCGCCTCTACGACGTGCTGCTCGCCGAGACCGACCCGGCGCTGGTCCACTTGGAGATGGACATCTACTGGGCGTACGTCGCCCAGCACCGCTTCGGCAAACGCGCCGACGGCACCCCGGCGCCCTTCGAACCGCTCGACTACGTCCTGGCCGACCCGGACCGCTATCCGCTGTTCCACGTCAAGGACGGTGAGCGCGACGAAACCGTCCCCGACGGCTACCGCATGGTGGACGTCGGGGACGGTGACATCGACTACGTACGGTTCCTCGGCAAGGTCGGCAGGACCCACGGGGGGCGCCGGAACCACCACTGGATGGTGGAGCACGACAACCCGGCCGAGTCGCTCACCACCGCCCGCCGCTCGGCCCGCTATCTGCGCACGGGGCGGTGCGGCGACTGAGCGCTCGGCGAGGTCTTATACGGCCTCGCGGCTGATCGGCTGCGGGTTCGGGGCGATGTCCCGGACCCGTGGCCGGCCCGGCTGGCGCAGTAGCAGGGCGACCGCGGCGGCCAGCATGGAGATACCGCCCGCGAGCGCGTACGCCCCGTCGTAGCCCCAGTCGTCGACCACCATCGAGCCGAGCCCGCCGCCGAACAGCCCGCTGACCAGCTTTCCGCTGTACACCAGGCCGTAGTTGGTGGCGTTGAAGTTCTCGCCGAAATAGTCCGGGGTGAGCGCCGCGAACATCGGGTAGAAGGCGCCGCCGCCGAATCCGGAGAGGAAGGCGAAGAACAGGAACAGCCACTCGTTGCGGATGTTGCCCGCCCAGATCACCCCGAATTGCGCGAGTCCCAGCACCACGATGACGAACACCAGGGTCATCTTGCGTCCCCAGAAGTCGGAGAGCCACCCCACGATCGCACGGCCGATGCCGTTGATGACGGACATGATGCCCATCGAGGAGGCCGCGACCAGCGGGCCGAAGCCCACTTCCTTGGCGTAGTCGACCTGGAAGGAGATGCCGAAGATGGACACCCCGGCGGTCAGCACGAGCGAAAGCCACATCAGGGGCAGCATGCCCGACCTGATGGCCTCCTTGGGCGTGTACTGACGCACCGCGGGCGGATTCTTCGCCAGGCCCTTCGCGCTCTTGGCATTGCCGCCGAAGGTGAGCGGATCGATATGCGCGGGCCACCAGTTCTTGGGCGGGTCCTTGAAGAACCAGCCGCAGATCGCGACGACGGCCAGCACATAGACGCCGATGAAGTCGAGCACCCCATGGTAATTGCCGGTGTCGAACCAGTAGTTGAAGATGAAGATGAAGGGCAGCGAGCCATACGCGAAGCCGCCGTTCACGAATCCCGTCTTCGCCCCGCGCCGCTCCGGGAACCACTTGCCCACCATGTTGATGCAGGTGGCGTAGACGAGCCCGGAGCCGAGCCCGCCGATGACGCCGAAGCCGCAGATCGCGGCGAAGACGTCGTCCAGATGCGATAAGGCGAGGAAGCCGATGAGGCAGAGCCCCGCCCCGGTCAGCATCGCCCGGCGGGCGGTGAGAATACCCTTCTCCCGCAGCCAGCCCGCCGGAAAGGCGATCCCGGCCTGGAAGAAGACCCAGACGCTGAGGATCCAGAAGGTATTGCTCTGGGTCCAGCCGTGGGCCTCGGAGAGCGTGTCCTCCGCGGAGCCGTACGCGTACTCGGACACGCTGATGGCCATCATGGCGATCCACGGCAGATACACCATCAGCTTCCGGTTGAAGCCGAGGATGTCGCGGTCCGTCTCGCCGACGCGGTACACGCGCCCCTTGTTGTCCTGTATTTCCCGGAAGGCGGCTATGTCCTCCGGTCGTTCTGCTGTGCTCATGTGCGTCCCCTTGGCTTCGAAGTAACCCGGCCGGCGCCCCCTGTCCCAGCTCTTCGTGCTCCGCGGAACGGGTGTGGTTTACGTGAGCAGTCCCGCCGACCGCGCCCAGCGGTATTTCGCGCCCAGCGCGGCCACCGGCTTTTCGGTGGTGTACGGATAGGCGACGACGCCGCGCTCGAAGAGGTACTGGCTCGCCTCCTCGACCTCGGTGTCGCCCGCGAGCGAGGCCACCACCGGTTTCGCGATGCCGCGCGCCCGGAATTCCGCCACGACCCGCGCGGTCAGTTCGGCGAAGACCATGGGCGGGGTGACGATGGTGTGCCAGTAGCCGAGGACGAGCGCGTGGATGCGCGGGTCCTCCAGGCCCAGCCGGATGGTCGCCTCGTACGTGGCGGGCGGCTCGCCGCCGGTGATGTCCACCGGGTTCCCGGCGGCGCCGAACGGCGGGATGAAGCGGCGGAAGGCCGCGTCCAGATCCGGCGGGATCTCCATCAGGGACAGCCCGTTGTCCACGATGGCGTCCGACAGCAGGACGCCCGAGCCCCCGGCGCCGGTGATGACGACGACGTTGTCACCCTGCGGCGTCGGCAGCACCGGCAGCGCCCGCGCGTACTCCAGCATCTCGTTCAGCCCCGGCGCCCTGATCACCCCGGCCTGCCGCAGGATGTCGTCGTACACCGCGTCGTCCCCGGCCAGCGCGCCCGTGTGCGACCCGGCGGCCCGCGCGCCCGCCGCCGTACGGCCCGCCTTCAGCACCACCACCGGCTTCCTCGGCACGGTCGCGCGCGCCGCCTCCACGAAGGCGCGGCCGTCCTTGAGGTCTTCCAGGTGCATCGCGATGCACTGGGTGTTGGGGTCCTCGCCGAACCAGGTGAGCAGATCGTCCTCGTCCACGTCCGACTTGTTGCCGAGCCCGACGATCGCCGAGACGCCGGTCTTCGTCGTCCGCGCGAAGCCCAGGATCGCCATCCCGATGCCACCGGACTGCGAGGTGAGCGCCACCGGTCCCTTGACGTCGTACGGGGTGCAGAACGTGGCGCACAGGTCCTGCCAGGTGGAGTAGTAGCCGTAGATGTTCGGCCCCAGCAGCCGCACGCCGTGCTCCTCGGCGATGGCCACGATCTTGTCCTGTAGCTCGTGCTCGCCGGTCTCGGCGAAGCCGGACGGGATCAGCACGGCGTTCGGGATGCCCTTGCGGCCGACCTCCTCCAGCGCGGCCGGTACGAACTTCGCGGGGATCGCGAAGACCGCCACGTCCACCTCGCCCGGCACGTCCGTCACCGACGCGTACGCCTTGCGGCCCAGGATGTCGTCGGCCTTCGGGTTGACCGGGTGGATCTCGCCGGGGAAGCCGCCGTCGATGAGGTTGCGCATCACCGAATTGCCGATCTTGCCCGGCTCGTTGGAGGCACCGATCACCGTCACCGAACGCGGCCGCATCAGCCGCCCCATCGCGCCCAGGATCTCCTCGCGGGAGTAGCGGCGGCGGGCCGGTGGCGCGTCGTCGCCGAGCAGCAGCCGCACATCGGCGGCGAGCACTCCGCTCCCGGTCGCGAAGACCGGGTTGAGATCGACCTCGGCCACTTCGGGAAAGTCCGTGACCAGGTCCGACACCCGCACGATCAGATCGGCGAGCGCGTCCCGGTCCACCGGCTCCCCGCCCCGCACCCCGCGCAGCACCTCGGCGGCCCGGATCCCGTCCAGCATCGACAGCGCATCGTCCCGGCTCGCCGGGGCCAGCCGGAAGGTGATGTCCTTCAGCACCTCCACCAGCACCCCGCCGAGCCCGAAGGCGACCACCTTCCCGAACGTCGGATCGGTGACCGCGCCGACGATCACCTCCTGCCCGCCGTCCGGCACCATCTGCTGCACCTGTACGCCCTGGATGCGTGCCGTCGGGTCGTACGCGCGGGCGTTCGCGACGATCGCGGTGTACGCGCCGCGCACCTCGGCCGCCGAGCCCAGCCCGACCCGTACGCCACCCGCGTCGGTCTTGTGTGAGATGTCCGGCGAGACGATCTTCAGCACCACCGGGAAGCCGATCCGGTCGGCGAGCTTCACCGCGTCATCCGCGCACTCGGCCAGCCCCTCGGCCGGGGTCGGTATGCCGTACGCGTCGGTGATCCGCTTGCCCTCGGGCGCGGTCAGAGCGGTGCGCCCCTCGGCGCGGGCGGCGTCCAGCACCGCGCGTACGGCGTCCGTGTCGTACGTCCTGTCCTGCGTGCTCACCGTCAGATCACCCCGTTCGCCTTGAGCAGCTGTACGTCTTCGTCGCCGAAGCCCAACTCGCCGTAGATCTCCCCGTTGTGCTCACCCAGCAGCGGAGACCGGTCGACCTGGACGGGGGAGTCGGAGAGCTTGAGCGGGGAGCCGACCGTGGTGAACGCCCCGCGCTCGGGGTGGTCCACCCGCACGACCATCTCGTTGGCCGCGAGCGACGCGTCCTCGACGATCTCCTTGGTGGACAGGATCGGGCCGCACGGGATGTTGTGGGCGTTCAGCTGCTCCAGTACCTCCCACTTGGGCAGCGTGCTGGACCACTCCTCGATCAGCTGGAACATCTTCCCCAGCTTCGGCAGCCGCACCTCCGGCGTCGCCCACTCCGGATCCTCGGCCAGCTCGGGGCGTCCGATGAGCCGGGTGATCGGCTCCCAGCCGACCGGCTGCACGATCACATACACATAGTCGTTGGGGCCGCCGGGCGCGCACTTGACCGCCCAGCCGGGCTGCCCGCCGCCGCTCGCGTTGCCGCTGCGCGGCACCTCGTCGCCGAAGCTCTCGTTCGGGTACTCGGCGAGCGGCCCGTGTGTCAGCCGCTGCTGGTCGCGCAGCTTGACCCGGCACAGATTGAGCACCGCGTGCTGCATCGCCACGTTCACCCGCTGGCCGCGCCCGGTGCGGGTGCGCTGGTAGAGCGCGGCCAGGATGCCCGCCACACAGTGCACCCCGGTGCCCGAATCGCCGATCTGGGCGCCGGTCGCCAGCGGCGGCCCGTCCTCGAAGCCGGTCGTGGACATCGACCCGCCCATGGCCTGCGCGACCACCTCGTACGCCTTGAACTTGGTGTACGGGCCCTCGCCGAACCCCTTGATCGATGCGTACACGATCCGCGGGTTGATCTCCTGGATGCGCTCCCAGGTGAAGCCCATGCGGTCCACCGCGCCCGGCCCGAAGTTCTCCACCATCACATCGCTGCGGCGGATCAGCTCGGTCAGGATCTCCTTGCCGCGTTCGGACTTGGTGTTGAGGGTGATGCTCCGCTTGTTGCAGTTGAGCATCGTGAAGTAGAGCGAGTCGACGTCCGGGAGGTCGCGCAGCTGCTTGCGCGTGATGTCACCGGTCGGGGACTCCAGCTTGATGACGTCCGCGCCGAGCCAGGCGAGCAGCTGGGTGGCGGACGGACCGGACTGTACGTGCGTCATGTCGAGGACGCGGACGCCCTCCAGAGCCTTGGTCATGGTTGGCGGGCCCCTCTACTTGTACATGGTCTGGTTCATCGTTCCGGGGGCGTACGCGTCCGGGTCGACCCAGACGTTGATGAGCGACGGCTTGCCGGACTCGCGGGCGCGCCGCAGCGCGGGCGCGATCTCGGCCGGGTCCCGCACCTCCTCGCCGTAGCCGCCCAGCATGCGCGCGAACTGGTCGTACGGAACGTCGCCGAGGGTGTTGCCGATCCGCTCGCGGGGTTCGCCGTACTTGGCCTTCTGGCCGTAACGGATCTGGTTCATCGACGAGTTGTTGCCGACGATGCCGACGAACGGCAGATTGAAGCGGACCAGCGTCTCGAAGTCCCAGCCGGTCAGCGAGAACGCGCCGTCGCCGAAGAGCGCCACCACCTCCTTGTCGGGCCGGGCCTGCTTCGCCGCCATCACGAACGGCACCCCGACGCCGAGCGTCCCCAGCGGCCCCGGGTCCATCCAGTGGCCGGGCGTACGGGGCTGCACGACCTGGCCCGAGAACGTGACGATGTCGCCGCCGTCGCCGATGTAGATCGAATCCTCGGTCAGAAAGTCGTTGATCTCGCTGACCAGGCGGTACGGGTGGATGGGGGAGGCGTCGGACCGCAGCTGCGGCAGCCGCTTCTCGATCGCCTTCTGCTCGGCGGCGCGCAGCTCGTCCAGCCACTCCTTGCGCTGCCGCGCCCCACCGTTGAGACGGCCGGACGCCGCCTGGGTGACGGCTGACAGAATCTGATGACTGTCACCCACTATCCCGAGATCAATATCCCGATTCTTGCCGACCGTGCGGTAGTCCAGGTCGATCTGGACCACCGTCGCATCGGGCGACAGCCGCTTCCCGTACCCCATCCGGAAGTCGAAGGGCGTGCCGACGATCACGATGAGGTCGGCGTTGGAGAACGCGTACCGGCGCGACAGCTGGAAGTGATGCGGATCCCCGGGCGGCAGCGTGCCCCGCCCTGCCCCGTTCATATACGCGGGCACATTGAGCGTCCGCACCAGCTCGGTCGCGGCATCGGTCGCCCGGCACGTCCACACCTGACTCCCCAGCAGAATCGCCGGCTTCTCCGCGTGCACCAGCAGATCGGCCAGCTTCTCCACCGCCTCCGGATCGCCCGCGCTGCGCGTCGACGCCCGATACGCCCCCGCCTTCGGCACCCGCGCCTTCTCCACGGGCACCTTGGCGTCCAGCACATCGCGCGGAATCTCCAGGAACGACGGCCCCGGCGCCCCGTGGAAGCACTCCCGGAACGCCATCGACACCATGTCCGCGGCCCGCGCGGTGTCCGGCACGGTCGCCGCGAACTTCGTGATCGGCGCCATCATGTCCACGTGCGGCAGGTCCTGGAGGGACCCCATCTTGTGCTGCGTATGCGCCCCCTGCCCGCCGATCAGCAGCATGGGCGACTCGGCCCGGAAGGCATTGGCCACCCCGGTCACCGCGTCGGTGGTCCCCGGCCCGGCGGTGACCACCGCACACCCGGGCTTCCCCGTAATGCGCGCATGGCCATCGGCGGCATGCGCGGCCACCTGCTCGTGGCGTACGTCGATGACGTCGATGCCCTCGTCGACGCACCCGTCATAGATATCGATGATGTGGCCGCCGCAGAGGGTGTAGATGACGTCAACCCCCTCCGCTTTGAGCGCCTTGGCGACCAAGTGCCCGCCGGAGATGAGGTCCTGGCTGTCGTCGGGCATGGCGAATCGCGTCCCTTCGTAGGGGTCGGGTCTCGCTTGGATTGCATACAGTCGACGTTATCCTGTATGAAACCCGTTATCCCGCATCGGCCGATCGATGTCCAGGGGGCGTACGTCAATCGTTCGATCAGGTCGCCGAGGCCCTACGTCCACGGGGGAACCGCCCCTCGTCACCCTCTGTGACCCCTCATGCCCGCACCCCACCCACGCTCCGCGTCACCGCAGGTCGGCGCGGGGGCGGGCAGCACGCATACGCCGGTGAAACGCACCCCAAAACCTTGGTATCGTTGTCCATGTCGCCGCGGGGAACCGCGGGGCACACCTTGTCCGGGTGGCGGAATGGCAGACGCGCTAGCTTGAGGTGCTAGTGCCCTTTATCGGGCGTGGGGGTTCAAGTCCCCCCTCGGACACGATCTTACGTAGATGGATGATGCGGGTTGTGACTCAACGGTCACAACCCGCTTCTTCGTGTTGCAGGTGAGTGTGAGGCCGAAAGTCTGGTGTGGTTGTTGCTCGTTGGGGTTGCGGATAGCGGCAGCGATAGTGGGGGTGGTCGTGGTTGAAGGTGCCCTGCATCTTGCGGTCGCACAGGGAGCAGCGGAGGGGTCGGGTTCGAGGCGGCCATGGCGGTGCGTACGCGGATCTTGATGCGTTGCGTTCGCCCGATCGTGCGTGGCCAGCTCTGGCGTGCTGCGGATGGAGAGCCGGGGCCTGTGTCGGCTGGCGTCATGGCGAGCCTTCTTCGTGCGCGCCATGAACTCGGCGCTGATCTTGTCGATCGCCCACACCGGCGGCAGCTCGCGAACCTTGCGAGGGGTCTTGACGCGGCTCACTGGTCCCCTACCATCCAGATTGCTCGACACTTCGGCCTTTGTTCGACATCACGAACAAGGTAGAGCTGCTCCACCCGCACAGCAGGGCATCTCCGGGTCACACCCACCGAAATGACGGAGACGCAAGGAGCACACGCTGATATGTCATGGCCTCATCAGAGCTGCCGCCGCGCACCGGCGACCGCCATCGGCCGCGTCCAGGGCCCCACCTCCACCGCCACGGTCCAGCGAGATCGCGAGCGCGGACATCCTGACGCCCGATGCCCGCACCGTCCTGGCGGGCCGGTCTCGATCAGACCTCGAACGGCCCGCGCCACATCGACAGTCCGGACAGCCCTGACGGGGCCGACCGGAACCGCTTGCTCAAGAAACAAGAGGTCCTCATGCGTAGAGGAAGTTTCAGCCGCAAACGCCTGTCCGTGATGCTCGCCGCCGCGGTTGCGGCCCTGGTCTCGTTGGCGGCGACGCTCGTCGCCAACCCGGCTCAGGCGGCCACCAGCGCGTGTTCACTCCCGTCGACGTACCGGTGGACGTCGACGGGTGTGTTGGCGCAGCCGGCGAACGGGTGGGTCTCGCTGAAGGACTTCACCAACGTGGTGTACAACGGCAAGCACCTGGTCTACGGGTCGAACGTGTCGGGATCGTCTTACGGCTCGATGAGGTTCAGCCCCTTCACGAACTGGTCGGACATGGCATCGGCCGGCCAGACCGGGATGAGCCAGGCCGCGGTGGCGCCCACGCTGTTCTACTTCGCACCCAAGAACATCTGGGTGCTGGCGTACCAGTGGGGTGCGTGGCCCTTCATCTATCGCACGTCGAGCGACCCCACCAACCCCAACGGCTGGTCCTCGCCGCAGCCGCTGTTCACCGGTAGCATCTCCGGCTCCGGCACCGGCCCGATCGACCAGACCCTGATCGGTGACGGTCAGAACATGTACCTGTTCTTCGCCGGTGACAACGGCAAGATCTACCGAGCGAGCATGCCGCTCGGGAACTTCCCGGGCAACTTCGGCTCGTCGTACACGACGGTCATGAGCGACTCGACGAACAACCTGTTCGAGGGGGTGCAGGTCTACAAGCTTCAGGACCAGAACCAGTACCTCATGATCGTTGAGGCGATCGGTGCGAATGGGCGCTACTTCCGCTCGTTCACGGCCTCCAGCCTGAGCGGTTCGTGGACCCCGCAGGCCAGCAGTGAAAGGAACCCCTTCGCGGGCAAGGCCAACAGCGGTGCCACGTGGACCAACGACATCAGCCACGGTGACCTGGTCCGCAACAACCCCGACCAGACCATGACCATCGACCCCTGCAACCTGCAATTCCTCTACCAGGGCAAGTCCCCCTCCGCGGGCGGCCCCTACGATCAACTGCCCTGGCGGCCGGGCGTCCTTACCCTCCAGCGCTGACCTGCCTGATCCACGGTGAATCGCGATCCGGTGCGGTCTACCGGCGCGTAGACGAGCGGTGTACGGCGTGGGCAGCTTCCACCTGCTGACCGATACTCACCGCCTCGGAGAACCCCAGCCGTGCGCGCGGCTGGGGTTCCGCTTGGTTACCGGCGTCTTCGCCGACGTGAGTGGCTTGGTCGCCGCGCACGGGTTTCGGCATACCGTCACGGCGGGTTGACCAGGGCAAAGGAAACATGGGATGGATCGGGTTCCGATTGAGGGAGACATGTCTATTGACAGTGCGAAGGGCTGGTGGAATCACTAAGAGACATGGGATGTCTGAGACCTCGTCGGCTGATGAGCTCCGGTAGTGGGCGCGTGCCGCAGCCCAGCGGCGCCGAACCGCAGGAGGATCGGATGAGGACGAGAGCGAGACCCGGCCGTCTGGCACTGGTGGCCGGCATCGTGCTGGCCCTCGTGCTGCCGCTGCTGTCGACGGCCACGAGCCAGGCCGCCTCGGACAAGTCGCTGAGCGTGAATCTGGCATCGACCCGCGGGCCGTCGACCGGCGTGGGTGAGGGGTTCCTCTACGGCATCAGCGAAGACGGCAGCCGGCCGGCGGACCAGTTCCTCCGGCCGCTGGGGATCAACGCCTTCCGCGGCGGCGGATGGTTCTCCGGCGGCTGGATCAGGGACGGCTACCAGTACGGCTCGGCCACCCGGGCCGACGTCGACTCGATCGTCGCGCAGGCGAAACGGCTCACCCGGCCCCCCTATGACGCGCAGTACCAGGTGCTGGTGAGCGACATCTACGGCGCGAACGGCGGCCAGCCGTCGAACACGAGGTATCCGTGCGACAACGGCGACTGCTCCAACTGGGTCAGCTTCATCGACTCCACGGTGGGAGCGCTGCGGGCTTCGGGGCTCACGTTCTCCTACGACATCTGGAACGAGCCGGATATCTCCGCCTTCTGGACCCGGGGGGTGAACAGCGCCCAGTACTTCCAGATGTGGGACACCGCCTACCGCGAGATCCGGCGCATCGCCCCCGGGGCGCAGATCGTAGGGCCGTCATTCGCGTTCACCCCGGAGCGCAACCCGGGCCAATGGCGGACCTGGCTCGCGCATGTGAAGGCGGCCGGGACGGTGCCGGACATGATCGCCAACCACAACGAGGGCGATGTCGACGACCCGGTCACCGTCGCACGGGCCCTGAACGGCGCCCTGACCGCGGCGGGCATCGGTCCGCTGCCGCTGTCCTCGAACGAGTACCAGCCGGCCGACCGGCAGACCGCCGGGGTGACAGCGTGGTACCTGGCGCGGTTCGCGCAGTCCGGGTACACCAACGCGATGCGCGGCAATTGGGTGTGCTGCGTCATCCCGAACCTGACCGGAGTCCTGACCCAGAGCGGGGGCAGCTGGCAGCCGACCGGCAACTGGTGGGCGCTTCGGGACTATGCCGATATGACCGGCACCCTCGTGGACACCTCCGGCCAGGTCGGCTCGACGGCGATCTCGGCCGCCGAGGACTCCTCCGCCAAGCGAGCGGTGGCGGTCATCGGCGACTCCAACGGGTACACCGGCGCCGCGTCCGTGACCTTCGACGGGCTGTCCTCCGTACCCTGGCTGGCGAACGCCGGCGGCGTGCACGTCACGGTGCACCGCATCCCGGACCAGGCGCCGCTCAGCGCGCCACAGACCGTATACGACCAGAATGTGAGCACCTCGAGCGGCTCGATCACCGTGCCGTTCACGTTCCAGGGGTCGCACGACGCGTTCGCCGTCTATCTGACACCCGCCTCGTCGGGCGGCGACGGCTTCCCTGACGGCTACCACCAATTCGTGGTCGCCAGCGACAACCTGTGCATGGATGTGTACGGCAACTCCGGCAGCGCGGGCGCCGCGATCGACCAGTGGACCTGCAACGGACAGGGCAACCAGCAGTTCCGGTTCGTACCCGCCTCGGGCGGCTACGGCGAACTGCGGGCCCAGAACTCCGGCCTGGACGTGGCGGTGGCCGACAGTTCCACGGCGGCGGGCGTACCGGACATCGTCCAGCAGGCCCCCGGCGCCGCGGCCAACAGCCTCTGGCTGCCCGTGCGGCAGTCCGACGGCTCCTACGCGTTCCAGAACAAGAACAGCGGTCTGTGTCTGGACGTCTACGGCGCCGGCGACAACCCGGGGCAGCAACTGGACCAGTGGCCGTGCAAGAACACGCCCGGCACGAACCAGGACTTCATCCTCCGCTGACCGCGGCACCACGGGACACCTCCGACCTGCGAAAGGAACCCACCGTGTCAGCATTAAGATGGGTGTTACGGCGCTTGCGCGCCTCGACGGCTGTGCTCGCGGGCCTCCTCCTGACCGCCGGCGGCCTCGTGGGTACGGCCGCCGCACCGGCCCAGGCCGCCACCTCCATCACGATCAACGGCGCGTCCGGCGGCCGGACCTTCGACGGCGTCGGCGCGATCAGCGGCGGGGGCGGCAACAGCAGACTCCTGATCGACTATCCCGAGCCCCAGCGCGGCCAGATCCTCGACTACCTGTTCCGGCCCGGCTACGGCGCCTCCCTCCAGATCCTCAAAGCGGAGATCGGCGGTGACACCAACTCCACCTCGGGGGCCGAGCCGAGTCACCAGCACACCCGGTCCGACCTGAACTGCGACCGGGGCTACGAATGGTGGCTGATGGAGCAGGCCAAGGCGCGCAACCCGGACATCAAGCTGTACGGACTCGCCTGGGGAGCGCCCGGCTGGATCGGCGGCGGGAACTTCTGGTCCACCGACATGGTCAACTATGTGCTCTCGTGGCTGGGATGCGCCAAGCAGCACGGGCTGAGCATCGACTACCTCGGCGGGTGGAACGAGCGAGGTTACAACGTCTCCTGGTACCAGCAGCTGCGTGGCGCGCTCAACAGCAACGGCTACGGCAACGTCAAGATCGTCGCCGCCGACTCGGACTGGGGCGTGGCGAACGACATCAACTCCAACCCGGCGTTCGCCTCCGCGGTGAGCGCCATCGGCACGCACTATCCCTGCGGCTACCGGTCGTCCCAGTCCAACTGCTCGGTGCCGTCGGCCGCCATGGCGTCCGGCAAGCCGTTGTGGGCGAGCGAGAACGGCTCGGACGACTACAACGGGGGAGCGCAGGCCGTGGCCCGCGGCATCAACCGCGGATACATCGACGGACGGATGACCGCGTACCTCAACTGGCCGGTGGTCGCCGCGCTCACGCCGAACCTGCCGTACCCCACCATGGGTCTCGCCCTGGCCTCGCAGCCGTGGTCCGGCTCCTACTCGATCGGCAAGAACACCTGGGTGATGGCACATACCAGCCAGTTCACCGCCCCGGGGTGGCGGTACCTCGACGCCTCCAGCGGCTACATCGGCGGCAACCGCAACAACGGAAGCTACGTCTCACTCAAGTCCACCAACAACTCCGGCTACTCCACGGTCATCGAGACGATGGACGCCGGCAGCGCCCAGACGCTGAACTTCACCGTCACCGGGGGGCTGTCCACCAAGACCGTCCACGTCTGGTCCACCGACGTCACGTCCGGGAACCCGGCCGGCCACTTCGTGCACGCCACGGACATCACCCCGTCCGGCAGCGGTTTCAGTCTGACCGTACAACCCGGCCACATGTACACCCTCACCACCACGACCGGACAGGGCAAGGGCACCGCCACCGGCACTGCCCAGGGCAAGCTGAAGCTGCCGTACAGCGACTCCTTCGACGGCAACGCCACCGGCACCGAGGCGAAGTACCTCATGGACTGGCAGGGCGCCTTCGAGGCGGTGGGCTGCGGCGGCGGCCGCGGCGGTAAGTGCGTGCGCCAGATGAGCCCGCAGAAGCCGATCACCTGGGACGCGCTGACCGATCCGCACGCCCTGCTCGGCGACGTGAGCTGGGGCAACTACACGGTCTCGTCGGACGTGATGCTCGAACAGCCCGGATACGCCGAGCTGATCGGCCGTGCGGGCGGGCACGACTACGACCGCACCGGGGGGCAGAACGCCTACCGCCTGCGGGTGAGCGACACCGGGGCCTGGTCGATCCTGAACACGAACACGGGCGGCAGCGTCTCCACCCTGGCCCGCGGCACGATCGCGGCGCTGGGCACCAACCGATGGCACACGCTGGGCCTCACCTTCTCCGGCACCACGATCACCGCCGTCATCGACGGTGCCACGGTCGGTTCCGTGAACGACCGCACCTGGGCCGCCGGGCAGATCGGCTACGGGACCAGCCAGGGCGAGACCGCGCAGTTCGACAACCTGTCCATCACTCCCGGCAGCGGCGGAAACGACGGCGGCACGAGTGGCGCGATCGTCGGGGTCGGTTCCGGCCGGTGCGTGGACGTGCCGAACCAGTCGCAGACGCCCGGAACCCAGGTGGAGCTGTGGGACTGCAACGGCGGAAGCAACCAGCAGTGGACGGACACCTCGGCCGGCGAGCTGCGCGTCTACGGCAGCGACTGCCTGGACGCCTCGGGCCAGGGCACCAGCCCCGGCACCAAGGTGGTCATCTGGGACTGCAACGGCGCAAGCAATCAACAGTGGACGATCCGTGCCGACGGCACGATCGCCGGTGTCCAGTCCGGTCTGTGCCTGGACGCCACCGGTGCGGGAACGGCCAACGGCACCTTGCTCCAGCTATGGACCTGCAACGGCAGCAGCAACCAGAAGTGGACGCGCGACTGATCCGGTGACCGGCTGACGATCACCGACTCCCGCACCGCCTACGTCAATTCGCTCGAGAGGCCCCCACATGTCTTCCTCTTCCCTGCCGCTCAGCCGGCGCCGACTGCTGGCGGCGGCCGGCGCGGCCACGGCCTTCGGCCTGCTGCGATTCGCCCCCGAGGCCGCCGCGACCGACGGCCCCGGGAGCTACACCCCGAGCTGGTCCTCCGTGGACCAGCACCCCCCGGCCCCGGCCTGGTTCCAGGACGCCAAGTTCGGCATCTACTACCACTGGGGTGCCTTCAGCGTCCCCGCGTTCGGGAACGAGTGGTATCCGCGCAACATGTACATCGGCGGCTCGGCCGAGAACCGGCACCACATCGCCACCTACGGCGACCCCTCGGCCTGGCCGTACCACAACTTCATCGACGGCGCCCGCGACAAGGCCGGCAACTACGTGCAGTTCGCGCCGAAACTCGCCTCCCAGGGCGGCAAGTTCGATCCGGACGCCTGGGCGCAGCTGTTCAAGGCCGCCGGCGCGAAGTTCGCCGGACCGGTCGCCGAGCACCACGACGGCTTCTCCATGTGGAACAGCCGCTCCAACCCGTGGAATTCGGTCCAGCGCGGCCCCCGACTCGACCTGGTGGGACTGCACGCGCAGGTCATCCGGGGGCAGGGGCTGAAGTTCATGGCCTCGTTGCACCACGCCTACAATTTCAACGGCTACTACGACCATGTGCCGTCCCAGTCGGACCCGACGCTGCGCATCCTCTACGGCCAGCTGGGCTCGGCGGCGGAGAACAAGCTCTGGTACGACAAGCTGGTCGAGATCATCGACGGCTACCAGCCGGACCTGGTCTGGCAGGACTTCGCCCTGGACCGGGTGCAGGAGTCCTACCGGCTCGAGTTCCTCGCGCACTACTACAACCAGGCCGTCGCGTGGAACAAGGACGTGGTCGCGACCTACAAGGACGGCCTCAACAACAAGGGTGAGGTCTTCGACTTCGAACGCGGTGGCCCGGCAGGGCTGCTCACCCCCTACTGGCTGACCGATGACAGCATCTCCTCCTCCAGTTGGTGCTACACGGTGGGCATCGGCTACTACTCGACGCAGGCACTGCTGCACTCGCTGATCGACCGGGTCAGCAAGGGCGGCAGCATGCTGCTGAACATCGCTCCGATGGCCGACGGCACCATCCCCTCCGGGCAGCGGTCGATCCTGCTCGCCATGGGCGACTGGCTCGGCCGCTTCGGAGAGGCGGTCTACGCCACCCGCGCCTGGGCCAGTTATGGCGAGGGCCCCACCAAGATGGGCGGAGGCTCGTTCAGCGGACCGGTGGCCGGCAAACCGCAGGACATCCGGTTCACCCGCAGCCGGGACAACAAGGTGCTCTACGCCACCGCGCTGGGCTGGCAGGGCGGCACCATGACCATCACGACGCTGAACTCGAACCAGATCAACCTCAGCAGCCTGACCGGCGCCAAACTGCTCGACAACACCGCCGGCTCCTTCATCAACCTGCCCGCTCCGACCCAGGATGCCTCCGGCCTGCACCTCACCATGCCCTCGTCCAACCCGCCGTTCAGTGCGCTGGCGTACACGGTCAAGCTCACGTTCTCCGGTGAGATCCCCGTCCTGGGCCCGCCGGGCGGCTCCACCACCTGGGTGAAGATCGCCAACGTGACCAGCGGACTGGTACTCGACAGCGGGGGCAACGTCGCATCCGGCTCCAACCTCAAGCAGTGGAACTACGACGGGAGTACCAATCTCCAGTGGCAGCTGATCGACCTCGGCAACGGCTACTACCGCATCATGAACCGCACCAACGGCATGGCCGCCGACAGTTGGGGCGATTCCACCAACGGCGCTCCTGCCCGGCAGGAGGCATGGAACGGTGGCAACAACCAGCAGTGGTCACTCAACAGCCTCGGCGGCAACCGCTACCAGATCATCAATCGGGGCACCGGTACCGCCCTTGACGGCAGTGGCAGCACCACGGCCGGTTCGACCGCGGTGATGTGGACTCCGAACTCCAGCACCAACAACGAATGGACCATCACCGGCGTCTGAACCATCCCGCAGGCGAACTGCCGGTCATTCTCGTACGGCGCCACTCCGCGTCTCGCCGTGGCCGAGGTGCTGACGCAGCCACTGCTCCGTCGTGCTCACATGCATCAGCGCCGCGGCCTCGGCCAGTGCGGAGTCCCTGCGCAGCAGGGCGGCGTAGATCGCCTCGTGTTCGGCGATGGTCCGGTCAGCGGCATGGTCGTCGACCATGCCCCGCCAGACCCGGGCGCGCACGGTGCGGCTGGAGATGCCCTCCAGCAGCGTAGCCAGGGTCCTGTTCCCGGCAGCTGCGATCACCGCGCTGTGGAAGGCGGCGTCGTGCTCGTTGAGCAGCTCGACATCGTCGCGGACGGCCCTCATCGCGTCAAGGTGGTGCCTGACCCCGACGAGGTCGTCGTCGGAGATCCGGGTGGCGGCGAGCCCCGTGGCGATCGGCTCGAAGAGCCTGCGCACTTCGGTCAGTTCCAGCAGGGTGTCACCGTGGAGCAATTCCACCGCCGAGCCCAGCCCCTCGAGCAGCAGTGCGGGCTCCAGACTCGTCACATAGGTCCCGTCTCCCCGCCTGACATCCAGGACCCGCGCGACAACAAGCGCTCTGACCGCCTCACGCATCAGGTTCCTGGACAGACCGAGCTCTGTGGCCAGTTGCTGCTCGGGCGGCAGCTTGGCGCCCGGCGGCAGTTCGCCGGACTGGATCATCTCCCTGATGCGTGCGATTGCCTTGTCGGTCAATGACATAGGCGGACTCCACACTTCCTGCTCGCATCCCATGTCACGGCCCGCGAGTCGTACGTCGACCCTTGACAGTTTCACCAGCCCGCAACACGATACCTCCCACACCCCAAGTACTTTCAGCGCTTGGGAGCGCTCCCAATGGGAGCGCTCCCAACGTTCGCCGCCGCCCTCGGCCCTGTCGTCCCCGCCGGGGAGTCGCCGGCGTAAGGGGGCCTCGTATCGCCGCACTTCCTCAGCGCGTCGCTCGCCCGTGACCGAGAGCGTGCGCCGCATCCCTGTCAGGAAACCGAGGTACAGTCATGCGCCACGGACTCCGCGCCCTGGTGGCAGCGTTCTTCGCTCTGCCGCTGGCGCTCGCCATCGCACCGTCCGCCCACGCGGCCGACCCGACCACCATGACCAACGGGTTCTACGCGGACCCCGACTCCAGCGCGAAGAGGTGGGTCGCCGCCAACTCCGGCGACGGCCGGGCGTCCGCGATCAACGTCTCCATCGCCAATACCCCGATGGCCCGCTGGTTCGGCTCCTGGAGCGGCACCATCGGCACCGCCACCGGCGCGTACGTGGGCGCCGCGGACAGTCGGGACAAACTGCCCATCCTCGTCGCCTACAACATATACAACCGCGACTACTGCGGCGGGCACTCCGCGGGCGGGGCCGCTTCGCCGTCCGCCTACGCGACCTGGATCGCCCAGTTCGCCGGCGGGATAGCCAACCGCCCGGCTGTCGTGATCCTCGAACCGGACTCCCTCGGGGACTACGGTTGCATGACCCAGGCTCAGATCGACGAACGCGAGGGCATGCTCACCGGCGCCCTGGCCCAGTTCAACCGTCAGGCCCCCAACACCTGGGTCTACCTCGACGCCGGCAACCCGGGCTGGGCGGACCCGGCGACCATGGCCCGGCGCCTCCACGAAGCCGGCCTCCGACAGGCCCACGGCTTCTCCCTCAACGTCTCCAACTACTTCACCACGGCCGAGAACACCGCCTACGGCAACCGCGTCAACAGCGAACTCAACGCCCGCTACGGCTACACCAAGCCGTTCGTCGTGGACACCAGCCGCAACGGCAACGGATCCAACGGCCAGTGGTGCAATCCGTCGGGCCGCCGCATCGGCACCCCCACCCAGCTGGGCGGAGGCGCCGAGATGCTCTTGTGGATCAAGACCCCGGGCGAGTCCGACGGCAACTGCGGCGTCGGATCCGGCTCCTCGGCCGGCCAGTTCCTCCCCGAGGCCGCCTACAAGATGATCTACGGCTACTGATCGGCCTGGCGGTCGACGGGGGGCCGCCGGCCGGGCTCGATGCCGGCCCGGTCCATGACCTGTCGTGCGGCCGTCGGCCAATTGCCGCTGCTCACCTGGACGTTTCCTCTCAGGACGTTGTTGTGGGGGGAGCCGGTCGCCACCTGGGTCGCGCCGCTGTTGTACCAGTTCTCCGAGAAGGTGCTGTCGTTGGTGTTGTTGGTGGGACTGGCGTTGGTGAAGGCCCACACCCCGGAGTCCCGGATCACGTTGTGCGACAGCGTCACGTAGCGGGAGCCCTCGTCCAGATAGAGGCCGACGGTGTTGCGGTTGTCGTAGATGTAGTTGCCCTCGATGACGGTGCGGGGACTCGCCGACAGGTTGTACAGGCTGCCACCGTCGTGGAAGACCTTCTTGGTGCCGTGGATGAGGTTGTAGCGCACGGAGTTGTCCGACAACGTGGTCGGTGTGCTGTAGACCGGCTGGTAGTTGTACAGGCCCCGGTTCCTGTAGTCCGTGCTGCCACCGGGGTCGTTGGCTCCCCAGCCCCAGCCGACGTCGATGCCGTCGTAGGCGAGGTCGGACACCTCGTTGTGCTCGATGACCGCGTGGGTGACATAGGTGGTCAGGATGCCCGACATGTCCTTGTAGTCCTGGGCGACCCTGGTCACCAGATTGTTCTTGATCGTGATGTCCTTGTCGACCATCGCGGGGTTGGACGGGTGGTGGGCGTCGGGTTGCACACCGCCGGCCACGATGCCGGCGCCGGCATCGTCGGTGAAGGTGTTGCGCTGGACAGTGATGTTCGACGCGCCCAGACCGACACCGGAGGCGTGGGCGTTGGCGTCGTTGCCTATGCCGAGAGCTACCTGGCCGAGATGGGTGAAGGTATTGCCGGTGAAGGTGATGCCGCGCGCGGCCGACACCTGTACGGCCGCCGGGATCTGGTGCCAGCTGTTGCGCGCCGCCTCGAACAGCGGGCAGCCGGACTGGCAGGACGTGAGGAAGTCGTTCGGCTGCTGGTGAGTGGCCGCGAGGAAGGCTCCGTTCTGCTGGTCGGCGTAGCCGGTCGAGGTGCCCGGCTGGAGCCAGGTGGAGTACTCGAAGCGGATGTTCTGGACGGTGATGTCGTGGGCCGGATCGTCGTAGGTGCCGCCGATTTGCATCAGCGAGGTGAGCTGCGGCAGCTCGACGTCGCTGTCGGCGGGATTCTTGCCGGCCGGTGCCTTGTAGTAGAGCTGGCCGGCGTCCGGGTCGAGGTACCACTGCCCGGCCGTTTTGAGGAAGGAGTAGGAGTTCTGGAGCATGAGGGTGCCGCCGGCGAAGGGCTTGGCGAGGGTGTCGTAACCCCAGTTGTTGTTGTTCCACGCCGGCTGCTGCATCGTGATGGTGGTGCCGTCGACCCTCTGGACGGGTGCGTAGCGGTCGGTGAAGGAATTCTGGCTCTCCACCTCGATCCGGTTCTGCCGGGGCAGTGAGGCGAGGTACTTCAGGTTGGGGTTGACGATGGTCATTCCGGTCTTGGTGACCTGGACGTCGTTGCGCGAGATCGTGATCGAGGCGCGGGGCGCGCCGGCGCCGTCGACGTAGAGCTGGCGCGAATCCGTTCCCTTCGGCACCGGTGCGGCGTAGATGTTCGCCGCCGCGTCATGGACTTTCCAGCCGGTCACCCGCAGCGCGCCGGAGAGAACGGGCGTCTGCCCGGGGTGTCCCCGCCAAGTGACGGTGTGACCGTTGCGCCCTGAGTCGGCTCCGGTGAGTCGTAACGGTTCCGTCAGGCGGTAGGTGCCGCCCGTCAGCTCCACGACCACGTCGGACGTGCCGGACAGGGACCGGGCGAGTTGCCGCGCCTTGGCGAGGGTGGCAACGGGGTGGTCAGCCGTGCCGACGTTGCGGTCACTGCCTCCGGGGGATACGACGATCTTGGCGGCACCTGCGGCTCCGGCATCCGCGTGGGCCGTGGACAGCATGGCCCCGGTGAAGGCCGTGAAGGCGGTGAGGGCCGCGGTGAGCGCGGCCAGTGCCCTTCCTGGTAGGCGGTACGTCATGACGTCTCCTCGGTGCCCGGGTCATCGAATGGTGTGCGGTAGGACGGCGGCCGGCTGTGCAGGTCGAGCCGGAGCGTCAGACGGATCCGGGTGGAACGCGGCAGCTCCACCCCCAGCCATGGCCCGCCGACACGGACCATGGCGGATGTGACGACCGGCTCACCGTGGCCGTAGTCGTAGAGACCGCCGATCCAGGTGGGGTTCTCGCACATGGTGTGGTGCACGGTGTGGATGCTGTGTTCGGCGAACGCCCCCGCCTGCACGATCACCGATCGCGCGCCCTCGGGGTCGAGATTGACCAGGTCGACCACCGTGGCCTCCGGGTCGACACAGGAGACCAGGGCCGCCACCGAGGAGGGCAGACCGGGGCGCCGGGCAACGGCGTCGTAGTACCGCACGCGTGCCTGTTGCAGTCCGCCGTTGTAGATGACCTGCGGCCCGCCCCAGGTCAGCTGGACCAGGGCCTCGGTGACCACCGGGTTCGACTGCTGCCACAGGTGGATGTCGGCCTCGGGCACGTCCGTGCCGCGGTAGCGCTCCATCCGGGCCAGCCGGTGGCGCACCTGGGCCTGCGCGACCGCCAGGATCCGCTCCGGGTAGTCAGGGGCGTCCCCGGTGAGGAAGGCGAACCACGGCTCCTCGTGCCCGGCCTCCTCCTTGTTCCGGAAGGGGCGCACGACACGCCAGTCGTATCCACTGGCCGACCGGAGGCGTTCGAGGCGTTCCCGGTCCGCGGCCGAGGCGGAGTGGTGCCACAGGGCGACCGGGACCGCCATCAGCATCGGGTTGTAGTCGAACCAGCCTCGGTCGGCGTACCGGAACGGCACATGGAGCGTGGGCGTGGTCACGTCCTCGCGGAGTTGAACGGTCCACTTCGACCGGAGGCTGGAGTCCGCCTCCATGAAGGTCATGATCCTCCCGTGGGAGATGATCTCGTCCAGCGCCGGGCGGACCAGGTCCAGGCAGGAGCCGTCGCCTGTGGCGGCCGCTCCCGCCAGGGCCGCGACCATCGCGGCGTGCCCGACGCTGTACCACCCGTGCGGCCAGGACCAGCCGTAGTGCCCGCCGTACCAGCGGCCGTCCAGCAGCCCGCCCACCGTGCCGTCCGGGGCGACGTTGTCGGGGAGGATCCCCCCGTGAACGGTCGCGCGGTCGCGCCAGGCGTCCACGTACTCGGCTATCCAGCGGCGATAGCGCGGATCACCGGTCAGCATCAGGGCGTTGAGGACGAGTCCCGAGGCGGCCAGGTTGACCGCGGTGTCTCCCGAGCCGATCCGCCGCCGCATCTCGTCGCCCAGTCGCGGGTCGCGGTCGAGCGGTGGGGCATCGGCGCCGTCCGGCACCGTCCACTCCAGAGGGAAGCCGTACGTCCGGGCCTCCTGGGGAAGCCAGGGGTAGGCATCGCCGTCGAAGAGCCCCCGGCGGTCGGGGTCGCTGCCGTTGTGCGGCCGGCGGATGATGCGGTGTTCCGGGTCGTAGTTGCCGTGCCGCGGATCGACGTAGAGGTCCGCGAAGCGCCGTGCCCGATGTTTCCAGCGGTCGGGGGCGGCCATGCACAGGAAGTAGAACAGCAGCAGGCTCTCACCCTGGTGGAACCAGTCGTAGCCTCGCTCGTACTCGTCTTTGAGCATGCCCAGTTCGGTCAGCTGCCGGGTGACTCCCTCCCAGTGCCGCTCGGACTGGGCCAGCAGGTCCTCGTGCCCGCCGAGGAGGTAGAGCTGTGGCCAGTTGAAGAAGGCCTCGTAGAAGTCGTCCGCGCCGTCGCGCGAACCGAGTCCGCCGGCGTACCGCAGTCGCCCGTCGGAGTCGGTGAAATCATCGGCGAACCGGCGCCAGGCATGGTCGAGCAGGTCGAACAGAGCACGCTGCGCCGTCGCCCAGCCCGGCGGTTCCATCAGCGGTACCGAGGCCGTGATGACGGATCCCATCAGATCTCCATTCCGAGCGGGGCGGTACGGGAGGCGAGCATGCCGGCCACCAGAAAACGTTGCGCGAGTGAAACGCGTTGATCTCCAGGAACAGCGGCACCACCAACGTGGCGTTCGGCATGAGCAGGTGATCAGCAGGGCGAGGAACGAGTACAGCGCCGAGTTGCGCAGCCACCCGAAAACGGCGGCGTCCTGGTGGTGGGCGTGCGGCCTTTTCCTGATCTCCTGGCATCGACCGCGCGGACCTTCGCTGTCATGAGCGACTCCACTCAGTGTTCGTGGCAGCTGGCGGAAGAACGTGGCCTGTCAGGCGGACGTCACACATAAGAGCCGCCCGCATGAGCACAGTCAACGGAATGAGTGAGCCTATTTTCCAAACTTTTCGGCGCTGACGTCTTTACGATGGAGTTTTACCGCCTTATATATGGATAAGTTGCTCTGCGCATCTCCAAAATAAGTCAGACACATTTTTCACATATGGCGCAGGTATATTCTCTTCCCTTACGGGGCGCAGCCGGGCACCGGGCGTGTGGCCTCTCCGTTGAAGGAGGTAAGCGGTTGGACGGACAGCCTGTGCCGGCGACTGGCCCTATGACGCCCTCGCAGCGGCGCCATGCCGAGTCGACGGGCGCCTACCGCCCCGGGTACGAGCTCGTGGCCGAGCAGATCCTCGAGCTCATCGCCGAGTTGCGGTTGCAGCCGGGTGACCGGATGCCGACGGAGAACGACCTGGCCTCCCGTCTGGGCACGAGTCGCACGGTGGTGCGGGAGGCGGTGAAGATCCTCTCCGCGATCGGGCGGGTGCGCGCGCACAAGGGGCGGGGCCTCTACGTGACGGACGACGAGGGTCTGCTGGGCTCCTCGCGCTGGGGAAGCATCTTCTTGCCGACCGACCTGGAACACGTCTACCAGCTCTTCGAATTCCGGCGAGTGCAGGAAGCCGCGGCGAGCCGGTTGGCCGCCGCCCGGGCGACTCCTGCCGAGTTGCGTGCCATCGAGACCGCGGCGGAGATGTGCCGCGAGGGGCACGTGACGGGGCAGCGGGCGTTGTTCGACCGCGGTGACGACGACTTTCACCTCGGCATCGCCACCGCCTCGCATAATCCGTTCCTCGTCGCGGCGGTACGCGAGGCGCGCCGGTTGCAGCGCCAGTCCAGCACGATCGGACTGCACGGCACGGTCGGCGGCCATGCCGCGGAAGCCGTGGAGGAACACGCCGCGATCTGCCGGGCCATCAGGGACGGTGATCCGGAGGCGGCGGCCGGGGCCGCCATGACCCATCTGGACAACACGCTCGAGGACTACCGGCGTGAGATCCAGCGCCGGGTCTTCGGCTGATCCGCCCGACCGGTCGCGGCCGACGGGTCGGTAGCCCTCTCGTCACCGAAAGGGTTGACAAACCTCAGGGCCTCTCTACGATCCTGGCCTACCGAGAGTACGACCAATGTTCGGCATATCGAATGCCCTGTGCTCGTGGGCTCCGCAGACCGCGCGCACGGACTTCAGGCTTGTCATGCACATGCTCTATCCGCGACGTGGCCGCTCACCGCGCCATCGTCGACACGTCCCTCCGGGAGGAGAGCCATGCAGCCTTCATCAGCATCCCCGTCGGAGCCACGGCCCCGCAGACGGCGTTCGTCCGTGGCTGTTGCCGCACGCTCGGCGCTGATGTCGATCGCGGCACTGGCGACCGTGTTCACCTGGCCGGTGGCGGCGTCGGCGGCCGCCACCGGGCCGTGCGACATCTACGCCTCGGGCGGCACCCCCTGTGTGGCCGCACACAGCACGGTTCGCGCGCTCTACGGGGCCTACGGGGGCAAGCTGTACCAGGTCAGGCGTTCGTCGGACAACGCCACCCGGGACATCGGCGCGCTCGGCGCGGGCGGTGTCGCCAACGCCGCCGCCCAGGACTCGTTCTGTTCCGGCGCCACCTGCGTGACCACCGTCGTCTACGACCAGTCCGGACGCGGAAACGACCTGTGGTACCAGGGGTCCGCTCAGGTCCCCGGCTCAAGCCAGAGCAGCCCCGCGAAGGCGACTTCCGAGTCCCTGACCGCCGGTGGCAGCAAGGCGTATTCCCTGTACATCAACCCCGGCAACAGCTACTGGCGCGACGGCCACACCACCGGCATCCCCACCGGCAGCAGCCCTGAGGGGATGTACATGGTGACGAGCGGCACGCACGTCAACAACGGCTGCTGCTTCGACTACGGCAACAGCGAGACCACGCGGAAGGCGGATGCCGCCGGCGCCATGGACGCCATCAACTTCAGCACCTCGTGCTGGTTCGGCGGATGCTCCGGCCGCGGCCCGTGGGTCCAGGCGGACCTCGAATGGGGCCTCTACCCGGGGGGAAGCCAGTCCTGGAACCCCAAGCAGCGGGCCTTCACCAGCAAGTTCGTCACCGCCACCCTGAAGAACAACGGCACCTCCCGCTTCGCCATCAAGGGCAGCGATGCCCAGGCCGGCAACCTGACCACCCTGTGGGACGGCGCCCTGCCGGGCGGCTACAGCCCCATGAAGAAGCAGGGCGCCATCGTCCTGGGCAGCGGCGGCGACTGCTGCAAGCCCGGCGGCGGCGCCAACCTCAGCGCCGGCACCTTCTACGAGGGCGCCATGGTCGCGGGCTATCCGTCCGACCAGACGGAGAGCGCCGTCCAGGCCAACGTGGTCGCCGCCGGCTACCGCTGACCAGCTCATTCCGACTCGAGGCCGGCCGTCGCCCGCGTCCTGATCGCGGCGGGGACCCTCTCGGCCGTCACCTCTGCGTCAGCCAGTGCCTTGGGAGCCGACGATGACCTACGCCCGACCGCTTTCGCCAGCGTTACCGTTTTCGGCCGGCAGGAGACTCAGGCGAGCAGTCGCCTGGGTGGTGGGCCTCATGCTCGCCCTCGCCGTCCCCGCCGTCGTCCAGCCCACCGCGGCAAGGGCGGACAACCCGATCGTGCAGACCATCTTCACCGCAGACCCCGCGCCGCTGGTCCACAACGGCCGGGTGTACCTCTACACCGGGCACGACGAGGACAACTCCACCAACTACACCATGAAGGAATGGCGGGTGTGGTCCTCCGACGACATGGTCAACTGGACCGATCACGGCTCCCCGCTCAACCTGTCCTCCTTCAGCTGGGCATCCTCCAACGCCTGGGCGGGACAGGCCGTCTACCGCAACGGCAAGTTCTACTGGTACGTGCCGATGACGAACCGGGCGACCGGCCGGATGGCCATCGGCGTGGCGGTGGCCGACAGCCCCACCGGGCCGTTCCGTGACGCCCTCGGCCATCCCCTGGTGGAGAACGGCCAGATCGACCCGACGGTCTTCATCGACGACGACGGCCAGGCATACCTGTACTGGGGAAACCCGGACCTGTGGTACGTCAAGCTGAACGCGGACATGACCTCCTACTCGGGCAGCCCCACCAAGATCCCGCTCACCACCGCGGGCTTCGGCACCCGTACGGGAGACGCCAACCGGCCCACCCTGTTCGAAGAGGGGCCCTGGGTCTACAAGCGGGGCCGCCTGTACTACATCGTCTTCGCGGCCAAGTGCTGCTCGGAGTTCATCGCCTATTCGACCGCCCCCGGCCCGACCGGGCCGTGGACCTACCGAGGCACGGTCATGCCCACCCAGGGCGGCAGCTTCACCAATCACCCGGGTATCACCGACTTCAAGGGGAATTCCTACTTCTTCTACCACAACGGCGCCCTCACGGGTGGGGGCGGCTACACGCGCTCGGTCGCCGTGGAGAAGTTCTCCTACACGTCCGACGGCACGATCCCGACGATCAACATGACCAACGCCGGGGCGCCTCAGGTCGGCACGCTCGATCCGTACACACGTCAGGAAGCCGAGACGATCGCCTGGGAGTCGGGAGTCGAGACCGAGCCGTCCGGCGACGGAGGGCTGAATGTCGGATACATCGACAACGGCGACTACATCAAGGTCAAGGGCGTCGGGTTCGGTGCGGGTGCGTCGTCCTTCACGGCACGCGTGGCCTCGACGGTCGACGGCAGCGCCGTCGAACTGCGCCTGGGCGGCCCCAGCGGGACGGTGGCGGGCCGGTGCGGTGTGCCGAACACCGGTGGGTGGCAGACCTGGACGACGGTGTCCTGTCCGGTCAGCGGCGCGACGGGCACCCAGGACCTGTATCTGAGGTTCACCGGCGGCAGTGGCTATCTGCTCAACATGAATTGGTGGCGGTTCACCGCCGCCTCCGCGGCGACAGCGTCGAAGTAGCGCCGCGCCAAGGTGCTCGGGCGACTGAACCCCGGCCACCACATCCCCTCCCATCCACCACCAGGAGTCATCGATGTCGATGCGACGGCGCACCTTCCTCGGCACGGCCGCCGCGGCCGGCGTGGGCTTATCCGCGCTCGGCGGCACAGCGGTCGCCGACACCCCCACACCCCGGACGGCTTCCCCGCGGCAGGCGCCCACCCAGAAGTTCCCCATCGGAGTACGGCAGTACAACTGGTCCCGCGGCGGGCGCCAGCTCCTCACCAAGATCTTCTACCCGGCCGCCACCGGCAACCCGGGCGGCAACCCCATCCCGGACGCCCCCATCGCAAGCGGCGTCTTCCCCATCGCCGAGTGGAGCCACGGCATGGGGTGCAACTCCGACTGCTACTCCTCGCAGACCCACGACCTGGCCGCCGCCGGCTTCATCTGCCCCGCTCCCTCGTTCTCCGACAACACCAACATCGGCAGCGTCTACAACGGCAATTGGTCGAAGGACGTCTCCGAGGTCCTCACCCGGACACTGGCGCTGAACACGGGCAGTCCGTTCGCCGGACACATCGACACCAGGACCGGTGTCGGCGTCTCCGGCCACTCGATGGGCGGGATGACCACCCACGGCCTGCTCACCGCCTGGCCGGACAACCGCATCGTCGCCGCCGTGCCGGTCGCCTGCGTGGACATGGGCAACCCCGCCGGTCTCAAAGCCAAGGTGCTGTTCATCCACGGCAGCAACGACGGGACCTGCCCCATCAACTCGGCGCGGCAGGCGTACAGCGAACTCCCCGCGCCGAAGGCGTTCCTCACCCAGAACGGTGCCGACCACGGCTCGTTCCTGACACCGCAGTACCCGTACTACGCCCAGACGGAGAACACCTTCCTGGACTGGTTCCGCTGGGGCCTGTACGGCGACACCGCCGCCCGTGACCGCCTCCGGGGCGACGCCACGAGCAACGGAACGTCCTGGGTCGCGGCCCTGTGACAGCGACGAACCTGTAAGCCGGACGACGCCATCTGACGAATGGATCGGCCAAGAACCACCCGCCTCACATTGGTCGACCGTGGGGGACAGGGGTGGCCGACGGTCAAGCGCCGATCGTGCGGCCCCGGTTCCGGCGCTGGACGTACAGGCGGTTGCCCTTCGGGCCGGTCCATTCCAGGCGTACGACACCCGGCACGGCGGCGTCCGCGACGCGCGACGGGGCGGACCAGTAGCCGGCGGCCGGGTTGCGGAAGAAGGTGGCCCACAGGTCGCCGCGGTGGTCGGTGAAGAAGTTGTTGTGGCCCGCGCCGACGCCCGCGGTCCAGCGCGGGGAGTACGGGCCCTCGAAGTGGTCCGAGACGGCGACGATCGCGTCGTACTGGTATTGCGCACGGCCGCGGCCGGGCGGGTCGTAGGCGTGGCGGCGGGCGCCGTCGGCGTTGGTCGAGGTGCGGTTCCACGCGGCGTGGACGAGGTAGTACTTGTTCTGGTGCCGGAACACGTACGCGCCTTCGAGATACGGCTCGGGGGAGTAGCGCGTCTGCCGGAACCTCGGGAGGTTCGTCGTCGGGACGATGTCCTCCATGTCGTCCCGGAACTTCGCGTACAGGTCGTTGTGCAGCACCAGCCACGCGTCGTCGCCCTCGGCGTACAGGCTGCCGTCGATGTGGTGGTAGGCGCCGGGCTCGATGAAGTCCGGCCCGCCGGGGGCCAGATCGCCGAAGGGCTTGTCGAGGTTGCCCTTGACGAGCCGGTACGGGCCTTCGACCCCGCCCTCGCTCACCAGCAGGAACGAGCCCACCTTCCGGGAGTGGTCGCCCATGCACGCGACGATGTACCACGTGCCGCGGAAGTGGTGCACCTCCGGCGCCCAGACATCGCTGCGCTTGCCGAACCGGTCGTCGTGCCAGTACTCCTGCCACGGGGCGACGACCGTGCGGCCGGGCCGGTTCTCGCCGATGAACTCCGGTGACCACACCTTGCCCCGCTCGGCGCCGGGCCGGATACCGGTCGTGTCGGCCAGCCTCCACGGCCCCCGGATGTCCCGGGACACCCAGACGAAGATGCCGTCGTTCCACGGCCCGGCCGCGTCGAGCCCGGGCGCGCGAGTGGTGCCCGTGGCGACGTAGAGCGGACGGCCGTCGACCACGAAGCAGTTGACGTAGGTGTCCCGTATCCAGACCCGGCCGTCCTCCTCGTCGCGGGGGCGCAACTCGAGCGGGAGGATGAAGGAGTTGTCCTCCCGCGGCCACAGATCCGGCCGGACGTCCGCGAGGCCGTACGGCTCGGGGTCCGGCCAGTTCGACGGATACCGCCGTGAGGGCGCCGCGTGCGCGGTGGCCCCAGGTAGCGCCGCCGCGCCCAGGGAACCGGCGGCACCGGCCAGGAAGAACCGCCGGTCGAGGTGTAATCCGTGCTCGGAGCTGGCCATCAGTGCGTCCCTTCCGGTCATGCAGGGCACCGGCGCCCTGCCCGGGAAGCCACGGTAGGGATCCGCTCCGGCGGTGAACAAGACGCCTCGCCCGGGGCGCCGTTCAGGGGGCGGCGAGTTCGTAGCCTGCTTCCTCCACCGCGGTGCGCACTGCCGCCGGGGAGAGGTTTCCGTGGCTGGTCACCGTCAGGGAGCCGCTGGCGATGTCGACGGTCACCGCGGTGACGCCGTCGAGGAGTTCGACCTCCTCGGTGACCGTGGCGGCGCAGTTGTGGCATGCCATGCCGATGACCTTGTAGGTGGAGGTGGAGGTGGGCTCGCTCATGAGGGTTCCTGCGGCTTCGGGGCGGGCCGGGTGATGCCGTGGGCGTGGGTCATCCGGCCGTCCGGGGTGAAGGTGTAGAACGCCACGACGTCCGTGGCGATCCGCTTCTTGCGCGTGGCCGCGTGGATCGTGAGGCGGGCCGCGATGCGATTGCCGTCCGCGATGGCCTCGTGGACCTCGAACCGGGAGTCGTCGTCCTCCGCCAGGTTCTTGCGGACGGGGTGGATGTGGGAGAGGAGTCTGTCCCAGTCGAGCCGGATGCCGTCGTTGATCATGACGATGTCGGGTGTGTAGAAGCGGGCCATCGCCGGGGCCGGGTCGTGGTCGCCCCGTACGACTTGTTCGTGGAAGGTGGTGAAGAAGTCGGCGATGAACTGCTCGGGGGTGCTCTGGGGCAGTGGCTTCATGGTGCGTGCTCCCTTCCGGGCATTAACTCTTACAGGCTGTAAGATATAGAGGATCCGAAAACTTTGACAAGGTGTAAGAGATGAGTTCTTCGCCGCGGCGACGCGCCGACGCCCTACGCAGCCGTACCGCCGTCCTCGACGCGGCCGTCCAACTCCTCGGCGAGGACCCCGACGCGGGCATGGCCGCCATCGCGGGCGCGGCCGGGGTCACCCGGCAGACCGTGTACGCCCACTTCTCCTCGCGGGACGCGTTGCTCTCGGCGGTCGCCGAGCGCATGACGGAGAAGGTGGCGGAGGAGATGGACGCGGCGGGGGCCTATGAGGGTCCGGCAGGGGAGGCGCTGTTGCGGTTGCTGGACGCGGCGTGGCGCGTGTCCGAGGCGTATCCGGCGCTGATCCGGCTCGGGGGCCGTCCGGCGGCGCCCGAGGAGGACCGGGTACGCCATGAGCCGATCGCCGACCATATCGGGCGCGTGCTGCAACGCGGCCGGGATGGCGGGGAGTTCGACCCGGGGCCCGCGCTCTCCTGGCAGGTGGCGGCCGTGATCGCGCTGAGCCATGCCACGGGGGAGGAGGTCCGCGCCGGTCGCGTGTCCGCCGCCGACGCCACGGCCGCGCTCCACTCGGGGCTCCTGCGGCTCCTTGCGCCGTAGGGCGAGAATGGCCGTCTGACGGAGCGCCGGAGCCGGGGAGGAGCGGGCATGGACGCGGTGGTGGAGTGGGTGGACGCGCGCGAGAGGCTGCCGAGGAGCGGGATGCCCGTGGCGGCGGCGACGTCGGGCTGCTATCCGCCGGAGCCGGGGCAGGCGGTGGGGGAGGACTTCTGGCTGGTGTTGCCGATGTACTTCACCAACCGTCACATCGCCGAGGACGGCACCGAGTACCGCGATTGCTTTGTCGACTCCGACCGTGTCGTCCGCCTGCCCTACGGCCGCCCTTGCGCCGAACCCGTCACCCACTGGGCAGAGTTGCCCGCCCTGCCGGGCATGGCCGCGCACCAGGTGCTGGGGGAGGACGCGCGGACCGCCGTCAGGGACGCCATGGGGTGAGGCGTTCGGGGTGCCAAGTACCGCGCGGTCCGGGCCGGTGGGGGCTCGGGCCGCGCGGGGCCGGGGCGGTCGGCTACTCAGCTGCCGATGCGCGACTTCAGCAGCTGTTTGCCCAGCTCGGCGCCCTTGCGGCTGTCGGCCTGGGCCTTGCGGAACAGCTCCGCGACCTCGGTGTCCTTCTCGCGCTCCGCGTCCTGGATGTACGTCTCCATCTTCAGCGCGTTGCTCAGGCATGCCTCGACGTACCAGACCAGGTTGTAGTCCTTGTCCTTGGTGCCGGTGGTCTCGCCGGTCTCGGTGGCGTGGGCCATGGTGGTGCCTCCTCATCCGTGCGGTTCCGTCTCGGCGGCCGGGTGCCCCCGAACGCCGGAGTGATTCGTCAAAGAATGCGCTGAGTTGCGGCTGTCGATGGCCGCGCCGCGCCTACCCGTGGTCCAGCGAGGCCCAGAAGCGGGTGAGGGCGCGGGCGCCGCGGGCGGGGTCGTGGGTCATCCACCAGTGGCCGAGCCCGTCGAGGGGCTCGACCGTGGCACCGGCCCGGCGGGCGGCGCGGTGCCGCTGCTCGACGGTTCCGACCGCGTGGTCGTCGGTGGCGAGCAGGGTGAGTCCCGGCCGTTGCGACGCGCGTTCCAGGTTCCGGCCCAGCTCGGCCATCACCGGTTGTGCGGCCGAGGCGTAGAGCGCGACCACGGCGCGGCCCATCGCCTCGTCCTGACCCCGGGCCACCTGCGCGGCCACCGCCTCGTGCATCCCGCGGTCGGTGAGTGTCGCGATCCGTTCGTTGAGGGGCGCGCCGAAGCGGGAGGCCACATCGGCTTCGCCGACTCCCGGCGTCTGCCACCGCTGGGCCAACTCGTGCCAGACGTAGTCGGGTTCGAAGACGCCGATGGAGTCGCTGACCCAGCTGCGTACGAGGTCCGGGCGGCTCATCACCGCGTTCAGGACGTGCCCGCCGCCCCAGTCGTGTCCCACCAGGTCGACGGGTTCGCCGAAGCGGGTCAGCTCGCCGATCAGCCAGTCGCGGTAGTCGGTGACGGTCGCGCCGAACCCGGCCGGTAGCGGTGCGCCGAACCCGGGCGGGGACAGGCACACCAGACGCGGGCGCGTGCGCTTCAGTTCGGGGAGCAGCCGGTCCCAGACCGCCGCCGTCTCGGGGTTGCCGTGGACGAAGACGATGGTCATCAGCCCAGTCCCTTCAGCGGTACGGTCGGCTGAAGGACCGATTCCACCAGCGCTTCGCTGCGGAAACGGGACGCTGCCTGGTATTCGGGGTCACGGATCATGTCGGCGAACGCCTGTCGGCTCGGGTAGCGGACCAGCAACACCATGTCCCAGGCCTGCCCGTCCTCGGCGACCAGCGCGCGCCCGCCGTCTCCCATGTACTCCACCCGCACCCCGTACCGCGCGTTGATCGCAGGGCCGAGTGCCTCGGCGTAGCGCCGGTAGCTCTCGCGTCCGCCGTCCGGACGGAACCGCAGCAGGTTCAGCATCACCACTTCGCCACCCGGGTCCTCGGCCAGCAGGGTGTCCAGGGCACGGTCGTCAATCTCGATCATCAGGAAACCTCCAGTCGGTCCGACAGTCGGTCGACGCCGTGATCCTTACGTACTTGTTGGTCGAATAACAAGTTTGTTGTAGGTTCTCTTCATGACCACCACCCGCCGCACCCAGCAGCAGCGCCGTGACCAGGCCGCATCCGCGTTGCTCAACGCCGCCGCCGAACTGGTCGTCGAACAGGGCGTGCGCGCGCTGACACTGGCGCGCGTCAGCGAGCGAGCCGGGTACAGCCGCGGACTCGTCACCCACCACTTCGGGTCCAAGCAGGCGCTCCTCGAACGCCTGGCCCACGCCACCCAGGCCGGGTTCGTCCCCGGGCTCGACGGACTGCCGCCCGGCCTCGACCGCCTGCTGCGGCTGATCGACGGTTACGTCGGAGCGCTGGGCCGGGCGGGTGTGGCGCACCGGGCGTTCCTGCTGCTCTGGGCCGAGGCCGCCACGGCGCCGGAACTGGCCCCGATCTTCCGTGAGCGGGACGAGGCGTTCCGCGCCGATCTGCGCGAGGACGTGGCCGCAGGTCTCGCCGACGGCACCATCCGCGCCGACGTCGTACCCGACGAGGCCGCGATCGCCATCGTCGGGCAACTCCGCGGAATCGGGCTGCAACGGCTTCTCGACCCCGAGGCCGTCGACACCGAACGGCTGCGGCACTCGGTCACCGAGCAGTGGCGCCGGGCGCTGGCCCGCGCCTGAGGCCGCGCCCGGCCGTGCCGTTTTCCTGCCCGGCGGCGGGGCACTCGTCGCGCATGGATCATACCGAGGCTCCCGTCCTGGAGGCCCTGGCCCGGTATCACGAGCGGGGGTTCCTCCCGTTCACCCCGCCCGGGCACAAGCAGGGCCGGGGCGTCGACCCGGAGGCACGCAAGGTCCTGGGCGACGAGGTGTTCCGCGCCGACGTCCTCGCCTTCGGCGGGCTCGACGACCGGCTCCAGTCGGGCAAGGTGCTGGAGCGCGCCGAGGAGCTGATGGCCGACGCGGTGCGCGCCGAGCACACCTTCTTCTCCACCTGCGGCAGCTCGCTCTCGGTCAAGGCCGCGATGCTGGCGGTTGCAGGGCCGCATGAAACGCTGCTGGTGGGCCGGGACGCCCACAAGTCCGTGATCTCCGGCTTGATCATCTCCGGGGTCCGCCCCGTCTGGGTGGAGCCCCGATGGGACGCCGCCCGCCACATCGCCCATCCGCCGTCGGCCGACGACTTCGCGCGGGCGTTCGCGGACCACCCGGAGGCCAAGGGCGCCCTGGTGACCAGCCCGACCCCGTACGGCGCCTGCGCGGATCTGGCGAGGATCGCCGAGGTCTGCCATCGGCTACGGCGGCCACTGATCGTCGACGAGGCGTGGGGAGCGCATCTGCCGTTCTGCTCCGCGCTGCCGAGCTGGGCCATGGACGCGGGCGCCGACGTGTGCGTGACCAGCATCCACAAGATGGGCGGCGGCCTGGAGCAGGGCTCGGTGTTTCACCTTCAGGGCGACCTCATCGACCCCGCCCTTCTGAAGTCCCGCGCCGATCTGCTCGGCACCACCAGCCCGAACGTTCTCCTCCACGCGGGCATGGACGCATGGCGACGCCACATGGCACTGCACGGCGAGGAGTTGATGGGCACGGCGCTGCGCCGGGCGCATACGGTCCGTACGGAGATCGAAGCCATCGACGGCCTGCATGTGGACGGCCACGACGATTACGTGGGCCCCGGGCTCGCCGCCGACATCGATCCGCTCCCCGTCGTCATCGACCTCACCGGACTCGCGGTCAGCGGCTACCGGGCCGCCGACTGGCTCCGGGAACGCCACGGCGTCAACGCCCATCTGGCCGACCACCGGCGGATCAGCGCCCAACTGACCCACGCGGACGACGCCTCGACCACCGGTGCGCTGCTGGCGGCGCTACGCGACCTCGCCGACCGCACGGACGAGTTGCGGCCCGCGCCCGAGGTGGCCGTGCCGAGCCCGGGCGAGCTGCGGATGGACCAGTCCCATCTGCCACGGGACGCCTACTTCGGCTCCGTGGAGGACGTCCCCCTGGACAGCGCGGTGGGCCGGGTGGCGGCCGAGATGGTCACCCCCTACCCGCCGGGCATCCCGGCCGTGCTGCCCGGCGAGGTGCTGAAGCGTCCGGTCCTGGACTACCTGCGCACGGGCGTGGCCGCCGGGATGAATCTCCCCGACCCGGCCGACCCCGGGTTGCGCACCATCCGCGTCCTGGTCGAGGGGACGCGTGCGGACTGACGTACGGGGGCGCCAAACAGGCTGGCTAGCATCGGGGCATGCTATTACGCCGCAGCCATGACAAGCTCGCCGACCTGCCGCGCGACCCGCGGGCCGACGCGTACCCGATGCCGCCCGTCCCCCACGGCTGGTACGCCGTCCTCCGCAGCGGCGAGCTGCGGCCGGGGAAGGTCGTCAGCCTGCACTACTTCGGGCGCGCCCTCATCGCCTTCCGCGGCGCGGACGGGCAGGCGGGCGTGCGGGACGCGCACTGTCCGCATTACGGCGCGCATCTGGGCGCCGGGGGGAAGGTCGTCGGCGGGGAGGTGGAGTGCCCGTTCCACGGGTGGCGGTTCGGGGCGGACGGGCGGTGTACGCACGCCCCCTTCGCGG
>NZ_GG657754.1:2372612-2396634 GCF_000158915.1 Streptomyces himastatinicus ATCC 53653 | reverse complement strand
CCCGGAGACGACCTCCCGGGACTTCGCGACGCCGATCGACGACGTGTGCCGGGCGCGCATCCACATCCAGGAGATGCGCGAGAACATCGTGGACGAGTCCCACTTCCACTTCATCCACGGCCAGAGCGAGCCGCCTGTGCAGGAGCTACGGCCGGACGGCCCCGTCGCCGAGGTCCGTGGCCGGATCCACCGGCGCGTTCTCGGCCGGGACATCAACAACACCTTCGATGTGTTCATGTACGGGCCGGGCGTGATGGTGGTACGCGTCCTCGGCCCCGTTCTGTCGCTCACCGCCGTCGCCCTCACCACCCCCGTGGACGACCGTACGAGCGAGATGCGGATGCTGTATTACGTCCGCAAGCCCGCCCGACTGCCCTTCCTGGCACCGGTGTTGAAGCTGGTGTTCCGCGCGGAGGCCCTGAGGGAGGTGCGGGAGGAGGTCCGGATCTGGGACCACAAAGTGCACCAGCCGCGCCCCGTCCTGCTCCCGCACGAGAAGGGCATCAGGGCGCTGCGCCGCTGGTACGCCCAGTTCTATCCGGCCGACGACTGAGGTGAGTCCAGTTCCGCCCACACCGTCTTGCCCACGGGGCGGCGCGGGTCCGTACCCCAGCGGTCGGCGAGCGCGGCGACCAGCAGCAGGCCGCGGCCGGACTCGCTGTCCGGGCCGGGCGCCGGGCCGAGGACCGGTAGCTTCTCGCTGCGGGTGTCGGCCACCTCGATACGCAGGATGCCGCGGGCTTCCTCGAACGAGAGGGCGAGCCGGAAGTCCCGGCCCTGTACGCGCCCGTGGATCGCCGCGTTCGCGGCCAGTTCGGCGACGATCCGCTCCGCGCGTTCGGTGACGGCGGGTGACACCGGCCAGGCGCGGACCTGTCCCACGGCGAGCAACCGGGCGAGGCGGGCGCCGCGCCGCGTGGAGGACAAGCGTTGGGCAAAGGTGCGGGTGGTGGCGGGCAATTGGGGTGTGCTTGCGTTCATGGGGCCAAAGGTGGCGGGTGCGTGCGGGGCTTCGCCAGCGGCGCGCGGCGTACGCAACGTCAGCGTACGGGCACGTTCGGTGGACAGTACGGCGTTTCGTTGCGTCACCGGTTTCCGGAGGAGGCTCCGGCCTTCAGGCCGGAGAGGAACTCGGTTTCCTGCGTAGCGGGGCAGGGAAAGTCAGATCGCCGCCGGGTGATCCGGCGTCTGCCACGGGAGAGCTGAGGGCGACATCGAAGGGGTGAAGGATCTCGGAGTTGCAGGGCTGTAACAGCTTGGGCGGTCACCCGTTCGAGTGGGTCTGCCGGAATGGGGAGGAATGAATGAATGATGACGTTACGTTGGCGACGTGACGACGCCAAGTGAAGTCGAGGAGGCTGGCCATGCCCGGTATACGTACCGGCTTCGTGTGTCCTCGACCGCCGGTGGGGCTCTGCTGGCGGAGTGGGGCCGGTGCCGGTGGCTCTGGAACGAGTGTGTCTCCAAGTCCATGGCCACCTATCTGCACAACAAGGCCACGGGTGAGAAGCGGACGTGTGGTCCAGCGCAACTGGACAAGATGCTGACCGAGGCCCGGCGCATGACGCCGTGGCTGGCGGCCGGGGCGAGTGTTCCGCAGCAGCAGGTGATCCGGGATTTCGGCAAGTCCCGTGCCAAGGCGCACAAGGACATCCGGGAACGCCTGCCTCAGCGGCAGCGGGCCGGTATGCCGCGCTGGAAGAAGAAGCGGGAAGCCTTGCCGACGCTGAACTACACCCGGCGCGGTTCCGGCTGAAGGACGGCCGCCTGCACCTGGCGGGCGGGATCGTACTGACGGTGGTGTGGTCGCGGGCCCTGCCCGCCGAACCATCCTCGGTCCGCGTGTACCAGGACAGCGTCGGGCACTGGTACTGCTCGCTCGTGGTCCCCGCAAAGGTGCGGCCGCTGCCGGAGACCGGCCGGGTGCTCGGCGTGGACTGGGGTGTGAAGGAGACCGCCACCACCACCTCGGACGCCCACGACCTCCCACACGCCCAGCACGGCCGCAAGGTGCAGGCCCGGCTGACCCGGTACGACCGGATGATGGCCCGCCGCAGACCGAAGAAGGGGCAGGCCGCCTCCAGGGGCTACCGCGAGGCGAAGAAGTGGCGGGCGAAGACCTACGCGAAGATCGCCCGTCAGCGGCAGGACACCGGCCGCAAATGGGCCAAGCGCGTCGTGACCGACCACGACGCCATCGCTGTTGAGGACTTCAAGCCGAGGTTTCTGGCCAGGTCCTCGATGGCGCGTAAGGCGGCGGACGCCGCGATCGGGGCCACGAAGAAGGCGCTGATCGAGATGGGCCGCAAGCACGGGCGGGACATGCGCCTCGTGCATCCAGCGCACACGACCATGGACTGTGCATCGTGCGGAGCGAGAACCAAGCACGCACTGCCGTTGTCCGAACGCACCTACACCTGCACCGCGTGCGGAGCCGTCTCTCCCAGGGACAAGAACTCCGCTCGTGTGATGCTCGTCCGGGCAGGTCTGAACCCGGCTGGTGCCGAGGGTGTAAGACCTCCGGGAGCGCTGCTCCCGAAGGCAGCCTGAGCCAGGAATCCCCACACAGCCCTGAAGAAGAGGAATCCCCTCGCATCAGGGAGGGGAGCAGTCAACCTGAGTGAGTCGAGCGCGGGGGCCCTCGAACGTACGCACCTGGAGGTGTCCGCGTATGACGATTGAACATGCTTGTGGGGCTGGAGACGGGGACCGGGAGCCCGATCCTTCGGACAGTCTGCGGACGTTCGGGGCGGTCGTCCAGGCCCTGCGAGAACACGCGGGCCTGAGCCGGGCCCAGTTCGGGGAGCTGGTCCGGTTCTCGAAGCACACCGTGGAGTCGGTGGAGCTGGGGCGACGGATGCCGGAGGAGTCGTTCGTAGAGCGGGCGGAGGAGGTCTTTGGTAACACGGGCGCGCTGCGGAGGGCTGCCAGGTTCCTGTCGCGGGGTGAGCCGGGGCTTGCGGCATGGTTCCAGCGGTGGGCACGGCGGGAGCGGAAGGCGGTGAGCCTGTACACGTATGAGTGCCGGTTGGTGCCGGGATTGTTGCAGCCCGAGGGGTACATGCGGGCGGTGTTCGACAACAGCATCCCGCTACTGACGGACAAGCAGTTGGAGGCGCAGCTCATCGCTCGGCTGGAGCGCACGACGTTGTTGTACGAGCGGCCGAACGTACCGTTCAGCTTCATCGTGGAAGAGTCCGTGTTCCGGAAGAAGCTCGGCGGCCCGGAGGTGACGCGGGGCCTGTTCGACTACGTGCTGGAGCACAGCGCGCCACGCAATGTGAGCCTCCAGATCATGCCGCTGGACACCGAGTTCCATGCCTGTCTGGACGGTCCTTTGCAGTTGCTGGAAACCCCGGACGGGCGGCGGCTCGCCTATTCCGAAGGACAGCAGAACGGGCGGCTGATCGCTGACAGGAAAGAGGTCTCTCTCCTCCAGCAGCGCTATGACACACTGCGCTCGCAGGCCCTCAACCCCAAAGACTCGCGGGGCCTGTTGGAGCGGATGCGAGGAGAGCTATGAGCAGGTCGGAACTCGCTTGGTTCAAGTCCAGTTACAGCGGCACTCAGGGCGACGACTGTGTAGAGGTGGCCGTCACCGAACAGGCCGTCCATGTCCGTGACTCCAAGGACGTGAGCCGCCCGCACTTCGCCGTCACCCCCGACAGCTGGACACGATTCGTGCGGTTCGTATGAGCACATCTGAAGGCGACTGGTTCAAGTCCAGTTACAGCGGCACCCAGGGCGACAGCTGCGTGGAGGTGGCCGTGACCGAGGAGGCCGTTCACGTACGGGACTCCAAGGACACGGCCCGACCCCACGTCGCCATCACCCCCGACGGATGGACCCGCTTCGTGCGGTTCGCCGCGCGCGGCTGAGCGTCAGGCGCCGTACTCGGCGCGCATCCAGCGCGCCGATGCGACCGCGCTCTCGTACGGGTCGGAGATGTCCGGGCAGTCGACCTCGACCATCAGCCAGCCGTCGAACGTGCTGGGCAGGTTGCCGATGATCCCCTTGAGGTCGAGTTCGCCTCGGCCGGGCTCGACCCAGAGCCCGGCCATGACGGTCTGCTGGTAGCCCCAATCGCCCTCGCGGCCCTGCTTCGCAACGCTGAGCCGACAGTCCTTGACGTGCACGAACGGGATCCGTTCCGCGTAGTCCTTGATGAACGCGCCCACGTCCGAGCCCGCCCACGCCAAGTGCCCCGTGTCGGGCAGGAAGCCGAGCCGGGCGGCCGGTATGGCGTCGAGGACGGCCCGGCCCTCCTCCTCGGTTTCGATCCAGGTGCCGATGTGGGGGTGGAGGTTGGGGCGGACGCCTTCGGCGGTCATGGCGTCGGCGATCTTCCCGATCAGCGCCGTCACGGCCTCGACGCGCGACGGGTCCGCGTCGTACGCCTGTCCCGGATGCGCCACGCGCGGCTTGTCCTTTCCCATCGCCAGGCCGAGGCCGATTTCGTCCATCCCGAGTCCGGCGTGCTGGCGCGCGACGGCGGCGGCGCTCTCGATGACGGTGGACTCGTTGCCGTCCTGCCCGTCCGAGCGGCAGACGAAGTAGCCGGGGGCCAGGGTGAGGCCGACCTCGTCCAGGACCGACTGGTACTGGGCGACGGTCCAGTCGGCGGGGACCTCGGCCATGACCGCGTCGAAACCGGACTTCTTGATCAGCGACAGCAGCTGCTTGCGCTCGGGCGCCTTGGACGGGTCGAGCCAGCCGTCGTCGCTGGCCATCCACTGGATCGGGTTGAGTGCGATACGCACGTGTGTGGGGTCCCTTCGATGAAGTGAGGTCAGTGCTGCGCGAGTTCGCCCGCGAAGTGGCAGGCGGCACGCTGGCCCGCAGGGGTGACGGTGAGTTCGGGGGAGGTCTCGGTGCAGATCGTCCGCTCGGGGTGGACCAGCGGGCCGATGGGGCACCGGGTGCGGAACCGGCAGCCCGAGGGCGGGTTGGCCGGGCTGGGGAGATCGCCGCGCAGGACGATGCGTTCCCGCGTACGCGCCGAGACGCTCGGTACCGGCGACGACGAGAGCAGCGAAGCGGTGTACGGATGCTGCGGGTTGCCGTAGACCTCGGCGACGTCGCCGTGCTCCACGATCCTGCCGAGGTACATGACGGCGACGGTGTCGCTGAGATGGCGTACGACCGACAGGTCGTGGGCGATGAACAGGTAGGCCAGGCCCAGTTCGTTCTGGAGTTTCTCCAGCAGGTTGATGATCTGCGCCTGGATCGACATGTCGAGCGCGGAGACCGGCTCGTCCAGGATCAGCGTCTGCGGCTGGCGGGCCAGGGCGCGCGCGATGCCGATGCGCTGGCGCTGCCCGCCCGAGAAGGCGTGGGGGTAGCGATCGAGGTACTCCGGGCGCAGCCCGACCTGCTCCATCAGTTCGCGCGCCGCCGTTTCGAGTGCGCGTCCCCCGATGCCCCGGAACGCGAGCGCCTCGGTGAGGGACTGGCGGATCGTACGCCGTGGGTTCAGCGATGCGTACGGGTCCTGGAACAGATACTGCACGGACGACCGGACCCGTTTGAGGTCTTCCTCGCGCATAGCGCTCACGTCGGTCCCGTCGACGTGGACCGATCCGCCCGCGATCGGGTTGATGCCGACGATGCCGCGGGACAGCGTCGACTTGCCGCAGCCGCTCTCGCCCACGAGCCCGAGGGTGCGGCCGGGGTGGACGGCCAGGCTCACCGAGTCGACGGCGTACACCGGGGGTTCGCGGCGGAAGAGCCCGCGTCCGCGCGATCCGACGTCGATCCTGAGGTCGCGGATCTCCAGTACGGGTGCGCCCGTTGGCGCGGCTGGAGGCACGACCTCGGTACGCGGCGCCGCGTCGATGTCGCTCGCGGACAGGCCCGCACCGCGCTGGGCGACGAAGCAGGCCGCGGTCTGCCCCGCGCCCCCGATCTCCAGCAGGGTCGGCGGTTCCTGGGTGCATACGTCCTCGGCGTACCGGCAACGCGGCGCGAACGCGCAGCCGGGCGGGGGCGCCGCGGGGTCGGGCGGGCTGCCGGGGATGGCGGGCAGCGGCTGGCCGACCCGGTCGTCGTCCAGGCGTGGCATGGCTTCGAGCAGCGCCGCCGTGTAGGGGTGACGCGGCTGCCGGAAGACCTGCTCGACGGAGCCCTTCTCGACCGTGCGCCCGCCGTACATCACCACGACGTCCGTACACAGCTCGGCGACCACGCCCATATCGTGGGTGATGATGGCGATGGCGATGCCGAGTTCGGTACGCAGCCTGGCCAGCAACCGCAGGATCTGGGCCTGGATCGTGACGTCGAGGGCCGTGGTCGGCTCGTCGGCGATGAGCAGCGCGGGATCGTTGGCCAGGGCGATCGCGATGACGACGCGCTGGCGCATCCCGCCGGAGAACTGATGCGGGTAGTGGTCGATCTTCGTCGGTACGTCGGGGATGCCGACCTGTTCGAGCAGCTCGACCGCCCGTGCGCGGGCCGTCTTCTTGTCGACGCCGTGGACCGTCATGGCCTCGACGATCTGGTCGCCGACCTTGAGCACGGGGTTGAGCGCGGCCTGCGGATCCTGGAAGACCATCGCCACCTTCCTCCCGCGCCGCCGCCGCATCTCGCGCTCCGGCAGGGCGAGCAGGTCCTCGCCGTCGAACCGCACCGACCCGGCGGTGATTTCGCCCGGCGGGCGCAGCATCCGCATGATGGAGCGCGCGGTGACCGACTTGCCCGAGCCGGATTCGCCCACGATGCCGAGGACGTCACCGGGGTAGATGTCGAAGCTGACGTCGTTGACGGCCTTCACGCCGCCGCTCCTCAGCTTGAACTCCGTTTGCAGGCCCTCGACCCGCAGCAGCGGCGCGCCCTTGCCCGCCACCGGTGCCGGCGGTTCCGCCATCGTGGAGTCGGTTGTCGAGATCACCGACGGTTCACCGCCTCGTTGAGCGCGTCCGATATCAGGCTGAAGCCCACCGAGAGCAGCAGGAGCACCACTCCGGGGCCGATGATGTACGTGGGGGCCTGGGTGACGAACCGGAGTCCGTTGTTGAGCAGTACGCCGATCGACGGCGTCGGGGGCTGTACGCCCAGGCCGACGATGGACAGTCCCGCCTCGATGTAGACGCCGATGACCATCCAGACGGCGCCGTTGACGACGATCGCGTCCATCGCGTTGGGCAGTACGTGGCGGACGAGCAGTTTCCGGGGCGGGACGCCGAGCACCCGGGCGGCGAGGACGTACTCCCTGCCCTGCTGGGTGAGCCAGGCGCCGCGGGCCAGGCGTCCGGCGGTGGGCAGGCCGCCGATGAGGATGGTGAGGAACAGCGGGAACCACCCGGGGCCGAGGATGGCCACCAGGCAGATGCCGAGGATCAGCCCGGGGAAGCCGATGACGACGTCGAGCACCCGCTGCAATCCGGCGCCGAGCCATTCGGAGATCGCGCCGGCGAGGCCGATCAGCGTGCCGACGGCCATGCTGAGCGGCACGGCGGTGAGGATGAGGCTGAGGTCGACGCGGAGTCCGTAGACGCTGCGGATGAAGATGTCGCGGCCGAATTCGTCCACACCGAAGATGTGCTGGGCCGACGGCCCGGTCAGGGCGTTCGACCCCTGCTGATCGTAGCCGCCCGGGAACAGGACGGGGGCGAGCAGGGCGGCGAGCACCATGATCCCGAGGATCGACAGCCCGATCACACCCCTCGGGGTGCGGAAGGCGGACAGATAGCGGGACAGCGTCGGATTGAGCCTGCGGCGCGTGGCCGTGGCCGCCGCGCCGGGCGCCGTCAGGGGTACGTCGGTCATGTCTGGGCTCCCAACCTGATCCGCGGGTCGAGCGTCGCGAGGACCATCTCGGTGACGATCTGGCAGATCACTGCCACGAAGACCACCCCGAGGATCAGCACCTGGAGGACGGTGAAGTCGCGGGACTGCACGCTGGAGACGGCGAGTTGGCCGAGGCCGTTGCGGTTGAAGATCGACTCGGTGATCACGGCACCGGCGAGCAGGGTGCCGATCTCCAGCCCGATCGCGACGACCGCGGTGCCGAAGCTGTTGCGCAGCACATGGCGCAGGGTGATCTGCCGGGAGGAGGTCCCCTTGGCCAGGGCCAGATCGACGTAGTCCTCGTTGCGGACCTTGGTCATCTCCGTCTGGAGCAGACGGGCCACGATGCCGGAGGGCGACAGCGCCAGCGCGAACGCGGGAAGGATCAGATACTGGATCCCGATGGAGGGATTCTCCAGCAGGCTCACCTCGCCGCTGACGGGCAGCCAGCGGTGGTACACACCGAAGATCAGGATCAGTGCCAGCGCCGTGAGGAACGCGGGGGTGGCGACCAGGAGGCTGTTGCCCAGGTCGAGGGTCGCCCGCGTCCACCGGCGCTTGGTGGAACCGGCGAGCACCCCGAGCGCGGTGCCCATGACGAGGACGAGCAGCGTGGCGAACACGGCCAGTTCCACGGTGCTCCCCAGACGATCGCCGATGAGGCTCGTGACGCTGCGGTGGAGCCGGTAGGACTGGCCCAGGTCGCCGTGGAGCAGCCCGGAGATCCAGTCCCAGTACTGCACGACGGGGGACCGGTCCAGTCCCAGTTCCTTCCGGATGGCGGCGACGTTGGCGGCGCTCGGATCCGTACCGGCGAGGCTGACGGCGACGTCTCCGGGGGCGAGCCGCGGCAGGGCGAAGGCGACGACCGAGCTGGCGAGGAGGACGAAGAGGACGGATGGCGCCTTGCGCGCCATGAACCGGATCATTGCCGCCGCTACCCCTTCGGCTCGGACAGCCACGCCTGGCCGAGGTTCAGGAAGCCCGTCTGGGTGGGCGCGATGCCGCCGACGGACGTCGACCGGACCGTCAGGGTCGGGCGGGTGATCAGCGGAACCGCGAACGCCTGGTCGAGGAAGTAGGCGTTGTACGCGTGCAGCGCCTTCTTCTGCGCGGCGGGCGTGCTCGCGTCGCTGACGTTCTTGACGAGCTTCGTGTACGCGGGGCTCTTGACGTGCAGGAGGTTGTCGTTCGGGACGAACTCGGGCCTGCTGGTGACCGCGCTCGCGGGCAGCAGCGCGTTGCTGTTCATCATCTGGACCGCGGGCGCACCCATGTCCCGCTTGGCGATCCGCCCGTCGTACTCGGTGGCGCTGAGCACCTCGGGCTTGGCGTTGAGCCCGACGGCGGCGAGGTTGTTCTTGACGATCTGGAAGATGCTGGTGGCCTCGGGGGTGTTGAGGGTGACGACCTTGAACGTGGCGCCCTTCACCCCCGCCTTGGCGAGCAGCTTCTTGGCCTTGTCCGGCTGGTAGCCGTAGTGCTTCGCCTGACCGGCGTCGTAGCCGACGGCGTTCTTCTTCCACGGCAGGCTCGTCGCGTCCGCGTGGCCGCCCTCGACCTGCTGCACGATGCGGCGGCGGTCGATCGCGTACTGGACCGCCTGGCGCACCTCCTTCTTGTCGAACGGCGCCTTCGTCACGTCCATGGAGAACGGGATCGCCGAACCGCCCGAGGAGAGGAGGGCGTAGCCCGGCTGCTTGCTCAGGCTGCGGGCGTCCAGCGCGGCCGCGCCGACGCCGTACTGGACGCGTCCGCTGCGGATCGCCGAGACGATGGCGGTCGGGTCGTTGATGACCTGGATGTTGATCTTGTCGAGGTGGGTGTTCTTGGCGTCGCGGTACTTCGCGTACTTGGTGAGCGCGATACGGCCGCCGGGCGTCCACGACTTCCAGACGAAACGGCCGGTGCCGTCGACGTTCTTGCCCGCCGCGTAGTCGTCGTAGGTCGCGGGGTTGAGGATCGGCGCCGTCTCGAACAGGTCGAAGACGTTCGGCGTCGGCTTGCTGAAGGTGAGCTTCAGCTCGTGGTCGCCCTCGGCCTTCATCGACGTGATCTGCTGGGCGATCGCCTGGCCCGCCGCGCCCGTCGCCGGGTCCCGCACCTTCTTCAGGGTGAAGATGACATCGCGTGCCGTCAGCTTGCGGCCGCTGTGGAAGGTCACATCGTCCCGGAGCGTGATGTCGATGCTCTTGGCGTCGGGGGCGAGCTTCCACGACTTCGCGAGGACGCCCTTGGGCTTGCCCGTCTTGGCGTCCATGAGGGTCAGCGTCTCGAGGACCGTGTACTCGGACAGGATGTTGCCGACCGAGGTCTTGAGGAACGAGCCGGGGTCGGCGTCGCTCGCCTGCGCGACGGTGAGGGTGCCGCCGTCGCGCACCGGACCGGCGGCCGTGTCCTTGCCGCCGCCCGGACCGGAATCGGTGGCGGCGCTGCATGCGGCGGTGGTGAGCAGCGCAACGCTCGCGGCGGCTGCTATCAGTCGGGTTCGCCAGGCCGGCGTTCTGGACGACATCGGTGCTCCTTGAGGGTGTTTCCGGGGGTGTCGCGAGCGAGGCTCAGGCGGCGAGGGTTACGCGGGGTATCGCGGCTGGGGACGTTCACAGGTGCTGCTCAGGTGCACGACGCGGGTCTGCTGGGAGGACTCCTCCACCGCGCACAGTGCTTCGAGTACGTGGAAGGCGAACGAGCCGGTCGCCCGGTGCGGGCCGCCTTCGATCGCGTCCGCGAGATCGCGGACGCCGAGGCCGCGGCGGGCCTGTTCCTTGGTGCCGACGGCGCCGAACAGGCCCACCACCGGCTCCAGTACGGACCACGAGGCATCGCCGTGGCGCCTCAGCCGCACCTCGCCGTCGAAGTGGTTCGGGTTGCCCAGGGACAGCGTGCCCTCGGTGCCGTAGATCTCCATGAACGGCAGGTCGGAGTCCCAGACGTCGAAGCTCATCTGCGCCGTCCCGAGGACTCCCGAGGCGAACGTCAGCACCGCGGCGGTGTGCGTGGGAACCGTGACCTCGATGGAGTCGACGGCCCGGCCGGGCGAGGTCACCGGCCGGTGCGGCGCGCCGATCCGGCTCGCCGCGCTGATGGCCTGGATCGGGCCCAGGCAGTTCACGAGGATGGCGACGTAGTACGGCCCCATGTCCATCACCGGGCCGCCGCCCGGCTGGAAGAGGAAGCGCGGGTCCGGATGCCAGGTCTCGGCCTTGCTGTGGCCGATGAAGGCCGAGGCGCCGATCGGTGCGCCGATGAGTCCGTCGTCGATGGCCTTGCGCGCCGTCTGGCTCGCGCTGCCGAGGAACGTGTCCGGCGCCGAGCCGAGGATACGCCCGCTCCGGGCGGCCGCCTCCAGTACGGCCCGGCCCTCCTCGACCGTCGTGGCCAGGGGCTTTTCGACGTAGACGTGCTTGCCGGACTCCAGGGCGGTGATGATCGTGCGCGCGTGGTGCACCGGCGGGGTGAGGTTCACGATGATGTCCACCGACGCGTCGGCGTACAGCTCCGCGTCGTCGCCCCAGGCCGGAATGTCGTGATCGGTGGCGGCCTGCTTGGCCCGGGCCGGGTCGATGTCGCCCACCCGCACGATCTCCAGCTCCGGGTAGCGGGCCAGGCCGGTGACGTACCGGCCGAAGATGTTGCCGCTGCCCAGGATGCCGATGCGATGCGATTGCCTGGCCATGAGGTGGAGTCCTCTCGGGGGAGCGATGCGTGGTGCGGGGCGGTCGTCGGGTCGCGTGCCTCCGCGTCGCCCGGTCACCAGATCGAGATGTGCAAACGAACCGGCCATGGCCGGAACTTTTTGTGTGGGCATCACCATCGTTTAATTCGCGCTGCGGGGACAAGACGCCGTTTTTAATTTTTCGTATGGACTAAAGATGGGCTCCTTGTCGGGTGGATCACCCGGCAATTAGGGTCACCGACGTGCATAAGGGCGATGGCTATGAGGCCGATCCGGTTCTTCTGCCTTCCGTGCCCGTGGGGCTGCGAAAGGTGCTGGACCTCGTGGTGTCGGGCGAGGCGACCAGCCGTGCCGAGATCGCGCGGCGCAGCGGTCTGGTCCGGACGACCGTCGGTAAGCAGGTGGACCATCTCGTCGCGCGCGGCATCCTGGAGGAGCTCGAATCGAGCGAATCGGTGCGGGGCCGACCGCCGAGGGTGCTGACGCTCAGCCCGCGGGCCGGGACCGTCGCCGTGGCGGACGTCGACACCCTGGCGTCACAGGTCGCGATCGCCGACCTCACGGGGCGGGTGCTCGCCCAGGAGACCGTGGGCGTCCGGATCGCAACCGGGCCGGAGACCGTGCTGGAGACGGTGACCGAGCGCCTGATGGCCCTGCTGGCGCAGTGCGGGCGCGACTCCGGCCGGGTCCGCGCCGTGGTGATGGGCCTGCCCGCGCCGGTGGACTTCCAGCGCGGCTGCACGGTGCGGCCGACCGGAATGCCCGGCTGGGGCGGTTACCCGGTGGCCGACGAACTGCGGAAGCGGTTCCGGTGTCCCGCCCTGGTGGATAATGACGCCAATCTCATGGCCCTCGGCGAGGCGGGCCAGGAGCAGGACGGCACCCCGCTGGTGTGCATCAAGATCTCCGCGGGAGTGGGGGCCGGGATCGTCACCGCGGAAGGCGAGCTGTACCGCGGGGCGGACGGAGCCGCGGGCGACATCGGCCACATCCGGGCCGTCGGCGGTGGCGGCGACGTCCTGTGCTCCTGTGGCAACGACGGCTGCCTCAGCGCGCTGGCCTCCCGCCCGGCCGTCCTGCGCAGCCTCGGCATCCCCGAGTCGACCGACGAGGACCCGCTGCACGGCGTACGCGTGCTGGCGGAACGCGTCGCCGACAACGAACCGAACGCCGTGCGCGCCCTGCGCCAGGCGGGCACCGACGTCGGCGAGATCGCGGCCATGCTGGTCTCCATGTTCAACCCGCGCACGCTGGTCGTCGGCGGCCCGCTGAGCGAACTCCGCGACGACCTCCTCTCCGGGGTGCGCGCCGTGGTCTACCAGCGTGGCCTGGCCTTGGCCACCAGCAAGATGACCATCACCACACCCCGGCTCGGCGAGAGCGCCGGGATCCACGGCGGCATAGCGCTCGCCACCCGGGAGGTCTTCAGCGCCCAGGGCGTCGCCCGGATGATGGTCGGCGAGCCGTAGGGGGCGTTGTGCCGTGGGCGGCCGAGCCCGGCGGAGAGGGACTCGGCCGCCCGTTGCTGATGCGCGTCAGCCCACGCGCATCAGCAACCGGCAGGCGGCGTCGCCGTCGCGCAGGCACGCGGTGGCGCAGTTGCGGGTGAGTTCGACGCCGAGCCCCTCCGACCAGCCCGCGTGGATGTCCGTACACGGGCAGTCGTAGCCATCCAGCGAACCGGCCATACGGACCATGGTCACGGCGAAGTTCTGCCGCATGGTCAGCTCGATGTCGCCGTCCGGGAGCACGACGGTGCCGCCGTCGCGGAGTTCGCTCGGGAACATCCACTCCGAGCAGTCGTCGTACCGCTGCCGGAGTTCTTCGAGGTCGGCGGCGGGTTTTCCGCCGTGCTGGCGGGCGATGCGCTTGCCGACCTGGACGGCCACGAAGCGCAGCGCCTCGGCGTTGATCTCGTTGGCCACCGCGTGGCCGAAGCGCTTCGCCACGCCCTGATACCAGCGGGCGTCGTGCAGCCACCACTGGCGGTACACGTCCATGGGCTGGGGGCGGGGGCTCGTACGCTCGGGAATCGTCATCGCGCCGCCTCTCCCGGCGCGCGCCCGCCTGCCAGCCGGGCCCGGAAGCGTTCGCGCATCTCCCGTTTGAGCACCTTGCCGGTGGCGCCCTTCACCACATCGTTCGCGTCCATCCGGAGCGCTCCGGTGAGGGGCGGGAAGCCCTCGGCGGTGAGGGCCCGGTTGACCTTGGCGGTCCAGTCGTCGGCGTCCGTCGCGTCCGGGCGCACTTGGAGCAGGACGTACGCGTCGGCGGTTCCGTCGCCGTCCCAGTCGGCGCGTACGCCCTCGGGGGCGACGGCCACCACCGTGCAGTCGTCGAGTTCGGGCAGCTCGCGCAGCAGCAACTCCTCGGTGCGGGTGCTGAACACCAGGCCCGCGGCCGTACGGATGGCGTCGGGGGCGCGGTCGAGGTGGTAGAAGTTGCCGTCCTCGTCCCGGTAGGAGAGGTCACCGGTGAGCCAGTAGCCGCCGAGCCGCAGCCGGTGGAACGTCAGCGAGTCGTTCCAGTAGCCGGGGGTGAGGGTGGGGGACCGTACGCCGAGGCGGCCCACCTCGCCGGGTGGCAGCGGGGTGCCGTCCTCGGAGAGCACCGCGGCCTCGGCGAAGCTCATCGGCTTGCCGACGCAGCGGGAGAACGACGAGCGGCCGGGCTTGTGGCCGTTGTGGAAGAGCGAGTAGCCGGTCTCGGAGGAGCCCAGTCCGTCGGTGAACACGGAGCCGGGGACGCGGCAGCGCTTGAGGTCCCGGCCGACCGTATCGTGGCTGCCCTGCGCGATGAGCGCCCTGATGTGCGCTTCGTGCGCCGCGTCGCCGGTGTTGTACCAGGCTTCGACGCTGGACAGATCGCGCGCGGCGAGATCCTGCGCAGCCATCTCCCCGTACGTACCGGCGAACGCGAACACCGTGGTCGGGCGGAACGACTCCATCGCGTCCAGGACGTCGACGCCGCGCTGGCTGGACAGCAGCAGCACGGGCGAGCGCAGCAGGAAGCCGAACAGCATGACCGAGATGGACGCGTTGTGCGAACCGGGCATCGCGACCAGCAGCCTGCCCATCGAGGAGCCCACCGACAGCTTCAGCCGGTGCAGTTGCGCGTACAGCAGGGTCTCGTGGGTGTGCGGGACGGCCTTCGGCATGCCGGTGGTGCCCGAGGAGTGGGAGATGATGATCGGGTCGGTGGGGTGATGGGCGTACGGGTACGCTGCCGGGAGCGGGCCGCGGGCCGTGTCCGCGCGGATGTCGGCCGCGGTGGCGCAGAAGCCGAGGCCCAATTCGGCCTGGTGGGGAGCCATTACCGGGTGGTGGGCCTGATCGGTGACGGCGCCCACGGCGCCCTGGCGGCGGACGTATTCGCGGGCGATCTCGGGGCGGAGGTTGCCGTTGACGAAGGACGGGATCGCGCCGAGGGAGGTGAGCGCGAGGAAGTTGATGGCGAACTCGGTGCTGGAGTACGTCTGGATCGCCACCGGGTCGCGGGGGCGTACGCCGTGTGCGTGGTACCAGGCCGCGTAGGTGGCGACGACCTCGTGCAGCTCACCCAGGGTCAGCACCTCGGGGTGGCCGCCGTCCGGGGCCTGCCAGATGGTGTCGGTCCACAGCACCTGCTCGTCGAGCGGTCTGCCGTACGCCTTCAGCCGGTGGATCACGTTTCCGGCACCCAAGGCGGCGTCCTCGCTGATCTGCGCGCGTTCTTTCTTGGTGATCATGGGCTGGTTCCTTGGATTCGGGCGGCCAGCTCGACCAGGCCGCGGAGGGTGCCGTGCTCGGTGGCGGGGGCGTCGGACGGGGGACGGGGGTGCGGGTCGTTCCGGTCCACCACGAGGGCGACGGCCTGGTCGGTGGCGGGCGGGCCTGGGCTGCGCAGGTTGCGGTACGCGGCGGTGGTGCGCTCGGTCCCGGCCAGCTCGACGCCGACGAGTACGACGCGGTCCAACTCCTCGTCGTCCAGCAGGAGTTCGGCCGTCGCCAGCAGCTCCCCGGCCAGGTCCGCCACGGTGGACAGGCAGAGCAGCGGCCCGGTGATGGCGAAGTCCCGGCTGAGCTGGCCGAGGATCGCGTTGGCGGTGCTCTGCATGAACAGCAGCGGATTGTGCACCTGCCCGGCGACCAGCCGACGGCTGCCGAGGTCGAGGGTGGCGGCGTCGCCCATCGTGCTGGCCAGGACCATCGCGGTCCGGGAACCGTCGCCGGGGCGGGCGCGCAGGCAACGCTCGACGGCCTGGTGCACGAGCGGATTGAAGGCGGACTCCACGAAACCGGCGACGGGCGGAGCGGCCTCCGGACCGGACGTCGCGGCGATCATGCCCGCTCCAGGATCAGCGCGGTGTTGGCACCGCCGAACGCGGCGTTGATGCTGAGCGCCCGCCGGATGTCGGCCTTGTGGGGGCGGTTCGGTACGTAGTCGAGGTCGCAGGCCGGGTCCGGTTCGGTGAACCCGGCGGTGGGCGGCAGGACGCCGTCCCGCAGCGCGAGCAGGGTGATCACGAGTTCCACCACTCCGGACGCCTCCAGCAGATGTCCCGTCGTGCTCTTGGTCGAACTGACCGGCACGTGGGGCGCGTCCGCGCCGAACAGCGCGTGCAGTCCGCGCGTCTCGGCGGGGTCGTTGGACTTGGTCGCGGTGCCGTGCGCGTTGACGTAGTCGATGCGCGGGCCCCCCGCCCGCCGCAGCGCCCGCCGCGCGGCGGTGACCAGCCCGGTGCCGTCGGGGTGCGGCCGCGCGATGTGGTGCGCGTCGGACGCCGCACCCCACCCGGTCACCGCCCCGAGCGCCCGCGCCCCCCTGCGCCGCGCGCTCTCGGCCGACTCGAGAACGACGGCGGCGGCCCCGTCCCCGAGCAGCAGCCCACTGCGGTCGGCACAGAACGGCCGCACCATCCCGTCCCGGGACAGCGCGAACCCGGACCCGAACTTGGCCAGGTTCTCCTCCTCCACCAGATAAGCCCCCGTACAGATCACGATGCCGGCCCGCCCGGAAGCGATGAGCTGGCACCCGTGCGCGATGGCGGAGGCGGAGGCGACACACGCATTGGTGAACGCCAACCGAGGCCCCCGCACCCCGAGCACCTCCCCAAGCGCCTCGGCCTGCCAGGCGGGCACGGTCTCGACGGCCCGGTCGAGCGGGTCGGGTGCGGCGCCATCGCCCGATGCCGCCGCGCGCCAGAAGTCGGTCAGGGCGGTGAAGTCGCCCGCGGTGCCTACCAGGACCGTGGCCTCCGTGCCCGGATGCAGGCCGGCCATCCCTGCCGCCGCGCCCGCCACCTCGGCCAGGACGTCCCGCAGGGGGACGGCCGTGCCACTCGCCGCGGCCAGGTTCGTACGGTACGGGCCGGGGTCGAACCGGGTGATCGGCGTGAACGCGGGGCTTCCGTCGAAGACGCCCTCCCGCAGTGCGTCCGCGCCGGTGCCGAAGGCCGTGCGGACGCCGAAGCCCGTCAGCAGCACCTCATGGGTCATGGACGGTCCGCCAGGTGGTGGTCGTTCAGGTAGTCGGTGATCCGCCGTACCGAGGTGAACTCGGCGAGGAACGCCTCGGCCGGTTCGATCTCCACGCCGTAGCGCAGCTCCAGCTGGTGCAGGAACCACACCAGGCCGAGGGAGTCCAGCGCCAGGTCGGCGTCGTCGTCCATCGCGTCCGGCAGCGCGGCGAAGATCTTGGGGTCGGACAGCAGCTCCCGTACGACGTCAACGGTGATACGCGTTCGGGCTTCGGATTCCGCGGTCATGCCGTGGCGCCCCGCTTGATGACGTCGTCGACCAGATCGCCGAGGTTCATCGCGCCGACCGGTTCGAAATCGGTGTCCGGGAACTTCACGCCGAACCGGCGCTCGATCCGCAGGACCAGTTCGATCAGGCTCAGCGAGTCGATGTCGATACCACCGGTGCCCAGGGGGCTGTCATCGGTGATGGTGTCCGCGTCGAGCGGGTGGTTCATGTCGTCGCTGATCGTGCTGAGCACGAACTGACGGATCTCCTTCTCCAACGTCGTCTGCATGGTGTGAAAACCCTTCTGGGGCAGTAGTGGGTAACAGTCAGCGGGCGGGGGAGCGCGCCAGCAGGGCCTCGCGGCGGCGGATGAGCTTGCCGTTGGAGGTGCGGGGCAGGTCCGGGAGGACCTGGATGACGCGCGGCACCTTGTAGTCGGCCAGCCGGTCCCGGCACCAGCGGAGCAGCTCCCCGGCCGAGGGCCCGTCCGGTTCGGTGGACACGTACGCCTCGGTCGTACCGGCGTGGACGACGACGGCCCCGCTGACCCCGGGGTGGTGGCGCAGCACGTCCTCCACCTCGGTCAGGTCGACCTTGAGCCCGCCGATGACCACGAGCGAGTCGCCGCGGCCCAGCAGCCGCACACCGCCGTCGGGGTCCAGCGAGGCGCGGTCGCGGGTGTGCAGCCAGCCGTCGGTGTAACGGCCGCCACCGGAGGCGTGGAGGTACGGGGAGCCGTCCGGTAGGAAGACGTCCAACTCGCCGTCTTGGATGCGCAACCGCACACCTGGCGCCGCCCGTCCGACCGTGGGCCGGGAGGCGCCGCTGACCTCCATCGCGACGACGCCCGTCTCGGTGGTTCCGTACGATTCGCCGACTCCGATGCCGTACCGGTCGGCGAACCGCGCTGCCGTCTCCGGGGGCATGATCTCGCCGCCGGACACCGCCGCCCGCAACAAGGGGAGAGGGGGCAACTCCCTTGCGGTGCTGAGCAGTTCGTAATGGAAGGGGGTGCCGAAGATGGCGTGGACGTCGTGGCGCCCGGCGGCGCCGAGGATGTCCTTGGCCGACACCCGGCGGGCGAACACGGCCGCGACGCCCGCGGTGAGCGAGTGCAGCACCCCGGCGATCAGCCCGAAGCTGTGCGCGGTGGAGCTGAGCAGCAGCACCCGCTCGCCGAGGGTCGGCATGCCGTCGATCCGGGTGAACCGTTCGATCTCGGCGGCCAGGGAGGCCGGGGTCCGCCCGATCACCTTGGGCAGGCCGGTGGAGCCGGAGCTGAACTGCACCAGCCGGTGGTCGGTCGCCGCGGTCCGGCCGTCCGGGAAACGGGAGGTGACCACCTCGTACCGGGGCTCGAACCGCAGCGGTGCGCGGTCCGCCGTACCCGCGCTGACCAGGAACTGCGGATGGCACAGGGCGCGCAGGGCCTCCACCTCGGACGGCTTGAGCCGGTGGTCGATCAGCATCACCTGGGCGCCCAGTCGCCACAGAGCGAGCAGCACCTCGATCTGGGTGAAGCTCGGCGGTATCCGCAGCATCACCGTGGTGCCCTCGCCGATGCCGTACTCGGCGAAGACGTCCGCCTCGGTGGCCGCGGCGGCGCGTACCTCGGCGCGGCTCACCGGGTGGTCGCCGTGCACGAGGTACGGCAGATCGCCGGGGTGGGCGTCGAACAGCGTCTCTACGAGTCCCCGCATATCGATAGCGCTCATCACTGTTCCCGGCAGAACTCGCCGATGGGGAAGCCCACATGGCGCTGGTCGGTGGCCAGGTAGCCGAGCAGTTCGTCGCCGGGCCGCAGCTCGGTGACGTTGTGGACAGATCCGCCGGGCCCGAGCACCCGTACGTGCCAGTCGTCCTGGACGGTCAGGCTCACCACCGTGCCCTCGGGGGAGCGCGCGGTGATGGTCAGCAGCGGCCGGGACTCCAGCTTGGCGCGGCCGATCATGACCGGGCGGGTCCGGCCCTCGGCGTCGACGGCCAGCGTGGTGCCACCCGCGCGCAACTCGCTGAGGTAGTTGGTGCGGTTGTCCGGGCCGAGTACGTAGGAGTGCAGGGCGCCCGCGTTGACCCGGAAGGGGCGGGTCGGCATGTACGGCAGCGGGTGGGTCTCGCTACAGCACAGGATGAAGCCGGTCGAGTACGAGCCGACGAGGATGCCCTCGTCCTCGGCGAAGTGGCTGCACGTGTCCACGCACACCCGGTCGCCGAGGCCGTGGTGCTCGATGCCGTCGACGGTCAGCGTGGTCAGGTTCAGCGGTGCCGTACCGGCCTCCAGCAGCCGGGCCAGCGCGAACACCTCACCCGCGTTCGAGGGGGCCAACAGGATGCCGTCCGAGCCGCGTTCCAGCACGTCGAGGACGGTGGCGGCCTCTTCGAGGTCCGCGCAGACCGTGATCAGCTTGCCCTCGGAACGGTCCGCGGCGGCGAGCACGATCTCCAGCGGGATCTTGGTCGGGTCGGCGAAGCGGACCACGGTGAAGGGCAGCGCCACGGCGGCGGCGCACGCCAGCCGCAGCGACGGTTCGTCGTGGACGTCGACCCAGCCCGCGGTGTCGGCGTCGAGACCGTGCAGCTGCTTCTCGTCGGTCACCGGGGTGGTGGTGACGCCGGTGACGGTCGGCGGCAGCGCCTTGAGGACGGATTCGTCGTCGCTGAGCACGCCCCGCATCCGGGTGTGGATGGCGGCGTCCACGACGGACTCCAGCTTGTCCTGCGGAACCGTTCTGAGGTCGATCCAGGCGAACTTCATGCGGCACCTGTCGCAATCGTCGGGGGATGGGGGGCCGTTCCGGCGTCGGCGGCGTGGACGATGGCCGCGAGCCGTAACACCAGCGAAGCGGGGGAGGGCGAGGTGAAGATCCGGCGGCCGACGGCGAGGCCCCGGCAGCCGGCGAGCATCAACGAGGTCGCGTGGCCGATCAGATCCGAGCCGTCGGGCGGGCCGCCCGCGGCGAGGACCGGCAGCGGGCTGCTGTCCACCACCTCGGCCATGCGGTCCACCGGCAGCGCCACCGACGTCTTCACCAGGTCGGCGCCGAGGTCCGCGGCGATGTTGACGGCGTGGGCGAGCAGCGCCGGGTCGTGCGGATCGGCGATCCGCGGGCCCCTCGGATAGATCATCGCGAGGAGCGGCATGTTCCATGTGTCGCACGCGGCGGCGACGGTGCCGAGGTCGGTGAGCTGCCGGTGTTCGGTGTCCGAGCCGAGGTTCACGTGCACGCTCACCGCGTCCGCGCCCAGCCGTACGGCCTCTTCCACCTCGCCGACGAGCACCTTGGCGTCGGCATCGGCCGCGTACCCGGTCCCGGCGCTCAAGTGCACCACCAGCGCGCAGTGGCGCAGGATGCCCGGGGCGATGGTGCGCGCCCGGCCCTTGTGGACGACGATCGCGTCCGCGCCGCCGTCCACCAGCGCGCTCAGCAGCCCGTTCCAGCGGGCCTGGGGCACCACCGGTCCGTCGGACACACTGTGGTCGAGCGGGACGAAGAGATATCTCCCGTCCCCCACGGGGGAGAGCCTCCGCATCCGGAGTGATTTACCCAAATCGGTCATGTGCCGGGAACACCTCTTCCAACGGGTGGACGGTGCTTCGGGATTGCCGGGTCAGAATGGCACGCCCGTGCGAAGGCGAGCAGATATCGAATCTCCATCACTCCGCGGTTATGCGGCTCTGAGAAACCTCTGAGACTCCTGTGGCAGGCTGGCCGACGCTCTGCGGACATCCCCTGGAATCCGCGGACACCCCCTGGAATCCGCGGACACCCTTGAGCACCGGATTCCGGAACGGCGTTTTCGAGGAGGCCGGCTTGACCGCCCTGACCGACCCGGTACACATCGCCATCGCCTGCCACGGCGGACGCGGACACACCGCGGCGCTGGGGGAGGCCGTACGCGCCGGGGCGAGCCGGGCCCCGGACACCAAGGTCACCCTCGTCCGGGTCGACCGGATCACCGATGAGGACTGGCAACTGCTCGACGACGCCCACGCGATCGTCTTCGGCGCGCCGACGTACATGGGCACGGCCTCCGCCGCGTTCCACGCCTTCGCCGAGGCCAGCGCCCGGCGCTGGCTCACCCGCCGCTGGCAGGACAAGGTGGCGGCGGGATTCACCAACTCCGGCTCCATGGCCGGGGACAAGGCGGGCACCCTCGGCTACTTCGCCACCCTCGCCGCACAGCACGGCATGCTCTGGGTCACCCTCGGCCTGCCCTCCGGCTGGAACTCCAGCCGCGGCAGCGAATCCGATCTGAACCGGCTCGGCTTCTACCAGGGCGCGGGCGCGCAGTCCCCCGTGGACGACCGGACGGGCACGGTGCACCCGTCCGACCTCGCCACCGCGGAACACCTCGGCCACCGGGTCGCGGAGGTCACCCGGACGCTCGTCGCGGGCAGACGAGCGCTGACACCGTGAGGGCGGCGACACCGTGACACACCGGTCCCCGCGCCCGTGGTGGACCGTGGCCGTGGCGGTCCTGGCGCAGACGCTGGTCCTGCTGGACAACACGGTCCTCAACGTGGCGATGGAAACCCTCGCCGACCCGGTACGCGGGCTCGGCGCCTCCGCCGCGGAGCTGGCGTGGGCCAACGCCTCGTACTCGCTGGTCTTCGCCGCGGGCAGCTTCGCCGGCGGCGCCCTCGCCGACCGCTACGGGCCGCGCCGCACCCTGACCGCCGGGCTGCTGCTCCTGGCGGTCGCCTCCACGCTGGCCGCGTTCTCGCCCGGCGCCACCGAACTCATCGTCACCCGCGGGTTCATGGGCGCGGGCGGCGCGCTCATCACGCCGGCCACGCTGGCGCTCGTCACCCGCGGCACCGCGCCCGCCCACCGCACCCGGGCCATCGCGGTGTGGGCCTCCGCGGGCGGCGCGGCGGTCGCGCTCGGGCCGGTGGTGGGCGGTGCGCTGCTGACCCGGTTCTGGTGGGGCTCGGTGTTCCTCGTCAACCTGCCGGTGGTGGCCGTATGCCTGGCCGGGGTGGCACTGCTGGTGCCCGAACTGCGGTACGCCGAGCGCAGGGTGCTCGACCCGGTGGCGCTGCTGCTCTCCGTCCTGGGGCTCGGCCTGGTGGTGTACGGCGTCATCGAGGGCGGCCGCCCGTCCGGCTGGTCGAGCCCGGCCGCGCTGCTGCCGCTGGTGGCGGGGCTCGCCCTGCTGGCGGTGTTCGTACGCGTGCAGAGCCGCCGCGAGGTGCCGGGCTTCGACGTGCGCCTCTTCACCGAGCCGCGCTTCGCGGGCGGCAGCGTGACCTTGCTGCTGCTCTTCTTCGGCCTGGCCGGGCAGCTCTTCTACTGCGCCTTCTATCTGCAAGGGGTCCACGGCCTGTCGGCGCTGGCCGCCGGGGCCGTGATGGCATCCGCCGCGGGCGGCATCGTCCTCGGCAACCAGATCTCCCCGGGGCTGGCCCGGCTGCTGACCGTCCGCTGGTGCGCGGTCGCCGGAGTCCTCCTGTCGAGCGCCACCTTCGGCGCCTATGTGTTCTTCGACGCCGACACCCCGGTGGCCGCGATCGCCGCGGTGCTGCTCGCGCAGGGCGCCGGTATCGGACTGGTGGTCGCGCCGATGACGGCGGAGATGATGGCCGTCCTGCCCGCGCGGTACACCGGCGCGGGCGCGGCCATCAGCGCCGCCACCCGGCCCGTGGGCAGCACCCTCGGGGTCGCGGTCCTCGGCTCGGTGCTCGCCACCTCCTACCGCGGGGAGATCCGGCCCGCGCTCGACGGTCTGGCCCCCGGGGTGCGGGACCGGGCGCTGGACTCCGCGGAGGCCACCCGGGCGGTGGCCGCGTCGCTGCACCGGCCCGATCTCCTCGCCGCCGCCGACCGGGCCTATCTGCACGCCCTGTACGTCACCGCCACCTGGACGGCGCTGCTGTCCCTGGCCGGTGCCGTGCTCGTCATCGGCTATTTCCGGCCACGACCATCACCGACGGAGGCAGGAAGTGGATATGGGTCTGCGCCACCTGCGGATCGTGCTCACCGTGGCTGAATCCGGCAGTATCAGCCGCGCGGCCGCCACGCTGAAAATCGCCCAATCCGGCCTCTCCACCCAACTCAGGCGGATCGAACAGGAGTTGGGTGGGCCGCTGTTCCGGCGCCGCCCGCAGGGTGTCGTACCGACGGAGCTGGGCGTCCATGTGGTGGGCCGGGCCAGGGCGTTGCTCGACGAGTTCGGGGATCTGCTCGCCACGGCGCGTACGCTCGCCCAGCCGACCGAACCGCCGCAGGCCGTCGCGCTGGGCGGCGTCGACAACCCCTGGGTGCCGCGGATCGCCGCGCTCATCCGGGAGCGGCTGCCGCACCACGAACAGCTGACCTATCTGGAACCCTCCTCCCAGGCCGTACTGGAACTGCTGCGCACCGAGAAGATCGCGCTCGCGGTCATCAGCGAGTTCCCGGACGTCGGACCGCCCGCGGTCCGTGAGTTCACCGTGCGCGACCTCGGCACCGAACCCGTGCTGATCGGCCTGGCCCCCGGCCACCGGCTGGCCCACCGGCAGCTGATCACCCTCGAAGAGCTGGCCGACGAGATCTGGGTCGCCCCCGGAGACCGCTCCGACGGCCTCGGCCTGAGCCTGCGGATCGCCTGCGAGCGCGCCGGGTTCACCCCGCGGTTCCGGTACTTCGGCGCCGACCAGACCACCGCGGCGGCCCTCGTCGGCGCCGGGAACGCGGTCGGTGTCTTCGTCGGACCGGGCGACCGCTGCCCCGGCATCACCCTGAAGCGGCTGGCCGACGGCCGGCTATGGCGCCGGACCCGCCTGGCGTGGGCGCCGGGACTCACCGCTGGCCGGGCTCGCCGAGGATATCGACGGCGGCGCGCTCGACTGGTG
>NZ_GG657754.1:2317762-2372512 GCF_000158915.1 Streptomyces himastatinicus ATCC 53653 | reverse complement strand
TGCCCGCGGCCCCGCGGTGCCGGGGCTGCGGGGCGGCGCGCCCGCGCTGCGCTCGTTCGCGGCCAGCCGCGCCGCGCGCCTGGCCGGTGCGCTCGGCTGTGCGTCCGGCCGGAGCCGGGCGAACCGGGATGCGGGACCGGCGGGCGTGGACGGCTCAGCGTCCGGGCCCCCGACGCCCCCCGACGGCCTCCCGGTCGCGGCTCAGCGCCCCGGGCCGCCCGGCTGGCGGGCTACCACGGACAGGCATGCCGAGATCGACCGCTGCCGGGGAATCGCCTCACCCGCCGCGTCCGCGATCCGCGCCGCCGGAAGCTCGACGGTGAACAGGGCGCCGTGCCCCGGCCGTCCTCCGGCGGTGATCCGTCCCCGATGGCTCTCGACCACCTCCCGGGCCAGCGCCAGACCCAGCCCGAACCGTCTGCCCCGCCCGGCCGACCCCCGCGCGAACCGTTCGAAGAGGCGATCGGCCTCCTCGGGCGCGAACCCCACCCCGGTGTCGCGTACGGACAGCGATACGACACCGGGACGCGGGGCGTCCACGGACACCACGACCTCCCCGCCGAGCGGGGTGTGCCCCATCGCGTTGTCGACCAGCGCGGCGATCACCCGGCGCAGCGCCGGTGCGGTGCCCATCACCACATGCGCCCCCTGGCCCTGCCGCAGCCGCACGGCGAGCCCCATCGACTGGGCGCGGGCGTCCTCGGCGGCCACCGCCTCCTCGGCGAGCGCGGCGACGTCCACCGGGTCGCGCGAGCCCGGCGACTGGGACAGCCGCGCCGACAGCAGCAGGTCGTCGATGACGTCACCGAGCTGCCGGGTCCCGGTCACCAGGCGTTGGAGCTCGACCGTCAGCGCTTGCGGGTGCTCCGCACCGGAGCAGCGCCGGGCCAGCAGCTGGGCGCGGGTGTGCAACTGGGTGAGCGGGGTGCGCAGTTCGTGGCTGGCGTCCGCGACGAACCGCCGCTGCCGGTCCAGCGCATCGGACAGCGGCGTCATCGCCCGCCGCGCGAGCATGCCGCTCGCCGCGGCGACGAGCAGCAGGCCGATCGACTCGGCCGTCGCGAAGGCCAGCAGCAGATGCTCGCGGTCGGCGCGCTGGAACCGTTCGCCGTACGCCGCCTGTACGACCGCGTCGCCGCGCCACGCGGTGCGTACCGTGTACGTCTCGCCGCCGCGCTCCACCCGCTCCAGCACCGGGGGCGCGCCCGCGCGGACCGCGGTCAGGCTGGACATCACCGGCAGGCCGTCCGGGGTGCCGCGGGTGCTGCGGACCACTCCGTCCCGCTCCACGGTGATCCACATGCAGACCGGCGGGCTGTCGACGGTGTTGTGCCGGATGCCCCACTGCGTCTCGCGCTCGGCGTCGGCGCGTTGGGCGAACAGCACGACGGAGTAGACGATGGCCACGACCAGCAACATGATCACCGACATCACCAGCGAGATACGCCAGGTGATCGACCACTGGGCGGAGGCGAGCCTGCGCTGTTCGGGGCCCGGAGCCGTACGGCGCGGAATGCGGACCGGAAGGGAGATCACAGCGTGCCCATCTGGTAGCCGCGCCCCCGCACGGTACGGACGACGTCACGGCCCAGTTTCCGCCGCAGATAGTAGACATACGTATCGACGATGGACTCCGCCGAGGTATCGGGGAACACGCGCTCGCGCAGATGGGAGCGGTCGTGCACCCGCTTGGGGCCGTCCGCGAGCGCGTGCAGCAGGCCGAACTCGCGCAAGGACAGCTCCACGCGGCTGCCGTCGGCGAGACAGACCTCGTGGCGCCGCAGGTCCAGCTGCCCGCCGTCCCCGTCGCCGAGCGGCAGGACTTCGGCGTCCGCGAGGTCGCGCCGGTGCAACGCCCGCACCCTGGCCAGCAGTTCGTCCACTTCGAAGGGCTTGACCAGATAGTCGTCCGCCCCTGAGTCGAGGCCGGTGACCCGATCGCCCAGCTCGCCCAGCGCGGTCAGCACCAGGACCCGGGTGGTGACACCGACCCGCCGTAATCGCTTCACCAGATCCAGCCCGTCGAGCCCGGGCAGCATCCGGTCGACGACCATCACCTGATGGCGTCGGCCGAGACCGAGATGGAGCCCCCGGTGGCCGTCGAATGCCACATCGACGTCATAGCCCTCTGAGACGAACAATTCGGCCAGCATGTCTGCGGTCTCCCGGTCGTCCTCGACCAGTAACAGCCGTGTCTGATCCGCAGTCGACCGTTGTGTATCGGCTGGGTAGATCATTCGCTCATCTTGGCAGCCCCGCTCCGGGGGCGGAGCGTACTATCTCGGCCGTCGGCCGGACCCCGCGGCTACAGCGCGCGCCGGATGGCCTCGGCCACCGTGTCGACGTGTGCGGAGAGGGCGAAGTGACCGCCGGCGAGCTGGATCCGGTCGCGGACGTCGACGACATCGCCCCAGGCAGCGACCTCGGCGGGGGAGAAGACCGGGTCGTCGTCCGCGGCGACGAGGACGACCGGGGACTTGGTCCAGGTGCGGTCGGTCATGGCGGCGAGGCCCTCGCCCAGGAGGAGGTCGGACTTCAGGGGCGGGAGGAGATATTCGGCCACCAGGGCGTCGTCCAGATCGGCCAGCCCGGGGGTGTCCAGGGAGCGCAGGAAGGCGAAGAGATCGTCGGTGCCGAGTTCGGCGGCCGGTTTGCCGAGGGGGTGCCGTACGAACCGGCCGGGAACCGGCCATGCGGAGAGGACGACGAGATCCGGGGGCGCGGGCGCGCGGGTGGCCAGGAGGTGGGTCATGGCCGCGCCCATGCTGTGGCCCATGAAGATCAGGCGGCCGTCGCTGGGCGGCAATTTGTCGAGCGCGGCGAGAACGCCCTCCACGGCCTCCTCGGGCACGGTGACGGGCGGTGTGCGGCGGCGGTTGGCCCGGCCCGGGGGCTGGACGGCCCAGACCTCGGCCTCCGGGAGTGCGGCGGCGAAGGCGTGGAAGAAGGTGGCGGAGCCGCCCGCGGGCGGCCAGCACACCAGCCGGTCCCGGCGCTCCGGAGCCACCGCGGCGGACTGAGCGGGGGGCCGCAGCGGCTGGAGCCAGGGGTCGGTGATCGGGACGCTCATGGTGTGACCTTCCGGTGGCGGATGCGCGTGTTGACAGGGTCGCGTGATGAAGGAGTCGTCCGATGGCGGGGACGCGGGGCGGGAATTCAGTAATCCTGTGGTGCGCGGTGGCTGTCAAGCACGCGAATTGGTCAGGGCGGTCCGGTTTCTGTCGCTGTCCAGGAACCACTAGGGACATCACTAGTTTGGCAAAATGCGAGTGTGTAACGTTCGCCACATGGGTGCCCCTTGCATGCGTCAACGCGTTTCCTCGATGCTGATTTAGGGCCGACCTCATTAACCGGCTCTTCTTCTGGTGTCCACCTGAAAGGCGCCATGGTTTTCGCGATTCTTTTTCCCGGGCAGGGTTCGCAATTCCGGGGAATGGGCAAGGATGCCTTCGAGCGCTATCCCGGACTCACCCAATTCGCCTGTGACGTACTGGACTACGACCTCGTCGCCCTGTGCCGTGACAACCCCGACGACGCGCTGTCCCGCACGGAATACACACAGCCCGCGCTCTACACCGTCAACGCGTTACAGATGTTCGAGCGCACACGGCGCGAGGACCGGCCCGCCGATTGCTATCTCGGGCACAGCCTCGGTGAATACAACGCCCTGCTGGCCGCGGGGGTGTTCGACTTCGAGACCGGCCTCAGGCTCGTCAAGAAGCGCGGCGAGCTGATGGCGGCGGCCTCCGGCGGCGGTATGACGGCCGTGATGGACACCCCGGCGCCGCAACTGCTCGACATCCTCGGGCAGGACGGCGTCGACGGCCTGGACATCGCGGGATTCAACACCGACGCACAGCTCGTCATCGCCGGTCCGGCCCAGGCGCTGCGCGCCGCCCACGCGACGTTCAAGGAACGCGGCATCCGGTTCGCGCCGCTGCGGGTCAGCGCGCCGTTCCACTCCCGGTACATGGAGCCGGCCCGCGCGGAGTTCGAGCGCTACCTCAAGGAATTCACCTTCGCCGAGCCCATGGCCGAGGTGGTCGCGAACGTCAGCGGACGCCCGTACGAAAAGGGCGCAATCGTGGCGACGCTGAGCCAGCAGCTCGTCGAACCGGTGCGCTGGACGGACAGCGTCCGCCATCTGCTCGCCCGCGACCCCCGGTTCGCCTGCGAAGAAGTGGGCGGAAAATCGCTCCTTCGCATGGTGGAGAAGATCCGTGCGGCCGCAATCCCCGCCCCGTCCCCGACCAAGAAAACAGGGCCCTGATATGAGCAGGACAGAGAAGATCCAGCAGTACATCGAGGAACGCTTTCTGGTCGAGTTCGGCGGCGACCTGGACGCCGACACCGATCTCTTCAAGGCCGGGGTCATCGACTCCTTCGGCTATATCCAGCTCATGAACTTCCTGGAGGACGAGTTCGCGTTCCAGATGGACGAGGCCGACATCCTCACCGATGTCTTCGTCTCCCTCTCCTCGATCGACGACTTCGTGGCCCGCAAGCTCGCCGAGCCGAACCCCCGGTAACTCGCCGAGCCCGACCCGACCCCGTAAGAGGACTGCCACTGCCATGTGCGGACTTGCCGGTTTCCTTTCCGCTGAACTCCAGGGTGATGCCGTGCCCCAGGTCATCACCTCGATGCTGTCACTCATTCACCACCGCGGCCCGGACGAGGCGGGGTACTACCTCGACGACGGCATCGCGATGGGGGCCGTCCGACTGTCGATCATCGATATCGCCGGGGGCTCACAGCCGATGGCGGACCGCACCGGGCGGTACTGGATCTGTTTCAACGGCGAGCTGTACAACCACATCGAGCTGCGCGACGAATTACGCGGGCTCGGCCGGACGTTCCGTACCCAATCCGACACCGAAGTCGTGCTCCAGGCGTGGATCCAGTGGGGGCCCGCCTGCCTCACCCGCTTCAACGGCGCCTTCGGCCTGGCGGTCCGGGACGCGGCCACCGGTGAACTCTTCCTCGCCCGCGACCGGTACGGCAAACGCCCGCTCTTCTACGCCGACCGCCCCGACGCGTTCCTCTTCGCCTCCGAGATGAAGGCGTTCCGCGCGTTCCCCGGCTTCCGCTTCGAGCTGGATCCCCGGGAGCTGGCGTCGATCTTCGCCGTCTGGACGCCGCTGCCCGACCGCACCCCGTTCCGCGACATCCGCCAGGTTCCGGTGGGCGGCCTCCTCACCGTGCGCGGGGAGCGGCGCTTGCTGAGCACGTACGAACAGCTGCGCGTCGACGCGCCGCCGTTCACCGGAACCGAGGAGGACGCGGCCGCCTTCGTCCGCGAGGAGCTGCGCAAGAGCGTCGAGCTGCGGCTGCGCAGCGATGTCGAGGTCGGCGTCTACCTGAGCGGCGGACTCGACTCGTCCATCGTCACCAAGCTCGCCACCGACCTCTCCCGCAGCCAGGTGCGCACCTTCTCGGTGGAATTCGAGGACAAGACCTTCGACGAGTCCGGCAGCCAGCGCAGCGTCGCCGCGCATCTCGGCACGCTCCACTCCTCGCTCGCCATATCGAGCGCCGACATCGCCGAGAACTTCCCCGAGGCGGTCTATCACGCCGAAGTCCCCGCCTTCCGCACCGCGTTCGTTCCGATGTATCTGCTGTCGCGCCATGTGCGGGACAGCGGAATCAAGGTGATCCTGAGCGGTGAGGGGGCCGACGAGGCGTTCCTCGGCTATTCGCTGTTCCGCGAGACCCTGCTGCGTGCGTCGTGGAACGACCTGTCGGACGAGGAGAAGGCGGCCAAACTCGCCAGCCTCTACCCCGAACTCGGCCATTTCGGACCCGGTCACCGTAAGCATCTGACCGGACTCTTCAGCCAGTTCTCCACCGAGCGGCTGCCGGGGCTCTTCTCGCATGAACTCCGCTACCAGAACGGCCGGTTCGCGGTACGGCTGCTGAAAGACCGCGACGAGCCGTTCGGGGACCTCCTCGACCTCGTCGGGGCCACCCCCGGTTACGCCGCGCTGTCGCCGACCCAGAAGGCGCAGTGGCTCGAATACAAGACCCTCCTCGCGGGCTATCTGCTGTCCACCCAGGGCGAGCGGATGAGCCTCGCGCACAGCGTGGAGAACCGCTGCCCGTTCCTCGACCCGGCCGTGGTGCGGGCGGCGGCGTCCGTGAACCTCGGTTACGACGACGGATTCCAGGAGAAGGCCATCCTCAAGAAGGCGTTCCGCGGCGAATTGCCCCAATCCAGCCTCACCCGGCCCAAACAGCCGTATCGCGCACCGGGTGCCGCCGCGTTCAAGGACCGGCGCCCCGACTACATGGAACTGCTGCTCTCGGACACCGAACTCGCCCATCTCGACTGCGTCGACCCGGCCTTCGCGCGCAAGCTCGTCAACAAGGTCATGTCGACTCCCGATCCCGAGATCAGCACCAAAGAGGATCAGACGTTCGTCTATCTGCTCTCCACCGCTGTCCTCCATCACCAGTACGTGCGAAACCAGGAGGACCGTATGAGCGCGGCGCCCGAGTCGCGCATGGAGATACGGACCGCTGTCGACCACCGTCTGTCCCGGCTGTCCGTCGGAGGAACGCGATGAATCCCGCCGCCATGCCGCCTGCTTCTGCTGATGACATCGCCGTGATCGGGCTCGCGCTGCGGCTTCCCGGAGCGAACACCCTCCACGAGCTGTTCGGACACCTGACCGCGGGCCGCTCGCTCATCTCCGAAGTGCCGCCCGAGCGGTGGTCGAAGGAGCGCTGGTTCGGCGATCCGCGGCGCGGCGCCGAAAAGACCAGCAGCGTCTGGGGCGGCTTCATCGACAACGCCGACTGCTTCGACGCCGCGTTCTTCCGCATCTCCCCGCGCGAGGCGGAGAGCATGGACCCCCAGCAGCGTTTCGCGCTCGAACTCGCCTGGAAGGCCATCGAGGACGCCGGATACCGGGCGAGCGAGTTCGCCGGGACCCCGACCGGCGTCTTCATGGGTGTGTGCCACGCGGACTACGCGGAGCTGATGGAGCGCGACCGGGCGAAAACCGATGCCTATTTCCCCACCGGCACCGCCTATTCCATCATCGCCAACCGGGTCTCCTACTTCTTCGACTTCCAGGGCCCGAGCATCACCAACGACACCGCCTGCTCCAGCTCGCTGGTGTCCGTGTACGAGGCGGTGTCCGCCCTCCAGCGCGGCGAATGCGGGCTCGCCCTCGCCGGGGGCGTCAACCTGTGCTGGTCGCCCAAGCACTTCATCGCCTTCAGCCAGGCCGGGATGCTCTCCCGCACTGGCCGCAGCCGCGCCTTCGACCAGGACGCGGACGGCTATGTGCGCGGCGAGGGCGGCGCCGTCCTGCTGCTGAAACCGCTCGCCCGGGCCATCGAGGACCGGGACCCCGTCCACGCCGTCATCAAGGGCATCGCCACCAACCACGGCGGCCGGACCAGCTCCCTCACGGTCACCAACCCCGTCGCGCAGGCCCAGCTGATCGAGGGGCTGTACACCCGCGCCGGAATCCGCCCGGAGACCGTCACCTACATCGAGGCCCACGGGCCGGGCACACCCGTCGGCGACCCGATCGAGGTCATCGCGCTCAAGCGGGCGTTCCAGAACCTCCACGCGGCGCAGGGCACCGAGGCGCGCCCGGCGACCTGCGGGATCGGCTCGGTCAAGACCAACATCGGCCACCTGGAAGGTGCCGCGGGCGTCGCCGGAATGGCCAAGGTGATCGCCTCCCTGGCGGGCCGGTATCTGCCCGCGACCGCCGGTTTCGAGGCGCAGAACAAGCTCATCAAGCTGGACGGCAGCCCCTTCTTCATCGTGCGCGACACCCAGCCGTGGGGCGACCCCGAGCGGCAGGACGGGCCGCTGCGGGCGGGCGTCAGCTCGTTCGGCTTCGGCGGTACGAACGCCCATGTGGTCCTGGAGGAGTACGTACGCGTACGGGACGAGGACGAGCGCGTCGACGACGTGGCGGGCCCGGAGGTCGTGCCGCTCTCCGCCCGGACGCCCGAGCAACTGCGCGATGCCGCCCGGGAGCTACGGGACCATCTGCGCACCCCGCACACCGGCGACGGTGCGGCGCGGCGGCTCGCCGACATCGCGTACACGCTTCAGGTCGGCCGCGAGCCGATGCCCGCGCGTGTCGCGTTCGTCGTCGCGAACCTGTCCGAACTCGGCGCGTCGCTCGCCGCGTTCGCGGACGGCGCGCTCGCCGCGTCGGCGGTGCACGGGGATACCCACGACACGCCGGGGCTGCTGCGCGCGGCGACCCGCTGGGTCGAGGGCGAGACGGAGACGGTCGACGTGGCCGCGGTGCACGACGGGTACGGGGAGCGGCGGCGGGTACGGCTTCCCACGTACCCCTTCGCGCGGGAGCGCCACTGGTTCCGGGGGCGCGAGGCGTCGGGGGAGGGCGGTGCCGGTGCGCTCCCGCCCCCCTCTGCGCTCGCCCAGCGGGACACTTCCGATGCGCACGAGCAGCGCTACAGCTCGACGTTCAGCGGTGACGAGCCCTTCCTCGCCGGGCACCAGGTGCGGGGCGCCCGGGTGCTGCCCGCCGCGGCCCATCTGGAGCTGGCCCGGGCGGCGGTGCACGATGCGGCGAGCGCCGGGGCGCCCGGTCTTCGGCTGCGCGATGTCACCTTCCTGCGCCCCGTGGTGGCGGAGGGCGCCTCGCTCGACGTCCATGTGGGCCTCGTCCCCGGGGACGGGCGCGGCTTCGGCTACCAGGTCTACACGGGTGCGTCGGCGCACGACCCCACGTGCGTGATCCACAGCCGTGGCACCGCCGAGGTGGGCGGGCTCGACACGCCGGAGCCGGTCGATCTGGCGGCGCGGCGTGCGGTGTGTTCGGCGCGGCGCGCTCCTGACGACGTCTACGCCGCGTTCCATGACCAGGGCCTGGAGTACGGCGCCGCGATGCGCGGACTGGCCGAGATCTTCGTCGGCACGGACGAACTCGTCGCCCGCATCGCCCGACCGGGCCCGGGAGCGGGCGGCATCCTGCCGCCGAGCGTCCTGGACGCGGCGCTTCAGGGCTCGGTGCTGGTGCTGCACGAGGCGGGTGGCGGTGACGTACGGTCGCACGGCCCAGCGCTCCCGTTCGCCCTGGAGGCCCTGGAGGTGCATGGCCCTGTCCCGGAGGACACCTGGGCCTGGATCCGCCGCCGTGCGGGGGCCGGTTCCCTGGACACGTTCGACATCGACCTGTGCGATGCGGAGGGCGCCGTCGCCGTACGGCTGCGCGGCCTGGTCCAGCGCCGGGCCCCGCTCGCAACCAGCGGCGCGCAGGCGCCAGGCACCACGGCGCGCCGCGCCGGGACGGGCAAGGGCACGCCCGGTGACGATGCACCGGGCGCCTACGCGCCCGACGAACGCAGCGCCGTGGGCCGTGTCGTCACGGCCACCTGCCGCTGGGTGGACGCACCGCTCGGCGCGGCGGCGGGACCGAGCGAAGGCGGCCCGGCCGGGCAGGGCCCGAGCGGGGACGGCCCGACCGGAGGCGACCTCACCGACCAGGGCTCGACCGGCGGCGCTCCGAGCGGGCAGGGGCCGAGCCTGGGCGGCCCGGCCGGGCAGGGTCCGACGGTGAGGGGCCCGGCTGGGCAGGGCCCGGCGGGAGTCGGCCTGACCGTGTGGGGCTCGACCGAGCGCGGCACGAGCGGGGGCAGCGCGACTGGGCAGGGGCCGGTCGGGGACGGCCCCGCCGGGCAGCGGCCCGGCGGTGGCCCGAGCGGGCAGGGCGTGACCGCCGCGCAGTGGCCGACTGGGCACGGCCCGGCCGCGCAGACCCCGGCGCGGGGCGGACCGACCGAGCATGCCCCGACCGTGCACGGTTTCATCGCTGGGAGCGGCCCGGCCACAGACGTGGCGGACGGCTCGCTCACGCGGCTGCCCGACATCACCCGTGACCGTGTCGCCGACGGCATCGACGCCACTCTGGGCGTCGTCTTCGGCCGGGTTCAGGAACTGCTGCGGTCGCGCCCCCAGAACGCGCACCGTGTCATCGTCCTCGTCGACGGCCGCGTACCCCGCCACTTCCACGCCCCGCTCGCCGGTCTCCTCCAGACCGCCGCCACAGAGAACCCCCTCGTCTCCGGGCGTGTCGTGCGTATCGCCGGGCTCGACACCGCCACGCCCGAGCGTGTCGCCGCCATCGTGGCCGCCGAGGCGGCCGAGCCCGCGGGGGCCGGCGAGGTCCGGTACGTCCACGACGGCACCCGCCAGGAGTGGCGGCCCGTGGACGTCGACCTGGGCGAGGGACCGCGGGTCCCGCCGCTGAAGGACGGCGGGGTCTACTGGCTGACGGGCGGGCTCGGCGGTCTTGGACGGCACTTCGCCCGGTACTTCGCGCGCTCCGGCCGGGTCACCGTCGTCCTGAGCGGGCGGTCGGCGGCCGGGGCCGCGAGCGACGCGGCGCTGCGCGAGCTGCGGGCGGCGGGCGTGGACGCGCACTACCGGGCCGTCGACGTCGGCCGCCGGGAGGACGTGGAGCAGGCCGTCCGCGCCATCACCCGCGACCACGGCTCGCTCGACGGGATCGTGCACGCCGCGGGCGTGTTGCGCGACGGCTACCTCCTCACCAAGGACGCGGCCGAGCTGCCCGCCGTACTGGAGCCGAAGGTGCGCGGCGCGGTGCACCTCGATGCCGCCACGCGCGACCTCGCGCTCGACTTCTTCGCCGTCTTCTCGTCCGTCGCCGGGGTGTACGGCAATCCCGGGCAAGCCGACTACGCGGCGGCGAACACCTTCCTGGACGCCTTCGCCCACCATCGGCAGGCGCTGGTGGACGTGGGGGAGCGGACCGGGCGGACCGTCGCCGTCAGCTGGCCGCTGTGGGCGGACGGCGGGATGACGGTCGACGCCGTGACCCGCGAGTCGATGCGCAGACAGCGCGGCTGGGAACCACTGCCGACGGAGGACGGACTGCGCGTGTTCGGCCGGGTGCTGGGCGACGCGCCCGGGCATGTCGTCGTGGCGTACGGCTCGGACGCCACGCTCGCGCCCGCGCGCCGCGAAGAGCACCGACCTCCCGTACCCACAACGGCTGTCGCACCGGCGGGCGGCGACCTCACAGGGCCGACCGAGGAGCTGCTGACGCGGATCCTCGGCGAGGTGCTGCACCACGATCCCGACGCGATGGACACCACGGTCAACCTGGTCGAGTACGGCATCGACTCGCTCGCCATCCTGGAGACCACCGCGCGCCTCGAGGAACTCTTCGGCCCGCTACCGAAGACGATCTTCTTCGAGTACGTCACCATCGAAGGCGTCGCGGGCTACTTCCTCGCCTCGCACCGCGCGACGCTGGAAACAATCCTGGGCGGCGAGGCCCCGGCAGAAGCCGGAACAGTGGCGGAGCCAGAAGCCGAAACCGCGGCACCCGCACCGCTGACCGTCACCGAACGCCCCACCGCGCCGTCGCGCGACGACTACCACGACATCGCCGTCATCGGCATCTCCGGCACCTACCCCGGCGCCGACACCATGGACGAGCTGTGGTCGCTGCTCGAAGAGGGACGGCACGGCTTCGAAGAGGTCCCGCGCGACCGCTGGGACCACGACGCGATCTACAGCCGCGACCGCGCCGTCCTCGGCAAGAGCTCCATCCGCACGGGTACGTTCCTGCGCGGCATCGACGCCTTCGACCCCCGCTACTTCCGCATCTCCAAGCGCGACGCCGAGCACATGTCGCCGGAGGTCCGGCTGTTCCTCCAGACGGGTGTCGAGGCGCTGGAGGACGCGGGGTATTCGCGCGAGACCATCCAGCGGCAGTACGGCGGCGACGTCGGTGTGCTCGTCGGCGCGATGAGCAACCACTACGGCCTCTACGGCTTCCAGAACAGCCTGACCCGGGGCTCCGCGGCGAGCGGCAGCTACACCGGCACGCTCCCCAACATGCTCTCGTACTTCTACGGGCTCACCGGGCCGTCGATCTTCCTGGACACCATGTGCTCGGGGTCCTCGGCCTGTATCCACCAGGCCGTGCAGATGCTGCGCGCCCGGGAGTGCCCGATGGTCGTGGCCGGGGGAGTGAACCTCCTCCTCCACCCGTACAATCTCATCTCCTCCTCGCAGGAGCACTTCACCACCGCGACCTCCGATGTGATCCGCAGCTTCGGGCTCGGCGCGGACGGCACGATCCTGGGCGAGGGTGTGGGGGCCGTCGTCCTCAAGCCGCTGGTCGAGGCCGAGCGCGACGGCGACCAGGTGTACGCGGTCATCAAGGGCACCGCGCTCACCAACGCGGGCGTACGCAACGGCTTCACCGTGCCCAGCCCGCACGCGCAGGCGCGGGCGATCGAGAAGGCGATCGACGACGCGGGCGTGGACCCGCGCACGATCAGCTATGTCGAGGGGCATGGCTCGGGTACGTCGCTCGGCGACCCGATCGAGGTCAAGGCGCTCACCGACGCGTTCCGCAAGCACACCGAGGACACCCAGTTCTGTGCCCTCGGCTCGGTCAAGTCGAACCTGGGGCATCTGCTGCACGCGGCCGGAATGATCGGCTTCGCGAAGGTGATCCTCCAGATGCGGAAGGGCACGCTGGCGCCCTCGCTGCACAGCGACGAACTCAACCCGGACATCGACTTCGGCGGGACGCCCTTCCGCGTTCAGCGCGCACTCGCCCCATGGGACCCGGTGACGGTCAGGGCGGCCGACGGGCGTGTCGTCACCCATCCCCGGCGCGCCGGAATCACCTCGATCGGCGCGGGCGGGATGAACTCGCACATGATTCTGGAGGAGTACGCGGGACGGTCCGGCGACGCGCACGATGTCCGCGACGGACGCGATGAGCTGTTCGTCTTCTCGGCGATGACGGATGCCGCGCTGGACACCTCCCTCGCCCGTTTCCGCGCCTATCTGAGCGAGGCGGACGAGTCCGATCTGCCGTCGATCGCGTTCACGCTGCGCGTGGGCAAGAACGAACTTCCGCGGCGGTGGGCCTTCTTCGCGTCCGACACGCGCGGCGCCATCGAGGCCATCGACCGCTACCTTGCGGGCGACCGTGACCTCACCACCGCGCTGAGCAGCGACGATCCACGCGCGGTGGCCGCGCGCGACCTCGGTACGGTCTGGGCGGGCGGCAAGAGCGTCGACTGGGCGCGGCTCGGCGATCCGCGACGGCTACGGCGTGTCTCGCTCCCCGCCTACCCCTTCGACCGCGTGTCGTGCTGGGTGACCCCGGAGCCCGGCGCGCCGAGCGTGCTCGCGCCCCTCGCCCTCCGCGACAAGCTCCACCCGTTCCTGGGGCGCAACGCATCCGATGTCGACGGGCTGCGCTACATCCTCGACGTCCACCTCGACGACCTGCTCGACTACGGATACCAGCGGGGCAGGGAACGAAACATCGTCCCGGCGTACGCCCTGGACGTGGCGCTCGCCACCGCGCGGATCTCCGGACTCGCCGCCGATCCGGCCACCGCGCGGGTACGCGACCTCCGTGTCCTCGACCCCGTCGAGTGGACCGCCACGGAGCGCCTGATCACCACGCTGGACACGACACACCGCGAGGCGGCCCGGGGCGCGGTGTTCGCCGAGGACGCGTCGGGGACGCGTACGCGGGTCGTGGAGTTCGAGGTCGGCGCGGACGGCACGCCCGGCCCGGCGATGCCCCGCGCCTCCCTCCGCTTCGACGCCGTACGCACCCTCGACCAGCCGCAGACGCTGGCCGAACTCGCCGACGGCGGGCTCGACTACGAGCCCATGCTGTGCGGGGTCGACAGCGCGGCCTGGCTGCGGGACGGACGGCTGGTGCTCACGCTCACCGCCCCCGAGGTCCAGCGGGATCACACCAAGCCCAACGTCACCCTCGCCCCGCATGTCCTCGCGGCCCTCGACCAGGGCGCGCACCTCGCGGCGAAGAGCGCCGGGTTGCCGCACTGGGAGCGGCAGACCTGGCGGCACACCGCCGACGTCCGCCTCCACACCGGCGCCCCGGACGTGGCGTACGCCGTGCTCGACCTGGCCGCCGAAGGCGGCGCCCTGGCCGGGACCATCACGCTGCTGGGGCCCGGCGGCGAGGTCGCGGTGGAGCTGACGGGCGTGCGCTACGGGGACCACGACACACCCGGGCAGGACGCGCCGCCCCAGGGCGTGCCCCGGGACGCGACACCCCGGCACGACACACCGCGTGACGGCGGAATCGTCTCCTTCGTCGTGGACGAACTGCGCGACATCGCCTCGGGCATCCTCAAGTTCGACGCGGACGAGCTGGACGTCCACACGGGCTTCGACGCCTTCGGCTTCGACTCGATCACGCTGGTCACCTTCTCGAAGCGCATCCACGAGCGGTTCGGCATCGACGTGAGCCCGGCGGTCTTCTTCGACGTCCGCACCTTCGACGCGCTGGGCCGCCACCTCGCCGAGGAGTACGAGCAACCGGTCCGCGCGGCGCACGCGGCGACACGAACACCACAGGCACCGAGCCTCGAGGTGGCGCGCGCCGCCGCGCCCGTGGCGAGCCCCGCCCCCGACCGGCGCCAGGACGACGCGCCGATGCCCATCGCCGTCATCGGCGCGGCGGGACGCTTCCCCGGCGCGCCCGACCTCGACACCTACTGGGCGAATCTCCTCCAGGGCAAGGACTCGGTCGCGGAGTTCCCGGTCCACCGCTACGACGCCACCTACGCACGCATCGTGGACGAGGCCGACTTCCCGCGCCACGCGGGCGTCCTCGACGACGTGGACGCGTTCGACGCGGGCTTCTTCCGGATCTATCCGCGCGAGGCCGAGCTGATGGACCCGCAGCACCGGCTGGCCCTCGAAACGGTGTGGGGCGCGCTGGAGGACAGCGCGTACACCCGCGCCGACCTCCCCACCAACACCGGGCTGTTCCTGGGCGTGTCGGGGACGGACTACGCCACGCTGCTCACCACGTACGGCGTGGAGCCGGACGCGTTCACCTCCACCGGCAACGCCCACTCGATGCTCGTCAACCGCGTGTCGTACGTGCTCGACATCCGAGGTCCGAGCCAGCCGGTCGACACCGCCTGCTCCAGCTCCCTCATCGCCATCCACCGCGCCCTCGACGCCCTGCGCTCCGGTGCGTGCGATGTGGCGATCGCGGGCGGGGTGAACCTGCTGCTCAGCGTCGACACGTTCGTGAGCGCGCAGCGCGCGGGCATGCTCAGCCCGGACGGCCGGTGCAAGACCTTCGCCCGGGACGCGGACGGCTACGTACGCGGCGAGGGCGTCGGCGCCGTCGTCCTCAAGCCCCTGGCGGACGCGGAGCGCGACGGGGACGCGATCCTCGCGGTGCTGCGCGGCAGCGCCGAGAACCACGGCGGCCGGGCCAACTCGCTCACCGCGCCCAACGCCGACGCCCAGACCGAGCTGGTCACGGCGGCGCTGGGCGACCTCGACCCGGACACCATCGGCTACGTCGAGACGCACGGCACGGGCACCGCGCTCGGCGATCCCGTCGAGGTACGGGCGCTGCAAGGCGCCTTCCGGCGGCTGGGCGCCGGGGACACGGCCAGCTGCGGTCTCGGCTCGGTGAAGTCCAACATCGGCCATCTGGAGGCCGCCGCGGGCATCGCCGGGCTGCTGAAGGTGATCCTGGCCCTGCGCCACGGGACGCTCCCGGCAACCCGCCACTGCGCGGAGATCAACCCGTTCATCCAACTGGACGACGGCCCCTTCCACATCGTGCGCGAGAACGAGCCGTGGCCGCGCCCGCGCGACGGCCGTGACGCGGTCACTCCGCGCCGCGCGGGCGTCAGCAGCTTCGGCTTCGGCGGCTCCAACTGCCATGTGGTGGTGGAGGAGTACGTGCCCAAGGCCATCGAACGCGGCCACGGCGTGCCGTCGGAGGGCGCGAGCGTCATCGTCCCGCTCTCGGCCCGTACGGACGAACAGCTCCGGCAGGTCGCGCGCCGACTCCTCGCGTACCTCAGCGACCCCGGCCGGTCGGACGCCGCGCTGCCCTCGATCGCCTGGACGCTGCAAACCGGGCGCGAGGCGATGGAGCGGCGCGCCGCCTGGGTGGTGGCCTCGCGGGAGGAACTCGCCGACAAGCTGCGGGCGTTCGTGGAGCGTGGCGAACGCGGCGGCGCTCCGGACGGTGACCTCGGGCGGTTGCTCACCCGCTGGACCGAGGGCGGCACCGTCGAGTGGCGCACGCTGTACGGGGCGGACACCCCGCTCCGGGCCCATCTGCCCACGTACCCATTCGCCCGCGAGCGCTACTGGATTCCCGGCACCGAAACCCCCGCGCAATCTGATAGCGACGCATCGGCACAGAGTCCCCTGCCCGTCATCGGGACGACCCTGCTCGTCCCCCGGTGGACCCCGCAGCCCGCACCGCCGGCGTCGGGCGAACACACCTACGCCCGCCACCTGGTGATCCTGTGCGGGGCGACCGCCATCGCGCGCGCCGCCGTCGAACGACGTGTCCCGGGTGTCCGCTGCCACACCGTCACCACGGCCAAGCAGCGCCTCGACAGCCGCTTCAGGGACGTCTCACGGCAGGTCTTCGAGGCCGTCCGCGACCTGGCCGCCGAGCCTGCCGAAGGGAGCGGCGCCACCCTCGTACAGGTCGTGGTCCCGACGGACGGCGACGACGCGACCCAACTGGCCCTCGCGGGCCTGCTGCGCACGGCGGCGCTCGAAGGCCCCCGGTTCACGGGCCAGGTGATCGGCCTGGACGGCGCTGCCATGGACGGTGCTGCCATGGACGACGACACCGTGGCCACCGTCGTCGCGGACAACGCACGCGCCACGGACGGCGATGTGATCCGCTACGACGACGGTATGCGTACCGTCCAGACCTGGGACGTCCCGGCCCCGAACGCGGCGGCGGGCATCCCGTGGCGCGCGGGTGGCAGGTACCTCATCACGGGTGGCGCGAGCGGCATCGGTGCCATCGTCGCCCGTCACATCGCCCACGGTGTGGAACGCCCGACCCTCGTCCTGGTCGGCAGGCGGGCCAAGGACGGCCGCGTCGCCACGCTCCTCGACGAGCTGCGCGCCGCCGGTGCCGTGGCCCGCTACGAACGCGCCGACATCTCGCGCTGGGAAGAGGTCCGCCACCTGGTCGCACACGTCCGCGAGGACGTCGGCGAGCTGCACGGCATCGTGCACTCCGCCGGTGTCATCCGTGACGCGACGCTGGCGAAGAAGACGGCGGAGGAGTGGGACGACGTCCTCGCGCCCAAGGCCGACGGCCTCGTCCACCTCGACCGGGCCACCGCGGGCGAACCGCTCGACTTCGTCCTCACCTTCTCCTCCGGATCCGCCCTCACCGGCAACCCCGGCCAGGCGGACTACGCCACCGCCAACGCCTTCCTGGACGCCTTCGCCACGCTCCGTACCGCGCGCGTCGCCGCCGGGGAGCGCTCCGGGCGCACCCTGTCGATCGCGTGGCCGCTGTGGAAGGACGGCGGGATGGCGGTGGACGAGGCGACGCTCGCGTACCTCTGGCACAGCCGTGGCCTCGTCCCCATGGAGTCGGCCGACGGGCTCGCCGCCCTCGTCCGCGCGTGGCGGCTCGCCGCGGAGCGGGTGTGGGTGCACCACGGCGACCCGGACGAGGCGCTGCACTCGGCAACGTACAGCGCACCGGGCACACCGGCCCGCACTCGTCACACCGCCCCCGCCCCATGGCCACGGCCGAGGCGCGCCGCCGCCGAGCGTGCCGGGCGCGAGGCGCTGCACCACCTCCTCGACCTCTTCGCACGCGTCACCAAGGTGCCGCGTGACGCCGTGGACGCCGATGAGCCGATCGGTGCGACGGGACTCGACTCGATCATGGTCGTGCAGCTCAACAAGGAGCTTGCCGCCGTGTACGGCGAGGTCTCGAAGACCCTCTTCTACGAACACCCGACGCTGCGCGCGGTCGCCGGACACCTCGCGACGGAGCATGCGTCACCGGCCCCCGAGGACCCCGCCCCCGAGGACCCCGCCCCCGAGGACCCCGCCCCTGTGGACACCGCCCCCGTGGAGACCGCCACCGTGACGCCCGACCCCGCACCGCGACCCGCCGCCCCAACCCCCTCACCGGGGACGCGCGAGCCCATCGCCATCATCGGCATGAGCGGCCGCTATCCGCAGGCCGAGAACATCACCGCCTTCTGGGAGAACCTGAAGGCGGGCCGCGACTGCGTCGGCGAGATCCCGGCCGACCGCTGGTCGCTGGACGGCTTCTACGAGCCGGACCGCGCGACGGCGGTCGCCACCGGCCGCAGCTACAGCAAGTGGGGCGGTTTCCTGGAGGACTTCGCGGCGTTCGACCCGCTCCTCTTCCAGATCGCGCCGCGCGACGCGTACGCCATGGACCCGCAGGAGCGCCTGTTCCTCCAGGCGTCATGGGAAGTGCTGGAGGACGCCGGGTACGCACGCGAGGAACTGGCGCGCCGCCACCGGCGCCGGGTCGGTGTGTTCGCGGGCGTCACCAAGACCGGCCACGCCCGCCACGGCACGCGGCGGCTGCCGTCGGGGGAGACGACGACCCCGGTGGTCTCCTTCGCCTCGCTCAGCGCCCGTACCTCGTACGTCCTCGATCTGCGCGGGCCCAGTCTGACGCTCGACACGATGTGCTCGGCGTCGCTCACCGCCATCCACGAGGCGTGCGAGCATCTGCACCAGGGCGCGTGCGAGCTGGCCATCGCCGGTGGCGTCAATCTCTATCTGCATCCGCAGGACTACATCGAACTGTCCGGCTCCACCATGCTGTCGTCCGACGCGCGGTGCCGGAGCTTCGGCAGCGGTGGCGACGGTTTCGTACCCGGTGAGGGCGTCGGCTGTGTCCTGCTGAAGCCGCTCTCGCGCGCCCTCGCCGACGGCGACCGTGTGCTCGCGGTGATCCGCGGCACCAGCATCAACCACGGTGGCCGTTCCAACGGATACACCGTGCCCAACCCCGGCGCCCAGGCCGAGCTGATCCGGGACGCGATGACCCGCGCCGGGGTTTCCGCCCGCGAGGTGGGCTACGTCGAGGCGCACGGCACCGGTACGGAGCTGGGCGACCCGATCGAGGTGAAGGGGCTGACGCTCGCCTTCGGACAGGACACGGCGGACACGCGGTACTGCGCACTCGGCTCGGTGAAGTCGGCGATCGGCCATCTGGAGGCCGCGGCGGGCATCGCCGGGCTGACGAAGGCCGTACTCCAGCTGCGCCACCGACAGCTCGTGCCGAGCCTCCACGCCGAGGAGCCGAACCCCAACATCGCCTTCGAGCGGACCCCGTTCTTCGTCCAGCGCGAGCTGACGGCGTGGGAGCCGGACGGGCCCCGCATCGCGTCCGTCTCGTCGTTCGGCGCGGGCGGATCCAACGCGCATGTGATTCTGGAGGAGTACGCCACCGAGCCTCTTACGGGCGCCGCCGACGACGCCGAGCAGATCGTCGTCCTCTCGGCCCGTACACCGGAGCAGCTGCACGCCTCGGCCGGGCGCCTCGCCACGTTCCTCGACACCCAGGACGTCCGGCTGGCCGATCTCGCCTTCACCCTCCAGGTCGGGCGCGAGGCCATGAAGGAACGGCTCGCGGTCGTCGCGGCGTCGGTGCCCCAACTGCGCGACGCGCTGCGTGCGTACGTGGACGGCGGCGGCGACAGCGGCGGCGGGGTGCCGGGCGTGTACCGGGCCACCGCGGGCCGTACGCAGGGCGCCCTCGCCGAGATCGCCGCCGACGACGACCTCCGGGAACTCCTCGTCCAGCGCTGGGCCCGGGCCGGGAAGGCGGCCAAGCTCGCGGCCCTGTGGGTCGAGGGCGTGGAGCCCGACTGGCATGCGCTGCACGCCCCGGCGGTGCCGCGGCGGATCGCGCTGCCCACGTATCCGTTCGCCAAGGACCGGTACTGGGTCGGGGACCTCGATCCGGTCGGGAACACCGGACGTGTGACCCCATCGACCGTACGAACCGCCGTGGCCGAGCAACCCACCGAACCGGCCGAGCCGCTCGAAGCGCAGGTGGCCCGCGTGGTGCGGGACAAGCTCGCCAAGGCGCTCGCGATGCGGGAGAGCGAGGTCGAGGGCGGCCACGCCTTCGCCGACTACGGACTCGACTCCATCCTCGGCGTCCGCCTCGTCCACGAACTCAACGAAACCCTCGCGCTCGACCTCCCGACGAGCGTCATCTACGACCACAGCACGGCGGACCGCCTCATCGCCCACATCCTGGGCGCCCACCGTCCCGTCGTCACCCGCACCGAGCCCCGTCCGGCACTGAGCAGCGCCGCACCCGCGACGCCACGGCCGCCGATCGCCATCGTCGGTATCAGCGGCCGGTTCGCCGGATCCGACTCCCCGGCCGACCTGTGGGAACACCTCGCGGCGGGCCACGACCTCGTCGGCGAGGCCACCCGCTGGGACCTCAAAAAGAGCGACAACGGCGTGGCGAAGCGCTGCACACGCGGCGGTTTCCTCGACCACATCGAGGAGTTCGATCCGCTGTTCTTCAACATCTCCGGCGTCGAGGCCGCCATCATGGATCCGCAGCAGCGGCTGCTGCTCGAGGAGTCCTGGAAGGCCCTGGAGGACGCGGGCTACGCGGGCCACCGGATGAGCGACGTCCGCTGCGGTGTCTACGTCGGCTGCTGGGACGGCGACTACCAGCAGCTGCTGGGCGAGGACGCGCCCGCCCAGGCGTTCTGGGGCAACACGGCCTCGTTCATCCCCAGCCGCATCTCCTACTTCCTCAACCTCAAGGGCCCCGCCATCGCGGTGGACACCTCCTGCTCCAGCTCCCTCGTCGCCATCGACCTGGCCTGCAAGGACCTGGCGTCGGGCGAGACCACGATGGCGCTCGCGGGCGGTGTGTACGTCCAGTCGACACCGCGGCTGTACGACCTGGCCGGGCGCGCCGGAATGCTCTCGCCGACCGGCCGTTGCCACACCTTCGACCACCGCGCCGACGGTTTCGTACCGGGCGAGGCGGTCGGCGCGCTGGTGCTCAAGCGGCTGGACGACGCCCTCGCCGACGGGGACCACGTCTACGGCGTGATCCGCGCCTCCGGCGTCAACCACGACGGCGCGACCAACGGCATCACCGCGCCCAGCTCCGCGTCCCAGGAGAGCCTGCTGCGCGAGGTGTACGACGCGTACGGCATCGACGTGGAGCACATCCAGCTGGTCGAGGCGCACGGCACGGGCACCAAACTGGGCGATCCGATCGAGTTCCAGGCGCTCACCCGGGCGTTCCGCGAGGACACCGACAAGTCCGGTTACTGCGCCCTGGGTTCGGTGAAGACGAACCTCGGCCACACCCAGCACGCGGCGGGTGTCGCGGGTGTCGTCAAGGTGCTGATGGCGCTGAAGCACCGCCAGATCCCGGCGTCGCTGCACTTCGAGACCGCCAACGAGGCGGTGGCGCTCGACGGCAGCCCGTTCTACGTGAGCACCCGCACCCACCGCTGGGAGACGGCCCCGGGCGTGCCGCGGCGCGCCGTGGTCAGCTCGTTCGGCGCGAGCGGCACCAACGCGCATCTCGTCATCGACGAAGGGCCCGCCCCCGCGCGCGTCCCGGCGCCGCGGCCCGTGTATCTCGTCGTCCTCTCGGCACATTCGCGCGACCAGCTCGCCCAGCAGCTGACCCGGCTGGCCGCCCACCTCCGCCGCGAACCGGAACTCGACTGCGGCGACATCGCGCATACGCTCATCGCCGGGCGCGAACACTTCGCGCACCGCTTCGCCTGCGTCGTCCGCGACCGCGAGGAGCTGGTCCGGGTCCTGGACGAAGGGCTCGGCGGGGCGCGCGCGTTCACCGGAGAGGCGGTGGCGGCGAGCGGTACGGGGGACGGCACGGACGGCACCCGGATCGGCGAGGAGGCCCTGCGGCGCTGCTCCGGCGGCACGGCTCACACCGACGCACCGCTCGCGTACCGCACGGATCTCGAACTGCTCGCCGAGCTGTTCGTCCAGGGCGTGGCGCTCGACTACGCCGCGGTGTTCCCGGAGACGGCGCGGCGCCGGGTGCCGCTGCCGACGTACCCGTTCGCCCGCGAGCGCCACTGGCCGACGACGGCTCAGTCGGCGGCGACAACCCCCGCCCCCGAAGTCCCCGCCGTACGACACCCCATGATCCCCCGGCCCGCACCCGACGCGGACGGCGGCCACCGCGCCACGGCCACGCTGACCGGTGACGAGTCCTATCTGCGCGACCACACGGTCCACGGCCGCCGGATCCTGCCCGGGGTGGCCCACCTCGAAATGGCGCGGGAGACCGCGGTCCACGCGCTCGGCGCGACCGCCACCACCCCGCTGCGGATGCGCAACGTCACCTGGGTGCAGGCGCTCGCCGTCGAGGGCGCGCCCGTGGACGTCGAGGTGCGGGTGAAGCCGGTCCAGGACGGCGGTGTCTCCTTCGAAGTCGCCTCCCGGACCACCGCCGAGTCGTCCGTTCACAGCGAGGGCCGCGTCGCGCGCTCGGACACCCCGCGCCCGGCGCCCCTCGACCTCGCGTCCCTGCGCGCGGACTGCCCGACCACGGTGTCCCCGGCCCGCGTCGCCGGTGCGCTGCGGACGATGGGCATCGTGCACGGGGCGTCGCTGCGCGCCATCGAGGAGGCGTACGTCGGCCCCGGCGTCGTGGTCGCCCGGCTCGCCCTCCCGGAGGCGACTGAGGGTTCGGACGGTCCGTACGTCCTGCACCCGGCCATGATGGACTCGGCCATCCAGGCGTCGATGGCGCTGCATCTGGCCGAGGGGGAGGGCCCTCGGGATACGGCGATCCCCTTCGCGCTCGACCGGCTCGAACTCTTCGCCCCGTGCACCTCGGACATGTGGGCCGTCGTCCGTGTCGCGGACAGCGCGCAGCCGGTCACGGCCCTCAGCAGGCTCGACATCGATCTCGTGGACGACAGCGGCGCGGTGTGCGTGGCCATGACCGGCTACACCTCGCGCCGGGTGGCCGAGCCGGTGCCGTCGCTGTACGCGCCCGTGTGGGAGCCGCTCGCGCCCGCAGCGTTCGGCGCGCCCGTACCGTCCGCCGCGGACCGCGTCCTGGTCGTCGGTGGCACCGCGGAACAGCAGGCGGCGATCACCGCGCAGTGCCCGTACACCACCGTGTGGAGCCTCGCACCGGACGCGTCGATCGACGAGGTCGCCGACGCGCTGCAAACCGCCGGGCCGCTCGGCCACCTGGTGTGGATCGCGCCCGACACCGGGCTGGCAGTCACCGACGCGGCGGGTCTCATCGCCGCCCAGCAGGATGGTGTCCTCGCGGCCTTCCGCATGGTCAAGGCGCTGTTGCGGACCCGGCACGACGCCCGGCCGCTGGGCCTGACCCTGGTCACCCGGCGCGCCGTCCCGGCCCATGCCACCGATGAGATCCGGCCCGTCCACGCCGGGCTGCACGGTCTCTTCGGATCACTCGGCCAGGAGTACCCGAACTGGACCGTCCGCCGGCTCGACCTGGACGGCGCCACCGCATGGCCCGCGGATCTCACCGCACTGCCCGCCCATTCGCACGGCGACACGTGGGTGCGCCGCGCGGGCCAGTGGCTCGTCCGCCGACTGGCCCCGTGCGACGCGGCGGCCACCGCCACCGGACAGCGCTACCGCGAGGGCGGCGTCTACGTCGTGATCGGCGGTGCGGGCGGTCTGGGCGCGGCCTGGACCGAGCACGTGGTCGAGCGGTACGGCGCGCGGGTCGTATGGCTCGGCCGCCGTGAGCGCGACGCGGAGATCGACGCCAGGCTGCGCGCCATCCGCGGCCGGGGCGAGGTGACCTACCTCGCCGCCGACGCCACGGACCCCGCGGCCCTGGCCCGCGCCCACGCCGAGATCATCGAGCGGTACGGACACATCAACGGGGTCATCCAGGCGGCCCTGGTGCTCCGCGACCAGGGCCTCGCCACCATGGACGAGGACACGTTCCGCGCGAGCCTGGCCGCCAAGGTCGACGCGAGCGCGGCCATGGCGGCGGTGTTCGCCGACGACGACCTCGACTTCGCCCTCTTCTTCTCCTCGATCCAGTCGTTCACGACCGCGGCAGGGCAGAGCAACTACGCCTCCGGCTGCACCTTCGCCGACGCCTACGCCCATGCCCTGTCCGGGCAGTGGCCGGGCCCGGTGAAGGTGATGAACTGGGGCTGGTGGGGCAGCATCGGCAGCGTCGCCTCCGACTTCCACCGCGAGCGCATGGCCCGCTGGGGGCTGCTGTCCATCGAACCGCCGGAGGGCATGGCCGCACTCGACACCCTGCTCGGCGGCCCGCAGCAGCAGCTCAGCTACGTCAAGCTCACCGAACCGGACGGGCTCGGGCCGATCGACCCGGCCACCCGCCTCACCGTCTACGAACGCGACCCGGCCACCCGCATCCCCGCCGACGCCCTGATGGCCCACTCCGGCCTCGCCGACAGCCAGGAGATCCTGCGGACGGTGGCCGACTGGCGCGCCGAGCGCGACGCCCTGCTCGGCCGCATGACCCGCGGCCACCTGACGGCCATGGGCGTCGTACGGGACGGCGAGACGTACGACGACACCACCGGACCCGGTGCCGACCTCACCGCGCTCCGCGCACGCGGCGGCATCCTCGACCGCTACACCACCTGGCTGGAGCACGCGCTGCGGACGATGCCGGACACGGCCCCGCCGCTCGACGCCCTGAACCAGGAGTGGAAGGAGCGCTGCGCCGAGTGGTCCGCCGACCCCGACAAGCGGGCCGAACTGCGGCTCGTCGACGCCACGTTGGCCGCCCTGCCCGACATCCTGACCGGCCGCACCCGGCCGACCGACATCATGTTCCCGCGCGGTTCCCTCGAACTCGTCGAGGGCTGCTACAAGAACAACCGCGTGGCGGACACCTTCAACCGCGCCATGGCGGACGCCGCCGTCGGCGTGGTGTCCGAGCGGCTGCGCCGCGACCCCGACGCGCGGCTGCGCATCCTGGAGATCGGCGCGGGCACCGGCGGCACGAGCGCGGGCCTGTTCGCGGCGCTGCGCCCGTATCAGGACCACATCGAGAGCTACACATACACCGACCTCTCGAAGGCGTTCCTGAACCACGCGCAGAGCGAGTACGGCCCCGACGTCCCGTACCTGGACACCGCGCGCCTCGACGCCGAACAGCCGCTCGCCGGGCAGGGCATCGAGGCCGGCGGCTACGACCTCGTCGTCGCCGCCAACGTCCTGCACGCCACCCGGGACACCCGCACCACCCTCCGCAACGCCAAGTCGGCGCTGCGGCACGGCGGTTGGCTGCTGCTCAACGAGCTGTGCTCGTTCGATGTGTTCAGCCACCTCACCTTCGGGCTGCTGGAGGGCTGGTGGCTGTTCGAGGACGCGTCGCTGCGCATCCCCGGCTCGCCCGCGCTGTCGCCCGAGAGCTGGCGGGACGTCCTCCACGGCGAGGGATTCCCGTCGGTGGTCCTCGTCCTGCCGCAGGCCCGGGCGCTCGGTCAGCAGATCATCGCGGCCGAGAGCGACGGCATCGCCCGCAGGCCGGTGCCCATGGCCGACGCCCGCCCCGCCCCCGTACCCAACGAGCCCGTGGCCGCCGCCGAACCCACGCCGGATGAGCATCCCTCCGACGAGGCCCGCGCCGCGACGATGGTGGCGTACCTGAAGGAGAAGGCCGCGGCCACGCTGAAGATCCCGGCGGAGAAGATCGATCCGTCGGTGTCGCTCATCCACTACGGCATGGACTCGATCCTCGTCCTCCAGCTCGCCAACGCGCTGCGCGAGGACTTCGACGACGTCTCGCCCACCCTCCTCTTCGACGCCGAATCGGTCGACGAGCTGTCCGCCCACTTCCTCGACACCTACCGCGACCGCGTCGACGCCCTCGTGCTCCGACGCCACCAGGAGGCGTGATGGCGCTGCCGATGGACGACCCCGCACCCGCCAGGATCGTGGTGGGCATCACCGGCGCCACCGGGGCCGTGCTGGGGGTGCGGCTGCTGGAGCGGCTGCGCGAGCACGGCGGGGTGGAAACCCATCTGGTGATCAGCCGCTGGGCGCGCTCCACCATCGAGTACGAGACCTCGATGAGCGTCCGCGAGGTGGCCGCGCTCGCCGACGTCACCCACACCCCGGAGGACCAGGGCGCGGCCATCTCCTCGGGCTCCTTCCGCACGGACGGCATGGTGATCGTCCCGTGCAGCATGAAGACCCTCGCGGCGATCCGCATGGGCTTCGCCGACGGACTGGTGGCGCGCGCCGCCGACGTCACCCTGAAGGAGCGCCGCAAGCTGGTGCTGGTGCCCAGGGAAACCCCGCTGAGCGACATCCACCTGGAGAACATGCTCGCGCTGTCCCGCATGGGCTCGGTGATCCTGCCGCCGATGCCCGCCTTCTACCAGCACCCGGAGACGGCCGACGACATCGTCGACCACACCGTGACCCGTGTGCTCGACCAGTTCGGCATCGACACGCCCAAGGCCGTCCGCTGGAACGGGATGCGCGACGCCCGGCAGCACGCCCGACCCCGACCCCGAGGTGAGGAACCGGTATGAATCACCTGTCCAGTCTGCGCGACTACCTGGACGCCCTGGCCAAGCTCGACGATCTGCGGGTCATCGACGACGAGGTGGACGCCGAGCTGGAGATCGGCGCGATCGCCCGCTACGCCACGGAGCACCGCGCCCCGGCCCATCTGCTCTCCCGCGTCCGGGGCTTCACGCCCGGCTTCCGGGTCCTCACGGCGCCCGCCGCGTACAGCAGCGTCCCCGACACCCCGTACGCCCGGGTCGCGCTCTCCCTCGGGCTCGACCCGGACACCCGACCGCTGCGACTGCTGGACGGGCTGGTCGCCGCCCAGTCGGCCGCGCCCATCCCGCCCGTCACGGTGGCGTCGGGACCCTGCCAGGAGAACGTCCTGCTCGGCGCCGACGCCGACCTGACCCGCTTCCCGTTCCCGCTGCTGCACCACGGCGACGGCGGACGGTACGTGAACACCATCGGTACCTTCGTCCTGCGCAGCCCCGACCGCCGCTGGACCAACTGGGGCCTCGCACGGGCCATGCTGCACGACTCCCACCGCATGGCCACCTTCACCGGCTCGCCGCAGCACATCGGCGTCATCGACGACATGTGGCGCGAACGCGGCGAACGCACCCCCTTCGCGCTGGTCCTCGGCGCCGAACCCGCCGTCCCGTTCGTGTCCACCATGTCGCTGCCGGAGGAGGTGGACGAGGCCGCCTACCTCGGCGCCTACTACGGCCGCCCGGTGGAGCTGGTCCGCTGCCGGACCGTCGACCTGGAGGTGCCCGCCACCGCCGAGATCGTCATCGAGGGGTACATCAACCACGACGAACTGATACCCGAAGGCCCGATGGGCGAGTTCGCGGGCTACATCCCCGACTGGCAGGTGGAGCTGCCCGCGTACACCGTCACCGCCATCACCCACCGCGACGACCCGATCATGCCGGTGGTGTGCGCGGGCAAGCCGGTCGACGAGGACCACACCCTCGTCGGGCTGACCCACTCCGCCCGCTGGACCCACTACCTGCGCGAGGCCGGTCTGCCGATCGCGGCGTCCTGGATGATCCCGGAGACCGCGGTCCACGTACTGGCCGTCACCGTCGACCGCGACTGGCGCGAGCGCACCGGCTTCACCTCATCCGAGCAGCTGTGCCGGGCCATCGGCGAGGCGTGCGACGCCTTTCCGCACGGCGGCTGGTGGGTCACCCGGATCATGGTCCTCGACCACGACATCGACCCCACCGACCTGCGCGACGTCCTCTGGGGCTTCGCCACCCGCTCCCACCCCACCACCGGCATCCACGTCCTCCCCGACACCGCCATCATGCACCTGATGGTGTGCTACACCGACGCGGAACGGGAAACCGGCCGCGGCCCGACCGTCCTCTTCGACTGCCTCCGCGAGGACGACCTGAACATCGCCTCCTTCGCCGAGAACTACCCCCAGGCGGTCCAAGAACGCACCCGCCAACTCCTCGCGGGTGCCCGGCCGCTGGGGGACGTCCTCTAGGCCGCTCTCAGCTACGGCAGCCCTGCGCCTTGGCCGCGGTGGGGAGGTAGGAGCGCAGAAATCGTTCCAGGGCCTTGCGGCGTTCGGAGACATCCTTGGGGGTCGAGGTGAACAGATCGACCTCCAGCGCGAGGGTGGTGTCCTTCCCCTTCGGCGGACAGGACAGGGTGACGAGCCCAGCCGAGTCCGCGATCCGGGCGTCGTCCCCGATGTCCACCCTCTTCGGGTTGCCGGACCGGATCAGCATGTCCCTCATGACCTTCAGGGGGTCGTCGCCCTCGGGGACGGCGTCCCGTTTGATGTACATCACCGACGAGCCGCCCTTACCTCCCTCGCCCGTCACGGAAACATCGCAGGTCGCACCTAGGTCTCGCGAATTGACACGCTGGTGTACTTCCTCGCCGGCCGGTAGCAGCGGGGCGAGTACATCAGGGTCGACCTTTGTGCCGCAGAGTTTCTTGGGTACCGCGTAGTCGCGGTCATCGCCGCCGCAGCCGACGGCACCCACCAGAAGCGCGCCGACGAGTAGACAGATGGAGCTGCGTTTCATGGGGAGGTTCCTCGGATCAGTGTGGGGGCTGCCGACCAGTGAGCCCGCGGGCGGTCGTGTTGCCGTTTACCGCCGCTGAGTTGATGTCCCCAGTGGCCGTGTAGTCGGTGATTCGTTCATGGGGGTTCTGGTCGTGCCAGATCTTTGCGAGCGCCTCGAGTTGGTGCTGCCGTCCCATGAACGTTTCGCCGTTCTGCTCAATGTTGCCTTTGGTGATGCGTGCCTCCTCATCCACGCGCCACTTGTACGACAGCAGATACGCCTCGCGGTCCAGAAGGCCGGCCATATGCCCCTCCGGGATGAAACTCGCCACCGTTCCGGCGCCGTGGTAAGCCCAGGTCTGCTTCCAGGCGACATCCTGTTTGTCCGCCGCGGCCTTGTCCGCCAGCGCCTGGTACCGCGCCTCTTCCAGGAAGCCCACGGTATGACCCGCGCGCTGCAGGGTCTCCCTCGGGTCCTCGGGCTTGTCGTGGTGGATGTCGCGGATCATCTCGCGATTGATGCCGTCGTTGAGGAGGCCGTACGCGTCCTGGTCGCGGGAGATCTGCTTGGTGACCTCCAGCAACTCTCTGCGGTCCAGCTCCCTCGGATCGTCGGGGTGGTCGGCCAAGGCGGAGGCGGTGTAGTGGAACGCATCTCCGTGGTTGACCAGGACCTTGGCCATGTCGTCGCGCATCTCCGGCGGGAAGTCGTCCTTCCGCTGGGACAGGTAGTGCAGCGACTTGTCCAGGACCTCCCGGTGCTCAGGCGTGTGCGGGGGCGCCTTCGCCGAGGGGTCGTTGGGGTCGACACCGGTTGCCGCGGCCGTCAGCGCGTCACCAGTCGCCTCGTACATCGCCCGCGGGCCCTTGAAGTCGTCCACGGAACCGTAGTCGCTGTCCACGTCGTGGTCGTCGAACTCCGGCCGGTCCTTGAGCACCCACTTGGCGTTGTCCTGGGGCTCGTCGGAGCTGAAGAAATCGGTGGAGGCGTCGGGATTGTTGGACAGAGCCTTCATCAACCCGGTCATCGGGTCCCGGCCCGTGTCGTTCTTGTCCCCGAAGTGCAACGGGTCGGGCTGTGCGTACGTGGCCAGCTCATCCCAGGGCAGTACATTGTGGCGCACCTTGCCGCCGGGGCCCGGGTCCCGGACGTCCCCCGTGTGCTTCTTCTCGTACGCGGTCAGGGAGTCGCCGTAATCGTTGAGGAACCCCTTCTCGTACGTGCCCTGCCGCATCAGGTTGCTCATGATCTGGTAGCCGTACACGCTGCCGCTGGTGTTGCCGTCACCGCGGAAGGTCTGGCCTCCCTGCGCGATCACTTGGTCCTTCCACTGGTGGATGCCCGCACCGTCCTGCTGCGATGCCAGACCCAGCGTGGTGCCGAAGCGCCCCTCCATCGTGCGGAGGAGCTTCATCCGCTCGTCCTGTTCGCCACTCCGGTAATGCTTGCCGTCGGGATCCCAGGCATCGAGATTGGTGACGCCCGACCAGAACTTGAGCGTCCCACCACCGCCCAGCGTTCCCGCCACCCGCTCGGCGAAGACCGGGTCTCCGCTGTGCGCCTTCATCAAGGTGTTGAGCCGGGTGAGCTGCTCGTTGCTGAGCTTGCTGGGATCGTGCTTGGCGAGGCGTACGAACGCGTTGGAGTCCTTGATGGTCTGCTCCGCGGCGTCGAAGCTCTTGAACCCCGAGGACCCGAAGTCGTACTTGTCCTTCGCGTGGAATCTGAGCGCGGCGGCCGCGGTCCGGTCGGTCTCCGCCGCCGCGTCCAGGACGGCCTTGATCTCGCCGACCACCGCGTCGATGTCCTTCTGCGTCGGCTTCGGATCGGCGTCGTCACGGGCCTGGACCGTTCCGGTGGCGGTCACATGGATGTCCTTCTTGCCCGCGCGTGTGACGACGTCCTGGAGATCGCGCTTGTGCGTGGTGAACTTCGAGTGCGCACCGCTGAGGACCGTGTGCACGCTGCGTGCCTCGGTGAGGATGTCCTGGAACTGTTCCGCCGTCTTGGTGGTGAACACCCTCATCACTCGGGCGTTGTCACCCTTCCAGTCGGCCGCTTTGGCCTTTTTGTCCAGGTCGTCGGCGCTGACGTGGCCGTCCCCGCCGTTGGCGAGTTTCTCCAGCTTGCTCACCATCTCCTTCCACTCGGTGACGGTTGACTTCAGCTTGCCCAGCCGCAGGTCGTGGAGTTCGTGGAATGTCACCATGATGCTGCTCCCCCGTTCTTTTTGCCGGACCGTATTTGCGCGCTACCCGCCGATTGTCACTTGATGTATTCGTAGATGCGCGAAACGGTCATGGCCTTGCCTTCCGCGTTCTTCATCCCCGTTATGATCTTGTCCTCGTCCTTGCGGTGCGCGGACCGTGTGTAGTCGAGGTGGTTGGAGATGTGCGCGCACGCTTCCTTGAGCGTCGTCAGCTTGGTATTCCACGCGTCGTGCAGTTCGGTGAGTGCCGAACCGGTGTCCATGCCGTCGTTGAAGAGCTCGATGGACGCGTCGAACGTGGTCTGCCGGGCATGGTCCCCGTACGTGGACAGCCGCTCACGCAGATCCCGGCCCATGTCCCCGAGTTTGCCCAGCTGATCGTCGTGGACGACGAGATCGCCGTCGGCGTCGGCGCCCCGATGGCCGCCGGGGCCTTTCGCCTGATTGAGTTGCATCTGTGTGGGTTGTTTTTCGGACGCTTCGGTCTTTTGCTGTTCCCACTCCTGCTCGAAGGACATGCCCTATTGGCCCCCTGTCTCAATTCAGGCCTGCATTGAGCGGGAGAGTTTACCAAGGGCGTCCGGGTGTGCCGGTAACGATGCTGTAAGAGAAAGGAGGTGACAATAAATTGGGCGATTCATTCCGAAAAACCGGGCGAACTCAGGCGTGCGGCCCGTTCGCGGTGGCGGGCGGCCGGGTGGTCCTCGGGGACGCGGGGGGTGCCGGGGCCGTGGAGGTGTTCGCGGAGAGTGGCGCCCTCGTAGGAGTGGGGCATCCGGCCGCGGGCGCGGAGTTCGGGGACGACCAGGTCGACGAAGTCGGTGAAGGTGCCGGGGGTGGTGGCGTAGGCGAGGTTGAAGCCGTCGATGTCGGCTTCCTCGACCCACCGTTCGAGTTCGTCGGCCACCGTGTCCGGGGCGCCGACGACGACCGGGCCGATACCGCCGATGCCCAGGTAGCGGGCGACCTGGTCGGGGGTCCACTCGCGGGACGGGTCGGCGGTGGAGAAGATGGCCAGGGCGGAGCGGACCGCGTCGGTGTCCACGTAGGCCAGCGGCTCGTCCGGGTCGAGGGTGGACAGGTCCAGGCCGCTCCAGCCGCCGTAGAGGGCGAGCGCGCCCTCGTACGAGGCGTACGAGGCGAGGTCGGCGTGTTTGGCGCGGGCCTCCTCGTCGGTGGGCGCGGTGATGGCGGTGAGCAGGATGTAGATCTTCACGCCGTACGGGTCGCGGCCCTCGGCGTCGGCCCTGGCGCGGATGTCGTCCACGACGCGGCGGGTGGCCTCGGAGGTGACCGCGTTGATGAAGACGCCCTCGCCGTGGCGGGCGGCGAAGGCGCGGCCGCGCGGGGAGGCGCCCGCCTGGAAGACGACCGGGGTGCGCTGCGGGGAGGGTTCGCTGAGGAAGACGCCGGGGACGGAGAAGTGTTTGCCCTCGTGCGCGATGTCGCGGATCCGGGCGGGGTCGGTGAACAGCCCGCGCTCGGGGTCGCGGACCACCGCGTCGTCGTCCCAGGAGTACTCCCACAGTTTGTAGCAGACCTCCAGGAACTCCTCGGCCACCTCGTACCGGTCGTCGTGGGCGAGCTGTTCGCCGAGGCCGAGGTTGCGGGCGGCGCTGGCCAGGTAGGAGGTGACCACGTTCCAGGCGACGCGGCCCTTGGTGAGGTGGTCCAGGGTGGTGAGGGTACGGGCGAGCTTGTACGGCTGCTCGTACGTGAGCGACACCGTCACCCCGAAGCCCAGGTGGCGGGTGACGGCGGCCATCGCGGAGACCGCGGGCAGCGGATCGGACAGCGGGATCTGGGCGCCCTGGCGTACGGCCGCGTCGCGCGAGCCCTGGTAGACGTCGTACACGCCGAGCACATCGGCGATGAACAGCGAGTCGAAGCCACCGCGTTCCAGCAGCCGCGCCAGATCGGTCCAGTAGGACAGATCGGTGTAGCGGTGGGCCTGGTCGTCGGGGTGGCGCCACAGACCGGGCGACTGGTGGCCGACGCACGCCATGTCGAAGGCGTTGAGATGGATGCGGCGCATTACTTCACGGCTCCGGAGGACAGGCCGGCGACCAGCCACCGCTGGGCGGCCACGGCGAGGACGTAGACGGGCGCGATACCGACCAGCGAGACGACGGCCTGCTGGCCGAACTCGACGTTCTTGTCGCCCTGGAAGAGGGACAGCGCCACCGGCAGCGTCTGCGCGGTGCTGTCCTGGGCGAAACTCAGGGCGAACAGGAACTCGTTGTAGCTGAGGAAGAAGCAGATCAGGGCGGCCGCCGCGACCCCGGGCGCGATCAGCGGCAGCACGATGCGGCGCAGCCCGGCCCAGGCGCCGAGCCCGTCGAGCCAGGCGGCCTCCTCGATCTCCCGGGGCACCCGCCGTACGAAACCGTCCAGCAGCCAGATGGCCACCGGTACGTTGGCGAGCCCGTCGACCAGGGCGAGCCCGGCCACCGTGTTGTTCAGCTGGAGGTTCCGCAGCAGGAAGAACAGCGGGAGGATGGCGACGACCGGGGGAGCGGAGTAGCTGGACAGCACCAGCGCCGCCAGCCGCCCGCCACTGCGTCCCGCCCGCGCGGTGAAGTACGCGCCCGGCACCGCGATCAGCAGCGTGAGCACCACCGAACCGGCCGCCACCGTCCAGGAGTTGGCCATGTAGCGGCCCAGGTCGATGGCGCCGAAGGCATCGGGCCAGTTGCGCCAGAACACCCGGGACGGCAGCAGTCCGCCATTGAGCACGTCGTCCCGCGAGCGCAGGGACAGCGACACCACGTACAGCACGGGGACCACCGTGGCGAGGGCGATCAGCCCGAGCAGCACCGTGAGCCCGGCCCTGCGGCGGCGCCGCGCCCCGATACCGGCCGCGCTCATACGGCCACCTCCTCATGCCGCTTGCGGCGCAGTGCCACCACGCTGACCACCAGGCCGATGATCAGCGAGAAGAGCACGGTGGCGGCGGCCGCGGAGCCGACGTCGAACTCCTGGAGTGCGGTGCGCTGGATGTCGTAGGTGCTGGTCGTGGTGGAGAAGCCGGGGCCGCCCGCGGTGACCACGTACACGATGTCGAACACCTTGAAGCCGATGACCAGCTTCAGCGTCAGCACGGACAGCAGCGTCGGCTCGATGTACGGCAGCACCACCGAACGCAGCGTCCGCACCCGGCCCGCCCCGTCCAGCGCGGCGGCCTCCCGCAGCTCGTCCGGTACGCCGAGCAGCGCGGCGTACGCCAGCAGCATCACGAACGGCGTCCACTGCCAGCTGTCGATGACGATCAGGGTGACGAAGGCGCCGGTGCTCCCGCCCAGCGGGTTGACGCCGGGCAGCCCGAACTCGTGCAGCGCCCCGTTGAGCGCCCCGCCGACCGGGGCGAGCAGCAGTTTCCACGCCACCCCGACCATGACGGGCGGGGTGACCAGCGGCAGCAGCAGAACCGTGCCCAGCAGCCCGGGGCGCGCCGCCCGCGCCCGCAGCAGCAGCGCGAGCGCGGTGCCCAGCACCAGCTGGACGCAGGCGGCGGCCACCGCGAACACCACGGACCGCCACAGCGAACCGCTGAACGACTGGCTCTCCAGCGCCGAGTGGAAGTTGTCGAACCCGGTCCAGCGCCGCAACGGCTGGGCCAGCGTGGAGCTGGTGAAGGCGAGACCGATGAGATAGACGAGCGGATAGGCGGCGAACACCAGCAGGAACACCACCGAGGGCGCGGCCAGCGCGCGCGGCACGCGGAAGCGCGGTACGTGAGAGGCCCGGGACACGTGCGATCAGGTCTTCTTCAGGGTGGTGAGCCACGCCCGCTGCGTGTTCTCCAGGGCCTTCTTCGCGCTCTGCTTGCCCTGGAGACCGAGCGCCAGCTCGTCCACCAGCCCCTGGAGCAGCTGGGGCGACTTGGGCACGGTCGGCCACGGCAGCGGATCCCCGGCGAGCCCGGTGCGCACGACGTCGTACGAGTCGGGGGACGCCTTCTTGAACGCGTCGGCGTTGAGCGTGCTGGTGCGGATGGGGTCGGCGCCCGCGTCCGGCTTGCCCAGCACCAGCAGGTTCTGCTGCGCCGCGGTGGCCCACTTGATGAACGCGGCGGCGGCCTCCTTCTGCTTGGACGCCGTGGAGACGGCGAGCCCGAACCCGGCGTCCAGCGAGGTGCGCGGCTTGGTGTTGTCGCCGCCCACCGGGAGGGTGGTGACGCCCCACTTGCCGACCACCTTGGACTGCTTCGGGTCCTCGGCGCGCTTGGCGAAGTCGGTCCAGAAGTCGAGCATCGCGCCCTTGCCGTCGAGGAACGCGGGCGTCGCCTGGTCGAAGCCGATCTGGAGCGGGGAGGGCAGGGCGTGCGGGGCGGCGTCGAAGAGCGCCTGGGCGGCGGCGATCGCCTCGGGGGAGGTGAGGGTCGGGGTACCGGAGCCGCCCTGGTCGAGGAAGGTGCCGCCGTATCCGGCGAGCCGGTTGGCGAAGTCGCAGCCGAGGATGACCGGCACCTGCTGGGCCTCGATGATGGTGCCGTAGTACTTGCCCTTGGCGTCCTTGGTGATCTTCTCGGCGATGTGCTGGTAGTCGTCCCAGGTCTTGGGCGGCTCGACCTTGTGCCGTTCGAAGAGCTCGGTGTTGTAGAAGAGGATGTGGGTGTCCCCGTCGTACGGCAGGCCCCAGCGCTTGCCGTCCCACCGCGTGTACGTGTCGTACAGCGACGGCAGGAAGTCGGACTCCTCGATGTCCTTGTGCGCCCTGATGTACGCGGTCAGATCCTCGATGACCCCGCCCTGGGCCAGGGTGCCGACCGCCGCGTACCAGTACATGAACACATCGAACTGGCCCGCCCCGGACTGCACGTCGAGCGTGGCCTTCGAGGTGAGCTTGTCGTACGGCACCGGCGTGACCTTGAGCTTGGCGCCGGTGGCCTCCTCGAAGGGGCCCGCGAGGTAGTGGAACGACAGGGCGTTGGGCTGGTTGGCCAGGATCTTGAGGGTGACGCCGTCCAGATCGGGCTTGGCGGTCGGGTCCAGTGCGTCGCCCTGCGCGGTGCCGCAGGCGGTCAGCAGCGGTCCGGCGGCGGTGAGGGCGGCGGCGCCGGTGGTGGCGCGGAGGAGCTGTCTGCGGGAGAGCGGGGACATGGCACGGATCCTTGGGGTTCAGGTGTAGAGCGTGAACGGCGGATGGGCGCCGTTGAGGAAGTGCCCCGCCGACCTCGCGCAGCTTGTAGGCCACCGGGTCGTGCAGCGTGTGGGTGCGGGCGTTGCGCCAGTACAGGTCGAAGCCGTGACCGGAGGCGGTGGCGCGGGCGCCGGTCACCTCCAGGACGCGGGCGGTGATGTCCAGGGCGGCCTTGGTGGCGGCCACCTTGGCGGTGGCGACGGTGACGGCGATCTCGCCGCGCTCCTCGCCGGTCAGCTCGGGACCCCGGTCCAGGCCGCGCCGGACGGCCTCCACCGCCTCGTCGGCCAGGGCCCGGGTGGCGCGGGCGGAGACGGCCAGCTCCCCGTAGGTGGCGAGCACATACGGGTCCTGGGTCGCCGACGCCACTCCGGACAGCGGCCAGGGGCGGGTGGTGGTACGGGTGTACTCCGCGGCGGCGGCGAGCGCGCCCTCCGCGATGCCGAGGTAGAAGTGGACGAAGACCAGCTGGATGGCCGGGGTCACCAGGGTGGCGAACGGGGACAGCACGCCGTCGTCCTGCGAGAGCGAGCCCAGGACGTCGTCCGCCGCCACCGGCACCGCGTGGAACTCCACGCTGCCGCTGGCCGACAGCCGCTGCCCGAAGTTGTCCCAGTCGTCGTTGCGTACGACACCGGGGTGCTCGGGGTCGACGAACACGACCAGCGGCTCACCGGTGTCCGCGCGGGTCGCGCCGACCACCAGCCGGTCGGCGACCCGGGCGCCGGTGGCGAACGTCTTCCGCCCGTCGAGGCGGAAGCCCGTACCCCTCGGGCCCGTGGGAGTGAGCACCACGTCCGGGTCGCGCGGGTTGAACGCGCCGCCCCACAGCCAGCGGCCCTCGGCGGCGGCGCGCTCCACCCGCTCGGTGTGCGCCGCGTCGCCGAAGAAGCGCACGTTCCACGACAACAGGTAGTGGTAGCCCAGGAGTTGCCCGATCGACCCGTCACCGCGGCGATCTCGCGGATGACGGCGTAGGCGGTACGCCAGTCGGCGCCCCCGCCACCGCGCTCGGCCGGGATCAGCAGGGTCAGCAGCCCGGCGTCGCGCAGCCGGGCGGCCTCGTCGTGGGGCGGGCGGTTCGCCCGGTCCCGTTCGACGGCGTCCCGCGCCAGGCCGGCGGCGACCTCACGGGCGGTGGCGAGCCACTGCTCGTGGGTGGCCGGGGGTGACAGGGTGGTGCTCATGGCCGCGCTCCTCCTGGTACGACTCGGACTGGCAGGACTCAGACGATGCCGTTGGCGGGTGGGGTGACGCCGTTGAGGGCGTGGTTGCCGAGGTGCTGGATCTTCCAGCGGCGTGGGTCGTGCAGGGTGTGGGTGCGGGCGTTGCGCCAGTGCCGGTCGAGGTTGCCGCCGCGCAGCGCGGACCGGGTGCCGATGAGCGCGAACACCTCGCTGGCGACCGTCACCGCGGCGGTGTCGGCCTGGGCGCGGGCCGCGGTGACCGCGATCGACGCCTCACCGGCGAGCGGTTCGTCGCCCGGTGCGCCGCGGGCCGCGTCGATGGCGGCCCCGGCCCGCTCCAGCAGCGCTTCGGCGGACCGTACGAGCAGGGCGAGCTCGCCGAACTTCTGGATCACCAGCGGCTCCCCGGCCGCCCGGTCGGCCCCCGACTCGCCCCAGGGACGGGCGACGGTACGGATCAGCTCACCGCCCTCCTCCAGCGCGGCCCGGGCGATCCCGGTGTCCACGGCCGCGTGGAGGTACTGCCCGAACGCGCCGAACACCTCGGGCCGCTCGAAGGTCAGATGGTGCGGCACCACCCGCTCCTGCGGTACGTGCACATCGTCCAGCCGTACGGTGCCGCTGGCCGTGGTGCGCTGGCCGATCCCGTCCCAGTCGTCCACCACGGTCAGCCCGGGCGCGTCGTGCGGCAGGAAGGCGGCGGTGAGACGGTCCTCCGGGCCGAGCGCGAACACCGGCACCCAGTGCGCGAACAGCGCCCCGGTGGCGTAGTCCTTGGTCCCCGTCAGCCGGAAACCGCCCGCCACCGGATCCGGGACCAGCCGGGTGGCGAACTCCAGGGCGTGCCGGGTGCCCTTCTCCGCCAGCGCGTTGCCGAACCGGCGCCCGGCCAGCAACTCGCCGTAGAAGAAGGCGCGTTGCTCCTCGGTGCCGTTCTCCTTCAGGACCTCCACGAAGAAGAAGTGGTTCTGTGGAATCTGCCCGATGCTGGAGTCGGCCGCCGACAGCAGCCGGATGACCTCGCCGAGCGTACGGGCGCCCACCCCGGCGCCACCGTGCGCACGCGGCACGGTGACGCCCAGCAGCCCCGACTCCGAGAGCGCGTCGAGTTCGGCGCGCGGCAGCCTGCGGTCCGCGTCGCGCCGGGCCGCGCCCGTACGGAACCCCTCGGCGAGCTTCGCCGCCACCCGGGCCGCCTCGGCCTCGGTGGCGATCACGTGGGCCATCATCGGCTCCCTGACGCGGCGAACGGCACCTGCGCGGCGGGCTGCGGGGCGGTGGTGGGGCGCGCCGGATGCGTCCACAGCCCCTGCTGCTGCAAGCGGGGCAGCACGCCCTCGCCGAACCAGTACGCCTCCTCCAGATGCGGATAGCCGGACAGCACGAACTCGTCGATCCCGATCCGGTGGTACTCCGCGATCCGCTCCGCCACTTCCTCATGGCTGCCCACCAGCGCCGTACCGGCGCCGCCGCGCACCAGGCCGATGCCCGCCCACAGATTGGGGTGGATCTCCAGCCCGTCCCGGCCGCCGCCGTGCAGCGCCAGCATGCGCTTCTGCCCCTCGGACTCGCTGCGCCCGAGCCCGGCCTGGACGGACTTCACCGTCTCCGGGTCGAAGCCGTCCAGCAGCCGCCGCGCCTCCGCCCACGCCTGCTCGCTGGTGTCGCGGGTGATGACGTGCAGCCGGATGCCGAAGCGGATCTTGCGGCCCTCCTTGGCCGCGAGACCCCGGACCCAGGCGATCTTCTCCGCGACCTGGGCGGGCGGCTCGCCCCAGGTGAGGTACACATCCACATGGCGCGCCGCCACCTCACCGGCGATGGGGGAGGAGCCGCCGAAGTACACCTCCGGCACCGGGTCGGGCAGCCGGGCCAGCGAGGCGTCCGCCACCTGGAGGTGCTCGCCCGCATGATCCACGGTCTTGCCGTCCCACAGCCCGCGCACGATCTCCAGGAACTCATCGGTGCGCCGGTAGCGCCCCTCCTTGTCGAGGAAGTCGCCGTACGCCCGCTGCTCATGGCTCTCGCCCCCGGTGACCACGTTCAGCAGCAGTCGGCCGTTCGTCTGCCGCTGGTACGTCGAGGCCATCTGCGCGGCGAGGGTGGGGGAGACGAAGCCCGGGCGGAACGCCACCAGGAACTTCAGCCGCTCGGTGTTCTGGCTGACCATCGCGGTCGTCAGCCACGCGTCCTCGCACCATGCCCCGGTCGGCGTCAGCGCCCCGACGAAGCCCAGGTCCTCGGCGGCGCGGGCGATCTGGGTGAGGTAGCCGACGGACGGCGGACGGTCGCCACCGGCCGCGGTGACGGGCGTTCCGTGACCGCCGCCGACGACATGGCGGCTGTCGCCGTTGGTGGGCAGGAACCAGTGAAAGGTGAGGGACATGGATGCGGCTCCGATCAGGGATTTTCGTGAGGGGGGTTACAGAAGGCCGTGCCGGGGCGGCCGGGTGCCGTTCAGCACGTAGCGGCCGATGTGCTGGACCTTCCAGCGGGGCGGGTCGTGCAGGGTGTGGGTGCGGGCGTCCCGCCAGTGGCGGTGGAGGTTGAGGAAGTCCAGTGCCGAGCGGGTGCCGGACACCTCGAAGAGCGCGCTGCCCGCCTCCACCGCGGCCGCGGCCGCCGACACCTTCGCGGTGGCCACGGCGATGGACGCCTCGGCCGCGGTGTCCTCGGTGAGATCCGCACGGGCGGCGTCCACCGCCCGCGCGGCGGCGGACAGCAGCGCCTCGGCCGCCCGCACCTGGATCGCCAGTTCGCCGAAGCGCTGGATGAGCAGCGGGTCCTCGGCGGCCGTCTCGAAGCCGCTCTCGAACCATGGACGGCTCTTGGTGCGCACGAACGCCACCGCCTCAGCGAGCGCGCCCGAGGCGATCCCCGCGTCGATGGCGGCGTGCAGCAACTGGGCTACGGCGCCGTGCAGTTGAGGGCCGCGGAAGGTGAGGTGATGCGGCACCACGCGGTCGGTTGGCACGTCCACGCCCTCCAGCCGTACGGTGCCGCTGGCGGTCGTACGCTGCCCCATGCCGTCCCAGTCGTCCACGACGCTCACCCCGGGCGCCTCCCGTGGCACATACGCCACGTACAGCTCCTCGTTGGCGCCGCGCGCCAGCACCGGGATCCAGTCGGCGAACAGGGCACCGGTGGAGTAGTGCTTGACGCCCGTCAGCTCGTACGAACCGTCGGGCCGTGGCTCCAGGCGGGTGCGGATGTCCTGGATGTGCTTCGTCCCCGCCTCCGACTGGGCGTTGCCGAACCGCCTGCCCGCCAGCACCTCGCCGAAGAAGAACGCCTGCTGCTCCGGCGTGCCCTGACGGCGCAGCACGTTGATGTACACGAAGTGGCTCTGCGGAATCTGGGCGAGGCTGGCGTCCGCGGCCGCCAGCAGCCGGAACACCTCGGCGAGGGTGACCGCCGAGACGTCCGCGCCACCGTGTTCGTCCGGCACGGTGATCGCCAGCAGCCCGGACGCCGACAGCCGGTCCAGCTCGGCGCGCGGCAGGGTGCGGTCCGCGTCGCGCCCGGCCGCGCCCGTACGGAACTCCTCGGCGAGCTTCGCGGCCACCTCCAGCGCCTCCGCGTCGTCGGCGATGCGGTGGGCGGTATCGGGGTCCCTGGTCATGGGTGTTCAGCTCGCCGCCGCGAGCAGGGGCTGATGGCCCAGCGCCACGGAGAACTGGTCGACGACCTGCTCCAGCGCCTCGGCCGCGCCGGGGGTCACGATCACCCCGCCGTCGGGGGTGGCGGTGATGTCCTTGTCGAGCGTGAACCAGCCCTGCACGATGTGCGCCGCGCCCATCGAGGACAGCACCGGCCGCAGCGCGTAGTCGATGGCCAGCACGTGCGCCGTGGTGCCGCCGGTGGCCAGCGGCAGCACTGTCTTGCCCGCCAGCGCGTACTGCGGCAGCAGATCCAGCAGGGACTTCAGCAGCCCGGAGTAGGCGGCCTTGTAGACGGGGGTGCCGACGACGACCCCGTCCGCCTGCTCGACCAGCGTCCTGGCCCGGACGATGTCCGGATGCGCGAAGTCGGCGCCGAGCAGGGCGGTGGCGGGGATGGTGCGGACGTCGAGCGGGATCACCTCATGGCCCTGGTCGGTGAGGCGCCCGTCGAGGTGGCGCAGCAGGCGGCCGGTGCGGGAGGTGGCGGAGGGGGAGCCGGAGATGGACAGGATGGTGGCCATGGTGATCCCTTTCGAGGAAGTGGCGAGCGGTGTGGCGGGCGGTCAGGAGTACCAGGTGGGTTCCGGGAGTTCGGCGGTCAGCACATGGCGGCCCACCTCGCGGCGCTTGTAGGCCACCGGGTCGTGCAGGGTGTGGGTGCGGACGTTGCGCCAGAAGCGGTCCAGGCCCTCGGCGGAGGCGGTGGAGCGGGCCCCGGTGACCTCGAAGATGCGGCTGGTCACCTCCAGGGCGACGTCGGTGGCCCGCGCCTTCACCGCGGCCACCCTGACCTCGAACTCGCCACGCGCCTGCTCGGTGACCGCGTCCGGGTCCTCGTGCAGCCGCTGCCCCTCGGCCGCCACGGTGTCCGCGAGCGCCTCGGCGGCCCACAGCTTGGCGGTGAGGTCGCCGTACGTGTCGATGACATGCGGCTCGTCGACCGCCGCGTCGAACCCGCCGTGCAGCCAGGACCGGGACTTGTGGCGGGTGTACACGGCCGCCGTCTCCAGCGCACCGGCCGCGATGCCCAGGTAGAAGGCGACGAAGACCAGCTGGATCGTCGGCACGTTGAGGGTGTTGTAGACGCGGGGCCGGAACTCCTTGTCCACGTATCCGGCGGCCGCCGCCCACGGGACCGTCACGCCGTCGAGCGTGACGCTGCCGCTCTCGGTGAGCCGCTGGCCGATGTTGTCCCAGTCGTCGTGGAAGGTCAGGCCCTCGCTGTCGGACGGGACGATGGCGAACACATGGCGATCGGTGCCTTCGAAGACCCCCTCCAGGACGGTGACGTCGGAGACCTTGCTGCCGGTGGAGAAGGACTTGTGGCCGGTGAAGGTGATGCTGTCGCCCTCGTCCCGGACGACCACGTCGTTGTCGCGCGGGTTGACGGCGCCACCGAAGAACCACTGGTTCCGGGCCGCGTCGGCCTCGACCTGCTCCCACTGCTCGCGGGTGCCGACCAGCCGGGCGGCCCAGTTCCACAGATAGTGATAGCCGAGCAGCTGCCCGATGGAGCCGTCGGCCTTGGCGATCTCCCGGACCACGCGGTACGCGGTCGGCCAGTCCTGGCCGCCTCCCCCGTGCGCGGCGGGGCCGAGGAGGGTGACCAGGCCCGAGTCCTTCAGCAGCTGGACCTCGGCGTACGGGGTGGCGCCGGCCTTGTCGCGGGCGGCCGCGTCGGTGGCCAGGACACCGGCGACCTCGGCGGCGCGCCCGATCCAGCCGTCGGCGTCGGTGGGGCGGGTACGGGTCTGCCAGTCGGTGCGGGTGGCGGTGCTCATGGGCGTTCCCTTCCGGGCGTGCGTACGGGATCAGATGAGGGCGGGCGCGGGCGCGGTGTCCGGCTGCTGTGCCTCCAGCTCGCGCACCAGCGGCAGCACGCGCTTGCCGAAGTACTCGACGTCCTCCAGGTAGTGGAGGAAGCCGAGGAGGAACAGATCGACGCCGAGCCGCTTGTAGGCGACGATGCGCTCGGCGATCTGCTCGGGGGTGCCGATCAGCCCGGTGCGGAAGCCGTCGTTGTACTGCACCAGGTCCTCGAAGCTGGAGTCCTGCCACATGCCCTTGCCGTCGGCGGTGGACTGCCCCGCCTGCTGCACCGCGTCGCGGAAGCCGTGCACGGCGTCGGAGTTGGCCTTGGAGACGATCTCGCGCAGGGTGTCGCGGGCCTCGGCCTCGGTGTCGCGGGCGATGAGGAACGCGTTGAGACCGAAGCGGGGCGCCGGACGGCCCGCGGTGGCGGCGGAGGCGCGCACGTCCCGGAGCTGCTCGGTGACGCCGTCGAAGTCCTTGCCGTTGCTGAAGTACCAGTCGGAGACCCGCCCGGCCATGGCGCGGGCCGCGGTGGAGTTGCCGCCCTGGAAGATCTCCGGATGCGGGCGCTCCGTGCTGTTCAGCGGCTTGGGCTTGAGCGAGAAGTCACGGATCCGGTAGAAGTCCCCGGCCACTTCGGCGTGGTCCTCGGTCCAGATGGTGCGCAGGGCGTGGATGAACTCCTCGGCGCGGCGGTAGCGCTCGTCGTGCTCCAGCCATGGTTCGCCGAGCGCGGTGAACTCGCCCTTGAACCAGCCGCTGACGACGTTCACCGCGAACCGCCCGCCGGAGAGCTGATCGGCGGTGGCGCCCAGCTTGGCCAGGACGCCCGGATGCCACAGCCCGGGGTGGACGGCGGCGATGACCTTCAGCCGCTGGGTGGCGAGCAGCAGCGCGAGGCTGAAGCTGGTCGACTCGTGCTGGTACTCGGCGCCGTAGCTGGCCATGTACCGCACCTGGCTGAGGGCGTAGTCGAAGCCGTTGTTCTCCGCGAGCACGGCCAGCTCGCGGTTGTAGTCGTAGCCCCAGTCGGTGCGCTGCTCGATGGTGCTGGTGACCAGACCGCCGCTGACATTGGGCACCCAGTAGGCGAACTGAAGCGGGTCGTTGCGGAATTCGGTGGCGGGATCTACGGGCATGGGGAACTCCCGGAATGTGCATACGGGCATGGCGAATCAGCGCCTGGCGGGGAATTCAGGCGCGCGCGGAAAACGGCCGACGCGCGGCGGTCAGGCGGTCATGCAGGCCGTCATGCGCGAAGGGTGGGTGACACGGAACGGCGGCAGGACGAGGACCTACGGCCGCGTGTCAGAGGCGGGGGGACAGCCCGGGACCTGGCAGGTCAGGGGGCTGAAGAAGGGGAGGGGTGGCGACGCGGAAAGGATCCGTCGCGTGCGCTCAGGCCCGACAGCAACAGGACGCGCTGGAGACACGCGCAAGGTCGACGTGGCGTCGCCGCGTGAGGTCCTGTCGATTCATGTCACCGATCCAACCAGTGAGGCAGCCGCCCGGTCAAGAAGACCGGGGCCGGATTCCATATCCCGGACACGGGCTGTGCTGCGGAAATACCGGAGCACCTGGTTCGACAGTACCCGGGAACCCGGCCGGGGAGTGAGTCGGTATTCATGAGGCCGTAATAGGGAATCCCTTGCACCCGCCTGACGGGCATGGTCATTCTTGCTGCCGTGCGGATCGAACAGCTCGAATACATCGCCGCGGTCACCCGGCTCGGCTCCCTGCGCGGGGCCGCCGAGGAACTGCATCTGTCCCAGCCCGCGCTGAGCGAGACCGTCCGCAACCTCGAACGTGAACTCGGCGTGGAACTCCTGGAGCGCAAGCGCTCCGGGGCGAAGATCAGCGACGAGGGGCGGGAGTTGCTGCCGCATATCGCCGGCGTCATCGAGGCGGTGGACCGGCTGCGCGACGCGGCCGGCGATCAGCACCGGGTGAGCCGCATGGTCCGGCTCGGCACGGTGAACACCGCGACGGTCCCGCTGCTGATCCCGGTCATCCGCGCGTTCCGCGCGACGCATCCGGTGACCCAGGTGGAGGTGGTCGGCGCCCAGCAGGGCGACATCCACCGGGCGCTCCTTGAGGGCAGCCTCGACCTGGGCCTGGTCAACTACCTCCGGGGCGACGACCTGCCGCCGGACTTCGAGACCACCGAGCTGCTGCGTGGCCGCCCCGTCGTCTGCGTACGCCCCGACAGTCCGCTCGCCGCCCGGTCATCGGTCGGCGCGGAGGATCTGCTGGGCGAGGGCGAGCCGCTGATCGTCATGCGCGCCGGGTACGTCATGCACCGCTACATCCACCGCCTCCTCGACGGCCGCGCGCCCTCCTTCTCGTACTCCACGGACGGCGCCGAGATGGGCAAGCTGATGGTCGCCGAAGGGCTCGGCGTCACCGTGCTGCCCGACTTCAGCGTCATCGGCGATCCGCTGGAGCGCGGCGGGGCCATCACCCACCGGCCCCTCGTGGGCGCCGACACCGACGTCCTGCTGGTCATCCAGCGCCGCCGCACCGCCTCCGTCCCGCGCGCCGTCCGCGACCTCCACCGGCTCTTTCTGCGGGGCGCCCGGGCTACAGCTCCCTGAGCGCGGGCAGCAGCCGCTTCTCGGCCCAGTCGAAGAAGGGCGCCTGGTGGTCCCCGCCGATCTGGACCAGGGCCACATCCGTGAAGCCCGCGTCCACGAAGGGGCGGATCTTCTCGGTGAACTCCGTGACGTCGTCGCCGCACGGGAGGGACGCGGCCACGTCCTCGGGCCGTACGTACTGCGTGGCGCCCTCGAAGGAGGCCGGACCCGGCAGCTCGGAGTTGACCTTCCAGCCGCCGCCGAACCAGCGGAACTGGTCATGGGCCCGGCTGACCGCCGCGTCCCGGTCGGTGTCGTACGCGATCGGCAGCTGCCCGATGCGCGGCTTCCCGCCGCCGCCGTGCCGCTCGAAGGCGTCCACCAGACCGGGCTTCGGCTCGGTGGCGATCAGCATGTCCGCCAGCTGTCCGGCCAGCTTGCAGGACGCCTCGCCGGAGGCGGCCAGCCCGATGGGCGGCGCCTCGTCGGGCAGATCCCACAGCTTGGCGGACTCGACGTCGAAGTGGGTGCCCCGGTGGTTGACGTAGCCGCCCCGGAACAGCTCGCGGATGATCTCCACGGCCTCCTCCAGCATCTCCTGCCGGATGTCGGCCGACGGCCAGCGCGTGCCCACGACGTGTTCGTTCAGGTTCTCGCCGGAGCCCAGGCCCAGCCGGAACCGGCCCTCGGACAGCAGCTGCATCGTGGCGGCCTTCTGCGCCACCACCGCCGGGTGGTAGCGGACACTCGGGCAGGTGACGAACGTCGTCAGCGGGATCCGCGACGTGGCCTGCGCGGCCGCCCCGAGCACACTCCAGGCGTAGGGGGAGTGCCCCTGGGACTCGAGCCACGGAAAGTAGTGGTCGGAGGTCACCGAGAAGTCGAAACCGACCTGCTCGGCCCGGACCACGTCCTCCACGAGCTGACGTGGTCCGGCTTGCTCGGTCATCATCGTGTATCCCCATCGCATGGCCCCCGGGTACCGGTTTGCCCCGCTTTCAAACCGGCCTCCACGGCCCTCATTGCCACCCGTTCCACCTGGGGTTACTTGCGGTAAAGGTGGACGTTCCGCACATAGCAGTCGGAGCGTGCGGACATCCCGTCGCGGCCGTACAGTCCGCACTTGAAGTAGTGGGTCCCCGCGCCGTGGTCCGCGTAGCTGACCTGGAACTCCCGGTTGACGAAGACGTGCACCGCGCGCGCGGTGGTGTCGTGCACGACGTTCAGCCGCAGCGTGGTGTCGTAGATCGGCCGGTAGATGACCTGATCGGTCTTGCCGTAGTAGGCGAGGCTGTTGTTGTTCATGGCCAGCGCCATGAACGCGGTCGCCTGCGTCGCCGCGCCGAAGACCTGGAAGACGCAGACCCGGTGCGCGGACGACTTCACCGTCATGTCGCACTCGAACTGCGCCTGGCCGGAGGTGTAGTCGTTCTTGAACCGCAGCTCGCTGCGGGGTCCCGAGTCCTGTCCCGGGAAGGTGCTCGGGTCGGAGTCGTAGACCCAGAAGTGGTGCTCCCCGGTGGAGCTGTCGTACGTGTGGCGCGTCGCGCCGGGCGGCTGGTGGACGGAGTATCCGGGGTTGATCTCCGTCCAGCCGGATCCGATGGGCGATGCCTGTGCGGGTGCCGCCGACAGGCCGACGCCCGTCAGCCCCAACCCGGTCGCGGCCGCGCCGCCGAGCAGTGTCCGTCTGCGCATGTCCACCCTCCAGTACTAAAGGTCCAGACCTGATGTAGCGTCAGGAAGCTAGGGCAAACATCGGATGTCGTCAAGGAGTTGGATAACCATTTCCCGAGTTGCGTAAGGGCGTGCCAGGGTCGGCAGATGACTGTTTCCCCTGCTTCCCGATGTGACTTGCTGCGCTGGCAGTTCGACCTGACCTGGTCACTCTTCGAATACCATCTGGAGCGACTGGAGCCCGGGGACTTCCTCTGGGAGCCCGCGTCCATCTGCTGGACGATGCGTCAGGCATCCGATGGCACCTGGGTGCCGGACTGGGCCGACGCCGAACCCGATCCCGTTCCGGTTCCCACCATCGGCTGGGTGAGCTGGCACATCGGCTGGTGGTGGAGCGTGACCATCGACCACGCCCGGGGACGGGAGCCCAGGGGGCGGACCGAGATCGTCTGGCCGGGCGGCGGCAAGGCGGCCATCGAGTGGCTGCGCGGTCTGCGCGACGACTGGCTGGCGGTGCTGGACGGGCTCGCCGACACCGAACTGGACGCCACCGCCCGGTTCCCCTGGCAGGACGACCCGCAGTACACCGTCGCCCATATGGTCGGATGGGTGAACGCCGAACTCATGAAGAACGTCACCGAGATCGGCCAACTCCGGCTGCTGCGCGCCGCGTCGTCAGGGTGACGTTCCGTTGGGCTCCTCGCTGAGCCGGTTGGCGCGGTCGATCTCGGCCATATGCTCCTCGGCCCACGCCCGGACCGCGGCCAGGGGCCCTTCCAGCGAGAGCCCCAGCGGGGTGAGCCGATAGTGCACGCGCGGCGGCACCGTCGGCTCCACCCGGCGGCCGACCAGGCCGTCCCGGGTCAGGCTCTGGAGCGTGGCGGAGAGCATCTTCTGCGACACCCCCGGCATCCGGCGCCGCAGCTCCGCGAAGCGCACCTCGTCCGGCGACGCCTCCGCCAGCACCTTGATGGCCATCGACGTCCACTTCGTGCCGATCCGGTCGAGCAGACGGCGGGTCGGGCACTGCGGGGAGAACAGATCGCCGCGCGCCCCCTCGGAGGCGGTCCCCGACGGGGAGGAGGTCACCTGAAGCTCACCACCTGAGGCAAAAGTGCGGTCTTGGCGGGCCCAGTCTAGGAACCTAGCGTTCCCTTGTCACCATTGGTAACCACCTGGGAGCCCTCGTGCCCGCCACCCCGCACCCCACCGTCGAACTGCGCCGCGTCACGGCGGGCGGTATCACCCTCAACGTCGCGCTCACCGGCGAAGGCCCCGCCGTCCTGCTGCTGCACGGCTTCCCGCACACCTGGGAGCTGTGGACCGACATCCTCGACGGCCTCGCCGCGCACCACCGCGTGATCGCACCGGACATGCGCGGCATCGGCGCGAGCGACCCCGCCGCGGACGGCTACGACGCCGGGACCCTCGCCACCGACGCCGAAGCGCTCCTCGAAGCCCTCGGCGAGACCTCCGCGACCGTGGTCGGCATCGACGCGGGAACCCCGCCCGCCTTCCTGCTCGCCATGCGCCGCCCCGAACTCGTCCGACGACTGGTGCTCATGGAGGCGCTGCTCGGCAGACTGCCGGGCGCCGAAGGGTTCCTCGCCCATGGGGCACCCTGGTGGTTCGGCTTCCACGCCGAACCGGGCCTCGCCGAGCACGTATTGCCCGGCCACGAAGCGCGCTACATCGACTGGTTCCTCGACTCCGGCACTCTCGGCCACGGGGTGCGCCCCGCCCTCCGCGACGCGTTCGTCCGCGCCCACACCGGGAGCGAGGCCCTGCGCCGCGCCTTCTCCTCGTACCGCGCGCTGGCCACCAGCGCACAGCAGATCCAGGCCGAGACGGACAGCGGCCGGCGCCTCACCATGCCCACGATGACCATCGGGGCCCACCCGGTGGGCACCGCACTCGAACACCAAGTGCGGCCCCTCGCCGACGACCTCACCGGCCATCTCATCGAGGACTGCGGCCACATCATCCCGCTCCACCGCCCCGATGCGCTGCTCGGCCTGCTGCGGCCCTTTCTCGCAACCTGATGGTGCGCGTTCAGCTGTCCCCGTCGTCCGCCGAGTTCTGGCCCGAACTCCGGTTGCTGCGCTTCGACGCGGTGCTCGCCACCTCGCTCACCGCCAGGGTCACCCTGGACACCCCGCGCACCCATCGCGGACTGTCACCCCGCGCCGCCCAGAAGACGCAGGCGCACCCTCCCACGACGAGCACGAGGACACCGACCAAGAGGAGCACGATCATGCACACCACTCTCCTTCTGTTGTGATCGCGTCATCCTCTCAGCCCTCCCGACAGGCTGTCCCCCGGCGTCTCACCGACGGGGACCGCCCGTGGCGCGCAGCCATCGCAGGGCCACGGCCCCCAGCACGGCATGCAGCAACCCGGCCACCACGGCGACGGTGTGCAGACCGGTGACGAAGGCCGCCTTCGCGTCGCGTGCCGCGGCGGGGGCGAGGCCGGGCAGCTGGAGGGTTTCATCGAGCGCGGGGGCGAGGCCGGGCCCCTGGAGCCGGAAGACCATCGTGGCGAGCGAGCCGAGGAGCGCGATCCCGAGGGCATTGCCGATCTCGTTGCTGGTCTCGGCGATCGCGCCCGCCGCCCCCGCCCGTTCCGCGGGGACCGCCGCGACCGCGGTGTCGGCGACGACGCTGAACGAGATGCCGAAGCCGACGCCCGCGAGCGCCGTCGACGCGACGTACCAGCCGACCCCGCCGGTGGTCGTGGTCGGCAGCAACAGCACCACACCGGCCGCGATGGAGAAGTGGCACACGATGAGCGCGGCCCGCTTGCCGAAGCGGCCGACGGCCATCGGCGTGACGACGCACGTGACGGTGAGGACGACCGCACCGGGCAGCGCCAGGAGCGCCGCGTGCAGAACGGTCAGGCCCAGGACCGACTGGAGATAGACTCCGGTCAGATACGCCGCCACCGACCACGCCGCCAGCGGCAGCAGACCGGTGATGACCGCGATCGTGAACACGCGGTCGCGGAAGAGCGAGAAGTCGATCAGCGGGTGGTCCAGGTGCCGCTGCCGACGCGCGAACCACACCAGCGACGCGGCGCCGAAGGCCATTGCCACGACCGGCGGCACCGACACCCCTTGCGCGGCCACGCGCTTGAGCCCGTAGACCGTGAGCAGCAGACCTCCGGCGGAAGTCACCAGGCTGAGCCTGTCGACCCGGCCGTGGCGCGTCTCGCGCACCTCGCCCAGCAGGACCGGCGCGACCGCGACGAACATGGCGATGACCGGGAGGTTGACCAGGAAGACCGACCCCCACCAGAACCGCTCCAGCAGCGCGCCGCCGACGATCGGACCCACCGCGAACCCCGCGGCGAACGCGGCCGCGAAGATGCCGATGGCCCGCGCCCGGAGCCGCGGCTCGGGGAACAGCTCGCTCAACACGGCCAGCGCCGAGGGCAGGAGCGTCGCCCCCGCCACGCCCATGACCGCCCGGCACACGATGAGAAGCTCCGGGCCCGGCGCGAACGCCGCCCCGGCGGACCCCGCGCCGAACACGGTCGCCCCGATCAGCAGCAGCTTCAGCCGTCCGTAGCGGTCGCCGAGGTTACCGAAGGCGATCAGCAGCGAGCCGACGGCGAAGCCGTACACATCCAGGATCCACAACGCCTGATCGGCGGTCGGGGTGAGGGCCTGGCTGATCCGTGGCATCGCCAGAAACAGGATCGATCCGTCCATGGAGACGAGGAGCACCGGTCCGAGGATCACCACAAGCCCGAGCCACGACCGCAGGCCGGGGGAGTGGTGCACACGCAGTTGAGTCATGGTGCCGACCGTCCTTCGGACCGGGCGCGGCAGCCATCCCCGTGCCGTGGGTATCCCCAGCAGGTACACCCACCAGCCGGCTCAGCGGCCTAGGCTCGAACACGTGGAGAACCTGGGTACGTTCCTCAAGCGCCGCCGTGACCGCATCACCCCGGCCGAGATCGGCCTGCGTACGTACGGCACCTGTCGGCGCGTCCCCGGTCTGCGGCGTGAGGAGCTGTCCCAGCTCGCCGGAATGAGCGCGGGCTACTACACCCGCCTGGAGCAGGGCCAGGCCGACACCGCCTCCGAGCAAGTCCTCGGTGCCCTCGCCCGGGTGCTCCGGCTCGACCGGGTCGAGACCGTCCACCTCCACAACCTCGCCCGGCAATCCGCGAAGTCCGGCCTCCGCGAACCGCCGCCGGAGCAGCCCCACCCGCGCGTCCTCGCCCTCCTGGAGTCCCTCGGCGAGGCCACCCCGGCGATCGTCCTCGGCCGACGGGGCGACGTCCTCGCCTGGAACCGCACCGGCAACGCCCTCGTGGCCGAGCACATCGCCTTCGACGCACCCCAGGACCCGGCCCGGCGCCCGTCGATCCCCCGGATGTTCTTCCTCGACCCCCTCACCCGCGACCTGCACCGCAACTGGCCCGAACTCGCCCGTATCCACGTCGCCTACCTGCGCCTCACCGCGGGCCGCCACCCCACGGACGCTCGCCTGGCCGAGCTGATCGGGGAAATCACGATGCGCAGCGACGACTTCGCGGCGATGTGGGCCACCGGCGATGTCGCCGACTGCACCACCGGCACCATGCGGCTGCGCCACTCCACGGTCGGCGCCCTGGACGTGTCCTACCAGGTCTGGCTACAGCCCGACAGCCCCGACCACCGGCTGGAGATCTACACCCCGGACGACCCGGCGTCCGCGGACGCGTTGCGTATCCTGGCGCACCAGGCGGCCGGATGAGGTGTGTCCTCGGGGCGTCATGTCCGCTACCGTCCGCCGAATGACTCTCTCTCACGATGTGTCGGGGAACGGCCCGGCCGTGGTGCTGCTGCACTCCTCGGTGTGTGACCGGCGCATGTGGGACCCGCAGTGGCCGGTGCTGGCCGCCGCCGGATACCGGGTGGTCCGGTGCGACTTCCGGGGGTTCGGCGACTCCCCGGCGGCCGACCGCCCGTACGGTGACGCCGCGGACGTCCTGGGCCTCCTGGACCACCTGGGCATCGAACGGGCCGCACTGGTCGGTTCCTCGTACGGCGGCCAGGTCGCCCTGGACGTGGCGGCCGCCCGCCCGGACGCCGTCACGGCCCTGGCACTGCTCTGCTCCGCGCTGCCCGGACACCCGCCCGGCCCCGCGCTGCGGTCCTTCGCCGAACGGGAGGACGCGCTCTTCGAGGCCGGGGACCTCACGGCAGCCGTCGAGCTGAACGTGGCGACGTGGCTGGGTCCGGAGGCCGGTGACGAGGCCAGGGAGCGCGTCCGACGGATGCAGCGGCACGCCTTCGAGGTGCAGCTGACGGCCGAATTCGCCCCCGCCGAGGCTCGGGTCGACCTGGCACGGATCGAGGCGCCCTGCCTGGCCGTATCGGGCGCCCACGACCTGCCGGACTTCCGCGAGATCGCCGCCCACTTGGCAGCCCGTATCCCCGGCGCCCGCCACCAGGAACTGCCCTGGGCAGGCCACCTGCCCAACCTGGAACGGCCCAGCGCGATCACCGACCTGCTGACCCGCTTCCTCCGCGAGACGGCCTCCGACAACTGAACGCCCGTGCTGCCGCAGGCACTCAGCCCCAGCCGTCGAGGGACACCTGCGCGCCACCGCCGAGGTACGGGGCGAGGGCGCTGCCGGTCGTCGATACGAACGCGTCCGGAATGGCATCTTGCCGACCGGGAGGTCCCACATGCCGGCTCGGCGGCCCCATCGTGCTACGGCGCACCGTCCTGGCCAACCGGGCCTTCGCCGACCCCGACGACCTGATCACCGCTGTCCGCCGTGGACTACGCACCCTCCAGTACCGTCCCGACGTCCTCGACGGCAAGAGCGCGGTCCCCAGCGACGCTCTAATCCTGGCCTCAGGTTGATCGGGGACAATGAGCGGCAAAAACATCGACTGGAAGGGGGCGGGCCGGCGTGCGGATCATGATCGCGGATGATGACCCGGCCATCCGTGAGTCGCTGGAGCGGGTGCTCCAGGTCGAGGGTTACGACACCAGCACCGTCACCAACGGTCTCGCCGTGCTCGACGGGGTCGGTGGGGCCAGCGGTGACACGCTGGATCTGCTGCTCCTCGACGTGATGATGCCCCGCCTCGGCGGGTTGGAGACCTGCCGGCGGTTGCGGGCCGCGGGTCGGGATCTGCCGGTGCTGATGCTGACCGCCCGTGACCAGGTCTCCGACCGGGTCACGGGGCTGGACGCGGGCGCCGACGACTACCTGCCCAAGCCGTTCGCCACCGAGGAGTTACTGGCCCGGGTGCGGGCCCTGCTGCGCCGGCGCACGCCGACCGACGGGGAGGCGCAGATCCTGTCGTTCGCCGACGTCCGGCTCGATCCCGACAGGTTCGAGGCGTGGCGGGGCGGGCGGCCGCTGCACCTGACCCGGACCGAGTTCTCCCTCCTGCAGGTCCTCATGCGCAACGCGAGCCGGGTCTTGACCCGCGACGCGCTGTTCGAGGCGATCTGGGGCTTCGGCATGAGCTCCACCGCCAACAACCTCCAGGTATACGTGAGCTACCTGCGCCGCAAGATGGAGGCCGAGGGTGAGCCGCGATTGATCTACACGCTGCGCGGCCTGGGATACACGTTGCGGGAGACTTCTCCGTGAGCAGGCCCGCCGGCCGGGAACCGCGCCGGCTGACCCGATGGTGGCGCCGGCGGTCCCTGCGGACCAGGCTGACGGTGATCGCGGCGACGGCCATCGCGGTCAGCGTGTTCGTGGCCTTCCAGGTGGCCAGCGAGCTACTGGACTGGGAGCTGCGGGACACCGCCGAGAATCAGCTACGCGCCGACTCCCGCGTCCTGGCGACGAACGCGGAGCGCGCCGGTCTGGCGCAGGTCCAGCTACCGCCGTATCCCGGATCCGGTCGGCTGGTGCGGGTCATCCTGCCCGACGGCTCGACCCGGACGCCGGCCGGCCAACCCGCGCTGCCCCCGGTCAGCGAGCACGCCGGGCGCGTGGCGCAGGGTGCGTCGGCCGACCTGATGGAGTCGAAGGACAGCGACGACGACGGCTACCGCATCTACACTCTGCGGGCGGGCGACGGCGCGGTCCAGGTGGCCCGCGTCGCCGACGACAGCCCGATCAACCGGTTCGGGTTGGGCATGCTGCTGATCGGGCTGCTCTGCGTGGTCGGCGGCGCCCTTGTCGGGCGGACCGTGGCGCGGACCGGGCTGGCACCGATCGACCGGCTGACCGCCACCGCGGTACGTGTCGCGCACACCCGGGATCTCGACGCCGACATCCCGGATGAGGGCGGTGGGGAGATCCGGCGGCTGATCCAGTCGATCAACGACATGCTCGCCGCGCTCCGGGACTCCCGACGGGCCCAGCGGCTGCTCGCCGAGGACGCCGCCCACGAGCTCAAGACCCCGCTCACCAGCCTGCGCCTCAACGCCGAGCTGCTGATCCGGCTCGATCGGCGCGGCACCCTGGACAGCGCACTGCCGACGGAGAGCCGGACCCGGCTGCTCAACGATCTCGGCGCCCAGGTGGCCGAGTTGAGCACCCTTGTCGCCGAACTGACCGACCTGGCGCGCGGTGACGTCAGCGACGAGAGCACCGAGGTGCTCGACCTCGCCGACGTGGTGGTGGCCGCCGCGACCCGGGCGCGTTCCCGCGTGCCCGACATCGAGGTCGCGCTCGACATGACCTCCGTGTGGGTGAGCGGGCGTCCCGCTGCGCTCGAGCGGGCGGTGCTCAACCTCATCGACAACGCCGGCAAGTGGTCCCCCGCGGACCAGCCGGTCCAGGTCCGGCTCCGTGCCGAGGGCGCGTCGGCGGTGCTCGAGGTCGACGACGCCGGGCCGGGCATCGACGCCGCCGACGTACCGCGGGTGTTCGACCGGTTCTACCGTGCCGACAGCGCCCGGGCGTTGCCGGGATCCGGTCTGGGGCTGTCGATCGTGCAGCGGGTCGTCGACGCCCACGGCGGCCGGGCCACCGTCGCCCGCTCCGCACGCGGTGGCGCGCTGCTTCGGGTCGACCTTCCGGCCGCGGCCCCGCCCGCCCCGATCGCGCGGCTCACCGCCGGGGATGACACCGCGGTGGGCTGACCCGCCCCGGCGGCGCGGCGCAGGACCAAAGGGCGGCGGGCCTCGGGCCCATGAAAAAGATCCGG
>NZ_GG657754.1:2301607-2317662 GCF_000158915.1 Streptomyces himastatinicus ATCC 53653 | reverse complement strand
GACGGTCTCGACCCGGTCGAGCCGGAGCACCCGGGCGAGGGCACCGAGGACTTGCTCGGAGGCGGTCCCGGATCTCGTCCGTGCCGCCGCGCTCACCGTTGCAGCGCGGGCTCCTCGTCGTCGGCGAGCGACTGTTGACCGTCCGGCAGCTCCGCCGCTGGCCGGGACAGCCGGCTCGGCCACCAGATCCGCCGGCCGATCAGCAAGGTGAGGGCGGGCACCAGGACCGACCGCACCAGCAGGGCGTCGAGCAGCACGCCGAAGGCGACCAGGAACCCGACCTCGATCAGCATCACCAGCGGAAGTGTGGCGAGGACCGCGAACGTGGCCGCCAGGACCAGGCCTGCCGAGGTGATGACGCCACCGGTGGCCGAGAGGGCTTTGAGCATGCCCTCTCTGGTGCCGAGACGCACGGTCTCCTCACGGGCCCGGCTGGCCAGGAAGATGTTGTAGTCGACGCCGAGCGCCACCAGGAACAGGAATGCCAGCAGCGGCACCGAATAGTCGACACCCTTGAACCCGAGGATCGTGTCGAAGACGAACACGCTGCCGCCGAAGGCTGCGGCGAACGAGACGATCACGGTGGCCATCAGGACCAGCGGGGCCAGGATCGCGCGCAGCAGCAGCCCGAGGACGATCAGGACGACGGCGAGCACCAGCGGGATCACCAGCTTCTCGTCGCGCTTGGTGGTCACCTCGGTGTCGAGGTTCTCCGCACTCGGCCCGCCGACGATCGCCTCCGCCCCGCTCACCGCGTGCACGGCGGTGCGCACCCGCTTGATCGTGTCGTACTCTGCGACGGTGTCCGGCGCGTCCTTCGGGAACACGGAGATGTTGGCCCAGCCACCGCTGGTCTGCTCCGGGATGGCCAGGGCCACACCGCGAGTGTCCTTGACGATGTCGAGCACCTGCTCCTGGTGCGCCGGCCGCGTGAAGATCGTCATCGGCTGGCCGCCGAGCTCCGGGAAGTGCTGGCGGAGAACGGTGAAGCCGGTGACCGACTCCGGCGCGGACAGGAACTGGTCCTGCTCCCGCAGGGCGCCGGTGTTGCCCGCCAGCCCGATGGCGAGCACGCCGAGGACTCCGAGCGAGCCGAGCGTCGCCACCCACCGGCGGCGGCTGATGGCGGTGCCGAGCCGCCCCCACAGCCCCGGCTTCTCCTCCACGGCCGTGCTGAACCGCGGGATGGCCGGCCAGAAGATCCGCCTGCCGAGCACCACGAGCACCGCCGGGAACAGCGTCAGCATGGCCACCAGCGCGCACAGGATGCCGGCCGCACCGATCGGGCCCAACCCGCTGGTGCTGTTCAGGTCCGCGACGAGCAGGCAGAGCAGGCCGGCGACCACGGTGGCCGCGGACGCGACGATGGCCGGCGCCGCGCCGCGGAGCGCGTGGACCATCGCGACCCGGACGTTCTCATGGTGGTGCAGTGCCTCCCGATATCGAGCGATGAGCAACAGCGCGTAGTCCGTGCCGACGCCGAATACCAGGATCGTCAGCAGCGCCGAGTTCTGGTCGTTGACCACGATGCCGAAGCCCTTGACGAGCAGGTAGACGGTCCCCATCGAGGTCAGTGCGGCCGCGCCGACGGCCACCAGCGGGATGATCCACAACACCGGGCTGCGGTAGGTGAGGATGAGCAGGAGCGTGACGACGACGATGGTGGTGAGGAGGACCTGCACGTCGATGCCGTCGAAGACGGCGTCCATGTCGCCGTCGATCGCGGCCGGGCCGGTCACGTCGAGTTCCAGGCCGGAGGGGCGGTCCTTCGCGGCGTCACGCAACGGGCCGACGATGTCCTCCGGTGCGCCGTAGGTCGTGCTCACCTCGAGGGTGAACATCATCGCCTTGCGGTCGGTGGAGGGGCTCGTCGGTGAGCCCTCGTCGTCCTCGCCGGCCGCCGCCGTCGCCTTCGGCGGGTACCGCTTGGCAAGGGTGTTGTAGTGGCGCTCGACCGTCGCGCGGTCGGCGTCGGTCATGCCGCTGGCGCGGTGGTACACGAAGACGAACGTGTTGTTGTCACCGCCGGGGAGACTGTCGTCCAGCACCGCCACCTTGGTGGACTCGGCACTGGCCGGCAGGGTGTCCACGGCGCTGTCGGTGGTGACCGAGCTCAACTTTCCGCTCAGCGGCACCATGCCCGCCGCCAGCACCAGCCACAAGCCAATCACTAACCATGGCACCCACCGGCCTGCCAACCGACCGGCCGGCGCTTCCCCGGACGGCGCTGCGTTGACTGCCATCACTGGCCTCCTACATACGGGTTGCATCGCTTATCTGGATGCCTACTTCGTACCGAGCGAACCTGAGACGACTGTTAATACGGTGCTCAGGCCGGTTGGCCGAACCATGTGCCCAGCGCACGCACCAGCGTGGTGGCGAAGCCCCGTACTTGCTGCCTTTCTGGTGGTTGGTGCTCTCGGACGACTTCACCTTCACGCTCAAGCGCTGAGCCCTCCTCCGGGTCGGGGTCTGTCCGGCATGGTCGAAGACACCCCCTAACCGCCGAGCTTGGCCGAGATGATCGGGGCCAGGCGGGTCGTGATGGTGCGGTGGCCCTGGTCGTTCGGGTGGACGGAGTCGGAGAGGTCACCGGTGGACAGCCAGCCGGTGGTGTCGATGTAGGAGGCCCTGGTGTCGCCGAGGGCGGTGACGGCGGCCTGGGTCTCGGTGCCGAAGCGGCCGCTGAAGGTGCGCAGGGCGAAGATCCAGGCGCCCGGGTAGGCGGTGCGGACCTTGCGGAGCAGGCTGGTGTACGACGCCTGGAACTGCGCCGAACTCACGCCGCGCCCGACGTCGTTGGTGCCGAGGTTGATGACCACGGCGTTCGCCTGGTAGCGGGAGAAGTCCCAGGTGGGCGTGGTGGCGTTGGGGTTGAGCTTGGTGAACTGCTGCTCCAGGCTCATCCGGTCGTCCGCCGTGTCGACGAGTGCGGCGCCGCCCTGGGCGATCTGGGTGTGGTCGGCGCCGAGGCGTTCGCCGATGAGCCAGCCGTAGGCGGTGCGGGCGTTCTGGGAGGTGGTGGTGCCGACGGTGATGGAGTCGCCGACGAACTCGATCAGCTTCTTCGGGGTGGCCGGGGCGAAGGTGGTGGCGCCGCTGTCGAGGGTCAGGCCCTGGAAGACCGCGTCACCGTGATAACTGCCCGCGATCACCTGGTAGTTGACCTGGAGGGTGTGGTTTCCGGCGGCGAGCGGGGTCGGGGTGAGGTTCACCGTGCCCTTGGCCTCGTCGAAGAAGACGGCGGGGCCGCCGTCGATGCTGGCCCACAGGTCGATGGCGTTCCGCTGCTTGAGCTTGACGGTGCGGCCGGTGAAGCCGGTGCGGAAGTACGCGCCCGCCCAGTAGGGGGTGTAGGCGGTGGTGGAGGTCCGGGTGTCCCAGCGGCCGCTGAACTTGATGTTGGGGTCGCCCGGCTGGCCGGGAGCCGCGGCGGTGGCGGCCTTCACGGTGGCGGCGGACAGTTTGGCGCCGATGATCGGGGCCAGGCGGTTGGCGAACTTGGTGTGACCCGCCTCGTTGGGGTGGCCGTTGCCGTCCTCGTAGTCCGTGCCGTCGGTGAGCCAGCCGCTGGTGTCCACGTAGTACACCTTCGCGTCGCCCGCGCCGTTGCGCGCGCTCACCGCCGCCTTGGTCTCCGTCAGGTAGCGCTTCTTGAGGGTCTGGACGGCGAACAGCGCCGCGTTCGGGTACTTGGCGCGGATGTCGCGGAGGAGGGCGGTGTAAGCCGACTGGAACTCAGGCCCGGTGACGCCGTGTCCGATGTCGTTCGTACCGAGGTTGATGACGACGGCGTTCGCCTGGTAGCGGGAGAAGTCCCAGCCCTGGTCGCCGGTGGAGCCCGTCTTGAAGAACTGGGTGGCCAGGCCCACGCAGCCGTCCTTGCCGACCAGGCAGTAGCCCGCGCGGGCGATCTGGGTGTGGCGCATGCCGAGTTGTTCGCCGGTCTTCCAGCCGTACGCGTCGAGCGCGAGCCGGTCGGTGAGGGCACCGGCGGTGATGGAGTCGCCGACGAACTCGATGAGCTTGCCGGGTACGCGCGGGGCGGTGGTGCCCGCGCCCGCGTCGAGGACCAGGCCCTGGAAGACGGTGTCGCCGGAGCGGTAGGAGACGCGGAGGGTGTGGTTGCCCTGGGGGAGGGGCGTCGGGGTGAGGTTGACGGTGCCCTTGACGCCCGCGTGGAAGACGTCGGCGCCGCCGTCGATGCTGACGTAGAAGTTCACCGCGTTCCGGGCCTTGACCTTCACCGTCGTCCCGGTGAACGCGGTCTGGAGGTAGCCGCCGGTCCAGTTGGGGACGGCGGCGGTGGCGTTGCTGAGGTCCCAGCGGCCGGTGTAGACGATGTTCGGGTCGGTCACCGAGCCGTTCCCCAGGGCGCGGGTGGGGGTGTCCTGAGCGGCCGGAGCCGCGTGGGCGGTGGTGGTGCTCAGGCTCAGCCCCAGGATGAACAAAGACGTGGCCATGACAAACGCTAAGAGTCTGCGCATGGGAAGGGGGTCCTCTCGCTGAGGGGGCAGGAGGTGCCTGGGAGCGCTCCCAGGCACGGCGTGCGGTCACGATGGAAGCGATGAATCGGTTCAACGTCAAGGTGAAGCGCACACCTCGGGGCGCACACGCGTCCGGCCCGGGCCGCCCCCTCGGCGGCCCGGACCGGTCCGGAAAACGAGCTACCAGCGCGGAATCGCCGGGGTCTCCCACTCCGGGTCGGCGACCCGCATCGCGGCGGCGTCGTCGCGGTCCCGCATCGTGCCGTCGTCGTCCAGCCAGCGCTGGTGCAGTACGGCGAGCCGCTCACGGTCGAGCTCGACGCCGAGCCCGGGGGCGTCGGAGACGTCGAGACGGCCGTCCCGGAAGGTGAGGCGCTCGGTGATCACGTCCTCGGTCTGCCACGGGTAGTGGCTGTCGCACGCGTAGTCCAGGTTGGGCACGGTGGCCGCGACATGCGTCATGGCGGCCAGGCTGATGCCCAGGTGGGTGTTGGAGTGCATGGACAGGCCGACGCCGAAGGTGCGGCAGATGGCGGCCAGTTCACGGGTGTTGCGCAGCCCGCCCCAGTAGTGGTGGTCGGAGAGGACGACCTGCACCGCGCCCTTGGTGAACGCCTCCCGGATCTCCCCGAAGGTGGTTACGCACATGTTGGTGGCCAGCGGAACACCGGCGGCCCCGGCGACCTCGGCCATCCCGGGCGTACCGCTGGTCGGGTCCTCCAGGTACTCCAGGACGTCCCGCAGCTCCTCGGCCACATGCAGCGACGTGGGCACGGACCAGGCGCCGTTGGGGTCCAGTCGCATCGGCTGGCCGGGGAAGCGCTCGGCCAGGGCGCGGATCGCGGCGATCTCCTCGGCCGGCTCGAAGACCCCGCCCTTGAGCTTGAAGGAGGTGAAGCCGTAGTCGCGGGAGAAGCGCTCGGCCTGGGCGACCACCCCGGCCGGGTCGACAGCCGCGTCCCAGTCGTCGGGCTCGCAGGCGACGCCGTCCGGGTGCTCGGCCCAGCGGTAGAAGAGGTACGCGCTGTATTCGACGCGGTCGCGTACCTTGCCGCCGAGCAGCGCGTGCACCGGCAGACCCGCCGCCTTGCCCCAGGCGTCCAGACAGGCCACCTCGAAGCCGGAGACGATCGACAGCCGCAGCTTGTCCGCCGTCTGGACGCCGCGCAGGCCGCCGACGTCGACCGAGTTCTCCACCCGGGAGGCGTCCACCGCGACCTCGTCGGCCAGGGTGAAGAGCCCGTTCAGGTCGGTCACGCCGAGGCCGGGGAGCTTCTCGGCCAGCGGGCGGGCCAGGTCGAGGTACTTGGTGTCGCCGTACGTCTCGCCGATGCCGGTCACCCCGCCCTCGGTGACCACCTCGATGATCAGCCGGGGGGTGTACGGCTGGTGGACGCCCTGGGTGTTCAGCAGCGGCGGGTCGGCGACGAGGATGGGCGTCAGCCGCACCTCGGCGATGGTCAGGGCCTGAGCCTCGGGCGTCTGCGCCTGAGTCTGCGTCGTCTGCGTCAACGTGTGGCTCCCACGAGGTCGAGTCCGGTGGTCAGAAGGGCTTCGAGGTCGGCCAGATCGTCCGGGCCGGGGTCGGCGAGCGGTGCGCGCACCGGGCCGACCGGCCGCCCGCGCAGCCGCGCCGCCGCCTTGACCAGCGAGACGGCATAGCCGGGGACACGGTCGCGCAGCTCGACCAGGGGTACGTAGAAGTCACGCAGCAGCCGCTCCACCGTAGCGTCGTCGCCGTCGCGCTGGGCGGTGAAGAAGGCGTTCGCGATCTCGGGGGCGAAGGCGTGCACGGCCGACGAGTACGCGGTGATGCCGATGCTGGCGTACGGGCGGGCCTGGACCTCGGCGGTCGCGGCGCCGTTGAAGAACAGGAAGTCCTCCGGCGCGGCCAGCTTCAGGCGCTGGAGCCGGTCCAGATCGCTGTGCCCGTCCTTGAGCCCGATGACGCCCGGGATCGTGGCCAGCTCGCGCAGCCCGTCGATGGTGAAGGCGACCTGGTCGCGCTGGTACGCGATCAGCGGCAGCCGGGTGCGGGCGGCGATCTGCCGGACCTGCTCGACCAGCCCCGACTGCGGGCCCTTGACCAGGTAGTGCGGCAGGACGAGCGCGGCGTCCGCGCCCGCCTCCTCCGCGATCCGGGCGAACCGCGCCGCCTGCGCCCAGCCGTAGCCGATCCCGGCGACGACCGGCAGCCGGCCGTCCGCCTCACGGACGGCCGCGGTGATGACCTCGCGGTACTCGTCCTCGTCCAGGGAGAAGAACTCCCCCGTACCGCACGCCGGGAAGATCGCCCCCGGGCCGGTGTCGATCTGCATCGCGAGGTAATCGCGGAACGCGGGCAGATCGAGCGCGGCCGAGCCGTCGCCCCCCTTGTCGCCGGTGAAGCTGGTCAGCGGGAACGAGAGCACGCCGCTCGCCATCCCGTCGCGCAGCCGGGCCGCCGTCGTCGCCGCATCGGCCGTGAGGGCCGCCATGACTCGTCTCCCTATGTAGATGACGTCTACGTATGAAGATAGAGATTAGGAATGCGCACGCGGGGGCGTCAATAGGCGGGACTCGAATGCCATAACCTGCGGCTACGCGGAAGACCCCCGGCCGGGCCGATCCGTGCGGGCCACGCCGCGCGCCATCGTGGCCGCGCTGCCCAGATAGCCGGCGGGGTCGCACAGCTCGGCGATCCGGTCGGCGCCGATCTGGTCCACCAGCTCGGCGTGGTTCCGCAGCTCGCCCTCCAAGGTGGTGCCGGTCTCGATGGCCGTGCGGCACGCGTCGTAGACGACATCGTGGGCCCGCTGACGGCCCAGGACGGGCGCGATGTCCATCATCACGGCCTCGGCGACGATGAGCCCGCCGGTGAGGTGGGTGTTGCGGCGCATCCGGTCCGCGTCGACCTCCAGGCCGGAGAGCATGAACGCGGCCTGGTGGAGGGAGCTGGACAGCAGCAGGAAGGCTTCGGGGACCGCGGCCCACTCCAGGTGCCAGGGGCCGGTGGCCCGTTCGAAGTCCTGCATCATCGCGTCGAGCACGGACGAGGACTTCTCCCGCAGCAGCTTGGCGGCGGCCAACATCAGCTCGCTGGAGATGGGGTTGCGCTTCTGCGGCATGGTCGAGCTGGCGCCGCGTCCCGGGACGAAGGGCTCCGCGAGTTCGCCGAACTCGGAGGAGCACATCATCATCACGTCCCAGGCGATCTTGCCCAGGGAGCCGCCGATCGAGGCGAAGAGCGTCACGAGCTCCACGAGCCCGTCCCGTGCGACGTGCCAGGTGATCGCGGGGTCGCTCAGCCCCAGTTCGGCGGCGAGGACGGCACGGGTCTCCAGCCCCTCCGGGCCCGGGCCGAGGGAGGCCAGAGTGCCCGCGGCGCCGCCGAACTGCACCATCAGGGCGCGCCGCCGGGCCTGCTCCAGACGCTCGGCGTGCCGGTCCAGGGCGGACAGCCATACGGCGCAGCGGTAGCCGAAGGTGACGGGGAGGGCGTGCTGGAGGTGGGTGCGTCCGGCGGTGACGGTCTCGGCGTGGTCGTCCGCGAGCTGCTGGAGTACGTGGCGTACGCGGTCGAGCTGGTCCTGGAGGAGCGCGACGCCGTCCTTGCACTGGAGCATCACCGCGGTGTCCATGATGTCCTGTGTGGTGGCACCCCAGTGGAGGTAGCGGCCCGCGTCACCGCACTGGTCGGCCACCTGCTTGACGACGGGGAGGACGGGATAGCCGACGATCTCCGTCTCCGTGCGCAGCCGCTCCAGGTCGAGGCCGCCGGGATCGGCCCGGGCGGTGATGTCCTCGGCGGCCCCGGCGGGGATGATGCCGACCTTGGCCTGGGAGCGGGCGAGGGCCGTCTCGGTGTAGATGATGCGCTGCACGTAGGCGGTGTCGCTGAAGATCTCGCGCATGGCCGGGGTGCCGAACATGTCGCGGAACAGCAGGGAGTCGAAGACGGTACTGCTCATGGGCTGGCTCACTTCGCGGTGGAGGGGACGGGCACGGCGGTGTTGTCGGGGCGGGGCTCGGTTTCGGTTTCGGGCTCGCGCTCCGGCTCGGGCTCGGCCAGGAACGCGTCGGGATCGGCCAGGGCGCGCCGCACCGTGTCGACGTCCATCTCCTTGCACCACTTGGCCAGGACGAAGGTGGCGACCACATTGCCGAAGGTGTTGCAGAACGCGGTGGCCATGGACATGAAGCGGTACACGCCGAAGAGCACGGCGGTGCCCTCGATCGGGAGGTCGCCCGTGGCCGCGACGGTGGAGGCGAAGACGACGAAGGTGCCACCGGACACGGTGGCGGCGCCCTTGGACGTCAGCAGCATGATGAGCAGCAGGCCGAGCTGCTCGGGCAGGCCCATCGGGATGCCGTAGGCGTTGGCGACGAAGAGGGTGCAGATGGACAGGTAGAGGGAGGTGCCGTCGAGGTTGAAGGCGTAGCCGGTGGGCACGACCAGGCCGACGCTCTGCTTCGAACACCCGGCCCTGGTCAGCTTCTTCAGCAGCCCGGGCAGCGCCGCCTCGGAGGACGCGGTGCCCAGCACGAGCGTCATCTCGACGCGTACGTACCGCAGGATGCGCCAGATGTTGAATCCGGCGAGCAGACAGATCAGACCGAGGACGCCGAACACGAACACGGCGACGACCAGCCAGTATTGGAGGACGAGTTCGGCCAGGGCCAGGAGCATCGCGCTGCCGCTGGTGCCCACCGAATACGCGATGGCGCCGAAGGCCCCGATCGGGGCGAGCTTCATCACGACGTTGACGAAGGCGAAGAACGCCTCCGAGACCACTTCCAGGCCGGAGTTGACGCGCTCCTGCATATGCGGCTTGAGCGCCAGCAGACCGACGCCGAACAGGACGGCCACGACGACGACCTGGAGGAGCTGGCCGGAGGAGAAGGCGCCGACGAAGTTGTCGGGGACGATGTCCCGGATGAAGGCGGTGACCCCGTGCTCGCCCTCTCCCGCCGAGGGCGCCTGCGCCGCGTCGGCGCCGGGGGAGAGGCGGCCCGCGCCCTTTCCCACGCCGAACAGGTTCGCGGCCACCAGGCCGAGGAGCAGCGCGACGGTGGAGACGACCTCGAAGTAGACGAGCGCCACGAACCCGAGGCGGCTCGCCTTCTTCAGATCGCCCGCCGAGGCGATGCCCATGACGACGGTGAAGAAGACCAGCGGCGCGACCCCGGCCTTGATCAGCGCCAGGAACAGATCGCCGACGATCTTCAGGTCGGCGGCGAAGCCGGGAAAGGCGAAGCCGACCGCGACGCCCAGGACCATCGCGATGACGACCTGCGCCATCAGGCCCCGGTACCAGGGTGGGCGCGCCGTGTGGGCTGTCATGCGGAGACCTCCTTGTCTAGACACGAGTCATGTCTAGACAAGAATGGCCGTGGAGAGGCGTGTGTCAAGGGGTGTGGCAAACATCGATCGGGCGGTCGCGCCTCGCGCTACCGCCGCTGGAGAACCGTCTCGTAGACGAACCGGTCACCGGCGTGGGTGCTCACGGTGACCTCGAAGAGGGCGCCCGAGGCGTCGTAGTAGCGGCGTACGAACTCCAGCCCCGGGCTCCCCGACTCCACCCCGAGGTGCGCCGCCGCCTCCGCCGGTACGCCCACCGCCCGGACCTGCTGCACCACCCGGTCCACGGCACGCCCCGTACGGGCCTCGATCGAGTCGGCGATCAGCCGGCCGCTCTCCTCCGCCAGATCCCCGGCGACGGCCTTGGCGTCCCCCGGCTCCAGATACACCCGCGCCCAGGACACGACCTCGTCGGGGCTCCCGGGGTCCCGCCGGGTGGAGGTGACGCACACCTGCCGGGCCCCCTCGGCGAGCCCGGTGACGGCGGAGAGTTCGGCGTCCACCGTGATGGGCTCCACCGACAGCACGCTCCGTACGGCGGCCTCGCCGTACTGGGTCAGGTCCTCCACGCTCCCCAGATGGGTGGTGAACGCGGCCACCGGCGTCGAGCGCTCCACCCGGGTGCCGGTCCCCGGATGGCGGGAGATGAGCCCGGCCACCTCCAGGCGGCGCAGCGACCGCCGCAGCGTCTCCCGGGAGACGCCGTACTCGGCCGCCAGCTCGGGCTCGGTGGGCAGCAGCTCGCCCACGGGCCACCGCTCGGCGGCGATCTTCTGCATGAGGTCGCCGGCGATCACCACGTAGCGCGGCTGCCCCACGACGAACTCCTTGCTTGCTGCGGACCCTTCCCCCGAAATCCTAGAACACCGCCGCGGTCTCACCCGGAGTGCTGTCCGGAGTGCTGTCCGGTGCGCTGTCCAGCGCGGAGGACGCTCAGATAGCGGCGTGACGCCCGGTCGCCCATCCGGGTGCGGATGCGCTCGGCGACGGCGTCGAGCAGGGGCTCGCGGACGTCGCGGTCGAGCCTGCGGTACGGCGACGTCGAGCGGAGGAGATCGGCGAAGCCGTCGCCGTCGAACCACTGAACGGTCGGGTACCAGCGCACGATCGGCGGGCCGAACAGTCCGCCGGGGTCGTCGACCAGCCCCCACCCCGCGTCGGTGGCGCGCACCTCGTCCTCCAGCGGCGGATGACCCCAGTCGGGGTTCCCGGGGCAGAACCGCTCATGGAGATCGGCGGTCTCTGCGTACACCTCCGGCTCTCCCGGCCGACGCACCACGACGTTGCCGAGCAGCGCCATCCAGCCGCCGGGGCGGAGCACGTCATGCGCGCGCCGCCAGCCGATCGACGGGTCCACCCAGTGCCACGACGACGCGGCCACCAGGACGTCGAAGCGGCCGCCGCGGTCGTCCCACTCCTCGAACGTCGACCGCTCGACCTCGACATCGCGGAAGTCGGCCAGCCGCCGGCGGGCGAGTGCCGCCATGTCCGCTCCCGGCTCGATGGCGGTCACCGGACATCCCAGCGCCGCCAGCGAGCGCGTCGCCTGACCGGTACCGCAGCCCACCTCCAGCACCGACGACCCTTCGTCCATACCGGTGACGGCGGCGAGGTCCGTGAACAGCTCGTCGGGGTATCCCGGCCGGACCCGGTCGTACAGTTCCGGCACCTCGTTGAACACCCGGCCGAGGCCGCGTGGGTTCGGGTCTGGCATGGCATCCTCCTGCCGTCATTGTTCACGGCGGCCGAGCATTACGATGCGACCCATGGCGGAAACCGGTGGCGTACGTGAAGTGAAGTCGGCGGGCCGCACCGTGCAGCTCCTCGAAGTGCTCGCGGCCCGCGGTGACCAGCCCGCCCGGCTCCGGGAGCTGGCCGAGGAACTGGACGTGCCGCGCAGCAGCATGTACGCGCTGCTCCAGACGCTCATCGACCGCGGGTGGGTGCGTACCGACGTCACCGGCTCGCTGTACGGCATCGGCATCCGGGCCCTGCTCACGGGGACGAGCTACCTCGACAGCGACCCGCGGGTGCGGGCCACCCGGCCCTATCTGGACGAGGCGTCCGACGCCCTCGGCGAGACCATCCACTTCGCCCGGCTGGACGGCGGCGACGTCGTGTACCTCGCCACCCGCGAGTCGCACGAGTACCTGCGGCCCTTCAGCCGGGTGGGCCGCCGCCTCCCCTCGTACGCCGGAGCCCTCGGCAAGGCGCTGCTCGCGGAGCGCGCCGACGACGAACTCCCGCTGCCGGAAGGGCCCTTGGAGCCGCTGACCCCCAAGACCCACCGTGACCGGGCGTCCCTGACCGCCGACCTGGCCCGCACCCGCGAACGGGGCTACGCGGTGGACCGCGAGGAGGGCGTCACCGGCATCGTGGGCTTCGGCTTCGCCCTGCGGTACGACGACCCGGCGGTCGACGCCATCAGCTGCTCGGTGCCGACGGCCCGGCTGGGGGAGGCGGGGCGGGAGGCGCGGATCGTGGCGGTGATGCGGGAGATCCGGGCAAAGATCGAGGCCGCGGCCCCGAGAGCGGCCGGGTCAGCCACGCAGTGGCGCTAGCGCGCCCTTCCCCCACCCCGCCCCTACCCACTGCATCCGATATGCGGCTCCGCCGCGTGGCGGGGCAAGCCCCCGGGCGCGCGCGCCCGGCCCCGGGTAGTCGGCGCCCGGGGCGCAGCGCGAGTTCGCTCAGGTGCGCGGGAGGCAGGGTGCCAGGGGCCGGGGTGTCCCCGGGGTCGGGGAGGGGCGGGATGGGGGAAAGCCGCTACGTCCAGCCTCGGTGGGCGGCTCGGGCGCCTGCTTGGAAGCGGCCTCTCGCGCCCAGGCGGCGTTGGAGGCCGCTGATGCGGCGGCGCAGGGTGCGCAGGCTGATGCCCAGGTGGCGGGCTATGGCCGCGTCCTTCATGCCTACCGCCAGCAGGTCCACCAGGTTGCGGTCCGCTTCGGTGAGGTCTTCGGGGCTCTCGTCGCGTACGCCGCTCAGGGGCGTGGCCTGCTGCCACAGGGTTTCGAAGAGGGTCCGCAGGGCGTCCGTGAGGGCGGAGTGGCGGACGATCACGGCGCAGTAGCCCGGGCCCGCGTCCGTGCTGGTCAGCGGGAGCATCGCCGAGCGGCCGTCGACGACCAGGAGCTTCATGGGGACGGCGGGGAGCACCCGGGCCTGTTCGCCGAGGGCGACCATGCCCTCGGCGTAGGCGAGGAGTTGGGGGGTCTCCAGGGAGGAGACGGAGTAGATGGTGCGGTAGGAGACACCGCGGCGCAGCACCTCGCTCTGGAGGTCGAGTTGCGGGGTGAGCGGGGCGAGGTAGGGCGGGGAGTCGAAGAGGCAGATCTCGTGTTCGGCCCGGGCGTACAGCTCTTCCAGCCGTGCGGCGTTGGCGCTCTCGCCGTGCACCACTTCGATCAGGCCGGACGGTTCGGCCCGCAGCGCCCCGGCCGCGTAGACCTTGGCCAGGTCGTCGGCGGTGGCGGCGAGGAGTTCGGATTCGGATTCGCGTTTGCGGATGAGGGCCCGTACGGCGATGCGGGGGTCGACCGGGCGCAGCCCGCCCGTGGAGTCGGGGGCCTGGAGGAGGCCGAGGCGCAGGAGCCGGGCGCAGCCGCGGCGGATGCGGGAGGGGGAGGTGCGGAGCAGTTCCGACCAGCCGGTGACGCCCGCGTCGGGCTGGTGGAGGATCGCGTGGTACAGCGTCTCGTCGAAGTCGGAGACCCCCGCCGCGGCCCAGGGGCTCGGGGGCGCGGCAGGGGTCTCGTCGGATGCGGATGCTGCTCTGCTGTCCACTTCTGGCGGCTCCAGCGCGTCGATGCAACGATTCAAACAACGGCACGCTAGACGGAGTTTGTTACCGCCGAAGGAAGGATTTCAGCCTACTTCAGGCCATATGCACGAATGACCGTTTGATCGATTCGGTTGCCGTCGGCGTCGGTGGCCTGGACGCGCAGGCCGGTGAAGCCATTGGTGGCGCCGAGCCGGGGGTGGTCGACGGTGGCCCGGTAGGCGGCGCCGGAGCGGCTGAGTTTCACCGCCTTCCAGGTGGCGCCGTCGTCGTAGGTCACCCACGCCTTGAGCGAGCGCACCTTCGCGGCCGCCGCACCCTCCTGCTGGCGTGGGGTGAGGCCGAAGGTGAAGGGGTGTCCGGCCTTGGCACGGCCCCGCAGGTCAACGCCCAGGTCGTAGTCGAGGGAGAGCAGGGGGAGGGCGGTGGCCTCGGCGGTGTGGGCGGAGGCGAAGTCCCACTGGGTCGTGGTCCGGGTGGAGTACGCCGACCAGGCGGCGGTGCGACGTGCGTCGATCGTCAGCCGGTACGCGGCCTTCGCGGCCGGTACGGCGAAGGTGCCCGAGCCGTACTGCGCCTCGCCGACCAGCGTGCCGTCGGCGTACAGGCTGGTCTTCACCGCGTCGATGCCGTCCTTGGCCGCGCCCGCGGAGCCGTAGTGGCCGGGGCCCGAGTCGGAGAACTCCGGTATGGCGACGGTGAGTTGGTCGCCCTTGCGCTCCGAGGTGCCGAACTCGGCGGCGGTGGTGGGACGGATGACGGGCGACAGCCAGTCCGCGGTCTCCTTCGTCCCGGGCGCGTAGCTTCGCAGCGGCGACCACTGCCGTCCGCCGCCGTCGTAGTCCTGCATGGCGGTGCGCCAGACGCGGGTGTCGGGGTCGGCGGTGTAGTACTCGGTGCGCTGGGTGCCGTGCGGCACCTCGGACTTCTGCTCCACGGAGAAGAGCTGGTAGGGGCGGAAGGTGTGGGTGGCCTCGGCGCCGAGGTGTCCCTTCGCGGAGCCGTGGTAGCGGGCGGTGACCTTGTGGGTGGTGCGGCTGTCGAGGGGGTACGTGAGGTCCTCGCCGATGGCGTCCCGCTCGGGCAGCAGGACGTCGTACAGGTAAGGGCTGTTGGCCGTGCCGCCCAGCTCGATGGTCACTCCCTTGGACTGGCCGTCCAGCAGCGAGAGCAGCTTGTCGCCCTCCTCGCCGGGCACGGATATGACGGGAATCGTCGCGCTGTCGACCGCGGTGATCCACAGGCCGAGCGTGGTCTTGCGGTAGACGAGGACGTACGCGGCGCCCGCCTTGGTGGCGTTGATGACCGCTTCGTCGGGCCATCCGTCGGGCGCCAGGCCCACCAGCACGGCCTTGCCCTTCACGTCCAGGCCCTCGAAGTCCTCGGGCGTACCGGCCCCGGCGGCCACCAGCCGCACCTTCCGCTTACCGTCGATCTTGACGGGCCAGCCGGTGTACGTGCCCGCGTACTCCGGGTTCAGCGTGACCCGCTCGGGGCTGGTGACGCTCGCGGTCAGCTTGGTCTTCTCCAGCCGCCAGCGGCTGTAGAACTCGAAGAGGCCCTCGGTGACCTTCTCGGTCGGCGCCGCGTAGATGTGCTTCTTCCACCTGCCCATGGAGTAGGTCAGGCCGAAGGAGCTGCCGCCCTTCACCTCCCGGTGCCAGGAGGTAATCGGTCCCTGGGACTCGACGTCCTTCTCCTTCGTCTGTGGCTTGATCTCGACGGCCTTGCGGGCGTCGAGGGTGAGGGAGGTGTCGCCGTTCAGCTCGATCTGCGGATCGCCCACCACGCTCGTCGCGATCTCGTGCTTCCCGCTGTCGTAGACCGGGATCCAGGTGGCGAGGGAGTACGTGCCGGGCGGCAGCTGGAAGGTGTCGGAGCCGCTCACGTAGCCGAACTGGTTCTGGCTCGCGTCACTGAGCCGCTGGAGGGTGTAGAGCGCCGACCCGGGTGACTGCTTGCCCTCGCGGTCCAGCAGGGTGACATTGAGGTCGTAGAGCTTCTCGGCCTTCTCGTAGGCGACGGCCGTGGTCACCTTGACCGTGCCGCCCGCGCCGTCGTCGCCGGTGGCGGTGATGTATCCGGCGTGGCGGCCCGCCTCCGCCTTGGCCGGGTCGACGGTGACCAGGGCCTTCACCTCGCCGTTCGCGGGCACGGTCACGGTGTCGGCGCCGAAGGTGAGGGAGTCGTCGCCGACCGAGGACGCCAGCTTCAGCGTCACGGGCTTGTCGGTGGCGTTGGTGTACCTGATGGTCCGAGGGTCGGCCTTGTCGGCGTCGTACGCGTACTGGCCGTAGTTGAGGACCGGGGTCCCGAAGACGTTCTGGGAGGCCGCGCGCGGTACGTCGACCCGGCCGTCGCCCTGGGTGAACGGGCCGTCCGCCGCGCGGGTCTTGGCGGTGCTGGCCAGGGCGTCCTTGATCTGCCGGCCGGTCCAGTCGGGGTGGAC
>NZ_GG657754.1:2297337-2300579 GCF_000158915.1 Streptomyces himastatinicus ATCC 53653 | reverse complement strand
ACGGGGACGACGCTGATTTCCCTTGTCCTGCTGGGTGGTCACGAACTCCGCCCGACTCGCGGGCCCGGCGCCCGCTGCACCTCCACGGCGTACTTGCCGTCGGGGCCGGTGGTGACAGTGACCGTGTCACCGGTGATCAGGGTGACCGTGTGCTGTTGCGTACGAACCTGCGGGGCGGTCTGTGCAGCCTTCGTGGCGGACCGGGACGGCTGGGCGCCGACCGCCGGGGCGGCCATGGCGGCGGCCACCACACCGGCGGCGCCCACCACAGCCACAAGGCGACGCGATCTTCGCATCGGCTGGCTTCCTCCCTCATCGCATCCGACTCTCCTGTCGGAAGGTGCGATCAGAGTGGCCGCCGGGGGTGTGCGGGCTCAAGGGAATCCTGTGGCCGCGCGGTGCCAACGCCTTGATTGGCCACCGGAGTTACGCGGGCGGGCGCGGTGCCGTCACGGGTGGCGGCGCTTGAGCATGTCGGCGCATTTCTCGCCGATCATCATCGTGGTGATGCACGGATTGACGGCCACCAGATGCGGCATCACCGAGCCGTCGGCCACCCGGAGCCCCGTCACGCCCTTGACCCGCAGCTGCGGGTCGAGCGGGGCGGCCGGGTCGTCGGGGGCGCCCATCTTCGCCGTACAGGACGGGTGGTAGACGGTGTTGTGGGTGTCGCGGATGTACGCGAACAGCTCGTCGTCGGTGTCCACGTCGGGGCCCGGGGCGAGTTCGGCGCCCGCCCAGAGGGCCAGGGCGGGGCGGGCGGCGATGTTGCGGGCCAGCCGCAGGCCGTGGATCATCACGCGGATGTCGTGGTCGTGGGTGAAGTAGCGGGGGTCGACCTTCGGCTTGTCGCGGAAGTCGCGGCTGCGCAGCCGTACGGTGCCGGTGGAGCGGGCGCGGGTGACGTTCGGGGTGAGGCAGAAGGCGTTCTCGGACGTCGGATAGCCATGGCGGTAGGTGTTCATGTCGAACGGCACCGACCCGTAGTGGAACATCAGGTCCGGCCGGTCGAGATCGGGCTCGGTGGCGGCGAAGATGCCGATCTCCCACCACTGGGTGGAGCTGCGGACCATGGGCTGTTCGGCGTTCCACATGATGACGCCCTCGGGGTGGTCCTGGAGGTTCTCGCCGACTCCGGGGGAGTCCACGATCACCTCCACCCCCACCTCGCGCAGCCGGTCCGCGGGCCCGATGCCCGACAGCATCAGCAGCTTCGGGGTGTCGATGGCGCCGCAGGAGACGACCACCTCGCGCCGGGCGTGCACGGTGTGGGTGTGGATGAGGTCGGGGGCGAGGTAGTCGACGCCGATGCAGCGCCGGTCCGCGTCCAGCAGCAGCCGCTTGGCCTGGAGCCCGGTGCGTACGGTCAGATTGGGGCGCCAGGACATGACCGGGTGGAGGTAGGCCACGGAGGCGGAGCAGCGGGTGCCGTCCTCGCGCGCGTTGATCTGGAACCAGTGGGCGCCGCGCACCACCGTCTCGCCGGTGTTGAAGGAGGTGAGGGGGATGCCCGCCTCCTCGCACGCGGCCAGCAGCGCCCGGCCGCACGGGTCGTGGGGCGGTACGGTGCGCACGGTGACCGGGCCGTCGCGGCCGTGGTGGTCCCCTGGCGCGTCGTTGTTCTCCAGCCGCCGGAACAGCGGGTACGTCTCCTCGGCGCTCCACCCCGTACAGCCGGCCGCGGCCCATTCGTCCAGGTCCTCGGCGGGCGCCCAGAAGGCGATGCAGGAGTTGTGGGAGGAGCAGCCGCCCAGCACCTTGGCGCGGGCGTGCCGCAGGAAGCTGTTGCCCTTCTTCTGCGGCTCGACGGGATAGTCCCAGTCGTAGCCGGACTCCAGCAGCGCCATCCACCGGTCCAGCCGCAGGATGTTGTCGTCGCCGACGTCCGAGGGGCCCGCCTCCAGGAGGCACACCGACACCGACGGGTCCTCGCTCAGCCGGGCCGCGACGACCGACCCGGCCGTGCCGCCACCGACCACCACGTAGTCGAATTCGTCCACGGGCCTCTCCTCACGGGGTGGTCGCGGCGGCGTGCTCGGCGAGTACGCCGGTGTGTCTGCGCTGCACGAACCAGTAGTAGGCGAAGCCACCGAGGGCGACGACGCCGATGAACAGGACGGCACCCCAGCGCAGATACCAGTGCTGGGGGCCGGTGGCGTTGTAGACCTCGGCGCGCGGCCACGCGAGGTTGACGGACATCGCGAGGCCCCACAGCACGGCCAGCACATTGACCGGTACGCCGAAGCGCCCCAGCGAGAAGCGGCCGGTGGCCGGTTGCCACTGGCCCCTCAGCCGCCGCACCAGCATGGGCAGGGTGACCAGCAGATATGCCATGTAGATCATGATGATCGCGATGCTGGTGACCACCGAGAAGATCTGCGGCTGGTTGATGTTGATGACCAGGATCGCGACGGCCACCACACCGATGAGGATCGCCGGGAGCACCGGCGTCTGGAACCGCGGATGGACATGGGCGAGCCGGGAGCCGCCGGGCAGGTTGTTGTCCCGCGCCATGGCGAACATCAGCCGGATGCTGGCGGTGTGCACGGCCAGCGCGCACACGGTGATGGCGACCACCACGCACCACAGCATGATCTCGCCTACGGTGCTTCCGAGGGTGGACAGCACCACGTACTGGAGGCCGTCCTCCGCCAGCGCCTTCGCGTGCAGGTTCTCCACCGCCATCAGGGCGAACAGCAGGATGAACCCGCCGATGAGGAACGAGGCGACGAGCGCCCGCAGGATGGCGCGCGGCGCGTTGCGGCCCGGATCCACGGACTCCTCGCCGAGCGACGACGCCGTGTCGAAGCCGTACATGACGTACGCGGAGGCCAGCGAGGCGGTCAGAAAGGCGCCGAAGTAGCCCAGTGACTGCCCCTCGCCGCGGCCGAAGGTGTCCAGCACGACGGCCGGGCCGCGGGTGAAGTGCGCGGCCAGCAGCAGGATCAGCACGATCGCCGCGACCAGCTCGATGGCCACCCCGGCGGAGTTGATACGGGCCATCAGCTTCACCCCGAAGCCGTTCACCAGGGTGGTGAACAGGACCAGGATCGAGCCGAGCACGACCGCGTTGGCCGCCCGCTCGGTGCCGCTGCCGCCGTCGCCGACGAGCTGGAACCACGAGGAGATCTGCGGCAGCGTGATCTGGTACGCGAGCGCCACCGCCGCCAGCGACACCATCGAGGCGGTCATCATCATCCAGCCGCCCAGCCAGCCGACGTGCGGACCGCCCAGCAGTTTGG
>NZ_GG657754.1:2292539-2297080 GCF_000158915.1 Streptomyces himastatinicus ATCC 53653 | reverse complement strand
CCCGGGGATCGGGGCGGGGTGGCTCGGTGGGATCGGCCGCCGTCATGTGAACCACCGCTGGGGGCGGGGCGCGGTGTTGCGCCAGATGTGCTTGGCCTCCTGGTACTCGTGCAACCCCGCGGGTCCCAGCTCACGGCCGATGCCCGACTGCTTCATCCCTCCCCACTCGGCCTGCGGGACGTACGGATGGAAGTCGTTGATCCAGACCGTTCCGGCGCGCAGCCGCGACGCCACCCGGTGCGCCTTCTCCGCGTCCTGCGTCCACACCGCGCCCGCCAGCCCGTACACCGTGTCGTTGGCGAGCGCCACCGCCTCCTCCTCGTCCCGGAACCGCTCCACCGTGAGCACCGGGCCGAACGACTCCTCCTGCACCACCGTCATGTCCGGCGTGCAGTCGTCCAGCACCGTCGGCAGGTAGTAGTGGCCGCCCGCCAGCGACGGTTCGTCGGGTGGCGCCCCGCCACAGCGCAGCACCGCGCCCTCGTCGATGCCCGCCGCCACATAAGAGGCCACCTTGTCGCGGTGCGCGGCCGAGATCAGCGGGCCGGTACGGGCGTTCTCGTCGAACGGGCCACCGAGCCGGATCGCCCGGGCGCGGGCCACCACCTCGTCCACGAACGCGTCGTGCACCTGCTCCTGGACCAGCAGCCGCGCACCCGCCGAGCACACCTGGCCCGAGTGCAGGAACACGGCCGTCAGCGCGTAGTCGACGGCGGTGTCGAAATCGGAGTCGGTGAAGACGATATTGGGGTTCTTGCCGCCCAGCTCCAGGGCGATCTTCTTGACCGTGGGCGCGGCCGCCGCCATGATCCACCGCCCGGTCACCACCCCGCCGGTGAAGGACACCATGTCCACCCGCTCGTCCGTGACCAGCGGCGCGCCCGTCGTGGACCCGGCCCCCAGGACGAGATTGGCCGCGCCAGGGGGCACCCCCGCCTCGGTGAGCAGCCGCAGCAGCCCGATCGCGGTGTGCGGGGTCAGTTCGCTGGGCTTGAGGACGAACGTGTTCCCGGCGGCCAGCGCGGGGGCCACCTTCCAGGCCGTCTGGAGGAGCGGATAGTTCCACGGCGTGATCAGGGCGCACACCCCGACCGGTTCGTGCACCACCCGGCTGTCGATCTCCGGGCTGCCCGTGTCCAGCACCCGGTCCGCGCCACCGGTGGCGACCAGATGGCCGAAGTAGCGGAAGCACCCAGCGATGTCGTCGAGGTCGTACTCGCTCTCCACCAGCCGCTTCCCCGTGTCCAGGGACTCGGCGCGGGCCAGATCCGCCTTGTCGCGCTCCAGCAGATCCGCCACGCGCAGCAGCAGCCGCCCGCGCTCGGCGGCCGGAGTGCCCGGCCAGGGCCCGCGGTCGAACGCGTCCCGGGCCGCAGCGACGGCCGCGGCCACGTCCTTCGGCCCGGCCTCGTCCACCGTGGCCACCAGGGACCCGTCCGCCGGGCAGCGGATCTCCCGTGTGTGTCCGTCGAGGGCGGCGGTCCACTGTCCGCCGATGAACAGCTCCGGCATGTCTACCCCCTCGTTTCGGGGCTGTACGGCCGGTCGGGCGGGGTTGCGCAGGGGGTGGCCGACGCACGGCCGACCCACTCCATGAGCGTAAGCGCCACCGGGCGCCCCCGCACGGCGTACGGACCCCGGTTGACCGCGGGCAGCGGCTCTGCCAGCATCATTCGCCTTATGGCTGGCTGGATACAGTTCGGCGGCACCCTGGTCAAGATGGCCGTGGGCCCGTCGGCGAAGAAGCGCTACCCCACCCCGCTGACCTCCCACCAGCGGTGGATGGTCTCGCTCGCGGCGATCCTCGCCGAGCGCACCCCGGGGCATTCGCATACCCTGCTGTACCCGCTCAAGCGCGTCGACGTGTCGACCTCCCGGGGACGGCTCTCGGAGAGCTGGGGCATCACCACCACGGAGGACCTGCACGGCGTCCTGCACCGGCTGGCGACCACCGGACACCGTACGCGGATGGCGGCGGCCATCGGGCATCCGCCGCTGGCCTGGGACATCGCCCGCTACGCGGACATCACCCGCTACGGCCTCGCCTCCGGGTACATCGACGAGCCCACCGCGTGGCGGCTGCTGCGCGAGGTCGTGGCGCCGGTCGCGCGCACGTACGGCTCGTGGAAGGAGTACGCGGACGACTTCATGACCGGACGGCTGGCCTGGATGCGCGCCCTTCACGGCACCGAGAACGAGGACTGGCCGGTGTCGCAGGAGGACACGGCGCGGGCCGTGCAGCGGCTGGTGGACCCGATGAACCAGGACAGCCCCTGGCAGCGGACCCCCTGGGAGACCATCTACCAGCCGGACGTCTGACCCGTCGCGTCTCCGGCCACCGGGCCGGGGAGAATCCTCCGCATGGTGTACGACCCCGACGCGCCCCGCGCCCTCGCCGACGAACTGATCGCCGCCCTCGACCCGCTGCCCTATCCGCGGCGCATGCGGGAGCTGGCCGTGCGGGTGCGGGCCGCCAGTGCCCAGGGCCAACTGGCCGCACTCGTCGGGGAGTTGACGGGACGCGGGGCGTACGAGGAGCGGCTGGCCGCCGCCGCGGCCGCGATCGGGGGGCGGACCGGCCACCTGGAGACGCTGCTCACCGACCCCGACCCCCTGGTGCGGTGCCACGCCCTCAGAGGGGCCGGTGCCGGGGCCCGGGTCCGGGACGAGGCGCTGGAGGCGGCGTTCGAGGACGCGCCCGCCGCCGTACGGCGCCAGCTGATCCGGGCCGTCGTCGCCCAGCGCCGCACCGCCCTCGCCGACCGGCTGGTCGACCCGCTGCGGGAGCGCTGGGGCGACGTCGAGGCCGCCCGGCTGCTGCCGGCCTGCGGTGCGGACACCGTCGTACGGCTGCTGCCCGCGCTGTTCCACGCGGTCGGCAGCTGGCGGCCCCTCACCGCCCGTCACCCCGCCGCCGTCCTCGACGAGGCCGAACGGCAGCTGACCGCGCTGCCCGTGGCGCTGCGTACCGACTGGTGGCTGCGGTACGCGCCCGGCGTGGCGCTCGCCGCCCGCGCCGAACCCCACCGCGTACTGGACCTGCTGGAGCGGTGCTGCCACAGCCCGCTGCCCACGCCGCTGCGGCACCGGCTGGGCACGCTGGTGGCCGCCGACCCCGGCCGTACGGTCGATCTGCTGCTCACGCCCGAGCACGCAGGCCTGCTGCGCGGCCGGGGGCTGGAACGAGCCGTACTGCGCCGCCTGGTGTCGGCCGATCCGCCCGAACTCGACGCGCTGGGCCGGGCCCTGGCCCACGATGCCCAGGCCCTGGCGCGGCTGCTCGCCGCCCTGCCGCCCGCCCGCCGCGCCGCCTTCTTCGACGCCGCCACCGCCGAACACGACCCCTCCCACGCCGTCCTGGCCCCTGCCGTCCTCGACGCCCTGCCGCGCCCGCGCCGCCAGGCGGAGGCCCACCGCATGGCCACGCAGGCGCGCGAGCGCGGCGCGCACTGGACCACGGTGCTCGAAGCGGTCGCGTATCTGCCGGTCGAGGAGGCGCGGGAGGAGCTGCTGACGGCCACCCGCCGCCCCGCAGCGGACGACCGCGCCACCGCCTACCCGCTGCTGATCCGCAACGCCGCCCGCTCCGGCGACCCGGACGCCGTCACCGCGCTGCTGCGGCAGCTGGAACGGCTGCGCAGCGAGCAGGACCCGGTGCGCCACGCCGCCCTCGACGCGCTCGCCGCGACCCCGCCCGCCCTGTTCACCGACGACGCCGCCGAACCCCTGGACCGGGTCGCCACCGACGCCATCCAGGCCCGCGACTCCTCCACCGCCACCCGGCAGGCGCTGCGCCGCCTCGCCGTCGCCCTGCTGCGCGAACACGCCGTCACCGGGCGGCGCGAACTGCTCGGCTGGGCGCTGCGCACCGTCACCCGGCTCGCGGGCAGCGTCGGCGCCGCCGACCTCGGCCGCCTCGACCACCAGCTGCGGCGCGGCCAGGAACACACCGTCTTCGAGGCGCTGCGCCCCTGGCTGGAGGCGGGCGCCGAACGCGTCGACCACGAGCTGACCTTCGCCCTCGCCCGCTCCCTCGGACGGCGCGCCCACACCATGCCCGAGCTTCAGGAACTGCTGTGGCAGGCCATCGCGTTCGGCCGCGGCGAAAACCGCCCGCACCGCGATCACCCGGTGGCTGGAGCCGCCACGCGAACGGGACGACCGGGTGGCCGAACTCCTCGCCCAGGAGCCCTCGGCCGCCGTCCTGCCCCCGGTCCTGGCCGTCCTGACCCGGCGCCGCACCGATCTCCTCGACCTGGTGCTCGGCGACACCCCGCCCTACGGCCGCTTCCTCACCCACGGCACCCACTGGACGCCGCCCACCGGCCGCGACACCGCCCGCTGGCTGCCCCGCCAGCAGGCCGCCGCCGCCCGCCTGCTGGCCAGGGCCGCCGCCGACACCGCCCTGCCGCCACCCGAACGCGCCTCCGCGATCGCCCGCGCCGCCCCGCTCGACGAGGGCACGCCGCTGGTCAGGACGTGGGCCGCCGCCGAGGATGTGGTGCTCGCCGAGGCCGCGCTCGCCGCCCTGTCCCACACCC
>NZ_GG657754.1:2291275-2292321 GCF_000158915.1 Streptomyces himastatinicus ATCC 53653 | reverse complement strand
CGCCCGGATCGCCGCCACCCACCTCCCCGCCCCCGACGCGGGCGGGCTCCTCGCCGACGCCCAGGGACTCCCCGGCCAGCACCCCGACGTCCAGGCCGTCTGCGTCCGCTTCGCGGCCCGGCTGCTCGGCACCAAGCGCGCCTGGGAGCTGCTGACCGCCGCCGCAGCCGGGCGCCGCGAACTGCGCCACGCCGTCCTCCACACCCGGCCGCTCGACCTCCCCGAACTCCACCGCGAGCGCTACGCCCAGCTCATCCGCGTCGTCTGCGACACCGAGGACCCCGAGGTGGCCGCCTCAGGGCACGCGGCGCTCGCCCGCTGGTCGCCCTGGGCGCCGGACGCGGCCGCGCTGCTGGTCGCTGCCGTCACCGACCTCGGCAACCGGGCCAGTTGGCGGTCCGCCGCCGACGCCCTGCTCGCCCTCATGGCCGCCGCGCCCGACGGCACCTCCGAGGACAACCCGCTCGCCTGGGCGCTGGCCGCCCTCGTCACCGCCGACGCCCGCACCGGCATGCCCGACGCCGAACCGGACCGCGACCGGCCCGCCCGCCAGCGCATCCGCCACCTGGCCACGCGGCTCGCCCAGCACGGGCGGATGCGGCCGCGGGAGATGCGGCGCCATGCGCTCGGTGCCGCCGAACTCCTCGCCGGATACGAGACGTTCATCCCCGAGGCCGCCCAGGTCCTCGTCCAGGCCCTCGACCTGGACGCCCGGCCGAGCGCGCTCACCGCCGCGCTCGCCCGCCTCGCCCGGCTGCACACCTCCCGCCCCGCGCTCGCCGCCCGCACCGCCGACGTCCTGCGGGACCGGCTCGATGCCGCGTCCCGGCCGGGCGGACGGGAAGCGCTGCTGCGCGCCGCATGGCAGCTGGAGGAGGACGGCGGACACGCCGCCGGGCTCTTCGCCGCGGTGCTCACCGGCGTCGGCGGCCCCCGTACGGAATGGGCGGAGCCCTGGCGGGAGCGGGTGCGGGGGCTGCGGCGGCATCCGCACCCGGATGTGCGGGACGCGGCGCTGCGGCTGACGACGGCGGGGGAGTAGGGGG
>NZ_GG657754.1:2286640-2288771 GCF_000158915.1 Streptomyces himastatinicus ATCC 53653 | reverse complement strand
CCCTCTACCTGCTCGCCTTCGACCCGGGCACCGGCAAGCCCGTCACACATCCGGGCTATCTCGTCCAGGCCGGGGCGCTCACCGAACTCGCGCAGCGCGAGCTGCTCGTCGACGCGGAGGGCTGTCCGAAGCCGCTGCCGGACGCGCGGACCGGGGACCCGGCGCTGGACGGGCTGATGGAGTTGATCGAGGAGTCCCGGCCGCGCACCTGGGGGACCTGGGTGGGGCATCACTCGCAGCTGACGGAGAAGGCGGTACGGCACCAGCTGCGGGCCGCCGGGTATGTGCGCGCGACCTCACGGCGGGTGCTCGGCCTGTTCCCGGTCAAGGAGTACGGGCTGGAACGGACGCAGCTGGTCGCGGAGATGCGGGAGGAGGCGGTGCGGGTCCTGTACGGGGCACAGCCCGTGGCCGAGGTGTCCGAGCGGGACGCCGCGCTGATCGCGCTCGCCGCCGCGGGCGGGCTGACGACCGTCGTCACGCACAAGGACCTCAAGGCGCATCGGAAGCGGATCGCGGAGCTGGAGGCGCGCAGCGGCGCGCCGGGGGCCGCGCTGGAGGGCGTGGTCGACCATGTGCGGGCGGGACTCGCCGCCGCGGTCGCCACGGCGCTGTCGGCGGCGACCACCGCCGCGGCCACGACGACCACCAACTGACGCGGTTGCCGGGCGAACGGATTTCTCTCGGTTTCTCTCGGTTTCTCAGGGTTTCTCTCAGGAGCAGTCTCTGAGCAGCGACGCCAGCCCGTCGTCCAGGTCCAGCTCCCCGCCCTCGGCCCCCTCCGGCACCACCGCGTACGAGCGGCCCAGGAACCGCCGCAGATCCCCGGTGTCGAACTGCACCATCGCCATGCCCTCGGGCGCGTGGAACTCCAGCACGGTGCGCTGCGTTCCGCACGGCCACATCTGGACGTCCCCGCTGCCCGCGGGTCCGCGCAGTCCGGCCGCGAGCAGTTCGCGCCCGAAGGTCCACTCCACGGCGGAACCGTCGAGGGACGCGGTGGGCGGGAAGGAGACGCGGACGGCGAACGGGTCGTCGCGCTCGTAGCGCAGGCATGCCGGGATGGCACGTGCTTCCGGGGTCGACGCGATGAGGTGGGCCTGGACTGCTTGGTCGATGACAGTGGTCACAACGCCTGCTCCCTTGCGATTGCGATCGGTGCGGGTCCTCGCCGTCTCTACGTCCATAAGACGTACGGGCTCACTGGCCAGTGCACCCGCGCGGGGCGTGACGTGCGTCACGACCGGTTTTTCGGGGGGACATACGGCATTTAGGCTTGCCAAATCCATGCTCGGTCTCGGGTGCCGTGCGGAGCTGTTACAAAACTTCCGCCGCACTCCGCTCTCCCGAGGCACCCACCCCAGGGGTTGTTCCACCATGACCGAACGTCCCGCGGCGCCGGATGCGGCCGCGTACACCCGGCTCTACGAATCCGAATATCCACGACTTGTCGGGTACGCCCGCACCCTGACCGGCAACCCCTGGATGGCGGGTGACCTCGTCGCCGAGGCGCACTTCCGCGTCTGGCGGAGGCTGCGCGCGGGGGAGTCCATCGACACCGACGCCATACCGGGCGAACTGACGGGCGTCATCCGCGGGCTCGCCGTGGCCTCGGTGAACTGGGGTCCGCCGCAGCAGTCCTCGCTGCTCGAACCGCTGATACGCGTCCTCGGCGAGCTGCCGCAGCGCTGGGTCACCGCGCTCTGGCTCGCCGAGGCGGAGGATCTGTCGCCGGAGGAGGCGGCCCGTCGTACGCGGACGACCGCCGAGGCCGCGGCCGCGCTGGTGGAGCGGGCCCGGGAGAGCCTGCGCCACGAGTTCCTGCGCGCGCAGCCGGGCACCCCGGCGAGCGCGGCGTGCGGTGGCCACTGGGACATGCTGCCCGGCCATGTGCAGGGTACGGACGGCCCGCACCAGGCCGAGCAGCTCGCGGTGCACATCGACGGCTGCCGGGACTGCCGGTTGCGGATGGAGCGGCTGGTGGCGGCCGACGGCCGACTGGCCGCGCTGACCGGTGCGGCGCTGCTGGCGCTGTACGACCGGGGCACCGCGCCGTACTTGCGGCCGCTGGTCGCCGCGGGTGGCTGGGCCGCGGCGGGCGCCGCGGCAGCGGGCGCCGGGACCGCTGGGG
>NZ_GG657754.1:2238685-2286538 GCF_000158915.1 Streptomyces himastatinicus ATCC 53653 | reverse complement strand
TCGATGCGCCACCTGATGCACGGGCAGGTGCGCGAGGCGGGGCCGGTCGCGGTCGCGGTGGCCGGGGCCGGGGTGCTGTTCGTCGCGGGTGCGGCGGTCATGACGGGGCTCGCCCTCACCAACGGCGGCGCGGCGGAGGCGGGGCAGCCCGCGGCGGCGTCGGCGCCGAGTCATCAGCCTTCGGATTCCTCACCTTCGTCGGGTTCGTCCGGTACGGGCGCGACGGATGCCGCGTCGCGGAAGCCGGACGCGCCGCGGACGGACGGCACGCGCGAGGCGTCCCGGAGCAAGCCGTCCACGAAGGCGCCGGGCCCCTCGGACGTGCCGTCGAGTGCGGTATCCCCTTCGCGGTCCACGCCGTCGTCCGCTCCCTCGGACCCGTCGTCGGACGCGTCGGATTCGCCCTCGGAGAAGCCGACGACACCGTCGAAGCCGACCAAGTCGCCCGACCCGTCTGAATCCGGGTCGACTCCGACATCCGACCCCTCGTCGCCCTCGCAGGACCCGACGGACGACGGTGGCTCCGGCAGCGGTTCCGGCGGTGGCGACAGCGACGGCGGCGGCACGAGCGACCCGCAGGGGACGCCGAGTCAGCCCGACAACCCGACCTCGGCGCCCACCGACGATTCGCAGAACTGTGTATCGCTGCTGGTCAAGCTCTGTGTGAACAAGTGACCCGGCACGGCTGACGGCCGAACGGCGGCGCCCGCGGATTCCCGCGGGCGCCGTCGCGTGCTGGACGGCGTATCGCCCATGGGCTAGCTTCCCGCCCCATGACGGGCATGGGGATCATGGGCATGATCAGACGCTTAGTGGCCGCCGGACTCTGCGGGGCGGCGCTCGCCGCCGTCCTCGCCGCACCCGCGCAAGCCGGTTCGGCGGACGGCGTACGCGCCGGCTGGCGGCTGAAGGACAGCGGCACCGACGCCCGCTTCCGGGGACTCGCCGCCGTGAGCCGCCGGACCGCGTGGGTCGCGGGGACGAAGGGCACGGTGCTGCGCACCCGCGACGGCGGGCGCAGCTGGCGGAACGTGTCCCCGCCCGGCGCGGAGGGGCTTGAGTTCCGCGACATCGAGGCGTTCGGGGTGCGCCGCGCGGTGGTGCTGGCCATCGGCGAGGGGGAGGCGTCGCGCGTCTTCGTCACGGACGACGGCGGCACCACCTGGAGCGAGGCGTTCCGTAACCCCGATCCGCGCGCCTTCTACGACTGCCTGACCTTCTTCGACGCGCGCCACGGCATCGCGCTCAGCGATCCCGTGGACGGCAAGTACCGCATCCTCGGCACCGGGGACGGCGGCCGCACCTGGCGCGTGCTGCCCTCTGAAGGGATGCCGGACGCACAGCCGGGCGAGGCCGCGTTCGCCGCGAGCGGGCAGTGTCTGGTGAGCGCCGGACGCCGCGACGCGTGGTTCGCCACCGGAGGCGCCGCCACCGCCCGGGTCTTCCACACCGCCGACCGAGGCCGCACCTGGAGCGTCGCCGACGCGCCGCTCCCGGCCGGTGACCCGGCCCGTGGCGTGTTCGCCCTCGCCTTCCGCGACACCCGCCACGGCCTCGCCGTGGGCGGCGACTACCGGCCCGACCAGCCGTCCCCGCGCGCGGCCGCGGTCACCGCGGACGGCGGCGCGGCCTGGACCCCGGCCACCCAGCCCCCGCCCGCCTACCGTTCGGGGGTCGCCTGGCTCCCGTACAGCCACCGCGCCGCCCTCGCGGTCGGCCCGACCGGCACGGATGTGACGGCGGACGGCGGGCGCAGCTGGCGCGCCCTCGACCCGGGCTCGTACGACTCGGTGGACTGCGCCCCGGACGGCGGCTGCTGGGCGTCGGGCGAGAAGGGCCGCATCGCCCGCCTGGAGCCGACCCGGTAGCGGCATGCGGCGACCGGTAGCGTGACCGGTCATGACGAGCGCCATCGATCCCCGCTACCAACTCCCGCGCGACTGGCCCACGACCGAGGCCGAGGCGACCGCCGTGCAGGAGCGGCTGCGGGGATCCGTCCGCACGGAGGGCGGGGCCGTGCCCGCCCCGGGCGGTGGGGCCGGGGCGGTCGTCGGGGTGGACGTGGCGTACGACGACGAACGCGGCGTCGTCGCGGCGGCCGCCGTCGCGCTGGACGCCCGCACCCTCGCCGTCGTCGGGGAGACGACGGCGGTCGGCCGGATCACCTTCCCGTACGTCCCCGGGCTGCTGGCGTTCCGCGAGATCCCGGCCGTACTCGACGCGCTCGGCGCCCTCGACCGGCTCGGCCACCGCCCCGACGTCGTGGTGTGCGACGGCTACGGCCTCGCCCACCCCCGCCGCTTCGGGCTGGCCAGCCACCTGGGGGTGCTGACCGGGCTGCCCACGATCGGCGTCGCCAAGAATCCCTTCACCTTCCGCCACGACCCGCCCGGCCCGCGCCGCGGCGACTGGACGCCGCTGCTCGACGGGGACGAGGAGGTCGGCCGGGCGCTGCGCACTCGGGACGGGGTGAAGCCGGTGTTCGTGTCCGTCGGCCACCGGGTGACCCTCGACGACGCCTGCGCGTACACCCTCCACCTGGCCCGCGACTACCGGCAGCCCGAGACCACCCGCCGCGCCGACGCGCTGTGCCGCCGCGCGCTGGCGGACACCCGTCAGGACTCCGACTGAGCGACTCGTCGCGTTTCGGCCACGAAGCAGCCGAACTCGACGCAGCGCACATGCACCGCGGCCACCTCGGGGTCCGCGTACAGCTCCGCCAGGGTCTCCTCGCACGCCTGCTGCCCGCCGCCGGTCAGCAGGCGGCCGCCGAGGATGTTGCCCTTCGCGGAGTAGGCGCGCAGCACCCGGTGGTCGCCCCACATGCCGGACGGGAATCCGGGGCCGGTCCAGCCGTCGCACTCCTCGGCGTGGATGAAGACCGGACCCTGCTCGTCGTACGGGCCGGGCTCGGCGCCCGTCTCCTCGGCCCAGCGGCGCAGCGGGGCGTAGGAGACGAGGGCGATGGTCTCGCCCGGCAGGCTCCGGCCCAGACAGCAGCGCAGCGGGTTGTTGCCCTCGTCGTTCGCCACCATGCGCGGGGGGCTGCCCGCGTCGTCCTGGATGCGTAGTTGCTTCGCCACCTCGGGCGCGATGGCCCGGATCTCGTAGGTCATGTGGTCGCTCATGCGTTTCATCGTGGTCCGCGGAGCACACGATGGCTGGCGGAATCCGGACGGTGTGCTGGGCGCGGGTGTACTTGACAGGGGGCTGGTGCTCAGTCAGATTCGCCCCACACATAGGACGTCCGACGTCCAAAATGCCCCATAAGGAAGGCAGGGTCCAGATGAGTCTTCCGGCTCCGCTCACCGGTGTCGTCCCGCCCCTGTGCACCCCCCTCACCCCCGGCGGTGAGGTCGACCGGGCCTCCCTCGCCGCCCTCGCCGAGCGGCTGATCGGCGCGGGCGTGAGCGGCCTGTTCGCGCTCGGCTCCAGCGGCGAGACCGCATATCTGGGCGACGGCAGGCGCCGTACCGTCCTGGAGACGGTGATCGAGGCGGCGGCCGGGCGGGTGCCGGTGCTCGCCGGGGCGATCGACATGGCGACCGAGCGGGTCGTGGACCACGCCCGTACCGCCGCCGCGCTGGGCGCGGACGGGATCGTGGCCACCGCGCCCTTCTTCACCCGCACCCACCCGGTGGAGATCGCCGACCACTTCCGGCGGGTGCGCGAGGGTGCGGGGCTGCCGCTGTTCGCGTACGACATCCCGGCCTCCGTCCACTCCAAGCTGACGCCGCGGATCGTGCTGCCGCTGGCCGCCGACGGCACGCTCGCCGGGCTCAAGGACAGCAGCGGCGACGACGGTGCGCTGCGGCGGCTGCTGGTCGAGGCCCGCCGCCGCGGCCTCACCGACTCCTTCTCGGTGCTCACCGGGTCCGAACTCGCCGTGGACGGCGCCCTGCTGGCCGGTGCCCACGGTGTCGTCCCGGGGCTCGGCAACGTCGACCCGGCAGGCTACGTACGGCTCTACGAGCACGCCCGCGCGGGCCGCTGGGACCGGGCGCGGGCCGAACAGGACCGGCTGGCAGCGCTGTTCGCCCTCACCGACGCCGGGGATCCGGCCGCGATGGGCGGCAGCTCCTCGGCGCTCGGCGCGTTCAAGGCGGCGTTGCATCTGCTGGGCGTCATCGCCTGCCCCGCGACGGCCGCGCCGCAGGTGCCGCTGGGGGACGACGCGGTCAAGACGGTGCGTCAACTGCTGGAAGAGGGAGGGCTGCTGTCGTGACGGTCGAGGCATTACGCGGGCCCTGGTACCGCCAGGTCTCCCGGCGGCAGTGGAAGTCGCTGTTCGCCGCCTGGATCGGCTATCTGCTCGACGGTTTCGACTTCGTGCTCATCACGCTCGTGCTGACCGAGATAGCCGACGAGTTCGACTTGAGCGCGGCGTCGGCGGCGAGCCTGGTTTCGGGCGCCTTCATCACCCGCTGGCTCGGCGGGGCGCTGCTGGGGGCGATGGGGGACCGGTACGGGCGCAAGCCAGCGATGATCGCGAGCATTCTGCTCTACTCCCTGGGCACCTTCGCGTGCGGCTTCGCCTGGAACTACTTCAGCCTGTTCGCCGCCCGGCTGCTGATTGGCATGGGCATGGCTGGCGAGTACAGCGCGAGCGCGACGTACGCCCTGGAGAGCTGGCCCGCCCAACTGCGCAACCGCGCCTCCGGCTTCCTGATCTCCGGCTACGCGGGCGGCACGATCCTCGCCGCCGAGCTGTACAAGTGGGTCGTACCCGCCTGGGGCTGGCGCTGGATGTTCTACATCGGCGTCCTGCCCGTGTTCGTCGCGCTGTGGGTGCGGCGCGCGCTTCCCGAGGCGGGGGACTGGCACGAGGAGGTGGTCGCGTCCGGGGCCGCCCGGCCGAATCCCTTCCGCCCCCTGTTCACCGGCCGCATCGGGTACCTCAACGCGGCCCTGGCGGTGGCCGCGAGCGCCGCGCTGTTCTGCGTCTTCACCCCGCTGGGCGCGGGCTGGCGGTGGCCGCTGTCGCTGCTGGCGGCGGGCGCGCTGCTCGCCTTCGCCGCCCAGCTCGGCGGGCGGCGCGGCTGGCTGCTGTACGTGGCGCTGATGTGCACCGTCTTCTGCGCCTTCCTCTACAGCTGGCCCATCCAGGCGCTGCTGCCCACCTATCTGAAGACCGAGCTGGGGTACGCGCCCTCCGAGGTCACGGACGCGATGTTCTACGCGGGCTTCGGCACCATGGCCGGCTGCTGGCTGGCCGGGTTCGCCGGTGACCGGTTCGGGACCCGGCGGGCCTACGCGTACACCCTGCTCGCCTCGCTGTGCTTCGTCTTCCCCGTCTTCGCGGTGCGGGACACGCTGGTGGGGCTGGGGGTGCTGCTGTTCTGTCTGCTCGCCCTGAGCCAGGGGATCTCCGGCATCCTGCCGAAGTACATCGCGAGCCACTTCCCCACGGAGAGCCGCGCCGCGTCGCTCGGCTTCGTCTACAACACGGGCGCGCTCGGCGGCGCGGTGGCCCCCGTGCTGGGCGCGCACCTGGCGGAGGGCATGCCGCTCGGGCAGGCCCTGGCGGTGCTGACGTCCGGTCTGACGCTGGTGGTGATCGTGCTGATGGGAGCGGATGTGCCGCGCCGGTTGGGCCGTCTGGTGGACCCGGAGCTGTCCGATGACCACCTGCTGCGGGACCGCCCGATCCCGGCGGACACGCCGGGCTGAACACCCCGCTCCGGGTGGGGGCTTGTGGAATGGGGGGTGCGTTCCTAGCATCGGCGGTGTTACAGCGGTGGTGTCATACAGAGGCTGAGGACGGAACCCGGATGGCGGCGGCAGCAGACGTGGGCGGAGCGACGGGGCACGGGCCGCTGGCCGGGGTGCGGGTCGTGGAGCTGGCCGGAATCGGGCCCGGCCCTTTCGCGGCCATGCTCCTCGGCGACCTGGGCGCCGATGTCGTACGGGTCGACCGGCCCGAGCGCCCCGGGGGCCTGAAGGTCGACCCGGCGTACGACCTCGCCAACCGCAACAAGCGCTCCGTCCTGCTCGACCTGAAGTCCGAGCGCGGCCTGGACGCCGCGCTCGGCCTGATCGAGCGGGCCGACATCCTCATCGAGGGCTACCGCCCCGGCGTCGCCGAGCGGCTGGGCCTCGGCCCGGACACCTGCCTGGAGCGCAACCCCCGCCTCGTCTACGGCCGGATGACCGGCTGGGGCCAGGACGGACCGCTGTCCGCGACGGCCGGGCACGACATCGGCTACATCGCCATCACCGGCGCGCTGGGCATGACCGGCGAGGCCGACGGCCCGCCGGTGGCGCCAGCGAACCTGCTCGGGGACTACGCGGGCGGCTCGCTCTACCTCGTCATCGGCGTCCTCGCCGCCCTCCAGCACGCCCGCTCCGGCGGCACCGGCCAGGTGGTGGACGCGGCGATCGTGGACGGCACCGCGCATCTGACCGCCGTCCTGCACGGCATGATGGCGGCCGGCGGCTGGCAGGACCGGCGCGGCAGCAACCTCCTCGACGGCGGCTGCCCCTTCTACGGCACGTACGAGACCGCCGACGGCGGCCATATGGCGGTCGGCGCGCTGGAGCCCGCGTTCTACGCCGAGTTCATCGACCTGCTCGGGATCGCCGACCAGGCACCCGCCCGCAAGGACATCGACAGCTGGGACCGGTTGCGCACCGTCATCGCCGCCCGCTTCAAGGAGCGCACCCGCGAGGAGTGGACGGCGGTGTTCGCCGGGTCGGACGCCTGCGTCGCGCCCGTCCTCTCGCTGCGCGAGGCCCCCCGCCATCCGCAACTCGCCGCCCGCGGCACCTTCGTCGACGAGGCGGGCATCACCCAGCCCGCGCCCGCCCCGCGCTTCTCCGCCACCCCCGGCCGGGTGCGCGGCGGCCCCGCCCGGCCCGGCGCCCACGCCGCCGAGGTGGCCCGCGACTGGGGCGTACCCGCCGTCACCCCGACGCCGCCGCCCGCCGAGGAGCCCTCGTCGTAACGCGCCAACCGCCCTCCTCCCCCTCGAAAGGCAGCAGACGTGAGCACCGAAGCGTACGTGTACGACGCCATCCGCACCCCGCGCGGACGCGGCAAGGCCGACGGCGCCCTGCACGGCACCAAGCCCGTCGACCTCGTCGTGGGCCTCATCCACGAGATCCGGCGCCGTTTCCCCGATCTGGACCCGGCGGCGATCGACGATGTGGTGCTCGGCGTCGTCAGCCCGCTCGGCGACCAGGGCTCCGACATCGCCAAGGTCGCGGCCATCGCGGCGGGGCTCCCGGTGACCGTGGCGGGCGTCCAGGAGAACCGCTTCTGCGCCTCGGGTCTGGAGGCCGTCAACCTGGCCGCGGCCAAGGTCCGTTCGGGCTGGGAGGACCTGGTGCTGGCGGGCGGCGTCGAGTCGATGTCGCGCGTGAAGATGGGCTCCGACGGCGGCGCCTGGTTCGCCGACCCGATGACCAACTACGAGACCGGCTTCGTCCCCCAGGGCATCGGCGCCGACCTCATCGCCACGCTCGGCGGCTACACCCGCCACGACGTGGACACCTTCGCCGCGCTGTCCCAGGAACGGGCGACCCTGGCCTGGAAAGAGGGGCGCTTCGACCGCTCCGTCGTCCCGGTCCGCGACCGCTCCGGGCTGACCGTCCTCGACCGCGACGAGCACATCCGCCCCGGCACCACGCCCGAGACCCTGGCGGGGCTCAAGCCGTCGTTCGCGACGATCGGCGAGGCGGGCGGCTTCGACGCGGTGGCGCTCCAGAAGTACCACTGGGTGGAGGCCATCGACCACGTCCACCACGCGGGCAACTCCTCCGGCATCGTGGACGGCGCGGCCCTCGTCGCCATCGGCAACCGCGAGACCGGCGAGCGCTACGGCCTCACGCCCCGCGCCCGTATCGTCTCCGCCGCCGTCTCCGGCGCCGACCCGACCATCATGCTCACCGGCCCGGCCCCCGCCTCCCGCAAGGCCCTGGCCAAGGCCGGGCTGACCATCGACGACATCGATCTGGTCGAGATCAACGAGGCGTTCGCGGCGGTCGTGCTGCGCTTCGCCGCCGACATGGGCCTCGACCTGGACAAGGTCAACGTCAACGGCGGCGCGATCGCGATGGGCCACCCCCTGGGCGCCACCGGCGCGATGATCCTCGGCACGCTGGTGGACGAGCTGGAGCGACGCGGACAGCGGTACGGGCTGGCGACGCTGTGCGTGGGGGGCGGCATGGGTATCGCGACGGTGGTCGAGCGCCTGTAGTGGTGGCCGGGCCTTTCCCCACCCCGCCCCTTCCCGAACCAGGGACTCCGCCCCTGGACCCCACCGGGGCTCCGCCCTTGGACCTCGCCGGGGCTTCGCCTCTGGGCCTCACCGGGGGTCCGTCCTGGACCTGGCCCGGGGCCTCGCCCTTGGACCCCACGGGGTTCCGTCCCTGGACCCGGCTCGGGGCTTCGCCCTTGGACCTCGCCGGGGCTTCGCCCATTGGACCTCGCCGGGGGTTCGCCTCTGGGCCTCGCCGGGGGGCCATCCTGGACCTGGCCCGGGGCTTCGCCCTTGGACCCCACGGGGTTCCGCCGTTGGACCCGACTCGGGGCTTCGCCCCTGGACCCGGCTCGGGGCTTCGCCCTTCGACCTCACGGGGTTCCGGCGCTGGGCCCGGCCTGGGGCTTCGCCCCTGGACTCCACGGGGTTCCGCCGCTGGGTCCGCCGGGGCGTTGCCCTTGGGACCCCTCGGGGCTCGGTTCCTGGGCCCTCGGGGGCTCCACCCGGGCTCTCCCGTGGGTCTTCTGGGGCTCCGCCTCTGGAACCGCCGGGGCTGGTCTCGTCCCCCGGGCTTCGTCGCTGGACCTCCGGGGTTCTGGCCCCCGGGCTTTTCCTGGTCCCGGGGCTGGGCCTCACCGGGCTCTGCCTCTGGGCCGTACCGGGGCTCTGGACCCGGGCCGTATCGGGCTCCGGGCCTGGGGCCGGCTGGGCTCCGGGGCTGGACTCCCGCCCGGGGCTCGGCTCCTGGGCCGCCGGGGCTTTGGCTCTGGGTTCCACCCGGGGTTTCGGCCTTGGGCTCTCCGGGGCTCCGGTTCCGGTTCCAACCGGGGCTTCGCCCCTGGACCCTCCGGGTTCCACCCGGGGCTTCGCCCGCGGTCCCTGGACCCCTCGGGTCCCGCGTGGCGGGGCCGCGGAGGGGTCCGGCGAGGGCCGGGACGGGAGGAGCCCGCACCGTCCGCGTCCGCATCCGCTTCCGAATCGCTTCCGTTCCGCCCCCCTCGCCCCTGGAGACCGTGAGATGAGCAACCCCGCCACCGCCTCGACCATCCGCTGGGAGCAGGGCGACGACGGTGTCGTCACCCTTGTGCTCGACGACCCTGGACAGTCCGCCAACACCATGAACGCCGCCTTCATCGCCTCACTCGACGCGGTCGCCGACCGGCTGGAGGCGGAGCAGGAGGCGATCCGCGGCGTCATCGTCACCTCCGCCAAGAAGACCTTCTTCGCGGGCGGCGACCTCAAGGACATGGTCACGCTGGGGCCCGACCAGGCCCAGCAAGCCTTCGAGACGAACCTGCGCATCAAGCGCGGACTGCGCCGTATCGAAACCCTCGGCAAGCCCGTCGTCGCTGCGATCAACGGGGCGGCGCTCGGCGGCGGATTCGAGATCGCCCTCGCGTGTCACCACCGGGTCGCGCTCGACACCCCCGCGTCGCGGATCGGCTTCCCCGAGGTCACGCTCGGGCTGCTGCCGGGCAGCGGCGGCGTGGTGCGCTCGGTGCGGCTGCTCGGCGTCGCCGACGCGCTGCTCAAGGTGCTGCTCCAGGGCACCCGGTACGCCCCGCGCCGGGCGCTGGAGGCGGGGCTTGTGCACGAGGTCGTGGACACGCCCGACGAGATGCTGGCCAGGGCGCGCGCCTTCATCGACGCCCACCCCGAGTCGCGGCAGCCCTGGGACGAGAAGGGGTACAAGATCCCCGGCGGCACCCCGGCGGACCCGAAGTTCGCCGTCAACCTGCCCGCCTTCCCCGCCAATCTGCGCAAGCAGCTCAACGGCGCCCCCTACCCGGCGCCGCGCAACATCCTCGCCGCCGCCGTCGAGGGCTCACAGGTCGACTTCGAGACGGCCCAGACCATCGAGGCCCGGTACTTCACCGAACTGGTCGTCGGCCAGACCGCCAAGAACATGATCCAGGCGTTCTTCTTCGACCTCCAGGCGGTCAACTCCGGTGCCAACCGGCCGCAGGGGATCGAACCGCGCACGGTCCGCAAGGTCGCGGTGCTGGGCGCCGGGATGATGGGCGCGGGCATCGCCTACGCCTGCGCCAAGGCCGGTATCGAGGTCGTCCTGAAGGACGTCTCCGACGAGGCGGCCGCCAAGGGCAAGGCGTACGCGGAAGGGCTGCTGGCCAAGGCGGTCGCCAAGGGCCGTACGACCGAGGCCCGGCGCGACGCGCTGCTGGCCCTCATCACCCCGACCGCCGATCCGCAGGACCTCGCGGGCTGTGACGCCGTCATCGAGGCGGTCTTCGAGGACCCGGCGCTCAAGCACAAGGTCTTCCAGGAGATCGAGCCCGTCGTCGCGCCGGACGCCCTGCTGTGCTCCAACACCTCCACCCTGCCGATCACGATGCTGGCGGAGGGCGTGGAGCGCTCCGGTGACTTCATCGGGCTGCACTTCTTCTCACCCGTCGACAAGATGCCCCTGGTCGAGATCATCAAGGGCGAGCGCACCGGGGAGGAGGCGCTGGCCCGCGCCTTCGACCTGGTGCGGCAGATCAGCAAGACCCCGATCGTGGTCAGCGACTCCCGCGGCTTCTTCACCTCGCGCGTCATCGGACACTTCATCAACGAGGGCGTGGCGATGGTCGGCGAGGGCATCGACCCGGCCTCGGTCGAACAGGCCGCGGCCCAGGCGGGCTACCCCGCCAAGGTGCTCTCCCTGATGGACGAACTCACCCTGACCCTCCCGCGCAGGATCCGCGAGGAGACGCGGCGCGCCACGCTGGAGGCGGGCGGCGAGTGGCAACCGCACCCGGCCGATACGGTCATCGACCGCATGGTGGAGGAGTTCGGGCGCCCGGGGCGCAGCGGGGGAGCGGGCTTCTACGAGTACGACGCGGCCACCGGCAAGCGCCTGGGGCTGTGGCCGGGGCTGCGCGAGCACTTCGGCACCGGCACCACCCCCGACGACAGCATCCCCTTCGAGGACATGAAGGAGCGCATGCTCTTCCGCGAGGCCCTCGACACGGTGCGGCTGCTGGAGGAGGGCGTGCTGACGTCCGTCGCCGACGCCAACATCGGCTCGATCCTGGGCATCGGCTTCCCCGGCTGGACGGGCGGGGTGCTCCAGTACATCAACGGCTACGAGGGCGGCGTGGCGGGCTTCGTGGCCCGCGCCCGCGAACTCGAGGCGGCGTACGGGGAGCGGTTCGCGCCGTCGCCGCTGCTGCTGGAGAAGGCGGAGCGCGGCGAACGCTTCACGGACTAGGGGGCGTCAACCGGACCGGGGTGCCGATATATGGCGGATATCGGCGCCCCGTTGGCGAGATATAGCCATGCATCAGCCCGCACCGAGCGGGTGGACTGGCCCCATGAGCAACATGAGAAACGAACACCCCACCGGCACCGTCTTCGTCCTGGTCCACGGGGCCTGGCACTCCTCCTGGCAGTGGGCGCCCACCCAGCGCGCCCTGGCCGGGCTCGGCGCGCTGAGCCTCGCCGTCGATCTGCCGGGGCACGGCTTCGACGCCCCGACGCCGTCGGGCTATTACGCCCCCGGCCAGCCGGGCCTCGCGACCGAGAAGTCCGCGCTGGCCGGGCTGACCCTGGAGGAGTGCGCCGGGGCCGTCGTCTCGGCGCTGCGCTTGGTGCGCGGCCACCGCAAGGTCGTCCTCGTCTCGCACAGCGCCGGTGGCGTCTCCGCCTCCCTGGCCGCGGAGCAGGCTCCGGAACTGGTCGACGAGCTGATCCATCTGTCGTCCGTCGTGCCCGCGGGACGCCCCCGCTTCGCCGACTACATGGAGGCCCCGGAGCAGGCCGCGACCACCCGCGGCCAGGGGCTGATGGTGGGCGACCCGGAGGCCATCGGCGCGTTCCGGATCAATCCGCTGTCCGCCGACCCCGAGTACGCGGAGGAGCTGCGGCAGGGCTACTACCACGACGTTCCCGCCGGGTCCTTCGGCCGCTGGCGCCACGCCCTGAGCCCCGATCTGCCGTTCGCGATACCGACCACACCGGTCACCCTCACCCGGGAGCGGTGGGGCCGTATCCCGCGGACCTTCATCCGGTGCGCGGAGGACTGGGCGCTCACGCCCGCGGTGCAGGACCTGATGATCGCGGAGGCGGACGCGGCGATGCCGGACCAGCCGTTCACCGTACGGACGCTGCCGGGCAGCCACTCGCCGTTCGCCGCCCGCCCCGCCGAGCTGGCCGCCGCCCTCGTAGGGACCTGAGCACACAAAGGTCAGTCGGTCCCGTACCAGGCGCGCAGCTCCTGCTTCATCGACCGCTGAAACGCGATCACCAGCGCCTGCACCACCAGCGGCTGCATGTCCGCCGACAGCGACCTCTTCGCCGCCGCCCGCTCCGCCCCGCCGCCCGACTCCGGCTCCCGCTCCGGGCCCCACACCTCGTCGCGGAAGAGGCGGCCCAGCTCGCGGGCGACGGAGCGGCTGTGCTCCAGTACGACGGTGTGGGCCGCCAGGATCGTCTCCAGGTCGATCGGGACGTCCAGCAGCCGCAGGCCCAGGTGCAGCACGCCGGGGTCGACGCGGAAGACGTCCGGCCGGTCCGTGCGCTCCAGCGCGTGGAGGGCGGCCAGCCGGTCGATGTCCTCGTCCGACAGCGCGCGCCCCGCCCGCCGGGCCAGTTGTTCGCGGGTCGCCTCCTCGGGTGCCTCGGGCGCCCAGGAGGCGACGAGGGCGCGGTGGATGGCGAGGTCGTCCGCGCTCAGGTCCGCGGGGAGCTGCCGCAGATAGCGCTCGATGGCGGAGAGGGTCATGCCGTGGTGCTGCAACTCCTCGATCAGCGCGAGCCGCGACAGATGCACGGGCCCGTAGTGCCCCACCCGGCGCGGGCCGATGGCGGGCGGCGGAAGCAGTCCGCGGGTGCCGTAGAAGCGGATCGTACGGACGGTCACACCGGCCCGGGCCGCCAGCTCGTCGACGGTGAGGGTGAGTTCCTCGCTGGTCGGCCCCTCGCTGTCGGGGGTGGTCATCGGCGCGCCTCGCTCTCCGGTGTGCTGCCCGATCGGGTGCATCAGTATTGCTGTCTCATCATCACTGTGAAACCTTCCGGCCTCATCTGATCGCACAGAGATCCGTCCGCACCGTTGACTCTCTCTTTACCCGGCCAATAACGTGCATCGCTGTTCAGCTGTGTTGGTTTTCTTGCGAATATGTGAGGTGGGGTCGGATTGGGCACGGTACGCGGCAGGTACGGCACACGACTGATCGCGGTGGCGGCTGCCATGGCCACCGCGCTCGGCGCCGCCCTCACCACGGCGGACAGCGCCGCCGGAAGAGCGCCGGACGCGGGCAAGTTCCCGGCCGATGTGCACAGTTACCTCGAGGATCCGGAGAAGACGGGCGAGGGCCAGGAGCCCCCGCACACCCGGCTGAAGCCCACCGGGCCGGACGCGGAGAAGTGGCAGCGCAGCCTCGACGGCAGCTGGCGGTTCGCCCTCGCCGACAAGCCCGAGGACGCGCCCGCGGGCTTCTGGAAGGAGGACTACGACGCGTCCTCCTCCCAGGGATTCCAGCGCGTGAAGGTTCCGCACACCTGGCAGACCGACGACCTCGACCACCCGATCTTCCGCAACATCGACGGCGAGATCGTCCCCGAGAAACCCCCGAAGGTCCCGCGTGACGTCAACCCCACCGGGGCGTACCTGAAGGACGTCCAGGTGCCCAAGAGCTGGGACGGGCGGCGGCAGGTGCTCCGTTTCGACGGGATGACCTCCGCCGCGTTCGTCTGGGTCAACGGCCGCTACGTCGGCTACGACCAGGGCGGCTACGTCCCGGCCGAGTTCGACGTCACCGACTATCTGCGGCCAGGACACAACCGCGTCGCCGTCCAGGTGCACCGCTGGAGCGCGGGCTCGTACCTGGAGGACTACGACCAGTGGCGCTTCGCGGGCATCTTCCGCTCCGTGTCGCTGTACTCCACTCCCAAGACCCGGATGGAGGACGCGTACGTCACCACCGACCTCGACACCGACTACCGGGACGCCACGCTGCGCACCGAGGTCGACATCGCGCGCGCCGAGGGCGGGACGAAGGGCAAGCAGCGGGTCACGGGCGTGCTGTACGACCCGCGCGGCCGCGAGGTGCGGCGGCTGTCCGCCGAGGAAGCGGACGGCAAGGCCGAGCTGACGGCGCAGGTGAAGAACCCCGCCAAGTGGTCCGACGAGACACCCAACCTGTACCAACTCGAACTCACGCTGCGCGACGCCGACGGCAAGGCCACCCAGACCGTCCGGCAGAGCGTCGGCTTCCGTGAGGTCGAGGTCAAGGACAAGCAGCTCAAGCTCAACGGCAAGCGCATCCTCATCCGCGGCGTCAACCGCGCCGAGACCGACCCCACCACCGGCCGGTACGCCACCCGGGAGCGCATGGAGCAGGACGTACGGCTGATGAAGCGGCTGAACGTCAACGCGATCCGCACCTCCCACTACCCCTCGGACCCCTACCTGTACGAACTCGCCGACCGTGAGGGCATCCTCATCGACGACGAGATGGAGGTGGAGACCCACAGCTTCGAGAACTGCCCGGACGACTGCCTCGCCGAGAAGCCCGAATGGCAGAAGGCGTTCCTCGAGCGCCACCAGGGAATGGTCGAGCGGGACAAGAACCACCCCAGCGTCATCATGTGGGACACCGGCAACGAGGCCGGGCTCGGCAAGGCGCACTACGCGATGGCCGAGTGGACGAAGAAGAACGAGCCGACCCGGCCGCTGTACCACCAGCCCAACCGGCCCGACGGCGACGCCCCCTTCGCCGATATCGCGGGGCCCCGCTACCCCACGCCCGCGTCCCTCGAATCCAAGGCCAAGACCTTCACCAAGCCGATCGTGATGGGCGAATACGCCCACGCGATGGGCAACAGCCTCGGCAACTTCCGGGAGTTCTGGGAGGTCATGCGGAAATACCCGGGCGCCCAGGGCGGCTTCATCTGGGACTGGGCCGAGCAGAACATCAAGCGTCCCCTGATCACCACCCCCGACTCCTCCGGCAACCGCATCGCCGCGAGCCTGTCCGGCAAGCCGGAGGTGGTCGATGGCAAGCGGGGCAAGGCGCTGTATCTGTCCGGTCTGGACGATTTCGTGGAGACCTACCGCGATCCCAAGCTCGACCTGACCGGCAAGGCGGTCACCCTCGACGCCCAGGTCAAGCCCGCCGAGCCGTTCACCGGCGACTTCACCATGGTCAGCAAGGGCGACCAGTACGTGCTGCGGATGAAGGATGCCGACACCCTGGAGTTCACGATCACCAGCGAGGGCAAGCCCCGCACGGTGACCGCGGACGTCCCCCAGGGCTGGACCGGCGCCTGGCACCGCGTCACCGGCACCTACGACGGGAGCGCCTGCCGCCTCTACGTCGACGGCAAGCAGCTCGCCGAGACCGCTTGGAGCGGCCCGCTGGACTACACCGGCTACGACCTCGGCGTCGGCCGCAACGCCGACACCATGGAGGACGGCTACCCCGGACGCACCGCCAAGGGCACCATCGACCAGGTCCGCGTCTACGACACGGCCCTCGGGGCGGCCCGGCTCGCCGCCGGTGCGGACCCGAAGCGGGACGCCCTGATCGCCCTGGACTTCGACAGCTTCCAGCGCAAGGGCGACTATCTGTCGTACGGCCTCTACGAATCCGGCGTGGACGGTCTGGTCACCGCCGACCGCAAGCCGGAGCCGGAGACCGCCCAGCTCGCCTGGGTGCAGGCACCGATCCGCATCACCGACGCCGACGCCCGCAGCGGCAAGGTCAAGATCACCAACGAGCGCGTCTTCACCGGCACCTCCGATCTGAAGCTGCGCTGGAAGGTGACCGAGGGCGCGAAGACCGTCGCGAGCGGAATCCGCGCCCTGAACGTCGGGCCCGACGCGAGCGAAGAGGTCCAGCTGCCCGCCCCGCCCGCGAACCCGGACGGCTACGAGCGCTATCTCACCGTCCAAGCGGTGACCGCCCACGACGCGAACTGGGCGAAGGCCGGACACGTGGTCTCCTTCGGCCAGTTCGCGGTCGGCGGGACGAAGGTCCCGGAGCCCGAGCGGGCGCGTAAGGGCGACGCCAAGGCCACGTCCACGGTCAAGGGCGACACCGTCGAGGTCACAGGACCCGACTTCCGCTACACCTTCGACAAGAAGAAGGGCACGCTCACCTCGATGCGCGCGGGCGGCCGTGAACTCCTCACCTCCGGCCCCGAACTCGACGTCTGGCGCGCCCCGATCAGCAACGAGCGCTCCGAATGGGGCACCGCCGAGGGCAAGCAGTGGCGCTCCCTCGGCCTCGACCGGCTGCGCGCCACCGTCATGGGCATGGACGTGACCCCGGGCGACGACGGCACGGTCAGCGTCACCTTCCGCACCACCGTGACCCAGCCCGAGGCGACCAACGCGTCCTTCGACCAGACCATGACGTACCGCGTCGACGGCTCCGGAGAGATCGGCATCCGGCACCAGGTCCAGGCGCGCGACGAGGCGGCCAAGCTGTCGTACCTGCCGCGGGTGGGCATGAAGCTGAAGGTGCCGGAGCGGTACGACACGTTCCGGTGGTACGGCCGCGGCCCGGTCGAGAACTTCAACGACCGCAAGGACGGCACGCCCATGGGCGTCTGGTCCTCCTCCGTCGAGGACCAGTACACCGAGTACCTCAAGCCCCAGGACCACGGCAACCACGACGATGTGCGCTGGGCCTCGCTCACCGACGGCCGCAGCGGCGGCCTGCTGGTGTCGGGCGACCTGGAGGTGGGCGCGAGCGCGTACGACGACCTCGACCGGGCGGCGTACCCCCACCTCCTGAAGCGCAACGACGGCTGGAACACCCTGCACGCCGACCACGCCGTCACCGGCGTCGGCGACACCCCGAACCCGGTGCGCGACCAGTACCGGGTCAAGGCCGACAAGGCGTACGACTACACCCTCACGCTGCGTCCCCTGTCCGCGGACTGACAGCGACCGCCCCCAGCCGATGCCCGGGCCCCGGCCCGGGCATCGGCGCGTTCTGCCGACCGCGTGACGATGGAGGTATGAGCACCACAGACCAGAGCACGCCGGAGCCGCCGCCCGTCGGCGGCATCCTGTGGTCCATCGCCGGAGACATACGCAGCGTCCTCGCCCTGCCCGCCGCCACGGCCATGCAGGTGGCGCACCCGGGCGTCGGCGCGGGCGTGGACCAGCACTCCGCCTTCCGAACCGACCCCTGGGGGCGTGGCGAGCGCTCCCTCCAGTCGGTCCAGCTGTGGGTGTACGGCGGGGAGCGGGCGGCGCGGGAGGGGCGGCGGCTGCGGACGGCCCACGAACCCATCCGGGGCGTGGACGCGCACGGGCGCCCGTACCACGCGCTCGACCCCGCCCTCTACGCCTGGGTGCACGCCACCGCTTTCCCCGCATACCTGCACGCACAGCGCTATCTGGGCCGCCGCCCGTTCACCGGGGCGGAGGAGCGGCAGCTCTACGCGGAGCTGCTCCGGGTCGGCCGGATCCTCGGCCTCGAGGACCGCGCACATGCCGCGGACGGTCGAGGAGTTCTGGCCGTACTACCGGCGGGTGCTGCGCGAGGAGCTGGAGGAGACGGCCGTCGTACGGGAACTCCTCGCGGCCGACGCGCCCCTGCCCCCGCCCGCCGCCCCGCTGCCGCGCGCCGCCTGGCCGCTGCTGCGCCCGCTGTTCAACCGCTTCCGGGCGTTCCTGACGGCGGGGCTGATGCCGCCCGACGCCCGCGAGGCCATCGGGCTGCCGTGGACGGCGGCGCGGGAGCGGCGGCTGCGCCGGTTCGGGCTGGCCGTGCGGGTGGTGGTGCCGCTGCTGCCGGAGCGGTGGCGGTACCTCCCGATCGCCCGCGAGGCCCGCCGCGCCGCCCGCCGCCGGACCCCCTGGAACACCGGCCGCCGGACCTCGTAGAACACCTGGGGCCCAGCGGCCGGCGCGACGTCACCGCTCGGAGTGCGCCGCCTGGATCTTCTGCCAGGACTTCGGCCGCACCGGCGCCTTCGCCGGGCTCAGCTCCACCGCCCGCGCCTGCGTCGCCGCAGGCTTCGACGGGGTGAACAGCCAGGTGTCGAAGAGCGCGGCCAGCGGCTCGCCCGAGACCTTCTCGGCGTACGCGACGAAGTCCTTCACCGAGGCGTTGCCGTATCGGTTCTTCTTCGTCCAGCCCTTCAGGATCGAGAAGAAGTCCTTGTCGCCGACGCGGTTCCGCAGCGCCTGGAGCGCCAGCGCGCCCCGGTCGTACACCGCATCGTGGAACTGGTTCTCCGCACCCGGGTCGCCCGGTTCGACCTTCCAGAACGGGTCGTCGGCCGGGTAGGAGTCGTACGTGTAGTCCGCCAGCTCCTGGGCCGTGCCCTCGCCCTCCTTCTCCGACCACAGCCACTGCGCGTAGCTCGCGAAGCCCTCGTTGATCCAGATGTCGCGCCAGTCCTTCACCGAGACGCTGTCACCGAACCACTGGTGCGCCAGCTCGTGCACGACCACCGACACGTTCAAGCCCTTGGCGAACTTCTTCGGGCCGTAGAAGGGCCGGGTCTGGGTCTCCAGGGCGAACCCCGCGGACACGTTCGGCACATAGCCGCCCAGCGCCTCGAAGGGGTACGGGCCGAAGACCGTGGACTCCCAGTCGGCGATCTCGGCCGTCCGCTCGATGCTGGCCCGCGCCGCGCCCGCGTTCTCGCCCAGGTCCTTGCTGTAGGCGTTGAGCACGGGCAGCCCGTTCGCGGTGGTGTCCGTCGTGATGTCGAACTTGCCGACCGCGAGCGTGGCCAGATAGGTGGCCTGCGGCTTGCTGGAGCGCCAGTTGTAGCGGGTCCAGCCCAGCTGCGAGCTGTTCGATGTCAGGACACCGTTGCTGATGGCCTGCGTACCGTCCGGCACCGCGACCGAGACGTCGTACGTGGCCTTGTCCAGCGGATGGTCGTTGCTCGGGAACCACCACCACGCCGACTCCGGCTCATTGGCCGCGACCCCGCCGTCCGGCGTCCGCTGCCAGCCCGTGAAGCCGCCCGCCTCGACCTTCGACGGCGTGCCGCTGTAGCGCACCACGACGGTGAAGGGACGGCCGGAGTCGAGCGCGGCGGACGGAGTGATCTCCAGCTCGTGGTCGCCGGTCCTGGTGAACGCCGCCTTCTTGCCGCCCACCAGCACCTCGCGCACATCGAGCGCGAAGTCGAGGTTGAAGCGGGACAGATCCTGCGTGGCCTTGGCGACGATCGTCGCCGTGCCCTCCAGGCCGTCCGTCTTCGGCTGGTACTTCAGCCGCAGGTCGTAGTGGGAGACGTCGTAACCGCCGTTGCCGTACGAGGGGTAGTAGGAGTCCCCGATGCCGGGCGCGCCGGGCGACGGTTCGGCCGCCGACGCCGGGATCGCCAGCAGCAGGCAGGCCGCGGCCGCGCTCGGGACGATGAGTCTGTGGTGACGCACGAGTCCTCCAACTCGTAGGGGAGAACGATCACTCGCGACTCTATGTACTCCGTATGCGCACTTCCCGTCCATCGGTTATCTGACATGCAATCGACATCCAGCCGCCACAGGGCCCCGCCCTATTCATCAGGGCGCCGCGCCGTGCGCCCTCTTCTGTACAAGAGTTCACTCGCGCTAACGTCCGGCCCGTGCTGCTACGTAGGCGGAAACCCCGCATCCACTGGGCCAGGCACCTCGTTCCGGCGGTCACCGCACTGGTGGCCGCCACCCTCTTACCGCTGTCTCCCCTCGGCACCTCACCGGCCCACGCGGCCACGGTGCGGGAGAGCAGACCCGTGTACTCCTACGACGACGCCATACGCGAATCCGTATGGGTGGACACAAAGCTCGACGGTGACGCGGACGGCAGGACCGACCGGGTCGCCGTCGACATCGTGCGGCCGCGCGAGGCCGCACGGCAGGGCCGCAAGGTTCCCGTGATCATGGACGCCAGTCCGTACTACTCCTGCTGCGGACGCGGCAACGAGAGCCAGACCAAGACCTATGACGCGAACGGCAAACCGGTCCTGTTCCCGCTCTTCTACGACAACTACTTCGTCCCGCGCGGCTATGCCACCGTCCTCGTCGACCTCGCCGGAACCAACCGCTCCGACGGCTGCGTCGACGTCGGCGGCCGCTCCGACATCCAGTCAGCCAAGGCCGTCGTCGACTGGCTGAACGGCCGCGCCACCGGATACAGCGCCGCCTCCGGCGGCAAGCCCGTAAAGGCGTCCTGGAGCAACGGCCGCACCGGCATGATCGGCAAGAGCTACGACGGCACCATCGCCAACGGCGTCGCCGCGACCGGCGTCAAGGGCCTCAAGACCATCGTGCCCATCGGCGCCATCTCCTCCTGGTACGACTACTACTTCGCCAAGGGTGCCGCCCTCTTCGGCTCCGGACCCGACGGGCTCGCCTACCGGGTCGAGAGCGACGCCGCGCACGGGCGCTGCGCCGCCGTACAGAAGCGTCTCGTCGACGGTGCCCCGCGCAGCGGCGACTGGACCGGGCTGTGGAGCGCGCGCGACTACGTCCCCGACGCCCGCAAGGTGCGCGCCAGCGTCTTCGCCGTTCACGGGATGCAGGACCTCAACGTCCGCACCAAGCACCTCGGACAGTGGTGGAACGCCCTCGCCGACGCGGGCGTGGAGCGCAAGATCTGGCTCTCCCAGGCCGGACACGTCGACCCGTTCGACTTCCGGCGCGGGACCTGGGTCAAGACCTTGCACCGCTGGTTCGACCACTACCTCCTCGGCATCGACAACGGCATCGAGCGCACCCCGATGGCCGATATCGAGCGCGCCCCCGACCAGTGGTCCACCGACCGCGTCTGGCCCCCGTCCGGTACGCGGCAGACCACCCTGCGCCCGGCCCCCGGGACGACCCCCGGGGTGGGTGTCCTCGGCACCGAGCGGGCCAGGCCCGGCGCCACCGCGGCCTTCACCGACGACCCCCGGCTGAGCGAGAGCGACTGGGCCGCCGACATCGACCGGCCGACCGCGGCCAAGGCGGGCTTCAGCACGCCGCCGCTGACGAAGGACCTGCGGCTGTCCGGCTCCGGCACCGTGACGGTCACCGCCACCCCGTCCACCAGCAGCGCCCATCTGAGCGCGGTCCTGGTCGACCTCGGGCCCGACACCATCCGTGACTACGGCGGGGCCGGCGAAGGCATCGTCACCCTCGACGACCGCACCTGCTGGGGGAGCAGCACGGCGGGCGACAGCGCCTGCTTCAAGGTGACCGCGGCCGATACGGAGGCGGTCGAGCAGACCGTCTTCAGCCGCGGCTGGGCCGACCTCGGCCACCATGCCGACGCCCGCAAGGGCCGCCCGCTGACCCCCGGCAAGCCGTACACCATCACCCTCGACCTGGCTGCCACCGACCACGTCGTCCCGGCGGGCCACCGGCTGGGCCTGATCATCGCCGGTACGGACGCCGGACTCCTCGAACCGCCCACCACCACACCCCGGTTGACCCTCGACCTCAACCGCACCTCGGCCCGCCTCCCGCTGGCCGGCTCCCTGCGGACCGAGGGCGCCGCGCCCGGGGCCGCCCCGTCCCCGTCCCCGTCGTCGGAGCGGCTGCGCGGCATCCGTACCCCGCATATCGAGTCGCCCCTGCCCCTGCGCTGACCCGCACCCGGTGAGGTCGCCCGCACCCGGGCGGTCTCACCGGGCACCAACTGCACTGCAACGTGACCCCAGGAGTCCGCACCGTGATCTCATCCGACCCTCCCCTCATCCGCACCGCCGTCACCTGCGGCGCGCTCGGCGCGCTGCTCACCGGGTCGCTCCTGGCCGCGCCCGCCCGGGCCGAGCCGGGGGCGCCGCCGCGCACCGGATTCGAGACCAGCAAGGGTGCGCGCTGGACGACCCAGGCCGAGGAGGCGGACTTCCTCGCGGACGTCGACAAGGCCAGTGCGCGCGTCGCCGTCGACACCCTCGGCGCCACCGCACAGGGCCGTCCCCTCAACCTGGTGCGGATCGGCGCCCCCGCGGCGCCCGCCGACGCCGCCCGGGCCGCCCGCGGCAACTCCCTGATGCTCATCTGCTCCCAGCACGGTGACGAACCGTCAGGCCGCGAGGCATGTCTGACCACGATCCGCGACCTCGCCTACGCCAAGGATCCGGGGACCCGCCGCTTCCTGGAGCGTACGAACGTCCTCGTCGTGCCCACCGCCAACCCCGACGGCCGGGCCGCCGACACCCGCGGCAACTCCGAGGGCACGGACATCAATCGCGACCACCTCGCGCTCACCACCGCCGAGTCCCGCGCCATGGCCCGCGTCATCCGCGACTGGCGCCCGGACACCGTGTACGACCTCCACGAGTACGGCGCCACCGTCCCGTACTACAAGAAGGACCTGCTGGCCCTGTGGCCGCGCAACCTCAACACCTCAACTCCCGTACACCGCGAGGCGCGTACCCTCTCGGACACGTACGTGCGCCCGCACGCCGAGGACGCGGGCTTCTCCACCGGTGTCTACGGCATCTGGACCGACCCGGAGACCGGCGAGCCGGTCAAGCAGGTGGCGGGTGACGGCCAGGAGCGGATCCTGCGCAACACGGCCGGGGTCAAGAACAGCGTCGGGCAGCTCGTCGAGACCCGCGTCGACCCGCTCACCGACGCCGAGAAAGGCCGACCCCGCCGTCAACAACAAGCGCCGGGTGGGCTCCCAACTCGCCGCCCTGGACGGCGCGTTCGACTTCGTGAGGGAGCGTCGTCCGTGGATCGAGGCCGCCACCACCGCGGCCCGGCTCTCCGGCTACGCGGACCGCGGCCCGGTGTACCTCGGCGGCGCGGACAACGAACCGGCCGGGGAGGGCGAGGTGCTCCAAGACCCGCCGTGCGGCTACCAGTTGGACGCAGCGCAGTACGACGGCATACGGGATGAGCTGGCCCTTCACGGGATACGGACGCGGGTCCTCCGTGGCGCGGGTCACGATGTCCTCGTACCGCTGCGGCAGCCGCTGCGCGCCCTCGTCCCGCTGCTGCTGGACGGCCGCGCAGCCTATCACCTCACTGCTGGTCAGCCCGTGAACACGTGCTGACACAGCGGGGGTCGTATTGACATACGTATCCGACTACTGGGTAGCCGCGTATTCGTTCCAGTAAACCCAGTGAAAACAAACACAGTGAAAGGTTCATGCGTGACGGAGACACAGAAGGACACGGGGGACGTAAGAAACGACCCTCCGGTCACGGCAGACCTTCCCGGTAGTCCCGACCCGACTCCGGCTCCCCGGACCGACCGCGTGGTCTTCGGCGTATCCGCCGGGCTCACCCTCGCGTTCGTGGTCTGGGGAGCCGTGTTCACCGGCGCGCTCGAGTCTGTTTCGGACAGCATGCTGTCCGGGTTGATCCACAACGGTGGCTGGGCGTTCATCCTCGCCGCCACCGGCTTTGTGATCTTCGCGCTGTGGCTGGCGATGAGCCGCTACGGCAAGATCACGCTCGGGAAGGAAGGCGAGGAGCCCGAGTTCAAGACCGTCTCATGGGTCGCGATGATGTTCAGCGCGGGCATGGGCATCGGCTTGATGTTCTACGGGGTGAGTGAGCCGCTGGCGCACTTCGTCACCCCGCCGCCCGGGACCGACCCCGGGACCGCGGCCGAGAAGATGCAGATCGCCATGTCCACGACGCTGTTCCACTGGACGCTCCACCCGTGGGCGATCTACGCGGTCGTGGGCCTCGCCATCGCGTACAGCACCTTCCGCCGCGGCCGCCGCCAGACCATCAGCGCCGTCTTCACCCCGCTGATCGGCAGCAGGCACGCCAACGGCGCGGGCGGCCGCGTCATCGACATCCTCGCGATCTTCGCCACCCTCTTCGGCTCCGCCGCGTCCCTCGGGCTCGGCGCGCTCCAGATCGGCAGTGGCATCGAGGTGCTCGGCTGGAAGAGCAACGTCGGAACCGGGCTGCTGGTCGCCGTGATCGCGGTGCTCACGGTCGCGTTCATCGCCTCCGCCGTGTCGGGTGTCGCCAAGGGCATCCAGTGGCTGTCCAACATCAACATGGTGCTGGCGCTGTTCCTGGCCGTGTTCGTCTTCGTGGCCGGTCCCACGATCATCATCCTCGACCTGCTGCCGACCTCCATCGGCTCCTACATCGGTGACCTCCCGCAGCTGGTCGGCCGTACCGAGGCGACCGGCGGCGACACCGTCGCGACCTGGCTGAGCGACTGGACCGTCTTCTACTGGGCCTGGTGGATCTCCTGGACGCCGTTCGTCGGCATGTTCATCGCGCGGATCAGCCGTGGCCGCACCATCCGGCAGTTCGTCGGCGGTGTGATCCTGGTGCCGAGCACCGTCAGCCTGATCTGGTTCGCCATCTTCGGCGGCTCGTCGATGAAGCTTCAGGCCGCGGGGAAGCTGGGCAAGGAGACCACGCCCGAGGGCCAGCTGTTCGGCGTGCTCGAGCAGTACCCGATGGCGAGCGTCATGAGCGTCATCGTGATGATCCTCGTCGGTATCTTCTTCGTCTCCGGCGCGGACGCGGCCTCGATCGTCATGGGCACCCTCTCGCAGAGGGGCTCCTTCGAGCCGAGCCGCTTCGTCGTCATCTTCTGGGGCGTGGTCACGGGCGCCGTCGCGGCCGTCATGCTGCTGGTCGGCGGCGGCGGTGACGACGCGCTCACCGGGTTGCAGAACCTGACGATCCTGGTGGCCGCACCCTTCACCCTGGTGATGGTCGGCCTGTGTTGGGCCCTGCTGAAGGACCTGCGCCGCGACCCGCTGATCGTGCGCGGAGAAAAGGGCGAGGAAGCGGTCGAGATGGCCGTCATCGCCGGACACGAGAAGTACGACGGCGAGTTCGAGATCCGGATCGGCCCGGCCGCTCCCGCCGAGAACATCGACGGTGCCGCAGGGACGGGCGAGGCCGAGTCCTCGACCGCGGACACCGCCAAGAGCGACGCGGACGAGGACCGGGTCTCCACGGGCGAGACCACCCGCTAGCCCTCCCGTCCCGCCCACGTGGTGTGACGACGCGTGGTGTGACGACGCGTGGTGTGACGACGCCTCCTCGCCGGACCCCCGCCCCGTCTCCCGGGGCAGCGGGGCTCCGGCGAGAGGCGGTTCCCGGCCCCTCGCCGGGGATCACCCCTGCGCACTCCGCTTTTCTCCCCTTATAGGCGAGTCGCGGTGATGCTGCCCCGATGGGGGAATACTTGGGGCATGACCTCCGAGTACGCCACTTTCGGGCTGGTACCGGCCATGCGCGCCGGCGGCGTCCTGTCCGACGGCGCGTACCAAATGCACCGCGATTTCCTGGACTTCGAGGTGAACGGCAGACCGCTGCTGCCGCGCCTCGCCGACCTCGACGCCGTCTCCCCGCTCGCCTCGGACCTCGGCCCCACCGTCTTCGCCGAACAGGTCCGCGGCCTCCTGCTGGAGACCGGGTCACCGCTCGACGGCGGACGGTACGTCATCTACGGCTGCCCCGAATGCGAAGGGCTGGCCTGCGGCGCGGTCACCGCCGTCATCGAACGGGACGGGCCCGACATCGTCTGGCGGGACTTCCTCTGGCAGACCGACCGCACCACCCCCGACCCCGAACGCGACGGCTACCACGGCATCGGCCCCTACCGCTTCCATGGCGACCAGTACCGCGCCGAACTGACCCGGCTGCTGCACAGCGCCGACGCCCACGACCTCTCCGCCCACCGCCGCGTCCTCCTCATCGGCCGGCGCGCCGCCCTCCTCGCCAAGCTCGCCGCCGCGCTGCGGCGCACCGGCCTCGGCGCCGAGATCACCCTCGACGCGGTCGGCGCCCACGCGGGCGAACTCCGCCGCTACGGTGTGGTGTTCTTCGGCCGGACGATCCGTCAGGACGAGCGCGACGCCGTACGGGACGCCTTCGCGAAGGCCCGCTCGGACGCCGTGTTCATCACCGGTCTCGCCCCCATCGTCCCCCTGCTCGTCGCCCAGGTCGAACAGGCCCTGGACCGCACCCCGCCGGACCGCCGCCGCCTGGTCCGGCTGGCCGCGCGGGGCGGCGAAGCGCTCGTCGAGGTCGCCTCCGAGTGCCGCGTCCGCCTCGCCGCCCACCGCCTGGACCGCCTCTCCCGCCCCCACACCCTCGACGTCTACGACGCCCCTTTGTCCCCGGGCGTCCACCGCCTGCCCCTGCCCCCGAAGGCGGCCCGCGGCGAGTCCTTCCTGGTGGCCCGCACGACGGACACGGTTCTGACGGCGGCGGCTGTGCCGTAGGGGTGGGTGCGGGGGCGGTTCCCGTGGGTGGGTGGTGCGGGTGCCGGGGCCTCCGGGGCAGGGCCCTGGACCGTCTATTTACGGCGCCGCAGCTCGGAAGCGTGAAGTGGCCGTTGGACGACCGGCGCCACAAATACACGTGGTGTCCAGGACCCCACCCCTCCGACCCCGACCCCCTCCCGCATCGTCGCCACCTCCCCACCGGCGGCCCCGGCTCCGGAGCGGTCGCGGTCTGCGCCGGGGACGGCGGGCGCTGGGCGGGGGTGGGCGCGGTCCCGGCTCCCTCCTGTGGAGTCGCGAGCCACTGGCCGGTGGCCTCGGCTCTGGAGGGGTTGCGGTCTGTGCCGGGGGTGGCGGGTGCTGGGTGGGCGCGATCCCGGCTCCCTCCCCGCCGTCGCCGACCGCGGCCCCGGGCGACGGTTAGGATCGGGCCCCTTATGACTGCCACTCTCGTCGCCAAGGATCTGGCCGCCGGACACGGCGACCGCCCCCTCTTCTCCGGGCTCGACCTCGTCGTCGCGCCGGGCGAGGTCATCGGCCTCGTCGGGGTCAACGGAGCAGGGAAGTCGACCTTGCTGCGGTTGCTGGCCGGGCTCACCGACGCCGAGCAGGGCGCCGTTCGGCTCAGCCCGCCGCACGCCACGGTCGGCCACCTTCCGCAGGAGCCCGAGCGGCGGGCGGGGGAGTCCGTACGGGCGTTTCTGGCCCGCCGTACCGGTGTGGCCGCCGCGCAGGCCGACCTCGACGCCACCACCCAGGCGCTCGCGGACGGCGCCCCTGGCGCGGACGACGCGTACGCCGTCGCGCTGGAGCGCTGGCTGTCGCTCGGCGCCGCCGACCTCGACGAACGCGCCGACGAGGTCGCCGCCTCCCTCGGGCTCGACGTCTCGCTCGACCGCCCCATGACCGCCCTCTCCGGCGGCCAGGCGGCCCGCGCCGGTCTCGCCTCGCTGCTGCTCAGCCGGTACGACGTCTTCCTGCTCGACGAGCCGACGAACGACCTCGACCTCGACGGCCTCCAGCGCCTCGAAACGTTCGTCACGGGACTGCGCGCGGGCACGGTACTCGTCAGCCACGACCGCGAATTCCTGGCCCGTACCGTCGACAAGGTCCTCGAACTCGACCTGGCCCAGCAGCGGGTGAACGTGTTCGGCGGCGGCTATACCGCCTACCTGGAGGAGCGGGAGACCGCCCGCCGCCATGCCCGCGAACGCTTCGAAGAGTACGCGGACACCCGCGCCTCCCTGGAGGCCAGGGCGCGCACCCAGCGCGCCTGGATGGAGAAGGGCGTCAAGAACGCGCGGCGCAAGGCTCCCGACGGCGACAAGGTCGCCCGGAACGCCCGTGTCGAGTCCACCGAGAAGCAGGCCGCCAAGGCGCGCCAGACGGATCGGCTGATCGAGCGGCTGGAGGTGGTCGAGGAGCCGCGCAAGGAGTGGGAACTGCGGATGGAGATCGCTGCGGCACCGCGCTCCGGCGCGGTCGTGGCGACCCTGCGCGGGGCCGAGGTGCGGCGTGGGGACTTCCACTTCGGCCCGGTCGACCTCCAGATCGACTGGGCGGACCGGATCGCGGTGACCGGAGCGAACGGCTCTGGCAAATCCACCCTGCTGGCCGCCCTCCTCGGCCGCCTCCCGCTGGACGAGGGCCATGCGTCACTCGGGCCGGGGGTGGTCGTCGGTGAGGTGGACCAGGCCCGCGCGCTGTTCTTCGGCGGCGAGGCCCTGCTGGACGCCTTCGGCACGGCGGTGCCGGAGCTGGCGCCCGCGGACGTACGGACCCTGCTGGCGAAGTTCGGCCTCAAGGCCGCCCATGTGCTGCGCCCGGCGTCCACGCTGTCCCCGGGCGAGCGCACCCGAGCGGCCCTGGCCCTGCTCCAGGCCCGAGGCGTCAACCTGCTGGTCCTGGACGAGCCCACGAACCACCTGGACCTGCCCGCGATCGAGCAACTGGAGTCCGCGTTGGCCTCCTACGAGGGCACGCTGCTCCTGGTAACCCACGACCGCCGCATGCTGGAAGCGGTCCACACCACCCGCCGCCTCGAGGTAGCCGATGGCCAAGTAACCGAGTCCTGACGGGGGCTACCACCAACCAGCCCGTCCGCCGTCCGGGTCCACCACTCCGGTCCTGCGGCCCGTCCGGCGGCCGGAATCGGGTCCGGGGCGGGGACCCACCACCCAGCCCGTCCGGCGTTTGAGGACCGGGGTCCGGGGCGGAGCCCCGGTATCGGGAAGGGGCGGGGTGGGGAACAACCCACCCAGCACGTCCGGCGTTCGAGGGCCGGGGTCCGGGGCGGAGCCCGCCGCGCGGCGGAGCCGCATATCGGATGCTGCGGGAAGGCGGGGTTGGGATAATTCCCGGGCGCCCACCACAACGGCTACCGCCGCTTCGGATCCACCAGCCCGGCCCGCCGCAACGCATCCGCCATCGCCCCATTGGCCGGAGCGGCATCACGCCCGCCACCCCCACCACGCTGACCGCCCCGCGAACCGCCGCCGCCGCCACCGCCACCACGGCCGCCGCCACCCTGGCGCTGCTTGGGGGCGGAACGGCGTCCGCCACCACCCTGCTCGGAGGAGCGGCCACCGCCACCACCGGCGGCCTCGTCGTCCAGCCGCAGCGTCAGCGAGATCCGCTTCCGCGGAATGTCCACGTCCAGGACCTTCACCCGCACGATGTCACCCGGCTTCACCACATCCCGCGGGTCCTTGACGAACGTCTTGGACATCGCGGAGACGTGCACCAGCCCATCCTGGTGCACCCCGACGTCCACGAACGCCCCGAACGCGGCCACGTTCGTGACGACGCCCTCAAGGATCATCCCGGACGCCAGGTCGCCGATCTTCTCGACGCCTTCCTTGAAGGTGGCGGTCTTGAAGGCGGGGCGCGGGTCACGGCCCGGCTTCTCCAGCTCCTTCAGGATGTCGGTGACGGTCGGCAGACCGAAGGCGTCGTCCACGAAGTCGTCCGCCCGAAGCGACCGCAGCGTGGCCGTGTTGCCGATGAGCGTGGCCACATCACCGCCCGCGGAGGCGACCATGCGGCGCACCACCGGGTAGGCCTCGGGGTGGACGCTGGAGGCGTCCAGCGGGTCGTCGCCGCCGCGGATGCGGAGGAAGCCCGCGCACTGCTCGTACGCCTTGGGGCCGAGCCGGGCCACGTCCTTGAGGGCCTTGCGGCTCCGGAAGGGCCCGTTGGTGTCGCGGTGGGCGACGATGTTCTCCGCGAGCCCGGCGCCGATGCCCGAAACCCGGCTGAGGAGCGGCGCGGAGGCGGTGTTGACGTCCACCCCGACGCCGTTCACACAGTCCTCGACCACGGCGTCGAGCGAGCGCGACAGCTTCACCTCGGACAGATCGTGCTGGTACTGGCCGACCCCGATCGACTTGGGGTCGATCTTGACCAGCTCGGCCAGCGGGTCCTGGAGGCGCCGCGCGATCGACACCGCGCCGCGGAGCGAGACGTCGAGGTCCGGCAGCTCCTGGGAGGCGAAGGCGGAGGCGGAGTACACGGAGGCGCCCGCCTCCGAAACCATCACCTTGGTCAGCTTCAGCTCCGGGTGGTTGGCGCACAGGTCGCCCGCGAGCTTGTCGGTCTCCCGGGAGGCCGTGCCGTTGCCGATGGCGATCAGATCGACGTCGTGCTCGCGGGCCAGCTTGGCGAGCCGCTCCAGCGACTCCTTCCACTGGTTCCTGGGCACGTGCGGATAGATCGTGTCGGTCGCGGCCACCTTGCCGGTCGCGTCGACGACGGCCACCTTCACGCCGGTGCGGAAGCCGGGGTCGAGACCCATCGTGGCGCGCGTGCCCGCCGGGGCGGCGAGCAGCAGATCGCGGAGGTTGGCGGCGAAGACGCGCACGGCCTCGTCCTCGGCGGCCTGCCGCAGCCGCAGCCGCAGATCGATGCCGAGGTGGACCAGGACGCGGGTGCGCCAGGCCCATCGCACGGTGTCGGCCAGCCACTTGTCGGCCGGGCGGCCGCGGTCGGTGATGTCGAAGCGGTGCGCGATGGACCGCTCGTACGAGGTGGGGCCGGGGTCCTCGGTCGGCTCCTCCGGCTCCAGGGTGAGGTCCAGGACCTCTTCCTTCTCACCGCGGAACATCGCCAGCACCCGGTGCGAGGGCAGTTCGGTGAAGGGCTCGGCGAAGTCGAAGTAGTCGGCGAACTTGGCGCCCGCCTCCTCCTTGCCGTCCCGCACCTTGGTGGCGACCCGGCCGCGCTCCCACATGCGCTCGCGCAGCTCACCGATGAGGTCGGCGTCCTCCCCGAAGCGCTCGGTGAGGATCGCCCGCGCGCCCTCCAGCGCGGCGGCCGGGTCCGCGACGCCCTTCTCGGCGTCCACGAACGCGGCGGCGGCCGCCGTGGGCTCCACGGTCGGGTCGCCGAGCAGCCCGTCGGCGAGCGGTTCGAGACCGGCCTCGCGGGCGATCTGCGCCTTCGTACGGCGCTTCGGCTTGAAGGGGAGGTAGATGTCCTCCAGCCGGGCCTTGGAGTCGGCGGCGAGGATCTGTGCCTCCAGCGCCTCGTCCAGCTTCCCCTGCGACCGCACCGATTCGAGGATCGCGGCGCGCCGCTCCTCCAGTTCCCGCAGATAGCGCAGCCGCTCCTCCAGGGAGCGCAGCTGCGCATCGTCGAGCATCTCCGTCGCTTCCTTGCGGTAGCGCGCGATGAACGGCACGGTAGAGCCGCCGTCGAGCAGCTCGACGGCGGCCTTGACCTGCCGTTCCCGTACGCCGAGTTCTTCGGCGATCCTGCCTTCGATGGACGTCGTCACGATCACGCTCCGCTTTCGGTCTGCACTGCATCTGCATTGTGGCAGGTGGCACTGACGAAGCGGTCACGGACGACGTGTTCGGCGGGTGTCGGAGAACATTCCCGGGGGCGTACGGGGCTCAGATGTGCCTGCGGCGGCGTGCGCCGCCCGCCGTGTCGGCGGCCCCGCCGAACAGCCGGGCAATGGCACGGAACGGAAGCGTCACCACCGTGGCGATCGCGGATCCGATGGCACGGAGCACATCGGCGATAGCTCGCAGCACTTCAGACCTCCCATCGGGTCGGGAGCGGGTCGACAGCCGCCGCCGGGCGCCGCACGTACGCGGAGCACGGGCACTCGCCGGCGTGCGCGGCGCGCGGTTGGGCGCCCGATGAAAAGGGCGGCCGATCGCTCAACAGGCGGGTATCCCGCCCCGCCGCGCGCAAACCCGCCCCGATCCCGAGGGGGAGTGTCAGTTCTTGCTCCGGAGGTCCGCCGGGAAGGCGCCCGCCTCCATGGCCCGCGTCGTGAACGCCCCGGCCAGCTCCGTCAGCCGGGCCACGCCCGCCGCGCCCAGGTGCTCGTACGGGGCGGCGTCCAGGCGGTCCGTCTCGTCCTCCACGGACTCGCGCAGGGCGACACCGGCCTCGGTCAGCTCGCCCGCCTCGTCCAGCAGCCCGCGTGTCCGCAGCCGGTCCTGTCCGGCGGCCAGCTCCTCGGCCGTCCAGCCACGGGTGGCCAGGAGCCACTTCGGGGACATGCCCTTGCCGGTCGCCGTGTGGCTGACCAGGGCCTCCACCGCGTCGAGCCCGGCGGCGGTGAGGGCCATCAGATGGGTGTCGCCGCGGTGCTCGCGCAGCAGGGTGGCGGCGTGCCACAGGGCCAGGTGCGGGGCCTCGGGCACGGGGAGGTCGGCGTGGGCGGCGTACAGGGGGCGCGCGGAGCGGGAACACGCCTCGGTGGCGCGCAGCGCCAGCTCGGCCGTCTCGGCCAGCTCCTTCGAGGCCAGCGCGTCGTCCCCGAGCAGCCGCCGCAGCACGGAGTCGGCCGCCCGCAGCCGGGCGGCCAGGGCGTCCTCGGGGGAGACCACGTCCCAGGCGCGCGGGATGTGGCGGGCTACCAGGTCGTGCTTGAAGTTGTAGAAGGTCGCGGTGACGGTTCCCGCGCCCACCCGGCCGAACGCCGCCGCACGGCCCACGAAGTAGACGGCCCCGCGCTCCTCCAGGCCCAGTGCGGCCAGTTCGTTGGCGTAGTCCGGGGCGAAGTAGACGGTGGAGTGCAGCGGATTGACGACGGAGTGGCAGCGCCGTACGGCGCGCTCGGGAAGTGTGGTCATGGAGCGCACGCTACCGGCTGGTAGGGAGAGTCGGCAGCCGGGTCCGGCAGTCCGTGGCCGGGTGGCCGGTTCCGGTGCGGTCAGGCGACCGGCGGGGTCCATCCGAAGCGCGGCGCCCGGCGCCCCAGGAAGGCGGCGATCCCCTCCCCGGCCTCACCGCTGACAACGAAACCTGCTCCTGCCAGTACGCGATCCGCTCCGCGTCGGCGGGCCCGGCCGCGAACTCCTTGGCCGCCGCCTGCGTGAGCTGCGACCGGGACACCAGTACCCGCGTGAACTCCGCGACCCGCTTGTCCAGCTCGCCCGTCGGCAGTACCTCGTCGACCAGACCGGTGCGCAGCGCCCGTTCGGTGCCGATCAGCTCGCCCGAGAACAGCAGGTATTTGGTGCCGGCGGGCCCGATCAGCTCCACCAGCCGCCGGGTGGACCCGGGGGCGTAGACGATGCCGAGCTTGGCCGGGGTGACCCCGAAGAGCGCGCCCTCCTCCGCGAACCGCAGATCGCAGGCGGCGGCCAGCTGGCAGCCGCCGCCCACGCAGTAGCCGCGCACCGCGGCCAGCGTCGGCTTGGGGAAGGCCGCGAGGGCCTCCTCGGCGGGCAGCGCGAGGCCCGTCGACCGCTCGTACGTCGCGCTGAGCGAGCCGATGTCGGCGCCCGCGCAGAAGGTGTCCCCGTGGCCGGTGAGCACGAGCGCCCGTACGGCGGGGTCGGCGGCGAGCCGGTCGAGCAGCGGGGGCAGCGCGCTCCACATGGCGGGGGTCAGCGCGTTGCGCTTGGCGGGATTGTGGATGACGACGGTCGCTATGCCGTCCGTGACGTCGTGCCGCAGGCAGGGCTCCATGCGGCGGATCGTATCCGGGCCGCCGGGCCGATCACCGCTCGGCGGCTTCCGGCCGGGGTCGAGCCATAGGCACCAGGGGGCGTCATTCAGACGGGCAGGAACAGTCGAGCGAGTGACCCTGGCATACGCCAACGAACAAAAGCGGTCGATAGGCGTTAAGTTGTGCTCAGTTCACCGATCCGTACCAGACCATTCCCAACACTCGACCCGAGAGGTCGAGCCGTGGCGATGGGTGGGTGTCGGGCATGGAGATCGTCGGGAGAGTCCCCTCCGAACCGGGGCACGCCCCGCCGCGCGGACCGGCGGTCGGCGAGGGGGTGTGGCGGTTCACCGCACCGGCCCTGGAGTCCTCCGTACCGCAGGCCCGGCACGCGGTGCGCGATCTGCTGGCCCATCAGGGGGTGTCCGGGCAGGGCGATCTGGTGCCCAATCTGCTGCTGATCGTCTCCGAGCTGGTCACCAACGCGGTGCGGCACGCGGCGCTGCTCTCCCCGCAGATCGGGGTCGAGGTGTCGATCGGCCGGGGCTGGGTGCGGGTCGCCGTCGAGGACAACCATCCGTACCGGCCCAGACCCCTGGAGCTGGAGGCGGATCAGGGGCGGACCGGCGGCCGCGGACTGCTGCTGGTGCAGGCGATCGCGGAGGAGTCCGGCGGGCGGTACGACGTCGATCACACGGCGAGCGGCGGCAAGACGGTCTGGGCGGCCCTGCCGCTGACCTCCGCCGCCCCCGTACCCGACGGCGGGCCGCTCACCAGCCTGCGGCCGCCCCGGTCAGCTCCCGGATCGCCGGCCGGGCCGCGTCCAGCACGGTCATGAACCACGCCGAGAACGGGCCCTCGGCGCGCAGCTTCGCCAGCTCGTCCGGCGTGACGAAGGCCGTCTCGCCGATCTCCTGCGGATCCGGCCGCGGCGTCTCCTTCAGCAGCCCGACGAACAGGTGGTTGTACTCCTGCTCGACCAGCCCCGAGGCCGGGTCCGGGTGGTTGTAGCGGACCGTGCCCGCCTCGCCGAGCAGCGCGGGCGCGATGCCCAGCTCCTCGCCGGTGCGGCGGGCCGCGGCCACGAACGGCGGTTCGCCGGGGTACGGATGGCCGCAGCAGGTGTTCGACCAGACGCCGGGGGAGTGGTACTTGCCCAGGGCGCGGCGCTGGAGCAGCAGCCGCCCCCGCTCGTCGAAGAGGAAGACCGAGAACGCCCGGTGCAGCTGCCCGGGCGCCAGATGCGCCGCGAGCTTCTCCGCGGTGCCGATCGTGGTGCCGGCCTCATCGACCAGTTCGAGCATGATCGATTCCGTCGAGCCGTTCGGCGCGGGGGACGCGGCGGCGGTCTCGGCGGAGGGGCCGCTTGCGGGTGTGATCGGCATGACCGTCCTCATAGTTCCGACTTTGGCCCCCAAGTCTGCCGCACCCATGCACGTGTCACTGGCACAGCCGGGCTTCGTGATCAGCATGTCCACCCGGTTCCAGCTGAAACGTGCAGTGTGCGACGTCGAAATGCTCCCCCAGACACCCCTGGAGATCGTGCAGCAGCCGCTCATGACCCACCGCGTCGAGCACCGGCCGCCCGACCACCACATGTGCGGAGAGCACCGGCATCCCGGAGGTGATGGTCCACACATGAAGGTCGTGCAGCCCCTCCACACCGGGCAGCGCGAGGATGTGGGCGCGCACCGCGGCCATGTCGACGTCCCGCGGCGCCGCCTCCAGGAGGACGTTCAGCGTCTCCCGGAGCAGGGTGTACGTACGCGGCACGATCATGAGCGCGATCCCGAGCGAGGCGATCGGATCGGCCGCCTGCCACCCCGTGGCCACGATGATCCCGGCCGACACCAGCACCGCGACCGACCCCAGGGCGTCCGCCAGCACCTCCAGGAACGCGCCCCGCACGTTCAGGCTCTCCCGCTGCCCGCCCCGCAGCAGGGCCAGCGACACCAGGTTCGCGGCCAGCCCGACCGCGCCGAAGACGATCACCAGGCCGCCCCGGGTGGCGGCGGGTTCGAGGAAGCGCACCACCGCCTCGTAGAGGATGTAGCCGCCGACCCCGAACAGCAGCAGACAGTTCCCGAGCGCCGCCAGGATCTCGGCGCGTGCGTATCCATACGTACGCCGCGGGCTGGGCGGGCGCCCCGCGAAGTGGATCGCCAGCAGCGACATGGCCAGGCCGAGCGCGTCGGTCGCCATGTGCCCGGCGTCCGCGAGCAGCGCGAGCGAATCGGCGAGCAGCCCGCCGACGATCTCCACGACCATCACGGTGACGGTGATGACGAGCGCGATCCGCAACCGCCACCGATGCCCGGTGCCCGCGGTGCGGTGGTCATGACCTGCGCCCATGTCGGTACGGCCCTCCTGCCCGGGACGGCCCCCGTCCCCAGTGAACTACGCGGGGGCCGCGCCCCGGGCAGGGATACCGCCGTCCGGTCGAGCCGCGCTGGGGCGCGGATTCAGCTCTGGCGTGCCTCGGGGTGGCGGAGGCACCAGCCCTCCCAGGCGGACTCCACCATCGCGCGCACATCGTGCCGGGCGCTCCAGCCCAGTTCCTTGGCGATCAGGTCGGTCGATCCGACGACCCGGGCCGGGTCGCCCGGACGGCGGGGCTCGACCACGGGGGCGGGCTCGCGGCGGCCGGTGACCTCGGCGATCAAGTCGGCCATCTCGCGCACCGAGACGCCCTGACCGGTGCCGATGTTCACCGTCAGATCGCCCGCGCCCGGCCGCGCGGCCAGCCGGCGGGCCACGGCGAGGTGGGCGGAGGCCAGGTCCTCGACGTGGATGTAGTCACGGATGCAGGTGCCGTCCGGGGTCGGATAGTCATCACCGAAGATCCTCGGAGCCTCCCCATGTGTGATCCGCTCGAACATCATGGGGATGATGTTGAAAACCCCGGTGTCGGACAGCTCGGGCCGCGTGGCACCCGCCACATTGAAGTAGCGCAGACAGGCCGTCGAGATCGAATGCGCCGCCCCCACGGCCCTGACCAGCCATTCTCCGGCGAGCTTGGTCTCTCCGTACGGGTTCATCGGGACACACGGGGTGTCCTCGGTGACCAGTTCCACATCCGGCATGCCGTAGACGGCGGCGGAGGAGGAGAAGAGGAAACTGCCGATCCCGGCGGCGGCCACGGCCTCCAGCAGCACGGTGAGGCCGTGCACATTCTCCCGGTAGTACCGCAGCGGCTGCTCGACCGACTCCCCGACCTGCTTCTTCGCCGCCAGATGCACCACGCCGGTGATGTTCAGCTCGGCGAACGTACGGTCCAGCAGCTCACGGTCCAGCGTGGAGCCGCGCACGAGCGGAACGTCCTCGGGCAGCCGCTCGGGGATTCCGCTGGAGATGTCGTCGAGGACGGCCACCCGCTCGCCGGCCCGGGCCATCGCCCGCACGACATGCGACCCGATATATCCGGCACCACCTGTGATCAGCCACGTCATGACGGCACCCTATCCACAGGTCAGGGCGGCGCCCGTTTGTCGAGGGGACACGCCATCCACCATGATGATCGGCGGCGCGGGAAGCGGTCGTTCCCCCGATCGTGTGGTGAATGTGCGGTGAACGGTCGCTTCCATCGATCCGATAGCCTCTGCCGACATGCCGCCCGCCCCACCCGGGACCGGGATGCGCGTTGCCCCCTGTTCCGAGGGCTTCAGGCCTGTGCCAGAGCGGCGCGGCCACCATGTCAGCTGCCAAGGAGTGAGTTCGTCTGTCGACCGCGATTCTCACCGGTGCCCCGGTCGCCGGCTCGTCTCTCCAGGACGACCTGCGGTCGCTGGGTTTCGACGTGCGCACGGCGATCGACGCGGCCGGGGTGGCGACGGAGCTGGCCGCCGTCCCGCCGCGTGAGCGGGTGGCCCTCGTCGACCACCGTTTCGTCGGCCACGGCCACGCCCTCCGGCTGGCGCTGACCGACCCCCGCTTCCCCGCCGCCGCCGTGACCGGCGCGCTGACGGCGCAGCCGGAGGCGCGGGCCGCGCTGGCCCGCGCGGTCACGGCCGCCGCGGCGGCCCCCGGCGCCGCCGGGCAGGCCGAGCGCGCGCCGTCGCCCGCGGGCGCCGCCGGGTCGGTGGCGACGGTCGGCAGCGCTGAGGAGACGGCCGAGGAAACGGCGGAGGCCCGTACGCCCTCCCTCGTGGACGACATCGCGGCCGCCCTCGACGCCGAAGGCGCCACCCCCCACCGTCCCGAGCTGGGTGTGCTGGTCGCCACCGTGCCCGCGGACGAGGAGCGCCGGGCGGCGGCGCTGGCGGAGACCGCCGCGGTGGACGAGGAGAAGGTGCGGCTGCGCACCGCCGTGAAGGCGCGGGACGGTTTCTTCACGACCTTCTGCATCAGCCCCTACTCCCGCTACATCCCCCGCTGGTGCGCCCGTCGGCGGGCTGGAGCCCAATCAGGTCACCACCGCCTCCCTCCTCACCGCCCTCATCGCCGCGGGCTGCGCCGCGACCGGCACCCGGCCCGGGTTCGTCGCGGCCGGGGTGCTGCTGATCGCCTCGTTCGTCCTCGACTGCACCGACGGCCAGCTGGCCCGCTACTCGCTCCAGTACTCCACGCTCGGCGCCTGGCTGGACGCGACGTTCGACCGGGCCAAGGAGTACGCGTACTACGCGGGCCTCGCCCTCGGGGCGGCCAACGCCGACGGCGACGACGTATGGGCGCTCGCGCTGGGCGCGATGGTGCTCCAGACCTGCCGCCACGTCGTGGACTTCTCCTTCAACGAGGCCAACCACGACGCCACCGGCAACAGCAGCCCCACCGCCGCCCTCTCCGACCGCCTCAACAGCGTCGGCTGGACGGTCTGGGTGCGGCGCATGATCGTGCTGCCGATCGGCGAGCGCTGGGCGATGATCGCCGTGCTGACCGCGCTCACCACGCCCCGCATCACCTTCTACGTCCTGCTCATAGGCTGTGCGCTGGCCGCCTGCTACACCACCGCCGGGCGCGTGCTGCGCTCGCTCACCCGCAAGGCGCGGCGCACCGACCGGGCCGCGCAGGCCCTCGCCGACCTCGCGGACTCCGGCCCGCTGGCGGAGCTGGGTGCCAAGGTGGCGCCGCGCAAGCCAAGCCGTTTTCTGGCGCCCTGCCTCGCGCTCTGCGGCGCCGTCATGATGGTCACTGCCGCGGACACGTTCGCCTTCGGCTCATGGCAGCTCGTCCTGCTGGCCGCCTTCTACGCGACCTGCGCGGACCGTGCCGTGGCCGCGCCCCTCAAGGGCGCGCTCGACTGGCTGGTGCCGCCCCTCTTCCGCGCCGCGGAGTACGGCACCGTCCTCGTCCTCGCCGCCCGCTCGGAGGTGAACGGGGCGTTGCCTGCGGCTTTCGGGCTGGTGGCGGCCGTCGCCTACCATCACTACGACACGGTGTACCGCATCCGCGGCGGCACCGGGGCGCCGCCGCACTGGCTGGTGCGGGCGATCGGCGGGCACGAGGGGCGGATCCTGGTGGTCACGGCCGCCGCCGCCCTGCTGCACGACCGGAATCAAGGTTTCACCATCGCGCTGACCGCGCTCGCCGTGGTCATCGCGGTGACGGTGCTCATCGAGAGCATCCGCTTCTGGGTGTCCTCCGGGGCCCCCGCAGTACACGACGAAACAGGAGAACCCGCATGATCGGCCTCGTGCTGGCGGCCGGCGCCGGACGGCGTCTGCGCCCCTACACCGACACCCTCCCCAAGGCCCTGGTGCCGGTCGACGGTGAGACCACCGTCCTCGACCTGACCCTCGGCAACTTCGCGGAGGTCGGCCTGACCGAGGTCGCGATCGTGGTCGGCTACCGCAAGGAAGCGGTGTACGAGCGCAAGGAGGCCCTGGAGCAGAAGTACGGCCTCAAGCTCACCCTGATCGACAACGACAAGGCCGAGGAGTGGAACAACGCCTACTCCCTGTGGTGCGCCCGTGACGCGATCAAGCACACCGTGATCCTCGCCAACGGCGACACCGTGCACCCGGTCTCCGTCGAGAAGACCCTGCTCGCCGCCCGCGGCAACGGCCAGAAGATCATCCTCGCCCTCGACACGGTGAAGCAGCTCGCCGACGAGGAGATGAAGGTCGTCGCGGACCCGGCCAAGGGCGTCCAGAAGATCACCAAGCTCATGGACCCGGCCGAGGCCACCGGTGAGTACATCGGCGTCACCCTCATCGAGGGCGAGGCCGCCGCCGACCTCGCCGACGCGCTGAAGACCACCTTCGAGCGCGACCCCGACCTCTACTACGAGGACGGCTACCAGGAGCTGGTCAACCGCGGCTTCAAGGTCGACGTCGCCCCGATCGGCGACATCAAGTGGGTCGAGATCGACAACCATGACGACCTGGCGAAGGGCCGTGACATCGCGTGCCAGTACTGACGAGGCTCATCCCCTCGCCGCTCGTCGTCGACATCCGCGCGGGCGCCCTGGACGACCTGGCGGACGTCCTGGCCGACCAGCGGATCTCGTCCTCCGGCAAGCTCGCCGTCGCGATCAGCGGCGGCTCCGGGGCCGTGCTGCGCGAGCGGCTGGCCCCGGCGCTGCCCGGCGCGAGCTGGTACGAGGTGGGCGGCGGCACCCTCGATGACGCGATCAAGCTCGCCGACCGGATGAAGTCCGGCCACTACGACGCGGTCGTGGGACTCGGCGGTGGCAAGATCATCGACTGTGCGAAGTTCGCTGCGGCGCGCATCGGCCTCCCGCTGGTCGCCGTCGCCACGAACCTCTCGCACGACGGTCTGTGCTCACCGGTCGCGACCCTCGACAACGACGCGGGCCGCGGCTCGTACGGGGTGCCGAACCCGATCGCCGTGGTCATCGACCTCGACGTGATCCGCGAGGCCCCGGTCCGGTTCGTCCGCTCCGGCATCGGCGACGCGCTCTCCAACATCTCCGCGGTCGCGGACTGGGAGCTGTCCGCCCGCGAGACGGGCGAGCAGATCGACGGACTCGCGGCCGCCATGGCACGCCAGGCGGGCGAGGCCGTGCTGCGCCACCCCGGTGGCGTCGGCGACGACGGCTTCCTCCAGGTGCTGGCCGAGGGCCTGGTCCTCACCGGCATCTCGATGTCGGTCGCGGGCGACTCCCGTCCGGCGTCCGGTGCCTGCCACGAGATCAACCACGCCTTCGACCTCATGTTCCCCAAGCGCGCGGCGAGCCACGGCGAGCAGTGCGGTCTCGGCGGGGCGTTCGCGATGTACCTGCGCGGGGAGCACGAGCAGTCGGCGTTCATGGCCGAAGTGCTGCACCGGCACGGTCTTCCGGTGCTGCCCGAGGAGATCGGCTTCACCGTGGACGAGTTCGTCCAGGTCGTGGAGTACGCGCCGAAGACCCGCCCCGGGCGCTACACGATCCTCGAGCACCTCGACCTCTCCTCCGACGCGATCAGGGACGCATACGCCGACTATGCCAAAGCAGTCAGTCAAGCCATCAGTGGCTGAACTCCGCCCGGTCGTTCACCCCGCGGGGGTGAAGGACCGGCGGAGCGGTGAGCACTGGGCCGGGCGCCTGTACATGCGGGAGATCTCGCTGCGCTGCGACCGGCACCTGGTGAACACGCGGGTCACGCCCAACCAGCTGACGTATCTGATGACCGTCTTCGGCGTCCTCGCCGCCCCGGCCCTGCTGGTGCCGGGGATCGCGGGCGCCGTGCTCGGCGTGCTGATGGTCCAGCTCTACCTGCTGCTGGACTGCGTCGACGGTGAGATAGCCCGCTGGAAGAAGCAGTTCTCGCTGGGCGGTGTGTATCTGGACCGCGTCGGCGCGTACTTGTGCGACGCCGCGGTGCTCGTCGGCTTCGGTCTGCGCGCCGCCGACCTGTGGGGCTCCGGGCGGATCGACTGGCTGTGGGCGTTCCTCGGCACCCTCGCCGCGCTCGGTGCCGTCCTGATCAAGGCCGAGACCGACCTCGTCGGGGTCGCCCGGCACCAGGGCGGTCTTCCCCCGGTCAAGGAGGCGGCCTCCGAACCGCGCTCCTCCGGTATGGCGCTGGCCCGCAAGGCGGCCGCGGCGCTCCAGTTCCACCGGCTGATCCTCGGGATCGAGGCGTCGCTGCTCGTCCTGGCGCTGGCGGTCGTGGACCAGGTGCGCGGCGACCTGTTCTTCACCCGGCTGGGTGTGGCCGTACTGGCCGGTATCGCCCTTCTGCAAACCCTGCTTCACCTGGTGTCCATCCTCGCGTCGAGCAGGCTCAAGTGACGGGCGGCACGATGAAGGTCGGAGCGGTTGTCCTCACGATGGGCAACCGCCCCGAGGAGCTGCGCGCACTGCTCGACTCGGTCGCCAAGCAGGACGGCGACCCGATCGAGGTGGTGGTCGTCGGCAACGGCTCGCCGCTTCCGGCGCTGCCCGAGTCCGTACGGACCATCGAGCTGCCCGAGAACGTGGGCATCCCGGCGGGGCGCAACGTCGGCATCGAGGCGTTCGGACCGGGCGGCCGCGACGTCGACGTCCTGCTGTTCCTGGACGACGACGGGCTGCTGCCGGGCACCGACACGGCCGAGCTGTGCCGGGAGGCGTTCGCCGCCGACCCGGAGCTGGGCATCATCTCGTTCCGCATCGCCGACCCCGATACGGGCGTCACGCAGCGCCGCCATGTGCCCCGGCTGCGCGCCGCCGACCCGATGCGGTCCTCGCGGGTCACCACCTTCCTCGGTGGTGCCAACGCGGTCCGCACCGAGGTCTTCGAGCAGGTCGGAGGGTTGCCGGACGACTTCTTCTACGCCCATGAGGAGACCGATCTGGCCTGGCGGGCACTGGATGCCGGGTGGATGATCGACTACCGGTCGGACATGGTGCTGCACCACCCGACCACCGCGCCCAGCAGGCACGCGGTCTACCACCGCATGGTCGCGCGCAACCGGGTCTGGCTGGCCCGGCGAAACCTTCCGGCCCTGCTCGTACCCGTGTATCTGGGGGTCTGGCTGCTGCTCACACTGGCCAGGCGTCCCTCGAAGACCGCGCTTCGTGCCTGGTTGGGCGGGTTCCGCGAAGGCTGGAAGACCCCTTGTGGTCCACGGCGGCCCATGAAGTGGCGTACGGTATGGCGCCTGACCCGACTGGGCCGGCCTCCTGTCATCTGACAAGCTCGTATCAGATACGCATCGAGCGCGACCGGGGCGCGGCCCCGCTCAGCGCACCCTGAAGACGAAAGTGTCAACTGTGAGCGAGACTACGCACGACAGTGCGGTCGCCGTGAGTGCTCCGCCCTCACCCGACGACGGCCTGTCCCCGGCCGAGCTGGCGAAGAAGTACGGGCTGTCGGTGAGCGGCGCCCGGGTGGGCCTCGGCGAGTACATCCGCCAGATGTGGGGCCGGCGTCACTTCATCCTGGCCTTTTCGCAGGCCAAGCTCACTGCGCAGTACAGCCAGGCCAAGCTGGGTCAGCTGTGGCAGGTGGCGACACCGCTGCTGAACGCGCTGGTGTACTACCTCATCTTCGGGCTGCTGCTGAGCACCAGCCGCGGGATGTCGCATGAGGTGTTCATTCCGTTCCTCGTGACGGGTGTCTTCGTCTTCACCTTCACGCAGAACTCGGTGCTCGCCGGTGTGCGGTCCATCTCGGGCAATCTCGGCCTGGTCAGGGCCCTGCACTTCCCGCGCGCCTCGCTGCCGATCTCGTTCTCGCTCCAGCAGCTCCAGCAGCTGCTGTTCTCGATGATCGTGCTGGTCATCATCATGGTCTCCTTCGGCAGCTACCCCGGTCTGTCGTGGCTGCTGGTGATCCCGGCGCTGGCGCTCCAGTTCGTGTTCAACACCGGCCTCGCGCTCATCGTCGCCCGGATGGGGGCGAAGACGCCGGACCTCGCGCAGCTGATGCCGTTCCTCCTGCGGACGTGGATGTACGCGTCCGGGGTCATGTTCAGCATCCCGAACATGCTGGCGGAGAAGAACGTGCCCGGGTGGGTCACCGACGTCCTTCAGTGGAACCCGGCGGCCGTCTACATGGACCTCATCCGGTATGCGCTGATCGACGGATACGGCGCGTCGAACCTGCCGGACCACGTCTGGGCCTTCGCGCTCGGCTGGGCCGTCCTGATCGGCTCGGCGGGCTTCGTGTATTTCTGGAAGGCGGAGGAGCAGTACGGCCGTGGCTGAACAGACACTCGAGACCATCGAGCCGACCGCGCCCGCCGGGGCGCGCGTGCCCACCGTCATCGCCGACGACGTCCACATCGTCTACCGCGTCAACGGCGGGCCCAAGGGCCGTGGCAGCGCCACGGCCGCCCTGAGCCGCATTCTGCGCCGCAAGGGCAGCCCCGGGATGCGCGAGGTGCACGCCGTGCGCGGCGTGACCTTCGTCGCGTACAAGGGCGAGTCCATCGGCCTGATCGGCTCCAACGGCTCCGGCAAGTCGACCCTCCTGAAGGCCGTGGCGGGCCTCCTGCCCACCGAGCGCGGCAGCGTCTACACCGACGGTCAGCCGTCGCTGCTCGGCGTCAACGCGGCCCTGATGAACGACCTCACCGGTGAGCGGAACGTCATACTGGGCGGTCTGGCCATGGGGATGTCGCGCGAGCAGGTCCGCGAGCGATATGCGGACATCGTGGACTTCTCGGGCATCAACGAGAAGGGTGACTTCATCACCCTCCCGATGCGCACCTACTCCTCCGGTATGGCGGCCCGGCTCCGCTTCTCCATCGCGGCGGCCAAGGACCATGACGTCCTGATGATCGACGAGGCCCTGGCCACCGGTGACCGGAAGTTCCAGAAGCGCTCCGAGGCCCGCATCCGCGAGCTGCGCAAGGACGCCGGAACGGTCTTCCTCGTCAGCCACAACAACAAGTCCATCCGGGACACCTGCGACCGGGTGCTGTGGCTGGAGAAGGGTGAGCTGCTGATGGACGGTCCGACGGACGAGGTCATCAAGGCGTACGAGAAGGAGACCGGCAAGTAGCCGAAACCCGCCGGGGGCCGGGGCCGCGAGGCGGTTCCGGCCCTTCGTCGTGCACCCGACCTGTGGAAAAGCTCACGCACTGTCACCCCGCCCCACTAAGGTGGTGGTCAGAAATTCATCGGGCTTACGGGGGGTGACACATGCGACCGCTGCCGGGGATTGACCACCGCGGGCGAAGCGGAAGCTGTATTCCGCATCTGGCGAGGGACGTGGTGAACACACGTCCACCAAGGGCAATTTCGCCCCTCTGCCGGGGCGCGGCCGGGCCGTCCGGGGCGTCCCGGGACACGGCGGCAGGCCGCCGACCGGCCGTCCCTCGGTTCCGGCCGCGGTCGCGCGGTCTCCCGATGGGCCGCCGCCGGACCGTGAGTGACGCAGAGGTACCGCCGCTGCGGCTGTTCACTAAACGGAGGCGCTGTATCGTGTGCGTGTACGCCGGGTTGCCGAGCGGCGGGGTATGAGGGAGGGGGACGCGTGTCGCCAGGGGAAGCGCACGTCGCACCGTACTCACGGCGCGAGCGGTTGCGCATTGCGACCATCCGCGAGATCAAGGACGTCGCCCGGACGCTCCTGGTTCAGGAGGGCCCGGAGAATGTGACCATCCGGGCCATCGCGCGTGAGATGGGCATGACCGCGCCGGCCGTCTATCGCTACTTCAGCAGCCGGGACGCGCTGATCCTTCAGCTGCGGGTGGACATCTTCGCGGAAATGGCCCGCTATATGCGCGGGGTCATCGGGCAGCTCCCCGAGGGCGAGCCCGGCCGCAGACTGATCGGCGGCGCCCGGGCGCTGCGCGTCTGGGCCATCAAGCACCCGCATGAGTTCGGGCTCATCCTCGGACCCTGGGCCCCTGGCCTCGGGCGCGAGGAGACCAAGCCGGAGCGCACCATGGGCTGGGTCTTCGGGTCGGTCTTCTCCGATCTGGTCTCCGATCTGTGGCGGGTGCGGGGCTTCCCCGCGCCCGAGGAGGGCGAGTTGGAACCGGCGCTCGCCCGTCAGCTCGGGGCGCTCAGCGAGGACCAGGGCGTCGACATGCCGCCCGGTGCCATCGCCGTCATGCTGCGCTGCTGGGCGCGGCTGTACGGGGTGATCTCCATGGAGGCGCTGGGGCACATGTCGTTCGGGCTGTCGGAGGGGAAGTCGTTCTTCGAGTTCGAGCTGCGCGACCTGTGCACCATGCTCGACATCACCGAGTTCTACGACGAGGCCGCCTGACCCCGCCTCCGGGCAGGGCCGGGCCGCCGTGCAGGGTACGGGGTCGCTCCGAGGTGTGGCCCCGTACGTGTGTGCGTCGGGGAGCGTAAGCTGTACCAATGCCCAACCGGATCATGTCGGACCTGTGCGGCTGTCACCTGTTCGGGGGTGCCCGGCCGGACGCCGTTGACGCCTCGGCGCGGCGTGTCCGGATCGTGCCGACCCTGGTAACCGGTGTAGAACGGGGGATGTGACGGCATTGGCTCCACGGCCCATCTCCAGTACGCCCACGGGCCCCGGTCACCGGGATCCGCGCGGCGTCGTGGCCCTCGCCCGTACGCCTGGCTGTCCACGGTGACCGCGGAGGACGAGCGCAGCGGGTCCTCCACCATGTCGGGCAGCCTGAACGGCGGACACGAAAGCCGCGCGCGCCGTGCTCGACAAGGCCGCGCACGAGAACTTCCCCGTGGCCCCCTTCTTCGTCCCCCGCGCCTGGCGCGCCGACCTCATGGCCGTCTACGGCTACGCCCGGCTCGTCGACGACATCGGCGACGGCGATCTGCCGCCCGGCGGCGCCGACGCCGAGCTGCTGGGCCTCGACCGGTCCCTCGCCGACGATCCGCTCGCGATGCTCGACGCCTTCGAGGCCGACCTCGACCGCGTCTTCGACACCGCCTCCGCCGCGCCGCCCCGCCATCCGCTGCTGCGCTCGCTGCGCCCCACCGTCCGCCGCAACGGCCTCACCCCGGGGCCCTTCCGCGGACTGATCGAGGCCAACCGGCAGGACCAGCGCGTCCGGCGGTACGCCACCTTCCAGGAGCTGCTGGACTACTGCGAGCTGTCCGCCAACCCGGTGGGGCGGCTCGTCCTCGGCATCACCGGCACCGTCACCCCCGAGCGGGTCCGCCGCTCCGACGCGATCTGCACCGCCCTCCAGATCATCGAGCATCTCCAGGACGTCGCGGAGGACCTTCGCAGGGACCGCGTCTACCTCCCGGCGGAGGACATGAAACGCTTCGGGGTGACCGAGGCCGACCTCGCCGCCCCGAAGGGTGGCGCATCGGTGTGTGCCCTGGTCGCGTACGAGGCGGAACGCGCCCGAGACCTGCTGAATGAAGGCACCCCCCTGGTGGGTAGCGTCCACGGCAGGCTCAAGGTGCTGCTCGCCGGATTCGTGGCCGGGGGGCGGGCCGCCCTGCGGGCGGTCGCGGCCGCGGGACATGACGTACTCCCTGGACCGCCCAGGCCCACCAAGCTCAGCCTGCTGCGCGAGGTGGGGGCGACACTGCGAAGAGAGGGGTGAGCCGGACCGTGGACGGATTTCCGCACGCGTCCGCGCCAGTGCTCGCGGCATACCGCTACTGCGAGGCCGTGACCGGGCACCAGGCCCGCAACTTCGCCTACGGCATCAAGCTGCTGCCCACCGAGAAGCGCCACGCCATGTCGGCGCTCTACGCCTTCTCGCGCCGCATCGACGACATCGGCGACGGCGCGCTGCCCGCGGACGCCAAGCGAGCCCGGCTCAACCAGACCCGCGCCCTGCTCGACCGGATCCGCGGCGGCGCGATCGAGGAGGACGACACCGACCCGGTGGCCGTCGCGCTCACCCACGCCGCCCGGCGGTTCCCGATCCCGCTCGGCGGGCTCGACGAGCTGATCGACGGCGTGCTGAAGGACGTGGCCGGGGAGACGTACGAGACCTGGGACGACCTCAAGGACTACTGCCGCTGTGTGGCGGGCGCCATCGGACGGCTCTCCCTCGGCGTGTTCGGCACCGTACCCGGCGCGCGCGATGCCTCCCGCGCCCCCGAATACGCCAATACGCTCGGCCTCGCCCTCCAGCTGACGAACATCCTGCGCGACGTCCGCGAGGACGCCGCGACCGGACGCGCCTATCTGCCCGCCGACGACCTCGCCAAGTTCGGCTGCACCACGGCCTTCCACTCCTCGGTCGCCCCGGCCGACGCCGACCTCACCGGGCTGGTGCAGTTCGAGGTCCGGCGCGCCCGGGCGCTCTTCGCCGAGGGATACCGGCTGCTGCCCATGCTGGACCGGCGCAGCGGGGCGTGCGTGGCCGCCATGGCGGGCATCTACCGCAGACTCCTGGAGCGCATCGCCCACGACCCCGCGGCCGTCCTGCGCGGCCGCGTTTCGCTGCCGGGCCACGAGAAGGCATACGTCGCGGTGCGCGGCCTCGCCGGGCTCGACACCCGCGCCGCCGTCCGCCGCGGAGCCGGAGGGATCCGGTGAGCCACGCAACCTCGCGGCCCGGCGCCGCGTCGTGTTCACCCGAGGGGGTGACCACATGACAGTCCGCACCGCACACTCCGCCGACCGGCCGGGCCCGGACCCGGCAGGCCGCCCCGAGGGGGCGGCCGCGCTTGTCATCGGCGGGGGGCTCGCCGGGACCACCGCGGCGCTCGCGCTCGCCGACGCCGGGATGCGCGTCACCCTGGTCGAAGGGCGCCCCCGGCTCGGCGGGCTCGCCTTCTCGTTCCGCCGCCCCTCACCGGCCGGTGAGCTGACCGTCGACAACGGCCAGCACGTGTACCTGCGCTGCTGCACCGCG
>NZ_GG657754.1:2209294-2238509 GCF_000158915.1 Streptomyces himastatinicus ATCC 53653 | reverse complement strand
CCGCACCTCTCGCTCGCCGAGCGCGCCCTGGTGGGCCGCGCCGCGCTCGCCCTGGGGCGGCTCGACCCGCTGGACCCGGCGCTGGACGCGGAGGACTTCGCGGGCTGGCTGCGCCGCCACGGCCAGTCGCCGCGCGCCGTCGAGGCGCTGTGGGACCTGGTGGGCGTGGCCACGCTCAACGCCACCGCCCGGGATGCCTCGCTGGGCCTGGCCGCGATGGTCTTCAAGACCGGGCTGCTCTCCGAGGCGGGCGCCGCCGACATCGGCTGGGCCAGCGCCCCGCTCGGCGAGCTGCACGACACCCTCGCCCGCGCCGCCCTGGACGCGGCGGGCGTACGGACCGAACTGCGCACCCGGGTGACCGCCGTCACCGCCGACGGGGGCCGCTGGACCGCGCACACCGACCGCGGCCCGCTGCACGAACCGGTGGACACCGTGGTCCTCGCCGTACCGCAGCGCGACGCCCACGCCCTGCTGCCCGACGGCGCCCTCGACGACCCGGACCGGCTGCTGCGGATCGGCACCGCGCCCATCCTCAACCTGCACGTCGTCTACGACCGAACCGTGCTGCGCCGCCCGTTCTTCGCCGCGCTCGGCAGCCCCGTCCAGTGGGTCTTCGACCGCACCGACGCCTCGGGCCTGCGGGACGCCCCAGGGGCCGGGGACAGCCAGTATCTGGCGGTGTCGCAGTCCGCCGCCCAGGACGACATCGACCGCCCCGTCGCCGAGCTGCGCGCCCGCTATCTGCCCGAGCTGGAGCGGCTGCTTCCGGCCGCCCGCGGCGCGGAGGTACGGGACTTCTTCGTCACCCGGGAGCGCACCGCGACGTTCGCCCCGGTCCCCGGCGTCGGCCGGCTGCGGCCGAACGCCCCCACCAACGCGCCCGGCCTCTATCTGGCCGGTGCGTGGACCGCCACCGGCTGGCCCGCGACCATGGAAGGCGCCGTGCGCAGCGGGCTCACCGCGGCCCGTGCCGCCCTCTCAGAAACCGGCCGCCCGCATGTGATTCCGCTTCCCGCCGTCGGCGGGGGGACGCCCAAGGAGGCGGCATGAGCACCACCACAGAAAACAGAGGAGAGACCGTGACCCCGGCGACCCCAGCTGTCGACTCCGCAGGCGTCATCGCGCTGCTGGAGCGCGGCCGTACGCTTGCCACGCCGGTGCTGCGCGCGGCGGTGGACCGGCTGGCTCCGCCCATGGACACCGTCGCCGCCTACCACTTCGGCTGGATCGACGCCGACGGCCGGCCCGCCGCGGGCGACGGCGGCAAGGCCGTGCGCCCGGCGCTCGCGCTGCTGTCCGCGCAGGCGGCCGGCGCGGACCCGGAGGTCGGGGTGCCCGGCGCGGTCGCGGTCGAGCTGGTGCACAACTTCTCACTGCTGCACGACGACCTGATGGACGGTGACGAGCAGCGCCGTCACCGCGACACGGTGTGGAAGGTGCACGGACCGGCCCAGGCCATCCTGGTCGGGGACGCGCTCTTCGCCCTCGCCGGGGAAATACTGCTGGAGCTGGGCACCGCGGAGGCGGGCCGGGCCACCCGGCGGCTCACCTCCGCGACCCGCAAGCTGATCGACGGCCAGGCGCAGGACATCTCCTACGAGCACCGCGAGCGGGTCACCGTCGAGGAGTGCCTGGAGATGGAGGGCAACAAGACGGGCGCCCTGCTCGCCTGCGCCGCCTCCATCGGTGCCGTCCTCGGCGGCGCCGACGACCGCACCGCCGACACCCTGGAGCGGTACGGCTACCACCTGGGGCTCGCCTTCCAGGCCGTGGACGACGTGCTCGGCATCTGGGGCGACCCGGTGTCGACCGGCAAGCAGACCTGGAGCGATCTGCGGCAGCGCAAGAAGTCGCTGCCGGTGGTCGCCGCCCTGGCCGCCGGGGGCCGCGCCTCCGAGGACCTGGCCCAGATCCTCGCGGCCGACGCGCACAAGCCGGAGGACGAGTTCGCCGACTTCAGCGAGGAGGAGTTCGCCACCCGCGCCGCGCTGATCGAGGAGGCGGGCGGCCGGGACTGGACCTCGGCGGAGGCCCGCCGTCAGTACGCGACGGCCATCGAGGCCCTCGACGAGGTGGACATGCCCGCCGAGGTACGAGACCAGTTCGTGGCGCTCGCGGACTTCGTCGTCGTCCGGGAGAGATGATCACTATTGACCGCGACTAGGCCGTAGGGACACCCCCTAGGACCAGGTTCGCAGTCGCCGGCCGGCACCTGCCCGGTGCCGGCCGACGGAGGCCCCAACGACGGCAGATCACACTGCAGAGGGGAAGCCATGACAGCGACAACCGTCCAACCGTCCGAGTCATCCGAGTCCGAGACGTTAGTGCTCGCCCGCAGGGCGACGGACCGCGCGGTCCGGCACCTGCTCTCCCGCCAGGACGAGCAGGGCTGGTGGAAAGGCGATCTGGAGACCAACGTCACCATGGACGCCGAGGACCTGATGCTCCGGCACTTCCTCGGGATCCAGAACCCCGACGTGCTCGACGCCGCAGGCCGCTACATCCGTTCGCAGCAGGCCGCGGACGGCACCTGGGCCACCTTCCACGGCGGCCCGCCGGAGCTGTCCGCCACCGTCGAGGCGTACGTCGCCCTCCGGCTGGCCGGTGACCCGCCCGACGCACCCCATATGGCGGCCGCCTCGGCCTGGGTGCGGAACAACGGGGGCGTCGCGAGCAGCCGCGTCTTCACCCGCATCTGGCTGGCACTCTTCGGCTGGTGGCGCTGGGAGGACCTGCCCGAGCTGCCACCGGAGATCATCTACTTTCCGCCGTGGCTGCCGCTCAACCTCTACGACTTCGGCTGCTGGGCGCGGCAGACCATCGTGCCGCTCACCGTCGTCTCCGCGAAGCGCCCGGTGCGCCCCGCCCCGTTCTCCCTCGACGAGCTGCACGCCGACCCGCGAAGACCGAATCCGCCGCGCCCCGCCGCCCCTCTCGCCTCCTGGGACGGCGCCTTCCAGCGGCTGGACCGGGCCCTGCACCTCTACCGCAAGGTGGCGCTGCGCCCGCTGCGCAGGGCCGCACTGCGCTCCTGCGCCCGCTGGATCGTGGAGCGGCAGGAGAACGACGGCTGCTGGGGAGGCATCCAGCCGCCCGCCGTGTACTCCGTGATCGCGCTCCACCTCCTCGGCTACGACCTCGACCATCCGGTGATGCGCGCCGGACTGGAGTCGCTGGACCGCTTCGCCGTGTGGCGCGAGGACGGCAGCCGCATGATCGAGGCCTGTCAGTCCCCTGTCTGGGACACCTGTCTGGCCGTCATCGCGCTCGCCGACGCCGGACTCGCCCCCGACCACCCCGCCCTGGTCAAGAGCGCCGACTGGATGCTCGCCGAGGAGATCGACCGGCCCGGCGACTGGTCGGTCAAGCGGCCCCGGCTCGCCCCCGGCGGCTGGGCGTTCGAGTTCGACAACGACAACTACCCCGACATCGACGACACCGCCGAGGTGATCCTCGCGCTGCGCCGCGTCGACCATCCCCGGCCGGAGCGGATCGCGGCGGCCGTGCGGCGCGGGGTGCGCTGGACACTGGGCATGCAGTCGCGGAACGGGGCGTGGGGCGCGTTCGACGTCGACAACACCAGCCCGCTGCCCAACCGGCTGCCGTTCTGCGACTTCGGCGAGGTCATCGACCCGCCGTCGGCCGACGTCACGGCCCATGTCGTGGAGATGCTGGCCCACGAGGGCGGCGCCCGCGATCCGCGCACCCGGCGTGCCGTCGGCTGGCTGCTGGCCGAGCAGGAACCCAGTGGCGCCTGGTTCGGCCGCTGGGGCACCAACTATGTGTACGGGACCGGCTCCGTCGTCCCCGCCCTGGTCGCCGCCGGGCTCCCGGCCACCCATCCGGCCATCCGCCGGGCCGTGCGCTGGCTGGAGAGCGTGCAGAACGAGGACGGCGGCTGGGGCGAGGACCAGCGCTCGTACCCCGACCCCGAGTGGATCGGCCACGGCGCCTCCACCGCCTCCCAGACCGCGTGGGCGCTGCTGGCGCTGCTGGCGGCGGGGGAGCGGGAGAGCAAGGCGGTCGAGCGCGGTGTCGGCTGGCTCGCGGCCACCCAGGACCAGGACGGCTCCTGGGACGAGCCGTACTTCACCGGCACCGGCTTCCCCTGGGACTTCTCCATCAACTACCACCTGTACCGGCTGGTCTTCCCGCTCACCGCCCTGGGGCGCTATGTGAGCGGTGAGGCCACCGGGGCGCGGCCGCGGAGGACCTGATGCCCCCGCAACCGGCCCGGGAACCGGCCCCGGACACCGGCGCCGCCCCGCTGCTGATCGCCTGCGCGCTCGGCATCGAGCGGTTCGCGCTGCGGGGGGCCGGTCTCGGCGCGGCCGGGCCGGTGACGGTGCTGCGTACCGGCATGGGACCGCAGGCGGCCGAGCGGGCGGTGAGCCGTGCGCTGGCCGAGGGTCCTGGCCGGGCCGTCCGTACCGCCGTCGTCGCCACCGGTTTCTGCGCCGGGCTGGCGCCGGGGATGCATCCGGGGGATCTGGTGGTGGCCGACGAGACCCGCGACCCGGCCGGTCACACCCCGTGCCACGGCAGCCGGATCCTCGCCGAGGCGCTGGCCCGCCACGCCCGGCGGGCCCGCGGCGGCGCCGGGCGCACCGGCACCGTCCACATCGGGCCCGTCGTCGGCTCCAACCATGTGGTGCGGGGTGCGGAGCGGGCCGAACTGCACGCCACCGGGGCCATCGCTGTGGACATGGAATCCGCCGCCACCCTGCGCAGCGCGGTGCGCGGCGGGGCACGCCCGGTTGCGGCCGTCCGGGTGATCGTGGACGCTCCTGAACATGAGCTGGTCCGCATCGGGACGCTGCGCGGTGGAATATCGGCTTTCCGGGTACTACGAACTGTTCTTCCCGCTTTCTTCGACTGGCACCGTTCCTCTTTCCTCTCAGGAGATGAGCTAGATGGCCATGCCGCTCCGCCAGACCATCCGGGTCGCGACGTATCTCTTTGACCAGAAGGTGCTCAAGCGGCGGGACAAGTTCCCGCTGATCGTGGAGTTGGAGCCGCTGTTCGCCTGCAATCTCAAATGCGAGGGCTGCGGCAAGATCCAGCATCCGGCGGGGGTGCTCAAGCAGCGCATGCCGGTGGCGCAGGCGGTCGGCGCGGTGCTGGAGTCGGGTGCTCCGATGGTGTCCATCGCGGGCGGTGAGCCCCTGATGCATCCGCAGATCGACGAGATCGTCCGGCAGCTGGTGCAGCGGAAGAAGTACGTCTTCCTGTGCACCAACGCGATGCTGCTGCGGAAGAAGATGGACAACTTCACCCCTTCCCCGTACTTCGCTTTCGCCGTGCACATCGACGGGCTGCGCGAGCGGCATGACGCGTCGGTGGCGAAGGAGGGAGTGTTCGACGAGGCGGTGGAGGCGATCAGGGAGGCCAAGCGGCGCGGCTTCCGGGTGACCACGAACTCCACCTTCTTCAATACCGACACTCCGCAGACCGTCGTAGAAGTGCTCGACTTCCTCAATGACGACCTCAAGGTGGACGAGATGATGATCTCGCCCGCCTACGCCTACGAGAAGGCGCCCGACCAGGAGCACTTCCTGGGGGTCGAGCAGACCCGCGAGCTGTTCCGGAAGGCGTTCGCGGGCGGCAACCGCAGGCGCTGGCGGCTCAACCACAGCCCGCTCTTCCTGGACTTCCTGGAGGGCAGGACCGACTTCCCGTGCACCGCCTGGGGCATCCCCAACTACTCGCTCTTCGGCTGGCAGCGCCCCTGCTACCTGATGAGCGACGGCTACGTCCCCACCTACCGCCAGCTGATCGAGGAGACCGACTGGGACAAGTACGGCCGGGGCAAGGACCCGCGCTGCGACAACTGCATGGCCCACTGCGGCTACGAGCCCACCGCCGTCCTGGCCACCATGGGATCGCTCAAGGAGTCGCTGCGCGCGGCCCGCGAGAGCGCCGTGGGCTGACACACGAGGAGGGGAACCGAGCATGCCGCTACTGGAGAACATCCGGGGCCCGCACGACCTCAAGGCGCTGACCGGGGAGGAACGTGCCGCGCTCGCCCAGGAGATCAGGGAGTTCCTGATCACCGCGGTCGCCAGGACCGGCGGCCATCTGGGCCCCAACCTGGGCGTCGTCGAGCTGTCCATAGCCCTGCACCGCGTCTTCGACTCGCCCGCCGACCGCATCCTGTGGGACACCGGCCACCAGAGTTACGTCCACAAGCTGCTCACCGGCCGCCAGGACTTCTCCAAGCTCCGCGGAAAGGGCGGGCTCTCCGGCTATCCGTCGCGCGCCGAGTCCGAGCACGACGTCATCGAGAACAGCCACGCCTCCACCGTGCTGGGCTGGGCCGACGGCCTCGCCAAGGCCAACGAGATCCGCGGCCGCACCGACCACGTGGTCGCCGTCATCGGCGACGGCGCGCTCACCGGCGGCATGGCCTGGGAGGCGCTCAACAACATCGCCGCCGCCCGCGACCGCCCGCTGATCATCGTCGTCAACGACAACGAACGCTCCTACGCGCCCACCATCGGCGGCCTCGCCAGCCACCTCGCGACCCTCCGCACCACCGACGGCTACGAACGCTTCCTCGCCTGGGGCAAGGACGTCCTCCAGCGCACCCCCGTCGTCGGCCAACCGCTGTACGGATCGCTGCACGGCGCCAAGAAGGGGTTCAAGGAGACCTTCGCGCCGCAGGGCATGTTCGAGGACCTGGGGCTGAAGTACGTGGGCCCGATCGACGGACACGACATGGACGCCGTCGAGGGGGCGCTGCGCCGCGCCAAGCGGTTCCACGGCCCCGTCCTGGTGCACTGCCTCACCGAGAAGGGACGGGGCTACCGGCCCGCCCTGGAGGACGAGGCCGACCGCTTCCACACCGTCGCCGCGATGGACCCGCTCACCTGCGCGCCCCTCATCCCCTCCGGCGGCCGGTCGTGGACGTCGGTGTTCGGCGAGGAGATGGTGCGGATCGGGGCCGAGCGCCCCGACGTGGTGGCGCTCACCGCCGCGATGCTCGACCCGGTGGGCCTCGCGGGCTTCGCCGAGGCGTACCCGGACCGGGTGTGGGACGTCGGCATCGCCGAGCAGCACGCGGCGGTCTCGGCGGCCGGGCTCGCCACCGGCGGGCTGCATCCGGTCGTCGCCGTCTACGCGACGTTCCTCCCGTGCCTTCGACCAGCTGCTGATGGACGGTGGCCCTGCACAAGTGCGGGGTGACGTTCGTCCTCGACCGGGCCGGGGTCACCGGCACCGACGGGCCCAGCCACAACGGCATGTGGGACATGTCCGTCCTCCAGGTGGTGCCGGGCCTGCGGATCGCCGCCCCGCGCGACGCGGACCAGCTGCGCGCCCAGCTGAGGGAGGCGATCGACGTGGACGACGCGCCGACCGTCGTCCGCTTCCCCAAGGAGTCGGTGGGGCAGCCCGTCCCGGCGCTGGAGCGGATCGGCGGGATGGACGTGCTGCGCCACGGTGACGACGTCCTGCTCGTGGTGGCCGGGGTCATGGCGCCGGTGGGCTTGCGCGCCGCCGAGCTGCTGGCCGAGCGCGGCATCGGCTGCACCGTGGTCGACCCGCGCTGGGTCAAGCCCGTCGACTCCGAACTGCCCGCCCTCGCGGCCCGCCACCGCGCGGTGGCCGTCGTCGAGGACAACGTGCGCAGCGCCGGGGTGGGCGCCGCGATCGGCCAGGCGCTGCGGGACGCCGGGGTCGACCTGCCGCTGCGGACCTTCGGCATCCCCGAGGCGTTCCTGCCGCACGCCAAGCGCGGCGAAGTGCTCGCCGACATCGGACTCACCCCCGCCGAGATCGCGGGCCGGATCGGTGCGGCCCTCACCCGCGCCGCCGCGCGCACCGCCACCGGGGAGGCCGCCGCCAAGGAGAGGGACGCATGACAGCAGCCGAGCAGCGCTCGGGTTTCGACCTGGGCAAGCTCCTGGCCGGGCGCGGGTCCGAGCGCTACGACCTGCACACCCGGTACCTCAACCACCAGCTGCCGCGGATGCTGCACACCATCGGCTTCGACAAGGTCTACGAGCGGGCCGAGGGCGCGTACTTCTGGGACGACGAGGGCCAGGACTACCTGGACATGCTCGCCGGTTTCGGGGTGATGGGCCTGGGCCGCCACCACCCCGTCGTCCGCAAGGCGCTGCACGACGTCCTGGACGCCTCGCTCGCCGATCTGACCCGCTTCGACTGCCAGCCGCTGCCCGGGCTGCTCGCCGAGAAGCTGCTCGGCCACGCCCCGCACCTGGACCGGGTCTTCTTCGGCAACAGCGGTACGGAGGCCGTCGAGACCGCGCTCAAGTTCGCCCGCTACGCGACCCGCAAGCCGCGCATTCTCTACTGCGAGCACGCCTTCCACGGGCTCACCACGGGCTCGCTGTCGGTCAACGGCGAGGACGGCTTCCGCGAGGGCTTCGCTCCGCTGCTGCCCGACACCGCGATCGCGATGGGCGACCTGGGCGCGCTGGAGCGGGAGCTGAAGCGGGGGGACGTGGCCGGGTTCGTGGTCGAACCGATCCAGGGCAAGGGGGTGCACGAGGCGCCGCCGGGCTTCCTGCGGGCCGCGCAGGAGCTGCTGCACCGCCACAAGGCGCTGCTCATCGCCGACGAGGTGCAGACGGGGCTCGGCCGCACCGGGGACTTCTTCGCGTACCAGCACGAGGACGGCGTCGAACCGGACCTGGTGTGCGTGGCCAAGGCCCTCTCCGGCGGCTACGTACCCGTAGGCGCGACCCTCGGCAAGGACTGGATCTTCAAACGGGTCTACTCCTCCATGGACCGGGTACTGGTGCACTCGGCGAGCTTCGGCGCCAACGCCCAGGCCATGGCGGCGGGGCTCGCCGTCCTCGCCGTCATGGAGGACGAGCAGATCGTCGCGAACGCCCGCCGCACCGGCGAGCTGCTGCGCGACCGGCTCACCGCGCTCATCGACCGGTACGAGCTGCTGCATGACGTACGCGGCCGCGGGCTGATGATCGGCATCGAGTTCGGCAAGCCGGACTCGCTCGGGCTGCGCGGCCGCTGGGCGATGCTCCAGGCCGCGCGGAAGGGCCTGTTCGCGCAGATGGTCGTGGCGCCACTGCTCCAGCGCCACCGCATCCTGACCCAGGTCTCCGGCGACCATCTGGAGGTCATTAAGCTGATTCCGCCGTTGATCATCGGCGAGCGGGAAGTGGACCGCTTCGTCGATGCGTTCTCAGCGGTCATGGATGACGCACACGGGGGCGGCGGCCTGATGTGGGAGTTCGGCCGGACCCTCGTCAAGCAGGCGGTGGCCAACCGCTGACGGGGACGGGAACCAGAGCAATGGTCGACACGAGTGCCGTACGGGCCGTCAACGCGCTCACCGGGCGCTGGGCGCGGGCCGCGGTTTCGGACGGCGAGGGAACGGCCCTCACCGGCGCCGGGGCCTGGCCGCTGCTCGCCCTGCTCGCGGGCGCGGCCGGTGGCCCGGCGCGCGGCGAGCTGGAGGGAGCGCTCGGCGTCGGCGCGGACGGCGCGACGGCGCTCGGCCGCGAGGTCGTCGGGGCGATGGAGGCGATGGACGGCGTGGCGGCGGCCACCGGACTGTGGACCCGTCACGACCTGCCGGTGCGGCCCGCATGGGAAGCGGAGCTTCCGCAGGGCGTACGCGGCGTGCTGAGCGGTGACACCGAGCGCGACGGCAAGGAGCTGGACGCGTGGGCGTCCCGGCACACCGGGGGCGCCATCGCCAAGATGCCGGTGCCCCTGACGCCCACCACCCAGCTGGTGCTGGCCGGGGCGCTGATGGTGAAGACGGCCTGGCAGCAGCCCTTCCAGCCGGGGATGCTGACACCGAGGAGCGGTCCGTGGCAGGGCCGGTCGCTGGCCGGTCTCCGGCGGACGACGGACGACCTCGACGGGGTGCTGCGGGTGATCCCCGAAAGCCCGGCCGGTCCGCTCACCCTGTCCGGGGTCGCGGGCGACAACGGGCTCGATGTGCATCTGATCCTCGCCGGCGAGGGTGTTCCGGGCGGCCAGGTACTGGAGGCCGGGGTCGGCGCGGTGGCCGGGGCGTACCCGGGGTGGGGAGGCTCGGCGCTGCCGTTCGGCGAGGCGGGGCCCGGTGTCACGGTCACGGAGGTCGCGAGCTGGGACGACACCCCGTCCATCGGCCTCACCACCCCGCAGTTCACCGTGGACGCCCGGCACGATCTGCTGCGGCACGCGGAGCTGTTCGGGCTGCGCACCGCCCAGGACACCTCTCGGGGGCACTTCCCGGGGATCAGCCCGAACCCGCTGGCGATCTCCTCCGGGCAGCAGTCGATGACCGCGTCGTTCAGCGCCGAGGGGTTCTGGGCGGCGGCCGTGACCGCGCTGGCGGCGGCGCCGGGCGGGGGCCCGCCGCAGCGGACGGCGAAGCGGATCGTGGTGACGTACGACCGCCCGTTCGGCTTCCTGGCCGTGCACCGGGCCAGCGGTCTGGTGCTGACGGCGGGGTGGGTCACCGAGCCCGAGGCCGGGGCCGAGAATCCGTGGGGGCCGCCGGGGCTTCGCTGACGAAACGGGCCGTCAGCCGGTGAGCATCCGGTCCCGCAGCCGCTCGCGCTGCGGGGCGGTCAGCCCCAGGCCCTCGGTGAGATAGCGCTCGGTGGTGCCCCAGGTCTCCTCTATCGTCTGGAACGCCGCCGCCAGATAGGTGGAGCGTGCGTCGAAGAGCGGGCTCAGCAGGTCCAGCACCTCCGGGGACATGGGGTCCCCGTCCGCGGGATTGCCCTTGCGCCAGATCTTGTAGCGGCGGTGGGCGGCGGCCGACTCCAGATAGTCGGCCTCGATGGACTCCCGTTCGACCCCGAGCGCGAGCAGCGTCACCGCGACCGACAGACCGGCCCGGTCCTTGCCCGCGGAACAGTGCATCAGTACGGGGGAGCTGTCCTCCGCCATGGCGCTGAGCACCCGGCCGTGCTCGACGATGCGGCTGGTGATGATGGCCCGGTACGCGTTGATCATCCGCCGCTCGGCGCGCCCGTTGTCCAGCAGCTCGCGCAGGGTGTTGAGGTCGCCCTCGCGCACCATGGTCCAGAACCCGGCGCCGTCGGCCGGGTCGGACAGCGGGAGGTTCACGTTCCGCACGCCGGAGAGGGAGACGTCCGGGCCCTCCAGCTTGATGTCGGCCGCGTTGCGGAAGTCGAAGACCGTGTGCAGGCCGAGCGAATCGAGGAAGGCCGCGTCGCTGTCGGTGGCATGGGCGAGGTGGCCGCTGCGGAAGAGCACACCGGGCCGCAACCGCCGGCCGTCGGTGGTCGGCAGCCCGCCGACGTCGCGGAAGTTCCGTACCCCCACCAGCTCGGGTTCGGCCTGCGGGACCTGCGGCGACGGCTGCGTCACGGGCGCTCCTCACGATCGGCCGCCGCGCCGCTCGTCGACGAGGCGGGCTCTGCTGACCATACGACATTGCGTTCCTGCTGCAATCAGTTCTGCGGATCGTGAGCGGGGGCCATTGCCGTGCGGGAAAGCCTGACCGATGATGTTGGGACCTGTGGGGAATTGGGGATGTGTGATGATTGAAATCGGCGGAAACGGTCGGCTCTGGCTGCTCTCGGGGCGGCACAGCAGCTACGCCCTGCACCTCACCGACGAGGACGACCTGCTGCATCTCCACTGGGGCCCGCGCCTGACGGTCCCGGATGCCGAGGCCCTCGCCGCCGAACCTCTCCCCGCTGAGCGAGGGTTCGAATCACCGCTGGACGGGCGCGAGGAGTACCCGGTGGAGGGCGGCCCGCGCTTCGTGCGCCCCGCGCTGTCCGTCCGCGGGGCGGGCGTACGGGGCACAGAGTGGCACTTCGAAGACAGCACCGTCAGCACCGTGGACGGTGACGAGCTGCGGCTGCGTTTCCACGATCCGCTCCACCACCTCGACATCACCCTCCACTACCGGATGCGGGACGACGGCGACGTCATCGAGCGCTGGACCACCCTCAGTCACACCGGCGGCCCGGACGACGAGCCGCTGGAACTGCTGCGCGCCGACTCCGCCGCCTGGTCGCTGCCGGTCGGCGACCGGCGAAGGCTGAGCCATCTGTACGGGCGGTGGGCCGCCGAGAGCCGGCTCGCCCGCACCGACCTCACCGCCGGCGAGAAGGTCATCGGCAGCCGTCGCGGCCACACCAGCCATCAGCATCTGCCCTGGATCGCGATCGACGACGGCACGGCCACCGAGGAGAGCGGCGAGGTGCACAGCTGCGCGCTCGCCTGGTCCGGGTCCTGGCGGATCGCCGTCCAGCGGCTCGCCGACGGCACCGTACAGACCGTCGGCGGCGTCGGCCACGACGAGGCGGGGCTGCTGCTCCTCGCGCCCGGCGAGTCCTTCACCACCCCGGTCTTCGCGGGCCTGTGGACCGATGGCGGCTTCGGGGCCGCGAGCCGCGCCTGGCACGCCTGGCAGCTCGCCCACGTCGTCCCCGGCGCCGACCGGGAGCGGTCGGTCCTCTACAACTCCTGGGAGGCCACCGAGTTCGAGGTGAGCGAGGAGCAGCAGCGCTCCCTCGCCCGGCTCGCCGCCGGGCTCGGCGTCGAGCTGTTCGTCGTGGACGACGGCTGGTTCGGGTCCCGCATCAGCGACCGGGCCGGGCTCGGCGACTGGACCCCCAACCCGGACCGCTTCCCGCACGGGCTGAAGCCGCTCGCCGACGAGGTGCACGGGCTGGGCATGCGGTTCGGTATCTGGGTCGAACCGGAGATGGTCAACGCCGACAGCGACCTCTACCGAGCCCACCCCGACTGGGTGCAGCACTACCCCGGCCGCACCCGCACCGAGTTCCGCAACCAGCTGGTGCTCAACCTCGCCCGGCCCGATGTCCGCGCGTATCTGTGGGAGCGGCTGGACACCCTGCTGAGCAGCGCCCCCATCGACTATGTGAAGTGGGACTTCAACCGCTCCTTCACCGACCCGGGCTGGCCCGGCGACCCGTATCCGCAGCGGCTCGGCATCGAGCACGTCCGCGGGCTGTACGACCTGCTGGGGCGGCTGCGCGCCGCCCACCCCGGGGTCGCCTTCGAGTCCTGCTCGGGCGGTGGCGGCCGGATCGACCTGGGCATCCTCGGCCTCACCGACCAGGTGTGGACCTCGGACAACACCGATCCGCTGGACCGCCTCGCCATCCAGCACGGCTTCAGCCAGCTGCACCCGGCCCGGGTGATGGCCGCCTGGGTCACCGACAGCCCCAACGTGATGGGCAACCAGCGCACCAGCGGGCTCGGTTTCCGCTTCATCAGCGCCATGGCCGGGGTGCTGGGCGTCGGCGGCGACCTGACGAAGTGGAGCGAGGCCGAACTCACCGAGGCCCGCGACTGGGTGGCGCTCTACAAGCGGATCCGGCCCGTCGTCCAGCACGGTGAGCAGTACCGGCTGCGGTCGCCCGGCGACGGCGGGCTCAGCGCGGTGCAGTACGTACGCGGCGCGGAGACGGTGGTGCTGGCGTGGCTGCACGCGCAGAGCTACGGCGAACCCCAGCCCCCGCTGCGGCTGCGCGGCCTGGACCCGGCCGCCGCGTACGAGGACCTGGCCACCGGGATCGTCCACCGTGGCGCGGTGCTCGCCCACCACGGCCTGCGCACCGGGCTGCGCGGTGATCTGGACGCCGTCGTATTCCACCTCCGCCGAACTGACCAGGTGGGATAACTCACCCCTGGTCAAGGGCTGGTTACGGTGGCGTAGGTCACGTGTCGGGGTGAATGATGTCCGGATGTGGCAGACGATTCGCAAAGACTCATCAGTGAAGTGATCGGGTCGTACGCAGCCATCGGGGACAGTTTCACCGAGGGCGTCGGCGATCCCGGCCCGGACGGCGTCTTCATCGGATGGGCCGACCGGCTCGCCGTCCTTCTCTCCGACCGGCGGCCCGAACACGAATTCCGCTACGCCAACCTCGCGGTGCGCGGCAGGCTCCTGGACCAGATCGTCGAGGAGCAGGTGGAGCGGGCGATCGACCTCGGTCCCGACCTGGTCACCTTCTGTGCGGGCGGCAACGACATCCTGCGGCCCGGAAGCGACCCCGACGATGTCGCCCGGCGCTACGAGGCCGCCGTCGCCGACCTCACCGCCCGGGTGCCCACCGTGCTGTTGTGCACCGGCTTCGACACCCGCGGGATCCCGGTGCTCCGCCACCTGCGGGGCAAGATCGCGACGTACACGGCCCATGTGCGGGCGATCGCCGACCGCTACGACTGCCCGGTGCTCGACCTGTGGTCGCTGCGCTCGGTGCAGGACCGGCGGGCCTGGGACGACGACCGGCTCCATCTGTCGGCCGACGGGCACACCCGGGTCGCGCTGCGGGCCGGTCAGGTGCTCGGCCTCGAGGTGCCCGCCGACCCCGATCAGCCGTGGCCGGACGAGGGGCTGCGCACTCCCGCCGAGGTGCGCCGGGACAACATCCACTGGGCGCGCGAGTATCTGGTGCCGTGGATCGGGCGGCGGCTGCGCGGGGTGTCCTCGGGGGACCATGTGGAGCCCAAGCGCCCGGATCTGCTGCCGCTGCGGCCCTGAGCCTCAGCTTTCAGGCCAGGTAGGCCCCTTCAGGCCAGGTAGGCCCATACGGCGCGGCCCGCGCCGCCCGTGTGGGGCCGTACGCCCCATGCCTGGGACAGGGCCTCCACCAGCATCAGCCCGCGTCCGCCTTCCTGATCCACGCTCACCGACGACCGCGCCTGCGGCACCGTGCGCGCGCAGCCCTGGTCGGCCACCTCGAGCCGCAGCCGGGTCCCCATCAGCTGCAAGGAGCAGCGCACCTCGTCGCTGGAGGTGTGGCGGACCGCGTTGGTGAAGAGCTCGGAAACCACCAATTCGGCGCTGTCACGGGTGTCCTGGTCGACACCCCATGAGCGCAGCCGCAGGACGACATGCCTTCTCGCCTCCGCGACGGACGTGCTCAGCGCCGGGAGACGAAACGCGTCCTGAAGGCACGCAGCGACCGTCGAGCCGCTGTGCCCTAACCGGAGAGCCTCGTAGGAAGGAGCCACGTCCACACTATGCTCTGTCACGATCGCTTGTGACAAGGTTCAGTCTGTAAATTACAGAATCGCAAGGACAGACTGTTCCGAAAGCTGAGCCCGTGCCAGACTGCTGTGTTGTGACAGTAAGTGGAGGGGGACGATAGTGGCGGATGCGCGGTCGGGTGGTGCCCCGACCGTCCTGCGGGTCGTGCTCGGCAAGCGACTCCAGGACCTTCGCGAGAAGTCCGGGCTGTCCTTCGAACAGGCCGGGCGGGCACTCGACGTCACCCATGCCACGATCCGGCGCATGGAGAAGGCCGAGGTCGGCCTGAAGCTCCCGTACGTCGAGAAGCTGTTGCGCACGTACGGCGTCACCGACCCCGAAGAGGTCGAGGCCTTCCTCTCCCTTGCCAGGGAGGCCAACAAGAACGGTTGGTGGCACCGGTTCCGGGACGTCCTGCCCGACTGGTTCAACACGTTCGTGAGCCTCGAGGTGGAAGCCAACCTCATCCGCGCCTACGAACCGCACTACATCCCCGGCCTGCTCCAGACCGAGGACTACTCCCGCGCGGTGCTCCGCGCGGGTATGCCGCACGCCCCCGAGACCGAGATCGAGCGCAACGTCGCGCTGCGGTTGGAGCGGCAGGCCCTGTTGCGCCGCCCCGATCCGCCGATGCTGTGGGTGGTGATGGACGAGACGGTGCTGCGCCGTCCCATCGGCGGGTCCGAGACCATGCGGGCCCAGATCGGCCGGCTGATCGAGGTCGCCGACTCACCCCAGATCAGACTGCAGGTCATGCCGTTCGACGCCGGCCCGCACCCGGCGATGTACGGCCCCTTCCATATCTTCCGGTTCCCGATCCCGGAGCTGCCCGATATCGCGTATACGGAGACGCTCGTCAGCGGCTCCTACTTCGACCAGCGCGATGACGTATCGGCGTTCCTGGAGGCCCTGGACCGGATGTGCGCGCAGGCCGCGCCTGCACAGACCACTCAGGCCATTCTGAGTGGCATTCGCAAGGAGATCTGAACGATGGATCGCATATGCGGGAGCCGCGCCTACAGCGGCATGCCGGCCAGGGACCTCGGTTCCGAGGGCTGGCACAAGCCGTGGAGCGGTGGCAATGGGGGAAGCTGCGTCGAGGCGATGAGGTTGAAGGACGGCCGGGTGGCGCTGCGCCAGTCGACCGACCCGGACGGACCGGCCCTGATCTACACCCATCTGGAGATGAAGCGCTTCATCCAGGGGGCGAAGGCGGGCGAGGCCGACTTCCTGCTCCTGTGACGCCCGCGCGACCGAGGGGGAACGAGGGGGACAGACAAGGGGACATGGTGTGACCGACCGACGATTACCCGGACAGCGATTATCTGGTCAGCGATTACCAGGCCAGCGATTATCCGCGTCGCGGATCTCCGAATCGCTCGTGTCCGGCCAGGACATCGACACCAGCAAACCGCATCCGGCCCGGATGTACGACTACTACCTGGGAGGAAAGGACAACTACGAGATCGACCGGGAGGCCGCCGAGCGCATCATCAGGCAGTCCCCTGACATCCTCGACAGCGCCCGTGCCAACCGCCAGTTCCTGCTGCGCGCCGTCCGTACGGTGGTGGCGAGCGGTGTACGGCAGATCATCGACATCGGGACGGGCATACCGACCTCGCCCAACACCCATGAAGTGGCCCGGGAGATCGCCCCGGACACCCGGGTCGTGTACATCGACAACGACCCGATCGTCGCCGCGCACGCGGACGCCAAACTGACCAGCACCCCCGGTACGCACTTCGCGTCGGCCGACGCGCGCAGACCCGCCGACATCCTGGCGCATCCGGCGGTGCGCGACGGCATCGACTTCTCCCGGCCCGTGGCACTGCTGCTGGTCGCCGTCCTCCACTTCATCTCGGACACGGAGGACCCGGCGGGGATCATCGCCACCCTGACCGAGCCGATGGTCCCCGGAAGCCATCTGGTGATCAGCCACGGCACCGTGGACTTCCACGGCCCCGACCGGGTGGCCGACGAGGTGTACCGGACGTCCACCGCCCGGGTTGAGCCTGCGCGGTCACGCCGGGATCGTCCCGTTCTTCGACGGGTTCACGATGCTCGATCCGGGGCTGGTCCGGGCGCCGCTGTGGCGCCCGGACGGGCCGCCGCCGGACGCCGGGGCGCTCGCGTCCGTCGGGGTCTACGGCGGGGTGGGCCGCAAGGACCGATGAGTGAGCGTGGCGGGGATCCGCTCCAGGACCCCGCCCGCGAACACGTCGTACAGCGGCAGCGACTCCAGGTGGACGTAGCCGATGTGGCAGTCGCACACAGCGAGCGGACAGGCCCGGGGCCGCAGCGCCGCGCGGTACGAACCGTCGTACAGAATTGCCCAGCTCCGTACGGACGAAGTGGCAGCGGCGCACCGTGCCGTCACCGTCCACCGAGATCACCGAGGCGCCGGTCCCTGCACCGCAGACCGGCGCTCCGGTGCGGATGGCGGCTGTAGCCGAAGAGCGGATCGAGCGCCGTCCAGTCGGCGGCCTCGGCGTCCGTGTAGGTGTGGCCCTCCGCCGCGTTCACCCACAGATAGACCTGCTCGGGCAGCTCGGCGCGCAGCTCCCGGGCCTGGTCGAGATGGTCGGGGAGACCGACGATCCCCACGCTGTGGCGCACCCCGCGCGCGGCCAGCTCCCGGCACTTGGCCAGGAACCGGTCCCGCGGCGTCTGGCCCGGGTGGTACGTGCACCACAGCGCGAGCGTGTCGCGGTCGGCCTCGGCCGTCCAGTCGGTGCGGCAGCTCAGATTGGTCTGGATCGCCACCCGCTCGATATGCGGAAGACGGCTCAGCTCGGTGAGCGCACGGCGGTACCAGGAGCGCGTCAGCCCCTCGCCCCACGGCGTGAACAGCACCGACAGCCGGTCGCCCGACTGCTCCCTGGCCCATGCGGTGAAGCGCTCCAGCGCGGCCCGGTCGGCGCGCAGCGCCTCCCGGCTGTCGCGCCGCTTGGCGAACGGGCAGTACGGACAGTCGTAGTCGCAGGAGGCCAGCGGGCCCCGGTACAGGATCGTCAGGTCCACGGCGCCGCCCCGGTCACTTCGCCTCGTACGCGGCCATCGCGGCGCGCACGGCGGGCGAGAACAGCTCGGGGCCGAGCGCGTCGGAGTGCGCCAGACCCTCCGCCGACAGCCGCAGCCGGCCGGGCTCCGCGGCCGGATCCAGCCAGCCGCGCGCGGCGAACCGGGCCAGCTCCTCGGGGAAGTCCTCGGCGGGGTCGGCGGCGAACCGCGCCCGGTACGCGGCCACGTCCAGGCCCTCGGCCTGGAGCACGGACTGGAGCAGATGGCGGCGGCGGGCCTCGTCGCCGGTGATCGCCCGGCCGTGTTCGGCGTGCCCGAAGTCGGCCGCGGGCCGGGAGACGTAGTCGTCGATGATGCCGCGTATCTCCCGCATGTCGACCGCGTAGTCGAAGGAGTAGTGCAGCCCGGAGGTGTAGGAGCGGGCGCCGCAGCCCAGGCCGATCATGCCGTCCGTCTGGCAGGCGTAGTCCTCGCCGCCGGTCGCGGACGCGGTCGAGGGCGCGTCCGCGCGGCGGAACATGCGCATCGAGACCTGCTCATAGCCGCGTCCGAGCAGATGGTCCCGGCCCAGCCGGTACAGCCGCAGCCGCCGCTCGTCCCACTCGTGGTCGCTCTCGGCGACCTCCTTGCGGCCGAGTCCGGTCAGCGGGCGGACATAGAGGGGGTAGAGATACAGCTCCTCGGGGCGCCAGGCGAGGGCCGCGTCCAGGGAACGCAGCCAACTGCGCTCGCTCTGGCCGTCGATGCCGTAGATCAGGTCGATGTTGAGGACGGGGATGCCCGCCTCGCGGATCCGGGTCAGCGCCGCCTCGACGTCGGCCCGGCGCTGCGGCCGGACCGCCGAACGCGCCTCCGCGTCCACGAAGCTCTGCACGCCCAGGCTCAGCCGCGTCGCACCGCGGGCGGCGAGCACGGCGAGCCGGTCGGCGGTGGCGGTGGCCGGGGACGCCTCGACGGAGAGCGGCACGGCGGCCAGATCCGCGCCCATCCGCTTCTCGGCGATGTCGCACAGCCGCTCCAGCTCGGCCGCCTCCAGGAACGTCGGGGTGCCGCCGCCGAAGGCCGCGGCGGCGAATCGGGCGCCGTCGCCCAGCGCCTCGGACACCGCGTCCGCCTGGCGCTCCAGCGCGTCCAGATAGGCCGTGGTCAGGCCCTCCGGGGCGCCGATCCGGGTGAAGAGATTGCAGAAGCCGCAGCGCACTTCGCAGAACGGGATGTGCAGATACAGCGACAGCGCGTCCTTCGGCTCGTCCGCCCACAGCTCGCGCAGCGCGGGCCGGTCCGTCAGCGCGTGGTATGCGGTCTTGTGCGGATAGGCGTAGACGTACGACTGGTACGGGCGGACGGTGGTGGTGATGGTCATCGGGTCCCAAGGAAGAAGTGGGTGTACGGCACGGTCCAGACGGCGTCGTGGCCGAGCCGGTGGCCGGTGTAGCCGTCGTCGCCGTACGCCGTGCCGTGGTCGGAGCAGACGATCGCGAAGCCGGGACCGCGGCCGCTCATCGCGGTGAAGAGACGGCCGATGTGGCGGTCGACGTACTCCAGCGCGGCGGCGTGGGAGGCGCGCGAGTCGCCGCTGTCGCGGGTGGCGCCCGGCAGATGGAACCAGTTGGGCTGGTGCAGCGCGGACACGTTGACGAACAGGAACAGCCGCCGGTCCGGGTCGAGTTCCTTCACCACCTGCTCGGCGCAGGCGATCTGCGCCTCGAAGGAGGTGGGGGAGGGGACGCCGAACTCCGGCTCCCAGTGGCTCTCCTGGAAGTAGCCGGGCAGCACCGAGCCCAGCGGGCCCCGCTTGGTGAAGAACCCGACGCCGCCGATGCACACCGTGCGGTACCCGGCCGCCGCGAGCCCGGTCACCAGGTCGGGGGTGTCGTAGACGTACGTACCCCCGGCCGTGGTCTCGCTGCCCGCGAAGCGTGCCGCGAACAGCCGCGGGTGGGGGCCCGGCCGGGCCGGGGTGGGCAGAAAACCGGCGAACATGGCCTGGTGGGAGGCGTAGGTGAAGCTGCCGGGCGCATGCCGTTCCTCCCAGACCCCGCCCGGCATCCGGGCGGTCAGGTTCGGGATCCGGCCGTCGGCCGCGAGCTCGGCGGCGACGTCGTAGCGCAGGGTGTCGAGGGTGACCAGCAGCAGATCGTGGCTGCCCACGACGGCGTTCATATCGGGTTCGGAGAGCGTGGCGTCAGACATCCTGGTGGTCCTCCCCGTGCGCGCGCACCACGGCGGCGATCTGCGCCGCGTACGTGTCCTGGCCCTCGGCGCCGCTGCCGGGCAGCCCGGTCAGCCGGGGCAGCAGATCGCCGAACGCGTTGACCTCGCCGACCGCGAACTGCCGCCACCCGGTGCCGGGCAGCAGATCCACCCCGACGCACAGGGTGTCCGGGAAGCAGGCCGCCGCCCGCTCCGCCGTGCCCAGCACCGTGCTCCACGCCACCCCGGCCGCCTCCGCGGCCGCGCGGGCGGCGGCCAAGTCGCCTCGTACGCCCCCGAGATGGAGATTGGTCATGGGGGAGCGGCTGGTCCGCACGACGGCATGGGTCGCCCGGCCACCGATCACCACCACCCGCAGATCGGCGGCGCGCTTGTCCTGGGACGCCTTGGGCAGCCAGCGCTCGATGTGCAGCCCGTCCGGGGCGAGCGTGTCCAGGATCGCGGCGATGTCCCGCTCCGTGTCGTACCGCCGGACCCGCAGCGAGTTGAAGAGCGAGCCGTCCTCCGCGCGCTCCACCGAGGTGGTGGCGCGGATACGGCCCGGCCCCGCGTACTCGACCGCGAGCACCCCGGAGGCGGACGAGCCGTGCGCGAGCTTGATGAACGCACGGTGCATGCCGCCCGTGCCGAGCGCCGCCCGCACATCGTCCCAGCCGCGCACCGGCGGTGCCTGCGGACCGGAGGTCGGCGAATACGGCACGGGGACGTCGGCCGCGTCCAGCAGCCCGTGGGACAGTCGCTTGTCGAACAGCACGGCCAGGTCGTCGGCGGCCACCGCCAGGAAGTCGGCGATCTCGACCCTGGTGCTTGGCGACGGTCCGTGCTGCGTCGGTGAACCGGGCGTACCAGCGGGCGGTGCCCTCGACCCGGGTCGGGTCCCCGGCGCCCCGCAGCAGCTCGTCCACCTCGTGGTCCTCGCCGGGCGACTCGATCCGCACGATCTCGCCCGGCTCGAACTCCGCACCGCCGCACAGCACATCGCGCCAGGCCAGTACGCGCGGCGCGGCCAGCCCGGCGGCCAGGGCGGCGTCGGTGAACATCTCCACCCGGCGATGGCCGGGATTGCCGACGACCGCGAGCCGCACGCTATTCGGAGACGGCGACATAGCGGTACTCCTCCTCCTCGCCGTCATCGCCGTCGTCCCAGACGTCCGGCTCCTCCTGCTCCGACACGTTCACCTCGACCCCGGACGGCTCCAGGGCGTCGCACACCCGCCGCATCATCGCGTCGGACAGATAGTGGTGGTGCAGGTCGAGCCGCCCCAGGTGGGTCAGGGGCTGGCCGGTGAGCAGGGCCTCGGCGCCGGTGTCGCCGAGCGTGCCCATGGACAGGTCGAGCGATTCGAGCTGGGCGACGACCGGCGCGGAGGCGACGGCGGCGGCGATCTCGTCCTGGATCTCGCTGTCCTGGAGCCCGAGATGGGTCAGCGCGGGGAAGCGGGCGCCGGAGAGGACCGGCGCCAGATCGGCGACCGTGGCATCGCCGCCGTACTGCTCCACCCCCAGCCACAGCGCCAGGTGCTCCAGCCGGGGCAGCTCGCTCGCGCCCACCGCGCGGACGATCTCGCCCGGCAGCCCGCCGGACTCGAACCGCAGCACCCGCAGCCGCTCATGGCGCAGCGGCTGGAAGGCGAGATCTCCCGAGCCGCAGCCGCGCACCACGAACTCCTCCAGCCGTGGATACGCCTCCAGGAGGGGCGTGACGTCGTCCATCCGCAGCCAGGACAGCTCGCACTGCTCTGACATCACGTCGGCGAGGAACAGCCCGCGCAGCGCGGGCAGCCGGTCCGCGGACGCGATCAGGGCGTCGAGCACCGGACGCACATCGGTGTAGTCATCGTTCCACCAGCACCCGATGACCACCGCGCGGATGCGGTCGGCCGCCACGGTGTCCAGGAACGCCGTCCACTGCTCGGTGAACGGGCGGGTGTCGTCCCAGTTGGTGGCGATCCGCCAGGCGACGGATTCGGCGGGTGGCAGATCGGTGGCGTCGGCTCCGGTGTCCGCGGTGGTGAAGTCGCAGACGGGCAGACCGGCGAAGGACTCCCGATAGTGGCCGATCATGGCTGGACGCTCCTCACGTATGTCCTGATGTCTGTGGTCGGGTGCGGGCGGCCATCATTCGGCGACGGCCGTGTAGCGGTTCACTTCGCCGTCGTACTCGTCCTCGTGGCCCTTCTCGGACAGCGCGACCTCGACTCCGGACGGCTCCAGGGCGTCGCGCAGCCGCCGCTCCATCGACTCCGAGAAGTAGTTGTGGTCCAGGTCGAGCCGCTTGAGGTGGGTGAGCGGCTGGCCGTCGAGCAGGGCCGCCGCGCCCTCGTCGGTGAGCACGCCCATGGACAGGTCGAGCGATGCGAGCTGGGCGACGACCGGCGCGGAGGCGACGGCGGCGGCGATCTCGTCCTGGATCTCGCTGTTCTGGAGGCCGAGGTGGCGCAGCGCGGGGAAGCGGCCGCCGGACAGCAGCGGGGCGAGGTCGCCGACGGTGGCACTGCCGCCGTACGCCTCGACCCCGAACCACATCTCCAGGTATTCGAGGGCGGGCAGATCGCTTTCGGCGACACCGCGCACCGCGTGGCCGGCCAGCCCGCCGGTCTCGAAGCGGAGCCTGCGCAGATTCTGGTGCTTGACGGCGGAGAGCCGCAGGCCCGCGTTGCCACGGGCGCCCAGCTCCCGCAGCCCGGGGTAGGCGTCCAGAACCGGAGTCAGATCGGACTGCTCGATCCAGGAGATCTCGGCCTCCTCCGTCTCCAGATCGCCGATGAAGACCGCTTCGAGGGAGGTCAGCCGGTCCTTGGCGGCCACCAGCAGATCGACGATCACCCCGGCGTCCTTTTCGTACGTCTCGCCCCACTGACCGATGATCAGCGCCCGCACCCGGGAGGCATCGACGGTGGTGAGGAACCGCTCGAAGCGTTCTTCGAAGATCTCGCCCGATTCCTCGGAGTACGGGTCGTAGGAGATGCGCCACGCCACGGTGCCCGCCTCGGGCAGCTGCGGGTCCTCCTCGTCGGGCAGCGGGAAGTCCTCGACCGGAAGTCCGTGCAGTTCCGTCAGGTGTTCGGCGTAGCTCATGGCGCGGGTTCTCCCAGTGGATTCGATCGGGCGTGCCTGATCCCGGATGGCGTGCGAAGAGTTGTACCAAGCGCCACCGACAGTCGCCCCGGCGGGAGTTGTCGGGCGGCCGTTGTCGGACCCCCTGCGTACCGTCAGGACCATCGACCGGCCGCCCTACGGCTGACCGGTGGACCGATGACGGCTGCGGCCGCGATCCAGGCCGCGGGGGAAGGGGAGGGCATGTACCGACAGGGAGACGTACTGATCGTGCCGGTGGCGCGGGAGTCGCTGCCGCCGGGCACCGAGGCGCTGCCGCAGCAGCCCCGGGACGGGCGGGGGCGGCTGGTGCTGGCGCTCGGCGAGGTGACCGGGCACGCGCACGCGGTGGTCGGACCGGGCACGCTGGTCCGCGAGTCGGGGCCGTTCGGCGCCTCGTATCTCCATCTCCCCGACGGCGGACGGGTGGTGCACGAGGAGCACGCGGCGATACCGCTGCCCAAGGGGTGGTACCGGGTGGTGCGTCAGCGGGAGTACGTGCCGGGCGCCGTGCGCGTCGTGGCGGACTGAGAGCGGGGGACGAGAACGCATGACGACAACGGAGACACGGGTGGCGACGATGTCGATGACGACGGCGGTGGACTGGCGGGCGGTGGCGGCGGCGACCGGCCCCGCGGACCGCGAGGCGGCCGAGGCGGGCATCCTGCTGGCGTACGAACAGGCCGGGCTGGCGCCGCCGGAGCGGATCGTGTGGACCGGCTCCCCGCGGGCGGGTACGGCGGCCGCGCTGCTGCTCACCGGGCAGGGGGAGGGGCTGCCGGGCGAGGTCGCCGAGCGGGCGGCTGACACGCTGGCGGACGCCGGGATCGAGCCGGTGGCGGGCGCCGCGGGCGCCTCGGTGCGGGACGCGGTGCGCACCCGTCCCTGGGCGCGCGCCCGGCAGCGGGCGCACACCGCGCTGGGCCCGTCAGGGTGGGCCGAGCGCTGGGCGCTGACGGGTGCGCCGCTGTGGGACGTCACCCGGGCGCTGACGGAGCGCATCCGCACGGGCGTCATCGAGTCCCTGGCGGAGGGCACGGGCACGGAGCGGGCGGACCGGGAGACGGCCGTCCGGCTCGCCCTGCTGGACGCGGTGCTGGGACAGCATGACGCGCCCTGGCTGGCCTCCGTCGCCGACGGCCCGGAGGACGGGCTCGCCGGGCCGTCCGCGGTCGCCCGCGCCGCGGGCTGGTGGTGGCCGTACGAGAAGGCCGTGGTGATCGCGGAGCGCCCGGTCGAGCTGCACCGCGACGAAGCGGGCCGCCTCGACCGCGGCGATGGCCCCGCCCTGGCCTTCCCCGACGGCTTCGCGCTGTACGCCTGGCGCGGCATGCCGGTGCCCGCGGAATTCCTGGCCCGGCTGGGTGAGTTGACCCCGGACCGGATCCGCGCCGAGGAGAACGCGGAGCTGCGCCGGGTGATGCTGGAGCACTACGGCTACGACCGCTATCTCGACGAGTCCGGCGCGCAGCCCGTCCACCGGGACGAGACGGGTGTGCTGTGGCGCATCGACCTGGCCGCCGACGAGCCGGTGGTGATGGTCGAGGTGGTCAACTCCACGCCGGAGCCGGACGGTACCCACCGCACGTACTGGCTGCGCGTACCGCCCCGCACCCGGACCGCCCGCGAGGGCGTGGCCTGGACCTTCGGCTTGGACGCCGAGACCTATGTGCCGGAGCGCGAGACCTGATCCGATGGGCCGCCGGGCGTCAGAAGCCCGCGTCGTCCCACTGGTCCAGCAGGTCCTCGCCCGTGGCCGCGGTGGGTTCGGTGGCGTCGGGGTGCAGGGACTGTTCGGTCCAGATGACCTTGCCGCGGGCGGTGTACCGGGTGCCCCAGCGCTGGGCGTACTGGGCGACGAGGAACAGCCCTCGGCCGCCCTCGTCGGTGGCGGCCGCGCGCCGCAGGTGCGGGGAGGTGCTGCTGCTGTCGGAGACCTCGCAGATCAGGCTGTTGGGTTCGTGCAGCAGACGGAGCCGGATGGGGGCGGTGCCGTAGCGGAGGGCGTTGGTGACCAGTTCGCTGACGATCAGCTCGGTGGTGAAGGCGATGTGCTCCAGGCCCCAGCTCTCCAGCCGGCGGGCGCAGGCGGCGCGGGTGGGGGCGACCGCGGTGGGGTCGTCCGCCACGTCCCACTCGGCGACCTGCCCGGGGTCCAGCCTCCGGGCGCGGGCCACCAGCAGGGCGATGTCGTCGCTGGGGCGGGCGGGCAGCAGCGCCTCGATCACCGCCTGACACGTCTGCTCCGGCGTCCGGCCGGGATGGGCCAGGGCCTGGCGCAGAAGGTCCAGTCCGGTGTCGAGGTCCCGGTCGCGGTTCTCGATGAGTCCGTCGGTGTAGAGGGCCAGCCGGGTATCCGCGGGCAGATGCAGTTCGGCGGTCTCCACCGGCAGGCCGGCGCCGAGGCCGAGCGGCGGGGAGACGGGGACCTCGGGGCAGGTGACGGAGCCGTCGGGGTCGATGAGGGCGGGGCCGAGGTGACCGGCCCGGGCGATGGTGGCCTGCCCCGAGGTCGCATCGTAGATCGCGTACAGACAGGTGGCTCCGGTGAGGGGCGTGTCGTTGTCCTCCGCGGCGTGCTCCTGGTCGATGCGGGTGACGAGTTCGTCGAGGTGGCCGAGGAGTTCGTCGGGTGACAGGTCGAGGGTGGAGAAGTTGTGCACGGCGGTGCGCAGGCGGCCCATGGTGGCGGCGGCGTGCAGGCCGTGGCCCACCACGTCACCCACCACCAGGGCCACCCGGGCACCGGGCAGCGGGATGACGTCGAACCAGTCCCCGCCCACCCCGGCCTGGGCGGGCAGATAGCGGAAGGCCGCTTCGACGGCGGACTGCTCGGGCAGCTCGCTGGGCAGCAGGCTGCGCTGAAGGGTGACCGCCGTCGTGTGCTCGCGGGTGAAACGCCGCGCGTTGTCGATGCACACGGCCGCCCGGGCGGCCAGCTCCTCGGCGAAGGACACGTGTTCCTCCTCGAAGGGCCCGCTCTCCGAGCGCCAGAAGTTGGCCATCCCGAGCACGACGCCCCGCGCCTGTAGCGGCACCGAGATCAGCGAATGGATGCCGTAGTCCAGGACGCTCCGGGCACGTTCCGGATTCTGCCGCCGCCAGCCGTCGGAAGCGGCCAGATCGGGTTCGAGTACCGCGCGGCCGGTGGTCACACCGGTGGCCACGGGACTGGCGGGGACGAAACGGATCAGCTCGCCCACCGGGAAGAGGGGCTGGTCGTCGCGGATGCCGCGGAGGGCGGTGCGGCGCATTTCGGTGCTCGCGCCGTCCGGTTCCTCGCCGCGCAGGACCGGGTCCAGCAGCTCGACGGTGACGAAGTCGGCGAACCGGGGCACCGCGACCTCCGCCAGTTCCTCGGCGGTGCGCACCACGTCCAGTGTGGAGCCGATCCGCACCCCGGCGTCGTACAGCAGCCGCAGGCGCTCTCGTGCCACTTGGGCCCGGCCCGCCAGATCACGCAGTTCCGTGGTGTCACGCAGCGTGGCCACGCTGCCCGTCGTACCCTCGCTCTCGACGGACCGCAGGTTGACCGCCAGCAGCCGTTCTCCCGCCGGATGCACCTCGTCGGTGACCGTTCGGCCGGAGGACAGCAGCTCGGCGGTGGCGTCCGGCAGACCGAGGTCCGTGATCCGGCGCTGCTCCGCGTCCGCGGGCAGGTCCAGCAGCCGCCGCGCCTCGTCGTTGGCCAGCAGTAGCCGTCCGTCACCCCCGATGATCAGCACCCCCTCCCGCACCGCGTGCAGCACCGCGTCATGGTGCTCGTACATCCGTGTCATCTCGATCGGGCCGAGGCCACGGGTCTGGCGCCGCAGCCGCCCGCTCACCAGCGCCGACCCGCCCGCGGCCAGAACGAGCGCGCCACCGGCGGCACCGAAGAGCACCGGCAGCTGCCGCTCCGCCTCCTCGTTCACGTTGTTGACCGTGATCTCGGGGCTCACGATGCCGGCGACCGAGCCATCGGGCCGGAACACGGGCACCGCCGCGTACACGGACAGCCCCAGGGGGTCCGTGACGATGTGCGTGAAGGCCTTGCCGTGCACCGCCTGCTTGTACGGACCGACGTAGTGCTTCCCGATCTGGGCCGGGTCGCGGTGGGTGTACCGGATCCCGTTCGTGGTCGCCACCACGATGTTGTCGAGGCCGGACTGCTTACGGGCCGCCTCGGCGCGCGGCTGGAGCGCCGCGGTCGGGTCGGGGCCGTCCAGTGCCTTCACGATCCCCGGAGAGTTCGCGAACACCTCGCCGGCGACCAGCACCTCGTTACGGGCCGCCTGCGTCCCTTGGCGCCGTGCCTGGACCACCAGGGCCGCCACGGTCGCGGCGACGAGGACGATGACGACCACGAGCTGGAGGAGGAACACCTGACCGGCGACGCTCCGCACGCTCAGCAGACGCCCTTTCCGAAAATAATCTCGTGCGTGCATGCTTTCAGTATTGTGCCGGAGCGCGATACCTGAGCCGGGCGCGTCCACCCCATATCGGCTTGGTCTGGACCTTGACTGGTATAGACCAAGCCGCTTGAGTGTCCTCCGACAACACGAGGATAGGGGTGGTCCCATGTGGAGACGACGCGCCATGGCATGGTTCGCCGCGCTGGCGGCGGCGTGCGCCTTATTATTTGGCATGCCCATGGCCTCCGCGTCGGCGGACCCGGCGGGCACGGCGGACACGGCCCCGCGCGCGGCCTGTAGCTACCCGGACTGGGTCGCGGGCAAGTGGTATGTGACCGGTGACATCGTCCGGTACACCGACGGCAGGTACTACCGGGCCGAACACGACAACCCGGGCTACGACCCGGTGATCAGCACCTGGTACTGGGAGCCGTACGACTGCGGCGGGGGCGGGAACTCCGGCTTCGTCGTGAGCGAGGCGCAGTTCAACCAGATGTTCCCGAACCGGAACGGCTTCTACAGCTACCAGGGCCTGACCGCGGCCCTCGGCGCCTACCCCGGCTTCGCGAACACCGGCAGCGACACCGTGAAGAGGCAGGAGGCCGCCGCCTTCCTCGCCAACGTCAGCCATGAGACCGGCGGTCTCGTCCACATCGTCGAGCAGAACCAGGCGAACTACCCGCACTACTGCGACTGGAACCGGCCCTACGGCTGCCCCGCGGGCCAGGCGGCGTACTACGGCCGCGGACCGATCCAGCTCAGCTGGAACTTCAACTACAAGGCCGCGGGCGACGCCCTGGGCATCGACCTGCTGAACAACCCGTGGCTGGTGCAGAACGACTCCGCGGTGTCCTGGAAGACCGCCCTCTGGTACTGGAACACCCAGACCGGCCCGGGCACCATGACCCCGCACAACGCCATGGTCAACCAGCGCGGCTTCGGCGAGACCATCCGCAGCATCAACGGCAGCCTGGAGTGCAACGGCGCCAACCCGGGCCAGGTGCAGAGCCGCATCGACGCGTACCAGAGGTTCGTCCAGATACTCGGCACCACCCCCGGCTCGAACCTGAGCTGCTGAGCCGCTCGGGGGAGCCGCTCGGGGGCAGCCGCTCGGGGATAAATGAGATGCGCCGGGCGGGGCGCCCGCGCCAGCCTGGACGGCATGGCGTGGACGACGACCGACGACCTCGATGCGTTCCGGGCCGCCGCGGGCGCGTTCCTGCGCGCCCGCCCGGTCCGGCACACCGTGCTCCTCACCGTCGTCTCCTCGCTGGAGGCGGCGGGCAGCGGCCGTTACGGCGACCAGCCGCCGGTCTACGGCTGGTGGCGGGCGCCCTCGGGCGCCGTCGACGGTGGTTTCGTCCGCACCCCGCCCCATCCGCCGCTGCTCTCCGCCATGCCGGTGGCGGCGGCGGACGCGCTGGCCCGCACCCTCGCCGGGGCGGACCGGCCGGGGATCACCGGGGTGACGGGCGCGCGCCCGGAGGCCGAAGCCTTCGCGGACGCCTGGGAGCGGCAC
>NZ_GG657754.1:2203246-2209099 GCF_000158915.1 Streptomyces himastatinicus ATCC 53653 | reverse complement strand
GACCGGCTCGCCCATCACGGCGCCCTGCTGTGGGAGGTGGACGGGGAGCCGGTGGCCACCGCCGCGGTGAGCCGCACCGTCGCGGACACCGTCCGGGTCTCGCTCGTCTACACCCCGCCCGAGCTGCGGGGACGTGGGTACGCGGGCGCGGTCACGGCCGCCGTGAGCCGGGCGGCGCGTACCGGGGGAGCCGAGCGCGTACTGCTCTTCGCCGACCTCGCCAACCCCACCAGCAACGCCCTCTACCAGCGGATCGGCTACCGCCCGGTCGAGGACCACGTACGGCTGACGTTCACACCCTGAGCACCCTGAGAACGGCCTGAGCGGATCCGGAGTGGTCTTCCGGAACAACGTCACCCGTCGCGAGAGTTGTGACAGTGCAGCAGCACAACAGCACAGGCCATGGGGCGCCCCGTCGCTCCCCTTCACCCAGGAGGTGCCGTGACCGGCCCCAGCCCTCAGCGTTCCCGGCTCGCCACAGCCCTGCGCCCCGCCGCCTTCGGAGCGGACCCGGCCGGGGAGCGGATGGAGCGCATCCGGCGGTCCCCGAACTTCGCGAACGGTGTCTTCACCAACCCCGGCGGCGGCCGCAGCGCCCCCTCCGGCTCGATGCTGAAGTTCCTCCCCACGTACTTCCGCAAGGAGAACCGGGTGCGCCGGGCCCCGGCCGGGACCGTGCCGGTCCACCCCACCACCCTCGCCGACCTGGCCACACCGCCCGCCTCCGGGCTGCGGCTGACCTGGATGGGCCACTCCAGCGTGCTCGCCGAGATCGACGGGCGGCGGGTGCTGTTCGACCCGGTGTGGGGCTCGCGCTGTTCGCCCTTCGCGTCCGTCGGGCCCAAGCGGCTGCACCCCGTCCCGGTGCCGCTGCGGGAGCTGGGACCGGTGGACGCGGTGGTCATCTCCCATGACCACTACGACCACCTGGACATGCCCACGATCCGCGCGCTGGTGCGCACGGGGACGATGTTCGTCGTACCGCTCGGGGTCGGCGCGCATCTGGAGCACTGGGGCGTACCGGCGGACCGGGTGACCGAGCTGGACTGGCACGAGTCCACCGACGTGGCCGGGCTGCTGCTCACCGCCACCCCCGCCCGCCACTTCTGCGGCCGTGCGCTGCGCAACACCCAGCACACCCTGTGGGCCTCCTGGGTGGTGGCCGGGCCCGAGCACCGGATATTCCACAGCGGGGACACCGGGTACTTCTCCGGGTTCGCGGAGATCGGGGCGTCGTACGGGCCGTTCGACGCGACCATGATCCAGATCGGGGCGTACAGCGAGTTCTGGCCCGACATCCACATGACCCCCGAGGAGGGCATGCGCGCCCACCTCGACCTCCAGGGCGGCGAGCCCGGCCGGGGGATCATGCTGCCGATCCACTGGGGCACCTTCAATCTGGCCCCGCACCCGTGGGAGGAGCCCGCCGAGGGCACCGTCACCGCGGCCCGCGCGGTGGGCGCGAGCGTGGCCGTGCCGCGCCCGGGGCAGCCGTTCGAGCCGGTCCGCGGGCTGCCGCTGGAGCCGTGGTGGCGGGCGGTGGCGGCCCCGGGCGCCGCCACTGGGGGCGCCCCCGAGGAGGTCCGTATGCCCACGCCTCCGGTCCGTAAGTCGGACGGCGACACCGACCAGCCGGTGCCCATTCCGCAGCCGTAGTAGGTCAGTTGAGCCGAAAGCCTTGTGGGTGGTGTGGCGTGCTCGCTTCAATGGTTAGGAAACATTCCTAACGGACGGCTCAAGCGAACGGAGTCCCCCATGTCCAGAAGGATCGGCCTGACGGCGGCGGCCGTGGCGTTACCCGCCGCGCTCGTGTTCACCGGTGTCGGCGTCGGAGTCGGAGTGGGCCAGGCCGCCACCCCCGCACACTCCTCGGCTCGGGCGTCGGCTCAGGAGTCGGCTCAGGAGGCGGGCGTGGCGGCCAACCTGGACGATCCGGCCAAGAAGGAGATCGCCATGAAGCTGGTCTCCAGCGCCGAGAACTCCTCCCTGGACTGGCGCGGCCAGTTCAAGTACATCGAGGACATCGGCGACGGCCGCGGCTACACCGCCGGGATCATCGGCTTCTGCTCCGGCACCGGCGACATGCTGGAACTCGTCGAGTACTACACCCAGCAGAAGCCGGGCAACGTCCTCGCCAAGTACCTCCCCGCCCTGCGCAAGGTCAACGGCAGCGACTCCCACAGCGGCCTCGACCCCAACTTCACCAAGGACTGGAAGACGGCCGCCGCCGACAAGGCGTTCCAGGACGCCCAGGAGCACGAGCGCGACCGCGTCTACTTCAACCCGTCCGTCAAGCAGGGCAAGGACGACGGCCTCGGCACGCTCGGCCAGTTCATCTACTACGACGCGATCGTCATGCACGGCCCCGGCAGCAGCAAGTACAGCTTCGGCGGCATACGCAAGACGGCCATGTCCAACGCCAAGACCCCGGCGCAGGGCGGCAACCAGACCACGTACCTCAACGCCTTCCTCGACGCCCGCAAGAAGGCCATGCAGAGCGAGGAGGCACACAGCGACACCAGCCGGGTCGACACCGCGCAGCGCGTCTTCCTCAACGCGAAGAACTTCGATCTGAACCCGCCGCTGAAGTGGAAGATGTACGGCGAGTCCTTCGAGATCAAGTCCTGACCGCCGCTGTCGGCGCCCCCTTGTAAAGTCTGACTTCGGGAGAGTACGAGGGGGACGCACATGGTGGAACTGTCCGAGATGATCCGCGAGTTGCGTGCGCAGCTCACGGCCGCGGCGGCGGAGGGCGCGGGGGAGTCGCTGCGGTTCGACGTCGGCCCGATCGAGATCGAGGCCACGGTCGCGGTCACCAAGGAGGCGGGCGGCAGCGGGAAGGTCCGCTTCTGGGTGGTCGAGGCCGGTGGCGACGGGAAGTACACCTCGTCCGAGACCCAGCGCGTCACCCTCACCCTCCAGCCGACCGCCCCGGGCCCCGACGGCACCCGTACGACGGCCAGGATCTCCGGGGCCGAGGTGGCCGGGGAGCGCTGACCGATCAGTGAGGGGCCTGGAGGTCGAGCGGGTCGCCGAGATCCTCGTCGAGACCGCCACGGGTGACCGCCGCCGCGGCTCGGGTTATCTCGTCGCGCCCGGCAGGGTGCTGACGGCGGCCCATGTGGTGGCGTCGGCAATGTCCGTACGGGTGCGGTTCGAGGCGGACCGGCCGGGGGAGCGGGTGCTCGAAGCGGAGGTGCGCTTCGAGCACCCGCCCACCGATGTGGCCGTCCTGGCCGTCCCGCTGGATGAGGTCCCGGTCGTCCGCTTCGGCCGGGTCGGCGAACGGGACGCGGTGCTGCGGTGTAGTGCGATGGGCTTTCCGGCCTTCAAGATGCGGGACGGCGAGGACGGACGTCCGTACCGCGACGCGGAGCATGTGCACGGCACGTGCGCGGTCCTGTCCAACCGCCGCGAGGGCACGCTCGACCTGAGCGTGCCCCCGCCGGACGGCAGTTGGGACGGCATGTCGGGCGCGGCGGTCTTCAGCGGCGGCCGGATCGTGGGCATCGTGGCCGCGCACCATCACGCCGACGGAGCGGGACGGCTGGCGGTGAGCCGGGCGGACCGCTGGGCGGAGCGGCTGTCGGACGGTGAACGGTGCGCCTTCGAAAGGGAGTTGAGTACCTCCCTCGCCCACCTCCCGGACGTACTCCCGCCGTCGCGGCTCGGCCAGATCGAGGCGGGCTACCAGGTCCTGCTGCGGGACATCGCCCCGCCGGACCTGTACGGGCGTGATGAGGAGTTGCGGGAGCTGGTCGACTTCTGTGCGGGCCCCGACACGTACCGCTGGATCCAGGGCCGCCCCTGGTCGGGCAAGACGGCGCTGGTGTCGTGGTTCGCGCTGCACCCGCCGCGCGGGGTGGTCCCGGTGTCGTTCTTCATCACCTCCCGGCTGGCGGGCCAGGCCGACAGCACCGCCTACACCGAGGCGTTGGTCCACCAGCTGGCCGCCATCGTCGGCCGTGAGCCGTCCCCCCACGCCTCGCCCGTCGTCCGCGAGACCGAGCGCCGTGCGCTGCTCGCCGAGGCCGCCGAGCGGGTGGCCGAGGACGGTGCCACGCTGCTGCTCGTCGTGGACGGCCTGGACGAGGACCGGTCCGCGCGCGACGGCGCCACCGGCCCCAGCATCGCCTCCCTCCTCCCGGAACGCCCGCCGCCCAATCTCCGCGTCCTGGTCGCCAGCCGCCCCAACCCCGGCCTTCCGCTCGACGTCGGCCCGGGCCATCCCCTGCATCACTGCCCGCCGTCCGAACTCGGCAGCACGCATTACGCCGAGCATCTGGAGCACAAGGCTCGGTACGAGCTGAACAAGGTGCTCGCCGGGGGTGAGCACCTGGAGAAGGACATCGTCGGGCTGATCGCCGCCGCACGGGGCAGTCTGCGGCCGGAAGACCTGCGCGAGCTCACCGGGCGCGAGCTGTACGCGGTGCGGCACCGGGTGGACGGGGTGTTCGGGCGGATCCTGCGCCGCCGCGGACGCTCGGCAAGGCCGGATGAGGAGCGGGGATTCCTCTTCGCCCACGAGACGCTGTTCATTGCGGCGACGGAGATGCTGGGCCCGGATCTGCTGCCGTATCTGGACCGGATCCACGCCTGGTCGGCGGGGTACCGCGAGCGCGGCTGGCCGCCGGAGACCCCGCCGTACGTGCTGCACGGCTACCCGCGCATGGTGGCCGCTCTCGGCGACCTCGAGCGGGCGACCCGCCTGGCGACCGACCCCCGCCGCCAGGACCGCATCCGCGAGGAGACCGGCAGCGACAGCGCTGCGCTGGCGGAGATCGACTCCGTGGCCGCCGCGGTCGAGCGTGCCGCGCCCGACGACCCCGGCCTGCTGGCAGCCCTTGCGGCGGCCGGGGTCCTGCTGGCCCACCGCAACAGCGCCCTGCCGCCCAACCTGCCGCCCGTCCTGGCGCGGCTCGGCCAGCTCCGGCGGGCGGAGGGGCTGGCCTGGAGCGTCTACGATCCGCTGGAACGGGGGCAGGCCTTGGCCGGGGTGGCTCAGGTGCTGGCGGAACGCGGGGACGAGCGGGCGGTCGGTCTCGCGAGGGAGGCGGACCGGCTCGTCCGCGACCGATCGGGCGGTTGGCGTGCCATGGCGGATGTCGCAGCGGCCCGCGAGATCACCAAGATCGTGGCCGTCGTCCTGGCGGGGCTGGGACGGACGGCGGAGGCGCTCGATGCCGCTGATCAGGTCGGGAACTGGAACGGCCATGCCGCGGAGGCCCTGGGCAGGGTGTCCCTCGCCGTTCGCCCTTACGATCCGCAGCTCGCCGCCGAGGTCGCCGACCGGGCGCGGCGGGCGCTGACGGAGCTGATCACGGACGACTGGGACAGCGACAGAGCAGGGCAGATCCGTGCGTTCGGCGCGGTCGCGTCCGCCTTCGTGCCGCTGGATCCGGCACAGGCCGCCCGGTTCTTCGACCGGATCGAGAGCCTTGCCGAGGACGAGAGGGCCGCTCATCTGCCCGTCACCACCGCGTATGCGGCGGCCGAGCTTCGCACGGCGCGCCCCCGTTCCGCCCTCCATATCGGCCGGTTGGCCGCGGCGCGAGCTGCGGCGCGGCTCGCCCAGTTGGGCGACGCGCTATCGCCCAAGGCCGAGTTGAGGACGGGGATCGTGACCGCGCTGGCCGATCTGGGCCTGATCGCGGAGGCGACGGAGCTGGCCGGGGCCTGGCAGCGGGTCGACGGCAACTCCTGGCGCTCCCTTGTCTGTCGGGCTCGGGATCATGCGGCCACGGGCGACTGGGGCACGGCAGAGCGCGTCGCCGCGCTGATCGACGAACCGAAGGAGGCCGCGGAAACCTGGGCGGCCCTGGCCGAGCGCGCGCTGCTGGGCCCCGACCGCGA
>NZ_GG657754.1:2199198-2202949 GCF_000158915.1 Streptomyces himastatinicus ATCC 53653 | reverse complement strand
CCAGAGCCATCTGGAGGCGGTCGACATGACGTCGCACGCGCTGGCCCGGGTGGGCCTCGACCCCTGGCGGCCTGTGGGGAGCCGGGACAGGCAGATCAAGGATCACTTCCTTCTGGAGACCCTGGCGGCGCTGGGCGAGCACCGCCCGCGCGAGGCCGCCCGACTGGCCGTCGCGGAGAAGCGCCGCCTGACCGCACCCGAGGAAGAGCGGCCCGGCCCGGGGCGCAGGCCGGGGCGTAGATCGGCCGCCGAACGGGAGGGGCGGCGGCTGACGCGCTGCGCGGAGGTGGTCGCCGGGCTCGGATACGGCGAGCCGGAGCGGGCCCACCGCGCCCTTGAGGCGCTGACGCGCGAGACGGTCGGGGACCGGGCGGCCGCCGGGCCGGTGGCGAGTGTGACGGCCGGGCTGCTGGCCGCCGGGACGGACCCCGCATGGTCGCGGGAGCTGCTGTCACCGGCGGACGGCCAGGACGACGATGGGGTCCGCAGCGGCTGGAAGGCCCTGGGCCCGCGCGCCCTGGTCCACGCGGCGCGCGGCGAATACCGGCGGGCGGACGAACTACTGCTGGCACTGGAAGAGCAATGGGGAGCCTCGCAGCCGCAGTTCTTTCCGCCGGGCCCGCAGTACGAACTCCGCGAGGCGCTGGCCGCGACACTTGCCGGTGTGCCGTGGTGGCCCTGGTCCACCCTTGCCGGGGCGTGTGCGTTCCGTCCCTACCACCTGGAGCGGCTGTCGGGCATCCGCGGGCTGATCGAAATCACCATGCCGTGCCCGGCCCCGGACGCCGAACGGCTCGCGGAGGCCCGTCGTCATCTGCGGCAGCTGCTGACCGGACCGGGCTGGTACCTGGCCCTCCCCGTCCTCGCACACCTCGACCCGGACGCGGTGCGCCGCGTCCGGGACGTGGTGTTCGCGCACCTCGGGCTGGAGGTCAGCCCCGATCTGCCGCAGCCGCCACCAGCGCCCGCATGACTCGCAGGTCGTCGCCCGCCTCCGGGTGCCACTGCACGCCCAGCACGAAGCCCTCCGCGCCCGGCAGCTCCACCGCCTCCACCGTGCCGTCGTCCGACGCGTACGCGCTCGCGATCAGGCCCTCGCCGAGGCGGTCCACCGACTGGTGGTGGAAGGTCGGGACGGACAGGGGCTCCGGGAGCACCGTGTTCAGCAGGGTGCCCGGGACCGGCTTCACCTCGTGCTGGTCGAAGACGCCCGGCGGGCCCGCGTGGGCGTCCAGGTGCTGGTGGAGGGTGCCGCCCAGGGCGACGTTCAACAGCTGCATGCCGCGGCAGATGCCCAGCAGGGGGACGCCTGAGGACAACGCCGCCTCGATCAGGGCCAGTTCCCAGGCGTCGCGCTCCCGTGCGGGCGGGCCCGTACGCGGATCGACATCGGCCCCGTACCGTACGGGCTCCACATCCGGGCCGCCGGAGATCACGACCGCGTCGAGGCGGGAGACCACGGCGGCCGCCGACCCCGCGGCGGGGTCCGGGGGCAGCATCGTGGCCAACCCCCCGGAGCGCTGGACGAGTTGGTGGTACCCGGCAGGGAGCAGGGCGGCGGGGAGGTTCCAGACGCCCCAGTGCGCCGAGGCTTCCAGGTAGGTGCTGATACCGATCAGAGGGGGCAAGGACGGGTCCAATCTCTCAGTCGCGGGACAGTTCGGCCTCGGCCTCCGCCAGCGCCGCGAACTCCTCCTCCGGCGCCGACGCGACCAGACGGTGGCGGCTGTAGAAGGCGAAGTAGGCGAGCGCCACGGCGTAGACGCCGAGGGCGATGAACGCGGCGTCCTTGTCCACCAGGAAGGTGGCCACCAGCGCCGAGCAGGCCAGCAGGAAGGCGATGGACGAGGTCACGATGCCGCCGGGGGTGCGGTACGGGCGGTCGAGGCCCGGTTCGCGCCGCCGCAGGACGATATGGGAGAGCGACATCAGCGCGTACGAGATGGTGGCGCCGAAGACCGCGACGTTCAGCATCCGGGCGCCGTCGCCCGACCAGGCGGCGAGGCCGAAGCCGATGGCGCCGGGGACGAGCAGGCCCAGGTAGGGGGCCTTGCGGCGGCTGGTCAGGGAGAGGAAGCGGGGGAGGTATCCGGCCCGGGAGAGGGCGAACAGCTGCCGCGAACCGGCGAAGATCAGGGAGAAGAAGGAGGCGACCAGCCCGGCGAGCCCCGCGTAGTTGACGACGCGGGACAGCGTGGTGGGCTCGCCGTCCGGCTGGAGCGCCTCGACCAGCGGATTGCCCGCGCCCTGTACGGCGTCCGCACCGCGCGCGCCGGTGGCGGCGAGGAAGGTGAGGAGGGCGAGGACCAGCAGGATGCCCATCGACGAGGCCATGGCCTTGGGCAGCGTGCGGGCGGGCTCGCGGGTCTCCTCGGCCGCGAGCGGGACGCCCTCCACGCCCAGGAAGAACCACATGCCGAACGGGAACGCCGCCCAGATGCCGAGCAGTCCGAACGGCAGCCAGGAGTTGGAGCCGAAGGCCGAGTGGTCTACCGCGATGTCGTTCAGCGAGCCCGAGTCGAAGTCGGTGAAGGCGGCTACCGCGAAGATCAGCAGCGCGGTGACGGCGATGGCGGTCACGATGAGGCTGAACCGCAGGGCCTCGCCCACGCCCCACAGATGGATCCCGATGAAGATCACGAAGCAGGCGAGATAGACCGGCCAGCCGGACTCCAGGCCGAAGAGGCCGAGCGATTCGACGTAGTCGCCGATGAAGATGGAGATGGCGGCGGGCGCGAGGACGTATTCGATGAGGATCGCCGTGCCCGTGAGGAACCCGCCCCAGGGGCCGAGGGCGCGCCGCGCGAAGCCGTAGCCGCCGCCCGCGGTGGGGAGGATCGCGGCGAGTTCGGCGAGCGCGAAGACCATGCAGGTGTACATCAGGCCCATGAGTACGGCGGCGATGGCCAGCCCGCCGAAGCCGCCCTCGGCGAGGCCGAAGTTCCATCCGGAGAAGTCGCCGGAGACCACATAGGCGACGCCGAGTCCGGTCAGTAGCAGCGGACCCGCGCTGCCGCGGCGCAGGGTGCGCCGCTCCAGGTACCCGTCGTCGCCGGGTTCGCCGGGGTCGTGGGAGGTGCGGGCGGTCTCGGTTCCTTCGGCCATGTCAGCCATGGGCGCTCCTGGCTTCGCACGAGGGGACGGGGCATGGGCACGGGGGGTGGGGATGGGGATTGGTGTGGGGGCATACCTTTGCCGCACGGGGAGGGTCCGCGCAAGACCTCTGCGTAAAACCGGGGTTACGGCAGGAACCCGCGCAGCAGCGCCGCCGTGCCCTCGCAGTGCTCCCGCATCACCTCGCGCGCCCCGTCCGCGTCCCCGTCCAGCACCGCTTCGACCAGCGCACCGTGCTGGGCCTGGGAGTGCTCCAGGTTCCGTACCAGCAGCGGGATGCAGTCCAGCAGGTCGTTGACGGTGGCGCGGACGGCCGCGTACTGGGCGGCCAGCGACGGTGAGCCCGCCAGCTCGGCCAGGGTCAGGTGCAGCATCGTGTCCAGCCGCCGGTAGTCGGCCAGCGGCGCGTCGCGCGTCGCGTCGAGGGCGGCGCGCAGCCGCGCGGCCTGGGCGTCGGCCAGGCCGTGCGCGGCGCACAGCCCGGCCGCGCCGACCTCCAGGACCTCCCGGAAGCGCAGCGTGTCCTCGACGTCCACCGCCTCGACCCGCCGCCGCAGCTCGTCCTCGCCGCCCGCGGCGGGCTCGGGCCGGGCCCGTACGAACGTGCCGCCGTACCGGCCGCGGCGGCTCTCCACGA
>NZ_GG657754.1:2195625-2199090 GCF_000158915.1 Streptomyces himastatinicus ATCC 53653 | reverse complement strand
GCCCCAGCCGTACGACCTGGAGTATCTGCTCCAGCGCCTCCTCGAAGCCGTTTCCGGCGCGCACCGGGCGCAGCACCGGCGCCAGCCGGTCGCCGCCCGCGCCCCTGCTCTCACTCCCGCTCATGAACCGTCCGCACCTCCTTCCCAATCAATGGTCTGCGGTATTACCTTAAGGCCACTCCGAGCCCCCCACACCCGTCCGAAGCCAGGAGGCACCACCGTGGCAGACCGCACGCCCCCGCTCTCGGTCGACGAGCTGACCAGGCTCGTCGCCGCCGGGGAGATCGACACCGTCGTCCTGGCCTTCACCGATATGCAGGGCAGACTCGCGGGCAAGCGGTTCGCCGCCCGCTTCTTCCTGGACGATGCCCTGGAGCACGGCACCGAGGGCTGTAACTACCTGCTCGCCGTCGACGCCGACATGAACACCGTCGGCGGCTACGCCATGTCCTCCTGGGAACGCGGCTACGGCGACTTCGCCCTCCGCGGCGACACCGCCACCCTGCGCCGCATCCCCTGGAACCCCGGCACCGCGATGCTCACCGCGGACCTCTCGTGGCACGACGGCTCGCCCGTGGTCGCCTCCCCGCGGCAGATCCTGCGCCGCCAGCTGGACCGGCTCGCGGAGCGCGGCTGGACCGCGTACGCCGGGACCGAGCTGGAGTTCATGGTCTTCCGGAACACCTACGAGCAGGCGTGGGACAGCGGCTACCGCGGGCTCACCCCCGCCAACCAGTACAACGTCGACTACTCCATCCTCGGCACCGGCCGCGTCGAACCCCTGCTGCGCCGCATCCGCAACGAGATGGGCGCCGCCGGGATGACCGTGGAGTCGGCCAAGGGCGAATGCAACCTCGGCCAGCACGAGATCGCCTTCCGCTACGACGACGCGCTGACCACCTGCGACCAGCACGTCATCTACAAGACCGGCGCCAAGGAGATCGCCTCCCAGGAGGACATGGCGCTCACCTTCATGGCCAAGTACGACGAGCGCGAGGGCAACTCCTGTCACATCCACCTCTCGCTGCGCGACGAGGCCGGGCGCCCCGTGCTCGCGGACGACGAGGGCCCGTACGGCATGTCCAAGACCATGCGCCACTTCCTGGCCGGGCAGATCGCCGCGATGCGCGACTTCACCCTCCTCTACGCGCCCAACATCAACTCCTACAAGCGCTTCCGGCCCGGTTCCTTCGCGCCCACCGCCGTCGCCTGGGGCCCGGACAACCGCACCTGTGCGCTGCGCGTCATCGGCCACGGCCAGGCGCACCGGTTCGAAAACCGGCTCCCCGGCGGCGACGTCAACCCGTATCTCGCCGTCGCCGGAATGGTGGCCGCCGGGCTGTACGGGGTCGAACAGGAGCTGGAGCTGCCCGAGGTCTGCACCGGCAACGCGTACACCGGCGACGCCGCCCACGTGCCGACCTCGCTGCGCGACGCCGCCGAGCTGTGGGAGGCCAGCCCCATAGCGCGGGCCGCCTTCGGGGATGAGGTGGTCGAGCACTACCTCAACATGGCCCGCGTCGAGCAGGAGGCGTACGACACCGCCGTCACCGACTGGGAACGCTTCCGGTCCTTCGAGCGCATGTGATGAGGAACGCAAACATGTCCCACCCCCACGAGCACCACATCCTCAACCCGGCGACCGAGGAGGTCATCGCCACCGTCCCGGCCGCCACGCCCGCCGACGTGGACGCCGCCGTCGCCCGCGCCGCCACCGCCCAGCGCGGCTGGGCCGCCCTCGCCCCCGCCGACCGGGCCCGGCTGCTGCGCCGTTTCGCCGCCACCGTGGACGACCACATCGAGGAACTGGCCGCGCTGGAGGTCCGCGAGGCGGGCCACCCCATCGGCAACGCCCGCTGGGAGGCGGGCAACGTCCGCGATCTGCTGGAGTACGCGGCCGGGGGAGTGGAGCGGCTGAGCGGCGCCCAGATCCCGGTCGCGGGCGGCCTGAACATCACCTTCCACGAACCGCTCGGCGTGGTGGCCCCCATCGCGCCGTGGAACTTCCCGATGCCCATCGCCGGCTGGGGCACCGCGCCCGCCCTCGCCGCGGGCAACGCCGTCCTCCTCAAGCCCGCCGAGACCACTCCGCTCACCGCGCTCCGGCTCGCCGAACTCGCCCTCGCCGCCGGGCTGCCCGAGGGGCTGTTCCAGGTGCTGCCCGGCGCCGGTCCGGTGGCCGGGGCCGCGCTGGTGGAGCACCCGGGCGTGGCCAAGGTCGTCTTCACCGGGTCGACGGCCGTCGGCAAGGAGATCATGGCGAAGTGCGCGGCGGGCGTGAAGCGCGTGACGCTCGAACTCGGCGGCAAGAGCCCCAACATCGTTTTCGCCGACGCCGATATCGAGCGCGCCGCGGCCGCCGCCCCCGGCTCGTTCCTCGACAACACCGGCCAGGACTGCTGCGCCCGCAGCCGGATCCTGGTGCAGCGCGGCGTCTACGACCGGTTCATGGAGCTGCTGGAGCCCGCCGTACGGTCCTTCGCGGTCGGCGATCCGGCCGACCCCGCCACCGACATGGGCCCGCTGATCTCCGCGGCGCAGCGGGAGCGCGTACGGTCCTACGTCCCCGAGGACGCGCCCGCCGCCATCCGCGGCGAGGCCCCCGGCGGCAAGGGCTTCTGGTACCCGGCGACCGTCCTGGAGGGCACCGGGCCCGGTGACCGCACCGCCGTGGAGGAGATCTTCGGCCCGGTGGCCGTCGTCCTCCCCTTCGAGGACGAGGCAGACGCCGTACGGCTGGCGAACGGGACCGACTACGGCCTCTCCGGCTCGATCTGGACCCGCGACGTGGGGCGCGCGGTGCGCGTCTCGCGCGCCGTCGCCGCCGGGAACCTGTCCGTCAACTCGCACAGCAGCGTGCGCTACGCGACCCCCTTCGGCGGCTACAAGCAGTCCGGCCTCGGCCGGGAGCTGGGCCCCGACGCCCTGACCGCCTTCACCGAGACGAAGAACGTGTTCATCAGCACCGAGAACAGCACCGAGGAGCAGTGACGTGAGCGAGACCGAAACCGAGACCCCCGTGTGCCGCCGTCTGGTGGGCCGTACCGCGGTCATCACCGGAGCGGGCAGCGGCATCGGCCTGGCCACCGCGCGCCGCTTCGCGTCCGAGGGCGCGCGCGTCGTGTGTGCCGACATCGACGCGTCCGCGGGCAAGGCCGCGGCCGACGAGGTCGGCGGGCTCTACGTCCAGGTGGACGTCACCGATCAGGAGCAGGTAGAGGCGCTGTTCAAGACCGCGTACGACACCTATGGGTCGGTCGACGTGGCGTTCAACAACGCGGGCATCTCGCCGCCCGACGACGACTCGATCCTCACCACCGGGCTGGACGCCTGGAAGCGCGTCCAGGAGGTCAACCTCACCTCCGTCTATCTGTGCTGCAAGGCCGCGCTGCCGTATATGCAGCGGCAGGGCAGGGGGTCCATCATCAACACGGCGTCCTTCGTGGCCGTCATGGGCGCCGCGAC
>NZ_GG657754.1:2193988-2195326 GCF_000158915.1 Streptomyces himastatinicus ATCC 53653 | reverse complement strand
CGCGGCAGAGTTCCTGGTCGACGGCGGCATCGCCGGGGCGTACGTCACGCCGATCTAGCCCCCTCGCGGACCCGGTTGTAGCAGGGCGCGCAGTCCGCGCAACCCCGGTGTACGGAGCCGACCCGTGGCCATAAGGTGACGGCGTGAGCATGAACACGCCCCCGGGCTGGTATCCCGATCCCGGTTACACAGGCCACGGCCCCGCCCTGCACCGGTGGTGGGACGGGGCCACCTGGACCGAGTACACGCGCTCCGCCGGCACCCCGGCGGACTCGCCCTTCAGCCCGCCGCCCGCGCCCGGCTACGCGCCCGGCCCGGACGGCGGCCAGGGGAACGGCCGCGGCCCCCGGGTCGCGGTCCTCGCGCTGTCCGTGGGGGCCGTGATCGCCGCGATCATCGGCGGCATCGTGCTGCTGGGCGACAGCGGGGACGGGGGCGAGGGCGACCGGGCGAACCCGCTGCCGACCGCCCCCGCACCGCCCGGGGACGGCGGCGACGCCCCCTCGGACGCCCCGTCCGACCTGCCCACCGACGGCCCCAGCGCGGCGCCCACCGACGACCCGAGCATCGCCCCGGACGCCGCCAGCGGCATCAGCCTGCCCGTGCTGACGGGCTGGCAGGCGGGCCGCAGCAGCGCCGGGGGCGCGGGCGTGACCACCTCGCGCTACCCGTGCCCGGGCGACCCCTCCACCGAATGCGTCCGCGGCGGCGCCTTCTCCCGGACCGCCAGCGGCTTCAAGGCGGACACCGCCAAGGGCATCGCCGAGGAGGACATAGCCCAGAACGCCGAGGAGTCCTACGGCACGGACGAGGACACCGAGCGCAAGGCGTACGGCGGGATCTCCTCGCACAAGCGGCTCAAGGAGGAAGCGGTCGACGTCGCGGGCGAGGAGGGCTTTCTGGTGCGCTGGAAGGTCACCACGAAGAAGGGCGACGACGGATACGTCCAGTCCCTCGCCTTCCCGTCGCCCACCGTCCCCGACACGATGGTCCTGGTGCGCTTCGGCTTCGACGTGAGCGACAAGGCGCCCCCGCTCGGCGACATGGACAAGATCGTCGAGGGCATCGAGGCACTGGCGGGCGACGGCCGGACGATCTAGCCGTGGTCGGCGGCTACAGGAAGGTGCGGCCCTCGCCCCGGTACGTCGGTACGGAGTCCACCACCCGGTCGTCCTCGACCAGGTGCAGCGTCGCGAACCGCTCGCACAGCTCACCGGCCTTGGCGTGCCGGAACCACACCCTGTCGCCGATCAGCAGATCGTCGTCCTAGTGCCAGCAGCGGGGTCTGCACCTCGCCCGGGCTCTCCTTCGGTCGTAACGCAGCCCCTCCGGCAGATA
>NZ_GG657754.1:2192837-2193736 GCF_000158915.1 Streptomyces himastatinicus ATCC 53653 | reverse complement strand
GCTGCATCAGCCCGGATCGCGCGGGAGCGCAGCGGACGGCCGGTTCACCGCGTTCGCCCACCCCCGCCACATGGCCCTCGTAGCCCATCAGCCCGACCACCCGGAAGCCGGGGCGGCGCTCGATCTCCCGCGCCAGCGCGGCCAGCTGCTCGGGGGTGCGCAGCGGTGAGCGCAGGGCGCCGACGCGGATCCGGCCGCCCAGCATCCGCAGCGAGGTGTCCAACTCCAGACAGACCCGGACCTCTTCGGTCCCGGCGCGCACGCTCTCGATCAGGTCGAGCTGGCCGATGTCGTCCACCATCACGGTCACGGCGGCGGCGAGCTTGGGGTCGCTGGTCAGGGTGGCGTAGCCGTCCCGGTCGGTGGACGGATAGGCGAGCAGGACGTCGTCGAAGCCCTCGCGGGCCAGCCAGAGGGACTCCGCGAGCGTGAAGCTCATGATGCCCGCGAACCCGTCCCGCGCCAGGACCCGTTCCAGCAGCGCCCGGCACCGCACCGACTTGCTGGCCACCCGGATCGGCTTGCCTCCCGCCCGGCGTACCAGGTCGTGTGCGTTGTCGTCGAAGGCCCTCAGGTCGACAATCGCCACGGGTGCTTCGAGATGGGCGGTGGCCCGGTCGTAACGGGCCCGGTCAGCGGCGGAAGAGGACATGTCGTGAAGCTTGCCAGACCGCGATTACCGCTGGGTAGAGGGCGGCCGGTGCGGAGGGTGCCCGGTGCCCCGTAGAGTGTCGCGCACGCCACGACCGGCAGGTCAGCGGGCGTGATTGTCCGGTAATTCGGGCCGCCTGCCCGAAAGGCGGTGGGGCGGCGCGGCGAGCCGGACGGAGCGACGTGAACCAGGTCTCGAGGGGCGCGAGGGGGTGCCGGTGAGCGCGGACGCGGAACAGGCGCACTCT
>NZ_GG657754.1:2191788-2192692 GCF_000158915.1 Streptomyces himastatinicus ATCC 53653 | reverse complement strand
CAGCGCCACACCCAGTGTCCCCGCCCGGTTTCGGCCCGCCGGCCTTCGGGCCGCCCGGCTTCGTCCCGGACCCGGACACCCCCATCCTCGGCGTCCCGGCGAAGGTCCCCTACCCCCGGGGTGCCACGCGCGGCGGACGCAACACCGGCCGCACCGGCGGCCCGAGCGGCCCCGCCGACAGACCGCACGTACCGCCGCGCCCCACCACCCCGCCGCGTCCCGCCGCCCCGCCGAGCGCCGGAACCGGCCATCACCGCGCGCGCAGCCGCAAGGTGGCCGCCGCCGTCTCCCTCGTCCTCGGCCTCGGGCTGCTCGTCGGCGCGGCGGCCGGCAGCTGGCTGGGCGACAGCCCCGACGCGACGCCCTCGGCCGCCGACACCTACGCCAAGACGCGCGCCGCCTGGCACAGCGTCCCCGTGGACGACCTCTTCCCCCGCACCCTGCGCGGCAAGGGCGACGGCCCCGGCGGCGCCGACCGCCTCTGGACCCGGGTCGCGGTCGCCCCCGACAGCAGCTGCGGCGGCGGCTTCGATCCGCTGCTCACCAAGGCGCTCTCCCCGGTGGGCTGCGAACGCCTGCTGCGCGCCACCTACACCGACTCCACCAGCACCAGCGTGACCACCGTCGGCCTGCTGATCACCGCGGCCGACACCGCCGGGATGAAGGCCCTGCGGCAGCGCTTCCACGACGACAACCTCGACGAACGCACCGATCTGATGCCCCGTCCGTACGCCGCGAAGGGCACCGCCGCGGCCCGCTTCGGCGACGACCAGCGGGCGAGCTGGCGGATCCGGATCCTGACCGACGCACCCGCCGTCCTCTACGCCGTCTCCGGTTTCGCCGACGGACGCGAGGTCACCGACCCCCAGTCGGCGGGCGAGGCCACCCGGCGCGGCGCGACCTC
>NZ_GG657754.1:2154893-2191542 GCF_000158915.1 Streptomyces himastatinicus ATCC 53653 | reverse complement strand
ACGGCATCCAGGCCCAGGAATGGGCGCTCGACGCCGTCCACACCCGCCAGGCGTGGCAGACCACCAAGGGCGCGGGGGCGACCGTCGCCGTCCTGGACACCGGCGTCGACGACCGGCACCCCGACCTCAAGGGGCAGGTGCTGCCCGGCAAGGACCTCATCGGTTTCGGCGCCGAGCGCGGCGACCGCCCCTGGGCCCGGCACGGCACCGCGATGGCCGGCATCATCGCGGGCAGCGGACACGGCGCGGGGGACAGCGAAGGCGTGCTGGGCGTCGCGCCCAAGACCAAGATCCTGCCGGTGCGGGTGATCCTGGAGGACGGCGACCCGCAGCGCGCCAAGGCGCGCAGCTCACGGGGCGGCGCGCTCGCGAAGGGTATCCGCTGGGCCGCCGACCACGGCGCCGACGTGATCAACCTGTCCCTGGGCGACGACAGCGCGTCGGCCCACCCCGAACCCGCCGAGGACGCCGCAGTGCAGTACGCGCTGCGCAAGGGCTCCGTCGTGGTCGCCTCCGCGGGCAACGGCGGCGACAAGGGCGACCGCGTCTCCTACCCGGCCGCCTACCCCGGCGTGATCGCGGTGACCGCCGTCGACCGCTACGGCAACCGCGCCGCCTTCTCCACCCGCCGCTGGTACGCCACCGTCGCCGCGCCCGGCGTCGACGTGGTCATAGCCGACCCCGACAAGCGCTACTACGAGGGCTGGGGGACCAGCGCGGCCGCCGCCTTCGTCTCCGGCGCCGCCGCCCTCGTCCGCTCCGCCCACCCCGATCTGAGCCCGCGCCAGGTCCGGCAGCTGCTGGAACAGACCGCCCGGAGCCGCCCGTCCGGCGGCCACAGCGATGAGCTGGGCGCGGGCGTGGTGGACGCCGCGGGGGCCCTCAAGGCGGCGGCGAAGATGAAACCCGAGCCCCAGCAGCCCGCCGCCGCGGCGGCGTCACGGCGTTTCTTCGGCTCCGGCCCCGGCCGGACCGGCGCCTCCGGCGACGAGGGCGGGGTCAACGGGACGGCGCTGTTCGCCGCCGTCGCCGGGGCGGGCCTGGTGGCCGCCGCGATCGTCCTGTGGCGTGGCTCGGGCCCGCTGCGCGTCCCGCGCGCCCTGCGGCGACTGCCGCGTACGCGCTGAGCGCGCCGGGCGCCGTCGACGGGGCCGTACGCCGGGCGCCGTCGACGAGGCCGTACGCGCCGGGCGCCTGACGACTCGTACGCGCCGAGCACCTCGTACGCGCTCCTACGCCCGGAGCGTCGCGGCCGCGCCCACGGCGGCCCGCGCGGCTTGCTCGACCAGGGCCACGCCGGTGTTCATGTTCTTGCTGCCGTCGGAGAGCACCGCCACCAGATACGTCCGCCCGCTCGCGGTGACCTGGCCGATGCTGTTGACGTCCCACAGCCCGGTGGTGCTGCGCGGCAGCCAGCCGTTCTTGAGCCGGGTACCGGCGCCCGCGTCGGCGGCGGCCGAGACACCCCAGTCCTGGCCGGTGGTGACCCGGCCCATCAGCGCCCGGATGTACGCCTGGGAGTTCGCGTTCAGCGCCGAGCCCTCCCCGAACACCGCGCGCAGCAGCCTCAGCTGGTCGGTGGCGGTGGTCCGGGTCAGCCCCCACAGCCCCGCCCGGCCGCCGCGGGTGTGGGTCAGCCCCAGCCGGTGCTGCGCCGCGTCGAGCCCGTCGGCGCCGCCGATCACCTTCCACAGCGCGGTCGCCGCGCCGTTGTCGCTGTGCTCGATCATCACGGTGGCGGCGTCGCGCTCCTTCGCGGTCAGCCCGCGCCGCTCGTCCTGCGCCTTGAGCAGCAGCGTCGCGAGGATGCCGACCTTGACGATGCTCGCCGTGTCGTACGTACGGCTCCCGTACGCCGCGCTCGCCCCCGACCGGGTGTCCAGGAGGGCCACCGCGAACTCCCCGTCGCAGTCACGCGTCACCGGGGCCAACGCATCGCCGAGCGCCTGCCGCAGCGTACGGGGCGATGCGGCGGGCGGGGCCGGCGATGCCGTCGAAGGTGCCCCGACCCCGTTCACCCGGTCCACGTCGCCTCCCTGGATGCCGCCCGCCGCACACCGCGGACCGGCGCTCGGCCGCAGCTGGGTCCTCGTCGGTGACGTCGGTGCACTGGTGCCCACCCCGCACCCCAGCAGGGTCATCGCGAGTGCCGCCACGACCGCGATCACGGCCGGGCGGCGTGCTCTTCGACCGGGGCCGCGGCCCCGGTCCAGCCCCCCTGACGTGTCGGTCTCCATGGAGGGCGAGGCTAGACGGCCCCGCCGCCCGACGGGGGACAAGGTGATGAACAACCCATGAGAAAGACCTCACGGCGGCCCCGATACCCTCATGGAGTGGCGCTCAAGAACATTCCCGACCCCGGCTTCTCCGACGACGACGGCACCGCCGACGCCCGCCTGACCGCGGCGCTCGCCGCCTGGGCCGACGACCGCACCGCCGAACCCGAGGTGCTGGCCGCGCTCACCGAGGCGCGGCTGCTCGTCCCCGTGGTCGCCCTCCTCGGTGAGGTGGAGGAAGGGCCGCCCGAGGGGCAGCGCGAAGCCTCCACTGAGGGCGGTGGTGGGCGACGGGTGGGCGGTGGGCGACGGGCGGGCGGACTGCGCCGCGAGAAGACCAGCGACATGGCCGTGCCCACCCTGGAGGCCCCCGGCGGCCGCCGCGCCCTGCCCGCCTTCACCTCCCTGGAGACCCTGGCCCGCTGGCGCCCGGACGCCCGGCCCGTCGCCGTACCGCTGCGGCAGGCGCTGGAGGCGGCCGCGCACGAGAAGGCGGACACCCTGGTGCTGGACCTCGCCGGACCGGTGCCGTACCAGGTCACCGGGCCCGCGCTGCTCGCCCTCGCCGAGGGTCGGACCAGCACGGATCCGCTCGCCGACCCCGCGGTCGCCGAGGCGGTGCGTACCGTGCTGGCCGCCGAACCCGAGGTGGTGCGCGCGCATCTGGCCCCGGCCGCGGACGCCGACGGGCTGCTGGCGCTCGCCCTGGTCCCGCACGCCCCGGCGCGCGAGACGGCGCAGCGGGTGGCGGGCGCGCTGGCGGCCGACGAGACGCTACGGGCCAGGCTGGTGCGCGGGCTGAACCTGGCGCTGCTGCCGCCGGACGCGACGGTGCCTGGGGAGCCTCTCTTCAGCCGCTGACACCGGCCCCGATAAACCACCGCTGACCTGCGACGGAACGGTCACCGGCAGGCGAAATCTCCCGATACGCCCCACAATGCATAGGGCAACTGGCGGTCCGAGCGATGCGAGGAGAACGCCATGGAGACGAGAACGGTCGTATCGGAGTTCACCGGAACCGCGCTGCTGGTCCTCTTCGGGGTCGGTTCCCTGGTTCTGGCGGGCGACTACATCAACGCCGTCGGCATCTCGCTCGCCTTCGGCTTCATCCTCATCGCGCTCGCCTACGCGTTCGGCCGCATCTCGGGCTGCCACATCAACCCGGCGGTCACCCTGGGCATGCTCCTGGCCGGGCGGATCGACATCCGCAGGGCCGCCGAGTACTGGGTCGCGCAGCTGGTCGGCGGGATCGTCGGCGCCGCCGTGCTGTTCCTGCTCGCCAAGCAGGTGCCGAGGCTGCGTACGGACGACGCGTTCGGCAGCAACGGCTACGGCGGCCGATCCCCGGTGGGCCTGGGCGCGGGCGGGGCGTTCCTCGCCGAGGTGCTGCTCACATTCCTGCTGGTCTTCGTCTTCCTCATGGTGACCCAGAAGGTGACGCTGGCCGGGATCGAGCCGGTGCCGGTGGGGCTCGCGCTCGCCGCCGTCAACCTGGTCGGCATCCCGCTGACCTGGACCTCCGTCAACCCGGCGCGCAGCCTCGGCCCGGCGCTGTTCGCGGGCGGCGGGGCGCTCTCCCAGCTGTGGGTGTTCCTGATCGCGCCGCTGGTCGGCGGGGTGCTCGCGGCCGTCGTCCACCGGTTCACGCAGCTGCACCCGGCGGGCCAGGCCGAGGAGGAGCAGGCGACGGAGCCGCGGACCGGCCCGTGGGGGCGGATGCGCGGCGGGCACCGCCCCGAGGCGGGCGGTCCCGAGGCCAAGGGCCCGGAGGCGGCATGACCCCGGGGGCGGTCCGGGCGGTATCGCTCGTCCCTGCCCGCCGTCGGGCGGGCAGGGCTCGCGCCCCGCCCGTATGACAGAAGCGTCAGAAGACCGGGCCGGTGAACTTCTCGCCGGGCCCCTGGCCCGGCTCGTCCGGGACGGCCGACGCCTCACGGAAGGCGAGCTGGAGCGACTTGAGGCCGTCCCGCAGCGGGGCCGCGTGGAAGGAGCTGATCTCGGTGGCGCTCGCCGTGATCAGACCGGCGAGCGCGCTGATCAGCTTGCGCGCCTCGTCCAGGTCCTTGTGCTGCGGGCCCTCCTCGGCCAGCCCCAGGTTCACCGCCGCGGCGCTCATCAGGTGCACCGCGACCGTCGTGATCACCTCGACCGCGGGTACGTCCGCGATGTCCCGGGTCATACGGTCGAAGTCGGGGGCCGGCTGCCCGCTGTTGGCGTCGCTCATGGTGGTCGAAGGCTCGCTTCCTGGTGGATGATGGGCTCCACCCTAGGACGCCGCCCGTCGGCCGCTCGTACCGGTCGGGGGAACCGGGAGTGTGACATGGACGACGGGTCCCGTCGCCGTCCCGCCGACCGCCCGGTGAGCATCCCGCGCGGGTCCTGGTATCGTAGGTAAACGACCGGCCGGTCACTCGCGTGTCCGGCCCACAAGTGGAGGCTCCGAACTCCCACCTCCCGACCATTTTGGGTCGGCAGGTCAACGGTCAGGCTGCGCCCCGCGGTGACATCGCGGCGGTGCTCCCGGTCAGTGAGGAGCCCCGCCTGTGTACCGTCCGGGGTGTTTTGTGCTTCTCGGCTCGGTGGTCTCTATACAGACGTAACGCGGCAGTCCGCCAGGCGGTCGCGTGGTGCAACCGAGGAGGATCCATCAGCGCCGAGCCCCGCATCAACGACCGGATTCGCGTCCCCGAGGTGCGACTCGTCGGTCCCAGCGGCGAGCAGGTCGGCATTGTGCCGCTTGCCAAGGCCCTGGAGCTTGCGCAGGAGTACGACCTCGACCTCGTCGAGGTGGCGGCGAACGCTCGCCCGCCGGTCTGCAAGCTCATGGACTACGGAAAGTTCAAGTACGAGTCGGCCATGAAGGCCCGTGAAGCGCGCAAGAACCAGGCGCACACGGTCATCAAGGAGATGAAGCTCCGGCCGAAGATCGACCCGCACGACTATGACACCAAGAAGGGTCACGTCGTCCGGTTCCTCAAGCAGGGCGACAAGGTCAAGATCACGATCATGTTCCGTGGCCGTGAGCAGTCCCGGCCCGAGCTGGGCTTCCGGCTGTTGCAGCGGCTCGCTGAGGACGTCCAGGACCTGGGCTTCGTGGAGTCCAATCCCAAGCAGGACGGCCGAAACATGATCATGGTTCTCGGTCCGCACAAGAAGAAGACCGAGGCGATGGCCGAAGCCCGCGAGGCGCAGGCCGCCCGCAAGGCCGAGCGCCAGGGCGTCGGCCACGCGGAGGAGACCGCCGAGGAGCCCGCCGAGGCGTGACCGCGAGGCGCGAGCCTCGACCGCCAGCCCCGCCCGGGACCCCGGTTCCGGACACCAACCGAAACACATGACGCTTCCGTACGCCGGATCGCGGTACCCCCCGCGCCTCCGGCCGCCCGGAGAGCGCCCCGACGAGGAGTGAACGGCGACATGCCGAAGAACAAGACGCACAGCGGTGCCCGCAAGCGATTCAAGGTCACCGGCTCCGGCAAGGTCATGCGCCAGCGCGCCGGTCGCCGCCACCTTCTCGAGCACAAGCCGTCGACGCTGACGCGCCGCCTGGAGGGCAAGGTCGAGATGGCCCCGGCCGACGCCAAGAAGATCAAGAAGCTTCTCGGCAAGTGACGCACCCGCCCCGCCGACCCGGCGGGGGGTGCGCCAGGCCGACCGGGACCTATTCGTTTCCGGGCCGCGTGAGTCACCCGCGGCCCCGTACAAGGAGTTAACAAGTGGCACGCGTCAAGCGGGCAGTCAACGCCCACAAGAAGCGCCGGGCGATCCTCGAGCAGGCCAGCGGCTACCGGGGCCAGCGCTCCCGCCTGTACCGCAAGGCCAAGGAGCAGGTCACCCACTCCCTGGTCTACAACTACAACGACCGCAAGAAGCGCAAGGGCGACTTCCGGCAGCTGTGGATCCAGCGCATCAACGCCGCTGCCCGCGCCAACGGCATGACGTACAACCGCTTCATCCAGGGTCTGAAGGCCGCCAACATCGAGGTGGACCGCAAGATCCTCGCCGACCTCGCGGTCAACGACGCCAACGCGTTCGCCGCGCTGGTCGAGGCGGCGCAGAAGGCGCTGCCGAGTGACGTCAACGCCCCGAAGGCGGCCTGACCTCACGCCGACGGACCCGCAGGTGCCCCTGGGCACCTGCGGGTCCGCGCGTGTAGGCACCCCCGCCGCGGCCTTGCGGGCGTCGTAGCCGGGCGCGGCGTCCGCCGGTGCCCCTGGCGTTTCGCCGCCGGGTGCGGCCCGGTGGCCGGGTGTCGGCGTCCGCCGGTGCCCCCTGGGGCATCGTTGCCGGGTGCGGCCCGGTGGCCCGGTTGTGCCCACCCGTTCCGCCCCGCGGAACGATTGCCCACAACCATGTGACAACACAGAAGGCGCACCCATGGCGACCCCCGAGCTGACGTCCCTGCGATCGCCGCGCGTCACCGCGGCCAGACGGCTCGCCAAGCGCAGCTTCCGCGGCAAGGAGCGCCGGTTCCTCGTGGAGGGCCCGCAGGCCGTCCGCGAGGCGATCGCGCACCTGGTCGAGGTGTACGCGACGCCCGAGGCCGCGGCCCGGCACACCGGCATCGTCGAGGCCGCCCGCGCCTCCCGCATCCCGGTCCTCACCGCGTCCGACGACGTGATCGCGGAGATGTCCGACACGGTCACCCCCCAGGGCATCGTGGGCCTGTGCCGCTTCCTGGACTCGCCGTTCGAGGAGATCCTGCGGGCCCGCCCCCGGCTGGTCGCCGTGCTCGCGAACGTCCGCGACCCGGGCAACGCCGGAACCGTGCTGCGGTGCGCGGACGCCGCCGGGGCGGACGCGGTGGTGTTCACGGACGCCTCCGTGGACCCGTACAACCCCAAGGCGGTGCGCGCATCCGTGGGCTCGCTCTTCCACCTCCCGGTGGCCACCGGCGTACCCGTCGAGGAGGCCGTCGACGGCCTCCGCACGGCCGGGGCGCGGGTGCTGGCCGCTGACGGGGCGGGGGAGCGCGACCTGGACGAGGAGCTGGACGACGGGGTGCTCGGCGCGCCCACCGCCTGGATCTTCGGCAACGAGGCGTGGGGCCTGCCGGAGGCTACCCGCGCACTCGCGGACGAGGTGGTGCGCGTTCCGATCCACGGCAGAGCCGAGAGCCTCAATCTCGCGACGGCCGCCGCCGTGTGCCTCTATGCCTCCGCTCGTGCGCAGCGCGCTCCCACAGGGTGCCGTTCCGTGACCGGGACCTAGTAGGGTTTGCCCCCACACGAGGCCCAGGAGGGGGTGTGGGGATGGACGTCAGGACCTCCGGCGCCAGGGCGGCTGCGGCCGATGCCCACGCGCCCGGACGTACGCTGCCCGGCCCCGGCGGACACGACCGCCGGGACCCCGGCACGGAGCGCGAGCGCGGCGCGGGCGCGCACGACTCGTACGGGGCGCACGACCCGTACGAGGCGCTGGCCGCGCTCGGCCTGCACCCGGACGATCTGCCCGACGGCCTGGTGGTGGCCGATGAGACGGGCCGGGTCACCTGCTTCAACGCGGCGGCGGGCCGTATCACCGGGACCCGCCCCGCGGACGCCCTCGGCCAGCGGCTGGAGCGCGCGCTTCCGTTAGAAGACCTGGACGGCCGGCGCTGGTGGGCGCTGACCGATCCGTACGGAGGGCTGGCCACCCGCGTCGGCCAGCCCGAGCGCAATCTGCTGTTGCCCGGCGGTCATGAGGTCCTGGTCTCGGCCCGTTACGTACGCGAGCGGCCGACCGGACCCGTGCGCCGCCTCGTTGTTTCCCTGCGCGGTACCGAGGCCCGGCGGCGCACCGAGCGCAGCCATGCCGAGCTGATCGCGACCGTGGCGCACGAGCTGCGGTCCCCGCTGACCTCCGTGAAAGGTTTCACGGCCACCCTGCTGGCGAAGTGGGAGCGGTTCACCGACGACCAGAAGCGGCTGATGCTGGAGACGGTCGACTCCGACGCCAACCGCGTCACCCGCCTGATCGCCGAGCTGCTGGACATCTCCCGGATCGACTCCGGCCGGCTGGAGGTGCGCCGTCAGCCGGTGGACGTCGCGGCCGCCGTGCGCCGCCATGTGCAGGCGCTCACCTCGGCCGGACAGACCGCCGAACGGTTCCTGATCAAGGTGCGGGGCCCGCTGCCCGGTCTGTGGGCCGATCCGGACAAGATCGACCAGGTGCTGGGCAACCTGCTGGAAAATGCGGTGCGGCACGGTGAGGGAACCGTCACCATCGAGGTGGCCCCCGCACCGCACCGGCCCGCGGCGGACGGCCCTGTCGTCGAAAGGACCGCCATCACCGTGAGCGACGAAGGTGCCGGTATCCCGGAGGAGTCGATGAGCCGCGTCTTCACCCGCTTCTGGCGGGGCAGCAAGCGCGGCGGCACCGGCCTCGGGCTCTACATCGTCAAGGGCATCGTCGAGGCGCACGGCGGGACGATCACCGTCGGACGGGCCGCCGGGGGCGGCGCCGAGTTCCGATTTACGTTGCCCGTGGGCACCCCGGCCTATCTGGCCTGACCGTCCCCACGGGCTTCCCGCGCAACAGCGGACACCCCGCGCCCCTTAGACTCGGGCTTTGGCACCTTTGGCGTCCCCTTCGTGGTCGCTCTCTGGTCGCAAGCGTCGCAGCGGTCGAGTGGGGTCGCGCAGCCAGCCAATCGGAAACACGGGAAGAGATGTCGGCACCCAATAAGTCGTACGACCCTGTCGAGGTCGAGGCACTGAAACCGGAAGAGATCGCCCGGATGCGGGACGAGGCGCTGGACGCCATCGCCGCCGCGGGGGATCTCGAAGCGCTGCGCGAGGTGAAGGTCGCCCACACCGGCGACCGCTCGCCGCTCGCCCTCGCCAACCGCGAGATCGGCGCCCTGCCGCCGCACGCCAAGGCGGACGCGGGCAAGCGCGTCGGCCAGGCCCGCGGCCAGGTGACCCAGGCCCTGAAGGCCCGGCAGGCGGAGCTGGAGGCGGAGCGCGACGCTCGGGTGCTGGTCGAGGAGGCGGTGGACGTCACGCTGCCCTACGACCGCACCCCGGCCGGTGCCCGCCACCCCATCACCACGCTCTCCGAGCGCATCGAGGACGTCTTCGTGGCCATGGGCTACGAGGTGGCCGAGGGCCCGGAGGTCGAGGCCGAGTGGTTCAACTTCGACGCGCTCAACTTTCCGCCGGACCACCCGGCCCGCGAGATGCAGGACACGTTCTTCGTCCGGGGTGCCGACAAGGATGAGCCGTCCGGGGTGGTGCTGCGTACCCACACCTCGCCGGTGCAGATCCGGTCGATGATCGAGCGGAAGCCCCCGATCTATGTGATCTGCCCGGGCCGCACCTTCCGCACCGACGAGCTGGACGCCACCCACACCCCCGTCTTCAGCCAGGTCGAGCTGCTGGCCATCGACGAGGGTCTGACCATGGCCGACCTCAAGGGCACCCTCGACCACATGGTGCGGGCGCTGTTCGGCGAGGGCATGACCACGCGGCTGCGGCCGAACTTCTTCCCGTTCACCGAGCCGTCCGCCGAGATGGACATGCGGTGCTACGTGTGCCGCGGCGAGTCCGTCGGCAACCCGGACCGCCCGTGCCGCACCTGCTCCAGCGAGGGCTGGATCGAGCTGGGCGGCTGCGGCATGGTCAACCCGCGGGTGCTCATCGCCTGCGGCGTCGACCCGGAGAAGTACAGCGGGTTCGCCTTCGGCTTCGGCATCGAGCGGATGCTGATGTTCCGGCACAACGTGGAAGACATGCGAGACATGGTCGAGGGTGACGTGCGCTTCACCCGGCCCTTCGGGATGGAGATCTGATGCGGGTCCCGCTTTCATGGCTGCGGGAATACGTCGACCTGCCGGCCGGTGAGACCGGCCGCGACGTCCAGGCCAAACTCGTCGCCGCCGGCCTGGAGGTCGAGACGGTCGAGCAGCTCGGCGCCGGCCTCAAGGGCCCCCTGGTGGTCGGCCAGGTGCTGACCATCGAGGAGCTGGAGGGCTTCAAGAAGCCGATCCGCTTCTGCACGGTGGACGTCGGTCAGGCCAACGGCACCGGTGAGCCGCAGGAGATCGTCTGCGGCGCCCGCAACTTCGCCGTCGGCGACAAGGTCGTCGTCGTGCTGCCCGGTGCCGAACTGCCCGGCGGCTTCGCGATCTCCGCGCGCAAGACGTACGGCAAGACCTCGCACGGCATGATCTGCTCCGGCGACGAGCTGGGCATGGGCGACGACGGCAGCGGCGGCATCATCGTGCTGCCGCCGGAGTCCGAGGTCGGCACCGACGCGATCGAGCTGCTCCAGCTCGTCGACGAGGTCCTCGACATCGCGGTCACCCCCGACCGCAGCTACTGCCTGTCGATGCGCGGCATCGCCCGTGAGACCGGCATCGCCTACGCGCTGCCGCTGCGCGACCCGGCCCTGCTGGACGTGCCCGCGCCCAACAGCCACGGCTACCCGGTCAAGGTCGCCGACCCGGTCGGCTGCGACCGCTTCACCGCCCGCACGGTCACCGGGCTCGACCCCGAGGCGCGCTCGCCGATCTGGCTCCAGCGGCGGCTCCAGAAGGCGGGCGTGCGGCCCGTCTCGCTCACCGTCGACATCACCAACTACGTGATGCTGGAGATCGGTCAGCCGCTGCATGCCTACGACCGCTCCCGGGTGACCGGCGCGATCGGCGTGCGCCGTGCCGAACCGGGCGAGAAGCTCACCACCCTCGACGGCACCCAGCGCGTCCTGGACGCCGAGGACCTGGTCATCACCGACGACAGCGGGCCCATCGGCCTCGCCGGAGTCATGGGCGGCGCCAGCACCGAGATCGCGGACGTCGCCGAGACGGCGGGCACCACCGAGGTCGTCATCGAGGCCGCGCACTTCGCCCCGGTCTCGGTCGCCCGCACCGCCCGCCGCCACAAGCTGTCCTCCGAGGCGTCCAAGCGGTTCGAGCGCGGCGTCGACCCGGAGGCCACCTCCGCGGCCGCGCAGCGCACCGTCGACCTGCTGGTGCTGCTCGCGGGCGGCACCGCCGAGGCGGGCGTCACCGAGATCCTCTCGCCCGGCGCCCCGCACACCATCACGCTGAGCGCCGACCACCCCGACAAGGTCGCGGGCGTCGCGTACGGCCGCGAGACCGTGGTGCGGCGCCTCCAGCAGATCGGCTGCGACGTCTACGGCGCGGACGACCTCACCGTCACCGTGCCCAGCTGGCGGCCCGACCTGCGCGACCCGAACGACCTCGCCGAGGAGGTCATCCGGCTGGAGGGCTACGAGAACCTGCCCTCCACCCTGCCGCAGCCGCCCTCCGGCCGCGGGCTGACCGAGCGCCAGCGGCTGCACCGCCGGGTCGGCCGGGCGCTGGCCGGGGCCGGTTACGTCGAGGCGCTGAACTACCCGTTCATCGGCGAGGAGGTGCTGAACCAGTTCGGTCTCGCCGCCGACGATCCGCGGCGCGACCTGGTCCGTCTGGTCAACCCGCTCTCCGACGCCGAGCCCGCGCTGCGCACCACCCTGCTGCCCGGACTGCTCGCCGCGCTGCGGCGCAACGCCGGGCGCGGTGAGCACGACCTCGCGCTCTTCGAGACCGGGCTGGTCTTCCGCGCCACCGGCGACGAGCCCCCGGCCGTGCGCCTCGCCGTCGACCACCGGCCGACGGACGAGGAGATCGCCCAGCTCGACGCCGCCCTGCCGAGCCAGCCGCGCCGCGCCGCCGCCGTCCTCGCGGGCGACCGGCAGCAGGCCGGGTGGTGGGGCGAGGGCACCCCGGTCAGCTGGGCCGACGCCGTCGAGGCGGGCCGTACCGTGGCGCGCGAGGCGGGCGTCGAGCTGATCGTCCGCCAGGACCAGCAGGCCCCCTGGCACCCGGGCCGCTGCGCCGCGCTGCTCGCCGTCGTCGACGGCGAGGAGATCCTCGTGGGCAACGCGGGCGAGCTGCACTCGCGCGTCACCAAGGCGCTCGGCCTCCCGGAGCGCACCTGCGCGATGGAGATCGAGCTGGACCGCCTGGAGCGGGCGGGCGGCGGCGCGGTGACGTCCCCGCACGTGTCCACCTTCCCGGTGGCCACGCAGGACGTCGCCCTCGTGGTGGACGACTCCGCCGCCGCGGCCGACGTGGAGAAGGCGCTGCGCGAGGGTGCGGGCGAACTGCTCGAATCACTGCGCCTGTTCGACGTCTTCACCGGTGAGCAGCTGGGCGAGGGCAAGAAGTCGCTGGCGTACGCGCTGCGCTTCCGTGCGCCGGATCGCACGCTGACCGCCGAGGAGGTTGCGGTGGCTCGCGATGCGGCGGTGGCCTCGGCGGCCGAGCGCACCGGGGCTGCCCTGCGCGGCGCCTGACGTTGTACCGCCCTAACGGGGCGCACCCCAACCGGGGGTGCGCCCCGTTTCGTTGGTGGGTGCGGGCCGGTGGGTGGGTTGTGCCCACCCGTCCCTCCCCCAGCTACCGCTGGGAGGTGCCCCCCCCCGGCGGGACGATTGCCCACAAGTTCACCTGATCGGGTGGGAATCGGAAGACCCCTTTCCTTTTTGGCAGTCGCTGTCGCGAGAATCGTTGCGGTTGGCTGCGAGTGGGGGCTGCGCATGATCGGGACCAGGGCGGTGTGCGGGCGGAGGCTGGGCCTCGCGCTTACGGGTGTGTGGCTGCTGTGTGCCGTCGTCTGGCAGCGGTACTGCCCCCACCATCCGCTGCTGGTCCCGCTGCTGGCCGCCCCCGTCCCCGTCCTCGCGTACGCGTATCGAGGCCGCCGCTCCCGGCTGGTCCGCGAGCTGGAGCGGGCCCGCGAAGTGGCCGTCGCCGCACAGGAGGTGGTGCTGCGGCCGCTGCCGCCCCGGCTGGACGGGATCGAGATGGCGGGCGGCGCCCTGTCGGCCAGCCGTGGCGCCGCGCTCGGCGGCGATCTGTACGAGGTGCTGGCCACCGCGCACGGCGTCCGCGCCGTCATCGGGGACGTACGCGGCCACGGCCTCGCCGCCATCGGCACCGTCGCCGCCGTGCTCGGCAGCTTCCGCGAGGCGGCGCACGAGGAGGCCGAACTCGCCGGTGTCCTCAGGCGGCTGGACCGCGCGCTGCGGCGCCACTTCGGCGACGACCACGGCGAGGAGTTCGTGACCGTCCTGCTGCTGGAGATCGGCCCCGGCGGCGAGCTGACCGCGCTCAACTGCGGCCACCCCTGGCCGTACCGGCTCTACGAGCAGCCCGTGGGCCCGGCGCTGGCCCGGCAGATCACCCCCGGTGACGTGCTGCCCCCGCTCGGCCTGTTCCCGCTGCCCGCCGAACTGCCCCTGGCGCACTGCACCGCGCTGGGCCCGGGGGACGCGCTCGTCCTGTACACCGACGGGGCCGAGGACGCGCGCGACGCCCACGGCACCTTCTTTCCGCTGCGCCACGCCCTCGGCGAGGCCGCGGGCAGCGGCCCCATCATCCCCGCGGCGGTCGTGGCGGCGGTGCGCGCGGCCCTGCTGCGCCACACCGGCGGCCGGCTCGCCGACGACATCGCCCTGGTGGCGCTGCGCAACGACCGCTGTCCGCTGCCCGCGAGCTTCACACCCCGTGTGAAACGGACTTCACTACGCTCATAGGCGCAGAGTCCACCGGGAGGGCGACATGGAGCCCAACACACTGCTCGACTCCGTACTCGACGAGGCCGGAATCTCCCACGCCGGGCTGGCCGCGCACATCAACGAGGCGGGCCGGGCCCGGGGCATGAAGCTGCGGTACGAACACACCGCGGTGGCCCGCTGGCTGAAGGGGCAGCGGCCGCGCGGCCAAGTGCCGGACCTCATCTGCGAGGTGCTCGGCGAGCGGCTGCACCGCGCCCTCACCCTCGACGACATCGGCCTCGGCACCCCGGGCACCCCGCGCGCCCCCTCCACCCCGCTGTCCGGTTTCGTCGAGCGCGCCACCGCGCTGTGGCGCTCCGACGAACAGCAGCGCCCGCACGTCATAGGAGCCCCCGCGGTCACCGGCACGCCCGCCGTGATCCCGGTATGGGAATGGGAGAACCCGCCCGAGGACTCGGACGTCTCCCGACACGGCCTCACGCGCGTCTCCATGACCGACCTCGACATGCTGCGCGCCGCCCGTGCCCACTACGAGCAGATGTACCGCAAGGCGGGCGGCATCGCGACCAGAGCCCGGGTCGTGGGCTTCCTCAACTCCGAGACCGCGCCCCTGCTGCGCGGCGCCTACGGCGACGACATGGGCCGTCAGCTGCACCGGGCGACCGGCGGCCTGGTCGCCATCGCCGGGATCTGCGCGTACGACTCCAACGCCCACGGCCTGGCCCAGCGCTACTTCCACCAAGCGCTGCGGCTCGCCAAGGCCAGTGGCGACCGGGGTCTTGGCGCGTATGTGATAGCGCTGCTCGTCACCCAGTCGCTGTTCATGAAGGAGTACCGGCAGGCCGTCGCGTTCGCCGAATCGGCGCTGCGCGCCGCGGGATCCCAGATCACCCCGGCGCTCGCCGCCGACCTGTACGCGATGCAGGCCAAGTCGTACGCGAAACTCGGCGACGGCCACAGCGCCCTGGCCTGCATCCGGCGCGCCGAGACCGCCGCCGAGCGGATCCGGCCAGGACAGGAGCCCGACGAGACCGGCTATGTGCAGCCGGGCCTGGTCAACATCCAGGTCGCGGAGGCGCTGTTGAGCCTCGGTGACCTCGGTGCCGCCCGGGAACATGCCACCGCCGCGGTCGGCACGCCCGCCCATGACCGGGGCCGGGTGCACCGGCTCGCCATGCTCACCCACATCGAACTGAGACAGGGAGACGCGGACCGGGCGAACGCCACCGCGGTCGAAATGACCGAACGGGCCCGCGGCATGGAATCCCAGCGGTTACGCGACCGGCTCCGCGCGGTACGCGAACACCTGGCCGCCAGCGACTGCGCGGCGACGTCCGAGGCCGCGGAACTCATCGACGGGGCCCTGCGCGTTCCGTTCTGACCGTGGCCGCCACCGCGGCCCGAATGTGGGCCGCGCCCTCGTCAGCGGGTGGCCGAGGATTGCCATCTCTCCGACGGAAGGTGGCCGAGCCCATGCGATGGAAGAATCTCACGGAGCAGACCGTGTACGAGAACCGATGGTTCCGGGTCAACCTCGCTGACGTCAGACTCCCCGACGGCCGTCATCTGGACCACTACCTGATCCGGTTGCGGCCGGTGGCCGTGGCGACGGTCGTCAACGAGGCCAACGAAGTACTGCTGCTGTGGCGGCACCGTTTCATCACCGACAACTGGGGCTGGGAACTGGCCGCGGGCGTCGTCGAGGACGGTGAGGACATCGAGTACGCGGCGGCGCGCGAGATGGAGGAGGAGACCGGCTGGCGGCCCGGCCCGCTGCGCCATCTGCTCTCCGTGGAGCCGTCCAACGGGCTCACCGACGCCCGGCACCACATCTACTGGGCCGAGGAAGCCGAGTACGTCGGCCCCCCGGAGGACGACTTCGAGTCGGACCGCCGTGAATGGGTTCCACTGAAGCTGGTGCCCGACCTGGTCGCGCGCGGTGAGGTGCCCGCGGCGAACATGGCGGCTGCCCTGCTGTTGCTCCACCACATCCGCCTGGGCTGATCCTCACCGCGCGGGCCACGGCGGGCGACGGGACCCCGGCCGGGAACGGCTAGTGTCCCGCCGCCTGCCACACCGCCAGCGCCAGCGCGGATACCCCCGTCAGAGCGGCGATGGAGGGCAACGGCCAGCGCCCGTGCTCCAGGACGCGGACGCGCCCGGCGAGTTGGCTCAGCTCTTCCTCCGTCTGCTCTCCACGGTGGTCGTGCAGGATGAGCCGGCCGTCGACGCGGGCGAAGCCCACTTCGACGCTCCGGCGGAGTTCCGCGAGCTCCACGGCTAACGCGGTCTGCTCGGGCTCGGTGGTCACGGGTTTGCTCCCCTTCCGGATGTACGTCCGTACTGCACTGTTCACGCTCCGAGTCAACCGCGTGACGGGGCGGCGCGGGAGAGTGTGTGGGGATTGTGTGTGAGTCACCGGCGCACACCCCGTGCGAACAGCGCCGTGCACCGTACGGCGACAGCTTCGTGTGCCGTGCGGCCCCCAGAGTGGCGCAACTGCCTGCGGGTAGCGATGGGAGGGAGGAGGACCGGGTAACCGAAGGAAGTGGACGCATGATCGCCGCTCCGATGTGGGACTTCGGTGCTGACCAGGGAGCCCGGCAGTTCGCCGCGCTCGGTATCGCACTGCTGCTGTCCACTCTGATCGGGCTCGAACGGGCCGTGCTCCAGAAGAGCGCAGGGCTGCGCACCCACACCCTGGTGGGGGTGGGCAGCGCGCTCTTCATGCAGGTGTCCCAGTACGGCTTCGCCGATGTGCTGAGCCGCGAACACGTCGACCTGGACCCCTCGCGGGTGGCCGCGCAGATGGTCTCGGGCATCGGCTTCATCGGCGGCGGCCTGATCTTCGTGCGGCGGGATGCCGTGCGCGGTCTGACCACCGCCGCGACCATCTGGCTGACCTGCGCGGTCGGCATGGCCTGCGGCGGCGGCCTGCCGCTGCTGGCCACCGCCGCCACCGCGGTCCACTTCCTGGTGGCGCGCGGCTATCCGCTGGTCACCCGCCATATGCCGGCGATCCTGTCGGCCGAACAGCGGGAGTTGCAGCTGTCCTACCGGGTGGGCGGCGGACTGCTGCCCCGCGTTCTGGAGCTGTGCACGGCCGCCGGTTTCCGGGTGCTGCGGGTGCGGGTGGACCGGGCCCCGTGGAAGGGCCGGGACCGGCTGACCCGGAGCGTCCGTGCCGAGGGGGAGGAGACCGGCCCCGGCGGGACGGATGTCGTCGAGGTGCTGATCACGCTCGAAGGCCGGGGCGACGTCCTGCGCCTGGTCGGACAGATCACCGAACTGCGCGGCGTCCTGAGCGCCGACGCGGGCGCGGAGCTGGACGCCGCGGAGTAGATCAGGCGTACTCGTAGAAGCCCGAGCCCGTCTTACGGCCCAGCCGCCCCGCGTCGACCATGCGCAGCAGCAGCGGGGGAGCGGCGTACAGCGGCTCCTTGTACTCGGAGTACATCGAGTCGGCGATCGCCGCGATGGTGTCCAGGCCGATCAGGTCGGACAGCTTGAGCGGGCCCATGGGGTGGGCGCAGCCCATCTCCATGCCGTTGTCGATGTCCTCGCGGTTCGCGACCCCGGAAGCGAACATCCGGATGGCGGACAGCAGGTACGGGATCAGCAGCGCGTTCACGACGAACCCGGCCCGGTCCAGGGCGTGGATCGCGTGCTTGCCGAGCACGCCCTCGACCAGCGCCTCGGCGCGCTTGATGGTCTCCTCGCCGGTGGTCAGCGCCGGGACCAGCTCGACCAGCGACTGCACCGGGGCCGGGTTGAAGAAGTGGATGCCGATGACCTGGTCCGGGCGCGAGGTCGCGACGGCCAGCTTGACCAGCGGGATGGACGAGGTGTTCGAGGCGAGGATCGCGTCCGGGCGGGTCACCACCTGGTCCAGGACCTGGAAGATCTCCGTCTTGATCTGCTCGCTCTCCACGACGGCCTCGATGACCAGGTCGCGGTCGGCGAACTCCCCGAGATCGGTGGTGAAGCTCAGCCGCTCCAGCGTCGCGTCCCGCTCCTCCTCGCTGATCTTGCCGCGGGCGGCGGCCTTGTCGAGAGAGGTGGTCAGGCGGGTACGGCCGATCTCCAGGGCCTCGCCGGTGGTCTCGGCGACCATGACCTCCAGGCCGGACCGCGCGCACACCTCCGCGATGCCCGCTCCCATCTGGCCGCAGCCCACTACTCCGACGCGTTCGATGTCGGTCACATCGTGCCTTTCGCTGAGCTAGCTGTCTGTGTTGATCCCCCTGTCGACCCAGACGTTACCCCCCGGTTAGGCGCGGCGGACGGGCCGGGGCGGCATTGGTATGCCCCGGCCCGGCCGTCCTCACGGTGTGCTGATGGGCCCGTTACGAGACGTCCCCGCGCAGGATCCCGCGGCCGTTCGTGCCGACGTAGACGCGGCCGTAGACCCGTGGATCGCCGGTGATGGTGGCGCCCGTCCAGCCCCACTGGTGGGCGTCGTCGTTGATCCGGGTCCAGCTCTTCCCGGTGTCGGTGGAGCGGAAGATGCCGCGCACCCCGCCGATCTTGGCGCTGGTGTAGAGCGTCTGGTACGAGGCGCCGGGGGCGGCCTTGCCGAAGCCGATGGTGTCGGCCTGCTGGACGTTCGGCAGCTTGGTGAAGGTCGCGCCGGAGTCCGTGGAGTGCCACAGCCCGTACGCGCCGCTCGCGGTGCCGCCCGCGAGCCAGATGTCGCCCTCCGCGCCGGGGACGGCCTTGAAGCGCACGCTCTCGGCGGGCAGCCCGGAGGACGCCTTGGCGGTGAAGGTCGCGCCGCCGTCGGTGCTCACGTAGAAGGTGCCGGACTTGTAGCCGTAGAACTTCCTCGGGTTCTTGCGGTCGGACTCGACGGTCGCCCCGGCCGGGATGCCGCTCGACGCCGTCCAGGAGTTGCCGAAGCCGGTGGTGCGGTAGACGGACGACGCGCCGTCGGGGCTCCAGACGAAGCCGCTGCCGTCCGCCGCCGCGGCCACCGTGCCGCCGCCGGTGACGCCGGGCGGTTCGGTGCCCTGGAACCAGTTGGCGCCGTTGTCGGTCGAGAAGGCGATGCGCGGGGCGGAGTCGTTGTTGCCGACCCGCACCACGGTGTTCGGGCTGCTCTCGGCGTAGTCCAGGCTGGTGCTCGAGGTGAACGACGGCGAGGTGTACATCTTCGCGGGCACCGCGTCGAGGTCGGTGTGGCGGAAGCCGCCGATGTCGCCGAGCGCGCTCAGCAGCGGGGCGCCGGACGGCGGGCTGGCCAGGTCGTTGACGGCCGTCTCCTCCAGACCCTTCACCATCGGCGTGATCTTCGCCTGGCCGCCGGAGTCCCATGCGGTGAGGTTCTCGGTGCCGAAGATCGTCGCGCCGGTGCCGTACATCATCCGGTTGGAGTCGAACGGATCGATCTCCAGTGCCTCCGTCATCCAGCCCAGCTTCGGGGTGACCTCGGGCGGTGTCGGGTTGGTGCCGAAGTTCAGCCAGGGGACGGAGGAGATGTCCTGGGTGTAGCGGAAGGACCGGTTCGGGTAGCTGGTGTAGTCCCAGGCCCGGGTCCAGGTGGCGCCGGAGTCCGTGGAGCGGAAGATCTGGGTGTCCGGCCACCAGGAGCTGTAGCCGGTCACCATGAGGGTGCCGGGCTTCTGCCGGTCGACGGTGAGCCCGCTGTAGCCGAAGTAGGTGTCGGCGTCCGCCATGGGGCTGATGTTCTTCCACTCGCCGGTCGCGGTGGCGTACCGCCACACCTGGCCCTTGTCGCCGTCGTACGGGCCGCCCTTGTCGCTCGTCGTGAGGTAGAGGTAGCCGTTCTTCGTGTCGAGCACGCCCTTGTGGGAGAGATAGCCGGTGGGCTGCCCGGCCACCCGCGACCAGGTGGCGCCCGCGTCGGTCGAGCGGTAGACCGTGTTGTCCTTGTCGGCCACGCCCACGTAGAGGGTCTTGGTGGCGCTGCCGGACGATCCGGTGCGCTCGTCGAACGTCACCCACACCACGCCCTGGTTGTCGCTCGCGTAGCCGCTGGTGTCGTTCGGGTCCTGGACGTAGTTGCCGGGGTTCGGGAAGGCGGTCACCTTCGACCAGGTGACCCCGGAGTCGGTGGAGCGCCACAGGCCGTTGCCGCTGGGCGCGCCGAGGTACAGCACGCTGTTCTTGTTCGGGTCGACCGCCAGCCGTTCGCCCATGCCGCGGCCCGGCATATTGCCGCCGAGCTTGAAGGGGAGCGCCGTCGACTGCCAGGTGGTGCCCCGGTCGGAGGAGCGCAGTATCGCACCGTTGCCCGGGTCCCAGCTGTTGGTGTACGTACCGGCCGCCACGTACACCTTGTCCGGCGCGACCGGATCGCTGGCCAGGCTGACCACGCCGGTCCAGCCCCAGCGGTCCCAGCCCACCGAGTCCAGCAGCGGCACCCACCGCTTGCCGGACTGGTCCCAGCGGTAGGCGCCGCCGATGTCGGTGCGGGCGTAGGCGAGGTTCTTCTCCTTGCGGTTGAAGACGATGCCGGGGACGAAACCGCCGCCGTCGACGCGGACGTTCTTCCAGCTGTAGCTGTCGGCCAGGCGCTTCGCTTGTGGGGTGTCATCGGGGCGGGCCGCGGCGGGGGCGGCGGCCGCGGTCAGTAATCCGCCGACGAGTGCCAGCGCGGCCATGAGCGCGCCGAGCGGTGTTCTCCTGCCTCTGCTGCGCACGGGAACTTCCTCTCCGGGCGTGGGGGTTTGGTGTATTGGGAGCGCTCCCATGCGTGCGTGCTTTCGATGCTAACGGCCGGATGGCCCTGCGAGAAGGGTGAAGTCGAGGGATACCCATTGCCGCCCGCCCCCAAGGCGCCCATCATCGGCGGGAGTTGCGCCTCAGTGAGGAGTGGGCATGGGTCGGAACACGGGCATCACACGACGCAGTCTGACGGCCGCGGCCGCCGGGGCACTGGCCACCGCCGCCTGGGCGGGTGAGGCGATGGCGGACGAGGCCGGGCAGGGGAGCCGCAGACAGTTCCGCGGGATGTGGCTGGCCACGGTCGCGAACCGCGACTGGCCCGCGCGCACCGGACTCCCCGCCGCCGAACAGCGGGCCTCGCTGCTCGCCTTCCTCGACACCGCCGTCGAGCGGCGGCTCAACGCGGTCGTCTTCCAGGTCCGCCCCACCGCCGACGCGCTGTGGCCGTCCCCGTACGAGCCCTGGTCGGAGTGGCTGACCGGGGTGCAGGGCCAGGACCCGGGCTGGGATCCGCTGGGCACCGCCGTGCGCGAGGCCCACCGGCGCGGTCTGGAGCTGCACGCCTGGTTCAACCCGTACCGCATCGCGAACCACGCCGACCCCACCAGGCTGCTCCCCACCCACCCCGCCCGGCTGCACCCCGAGTGGGTCGTGCCGTACGGCGGCAAGCTCTACTACAACCCCGGGCTGCCCGAGGTCCGCCGCTTCGTCCAGGACGCGATGCTGCACGCGGTCGCGCGCTACGACATCGACGCCGTCCACTGGGACGACTACTTCTACCCGTATCCGGTGGCGGGCCAGGTCTTCGACGACGACGCGGCGTACGCGCGCCACGGCGCGGGCTTCCCCGACCGGGCCGCGTGGCGGCGGAACAACATCGACCTGCTGGTGCGGGAGACCGGCGTACGCATCAAGCGGCTGAAGCGGAGCGTGCGGTTCGGCATCAGCCCCTTCGCCGTGTGGCGCAACCGCGCCACCGACCCGCTCGGCTCCGACACCCGGGCCGGGGTGCAGACGTACGACGACCTGTACGCGGACACCCGGCGCTGGGTGCGGGAAGGCTGGATCGACTACATCGTTCCGCAGGTCTACTGGAACATCGGCTTCGCGGCCGCCGACTACGCCAAGCTCGTGCCCTGGTGGGCGGAGCTGGTGCGGGGCACCGGGGTCGGCCTCTACATCGGCGAGGCGCTGTACAAGGCGGGCGATCCGGCGCAGCCCGCGCCCTGGCAGGACCCGGCGGAGCTGTCCCGGCACCTCACCCTGTGCGCGGACCATCCGCAGGTGCGGGGGAACGTGTACTTCTCGGCGAAGGAAGTGGCCGCCGACCGCAACGGCGCGATGGCGCGCGTGGTCGCCGACCACTATCCAGGTCGGGTACGTCCGCCCCGCTGAGCCCGAGCCTGAGCCCGGTTCGCGGCCGCGCCGCTACCGCTACCGCGGCCGCTGTCCGGCGGGCAGGTGACGTACGACGGAGTCGGGTCCCGGGGAGAACAGGCATTCATGACCGTCGTCCTCGTAACGGACGCGGTACGGCGGTTCACCGTGGTCCCCGAGCACTTCGATGATCTCTGCGGTCCGGTCGTGAACTCCGACAACCCTGCCGTGCACCAGCAGCTTGTCGCCTACGGTCGCCTCCATCTGCGTGACCTCCTGTAGTGCGGCTACCCGGAGGGCAATGCGATCCCTGTGGCCAGTCTATGGCCGCTCCACCCGGATCGCGCCCGCCGGGCTCGCCCCGGTTCACGCCCCTATCCCCGCTGCGTCACTCCAATGCACACCAGGACCGCGACGGCGGCGATCGGTGCGGCGGGACCGATGTGTTCGCCGAGCAGCAGCACCGACCACACCAGGGTCAGCAGCGGCTGGGCCAGCTGGAGCTGGCTGGCCCGGGCCACGCCGATGGCGGCCATGCCGCGGTACCAGACCACAAGCCCCACGAACTGCGAGCCCACCGCCAGCCACAGCAGCCCGGCCACGGCGTGGCCACCGAGCTGTACGTCCTCGGCGGACAGCGCGATCACCGCGCCCGGGACGGCCACCGGGACACACGCCACCAGCGCCCAGCCGATCACCTGCCAGCCCGGCATGGTGCGGGCCAGCCGCCCGCCCTCGGCATAGCCCGCCGCGCACACCAGCAGCGCGCCGAACAGATACAGATCGCCGGTGGTCGGTGCGCCGCCGCTCTGCTGCACCGCGAAGCCGATCACCACGGCGGCCCCGGTGAGCGCCGCAGCCCAGAACCGGCGCGAGGGCCGTGCCCCGGTGCGCACGGCGGAGAACACGGCCGTGGTGAGCGGCAGCAGCCCGACGACCACGGCGGCGTGGGAGGTGGTGGAGGTCTGGAGCGCGAGCGTGGTCAGCAGCGGAAACCCGATGACCACCCCGGCCGCGACCACCAGCAGTCCGGGCCAGTGGCGCCGCTGCGGCGGCGCCGCCCGCCGCGCCACCAGCGCGCCCCCGGCCACCAGCGCCGCGAGCACCATCCGGCAGGTGGTCACCGACCAGGGGCCGAGCCCCTCCAGCGCCCAGGCGGTGCCGGGGAAGGTGAGGGAGAAGGCGACCACCCCGAGGGCGGCCAGCAGCGTTCCGCTACGGGCGGTGCCGTGGGCATCGGCCGCAATGGTGGCGGTGGCGGGCTTGGCGGTGGCGGTGGCTGCGTCCGGCCCGGGGCCGGTGGCGCCGCTCACCGCTATCGTGTCGTCGGCAGTAGCGCTATCCTGTGCTCTCATGCAAGAGCGTAGCAGTGTCGCCGAACTGGTCGAATCCCTCCGCCGGGATCTGAACCGCTACTCTCCCGGTGAGAAGCTGCCGTCCAGCCGCGCCCTGGTCGAACGCCACCGGGTGAGTCCGGTCACCGTCTCCCGCGCCCTCGCCGCGCTCGCCGCCGAGGGGCTCGTCGTCACCCGGCCCGGCGCCGGTGCCTTCCGGGCCGCGCCGCGGGTCGAGGCGCCACGGGCCGGGGACACCTCCTGGCAGGAGGTCGCGCTGAGCGTCGAGACGCCCGGCGAATCGGTGCCGCGCTCGGTCGACGCCTCGGGCGTCCTGGCCACCCTCGCCGCCCCGCCGCCCGGGATCCTGGAGCTGAACGCCGGTTATCTGCACCCCTCGCTCCAGCCCGAGCGCGCCATGGCCGCCGCCCTGGCCCGGGCCGGGCGGCGGCCCGGCGCCTGGGGCCGCCCGCCCATGGAGGGCCTGCCCGAGCTGCGCGCCTGGTTCGCCCACGAGATCGGCGGCCGCGGCGGGGCCGTCGCCGCCGCCGACGTCCTGGTCACCGCGGGCGGCCAGTCCGCGCTGACCTGCGCGCTGCGCGCCCTCGCCCCGCCCGGCGCGGCCGTCCTGGTCGAATCGCCCACGTACCCCGGCATGCTCGCCGCCGCCCGCGCCTCCGGGCTGCGCCCGGTCCCCGTACCGGCCGACGCCGACGGCATCCGCACCGATCTGCTCGCCGAGGCGCTGCGGGCGGGCGGCGCCCGCGTCGTCGTCTGCCAGCCGCTGTTCCAGAACCCGACCGGCGCGGTGCTCTCCGCCGAACGGCGCCGTGAGGTGATCCGGATCGCGCGCGAGGCGGGCGCGTTCGTGATCGAGGACGACTTCGCGCGCCACCTCGTCCACGAGGACGCGCCCCCGCTGCCCGCGGCCCTCGCCGCCGACGACCCCGACGGGGTGGTGGTCCACGTCCGCTCCCTCACCAAGGTCACCTCGCCCAGCCTCCGGGTGGGCGCCCTCGCCGCCCGCGGTCAGGCGCTGGAGCGGCTGCGCGCGATCCAGGTCGTGGACAGCTTCTTCGTCCCGCGCCCGCTCCAGGAAGCCGCGCTGGAGCTGGTCGGCGCGCCCTCCTGGCCGCGCCATCTGCGGACCGTCGCCGCCGAGCTGCGTACCCGCCGCGAGGCGCTGGTCACGGCGGTGCGGCGGGAGCTTCCCGAGCTGCCCCCGCCCCATGTGCCGCCCGGCGGCTACCACCTGTGGCTGCGCCTGCCGCACGGCACCGACGAGGCCGCGCTCGCCTCCGCCGCGCTGCGCGCCGGGGTCGCCGTGGCCCCCGGCCGCCCGTACTTCAGCGCCGAGCCGCCCGCCCCGCACGTCCGGCTGAGCTTCGCCTCGGTCGCGGGCACCGGTGAACTCGCCGAGGGCGCCCGGCGGCTGCGTACCGCGTGCGACGAGGTGCTCGGATAGCGGACACCCTTCTCATTCAGGAGCCCACCCCGGGAGCCCGGCAAACCGTACGATGCGCCAATGACGTTTCGGCTGACGCTGGTCGCCGCCGGCTCGACTTCCTCGCGCCTCGGGGAACGCTTCGACGACGACCGGCCGCTGGATCCGGCGGGCCGCCGCGCTGCCGAGCGCGCCGCGCCCGTCCTGCTGCCGCTGGCCGCGGCGGAGCTGCGCTACTGTTCGCCGTCGCCGCGCAGCCGGGAGACCGGCCTCGCGCTCGGCTTCACCCCGCTGGTCCAACTCGCCCTGCGCGACTGGGACATGGGCCGCTGGGGCGGCCGTACCCTCGCCGATGTGATGGCACGCGAGCCGCGCGCGGTCGACGTGTGGCTGGCCGACCCCCGCTCGGCGCCGCACGGCGGCGAATCGCTGCTGGCGTTCATCACCCGGGTCGGCGGCTGGCTGGACACCCGGCCGGTCGAGGAGCACGCCAAGATGCTCGCGGTGGCCGACCCCGGGGTGATACGCGCCGCCCTGCTGTACGCCATCAAGGCACCGCCGCACTGCTACTGGAACGTCGACGTGACCCCGCTGTCCACCATCACCCTCACCGGCCGCGCCGGACAGTGGCGACTGCGGGTGGAAGGCGAGGTGGCGGGTTGAGCGGGTGGCGTTCACCTGGATGATCATCAGCGGTCGCGGCGGCCGGGGGCGGCGGCCATCCGCCCTATCCGATCGGGCGCGAGCAGGTCTTCGACCTGGTCGTACACCCGACACAGGCCAGTTCCATCGAGCCCGGGTCGGTCCTGTCAGCGACTCCTTCGACCAGCAGTGTGTGGGCACGCTCGTCCTTCCCGACGGCGACATCACCTTCCAGGGGCTGATCTCCGTCACCGCCGCCGGTCCCGGTGACATCAACGTCGCGATCACCGGAGGCACGGGCCGCTACCGCACCGCCCACGGATTCATCCACGCCGTCATCACCAACACGACGGACACCAACCTCACCGTGCATCTCATCCTCTGACCACGGTCAGCCCGCGCCGTGGAAGCGGTGGTGGAGCGTACGGACCTCCTCGGCGAGGGCCGGGTACGGGCCCTCCACCACCGCGCCCGGTACGACCTCGCGGATCGGCAGGGTCCGTACCGGCGGTGCGGGTACGCCGAGTTCGGCGAGCCAGCCCGACAGCTGCTCCGACGAGCTGGCGTACACGATGCGGCCGAGCCCGACCCAGCCGTGCGCGGCCGCGCACATCGGGCAGTGCTCACCCGAGGTGTAGACGGTGGCCGCGGCCCGCTCCGCGGGGGTCAGCCGCGCCGCCGCCCAGCGGGCCAGCGCGAACTCCGGGTGGCGGGTGTGGTCGCCGCCCGCCACCTGGTTGTGGTCCTCGGCGAGGACGGTCCCGTCGGCGGCGACCAGCACCGAGCCGAAGGGCTCGTCACCCGCCTCCAGCGCCTCGGTCGCCAGCTCCACACAGCGGCGCAGATGCCGCAAGTCGTCGTCGGTCACGATGCCTCCCCCGGTGGTGATCAGGCCCGCATCTTAAATCGGTTTCAGTCCGTAGGCCCGCTGGCGCACCTTGGGCTGGTTGCCAGGTGCCATTCGCTGGACGAGGCGTGCGCGTGCCTCGTCGCTGCGGATCAGGACGGCGCGCAGTGGCTGGCTGTTGAGCGAGGTCGGAGCATTCTTGATCTGTGCTGTGCGGGCCTCCTTGAAGAGAAGGTCCTGCGCGTCAGGGGCGAGCAGTGAAATCACGGAAGTCAAAGCGTTTTACCTCGTGCAGGAGAATTATCAAATTCAGCACGGGGGTAGCTGCCGAGAAAAACGATCCGGCTGTTGCGGCGGCGCAAGGCCGCGACGACCGATCCGACGGGGGGCTCGTCTATATGGCCCTCGCATTCGAGGAGGAAGGAATAGCCGCCGAAGCCGGCACCGCTGGGTCTGGACAGCACCGATGTCAGAGGCACGGAGGTGCGGACGAACTCATGTAGTACGTCATGGAGGTCGCTCACCTTGCCCGCCAATGGCACGACGAGGGTGCTGCGGTCCGACCCCGTCGGCAAGGACGGCCTTTTGCGTCGGGCGACCTTCACGAATCGGGTCACCGCGTCCGGCCGGGCTCCTATGCTCTGGGCGACGACATCAAGTCCGTACCTCGCGAGCGTCTTTGGCGAGGCGATGGCGGCACTACTCGGAGCACGTGACGTTCCCACCTCGCGGGCGGCCTGCGCGGTCGAGGAGGACGCGACGAAATCAGCGTGCGGGAGGTGGATGTCGGTCCAGGTGCGGCATTGTGCGTGGGCGTGCGGATGCGTCAGCACCCGGCGTACCGAGGAGAGTGAGCCGCCCGGCGGTACGGCGAGTGCGAATTGGACGGGAAGCAGCGTTTCGCCGGTGATACACAGGTTCTCGCTGTGGGCGAGGGCGTCGACGGAGGCGTTTACGGCCCCCTCGACGGAGTTCTCCCAGGGCACCACCGCGGCCTCCGCCGTCCCGCTGCGAACGGCGTCGAGCGCCTGGCGGACGCTCGGGTACGGTGCGGCCGCGCCAGACCGTACCTCCAGGCCGGCGAGCGCGGCTTCGGTGAACGAACCGGACGGGCCCAGATAGGCGGTGGTCATCGGACGGAGTCTCCTTGGTGTTGGTGAATCCCATAGGTCCGGCCAGGAGGCCCCGGGCAAACACCGTGGCGTCATGCACCGGCTTGGGGCTGCGGGCTGCGGACCGAGCCCGGGTCGATCAGTCGGAACATCTCCACGGTGTCGAAGTAGTCCTCGAAGTGCACGGCCAGGCCGTCCTTGCCGAGCGTCCAGGAGTGGACGAACCGCAGGGTCGCCTTCCTCCCGTCGCGGGAGGTGACCTCCCGTTCCCCGAGCACCATCACCCGGTCGCCGTCGACCAGGAACTCGTGCGGGGCGAGGGTCATCCCACCCAGTACGTGGGGCACTCGGGCGAGGAACTTCCGCATACCGTCGTGCCCGTGCTTGGGCCCGCCGAGGCCCACCTCGCGCATGCCGTCGGGGTGCACCCAGACGACCTCGGGGGCGAAGCACGACAGGACGGCGTCGATGTCCCGGCGGTGGAAGGCCTCGTACGCCGCCCGTATGCGCTTCTCCGCGTGGGTGGCGCTCATACGGAAACCTTCTTCGCGTCCTTCAGAGGAATGTCGGGGAAGTGCGCCCGTAGCGTGCGGCGGATGCCGTCGTGCCACTCGACGGTGCAGTCGCCGATCAGGGAACGCCGCTTGAAGCTGTCGAAGGCGTACGTCTCACGGGTGACGGCGGTTTTCTCGAACTTCGCCTCGACACCTGTGATCGCGGACATGTACTCGGCGCAGTCGGTCATGCCGACCGGCTCGTCACCGCCCCAGTTGACGACTGTCGCGGGCGTGCTCGCGATGCCCCACAGGAGCGGGACCTGGTGCACGAGGTCGTCGGTGTGGATCAGCGATGCCCAGTTCTGGCCTTCGAGCGGGATCTGGAGGGGCTCGCCGGCCAGCATCTTCTTGAAGTACATGACGGGCACGCCACCGTAGGATGCGGGGCCGTACGAGATGTTGAGGCGCGCGATGGTGGTGGGCAGGCCGAGCGTGCGGGCGTACGCGCGGGCGGCGCCCTCCGCCGCGATCTTGCAGATGGGGTACGCCGGCAGCCAGTCGGCCACGCCGTCCAGCGGGTCGGTCTCCTTGTACTGGTGGTCGAGTGTCTGGCGCTTGTAGAAGGCGCCGGTCGACACGTGCAGGAAGGCATCCGCCTTGCGGCAGTGGGTCATGAGCCTTCCGACGGCGACCGAGTTGACCTCGATGGCGGTGTCGAAGTCGCCATCGTGGCCCCGGTGCACCGCGGAGTGCATGACATGAGTGAAGTCGTCGGGCAGCGAGTCGAGGGTGTCCTCGCCCATGTCCCAGCGATACGTCGTGATGCCCTGGGTACGCAGTTCGTCCTCGACGCCGGGGGTGGCGAAGCGGCCGAGGCACCAAACCTCGTTGTCGGCGGCGAGGGCCTCGGCGACCGGGCGGGCCGCCTGGCCGGTGCCACCGGTGATCAGAATCTTCTTACCGCGTGTCACAGCTTTTCTCCTGCGATTACTCGCCGTTGAGGGACCGGTCGAGCTCGGCCCGGAGGATGGCCTGGAAGGTGGCGACGTGCTTGGGACCCATGAGCGTGTAGTGCTCACCGGGCACGTCGAGGTAGCGGTTCTCCTCGCGGGTGTGCTCGTCCCAGCGTCGGAGCTCGTTGTTGAGCCAGTCCTCCTTGGTTCCGCGCAGCGGGATCGCGTAGAACACGCTCATCGAGCGCGCGGTGCCGCTCGGGTGGTAGGTGCGGCCGAGTCCGGTCAGGCCGTCGGCGAGGTCGGCCCAGGCCGTGAACCGGGGCAGATCGAGGTCCAGTTCGGCGAGCCGGTCCGGCGGGGCGATCTCGATCAAGTGCTTGAGCTGCTCGTCCTTGCTGAGCGGACGCAGCTGGGCGGGCAGCTCGAGAGCCTGTTGCTTCGAAATCAGCTCCAGGAACATCGCCAGGTTGACGGCGGTCTCGATGTAGTCGAGTTCGTCCATGCGGTACTTGATGTGTGGCGGGAGGTTGAAGCTGCCGAGGAAGTCGACCCGCTCGCCCTCGGCCTCCAGGATCTTGGCGATCTCGAATGCCACCGCCGAGCCGAAGGAGTAGCCGGCCAGTGCGTACGGGCCGTGCGGTTGCCTCTCGCGGATGGCGGCGGCGTACGTACGGGCCATTTCGTCGAAGGACTCGAAGGGCTTCTCGCCGGGGTTGAAGCCGCGCGCCCGCAACGCATAGAAGGGGCGCTCCTGTACGAAGTACTTGGCCAGGTTGACGAAGACGAGGACCTCGCCGACTCCCGGGTGGACGCAGAACAGCGGCGTCTTGTCGCCACTGGTCTGCAGAGGGACGATCGGGTCGTACCCGGCCGGACCTTCCTCCTCGCCCACCGTGAGCCGCTTGGCGAGCTCGCGGACGCTCGGCGCGGTGAGGATGGCGAGAACCGGCAGGTCCGCGGCACCGAGCCGGGTGCCCACCAGCCTCTTCATGCGCAGGATGTCCAACGAGGTGCCGCCCAGGTCGAAGAAGCCGGCCGTGGCGCTGATCGTCTCGGGCGCCATGTCGAACAGTTCGGCGTAGATCCCGGCCAGGGCCTGCTCGGTTTCGCCCACGGGGGCGTCGTATCCGCCGAGGTGGCGGGTGACCAGTTCGTCGATGGCTGCCCGGTGCGCGGCGTAGTCGCCGGTCTCCAAGCGCTTTCGCATGAGTGAACGCTGGATCTTGCCGAGGCTGGTCTTGGGGAAGGCGTCCTTGGGCAGCGGCAGCAGCAGCGCCGGGCGGAAGCCCCAGGCCATGACGGTGCTGTTGCGTACCGCGATCAGCAGGCGGTGCAGACCGGCCTCGTCATCCGGGTCCAGGGTGGTCGCGAAGGCCACCACCAGCTGCTCGGTGTCGTTGCTCTCCGGGCGAGTCGGGAAGGCTGCGACGTACGATGTGCACACCCCGTCGAGGTCTTCCAGGAGCGCTTCCAGCTCATGGCTGAAATAGTTCACGCCGTTGACGATGATGCTGTCCTTGCTGCGCCCGACGAGGGTGAGCCTGCCGTCGACGAGGCACCCGAGGTCGCCGGTGCGGAACCAGCCGTCGGTGGTGAACGCGTCCTTGGTGGCCTGCGCGTTGTTGAAGTAGCCCCCGGTGACCATCGGTCCGTTCAGCTGGACCTCGCCGATCTCGCCGTCGGCCAGCACCCGGTCCCCGCCGTCCTCGGTTATCCGGATGGTCAGGCCCGTCACCGAGCGACCCACCGCGGCGAACTCCGCGTCGAGGTCCTGGTCGGGGAAGTCGCGATTGTAGATGCTGCCGGCGCAGGTCTCCGTCATGCCGAACGCCGGCCACAGCGCGTCGCGGTCGAGTCCGTACGGAGCGAGGTTGTCCAGGAAGGTCACGCCGGTGGCCACCGGATTGGCCTCGCCACCGGAGACGATGTGCCGCAGTCTGGACAGATCCAGGGTCAGTTCGCCGGGCATCTCCGCCAGGGCCTGGTTGATCAGGCCGAGCAGGAAGTTGGGCGTGAAGGTCATCGTCACGCGGTGCGCGTCGATGAGCCGGAGGAAGCGCACCGGGTCACCCAGGATGGTATCCGGGGTGGTCTGCAGCTGGTTCGCACCGACCGACAGCGGCAGCAGATGCGCCTCCAGCAGGGCAGCGACGTGATCGTAGGAGATCCAGTTGAGCGTGATGTCCGTCGAGGTGAGGCCCTGCATCTCGGCCTTGGCCGCCATGGAGGCCAGCAGGTTCGCGTGGGTGAGCATGACGGCCTTGGAGCTGCCCGTGGACCCCGAGGTGAGGACCAGCAGGGCGACGTCCGTGGGCCGGGCATGGGAGATCGTCACGTCCGCGGGGGCGATATCGCACGCATCGGGGGTGAGGTGGTCGAGGACCGCCACAGCCAGGCCCGGGACCTCCGGCATATCGTCACGCAGCCGGGCTGTGGTGACCAGCAGGGGACCGTCGAGCAGGGCGTTGACGTGCGCGAGCTGAGCGCTCCACCGCTCCGGATCATTGCGTAGGGGAACAAGGGGACAGGCGGTCATACCACCGAGCAGACATGCCCAGAAGGTGGACAGGAAGTCCTCCGGCCTTTCCAGCAGCAGAGCGATCGTGCGGCCTGCTTCCGCGCCACGGGCGCGCAGTCCCGCCAGTATCCGGAAGGCTTCGCCCAGCAGTTCGGGGTACCGCTGGAGCCGGCTCTCTGTCACGTCGTCCGCCCCGCAGTACCGCAGCCCGTTGTCCGGGTACTGTTCGGCGGCCTGGAGCAGCAGGTCAGCGAGGTGGGTGGACTCCGGCCGGGACCGAGGAGCCGTCCGGAAGGTGGTGGGCACGGATCCCTGAATCGTCATCATCGTCCCTCTCCTGAATATACGGAAAGACCCGCGCCGGGCGAGGCGCTCCCGGGCGGCGGGGCCGCCCCCGCGTCTCCAGCAGGTGGCGAGGGAATTGCGGTGCCGCACTGAGATCAGACGTCGTCCCAGTTGCCCCGTCATTTCCCGTGAGTCATTCAGCGGTTAAATCAGTCTGATAGCTCAGGCCCTTTGACGGTGAGTCACCGTTATCAGGTCGGCAACCAGAGAGAAACCAGGTCGGGTTGGGATCGTGTTGAGGTTTTCCTTGCAACCCAAGGGCATCAGACCGTCAGGCTGATTGCTGTGCTGCAAGGAAGGGATAATTCGTGAAGGTTTACCGCCACAAGAACCGAGTCGGCCAGGATTCTGTCGCTGTATCAGGCGTGACGGGACGCCGGCGGTGGGTGGGCTATGCCGGAACGTTGGTGGCTGCGGTGGCGGTCATGGGCGTCGGCGGTGCCGGTACGGCTTCGGCGGCAACGACGACGACCGCGCACGCGGGCGACGCGACGGCACCCGTGTCCAGCCTCACCAGTCCCGTGGGCGAGTCGGTGGACGCACTGTGGCACCACACCGAGATGTACCACCTGAGTGACCCGTCGTGGGAGGTGACCAGCATGCTCACCGACCCCACCGGGAACCTCAAGGTGCACGGCAAGATGCTGGACGACACCCTGTCTCCGATCGTCGAGGCAGGCACCGGGGCCCTCGGCGGCTAGGTTTTCGCCGGCCACGGGCGGGAAACCGGTTGTGACGTCGGCGGGTCCCGGCAGTCGGGGCCCGCCGACGCGGAAACCTGATTTCGCATGCCATCACGTCAACGCTGACCAGAACAGAACAAGGCTGCACATGCGCAAGGACATGTTGCGAATGCGTTGAAGCTGAAGCCGCCCTCTCAGACCCGCTCGGCCCGCTCCCGCAGCAACCGGCGCTCCGGGGCGTTGCGGGTCAGGGAGGCGGCGCGCTCGTATTCGGCGCGGGCCTCCTCCCGCCGCCCCAGCCGCTCCAGCAGATCGCCGCGGACGCTCGGCAGCAGGTGGTATTCGCGTAGCGCGGGGTCCGCCACCAGGGCGTCGACCAGTTCCAGCGCGGCCGCCGGGCCCTCCGCCATCGACACGGCGACCGCCCGGTTCAACTCCACCACCGGGGACGGGGTGAGCGCGGCCAGCCGGTCGTAGAGGGCGGCGATGGTCCTCCAGTCCGTCTCCTCGTAGCGGACCGCCCGCGCGTGGCACGCGGCGATCGCCGCCTGGAGGGCGTACGGGCCGTGGCCCGCGCGGTGCAGGGCCTCGACGCCGCGGCGGATCAGCAACCGGTTCCACCTGGCCCGGTTCTGGTCGGCGAGCAGCACTGGCGCGCCGTCCGGGCCGGTGCGGGCCGGGATGCGGGAGCCCTGGAACTCCAGGAGCGCGGCCAGCCCGTGGACCTCGGGCTCCTTGGGCATGAGCCCCGCCAGCACCCGGGCCAGCCGCAGCGCGTCCTCGCACAGGGCCGGGCGCACCAGATCGGCCCCGGCCGTCGCGGAGTAGCCCTCGTTGAAGATCAGGTAGATGACCTCCAGGACCGAGGAGAGCCGGGCGGCCCGATCCTCCCCGTACGGCACCTCGAAGGGCACCCGGGCCTTGGCCAGCGACCGCTTCGCGCGCACGATCCGCTGGGCGACGGCCGCCTCCGAGGCCAGGAACGCGCGGGCGATCTCCTCCGTCGTCAGCCCGCCCAGCAGCCGGAGAGTCAGGGCGATCCGGGCCTCCGGCGACAGCACCGGATGGCAGGCGGTGAAGATCAGTCGCAGCAGGTCGTCGTCGATGTCCTCGGGGTCGCCGAGATCCGCCGGATCGGGCGGCGGTACGTCCTCCAGGGCCCGCCCGACCTCGGCCAGCTTGCGCGCGTACGTCTCCTTGCGGCGTACGAGGTCGATCGCGCGGTGCTTGGCGGCGGCCATGAGCCAGGCTCCCGGCTTGTCCGGGACGCCCGACTCCGGCCACTGTTCCAGCGCGGCGATCAGGGCATCCTGCGCCAGCTCCTCGGCGATGCCGACGTCCCGCACGATGCGGGCGACACCGGCGATGATGCGCGCGGATTCGATCCTGAAGACCGCTTCGACCGTTTCGGTCGCGTTTGCTGCCGTCACGGCCACCCATCAGAGCAGCCGCCCGGTGGTGCGGCAAGCGGAACCGGATCAGCCCTCGTCGATCTGGCGGACCTCGGCGGTGATGGTCCAGTAGTCCTCGTGGGTCTCCAGGAACCGCTTCGTCCACTCCAGCGCCTCGGCCTTGTCCTTGGCCTGGATGAGCGAGTAGCCGCCGATGACCTCCTTGCTCTCGGTGAACGGCCCGTCGGTGTAGCCGATCTTGCCGCCGGACCAGGTGACCCGGGTGCCCTCGGAGGTGGGCTTGAGCCCGGCCGTGTCGAGCATCACGCCCGCCTTGGTGATCTCCTCCAGCAGCGCGCCCATGCGCTCCATCAGCTCGGGGCTGGGGCCCTCGGCGGGGGCGTTCTTCTCGTCGATGCGGATCAGGGTCAGAAAGCGCGGCATGGTGACTCCTCGGTCGCCGGGGCGGGGCCGTTCCCCGCCGCTCACCCTTGCGTCGAACGGGAGACGCCGGGATCGACAGCTCCCCGGAAAATTCTTCGGGGAATTTTTCCGGGGAGCACGGCGAGCGGGACAACGGGTGCCGTCAGTCCATGTGCTGTAGCCGTGGGTCAGCGCGTCACCGGCCCGCGCCACCAGGGCGGCGTGGCCAGCCCCCGGTAGAGGGCGGCGGCCGCCCCGGGCAGCCGGTCGGTCGCCGCCGAGGTGGAGAGGGTCGACATGACGGCGAGCCCGAGGGCGCCGCCGACCTGCTGCGCGGTGTTCAACACCGTGCACGGACGGGGCGTCACCCGGCCCGGCTGTCCTCACGCCGCGGTCTGCGGTGTCAGCGTCTCGGGGTGGAACTGCTCGACACGGTCGCGCTTGGTGTACATGTCCCAGTAGTGCTCGGCGAGTTCGTCCGGGTCGACGACCGGGAACCGCGCACCGTCGACCGATGTGGCTTCGAGCTGGGCGGCGGCCGCCTCGCCCACCTCGCTGCGGGCGATCATGGCCCCGATGGTCAGGGTCCCGGCGTAGACACCGGTCCCGGCCAGCTCGGCGTTGAGGGAGTACAGGTAGTTGCGCGCGGCGGACATCACCGGGCCCAGGCCGCTGAGGTGGGGCAGCGGCTGCGCCGCCGTGTAGCCCTGGGTCAGCAGGAAGGCGCCGTCGCCGCGCTCGGTCCACTCCGGCAGCAGGGCCTGGAGAACCTCGACCGGGGTGAGCAGCAGCAGCGGGGCCAGGTCTTCCAGGGTGGCCGCGTCCAGCCTGGCGGCCGGGGTGAAGCCGTGGTTGCCGCTGATCGGCCCGTATTCGACCACGTCGATGCGGCCGAAGTGGTCACGGATCGCCTCGACGAGCGCGGGCGCCTCGGCGGGCTCGGAGAGGTCGGCGGAGAAGGGGACCGCCTCGATGCCTTCACCGGTGAGCTGCTCGGTGAGCGCGTTCAGCCGGTCCTTGCGGCGGGCGACCAGGGCGACCCGGAAGCCCTCGCGCCCGAAACGGCGGGCCACGGACGCACCGAGACCGGTACCGGCGCCGAAGACGGCGATCACTTTGGACATGGGGGAGTACTCCTTGCCGTGGAGTCATTTTGACCCTGGGGTCAACTTACTCTTCGGACGGTAACATGCATCTTGACCCCAGGGTCAGGATGTGGCTGACCGTGATCCCGGGATGCGACCATGGGGTCCGCCAGCCAGGACCAGGAGGAGTGAGCCGGATGCGGGCCGACGCGCAACGCAACGCGGAGAAACTGCGGACAGCCGCCGCCGAGCTGTTCCAGGAGCGCGGCCTCCAGGTGCCCCTGAAGGAGATCGCCCGCCGGGCCGGAGTGAGCCACGGCACCCTCTACAACCTCTTCGGCACCCGCGAGGCCCTCATCGACGAGGTCGTGACCGACCTGGCCGCGGACCGCCTCGACGAAGCCGCCGAGCACGCCCTGTCCCTCGAAGACGCCTGGGAAGGATTCGCGTACTACATCGAGACCGTCTGCGAACTCCAGGCCACCGACCCCGCACTCGCCGACGTGCTCAGCGGACGCTACCCGGGCGCCGAGCGACTGATGGCCCTCTGCGACCGGGCACACGACGCCTCCACCCGGATCATCGAGCGCGCCCAGCAGGCCGGTGCCCTCCGCCCGGACTTCACCGGCGAGGACCTCCTGTTCGTCTTCGGCACCAACGCCCTGCTCACCCGCGCGGCCGCGGACGCCGCGCCCGACGCCTGGCGCCGCGGCGTCGCGTTCGTGCTCGACGGACTGCGCACCCAGGCCGCACAGAAACCGCTTCCCGTCGGCCCGCTCACCCCGCAGCAGATGTACGACGTGATGGGCAGGCTCTCCGGGACGCCATAGGGCTCCAGCAGGCCCCGCTGTCGGTGCCCTGTGTCATTATGCGGACGCGTCCCAGGGGAGTGGGGCGCGGTCTGCTGATTGCCAGGGGGTTGGGGATGGGTGCGGGTACGGAGTCGGACGGTTCTTCCAGATCCGACGAGGAGTGGGAGCGGTTTCTGCGCGAGTCGGTGGCGGGTGCCGCCGACGCGCCCAAGGAGCCGTCGGCGCGGGCCCGCGACGTGGCGAAGCGGCTGCGCGCGGAGCCCGACCGCGGCCCGGAGGGCTGGCGCAGCTATACGCCCGCGCGGCCCAAGCGGCGCACGGGCTGGTACGTGGTCGGGCTGCTGGCCGCGCTGCTGCTGGTGGTGGCGCTCGCGCCGGGGTGGACCGTGGGCCTGTTCGCGGGCGACGACTCCGACTCCTCGCCGCTGGGGGCCGAGACCGCCCGCCCGACCGATGTCCCCCCGGCGGAGGCGGCCCGACGCCCCACCATGGACGAGCCGTTCCGCGGTTCGCCCGCGGCGGACTGGGCGAGCGGAGCGGCGGGGATCACCGTGCCGAAGGCCCGGGCGGTCGGCTGGATGAGCGCGGCCGAGGTCGAGCGGTCCCTCGCCCGCAGCCGGGACTTCCTCGTCGCGTCCGGCCTGGACCGCGGGGTGCTGCGGGGTGAGCGCCCCGAGAAGGCGATCGCACTGATCAACCCGCACCAGAGGGACGTCCA
>NZ_GG657754.1:2099535-2154793 GCF_000158915.1 Streptomyces himastatinicus ATCC 53653 | reverse complement strand
GCCCTCTCGTGCCCAACTGGTCGGCGACATCGTGAAGACCCGGGGCCGGCTCACCTACCGGGAGGGCGAGCGCGGCGCGCTCCAGGTGACCGCCGACGTCACCTTCGTCTACCCGGTCACCCGCGCGGACGCGGGCGGCGGCGACGAGATCGTGCGCACGATCGTCCGGCGCGAGCTGGTCCTGAGCTGGGACAACCCGGCCAAGGTGATCACCGAGCCGGGCACGTTCTCGATCGTCTCGTACAAGTACGACATGACCAACGGCGGCTGCGGCGCCCCCACGGGCTACTTCACCCCGCCCTTCGGCTCCGACCGCCGGGCGGACGAGACCGGCACGGAGGTCGACCCCTACGACCGCACCGCGCCGGTCGGGCGCGGCGAGTCCTCCGGGGACGAGTGCGCGAGGGCGACGCGGTCCTAGGGATGAACCGTCCCCGGGCGGGCGGCCGCCTCGGCGAGCCGTCGCCCGCGCCGTCGGCGGCGTGGGCCGCGGCGGCTGCGGCCGCACGGATGCTGCACGACGCGCCGCTGCCGCCCTGGCCCGGCCGGGGCCTCGACGAGATCGCATCGCACCTCGACGCCGCGCGTGGTGGTCGTTGCGAAGCCTGCGGGTGGTCCGCCGGCTGGTCGAGCACGGCTTCGACCCGTCGCCCGAGGTCGCCGTGCTGAGGTCTCAGCCGTGAGGGGCTGCTCGCGGCGGCAGAAGCCGTCACGCGGACGGGGCCGGATTCTCCGGCGGGGCGGGGAGCGTCCGTCCCAGGCGGGCGAGTGGGGACAGGGCCATCAGCGCCGGTGACAGCAGCATGCCCGCGGCTGTCACCAGGAGGCTCGTGCGTGTTCCCCACGCTTCCGCGAGAAAGCCGCCGAGCAGCGAGCCGAGCGGGGTCAGCCCCCCGCCGACAAAGCTGATCGTCGCGGCCGCGCGGCCTTGCATCCCGTCCGGGGTGACGGTCTGCCGGACGGCCATGATCGTGACGTTCACCAGCTGGCTGAAGGTCCCGAAGACGAAGCCGACCGTGAGGAGCGCGGGAACCGTCACCACAGAGGAGCCGTGCAGTGCGGGCACGAACAGGAACACGCCGTCGCCGAGTGCCGCCGCGGACACGAGCACAGCGCCATATCCGAAGCGGCCCGGCAGGTGGGCGGCCAGTAGCGAGCCCAGGAGGGCGCCCGGCCCCGTCGCCGCGAGTGCCAGCCCGACGACGGTGCCCGACAGGTGCAGGTCCCGTGGCAGGAACAGCAGGTAGACGGTCATCACCGCCGCGAAGGAGAACTGGAAGGCGGCCGACGCGAGGCACACGGTCCGCAGCGAGGTATCGCGGGCGACAAAGCGGAGGCCCTCATGGATCCGCCGCCAGACCCGAGGGGGACGTTCCGAGTGTTCCGGGACGGCTTCGCGGCGACCGATCCGTCGGATCGACAGGAACGACAGCGCGAAGAACACCGCACTGGAGGCGGCGGCGATCGGCGCCGACAGCGCCGACACCAGCGCACCACCGAGGGCGGGACCGCCGATCTGCGCGGCGGACCGACTGCCCTCGAGCGCGCTGTTGCCCCGTACCAACTGATCGCGTTTCACCAGCCGTACCAAGGACGCGTGGTATGCCACGTCGAAGAACACGGACAGGGCCCCGACGGTGAAGGCGACCACGAGCAGCGTCGGCAGGCCGAGCCCACCGAGGAGGCCGGCCACGGCCGCGGCGCCCAGGGCCAGGGCCCGACCGGCGTCCGTCAGCACCATCACCGTACGGGTCCGCCACCTGTCCACCCATGCGCCGACGAAGAGCGACAGCAGCAGGATCGGCGCCTGTCCCACCGCGCGCAGGGCGCCCAACTGGCCGGCACTGGCGTTGAGCGTCAGGACGGCGAAGAGCGGCAGCACCACCAGACTTGCCTGTTCGCCCAGTTGGGAGGCCGTTTGGCCCACCCAGAGCCTGCGGAAGTCGCGGTCCCGCCACAGGTGTGATGGAACAGGTCGACCGGAATCGGATACAGCAGAGGAAGCGGAAGAAGCAGGGGAAGCGGAGGAAGCAGAAGAAGAGGACGGCACGGAGACCCCTCGGATGACCGAAGACGAGACCCGCATTCAGGCAGCGGGAAAGGAAGGCTCGCTGTGCCGCGCTTCAAGGGCAGGCACGCGATGACAGGCCGCTCACGGCCTCAAACGTCAACGCGTGCTCGGACGACCGGGCATGTCTTCGCTCCTCGTGGGTCACTCGCTGCGTGAACACTAGCCCGCAGCCGACAGGGCACGAAAGGCGATGAACCGCCGGTGTGACCGAGAGCTTTAGTTGGCGAATCATGGACTGAGACGCGCAGGTCGGGAGCACGTGGAGAATCCTTGTTGGCAAATCATGAGAGGCTTAGTTGGCGAATCATGGGTTTGGATGCTCACTGTGAGTGAGTGACGGGGGTGAGCCGGTTCCGCGTCGGCGATGCCGAGCGCCTGGTGAACTCGATCCCGTAGGCGTCGGGCGTTCGGGGTTGGGAAGAGGCGTCCGTTGTCAGTCCTGGGCGCTACCGTGACGCACGGAGGCGCTTGTTGCTGGTCGCAGTGAATTCTTCGGCTGCATCAAGAATCGTCCGCCAGCCCTAGGAGACGCGCATGACCGCTGCCCGCTTGACCGGCCGCCCTTGGCACGATGTAGACGGCCCCTCGCTTGTCGCGTCGGCAGCCGCTCTGCAGTTGATTCCTCAGAACATTCCGCGCCTTGTGAGGCTTCAGCGCCTTGCTTCCATCGGCGCGTGCCTCCCCAGCCGTCCGGATGTACCTCGGCTGTCACCCAGCAAGCTCCGGGCGCTGCTCAAGGATCCCCTGGTCAGCGGCTCTCAGATCCGGGCCCAAGAAGATTTGTACGACGACCTGTACACCGCCGAGGTTTCCTTCCACGGCGGGCCATGTCTCGTCGCGCAAGGACTGACATCACGGTGTGCTCACACCCTCGATCTCATGCTGCGTAGCATCCTCGGGCCTGATGGACAGGCCGTATTGCCGACGCAGTTCGTCAAGGAGACGCAGCTGTGGGCGCACACGGCATTGAGGTTGAGCGACGCCATGCTGCGTCGGGCCGGGCTTCACCGGGGTATCGCTCCGCCGCAGCGACACGGCGACGAGGTGTTCGTTCCGGGAGAGAAGACTCTCACCGCCCTGCGGGAAGCCGTCCGCTATCGCTTCACCGACCTGTCTCACCTGCTGCCGGCCAGTTCCGTCGATCTCCTCGCTGGATGGGGTATCCGGCCCGGCGAGCACACGCTCACCACGGGACCAGGGCCGGACGATGGACTCGTAGTCAAACCTCTTCTCCTCATGGAAGACGGCTTGATCGTCGCAAATCCAGCCGAACTGGTTACGGCGCTGCGCCATGAACTCATCGTTCAAGCCGGGTTGCACGAATGCCGACCTCAGCTTGCGCGCCTACTGCGCGATCAGACGATGAGAGACACCGGCCGCCTTTTGACGCTGTGTGGTGCGGTCCCGACAGGGTCGGCTCAACAGACGGGTGATGACCTGATCACCCGCCGCACCTTCACGTTCGCTGAGGACAAGATCCTCGACCTTGCCGTGGTCATGGATGACCTGTCCGACTACGACGACACCAATCCGGCAGGTCACTGGCCCATCCGGGATCTTGGTCTGCGGGTACAGAACGTCATTGACCCTGTCGGCCCGCCTCTTCCCGAGGACGCCCGCACTCTTCGCCTCATAATCAACGAAGGCGTGGGCCGATCCTCGTTCTTAGGACTCGCGGACCAGCGTCGCCCCGGCCCGGTCGTCGTGACCTCTCTCAGCGACCTTCAGGTCATGGCAGAGCTGGACGGCTCAGACCCCCTGTTCCTATGGCGATTTGCGCAAGCGGAAACGGAGCTGCACGAGACGACCCATGTGCAGTCGTGGAGCGCACTGGACAACTACGGGCTCTACCGGAACTGCGAGTACAGCTACTACGTGTCAGACGACACGAGACCTACGATGCTTCTCGTCGAACAGGACCACTCTCGAGCGCTGCGCGTTGAAGTTCAGCAACGCTACGACCGTCATGACGTTCCCAGCCCCCACAGGCCTGTCTACGTGCCGGTGGTCTCCGTATACGGCACGTCTACGGCGCCGATCTATCGACCTCTTCCAGACGTACCCGAGGTGGGGAGACTCGTCGAAGTCCCAGACGTAAATGTGTGGTTGGGTGCTGGCGACCATGAAGTTGCTGACGGGCTGAAGGATTTCCATCACCTGACGGTAGAAGCAGCAGCCTTCTGGACCTGGCAGATTTCCACCGCCCGCCCCGACCTCTTGCCGCGAGCCGCGTCTACGGGCGAGCTGTACGTGAGCCTTTCCTTCGATAATCCCTCAGCGTGGCAGGCTGCGTTGGACGGCAATCCTGGTACAGAAAGTGAACGCCCCTGGGTCGGCGTGCATGGCGCCGAACCTGGGCTCGTCGATCTGCGCCTCTGCGCGGAGGGGATGGCCAGCCTTCTCACAGACGCAAATGGAGCCGACCGCATCCTGCTACGCGCCCTGCTTGAAGGCATCACGCAAACCGCCGGATTGGTGGACGAGGATCCTGACGCTTCCCGCAGCGCGCTCGTCGATCAACTGGCGCCCGAAGGCCCCAAACAGATGTTGCACGTCGAGCTGAACCCACGCGTTCCGCTGCGTCCCGGTCCGCTTCCTACGGCTCGACTGGTACAACCGGCCGCTTCCGCCGCGGTTCTCGACGAACTGGGCCGGTATCTCGATAGCGCCGGTACGCCTGTTGGGGCCATCCCATCGGACGAGCGCACCCAGGTTCTGCAGAAGGTCGTAGGGCACTACTTCGCGCTCATCGAGGATACTGTGGCCGGTCTGGCGGCCGAGGGACTCATCGAGTCGCTGATTTCCCGGCACGAAGCGCTCCTGTACGACGAGGCCTTCAACGACCAGATCCTCCCATCGCGCATTGCCTGCTTCGGAGAGGCAAGCCAGCCGGCCGAGAACCTTGTCAGGACCACCAAGCGCCAAGTGGAAGCTGCTCAGGCCAGTCGATTCCTCATCGAATACGTCGCTGCCCAACCTCCCAGTGGAGACTCGTCACTCACCCTGGACACCTACGACCACCTCATGGCGTTGTCTGCAGAACTCATCTCTCGTGCCACTCTCTCGGAAGCAATTCACCACGACTTCTCAGAGGCTCAACTTGCCTTGTTGGCCTCTGGCCGACTCGGTGTCTCCCGCGGCGACCAATACGAATCCGGCTCCAACGCCCTTGCTACAGCCCGAGCAGAGGCACTCCTACTTACGGCGCCGACTCGTCATTCCCGCCGGGGATCCGAGCCCCAAGGGTCCACCACGCAGGTAGAAGAAGCAATGGTTGCCGAGTTCGGCTTCTCTCTCACTGACTTGGCGCAGGGTATCGGCGAGGTCATCGCTCTGGGGGATGAACGCTGCCAGTCAGAGCCCTACACCCTTCCAGAGTCGGTTGTTGCCGATCACTTGTCCACGACGCTGCACTGGGAACATGAGAAAGCACAGACCTTCCTCGATCTGCTCACACTGCGTCCCCGGGCCAAATTCCTTTCTGTCAACTCCGATGCGTGGCCGTGGCGCTACAACCGTGAGTGGTCGTACGTTCGACGCCCGCTAATCCGCGTGGGTACAGGGGACGGCTCTCAACTCGTCTGGGGAGCCAGACACACTTGGAGCAGTGGCTCGTATTGGGTCAACCTCATCTACTCCGGACGGTTGCGCAGCACGTCACCAGCGATGAAGAAACTGCTGGGAGTGATTCGGCAGGACGAGAACAAGGCTTTCGAAGCGCATGTCGTCGAAACACTCAAGGCTGGAGGCTGTTCCATCGCTGTCAGGGGTGTTTCCAAAATCGCGGGACGTAGACTCGTGTCGGCCGAGGGGCACGATCTGGGCGACATCGATGCGCTTGGTATCGACGCGGCTAGACGTGTGATCATCGTTATCGAAGCCAAGGATTTCGAGATGTCACGTAATCCGACCGAAATGGCCAACGAAGCCGATGCTCTATTGCGCGGCGACAAAAGTGCTCTCTTCAAACTTGGTCGCCGCACAGCGTGGGTACACCAAAACCTTGGGGCAATGTTGACTCACTTCCTCAAGGATCGCGATACCACCAGCTGGACTGTTACATCCGCCATCGTCACCAGCAGGGATCTCATGGCTCCCCGAGTGCTTGCCTCCAGCGTGCCAGTAGTCCCTATCGGCGAATTCGAGCAGTGGGTCGCCGCAGAGCTCGTTCGGGACAAGCGAGGCAATGGGAGACGCCGCTCTTGATCTGGACCCCTATGTATGGGATCGAGGGGGCGCCGTCGAAGCGGACCGGCAGGCGGCCGAGGGTGCTGTCTGAGGTTCATCCTGCGTGCGGTGGTTACTTTTATCGGATGGTCAGGGGTTCTCGGTTTTCAGGTGCGTTCGGCCGTTGCCTGGTCGGTGTGGTGCTTCCCTTCGAACTCGGTGGGCTGAGGTAGCCGAGCCGTTTCTGGCTGTGCCGGGAGTTGTAAAAACCGTCCATCTACCCGAACAGCGCGATGCTCGCCTCGGTCGTTGATGAGACTCGTTGATTTTGGTTCTGACCGCAATTTCGTGAATGATCTTCGGATCCGCCGGCCCGGGGCATCACGCTCCTACTCGCGGCCGAAGGGCTGCGGCGCGACGACCTCTGCCGGCATGGTGTGGGCGCCAGTGAGGTCTTCGACCACGGCGAGGTCGAGTTCGGCGGCACGCTCCCACATGTACATCTGCTGCTCAGGGGTCAGGCCCAGCGCCTCGTCAGAGGCGATGAGTTGGAGAGCGGCGGCGGCTAGTCCGGGCGCAGCCGCAGCCACGGCCTGGCGCATGGCCTCGTCGGCGGCGTCGGCCGCGGGCAGGTCAGCGGCGTAGTGCGCGGCCATCCCGTGGACCTCGACCGCCCGAGCGCTGATCCGCTCCAGGGCGGCGTTCGCGCAGGTATCGCCCTGGTCGGCGCGCAGCACGGGGTCCACCCGGTGGTGGACCGCGGTCGCGGCGGCCGGTCGCGGCGGTGCGTGCTCGGGACCGGGTTCCTGCGCGGGCTCGGGGAGGGCGGCTGCAGCGACCCTCGTTGAGCGGCTGCGCAGCTTGTCCACGCGTTGGCGCACCCAGGCGTTGACGTGTGGGAGGGCGGTGGCCAAGCCGCGGGCCGCCGTGTCATAAGCGAGGTCCCCCAAGAAGAGGACCACCTCGCGGGCGAGGAGGTCCGCGACGTGACGGCGGAACTCGTCGTCGTGGGATCGGTGGTCGTAGCCGTCGTGGTAGCCGTCGGCGTACCGGTCGGGGGCGTCGAAGAGTTCGGCCTGGCCGATGAGCGAGTTGTCCCGGTCGTCGCGTACGTTGCCGCGCATCCCGTTGGAGGAGGCGCGGGAGTAGTCGAGGTGGGTGCCGGCGGGATACACGGCCTCCACCAGCCTGCGGTTCGGCGGCCGTTCGTTGTCAGACATGGAAGCACTGTAGAAGGCGGCACTGACAGCACGGGGTCGAAGCCCATCGAGTGAGCGACGCCGAAGGCGCCCTTGACGGGGAGCCCCGGCCGGACACTGAGGAGGCGGCGACTCTGTCACCTGAGAACACCGCCGTCTTCCGATCGGGAGCAGGAGCTCGGCAGGCCAAGCCAGAAGCCGAAGATCATTCACGAAATCGGGGCCAGAACCTTGATTTTCCCCACCCGTTGCTCACGGGTTCCCCAGACTTGCTCTCCTTGATTCCTCACCTGCGGGGCGCCGACTTGTGGACCTATGCCGCACGGTTCTCACAACCAGGGGTACCGCTAACGACCGTGTCATGAGCCCTCGCCCCTGGAATCGACCATGGAGGACGGTCTCTGCTGGTTCAACGAGCGTCAGGGTGCGGCAGACCTGCGGATCTCGGTGGCCGCTTGCCGGGATCGGCTGCCACGATGTGGCTGGCGAAGCCGCTCGCAACGGTGCGGCAGCCCGAGAGGCGAGGGAGTTGTCCATGCTGCTGCGGCCCGGGGTCACCTGCGAGAAGGCGATCAAGTTCCTCGACGATCTGGTCCAGGGCGGGCTCAACGACGTCCGCAACTCCGTCCCGCACTTCGCCCAGCCGACGCTGGCGGGCGTGGAGCCCTCGAAGCTGGCCGGGCCCGACCTGGTGGTGACGCTGCGGCAGTACGCCCAGTGGACCGCGACGACCGCCCGGCAACTGGCGGGTGTCTTCGCCGACCCCGCGGTGCCGGCGCGGCTGCGCGGCGAGCACTACAGCCACATCGTGCACAGTTCTTTGACGCCTTACCGAACCACGCTGCTGGTGCACTGGGAGTTGGACGAGCTGGCGACGTACTTCATGGAACTGCAGAACCGGATGCGGCAGACCGTGGAGGACTACCGCAGCTACCGGCAGCGTGTGCTGGTCGTGGACACGAACACCCTGCTGCACTGTCAGCGCTTCGACAAGATTCCGTGGTCTCGGGTGTGCGGGAAGGGCCCAGCAACGCTGGTGATCCCGCACGTGGTGGTGGAGGAGATCGACACCAAGTCCTACTCCGAGGGTAGCGAGAAGATCAGGAAACGAGCGCGCGGGGTTTACGAGCTGCTGGGCGATGTCCTCAAGGGCCTGTCCCCCCAACGGCCGCTTCGAACTGCACGACGGCACCGAGGATCAGGTCCAACGCGACGAGCCTGGGCACCGACGCCTGCCGAACAACGACGACGAAGCCGTGGCCCGCGCGGCCCACCTGCAGCAGGCCATCGCACCGCGCCAGATCACCGTCACCACGCGCGACAACGGGATGCGCGGCAAGGCCATGACCTGGTGCCTGCCCTGGGACTTTCCACCGGACAAGTACCTGATCCCCGAGGACGGCTTCGGTACTGGGCACCGCGAGGCGAACCTTGCGAGCATCAGCGTCGACGTCCCCGAGGACGGTGAAGACACCTAAGCGTGGGTTGCCCCAGCCTCATCAGATGGAGCGGCCGCCCGGCGGCCGACGACGAATCGCGACGAGAGCGTCGCGTGCCTGGTTCGCCAGGGCAGAATCCGGACCATGCTTGCCTACCAAGTCGTTGTACAGGCTGCCCAACTCCTGTACCGACTCTGCGAAGCGGTGCACATCGCGCAGCAACAGCCCTGCCTGCAGGCGCACCTCAAGAACCACGGTGTCCGTGGGTGCGCGGTGGGCGCGCAACTGGGCCAGTTCGCGCTGGAGATCGCTTAGCGCGCGTTGATGTTGGCCGAGTCCGATCCGGCAACGGGCGGCCTGGATGCGGCAGGTCAGGGCATCCTCAGCACCCTGCACGCCGAGGAGGTCGAACTCATGAGCTAGGGCCTCGTAGACCGACAGCGCCTCGCTCAGCCGACCTGCCTCGAACAGAGCTCGCGCTGTTCCCAGGCGGTCGGTGTGCCCTTCCGTACTGACCGGCTCGGGGAGCACATGGCGAACGCCCCTCGAGGCGACTGCCGGGACTCGAGGTGTGTCGGGGCCGGGCATAAGGACTGGGGGCACCGTCAGGGTCGGCAGTCCGGGGAAGGAGAGGTACCCGTGATGCTGGTGCGGCAGGTGGCCCAGGAGCTCGTCCATCACGTGGCGGGCGCTGCTGGGGCGCGCATCGGCGCGCTTGGCCAACAGCTCGAGGACGAGCCGTTCGAGTTGCGGGTCGACGTTCGCACGGTGGCTGCGTAGTGGTGCAGGCTGCTGGAGCACATGCGCACACATCAGGTTGACGACGTTGCCCCCGTCGAACGGCCGCTCACCGGTCAGGAGCTCGTACAGGACTACGCCCAGGGCGTAGAGGTCGGTCTGGGGCGTGATGTGACCCGCATCGAACTGCTCGGGGGCCATGTAGTGCGGGCTGCCGATGATCTGTTGGGGCTTCGTCAGGCGGCTGGGCGCATCCAGGCCTAGGGCCATGGCGATGCCGAAGTCCAGGACCTTCACGGTGCCGTCGACCGCGATCATGATGTTGGCTGGCTTGATGTCACGGTGGATCACGTGGACATCGTGCGCGTGGTGCAGAGCGGCACATATGTGCAGTGCCAGACACACGGCCCACACCGTAGGCACACTCCCGGAAGTGTCGATCACTTGCTTCAGGGAAACGCCCTGCACGAGTTCCATGACCATGAACATGCGGTCTGCGGTGCCATTTAAGAAGGCGTCGTACACCTGGGGGATGCCTGGGTGATGCAGCTGCGCGGTCACGCGCACCTCCCGGCGGAAGCGCTCCACGACGGCGTCGCCATCACGGTGGGCAGCGAGGTTGTCCAGGATGAGTTTGACGGCGACATCGCGCCCCAGGATCAGGTCGTTGGCGCGCCAGACCTGGCCCATCCCGCCTTCCTCGATTGATTCACGCAGCGCGTAGCGCTTGGCGATGATCCGTGGCTCAGGCACCGTTCGTGCCGTCCCCCCGCCTCACGTCTCCGCCGGTTTCGCCCGAGTGCGGCTCGGTGCTCCGGGCCTCGTGCCACAGCTCCTGCGCAAGCTCGCTCAATGTGGGGCCGCCGGGCAGGGCCCACTGCGTGCTGGCCTGCACCGCGAGCGGGGCGTCGTCCCAGCCTGCCTGCCGCCACATGTGCAGGATCAGCCCGGCCGGGGAATAGCGCGCTCCGTCAGCCGCCCACAGCAGGGGCTTGGCCTTGTCGTTAGTCCATGTCGCCATGAACCGGTTCGGGTCGGCGTTCAGCCACTCCCCGATTGCCTCGTCCTCCCGGGGCCTGGGGTGATACATGAGCTGGGTGCCGTCCTGCAGCCGGTGCTGATCGACCAGGACTCGCGTCGGGTTGGGACGCCGCCCGCGACGTGGCTCGGTGGAACGCTGGTAGGAGGCAAGTTCGGGGTAGTGCCCCTGGCCGTCGAACGAGGCCAGGACTGCTGCCGCCAGTTCCCGGGAGGCGGCCGCCTGTGTGAAGGTGCGCGAGACGAAGCTGTGCGGCCCGTACTGCCGGTCGACTTCGGAGATGAGATGGGCCAGGGTCTGCGCGGTGAGTTCCGGAGCCGCATTCAGTGCGGGCTGCCAGTCTGCGTCTAGGTCGTCGATCGCCTCAGTGTCTGCGCGCTGGAACACAAGATGGGCCACCAGGAGTACGCCGCTCTCTGCGATCGCGGCGGCGCGGCCGGGCAAGGTCGCCGAGAGGTCGTGGACGGTCTGCTGCACGGTACGCAGCAGCTGCACCGAGCGCCAGATCTGCACGGCGTTGGGTGGCTCCGCAAACAGCTGCGTATAGCCGCCCTCCGGGGCAGATTGCCACAGGAAATCAGTGGAGGCGCGGGCCCCTGCGGCCATCCGCGCGTCGGGATGGGCGCAGGCCAGCGCAGTGGCTGCTTCCAGCACGGTGCAGCCTGCATCGGGCGCGGGCTCAAGCTCTCCGCGCTTGATGACGTAGTCCTTGTCCAGGGTGATTCGGAAGTCGTCGCGAATGTACGCCTGCGCCTGGTCCAGCGCGATGAAGTCGCGCTGCTCTACATGGTTTTGGGTATTGGTGGCCACCGTGACCGAGTTGGCGAACCCTGGCGGGGTCTGTCCGATGGTGATGATCCGCACCATCGCCTTGGCCTCCGCGAGCGTCTGCGGATCGTCCGCGAAGGCGCGGTACAGCGCTGCCACGGTCTGTGCGCCGTTGACGATCTGCGCGTCGGTCATGGTGAGGCGCACCGGCGCGCCCTGGGCGCGGCGGCCGAAGTACTCAGCGGTGGTCGACTCGCACAGCACCGTGATGCCGTTGTTGAAATACCAGAAGTGCTCAGGGTTTTTGGCCAGGCTGTCATCAAGTGTGGCGTTGACGGATGTGTGCCCCAGCGGGCGGCGTACGTTCACGTTGAACAGTTCTGCGCCGTGCAGCTCATACCAATGGGCGATCTCGTCTGCGGTGACCGTACCGACGTGGGAGGGATAGGGCAGATCTTGCCCGAACCAGCCGTCGGTGAAGGTAGCGGTCACGATCAGCGGCTGCGGCGCCACGTCCTGGCGGATAGCGGCGTACAGGTCGCTGCTCGCCAGCACCCTCAGATCGGTGCGAGTGTCCAGGTCGGCGGACTCCCCGTGGATTAGCTGCAGGGCACGAGTCGCTGGTGCTGCTGGCCCCATAACGGCAGCGACGAGGTGGACCTGGGGCGTTGGCTGGGCGAGCACATGGCGGATCCGGTCAGCGAAGGCCTGAAACCGGGCGTTGAAGCGATCGAAGTCCAAGTTGTCCAGCATCCGGAAGGCATGGAGGAGTTTGGAGGCGTCGGCGGACGTGAACCGGGCAGTGCCCCGGTCACTCCACTTGGCCTGAATCAGCCACAACTCGCCGGTTGCCGGGGACGTGGCCACGGCATCGATGCCGAAGTCATCGGCTCCGTCAGTGACAGCGGCGGCCGCCTCCTGCGGGGTGCAGTCGGTTGTGATCCGCATGGCCTTCGCCGCCAGGGCGCGGGAGAAGAACACGGTCTCGCGGTTTCGGGCGAACTCGCCGTCCCCCAGATCGATCAGCCCGTCGAACTCGCTTGCGAGGGCTTGCCGGACCTGCCGCACTTGCAAGGGCGTGGCCTCCTCCGCGTTGGTCCCTGCCGTCACGCCCGGCCTCCGTCCGATGGTGATCCCAGCACTATACGAGCGAGGACGCGCGTGGGTTCGCGAGAGTTCCCCATCAGGCCCTGCAGTGCGCCTGTCTGATGGATGTAGCGCCACCCACGGCACGGGCACCGGGGGCATCCGTGGTGGTCGTGCCACCTTCTCCCCATGAGGTGGGCTGCGCGTAAGAGGGGCGGGCGGTGGTTTGAGGTGGGTCCCTACGGGCCGAGGGGAGTGGACTTCTTGGGCCGTCATGTTCAGGCACCAGCCCAGGAGAGGCCTGTCGGCCACGAGTTGGCCCAGCAGGGCGGCCAGGGCAGGCGTCGAGAGGCCGACCGCCCGGGTCAGCTAGTCGAGTTCCGCGCACCCCTGGCTGCTCTCGGCCAAGCAGGTTGCACATTCGCGCTTTCGAGGCCCACGGCCCGCGGGCTGACCCGACCTGGCACGGGGGTTTGAATAGCCTCGCCAATCTGCTGTTGCTCCGCGTCACAAGCTGATCGACGGGAAGTACAGCGCCCCTTATTCGGTGAGTGAACTGGAGAACTGGAAGCAGCGCCGCGAGGGAGAGAGCCTTCGCAGGCGCCAGGACGCCCGCATCCTGAGCGAGGACGAGCTGTCCAACGCGATCGCGAAGGCCCAGGCCGATCTCCTGGACCAGGTCACCCTGGCTCTGTAGGAGTTCCGCCGCTTCGCGCCGCAATTGGCTGACCTCCTTGGGATGCTTACGTCGAAGCTCTCCCGCGCCGATGTACCTGGCAAGCTTCGTCCGTGATCGATCAGCGCTCTCTGCAGGTCAGCATAGTGACGCTGCGGATCGGGGCGGGAAAGTTGGAACCATGTGCTGCTCCGGCGCCGCGCCCAGTTTTGCTGGATTGCCAGCGGGTTGTGTCAGGACTCGGCAGCGCTGGTCGTGTGCGGTCCAGGGAACCGGCTGCCCCTCGAGGTCTGTGGCGTCATCCACTTTCGTCTTCCTGGGCGGTGGCGTTCCGCGCCAGGCCGCCGAGGTCGAGTCGGTGACGTGCGCGAGTGACGGCGACGTAGGCGAGACGGGCGTCCGTGTCGCTTACATCTGGGGCCTGGGCAGTCGCGTTTGTGCCGGGGGCGGTGTCCTGCGGCTGGGGAAAGTCGTTGCCGACCCTGACGGTCGGCCATTCGCGGCCTTTGGCTTTGTGGGCGGTGGAGACGGTGACGTCGGCGTGTGCCTCCTCGGTGAGTGCGGACACGGCAGCGAGGATGGCCTCGGGACCGTGGGTGTCGACGAGGTCGACGAAGGGCTGCAGGTCGTGGCCAGCCGGATCGTAGGCGGCGTAGTCCTGCAGGTCGCCCCAGGACGCGAAAAGCACCAGTTCGGGATGGTGGGTGCGGCGTCCTTCTTTCAAGTCGCGTGCAGCAGAAGCGAGTTGCGCCAGCTGCTGGCCTCCTCGGGTGAGGGCGACGCGGTGTCCCTCGCCGAGCAGGCGCATGACCTCCGTCATGGCCCCGATGTTGGTGCGGCACAGCACGGCGTCGGGGTGGTCGATGCTGCTGACCTCTGTGGGAACACTGGTGGTTCCCGTCAGCCGGATAGGCGCGTCGGCGAGCGCGAGCCACCGGTTGGCCTCGTCGGCGATCTGTGGTCCGAAGCGGAACGAGCGGGTGAGGGTCAGTTGTTCGGCTTCGAAGCCGGTCATCACGTCGGTTGCGCCCCGCCATCCGTAGATGGCCTGGGCGGAGTCGCCGACCATGACGAGCTGGGCGTGGTCACGCTGTGCGGTGAACACCTGCTCCAGCACCGGGTTGGTGTCCTGGGCCTCGTCGAGGAAGAGGAAGTCGACCTCGATCTTCGGGCCGGTCAGCGCCCACATCTTGAGGTAGTGGTCGTGCTCGAAGCGGACGACGCCGTGGTCGGGGCGCTGAAGGTCTGCCCAGGCCTTGGCGGCGAAGGGGAGCACGACTTCAGTGAACTGCCGGTGCTCGGCGGGAGTGTTGAGGCCGCGCAGGCGCGGTACATGGTGGCGGGCCAGTGCGCCGTCGGCGGAGTGGCAGAAGCGGGTGACGGTGCGCAGCACGTTGTGGGACAGGATTCTTGGGCTGATCTCGTGGTCGGCGATCCGCACGGGTCGGAGGATGCCGAGGGACTGGCCGGTCTTCCAGGCCGGCTGGCGGGGGCTGTTGAGCCGGTCGGCATAGCGGTGGCCGAGCGCGGCGAAGGCTGTGGCGTGGGCGGTTCGGCACTGCACTGTGGACGGGAAGCGGGCTGCGGCGTCCTGCGCAATGTCCTTGTTGAAGGCCATGTAGCGGCCCCGGCGTTTGGTGTTGGAGGCGAGCAGGCACAGGGTGCTGGTCTTCCCGGTTCCGGCTCCGGCCTGCAGTGCGAGGTGCCGGCCGGCGCGGAATGTGTCCGCTGCGTGGACCTGCTCGTGGGTGGGGGTGTGCAACTAGGACTCCGTGGGATGGGAACGGCCGGAAGGGGACGCAGCGGGTGCCTGCGCCGGGCTGGGAAATGCCGGCGGGTTGAGCGCGGTAGACGCCGCCTGGAGTAGGTGGCCTGCCGCGCAGGCCAGAACTTCTTCCGGGGTGTGATGGGTGAGCAGACGCTGCATCTGTGATTCGAGGCGGTGACGCCGCTGGTGTTGCCTGCGCGCGAGGTCGGCCGTGATCCGCTCGGCCAGGACGTCCGCGGCGTGCCGGCCAAGAGCGGCCGCCTCTCGGCGGATCTGCGTGTCAGCGCGGCGGCTGAGGACGACATTGAGCAGGACTCGCTCGCCCATGGCGATCGGGATAGTGCGTGGTGAGCACGTCGATCGGCAGGACCGTGTCCAGTCTGCGCCGCAGGCGGTGCAGGGTGTGGCCCTGGCTTTTGCCGCGTTGCACGGTCATTAGCCGGGTGCGGTCGGCGTTTGCGGCGAACGTCACGTGGCAGCGGGCCCGGTGAAGTTCCCGAGCGGTGGCTGGCCGGGTCAGGACGATCTCGACGGCGTACTGATGCGTCACGATCAGACCCGCCGGGGCGCGTGGCCGCCGGGGCGGCGCCCGTGCGTGGGCAGGCGGGTGTGGATGTACGCGTGGTGGCGGAGTGGGTCGAAGGGCTCCCAGTCCGCGACGGCGAGGTCACCGGCGGTGGACGCGGCGGCATGGTCCCGACACCGTTGGGCTCGCCAGCGCAGCTGTTCTTGGTACGGCAGCGCGGACAGGCTGTAGACGGCCATGACATCCGACGGCAGTGCGAGCTGACCGTGGTGCACGGTAACGGGTGCCAGGGTCCACACCCCGTGCAACCCGCTGGGGCCGAGGATCTCGGCTGTGCAGCGGGTTCGGCGCCGGGTCTGGGCGACGCACTGGATCTCATCGACGGGGCGGGAGGCCAGGTAGCGGACGAACAGCAGCTGCACGATGGGCCGGGCCGGACGGCAGACGGCCTCGCCCGGCGGCGCCCCTTCGGCCGGTGTGGCAGGCGGAGTGAGGACTCCGGTGTCGAGCAGACGGCGGGTGCGCAGGGCAAGGGACCGGCGCAGGCCGGACAGCTGCGGCGCGGTAGTCGGCGCCGGGCGGGCTGGGCACAGCACGTCATGGGTCAGTCGGCACCAGTTGCTCCCGTCGCCCGAGGGATGGGCGATGCCGCGGCTGACATGCCAGCGGCAGGACTCCGGCACCCTGGCCACCCGCAGTTCGTGCGGATGCAGCTGCACCAGTCGGTCGTCGGCCCCCGGGTACCACTCGACCGGATTGCCGCATTGGCTGCAGGAGGTGGTCTGGCCGCAGCGAAGCAACCTGCTGGCGCTAACGGGGGCGATACGCAGGGATCGCCGCTGAGGTGCGCTCGCGCGGCTGCCGTCCCAGCGCCGTGCAGAAGGAGAGGAGGGGGAGTGCATGCTGGCGAACCTGCCAGCCGACACGCCCCACCGGCGGCACCTGGCCCGGGTGTACCCCCGGGCAGAGCAGAGCGGGGCGACAACAGTGCGAACGACTGCTCACGTATTCGACACGGCGTTGCCGGATCGGGTGAATCGCCGTCGGCGTCGGACGGGCCCGGATCAGCTGTCCGAGCTGTCGCTGGCCCCAGGTAGGTCGTGCTCGTGGCAGAGAGTGGCGAAGAGCTCGTCGAACGGTGTGTCCAGGGCGTGCGCGAGGGCGTGCCATGTCTTGAGGGTGCCGACGGTGCGACCCTGCTCGATCTCGATCACGGTGCGCCTGGCCAGACCGCTGCGGGAGGCGAGCTCGTCATAGCTCCACCCGCGCTCAGCCCGCAGGCGCCCCAGCTCCAGTCGGAGCGCGTTGAGGTCCGGATCGGGCGGCAAGATCGTCACCCGACCATCCGACGGTGCAGACCCCTGCCCTGTCAGTGCAGACCTCTGCCCTATTTCTCCCGATGGGTCTACCGTCGGGAGGGCAGGGGTCTGCACTACGGTGTCGGCCGCCCCGCCGTACGGCGGGGTGGGGGTGGCGCCGGATCGGGATGGGAGGAACACACGTCCATGAGGCTGCGCACCGTGTGGCAGGCGTCGCGGACCTGGACGGTGGAACTGAGATGCCAGACGGGAGGGCTCGTCCTCGTCTGCCAGCACTGTCCCCAGGACGGCCGACGGGTCACGGCGGAGTCTGCGCGCTCGGCGGCCCTGGCCCATCTCGCCCGGCATGCCCGTAGTGATCTGAGGGCGCCGCACCTGCGGATCTGTCAGTGTCATGAACGTGGCTGTCGCTGGCACCGGCGCCACCGCGGGTGCGCGGGGCCCATCCGCCTGCTCCTGGCCTGCGAACGCGGCGGCCGCGTCTGGCGCCTCGCCGACGCATGCGGTGCCTGCGCCGCGGCTACCACCCAGGCCGCCGTCGTGCCCGACACCGTACTGGCCGCACCGCTCCACCCGCCTTCCGCGCGGCCACGCGGTCCCCGGCCCTGCCGGGGACCGGGGGAGCGTGTCCGCGTGAGTGAGATCCTCAGCTACCTGGCCGCGGCCCTGCCTGCGGACGTGTCCGCCGGGGCGAGGCTCCTCGCGCTGCAGTGCGCCCTGCGTATGAACGCGTACATGCACGTCGAACTGCGTGCGGGCCTGCTGTGCAGCCTTCGTATCGACGCGGAGGGGGCGTGCCATGAGTTGGAGCGCGCGCAGTGGCTGAGCGTGGTGAACGGCCCTAAAACGGCCGGGGTGGCTGCGGAGCTTCGCGATGCGACGCTGCTCGCCCAGTCGCCGGCCCGCCCTGACCGGCGGCGCGCAGCCGACTGGGCACTGCGCATCGGGTGCCCTGCCCGGATCGGTGGGCTGGAGCCGCAACAGCGGCTGTCGGCTGTCTATCTCGCGGCGCGCAGCGATCCGTCTTCGGGAGAGGGCTTGAGTGAATGGGATCGGATCATCCGTGACTGCGGCCTGCGTGATCAGGGGTTTCATGGCGTGCTCAGCCGTCTGACGGCGAACGGCGTTCTGGAAGGGTGGAGGATCTGCCCGGATTCAGGTGACGTGCACTGGACTCTAGCGCCGGGGCGGTGACCGGCGGACTCGTGCGGACCGTCAATCGTCGCCGCAGCGGTCCCCGCCGGTTGAGCAAGGCCTCTTACGGTCCTTGTCGGGCCGGGTTCGCCAGCGCTGGTCACCATTGAACCGCTGGGCGCATCACGCTCTTATCTGTATCTCGTGGGCGGAGCAATCCGAGTACCTGCCTCTGGGGCGCCCCCGGAAACGAGCCATTTCCCCGCGCTGACGGCGCTGTCTTGTCCGAGGGGTCGAGGACCGTTCAAGCCCTGGAAGTGCCCGCATCCTGTGAAATCAGCACAACGGGAGGCAAAGGATGGTTTCGGCCTCCGTGCGCTACTGCACTCTTGTGTGCGCCCCTCGCGGTCGCCGTAGCGTCGCGCCTCTTGCCGTATCGCGGCCGGAGCGGAGGGGGAGACGAGTGGCTGTTGCCCAAGAAGTACTCGAAGACCTGGTGAGGCCATGGAACGTGCAGGTCAACTCAACGACCGCACTCGCAGCGGCCGTCGCCGACGCCGCGGCGAAAGACGACAAGGAGCGCCGCGAAGAAGACCGCGAACCGCTGCGGCGGAAAGCGGGGCTGCGAGCGCTGCCGTCCGCTGAGGTCGGCCAGTCATTCACACTGACGCCGTGGGAGATATTGCACGCGCTGGGGCGTGCCCAGGTTCTGTCCCGGCAGGGGGCGGGGCGGGGCCTGGCCGAGCACTGGGGATGCCTCAAATACTGCCAAGCGCTGGAGGGCAGCACCGGCCGGTACATGGCCCTGTCGGAGGAAGGGCTGAACCCGCGGCGGCACTACAAGACAGTGCAGTCCGGCGAGTTGGGGATCGGCTTCGCGCTCACCGTGGCCGAGCGTGTTCTGAAGCAGCGGTATCCGGATCACGTCGTGTCGGTCGTGGACGCCGACATCGCGCTGCAGGCCGGCTGGGCGCTGGTGGGCAAGGAGGTCAAGCGCCGGGACTGGGTGAGTTTACGGCCCGATTTCCTCCTGGAGGCGTGGAAGCCGGGACAACCCTCGAAAGTCATTCCCCTGGCGTGTAAGGGCACCCACAGCAAACCGTCGTACGTGCACACCCAGCTGGCCAGCGCCTCGGCCCGAGTGGAGGCGCTGCACATCGGTCCCTGGGACCAGACACCGACGCTGGTCACCTCCACGGAACTGCTCGGGCAGGGCGGGATCAGCGTGCACGTCCTGCACGCCCCGGGCGACGGCTCACTGACCGTCCAACCCGATGCCCCGGGCGCGGACCTGCCGGTGGAGGACCTGAACATTTACCCCGATGTGTGCATCCCGGGCGATGGTGATGAGGACGACGAGCGCGTCAGCGGGTTTCAGGTGTTGCCGGACCGGTACGCGTGGTTCCGTTCGGTTCTGGTACGGGCGGGCGCTGCCGGGTTGATGGGGTTCACCGGCGGCGGGGAGCCCACCGCCCGATACCTGACGAAGCGGCAGGGGCGGCGGCATTTCGAGGGTTTCACTCATGCCGGGACCGGCATCGTCCAGGACGTCGAGCAGGAGATCGGCGGGATCAACTTCGTCGGGACGGACCACGTGTTCCGGCTGAACGGCACCCGTGTCGAGGCGTTCTCCGGCCTCGCGGAGAACCTGTTCGATCTTCTAAGGGATGGGCGGGTGGAGGAGTACCGGCGCGAGGCGCATGCGATGCGGCCGCGGTGGCGCTCCCTGCGCGGTCAGCATGACTGGGACGGGCCGGTGTCCGTGCGGGAGGACGGCTCCGTCATGGCGATGCAGCTGCTGCCGGAGCCGCCCCGGAGGAGACGCCGCCGTCTCAGCTCCGTGTGAACGGCCACACGACTCGCGTGCGACTGGCCGAATGCCGTCCCCTCGGCTGTCCGCCGAGCTATTCCCGCAGACACCCTCATGTCAAAGTCATCCCATGTGACGGACCAACAGCAAGGAGTGGCGGATGCGGGACGGGGGACTCCGGTGGCAGCTCGTGGTGGAGACGGGAGGAGACGGGCTCCGGCAGGAACGGCTCACCCGCGATCTCCACGCCGCGCTGCAGGAGACTGACGGCCTGAGCGTCGGGTTCACCGACGCCGACAAACCCGTCGCGCCGGGTCACAAGGGCACCGGCGTGGGCGACATCGCGCTTTGGGCGGCCACGGCAGGAGCGGTCGCCCGGCCGGTGGCCCGCATCCTCATCACCGCGATCACGGAGTGGTGTGCCAGGGATCGCCACCGAAAGGTCGAAGTCACCTTCAACGGTCACTCCGCCGCGATCACCGGCAGGCCCGATGCCGCGCAGCAGCGGGTGATCAGCGACTTTCTCGACAAGGTGGCCGCCGGCGAGCCTGGCACGCCGGAGGGCAGCGGCGAGTGACCAGACTGAACAAACGGCGCGCTCTGCTGATTGGTAACGAACTCTACGACGACGGCCGCTTCGCAGCGCTGCCGTCCACGCTGGCCGACATCTGGGGCATGCGGCAGGTCCTGCAGCACCGCAACATCGGCGGGTTCACGTCCGTCACGCACTTGGACAACCTCACGGCCGACGACATGAGGGCCGCGATCAGTGAGTTCCTGGAGGCCTGCGAGCAGGACGAGCTGGCGCTGGTGTACGTGTCCGGGCATGGTGCGCGCCTGGTCCGGGACGGCGGCCAGTTCTACTTCATCGCCAAGGACACCGACTTCGACCGGATCGCGGACACAGCAGTGGACGCCGGCTTCGTCAACGAGCAGCTCGAGGCATGCTGGGCCCCGCAGAAAGTCGTCATGATCGACTGCTGCCGCAGCGGCGGCTTCGCCGTGGGGCTGCGCACCACGGACCGGCAGGAGACCGGCAAAATCGCGAAGTCCGGCGAGAAGGCGCTGCTGACCAGCCGTGGCGTCCATGTGCTCTCCTCCTCCCGGGCCAGCGAGGACTCGTACGCCGATGCGGGGCCGGCCGGCGCGGAGGTCCAGCCGTCCGCGTTCACGGCGCAGGTGATTGAGGCGCTGCGCACAGGCAAGGTCAGCAAGGACGGCCACGGCGACGTGTCGGTGGACGACCTCTTCCACTACGTCAACCGGCGCATGCGCGCCCAGGGCGGTCAGGTCCCGGTGCAGTCCACGCACGGCGTCGACGACCGCATCGTCCTCGCGGACTGCCCGCTCGGCACCGTCCCGATCCTCGTGCCGTTCAGCGGACGGACCGCGATGCCGCAGACCGGCCCGGCCCGGCCGACCCCCAAGGCCGTCTCATCTCAGCCAACATGGGGTCGGCTGCTCGACTACTACCGCGAGTGTGTCCTCGCCGACGACACCGAAACCCCGCTGATGCCGGTAGGCGACCAGGACGGCTCGTACGTGTGCCTGCACGGTGTGGAACGCCTTCTGTCCGGCGAGGTCGACGACGACGGCTGCATGGCCCTTCCGTCGCACGCCCAGCCGCTGATCGACGTGGCGGCCGAGCAGGACGCCGAACTGTGGGCGGGCTACCCAGCCGTGGTGGTCAACGGCCCCCGCGGTGGGCGGCCGTGGCGGCATCCGAAGTTCGCCCCGCTGCTGGTTCGGCGGGTGGAAGTCGTCTCGGCGGGCGGCGAGGTGCGGCTGAAGCCGTACGGTCCGGTCCAGCCGCACCGTCAACTGGCCAAGGACTGGCTGGGCGAGGAGGAGGCGGCTCAGCTCGCCGACGCCTACCAGCCCACCTGGCACCGCGGTCAGCACGACCGTATGGCCGCCGACATACGCCTGCTGCTCGAGCAGGAATTCGAACTGCCCTGCGTCCAGGCGCTCCACCCCGACGCGCTGGCCGACCACATCGACATTCACACGCCCACCCACGGTGCCCGCAACACCGCCGTGCTGTTCACGGCGCTGCCCGACACCGGCTACGCGAAGAAACTCCTCGACGACTTCGCCGACATTGCGAAGAGAATCGACCGGATCCCTCAGACAGCGCTCGCCGCCCTGTCCCCGGACACAGCGGAGCGCGCCCGTGCGCTGGAACTGGCCGACCCCGCGCCGCCGCACCTGGTGACGCCCCTGCCGTGCAACGAAGCCCAGGCCGCGGTCCTGCGCTCGGCGATGTCGCACCGTCTCACGGTTGCGACTGGGCCGCCCGGCACGGGCAAAAGCCAGCTCGTGGCCAACCTCGTCGCCACCGCCATTACCCGGGGGCAGACGGTACTGGTGGCGTCTACCAACAATGAGGCCGTGGACGAGGTGTGGCACCGCTGTGAACGGCTGGTCCCCGGCAGCGTCGTGCGTACCGGCTCTGCCCGGGCGAGAACAGGAAAGAGCTACCAGGAAACCGAGACCGACGCTCTGCACCTCCTGCGTGCCGCTGCGGATCCCGAGCCCAACGTGTCGACCGCGGCCATGCACGCCGAGGTCGCCGCCGACCAACTGGCCCGCGTACGCCAGGACTACGCCCGTATCGCGACAGCCGAGCGGGACCTGCGCACGACGGGTGCGGCACGCGAGGAGCTTGCAGCACGGCTCGGCCTGTCGGTGGCCGACCTCGCTGACGCCTGCTCCCACGCACCGACCCTGCACAAGCTGCAGGAGAAGGCCAGACGCCGTGCTGGCGCCCGCTTCTTCGGCCGGCGACGGCGCGCCCGCTTCCTGCGCGGACTCGGCCTGGACGGGCACGACGGTGACCTGGTCGATGTCTGTCTCACCGTCGCTGATTTCGCCGCGGCCCAGACGACGTGGCGCAGCATGTACGAGCAGCTCACCACCGTTGATGACGGGGCACTGACCGCCACCCTCACGAGCAGCGAGTCGCGTGTGCAGTCCGCTGCTCACACGCTGTTCGCGAGCGCCGTCCGCACAACTGCCTGCTCCGGACGGCAACGCATCTCCAACCTGTTACGCGCCAAGGGAAGTCCTGACTGGCCCGCCGTCCGGGAGGTCCTGCCCGCGGCACCCGGCTGGGCGGTCACCAGTCTCTCCGCCCGGCGCTTCCCCCCGGACCCGGCCCTCTTCGACCTGGTCATCGTCGACGAGGCTAGCCAGTGCGCCATCCCCCACGTGCTGCCCCTGCTCTTCCGCGCACGCCGCGCCCTCGTCATCGGCGACGCCATGCAGCTCTCGCACATCACGAAGATCGGCCCGGAACGCGAGGCCCTGATCCGCCGCAGATACGGGCTGCGCTCCGAGTGGCTGGAGAAACACCGTATCGCCTACCTGCGTCACTCCGCCTTCCACGCAGCCGAGCAGGCCGTGGGCGGAACCCTCCTCCTCGACGAGCACTTCCGCTGCCACCCGCACATCGCCGTCCTGTCCAACCGGCTCTTCTACGACGGCGGACTGACGGTTCTGACGGACATCCGCCAACGGCCGTCCCTGCCGCGGCCGGCCCTCTTCTGGTCTCACGTGCAGGGGCGTGCCACCCGCCCGCGCTACGGCAGTTCCTGGGTCAACACCGAAGAGACCCGCCAGGTGCACAGCTTCGTGCGCAACCTGTTCGAGCATCTGCCGACCGAAGCCACCATCGGCGTCGTCACCCCCTTCCGAGGCCAGGCCGACGAACTGCGCGATGCGCTCCGCCAGTACGATGAGCAACGCGTCCGCATCGGCACCGTGCACACCTTCCAGGGCGGGGAACGCGACGTCATGGTGTTCTCTCTGGTGGCCGGCGACGGCATGCATCCCGGCGCGATCAGCTGGGTCAACCGCCAGCACAACCTCTGGAACGTCGCCATCACCCGCGCCCGCAGCCACCTCGTCATCGTCGGAGACAAGGACCTCTGGGCGAGGGAAGGCGGCGTGGCCGCCGAACTCCTCAGCGCCGCCACCACCGACAACCCCCGTGTCGGCGAACCGGACGGCGGCGACCTCCTACGACGCCTCTACGTGGCCCTGTCCACACGACCGGGCACGCGCGTCGCACTCGGTGAAACGGTCAACGGCCATCCGGCCGACGCGCTCGTGCACCATGACAACGGCACCCCGCGCGCCGTGCTGCTGGACCCCGGTCCAGAAAACGGCGACGATCCCGCCCGTCATCTGAGGCTGATGCTGCACCGCCGGGGTCTTCTGGAGGACACGGAGCAGCAAGGCAAGGCCTCGCGCTACCCGGCATGGCGGCTCTACGAGACCGACGGAGCGTGAGGACGAGCGGATGACGTCCAGTGGTCGCCGACTGTGCCCGAGTGTCACGGATGTACCGACTCGAACGGATCACCACGTGGAACGAAGTCGACCAGCCACGAAGGATCCGCGAGAGCCAGACCCTGGCCACCCTTGAGGGGGCTAGTTGGCGGATCATGGCCGTGGGTGTTCACTGTGCGTGAGTTTCGGAGTGGCCCTGACTAGCCCCTTCCCCAGCGGGACCAGCACCTGAATCGATGTCCCGGGCGAGTTGCTGAGCGTATTTGGCGAGAGCTTGTCGCAGGTCAGCGTAGTGTCCGATCGGGTCGGGACGGGCGAGCTGGAACCATGTTGTGTTCCGCTGCAAGGCCCATTGCCGCCGGACTTCGGGGAGTTGTGTGGCTTCAAGTGGGCGCGGAGCGAAGTGGTGCTCGCCTCGTGTGACGAGGGTCCAGACGTAGACAGATGCCGCTTGTCGCTTCCGATCGCCGGAGTCAGAGCGGGTGGAGTAAGGGGACCGAGGAAGATCGCTGATGAGCGTGTTCCAGATGTCGAGACTGAGTGTCCAGTCGAGGAGCGCTTGTCGCCTGCGTCGGTAGTCAGTTGGCGGTTGACGTGGAGTTTGCAGTTCTGCAGCCAGAGCCCGGAGAGCTCGGTCGAACTCAACGGGCTCGCATCCGGCCCGTAGCCAGCGCCGGGTATCGCTGCGGGCCGCGAAGTGCGCCTGGGCGGATGTGATCCCGAGGAACGTCGCGGCGTCGTCCTGGGACCCGCCCATGGCCCACTGGACGAGGCGGACGGCGGCCGTTCTTCGCACGATCTTGGACGCGGAGCCCGCGCAATCGGCGAGATGACGCTGGTACCAGTCCGGCTCCAGGAATGCCGGGATGTACTCAGGCCGGTAGACGGTTCGCAGCGGTGCTCGAATGCCTCGGGAGCCGTTGACTCGGCGGAAAGAGCGGGTCACGGGCTCGGCGGCCTGTCGGAGCCGCTCGGAACAGGCGTCCTCATGCCGGTCGAAGACGAGAGCCCAAGGCGTCCGGCTCGGACGGTCTTTGAAGGCGGCAAGGACGAAGTCGGAGAGAAGTTCGGGGAGATCGTCCCTCGAAAGTAGGCGGTCTGCGGCCACCAGGAGGGCTCCGCAGGCGATGGCATCACGCGGTGGTGCGTCGCGGAGTCGTTGGTATCGGGCTCTGCCCGTATCACGATGCAGTTTCCGAGAGTACGAGTCGATCAGATCAGCGGCGTCGGTGTCGAAGAGGTGCCAGCCCTGCGGCCAGGTGGTGCTGACCAGCGCGGCGGCCAGTCGGAGATCGGTGAAGTACTCGGACGCGTCCGTGGCCGGATTCTGCGGCGCCAGGCGGGCAAGGAGGGTCTGCTGGAAACGGAGAATGTCCGCTTCCGGTTGTGGCCGGTCGTCGGCGAGCGGGGCGAGGGGCTGGTCGAGTCGGCCGCCGCAGGCGCGGGACTTCCTTTTCTGTGTCTGGGTGTCAATCGTCCACCGGCATTGCGCTGGATGCAGAGTGTGGTCGTTGGCCCGCTGGATCAGGTGCCCTGGTGTGTCGTGGGGCTGGCCGCAGTGTGGGCAGTCGGCTTCCAGATAGGTCTGATGCTCGACGCAGGTGAAGACGACGGGAAGGTGCCAGAGCTTGTGCCAGGGCCCGCCGTGCAGTTGCTGGGCCGGAGTGCCGTCGCCCGCCAGGCAGGAGGGGCAGTACCGGGGCGAGCCGACGAAGAGCCATGCGTCCGGCCTCATCAAGCGTCGGCTGGGCATAGACCGGGTGATCGGCGGATATCGGTCTCGCCACTGGGCCAGCGTCAGTGCCGAGACTTCCCCGGCCGTCTGCTTCGTCAGCCGGGCGAATGCCTCGGCCTGCGGCCTGGGGAGGTCCAGCAGCAGACTGCCGGGGAAGTGATTCGGGTAAGCGTGCTCGGTCCAGCCCGCCGCACGGATCAGGTGCAGAGGCGAGAGGCCGAGACGGTGCCCAAGCCGAAGCAGGTAGCTGACCAGGGATTCTCCCGACACGGGGTCGAGACTCCGGGGCAGTGGATGCATCACGGCTCCAGTCGTCAGGTGCCCGCGCGCGCAGCCGGACCGTGGTCATCGAAAACGGAGTTCCGGCGCCGTTTCGCTTGCGAAGTCTTCTTGCCGGTGGCCAGCGGGTCGGCTGGGATCACGGGCTCGTCCGGCGGTTGTTCGGGCTCGTCCCGCCGGAGCACGATCTCGTCCAGCAGGCTCTCGTCGATCAATTCTTTCCCGGACTCCATGGCCTCCTGAGCGCCGTCCTCGAGCAGGCGTCCCAGCAGGCCGACGACGCCGTCGGTGCGACGCATCAAGTACTCCGGCATGGTGCCGCCGGTGAGCATGCCTTCCTTCGCGTTCAGCAGCCGCAGGTGCTGCTCGATCCCCTCCAAATGGTCGACGAAAGCCTGGATTTGCTTCGGGGTGGTGTCGCGGAAGCGGTCGAGTTCGATGAGCTCGAAGCGGTGCTCGGTCTGGGTGATCTCCAGGCCGTGGATGCGGGTCGACTCCAGCGGTGGCATCTCCCACTGCCGGGTCTTCTTGTTCCACTTGGCCTCGCGCAGGAGCCCGATGCCGGGGATGTTGACGCCGGTCAGGATCAGGGTGACGTCCAGGCTCATGAAGGCCCGCATCAGGTCGAGGACGTCCTGGTCGTCGGCTCTGTGCATCCGCAGCCGGCTGATGTCGTCCAGGATCAGCGCTTTGACACCGTGGTCGTGGAGGGAGTCGGCGACCTGTCGGACCAGTTCCGGCAGGGTGGCGGACTTGCGGGTCTGGGCCCGGAAGAAACCCAGGATCGATGCACAAAGGCTCTTCGGGGTCGCTGTCACCGGGGTCGAGACATAGACGACCGGCGCGTGGAGATCCCGAGTGCCTGGCAGAGCCCCGGGGTTGAGATAACTGTGCAGTTCCAGCCACTGGTCTTCAAAGGCGGCTCCGGCAGAGCAGACGGACGCGGTCTTGCCGTAGTTGCCCCAGCCGCTGACCATGATGCCGGCGCGCGTCGGATCGTCCTGCTTCATCGTGTTGCCGCGCAATCGGCGCCGGATCAGCTTGCCGACCTTGTCGTGCATGGGCGTGTCCTGCAGCGGGAGGTTCGTGTTCGTCAACTGCCGGTAGAGGTCGTAGTCGGCCCGGCGGCTCTCGGGGATCACCGACCACTGCTGCAGCGAGATCACCGGGGCGGGGACGAGCAGGCCGCAGTGGGTGCGGTAGTGCTGCCAGCCAACGTAGGTGTCGCGGGGCGGGTGGCCGCCCAGAATCAACTCGGCGACCTTGGCCCGTGAGGGCAGGCCCTCCAGCGGATCGCCGTGGGAAAGTGCTCTGGTCACGCCTCTTCCTCCCCGGCAAACCTGTCGGCTTCTGAGGCGTCGCGGGGCGGAAGCAGGAACATGGGCCGCCGTCTCAAGGCCTCGTGCAGCGTCGGCGGGGCGACAGGTCTGGTTCCGGCGAGTGCTTCTTCGCGTCGCCGACGACGGTCGGCGTCGACCGCGCGATCGATCGTGCGAGCGTGCTCGGCCCAGGCCACGGGCATCTCGGCGGGAGTCGGCTCGTCTGCGGCGGCCGGTGCGGCGGGGCGGTCGGCCGCCGCAGCCTGTGCCCGGGTGATCTCGCGGGCCTGGGCGACGCGCCGCTTCTTCCCGGCCTTCTTCTTGGCCTGGCTGGGCCACTGGTCGACGGGGGTGACCGAGCCGAGGATCCCCAGCAGATGTTCCAAGAGCTCACTCTCGGAGTGGATCCTGATGTTGTTCGCCTTCACATGTGCCAGGAGGGCACCAGCGGTCTTGTCTGAGAAGGCGGGGATCTCGCCTTCGGCCGGAAGCCCTCGCCAGCGCAGGATGTGCCAGGTCTCATGATCGGCGTCGTTCTGGAAGAACACCTGCCGGCGGTCCCTTCGGTCACTGCGGACCACCCACTGGCCCGCGTGCTTGCCGCCTCGGGCGGAGGGCTGCAGGAAGCGCGGCTCGTCGAGGACCGGGTGGTGATACCAAAGCCCGAGGATCTTCACCCCGCGTCGCGGATGGATTTTCACGTGGTGCTTGCGCAGGACCTTGTAGTAGAAGCTCGGTTCGGGGAAGTCCAGGTCGAAGCCGCCCTGTTCCATCGCCGCGGCGAACAGAGTGTTGGGGCTGTGCTCCTCGCCCGGCGCCCAACTCGGCGCGTATTCACCCAATTTGCGGTTCTGCCAGATCTGGACGATCCAGGTCGCGATGATGTGCTCGGCCTGCGCGAGCGTAAGGCTCGCGTCGCGTTCCGGGTCGGCCCCGCGGTCCGCGACGTCGCCGCCGGTGAAGCCCAGCAGATGCTCGAAGAGCATGGTCTGAACGGTGAGGAACTGGCGCTCGACCGCGAATTTGTCGGTCTGGCGCAGGACGCGGGCAGGCAGGATCCGGCAGCCGATCTCCCGCTCGGCCTCTACTAGGTCGTGGTTCTTGTAGGGGCCGCCGTGGTCGGTGGTGACCGTCTCCGGGGCGAAGAACGGCAGAGCGGCGACCCGGTGCCCGGTGAACTCGGCGATCACGTCGGCCGGGACCCCGGCGTAGGGCCATTCCATGTCCTCGCCCCAGCCGTCCCGCATCGGAAGCGGCAGCATCACATCTCGAAGCAGCATCGCGACGTCGACCGAGGTGTCGGACTGCAGCGTGAGCCGGAAGGCCGGCAGGCCGTGCGTGTAGAGATCGAGCGCGAGGGTCAGTGTCGCGGTGACCGCGTCACCGAATACGGTCTCGCGCAGCTTCACCGGCATCGGGGTCGAGTCCAGCACCAGAACCTGGCCCGGCCGGTGGACCACCATCCGGCCGGAGACCCCGGCCTCCGCGGCGGCCTCGGCCGTCCGCTCGTAACGCGGCCGGGCTCCGCCGGGCCCGAACCACTCCTCCCAGACGGCCGCGAATGTCCAGCGGGAAGGGATCTTCTCCGTCGGGAACGTCGGGAACCGCTCACTCATGTACTGGTGCATCAACCGGTGCCTGGCGGCCAGACTCACGCGGGCGCGTTCGCTGCATTCGGCCTTGACCGCGAAGATCGCCTCCCGGACCTCCTCGGTGATGCTGCGGTGCCCGCTGCGTCGCCGTGTCCAGCGCCCGTCCGCGCAGGCCAGCAGGAGACTGTCGCCCGCCAGTCCCGACAGACGTACCAGCGTCCGATAGCTGAGGTACTGCAGACCGAGCCGGACCGCCTCCGGATGGGGCATCGCCTCCATCTCCGCCGCCTTCGCGTAGCGGCGCTGGGTCAGCGTCGTGCGGTCAGGGTCGTAGGCCGGCCGGGGCTCACCCGGCAGGGCCCGAGCCGAGTGCCCCTCCCGGAACCCCGTCTCGGCCTCCAGCACGTGCGCAGCCCGCAGCCGGGCCCGATCCAGCTGGTCCTTGGTCAGGTCGGCCAGTGTCCTCGGCTGCCGGGAGACCGGCAACGGGCGACCCGACGCTTCGACCGTCGGCAGAAGCCGCAGGTCAGCATGATTGATGAGCCAACGGAACGAGCGGGTCTCCGTGCGGCCGCCGTCATCCGCCAGGACGAGCCGGCCCAACTGGCCGTGGACCTCTTCGATCGTCCACTCGACGCCGTTGAGCGCGACCCGCCGGCCCGGCGCGATCTGCAAGAACCCCCTCGCGGCCATCACGCCGCCCAGATCAGCGAGCTGTCACGCAAGGGACTGCCCAGATCAATGCCGAGGTCGCGTTGCCAGAGCAGCCGGACGATGTTCGCCCGGCCAACAGAAGGCACGCTGGTCGCGTCCGCCAACTCGGAGAACGTCATCACTCGCCCCTCCCGGCCGTCGATAGCGGTGAGCAGCTGGTCCCGCATGCCCAGCAGATCCCTCGCCGGCCGTCGACGCGAGGACAGGTGATCGAGGACACTCCAGACATGCGGTCGCCAGCCCGCGACCACCGAGTACCGCCAGCCGCAGGCGGCCGCCACTTCCCTGGCCGCCGCGAACTTCAACGCGTCCTCTTCCTTGATCAGCTCCATCGGGCGGACGTCCAGCAACCACATCCCGCCGCCGATCACGGCCAGGAAATCAGGGATGTGCCAGGACTGTCCGCCCGCATGCTCGAAGTCCAGCCGGAACGGCTGCGACAGCACCTCCGATGCCCGCAGAAAGTCCAGCGCGACCAGCAGCCGCATCTCCTCCAACGACTCGAAGCCATGCTTCCTGCCCGTTGACGCCATCACCTCAAGCCCAGGGCGATGCCGCTGCTTCGCCCGCCACGCGAACCCCCGCATCGGCCGGGACGACAACACTGGTACGTGAGCCATATCCCGGATAGGCCAGCAGACCTCACCTGCACCCACCTGCCACGTCGAACTCCACCGACGTGGCCAGCTGTCCCCGAGCCGCAGTCGCCCCCGCAGCTCGGCGTCCCCGTCGTACACCACGACAAGCTGGTCCAGATGACTTGAATCCGACGGGATCTTCGCAATCGTTGCCTCGCCCACTCACCCAGAGCAGCACCACTCGACCGGCGATACGGACGCTTCTTCGTTACTGACCGCAACGCAGCGTTACGGGGCCAAGATGTGCCAACTAGCGCTCTCTATGTGCCAACTAAAAATCTCGGTCACAGCCGGGGCGGGCGACCTCCGGAAACTTCTTTGCATAAAGCTGCCGTCAATCGTATAGTCATGCCATCCGTGAGGGAGGATGGTAATGGCGATACGCGCAGCGGTGGCGGGAGCGAGCGGATACGCGGGCGGTGAGGTGCTGCGGCTGCTGCTCGCGCACCCCGAGGTCGAGATCGGCGCGCTGACCGGCAACAGCAACGCGGGCCAGCCGCTCGCGGCCCTCCAGCCGCACCTCCTCCCGCTCGCCGACCGGGTGCTGGCGCCGACCGGGGCGGAGGCCCTGGCCGGGCATGATGTGGTCTTCCTCGCGCTGCCGCACGGGCAGTCCGCCGCCGTCGCCGAGCAGCTCGGCGATCAAGTGCTGGTGATCGACTGCGGTGCGGACTTCCGGCTGGAGGACGCGGCCGACTGGGAGAAGTTCTACGGCTCGCCGCACGCCGGGACCTGGCCGTACGGCCTGCCCGAGCTGCCGGGGGCGCGTGCCACGCTCAAGGGCTCCCGGCGCGTCGCGGTGCCCGGCTGCTACCCCACCGCCGTCTCGCTCGCGCTGTTCCCGGCGTACGCGGCCGGGCTGGTCGGGCCCGAGGCCGTGATCGTCGCCGCCACCGGAACCTCGGGTGCGGGCAAGTCGCCCAAGCCGCATCTGCTGGGCAGCGAGGTCATGGGCTCCATGAGCCCGTACGGCGTGGGCGGCGGCCACCGGCACACCCCGGAGATGATCCAGAACCTGTCGGCCGCCGCGGGCGAGCGGGTCTCGGTCTCGTTCACCCCGACCCTCGCCCCCATGTCCCGCGGCATCCTGGCCACGTGCAGCGCCCCGGCGAAGCCCGGCGTGACGGCGGGGACGCTGCGGGCCGCGTACGAGAAGGCGCTGGGCGACGAACCGTTCGTCCACCTGCTGCCGGAGGGCCAGTGGCCCTCCACCGCAGCCGTGTACGGATCCAACAGCGCCCTGCTCCAGGTCGCCCTCGACGAGGCGGCGGGCCGGGTCATCGTGATCAGCGCGATCGACAACCTCACCAAGGGCACCGCGGGCGGCGCGGTCCAGAGCATGAACATCGCCCTCGGCCTCCCCGAGGAGCTGGGACTTTCCACGATCGGAGTCGCTCCATGAGTGTGACGGCAGCCAAGGGTTTCACCGCCTCCGGCGTCGCGGCGGGGATCAAGGAGAACGGCAACCCCGATCTCGCCCTCGTCGTCAACAACGGACCACGGCTGGCCGCCGCGGGCGTCTTCACCTCCAACCGCGTCAAGGCCGCCCCGGTGCTCTGGTCCGAGCAGGTGCTCAAGGGCGGCCAGGTCTCCGCCGTCGTCCTCAACTCCGGCGGCGCCAACGCCTGCACCGGCCCGCTCGGCTTCCAGGACACCCACCAGACAGCCGAGAAGGCCGCCGAGGTCCTCGGGCACAGCGCGGGCGAGGTCGCCATCGCGTCCACCGGGCTCATCGGCCTCCGGCTGCCCATGGACCCCCTGCTGTCCGGTCTCGAGACGGCCGTGGCCGCCCTCAGCGAGCACGGCGGCGAGAAGGCCGCCATCGCCATCAAGACCACCGACACCGTGCACAAGACGGCCGTCGCCCAGGGCCCGGACGGGGCGTGGACCGTCGGCGGCATGGCCAAGGGCGCGGGCATGCTGGCCCCCGGCCTCGCCACCATGCTCGTCGTCCTCACCACCGACGCCGACGTCGAAGCCCCCGCGCTGGACGCCGCGCTGCGCGACGCCACCCGCACCACCTTCGACCGGATCGACTCCGACGGCTGCATGTCGACCAACGACACCGTGCTGCTGCTGGCCTCCGGCGCCTCCGGGATCACCCCCGCCGGGGACGCGTTCGCCGAGGCGGTCCGCACCGTCTGCGCCGACCTCGCGCGGCAGCTGATCGGGGACGCCGAGGGCGCCTCCAAGGACATCCGCATCGAGGTCGTCGGCGCGGCCACCGAGGACGACGCCGTGGAGGTGGGCCGCTCGATCGCCCGTAACAACCTCCTCAAGTGCGCCATCCACGGCGAGGACCCCAACTGGGGCCGGGTGCTGTCCGCGATCGGCACCACCTCCGCCGTCTTCGATCCCGACCAGCTCAACGTCGCCATCAACGACGTATGGGTCTGCAAGAACGGTTCGGTCGGCGAGGACCGCGAGCTGGTCGACATGCGCTACCGCGAGGTGCGCGTCACCGCCGATCTGGCCGCGGGCAGCGAGACCGCCGTCATCTGGGCCAACGACCTGACCGCCGACTACGTCCACGAGAACAGCGCCTACTCCTCATGAGCGAGCCGAATTCGCCCCAGAAGGCGGACCAGTCCCAGAAGGCGGAGCAGCCGACCGCCCGCAAGCACACCGCCCAGCCCAAGGCCCGCATCCTCATCGAGGCGCTGCCCTGGCTGACCCGGCACCACGGCAAGACCGTCGTCATCAAGTTCGGCGGCAACGCCATGGTGGACGACGAGCTGAAGGCCGCCTTCGCCCAGGACGTCGTCTTCCTGCGGCACGCCGGGCTGCGCCCGGTCGTCGTCCACGGCGGCGGCCCGCAGATCAGCGCGCAGCTCGACCGGCACGGCCTGGTGAGCGAGTTCAAGGCGGGCCTGCGGGTCACCACCGACGACGCGATGGACGTCGTACGGATGGTGCTGGCCGGGCAGGTGCAGCGCGAGCTGGTCGGGCTGCTCAACCAGCACGGCCCGCTCGCCGTCGGCATGACCGGCGAGGACGCCCATCTGATGTCCGCGACCAAGCACTTCGCCGAGATCGACGGCGAACAGGTGGACATCGGCCGGGTCGGCCAGATCACCGACATCGACACCGGCGCCATCCAGGCGCTGCTGGACGACGGCCGCATCCCGGTGGTCTCCTCCATCGCGCGCAGCTCCGACGACGGCCACGTCTACAACGTCAACGCCGACACGGCGGCGGCCGCGCTCGCCGCCGCGCTGAACGCCGAGACGCTGATGGTCCTCACCGACGTCGAGGGCCTGTACGCGGACTGGCCCCACAGCGACGAGGTGATCAGCCAGCTCGGCGCGAGCGAGCTGGAGAAGCTGCTGCCGGAGCTGGCCAGCGGCATGGTGCCCAAGATGCAGGGCTGTCTGCACGCCGTACGCAACGGTGTCACCAACGCGCGCGTCATCGACGGGCGGGTGCAGCACTCGATCCTGCTGGAGATCTTCACGGACGAGGGAATCGGCACGATGGTCGTGCCGGACGCGGAGAACGAGGGGGAGAACCGGTGAGCAACGTGGAACTGACGCAGCGCTGGCAGGGCGCGATGATGGACAATTACGGCACCCCGCGCGTCCCGCTCACCCATGGCGAGGGCGCCACGGTGTGGGACGCGGACGGCAAGGAATACCTCGACTTCGTCAGCGGTATCGCCGTCAACTCCCTCGGCCACGCCCACCCCGCCGTCGTACGGGCCGTATCCGACCAGATCGCCACGCTCGGCCACGTCTCGAACCTCTTCGTCGCCGAGCCCCCGGTGGCGCTCGCCGAGCGGCTGCTCCAGCTCTTCGGCCGCGCCGGGCGGGTCTACTTCTCCAACTCCGGCGCGGAGGCCGTCGAGGCCGCCTTCAAGATCGGGCGGCGGACCGGCCGTACCCACATGGTCGCCACCACCGGCGGCTTCCACGGCCGCACCATGGGCTCCCTGGCCCTGACCGGCCAGCCCGCCAAGCAGGAACCCTTCCTTCCGCTGCCGGGCGATGTCACCCATGTGCCGTACGGCGACGTCGAAGCGCTGCGCGCGGCCGTCACCACCGACACCGCACTGGTCATCCTCGAACCCATCCAGGGCGAGAACGGTGTCATCGTCCCCCCGGCGGGCTATCTGGCCGCCGCCCGCGAGATCACCCGGGCCACCGGCACGCTGCTCGTGCTGGACGAGGTACAGACCGGAATCGGCCGTACCGGACACTGGTTCGAGCACCAGGCGCAGGGCGTCGAGCCCGACGTCGTCACCCTCGCCAAGGGCCTCGGCGGCGGCCTCCCCATCGGCGCCACCCTCGCCTTCGGCCCCGCCGCCGATCTGCTGACCCCAGGTCAGCACGGGTCCACCTTCGGCGGGAACCCCGTCTCCTGCGCCGCCGCCGTCGCCGTCCTCGACACCATCGAGGCCGACGGAATCCTCGACCGCGTGAAGCGGGCGGGGGAGCGGCTGCGTGACGGAATCGAATCGCTCGACCACGCTCTGATCGGTCACGTCCGTGGCGCGGGCCTGCTGCTCGGTATCGTGCTCACAGAGTCCCTCGCGCCGCAGGTGCAGCAGGCGGCTCAGGACGCGGGACTCCTGGTGAACGCGACCGGTCCTGACGTGGTCCGGCTCGCGCCGCCGCTCGTCGTCGGCGACGACGAGGTGGACACCCTGCTCCGGGGACTGCCCGGCGTCCTGACGGCCGTCCTGAACGCCGCGCACGCCGCGCATGAGGGCCAAGGGGAACGATGATCCGGAGACTGACGAGACGATGACCGAGGCGCAGCACACCGACGCGGCGAACGACACCGCCCACGACGCCGACGGGAACCACAACGGGCCGTCCGTGCCGCAGACCCGCACCGCCCGCCACCGCCGGATCGTGGACATCCTGAACCGGCAGCCGGTCCGCTCCCAGAGCCAGCTCGCGAAGCTCCTCGCCGACGACGGACTCTCCGTCACCCAGGCGACGCTCTCCCGCGACCTGGACGAACTGGGCGCGGTCAAAATCCGCAACACGGGCGGTGAGCTGATCTATGCCGTCCCCAGCGAGGGCGGCGACCGTACGCCTCGGGCGCCGCTCGGCGAGTCGGCCAGCGAGGCGCGGATGGCGCGCCTCGCGGCCGAACTCCTCATCTCGGCCGAGGCCTCCGCCAACCTCGTCGTCCTCCGCACCCCACCCGGCGCGGCCCAGTTCCTGGCCTCGGCCATCGACTCGGCGGAGCTGCACGTGATTCTCGGCTCGATCGCGGGCGATGACACGGTGCTCCTCATCAGCCGCGACCCAGCCGGCGGCCAGGCCCTGGCCGACCACCTCCTACGCCTGGCCCAAAAGGCCCGCTGAGTCGGACGGGGCCCGACGTCCCGCTACCGGGCGCGGCCCGGTGGCCGGGGCGCTGCCCCTTGCGGTTTCGCTGCCGGGGTGCGGCTCGGTGGTTGGGGCGTTGCCCCTTGGCGCTTCGTCGGCAGGGTGCGGGCCCGGTGGCCGGGTTGCTTCCCCTTGGGTTTCGCTGCCGGGCGCGGGCCCGGTGGTCGGGGCGGTGCCCCCTGGGGCTTCGCTGCCGGGTGCGGGCCGGTGGCCGGGTTGTGCCCACCCGTTCCTCCCCCAGCTACCGCTGGGAGGTGCCCCCTCCGCGGAACGATTGCCCACAACGGGGGTCAGTCGCCCGGCGAGTGAGGGGTGGTCCGGGGCGCCCGCGCGCCGCCCTCAGCGCTATCTGGAACGGAAGCCCACCACCAAGCCCCTCCGGGCGGCGTAACCACCAGCCCCTCCGGCGTTTGAGGAGCGGGGTCCGGGGGCGGAGCCCCCGCCAGGGGAGCCGGGGCGGAGCCCCGGGGCGCAGCCCTCCGGCGTTCGGGGACCACTCAGCCCCTCCGGCGTTTGAGGAGCGGGGGCCGGGGCGGAGCTCCGGGTTCGGGGAGGGGCGGGGTGGGGGCTAGACCGCCTCCGACCGGCGGCCGCGGCGCGCCATCCACGCCGCCACCACCGACCCCGACACGTTGTGCCACACGGAGAACACGGCCGCAGGCAGGGCGGCAAGAGGGCTGAAGTGCGCCGCAGCCAGTGAGGCCGCCAGGCCGGAGTTCTGCATGCCGACTTCGAAGGCCATCGCCCGGCTCGCGGGCGCGCCCAGACGGGCGACCTTCCCCGCCGCGTATCCCAAGGCCAACCCCAGCCCGTTGTGCAGCACAACGGCCAGCAGCACCAACGCCGCCGCCGACCGAATCGCCTCCGCGCTGCCCGCGACGACCACCGCGACAATCACCCCGATCGTCACGGCCGACAGCCACGGCAGCACCCCCAGCACCCGGACGATCAGCCGCCCGGCCACGAGCCGTACGACCAGTCCGCCCACCACCGGCAGCAGCACCGTCTTCAGGATGTCGGTGACCATCGACGCGGCGTCCACGGGCAGGAATTCCCCCGCCAGCAGCAAAGTCAACGGCGGGGTCACCAACGGCGCGAGCACCGTCGAGACGGTGGCGACCGAGACGGACAGGGCCACATCACCCCGCGCCAGATAGGTCACCACGTTCGACGCCGTCCCGCTCGGCGCGCAGCCGACCAGGATGACCCCGGCGGCCAACTGCGGGGACAGCCCGAGCCCCTGGGCGATGAGCCACCCCAGCCCGGGCATGATCACGTAGTGCGCGACCAGCCCGAGCGCCACCGCCCAGGGCCGCTTCAGCACACCGGTGAAGTCCTGCGGGGTCATGGTGAGCCCCATGCAGAACATGATCACGCCGAGCAGGTAGGGCACCTGCGGCGCCCAGCCGGTGAAGGTGCCGGGCGTGCTCAGGCCCGCCACTCCGGCGGCGAGGACGAGCAGGGGGAAGACGGTGACGGCGCGCCGGGCCGCCCGGTCGGCGGGCTCGGCAACGGGCTCTACGGAGTCCGTCGCGGGGCTCTTGGGTTCGGATCGCACCGCGTGATCGAACGCCGTACAAGCCCCGTAACGCAAGACCGTCTCGTTATGTGGTCGCTACAACGACAGCGGCGGCAGCGGAAGCGGCAGCCCCGGCAGCCCGTCCAGGCTGCTGGCGACATGCTCCTTCCGCTCGCAGTAAGCGGTCAGCTTCGTCTCGTCGTCCTCGCGCCGGAACCGCTGGGCGTGCAGCGTACGGTCCTCGCGGTAGTCCATGAAGGGCACCGCGTACCCGCACGTGTCCCGGATCAGCTCGGCGGTCACCACGATCACGGCCCGCAGCCCGTGCGTATGCACATCGACAGACGGAAAGTGCTTGACCAGCTCGGCGAAGCGAGGGTCGTCGCGGAACACCGGCTCACCCCGCCCGTGCACCCGCACGATGTTCGGCGGCCCGTCAAAGGCGCACCACATCAGCGTGATGCGGCCGTTCTCCCGCAGATGGGCGATGGTCTCCGCGTTGCTCCCGGAGAAGTCCAGGTAGACCACGGTCAGTTCGTCGAGCACGGCGAACGACCCGGACACCCCTTTGGGGGACAGGTTCACGGTGCCGTCCCCGGCCAGTGGCGCGGTGGCCGTGAAGAAGATCTTCTGCTGTTCGATGAATGTGCGAAGTCTGCCGTCGATACGTTCGTACTCTTTGCCCATGTGGCGCATTATCCGCCCAGGTCCAGGCCACAGGGATGGTTCGATGGAGACATGGCAGACAAAAACGGTCGGCGGGACCGCCCCGGGATCCGGGTCCGCCGCGTGTACGACGCGCCGGAGCCGGACGACGGCACCCGCGTCCTGGTGGACCGGATCTGGCCGCGTGGCCTGGCGAAGGCCGACGCCCGTCTGGACGAATGGGCCAAGGCCGCAGCTCCCTCCACCGAGCTACGACGCTGGTACGGGCACGAACCGGAGCGGTACGCGGAATTCGCGCGGCGGTACCGCGCGGAGCTGGCCGAACCGGAGCACCGCGAGGCCGTGGACCATCTGCGCGAGCTGGCCGGACACGGCACGCTCACGCTGCTCACGGCCGTGAAGGACCTGAGCCACGGCCACGCCGGGCTCCTGGCCGACGCCGTACGCGGCCACCGCTGAGCAGCGGGGCCAGCGGGGCTCTCATGACACGCACAGCTCAGCCGAGTAACGCGTGAAACCGCTCGTCTGCCACGTCGTCCCCTCCGCCGTCACCACGAACGCCTCCGCGCCCGGCTGCCGCTGGAGCCACGGGCGGGCGCGCTCGGCGCCCATCGCGCAGGCCGCCGTCGCCCAGGCGTCCGCCTCCGTCAGGCTGGTGCCGACCACCGTCACGGAGGCGAGGCCGTCCGCCGGGGGGCGGCCGGTGTGCGGGTCCAGGATGTGGCAGCCGCGCTCGGCCGGGCCCGAGGTGGCCACGGCCAGCTCGCCGTGTGCCTCGACCACCGCGAGCAGCTCACCGCGCCGCGTCGGGTCGGCGATGCCCACCCGCCACGGGCCGCCGTGCACCTGTACGTCGCCGCCGCCGTTGACGCACACCGAACCGGCGCCCGCCGAGGCCAGCATCCGGGCGGCGCGTTCGACCCGCCCACCCCTTGACCAGACCGGTCGGATCGGGCCGCCCCCCGGCGTAGTGCGGGGTGAACCAGCCGTCGCTGCGGTACGTGAACTCCTCGCACAGCTCCAGTACGTCCCGTACCTCCGGCTCGCACTGCGACAGCGTCAGCTCCTCGCGCCCGAGACGGCTGATCTGGCTGTCCCGGCGGTACGTGGAGAACAGCTCGTCCACCCGGTGCAGCCCCACCACGGCCCCGTCCAGCGCGGCCAGCACCCGGGGCCGGTCGGCGTCGTGGACCTCGCGCAGGTCGAAGGAGAAGACGGTGCCCATGACGTGTTCGACATGGCGCAGCGGCTCGGGCTCGCCGTACTCGCTGTAGGACGTCATTTGGTACCCGCCTTGTCGAGAGCGCTCTGGAGGGACTTGGCGTAGCCCTCGCTGGTGTACGTCGCACCGGACACGGTGTCGACCTTCGCGGCGGACACCGCCTGCTGGTTGAGCTGGGGGATGGAGTCCTTGGCGATCTGTTCGCTGCGCGGCCCGGAGTTCGGCGTCTTGACGGCCTGCGCGGCGGTGACCTTCCCGCCGCTCATGGTGACGCTGACCTGCACCGGACCGTACTGCGTGTCGACGACGTCGCCGGTGAGCGTCTGCCCACCGCCGCCGCCCGCTCCCTGGGGCGCGGTGGCCGCGACGGGCGGTGCCTGCCCGGCGGGCGGTCCGGCGACGTTCTGGCCGCCGGCGGGCTGCTTCAGCGCGAGCAGCGCCACGACACCGGCGACGGTGGCGGCGGTGCCCAGCAGGATACGGCGCAGCGGATGCTTCCTCTTCATGGCTCCACCTCAGGTCACAGCTCGAAGGATTCATGATGGATACGGCGGTCGGGGACCCCCGCGTCGTGCAGCGCCTCGTACGCGTGCTCGGTCAGGCCCGGGGGCCCGCACAGATAGACGTCGTGCTCGTCGATGTCCGGCAGCAGCGCCCGCAGCCGCTCGGCGCTGATCTCCGGCCGGGCCCCGTCGGGGCCGTTGACGGCGTACAGCAGCCGGGCGTCCCGCTCGGTCGCGATCTGCTTCAGTTCGCCCCACAGCGCCAGGTCCTCGACGGTCCGGGCGCGGTAGAGCAGGGTCAGGTCGCCGCCCTTGCCGGGCAGCGTCTCGAACAGGGCGCGGATGGGGGTGATGCCCGCCCCACCGGCGATCATCAGCACCTTGCCCTGGCTGCGGCGGGACGCGGTCATCGCCCCGTACGGCCCCTCGGCCCAGATCCGGGTGCCGGGCTTGAGGTCGGCGAGCCGGGTACTGCCCCCGCCCACCGCCTTCACCGTGATGCGCAGCAGATTGGGCCGGGGAGGGGCGGACAGCGAGTACGGATGGGAACCCCACCGCAGCCCAGGGGCCAGGAACCGCCACCGGAAGAACTGGCCCGCCTCCGCGCCGATCCGGTGCAGCTTGCGCCCCTTGATCAGCACCGAGACGATCCCGGGCGCCTCCTGGACGACGGCCTCGACCTTCATCCGGTGCCGCATGTTCAGCCGCAGTGGCACCAGCAGCCGGTACCAGATCGCCAGCGCGCTGACCACGCCGTACAGCACGTACCACGCCGTCTGCGCCGTCATGTCGCCCACGAACTCGGCGCCGTTGCTGAGCTGGTGCCAGAAGGTCAGGAAGACGGCCGCGTAGGTGAGCAGATGCAGGTAGTACCAGACCTCGTACGGAAGCCTGCGGCGCACCATCCCGGCCGAGATCAGCCCGATCACCACGAGCGTCACCGTGCCGATCGTCGCCTCGAGCATGTCGGGGAAGGTGAGCACCATGGTCTCGGTCTGCTCGACGAACGAGATACCGCCCTGGGTCGCGTACCCCGCGATGATCAGCCCGACATGAGCGAGGATCAGGCACAGCGCGTACCGCCCGCTCATCGCGTGCCACCGCGCCACCCGGTCGGACCCCACCCGCCGCTCCAGCGCGGGCACCCGCGCCATCTGGAGCACCACCAGCGCCAGGACGTACCCGGCGAGCAGCCCGCTGAGCCGCCCGGCGCCGTTCAGCCAGGCGGCGTTGCCGGTGACGTTCGGGGTGTTGAACCACCACAGGGACAGCACCGCTGCCGCCCCTGCCCAGCTCAGCAGCACCAGCGGCACGGCGGGGGAGCGCCGTGGCCGAATCTGGCGCAAGGCCAGCCGTCGACCGGCCCGGCTGTTCAATAGCGTCGTCACGGCCCGTCCCCTTCCTATGGGCTCCGGTGCACAGGGGTACGGGCGGGAGCGGACGATGACTCAAAGGGCGAAGAAATTCACCTGTTTCTTGCGGAACCGCGGCGCCGGGTACGGGGGTTGGTGCCTGGCCTGCTGCCGGACCTCCCGACAGTGTCGGCTTCGCCACAAATCCTTGCGCTGCGGGAGTGGGGTGTGCATGGCAGATCGCCGGGTAGGCGCGAGCCACGTCGTCGATGCGCGTACGCGCCGAAGGAGAAACTGTCTATGCCACAGGTCGAACCGACCACCAGGAACCCGGACAAAGGCTATGTAGCGCTTCTTGGCTGGAGTCTCAACGCGGTGGAAGCCCTCGATCGGTTCGACCGGAGATACGTCGTCGTGGCGCCGGAGTGGGCCGAGGAGTACTGCGTCGACCACGACATCCCCTACCTGCCGTGGAATTTCGAACGGCTCAACGACCGCTCCATGGAGATCGCCGAGACTCTTCAGAACGAGGGTGTCGACGTCGCGATCCCGCTGTTCGAGGAAACGGTCGAATGGGCAGGGGCGATCAACTCCGTTCTGCTGGACAACCCGCGCTTGTACGGTCAGGCCATGCTGCTGCGGGACAAGGCGCTGATGAAGCGCCGCGCGCAACTCGGCGGCATCCGGGTCGGAATATTCGAGGAAGCCCACGACCGGGACGACGTGATCCGCTTCCTCAAACGCGTCAATCAGACGCTGCTCAAGCTGGACGGTGACCCGAACGACCCGATCCACCTCAAGGCGTTCGACAAGGCAGGATGCCTCGGGCACCGCGTCATCCGCACCCCGGACGAGATCGACACGATTCCGGACGATGAGTTCCCGGTTCTCATGGAATCCCACCTCGATGGCTGGGAGTTCGCGGTCGAGGCGTGGGTACACAACGGGAAGATCAAGTTCCTCAATATCTCCGAATACGTCACGCTGGGATATTCGGTGTTCGTGCCGGCAACCCCGGAACTGGAGCGGTACCGCCCGCAGATCACGGCGCAGATCGAGAAGCTCATCAAGACGTTCGACATCGAGTTCGGCTTCGTTCACCCAGAGTATTTCGTCACCAGTGACGGCGAGATGTACTTTGGTGAGGTCGCCTACCGGCCACCGGGCTTCAAGGTGTTCGAGCTGCTGGAGCGGGCATACGGGTTCAACGCCTACCATGGGCTGGTGTTGGCCTTCGACCCGAAGACTACCGAGGAGGAAATCGACGCCTTCTTCCCGCGCGAGGTGGTCGACGCCTCCGGGGTCGCCGGCTGCTTCGGTGTCTACCCGCGCCGCCGCGTCGTCAGCGAACTGGAGATCCCGGAGGAGACCGAGGACGACGACTACTACGAGTCGCACGACCTCTCGACGCCGCTCGAGGAGACTGTCACCAAGAGGACCGCGTTCGGCACCCACTGGGGTCTGGTGTACTTCTTCGGTGACGACCCCTACCGGATGCGCGACCTGTTGAAGAAGCAGGAAGAGCTCGACTTCTACGTCTGACGACCCCGTCGACGCAGGAGACCTACCCGAGGAAACCCTTTGAAACCGACCGTCGACGTCAGCAGTGAGGCCACGACGCTGGACAAGCGCGTGACCTCACTCGACGACGCCATCCAGGCCATGGCCGAAACCCGCGACTTCGGCAAGCACACGAAGCTGCGGCGGGTCCTGGAAGCATTGCGGCGGGTGCTCATGCAGCCGGGCGGCCCCGCGGCGGTCCAGGCCAGGGCGCAGGCCCTTGAGGAAGCCGGGCTCTTCCAGGGGACGGACTGGGCGTCACCGGAGATCCTCATCCCGGCCCTGGTCGGCCCGGGCCTGCACAGCGGAGACGCGGACACCGTTGTCATGGAGGCGACCAGCGAGCTGCGGATGCTCGCCGTCGCCCGCGGTGGCTTCGCGCACCCGACGCTGTCCGCCGAGGACGCCCGCCAGTTCCTGTCCCAGGTGCTGGCAATGAACCTGGAGCTGCTGTTCACCCCGCCCAGCGAGGCGGAGCGAACCCAAGCGGGCCGGACCGCACAGCTCATCCGGGACCTGTTCCGCCACCTCGCCGACGGGATCGGTTACGACAGCGTCCTGGACAACCTGGTCGACGAGATCTGGCGGATCCTGCGCCAGCGTCCGATCCAGGTCGAGGCGGTGCAGTCCCTGATCACCCGGATCTCGCTCTACCTCGACGATCCGGACGTCGCTCTCGGTGTGTCGTCTGGGCTGGGCATCGACCGGCTCATCACGAGCCTGTTCGGGACCACCGAGTCGTGCCGGGAGGACCCGGGCATCGACGTCTTCCGCTCCCGGCTCGAGGTGATGGACGCCGGCGGCCTCCAATACGAGGCGGCGGGGTTCGCGCGGGCGATGCACGACACCGGCCTGGTGTCGCCGTACCACGCGGAACTGCTCCGGTTCCTCCTGCGCGAGAGCGACTACCTCGTCGGTGAGGCGCTCGGGCTGTCCGACACCGGCCGGAACTGCCTGCTGCGCTACAGCGAACTGGTGCACCGGCTGATCGAGGTGGCCGTGCACCCGCAGACCGCGCAAAGCGTCTACGGGCTGGCGCTGCTGCTCGACCGCGGCATCCTTTACGAGCCGCCGGTGGTGCCCTCGCTGTGGCGCCAGCTGGCACTTGAGCTGTCCCCGGTCGCGCGGGAGCGGTTGACGACGGTTTTCGGCGAGACGCCGGGGCCGCAGGCGCGGCTGGTCGCGGGGGTGCTCTCGATGCTGGGCCAGCCGCTCGGCGTCGGCCAGGGCGACAACCCCACCTGCCAGTCGGCCCGCGCGCTGTCGATGTGGTCCTACAACGACCCGGACTACCTGCTGCAAATGGTCGTCTGGGCGGCCCGCGACGACGAGATCATCATGCACTTCGAGGGTCAGCCGATCTCGTCGAAGGACAGCGCGACCGGAGTCGCGAGCACGCTGCCGATGGACCTGGACCCCGTGTCGCTGCTCGTGGTGCCCCACCTGGACCGGATCTACGCCGAGATGGGGCGGCGCTGCGCCGAGCGGCCGGGGGACCCGCACCGGTGGGTCAACCCCGAGTTTCACGGCTGGTGGGCGGGGCGTGGGTTCCACATCAACGTCGATGTCGCGACCGGAAACCTGGTCGACCTCGACGAGTTCCTGCGGCAGTTCCACGCCACCTACCACCCGTCCTACAACGGCGAGCAGCCGCTGATCCATCCGCAGCCGGCCGGCGTCGCCGTCACCGACAGCGCGGCCCGCTACGTCGGCTGGCACGCGATCACGATCCTGCGGGCCGCGCCGGACCCACAGGACGTCATGCGCGTGTATTTCTTCAACCCGAACAACGACAGCGGCCAGGACTGGGGCGACGGCGTCGTCGTCTCCACCGCGGGCAACGGCGAGCGGTTCGGCGAGGCATCCCTGCCGTTCGACCAGTTCGCCTCGCGGCTCTACATCTTCCACGCCGACCCGCTCGAAAGCGGCGAACCGGAGCGGGTGCCCGCCGAAGACATCGCGCGGATCATCGGCTACATCGAGCGCAGCTGGGGCAACGACCGGCTACCCGCGGGGATGCTGCAAGCCCTCGAAAGGCCCACGAGCCTGTGAGCCTCTTCGTCGCAGGCACAAGAACTCCGCACACCTGATGCTCGTTTCGGGATCGTATGATCGCTGACCACGTCATTCTTGGTTAGGAACGTCATGTCGATGCCGCCCCAGCCGCAGGGGAACCCGTACGCCTCCGCGCCGCCCCAGGGGAATCCGTACGCCACACCGCACGCTCCGTACGGTCAGCCGCAGCAGCAGCCCCACTACTGCCAGCATCCGCATCCGGCCGCCGGTTACGGCCAGCCGATGGCCGGGGTGCCGCAGGTGCCCGCCTGCCGGGTCTGCGCGTCGTATCCGGCGGCGGAGGTCACCATCCGCGGCCACGTCGGCATGCTGATCATGATGCGGTTCCAGAAGTGGCCGGGACCGTACTGCCGTACGTGCGGTACGGCGATGCGCCGTGAGGCGACGACCAACACGCTGTGGCAGGGCTGGTGGAGCCCGTTCTCGATGGTGATCTTCAACCCGTACACGATCATCAGCAACCTGGTGGTCCGCGGGAAGCTCAACAAGCTCCCGGAGCCGGGACCCGCTCCGTACGGTGCGCGCCCCGACCCCGGGAAGTCCGTGCTTCAGCGCCCCGCGGCGTACGTGGCGCTGCTGCCCATCCTGTGGTTCCTGTTCCTCATCGTCCGCGGCGGCTAGCGAGCGCCCCGGACGGGGCCGCGCTTGCCAGCCCCGCCACGGCGAACGCCAGCGCCACCAGCAGCGCGCTCACCCAGACCGGCGAACGGTAGCCGAGCCCCGCGCCCAGGGTGAGCCCGCCCAGAGCGGGACCGGCCGCCGCCCCCACATTGAGGGCGGCGGTCGCGAACGCACCGCCCAGCGCGGGCGCTTCGGCCGCCGCGTACAGCGCCCGCGTGATCAGCGTCGAGCCGACACCGAACGACAGCATCCCCTGTACGAGCACCAGCACGACCGCCACGCCCGGCCGGTCCGCGCCCACCGACAGCAGCAGCCAGCCGACGAGCAGGGCCGCCCCGCCCGGCACCAGGACCAGCATCGGCCGCGCGTCGGACCACCGCCCTGCGACGGTCACCCCGGCGAACGACCCGAGCCCGAAGAGCGCCAGCACGGCGGGCACCCAGGACTCTCCGAAGCCGCTCACGTTCGTGATGAGCGGCGACAGATAGGTGAACGTGCAGAACGTCGCGGCGTTTACGAGTGTCCCCAGCCCCAGCGTCACCAGCAGCCGGGGACTGCGCAGCGCGCGCAGCTCACCGCGTGCGCTCGGCGCCTCCACCGCTTCGGTACGCGGAACCGACCGCACGATGGCGAACAGCGCCGGTACGGAGACGAGCGCCACCGCCCAGAACGCCGAACGCCACCCCCAGACCTGCCCCAGCAGCGCCCCGGCCGGAACCCCGGCGACACACGCGAGCGTGACCCCGCCCAGCAGCGCGGACGTGGCCCGCCCCTTCGCGCTGGACGAGACCATCCCGGTCGCCGCCGCGAGCCCCACGGCCAGGAACCCGGCGTTGGCCAGCGCCCCGAGCACCCGGGTGGCCAGCAGCACGGCAAAGCTGGTGGTGACGGCGCCGACGACATGGACGGCCATGAACGCCGTCAGAAACACCAGCAGCGCGCTGCGCTGCGGCCACCGCATACTGAGGACCGCCATCAGGGGCGCCCCCACGATCATCCCCACCGCGAACGCCGAGGTCAGCGCGCCCGCGGCGGGGATGGACACGTTCAGATCGCTTGCGATGTCCGGCCCGAGGCCGGACAGCATGAATTCGGATGTGCCTTGGGCGAAGACCGCCAGTCCGAGCACATAGATGGCAAAAGGCATGAAGACTCCACACACCGGCATGAAAGACGGAGAGAACTGCGGAGACCGGTAGCCCGGTGATGAAGGCGCCACCGAACGACCGGTGGCTAGAGCCTGGATGCCTCTGGACTGGACACGGCGGTCAGGTTAGCGGTTCGCCGTGTGGGTGACGAACGCGGCCCATGCGGTGGGGGAGAAGGCGAGCTGGGGACCCTGCTTGTCCTTGGAGTCCCGGACGCGGACGGTGTCCTCGGGGCAGGTGGCGACCTCGACGCAGCTGTCGCCATCGCCACCGCTGTACGTGGACTTGTGCCAGGAGAGGGCGACCTCGACGCAGCTGTCGCCGTCGCCAGTGGAGTAGCTGCTCTTGAACCAGGCAAGCTCGGTGCTCATAGCGCTCCTCGGATCTGCCTCAGCAAGCTCACGGAGTCTTCAGGCGTAAGAGCCTGTGAGCGCAGTTTGGCATACCGCATCTGGAGAACGCTGACCTCTTTCGGGTCAGTGATCAACTGACCGCTTCGCTGGCCTTCCAAGTAGCCGAACCACTGGTTGTCCGGGGTTTCCAGTAACTGCATGGGACCTTCGAGTGCCGAGTGTGTCTCTTGTACGAGCGGGATGATCTGAATCTCGACGTTTCGCAGCTCAGCGCACTCCAGCAAGTGGTCGATGAGCGCCTTGGTCACCTCGGTGCCGCCCGTGTGCCGGTTCAGTAGCGCCTGCTCGAAGATGAAGCTGAACGCGGTGTTCGGCCTGTCCCAGAGCAGGCGTTGACGTTCTCGGCGGGCGGCGAGTCGCGTCACGATCTCATCGTCCGTCAGTGGTGGGACCGTGCTGTGAAACACTGCCTGGCCGTACACCTCGTTCTGCAACAAACCCGGAATCAACCGGCACTCGTACGTACACAGGCTGATCGCCTGCTCCTCAAGTGCGGCCCACTGCTTGAACCACGCCGCCAACCCCGGCTTCCGCACCAGACACTTCGCCGCCGCTCGCAGCACCCCGAACGCATCGAGAACGTCCTCTGCCCGATCCACGTACTCCCGTTGCGGAAATCGCCGCCCCTGTTCGATCGAGGCCTGGGTCTGGACCGAGTACCGGAGCAGCGGCGCCAGTTGCTCCTGGGTGTAGCCCGCGCGTTCTCGAAACACCTTGACGATCGCCCCGAACGTCTTGAGGCTGTCCGAGGACTCCGGTTCGTTGTTCATGCCCGCGTTGTCCGCCATCTGCGGCCACCTCCGGTGGTGCCATCCGTACTGAACCTGACTATCGGCCCAACTCGGCCATGGTCACGGTCCGTTATTCGTACAGTCCACCACGCGTACTCGTACAGTGACGGAGCGTACGAGAAGCCGATCTGGTCCGGTCATACGTCGAGCCGGAACGGTGACGCCATGCCAATCCCAGCGCATCCACGCACGACTTCTGACCAGTTCACCCATCGCTTCAGCTCCACCCGCCGTGGCGCCCGCCTCGCCCGGCTGCTGGTGCTCCAGCAGCTGGACGAGTGGGGGTTCCCCTACCGCGGCGAGGTATCCGATCTCGTCGCCGCGGTCGTCGCCGAACTGGCGGCCAACGCCGTCACCCACGGTCGCGTCCCCGGCCGGGACTTCGAGGTCCAACTCACGCGTACCGTTACCGCGCTGCGCGTCGAGGTGACGGACACCCGTACCGAGGGACGGCCGCCCGTCGACGAGGCACCGGCCGCGCCGCCGCCCGACTCCGAGACCGGCCGCGGCCTGCTGCTGGTCGCGGGGCTCGCCGCGCGCTGGGGCGTGGCCGAGCGGCGGGGGCCGGGCAAGACGGTCTGGGCCGAGATCGACCTCACTTGCGGTCGAACTTGATCGGATAGGACACCGTGGAGCGCGGCACCGGCTTCTTGGTGCCCTTCTTCCCGTCGTCCTTCTTCGCGTCGTCGTTCTCGAAGTGGACGGGATACTTCCCCGTCTGGTGCGGCGTGGGCGACTTGCCGTCGCCCTTGTCGTCGACGTCGCCCCGGCCGTTGATCCACAGGACCCCCACCACGACCACGCCGAGCACGATCATCTGGTTCTTCCTATCCGCCACCGACTCCCCCTCGGTCCGCAGATGAGCCCCCCGCCCGTCAGCCATGGTGGCATCACCGCACCGGCGCCGACACCGCTGTCTTTCGGCCATGATTGCCAGATAGGGCTGAGACAGGTTTCAGAAGTGAACGGAGAGTCGTACGGTCTGCACAGCCTGATACACGAAGAGGAGCGGTGCTGAGCGATGGACAAGCCCTCCGGGTCCGCCCCCCTTCGCGTCGGCGTTCTCGGCGCGTCCTCGATCGCCCGGCGGCGGACACTCCCCGCGTTGCGCGAGTGCCCGGACACCACGGTCGCCGCCATCGCCAGCCGCGACCGCAAGAAGGCCGATGACTTCGCCGCCGACTTCGGCTGCGCCGCCGTACAGGGCTATGAGCGGCTGATCGAACGCGAGGACATCGACGCCGTCTACGTCTCGCTGCCCAATGCCCTGCACTACCCATGGGTGCGTGAACTGCTCACCCACGGCAAACACGTGCTGGCCGAAAAGCCGCTCACCACCACTCCACAGGACACCGCGGAGCTGGTGCGGCTGGCGGCGGAGCGAAGACTGGTGCTGCGGGAGAACATCGCGTTCGTCCATCACGGGCTGCACCGGCGGGTGGCCGGGATGGTGGCGGACGACCGCATCGGGGAACTCCGGCACGTCGAGGCGTCGTTCTGCATCCCGCCGCTGCCCCCCACCGACGTGCGCTATCGGGCGGACCTCGGCGGCGGGGCCCTCCTCGACACCGGGATCTATCCCGTCCGGCTCGCCCAGTACTTCCTCGGCGACGAGCTGACCGTCGCCGGTTCCGCACTGCGCGAGGGGCCGGAGGCGGGGGTCGACGTAGCGGGCAGCGCCCTGCTCGTGGCGACGGCCGGGGCCACCGCCGCGCTCACCTTCGGCTTCGAGCACAGCTACGGCTCGACGTACACGCTGTGGGGCAGCAAGGCGCGACTGACCGTCGACCGGGCGTTCACTCCGCCGCACACCATGTCGCCGGTGATCCGCATCGACGAGCAGGACCACGCCGAGGAGATCGTGCTCCCCGCCGAGCACCAGTTCGCCAACTCAGTGGCCTCCTTCGCCGACGCGGTTCGGCGGACGCAGGCCACGGGGGCGGACCCCGGCCACGCCGCATGGGCCGCCACGACCGTGCGTACCGCCGAACTGCTCGCCCGGATCTCCGAGGCGGCCGTCCGCGTCAGCGGGCGGCCAGCATGCTCTCGATGAGGTCGGCGGCGCGCGGGGTGCCGCCCTCGGCCAGGGTGTCGGCCTGCAACTGCTTGGACCGGACGCTGCGTTCCGGATTCGTGACCAGGTCGTTCAGTGCCGCGCGAAGGGTCTCGGCGGTGGCGTCGGCGGTGTCCACACGGCGGGCGACGCCGAGTTCCACGAGCCGGTCGGCGTTCATGAACTGCTCGGCTGCCTGCGGCACGACGATCATGGGAACCCCGGCGAGGAGCCCGATGCCGCAGCTGCCCATGCCCGCGTGAGTGACGAAGGCGTCGGCCTGTTCCAGGATCGCCCGCTGCGGGATCCAGGAGGAGTGCACCTCGATGTTGGGCGGGATGGTGCCGAGTTCCTCGGGCTCGATGTGCTTGCCGATCTGGAGAAGAACGTGCCAGCCGGGCAGGTCGCCGAAGGCGGCGACGCACTGGCGGTAGAACTCCAGCTGGCGCGTGTACGACGAACCGAGCGAGATCAGCATGACGTTGTCCGCGGCCGCCGGGCGGGTCCAGCCAGCCGTGTCCGCTTCGGTGTCGAGGCAGGGGCCGACGATGGTCACCGTGTCGGTGTCGACGCGGTCGGCGTGCGGCTGCATCGCTCGCGGGATCAGGGCGAGCGCCCGGGCGGGCAGGCCGGAGAACGCGTCCACGTCCGTGGTGGTTGCACCGCAGTCGGCGAGCCACCGCGCGAACCTGTCCCGGTACGCGTCGGCGCCCGGCAGCTTCCGCAGATGCACCGCGACTTCCTCCTGGAAGCCGTCCCAGCCGACGAACGTCGGGGACAGCTGCACGAGGGGACGGCCCTGCGCTTCCGCGAGGGCACGCGCGGCACTGGCACCGATGTCGTAGAGGTACAGGTCGGCCGGATCGTCGTCGTAGGCGGCGCGCAGTTGCGGGAGCGCCTGGACGGCGTTGTCCAGGAAGAGGCCCGCCGCGGCGATGGGATCGGCGGGCCAGTCGCTGTGCGCGACGGGCAAGGTGGAGGTGCAGGGCACCAGCTCCGCGCCGGTGGACTCGATCCGGTCGGCCACGGACGGGTCGTTGGCGTAGGTGACCCGGTGCCCGCGGGCCACCAGCTCACGGATGAGCGGGAGGCTGGGCAGAACGTGGCTGATGGTGGGGACGCCGACCATCGCGATATGGGCGCGGCGACGGGACATGGGCGATCACTCGTTTCTGGCGCGGGACGGGGTGGGCGTGTGGCGAGGGCATGATAGTCCGTACGTACCTGGTGAAGTGCCCCTGGCGAGGCGGTAGTTGGGGCGTAGCCGGTGACCGCGGAGCCTCCGCGGAAAACCCGTTGGCGGACCACGGCGACCACTGCTACGTTTCCGGAGGCCGTGCGAGAGAACGAGGAGGTGGTACCCGTGAACGTATCGACATGGGTGCTCCCCTCCGGGGTCACGGTCGGGCGATAGGCAGGTCGTCCGGGAGCGCCGTTCACGCGCACTCCCGAAAGGCACGACCATGCGATTCACTTCTGAGCAGCGCCTCGACGACGGCGTCCTCGAGCGCGCATTCACCCTCGGCGAGATCCCCGGCATCCTGTGGACGCCCGGATCCGCATCCGCATCCGCACCGGTGCCGCTGATCCTGCTCGGCCACCCCGGCGGACTGCACAAGATGTACCCCCGACTGGTGGCCCGGGCCCGGCACTCCGCGGCGGAGGGCTTCGCCACGGCCACCATCGAGCTGCCCGGGAGCGGTGACCGGCCCCGTTCCGCCGCTGCCGAGCAGGCCCGCGCCGACCTGCACCGGGCGTTGGAGGCCGGCGAGCCGGTCGACGACGAGATCGTGGACCGGCTCGTCCTCCCGCTGGTCGAAAAGGCGGTCCCGGAATGGCAGGCCGCCCTGGACGCCCTCCTTGCGCTGCCCGGGATCGGCGGCCCGGTCGGGTACTCGGGGGGAGTGATCGCCATCGGGGTCCGGCTGGCGGTGGTCGAGCCGCGCATCGTGGCCGCCGGTCTGTTCGCCGGGAGTTTCGTGCCCCGCGCCCTGTTCGAGGAGGCCCGGCAGGTCACCATTCCGCTGTATGTCCTGCTCCAGTGGGACGACGAAGGGAACGACCGGCAGGCGGCCCTGGATCTGTTCGACGCCTTCGGCTCGAAGGAGAAGACACTGAACGCCAACATGGGCGGGCACACCGGCGTCCCGCAGTCCGCGGGGGACGCCGCGGCCCGGTTCTTCACCCGGCACCTGAGCTAGCCGCCACAACCGCCCCGATCGCGCCGGTACCGGCCGCTCGGGGCGGCACCGGGCCACCAGCGCCGCGGCCCCTTCATCAAGGTGCCCCGGTCCTCACCTGCCGCGTTGACGAAACATACGGGCCAGTGCATACTTATGCCAGTCAGTGCATGGACCGTAAGGAGAAACCCGTGACCGAGCGCGTCGTACTCGCCTACTCGGGCGGCCTGGACACCTCCGTCGCCATCGGCTGGATCGCCGAGGAGACGGGCGCCGAGGTCATCGCCGTTGCCGTGGATGTCGGCCAGGGCGGTGAGGACCTGGACGTCATCCGTAAGCGCGCGCTCGCCTGCGGGGCGGTCGAGGCGGAGGTCGCGGACGCCAAGGACGAGTTCGCCGACGAGTACTGCCTCCCGGCGATCAAGGCGAACGCCCTGTACATGGACCGCTACCCGCTGGTCTCGGCGCTCTCCCGGCCCACCATCGTCAAGCACCTCGTCGCCGCCGCGCGGAAGCACGGCGCCACGACCGTGGCCCACGGCTGCACCGGCAAGGGCAACGACCAGGTGCGGTTCGAGGCCGGGATCTCCTCCCTCGCGCCCGACCTGAAGTGCATCGCCCCGGTCCGTGACTACGCGATGACGCGGGACAAGGCCATCGCCTTCTGCGAGGCGAAGAGCCTGCCGATCGCGACCACCAAGAAGTCCCCGTACTCGATCGACCAGAACGTCTTCGGGCGGGCCGTCGAGACCGGCTTCCTGGAGGACATCTGGAACGCGCCGATCGAGGACGTGTACGAGTACACCTCGAACCCGGCCACCCAGCGGGACGCCGACGAGGTCATCATCACCTTCAAGGCGGGCGTCCCGGTGGCCATCGACGGCCAGCCCGTGACCGTCCTCCAGGCCATCCAGCAGCTCAACGAGCGGGCCGGGGCGCAGGGCATCGGGCGGATCGACATGGTCGAGGACCGGCTCGTCGGCATCAAGTCCCGGGAGATCTACGAGGCCCCCGGCGCCATCGCGCTGATCACCGCCCACCAGGAGCTGGAGAACGTCACCGTCGAGCGCGAGCTGGCCCGCTACAAGCGGCAGGTCGAGCAGCGGTGGAGCGAGCTGGTCTACGACGGTCTGTGGTTCTCGCCGCTCAAGCGGGCCCTGGACGGCTTCATCGCCGAGGCCAACGAGCACGTCACCGGCGAGATCCGGATGACCCTCCACGGCGGCCGCCCCGTCGTCACCGGCCGGAAGTCGGAGCAGTCGCTGTACGACTTCAACCTGGCGACCTACGACACGGGCGACACCTTCGACCAGTCGCTGTCCAAGGGCTTCATCGAGCTGTTCGGGATGTCCAGCAAGATCGCCGCGAAGCGGGACCTTCAGCAGTAACTGCGTAGCAGACGTACGACACGCCTCCCGCCACCCGGCGGGGAGGCGGTCGCACACCCACAGCCTTGAGGAGCAACAGCGTGAGCAACGGCAAAGGAGGCGACGTCCGGCTCTGGGGCGGCCGCTTCGCCGACGGGCCCGCGGAGGCACTGGAGAAGCTCAGCGCCTCGGTGCACTTCGACTGGCGCCTGGCGCCGTACGACATCGCCGGTTCCCGTGCCCACGCCCGGGTGCTCCACGCGGCCGATCTGCTGACCGCCGACGAGCTGGAGCGGATGCTCGCCGGGCTCGACCGGCTGGAGGCCGACGTCGCCTCCGGCGACTTCACCGGCACCATCGCCGACGAGGACGTGCACACCGCGCTGGAGCGCGGGCTGCTGGAGCGGCTCGGCCCCGACCTCGGCGGCAAGCTGCGCGCCGGGCGGTCCCGGAACGACCAGATCGCCACCCTCTTCCGGATGTACCTGCGCGACCACGCCCGGATCATCGGCGGTCTGATCGCCGACCTCCAGGAGGCGCTGGTCGGGCTCGCCGAGGCCCACCCGGACGTCGCGATGCCCGGCCGCACCCACCTCCAGCACGCCCAGCCGGTGCTCTTCGCCCACCACGTCCTCGCCCACGTCCAGGCGATGTCGCGGAACGCGGAGCGGCTGCGGCAGTGGGACGAGCGGACGGCCGTCTCGCCGTACGGATCGGGCGCGCTCGCCGGGTCCTCGCTGGGCCTGGACCCGCAGGCCGTCGCCGCCGACCTGGGCTTCGAGCACGGCTCGTCCGCCAACTCGCTCGACGGCACGGCGGCCCGTGACTTCGCCGCCGAGTTCGGCTTCATCACCGCGATGATCGGCATCGACCTGTCGCGGATCGCCGAGGAGTATCATCATCTGGAACACGAAGGAGTTCTCCTTCGTGACCCTCCACGACGCCTTCTCCACCGGCTCCTCGATCATGCCGCAGAAGAAGAACCCGGACATCGCCGAGCTGGCCCGCGGCAAGTCCGGCCGCCTCATCGGCAACCTCACCGGGCTGCTGGCCACGCTGAAGGCCCTGCCGCTCGCGTACAACCGCGACCTCCAGGAGGACAAGGAGCCGGTCTTCGACTCCTGCGACCAGCTGGAGGTCCTGCTCCCCGCCTTCACCGGCATGATGGCGACGCTGACCGTCAACCGGGAGCGCATGGAGGAGCTGGCCCCCGCCGGGTTCTCGCTGGCCACCGACATCGCCGAGTGGCTCGTCCGGGAGGGCGTGCCGTTCCGGGTGGCGCACGAGGTCGCGGGCGCGTGCGTCAAGGAGTGCGAGCTGACCGGGATCGAGCTGGATCAGCTGACGGATGAGCAGTTCGCGAAGATCTCCCCGCATCTGACCCCCGAGGTGCGCGGCGTGCTGAACGTGCCGGGCGCGCTGGCCTCGCGCAGCGGGCGCGGTGGCACCGCCCCTTCGGCCGTGGCCGCGCAGCTGGCCGAGGTCAAGACGGACCTCGCCGCGCAGCGGGCGTGGGCGGACGCGAAGCGCTGATGTCCGTCTCCCTTGCCGCTGCTGCCGCCGCCACGCCGGTGTCCCGGATCGGGCTCGGCCTGGCCGCGGTCGGCCGCCCCGGCTACATCAACCTCGGCCGGGACCGGGACCTCCCGGCCGACCGCACCGTCGAGGCGATGCGGCGCCGTTCGCACGAGCTGCTGGACGCCGCGTACGCGGCGGGGGTGCGCTATCTGGACGCGGCCCGCTCGTACGGGCTTGCCGAGGAGTTCCTCGCCGACTGGCTGCGGGCCCGGCCGGAGGCGGCGGGGGACGTGGTGGTCGGCAGCAAGTGGGGCTACACGTATGTGGCCGACTGGCGCATGGACGCCGACGCGCACGAGGTCAAGGATCACTCGCTTGCCACGTACGAGCGTCAGCGCGAGGAGACCCGCGCCCTCCTCGGCGACCACCTGGACCTCTACCAGATCCACTCCGTGACGCCGGAGTCCCCTGCCCTCACCGACCCCGCCCTCCACGCCCGACTGGCCCGGCTCGCGGCGGAGGGCGTCACGGTCGGCATCTCCACCAGCGGTCCCGCGCAGGGTGACGCGATTCGCGCCGCGCTGGAGGTCGAGGCGGATGGGTGCCCGTTGTTCCGTACG
>NZ_GG657754.1:2095568-2099177 GCF_000158915.1 Streptomyces himastatinicus ATCC 53653 | reverse complement strand
GGCAGGCGCGCTCGTCCCTCCCCTGGTCCTGACAGGGCGCTAAGTCCCCCACCCCGCCCCTTCCCGAAACCGGGGGCAAGCCCCCAGCCCCCATGGCGGGGGCTCCGCCCCCTGCACCCCCGCTCCTCAATCGCCGGAGGGGCTGGAAGGTGTCCTCAAACGCCGGACGGGCTGGGTAGGCCGGGGCTCCGCCCCTGGACCCCGCTCCTCAAACGCCGGAGAGGCTGAAGTGTTGTGGGCAATCGTTCCGTGGGGCGGAACGGGTGGGCACAACCCGGCCACCGGGCCGCACCCGGCGACGAAACCCCAGGGGGCACTGCCCCGGACCGACCCGGCCACCGGGCCGCACCCGGCAGCGAAACCTCAAGGGGCAACGCAGCCCGCCGTCACCCCTCCGCCGGCAGCGAGCCAAGAAACCGGCCCACCGCCCACGCGTACTCCTTCGGCGCGTCATCGTGGATCCAGTGCCCGCACCCCGCGAACTCCCGCAGCGTGGTGCGCGGCCGCCGCCGCGCCATCTCCCGCGCATGCCCCGGCGGCAGCAGCGAAGAATGCTCGCCGTGCATCAGCAGCGCCGGACAGGCCGACCCGAGCCATTCGGACCAGAAGTCGCCCCGCATGGCCTCCTGCGAGGCCATCATGTGGGCGGGTTCGAACAGCAGTCGCCATCCACCGGTCGCCCGATCCGGCTCCGCGCTGTCGAGGAAGTACGAGGCGTCGTGGATGCCGCGGGACTCGATCTGGGCGCGCAGGCCCTCCCGGTCGGCGGCCCAGGTGGGCCAGCCGGAGACGTCGAGCACGGGGTGGGAGACCACCGGACGGTCCGTCACGGCGCCGATGTCCTCGACGACGAGGGCGCTCACCAGCTCCGGATGCCGCGCGGCGAGCGCGTACGCGGCGACCGCGCCCGTGGAGTGGGCGACGACCGGCACCGGGCCGTGGTCCAGCTCGTCCAGCAGGGCGGCGGCGTCGGCGACGTACTCGTCCAGGGTGAACGGCCCACCGCCCCCGGTCAGCCCGTGGCCCCGCTGGTCGAGCGCTATGACCCGGTACGCGGGGCCCAGGGCGGCGGCCAGCGGCGCGTACATCCGGCCGCGGCCGAAGTGCCCGTGGAGGGCGAGGACCGGGGTACCCGGTCCGCCGAAGTCGGTGAGGGCGAACCGGCGACCGCGGAGGGACACGAAGTCGGGGGAGGGCACGGTCATTGTCGTCACCCGCGGCACGGTAGTGGTCGTCCCCGGCGCGAGACCAGTGCATCGGGGCGCCGAACCGACGGTGATAGGCCAGTGACCGGGAACCGCACGAAGAAGGGCGGATGCTGACACTTCGATGTCGACATCCGCCCGCTTCGGGCTCGGCGCCCGCCTCAGGCCGCTGCCTTCGCCTTCGTGGCGTACATGTCCACGTACTCCTGGCCGGACAGCCGCATGACCTCGCTCATGACCTCGTCGGTCACGGCCCGCAGTACGTACCGGTCGCGGTCCATGCCCTCGTAGCGGGTGAACTCCAGCGGCTCACCGAACCGCACCGCCACCCGCCCGGGCCGCGGCAGCCCCTTGCCGCCCGGCTGGAGCCGGTCGGTGCCGATCATCGCGAACGGCACCACCGGCGCGCCGGTCATCAGGGTGAGCCGGGCGATGCCGGTGCGGCCGCGGTAGAGGCGGCCGTCGGGGGAGCGGGTGCCCTCGGGGTAGATGCCGAAGATCCTGCCCTCCTCCAGCACCCGGCGGCCGGTCATCAGCGCGGCGACGCCGCCGTGCCCGCCGTCCCGGTCGACCGGGATCATGCCGACGCCGGTGAAGAACCAGGCCATCAGCCGGCCCTTGAGGCCCTTGCCGGTCACGTACTCGTCCTTGCCGATGAAGAAGACCTGGCGGTCACAGACGAGCGGCAGGATCACCGAGTCGATGAAGGTGAGGTGGTTCCCGGCGAGGATCACCGGACCGGAGCCGGGAATGCGCTCCGCGCCCTCAACCCGTGGACGGAACATCAGGCGCATCAGCGGACCGAGTACTGCCTTCAGGAACACGAAACGGGACAACGGGCCCTCCGGTCGGGGTCAAGGTCGGGGGCGCTCGCCGTACGGTCCGTCAACCCGGGTCCGCACAACAACGCCGATGAGGACGATACTCGCCGGTCATGTCGCCGCGCACACCGGGTTCACCCACCTGATACGCAGTGTTGACACCCGTTTCCCACGCGTTTCGTCGCAGGTCTCCCATACGAAAGGCACACCCACCTACCATCAGCCCGTCCTCTGACAGGAATTGACGGTGCTGGACACCAGAGCGAGGAGTGCTCATGGAGCGCGAACAGCGCGAGCAACAGCCCGGGCGGCGCACCCTGCTGGGGGCCGCGGCCCTCGGTGCGGGAGCGATGGCCCTGGGCGGCGCGGGCACGGCCACCGCCGCGGAGGCGGGTGCCGCGGGGAAGCCCGGGCCCGTGCGCGGGCTGCCGGTGCCGACCGTGATCGGCCACCGCGGCGCGTCGGGCTACCGCCCCGAGCACACGCTCGGCTCGTACCAGCTCGCGCTGGACATGGGCGCGGACATCGTCGAGCAGGACCTCGTCCCCACCAAGGACGGGCATCTGGTGTGCCGTCACGAGAACGACATCACGGCCACCACGGACGTATCCGCCCATCCGGAGTTCGCCGACCGCAAGACCACCAAGACGGTCGACGGCACCAAGCTGACCGGCTGGTTCACCGAGGACTTCACGCTGGCCGAGCTGAAGACGCTGCGCGCCAAGGAGCGCATCCCCGGCACCCGCCAGCGCAACACGCTCTACGACGGCCGCTGGGAGGTGCCCACCTTCGAAGAGGTGCTCCAGTGGGCCGACCGCGAGGGCCGCAAGCGGGGCCGGAAGGTCTGGCTGTACGTCGAGACCAAGCACCCCACGTACTTCCGCAAGCTCGGCCTCGGCCTGGAGGAGCGGGTCGCCAAGCTGCTCCGTAAGTACGGACGCCACAAGAAGGACGCGGCGCTCTTCCTCCAGTCCTTCGAGCCGAGCAGCATCCAGCGGCTGCGCAAGCTGGTCGACGCCCCGTCGGTCGTGCTGCTGTCCACCATGACCAGCCGCCCGTGGGACTTCGTCGAGGCGAACGACCCGCGGACGGTCGCGGACCTCGTCAAGCCCGAGGGCCTGAAGTGGATCGCGAGCTACGCCCAGGGCATCGGCCCCGACCTGTCGGTGATCATCCCGCGCACGCCCGACGGCAAGCTCGGCACCCCGACCAGCGTGGTCAAGGACGCGCACGCGGCCGGGCTCGTCCTGCACCCGTACACCATGCGCAACGAGAACACCTTCCTGCCCGCCGACTTCCGGCGCGGCACCGACGCCAACGCGTACGGGGACGCCTTCGGCGCCTTCAAGGCGTACTTCGCCACCGGCATCGACGGGATCTTCTCCGACAACCCGGACACCGCGCTCCTCGCCGCGGCGGACTTCCGTAAGTAAGGGCTCGGGCGGGCCGCGCCGTGTGCGTCAAGGCGCGGCCCGCCGCCACCCCGGTCGGGTGAGAGGCCGGCGGCCCGGCAACCGGGTGTTGAGCGCGTCACGTCCCGCCCGGCATGGACCTTGTGGAGCAACTGCGTCCGCTGCTCGCCG
>NZ_GG657754.1:2088658-2095301 GCF_000158915.1 Streptomyces himastatinicus ATCC 53653 | reverse complement strand
GCGGGCCGCGGTGCGCGGGCTGCCCGGCCGCTGTCCGAGGCTGCTCGGGACGATGCTGTCCCGGCCCGAACTGACATATCGCGAGATCGCGGGTGAGTTGGGTATCTCACAGGGCAGTCTCGGCCCGGTACGTTCCCGATGTCTGGGTTGCCTGCGCAGAATGCTCACGGCGGAGGTTGCGGCTCCTGAACCGTGGGGAAAGGAGCGTTAGACAATCGGCGCCCGGGAGGCGGCCACCACCCTGTGGCGTCTCCCATCCAGGCATATCAACCCCGGTCGCCCCTACCCTCAGGCGGCCGGTGGACCGAGAAAAGGGGAGGCATGCGCACATGGGCATGAGCGTGACCATCTCCGCGGCGACCGCGGACGACGCCGAGCAGATCCTCAAGCTCCAGTACCTGTGTTATCAGGGTGAGGCCGAGCTCTACGGGGACTACTCCATCGAACCGCTGACGCAGACGCTCGACGACCTGCGCGCCGAACTGGGCCAGGGCTGTGTGCTGGTGGCCCGGCTCGGCGAGGAGGTCGTCGGCTCGGTCCGGGGCGCCGTCGACGACAAGGGCACGGCCGCGATCGGCAAGCTCATCGTCCACCCGCGGATGCAGCGGCACGGGCTCGGCGGGCGGCTGCTCGCGGCGATCGAGGCCCAGCTCGCGGAGGAGCGCGCCGCCAAGCGCTACCGGCTGGCCACGGGCCATCGCAGTGACGGCAACCTCCGGCTGTACCGCAAGTACGGGTACGCCCAGGTCGGCACCCAGGAGGTCAACCGCCGCCTGAGCCTGGTCACGCTGGAAAAGGACGCCTCCATGTCGGCCTTCGCGGCCAGCGCGTAGCGCGACACGGGACGGGCCGTACTGGGCGTTTCGTCGCCGGGTGCGGCCCACCGCCCAGCCCCTCCGGCGTTTGAGGAGCGGGGTCCGGGGCGGAGCCTCCCACGCGGCGGAGCCGCATATCGATACTGCGGGAAGGGGCGGGGTGGGGGACTAGCCCTCGCGGCGAGAGCCCCGCAGCCACATGAGCCCCGTCACCGGCAGGAAGATCGGGATGAACAGGTAGCCCATCCCGTAGTCCGACCACACCGTCTGGTCGGGGAACGCCGAGGGGTCGACGAGGGTCCAGGTGCCGACCGTCAGCACACCCAGCAGCTCCGCCCCGCAACACACCATCGCCGCCTTGCGCGCACCCTCCCCGCCCCGCACCAGCGAGACCGTGATGAAGGCGTACACCACGGCGGAGACCGCCGAGAGGATGTAGGCGAGCGGCGCCTCGTCGTACTGCGCGATCAGCTGGTAGATCGAGCGCGACGCCGCGGCCACCGTGAACACCCCGTAGAGCATCACCAGCAGCCGCCCGGGCCCCTGCCCGAGCCCGGTGCGCTCACGTTCCGCCGACTCAGCCACCCACGCCTCCCCAGATGTCGTACAGCCGTACCTCCAGCACGGCCAGCACCACGGCCGCCGCCGCGACCGTGGCCGAGCCCCAGCGGGTCCGCTCCGCCAGCGACATGAACGCCGCGATCGGCACGGCCAGCGCCGAGCCGATCAGATACGCGATGAAGATCGCCACGCCCTGCTCGGGGTCGTCGCCCTGCGACAGCCGCACGACCCCGATGACCAGCTGGACGATCGCCAGCAGGGACACCACGGCCATGCCGATGAAGTGCCAGTCCTTGGTGGGCTGGTCGCGGTAGGCGGCGAAACCGCACCACGCGGCGAGCGCGAGGGCGGCCGCGCCGAGCACGGCGGTCAGCACGTCGATCAACGGGACCTCCGCGCGGTGCGGTCCCGCACACAGGGGGTGACAAGCATGGGACGACTGTAATCGGCCCGAATGACCGCGTTGCGATCGGCCCCGTACGCTGCGCCCATGAAGATCACCGCTGACGCGCTGCTGTTCGACAACGACGGAACCCTCGTCTCGTCCATGGAGTCCGTGGTCCGCTGCTGGACTCGCTGGGCCGAGGAGTACGGCGTGACGGAGGAGTTCGCCCGGGTCGAGCTGCACGGCCGCCCGGCGGCCGACATCATCGGCGATCTGCTCCCCGCCGACCGCGTCGCGGAGGCCCGCCGGCGCATCGACGAGCTGGAGGTCGAGGACGTCCCGGGCGGGGTGCGGCTGCTGCCCGGCACCCTGGACCTGCTGGCCGGGCTGCCGCAGGAGCGCTGGGCCGTGGTGACCTCCGCGGGCCGTGCGCTGGCCGAGGCCCGCCTCGCCGAGGCCGGAATACGCCCCGGGCTGCTGATCACCGCGGACGACATCACCCGCGGCAAGCCGGACCCCGAGCCGTTCCTGCTGGCCGCCGGGAAGCTGGGCGCGGACCCGGCCCGCTGCGTGGTCTTCGAGGACGCCCCGGCCGGGCTCGCCGCCGCCCGGGCCGCCGGGATGCGGACCGTGGCGTTGACCACAACGACCATCCGCGAGGAGCTGGACGCCGACATCGTGGTGGCGGACCTGTCGGCCGTGTCGGCACGGGCCGTCGACGGGGGAGTGGAGATCATCGCGGGGGAGTGACCCCCGACCGGAAGCGACCGGAAGCGACCCCTATTGTCCACGGACTGGTCTTTGATGTCCGTCATACGGACACGCTTGATCGGCCCGTCAGGGTCTCTGGTTTACTGGCGGCCATGACCACGACGAGCTGCCGCACCCCTGCGACCGAGGCGATGATGACGCCCGGTGCTCGTTGTCGGTGTCGAATGTGTGACCGCTGAGGGTCCCCGCTCGAGCCTCGCGCCCCGAAGCGAGCCCCGCTGAGCCATGTCCGCGCGCCCGCGTGCTGGACCGGCCTGCCCCGCGTCAACGGATCCCGAGCCGCGCCCACACACGCGCACGCCCTCGGCCCGCCCCCGCCGCTTCCGTAAGGAATGAACCGTGCCCGGCGGCACAACCGCCCTGCACTCAACAGTGACGGAAACCCTGTGATCACCACTACGGACCTGACAAAGGTCTACCGCTCACGAGGCCGCGAGGTCACCGCCCTCGACGGCGTCGATCTGCATGTCCGCGAGGGTGAGGTGTACGGCGTCGTCGGTCAGAGCGGCGCCGGGAAGTCCACCCTCATCCGCTGCGTCAACCTCCTGGAGCGCCCCAGCTCCGGCACGGTCACCGTGGCCGGTCAGGACCTGACCGCGCTCGCGGGGCGCGGCCGGCGTGCCGGTTCCGCGCTGCGCCAGGCGCGCAGCCGGATCGGCATGGTCTTCCAGCACTTCAACCTGCTCTCCTCGCGCACGGTGCGCGACAACGTCGAGCTGCCGCTGGAGATCCTCGGCGTCTCCGGCAAGGAGCGCACCCGCAAGGCCCTGGAGCTGCTGGACCTGGTCGGCCTCGCCGACAAGGCCAAGGCGTACCCCGCGCAGCTCTCCGGTGGCCAGAAGCAGCGCGTCGGCATCGCCCGCGCGCTCGCGGGCGACCCGAAGGTGCTGCTGTCCGACGAGGCGACCTCCGCGCTCGACCCCGAGACCACCCGCTCGATCCTCCAGCTGCTGCGCGACCTCAACCGGCAGCTGGGCCTCACCGTGCTGCTGATCACGCACGAGATGGACGTCGTGAAGACCATCTGCGACTCGGCCGCGCTGATGAGCGACGGCCGGATCGTGGAGTCCGGCAAGGTCACCGACCTGCTGGCCACCCCCGGCTCCCAGCTGGCCCAGGAGCTGTTCCCGGTCGGCGGGGTGCCCTCGGCCGAGGACCGCACGGTCGTGGACGTGACGTTCCAGGGCGAGGCCGCCGCCAAGCCGGTGATCTCCCAGCTGTCGCGTACGTACAACATCGACATATCGATCCTCGGTGCCGCGATGGACACCGTCAGCGGCAACCAGGTCGGCCGGATGCGCATCGAGCTGCCCGGCCCGTTCGAGGAGAACGTCGTGCCGATCGGCTTCCTGCGGGAGCAGGGCCTCCAGGTCGACGTGGCCGATGTGGACGCGTCGAAGACTGCCGTGCTCAAGGAGGGCGCCAAGTGACCTGGTCCGAGATGCAGCCCCTGTTGCAGCAGGCGTGTCTGGAGACGCTCTGGATGGTCGGCTGGTCGGCGGTCATCGCGATCCTCGGCGGACTGCCGCTCGGTGTGCTGCTGGTGCTCACCGACCGGGGCGGCGTGCTGCCGAACGTGGTCGTGAACAAGGTCGTCGGCCAGATCGTCAACATCGCGCGCTCGATGCCGTTCATCATCCTCATGGTCGCGCTGATCTCCTTCACCCGCGCGATCGTCGGCACCACCATCGGCCCCGCGGCCGCGATCGTGCCGCTCGCGATCGGCGCCATCCCCTTCTACGCCCGCCTCGTGGAGACCTCGGTGCGCGAGGTCGACGGCGGGCTGGTGGAGGCCGTGCAGTCGATGGGCGGCTCCACCTGGACCGTCGTACGCAAGGTCCTGCTGCCCGAGTCGCTGCCGTCGCTGATCTCCAGCGCGACCACGACGATCGTCGCGCTCATCGGCTACTCGGCGATGGCCGGAACGGTCGGCGCGGGCGGTCTGGGCGACCTCGCCGTCCGCTACGGCTACCAGCGGTTCGAGACCGAGCTGATGTGGATCACCGTGGCCATCCTCGCGGTGGTCATCTCCGTCATCCAGTTCGCCGGTGACCTCGCGGCCCGCGCGCTCTCCCACCGCAGCCCCGCCTCGGCCGCGCCCCGGCTGGTGCTGCCGCGCTCCCGTAAGCCCCGGAGCGGCGAGACCGCCGGGACCCCGGCCGCCGACAAGGCCGACCAGGCCGGGACCGACGAGCCGGGCGAGACCGCCCAGCTGACCAAGACTCCCTGACACTCCGTCCCCGAAAGGCACTTTTCGTGCGTAACAGCATCAAGACCACCGCCACCCTGCTCGCCGCCGCCGTGCTCGCCGCCGGTGCCTCCGCCTGCTCCCCGCCGAGCAAGGGGGGCGGCGACAAGAACGGCGCGCTGATCGTCGGCGCGAACCCCGTCCCGCACGCCGAGATACTCAACTACGTCAAGGACCATCTGGCGAAGAAGGAGGGGCTCAAGCTGGAGGTGAAGGAGTTCACCGACTACAACTCGCTGAACCCCGCCACCCAGGACGGCTCGGTGGACGCCAACTACTTCCAGAACAAGCCGTTCCTCGACGACTACAAGAAGAAGCGCGGCGGCGACATCGTGCCCGTGGTCACCGTGCACCTGGAGCCGCTCGGCCTCTTCTCCCACAAGGCGAAGAAGGCCGACGACCTCAAGAAGGGCGCCACCGTCGCCGTCCCCAACGACGCGGTGAACGAGGCCCGGGCGCTCCAGCTGCTGTCTGACCACGGCGTCATCAAGCTCAAGAAGGGCGTCGGTACCGAGGCCACCCCCAAGGACATCGCCGACAACCCCAAGGACCTGAAGTTCAAGGAGCTGGAGGCACCCCAGCTGCCGCGGTCCCTGGACGATGTGGACGCCGCGGTCATCAACGGCAATTACGCCATCCAGGCCAAGCTCAACCCCGCCAAGGAAGCGCTGATCCTGGAGTCCCCGGACAACAGCCCCTACGGCAACTTCCTCGCCGTGAAGAAGGGCAACGAGGACGACCCGCGGGTCAAGAAGCTCGCCAAGCTCCTCACCTCCCCGCAGGTGAAGAAGTTCATCAAGGACAAGTACGACGGATCCGTCCTCGCGTCGTTCTGACACCTACGATTCTGAAAAACGGCCGACTGAACACGCAAGGCTCCGCATCCGGGCGACAATCGGATGCGGAGCCTTCCGTTTCCGCACCCCGTGCTGCATTGAGCAGGAGTGATGCTGCATGCTGGGCTCTTCGCCACGACTTTGAAACGACCCGGTTACGGAGCGGCGCATGACATCCACTTTCCCGGACATCTCCATCAGCACGGAACGGCTGGTGCTGCGCCCGTTCGAGGAAGCGGACCTGCCCGCGCTCACGGACATGATGAACGACGAACTCGTCATCACCTGGAGCCGGGCCCCCTACCCGTACACCCACCGCGACGCACGCGACCAGGCGATGCGGCTCGCCCCCGCCGAACGCACCACGGGGCGCGGAATCGTCTTCGCGGTCGCCGAATTCCTCACCCAGCGGCTCGTCGGAATCATCCATCTGCGCAACACCGACTGGAAGGTTCTGGGCACCGAGATCAGCTATATCACCGCCCCCTGGGCGCGCGGTGAGGGCTATGCCGTGGAGGCGGTGCTGGCCGTCGCCCGCTGGCTGTTCCAGGACCAGAAGTTCGAGCGGATGGAGCTGCGTACCGCCGCCGGGAACACCGCGGGCCAGCAGGTCGCGCAGAAGGTCGGGTGTATCAGCGAAGGCGTGCTCCGCAACGCGTACATATCGCGCACCCAGATGGAGGACGGCGGCTGGACCGATCTGCGCACCGACCTCATCGTCTGGAGCCTGCTTCCCGAGGACCTCGAGGGCGCGCCCGAGCAACGGGACGAGGGCGAGGGCATCAGCGTCTTCCCCACGTACTCCGAGTACACCGACTGGCGCTGAACCCCGGCGCGCCGCGCCTCCGGTGCGCCCCCGGCGCACCACCTCCGCCCCTGCCCCCGGTCCGGCGGCCCGGGCCGGGCGGGGTAACCTCTCCGGGCTGAGCACCTGCGGGCCGGCCCGCCCACCGCCGCGATACGCGCGTCCACGGCACACGCACCGCGGGCGCACCCCGCCACGGCCGCCGCGGCACGCCACCCGCGG
>NZ_GG657754.1:2086488-2088523 GCF_000158915.1 Streptomyces himastatinicus ATCC 53653 | reverse complement strand
CTCCCCGCTCATGGACGTGGGCTCGATCCGCCCTCGGCGCGGCCACCCTCGTGGCCGGTGCCGCCCACCACCTGGCGCTGCCCGAAGTCCCGCCCGGCGCCGAACGCATCCGGCTCGGGAGCGTGAACCTCGCCGCCCGCCGCATCGCCCAGCACCGCGGCTCGGCCGTGGTCCTGGCCGACGGCGACCCCGGCTTCTTCGGCGTCGTACGCGCCCTGCGCGCCCCCGAGCACGGCCTGGAGGTCGAGGTCGTGCCCGCCGTCTCCTCCGTCGCCGCCGCCTTCGCCCGGGCCGGGATGCCCTGGGACGACGCCCAGGTCGTCGTCGCCCACAGCCGCGACCTGCGACGCGCCGTCAACGTCTGCCGCGCCCACACCAAGGTCGCCGTCCTCACCTCGCCCGGCGCGGGCCCCGCCGAACTCGCCCTGCTCCTCGGCCCGGTGCACCGCACCTTCGTCATCTGCGAGGCCCTTGGCACGGAACGCGAGCAGGTCACCGTGCTGACCTCGGACAAGGCCGCCGACCACACCTGGCGCGACCCCAACGTCGTCATCGTCATCGGCGGCTCCGGCGTCGCCGCCCGCACCGGCACACCCACCGGCGCCGCCCGCGGCGCCCTCCAGAGCGGCGGCTGGATCGCCGGGCGCGACCCCGGCTACCCCGGCTCCGTACGCGGCTGGGCGCTGCCCGCCCCCGCGTACGCCACCGTGCTCGGCGAGCACGAGTCGCAGCAGCTGCGCTCCTTCCAACTCGCCCGCCTCGGACCCCGCGTCGGCGACCTGGTCTGGGACATCGGCGCCGGCAGCGGCGCCGCCGCCGTCGAAACCGCCGGATTCGGCGCCGCCGTCATCGCCGTCGACCGCGACCGGGACGCCTGCGAACGCGCCGAAACCCTCGCCCGCCGCTTCGGCGTCCAGCTCCAGGTCGTCCACGGTGCCGCGCCCGACGTCCTCGAAGACCTGCCCGAGCCGGACGTCGTCCGTATCGGCGGCGGGGGCGCACCCGTCGTCGCCGCGTGCGCCGCGCGCCGCCCCGAGCGCATCGTCACCCACGCCACCACCCGCGACGAGGCGGAGGCCATCGGCGCCGCCCTGGAGGTCGGCGGCTACGGGGTCGAGTGCCTGCTGCTGCAATCCGTCGAGTTGGACACCCGGGTGTGGGCCGAACGCGAACGCGCGGTCGCCTTTCTCCTCTGCGGACACCGCCCGCACCAGTGATTTTGTCCCTGTGACGTTCCTCCCGAGCTTCGCCCCGGTGACCTTCTGGAAGGGTCGCGCGGGGTAGGCTGGCGGATCGTTGTACTGCCTGTGCCGCTGCCCGGTGTTCGGCGCTTTATCGGCCAAAGGCCGGAATGTGCCCCTTTCTTACCGGGTCGCGGTGGGCAAGCCTCGGGCGTGCTACGTGCCGCGCACGGCGCACGCTCGTTCTTGCTCACGGGGCTTGCTCCCGGCGGTAGGCGGTTGGAAGGAGCACTAGCGATGGGCGAGGGGTACGCATGACCGACACCGGCCAGGTCCCGGGCGAGGGACTGCCGGAGAACGCAGGCGGACGACTCGGACAACCGCACCCGGCGGATGTCCACGCCCCGCCTGCCGACGCCGGTTACACCGAACAGTCGCAGCCCGGTGTTCCGCCCGGCTCCGGGTACCCCTTCCTCGACGGCCCCGAAACCGGCGGCGAGGAGGACGACCTGCTGCTGATGCCGGGCGCGCAGGGCGCCTGGAGCGAGCAGCAGGCCCAGTACGACCCGCAGTCCCCGTACGACCAGCAGGCGCAGTACGAGCAGCAGATGATGCAGGCCGCGATGCAGCAGCCGTACCCGCAGGAGCAGGGCCACGGGCTGTACGAGGGCGGGGTGCTGGACCCCGGCATGGCCGCGTACGCCGACGCGCAGATGCCCGAGCCGCAGCCGGTCGCCGAGCCCCAGGCCGGGCCGGTCGAGCACCCGGCGCCCGAGCAGCCCGTCCAGCAGCAGCCCGCGCCGCAGCCGCCCCAAGCCCCCGCCGCGCCCCCCACGCCTCCCCGCCGCCCCCTG
>NZ_GG657754.1:2083400-2085182 GCF_000158915.1 Streptomyces himastatinicus ATCC 53653 | reverse complement strand
CCGCGCAGGTGGCGCCCGCCGAGGCGTCCGTGGCCGACCCGGCTGCCGCCGACGGGCAGGCCTTGGCCGACCCTGCTGCGCCGGGTGAGGCTCCGGCGCCGGAGGCCGATGCCCAGGCTGAGCCTGCCCCTGCCGAGGTGCCCGTGGCTGAGGCCCCGGTTGGGGCCGACCCGGCTGCCGCGGACGCGGACGTGGACTCGGTGCCGGAGGCCGACGTGCAGGCGGCGCCCGCCGATGCACAGGACCCGTCTGTCTCCGGCGAGGCTCAGGTCCCGGCGGACCCGGGCGCGTCGGGCGAGGGTCCGATGCCGGAGGTCGCTGAGCAGGTGGCGGCAGCGGAGGCGTCGGCTGAGCCTGCCCCTGCCGAGGTGCCCGTGGCTGAGGCCCCGGTTGGGGCCGACCCGGCTGCCGCGGACGCGGACGTGGACACGGTGCCGGAGGCCGACGTGCAGGCGGCGCCCGCCGATGCACAGGACCCGTCTGTCTCCGGCGAGGCTCAGGTCCCGGCGGACCCGGGCGCGCCGGGCGAGGGTCCGATGCCGGAGGTCGCTGAGCAGGTGGCGGCAGCGGAGGCGTCGGCTGAGCCTGCCCCTGCCGAGGTGCCCGTGGCAGAGGCCCCGGCCGAGGCCGACCCGGCTGCCGTCGACGGGCAGGCCCCGGCCGACCCGGCTGCATCGGGTGAGGTTCCGGTGCCGGAGGCCGACGCCCAGGCGATGCCTGCGGAGGCGCAGGACCCGGCTGCCGACGGGCAGGACCAGGCTGCCCCCGTCGCCCCCGATGCGGCTCCGGCGGAGGCCGATGCCCAGGACCCGTCTGCCCCCGGCGAGGCGCAGGCCCCGACGGACCCAGCTGCGCCGGGCGAGGGCCCGGTGCCGGAGGCCGAGGCGCAGGCCGTGCCCGCGGCCCCGGCCGACGAGGGCGCCCCCGAGGCCGAGGCTGCGGTGGCCGCTGATGCCGACGCAGCCGCCGAGGAAGCCTCCGGCGAGGCGGACGCAGCCACCGACGAGCCCGAGGGCGAGACGGCGGAGGCTCAGGACGAAGCCGTCATCCAGGAGGCGCCCGAAGAGGCCGCGTCCGAGGACGAACCGGACGCAGCCGCCGAGGACGAGGCGACCGAAGAACCCGAGCAGGCCGAACAGTCCGAACAGGCCGACGCCGCGGACCACAACCCCGAGGCGGACCCCACGAACCAGGAACGAGTCGACCCGGAAGCGGCAGACCCGGAAGCGACAGACCCCGAAGCCGCAGAAGACCCGGCGACCGATCCCGGACCCCTCGCCAACCCCTTCGGCCCCCGCGCCGATGCCGGGTACGACGACGCCGAGCGCGCCGCCGTCCACCGCGTGATGCGCGAGCGCCGGGACATCCGTAACGGCTTCCGGCCCGACCCCATCCCGCACGAGGTGCTGCTGCGCGTGCTGGAGGCCGCGCACACCGCGCCCAGCGTGGGGCAGTCCCAGCCGTGGGACTTCGTCGTCATCCGCTCCGAGGAAACCCGGCGCACCATGCACGAGCTGGCGGCGCGCCAGCGCGACGCGTACGCCAAGTCCCTCCCCAAGGCCCGGGCCAAGCAGTTCAAGGAACTGAAGATCGAGGCGATCCTCGAGACGCCGATCAACATCGTCGTCACCGCCGACCCGACCCGCGGCGGACGCCACACCCTCGGGCGGCACACCCAGCCGCAGATGGCGCCGTACTCCTCGGCGCTCGCCGTGGAGAACCTGTGGCTCGCCGCCCGCGCCGAAGGGCTCGGCGTCGGCTGGGTCAGCTTCTTCGACGAGC
>NZ_GG657754.1:2080008-2082144 GCF_000158915.1 Streptomyces himastatinicus ATCC 53653 | reverse complement strand
CACGCCCCATCACTCGATCAGCCGCTCCAGTGCCGCAGCGGCAGGCATTCTGTACGAGGAGAGCCGCACCGCCATGTCCGAGAACTTCGCATACCCCGTCGGACTGCGCCTCACGGGGCGGCGCGTCGTCGTCCTCGGAGCGGGCCAGGTCGCCCAGCGTCGGCTGCCCGCGCTGATCGCCGCGGGCGCGGACATCCTGCTGATCTCGCCCTCCGCGACGCCCTCCGTCGAGGCCATGGCCGAGGCGGGGGAGGTGCGCTGGGAGCGCCGCCGCTACAGGGACGGCGACTTCGAGGGCGCCTGGTACGCGCTGATCACCACCGACGACCCGGCCGCCAACGCCGCCGCCTCCGCCGAGGCCGAGGCGCGCCGGGTGTGGTGCGTACGCAGCGACGACGCCGAGGCCGCCTCCGCCTGGACCCCGGCCACCGGGCGCAGCGAGGGCGTCACCGTCGCCGTGCTCACCGGGCAGGACCCGCGCCGCTCCGCCGCCGTGCGCGACGCCGTGGTCGAGGGCCTGCGCGACGGCACCCTCGCCGCGCCCCGCCACCGCACCCGCGGCCCGCACGTCGCCCTGGTGGGCGGCGGCCCCGGCGATCCGGACCTGATCACCGTCCGCGGCCGCCGACTGCTCGCCGAGGCCGACGTTGTGGTCGCCGACCGGCTCGGCCCCCGCGACCTCCTCGACGAACTCCCCCCGCACGTCGAGGTCATCGACGCCGCGAAGATCCCGTACGGCCGCTTCATGGCCCAGGAGGCGATCAACAACGCGCTGATCGAGCACGCCAAGGCGGGCAAGTCGGTCGTCCGGCTCAAGGGCGGCGACCCGTTCGTCTTCGGCCGCGGCATGGAGGAGGCCGAGGCGCTCGCCGAGGCCGGTATCCCCTGCACCGTCGTCCCCGGCATCTCCAGCTCCATCAGCGTCCCCGCCAGCGCCGGGATCCCGGTCACCCACCGCGGGGTCGCCCATGAGTTCACCGTGGTCAGCGGCCATGTCGCCCCCGACGACCCGCGCTCCCTCGTCGACTGGTCCGCGCTCGCCAGCCTGCGCGGCACGCTCGTCCTCCTGATGGCCGTCGAGAAGATCGGCGCCATCGCCGCCGCCCTCATCCAGCACGGCCGGAGCGCGGACACCCCCGTCGCCGTCATCCAGGAGGGCACCACCGCAGCCCAGCGCCGCGTGGACGCCACCCTCGCCACCGTGGGGGACACGGTCACCGCCGAGGGCGTCCGCCCGCCCGCGGTCATCGTCATCGGCGAGGTGGTCGCCGTCGGCTCCCGTCGGGCGTAACCACCGGTAACTTCCTCACGTCGCCGCATTGGCACGGCATCCAGGACAAGGCAGTATCACTCAAGTGGCTGATCTCATCACCGTCGATGATCCCGACGACCCGCGGCTGCGCGACTACACGGGTCTGACCGATGTGGAGCTACGGCGCAAGCGCGAGCCCGCCGAAGGTTTGTTCATCGCCGAGGGCGAGAAGGTGATCCGGCGGGCCCGCCTCGCCGGTTACGAGATGCGCTCGATGCTGCTGTCGTCCAAGTGGGTCGACGTCATGCGCGACGTCATCGAGGACGTCCCCGCGCCCGTCTACGCCGCCAGCCCCGAACTGGCCGAACGCGTGACGGGCTACCACGTCCACCGCGGCGCCCTCGCCTCCATGCAGCGCAAACCGCTGCCCGTAGCCGAGGAACTCCTGGCCGGTGCCCGGCGCGTCGTGATCATGGAGTCCGTCAACGACCACACCAACATCGGCGCCATCTTCCGCAGCGCCGCCGCGCTCGGCATGGACGCCGTCCTCCTCTCCCCGGACTGCGCCGACCCCCTCTACCGCCGTTCCGTCAAGGTCTCCATGGGCGCCGTCTTCTCCGTCCCGTACGCCCGCCTGGAGACCTGGCCGCGCGGTCTCGAAGCGGTCCGGCACGCGGGCTTCAAGATCCTCGCCCTCACCCCCGACGAAAAGGCCACGTCCCTCGACGACGCCGCCCCCCACCGCCTCGACCGCGTCGCCCTGATGCTGGGCGCCGAGGGTGACGGCCTCTCCACCAAGGCCCTGATGTCCGCGGACGAATGGGTCCGCATCCCCATGGCCCACGGCGTCGACTCCCTCAACGTGGCGCGGCGGCGGCGGTGGC
>NZ_GG657754.1:2030139-2078749 GCF_000158915.1 Streptomyces himastatinicus ATCC 53653 | reverse complement strand
CTCCCGTGCCCGAACGGCGAATCCGCCGTCGAGGCGTACGCGAGCGTGGCGCCCAGCGCGAAGACGTCCGTCGCCGGGGTGACGGCCGCGCCCCGCACCTGCTCGGGCGCGAGGAAGCCGGGGGAGCCGACGGCCGTGCCGACGTGGGTCAGCGTGCTGGCGCCGGTGGCCCAGGCGATGCCGAAGTCGATGATGCGGGGGCCCTTGGGGGAGAGCAGGATGTTCGACGGCTTGAGGTCGCGGTGGACGACCCCCGCCTCGTGCACCGCCAACAGCCCCTCGGCCAGCGCGGACCCGATGGACGCGACGTGCGCGGCCGGCAGCGGGCCCTCCTCGTTCACCTTGTCGTGGAGGGAGGGGCCGGGCACGTACTGGGTGGCGAACCACGGCCGGTCGGCCTCCAGGTCCGCGGCCACCAGCCGCGCCGTACAGCCGCCGCGGATCCGCCGCGCGGCGGACACCTCGCGGGCGAATCTCGACCGGAACTCCCGGTCCTCCGCCAGATCCGGCCGGATGACCTTCAGCGCCACCCGCTGCCCGCGCCGGTCGGACCCGAGGTAGACGACCCCCATACCGCCCGCACCGAGCCGCCGGTGAAGCCTGAAGGAGCCGACGACACGCGGGTCCTCGCGCCGGAGCCGCATCATCGCCATGTCCGTCCCCTACCTCCGGTGGGGAGCCCTTCTACCCCTTGGTGGGGAGCCCCATCCGCTGCCGTCTGCTGCCGGTCCACTGCCGTCCGTCTGACGTGCACAGCTTACGGATTGACGGCCCCGCGCGCTGAGAGGCCGCGCATGCGTCGGCCTACGGATTGTCAGTGGTGCCTGGGATCCTGGAGAAGTGGGCCGGAATCGTAGCAATCCGTGCTCCGGTCTGCGCATGCGTGATCTCAAAAGACCGTCTCAGAAGGGGGATTGGGACCGTGAAGGGTGATCGTGTGGAGATAGTGGTGGACGCGGGCGACACGACGCGGACGTACGAAGTGGTGGCCGAGAGGGCGGGGCGGCGGGTCGAGACGGCGGTGCGGCGCGGGGTGGTGGAAGTGAGCGAAGTCACCCGAAACGGGTCGGTGGTGCGGACGGCCCGCTTCATGGCGAACCGGGTCCTGGCGCTGGTGGAGCAGCCGCTGCCGCGGACCGCTGACGGGGACGGTGAGTAGGAGCCGTCCCACCGGCCGTTCACCCCCGGAAGGGCCCGTTCCGGCGGACCCTTCGGGAGACCCCAGTCCGGGCGGATTTCTCCACTCAGGGGAGTACGAGGCCCGGTCCGGCGTCTTCCTCCGGGAGGCCCGGCAAGCGGTACGAGGGCATGACGCCGTGGACCGGGCCGCACGCCTAATGTTGAGGTCAAGCGGCGGGCGCAGCACTCGTCCCCCGAGGTCAGACGCTCGCCGCTGTAGATGTGACGGAGGAAGGACGATGGCGGACACGGTGGGGCGCACGGTCGTCAGGGCGCGCAGGCGCGCGGCCCTCGACACGTTCGGCAGCCCGCAGACCGGCACCCGCCATCCTCTGGTCGCGGCAGCGATCGTGCTGCCGCTGGCCGTCCTGCTGAGCATCGCGTTCGGCGGCTGGGAAGCCGTCGTCACACAGGCGTCGTCCGTGGCGGGAATGCTGGGGCGCTGAGCGCCCCAGGTCCGGGAGAGCGGCCCGGGCCGGGGACTTCCGGCCATCAGCCCCGTGGGGACGGGGGTGCGGCGGACGGCACGAAGCCCGGACAGCTGGGCACCTGTTGCGGTAAAACATCCGCAACGGTGCCGAGCCCCTGACCTGCGAAAGCAGGTGGGGGCGGCCGTCCGGGCGTGATCGGGCCCCGATCGTTCTCGCTGGGGAGCGGGAGCGAACGGGGCCCGCGTGCTTAGCGTGCGACGCGGCCCCGGTACCTTGCTCGGTGCCGGGGCCGCGCTGTTTCTCCTGTGATCATCTCAGCTGCTCGGCTGACCACTCCGGTCCTACACAAGGTGCCGGGGCGTGCGTGTCGCGGACCGCGCCGCCCCCGCCGGGGGAACGGGGACAGCGCGGCCGTCTCAGGGGGCGAGTAATTCGATCTTGATCGCGAGGGCGCCGAGCGCTTCCTTTTCGGGCGGGTAGATGTTCCGGATGTTGGCGAGCTGTTCCTCGCGGGTCGCCGTCGGGTTGACGTTGGCCGGTCCCTCGCCGTCGAGCAGGGCCTCGAAATCGGGGTACTCGGTGACCTGCCGTACGCGCACGTCGCATGTCTCGTCGGTGCCCTTGATCCGGAATCGGATCACGTCGCCCGCGGCGAGGTCGGCGAGGTGCGGGTATTTGACCCGTACCTCGGTCTTCTTCTTGCCCGCGGCGACCAGGTCGAAGTATCGCCGGTAGAGGTTCAGCTCGCGGACGCGAGCGGCGGTGTCCGTCATGGGGCGGGAACGCTCCTAGCTGCTGGTGAGGTCATCATCCGGCCGAGTTCGCCGGCGGAGTATGAACGGAAGAAGTGGCGCGGGTCGGACAGGACGACCTCGGCCGTGTTGAGCAGTTTGTCGATGTACTCGGGCAACGATCCGGGCCAGTCCCGAGTGTCGAGCATCCAAGGGGCGGCGCCCTCGGGCAAGGTCGCGCGCCCCTCCCGAATGAGGGACTTGGACAACTTCGCGCCGGTGTCGCTGAGGATCATCGGGCAGAACAGGCGGGCCGGAAGCTGCCCGCAGGTGAGGCCGAGGGCCTGTAACGCGCCGTCGACCAGTTGGGAGCCGAACACCCAGTCGCCGCCCTTGACCATCACGTACAGGGCGCCGCGCCTGCTGGTGACGGCGAGTTCCTTGATCAGGTTGCGATACAGCGTGGCGAGGTCGAGATACCCGCCGCCGTCCGGGTCGATGGTGACCTCGTACTCGCCATGGTGCATGCAGACGGCCGATACGGTCGCCCGCTCCGCGCTCACGTGTCGCACGTGCGTGCGCTCGGCGTGCTTCTCGGCCCAGCCACAAGCGGGCCGCGGGCAGGGAACCCGGAGGTGCGCCACGCCGGAGGACGGGGCGAGCCACCAGCGAGCGGCGTCCATGCGCGGCAGTGCGAGCAGCCACGTACGGCGGAAATGCTCACCGGCCTGCTGCTGGCTGTAGGTCTCGACCGAGTACGGCACGTGCAGCCGCTCGGACAGGGCGGCGAACAGGGGGCGGTACAGCTTGTCGACCTGCTCGACGACGCCCTGTTCGCCGAGAGCATGCGCGTACGACTGCTGGTAGCGGTGGCCGCTCTTTTGGTCGGTGACGATGGCGTACGGCGCGTTGTCGAGGGCGCCGAACCGGACCTCGGTCGGTACGCCGAACTTGTCCCGGATACGGGCAGCGACGGCGAAGGTAAGGGACTGCACGAGCGAGGTACCGATGTGCGGGGCACCGTTGATCTGCGTCCCCACGACGAACACGATTCGATCAGGCGCGACGTCGAGGACTCGGGGCGTGAGCACGTCCTCAGCGTGCTTGAGCGCGTTGGCTAGGACCGTGTTCGGCGATACGGGGTATGTGGTCACCCTGTTTTCCCCTCCATTGATAGGCAGGAATGCGCTGTGGTGTGGGGGGTGTGCTGTGACCGGAAGGGGCCGGGGCGGCGCCTCGACCGGCTGAGTGCCGATCGAGGCGCCTTGTACGCTCGGCCTAGCGGGTCGGCCCGGGGTCCAATCCACCTCGGGGCGGCCCGTCTTCCCTGCGGCCGGGTCAGACGTGGTAGGTCGTTCCCCACCGCATCGACCCGCGGGCGAAGCAGGCGCGTACGTGCGCGTCGGTCTCCTCTTGCCCGGCCTCGGCCGCGAGGGGGTCGAACAGAACGCAGATGCGGACGGGTCCGCCCGCGGCGACCAGGTGCACCCATGACGGCGCGGCGGGCACGCACAGCCGGTACGTGTCGTCGCCGTAGGCGAGCCACGGGGCACCGCGCCGTATGCGGATGCGGTGACCGATGTACGGCGCGGGTTCATCGTGAGGGCCGAGGTACAGCGCGTCGGCGAACGCCCGCATGCCCGTCCCGATGCTCTCGACGCTCTCGTGCGCGAGGCGCGGCGGCACGTGGTACATGAGCAACTGGGCAACGCTGAACGAATCGGCGAGGTGAAGGCCGGTCGCGAGGCGGATACCGGCGACGAAGCCGGGGCCGGGAACGGTGCCGGTCGTCGACCCAGGGGGCGTTACCACTTGACCACCGCCCACACGATTTTCCCGAACGGGCGGTCGCGGACGCCCCACGTTGCGAGGGCATCGACGATGAAGAGGCCGCGGCCTCGCTGGCGTTCCACAGACTCGGGCTTGAGGTGCGGGCGACGCCGACGGGTGTCGTGTACCTCAATGGTGACGTTATCGGGGCCGTGAGCGAGGACGACGCGCAGGGAATCGCCCGGCTCCGAGCCGTATCGGATGGAGTTGGTCACCAGCTCGGAGGCAACGAGCATCACATCGGCGAGGGGTTCGTCGCCGATGTCCGGTAGGTGAAAGTGGATGTAGTCGCTCGTGAAGTCGCGGGCGGCCTTGGCGGATTCTTCGACTGCGGCAAGGACGACTCGCTGCGGCGGGACCACCCGCGCCCCAGCGCTGCGTGTGGTGTTCATGGTTCTGGTCACCTCTCGCCCTCCGGAGCCGCCTGTGGTGGGCAGCTCGCGGTGAGGCAGGCGAGAGGCACGGGGGTCTTGTGCCGCTCGCAGGGGTCGGGGGTTTGGTCTGCGCAGATGAGCAGTCGCGCCGAGGGCCGAACGTGCATGCGCTTTCCGTCGGTGGCCAACGTGATGATGGGGGCACCGGCGTGCAGCCGCTCGTCTTGGACCTCGGAGACTTCGCGCCATTCGTTGTCGTCGCACACGACGGCACCGGCCGTAACCCGGTGCGCGCACGTGTAGCCGAGGAACCCGTATCCGGGGGAGGCGGAGGCCATCAGGCGGGCCCCCCGATCGGGTCGAGCGGCGCCGGTTCGCCACCGCTCAGCAGGCGCGACAGTTCGCCGAGCAGCCGCTCGGAGTCGGAACCGGTCAGCACGAGGTTAACCTCGGCGATCTCCTGACCGTCCGCAGTGATCAGTAACGGGATGAAGAAGCGGCCAGCGTTGGTACGGCCCAACGGCTTGCCAGGCGCTCTTTCGATGCGCCAACCAGTCTGACGGTTTGCGGTCAATGTGCCCCCTCGACTCGTCGTCGTGGCAAGGGAGTTCACCACTTGCCAGACCGTAGGGGGCACACGCGAAGGCACCCCGGAAAAAGTTCCGGGGTGCCTTTATTCTGGGCTTACCGATCAGCTGGCAAGGACGCCGACATGGGCAGCGTGGTCGCGCAACTCGGTTCGATACGCAGGTCGTTCGCGCTTGAGCAGGTCGCGAATTGCTTCGCGGACCAGGGGGAAGAACTTGACCTCTTCGGGTGAAGTCTTGCGAATGCGTCCGATCATGTAGAGCGTCGCAAAGTCGTCCTGCTTCAACCGGTTAGCGTTCATCACTTCCACCAGGTACCGCGTGCGTCGTTCGAGCGGTAGTACCGGGTTCTCGTCCTCGATGCTGTCGGCAAGGCGCAGTGCCTCGGTGGCGTCGCCTTCCTCGCCGGCGAGGTGCACGCCGTGCATGGCTACGTTGGTCGGGCCGAATGCTGTACGCCAGTCGTTCCGGTCGATCCTCGCCCGACGGGCGACGCGCTCAGCATCGTGGAGCAGGTCCCACGCCGCCGTGGGGCGGTTGTCGCGCATCGTGGCGACAGCTGCCGCGAGGTGCAACGCCCCATGCACGGACAGAAGTTCGGGCGACGCGTCATCACCCGGCGCGGTGACTTCCATGGCCGAACGGGCGAGGTCTGCGGATTCGGCAACGTCGCCCGTGCTGGTGAGTACGAGGGCCACGTTCCACGCGGACGCGCCGAGTAGAACCGGGTCGCCGGTCTGGTCGGCGAGTTGTAGGGCCCGGTCCGCGGCCACGCGGGAAAGAGTCTGTTCGCCAACGCGGCGTAGGAACACCTGCAACAGGTGGTAGAGGCTGATCACCGCTCGGGCGACCTTGCTCTCGTCGTCGGGGCTGGCGTTGCGGGCTGCGTAGTGCGCTTCGGCGAGCAGGGTGGGCAACTGGGGTCCGACGACCGCGTACCGGTCGACGTCGTGCTCGTAGGAGTGCCACGCCTCGTCAACTCGCTGCGTCAGTTCGTCGGGTGACAGCGGGGTGCCCGGCAGGTCGGTGCCGAGTTGCGAAGAGATCGTATTGAGCGCGCGGCGGATCGCTGGCACCGACTCGTGTTCGGGTGAGCCGTTGGTAACCAGTTCGATACTCCGGCCCGTCAGTTCGGCCAGTTCCCTGATGTCGAGGACGCGGGAGATTTCGAGCAGTACAGAGAGCTTGTCCACGGGGATCACTCCCCGTTCGACCTTGCTTACCCAGTCTTCCGAGCGGCCGATCAGGCCCCCTAGCGCAGCCTGCGAAAGCCCTTTGCGCTGGCGGTACAGCTTGATTCGGTCGCCGGTGGTGAGTTCACGCGGGTAGGTGTTCACCGGCACCCCTTATGGGTCGTGACGACGCGGGACTACACCCAGAGTACGCGGATGGCAACCGTGCCGTGCCAGGATCTTCGGGGCGGTACGACGAAACGCCCCCCGCGCGACCCCTGCGGGGCCGTACGGGGGGCGTCGGTGCTACCGGGCAGCGAACTGCCACAGGGACAGGGCGAGGCCGATCACGCCGACCAGAGCGGCGACGGACGGCAGGGGCCACCGGGCGCGTTCGAGGGCGTCGAGGCGTGTGTCGTGGCGCTTCTGCCGCTCGGTCTCCCCGCGCTCGATCATGTCGAGGCGTACGTCGTGGTCGTCGAGCCGTCGGGCGTGTTCCTTGATCTGCTCGTCGGTCTGGTCGTGGCGCTGCATGAGCAGGGCGAGGGCGCCGTCGATGCGGGCATGCCCGACCTCGATCGTGCGCCGGATGCGTTCCAGCTCGACGGCGACCGCGGCCGGGTCCGACGGCGGCGGGGCGGTGGTCACTTCGGGGCGCCCCCGGCGTCCGGCGCGGTGTCATCGACTATGCCGAGGCCGAACCGGTCGAGCAGCAGCTCGACGGCGGGCAGGGCCATGACGCGCGCGAGGCCGCCGGCGATGGCGAGGGCGGCGGCGACCCACGGCAGGGACTCGGGGATGCCGGATGCGTTCACGATGGCGGGGAGGGCGACGGCGAACATGACGACGCCCTGAATGACGGTGCGTACGGCGCGCTTGGTGGCGGGGCTCATGGGAGTGCCTTTCGGGGAATGCGGATATGACAGGGCCCGCCCCGGGGCATGGTGCCGGGGCGGGCGGGGTGCCTACTTGCCGTAGGCGAGGCGGAACAGGGCGCCCCATCCCTTCGGGCCGATCTTCACGTCGTGCGTGGTGCCCTTGGCGCGGTACTGCGGGTGCGCGTTGTGGAACTTGGCCACCGCGGCCTGTGTCGCGGGCCCGTAGTTCGGGGACTCCTTGACGCTCTTGGACATGTAGCCGGTGGCCTTGAGCGCGCGCTGAAGCGTGACGGCGGACGGCTTGGCCTTGTTCGGGGCGAGGCCGGTCGGGAACGCCGGCGGCTTGTACGCCTCGTCGTCGGGGTCGGCGGCGGCGCCCTTGGCCCACTCGCGCAGCTGGGAGGGGGACATGTACGCGATATTCCGGTCGAGCGGGGTCGATGTGAACTGCCAGAACGTCACCGTGCGGCCGGACGGCTTGGGCCGGGTAGCGGCCTCGGCCCGGGCGTACGTGGCGGCGCCCCACGGGTAAGCGGGGTACCACAGCGGCACGCCCGACGGAACGTGACCGGCTGCGATGTCTGAGGCGGACGTGTAGATGCCGACGCGCTGACCGGGGAACGCCTTCTTCACCGCGGCGATCCATGCGGCGGCATACGCCTTGATCTGGGCGGCCGTCGCGCCCTTGTAGTTGCGCCGGTCGCTGTACGCCTCCAGGTCGAGCCAGTGCAGGAAACCGGGGCCCGCGTGGGGCTTGACGGCGGCGATGTAGTTCGCGGCCTCCTTCGCCGCGGACTGGTTCGGCCACGCGAAGTGATAGGCCCCGGCGACCAGACCGGCGGCCCTGATGCCCTTGACGTGGCTCGCGAACTTGAGGTCGTGGGTCTTCTGTCCCTCGCTCGCCTTGGCGAACGCAAAGGTAAGGCCATCGGCCGCGTGCTTCTTCCAGTCCTGTGCGGCCTGGTACGCGGACACGTCGATGCCGCGCGAGGTCTGGCTCATAGGGGTGCCTCCTGGGCATGAAAAAACGCCCGGCGCGGTGCGCGGGGCGGCGGGTGATGAAGTGGGCGGCGCGGTGGCGGGTCAGCCGATGGCGGCCCAATAGCAGGTGGTCGACTCGACCATGCCGCCCAGCGTGAGCGTGGCCGGGAGCGTCGTAAGGCTGGTGCTGGACGTCTGGAGCCATCGGTACATACCGCTCGTGGTGACGGCGCGGGCGGCCGATGTGGTGGCGTTCCCGCTCCAGTTCGCCGCGGCGAGGTAGGGCACGCTCGTGCCGGTTCCCCTGATCAGGATCGCGACGTAATACCCGCCGGCGGCGAGGCTCGCGGGCGCGGTGAGGGCGTAGGGGGTGAGTGATCCGCCGATCCGGTGTTCCTCGGTCCACGTGCTCGCGAGGTTCGCGGTGGTGGCCACTCTGGCAAGGCTCGCGTTGTAAATGCCGAGGTAGGCGGCCGTGACGGTGCTGTTGGGCCGGTCAAAGCCCATGGTGTGGACAGCGGCTTTGGCGATCGTGGCGGCCTGGCGTAGCGGCACACCTACCAGATACAGGCGCCCGGCCTGTGACGGCGCGTCTCCCGGGGTGGGGGAGTTGGTGCCGATGTCGTAGGACCATGCGGCGAGGCCGAAGTCGGCCGGTGCCCATGTGCCGATGGCCCACGGGGGCAGCTGTTCTTTCTGGTACGTCGCCGACGGCGTCCAGCTCGGCCACGCCCCCCGCGGTGCCCTTGGCGGTCGCCGGGATGGCGCCCACCTTGGCCGCGTCGAGGACGACGTCGGGGCCGCGGTCGCCGTTGACGCTGACCACGCCCTCGCCGGTGCTGGTCGGCAGCTGGGCGGCGGGCACCTTGCCTGTGGCGTCGAGTGTCGCCACACCCCCGGGGGCGCCCGGCGCGGTGTCCGGTACGGCGTGTACGTCGGCCGCGTCGAGCTGTACGTCGGCGACCGATTGCCCGTTGACGGATTGCACGACCCCAGGGGCGCCGTCCGGGCCGGGGATGCCCTGCGGGCCGGCCGCTCCGGTTGCTCCGGTTGCGCCCGTTGCTCCGGGGGGACCCTGGGGCCCGGTCGGGCCGACCAGTGATGAGAGCCAGTCGGTGACGGTGCCCTCGTATCCAGAAGCGACGGCGACCTCGTACGCGCTGGCGCCCTTGACTGCCACGTAGTTGGGCGTGCTCGGGTTGGTGGGGGCGAGGTCGGCGAGGTCGACGACGGGCTCGGCAGCGGGCAAGAGGATCTGGTACGAGCGGTTGGACGCAACGCCTGTGAGCTGTTCGGTGACGGTGTAGGACCAGCCCGAGGGATTCATGTCCGGGGCGTCAGTGGCCGGAAGAATCACCGCGAATGCGCCGGTGGCGTCGAGCGGCGCGGTGACGGGGCCGGACAGCATCACGTCGGCGGCGCCGAACGTCAGCAGGGCGGGCGCGCGCCACACGATTTGTCCGGCTAGCGGCTGGCCGGAGGGGTCGAGGTAGCGACCGGTGACCTTCACCGTGGGGATGCTTTCGGGCAGCAAGGACGACTCCTGTGGATGAGGGAGGTAGGGGTTACGGGGACTGGACGCCGTACAGGTAGCGGGTCATGCCGCGCACGGTGCCGGTGCCTGCGGTCCGGCGGGCCTGCAACTCGAACTGAACTGTGGCGCCCCATGTGAAACCGGGCAGTGCAGCCGTGGCCGTCAGAATGCTGTCTACGGCGCCGGTAGCCAGGGTGGTGCCGTCGGCCACGATCCGTACTTGCCCGTTGGTGGAGCTGTCGAGCGCGGGCGTGGCCTTCACCCGTACGTACGGGTGCTGTACGAGACCTTGCGAGTTCGCCAGGGTTGTTCCTGACGTTGAGATGGTACCGGGCACACGTAGACGGACTATCGTCTTTGGGAGCGGCAGGGGGCAGGTACGGACGGGCAAGCCCACCGTTGAGCACGTCCTCGGCGAAAATCTCTGTGCCGGACGCGTCAAGCATCCGAATGCCCTGCTCGCCGACATCGCCCGTGAGGCCGTGATACACGCCGAGCGCGAGGCTTCCGTCTTCGCGGCGTACCTTGAAACCGAACTCGTCCGACTCGGTGTAGAGCTTGCCGATTTGCAGGACCGTGGCGTCGCCGGGGGCGCGTACGTAGAGCTGCCCGCCCTCGCCGATCACTACGTCGCCGTTGAGTACCTGATTCAGCGCGGGCCGGATGTTGGCGCGTCCGGCAAGCTGCTTCACCTGCCGTTCGAGGGCGGCGAGGCGGTCGAGCACGTCTTGCGGTACGTACGGCACGGTTACGGGACCTCCAGATACAGGCGGGCCGTCTCGGGCCGACCGCGCTCGGGCGGGGTGATGGAAAGGCCGACGACGCGGTACCGGGCGTCGAGGGTGTCGGGGTGCCACAGGTCGCGGATGCGTACCCGGACGGTGGCGCCGAGCAGGGCGGGCGTGATGTTCCCGCCGAGCAGGACCGTGATTTCTGGCAGCGTGACGGGGTTGCGGGCCGCGGCGGCGTCCGCTCGGGCGTGTGCGTCGAGCGTGTCTTGTACTTCAACGGTGGTGTAGTCGCTGCTCCTGTCGAGGCGCGGCCAGCCGGCGGCGATGTCGTCCTCGGCGACCAGGAGCGGCGAGGTAAGCGGGTAGCTGTCTGCGGCGAGGTTGCCGTTCACGGACGCGCCGCGGCTCTGCCACGCGTTCGCCTTGCCTGTCGCGTCCGTCGGCCACGCGTAGGACAGGACCGGGCCGGGGTGGTCGAGGACGATGTCGGCTGTGCCGGTGCGGATGACGGGGTGTCCCATCATCAGCTTCTTGACGCGTCGGCCGTCGCCGTCACGGAAGCTCGCGATGCGCCACTCGAAGCCACGCTCGACCGCGGCGAGGTCGTCGATCAGGTCGCCGATGCTCGGGAGGTCGTAGCGCGAGTACGTGCGGTCGCGGGGCACTCCAGAGATGGCCGTGTCGTATGTGATGCCGATGTCGCCGCCCTCGGCGTTTTGTGCGTAGTCGACCAGCTGCCGCACTACGTCGAACTGGTCGACATCGTCGGCGATCTGCGTATCGAACAACAGGCGCCGGTACAGATAGCTCTCCCACCCGCCGGCCTGTATCTGGGCGCTGAGGAATCCGCGGCTGTCGCTGGCGAGGTTGAGCGTCCACAGGATGCCGCCCCACCAGAGTTCGCGCCCCCTCTCGACCCATACGCCCGTTCGTCCGGGCAGGAGAACGCGGCGGGCGCGGTCGGCGAGGGCGCGGTTAGGGATCGGCACGGTGCCTGTGAGGCGGCCCGTCTTGCCTATGTAGTCGTCGAGGGACAGGCCCTGTACGGGCAGGGCGTCGAGCAGCTGGTCGGAGCGTAGATCCGTCAGCAGCAGCCGGTACGGCGCGGTGGTGCCCACGTCGCCCCCTTATGCCGGGTAGGTGATCATCACGCGGTGCCACCTGTTTTTGACGACCGTTGCGCCCGGGCCCCATGAAACGAGTTCGAACAGGCCGGTGTTCGGGGTGAGATAGCCGGCCCCGTCGCCGTAGGAGTCGGTCACGATCGTGGGCATGCGCTCAACGCCGTAGATGCCGTTCGGGCGCCATCCGGCGGCAACGGTGAACATGGCGAGGTCGGCGAGGTTTCCGTCGGAGGAAGCAGGCCCGTAATCCGGGCCGGTCCGCTCGATCTGCACTCGCACTGTGATCATGCCGGATACGCGGACGGCCTGGGCATTGTGCAGCGTCCAGCCCGATGCGGCTGTCACCACGGCGGCGCCGGTCGCGGTCTGAACATCGGACGGGGGCCGGTAGGTCTGCCACTGCCCTGCCGTGACGGACCAGCGTTTCAGCACGCCCCCATGATCGGCGTACTGGCCGTCGTAGGCGCCTACGTCCGATGCGGCGCCACGGGGCACCACTGCGCCCACGGCGACGGTGTAACGGCGCCGGTCCGCGAGTGCAGCCGTCCAGTCGATACCGCCCACGCCCGCGGACGCGCCTGCGGGAATCGTCACGTCCCACAGGCGCAGACAGGCCGAGGGAAGGGTCGGCGCGGTCGGGGTCTCCGCGCGTTCGCCCTGGATGATCTCTATTCGCGCCAGGTTCTGTCCGTCGGTGTCGAACAGTTCGTCGTACACCCGGACGACCACAGCATCGATGCGGGCGAACTGCGCGTCGCCGTCGGCGAATGTGAGGATTGCAGGCGCGTCGTTGGCTACGGGGTACGCCCCCTGGGCGTCGGTGCCTTGCACCAGCGCGCGGCCGACGCCGATTTGCAGGGCCATCGCGCCCGCGCCCGCGGCGGCGAACGGGTCGCCCCCGGGAATCACGCCGTCCCGGGTACGCGTCTCCGACTCGGGCGCGAAGGTGCCCACGGGCGTGAGGCGGGTGTCTTCTCTCGTCTGCCCGTTGGGCAGCAGCCATGCCGAACGCACGGTCACGGTGGGGTGTCTCCTTACCAGTATGCCGAGCGGTAGCGCACGGTCGCCGACGCTGCCGGGCTACTGCCGGGCGCGGCGCGGAAGTGGAGGTTCGTTGTGCCGGGGGCGAGCGTGAACGTCTGCTCGGGCACGCTGCGCGAGGTCGCGGTGTAGATCCGCGACGCGGTGCCGTTGAGGGTGACCGTGCCGGCGCTGGTATCGATGATCAGCACGTCGTCGGCGGCGAGCGGTATGTCGTACTCCAGCGCATCGCCCGTGCCGATGTTGGTCAGCGACGGCCGGGCGACCGGCCCGCGGAACTCGATCACGGGGTGTGCCTCGGCGTCCCCGATGTTCGTCGTGCTGATGGCGCCTGTGCTGCCGGGCGCGCCGAAGTCCAGCGGCCACACCAGCGGCCACGACAGACCAGGCTCGGACATGGGCAGCATCGCGGACGCGACCTGTTCGGCGAGCGCGTACCGGCGCGGGTCGGTCGCGACGAATTCCAAGGCGCCGCCCGTGATCGTGCCGAGGCGGTACCCGAGGGCCGCCGGTACCGCGCGGCGGGTGGCGCGGGCGTACGCGAGTAGGGGCCCGCGGTCGTCGAGCCACGCCACGAACGGGCGCTCGTCCTCGACCGGCACCGTGCCCGCGTTGAGGGTGGCGACGACCGCGCCGACGGACGCCCGCGGGGCCCGGATGACCAACCCGTCGAGGCCGATCGTCCGGGCCTGTGCGAGTAGGCCGCCGGGGATCGCGCCGTGTGCGTCCGACCGCGGCACTGTGCCGGAGTCGAGGGCGGGAAGTTCCTCCCACCCGGTGATACCGCGCCATCGGTACGGCGTGCCCGCGCCGAGCAGCAGCTCGCCGTATTGCACCTGTCCCGGGCGGGTGAGCAGGGAACCGGGCGCCATGGTCACCCCCTCGCTTTGGCCAGCCACGCGAGCGCGCGGGCGTTGTCGTCGGGGGTGCCGTTCTCGGCGGCGTGCCAGTGCTCGACGTGCACCAGGGCGCCGCCGGTCGAGGGGGCGGCGAACGGTGAGCCGTACGCGCCCGCGCCCGCGAGGGTGGGCGAGAGGGACGGGACGGCGGGCGGGGTCACCAGGCTGGACATTGCGCGGTCCACGGCCCCGGCGCCGCCCTCGATGCCCTTGACCAGGCCGGCGGGAATCCAGCGGCCCACGTCGCGCGCCATGACCTTGGACGGTGAAGCGATGCCCAATGCGTCAGCGATGGGGCCGGGGATCATGTTTTTTGCGAAGCTGACCAGCTGGGATTTCAGGTAACCGCCCATGCTCTTCACGCCGTTGAGCAGGCCGCGAACGACGTCTTTCCCCTTGTCGACCAGCAGCGAATTGAGGTTGCCGATCGCCGATGAGATTTGGTCGGGTAGTCCGCGCGCCCATGCGATGGCCTCGCGCGCCTTGCTGACGATCGAGTCTTTGAAGCTGCGCAGGGCTGATTCCGCGCGGTCGCGCAGCTTGCCGGCGAGCGGGGCGAGCGCGCTGTACGCGCGGCCGGGCAGTCCGTTGATCCAGGCGACCGCGGTGGAGATGCCGTTACCGACCCACTCGGCGAGTCTGGTCGCGGCCTCGCCGATCAGGTTCGCGGCGTTCGACACGGCCGTTTTGGCGAGTTGCCATGCCTGGTCGAAGTCGCCTTGAAGCAGCGCGACGATGGCGCCGATGACGGGTACGACCACCTGCTCGATCACGGCGGCGAGGCCGTTCGCGAAGATTCCGGCGAGCTGCCCGATGAGGCCGATCAGCGGCTCGATGATCGGCATGAGCGCGTTGAGTGCGCCGATCAGCAGCTCACCCACGGCGACGATCAGCGGCGACAGGGCAACGAGCAGTTGCGCGAACGCCTGCCCGATCGTCATCAGCGCGGGCGACAGGGCGGCGATCAGGTCGACCAGAATCGGCAGGATCGCGGCGGCGAGCTGCCCCAGCATCTCGGCGATAGGCGCGATGACCTGCGGCAATACCGCGAATACGGGCATCAGTGTGCTACCGAGCACGCCCGCTACCTCTTCGATGACGGGCGCCATCTGCTGAAAGATCACCGCGAGCGCGTCGAGTAGCGGCGTGAGCGCGGGCAGAACGGACGCGATCATGCCGCCGAGCAGTGGCAGCAGCGGCGACACGGCGTCGATCAGCTCGCCGAACGCGCCCGCGGCGGAGGCGAGCACAGGGCCGAGCGCATCGACGATCGGCAACAGGGCGTCGCCGAGCGAGGTCGCCAACCGGGCGAGCGGCGGGCCCAGCTTGGCCAGGGCGGGGCCGAGCGCGTCCGCGAGACTCTTCACTACGGGGGCGAGCGCCTGGGCGAGCGCGGCGAGCACGGGCCCGCCGGCCTCGGCGAGTGCGCCGATCAGTTGCCCGACGGCGGGCAGGATTTCGCCGACCGCGCCGAGCAGGCCGCCGAGCCCTTCGGCCGCGCCGCCGGCGCCCGTGGCGACGCCCTCGAAGAACCCGCCGATGCCGTCGCCGACCGCGCCGAGTCCGGTCGACAGGGCGTCGATGACCGGGCCCGCGGCCTCGACCGCGGAGACCAGGCCGGGCATCGCGCCTTTGGCGAGGGCTCCGATCCCCTCGACCAGTGGCTCGACGAGCGGGGCGACGCCCTTGAACAGGGCGCCGATCTGCGGGGCGAGGTCGTCGAAGATGCCGCCCAACTGGTCGGCGGCGTTGACGAACGGCTCGACCAACGGGGCGGCGAGTTCCTGCATTCGCCCCTTGACGTGCTCGCCGAGGTCGGTAAATGCGCCCTTGACCTGCTCGTTCTCGGCGAGCACCTTCGCGCCGAGGCCGATCACGGCCAACGGCACGGCGGCGAGCGCACCCGCCGCAACGACCGACGCGCCCGACAGGGCAAGCGTCGAGGTCTTGGCCGCGCCCAGCAGCGGGCCGATGCCCGCCAGGCCGCGGCCGGCTTCCTCGGCGCCCCCGCCGATGCCGTCGCCGAGGGCGCCGCCCATCTCCGCGCCGGCCACAGCGAACCGGCCGCGCATGTCGCGCAACCGGCCGTCTGCGTCCTGCTGGAGACCAACGAGAGCGGCCTCGGTGCGGTCGACTCCGCGCTGTGCCCCGGAGTCGTCGAGGTCGATGAAACCGACCAGCTCGCCGATGGTGAGGGAACCCAAGGAGCACCCCCCAACGGCGCGCGCCGCTATTCAGTTGTGGTTGTTGATCACTGCCCGGTGAGCCGGGCGATCTCGCCGGGGTCCGTCACGACGCGGGGCGTCGAGCGCCACGCACGGGCGAACCGTGACTCGCCGGGCAGACCGGCGATGCGGACCAGGAACGCGCGCGTGGACAGGCGCGCGATGTCGTCGGCCGACAGGCCGTAGGTCTGGGCGAGGTCAGACTCGACCGCGCCCCAGTTGGTCAGGACCGAGTGCCAGAACTCCGCGGCTTCCCCTTGCCCTTGCCCTTGCCCTTCGGGCGGGGCTTGGCCGGGGTCTGCCGCGGCGCCGCTTTTCCCTTCGCGGCCTCGCGCTCGTCGTACAGCCGCGCCGCGCGCTCCATGGACACGGCGCCCGGATCGGCGACGTTGGCCGTCGACCACAGCAGGACGATGCCGAGGCGGCGGTCGTCCATGCCGGCCTCGGTCCAGTGGTCGACCGCGTCCGGCCCGAACAGGGAGCCGAGCAGGCGCCGGATGTCGTCGGGGCGGGCGGAGTGCTGCACCCGGTGCAGCTGGAGAGTGAACAGGGCGGGCAGGGTCGGCGGGAGGACGTACGTCCGTCCGTACAGCTTGAGCGGTACGCCCTGCCGTTCCGGCTCGGCCTGCTCGGCGAAAAACGCGTCGAAATCGGCGACCTCGACCTCGGTCGGCTCGATCGGCTGCTCGGTCACGGTCCCGTCACCACCGGGGCGGTAGTCGGGGCGCCGCACCGGGTGAACGTCGCGCCCCATGAGGTCTTGGCGTTCGTCTCGCCGCCCTGCTCGCCGGGCGTGACCGTGCATTCCCATACGGTCCACTGGTCCTGTGAGGTGTGCCGGTACCGCAGGGTTCCGCGCGACTCCTCGCCGAACTTGTACGCCCACACCTTGTCGACGTAGTCCTGTCCGGGGTCGCGGGTGCCGGCCGTGGCCGCGTACAGGCCGCTGACCTCGATCGTCGCGCCCCGCTGCATGATGTCCTGCTCGTAATACCCGTCGGAATCGAACGTGGTCGTATCGGCGGTCTCTTCGTTCTCGCCGGGGTTGTGGGTCCAGCTGGTGAGGTTGCCGAGGCGTACGAACGTGTCCGCCGTAGCGGTCTCGACCTCGAATTCCCAGCTTCGGGCGTCGATTGGGCGCCCCATATGTTTTCCTCCTGAGCATGTGAAAGGCCGGGATGACAGAGTCAGTCCCGGCCTTTTTGAATTCCGAACCTATGTTGAAGTCACGCTGTCATTAGTTACCGTTCCGCCGCACGAAAAGGATGTCAAGGACACGCAACGCCCGTACCCGCGCTGACGGGTCAGGATGCGCTATGGCCGTGATGATTACCGCGCTGATGATTGCGCCCGTGGAAGCGGTGAGGGGCGCAACGACCGTCGTGAATTCGTTCATGCGGCGAACTTAGCGCAAAAGGGGGAGCGGGGTATGCGGCGGAACGGCCCTCGCGCGCACGCGCGGAAAATAAGAATTGATTTGAATAAGAACTTATTTGAAATTACTCAATCAATCTCATTCATGTTTCTCCAGTATAATTAATTTATACACTATACGCGCGCGCGTGTGCCAAGGAAAAACGCCGCAAGGTTCACCCGATAGGGTGAATGCGGTGTGATGTGGGTGCGGGATCGCGTGGCGCATGCTAGGGCCTGTCGCCTATGTGAGCCGGTGGTCGGTGGGTGCAGACACGTCAAGGTCGAAGTTGATCACGTGCTCGTGCCGGCCGCTGGAGTCGGGGCCCATGGGGGCCGGGGTGCCGCGCGCAGCGGCGAGGATGAGCCACGTCCCATCGGCGAGGGCGACGCCCGCGAGGCCGTGAAGTGCGCTGTAGATCGCCCAGCAGCGGCGGCGGGAGACGCGCGGGTCGGGCCCGCCGCGCACGCGCACCTGTAGGCGCGGGGTGTCGTAGGCGTTGCGGGTGTCGGGCGCCTCGCCGTCGTAGAGCCACAGGGCGACCGCGGCATCGGGCGCGGGCGGCATGATCTCGACGAACAGGTCACCGGTCGTGCCGGTCGGGTCGTAGGCGACCAGGCCGCGGGCGGCGAGCAGGCGGGCGACGCCGTCGAGCGGGTCGAGGTCAGCCACGGAGCGACCTCCGCAGCTGCGCCGCGATGATCTCGGCGACGGTGTCGGCCTGCTCGGTGAGCGGGCGTTCGAGGTACTTCGCCGATCGTCCGGCGTCGTGCCGGTAGTTCAGTTCCTCGTGTTGCCTGATCGCGTACGGGGTGTCGTACGACACGGCGGCCGTGAGCGACGACTCGTCGACCGTGGCCACGCCCGACCTTTCGAGGGTGGCCTCTTCAATGGGGACGATCTTCCGCGACTCGGCGAGGACGTGCTCGGCAGCGATGCGCAGACCTCGCACGGCCCCGGCGCGGGTGCCGCGCATGGCGGCGGCGCCGTTCCATCTCAGGCGGGCGCGTTGGGTCATTCGGCGCTCACCTCCGTGCACTGCGGCACCGGGAGCCCCGGCGCGGTGTGGTGGGCGACGCTGATCGCCTTGGTGGTGCGGCCGTCGGGGAGAGTGATCCGTGACTCGGCCGGACAGTCGAGGCCGGGCTCGGCGATGATCTGCGCGGTGCTGGTGACCTCGCGGCCCTCGCGGTCGCGCACGGTCCGGATGTTCTCGGCGACTAGGGCGGGCACGTCCTCGACGGGCGGGCCGTACGTCGGGCCGTACGCGCTGTCGCCGAGGTACGGCTCGACCTTGATCCGGTGCCGCAGCAGCCACCGGGGGACGTTCACCAGATCACCCCCGGCAGCAGTCCAGCCCGTTTCAGCCCGCGGTGGGCGCGGGGGGCGAGGTCTACGTCGCCGGCGGCCTGTGAGGAGTCGCGGCGGTCGCCGAGGGACACGGGGCCGATCGACACGCTTCCCCACCGGCCCGCGGCGCCCGTGCTGTCGTCGCCCGTGGCGAGCTGGTACTCGACCTGGGCGCATGCGGCCTCGGCGAGGGCCTGCACGGTCGCCGGATCGGTCGGCATCCCGGCGGCGTCCGTGGGATAGCAGGCGGTGAGTAGGGCGTCGTCGATGTCCTCGGACGCCCGCGCGAGCAGCCGCTCGGCGTCGGCTGGGGCCGGCTGGCCGGTCCACGCCGTCAACTGCTCGGGGGTGGCGTAGACGCGACCGGCCACCGGTCACCCCTCCTTGGCGGTCTTGCTGGAACGCGAACGCCCCGCCTGCTTCGTGGCCTGCGGGGCGTCGTCGGTGATCTCCTGCTCGTCCGGCGCGGTGTCGGAGTCCTCGGGGTCACGGGGGTGGTAGCGGCGCAGCATCACGGCGGCGCTCTCCTTCCTGGTCAGGTGGTGGCGAGGGTGCCGACGGCGACGCCCCGGTCATTCAGCCGCTTCACGGCGTAGTGGAGGGTCGTGGTCACGACGGTGGAGCGGGCGAGGATGTCGCGGTCGGACTCGACCAGGGGGCGCCGCTTGTAGAGCAGGCCGAGCGAGCCCGTCTTGAGGAGCAGGAACTTTCCGGCCGCGACACGGTTGGTCACGAACACGGATACGCCGCCGATACGGCCGATGCTGCCGGTTACGGCGGCGGTCTCGCCGCTACCGAGCTTGGATGCGTCGATGAACTGCGGGTCGGCCATAGCCTCGCCGAGCTGCACACTGTTGATGTAGAGGCCGGCGAAGTCGTTCGGCTCCCACTCGTCGCCGAACTGGCCGATGGCCGGAACCATGGCGTCAAGCCATGTGAACTTGGTCTTCCCGGCGGCGGTGGTGAAGCGGAACGGGTTGCCCCCGCCCTGCGCGGTCTCGTCGGCCTGCGCCTGGGCGATCAGGTCGGCGTCGACCTTGCGGGCGGCGAGTACGCCGAACTGCCGACGGGCCTCGGCCTCGGGGTCGCCGAGGGAGACAAGGCGGGCCTTGTCGGTGATCTCAACGGCCTTGCCCACTTCCTTGATCGTCGCCGTGGCGTCGTCGGTGGACATCGCGGCGGGCGTCATGGGGGTGGACTCGGACAGCTCGTCGAGGTCGCCGAGGGCGCCCCACTTCGGGAAGTGGATCGTGTCGCCGGGCGCACCTTCGAGGGTGCTGTCGTCGATGACGGCCGAGGAACCGGCGACGCGCACCTTTCCGATGAACTGGGCCTGTGCCATGTCGCCCCATACCTCGGGGACGATCATCGCGGCGGCGGTGGTCTGCGGCATTGCTGCTGCTCACTTTCTCCGGCGCGGTCGCCGGGCGTCGGGGCCCGGCGCGGTGCCGGGCGTGGTCAGGAACCGGCGAGGCGCCGGTAGGTGTCGGGGTCGGACTGGTGCAGCTCGACGCGCTCGGCGTAGGACATGCGGGCGAACTGCTCGGCGGTGACCTGGCCGGTTCCGGTGCTGCCGAAGTCGGCGCCCCCGCGGGCGGGCCCGGTCGGCGCGATGCCGAGCCAGGGCTGTGCAGTCACGGCGTTGGTGATCGCCTGTGTGATCGCGGTCGTGTCGGCGGGGTCGACGCCGGCGAGGGTGGCGGCGAACGACTGGGAGTCGAGCAGGCGGGCCACGTCGGCCCCGGCGGCGGGCGCGGCCTGGATGACCGCGGCCTGTACGGCGGCGCGGCGGGCGGCGCTCTGGCCGTCGGTGATGGCGCGCTGTGCCCACTGCGGGAGTCGGCTTACATCACCCTCGGGGGCGTCGGCCGGTGCGGGCGCGGGGGGCGTGGGGGCGGCGGGCTGCTGCCCCTGCTCGACGGCCTGTGCGCGGGTGCGGTAGTTCGCGGCCTCGGCGCGGGTGTCTGTGATGAGCTTCTGAGCCCATGCGGGCAGGCTCGCGACATCCTGCGGTTCGCCGCCCTCGGGCGTGGCCGGTGGCGCGGTGGGGCTCGGCGGCGCGGGCGGGGTGCTCGCGGGCGTGGTCGGCGCGGGTGCCTGCGGCGCGGTGGGGGCGGTGGATGGCGCGGCGGGCGCGCTCGGGGTCGGGGTGGACATAGGGCCCTCCTGGAGCCGTAGTCAGGGCGGCGCGCGCCTGGCGCACCGCGTGTCGGGCATGCGAAAGGGGGCCCGCGCCTGGCGGGCCCCCTTCGGGAAGTGCTGTCGGTAGTGGGTGCTAGCTGGTCGTCTCCGGCTGGGACGACACAGGGCGGGTCTCGGCATAGCCGCGAATCCACGCCGTACGCAGCGCTGACGACCGCGGGTACGGGCAGGCGGTCGGCTGCTCGCCGTTCCGCCCGGCCTCGCGGCCGGTTTCAACTGCCTTGACGATGTCCTCGCGTGTGCCCACGTTGCGCCCCCTACCTCTTGGCCTGGTGGTCGGATTCGTTCTTGCGGGCGCCGTCGGCCCATCGCTGGGGCTTGCCGACTACCTGCTCGATGAACTCGGCCTGAGTGAGTCGGCCGTGTTCCTTCCACCACTCTTTCAGCTCGTCGGACGCGCGCGCGTACGCGATACGCGCGGGCCCGGAGAACAAGGAAACCGGGTTGATCCCGGCATCGCGAGCCTTGCGGTTGAGTAGGTACCCGTTGCAGTCCTCTTCGGCCTGTAGGTACTGGCGGTAGACGTACTCGTCGTACAGGGCACGGGCCTCGCGACGGGTGATCGTGTGCCGCTCGTCGGTGTTGCCGCTGTCCTCGTTGTGGGCGGCGGCCTCGGCGGCGAACGTCTCGTCGTCCGCGAGGTGCCCCCACTGCTCCGGGTCCGGCGCGGGTGCCATGGCCTCGGCGAGGGCGTCGCGGTCGGCGAGCATGTCGGCGACGGCGTCGCCCGTGTCCGCCGGGGGCGGGAGGTCGAAGGCGTCGCGGCGGTCCATCTCGGCGGCGATCCTGAGCAGTTCTTCGCTGGTGGCGTACTGCATGCACCATGCGAGTTCGTCGTCGCTCACGTCGGACAGGTCGCCGAGCAGCTGCCCGCCGGGGAACAGGCGGGTGAGCAGGTCGCGGCGACCGGCCTCGGCGGCGAGCAGGGCGAGCGTGTCCGGGTCGGCGCCGCGGGCGCGCGCGGCGAGGTCGTGGTCGGACAGGCCGACCAGGTCCGGGGAGACACCCGGTAGGCGGGTGGCGAGGTCGCGCCGGTCCATCTCCGCCATGACGCGCAGTGCGTCGCCGTCGTCGAGGTGGACGTAGGCGCGGGCGAGTTCGGTGTCGCTGAACCCGGTCAGGTCATCCGCGAGGGTGCCGCCGGGCCGGATGCGGGCGAGCAGGTCGTCGAGGTCGCGGCGGTCGGCCTCGGCCTCGATCCGGGCGCGGGCGCGGTCGTCGAGCAGGCGGGAACGTTCGGCGGCGGCGAGCTGGTCGTCGCTCATCTCCCGTACGGTCTGCTCGTCGCCCGACCACACGCGTGCGGCCTCGACCTGCTCGGGCGTCGCCTCGGTCCGCTTCTCGGGGAGGTTCGAGGCGCCCGGCTGCTCGCGATGCCGCAACCGGCGTAGGTCGGGGTTCGCGGCGAGGTGCGACCGCATGGCGCCTTGCCACTGGCGCAGCTTGAGCCGTGCGGCGCGCTGCGCCTCGGGCGTGACGGCGGCGGCCTCGCGGCGCTTGTACTTCCTGATGTGCCGCTCGATCGCCCGCTGTCGCTGTCCGGCCTCGTACCCGCCGGGGTCGCTGCTGGCCTGCTCGGACACAGTCAGACCTGGGGTGTAGGCGCTGACGGAGTGACGGCAGTTGGGGTGTTGCAGCCCTGCGAGGCGTGCCTCGTCGAGGGTGCCCGCGACCTGTACGGGGATCATGCGGCCGTCGTCGGTGGCGTGCTCGACCTCGACCTCGCGCTCGCCGGTCGGTCCGTCGATGGCCAGTACGCGGCCCTCCCACGGGCGACAGAGCGGGCACTCGCGCGGGGCATCGCTGACGATCACCAGGTCGATACCGGCGTCGCTGAGCGTGCGCGTGTGCGCCTCGGTCGCGGCACGGGCGACGGATGTCCGTACGGCCATCTCCGCGTAAGAGGTGAGCTGCCATCGGCGCCCGGCGCGGTCGACGAAAGCGCGTATGCCCTCGTCGGCGAACCGGCGCATGGCGTCTTGCGTGGCGTGTCGGCGGGTGCCGGTGCCGAGCAGGGGCGTGGCGGTGACTTCGGCGACGATCGCCCGGAACCGGTCGACGACGGCCCGCAGAATCGAGCGGTGCGTCGAGGTGACCACGTCGACCGTTTCCTGTGCGAGCCGGTCGACGGCCTGAGCGTTAGGGATTACGTCGTCGACCAGGGCGCGGGCGTCGTCGGACAGGGCGCCCAACTCGGCGACCGCGGCGCGGTGTCCCTCGTTGTATGCCGAGGCGACCGCGTCGAACACTTCCAGCTCGACCGCTTTCCCCAACTCGGTGACAACCGCCTGCGAAGCGCGGTGTAGCTGCTGGACGGCGGCGAGCTTGCGCTCGACCCATCCGGGCGCGTCAAGGCCGGCGGCGAGCTGCCTGGCGATGATGCCCAACAGGCGGGCCTCGGCCTCGGCGTACAGGTCGCGGGTGCGGTCGGCGAGGGGTTCGACCATGCCGGGGTGGATCGACATCACACCCCCTGTTGGGCAAAAAATGGCTTCCCAAGCAATAAGTTTGACGCATCATCGTTCAAGAGATGGGAGTGAGCGCGGTATGGCCAGCGACAGGGACCTGATCAAGGTTGACTGGAGTGATCTTCAAGAGGACCACGAGTTTGACGACTTCGAAGACGACTTCGAAATCGAATACTCGCCACCAGCTTGGTACACGCAGGGGGCAGGGGTTGTGGTCGCCGCCACGGTGGCAACCGCAGCAGCACCATTCATTTCCGCTATAGCCACGCACTTTGGGAACCGGCTGGCTGGAGCAATCGACGAAGCGACACGGACCGCAGTGCGCCGATTCCTGAGGCGTCAGGTCGGGCAAGAGCCGGGAGTGGAACCCCGTCGCATCGAGCTGCGCACGGAACAGGGCGGGCGGATCACCTTTTCGCCTGATTTGCCTGTTGAGGCGCTAAAACAACTTCCGGATCTATGTGCAGCGGAACCACCGCAGAGCGACATCAGGCTCGTGATCAGTTGGAGATCCGAGGGATGGACCTGTTTCGGGGCGATCGACGGCGAGTTTGTGTCGTACGGGTGGGACGCTGAATCGAAGCGCTGGGCTCCTGCACCTCTTAACTGAGAGGGAAGCTCCCAACTGGGTCTGGTGCCGCTGCTCCGGTCTCGGCGAGGATCGCCGCGACCTCGGCCTGTACTGCGGTGTCGTCCCACTCCGGGTGAAGGATCTTAACCTTGGTCGCGGTCGACACGGCTCCGGCGCGGTTGAGCAGGTCGAGGGTGGTCGCCGTCGTCTGCTCGGACTCCGCGACCCCGTCGCCGAATTCCACCCGCGGGCGCGCGGGCGTGATCCTGCTGCCGAACTGGGCGGCGTCGATTTGCAGCATGACGTGCAGCATGTCGGCGAGGGGGTGCCGGGCGTACCCGGCCTTTTTCTTCCGGGTGACCATGCTCCGCTGGTCTTTGCTGTCGACCTCGGTTGCGGTGATCGCTGCTCCGTCGCCGTCGAGGCCGAAAGACTGCGGGCTGTACCCGGCGGCCTGCGCGGCCTGCCTCATCAGTGCTTCGGCCGTGGCGCGGTGCTCCTCGACTCGGATTTCGAACTGATTCAGCGTGATTCCGCTGCCCTCGTTCGGCGGCATCTTGAGGGAGTGCCACACTTCGCGGTCGTCGTCGAAACTCGCGCCCTGTCCGGGGCCGTGGTCGCGTAGGTAACCGTCCGGGACGATCAGCCTCGCGCGAGCGAGCCGGATGTCGCGCATCCATGACGTCCATGTGGTGTCGAGGGCGTCGAACAGGTCGTGTACGCCCGCGTAGTCGCTGCGCCCGATCGGGCTCCCGCGGTGCGCCCGGTTGGGCAGCATGTTGGGCACGTACGCGGCCGTGAGATCGCGGATGCCGGTCGCGATGCTGACGCCGTCCTCGCCGAGGGAGTCGACCAGGTCGGCCGTCTCGGTGTGCTCGGTGAGCGGGACGGCGCGGCCGATGTTGTCGCGTGTGCCCTGGTAGAGGGCGTGCACGATGCGGCCGGACTCGTGCCGCTCGACGTGGCGCCATACGGTCGCCTCGGTCGAGCCGGGCAGTTCGCGGAAGAACGACACGGCGCGCAGCATGCCGAACCGGAACTCGGGGATCGCTCCGTCGGGCTGGCACACGGTCAACAGGGGCCGGTCGACTAGGTCGCGGTCCCATGTCACCCGCAGGAACACGCCGCTGAGGGCGGCGGCCTGCTCGGCGCCCGACAAAAGGGTCTGCTGTACGCGTCCCTCGTCGAGCAGCTGCTCAAGGCGGTCTTGTGTCGGCTTGTCGTCGACCTTGATCGTCGGCATGTCCGCGAACAGCAGGTCGGCCGAGGTCGACGCGATGTCGCCTGCCAGGGGCACGTGTAGGCGGTGCTCGGGCCGTCCGGGGTGCTGCTCGACTCGTCGCCCCCACAGCCGACGGCGTTCCGCGGGGCGCGGGTGACTGCCGTAGACACGCGCGAGGCGGCGCCAGTCGCCGCTGTACCACGCGTCGTCGAGGCGCATCTCGGCGTAGTACGGGGCCCACACCGGGGGCGGCCATGCGGCGCCGTTGTCAGGGAGCGGCACTGAATTCCACCTCCTAGGGTCGTCGAAGGTTCGGCACAGTAATCGTTGGTCCGGGCAGAATGCTGATATGGATCAAGGGATAGCGGCTGTGCTTGGGGCCGGTGTCGGCATGGTCGGCGGGGTTGTCGGTGCGTTCTTGGCGTACGCAGCGTCGCGCGGGCAAGTGAGGGATCAAGGCAGGGTCGAGCATGCGCGGTTGCTCCGTGACGAACGCAGGCCCGTGTATCGGGAATTCTGGACAGCATCGGCACAGTTGGCAGCTGCGTTGAGGGACTGGGCGGCCGAAGTTTCCGACCACGCCGGTGGTCCGGGGCCAGACTGGGAGCAGCAACGAGCCCGGCTTATGGCTCTTAAAAGGGATCTTGACGCTTTGGGTGAACTTCTGCCTCACGTTGCTCTTGTAGGCCCCAGAGAGGTTCGAGAGGCTGCCGAATCCGTTTGCGGAGAAGCAACCACAGTGCTCTCTCACCTGCTTGCGCTAGCCGACGACGAGGCCGATTGGCGGCACTGGTGGCGAAATCATGAAAAGTTCAATGATCGCTTGGGCAGGGCCCGTGAGAAGTTCCTCACGGAAGCTTTGGGCGAGTTGGAGTCACCACCGTTTTAGTTAGGAGGTGGCGCCACTCGTGCGCGGTGGAGTGGACGGCGTAGCGCAGTGCGTCGGCGCTGTGGTCGTCCACCTTCAACGGGGCGTCCTCGCCGCGTTCCGTGGCTTTCGGGTCCCAGCTGTAGCCGGGCAGTTCGTCGAGCAGTCCCTCGCACGACTCGTGTACGAGCAGGCGGCCGGCGGCGAGCAGGCTCGACACGCTGCGGATGCCGTCGGCGACGTCGTTCGAGGCGCGCGCGAGGCCGGCGTGTCCGTCCTGCCACATCTGCGTTGAGAACGACGCCGCGCTCGGGTCGATGAACGTCCACTCGGGGACGATGCCGAGGTCGGCGAGCCATGCCCGGACGGCGGCGCTGTACTGCGCGTCGGTCATGCTGCGGTGCGTGGCGCGGCTGTCGTGCCGCCACTCGGCGGCGACGTACAGCCGGTCGTCGACTCCCTCGCCGAGCAGGATCGCCGAGAATGGGTTCGTGGTGCCGTAGTCGCACCCGAGCCAGTACCGGCGCACGTCGGGGAGTTCGGCAACGACGTGCCGCCCCTCGTCCCACATGTCGTAGATCGCGCCCTCGGCGACAACCCACGCGCCGTCGATCATCCGGCGACGCCACAGTCCGACGTACTCGGCGGCGAGGTCGGCGACATACTCGGGCGACAACGACGGGTTGTCGGACAGCTTGAAGTGCCACGCTCTGAGGTTGAGTTCGTGGGCGCGGTCGATGTACCCGGCCTTGAGCCAGTGCCGCGGGCTATCGGGGTTCGTGGTCGCGTACAGGCGCGCGCCGGGCACGGACAGGCGGGCGAGCAGCTGGGTCCAGAACCCTTCCGGGAGTAGCGTCGCCTCGTCCACGTACGCGAGCTGGGCGGTAAGGCCACGTAGGCGGCCCTCGGCGCGCGCGTCGGCGGCGCCGATCAGATGGACGGTCCGGCCGAGAATGCTCGCGGTGGTGGCGCCCCTGGTGTGCACGACGTGCCGGGCGAGGGGGCCGAACAACGCGGCGTCCTGTAGGGGCTCCAACACGTTGCGCTCGATCGTCTGGAGCGACCGGCCACAGACGATGATCAGGCCGGACGGACCGGCCCCGGCGACGGCGATCACGAACGCGAGCAGCGACGCGATGGTCTTCCCGGAACGAACCGACCCGTGCCACAGGTTGATACGGCGGCTGGCCTGTCCGATGCTGCGCAGCTGCTTACGGGACAGGGGCAGACGGTCGAGGTCGAGCACTGGCTCACCCCCCGTCGGCGCCCCCGTCGTCGGCGTCGTCGCCGGCTGCGCGGGTCAGCGCGTCGCCGAGTGCTCCGAGCATCGAACGCACCTGCTCGGCGCCCTCGCTGCCGGCCGCGGGGGCGAGCTTGAGCGACTTCTCAATCGCGGTTCCTGTGGCGGCGATGATCTGCCGTTGGTCGCCGAACGTTGGCTTCGCGAGGTGTGTGTCGGTCCATACGTTGTCCTTGCCGCCGAACGCACCGATCGTGCACGGCTCCCAGAGCTGGGCGCGTAGGCGCTCGGCGTCGTCGTGCAGCTGCTCGGCGAGCTGGGCGCGGCGTGCGGCGAGGTCGGCGCGACGTACCTCGGTGGCGACGGCCACCTCGCCGGCGCGGTCGAATATGAGGGGCGGCTCGAACGCGGCGGCGATCTTGGAAACGGTCGAGGGTGACCGCCGGATTATGCGGGCAATCTCGTTGCGGCTCTTGCCCTGCGCGTGGAGGGTGCGCACCTGCTCGCGGTCGTCGTCGGTGATCGGTCGAGCCATGGCGTCACCTCCTTGCGTCGGGCATGCCAAACGCCCCGCAGGTGATGCCAGCGGGGCGTTCGGTGGGGCGGGCTGTTTCTGGGCACGCCGAAGACGCGGCCCAGAATAGATCACGGAAAGGTAACAAGGCAAGCGGTGCGAGCACCGCTCAGAGCTGAGGCATAATGGCCTATGAGGGCCAGGTGCTCGTTACATCTCGCCCCCAATGCGTACTACCGCGCTGCGAGTGATGCAACACAAGCAAGCGCGTTGGGTTGCTGTAAGCGCAGCATCCCGCGAGATCCGCAGTAACGAGCTGGGTTCTCGGACTTTATCGCCAGATGGCGGATGTCCGAGGCTGCCCGCTCCGGACCGCCGCCCCAACGGGAAGGTAAGTCGGTTCGGATGGAGATAGTCACGACGCTTGGGGCGGGGTTCCTCGTTCTCGCCTACGTCTTGGATCAGTTACCAGCGTTGTCCGACAAGGCATGCCGGGCACTTCAGGCCCTTCGGCGTCTGCACGACGAGTGGCATCGGCCGACCCGCGACAGCGACTGACACTGATGCGCACCGCCCCCGGCGGGGGCGGTGCGCAAGGCGACAACCGACGCGTGTGGAAGCGTTCGCGTCCGGTCGTACGCATGCCACGCTTTGTCGTACGGCGGGCGCGGGCGCGTCATACGGCCTGGTCAGCCTGTCGGACGGGCTGATACGGCTGGAGGTTCGCCGACGTGATCACGGGGGCCACACCGTGCGGGTAGTGCCCGCGGCTCCATGCCTCGTAGTACACGTTCGCAAGGATGAGCAACGCCTGTCGGACGGCGGCGGACGCGTCGCATCCGGTGCTCATGATCACGGCGAGGTCGTCGTACATGCCCTCGTCGAGGATGCGCACGGACATGGACCGGCCTACCGCGGGCGGGAGGTTGCGGCGGGTCTCGGTAGGGTTGGGCTTAGCCATGGTCGGGGGTTGCTCCCGTCTGTGGTGAGTCGGGCCCGTACGGCGGTGAGGTCGCCGGATCGGGCCCGCGCTGCTTCCTGGGTTACTGGTCGTCGGTCTTCTGATTGCTTCTCGAGGCGGAAAAGAAGGCGTCTACCACTGCCCGCTCATCTTTGGCGCGCTGCTCGCGCAGGATGCCGTACACGCGCGAAGGTGTGAGGCCGATCTCGTCGGCGATGCGCGGTGGCTTCATCCCGCGTTCAGCCGCGCCTTCGATCACGCGGGGTGTGACGGCGACGGCGGCCTCGCCTGCCATGCGGAGGATGCGCACCTCGTCGAGGTCCAATTCGTTGGCGAGTTCTTCGAGGAATGAGGTCAGTTCCTCGGACCCGTCCTCACGGGATGCGCCGTAGTTGTCGGCGATCCATCGCACGTAGTCGAGGTCAAGAGTGTTTTGGTCGTGGTTGGCGTCGGCGGCACGTTTGGCGCGCTTGTACTCCTCAACGGCGGCGAAGATTCCGGCGCGTAGCTGTTCCTCAGGGCTGGTCGGCTGGTCGCTGGCGCTCACGTGGTGCTGCTCCTGTTAGTGGGGTCGGGGCCCGCCCTCGAGGTGAGGGCGGGCCGGTCGGGTTAGAACGGGGGCTCGTCGTCGAGGTAGGCGACGCGGGCGGATGCCTCGAGGGCGCGGGCGTACCCGGCGTCGCGCTCGGCGGCGAGGCGTGCGCGGTCGAGCGGGGTCGGACGCGGGCGGGGGCGGCATCCCTCGTGCCACTCCTCGCCGGTCGGGATCGGGTACCCGCACCCTTCGCAGCGTGCGGCGATGCGGGCGTCGCGGTGGGAGTGGGGGCCGTGCTCGCATGGCACCACCTGTACGTCCTTGCTGCCGGTGTAGCGCAGCGCGCGGGCGCGGTTTTCGGCCTCGCGTCGGCCGAGTCCGCACATGAAGAACCCTTGCCACTCGCCGCGGATCACACCGTGATGCGTCACGGCCCATATGAGAGCGGGCTCGAGCTCGAGGGGGCGCGGCTGCTCGGGGGCGAACAGGGCGGGGTACGTGCGGGCGAGGTGGGCGTCGAGGGCGGCGCGGTCGGCGGCCAATGCGGCGGCGCGGTCGTCGAACAGGGCGCCCTGGTCGGCGGCGGGCTCGAGGGTGAACAGGCCGTCGTCGGGGTGCTGGCCGATCCATTCGCCCCGCCACGTGCCGTCGGTGGCGTCGGCCTCGGTGACCAGTTGCGCGGCGTAGAGCGCTTCGGCGTCGGCGACGGTCTCGACGCCGGCCTCGACCTGCTCGGCGTACTCGACGGCGTCCGTGGCGCGCGCGGTGGTGTGGAACTGCTCGGCGACCTTGGCCTCGACGGCGTCGAGCTGCTGCTCGGTGGCGAGGGCGAACCCATGCTCGCGGGCGATCTGCTCGGCGTCCTCGATGCTCGCCGCGTACCGGCCGTCATCGAGGGTGCGCGGGTCGCCGTCGACGCTGTGCAGCTCGCCGTGCTCGGCGGTGATGGCGGCCGGCCACGCGCTACGGAGGAACCCGACAACGCCCTCGCGCTCGATGATCAATACGTCGCCGTCGCGGATGTCGTCGCGGCACTGTGTCGCGTTGTACGCCTCTTCGGTGTCCTCGAACCGGTGGGTGAGGATCGCGGGGGCGTGGCCGGCGCGCTTGATCCACAGGCGGGCGGCGTCGACCTGGGCGCGGGTGTGGGCGCCGCGAATGCTGAGGATGTGCTCGGCGTGCCGGCTGATCACGTGCAGTACGCGCGTGCTGGTCGGCTCGATAACCAGCGTCCGGCCGCGACCGCGGCGGGCGGCGTCGAGGGCGGCGGCGGTCTCTTCGTCGCCGATGTACTGCGCGGCGAGGTGGTCGGCTAGGGCGCCGGGGATCGTGACGTCCATGGGGGTTGCTCCCTTGGTTGGTGAGTGCCGGGTGAGGTCCGGCGTCCGCCGAGTGAGGTTCGGCGGGAGCCTTACTGTAGGGAGTTGTGAAGTGACTACACAAGTCGTTTGTGAAACAGTTTCAGATGAGAGGTGGGTCGCCTCAGCGGCGCGGCGTCCCCTGGCTGTTCACCTGGGGTCGGTGCTCCCTGTCGTCGAGCAGCCGATCAAGGGGCGTGAACGGGCCTGCTGCCAACGATGATTCGAGTACACTCGGGGTGAGCCATCGAGACGGCAGACCGAATAGGTCGGAGGGTCCCGCCACCTTGTGCCGCGTACGCGTCGCGGCACCGTCGACATGGGAAGGGCCCCGGGGTGTGCACCCCGGGGCCCTTCTCTTCTTTGAGGTCCTGCTACTTCAGTACCCCCTGTGCGACGGCCTCGCTCATACCCTCGATGATCGCGAGGGCGACCGGTCCGGCCGCTCGGCAGGCGCCGCGACGGATCGCGCGCCCTGCTCGCTTCGCGGCATCCTTCCAAGCGTTGTTGCCGCGTGCGTGCTTCGCCATGCTGTGCCCCGTTCGGGCGGGGAGAGTGGTTCTCTCCCGGTCAAGCCTTCGCCCGTGAAGTCGGGGGTTTTACAGTACGGAGCGCGCGTGATGCTCATCACATAGCCCCCGGTCCGGGGTGTGCGGTTCCCCACGTCTCGAGCGTTAGCAGGCGGCTTCCATCGCAACCCACAGGCCGACTAGACCGGCGCCCCGCCACGCCCGCCGGCCGCGGACGTCGAGCAGGACAGGCGCCCCGCATGCGGCACCGGTCGAGCAAGTCACCACAGGCTCACCCCCCGACTTCGTGTGGCCGAGCAGGCGCCCGCCGCACCATGGGCACGGTGCGTCGAGGGTGGTCGTGCGTCCGTCGCGGCCAAGCGCGCGCTCGACGGTGGCGCGGGCGCGGCGCGCCACCGTTGCCGTCTCCTCAAGCTGCAACGCCCGTACCGGGGTGAACAGATCGCCGTCGGTGCCCTCGCCGAGTAGCCGGCCCTCGATCCACACCGCTGCCCAGTGCAGCCCGTACGCGCGTGATCCGGGCGAGGCCACGGCGGCGGGCCCGTTATCCCGGTGGTTGGGCAGGTGCCACCGTGCTGGGTCGTCGCGGTCGTCGGGGTCGGGGATGCTGTCGGCGGGGGCGCCGTAGGTGAGAGGCTTGATGTGCCGGATGGGGCGCTGCACCTGCTCGGCGACGCGGTCGGCGAGGTCGAACAACTCGCGTTCGACCTCGAGGGCGGCGTCGAGGGCGTCGAGGTTGAGCGGGGCAGGGTGTTCGCGCAGCGTTAGCGGCGTACGGCCGATGCGGGCGCCTTGCTGCTCGTCGAGGTCGTCCTCGGCGAGGTCGTCGGCGGCGAGCTGGTCGAGGAATCCAGAGCACTCGCGCGGGGGCCATTCGGCGGCCGGCGGACGGGATATGGCGGCGAGCAGGTCGCCCCACTGTTCGCGTACGGCGGCGAGGTCGACGGCGGCGCGGCGGGCGACTGGCGAGGCGGCGAGGGTGGTCGTCATGGTGTGGCTGCTCCTGTGCTCAGTGCTTGCGGCGGCGGGTGCGGGCGGGCCCGTACGGGGACTGCCACGCCGGACGGTCGCGGCGGGTCTGTCGGCCCTGGTCGTCGACGACGCCGGCCTCGCACAGCTGGGCGGCGGGGGTGGCGAACTGCTCGGCGACGGTCCGCAGTACGGGGGCGACGGCGTCGGCCCACGCCCGGACGGCGGCGACCAGTTGCTCGCCGGCGGCGCGGGCGCGCTCGGCGTCGACGGCCGGCGGGGTCGGCCCGGTCACGACTGGTCCGCGGGGGCGAGGGCGTCCCGTACGGCGTCAGCCATGTCGTGTCGGCCGTCCTCGTACGCGAGGGCGTTCGGCAATCCGAGGCGCGGCCGTGGCTGCGTGGGCAGTACGGTCCGAACGGCGGCGAGCTGCTGCTCGGCGTCCGCGGCGCGCTGCCGTGCCTCGGCGAGGTCGCCCTCAAGCTCGCGTATGACGGTGTCGGCGGCCTCGCGGTGCTCGGCGAGGGCCCGCGTGCTGCCGGCGTTGGCTTTACGGCACTCGTCGCCGGTGCGCTGCTCCTCGACGACGTACTCGCGCAACAGGGCGGCCTCGGTACGGGACAGGCGTCGGCGGTCGGCGCGGGCGAGCAGTACGTCGAGGGCGGCGCGGCGGTCGCGGCGTTCGTGGTCTCGACCCTTGGCGCGGGAGTGCCGGCGGCGCGGCTCGGTGGCGGTCATCGCTGCGCCTGCTCGTCGAGTCGGTCGGCGCGACGGTCGAGCAGCTTCCGAACGCTGTCCATGCCGGTGAGCAGGCCGCGGGTGCTGCGGTTGACACCGTGTTCGTCGCGGTACTCGTCGGAGTGCTGCCGGGCGAGGGCGGACAGTTCGCGGGTGTGCGCGGCGAGCAGGACCAGGGCGGCGGCGAGGGCTTGCTCGGGTGTGCGCGGAGCGTCGTCGAGTAGCACGTCGCGAACGGTGATCAGGGCGGGGTGACCGGCGGATGCGTTGAACGCGAGGGCATCGCGTACCTCGGCCACCCAATCCGCGGGCGCCTGCTGGGCTTCGGCGTGGTGGGCGGGCAGCTTGGCGGCGACGGCGTCGAGCAGGGGGTCGAGGCCGGTCGGGCGCGGTACGGGGGCGTCGTGGATGGGGCACGGCGCGGCGGTCGCGAGGGCGGTGTCGCATGCCCCGGCGGGGCCCTCAATGCTGTTGGCGAGCTGCCGCAGGATGTGAGCGGCGGCCGGCCGGGGAAGGTTGCACGCGATGTCGGCAGGGCCCTCGTTCGGCACGGTGACGATCAGGCGGTGAGTGTCGAGGGATGCGACGGCGACGGCGTCGGGGATACGGGTCACGTGACGGTGCTCCTGTTCCTGGTTTCTTCGTTCGGAAGTTGATGAACGTGAAGTACGCCCACAGCTCGCGCGCGCGGGCGGGCCCGCGACCGGTCGCGCGCCGGTCGCAGGGGGCCCGGTCAGAACCGGGGCTCGTTGCTGTATCCGCCGGTCGCCCACGGGTCGCTCTGGGGCTGTCCGTATGCCTGGGCCGGCTGCTGCGACTGCTGCCGGTCGCCGCCCTGGTTCGCTCCGGCCTTGGTTACGACCGCGGTCGCGCGCAGCAACGACGGGGCGACCTCCTCGGCCTGAATCTCGTAACTGCTGCGCTTGCTGCCGTCGGTGGCTTCGTATTGGCGCTGCGTGAGGCGGCCCACGACGATCACGCGCATGCCGCGCTGGACCGATTCGGCGACGTGCTCGGCCTGCTGGCGCCACACGGCGACACCCAAGAACAGGGGCTCGCCGTCCTCCCATTCGTTGGTCTGGCGGTTGAACTTCCGGGGGGTGTTGGCCATGCGGAAGTTGCAGACGGCGGCGCCGGACGGGGTGAACCTGAGTTCGGGGTCGGCAACGACGTTGCCGGTCATGGTGATGGTGGTCTCGCCACTCATGGGTTACGCGGCCCTTTCGAGGGTGGGGGCGGTCGGTCGAATGGGCTCGACAACGGCGAGGCGGTCCTCGCGGGCGCGGCGGCGGGCGGCGCGGGCGGACGCGTTCTTGCACGCCCGGCACTTCCTCGTTCCGTTCTTCGCGCGGATGGTGTTCGCCTCGTCGTAGGCGTGGCTGGCCGGGCAGTGCGTGACGGCGGCGCGGGCGGCGACGTGGTTCGTCGAGCGGAGAATGTTCGTGCGGTGCGTGACGGCTTCGAGGTGGCCGGGGGCGACGCACTCGCGGCGGCGGCATCGGTGGTCGACTTCGAGGCGGGCGGGTATGGGGCCCTTGGCCTGCTGGTAGGCGTAGCGGTGGGCCTTGACGGTGCGGCCGTCGACCCAAAACGTGCCGTAGCCCTTTTCGTTCTGCGATCCGTCCCACAGGTGACAGGGGCCGGGGCAGTCCCGACGGAGTGACCAGGGGCCCGCGGTGTTCACTTTGTCGGCGAACCGGGCGGCCGGGGTGGGCCGTTCCATGGGATGTACCTCCGTCGGGATGTAGTCGTTCCGAATGTTCTTTCATGGTCGGCAAATGCCTTCCATGGATGGAAGATACATGCCGGGGGCGGCGCGGTCCGTTCGGATTACCGCCCCTCGGCGGGGGGTTACGCGGCTGCTGGGTGGTCGTCGTCGGGCTCGGCGAGGGCGATCGTCCATCCCATGGCGACCAGTTCCTCGACGACCTGCTCGGCCACGTCCTCGGCCGTGTCGAGGCCGTTTTTCCGGGCGTTCTCGACGCCCGCGCGGACGACGGCGAGGGCGGCGGCGGGAATCATCGCTGCGCCCCGGTGACGTGCCGGGCGTCGCGGCGTCCGCACTGCTCGCGGGCGACCGGCGGGCGCACCATGAGGCGGGCGAGGGCGTCGCGGTCGCGGGCGGACTGCTCGGCGGCGGCGAGGCGTTCGGCCTCTTCCTGCTCGACGGCGCGGCGCTCATCGGCGGCACGCCGGCGCTGCTCCTGCTCGGCGGCGCGGCGCTCGGCGAGCAGGGCGGGCCCGTCAAGCTCGTACAGGGTGCGCCACTCGCCGTATCCGCGGTGCTTCTCGACGATCACGTACGCGCCCTGCTCGGCCATCTCGCGGGCGGCGCGGTCGCGGGCGTGCTTGTTGGACGTGACCTTGATCGCGGGCCGGTCGGGGCGCTTGTCCCATGATCCCGTCACGCGGAACGACTTGGTGTTCTTCGTGCGGTCGGTCGCCGAGGCGCGGCGGCGGTGCGGGGCCCGCTCGGGGTGCTTCCGGTTGCGGTTCATGCGGCCGGCTCCTGGTGTGCGTAGCGGCGGGCGGTGGCGAGGTCGAGGCGCGAGGGGTGCGCCGAACTGCGCGGGCTACGGCGGTAGTTGAGGCACGGTTCGCCCGCCGGCGCGTGGCACTGGTCGTACGGGCACGGCACGTCGAGCGGGTCGGGCAGTCCCTCGACGGCGAGGCGTTCCCGCTCGGCCTGGCGCGGGCGGTACGGGGCGAGGGCGTCGCGCACGGTCTTGGGCACGTAGTCGCCGAGGGCGGCGAGGCGTTCGGCGGCGGCCTGCTCGCGCTCCTCGCGGGTGCCGCCGGTCAACTCGCGGAACGTGGCGGCCGGGGCGGCGCCGATGGCGACGGCGTGCCGGGTGGCGACCAGGGCGGCGCGGTACGCGGCGGGGTCGTCCGGGTTGACGGCGGGAACGGGGTCGTGGTGCCGGTCGACCACGTCGCGGCGGAAGTCGTGCCACGGGCGGGACACATCCGACGGCTTGATCGGGTATGGGCTGGTCGCGATGTGGTGACGCACGACCTGTGCGGCGTCCCAGTTCCGGCCGGCGGGGTGCGGGGCGGTCGGCGGCACGTCGGCGAGCAGGTCGGCCCACTGGTCGAGGGTTTCGTCGGCGGCGGCCTGGTCGGCGGGAGCGGTGCGCGGGTCGAGGCGTACGGCGTAGGCGAGCAGGGCGGCGACTTCCTGGCGGTTCACTGGGCGGACTCCTGGGGGTCGTCGAGGGCGGCCGTGCGGAACAGGTCGGCGGCACGCTGCACGCGGCCCGGGCGGGCGGCGTCGAGGGGGATCACGTCGGCACCGGGCGAGGTCGGGGCGCCGGCGGGCACCGGGGGGAGCGCGGTCCAGCCGGGCAGGAAGTACCGGACCGACCGCGGGCGGGAGCGGGCGCGGCGCCACTGCTCGCGGGCGTGGTCGACCAGGGCGGGGACGGCGGTCCGCTTCACGATCGCTTCAAGGCGGAACCAATCGGCCTCGGCGAGGGACCACTCGACGACGACGCCGGCGGCGGTGAGCGCGTCACGCAACGGCCGAAGGTTCGGCGGCACGGCGGGGGTCGAGCCGTAGCTAGCTTGCTGTACCTCCGTAGGAGGTACAGCGGGACGGGACGGGTCGGGTCGGGGGGACCGTGACGGGTCGACCTCGTCACGGTGTGACGGGTCGCCCTGACCTGCGATGTCTTCCGGGAACTCGATCTGATTTGCGGGCGGTTCGCGATATTCCGGCCTCGGATCGTCGTCGATTCGCGGACGATTCGCCGACGAATCGAGCGGATTACGCTCCTGGTTCCGCTGCTCGGCGGCACGTTCGCGGGCCCGCTGCTGGCGCTCGGCGGCCTTGGCGCGGTCGTCCTCGACGCGTGCACGGGGCGGGTTGTAGATCAGAAAGTCGTGCATCACGTAGTCGCCGGCGGGCGGCTGCCTGCACCGGGTGCAGTCGTGGCCGTGGGCGTGCCACAGGCCGGACGCGACCAGCTTCCGGGCCTGGGGCGCGGTGCCGTACAGCTGGGCGACGACGCCCGGTATCACGCCCTCGGTGAGGTGCTGGGCGGCGTAGGCGCCGGCGCGTACCCACAGGCCGAGGGCGGCATTACCGGCCTTCAACAGCTTGGGGTGCGCGTGCGCGGTGTCGTCGACTTTGAACCACGTCACGGGGGTTGTGCTCCTGTCGGGGTCGGGCGCCGGCGGCGAGGGGTGTCGGTGGCTCGTCCTCGCCGCCGGGCCAGTCATGCGGCGGTGGAGTAGGGGCGGGTTCGGGCCGGCTGGTGCTCGTCGCATCGCCACCCGCACGGGTACGGCCGTACGGGCTGGGCGCCGCACCGGGGGTTGCCGTGGGCGCAACCGTCCGCGGACGCGGGGTTGTTGCACGCGTTGCAGTACCGGCGGCCGTCGCCGCGGTGCCGGCCGTGTACGGCCTGGTCGTGGTCGCACGACGGGGCGCGGTGCTGCATGCCCTTGACGGCGGCGAGGGCGACGCGGTCGCGCTGCCGGGTGGCCTGGTCGTCGACGTGCGCGGGGTCGCAGCACTGCGGCCGGTCGCACGACGGGCGGACGCTGCCCACGGGCTCGCGACCGGTCCGCAGGATGAATGCGGCCTGAAAGGCGGTGTAGTCGCGGCCCTTGTGCCGGAACCTTCCGCCACCCTTGGCGGGGCGCCCGGTCCACAGGCGGTGTCCGTCGCCCGTCGAGCGGGTGCGGGCGGCGAACGCCTTCGCCAGTCCCTCGGGGACGTTGCGCGGGCCGGCTTCCTCGGGCATGCCCTCGACGGCGAGCTGTCCGGGGACCTGCTCGACCGGTCCGGCGTCGAGCAGCCGGCGCGTGGCGTCGAGGCTGGCCTCGGTAGCGTGGGCGGTCACTTCTCGCCCCCCGCTGTGATCGCGGCGAGCTGTCCGGCGAGGGCGCCCGTGCGCCACGCCTCGGCCGTTGCCACCTTCCCGCCCGTGCGCCACGTGATCCCGTGCGTGCGGGCGCGCGTCGGCTTGATGACGACGCCGGGTACGTCGAGGACTTCACCCGTGACCTTGTCGACCAGCTTCGCGACGCCGGCGGCGTCCATCTCGCCGAGCAGTTCGGCGAGTTTCCACGGTTTGACCGTGCGCACGATGCGGGTTTCGGTCCACTCTTCGTCGGGCCACTGCTGACGAACGAACCGGGCGAGGGCTTCCTCGTCTTCGACGACCGGCCCGGTCTCGCCCTTGCGGATTGAGATCGTGGCGACCTGCTCGCCGGTGGGGAGGTACGCCCCGACGCGCTCGGTCCCGTCGCGCTTCTGGGCGGCGTCGAGGGCCTTCTGTGTCCGGGCCTTCACGTCCTTCTGTGCGGCGGCCACGCGCTCGGCGAGCAGCTTCAACACGGCTTCCTGCGTGGCGAGGTCGCGCAGCGACTCGACCGGCTGCTCGGTGGTCGACTCGGCGGTCATGCGCTCGCTCCCTTCGCCGCGTCGAGCAGGTCGTCGCGCATCTCGCGCAACTGGGCGACGGTGGCCTCGGTCGGCTTCACGCTGTAGCGGGAACTGAACAGCTGCTCGACCTCGGCGCGGTCGGTCACGCCCGCGCTGCGGGCGGCGTCGAACAGCTCGGCGACGGCGATCACGTGTTCTTCGCCCTGCTGCGGTGTCTCGCGCTGCTGCCCGCCCTGGGCCTGCTGCGGCTGCTTGGCGGCCTTCCGCTTCCGCTCGGCGACCTGGTCGAGTTCGGCGAGGTAGTGGTCGGGGGCCCCGGCCTCGACGGCGGCGGCGCGTACCTTCGCGAACGCCTCGGGCGTCGGCGCTTTCCGGGCCTCGGCGAGGTAGTCGCGGCGCGCGCCTGCTTGCTGCTGGGCGGGCGGCTGCTCCCATGGGCCGGGCTCGGCGCGGTTGCTGCGGCGCGGTTGCTGTTCGCGTTGCTGCCGCTGCTGCCCGCCGCGGCGCTGGTGGCGCTGCCCGCCCTGCTGCCGCTGCTGCGGGGCGTTGTCCATGATCGGGGTGTCGCGGTCGCCGTCATCGATGGATCGGGCATCGATTGGGATCATGAATACCTGGAACAACATGTACTTGAGAGCGGCGCTCATGGCCTTGTTGGTGCTCTTGTCGGCCATGTCCATTGCCTCACCGGGCACGGTCACGAGCAGGCAGTCACCCGCGGGCCCATAGATGCGGTACAGCATCCGAATGACCGTGTGCGTACCTTTCTCGCCGCGCGGGCGCTGCCGGTGCTCGACGACCTCGGGGGCGATGAAACAGCCGTGGTTCCGCATCGGGCCCGCCATGGCGGACATGGCGTCATCGACACCCCGAAACGCATAGTTCTGCTGCTGGTTTCGCTGCCCCTTGGCGACCGGCATCACGTCGCTCATCACGCCGTGGATCACCTGGAAGATGCGCGGGGCATCGGCGGGCGTACCGAAGGGAGCGGGGATATAGGCCGTCTCGATGCGCGAGGTGTCGTCGGCCACGGGCGCGGCGACCTGGTTCGGGTGCAGGGGCGTGACCGTCACGGGCGCGGGCTCCGGTTCTTGCGGTGGTGGCGGATATGGGCGGCGAGGCGGGTGATCCGGCCTGCGAGCGTGATCGCCGTGTCGGGGTCGAGCAGGTCGTCGAGGTTGTCGGCGGGCGGCGCCTCGGCGAGCAGGGCCTCGCGGCTCCCGTCGGCGGAGGCGGCGCGCATCGCCCGTTCGTACTCGGGCATGTCCTCGCTCACGACGGCGTGATCGAGGCGGACGACGTTCGCGGCGTGTGCGGTGAGCAGGCGCCCGACGGCGTCAGCGTCCGCGGCGAACGCGAGGGCGAGGCCGTCGAGCAGCTGCTCGGCGCGCTCGGCGATCGGCAGGCGGACGGCGAGGCCGTCGGCGGTGAGTGTGGGACGGATCATCTCTGCGGCTCCTGGTCGTCGAGGCCGAGGTCGGCGGGCGCGGTCGGCTCGTCGAGGGCGAGGTCGCCCGTGCTGGCGTGGTAGGCGTGCGGCCTCGTCCAGTCGGCGGCGGGGAACATGCGGCGCAGCAGGCCGAGGGCGGCGCGGTGTGCCTCGCGGTCGGCCTTGACCGGCAGTCCGAGGGCGTCGTCGAGGGCGACCCATGTCGCGCGGCGGCGGGCGCCGTCTCGCTCGGTCGACACGGGGACGGTCCGCACGTGGAACGTGCCGGGCGCGATGGCGTCCAGCTGCCGGGCGATCACGCCCGTGCGGGCGAGGTGCTTCGCTGCTTCGGCGGCACTCGTGATGGCGGCCTCGGCGCGGGGAGAACTGGCGGTACGGTGGATTTCGTTCACGATCGGTGCCTCTCTGAGTGGCGGTCGTGAGAGGGCCGTCCGGGTCGCATCCGGGCGGCCCTCGGCGTTTCAGGCGGCGGCGCGGTGCTCGACGGCGGGCGCCTGCTGGCGCTGCTGGCGTTCGAGGCGGCGCAAGATGAGTTCGACCTCGGGGGCGAGGCGACCGGCGGCGCGGTCGCGGTCGCGTCGAGCGCGGGCAGCGTCGAGGACTCGGCGGGCGTTGGCGAACGCCTGCTCGCGGGAGATCACTTCGCCGGTCATGCGGCGGCCTGCTTCATCAGCTGACCAGCTGAAACGCCGTAGTGTTCCTCGACTGCTGCGGCAACTGCGGCACTTGGGGCGGTGTGGCCGTTCCACAACCGCCATGCGGTATTGCGTGCAACCTTCAACCGTCTTGCGGTGTCTGACGGAGAGCGGTCCCCTGCTCTGCGGGCGGCCGTGACGAGTAAGGCGCGGTCGTACATGCGGGCATCGTCCTTCCGTGACCGGATCATTTCCGTCCACGGATGGAACGTTAGCATGGTGGATAGGTGTTCGGTTCGGCATATGCAAGCGGAACGCGCTCTCTCAAAGCGCGTTGACAATGGGCATATGCCCGACAACAATCGGTCACCAGTTCGATCAACGCGCCGCAGCTCAGGGGGGTGTGCCGTGCCATTCGGGCATGTTCTGGACAAGTTCAAACGATCATGTGCGACGCACGGTCCACGCGCGGTATGTTCCACCCATGGAACACAAGAACTCTCGCGGGAAAGATCTCGCGACGCCCGCCGACTTCGCGGCCTGGCTGAAGAGGCAACTTGAACACCGCGGCTATGACCTACGGCCCCGGGGCGGCGGGCAAACCCGGTTCGCCGAAGACTCCGGCATCGGCGCCGGCACCGTCAGCCGCATGCTGCGCGGGCAGGCCGCCACGGAGACGCGCGTACTTCAAATGCTCGCTGACACCCTCCAAATCCCACTTGCCGAGGTGCTGGTCGCCGCCGGCGTGCTTAGCCGCGGCGAACTCCAAAACGTCCGCAACCCGGCACAGCGCGAGGTTCCGATTACCCCGGAAGAGGCGGCCGACGAGTTGGGGATCACCGACCCCATCAAGCGTCAGGTGTTCGTCTCGATGACCGAAACCCTGCGACAGCAACGAGCCGAGAACGGCGACGGACGTATCGCCGAGAACTAGCGCACCACGGAGGCACAGTGACCCACCGATACATGCCGATCTTCGCTTTCACCCTGCTCCTGGTGGGACTGTCCGCAGGCGTGCTCGGTCTTCTCGGCAACAACGACGACATGTGGCGCGCGGGACTGTTCGTCGTCCTGACCGCCGTACCGCTCACCATCGTTCGCACTGTGCAGAACTCTCAGCATGCATCAGCCCATCAACTCGCCGAGGCGGACCGCGCCGGATACTTCCGCGCACTCGACCACGTCGCCCGCGGCCTGCTCGACACCCCCGCACCGCCCCAGCCGGGCCACCGCGCCGACGATGCCGAGCAGGTCGCGGGCAACGTGATCACACTGCGCCCGCACCACTGGAAGCAATCTGGACGGAAGGCACAGTGACCCAACTCGACCTACCAGCAACCTTCCGCAGCTCGCCAACCGACGAGGACGGCGAGCCCTGGCTCGGATACATCAGAGTCAGCACATGGAAAGAAGAGCAGATTAGCCCCGAGCTGCAAGAGGGCGTCCTACGAGAATGGGCGGCCCGCACTGGGCGCCGCCTACTCGAACCGTTGATCATCGACCTTGACGCCACCGGGCGGAACTTCAAGCGCCGGATCATGGGAGCCATCGAGCGCGTCGAGCAGGGCGAGGCCCGAGGTATCGCCGTATGGCGATACAGCCGATTCGGCCGCAGCCGCACAGGCAACGTGACCAACCTCGCCCGCCTCGAAGCAGCCGGCGGACAACTCGAATCAGCTACCGAACACGTTGACGCACGGACCGCTATCGGCCGCTTCCAGCGAGACATGATCTTCGCGTTCGGCAACTATGAGAGCGACCGCGCCGGCGAGCAATGGATCGAGACCCACGACCACCGCCGTAACAAGCTCCACCTACCCTCATCCGGCCGGCCACGCTGGGGGTACATCTGGCACCCCCGACGCCTGCCCGACGGCGAGGGCGGCTGGACCACTCAAAAAGAGTGGTACGAGATCCACCCCGAGCGGGGCCCGATCCTCGCCGACCTGTACCGCGACTATGCGGACGGTCGCCACGGATTCGAGACACTGGCGGCATGGCTCAACCGCCACGGCCACCGCACCACAACGAACCGCCTGTGGGCCGAGTCGACCATCAAGCACTACATGGACAGCGGATTTCCCGCAGGGTTACTCCGCGTCCACGACCGTGAGTGCAACTGCGAGCGAAACAAGCAGGGTCTTCGGTGCCCGAACTACCTGATGATCTCAGGGGCCCACGAGGAATGCGTCGCCCCCGACCTGTGGGAGGCGTACCAGGCGCGCCGCAAGACAGTGCGCGCAACGCCGCCCCGGGCCCGGCAAGCGCTCTACCGCCTTACCGGGCTGATGCGACATGCGGAATGCCGAGGCAGCGCCACCATCGTGGGCACAGAGGGTTACGCATACCGGTGCAGCGTGCAGGCCAAGACCGGCGGAACAGGCTGCAAGGGCATACGAGAGACCCGCGCCCACGTCGAACGCGAAGTGTTGAAATGGGTGCTCAGGGAAGCCGCAGCAGGCGTAGACGCGGCGCCGTCGGTGCCCCAGCAACGCGCCATCGTCCTCGACGAGCGAACTCAAGCTGCACGCGAACGAGCGCGCCTGCAAGCCGAACTCGCCAAGTACGACGACGGCCTCGCGCGGCTGCAAGCGGACCGCGCCGTTAACCCGGACGACTACCCGCCCGGGGCGTACGAGAAGGCCCGCGACCGCATCAAGCAGCAGCAGGCCACCACGCGGGCCGCCCTCGATAAGTGCATCGAGGTCGAGCAGACACCGGACCGCTCAGACTATGAGCCCCTGATCATCAGCCTCGCGGCTGAGTGGGAGACGCTGAAAGTCGCGGAACAGAACGCGTTGCTCAAGCAGCTCATCCGACGCGTGGTTCTGGAACGGATCGACCCCACCGACGAGGAGGTCGAGGGTGGCGAGGACCGCCGGGCGACGGCGAAAGTGCACATCCATCCCGTGTGGGAGCCGGACCCCTGGGAGGACAAGCAGGTCAAGAAGCAGGCCAAGGAGTAGAGCGATCTACGTCACACTCTTAGATGTTTTACCGCAACAGCTGGGGAGCTGTCCGGGCTCGCGCCGTTCTGGCCGCGTTCTTCTGAACAGGGCATCTGAACAGGGCATACGACAAAGGGCCGGCCCGGTGGGTGGGACCCGAGGCGATCGGTGTGGACGATACTGGGATTGAACCCAGTGACCTCTTCCGTGTCAGGGAAGCGCTCTCCCGCTGAGCTAATCGTCCGAGGTGGAGACGGGATTTGAACCCGTGTAGACGGCTTTGCAGGCCGTTGCCTCGCCTCTCGGCCACTCCACCAGACGCAGGGGCGTGAACCCCCACTCCGAGCGGACGACGAGATTCGAACTCGCGACCCTCACCTTGGCAAGGTGATGCTCTACCAACTGAGCCACGTCCGCAGGTGCCGTTTCCCGGGGCGCTTCCGCGTCCCGGCGACGTGTTGAACTCTAGCGGATTCCGGAGCCAGCTCAAATTCCGTTTCCGCAGCGTGCTGCCCTGCTCACCTGGCAGCCACCTCGCCGCGGTCCCTCCCGCGACCCCCGTGACCAGGCGCCATAGACTCGCAAGCGTGCACGACCTGCCCCCTCTCGCCCGCTTCGGTGGCCTGCTCGCCACCGATCTTCGCGATGTGACCAGCGACCCCTCGGCTCTCGACACCGAGGGTTTCTGGGCTGTTGTCGCGGACTTCGAGGGGCGTGTGGTCTGTGCCCGCTTCGGTGACGTACGCCGCGAGCCGGTGCCCGCCCCCACGCCGTACGCCGCGCCGGGCGCCTGGCGCGGTCCCCGGCCCACCGACTGGACCTCCTCGCTGGACCGGGCCGGGTACACCGAGGGCGTGCGCCGCGTGCGCCGTCACATCGCGGCGGGCGAGGTCTACCAGGCCAATCTGTGCCGCGTGCTCTCCGCGCCGCTGCCCGACCCGTACGCGGCGGACGTGGACGCGCTGACCGCCCTGCTGGCCCGCGGCAACCCGGCCCCGTACGCGGGCACCGTGCGGCTGCCGGAACACGGCGTGGAGGTCGCCACGGCCTCGCCCGAGCTGTTTCTGCGCCGCTCCGGACGGACCGTCGAGTCCGGGCCGATCAAGGGCACCGGCCGCCGGGCCGAGGACCTGCTGGAGAAGGACCACGCCGAGAACGTGATGATCGTGGACCTGGTCCGCAACGACCTGGGGCGGGTCTGCGCCACCGGCTCGGTGACCGTCCCCGCGCTCTGCGCGGTCGAGCCGCACCCCGGCCTGGTGCACCTGGTCTCCACGGTCCGCGGCGAGCTGGCGCCGGGGGCGGGCTGGGCGGAGCTGTTCGCGGCGGCCTTTCCGCCCGGATCGGTGACGGGGGCGCCCAAGTCCAGCGCCCTGCGCATCATCGGGGAGCTGGAGACCGCGCCCCGCGGTCCGTACTGCGGCGGCATCGGCTGGGTGGACGCGGACCGCGGCACCGGCGAGCTGGCCGTGGGGATACGCACCTTCTGGATCGACCGGCCGACCCCCGCCGGAGCCGTGCTGCGGTTCGGCACCGGCGCCGGGATCACCTGGGGCTCCGACCCGGACCGCGAATGGGACGAAACCGAACTCAAGGCGGCGCGACTGCTCGCGGTAGCGTCGGAAGTACAGCAGCCGACGGGAAGGACCATGCGGTGACGATCTGGCTCGACGGATCCCTGCACGAAGCCGACAGCGCCCAGGTGTCGGTCTTCGACCACGGGCTGACGGTCGGCGACGGCGTCTTCGAGACGGTCAAGGCGGTGGACGGCCGTGCCTTCGCGCTCACCCGTCATCTCCACCGGCTGGCCCGCTCCGCGCACGGCCTCGGCCTGCCGGAACCCGACCTCGACGAGGTGCGGCGGGCCTGTGAGGCGGTCCTCGCCGACAACCCCATGCCGCTGGGGCGGCTGCGGATCACCTACACCGGCGGGCTCTCGCCGCTGGGCTCCGACCGGGGCACGGCGGACCCCACGCTCGTCGTCGCGCTCGTCGAGACCCACCGCCGGGCGGACACCACGGCCGTGGTCACCGTCCCCTGGACCCGCAACGAGCGCGGCGCGCTGGCCGGGCTCAAGACCACCTCGTACGGCGAGAACGTGGTCGCGCTGGCCCGCGCCCGGGAACACGACGCCACCGAGGCCCTGTTCGCGAACACCGTCGGCGGACTCTGCGAGGGCACCGGGACCAACGTCTTCGTCGTCCTCGACGGCGAACTCCACACCCCGCCGCTCGCCTCGGGCTGTCTCGCGGGCATCACCCGCGCCCTCGTCCTGGAGTGGGTGGGGGCGCGGGAGACGGAGCTGCCGTTCGACGTCCTGGAGCGGGCCGACGAGGTCTTCCTGACCTCCACCACCCGGGACGTCCAGGCCGTACGGCAGGTGGACGACCGGATCGTGCCCGGTACGCCGGGACCGGTCACCGCCAAGGCCATGCGGATCTTCACCGAGCGGGCGGCCGCCGACATCGACCCGTGACGCCCACCGGCCCCGGGCAAACGGAACGAAAGGCTCCCGCCGTAAACCTGATGACGTGCGCCCCGGGCCCGGGTACAACACCATCGTGACCACCACCCTGCGGCCCACCACGCCCGAGCGGCACACCGACGACGGCGGGCGCGCGCGCTCGTACGAGGTGTGCGTCAACAGCCGTCCCGTCGGCAGCGTCCGGCTCACCACCGACGCCCTGCTGGGTCCGTTCGCCGGGCGGATCGAGCACCTCCACATCGACGCCGCGGACCGGCACCGCGGCCGCGGCACGGTCGCCGCGCTCGCCGCCGAGGAGGTGCTGCGCGGCTGGCGCTGCACCCGGCTGGTGGCGAGCGTCCCCGCGCAGGCGGCGACCGCCCTCGGGCTGGCGGCCGCGCTCGGCTACCGCGAGCGCGGACGTGACCTCATGAAGCAGCTGGGCGAGCCGCCCGTACTGCCCCCGGACAGCGCGATACGGACCCTGACGGAGGCCGAGTACCCGGCCTGGCGGGCCCATGCGCGCGTCGACGTCGTCAACAGTCTCCTGGGCAGCGGGCTCGGCCAGGAGGCGGCCGAGGCCATGGCGGACACGGGCTACGCGACACTGCTGCCGCACGGCCCGGCCACCCCCGGGGCGGTCCTGCGGGTCCTCTCCCACGCCGAACGGGACGTGGGCACCGTCTGGGTCGCGCTGCCCGTAGAGGAGCCCGACACCCGGGAGCGGGGCGCGGCGTTCGTCTACTCCATCGACGTCGCCGAGGAGCACCGCGGGCACGGCCACGGCCGGACCCTGATGCTGGCCGCCGAGCGCGACAGCCTGGCCGCCGGGGCGCGCCGCCTCGGTCTGCACGTCGTCAGCGAGAACACCCCGGCACGGCGGCTGTACGAGTCGCTGGGCTACGAGGCGGTCGAGTACCACCTCATGAAAGAGCTGCTCTGACCGTCCCTGACCACTGCTCTAGCCGCGGTCGGCCAGCAGCCGGGCCGCGATCTCCTCGATCCGCTCCCGCAGCCCCTCCTGGCTCTTGCCGCCGTCCAGCCGCTCGCCGCCGATCACATACGTCGGGGTGCCGGTCACCCCGATCGCCTTGCCCTCGGCCTGGTCCGCGTCGACGATCAGGATGTGCCGGCCGTCGATCAGCGCGGTGTCCATCTCCTCGGCGTCCAGGCCCAGTTCCCGCGCCACGTCGACGAGCAGCAGCTCACCCCGGGCGCCCAGCTTGTCGGTGCGCTCCAGCACGGCTTCGACGTACGGCCAGCCCTGCCCCTGCGCCACGGCCTCCTCGGCGGCCTGCGCCGCCGCGTGGGCGTGCTTGTGCCGCTCCAGCGGGAAGTGCCGCAGCCGGATCTCCAGGGCGTCGCCGAAGCGCTCGCGCAGGGCGCGCACGTCCGTCAGCGCGGTACGGCAGTCGGGGCACTGGAGTTCGCACCACACGTCGAGTACGGGTCGGGCGGGATCGGTGTCGCTCATGGAAGCCAGTCTTCCAGCCCCCGCGGACTCCTCCGAACCCGGAGATGACCCTGATCCCGGGCCCCGGCTGTGGCCCTTGCCGCCCTGCGGGGTGCACGATGGACATATTGACCCGTCGGCGGGAGGAACCGATGCTGACCGACACCATCTGCGCCGCGCTGTCCGCGGCCGGTCTGGGCATCGCCGGTCTGACCGCGTACCGCAAGCGCTTCCGGACCGCGGCCCGCATAGCGGCCTACGCGCTGCTGCCGGTGGGCCTGGCGATGACCGGGGTCCTGGACTGGCTGACCGATCTGGTCTTCAACCCGACCGTCTGGGCGGGCTTCGGCCTGCTCGGGCTCTCCTGGCTGCTGTTCACGGTGAGCCGGGCGGCCGAGCGCCGGGCGGGCGGCACCCGCAAGGAGCGGCGCGCGGCGGCCGCCGCGGAGCGGAACGGGGCACTGGCCCCGGGCGCCTCGGAACCCGCATTGGGCTCCGGTCGCGGGGCCACCGGAGCGAAGGCGGCGGACAAGCGGAAACCGACCGCGGCAAGCAGCTCCGGTACAGAAGATTTCTCAGACATCGAGGCCATTCTCAAAAAGCACGGGATCTGACAAGCTCCCGATCAAAAATCGCTCGCTGGTCGCAGCGGGGCTTCGCGCTGCGCCATGATCTCCGGCGAGATGCTGCAATCACCCGGGGAGCAATCCCCTATCGAAGGACCCCCTGTTCCACCGAGCGACGAGCCACGCGGCTGCCTGTTCGCCCTCTCCCAGCCGCCGCTGATGCTTTTCCTCGCCTTCATAGGCATGCTGCTCTTCGGCACCGCGCTCCATGACCTCTACCGATGGTGACGCGACCCGGTGGCGCGGCGCCCCGCCGCGCGCCCCTGGGCTCAGCGGGCTCAGCCCGCGGCCTCCTTGCGCCGCGCGCGATACGCGGCGACGTGCAGGCGGTTGCCGCAGGTGCGGCTGTCGCAGTAGCGCCGGGAGCGGTTGCGCGACAGGTCCACGAAGGCGAACCGGCAGTCCGGGGCCTCACAGCGCCGCAGCCGCTCGTGTTCGCCCGCCACCACGAGGAACGCCAGCGCCATGCCGCCGTCGGCCGCGAGATGGTCGGCCAGGGACGCTCCCGGGGCGAAGTAGTGCACATGCCAGTCGTAGCCGTCGTGGTCGGTCAGCCGGGGAGTGGTCCCGGCCGCCGCGATCATCGTGTTGAGCAGCTCGGCGGTGTGCCGGGGGCCGTTGCCGGCCGTGGCGAAGACCTCGGTGAACCGGGCCCGTACGGACCGTACGGCGGTCAGGTCGCGCTCACCGAGCGTGCCGATGTCACTGATGGTGTTGCGCTCGACGAACCGGCGCAGCGCGGCGACGTCCGCGAGGCGATCCTCGCTCCCGTCCCCGGGTGGCGCGGTGTTCACCAGGTCGACGACCGCGTCGAGCGCGCACCGGGTGTCGTGGTTGATCAGCACGATTGGCTCCCTGGCCCGCTGGGTCGGCGGTGCTCCTCGACTGCCCCTCCGATGCGCTCGACTCTAGCGGCGCCGGGCCCGGAACGTGACACGGCTGTGTCCGCTCCGGACCGTGATACGGAGCGTGACGCGGCGGTGCC
>NZ_GG657754.1:2024867-2030039 GCF_000158915.1 Streptomyces himastatinicus ATCC 53653 | reverse complement strand
CACCGCCGCCTGCCTCTGCCACATTCTTCGGGATGTCACTGCCGGGATGTCACTGCCGGGATGTTCACTACCGGAATCTCGCGTCCCGGCTCGCGCCGTCTCCCCGAGTCGGACGGCCGCGCTTCAGCTCTCGTCGGGTCTCAGCTCTCCGCCAGGATGTGGGAGAGCTCTGTGTCGAGGTCGAAATGGCGGTGTTCGGTGCCGGGTGGCACAGCGGCGTCGGTCCGCTTCAGGAACGACTCCAGGGCCCGCGCCGGGGCCTCGAGCAGAGCCTCCCCCTCCGGGGAGCTCAGGGCGATGCAGACGACGCCCTGGCCATGGCTACGGGATGGCCACACTCTGACGTCGCCGGTGCCGGTGGGCCGGTGCAGGCCCTCGGCGAGAAGGTCGCGGGCGAAAACCCATTCGACCGTCTCTTCGGCTCCGGTGTGGAAGGTGGCGTGCACGGCGTAAGGGTCGGCCGTGTCATACCGCAGTCCCGCGGGTACAGGCAGTGAGGACTCGCTCGACACAACGAGGCGCAGGTGCAGCTCGCAGCTGACCGTGGTGTTCATAAGCGCCAGGGCCTTTCGCTCAGTGTGCGCTCGGGGATTCGCACGTCGGCGAAATCGACATGCCACCTACGGTGCCGTTGTAAACCCCTCTGACCGTTTTGCGGGTCTTCCGATAGCTCCAGCGGCCGAGTCGTGAGCCCGCCGGTGCCGCCATTACGGTGACTTCGGCGTATCGGGTAGGTTGGGTCACATGAATGCGGAGAGTGACGAGCGACGGGCGGGTGCCGTACCACCGGCGCCCGAGGTCGCGACGGGGGAGAGCGCGTCGGAGGAGCCGGTTTTCGGTTCCCGGGCGCCGCAGTTCATCAAGCGGTCGCGCCCGCTGCACCTGAGCTGGCAGGTCGGGGTCTTTGTCGTGGGCCTCGCGGTGGTGGTGGCGGGCATCATCATGCTGCCGCTGCCCGGTCCCGGCTGGCTGGTGATCTTCGGCGGGATGGCGATCTGGGCGACCGAGTTCGTCTGGGCGCAGCTGGTGCTGCGCTGGACGAAACGCAAGGTGACCGAGGCTGCCCATCGCGCCCTGGATCCGAGGGTGCGCAAGCGGAACATCATCCTGACCTCGATCGGGCTGGTGATCTGTGCGGTGGCGCTGACCGTGTACGTGTGGAAGTTCGGCCTCGTCATGCCCTGGAAGATCAAGGAGTGACCGGTGGCCGTCGGTCGGCCCGGGTTCCGGGCCGGCCGTGATGGTCATGAGCACGGTCCGGCATGCGCTAATGTTGGGCGTGCGCCCGGGCGATTAGCTCAGCGGGAGAGCGCTTCGTTCACACCGAAGAGGTCACTGGTTCGAACCCAGTATCGCCCACGCCTGTCCGAGGGCCCGGAGGCTTCACGCCTCCGGGCCCTCGGTGTTTTCGCGCCCCCTGAAGTGCCCCGTGAAGTGCCCTGCGAAGTGCCTGGTGAGGCGCCGCGGGTGCCCCGCCGTTGAAGCGCTTCCGCATCGATCCTGTCCGAACCGTTGACGTACGCGGCATCGATCCCTACTTTGGCCCGGCAAGCGCTTACCTAAAACGTTTCAAGCTTGGTTCTGCGGGGCAGCTCGGACAGACCTGCCCGGGAGGGGCGTGTCATGAGTGCTCGGCGATGGACGGCGAGGGCGAGAGGGCTTCGGGGGGCCGCGGCGGGGCTGGTCGCACTGGGGCTGCTGGCCACCGGCTGCGGCGGCGACGGCGGCAGCTCGTCCGGCGGGAAGGTGACCATCCGTTACGCCTGGTGGGGCGCCAAGGACCGGTCCGTCATGATCAAGAAGACGGTGAAGCTGTTCGAGAAGAAGCACCCGAACATCACCGTGAAGACGGACTTCGCCGAATACGCCGACTTCTGGAGCAAGTTCAATACCCAGGCCGCCGGCGGCAATGCGCCGGACGTCTTCCAGAACTCGTACGCCTTTCTGCGCAAGTACGGTGAAAAGAATCTGCTCCTCGATCTCAACAAGCAGGTCAAGGAGGGCAATCTCAATCTGAAGGGTTTCCGTAACGGCCTGGAGAAATCCGGGGACATCGACGGAAAGCTCTACGGCGTGCCGGTCGGCGCCAATACCTTCGGCTTCTTCTACAACCCGGCCGCCTTCAAGAAGGCGGGCGTCACCGTCAAGGACGGATGGACGTGGGACGACTTCTTCGCCGCCGCCAAGAAGGTGCGGAAGTCCGACGGCACGCTCTACGGCTCCAGCGACAACGCCGGTGTGATGTACCTGTACGACCTGTATCTGCGTCAGCACGGCAAGGCGTTCTTCACCGAGGACAAGAAGCTCGGCTTCACCAAGGACGACCTCAAGCAGTGGTGGAACACCTGGCAGCAGCACTCCAAGGCGGGTGAGCTGGTGCCGGGCAAGAAGACCGAACAGGCCAAGCCCAAGGCGACGATCAGCGCGAACCTGTCGGCCGCCGAGTTCACCTGGGACAACTTCCTGGTCCGGTTCGCGGCCGAGACCGACACCCCGCTCGAACTCGGGCCGCTGCCGACCACGGACGGCAAGAAGACCGCCCAGTACCTCTCCTCGCTGATGCTCAGCGGCTCCGCCCGCACCCAGCACCCCAAGGAAGTCGCCCAGCTCATCGACTTCATGACGCACGACCCCGAGGTCGGCAAGATCATGGGCTACAACCGCGGCATCCCGGCGACCACCGCGCAGTACGAGGCGTACAAGCCGAGCGGCGTCGACGCCAAGATCGCCGCGTATGAGAAGAGCGTGGCCGGGAAGCTGGAGCCGATCACTCCGCATCCGGCCGGCACCGATGTCGCCGAGGCCGCCTTCCTGCGCACCTACACCGATGTCACGGTCGGCCAGAGCTCGGTGGACAAGGCCGTGGACCAGTTCTTCGACGAGGCGGAATCCGCGCTCGGCTCGTGAGGAGAGCTTCCGTGACACGAACCACGACGCGCGCGGCGGAGCGGTCGGCCGCCCCGCCCCGGCCCGAGACCCGCAAGGGTGCCGCGCCGGACGCTCCGGGCGCGGCGGCCGGACGGCGGTCCGGCCGCCGGGAAACCCTGGCGGGCTATCTCTTCCTGACGCCCTGGTGCATCGGGATCCTGCTGCTCACGCTCGGCCCGATGCTGGTCTCGCTCTATCTGGCGTTCACCGACTACACCCTCTTCGACTCGCCCCGCTGGGTCGGGTTCAAGAACTTCCAGGAGATGTTCGAGGACGACCGGTGGTGGACGTCGGTCGAGGTGACGCTGAAGTACGTCCTGATCGGCACCCCGCTGAAGCTGCTGGCCGCGCTGGGCGTGGCGCTGCTGCTGGTCAAGCCGCGCAAGGGGCAGGGCTTCTACCGCTCGGCGTTCTACGCGCCCTCGCTCATCGGCGCGAGCGTGAGCATCGGCATCGTCTGGCGGGCGATCTTCAACGACGACGCGATCGTCGACAAGTCGATGAGTCTGTTCGGCTGGGACGTCGGCGGCTGGATCGGGGATCCGGACTGGGCGCTGCCCACGCTGATCACGCTCACCGTCTGGCAGTTCGGCGCCCCGATGGTGATCTTCCTCGCCGGGCTGAAGCAGGTGCCGCGCGAGCTGTACGAGGCGGCCGAGATGGACGGCGCGGGGGCGTGGCGGCGGTTCCGCTCCATCACCCTGCCGATGATCTCCCCGGTGCTCTTCTTCAATCTGCTGCTGGAACTCATCCACTCCTTCCAGGTCTTCACCTCGGCGGTCGTGCTCGCGGGCTCCGGCACCAACACCGGAGGCCCGGGCGACTCGCTGCTGGTCTACGGCTGGTACCTGTACGAACAGGGCTTCCGGAACCTGCGCATGGGCTACGCCGCCGCGATGGCCTGGATGCTGATGCTCGGCATCGGCCTGGTGACCGCGGTGCTGTTCAAGACCCAGCGCGGCTGGGTGCACTACGAGGAGGACGCCCGGTGACCACTCCCTCGACCTCTCTGACCTCCTCGAAGTCCCTGACCAGCTCGGGGCGGGCGCGGATCCGCTCGGTGGTCTGGCACCTGGGCGCGCTCGCGGTGCTGGCCGTGATCCTCTACCCCGTGGTGTGGGTGATCGGTGGTTCGTTCAAGCCCGGTGACAAGATCATCGGCAGTCTTCAGCTGCTGCCCACCGATCCGATCACCGAGAACTACCGGAGGCTCGGCGACGGTATCGCGGACGTCCCCGTCACGACCTTCTTCACCAATTCGCTGTTCCTGGCGGTCGGTTCGGTGATCGGGGTGCTGTTCTCCTGCTCGCTGGCGGCGTACGCGTTCGCCAGGATCCGGTTCGCGGGGCGGAACGTGCTGTTCACGCTCATGATCTCCACCCTGCTGCTGCCCTTCCAGATCTTGATCATTCCGCAGTACATCCTGTTCCAGAAGATGGAACTGATCAACACCTATGTCCCGCTGCTGCTCGGCAAGTACCTGGCGGCGGACGCGTTCTTCGTCTTCCTGATGGTGCAGTTCATGCGGGGCCTGCCGCGCGAGCTGGACGAGGCGGCGCGGCTGGACGGCTGCGGCCATCTGCGCATCTACTGGAACATCGTGCTGCCGCTGTGCCGTCCGGCCCTGATCACCAGCGCGATCTTCACCTTCATCTGGTCCTGGAACGACTTCATCGGCCCGCTGCTCTATCTCAACGAGCCCGACAAGTACACGGTCTCGATGGGGCTGAAGCTCTTCATCGACCAGGACAGCGTCGCCGATTACGGAGGCATGGTCGCCATGTCGCTGGTGGCCCTGCTGCCGGTGCTGCTGTTCTTCCTCGCCTTCCAGCGCTATCTGGTCGAGGGTGCCTCGACCTCCGGGCTGAAGGGTTGAGGGGACCCGCCATGGAGCGAGCGATACGGAGGTCCGAGCGGCCCGCGCGGCGTCTGGTGCGCTTCTCGCTGTTCGCCGAGTGCCTGCTGACCGGGGTCTGGGTGGTGCTCGCCGCGCTGCCGCTGCTCACCCTGCTCCCGTCGTTCGCCGCCGGATGCGCGCATCTGCGCCGCCATCTGGACGGTGAGCGCTCCACACTGCGGGACTTCGTTTCCGGAGTGCGGGAGGCGACCCGCGGCGGCTGGCGCTTCTCCCTGCTGTGGTGGGCGGCGCTCGCGCTGCTCGCCTTCGATCTGCGCGTGGCCCGCACCGGAGCCCTGCCGGGCGGGCCCGCCCTGGTCGCCGTGAGCGTGGCGGGCACGCTCGCG
>NZ_GG657754.1:1998390-2024513 GCF_000158915.1 Streptomyces himastatinicus ATCC 53653 | reverse complement strand
CCCCGATCCCCCGGCGCAATCTCCTCAAGGCCGCCGCCGCCACCGGCGCGGCCGTTCCGTTCTCCTGGATGCTCGCGCAGAACGCCCCGCAGGCGCATGCCGCTGACCGGGCCGCGGGCCGGGCCGCCGAGGACACAGCCACCGGCGACCCCGTGAAGATCACCTGGCTGGAGGAGGGCGGCCTCGGCGCCGCCGCGGGCAGCACCTTCGGCGTCCCCTGGCCCAAGGGCGCCCACCCCGCCGACCGGACGTTCGCGCTCACCACGGCCGACGGCAAGGACGTCCCCCTCCAGACCTGGGCCACCGCCTACTGGCCCGACGGCTCGCTCAAATGGACCGCGCACGCGGCGGGGGAGGGGCTGGGCGACGGCACCGCCTACCGGCTCACCGCGGATGAGCCCGCCGCCCCCGCCAAGAAGGTCACCGTCACCGAGAAGGGCGGCAGGATCACCGTCGACACCGGCGTGATCAAGGCCGTGATCGGCAAGGACGGCGAGAAGCTCGTCCGCTCCGTCACCCGCGGCGGCACCGAGATCGCCCGCGACGGCCGCCTCGTCCTGCTCCGCCAGGGCGACATCGACGACGGCGACCACGGCAGCGCCAAATGGGACCGGTTCGACGGCGAGATCAGCGCCGCCAAGGTCGAGCAGAAGGGCCCCGTCCGCGCCGTCGTCCGCATCGACGGCAAGCACCGCAAGGGCGGCCGCGGCTGGCTCCCCTTCAGCGTCCGGCTCTACTTCTACGCGGGCGCCGACTCGTTCCGCATGGTGCACACCATCACCTTCGACGGCGATCAGAACAAGGACTTCATCCGCGGCCTCGGCGTCCGCTTCTCAGTCCCGATGCGCGATGAGGCCTACGACCGCCACATCCGCATCGCGGGCGAGGACAAGGGATTCCTCACCGAGGCCGTCAAGGGCATCACCGGACTGCGCCGCGACCCCGGCGCGAGCGTCCGCAAGGCCCAGGTCAAGGGCGAGAAGCTGGCCGACCCCGCCACCTGGGACCAGCGGGTCACCAGCCGGCTGCACCTCATCCCCACCTGGGGCGACTACACCCTCTCCCAGCTGTCCGCCGACGGCTTCACCCTGCGCAAGCGCACCAAGCCGGGCCACGGCTGGATTCCCGCGGGCGGCGGCGGCCGGGCGACCGGCTTCGGCTACGTCGGCGGGGTCAGCGGCGGGCTCTCCTTCGGACTGCGCGACTTCTGGGAGAAGTTCCCCGCCCAGCTCGACATCCGCGGCGCTGCGGGCGACGAGGCCGAGGTCACCCTGTGGCTGTGGTCGCCCGAAGCCCAGCCCATGGATCTGCGCTTCTACCACGACGGCCTGGGCCAGGACACCTACGCCGAACAGCTGGAGGGCCTCAACATCACGTACGAGGACTACGAGCCGAAGTTCGGCACCCCGTACGGCATCGCCCGCACCAGCGAGCTGACCTTCTGGGCCAACGCCGCCACCCCCAGCGCCGACACCCTCGTCCAGCAGGCCGCCGCCCTGCGCACCCCGCCGCAACTCGTCGCCGGGCCCGCCGACCTGGTCCGCGCCAAGGTCTTCGGCGGCCTCTTCTCGCCCGTCGACCGCTCCACCGCCGCCAAGGCGAAGATCGAGGACCGCCTCGACTTCCTCTTCGCGTACCACAAGGGCCAGGTCGAACAGCGCCGCTGGTACGGGTTCTGGGACTACGGCGACATCATGCACACCTACGACGAGGACCGGCACCAGTGGCGGTACGACGTCGGCGGCTACGCCTGGGACAACTCCGAACTCTCCCCGGACCTGTGGCTCTGGCTCGCGTATATGCGCTCCGGGCGCGCCGACATCTACCGCTTCGCCGAGGCCATGACCCGGCACACCGGCGAGGTCGACGCCTACCACCTCGGCAAGTGGACCGGCCTCGGCACCCGGCACGGCGTCCAGCACTTCGCCGACAGCGCCAAGCAGCAGCGCATCTCCACCGCCCTCTACCGCCGCTACCTCTACTACCTCACCGCCGACGAGCGGATCGGCGACATCATGCACGCCCTCGTCGACTCCGACGAGTCCTTCCTCGTCCTCGACCCGCAGCGCAAGGTCCGCCCCGACCCCGACTACAAGCCCGACCGGCACGCCCTGTCCATCGGCTTCGGCACCGACTGGAGCGGACTCGCGGGCGCCTGGCTCACCGAATGGGAGCGGCGCGGGCCCCAGGCCGAGAAGGCCGAGGCCCGGCTGCGCAGCACCATGGAGACCATCGCCGCCCAGACCAACGGCTTCGTGCAGGGCGCCGCGCTGTACGACCTCGACACCGGCAAGTACGCCATCGACGACAAGCCCAAGGTCAGCGTCTCCCATCTGTCCGCCGTCTTCGGCCTGGTCGAGGTGTGCGCCGAGGTCATCGACCTGATCGACCTGCCGGAGTTCAAGGAGGCATGGCTCGACTACTGCCGCTACTTCAACGCCACCAAGGCCGAGCAGAAGGCCCGCTACGGCACCGACTTCGGCTCGCTGATCCTGGTCCAGGGCCACTCGCGGCTCGACGCGTACGCCGCCGTGCAGCTGAAGGACGACACGCTGGCCGCCCGCGCCTGGCAGAAGTTCACCGAATTCCACGAGGGCGACGGCTACCCCGAGGACTCCGTCAGCTGGAAGAGCACCAAGGTCACCGGCCCGGATGTGCTGGTGCCCGGTGTCGAGGCGCCCTGGGTGAGCACCAACGCCACCGCGCAGTACGGGCTCGCCGCCATCCAGAACCTGGCCCTGCTCGGCGACAAGCTGCCCGGCTAGGGGCAGCTACCGCACACTGAGGACATGGACTGGTGCCACTACCGCTTCCGCAGCCGATGGGACCTCGACGCACCGCCCGCCGCCGTCTTCGAGGCACTGGCGGACGGGGACGGCTACCCGCGGTGGTGGCCCCAGGTCCGTGAGGTGCGGCGGATCGACGACCGCACCGGCACGGCCCGCTTCCGCTCCCTCGTCCCGTACGACCTGCACCTCACCGTCACCGAGGCGGGCCGGGACGCCGCCCGCGGCACGCTGCGGATCACCTTCTCCGGCGATCTGGAGGGCTGGGCCCGCTGGACGGTCACGGCGCGCGGCGCGGGCACCCGCGCCCTGTTCGAACAGGACGTGGTGGCGCGCAAGCCGCTGCTCCGTCGCTTCGCGGTGCTTGGGCGGCCGCTGTTCCGCGCCAACCACGCTCTGATGATGCGCGCCGGGTGCCGGGGACTGCGGGCCCGGATGCTCGACCGGCGGCCCGGCCGGAATCCGGTTTGAACCGCACGTCGCCCGACCTGTATTGTTCAGGTCGTTCCACCGGGGCAAACCCCGGAAGAACACACCCGGGCGATTAGCTCAGCGGGAGAGCGCTTCGTTCACACCGAAGAGGTCACTGGTTCGAACCCAGTATCGCCCACCGATCCGGGGCCGGACCGCCAGCAGGCGGTCCGGTCCTGGTGTTTTCCGGGCTTGTCACCGCCGGACATGGGTACCCGCGAGGCTCTCGCGGATGAATCGGAGGGAACCCCATGGCCGTCGCCACCGCAGCCGTCCTGTCCCTGGACTGCGCCGAGCCCGAAGAGCTGGCCAAGTTCTACGCCACCGTGCTCGGAGCCGAGATCACGCCGGTGACCGTCCTCGACCGGATCGACATCGCCGTCCCCGACGGGACGCGCATGTCCTTCATCCGGGACCACGGCTACGCCCCGCCGAGCTGGCCCCGCCCGGACGACTCCCAGCAGGCCCACCTGGAACTGCTGGTGGACGACATGGACGCCGCCGAACGCCAGGTCGTCGACCTGGGGGCACGGCCGCTGGACACCAAGGACAACGGCGGCCCGAACGACGTCCGCCTCTACTCCGACCCGGCCGGACACCCGTTCAGGCTCCGGCACGCCTGAGCGTTCGGCTATGCCGCCGCCGGGAGGTCCGGACGCAGCGGCCACGCCGGGTCGCAGACCTCGTCCGAGCCGTTGAGCGCGAACCAGGCCTGGAGGCCGCGCGCCTGCGCCGCGTACCAGGCCGTCTGCCGGGCGTGCAGCTCACTGGGCGTCAGCTTCTCCACCCGTGACGCGTAGCGGCGGCCCACCGCCCGTACGACCTCCAGGGCGGCCATGGCGTCCGCCGCCGCGTCGTGGGCGCCCGTCAGCTCGACGCCGTAGTGCGCACACAGATCGGTGAGCGTGCGACGGCCCTTGCGATAGCGGTCCAGGTGCTTGTCCAGCACCCGGGGATCGAGGACGGACAGCGAACGCAGCGACAGATAGGTCGCCAGCGTGGCATTGCGGTGCCGCTTCAACTCGCGGTCCAGCAGCGTCAGATCGAACGGCGCGTTCATCACCACCACCGGGGTACCCCGCGCGGTCTGCTCGGCGAGCGCCCGCGCCACCTCGTCCATCACCGGAGCAGGCCACCGGCCGTGCTGCTGGAGATGCGTGTCGGTCAGCCCGTGTATCTCGGTCGCGGCCTGCGGCACCGGTATGCCCGGGCTCACCAGCCAGCGCCGCACCTCCGGCAGACTTCCCGCGCCGCGCTGGACGACGAGCGCGGCCGACACGATCCGGTCGTGCTCGACGTCGATGCCGGTCGTCTCCGTGTCGAACGCGGCGAGCGGCCCCTCGAACCAGGACGACATGGCCTCAACTCCTCGTGCATACGTGCCCCATGACCTCCGGATCCCGCCCCGACCTGGTGATACCCGGAGGGAGGTGGCCGAACCACCGCTGTTTGCACGCCATCTGACGGGGAGACAACACAGGTGTACGGACACCGGCGACGACCGGAAGGCGTCACGCACATGGCGCTCGCGCAGCCCGAACCGGCCCCGTCGGCGAGCGGTCTGCTGTCCGAGCGGACCGCACCCCCGCGCGGCCACATCGCCACCACCGCCTGTATGGAGACGCTCCAGGTGGGCTATCTTCACGCGGTCGCGGCGGCCGCGGGCTGCTCGCTCGCGCAGCCCTTCCCGGACCACGGCATCGACTGGCACGTCAGCCACAGCGCGCCCGGCCACGCCATGGACGACGAGGTGACGATCAAGGTGCAGCTGAAGGCCACGTATCAGCTGGCACCGCATCCGCCCGGCCCGACCTTCGCCTTCACCCTTGACAACGAGCACCTGGTCAAGCTCGCCCGCAGCCCGGTCTCCGTGCACAAGATCCTCGTGGTGATGATCGTGCCGCGGGACCGGGACGACTGGATACGGGCCGGTCACGACCGTCTGGCACTGCGGCACTGCTGCTACTGGATCAACCTGGCGGGCCACCCGGTGACGGGCCGCCGCCGGACCACCGTGCGGATCCCGACCTCGCGGATCTTCGACGACCGCGCGCTCTGCGAGATCATGACCCGGGTCGGGGCGGGAGGGAGACCCTGATGGACCGCGACCCCCTGACGCACCGCGACCCCCTCACGGGCCGCGACCCCCTCATGCACCGCGACCGCGACCGCGGCCGCGTGCCCCGCCCCGACGGGCCCGCGCCGCGCCCCGACGAGGTGGACCCCGCCGTCCTCGGTGCGCTGCTCGCGCGGCACGGCTGGCGCCGCCGCGGCGGCGCCCGGGGGCGGTACGCCCGCTGGACGCCCCCGGGCGAGCTGCCGGGCACCAGCCTGCTCGTGCCCGAGCGCCGCGACTTCCCCGACAGCGTCGACCTCCTCGGCGAGGCGCTGCTCGCCCTGGCCCGCAGCGCCGCGCCCTCCGCCCGCGAGGTGCTCACCGGCCTCGCCGTGCCCAGCGATGAGATCCGCTGGTGGCGCGAGGCGCCCGAGTCCCAAGGCGGCACCGCCGCCTGGCCCGCGCAGGAGCGGCTGCGCGCCGCCGCCCGGGCCACCCTGCTGGCCGGGGCGCTCGCCGCCCGGGGCAGGGCCGGGTACTACGGCGCACGGCACCGGCGGGCGGCCGAGGCGTCCCTGGAACGGGTGCTGACCGGCCCCGCTGGCGCCGTGACCGGCGGCCATCAGCTGACCGTCTTCGTCCCCGTCGAGGACGGCCGGGCCACCACCGCCACCCTGCTGCGAGCCCTCTACGCGCTGCGTGACGCCGTCGACTACCAGCGCGCCACCGGCGGAATGGAAGCGTTCGACGCGGCCGTGGCGGCGGGGGTGAGCCGTGAGCTGACCGAGGCCGTCGTGGCGCTCGTCCAGGGCGCCGAGGGCGCCCGTATGGCCTTGGAGTGGTCACCGGCCGCCGGTCCGCCGCCGGGGTTCTCCACCCGGCCCGCGCCGGTCGAGTTCACGCCCGGTGATCTGCCGGGGCTGCGCGAGGCCGGGGCCCGCTACGTACGGGACGAGCCGTCCGTACCCGTGCGGGTCACCGGCGCCGTGGTGCGCCTGGGCCGTGCCGGGCCGGGCGGCCCCGGGACGGTGCGGCTGCGGGTGCTGGCCGGGGCGGACGTGGCGCGGCTGCGGATCGTGCTGGACGAGGACGACTACCGGATCGCGGGCCATGCCCATCTGGTCGGGCTGCCGATCCGGGTGAGCGGGCGGCTGGAGAGCCGCGGCGGCTTCCGGCGGCTGAGCGGAGCCGGTGACGTCGCCCCGGTGCGGGTGGACGACGCGGAGCGGGACCGGCTGCTCAAGTCGCTCCAGGAGAACCTGGACTTCTTCGAGGAGGCGTGCGGGGAGGAAGCGTGCGGCGAGGAGGCGCCCGGCGAAACCTGATCGCGCCGGGGCGCCGCCTTCGCCGTTCGCGCGGACAACCGTTTCGCGGTCGGGCCGGTCGGCTCGGTACGATTCTCGCTGCGCGGCATTCGCCGCGGGTAGCGATCCTTCAGTCAGGAGAGACCGGTGTCAGACGTCCGTGTGATCATCCAACGCGATTCCGAGCGGGAAGAGCGCGTGGTGACGACGGGCACTACGGCGGCGGACCTCTTCGCCGGCGACCGCTCGATCGTCGCCGCGCGCGTGGGCGGGCAGCTGAAGGACCTGGCGTACGAGCCCGCCGACGGCGAAGAGATCGAGCCGGTGGAGATCACCAGCCAGGACGGTCTGGACATCCTGCGCCACTCGACCGCGCATGTGATGGCGCAGGCCGTGCAGGAGCTGTTCCCGGAGGCCAAGCTCGGCATCGGCCCGCCGATCAAGGACGGCTTCTACTACGACTTCGACGTCGAGACCCCGTTCCAGCCGGAGGATCTCAAGCGCATCGAGAAGAAGATGCAGGAGATCCAGAAGCGGGGCCAGAAGTTCTCGCGCCGTGCGGTCACCGACGAGGCCGCCCGCGAGGAGCTGGCCGCCGAGCCGTACAAGCTGGAGCTGATCGGCCTCAAGGGCTCGGCCGCGGACGCCGCCGAGGGCGCCTCCGCCGAGGTCGGCGCGGGCGAGCTGACCATCTACGACAACCTCGACGCGAAGTCCGGCGACCTGTGCTGGAAGGACCTGTGCCGGGGGCCGCACCTGCCGACCACCCGGAACATCCCGGCCTTCAAGCTGATGCGCAGCGCCGCCGCGTACTGGCGGGGGAGCGAGAAGAACCCGCAGCTCCAGCGGATCTACGGCACCGCCTGGCCGACCAAGGACGAGCTGAAGGCGTACCTGGAGTTCCTGGCGGAGGCCGAGAAGCGCGACCACCGCAAGCTGGGCGCCGAGCTGGACCTGTTCTCCTTCCCGGACGAGCTGGGCTCGGGCCTGGCGGTCTTCCACCCGCGCGGTGGCGTGATCCGCAAGGAGATGGAGGACTACTCGCGGAAGCGGCACGAGGAGTCGGGGTACGAGTTCGTCAACAGCCCGCACATCACCAAGGCCAAGCTCTTCGAGACCTCCGGTCACCTGCCGCACTACATGGACGGCATGTTCCCGCCCATGGAGTTCGAGGGGCAGGACTACTACCTCAAGGCCATGAACTGCCCGATGCACAACCTGATCTTCAGGGCGCGCGGGCGGTCGTACCGTGAGCTGCCGCTGCGGCTGTTCGAGTTCGGCACGGTCTACCGGTACGAGAAGTCCGGCGTCGTCCATGGCCTGACCCGGGCCCGGGGCTTCACCCAGGACGACTCGCACATCTACTGCACCAAGGAGCAGATGGCCGATGAGCTGGACAATCTGCTCACCTTCGTGCTGGATCTGCTCCGCGACTACGGTCTGAACGACTTCTATCTGGAGCTGTCCACCCGCGACGACTCCGACAAGTTCATGGGCGAGCCGGAGCAGTGGGAGGAAGCCACCGAGGAGCTGCGCAAGGCCGCCGAGAAGCAGGGCCTGGAGCTGGTCATGGACCCGGGCGGCGCGGCCTTCTACGGCCCGAAGATCTCGGTCCAGGCGAAGGACGCCATCGGCCGCACCTGGCAGATGTCGACCATCCAGGTCGACTTCAACCAGCCCGCCAGGTTCAACCTGGAGTACACGGCGGCCGACGGTTCGCGCCAGCAGCCCGTCATGCTCCACCGGGCGCTCTTCGGGTCGATCGAGCGCTTCTTCGCGGTGCTGCTGGAGCACTACGCGGGCGCCTTCCCGGCCTGGCTCGCCCCGGTCCAGGCAGTGGGCATCCCGATCGGCGACGGCCATGTGCCGTACCTGGAGGAGTTCGCCGCCCAGGCGCGGGCGAAGGGCCTGCGGGTGGAGGTCGACTCGTCGTCCGACCGGATGCAGAAGAAGATCAGGAACGCTCAGCGCAGCAAGGTCCCGTTCATGGTCATCGCCGGTGACGAGGATGTGGCGGCCGGGGCGGTCAGCTTCCGCTACCGCGACGGTTCGCAGAAGAACGGCATCCCGATCGACGAGGCGATCGCCGAGATCATCGACGTCGTGGAGCGCCGGGTACAGGTGTGATCCGAACTCCGAGGGGCGGTCCCGTGCCGGGGCCGCCCCTCGGGGCATCCCCGGCCGCCCGGGACGAATATGCTGGCCCGCATGACGAGTGAGCCGGAGCAGCAGATCGGAGTGGGAACGCCGGACGCGTTCCAGCGCCTGTGGACGCCCCACCGGATGGCGTACATCCAGGGCGAGAACAAGCCCAGCGGCCCGGGGGCGGGCGATGGCTGTCCGTTCTGCTCCATCCCGGACAAGTCCGACGAGGACGGCTTGATCATCGCCCGGGGGGAGCGCGTCTACGCCGTGCTCAATCTGTACCCGTACACCGGTGGTCACCTCATGATCGTCCCGTTCCGGCACCTGGCCGACTACACCGAACTGGACTCCGAGGAAACGATCGAGCTGGCGGAGTTCACCAAGACCGCCATGACCACGCTGCGCACCGCCTCGGGCGCGCACGGTTTCAACATCGGGCTCAACCAGGGCACCGTCGCCGGGGCCGGGATCGCCGCCCATCTGCACCAGCACGTGGTGCCCCGCTGGGGCGGCGACAGCAACTTCATGCCGGTCATCGGCAACACCAAGGTGCTGCCGCAACTGCTGGCCGACACCCGCCGGTTGCTCGCCGACGCCTGGCCGAAGCCGTAGCGCAGCCCCTTGGCCCATGGGCCCGGCGGCACCGCCGCCGGGCCCTTTGCCGTGCGCGTCGCCTTACGCGTCGTACAGGTCGGCCTTCTTCGGGGCGGCGTCCTGGACCTGGCCGCTGAGAGCCAGCGAGCGGCTGCCGAAGCGCTCGGTGTCCACGCCATGGTGCTTGAGCACGCCGATCGCCGCCTCGTGGACCACCCGCAGCACGGGGGCCGCCGTCCGCAGCGCGTCGTCCGCCATGAAGCGGTGCCGCCAGGGCTTGTCGGCCCAGGCGTGGCGCAGCCCGAACGGCTCCGGCAGCACGAGCTTGCCGCCGAGGTGGTCGAGGATCGGCGGGTACCAGGTGAAGGGGGCGCGCGCGGCGAGCCGCACCACCTCCTGGGGCTTCACGAGCGGCAGCGGGATCGACTTGGTCTCCCAGAACCGGAAGGTCTTGGGGACCGTCTTCGTGGGCGCAGACGGCTTGCCGAAGAACAGCGGGTGCACCGGGCCCAGCGCATGCCCGGTGACCTCGATCCGCATCGTCTTGTGCAGCAGCGTCACCGTGATCATGAGCGTGATCACCAACTGGCCGTCCCACAGCACGAACTGCACGCCCAGGTAGTGCCGGTCACCGGAGTCGAACTGCTGCTGATCGCAGATCCGCTGGAGCTCGACGCCCTTTATCAGGAAGCCTTCCTCCTCGGAGGCACCCTTGCGCTCGACCGACTTGGCGCCCTCGGTGACGGCGGAGACCACCCAGTGGCGCACCTGGGGCGGGGTGGTGAAGCCGCCGGTGTGCAGCGGGGTGCGCTCCAGCAGGCGCAGCTGGTCGTGGATCGCCCGTATGACGTCCCAGCTGCGGAAGGGGTCGATCTCCTTGTCGGGGTCGGCCGACACCAGGTCCTCGGCGAGCTGCCAGCTGCCCCAGCGGGTGCCCATGCCGAGTATGCCCTTGGCGCCGGCGTAGAAGACCACGTTGCTGTACTGCTCGGCGGTGAGCTTGTGCAGTGACTTGCGCAGCACCTCGGCGGAGGTCTGGCCCGGGTGGTTGGGCACCGTCTCGGGCACCTTGGCGCCGACTCCGGTGCCCGAGACCAGCCCGCCCCAGTAGTCCCGCAGCTCCTTGGCGGTGCGCTCGCAGATCTGCTTGGCGATGAACCAGCCGATCACCGGGGCGACCACCACGCCCCGCAGGTATATGCCCCAGAAGCCGCTGAACGGCAGCCTGATCAGGAAGATGAGGACGAAGATGCCGAGCGCCAGCATCAGGGCGGTGCCCAGCGCTCCCATCCGCTTGTCCTGGGCGCCGGCCACCGAGCGGCGCAGCTGGAAGGCGCCGAGCCACAGCAGCGCCCCGGGGAGGAACAGCAGCCCGAAGATCACCATGACGACGGTGAGGCGCGAGTCCCGGACCTTGCGGATCCGGTTGGCGGCCAGGCAGTGCTCGACGATCGTCTGGGGCTCGGTGCCGAAGGACTGGATCACCTGGTTGCGGCCGCCGCCGAGCATGCGCAGCTGCACGGCGCGCGAGAACGCCTCGCCCAGGTTCGGCTCGAACAGCGAGATCTTGGGCGCCTTCACCTCCGAGACCGTCCACTCGGAGTTGGCCTCCAGCAGCTTCGCCACCGGGTCGTCACGGTAGGCGGCGGAGGCGAGCGCCTGTGTCGCCGCCGTCTCTCCCGCAGACCCGGACAGGGGCACCTGTGCCCCGGGACTGAAATCGAATCCGTCCGTCACCAACGCCCCCAATACCGCACGCTGCTTGCGCTGCGACCTCAGCGTATAGGGGGTGCGTACCGCCTGTCGCCAGGGCGTGGTGGCCTGTGGATAACTTCCCCGCTCACGGGCGCGCGCCACCCGCCGTCCGCCCCGGCTCTCATGGGCGCGCGCCGACCGCCGCCCGCCCCGGACGAGTTGGGGCGGGCGGCCTACGACGGCCCGTGAACTAGGTCCCGGCCGCGGCCCGTTCGTCGCGTACCCGCTCGGCCACCTGCGGCGGCATCGGCTCGTGGCGGGCGTACGAACGGCTGAACCGCCCGGTGCCGTGCGACAGCGACCGCAGGTCGACCGCGTACCGGCCGATCTCGATCTCCGGGACCTCCGCCTGGATCAGGGTTCGGCCGCCGCCCGACTGTTCGGTGCCGACGACCCGGCCGCGCCGCCCGGACAGGTCGCTCATGACGGCGCCGACATAGTCGTCGGAGATCAGGACGCCGACCTTGACCACCGGCTCCAGCAGCTCGATCCAGCAGTCGGCGGCCGCCTCGCGCAGTGCGAGCGCACCCGCCGTCTGGAACGCGGCGTCGGAGGAGTCCACCGAGTGCGCCTTGCCGTCGAGCAGTGTGATCCGCACGTCGACCAGTGGGTTTCCGGTGGAGACGCCGCGCGCCGCCTGGGCCCGTACGCCCTTCTCGACGGACGGGATGAACTGCCGGGGCACCGCGCCGCCGACGACCTTGTCCACGAACTCGATGCCCGAGCCGCCCGGCAGCGGCTCGACCTCGATCTCGCAGATCGCGTACTGGCCGTGCCCGCCGGACTGCTTGACGTGCCGCCCGCGCCCGGCGGCCTTGCTGCCGAACGTCTCGCGCAGCGCGACCTTGTACGGCACGGCGTCCACCTGGACGCCGTACCGGGCGCGCAGCCGCTCCAGCGCGACGTCCATATGGGCCTCGCCCAGGCACCACAGCACCACCTGGTGGGTGTCCGGGTTCTGCTCAAGACGCATCGTCGGGTCCTCGGCGACCAGCCGCGACAGGCCCAGCGACAGTTTGTCCTCGTCCGCCTTGCTGTGTGCCTCGATGGCGACGGGCAGCAGCGGGTCGGGCATCTGCCAGGGCTCCATGAGCAGCGGCCGATCCTTGGCCGAAAGCGTGTCCCCGGTCTCGGCGCGGGTCAGTTTGGCGACGCACGCCAGATCGCCCGCGATGGCCTGGGACAGCATGCGCTGCTGCTTGCCGAACGGCGTGGACAGGGCGCCCACCCGCTCGTCCACGTCATGGTCCTCGTGGCCGCGATCCTCCAGGCCGTGCCCCGAGACATGCACCGTCTCGTCCGGGCGCAGCGTCCCGGAGAAGACCCGGACCAGCGAGATCCGGCCGACATACGGATCGGAGGAGGTCTTGACGACCTCGGCGGCCAGCGGACCGTCCGGGTCGCAGGTCAGCGCCGGGCAGGCACCGCCCTGCGGGGTGGTGACCGCGGGTGCCTCGCGCTCCAGCGGGGTCGGGAAACCGCGGGTGATCAGCTCCAGCAGCTCGGTGGTGCCCAGGCCCTGTCGGGAGCCGCCCGCGGCGGGCGCCGCGGCCAGCACGGGGTGGAAGCTGCCGCGGGCGACGGCCTTCTCCAGGTCGTCGATCAGCGTCTTGACGTCGATCTCCTCGCCGCCCAGATAGCGGTCCATGAGGGTCTCGTCCTCGCTCTCGGCGATGATCCCCTCGATGAGCCGGTCGCGGGCCTCCGCGACCATCGGGACCTGGCCGTCGGTGGGCGGGGTCTCGGTCCGTACGCCCGAGGAGTAGTCGTAGACCTGCTGGGAGAGCAGGCCGATCAGCCCGGTCACCGGGGCGTGCCCGTCCGGGGCCGGTTCGCCGCGCAGCGGCAGGTACAGCGGCAGGACGGCGTCGGGGTCGTCGCCGCCGAAGGTCCGGCGACAGATCTCGGTCATTTCCTCGAAGCTGGCGCGGGCCGCCTCCAGGTGCGTGATCACGATGGCGCGCGGCATCCCGACCGCCGCGCACTCCTCCCACACCATGCGGGTGGCGCCCGCTATGCCCACGGCGTCCTGGGCCGCCGAAACGACGAAGAGGGCCGCGTCCGCTGCCCGCAGACCGGCCCTCAGCTCTCCGACGAAGTCGGCATAGCCTGGGGTATCGAGGAGATTGATCTTCATCCCGCCCCATTCGACGGGGACCAGGGACAGCTGCACCGAGCGCTGCTGCCGGTGCTCGATCTCGTCGTGGTCGGAGAGGCAGCCGCCGTCCTCGACCCGGCCGGCCCGGTTGATCGCGCCGGTCGCCAGCGCGAGGGCCTCCACCAGCGTCGTCTTTCCGGACCCGCTGTGGCCGACCAGCACCACATTCCGCAGGGAGCTGGGCCGGTCGGCCGCCGCTGCCCTTCCGGCGGCCCCTGGGTGTGTGTTCGTCTTCTCGCCCATGTGTCTCGCCTCCAGGTCGACACCTTGCGATACTTCGAGCTTTCCACCGAGGTCACGGTGCGTCCATACGTCGCACATCCGGGCATCCCGCGGGAGGGGCGTGGGAGCGGTCCGACAGGTGCGCGGCGGCCCGGTGGCGCCTGGCTACGATGGGCCCGCCGGTGGCCTCTTGACCATCCGGCCCGTATCGACCACCGGGAAGGCCATGCTGAACAAGTACGCGCGTGCTTTCTTCACGCGTGTTCTCACACCGTTCGCCGCCCTGCTCATCCGCCTCGGCGTCAGCCCGGACGCGGTGACGCTCACCGGAACCGGTGGTGTGATCGCGGGGGCGCTGGTCTTCTACCCCCGGGGGGAGTTCTTCTGGGGCACCGTCGTCATCACGCTCTTCGTCTTCTCGGACCTGATCGACGGCAATATGGCGCGGCAGCTGGGCCGCTCCAGCCGCTGGGGCGCGTTCCTCGACTCGACGCTGGACCGGGTCGCCGACGGGGCGATCTTCGGCGGTCTGGCGTTGTGGTATGCGGGCGGGGGAGACGACAATGTGTTGTGTGCGGTGACCATCTTCTGTCTCACCAGTGGCCAGGTGGTCTCGTACACCAAGGCGCGCGGCGAGAGCATCGGGCTGCCGGTGAACGTCAACGGGCTGGTGGAGCGCGCCGAGCGGCTGGTGATCTCGCTGGTCGCCTGCGGCCTCTCCGGCCTGCACATGTTCGGTGTGCCGCACATCGAGATCCTGCTCCCGATCGCGCTGTGGATCGTCGCCGTCGGCAGTTTCGTGACCCTCGTACAGCGCGTGGTCACCGTGCGCCGGGAGGCCGCCGAGGCGGACGCCACGGAGCACGCGGTGCCCCAGGGGGGCGAGACGCGGTGAAGGACAGGCTGACCGACGCGCTCTACGGGCTCGGCTGGAGCACGGTCAAGAAGCTCCCCGAGCCGGTCGCGGTGCGCCTCGGGCAGCGCATCGCCGACCAGGCGTGGAAGCGGCGCGGCAAGGGCGTACGGCGGCTGGAGGCCAATCTCGCGCGCGTCGTCCCCGAGGCCTCGCCGCGGCGGCTGGCCGAGCTGTCCCGGGCGGGCATGCGGTCGTACATGCGCTACTGGATGGAGTCCTTCCGGCTTCCGACGTGGAGCGCGGAGCGCATCCGCGGGGGCGTGGAGATCAAGGACGCGCACTATCTGGTCGACGGTCTTGCCAGCGGCCGCGGGGTGGTCCTCGCCCTGCCTCACATGGGCAATTACGACCTCGCCGGGGCCTGGGTCACCACCAAGCTGGAGGTGCCGTTCACCACGGTCGCCGAGCGGCTGAAGCCGGAGTCGCTGTACGACCGCTTCGTCGCCTACCGCGAGGGGCTGGGCATGGAGGTGCTGCCCCACGAGGGCGGAGCCGCGTTCGGGACGCTGGCGCGGCGGCTGCGGGCGGGCGGACTGGTCTGCCTGGTGGCCGACCGGGACCTGTCCGCCTCCGGCGTGGAGGTGTCGTTCTTCGGCGAGACCGCGAAGATGCCCGCGGGCCCGGCGCGGCTCGCGGCGCAGACCGGCGCGCTGCTGCTGCCGGTCACGCTCTGGTACGACGAGTCCCCGGTCATGCGGGGGAGGGTGTACCCGCCCGTGGAGGTGCCGGAGAGCGGCACCCGGGAGGAGCAGACCGCCGTCATGGCCCAGCAGGTCGCCGACGCCTTCGCCGAGGGGATCGCCGAACACCCGGAGGACTGGCACATGCTCCAGCGGCTGTGGCTCGCCGACCTGGATCGGGGTCCCGGAGGCCCGGGTGGGGGCTCCGGAGTCCGGGATCAGGATTCCGGAGTCCGGGATCAGAGTCCCGGAAGGGAGACGACGTGAAGATCGGGATCGTCTGCCCCTACTCCTGGGACGTCCCGGGCGGAGTGCAGTTCCACATCCGCGACCTGGCGGAGCACCTCACCCGGCGCGACCATGAGGTCTCCGTCCTCGCCCCCGCGGACGACGAGACGCCGCTGCCGCCCTACGTCGTCTCCGCGGGGCGCGCGGTTCCGGTGCCGTACAACGGATCCGTCGCCCGGCTCAACTTCGGCTTCCTGTCCGCCGCCCGGGTGCGGCGCTGGCTGCACGACGGCGCCTTCGACGTCATCCACATCCACGAGCCCACCTCGCCCTCCCTCGGGCTGCTCGCCTGCTGGGCGGCGCAGGGGCCGATCGTGGCCACCTTCCACACCTCCAACCCCCGCTCGCGGGCCATGATCGCCGCGTATCCGATCCTCCAGCCCGCGCTGGAGAAGATCAGCGCGCGCATCGCGGTCAGCGAGTACGCGCGGCGGACCCTGGTCGAGCATCTGGGCGGCGACGCCGTCGTCATCCCCAACGGCGTCGACGTGGGCTTCTTCGCCGACGCCGAGCCGAAGGAGGAGTGGCAGGGCGACACGATCGGGTTCATCGGCCGCATCGACGAGCCCCGCAAGGGGCTGCCGGTGCTGATGCGCGCCCTGCCGAAGATCCTCGCCGAGCGCCCCCGGACCCGGCTGCTGGTCGCCGGGCGCGGCGACGAGAAGGAGGCGGTCGCGGGCCTGCCGGAGCATCTCCGGGACCGGGTCGAGTTCCTGGGGATGGTCAGCGACGAGGACAAGGCGCGCTTCCTGCGCAGCGTGGACGTGTACATCGCGCCCAACACGGGCGGCGAGAGCTTCGGCATCATCCTGGTCGAGGCCATGTCGGCGGGCGCCCCGGTCCTCGCGAGCGATCTGGACGCCTTCGCGCAGGTCCTGGACGGGGGAGCGGCCGGTGAGCTGTTCGCGAACGAGGACGCGGACGCGCTGGCGACCGCGGCGGTACGGCTGCTGGGCGACCCGGACCGGCTCGCAGAGCTGCGGGAGCGCGGCAGCAGCCATGTGCGGCGCTTCGACTGGTCGACCGTGGGGGCGGACGTCCTGGCGGTCTACGAGACGGTGACGGACGGGACGTCGTCCGTCGACGCCGACGACCGCGTCGGCCTCCTGACCCGCCTGGGCCTGACCCGGGACTAGGGCGGGCGCTGACGACGGCAGGCGGTAGCGTGGCGCGGCGTGAGCACACTGATCTGGGTCGCGGTCGCGCTGGTGGTCGTCGCCGTCTATCTGAGCTGGACCGCGGGGCGTCTGGACCGGCTGCACAGCCGTCTGGACGCGGCGCGGGCGGCGCTGGACGCGCAGCTGCTGCGCCGCGCTTCCATCACCCAGGAGCTGGGCACCGCCGGAGTGCTCGACCCCGCCTCGTCGATGGTGCTCTACCAGGCCGCGCACGCCGCCCGGCAGGCCGAGGAGGAGCACCGTGAGGTCGCCGAGAGCGAGCTGAGCCAGGCGCTGCGGGCCGTCTTCGAGGAGCCCGCGCAGGTCGAGGCGGTGCGGGAGGCGCCGGGCGGTGAGGCGGCGCTGGAGGAGCTGGCGGAGGCGGTGCGCCGGGTGCCGATGGCGCGGCGGTTCCACAACGACGCGGTGCGGGCGGCGCGGGCGCTGCGCCGCCACCGCAAGGTGCGCTGGTTCCGGCTGGCGGGCCATGCCCCGTTCCCGCTGGCGTTCGAGATGGACGACGAGCCTCCGGCGGCCCTGGTGGCACGCGCGGCGCACTGAGCCCTTGGAGCCACCGGCCTTCGATTGGCCCTTGCCGGGGCCAGTCCCGAGCGGGTTTGGTTGATGCGTGTACCACACACGTCCATGACCCGAGCCGGATGGCCGGGTCATGAACAGGTATCGAACGGCCCTACGATGGGTTCATCGCACTTTTCACTATCGAGTGAGGTCAAACCGTGTCCACCACGTCCGCCAGCACGTCCCCGTCCGCAGAGAATCCGGCGGCTCCCGCGACCGGTACCGCCCGCGTCAAGCGCGGCATGGCCGAGCAGCTCAAGGGCGGCGTGATCATGGACGTCGTCACGCCGGAGGAAGCCAAGATCGCCGAGGACGCCGGGGCCGTCGCGGTCATGGCGCTGGAGCGGGTTCCGGCCGACATCCGCAAGGACGGCGGCGTGGCCCGGATGTCCGACCCGGACATGATCGACGGCATCATCAGCGCGGTCTCCATCCCGGTCATGGCGAAGTCCCGGATCGGCCACTTCGTCGAGGCGCAGGTGCTCCAGTCCCTGGGCGTCGACTACATCGACGAGTCCGAGGTGCTGACCCCCGCCGACGAGGTCAACCACAGCGACAAGTGGTCCTTCACCACCCCCTTCGTGTGCGGTGCCACCAACCTGGGCGAGGCGCTGCGCCGGATCGCCGAGGGCGCGGCGATGATCCGTTCCAAGGGCGAGGCCGGCACCGGCAACGTCGTCGAGGCCGTCCGTCACCTGCGCCAGATCAAGGGCGAGATCGCCCGGCTGCGCGGCCTGGACAACCACGAGCTGTACGCCGCGGCCAAGGAGCTGCGCGCCCCGTACGAGCTGGTCGCGGAGATCGCGCAGACCGGCAAGCTGCCGGTCGTGCTGTTCTCCGCCGGTGGCGTCGCCACCCCGGCCGACGCCGCGCTGATGCGTCAGCTCGGCGCGGAGGGCGTCTTCGTGGGCTCGGGCATCTTCAAGTCCGGTGACCCGGCGAAGCGCGCCGCGGCGATCGTGAAGGCGACCACCTTCTACGACGACCCGAAGGTCATCGCGGACGCGTCCCGCGACCTGGGCGAGGCCATGGTCGGCATCAACTGCGACACCCTCCCCGAGGCCGAGCGGTACGCCAACCGCGGCTGGTAATCACCACATCGACGCGTCCGGTGGACGGCCCGCGCCGCCCGCGGGCCGTCCACCGACGCGTATCCCCCTGACATCCGAGAGGTCCCCGTACCGTGTCCGAGACGCCCCAGACTCCCCTCGTCGGCGTGCTCGCCCTCCAGGGCGACGTCCGTGAGCACCTGGCCGCGCTCACCGCGGCCGGCGCCCAGGCCCGGCCGGTGCGCCGCCCCGAGGAACTGGCCGAGGTCGATGGCCTGGTGATCCCCGGCGGGGAGTCCACCACCATGTCCAAGCTCGCGGTGATCTTCGGGCTGCTGGAGCCGCTGCGCGAGCGCATCCGGGCGGGCATGCCGGTATACGGCACCTGCGCCGGTATGATCATGGTCGCGGACAAGATCCTCGACGGCCGGGACGACCAGGAGACCCTGGGCGGCATCGACATGATCGTGCGCCGCAACGCCTTCGGCCGCCAGAACGAGTCCTTCGAGGCCGCGGTCGACATCAAGGGCATCGACGGCGGCCCGGTGGAGGGCGTCTTCATCCGCGCGCCGTGGGTCGAGTCGGTGGGCGCCGCCGCCGAGGTGCTGGCGACGTACGGCGATCACGTGGTCGCGGTCCGGCAGGGCAATGTCCTCGCGACGTCGTTCCACCCGGAGCTGACCGGTGACCACCGGGTGCACGCCCTGTTCGTGGAGATGGCTCAGCGCGCGTAGCGCTCCGTTGAGGGCGACGGTGGGCGACGGGAAGATGGCTCAGCGCGCGTAGCGCTCCGTTGAGGGTGGCGGTGGGCGACGGGAGGGCGGGGACCGCGCGCTGAGCGGCGATCCCGGTAGGATCGCAGGCGTTCGTACAGCATTGGGTAACGCGAAGGAGACAGGCGGATGTCCGGCCACTCTAAATGGGCTACGACGAAGCACAAGAAGGCCGTGATCGATGCCAAGCGCGGCAAGCTCTTCGCGAAGCTGATCAAGAACATCGAGGTCGCGGCCCGCATGGGCGGAGCCGACATCGAGGGCAACCCGACGCTCTTCGACGCCATCCAGAAGGCCAAGAAGCAGTCGGTTCCGAACAAGAACATCGACAGCGCGGTCAAGCGCGGTGCGGGTCTTGAGGCGGGCGGCGCCGAGTACGAGACGATCATGTACGAGGGCTACGGCCCCAACGGTGTCGCGGTGCTCATCGAGTGCCTGACCGACAACCGCAACCGCGCCGCCTCCGATGTCCGCGTGGCCATGACCCGCAACGGCGGCTCGATGGCCGACCCGGGCTCCGTGGCCTACCTGTTCAACCGCAAGGGCGTCGTCATCGTCCCCAAGGGTGAGCTGAGCGAGGACGACGTGCTGGCCGCGGTGCTCGACGCGGGCGCCGAGGAGGTCAACGACCTCGGCGAGTCCTTCGAGGTCCTCAGCGAGGCCACCGACCTGGTCGCGGTCCGCACCGCGCTCCAGAAGGAGGGCATCGACTACGACTCGGCCGACACCAACTTCGTGCCCACCATGCAGGTGGAGCTGGAGGAGGACGGCGCGCGCAAGATCTTCAAGCTGATCGACGCGCTCGAGGACAGCGACGACGTGCAGAACGTCTTCGCCAACTTCGACGTCTCCGACGACGTCATGGCCAAGGTCGACGCCTGAGACACATCGCCTGAGGGCGCATCAGCACACGCATGGCGGGCGGGTCGGCGGGGACACACCCCACCGGCCCGTCGGCGTTGCCGGACGGCGTTGTCGGTGGCAGCCGCTAGCCTGCGGGATCAGATGCAGGAACAGATGACCGAAGCGCGATGAGGGGAGGGGCGCGGTGCGGGTGCTCGGTGTGGACCCGGGGCTGACCCGGTGCGGCATCGGCGTCGTCGACGGGGTCGCGGGCCGCCCGCTGCGGATGGTGGGCGTCGGCGTCATACGGACCCCCGCGGACGCCGAGATCGGCGACCGCCTCGTCCTCGTCGAGCGCGGCATCGAGGAGTGGCTGGACGCGCACCGGCCCGAATTCGTCGCGGTGGAGCGGGTGTTCAGCCAGCACAATGTGCAGACCGTGATGGGCACCGCCCAGGCCAGCGCCGTCGCCATGCTCTGCGCGGCGCGCCGCGGGCTGCCGGTCGCGCTGCACACCCCCAGCGAGGTCAAGGCGGCCGTCACCGGCTCGGGACGCGCCGAGAAGGCGCAGGTCGGCGCGATGGTCACCCGGCTGCTGCGGCTGGACGCCCCGCCCAAACCGGCCGACGCCGCCGATGCCCTGGCGCTCGCCATCTGCCACATCTGGCGCGCCCCCGCGACCAACCGGCTCCAGCAGGCCGTCGCCGCCCACCGCACCGCGCGCGCCCCGCGCTCCCCGCGAGCCCCCCGCTCCACGAAAGGCCGTATTACATGATCGCGTTCGTCTCCGGTCCGGTCGCGGCCCTCGCCCCGAACACCGCCGTCATCGAGGTCGGCGGTGTCGGGATGGCGCTCCAGTGCACTCCGGGCACCCTGTCCGGGCTGCGGATCGGCGAGGCGGCCCGGCTGGCCACCTCGCTGGTGGTCCGCGAGGACTCCCTGACGCTCTACGGCTTCGCGGACGACGACGAGCGCCAGGTCTTCGAGCTGCTCCAGACCGCCAGCGGGGTCGGCCCCCGGCTCGCCCAGGCCATGCTGGCCGTGCACGCGCCGGACGCGCTGCGGCTCGCCGTCTCCACCGGTGACGAGAAGGCGCTCACCGCCGTCCCCGGCATCGGCAAGAAGGGGGCGCAGAAGCTGCTGCTGGAGCTGAAGGACCGGCTCGGCGAGCCGGTCGGCACCACGGTGCCCGCCGCCCGCCCGCCCGCGGCCGCGGGCTGGAGCGATCAGCTGCACACCGCCCTGGTCGGCCTCGGGTACGCCACCCGGGAGGCCGACGAGGCGGTGTCCGCCGTCACCCCGCAGGCCGAGGCGGCCCTGGCCGAGGGCGGCATGCCGCAGGTGGCGCAGCTCTTGCGGGCCGCCCTCCAGACCCTGAACCGCACCCGCTGACCGGTCGGCGGCGCGCAGTGCCGCGCCCGGCCGGACCGCTCGATGAGACCTCGCGAGGCGAAACGCAGTGAACTGGGACGAGACCGCACCGGCCGACGCCGACGACGCCCTGTCGGGCGCCCTGCCCGGCGGCGCGGGCAGCCGGCTGGTGGGCGCCGACGCCGACGGGGACGACCAGGCGGTGGAGGCCGCCCTCCGCCCCAAGGACCTGGGGGAGTTCGTCGGCCAGGAGCGGGTCCGTGAGCAGCTGGACCTGGTCCTCAAGGCGGCCAGGCAGCGCGGCGGCACCGCCGACCACGTGCTGCTCTCCGGTGCGCCCGGGCTCGGCAAGACCACCCTCTCGATGATCATCGCGGCCGAGATGGGCGCCCCGATCCGCATCACCTCAGGACCGGCCATCCAGCACGCGGGCGACCTCGCCGCGATCCTCTCCTCGCTCGCCGAGGGCGAGGTGCTGTTCCTGGACGAGATCCACCGCATGTCCCGGCCCGCCGAGGAGATGCTGTACATGGCGATGGAGGACTTCCGCGTCGACGTCATCGTCGGCAAGGGGCCCGGGGCCACCGCCATCCCGCTGGAGCTGCCGCCGTTCACCCTGGTCGGCGCGACCACCCGGGCCGGGCTGCTGCCGCCCCCGCTGCGCGACCGCTTCGGCTTCACCGGCCATATGGAGTTCTACGCCCCCGCCGAGCTGGAGCGTGTGATCCACCGCTCCGCCCGGCTCCTGGAGGTGACCATAGAGCCCGAGGGCGCGGCCGAGATCGCCGGGCGCTCCCGCGGCACGCCCCGTATCGCCAACCGGCTGCTGCGCCGGGTGCGGGACTACGCCCAGGTCAAGGCGGACGGCGTCATCACGCGGGAGATCGCCGGGAGCGCCCTGGCGGTCTACGACGTGGACGGCCGGGGCCTCGACCGGCTGGACCGGGCGGTGCTCAGCGCCCTGCTCAAGCTGTTCGGCGGCGGCCCGGTGGGCCTGTCGACCCTGGCGGTCGCGGTGGGGGAGGAGCGTGAGACGGTGGAAGAGGTCGCCGAGCCGTTTCTGGTGCGCGAGGGCCTGCTGGCCCGTACGCCCCGGGGCCGGATCGGGACCCCCGCGGCCTGGGAGCACCTGGGCCTCACCCCGCCGCAGCGCGGCACCGGGGGCGGCCAGAGCGGCCTGTTCGAGGCGTGAAGGCGCGTATTCTCCGGGTTCGTGGCGTGAAGAGCGAATAATGGCGGGGTCAGGAACCCGGGTGCCACGCCGGGCGTTGTTCCATAGGTGCGGGCTCGCTTAGACTCCGCCGATGCCGTCCGTATGCCGGACGCTACTCCGTACGGCATACCCACCCCCGTAGACCAGGCCGCGCCCCAGCGGTCGTGTGAAGGATCTCCGTCCCGTGAATATCGTGACTCTCCTGCCGTTCATCGTGCTCATCGGGGCCATGTTCCTGATGACTCGGTCGGCCAAGAACAAGCAGCGCCAGGCCGCACAGATGCGGGACACCATGCAGCCGGGCACCGGCGTGCGGACCATCGGCGGCATGTACGCGACGGTCAAGGAGGTCCACGACGACACGGTCCTCCTCGAGGTGGCCCCCGCCGTTCACGCGATCTACGCGAAGAACGCGATCGGCGCCGTCCTCTCCGACGCCGAGTACAACCACATCGTCCACGGGATCGACCCCGATGACGACGCCGCCGGCGCCGACACCCCTGTCGTCCCCGACGACGCCTCCTCGCTGACCGCCACGCCCGCGGGCGACGCCGACGCGGCCGACGAGGCGACGACGGACGGTGAGCCGGAGGGCGAGAAGGCCGACGCCAAGAAGATCGACCTCGGTAAGAACGACGCCGACGCGGCCGACGCGCCCGAGGACGAAAAGCGGGACGGCGGCGCCGACGCCAAGTAGTCCTGATGTGTGAACCACGGCGTGCCACCGCTCGGCGCGCCGTGATTCATGGACGCTCTAGGCTCCGGCGGGGGCACACCCCCACAAGACTTCGTGGCCGCCCCGCGCACATCCGCTGCGGGGCGGTTGGACAGGGAGATACGACAAGGTGGCAGCACCGAAGAAGGGCCGCAGGTCCCCCGGGTCACAGGGCAGGCCCGGGCGCGCGCTGGCCGTGATCGTGATCGCCATGGTGGCGCTCGTCGGGGGGATGTTCCTCTCCGGTCACACCACACCGCGGCTGGGCATCGACCTCGCGGGCGGCACCAGCTTCACGCTGGAGGCCAAGAACCAGCCGGGCAAGCCCAACGCGATCAACACGGCCAACATGAACACCGCCGTCGGCATCATCGAGCGACGGGTCAACGGTCTGGGTGTGTCCGAGGCCGAGGTCCAGACGCAGGGCGACAAGCACATCATCGTGAACATCCCCAAGGGGACGAACGCGAAGCAGGCCCGGCAGCAGGTCGGCACCACCGCCCAGCTGTACTTCCGGCCGGTGGTGACCACCACGTCCGGCGGCAAGACCAAGCAGCCCAGCAGCACCCCGTCGCCCTCCGCGAGCGCGTCGAAGGGCAAGACGGACAAGGGCGGCCAGAGCGGCAGCGAGAAGCCCAAGGCCTCGTCGCCCACCCCGACCTCCACCACCCAGGGCCGTGCCGTGCCCGAGGCGCTGAAGGCCGACAAGGCGGCGCCGACGCCCACCCCGTCCAAGACCCCCGGGAGCGGCGAGACGGGCAAGCCCTCGGACACCCCCAGCCAGCCCAGCAAGTCCGACCAGGAGAAGCTGGCCAAGGAGTTCGCGGCGCTGGACTGCACCAAGCCGACGGGGCGTGCCGCGGCGGCCGAGAAGGCGGCCAACAGCAAGCCGACCGAGCCCGTTCTGGCCTGTAGCCAGAAGGGTGACTCCAAGTTCGTCCTGGGCCCCTCCGAGGTCGAGGGCACCGACGTCGACGACGCCTCGTCCGTCTTCGAGAGCCAGAACGCCTCGGGCTGGATCGTTCAGCTCGACTTCAACGACAAGGGCGCCAAGAAGTTCGCCAAGACGACCGGTGAGCTGACCAAGCAGCAGTCGCCGCAGAACCGCTTCGCGATCGTCCTGGACGGCGAGGTCGTCTCCGACCCCGAGGTCACCCAGGGCGCCATCACCGGCGGCCGGGCCACCATCTCCGGCGGCTTCACCCAGCAGAGCTCCGCGGACCTGGCCAACGTGCTGTCCTTCGGTGCGCTGCCGCTGTCCTTCGACATCGCGGACGAGACCACCGTCTCCGCGGCCCTCGGCGGTGAGCAGCTCCAGGCCGGTCTGATCGCCGGTGCCATCGGTCTCGCCCTCGTGGTGATCTACCTGGTCGTCTACTACCGCGGACTGTCGCTGGTGGCCATGGCGTCCCTCGCGGCCTCCGCCATACTGACGTACACGATCATGGTGCTGCTCGGACCGGGCATCGGCTTCGCGCTGAACTTGCCCGCTGTCTGCGGTGCGATCGTGGCGATCGGTATCACCGCCGACTCGTTCATCGTCTACTTCGAGCGGATCCGTGACGAGATCCGGGAGGGCCGCTCGCTGCGCCCGGCCGTCGAGCGCGGCTGGCCCCGGGCCCGGCGCACCATCCTGGTCTCCGACTTCGTGTCGTTCCTCGCCGCCGCGGTGCTCTTCATCGTGACCGTCGGCAAGGTGAAGGGCTTCGCCTTCACCCTGGGGCTGACCACGCTGCTCGACGTCGTCGTGGTGTTCCTGTTCACCAAGCCGCTGATGACCCTCCTCGCCCGCCGCCCGTTCTTCGGGAACGGCCATCCGTGGTCCGGTCTGGATCCCAAGCGCCTCGGGGCCAAACCACCGCTGCGCCGCCGTCGTCCCGCCGCCCCCGGCCCCGCCGACACGAAGGAGGCGTGAGATGTCGCGACTCGGCAATCTCGGCGCCAGGCTCTACCGAGGCGAGGTCGGCTACGACTTCGTCGGCAAGCGGAAGATCTGGTACGCCATCTCGATACTGATCACCATCACGGCCATCGCGGGCCTGGCGGTGCGCGGCCTCAACATGGGCATCGAGTTCTCCGGCGGCGCGGTCTTCAACACCCCGAGCAGCAAGGTCTCGGTCTCCCAGGCCCAGGAGGTGGCGGAGAAGGCGTCCGGCGGCCACACCGCGGTCGTCCAGGAGCTGGGCCGCGGCGGCCTGCGGATCCAGATCAGCGAGCTGGGCACCAAGGAGGCCGTGCCGGTCCAGGAGAACCTGGCCAAGGAGCTGGGCGTCAAGACCGACAAGATCGACACCCAGCTGGTCGGCCCGAGCTGGGGTGAGGAGATCGCCGGAAAGGCCTGGCAGGGCCTCGCGATCTTCATGGTCCTGGTGGTGATCTATCTCGCCATCGCCTTCGAATGGCGCATGGCGCTGGCAGCCCTGATCGCCCTGGTCCACGACCTCACCATCACCGTCGGTGTGTACGCGCTGGTCGGCTTCGAGGTCACCCCGGGCACCGTGATCGGTCTGCTGACGATCCTCGGTTACTCCCTCTACGACACCGTCGTGGTCTTCGACGGTCTCAAGGAGGGCTCCAAGGACATCACCAAGCAGACCCGCTTCACCTATCCCGAAGTGGCCAACCGCAGCCTCAACTCGACCCTGGTGCGGTCCATCAACACCACGGTCGTGGCGCTGCTGCCGGTCGGCGCGATGCTCTTCATCGGCGGCGGTCTGCTCGGCGCGGGCATGCTCAACGACATCTCGCTCGCCCTGTTCGTCGGCCTCGCGGCCGGTGCGTACTCCTCGATCTTCATCGCCACCCCGCTGGTCTCCGACTTCAAGAGCCGTGACCCGCAGATGAAGGCGCTGGCCAAGCGGGTGCGCGCCAAGCGCGCCGCGGCCGCCAAGGCGGAGGCCGAGCGCGAGCCGAAGGACGAGGACCACTCGGGCGCCGACGGCGACGACGCGGACCTGGAGGACGCGGCCGCGGCCGGAGTCGTCGGCCAGCGCGCCAGCCCGCTCTCCCGCAACCGGGGCCGCGGCCGACCGTCGGGGAAGCGCCGAT
>NZ_GG657754.1:1986581-1997446 GCF_000158915.1 Streptomyces himastatinicus ATCC 53653 | reverse complement strand
CCGCGCACCACGCAGAGCCCGGCCCCGCGTTCCGGGCTTGTCGAACCCGGGTGCGGGCCCGTTTGGGCCCGCCTCGGGGTGCAGCGCTCCAGCCCGTACAACCCGGTCCTGGAGCCCCTGCTGCGCATCGTGCGCGGCAACGACCCCAAAGCGGACGGCGCCACCCTGCGCCAGATCGAGCGCGCGTACCAGGTGGCCGAGCGCTGGCACCGCGGCCAGAAGCGCAAGAGCGGGGATCCGTACATCACCCACCCGCTCGCGGTGACCACGATCCTCGCCGAGCTGGGTATGGATCCGGCCACGCTGATGGCCGGGCTGCTGCACGACACCGTCGAGGACACCGAGTACGGCCTGGACACCCTGCGCCGCGACTTCGGCGAGCAGGTCGCCCTGCTCGTCGACGGCGTCACCAAGCTGGACAAGGTCAAGTTCGGCGAGGCGGCCCAGGCCGAGACCGTGCGCAAGATGGTCGTCGCGATGGCCAAGGACCCCCGGGTCCTGGTGATCAAGCTCGCCGACCGGCTGCACAACATGCGCACCATGCGCTACCTGAAGCGGGAGAAGCAGGAGAAGAAGGCCCGCGAGACGCTGGAGATCTACGCCCCGCTCGCCCACCGGCTGGGCATGAACACCATCAAGTGGGAGCTGGAGGACCTCGCCTTCGCGATCCTCTACCCGAAGATGTACGACGAGATCGTCCGGCTGGTCGCCGAGCGCGCCCCCAAGCGCGACGAATACCTGGCCGTCGTCACCGACCAGGTCCAGGGCGATCTGCGGGCGGCCCGGATCAAGGCGACCGTCACCGGCCGCCCCAAGCACTACTACTCCGTCTACCAGAAGATGATCGTGCGGGGCCGGGACTTCGCCGAGATCTACGACCTGGTGGGCATCAGGGTGCTCGTCGACACCGTCCGCGACTGCTACGCGGCGCTGGGGACCATCCATGCGCGGTGGAACCCGGTGCCCGGGCGGTTCAAGGACTACATCGCGATGCCCAAGTTCAACATGTACCAGTCGCTGCACACGACGGTCATCGGGCCCAGCGGCAAGCCGGTCGAGCTACAGATCCGCACCTTCGACATGCACCGCCGCGCCGAGTACGGCATCGCCGCGCACTGGAAGTACAAGCAGGAGGCGGTCGCCGGGACCTCCAAGGTGCGCACCGACGTGCCCCGGGGCAAGGCGGGCAAGGACGACGCCGTCAACGACATGGCGTGGCTGCGGCAGCTCCTGGACTGGCAGAAGGAGACCGAGGACCCGGGCGAGTTCCTTGAGTCGCTGCGCTTCGACCTCTCCCGTAACGAGGTCTTCGTCTTCACGCCCAAGGGCGACGTCATAGCGCTCCCGGCCGGGGCCACCCCGGTGGACTTCGCGTACGCCGTCCACACCGAGGTCGGCCACCGCACCATCGGGGCCCGGGTCAACGGGCGGCTGGTGCCGCTGGAGTCGACCCTCGACAACGGCGACCTGGTGGAGGTCTTCACCTCCAAGGCGGCCGGTGCCGGGCCGTCCCGCGACTGGCTGGGCTTCGTCAAGTCGCCGCGGGCCCGCAACAAGATCCGCGGCTGGTTCTCCAAGGAGCGCCGCGACGAGGCCATCGAGCAGGGCAAGGACGCGATCGTCCGGGCGATGCGCAAGCAGAACCTGCCGATCCAGCGGATCCTGACCGGCGACTCGCTGGTCACCCTCGCCCACGAGATGCGCTACCCGGACATCTCCTCGCTCTACGCGGCCATCGGCGAGGGCCATGTCTCCGCGCAGAACGTGGTCGGCAAGCTCGTCTCGGCCCTCGGCGGCGAGGAGGCCGCCAACGAGGACATCGCCGAGACCGCCCCGCCCATCCGGCGCTCCAAGCGCCGCTCCAGCGCCGACCCGGGCGTGGTGGTCAAGGGCGTCGAGGACGTATGGGTCAAGCTGGCCCGCTGCTGTACGCCGGTGCCGGGCGACCCGATCATCGGCTTCGTGACCCGCGGCAGCGGCGTCTCGGTGCACCGCGCCGACTGCGTCAACGTGGACTCGCTCTCCCAGCAGCCCGAGCGCATCCTCGACGTCGAATGGGCACCCACCCAGTCGTCGGTCTTCCTGGTCGCCATCCAGGTCGAGGCGCTGGACCGGTCCCGGCTGCTGTCGGACGTCACCCGCGTCCTGTCCGACCAGCACGTCAACATCCTCTCCGCGGCCGTCCAGACCTCCCGCGACCGGGTGGCCACCTCGCGCTTCACGTTCGAGATGGGCGACCCCAAGCATCTGGGACACGTCCTGAAGGCCGTACGCGGCGTCGAGGGCGTCTACGACGTGTACCGGGTCACTTCGGCCCGCGCACGCTGAGAAAGCGCCGCAGAACGCGAATGGCGGCCCCGGTCTCCCGGGGCCGCCATTCGCGTCAGCTGTCAGGTGCCAGACGTCAGCCGCCGAACTCCTCCAGGCCCTTCAGCGCCTGGTCCAGCAGCGCCTGCCGGCCCTCCAGCTCCTTGGAGAGCTTGTCGGCCTTCGCGTTGTTCCCCGCCGCGCGGGCCGCGTCGATCTGGGAACGGAGCTTGTCGACCGCGTCCTGGAGCTGGCCGGTGAGCCCCTGGGCGCGCGCCCGCGCCTCGGGGTTCGTACGCCGCCACTCGGCCTCGTCGGCCTCCTGGAAGGCGCGCTCGACCGCGTGCAGCCGGCCCTCGATACGGGAGCGGGCGTCCCGCGGGACATGGCCGATGGCCTCCCACCGCTCGTTGATCGACCGGAACGCCGCGCGGGACGCCTTCAGGTCCGAGATCGGCAGCAGCTTCTCGGCCTCGACGACCAGCTCCTCCTTGCGGGTCAGGTTCTCCCGCTGCTCGGCGTCGCGCTCCGCGAAGACCGCGCCCCGGGCCTGGAAGAAGACGTCCTGGGCGCCCCGGAAGCGGTTCCACAGGTCGTCCTCGTGCTCGCGCTGCGCGCGGCCCGCGGCCTTCCAGTCGGCCATCAGTTCCCGGTAGCGGGCCGCGGTCGGCCCCCACTCGGTGGAGCCGGACAGCGCCTCCGCCTCGGCGACCAGCTTCTCCTTGGTCTGCCGGGCCTCCTCGCGCTGCGCGTCGAGCGCCGCGAAGTGCGCCTTGCGCCGCTTGGAGAACGCCGAGCGGGCGTGCGAGAACCGGTGCCACAGCTGGTCGTCCGTCTTGCGGTCCAGCCGCGGCAGGCCCTTCCAGGTGTCGACCAGGGCGCGCAGCCGCTCCCCGGCCGCCCGCCACTGCTCGCTGGCCGCCAGCTCCTCGGCCTCGGCGACCAGCGCCTCCTTGGCGTGGCGCGCCTCGTCGGCCTGGACCGCCTTGGCCGCCCGGCGCTCCTCACGGCGCGCCTCGATGTCCTTGGCCAGCTGGTCGAGCCGCCTGCGCAGCGCGTCCAGGTCGCCGACCACATGGTGCTCGTCGACCTGCTGCCGGATGTGCTCGATGGCCGCCGTCGCGTCCTTGGCCGACAGGTCGGTGGTCTTGACCCGGCGCTCGAGAAGGTCGATCTCGACGACCAGACCGTCGTACTTGCGCTCGAAGTAGGCGAGGGCCTCGTCCGGCGATCCCGCCTGCCACGATCCGACGACCTGCTCACCGTCGGCCGTACGCACGTACACGGTCCCCGCCTCGTCGACGCGGCCCCAAGGCTCGCTGCTCACAGCGCCTCCTCCACATGATGCCGGGGCGGGCGTGCGGCCCGCGGGCATCGTCCACAGTTTCTTCCGGCCGGGCAGCGACGCCCGGGCCGGTCTCCCAGCAGGGTGATGCGGCCATCGCGGCAGACACCCTGCACACCGCCAACATAGGCGACCGGTGCCCCGGCTGTCCGTATCCTGCGCGACCGAAATTTCGCAGTACGCACGCCCGGCGACCTCAGGACTTGCCGACCGTCGCCTTGTTGATCAGCACGCTGGCGTTCGGAGCGGTGTTCTGCATCTGGTCGGGGGCGGCCGCTCCGGCGGAGGCGATCTTCTTCAGGACCTTCATACCGTCCTTGGAGACCTTCCCGAAGGGCGTGTAGTCCGGCGGCAGCGGGCTGTCCTGGTAGACCAGGAAGAACTGGCTGCCGCCGCTGTCGCGGCCCTGCTTGGTCTGCGCGTTGTACTGGTTCGCCATCGCGACCGTGCCCGCCGGGTACTTGCCGCCCTTGAGCGAGGGGTCCTTCAGGTTCTCGTCCGGCAGCTTGTAGCCGGGGCCGCCCGCGCCGGTGCCCTGCGGGTCACCGCACTGGAGCACGTAGATCATCTGGTTCACCAGCCGGTGGCACTTGGTGTGGTCGAAGTACCCCTTCCCGGCCAGGAAGTCGAACGAGTTGACCGTGTGCGGCGCCTTGGCGGCGTCCATGTCGAAGGAGATGTCCCCGCAGGTGGTCTCCAGCTTCATCGAGTACGAAGCCGACTTGTCGATGGAGAGCGCGGGCTCCTTCTTGAACGACATCTTCTTCGGCTTCTTGCCCGCGACCGCCTTCGCCTCCTTGGCGCACGGGTCCGGCGCCTTGCTGTTGGAGGGGGCCGAAGGAGTGGACGCGGCGGAGTCGTCCTTCTTCTTGTCCTTGTCGTCCCCGGAGAACGCGCCCGCGGCCGCCACGGCACCGCCGCCGGCCAGCACCACGGCCAGCACGGAGGCGATCACCACATTGCGCTGGCGGGACTTGCGCCGTGCCGTCTCACGCCGCTGCTGCTGCCGCAGGTACTTCTCCCGGGCAAGCTGCCGCCGCCGCTGCTCGTTACTGACCACCGCGTCGTCTCCTCATGCGTGTGCCGTCGGTGTCCTGTCGGAGGGCTCGGCCGTACCGTATACGGGTTCGCTGTGCCGGGGCCGCCGCCGGTAGGCTCTGGAGCTGCCGACATTCTTCCGCCGGCCGACTCTTCCGGACGACATTTAAGGACGATCGTGCTCATTGCCGGGTTCCCCGCCGGGGCCTGGGGGACCAACTGCTACCTGGTCGCCCCCGCCGCAGGCGAGGAGTGCGTGATCATCGACCCGGGCCACCAGGCGGCCGAAGGCGTCGAGGAGGCCGTCGCCAAACACCGGCTCAAGCCCGTCGCCGTCATCCTCACCCACGGCCACATCGACCACGTCGCCTCGGTGGTCCCGGTCTGCGGCGCCCATGACGTACCGGCGTGGATCCACCCCGCCGACCGCTACATGATGAGCGACCCGGCCAAGGCGCTCGGGCGGTCCATCGGTACGCAGTTGATGGGCGAGCTGACCGTCGGCGAACCGGACGACGTCAAGGAACTGGCCGAGGGCTCCGAACTGAAGCTGGCCGGGCTGGAGTTCACCGTCGCGCACGCGCCGGGCCATACCAAGGGGTCGGTGACCTTCAGGATGCCCGAACAGGCGGACATCCCGTCCGTGTTCTTCTCGGGCGACCTGCTCTTCGCCGGCTCCATCGGACGCACCGATCTGCCCGGCGGCGACCACGCCGAGATCCTCGAGTCCCTGGCCCGTGTGTGCCTGCCGCTCGACGACTCGACCGTGGTGCTGTCCGGCCACGGCCCCCAGACCAGCATCGGCCGCGAGCGCGCCACCAACCCCTTCCTGCGGCAGGTGGCCGCCGGCCCCGGAGACGCCGCCGACGCGGCCGCGCCTCCGCGACGAGGAATGTGACGAGAGAACCCACGTTGAGCACCTTCAAGGCCCCCAAGGGCACCTACGACCTGATCCCGCCGGCCTCCGCGACCTACCTCGCGGTGCGGGACGCCATCGCCACCCCGCTGCGGCGGTCCGGCTACGGCTACATCGAGACACCCGGCTTCGAGAACGTCGAACTCTTCGCGCGCGGCGTCGGTGAGTCCACCGACATCGTCACCAAGGAGATGTACACCCTCACCACCAAGGGCGGCGACGAGCTGGCGCTGCGCCCCGAGGGGACCGCGTCGGTGCTGCGCGCAGCGCTGGAGGCCAACCTGCACAAGGCCGGCAGCCTGCCCGTCAAGCTCTGGTACTCCGGCTCGTACTACCGCTACGAGCGCCCCCAGAAGGGCCGCTACCGCCACTTCTCGCAGGTCGGCGCCGAGGCGATCGGCGCCGAGGACCCGGCCCTTGACGCCGAGCTGATCATCCTCGCGCACGACGCCTACCGGTCGCTGGGGCTGCGTAACTTCCGGATCCTGCTGAACTCGCTGGGCGACGCCGAGTGCCGCCCCGTCTACCGGGCCGCCCTCCAGGACTTCCTGCGCGGGCTCGACCTGGACGAGGACACCCGGCGGCGCATCGACATCAACCCGCTGCGGGTGCTCGACGACAAGCGCGACGCCGTCCAGAAGCAGCTGGCCGGGGCGCCGCTGCTGCGCGACTACCTGTGCGACGGCTGCCGGGAGTACCACGCGCGGGTGCGCGAGCTGATCACCGCGCAGGGCGTGGTCTTCGAGGACGACGTCAAGCTGGTCCGCGGCCTCGACTACTACACCCGGACCACGTTCGAGTTCGTCCACGACGGGCTCGGCTCGCAGTCCGCGGTCGGCGGCGGCGGCCGGTACGACGGCCTGTCCGAGATGATCGGCGGCCCGGCCCTGCCGTCGGTGGGCTGGGCGCTCGGCGTCGACCGTACGGTGCTGGCGCTGGAGGCCGAAGGCGTCCGGCTGGACCTGCCCGACGCGACGAGCGTCTTCGCCGTGCCGCTGGGGGAGGAGGCCCGGAAGGTCCTCTTCGGCCTGGTCGGCGAGCTGCGCAAGGAAGGCGTGGCGGCGGACTTCGCGTACGGCGGCAAGGGGCTCAAGGCCGCGATGAAGGCCGCGAACCGCAGCGGCGCGCGGTACGCGATCGTGGCGGGCGAGCGGGACCTGGCCGAGGGCGTGGTCCAGCTGAAGGACATGGAATCGGGCGAGCAGGAGTCCGTTCCGCTGACCAAGATCGTGACCACGATCCAGTCGAAGCTGGGCTGACCGCCCGGAGCGGGGCCCGCCGTCAACCGCGGCGGGCCCGATTCATCCGGCCGATCGAGACCGTCCCGCGCCTGCCGGCCCCGCCCCTCCCGGGGCGGGATCTCGGCCCGGGAGGGCGGGTTCTCAGCCCCCTCGGCCGGTCCTTATCCCCGCTGAACGGGGGACCCGGGAAGATGGTCGGGCCCTGACAACGGGGCATTGTGGCTCCCTGGGTTGGGGCACAATGGCCGTGCCCGACGGGGCCGGACAGTGTGGAGAGCGACGGACGGCGATATGGCGACGACACTGATGGACGACGTGGAGTCCGACGAGGCGCGGGACGGCGCACGGACCGGAACGGGAGGCGGCCGCGCCTTCGCGCTCCTGCTCGTGATCACCGGCGCGATGGGGCTGCTGGCGGCCTGGGTCATCACGCTCGACAAGAACAAGATCCTCGAGTACAAGGCCGACGGCAAGGTCTTCACCCCCGGTTGCAGCCTCAACCCCGTGGTCTCCTGCGGCAACATCATGGAGAGCAAGCAGGCCGAGGCGTTCGGCTTCCCGAACCCGATGCTCGGCCTGGTCGCCTACGGCATCGTGATCTGCGTGGGCGTCTCCCTGCTGGCCGGGGCGCGCTTCCCGCGCTGGTACTGGCTGACGTTCAACGCGGGCACCCTCTTCGGCGCCGGATTCGTGACCTGGCTCCAGTACGAGTCGCTGTACGTCATCGGCTCGCTGTGCCTGTGGTGCTGCCTCGCCTGGGTCGCCACCATCGTGATGTTCTGCTACGTCACCGGCCACAACCTCAAGCACGGATACCTCCCGGCACCGGACGGGCTGCGGCGCGGACTGCTGGAGTTCCACTGGGTGGTGCCGGTGATGTGGCTCGGCGTGATCGGGATGCTCATCCTGACCCGCTGGTGGGACTTCTGGACCAGCTAGCCCCAACCCGGGGAGACCGGCCCCGGGAAACCGGCCCCGCCCCCGGGAAAGGGGCGCTGTCGGTGCGGTGTCATAGGCTTCCCGGGTGGAGCCAGATCTGTTCACCGCCGCCGCCGAGGACCGCCAGGAGAAGGACCCGTCCAGCAGTCCGCTGGCCGTGCGCATGCGCCCGCGCACGCTGGACGAGGTCGTGGGCCAGCAGCATCTGCTGCGCCCCGGATCACCGTTGCGGAGACTGGTCGGCGAGGGCAGCGGAGGACCGGCCGGGCCGTCCTCGGTGCTCCTGTGGGGCCCGCCCGGCATCGGGAAGACCACCCTCGCGTACGTGGTCAGCCAGGCCACCCAGAAGCGGTTCGTGGAGCTGTCGGCGATCACCGCGGGGGTGAAGGAGGTGCGGGCCGTCATCGACGGGGCGCGCCGCTCCTCGGGGGCGTACGGCCGGGAGACCGTGCTCTTCCTGGACGAGATCCACCGCTTCAGCAAGGCGCAGCAGGATTCGCTGCTGCCCGCCGTGGAGAACCGCTGGGTCACCTTGATCGCGGCCACCACCGAGAACCCGTACTTCTCGGTGATCTCCCCGCTGCTGTCCCGCTCGCTGCTGCTCACCCTGGAGTCGCTCACCGACGACGATCTGCGCGGGCTGCTGCACCGCGCGCTGGCCGACGAGCGCGGGCTCGGCGGCGCGGTCACCCTCCCCGACGAGGCCGAGGCGCATCTGCTGCGCATCGCGGGCGGCGACGCCCGGCGGGCGCTCACCGCCCTGGAGGCGGGTGCCGGGTCGGCGATCGCCAAGGGCGAGGCGGAGATCACGCTGACCACGCTGGAGGAGGCGGTCGACCGGGCCGCGGTCACCTACGACCGCGCCGGTGATCAGCACTATGACGTGGCGAGCGCGCTCATCAAGTCCATCCGCGGCTCGGATGTGGACGCCGCGCTGCACTATCTGGCGCGGATGATCGAGGCGGGGGAGGACCCGCGGTTCATCGCGCGCCGGCTGATGATCTCCGCGAGCGAGGACATCGGGCTGGCCGACCCGACCGCCCTGCCCACCGCCGTGGCGGCGGCGCAGGCGGTCGCGCTGATCGGCTTCCCCGAGGCCGCTCTGACGCTGAGCCACGCCACGATCGCGCTGGCGCTCGCGCCCAAGTCCAATGCGGCCACGACGGCGATCGGGGCGGCGCTGGCGGATGTCCGGGCGGGGCTCGCTGGCCCGGTGCCGCCGCATCTGCGGGACGGGCACTACAAGGGCGCCGAAAAGCTCGGGCACGCCCAGGGGTATCTGTATCCGCACGATCTGCCGGGCGGCATCGCGGCCCAGCAGTACGCGCCGGACAAGATCCATGGCAAGCGCTACTACGAGCCGACGCGGTACGGGGCGGAGGCCCGCTACGCCGATGTGGTCGAGCGGGTCCGGGCGCGGCTGCGCGGTGACCCGCCGCCGGAGTCCGCGTAGCGGAGCCCCCGGACCCGGGTCCCCGGCCTAGTCGGCGGCCGCCTCGAACAGGGTGTGCATCGCGCGGCGCAGTTCGGAGACGCTCCGTACCGGCTCCGGGAAGTCGAAGCGGGCGTCGAAGGGCTGGTCGGCGTCGTCCGTGAAGCGGACGCGCAGGCCGAACCGGTCGAGGGCCACGGGGACCGCGGGGCCGCGGGTGCACACCGTGGTCGAACGCTCTCCCAGCAGGGCGCAGAGCCCGCGCACCTGGTCGCTGTGGGCCGCGTGCAGATGCTGGAGCAGCTCGGCCTCGTGCGGGGCGAGCGGGTCGGGGGTGGCCTGCGCGAACTCCTCCGGCTCGACGCCGTCCGCACCCCACAGGTCGTCCACACAGGCCTCGGCGACCTCCAGCCGCAGCAGCATCCAGGCGGTCGTCCGCGCGCGCGGGCCGCCGGAGGAGTCGGGCTGGAGGGCGTCCCCGAGGCCCAGCAGCTCGCCCACCGGATGGTGCTGGGCGAGCAGGGCCGCGCTCGCGGCGCGGTCGCCGCCGCGTACGGGGGTGAGCCAGCCGGCCACCCAGGCGCGGCCGCGGATGCGCTGAGGTACGGAGACCGGGGCGACATCCGTGATCTCCATCACGCAGGTCAGATCGTCGTCCTGCGCGTAGGCCGCGGCGCGGGCCGCGGGTGAGCCGCCCGACACCAGCAACAGCACATCGCCGTCCGGGGTGACGGTGCGAGCGGCGGGTCCGTCCGTGGTGAGATCGTCGGGGACCTCGATTCCGGGAATCGTCAACGACGCCGTAGCCTTGGCATCAACGAGAGTCCGTACACGCTCTGCCGCCGTCGGCCGCAGGGCGTCTTCCTTGGGACGCGGCTGACCCTCCTGAAGGCTCTGACCAGTGCTGGGCAGGGGGATCCCAGGTCGAAACATGCGTTCTCCTCGGCTAAGGTAAGGCTCACCTAACTTACATGGAGGTTCGTTCCACGTGAACCAGTCGCGTCCCAAGGTCAAGAAGTCGCGCGCACTCGGCATCGCGCTGACGCCGAAGGCCGTCAAGTACTTCGAGGCCCGTCCCTACCCGCCCGGCGAGCACGGCCGTGGCCGCAAGCAGACCAGTGACTACAAGGTCCGGCTGCTGGAGAAGCAGCGCCTGCGCGCTCAGTACGACATCAGCGAGCGCCAGATGGCCCGTGCCTACGACCGCGCTCGGAAGGTCGACGGCAAGACAGGCGAGGCCCTGATCATCGAGCTTGAGCGCCGTCTGGACGCGCTCGTCCTGCGGTCGGGAATCGCCCGCACGATTTACCAGGCCCGCCAGATGGTGGTCCACGGTCACATCGAGGTGAACGGCCGCAAGGTCGACAAGCCCTCCTTCCGGGTCCGCCCGGACGACGTGGTGATGGTCCGCGAGCGCAGCCGCGAGAAGCACCCCTTCCAGGTGGCGCGTGAGGGTGGCTACGCCCCCGACGGCGAGACCCCGCGTTACCTTCAGGTCAACCTGAAGGCGCTGGCCTTCCGCCTCGACCGGGACCCGAACCGCAAGGAGGTCCCGGTGATCTGCGACGAGCAGCTCGTCGTCGAGTACTACGCCCGCTAAATACGGCGGACCGTACATACTCAGCAGCCCGCGGGTTCCCCATCGAC
>NZ_GG657754.1:1983005-1986481 GCF_000158915.1 Streptomyces himastatinicus ATCC 53653 | reverse complement strand
CCCCATCGACCGATGTGTCGGGGGGAACCCGCGGGCTGCCGGGCCCGGGCGGAATGCGTTTCGGCCGGGCCTGTCCGGCGCGATAGGGTCGATACCTGCCGCCCGCGCCCGGATGACCGCCCGAGAACGCCGGGCGACGGACGACTCGAACGACGGACGACCTGAACAACGACGACCGACGCGATCGGCAGCAGGGAGCGGTGCAACGTGTCCGGTGGAGAGGTGGCCGGGATCCTCGTGGCCGTCTTCTGGGCGATCCTGGTGTCCTTCCTCGCCCTTGCCCTGGTGAGGCTCGCCCAGACGCTCAAGGCGGCGACCCGGCTGGTGGCGGAGGTGACCGAGCAGGCAGTGCCCCTGCTCAGCGAGGCGTCGGCGACCGTGCGCGAGGCGAACACGCAGCTCGCCCGCGTGGACTCGATCGCCTCCGACGTCCAGGAGGTCACCTCGAACGCCTCGGCGCTGTCCTCGACCGTGTCCTCCGCCTTCGGCGGACCGCTGGTCAAGGTGGCGGCGTTCGGCTACGGCGTCCGGCGCGCGATCGGCCGAAAGGCAGCACCCGAGGACGCGCCCGCGCGCACCGGCACCGTTGTCATCGGCAAGACCCTGCCGTCCGCCCGCCGGGGCGGCCGCCGCAACCGTGGATCGAAGGGCTGAGAGACCGGATGTTCCGCCGCACATTCTGGTTCACCACCGGCGTCGCAGCCGGTGTGTGGGCCACCACCAAGGTCCAGCGCAAGCTCAATCAGCTCACCCCCGAGAGCCTGGCGGCGCAGGCCGCCGACCGGGCGGTGCTCGCCGGACGGCGGATCAAGGTCTTCGCGCTCGACGTGCGCGACGGCATGGCCGACCGCGAGGCGGCCCTGAAGGACGCCCTGGGACTGACCTCGGCGCCGCCCGCCAACGACCTGACACAGCTGCCGGCCCAGCGCGGCCGGGCCCAGCTCACCCACACGTCTCGCTACCCCTACCCGAACGCCCGAAATGAGGACCACTGATGGAGTCGGCTGAAATCCGCCGCCGCTGGCTGCGCTTCTTCGAGGAGCGCGGGCACACCGTCGTGCCGTCGGCGTCGCTCATCGCGGACGACCCGACCCTGCTGCTCGTGAACGCGGGCATGGTCCCCTTCAAGCCGTTCTTCCTGGGTGAGGTCCAGCCGCCCTACAAGCGCGCCGTGAGCGTGCAGAAGTGCGTGCGTACGCCGGACATCGAAGAGGTCGGCAAGACCACCCGGCACGGCACGTTCTTCCAGATGTGCGGCAACTTCTCGTTCGGCGACTACTTCAAGGAAGGCGCCATCACCTACGCCTGGGAGCTGCTCACCGGCTCCGTGGCGGACGGTGGCTACGGTCTGGACCCCGAGCGGCTCTGGATCACCGTCTACGAGCAGGACGACGAGGCCGAGCGCATCTGGCGCGACGTCGTCGGCGTCCCCGCCGAGCGCATCCAGCGCCTGGGCATGGGCCCCAACTACTGGTCCATGGGCGTCCCCGGCCCCTGCGGCCCCTGCTCCGAGATCAACTACGACCGTGGTCCGGAGTTCGGCGTGGAGGGCGGCCCGGCCGTCAACGACGAGCGCTACGTGGAGATCTGGAACCTGGTCTTCATGCAGTACGAGCGCGGTCCGGGGGAGGGCAAGGAGAACTTCCCCATCCTCGGCGAGCTGCCCAGCAAGAACATCGACACCGGCCTCGGCCTCGAGCGCCTCGCGATGATCCTCCAGGGCGTACAGAACATGTACGAGACCGACACCCTGCGCGTCGTGATGGACAAGGCCACCGAGCTGACCGGCGTCGCCTACGGCTCCTCCCATGACAGCGACGTGTCGCTGCGCGTGGTCGCCGACCACATGCGCACCTCCGTCATGCTCATCGGCGACGGCGTCACCCCCGGCAACGAGGGCCGCGGCTATGTGCTGCGCCGCATCATGCGCCGCGCCATCCGCAACATGCGCATCCTCGGCGCCGCCGAGCCGGTCGTCGGCGAGCTGGTGGACGTCGTCCTCAAGACGATGGGCCAGCAGTACCCGGAGCTGCTGACCGACCGCAAGCGCATCGAGACCGTCGCGCTCGCCGAGGAGTCGGCCTTCCTGAAGACCCTCAAGGCCGGCACCAACATCCTCGACACCGCCGTCACCGACACCAAGGCCGCGGGCGGCTCGGTGCTCCCCGGCGACAAGGCGTTCCTGCTCCACGACACCTGGGGCTTCCCGATCGACCTCACCCTGGAGATGGCCGCCGAACAGGGCCTCTCGGTGGACGAGGACGGCTTCCGCCGCCTGATGCGGGAGCAGCGGGAGCGCGCCAAGGCCGACGCCAAGGCCAAGAAGACCGGCCACGCCGACCTGTCCGCCTACCGCGAGGTCGCCGACACCTCCGGCTCGACCGAGTTCACCGGCTACAGCGACACCTCCGGTGAGTCCACCGTCGTCGGCCTGCTGGTCGACGGGGTGTCCTCGCCCGCCGCCTCCGAGGGCGACGAGGTCGAGGTCGTCCTGGACCGCACCCCGTTCTACGCCGAGGGCGGCGGCCAGCTCGCCGACACCGGCAAGATCAAGCTGGCCTCCGGCGCCGTCGTCGAGGTGCGGGACGTCCAGCAGCCGGTGCCCGGCGTCAGCGTGCACAAGGGCGTCGTCCAGGTCGGCGAGGTGACGGTCGGCTCCGGCGCGTACGCCGAGATCGACGTCCGGCGCCGCCGGGCCATCGCCCGCGCCCACAGCGCCACCCACCTCACCCACCAGGCGCTGCGCGACGCCCTGGGCCCGACCGCCGCCCAGGCCGGTTCGGAGAACTCGCCCGGCCGCTTCCGCTTCGACTTCGGCTCGCCGTCCGCCGTCCCGGGCGGGGTGCTCACCGACGTCGAGCAGAAGATCAACGAGGTGCTCTCCCGCGAACTCGACGTCACCGCCGAGGTGATGAGCATGGACGACGCCAAGAAGCAGGGCGCCATCGCCGAGTTCGGCGAGAAGTACGGCGACCGGGTGCGCGTGGTGACCATCGGCGACTTCTCCAAGGAGCTGTGCGGCGGTACGCACGTCCACAACACCGCCCAGCTGGGCCTGGTGAAGCTGCTCGGTGAGTCCTCCATCGGCTCCGGTGTGCGCCGCGTGGAGGCCCTGGTGGGCGTGGACGCGTACAACTTCCTCGCCCGTGAGCACACGGTCGTCTCCCAGCTGACCGACCTGGTCAAGGGCCGTCCGGAGGAGCTTCCGGAGAAGATCTCCGGCATGCTCGCCAAGCTCAGGGACGCCGAGAAGGAGATCGAGCGGTTCCGCGCCGAGAAGGTGCTCCAGGCCGCCGCCGGGCTCGCCGAGGGCGCCAAGGACGTCCGGGGCGTCGCCCTGGCCTCCGGCCGGGTGCCGGACGGCACGACCGCCGACGACCTGCGCAAGCTGGTGCTGGACGTGCGCGGACGGCTGGACCAGAAGTCGGGGGCCGTCGACCGGCCCGCCGTCATCGCCCTGTTCACCGTGGCGAACG
>NZ_GG657754.1:1976099-1982706 GCF_000158915.1 Streptomyces himastatinicus ATCC 53653 | reverse complement strand
CCCCGACGGGATCCTCGCCACCCCCGTGGAGACCGTGCCGGGACGCGACATCCCGGCCGCCCACAAGCGGCTGGCGGCCATCGTCGCGGAGTACGAGCCCATCGAGGTGGTGATCGGCCTCCCGCGCTCGCTCAACGGGCGCGAGGGGCCGGCCGCGGCCAAGGTGCGCACCTTCGCCCGCGAATTGGCGCGGCGGGTCCAGCCGGTGTCCGTACGGCTGGTGGACGAGCGTATGACGACCGTCACAGCGGCGCATGGCCTCCGGGCGTCCGGGGTGTCGTCCAAGAAGGGCCGTTCGGTCGTTGACCAGGCAGCCGCGGTGGTCATTTTGCAGAGCGCGCTGGAGACCGAGCGGGCCTCCGGCCGGGCGCCGGGCGAGGCCGTCGAAGTGGTCATCTGATCGCGATACGGTAACGTTCCGCGCGACATGGCAGCCGTCGCTTGTGCCGCGAGCGCACTGGGCGGCTGCCACCGCCATCGCTAGGGGTTCGATGACTGAGTACGGCCGGGGACCCGGCTCCCAACCGTGGCATCCCGAGGACCCGTTGTACGGGGACCAGGGGTGGGGCGGCCATCAGGCGGTGAGCGGTCAGGATCCCTACGCGCAGGACCCGAACGATCCGTACGGGCAGGTCCCCTACCCGCGGGACGGTTACGCGCAGGACGGATACGCGCAGGACGGTTACTCCCCGAGCGTCCACGGCCAGGACCTCTACGGGCAGGATCCGTACGGGCACCAGCAGTACGCCCACGGATACCCGCAGGACGGGCAGGCGTTCCCGCAGCAGCAACAGCAGTCCGCCTGGGACCAGCAGATACAGCAGGGACAGCAGGCGCAGCAGGGCTACGACAACGGCGGCTGGGACGGCTCGTACGGCGCCGGGATGGACCCCAACGACCCGTACGGCTACGCGGCCCAGGGCGGCGTCCAGGAGGGCTTCCCGCAGCAGGCGGCGCACGAGCCGCCGCCGCAGGACGCGCAAATGCCGGGGGAGACCCAGCAGATGCCCCAGGTGCCGCAGGAGGCGCCGCAGGAGCCGCGGGAGTCCCCGCAGGACCGCCCGGACGACCATCCGTTCTTCCGGACCGACAGTGCCGCCGACGGCGGCGACAGTGCGGCGGACGACGACGAGGACGCTGCCTCCGAGGGCCGCTCGAAGAAGTCCAAGAAGTCCAAGAAATCCAAGAAGGCGGAGTCCGGGACCAAGCGCCGCAGCGGGGTCGCCTGCCTCTTCGTCACGGTCGTCCTGGTGGGCGCCGTCGGCGGTGGCGGCTATTTCGCGTACGACTTCTGGCAGACCCGCTTCGGCCCGGCTCCGGACTACGCGGGCCAGGGCACCGGTCAGGTCGAGGTGGAGGTTCCCGACGGATCCGGCAATGCCGAAATCGGCAGCATCCTCGCCGAAAAAGGCGTGGTGAAGAGCAGCGGCGCATTCGTGGAAGCCGTCGAGGACAGCGGAAAGTTCGTCCAGCCGGGCAGCTACAGCCTCCGCAAGGAAATGTCCGGCGCCGCCGCGGTGAAGCTCATGCTCAGCCCCGCGGGCAACAATGCCCTGATCGTCACCGAGGGCATGCGCGATGCCGCGGTCTACGCGGCGATCGACAAGAAGACCGGCGTCAAGGCGGGTACCACGGCGGGCGTTGCCAAGAAGGAGGCCAAGAACCTCGGGCTGCCTTCCTGGGCGAACGACAATGCCAAGATCAAGGATCCGCTGGAAGGATTCCTCTACCCGTCCCGCTACAGCGTGGCCAAGAAGGCGAAGCCCGCGGACGTCCTGCGCAAGATGGTCGCCGAGGCCAAGCGGAACTACGCGCGGCAGGATCTGGAGGGCAAAGCCAAGGAGCTGGGCCTCAAGAGCCCGCTGCAACTCATCACCGTGGCGAGCCTGGTCCAGGCGGAGGGAATCACCCACAGCGACTTCCGCAAGATGGCCGAAGTGGTCTACAACCGGCTCGAGCCCGGCAACAGCCAGACCAATGGCAAGCTGGAATTCGACTCGACGTACAACTACATCAAGAACCAGAGCAAGCTCGACATCTCGGTCAGCGAAATCAAGGGTTACGACAACCCGTACAACACCTACTTCTACAAGGGTCTGCCGCCGGGCCCGATCGGGAATCCCGGCGCGGACGCGCTCAAGGCGTCGATGAACCCGACCAGCGACGGCTGGTACTACTTCGTGGCGATCGGCAACAAGAGCCAGTTCTCCAAGACCTACGCGGAACACCAGAAGTGGGTCGACAAGTTCAACAAGCAGCAGCGCGAGAACAACGGCTGAGGAAAGACATGTCCCACACCCGCCGCGCGGCCGTGCTCGGCTCGCCGGTCGCCCACTCCCTGTCCCCGGCGCTGCACAACGCCGCGTACCGGAAGCTGGGTCTCGACGGCTGGACTTACGGTGCCGTCGAACTGGACGAGGCCGCGCTGCCCGGCTTCTTCGAGCGGATCGGCGGGCCGGAGGAGCAGGGCTGGGCGGGGTTCTCAGTGACCATGCCGCTCAAGCGCGCGGTCATCCCGCTGCTGGACCGCATCAGCGACACGGCTGCCTCCGTGGAGGCGGTCAACACGGTCGTCCTGACCGACGACGGCCGGCGGCTCGGCGACAACACCGACATCCCGGGCATGGTGGCCGCGCTCGCGGAGCGCGGCGTCGAGCGGGTGGAGCGGGCCGCCGTCCTGGGCGCCGGAGCCACCGCCTCCTCCGCCCTGGCCGCGCTCGCCCGCATCTGCGACGGCGAGGTCACCGCGTACGTCCGCAGCGACGCCCGGGCGGCCGAGATGCGGCAGTGGGGCGAGCGGCTGGGCGTGCCGGTGCGTACGGCGGACTGGGCCGCGGCGACCGAGGCGTTCGACGCCCCGCTGGTCATCGCCACCACTCCCGCCGGGACGACCGACGCGCTCGCCGCGTCCGTCCCCGAGCGCCCCGGCACGCTCTTCGACGTGCTCTACGACCCCTGGCCGACCGCGCTGGCCGCCGCCTGGCAGGGACGCGGCGGCGCCGTGGTCGGCGGGCTCGACCTGCTGGTCCACCAGGCCGTGCCGCAGGTCGAGCAGATCCCCGGACGCGCCCCGGCGCCGCTCGCCGCGATGCGCGAGGCGGGCGAGGCGGCCCTCGCCGCCCGCTCCTGACGCCCGCGCGGCGTCTCATGTCCAGGTCCGTCTGGTGGACCACTGCCCCGGGCCCTTCGGCGGACGTGGGAGGATCGGTAGGAGGCGGGCCAGGGCCGCACCAGGTCCCGCCGATACACGTCGAGGGGCAAGCATGAGGGAGCACCGTTGAGCAGGTTGCGCTGGCTGACCGCGGGGGAGTCGCACGGCCCCGCGCTTGTGGCGACGCTGGAGGGGCTGCCCGCAGGGGTGCCGATCACCACCGACATGGTGGCGGACGCCCTCGCGCGGCGCCGTCTCGGCTACGGCCGCGGGGCGCGGATGAAGTTCGAGCGCGACGAGGTCACCTTCATCGGCGGCGTCCGGCACGGCCTCACCCTCGGCTCCCCGGTCGCGATCATGGTCGGCAACACCGAGTGGCCCAAGTGGGAACAGGTCATGGCCGCCGACCCGGTCGACCCCGAGATCCTGGAGGGGCTGGCCCGTAACGCGCCGCTGACCCGCCCCCGCCCCGGCCACGCCGACCTGGCCGGGATGCAGAAGTACGGCTTCGACGAGGCCCGGCCCATCCTGGAGCGCGCCAGCGCCCGTGAGACCGCCGCCCGCGTCGCCCTCGGCACCGTCGCCCGCTCGTACCTCAAGGAGACGGCCGGGATCGAGATCGTCTCCCATGTGACCGAGCTGGCCGCAGCCAAGGCGCCGTACGGCGTCTACCCCAAGCCGTCCGACGTCGAGCGGCTCGACGCCGACCCGGTGCGCTGCCTCGACGCCGACGCGAGCAAGGCGATGGTGGCCGAGATCGACCAGGCCCACAAGGACGGCGACACCCTCGGCGGCGTCGTCGAGGTGCTGGCGTACGGCGTGCCCGTCGGTCTCGGTTCGCACGTCCACTGGGACCGCCGGCTGGACGCGCGGCTGGCCGCCGCGCTGATGGGCATCCAGGCCATCAAGGGCGTCGAGGTCGGCGACGGCTTCGACCTCGCCCGGGTGCCCGGCTCCCAGGCGCACGACGAGATCGTCTCGACCGACGAGGGCATCAAGCGCTCCTCGGGCCGCTCCGGCGGCACCGAGGGCGGGCTGACCACCGGTGAGCTGCTGCGGGTGCGGGCCGCGATGAAGCCCATCGCGACCGTGCCCAAGGCGCTGGCCACCGTCGACGTCACCACCGGCGAGGCCACCAAGGCCCACCACCAGCGCTCGGACGTGTGCGCGGTGCCCGCCGCGGGCATCGTCGCCGAGGCCATGGTCGCCCTGGTGCTGGCGGACGCGGTCGCCGAGAAGTTCGGCGGCGACTCGGTCGCCGAGACCCGCCGCAACGTACAGGGATTCCTCGACAGCCTGGCCATCCGGTGAGCGGCCCCAGCGCGCCGGAGGGGCCCGCGGCCGTCCTGGTCGGACCCATGGGCGTCGGGAAGAGCACCGTCGGACGGGTGCTCGCTGAGCGGCTGGGCACCACGTTCCGCGACACCGACACCGACATCGTGGAGTCCGCGGGCAAGGAGATCTCCGAGATCTTCATCGACGAGGGCGAACCCCACTTCCGCGAGCTGGAGCGGCAGGCCGTGGCGACCGCCGTCGCCGGGCACCCGGGCGTGCTGGCGCTCGGCGGCGGCGCGATCCTCGACCCGGACACCCGCGCCCTGCTCACCGGCCTGCCGGTGGTCTTCCTGGAGATGGGCGTCGCCGAGGCCGTCAAGCGCACCGGCCTGGACGCCCCCCGCCCGCTGCTCGCCGTCAACCCCCGCCAGCGCTGGCGCGAGCTGATGGAACAGCGCCGCCCGCTGTACACCGAAGTCGCCCGGGCCGTCGTGACGACCGAGGGCCGCACCCCCGACGAGGTCGCCGACGCCGTCATGGACGCACTGGAGCTGAAGAAGGCATGAGCACCGAAACCCCCACGCGCATCCAGGTCGGCGGCACCGCGGGCACCGCGCCGTACGAGGTCCTGGTCGGCCGGCAGCTCCTCGGCGAGCTGCCCGGCCTGATCGGGGAGGCCGTCAAGCGCGTCGCCGTCCTGCACCCCGAGGCGCTGGCCGACACCGGTGAGGCGATCCGCCAGGACCTCGCCGACCAGGGGTACGAGGCCATCGCGATCCAGCTGCCGAACGCGGAGGAGGCCAAGACCGCCGAGGTCGCCGCGTACTGCTGGAAGGCGCTCGGCCAGACCGGCTTCACCCGCAGCGATGTCATCGTCGGCGTCGGCGGCGGCGCGACCACCGACCTCGCCGGGTTCGTCGCCGCGACCTGGCTGCGCGGGGTGCGCTGGATCGCCGTCCCGACGACCGTGCTCGGCATGGTCGACGCGGCGGTCGGCGGCAAGACCGGCATCAACACCGCCGAGGGCAAGAACCTCGTCGGCGCCTTCCACCCCCCGGCCGGGGTGCTGTGCGACCTGGCCGCGCTGGACTCGCTGCCGGTCAACGACTACATCAGCGGCCTCGCCGAGGTCATCAAGGCCGGATTCATCGCCGACCCGGCCATCCTGGAGCTGATCGAGCAGGACCCGGCCGCGGCCCGTATCCCCGGCGGTGTGCACACCGCCGAGCTGATCGAGCGCTCCATCCGGGTCAAGGCCGAGGTCGTCTCCAGCGACCTCAAGGAATCCGGCCTGCGCGAGATCCTCAACTACGGGCACACCCTCGCGCACGCCATCGAGAAGAACGAGCGCTACAACTGGCGGCACGGCGCCGCCGTCTCCGTCGGCATGGTCTTCGCCGCCGAACTGGGCCGTCTCGCGGGCCGCCTGGACGACGCCACCGCCGACCGGCACCGCGCCGTCCTGGAGTCCGTCGGCCTGCCCCTCACCTACCGCGGCGACCAGTGGCCCAAGCTGCTGGAGACCATGAAGGTCGACAAGAAGTCCCGCGGTGACCTGCTGCGTTTCATCGTGCTGGACGGCATCGCCAAGCCGACCGTGCTGGAAGGGCCGGACCCGGCGGTGCTGCTCGCGGCGTACGGGGAGATCTCCCGGGACAGCTCGCAGGGCTGACCCGGTTCCGTCACAGCTGTGTCATCGCCATGGAAGCCCGCGGCACCGCCGCGGGCTTTCCAACACCCCGGCAAGTGCCCGCAGTTGGGGGCCTCCGCGGACGAATTGCCTGGCTGACGCGCCAAGACGGGCACGCATCGGGTTTTCGGGGCGTTCACACAGCGACGGCCTGGGCAGGTACCGTTCGGTAGGAGCGGCCTCAGCGCCGCGTCACCACGCGACAGTTGTCCGTCACGACTGCCGCCTGTACGAGACGGAGTGCCACCGGATGCAGCACGCAGTGGGAGCTCCGCTGCCACCGTCCCACCGGCCGGCGGGGCAGGGGCCCGGGCCGCAGGACGCAGGCTGGGCCCAGAGCGCGAGTCAGCCCCCCGGTCCCCCTCCGCACCACCCGGCCCCGCCCGTACCTCCGATGCCCACCCCACCGGCCCAGCCCGCGCACCCCGCCGCGCCCATGCCGCCGGTGCCCGTGCCCCCGGTGCCCGCCCCGCCCGCGCCCGCGCCTCCGG
>NZ_GG657754.1:1972988-1975999 GCF_000158915.1 Streptomyces himastatinicus ATCC 53653 | reverse complement strand
TCGAGCACCCCGGCACCACCGGCCACATCCAGATAGCCCGGGGGGCCCGTCCCGCTGCCGCACCCGCCCGCCGACCCGGCGATGGCCGACGCCTCGCAGGCCGCCGTCGCCGTGCTGCTCATCGGGCCGGCTGGAGCGGGCAAGACCACCGTCGCCCGCTACTGGGCCGACCGCCGCCGGGTGCCGACCGCCCACATCAGCCTGGACGACGTCCGTGAATGGGTCAGGTCGGGCTTCGCCAACCCCCAGTCGGGCTGGAACGAGAACTCCGAGGCGCAGTATCGTCTCGCCCGCCGCACCTGCGGCTTCGCCGCCCGCAACTTCCTCGCCAACGGCATCTCCTGCATCCTGGACGACGCCGTCTTCCCGGACCGCCCCGTCGTCGGCCTCGGCGGCTGGAAGCGGCACGTCGGCCCCGGCCTCCTCCCCGTCGTGGTGCTGCCCGGCCTCGAAATCGTCCTGGAGCGGAACGCGGCCCGCAGCGGCAACCGCCGCCTCAGCGACGAAGAGGTCGCCCGCATCCACGGCCGGATGGCCGGGTGGTACGGCTCCGGGCTGCCGATCATCGACAACTCGACGTACGACGTGGAGACCACCGCCCGCATGCTGGACGAGGTAGTGGCCCGCTCCATCGCGAGCCCGCCCACCTTCTGAGCCCCCAGGGGACGAACCCCATCAGGACCCCATCCGGACCCGTCCGAACGGCCGGGGCGGGCCGGAGTGCGTACGCTCGGGGCATGTCCCAGGTGTACGCGGCCCGACGTGCCCGCCTGCACGACCAGTACGCGGCGGCCGGGAGCGAGGCCGCCCTGGTCTCCCGGCCCGCCAATGTGCGCTATCTGTGCGGCGACGCGCCCCCGGGAGCCACCCTGCTCCTCGGGCCCGTCCAGGACGTCCTGGTGGCGCCCGAGGCGTCGTCGTGGGGGCCGGTGCCGGGGCCGCATCCGGAGGATCTGCGGCTGCTGATGCTGTCCGGCCCTGACGGCGACCCCGCCGTGGCCGCCGCCGACCTGGCGGCGGCGGACGGCGCCGAGTCGCTGGCCGTCGAGGAGCACCACCTGACCGTGGCCCGCCACCGGGCGGTCGGCTCCGCCGCGCCGCGGCTGCACCTCGCCGATCTGGGGCGGGCCGTCGAACAGCTGCGGATCGTCAAGGACGACGAGGAGATCTCCTGTATGCGGATCGCCGGGGAGCTGGCCGACCAGGCGCTCGGCGAGCTGCTGGAATCGATCCTGGTGGGCCGCACCGAGCGGCATCTCGCGCTGGAGCTGGAGCGACGTCTGGTGGACCACGGGGCGGACGGACCGGCGTTCCCCACCGTGGTCGCCGCGGGGCCCCACGCGGGCCGGGCCGGGCATCTGCCCACCGACCGGCGGGTGGAGGAGGGCGACTTCCTCACCATCTGCCTGGGCGCCGACTACCGCGGGTACCGCTGCCAGGTGGGCCGTACGTTCGTCATCGGCCCCTCGCCCGCGGACTGGCAGGTCGAGCTGTACGACATCGTCTTCGCCGCTCAGCGGGCCGGGCGGGAGGCGCTGCTGCCGGGCATGGCGTACCGGGACGTGGACCGGGTGACCCGTCAGGTGCTGGACGCCGCAGGCTACGGGGAGGGGCTGGAGGCGCGCACCGGACACGGCGTGGGCCTGGAAATCGACGAGGACCCTCGGCTCTCGCCGTCGGCCATGGGTAAACTGGACGCTTGTGTGCCGGTCACCGTCGAACCGGGGGTCCACCTCCCGGGGCGGGGCGGTGTCCGGATCGACGATACGCTCGTCGTCCGCCCCGAGGCGGACGGCGGACCCGAGCTACTCACCATCACGACCAAAGAGCTGCTCGCGCTGTAGTTCTGGCTGACAGTTTTCGGCTGACGGCATTGGCTGATAACGGCGCACCGCGGCTCTCTGGTCTCCACCAGCTGTAGTCCAGGAGATCCCGCAACCGTGGCATCCACGAACGACCTCAAGAACGGCCTTGTGCTCAAGCTCGAAGGCGGCCAGCTCTGGTCCGTCGTCGAGTTCCAGCACGTCAAGCCCGGCAAGGGCCCTGCCTTCGTGCGTACCAAGCTCAAGAACGTGCTGTCCGGCAAGGTGGTCGACAAGACCTTCAACGCCGGCGTGAAGGTCGAGACGGCCAACGTCGACAAGCGCGGCATGCAGTTCTCGTTCAAGGACGGCGAGAGCTTTGTGTTCATGGACATGGACACCTACGACCAGATCTACGTCACCCCCGAGGTCGTCGGCGACAACGCCCGGTATCTGCTCGAGGGCTTCGAGGCGGTCGTCGCGATGTACGAGGGCAACCCTCTGTATGTCGAGCTGCCCGCCGCCGTCGAGCTGGTGATCGAGTACACCGAGCCCGGCGTCCAGGGTGACCGCTCGACCGGTGGCTCCAAGCCCGCCAAGCTCGAGACCGGCTACGAGATCGGCGTCCCGCTGTTCATCACCACCGGTGAAAAGATCAAGGTCGACACCCGTTCCGGTGAGTACCTCGGTCGGGTGAACAACTAACCGTGGCTGCCCGCAACAAGGCCCGTAAGCGTGCCTTTCAGATCCTTTTCGAGGCCGACCAGCGTGGCAGCTCCGTGCAGACGGTCCTCGCGGACTGGATACGGCACGCCCGGACCGACGATCGGCAGCCGCCGGTCAGCGAATACACGATGCAGCTCGTCGAGGGGTACGCGGAGCACACCGCCCGGATCGACGAGCTGCTCGCCACCTACGCGGTGGGCTGGACGCTGGACCGGATGCCGGTCGTCGACCGGAACATCCTGCGGCTCGGCGCCTACGAGCTGGTCTGGGAGGACGCGACTCCGGACGCCGTGGTGATCGACGAGGCGGTGCAGCTCGCCAAGGAGTTCTCCACCGATGACTCGCCGTCGTTCGTCAACGGTCTGCTGGGCCGGCTCAAGGAGCTGAAGCCCGGGCTGCGCCGCGACACGGAGACCGAGGACTCGGAGACCCAGGCTTAGACCGACCGGTCAGCAGGAGTCAGCACACAGCCGCCGGGGGCGG
>NZ_GG657754.1:1943516-1972739 GCF_000158915.1 Streptomyces himastatinicus ATCC 53653 | reverse complement strand
TGGAGCGGGCCCGCCTTCTCGACCGGCACATGGGCCAGCCCGCTCCAGGTCCAGCACCAGCTTCGGCGGCGGCTCGGCCGCCCCGGCCGGGCTGGTGCCCGGCAGCAGCTCCTGCACCGGGACGCCGTAGAAGTCGGCCAGTTCGGCGAGACGCTGGACGGTCACGGCGCGGTCGCCGCGCTCGTACGATCCCACCACCACGGCCTTCCACCGGCCCTGGGACTTCTCCTCGACGCCGTGAAGGGAGAGGCCCTGCTGGGTGCGGATGGCGCGGAGCTTGGCCCCGAGCTGTTTGGCGTATTCGCTGGACATAAAGCTCCCCGGACACTGAATCGACGTGCGGCTCGGCCGCGCGGCTGGTAACTCACTGTGAAGGTTACGTAGCGTAATCTCCTTTCGTCAAGCCGAATGGAGCGGAGGGGCTCTCGCCAGGGGTGTTGACGAGCGCCCCATGCGCCCCTGCTACTGTGAATGGCGCAAATCCGACGTCCTTTAAGGTCCGTCCCGTGAGGCGGAGAAGGAGGTCCGTTCCCAATGGACGCCCGTACCTCGGACGCCGCGCGTTCCGTGCTGGAAGCACCGGACATCGCGCGCGTTCTCACCCGCATCGCCCACGAGATCGTCGAGCGCGCCAAGGGCGCCGACGACGTGGTGCTGCTCGGTATCCCCACCCGCGGTGTCTTCCTCGCCCGGCGGCTGGCCGCCCGGCTGGAGGAGATCACCGGCAGGTCGGCCGGTGAGCTGCCGGTCGGCTCGCTCGACATCACGATGTACCGCGACGACCTGCGCCTGCGGCCCGCCCGCGCGCTGGCCCGCACCGACATCCCCGACGACGGCATCGACGGCCGCCTGGTCGTCCTCGTCGACGACGTGCTCTTCTCCGGCCGCACCATCCGCGCCGCGCTCGACGCCCTCGGTGACATCGGGCGGCCGCGCGCCGTGCAGCTCGCGGTCCTCGTCGACCGCGGACACAGGGAACTGCCGATCCGGGCCGACTACGTCGGCAAGAACCTCCCCACGTCGCTGCGGGAGACGGTCAAGGTCCAGCTCACCGAGGAGGACGGGCGCGACAGCGTGCTCCTCGGCCTGCGCGAGACCACCTCCGCGGACGGAAAGTAGCGCCCCGGTACCGACGGCGACGGCTCCCGGCGATCCCGGGTACCCGGTCACCGTCGTCCACCGGTGCGAGGGCCCCCGCGGCCCGGCACCGGACCAGGCGCCTGCCCGCCCGTACGCCCGCACTCCTCCTCAACCACGGAGCAACCGGATGAAGCGTCACCTCATCTCGGCCGCCGACCTCTCGCGCGACGACGCCGTCCTGATCCTCGACACCGCCGAGGAGCTGGCCCGGCTCGCCGACCGGCCGATCAAGAAGCTGCCGACCCTGCGCGGCCGCACCGTCGTGAACCTCTTCTTCGAGGACTCGACCCGCACCCGCATCTCCTTCGAGGCGGCCGCCAAGCGGCTGTCCGCCGATGTCATCAACTTCTCCGCCAAGGGATCCTCGGTCTCCAAGGGCGAGTCCCTGAAGGACACCGCGCTCACCCTGGAGGCGATGGGCGCCGACGCCGTCGTCATCCGGCACCACTCCTCCGGCGCCCCGCACCGGCTCGCCACCTCCGGCTGGATCAACGGCTCGGTCGTCAACGCGGGCGACGGCACCCATGAGCACCCCACGCAGGCGCTGCTCGACGCGTTCACCATGCGCCGCCGGCTGGCCTCCGGTGCCTCCGGAGTGGGCCAGGACCTGTCCGGCCGCCGGATCACCATCGTCGGCGACGTGCTGCACAGCCGGGTCGCCCGCTCCAACGTCCACCTGCTGTCCACCCTCGGCGCCGACGTCACCCTGGTCGCCCCGCCCACGCTCGTCCCCTTCGGCGTCGAGAGCTGGCCCTGTGACGTCTCGTACGACCTGGACGCGGTGGTCGGCAAGTCCGACGCCGTGATGATGCTGCGGGTCCAGCGCGAGCGGATGAACGCCGCCTTCTTCCCCACCGAGCGCGAGTACGCGCGCCGCTACGGCCTGAACGCCGAGCGGATGGCCCGGATGCCCGAGCACGCCATCGTCATGCACCCCGGGCCCATGAACCGCGGCATGGAGATCACGGCCGAGGTCGCCGACTCCGACCGCTGCACCGCCGTCGAGCAGGTCGCCAACGGCGTCTCGATCCGCATGGCCGTCCTGTACCTGCTGCTCGGCGGCAACGAGCCCGCCGTCACCGCCGCCCGCACCGAGGAGAACCAGTAACCATGAGCGACACGAACAAGACCCTGCTGCGCGGCGCGCGGGTGCTCGGCGGCGAGCCGCAGGACGTGCTGATCGAGGGTGAGCGCATCGCCGCCGTCGGCACCGGCCTCGACGCGGACGGCGCCACCGTGATCGACGCCGCCGGGCAGATCCTGCTGCCGGGCCTGGTCGACCTCCACACCCATCTGCGCGAGCCGGGCCGGGAGGACTCCGAGACCGTCCTCACCGGCACCAAGGCCGCCGCGGTCGGCGGCTTCACCGCCGTCCACGCCATGGCCAACACCTTCCCCGTAGCCGACACCGCGGGCGTCGTGGAGCAGGTGTGGCGGCTCGGCAAGGAGTCCGGCTACTGCGATGTGCAGCCGATCGGCGCCGTCACCGTCGGCCTGGAGGGCAAGAAGCTCGCCGAGCTGGGCGCCATGCACGAGTCCGCCGCCGGGGTCCGGGTCTTCTCCGACGACGGCAAGTGCGTCGACGACGCCGTGATCATGCGCCGCGCCCTGGAGTACGTGAAGGCGTTCGACGGCGTGGTCGCCCAGCACGCCCAGGAGCCGCGGCTCACCGAGGGTGCCCAGATGAACGAGGGCATCGTCTCCGCCGAACTGGGCCTGGGCGGCTGGCCGGCCGTCGCCGAGGAGTCGATCATCGCCCGCGACGTACTGCTCGCCGCGCACGTCGACTCCCGGGTGCACATCTGCCACCTGTCCACCGCGGGCTCCGTCGAGATCGTCCGCTGGGCCAAGTCCAAGGGCTGGAACGTCACCGCCGAGGTCACCCCGCACCACCTGCTGCTCACCGACGAGCTGGTGCGCTCGTACAACCCCGTCTACAAGGTGAACCCGCCGCTGCGCACCGAGGCCGACGTCATGGCGCTGCGCGAGGCGCTGGCCGACGGCACCATCGACTGTGTCGCCACCGACCACGCCCCGCATCCGCACGAGGACAAGGACTGCGAGTGGGGCGCGGCGGCCATGGGCATGGTCGGCCTGGAGACCGCGCTGTCCGTCGTCCAGCACACCATGGTCGACACCGGGCTGCTGGACTGGGCGGGTGTCGCCGACCGGATGTCCACCCGCCCCTCGGCCATCGGCCGGCTCACCGGCCAGGGCCGCCCCATCGCCGCCGGGGAGCCCGCCAACCTCACCCTGCTGGACTCCGCTTACCGTGGTGAGGTGAACCCCGCGGGCTTCGCCTCCCGCAGCCGCAACACCCCCTACGAGGGCCGGGAACTGCCGGGCCGGGTGACGCACACCTTCCTGCGGGGCCGGGCGACGGTCGTGGACGGGAAACTGGCGTGATATCTCCGAACCCCTTGGCCTCCTTGGCCGCCGAGCAGCGGTCCCAGGACGTCACCGACTGGGCCGCCCGCATCGGCTGGGTCGTCGGCCTGCTGCTCTTCATCGGGCTAATCTACTGGCTGATGCGCAAGGGCAGGAAAGTGGCGCGGCACGCTCCAGGGCGACCTGCCCGAGCTGCCCGAACCCCCGGCCGCATCGGGCCCCGCGCAACTGACGCTCACCGGCCGCTACCACGGCTCCACCACCGCCGGACAGTGGCTCGACCGCATCGTGGCCCGGGGCCTCGGCACCCGCAGCCGCGTCGAGCTGACCCTCACCGAGGAGGGCGTGAGCGTCGTACGGCCCGGCGCCCAGGACTTCTTCATCCCGGCCGGAAGCCTCCGCGGCGCCCGGCTCGACAAGGGCATCGCGGGCAAGGTCCTCGCCGAGGGCGGGCTGCTGATCGTCACCTGGCAGCTCGGCGACCGGCAGATCGATTCCGGTTTCCGCTCCGACCGCGCCGCCGAGCACGCGGCCTGGGTCGAGGCCCTCGCCGCCACGACCCCCGACGCCCCCGACGACGTCCAGCACACCGAGCACAACCAGGAAGGCGCACGATGACGACCTCCACCAGGGGGGCCCAGACCCCCGCCGTTCTCGTCCTGGAGGACGGCCGCAGCTTCCGTGGCCGCGCCTACGGGGCCGTGGGGGAGACCTTCGGCGAGGCCGTGTTCTCCACCGGGATGACCGGCTACCAGGAGACCCTGACCGACCCGTCCTACCACCGCCAGGTCGTCGTCATGACCGCCCCGCACATCGGCAACACGGGCGTCAACGACGAGGACCCCGAGTCCGGGCGCATCTGGGTCTCCGGCTACGTGGTGCGCGACCCGGCCCGTACGCCGTCCAACTGGCGCTCCCGCCGCTCCCTGGACGACGAGCTGACCGCCCAGGGCGTCGTCGGCATCAGCGGCGTCGACACCCGCGCCCTCACCCGCCATCTGCGCGAGCGCGGCGCCATGCGCGTCGGCATCTTCTCCGGTGAGGCGCTCGCCGACGAGGCCGCGCTGCTCGCCAAGGTGCGGGCCGCCCCGCAGATGAAGGGTGCCGACCTGAGCGCCGAGGTGGCCACCCAGGAGACGTACGTCGTCCCGGCCATCGGCACCAAGCGGTTCACCGTCGCCGCGATCGACCTGGGCATCAAGGGCATGACCCCGCACCGCATGGCCGAGCGCGGCATCGAGGTGCACGTCCTGCCCGCCACCGCCACCGTGGAGGACATCTACGCGGTGAACCCGGACGGCGTGTTCTTCTCCAACGGCCCGGGCGACCCGGCCACCGCCGACCACCCCGTCTCCCTCATGCGCGCCGTCCTGGAGCGGTCCACCCCGCTGTTCGGCATCTGCTTCGGCAACCAGATCCTGGGCCGCGCCCTCGGCTTCGGCACCTTCAAGCTGAAGTACGGCCACCGCGGCATCAACCAGCCGGTGCAGGACCGCACCACCGGCAAGGTCGAGGTCACCGCGCACAACCACGGCTTCGCCGTGGACGCGCCGCTCGACGCGCCCAGCGACACCCCCTATGGGCGGGCCGAGGTCTCCCACGTCTGCCTCAACGACAACGTGGTCGAGGGGCTGCGCCTGCTCGACCGCCCCGCATTCAGCGTCCAGTACCACCCCGAAGCCGCCGCGGGCCCGCACGACGCCGGGTACCTGTTCGACCGCTTCGTCACCCTGTTGGAGGGCCAGCGTGCCTAAGCGCACCGACATCCAGTCCGTCCTGGTCATCGGCTCCGGCCCGATCGTCATCGGCCAGGCCGCCGAGTTCGACTACTCCGGAACCCAGGCCTGCCGGGTGCTGAAGGCCGAGGGCCTGCGGGTCATCCTGGTCAACTCCAACCCGGCCACGATCATGACCGACCCGGAGATCGCCGACGCCACGTACGTCGAGCCGATCACCCCGGAGTACGTCGAGAAGATCATCGCCAAGGAGCGCCCCGACGCGCTGCTGCCCACCCTCGGCGGCCAGACCGCCCTGAACACCGCGATCTCGCTGCACGAGGCGGGCACCCTCGACGAGTACGGCGTCGAGCTGATCGGCGCCAACGTCGAGGCGATCAACAAGGGCGAGGACCGCGACCTCTTCAAGGACGTCGTCGAGGCGGTCAACGCCAAGATCGGCCACGGCGAGTCCGCCCGCTCGTACATCTGCCACTCCATGGACGACGTCCTCGCGGGCGTCGAGGAACTCGGCGGCTACCCCGTCGTCGTCCGCCCCTCCTTCACCATGGGCGGCGCCGGCTCCGGCTTCGCGCACGACGAGGACGAGCTGCGCCGCATCGCCGGCCAGGGCCTGAACCTCTCGCCCACCACCGAGGTGCTGCTGGAGGAGTCGATCCTGGGCTGGAAGGAGTACGAGCTGGAGCTGATGCGCGACAAGCACGACAACGTCGTGGTCGTCTGCTCCATCGAGAACTTCGACCCCATGGGCGTCCACACCGGTGACTCGATCACCGTCGCCCCGGCGATGACGCTGACCGACCGCGAGTACCAGGTGCTGCGCGACATCGGCATCGCGGTCATCCGCGAGGTCGGCGTGGACACCGGCGGCTGCAACATCCAGTTCGCGGTCAACCCCGAGGACGGCCGGGTCATCGTCATCGAGATGAACCCACGCGTCTCCCGCTCCTCCGCGCTGGCCTCCAAGGCCACCGGCTTCCCGATCGCGAAGATCGCCGCCCGGCTGGCCGTCGGCTACACGCTGGACGAGATCCCCAACGACATCACCGAGAAGACCCCGGCGTCCTTCGAGCCCACGCTCGACTACGTCGTGGTCAAGGTGCCGCGGTTCGCCTTCGAGAAGTTCCCGGCCGCCGACGCCCGCCTCACCACCACCATGAAGTCGGTCGGCGAGGCCATGGCCATCGGCCGTAACTTCACCGAGGCGCTCCAGAAGGCGCTGCGCTCGATGGAGAAGAAGGGCAGCCAGTTCGACTTCACCGGCGAGCCCGGCGACAAGGCCGAACTCCTCCAGCGGGCCGTGATCCCCACCGATGGCCGGATCAACACGGTCATGCGGGCCATCCGCGCCGGGGCCACCCCGGAGGAGGTCTTCGACACCACGAAGATCGACCCCTGGTTCGTGGACCAGCTCTTCCTGATCAAGGAGGTCGCGGACGAGCTGGCGGCCGCCGACAAGCTCGGCCCCGAGCTGCTCGCCGAGGCCAAGCGGCACGGCTTCTCCGACGCCCAGATCGCCGGGATCCGCTCGCTGCGCGAGGACGTGGTCCGCGAGGTGCGGCACGCGCTCGGCATCCGGCCCGTCTACAAGACGGTCGACACCTGCGCCGCCGAGTTCGCCGCCAAGACCCCGTACTTCTACTCGTCCTACGACGAGGAGACCGAGGTCGCGCCGCGCGAGACCCCGGCCGTGATCATCCTCGGCTCCGGCCCCAACCGCATCGGGCAGGGCATCGAGTTCGACTACTCGTGCGTCCACGCCTCGTTCGCGCTGAGCGCCGCGGGCTACGAGACCGTCATGGTCAACTGCAACCCGGAGACCGTCTCCACCGACTACGACACCTCCGACCGGCTCTACTTCGAGCCGCTCACCCTGGAGGACGTCCTGGAGATCGTGCACGCCGAGCAGCAGGCGGGCCCGGTCGCCGGTGTGATCGTCCAGCTCGGCGGCCAGACCCCGCTCGGCCTCGCCCAGGCCCTCAAGGACAACGGCGTGCCCATCGTCGGCACCTCGCCCGAGGCCATCAACCTCGCCGAGGAGCGCGGCGCCTTCGGCCGGGTGCTCACCGAGGCCGGGCTGCCCGCCCCCAAGTACGGCACCGCCTTCTCCTTCGAGCAGGCCAAGGGCATCGCCGCCGAGATCGGCTACCCGGTCATGGTCCGCCCCTCGTACGTACTGGGCGGCCGCGGCATGGAGATCGTCTACGACGAGCCCTCGCTCGCCGAGTACCTGGAGCGCCACGCGGGCCTCATCTCCGAGCACCCGGTGCTGATCGACCGCTTCCTCGACGACGCGATCGAGATCGACGTCGACGCGCTCTACGACGGCCAGGAGCTGTACCTCGGCGGCGTCATGGAGCACATCGAGGAGGCCGGTATCCACTCCGGCGACTCGGCGTGCGCGCTGCCCCCGATCACCCTCGGTGGCTTCGACATCAAGCGGCTGCGCGCCTCCACCGAGGCCATCGCGCGCGGCGTCGGCGTCCGCGGACTGATCAACATCCAGTTCGCCATGGCCGGGGACATCCTCTACGTCCTGGAGGCCAACCCGCGCGCCTCCCGCACGGTCCCCTTCACCTCCAAGGCCACCGCCGTACCGCTGGCCAAGGCCGCCGCCCGGATCTCGCTGGGCGCGACCGTCGCCGAACTGCGCGCCGAGGGCCTGCTGCCCGCGACCGGTGACGGCGGCACGCTGCCGCTGGACGCGCCGATCTCCGTCAAGGAGGCCGTGATGCCCTGGTCGCGGTTCCGCGACGCCTCGGGGCGCGGGGTGGACACCATCCTCGGCCCGGAGATGCGCTCGACCGGCGAGGTCATGGGCATCGACTCGGTCTTCGGCGCGGCGTACGCCAAGTCGCAGGCCGGGGCGTACGGGGCGCTGCCCACCAAGGGGCGCGCCTTCGTCTCCGTCGCCAACCGCGACAAGCGCTCGATGATCTTCCCGGCCCGGGAGCTGGTCGGCCTCGGCTTCGAGCTGATGGCCACCTCGGGCACGGCGGAGGTCCTCAAGCGCAACGGCATCAACGCCACCGTCGTCCGCAAGCACAGCGAGGGGGAGGGGCCGGACGGTACGAAGACCATCGTCCAGCTCATCCACGACGGGGACGTCGACCTGATCGTCAACACCCCGTACGGCACCGGCGGCCGGCTCGACGGCTATGACATCCGTACGGCGGCCGTCGCCCGCGGCGTCCCGTGCCTGACCACCGTCCAGGCCCTCGCCGCCGCCGTCCAGGGCATCGAGGCGCTCGGCCGGGGCACGGTCGGCGTCCGGTCGCTCCAGGAACACGCGGAACATCTGACCGCCGCTCGCGAGGAGTGAGGCGACGGAGGGGGACACCGGCCGGTGTCCCCCTCCCCGCTTCGCGAGCCTCCCTTCCCGCCGTGCGCAGAAAGCCCCTCATGTACTCGCTGCTCTTCCACCTGCTCTTCCGGCGCATGGACCCGGAGAAGGCCCACCACCTGGCCTTCGGCTGGATCCGGCTGGCCGCCCGCATCCCCGTCCTGCGGACCTTCGTCGCGGCCGTCCTCGCCCCGCGTGACAAGGCGCTGCGCACCGAGGCGCTGGGCCTGCGGATGCACGGGCCGTTCGGGCTCGCCGCCGGGTTCGACAAGAACGCCGCCGGGATCGACGGCATGGCCATGCTCGGCTTCGACCATGTCGAGATCGGCACCGTCACCGGCCAGCCGCAGTCCGGCAACCCCAAGAAGCGGCTCTTCCGGCTGGTCGGCGACCGTGCGCTGATCAACCGCATGGGCTTCAACAACGAGGGCTCGGCCGCCGTCGCCGACCGTCTCGCGGCCCGCCGCGCCGCGTTCCGTACGACGGTCGGCGTCAACATCGGCAAGACGAAGGTCGTCCCGGAGGCGGAAGCGGTCGCCGACTATGTGACCTCGACCGAGCGACTGGCCGCCCACGCGGATTACCTCGTCGTCAACGTCTCCTCGCCCAACACCCCCGGACTGCGGAACCTTCAGGCCGTCGATCAGCTGCGCCCGCTGCTGACCGCGGTCCGCGAGGCCGCCGACCGCAGCGTGAGCGGGCGCCGGGTGCCGCTGCTGGTAAAGATCGCGCCAGATCTCGCCGACGCGGACGTGGACGCGGTCGCCGACCTCGCCGTCGAACTGGGCCTGGACGGCATCATCGCCACGAACACGACCATCGCGCGGGACGGCCTCGGTCTGACGTCCCCCGCGCAGCTCACCGGCGAGACCGGCGGGCTGTCCGGGGCCCCGCTGAAGGCCCGCTCGCTGGAGGTGCTGCGGCGCCTGTACGCCCGGGTGGGGGACCGGCTCACGCTCGTGGGCGTGGGCGGGATCGAGACGGCCGACGACGCGTGGGAGCGGATCCTCGCGGGGGCGACGCTGGTGCAGGGCTACAGCGCGTTCATCTACCGCGGGCCGTTCTGGGCCCGCGAGATCCACCGCGGGCTGGCCGCCCGGCTCGCCGCGTCCCCGTACGAGACCCTGGCCGACGCGGTGGGGTGCGGCCGCCGCCCCATAGTTAGTGCAGTTCCGCCCCCCACACCCCCCGCTCCTCAAACGCCGGAGGGGCTGGGGGTGCCCCCTGGAGGGGCACGGAATTCCCCTAGGAGAGATCCATGACGACACCTGCACCCACCCCCTTCGGTACGCGTCTGCGCCGGGCCATGGACGAGCGCGGGCCCCTCTGCGTCGGCATCGATCCGCATGCCTCCCTGCTCGCCGACTGGGGGCTCGGGGACGATGTCGCGGGGCTCGAGCGGTTCACGCGGACCGTCGTGGACGCGCTCGCCGGGCGCGTCGCCGTCCTCAAGCCGCAGTCGGCCTTCTTCGAGCGCTTCGGCTCGCGCGGCATCGCCGTGCTGGAGCGGGCCGTGGCGGACGCCCGGGACGCCGGGGCGCTGGTGCTGATGGACGCCAAGCGCGGCGACATCGGGTCAACGATGGCCGCGTACGCCGCCGCCTACCTCGACCCCACCAGCCCGCTGTTCTCGGACGCGGTCACCGTCAGCCCCTACCTCGGCTTCGGCTCGCTGCGTCCCGCGCTGGACGCCGCGCGGGCGAGCGGGGCGGGGGTCTTCGTACTGGCGCTGACGTCCAACCCGGAGGGCGCCGAGGTGCAGCACGCGGCGCGGCCCGACGGGACGACCGTCGCCGCGTCCGTGCTGGCCCACCTCAAGGCCGAGAACGCCGAGGAGGCCGAAAAGGGCGCCCTCGGCTCGTACGGCGCGGTCGTCGGGGCGACCCTCGGCGCCACGGCGGAACGGATCGGGGCGGAGCTGGCGATCGACGGGCCGCTGCTGGCGCCCGGCATCGGCGCCCAGGGGGCGACCCCCGCGGACCTTCCCCAGGTGTTCGGAACGGCGGTCCGGAACGTCGTTCCGAGCGTCAGCCGCGGGGTCCTCAAGCACGGACCGGATGCCTCCGCACTGGTCGAGGCGGCGGCCCGAATGGCTGATGACGTGCGTGCCGTGGCTGAATAACCGAGCTATTTTGTCCCTGAATGTCCCAGTCGAGAGAGTCTGACCAGGACTTTTCGTCTGTTCTCGCTGACTGGAGCGGGATCGGCCGCTAGTCTCCGACGAGAGCGAACGCGCTGTTGCGTTGCGCGTTGCTCCGCAGGTGAGGGCCGACTAGGTTCCTCACCGGTCCATATCCGACAGTTCGACATCCGAGGTGACGTAGGCGTGGCTCTTCCGCCCCTTACCCCTGAACAGCGCGCAGCCGCGCTCGAAAAGGCCGCCGCGGCTCGCCGGGAGCGCGCCGAGGTCAAGAATCGGCTCAAGCACTCCGGCGCGTCTCTGCACGAGGTCATCAAGCAGGGCCAGGAGAACGATGTCATCGGCAAGATGAAGGTCTCCGCCCTCCTGGAGTCCCTGCCGGGCGTCGGCAAGGTCCGCGCCAAGCAGATCATGGAGCGGCTCGGCATCTCCGAGAGCCGTCGTGTGCGCGGGCTCGGCTCCAACCAGATCGCATCCCTCGAGCGTGAGTTCGGCGGCGCCGCCGGCTGACGTTTTCCGGCACTGCCGGGAACCTGGATAATCTGCTGCATGGCAGCACATCCAGTACGCCCGCGGCTGACCGTGCTCTCCGGCCCCTCCGGGGTCGGTAAGAGCACGGTCGTCGCGCATATGCGCAAGGCACATCCCGAGGTCTGGCTCTCGGTCTCGGCCACGACCCGTAGGCCCCGCCCCGGTGAGCGGCACGGTGTTCAGTACTTCTTCGTGGACGACGGGGAGTTCGACAAGCTCATCGCCAACGGTGAGCTGCTCGAGTGGGCCGAGTTCGCCGGCAACCGCTACGGCACCCCCCGCGAAGCGGTCATCGACCGGCTCGACGCCGGGGAGCCGGTGCTGCTGGAGATCGACCTCCAGGGCGCGCGGCAGATCCGCGAGTCCATGCCGGAAGCCCAGCTGGTCTTCCTCGCGCCGCCCAGCTGGGAGGAGCTGGTCCGCCGGCTCACCGGCCGGGGGACCGAGGCTCCCGAGGTCATCGAGCGGCGGCTGGAGGCGGCCCGTATCGAGCTGGCCGCCGAATCCGAGTTCGATACCACCCTGGTCAACACCTCCGTCGAGGACGTGGCGAGTGAGCTGCTAGCCTTGATGCGAGTGGCTTGATCTTCAATTCATTCTTGCCATGAGGCGTAATAAGGAAGGCTAGAGAGTGTCCTCTCCCATGACCGCGCCCGAGGGCATCATCAACCCTCCGATTGATGAGCTGCTCGAGGCGACCGACTCGAAGTACAGCCTCGTGATCTACGCGGCCAAGCGTGCCCGTCAGATCAACGCGTACTACTCGCAGCTCGGTGAGGGTCTGCTCGAGTACGTCGGCCCCCTGGTGGACACCCACGTCCACGAGAAGCCGCTGTCGATCGCGCTCCGCGAGATCAACGCGGGTCTGCTGACCTCCGAGGCCATCGAGGGCCCGGCTCAGTAAGGTCCGAAATCGCTCATCACCGGCCCGGCGGCCTCGCCGCCGGGCTTGTGGTGTGTCATGGGTACGTAACGCCGGACGGCGGGGAAGAGGCGAGCGATGACCATGGCGGACAAGCCCCGGGTCGTGCTGGGGGTCGGCGGCGGGATCGCCGCCTACAAGGCGTGTGAGCTGCTGCGGCGGCTGACCGAGTCCGGGCATGACGTCCGCGTCGTGCCGACCGCCTCGGCGCTGCACTTCGTCGGCGAGGCGACCTGGTCGGCGCTCTCCGGGCATCCGGCCGGCACCGAGGTGTGGGAGTCCGTCCACGAGGTGCCGCACGTGCGCATCGGCCAGTCCGCCGACCTGGTCGTGGTCGCCCCCGCCACCGCCGATCTGCTCGCCAAGGCCGCCCATGGCCTCGCCGACGACCTGCTCACCAATACGCTGCTGACCGCCCGATGTCCGGTCGTCTTCGCCCCCGCCATGCACACCGAGATGTGGGAGCACCCCGCGACCCAGGAGAACGTGGCGACCCTGCGCCGCCGCGGCTGTGTGGTCATCGAGCCCGCCGTCGGCCGCCTGACCGGTGTGGACACCGGCAAGGGGCGGCTGCCGGACCCCCAGGAGATCTTCGAGGTCTCCCGCCGGGTGCTGACCCGCGGCCCCGAGGCGGTCCGTGCCGATCTGGCCGGACGCCATGTGGTGATCAGCGCCGGAGGCACCCGCGAGCCGCTGGACCCGGTGCGCTACCTGGGCAACCGCTCCACCGGCAAGCAGGGGTACGCCCTGGCCCGCGCCGCCGTGGCCCGGGGCGCGAGGGTGACACTTGTCTCGGCCAACAGTGAGCTGCCCGCCCCGGCCGGAGCCGATGTGGTGCGGGTGGGGACCGCGGTCCAGCTGCGGGAGGCGGTCCTGAAGGCCGCCGCGGACGCCGACGCGGTGGTGATGGCTGCCGCGGTCGCCGACTTCCGGCCCGCCCACTACGCCCCGGGAAAGATCAAGAAGCGGGACGGACAGGAGCCCGAACCGGTCGCTCTGGTGCGCAACCCGGATGTTCTGGCGGAAATCTCCGCGGAGCGGGCCCGTCCCGGACAGATCGTCGTCGGCTTCGCCGCCGAGACAGATGACGTTCTTGTGAACGGTCGCGAGAAACTCGCCCGCAAGGGGTGCGATCTGCTCGTGGTGAACGAGGTGGGGGAGCACAAGACCTTCGGCGCGGAGGAGAACGAGGCGGTGGTGCTCGCGTCGGACGGCGCCGAGACGCCCGTTCCGTACGGCCCGAAAGAGGTCCTGGCCGGCCGGATCTGGGACCTGGTGGCGGCCCGTTTCGAGTGAGCCGGTGACCGTCTTCGCCTGATCTTCACAAGACATTCGCGTGACCTTCGGCCGTACGTGGGTAGGCATTGCCGGCACCGTGGGTTGATCCAGGGCAGGGAGCGCCCGATCGGACCATGACAGCTATCTGTCGTGGGGGCCTTGCTGTATTTCAGCTCGAGGCGAGGTATGTTCCAGGTCATGGCCTGCCCGTTCTGTGGGACGGGGATGCTCTACCGGCGGAAACGCCGGATAAACTGGCCCAGGAACCGCACCGGGCGCAGCCCCCGGGCGGTCCCGCCCATGATCAGCCAGCAGCCGCTGCAACCCCAGGGAGCGATGTGTCCCGCCGCCTGTTCACCTCGGAATCTGTGACCGAGGGTCACCCCGACAAGATCGCTGACCAGATCAGCGACTCCATCCTCGACGCGCTCCTGAAGGAGGACCCGACCTCCCGGGTCGCCGTCGAGACCCTGATCACCACCGGCCTGGTCCATGTCGCCGGTGAGGTGACCACCAAGGCGTACGCCGATATCGCGACGCTCGTCCGCAACAAGGTCCTCGACATCGGCTACGACTCGTCGAAGAAGGGCTTCGACGGCGCCTCCTGCGGCGTCTCGGTGTCCATCGGCTCGCAGTCCCCGGACATCGCCCAGGGCGTCGACTCCGCCTATGAGCTGCGGGTCGAGGGTGACGAGGACGAGCTGGACAAGCAGGGCGCGGGCGACCAGGGCCTGATGTTCGGCTACGCGTGCGACGAGACGCCCGAGCTGATGCCGCTCCCGATCAACCTGGCGCACCGGCTCTCCCGCCGGCTCTCCGAGGTCCGCAAGAACGGGACCATCCCGTACCTGCGCCCGGACGGCAAGACCCAGGTCACCATCGAGTACGACGGCCACAAGGCGGTCCGCCTGGACACCGTCGTCGTCTCCTCGCAGCACGCCTCCGACATCGACCTGGACTCGCTGCTGGCTCCTGACATCAAGGAGTTCGTGGTCGAGCACGTCCTGAACGAGCTGGTCGAGGACGGCATCAAGCTCGAGACCGAGGGCTACCGGCTGCTGGTCAACCCGACCGGCCGCTTCGAGGTCGGCGGTCCGATGGGTGACGCGGGCCTGACCGGTCGCAAGATCATCATCGACACCTACGGCGGCATGTCCCGTCACGGTGGTGGCGCGTTCTCCGGCAAGGACCCGTCCAAGGTCGACCGGTCCGCGGCGTACGCGATGCGCTGGGTCGCGAAGAACGTCGTGGCCGCGGGTCTCGCGCAGCGCTGCGAGGTTCAGGTCGCGTACGCGATCGGCAAGGCCGAGCCGGTGGGTCTGTTCGTGGAGACCTTCGGTACCGCCACGATCGACGCGGAGAAGATCGAGAAGGCCATCTCCGAGGTCTTCGACCTGCGTCCGGCCGCGATCATCCGCGACCTGGACCTGCTGCGTCCGATCTACGCCCAGACGGCGGCCTACGGTCACTTCGGCCGTGAGGACTCCGACTTCACCTGGGAGCGCACCGACCGCGTCGACGCCCTCCGCGCGGCGGCCGGTCTGTAAGGTCGCTGCCTGTATGGCGGCCACAGGCTGACCGAGGGCCCGGACGCCCCTTGCGGCGTTCGGGCCCTCGCATGTCCGAGTCCTCTGCTAAGACTTGATCTGTGAGCAGGGACGACGAGCAGCGCAAGGCCCCGGCGGAGGAGCCGCAGGGGGGTGAGCAGCTCGCGCTCATCCGGGACAGCGTGCGCAAGGCCAAGGTGCCCCGGGCCAAGCCGCGAACCTGGCGGGGAGCCGCGCTGGCCAAGGACCGCCCGGTGGCCAAGGTGCTCGTGGACAAGGGCCCGGTGCACCTCGACAAGCTGTGGGACTACGCGGTCCCCGCCGAGATGGACGCCGAGGCCCGGCCCGGCGTGCGGGTGCGGGTGCGGTTCGGGGCCGGGACCGGCCGGGTGCGCGAGGGGCGGCGCGAGGGCGGCGGACTGCTCGACGGGTACATCGTCGATCGGGTCGCCGAGTCCGACTACCGCGGGCCGCTGGCCGCCATCGCCCAGGTCGTCTCGCCCGAGCCGGTGCTCGGGCCGGGGCTGCTCGCGCTGTGCCGGGCCGTCGCCGACCGGTACGCCGGATCGCTCGCCGACGTCCTCCAGCTGGCCATGCCCAAGCGGAACGTCCGCGCCGAATCCGAGACCTCCCCGCCGCCGCTGCCCCCGCCCGGGCCGCCCGAGCCCGGCAGCTGGGCCCGCTACCCGGCCGGGCCCGGATTCCTGGAGGCGCTCGCGGGCGGCGGCACGCCCCGGGCCGTATGGACCGCGCTGCCCGGACCGCACTGGCCGGACGAGTGGGCCGCCGCGGTCGCCGCCACCCTCGCCTCCGGGCGCGGCGCGCTGATCGTCGTACCGGACGGGCGCACCGCCGCCCGGGTCGATGCGGCGCTCACCCGGGCGCTCGGCGGTGCGGGGCGCCATGTGCTGCTCACCGCGGACCTCGGGCCCGAGGAGCGCTACCGGCGGTGGCTGGCGGTCAGCCGCGGGTCGGTGCGGGCCGTCGTCGGCACCCGGGCGGCCATGTTCGCGCCGGTCCGGGACCTCGGCCTGGTGGGCATCTGGGACGACGGCGACCAGAGCCACAGCGACGACCACGCCCCGCAGCCGCACGCCCGCGACGTCCTGCTGCTGCGCGCCGTCCACGAGAAGACGGGCTTCCTGCTGGGCGACCTCGGCCGCACCGTGGAAGCCGCCCAGCTGGTGGAGAACGGCTGGGCGCGCCCCCTGGAGGCCGACCGCGAGCAGGTCCGCGCGGTGGCCCCGCTGATCCGTACCGTGGACGAGGGCGAGGTGGCCCGGGACGCCGAGGCCCGCGCCGCCCGGCTGCCCACGCTCGCCTGGCAGACCGTACGGGAGGCGCTGAACCGCGGCCCGGTGCTGGTGCAGGTGCCGCGCCGGGGGTACGTACCCCGGCTGGCGTGCGAGCGCTGCCGCGAGCCCGCCCGCTGCCGCCACTGCGCGGGCCCACTGGAGGCGCGTGACGCGGACCGGCTGGCCTGCGGCTGGTGCGGGCGGGCCGAGACCGCCTGGCACTGCGCCGAGTGCGGGGGCGCCCGGCTGCGGGCGAGCATTGTGGGTGCCCGGCGCACCGCGGAGGAGCTGGGCCGCGCCTTCCCCGCCGTCCCGGTCCGCACCTCGGGCCGGGACCACGTCCTGGACACCGTGCCCGACCGCCCGTCGCTCGTCGTCAGCACCCCGGGCGCCGAACCGGTCGCCGAGGGTGGCTACGCGGCCGCCCTGCTGCTCGACGGCTGGGCCCTGCTCGGCCGCCCCGACCTGCGCGCGGGCGAGGACGCGCTGCGCCGCTGGCTGGAGGCGGCCGCGCTGGTCCGGGGGCAGGAGGACGGCGGCCTCGTCGTGGTGACCGCGGAACCGACACAGCGGCCCGTCCAGGCGCTGGTGCGGTGGGACCCGGCCGGTTACGCGGCCCGTGAACTCGCCGAGCGGTCCCAGCTGGGCTTCCCGCCGGTCTCCCGGATGGCGGCGGTGGCCGGCCCTGGAGAGGCGGTGGCCGAGCTGATCGCCTCGGCTCCGCTGCCGGAGGGGACCGAGACCCTGGGCCCGGTCCCGCTGCCTCCCACGCCGCCCGGCCGCCCGCGCCGCCCCGGCGATCCGCCGCCCGGAGCGCGGTGGGAGCGCGCCCTGCTGCGGGTGCCCCCGGGCCAGGGCCGTGCCCTGGCCGCGGCCGTCAAGGAGGCCAAGGCGCTCCGACTGGCCCGCGGCGACAAGGACCCGACGGTCCGGGTCGACCCGCTGGATATCGGCTGAGGGGCTTCTTAACCGTTGCGGGGGCTCGGGAAGACGCCGGGGCGGGCTTCGGGGAGGGCCGGGGTGGACTTCGGGGGGATGGAGCGGGCGGCCGGTACGGACGGGACCGGCGGCACGGCGGCGGGCTCGGGGCCGTGCCCCGCCGGGGACTCGCCGCCCTCCGCGGTGCTCGTCGCCGAGGCGCGGCGGGAGCCGTAACGGCGGTGCACCGCCTGCTTGGTGACGCCGAGCGCGGAACCCACCGCGTCCCACGAGAAGCCGAGCGAGCGGTCGAAGTCGACGGCGGCGGTGACCAGGGTCTCGACGCTGTCCCGCAGCTCCTGGGCGAGCCGCACGGTGGGTGCCGGGGCGCGGCCGTAGACGACGAAGCCCGCGGCCGGTCCGGTGCGCCGCGGCCGGTAGACGTTGCCGAGCTGGGCGGTGAGGGTGCGCAGCGCGTCCACCTGCCGGCGGACCCGCTCGATGTCCCGGACCAGGAGGTGCAGGCTGGCCCGTGCCTGGGCGTCGTGAGTTGCGTGGTCGGCCATGAACAAGCCTCTCGAACCGGCGGTGAAGGGGGTGGGCGGGAACGGGTGCCGGGCCGCGGGGTGCGGCCCGGCGCGGTCAATCTCTCTTGACCAACGCGGCACCCGCCCGTCGGTCACGGTCCGGGGCGTGCGGGACTCGGCCCGTACGCCCCCTGGGGTCCCGGACCATAGACTGAGGTCGCGTTTTTACCGTTCTCCGCCCTGTATGAGAGGTCGTTCGCCACCCATGAGGCTCGTCTTCGCCGGTACCCCCGAGGTCGCCCTGCCCGCGCTGGACGCACTGATCGCGTCCGACCGGCATGAGGTGGTGGCCGTGGTGACCCGTCCCGACGCGCCCGCCGGGCGCGGCCGTCGGCTGGTGGCCAGTCCGGTCGCGGAGCGGGCCGAGGAGGCGGGCATCGAGGTGCTGAAGCCGGGCAAGCCGCGGGACGCGGACTTCCTGGCCCGGCTCGCCGAGATCGCCCCGGACTGCTGCCCGGTGGTGGCGTACGGTGCGCTGCTGCCCAAGGCGGCGCTGGAGATCCCGGCGCACGGCTGGGTGAATCTGCACTTCTCGCTGCTGCCCGCGTGGCGCGGTGCGGCGCCGGTGCAGCACGCGGTGCTCGCGGGCGACGAGACGACCGGGGCGTCGACGTTCCAGATCGAGGAGGGGCTGGACTCCGGGCCGGTGTACGGGGTGGTCACCGAGGACGTACGGCCCACCGACACCAGCGGCGATCTGCTGACTCGGCTGGCCTTCGCCGGGGCCGGGCTGCTCGCGGCGACGATGGACGGCATCGAGGACGGTTCGCTGCGGGCGGTGCCGCAGTCGGCGGAGGGCATCTCGCTCGCCCCGAAGATCAACGTCGAGGACGCGGAGATCGACTGGTCGGCGCCCGCGCTGCGGGTCGACCGGCTGGTGCGGGCGTGCGCCCCGGCGCCGGGCGCGTGGACGACCTTCCGCGGGGAGCGGCTGAAGGTGGTCTCGGCGGCGCCGGTGGCGGAGCGTACGGATCTGGCGCCCGGTGTGCTCGCCGCGACCAAGAAGGCGGTGTACGCGGGCACGGGCAGCCATGCCGTGGAGCTGACCTGGGTCCGGCCGCAGGGCAAGAAGCCGATGCCCGCGGCGGACTGGGCCCGTGGCGTACGGATCGCCGAGGGCGAGCGGCTCGGCGGCTGACGCGGCCCGTGGCGGACGCGCCGGGGGAGGCCAGGGCAGACGCGCCGGGGGAGGCCAGGGCGGACGCGCCGGGGGAGGCCGGACCTTGACCTCAACCTTGGTTCAAGTTCTACCGTCCTTGATACGTGCCGCCGGTCCGGACCCACCGGCGTAATCACCGTGGCGGCACCCCGAACCCTTTCGGAGGTGCGCGATGAGCATGGAAGTCACCGCGTGGCATTCCCTGTACCAGGCCAGCCACGCCAGCGACGACCGGCGGCCCTTCTCCCGCGCGACCCTGCGCCGCATCGGGGCCTTCGCCCGCCCGCACCGCCGCCCGCTGCTGCTGTTCGTCCTGCTGAGCACAGTGGTGGCGGTGACCGCGGTCGCCACCCCGCTGCTCGCTGGCCGGGTGGTGAACGCGATCGACCGCCATGCGCACGAGTCCACGGTCCTCGGTCTCGCCGGGCTGATCGCCGCCATCGCCGTCGCCGAGGCGGGTGTCGGGCTGCTGACCCGGCGGCTGTCCGCGAACATCGGCGAGGGGCTGATCCTCGATCTGCGCACCGCCGTCTTCGACCACGTGCAGCGGATGCCGGTCGCCTTCTTCACCCGCACCCGCACGGGTGCGCTGGTCAGCCGCCTCAACAATGATGTGATCGGCGCGCAGCGGGCGTTCAGCGACACCCTCTCCGGAGTGGTGAGCAACGCGGTGACGCTGCTGCTCACGTTCGTCGTGATGGTCGGCATCTCCTGGCAGATCACGCTGCTCGCGCTGCTGATCCTGCCGGTCTTCCTGCTGCCCGCCCGCCGGGTCGGCCGCCGGCTCGCCAGGCTGCGGCGCGAGGCGGCGGCCCACAACGCCGCGATGGGCACCCAGATGACCGAGCGGTTCTCCGCGCCCGGCGCGACGCTGGTGAAGCTCTTCGGCCGCCCGGCCGAGGAGTCCGCCGAATTCGCCGCGCGGGCCCGCCGGGTGCGGGACATCGGCGTCCGCACCGCCATGGTCCAGGTCTCGTTCGTCACCGCGCTGACCCTCGTCTCGGCCCTGGCGCTGGCCCTCGTCTACGGCCTCGGCGGCTACTACGCGCTGCGCGGCAGCCTCAACCCCGGTGCCGTCGTCTCCCTCGCGCTGCTGCTCACCCGGCTGTACGCGCCGCTCACCGCGCTGGCCGGGGCGCGGGTGGAGGTGATGAGCGCGCTCGTCAGCTTCGAGCGGGTCTTCGAGGTGCTCGACCTGAAGCCGCTGATCACCGAGAAGCCGGACGCCCGGCAGGTCCCGGACGGGCCGGTGTCGGTGGAGTTCGACCACGTCGACTTCGGCTATCCGTCCGCCGACAAGGTGTCGCTCGCCTCCCTGGAGGAGGTCGCCCACCTGGACACCCGCGGCGGCGTCCAGGTGCTGCACGACGTGTCCTTCCGCGCCGAACCCGGCCAGATGGTCGCGCTGGTGGGCTCCTCCGGCGCGGGCAAGTCGACCATCGCGCAGCTGCTGCCGCGCCTCTACGACACCGATGCGGGCGCCGTCCGGCTGTCCGGCGTGGACGTCCGCGACCTGACCGCCGCCTCGCTGCGCGAAGCCCTCGGCATGGTCACCCAGGACGGTCACCTCTTCCACGACACGATCCGCGCCAATCTGCTGCTGGCCCGTCCCGGGGCGGCCGAGGAGGAGCTGTGGGAGGTGCTGCGCCGGGCCCGTCTCGACGGGCTGATCGCATCGCTCGCGGACGGTCTCGACACGGTCGTCGGCGAACGCGGCTACCGCCTCTCCGGCGGTGAGCGCCAGCGGCTGACCATCGCCCGGCTGCTGCTCGCCCGGCCCCGGGTGGTGCTCCTCGACGAGGCCACCGCCCATCTGGACTCCACCTCCGAGGCCGCCGTGCAGGAGGCCCTCGCCGAGGCCCTGGACGGGCGGACCGCGCTGGTGATCGCCCACCGGCTGTCCACGGTGCGGGCGGCGGATCTGATCCTCGTCGTGGAGGACGGCCGGATCGTGGAGCGCGGCACCCACGACGCACTGCTCGCCGCTGAGGGGCGCTACGCGGAGCTGTACCGCACCCAGTTCGAACAGCGCCCCCCGGAGGCGGGGATGGCCGGGGAGGCGGCCAAGGCGCTGAGCTGAGCGGCGTAGGCTGGTGTGCTGATCACCCCATACCTACCGGAGCACATTTCCCGTGAGCCCCCAGAGCGGCCCTCCCCGTCGCAGCCACCCCGGCAAGCCCTACCGCCGACCGAAGAAGGACCCCGTGCGGATCCTCGCCTTCGAGGCGCTGCGGGCCGTCGACGAACGGGACGCGTACGCCAACCTCGTCCTCCCGCCCCTGCTCCGCAAGGCGCGGGAGGACGGCGGCTTCGACGCCCGGGACGCGGCGCTCACCACCGAGCTGGTCTACGGAACCCTGCGCCTCCAGGGCACCTACGACGCGATCATCGCCGAATGCGTGGACCGCCCGCTGCGCGAGGTGGACCCGCCCGTCCTCGACGTGCTGAGCCTGGGTGCCCATCAGCTGCTGGGCACCCGCATCCCCACTCACGCCGCCGTCTCCGCGAGCGTCGAACTCGCCCGGGTGGTGCTCGGCGACGGGCGCGCCAAGTTCGTCAACGCGGTGCTGCGCAAGATCGCCGCAGCGGACCTCGACACCTGGCTGGAGCGGGTCGCCCCGCCGTATGACGAGGACCCCGAGGACCATCTCGGCGTCGTGCACGCCCATCCGCGCTGGATCGTCTCGGCCCTGTGGGACGCGCTCGGCGGCGGCCGGGCCGGGATCGAGGATCTGCTGGAGGCCGACAACGAACGGCCCGAGGTCACCCTCGTCGCCCGCCCCGGCCGGGCCGCCACCGACGAACTCGTCGCCGCGGTCGGCGAGGAGTCCGCGCTGCCGGGCCGCTGGTCCCCGTACGCCGTGCGGCTCGCCGAGGGCGGCGAACCCGGCGCGCTGGACGCGGTCCGCGAGGGGCGCGCCGGGGTGCAGGACGAGGGCAGCCAGCTCGTCGCCCTCGCCCTCGCGGCCGCCCCGCTGGACGGCCCCGACCGGCGCTGGCTGGACGGCTGCGCGGGCCCCGGCGGCAAGGCCGCGCTGCTCGGCGCGCTCGCCGCGGAGCGCGGCGCCGCCCTGCTGGCCGCCGAGAAGCAGCCGCACCGGGCCCGGCTGGTGGAACGGGCCCTCGCCGGAAACCCCGGCCCCTACCAGGTGATCGCCGCCAAAGGCACCCGGACAAAGTGGCGGCCGGAGAGCTTCGACCGGATGCTGGTCGATGTGCCGTGCACGGGCCTCGGCGCCCTGCGCCGCCGCCCCGAGGCGCGCTGGCGCCGCCGCCCCGAGGACCTGGCCGGGTTCGCCCCGCTCCAGCGCGGCCTGCTGCGCGAGGCCCTGGCCGCGACGCGCATCGGCGGCGTCGTCGGCTACGCGACCTGCTCCCCGCACCCCGCCGAGACCCGCGCCGTGGTCGACGACGTGCTGGGGGAGGCCCGCAAGGACCAGGGCGCAACGGCGGAGTGGATCGACGCCCGCCCCCTGATGCCGGGCGTCCCCGCCCTCGGCGAGGGCCCCGACGTCCAGCTGTGGCCGCATCTGCACGGCACCGACGCGATGTACCTGGCCCTGCTGCGCCGCACGGGCTGAGCGCCTCCGGCGCCCCCTTTAGGCCCCCGCCGCATCACGGGATATCTTGATGTCCAGCAATGTTACAGACGTGGAGCGGAGCACCCGGTGACTGACTCGACCATCATCTATACGCACACCGACGAGGCCCCGGCCTTGGCGACGTATTCGTTCCTGCCTGTGGTCGAGGCCTACGCCTCGACGGCCGGGGTCTCCGTGGAGCGGCGGGACATCTCCCTGGCCGGGCGCATCATCGCTCAGTTCCCCGAGCGTCTCGAGGCGAGCCAGCGCATCGAGGACGCCCTCGCCGAGCTGGGCGAGCTGGCCAAGACGCCCGAGGCCAACATCATCAAGCTGCCGAACATCTCGGCGTCCATCCCGCAGATGAAGGCGGCCATCGCCGAGCTCCAGGAGCAGGGCTACGCGCTGCCGGACTACCCGGACGACCCGAAGACCGACGAGGAGCGGGACATCCGCGCCCGCTACGACAAGGTCAAGGGCAGCGCCGTCAACCCGGTCCTGCGCGAGGGCAACTCCGACCGCCGCGCCCCGGCGTCGGTCAAGAACTACGTCAAGGCCAACCCGCACCGCATGGGCGCCTGGTCGGCTGATTCGAAGACGAACGTCGCCCACATGACCGGCGACGACTTCCGCTCCACCGAGAAGTCCGCGGTGATCGCCGAGGACGGTGCGCTGCGCATCGAGCTGACCGGTGACGACGGCTCCACCACCGTGCTGCGCGAGTCGGTGCCGGTGCTCGCGGGCGAGGTCGTGGACGCGTCCGTGATGCGCGTGGCCGTGCTGCGCGAGTTCCTGAAGGAGCAGGTCGCGCGGGCCAAGGCCGAGGGCGTGCTGTTCTCGGTGCACCTCAAGGCCACGATGATGAAGGTCTCCGACCCGATCATCTTCGGCCATGTCGTACGGGCCTTCTTCCCGAAGACGTTCGCCGCGTACGGCCAGGCGCTGGCCGCGGCCGGGCTCACCCCGAACGACGGGCTCGGCGGCATCCTCAAGGGCCTGGAGTCGCTGCCCGAGGGCGTGAAGATCAAGGAGTCCTTCGAGGCCGAGCTGGCCGAGGGCCCGGAGCTGGCCATGGTCGACTCCGACCGCGGCATCACCAACCTGCACGTCCCGAGCGACGTCATCGTCGACGCCTCCATGCCGGCCATGATCCGTACCTCGGGCCACATGTGGGACACCAAGGGCGAGGAGGCCGACACCCTCGCGGTCATCCCGGACAGCAGCTACGCGGGCATCTACCAGGTCGTCCTCGACGACTGCCGCGCCAACGGCGCCTTCGACCCGTCGACCATGGGCTCGGTGCCCAACGTCGGCCTGATGGCGCAGAAGGCCGAGGAGTACGGCAGCCACGACAAGACCTTCGAGATCCCGTCCACCGGCACCGTGCGGGTGACCGACGGTCAGGGCAACCTGGTCCTGGAGCAGACGGTCAGCGAGGGCGACATCTTCCGGATGTGCCAGACCAAGGACGCGCCGATCCGGGACTGGGTCAAGCTCGCCGTCACCCGCGCCCGCGCGACCGGCGACCCGGCGGTGTTCTGGCTGGACGAGGGCCGCGCCCACGACGCCAACCTCATCGCCAAGGTGAAGCAGTACCTCCCGGAGCACGACACCGAGGGGCTGCGCATCGAGATCATGTCCCCCGTGGACGCGATCGCGTTCTCCCTGGAGCGCATCCGCCGCGGCGAGAACACGATCTCGGTCACCGGCAACGTGCTGCGTGACTACCTGACCGACCTGTTCCCGATCCTGGAGCTGGGCACCAGCGCCAAGATGCTGTCGGTCGTGCCGCTGATGAACGGCGGCGGGCTGTTCGAGACCGGCGCCGGCGGCTCCGCGCCCAAGCACGTGCAGCAGCTGGTCAAGGAGAACTACCTGCGCTGGGACAGCCTGGGCGAGTTCCTCGCGCTCGCGGTCAGCTTCGAGCACCTCGCGCAGACCACCGGCAACGCGCGGGCCCAGGTGCTCGCCGACACCCTGGACCGGGCGACCGCCACGTTCCTCCACGAGAACAAGTCGCCCAGCCGCCGGGTCGGTGGCATCGACAACCGCGGCAGCCACTTCTACCTGGCCCTCTACTGGGCCCAGGAGCTGGCCAAGCAGACCGAGGACGCCCAGCTCGCGGAGTCGTTCAAGGCGCTCGCCGCGACGCTGACCGAGCAGGAGCAGACCATCGTGGACGAGCTGCTCGCCGTCCAGGGCTCGCCGGCCGACATCGGTGGCTACTACCAGCCCGACGGGGCCAAGGCGTCGGCCGTGATGCGTCCGTCGAAGACCCTCAACCAGGCGCTCGCCGCCCTGAGCTGACGGTCTCCCCGTATCACCCGGGTTCCGCCCCGGCCGGCGCTCGCGCCCGGCCGGGGCGGTTCCGTATCCGCCCGTGCACCGCTACGGCACGGCGGGCATCGCCTCCTGCGGGGCGAGGGGCGGGGTGTACGGCGTCGCCGTCCCCGCCGTCGGGTTGAGGTCCTTGTGGACCGCGCGCGCCACCGCCTGGATCGCGGCGACCCCGTCCTTCATACGGGCGTTGTCCTGGGTGAGCACCGTGAGCGTGTAGTCCTGGCCGCGCCCGGTGAACGCGCCGATGCTGTGCACCCGCCAGCCGTGGGTGGCGCGGGACAGCCAGCCGTTCTTCACCTGGATCGTGGTCCCGCGCGGTGCGCCCGCCGGGGTGCCCCAGCGCTGGGACGGGACGACGTCGTGCATCAGCTTGCGGATGTACGCACGGGCGTCCTCGTCGAGCACCGCGTTGGGGCGGGTCACTCGCTCCAGCAGCTTCTCCTCGTCGTTCGCGGTGATCTGGGTGAGCCCCCAGTAGCCACCGCTGCCGGGCACGGTCCTGGTCATCCCGGCGGCCCGCAGGAACGCCTTCACCCTGGCCGCCTTGAGCTGCCGCCACAGCGCGCTGGTGGCGTCGTTGTCCGACTTCGTGATCATGGCGGTGGCGAGCCGGGTCTCGCGCCGGGTCAGCTCGCGGTCGTGCTTCTCGGCGTCCCACAGCAGCGTGGCCAGCACCGTCACCTTCACCACGCTCGCGGAGTCGAACGTCCGGTCCGCGCGCAGCGTGCAGCGGGTGTGGGTGGCGGGGACGCGCAGGCTGACCGCGGTGGTGGCGGACCGGCCGTGCAGCGCCGCGCCGATGTCCCGGGACAGCTCGGCGGCCTGGCCCGCCCGGTCCGAGGTGCAGACCGCCCGCGGGGTCGCGGCTGTCCGCGGGGTTTCGGCCGTGGCGGTCTCCGCACCGGCGAGCGCCGGAGCGAGGAGTCCGGCGGCCAGCGCCACGGAGAGCGCGGCGCGGGGCCGCGGGCGTATTCGCTGTCGCGTCATGGTCGGTTGCCTCTGTCCTTACGTGTTCCCGCCCGTCACACGGGCATCCCTGGTCACTCATCCCTCATGACCCACAACCGACAGTGCGGGTTGCCTCGGAGGTCCAGGGTTTCGATCACCCCATCGCGACCCCCGCGCGGCGGCAACCGGGGCGGGCCAAAGGGGCGGACGGCGGAGTGGCGGCCGTATCGTGATCATCCCGGGTCCATGGCCCGGCGGCGGGCGTGGCAGGCTGGTCCCATGGCCGTGCAGATCAATCCCAGCATCCTGTCCGCGGACTTCTCCCGCCTGGCGGACGAAGCCAAGGCCGTCGAGGGTGCCGACTGGCTCCATGTCGACGTCATGGACAACCACTTCGTGCCCAATCTGACCCTCGGAGTGCCGGTGGTGGAGGCGCTGGGCAAGGCGACGGACACGCCCATGGACTGCCACCTCATGATCGAGGACCCGGACCGCTGGGCCCCGGCGTACGTGGAGGCGGGGGCGGGCTCGGTCACCTTCCACGTGGAGGCCGCGGCCGCGCCCGTACGGTTGGCGCGCGAGATCCGCGCCAAGGGCGCGCGGGCGGCGATGGCGCTCAAGCCCGCGACCCCCATCGAGCCGTACGAGGACCTGCTCCCCGAGCTGGACATGCTGCTGGTGATGACCGTGGAGCCCGGCTTCGGCGGCCAGGCGTTCCTCGACATCATGCTGCCCAAGATCCGCCGCACCCGTGAGCTGATCTCCCGGCACGGTCTGGAGATGTGGCTCCAGGTGGACGGCGGGGTGTCCGCCTCGACCATCGAGCGGTGCGCGGAGGCGGGCGCCGATGTGTTCGTGGCGGGTTCCGCGGTCTACGGGGCCGAGGACCCCGACAAGGCCGTGCGCGAGCTGCGCGCCCTGGCCGAGAACGCGGCGGGCACCACCGGACTGTGCGGCCACCAAGCTGCCGGTCGGTGAACGTCACGGTAAAGCGCGAACCAACTCCACCGTTTCTGACAGGATGAACGGTGAGGCCGGAACATTGACAAGTGAGGAGACCGCGGTGTCGACGGGCCGTTCAGCCACGCGGATGGGACCCGCCGAACTGGTGCAGGCGGCGGCCATGGCGCGCCGCTTCTACCTCGAGGGCAAGTCCAAGATCCAGATTGCCGAGGAGTTCGGGGTCAGCCGCTTCAAGGTCGCGCGCGTGCTGGAGACCGCGCTCGAACGCGACCTGGTGCGGATCGAGATCCGGGTTCCCGCCGAACTCGACGCGGAGCGCTCCGACGCGCTGCGCGCCCGCTACGGGCTGCGCCACGCCGTCGTCGTCGAGTCTCCGGCCGACCTCGAGGCCGACACCCCGGACCCGGAGAACCTGGGCGAGGTCGCCGCTGACCTGCTCGGCGAGCTGGTCAACGAGGGCGATGTGCTCGGGCTGGCCTGGGGCCGTTCCACCATCCACATGGCCGCGGCGCTGCACCGGCTGCCGCCCTGCACCGTCGTCCAGCTCACCGGCGTGTACGACGCGGGCACGGCCGAGCGCGGCTCGGTCGAGGCGGTCCGGCGCGCCGCCGCCGTCTCCGGTGGCGAGGCCCACCCGATCTACGCGCCGATGCTGCTGCCGGACACCGCGACGGCCGACGCGCTGCGCGGGCAGACCGGGATCGCCCGGGCCTTCGAGTACTTCGACAAGGTCACCGTGGCATGCGTGTCCATCGGCTCCTGGGAGGCCGGGATCTCCACGGTGTACGACATGATCAGCGAGGAGGAGCGGGCCCACTACGAGAGCCTCGGCGCCGCCGCCGAGATGTCGGCCCACCTCTTCGACGCCGACGGCCGCCGCATCGGCCGCGACCTGGGCGAGCGGTGCATCACGGTGGAGGCCGACCGGCTGCGCCGGATCCCCGAGGTGGTGGCGATCGCGGGCGGCCGGCGCAAGGCGGAGGCGATCGGCGCGGTGCTGCGGTCGGGGCTGGTCACCAGCCTGGTGACGGACACCACGGCGGCCGACCACCTGCTCCTGGAGGCGGACCCGGGCCCCCGCCCCGCCCTCGACCGGGCGGACCCCGACGGCGTGTAGGGCCCCGCTCCCGGCGCCCTCGGGCGCCGGGACCCACCGCATCAGGCTTCGTACCACGGTTTGTGTCAATCCCCGCATGGGACAATGAAGTACGTGCGTTTCCTCAATGATCAGAAGCCGCCGTACGACCTGACGTACGACGATGTGTTCATGGTGCCGAGCCGCTCCGCGGTCGGCTCCCGCCAGGGCGTCGACCTGGCCTCACCCGACGGCACCGGCACCACCATCCCGCTCGTCGTCGCCAACATGACCGCGATCGCGGGGCGCCGGATGGCCGAAACGGTCGCCCGGCGCGGCGGCCTCGTCGTCATACCGCAGGACATCCCGATCGACGTCGTCGCCGACGTCGTCCGCTGGGTCAAGAGCCGCCACCTGGTGCTCGACACCCCGATCGTGCTCGCCCCCTCCGGGACCGTCGCCGACGCCCTGTCGCTGCTGCACAAGCGGGCGCACGGCGCGGGCGTCGTGGTGCAGGACGGCCGCCCGGTGGGCGTGGTGACCGAATCCGACCTGACCGGGGTGGACCGGTTCACGCAGCTGTCCGAGGTGATGTCCCGGGAGCTGCTGCTGCTCGACGCCGACATCGACCCCCAGGACGCCTTCGGCCGCCTCGACGCGGCGCACCGCAAGTTCGCCCCGGCTGTCGACGCCGACGGCAGGCTGGCCGGAATCCTGACCCGCAAGGGCGCGCTGCGCGCCACGCTCTACCAGCCCGCCGTGGACGAGGACGGACGGCTGCGGATCGCCGCCGCCGTGGGCGTCAACGGCGATGTGGAGGGGCACGCCAAGGCGCTGCTCGACGCCGGGGTGGACACCCTGGTCGTGGACACCGCGCACGGCCACCAGGAGTCGATGGTCGGCGCGCTCAAGGCGGTCCGCGCGCTCGGCCCGCGCGTGCCCATCGTGGCGGGCAACGTGGTCGCAGCGGAGGGTGTGCGCGATCTGATCGAGGCGGGCGCCGACATCGTGAAGGTCGGCGTCGGACCGGGCGCCATGTGCACCACCCGCATGATGACCGGCGTGGGCCGCCCGCAGTTCTCCGCGGTGCTCGAATGCGCCGCGGAGGCACGGAAGTTGGGCAAGCACGTCTGGGCGGACGGCGGCATCCGGCATCCGCGCGACGTGGCGATGGCGCTGGCGGCCGGGGCGTCCAACGTCATGGTCGGCTCGTGGTTCGCCGGTACGTACGAGTCCCCGGGCGACCTCCAGCTCGCCGCCGACGGGCGGCCGTACAAGGAGAGCTTCGGCATGGCGTAGCGCGCGCGCCGTGCGCAACCGCACCAGCGAGGA
>NZ_GG657754.1:1932632-1943270 GCF_000158915.1 Streptomyces himastatinicus ATCC 53653 | reverse complement strand
GACGGGACGCACGTGGCCCCCCACTCGGCTCGGGTGAGTGGGGGCCACGTGCGTGCGTCGGGTCGGCCGAGGGTCAGCGGATGACGCCGCGCGGATCACCGCCCCGCCGGGGCAGGGCGTGCCGGGGCGGGCTGGTGAGGGTGATCTGGCGCACCAGCTGGTGGAACGAGACCAGCGCGGCGACCGGGGGGAGTCCGGCGACGGCCATGCTGGGCGCGTTCTTGGGGGCGTGCGCGACGCACAGGAACACCGCGATCGTCGAGAAGAGCACGACCACCGCCCAGGAGTGCGCCGCCCCGCGGCGGTGCAGCGCGGCCCGCAGCACGGACAGCGAGGCGACCAGCCAGGGGCCGTAGACCAGCAGGGGCCACCACGCCGCCATGGACTCCGAGGTGCTGGGGGAGGCCAGATAGCGCAGCGGGGGGTACGAGATCATCCCGCCCAGCACGCTCAGCATGGCGACGATCACGGTGGTCATCGCCGCGAAGATCAGGCTCGTCATCTGGAGCCACGGCATCGTCGGCAGCCGGAAGCGGACCCGGCGGCGCTTGCCGCGCCCGCGCACATGCGTGGGGGAGGGGGACCGGATGGGGATCGGACCGGTGGAATGCGCCGGGTCCTCGACGGGGGCCGCCGTGGGGACGGAGGCGGCGACGGGCGGGGGGACGGGCGGGGCCACATGGGGGCCGGCGGAGGTGGTCTGGAGCAGCCGCGCCAGGTCTCCTTCCAGGTCCCAGCGGCCCTCCAGGGAATCCGGGTCCGGCAGGGGGAAAGGATTCATCGCGTAGTCGACGCCCAGGTCGAACCGCTCGGAGGGGATGGGCGGCGGGTAGTGGCCGGTGGGAGGGGGCCCGTAGCCGCCCGGCCTCGGCTCGGTGTACGTCATGCCTGGACGCCCGCCTCGACGCCCGGCTCCGCCGTACCGGGGCCCTTCGTACCGGAGCGCTGGAGGAAGTCGTCCTCGATCCTGCCCAGCGTCCTGAGGAAGTCCTCCCAGACCCTCGAGCAGTATTCGAGGGGGTAATCGTGCGGGAACCGCTCCTCCTCCGTCCCGTGGTCCCGGGCCCGGAACACGGGCTCGGTCGTGAGCGGAGCGTGGTCAGGGGGTTGCAGCCTGTCAGTCGTCACGTCCCCACCAACGACCGCCAAATTGGTGCCGTATCGCGGCATTCGGGTGAATCGGGGGGTGACGCGCGCACGGGTGTCGCAATGATTCCCTGGCGAGCGCCCCCGCGCGCAATGTTCGGACACGTATGCGCAAGGATGGTGCATTACGGCCACGGCCGGACGACTCATAGGGTCTTGCGCTAACGCCGAGTGGCGCCAGATCGACCGCTCGGCGATTCCCATCTGCGGATTTGTCACCGGGCATCCCTATGCCCGCGTTCGGTCCGCCACCCCCGTACGCCAAGCCGATGGCAGCGATTAAGGAGCCACCCACGTGTTGGAGCACGGCGCAGCCCCTCCCACCGCCCAGCGACCGGAGGGCAAGCCTCCGGCCGGTGGGCCAGGCGCCCGCCTGATGCGGCGCAAACCGGTGGAGTGGCTGGTCGCCGAGGGCGGCCAGGGCGAGGGCGGAAGCCTGCGGCGCTCGATGGGCGTCTGGCAGCTGACCATGATCAGCATCGGCGCGACGCTGGGCACCGGCATCTTCGTCGTCCTCGGCGAGGCGGTGCCGGACGCGGGCCCCGCGGTCATCGTGTCCTTCGTCATAGCCGGGCTCACCGCGCTGTTCTCCGCGCTCTCGTACGCGGAGCTGGCGGGCACCATCCCGGTCTCCGGATCCTCGTACTCGTACGCCTACGCCACCATGGGCGAGCTGGTCGCCTGGGTGTGCGGCTGGTGTCTGATCCTGGAGTACGGCGTCTCCGTCGCGGCCGTCGCCGTCGGCTGGGGGCAGTACCTCAACGAGCTGCTGGACGGCACGCTCGGCATCACCATCCCCGACGCGCTGGCCGCCCCGCCCGGCGACGGCGGCATCTTCAACCTGCCCGCGCTGCTCGTGGTGCTGCTGTCCATGGCCTTCCTGCTGGGCGGCGCCAAGGAGAGCGCCCGGGCCAATGCGATCATGGTCGGGGTGAAGATCGCCGCGCTGATCCTGTTCTGCGCCGTCGCCTTCACCGGCATCCGGGCCGGGAACTACACGCCGTTCATGCCGCTGGGCATGGCGGGCGTCAGCGCCGCCGGGGCCACCCTCTTCTTCTCGTACATCGGCTTCGACGCCGCCTCCACGGCCGGTGAGGAGGCCAAGAACCCGCAGCGCGACCTGCCCCGCGCGATCATGCTCTCGCTCGTCATCGTCACCGCGCTGTACTGCCTGGTCGCGGCGGTCGCGGTGGGCGCCCTGCCGTGGAAGAAGTTCTCGGGCACCGAGGCCGCGCTCGCCGGGATCATGGAGAACGTGACCGGCCAGAGCTTCTGGGCCGTCGTGCTGGCGGCCGGTGCGGTCATCGCGATCGCCTCCGTGGTGCTGACCGTGCTGTACGGGCAGACCCGCATCCTCTTCGCGATGTCCCGAGACGGGCTGGTGCCCCCGGTCTTTTCCAAGGTCCACGCCGAAACCGGGGTGCCGCGTGCCAACACCGTCATCGTCTCGCTTTTCTGCGGCGTCCTCGCCGCCGCGATCCCGCTCGGCCAGCTCGCCGACGCCACCAGCATCGGCACGCTCTTCGCGTTCGCGCTGGTCAACATCGCCGTGATCGTGCTGCGCCGGACCCGGCCCGATATGACGCGGACCTTCCGGGTGCCGCTGTCGCCGCTCTTCCCGCTCATCGGCTTCGGGCTGTGCCTGTGGATGATGAACAGTCTGGAACTCGTGACCTGGGTGGTCTTCGGTGTCTGGATGGCCGTCGGGCTTGTGCTGTACTTCGCATACGGCATGCGCCGATCCCGACTGGCCACAGCAGAGAAGTGACTCCCCCGCAGTGCGACTGAACGACCTCGACGAACGCATCGTCCACGCCCTCGCCGAAGACGCCCGCCGCTCCTACGCCGACATCGGCGAGCTGGTCGGCCTCTCCGCCCCCGCCGTCAAACGGCGGGTGGACCGGCTGCGGGCCGACGGCGCCATCACCGGCTTCACCGTACGGGTGGACCCGGCGGCGCTGGGCTGGGAGACCGAGGGGTTCGTCGAGCTGTACTGCCGCCACAACACCTCGCCCGACGACATCCGCCGTGGCCTGTCGCGCTACCCGGAGGTGGCGTCCGCGTCGACCGTCACCGGCGACGCGGACGCCGTCGTCCAGGTCTTCGCCGCCGACATGCGCCACTTCGAGCGGGTGCTGGAGCGGATAGCGGGTGAGCCGTTCGTGGAGCGCACCAAGTCGGTGCTGGTGCTGTCGCCGCTGCTGCGGCGCTACACCTCGGGCGCCCCGACGTAGGACGCCCCCGCGCAGTGCCCCGGGGCCGGAGTGGCTGTTGCCGCTCCGGCCCCGGCGCAACGAATCGCCGTACCGGGCCGAAAACGCGTAACGGATCCACGCGGAGCGCGCAACGATCGCGGCTTGTCGGTCGTTCTCGGCGCAACGTACCGTTTTCTGCGTACGTCACGTCTCCCCAGAGGTCTCCATGCCGCCGCTGCGCACCGCCCTGCTCCAGAGCTCCGGTCACCCCGGCGACCCCGCCCGTAACCTCAAGGCCCTCGACGCCGCCGCCGAGCGCGCCGCGGCGGACGGGGCCGGGCTGCTGGTCACGTCCGAGATGTTCCTCACGGGCTACGCCATCGGCGACGGTGTGCACGGGCTGGCCGAGCCCGCCGACGGGCCGAGCGGCCGCGCCGTGGCCGAGATCGCCGCCGAGCACGGCATCGCCGTCCTCTACGGCTACCCGGAGCGCGCCGGGCAGGCCGTCCACAACTCCGCCCGCCTGGTCGGCCCGGACGGCGCCCCGCTCGCCAACTACCGCAAGACCCATCTCTTCGGATGCTTCGAGAACGACTGGTTCACCCCGGGCGACACCCCCGTCGTCCAGGCCGAACTGGGCGGGCTGACGATCGGCATCATGATCTGCTACGACGTGGAGTTCCCGGAGAACGTCCGGGCCCACGCCCTGGCCGGGACCGATCTGCTGCTGGTGCCGACCGCGCAGATGCACCCCTTCCAGTTCGTCGCGGAATCCCTCGTCCCGGTACGGGCCTTCGAGAGCCAGATGTACATCGCGTACGTCAACCGCAGCGGCCCCGAGGGCGAGTTCGACTTCATCGGGCTGAGCTGTCTGGCCGGGCCCGACGGCACCATGCGCGCCCGGGCCGGACGCTCCGAGGAACTCGTCATCGGCGACGCCGACCCCCGCCTGCTGGCCACCTCGCGCCGGATCAACACGTATCTGCGCGACCGCCGCCCCGGGCTGTACGGGTCCCTCGGCTGACCCCGCCCCCTCACCTCCCTCCCCTCACCCTCGCTCGATCCGCAAGGAGTCCGTCCGATGACGTCCACGGTGCCCACCGCCGTCCATGACGAGCACGAGTCCGAGCACGCCGACACCCTTCCGCCCGTCACGATGTTCGGCCCGGACTTCCCGTACGCCTACGACGACTTCCTCGCCCACCCCGCGGGCCTCGGCCAGATACCGGCGACCGAGCACGGCAGCGAGGTCGCGGTCATCGGCGGCGGGCTGTCCGGCATCGTGACCGCGTACGAGCTGATGAAGATGGGCCTCAAGCCCGTCGTGTACGAGGCCGACCGGATCGGCGGACGGCTGCGCACCGTCGGGTTCGAGGGCTGCGACGGGGAGCTGACCGCCGAGATGGGCGCGATGCGGTTCCCGCCGTCCTCCACCGCGCTCCAGCACTACATCGACCTGGTCGGCCTCGTCACCGAGCCGTTCCCCAACCCGCTGGCCCCGGACACCCCGTCCACGGTCGTCGACCTCAAGGGCGAGTCCCACTACGCCCGCACCATCGACGACCTGCCGCAGGTGTACCGGGAGGTCGCGGACGCCTGGAACGCCTGTCTGGAGGAGGGTGCCGACTTCTCCGACATGAACCGCGCCATCCGCGAACGCGACGTCCCGCGCATCCGCGAGATCTGGGCGAAGCTCGTGGAGAAGCTCGACAATCAGACGTTCTACGGCTTCCTCTGTAACTCCTCCGCCTTCACGTCCTTCCGCCACCGGGAGATCTTCGGCCAGGTCGGCTTCGGCACCGGCGGCTGGGACACCGACTTCCCCAACTCCATCCTGGAGATCCTCCGCGTCGTCTACACCGAGGCCGACGACCACCACCGCGGCATCGTCGGCGGCAGCCAGCAGCTTCCGCTGCGGCTGTGGGAGCGGGAGCCCGAGAAGATCGTCCACTGGGCGCAGGGCACCTCGCTGTCCTCCCTGCACGACGGCGTGCCGCGCCCGGCCGTGACCCGGCTGCACCGCGCCGCGGGCGACCGGATCGTGGTGACGGACGCGGACGGCGACATCCGCTCGTACCAGGCGGTCGTCTTCACCGCACAGTCCTGGATGCTGCTCTCCAAGATCGACTGCGATGACTCGCTCTTCCCGATCGACCACTGGACGGCGATCGAGCGCACCCACTACATGGAGTCCAGCAAGCTCTTCGTGCCGGTCGACCGGCCGTTCTGGCTGGACAAGGACGAGGAAACGGGCCGGGACACGATGAGCATGACGCTCACCGACCGGATGACCCGCGGTACGTACCTCCTGGACAACGGCCCGGACCGGCCCGCCGTCATCTGCCTCTCGTACACCTGGTGCGACGACAGCCTCAAGTGGCTGCCGCTGTCCGCGAACGAGCGGATGGAGGTCATGCTGAAGTCGCTGTCGGAGATCTATCCGAAGGTCGACATCCGCAAGCACATCATCGGCAGCCCGGTCACGGTGTCGTGGGAGAACGAGCCGTACTTCATGGGCGCGTTCAAGGCCAACCTGCCCGGCCACTACCGCTACCAGCGGCGGCTGTTCACCCACTTCATGCAGGACCGGCTGCCGGCCGATCAGCGCGGTATCTTCCTCGCCGGCGACGACATCTCCTGGACCGCGGGCTGGGCCGAGGGCGCCGTACAGACCGCGCTCAACGCGGTGTGGGGCGTCATGCACCGCTTCGGCGGCGCCACCGATCCGCACAACCCGGGGCCGGGCGATCTGTACGACGAGATCGCGCCCGTCGAACTCCCGGAGGACTGACTATCCGGTGGCCGGCAGGGGAGTGAGCAGACAGCGCCCGACGAGCCCCACGCTCTTGTCGATCCGCTCCGCGAACTCCTCCACCAGCTCCGGCAGCGCCCGCAGTCCCCAAAGGGCGCGGAACGCCGACCACGCTGCGTCCCGCGCCTTGTCCAGGCTCCAGGAGCCGACCAGATGGGTCAGCGGATCGGCCGCCTCCAGCAGATCCGGGCCGGGCATCAGCTCCTCCCGGATCCGCTCCTCCAACCCGCCCAGCAGCGCCCCGACCCGGTCGAAGTCGCCCTCCAGGGCGGCGGGTTCCGCGCCCCGGGACCGGCAGGTGTCCACCAGCGCGAGCGCCAGGTCATGCCCGATGTGGGCGTTGATCCCGGCCATCGCGAACTGCACCGGGCGGACGGCGGGATGGCCACGCAGCTCGAACAGCGGCCGCCAGCAGGCCGGTGGCCGCCTCCCGGCCACCCCCGCGTCGACCGCCGCCAGATAGCGGGCGGCGAACCGTACGTCCAACTCCTCGGTGGCGGCCGGGTCCTGGAAGTAGCCGGTGCCGAGGCGGCGGCCGACCTCCTCGGTGACCGACAGATACACCCGGTTGAAGACCGCCACCCCGTCCTCGGGCGGCAGCGCCGCGCCGAGCGCGCTCATGCGCGCCACGACGCTCTGCACGGTGCGCGGCGCGTCCAGCCGCTGGGCGGGCATCGTCATGGGGGACAGCGTGGCAGCGCACGCCCCTCGCCGCCGGTTGGTGTGCCGTCACATCCCCCGTATGGCGGAGCGTTTCGGCAGCCCCGTTACAGCGCGCCCGCGTCGTAGGCCGTCCACATCGTCGGGTACAGCGGACGCCAGCCCAGCTCCTCGCGCAGCCGCCGGTTGGAGGTGCACCCCCACCAGGTGTCGCCGTCCGTCCGCTCGGTCAGGCCCTCGGGGAGCGGCGCCCCGAGGATCTGGTGCAGCTCGACCATGGTCGCCGGGGCGTCGTCCACGATGTTGTACTTCCGCCCCGACACCGAGCCGCCCGCCGTACCGCCGGGGGCGCGCAGCAGCCGCAGCAGCGCCTGGGTCACATCCGCGTGGTGGACCATGGCCAGCCGCTGGTTCCCGGCCCAGGTCCCGCCCAGCCGGAGCGCCTCGGCCAGATGCGGATCGCCGTCCCCGTACACGAAGGACAGGCTGCCGATCCGCAGGTCGAGACCGTGGTCCCGGTGCAGCGCCAGCAGCTCCCGCTCGGCCTCCGCCTTCGAGGCGGGGTACGCGCCCCACAGCACGCCGCCGGGCACGCTCTCGTCGTCCTCCACCAGCGGCCGCCCGCGCGAGACGCCGTACGTGAGGTTGGTGCTGACCTGGACGAACCGGCTCGTGCCCGCCTCCACCGCGGCCCGTCCCAGCGCCACCGCGGCGTCCCGGTTGACCGCCCACGCCTCCTCGTCCGGCACCCCGCGGAACGCCGCCGCGATGTTGACCACGGCGTGCGCCCCGTCCATCGCCTTCCGTAGATCCTTCTCCTCGCGCAGATCACCCACCGCGACCTGCGCGCCGAGCGCCGCGAACGGCGCGCCCCGCTCCTCGTCGCGGACCAGCACCCGTACCTCGGTACCGGACCGGGCCCCCTCCAGCAGCCGCTTCGTGAACCGTCGGCCCACGCGCCCTGTCACACCCGTCACCAGAATCAACGGCATTCGATCATCCATCCTTCGCTCTTGATCGCTTGGTGGACAGCCTGTGCCGAGTGGTGGAGCGACGGGAGAGACCTGCCTATCCAGGGATCGGCAGACCCTGGATACGGAACGGCCGCGGCGCGACGATGGAGCCGTGCACCGTATGGAACTCGCGGACTTCCTGCGCCGCTGCCGCGCCCGGCTCGGCCCCGCCGACGTGGGGCTCACCCCCGGCCCGCGGCGGCGTACGCCCGGGCTGCGCCGGGAGGAGGTCGCCCAGCTCACGGGCATGTCCACGGACTACTACACCCGGCTGGAACAGGCCCGCGGCCCGCGTCCGTCCCGCCACATGCTGACCGCGCTCGCGCGTGCGCTCCGGCTCACCGACGACGAACGCGACCACCTCTTCCACCTGGTCGGGGAGGAACCGCCGCGCAACCGCACCACCTCCGGGCATGTACGCCCCGGCCTGCTGCGGGTCCTGGACCGGCTGTACGACACCCCGGCGCAGGTGATCACCGACTGGGGCGATGTGCTGGCGCAGAACGCGATGGCGGCCGCCCTGGTCGGCGACATCACCGCCCGCCCGCCGGGCGACCGCAACATCGTCCGCAGCTTCTTCCTCCGGCGGCCGTCCGACCCCGACTCCGGGCTCTTCCCGACCGAGGACCTCGCCGAGCACGGCCGGATCCACGTCGCCAACCTCCGCGCCGTGGTCGCCGCCCGCCCCGACGACCCGGCCCCGGCCGCCCTGGTCGCCGAACTGCGCGCGGCGAGCCCGGAGTTCGCGGCGCTGTGGGAGACCCACGAGGTCGCGGTGCGCCGCTCGACCGTCAAGCGGTTCGTGCACCCGGTGGTGGGGGAGCTGGAGCTGGACTGCGAGGTCCTGCTGAGCGCGGAACACGCCCAGCGCCTGATCGTCCACACGGCGGTCCCGGGCACGGAGTCGGCCGAACGCCTGGAACTGCTGCGGGTGGTGGGCCTACAGGCCCTGACCCCCAGCGGCTGACCCCGGCGGGCTTGAATCCCCACCCCGCCCCTCCCCGAAACCGGGGACACCCCGGGCCCCGACTGCATGCTCCGATGCCTGCTCGGCGCCACGCGCCCCGCCGCAGGGTCCCGGCCCGCCGCTTTGTGTCCCGGCGCCGGGGCGCCGTCCCGGCCCCGCCGCGCCGGGCTGCGCGTTCGGGTGTCCGGAAAGGCGTCTACGGGGTAGCGGCAGCCCGCAGCGTCAGCGGCACCTCCCGGACGGAGTCCGGGCCCATGCACCCGCCCTGTGCGGGCTTCCGCGCGGCACCCGCGCCGGGGCCCGGGGTGTCCCCGGTTCGGGAAGGGGCGGGGTTGGGGAAAGGCCCTACGGCGCGCGGGTGTCGTCGTCGTACGTGCTCGTCCCCGCGTCCAGCAGCGGTTCCCGTGACGGCTTCAGGTGCTCCGGTGCCAGCGCCCGCAGCGCGTGGTAGCCGACGATCACCACGATCGTTCCGAGCGCGATCCCGCTCAGCTCGAAGTTGTCGCTGATCTTCAGGTTCACGCCCCCGACGCCGATGACCACGCCCGCCGCCACCGGCACCAGGTTCAGCGGGTTCCGCAGGTCCACGTCGTTGTGCACCCAGATCTGCGCACCGAGCAGCCCGATCATGCCGTACAGGATCACCGTGATGCCGCCCAGCACCCCGCCCGGCACCGCCGCCACGACCGCGCCGAACTTCGGGCACAGTCCGAAGAGGAGGGCGAATCCGGCCGCGGCCCAGTAGGCGGCGGTGGAGTAGACGCGGGTGGCGGCCATGACGCCGATGTTCTCGGAGTACGTGGTGGTGGCCGGGCCGCCGACCGCGGTGGACAGCACGGTCGCGGCGCCGTCCGCCGCGATCGCCGTGCCGAGCTGGTCGTCCAGCGGGTCGCCGATCATCTCGCCGACGGCCTTCACATGCCCGGCGTTCTCGGCGATCAGCGCGATGACGACCGGAAGCGCGACCAGTATCGCCGACCAGTGGAACTCGGGCGCGTGCAGGGACGGCAGCCCGACCCAGTCGGCCTTGGCGACGCCGGACAGGTCCAGCCGCCAGTGGTCGGTGACCTTCCCGCTGCCGCCGATCGAATGGATCGTGCCGAAGACGCGGTCGAAGATCCAGGAGATCGCGTAGCCGAAGAGCAGCCCGAGGAAGATCGCGATGCGCGACCAGAAGCCGCGCAGACAGACCACGGCCGCGCCGGTGACCAGCATGGTCAGCAGCGCGGTCCACTGGTCGGCGGGCCAGTACGTCGAGGCGGTCACCGGCGCGAGGTTGAAGCCGATCAGCATGACCACCGCACCGGTCACCACGGGCGGCATCGCCGCGTGGATGATGCGCGCCCCGAACCGCCGTACCGCGAGCCCGCTCAGCAGCAGCGCGCCGCCCACCACCAGGATCGCCCCGGTGACGGCGGCGCTGCCGCCGCCCTGCGCCCGGATCACCGCGGCCACCCCGACGAACGACAGGCTGCACCCCAGATAGCTGGGCACCCGGCCGCGGGTGGCCAGCAGGAACAGCATGGTCGCGACCCCGGACATCATGATCGCGAGGTTGGGGTCGAGACCCATCAGTACGGGGGCGACGAAGCTGGCGCCGAACATCGCCACGACATGCTGCGCGCCGAGGCCCGCCGTCCTCGGCCACGACAGCCGTTCATCCGGCCGGACGACGGCTCCGGGGGCGGGGGTGCGCCCGTCGCCGTGCAGGGTCCAGCGCACGCCGAGGCCCATGACTGCTCCACTTCGGTTCCGTAAACAGGGGGATCGGAGCAATGTTAGTTGGCCGGAAACGCGCCGCCCGGCCCTCGGCCGCACAGCTCAACCGCACAGTTGATCGACAGC
>NZ_GG657754.1:1909135-1931857 GCF_000158915.1 Streptomyces himastatinicus ATCC 53653 | reverse complement strand
GCTGCCGTGGACGGACGGGGACCTGGCGGCGGATGCCATCGACCCCACCGGCAAGGCCCGCGCGACCTCCCTGCTGGTCCACGCCATCAGCGACGGCGAGCAGTCCGGCAACACCCTCTACCCGGCCCGCCGCGGCACCGGCCTGTCCGCCGAGGGCAGGAAGCTGCGCGCCGGGAACGCCCACGCGTTCGGGGACTTCGACGGCGACGGACAGCGCGATGTGGCCATCGGGGACGACGGCTCCCGCAACGACGAACCCGGCAACGAGACCGAGCCGCCGGACGTCTCCGGATCGCTGACCGTCTACCCCGGCAGCGGCGGCGCCCCGGTCGACCACCGGTCGCCCGTGGCGTCCGAGGAGCCGGAGGGGTACGAAGCGGCCGGCGGGTACACGGCCGCCGATCCGGACGGCGACGGCCGCGACGGCATCCTGGTCGCCACCTACGCGGGCGCCACGCTCGTCGACGGCGACCGGCGGACCCCGGTGCTGCGCAAGGGCCCCGCGAAGGCGGACGGCCGGAAGGTGCGCGCGAAGGACCGGCCCGCCCGGCCCGTGGGGGCGGCCGACTTCGACGGCGACGGCAAGGACGAACTGGTCCTGAACTGGGGATCCGGCGTCTCCACCGGCCCGTACGGCCAGCAGCCCACCCACTGGTGGATCACCGACGGCACCGGCTCCCGGGACAAGTCCTCCTTCACCACTACGGAGTTCGTGAACGACTAGGAGGCCGTCGTGTCGGGGGCCCGGTCCGCCGGGGCGGACGCGGCGGCGTCCGGGCCCGCGGCCGCGGCCCGGCGCAGCACCCCGGCCCCGGCCACCAGCCCCAGCGACAGCACCGTGACCAGGGCAAACGAGGCGGTCAGCGAGGTCATGTCGGCGATCGAACCGATCGCCGCCGGGGCGATCAGACCCGAGGTGTACGTGATCGTCGCGACGCCCGCGATCGCCTGGCTCGGGGCCGGGCCGCTGTGCCCGGCGGCGGCGAAGGCGAGGGGGACGACGACGGCGATGCCCAGGCCGATGAGGCCGAATCCGGCGATCGCCCGCACCGGGCCCGTGGCCGTGACCACGAGCACGCCGCCGAGCGTGGCCAGCACACCGCTCGCCCGTACGGTCCGCACCGGACCGATCCGGCCCACCACCGCGTCACCGGCGAACCGGGCGGCGGCCATCATGCAGGAGAAGGCCGTGGTGCAGGCGGCGGCGACACCGGGGGAGGAGTCCAGCACCTCGCGCAGATAGACCGCCGACCAGTCCAGGCTGGCGCCCTCGGCGAAGACCGCGCAGAACCCCACTGCGCCGATGACCAGCGCGGACCGGGGCGGCAGGGCGAAGCGCGGCGGCGGATGCTCCTCGGGGGCGCCGCGCAGGTCGAGGACCCACCGGCAGGCGCCGGTGCCCAGCAGCGTGAGCACGGCGGCGGCGATCCCGAGGTGCACCCGGGCGTCGGTGTCCGCGTGGGCGGCGACCGTGCCCGCCGCCGAGCCGAGCAGCGCTCCCGCGCTCCACATGCCGTGCAGCCCGGACATGATCGACCGGCCGAGCCGTTCCTCGATCTCCACGCCGAGGGCGTTCATGGCGACGTCGGCCATCCCGGCGGTCGCCCCGTACACGAAGAGCGCCCCGCACAACCACACCAGGCCGGGGGCGAGCGGGGGCAGCACCAGGGCCAGACACCACAGGGCGATCAGTCCGCGCAGCGCGGCGCGGGCGCCGAAGCGGTGGCTGACCGCCCCGGCCAGCGGCATCGCGCAGGAGGCGCCGATGGCGGGGAAGGCGAGGGCGATCCCGAGCTGTCCGGTGCTGATGCCCAAGTGCTCCTGCACCCAGGGGACACGGGTGGCGAAGTTGCCGGTGACCGCGCCGTGGACCGCGAACACCGTGGCGACGGCCATGCGGGCGCGCCGTACGTCACTCATGGGCGGCTGCGTACCGCTGCTCGTCGCTGCTCATGTCCGTACTCTGCGCATGCCCCGCGGGTCAGCTCAAGGCTATTTCGGCGCGATCTCTTGTCGTGGTCATGATCCATCCCTAATCTGACGTCCAATCTCGATTCTGAATTCGGTTCAGATATCTGATTGGAGTGCTCGATGGTTGCGACTCCAGCGGAGCGCGGGAGATCCACCCGCGCGATCGTCGCGCTCGCCGCCCTGCTCGTCCTCCTGGTCTCCCTGGCGACGCCGTCCGCCCATGGCGCCGAGCGCGGCCGATGGCCCGGCCGGGTGCCGGACACGGTGGTCCTGGACGGCTCCCGACTGGCCCTGACCAAGATGAAACTCCAGCTCGGAGACCGGGAGCTGAAGCGGACCCTGCGCGATCTGACCACCCAGGCCGACCAGTGGATGACCCAGGGGCCGTGGACCGTCACCGACAAGGACCAGGTGCCGCCGAGCGGTGACAAGCACGACTACTTCAGCCAGGCCCCCTACTGGTGGCCGAGCAAGCCCAAGACCGACGACAATCCGTATGGCTGCCCGTACGTTCAGAAGGATGGCCAACGCAACCCCGATGTGGACAAGATGACGGACCGTCCCGAGGTCGGGAAGGTCTTCGAATCCGCCTACGAGCTGTCCCTCGCCTGGTACTACACCGGCAAGCGCGGTTACGCCGAGCACGCCGCCGACATCCTGCGCACCTGGTTCGTCACCCCGGCGACCCGGATGAACCCCAGCCTGAACCACGCCCAGTTCATCCCGTGCAAGTACGACGGCCGCTCCATCGGCATCATCGACTTCTCCCAGGGCTTCACCAGCCTCCTGGACGCCGCCGCCATCCTCGACACCGGCGCCCCGGGCTGGACCAAGGGTGACCACGCGGGCTTCCGCACCTGGAACAAGCAGTTCCTGGACTGGCTGGTGAACAGCGACTTCGGCAAGGAGGAGAGCGCCGCCGACAACAACCACGGCACCTTCTCCGACATGCAGATCGCCGCCATCGCCACCGCCGTGGGCGACCGCGACCTCGCCCGCAAGGTATTGCGCGAGGCCCGGACCAAGCGCATCGACACCCAGATCGCGGCCGACGGCAGTCAGCCCCAGGAACTCGCCCGCACCCGCAGCTTCCACTACTCCACGTTCAACCTCGTCGCCTACACCCGGATGGCGGCCATCGGGCGGCACGTCGGCGTCGACCTGTGGCACTACACCGGCCCCACCGGCTCGAACCTCTTCAAGGCCGTCGACTTCCTGCTGCCCGCCGCCACCGGGGCGAAGCCCTGGCCGTACCCCGATCTGGAGTTCAAGGCGTACGCCGCGAGCGACCTGGTGCACGCGGCCGCCGACGCGGGCGACCGCCGGGCCCGCGCGGCCCTGACCAGGCTCCAGACCCCGCCGGGCGGCGACCTGTGGGCGCTGCGCCCCGCGGTCGAACAGCTCGACAGCATCGCGCAGGGATGAGCCCCCGGCGTCGCGCGGGATGAGCCCCCGGGGCCGGGTGGGTGAGCCAGCCCACACCGGCCCCGTCTCCCACCTGCGCTGATTGCCGTGGCACACTGAAGCCGTACCATGTGACTTCGCGCATTCGGGGTCGGTAAAATTCCTAACCTCGGATACAGTCCGCGACCCGTCCGCCGCCAGCGGCCGGTTAACCAGGTGAAATTCCTGGACCGACGGTGAAAGTCCGGATGGGAGGCAGTGCGCGGCGGTAGCGACATCACCGGTGCGCCGTCTTCGTGGCGGCCGCGTTTTCCGCGCGGGCCGCACGCTCCCGGCGCCCCGGCGGCGGCGTTCCCGTTCCATGTCGTTCCGACAGCCCCGGAGTCCGTGCCCGAAGAGGCAGGAGGACCCGGTGGCCCCCGCAGCCGAAGCAGCGGCAACCGCAGCGGCCGAAGACCGCGCCATGCGCCGCGCCGTCGCGCTCGCCGCCCGCGGCCTCGGCCACACCAGCCCCAACCCCGTCGTCGGCTGCGTCATCCTCGACGCCGAGGGACAGCCGGCCGGCGAGGGCTGGCACCAGCGCGCCGGCGGCCCGCACGCCGAGGTGCACGCCCTGCGCGCGGCGGGGGAGCGGGCCCGCGGCGGCACCGCGCTGGTCACCCTCGAACCCTGCAACCACACCGGCCGCACCGGGCCCTGCGCCCGGGCGCTCCTCGACGCCGGGATCGCCCGCGTCCGCTACGCGGTCGCCGACCCCACCGGCCAGGCGCGCGGCGGCGCCGCGACCCTCGCCGCGGCCGGGGTGGACGTCGCGGCCGGACCGCTGACCGACGAGGCGGAGGCGGTCAACGAAGCCTGGCTGACCGCGATGCGCCGCGGCCGCCCCTTCGTGCTGTGGAAGTACGCCGCCACCCTCGACGGCCGTAGCGCGGCGGCCGACGGCACCAGCCGCTGGATCACCTCCGCCGCCGCCCGCGCCGATGTGCACCGGCTGCGCGCAGAGGCGGACGCCGTGGTCGTCGGCTCCGGCACCCTGCGCGCCGACGATCCCCACCTCGCCGTACGCGACCGGGACGGCGTCACCCAGCCGCTGCGGGTCGCCGTCGACACCGACGCGACCGCGCTGAAGCCCGACGCCCGCATCCTGGACGACGCCGCGCCCACCCTCGTCGCCGTGGCCGAGGACGCCGACACCGGGCACCTCCCGGCCGGGACGGACACCGCCCGGCTGCCCCGCGCCCGAGCGGGCCGCGGGCTCGACATCGCCGCGCTCCTCGCCGCCCTCCACGACCGCGGCGTCCGCTCCGTCCTGCTGGAGGGCGGGCCCACCCTCGCCGGGGCGTTCCTCGCCGCGGGCGCCGTCGACAAGGTCGTCGGCTATCTCGCCCCCGTACTGCTCGGCGCGGGCCCCGCCGCCCTCGCCGACGCCGGAATCACCACGATCGCGCAGGCGTTGCGCATGGATACGGCCGATGTCACCCGGCTCGGCCCCGATCTGCGCATCACCGCCGTCCCTGCCGCACCCACCACCACCCTCGCCGAGGAGAACTGACGTGTTCACCGGAATTGTCGAAGAACTGGGTGAGATCGTCGCCGTCGAGAACCTGGGCGACGCGTCCCGCTTCCAGGTGCGCGGACCCGTCGTCACCGAAGGTGCGCGGCACGGCGACTCCATCGCCGTCAACGGCGTCTGTCTCACCGTCGTCGACACCGGGGACGGCGGGTTCAGCGCCGATGTGATGGCCGAAACCCTGGACCGCTCCAGCCTCGGCGCGCTCGCTGTCGGCTCGCGCGTCAACCTGGAGCGCCCCATGGCGCTCGGCGGGCGGCTCGGCGGCCATCTGGTCCAGGGCCATGTGGACGGCACCGGCACGCTCATCGAGCGCAAGCTGTCCGAGCACTGGGAGATCGTGAAGATCTCGCTGCCGTCCGAACTCGGCCGCTATGTGGTCGAGAAGGGCTCCATCACGGTCGACGGCATCAGCCTGACCGTCGTGGACGCGGGCCCCGACTACTTCACCGTCAGCCTCATCCCGACGACGCTGGCCCTCACCACCCTCGGCGTCAAACAGCCGGGCGACCCGGTCAACCTCGAAGTGGACGTCCTCGCCAAGTACGTCGAGCGCCTGCTCGCCCACGGGGGCACGGACCAGGACAAGAAGGCGATCGAATGAGTGCCCTCGACTGGCTGGGCGCCGAAGCCGGGCAGATATTCGGCCAGCACATCCTGTGGTCGGACGCGATCGGCAACACCATCGGCCTGGCCGCCCTCGCCCTCGGCCGCCGCCGCTCCCTGTGGACCTGGCCCGTCCAGCTCGCCTCCGGCGTCATCCTGGTCGCCGCCTACGCCACCGCCCACCTCAGCGGCGGCGTCGGCAAGCAGCTCCTGGTCATCGGCGTCGCCGCCTGGGGCTGGCGGCAGTGGCGGCACGGCCGCCGCGACGAGGGCGGTGCGGTCGCCGTCCGCTTCGCCACAGGGCGTGAGCGTGCGGCGCTCCTGACCGGACTCGCGGCCGGCACGCTCGCCGTCGGCGCCCTGTTCGCCGCGATCCCCCAACTGTCCTGGAACCCCTGGCCCGATGCCTACATCTTCGTCGGCACCCTCGCCGCGATGGTCGCCCAGGCCCGCGGTCTGATCGAGTTCTGGTTCGCGTGGATGCTGGTCGACGTGGTCGGCGTCCCGCTCGCCTTCAGCAGCGGACTGGCCTTCTCCGGCCTCGTCTACGTCATCTACTTCGCGCTCGTCCTGTGGGGGGCGCGCGACTGGTGGCTGCGCTCCCGTACCGAGAACACCGGGACGTCCCCGGACACCCGGACGGCCCCGAGCGCGACCACCCCCGCAATGGAAGGAGTGTCAGTGTCATGAGCGAGGCCCACGTGACGACGCAGCCGCGACCGGTAGCCGAGGACGAGGCCGCCGACGCCCCCGCGGGCGCGTGGCCGCCCGACGAACTGGCGCTGGACTCCGTCGAGCGGGCGATCGCCGACATCGCGGCGGGCCGCCCCGTCGTGGTCGTGGACGACGAGGACCGGGAGAACGAGGGCGACCTCGTCGCCGCCGCCGAGACGGTCACCCCGGAGATCATCGCCTTCATGATGAACGAGTGCCGCGGGCTCATCTGCGCCCCCATGGAGGCCGACGACCTCGACCGGCTGCGGCTCCCGCAGATGGTCGAGGACAACACCGAGTCCATGGGGACCGCGTTCACCGTCTCCGTCGACGCCACCGCCGAACACGGCGTCAGCACCGGCATCTCCGCCGCCGACCGCGCCGCCACGCTGCGCCTCCTGGCCGACCCGGACACCACCCCCGGCGACCTCGTGCGCCCCGGCCACATCTTCCCGCTGCGCGCCCGCCCCGGCGGCGTGCTCGCCCGCGACGGCCACACCGAGGCCGGGGTCGACCTGGCCCGGCTGGCCGGACTGCGCCCGGCGGCCGTGATCTGCGAGATCGCGGGGGAGGACGGCGTGATGCTGCGCCTGCCCGACCTGGTCTCCTTCGCCCATAAGCACGACCTCGCGATCATCTCGATCGCCGACATGATCGCGTACCGCAGGGCCGCCGAGCCCGGCGTGCGGCGTGAGGCCACCACCCGGCTGCCCACCGCCTTCGGCGACTTCCAGGCGTACGGCTACCGCGCGACCGCCGACGGCGTCGAGCACATCGCGCTCGTCCAGGGCGACATCGGCGACGGCGAGGACGTGCTGGTCCGGGTCCACTCCGAATGCCTGACCGGCGACATCTTCCACTCGCTGCGCTGCGACTGCGGCCCCCAGCTGCACGCCGCCCTGGAGCGGGTGACCGCCGAGGGCCGCGGCGTGGTGCTGTATCTGCGCGGTCACGAGGGACGCGGCATCGGGCTGCTGTCCAAGCTGCGCGCGTACCAGCTCCAGGAGCTGGGCCGGGACACCCTGGACGCCAACCTGGAGCTGGGCCTGCCCGCCGACGCGCGCGACTACGCGGCGGGCGCCGAGATCCTGGCCGACCTGGGCGTGCGCTCCCTGCGGCTGATGACCAACAACCCCGAGAAGACCACCGCCCTGGTCCGCCACGGGCTGCGGGTCACCGGCCGGGAGCCGATGCCCGTCCAGGCCGGGGAGCACAATCTGCGCTATCTGCGGACCAAGCGGGACCGGATGGGGCACGACCTGCCCTGGCTGGAGGGCGACCGCCGGACGGCCGCCCCGGAGCCCGTGTCCGCCTGCGGCAACCAGTAGAACCACCCGTACGAACGAAAGACTTTGAGGAGTGACGTGAGCGGTAAGGGTGCCCCCGAACTGTCCGTGGAGAACTGCGGGGACCTGCGTGTGGCCGTGATCGCCGCACAGTGGCACGAGAAGGTGATGGACGGCCTGGTCGAGGGCGCCCGGCGGGCCCTCGGCGAGCTGGGCATCGCCGACCAGGCCGTGCTGCGGGTGCCCGGCAGCTTCGAGCTGCCGGTCGTCGCCAAGGCCCTCGCGGACCGCGGCTACGACGCGGTCGTGGCGCTGGGCGTCGTGATCCGGGGCGGCACGCCCCACTTCGACTATGTGTGCCAGGGCGTCACCGAGGGCCTCACCCGGGTCAGCGTGGACACCGGCGTCCCCATCGGCTTCGGCGTGCTGACCTGTGACACCGAGGAGCAGGCCCTGGACCGCGCCGGAATCGCCGGTTCCAGCGAGGACAAGGGGCACGAGGCGGTCACCGCCGCCGTCGCCACCGCCGTCACCCTGCGGTCCGTCGCCAAGCTCTGAGGTCGGCGCCCTGCGCGAAGTCGAGCCGTCCGGCCCAAGTAGGATGGCGCACACCATGTCCAAGAAGACGTTCGAGGAGCTCTTCGCCGAGCTCCAGCAGAAGGCCGCCACGGCCGACCCCGCCACTTCCCGTACCGCCGAGCTGCTCCAGTCCGGTGTGCACGCGATCGGCAAGAAGGTCGTCGAGGAAGCCGCCGAGGTGTGGATGGCCGCCGAGTACGAGAGCGACGCGGCGGCCGCCGAGGAGATCTCGCAGCTCCTCTACCACCTTCAGGTGATGATGGTCGCCAAGGGACTCACCCTCGACGACGTCTACGCCCACCTCTGAACCACCCCGCTCACCACCCACCCCTCGTACGAAGGAAACACCCCTCATGCTGCGCATCGCCGTCCCCAACAAGGGTTCACTGTCCGAGCCTGCGTCGGCGATGCTCCATGAGGCGGGCTACCGGCAGCGCAAGGACCGCAGGGAACTCGTCCTGGTCGACTCCGACAACGACGTCGAGTTCTTCTTCCTGCGCCCCCGCGACATCGCCGTGTACGTCGGCTCCGGCCGTCTGGACATCGGCATCACCGGCCGTGATCTGCTGCTCGACTCCGGCTCCCAGGCCGAGGAGATCCTCCAGCTCGGCTTCGCCGGATCCACCTTCCGCTACGCCACCCGGCCCGGCACGGCCACCGATGTGAGCGAGTTCGGCGGGATGACGGTGGCCACCTCCTTCTCCGGCCTGGTCACCAAGCACCTCGCCGACCATGGGGTGGACGCCGCCGTCGTCCACCTGGACGGCGCCGTGGAGACCGCCATCCAGCTCGGCGTCGCCGAGATCATCGCGGATGTCGTGGAGACCGGCACCACCCTGCGCAACGCCGGTCTGGACATCATCGGCGAGCCGATCCTGGAGTCGGAGGCGGTGGTGATCCGCCGCACCGGCGCGCCCACCGACGACCCCAAGGTGCGCCAGTTCCTCCGCCGGATGCAGGGCGTCCTGGTGGCCCGGCGCTACGTGATGATGGACTACGACATCCGGGTCGAGCAGGTCGAGCGGGCCGTGGCGCTCACCCCCGGCCTCGAATCGCCCACCGTCTCCCCGCTGCACCACGAGGGCTGGGTCGCGGTCCGCTCGATGGTCCCCTCCAAGGACGCCCAGCGGGTCATGGACGAGCTGTACGAGCTGGGGGCGCGGGCGATCCTCACCACCGGCATCCACGCCTGTCGCCTCTGAGCCCCCTCCGCACCCTCCACCCCTCCCTCTCACGAGAGACCCCACACACGTGTCCGCCGCCGCCCAGCCGCCCGCCCTTCCGGTCACCTTCCGGCCGACCGTCACCCGGATCGTCCTGCTGACCGTGGGCGCGGCCCTCGTCGTCGTCCTCACCGCGATCGGACTGCTCCTGGAGAACCTCTCCCCGGGCGAGCAGGCCAGCTTCGTCATCACCGGGCTGCTGTTCTTCGCGGGCCTCGCGCTGTTCAGCCGCCCCAAGGTGGTGGCCGACGAGGCCGGGGTGACCGTGGTCAACCTCATCACCACCCGCCGTCTGGACTGGGCCGAGGTGCTGCGGGTCAATCTGCGGCCCGGCGACGCCTGGGTCCATCTGGACCTCGCCGACGGCACCAGCCTGCCCGCCATGGGCATCCAGGTGGGCGTCGCGAAGGCACGGGCCATCGACGACGCCCGCGCCCTGCGCGTGCTCGCCGAACACCACGGCACGGGCGGTGGCACGTCCTGACCCGGTGAGGGGCCTGCCCGTAACGGCCCATCCTTGTTTACTCTGTTGCCGGGGCCGAACGATGCCCCGCCCCGCCTCGACCTGCCCGCACCCCCCGCGCGCAGCCGGCGGGCTCACCCTGCGACCCAAGGAGTGACTCCCTCCAGAGATGGACGGATCGTCCTGTAGTACCTGCGCCGCCGCCGACCCCGAGGCGGCGGCATGAGCGTCACCCTGTCTCTCCTGCTGCTCTCCGCGGCACTTGTCCTCATCCTCGCCAACGGCTTCTTCGTGGCCGCCGAATTCGGCCTGGTCACGGTCGAGCGGCCGGACGCGGAGCGGGCCGCCGAAGAAGGCGACCGGCGCGCCCGTACCGTCGTCGAGGCGCTGCGCGAGCTGTCCTTCCAGCTCTCCGGCACCCAGCTCGGCATCACCATCACCTCCCTGGTGGTCGGCATGCTCGCCGAGCCCGCGCTCGGCCATCTGCTGACCACGCCGCTGTCCGCGGTGGGGCTGCCGCACGGCGCCGTCTCCGGCGTCGCCGTCGTCATCGGCATGCTCGTGGCCTCCGCCGTGCAGATGGTGATCGGCGAACTCGTGCCCAAGAACTGGGCGGTCTCCCGGCCGCTCCAGGTCGCGCGCTTCGTCGCGGGCCCGCAGTCCGCCTTCGCCCACTTCTTCCGGCCGGTCATCGCCCTGCTGAACACGGTCGCCAACCGGCTGGTGCGGATGCTGGGCGTCGAGCCCACCGAGGAGCTGGCGTCCGCCCGTACCCCCGGTGAGCTGGTCTCGCTGGCCCGCCACTCGGCGCTGGCCGGGGCGATCGAGCAGGACACCGCCGACCTCTTCGTCCGCACCCTCTCGCTCGGGGACCTCACCGCCCAGCATGTGATGACCCCGCGGGTGCGGGTCAGCGCCCTCCAGTCCACGGCGACCGCCGTGGACGTGCTCAACCTCACCCGGGCCACCGGACTCTCCCGGTTCCCGGTCTACCGCGACCGCCTGGACGAGGTCATCGGCATGGTCCACCTCAAGGACGCCCTCGCGGTGCCCTCGGACGACCGGCTGCGCACCCCCGTCGGGTCCATCGCCCAGCCCCCGGTGCTCGTCCCCGAGACGCTGCCCGTCCAGCCGCTGCTGGAGCGGCTGCGCAGCGAGCAGCCGATAGCCGTGGTCGTCGACGAATACGGCGGCACGGCCGGTGTCGTCACCCTGGAGGACATCGTCGAGGAACTCGTCGGCGAGGTCCGCGACGAACACGACGACGAGGCCGCCGACACACCCGACCTGGCCCAGACCGTCGCCGAGGACGGCCGGCCCGTATGGGAGGCCGACGGCGCCTGCCGCGTCGACATCCTCCGCCGGATCGGTCTCGAGGTGCCCGACGGGCCGTACGAGACGGTGGCCGGACTGGTCGCCGATCTGCTCGGCCGGATCCCCGCCCCCGGGGACACCGCCGAGCTGCCCGGCTGGAAGCTGGCCGTCCGGCAGGTCGGCCACCACCGGGCGGAGCGGGTACGGATGGTCAGGACCGGATCGGGTACGAGTGCCGGGGCCGGTTCCGCGACCGGTGCCGGGTCCGACGACCCCGCCCCCACAGCTGCCGCTGTCGCCGCCGTAGCCGAGAAGGAAACTGAGCGATGAGTCTCGTCCAACTCCTCTTCGCCGCTCTTCTGGTCCTCGCCAACGGATTCTTCGTCGGCGCCGAATTCGCCCTGGTCTCCGTGCGCCGCAGCCAGATCGAGCCGCGGGCGGCCGAGGGCTCCGCACGGGCCCGTACGGTGCTCACCGGGCTGGAGAGCCTGCCGCAGATGATGGCCGCCGCGCAGTTCGGCATCACCATCTGCTCGCTGACCCTCGGCGCGGTCGCCGAGCCGACCGTCGCCAAGCTGCTGGAGCCGGTCTTCCACGTGGTGCACCTGCCCGAGGGGCTCGTCCATCCGCTGGGCTACGCCATCGCGCTCGCCGTCGTCGTCTGCCTGCACCTGGTGATCGGCGAGATGGTGCCGAAGAACCTGGCCATGGCGGCGCCCGAGAAGACCGCGCTGTGGCTCGCCCCCGGCCTCGTCGGCTTCGCCCGGCTGTGCCGTCCGGTCACCGCGGCGCTGGGCGCGTGCTCCCGGCTGGTGCTGCGGCTCTTCCGGGTCGAGCCCAAGGACGAGGTCGAGGCCGTCTTCACCAGTGAGCAGCTGACCCATCTGGTCGAGGACTCCCGGCAGGCCGGGCTCCTCGACGACGGGGAGCACGAACGGCTCGCCGACGCCCTGGAGCTGGGCAGCCGCCCGGTCACCGACGTCCTCCTCGACCCGGCGGGCCTGGTCACCGTCGACCCCTCGGTCACGCCCCGGCAGATCGAGGAGTTGACGGTCCGCACCGGCTACTCACGCTTCCCGGTGCGCGGCGCCGGTGGCGCCTTCATGGGCTACGTGCACGTGAAGGACGTCCTGGACCTGGAGGCCCCCGAACGGGCGGTCCCCCAGCGGGTCTGGCATCCGATCGAGACCCTGCGCGCCGAACTGCCGCTGGACGACGCGCTCAGCGCGATGCGGCGGGCGGCCTCCCACCTGGCGGCCGTGGCCGACGCGTCCGGCAAGGTGCTGGGGCTGGTCGCGCTGGAGGACGTGCTGGAGATGCTGGTCGGCGAGGTCCGCGACCCGGCCCACCGGGACAGCGGCCACGGCCGCCTCGCGGCCGAGCCGCGCGGCGCCACCACGGTCCAGGCCCCGGCCCCGGCGTCGGCCGCCGCTCCGGCGTCGGCTTCGGCGTCGGAGGAGCCCGCGATGGTCTCCCGCTAGAGGGCTACGGCAGCGGGGGGTCCTCCGGGTCGCGGTACATGGGACCGCGGCCCGACAGGACCTCCCCGTACGCCTGCATCAGATCCGGCAGCCGCAGCGTCGCCAGATCGTCCCGGGTCGGCGTGCCCGTCCACCCCGACAGCCGCAGATCCCGGTACGCGCAGCTCTTCTCGTACAGGGTGCGCAGGAAGCGCCCGTTCCCCAGCTCGTCTATCCAGCCCTGCTCGACCACGTGCCCGCTGATGCTGCGCAGCTCCTCCAGCGACTCCTCGTCCCACACATCGCCGTTCTCCGCGGCCAGCACCTCGCCGATGCGAGTGAGTTCGAGCGGACGGTAGCTGGGGAAGTCGACGCGCGTGGTGAAGCGGGAGCCGAGGCCGGGGTTGGCGGCCAGGAGGCGGTCCATACCCTCGGGGTAGCCCGCGAGTATGACCACCAGCCGGTCGCGGTTGTCCTCGGCGCGCTTCAGCAGCACCTGGAGCGCCTCGTCACCGTACGCGTCGCCCTTGCTGTACCCCGAGTTGGACAGGCTGTACGCCTCGTCGACGAAGAGGACCCCGCCGAGCGCCGAGTCGATCAGCTCGTTGGCCTTGACCGCGGTCTGCCCGAGGTATTCGCCGACCAGATCGGCGCGCCCGGCCTCGACCAGATGGTCGCCGCCGAGCAGTCCGAGCGCGTAGAAGACCCGGCCGAGGATGCGGGCGACGGTGGTCTTGCCGGTGCCGGAGGGGCCGGAGAAGACGAAGTGCCGCTTCGGCGGCTGGACCGGCAGACCCTGCCCCGCGCGCAGCCGGGCCATGTGGAGCTGCGCGGACAGCGCTCGCACCTGCCGCTTGACCGGCTCCAGGCCGACCATGCGCTCCAGCTCCTGGAGCGCGCTCTCCAGCAGGGCGGGATCGGACGGCCCGGGCTGGGCGGGCAGGCCGCCCCGGTCGCGGGTGTTGCCGGCGCCGGTCACGGGGGTGGTCATGAGCGGCGGGCCATCGGCGCCGTCGCCGCCGGTGCGCAGATCACGGCCGTCGGCCGGGTCGACGGTGGCCGACAGGGTGTCGGCCGGGTCGGTCACGGTGCCGTCGGTGGCGTCCTGACTGCTCACCCCGGACAGCGTCACGGCCGCGAGGTCGGCCGTCTCGTCCAGGCCGTCGGACTCCGCTATGGCGGCCAGCCGCGCCGAGGTGTCCATGAAGGTGGGGTCGATGCGGTGCACCGCGCGGTAGAGGGGGAGGGCCGCTGCGCTGCGCCCGGTGCCCTCATGGGCGCGGGCCAGCCAGTAGCGCAGCTCCTTGCGCTGGGGCTGTTCGCTGCGGCAGCGCATCAGGCGGCGGAGAGGAGCGGTTCCGCCTGCCCGTACATCTCAGCCGGACCCGGGCATACGCGAGAGCCCGGCCTCGATGCGAGAGAGTCGTCAGCAGCGTCGGTGTGCGGACAGCTGTTCCAGTCCTTGACCCAGATACGCGCGGCAGGCGTGCAGGAAGCGGGCCTGCGGATCGGCCTCCACGGGCGGACACCCGGCCAGCGCCCGGTCCAGCTCGGGGACATGGCGGCCGTCCAGCCAGTGCGAGGCGTGCGCCAGCAGCAGGTCCCGGTTGGTCTCCAGCACGGGCTGGACCCACCAGCCCAGCCAGTACCAGGAGTTGAGGGTGCGTCGGTGCCGGGTGCGCTGTTCGCCGAAGCGATCGCGGTGCCGGTACATGCGTAACAGCGCGGTCGCCGTGTCGGCGCGCAGCGCGTGCAGGCCGAGCCATGCGTCGGCCATGCCCGGATCGTGCCGCACCGCGGCCCGGAACTCCTCCTCGGCCTGTGCGTAGGCGCCCATCGTGTAGGCGTCCACGGCACGCAGCCAGGCGAGATCGGCCGGGGTGTGCGAACCCTGCGTGCCGAAATCCATCACGTCCCCCACAACCCCTGCCCCCGTGGATGCCGCCGGGGCGGCTGCCCTTTTTGCATCGTACCTGCGCAGGCCGCACCGGCCGAGGGTGCCGCACTGTTGTTCGTCGCAATCGCACAAGGCTTGGCGGGCGTGCGCGGGGGCGTGTAAGGGGCGTACGCGCCCTGAGGGGGTAGGTGACCGAGAGTGACGCTTCGGTCCCGTACGGCAGCCGGAATACGGTGTCGAACCGGGTGCGGACAGGACGAAGCCCCCGATCACGGGGGAACAACCGGGGGCTTCGCGTACTGGGGCGACTCGTACGAGTCGCACATTGAGAACGTAAGACCTGTATGGGCCCCAGGTCAAGCCGAGTTGGGGCGTGCCCGGCAGGTCGGGCCTGGGGTCCGTCCGGACGCGCTCCGCCCGCTCACGCTGAGTGACGCCCAGGGGTGATTCGGGTGGTCACAGCGGGCCCCGTGAGTATCGCGTACCCCACTTTTCGCTGCGCTATCAGGGTTTCCGCATGGGGGCGCGAGGGGTCGGCGGCGAAATGTTCGCGCTCGACTGACTGCCAGCCGTCCCAGAATGTGGACAGTTCGGGGCCGTCGCGCAGCCTCCCGCGCCGCCAGGCGTCCCGGTCGGCCAGCTCCATCCACACCAGATGGGCCAGTTGCGGGCGTACGGCGCGGCGCCCGGCGCCGACGCCTTCGAGGAGGATCACCGGGGCGGGGTCCAGTCGCCGTCGGGTGTCCGCGAAGCGCCGCTCGACCCAGTCATACGGGGCGTACCGGGCGGCGTCGCCACGGCTCAGCGGGGTCAGGATGTGCTCCTGCAACCGCCCGGTCCACCCGAACGGCTCCTCGTGCGTGGCGAGATCATCCGTATGGACGACGGGCGCGCTGCCCAGCGCCTCCGCCAGCCGCCCTGCGAAGGTGGTCTTCCCGGACCCGGCGTGTCCGTCGACCGCGACGAGCCGGACCGGCCCGCACGACGGCGGCAGGGCGCGCAGCCGCCGCGCGAACGCGCGAAGCGTCTCGGCGGGGCGGTCGGCGGTCTCCATGGAGGGCCACTCTACGACTACCGCGGAGTATTCACTCCATTGGTCCACACCAATATTGATACGGGGGCGGAGCGGGGAAGCACTGGCCTGACACCACTCGCAGCGGCCATAGTTGTGCGACTGTCGCGCATGCGCATTGGCCGCCGCTGGACGACGACTGGGGGAGCCCCGTATGACCAGTTCCGGATTCACGCCCCGCCGCTCCGTACTCGCCGCCGCCCTCGGCGTCGCGGGCGCCGCCGCCGTACAGATGACCTCCACCGCCGCCGCCTCCGGCCCCGTCCCGAGACCAGCGGGCTCAGCGGCGAAGAAGGCGGGCGCGACCGCCGAGTACCACGGCTGGACCAGCCACGCCGACTGGCTGGCCGGAGCCGCCAAGGGCGTCCGCGCCGAGGCCGGGGCCCGCCCCGGCATCGTGATCTCCCGCCCGGCCGGCACCACCGACTACACCGACCCGCACACCGGCACCAAGGCCGCCTGGGAGTACGCCACCTGGACCTCCCCGGTACGCAAGCTCTCCGTCCCCGCGACCGAGGCCATCGTCTCGTGGAACGCCCGCACCCCCTCGGGCACCTGGATCCAGGCCGAGCTGAAGGGCACCTACTCCGACGGCTCGGCGACCCCCTGGTACGTGATGGGCCGCTGGGCCTCCGGGGACGGCACGAACTCCATCCGGCGCACCTCGGTGGACGACCAGAGCGACGACAAGAGTTCGGTGTGGACCGACACCCTCGCCGTCGACGACCCGGCGAGCGGCCTCCGGCTGACGGCGTACCAGCTACGGCTGACCCTCTACCGCAAGCCCGGCACCACCCGCACCCCGACCGTGTGGCGGATCGGCGCGATGGGCTCGGACGTTCCCGACCGCTTCGAGGTGCCCGCCTCCGAGCCGAGCCTGCCCAAGGCGCGCGAACTCGCCGTACCGCGCTACTCGCAGGAGATCCACAAGGGCCAGTACCCGGAGTACGACAACGGCGGCGAGGCCTGGTGCAGCCCTACCTCCTCGCAGATGATCATCGAGTTCTGGGGCCGTAAGCCCACCGCCGATGACCTGGCCTGGGTCAACCCCGACTACGCCGACCCCCAGGTCTGCCACGCGGCCCGCGCCACCTTCGACTACCAGTACGACGGCTGCGGCAACTGGCCGTTCAACGCCGCCTACGCCGCCACGTACCGCGACATGCAGGGCGTGGTCACCCGGCTCGGCTCGCTGACCGACCTGGAGAAGCTGATCGCCGCGGGCATCCCGGTGATCACCTCGCAGTCCTTCCTCAAGACGGAGCTGGACGGCGCGGGTTACGGCACCGCGGGCCACCTCATGACCGTCATCGGCTTCACCGCCACCGGGGACGTGATCGCGAACGACCCCGCCTCACCGGACAACCCCGCCGTCCGCCGTGTCTACAAGCGCAGGCAGTGGGAGAACATCTGGCTGAGGACCAAGCGGTACAACGCCGACGGCAAGGTGGTCTCCGGCACCGGCGGCGTCTGCTACCTCTACTTCCCGGCCAAGCCGACCGCGGCCCAGCGCAAGGTGCTGAAGGAGTACGGCATCCGCTGAGCACGCTCCTCATTCCGTGACCGAAGTCTTCGGGCGGCTTTCGTCGCATCCTGTGGCCCGAGCCCGTTCCGTGCGCCGGTACATCCTGGTCACGGCCGTGCACTGGAGTGCCATCGACAGTGCCATGGCCAGGCAGATGCCCGGCAGGCCCGACCCCGACAGGCCGTACGCGAGCGCGAGTTGCAGCACGGCCCCGCACGCGGTGATGCGGGCCAGGGCCGGGCTGCGGCCGCTGGCCTCGAACACCCCGCCCAGCGCGATGAAGCAGGCGAGCAGCACCAGATACGGGCCCACCGAGCGCAGATAGAGGGCCCCGGCCTCGGCCACCTCGCCCTCGGCGCCGAAGGCTCGCATGATCCACGGTCCGGCGGCGAGCAGGGTCAGGGCGGCCGCGAGTCCCAGGGCACCGGCGAGGACCAGCGCCTGGCGTCCGATGTCCCGCCGCTCGTCATGCCCGGCGCCGAGCAGATGAGCGGTGTGGATGGCAGCCGCCTGGCGCACCGCGTAGAAGGCCATGGTCGCGACGTACAGGGCCTTGGTCGCGATCCCGTACGCCGCGACGTCGCTCACGCCGATGTGGGCGACGACGGCGACGAGCGCGAGGGTCCCGGTCATTCTGATGACGAAGTCGGCCGACATCGGCAGCCCGGTCGCAGCCGTGCTGCGTGCGTCGGTGACGAGCCCTCCGGCCGTGAGCGAGGTCTTTTCGGCGGCCTGCCGCAGGGGGCCGTTGCGGCGCAGGGCGAGGACACCGCAGGCCAGCGCCGCCGTCCGCCCCAGCACGGTGGCGATCGCCGCCCCGCGCACCCCCAGCCCAAGACCGAGGATGAGCACGGGATCCAGGGCGAGGATCAGCCCGTTCGCCAGCAGTGCGAGTTTCATCGGGGTGCGGGTGTCGCCCGTGCCCTTGAGGATGCCGTCGACGACGTTGGTGGCGAAGAACACCGCGATCCCGGGCAGCGCGATCGCGAAGTACCCGGTGGCCAGGTGCAGCGCGGGGCCGTCGTCGCCGCCGAGCACGAGGCGGGCCAGCGGTTCGCGGCACAGGTATCCGCCGATGGCGACAACGGGTGTGACGAGTGCCCACAGCGCCCAGCCGCCGCGTACGGCGCCACGCACCGCGGCCGCGTCCTCCGCACCCCTGGCCCGTGCGACCAGCACGGTCGTACCGGAACCGGCAACGAGGATGACGCCGAGCAGCAGATTCTCGACGTTCGTGGCGACCGCCACCGCGGCAACGGCGTCCCCGCCGAGCCGGGCCACCCAGACCATGTTGATGATCCCTGCCGTGACCCCGGCGAGCAGCTCGAAGTAGATCGGATACGCGAGTGACATCAGCTTGCGACGGTGCTGCGCTGCGCCCATGACACGACCCCTCTTTTCGCTGTACCTCTTATCGAGATACAGCGAAAAGAGATAGCATGGCGATGCGAAGCGGACAAGTGCGCGGACGCGCGCAGGGAAGAGGCCGGTGCATGCTGGAGCTGTCGATTCTGGGCTTCCTCTATGAAGAGCCCCTGCACGGCTACGAACTGAAGGCGCGTATCCACGCGCTGAACGGCCACATCCGTCCGGTGAGCGACGGCGCGCTCTATCCGGCCATCACCCGGCTGGTGAAGGCGGAACTGATCGATCAGCGCACCGAGCCCGGCAGCGCTGCCGCACCTCGCCGGGTGCTGTCGCTCACGGAAGCGGGCCGCGCCGAACTGCTGGCTCGTCTGAGGAACCCCAAGGACGCGGAAATCACCGATGGGCAGCGCTTCTTCACACTGCTCGCGTTCCTGCGCCATCTTCCGGATCCGGCTGCCCAGGCCGCCGTACTCCGGCGTCGTCAGGCGTTCCTCGCCACTCCCTCGAGTTTCTTCTACCGCGATGGTGAGCCGGTACGAGCCGAGGAGGCGCCGGACCTGTTCCGGCAGGGCATGCTGCGCATCGCGCGTGCCACCGGAGCGGAAGAGAGGAAGTGGCTGGACGAGACGATCGGCAGCTTGGAGGGCTGAGATCGCGAGTTCTGCGTTCATGAATTTGTGAATTCAGAGATTCGTGTACTCTCGTCGGCATGCCGACTCTCGCCACCGATATCGAGGTGCTGGCGCGGTTCGGCCGCGCCCTCGCCGATCCGATCCGCTGCCGGATCCTGCTCGCCCTGTGCGAGGCTCCGGCTCATCCCGCGGACCTTGCCGACGCCCTGGAGGTCTCCCGGACCCGGCTGTCGAACCACCTGACGTGCCTGCGCGACTGCGGCCTGGTCGTCGCGGTGCCGGTCGGTCGGCGTATCCGCTACGAGCTCGCCGACGAACGTCTCGGGCATGCGCTGGACGACCTGCGCGCCGCCGTGGTGGCCGTCGCGACGGACACCACCTGCCCGGACGCCGAGACCAAGGGCTGCTGCTGAGATGGCCGCGGAGATATCCATCGGCATAGGCTCGTCCCCGGCCCGCCGTGACGTGCTGGCGAAGCGCATACGGCTGCTGGTCGCGGCCACCATCAGCTACAACGTCGTCGAGGCGATCGTCGCGATCACCGCCGGGACGCTCGCCTCCTCCGCCGCGCTGATCGGCTTCGGCCTGGACTCCGTCATCGAGGTGTCCTCCGCCGCCGCGGTCGCCTGGCAGTTCTCCGCCCGCGAGCACGCCGTGCGCCAGGCGAGGGAGAAGACCGCCCTGCGGCTCATCGCGGTCTCCTTCTTCGCCCTCGCCGCGTACGTCGGCGTCGACGCGGTCCGGGCGCTGACCGGCACCGGGCAGGCCGGACACTCCACCCCCGGCATCGTCATCGCCGCGCTGTCCCTCGCGGTGATGCCCTTCCTCTCCGCCGCCCAGCGCAAGGCCGGTCGCGAGATCGGCTCCGCCAGCGCCGTCGCCGACTCCCAGCAGACGCTGCTGTGCACCTACCTCTCCGCCGTCCTCCTGGTCGGCCTGGTCCTCAACGCCACCCTCGGCTGGTCCTGGGCCGATCCCGTCGCCGCCCTCGTCATCGCCGCCATCGCGGTCAAGGAAGGCCGCAACGCCTGGCAGGGCAAGGGCTGTTGCGCGACACCGGCCGCAACCGCGCCGTCCCTGGCGGCCGGAGCCGACGCCTGCGACTGCCGTCCCGGGTGGGACTGCTGCGCATGACCGGCAGCTTCTCGCGGGGAGCGCGGCTATCCTCGGACCGTGGGGAGCCGGTGGAAAGGCCATGTCACGCGCCATCCGCTCCTGGGCGCCGTCGAGTTGACGCTCGCCTGGCATGTCGTACTGGTGCTGTTCGCCAAGGTGATCCTGCCGCCACTGGCCCCGTCCTGGTTTCCCGGCCTCGGCGCCACCGTGGTCAACGCGGTCTGCTTCGCGGGCGTCTGGTGCGTGCTGTGGCGGTGGGGGTGGCTGCGTGTGTCGGGCGTCGCGACGCCCGGCCGGGTGCGGCGCTGGTGGCTGGGCTTGCCCATGCTGCTCGTCGCGTGTTCGTACGCCGTCGTGGGCCTTGACGGCAGCGCGGGCGTGATCGTCGGCTCGCTGGTGTCGTTGCTGTGGGTGGGCATCAACGAGGAGGCCCACAGCCGGGGCCTGGTGCAGCAGGCGCTCGGCCCGCTCGGGGCGATGCGCGCGGCGGTCGCCGTCGGCGTCCTGTTCGGCGTCGGCCACGTCCAGAACTACCTGTTCTTCGGCGCCCCGTTGGACGACACGCTGTGGCAGATGCTGTCCGCCGGGCTCTTCGGTTTCGCCTGCGCCGGGCTGCGCCACGCGATCGGCTCGGTCTGGCCCCTGGTCCTCGTCCACGGGCTGGACGACTTCTTCCAGATCCGCTCGCCGGGTGCGGCACCGGACTGGTGGGAGGCGGCCGTGTACGTCTTCTACGCCGCGTTCGGGGTGTGGCTGCTGCGGCGCTACGGCGCGGACGGGGGCGGTGCCGCCCCGGGCGGGATCCCCGACGAGCGTCCTGAGCAGGCCGGGGCGCCCGGCTGACGGCGCGTTACGCGGCGGCGCGCACCTCCTGGGCGGCGTCGCCGTGGAGCGCCACGCGGACCAGGGCCGCGGCGAGGCGGGGGAGGTCCTTGCCGGGCACCAGCTTCTCCAGGGACGCGGCGGTCTTCGGCAGGCCGACGCGCTCGGCGCCTTCCAGGGCCTTGCGGTCGAAGTACGGGGCGAACTCCGGCCAGACGCCCTGCGCCTCCCGCAGGAAGATGTCGACCCCGGCCGGTCCGATGCCGGTGATCTCCCGCAGCAGCTTCCGCGGGTCCCCGGCCTCACGCATCCGCCGCAGATCGCCCTGGTACTCGCGCCGCACCAGCTCGGCCGCCTCGCCGAGCTGGGTCGCGGTCCGCTCGTCGTAACGGCGGTAGCCGCCCTCGCCCAGGGCGTCGACCCGCTGCTGCCAGGTGGCGTCGGCCATCGTCCGCGGATCGCGCATCCCGGCGTCGAAGAGGGCACGCGCGGAGGCCACCGCGATGTCCGCCTTGATCCGGGCGGACAGCAGATGGGCCAGCACCAGCAGCTGGTAGAGGGGGCCGGGGGTGTTCCGCAGGGTGATTCCGGCCTCGGCCGCGTACGTCGTGCCCTGCTGGTCCAGCAGACTGCGCACCACGCTCGTGTTCTTCTCCTTCTCGCCCATCTCGGAGTCCTCTCCTTTCATTCCGGCCCGCTCCGCATGATCTTCCAGATGCGGGTGGCCACTTGGAGGTTGAGCCTGCTGTCCACGTCCGTCAGATCGCTGCCGCTGATCTCGCGGATGCGCTGGAGCCGGTAGCGCAGCGTGGAGCGGTGGATGACCAGGGTGGCGGCCGTCGCGCTGTAGTTGCCGCCGCGGTCGAAGTACGCGGTCAGGGTCTCCACCAGGGCCGTCCGGTGCAGCGCGTCGTAGTCCAGCAGAGGGCCCAGCCACTCCCGTACGAACTGCTCGACCTCGCGCTGATCCTTTCCGGTACGCAGGATGCGGTACAGGCCCAGATCGTCGAAGAAGGTGATGCCGTACGCGCCGTGTGAACCCTGCCGGACCTCCAGCGCACGCAGCGCCTCCTGATACGAACGGGGCACCTCGTGTGGGCTGTCGCAGCGGCCGCCGACGCCGACCGCCCCGGCCGGTGAGCCCAGCTCCCGGCTGAGCGCCGAGTGCAGCGCGCGCTCGGCCGGACGGCCCCGCGCCACCAGCACCGCCGTACCGGAGCGGCGGGTCGGCAGCACCCGCAGCCCCAGCCCCGCGGCCGCCCGGCCGACGGCGCGCAGGAACCCGTCGTCCGCCGGTCCGTCCGCCCAGCGCACCGCGACCACATGGTGCGGACCGTGCAGATCGTGGCCGACCGCCTCGGCGCGGGCGTAGGCGCTGGTGTCGTCCGCGCCCGTGAGCAGGTCGTCCACCAGCTCGCGCCGCAGCCGCAGCTCCAGCTCGGCCAGCTCCCGCAGATGCGCCAGCTCCAGGGCGAGCGCGGACGCGGCGTGGTCCAGGGCGCGTACGGCCCGTTCGTCGGCCCGGCCCTCGGGGTCCACCAGGCACAGCGCGCCCAGCAGCTCGCCCCGCGGCGCGGCGACCGCGACCAGCCGGTCCCGCACCCGGGCCGGGCGGCACCGGCGGGCGGCCTCCCGCAGCAGCTCCTCGCGCTGCGCCGGATCGGGCTTGGGGTACGGATCGGGGCGCCCGGGGCCCGCCC
>NZ_GG657754.1:1897071-1908848 GCF_000158915.1 Streptomyces himastatinicus ATCC 53653 | reverse complement strand
AGAGCAGGAACCGCTCGTCCTCGCCCGGCCGGTCCCGGGAGCTGACCACCAGCGCGCCCCGCAGCCGGTCGGGTGCCCCCGTCCCATCCGGTGCCCCCAGCCCGTCCGGCTCGCGCAGGGCGAACGCCCACCCCCAGCCCCGCCGGGGGAAGCGCACCGGACCGTCCCGGCCCGCCAGCTGCCTGACCTGCGCGTCCAGGGCCGCGGTCGCCCGGAAGCCGTCGTCCGGGCAGCGCACCAGGCCGTCGCCGAGCAGCAGATAGCCCGCCTCGGCGCGGCCCGGGCCGACGGTACTGACCTGGGCCATCGCCCGGCGCAGTATCTCCGTCTCGTCCTGGCTGTCGAACATGGTCAGACAGCGCAGCACCAGCTCATCGGCGACACCTGATGGGGCCATGCGGTCCGGATACCCGTATCCCGGCGAATCACCGCAAGAGGGCGAATTCAGAGCCGTAATTTCGACCTCGGGGACGCAGGCGCACCACAGCCCGCCCTTGTCACCCTGACGGCGTGGGCCTCCGCCCCGCCAATGGTCCGGCCAATGACCCGATGGGCCGGACCAGCGGCGGCGACGCGCACATCCGGCCGCACGCTACGGCAAGGAGGGCGAACGCCATGGCCATCGAGCCCGACCCCCATCTGTCCATGGTGCGCCCGGTCGCCCCGCACACCCCGGAGGGGTGCGAGGAGTGCCTGCGCCTCGGGTCGCCCTGGGTGCATCTGCGGCTCTGCCTGACCTGCGGACACGTCGGCTGCTGCGACTCCTCCCCGCTCAAGCACGCCCGCGCCCATGCCGCGACGGCGAGCCATCCCATCGTCGAGCCCCTGGAACAGGGCGAGGAATGGCGGTGGTGCTACGTCCACGAGGCCCTGGTCTGACTTGCCCACAACCATCACCACGGAACCACCGAACCGCAGAACCACAGAACCACGGAGGTGAAGGACGATGAGCATGCCCGTCCGACGACACCGGGGCGCAGGCCCCCTCGAACGCCCCCGGGGCTGGAGCCGCAACCCCCTGGCGGAATTCGACGAACTGCTCAGCCAGATGGGCGGACTCCTCGAATCCACCGTCGGCGCCGCCCCGCCCGCCCTCACCACATGGGCGCCCGCCGCCGACGTCATCGAGGCCGACGACGCCTACCGGGTCGAAGTGGACCTCCCCGGCGTCCGGCGCGCCGACGTGGACGTGGAGGTGAGCGGCCAGGAGCTGACCGTCTCCGGCGAGATCGGGGAACGCGAACGCGAGGGCGTAGTGCGCCGGAGCACCCGTCGCACCGGGCGCTTCGAGTACCGGATGCTGCTGCCCGCCGAGGTCAACACCGAGGCCGTCAAGGCCGAGATGGCCGACGGTGTGCTCACTATCACCGTCCCGAAGGCGGAGGCCGTGAAACCCCGTCATGTCGAGATCACCGAGAGCGAGGAGACCGGCAGGGGGCAACAGGCCGAAGCCGGAAGGACGCGGATGACCGAAGGGGCCACTGAAGCCCAAGAGGCTCAAGAGGCGCAGGGGGCCCAAGAGTCCGGTCAGGCCCGCACATCCGGCTGGGGGTTCCGCGGCCGCAACCGCTGAACCCGACCCCCCTCCCCACGGCGGCGCCCCACCCGGGCGCCGCCGTCCGGTGCCCGTCTTCTCCCGGCTTCTCCCCTCTCCGCGGGTACATCCGGATGGCCAATGTCCATTTTTCCTTTCCCCAGCCAACGGTTGATCAGTAATCTCGCCTCAGCAGCGGGTTGCCCTGCCGCTCTTCGTCGTGCTCCACTGCCCCGAGGACGCGGACGACCCCGAGGGCGGCCCCGGAAGCCGGAAGAGGGCGAAGGAAGTGCGGGACTTGAAGGCCACCTGGCGGCCGGCGGGCATCAACACCACAGGCGCGGACATCGACGCCACAGGCGAGGACGAACCAGCCCCCGGCGGCGTCCCCCCGGCGAGGCGTGCGATATGACCTCGACGCCGGGCGGGCCGAGACGTCGGGACGGCGCCGGGGACGCCGAGGCGGACCACGGGAGGCTGCGGCGGTTCGCGGCGGTCTGGAGCCGGGCCGTCCACCCGATGTCGGCCACCACCATGACCCTTGACGAGTTCGAGGACTATCTGCTGCCGCTGGCCCACCGGCTGAGCGACGCCCTGCGCGCCGTCCCCTTCGACACCGCCGACGCCTACGAGGTGGGCGCCGCGCTGGTGGACGCCCAGTGCGCCGAGCCCGAGGCGCTGCCCGCGATCCTCGGGATCATCGACGCGTATCTGGTGCTCTACGCCCCGCCGGACCGGCCGATGAGCGACGAGGACGTACGGGCCCGCTGCGCCCGGCTCCAGCACGCGCTCGCCGCCGGTTTCGTCCGGGCCCTGCGTGAGCGTGAGCGCGACGAGCGGAACGCCATCTCCCGCGCCGCCCTGACCGCGCGCGAAGAGGCCGAGAAGGCGCTGCACGCGAGCGAGGCCAAGTTCCAGGCCGTGTTCGAGGGTGCGGTGATCGGCGTGGGGATCGCCGGACTCGACGGCGAAGTCCTCGTCGTCAACGACGCGATGGCCAGGATGTTCGGCGGGGCCTCCTTCTTCCGCCCCGGCCGCAACGTCACCGAGTTCGTCCACCCCGACGACGCCCCGGGCGTCCACGAGCTGTACCGCGAGCTGGTGACGGGGGAGCGCGACCTCTTCCGCATCGAGAAGCCGCACTACCGCGACGACGGCAGCGTGCTGTGGACCAATCTCACCGTCACCCTGCTCCGCGACTCCCATGGCGCGCCCCAGTACCAGCTCGCGCTCGCCGAGGACATCACCGAGCACCGGCTGCTGCGCGAGCGGCTGCGCTACGAGGCCACCCATGACGAGCTGACCGGGCTGCCCAACCGCACCCTGTTCCTGGAACGCCTCGACCAGGCGCTCGCCGCCGCGGCCGACGCCCAGCGCTTCGGCGTGTGCTACCTGGACCTCGACGGCTTCAAGGCCGTCAACGACAGCCTCGGGCACGTGGCGGGGGACCGGATGCTGCGGGCCGTCGCTGAGCGGCTCCAGGGGTGCGTGGCGTCCCCGCACGAGCTGGTCGCCCGGGTCGGCGGGGACGAGTTCCTGGCGCTGGTCACCGGGCCCGCCGCGCAGGCGGACGGCACCGCGATGGCCCGCCGGATGCTCGCCGCGCTCGCCGACCCCGTCCAGGTCGAGGGCCGCGAGCTGCGGGTACGGGCCAGCATCGGCGTCGTCGACGGGCGGGCCGGGGAGATCGGCCGGGCCGAGGTGCTGCGCAGCGCCGACATCACCATGTACCGGGCCAAGGCCGCGGGCGGCAACCGCTACGAACTCGCCGACGACGACTCCAACGCCCGGGTGATCGCCCGTCACAGCCTCAGCAACGGGCTGCCGTCGGCCCTGGAGAACGGCGAGTTCTTCATCGAGTACCAGCCGCTGGTACGGCTCGCCGACGGCACCGTACGCGGCGCCGAGGCGCTGGTGCGCTGGCTGCACCCGGTGCACGGGGTGCTCGGACCGGACCAGTTCATCCCGCTCGCCGAGGACACCGGCCTGATCGTGCCGCTCGGCCGCTGGGTGCTGGAGCAGGCGGCCCGGCAGGCCCGCGCCTGGCAGGACGCTCCCGAGGGCGAGGCCGAGCGGCTGCGGGTCAACGTCAACCTGTCGCCCTGCCAGCTGAGCCACCCCACGCTGGTGTCCGACACCGTGGCGGTCCTGGAGAACGCCGGACTGTGCCCGAGCGCCCTGTGCCTGGAGGTCACCGAGAACGACCTCATCGGCGCCGACGAGGACGCCCTGCGGCCGCTGCGGCAACTCGCCGACCTGGGCGTGGACATCGCCCTGGACGACTTCGGCACCGGCTACTCCAACCTCTCGTATCTGCGCCGCCTCCCGGTCAGCACCCTCAAGCTGGACCGCTCCTTCACCCGCGGCATGCAGCGCGCCCCGGCCGACCCCGTCGACGTCAAGATCGTGGAGGGCATCGTCTCGCTGGCCCATACGCTCGACCTGGCGGTCACGGTGGAGGGCGTCGAGACGGCGGTACAGGCCGAACATCTGCGGATGCTGGGATTCGACACCGCCCAGGGCTGGTACTACGCCCGCCCCGGCCCCCCGGAGCGGCTGCACACCCTGGCGCTGGCCGACGCCAGCTGAGCGCCCGGCGGGCGGGACGCGGTGAGCGCCGTACGGGCGGGCGCCGCGCGCCCCTGCTCCGCCGCGCCCCGCTCCGGTACGCCCTACTCCGCCGCGTCCTGCTCGGGCGCGTCCAGCAGCCGGGAGCGGATCAGGAAGCGGACGCCCTCCGGCGCCTCCAGCGAGAAGCCGCTGCCGCGCCCCGGCACCACGTCCACCGTCAGATGCGTATGCCGCCACCGCTCGAACTGCGACACGGACATCCAGAAGCCGACTGGCTTCTCGACCCCGTCCACCTCCAGCTCGGCGAGCAGCACATCGGACGCGCCCGTACGGAACTCGCCCAGCGGGTAGCACATGGGCGCGCTGCCGTCGCAGCAGCCGCCCGACTGATGGAACATCAGCGGCCCGTGCTCCGCGGTCAACCGGCGGATCAGATCGGCCGCGGACTCTGTCAGGGCGATGCGTGAGATCTCCGTCATCACAGGCTCCCGCCTTCCCGTCTCGTGCCAGTAAGTTCGTGGCGGTGTCTCCGCCCAGTCAACTCCCCGGTACGTTGCGAGATGGTTGCACGGAACCCCGTCGTCAGCGCCAGTTGATGCCGCGCACGCGGACATCGAAGCTGTCCAGCATTTTCAGGGTACGGGCGCGGGTGTGGGGCCTCATGTAGGGCCAGGCCGCCTCTACCAGACCCTCGGCGTTCAGAAGCTGTTCGAGTACCTCGAAGTGGACAGCGCCGCTGACGTGCTCCGTGGAGTGGGCGACGATGCGCTCCACGAAGTCCCAGCACCGGTGCAGCAGTTCGGTGTCGGGGCTGTCGCTCTCCAGCTCGGGCATCAGCACGGGCGTCGTGAAGCACTCGGCCAGCAGAGGGTACAGCCGTACCCACGCCTCCTCGGTCACAACGGCCACGTCCGCGGGCCGATGGAACATCTCGGCGATGGAGGCGGCGGATTCCGGGATCATGCGCAGCAGCAGAGAGGGGATCTCGTCGGCCAGGATTTCCTGGGCCGGATTCGCCCCGGTGGGGACGTCGCTCATGTTTTCCTCAGTGGGTGTGCGGCAGTCGTGCTCATGGGCGCGGGGCCCGTCGTGCGAGGTGCGGCACGACGAGCCCCGTCCTCATTGTCCGGCACAGCGTGTCGGGCTCACTGTCAGGCGCAGCTCTCGGGAGGGCATACGCCTCCGCTCGTCTGCGGCGGCTCCAGGGCGTCGTGGAACCCGAACGGGTCCACGATGTCCTTGCCCATCTCCACCAGGCCCTTCTTCCATCCGTACTGGTGTACGTAGGAGGGCGCCTCGGCGGCTGTCGTGATGCCGCCGACGATACCGAGGGTTCTGGAGAAGCCGCGCAGCCGCGTGGGCTGGCCGACCGGCTGGGGGCTCTTGTACTGGACCGGCTTGAACTCCGTTCCCGTCAGTTCCTTCACGGCGGGTGTCTTGGCCACCGCGTCGAAGTCCGTCTTGACGGCGCTCTTCATGCCGGTGTCGGCGTTCATCCGCTTCTTGATGTTGCCGGTGACGTCACGTGAGTTGAGCGCGTCCCAGAGTTCCGCCGCTTCGGCCTTGGCGACCTTCAGATCGCTGTCGGACAGCAGAGGGGTCTTCTTGGTGTTCTTGCCGGTCTCCCTGGCCTTGCGGTCGTTCTCCAGAATCTCCGAGAGAGCGCTCATGGTCGCCCAGCCCTTCTGCAGATGCAGCTGGGTTTTCTCCGGCAGGGGCTGCCCCGTGTTGAACTCGTGGATGATCGCCGTGGACAGCTTGCCGTTGCCGAAGACCTGCTTGGCTCGCGCCTTCGGATAGATCTGCTGAAGCGTTCCGCGCAGCTTGCCACTGCTTACGGCCGGCGCCTGTGTGCGCCGCTGCATGAAGCCCGGGTTCTTGTTGGGCACCTTGTTGAGGAGGTAGTGGATCGTCTTCTTCAGCAGCTTGAACAATTCCAGGAAGCCGAAGAACTTCCCGTCCGGGTCGGCGTACACCAGCGGGTTGTTGTTGCCGTAGGTGTAGCCGTTCATCTGCTGCGGGTCCGCCGGATCCATCACCGGGTCGACGGAGAGGAACCGGCCGGTCTGGCGGTCGTACTCGCGGGCACCCAGGTGGGTGAGGCCGGTGTCCTTCGTCTCGTCGATACCGCCGACGAAGCCCTTGGTCCCGGGCCAGGCGGCCGGTGCCGTACCGCGGGCCTCGCCGAAGGGCGTGACCCGGCGCTGGGTGAGGGCCAGGTCGGTGGCGGCGACGGCCAGCATGCCGGTGCCGTGGTGGTCGGCCAGGGTGAAGGAGAAGCTGCCGTCGTCGGCGCGGACCGCCTGGTGGCCGCTGCCGAGGTCGATGTAGCGGGTCGCCTTCGCCTTGGTCGCGCCCTTGTCCAGGGTGACGTCCGTGTGGCCGAGGTGCAGCGTGGTCCGGTCGCCCGTGCGGTCGATGAGCCGGTTGCCGTTGGCGTCGTACACATACTCGGTGGTCTTGGCCGGTTTGCCGTCGACGGGTTCGGTGACTTTGGCCAGGAGCCCCTCGGCGTCCCACTCCAGGTGCTGCTCGCCGCGGTCGGTGGTGTTGCCGGTCTCGTCGTAGGCGTAGTCGGTCCGGCTGGTTCCCACAGGTCCCTGCGTGGTGAGCGCGGACAGTTGGTGGGCCTTGGGCTTGCCCGCAGGGGGGTACTCGTAGGTGTGCTCGATGTCCTTGGCGGCGTCGCCTCCGGCGTCGTGCCGGGTGTCGGTGAGGCGGTTGCCGGCCTTGTCATAGGTGTACGACTGCCAGTACGGAGCCGGACCGCCCAGCTCGTCCGCGGACGGCGAGTCGGCGCAGGTCTGGTCCCCCTCGGCCCACGCCTCCGTCAGACGGCGCAGATGGTCATACGCGAAGCACTGGTTGTCGGTGCCGGTGCGGGAGACGTCCCGCAGGGAGAGGACGTTGCCGGCCTCGTCGTAGCGGAAGGAAACGTTCTGGTCGACGCCCGCCTGTCCCTCGCGGTCGACGCGCGTGGTCGCCAGCCGCTGGGTGCCGAACTCGTAGGTATTGGTGACCTGCGTCTTCTTCTCACCGTTGGTCAGACCGAAGCTGTACACCAGCGGCTTGCCGGTCTGGCTGTAGGCGGCGGTCGAGGTCATGCCCTGGCCGTAGACGGAGATCGGCCGGAGGGTCTGGTCCTCGTAGGAGTAGTTGATCGAGCCGCCCGGCAGTGAGCCGGCGGCGGAGTAGCTGAGCGAGGCGACCAGGCCGGAGGGCTTGTAGGCGGTGCCGGACTGGTAGGCGCCGGCCAGCGCGCCCTCGGAGGCCGGGATGACGGTCGCCGTCTTGGTGGGCCGGTACAGCTTGTCGTAGGCGGTTACCGCGGTGGTGTACGCATGGCCGTCCACGTAGCGGATCGACTCGGCGAGCTGACCCTTGGCTCCGGAGACGGTGTCGTACGTCCACTTGACCCGCAGCTTGCCGGTGGCGGAACCCTCGCGCAGCTCGGTCTTGCGGCCCAGTCCGTCGTAGCTGTTGAACAGGGTGGTGCCGCGCTGGTCGGTGCTGGAGATCACCTGACCGTGGTCGTCGTACGTGGTGTCGGTGCGACCCCGGTCGGGGTCGGTGAAGGACGTCTGGTGGCCGAGCTGGTCGTACGTGTAGCTCCAGCTGTTGCCGGCCGGGTCGGTGACCTTCAGCAGGTCGCCCGAAGGGGTGTGGTCGTAGGTGGTCGTGTCGTAGGCCGACTGCGGGTCGCGGGTGTGGTGCTGGCGCAGTTCGGTGATGTTCCCGCGCGCGTCGACCAGGGAGGTGACGGTGGTGTCGCCGGTCGGCGGGATCAGGGTGGTGCGGTCGCCGCCGTAGACCGTCTTCTTGGTGGACAGGACGGTGCCGCCGTCGCCGTTGCCGGCGATCTGACGCTCCTCGACCTGGCGGCCGAGACCGTCGTAGAAGGTGCGGGTCTGGGTCTCCACCCCCAGCGCGTCGGCGGGCTTGAACAGCTCGGCGACGGGGCTGCCGGTGGCGTAGTAGGGGGCGAAGGTCTTGGTGGTCAGACCGCGCTCGTCGTAGAAGTTGTCGGAGATGATCCGGCCGCCGTCGGGGCCGGGTGCCTGGGCCTGACGCTCGCGCAGGAACCCGTCGTACAGCTTGTACGACGTGATCTGGCCGCCCTCGTTGTCGAGCAGCTTGGTGGCCACGGTGACGGGCTTGCCCTCGGTGACCGAGTAGGCGTACTCGTACGTCGGCACACCGCTCGTGGCGCGGTCGGCGAGCCACACCTTGGTGGAGCGGCCGAGCGCGTCGTAGGCGTAGCTGGTGACGTTGTTGTTGGTGTCGGTCTGCTTGAGCAGCAGTCCGCGCAGCGGGTCGAGGTCCTTGACGGTGGTCTGGGCGCTCGTGGGGTTGTCGGTGTCGGCGGGCGGCGTGGTGGTCTTGGTCCGGGTGGGGAGGCCGACGGACGGGACGTAGGCCGTGGTGGTGGTGCGGCCGCCGGTGCGGGCGGTGCGCACGGGGTCGGCGTTGCCGGTCACGGTCACGTCGGCCGTGACGTCGGTGACGGTGAGTTCGCGTCCGTAGTCGTCGTAGGTGGCGCCGGCCTCCAGATAGGTCGCCTTGGTGCCGTTGTCACCCTTGAGCGGTGCGGTGCCCGTCACGTCGCCCTTGGTCGGGGCCGCGCCGTAGGCGCCGCCGTCGTAGGCGGTGCGGGTGTCGTCGATGACGTCCTTGGTCCGGTCGACCGTGGCGTCACACGCCTTGGCGACGGTCTCCACCCGCGCGGGCAGCAGGAGGATGTTCTTGTCGGTGTTGGTGGCGTAGGTCGTGCGGGTGCACTGGTCGTCGTCGGCCGTGGAGGTGTCCCCCAGGTCTTCCTCCCGGATGGGCCGTCCCGCGACGGTGTCGTGGCTGGTGGAGGTGGCGGTGGTCCGCCACTTGTCACCGGCTCCGTCGTCCAGTGACGTGTAGTTCTTCGCCTCGGAGATACCGGTGAAGTCGGCGGTGACGGTGCCCCAGTCCCGGACCTTCCTGGCCGTCTCGTGGCGCCAGGGCCGGTACACGGTCTTCTGCAGGATCGTGCCGCCGGGCCGGTCGAAGGACACCGTGCGGTACTCGAAGCCCGCGGTCGCCTCGTCGTCTGTGATCGCGTCGCCCTCACCGGCGCCGAGCGCGACGGTCACGGACTTGGTGCCGCCCGCCGGTGTCCTGCGGTCGCCGTCCATGCCGCGCAGGAAGTAGTGCTCCTCCTGCGACTTCATGGCGGCCGCACCGCCCTGGCCGCCGCTTCGGACCCGCACGTGGCCGTAGCCGCGCCACTGGGACCAGGTCTTGTACTTCTCCTTGGTCAAGCCGTCGTCGTCATCGAAGTGCCAGGCGGCGCCGTCGAGGTAGTCGTAGGCGGTGACCTGGTCGGGGGCGCCGCCGGTACGGTCGGTGGACGTCACGGAGGTGACCACGTATTTGTTGAACCACTCGCGGTCCGGGGCGTCGCTGCTGTCACCGCCGATGTACTGCGGGAAGCACCGGGTGGTGTTGGTCTCGGGGGTCGGCGTCGCGTCGACGTCGCACGCCGGAGCGGAGTAGTTGACGTCGATCTGGCCACCCGACTCGTCCGCGACGGTGGACAGCCGCGCCTTGATGAAGGGGGCGTAGCCGTCGCCGGTGCGGTCCAGCCGGTTGGCGAGCTGGGTGTAGGCGAAGGTGGTCTTGGGCAGCGTGATCGACGGTGTGGCGGTGTGGCCGGTGTGCTGCACGCTGTCGAGGAGCAGCTGGTAGTCGGTGTCCGCCATGCCCCAGCGGTGGGTGAGCTGCCAGGAGTCGGCCTTGCCGTAGGAGCCGTCGGGCTTCAGGAGCTGGGTGGTGACCGCGGTCAGCCGCTTACGGGTCCAGAACGACGGCGTCAGCCTGCCGTTGTCGCACTTGGTGCCGGGCTTGCAGTTCAGGTCCCACGGCGTGTCGTACCAGTAGAACGACTTGCTGTCGATGGTGTCGGCCGCGCAGGTGACGCCGTCCTGAGGCAGGCAGCGCTCGGCGCTGTCGAAGACGACCTGGGCCGGCGGCTTGTCGGCGAACATGCGCGAGGAACGCAGGCCGTAGTCGATGCGCTGCAGGTAGCCGCCGCGGGTGTAGGGGGTGTCGGCGTCGGCCTTCAGGTTGCGGCCGTAGGAGTTGGTCTCCTTGGCGTAGTGGTAGCCCATGGCGTTGCCGTGGGTGTCCACCACGTAGTCAAGGTTCCACCGCCATGCCTGCTGGCACCAGGAGTCGGCGAAGGCGCTCGCGTGGCACGGCTCACCGGTGTTGTTGCCGAAGACCGGCACGGTCCACGTCGAGTCGGTGGTCTCCTTGCCGTCGGCCCAGCCGGGCAGGCGGTGGTAGCCGAAGTAGTAACGGGTGCCGTCGGGGGCGGTCAGTCGCCAGTACTCGCCGTCGTTGTCGCCGTTGCCGCGTTCCGTGCTCGTCAGGCGGGCGATTCGGGTGCCGTCGTCCTGCTGCAGCTTGAACTCGTCGTTGCCGACGGGGACCAGTTCGCCGCCCTTGCCGTTGAAGGTCAGATAGGCGTTGTCGTATGCCCAGCACAGGTCGCCCGGCTTGTTGCCGTCGGCGTTCTTCTCCCCGTCCTCGGCGCACGGCTTGTAGCGGCGTTCGATGAAGCCGGGCGACAGTTCGAAGCCGTCGCCCACCCAGGAGCCCTGGTTGTTGGTGGCGCCGGTGCGGCCGTCGACAGAGCTCGATGAGTAGTCCAGGCCCACCTCGGGGGTGAGGTCACCGGGGACGTCCGGCACGGGCATGTCGTAGGACCACGTGAAGTCGCCGGTGTTGAGCTGGGTGCTCCAGGTTGCCGACGGCGACAGGGAGGTGGCCTTGAAGTCGCCCTTCTCCCCACCGGTCTCCGGCGCGGCAGCCAGGAGGGTCGCCGCGGAGGAGCGCAGGCTCACCGTGTTCGCGGTCAGGGTGTGGTGGTCGGTGTCGTTGCGCGTGGCGAGCGGGGTGCTCTTGCGGCAGGCATCCTTGGTGGGGGTGGTCAGGGCACAGGCGGGCAGTTCGACCAGGCGCAGCCTCGATGCGTAGCCGCCGCCGAAGGCCTGGGCGACGCCGGCGTAGTCGACGGTGACGGCGGCCTTGCCCGCGCGGGCCCGGGCGGATGCGTTCCGGGAGCCGGCCGCGGCCGTCTTCTTCGCACGGTCCTGGGTCTTCAGGGTGAACAGCAGCCCGTCGACGCCGGCGCGTTCGGCCTGTCCACGGCTGTGCAGGCGGGCCTCGACGGTGCCTTGGGCAGCGTTCTTCGCTGTCTTCGACGGGGCTATGCGCAGCGGGAGGTCACCGGCCCGCTCGGAGCCGTGTCCGGGTATCTCCACGGTGGCGGTGCCGGGCTCGGGCCAGGAGTGCCGGGGCGGTTCGGCCGGTGTTCGCGGGCCTTTGGTGAGCTTGCGGGGCCGGGGCTTCAGTCCGTTGGTGCCGGCCACGGGCTTGTCCGCCTTGGGCACACTTGGCAGTGGGTGGCCGGTGGCGGCCGCGGCGGGTGAGGCGGCGGCCTGGATCAGTCCGCCGACCATCAGCGCGGACATGACCAGGGAGACCGGCCTGTACAGCGCTCCGGATGAAAGGCGTGGTGGTTTGCGTCGCATGCGTGATGCCGTCCATGGCTGAGTGGCGTGCCGGACTGCGCGTCGTGGCGCTCCGGCATCGCCGTGCGATAAGGGCGGGTTGTGGAAGTGGTGGCGGGTGGGGC
>NZ_GG657754.1:1883402-1896927 GCF_000158915.1 Streptomyces himastatinicus ATCC 53653 | reverse complement strand
GTACTCGGCTCCCGCGCTGCCGATCTTCGTCCGGCCGACCTGCAGCGACTTGCCGGCCTTGGTGGTCAGGACGTTCTCGCCCCAGGCGATCAGGTCCTGACAGGAGGCGTCGTCCGCCTGGCCGTCACCGTCGGCGTCCTGGCACGGCACCTCTTGGAGGATGCCGTTGACATACAGGCGGGCCTGCTTGGAGAACCCGTCGTACACCAGCGCCAGGTGGTTCCAGTCGGTCACGCTGCTGAACTCCGTGTTGGCCAGGCGCACGGTCGAGGCGTCGGTGCCGTCCTTGTCCGTCAGGGCGATCTCCCAGCTGCCCAGGCCGTCCGGGTTCGCCGGATCGGGGACGAAGCGCATGGCGAAGGGGCTCCGGCTGGTGCCTTCCGCGCTGACCACCGTCGCGTTCTGCGCGGGGGTCGAGGCCGCCTGTGCCCAGGCGGTCACGGTGAAGCTGGAGCTGGTGTCCACCGGCATGGCCGAAGCGCTGGCGTAGCCCGCCGTGCCGTCGAGTTCCAAGCCGCCGTCCATGAAGCCGGTGCCGATCTGTGCGCCGCCCTGCAGAGCGAGGGCGGACGCGCGGCCGGTGTCGTCCGGTGAGGCGGAACCGCTGCCGCCGTCCAGCTTCCACCGCGCGTTGAGCAGGGGGCGCTGCCGGAACAGCTGGCGTACTTCGTCGGCTGAGACCGGCCGGTCGAACAGGCGGACATCGTCGATCTGCCCGGGGAAGAAGGAAGCGGGCGCGCCGTCATAGTTGCCGGCGCCGATCTGCAGCGCGCCGCCCGCGTACCAATCGGCCTGCAGTTCCGTCGATCCCGCCTGGACGCCGTTGACGTAGAGGATGAGTTTGTTGGCGACGGTGTCGTGTACGCCCACCAAGTGGGTCCAGGTGTCGGCGTATGCGGTCTGGCCCTCGGCCTGGAGAGCGCGGATCGGCGTGGCGTCCGAGGCATCGGCCGAGTATTGGTTGAACGCCCAGCGGTTGTAGGCGCTGGAGTAGTACAGCTCCATGCCCGGCCGGTGCTGACCGGTCTGTGCCGCGATGATCGCGGCGTGGTCCGGCTTGGTCCTGGGCAGTTTCGCCCAAGCCGAGACGGCGAAGCTGCGCTGGTTGTTCAGCAGCGGCCGACCGGTGCTCGCGTAGTCGTCGATTCCGTCCAGCGTCAGGGCCTTGCCGGCGATTCCGGGTGTGCCCGCGGTCGGACCGCCGGAGAACGTGGCGTCCGGGACCTCGGCGAGCCCGGTGAGGTGAGTCGCGTCGGCGGACTCGTCCATCGGGAACACCGCTCGGGCCGGCCGGCCGGAGATGATCGACTCTTTGCCGTAGAGCCGGGTCACCTCACCGGCAGCGAGCGGCTTGTCGAAGATCTGCACCTCGTCGATGGCGCCGGGGAAGAAGGAGTCGGGCTTGCCGGTGTAGGAGCCGGCGCCGATTTGCAGGCCGCGCCGGGCGTTCCAGGGCGAGTCGTACGTGGTGCTGCCCACGAGGGTGCCGTTGACGTACAGGTTCATCTGGTCGCTGCTGGCACTGAAGGTGCCCACCACGTGGGTCCACGCCCCGGCCTTGGCCCCGCCCGCGGTGGCCGGCATGGCCCGCACGATGCTCGCGTCGGGGCTGTCGGCGCTGTACTGGTTGAACGCCCAGCGGTTGTAGCTGCTGGAGTAGTACAGCTCGAAGCCCGGGGAGTGGTTGCCGGGCTGGGCCGCGATGATCGCGGCGTGGTCCGGCAGGGTGGACAGCTTCGCCCACGCCGAGACGGAGAAGCCGGTGGAGGTGTCCACGGTGGGGATGTCGGTGACCGCGTAGTCGTCGACCCCGTCGAAGGAGACCGCGGTGCGCTTGGCGCCCTCGACCCGCGGGGTGGGGCCCCCGCGCAGTTCCGCGGTGCGTTCGAGGGCCTGGGCCTGGGCCGCGTCGGATCCGGCGGCGTCGTCGAGCTGCCAGGCCGCGCGTTCGGGCTGTCCGGCCTTGACACGGAACTGGTAGGTGCGGATCTCACCGGCGTTGCCGGCCGTGTCGAGGGCCCGGGCCGTGACGAAGTTGAGGCCCGGCCTGGCCGGCAGCATCCGGGCGACCTTGGCCGCCCCGGCGGAGGTGGTGATCGTGTTCTTGGAGGTCGGGTCGCCGTTGATGCCGAACCAGTACTTCGTGACGTCGGCGTCGACGGCCTTCAGCGTGAACGACCCGTACTGGCCCACTCCGTCGTACCAGGGGTCGTCCGGATCCTCCGGATCGGAGGCCGGGTACTCGCCGGAGACGATCGAGGGGGCCTTGGGCACCTTGGTGTCGTAGGTGAAGTAACAACCGGTGGGGTCACCGGCGTTGGACCACGGGGAGTACTGGGCACCGTCGTAGCTGCGCACGTACCAGTTGATCTGCTTGTTCTCCGGTATGGAGGAGGGCAGGCCGATCGCGAAGTCCGAGCCGGACTTCTTGTAGCCGGTGCGCGCCGGCCTCCAGCGCGCGATGCTGCCCTTGCCGTCACCGGCGTCCCAGGCCGCCTGGAACTCCAGGGCGACGTTGTCGCCGTCGGGATCGGTGATGTTGTTGGCGTAGATCTTGCCGAGGGTACGCACGCGTGCGGCGTCGGCCGGCTTCTTGCAGGTGCCGCCGTACTCCATGGTCAGCTGCGACATCTTCACCTGCGAGGGCGGGCGGTTGTACTTCACTCGCAGATAGGCCTTGTCGGAGAAGCGCTTCCAGCCGTAGATGTCACTCTCGCTGGACGCCTGCATGCCGAACGTCATGGCCGGGGACTTGGCGTTGGCCGCGGACTGCACCGCCGACTTGACGTCGAACTCGGCGTCCTTGGCCGAGCAGCCCTCGTAGCCGTGGGCGAAGGACTCCGTCTTCAGCTTGTCGATCCAGAAGCCACTCGCCGTTTGGGAGTTCCAGGTGGTCGACGAGGAGATGTCCTTGGTCCGCCACAGCTCCACACCGCGTTCGCCGCAGGACGCCGACCAGACGTTGCGCACCACGAACTCAGCGTCGAGGATGGACTTGCCGGCGAACTTCGACACCGGAATGCGGTAGAAGAGCCGCTTGGTGTCATACGGCTTGCAGTAGTACCAGCCGCAGTAGCCCAGGCCCGCGTTGTCCTCGCCGTTGAACTTCCACTGCGGCGACGAGGCCCAGTACTTGGAGACCATCGTCCACGCCGAGGCGCGCGGCGAGTACCACTGAGGGTCGATGAAGACCGGGTAGACGGTGTCCTTGCCCTTCAGCACATTCGCGTCCGGGGTCAGCACCAGTTCCTTGTCCCCGGCGGGGACGTCCACCGCGACCGGGGCGAGTTTCGCCGACTCCCCAGCCGCGGGCTCGTCTTCCGGTGCGGAGACGCCCGCACTGCCCGACGCCGATGTGACCAAGGGCGACTTCACGGAGGCGGCCTTGGCCGAGGACGGCTTGGTGGTGGCCGACAACTTCGTGGCGTCCTCGGCGGCTGCGGCGCCGGGACCGGAGTCCCACATCACCGGTTGGGGCGCCTCGAACACGGCACTCCTGGCACCCCGGTCCACGGCTTCCAGGCCGCCCTGCGCGTTCTCGCGCACGTCCATGCCGTCGGCGGAGAACCTCAGCCGCAGTTCGGCCAGTTCCTCACTCGCCGCAGCCTTCGCGGACTTGACGACGAGTAACTGGGTGAAGCCGTCCTCCTGAGCGCCCATCCGCAGGTCCACGTCCGGGAGCACGTTCTCGTACGTGGCGGTCGCGCCGTCCAGGACCGGAGCGGGCAGTTTGTCCGGCCAGGACAGGGAGAGTTCGCGGCCCGCCTTCTCCATGCGCACCAGCGGGGCATCCCCTCCGGCGGAGAACGCCAGCCCGACCGTGGTGGCGCCGGGTGCCACTGTCCCCTCTGGCGTCTTGGCCAGGTCGGTGTCGACCGGCTCCCACTTGCCGTTCACCCGGGTCCGGATGGGACGCAGATACTCGCGTGCCTCCAGGTTCCCGTCAGGTGTGGCGTACACGTCGCCGCTCTCCGAGCGGAGCGAGGCCACTTCGACGTTCTCGCCGGTTCGCCCGGCCTTCGCCAGGGCCTCGTCCGTGGTCGTCGGCGACGCCGGATCGCTTCCCTTCCCGGCGGTTGCGCCCGCTTGGAGCGAGCCCGCTCCGGAGCCGGCGGCCGCTGAGGCCGCCGGTACGACTCCCGCGGCCGTCACCAGCGTCAGCGCCAAGGCCATTATCCGGCCACGTCTTCGCGATAACACGCGCCCCCGCATGCAAGCCCCTTGATGAGAAGTCAGCGACAGTCGCTGACAGAGTGATCAGCGCACGAATGTTATGTAAGGAAATTGTTAAGAGCCACTGGTGAAGTCGTATATATCGGTTATTTACCTATGTCTGAAAGGTGACAGTGAACACGTTTGACGGGGCGCGACTTCCCTGAAACACACCGAGGGGAACGGCCCGTGCGGCTTGCCGCACGGGCCGTTCCCCCGTTCCGGGCGTGGGGCTCTAGAAGAAGCCGAGCTTCTTCGGGGAGTACGACACCAGCAGGTTCTTCGTCTGCTGGTAGTGGTCCAGCATCATCTTGTGGGTCTCGCGCCCGATCCCCGACTGCTTGTAGCCGCCGAAGGCGGCGTGCGCCGGGTAGGCGTGGTAGCAGTTCGTCCACACCCGGCCCGCCTGGATCGCCCGCCCGGCCCGGTACGCGGCGGTGCCGTTCCGGGTCCACACGCCCGCGCCCAGCCCGTACAGCGTGTCGTTGGCGATCTCGATCGCGTCCGAGAACTCCGCGAACCGGGCCACCGCCACCACAGGACCGAAGATCTCCTCCTGGAAGACGCGCATGTGGTTGCCGCCCTCGAAGATGGTGGGCCGCACGTAGTAGCCGCCCGCCAGCTCACCGCCCAGTTCGGCGGGGGTGCCGCCGGTGAGGACTCGGGCGCCCTCCTGCTTGCCGATGTCGAGGTAGGAGAGGATCTTCTCCAGCTGGTCGTTGGACGCCTGCGCGCCCATCATGGTGTCGGTGTCCAGCGGATGGCCCTGGACGATCTTCTCCGTACGGGCCACGGCCGCGTCCATGAAGTCCTGGTAGTGGCCGTCCTGGATCAGCGCGCGCGACGGACACGTGCACACCTCGCCCTGGTTGAGGGCGAACATGGTGAAGCCCTCAAGGGCCTTGTCGAGGAAGTCGTCGTCGGCGGCCGAGACATCGTCGAAGAAGATGTTCGGGCTCTTGCCGCCGAGTTCCAGCGTGACCGGGATCAGGTTCTCGCTCGCGTACTGCATGATCAGCCGGCCGGTCGTGGTCTCGCCGGTGAAGGCGACCTTGGCCACCCGCGGGCTGGAGGCCAGCGGCTTTCCGGCCTCGACGCCGAAGCCGTTGACGATGTTGACGACGCCGGGCGGCAGCAGGTCGGCGATCCGGTTCATCCAGACGTGGATGGAGGCGGGCGTCTGCTCGGCGGGCTTGAGGATCACCGCGTTGCCCGCGGCCAGCGCCGGGGCGAGCTTCCAGGCGGCCATCAGGATCGGGAAGTTCCACGGGATGATCTGGGCGACCACGCCCAGCGGCTCGTGGAAGTGGTACGCGACTGTGTCGTCGTCGATCTCGGAGAGGCTGCCCTCCTGGGCGCGCATCGCCCCCGCGAAATAGCGGAAGTGGTCGATGGCCAGCGGGATGTCGGCGGCCAGGGTCTCCCGTACCGGCTTGCCGTTCTCCCAGCTCTCCGCGACCGCCAGCTCTTCGAGGTGCTGCTCCATACGGTCCGCGATCCTCAGCAGCACCGCGGCGCGCTCGGCGGGCGCGGTACGGCCCCAGGCGGGCGCGGCCGCGTGCGCGGCGTCCAGGGCCCGTTCGACGTCCTCGGCGGTGCCCCGGGCGATCTCGGTGAACGGCTGCCCGTTGACCGGCGTCGGGTTCTCGAAGTAGCGGCCCTTGGCGGGCGGTACGTACTCCCCGCCGATCCAGTGGTCGTAGCGCGGCTGGTAGCTGACAACCGATCCCTCGGAGCCGGGGTTTGCGTAACGCGTCATGGGGGCGGCCCTCCCTGTCGTGCCTGCGGGCTCCGCCCGCCACGGGACGGGCGGAGATGAGGGGAGGCTAGACGTGGCAACGTTGCGGCAACGTTGCGTCCCCGTGATCGTCCTCCCGCAGGCCGTCCTCCCGGGCGGGGTCCGCCAGTCCGTACACCTCGCGCAGCCGCCGCACCCGCGCCGCCGGGGCCGCCCGGCCGGGGGAGTGCGGGGGATGGGCGGCCAGCAGCGCCTCCGCCACCTCCAGGTCGTCCTCGCCCCAGGGCGTCTGCGCCCAGCGCCGCAGCAGCTCCGGGTCACCGCCGGACAGCACGGCCTGCCGCAGCCCGTCCTCCAGGTCCCGCCGCATCCGGCACACCCCGGGCGCCTCCGACATCGGCAGCAGCGGCCCCGGATACGCCCGCAGGGCCGTGGCCACCTCACCGGCCGCCAACTCCTCGGCTGCCAGGCTCATATCGGTGCGCACCGGCGCGCACAGCCGGTACGGGCGCGAGCCCAGCAGCGGGCCCACCAGGCGGCGCAGCCGGGACAGCTCGGCGCGCAGCGTCACCGGCGACCGGTGGTCGGCCCGCGGCCCGTACAGCTCCAGCGCCAGCCGGTCGCCGCTGAGGCCCTCCGGATGGCCCGCGAGCAGCACCATGATCTCGCTGTGCCGCCGCCCGAGCCGCAGCCGCCGCTCCTCGGTGACCAGCAGCGCCTCGTCACGGCCCAGCGCCGTCAGCGCTACGCGCGGTCCGCGCGCCGGGGGCGCCAGGGCGGCCAGCTGCGCCTCGGCGGCACGGGCGGTCGCCTGGACCAGGGCGAGGCTGTGCGGGGCGGCCAGATGGTCGCCGCCGGTGAGGTCCACCGCGCCCAGCAGCCGCCCGGAGTGCGGGTCGTGGATGGGAGCCGCGGCGCAGGTCCAGGGCTGCACGCTGCGGTTGAAGTGCTCCGTGGCGAAAATCTGCACCGCATGGTCGACGGTGAGCGCGGTGCCGGGGGCGTTGGTCCCGGCGTGGCGCTCGTCCCAGCGCGCCCCGGCCACGAAGTTCATCCGCTCGGCCCGGTGGCGCATCCCCGTGTGTCCCTCCACCCACAGCATGCGGCCGAGGTCGTCGCAGACCGCGAGGAGATGGGCGCCGTCGTGCGCGATGCTCCCGAGCAGCTCACGGAAGAGCGGCATCACCCCGGCCAGCGGATGGTCCGCCCGGTACGCGTCCAGCGCGTCGTCCGCCAGATCGATCGGTGCCACGCACTCCTGCGCCACCCGGGCGTCGGCGGAGCGCCGCCAGGAGTCCGCCACCACCGGGCGGACGGTCGGGCCCACGGCGCCCTCCGTCAGGAACGCCTCGTGCGCGCGGCGCACCGCACGGGTGCGCTCCGCCGGATCGGTGCCGGACGCCATCGCCAGCCAGGGATTGACCACGGGGCCTCGCTCAACGGTACGGAGGGTCGGATGGGTCGGAGGGTCAGGTGGGCGGGGCGGCGGGGACGGCGCAGCCGCTGGGCGCGGGGGCGGGTGCGAAGCCGGGCGGTGAGGCGTAGCCGCAGGAGTGGCAGATCTTCCACCCGTCCTGGTTGACGGCGAGTTGGCCGCCACAGCTCGGGCACTGCTCGGAACTCATGATCGATCCTTTGGTTCATGCGCAACGGGCCGGTCAGGGCCACCCCAGCGCTCAGATTTCCTTGTGAGGCGGATGCCCCGCAATAGTCAGAACAAGCCGCGTTGCGATACGGCTCCGATGCGGGATCGGTTCATCGGAGCGCGGGTTTTCGGCGCATGCGTGCGGCATGTGCGTGAGGCGCTTGCGCGCTGGGCTACTGGCGGGTACGAAGGAGCCGGGAGCACCTGGCTCCCGGCTCCGTTTGCTGATCGTCCGCGTCAGTTGACGGCCTGCATCAGCTGATGGCCTTGATCAGCTCTCCGCTGGTGGTGTCGCCGCTCAGCTCCCAGAAGAAGGTGCCGCCGAGGCCCTGCTGCTGCTTGTAGGTCATCTTCCCGGCGATGGTGGCGGGGGTGTCGTAGCTCCACCACTGGTTGCCGCAGTGCGCGTAGGCCGTTCCGGCGACCGTGCCGGTGGCCGGGCACTTGCTCTTGAGCACCTTGTAGTCCTCGATGCCCGCCTCGTACGTCCCCGGCGCGGCGCCGGTCGCGGTGCCGCCCGGGGCGGCCTGGCTGACGCCGGTCCAGCCGCGTCCGTAGAAGCCGACGCCCAGCAGCAGCTTCGAGGCCGGGACGCCGAGCCCCTTGAGCTTCTGGATCGCGGCGTCGGTGTAGAAGCCCTGCTGGGGCAGGCCGCTGTAGGAGGTCAGCGGCGAGTGCGGGGCGGTCGGGCCCTGGGCCGCCCAGGCGCCGAAGAAGTCGTACGTCATGGGGTTGTACCAGTCCACGTATTGCGCGGCGCCCGCGTAGTCGGCGGCGTCGATCTTGCCGCCGGAGGAGGCGTCGGCCGTGATCGCGGCGGTGACCAGGTTGTTCTGGCCGAACTTGGCGCGCATCGCGGCCATCACGTTCTTGAACGCGGCCCGGCCGCTGGTGTCGCAGGTGTTGCCGCAGGCGTTGGGGTACTCCCAGTCGATGTCGATGCCGTCGAAGACGTCCGCCCAGCGCGGGTCCTCGACCAGGTTGTAACAGGACTCGGCGAAGGCCGTGGGGTTCTTGGCCGCCTCGCCGAACCCGGACGACCAGGTCCAGCCGCCGAAGGACCACAGGACCTTGAGGTTCGGGTGCAGCTTCTTGAGCTTGCGCAGCTGGTTGAAGTTGCCGCGCAGGGCGCCCGCGTCCCAGGTGTCGGCCTTGCCGTCGACGCTGCCCGCCGCGTCGTACGCCTTGTCGTAGTCGGCGTAGGCGTCACCTATCGCGCATTTGCCGCCGGTGACGTTGCCGAAGGCGTAGTTGATGTGGGTGAGCTTGGCGGCCGACCCGGAGGTCTCCACGTTCTTGACGTGGTAATTCCGCTGGTAGATGCCCCATTCCGTGAAGTAGCCGACCACCTTGTTGCCGGCCGCCTGTGGAGCCTTGGCGCTGGTGGGGGACTCCGCCGCCGGGGCGGTGCCGGGGCTGGCCGTCGCCGCGCCCGCGAGCAGGGTGGCGGTCAGCACCGCCGTCGAGAGGGCCGCGAGGGCGGCCCGTAGTCCGCGTGGTCTGAGCATGGGTTCTCCTCGGTGGGGGGTGAGGGGAGATGAAGTGCCCGACGACCTGACCCGATATTGACATGCACGCGCAGGGCAGGGTGGGAGAACGGTAGGAGGACTAGACCAGTGGGGTCAATGGTCTGGGCCAATCCGGTCCGGGCAACACCCGGACGGGCGAACTTTGTTGAAGATCGATACACCGGTGACGCGGGCCCCTCGATCGGGCATACTCCAACCGCCACGGTGCAGGTCATCACCCGTTCGCGATCCGGCGGGAGGGCCGGCTCGACGGCAGGACACGGGCGGCGCCGCCCCACCGGGCGCGTAGCCGCCGCCGCGCCCTACAGGGAGAGGAGAGCGCCGCCATGACCGACCACGGCCCGCAGCCGGTGGAACGCGAACTGCCCACTGAGGAAGCCCGCGACCTGATCTCGCTCGTCCGCGAGCTGACCGAGCGGGAGATCCGTCCCCGCGCCGCCGAGGAGGAGGCCGCCGGGCACTTCCCCCGCGAACTGTTCACCCTGCTGTCCGAATCGGGGCTGCTGGGGCTGGTGTACCCGGAGGAGTTCGGCGGCGGCGACCAGCCGTACGAGGTCTACCTCCAGGTCCTGGAGGAGCTGGCCGCGGCCCGCCTCACCGTCGGCCTCGGCGTCAGCGTCCACACCCTGTCCTGCCACGGCCTCGCCGGATACGGCACCAAGGAGCAGCTGGCCGAGCACCTTCCGGCGATGCTGGGCGGCGGGCTGCTCGGGGCGTACTGCCTCTCCGAGCCCTCCTCCGGGTCCGACGCCGCCGCCCTCACCACCCGGGCCACCCGGGAGGGCGACACGTGGACGCTGGAGGGCGGCAAGGCGTGGATCACCCACGGCGGCATCGCCGACTTCTACACCGTCCTCGCCCGTACCGGCCCCGAGCGCACCCGTGGCATCAGCGCGTTCCTGGTACCCGGTGACGCCCCCGGGCTCTCCGCCGCCGCCCCCGAGCGCAAGATGGGCATGAACGGGTCGCCCACCGCGCAGATCCACCTCGACCGGGTCCGGGTCCCCGACACCCGCCGGATCGGCGAGGAGGGCCAGGGCTTCGCCATCGCCCTGTCCGCCCTCGACGCGGGCCGCCTGGGCATAGCGGCCTGCGCGATCGGCCTCGCGCAGGCGGCCCTGGACGAGGCGCTGGCGTACACCGCGCAGCGGCGGCAGTTCGGCCGTCCGATAGCCGACTTCCAGGGGCTGCGGTTCATGCTGGCCGACATGGCCACCCAGATCGAGGCCGGGCGCGCCCTCTACCTGGCCGCCGCCCGGCTGCGGGACGCGGGGCGGCCGTTCTCCAAGCAGGCGGCCATGGCCAAGCTGTTCTGCACCGACACCGCGATGCGCGTCACCACCGACGCGGTCCAGCTGTTCGGCGGCTACGGCTACACGGCGGACTTCCCGGTCGAGCGCTATATGCGCGAGGCCAAGGTCCTCCAGATCGTGGAGGGCACCAACCAGATCCAGCGCGTGGTCATCGCACGCAGCGTCGCGGGTCCGGAAAGCCGGTAAGGGCGGTCAGGGGGCGCGGCGGTGCCGGGCCCCCACCGTTTCCGCGTTCGCTACGAGTGCGACGCGGCGTGGCGCGGCGTCATCGGCGTCCTGATCGGGCGCGACCCCGGGCCGCCGATGTGCGAGAAGGGCTGCTTCCGCCAGTCCAGGCCCTCCGGGAGCGTCAGCAGCAGCGCCGCGTCCTGCTCGTGCGCGTCGAGCGAGGCGTCCGCGGCGGCGGCCTCCGCCACTCCGCGCCCGGTACCGGCACACACCGTCAGCCCGAACGGGTTCCACGGAGACGGGCACAGCGCGTGCTCCGGCAGGACGTCCTCGTCCGCGAGCAGGGCGATGGGCTGCGCGCAGTCCGGGCAGATGACCCGGAACATCTCGTAGGTCTCGTAGGTTTCGACGTCGCCTTCGTCGAGGCGCTCAACATGCGGCATGAGATTTCCCCCTCGGGTGGGCTGGCCAGGCGCGTCGGCCTCGACCACAGCAAGCATTTCCCTTGCCGCCGCATAGGTAATCGCCGCATCCCATAGGACACCCATGAGGAGATGTGGTGTTCGTCACATGCCCCGTGCAGATGCGTCGCGCCGCACCGGGTAAACGGGTGCGCCCGCTGTGCCCGGACGCCTCCGACCACATAAGGTGATCGGCTGTGGAGGAGTTGGACAGACAAATCGTGGAGCTGCTCGTCAAGGACGGGCGGATGAGCTACACGGACCTGGGCAAGGCCACCGGCCTGTCCACATCGGCCGTGCATCAGCGGGTCCGCCGCCTCGAACAGCGGGGGGTCATCCGCGGTTACGCGGCCGTCGTGGACCCGGAGGCCGTGGGGCTGCCCCTGACCGCCTTCATCTCGGTGAAACCCTTCGACCCCAGCGCGCCGGACGACATCTCCGACCGGCTCGCCGAGGTGCCGGAGATCGAGGCGTGCCACAGCGTCGCGGGCGACGAGAACTACATCCTCAAGGTGCGGGTCGCCACGCCGCTGGAGCTGGAGCACCTGCTCAGCCGGATCCGCTCGCTGGCCGGGGTCTCCACCCGCACCACCGTCGTCCTGTCCACTCCGTACGAGGCGCGCCCGCCGCGCGTCTGACCGACCCCGTACGGGCCCGGCCGGACCTGTGATCCTCCGCGCCCGGAAACGTCCGAAAACCGACCCCGCGAGGCAGCCCGCCGTGAACGACCCGACCCCCGTCCAGGCCGACGAAGGCCGTACCGTCCTGCTGCGCGGGGGCGAGGTGCACAGCCCCGCCGACCCGTTCGCGACCGCGATGGTCATCGAGGGCGACACCATCGCCTGGGTCGGCTCCGAGGGTGCCGCGGACGGCTTCGCCGACGGCGTGGACGAGGTGGTGCGGCTGGACGGGGCGCTGGTGACCCCCGCGTTCACCGATGCGCATGTGCACACCACCGCCACCGGACTCGCCCTCATCGGCCTCGATCTGACGGGCGTCCCCACCCTCGCCGAAGCCCTGGAGCGGGTGCGTGCGCACGCCGCCGCCCACCCCGCCGACCCGGTGCTTCTCGGCCATGGCTGGGACGCCAGCGGCTGGTCCGGGGGCCGCCCGCCCTCCCGCGCCGAACTGGACGAGGCCACCGGCGGCCGGCCCCTCTACCTCAGCCGGGCCGATGTGCACTCCGCGGTGGTCACCACCGCGCTGCTCGACCGCGTCCCGGACATCACCGGACGCACTGGCTACCACCCCGACGCGCCGCTCACCGCCGACGCCCACCACGCCGTACGCGCCGCCGCGTACGCGAGCGTGACGGCGCGGCAGCGCGAGGACGCCCAGCGCGCCGCCCTCGCCCACGCCGCCTCGGTGGGCATCGGCTCGGTCCACGAATGCGCGGGCCCCGGCATCTCCGGCGAGGACGACCTCACCGGGCTGCTGCGGCTCGCCGCAGGGGAGCCGGGACCCCGGGTCCACGGCTACTGGGCCGAGGCCGTGACGAGCGCCGCCGACCTGGAGAAGGTACGGGCGCTGGGCGCCGCCGGGGCCGCCGGAGACCTCTTCGTGGACGGCTCCCTCGGCTCCCACACCGCCTGCCTCCGCACGCCGTACGCCGACGCCCCGCACAGCGGCACCGCCTACCTGGACGCGGCCGCCGTCGCCGCCCATGTCGCCGTCTGCACCGAGGGCGGCGTCCAGGCCGGGTTCCACGCCATCGGCGACGCCGCCGTCTCCGCCGTCGTCGAGGGCGTACGGGCCGCCGCCGACACGGTCGGCCTCGCCCGGATCCGCGCCGCCCGGCACCGCGTCGAGCACGCCGAGATGCTCACCCCCGAGTCCATCGCCGCCTTCGCCGACCTCGGCCTCACCGCCTCCGTCCAGCCCGCCTTCGACGCCGCCTGGGGCGGCGAGGAGGGCATGTACGCCCAGCGGCTCGGCACCGAGCGGGCCCGCACCCTCAACCCGTACGCGGCGCTGCTGCGGGCCGGGGTGCCCCTGGCGCTCGGCTCCGACAGCCCCGTCACCCCGCTGGACCCGTGGGGCACCGTGCGCGCCGCCGCCTTCCACCGCACCCCCGAGCACCGGGTCTCCGCCCGCGCCGCCTTCACCGCCCACACCCGCGGCGGCTGGCGGGCCATCGGACGGGACGACGCGGGCGTCCTCGTGCCCGGCGCGCCCGCCGACTACGCGGTGTGGCGGACCGGCGAACTCGTCGTCCAGGTCCCCGACACGCGGGTGGCGGACTGGTCGACCGATCCGCGCTCCGGCACGCCCGGGCTGCCGGACCTCACTCCCGGCGGCCAACTGCCCGTGTGCGTGCGCACGGTGGTGGCCGGACGCACCGTGCACAGCCGTCCGGACGAGTGACGCGACGCGTTCGCGTACCGCCGAACGATGTCCCACCGGCCTGTCGCGGCGGCTGAACATTGTCCGTACTGACCTGTCATTTGAGGAAACGGCGC
>NZ_GG657754.1:1863317-1882594 GCF_000158915.1 Streptomyces himastatinicus ATCC 53653 | reverse complement strand
CTGGCCGTGGCGGCCCTGAGCCTGCTCACGTACGGCCGCACCGCCCGCCAGGGCGCCTGGACGGGGTTCGCGTTCGGGCTGCCGTTCTTCGTGCTGCTGCTGAAGTGGCTACACGTGGTCGGCTGGGACGCGGTGATCGGCCTGTCCGTCATCGAATCGCTCTTCCTGGTGCTGATGGGCGCCGGGTTCGCGCTGGTCTCCCGGCTGCCGGTGCCGTCCCTGTGGCCGCTGTGGACGGCCTGTCTGTGGGTGACCGAGGAGTGGGCCCGGGACCGGGTGCCGTTCGGCGGCTTCCCCTGGGGCCGGCTGGCTTTCGCCAACACCGGGTCGCCGTTCACCCCGCTCGCCGCGGTCGGCGGCGCCCCGCTGGTCACCTTCGCCGTCGCGCTGACGGGCGGACTGCTGGCCTCCGCCGCGCTCGCCCTGTGGCGGCTGCGGGCGGAAGGGCGCCTCTCGGTGCGGGGCGCGCTGCCCGCCGCCGGTGCGGTCGTCGTCGCGGCCGCCGTGACCGCGGCCGGATTCGCGGTGCCGATCCCGACGAAGGCGGACGACAGCGTGGACGTGGCCGTCGTCCAGGGCAATGTGCAGCAGGCGGGCATGGACTTCCTGGGCCGCCCCATGAAGATCCTCAACAACCACGTGGACGCCACGCTCGACCTGGCCAAGGACGTCAAGGCCGGCCGGATCAAGAAGCCCGACCTCGTCATATGGCCGGAGAACTCCTCCGACCTGGACCCCTTCCAGTACCGGGAGGCGTACGCCCGGATCGACGAGGCCGTGAAGGCGATCGGCGTGCCGGTGCTGGTCGGCGCCCTGGTCGACCATCCCCGTAAGCCGGGCTATGTGTTCAACGAGGGCATCGTCTGGGACCCCAAGGACGGCCCCGGTGCCTCGTATACCAAGCAGCACCCGGTGCCCTTCGGTGAGTACGTGCCGTTCCGCAAGGAACTGAGCAAGATCATCACCCGGCTCCAGCGCGTCCCCCGCGACTTCTACCCCGGCGACCACACCGGGCTGATGAAGGTCGGCCCGGCCCGGCTGGGCGATGTGATCTGCTTCGAGGTCGCGTACGACGAGATCGTCCGCGACACGGTCAACGCGGGCGCCCGCGCGCTCGTCGTCCAGACCAACAACGCCACCTACGGCCGCACCGGCCAGCCCGAGCAGCAGCTGGCCATGTACCGGCTGCGGGCCGTCGAGCACGGCCGCCCGGTGATCAGCGCGGCCACCAGCGGGATCAGCGCGGTCGTCGCGCCGGATGGCACGATCGAGCAGCGGACGAAAGAATTCACGCAAGATGTGCTCACCGCGCGCATCCCGCTGCGTGACGGCACGACCCTCGCCGACCGCGTCGGTGCGACCCCGGAGTGGGTGCTCGCTATGGTGGGCGTTCTGTCCTGCGCGGCCGCGATCATGATCGGCCGTCGGGGACGTACGGACAAGAAGGGGCAGTAGCCGTGAGCGACGCACGCGAGGCCGAGGAGCCGCGCACCGGGGCCGAGGAGCCGACCACCGAGGCCGACCAGCCGCGCACCGAGGCCGACAGGCCGGGCACCGCAGACGGGGGTCCGGAGCCGCGCCGCACCGGCCAGGACGACGGCGGGCGGCGGAAGTACGGCCCGCTCGGCACCGTCCTGGTGATCATTCCCACGTACAACGAGGCCGAGAACATCGCGCCGATCGTCGCCCGGGTCCGGGAGTCCGTACCGGACGCCCACATCCTCGTCGCCGACGACAACAGCCCGGACGGCACCGGCAAGGTCGCCGACGAGCTTGCGGTCGAGGACGACCACGTCAAGGTCCTGCACCGCAAGGGCAAGGAGGGCCTGGGCGCCGCCTATCTGGCGGGCTTCCGCTGGGGCATCGAGCACGGCTACGGCGTTCTGGTGGAGATGGACGCGGACGGCTCGCACCAGCCCGAGGAGCTGCCCCGGCTGCTCACCGCGCTCAAGGGCGCGGACCTGGTGATCGGTTCGCGCTGGGTGCCCGGCGGGCGGATCGTCAACTGGCCCAAGTCCCGCGAGTTCATCTCCCGGGGCGGCAGCACGTACTCCCGGCTCATGCTGGACGTGCCGATCCGCGACATGACGGCCGGTTACCGGGCCTTCCGCAAGGAGACCCTGGAGGGGCTCGGCATGGAGGCCGTCGCCTCCCAGGGCTACTGCTTCCAGATCGACCTGGCCTGGCGCGCCGTCAAGGCGGGCTTCCACGTCATCGAGGTCCCCGTCACGTTCATCGAGCGAGAGCGCGGGGAGAGCAAGATGAGCCGGGACATCGTCACCGAGGCGGCCTGGCGCGTCATGTCCTGGGGCGTGGGCTCACGGGTCAACAAGCTGCTGGGCCGCAAGGAGCCGTAGGGGGCCGTGCGCGCTCGGAGTAGTCCCACGGGCGGCGTTCCGTCATCTGCCGGACACTGAAGGCGGAAGGAGGCGGAACATGCCCAAGACGACCATGAAGAGCAGCAAGCGCACACAGCGCAGGACGATGGCCCCCAAGGGTGCGAAGTCCGGCGGCATGGAGGCGCGTACCAAGGAGGACCTGTACCGCGAGGCCCAGAAGGCCGGGATCGAGGGCAGGTCGCAGATGTCGAAGAGTCAGCTGATCTCCGCTCTGCGCCGTAGCCGCTGACACCGAGACAGCCGGGCGTCCACAGGCACAAGTGCCGGGACGCCCGGACATCCAGACGCCGAAACGATCCGCTAGCGGATCCCCGGGACGGTCAGCGCGGTCAGCAGTGCCGTCCCGGCAACCATCCAGGCGACGTAGTCGCCGACGTGCCCGGACTGGAGTCGCCGTACGGGCGCGAGCAGCGCGGCCGCCCCGGTGCGGGCGGGCCGCCGCACCGCGAGTGCGGCCAGGGCGATGGCGAGGGCCGTGGAGAGCAGCCCGAGCAGGAGCCCGGCCGCCGACCAGTGCGGCGGCACGAACGCCGGGGCGGACGCCGCGCGTCCGCCGAGCACCGCGTGCTGGTAGCCGGGGCCGTCGGTGAACAGCGCCCCGGCCCGCCCGGCGGCCGACGCCAGCGGCGGGATGACCCCGACCGCCAGCGCTCCGGCCAGCAGCACCGCCGGTACGGCCAGCATCGGCACCGGGATCCGCCCGAGGCGGCCGCCGGTCTCCGGCTCCTCCTCACCGGTGGTCTCCGGGCCCGAACTCCGCCCGTTGTGCGGCGGCCGGCCCGCCCCGGCGAAGACCCGCAGGGCCACCCGCAGCACCGCGCCGCCGGTCACCGCCGACACCACGACGTACAGCGCGGGCAGCCAGCCCGCCGCATGCCCGGCGGCCTCCTCCGCGACCGCCTTGCCGAGCCCGGATCCGAACGGCGGCAGCCCGCACAGCGCCAGGCCGCCGACCGTGAACAGGACCCCCACCAGGCGGAGTTCCCGGGCCTTCCCGTACAGCTCGTGCTCGTCCACGGAGGCGTACCGGTCGAGCAGGATGCCCGCGCACGCGAACAGGGCCGCCTTCACGCCCGCGTGACCGGCGACGTAGAGCGCCGTCCCGGAGACGGCGTCGGGGGAGAGCACGGCCAGACCGGTCAGGAACAGCCCGGTGTGGGCCACCGTGGAGAACGCCAGCAGCCGCTTGAGGTGGCGCTGCTGCCAGCACATGAGCGCGCCCAGCACGGCTGTGAGCACCCCGAGGGCCAGCAGCGCGTGGGTGAAGGCGGAGTGCGCGATGCCGCCCGGGCCCGCGAAGACCGTCCCGTAGACCCGGCCGACCCCGTACACCCCCAGCTCCACCATGACGCCGGACAGCAGCATGCACACCGGCGTGGGGGCGACCGCGTGGGCGTCGGGCAGCCAGAAGTGGAAGGGCACCGCGGCCGCCTTCACCAGCAGACCCGTCGTCACCAGGACGAACGCGACGAGTACGAGGGCGTCCGGAGGGCCCGTGTCCAGCGCCCGCCCGAGCTGGGCGAAGCCCAGCTCCCCGGTGCGCGCGTACAGCAGCGTGATGCCCAGCAGCATGCAGTAGGCGCCGAGGGAGTTCACCACGCCGAAGGCCAGCGCCCCCTGGAGCGGCTTCGGCTCCTCCACCCGGAAGCCGGTCAGGGCGTACGCGACGACGCCCATCAGCTCGAAGAAGACGAACGCGTTGAACAGGTCCCCGGTCAGCGCGAAGCCGCACATGCCCGCCTGGAAGAGCAGGATCAGCGCCGTGAAGGAGCCGGTGTGGCCCCGCGGCGGCTCCTCGAAGTAGCGCCAGGAGTAGACCAGGACGGCCACCACCAGCAGCGAGACCAGCGCCGCGAGCCCAGTGCCCAGCGGATCGCCCACCAGCACGATGCCCACGCCCTCGCCCCGCACCGGGTGCCAGCCGCCCACCCATTCCACGGGACGGCCCGTGGAGTGCCCCGCCAGGATCAGCGTCGTCGCGGCGGTGGCGGCGGCGAAGGCGCAGCCCAGGACGTCCGAGGCGAGCCGGGGCAGCCGCCGCCCGGCGGCCACCAGCACCGCGGCGCCGAACAGCGGTACGGCCACCACCAGCGGCAGCAGCCGCGCGGCGTCCATCCGGTCAGCCCTTCAGCTCGGACAGCGCGTCCGGGTCGACCGTGCCGTGCCGTTTGCGGAGCTGGACGACGAGGGCGAGCAGCAGCGCGGTCACCGTCGCGCCCACCACGATGTCGGTGAGGGCGAGCGCCTGGACCACCGGGTCGACCACGCGGCTGTCGGTGGGCGCGTCGGAGAACACCGGAGCGGTGCCGCCGCGGCGGTAGCCGACGGCGAGCAGCAGCACATACGTGGAGGACTGGGCGACGGCCAGGCACCCCACGGCGTGGATCAGGTTCCGGCTGGTCACCAGCCCGTACACCCCGATCAGGAAGATCCATCCGGCGATCAGGTACGGCAGGACCGTCACACCCGCTCCTTTCCGTCGTTTCCGTGGTCGTTTCCGTCGTCGGCGTGTCCGATCTCCACGGCCTGGTCCAGGAACCGGGCCAGCAGGACGACGATCCCGCTGGTGACCTCGATACCGACGGCCGCGTTCAGCAGGATCACCGTGCCGCCGGAGGACAGGGTGGCGAAGGTGCCCAGGGGGAGGACGTTGGCGAGGAACGCCGAGCCCGCGAGGAGGGCCCCGAGCCCGGTGACGACATAGGCCGCCTCGCCGGCGGCGTCCCCGATCTCGTACAGGGGGACCGGCCGGACGCGCTCCAGCGCCCGGTAGTCGGCGGCGAGGTAGAGGAGGTGCAGCGCGGTCGCCGTGACCACCCCGCCCTGGAAGCCGCCGCCCGGGCTGATCTGGCCGTGTGCGATCACATAGAGGCCGATCAGCATCGCGAACGGCAGCATCGCCAGCGCGAACCAGCGCACCCGGGGACGCACCACGGCGGGCTCGGGCCGCGTCCGCTGCTCGTCGGCGGTCTGGCGGAGCAGGACGACGGTGCCGAGCACGGCGGCGAACAGGATCGTCTCCTCGCCGAGGGTGTCCAGGGCGCGCAGGTCGAAGTTCACGGACGCGATCACGTTGGCCGTGTGGTGGCTCAGGGCGGCGCGCACGGCCCGCTCCCCGTACGGATGGTGGACCGAGCCGAACGGCGGCAGGGAGAAGCAGGCGGTGACGAACACCATCGCGAAGGCGGCCGCTCCCACGAGGAAGAGCCACAGCCGTCCCCGGGCGGTCATCGCTCGCGCCCCTTGTCCGTGCTGTCACCGGGGCGGCGGCGCACCTTCCGTACGGTCAGCAGGATCATCAGCGGGGTCACCGCGGAGCCCACCGCGAGCTGGGACAGCGCGACGTCCGGGGCCTGGAGGAACGTGAACAGCAGGGCCAGCGCCAGCCCGAGGAACGACAGCACGAGCGCCTGCCGCACCGGGTCGCGGTTGAGCACGGCGGCGGTGGCGGCGCCCGCGACCAGCAGCAGCGCCACGACGATCAGGACATCGGTCATGCCGTACGGCCCCCGTCCGCCGCGGCCTTCCGCCCGCGGCCGCCGCCCGCGCCGGTCACCACGCTGCCCGCGATCAGCAGCGCCCCGATCAGCAGCAGCTTCGCCATCGCCCGGCCGGGCCCGGCCGCCACGCACAGCGGCAGCACGATCGCCGGAACCCCGAGCAGAGCCGTCCGGCGCACCAGCCGGGAGCCGGGCAGGACGCCGAGGAAGCGGGCGTAGATCAGCGTGCCGGTGGGCCCGAGTACGGACAGCACCAGCGCGACGTCCACGTACGCGGGGCGGCCGAAGCCCTGCGCGGCCGGGAGCAGCGCCAGACCGCCCAGCAGCGAGCTGAGGTTCTGGGCGATCAGCCGGTCCTCCGGCGCCCCGCGGGAGACCCGCCACAGCACCGGTACGAGGGCGAGCAGCGGCACCAGCGCCACCGCCAGCCAGCCGTCGTCCGCCCTCACCGGCCCGTCACCACCCGGCGCGCGGCGCGGGCGACGAGGGCGGTGGGCAGCGCGGCGGCCGCGCCCACCATGACCTCCAGGGAGTCGACGGTGCTGATGAGCACCAGCCAGACCCCGGTCAGCACCAGCCACCAGGCCAGTACTTCGAGCACACCGGACATTCCGCCACCTCCGCGGCGGCGGGTACCCGGACCGCCGCCGCCGATTCCCCGTGGATACGCGTCCGGGGCTGCCTGGATCCACCACCCGGGGTCCGTACAGCGCTCGGGCCCGGGCACACTTGGAGGCATGATGACCGGCGCATCCCCGCAGAGCGACCCGACCCGCCCGAAGCGCAGCCGTGCCCGCACTTTCGTGCCGCTGGGCATCGCCGCCTGGCTGGTGCTGGAGATCTGGCTGCTGACCCTGGTCGCGGAGGCGGCCGGTGGGCTCACCGTCTTCCTGCTGCTGATCGCGGGCGCGGTCGGCGGCGCGGCCGTCGTCAAGCGGGCGGGGCGCCGGGCCTGGCAGAACCTGGCCCGGACGATGCAGCAGGGCGCCGAGCCCGCCGAACAGCCGGGACGTACCGGCAACTCCTTCACCATGCTCGGCGGGCTGCTGCTGATGATCCCGGGGCTGATCTCGGACGTGGCCGCGCTGCTGTGCCTGTTCCCGCCGACGGCGGCGGTGCTGCGGCGGCGTGCCGAGTCCGCGCTGTCGCGCCGGATGGGCTACACGCCGGGCTCGCTGGGCGTCGCCTTCGGGCAGGGCGGGCCGGGGCGGCAGCCGGGGTCGGGCTCGGGTTCGGATTCGGCCGGGGGCTCGCGGGACGGCCAGGTCATCCAGGGCGAGGTGGTCCGCGACGACGTGAGCCGGGACGACACGGGCCGGGGCGATGTGGTCCGGGACGACAAGGACTGATCGAGAAGCGCACAGAAAAGCGCACAAGGGCCGGGGCCACTGCTCAGCAGTGGACCCAGCCCTTGTACGTCAGTACTGCCGTGTAGAGATCAGGCAGACTTACGGCTCGTGTCGCGCGGATGCACGGCGATGTTCATGGCGCCCGACCGCAGGATCGCCAGCCGCTCGGCCAGCACCTCCTCCAGTTCTTCACGGGTACGCCGCTCCATGAGCATGTCCCAGTGCGTGCGCGCGGGCTTGCCCTTCTTCTCCTCAGGTCCCTCGCCGTCCACCAGGAGTGCCATGGCGCCGCACGCCTTACACTCCCACTCCGGCGGAATCTCCGCCTCCACCGAGAACGGCATCTCGAATCGGTGTCCGTTCTGGCATGCGTACTCCACCGCCTGGCGCGGGGCCAGATCGATGCCGCGGTCGGTCTCGTAGCTGGTCACCACGAGTCGCGTGCCGCGAAGAGCTCGCTCACTCATGAATCGTGCCTCCCGGGCTTCTCGCCCACAGGACAGGTGTCGCTGTCGTCGTCATCCGGTCAACGTCCGGTCGGCGGTGAAGATTCCCGTACTGGGACATGCGTCGCCCGTCGTGCCGCCCCGTTGTTCTACCCACAGGCGCCCGGTTTGTCACATCTGGCAGCAGATGTCACCCAGCGTTTCTCTTGCTTTAGCGCGCAGTAACGGTCCGCCTGGTGGGCCAAGGGCGTACACTACCGCTCCACGCACGCGAGGGCTAAATCAGGTCACGGATCGGACTCCGTGGACCGCCCTGCGCCACCACCGGTGAACTCTCCGTCGTCTCCTCGGGAGCGTCTCCGGTCGCTTCGCCGGTGGCTGAGGGTATCGCGAACAGGCCCAGGAAGTACTGCGAAAGCGGCCCGATGGCCAGCGCGTACAGAACCGTGCCCACTCCCACCGAGCCGCCCAGCGCGAACCCCGTGGCCAGCACGGCCACCTCGATCCCGGTCCGCACCAGCCGGACCGACCGGCCGGTGCGCTGGTGCAGCCCCGTCATCAGGCCGTCCCGCGGCCCCGGGCCGAACCGCGCCGAGATGTACAGCCCGGTGGCCGCGCCGCCCACCACGATCGAGGCCAGCAGCAGGGGAACGCGCAGCGCCAGCGCGTCCGGCTGCGGTACGAGCCACAGGGTGGCGTCCACCGTGACCCCGATCACCATCACGTTCGACACCGTGCCCAGTCCCGGACGCTGCCGCAGCGGAATCCACAGCAGGAGCACGGCGGCCCCGACGATGATCGTCACCGTGCCGAACGACAGCGGGGTGCGCTTGACGATCCCCTGGTGGAACACGTCCCACGGATCGAGCCCGAGCGCGGCGCGCACCTGGAGCCCCATGCCCACGCCGTACAGCACGAGCCCTCCGTAGAGCTGGACGAGACGACGGGCGAGACGGGAGCCCCCCGAGGGTTCCTTGGACAACGTGTACTCCTGAGGGTGAGCGGCCACTTCGGTGTGGACTGGTGCCATTGGCCGATGGCATGTCACTCTGATGCCTGGGACCAGTCCAGTTCCATGGCCAATCCGGGAAAGGTGGACCGCAACCGATGAGTCCGTGGACCTCTGCGGTGGGGGCACCTCAACTGGCCCGCCTGCTCGGCTCCCAGCACACCCGCGAGGCGACCGTGCCGAGCCCCGTCGCGTCGCTCAACGGCGGCCGCCGCGTCCCCGCCTACCGCGCGCTCGCCGACGGCGTACGGCTGCTCCTGCTGGAGGGCCGGGTCCCGGTCGCGGCCCGGCTGCCCGCCGAGCGCGAACTCGCCGCGGCGCTCGCCGTCAGCCGCACCACCGTCGCCGCCGCCTACGAGGCGCTGCGCGGCGAGGGGTTCCTGGAGTCGCGGCGCGGCGCGGGCAGCTGGACCGCCATGCCCGCCGGAAGCCCGCTGCCCACCCGCGGACTCGACCCGCTGCCCCCAGAGGCCGCCGCCTCCGTCATCGACCTCGGCTGCGCCGCGCTCCCCGCCCCCGAGCCCTGGCTGACCCGCGCGACGCGCGGCGCCCTGGAGGAGCTGCCGCCGTACGCCCACACCCCACGGCGACTACCCCGCGGGCCTGCCCGCCCTGCGCCAGGCGCTGGCCGACCGGTACACCGCCCGCGGCGTACCGACCATGCCCGAACAGATCATGGTCACCACCGGCGCCATGGGCGCCGTCGCCGCCACCTGCCGGCTCATGGTCCGCCCCGGTGAGCGCGTCGCCGTCGAATCGCCCAGCTACGCCAACGTCCTCCAGCTGATGCGGGAGGCGGGCGCCCGGCTGGTGCCCGTCGCGATGGCCGACCGGCTCGCCGGCTGGGACATCCCGGCCTGGCGCCAGGTCCTCGGCGCCGCCGCGCCCCGTATGGCCTATGTCGTCGCGGACTTCCACAACCCCACCGGCGCGCTCGCCACCGACGAGCAGCGCCGCGGCCTCGTCGACGCCGCCCGCGCGGCCGGGACGGTCCTGATCGCCGACGAGACCATGACCGAACTGCGGCTGGACGACGACGTCGAGCTGCCCCGCCCGGTCTCCGCCTTCGACCCGGCGGGCAGCACCGTCATCACCGTCGGTTCCGCGAGCAAGTCCTTCTGGGCCGGGCTGCGCATCGGCTGGGTCCGTGCCGCACCCGACGTCATCCGCAGCCTGGTCGCCGCCCGCGCCTACGCCGACCTGGGCACGCCGGTCATCGAACAGCTCGCCGTCGCCTGGCTGTTGAACACCGGCGGCTGGGAAGAGGCGATCGAGGTCCGCCGCGCGAACGCCCGGGACAACCGGGACGCGCTCGTGGCCGCCGTACGACGCCACCTCCCCGACTGGGAGTTCACCGTTCCGCACGGCGGCCTCACCCTCTGGGCCCGCACCGGCGGCCTCTCCGGCTCCCGTATCGCGGAGGCCGGGGCCCGGCTGGGCGTCCGCGTCCCCTCGGGCCCGCGCTTCGGCGTGGACGGCGCCTTCGAGGGCTACGTCCGGCTCCCGTTCACGGTGGCGGGCGCGGTGGCCGACAAGGCCGCCGAGCGCCTGGCGGCGGCCGCGGACCTGGTGGCGACGGGCGCCACGGTGGAGGCGGAGACCCCGCGCACCTGGGTGGCCTGACCCGCCCTCTCCTCCCTGGGGCTCGCGGTCACTTGCGCGTGGCCACCACCCGCTCGCCCGGGGAGCCCGCGTCCGGCCCCGGCAGCAGCCGCAGCACCGCCCGCCGCTGCCCCTCGCTCGTCGCGTCGTCGTACGGATCGGGCGTGGCCGGCACCTGGAGCCGGTGCACCGGCCCCGCGCCGAGCCGCGCGTACCCCCGGCCCGCCGGTACCTCCGGCACCGGGGTGGTGGGCGGCGGGGCGCCCAGTACGGCGGTGGTCTGTTCGAGTGAGGCCGGGCCGAGGACCACTCGGGCGCGGGTGTGGAACCGTACGGCCTCGCTCAGGCCCTCCGCCGCGTCGAGCTGTTCGGCCACCACGACCCGTACGTTCGCCGCCCGCCCGTGCCGCAGCGGCACCTGGAGCAGCTCCTGCGGGTCCGTACGGCCGTCCGCCGCCGCTACATGGCTGATAAAAGACGGCCAGTCCAGCACGATCCACAGCGGGCGCTGGACGTCCTCCGGCGGCGGATGGCCGAACTGGCGGGCGCGGTTGGCGGCGAGCAGCCGCCGTTCGGTCTCGTGCCCGGCCCACTCCAGCGTCGCCAGCACCCCGGCGAGCCCGCATTCGACGGCCAGCACCCCGGCGCGGCCGCCGAGGCACGCGTACTCGCCGGATCCGCTGCCGTCCACCACCAGCACATCGCCGTGCGGCAGTGCCTGGAGCAGGATGGAGCGGAGCAGGGTGGTGGTGCCGCTGCCGGGGCGGCCGAGCGCCAGCAGATGCGGTTCGGTGGAGCGCGGCCCGGTGCGCCAGACGACGGGTGGCACGTCCCGCGTCGTCGCCGCGTCGTCCGCGTCGTCCGTGCCGGAGCCGTCCTCGGCCGTCTCGTCGTCGACGCCCTCCAGTACCGGCAGGGTCCGCCGCACGGACGACGCGTCCGTGAAGCCGAGCACCGTCTCGCCCGGCGCGGTCACGAAGCGCTGGGCGCAGATCGCGGTGGACAGAGCGGGCAGCACCGCCAGGGTGAGCCGGTTCGCCTCCTCGTCCCAGGTGAACAGGTACTCCCGGTCGCGCCCCGACTTCGCGTACAGCACCTGTTCGACGCGGGCCCGCGACTCGGCCTCGCCGTCCGTGAAGTACGCGGGGTACCGCAGCAGCAGCCGGGTCAGCCGCCCGTCCTCGTCGAAGTCGAACGACTCGAAGGGGCGCGACCACTCGCCGCCGTGGCAGTAGAGCGGGTCCGGGTCCTCGGCGGCGGCGAAGTACGGCACCAGCGCCTCGTAGATCAGACGCAGCCGCTCGGTCCCGTCGGCACTCGGCCCCGGGGAGGCGGGGGCGCGCACCCGCCCGGCCCAGCCCGCGGCGCCGAGCAGACCGATCGCCGAGGCCAGCGGTCCGTACGGCAGCAGGAAGACGACGAACAGACAGGCGGCCGCGACGAAGAACGCGGGCCCCCGCTGTTCGCCCGGAAGTTCCCCCCACCGGCGCCGGGCCCCGGCGGCGAGCACCCGCAAGCCCCGGGAGAGGGCGAGCAGCGGATGAAGGACGTCGGCGGCGCTGTCGGCCGCGGTGCGGGCGAACTCGCGGCCGCGGCGGAACGGGGCGCGCCCGGCGCCGCCGAGGCGGAGCCGGGGGAGCGGTGGCAGGCCCACGTCAGATCTTGATCCCGCCCAGCAGACTGGCGAGGCTTGCGCCACCGGCCTTGATGCTCGGGGCGATGGCGGTGCTCGCGAGGTAGAAGCCGAAGAGGGCGCACACGACGCCGTGGGATGCCTTGAGGCCGTCTTTGCGGAAGAAGATGAAGACGACGATGCCGAGCAGGACGACACCGGAAATGGACAGGATCATCTCGGTCTCCTGGCTGGGTGGGGACTCTCACCGTGAGTCATTCCAGGGTCACAGCATGTATCCATCCGGGGAAAGGTGCAAATGGGGAGATTGACGGCGCAAGCGCAACAATGGTCCCGTGCCGGTGATCACATGCACAGCGCGTGTGCGGGTAGCGGCATGCACAGGCAGTGAACGCACAGCTAGCGAAGCCGGAGGCGATACGCGATGAGCGCACCGAACCCCGAGAGCGAGCCCGCTCACGACCCGGAGGTGCTGCAACTGGCGGCCAAGGTCTTCGACCTGGCCCGGCACGGAGACACCGACACGCTCGCCGCCTACGTCGACGCGGGCGTTCCGGCCAACCTCACCAACGACAAGGGCGATTCGCTGCTCATGCTGGCCGCGTACCACGGCCATGCCGCGGCGGTGTCCGCCCTGCTGGAGCGCGGCGCCGACCCCAACCGCGTCAACGAGCGGGGCCAGACCCCCATCGCCGGGGCGGCCTTCAAGGGGGAGGAGGAGGTGCTGCGGGTCCTGCTGGCCGCCGGTGCCGACCCGCGCGCGGGCTCGCCCTCGGCGGTCGACACGGCGCGCATGTTCGGACGGGAGGACCTGCTCGCGCTGTTCGGGCCCGCGGGGTCGTAACGCCGGGCTCGTAGCGCACCGCAGCGATGGAGATCATGCCGCGCACCTTCCCTCCCGGAACCGGCCCGCGCCGGTTCCGGCAGGGCATGTGGCCCGCCTTCTGGATGCTCGGCAACGACATCGGCGGCGCGGGCCGGCCCAACTGCGGTGAGATCGACGTCATGGAGAACGTCGGCTACGAGCCCGGACGAGCGGCTGCTGGAGTGGGGCTCCGGAATCGAGTTGGTCCTCGGCGGCCTTTCCGCACCCGTATGATCGGTATCCAGTCCCATGTAGGGAGTTGGGGGCGCGATGACTGCCACTTGGTGGCTTATGCAAGGTGAGGCCACGGTCGGCGAGTTACGGCAGTACGGGGTCGACCAGCCGGTCTTCCTGTGCCACTTCACGCCCGGACCGGCTTGGGAAAAAGCCCGGGACAAGTTCGAGTCGTGGTCGGCGCTGCGCGGCCCGGACCCTGACGGAAGCCGTACCGCCCAGGTGATCAGATCCATCATGGACCTCGAACTGCGGCTGGTGCCCGCGGACGGCAGCCCCCCGATGGCGCTGTTCACGGAGTGCATCCTGCGGATCGACGGTCATACGGCCCGCCTGCGGTACTGAGCGCCCGTGTGCCGGTGAAGTACCCGTGCGCTGGTGAAGCGCTCGGCGGCTATCCGTCCGTCTTGCCCAGGACGAGCACCTGGATGGCCAGCACGGCGGCCCCCCGTGCCCAGTCGTTGAAATCGGAGACCTTGGTCTCCAGGTCGATCGGGTCCGCCAGCGGATGGCGATGGGCGGCGATGGTCCGCTGGATGGTCTCGCCCGCCACATCGACCAGACCGACCCCCTCCCCGGCGAGCAGGATCTTCTGCGGCATCGCGAAGTTGGCGATCTGCGCCACCAGGATGCCCAGCCCCCGCGCCGCCTCGTCGATCACCCGGCCGGTGACCGGGTCGCCGGATGCGGCGAGGGCGAGAATGCCGGGATAGTCGATCTCCCGGCCCAGCGCGGCCTGCACCTGGTAGCGGATGCTCGGGATGGAGAGCAGCGCGACCGCGCTGCCGCGCTCCCCGTCCGGGGTGAGGGGCCCGTTCGGATCGATGATCCAGCGCTTGCCCAGACCGTGGCCGTCCTCCGCGCCGCGGACCAGGGTGCCGCCGATGACCAGGCCGTATCCGATGCCCGCGCCGATCGTGAGCACCACGAAGCGGTCCAGCCCGCGCCCCGCGCCGAACCAGGTCTCGGCCTCGGTGAGGGCCACCACGTCGTTCTCCACCACCACCGGGAGCCCGGTGCGCCGCTCCAGGAGCTCGGCGAACGGGACGTCGTCCCAGTCCAGGAAGGCGGAGTCGACGACGGTGGACCGGCCCCGGACATGGCCGCCCACGCCCACGCCGATTCCGGCCAGCCGGGGGAAGTCGCGGCTGAAGTCCTGGACGAACGCATCGAGGAGGTCCGCGATTTCCTCGGGGTCATGGGTGCCGAGCGGACGGGTCCGCTGGGCCACGACCTCGCTCTTGAGCGTGGTGACCACGCCGTACACCGCATCGCCGGTGATCTTGAATCCGGCGAAGTAGCGGGACTCGGCCACGATGTCCAGCGGCTGGGAGGGTCGCCCCTGACCGCCGGTCCTGGCCGGACGGGACGCGTTCGGCCATGCCTCCTCGACCAGCAGCCCGGACTCGATCAGCGGCTTGGTCAGCCGGGTGAGGCTGCCCGCCGAAAGATCCAGTCGCTTGGCGATCTCACCGCGGGAAAGAGGGCCGTGCATCAGCACCTCGATCGCCACCGCCCGCTCGGCGGGACTCAGCGGTGCCCAACTGGCCGCCAGCGCACTCATCGAGCCTTCATCATCCACATCCCGGAGCCTATATATCTTTCCCGACGAAAACAATGGCGGGGTCCTGGGCTGTGGACAACGGGTTTTCCCCACCTCATGCACGGGTCTTGACAGCTCTATTTTTTCGTCACGAAACTAAACGGCCATGGACCACGTCATGGACAAGGGAGTCTTATGGCCATCGCCTCGCCCCACCGCGCGGGCGCCCACCGCCAGGGCGCCCACCGCCAGGACGCCCGCGGCGACGGGCTGCTCGCGGCGGCGTTCATCGCACCCGCTCTGTTCGGGTTCCTCGTCTTCCTCCTCTGGCCCACCCTGCGCGGCATCTATCTGAGCTTCACCCGGTTCAACCTGCTGACCCCGCCGGAGTGGGTGGGTCTGGACAACTACGTGCGCATGGTCAACGACCCCATCTTCTGGGACTCGTTGCGCGTCACCGTCGTCTACGTGGTCATGAACATCGGGGTGCAGACGGTCGTGGCCCTGCTGATCGCTGTCCTGATGCAGCGGCTGACCCAGTCGGCGTTCGTGCGCGGCATCGTGCTCACCCCGTATCTGGTCTCCAACGTGGTCACCGGCATCGTCTTCCTGTGGATGCTCGACACCCAGCTCGGCATCGGCAACCAGATCCTCGGCGCCCTCGGCTTCGGCCACATCGCCTTCTTCGGGAGCAAGACGTGGGCGATCCCCACGATCGCGCTCGTCAACGTCTGGCGGCACGTGGGCTACACGGCCCTGCTGCTCTTCGCCGGGCTCCAGGCGATCCCCAAGGACATGTACGAGGCGGGGCGGATCGACGGGGCGGGGGAGTGGCGGATGTTCTGGCGGATCTCGATGCCGCTGCTGCGCCCGATCCTCGCGCTCGTGCTCATCATGACCGTCATCGGGTCGTTCCAGGTGTTCGACACGGTCGCGGTCACCACCGCCGGAGGCCCGGCCAACGCCACCAACGTGCTCCAGTACTACATCTACGGAGCCGCGTTCGGACGGTTCCAGTTCGGCTACGCCTCCGCGATGTCCGTCGCGCTGCTGATCGTCCTCAGCGTGATCACCATCGTTCAGTACCGGCTCACCAAGGCCGGCCAAACGGATCTCGGTTAGGGAGCCCGTCATGGCATTGGCGACACCCACGAAACTCGGTGCCCCCAGCCCGGCCACCACCCGGACCGCGCTCACAGTGCGGCGCAGGCCCTCACCCGGCCGCGTCCTCGCCTGGGTGCTCATGGGCGGGGTCATGGTGGTGACGCTGTTCCCCTTCTACTGGATCCTGCGAACCGCGCTGTCCACCAACACCGCGCTCGCCGCCCACCCCTCCTCCCTGCTGCCCGTCGACATCAGCCTGGGCGGCTTCGCCCGGGTCTTCGGCCTCCAGAGCACCAAGGACGCCCTCGCCGAGGGCGGCGCGGGCGGCAGCCTCCACTTCTGGCGCTATCTGCTCAACTCGGTGCTCGTCTCGACGGTGATCACCTTCTGCCAGGTCCTGTTCTCCGCCATGGCCGCCTACGCCTTCGCCCGCCTCCGATGGCGCGGCCGGGACACCGTGTACGGGCTGGTGCTCGCCGGGCTCATGGTGCCCGCCGTCTTCACCCTGCTGCCGAACTTCGTCCTCATCAAGGAGCTGGGCCTGGTCGACAACCTGCTCGGCATCGCACTGCCCACGATGTTCATGACGCCGTTCGCCGTGTTCTTCCTCCGCCAGTTCTTCATGAACATCCCCCGGGAGATCGAGGAGGCCGCGCTGCTGGACGGGGCGGGAAAGGTGCGGGTCTTCTTCCGGCTCATCCTGCCGATGGCGGGAGCCCCGATCACGACCCTCGCCATCCTCACCTACATGACGTCATGGAACGACTACTTCTGGCCGCTCATGGTGTCCTACAGCGACAGCTCCCGGGTGCTCACCGTCGCGCTGAGCATCTTCCGCGCCCAGTCGCCGCAGACCGGGGTGGACTGGGCCGGACTGATGTCGGCGACGCTGGTCGCCGCGCTCCCGATGCTCCTGCTGTTCGCCGCCTTCGCCCGGCGCATCGTCAACTCCGTCGGCTTCACCGGAATCAAGTAGGAGGCAGCGATGGCAACGGCACGGACCTTCCGCACCCCTCGCGCACCGCGCGCCTTCCGCACCGCGGTCGCGCTCGGCGGAGCCGCCGCGCTCACCCTCGTGGCGGGCTGCGCACCGCAGGGCTCCTCGTCGGCCTCCACACAGCGGACCGTCAGCTACTGGCTCTGGGACGCCAATCAGCTGCCCGCGTACAAGGCGTGCGCGGAGGACTTCGAGAAGAAGAACCCCGGACTCACCATCAAGATCAGCCAAGTGGGGTGGGACGACTACTGGACCAAGCTCACCGCCGCGTTCATCTCGGACACCGCGCCCGATGTCTTCACCGACCACGTCTCCAAGTTCGCCCAGTTCGCCGACCTCGGGGTGCTCGCCCCGCTCGACGAGCTGCCCGCGACCAAGGGCATCAAGAACACCGACTACCAGCCCGGTCTCGGCGCCTCGTGGATCGGGCAGGACGGCCACCGCTACGGCGCCCCGAAGGACTGGGACACCGTCGCCCTCTTCTACAACAAGAAGATGGCCAAGGCCGCCGGGATATCCGCCAAGGATCTCGACTCGATGACCTGGAACCCCCGGGACGGCGGCACCTTCGAGAAGACCATCGCCCATCTCACCGTCGACCGGAACGGGGTCAGGGGGGATGAGCCGGGCTTCGACAAGAAGCACGTACGGACCTATGGCCTCGCGACCAACGTCGACGGCATTGACAACGGCCAGACCCAGTGGAGCGCCTTCGCGGCGTCGACCGGCTGGCAGTTCACGAACAAGAAGGTGTGGGGCGACCACTACAACTACGACCAGGCCGCCTTCAAGAACACGATCAAGTGGTACTACGGCCTGGCGAAGAAGGGGTACCTCCCGCCGTACGAGGACTACTCGGACTCCAATCAGCCGCAGACCCAGCTGGGTTCCGGCAAGGCCGCCATCGCGATGCACGGCTCCTGGATGATCTCGACCTTCGCGGGGCTCAAGGGTGTCGACGTCGGCACCGCCCTGACTCCCGTCGGGCCGTCCGGTCACCGCGCCACCATGATGAACGGCCTCGCCGACTCCATCAGCAAGCACGCGAAGAACAAGAAGGGCGCCGAGAAGTGGGTGGCCTATCTGGCGTCGAACGCGTGCCAGAAGACGGTCGGTGAACACGGCATCGTCTTCCCCGCGACCAAGGCGGGCACGGCGGTGGCAGCGGCCGCGTACCAGAAGGACGGCATCGACACCACGGCCTTCACCAAGCCGGTCGCCGACCGCACCACCTTCCCCTTCCCCATCACCAATTACGCCGCCGATATTCAGGCCCTGATGGCCCCCGCGCTGGAGGACATCTACGCCAACGGGGCGTCCGCGTCCGAGGTGCTCGACCGCACCAACAAGCAGATCAACTTCCTCTTCGACCAGTGACTCTTCGACCGATGAGTCCTTGACCAGTGAAAGGGCACTCCATGCCGTTCACCCTTGGCATCGTCGGCGCCGGGCAGTTCGCCGGCCAGTTCGCCAAGCTCTTCCAGGCCCACCCGGGCGTCGGGGACGTCACCGTCACCGATCTGCTGCCCGAGCGCGCGGACCGGCTGGTCTCCCAGTACGGGCTGGCCGGTACCCATCCCTCGTTCGAGGCCATGCTGGAGTCCGACGTGGACGCCGTCGCGCTGTTCACCCAGCGCTGGACCCACGGTCCCCTCGTCGTCCGGGCCCTGCGCGCCGGGAAGCATGTGTACTCGGCCGTGCCGATGGCCGTCAGCGAGGAGGAGATCGCCGCCATCATCGAGGCCGTCCGGGAGACCGGGCTGACGTACATGATGGGCGAGACCAGCCAGTACAACCCGGCCACCGTCTACGCCCGGGAGAAGATCACCGAGGGCGGCTTCGGGCGGCTCTTCTACGCCGAGGGCGACTACGTCCACGACATGGACCTCGGGTTCTACGAGGCGTACCAGTACAGCGGCGGCGAGAACTGGAAGTCCACCGCGAGCTATCCGCCGCTGCACTACCCCACCCACTCGGTCGGCGGGGTGCTGGGCGCCTGGCAGACCCACGCGGTGAGCGTGTCCGCGATAGGCGTCCGGGACGAGCGGGGGGACGGCGTCTTCGACCGGGAGGTCAGCCAGTTCGACAACGACTTCTCCAACGCCACCGCGCTCTTCGAGGCCGCCGGGGGCGGATCGTTCCGCATCAACGAGTTCCGGCGGGTGGGCTACCCCTCGCACATCCGCGAGTCGCGGTTCCGCTTCTTCGGCACCGAGGGCAGTCTCGAACAGCTCGCCACCGTGAGCTTCTGGCAGGACAAGAAGGGCGTCCAAGACGTCTCGGAGCACCTCCAGCCCGCGCCGACCCTGTCCCCCGACGATCCGTCGCTCGCCGAGGTCGCCCCCGCGCTGCGGGACGCCTTCACCTCGGGCAGCGCGCCCGTGCACGACCGGTCGCGGCTGCCGAAGGAGTTCGCCCAGTTGCCCAACGGTCACGAGGGCAGCCACCACTTCCTCGTTGACGACTTCGTCACCGCCGTCAACACCCGCACCCTGCCCACGGTGAACGCATGGGTCGCGGCCCGCTACACCCTGCCGGGCATCGTCGCCCACCGGTCCGCGCTCCAGGGCGGTGCCCGCCTGGACATCCCGGACTT
>NZ_GG657754.1:1861029-1862745 GCF_000158915.1 Streptomyces himastatinicus ATCC 53653 | reverse complement strand
GGCGCGAAAACACTTGCGGGGGCGGTGCGTTGGACCGCCCCGCAAACCTTGGTGACGCCTCTAGCAAGCGCTTGCCGCGCGGCGTAAGGTCATCCGCCGACCGTAGTACGCCCCGCCATGCCGCACGCGCCGAGCTGAGGAGCCCCCATGAGACGCGCCGGTACCGCCTTACTGGCCGCCACCGCCTGCCTCGCCCTGCTGCCCGGCGCCCCCGCATGGGCCGGGGCCTCCGGCCACCGCCCCGGCCACGACCTCCGTAACTGCACCGGCACCGCCCCCATCACCTGCCACTTCGACGTCGCCCCGGGGACGTACGACGTCACGGCCGTCCTCGGCGGCGCGGACGCCGGAAGCACCGCCGTGACCGCCGAGTCGCGGCGCACGCTGCTGCCCGCGACACCCACCGCCGCCCGGCAACGGCTGACGAGGACCTTCACCGTCAATGTGCGCGAACCGGAAGGAGAGCCGACCGGGCCGAGCGGATCGCCCGGGCTCGACCTCTCCTTCGGCGGCGACGCGCCCCGTCTCGCCGATCTGCGGATCACCGCGAGCCGCCGTACGCAGCTCTTCGTCGCCGGGGACTCGACCGCCTGCGACCAGATCGCCGCCCCGTACACGGGCTGGGGGCAGCAGCTTCCGCAGTTCTTCCGCGGTGGTCTCTCGGTCGCCAACTACGCCGACTCCGGCGAGGGTTCCGGCTCCTTCCTCGCCGACCCCCGGCTCTTCCCCACCATGCGGCCACTGATCCGCAAGGGCGACACCGTCCTCATCCAGTTCGCGCACAACGACAAGCAGACGACCGCCGCCGACTACCGCGCCAACCTCACCGCGCTGCTCGACGGGGTACGGGCGCGCGGCGGCAAGCCCGTCCTCGTCACGCCCATCGTGCGCCGCTGGTTCAACGACGACGGCACCCTCGACAACGGCACCGCACTGCACATCAACGGCCTCGGCGTGAACCTGCCCGCCGAGATGCGGGCCCTCGCCGCCGAGCGGCACGTCCCCCTCGTCGACCTCACCGCCCTGACCCGGCAGTTGGTGGAACGTCTCGGCCCCGAGGACTCCAAAGCGCTGTACCTCTTTGACGAGGCCCGCGACAACACCCACACCTCCGCCCACGGCGCCACCGAGTTCGCCCGGCTCGTGCTCGGCGAGCTGCGTGCGCAAGCCCTGGTCCCCGGCGGGGTGATCCGGTGACCCACGCCCGGAGAAGTCACCCCCAGAGAAGCGACACCCAGAGAAGCCATACCCAGAGCAGCCGCACCCAGAGAAGTCACACCGACAGAAGCCACACCCAGAGGAGCCACCCGCAGGTGACCCACCCCTTCCCGCTGCCCACCGAGGACCGCGCCACCAGCCCGTACACCGGCTGGACCCGGGCCCACTGGGAGGCCGCCGCCGACGGGCTGCTCGCCGCCGTCACCCCGTACGCCACCCCGGGCCACGCCCTCTACCAGCTGCCGGGCCACCGGCCGAGCTGGTCGGGCGCCCGCTCCGACGGACTCGAAGGATTCGCCCGCACCTTCCTGCTCGCCGCGTTCCGCGTCGCGGGCGCGCGCGGCGCCGACCCCCACGGCCTGCTGGAGCGGTACGCGGACGGCTTCGCCACCGGCACCCTGCGGCCCGGCGGCGACGGCCCCGAGGACTGGCCCCGGATCGCCGACCGCAGCCAGCCGCTGGTCGAATCCGCCTCGATCGCGCTCGGGCTGCGGATCA
>NZ_GG657754.1:1839444-1860383 GCF_000158915.1 Streptomyces himastatinicus ATCC 53653 | reverse complement strand
GCCGTACTCCGGCCCCGCGTCCCCCTACTGGGCCGCCAAGGGCTTCCTCGGGCTGCTGCTCCCGGACGACCACGCGGTGTGGACGGCCCGCGAGGAACCGGGACCCGCCACCGCCGACGTCACCCGCGCGGTGCACGGACCGAACTGGCTGCTCCAGTCCACCACCGCAGACGGCCTGGTGCGCCTCCACAACCACGGCAGCGAACACCTCCCACCGCCCGGCGACCCCGACCAGGACGATCCGTACTACGCCCGGCTCGCCTACTCCACGGCCACCGGCCCCGTTCCGTACGGTGCCGCGCCCGACAACCACTTCGGCCTGCTGAGCGGCGGCGACCGGGTCTCCCTGCGGACCCGGCTGGAGCCCCTGGGCGCGGGGGACGGCTGGGCCGCCTCCCGCCATCACGCCCGGGTGGTGGGGGAGGAGCGGCCGGACGAGGTCCGGATCACCGGCCTGGTGCTGGCGCACGGCGCGGCGGAGGTCCGCGTCCACCTGGTGGCGGGGGCGGCCCCGGGCCACCCCGTACGCCAGACCGGCTGGGCCGTTCCGGACGACGGCCCGCGCTCCGAACTCCTGCCGCTGCACGGCCTGCTGACGGCCGATCCGCTGCCCGCCGCCGCCACGGCCTTCTCCGGCCGTGCTATCGCCCCCGCCCTCACCGGCGAGACCACCGGCGGCGCGGCCGGTGATCTGTTCGTCTGCCTGGCCCGGCTGACGGCCGAACCGGACCCGGCCCCGCTGGAGACGCTGGCCCGCGTGGACGTGGCGCCCGCCGACGGCGGCTACGAGGTCCGCGTCGCCTGGTGGGACGGCGCCGCCTGCCGCGCCCATCTGTCGGAGCAGGCGCTACGGATCGCCCCGGCGATCCCGGCACCGGTCAGCCGAAGCTGACCCACGTTCCACCCGGGGGCGGCTACGGCGCGGGAGGGGGCGGCAGGGTTCCGCCGAGGCGTTCGGACAGGGCCCGGGTCGAGGCGAGGAGGGTTTCGCCGATCTCGGCGACGCGGTCCCGGGTGACGCGGGAGGCGGGCCCGGAGACGCTGATCGCGGTGGCGACCGCACCGCTGTGGTCGAAGACCGGCGCCGCGACGCAGCGGATCTCCCGCTCGTTCTCCACGTCGTCGATCGCGTACCCCCGCTGCCGCACCGCGGCCAGTTCGGCGCGCAGCCACCCGCCGGTGGTGATGGTGGCCGGGGTGCGGGGCGGCATGCCCCACTCGATCACCTGGTCCACCACGGCGGGGGAGGCGTAGGCGAGAAACGCTTTGCCGACGGCAGTGCAATACGCGGGCTGACGGCTGCCGATGCGCGAATGCATGCGTACCGGCTGGGGGCTTTCCACCTTGTCGATATAAACGATCTCCGGTGGATCGAAGACCACCAAGTGGACCGTTTCCCCTATGCCGTCGACGAGTTCATGCAGATGCGGGGCAGCCGCTTCACGGAAGTCGAGCCGCTCCAAATAGACTTGGCCGAGGAAGGCGTTCTGCGGGCCCAGTTGATAGCGCCCGTTCTCGGCGTCCTGGTCCACCAGGCGCACCTCCCGCAGCGGTGCCAGCAGCCGCAGGATGGTGCTCTTGCTCAGGCCCAGGCCCTCGGCCAGGTCGGTGAGGGTCGCGCCGCGCGGATGCCCGCGGTCCTCGGCCAGGAACATCACGATGGACAGCGCCCGGCGCAGCGACGACGAGGTGTTGCGCCCAGGGCCGGTTCCGGCGGGGCGGTCGTCCTGGCCGCCGTGGGCGGTGTCCGGCCGAGAAGTCATGCCGGGAAGGTAGCCGACCTCCGCGTTTTTGCATAGCAGCATCGGATGCCGGAATTCGAAATCAACCATTGACGGCCTTCACCGGCTCGGTTAGCTTGTGCGCACTCAATACGAAATTCGATTCTGCAATGCAGAATCCCCAGAGCCCGACGGTCATCGCCGATCGCGGCCTCGATGATCTGTCTCGCTCTATTTCCCCCCGAAGGGAGTCCCGCCATGGGACGACGACGCCCTCATGCCCGAAGAATGGCCGCGATCTCCGTGAGCGCACTCGCCGCCACCTCCCTGCTCGCCGCCTGCTCCTCCAGCCAGAACCCGGCCTCCCGTGCGCAGGACTCCACCCTCCAGAAGGTGACCCGCAGCGGCACGCTGCGGGTGGCCAGCTGTCTGACGTTCCCGCCCTTCGGCTCGACGGACAAGGCCAACAAGCCCCAGGGCTTCGACGTCGATGTCGCCAAGGCCATGGCCAAGGCGCTCGGTGTCAAGGTGAAGATCGTCGACACCACCTCCGCGAACCGCATCCCCAATCTGCGCACGCACAAGGTCGACGCCGTGGTCTGCAACTTCACCACCACCGCCGAGCGCGCCAAGCAGGTCGCCTTCAGCGATCCGTACATCGTCGCCGGTGAGGTGCTGATGGTGAAGAAGTCCAGTGCCATCGCGAGCCTCAAGGACCTCTCGGGCAAGAAGGTGGCGGTCACCAAGGGCTCCACCAACGGCGCCGCCGTGAAGGAGGGCAACCCGAAGGCGCGGATCCAGGAGTACGACACCTCGGCGGCCGCCGTGCTCGCGGTCAAGCAGGGCCAGGCCGACGCCATGGTCGAGGACTCCAACTTCCTCAACTACCAGGCCAAGCTCGACCCCTCCCTCAAGGTCACCAAGGACTCCGTCGTTCCGCTGGAGTACAACGCGATCGGGGTGGGCCAGGGCGACCCCGACTGGTTGCAGTGGATCAACACCTGGCTGCGCGAGTTCAACACCTCCGGCCAGAGCGCGGCCCTTACAAGAAGTGGTTCGGCGTCAAGCCCGTATACCCGCTGAACCCGTCCTACTGAGCCTGCCGGGCGGCGGCCCCCCGCCGCCGCCCCTGTGGAGGAACCCCATGTTCGCCGACTGGACGTACGCCCTCCAGGACTGGCCCACCTACCTCGGCGCGGCCTGGCTGACCCTGAAGCTGTCCCTCGCCGCCTTCGTCCTCGCCTGTGCCCTCGGGCTGCTCGGCGCCCTCGCCCGCCGGTCGCGGCACGCCCTCGTCCGCGCCCCGGCCGCCGTGTACGTCGAGGTCATCCGCAACACCCCGGTGCTGCTCCAGATGTTCGTCGCCTACTTCGCCCTGCCCTCGGCCGGGCTGCGGCTCAGCCCCGTACAGGCGGGCATCGCGGCGCTCGGCCTCAACGTCGGCGCGTACCTCACCGAGATCTTCCGGGCCGGTATCCAGGCCGTCCCGCGCGGCCAGAGCGAGGCGTCCCGCGTGCTCGCCCTCAGCCCCTTCCGGACCTTCCTGCACGTCGTGCTCCCGCAGGCGCTGCGCAACGTCTACCCGGCCGTGATCAACCAGCTCGTCCAGATCATCCTGGGCTCGTCGCTGCTCTCGGCCATCTCGGTGCCCGAACTCACCGGCACCGCCATGGTGATCAACTCCCGCAATCTGCTCACCATCCAGGTGTTCGGCATCGCCGCCGTGCTCTACCTGGTGCTCACCAACGCGGTCGTGCTGGTGGCGGAGCTGATCGGCCGCGCGGCCTTCAAACCGCCGCTGCGCCCGATGCGCCCCCGCCAGTCGGTCCTGGCGGGTCTGCGGAGCGCGGCCCGCCGTCTCGTCCTGATCCGCAAGGAGGCGTGATGGACTGGTCGGTCCTGTGGTCCAACCGCGACCTGTACGCCTCCGGGCTGTGGTCCACCGTCGAGCTGTCCGCCGCGGCCATCGCCGCCTGCACCCTGCTCGGCCTGGTCATCGCGGCCATCCGCACCAGCCGGATCCCCGTCCTGGCCCAGTTCGCCCGCTGCTACCTGGAGATCTTCCGGGGCACCCCGCTGCTGGTCCAGATGCTCTTCATCTACTTCGGCGCCGCCTACCTCGGCATCGGGAACATCTCCGTCTTCGGTGCCGCCCTCCTCGCGCTCACCCTCTTCCAGGGCGCCTACGTCGCGGAGATCTTCCGCTCCGGCATCGAAGCTGTCCCGCGCGGCCAGTGGGAGGCGGCGCGGGTCCTGGGCCTGAGCCGCGTCCAGACCTTCGGGACGGTGATCCTGCCCCAGACCCGGGCCATCGTGCTGCCCCCGCTGGTGGGCCAGTACCTCTCGCTCGTCAAGGACACCTCGATCGCCGTCGTCATCGGCTACGCCGAACTCCTCCGCGAGGGCCAGGCCATCGTGGACCGGGACGGGCACCCGGGCATGGCGTACCTGGCCATCGCCGTCCTGTACTTCGTCATCTGTTCCCCGCTGTCGGTCGTCGTCCGGCGCATGGAGAGAAAGGCCGTGACCGCCTGATGATCACCAAGTCCCCCATGGAACGGACCCCGCCCACCACCGCCCAGGTCGCCCTGTCCGGCGTGCACAAGCGCTTCGGTGACCTGGAGGTCCTCAAGGGCGTCGACATCGAGGTCGGCTCCGGTGAGGTCGTGGTGCTCATCGGAGCCAGCGGCTCCGGCAAGAGCACCCTGCTGCGGATCATGTGCGACCTGGAACGCGCCGACCGCGGTGAGGTCTGGGTCAACGGAGTCCCGCTGCACGACCGCAAGCGCGCACCCGAGATCTTCGGCCACGTCGGCATGGTCTTCCAGCAGTTCAACCTGTTCCCGCACCGCACGGCGCTGGGCAATGTGACCCTCGCCCTGCTCAAGGTGCGCAAGATCAGCCGTAAGGCGGCCGACGAGCGGGGCCGGGAGGTGCTGGCCCGGGTCGGGCTCGCCGACAAGGCGGACGCCTACCCGGCCCAGCTGTCCGGGGGCCAGCAGCAGCGCGTGGCGATCGCCCGCGCGCTCGCCATGGACCCGGCCGTCATGTTCTTCGACGAACCCACCTCCGCCCTCGACCCGGAGCTGGTCGGCGAGGTCACCGGCGTGATGCGGTCCCTGGCCGACGAGGGCATGACGATGGTGGTCGTCACCCATGAGATGCGGTTCGCCCGGGACACCGCCGACCACGTGGTCTTCATGGACGGCGGTGTCGTCCTCGAACAGGGCACGCCCGAGCGCGTCTTCGGCAGCCCGGCCGAGGCCCGTACCCAGCAGTTCCTGCACCGGGTGCTGGACACCTGACCCCGGCTTGTCCGATCAGCCCAGCGGGGCGAAGGTGAACGAGAACTCCGCCGGGGCCACCAGCAGCCGGTGCGGCTCCAGCACCCCCGGCCCGCAGGACTGGCTGCCGATGCCCTGCTGGCCGTGGTCGAGGTTGACCCACACCGTGTCGGGCGATGCGACCAGGTCCGGGGTGTGCTCGGCCGCGTCCAGCTGCTCCGTGGTCCAGCGGCGGGCCGTGAACCAGAACGGCGGGTGGCCCTCGATCCGCAGGCCCGTACCGTCCGGGGCGGTCAGCCGCGCCCAGCGCACATCGGCCCGCGCCCCGTTCTCCTGCGGCCGTACGTACGGCGTCTGCATCTCGTCCACCGACAGCGCCCAGCGCCCCAGCCGGGAGGCGGCCCGGGTGTCCGGGTACGCCTCGCCGGGACCGCCGCCGAACCACTCCGCGGCGCCCAGCGCGGCCGGAACCCCGAGCCGTACGCCCAGCCGGGGCAGCGGGCAGGACCACTCGCCGAGCGGGGTGACGGAGACGGCCAGCCGCAGCCGGTCCCCGTCCGCCGTCCACTGGTAGACCGCCGTCAGCCCGACGTCGGTCGCCGCGGGGGCGACCCGGGTACGGACGGTCAGCTCCCGGTCCGCGAGATCCACCGCGTCCACCCGGTGCTGGAGCCGGTGCAGGCCCAGCTCCCGCCAGATCAGCCCGTAGCGCTCATCGGGCTGCCAGGACGCGCCGTTGTCGTTGTCGGTGGGGGCGCGCCAGAGGTCGAGCCGGGGGCCGGTGAGCGTCAGCCCGCCGAGGTCGGTCAGGGTGCCGGTGGCAGCGTCGAAGGTGCCCGGGCCGAGGACGATCCGGTCCCCGCCGCGGCGCGGCGCCCCCGTGGCCGTCACCGAGGCGGGTGCGGCCGCCGCCGAGCCGGGCAACTGCGCCCAGGCCACCACATGCCCCGCCTCGCCCCACGCCGTGGCCGCGGCGAGCCGCGCCTCGACCGTCCAGCGGGTCTCCTCGCCCGGCGCGGTGGCCGCGGGTGCGGGCAGCTTGAGGTCGGCGGACTCGCCGGGGGCCAGCGGCGGCACCGCCAGCTCACCGGAGCCGACCGCCACGCCCTCGGCCTCGTAACGCCAGCTGAACGCGAGATGGGACAGGTCGGTGAAGTCGTGGCCGTTGGTGATCCGGACCGTCCCGCCGGACCCGTCGCCCTCGATCCGCACCGGCTCGATGACCTTCTTGTACTCGATCAGCCCGGGAGACGGGGTGCGGTCGGGGAAGAGGAGACCGTCGCAGACGAAGTTGCCGTCGTGCAGCTCCTCGCCGAAGTCGCCGCCGTACGCGTAGTAGGGCGTGCCGTTCGGCGTGTGCCGGGCGAAGCCGTGGTCGATCCACTCCCAGACGAACCCGCCCTGGAGCCGCTCATGCGTCTCGAACAGCCGCTGGTACTCGCTGAGTCCGCCCGGCCCGTTGCCCATGGCGTGGGCGTACTCGCACTGGATGAACGGCAGCTCCCGCCGCCGAGCGTCCAGCGCGGCGTCGCCCCACGGCGCCTCCGTACGGGCGCCGATCTGCGCGACCTCCGCGTGCGGCGCGTACATCCGGGAGTAGATCCCGGTGTCGGCGCAGGACAGGTCGCCCTCGTAGTGGATCACCCGGGACGGGTCGCGCTCCCGGATCCAGTCGGCCATCGCGGACAGCCCGCGGCCCGTGCCGCACTCGTTGCCGAGCGACCACATCACGATGGACGGGTGGTTCTTGTCGCGCTCGACCATCCGGGCGGCCCGGTCGACCAGCGCGGGGGTCCAGCGGTCGTCGTCGACCGGGTTGTTCCGCCAGTCGAGGTCGACGAAGCCATGGGTCTCCAGGTCGCATTCGTCGACGACCCACAGCCCCAGCTCGTCACAGAGGTCGAGGAAGGCGGGGTGCGGCGGATAGTGGCTGGTGCGCACGGCGTTGATGTTGTGCCGCTTCATCAGCTCCAGATCGCGGCGCATCGTCGCCAGGTCCAGCGCACGGCCCGTCACCGGGTGGAACTCATGCCGGTTGACGCCCCGGAACAGCACCCTGTGGCCGTTGACCTTGAACACGCCGTCCTCGACCAGGACCGTGCGGAAGCCGATCCGCAACGAGACCGTCTCGCCCCCGGTGGTCAGCGTGCCCTCGTACAGCCGTGGTGTCTCCGCCGTCCACGGCTCGACGGCGACGGTGGCGCTCTCCCCGGTCGCCAGGTCAAGACCCAGTTCGGGCACGGTGACCCGGCCGCCGCCCGGCTCGGCGTCCACCCGCAGCGTGCCGGTGCCGCCGACGTGGTCGTACGAGGCGTGCACGAAGAAGTCGGCCACCGAGCCCGCTGGGCGGTGCAGCAGCGTCACCTCGCGGAAGATCCCCGGCAGCCACCACTGGTCCTGGTCCTCCAGATAGCTGCCGGAGGACCACTGGTGCACGCGCACCGCCAGCACGTTCCCCGACGGCTTCAGCAGCCCCGCGACCGCGAACTCGTGCGGCAGCCGGCTGCCCTTGAAGGTGCCCAGCTCCTCCCCGTTGAGCCACACCCGGGCGCAGGACTCGACGCCCTCGAAGCGCAGCACCGCCTGCCCACTTGTGGGCCAGTCGCCGGGGAGGTCGAAGACGCGCAGATGGTCACCGGTCGGGTTCTCGGTGGGCACCCGCGGCGGGTCCACCGGGAACGGATAGTTCACATTGGTGTAGATCGGCGCGCCGTGGCCGTGCAGCACCCAGTGCGCGGGCACCGGGATCTCGCCCCAGCCGGAGGCGTCGTAGCCGGGGCGGGCGAAGGAGTCGTCCTCGGCGGCCGCGGTCGGCGACAGCCGGAACGCCCAGGTGCCGCCGAGGCTCAGCCGGGCGGCGTCGGAGCCGGGGGCCCAGGCGCGCGGCGGCAGGCATCCGGTGCCGGGGGAGACGTCCTCGTAGTAGGGAAGCGGCGGTGTGTGCTGCGTGGAGTTCATCGACTCTCCTCGGTCAGCCCTTGATACCGGTCTGTGCCACACCCTGCACGAGCCAGCGCTGGAGGAACACGAAGACGAGCACAAGTGGCAGGATCGATACGGCCGTTGCCATGAAGATCAGGTGGATGTTGATCGTCTGGGCGGTCATGTAGGAGGACAGCGCGACCTGCACGGTCCACGAGTTCTGATCCTGGCCGATCACCAGGGGCCACAGGAAGGCGTTCCAGCCGCTGATGAACGTGATGACCGAGATCGCCGCGAAGAAGTTGAGCGAATTGGGCACCACGATGCGCCAGTACGCGCCCCAGTAGCCCAGCCCGTCCACCCTGGCCGCCTCCTCCAGCTCCTTGGGGAAGCCCAGGAAGTACTGGCGGAAGAGGAACGCGGTGAAGCCGCTGAACAGCCCGGGGATGATCAGACCGCGCAGCGAGGAGACCCAGCCGAGCGACGAGACCAGGACATAGCTCGGTACGAAGGTCACGGCCGCCGGGACCATGAGGGTGAACAGGACGGTGTACAGCACCTTGTTGGCGTGCTTGTACGGGATGCGGGCCAGTCCGTATCCGGCCAGTGAGCACACCAGGAGCGTGCCCAGGGTGTGCAGCACGGCCACCACGGTGGAGTTCCACAGCGCCCGGGCGAAGGGCACGGAGGGGTCGTCGAACAGCTCCTTGACGTTCCCCCACTGGAGGTCGGTGGGGAAGAACGCCCAGTCCTCGCCGGTGATGTCCGCGTCGGAGGACAGGGCGTTGCGGACGATCAGATAGAAGGGGACGAGGAACAGCACCGTCGCGACGCCGAGCGCGACGTACAGCCCGGTGCTGCTCATGACGGAGCGCGCGGTGCGCTGTTTGACCGGTGCCGTGATGGTCACTTGTCGTCACCCCTTCCGAAGCCGAGGAACTTGCCCTGGGCCAGGGTGACCATGGCGATGAGCAGGGCGAGGATGAGGGCGCCCGCGCTGGCGTGCCCGTAGTCCTGGTTGGCGCCGAGCGCCTGGAGGTACAGCTCGACCAGCGGCGGGCGGCCCCAGGTGGCGCGGCCCTCGTCCAGGATGTTGTAGAACTCGTCGAACGCCTGGTACGCCGCGATGAGCAGCAGCAGGACGACCGCGACCGAGGTGGCGCGCAGCTGCGGCAGGGTGATGTGGCGGAACGTCTGCCAGCCGGACTTGGCGCCGTCGACGGCCGCCGCCTCGTACAGCTCGCGAGGGATGTTCTGGAGCGCGGCCAGGAACAGGATCATGTAGAACCCGCACTGGAGCCACAGCCGGGCGGTGCAGAGCACCAGCCAGTACCAGGGCGGATGGGGCGAGGCGAGCCAGGCGACGGAGTCGACGCCGAACCAGCTCAACACGGTGTTGACCAGGCCGTAGTGCAGCCCGTTGAACATCGACATCTTCCAGACCAGCGAGGCCACGACGAAGCTGCACGCGGTCGGCAGGAAGAACACCGAGCGGAAGAACGCCTTCATGAAGCGGATGCGGTGCACCAGCAGCGCGAGGGCGAGGGAGAGCGCGTAGGTGATCGGGACGATGATCGCGGCGAAGACCGTGAAGTTGATCAGGCTGTCGACGAAGTCGCCGTCGCCGAGCATGTCGGCGTAGTTGCCGAGGCCGACGAACTCGGTGGGCGCGACGGTGCCCTTCGCGTTGTGCAGGCTGAGCCAGAGGCTCCAGCCGATCGGTACATAGACGAAGACGATCAGCCCGATGAGGAACGGGCCGGTGAACAGCCAGAAGTTGAGGGTGCGGCCGCGGCTGCCGCCGAGTCCGCGCAGCCGCCGCCCGGCGGGGGCCGCCTTGCGGGGCGCCCGGCCGGGGGTGGTGCTCTGGGTGGGTGTGGTGGTCGCCATGATGGTGTCCGGACGCCCGCCTAACCGAGCTTCTTCAGGTCGCGCTCGACCTTCTTATCGGCCTTGTCGAGTTCGGCCGCGGGATTCTTGCTGTCGCGCACCGAGCTGACCACCGCGTCGAGCACGATGTTGAACATGCCCTCCGTCCAGTACGGGTCGTCGAAGATTCCGTGGCTGTTGAACAGCTCGACCGCCTCGGCCGCGATCCCGCTCTTGAGCTTGTCCGCCCCGGCGGCGATGCTCTTGCGCGCGGGAATGTGGAACCCGTAGTCCAGCGCCCATTCCTGCTGGTACTTCTTCTGTTCGATCCACAGCCACTTGACGAATTCCTTGGCCCCGTCGACGTCCTTGGCCTTGGCGGAGACGTAGGTGGACCAGCCGCCGTTGTACACCACCGGGCGGCCGTTCTTCCCGGACTTGGGGAAGGGGAAGATCCCGAAGTCGTCGCCGAACGCCTTCTGGATCGCCGGTATCGCCCATATCCCGCACCACTGGATCGCGCACAGCCCCTGGACGAAGCTGGTCGGGTCCCAGGTCTCGGTCGGGGCGCCCAGCAGCAGGGACTTGCTCGTGTACAGCTCCCGCGCCTTGGTGAGGGTCTCCTCCAGCTCCTCCGTGTGGTAGGCGATCTTGTGGTCCTCGGTGAGGTAATGGGTGCCGTTGGACCAGACGAGCGGCTTGCTGATGGTCTTCAGGTTCTGGCCGATGTACAGGCCCTTGACCTTGCCCTTGGTCAGTTTGTGTGCGATGTCGATGAGTTCGTCGAATGTCGTCGGGGGCTTGACCCCGGCGTCCTCGAAGAGTGACTTGCGGTAGAAGAAGAACTGCGGGTCATCGATCATGCGGATGCCGTAGATCTTCCCGTCCACGGAATTCGCCGTGATGTCCTCCGGCAGGAAGTCGTCCTTGACGTCGGCGATGATGTCGTCGAGCGGGACGATCTGCTTCGAGCGCACCAATTGCAGATCGGGGTGGTATTCGAAGACATCCGGGCGGCCAGAACCCAGCAGCGAGGTCGCCAGCTTGGATTCGTACTCGCCCGGCACCCATTCGATGGTGACCTTCGCCTTGTCGTACGCGTCGGCGAACTTCTTGGCGGCCTGCTGGGTGCCCGGCTCCCCGTACGCGTGGTACATCTGCTTGATCGACTTGCCACCGCCGCCCGAGCGGCCGGTGTTCGAACCGCAGGCGGCGAGCCCGCCCAGCGCGGCCACCCCGCCGACGGCGCGCAGCACGCTGCGGCGGTCCCAGTCCCTGGCATCCCTGGCTCTGTTCATTGCCGACATGTGACGTCCTTGTCTCGGATCACGATCACGATCACGGTTCACGGCCAAGTGCGTTGGTGCAGCGGGACGTTAGCCATAGACGAAGACTTCGGCAAGGGGTTGGACGAAGTGGGTGGCGCGACTTTTGGGACGGTTCGAGGGTTCGAACGGCCAGGGGGAGGGAGCGCTCCCACACCCCCTGTTACGCGGAAGTGGCGCCGGTCCTCGCGGCCGTCGGGCGGCGGTGCTTCAGCCCGACGGACGCCAGCGAACCCTCCAGCACGAAGGTCGCCGCTCCGAGGCTCACCGGGTTCGACGGGATCGGGCACAGCACGATCTCGGTGCTCGCCAGCGGACGCCGCAGCGCGCGCCCGGCCACCGCCTCGCGCACCTCGGCCAGCAGCCCTTCACCCAGCGCGGCGGCCACCCAGCTGCTGAGCACGATCACTTCCGGGTTGAGCAGATTGATCAGGTCGGCGAGGCCCGCCCCGAGATAGCGGGCGGTGTCACGGACCACCTGGGCGGCCACCGGGTCCCCGTCCGCCAGACCCCGCCCCAGGGCCTCGATGGTCGCCGTCTGGTCGTCGGCACGCAACAGGGGGCTGTCCGGGCTCAGCTCGCGCAGATTCCGCATGATGCCGGGCGCGCCGACGTACGTCTCCACACAGCCGCGGTTGCCGCAGTGGCACTGCCGCCCGTCCAGGATGAGGGTGGTGTGCCCCCACTCGCCGGCGCTGTTGCTGACCCCGCGGTGCAGCGCCCCGCCGAGCGCGAGCCCGGCGCCCACGCCCGTACCGAGGTTCACCACCACCGCGTCACCCCGCCCGCGCGCCGCGCCGAACCACTGCTCGGCCACCGTGCAGGCGCGCAGCGGGTTGTCGAGGTACAGGGGATACGGGATGTGGTCGGCCAGCATCCGCAGCAGCGGTACGTCGTGCCAGTCCCAGTTGGGCGCGAACACCGACACCCCGCCCTCCCGGTCCACCTGCCCGGGCATGCTGATGCCCACGCCCAGCACACGGTCGGGCGCGATCTCCGCCTGTCCGACCACGGACGCCACGGCGGCGGCGATGTGGGCCACCACCTTGGTCGGGTCGTTCTCCTCCGGTCGCTCCGGGCGCAACTCCTGGTCGGCGCGGGCGAGGACGGTCAGCGCGAGGTCGAACAGCTCGACATGGACGTACGTCTCCGCGACGTCCACCCCGATCAGCGCGCCCCCGGAGGAGTTGACGGCGACCAGCCCGCGCGGGCGGCCGCCGTCGGAGTCCTCGTAACCGACCTCGACCAGCATGCCCAGCTCCAGCAGCTCGCCGACGAGGTTGGCGACCGTGGCCAGGCTCAGCCCGGTCGCCGCGGCCACCTCCTGCCGGGACACCGGGGATTCGGCGACGATGTGGCGCAGTACCCCGTAGCGGTTGGCGGTGCGGATGTCGCGGGATGTGCGCTTCACGCCGGAATCCCCTCCGTGGCTCTCTCGGCTGATGCCGCGCCAGGCTAGAGTGTGCGCCAGACCATAGACAACCCCTTCGCACAACCCTTGTACGAAGCGTCAGGGCTGAGGGGTGGCCCCGGCGAAGCGCAGGGAGCGCAGGTGAGCCGGGCCCCGGACCCTCAGCGGCCGTCGAGCACCTGCCGCACCACGGGCCCGGCGGCGTCGCCCCCGTGGCCGCCCGCCGTGACCACGGCGGCCGCGGCCATGTCGTCCCGGTACGCCGTGAACCAGGCGTTGGTCTTCACCTGACCGTCGATCTCGGCCGATCCGGTCTTGGCGCCGATGTCGCCGCCGAGCCCCGCCATCGCCGTTCGGGCGGTGCCGCTCGTCGCCGTCAGCCGCATCATGCCCTTCAGCTGCTGCACGGCCGCCGAACTCAGGGGGCGCTCGCTGGTGGCGATCCTGCGGTCGTCCGCCGACGGCGGCACCAGCACCGGCTGCTTGAAGGCGCCCGTCCGCACGGTGGCCGCCACCGAGGCCATGGTGAGCGGATTCATCTGCACCGTGCCCTGCCCGATGACCGCCGCGGCCTTGCCGTCCCCGCCCTCCGTCGGCACCGAGCCGTCGAACGTCGTGACCCCCACCTGCCAGTCCAGCCCGATCCCGAACACCGCCCGCGCCTCCTCCGCCATCCCGGCGTCGGGTATGGAGCCCGCGAGCGAGACGAACGCGGTGTTGCAGGAGGCCGCGAAGTCCTGCGCGAAGGTGGCGCTCGGGTTCTCGCTGTCCTCGACGTTGTGGAACGTCATGCCCTGCGCGTACGCCGCCGTCTTCGGGCACGGCACCCGCTGGGAAGGCGTCACCTTGCCCGACTCCAGCAGCGCGGCGGCGGTGATTATCTTGAACGTCGACCCGGGCGCGGTCTGGCCCTGTAACGCGGCGTTGAACTCGCCCTTGTCCGAGTTGGCCACCGCGAGGATCTCCCCGGTGCTGGGCTTGAGCGCCACCACGGACGCCCCTGGCTGCTCGCCCACGGCCGACTCCGCACGCCGCTGCACCTTCTGATCCAGCGTCGTGCGCAGGCTCCCGGGTCTGCCCTTGGCCACCACGTGCAGCGTCGGCCCGGGCGTCCCGTCGGCCCTGACCGCCGCCACCTCGACCCGGGCCGCGCCACCGGCCTTGGCGCCGTATCTTTCCCGCAGCGTGTTCAGCACCGGATCGAGGGACGGATAGCGGCCCTGCTTCACCACCTTGCCGGTCCGGTCCAGCACCCGGACCGGCTGGTCGTCCGCCATGCCCGTCTGTAACGTTTCACCGGTCGTCAGCTTCGGGTGGATGACCGCAGGTTTCCAGTCCACCAGCGGCTTCCCCGTGGTCCGGCCCCGCACGACGGTCAGCTTCGAGTCATACGTCCAGGTCGAACGATTCTTCCCGAAGACGATCTCCGCCTTGACCCGGAACGGCACCGTGGCGCTGTCGGCCTCGCCCGCCGTGAGCGTCACCTTCTCCACCCGGCCGTCCTCGCGGTAGCGGCTCAACGCGGCGCCCGCGCTCTGGGCGTCATTGGTGAACGCGGCGGCCCGCAGATCGTTCTGGTCCGCCCACGCGGTCAGGAACTCCCGCGCCGTGTCCTTGACTTCGGACGGCGTCACCGCGCCGTCCGGAACCGACGGCCCACTGCCGCCGGTCACCCCCGTGTAGAGGTTGTACCCCCCGATCCCCGCAACCCCGATGAACCCCGCTAACGCCGTACCGAGTACGACTCTCCCCGCTGCACGCATGGCGTGACCCGCCCCCAGGTGTGGTCGGCGCCCTGCTTCTCAGGCCGCCTGCTCCATCTCACCGCGCAGCGCCCGCGTGTACACCCCGAGCAGCCGCCCGTACTCCGCCCGCTCGGCAGGCCGCAGAGCCCGCCCGGCCCGGGCCCGCAGGAACACGCGGATCGCCTCGTTGGCCTGGTCGGTGGAAGTGGTCAGTAAGGCAGGGCTCTGGGGAGTAGGAGTCGGACGCATGACCAATAGAGTAGGGGCACCCACTGACAATCGCTGTGGCCTAAACCTCTCAACTGGCCTGTTACCCCCGGTATGTGAGGAACAACGCATCCGCCGCACGGGTCTTCCCTGGCGTGGGGTCTGGCATATGCCCCGGCCCCGTGGCGCCCCGGTGGCCGGGGTCTCCGCAGGTCAGCGCCCTGCCTTTGCTGTCATACCTTCCGTACGGTCACACCGGCCGCGGCCAGCCGGTCCGTCTCCTCGTCCGTCGCTGTTTCGTCCGTCACGACCGCGTCCAGAGCGGAGGCGGCGGTGACGAACGCCAGGGCGGTGCGGGTGAGTTTGGCGGCCTCCGCGACGGCGATCACGCGGCGGGACGAGGCGATGGCGGCGCGCTTCACGGCGGCGTCGTCCAGGTCGTAGGCGGTCAGCCCGTCCGCGGCGGTCAGCCCGCAGCAGCCGATGACCGCGGTGTCGAAGCGGAGCGCGGCCAGCGACGCCTGGGTCAGCGGGCCGGTCAGCGCCAACTCGCCCTGCCGGGGCCGCCCGCCGGGCACCAGCAGCGTCAGCTGCGCCGCCCCGGCCAGCGCGTTCACCGCGTGCAGGGACAGCGGCACCACGGTCAGCCGGCGGTGCTCCAGCACCCGGGCCACCTCCAGGCAGGTGGTGCCGCTGTCGAGGACGACGGACTCCCCGTCGGCGATCAGTCCGGCGACCTCCGCGGCGATGCGCCGCTTGGCGTCCAGCCCCTCCTGGGTGCGCAGCGCGAACGGCGGCTCCTCGCCGCGCAGCAGCAGGCTCCTCGCCCCGCCCCGGTAACGCTCCAGGATGCCCTGCTCGGCCAGCACCTCCAGGTCGCGCCGGATGGTCATCTCCGAAGCGCCGGTGAGCGCGGCCAGTTCGGCGACCCCGGCGCGGCCCGCGCTCCGTACGGCGTCGGTGATCTGCCTCAGTCGATCTGTGCCTGCCATGGCGTGATTGAACACGTCCGACGTTCGAAAGGCAATCTTTCGAACGTAATATTTGTTCGCTACGTTCGAAGCATGGAGCGTACGGAGACCAGGGAGACCATGGAAACCACGGAGAGTACGGCGAAATCGCTGCGGGCCGCCCGGCTGGCCACCTTCACCTACTTCGCCCTGAACGGCTTCCTCATGGGGATGTGGATCGTCCACATCCCCGGCATCGAACACCGCGCGGACACCGGCCACGCCCTCTTCGGCTGGCTCCTTCTCCTCCTCGGCGCGGGAGCCTTCGCGGCCATGCAGATCGCGGGCCCCCTCACCGACCGCTTCGGCGCCCGCGTCGTCGTACCGCTCGGCGCGGCGCTGTGCAGCGTCACCCTGATCCTGCCGGGCCTGGCCGCCAACGCCTGGACGCTGGGGGCGGCACTGCTGGTGCTCGGTGTGGGCAACGGCTGCCTGGACGTCAGCATGAACGCCCACGCCGTCCAGGTCGAACGCGGCTACGGACGGCCCGTCATGTCCGCCTTCCACGCCACCTACTCGCTCGGCGGCGTCCTCGCCTCGCTCGTCGGCGCCCGCACCCTCGGCTGGGGCTGGACTCCCGCGGCGACCCTGACCGCGGCGGCGGCCCTCGGCCTCGCCGTCACGGCGGCGGTGTCCCGCGCCCTGCTGGGGCGGCCCGCCACCGCCCCGGACCCCGACGCTCCTGTCGTGAAGACCCGGCGCCGGACGCCCCGCCGCATCTGGGCGCTGGCCGTCCTGGCACTGATGATCATGCTGTGCGAGGGCGTGGCCAACGACTGGAGCGTGCTCCATCTGCGCAACGTCCTGGACGCGCCCGCCGCCACCGCCGCCCTCGCCTTCGGAGCCTTCGCCACCGCCATGACGGCGGGACGCCTGCTCGCCGACCGAGTGGCCGCCCGGGTCGGCCCGGTGGCCATCCTCCGCTACGGCGCCTCCGCGGCCGCCCTCGGCATGACCGTGGCCGCGCTCTCGCCCTGGATCCCCCTGGCCCTGCTCGGCTGGACCGTGTTCGGCGCCGGGCTCTCCGGCTGCGTCCCCCAACTCTTCAGCGCCGCGGGCCACACCGACCAGTCCACCGCCGGAGCCAACGTCTCCCGCGTCGCTGGTCTCGGCTACCTCGGCATGCTCGCGGGCCCGGCCGTCATCGGCCCGCTGACCCACCTCGTACCGCTCAACCTCACCTTCTTCCTGCCGGTGGCCTTCTGCGTGATCGCCGCGTGCGCGGCGGGCATCCTGCGGACCCCGGGAACGGATCGGAAAAGCAGTTGCCCGCGTCGCCGTACGGCGGTCGGATAGTGCCCCATGAGCCCAGGGCACCCCGAAAGTCTCGTACGGCGGCTGATCGCCGGACAGTTCCCGCAGTGGGCGGGGCTGGACGTCGAACGGTTCCCGTCCGGCGGCACCGTCAACGCCGTGTACCGGCTGGGCGACGCCATGGCCGTACGGCTACCGCTGGTGGCGGGCGGAGCCCAGGACGTATTGACGGAACGGAAGTGGCTGCCCCGCCTCGCGCCCCTGCTGCCCACGGCCATCCCCGAGGTGCTCGGCACCGGAGAGCCCGCCGAGGGATACCCCTGGCCGTGGTCGGTGCACCGCTGGCTCGCGGGGGAGAACCCGAAGGAAGGGGCCCTGAGCGAGCCGTCGCTGCTGGCCAAGGACCTGGCCGGGTTCGTGGCCGCGATGCGGAGCGTCCCCCAGTCGGACGCCCCGAGGGCCTACCGCGGCGGGCCCCTCGCCACCCTCGACACGGAGACCCGCGCGGCGATCGAGCAACTGCGCGCCATCCCGGAGGAGGGCGTCGACTGCGACGCCGCCCTCGCCGTATGGGAGGACGCCCTGCGGACCCCGGCCTGGGACGGGCCCTCGGTATGGCTGCACGCCGATCTGATGCCGGGCAACCCTATGGTGTGACGAGACGGGCAGGCCGCCTCGTGATCGACATCGCTGCATGGGCGTGGGCGTACACAGCCTGCGACCTGTTCCCGGCGTGGAACCTGCTGCCTTCGGCCGCTCGGGACGTCTTCCGCGAGGCGCTGGCCGTGGACGACGCGACCTGGATCCGCGGCCGCGCCCGCACCCTCTCCCAGGCCCTGATCGCCCTCCCGTACCACCGGACGAGGACCCCGGCGATGGCGCGCAACGCCCGGCACGTGATCCGGGCGGTGCTGGGGGAGGGCTGAAGCGCTCTCAGGCACGCCCCAGATAGGTGTCGAGTGCCGCCGCGCCCGTCAGCATCGCCCGGCCCTGTGCCGTCAGCCGGTCGTGCCACTCCCGCAGCGTCGCCTGGAGCGGCTCCGGACCACCCGCCACCCGAACTCGCTCCAGCACCCGCGCGATCTGCTCCAGTCCGTGCCCGCCGCGCCGCAGTTGGTGGGCCAGCAGCACGTCACGCACATCGGCGGAGCTATAGACGCGATAGCCGGTGCGTGGGTCGCGCCGGGGCACGATCAGCCCGGCTCGCTCCCACTTGCGCAACGTCGCCGGGCGGATGCCGAGCCTGCGCGCAAGCGGCCCGATGAACGTCACGACCGGATCAAGCGGCTCCGGCTCGTGTGGCGGCGCCAGGCCGCGCAGCGCCTCTTCCACGTCCTCCAGCGTGCGCCGGTCGTCGCCCAGCTGCGTGTGGCTCTCGTCGATCAGCCGCAGCGCCTCCTCGACCGCGTCGCCGTTCACGGCTCGCATGATCGCTCCGGCCGTCGCATGGCCATGCGCGGGGATCAACGCCAGGAACGCCCGCAACGCCGCCGCATGGCGCGGACCGTAGACGCGATAGCCACTCGCCGAGCGCTCGGCGAGTGGCAGGATCCCCGACTCCTCGTAGTTGCGCACCGCCTGCGTGGACAGGCCGTGCTCACGCGCCAGATCGATGGGCCGCAACCGCATTTTGAAGGTTCGTCCTCGTCCACAGGGGAAAATGCCGCCAAAGTTTACACCGAAGGTTCAACGATACGGTTTAAATCATGACGGCCACGATCCAGGACGCCGCCCGTCCCTTCACCGGCGGCGCCCTCACCGCCCTCCTGTCTCCCGCCACCCGCCTGCTCGGCCTCGGCGAGCCCACCCACGGCGTCGAAGCCTTCCCCGAGCTGCGTAACGAGTTCTTCCGCCACCTCGTCGAACACGAGGGCTACCGTTCGATCGCCCTCGAGAGCGACTGCCTGTCGGCCCTGGTCGCCGACGCGTATGTCGCCGACGGCACCGCCACCCTCGACGACGCGATGAACCGCGGCTTCAGCCACGGCTTCGGCGCCTCACCCGCCAACCGCGAGCTCCTGCGCTGGATGCGCGCCCACAACGAACAGCGTCCCCCGCACGAGCGGCTCCGCTTCTACGGTTTCGACGGCCCTCTGGAGATCACCGGCGCCGCCCCACCCCGCCCCGCCTTGACCGCACTCCACGACTACCTCGCCGCCCACCTCGACCTGCCCCGGAACCGCGCAACCCTCGACGAACTGCTCGGCCCCGACGAGCGGTGGACCAACCCCGCCGCCATGATGGACCCCGCCCAGTCCATCGGCGGCACCCCGGAAACCGGGAAGCTACGCCTGATCGCCGACGACCTGAGCGCGCTGCTCACCGCGCACGCCCCCCACCTGACGGCCGCCACCTCCCCCGACGACTTCTGGCACGCCGAACTCCACGCCCGCACCGCCACCGGACTCCTGCGCTACCACGCCGCCATGGCCGACACCGCGCCCACCCGCGTCGGCGCGCTCATGTCGCTCCGCGACGCGATGATGGCCGACAACCTCGACGCCATCGTGCGCCGCGAGGCCCGCTTCGGCCCCACCCTCGTCTTCGCCCACAACGCCCACCTCCAGCGCCACCAGGGCCGACTGGACTTCGCGGGCACGCCGCTCCAGTGGTGGAGCGCGGGCGCCATCATGGGCACCCGCCTCGGCGACCAGTACGCCTTCGCCGCCTCCACCTTCGGCACCCGCGGCTCCGACGTCCCCCACCCCGACACCCTCGAAGGCCTCCTGTCGCCCCTTCCCCATCCCCGCACCGTCATCGACCCCGCCCGCCTGACCACGACCCTCACCCGAACCCCAACCCCCCGCACCCCGGCCGACCACACGTACGTGCCCCTCGACCCGACCGCCACGGACCAGATGGACGCCATAGTCTTCGTCAAGGAAATCTGAGCCCACCCGCGGGGGCGACGTACGCTGTTTGGGTTTCTAGCGGCTACCAGCCGAGGGCTTCACCACAGCGACCGGTGAAGTCGGTGAGAGTCGCCAGCACGATGTCCGCTCCGGCCGCCCGCAGCTCATCCGCGGAGCTGCGGCCGGTGGCGATGCCTACGGCTAGAGCGTCGGCGTCGTGGGCGCCGCGAACATCGTGGGGCGTATCGCCGATGACGACGGTGCGTCGGCTGTCGAAGGCGTGACCGTACTTCTCCGATGCCCGCTTGCGCGCCTGACGCACGAGGTCGGCTCGATCGCTGCCGTCGTCACCGTAGCCGCCTACCGAGAAGTCGAGCCCGTCGCCCAGGCCGAGGGCGGCCAGTTTGGTGATGGCGATCGGGCGGAGGTTGCCGGTGACCGCTGACTGGACGGTGTGCCGAGCGGCGCACGACGCTATGGCCTCCCGGGCGCCGGGCAGAACGACTCCGACCTCTCGCATACGGCCCTTCAGCTCTTCGGCGGCTATGGCCAAGGCGGCGTAGAAGTCATTGAACAGAGCCTGCGGCTCACTGATGCCGTTGAGACGCAGCGTCTCCACCATGATGGCCTGCTCGGTGCGACCGGCCATGTCCGCCAGCCCGCCGAGCGTCCGCCCCGTCACCTTCTCGAAGGCCCGCTCGTAGAGGCTGCGACTCACCCCGTCCTTGATGCTGACCAACGTCTGGTCCACGTCCCAGAGGATCAGGATGGGCTCGGAGGCGCGGTCGGCATGCATGGCGACAGCGTAGAGGTGCGCCCGGGTGGCGTGTGACGGGGCCACCGCCTGCCGGTGCGGTCGGCCGCGGCTGCTCGCAGGAGCTCCAGGATGACGCAGCCGGGGTAGGTGCCGAACGTCGGGTACTCGTGCCGGTAGTAGCAAGACCACCTGTGTCGCGGTGAGCCCGTGCTCCGCGTCGGCGGGCAGCTCATCGTTGTAGATCCGGGAAGGGACGCTGACGGCCTCACCGGCCACGTGGACCGAGAACGGCGACGTGGGCGAATGCTGCGGGTCCGGCATGACTGCCACTACGGCGCGCACGTCATGGACGAGCCGTGACGGGAAAGCTCGCGCGAGGTCGGCGTTGGTCCCTGTCATGCCGACGGCCGGGAAGCGGTTTGATGCGTGACGTCTTCGGGTGTCATGCCAGACGCGGTGAGGAACTCGGTCAGGATGTAGCCGGGCGAGGGCGCGTTGCTGCCGGGATGCGCCTCGCTTGTTCAGGTCCAGTCGGGCCGGGAGCGACGAAGGGTAGCCGGTGTGTTCGCATTCGTGGCGAGG
>NZ_GG657754.1:1835602-1838502 GCF_000158915.1 Streptomyces himastatinicus ATCC 53653 | reverse complement strand
CCCTCGACCACCCGCTCGCGCAGGTGCACCAGGATCTCGGGGATGTCGATGGCCACCGGGCACACCTCGTAGCACGCACCGCACAGGGACGATGCGTACGGCAGGGAGGCGTCCAACTCACTCTGGGTGCCGCGCAGTTGCGGGGTGAGGATGGCGCCGATCGGGCCGGGGTACGCCGAGCCGTACGCATGGCCGCCGGCCCGCTCGTACACCGGGCACACGTTCAGACACGCCGAACAGCGGATGCAGCGCAGCGCCTGGCGGCCCACGGTGTCCGCGAGGGTGTCGGTACGGCCGTTGTCCAGCAGGACGAGGTGGAAGGCGCGCGGGCCGTCGCCGTCCGTGGTGCCGGTCCAGGTGGAGGTGTACGGGTTCATCCGCTCCGCGGTCGAGGAGCGGGGGAGGAGCTGGAGGAAGACCTCCAAGTCCTGGAAGGTGGGGACCACCTTCTCGATACCGACGACGGAGATCAGCGTCTCGGGGAGGGTCAGACACATCCGGCCGTTGCCCTCGGATTCGACGACGACCAGGGTGCCGGTCTCCGCGATCATGAAGTTGGCGCCGGAGATCCCCACCTTGGCGTTCAGGAACTTCTCGCGGAGGTGGAGACGGGCGGCTTCGGCGAGGTCGGCGGGCGCGTCCGTCAGCCCCTCCGGGGCCGGGCGGCCCCACCCGGCCATCCGCTCGGTGAAGATGTCGCGGATCTCGCCGCGGTTGCGGTGGATCGCCGGGACCAGGATGTGGGACGGGAGGTCGTCGCCGAGCTGCACGATCAGTTCGGCGAGATCGGTTTCGTACGCGGTGATCCCGGCGGAGGACAGGGCGCCGTTCAGCCCGATCTCCTGCGTCGCCATCGACTTGACCTTGACGACCTCGCGCTCGCCCGTGGCCCGCACCAGCTCGGTGACGATGCGGTTCGCCTCGTCGGCGTCCGCGGCCCAGTGCACCTGGCCCCCGGCCGCCGTGACCGCGCTCTCCAGCTGCTCCAGGTAGTGGTCGAGATGGCGCAGCGTACGGTCCTTGATGGCCGCGCCCGCGGCGCGCAGTTGCCCCCAGTCGTCCAGCTCGGACACGGCCGTGGCGCGCTTCGCGCGGATGGTGTGCGTGGCGTGGCGCAGGTTGGCGCGCAGCTGGGTGTTGCGGGTGGAGGCGTCGGCCGCCGCCGGGAAGGCGGGCATTCCCAGGTAGGTGGCTTGGTGGGTTCCGCTCACCAGACGTCTCCTTCCGTGCTGGCCAGGATCTCGGCGATGTGCACCGGGCGGACCGCCGAACCCTGGCGGGCGAGGGTGCCGCCGATGTGCATCTGGCAGGAATTGTCGACCGTGCAGACCGCCTCGGCGCCGGTCCCCGTGATGTTGCGCGCCTTGTCCGCGCCCATCGCCGCCGACACGGCCGCGTTCTTGACCGCGAACGTGCCACCGAAACCGCAGCACTCCTCCGCGCCCGGCAGCTCCACCAGGTCCAGCCCCTTGACGGCGGAGAGGAGTGCGCGCGGGCGGTCGCCCAGGTGGAGCATCCGCAGACCGTGGCAGGTGGGGTGGTACGTGACGGTGTGCGGATAGTAGGCGCCGACGTCCGTCACCTTGAGGACGTTGGTCAGGAACTCGGTCAGTTCATGGGTTTTCGGGACGACGGCTGCCGCGAGGTCCGAGAGTTCCTGGCCGCGGCCCTCGGCGGCGGCCTTCGCACCCATCCTCGGATAGTTGTCGCGCACCATCGCGGCGCACGATCCGGAGGGCGTGACGATGTAGTCGTAGTCGCGGAACGCGGTGGCGTAGCGGCGGAGCAGGGGTTCGGTGTCGTGGCGGTAGCCCGTATTGAACTGCGGCTGGCCGCAGCAGCTCTGCTCGGGCGGGAAGTCCACCTCCACGCCCAGCCGCTCCAGCAGGGTGACCACGGCCTGACCGGTGCGCGGATAGAGCGTGTCGTTGACGCAGGTGATGAAGAGCGCTACCCGCACGGTTCCTCCTCGGCCGCCTTGGCCTCTTCGGTCTCGGTGACCTCTGCGCCTTCCAGGCGGGAGGCTGCCCTGTCCCACGCCGAATGATCACCTGTGGGCTCATACTGCCTCAGTGGCTGGGTGCTGTGAAGCAGTGCGCGGAGTTCCGGCAGCCCGCCGCTGATCGTTCCGGCCGTGCGCGCCTGGATCAGGACGTTTCCGAGCGCCGCCGCCTCGGCCGGGCCCGCGACCACCGGGAGGCCGCAGGCGTCGGCGGTGAGCTGGCACAGCAGGGTGTTGTGCGCGCCACCGCCGACGATGTGCACGGTGTCGACCGTCCCCGTACGGCCCGACAGGCGAACGGCGTCCGCGAGTGCGCGGCGGTGCGCCAGGGCGAGGGAGTCCAGGACGCAGCGGGTCGTCTCGGCGGGGGTACGGGGAGCGGGCTGGCCGGTGCGGCGGCAGGCGGCGGCGATGCGGTCGGGCATGTCGCCGGGGGCGATGAACGCTGGGTCGCCCGCGTCCACGACGGAGCGCAGGGGGGTGGCGCGGGCTGCCGCTTCGAGGAGGGTGGGGAGGTGGTGCTGTTCTCCGGTGTTCTCCCAGGTGCGCAGGCACTCCTGGAGCAGCCACAGGCCCATGATGTTGCGCAGATAGCGCACCGTGCCGTCCACGCCCAGCTCATTGGTGAAGTTCGCCAGCCGGCTCGCCTCGGTGAGGACCGGCGCGTCCAGCTCCAGCCCGGCCAGCGACCAGGTGCCGGTGGCGATGTACGCGAAGCGGGGGCTCGTGGCGGGGACTCCGACGACGGCGGAGGCGGTGTCGTGCGAGCCGACCGCCGTGACGGGGGTGGGGTGCGGGAGGCCTGTAGCGGCGAGGACGTCCGGGAGGAGGGTTCCGGCGGGAGTGCCGGGGTTCCGCAGGGGTGGGGAAGAGGGCCAGGTCGATGCCGAGGGTGTCC
>NZ_GG657754.1:1833213-1834682 GCF_000158915.1 Streptomyces himastatinicus ATCC 53653 | reverse complement strand
GCGGCGCGTTGGGCGCCCCAGCCGCCTGCGAAGATGCCGCTGCCCTGGACGACGCCGTCGGGGTTCACCCCGTTGACGCGGATGCCGTGTCCGCCCAACTCTGCGGCGAGTAGGCGCACTTGGTGTGCCTGGTCGGCCTTGGTGGCGGAGTACGCGATGTTGTTGGGGCCCGCGAACACCGCGTTCTTGGAGGCGATGTAGACGATGTCGCCGCCCATGTTCTGGGCGATGAACACGCGGGCCGCCTCGCGGGAGGCGAGGAAGGAGCCGCGCGCCATGATGTCGTGCTGGAGGTCCCAGTCCTGGGTCGTGGTGTCCAGGAGCGGTTTGGAGATGCTGATCCCGGCGTTGTTGACGAGGAGGTCTACGCCGCCGAAGGCCAGGACGGTTTCGGTGAAGGCTTCCTTGATCTGGTCTTCCGACGTGACGTCTGCTGTTACGGGGATCGCCTTGTCCGGGCCGCCCAGCTCTTGGGCCACGGCTGCCGCTGAGTCCGGGTTGAGGTCTGCCACCACTACGCAGGCGCCCTCTGCCACCAGGCGGTGAGCGATCGCCTTGCCGATGCCCGAGCCCGCGCCGGTCACCAGGGCGACGCGGGTGGCGAGGGGCTTGGGCTTGGGCATGCGCTGGAGTTTGGCTTCCTCGAGTGCCCAGTACTCGATGCGGAACTTCTCCGACTCCTCGATGGGGGAGTAGGACGAGACCGCTTCGGCGCCCCGCATCACGTTGATCGCGTTGACGTAGAACTCGCCTGCTACCCGGGCCGTCTGCTTGTCCTTGCCGTAGCTGAACATGCCTACCCCGGGGATCAGCACGATCGCCGGGTCCGCGCCGCGCATCGCGGGGGAGTCGGGGGTGGCGTGGCGGTCGTAGTAGGCCGCGTAGTCGGTGCGGTAGGTGGCGTGGAGTTCCTTGAGACGGTCGATGGTTTCGTTCAGGGGGGTGTTCGGGGGGAGGTCGAGGACGAGGGGGCGGACCTTCGTACGGAGGAAGTGGTCCGGGCAGGACGTGCCGAGTGCGGCGAGGCGGGGGTGTTCGGCGCGGGAGACGAAGTCCAGGACGGTGTCGCTGTCCGTGAAGTGGCCCACCTGCGGGCGGTCCGTGGAGGCCAGGCCGCGGATCACGGGGGCTAGGGCGGCTGCGCGGGCGCGGCGCTCGGCCTGGGGGAGGGTGGTGTGGATGGTCGGCCCGAAGGGGTCCGCCTTGCCGCGTTCGGTGAGGAACTCCTCGGCGGTGCGGATGATGCGGAGGGAGTTGGCCTCGCATTCGGCGGAGGTGTCGCCCCAGGCGGTGATGCCGTGGCCGCCGAGGATGCAGCCGATGGCCTGGGGGTTGGCCTTCTTGATGGCGGCGATGTCCAGGCCCAGCTGGAAGCCGGGGCGGCGCCAGGGCACCCAGACCACCTGGTTGCCGAAACACTCCTTGGTGAGCGCCTCACCGTCGGCGGCGCAGGCGAGGGCGATGCCGGA
>NZ_GG657754.1:1831950-1833017 GCF_000158915.1 Streptomyces himastatinicus ATCC 53653 | reverse complement strand
GGATCGGCACCGAGGCGGTGGCTCCGCTCCAGCAGCGAGGCCGCGGTGGGGTGGAGTTCTGCGGTCATGTCGTCCTCTGTGTGTGGTGGTGCGGCCCAGTGTTTTCGTGGCGGGAGGCGTACGGCGCTACGCGCCCCAGCCCGCCTGTTCGCCGCCCACGCGCTCCGCGACGATCCGGTCCGCCCAGCCGGACGCCCGGTACGCGGCCATCGGGTCGGGGTCGATGCCCAGCTCCTCGCGGACCTCGGCGAGGAGGGGGCGTACGTCGGTGTTGTACGCGTCCATCAGGACCGCGTTGGCGCCGAGCACGTCGCCCGACTGCTGGGCCGTGGCGAGCGCGTCGCGGTCGACCAGGAGGGCCTTGGCGGTGGCCTCCTGGACGTTCATCACCGAGCGGATGATCGCCGGGATCTTGGGCTCGATGTTGTGGCACTGGTCGAGCATGAAGGCGATGTCCGGGGTGAGGCCGCCGCCGCGGATGACCTCGTACATGATGCGGAAGAGCTGGAACGGGTCGGCGGCGCCGACCATGAGGTCGTCGTCGGCGTAGAAGCGGGAGTTGAAGTCGAAGGCGCCGAGCTTCTTCTCGCGGAGGAGCAGTGCGACGATGAACTCGATGTTGGTGCCCGGGGCGTGGTGGCCGGTGTCGACGCAGACCTGGGCCTTGGGGCCGAGCTTCAGGCAGTGGGCGTAGGCGGTGCCCCAGTCCGGGACGTCGGTGGTGTAGAAGGCGGGCTCGAAGAACTTGTACTCCAGCAGCATGCGCTGGTCGTCGCCGAGGCGGTCGTAGACGGTGCTCAGCGCCTCGGCGAGGCGGTCCTGGCGGGCGGCGATGTCGTCCTGGCCGGGGTAGTTGGTGCCGTCGGAGAACCAGAGCTTGAGGTCGCGGGAGCCGGTGGCGTCCATGATGTCGACGCACTCCAGGAGGTGGTCCACGGCCTTGCGGCGGACCGCCGGGTCGGGGTGGGTGACCGAGCCCAGCTTGTAGTCGTCGTCCCTGGAAGACATTGGAGTTGATCGCTCCCAGCCCGATGCCGCGTTCCTCGGCGTGCTTCGCGAGGGCCGCG
>NZ_GG657754.1:1829536-1831647 GCF_000158915.1 Streptomyces himastatinicus ATCC 53653 | reverse complement strand
TGCCTTCACGGCCGGAACGTCAGACATGGGTCTCCTTGGGAGTGAAACGATTCAAGAAAGCTAAGCGCGCTGGTCGGTGCGCGTCAAGAAGCGGTACGCACCCGATCCCGCGGCGTACACCGCGCAGCCGTCGGCCAGCCGCAGGAACCGGGCGCCCCGCTGGATCACGTCGGTTTCGCGGCGCGCGGGCACCCAGATCTCGGCGGTGGTGTTGACCGGTACCGAGACGGAGAGGGTGAATTCCCCGTTTCGCTGCGACCAGCGGGTGGTGATCGGCCCGTAGAGGGAGTCGTGGCGGCCCTCGGCGAAGCGCACCTCGCCGCCGGGGCGGGGCCGGATCAGGATCCGGCGGAAGCCGGGGGCGGCGGGGGTGATGCCGGTGATGTTCTGGTACATCCACTCGCCGACCGAGCCGTAGGCGTAGTGGTTGAAGGAGTTCATCCCGACGTCCTGGAAGCCGCCGTCCGGCTTGATGGAGTCCCAGCGTTCCCACATCGTGGTCGCGCCCCGGTCGATCTGGTAGCCCCAGGAGGGGAAGGTGCGCTGCTGGAGGAGGCGGTGGGCCAGGTCGGTGTGGCCGGTCGCGGTGAGCGTCGGGAGCAGCCGCGGGGTGCCGAGGAAGCCGGTGGACAGGTGTCCGTCGCGGGCCTCGATCAGGGCGACGAGGCGGTCGGCCGCCGGGCGGCGCAGGGTGTCGGGCAGCAGGTCCATGGAGAGGGCCAGGACGTACGCGGTCTGGGTGTCGCCCTTGATCCGGCCCTCGGTGGAGACGTACGCCCTGGTGAAGGCCGCCTTGATGCGGGCCAGCAGGTCCTCGTACGGGGCCGGGTCCTCGCGGAGGACGTGTGCGGTGCGGGCGACGAGGTCGGTGGCGTGGGCGAAGTAGGCGGTGCCGATGACGTCCTTGGGGGTCTCGGCGTCCACGTTGAGCCAGTCGCCGTAGCCCTCGGCGGGGCGCAGCAGGCCCGAGCTGTGCTTCTCCAGGTACGCGATCCAGTCGCGCATGGCGGGCCAGTTCTCGCGCAGCACCCGGGTGTCGCCGTACGCCTGGTACAGGTTCCAGGGGACGGTCACCCCGGCGTCGCCCCAGCCCGCGGTGCCGCTGCCGAGGCCGCTGACGACCGGGGCCACATCGGGGAAGGCGCCGTCCGCGCCCTGTCCGTCGCGCAGGTCCTGGAGCCACTTGGTGAGGAAGCGGGCCGACTCCATGGTGTACGCGGCCGTGCCGGAGAAGACGTTGATGTCCCCGGTCCAGCCGAGCCGTTCGTCGCGGGCCGGGGTGTCGGTGGGGACGGAGAGGAAGTTGCCGCGCTGGCCCCAGGTGATGTTGGAGTGCAGTTGGTCGAGCATCGGCACGTCGGTGCGGAAGGACATGGTGAACGGGGCGGCGGTGTGCATGACCCGGCCGGTCACCGCGTCGAGCGGCGGTGTGCCGGGGTAGCCGGTGACCTCGACGTAGCGGAAGCCGTGGAAGGTGAAGCGAGGCTCGTAGGTCTCGGTGCCGCCGCCCTTGAGGGTGTACGTGTCGACGGGGTGGGCGGTGCGCAGATTGGCGGTGTACGCGGTGCCGTCGGGGTTCAGTACTTCTGCGTGGCGGATCCGGATCGTGTGGCCGGCCGGTCCCGAGACGGTGAGGCGGACGCTGCCGACCATGTTCTGGCCGAGGTCGAAGAGGTGGACGCCGGGGGCGGGTTCGGTGCGTTTGACGGGGGTCAGCTCGCGTTCCACCCGGGTCGGCGCGTCGACCTGCGCCACCACCTCGGTGGTGATGTCCGCGGCGGTGGTGGCGGGCCGCCATCCGCTGTCGTCGAAGCCCGGTGACGTCCAGCCCGGGGTCTCGTTGCGGGCGTCGTACGTCTCGCCCATCAGCAGGTCGGCGGTCACCAGCGGGCCGGTGGCGGCGCGCCACTCGGGGTCGGTGGTGACGCGCTCGGTGCTGCCGTCGGTGTACGTGACCTCCAGCTGGGCGAGCAGCGCGGGGCGGGTGCCGTACTGGTGCTGGCCGAGCCAGGCGACGTTTCCGGCGTACCAGCCGGGGGCGAGGGTCACGCCGATGGCGTTGGTGCCGCGCCGCAGCGCGTCGGTGACGTCGTACGTCTGGTATTGCACGC
>NZ_GG657754.1:1796046-1829355 GCF_000158915.1 Streptomyces himastatinicus ATCC 53653 | reverse complement strand
GTTCCTTGGCAGTGGTCCAGTCGCTGTCGTCGTGGCCTGGGGAGGTCCAGGTGGCGGGTGGCCGGCGGTCGGTGGTGCGCCAGGTCCGGTCCGTGTGGTGGTGGGTGGTGCCGTCCTCGGTGGTCACTTCCAGGGTGGCCAGCAGACCGGCCGGGCCCTGTTCGGCGTTGGTGGCCGCGATCGCGAGGGTGGCCGCTCCCCGGCGCAGGTGTTCGGTGACGTCGACGGTGACCGGGTGGGCCCACGCCTTGGCCACGCCCAGCGCCTCGCGGGCGGCGACCTCGGTGCCGTCGACGTGGGCGGTGAAGCCGTCGTCGGCCGCCACGACCAGGCGGGCGCGCCGGACGGTGCCGGTGGCCCGGACCGTGGTGCGGAACCAGCGGGTGGCCACCGGGGCGTCGGCGGCCGGATCGCCTTCGGGGAACCAGATCCAGGTGGCGCCGTCCAGTTGCGGGGGCGCGGTCAGCTCAGCGGGCGCGGTGATCCAGTGCGCCCGCCACTCGGCGCCGAGCAGCCCGGTCTCCCACCAGTCGGGGGCGGACCACGGGGAGGGGCGGCCGCGGTCGTCCCAGACGCGTACGGACCAGTGGTAGCGGGTGCGCGGGCGCAGGGCCGGGCCGTCGTAGCGGACCAGGACCGACTGGCCCGACTTCCGCTTGCCGCTGTCCCAGACGTCCGGGTCGCCGAGCCGGTCCGGGGAGGTGGCGACCCGGATGCGGTAGGCGCTCTGTGCCTGGTCGCGGGCGTCGGATTCGAGGATCCAGCTCAGCCGGGGGTGGGGTGTGTCCAGGCCGAGCGGGTGGGTGGCGTACTCGACCGTGGTGCTCCGGATCCGCAGTCCCGCGGTGGGGCGGTTCTCCGCGGCGGCGGACGGGGCGAGTGCGGGCAGACCCGTGAGGGCCGTACCGGTGGCAGCGGTGGTGGCGAGCAGGTGGCGTCTGCTGATCACGAGCTTCCTCCAGGAACGGCTGGATGAAAACGATTCAATCACACAGGCGCCTGGACCGTAGGGCCGCTGGACGGGGTGCGTCAAGTGGTCGTGCGCGTAAGGGATTTACCTGCTGCGCACCCCCTTGACGGGGTCATGGCGCGGGGCTAGCTTCCCGGAATCCGTATTGAAACATTTCATTCGCGCGCTTCAGGAGCCTCCGTGAGTCAGTCTGTTCCGGTCCTCGCCCTCAAGGGGGTGAACAAGTCCTTCGGCGCCGTACGGGCCCTCCGGGATGTCTCGCTGGAGCTCTTCGCCGGGGAGGCGCACGCCCTGGCCGGGGAGAACGGCGCGGGCAAGTCGACGCTCATCAAGGCGCTGGCCGGAGTGCACCGGCCGGACTCCGGCGAGGTGCTGCTCGACGGTGAACCCGTGGTCTTCCATGGCCCCGCCGACGCCCGCGACGTGGGCATCGCCGTGATCTACCAGGAGCCGACGCTCTTCCCCGATCTGTCGATCGCCGAGAACATCTTCATGGGCCGTCAGCCCCGGCGGGCGTTCGGCCGGATCGACCACAAGGCGGTACGGGCGCAGGTCGCCGCTCTGATGGCGCGGCTCGGTGTCGACCTCGCCCCGGACCGGCCCGCGCGCGGGCTGTCCATCGCCGACCAGCAGATCGTCGAGATCGCCAAGGCGCTCTCGTTCGACGCCCGCGTACTGATCATGGACGAGCCGACGGCGGCGCTGACCGGCAGCGAGACCGCCCGGCTCTTCGCGGTGGTCGAGGCGCTGCGCGCGGAGGGCGCCGCGGTGCTGTTCATCTCGCACCGGCTGGAGGAGATCTTCGAGCTGTGCCAGCGGGTCACCACGCTGCGGGACGGGCGCTGGGTGGCGTCCGAGCCGCTGGACGGGATCACGCAGGACGACCTCGTACGCCGCATGGTCGGCCGGGACCTGGAGGAGCTGTATCCCAAGCAGCCGACCCGGGTCGGCGAGACCGCGCTGTCCGTACGGCGGTTGACCCGGGAGGGTGTCTTCCGGGATGTGTCGTTCGATGTGCGGCGCGGGGAGATCGTCGCGCTCGCGGGGCTGGTCGGCGCCGGGCGCAGCGAGGTCGCGCAGGCCGTCTTCGGGGTGGACCGGGCGGACGCGGGCGAGGTGCGGGTGGGTGGCACGGTGCTGCGGCCCGGGTCGCCGACCGCCGCCATGGACGCCGGGCTCGCGCTCGTGCCCGAGGACCGGCGCCAGCGCGGCCTGGTCATGGAGATGTCCATCGAGCGCAACATCGGGCTGACCGGTCTTGACCGGCTGGGCCGCGCGGGGATGGTGAAGCGCGCGCTGGAGCGCGGGCGGGCGTCGGACTGGGCGGTGCGGCTCCAGTTGAAGTACGGCAGCCTCGGAGACCACGTCGGGGTGCTGTCCGGCGGCAACCAGCAGAAGGTCGTGCTCGCCAAGTGGCTGGCCACCGACCCGGCGGTGCTCATCGTGGACGAGCCGACGCGCGGTATCGACGTCGGGACGAAGGCCGAGGTGCACCGGCTGCTGTCGTCGCTGGCCGCCGAGGGGCTCGCGGTGCTGATGGTCTCCTCCGATCTGCCCGAGGTGCTCGGCATGGCCGACCGGGTGCTGGTGATGCACGAGGGGCGGCTGGTCGCCGAGATCCCGCGTGCCGAGGCCACCGAGGAGTCGGTGATGGCCGCCGCGACGGGGCTGGCCGACGAGGGGAGGGCGGCATGACGGTCACGGTCGAGAAACCCGCACCGGCGGCGGAGACGGAACGTTCGGCGCGTTCGCTGGTCGACGCCGTCTTCCGGGCGCGGGAGATCAGCATCGCGGGCGCGCTGGTGCTGCTGGTGCTGTTCACCTGGGTCGCCGAACCCCGCTTCCTGAACGACCAGGGCGTCAAGGACCTGCTGCTGAACGCCGCGATCCTGGTGCTGCTCGCGGTCGGGCAGTCCGTCGTGGTCATCACCCGCAACATCGACCTGTCGGTGGGGTCCGTGGTGGGCCTGTCCGCCTTCGCCTGCGGGAAGTTCGTCTCGGGGACGGACCACGGGGTGCTGACGGTGCTGCTGCTCGGCGTCGTCGTGGGCGCGGTCTGCGGCCTCGTCAGCGGATCGCTCGTCAGCTTCGGCAAGGTGCCCGCGCTGGTGGTGACACTCGGGATGCTCTACATCATCCAGGGCCTCGACTACTGGTGGGCGCAAGGCGAGCAGATCAACGCCGCCGACGTGCCGCAGTCCGTGCTGGACCTGGGCAGCGGCAGCGTCCTGGGGCTGCCGTATCTGCCGCTGATCTCCATAGCGGTGCTCGCCGGGACCGCGTACGTCCTGCGGACGTACCGCAGCGGCCGGGAGCTGTACGCCATCGGCTCCAGCCCCGAGGCCGCCCGGCTCGCCGGGGTGCCGATCCGGCGGCGGGTGCTCGCCGCGTACCTCTTCTCCGGGGCCGTCTCGGGCTTCGCGGGCGCGCTGTGGCTGGCCCGCTTCGGGACCGTCGTCGCGGACAACGCGCACGGCTGGGAGCTGACCGTGGTCAGCGCGGTCGTGGTCGGCGGGGTCGCCATCGTCGGCGGCACCGGCACCGTGTGGGGCGCGGCGCTGGGGGCGCTGCTGCTCACCACCATCGGCAGCGCGCTGGCCGTGCTGAAGGTCGACTCCTTCTGGGCGGACGCCATCGCGGGCGCGCTGCTGCTGGCAGCCATCAGCGTGGACCGGATCGTGAACGTGCGCATGACCCGTGCGCTGAGGAAGAGGAGCGCGCGATGAAGCCGAGGTGGGACACCGCGGTCGGGGTGCTGCTGGTGGCCGTCTTCGTCACCGGGCTCGGTACGACGGACGGCTTCGCCAGCCGCGACAACCTCGCCTTCGCCTTCAACGACATCGCCGAGGTCGCGCTGATGGCGCTGCCGATGACGCTGCTGGTGGTGGCTGGGCAGGTCGATCTGTCGGTGGCCTCGATGCTCGGCCTGTCCAGCGCGCTGACCGGTGAACTGTGGGACAAGGGCTGGGCGTTCGAGACCATCGTGCCGGTCGTGCTGTTGGTCGGCGTGGCGGGCGGGCTGCTCAACGGCTGGCTGGTCACCCGGGTCGGACTGCCGTCGCTCGCCGTCACCATCGGCACGCTCGCGCTGTACCGGGGGCTGGCCTCGGTGGTGCTCGGCTCGAACGCCATCACCGACTTCCCGGAGACGTACGCGAAGTGGGCGGTCGACACCACGACCGTGCCCGGGACCTTCCTCACCTATCCGGTGGCGCTGTTCATCGTGCTGGCCGTGGTCGCCGCCGTGGTGCTGCACTCCACCGGGCTCGGCCGGTCGCTGTTCGCCATCGGCGCCCAGGAGGACGCCGCGTACTTCGCGGGCATCCGGGTCAAGCGGATCAAGCTGCTGCTGTTCGTCGTGGCAGGGCTCGTCTCCGCCTTCGCCGGGGTGGTGTTCACCCTGCGGTACGGGAGCGCCCGCGCCGACAACGGACAGGGCTTCGAAATGCTGGTCATCGCCGCCGTCCTGCTGGGCGGGGTCGACTTCGACGGCGGCAAGGGGACCGTGTTCGGCGCGGTCGCCGGGGTGCTGCTCATCGGCGTCCTGAAGAACCTGCTGACCCTCAACGACGTGGCCAACGAGGTCCAGGTGATCGTCACCGGGCTGCTGCTGGTGGCGTCCGTCCTCACGCCCCGCCTGATCACCGCGGTGACCGACAGACGGCGGCTGGCAGCTGACGGCTGACAGATTTCAGATTTTGACTTTCAGATGTTGATACAGGTGAAAGGTCGCCCATGATCCAGCGTTCCGCCCTCCCGTCGCCCGCCACCACCCTCAAACGAGGCGCTGCGCGCCGCGGCCATATTCCAAGGCACCGCGCCGCCGCCACCGCGGCCGTGGTCTGCGCCCTCGCCGTCACCCTCGCCGGCTGCGGCGGCACCACCAAGAAGGACACCGACAACAGCGGCAAGGCCGACAGCGGATCGGGGGCCAAGGCCAACCCCGACGCCCCGCTGAAGAAGGGGCTGAAGTTCGCCTTCCTGCCCAAGCAGATCAACAACCCGTACCTGAAGATCCTGGACACCTCCGGGATCGGCGCCGCCCGGGAGTTCGGCGGCAAGGGCAAGGAGGTCGGCCCGTCCGACGCCAGCGCCTCCTCCCAGGTGTCGTACATCAACACCCTGATCCAGCAGCGGCAGGACGCCATCCTCATCGCCGCCAACGACCCCAACGCGGTGTGCGGCCCGCTCAAGCAGGCCATGAAGAAGAACATCAAGGTCGTCGCGTACGACTCGGACACCGCCCCGGCGTGCCGCCAGCTGTTCATCAACCAGGCAAGCTCGGAGGAGATCGGCCGCAGCCAGGTCCAGCACCTGGCGAAGCAGCTCGACTACAAGGGCGAGATCGCGATCCTCTCGGCCACCCAGAACGCGACCAACCAGAACACCTGGATCGGGTTCATGAAGGACGAGCTGAAGAAGCCCGCGTACAAGAACATGAAGCTGGTCAAGACGGTGTATGGGGACGACGACGACCAGAAGTCGTTCCAGGAGACCCAGGGGCTGCTGAAGGCGTACCCCAAGCTGAAGGGCATCATCTCGCCCACCACGGTCGGCATCGCCGCGGCCGCCCGCTACATCAGCGACTCCTCGTACAAGGGCAAGGTCGTGCTGAACGGCCTCGGCACGCCCAACCAGATGCGCAAGTACATCAAGGACGGCACCGTCGAGCAGTTCGCGCTGTGGGACCCCAAGAAGCTGGGGTATCTGGGCTCGTACGCCGCCGCTGCGCTCGCCTCCGGGCAGATCACCGGGGCCGAGGGGGAGAAGTTCAAGGCCGGGAAGCTCGGTGAGTACACCGTCGGCAAGAACGGCGAGATCATCCTCGGCCCGCCCACGGTCTTCGACAAGTCCAACATCGACAAGTTCCACTTCTGAGGGCGGCCCCACGATGCGGCGTGTGTGTTTTCTGCTGAAGGTCCGTCAGGACCGGCTGGCCGAGTACCGCGAGCGGCACGAGGCCGTGTGGCCGGAGATGCTGGAGGCGCTCTCGGCGGCCGGATGGCACAACTACTCGCTCTTCCTGCGGGAGGACGGGCTGCTGGTCGGCTATCTGGAGACCGAGGACTTCGCGGCCGCGCAGGCCGCGATGGCCGCCACCGACGTCAACGCGCGGTGGCAAGAAGAAATGGCGGGCTTCTTTGAAGCGCTGGACGGGGCCAAGCCCGATGAGGCCATGACACCGCTCACCGAAGTGTTCCACCTCGCCTAGGACACGGAGAACCTGACCGACATGAGACCCCTGCTCGTGACCGCGTTGGCCGCAGCCCTCCTCGCGTCCACCACCACGGCCGACGCGACCGGACGGGCCCCCGGCCCGGAGGTCAGCAAGGTCGCCGACACCCAGCTCGACCCCGGGGCCGTGTACTTCGAGTCGTACAACGGCCTCGTCAACAACAACGCGTTCCAGAAGAACGGGCTGCTCACCTACAAGGGCTACCAGTACGCCGTCTGGTACACCGGCGACCGCACCGCCGTCATCGGCCGCCGTGCGCTCGGCCGGGCCGACTGGCAGACCGTGCGGCTGCCGCACAAGCTCACCACCGACGACTCCCACAACGTGATCTCCATGGGGATCTCGCGCGTCGACGGCCGGCTCCACCTCAATATGGACTCGCACAGCAGCGGCTTCTTCTACGTGAAGTCGGTGGCCGGGCTGCTGGACGACCCCGCCGGACACCCCTGGAACAGCGCGCAGTTCGGCGCCGTACAGACCACCCTGGACGGGCTCGCGCTCACCTCCCAGTTCACGTATCCGCAGTTCGTGGCCACCCCCGAGGGCCGCCTTCAGCTCAGCTACCGGGTCGGGGTCTCCGGCAACGGCCGCAACGCGCTGGCCGAGTACGACGGCACCAAGTGGACCGCGCTCGGCGAGTGGTCCGCGTCCACCGGTACGTACACCAGCGAGCACGGCTCCAGCACCGCCCGCAACATGTATCTGCACGGCATCGACTACGGCACCGACGGCCGGTTGCACGCCTTCTACACCTGGCGCGAGCAGAACAACGCGGTGATGTGCGACGCCGGTGGCCTCACCAACCACGACACCGGCTACGTCTACAGCACCGACCGCGGCCGCACCTGGCGCAACACCGCGGGCACCGTGGTCGGCACCACCGGCGGTGCCGACAAGGTGACCGTGAACGACACCGGCACCGTCGTCGATCCGCTGAACCCCGACCACTCGCTGATGAACCAGGAGAGCCAGGCCACCGACTCCGCCGGGCGCCCCCACGCCGTCATCAGCTACGTCCCCGGCCGCTTCGGCCAGTGCACCACCGACTACGTGGCCGACCGGACCACCAACGGCCGCGCCTTCCACCTCTTCAAGAACGCCGCGGGCGCCTGGAAGAAGACCGAGATCCCGGTCGCGCTGGGCTCCAGCCAGCGCACCCACCTCGCCTTCGACAAGTACGACAACGCCTACGCCGTCATGCCGTACGGCCGCATCGTCGCCGCGTCCAGCGCGTCCGGATACACCGACTGGAAGACGCTCTTCGACGGCAGCGGGCTCAACGCCTTCGGCGAGGTCGTCGTCGACGACACCCGACTCGCCCAGGACGGCGTGCTGTCGTTCATGTACCAGCGGAAGTCGAGCGGCACCACGCCCTCGGCCCTCCGCGTCATCGACTTCCGACTGCCGGGCTAGGGGACTTGAGCGCTCACGGCGTCGGTATCAAGGAGGTGGCGAAGGAGGCCGGGGTCTCGGTCGGCACGGTCTCCAACGTCATCAACCGCCCGGACTCGGTGTCCGAGGCGACCCGGACCCGGGTGCTGTCCACCATCGAGCGGCTGGGGTACGTACGCAGCGAGTCGGCGCGTCAGCTGCGTGCGGGCCGCAGCCGCATCGTCGGGCTGCTGGTGCTCGACATGGCGAACCCCTTCTTCGTGGACGTGGCGGGCGGCGCCGAGCGCGCGGCGCGCGAGGCGGGCCTCGGGGTGATGGTGTGCAACAGCGCGCAGAGTGCCCAGGAGGAGGCGGACTACCTGGGGCTCTTCACCGAGCAGCGGGTACGCGGCGTCCTCGTCACCCCCGCCGACACCACCGGGCGCAACCTGGAGTCCTTCCGGCGGCACGGCATTCCGTTCGTGTACGTCGACCGAGAGGTGCCGAGTGCCGAGGGCTGTTCGGTGTCGGTGGACGACATCGAGGGCGGCGCGCTCGCCGCCCGCCACCTCCTCGGCCAGGGGCATCGCACCCTGGCGTACGTCAGCGGCCCGATGCACCTCGCCCAGTGCCGCGACCGCCGCGCCGGTGCGCTGACCGCTCTGCGGGAGGAGGGCGTCGCCGAGGCCGCGCTGCGCCATGTGGAGGTGGAGCGGCTGGACGTGGCGGGCGGCCGGGACGCGGGGGCGCGGCTGCTGGGCATGTCGCCGTGCCCGACGGCGGTGTTCTGCGCGAACGACCTGCTGGCGCTGGGGGTGTTGCAGGCGCTGTACGGGGCGGGGGTGTCGGTGCCGGGCGAGGTGGCGCTGGTGGGTTACGACGACATCGAGTTCGCGGCGGCCGCGGCGGTGCCGCTGACCTCGGTGCGCCGGCCCGCGTTCCGGATGGGGCGTACGGCGGCGGAGCTGCTGATCGAGGAGACCGGCGAGGGCGCCGACGCCCACCGCCACCGGCGGATCGTACTGCGGCCCGAACTCGTCGTCCGCGGTTCGAGCCAGGCCCGTGGCTAGCGGGCCGCGGCGAGTTCGGCGAGGACCTCGACGGCGCGGTCGATCTCGGCCTCGGTGTTGTAGTAGTGCGGCGAGAGCCGTACCAGCGGGTGGACGTCCCGGTCCTCGGTGTCGAACTGGGTCTGCGCCGGGTCGGTGGTGCTGACGTTGATGCCGCGCCCGGCGAGGGCGGCCGCGACATCGGCCGTCGCCATGGTGCCGACCTCGCAGGTGACGATCGCGCACCGCTGCCGGCCGAGGTCGTGGGTGGTGATGCCGGGCACGGCGTCCAACTGGTCGCGCAGACGGGCGCCGAGGTCGAGGGTGCGTCGGCCGATCTCGTCCATGCCGAGGTCCAGGGCCTGCTGGACGGCGGCGCTCAGCCCCAGGACGTTGGAGTAGCCGACCTCCCATGTCTCGAAACGCCGCGCGCCGTCGTTCCAGGTGAAGCTGCGCTTGCCGTCCCAGGTGGCAGCGGCGACCTCGATCACGTGCGGCTCCAGGTATGCGTGTGCCTCGGGGCGCACCCAGAGGAAGCCCGTGCCGCGCGGGCCGCGCAGGAATTTGCGGCCGGTGGCCGTGAGCATGTCGCAGCCGAGCTCAGCGACGTCCACGGGGAACTGGCCCACGGACTGGGTGGCGTCGAGAAGGAAGGGAACGCCGGCGGCGCGGGTGACGCGTCCGATCTCGGCGGCCGGGTTGACCAGGCCGCCGCTGGTGGGGACGTGGGCGATGCCCACCAGCTTGGTGCGGTCGTCGATCAGGTTCGCGAGGGCGGTGGTGTCGAGCTGGCCGGACTCGTCGTTGGGGACGACGACGACCTCGGCTCCGCTGCGCTGGGCTGTCTGCAAGTAGGCGAGGACGCTGCTGCCGTACTCGGCCCGGCCTGTGAGTATGCGGTCGCCCGGCTTGAACGTCATGGAGTAGAACGCGGCGTTCCAGGCGTGGGTGGAGTTGTCGAACAGCGCGATCTCGTCCGCCCGGCTGCCCACCAGTCGGGCGATATGCCCGTGGGTGGCGTCGATGCGGTCCCGTTCCTGGCCCGCGGCCTCGTAGCCGCCGATCGCGGCCTCCAGCTCCAGGTGGGAGGTCACGGCCTTGAGTGTCTGCCGCGACAGCAGGCCCGCGCCCGCGTTGTTGAGGTGAATCCGGTTCGCCGTGCCCGGGGTGTCCTGGCGGAGCGCTTCGATGTCCATGCCCGTTTCCCATCTGTGCGGTGCTGCTCTGCCTTCACGGTTCCCCATCACCTCCCTTCAGTAAAGTGAACGTTTCTGGAGGAGACAGGCCATAAAAATTGATGGATGGAGTGAGGGCTGTGCACAATCTGCGCCGCCTGGTGGTACTGCGGGAGCTGAAGCACCGTGGCACGCTGGCCGCTGTCGCCTCGGCCATGTCCTACAGCCCCTCGGCTGTCTCCCAGCAGCTGACGCTGCTGGAGTCCGAAGTTGGCGCACCGCTACTGGAGCGGGAAGGCAGGGGGGTCCGGCTGACGCCGCAGGCGGAAATCCTCGTCGCCCGCACGGAGAAGGCACTGCGGGAGCTGGAGCGGGCCGAGGCGGAGATCGCGGCCTCGCTGCGGGAAACATCCGGGACGATCAAGGTTGCGGCCTTCCAGACCGCGATGCTCGCACTGGTGCCCGTCGCGTTGACCTGGCTGCGGGAGAACCATCCCCGGATAAGGGTGGAGGCCACGCAGGCCGAGCCCGACACCTCGTTGCCGGGTCTGCTCACCCGGGACTTCGACCTCGTGATCGACGAGACGTTCGCCGGGCACGCGCGGCCGGCCCGCGCCTCCGAGTTCGAGCACCACCCGCTGTGCGAGGACCCCATGCGGCTGGCCACACCCGCCCCCGTGGCGTCGCTCGCTGATCTGGCCGAGCGCCCCTGGGTGATGGAACCCGTCGGCACGCCCGCCCGGGCATGGGCGACCGGCATGTGTCACGCCGCCGGGTTCGAGCCGGACGTCGTCTACGTGTCCGCGGACATGCTGGTCCACGCACGGCTGGTCGAGGAGGGCCATGCGGTGGCCTTCCTGCCCGACATGCTGTGGTTCGATCGGACCCCCGGTCTCCTCCTCGCCGGCTCAGCAGACCACACCCGCACCGTGCTCGCGACCGTACGGGCCGGATCCGGGGAGCATCCGCTGATCCAGACCTTCCTCACCGCGATCCGCCACGCGATCGGCGAACTCGCCGCCCGTACCGGGTGACCGTCGCATGCCGGGTCGTCCACGAGCAAGGCTTCGGGCGTATCCGGGGCATGCACCAATCCCCGCCGCGTACGCCATAGCATGGGTCCCGCGGCTGAGCTGGGTCGCGGGAAGGCGGAGGCCGAGGTCGTGGGACGCATGGTGGGGATCAAGGACGTCGCGCGGCAGGCGGGAGTGTCCGTCGGCACCGTCTCGAACGTGATCAACCGACCGGAGATGGTCGCCGAGGCCACCCGTGACCGGGTGCAGGCCGCGATCGAGCGGCTCGGCTACGTACGCAGCGAATCCGCGCGCCAGCTGCGCGCCGGACGCAGCCGGATCATCTCGCTGCTGGTGCTCGACATGGCGAACCCCTTCTTCGTGGACGTGGCCAGCGGCGCCGAGCGCGCCGCCCGGGACGCGGGTCTCGGCGTCATGGTGTGCAACAGCGCGCAGAGCCCCGACGAGGAGGCCGACTATCTGGGGCTCTTCGCCGAGCACCGGGTGCGCGGCGTCCTGGTCACCCCCGCCGACGCCACCGGCGGCAACCTGGAGAACTTCCGCCGCCACGACATCCCCTTCGTCCTGGTCGACCGCGAGGTGCCGAGTGCCGAGGGCTGCTCGGTGTCGGTGGACGACATCGAGGGCGGCGCGCTCGCCGTCCGCCATCTGATCGCCCAGGGACACCGCGGGCTGGTGTACGTCAGCGGCCCGATGCAGCTGCCGCAGTGCCAGGACCGCCGCGCCGGGGCGCTCGCCGCCCTCGCCGACGAGGGCCTGCCGCCGGAGGCGCTGCTGCACATCGAGGCCGCGCGGCTGGACGTGGCGGCGGGCCGCGACGCCGGTGCCCGGCTACTGGGCATCTCGCCCCGTCCGACCGCGGTGTTCTGCGCGAACGACCTGCTGGCACTGGGCGTCCTCCAGGCGCTCTTCGCGGCCGGGGTGTCGGTGCCGGGCGAGATGGCGCTGGTGGGGTACGACGACATCGAGTTCGCGGCGGCCGCGGCCGTGCCGCTGACCTCGGTGCGCCAGCCCGCGTTCCGGATGGGGCGTACGGCCGCGGAGCTGCTGATCGAGGAGACGGGCGAGGATGCCGACGCCCACGGCCACCAGCGGATCGTCCTCCAGCCGGAGCTGGTCGTACGGGACTCGACGCTGGGGGCCAAGCCGGGCGCGTGAGCCGCGGGCTGTTCCGCGGGCGTGGTGCCCGTGGCGGGCGGCCCCTCGCCGTACGCGCCGGCGGCGGCCGCGTACGCGTCAGACCGCGACCGGGGCGGGGGCCGAGTCCAGCAGCGCCCGGATCTCCCGTACGGCGGCTCGGCCCGCCCGGTTCGCGCCGATCGTGCTCGCCGACGGCCCGTAGCCGACCAAGTGCACGCGGCGGTCGCTGTGACGGCCCTGGTCCCCTCGACAGCGATCCCGCCGCCCGGCTCGCGCAGCCGCAGCGGGGCGAGGTGGTCGATCGCGGCGCGGAAACCGGTGGCCCAGAGGATGATGTCCGCTTCCACCGTGCTGCCGTCCGCCCAGCTCACCCCGTCCGGCGTGATCCGGTCGAACATCGGCAGCCGGTCCAGCACGCCCAGCGCCCGGGCCCGCTCCATCGCCTCCGTCATGGGCAGCCCGGTCACCGACACCACGCTCTGCGGCGGCAGCCCCCGCCGCACCCGCTCCTCCACCAGCGACACGGCGGCCCGCCCCTGGTCCTGGCCGAACGGCCCGCTGCGGAAGACCGGCGGGCGGCGAGTGACCCAGGTGGTCGCGGCCGCCACCTCGGCGATCTCCAGCAGATGCTGCACCCCGGACGTCCCGCCCCCGACGACGATCACCCGCCGCCCGGCGAACGCCTCCGGACCCGGGTACTGCGCGGTGTGCACCTGCCGCCCCCGGAAGGTCTCCTGCCCCGGGTAGCGCGGCCAGAAGGGGCGGTCCCAGGTGCCGGTCGCGTTGATCAGCGCGCGGGCGGACCACGTCCCGGCCGAGGTCTCGACCCGCAGCCTGCCGTCGTCGGTGTCGCGTACGGCGGTGACGTGCACAGGCCGTACGACCCGCAGGTCGAAGGCGCGCTCGTAGCGTGCGAAGTACGCCGGGATCACCTCGGACGACGGCCGCTCGGGGTCGGCATCGTCGCTGGTCAGCCGCATCCCGGGCAGGTCGTACATCCCGTGCACCTTGCCGTACGTCAGCGACGGCCACCGGAACTGCCACGCCCCGCCGGGGGCGGGGGAGTGGTCGAGCACCACGAATCCGGCGCCCGGCTCGTACCCCGCCCGCCGCAGGTGATACGCCCCGGACAGCCCCGCCTGCCCGGCGCCCACGACCACGACGTCCACGTTGTTCATGCTTCTACTAACTCGGCCCCGGCGCCGGTTCTTCCCGGTCCTCCAGCCGCATGCCCCGGCTCTCCGCCACCCGCAACGCGTCATGCAGCGCCTCGGCGAGCCGGTGCCCGACGAAGCGCAGCTCACCGGCGTGCGTCTTGCGGTCCCGGAGGAGCGGGCGCGCATGGGCCAGCAGCTCGGCCCCGGTGCGGAGCTGCACGGTCTCCATCTCGTCGGCCAGCCGTGAGATGTAGCCCGCGCCGGAGTCGTCGGAGACGAGGTAGCAGGGCTTGCCGTTCTCGTTCGGCCAGGGCAGGAGACGGGGGCGTGGGGATGGCATGGGGCGGCTCCATGGGAGGGGGATGTGATGGCGGAAACAGCTTCGGGTGCGCGGAAGCTGACGCGCAAGATGACAGGTAATTTCCGCTTCGAATGGCATATGTGACCGAGTGGGCAATTGGCCTGATGCGCCGGTCTGCCGCTGCCAGACTCGAGACCCGCATCACGGCATGGCAGGCTCTACCCGACGGAAGGCATACTCGTGGCAGCACCAACAGGGCCGACGGTCCGTCGCATGCAACTCGGCTGGGAGCTCAAGCGATTGAGAGATAAGGCCGGATTCACCCTCGCGGAGGCGGTGGACGGGTTGACGTTTTCCACCACGAAGCTGTTCCGCGTCGAGAACGGGCTCTCTGCCCTGCCCAAGGCCGCCGACCTGAAAGCCCTCCTGGACCGCTACGGAGTCGAGGACGAGGAAGACGTCGACTTCCTCATGCAGATCCACCGCGATTCCCTCAACCGGGGCTGGTGGTCTGTCTACCGAAGTGTGCTTCCATCCGGGATGGGGATGCACATCGGTTTGGAGAGCGGAGCCCGCACCAGCCGGACGTGGCAGCCGAACGTGGTCTTCGGTCTGTTGCAGACGACTCGCTTCGCAAGGGAGCTGTTCCAGTCCGCCAAACCGGTCGAGGAGACCACGACCGAGTTTGTCGAGCGGCACATCCAGATCCGGATGGAACGGAAGAAGGCCCTGACGCGCAGAGACAATCCGATGGAACTCTGGGTCATCCAGGATGAAGCGTCGCTGCGACGCGTGGTGGGCAGTCCGGACGTCATGCGTGAGCAGTACGAGGAGATCCAGAACCTGGTGCGGCTCGACAACGTCACGGTCCAGATCCTTCCGATGGCCACACCCGCATATCGGCCCCACACGAACTTCAACCTGTGGGAGTTCGGCAGTCCGCTGCCGTCGGTGGTGCAGAGCGATGCCGCCGACGGGTCGGACATCAGCGACAAGGAAACGACGATCTGGGCCTTTTCCCGCAGGTTCGAGCACCTGCGGGCCGCGGCTCTCGCTCCCGGCGAGACACCGGGGTTCCTGCAAGGGTTAGCACGGGAGATCTGACATGACCCACGGCATAGCATCCGACGTCGCACCCGAGGCGGCCTGGTTCAAATCCTCCTACAGCGAGGCGAACGGCACCGGCTGCGTCGAGATCGCCCACCTCACCCGCACCGCCGAGGTCGGCATCCGCGACTCCAAGGACAAGGCCGGCCCCGCCCTGGTCGTCCCGGCCGCCGCCTGGGCCGCGTTCGTCAGCGACGTCAGAAGGGCCCATCGGGCATGAGGTTGGTGCGGTGGCAGATCGCGCCACTGTTACTGATGGCGGTGGTGGCGGGCTGCGCTGGCTCCGGTTCCTCTCCATCCGGAGGTGGAAAGGTGCCGGAGGTCAAGGAGGCGGACGATCTGCCGCCGCTGCCCATTGACCGGTACAAGCTCGGCAAGCGGGCCACCAAGGAGTTCGACACGGCGCGGAATCGCCTCGCACAGCGCTGCATGGTGGGGCTCGGCTTCACCGACTTTCCCCTGGACCCGAAACCCCCGAAGAGTTACGGGTCGTCGGGGGCGCCGGGGGCGCCGGGGGCGTCGCTCCTGACGCTCCGCAGGAGCGAGACTCCGTTGGGGCCGCTCGACCTCGACCAGGCCAAACGGTGGGGATACGGCTGGGCCCCGGCGAAAGCCCCGTTGGGCGTGGCCGGGCCGAAGGGCCGCGCCATGACGGATAAGGAGTACGCGGCCCTGTACGGCCGGTCCGGCGATGCCCCGAAGGGCGGTTGCGCGGGGCAGGGAGACCGGCAACTGCTCAAGGGTGTCGCGGACGCCACCCACATGTGGGCGTACCCCAGCCGCCGCCAGGAGCGGCTGGAGAAGGCGGTGGCCAAGGACCGGCGCATGCGGAAGGCGTTCGCGACCTGGTCGGACTGTGTCGTGGACAAGGGGTTCAAGCGGTACCGGAACCCGGAAGCCGCACGGCAGGACAAGGCCTGGGGCACGGGCCGCGACGGCAACACCACCCATACCCAGCGGGAAGTGGGCACTGCCGTCGCGGACATCGAGTGCAAGCGGAAACACAACACCCTCGGGGTGTGGTGGTCCGTGACGGCGGAGCGTCAGCGGGCCGACATCGACCGGAACAAGGCCGTGTACGAAGCGGTCCGACGGGACCTGGACACCGTGCGGGCCAACGTGCGCTCGACCGCCGACGGCTAGGCCGGGGCGGATGCCGACAGCGTGATCCCTTCGGCCGGGCCGGTGGTACCTTCCAGGAAAACTGTCCGGTGAGAGACATGGGGGCGGAATGCCTGCGTATGTCATTTCCGAGGTCGAGGTCCTCGACGAGCCGCAGGCCGCTGTCTACCGCGAGCTGGCCGCTGCCTCGATCGCCCGGTACGGCGGCCGCTACCTCGCGCGGGGCCGGGAGCCGGACGCGGTGGAGGGGGAGTGGCCGGAGGAGCGGAGGATGGTGATCCTCGAGTTCCCCTCCATGGCCGAGGCCCGCCGCTGGTACGCGTCCCCCGAGTACGCCGAGGCGCTGGAGGTCCGCAAGGACGCCCTGGACCGCAGGCTGCTGTTTGTCGACGGCGGGCCCTGACCACAACGGCGGGCCCGACCGCGGACGTACGTACGGCCTACCGGCCCCCGGCGACCAGAAGCGGCGCGCCGCCTGGGGCCGGACGGCCGTTCCCGGGCGCGTCCGCCACCAGACCGCGCGACGCCAGCTCCGGCGTCACGCCCTCGCCGAACCAGTAGGCCTCCTCCAGGTGCGGGTAGCCCGACAGCACGAAGTGCTCGATGCCCAGGGCGTGGTACTCCTCGATCCGGTCGGCCACCTCCGCATGGCTGCCGACCAGCGCCGTACCCGCGCCGCCGCGCACCAGCCCGACCCCCGCCCATAGATTGGGCGAGATCTCCAGCCCGTCGCGCGAGCCGCCGTGCAGCGCCAGCATCCGCTGCTGCCCCACGGACTCGCTGCGCCCCAGCGCCTGTTGGGCCCCCGCGATCGCCTCCGGGGCGAGATCGTCCAGCAGCCGGTCGGCGACGGCCCACGCCTCGCGCGAGGAGTCGCGGGCGATGGTGTGCAGCCGGATGCCGAAACGGACCTCCCGGCCCTCCCGCTCCGCCAGACCCCGGATCCAGTCGATCTTCTCCTTGACCTGGGCGGGCGGTTCGCCCCAGGTCAGATAGACATCCGTGTGCCGGGCGGCGACCGGTCCGGCGGCCGGGGAGGAGCCGCCGAAGAAGATCTGCGGCAGCGGGTCGGGCGGCACCGCGGTCAGCCCGCCCCCGATCTGGTAGTGCTCGCCGTCGAAGTCGTAGGGTTTGCCGCCCCACACACCCCGTACGACCTCCAGGAACTCCGCCGTGCGCGCGTACCGCTGGTCGTGGTCGAGGTGGTCGCCGAAGCGCCGCTGCTCGGCGGAGTCGCCGCCGGTGACGATGTTGAGCAGCAGCCGCCCGCGGGTGATCCGTTGGTACGTCGCGGCCATCTGCGCGGCCAGCACCGGTGAGATCAGCCCCGGCCGGAAGGCCACCAGGAACTTCAGCCGTTCGGTGTGCTGGGCGAGCGCGGCCGTCGTCAGCCACGCGTCCTCGCACCACGTGCCGGTCGGGGTGAGCACCGCCTCGAACCCCAGATGCTCGGCGGCCTTGGCGATCTGCGTGAGGTAGTCGATGTCCGGCGTCCGGACGCCGCTCACCGGGGTGATGCGCGAGCGGTCACCGCCGGTGTAGGCGTGCCGGTCGACCAGGGTGCGCCCGTCGCCGCCCGTCGGCAGGAACCAGTGCAGGCGGACGGACATCAGGAGCCCTTTCCGAAGGTACGCGGCGCGGTGCTGGACGGCGGCAGACCGCCGTTGAAGCGGGTGTCCACGTAGTCGGCGAAGTTGATGCGGCGCGGGGTGAGCTTCAGCTTGGCGAAGGTGTCCGCGATCTCCTGCTCGGAGGCGATGGCGGGCTTGTCGACGGCGGTGTAGACCCGGGTGCCGTTGGTCCGCTTCACGGCGGCCAGCGCCACGTCGTACGGGAGCCCGGTCTCCTTGCCCCACACCTTGGCCCACGCCTCGGGGTGCTTGTACACCCACTTCTGGGCGCGCCGCAGCCGCTCCAGGTAGTCCTTGATGACCTTCGTCTTCTTCTTGTCATCGAGGGAGGTGGGGTTGGCGACCTGGAAGTTGAGGCCGTTGGTCACGCCCTTGCCGGTGGTGAGGACCCGCGCGTCCGCCTGGCTCTCAGCCTGCGCGGTGTACGGGTCCCAGATGGCCCAGGCGTCCACCTTGCCGCCCTTGAAGGCGGCCAGCGCGTCGGCGGGCTGAAGGAAGCTGACCTTGACGTCCTTGATCGAGAGCCCGGCCTTCCGGAGCGAGGCGACGAGCTGGAAGTGGGCCGAGCTGCCCTGTGCGACCGCGACCCGCTTGCCCTTGAGGTCGGCGGTCTTCTTCAGCGGCGAGCCCTTCTTCACCACGATCGCCTCGCCGTCGGTCGTACCGTGCTTGGCACCCACGACCTTGATCTTGGACTTGGCGGCCGCGGCGACGACGGGCGGGGTGTTGCCGACGCCGCCGATGTCCACGGCCTTGGCGCTCACGGCCTCCAGGATCGGCGGGCCGGAGGTGAACGTCGACCACTTGATCTTGTAGGGCAGGTTCTTCAGTTCACCGGCGGCGCGCAGCACCGCCTCGTCATTGCCCTTCTGGTCGCCGACGTTCAGGGTCACATCGCCCTCGCCGTCGGTGTTGCCGGCGGCACCGGACGAGCCGCCGTTCGAGTTCGAGCTGACGCATGCGGACAGCGGCAGAGCGAGGGAGATGAGCAGGGCCGGGACGATTCGCCGTCTCATGTCAGCAGGGTCCGTTCGTGGTGAGGGTGGTACAGAGGGGGCGCGCGAGGGGGTTCGCGCGACGGGGTTCGTACGAGAGGGAGCCGAGGAGGCGCTACGCGACCTTCTCGACCTCCGCGGCTTCGGGTGCCTCCACACCCAGTCGGTCCAGCAGTTGGGTGCGCAGATCCGCGATGTACGGGTCGGCGATGTCGCGCGGTCGGTCACGGTCCACCCGGACCTCATGCGCGATGACGCCGCCGTCCATCACCAGCACGCGGTCGGCGAGCAGCAGCGCCTCCTCGACGTCGTGCGTCACCAGCAGCACCGCGCAGCCACGGCTCTGCCACAGATCGGAGACCAGCCGCTGTGCGGTGATCCGGGTGAGCGCGTCCAGCGCGCCGAACGGCTCGTCGAGCAGCAGCAGATCGGGCTCGCGCACCAGCGCCCGGGCGAGCGAGGCACGCTGCGCCTCGCCACCGGACAGCGTCTTGGGCCAGGCGTCGCTCCGGTGGCCGAGCCCGACCTCCTCCAGCGCCTTCTCGGCAACCTCCCGCCCGGGGCTGCCGGGAAGTCCGAGCAGCACATTGCGCCACACCTTCTTCCACGGCATCAGCCGCGGTGCCTGGAAGGCGACGGCCTTGCGCCGCGGGACCAGCACCTCGCCGTTGATTTCCCGGTCGAGCCCGGCCAGTACGCGCAGCAGCGTGGACTTGCCGCAGCCGCTGCGGCCGAGCAGCGCCACGAACTCGCCTTGCGGGATGGTCAGTTCGAGGTTGTCGATGACGGCGCGGCCGTCGAAGGACCGGGTGAGCGAGTCGACCCGTACCGCCGCGTCGTCCGTCGTTTCCTTCGTGAGCGGATTTACTTGCCGGTGAAGGTCGGTCGCCATTGCAGCAGCAGCCTCTCCAGAGTGCGGACGATGAAATCGGCGAGCAGGCCGAGGGCGGCGTAGACGATCAGGCAGACCACGATCACATCGGTCTGGAAGAACTCCCGCGCGCGGTTGAGCAGGAAGCCGATTCCGTCGTCCGCGTTGATCGTCTCGCCGAAGACCAGCGCCAGCCAGGCGGTGGCCAGCGAATACCGCAGGCCGGTCATGGCTCCGGGCAGCGCGCCCGGCAGCACCACATGGCGGATCAGCCCCCAGCGCCCGAGCCCGAGCGAGTTCCCGGCCTCGATGAGCTGCGCGTCCACACCGCGGATGCCCGCGTACACATTCAGATAGAGGTGGAAGGTGACACCGAGCGCGATGAGCGCGATCTTGGGGGCCTCGCCGATGCCCATCCAGATGATGAACAGCGGGATCATCCCGACCCACGGGATGGTGCGGAACATCTGCACGCTCGCGTCGACCAGGTCCTCGCCGAGCCGCGACAGCCCGGAGGCCAGCGCCAGGGCGACCCCGATGATCCCGCCGATCACCAGTCCGTTCAGCACCCGCTGCACCGACACCAGCATGGCGTGCGGCAGCGTGCCGTCCTGGATCATGCCGGAGGCGGTACCGGCGATGGTGCCGGGCGAGGCGAGCATGTCGGAGGGCAGCACGCCGGTCGCGCTGCACACCTGCCAGAGCAGCAACAGAAAAAGGGGACCGGTCGTGCGGCGCAGCCAGCGGGGTACGGAGCGACGGCGCGCGGACAGGGGCACGACCGGTTCGAGAAGAACCGGGGACACGGGGACTCCAGAAAAGGGGCACGCCTCGGCGCCCGCACGGCACGACGGTCAGAGCGGTACGACGAAAACGAGAATGAGGGAGGGGGAGGGAAAGGTCAGCAGGCGCCGGGACACGCGGCGGACGCCACCCGCAGCAGGTCGATGTGACCGCGCGTGGTGAGCAAGGCTGACGTAGACATGTCCTCGAAGCTAGCGACGGTGTCCAGAACCGGTCAATGCCGTCTTGCCCCTCGGACCTTTGTTGCGGGAGTTTTAACAGAGCACGTACGAGGATGGAGTCATGTCTACTTTCCGCACCCACACGCTCGACATCACCACCGGCGCCACCGAGACCGTCGCCGACCTCACCGCCGACTGCGAGGCGTATCTGCGCGAAGTGGCGCAGGGCGCCGACGGTCTGCTCAATGTGTTTGTCCCGCACGCGACTGCCGGTATCGCGATTCTGGAGACGGGCGCGGGCAGCGACACCGACCTCCTCGCCGCCCTCCGCGACCTCCTCCCCGCCGACGACCGCTGGCGCCACCGCCACGGCTCCCCGGGCCACGGCCGCGACCACGTCCTCCCGGCCATCGTCCCGCCCCACGCCACCCTCCCCGTCCTCGGCGGCAGCCTGGCGCTGGGCACGTGGCAGTCGGTGTGCCTGGTCGACACCAACCGGGACAACCCCCACCGCACGGTCAGGTTGTCGTTCCTTGGCTGATCAACCCGCGTCCCCGGCGTCGTCGGGAGCCGGTCGTCTGGACGACCAGGTCCCCTTTCTCGCCCGGCTGGAACACCCGGAGCGCGTCGCCCTGTTGGAGCTGGGACGTCCCGTGAAGTATGGCCCGCGCACGGTCCTGGTCCGGCAGGATGATCCGTCCACGCATGTGATCCTCATGCTCGGCGGCTGGACCAAGGTCACCCACACAGCGGCGAACGGCTACGAAGCCCTGCTTGCGCTGCGCGGTCCGGGCGACATCGTCGGTGAGGCCTCCGCCGTAAGCGGCGGCCCTCGCTCGGCCACCGTGACGGCTCTTGAGGATGTGTCGGCTGTCACGATCGAGCGTGACCGCTTCCTGGCCCATCTCGCGGCCCAGCCGTCGACCTCGCTCCAGCTCCTCAGCCTTACCGCGGACCGGACACGGGCAAGTGACCGGCAACGCGTGGAACAGGGCGCGCTCGGGGCCCGGGAGCGGTTGTCCCTCCTGCTCCTGGACTTGGCGCGCACGCATGGCGCGCAGGTCCCCGAAGGCGTGCGGCTGACCAGCGGCCTCAGCCAGCACGAACTGGCGGGCTCAGTGGGAGCTTCGCGTGAAGCGGTGGCCCGACTGCTGAGGGAGTTGCGGGAACGAGGCATCGTGCGGACCGGCCGCCGAGGGCTGGTGATCGTCCGTCCGGATCAGCTGCGTCTGATCGGACGTGGCGGTTAGCCCTTGTGCGTCATCGATCACAGAAGGTGTGTGACAACGTCCCTCCTCCATTGTCAGTCCCTCAAGGGATAGTGCTGCGGACCGAGTTCGAGCCGTCTCCGAGAGGCACGCATGACACTGGCCCTGACAGAACCCGTCAACCGCACCATCCTGCTGCTGGACATCGAGAACTTCAGTCGCCGGGACGACGTGGAGCAGTCGTTCCTGCGCCGCAGCCTGCACGGCCTGGTCGAAGACGCCCTCGCCGCGGCCGGTGTCGAGCCGAACATGCAGTACCGGGAGGATCGGGGGGACGGACTGATCATCCTGGTCAGCGCCGAGGTCCCGAAGACGGCGCTGCTGCGCTCGTTGCTGGTCACGGTCCCGGACTCGCTGTGCGCGTACAACCGCCTGGCGTCCAGCAGCGCCCAGATGCGGCTGCGGATGGTCCTGGCTTCCGGGGAGGTGGCCCTTGACCCCTACCGCGGCACGGTCGGCGGGCTCGTCGGTCACGACCTGAACCAGTCCTGCCGACTTCTCGACGCCGACGTCCTGCGCGAAGCGCTCAAGCAGCGCGACGAGGACTGTGTGCTGTGCGTGTCGGCACCCGTGTACCACGGCGTCGTCCGTCACGGTCATCGCGGGCTGCGGGCAGCGGACTTCCACCACGTCGACGTGGCGGTGAAGAAGGACCAGCTCGAAGCGTGGCTGCACGGACCGCTCCCGCGAGGCACCTCCGCCACCGCGCCGACGTCGGAGCGGGGGCGGGACGGCTCCCCGGACGCGGTCCGGGGAGCGGGCGAGGACGCCGCTGAACGGCCCTCCGCACCGAGCGGTACAGACACCGGGGGAGGGCGGATCACCGTCAACGGCGGTTCCCTCAGCATCGGGGGCAGCCTGGTCGGTGGCAATCAGACGGGCGTGAGCGGCGGCAACGTCACGGGCGATGTCGTTCTGGGGAGCGTCCGGCATGAGAACAACGGCGGGCGGGCATGAGCGAGCAACCGGCCGAGGAGAAGGCCGACCAGCACCTCGACGAGACCGCTCCGGGGTCCGAGGAGTCCGAGCAGCCCGAGGAGGAGAACGACCGCCCCCAGGACCCGTGGGCGGCCCGGCGCGAACTCCACCGCCACGCGCCGACCGCCATCGGGGGCAGCCTGGTCGGTGGCGCCCAGACGGGCGTGAGCGGCGGCAGCGTCACAGGCGATGTCGTTCTGGGGACGAAGATCGAGCACCACTACCGCTTCGGCGCCGCCACCCACACCTCTGGCTCCATCCCTGACAGCGAACTCCGCGATCTGAGGCAGGTGTTCGCGGGCTACGAGGAGCTGGTGCACCCGCTGGTGGACCGGCTGCGCGACGAGCGGGTCCTCGTGCTGTCCGGCGCCCCCTTCAGCGGCCGGCGCAGCGCCGCCCTGATGCTGCTGCACGCCCTGGACGCCGTACCGGTACGAGCCCTCGACCCGAAGACCAGGCCGACCGCGCTCAACGAGCAGGTGACCGGCGATACGCGCGGCTATCTCGTCCTCGACTTGGTGACCGGCCATGATGCCCCCCTACGCGACATCGACCTGTGGTCCGTGCGGGACGAACTCAAGCAGAACAACGCCTACCTCGTCATCACCGTCGACCTGTTCGCCGTTCTGCACGGTGTCGACGCCGTCGAGTGGCAGCCGCCGTCCCCTGAGTCCGTCGTTCGCTCACATCTGCACCACCTGGTGGACGATCCGCCACGCGAACGCGAACTGCTCGGTCTGCCACCCGCCCGGGAATTCCTCGGCCGGACCGACCACCAGCTGCGCGAGGCCGCGGAGTTCGCGAAGGCGCTGTCCGACCACGCGGAGGGCGGGCGGAGCCTCGACCAACTGGCGGCCTTTGGCCGGTCGATGATCCAGGAACAGGTGCGGGAGTGGTTCGGGGGCGACGAGGCCTCCCTGCGGGACAAGGCGTTCCTGATCTCCCTCGCGGCGTTCGACGAGGCCGCGTACGCGCTGACCGCCGAGGTCAGCGACGACCTCTACGCACAGTTCCAAGGCACCGAGGATGCCAACCGGAGAGCTCGGGTCGGCGTCTTCGGCACATCCATCACCAAACGATTGCGGCTCGCCCGTGCCACCGCGTACTGGCAGGAGGAGCACACCGAATGGGGGCCGGTCACCCAGCGCATGGCCCGCTTCCAGGAAGGGAGGGTCGCCGCCGAGGTGCTTCGCGAGGTGTGGACCGGCCACCCCTCGGCACGACCAGGCCTGATCCGCTGGCTCCAGCGGCTGGCGAATGACGGCCGGCCGCTGGTGCGCACCAGGGCGGCGGTGGCCGCAGCAGTGCTGGCCCAGGCGGACCTGCCGTCCGCGATGGCACTGCTCATCGAGGGGTGGGCGAAGTCCAAGCGCTACCGCGACTGCCTGGTGGCCGCCAACGCCCTCGCGACGGCGCACGCCGTAGGCGCCCCGAACGTCCCCGCGATCCTGCGGACCTGGTGCGACGGCGACCCAGCCGAGCCACGGCTGCGGTGGACGGCGATCCGCGGCTACGCCCTGGTGGGGGCGATGATGCCGCGCGAGGCGCTCGCGGCGCTGGCGGACGCCGCCCGGACGGGTGAGGACGAGCAGGAGGCCCGGCACATCGCGGAGTCCGCCGCGCTGCTGCTCACCGATGAGTCGCCCGCGGTCCGCGAGCAGGTGCTGCGGGACATGGCCGAACTGCTGGGGGACGCGCCGTCCGTCAGGCGGCTGGCTCTGCATGCCTTCGTGCTGGCCTGTACCCACACCGACGATCTGTTGATCTTGCGGTGGTACGCGACGGCCGGCGAGCGGGGCGGCCCCGAGGACGCCCGTCAGCTCGCCCATCTGTGGCGCACGGTCCTGAACGACATGCGCTACACCAGTGAAGCCTTGAAGGCCTTGGGCGACTGGGTCCGCGAGGCGGACCAGGACCCGGAGGCCGAACGTCACTTGGCGGTGCTGCTTCCAGCTCTCGCCGTCACCGGAGACGACCGGAAGCGCATCGGACATCTCCTCGCGACGCTGCGCGACCGACGTGGGGACGCCCCACTGCCGGTGGCAGCCCGCCTGTCGGCCGCGCTGTAGGCGCCGCGGTCCGGCATCCCTCGTCCCTCATCCACGAAGTACTGGAACACAGACCAAGGAGACATGAACCATGGCCGACTCCCGTCGCCAGTTCGACTGGGACCAGGGCGTGGACCGGCACAGCGTCCTCGCCGACCCGGTGGTCACCGTGCGTACGCTTTCCCGGTTCGACTACCGCAGGAACCACAGCCGGATCGACAACGCCCTGGTGTTCACCACCGGCAAGGGCGGCTTCGACGTCTGGCTGCCGCCCCGTCGCCCCTCCCGCTCAGAATGCGCCACCAAGCGGTACACCGCCGTCTACGAAGTGGACATGGGCGTCCACCGCTGCACCGCCACTCTCCTGCTGCCGAGCGACAACGACGCCTTCGACTTCACCACCACACTGGAGACGACGTGGCAGGTCAACCGGCCCGATCGGTTCGTCGCCAGCGGTGAGCGGGATGTGCCGGCCCTGCTCACCCGGCGTCTGGAGGAGCTGATGCGGCCCGTCAGCTGCGGTTTCTCGATCGACCACAGCGCCGCCGCCGAAGGCGCGGTACGCCGCGTACTCACGAAGGCCGGCGCACTGGCCGACGACATCGGGCTGCGCGTGACGTGGACGGTCCAGATGCGACGGGACGACGATGCCATCGCTCATCAGCGGGAGCTGCGCCGGATCCGCTATGCCGACGAAGAGTTGGGTGACTCGCACGACCTGGCGATGCGCGAGGACCGCCTCCAGGCAGAGCGTCACACGGCACAGGCGCGGCACGGACACGAACTGGCCATGCTCCAGGGCCACCAGGAAGCGGAACTACGGGAGTTGGAAGCGAAGAAGATCCAGTACTACCAGTACTACCTCCAGCACGGCGGGGTGGCGACCTGGGCCCTCCACCTGGCTCGTCACCCCGAGGACTCGCGCCTGGTGATGGACAACCTGCGCGCGGACCAACTGGCCCTCATCAAGAGCCAGACCGAGGTCGCCCTACAGGTCCTGAAGGGGGAGAACATGGAGGAGTACCAGCGCGCGGGCCTGAACAAGCAGGCCGTGCAGATCATCGAGGAACTCCTCACCCACAGTCTGCCCGGCGCCTCTCCGGCCCCTCCCATGCCGGGCTCGCTGTCCTGGGGCGGACAGGCCGAATCCGCGGCGGACGAGGCGTGAGCGGCAGCAGGGCAGCGGACGGGCCCGGTGTGGGGGGACGTCTGCTCGCGGAGGTGAGGGCGGAAGTGGCCCATGCCGACAGCAAGGCCGCCCTGCTGCTGGGTGCGCTCAGCATGACGGTGGGTCTGTTCGGGGGGCTCCTCGCTGCCCGCGGCGGGGCGTTGTCCGGGCTTTCCGGCACCAGGACCGGGCTGCTGTGGGCCGGACTGACGGCTCTGGCCGGATCGCTGGTCTGCCTCCTCCTGGCCGTCCTGCCGCGGTACGGCAGCAGCCGCTGGGCCCCGGGGCGACCGCTGACCTACTTCGACGACATCCGCCGCGCCACGGATCAGGGCCTGCTGACCGAGGCGCTCGACGCCACCGAGGAGGATCCCAACGGCGGTCTGCTGGAAGCACTCGCCCAGAACAGCCGCATCGTCGGCAGCAAACACCGCTGGATACGCGCGGGCCTGGCCGCCTATTGCGCGGGGGTGGTGCTGCTGCCCACCGCGCTGACCATCCGCTGAACGCCGCCGGCTCGCCGCACCATCCGGACACGTCCGTTCGTACGTAGGGGAAGACACACCATGGCCACTCCACCCGACCCCACCGGTTCCGACCGCGCCCCTTACCCCCAGCCCCCGCAGTCTCCGGCCGCCGTGTTCCCCCCGCCGCCGCCCTACCCCGGCGACCGGCCTCCGCCGCCCCCTTATCCCGGCGAGGAGTTGCCGCCTCACCTCGGTGACCGGTCCCAGGATTCCGGCCCTGTGGGATCCCGTCCGCAGGACGCGGACTTCGGCCGGTCAGGCCGAGTACACCTCGCCGATCGGCAACGGTGGACTGACGCCACGGCCATGGGCCGACTCCTGCTGTACCTGCCGTGGTGTGCCGCCAGCCTGCTGCTCGTGGCGTTGGTCGCCTGCGCCCTGCTCTCGACCGCGGGCTGGGTCGTCGTCCTGATATGGCTCGCCACGGGCGCGCTGGCGTTCCACCGGCCCACCGAGAGCGCCCTCGCTCGCCACCTGCTCGACCTGCGTTACCCGACCCCGCGGGAACGCAGTCGGCTGGAGCCGGTCTGGCGGGAGGTGACAGCCAGGGCGGGCGTCGACGGCAGGGCCTACGAGTTGTGGATCCAAGACAGCGAAGCGATCAACGCCGTCGCCGCGGCGGGTCACATCGTCAGCGTCACCGGGTATTCCCTCGAGCACCTGCCGAGCGACCACCTCGCTGCGGTCCTCGCCCATGAACTGGGGCACCACGTCGGCGGACACGCTTGGTCCTCCCTGCTGGGCGAGTGGTACTCCGCGCCGGCACGGATCGCTTGGGCCGTCGTCCGGTGGCTGGCCCGGCACGGGCTCCGCATCGGCCGACGGCGGGGCGGCTTTGTGGCACTGGTGCTCGTCCTGGCGGTGGGCAGCGTCCTGGTGGCGCTTGCGCTGTCCTACTGGTTCGTTCCACTGGTGCTGGTGGTGGCGCCGTACCCGATGGCGGCGCTGGCGCGCCAGGCCGAACTACGGGCCGACCGATATGCGGCGGCGCTCGGTTTCGGCCCCATGCTCGCCGAGGTGCTGCACACGATGCAGAGGGGGGAATCGGATGCCGAGCGTCGTCGCCTGGTTGCCGCCGACTCCGGCTGCGGCGGAGCTGCGAGCATGGCCGGTGCGACGGGGCGGGCTCGAAGCGGCCGACCGATCATGATCGACAAGCTTCTGTCCACACACCCGGATTACCACACGCGCCTGCACCATCTGGCCCCATACCTGGCGAGATGGCGGTGAAGTGCTCGGCCGGAGAGAGGAGAGCCCAGTGAAGATAGTGCTACCGGGAGGAACCGGGCAGGTGGGCGGCATACTGCATCGTGTGCTGACCGCCGCGGGCCACGAGGTCGTGGTTCTGACCAGGCGGCCGGTTCGGGACAGTGACGTCTGGTGGGACGGTAGAACGCTGGGCCCCTGGGCGGCGGCGCTCGACGGCAGCGATGTCGTCATCAACCTCGCCGGCCGCAGCGTCAGCTGCCGCTACACCCAGGAGAACCTTCGGGCCATGATGGATTCGCGCGTGGACTCCGCGCGTGTGGTGGGCGAGGCGATCGCGGCTGCCCGACGGCCTCCCCGGGCCTGGCTCCAGATGAGCACCGCCACCATCTACGCCCACCGCTTCCACGCGCCCCACGACGAGGCGACTGGAGTGATCGGCGGTACCGAACCGGATGTCCCCGGTTACTGGGGCTTCAGCGTCGAGATCGCGAAGAAGTGGGAGCGGGAGCAGGAGCAGGCCGATACGCCGTACACCCGCAAGGTGGCCATGCGCTCGGCGATGGTGATGAGCCCTGATCGTGGTGGTGTCTTCGACTACTTGCTGTGGCTGGCGCGGCTCGGCCTCGGCGGGCCGGTCGCAGGCGGCGCGCAGTACGTGTCCTGGATCCACGACCTCGACTTCGTCCGCGCGGTGGAGTTCCTGATCGACCGGGACGATGTCACTGGTCCGGTCAATCTGGCGGCCCCGGATCCACTGCCGCAACGGGCGTTCATGCACGCGTTGCGACGAGAATGGGGCGTGCCGGTGGGCCTGCCGGCGACGAAGTGGATGGCCGAGATCGGCGCGTTTGTGCTGCGCTCCGACACCGAACTCCTGCTGAAGAGCCGCCGGGTGATGCCGGGTCGGCTGCTCAAGAATGGATTCGTGTTCGACCACGCGGATTGGCCGAGTGCCGCGGGCGAACTCGTCCGGCGGGTACGGCAGGAGCGATCCGGTGCAGGAGTGGTCCGGGAGTCCAGGTGGGTGGCACGGCCAGCTCCTCCTTGTCGCCACCGTGGCGGCGACAAGGAGGGCGGCAAGGGGTGATCGCCGGGCTCAGCAGGCCGAGTTGGTCTGGGTGAGGAGGCCGAGGCGCCACGGCAGGGTGTTGTAGTCGCCGCCGGCGTTCGGGTTCATGCCCTGGTAGAGGTACTGGAGCTGGCACGGGTTGATGGTGAGGGTCTGGTCGGTTCCGGCGCGGATCAGTTCGCCGTGGCTGATGTCCTTGGTCCAGGCGCCCGCGGGGAAGGCGGTGTTGTTGGCCCGGGCGAAGGGGTTGGCCTCGGAGGCGGCCAGCTGGGTCCATGAGCCCGCGATGCTGCTGGAGGTCCAGGACCGGAAGTAGCGTTTGCCGTCCGATCCGATCGCCTCGACGATCAGCAGATACTGGTTGCTGCCCTGCACCTTGTAGATGTTGCTCGCTTCGAACAGGGCGTATTTGTTGGAGTCCTGGGCCGCGATGACGGTGTTGGTGAAGCCGTTGGGGAACTGGGCCAGGGTCGTCTGCGAGCGGTAGAGGTGGCCGTTGTCGTCGGAGGAGAACAGGTAGCAGTTGGCGCTGTCACAGATCACCCACATGTCCACCCAGTAGCCGTTGCCGATGTTCTGCTTGATGATGTCCGGCATGGCGGAGTAGAAGTTCTTCGGGGCGCTCCAGCCGTTCGGGTTGCTGATGTCGCTGTTGGTGGAGTACGAGGCGTTCCCGGTCTGGTACACGAGGTACCACTTGTTCTGGGGCGCGAAGTAGAACACCTGCGGCGCGGCCCGGTAGCCGGTGCCGATGGCGCTTCGGTCCAGGTAGTGATGGGTGGCCGAGGCCGCCTGGGACCAGTCGGTGAAGCTCAGGTACACCAGGTTGTAGCCGGAGGCGCTGGCGACGCTGGCGAAGACGTGCCACTTGCCGTTGTGGCGGACCACCGTCGGGTCCTTGAGCCCGGCGATGTTGTGGGTGGCGTCCGGCTTCGGGGACATCAGGATTCCGCTGGAGTTCCACTTGAAGCTGGAGGGCAGGGAGGCGGTCGGTGACGTTGCGGCCTTGGTAGCCGCGGGGGTGCCGCCCAGGGCGGTCAGCGTGGCGTTGTAGGCCGCTTTCTTGTTGCCGTTGTTGTCGAAGAGCAGCGGCTTCTCCCCGGCGCGCCAGGAGTCGCTGTCCCGGATGCCCCAGACGGTGATGCCGGTGCAGCGGGGGACGTTCATGCAGGCCCTGGTGGTGTTCGTGTACGCGGCCGCCGGCGCCTGCGCGATGTCCAGCTCGGTGATCTGCACGTCCACGCCGAGGGCGGCGAAGCTGGACAGCGTGGTCTGGAAGCTGGTCGGCGGGCCGCCGGAGCCGAAGTGGGCCTGGAAGCCGACGCAGTCGATGGGCACCCCGCGCGCCTTGAAGTCGCGCACCATGCGGTAGACGCCCTGGGTCTTCGCGGCGTTCCAGTCCTCGATGTTGTAGTCGTTGTAGCAGAGCTTGGCCGCCGGGTCGGCCGACCGGGCGGTGCGGAAGGCCTCCTCGATGAAGCCGTCGCCCAGCAGGTTCTGGAACACCGAGGGGCGGTGCTGGCCGCCGCCACCGTCGGCGAACGCCTCGTTCACCACGTCCCAGGCGTAGATCTTGCCCTTGTAGTGGGCCATCGTGGTGGTGATGTGGTTCTTCATCACGCTGCGCAGAGTGGTGGCGTCGCCGATGGAGCTGACCCAGCTGGGGAGCTGGGAGTGCCAGACCAGGGTGTGTCCGCGTAAGCGCTGTCCGCGTGAGGTGGCGTGGTTCGCGATCTGGTCGGCCGGGGCGAAGTTGAACGAGCCGCGGGACCGCTCGATGGTGTCCCACTTCATCTCGTTTTCCGGGGTGACCATGTTGAACTCACGGTTCAGGATGCCCGCGTACGTGGTGTCCCCGAGTTTGCCCGCGGCCACCGCGGCCCCGAAGTACCGCCCTGACTGGGCCGCTTGTGCGCCCAGGGTGGAGGCCTTGGCGGAGCCGGTCGCCGTCTGGGCCTGAGCGGGGCTTGTCGCGGCACCCGCGGTTCCGGCCAGTCCGGCCGTCGTCATGACGGTGGCGGCCAGTAACCCGAGCAGCGAGGCTCGGGTTCGGCCGCGTCGTGGTGTGAGAGCCATGTCTCTCCTTGGGGATGTGGGAGCGCTATGGGAGCGCTCCCATGAATGCTGGCATGAACACGACCAACAGGGAAGCGCTCTCACATATTGGCGGGAGGAGTTGCCCGGCACCGGCCCGTGACGGCCGCGACGCGGTGGCCCCGCCCGCCCTGTCGCGGGACCACCACGAGCCGCACCGCGTGGCCCGCCCGTTCGGCCGGGCCACGGGCGGCCGCGTGCCGGGCCTGCCGCACCACGTGTAATCCGCGCCGATCCCGGGCACCCGCGCCCGGCAAGCACTACGCCTACCAGAACAGCGGGCCCGGCCCGGCCCGTACGCGCCCGGCCGGAACCGCGGAACGGAAGGCTATGAACAGCGGTTTCATGGGGCCGGGAGGCTTCGGGCCGGATCCGTTCGAGGAATACCTGACGCGGTTCCTCGGCGGCGGGCCGCGCGGTCCCCGGCAGATCGACATCGGTCGTCTGATGAGCGACCCCGCCCGGCAACTGGTCGCCGACGCCGTCTCCTACGCCGCCGAGCACGGCAGCACCGACCTGGACACCAAGCACCTGCTGCGCGCGGCGCTGACCGCGGAACCGACCCGGGGTCTGCTGGCGGGGGCGGGGGCCGACACCGACGCGCTGGCCGCCCAGATCGACCGTACGAGCGGCGACGGACCGCCACAGAACCGGCTGACCGTCACCCCCGCGGTCAAGCGCGCCCTGCTGGACGCTCACGACCTGGCCCGCGCCACAGGGGCCTCGTACATCGGTCCCGAGCACGTCCTCGGGGCGCTGGTCTCCAACCCCGACTCCGCCGCCGGACGCATCCTCAACACCCTTCACTTCGACCCCACGGCGGCCCAGCAGGGACCGCAGACCGCACCGGGGCAGCCGCCGGTCACCGCGACCGGGCAGCAGCCCGGGGGCCGGACGCAGGACACGCCCACCCTGGACAAGTTCAGCCGCGACCTGACCGAACTCGCCCACCAGGGCCGCATCGATCCGGTCATCGGCCGCGGGGAGGAGATCGAACAGACCGTCGAGGTGCTGTCCCGCCGCGGCAAGAACAACCCCGTGCTGATCGGCGACGCCGGTGTCGGCAAGACCGCCATCGTCGAAGGGCTCGCCCAGCGCGTCACCGAAGGCGATGTCCCCGACATCCTGCTCGGCCGCCGCGTGGTCGCGCTGGACCTCTCCGCCGTCGTCGCGGGCACCCGCTACCGGGGTGACTTCGAGGAGCGGCTGAGCGGCATCATCGAGGAGATCCGTACGCATTCCGAGCAGCTGATCGTCTTCATCGACGAGCTGCACACCGTCGTCGGCGCGGGCACGGGCGGCGGCGAGGGCGGCTCCATGGACGCGAGCAACATGCTCAAGCCCGCGCTGGCCCGTGGCGAACTCCATGTCATCGGCGCCACCACGCTGGAGGAGTACCGCCGCCACATCGAGAAGGACGCGGCACTGGCCCGCCGTTTCCAGCCCGTCCTGGTGCCCGAGCCCACCGCCGCCGACGCGGTGGAGATCCTGCGGGGCCTGTGCGACCGCTACGAGGCCCATCACCAGGTCCGCTTCACCGACGAGGCGCTGTGCGCCGCCGTGGAGCTGTCCGACCGCTACCTCACCGACCGGTTCCTGCCCGACAAGGCCATCGACCTGATGGACCAGGCCGGTGCCCGGGTGCGCTTGCGCTCGCGGACCAAGGGCACCGATGTGCGCGCACTGGAGCGGGAGGTCGAGCAGCTGACCCGCGACAAGGACCAGGCGGTGGCCGCGGAGGAATACGAGCGGGCCACCGAACTGCGCGACCGCATCGGCGAGCTGAACGCCCGGATCGAGGCGGGCGACGGCACGGAGCCGGACGACGGGCAGAGCCTGGAGGTCACCGCCGAGGACATCGCCGAAGTGGTGTCCCGGCAGACCGGCATCCCGGTCAGCAGCCTCACCCAGGAGGAGAAGGACCGGCTGCTCGGCCTGGAGGAACACCTGCGCAAGCGCGTCATCGGGCAGGACGAGGCCGTCGGCGCCGTCGCCGAGGCGGTGCTGCGCTCCCGGACCGGCCTGGCCGACCCCGGCCGCCCGACCGGGAGCTTCCTCTTCCTCGGATCCACCGGTGTCGGCAAGACGGAACTCGCACGGGCCCTGGCCGAGGCGCTGTTCGGCAGCGAAGAGCTGATGGTGCGCCTCGATATGAGCGAGTACCAGGAGCGGCACACCGTCAGCCGCCTGGTCGGCGCCCCGCCCGGGTACGTCGGCCACGAGGAGGCCGGACAGCTCACCGAGGCCGTGCGCCGGCGGCCGTACTCGCTGCTGCTGCTGGACGAGGTCGAGAAAGCCCATCCCGATGTCTTCAACATCCTGCTCCAGGTGCTGGACGACGGGCGTCTCACCGACGCCCAGGGCCGTACGGTCGACTTCCGCAACACCGTCGTCGTGATGACGAGCAACCTCGGCTCCGAGGCCATCGGTGGCACCGCGCTCGGCTTCGGCGCCACGGATGCCGAGACCGGCGAGCAGGCCCGGCGCGAACGCGTCCTGCGCCCGCTGCGCGAGCACTTCCGCCCCGAATTCCTCAACCGCATCGACGAGATCGTCGTCTTCCGGCAGCTCGACGACGAGCAGCTGCGCCGGATCACCGACGTGATGCTGGAGGAGACCCGCCGTCGGCTGCACGCCCAGGACATCGCCGTCGAGTTCGCCCCGGAGGCCATCGACTGGCTCGCGCGCCACGGCCACCAGCCCGAGTACGGGGCCCGGCCGCTGCGCCGCACCATCCAGCGGGAGGTCGACAACCGGCTGTCCCGGATGCTCCTCGACGGTGGCCTCGCCTCCGGCGAGCGGGATCCGGGTGGAGGTCGCGGAC
>NZ_GG657754.1:1788702-1795609 GCF_000158915.1 Streptomyces himastatinicus ATCC 53653 | reverse complement strand
CAGCAGGAGCAGCACGAGTTCCAGCCGTGGATACGAGCCGAGCGTGCCGACACCGGCCACCACGGAGGCGGCGAGCAGCGAGCCGTACACCGCGCCGCTGTAGTCGACGCGCGCGGCACCGGTCGGCGGCCTGCTCCGCGCCTCATGCGCGGGGGGCTGGTGTGTCACACCCCCAGGGTCGCCGAGCGGGGCGCGCTCCGCATGGGCACGCCCCGGTGCGGGACGGGTCCATCACTCCGGCGCCCGCGAAAGGGGCCCCGGAGTGATGGCCGGTCTACGCCGCCTGGCGGATGAGGTCGGCGGCCTTCTCCGCGATGGCGATCGTCGCCGCGTTCGTGTTGACGGAGACGACCGTCGGCATGACCGAAGCGTCCACCACCCGCAGCCCATCGAGGCCGTGAACGGTCAGGTCCGGTGCGACCACGGCGTCCGGGCCCACGCCCATCGCACAGCTGCCCACGGGGTGGTAGTACGTTCCGGTGCCGCGTGCCAGGAAGGCGCGCAGCCCCTCCTCGTCCTTGACGTCGTCCCCGGCGAGCACCTCGCGCGAGCGCCACGCCGTGAAGGGGCTCGCGGCCGCGATGTCCCGTGCCACCTCGATGCCGTGCAGCATGCGCCGGACGTCCGACTCCTCGCCGAGGTAGTTCGGATCGATCCGCGGCGGCGTCTCCGGATCGGCGTCGGCGATGCGCACCGAGCCCCGGCTCTCGGGGACGGTCGTCACCCCGAAGGTGAAACTGTTCTCCGGAGCTTGCAACGTCGGTGGATGGAACGGCACATGAATGAACATCAGCTGCATGTCGGGACCGGAAAGCGACGGATCACTGCGCCACGCCATCGAGGTCTCCGCGTGGTTGGTGAGCCCTTCGGGGACCGGCTTGCTCGCCTCGTAGACGACCCCGCACAGCGGATGGTCGTGCAGGTTGCGGCCCACGCCGCGCAGATCGTGGCGTACGTCCACACCGGCCTGCCGCAGCTCGTCGGCGGGCCCGATGCCCGACAGCAGCAGCAGACGGGGCGAATCGACGGCGCCGGAGCTGAGGATCACCTCGGCGCGGGCATGCGCGGTGACCGGCTCGCCGCCCCGCCGGAACTCCACGCCCGTACACCGGTTGCCCTCGACGAGCAGGCGGTGCGCGCGGGAGTCGGTCGAGACCGTCAGATTCGGCCGCTCCGCGCTGACGGGGTGCAGATAGGCGGCCGCGGTGCTCTGCCGCTTGCCGTCCGCGATGCTCAGGTCGTGCCAGCCGACGCCTTCCTGGGAGGCGCCGTTGAAGTCGTCCGTCGCGGGATGCCCGGCCGTGGTGGCGGCATCCACGAAGACCTGGGAGAGCGGGTTGCCGTCCCGCGCCTGCGCCGGACGCATCGGGCCGCTGTCACCGCGGAACTCCGGGTCCTTTCCGGTGACGGTCTCCAGCCGCCGGAAGTACGGCAGGAGCGTGTCGAAGTCCCATCCCGTGCACCCGGCCGCCGCCCAGCGGTCGTAGTCGTTGCGGTGTCCGCGCAGGAACACCATCGCGTTGATGGCGCTCGACCCGCCCAGGGTCCGGCCCCGCGGCCACGGCTGCGCCACGCCGCCGGTACCGGCTTGCGGCACCGTGGTGTACGCGTAGTCGACCTCCGTCCCCCACAGCCCGGGCCAGGCGGGTGGCACGGCCAGCTCCGGCTTGGTGTCCGCCGCCCCGGCTTCCAGGAGCAGCACCGTTCTCTCCGGGGCCTCGGACAGCCGCGCGGCCAGCACGCATCCTGCCGAACCAGCCCCGACGATGATGTAGTCGTACTCCTCGTGGCCGAATGTCTCGGACAAATGTCCGCCCTTCACTTGCCGTAGTGCGGTGTCATCCAAAATGATCTTGTCAGCCAGTCAGGGCTCGTGGCCAGTCACACCCGATGTGCTGCGTCCGGAGCCATGGCCACAATGGGCGCGTGGATGATCTCGTTGGCGCATGTGACGCCCGTCTGGTTCGTCTACGGTCGAGGTCGGAAACGTGCGGAGGGAGCCGCGTGTCTCCCTGGCCTTGGAGGACGGCCGGTTCCCGGTCGTCGCGGAGGGAGACGTGTCGCTGATCCATGACGACCCGTTCCCCCTGAGGTCGTGTCCGCGTTCCAGGGGAAGTACGGATGGGACGTCACCGCACCCACGCACCCGGGTGGCGCGCGTGTGCTGCTGGAAGTACGCGTACGGTGTTGGCTGCTGGCCGGTACGGCCCAGTGAGTGGGGCGGGGCGGCGAACCATTCCGTCGTCCAGCTCGTCTCCCTGGGCGATGTGGTGTCTCGACCAGAGATGCCTCGGGATGACATCGGCCGGATAGATGTCTATGGAAAGGCTCTTGAAAGAGTGTCAGAGAGCTACAAGCGCAAGACCGTCCGCTGGATCGCCGGTGCCGCCGTGGTGGCGGCCGTCGTCGGTGTCACGGGCTGCTCGAAGAAGGCGGAGTCGGACTCCGGCGTCAAGAAGAAGCCGGCGAGCAGCTCGAGCGGCGCCGGGGCGAAGAAGGGGGCGGGGGCGGCGGATTCGCAGCCCTCGAAGCCCCGCCAGGCCACGGCCGAGGAGGCGGTGGCCTCGTGGGTCACCGCGGTCGTGAAGAACAAGCCGAAGGAAGGGTGTCTGGTGATGGGCGTCCCGGCCCATGGGTCGACTCCCGCGAAGGTCGGCAGCCCGGAGAGGTGCGACAGCGACGCGCCTGACATTCGGCAGATGCACAAGAGCGTCAAAATGTACCATAAGTCGTTCACGCCCAAGCAGTCCACGGGCGACCCGAAGGTAGAGGTCGCCAAGACCCCGGCCACCGGGGACAAGGTGATGGTTCCCGCCGACAAGATCACCGTCGACGGGCAGACGCTCGACAAGGTCATGGTGTCCAACTCCACCGGGGTGAAGCAGGGTCAGCTGGACATGAAGGTGGAGGCCAGCAAGATCAAGGACGCCTGGTATATGTCCAACCTCGATTTCAACATCGGCTGATGGAGTGACCGGGGCCCTCTCCGCCCGGCTGCCTCACCTCAGGCGGGCGGAGAGGCCGAGGGGTGTCTTTCGGATCAGGCGGAAGCCCGGCATGATCCGGAAGACACCCCCTAGGCCCGGCGGGTGGCCGGATCGCGGAGGGTCTGGTGCGGCGACCGGCCGTAGGGCTCCCGGTAGAGCGCGGCGAAGCGCCCGGGGTGCCAGAAGCCCCACCGGGCGGCGATCTCCGTGACGGTGGCCCCTCTACCGGGATCGGTGTTCAGCAGGTCATGGTGGGCGCGGGAGAGGCGCACCCGGCGCAGCTGGGCGAGCGGCGTGGTGTCCAGGTGGCGACGGAAGGCGTACTGGAGCGCGTGTACGGTGACGCGCGCCGCGGCGGCGATGTCGGCGACGGTGACGGGCTGGTCGGCGTGGTCGTCGATGTGGGCCAGAGCGCGGCGCAGCATCGCCGGATGCGCGTCCCGGCCGTCGGACGCCGTGGGGTCGGTGAGCGCGGAGTTGGGGAACGTGGCCAGGACGCTCGCGGCGACGTGCTGCGCGGCGGTGGAGGCGACCAGGGGCTGATGGCCCACGGCGGGGACGTTCATGACGTGGTCGCGCACATAGACGATCGTCGCCCGTAACTGCTGCGCCGCGGCGGGGGAGTGCGGCCGGTGCCCGGTGAGGCGGACCGGGTGGGATTCGGCCGCGTCGGCGGTGGCGGCCACCTGGTTGAGGACGCGTTCGGCCCCGGTGACGACGCCCCCGCCATGCACACGCCCCGATGCCGTTCGCCATGCGGCTGGTTCCGGCCGTCGGCGCGGTCCCAGGGTGGATCGGTGACCTACGACAACAGTCCGGACGACGGTGACGGACCTGCGGTCCGACGAGGGCTGGCAGGTGCTCCGGCAGGTCTCCCAGCACACCAACATCAAGGTGCGCGAGGCCGCCCGGCACCTTGTGCGGTGGGCGGACAGTGGTCGGCTTCCCGAGGACATCCGTACGAAGCTGCACGCCGCGGTGGCCGACGCCCACCGGGCGCGCCGCGCCGCACCGCCCACCACGTCGCCGTCGTGAGCGGTGCGGCGCGGCAGCCGCGGGCCGGGTCAGTCGGCCGGGCGGGGCTCGCCCCGGTAGGTGCCGAAGGACCACTTGTTGCCCTCGGGGTCGGCGATCGCGAACTCGCGGCTGCCGTACGGCTGGTCCTCGATCTCGCGGATGACCTTCACCCCTGCCGCCTTCAGCCGCTCGTAGAGGCTGTCGACGTGGTCGGTGACGACATACGCGCCGAAGGTGCCCGGTCGCAGACACCACTCCGCGCTGTCCGGCTTGTACGACCCGAGCATGATCCCGCCGCCCTCGGGCCAGTCGAGCTGGGCGTGCGCCACCCGGTTGCCGTCCTCGTACACGGCGGTGCGCAGGAAGCCGACCGTGCCGACGAGGAAGTCGATCAGGGCGGGCGCGTCATGGGCCTGGAGGGCCGGCCAGATGCTGGGGGAACGTTGCTGGGATTCCATGGTGTTCATGCCTCTCACTCTTCGCCGTTCCGGTGCCCGCCCGCTTGGATATTCCGGCACTCTTCGGCCAGCCAGACCGTGGGGCTGACGCCGGTGTACTGGCGGAAGTCCCGCACCAGATGCGAATGGTCGTAGTAGCCGCAGTCGGCCGCGACCCGCGCCAGATCGGCCGGGGCGCCCGCGGCGTAGGACCGGACCACGGTGCCCTTGGCGTGCTCGAAGCGCATCAGCCGGGCGGCCTGCTTCGGGCTCAGACCGGTCTCGGCCCGGAAGAGCGCCGTGAGCCGGCGCGGGCTGAGCGCCACATGCTCGGCCAGCCCGCGCAGCGTGCCCGCGCCCCGGTGGCGGGCCAGCCACGCCCAGGCTTCGACGATCTCGCGCCGGACCGGCGTGGCCTCGTCCGCCGCGGCCGCACGCGCCCGCAGATACGAGCCGAGGAGGGCGAACCGCTCCTCCCACCCCGGCTGCTCCCGCATCCGCTCATGGATCTCCGCGGCCCGCGCGCCCAGCACCTCCGTCCCCGACACCACGAGCTGATCCGTGAGCGCGCCCGCGGGCAGGCCGAGCAGTCTGCGCGCCGCCAGCGGATGCAGGGCCAGCTGCACCCCGGTCTCGTGCTCCGGCTGAATGATGTACGCCGGACTCTGGTGCAGCCCGCCCACCACGATGTCGGTTCGCACCGCATCGGCACCGCGTGCCTGCTCCAGGGTGAGTCCGCTGGTCACCGGCCCGTCCAGCGAGAAGATCAACGTCAGCCAGGGGGAGGGCAGCCCCCGGTGCAGGGCCGGTGGCTGCCCGCCGGAGCGATAGCCCACCGCGGAGGCGACCATCCCGCCGAGCCGGGGCGCGAACCGCACGAACTCCTGGAACGCCTCGCCGTCCCGTCCTGCCTCCAGCAGCCATGTGGCCAGTATGCGACGCCCCGCCGTCCCGGCCCCCGGCTCCTACGGCTTCGCCCTGACCAGCCCGGTGTCGTACGCCCATGATCACGGCCTGGATGCGGTCGCGGGCACCGATCTTGGCGAGGACCCGCCCGACGTGCTTCTTCACCGTGGACTCGGTGAGGACGAGCCGTTCCGCGATCTCCGCGTTCGTCCAGCCCTGGCCGATGGCGACCAGCACCTCCCGTTCACGGTCGCTGAGCGTGTGCAGCCGGGGGTCCTCCGCGGGGGTGCCGGGCGGGGCGAGCACCTGGTGGGCGTAGGCGTCCAGCAGGCGCCGGGTCAGGCGGGGAGCGACGACGGCGTCGCCGGTGGCGACCGCGTGGATGCCCGCCACGATTTCCTCGGGGCGGGCGTCCTTGAGCAGAAAGCCACTGGCACCGGCCCGCAGACCTTCGTACGCGTACGCGTCGAGGTCGAAGGTGGTCACGATGAGCACCCGCGTACGGCCGCCCGTGGCGACGATCCGGCGTGTCGCCTCCAGGCCGTCCATGCCGGGCATGCGGATGTCCATGAGGACGACGTCGGGCCGCAGTTCCGCGGCCAGGCGCACGGCCTCGGCCCCGTGCTCGGCCTCGCCGACCGCCGTCAGGCCGGGCGTGCCCTGGAGGAGCATGCCGAAGCCGAGGCGCTGGAGGGGCTGGTCGTCGGCGATCAGCACGGTGGTCATGGGAGATGTTCTCCTGGTGCCGCCGGGGCGGAGGGCACGTCGAGGACGACCTCCACGATCCAGCCGGGCCCGGTGTCGCGGGGGCCGATGGTGACGGTACCGCCGTACATGGCGGCCCGCTGGCGGATGCCGACGAGGCCGTGCCCGGGGCCGTCCGCGCCGGTCCGCGTCCCCGTGGGCGCCGTCCCGGGGGTGCCTGGTGGCGGCCCGGTGTCCGCGATCCGGATCCGTACGGTGCCGGTGTCGGTGGCCACGGTGACCTCGGCGGCGGAGCCCCGTACCCGCGTGCTTGAGCGTGTTGGTCAGCGCCTCCTGGACGATGCGGTACACGGTGAGCTGTACGCCGTCGCCCAGTGCGTCGAGGCCGCCCACGGTCCGGTAGGTGACCGCCAGCCCCGCCGCGCGGACCCGCGTCAGCAGGGGGTCGAGATCGCGGATCCCGGGCTGCGGGCTGAGCGACCGCGCGTGCTCCCGCTCCTCCCGCAGGACACCCAGCACGCGCCGCAGTTCGTCCATGGCCTGGCGGCCGGTGTCGCCGAGGATGCGCAGGGCCTCGGCGGACTGCTCGCGCCGGTTGGTGGCGAGGGTCGCGGCGCCGTCCGCGACGCTCACCATGACGGAGAGGTTGTGGCCGACGATGTCGTGCATCTCGCGGGCGACCCGGGACCGCTCGGCGGCGGCGGTGAGCCGGACACGTTGCTGGTGTTCCACCTCCAGCCGCCTGGCCCGGTCCTCCAGCGCCGCCAGATACATGGCCCGGATACGGAGCGTCAGACCGACCGCGGTGGCCGCCGTCTCCGTCCCCAGCAGGAAGAACACACCGGGCAGCGGATG
>NZ_GG657754.1:1715930-1787962 GCF_000158915.1 Streptomyces himastatinicus ATCC 53653 | reverse complement strand
GGGCAGCAGCGAGGCCAGGCCGGGGAGGATGAGCAGGGTGCCGACCAGGGCGGCGATGGCCCCGGCGGACGAGCGGACCAGCATGCCCAGGGCCACCCCGAACACCGCCACCAGACCGAGGTAGACCCCCGCACCGGCCAGACTGCGGAGCACACCGTCGTCGCCCAGGGACAGCGCGATCTTCTCGCCGTCGAGGCCCGGTGTGCCCAGCTGGAACGCGGCCAGTGCGCCGATGGTGGTGAGGACCAGGGCGATCGGGCCGATCACCAGGCTCTTCGACCACAGGACCGGCAGCCGTCGCGGTACCGCGGCGAGCGTGGAGCGGATCATGCCGGTGCTGTACTCGCCCGCCGACAGCAGCACCCCGAGCACACCGATGGCCAGCTGGGCGAAGGACACACCGGTCAGGGCCAGGCTGACCGCGTCACTGTCCGCGCCGGTGCTCCCCGGCCCTGGCGGACCGCTGGTCGCCACCGCGTCGGGACTGTAGGTGGCGGCGGCGATCGCCCCGAAGACGATCAGCAGCACCACGGCGACGCCCAGGGTGATCCAGCTGGAGCGCAGCGACCAGAACTTGGCCCACTCCGCGCGCAGCACTCGCGGTCCGGTCACCTTGTACGAAGTCGTGGGCGTGGGCGCCAGGGACAGGGGAGTGGCGGACATCAGGCGGCCTTTCGCTCGGTGTCGACGGGAGCGCTGTGGTACTCGACGGCGTCGCGGGTGAGTTCCATGAAGGCCTGCTCCAACGACACGGACTGCGGCGTGAGTTCGTACAGCGCCACGCCGTGCTGGGCGGCGATCGCCCCGATCTCCCGGGCGTCACGCCCGGTGACCAGCAGTTCGTCGTCGGCGGAGGAGCTGATCGTGACATCCGGGCCCGCCAGCAGCGAACGCAGCCTCATCGCCTCGGCGGTGGCGACCTTCACCCCGCCGCCACCGGCCTCCCGGGTGAAGTCGTCCACCGTGGTGTCCGCGAGCAACCGGCCACGTCCGATGATCACCAGATGGTCGGCGATCAGCGCGGTCTCGCTCATCAGGTGCGAGGAGAGCATCACCGCCCGGCCCTCCTCGGCCAGCCCGCGCAGCAGGTTGCGCACCCACAGCACACCCTCCGGGTCGAGGCCGTTGACCGGTTCGTCCAGCATGACGATCGCCGGGTCACCGAGGAGGGCAGCGGCGATGCCGAGCCGCTGGCCCATGCCGAGCGAGAAGGCGCCCACCCGCTTGCCCGCCACGCTGCCCAGCCCGGCCAGTTCGATCACCTCGTCCACCCGGCGGCGCGGGATGCCGTGGGTGTGCGCGAGCGTCATCAGATGACTGACCGCGGTGCGCCCCGGGTGGACGGACTTGGCCTCCAGCAGCGTGCCGATCTCGTGCAACGGCGCGGTGTGGCGGGCGTAGGAGCGTCCGTTCACGGTGACCGAGCCCCCGGTGGGGGAGTCCAGGCCGATGGTCATGCGCATGGTGGTGGATTTGCCCGCGCCATTGGGGCCCAGGAAGCCGGTCACCTCACCCGGCTCGACGGTGAAGCTCAGACGGTCGACCACCGTCTTGTCCCCGTACCGCTTCGTCAACTCCCGCGCTTCGATCATGGTGTGGGCCTCTCTCGCCTCGAACGGCCACGGACGTGCCGCGACTGATGTGTTCGACGCTATGAGCGCGACCGGTCGCGGGCGTGGCACCACGGGGGACACTTCGGCGCCCGAGTGGTACCGCGGTACCACTCGGACCGCCCGCGCCGACATCTCTCAGCGAGGACTCAGCGGACTCTCGGCGAATTCCCAGCTTGCTGTCGCGAAGTTCCCTGGTTGGCCCGCGAGGGTTCTGCTCCATGCCCCCTACATCTCGCGCCCTGAGCGTCGCTCATGGCTTCCAGCCCGCGGCCCGGCCCGACCCCGCCGAGCCATCCCAGGTGCACACCACCACCGTCGAGGTCGTCGTTCCCGTCTACAACGAGGAACGGGCCCTGCCCGGCTGCCTGCGCACCCTGCACGCCCGGCTGCGTGACCAGTTGCCGTTCCCGTGGCGGATCACGGTGGCGGACAACGCCAGCGTCGACCGGACCTTCGAGGTGGCGACGGAACTGGCCGCCGAACTGCCCGGAGTGGAGGTGTTCCACCTGGACCGCAAGGGCCGCGGCCTGGCGCTGCGTACGGTGTGGGGCGCCAGCGAGGCCGACATCGTCGTGTACATGGACGTCGACCTGTCGACCGGGCTCGACGGGCTGCTCCCCCTGATCGCGCCCCTGGCCAGCGGCCATTCCGATCTGGCCATCGGCAGTCGGCTGGCGGCGGGCGCGCGGACCGTGCGCGGGCCCCGCCGCGAGCTGATCTCCCGCTGCTACAACGGGCTGATCCGGCTGACCCACGGGGCCCGGTTCAGCGACGCGCAGTGCGGCTTCAAGGCGGCCCGTACCGAGGTGCTGCGCCCCCTGCTGGAGAAGACACGGGACGTCGCCTGGTTCTTCGACACCGAACTCCTGCTGCTGGCCGAGCACAACGGGCTGCGCATCCACGAGGTCCCGGTCGACTGGGTCGAGGACGTGGACACCCGCGTCGACGTCGTCGGCACCGCCACCGACGATCTGCGTGGCCTGTACCGGATGGCACGGCTCAAGGCGTCCGGCGCCGCCCGGGTCGCGCTGCCGCGCCGTCCCGCTCCGGCCGCCGAACACCCGGACGCGGTGCTGGCCCCCGACACTGGCCGGTCGCGGTTCACCTGGGAGGTCGGCTGCTTCGTCGCCATCGGCATCGCCTCGACCATCGGGCAGGCGCTGCTCTACTGGCTGCTGCGCGGCTGGTGGCCGCCCGCGGTGGCGAACCTGGTGTCGCTGCTGGTGCTCACCGTGCTCAACACCGAGGCCAACCGCCGTCTGACGTTCCGCTGGTCCGAGACCGGTGTGCGACGGGCGCACCTGGGCGCGGGCGCCCTGTTCGTCCTGGGCTACGCCGTGACCTCCGCCGCCGTGCTGCTGTACCGCCAGAGCAGTCCGGACGCCTCGACGGGCACCGAAACCCTCGTCCTGGCCGCCTCGTCCGTGCTGGTCACCGCCGTGCGCTTCCTCGTGCTGCGGCTGGCCGTCTTCCGGCGCTCCCCGTCGTGACCGCTGGCCATGTCTCTCCGAGGAAAGTGAAGCGCACCATGACCCACACCTCCCACGCGCCGTCGGCCACGCCCGCGAGCGCACCACCACCGGGCGCCACCGGCCGTGCGCTACCCCGCTGGTCCGCCCCGGCCGCGCTCGCAGCGATCCTGCTGCTGGCCGCGGCGCTCTACGGCTGGGCCCTCGGCTCGCTCGGCTGGGGCAACAGCTACTACGCGGCCGCGGTGAAGTCGATGGGCCGCGGCTGGACCAACGTCGTCTTCGGCGCGTACGACCCGGCCGGGGTGCTCACCGTCGACAAGCCACCGGCCGCCCTGTGGCCCCAGGTCCTCAGCACCAAGGTCTTCGGCCTGCACGGCTGGGCGATGCTGCTGCCCCAGGTGCTGGAAGGTGTCGCGGCGGTCCTCGTCCTGCACCGGACGGTACGCCGCTGGGCGGGCGAGGGCGCCGGGCTGCTCGCCGCGCTGGTCATGACGCTCACGCCCATCACGGTGGCGATCAACCGCGACAACAACCCGGACACGCTGCTGGTGCTGACCCTGGTCGCGGCGGCGTACGCGCTGACCCGGGCCCTCCAGGCACCCTCCGGCCGGAGCGCGGTGGGGTGGCTGTGCGGCAGCGGCTTCCTCGTCGGCGCCGGGTTCCTGACGAAGATGCTGGCCGCCTGGATGGTGCTCCCGGCCCTCGCGGCGGCGTGGCTCGTCGGCGCGGCGGGGACCTGGCTCGTACGCGTGCGCCGCCTGCTCGTCGCGGGGTCGGTGCTCGCGGTGTCGTCCCTGTGGTGGGTGGCCCTGGTGGCGCTGTGGCCCGGCGACCGCCCGTACATCGGCGGCAGCGAGGACGGTTCGGCCTGGGACCTGGTCATCGGCTACAACGGCCTCGGCCGGATCTTCGGCGAGAACGGTGCCACGGGCGGCCCGGGCGGGGCCTCCTTCGGTGGCGCCGCCGGGCTCGGGCGGCTCTTCAACGACCAGGTCGGCGGCCAGATCAGCTGGCTGCTGCCGCTCTGCGCGGTGGCACTGGGCGTGGCGACGGCCGTCGCGGTGCTGCACCGGCGCGGGGAGACGGCCACGGGCGCGCCACTGGCCGCCTCCGGGTGGGTGCTGTGGGGGACGTGGCTGGTGGTATGCGGGCTGGTGTTCGCCACCCAGGAGGGCACGTTCCACCCGTACTACACGACGCAGCTGGCCCCCGCGGTCGCCGCGCTCACCGCGGGCCTCGCCACCGCGCTGGCCCGCTCCCACCGGGCCGGTGCGCGCTGGGCCCTGCCGACGGGGGCCGGGGCCGTGCTGGTCACGGTGGTCTGGGCGGTCGTGGTGATCGAGCGGCAGCCGTCCTGGAACGGCTGGCTGACGTGGCCGGTGGTGGCCGCCGGACTCGGCGCGGCCGCACTCCTGCTGCTCGCGGGACGGCGGCACCGAATGCTCCCGGCCGCGCTGGGCGGCGCCGTCCTGGCGGTGCTGCTGGCGCCCGGTGCCTGGGCGGTCAGCGTGCCGGGATCCACGTCCGCGATGGGCGGCGCCAACCACACCGCCGGACCGGCCCCGTCCGGCGGCATGCCGTTCGGCCGGGGGGCCTTCCCGAGCGGAGGCCCCGGGGGCAGCGGTCCCGGTGGCCTCGAACCGCCCGGCGGGTTGGGCGGCGGCACGGGCGGCATGCCGGGCGCGGGCTCGGACGACAAGCCGGAGGGCGCGCCCTCGGGAATGCCCACCTTCGGCGGTGGCGGTGGCGGTGCGAAGGGTGGCATGGGCGGCATGGCACGGCTCATGGACGGCACCGACCTCACCGCCGATCAGCGCAAGATCCTCCGCTACGCGGTCGCGCACTCCGGCTCCGCCCGGATCAGCCTCGCCGCCGACGGGGGCGCCATGGCCGCGTCCTCGTACATCCTGAACAGCGACGCCACGGTCATCGGCATGGGCGGCTTCATCGGAACCGACGACGCGCCCTCCGTGGACCAGCTCGCGACGTGGACGGAAAGGGGCGAGCTGCGCTACGTCCTGGGCTCCGAGCCGGGGTCGCGCGGCGCGGGCCCCGGCGCCATGATGGGCGGCGCCGACAGCCCCGCCACCCGGCGCTCCGCGTGGATCGCCGACCACTGCGCCAAGGTCCCGGCCGCCGCCTACGACGGCAGGGCGGACGGCTCCACCGGCATGATGGGCATGGGCACCACCCTGTACGACTGCGCCGCCACCAAGGACGCGAAGTAAGCGACGGCAGAACGGACCACCGACGCACCATGGCCGAGCAGCCCGCCACCCAGCTCACCCACCGCATCCTCGTCGTCGAGGACGACCCCGGCATCCGTCTGCTGCTGGAGTCGGCCCTCGGCCTGGCCGGATACCAGGTGAGCAGCGCCGCCACCGGCCGCGACGGTCTGCTGGAGGTCGAGCGCTTCCGCCCGGACCTCCTGGTGCTCGACGTGATGCTCCCCGACCTCGACGGTTTCGAGATCACCCGGAACCTGCGCGGGGTCGGGGTGCGGACACCGATCCTGTTCCTGACGGCCCGCACCGAGGTCGGCGACCGCATCGCCGGTCTCGGTGCCGGTGGCGACGACTACGTCGGCAAGCCGTTCAGCATCGAGGAGGTGCTGCTGCGCATCCGCGCCATCCTGCGCCGTACGGGCCACGACGTGCCGTACGGCGCGGGCGAGGACGAGACCGAGGTGCTGCGCTACGGGGACCTCGAACTGGACGAGCGGGCCCACGAGGTCCACCGGGCCGGGCAGTACATCCCGCTGTCCCCCACCGAGTTCAAGCTGCTGACCCTGCTGATGGAGAACGCGGGCCGGGTGCTGAGCAAGAGCCGGATCCTCGACCGCGTCTGGGGGTTCGACTTCTCCGGCGACGGCCGCATCGTCGAAACGTACGTCAGATATCTGCGGCGCAAGATCGACCACCTCGATCCGCCACTGATCCACACGGAGCGGGGCGTGGGCTACTGCCTGCGCCTGCCGCGCGATCACGCCCAGCGGACCGACGGATGATCCGCCTCACTCCTCCGCAGGCCGGACGGCCCGCATCGCTGCGCAGCCGCTTGGTGTGGGGAGCGGCGCTGCTGGCCGCCGTCGCGGTCCTCGCCGCCCAGACCATCGGGTTCCTGGTGCTGCGCTCATGGCTGCTGGGCCGCGTCGACGAGCAGCTCGACGGTTTCCGGCTGCCGCCGCACAGCTTCTCCCGCGACGCCGCTGCCGAGCAGCTTCCCCGGCCCCCGGACCCCGGCTCGGTGACCCTGCCCTCCGACTTCCGCATCACCTTCTACGGTGCGTCGGGACACCGGCGCGGCATCCTCGGCGGCGGCAAGGCCCCCGGCCCGGAACTCCCCGGCTCCGTAGGCGAGTTGCGCCTGTCGGGCGGCCGCCCGGGCACCGTCCCGGCCGTCTCCGGCGACGGACACTGGCGGATACAGAAGAAGCCGGGCCCCGAGCACACCTGGTACGTCGTCGCGCTGCCCCTGGACACGTTCGACGGCGCCACCTCCAAACTGCTGTGGCTCAACGGCATCGTGCTCGCGGCCACCGTCACCGGACTCATCGCGCTCAGCCGGTGGGTCGTGCGCATCGGCCTGCTGCCACTGACCCGCATGGAGCGCGCCGCGCAGGACATCACGGTCAGCGATCTGAGCCCGCGGCTGCCGGACACCGACCCCCGCACCGAGACCGGCCGCCTGGGCACCGTGCTGAACACCCTGCTGGACCGGCTCCAACGGGCCCTACGCGAACGGGAGTTCTCCGAGGCCCGGCTGCGCCGGTTCGTCGCCGACGCCGGACACGAGCTGCGCACCCCGCTCACCTCCATCCAGGGCTTCGCCGAACTGGCCCTGCGCCACGAGGGACGGTCGAACGCCGAACGGCGCGAGGGCGACCGGATGATCGCCCAGAACGCCGAGCGCATCAGCCTGCTCGTCGACGACCTCCTGCTGCTGACCAGGCTGGACAAGGAACCCGACTACCGCCGCGAACGGGTCGACCTGCTGTCGGCCGCCCGCCCGACTCCGTGAGCGCGGCGGCACACCAGAGCCACGGACACCCGATCCGGGTGGGCCCCCTCGGTACCGGGGCGGCCGCCGACGAGGAACTGTCCCTTGGCCGAGACCACCGGCGACCCCCACCGGCTGCGCCAGGTCGTGGGCAACCTGCTGTTTTTTCTCTTTTTCGGCACACCCCGCCCGGTACGCGCGTGGACGTCCGCGTGGGAGCCGGGCGGGCCGGGTCCGCGACCGGTGGCACGGACCGCCCCGGCCGGACGAGCCCCTCGCCACCGCTGCGGGAGGGGGCGTCGATCTGCGTGCTGGAAGTGGCGGACCAGGGCCCCGGGCTGTCCCCGGAGGCGGCCGACCGGGTCTTCGAACGCTTCTACCGGGCCGACCCGTCCCGCTCCCACGAACACGGCGGCTCCGGTCTCGGCCTGGCCATCGCGAGCGCGATCGCCCAAGGCCACGGCGGACGGCTGGAGTTGGAGACCGCCACCGGGGCCGGATGCGTCTTCCGCCTCGTCCTGCCCGCCGCCGGTCCCGGCCCGGACTGAGCCGGCCCCGGCGGTCGTTCGCGGCCGTTCACATGTGCACGACGGGAGCCGCCTGGGCGTCGGCGGCGGGTGCGCCGCGCCGGTAGAGGAGGACGCTGATGAGCAGCCCGGCGGCGAAGAAGACGGCCGACCACCAGTACGCGGTGGAGTACGCCTCCAGACCGGCCTGGGCGACGACGGCGGGGTCCTTGGGGTTCCTGCCGGTCAGATAGTCGGTGGCGGCGCTGGTGGAGAGGGTGTTGAGCAGGGCGGTGCCCAGGGAGCCGCCGACCTGCTGCATGGTGTTGACGGCGGCGGAGGCGACTCCGGCGTCCTCGGCGTCCACACCGGCGGTGGCCAGGCTCATGGCCGGGGCCATCACCAGGCCGAGGCCGAGCCCCGCCACGACCAGCGGGGGCAGGATGTCCGTGGCGTAGCCGCTGTGCAGGTCGAGGGCGGTCAGCCAGGCCATGCCCGCTGCGGCGGTGCCCATGCCCAGCGGCACCACCGGCTTGGGGCCGAGGCGGGGGATCAGCACCGTGGAGGCGACGGTCGAGGTGAGCATGAGCGCGGCCACCATCGGCAGGAAGGCCAGCCCGGTCTTGATGGGGGTGTAGCCCAGGCTCTGCTGGAGGTAGTAGGTGAGGAACAGGAAGACACCGAACATCCCGGCGCCGCTGATCAGCACGGAGACGAAGGACGCCCCGCGGTTGCGGTCGAGCAGCACCCGCAGCGGCAGCAGCGGGTGCGCGGCGCGTGTCTGCCACCCGGCGAACACGGCGAGCAGAACGGCTCCGGCGGCCAGGAAACCCCAGGTGGCCGGGGAGTCCCAGTCGTGGCTCTCGGCGTTGGAGAAGCCGTAGACCAGGCCGAACAGACCGGCGGAGACGAGGACGGCGCCGGGGACGTCGATGGTGGCGGTCCGGTCGCGGCTGCCGCGGGCGAGCAGGAGGGCGCCGCCGAGGAAGGCGACGGCGGCGAAGACGAGGTTGACGTAGAGGGTCCAGCGCCAGTCGAGGTGTTCGGTCAGCACACCGCCGAGGAGCAGCCCGATGGCGCCGCCCGCGCCCGCGATGGCGCCGTAGACACCGAAGGCCTTGGCGCGCTCCCTGGCGTCGGTGAAGGTCGTGGTCAGCAGGGACAGGGCCGCCGGGGCGAGCAGCGCGCCGAACAGGCCCTGGACGGCGCGGGCGGCGACGAGCACCTCGAAGCTGCCCGCGGCACCGCCCAGGGCCGAGGCACCGGCGAAACCGGCCAGCCCGACCAGGAAGGTCATCTTGCGGCCGAACAGGTCGGCTATGCGGCCGCCGAGCAGCAGCAGGCTGCCGAAGGCGAGCGCGTAGGCGGTGACGATCCACTGCCGGTCTCCGTCGGAGAACCCCAGGTCCTTCTGCGCGGAGGGCAGGGCGATGTTCACGATGGTCGCGTCCAGGACCACCATGAGCTGGGCCAGGCCGATGACGGCGAGGATCCACCAGCGATGGCGAGGGGGCGCGCCGGCGGGCGTGGGTGGCGCGCCGACCGTGCCGACAGACGTGTCGGAGGTGGTTCGGGGCATGAGGGCAAACTCCGGAAGAAGTGCTGCTCGGAGAGTCGATCGACTCTTCTGACACCTGTCAGATTAGAAGTAATCTGACAGGTGTCAAATAATCGGGAGGGAGGTCCTTAGGATGTCCATGGCAGGCAGTGCGCACGCGGCAAGGGAGACCAGGGTGGGAGTACGAGCCGAATCCGCTCGACGGCCGGGGCGCCCCGGCGCGGGCACCCCCGCCCTGCCCGAGGAGGAGAACATCCTCCTGCGCGGGCTCGAAGCCTTCGCGGAACTGGGCTACGAACGGGCCTCCGCCCGCGAGCTGGCCCGCCGCCTCGGCGTCAGCCACAACTTCATCAACGACCGCTACGGATCCAAGGCGGCCTTCTGGCGCGCGGTGGTGGACGCGGCCCTGGGGGCCCAGCTGGCGCGCCTGCCGCAGGTGGATCCCTCGACCGACGATGCCGACTGCCTGCGGCAGACCATCACCGGCTTCTACCGGACCGCGGCGGACTCGCCGCTGGTCCAAAGGCTCTTTGTCAACGAACTCAACCAGGACAGTGAGCGGCTGGACTACCTCTACGAGCAGTACATCGCCCCAACTCTGGAGACCCTGATGGCGAGCATCGAGCGGCTCGTGGCCGCCGGACGCATGGCGCCGGTCCCGATGGACGTGCTGTTCTTCGCCGTCGTCCCGCCCGTCTCGGGAATGGTGGACGTGCCCCTGGCGCGACGTCTGGGCAGGCCCGAGCCCGCCTCACCGGAACAACTCACGGCCACCGCCGAATCGCTGGCGGCGCTCGTGGTCAACGGCCTGCTCGCGACGGCTTCGCGGAGCCGCTGAGCGGACTCCGGAAACCGACCCCCGCTTGCCACTCGGACGCCATTTTGTCACGGCGCCGTGACAGTGGTGTTATGAAGCATGCACGGGCGTGACCTGGAAGGACTTCGAGCACTCTTCCTGATCGCACGACGCAAGGCGATCAAGAGGAGGGGTTGGTCACGGCGAGACTATGATCACGAACTACTGGGCGGCCTCCAGCGACCCGACGCATCAGGCCGGCCCTGCACTCCACGTTGGCAGAGCCCATAGGGCCACGCTCCTGGTGGTGGCCAGCCTTGGGCAGGCGCTCGAGAGAAGGATCTCATCCGTGAGTCGCGACGAGGCCATGATCATTAAGCTCCTGGGTGGCCTGGAGGCCAGAACCGCGAGCCAAACAGTGTTGAGCCCGCAAGTCGAGACAGTGCTCGCGTTACTCGCCGCCCGGAACAACTCGTACGTGGCGATCGCGGACCTGATCGACGAGGTCTGGGGCGCGTTCGCGCCGAAGACCGCCGTGAACACGATCCAGGTGTACGTCTCCCGCATCCGCCGGACACTTCAGTATCCGGCCGGAATGGCCAGCCCCGAAATACGGCACGTGCACGGCAACTACATGCTGCGGCTCGATCCGCATCTGGTCGACGCGGACCGCTTCATGAACCATGTCGCCGAGGCGCGCGGCGCGTTGAGCCAGGGCGCGATCGAGGACACCGCCGACCACTTCGCCGCGGCGTTGCGGTTGTGGCGCTCCGAACCGCTCACCGGTGTGCACTGCGGGCCGCGGCTGGCCGCGTACCGGCGCCGGCTGACCCGGTTGCACGAGGAGGCCACCCAGGAGTACGCCTCCGCACTGATCGCCATGGGTCGCCACACCGAGGCGATCCCGCCCCTCGAGGAACTCATCACGAGCAATCCGTACCGCGAAACCGCCTACACCCACCTGATGGTCGCGCTGATGATGGTCGGACGGAGGGTCGACGCCTTGCAGACCTTCAACACCGCCCGGCAGGTCCTGCGCGACCGGCTCGGGCTCGACCCCAGCCCCGAACTGGCCGCACTGCACCAGCGGGTGCTGTCCGGTGACGGACCGGACCACTACCCGGAATCCGTCACCAACAGCTACTGGCCCGTGCGGCAGCCCCCCGGCGGTGTCGTGACCGGCGAACACCGCGCCGGTTAGCGGACATTCGGCTCCGGCGGCGGCCGGTGGCTCCCAGCGGGTGCCACCGGTCGCGGGGCCCGCGCGCATCCGGGCGGCCTACGCGCGTACCGCCACCGGCTCGGCGGCGCCGAACAGGGCCTCGTGCAGCGGCGATCGCCGGAACGCCGACCCGGCGTAGAGCGACTCGGCCGTGACCGGGACGCGCCGGCAGTCGGCGCGCCGGACCGACCCGGTGAACCGGTAGTCCGGGTGGATCCCGTCGGCGCTCAGCTCGGAGGTGACCCGCAGTTCGATGACGTCACCCGGGTCGAGGGTCACCGGCTCCGGGATCTGGAGCGGTACGTAGACCGGCAGCCAGCTGGTCCGGGTCGCCAGGGTGTCGAGGCGCTCGCCACCGGCCCGCCCCTCCAGGTCCAGCCACAGCAGCAGCCCGTCGACCCGGCCCGGCCGGGTCATGGTCAGCCGCAGATCGCCACCCTGCTCGTACACACCGTCGTTGAACCGCAGATCCTCGATCGCCCCGGTGGTGGAGCGGATCGCGTCGTATCCGATCCCGCCGACGCACATCCGCAGGTCGAAGAAGCCACCGGCCGCACGGAACACCGACTCCACGTACGGCACCAGGATCTCCGGCACACCGGGGCCTTCGGGCATCAGGTCGGCGAGGCAGACCGCGGCGGCCAGCGTACGGACCCGGTGCGGCACCACCCGGGCGCCCGGGGAGAGATGGCGGCGCCGGGCGTCCTCGATCACCCGGGCCATGCCCTCGGAGCCGCCGATGCAGCCCACCAGCTCGGCGATGCACAGACCGGCCCGGTCCGGAAGCGTCACCTCGGTCGAGAGCCCCGCCACGACGCTGATGCGGCCCGGTGCCCGGTCCCGGGCCAGCTCCTCCGCCCGGCGGACGCTGTCGTCCAGGCTCTCGACGGAGACCACCCGGTCCGCACCGGACTCCGCGGCACACAGCGACCAGAGCAGATCGGGTCCGCAGCCGATCTCCAGCACCGTGGCGCCGGGCGCCTGCTGGACGATGGCATCGCGGAACACCTCGTTGCGGGGCCGGTCGGCGAGCATGGCGTGATAGAGGAAGGCGTCGTAAATCGGGTACTCACCGACCGATGGCCACAGGTGGGGTCGATCGGGGTCCGGCACCGGCCCCGCGATGTTGACCCGCGCCTGGTGGTCGCCGACCACCAGAGTTTCCCATTCGCTTCCCATCCGATGCCCTTTCCTCGGCCATGTTCCGCCCGGCCGCGCGGGTGGAGATCATTACCATCGTGGGCTCCAGGAAATGGCCCGGCAAGGGCACGGAATGGGATCTGAGCGAAGACTGAGTGGTGGCTTAACGCGTACTGAACGACGACTGACCGGGTTCTGATCAAAGCCCTGTGAACCCTTTTCGGAATGTCCTTCGCGCGCCGATGATGCCGATGATGAAGCACTCAGGATTCCATTTCGCTGCCCTGCGGAAAGGCTCGGACGCATGCTGACCGAGGTCCTCGCACTGGATCTGCCCGGCAGTGGCAACGCCGCGGATTTCGGCTTCCTGGCCGGACCGGGCAGCCCCGGGCGTCTCACCCGGATCGACCCGCTCGTCGCCCAGGTCGCCGGACCGCTCGACCTGGAGCGGCAGGCCGACGAGCTGCTCAAGGAGCAGCCGGAGCGGCCCGGCGTGGTGCTGGCGTACTGCGCCGGTGCGACCTTCGCGGTGCATCTCGCCGAACGGGCCGGAGCGCGGGCCGTGTTGGTCGACCCGTATCCGATCACCACGGATGTCATCCATTTCGAGCTGACCAAGCTCTGCCGCACGCTCGCGTGCGACGCACCCGCGTACGAGGCGTTCGCCGCGGGCGATCTCGCCCAGTGGGAAATGGTGCTGAACAAGACCCGCGACGGCCTGGTCGGGCAGTACGGCGGTGACGAGGCGGCGATCGAGATGGTGGACGGCCTGCTCGACCGCTACCGGTCCTGGCTGCGGTTCCTGACCGCGTGCTCGGCGGCCCGCCCGGCCGATACGGACCGGACGCTGGTGATCACCGGAAAACCCCTCTCGGGCCTGGACGCCCTGCTCGCGGACCCCGCGGGCGCGACGGTACGCCACGTCGACGCCCCCACGGAACCGCTTGCATCCCCGCAGGTCCGGTCCCTGCTGTCGGCCGCGATCGACGCTGCCGCCGCGTAACGGAAGGACGGAAGATGGACGACCAGGCGCTGGTACTCGAGCTGGCCCGGGAGTTGCTGGACCGACCCGATCTGACGCTGGACGAGGACTTCTTCTCGGCCGGCGGCGACAGCATCACCGCGATGCACCTCATCGGGCGGCTCTCCCGGCAGACCGGGCTGCGGCTGCGGGTGGCACAGGTCTTCGCGAACTCGACGCTGCGCGACCTCGCGGCGTCGGTGGAGCAGGTCCGGGCGGCGGCCGAGCACGAGGCCACCCATGCGCCCTGAGCTGGACGCCGAACAGGCCCGGCTCGCCGACGAGGTGGACCGGGTACTGGACGCGGCGCCGCCCGGCACCGATCCGCTGGAGCTGTTCGCCCGGCTCGGCGACGAACGGCTGCTGGCCGTGCACTACCCGGCCGCGTTCGGCGGGCGCGGGCTGAGCCTGGCCCACCACGTGGCCGCCGCCGAGCGGATGGGCGCCCGCGGCCTGCCCGATGTGATCCACATCGTCTCCGTGCAGGCCATCGGCGGCGCACTGCTCGCCTTCGGCAGCGCGGAACAGCAGGCCCAGTGGCTGCCGCGGATCGCGTCCGGCCGGTTGTTCGGCAGTCTCCTGCTGTCCGAGCCCGGCGCCGGGACCGACGCGGCCGCGCTCCGCACCACGGCCACCCCGGACGGCGAGGGCTGGCGGCTCACCGGCGTCAAGACCTGGAGCGTGGCAACCGACCGGTCCGGTATCGCCCTGTGCTCGGCGCGGACCAGGGAAGGCCGGAACCGGTACGACGGGATCAGCCTGTTTCTGCTCGACCTGAACGACCCGGCGATCCGGCTGACCCCGGTGCCCCGGGCGCTCGGCGACCCCTACTTCGAGGTCGCCCTGGACGGCGCGTACGTCGGCCCGGACGCCGTGGTCGGGCCGCTGCACCGGGGATGGGCCCTGCTGCCGTCCACGATCGGTTTCGAGCGGGCGGGGTTCGAGTGCCTGTCCCGGGCGACGTCCTGGCTGGGCGCCGCCGAGAACGCGTTCCACCAGCTGCCCCGGGCGGACCGCGCGGCGACGGCCGGCGACCTGGTACGGCTGCGCACCCGGGTCGCCGGGGCCCGCGCGCTCGCGTTCCACGCCATGCACACCGCCGACGCCCTCGACGCCGACGAGGTGCTGATCGCGTACTCGAAGCTGGCGTGCGCGCGGGCCGGTCAGGCGGTGGCCCGGTGGGCGGGCGAGGAACTCCCGCCGACGCCGGAACTCCGGGCGGCCGTGGACGAGGCCCCGGAGCTGACCGTCTCGGGTGGCCCGCAGGAGCTGCAACTCGATCTCATTGCCCATGACTTCCCGATCGGACGGGCCGTACGGTGAACCTCGAACTCGACCGCGACCAGCGGCAGCTGGCGGACGCCGTGCGGAAGGGCGGGTCGGCGGTTCCGCCCGGCGGGTCCGGCTGGGAGGTGCTGCGGCACGCCGGGGTCACCGCGGCCCTGGCCGACGGCGGGCTGGTGGAGTGGTGCCTCGCGCTGGAGGAACTGGGCGCGGGCTGCCACGACATCACGGCGGTACGGGCGGGGCGCGCGTTCCTCGATGCCCACCCCGGCGAGCGGCTGCCGGATGCCATGACGACCGCCGCACCCGCCGTCGCCACCGCCGACCGCGACCTGCTGCTCTGCGCCGCGTACGCGGTGGGCCTCGGCCGTGCGTGCCTGGAGGCGGCGCAGAACCGCGCGGCCGACCGGGTGATCACGGGCCGTCGGCAGATCGAGTACCAGGGCACCTCGCACCGCCTCGCCGAGGCCGCCCTGGAGCTGGCCCTCGCCCGTATCACCGTCTGGCACGCCGCCTGGTACGAGGACCAGGGCCGCCCGGACGGCCATGCCGCACCGGCCGCCGCGGGCGCGAGCGTGGAGACGGCGCTGACCTGCGCGCACACGCTCGTGCAGGCGTACGGCGCGGCGGGCACCAGCGACCCGGACGTGGTCCGGCTCTACCGGGGTGCCTACGCGCTGACGCAGCTGTGCGGTTCCCCGCGCGGCCTGTGGCAGACGGCCGGGGAGCGCTGGCTCGCCACCGCGTGAACGCAGCGAACGCATGACGGTCGCCCCCGGTCCTCCATGAGGGCCGGGGGCGACTGATCGTGCGTCAGGATCAGGCGGGCAGTTCGGCACCCACCGTCGTGGCGGACTCGCGCAGCAGCCGCCGGTCCACCTTGCCGTTGCCGGTCCGCGGCAGCTCGGCCACCTGCCGCCAGCGGGTGGGCAGCATGTACGCGGGCAGCCGGTCGGCCAGGAAGGCGGACAGCGCCCGGCCGCCCGCCGACCGGCCCGGGGCGAACTCCACCACCGCGACCAGGCGCAGCCCGGTCGCCGTGGTGTGCGGTACGACGGCGGCGTCCAGCAGATCCGGATGCTGGAGCAGATGCGCCTCCAGCTCGCCGAGTTCGACGCGGAAGCCACGGACCTTGACCAGGTTGTCGGTGCGCCCCTGGAAGACCAGCTCGCCGTCCGGGGTCATATGGCCCAGGTCGCCGGTGCGGTACATCCGCTCACCCGGCAACCGGGGATCCGGATCGGCGACGAAACGTTCCGCGGTCAGCGCGGGCCGGCCCAGGTAGCTCCACGCCAGCCCGGCGCCGCCGAGGTAGATCTCGCCGAGGTCCCCCGGTTCGGCCAGGCTCAGGTCGGCCGCGCGGACCGTCGCCCGGACCCCGCTGATCGGCGGCCCGATCGGCACCAGCGGCCCGGCGTCGGCCTCGGTGCACCGGTGCACGGTGGCCCACACGGTGCCCTCGGTCGGCCCGTACTCGTTGAACAGCAGGGTGTCCGGCAGCGCCGTCATGTGCTCGCGGACCACGGCGTGGTGCAGGCTCTCGCCGCCCGTGATGACGCACCGCAGGCCGGTGAGCAACTCGGGGTGGAAGCGCAGCAGCGCCGCGTACTGCGACGGCAGGCCGTCCAGGTGGCTGACCGCGTGGTCACGCACCAACTCGGCGAGCAGCAGCGGGTCCAGCACCTCCTCCGCGGTGGGGATCACCACCCGGCCACCGGCGGCGAGGGTGAAGAAGAGCCCGGCGACGGCGGCGTCGATGCTCAGCGGCGCCAGCATCAGATAGGTGACGTCGTCGTACGGATAGACGCCGAACCGGGTCAGCGTCGACGCGACCACCGCCCGGTGCGGGACCACCACCCCCTTGGGCCGACCGGTCGAGCCGGACGTGAAGATGGCGTACGCGGGCCGGTCCGGGGCGGAGCCCGGCAGCTCCCCGTCGCCCGGCCCGGTCCCGTCCGCCGGGATCCACCGGGCCGGGATCGCCTCCGCGACCCGGGCGCCGGACCCGGTCACCACGCCGATGTCCGCGTCGTCCGCGATCGCCCGGATCCGCTCGCCCGGCAGCTCGGCGGCGATCGGCACATACGCGGCGCCGGACAGCAGGACGCCGAGCAGCCCGGTGACCGCGTCGAGGGAACGGTCCACCGCCACCCCGACGAAGTCCCCCGGCCGGACCCCGGCCTCGCACAGCCGCCGGGCCAGCCGCTCGGCCCGGTCGAGCAGATCGCCGTAGCCGACCGACGCCGGGCCGAGCGTGACCGCCACGGCCTCCGGCGCCGACCGCGCCCGCGCGGTCACCAGGTCGTGCAGCCCGCCGGTGCGGGCCGGCAGGTCGATGGATGCCACGCGGGCTCTCCCTCCGTCGTTCCCGCCCGGGCCGCTCAGCGGCCGGCCGATTCCCGGATCAGACTCGCCGGACGCATATCGGTCCAGTGGTTCTCGATGTAGTCGACGCAGTTCTGCCGGGTGTCCGGGCCGTGTACGACCGTCCAGCCGCCGGGCACGTCGAGGGCGGTCGGCCACAGCGAATGCTGGTTCTCCGTGTTCACCACGGCCACGAACTGACCGTCCGAATCGTCGAATACATTGGTCATCGCTCGTAATCCTTTCGGGAAAACAGTTCCGGAAGAAACCGGAATGCTCCGGAATTCGGGTCGCGGCGGAAGCCGCGCCCCGCTTACATCATGGCGCCCCGAATGGTGCGCCGGAATGGTGGCCGCGTATTTACTCAGCGGCCGGTCAGCCGGTGGTCAGCATGGCTCACCGCCCTTGTCGCAGCAGTTCGGCAATGGCGCCGACATGCGGCGTGTCCAGGGTGGTCATGTGGTTTCCGGGGGCCCGGGAGACGCGCAGATCGGCGATCCGGGCGGCCCAGCCCCGCTCCCGTTCGGCGTACTCGGCGTCGTTCTCTGCCCGCGTACGGCGGGGATCGTCGGCGAACACCATCCGCACCGGGCCCGGATAGGTCCCCCGCGGCGTGTACGCGGTCCGCACGGCGGCCGCGAACGTCGTCAGCGGACCCCGCAGATACGACGGCGAGGTGCGGGCTGAGGCCAGCCCGAAGTGGACCAACCGGCCGTGAACGGCGGTCAGTTGGGCCGCCAGCGGCTGCGCCGCCAACTGCTCGGCGGTGAGGCCGAAGGGCTGCTCGACGGTCATCTCGAAGATCTCCAGCCAGCGGGTCAGCACCTCCAGGTGGCTGCGCTGCGAGACGGGTGCGCCCACCGGATCGGGCACCTCGCTGTCGACGATCGTCAGCGTGACGTCCCGGCCCTCGGCATGCAGTTGGGTGGCCATCTCATACGCCACCCAGCCGCCGAACGAGTGGCCGACCAGGTGCAGCGGTCCCGTGACGCCGGTGCGCGCGATCCCGTCCAGATAGGCGCGGGCGGCCGCCTCCACGCTGCTGTGCGGCACCTCCGTACCGTCCAGACCGCGCGGCTGGAGGCCGTACACCGTCCAGTCCCGCCCCAGTTGGGCCGCCAGATCGCCGAAGCTGACCACGCCCGCACCCGCACCCGGTACGCAGAACACGGGCGGATGGGTGCCGGGCCGCCCCCGCTGGAGCGTCACCACCGGCTGGTACGTACCGGAACGCCGGGGCGTGCCGACACCGTTCAGCGCCGCCGCGAAGTCCGCCCCGAACCGGTCGAGGTGGGGCGCCGTCATCATCGTCTGGTGATCGCCCGGGACGGTGATCACCGTGACCGTACGCGGGCTCAGCACCCGACCCCAGCCGAGCATCTCGTCCGGCGCGGCCCCGGCGGGCTCGGCCTTGACCGACTCGGCGGCCTTGAAGAGATACACCGGGACGGTACTGGGATGGACCACGTACCGGGTCTCGGCGCGCAGCATCGCGCGCATGGCGGACACCGCCGCCCGGAACTCCGGCACCGTCATCTCCGGCGGCCAGACCTCACTCACGGCCTCGACAAGCCCGGCGAAGTCCCGCGGCCCGGACGCGACCAGCTCGCGGACCATCGCCTCCCGCTCCGGATCGCCCTGGGCCAACTGCTCGTACATGCGCAGCAGGAAGGACTCGTCGTCATCCAGCGCACCGGCGAAGACACCGGCACCGTCCGGGAAGTGGGTGTCGATCAGCCCGACGAAATCCACCTGCTGGTCCAGCCCGCGCAGCTGCACCGCGATCTCATACGCCAGAGTCCCGCCACTGGAATAACCGGCCACCCGGTACGGCCCGTCCGGCCAGACCTCACGGATCAGCCGGACCATACGGGCCGCGCTGCCCTCCACCGTTCGCATACCGTCCGGCCCGGCCGGGTCCACCGGGAGGCCGTACACCGGCCGGCCCTCGTCCAGATACGGCAGCAACGCCCGGCCGTACAGCAGATATCCGTCGCCGTCGTGCACCAGGAACAGCGGCGTCCGACCACGCTCACCGGCACGCAGCACCACGGCCCGGTCCTCGGCGGCGGCCGGTTCGGCCGCACCCGTGCCCGTGTCCATGCTCGTGCCCGACCGCTCGGCCAGGGCCGCGCCGAGATCCATCAGCCGGGGGTACGCGAACAGGTCCGCGACCGTCACCTCCAGCCCTGCGCGCTTGCACTCCAGCCCGACCTGGATCGCCAGCAGGGACTGACCGCCCAGCTCGAAGAAGCTGTCATGACGGCCGATGCGGGGCTCATCGAGCAACCGCGCCCAGATCTCCGCGATCCGCTCCTCGATCTCACCGCGCGGCGCCTCGTACGCGGGCTCCGCCGCACCGGCAAGGCCGACAGCACTCGCGGTCTCCTCCTCCGGAGCCACCAGCTCAAGGGTTCCGTCGGCCCGCCACCGGCCCCGGTCGCCGGTGCGCCGCGGCACACCGCCGGGCTCGCCGGTGGCCACCAGCTCACCGGTCACACCGACCGGAGTCAGCCGGTCCTGCGCGTCGAGAATGCGCACCTGCCGCCCCGACGCCTCGGGGAATGCGGTCCCCACGAGATCGCGCTCGTCGGCGGGCAGGACGTCCAGGTCCCGCACCGGGGTGCCGGGCGCCTGCTCCAAGGCCTCGGTCAGGGTCCCCAACGCCGTGTTGAACAGCGCGCACACCCGCTCCGCCGCGACCGGCTCGGCCACCTTCACCGTCAGGACGAAGCCATCACCGAGGTCGTCCACCGTGATGTCGATCGGGTACGTGGTGCGCTCGTCGGCCCCCAGCATCTCCAGACCCGACCAGGGCGTGTCCTCGGGAGTGTCCGATTCGGCCGCCACGGGGCTGTAGCGGTACACGAGCAGACTGGTGAACAGCGGCGCCGGGGCGGCGACGCCGCTGCACCGCTGCGCCACCATCAGCGGCGCGTGCTCGTGCGCCAGCAGGTCCGCCAGCAGATGGTGGGTCTCCCGTACGCCGTCCGCCGCGCTCGCCGCGCCGATCGCGATCCGCATCGGCAGCGTGTTGATGAACAGGCCGATCCCGCGGTCCGCCCCGGCACCGCCACTCAGCCGACCGAACAGCCCGGTGCCGAACACGACATCCGAGCGGCCGGTCAGCCGCGACAGCGCCAGCCCCCAGGCGAGGTGGCACACGCTCGCCGGGGACACGCCCCGCCGGTGCGCCTGCTCGCGCAGGGACCGGGCCACCGCCGGGTCCACCTCGACGGACACGGCGTCCATCCGGGTGCCGTCGCCGCGGACGTCCAGCAGGCCGTACGGCGCGGTCGGCTCGTCCACATCCCCGAGCAGCTCGGTGAAGAACTCCTCGTGCTCCTGCTGGGTCGTGCCGAGCACGGCCTGAGCCACCACGTTGCGGTACGGCACCGGCTCCGGCAACGCGTCCGCGCGGCCGTTCAGCAGGGCGGCGATCTCCTCCTGCATCACCTCCAGCGTGGTGTGGTCGCCGATCAGGTGGTGCATCAGCACCATCAGCAACCACCGGTCGTTCGGCTCGTCGTATGCGGTGACCACGCGCAGCATCGGCGCGGTACGCAGGTCGAGCCGGTAGTGCGCGGGCTCGAACCGCGCCTGCAACTCGGCGGAGGCGTCAACGGTCCCGTCCCCGCTGAGGGACACCTCCTCCACGGGCAGGGAGGCATGGCGCCAGACCACCTGGACCGGCCGGGGCAGGCCCTCCCATACCACCGCCGTACGCAGGATGTCGTGCCGGTCGAGCACGGACTGCACCGCGGCCGTGAACCGGTCCGCCGCCGCCCGGGTCTCCATGGTGAGGAGGAAGGACAGCAGATAGGGGTCGCCGTCCTCGTACATCGCGTGGTGGAAGAGGAAGCCTTCCTGGAGCGGGGCGAGGGGGTAGATGTCCTGGATGTTTCCGGCTCCGCCGGGGACCGTGGACACCACCTTGGTGATCTGGTCTTGGGTCAGTTCGACCAGGGGCAGCATGGCGGGTGTGATGGTGTCGGCGTCGGCCGGGATGGCGTTGGGCGGTATCTCCACCTCGGCGCCGCCTCCGGCCGCCACCGCGGTGGCGAGTTCCGCGATGGTGGGTGTGGTGAAGACCGCGCGGACGTCGCAGGACAGCTTGGCTTCGCGCATGCGCTCGACCAGGGAGACGGCGAGGAGGGAGTGGCCGCCGAGTTCGAAGAAGTCGTCGTTGCGGCCGATGCGTTCCACGCCGAGGAGGTCTGCCCAGATCGCGGCCAGCTCCTCTTCCACGGGGCCGACGGGCGGTTGATAGCCGCGGACCACGACGGCGTCGCCGTCGGGGGTGGGCAGTTTGTCGCGGTCGACCTTGCCGTTGAGGGTGAGTGGCAGGGCGTCGAGGGCGACGAATGCCGAGGGCACCATGTAGGAGGGGAGGGCTTCGCTGAGCGCGTCGCGCAGTGTCTCGACGTCGATGGTGGTGTCCGGTGCCGGGACGTAGTAGGCGTTGAGGCGGTCGTCGCGTGCGATGACGATGGCTTCGCGGATGGTGTCGTGGTCGAGGAGTCGGGTTTCGATTTCGCCGAGTTCGATGCGGTAGCCGCGGACCTTGACCTGGAAGTCGTTGCGGCCGACGAATTCGATCGTGCCGTCGGGCAGCCAGCGGCCCAGGTCCCCGGTGCGGTAGAGACGTGTGCCGTCTCCGGTGAGCCAGTTGGGTACGAAGCGTTCGGCGGTGAGTCCGGGACGTCCTAGGTAGCCGCGGGCTACGCCGAGGCCGCCGATGAACAGTTCACCCGTCACACCCACCGGCACCGGGCGTCCGTGGCCGTCGACGATGTAGATGTGGGTGTTGCCGATCGGTGTTCCGATGGGCAGTGTTTCCTGGCCTTCGCTCACGTGTGTGACGTCGTAGGTGGTGGCGAAGGTGGTGGTTTCGGTCGGGCCGTAGCAGTGGATCAGCCGCTGGGGTGCGGCGCCGCTGTCCAGGACGCGGGTGAAGGCTGCGGGGTCGCAGCGTTCACCGCCGGTGAAGAGGTAGCGCAGTCCGGCGAAGGCGTCCGGGACGACGGCGGCGGTCTGGTTGAACAGGGCGGTGGTGGTGAACAGCCCCGTCACGCCATGGGCTGCGAGGGTGGTTGCCAGTTGGCGGGGGTTGAGGAAGGTGTCCTGGTCGATGACGACGATGGTGCCGCCGTTGGTCAGGGGGCCCCAGATTTCCCAGGTGGCGGCGTCGAAGGAGGGGTTGGCCGCGAAGGCGGTCCGGTCGTCCGGGGTGAAGTCGACGTAGGGGTTGTCGACGACGAGCCGGATGATGCTGCGGTGTTCGACGGCCACGCCCTTGGGCACGCCGGTGGATCCGGAGGTGTAGAGGACGTAGGCCATGTCCGTGGACGAGGCCAGGTTCGGCACGTCGGTGTCCGGCTCGTCGGTGAGGCTGGCCAGGTCGATGACCGGCATCTGTGCTGTGGGCAGGTCCACGCCGTCGGTGAGGACGACCGTTGGCCGGGCGTCGGCGAGCATGAACGCCGTGCGTTCGGCGGGGAAGGACGGGTCCATGGGTACGTAGGCGCCGCCTGCCTTGAGGGTGCCGAGCATGGCGGTCAGCAGCGGTACCCCGCGTGGGGCGCAGATGCCGACGCGGACGTCCGGGCCGACGCCTGCCGTCCGGAGGCGGTGGGCGATCTGGTTGGCCTTCGCGTTGAGTTCCCGGTAGGTGACCTGCACCTCGCCGTGTGTCACGGCGATCGCGTCGGGGGTCGCCTTCGCGTGTGCCTCGAACCGTTCGTGCACCCGCGCGGTCGGATCGAACGGCGCCTCCGTGGCGTTGAAGCCATCCACGACGAGTGCCCGCTCGGCTTCCGGCAGGATCTCCAGGTCGGAGACCGGCGTATCGGGCGCAGTGGTCAGGGCCTGGCCGATCTCCTGGACTGCGTTCAGGAGCAGCCCGCAGACGCGGTCCGGGTCGAGCCGGTCGTCCACCTGGGCGGTGACCGAGAACTCCGTACCTCCGTCATCGACCGACACCACGACCGGGTAGTTGGTGCGCTCCTCGCTGTGCAGCACCTCGAATCCGCCCAGTGCCGCTTCGGCCGCCGCCGGGTCCGCCGGGGCGTTGTGCCGGTAGTTGAAGAGGCTGGTGAACAGGGGCAGTCCCGTCGGAACCTGGCTGCATCCCTGGGCGAGGACGAGCGGGGCGTGCTCGTGGCGCAACACCTCGGCAAGCAACCGCTGCGTGCCCCGGACCGCGTCGAACACACCGCCGACACCGGCATCGACCCGCACCGGCAATGTGTTGACGAACATGCCCACTGCCCGGTCCGCGCCCGCCCCGGCCTGCATCCGGCCCAGAAGCACCGAGCCGAACACCACATCCGAGCGGCCGGTCAGCCGGGACAACACCAGACCCCACGCCAGATGGCACACGCTCGCGGGCGACACGCCCGCGCGGCGCGCCTGCTCCCGGACCGTCCGGGCCAGGGCGGCGTCCACATCGACGCGTGCCTCCGCGATTCCGGTGCCGTCGCCGCGGACATCGTGGATGCCGTAGGGAGCGGTCGGCTCGTCGATGTCACCGAGCAGGCCGGTGAAGAACTCCTCGTGCTCCTCACGGCTGGTGCCCAGCACCGCCTGGGCCACGACATTGCGATACCGCACCGGCTCCGGCAACACATCGGCGCGATCCGCCAGCACCGCCCCGATTTCCTTCTGGAGGACGTCCCAGGTCGCGTTGTCGCCGATCAGGTGGTGCATCAGCACCAGCAGCAGCCAACGGTCATTCGGCTCGTCGTACGCCGTGACCAGTCGCAGCAGCGGCGCCTGGTTCAAGTCGAGCCGGTAGCGCCGGGGGTCGTACCGGTCCTGGAGCTGCGCCACCGCGTCCTTGGCGCCGTCGACCGTCACCTCGTCGACCGGGAGCGCGGTGTGGCGCCGGACCACCTGTACGGGCTGCGGCAACCCCTCCCAGACCACCGACGTCCGCAGGATGTCGTGCCGATCCACGACGGTCTGGAGCGCGGTCGTCAGCGCGGTCACGGCCTCACGGGAAGGAGCTGCGTACAGGCTCCGCCCGAGGTACGGATCCCCGTCGGCGCCCATGAGGTGGTGGAAGAAGATGCCTTCCTGGAGTGGGGCGAGGGGGTAGATGTCCTGCACGTTCCGGGCCCCGCCCGGGACGGTGGAGACCACCGTGGCGATGTGCTCCTCGGACAGCTCGACCAGCGGCAGCATGTCGGGCGTGATGGCCTCGGCGTCGGCCGGGACGGCGTTGGGCGGCACCTGTACTTCGGTGCCGCCTCCCGCCGCCACCGCGGTGGCGAGCCCGGCGACGGTCGGGGTGGTGAAGACGGCCCGTACGTCGCAGGACAGCCCGGCCGCGCGCATGCGCTCGACCAGGGAGACGGCGAGGAGGGAGTGGCCGCCGAGTTCGAAGAAGTCGTCGTCGCGGCCGACGCGTTCCACGCTCAGCAGGTCCGCCCAGATCGCGGCCAGCACCTCTTCCACGACGCCGACGGGCGCCTGGTAGCCGCGGGTGACCACCGCGCCGCCGTCCGGCGCCGGCAGTTTGTCCCGGTCGACCTTGCCGTTCGGGGTGAGTGGCAGGGCGTCGAGTGCGACGAACGCCGACGGCACCATGTAGGAGGGGAGGGCTTTGCCGAGCGCATCGCGCAGGGTCTCGACGTCGACGCTGGTGTCCGCCACGTAGTAGGCGTCGAGGCGGTCGCCGTGTGCGACGACGATGGCTTCGCGGATGGTGGGCTGGTCCAGGAGTCGGGCTTCGATCTCGCCGAGTTCGATGCGGTAGCCGCGGACCTTGACCTGGAAGTCGTTGCGGCCGATGTATTCCAGGGTCCCGTCGGGCAGCCACCTGACCAGGTCGCCGGTCCGGTAGAGACGTGTCCCGTCCCCGGTCAGCCAGTCGGGCACGAAGCGTTCGGCGGTGAGTCCGGGGCGGCCCAGGTAGCCGCGGGCCACGCCGAGGCCGCCGATGAACAGCTCGCCGACGACACCCACCGGCACCGGACGTCCGCAACCGTCCACCACGTAGAGGCGGGTGTTGTCGATCGGGCGGCCGATCGGGACGAGCGTCGGGTCGGGCTCGTGGCACGGGTGGTGCGTCACGTCGACCGTGGCCTCGGTGGGCCCGTACAGGTTGATCAGCCGCGGCCGCTCGGGACTGGCGAACGCCCGGTGGAACTTCCGTACCAGGTGCGGCGGAAGCGCCTCACCGCTGGCGAACACCTGACGCAACGAGGGGAGATCGACCGTGCCGACCGCGTCGAGGAACGCGCTGAGCATGGCCGGGACGAAGTGCATCGTCGTCACACCGGCCCGCTCGATCGTAGCGGCGATGACGTCCGGATCCTTCTCGCCGCCCGGCTCCAGCAGGCACAGCGAGGCGCCTTCGGTCATCCACCAGAAGAACTCCCAGACGGAGACGTCGAAGGACATCGGGGTCTTCTGAAGGATCACATCGTCCTGGGCGATCGGATAGGCGCGCTGCATCCAGCCGATGCGGTTGACGACCGAGCGGTGCTCGACAACGACACCCTTCGGGGTGCCGGTGGACCCGGAGGTGTAGATGACGTACGCGGCATCAGCCCCGGTCGTCCCGGTCGCCCCACCGGTCACGGCGGTCTCGGGCTGATCGGTGAAGTCGGTGGTGAGGTCCAGGCTGAGTACGTCGTCGGCGGGCAGGTCCGTGCCGTCGGTCAGGACCACCGCGGGTCGTGCGTCGGCGAGCATGAACGCCAGCCGCTCGGCCGGGTACGACGGATCCAGCGGCACGTATGCGCCACCGGCCTTGAGTACGCCCAGGATCGCGGCGATCAGCGGCACCCCGCGGCGGGCGCAGATGCCCACCCGTACGTCGGGACCGACGCCCGCGGCCCGCAGCCGGTGCGCGATGCGGTTCGCCGTCCGGTCCAGCTCCCCGTAGGACATCCGACCGCCGTCGTGAAGCAGCGCAACGGCGTCCGGGGCCGCCTGCGCCCGTGCCTCGAACAACTCGTGCACGCGCACCCGCGTGTCGACCGGCGTCTCGGTGGCGTTGAAGCCCTCCACCAGCATGGTCCGCTCCGCCGCGGGCAGCACCTCGAAGCCCGAGACCGGCGCCGTCGGGCGGGACGCCAGGGCCTGGGTGAGTTCCCGTACGGCCGCCACCATCAGCTCGCTGATCCGCTCCGGATCCAGTCGGTCGTCCACCTGCGCGGAGATGGACAATCCGGCGTCACCCAGGTCGTTGACCGAGACCACGATCGGGTAGTTGGTGCGCTCCTCGCTGTGCAGTACCTCGAAGCCGGACACGGCGGCTTCGGTGATGGCCGGGTCCGCCGGGGCATTGTGCCGGTAGTTGAGCAGGGTGGTGAACAGGGGGAGCCCGGTCGGGACCTGGCTGCTTCCCTGGGCGAGGACGAGCGGGGCGTGCTCGTGGCGCAGCACTTCGGCCAGGAGCCCGTGGGTGCCCCGGACGGCGTCGAGCGCGCCCCGGGTGCCGACATCGACGCGTATCGGGAGGGTGTTGATGAACAGCCCGAGGCCGCGTTCCGCACCGGCTCCGGCCTGCAAGCGCCCGAAGAGCACGGTGCCGAACACGACGTCCGAGCGGCCGGTCAGCCGGGACAGCACCATGCTCCAGGCGAGATGGAACACGCTCGCCGGGGACACACCAGCCTGGCGGGCCTGCTCCCGGAGCATGACTGCCACGTCCGGTTCGACAGCGACCTGTGCCTCGGTGATTCCGGTGCCGTCACCGCGGACGTCGTGGATGCCGTACGGCGCGGTCGGCTCGTCGATGTCGCCGAGCAGGTCCCTGAAGAACTCCTGGTGTTCCTGCTGGGACGTCCCGAGCACGGCCTGCGCCACGGCGTTGCGGTACGGCACCGGCTTCGGCAACGCGTCCGTCCGGCCGTTGAGCACCGCCCCGATCTCCTCTTGCAACACCTCCAGCGTGGTGTGGTCGCCGACCAGGTGGTGCATCAGTACCAGCAGCAACCAGCGGTCGTTCGGCGCGTCGTACGCCCTGACCACGCGGAGGAGGGGCGCCTGGTTCAGGTCCAGCCGGTGGCGGCGCGGGTCGTAGTGGGTGAGCAGCTGGGTGGCCGCGTCGTCGTTGGCGTCGAGGGTCACGTCTTCGACCGGCAGGTCGGTGTGGCGCCAGACCACCTGGACGGGGTGGGGGAGTCCTTCCCAGACGACGGCGGTCCGCAGGATGTCGTGCCGGTCCATCACCGTTTGCACGGCGGCCACGAACTGGTCGGCCTCGGCCCGGGTGTTGATGGGTAGGACGTAGGACACCAGGTACGGGTCGGTGTCGCCGCCCATGAGGTGGTGGAAGAAGATGCCCTCTTGGAGCGGGGCGAGGGGGTAGATGTCCTGGACGTTCCGGGCTCCGCCGGGGACCGTGGACACGACCTGGGTGATGTGGTCTTCGGTCAGCTCGACCAGCGGCAGCATGTCGGGGGTGATGGCCTCGGCGTCGGCCGGGATGGCGTTCGGGGGCACCTGTACTTCGGTGCCGCCTCCCGCCGCGATGGCGGTGGCGAGTCCGGCGACGGTGGGGGTGGTGAAGACGGCGCGGACGTCGCAGGAGAGCCCGGCCTGCCGCATCTGTTCCACCAGGGAGACGGCGAGGAGGGAGTGGCCGCCGAGTTCGAAGAAGTCGTCGTCACGGCCGACTTGTTCCACGCCGAGGAGGTCCGCCCAGATCGAGGACAGCTTCTGCTCCACCAGGCCCACCGGGGCCTGGTATCCGCGGGCCACTACGGCGTGGCCGTCCGGTGCCGGGAGTTTGTCGCGGTCGACCTTGCCGTTGGGGGTGAGCGGTAGGGCGTCGAGTGCCACGAATGCCGAGGGCACCATGTACGACGGCAGCACCTTGCCCAGTGCGTCGCGCAGGGTTCCGGCGTCGATGGTGGTGTCGGCCACGTAGTAGGCGTTGAGGCGGTCGCCGTGTGCGATGACGGTGGCTTCGCGGATGGTGTCGTGGTCGAGGAGTCGGGCTTCGATTTCGCCGAGTTCGATGCGGTAGCCGCGGACCTTGACCTGGAAGTCGTTGCGGCCGATGTATTCGAGGGTGCCGTCGGGCAGCCATCGGCCCAGGTCTCCGGTGCGGTAGAGGCGTGTGCCGTCTCCGGTGAGCCAGTTGGGTACGAAGCGTTCGGCGGTGAGTCCGGGGCGTCCGAGGTAGCCGCGGGTCACGCCGCGGCCGCCGACCATCAGTTCACCGGTCACGCCGACCGGGGCGGGGCGACCGTGGGTGTCGATCACGTAGACGTTCAGGTCGGGGATCGGTTGGCCGATGAGGGATCCGCCCAGTCCACCGGCTGTTTCTGGCGTGATGGGTTGCCAGGTGACGTGCACGGTGGTTTCGGTGATGCCGTACATGTTCACGAGCGTCGGCCCGCCGCCAGCTGTGGCGTCGAACCATGGCCGTAGCGCGGCCACTTCAAGTGCTTCTCCGCCGAAGATGACGAAGCGGAGCTGGCCTTCGGTGTCGGGAGCACGGAGGCGGGCGTCGGTGAGGCGGGTGAAGGCTCCGGGAGTCTGGCACAGCACGGTCACCCCGGCCGAGCACAGCAGTTGCCACAGCTCGTCCGGTGCGCGCACCACGTCGCTGGGGACGATGACGAGTTGGCCGCCGTGGAGGAGGGCGCCCCAGATTTCCCACACCGAGAAGTCGAAGGCGTAGGAGTGGCAGAGGGCCCAGACGTCGGAGGGTCCGAAGCCGAACCAGTCGTCTATCGCGGTGAACAGGCGGGCCACCTGGCGGTGCTCGACCAGTACGCCCTTGGGGGTGCCGGTGGATCCCGAGGTGTAGATCACGTAGGCCACGTCGGAGGGCGAGACGGTGGCTGGGACGTTGCCGACCGGGGCGTCCGTAAAGTCCGTGGCCAGGTCCCACACCACGGTGTCCTCGGGGGCGGTGGCCTGGATCAGCGCGGCCGGATCGGCGCCGTCGGTCAGGACCACCATCGGCTTCGCGTCGGTGAGCATGAACGCTACGCGCTCGGCGGGGTACGAGGGGTCCAGCGGGACGTATGCGCCACCGGCCTTGAGCACACCGACGACCGCTGCCAGCAGCCCGACGCCCCGCTCGGCGCAGATCCCGACCCGTGCGCCAGGGCTTACGCCCGCAGCGCGCAGTCGGTGGGCGATGCGGTTCGCCCGCTCGTTCAGTTCCCGGTAGGTGACCTGCGTATCGCGGTGCACCAGCGCGACCGCATCCGGCGTTGCCGCGGCTTGGGCCTCGAAGGACTCGTGCAGGCAGAGCTTGGGATCGGCTGACGTATCGGTGGCGTTGAAGCCGTCGACCAGCAGGGACCGCTCCGCCGCAGGCAGCACGTCCACAGCCGCCAGCGGCACTGACCGATCACCGGCCAGGGTGTCGGCCAGCTCCCGCAACGCGGCCGTGAGCATCCCGCAGATACCGTCCGGGTCGAGCCGGTCGTCGACCTGGGCCGTGATGGCGAGACCGGCGTTCTCGACACCGCCGTCGTTGATCGACACCACGATCGGGTAGTTGGTGCGCTCGTAGCTGTGCAGCACCTCGATCCGTTCACCGAGCCCGTCCGGGGCCGCCTCGTCGGCGGATTCCGGGGTGTGGCGGTAGTTGAGCAGCGTGGTGAACAGCGGCAGACCAGCCGGGACCTGGCTGCAACCCTGGGCGAGGACGAGTGGAGCATGCTCGTGGCGCAGCACGTCGGCGAGCAGGCCATGGGTGTCCCGGACCGCGCCGAGCGCATCCCGGGCATCGACGTCGACGCGGACCGGCAGGGTGTTGATGAACAGCCCGAGGCCGCGTTCCGCACCGGCGCCGGCGTGCATGCGCCCGAAGAGCACGGTGCCGAACACGACGTCCGAGCGGCCGGTGAGCCGGGACAGCACCAGGCTCCACGCCAGGTGGCACATGCTCGCGGGAGAGACGCCCGCGCGGCGCGCCTGCTCCCGGACCGTCCGGGCCAGGGCAGGATCCACATCGACGCGTGCTTCGGCGACGCCGGTGCCGTCGCCGCGGACGTCCAGGACTCCGTACGGCGCAGTCGGCTCGTCCACGTCGCCCAGGAGGCCGGTGAAGAACTTCTCGTGTTCTTCGCGGCTGGTGCCCAGCACGGCTTGGGCCACTACGTTGCGGTACGGCACGGGCTCCGGGAGCGCATCGGCCCGGCCGTCGAGGTGAGCGTTCACCTCGGAGACCAGCGCTCCGACGGACGTGTTGTCGTCGATGATGTGATGCCGCAGGACCATCATGAGCCACTGCTGCCGCGTGGCGTCGAACCCGACGACGATCCGCATCAGCGGTGCCGCGTCGAGGGGCATGCCGAACCGGCGCTCCCGGAGCTGCTCGGAGGCGTCCCGCCCCGCCTCGAAGGACACTTCCTCGACCGGAAGGTCCGCATGCCGCCACACGACCTGCACGGGCTGCGGCAGCCCTTCCCAGGCCACCGACGTCCGCAGGATGTCGTGCCGGTTCACCACCGCTTGCAGGGCCGTTACGAACCGATCCACGTCGTCCCGGGTGTCCACGGCGAACAGGACGGAGATCAGATACGGGTCGACGTCGCCGCCCATGAGGTGGTGGAAGAAGATGCCTTCCTGGAGCGGTCCGAGCGGGTAGATGTCCTGGACGTTCCGGGCTCCGCCGGGAACCGTGGACACCACCTGGGTGATGTGCTCTTCGGTCAGTGTGACCAGGGGCAGCATGTCGGGCGTGATGGCCTCGGCGTCGGCCGGGATGGCGTTGGGCGGGACCACGAGGTCTGCGCCACCACCTGCTGCCACCGCGGTGGCGAGTCCGGTGATGGTGGGGGTGGTGAAGACGGCACGGATGTCGCAGGTGAGTCCGGCTTCGCGCATGCGCTCGACCAGGGAGACGGCGAGGAGGGAGTGGCCGCCGAGTTCGAAGAAGTCGTCGTTGCGGCCGATGCGTTCCACGCCCAGCAGGTCCGCCCAGATGGCGGCCAGCTTCTCTTCCACCAGACCCACCGGGGCCTGGTAGCCGCGGACGACTACGGCGTCGCCGTCCGGGGCTGGCAGTTTGTCCCGGTCCACCTTGCCGTTCGGGGTAAGGGGCAGTGCGTCGAGTGCGACGAAGGCCGAGGGCACCATGTAGGAGGGGAGGGCTTCGCTGAGGGCGTCGCGTAGCGTCTCGACCTCGATGGTGGTGTCGGGGACGTAGTAGGCGTCGATGCGGTCGCCGTGTGCGATGACGATGGCTTCGCGGACGGCGTGGTGTTCGAGGAGTCGGGCTTCGATTTCGCCGAGTTCGATGCGGTAGCCGCGGACCTTGACCTGGAAGTCGTTGCGGCCGACGAATTCGATCGTGCCGTCGGGCAGCCAGCGCCCCAGGTCCCCGGTGCGGTAGAGACGTGTCCCGTCTCCGGTCAGCCAGTCGGGTACGAAGCGTTCGGCGGTGAGCCCGGGTCGGCCCAGGTAACCGCGGGCCACGCCGAGACCACCGATGAACAGCTCACCCGTCACACCGACCGGCACCGGGCGGCCGTAACCATCGACCAGGTAGATGCGGGTGTTCCCGATGGGCTTGCCGATGGGGACACTGCGGCCGGCGTCCACGGTCTCGATGAGGTGGGTGGCGGCGAAGGTGGTGGTCTCGGTCGGTCCGTAGCCGTTGAGCAGATGCTGCGGACCGCCCACGGTCGCTGCGATGGCGCTGGGGTCGAGGACGTCGCCGCCGACCACGAGGTAGCGCAGCTGGCTGAGGACGTCGCCGAGGGCGGTATGGCTACGGTTGAAGAGGCCGACCGTCATCCACAGCATGGACACCGACTGATCCCGCAGCACTCCGGCGAACTGCTGGGGGTCGAGGACATCGTCCTGGTCGATGACCACGACCGTGCCACCGTTGGTCAGGGGGCCCCAGATTTCCCAGGTGGCGGCGTCGAAGGACGGGTTGGCGGCGAAGGCGGTCCGGTCCTGTGGGGTGAACTCGACCGAGGGGTTATTGACGACGAGGCGGACGATGTTGCGGTGCTCTACCGCTACGCCCTTGGGCAGGCCGGTGGAGCCTGAGGTGTAGAGAACGTAGGCCATGTCCGTGGATGTGGCCAGGTGCGGCAGGTCGGTCTCGGGCTCCTCAGTGAGGGTGGCCAGGTCGACTACCGGCACGTCCGCCGTGGGCAGGTCTACGCCGTCGGTGAGGATGACCGCAGGCTGGGCGTCGGCGAGCATGAACGCCAGCCGCTCGGTGGGGTAGTTGGGGTCCAGCGGCACGTAGGCGCCGCCCGCCTTGAGCACGCCGAGCATCGCCGTCAGCAGCGGCACGCCGCGCTGGGCGCAGATGCCCACCCGTACGTCCGGGCCGACGCCTGCCGACCGCAGTCGGTGAGCGATCTGGTTGGCCCTCGCGTTCACGTCCTGGTACGTGACCTGCGTATCGCCGTGGACCACGGCAACCGCCTCGGGCGCTGCGGCCACCCGCTGCTCGAACAACTCATGCACGCAGACCTGCGTGTCGAGCGGTGTCTGCGTGGCGTTGAAGCCTTCCACGACGAGCGTGCGTTCGGTCTCCGGCAGGATCTCCAGGTCGGAGACCAGTGCGTCCGGTGCGGTGGTCAGGGCCTGGCTGATCTCCTGGATGGCGTTCAGGAGCAGTCGGCAGACGCGGTCCGGGTCGAGCCGGTCATCGACCTGGGCGGTGACCGAGAACCCCGTACCTCCGTCATCGACCGACACCACGACCGGGTAGTTGGTGCGCTCCTCGCTGTGCAGCACCTCGAACTGCTCGTCGGGCTCACTCGGGGTGGGGTCGGCCGGTTCCGGGGTGTGCCGGTAGTTGAGCAGGGTGGTGAACAGCGGCAGACCCGACGGGACCTGGCTGCATCCCTGGGCGAGCACCAGCGGGGCGTGCTCGTGCCGCAGCACCGTGGCCAGTACCCCGTGGGTGTCCCGGAGCGCGTCCAGAACACCTCGGTTGCCGACGTCGACGCGTATCGGGAGGGTGTTGATGAACAGCCCGATGCCACGTTCCGCACCGGCTCCGGCCTGCATGCGGCCGAACATCACCGTGCCGAAGACCACGTCCGAGCGGCCGGTGAGGCGGGACAGGACCATGCTCCAGGCGAGATGGCACACGCTCGCCGGGGACACACCCGCCTGGCGGGCCTGCTCCCGGACCGTCCGGGACAGGGCGGCGTCGACCTCGACGCGTGCTTCGGTGATTCCGGTGCCGTCGCCGCGGACGTCCAGGATTCCGTACGGGGCGGTCGGCTCGTCGATGTCGCCGATCAGCTCGGTGAAGAACTCCTTGTGCTCCGCCTGGCTGGTGCCCAGCACGGCTTGGGCCACGACGTTGCGGTAGGGCACCGGCTCAGGCAGCGCATCGGCACGGCCGGCCAGCACCGCCCCGATCTCCTCCTGCACCACCTCCATCGTGGTGTGGTCACCCATCAGGTGGTGCATCAGCACCTGGAGCAGCCACCTGTCGTTCGGCTCGTCGTAGGCCGTGACCACGCGCAGCAGCGGTGCCTGGTTCAGATCCAGCCGGTAGCGGCGCGGGTCGTAGCGGGTGAGCAGCTGGGCAGTCGCGTCCCCGTCGCTGTCGAGGGCCACTTCCTCGACCGGCAGCTCGGCCTGCCGCCACACCACCTGTACGGGGTGGGGGAGTCCTTCCCAGACGACCGACGTCCGCAGGATGTCGTGCCGTTCCATCACTGTTCGCAGCGCGTCGGCGAACTTGCCGACCCATTCCCGTGACGGCACCGCGGTCACGCTGGACAGCAGATAGGCGTCACCCTCGCCACCCATCAGGTGATGGAAGAAGATGCCCTCCTGGAGCGGGGCGAGGGGGTAGATGTCCTGTACGTTCCCGGTCCCGCCGGGGACCGTACCGATCACCTTGTCGATCTGCTCCTGCGTCAGCTCGACCAGCGGCAGCATCTCCGGCGTGATGCGGACCGGCGGGCTCCACCAGTCGGAGTCGCCCGGGCCGATGAGGGCCAGCAATTCCGCCTTGTGCGACCGCAACTGCTGAACCAGGGCACTGTCCAACGCGTCTTCCGGCGCGCGGACCTTGAGGTCGTCACCAAGACGCCGGAGCTCGACGGACTTCGCCCGGATCTCCAGCAGCAATTCGTCGATGCTCATAGGTCGATCTCCATCTTCCCGCCACCGTCAGCCTCGCTCCGGTGAACATCAGGGATCAGATTCGGTGGTACCGACACCTCGGCGCTGCCTCCGGCTGCGACCGCGGTGGCGAGTCCGGCGATGGTCGGGGTGGTGAATACGGCGCGGACGTCGCAGGTCAGCCCGGCTTCGCGCATGCGCTCGACCAGGGAGACGGCGAGGAGGGAGTGGCCGCCGAGTTCGAAGAAGTCGTCGTTGCGGCCGATGCGTTCCACGCCGAGGAGGTCCGCCCAGATGGCGGCCAGGGCCTCTTCCACCGCGCCGATGGGGGATTGGTAGCCGCGGGCCACTACGGCGTCGTCGCCTGGCGCTGGGAGTTTGTCCCGGTCGACCTTGCCGTTCGGGGTGAGCGGCAGGGCGTCCAGCTCCACGAAGGCCGAGGGCACCATGTACGACGGCAGTGCCTCGCTGAGCGCGTCGCGCAGCGTCTCGACCTCGATGCTGTTGTCGGGGACGTAGTAGGCGTCGATGCGGTCGCCGCGTGCGATGACGATGGCTTCGCGGACGGCGTGGTGTTCGAGGAGTCGGGCTTCGATTTCGCCGAGTTCGATGCGGTAGCCGCGGACCTTGACCTGGAAGTCGTTGCGGCCGACGAATTCGATCGTGCCGTCGGGCAGCCAGCGCCCCAGGTCCCCGGTGCGGTAGAGACGTGTCCCGTCTCCGGTCAGCCAGTCGGGTACGAAGCGTTCGGCGGTGAGCCCGGGTCGGCCCAGGTAGCCGCGGGCGACGCCGAGGCCGCCGATGAACAGCTCACCGGTCACACCCACGGGTACGGGCCGGCCGACGTCGTCGACCAGGTAGATGCGGGTGTTCCCGATGGGCTTGCCGATGGGGACACTGCGTGCGGTGTCCACGGTCTCGATGAGATGGGTGGCTGCGAAGGTGGTGGTTTCGGTGGGTCCGTAGCCGTTGAGCAGATGCTGTGGGCCGCCCACGGTCGCGGCGATGGCGCTCGGATCGAGGACATCGCCGCCGACAACCAGGTAGCGCAGCTGGCTCAGTACGTCTGCGAGGGCGGTGTGGGTTCGGTTGAAGAGGCCGACGGTCATCCACAGCATGGACACCGACTGGGCCTGGAGCACCCCGGCGAATCGCTGGGGGTCGAGGACGTCGTCCTGGTCGATGACGACGATGGTGCCGCCGTTGGTCAGGGGGCCCCAGATTTCCCAGGTGGCGGCGTCGAAGGACGGGTTGGCGGCGAAGGCGGTCCGGTCCTGCGGGGTGAATTCAACGGAGGGGTTGTTGACGACGAGGCGGACGATGTTGCGGTGTTCGACGGCTACGCCCTTGGGCAGGCCGGTGGAGCCTGAGGTGTAGAGGACGTAGGCCAGGTCCGTGGACGCGGCCAGGTGCGGCAGGTCGGTGTCCGGCTCGTCAGTGAGACTGGCCAGGTCGATCACTGGCATGTCGGCCGTGGGCAGGTCCGTGCCGTCGGTGAGGATCACCGCGGGTTGGGCGTCGGCGAGCATGAACGCCAGCCGCTCCGCCGGGTACGACGGGTCCAGCGGTACGTACGCGCCGCCTGCCTTGAGCACGCCCAACATCGCCGCCAGCAGCGGCACTCCGCGCCGGGCGGAGATGCCCACCCGTACGTCCGGGCCCACGCCTGCCGACCGCAGTCGGTGGGCGATCTGGTTGGCCTTCGCGTTCAGGTCCCGGTAGGTGAGCTGCGTATCGCCGTGGAAGACCGCCACCGCGTCCGGTGCCGCCTTCACTCGTGCCTCGAACAGCCCGTGCACCCGCGCCGTCGCGTCGAGCGGCACCTCGGTCGCGTTGAAGTCCGCGACCACCAGCGTCCGTTCGAGCGCAGGCAGCACCTCCACGTCCGCCACCGACCCCGTCGGATCGGACGCCAGCAGGCCGGTCAACTCCCGCAATGCGGCCGTCAACAGCACGCAGACGCGCTCCGGGTCCAGCCGGTCGTCCACTTGGGCCGTGATGGCGAAACCGGTGTTCTCGGCGCCGAGGTCGTCCACCGACACCACGACGGGGTAGTTGGTGCGCTCCTCGTTGTGCAGCACCTCGAATCCCGACATCGCCGCATCGGTTGCGGCCGGGTCGGCGGGGGTGCTGTGCCGGTAGTTGAACAGGCTGGTGAACAGGGGCGAGCCCGGTGGGACCTGGCTGCATCCCTGGGCGAGGACGAGCGGGGCGTGTTCGTGGCGCAGCACTTCGGCCAGGAGCCCATGGGTGTCGCGGACCGCGTCCAGCACACCTCGCGCATCGACGTCGACGCGTATCGGGAGGGTGTTGATGAACAGCCCGAGGCCGCGTTCCGCGCCCGCTCCGGCTTGCATGCGCCCGAAGAGCACCGTGCCGAAGACCACGTCCGAGCGGCCGGTGAGCCGGGACAGCACCATGCTCCATGCCAGATGGCACATGCTCGCCGGGGAGACCCCGGCCTGGCGGGCCTGATCCCGGACCGTCTCGGCCAATTCCGGCTCGATGGCGGCGTGCGCCTCGGCGATGCCGGTGCCGTCGCCACGGACGTCGAGGATTCCGTACGGGGCGGTCGGCTCGTCGATGTCGCCGAGCTGTTCGGTGAAGAACTTCTCGTGTTCTTCCCGGCTGGTGCCCAGCACGGCCTGGGCCACCGCATTGCGGTAGGGCACCGGCTCCGGCAACGCACTGGCGCGACCGGCCAGTACCGCTCCGACCTCCTCCTGCAACATCTCCAGCGTGGTGTGGTCGCCCACCAGGTGATGCATCAGCATCATCACCAGCCACCGCTTGCGTGTTGCGTCGTACGCAGTCACCACGCGCAGCAGGGGCGCCGCGCGCAGATCCATCCGGTAGCGGCGCGGGTCGTAGCGGGTGAGCAGTTGGGTGGCCCCGTCCTCGTCGCCGTCGAGGGTGACTTCCTCAACGGGCAGGTCAGTGTGGCACCACACCACCTGTAGGGGTTGGGGGAGTCCTTCCCAGACGACGGCGGTACGCAGGATGTCGTGACGGTTCACGACGGTCTGGAGCGCGTCGGTGATCTCGCCGACCCATTCCCGTGAGGGCACGGCAGACACGCTCGACAGGAGGTAGGCGTCGCCTTCACCGCCCATGAGGTGGTGGAAGAAGATGCCTTCCTGGAGTGGCCCGAGCGGGTAGATGTCCTGCACGTTGCTCGCGCCACCCAGCACCGAGGCGGCCACCGTGTCGATGTGCTCTTGGGTCAGCTCGACCAGCGGCAGCATGTCGGGGGTGATGGCCTCGGCGCCCGCCGGGATCGCGTTCGGGGGCACGACAAGGTCCGTACCTCCACCTGCTCCGACTGCGGTGGCGAGTCCGGTGACGGTGGGGGTGGTGAACACGGCGCGGATGTCGCAGGTGAGTCCGGCTTCGCGCATGCGCTCGATCAGGGAGACGGCGAGGAGGGAGTGGCCGCCGAGTTCGAAGAAGTCGTCGTTGCGGCCGACTTGTTCCACACCCAGCAGGTCCGCCCAGATGGCGGCCAAGCCTTCCTCCACCGCGCCGACAGGGGCTTCGTAGCCGCGGGCCACTACGGCGTCGCCGTCGGGGGCCGGGAGTTTGTCGCGGTCGACCTTGCCGTTGGGGGTGAGCGGTAGTGCGTCGAGTGCCACGAATGCCGAGGGCACCATGTACGAGGGCAGCACCTTGCCCAGTGCGTCGCGCAGGGTTGCGGCGTCGATGCGGGTGTCCGCCACGTAGTAGGCGTTGAGGCGGTCGTCGCGTGCGATGACGGTGGCTTCTCGGATGGTGTCGTGGTCGAGGAGTCGGGCTTCGATTTCGCCGAGTTCGATGCGGTAGCCGCGGACCTTGACCTGGAAGTCGTTGCGGCCGATGTATTCCAGCGTGCCGTCAGCTAGCCAGCGGCCGAGGTCTCCGGTGCGGTACAGCCGGGACCCGTCTCCGGTGAGCCAGTTGGGTACGAAGCGTTCGGCGGTGAGTCCGGGGCGTCCGAGGTAGCCGCGGGTTACGCCACGGCCGCCGACCATCAGTTCACCGGTCACGCCTACCGGGGCGGGACGGCCGTGAGTGTCGACCACGTAGACGCGCAGGTCAGGGATCGGTTGCCCGATAAGCGATCCGCCCAGTCCACCCACCATTTCAGGCTCGACGGGCTGCCAGGTGACGTGCACGGTGGTTTCGGTGATCCCGTACATGTTCACGAGCGTCGGCCCGTCACCTGCCGCGGCGTCGAACCATGGCCGCAACGCGGCCACTTCCAGTGCTTCTCCGCCGAAGATGACGAAGCGGAGTCGGTCTTGGGTGTCGGGGGTGCGGAGGCGTGCGTCGGTGAGCCGGGTGAAGGCTCCCGGTGTCTGGCAGAGGACGGTGACTCCGGCCGAGCAGATCAGGTGCCACAGCTCGTCCGGTGCCCGGACCACATCGCCTGGCACGACCACCAGTTGGCCACCATGGAGCAGAGCGCCCCAGATCTCCCATACCGAGAAGTCGAACGCATAGGAGTGGCACAGGGCCCAGACGTCGGAGGGTCCGAAGCCGAACCATTCGTCTGTCGCGGTGAACAGGCGGGCCACCTGGCGGTGCTCGACCAGTACGCCTTTGGGGGTGCCGGTCGAGCCCGAGGTGTAGATGACGTAGGCGACGTCGGAGGGGAAGACCGCCACGGGGACGTTGCCGACCGGGGCGTCCGTGAAGTCCGTGGCCAGGTCCCACACCACGGCATCCTCGGGGGCGGTGGCCCGGATCAGGGCGGCCGCATCAGCACCGTCGGTCAGGACCACCGTCGGCTTCGCGTCGGTGAGCATGAACGCTACGCGCTCGGCGGGGTACGAGGGGTCCAGCGGGACGTATGCGCCACCGGCCTTGAGCACACCGACGACCGCTGCCAGCAGTCCCACGCCCCGCTCCGCGCAGATCCCGACCCGTGCGCCAGGGGTTACGCCTTGAGCGCGGAGCCGGTGGGCGATGCGGTTCGCCTGTTCGTTCAGTTCCCGGTAGGTGATCTGCGTATCGCGGTGCACGAGCGCGACCGCATCCGGCGTTGCCGTGGCCTGGGCCTCGAAGGTCTCGTGCAGGCAGAGCTTGGGATCGGCTGACGTATCGACGGGGTTGAAGCCGTCGACCAGCAACGCACGCTCCGCCGCCGGCAGCACCTCCACATCCGCCGTCGGAGCCGACCGATCATCGGCCAGTGCCCGGGACAGCTCCTCGAGAGCAGCGATCAGCATCTCGCAGATACGGTCCGGGTCGAGCTGGTCGTCCACCTGGGCCGTGATGCCGAACCCGGCATCCCCGGAACCGAGGTCGTCGACCGAGACCACGATCGGGTAGTTGGTGCGCTCCTCGCTGTGCAGCACCTCGACCCGCTCGCCGAGCCCGCCCGTGAGGGGCTCGGCCGGTTCCGGGCTGTGCCGGTAGTTGAGCAGCGTGGTGAACAGCGGAAGCCCCGCCGGGACCTGGCTGCGTCCCTGGGCGAGGACGAGCGGGGCGTGCTCGTGGCGCAGCATCTCGGCCAACAGCCGTTGGGTGTCCCGAGCGGCGTCCAGGACGCCGCGCTCGGTCACGTCGATGCGTATCGGCAGGGTGTTGATGAACAGCCCCAGGCCACGTGCCGCACCGGCTCCGGCCTGCATGCGGCCGAACATCACCGTGCCGAAGACCACGTCCGAGCGGCCGGTCAGCCGGGACAGCACCATGCTCCACGCCAGGTGGCACACGCTCGCCGACGACACACCCGCCCGGCGGGCCTGCTCCCGGACCGTCCGCGCCAGGGCAGGGTCCACATCGACGTGTGCTTCGGCGATTCCGGTGCCGTCGCCGCGGACGTCATGGATGCCGTACGGCGCGGTCGGCTCGTCGATGTCGCCGATCAGCTCGGTGAAGAACCTCTCGTGCTCCTCCCGGCTGGTGCCCAGCACGGCTTGCGCCACGGCGTTGCGGTACGGCACCGGCTCCGGCAGCGCATCCGCGCGCCCGGCGAGGTGAGCGTCCACCTCGGAGACCAGCGTTCCGACGGACGTGTTGTCGTCGATGATGTGGTGCATCAGCACCAGCAGCAGCCACCGGTCGTTCGGCTCGTCGTACGCCCGGACCACGCGCATCAGCGGCGCGGTGCCCAGATCCATCCGGTATCGACGCGGGTCGTAGCGCTTCAGCAGCTGGGTGGCCGCGTCGTCGTCGGCGTCGAGGGTCGCGTCCTCGACCGGCAGGTCGGTGTGGCGCCGGACCACCTGTACGGCTTGGGGGAGCCCCTCCCAGACCACCGACGTGCGCAGGATGTCGTGCCGGTCCACGACCGCCTGGAGCGCGGCCACGAACTGGTCGGCCTCGTCCCGGGTCTCGATCGGCAGGACGTACGACACGAGATACGGGTCGGCGTCGCCGCCCATGAGGTGGTGGAAGAAGATGCCTTCCTGGAGCGGGGCGAGGGGGTAGATGTCCTGCACGTTTGCGGCGCCGCCGGGGACCGTGGACACGACCTTGGCGATGTGGTCCTCGGTCAGCTCGACCAGCGGCAGCATCTCCGGCGTGATGACGTCGGCGCCCACGGGGATGGCGTTCGGGGGCACCTGTACTTCGGTGCCGCCTCCCGCCGCCACCGCGGTGGCGAGCCCGGCGACGGTTGGTGCCGTGAACACTGCCCGTACGTCGCAGGACAGCCCGGCCTGCCGCATCTGTTCCACCAGGGAGACGGCGAGGAGGGAGTGGCCGCCGAGTTCGAAGAAGTCGTCGTCGCGGCCGACGCGTTCCACACCCAGCAGGTCCGCCCAGATGGCGGCCAAGGTTTCTTCCACCGGGCCGACGGGGGCCTGGTAGCCGCGGGCGACCACGGCGCCGCCGTCCGGCACCGGCAGCTTGTCCCGGTCCACCTTGCCGTTCGGCGTCAGCGGCAGCGCGTCCAGCTCCACGAATGCCGAGGGCACCATGTAGGTGGGAAGCGCTTCAGCGAGCGCGTCGCGCAGCGTCTCGATCTCGATGCTGCTGGTGGGGACGTAGTAGGCGTCGAGGCGGTCCCCACGGGCCACCACCACCGCCTGCCGCACGGCGTCGTGGTCGAGGAGTCGGGCTTCGATTTCGCCGAGTTCGATGCGGTAGCCGCGGACCTTGACCTGGAAGTCGTTACGGCCGATGTATTCGAGGGTGCCGTCGGGCAGCCAGCGGCCCAGGTCGCCGGTGCGGTAGAGACGTGTCCCGTCTCCGGTGAGCCAGTTGGGCAGGAAGCGTTCGGCGGTGAGTCCGGGGCGTCCGAGGTAGCCACGGGTCACGCCCCGGCCGCCGACCATCAGCTCACCGACGACACCCACCGGGGCGGGGCGGCCGTGGGTGTCGACCACGTAGACGCGCAGGTCGGGGATGGGCTGGCCGATGAGCGATCCGCCCAGTCCACCCACCATGTCAGGCTCGACGGGCTGCCAGGTCACATGGACGGTGGTTTCGGTGATGCCGTACATGTTCACGAGCGTCGGCCCGCCGCCAGCTGCGGCGTCGAACCATGGCCGCAGTGCGGCCACTTCCAGCGCCTCGCCGCCGAAGATGACGAACCGCAAGCGGTCTTCAACGCCGGAGGCGCGGAGGCGGGCGTCGGTGAGGCGGGTGAAGGCTCCGGGAGTCTGGCACAGCACGGTCACCCCGGCCGCGCACACCAGCTGCCACAGCTCGTCCGGTGCCCTGACCACATCGCTGGGCACGACCACCAGTTGGCCACCATGGAGCAGAGCGCCCCAGATCTCCCACACCGAGAAGTCGAACGCGTACGAGTGGCACAGCGCCCACACATCCGAGGGCCCGAAGCCGAACCACTCCTCCGTCGCGGTGAACAGGCGGGCCACCTGGCGGTGCTCCACCAGCACACCCTTCGGGGTCCCGGTCGAACCCGAGGTGTAGATCACGTAGGCCACGTCCGTGGGGGAGACCGCCACGGGGACATTGCCGACCGGCGCGTCCGCGAAGTCCGTGGCCAGATCCCACACCACGGAGTCCGGGGGAGCGGTGGCCCGGATCAGGGCGGCCGCATCGGCGCCGTCGGTCAGCACCACCATCGGCTTCGCGTCGGTGAGCATGAACGCCACGCGCTCGGCAGGGTACGACGGGTCCAGCGGCACATACGCGCCACCGGCCTTGAGCACACCCACGACCGCCGCCAGCAGCCCGACGCCCCGCTCGGCGCAAATCCCGACCCGCACGCCAGTGCTCACGCCCTCTGCGCGGAGCCGGTGGGCGATGCGGTTCGCCCGCTCGTTCAGCTCCCGGTAGGTGACCTGCGTATCGCGGTGCACCAGCGCGACCGCATCCGGCGTTGCCGCGGCCTGGGCCTCGAAGGTCTCGTGCAGGCAGTGCTCGGGATCGGCTGACGTATCGACGGGGTTGAAGCCGTCGACCAGCAGTGCACGCTCCGCCGCAGGCACCACCTCCACGTCGGATACCGACAGAGCCGGATCGTCGGCAAGCGCCTCGGCCAGCTCCCGCAGCGCGGCCGTGAGCAGCCCGCACACCCGCTCCGGGTCGAGCCGGTCGTCCACCTGGGCCGTGATGCCGAATCCGGCATCCCCGACACCGAGGTCGTCGACCGAGACCACGACGGGGTAGTTGGTGCGCTCCTCGCTGTGCAGCACCTCGACCCCGGACATCGCCGCGTCGGCCGTGGCCGGGTCCGCCGGGGTGCTGTGCCGGTAGTTGAGCAGGCTGGTGAACAGCGGAAGCCCCGCCGGAACCTGGCTGCATCCCTGGGCGAGCACGAGCGGGGCGTGTTCGTGGCGCAGGACCTCGGCCAGCAGCCCATGGGTGTCCCGGACCGCGTCCAGCACACCTCGGGCGCCGACATCGAGCCGCACCGGCAGGGTGTTGATGAACAGCCCCAGGCCACGATCCGCACCGGTTCCGGCCTGCATGCGGCCGAACATCACCGTGCCGAAGACCACGTCCGAGCGGCCGGTCAGCCGGGACAGCACCATGCTCCACGCCAGGTGGCACACGCTCGCCGACGACACACCCGCCCGGCGGGCCTGCTCCCGGACCGTTCGGGCCACGGCAGGGTCCACGTCGACGTGTGCCTCGGCGATGCCGCTGCCGTCGCCGCGGACGTCGAGCAGGCCGTACGGTGCGGTCGGCTCGTCCACCTCGCCCAGCAGGCTGGTGAAGAACTTCTCGTGTTCTTCCCGGCTGGTGCCCAGCACGGCCTGGGCCACTACGTTGCGGTACGGCACGGGCTCCGGCAGCGCATCTGTGCGGCCGGTCAGCAGCGCGCCGATTTCCTTCTGCACCACGTCCAGCGTGGTGTGGTCGCCGATCAGGTGGTGCATCAGCACCATCAGCAGCCACCGGTCGTTCGGCTCGTCGTACGCCGTGACCACACGCAGCAGCGGCGCCTGCTCCAAGTCCAGCCGGTAGCGCCGAGGATCGAAGCGGGCCCGGAGCTGGGTCACCGCGTCCTCGTCGGCGTCGAGGGTCACTTCCTCGACCGGCGCCTCGGCATGGCGCCACACCACCTGGACGGGGTGCGGGAGTCCTTCCCGGACCACCGATGTCCGCAGGATGTCGTGGCGGTCCACGACCGTCTGCAATGCGTCGGCGAACTCGCCGACCCATTCCCGCGACAGCACCGCGGACACGCTCGACAGCACGTAGGCGTCGCCCTCGCCACCCATCAGGTGGTGGAAGAAGATGCCTTCCTGGAGCGGGGTGAGGGGATAGAGGTCCTGCACGTTTCCGGCCCCGCCGGGCACCGCGGACACCACCTGGGCGATCTGCTCTTCGGTCAGCTCGACCAGCGGCAGCATCTCCGGGGCGATGACATCGGTGTCCGCCGGAATCGCGTTCGGCGGGACCACGAGGTCTGCGCCACCACCCGCCGCCACCGCGGCGGCGAGCCCGGCGACGGTCGGGGTGGTGAAGACGGCCCGGACATCGCAGCTGAGTCCGGCTTCGCGCATGCGCTCGACCAGGGAGACGGCGAGGAGGGAGTGGCCGCCGAGTTCGAAGAAGTCGTCGTCGCGGCCGACGCGTTCCACGTCCAGCAGGTCCGCCCAGATCGCGGCCAGCACCTCTTCCACCACGCCCACCGGGGCCTGGTAGCCGCGGGCCACCACCGCGCCGCTGTCCGGCACCGGCAGCTTGTCCCGGTCGACCTTGCCGTTGGGCGTGAGCGGCAGCGCGTCCAGCTGCACGAATGCCGACGGCACCATGTAGGAGGGGAGGGCTCCGCTCAGCGCGGCGCGCAGGCTCTCGACGTCCACGCCGTGGTCCCTGTGGTCCCTGTGGTCCGGCACCGGCACGTAGTAGGCGTTGAGGCGGTCGCCTCGGGCCACCACCACCGCCTCCCGCACGGCGTCGTGCTCGAGGAGCCGGGCTTCGATCTCGCCGAGTTCGATCCGGTAGCCGCGGACCTTGACCTGGAAGTCGTTACGGCCGACGAACTCCAGCGTGCCGTCGGGCAGCCACCGGCCCAGGTCCCCGGTCCGGTACAGCCGCGACCCGTCCCCGGTCAGCCAGTCCGGTACGAACCGCTCGGCGGTCAGCCCCGGCCGACCCAGGTAGCCCCGGGTCACGCCCCGGCCGCCGATGAACAGCTCACCGACGACACCCACCGGCGTCGGACGCCCGTACCCGTCCACCACATAGAGACGGGTGTTGCCGATCGGCCCGCCGACGTGCGGGACGAAGCCGGTCGCCCGGCGCATCACCACGGCCGTGGAGTAGGTGGTGGTCTCCGACGGGCCGTAGAGGTTGCGGATCTCCTCGACGCCGTCCGCCGCGGCGAAGACGCGGTCCACCAGGTCCCGCTTGAGCGGCTCACCGGCCAGGTTGATCGTGCGTACCGCATCGGGAATCTCCCGGGCGTCGGCCAGCGCGGCGATCGCCGACGGGACCGTGTTGACCAACGTGACGTCGGTCGTGTCCGCACGGACCGCCAAGGCGTCGCGTACCGCCACCACGGTGCGGCCGGTGACCAGCGGCAGGAACACCTCGAACACGGCCAGGTCGAAGTTCACCGATGTAGACCAGAGCGTCCGGTCCAGCACCTCGGTGGTGAACGCCGACCGCGCCCACCGCAGGAAGTTCACCGTGTTGCGGTGCTCGACGGTGACGCCCTTGGGCGTGCCGGTCGAGCCGGAGGTGTAGAGGACGTACGCCGTGTCCGACGGCGAGGCCGACGCCGCCACGTGGGGCAGGTCGGTGTCCGGCCCGTCGCCGAAGTCGGTGGCCAGGTCCAGGACGGGTACGTCGTCGGTGGTCGGCGTGGTTCCGTCGATCAGGACCACGGCGGGGCGGGCGTCGGTGAGCATGAACGCCACGCGCTCGGCCGGGTACGACGGGTCCAGCGGTACGTACGCGCCGCCCGCCTTCAGCACCCCCAGCATCGCGGCGATCAGCCGGACGCCCCGCTGGGCACAGAGGCCCACGCGCACGTCCGGGCCGACCCCGATGGACCGGAGGCGGTGAGCGATGCGGTTGGCCATCGCGTCGAGGTCCCGGTACGTGACCTGGGCATCGTCGTGGACGACCGCCACGGCGTCCGGGGTGGCCGATGCCTGGGCCTGGAACAACTCGTGCACGCACGCGTCCGCCTCGGCCGGGCCGACGGTGTCGTTGAACTCCTGGAGCAGCAGCGCTCGTTCGGCCGTGGGTAGCACGTCGAGGTCCGAGACCGTCGCCGCCGGGTCGTCGGCCGCCAACGCCGCGGTCAGCTCCCGCAGGGCGGTCACCAGCAGGCCGTTCACCCGCTCCGGGTCCAGCAGGTCGTCCACCTGGGTGGTGATCGTGAGGCCCGCCGCGCCCAGGTCGTCGATCGACACCAGGATCGGGTAGTTGGTGCGTTCCTCGCTGTGCAGCACCTCGACCTGCTCGCCGAGCCCGCCCGGGTCGAGGTCGGTGGATTCGGCGCTGTGCCGGTAGTTGAGCAGGGTGGTGAACAGGGGTGAGCCTGGTGGGACCTGGCTGCACCGCTGGGCCACCACCAGCGGGGCGTGTTCGTGGCGCAGCACCTCGGCCAGCAGCCCATGGGTGTCCCGGACCGCGTCCAGCGCACCCTGAGCACCCACATCGACCCGCACCGGCAGGGTGTTGATGAACAACCCGATGCCACGTTCCGCACCGGCCCCGGCCTGCATGCGGCCGAAGAGCACGGTGCCGAACACGACGTCCGAGCGGCCTGTGAGGCGGGACAGGACCATGCTCCACGCCAGGTGGCACACGCTCGCCGACGACACACCCGCCCGGCGAGCCTGCTCCCGTATCGCGTCGGCCAGCTCGGTCTCGACCGTGGCCTGCGCCTCGGCGATGCCGGTGCCGTCGCCGCGGACGTCGAGCAGGCCGTACGGTGCGGTCGGCTCGTCCACCTCGCCCAGCAGGTCGCTGAAGAACTCTTCGTGTTCCTTGCGGCTGGTGCCCAGCACGGCTTGGGCCACCACGTTGCGGTACGGAACGGGCGCGGGCAACGCGGCGGCGTGGCCGGACAGCAGGGCGCCGATTTCCTTCTGCACCACGTCGAGCGTGGTGTGGTCGCCGATCAGGTGGTGCATCAGCACCATCAGCAGCCACCGGTCGTTCGGCTCGTCGTACGCCGTGACGACACGCAGCAGTGGCGCCTGCTCCAAGTCCAGTCGGTAGCGCCGAGGGTCGAAGCGGGCGAGGAGCTGGGCCACCGCGTCCTCGTCGGCGTCGAGGGTGACTTCCTCGATGGGCGCCTCGACGTGCCGCCACACCACCTGTACGGGCTGCGGCAGGCCCTCCCCGACGACGGCGGTCCGCAGGATGTCGTGGCGGTCCACGACCGTCTGGAGGGCGTTGGCGAAGTCGCCGATCCACTCGCGCGACGGCACCGTGGACACGCTGGACAGCAGATAGGCGTCGCCTTCGCCGCCCATGAGGTGGTGGAAGAAGATGCCTTCCTGGAGCGGGGCGAGGGGGTAGATGTCCTGTAGGTTCCGGGCCCCGCCGGGGACCGTGGAGACCACCTTGGCGATGTGGCTTTCGGTCAGCTCGACCAGGGGCAGCATGTCGGGGGTGATGGCCTCGGCGTCGGCTGGGATGGCATTCGGGGGCACCTGTACTTCGGCGCCGCCTCCGGCTGCGACGGCGGTGGCGAGCCCGGCGATGGTGGGGGTGGTGAAGACCGCCCGGACATCGCAGGACAGGCCAGCCTGTCGCATCTGCTCGACCAGGGAGACGGCGAGGAGGGAGTGGCCGCCGAGTTCGAAGAAGTCGTCGTTGCGGCCGATGCGTTCCACGCCGAGGAGATCTGCCCAGATCGCGGCCAGCTCCTCTTCCACGGGGCCGACGGGCGGTTGATAGCCGCGGACCACGACGGCGTCGCCGTCGGGGGTGGGCAGTTTGTCGCGGTCGACCTTGCCGTTGGGGGTGAGTGGCAGGGCGTCGAGGGCGACGAAGGCCGAGGGCACCATGTACGACGGCAGCACCTCGTCCAGCGCGGTGCGCAGCGTCTCGACCTCGATGCGGGAGTCCGCCACGTAGTAGGCGTTGAGGCGGTCGTCGCGTGCGATGACGATGGCTTCGTGGATGGCGTGGTGGTCGAGGAGTCGGGTTTCGATTTCGCCGAGTTCGATGCGGTAGCCGCGGACCTTGACCTGGAAGTCGTTGCGGCCGACGAATTCGATCGTGCCGTCGGGCAGCCAGCGGCCGAGGTCTCCGGTGCGGTAGAGACGTGTCCCGTCTCCGGTGAGCCAGTTGGGTACGAAGCGTTCGGCGGTGAGGCCGGGGCGGCCGAGGTAGCCGCGGGCGACGCCGAGGCCGCCGATGAACAGTTCACCGGTCACGCCCACCGGCACCGGTCGGCCGAGGTTGTCGACGATGTAGATGTGGGTGTTGCCGATCGGTGCTCCGATGGGCAGTGTTTCCTGGCCTTCGGTTACGTGGGTGACGTCGTAGGTGGTGGCGAAGGTGGTGGTTTCGGTCGGGCCGTAGCAGTGGATGAGCCGCTGGGGTGCGGCGCCGCTGTCCAGGACGTGGGTGAAGGCTGCGGGGTCGCAGCGTTCACCGCCGGTGAAGAGGTAGCGCAGTCCGGCGAAGGCGTCCGGGACGACGGTGGCGGTCTGGTTGAACAGGGCGGTGGTGGTGAACAGCCCCGTCACGCCATGGGCCGCCAGGCAGGTCGCTAGTTGGCGGGGGTTGAGGAAGGTGTCCTGATCGATGACGACGATGGTGCCGCCGTTGGTCAGCGGGCCCCAGATTTCCCAGGTGGCGGCGTCGAAGGAGGGGTTGGCCGCGAAGGCGGTCCGGTCGTCCGGGGTGAAGTCGACGTAGGGGTTGTCCACGACGAGCCGGATGATGCTGCGGTGTTCGACGGCCACGCCCTTGGGCACGCCGGTGGATCCGGAGGTGTAGAGGACGTAGGCCATGTCCGTGGACGAGGCCAGGTTCGGGAGATCGGTGTCGGGCCCGTTGGTGAGGCTGGCCAGGTCGATGACCGGCATCTGTGCTGTGGGCAGGTCCACGCCGTCGGTGAGGACGACCGTTGGCCGGGCGTCGGCGAGCATGAACGCCGTGCGTTCGGCGGGGAAGGACGGGTCCATGGGTACGTAGGCGCCGCCTGCCTTGAGGGTGCCGAGCATGGCGGTCAGCAGCGGTATTCCGCGTGGGGCGCAGATGCCGACGCGGACGTCCGGGCCGACGCCTGCCGTCCGAAGGCGGTGGGCGACCTGGTTGGCCTTGGCGTTGAGTTCCCGGTAGGTGAGTTGCGTATCGCCGTGCGTCACGGCGATCGCGTCGGGGGTCGCCTTCGCGTGTGCCTCGAACCGTTCGTGCACCCGCGCGGTCGGATCGAACGGCGCCTCGGTGGCGTTGAAGCCCTCGACCACCAGCGCCCGTTCCGCCGCAGGCAGGGCCTCCACCGCGGACACCGAGGCGGCCGGGTCATCGGCCAGTGTCTCGGTCAGCTCCCGCAGCGCGGCCGTCAGCAGCCCGCAGACATGGTCCGGGTCCAGCCGGTCGTCGACCTGGGCCGTGATGGCGAAACCGGCGTCCTCCGAACCGAGGTCGTCGACCGAGACCACGACGGGGTAGTTGGTGCGCTCCTCGCTGTGCAGCACCTGGAGCCCGGACAGCGCCGCTCCGGCCGCGTTCGGGTCCGCCGGGGCGCTGTGGCGGTAGTTGAGCAGGCTGGTGAACAGGGGCAGTCCCGTCGGAACCTGGCTGCTTCCCTGGGCGAGGACGAGCGGGGCGTGCTCATGGCGCAGCACATCGGCGAGCAGTCCATGGGTGTCCCGGACCGCGTCGAGTGCACCCTGAGTGCCGACGCCGATGCGTATCGGGAGGGTGTTGATGAACAGCCCGAGGCCGCGTTCCGCACCGGCTCCGGCCTGTATACGTCCGAACACGACCGTGCCGAAGACCACGTCCGAGCGGCCGGTGAGCCGGGACAGGACCAGGCTCCACGCGAGGTGGCACACGCTCGCCGGTGACACGCCCGCACGGCGGGCCTGCTCCCGGATCGCGCCGGCCAGTTCGGCTTCCACTGCTACCTGTGCCTCGGCCACCGCGGTGCCGTCGCCGCGGACGTCGAGCAGGCCGTACGGTGCGGTCGGCTCGTCCACGTCACCGAGCAGGCCGGTGAAGAACTCCTCGTGCTCCTCCCGGCTGGTGCCCAGCACGGCTTGGGCCACCACGTTGCGGTACGGAACGGGCTCCGGCAGTGCACCACCCGCGCCGTTCAGCAGGGTGCCGATCTCCTCCTGGACGACATCGAGTGTGGTGTGGTCGCCGACCAGGTGGTGCATCAGCACCATCAGCAGCCACCGGTCGTTCGGCTCGTCGTACGCCGTGACCACACGCAGCAGCGGCGCCGCGCCCAGGTCCATATGGAACCGGCGCGGGTCGTAGAGCGCCAGCAATTCGGCAGTCGCGTCCCCGGAACCGTCGAGGGCCACTTCCTCGACCGACAGTTCGGTCCGCCGCCACACCACCTGGACGGGCTGCGGCAGTCCTTCCCGGACCACCGACGTCCGCAGGATGTCGTGGCGGTCGACCACTGTCTGTAGGGCGTTGGCGAACTCGCCGACCCATTCCCGTGACGGCACCGCGGACACGCTCGACAACAGATAGGCGTCGCCCTCGTCCCCCATGAGGTGGTGGAAGAAGATGCCTTCCTGGAGCGGGGCGAGAGGGTAGATGTCCTGCACGTTCCGGGCCCCGCCGGGGACCGTGGACACGACCTGGGTGATCTGTTCCTCGGTCAGTGTGACCAGGGGCAGCATGTCGGGCGTGATGGCCTCGGCGTCGGCCGGGATCGCGTTCGGCGGGACCACGAGGTCCGTGCCCCCACCTGCCGCGATAGCGGTGGCGAGTCCGGCGACGGTGGGGGTGGTGAAGACGGCCCGTACGTCGCAGGTGAGTCCGGCTTCGCGCATGCGCTCGACCAGGGAGACGGCGAGGAGTGAGTGGCCGCCGAGTTCGAAGAAGTCGTCGTTGCGGCCGATGCGTTCCACGCCGAGCAGGTCCGCCCAGATCGCGGCCAAGGCTTCCTCGGCCGCGCCGACGGGGGCTTCGTAGCCGCGGGCCGCTACGGCGTCGCCGTCCGGTGTCGGCAGTTTGTCGCGGTCGACCTTGCCGTTGGGGGTGAGTGGCAGGGTGTCGAGTGCGACGAATGCCGAGGGCACCATGTAGGAGGGGAGGGTCTCAGCGAGCGCGTCGCGCAGCGTCTCGACCTCGACGTTGGTGTCGGCCACGTAGTAGGCGTCGAGGCGGTCGTCGCGTGCGATGACGATGGCTTCGCGGACGGCGTGGTGCTCCAGGAGCCTGGCTTCGATTTCGCCGAGTTCGATGCGGTAGCCGCGGACCTTGACCTGGAAGTCGTTGCGGCCGACGAACTCGATCGTGCCGTCCGGCAGCCAGCGGCCCAGGTCCCCGGTGCGGTAGAGACGTGTCCCGTCTCCCGTCAGCCAGTCGGGTACGAAGCGTTCGGCGGTGAGCCCGGGGCGGCCCAGGTAGCCGCGGGCCACGCCGAGACCACCGATGAACAGCTCACCCGTCACACCGACCGGCACCGGGCGGCCGTAACCATCGACCAGGTAGATGCGGGTGTTCCCGATGGGCTTGCCGATCGGGACACTGCGGCCGGCGTCCACGGTCTCGATGAGGTGGGTGGCGGCGAAGGTGGTGGTCTCGGTCGGTCCGTAGCCGTTGAGCAGATGCTGCGGACCGCCCACGGTCGCTGCGATGGCGCTGGGGTCGAGGACGTCGCCGCCGACCACGAGGTAGCGCAGCTGGCTGAGGACGTCGCCGAGGGCGGTATGGCTACGGTTGAAGAGGCCGACCGTCATCCACAGCATGGACACCGACTGATCCCGCAGCACTCCGGCGAACTGCTGGGGGTCGAGGACATCGTCCTGGTCGATGACCACGACCGTGCCGCCGTTGGCCAGCGGGCCCCAGATTTCCCAGGTGGCGGCGTCGAAGGACGGGTTCGCCGCGAAGGCGGTCCGATCCTGCGGGGTGAATTCCACGGAGGGGTTGTTGACGACGAGGCGGACGATGTTGCGGTGTTCGACGGCTACGCCCTTGGGCAGGCCGGTGGAGCCTGAGGTGTAGAGAACGTAGGCCATGTCCGTGGACGCGGCCAGGTTGGGCAGGTCGGTCTCGGGCTCCTCAGTGAGGGTGGCCAGGTCGACTACCGGCACGTCCGCCGTGGGCAGGTCTACGCCGTCGGTCAGGATGACCGCAGGCTGGGCGTCGGCGAGCATGAACGCCAACCGCTCGGTGGGGTAGTTGGGGTCCAGCGGCACGTAGGCGCCGCCCGCCTTGAGCACGCCCAGCATCGCCGCCAGCAACGGCACCCCGCGCCGGGCGCAGATGCCCACCCGTACATCCGGGCCCACCCCGACAGACCGCAGTCGGTGGGCGATCTGGTTGGACTTCGCATTCAGGTCCCGGTACGTGACCTGCGTATCGCCGTGGACGACCGCTACCGCGTCCGGTGCCGCCTTCGCGCGTGCCTCGAACAGCCCGTGCACCCGCGCGGTCGTGTCGAGCGGCGTCTCCGTGGCGTTGAAGGCTTCTACGACAAGCGCCCGCTCCGCTTCCGGCAGCACTTCCACCTCGGCGACCGGCGCATCCGGCGCCGTCTCCAGGGCCTGGCTGATCTCCTGGATGGCGTTCAGGAGCAGTCCGCACACCCGCTCCGGGGCAAGCCGGTCGTCCACCTGGGCGGTGACCGAGAACCCCGTACCCGCGTCGTCGACCGACACCACGACCGGGTAGTTGGTGCGCTCCTCGCTGTGCAACACCTCGAACCCGGGAATCGCCGCACCCGTCGCATCCGGGTCCGCCGGGGTGTTGTGCCGGTAGTTGAAGAGGCTGGTGAACAGCGGAAGCCCCGCCGGGACCTGGCTGCATCCCTGCGAGAGCACCAGCGGGGCGTGCTCGTGGCGCAGCACCTCGGTCAGCAGCCGCTGGGTGTCCCGTGCGGCGTCCAGAACGCCGCGTCCGGCCACGTCGATCCGTACCGGCAGGGTGTTGATGAAGAGCCCCAGGCCGCGTTCCGCACCGGCGCCGACCTGCGTGCGCCCGAACATCACCGTGCCGAACACCACGTCCGAGCGGCCGGTCAGCCGGGACAACACCAGGCTCCACGCCAGGTGGCTCAGACTCGCCGGGGACACGCCCGCGCGGCGGGCCTGCTCCCGGACCGTCCGGGCCAGCGCAGCGTCGACGTCGACGCGTGCCTCCGCGATGCCGGTACCGTCGCCGCGGACGTCCAGCACACCGTACGGGGCGGTCGGCTCGTCCACCTCGCCCAGCAACCCGCGGAAGAACTGCTCGTGTTCCTCACGACTGGTGCCGAGCACCGCCTGGGCCACCACGTTGCGGTACGGCACGGGCTTCGGCAGCGCGTCGGCACGACCGGTCAGCAGCGCCCCGATCTCCTCCTGCACCATTCCCAGCGTCGTGTGGTCACCCACCAGGTGGTGCATCAGCACCAGCAGCAGCCACTTGTCCTGCGCCGCGTCGTACGCCGTGACCACGCGCAGCAGCGGTGCCGCGCTCAGATCCAGCCGGTACCGGCGCGGGTCGTAATGCGTGAGCAGCTGAGCAGCCGCGTCCCCGTCGCCGTCCCCGTCGAGCGTTACCTCCTCGACCGGCAGCTCGGTCCGCCGCCACACCACCTGGACGGGCTGCGGGAGCCCCTCCCACGCCACCGACGTGCGAAGGATGTCGTGCCGGTCCACCACCGTCCGCAGCGCGCCGGCGAACTCGTCGACCCATTCCCGCGAGGGCACCGCGGCCACGCTCGACAGCAGATAGGCATCGCCCTCGCCACCCATCAGGTGGTGGAAGAAGATGCCCTCCTGGAGAGGTCCGAGCGGGTAGATGTCCTGCACGTTGCTCGCGCCACCCGGCACCGAGGCGACCACCCGGGCGATCTGCTCTTCGGTCAGCTCGACCAGCGGCAGCATCTCCGGCGCGATGACACCGGTGTCCGCCGGAATCGCGTTCGGCGGCACCGCGAGGTCCGTGCCACCACCCGCCGTGCCCGCCGCAACTACCGCGGCCAGTTCGGCGACGGTCCGGGTGGTGAAGACGACCCGTACGTCACACGCCAGCTCGGCTTCCCGCATCCGCTCGACCAGGGAGACCGCCAGCAGCGAGTGCCCGCCCAGCTCGAAGAAGTCGTCGTCGCGGCCGACCCGCTCCACACCCAGCAGGTCCGCCCAGATCGCGGCCAGCACCTCTTCCACCACGCCCACCGGGGCGCGGTAGCCACGCGCCACCACCGCACCGCTGTCCGGCGCGGGCAGCGCGGCCCGGTTCACCTTGCCGTTCGGGGTCAGCGGGAGCGCGTCGAGTGCCACGAAGGCCGACGGCACCATGTACGACGGCAGTACCTTGCCCAGTGCGTCGCGCAGGGTTCCGGCGTCGATGGCGGTGTCGGCCACGTAGTAGGCGTCGAGGCGATCATCGCGGGCCACCACGACGGCCTCCCGCACGCCACCGAGCGTGAGGAGACGGGCCTCGATCTCGCCGAGTTCGATGCGGTAGCCGCGGACCTTGACCTGGAAATCGTTACGGCCGACGTACTCCAGCGTGCCGTCCGGCAGCCACCGCACCAGGTCGCCGGTCCGGTACAGCCGGGTGCCGTCCCCGGTCAGCCAGTCCGGTACGAACCGCTCGCCCGTCAGCCCCGGTCGGCCCAGGTAGCCCCGGGCCACACCGAGACCGCCGATGAACAGCTCACCGACGACACCCACCGGCACCGGACGCCCGTAGCCGTCCACCACGTACACCCGGGTGTTGAGGATCGGGCTGCCGATCGCGGTGTCGTCGCGGTCGGTCAGCGTCGCGGCAGTCGACCAGATCGTCGTCTCGGTCGGGCCGTACACGTTCAGGACGTCGTCGCCGACGTCCCGCATCTGGTCGGCCAGCGGAGCGGGCAGTGCCTCTCCGCCGACCAGCATGCGCAGCCCGCGGATCCCGTCGAGATCGTGCGAGGCGAGCATGCGCCACATCGACGGCGTCGCCTGGGCCACCGACACACCGGTACGGCGTATCAGCTCGATCAGCGCCGAGGGCTGCGCAATCGTCTCCTCGGACGCGATCACCACCCGCGCCCCGCTCATCAGCGGCAGATACAGCTCCAGCGCCGCGATGTCGAACGCGACCGTCGTCACCGCGAGCAGCGCGTCCGCGGAACCGAGCGGGACCAGGTGCCGCATGCCCGCCAGGAAGTTCGTCAGCGCGCTGTGCTCGATCACGACGCCCTTGGGGACGCCGGTCGAGCCGGAGGTGTAGAGGACGTACGCCACATCCGACGCCGACGCCGACGCCACGCGGGGGAGGTCGGTGTCGGGCTCGTCGGCGAAGTCGGTGGCCAGGTCGAGGGCCGGTACGCCGTCCGTGGCCAGGGTGGTTCCGTCGGTCAGGAGCACCGCGGGCCGGGCGTCGGCGAGCATGAATGCCAGCCGCTCCGCCGGGAACGACGGGTCCAACGGCACGTACGCGCCGCCCGCCTTCAACACACCCAGCATCGCGGCGAGCATCCGGACGCCCCGTCGAGCGCACAGCGCCACCCGCACATCCGGGCCGACGCCCGCCGACCGGAGCCGGTGTGCGATCCGGTTGGCCATGGCGTTGAGTTCCCGGTACGTGGCCTGCGTGCCGTCGTGGACGACGGCCACCGCGTCCGGGGTCGCCGACGCCTGCGCCTGGAACAGCTCGTGAGCGCACGTGTCCGCCTGAATCGGCGACGCGGTGGCGTTGAACTCCTGCACCAGCAGCGCCCGTTCCGCTGCGGGCAGTACCTCAAGGCCCGCCACCGGCGTCTCCGGGTCGGCAGCCAACGCTCCGGTCAGTTCACGCAAAGCTGCCGCCAGCAGGGCGTTCACCCGCGCCGGGTCCACCAGCTGGTCGACCTGGGTGGTGACCGCGAAGCCCGCCGCGCCCAGGTCGTCAATCGCCACCATGACGGGGTAGTTGGTGCGCTCCGAGCTGTGCAGCACCTCGAACCCGGACATCGGCGCTCCGGCCGTGCCAGAGGCCGTGGCCGGGTCCGCGGTGGCGCTGTGCCGGTAGTTGAGCAGGGTGGTGAACAGCGGCAGCCCGGCCGGTACCTGGCTGCACCGCTGGGCCACCACCAGCGGGGCGTGCTCGTGCCGCAGCACCTCGGCCAGCAGCCCATGGGTGTCGCGTACGGCGCCCAGCGCGCCCCGGGAGCCCACCTCGACCCGCACCGGCAGGGTGTTGATGAACAGGCCGACGCCATTGCCGACACCGCCCTGCGTCCGGCCCAGCAGCACCGAGCCGAACACGACGTCCGAGCGGCCGGTCAGGCGGGAGAGCACCAGGCCCCAGGCCAGGTGGCACAGGCTCGCCGTGGAGACGCCCGCCCGCCGGGCCTGTTCCCGCACCGCTGCGGCCAGGGCCGGGTCGAGTGGCATCCGCGCTTCGGCGATGGTGGTGCCGTGGTGCACATCGGTCAGGCCGAACGGCGCCGTCGGCTCGTCCACGTCGCCCAGCAGCCCGGTGAAGAACTCCTCGTGCTCCTCACGCGGCATGCCCAGCGCGGCCTGGGCCACCACGTTGCGGTACGGCACCGGTTCCGGCAGCGTGTCCGCGTGTCCGGCGAGGACGGACGAGATCTCCTGCTGGAGGACGTTCCATGTGGCGTTGTCGCCGACCAGGTGATGCATCAGCACCAGCAGCAGCCACCGCTCGTTCGCCGCGTCGTACCCCGTCACCACCCGCAGCAGCGGCGCGGTGCGCAGGTCCAGCCGGAACCCGGCCGGATCGAACCGGGACCGCAACTCCTCGGCCGCGTCGTGTCCCGCGTCGAAGGCGACCTCTTCGACGGGGAGTTCGGCGCGCCGCCAGACCACCTGCACCGGCTGCGGCAACCCCTCCCAGGCCACCGCGGTCCGCAGGATGTCGTGCCGGTCCACCACGGATTGCAGCGCCGTGACGAACCGGTCCACATCGGCACGGGAGTCCGCACCGAACATGCCCCACCCGAGGTACGGATCGCCCTCGCCGTCCATCAGGTGGTGGAAGAAGACGCCTTCCTGGAGCGGTCCGAGCGGGTAGATGTCCTGCACGTTGCCCGCGCCACCCGGCACCGAGGCGGCCACCGTGTCGATCTGCTCTTCGGTCAGTTCGACCAGTGGCAGCATCTCCGGGGTGATCCGGGCCGGTGGGGTCCACCACTCCGATTCGCTCAGCGCGAGCCTGCCGAGCAGTTCGGCCTTGTGTGCGCGCAACCCGCGGACCAGCTCCGGGTCCAACGCCCCCTCCGGCGCCCTGACCACCAGTTCGTCACCCTTGCGACGGAGCCGGATGGGCAGGCCGGTGAGCCGGGACAGCAACTCGTCGACGGTCATAGCGTGAACTCCAGCTCGGTGTCGGGATCATCGCCGGGCAGGTCGGGGATGAGGTTGGGAGGAATGACGGCCGCCTCGTCCGCGCCGGGCTCCAGCTCGGCGATCGCGTCGGCCATCCCGGCCACGGTCGGGGCGGTGAACACGGTTCGGACGTCGCCCGGCAGGTCCGCCGCGTGCATCCGTTCCACCAGCGACACGGCCAGCAGGGAATTACCGCCGAGTTCGAAGAAGTTGTCGTGGCGGCCGACCTGGTCGAGGCGCAGGAGATCGGCCCACAGCCCGGCGAGGGTGGTCTCCACCGGCCCGTCCGGGGCCTCGTACCGCTGCCCGGAGGTGGCGGTCGCGCCGGGCGCGGGCAGCGCACGGCGGTCGACCTTGCCGTTCGGGGTCAGGGGCATCTCGTCGAGGAAGACGTACGCCGACGGCATCATGTAGCCGGGAAGGTGGGCGTCGAGCTGGGACCGCAGCGACGTCACCAGTCGGCGGGTGGTCCGCCGCAGCGAGCTGTTCACGAAGGCGGACCACATCGGGTCCCCGTCCAGGAGCCCTGCCCCCGGGCCACTCGCCCCTGGGCCACCCGTGTCCGGGAGCCCCACGACCGGTTCCCCGGTCTCGTCGCATCGCCGCGCCACGAGCCGCAGCTCGCCGTGTTCGCCGTGTTCGGCGAAGTCCAGGTCGATCCGGTACCCGGTGTCGGCTCCGAGGCGGATCAGATCCTCCGGGTCGACCGCGGGCTCGGTGGGCGGTTGCTCCAGCAGTCCGGCGTACGGCCGCAGTCGCGCGTTCGGGATCGAGTGGACGGCGAGCAGTTCGGGCCGGTCGGAGGCCAACTCCTTCCAGAGGCCGTCGACGGTGAGGTTCTCACCCTGCCAGTCGAGCCAGTCCACGGTGTCGGGTGTCGGCGCCTCGGGCGCCGGACCGCCGCTCTTGGTGAGCTGGACGTCGTACCGGAAGGCGGTCATCTCGTTGTCGTGCCGCCCGCGCCTCGGCGTGACCCGGACCCCGGCGATCTCCGGGATCCGCGTCGGCAGCGTGGTGAAGAGGTGCGGGTCGATGACCAGCTCCTCGTCGTCGGCGACGGCCCGGTCGATGCGCGCCCGCAGCTGGTCGGCCGGAGTGTCCGGCGACGCCGCGGTGGCCTGGACCGTGGTGTGGAAGGTGCGCAGCATCGGCAGGCTGCGGACATCGCCGACGACGAGCGTCCCGCCCGGGGCGAGGCGGCGTACCGCCGCCTCGATGACCGCGAGCAGGTACTGCTCGTCCGGGAAGTACTGCACGACCGAGTTGAGAACGGCCACGTCGAAGGTCTGTGCGGGCAGCACCCGGTCCAGATCGTCGGCCGCGCTCTCGAACAGCGTGACCCGGCCGGGCGGCAGTTCGGACTCGGCGACGGCACGGCGCAGGTTGCGGACGGCCACCGCGGACAGGTCGGTGCCCCAGTACGTCCGCACGTGCGGTCCTGCGGCGAACACGGTCAGGCCGGTGCCGCAGCCGATGTCGAGCACCGATTCGGGGCGGGTGGCGAGGATCAGGTCCGCGGTGTGGTCGACCCACTCGCGCATCTGCTCGGCGGGGATCGGTTCGCGTGTGTAGCTGCTGTTCCAGCCGCGGATGTCGAAGGTGGGATCGACGGGGGCGGGGGCGGTGTCTGGCGTGTCGTCGGTGAGTACGTCGTCGTACGTCACGTCGAAGACCTGCCGCCAGTGTTCCAGCTGCTCGGCCGATTCCTCGTCGTCCTGGTAGGCACCGCTGTGCTGCTGCACCCCGAGGTACGCGACCAGCCGCTTGTCCCCGGGTACGTCCTCACGGGCCACGACCACCGCCTCCCGGACGGCGTCGTGGTCGAGGAGTCGGGCTTCGATTTCGCCGAGTTCGATGCGGTAGCCGCGGACCTTGACCTGGAAGTCGTTACGGCCCATGAACTCGAGCGTGCCGTCGGGCAGCCACCGGCCCAGGTCCCCGGTGCGATACAGCCGGGACCCGTCTCCGGTGAGCCAGTTGGGTACGAAGCGTTCGGCGGTCAGGGCGGGGCGTCCGAGGTAGCCACGGGTCACGCCCCGGCCGCCGACCATCAGCTCACCGACGACACCCACCGGGGCCGGTCGGCCGTGGGCGTCGACCACGTAGACGCGCAGGTCGGGGATGGGCTGGCCGATGAGGGATCCGCCCAGTCCACCGGCCATGTCAGGCTCGACGGGCTGCCAGGTCACATGGACGGTGGTTTCGGTGATCCCGTACATGTTCACGAGCGTCGGCCCGCTACCCGCTGCGGCGTCGAACCATGGCCGCAGTGCGGCCACTTCCAGCGCTTCTCCGCCGAAGATGACGAAGCGGAGCTGGTCCTTGGTGTCGGGGGTGCGGAGGCGTGCGTCGGTGAGGCGGGTGAAGGCTCCGGGAGTCTGGCACAGCACGGTCACCCCGGCCGAGCACAGCAGCTGCCACAGCTCGTCCGGTGCGCGCACCACGTCGCTGGGGACGATGACGAGTTGGCCGCCGTGGAGGAGGGCGCCCCAGATTTCCCATACGGAGAAGTCGAAGGCGTAGGAGTGGCACAGGGCCCAGACGTCGGAGGGTCCGAAGCCGAACCACTCTTCCGTCGCGGTGAACAGGCGGGCCACCTGGCGGTGCTCCACCAGCACACCCTTCGGGGTCCCGGTGGATCCCGAGGTGTAGATGACGTAGGCGACGTCGGAGGGGGAGACCGCCACGGGGACGTTGTCGACCGGCGCGTCCGTGAAGTCCGTGGCCAGGTCCCACACCACGGTGTCCTCGGGGGCGGTGGCCCGGATCAGAGCGGCCGGTTCCGCGCCGTCGGTCAGGACCACGGCGGGCTTCGCGTCGGCGAGCATGAACGCCACGCGCTCGGCGGGGTACGACGGGTCCAGCGGCACATACGCACCGCCTGCCTTGAGCACACCCACGACCGCCGCCAGCAGCCCCACGCCCCGCTCGGCGCAGATCCCGACCCGCACGCCAGGGCCCACACCCGCAGCGCGCAGCCGGTGGGCGATGCGGTTCGCCCGCTCGTTCAGTTCCCGGTACGTGACCTGCGTATCGCGGTGGACGACCGCGACCGCATCCGGCGTTGCCGCGGCCTGGGCCTCGAAGGTCTCGTGCAGGCAGTGCTCGGGATCGGCTGACGAATCGGCGGGGTTGAAGCTGTGGACGACGGTCTCGTACTGGTCGGTCGGCAGGATGGGCAGCCGTGCCACCGGGGCCTCGGCGTGGTCCACCATGGCCTGGAGGAGTTCGAGGTAGCAGCGCACCATGCGCTCGGCGGTGGCGCGGTCGAACAGCGAGGTGGCGTACTCCAGCCAGCCCCCGAGGGTGTCGCCGCCCTCCCGTAGCGACAGCATGAGGTCGACCCGGGAGGTGCCGTACGACGTGGTCGGCATGAGGTCGGTGTCCACGCCGCTGAGCTGGGGAATCGGGCCCAGGTCCGGCAGCCAGGCGAACAGCACCTGGGTGAGCGGATCGTGCGCGGCGCTGCGTACCGGGTTGGCCAGGTCCACGATCTCTTCGAAGTGGACGTCCTGGTGCGCCATCGCGTCGAGCACCCGCCGCGTCACCCGGCCCAGCAGCTCACCGACGTCCGGCAGACCGGTGAAGTCGACCCGGATGGGGAGGGTGTTGACGAAGAACCCGATCAGGGCCTCGGCCTCCGGGCGGCGCCGGGACGCGGACGGGATGCCGATCACCAGGTCCTCGTCGCCACCGAGCCGGGACAGCAGCAGCGCCCAGCTCGACAGGAGCGTCATGAACAGGGTCGTGTCTTGCCGACGGGCCAGCTCGTTCAGCCGTCGCGCCAACTCGGGCGGTATGTCGACCGGCACGACATCGCCGGACCGGTCCTGGTGCGCAGGGCGGGGCCGGTCCAGGGGGAGCCGGAGCGCGGCGGGTGATCCGGCCAGCAGCCCCTGCCAGTAGGAACGCTGCTGCTCCCGCTGCTCCTCGGACACCTGGGCGGCCTGCCAGGCGGCGTAGTCGCGGTACTGCATGGCGAGTTCCGGCAGCTCGGGGGCCCGGCCCTGGGCCAGGGCGCCGTAGAGCGCGGCCAGTTCCCGGAGGAAGATGTGCACCGACCACCCGTCGGAGATGATGTGGTGCATGGTGATCAGCAGCGTGTGCCGGTCCTCGCCTTGCGAGATCAACCGGCCGCGCACCAGCGGGCCGACCGTGAGGTCGAACGACTTACGGGCCTCCTCGTGGGCCAGCCGGGTCAGTTCGGTGTCATCGGACGCGTGCTGTTCGAGCAGGTCGAACCGGACGTCGGCGGCGGGTACCACCCGTTGGACCGGCTGGCCGTCCCCGTCGACGGCGAACACGGCGCGCAGCGCGTCATGCCGGGCGACGATGGTGTCCAGCGCGGACCGCAGGGCCTGATGGTCCAGCCGTCCGCGGAGCTCCAGGCCGGTGGGCATGTGGTAGGCCTCGCTGCCACCGGGCAGCTGGGCGATGAACCACATCCGGGTCTGGGTCAGCGGCACCAGGTTTCCGCCATCGGGGTCCGGTGCGATGTCGGGGGCCGGGCCGGTGGCCGCCGCGGCCGCCACCTCGGTCGCGAAATCGGCCAGCACCGGCCGGGCGAACAGCGCGGAGACCGCCACGTCCACCCCGAGCGCCTGCCGCAGCCGGGACATGACCTGGGTCGCCAGCAGGGAGTGGCCGCCGAGGTCGAAGAAGTTGTCGCCGCGGCCGACCCGGTCGACGCCGAGCAGGTCGGCCCAGACGTCGGCCAGCCGCTGCTCCACCTCGCCTTGCGGCGCCGCGTAGGCGCGGGTGACCAGGGCATCGTCGGCCGGGGCGGGCAGCGACTGCCGGGCGACCTTGCCGGTGGGGGTGAGCGGCAGCCGGTCCAGCCGGACGAACGCGGCCGGGACCATGTACGGGGGCAGTGTCCGCGCCAGATGGCCGCGCAGTTCCTCCGCGTTGGGAGCCTCGGGAGCGTCAGCCGTGGCGGGGACGTAGTAGGCCACCAGCCGTTTGGCGCCGGGGGAGTCCTCCCGGGCGAGGACGACGGCCCGTCCGACCGCCGGATGTTCGCGCAACCGGGTTTCGATCTCGCCGAGTTCGACCCGGAAGCCGCGGACCTTCACCTGGAAGTCGTCGCGCCCGAGGAACTCGATCGTGCCGTCCGGCAGCCACCGACCGAGGTCCCCGGTGCGGTACATGCGGGCGCCGGGCTCGTCGGCATACGGGTTCGGCAGGAACCGTTGCGCGGTCAGCCCCGGCTGGTTGAGGTAGCCGTGCGCCAGGCCCTCCCCGCCGAGATACAGCTCGCCCGTGACGCCGACCGGGACCGGGCGGCCCTGCCCGTCCAGCAGGTAGATCCGGGTGTTGGGCAGCGGGCGGCCGATCGGAATGCTGCGCCATCCGTCGGGCGGCCCCGGCACCTCGTACGAGGCGGCGAAGGTGCTCTCCGTGGGCCCGTACCCGTTGACCAGGTGCCGTGGCGGGTGGTTCGACCGCAGCACTCCGGCGACCACGTCGGGGGTGAGCGCGTCGCCGCCGACGATCAGGTGGCGCAGCGCGCCGAACTGCTCCGTGAGCTGGTCGGCGTACTCGTTGAACAGGCCGGCGGTCAGCCACAGCAGGTTGACGCCGTGCCGGGTGAGCGCCGCGCCGAAGCGCCGCGGGTCGAGCACCTCGTCCCGGCTGATCACGGCGACCTGGCCGCCGCACAGCAGCGGTCCCCACATTTCGAGGGTCGCCACGTCGAAGCTCGGGCTGGACGCGAACGCCGAGCGGGTGTCCGCGTCCACCGGAACCAGTCCACCGCTGACCACGAGCCGCACGATCGCCCGGTGCGGCAGCAGCACGCCCTTCGGGGTGCCGGTGGACCCGGAGGTGTACAGCACGTACGCCACCGAGTCGCCGCCGGTGCCGCGCGCCGGGACCGCCCGGGCGCCACCCGTACGCTCCGTACGCTCCCGGTCGGCGTCGATCCGGCCGATGCCGACTCCGCCTCCGACACTGCCTCCGACGGCCGACGGCAGGGTCGTCCCGCTGTCGCTCAGCACGAACCGGGAGGCGCTGTCGGTGAGCAGGAACGTGAGCCGGTCGGCGGGGAGGTCCGGGTCCAGTGGGACCACCGTCCCCCCGGCCTTCAGGACGGCCAGCTCGGCGGCGATCAGTTCGAGCGACCGGTGCAGCGCCACGCCGACGTTCTCCCCGGCCCGCAGGCCACCGGTGGCCAGCAGCCCGGCCAGGTGCTCCGCCCATGCGTCCAGCTCGGCGTACGTGACGGTGCGCTCGCCCTGGACCGCCGCCGCGCGGTCCGGTGTCCGCCGGGCCTGCGCCTCGAACAGCTCGTGCAGGCCCTGGTCCCGGGGGAAGTCCAGCCGGGGGCCGGAGGAGTTGCCGGTCAGCTCGCGGCGTTCGGCGTCGCCGACCAGGTCGAAGCTGGAGACCGGATCGCCGGGACGGTCGGTGAGGCTGCGCAGCAGGGTCAGGAAGTGGTCGCGGAGCCGCACCATGTCGGCGGGGTCGAAGGTGCTGGTCGCGTACTCGAAGAGGCCGGTCAGTCCGGCCCCGGTTTCGGAGACGACCAGCGACAGGTCGAACTTGGCCGTGCCCTCGACGGCCGCGTCGATACGCCCCTCCAGGGACACCCGCGCGTCGAGCCCGGGCAGCAGGTCCGCCTCGGCGCCCGGGGTCAGCTGTGCGTTCTCGAAGATGAAGGCGGCCTGTACGAGGGGGTTCAGATCGCTGCCACCGGCCGCCCCGGCCGCTCCGGTCGCGACCACCACATCGGCGAACGGCACCTCGTGGGCGAACGCGGCCGACGTCTCGGCGCCGAGACGGCCGATCAGCTCGGTGGCGGCCGGGTCGCCCGACAGGTCGCAGCGCAGCACGACGGTGTTGGAGAAGAAGCCCACCATCTGCTCCAGTTCGGCCCGGGCCCGGCCGCTGGTGATGGTGCCGATGGCGAAGTCGTCCTGACCGGTGTGGCGTTGCAGTACGGCGGCCCAGGCGGCGAGCAGGACGGTGTAGAGGGTGGTGTCGCAGGACTTGGCCACGTCCCGCAGGGCGTCGGCGTGTTCGGCGGGCAGTTCGAAGGATTCGGTGGCGCCGTGGTGGTTCGGTGCAGCCTCGGACGACCGGGGCCCACCACGGCCGAGTGGCAGCGGTTCCAGCTGGTCGAGGTGGGTGCCCCACCAGTCCAGCGTCCGCCGGTACGCGGGGGTTTCGCGCCGACTCTGCTGCCAGCGCGCGTAGTCGGCGTACTGGAGCGCCGGGACCGGCCGGTGGAGCGGTTCGCCGAGGACGGCCGCGCGGTAGTCCTCCAGCAGCTCGGTGAGCAGGAGACCGATGGACCAGCCGTCGGTGATGATGTGGTGCTGGGTCACCGAGATGAGGTGATCGTGGTCCGCCCGGGTGATGACGAGCGCGCGCAGCAGCGGGCCGGTGTTCAGGTCGAACGCGGTGTGCTGCTGGTCCGCGATGGCGGTGTCCGCGGCGTCGGCGGCGTCCGGGCGGCCGCGCAGGTCGAGGTGGCCCAGCTCGACGTCCGCGGCGGGGGACACCAGCGCCCGCGGCGTCCCGTCCCGGTCGGTGAACCGGGTGCGCAGGGCGGCGTGGCGGGCGATGACGCCGCGCAGGCAGGAGGCCAGGATGTCCCGGTCCAGCGGGCCGGTCCAGCGCAGCCGGAAGTGCACGTGGTACAGCGCGCTCGCGCCGTGGGACCGCTCGATCAGCCACAGCCCGGCCTGGCCGGCGGACAGGGGGTCGCCGTCGTCCGTCGGGTCGCCGCCGGCCGGGAGGATCGGGGTGTCCGTCTCGCCGTGGCGCAGCGCCGCGATCAGCTCGGCCTCGTACCGGCCGATGGCGGACCGCAGTTCGCCGGTCAGCGCACCGGGCGGCGCGTCGACCACCAGCCGGTCGCCGTCCAGCAGGAGTCGGGCGCCCGCCCGCTCCGCCGCGGACATCAGCTCGCCGACGTTCCACGCGGTGCCGAGGTAGGCCGCGACCTCCGCCGGGGTGGTGTGGTCGTACAGCAGGGTGGGCGGCAGGGCGAGCCCGGTGACGTCGGCCAGCCGCCGCTGGAGCCGTACCGCCTGGAGGGAGTCGAGTCCGAGTTCGCGCAGCGGGCGGTCGGACGTCACGCCGTCGGTGGCCGACCGGCCGAGTACGGTGGCCAGCTCGCCGGTGACCGCCTCCCGCAGCAGGGGGCCGCGGTCCGCTTCGGGCAGCCGCTCCAGCCGCAGCCGCAGCGATGTGTCCGGGCCGCTGTCCGCCGGGGCGCCCGCCTCCGGCCAGCGCAGTACGGCCTTCAGCTCGTTGCCGCGCAGCAGCTCGCGGGTGTACCGGCGGCGCAGCTTGCCGCTCGATGTCTTCGGCAGCGCGCCCGGCCGGATCAGGGCGACCTCGCGCACGCGCAGCTCGTGTGCGTCCCAGATGGCCGCGGCCAGCTCCTCGGCCACCGTGGTCAGGTCGCCGCGCAGTTGGCTGCCTCGCACCTCGGCGACGATGCCGAGCTGTTCGCCGTCGTCGCCTGAGTCGTCCCCGGTGAGCGTGTCGTCGCCGGTGAGCGCGAAGGCGATGCTGTTGCTGGTCCGGATCGCCGGATGCTCCTCGACCGTCGCCTCGACGTCCTGCGGGTAGTGGTTCCGGCCGGCCACGATGATGAGGTCTTTCAACCGGCCGGTCACATACAGCTCGCCGTCGCGCAGAAAGCCGAGATCGCCGGTGCGCAGGAAGGCGTGGCCGGGTTGGGACGGCAGCCGCACGCCGAAGTCCGAGGCGGTCGCCTCCGGGTTGTTCCAGTAGCCCAGGGCGACGCTCTCACCGGCGAGCCAGATCTCGCCCACCTCGTCGGGGCCGCATGCGCGGAGCGTCTCCGGGTCGACGATGGCCACGTCGAACCCGAGCGAGGGGCGGCCGCAGTTCACCACGGTCCGCCCCGGTGTCCCGCTCGCGGCGTCGACCACGCGGTCCTGTTCGAACGCGTCCGGGTCGACCACGATCCCCGGCTCGGCGCCCAGATAGCCGCCCGAGGCGACGAGGGTCGCTTCGGCGAGGCCGTACGACGGGTAGAACGACGACCGGCGGAACCCGGCGGGGGCGAACTGGTGGCTGAAGCGCTCCAGCGTCGCGGGCCGGATCGGCTCGGCGGCGTTGACGACGGTCTCCAGGCTGGACAGGTCGAGTCCGGTGAGATCCTTGCCGCTCGCCCGGCCGCAGCACAGCTCGTACGCGAAGTTCGGCCCGTGGACCAGCGTGGCCCGGTACCGGGAGATCGCGCGCAGCCAGCGCATCGGGTCGCGGATGAAGGCCGCCGGTGGCATCAGGGCCGCGAAAAGCCCCTGCCACAGCGGTAGCAGCAGCGCCCCGATCAGGCCCATGTCGTGGTGGATCGGCAGCCAGCTGACGATCCGGGTGCCCGGGTGCTGCCCGACGCCGGGCCATCACGCGATGTTCACGGCAAGTGCGTTGCTGACGACGACACCCTTCGGGTGCTCGTCGAACCGAAGTGTACTGGAGGAAGAGATACTCCCCCGCGGGTACGGGTCGCGTGTCGCGTCCACTCGTGTCTCGCGCGTCTGAGATCCGGCAACGTGCCCCAGCGGATGCCCATGAACGGTTCGCCCGGCCGGACCTCGAACCGGCCGAACGTGTCGGCGTCGGCCAGGACGAGGGTCGCGCCTGAGTCGGCGACGATCCCGGACAGCCGGTCGACGTGCCGGGTGGTTCCGGGCGCGGGCACCGGGACCGGGATGATCCCGGCGTAGAGGCAGCCCAGGAAGGACGCCACGAAGTCCGGGCTGGACGAGCAGCACAGCAGCACCCGGTCGCCGGGCGCGGCCAGTTGACGCAGTCCCGCCGCGGTCCGGCGCGCGGCTCGGTCGATGTCGGCGTACGTCAGCCGCGCCTGCTCCCGCTCACCGTCCGGCAGGAACGCCAGGGCGATGTGGTCCGGGCGTTGTTCCGCCCACCCCCGCACGGCGTCGACCAGCGTCGGAAAGTCCGGATAGAACAGGTCACGAGTCGGCGTCACAGTGGATCTCCCCATCCTGATTGCGATTCCGGATATGCGTTTCCGACCACTGGGCCGCACCCGGCGCGGCGCCCTGGCAATTGGCTCCTCATGAGGGACGCATATCCGCAATGGCAAAACCTGGCAGCGGAATTCAGTTGGACGGTGCCTTCCGGTGTCGCCGTCCCGCCGATGAAGGTTGAATCATCATGATCGACGCTCAGGGTGGATGTATAGGAGGTCAGGCCTTTTGCTCAGCGCGCATTCAGCGCACGTTCAGAGCCGCTGTAATTAACTGGCGGGTATTCGGTTTCAGCCGCCGTGGCGACGAGATCCGGTCCGTTGGAAAAGGGCTTTCGGGGCGGTCCGCCGGCGCAGCATGAGCGCGGCGGGGGCGACGGACGAGACCACGGCGAGCATCGCGCACGCGCCCACGGCGGCGCCGATGGCCGTCCACGGGATCCGGACCGTGGTCGGCGCCGACAGTAGGTGCAGGGCGCTCCCCATGCCCATCAGATTGAGCCCGGCGACGAGGACACCCAGCACCGCGCCGACCACGACCACCATCAGCGCCTCGGCGCCCACCAGCCGCAGGATCTGTCCCGGGGTGGCCCCGGCCAGACGCAGGGTGGCCAGGTCGCGGACGCGGTCGGAGGTCGCCATGGCCATGGTGTTGGCCAGGGAGATTCCGGTGTAGAGGAGGGCGATGCCGAGGACCAGCAGCAGACCGATCCGGGTGATGTCCTTCGTCCGGGGGTAACTCGCCCTGATCCATTGGTCCTTGGTGAGGAGCCGCCCGCCCGTGGTGTCCACCGCCTTCTTCAGCGCGGCGGCCACGGCGCTCGCGTCGGCGCCGTCGGTGAGGGTGATGTCGACCCGGTCGACGGTGGCGCCCGGGGCGTTGCGCGGGGTGACGTAGACGCCGTTGCCGCCGGTGCCGGTGGCCATCACGGCGACGATACGCAGCCACTTCCTGCTGCCGTCGCCGAGCCACACCGGGACGCGTCGGCCCACGGTGTGCTGCTGCCACTCGCCGTTGACGATGATGGAGCCGTCGTCGAGATCACCGGCCCTTCCGGCTTGGACCGGCAGCCGGGTGGTGGCGGCGAGCGGCCCTGGGGCGACGGCGCGGGCCTCGGACGCCACGAGGGACACGCCGTCCTCCAGGACGTAGACGGCGCTCGACGCGCTCGCGGACACCTCGGCGCCGGGCACCGCGCGCAGCTGTCGCAGGGTCGCCGCGTCGAAGCCCGTTCCTCCTGCCGGAGTGATGACGAAGTCGGCCGCCGTCCGCGCGCGGACTTCGCCGGCCTTCGCCTCGTTCAGCGTCGCGGTGGCGCCCAGGAGCGAACCCGTGAGGGCGACCGTGACCAGCACGGGCGCCGCGACCGCGGCGGTGCGGCGCACTCCGGCGGCGGCGTTCTCGCGCACCAGCATGCCACCGGCGCCGGGGAGTTGGGCCGGGAGCCAGGCGATCAGCCGGGTCAGCGGGGGCACCACGGCGGGCGCGAGCAGCGCGACCGCGGTGATGAGCAGCATCGGACGGCTCATATAGGTCTTCCGGTGCAGCAGCTCTCCCGGGTCGGTGGCCAGGGCCAGGCACAGGGTGATGACGGCGGTCAGCAGGAGCGCCAGGCCGGACAGCCACCGTCCCGGGGGCATCGTCCCAGTGTCCACGGCGGCCTCGCGCAGCGCCTGGGCGGGTCCCGTACGGCCCGCCCGCCAGGACGCGGCCGCCACACCGCACAGGGCGACCAGCAGACCCGTCCAGAACGCCACGTGGTACGGCCAGACGTGGTCGCCGATGGTGAACCAGCCGGGCGCGACACCCCCGTCGACCACCCACGCGGCCAGCCGTGGCGCACCGTACGCGCCGAGCAGGCAACCGGTGGCCGAGGCGAGGACGCCGACCATGAGGGCCTCGGTGAACACCATCCGGCGGAGCTGCCCCGGCGTCGCCCCGGCCGTGCGCAGCAGCCCGAACTCGCGGCGCCGCTGGGCCACCGCGAACGCGAAGGTGGATGCCACCACGAACACCGACACGAAGGCGGTGACCCCACCGGCCGTGCCGAACAGGGCGTTCATCGCCATCAGCGCCTCGCGGTCCCGGTCCGGGCCGGGGTCGGCGTCGCGGCGCCCGTCCCCGGTGAGGACCCGGACCCCCTCGCTGCCGCGCACCGCCGCGCGCACGGCTGCCGGGGCGGCGTCCACGACGAGCTGGACGCTGCGGGGGGAGAGGCGGGCGGCGCGCTGGTCGGTGTAGAAGACGGCGTTCTCGAAGCCGCGTCCGACGGCGGCCCCGGCGATCCGTACGGTGCCGACGACCCGTACCGTGCCGCCACCGGTCCGTACCCGCTCGCCCGGTTTCGCCCAGTCGCCGCTGACGGCCACCTCGTCGGCCGCGCGGGGCGCACGCCCCGCGCCGATCCCGTACCGGGCGAACGCGGCGGTGGACCAGGGGTGGCCCACCAGATCACCCGGCCCGCCCCGCGCCCGTACGGCGAACGAACGGTCCTCGACCACGGGCCCGAGCCGCCGCAGGCGCGCGACGACCGCCGCGGGAACGGCGCGCGGATGTGCGAGCTTGCGGACCCGGACGCCGTTCGGGGTGGGCACCCGCAGCGTGTCGGCTCCCTTGACCACCACCGGCGCGGCGGCGAACCGTTCGGGTTTCCGGTCGGGCGCGTCCAGCGACGAGGCGAGGGCCAGGCCCATGACGGTGAGCAGCGCGACACCCAGCGACAGGGCGACGAAGCTGCCGGCGAAGGTGACCCAGCGCGTGCGCAGGGTGCTCAGGGCGACGCTCAGCACGGCACGTCCTCCGGGCTCTCCACGCTCTCCGGGCTCTCCAGGCCGGTCATGCGCGCGGCGATGGCCTCGGCGCCCGCCCCGGCCAGCTCGCCGCCGACCCGTCCGTCGACCAGGAAGACCACCCGGTCGGCACAGGACGCGGCCACCGGGTCGTGCGTGACCATGATGACCGTCTGCCCCTCGCCGTCGACCATGCCGCGCAGCAGGGCCAGCACCTCCCGGCCGGTCCGGGTGTCGAGGGCCCCGGTCGGCTCGTCGCCGAAGAGCACCTCGGGGCGGGTGATCAGGGCGCGGGCCAGGGCGACCCGTTGCTGCTGGCCGCCGGACAGCTCGGACGGCCGGTGCCGGGCCCGTTCGCCGAGCCCGACCTGCGTGAGCACCTCGCGCACCCGGGCCGCGGAGGGACGGCGGCCCGCCAGCCGTAGGGGCAGCGCCACGTTCTGCTGGGCGGTCAGGGACGGCAGCAGGTTGAACGCCTGGAACACGAAGCCGATGCGCCGGCGCCGCAGCAGCGTCAGCCGGGTTTCGCTCAGTGTCGTCAGCTCGGTGCCGCCCACGGTGACCGACCCCGACGTGGGGCGGTCCAGCCCCGCCGCGCACTGCAACAGCGTCGACTTGCCCGAGCCGGACGGGCCCATGACGGCGGTGAACGTCCCCGCGGGGAAGGAGAGCGAGACCCGGTCGAGCGCGGTCACCGCGCCGTCGCCGGAGCCGAAGCGTCTGCTGACGGAGCGCAATCGGATCGCGTCGTTGTTCATGTGTCCCCGCTCGTAGCGATGTCGAGTCGTGCGGATGCCGAGTCGTTTGGATGCCGAGTCGTATCGATGTCGAACGCCACGAAACCGCGCCCGGACACCACGGCGCAGTACGGCGGAACCGAGACTTGGGGTAGGGCCAGGCATACCCCCGGTACACCCCCTGGACCGATGGCACGGGCAGGTCGGGCCTTCTACGGTGACCTCCATGCACCCTCGGAATGTGTGGCAGGCCATGTCCGGGCCGGGCTTCCTGCTGTCGTCGTGGCCGTGGCGTTCGGCCGGATACCTGCTCACCGGTGCGGTGACCGGCGCGGTCGCCCTCGCGGGGATCGCCACCACGGCCGCGGCGGGCGGCATCCTCGCCGTCGTACTGGTGGGGCTGCCGCTGCTCCTCCTCGCCGCGCTCGCCGGAATCCCGGTGGCCTGGGTGGAGCGGCACAGGCTGCGCCTGATCGACCGGGACCCGGCCCCCGACCAGCACCGGGCGCCCACCGCCTACGGCCTGTGGGGCTGGCTGACCACCCGCATGAGGGAGCGGACGACATGGCGGGAGCTGGGATACGCCGTGCTGTTCGCGGTGCTGCTGTGGCCGGTCGACGCGATCGTCCTCGCGGTCACCCTGCTCGCCCCGCTGTCCGTGGTCGCGACACCGCTGCTGATGGCCACGGTCGGTGGCGGCCGGGAGACGAAGGTGCTCAAGCAGTGGATCGTCACCTCCTGGCCGGTCGCCTTCGCGGTCGCCGCGCTCGGACTGCTGCTCCTGGGCCTGGGCGGCTATGTGCTGGGGGTCGTGGCCGGGGCCCGGGCCGAACTGACGCGGCTGCTGATCGCCCCGCGCGAGGGCGACCTGAAGGCGGAGGTCACCGAACTCGCCCGCTCCCGCCTCCGGTTGGTGGACGCCTTCGAGACGGAACGGCGGCGCATCGAACGCGATCTCCACGACGGAGCCCAGCAGCGGCTGGTGGCGCTCACGATGACGCTCGGCCTGGCCCGCCTGGACGTCACTCCGGGCCCGCTCGCCGACCAGCTCGCCACGGCCCAGGAGGAGGCGGACCAGGCGCTCGCGGAGCTGCGCGAACTCATCCACGGCATCCACCCCAAGGTGCTCGCGGACTACGGCCTCCCCGCGGCGGTCGCCGACGCCGCGGACCGCTCCGTGGTTCCCGTGGACGTGGCCCTGGAACTGCCCGGACGGCTGCCCCAGGCGGTCGAGGCCGCCGCGTACTTCGTGGTCCGCGAGGCCCTCACCAACATCGCCCGGCACAGCGGGGCGAGCCGCGCGGAGGTTCGCGGCGCGCACCGCGACGGACGACTGTTCGTCCAGGTGCGCGACGACGGCCGGGGCGGCGCGGACCCCGGCGCCGGAAGCGGGCTCACCGGCCTCGGGGACCGGGTGTCCGCGCTCGGTGGCAGACTCTCCCTGTCCAGCCCGCCGGGCGGACCGACCCTGCTGCGTGTGGAGTTTCCTTGCGAACGGATCGACCGCTGCGCGTAGTACTGGCCGAGGACAGCGTGCTGCTGCGGGAAGGGCTCATCGGGCTGCTCGGCCGCTGCGGCCACGACGTGGTCGCGGCCGTCGGCGACGCTCCCGCGCTGCTCGCCGCCGTCGAGGCGCACGTCCCCGACATCGTCCTCACGGACGTCCGCATGCCTCCCGGGTTCCAGGACGAGGGACTGCA
>NZ_GG657754.1:1709409-1715667 GCF_000158915.1 Streptomyces himastatinicus ATCC 53653 | reverse complement strand
CTGGCCCTGATGGCGGAGGGCAAGTCCAACGGCGCGATCGCCCGCCACCTGGTGGTGTCCGAGGCGGCCGTGGGCAAGCACATCGGCAACATCCTCGGCAAGCTGGACCTCCCCCCGACCGATGCCACCCATCGCAGAGTGCTGGCGGTTCTCGCCTACCTGCGAGGGTGACCGATCTTCACGTCGTCGTTTCGGCTGTGCGCACCGGGCGGCGGTCCTCGGCACGTTGCAGGGCACGGAAGTCGTCGAAGAGGCCGTAGCTCCGCGCGGGCTTTCCGTCCTCGCCTTCCTGCACGGTCAGGTTGGAGTACAGGCTGTTCAGCAGCCACGGCTGCTTGTCGGGGCCGAAGTCCTTCACCATCGCCGGTGCCTGCGCCACGCCGTAGGTGGCCACGGCGAGCTTTCCCGTGTCACGGAACTTCTGGACCTGGTTGCGCAAGTAATGCTTGTGGGTCTCGAACCACGGGCTCATGGACAGGAAGTCGTGCCACTTCCGCTGCGGGAAGGGGTGCTCGGTCGCCTGCTTGATCACCTGCCACACCTTGGTGGCCGCGGGCAGCTCGTAGCGCCGGGCGAACTCGGCGGGGATGGTGTCGCGCAGGTGCTGCTCCCACAGCAGGACCAGGGAGAACTCGGTGGCCAGGAACTTCTGGTCGCGGCGGAGCTTGGGAAGGATGTAGTCCAGGTACTTTTGCGAGTCCTCGATGGCGGCCACGTGCGGGTGGATGTCCACGCCCTCGATCTCCGGGGTCTTCCGGGTGAACTCCATCCAGCGCTCGGTCGCCGGCGTACGCCAGTCGGGCCTGTCGAGGTGGTTGAGGGAGCCCATGTACAGCCGTGTGCGGCAGCGCTCCCCGAAACGCTTCTTGCGGTAGGCGATGACATGCTGCGCGACCTTCTCGTAGAAGGCGTTGAGCGTTCCGTCGTCGTGGTCCTTCTTCAGGCTCTCGATGAAGGGCTCATTGGCGAGCGCGAGGATGTCCGCCTTGCCCATGGCGGCGTCCAGCACCTTGTCCACCCGCGCCAGTTCGGCGTCCATGTCCGCGCTGTCCACCGCGGGCATCGGGCGGTGGTTGTAGGGGAACTTCAGCGATAAAACCGTGCCGTACCCCTTGTCGTGTGCGCTCAGGAGCGCCTTGATCGCGGCCTGTTGCCGGGCGGGGGTCTTGTCGATCTCCGGCATGGGCACGAACCCGCGGAGCCAGCCCGCGGAGAGGCCCTCCAGCATGGAGGAGTCCATGGTGGAGGGGTCCTCGTTGAAGTTGGCCCCCAGCACGCCGCTCGGGACGACGGCCCGGTGCCCGGAGGTGTTCCCGGTGCTTTCGCTCTTCCCCTCGGTGTCCTGACAGCCCGCGGTGAGGAGGGCCGCGCCGGAGGCACCCAGGAACCACCGGCGTGACATTGGCCTGCGCTCGTTCTGCATTCGCATCCTCCATTCCTACGGATGGAGAAGGGGATTCGCCAACGGGGGCAGGGGCAGCCGTCAGCGGCGGAAGAGGCGCAGCGGGAAGGCGTCGGCGATCACGCGGTAGCCCTCGGGGTTGAGGTGCAGATGGTCGCCCACGTCGAGGTCAGCGCGCAGGCGGCTCGGAGCGTCCTCGTCCCGTGTCGCCCGGTCCAGGTCCCACGACCGCGTCGAAGCGGCCACTGGTCCGTATCCAGTCGTTGATCCGCTGCCGTGTCGCCTCGCGGTGGCCCGCCGCGTCGTCGTACGGGGTGCTGCCGCCGAAGGGGGTGAGGGTGGCGCCGTAGACGCGGATCCCCTGGGCGTGGGCGCGCACGAGGATCTGGCCGTAGGCGGCGATGAGCCGGTCCGCGACGTCCTGTTGTGCTTCGGGGGTGGCGGGGGCGGTGCCGATGTCGTTGATGCCCTCGAAGACGATGAGCGAGGTGACGCCGCTCTGCGCCAGGACGTCACGGTCCAGCCGGGCCAGACCGTTCGGGCCCAGACCGTCCTGGAGGATCCGGTTCCCGCCCGCCGCCTGGTTGAGCACGGCGGTGTCGGCCGTCCTGTGGTCGGCGCGCAGCCGGGTCGTCAGCCGGTCCGTCCAGCGGTCGTTGTGGTTGCTGGTGGAGCCCCGCCCGTCGGTGAGCGAGTCGCCCAGCACGGCGGTGGCCCGGGTGCGTGCCGGTGACCACACCTCGACACCGCTCAGGAAGTACCAGTGCTCGACCGAGGCCGCGCCCGTCAGGTCGGTGGCGTCGACATGGTTGCCGCGCAGCATATGGGAGGCGGTGCGCGAGCCGGGGTGGGAGGTGACGGCGGTCGACTGCTGACCGGTGGCCAGGTACACGGTCACGGTGAGGTTCGCGCCCGGCGGCAGCCGGAAGTCCAGCGGATCGGAGACCATCAGCGCGCCCATGGGCACCGTCGTGGCGGCGCGGCCGTCGAAGGTGACGGGCCGGGAGGTGCCCGGTTCGATCGCGCTCACCCCGGCCCTGCCCCCCGCGGGACGGGCCACGGAGACGCGGGAGATGGGCAGGGGCGCCCCGCCGAAGGCGTTGGAGAAGCGGAGCCGCAGCCGGCTGCCGCCCACCGAGACGTGCACGGTCTGCCGCAAGGTGCTGTCCGCGAGGACCGCGCCGTCCTGGGTGTACGGCGGGGGCGGCATGTTGGCCGGCTCGGTCAGCTGCGGCATGGACGTCCAGGTCCCCACCCAGTGACTGCCCGGACGCGGCCCGCCGCCCTCCTCGGCCGACGCGGTGCCCGCCCGGCTCCGCTCGGCTCCCTGGGCGACCGCCACCAGGGTGACGGCGAGGAGAACCGCCACCAGCGGACCGAGTCTTCGAAGAATGCCTCGCATGGAACGTCCTCTCCATCAAGGGAACTTGACGCACCCACCCTGCCCACCGGAGCGCCGGGGTACCCCAGCTACGATCGGTATGTCGAATGAGCCCGCTCCGGGGGCTTTTGCGAAGGGGGACACTCATGCCTGCACCGACCATGGCCCACCGCACCGACACACCCGCCGTCGCGCTGGGTCCCACCGCCGTGGTCCTCGGTGTCTTCTCCGTCGTCGGTGTCCTCGCCATCGTCGGCCTACTGCCGTCCCTGCTGTTGGCCTTCACCCTCCCCCTGGTGCCCATCGCGGGGGGTATCGCCGTCGTCCTCGGCGCCATGGGCATCCACCACGCCCGCCGCGGCGCGGGCCGTCTGTGGATGGCCATCGCCGGAACCGTTCTCGGCGGTCTCGGCTTCGTGGGTGTGGTCGCTCTCCTCTTTATGGTCAGCGTCTGAGAGATCGGTTGGCTGACGCCCCTGTCGCCGCGCCGCGATCGCGCACACCTCACCCACCTGCGGAGATGAAGCGGGGCGATTTCCGATACGTCGGAGGTCTTCCCTTGCTGCTCCGACCCCTGCACCATGCCGGGTAGTTCACCACCAGGTATGGGAGGCACATACGTGACCCCGACGACAGGGAACGGGATCTCTCGAAGAGGTGTGATCGGCTCGGCGGCCGCAGCCGGAGCCGCGGGCTGGCTGGCCGGATCCGGCACCGCCTGGGCCGCGCCCCAGGGCGCGGGCCGGGCCGGAAACCTGACCGAACGCATCGTCAGGGACGCGGCCCTGCGGTGGCGCCGGATGCCCGGCGACTGGAAGGACGGCCCCTTCCTCGCCAACGGACTGCTCGGCGTGCAGGTCTACCGGGGCGCCACCCCCAACTCCGTGAAAGTCATGGTCAGCCACAGTCAGGTGCAGGACCAGCGGCCGCAGTGGCGCGCCCCGTACGGCTTCTCGCGGCTGCCCATCGGCCACTTCGACCTCACCCTGGCCGGCGAGGTGACCGGCATCGACTGGACCCTCGACCTCTGGGACGCCGAGCTGCGCGGCACCGTCACCACCACCCGGGGCAGCGTCCGCTTCTCGATGCTGGTGCACAACACCCGTACCGCGCTGCTGATCTCCACCCGGCCCAGCGCGGGCGAGCGCGAAGCGGCCTGGTCGTTCACATGGCTGCCCGCCGCCTCGCCGCGTACCAAGGACAAGCCCGCCGACTACACGGGCAACCCCGACCCCCGCACCGGCTCCGCGGGCGACACCGGATACGTGGAACAGCCGCTCATCGCGGGCGGCGGCTGGACCACCGCCTGGCGCGAACGGCGCGTCGGCACCGGCAGACTGCTGGCCGCGCACATCGTCTACCGCTATCCCGGGGACCTGTCCCGCACCACCGAGCTGGCCGTCGCCGAAGTGGCCCGTACGCTGGCCGCGGACCCCGACGACCTGGTGGCCGAACACCGCGCCTGGTGGCACCGGTTCTACCGGCGCAGCCTGCTGTCCGTACCCGACAAGCGCCTCCAGGACTTCTACTGGATCCAGCTCTACAAGGCCGCCTGCGCCACCCGGGCCGACGGGCCCTCGATGTCCGAATGGGGGCCGTGGTACCCGGAGACCGGCGGCAGCTGGACCGCCGTCTGGTGGAATCTCAACGTGCAGATCGCCACCTGGCTGATCCAGGGGTCCAACCACCTCGAACTCGACTCCGTCACCTCCACCTTCAAGGACTTCGAGAAGTATCTGCCGCTCTCGGTCCCGCCGGAGTACCAGGACGGGCAGACCTACGCCCTCGCCCACCCCTCCGACTGGATGCTGCGCCCCGGCGCCAAGACCGTCGGCATCCCCGGCACCTCCACCAAGACCGACAACAACGGCAACCTCATCTGGGCCATGCACAACGTCTGGCTCAGCTACCGCCACACCATGGACACCCGCATCGTGCGCGACGTCCTGTACCCGATCCTGGTCAAGGCGGTGAACTTCTACGACCACTTCCTGTACGAGGGCGGCGACGGCAAGCTGCACCTTCCGCTCACCCGCTCGCCCGAGTGGGCGGACGCCGAGGACTGCACCTACGACCTCTCCCTGCTCCGCTGGGGCTGCGCCACGCTCCTCGACTGCCTGCGGATCCTCCGTACGGACCACCCGCGTGCCGGGCGCTGGCGCGAGATCGTCAAGCGCCTGGTGGACTACCCGCGCGACGCCACCGGCGTCATGATCGGCGCCGCGAAGCCGCTCACCGAATCCCACCGCCACTTCTCGCACATGCTGTGGCTGTATCCGCTGCACGAGCTGGACTGGGACCGGCCGGGCGACCGGGACATCATGCGGACCACCTTCGACCACTGGGTCAAGGACCGTGCCCTGTGGGCGGGTTACAGCTACGCCGCCGCCTCGTCGATGGCCTCGCGGATGGACCGCCCCGAGGAGGCCCTCGACTTCCTCACCTTCTTCACCGGCGGCAATGCCATCAACAACGCCTGGATGACCCCGAACACCATGTACGTCGAGGGTGGAAACCTGGGCATCGAGAGCCCCCTGACCGCCACGCAGTCGGTGCTCGACATGGCCGTGCAGAGCCACGGCGGTGTGGTGCGGGTCTTCCCGTCCGTATCGCGCCGCTGGCCCGACGCGTCCGTGGCCTCCCTGCGCGCCCAGGGCGCGTTCCTGATCGACGCGGACCGGGCCGGCGGCCGCACCCGGTGGGTACGCGTCCACAGCGAGGCGGGCGCGCCACTGGTGCTGGACCACGGCATCCGCGGTGCCGTCGACGTACGGGACGAGCGCGGCAGGCGGCTGCGGTACCGGGAGACGGGGCCGGGCCGCATCGAGATCCCGCTGCGGAGGGACGAAACGGCCGTCGTCGCCCCGCGCGGCACCCACCCGGACCCGGGCCCGCGTGACGTACCGGCCGTCGGCGACGCGAAGCCGTGGGGGCTCCCCGACTAGCCCGGTCTAGAAGCCGTCGTCGGAAAGCCACTCCAGCGCGAACCAGAACTCCATGCGGACGGCCGGGTCCTGGAGGTCGGCGCCGAGGAGTTCGGCGACCCGGGTCATGCGGTGGCGCACGGTGTTGCGGTGGACCTGGAGTTCAGCGGCCGTACGGTCCCAACTGCCGTGGAACGTCAGCCAGGTGCGCAGGGTGCCGAGCAGAACGTCGGCACCCGGCGGCCCGGTCCGGTCGAGCGCGGCGAAGCGGGCACGGGCGAACTCCCGGGCGTCGGCGGGCGAGACGAGGCTGTGCACGGCCGGTGCGGTGGCCTCGTGCACGACGGCGGGCACTTCGGCGGCGATCGCGCGCTGGAGGGCCCGTTCGGCGCGGGCGTCGGCGCGCGGCAGATCCGCCGCGGGGGAGGGGTCGCTGAAAGCCGAGGGTCCATCCGAGGGCGGCGGCCTGGGCGGGGGCGCGCGGGCGGGTCCCCGGCGCGGCGGGAACCAGAGCCCGCAGCGCCGGGCCGTCGATGTGCAGATACGGAGTG
>NZ_GG657754.1:1705594-1708844 GCF_000158915.1 Streptomyces himastatinicus ATCC 53653 | reverse complement strand
CGCGGTGAGCTGGGTGAGCACGGCCTGAAGCGCGTCCGGACGGGCGGCGGCCGAGGCGAGGGCCGACTGCGCCTGCGAGACCTTCTTCAGGTCGCGGTTGCGGGCCTCGGCGATGGCGGCGTACGTCGCCCGGCCGACGGCGACGAACGGGGTGGGCGGCGGCAGCCGCAGCAGCGGCAGTCCATGGCGGTCGCACGCGGCGATGAGCTCGGCCGGTATCTCCTCGTGCACCGGGGCGACGCCGAAGCCGAGGGCGGCGACCCCGGCCGCCACCACGCGCGCCACATAGGTGTCGATGCCGTTCGCGTCGGGCGGCAGCCGCACTCCGGCGGTGAGGAGGAGTTCACCGCCGACGAGATAGGGCGTGGGGTCCTCGATCTCGGTGGTGCCGACCGTGCCGATGCGCCGGTCCTCGGCGGGACCGGCGACCTGGCGCAGCCCCAGCGAGGGATCGGCGAGCAGCACACTGAGGTGGATGGACGGTGGGTCGTGCTCGGTCACAAGGCAGGGATCCTCTCATCCCGCGGCACCGCGCCGGGGTGTCGGATTCGTCCAACGGACGGTTTCACATCGGACGGATCCGCGGGTTCAGCGCCAGTGTGCACCGTGGATAAGGTCACGCATCACCCCCCCCGCCACGCCGCTCTGCTTCGGAGGACCTGATGGCCGTCGACTACCTCGTCATGCTCGGATATCTGCTGGCCATCGTCGGTGTCGGCTGGTGGGGCAAGAGACTCGCCGCCTCCAAGAGCGACTTCCTGGTCGCCGGGCGGCGGCTGGGCCCGCTGATGTACACGGGCACGATGGCCGCCGTCGTCCTCGGCGGCGCCTCCACCATCGGCGGGGTACGCCTGGGCTACACCTACGGCCTCTCGGGTGCCGCGATGGTGTTCGCCATCGGGCTGGGACTGCTGGCCCTCAGCGTGTTCTTCTCCGCCCGGATCGCCCGGCTGCGCGTCTACACCGTCGCCGAAATGCTCTCCCTGCGCTACGGCGACGCCGCGAGCGTCATCTCGGGCGTGGTGATGTGGGTCTACACCCTGATGCTGGCGGTGACCTCGACGATCGCGTACGCCAGCGTCTTCGACGTGCTCTTCGACGTGCCGCGCTGGGCCGCGGTCGTCATCGGCGGGACCATCGTCGTGGGCTACTCGGCGCTCGGCGGCATGTGGTCCATCACGCTCACCGATATGGTGCAGTTCGTGATCAAGAGCGTGGGCGTGCTCGTCCTGCTGCTGCCCATCGCGGTGATCAAGGCCGGCGGATTCTCGGAGATGGCGGACCGGCTGCCGCACGGCTACCTCTCCCCGACCTCCATCGGCGGGCAGACCATCTTCACCTATGTGCTGATCTACACGTTCGGCATGCTGATCGGGCAGGACATCTGGCAGCGGGTCTTCACCGCCCGCAACGACCGGGTGGCCACCTGGGGCGGTACGGCCGCCGGGATCTACTGTCTCGTCTACGCCCTGGCCGGGGCGTTCATCGGCATGGCGACCAAGGCGCTGTACCCGCATCTGGCCAGTGCCGACCAGGCGTTCGCCACCATCGTCCAGCACACCCTGCCCACCGGTATCAGGGGGCTCGTCCTCGCCGCCGCCCTGTCGGCGATGATGTCCACCGCCAGCGGTGCCCTGATCGCCTCGGCCACGGTCGCCAACAACGACATCTGGGCCCGGCTGCGGCGTCGCACCACGGGGGCCACGGACGCCCCGGACGATCGCGACGAGATCCGCTCGAACCGGCTGGCCATCGTCGTCCTCGGTGTGACCGCCATCGTCATCGCCTGTCTCCTGGGCGATGTCCTCGCCGCGCTCACCGTCGCCTACAACCTGCTGGTCGGCGGCCTGCTGGTGCCCATCCTCGGCGGTCTGGTGTGGAAGCGCGGCAATCTGCCCGGTGCCCTGGCCGCGATGATCGCGGGCGGCCTCACGGTGATCACGCTCATGGTGGTCGAGGGGCTGCTCGCCAACGAGCCGATCTACTTCGGCCTGCTCGCCGCCCTCGTCGCCTACGTGGCCGTCAGCCTCGCCACCAAGCCGACCGAGCAGGCCGCGGTCGACGCCTGGCGCCGCCGCGTGGCGGGCGAACCGGCCACCGCGCCCGAAGCCGTACCCGCGCCCGCGACCGTCTGAGACGGATCGACACCTCCGTCACCCCCACGACCCAAGGAACTCATCCCGTGACCGCTTCGACGCCCCACTACACCGCTCCGGCCGCACCGGACACTGACGCCGAGGAGCCGCGGCTGCGCCGCGAACTCGCCGCGGTCTACCGCCTGGTGGCGCACTTCCGGATGACCGACCTGATCTTCACGCACATCAGCGCCCGCGTCCCCGGCCCCGAACACCACTTCCTGATCAACCCCTACGGTCTCCTCTTCGAGGAGATCACCGCGTCGAACCTCGTCAAGGTCGACCTGTCCGGCCACCCCGTCGAGGAGACCCCGCACCCCGTCAACCCCGCCGGGTTCGTCATCCACAGCGCCGTCCACGCCTCCCGGCCCGACGCCCACTGCGTGCTGCACACCCACACCAAGGCCGGTTGCGCCGTCGCCGCCCAGGAGGAGGGCCTGCTGCCGCTCAACCAGATCTCCATGGAGTTCTACGGCAGGCTCGGCTACCACGACTACGAGGGCGTCGCCCTCAACCTCGCCGAACAACAGCGGCTCGTCGCCGATCTCGCCGGTCACCCGGCGATGATCCTGCGCAACCACGGCCTGCTGACCGTCGGGGAAACCCCCGCCCAGGCGTTCCTGCGCATGTACTACCTGGACAAGGCGTGCGAGATCCAGGTCGCGGCGACGGCCGGGGGCGCGAAGCTCGTCATGCCGCCGCCGGACATCCGTGAACTGACGGCGCGTCAGCTCGCGGGCGAGGACGAGGGCTCCGACCTCCAGGACGACAAGGCGTACGACCTGGCCTGGTCGGCGCTGCTGCGGCTCGTGGAGCGCGTCGCTCCCGACTACAAGGACTGAAGAAGGGCTGAACGGGCTGAAGGGCGGAAAGGGTCAGGAGCGCGGCGGGCCGGACTGGGCGTCGCGCTCCGCCTTCTCCGCCTTCTCAGCTTTCTCGGCGTGCTTCTCCTTGATCCGCACCGCTTCCTTGCGCACCTCGGCCTGGGTGGCGCGCTCCTTCTCCAGCCACTCGGGGCGCTCCTCCTTCAGGGCCTCGATCTGCTCGGTGGTGAGGGCCTCGGTGATGCCGCCGCGCGCCAGACCCGAGATGGAGGTGCCCAGCTTCGCCGCGAC
>NZ_GG657754.1:1699789-1705333 GCF_000158915.1 Streptomyces himastatinicus ATCC 53653 | reverse complement strand
TCCCCTACGTTCCGGCTCGCGTATGTCCCGGGGGCGACGCCCGCCAAGTGGGTGCGGATCTGGAACGAGCGCCTGCCCGACGTCCCGCTCACCCTCCTCGCGGTGCCCGCCGCCGAAGTCCCCGGTGTGCTGCGGGACGGCGGCGCCGACGCGGGGCTCGTGCGGCTGCCGGTGGACCGTACGGTGTTCAGCGCGATCCCCCTCTACACCGAGACCACGGTGGTCGTGGCCCCGAAGGACCACGTCGTGACGGCGGTCGACGAGGTGACCGTCGACGATCTGGCCGACGACATCGTGCTGCACCCCCTCGACGACGTGATCGGCTGGGAGCGCCCGCCGGGGCAACCTGCGATCGAGCGCCCCGCCACCACGGCGGACGCCATCGAGCTGGTGGCGGCCGGAGTGGGGCTGCTGGTCGTGCCGCAGTCGCTCGCCCGGCTGCACCACCGCAGGGACCTCACGTACCGGCCGCTCACGGACGCGCCCCAGTCGAGCGTCGCGCTGTCGTGGCCGGAGGACGCGACCACCGACCTGGTGGAGGACTTCATCGGGATCGTCCGCGGGCGGACCGTCAACAGCACCCGGGGCCGCACTCCGCCCCCGGCGGAGCAGAAGCGCAAACCCGCGGCGGGCAAGACGGTATCCGGCAAGACGGCGTCCGGCAAGGCGGCTTCCGGCAGGGCAGGCGGGACCGGAAAGAACCCGCGGGGCCGTTCCGCGGCGCCCAAGGGTGCCAAGGGCGCCAAGCGCGGCAAGCCGCGCCGCCGGTCCTAACCAGGCGCCTGACCCGGCGCACCGGCGCGCAGGCCGTCCATGACCAGGTCCAGGAGCCGCCCGGCACACCCCTGCCAGTCCCCGCAGGGGTCGATCTGCCAGAGCCCGGCGATGGCGAGCATGAAGTCGTCGGGGGTGACCCCCGGGCGGATGGTCCCGGCCTCCTCGTTCGCCGTCAGCAGGAGCGTGACGGCGGAGGTCAGCGAGCCGCGTGCCAGCTGGACCAGACCGCCGTGCGCGCTGGTGGCCTTGTGCAGCGCACCGGCCAGGCCCGCCTTGGTCATGGCGTACTGGGCGAGGCGGTCCATCCACTCCCGCAGCGCCTGGTCCGGTGCCCGGGTCCGCAGCAGCTGGGCCGCGGTGTCGGCGACCTGCTGCACCTCGTAGCGGTAGACCTCCAGGACCAGCGCCTCGCGGTTGGGGAAGTTGCGGTAGAACGTCCCCTGTCCGACGCATGCCTTCTTCGCGATCGCGCTCAGCGGGGCGTCCGCCGAGCGCGTCAGCTCCGCGAGGGCCACTTCCAGGATGCGCTCGCGATTCCGTTGCGCGTCCGAGCGCAGTGGGGTGTCCTTCTTCTCAGGCACGCCCTCCTCCTTCCCGGAACCGCGGTCGGGCCGGCCTTGCTAACCGGACAACTGTCCGATACGTTCATACCAGCCGGACAACTGTCCACTTAGGTCTACCTTAGCGGCAGATCCGGCCAGTGCGAACGGCTGGTGCCGGTCGCCACCAGCCCGCTCACCTTCCCAGACTCTTCCCGGGGCACTCCCCGGACCCTTCCCGCACCGCCCGGATCATCTCGCTCGACGCGCACCAGCTACGCGAAAGAAGGCTGATCATGGCCCCAGCCCCCTCCCCGACGTACAGCGCCATCACGCTGAACATCAACGGCGAGAAGCACACGCTGCCCGTCGACCACCGCACCACCCTGCTCGACGCCCTGCGCGAACGTCTCGACCTGACCGGCACGAAGAAGGGCTGCGACCAAGGTCAGTGCGGTGCCTGCACGGTGCTGATCGACGGGCGCCGCGCCGTCTCCTGTCTCCAGCTCGCGGTGGCCGCCGAAGGGCGTGTCATCACCACCATCGAAGGCGTGGCCGAAGGCGAGGACCTGCACCCGGTGCAGCAGGCGTTCCTCGACCTCGACGGCTACCAGTGCGGCTACTGCACCCCCGGCCAGATCTGCTCGGCCATCGCCGTGATCGAGGAACACGCGGCGGGCTGGCCGAGCGCCGCGACCCAGGACGTGCGGCCCGAGGCGGGAGTGCAGCCGCTCACGGCCGAGGAGATCCGGGAGCGCATGAGCGGCAACCTGTGCCGCTGCGGCGCGTACGTGTCGATCGTCGAGGCGGTCGCACAGGCGGCGGAGGCCGCGCAGCCGCCGTCCGGCGGCTCGGGTGACGGAAACGGCGCGACGGAAGCGGAGGCAGCGGTATGAGGGAATTCGGGTATGAGCGCGTGCACGACGTCTCCGGGGCGGTGGCCCTGCTCGGCGCCGACCCCGACGCGCGCTACCTCGGCGGCGGCACCAACCTCGTCGACCTGATGAAGACCGGGGTGGAGCGGCCCGCGCGCCTCATCGACGTGCGCGACCTCCCCCTCGACCAGATCGAGGCCACGCCGGACGGCGGCCTGCGTATCGGCGCGACCGTCACCAACAGCGACCTCGCCGCCCACCCCGATGTGCGGTCCCGGTACCCGGGGCTGGCCCAGGCCGTGCTGGCCGGAGCCTCAGGGCAGCTGCGCAACATGGCCACGGTCGGCGGGAACCTGCTCCAGCGCACCCGCTGCGGCTACTTCACCGACACCGCCAAGCCGTGCAACAAGCGGGTCCCCGGCAGCGGCTGTCCCGCCATCGAGGGCGAGCACCACAACCACGCGATCCTCGGCGCCTCCGAGCACTGCGTGGCCACCCACCCCTCGGACATGGGGGTGGCGCTGACCGCCTTCGACGCCGTCGTGCATTACGAAACGGCGGACGGGCCGGGCGAGTTGCCCTTCGCCGAGTTCTATCTGCCGGTGGGGGACACCCCGCATCTGGAGACCGCGCTGCCGCCCGGCGCGCTGATCACCGGCATCACCCTGCCGCCCGCTCCGGTCGCGGCCCACTCGCGCTACCGGAAGGTGCGCGAGCGCGCCTCGTACGCGTTCGCGATCGGTTCGATCGCCGGCGCCCTCGACGTCCGGGACGGCGTCGTCCACGAAGTGCGCCTGGCCTTCGGGGCCGTGGCCTCCCGGCCGTGGCGCGCCCACGCCGCCGAGCGGGCGCTGACCGGGGGACCGGCGACCGGCGAGGCGTTCGCCGCCGCCGCGGACGCCGAACTGGCGGCCGCCGAGACGCTCCCGCACAACGGATACAAGGTGACGCTGATGCGCAACCTCGTCGTGGCCATGCTGACCGAACTCTCCGAGGAGGCCGTCCGATGACCACGACGACCGGAACCGCCGCCGTCACCCCGTCCGTCGGCACCGCGCACACCCGTGTGGAGGGCCGGGAGAAGGTCACCGGAGCGGCCCGCTACGCCGGTGAGATCCCCTTCGCCGACCTGGCCCACGGCTGGCTGGTGGTGTCCACCATCGCCCGTGGCCGCATCCGTGCGGTGGAGTCCGCCCCCGTCGAGGCGATGCCCGGCGTCCTCACCGTCCTGCACCACGGGAACGCCCCGCAGGTCGACGGCGAGTACGTCGGCCTGCTGGGGAAGCCCGACCCGACCGTCACGCTCTTCCAGACCGATCGGGTGCCGTTCGCGGGCTGGCCGGTGGCGCTGGTCGTCGCGGAGACGCCGGAGCAGGCCAGGGAGGCCGCCGAGGCGTTGGTGGTCCGCTACGACGAGGAGCCGCACGACGTCGCGTTCTCCGCCGCCCACCCCGGTGCCCGCAAGCCGGAGGACCCGTCGGCGGAGACCGAGAAGGGGGACCTCGCGGCCGAACTCGCCGCGGCGGCCACCGTCGTGGACGCGGAGTACACCACTCCGGAAGAGCACCACGCCATGATGGAGCCCCACGCGGCCACCGCCCGCTGGGACGGCGGCCGGCTGGAGGTCGTCGACTCCAACCAGGGCAGCATGTGGGTGGCCGACGAGCTGGCGAAGATGTTCTCGCTGGACCTCGGTTCGGTGCGGGTGCTCTCCGAGCACGTCGGCGGCGGCTTCGGCTCCAAGGGGCTCCGCCCGCACCAGGTGGCCGCCGTGATGGCGACGACGGTCCTGCACCGCCCGGTCCGGGTCGTGCTGACGCGCCGCCAGATGTTCTCGATCACCGGCTACCGCAGCCCCACCGTGCAGCGGGTCAGGCTGGGCGCCGACGCGGAGGGGCGGCTGTCCGCGTTCGGCCACGAGGCCCTCAGCCTCACCTCGACCGTGCACCAATTCATCGAGCGCAGCGCCGACTACGGGCGCGCGATGTACGACGCCGACGCCCACCACACCGTCAACCGCGTGGTGGCGCTCGACGTGCCGACCCCGACGTTCGTACGCGCACCGGGCGAGGCCCCGGGCTCGTTCGCGCTGGAGTCCGCGCTCGACGAACTCGCCGAGAAGTGCGGCCTGGACCCGATCGCGCTGCGGGCGCGCAACGAGCCCGAGGCGGGCCCCGTCTCCGGGCTGCCGTACAGCACCCGCAGGGTCATCGACTGCTTCGAGGAGGGCGCCCGCAGGTTCGGCTGGGCGGATCGCGACCCGCGTCCCGGGCTGCGCCGCGAGGGCCGCTGGCTGCTCGGGACCGGCACGGCGGCGGCCACGTTCCCCTCGAACGCCATGCCGTCCACGGCCGCGGTGACGGCCGAGGCGGACGGCACGTTCACGGTACGGATCACCGCGGCCGACATCGGCACCGGCGCCCGGACCGCGCTGACCCAGATCGCCGCGGACGCGCTGGAGGTGGAGCCGAGCCGTATCCACATGCGCATCGCGGACAGCGACTTCGGCCAGGCGATGATCGCGGGCGGCTCCATGGGCACCCGCTCCTGGGCCTGGGCCGTCACCTCCGCGGCGAAGGAGCTGCGCGAGCAGCTGGCCCTCGGCGGCGCCATCCCGGAGCAGGGGATCACCGCCCGGTCGAACACGGCCGAGGCAATCGGCGCCCTCGCACAGAAGGAACGGCACTCCTTCGGGGCGCAGTTCGCCGAGGTGGCCGTGGACACCGCCACGGGCGAGGTCCGCGTACGGCGCATGCTCGGCATCTTCGCGGCGGGCCGGATCGTCAACCCGCTGACCGCGCGCAGCCAGCTCCGCGGCGGCATGGTCTGGGGTCTGTCCATGGCGCTGCACGAGGAGGCGATCCGGGACCGGGCCTTCGGCAGCCACGTCGGCCCCGACCTCGCGGGCTACCACGTCGCCGCGCACGCCGATGTGCCGCCCATCGAGGTGGGCTGGGTGGACGACCCGGACCCGGACGACCCGGTGGGCATCAAGGGCATCGGCGAGGTCGGGATCGTGGGCGCGGCGGCGGCGATCGCCAACGCCGTCTGGCACGCGACCGGTGTGCGCCACCGGCACCTGCCGATCCGCCCCGACCGCGTCCTGCTGGCGGGCACCGCGCCGGGTGGGGACGTGGATGCTTGACATCGCCGCCGAGCTGAACCGGTGGGTCGAGGAGGGCCGGGACTTCGCCGTCGCCACCGTCGTGGCCGTCGGTGGCAGCGCGCCGCGGGGTCCCGGCGCCGCCCTCGCCGTCGACGCCGAGGGCACGGCCATCGGGTCGGTCTCCGGCGGCTGTGTGGAGGGCGCGGTGTACGACCGCTGCGTCCAGGCGCTCGAGGACGGCGAGACG
>NZ_GG657754.1:1683183-1698586 GCF_000158915.1 Streptomyces himastatinicus ATCC 53653 | reverse complement strand
ACCCCGCCGAGGGGGTGCTCAACACTCTGGTCGACGCCGCCGGGGAGCGCGGCGTCGACCTGGCCGAACTGCTCGCGGACGTCGAGATGTTCGCCCACGGCACCACCATCGCCACCAACGCCATGCTCGAAGGCCGCACCAAGAAGGTCGGCCTGATCCAGACCCGCGGCTTCGGCGACACCCTGACGACCATGCGCGGGTTCAAGGGCACCGGACTCGAGGAAGAGGAGATCAAGCGGTTCCGCACGCTGGTGAAGCAGCCCCCGGCCGTGCCCCGTTCACTGACCGAGGAGGTCACCGAGCGCGTCGACTACGCGGGCCGGGTCGTCTGTCCGCTGGACGAGGACGACGTACGGCGCGCCGTGGCGCGGCTGCGGGACGCCGGGGCCGAGGTGTTCGCCGTCTCGCTGCTCTGGTCCTTCGCCAACGACGCGCATGAGCGCAGGGTCGGCGAGATCGTGGCCGAGGAGGTGCCCGGGGCGAGCGTCACCCTGTCGAGTGAGTTCCTGCCGCGGATCGGGGAGTACGAGCGCACCCTGACCACCGCGGTCAACGCGGGCCTGCGCCCGCTGCTGGGGGCGTCGCTGGACAGCTTCGAATCCACCCTGGCCGAGGCGGGCCTGCGGACCGGGCCGCTGCTCATGCAGTCGGGCGGCGGGCTCGCGACCTTCGCGGAGGCGGAGAAGCGCGCGGCCGCGGCCGTGATGTCCGGGCCGGTCGGCGGGGTGGTGGCCTCCCAGTACCTGGGCAGCCGCGACCAGCACCGCAACATCGTCACCACCGATATGGGCGGCACCAGCTTCGACGTCGGGCTGGTGCTGGACGAGCGTCCCGTCATGTCCAACACCACCCTCATCGGCCGCGACCGGCTCGCCCTGCCGTCCGTCGCGGTACGGGCGATCGGCGCCGGGGCCGGTTCCATCGCCTCCGTACGGGGCGGGGTGCTGACCGTCGGGCCCGAGAGCGCCGGAGCCCGTCCCGGACCGGCCTGTTACGGGCGCGGCGGCGAGCGTCCCACGGTCGCCGACGCGGACCTGGTGCTGGGCTACCTCAACCCGGACAACTTCCTCGGCGGGCGGCTCACCCTCGACGTCGAGCGCGCCCGCGCCGCCATCGAGGAGCACATCGCCCGGCCCACCGGTCTGACCGTCGAACAGGCCGCGGAGGGCATCAAGACCATCGTGGACGCCCGGATGGCCGACCTGGTGCGCCAGGTGACGGTGGAACAGGGCTACGACCCGGCCGACTTCGCGGTGTTCGCGTACGGCGGCGCGGGCCCGCTGCACGCCTTCTCCTACGGCGCCGAGCTGGGCTGCCCGCGGATCGTCGTCCCGCTCACCGCCTCCGTCCACTCGGCGTTCGGCATCGGCAGCTCGGACCTGACCATGGTCGAGGAGCTGTCCAAGCCCCTCCAGGCGCCGCCCGGCACCACCGACTACGGGGCCGCCCTGCCGCCGGACGAGATCGAGGCGGCCTTCACCGAGCTTCAGGACAAGGCCGCGCGCGGGCTCGTCGAGGCCGGTGCGGACCGGGAGACGGTGACCTTCACCCGGTCCGTCGAGATCCGGTTCCGGGCCCAGATCCATGTGCTGACCGTCTCCTTCGACGACGGCCCGATCACCGCCGAGGGCGTGAACGCCATGGTCGCGCGGTTCATCGACGCTTACGAGGGCCGGTTCGGCAAGGGCTCGGCGTTCCCCGACGGCGGGGTGGAGATCACCACCTTCCGGGTCGTCGCCGCGAGCCCCGTCCCCCGTGCCGAACTCGAGACCGGACGCCTGCCCCAGGGCGTCGGGTCCGTGGCCGAGCCGGGCAGCAGGCGGGTGTTCAGCGACGGCGAGTGGACCGACGCCACCGTCTACGTCGGCGAGCATCTGCACGACGGGCTGCGCATCGAGGGCCTGGCCATCGTCGAACTGCCGGACACCACCGTCGTCATCGGCTCCGGTCAGGAGGCCGTGGTCGACCGGCTCGGCGGCATCGTCATCCACAACCGCCCGTGAGCAGCGCCGCCCCCGATCAAGGAGCAACGATGAACACCGCCGCACGCGCGACCGCGGCCGCGAACGGGACGGCCGACCCCGTCACCCACGAGGTGATCCGGCACAAGCTCTGGTCCATCAACGCCGAGGGCTCCACCACCGTCGAGCACGTCTCCGGATCCCCGGTCGTCCACGCCACCGACTACAACTTCGGCATCTATACGGCCTCCGGCGAGATGGCCGTCATCGGCACCTATCTGCTGACCCCGGTCTACACGGGCGCGATGGCGATCGAGGAGTTCCAGCGCCGGTACGACGACATCGAGCCCGGTGACGTCTTCATCATCAACGACCCCTACATCGCCGCGATGCACCAGAACGACGTGCAGTTCTGCAGCCCGGTCTTCCGGGACGGCGAACTGGTCGCCTGGCTCGGCTGCATGGCCCACCAGGTCGACCTCGGCGGTATGGACCCGGGCAGCTGGTGTACGACCGCCACCGACGTGTATCAGGAGGGCATCCGGATCCCGCCGGGCCGGATCGTCCGCAAGGGCACCGTCAACCAGGAGCTGTGGGACACCATCGTCGCCAACTCCCGCATGGCCCATACGGTCGCCAACGACTTCCGCGCCTTCCTCGCCGGACTGCGCGTCGCCGAGCGCCGCTTCCACGAGCTGTGCGACCGCTACGGCAGCGACCAGGTGCGCACCACCATGGAACGCACCCTCGACCACAGCGAGGCCGATCTGCGGGCCATGCTGGAGGAGCTGCCGGACGGGGTGTACGAGCACACCTCGTACCTGGACCGCCCGGACGGTTCGGGGAACGACGGCGACCAGGGGATCGAACTGCTGGAGGTCCCCTGCCGGATGGAGAAGACCGGCGACCGGCTGGTCTTCGACTTCTCCGGTTCCAGCCCGCAGAGCCCCGCGTACGGCATGACCACCCGCGGCGGACTGCTCGGCGCCGTGGCCACGCTCATGCTGTGCACCTTCGGCTCGGAGATCCCCTGGAACCACGGCATCATGCGCCCGGTCGAGGTCAAGGCGCCCGACGGGCTGTGCGTCACCGCCGTCGAGCCGATGCCCGTCAGCGGCGGCGCCGCGGGCGCCAACTGGACGGCGACCTGCTCCGCGGGCGGCGCGATCGCCAAAATGCTGAGCTTCTCCGAGCGTTACGAGAGCTTCGCCTTCGGCCCGAGCGACGGATCCTGGCAGCTGAGCCAGTTCGGCGGCGCCGACCAGCACGGGCAGCCGTTCGCCTCGATGTACATGGACTCGCTGATGTGGGGCGGGCCCGCCTTCTCCTTCCGCGACGGCGTGGACGCGGGCGGCGCCATGGTCATCCTCGGCGGCGGCGCGACCGATGTCGAACAGCAGGAGATGCGGCATCCGCTGATGTACCTGTGGCGCCGTCAGGTAGCCGACTCCGGCGGCGCGGGCACCTACCGCGGCGGCAACGGCGTCCAGTTCGCCCTCACCCCGATCGACACCCCTGAGGTGACCGGCGTCCTGGGCACCCATGGCGTCTCGCTGCCCAACCGCACCGGCCTCTTCGGCGGCCTGCCCGGCTCATGCGCCCGCTTCGAACGCGTCACCTCCGCGGCCCCGCTGGACCGGCTGGCGTCCGGGCAGGCCATCACCCGGCTCTCCGAGCTGGACGGCAGCCATGAGACCCTGCCCGGCGTCTCCCCGGCGGCCCGCATCGCCCACGGCGACGTCTTCGAGTGCACCGTCCAGAACGGCGGCGGCTACGGCGACCCGCTGCTGCGCGACCCCGCCCGGGTGGCCGCCGACGTCGAACGCCACGCGGTGACCCCGGAGTCCGCCGCCCGGCTCTACGGAGTCGCCCTGACCCCGGACGGCGGCGTGGACGAGCCCGCGACGGCGGCCCGCCGGGAGCGGATCCGCGAGGACCGCAGGGCCCGTATGACCGCCCCGGCCGCCGGGGCGCCAGCGGCGGCGGGGATCCGTACGGTCACGGGGGAGCCCTCCGGGATCTGGGGCAGCGCCCTCAGCACGTTCCCCGGCCCCGACGGGCCGTCCGCCGCGTGCCGCCACTGCGGAGCCGGACTCGGCAGCCTGTCCGGCGGCTGGGAAGGGCTCGCAGGCCGGGTCACGCTCGGCCCGGACGACCTGGGCCGGGATGTCCGCGTCCACGACGCGCTCACCGTCGTGGCCTACGTCTGCCCGCACTGTGTGACGTCCCTGTGGGTCGACACGGAGCCGGTCGCGGGCAAGCCCTGGCGGGACTTCGCCGCGCGCGCCTGAGCTGCGTACGAGACGCGGGTGCCCCGGCCGGAAGGGATTCCGGCCGGGGCACCGGGCGTTGCGGGTGATCAGTCCTGCGGGGTGCCCGCGGGAAGCTGCCGCCAGGTCACCTTGGTGCGGGTGTTGAACGCCCAGTCGAGCATCTTCTTCGCGTCCGGGTACCGCTTGCTGTCGCCGAGGAGCACCCCGACGACCGTCCGGCCGTTCCGCTTGGCGGCGAACACGATGCACTTCCCGGCGGCGGTGCCGGTACCGGTCTTGATGCCGATGGCGCCGTTGTACGAGCCCAGCAGCTTGTTGCTGCTGTTCCAGTAGTAGGTCCGGGTCCGGCCGTTGGCCGCCGGGGCCTTCTGCTCGGTCCCGACCGACTTGACCACCGTACGGAGGGTGGCGTTGCCGAGCGCGTGCCGCGCCAGCTTCGACAGGTCACGGGCGGTCGTGTAGTTGGCGCCGTGCGTGGAGATGCCGTCGAAGGAGTCGTACTGGGTCTTGGTCATCCCCAGCGCGTCCGCCTTCTTGTTCATCTTGGAGATGAACGACTTGGTGCGCTTCGCCGTGGTGCTCCCGCTGCCGAAGGTGTCGGCGAGGGCCATCGCGGCGTCACAGCCGGACGGCAGCAGCATCCCGTACAGCAGCTGCTTGACCGTGAGCTTGTCGCCCTGCTTCAGGTCCGCGGCGCTGCCGCCGCTGGTCCTGATGTAGTCCAGGTACGCCTTCTTGACGGTGACCTTCTTGTTGAGGTTCACCCCACGCGTGTCCAGCACCACGACCGCCGTCATGAGCTTGGTGATGCTCGCCATCTGGCGTTTGGTGTCCGGGCTCTTGCTCCACAGCTTCTTGTTCGCGCTGTTGTCGAGCAGATACGCGCCCTTGGCGGCGATGCCGGACGGTCCGGCGGCGGCCCGTGCGGCCGGGGCGGCCGGTGCCGCCTGCGCGCTCGCCACCGGTGCGGCGACCGCGAGTGCCGCCGTGGACGCGATGACCGCCGCTCCCCAGCGGCGGACCGCGTTACCCCCATGTCTTCCCATACGCCCTCGCTCTCCTCGGATGATGAATGGGCGCTGGCATCCTCTCACCGGACGAGAAATGATGATGTGTCGGGTCTCAACTGCCGGACGTCACCCACGCGTAGGCCGCCCGCGCGTCGAACTCCCGCTGCCCGCCCCGGAAGATGAGCCCGGCGTGGTCGTACGCCGATCCACCCCCGGCGGCGTGCTCGTCGTACGGGACGGCGACGCAGCGCATCCCGGCCCGCCGCGCCGCCTCCACCCCCGGCCCGGCGTCCTCGATCACCACACAGTCGGCCGGATCGGTGCCCAGCAGCCGCGCGGCAGCCAGGAAGACGTCCGGCTCGGGCTTGCCGCGCCCGATGTCCTCGGCGGAGACGTAGAGCGGCAGCAGCGCGTCAAGCCCGGTGGCGCTCAGCGCCGCCTCGATCGCGGGCCGGGAGGAGCCGGACGCGACGGCGATCGGATGCCCGGCGGAGCGCAGCAGCTCGGCGAACGCCCGCATCTCGGGGAAGACGGTGGTGGAGGTGCGGACCAGCTCCAGGTAGTGGCCGTTCTTGACGGCGAGCAGCTCGTCCACCGGCGCGTCGAGCGCGTACCGCGCGCGCAGGGTCTCCAGGGTCTCGCGGGTGCCGATCCCGATGAACTGGGTGTGCTCCTCCCAGCTGAAGCCGGTGATGCCGTACTGCGCGAGGGTGCGCCGGCCCGCCTCGTAGTAGTTGGGCTCGCTGTCCACGAGCGTGCCGTCGAGGTCGAAGATCACGGAAGGGAGGCGCGGCGCGGAAGTGCTGACGTTCATGGGCACCAGCATGCCGGGTACGGACCGGCGCACCGCACCCGGCATGATCGGCTAGCGCCGGAACTCCGCGTCGGGGCAGCTGTCGGGGTCGTCCTGCTCGAAGAGCACGGGCTCCTGCGGAGTGCCGCTCACCACCAGGCGCTGGTCCTCCGTCGGCACGTCCTCGTCGAGGCTGCCCCCGTCGAAGCTCAGTGCCACTTCGGGGACGCGCTCCCCGTTGGTGGGTAGGCCCCGGGCAGCGGCCTCGGACACCTTGGCGTTGGGCCGCAGACATTCCCCCGACACGGCGTTCAGCACCCCGATGCACCCCACCGGAAACATCAGGCACACCACCCCGATCAGCGTGAATCGGAGCGGGCGCGACCATCCGTGGGCCTCGAACGACGTGATCAAGGCCGACGGCGGGTTCCCGCGGTCTGGCCCACGGCGTCGACCAGCGGCAGCATCCGGTGGCGGACCCGCTCCCTGAGCACCATCTCGGTGCGGGTGCGGACCACCCCCGGCAGCCGGATCAGCCGCTGCACGACGTCCTCCAGATGCCCGTTGTCCCGCGCCACGACCCGGGTCAGCAGATCACCCGCGCCGGTGGTCGAGAACACCTCGATGATCTCCGGCACGGTGGCCAGCGCGTCGCCCACGTCGTCCAGATGACCCTGGGTGACCTCGATGTGCACGAAGGCCAGCACCGGATGGCCGAGGGCGGCGGGGGAGAGCGAAGGGCCGTAGCCGGTGATCACGCCGTCCCGCTCCAGCCGGTCCAGCCGCGCCTGCACGGTGCCGCGGGCGATGCCCAGGATCCGGGCGTACTCGCGCACGCTGGTGCGCGGCTGCTCCAGCAGCAGCCGCAGGATCTTCGCGTCGAGCGCGTCCACCGCGTCCACCGGTGCGGGCATGGGCCATCGGCTCCCTCGTGGTCGGTTTCTTCGCTAGGCGACTGTACCAATGGACCAGCGAAACGGTGATCGCTTGAGCCGATGGTGGCGGGGTGCTTCTCTTGGGGGCAGATGGCGTTGCGCTGGGCTGCGCCGGACGGCAAGGAAGCCGCATCCGGGTCCCCGCAGCGCCTTTGTCATGCCCGGACGGGAAAGGGACAGGTCACAGCGGTGCTGCGGGAGTTTCAGTCGGTGGTGAGGCCGTACGCGGCGATGTTCGCGGCTCCGGACCCGGGGCTGCGGCGGCTGCGGATCTCGGCGCGGGCCGTGCTCGGCGTCGGCTCGGCGGCCGCCGCGGTGGCGTGGGCCGGACTGCCGCTGTCCGCCGCCGTCGTGGGCGGGCTCGCGGCGCTCCTCGCGCTGTTCACGGTGGCGGACCCGACGCCCCGGCGTCAGGCCGTCACCACCGCGCTGCTCCCGGCCGTCGGCCTCCCGGTGCTGGCGCTGGCCGCCGTACTGCACCGGGTTCCGCTCGGGCGCGACGCCGCCTTCCTCGCGGTGGTCTTCTGCGGTGTCGCGGCCCGGCGGTGGGGGCCGCGCGGCAACGCGCTCGGCATCTTCGCGTTCATGATGTTCTTCGCTGCGCAGTTCCTGGAGGCGGGGCCGCGGGAACTGCCCGTACTGGCGGTGGCGGTGCCCATGGGTGTGGCGGTGGCCGCGTTCGTGCGGTTCGGGGTGTGGTGCGTCGAGCGGCGCACCCCCGCGCCGCCCGCCGCCGTGCCCGCGCCGCCCGGTGGGCGGGGCCTGGCCCGGCCCGCCACCCGGCAGGCCTTTCAGGCGGCCGCCGCCTGCGCGTTCGCGCTCGCCGTCGGCCAGGCACTCTCCGGCGAGCGGTGGTACTGGGCCGTCGGCACCGCCTGGTGGATCTTCGTCAACACCGCCTCGCGCGGCGAGACGCTCGTACGCGGCTTCCGCCGGGTCGTCGGCACCGTCAGCGGCATCGCGGCCGGGCTCGCCGTCGCCGTACCGCTGCACGGCGCCCCGGCGCCCACCGCCGTCCTCGTCGCCGCCTGCGTCTTCGGGATCTTCTACACCGCGCCGCTGTCGTACAGCTGGATGGTGTTCTTCGTGACGCTGATGGCCGGGCTGCTGTACGGCCTGCTCGGCGTGCTGCACCCCGGGCTGCTCGCGCTGCGCCTGGAGCAGACCGCCATCGGCGCGGCCGGGGCGGGACTGGCCGTGGCGCTCGTGCTCCCGGTGACCACCCACGCCGCGACCGACGCGTGGATCCGGCGCGCCCTGGAGTCCGTACGGCACTGTGCCGCCGACGCCGCGCGGCGGCTCGCGGGCGACCCGGCCGCGGACCCCGCGCCGCACGTCGCCGAGCTGGAGGCGGCGCTGCGGGGCCTGCGGATGTCGATCGCCCCGCTGCTGCACCCGCTCAGCCCGCTGCGCGCCCGCCGGGCCCGGGCCCGGCAGGTCATGCTCGCGCTCGACGACTGCGCCCGCCAGGCGCGCGGCCTCGCCGCGCTCGCCGCCGACCCGGCCGCGTCCCACGACGTCCGCCTGACCGCGGCGTGCGCGCGGGTGGAGGCGGCGGTGAGCCGTCTGACCGCCCCCGTCGCCCCGTCCGCCGCCGCCCCCGCACCCGCCGCCGGTCCTTCGCCCCACCCGGCCACGGACCGCGCCCTGGCCCATCTGCACGACCTGGAGGCCGCCCTGACGGGCCTCGCGGACCCGCTGCGGGCCTGAGGGGTTCGCCAACCGGTTCCCCCAACCGGGGAGCGCTGACGGCGCGTCAAGCAGGGAATCGGGCATTCCAAGGTCCTGATCCGGAGCGGGCTGTTAGCGTCGGCCGCAAGCGGAACCGCTGGAGAGGCAGCACGGTGAGCACGGAGCAACGGGCGTACAGGGCGTACATCGGGTCGTTCACCGAGGCGGGCGGAGCCGGGATCACCGTCGCGGACGTCGACCGCGCCACGGGCGCGCTGACCCCGCTGTACGCCACGGACGAGGTCGCCAACCCCTCGTACCTCGCGCTCTCACCCGGCGGGGACGTCCTCTACGCGGTGAGCGAGACGGACGACGGCGCGGCCGCCGCCTTCCGGACCGGCGCCGACCCCGCCCGCCCGCTCACCCTCCTCGGCGCCCCCGTGCCCGTCCACGGCGCGGCGCCCACTCATCTCGCGCTCGCCGCCGGGCATCTGCTCACCGCCAACTACGGCTCCGGCAGCGTCAGCGCGCTGCCGGTCGGCGACGACGGCGGGCTCGGGGAGCCGACGGCGGTGCTGCGGCACGAGGGCAGCGGCCCGAACCGCGAGCGGCAGAGCGAGCCGCACGCCCATCAGGTGCTGCCCGATCCGTCCGGCGGCTGGCTGCTGAGCGTCGACCTCGGCGCCGACGCCGTGTGGGTGTACGAGCCCGCAGGGCCGCGGGCGCACCGGAAGGTCCGGCTGCGGGCGGGGAGCGGACCGCGCCATCTGGCGTTCCATCCGCGCGGCGACCGCGCGTACGTGGTCAACGAGCTGGATCCGACGGTCACGGTGTGCCGTTGGGACGCGGCGTCCGGCACCCTCGAACCGCTCCGCGAGACCCGCGTCGTCCCGCCGGGGACGGAAACCGCGACCTTCCCCTCCGAGGCGGTGGTCTCCCCGGACGGCCGCTTCGTCTGGGTCGCCGGCCGCGGTCACGACAGCGTCGCGACGCTCGCCCTCGACACCCCGGGCGACCGCATGGAGCTGGTCACCACCACGCCCTGCGGCGGCCACTGGCCGCGTGACCTGGCGCTCGACCTCTCGGGCAGCCGCCTCTACGTCGCGAACGAACGCTCGGGCGAGGTCACCTGGTTCGCCCTCGACCCCACCACGGGGGTGCCGAGCCGGGACGGTTCGCTCGAGGCACCGGCCGCGTCCTGCGTGATCTTCGGCTGACGGCATATCGCACGGCCCAGGCTTGCGCGGGCCTGCGCGGGGCGGCGTGCCCCGCGCAGCGCAGGCCCTTCGGCTGCCTTCGGCCGGAGGGACGATTCAGCGCAGTCCCGCGGACGCCGGAAGCGTGATGCCCAGCGCCGCCGCGTACTTCGACAGCACCAGCTTGCCCACGGCCGGGTACGCGCCCAGCGCCTCGGCCGCGGCGCAGCCCGCCTCCTCGGCGGCCGCCTTGATCAGCTCGGAGGACACCTCCGGGCCGATGAGGTACGGCGCGAGCGCGAGCCGCGCCGAACCGGCGGAGCGCAGCTGCTCGGCGACGCGGACCACGGCCCCGTCCTCGTCCAGCGCGGCGGCCATCACCGGCACCGCGAGGCGCGCGGAGAGCAGCATGCCGGTGATCCCACCGGCGTCGGCCGCCTCGCCGCCGCCCACGGTGGCCAGGATGATGCCGTCCGCGGCGGTCGCCACCGTGAAGAGGCGCGCCCGGTCGGCGCGGGCGAGGCCCGCCTCCGACAGCCGGACGTGCAGACCCTCCGCGAGCAGCGGGTGCGGGCCGAGGACGTCGGTGAGGTCGGCGGCGGAGCCGCTGTGCACGACGGCCTGGCGTATCCGGCGCAGCAGCGCGTTGTCCGGGCCCGCGAGCAGCGGTACCACCACGGCCGAGGGGCCGTCGGTCGGGACGGGAGGCGGCGGAGGCATCTCCGGGATCTCCTCGCCCGCGGCCTCGGCCGCGGCGATCGCCTCCGCGGTGGCGGCGGCGGTGGCCTTGGCGGCCTCCCGCGCCTGGCGCAGCCGCTCGGTGCGGTCCTGGGCGGCCCGCGCGAGCACGGACTCCAGCTGCGGGAACTCCTCGTTCTCGCCTTCGACGTCCACATAGCCGACCTGGGCGTCGAGGCCGGGCAGCTCGGAGCGGGCGATGCTCACGATCTCCTCGGCCAGGCCCCGGGTGGCGGCTTCAGGGGTCCCCGGAACGGCCAGCACCAGCGGCGGTGCGCCCACGGGTGCGGCCGCGGGCTCCGGGCGGCGGTGCCGTCCGGACTGGCGGGGACGCGGCATTCGTACTGGCAGGCCGGACGCGGGCCCTGTGGGGGAGCTCATGGCGCCGCATGTTAGTCGCTCTATAGGGTTGGCTGTTCGGGAGGGGTGCGACTGGGCGTTTTCTGTCCCCTTTTGCCGAGCCTTGCTGTTCGTTGCTGTGCGGTGGGCGAACAGAGCTGCTCGTACAGCCGATAGGGTGTTCGTCATCCGGAACCGCCGTTCCGGCTATCGGTCGTGACGGTCGTCACCTCATGCGGTGATGACGCTCAGCAGCCCGGCGTCCAGCGGCAGCCGCAGCTCCCCGGCGGCGAGCGCCGCCGCGATGCGCAGGGCGCCGTCCAGCGGGTCCCCGGCCGCCTCGGTGACCCGGATCCCCGGCAGCCGCGCGGCCAACTCGGCACGCAGGGGCGTCAGCAGGGGTGCGCCCATGCGGAAGAGGCCGCCGGTCAGCGCGACCTCACCGGACTCCAGCCGGGGGCAGACCGCCTCCGCGGCCTGGGCGATATGGCGGGCGGCGTCCCGCAGGATCGCCTCCGCGACCGGATCGCCCGCGGCGGCGCACCGGCCGGCCTCCGGCGCGAAGGAGGCCAGGACGGCGGGCCGGTCGGGCCGCGGATAGAGCTTGCCCGGGAGTTCGGCGGCCGGGCCGAAGACCGCTTCCAGCCGGGCCAGCAGCGGCTGCGAGCCGCCCTCGCGACCGTCGTACGCGCGCATCGCGGCCTCCAGACCGGCCCGCCCGATCCACGCCCCGCCGCCGCAGTCGCCCAGCAGATGCCCCCAGCCGTCGGCCCGCCGCCACCCGGGCGCGCGGTCGCCGGGCACGCGCTGTCCGGCCGCAGGCTCCCCGGGCGTACGGCCCCCGGGCGTACGGTCGCCAGCCGTGCCGTCGCCGGGGCGGCCCGGGGCGCCCGTGCGGTCACCCGCCGCGCCCCCGGCCGGAGTCACCGGTACCGGCAGCGGCACCGCGCCCAGCGCGATCAGGCCGGTGCCCGCGGCGACCACGGCGCCGGGCCGCTGGCCGAGCGCCCCGGCATAGCCGGTGACCGCGTCCGCGGCGAGCGCGAGGCGGCGTACCCCGAACTCCTCCGCGAACGCGCCCGGCAGCGTCGCCCGCAGATCGTCGCCGAGGGAAGCCATCCCCGCGGCGCCCACGCAGACGGCCGCCGGGCGCCGCGCCCCGGCCCGGCGCAGCAGTTCATGGGCGGCGGGCAGCACCCGCTCCAGCAGCCCGGCCGCGTCGATGCCCCGGTCGCCGACCCCGACGGGGGTGGCCGATGCCCAGGTCAGCGGCGTCTCTGCGGCGCCGCCGAGCTGGGCTCCGGCGCACGCCACGGCCACCCGTACGCCCGATCCGCCCGAGTCGATCCCGAGCACATGTGTCGCATCGTCCACCGGCTCAGCCGAACCCGCGCGAGTCCTGCTTGAGCGCGGTGTCCACGGTCAGGGCGGTGGCCACCACGAGGCTCAGCAGCGGGTCGGGAAGCTGACGGTGGATCTGGAGGACATAGTTGTCCGCCGTCGTGAACATGGTCTTCGCCAGACCTTCCCAGGTCTTGGTGATCCGGGCGATCTCGGTGTCGGTGTGGTCGACGATGGCGAAGTTCCAGGCGCGCCAGTTCTCCGCCTTGATGGCGCCGATCTGCTGGCCGTTGACCTGTATCCCGAAGTTGATCTTGCCGATGGCGTTCTGCTGGACGATCTCGCCGACCGGCTGGCCGTCCGGGCGCTCCACCAGCACCTTGGACTTGATGAACTTGGCGGGCCGGGTGAGCACCAGATGCGGCTGCCCGGCCGCGTCCCTGATCTCCAGCTTGTGCGTCATGAACTGGTCGAGGCTCGACACGAACCGCGCGACCTTCTTGAGCGTGCTCTGACCGACCTGGACCACTGACCCGATGGCGCGGCCGTGCTGGTCGAACACGCCGTACTCATTGGTCAGCTCGATCAGCTTGGCCTTCTGGTTCACCACCAGCACCGGCTCGGTGAACAGCGTGCCGCCGCCGCCCGCGCCCGGGGCGACGTGCGCCTGCTGCTGCACCTGGTGCTGGACCTTGCCCGGGTTGGCGTGCGGCTGGGCGGCCTGCTGCGGTGGGAGCTGGCCCGGCTGCTGCCCGGGGTGGCCCTGGTGCTGTCCGGGGTGGCCCGGCTGCTGTCCGGGGTGCGCGGGCTGCTGCCCCGGATGGGTGTGCTCGGTCCACTGGGCGCCGTCCCACCAGCGCAGCTGGTTGGGGGTGCCCTGCGGGTCGGCGTACCAGCCCGCAGGGGTGTTCGGATGAGTCGTCATGGCGGGCAGACTACCCCTCGCCCACCTGGAAAGAAGCGCTCAGGGAAGGCGCCAGTCGACGGGTTGCGCTCCCTGCTGTACGAGCAGGTCGTTGGCCCGGCTGAATGGGCGCGAACCGAAGAATCCCCGGTCGGCCGACATGGGGGAGGGGTGCGCGGACTCGACCGAGGGAAGCGGCCCCAGCAGCGGACGGACGTTGCGCGCGTCGCGGCCCCACAGGATGGACACCAGCGGACGGCCGCGCGCGGCGAGCGCCCGGATGGCCTGCTCGGTGACCTCCTCCCAGCCCTTGCCGCGGTGTGCCGCGGGGCGGCGCGGGGCCGTGGTGAGTGCCTTGTTGAGCAGCAGCACGCCCTGCTGCGTCCAGGGCGTGAGATCGCCGTTGGACGGGCGCGGCAGACCGAGGTCGGTGTGCAGCTCGCGGTAGATGTTCTCCAGGCTGCCGGGCAGCGGCCGCACCTCCGGTGCCACCGAGAAGCTCAGGCCCACCGCATGACCGGGCGTCGGATACGGATCCTGACCCACGATGAGGATCTTCACCTCGTCGAAGGGCTGCTGGAAGGCGCGCAGCACATTCGGTCCGGCGGGCAGATAGGTGCGGCCCGCCGCGATCTCGGCCCGCAGGAAGTCGCCCATCGCCGCGATGCGCTCTTCCACCGGCTCAAGTGCCTTGGCCCAGCCCGGTTCCACAATTTCGTTCAACGGTCGTGCAGCCACACCGCGTCACTCTAGTGGCTCAGCACGTGGCCGCGTGCCGTCTCACCCGGTCACGGTCTCATCCGATCACCGCCGCTCGCACACAGAGCACATCGGGAAGGTACCGGGCGATCTGCCGCCAGCTCTCGCCCTCGTCCGCGCTCGCGTACACCTCCCCGTTGCGATTGCCGAAGTACACCCCGACCGGGTCCGCGTCATCCGTACGGAGCGCGTCCCGCAGCACCACCCCGTAGTGCGGCTCGCCCGGCAGCCCGGCGGACCGCTCCTCCCAGGACGCGCCCGCGTCCTGGGTGCGGAAGACCCGGCAGCGGTACTCCGGCGGATAGCGGTCCGAGCCGTCGGACACCGGGAAGAGGTAGGCGACTCCGCCGCGCCGCGGATGGGCGGCGATCGCGAACCCGAAGTCGGCGGGCAGCCCCTTGCCGATCTCCTGCCAGTGCGCCCCGCGGTCGTCGCTGCGGTACACCCCGCCGTGGTTCTGGAGATACAGCCGGTCGGGATCGGTCGCGTCCTGCGCGATCTTGTGCACGCACTGCCCGAACTCGGGGTACTGATCGGGCAGGAACTCCGCCCTGAGCCCGCTGTTCGACGGCGCCCAGCTCGCCCCGCCGTCCGCCGACCGGTACACCCCGCCCGACGACACGGCCACCGTCACCGCGTCGGCGTCCCGCGGATCGGTGACCACCGTGTGCACCGCCTGGCCGCCGAACCCCGCGCCCCACTCGGGCCGCTGCGGGTGGTCCCACAGGCTCCGGACGAACTCGAAGGTCTCGCCGCCGTCCTCGGAGCGGAACAGCGCGCCCGGCTGGGTGCCCGCGTAGACCACGTCGGGCGCGGCGGGCCCGGCCGGATGCAGCTGCCACACCCGCTCCAGCGAGGTGTCGGTCCCCTCAGGGAACCGCACCGCCGGGCGGGCCGGTTCGTGCCAGCTCTCCCCGAGGTCGTCGGAGCGGAAGACCGACGGGCCCCAGTGGGAGCTGTCCGCTCCGGCCAGCAGCCGCGGCGTGCCGGAGCGTCGGGTGTCGATGCCGACGGAGTACACCGCCTGCATGGGGAAGTGCGGCCCGGTGAAATCCCAGTCCGGGCCGGAGCGGCGGCGGCCGAGGAAGAGACCCTTGCGGGTGCCGACGGCGAGCAGAACATCGTCCATGACGGACTCACTCCTTGGGGGCGTAGGGAGGGGAGAGGGGGACAGAAGAGTGACGAAGGATGTGTCCGGCATCACAGAGTCTGCACCCCACCACCGACAACGGCCCGTGGAAGCGGCTTCCCGCAGGTGGGAGCGGGTGTGTCCGGACGCTGTCGTACGGCGGATGTCAAACTACGAGGAGCTTCGTACGATGGTGGGTCCCGGAACGACGCGACGAGGAGAGGCAGTCGTGCAGACGCAGACCACACCTCAGGCGCAGGGGACGGGCCGTTCGCTGGAGCATCCGCGGCGTGAGGACATCCGGCTGGAGGACGTGCTGCACGCGCTGTCGGACCCCATGCGGCTGCGGGTCGT
>NZ_GG657754.1:1666822-1682784 GCF_000158915.1 Streptomyces himastatinicus ATCC 53653 | reverse complement strand
CCAGCGCTTCCCCGAGCGTCGCCTCCGCCGCCTCGATCCGCAGCCACCCCGTCCACTCGACCGGCTCCACCCCCGCCGCCCGCAGCGCCGCGAGGGGGTCCTCGGCCACCGGCCGCGCCGCCAGGACGTCCGCGTCGGCGAGCAGCGAGGCGACCGTCTCCTTGGCGCACGGACGGTTGGTGCCGATCACCCCGGTCGGCCCGCGCTTGATCCACCCCGCCACGTACTCACCGGGCGCGGGCACACCGCCGCGCAGCACCCGCCCCGCCGCGTTCGGCACGGTGCCCCGCCGCTCGTCGAACGGCAGCCCGGGCAGCGGTACGCCCCGGTAGCCCACCGACCGCAGCACCAGCTGCGCCTCGATGTCCTCGAAGACCCCCGTGCCCGCCACCCCGCCCTCCTCGTCCGGCGCGGTCCGCTCGAACCGTACGGCGCGCACCGCGCCCTCGCCGAGCAGCGCCGCGGGCCGCAGGAAGAAGCGCAGATGGATACGGCGCGGACGGCCCATGGGCTCGCGCCGCGCCCAGTCGCGCAGCACCTCGACGTTGCGCCGGTTGGCCGCGGGCAGCTCCGAGGGGTCGCCGTACGCCGGGTCCAGCGCCAGCTCCTCGGGGTGTACGAGCACATCGGCACCGGTCAGCGAACCCAGCTCGCGCAGCTCCTTGGTGGTGAACTTCGCCTGCGACGGACCGCGCCGCCCGACCACGTGCACATCGGCGACCCGGCTGTCGGCGAGCGCGCCGAGGGCGAGATGGGGTACGTCGGTGGGCCGCAGCTCCTCCGCCCCGCGGGCCAGGATGCGGGCCACGTCCACCGCGACATTGCCGACCCCGACGACGACGGCCGAGCGCGCGCCGAGCGCGAAGGCATCGCCGGGGGCGTCCGGATGGGCGCTGTACCAGGAGACGAACTCGGTGGCGGAGTAGCTGCCGGTCAGCTCCTCGCCGGGCACCCCGAGCCGCCGGTCGGTCGCCGCGCCCACGCAGTAGACCACCGCGTGGTACAGCCCGAGCAGCCGCTCGGGCACCAGCGGCGGGGGACCCACGTGCACATTGCCCAGGAAGCTGACCCGTGGGTGCTCCAGGACCGCGCGCAGGGTGTTCTGGAGCGACTTGATCTTCTCGTGGTCGGGCGCGACGCCGTAGCGCACCAGCCCGTACGGGCAGGGCAGCCGGTCCAGCACATGCACCGACACCTCGGGTACGGCCTGCTGCTGGACGAGCGCTTGGGCGGCGTAGACGCCGCTCGGCCCGGATCCCACGACGGCGACGCGAAGCACGGAGGAGCTCCTTCCGCAGGCTGTCTCCAGCATCGCACCCGGCGGGCGGCGGTGTGCGGTGTTACGCGCCGGGCGACGAGGACGAGTGACGGAAGGTGCTCCTGGTGTACGCGAGGCGTCTGCGCGAGCCGCTCACGAGGCCCGCTCAGGCGAGCCGCCGCGGCAGGCCGCCAGGGCGGCCTGCCGGAGCGAGCCGCTCACGCCACCCGCTGCATCCGGCGGATCTCGCTGCTCTGCTGCGCGATCACCTCGTTGGCCATCTCCTCCACCCGGACGTTGTTGCCCCGGCCCAGCACATCCGTCGCCATGGTGACCGCGCCCCGGTGGTGGGCGATCATCAGCTTGAGGAAGAGCGTGTCGAAGCCCGCGCCCTTGGCGTCGCGCAGCGCGTCCAGCTGCTTCGGCGTGGCCATGCCGGGCATGTCCGCCGTCCCGCCGTGGTGGTGCCCGCTCTCCGTAGCGCCGCCGGACGTCTGCTGCCAGCCGCGCATCGCGTCGATCTCCGGCCCCTGCGCCGCCGCGATGCGCTCGGCGATCCGTCTGACCTTGGCCGATCTCGCGCGGTCGGGGGCGAGGTCGGTCATGACCAGGGCCTGCCGATGGTGCTCGATCATCATGGCGACGTATGCGCGGTCGGCGGCGTTGGGGGAGTCGTCGTCGCCCGCCTTCGCCGCCTCCTGTGCCGACAGCGTCTCCGCCGCCTCGCCCGGCCGCCCCGGGGCGATCACCGCGGGCTTTCCGTCCTTCCCCTTCCCGGTGTCCTGCCTGCCGCCGTCCGGCTCACAGCCGGTGAGGGCGAGCATCACGGCGGCGGCCGTCACCGCGAACGCGAGGGATGCGGCGTGAAGCCTCGTACGCCGGTGCAACACCGTTGCCTCCAGGGGAAGTCGGGATTTTCTTTACGACTATGTTGCCGCCTGTTGTGGTGTACATGAGAGGCGCGATACTGCCCAGGTCGTCCAATGAACCGTTCAACTCCGAACGGGCATCAGGGACGTAAGGGAGGACGCAGTGAAGCCGTGGGAAAGATCCCCGCAGCGGCGCAGATACCTCGGTGCGGCCGTGGCCGCGTTTGGGCTGGTGGCCTCGTTGCTGGCGGCGAGCCCCGCGGTCGCGACACCGGATCCCGGTGACGCGCCGCACAGCGAGCGGATGACGAAGGATCAGGCATCCGACACCAGGGCCGCCATCGAGAACGGCGAGATCCCCGGGGTGGACGAGATCGTTCACAGCGACAACGTCAGTCACCTCACCAACATCCCCAAGCAGGACCTCAAGGGAACCAATTCGGACCTCGCTTTCCAGGGCAAGTACGCTTTCGCGGGCAACTACGACGGCTTCGTCATCTACGACATCAGCCGCCCGAAGCGCCCGGAGGTCGTCAGCCAGGTGCTCTGCCCCGGTGCGCAGAACGACGTATCGGTCTCCGGGAACCTGCTCTTCCTGTCCACCGACTCCTCGCGCAGCGACAACTCCTGCAACAGCACCACGCAGCCCGCCACCGAGAAGTCCTCCTGGGAGGGCATGAAGGTCTTCGACATCAGCGACAAGCGCAACCCGCGCTACGTCGCCGCCGTCGAGACCTCATGCGGTTCGCACACCCACACCCTGGCGCCCGACCGCAAGAACGTCTACGTCTACGTCTCCTCGTACTACCCGAGCGAGACGTTCCCGGACTGCCAGCCCCCGCACGACGGCATCTCCGTCATCAAGGTGCCGCGCAAGGCGCCCGAGAAGGCCGCGGTCGTCGACTTCCCCGTCCTCTTCCCGGACGGCGGCAACCCCGGCGGTCCCGACAACCCGGGCGTCAGCCAGACCACCGGCTGCCATGACCTCACCACGTTCCCCGAGCTGAAGCTGGCGGCGGGCGCGTGCATGGGCGACGGCATCCTGCTCGACATCGCCGACCCCGCGAAGCCGCGGGTCATCGACCGGGTCGAGGACAACGTCAACTTCGCCTTCTGGCATTCGGCGACCTTCAACGAGCGTGGAAACAAGGTCGTGTTCACCGATGAGCTGGGCGGCGGCGGGAGCGCGACCTGCAACGAGGAGACCGGCCCGACGCGCGGCGCCGACGGCATCTACGACATCGTCGGCAAGGGCGACAAGCGGAAGCTGAAGTTCCGTAGCTACTACAAGATTCCGCGCCACCAGGCCGCCCACCGAGAACTGCGTCGCCCACAACGGTTCGCTGATCCCCGCCAAGGGCCGCGACATCATGGTCCAGGCGTGGTACCAGGGCGGCGTGTCCATCTGGGACTTCACCGACTCCAACCACCCCAAGGAGATCGGCTACTTCGAACGCGGTCCGATCTCGGCCGACAAGCTGGCCTCCGGAGGCTCTTGGTCCGCGTACTACTACAACGGCCACATCTACTCGAACGACATCACCAAGGGCTTCGACGTCCTGAAGATCGACGACCGGCGCACGGACAGCGCCCGGTCGGTGCGGCTGCGCGAGCTGAACGTCCAGACGCAGCCGGACTACCGCTGACGGCCCGCCTGAGCGCTCAGGCCGTCTGACCCTTCTCCGGCCGCTCGTTGGCCGGAACCCCGCCGGGCGGGTCCCCGCCCGGCGGGACCCCCAGCTCCCAGTCCAGCCCATAGCGCTGGAACAGCTCCGTCCGCAGCCGCTCCGGCTCCATCGGCGCCCCCGGCAGCAGCACCGCGACCACCGCGCCCATCAGCAGCGCGCGCAGCAGCCGGTAGTCGGCCTCAGGGTCCCGGGAGCCGTAGCGGGTCACCGTGTCGCGCAGCAGGGCGGCCAGCCGCTGCTGCTCCGGGCACTGGATGAACCCCTCCGCGGTGAGGATCCCCGCCATATGCGTACGCATCAGCCGCGGTTGGTCCCGGGCGAGCCCCAGGATCGCGTCGATCGCGCGCGCCAGCAGTTCGCGCCCCGCGCCCACGCCCTCCGGACGCGGCTCGCGCTCCAGGGCCCTGGCCAGTTCCCTGTGCATCAACCGGTGCACGGCGGTCTGGAGCAGCTGTCGCTTGCCCGGGAAGTAGTACGAAACCAGCCCGCGGGCGGCCCCCGCCCGGTCGGCGATGTCGGCGAGCGTCGTCGCCTCGTAGCCGCGCTCACCGACCAGTTCCACCGTCGCTTGCAGCAGACGGGCCTGGGACCGGCGGCGCAACTCCTCATTGACCGACGGGCTGCGGGGGGACAAGCTATAACTCCTGCGTTGGTTGGCTGCGAGCCAATATACTCAGGCGGCAGGATGCCGTCCGGCGATCTTTCGAGGATGGCTTGTAACCTCCGCCGGTTCGGGCGACGCGGGGGATCGTCCGAACCGGCGGATCCGTCTCCGTACATCGTCGTCGCCGTCGAGGACTTGGACGGCGTCCTCGCCCGCGACTACGGCCCGGGCGCCGTCACCTGGTGGGGCGCCCCGCCCCGTCGGCCGCGATGACCTGGTGGACGAGCGCCACCAGGTTCGGGATGGCCGGGTGCCCCAGCCCCTCGCGCCAGGCCAGGACGACGGGAATGGCCGGTGCGTCCGCGAGCGGGCGGAAGACCAGCGAGGGGTGGGTGTGATGGCTCGGGGTGGCCGAGGTGGAGATGCCCACGGCGCGGCCCGCCGCGATGGCGATGAGCCACTCGTCGGTGTTGGTCACCTCGATGGCCGCGACGGGGCGGGCCGTCGGCGGCCACATGTCCATCGTCGTGGTGCCGGAGACGGTGTTGAGGGCGATCGGATGGGCGGCGAGGTCCGCCAGGGTGACCCGGGGGAGCGTCGCCAGCGGGCTGTCCGCGGGCATGACCACCACCCGCTCCTCGGACATCAGCAACTCCGTACGGAGCCCGGCCGCGGTGACCTCGCCGCGCAGCAGGGCCGCGTCGACCTTCCCCTGGGTGAGGCCCGCCGTGCGGTCGTCGATCCGGAGCAGCTCCAGCGGAGTGCCGGGGTGGGTCTCGTCCCAGCGGCGCAGCAATGGGATGGTGTGGTCGCCGAGCGCCGCCCAGGGGTGGCCCAGCCGCAGCGGCCAGCTCTTCAGGCCCCGGGGGTCGAGTGCGGTCTCGACGGCGGACAGGGCGGCGAGGGCCTTGTCGCGGAACGTACGGCCCTCCGCGGTCAGCTGGAGGTGATGGGTCGAGCGGTCGACGAGACGGGTGCCGAAGTGTTCCTCGATCTGGCGCAGCGTACGCGAGAGCGCGGGCTGGCTCAGATGGAGACGGGCGGCGGCACGGGTGACGTTGCCCTCCTCGGCGATGGCGAGGAAGGCGCGCAGGTGCCGCAGCTCGATGGTCATGTCCGAGAAGCATAACCGCAGGCAATCGCGCATTTCACAGGACGTGGGCCGGGTTCCTAGCGTGAGGGCATGACATCCCCGGCGCACAGCTCCTCCGCTACGCCCACCTCTTCCGCGACGACCACCGGCCCCGTCCTCCTCCGCCACACCCCCGGCCGTGGCACGCTCGGCGGCGTCGGCCTGGTCCTCATCGGCACCGTGTCCGTGCAGTTCGGGTCGGCGTGCGCCGCGCTGCTGTTCCCCCGGGCCGGGGCGCTCGGCACGGTCGCGCTGCGGATCACGATCGCCGCGTTGCTGCTGCTGGTCATCACCCGGCCCCGGCTGCGCGGATACACGCGCACCGACTGGGCGGTGGCCGGCGGCTTCGGCCTGGCCCTGGGCGGCATGAACATCCTCTTCTACCAGGCGATCGACCGCCTCCCGCTGGGGGCGGCGGTCACCATCGAGGTGCTGGGCCCGCTGCTGCTGTCGGTCGTCGCCTCGCGCCGCGCCACCAGCCTGCTGTGGGCCGGTCTCGCCCTGGCCGGGGTGTACCTGCTGGGCCGCGGCGGCTTCGGGCAGCTCGACGCCGCGGGCGTGGCCTTCGCGCTCGGCGCCGGGGTGATGTGGGCGGCGTACATCGTCCTCAACGCCCGCGCCGGCGCCCGCTTCCCGCGCCTGGACGGCCTGACGATCGCCATGTCCGTCGCCGCGCTGGTCAGCCTGCCGCTGGGCGTCGGGGCATCGGGCGGCGCCCTGCTGGAACCGGCCGCGCTCGGCCTGGGCCTGGCGATCGCGGTGATGAGTTCGGGTGTGCCCTACGCCCTGGAGCTGCTCGCCCTGCGACGGCTGCCCGCGGCGACCTTCGCGGTCCTGACGAGCCTGGCCCCGGCCGTCGCCGCCGCGGCGGGCTATCTGGTGCTGGACCAGGGGCTGTCGCTGCCGCAGTGCGCCGCGATCGCGATGGTGGTCGCGGCGAGCGCGGGTGCGGTGCGCACGGGCCACCGCTGAGGCGTCAACGGAGACGGCAACGGAGACGGCAACCGAGACGGCAAGGAGGCGGCAAAACGAAAGGCAAGGAGGTCTTTCGCTCTCCTTGCCACTCTCAACATATAGCGCACCAGGGGCCTTGCGGCAAGGCCCCGGCCGTGCCGCAGAATAGCCCGCCCAGGGCCGGGACCTGGGGAAATGGGTGGGGTTTTCATGATTGACGTGATCGTGGTCGGCGGCGGACCGACCGGGTTGATGCTGGCCACCGAGTTGCGGCTGCACGGCGTGCACGTGGTCGTGCTGGAGAGGCTGACCGAGCCGACCCGGCAGTCCCGCGGGCGCGGCCTGCACGCACGCAGCGTCGAGCTGATGGACCAGCGCGGCCTGCTGGACCGGTTCCTCGCGGTCAGCGAGAGGTTCCAGGCCGGTGGTCTCTTCGGCGGCATCGCCAAACCGTGGCCGGACCGGCTGGACACGGCGCATCCGTACGGCCTGGCCATCTCGCAGCCGCTCACCGAGCGGCTGCTCACCGAGCGCGCCCTCGAAGCCGGCGCCGAGATCCGGCGCGGCTGCGAGGTGGTCGGGCTGAGCCAGTCAGCGGACGACGACGGGGTGACCGTCGAGCTGGCGGACGGCACGCGTCTGCGCTCGCGCTACCTCGTCGGCTGCGACGGCGGCCGCAGTCTGGTGCGCAAGCGTCTCGGCGTCGGCTTTCCCGGCGAGCCCGCCACGGTCGAGACGCTGCTGGGGGACATGGAGGCGACCGAGGACCCGGCGACGATCGCCGCCGTCGTCGAGGAAGTCCGCACGACCCAGCTGCGGTTCGGCGTCACCGCCGACGTGGACGGGAACGAAGGGCTGTACCGCATCGTCGTGCCCGCCGACGGCGTGTCGGAGGACCGTACGTCCGAGCCGACCCTGGAGGAGTTCCGTCAGCAGCTGCGGGCCACTGCGGGCACCGACTTCGGCGTGCACTCGCCGCGCTGGCTGTCCCGGTTCGGCGACGCCACCCGGCAGGCCGAGCGCTACCGGGTCGGCCGGGTGCTGCTGGCGGGCGACGCGGCGCACATCCACCCGCCGACCGGCGGGCAGGGGCTCAACCTCGGCGTCCAGGACGCGTTCAACCTCGGCTGGAAGCTGGCCGCCGCGGTGAACGGCTGGGCGCCGGACGGGCTGCTGGACACCTACCACGCCGAACGGCATCCGGTGGGCGCCGCCGTACTGGACAACACCCGCGCGCAGATCACCCTGCTGGGGACCGATCCGGGCGCGACCGCGCTGCGCGAGCTGTTCTCGAAGCTGATGGACTTCGAGGAGGTGAACCGGTACGTGACCGGGATCATCACCGCGGTCGACGTCCGCTACGACCTGGGCGAGGGCCATGAACTGCTCGGCCGGAGGCTGCGGAACGTGGCGCTGAAGCGGGGACGCCTCTACGAGCTGATGCACGGCGGCCGCGGGCTGCTGCTCGACCAGACCGGACGGCTCTCGGTGGCGGGCTGGGCGGACCGGATCGACCACGTCGTGGACGTCAGCGAGGAACTGGACGCGCCCGCGGTGCTGGTGCGGCCGGACGGCCATGTGGCATGGGTCGGCGAGGACCAGCGGGATCTCCTCGGCCACCTGCCCCGGTGGTTCGGCGCGGCCGTCGGCTGACCGCGCGGAGAAGCCGGGGCGGGGGCGTCATGCGCCCCCGTCCCGCTCACCGACGCCCAGCAGGTCGAGGAAGGCGGACGCGGCGGGAGAGGGGGCGAACCGGCTCCAGGCGAGGCGCTCCACCCGTACCGGCCCGTTGATGACCGGCACGCTCCGCAGGCCGGGCAGATCGGCGGCGAACGCCGCGGGCAGCAGGGCGATGCCCAGGCCGTGGCGGACCATCCGGGCCATGAGTTCGACGCCGGACACCTCGAAGGCGACCTCGCGCCGCAGACCGGCCGCCGCGAACGCCTCGTCCGACTGGGCGCGGGCGGCGCTGCCGTCGGCGAAGTCCACGAACACTTCCTCGGCCAGGCGGGGGAGGTCCACCTCGTCCTCCGCCGCCAGCGGATGGCCCGGGGCGACCACGGCGACGTGCTGCCCCTGGGCGAGTTCCCGGTCGCGGACGCCCCGCGGCCGGAACCCGGGCTGTACGCCGAGGAACGCCGCGTCCAGCCTGCCGTCGCGCACCTGCTCGACGAGCCGCTCGCTGGAGTCGACCCGCAGGCTGATCCGCACCTGGGGGTAGCGCAGACGGTAGTCCCGCAGCGCCGCCGGGAGATCGACGGCGGCCACGGTGGAGATCGATCCGACGGCCAGCTTGCCCCGTATCTCGCCGGTGGCCGCCGCCACCTCCGCCCGGGCCCGATCGGCCGCCTCCAGGGCCTGGCGGGCGGCGGGCAGGAACGCCTCTCCGGCGGTGGTCAGCCGCACCCGGCGGCTGGTCCGCTCGAACAGCCGGGCGCCCAGTTCCTTTTCCAGCCGGGCCACTTGGTGGCTCAGCGCGGACTGGACGATATGGCAGCGCTCGGCGGCGCGGGTGAAGCTCGCGGTCTCCGCCACCGCGAGGACGTAACGCATCTGCTGGAGGTCCATCGATCCATCGTGAAACACGATGGATCAGATGACAAACATGTGTTGGACCGATGGATTCCGCTCAGCGATGCTGAAGTCGACGGCGGGGCGCAGCAGTCGACGCGCCCCGTCGTACGTAACCCACCGGCGCCCCGGCGCCCCCTGACCCGCGGAGACTCCCATGCGCGTGATCGCCTTCGACCACCTCGTCCTGAACGTCGCCGACGTCGAGCGTTCGCTCGCCTTCTACACCGGTCCGCTGGGGCTGGAACCGGTGCGGGCAGAGGAGTGGCGGGCAGGCGAGGTCTCCTTCCCGTCCGTACGGGTGAGCCCCACGACCATCATCGACCTCATCGAGGCGCCCGACGGGACGTCCGACGGGCGGCCGGAGGGCTCCAACGTCGACCACATCTGTCTGGTGGTCGAGCCGCTCGACTGGCAGCAGGTCATCGATTCCGGCGTCTTCACGGTGCTGGACGGCCCCGGCGAGCGCTTCGGTGCCCGGGGCACCGCGCTCTCCCTCTATGTGCGGGACCCGGACGGCAACACCGTGGAACTGCGCTGGTACCCGCAGGACTCACGCTAGTTCGGGCTGCGGTTCCGGCTGTGGCACCGGTGGCGCTTTCGGGTTCCCACAGCTGGGTGGTCCGTACGTATCCCTGGATCACCGAGGCCATCGCCAGAATGAGGAGCGGTCCGAACACCCACGGGATGCCTGGCCATCTCCATCGGCAGATAGCGATACGCCACCAAGAGCGCGGGCAAGACCGTTGTGCCGTAGGCGACCAACTGGATTCCCGACCGGTCCCAGCCGCGTGCGAACGAGCGCAGCGCCGCCTCGATCGTGAGCGCGAACACCACACCGGCAATGAGGTCCACGCCGTAGTGGTAGCCGAATCCCAGGGTCGCGCTGAGCGTGGCGACGAGCCAGAAGGTGCCCGCGAATCGCAGAATCCGTGGGCCCTTGCGGGAATGGATGAAGATCGCGGTGGCCCATGCCGTATGCAGGCTGGGCATGCAGTTGCGGGGGGTGACGTTGTCGTACAGCACCGGGTGCGGGGGGTTGATCGGCGGTGGCGTGTGCGGCCACAGGGTGGCAATCGCCCAGTGCTCGCCGCCGGTGCCGAAAGCGCCGGTGCCGTAGGCGAAGACCGGTCCGACCACCGGGAAGATCATGTAGATGGCCGGTCCGAGGAGGCCGATGGCCAGAAAGGTGCGCACCAGGTGGTGGCTCGGGAAGCGGCGCTCGGCCGCCACGTTGCGCATCTGGTACAGCGTGACGATGACCGCGGCCACCGGTAGCTGGATGTAGACGTAGTCGAGAAGGTGGGTCCCGATCGGACCGGTGGCCTTGAGAGCCCGGCCCACCAGCCACGAGGGGTTGCCCAGCGCGTGGTCGGCGGTCGCCAGGTACTGGTCGAGCACCGCCGGGCGGGACTTCGCCGTGATGAGCAGCCAGGTGTCGCCGGTCTTGCGCCCGGCCACCAGCAGCAGGCCAAGACCGACGCCCTTCAGCAGCAGGGCGCGCTCCCGGCCCGTGCGGGTGGTGAGGGCTATGACCGCGCAGCCCAGCATCACCCACAGTGCGCCATTGCCGAAGGGATGGCCCTCGGTCACCTTCGCGCCGACCGCCCACCGCACCAGGAAGAAGACGACGTCGATGCCGATCGCGGCACCGGTCGCGATGAACCGTTCCCGCCAGGTGAGCACCACCATCATCAACGCCATACCGGCGTACAGCAGAAATCCTGATTTGGGGGCGATTATCACCTCTTGTGCCTGGCTGGTGAGCGGCCCCGGCAGGCCGTAGTGGCGTGCGGTGATCTCCAGCCCGATGAGGAATCCGAGGGTTGCCACACCTGCTGTAACCCACAGGATCGCCCGTGGCCGGCGCCACGCGGCGAAACCGTTTTTGCTGCCTATTCGCGAAAACACCCGCGATGCTTTAGGTATCAATTAATCGGCCGATTTGTTCGTCGTTGGTTTCCTCTTCGCGCCGGTGGCATGGTTTGGCGGGCGATGAGGGTACTCGTCGTGAGTTCGATCATGTTATCGGAGCGGTGCGGGTGTGTATTCGCTCTGTCGTTGGGCGTTTTGAAATCCGCTGCCGATCGCATCATCGACGATCACTTTGTGGTCATCACTGATGACGCTCCACCTTCGCAGACGGTTCCGATCGCTGCGAAAGAAATAATGTGCCAAGCGCGTGCCCGGGGAGTTTCAGGAGGTGGGGCGCCGTGCCTACGGGGGTGTGAGGCCGCCGATCATCAGGGTGAGGGTGAAGTCGAACCGGTCATGGCCCTCGCCCGCGGTGAGTTCGGCGGCGTGGCGGGTGGTGTGGGGGAAGGTCCCGGCGGGCAGGGCGGTGAACCGGCGGAGCAGTTCGGTGCGGTCGACGACCCACACCGCGTCGTCATGCGCTGATCGTTGGCGCACGATCGACGCCTCGAGGCAGTAGGCGGCCACGTACAGCAAGAGGGCATCGATGGCCCACGCGGCGGACTGCGGGGCGACGCCGCCGGAGAGCAGGATCGCCAGCATGCCTTCGCTGACGCGCAGGGTCTCGACGTTGGTGGGGGCCATGGCGAGCGCGGCGCGGGAGATGCCGGGGTACTTCAGGTACTGGTCGCGGATCTGCGCGCACACCCCGCGGATCTGCTCCCGCCAGGCCGCCGGGTCGGGCTCGGGCAGGACCAGCTCGGCGCACAGCCGCCCGATGAGCAGCTCGTCGAGGTCGGCCTTGTTGACCACATGGGCGTAGAGCGAGGCGGGTCCGGTGTCGAGCACCCCGGCCAGCCGTCGCATGGTCAGTGCCTCGTAGCCCTCCATGGCGATGACGTCCAGCGCGGTGTCGACGACCTGTTCCACGGTGATCGGGGCCTTGCGCCGCCGCGGCTTGGGGTCGGCGTCGGCGTCGGCCTCGGCGTTCGGTGGCTGGTGGCGCGCCGCGCGTCGCTCTCTGGGGTTCACCCGGCCACCCTACCTTGACACGAACAGCGTTCGTAAATAGAACACTGTTCGTGACGATGAATGTGAACCAGGACGCCGACGTGACCGTGGTCGGAGCCGGGCCGGTGGGCCTCGTGCTCGCCGCGGAGCTGGCGCTCGCCGGGGCGACGGTGCAGGTGCTCGAGCGACGGGCCGAGCCGGACCAGGCGATGAAGGCGGGGGCGATCAACGTGCCGACGGCCGAGGCACTCGACCGCCGCGGTCTGCTGCCCGCCGCCGAACAGGTGCAGCGAGAGCTGCTCTCACCGCCCGATGATGGTCGGCCCGCCAGGTTCACCGGCCATTTCGCGGGGATGGTCCTCGATCCCGACCGCGTGGACTGGTCCGATGCCGACCTCGCCGGGCACACCGCGGTCGACGGGGCGAGGTTGGTGCCGCAGCGTGAGCTGGAGGCGCTGCTGGCAGGCCATGTCGCGCGCCTCGGCATACCGGTGCGCCGCGGGGTGGAGGTCACCGCGCTCGAAGACACCGGCGACGGCGTGCTCGTCGGCACCACTGCCGGCCCGGTGCGCACCGGGTGGCTGGTCGGATGCGACGGCGGGCGCAGCACCGTACGCCGCCTCGCGGGCATCGACTTCCCCGGCACCGACCCCGAACTCACCGGAATCCTGGCGGTCGCCGACGTCGCCGACCCCTCGGTGCTCGGAAGCGGATGGGCGTGGTCGACCCGGGGCGCGTACCGGTACGGGCCGCAGCCCGGGCGGGTGGTCACCGTGGAGTTCGACGGCCCTCCCGCCGACCGTTCTGCGCCGGTCACCCTCGAGGAGGTGCAGACCAGTCTGCGCCGGGTCTCGGGTACCGACGTCACGCTGACCGCGCTGCGCGCCGCCGCGACCCGCTGGACCGACAACGCCCGCCAGGCCGCGGCCTATCGTTCGGGGCGGGTGCTGCTGGCCGGGGACGCGGCGCACGTACACTCGCCGTTCGGCGGTCAGGGGCTCAGCCTCGGGGTCGGCGACGCGATGAACCTCGGCTGGAAGCTCGGTGCCGTGGTCGCCGGGTGGGCCCCCGACGGGCTGCTCGACACCTACGACGCCGAGCGCCGTCCCCTTGGCGCCTGGGTGCTGGACTGGACGCGGGCCCAGACCGGGGTGATGCGCGGGGACGCCAAGTCGGCCGCGCTCCGGGAGGTCGTCGGCGACTTGCTGAGTACGCGAGAGGGCGCGACCTACGCGGTCAAGAAGATCTCCGGCGTCACGCAGCGCGTCGACCTGCCCGGCGACCATCCGCTGATCGGCCGGTTCGTCCCCGACCTATGTCTCGGCGACGGCTCGCGTCTGGTCGACCACGGCCACGGCGGCGGGTTCCTGCTGCTCGACCGCACTCCTGACGGTGCGTTCGCCCGTCGCGCCGCCGCCTGGGACGGGCGCGTGAGCAGCGTGACCGACGACCAGGCCACACCGACCGGGGTGCTGGTACGCCCGGACGGGGTGGTCGCGTGGGCCGCCGACACCGCCGCCGTCACCGGCCTCGAAGCCGCCCTGCACCGGTGGGCGGGCGCGCCGTTGACCTGCGGTCGAAGCTAGCGCTGCACCGCGGGGCCCGTCTCGATGGCGTTGCGCCGGAAGGCCAGTACCTCCTCGCCTTTCGCGCCGCGTTTGCCGCGGGCCGTCGGCGGGGTGAAGGTGACGGAGACGGTGGTGACGTTCCATCCGGTTCCCCACGTCGCGACGGTGGCGATGCGGCCGGTGACCCGGGGGTCGTCGGCGATCTCGGACGGCAGCCGCGTGGTCGGGGTGGGGCAGGCCGCCGCCACCTGCTCTGCCGTGAGGAGTCCGGCCTCCCGCAGGTCCGCGCCGTCGAGCCAGGTATCGGTGAGGACGGCGGCGTACAGGGTGGCACCGGTCAGATCCGCGTCGAGGCAGGCGCGGGTGAGGTCCGCTTCCACGAGGCGGGCTTCGCTGAGGTTCGCGCGCTGGACCTGGGCGTCGGTGAGGTTCGCGGCGTCGAGATGTGCCCCGGTGAGGTCGGTGCGGACCAGCTGGGCGCGGGTGAGGTCGGCCTCGTCGAGCCGGGCACCGGTGAGGTTCGCGTGGTTGAGCCAGGCCCTGGCGAGGTCGGCCCGCTCGAGTGTGGCGTACGAGAGGTCCGCGCGGTCGAGCTGCGCGTAGGTGAGGTCGGCGCCGTCCAGTTCGGCGCGGGTGAGGTCGGCGCCCTGGAGGCAGGTGGCGGTCAGTTTCGCTCCTGCCAGCCGGGCGCCGGTGAGGTCCGTATCGACGAGCCGCGCACCGGCGAGGTCCGCGCCGTCCAACTCCGCGTACGACAGGTCGAGTTCGCTCAGGTCGATCGTGTGGTGGGGGAGGGCGCGGAGGCGGGACGCCGGACGGGTCAGCGCCGTCAGGGCGGCTTGTACGTCGGCATCGGGCGCCCCGTGCAGCCTCGCCCGGGCGAGAGTTCGGGGTGGCCTCTCGTTGAGAGCGTTGCGCAGCGCGGCTGCGCCCCGTGCGTCGTGGGCGCCCCGCGTCGTGGGGCGCCGGGCGCGCGGAGCGCGGTCGCGGACGAAGGCGCCCAGGACATGGGCGGCGTGGGTGGACTGCTCGGGCCAGTCCCGCACGAACTCCTCCAGCACGAGGATCCCGCCGAGGCGCACATGCAGATCCGGCGCCCCGAGCCGTTCGAGGGCCTTGGAGAAACGGTCGGTGACCTGGCCGCGGCGGGAGAGGCGGTAGGTGAACGCGGTGAGGACGAGCGCCGTACCCGCGCCGAGGAACGCCGCGGTCTGGACGACGGCCAGCCGGAACTGTCCGAGCGCCGCCGACCGGGCGGCGCCGTCCATCCGCGGCCAGTCCGGGCCCCAGGCCCACTCCGCCACCCACCGGCCCACGGGGGTGAACACCAGCGTCAGCGCCCCGCCCACCACCAACGCACCGGCCGCCGCGGTCCACGCCGCCCCCGGCGGCCACTGTCGAAACGCTCGCATGCCCCTACTGTGGCGGTGACCGCCGAGGACCGTGGGCCTGATCGTGCGGTTCAGAGCTTTTCCAGAGCTACCGGCCGCCGTTCGTACGTCACGCGGCGACGGCGTCAGCCTCGGCATCGCCGGTACCCGGGCCGCTCAGCACCGCCGAGAACTGGTCGACGACCCGTTCGAGCCCTTCCCGCGCGGCGGCGTCCACCACCACACTCCCGTCCTCCCGCGCCTCGATGTGCTTGTCCAGTACGAACCAGCCCGGCGTGATGTGTGCCGCGCCCATGGAGGCGAGCACCGGGCGCAGCCCGTAGTCGATGGCCAGCACATGCGCGGTGCTGCCGCCGGTGGCCAGGGGCAGCACGGTCTTGCCCTCCAGCGCGTACTGCGGCAGCAGGTCGAGCAGTGCCTTCAGCAGCCCCGAGTACGCGGCCTTGTAGACCGGGGTGCCGATGACGACGGCGTCGGCCCGTGCGACGAGCTGGGTGGCGCGGACGATCTCCGGATGCCCGAAGTCCGCGTGCAGCAGGGCCTCGGCGGGGAGCGTGCGGACGTCCAGAGGGATCACCTGGTGGCCCTGTGCGGCGAGCCGGGCGTCCAGTCCGCGCAGGAGGCGGGCGGTGCGGGAGGTGGCGGAGGGGCTTCCGGAGACGGACAGGACGGTGGACATGGAGGGTCACCTCGAAATCGTCGGTACGGGCGAGCCGGTGGAAAAAGGCTCCAAGGAACGTCAGAGCGCCTTGCCCGGGTTGAGGATGCCGTGCGGATCGAAGGCCGCCTTGATGCGGCGCTGGAGCCGGTGCTGGTCCGGTCCGAGTTCGTCGGCGAGCCATCGTCGTTTGAGGGTGCCCACGCCGTGTTCGCCGGTGAGGGTGCCGCCGAGGCGGAGGGCGGCGCCGAAGATGTCGCCCGCGGCCTGCCAGGCGGCGTCCGGGATGCCGGGGAGGTCCGGGTCGAGGACGAGAATGGGGTGGAGGTTGCCGTCGGCGGCAT
>NZ_GG657754.1:1647903-1666722 GCF_000158915.1 Streptomyces himastatinicus ATCC 53653 | reverse complement strand
TCTCGCGTACGGCGGCGGCCAGTCGGCTCCGGGGTACGGCGATGTCCTCGATCAGGACCCGGCCCAGCCGCTCCAGCGAGGGCAGCGCGAGCCGTCGCGCGGCGAGCAGCCGGTCCGCCTCGGCCGGGTCCCCGGTGACCTCGACCGACGTCGCATGCCCGCGCAAGCACCGTACGGCCGCGTCGGCTTCGGCGGCCGCGCCCCGCCCGTCGCACTGGAGGAGCAGCAGGGCGCCCCCGCGCGACCGCAGGGCCGTGCCCTGGGCGTCGTCCACCGCGCCCAGGACCGGGCCGTCGAGCAGCTCCGCCATGGCGGGCTCGACCCGGGCGGCGGTGAGCGCGGAGACGGCCTCGGCTCCTTCGGCGAACGTGGTGAAGTACGCGGCGACCGTGACGGTCTCCTCCGGTACCGGGCGCAGCCGCAGAGTGGCGGAGGTGATCACCCCGAGGGTGCCTTCGGAGCCGGTGAGCAGGCCGGTCAGGTCATAGCCGGTGACGCCCTTGACCGTGCGCCGCCCGGTCCGTACGAGCGTCCCGTCCGCGAGCACCGCGTCCAGGCCCAGGAGCGCGTCCCTGGTGACCCCGTACTTCGCGCAGCGGAGCCCGCCCGCGTTGGTCGCGATGTTCCCGCCGATGGTCGAGATCGCCGCGCTCGCCGGGTCGGGTGCGTAGCGCAGCCCGAACTCGCCTGCCGTGCGGTCCAGTTCGGCGGTGATGACGCCCGGCTCGACGACGGCGATCTGTTCCTCGGGGCTCAGTTCCAGGACGCGGTTCATGCGGGACAGGTCGAGGACGACACTGCCCCGCGCCCGCGCTCGCCCCTCCGGACAGCCCGGTTCCCGCCCCGCGCGGTACGACCGGTATCCGCAGGTCGTGGGCGTGCCGCAGGGCTGTCTGGACGTGCTCGGTGTGTGTGGCGTGGACGACCGCGAGCGGGACGCCCTCCGGCCTGCTGCCGGAGCGGTCGGTGGCGTACGGGCCGGTGGCCTCGGTGTCGAGCGCCTCGCCGGGCAGGTCGCGGCGCAGGGCCGCCAGCAGCGCGGCGGCGGCATGCGTGGGTGCGGCGGTATCCGGAGCGGACAGCGGGACGGTCATGTCAGCCTCTCACTTCAAAAAACACGAGAGCGGCCGCGCCGATGGCGAGCGCGCCGTGTCTTCCTGCGGGGCGTGGACCGGGGCGCACTGGACGTCCCGGAAGTGGCGCTCCAGGGGGTTGTCGCGGGACAGCCCCGGATTCCCCAGCAGCCGCACCCCCAGGGCGACCGCCTCGGTGGCGTGCCGGTCGGCCAGGACGCGGGCGCCCAGGGCGTGTTCGGGGGTGTACGAACCGTCGGCGCCGTCGACTCGCTCCGCACCCGTGAACACCAGGTGTTCGGCGGAGTCCAGCCGCAGCGCGATCTCACCGGCCACGCGCCGGAAGCGCTCGGTACGGGCCACCGGATGGCCGAGGTTGGCGGGGACCCGCTCGAGGGCGAAGCGGTGGACGTAATCCTGGGCGGCGCGCGCCACGCCCAGGTAGAGGGCGGCGAGCGGCAGATGGAGGGCCGCGCCCGCACGGTTGTCCTGCTCCGCCGCGGCGCCGTGCTCGGCCAGGTCGATGACGTTGCCCTTGGGGATCTCGACGTCGTGGAGCGCGATGTCATGGCTTCCGCTGGCGCGCAGCCCCAGATGGTTCCAGCGGTGGGTGATCTCGATTCCGGGCGCGGTGCCGGGCACCAGGAAGGTGCCGACCCGTGGCGCGGGTTCGTCCGTGGTGGCCCACACCAGCAGCCAGTCCAGCCCTTCCACACCGGTCGCGAAGCGTTTGCGGCCGCTGAGCGACCAGCCGTCCGGCGTGCGCCGGGCCACCGTCGAGGGCAGCCCTCCCCGCGCGGGCGAGCCGAGTTCGGGCTCGACGCGGATGTGGTTGAGCAGCACCGGCCGCGCGGCGGCGTCGGCCAGCACCTGCCCGTAGAGCTCCTCCGGCCAGTGCGGCCGCACGGCCTGGCGGCGGTGGACGGAGAGGCTCATGGCGGCGATCAGCGCCACCGACGGATCGCCTTCGCCGAGCGCGTGCAGGATGCGCGCGGTGTCCGCCACGCCGAGGGCGGGGCCCCCGTACCGCTCGCCGACGGTGGCGGTGAGCAGCCCGGCCTCGTGCGCGGCGCGGATCCCCTCGGCCGGAAACGTGCCGTCGCTGTCGTACGCGGCCGCGGTGGTGGCGAGCCGTCGCGTCACGGAGGGCAGCAAGGTCAGATCCGGGACGGGGAACACGGAGTCGGTGGTCATGAGGCGAGTTCCTTGCGCAGTCGCGGGGTGAGACGGTCGCTCCAGAAATCGCTCACCGTCAGCTTCCGCTTCACCGCCCCGAGGTCACCGAAGGCGTCGGTGACCTTCTGCTCGGAGGCGGTGGCCCCGGCGCTCACCGGCCGGATCCCGGTCCTGCGCTGCGCCTCTCCCTCCGTGAACTCCTCCAGCGCCTGATCCACCGGCTGGTGGGTGGCGGCGGCCATGAGCTTCGCGTACTCCTTCTGGCGCCCGTCGCGCACATAGGCGAACGCCTTGTCGATACGGGCCAGCAGATCCGCCAGCGCCCGGCGCTCGGCCGCGCCGCCGAGGGTGTCGTCCGAGGCCGTCCACAGGAAGTTGCCGGAGAGGATGTCCCTGCCGGAACCGATGGTGCGGGCGCCCCGCTGATGGGCGGTGATGACCGCGTTGCCGTATCCGGCGAACGCGTCGATGGAACCGCCGTTCAACGCGGCGATCCCCTTGTCGGGATCCAGCGGGGCGGCCTCGATGTCGTCCCAGCCGAGCCCGGCCCGCTTCAGCAGTTCGTAGAGGAAGTAGTGGGCGGTGGTGTTCTTGACGTAGCCGACCTTCTTGCCCCGCAGCTGCGACATCGAGGTGATCGGGGACCCCTTGGGGGCCACGACCTCCTGGTTGAGGGTGTTGCCGCGCCGCACGGCGACGACCTTGAAGTTCGGCTTTCCGTCGGCCGCCGCGAACACCGGCGGGATCTCGCTGGAACTCGCCACGTCCAGCGCACCGGCGCGCACCGCCTCCAGTTGCCGGTCGCCGCCCTGGAACAGGCTCCACTTCACGTCGTACGGAGTGTCGTCCAGGTGCGCGAACTTCAGCAGCGCCTCCTCTTCCTTCCAGCCGGTCGCCCCGACCCGGAGGGTGACGGAGGAGCCCTTCCCGCCCCCGTCCGCTCCCGCGGCGCCGCCACATGCGCTCAGCGCACCCGCGGTCAGCGCCACGACGGCGGCGAGAGCGGTACGGGCGCGGGCGCGGCGGGAACGGGAGCGGGCCGGTGGCCTGGACATGCGGGTGATGCCTTTCATCAGAGGAACGGAGGGAGAGGGGATGTCAGACGGCCGAGGTGGCGGCGCGGTGCGCCAGCTCCTGACGGACCAGCGGCAGGACGTGACGCCCGTAGTCGATGGCGTCGTTGAGCGGGTCGTAGCCGCGGATGGACAGCAGCTCGCAGCCGATGTCGACGTAGTCGAGCAGCGCCTTGGCGACCGTCTCCGGGGAGCCGACCAAAGCCGTGGACGCACCGGCGGCGTTGGTGGCCGCGGCGGGCGCGGTCCACAGGCAGCGGTCGTGCACCTCACCGCGCTCGGCCACCGCCAGCAGCCGCTGCGATCCGACGTTGGACGGCGCGCCCTGGCCGACCGCCGGGTAGTGGCGGCGCTTGGCCCGCTCGGCGTGGTTGGCCTTGACCGCGCCCAGGGTGCGGTGGGCCTTCTCCCAGGCCAGCTCGTCGGTGGGGGCGATGATCGGCCGGAAGGACACCCAGATGCGCGGCCGGGGACGGCCCGCGGCGTCCGCGTAGGCGTTCACCGAGGCGATCTGCTCGGCGGTCTCCTTCAGCGGTTCGCCCCACAGCCCGAAGATGTCGCCCAGCTGCCCGCCCACCCGGTACGCGTCGCTCGACGAACCGCCCACCGAGATGGGGATGGTGCCGTGGTACGGGGCGACATCGGAGCGGAAGCCCTCGAAGCGGTAGTACGGGCCCTCATGGGAAATCGGCCCGTCGGCCTCCCACACCCTGCGCAGGATCCGGATGTACTCGTCCGAGCGGGCGTACCGCTCGCTCTTGCTCAGATAGTCGCCCTCGCGGTGCTGTTCCTCGTCGTTGCCGCCGGAGATGATGTGCACCACCAGCCGCCCGGCGCTGATCTGGTCCAGCGTGGCCAGCGCGCGGGCCGCGTGGGTGGGGAACACCACCCCGGGGCGGTGGGCGAGCACCGGTTTGATGCGCTCGGTGTGATGGGTGACGAACTGGGCCAGCTGGAGCGCGTCCGGGGACGCCGAGTGGTAGGTGACCAGGGTGTAGTCGAAGCCGGAGTCGTCCAGGGCGCGGGCGTAACGGCGGGCGTAGTCCACGTCGATGCCGGAACCCGCGGTGGGGTCGCCCTCGGTGGCGGGATTGGGGTGGACGGCGCTGATGAACTCGACGGGCATGGCTGCGGTCACTCCTTGACGAGGCTGGTGTCGACGTGGTCGGCGAGCTTCGGGTTGGGCGTGAGCACACCGATGCCGTGCATGGTGTCGCCGACCTTCTGCACGGACCGGATCACCGGCTCGCTCACCGGCAGCAGTTCGCTGTTGGACTGGTCGACCAGGGCCTTGGCCACCGTGGGCGAGGCTCCGTTGTTGCGCTGGATGGCCTTGGCGTACTCCTCCGGGTGCTTCCGGGACCAGGCCAGCGCCTTGTCGAGGCGGCGCAGATAGTCGGTGATGGCCTTCTTCTTCGCCGGGACGTCGAGCGCCTCCTCGGAGGCCCCGACGAAGCCGTAGCCGCTCACCCGCCCGTTCGCCCCGTTGACCAGGAGACGGCCCCCGTGCTGCTCGGCCACCGTCTTGTACACGCCGAACGTGGCCCATGCCTCGACCTTGCCCGAGGTGAAGGCGGCCTGGGCGTCGGTGGGCAGCAGATACTGCACACGGACGTCCGAGTAGCTCAGCCCCGCCTGCTTCAGCGCGTGCGCCAGCAGATATTCGGCGATGGACCCCTTGGCCGAGGAGACCACGACCTTCTTCCCCTTGAGGTCCTTGACGCTCTTCACCGGGGAGTTCTTGCGGACCACGATCCCGGTGTGGGTGCCGTCGTTGTGCAGCGCCCCGACGGCCTTGACGCGTACCCCGCCGGCGAGCGCCTGGAGCGTGGGCAGATCGGCGGCGTACGAGGTGTCGGCGGCCCCGGCCTGTACGGCCTGGAACAGCGGCGCGGCCCCCTCGAACTCGGCCCACTTCACCTTGTACGGCGTCCCCTTGAGGGCGCCGGAGGCGTCGAACAGCGTCTTCAGGTTCTTGGCCTGGTCGCCCAGGGTCAGTGTCACCTTCGACGGATCGGTCTCGGACGCCGCCCGGCTGTCGCCCCCGCACGCGCTGGTGGCGAGCAGGGCGGTGAGCGACAGCGCGGCGCCGAGGGCGCGCGCCGCGGCCGTGGCCCTGCGGTTCCGGGTGTGCAAGCGGTTCATGCGGTTCATGCGGTCACCTCTTCACGATGGTGCGAAGGGGCCGAGGCGTCGTCGACGCCCAGCCGTCGCAGGAGTTCGCCGCGCAATGCCACGAAGTCGGGGGAGCCGAGGTCGCGCGGGCGGCGAAGGCCCACCTCCGCCTCGTAGGCGATGCGCCCGTCGTCCATCACCAGCACCCGGTCGGCCAGCAGCAGCGCCTCCTCGACGTCGTGCGTGACCAGCAGGATCGAGCAGCCGTGCCGCTGCCACAGATCGGCCACCAGCCGCTGCGCCTTGCCGCGGGTGAGCGCGTCGAGCGCGCCGAACGGCTCGTCCAGCAGCAGCAGTTCGGGCTCGTGCACCAGTGCGCGGGCCAGCGAGACGCGCTGGGCCTGACCGCCGGAGAGCGTCCGGGGCCAAGCGCCCGCGTACTCCTCGATGCCGACCTCGGCCAGATAGCGCTCGGCGAGCGCGCGGTCCCCACCCGACAGACCGAGCACCACGTTGTGCCACACCCGCAGCCACGGCATCAGCCGGGGCGACTGGAACGCCACCGACCGCCGCCGCGGTACGGCCATCTCGCCCTCGGTCTCGCCGTCCAGCCCGGCGAGGATCCTCAGCAGTGTCGACTTTCCGCAGCCGCTCTGGCCGAGCAGGGCCACGAACTCGCCCTCGCGGATGGTGATGTCGAGCCCGTCGAGCACCGTCTTGTCGCCGAAGGCGCGCGTCAGCCCGTGGACCTCCACGCTGTTCGTGCCGTTCACCGCGGTCATGCTCCCTCCCCTTCGAACGAGGCCCGCCAGTCCAGGAGCCGCCGGGACAGCAGCCGCACCGCGAAGTCGCAGAGCAGCCCCAGCACCGCGTACACGGCGAGGCACAGGACGATGACGTCGGTCTGGAAGTACTGCTGGGCGTTGCTCATCAGATAGCCGATACCGGCGTCCGCGTTGACCTGCTCGGCGAAGACCAGGGCCAGCCACGCGGTGGACAGCGCGTACCGCAGCCCCACCAGCGCACCGGGCAGCGCGGACGGCAGGATCACGTACCGGATCAGCCCGATACGGCCCAGGCCCACCATCCGCCCGGCCTCGATCAGCTGCGCGTCGGCGGAGCGGATGCCGCCGTAGATGTTGAAGTACAGCGGGTAGGTGACACCGAGCGCCACCAGCGCGATCTTCGGTGTCTCGTCGATGCCGAACCAGACGATGAACAGCGGGATCAGGCCCACCCAGGGGATCGCCCGGAACATGCCCATGGAGGCGTCGATGACGTCCTCGCCCAGCCGGAACAGCCCGGCGGTGAGCGACAGGGTGAGCGCCACGGCCGCGCCGATGAGGAAGCCGATCGCCGCGCGGCGGCCGGAGGCGGCGATGGCCTCCGTCAGCTCACCGGTGCCGATGAGGTCCGCCCCGCGCCGCACAACGTCGACGGGGGAGGCCAGCACGGTTTCCGGGAGGACGCCGGTCGCGGCGGCCAGGTACCAGATCAGCAGCAGTCCGACGGGCCCGGAGGCGCGCCGGACCCCGCGCGGGACCCGGAGGCGGGGCCGGGGCCGGGTGCGCGTAGCGGTGGGTCGGGATGTCCGGGCCGCGGCGGGTTTGGCGGGCGGCGTCGGGTCCTTCGCCGCACCGGGGCGTGGTGGTGCGGACGTGCTCGGGGGCGGTGCGGCCCCGGACACGGAGGAGTGCGGGGAGGGCATGGTGCGGCCTCTCGGTCGGGAAGTGTTCACAGGAGGTGTGCGGGCGCGGTGGATCATCCCGCCGCCGCGCCCACGGCCGCGGGGCGCGCGGTGTCGGAGGACCAGGCGGACCAGGAACCGGGGTAGAGCGCGGCGGTGATGCCGACGCGGGCCAGGGCCGCGACCGTGTGGGCGGCCGTGACGCCGGAGCCGCAGTAGACACCGACCTCTGACGTGCCGTCGGCGCCCAGCGCGGTGAAACGCCGCGCCAGCTCCTCCACGCCGTGGAACGTGCCGTCCGGCGCCAGGTTGTCGCCCGTCGGGGCGGACCGGGCGCCGGGGATGTGCCCGGCGCGCGGATCGACCGGTTCGGTCTCGCCCCGGTACCGCTCGGCCGCCCGCGCGTCCAGCAGGACGCCCGTACGCGCCACCTCGGCCGCCGCGTCGGCGTCCAGCACCGGCAGCTGCCCCGGGGCGAGGACGACATCCCCCTCGGCCGGTGGGGTGGGCTCGCCCGCCTCGACCGGCAGTCCGGCTGCGCGCCACGCGGCCAGCGCCCCGTCCAGCAGCGAGACCCGCTCGACCCCGGCCCACCGCAGCAGCCACCAGGCGCGGGCGGCGGCGGTGTTGCCGTTGTCGTCGTACACCACCACCGGCCGACCGGCGGTGAGCCCCCAGCGGCGCGCGGCCCACTGCAACGCGGCGGGGTCCGGCAACGGATGGCGGCCGCGCTCCGGGGTGGCGGGAGCGGCGAGTTCGGTGTCCAGGTCGACGTAGACCGCGCCGGGGAGGTGTCCGGCGAGGTAGTGGTCATGGCCGTGCGGATCGCCGAGCCGCCACCGTACGTCCAGGACGACGGGCGCCGGATCGCCGTGGGACAGCCGGGAGTACAGCTCGGCCGGAGTGGTGAGGACGGGGGCGGTCATCGGAGGTCCTCCGTGACGGCGATGGGCGCGAGACCGGAATCCAGCCGCAGCCGCTCCAGGAAGAGGACCACCGTGGCGGCGGCGGTGCGGTGGGTCACGTCGTTGAGGACGTCGTGCCGCGTGCCGCCCAGGCTCACCAGCTCCGCGCCGGGCAGGCCGCGGAACACCCGGCGGACCGCATCGAGCGGGCTGACGGTGTCCTCGGCACCGTGCAGCCCGAGCACCGGAACGGAGATCCCGTCCAGCGCCGGTGACTCCAGCGCCGTGGGGGCCGCCAGGGCGCCGCGCCGGAACGCCTCGTCGGCGGTCAGCCTGCCCCGGTGCGTGGGGCAGGCGGTGCGCTGCTCCAGCTCGTCTTCCCAGTCCGCAGTGTCCGTTTCGGTGGGGTGCGGACCGGTCGGCAGTCCGGCGAGGATCAGGGCATCCAGCCCGGGGGTGCCGAGGGCGGCGAGCTGCGCCGCGTGGGCCGCCCCGGTGTCGGAGCCGACCAGTACGCGGGGGCCCGGGTGCGTCTCGTCGCGCAACAGCTTGGTGGCCGCCTCGGTGATGGCTTCCGGGTCGGACGAGGCATCCCCCAGGGCACGGACGCGATAGCCGTCGGCGGAGATCCGGCGGCCGAACCGCTCGTACACACCGCCGTGTTCACCCCGCCCGGGGAGGAGCACGAGCGTGCCGCGCGGGGCGATTCCCGCTGGTTCGTCCCAGGAGTGGACAGGCTGAGCAGAGGACATGAGAACTCGATTCATCGACAGCGCCCGCCCGCACGAGCGAGGCGGAGCAGCCGCGCGGGCGCGGAGACGCGCAGGCGCGGACGGGACGGGGTGAGACGAAGGCAGGAAGCCGTTGCCGACGCGGAAGTGAGGAGACGAACAGGCGACGGCAAACGAGCGTGAAGACCGGCGGCCAGGGCCGGGGAGAGCTGTTGGTCAGCGACAGCGCATGGCGCCGGTGCGGCCGAAGTCGACCACGCGCCGCCGGGTCAGCCAGGCGCACCGGGCGCGGCACACCGCGGGTCCGGCGGCCGAAGGCCCGGATCCGGTGCGGTACGTGCGCGGCCGGTGGGCCGCCACGAGCGGTGTGCGTGGCATGGCTTCAGGATGCACGAGCCCGGAGTCGGGCGTCCAACGATGATTTGCCATCAAAATCGATCGTGATCAACGATCGATCGGTGCTAGCCTGCGCACATGCGGCCGGTACTGGACATCGTGGCATTGCGCAGCCTCATCGCCGTCGCCGACTTCGGAGGCTTCCACCGCGCCGCCGACGCGCTCTCCCTCAGCCAATCCACGGTCAGCCAGCACATCCGGCGGCTGGAGAAGTCCCTCGGCCGCCCCGTCGTCGAACGCGACGGCAGGAAGACCCGGTTCACCGCCCACGGTGCCCGACTGCTGGAAGAGGCCCAGCAGATCGTCGGCGCACACGACGCCGCCGTCCGTCGCCTCATGGGGGAGGACCACCCCGACGCCGCACCCGTCGTCATCGGCGCCACCGAGCACGGCGCCGACCAGATCCTCCCCGTACTCGCCGCGGCCGTACGCGACACCCGGCCCGGCGCCGAGGTCCGCGTGCGCGTCGACCGCTCGGCGCAGCTGACGGACGCCGTCGCACGCGGCGAACTCGACCTCGCCGTCTACGTCACCGAGGCAGCACAGGCCCCGGGCACCCCGGTGGGCGAACTGCCCCTGCGCTGGTACGCCGCCCCCGGCTGGGAACCGCCCGCCGCCCCCGCCCCCTTGCCCCTGGTCGCCATCAGCGACCCGTGCGTGATCCGCCGCCGCGCCCTGACCGCGCTCGCCGCGCAGAACACGCCCGCCACCGTGGTCGCCGAGGCCGGATACCTCGCCGGGGTCCTGGACGCGGCCCGCGCCGGACTCGGCGCCGCCCTGCTCGCCATCCCCGGCAGCCCGTACCCCGACGGCCTCACGCCACGCCACGACCTCCCGGCCGTCCCCCCGGTCCGCCTCAGCGCCCGGGCCCGCAGCGGCTGTGACCCCGCCATGACCCAGGCCACCATCGAGGCGGTACGCGCCCTGCTCACCTCCCGCGAGGCGGATCGCGAGGCGGACCGAGAGGCCGACCCCGCGATGTGAACCGGCGCGTGCGCTCAGGCGCTTCGAACGCGGCGGATGAGTACGTACATCTCGCACCCGAGGCAGTAGCCGAAGGCCGCGTTGAGGAAGGCCGCCGCCAGGGCGAGCCCGGTCGCGGTCATGCCCAGCCAGTGGGCGCCTCCGAGGTAGCCGACGGTGCCGACGAGGCCGAAGACGGCGCCGACACCCTGGGCGAAGCGGGGCGGCCGGGCGTCCTCCAGCTCATCCGGCGGGGAGAGCCTGGGCCGGACGGCGACGCCGTACAGCCAGCCGTACGGGGAGTACCGCAAACCGGCGAACGCACCGAGCGCGAAGACCGCGGTCTGCGCGGCGAGCAGGGCTCCGCTGCTGGTGATCAGTACGGCGCACAGGACGAGGGTGGTGAGCGCGGCGGCGAACCGGGGGCCGCGCGGGTCGATCTGCATGGGAGAAGACTCCAGAGGGGGGAGGGGCTGTGGTCGGGCCGGTGCGGGTGTCAGCGACAGCCGGTGGTGGTGGCCCGGCAGAGGTCGACCACACGGCGGGTGGTCAGCCACAGCAGGCGGGGGGAGCCCATGCCCGTCATCGTAGTGGCGCGGAGCACCGAGAAGCGATGGCCGGCTCGCATGGAAGGGACCGCGCGGGTGCACACTGGTCGCATGATCGGGTTGGTGGTGTGTGCCGCGGTGCTGCTCCTGGCGAGCGTCTTCGGGCTGGTGCGTGCGGCGCGCGGCGGGAGGTTCCGGGCGCGGCCGCGGGACGGCGCGGTGCGCCTGTCGGCGGCGGAACTCGGGGCCGAGCTGGGGGACCGGGCGACCCTGGTCCAGTTCTCCACCGCCGTCTGCGGACCCTGCCGGCCGACGCGGCGGTTGCTCGCGGACATCGCCGGGACGACGCCGGGCACCGCGCATGTGGAGATCGACGCGGAGGAGCGGCTGGAGCTGGTCAGGCGGCTGGGCATCCTGCGGACGCCGACCGTGCTGGTGCTCGACCCGGCTGGTCAGGTCGTGAGCAGGGCATCCGGCCAGCCCCGGCGCGCGGAGGTGCTGACAGCCCTCGACCGGGCGTCCGGGGCCCCTGGTTCCTCCTCGTGATCGAGCCGGGTCAGCGGGGGGCCCCGTTCGCCGGTGCGAGCGGTACGTCGAGGCGTGCCGCGAGGTCGTCGTAGCCGATGCCGAACGTTTCGAGCACGGTGGCGCCTTCGGGGCCGAGACGGAAGGTCGCGAGGTCGGTGTAGACGCGGTCGACACATCCCAGCCCGGTCAGCGGGTAACCGCACTCCCGCACCAGTTTGGGCGAGCCGTCCTTCGCGAAGAGCGACATCATCACGAACACCTTCTTGGCGCCGATCGCGAGATCCATCGCACCCCCGACGGCGGGGATCGCGTCGGGCGCGCCGGTGTGCCAGTTGGCCAGGTCGCCGGTGGCCGAGACCTGGAACGCGCCGAGCACGCAGACGTCGAGGTGGCCGCCGCGCATCATCGCGAAGGAGTCGGCGTGATGGAAGTAGGCCGCTCCCGGCAGCTCGGTGACCGGGATCTTCCCCGCGTTGGTGAGGTCGGGGTCCACCTCATCGGGCTTGGCCGCGGGGCCCATGTTGAGCAGGCCGTTCTCGGTGTGCAGCACCACCCCCGAGCCGTCGGGGAGGTGGTCGGCGACGCGCGTCGGCTGGCCGATGCCCAGGTTGACGTACGAGCCGTGCGGGATGTCGCGCGCCACGATGGCGGCCATCTCGTCCTTGCCCAGCGGCCCCCGGCCGGGGTTTTCCACCAGTGAGTCGGTCGGGTTCATACGGCCACCTCCGTCCGCACGATGCGGTCGACGTAGATGCTCGGGGTCACGACGGTCTCCGGGTCGAGGGCACCGGTCTCGACGATGTCGCGGACCTGTGCCACGACCGTGGTCGCGGCGGTGGCCATGACCGGTCCGAAGTTGCGGGCGGTCTTGCGGTAGACGAGGTTGCCCATCCGGTCGGCCGTGTGGGCGCCGATCAGGGCGACGTCGCCCTTGATGGGGTACTCCAGGACGTAGGTGCGGCCGTCTATCTCGCGGGTCTCCTTGCCCTCGGCAAGGGGCGTACCGACGCCCGTGGGGCAGAAGAACGCACCGATACCGGCACCGGCCGCGCGCATCCGCTCGGCCAGGGTGCCCTGTGGCACCACTTCGAGCTGGATCCGTCCCTCGCGGTAGAGCCGGTCGAAGACCCAGGAGTCGGACTGGCGGGGGAAGGAGCACACGACCCTGCGTACCCGTCCCTTGGCCAGCAGTGCGGCCAGGCCCGTGTCGCCGTTGCCCGCGTTGTTCGACACCACCGTCAGATCGCTCGCGCCCTGCCGGATGAGCGCGTCGATCAGCTCGACCGGCATGCCCGCCATGCCGAACCCGCCGACCAGCACCGTCGAGCCGTCGCTGATCCCGGCCACGGCCTCATCGGCATCCGTACACACCTGAACGGTCATCGTGTCTGCTCCGCAACGTTCTCCAGGACGACCGCCAGGGCCTGTCCGACACCGATACAGATCGCGGCGACGCCCCACCGCTGCCCCGACTCGCGCAGCCGCGCGGCGAGCGTGCCCAGGATCCGTCCGCCGGAGGCGCCGAGGGGATGGCCGATGGCGATCGCGCCGCCCTTGGTGTTCACGATGGCCGGATCGACCTTCCAGGCGTCCACGCAGGCCAGCGACTGCACGGCGAAGGCTTCGTTGAGTTCGACCGCGGACACGTCCGACCAGGAGATCCCCGCCCGCCTCAGGGCCCGTTCGGCGGCCTCGACCGGTGCGAAGCCGAACATCTGCGGCTCCAGCGCGGATACCCCGCGGCCCGCGATGCGGGCCAGTGGCGCGACGCCGATGCGTGAGGCGGCCTGCTCCGAGCCGATCAGCACGGCGGACGCACCGTCGTTGAGGGGCGAGGCGTTTCCGGCGGTGATGGCGCCGTCGGGGCGGAACGCCGGCCCCAGACCGGCCAGCTTCTGCGGCGTCGATCCGGGCCGGATGCCCTCGTCGCGGGCGAGTCGGACCTCGCCGTCCAGGACGACGGGCACCACCAGGTCGTCGTAGAAGCCCGCGTTCCAGGCGTCGTCCGCGAGGCGGTGCGAGCGGGCGGCGAACTCGTCCTGCCGTTCCCGGTCGATGGCGAACCGCTCGGCCAGCTGCTCGTTCGCCTCGCCCAGGGAGACGGTCCACTCCTTCGGCATGCGCTCGTTGACCAGCCGCCACCCCAGGGTCGTCGACACGGCGGTCACATGACCGGCGGGGAAGGCGCGTGACGGCTTCGGCAGCACCCACGGCGCCCGCGTCATCGACTCCACTCCGCCGGTGAGGACGATGTCGGCGTCACCGCTCTCCACGGCACACGAGCCGATGATCGCCGCGTCCAGCGAGGAGCCGCAGAGGCGGTTGACGGTCGTGGCGGGTACCGAGGTCGGCAGCCCCGCCAGCAGGACCGCCATCCGGCCGACGTTACGGTTCTCCTCGCCCGCGCCGTTGGCGTTGCCCCAGACCACATCGCCGATCAGGGTCGGGTCGAGCGACGGCGCCTTGGCCAGGGCCCCGGAGAGGGCGACCGCGGCGAGATCGTCGGGCCGTACCTCGGCGAGCGCTCCACCGAACCGCCCGAAGGGGGTTCTCGCTGCTGTGTAGACGAAGCTGGCAACCATGGGACTCAACCTAGGTTCCGCGATTGATCTAATCCAGTATCCATTTCTGCTTGATTAATCAGCCAGCGAGATAAGCTGTGGTCATGGAACTCCGGCAGGTCCGCTACTTCCTCGCTCTGGCCGAGGAATGCCACTTCGGCCGGGCCGCCCAGCGCCTCCATGTGGCCCAGTCGGCCCTCTCCCAGCAGCTCAAGCAACTGGAGCGAGAGCTCGGCACGACGCTCTTCACCCGCTCCACGCGGCGCGTGGAGCTCACCGAGGCAGGCCGCCACCTGGTCACCCACGCCCGGTCGATCGCGGACGAGGTGGAGCGGGCCAAGGACCAGATGGCGCTGCTCGCCACCGGCCGCACCGGACGCGTGTCCATCGGCTTCGTCGGAACCGCCACCTACGACGTCCTGCCGCGGATCGCCCGTACGGTACGGGCGCAGCTGCCGGGCGTATCCCTGGAACTGCGCGGTGAGATGCTCAACCCCGAACTGGTCGAAGGACTGCTCCACGGCACCTACGACCTCGCCCTGGTACGCACCGATGCCCCGGTGGACGCCGCCGTCGAGGTCACCACCCTTCGCTCCGAACGCCTGGTGGCCGTCCTGCCCACCGGACATCCGCTGGCGGACCGCCACGAGATCCCCCTCGTGGCACTCGCCGACGAGCCGATCGTCGTCCATCCGTCCCGCGACCGTTCCTCCATGCACGGCCGCGTCCTCGCCGCCTGCGCCCGCGCGGGCTTCGAACCCTCCGCCCTGGTCGAGGTCGGTGAGACCGCGACCCTGGTCGTGTTCGTGGCCGCGGGCCACGGCGTCGCCCTGGTCCCGGAGTCCGTACAGAGCCTCCGCCTCGACGGTGTGACCTACCTGCCGCTGGTCGAGACCGAAACCGTCGACCTGGGGCTGGCACGCCGAGCGGGCCGGAGTTCGGCGGCGGCGGACCAGGTGGCGGCGGTCGTCGAGGCGTGCGTCAGAAGCTGAGCGGCGCCGCGCCGCGCGTCTTCCGCCGGTGCGGTCAGTGGGCGCCGGTGAGCTTTTCGAGCAGCGCCGATATGGCGGACGGCCTCTTCGTCAGGCGCTCTTCGACGTCCGCGGCGGCGGCCGCGCGCAGCCCGGCGTTGACCCCGAGCCACCGGAACGGCTCGATCTCCCAGCGCGGGGAGGCGTGGTTGACGATCGGCAGACGGTTCAGCTCGTCCCGGCGCCCAGTGATCAGGTTGCGCAGGATCCGCCCGGCGAGATTGCTGGTGGCCACCCCGTCCCCGACGTACGGCCCGGCCCACGCCATGCCGGTGCCGGGGTGGTATCCCACCGAGGGGAACCAGTCCCGGGGGACACCGAGGGGACCGCCCCAGCGGTGGGTGATCTCGACGTCGGCGAGCGCCGGGAAGAACGCGCGCATCGTCCCGGCGATCCTGGCGTGGATCTTCACGTCGGTGTCGAACCGCGGCGAGACCTTCGAGCGGAAGTGGTACGGCGCGCCACGCCCGCCGAAGACGAGCCGCCCGTTGGTGGTGGGGTGGGCGTAGATCCGCAGGTTGCGCAGGTCGTTGAACGCGACGCGGGAGTCCAGGCCGAGGTCCCGCCGTAGTGCGCCGGGCAGCGGGGCCGTGGCGACGACCAGGGAGTACAGCGGGGCGATATGCCTGCGGTAGGCCGCGAATCGCGGGGTGTACGCCTCGGTGGCGCGGATGACGACGGAGGCGGTGACGGTTCCCTGGCGGGCGCGGACGTGGCCGCTGCCGATGTCGGTGACGTCGGTGTTCTCGTAGATGGTTCCGCCGTGGTCCTCCACCCGGGCGGCGAGCGCTGGAGTTCCAGCGCCGCTTCGTACGAGTACAGCTTGCGCACCCGGTCCAGGGAGACCGGGAAGATCGCGGAGCACCATCCGCCGTTGCGGCCGGAGGCGCCGTATCCGGCGAACTCGCGCTCCAGCACGACCACTTTCAGCGTGGGGTCCTCCTCAAGGAGGTAGTAGGCCGCCCACAGCCCGGTGAACCCGGCGCCGACGATGGCGACATCGGCCGACAAGCTGCCCGGCAAGGCGGGCCTGCGGTGTGGGCTCGTCCCGTCCTCGGCCCATACGGGAACCCCCGCGGATCCTTCGGCGCCGCGTTCCGTGCGGGCCTGGCTGAACACCATCGCTGCCTCCTCGAGTCCTCGCTGTGATCGCCGCGGCCAGTCTTGGGCGGAGGCGGCGATCCGGATATGCGTCCGATGCACAGGGCCCGTTCGGCGCGCTGTACGTTCGTATGAAGCTTTCGTATGAAGCTTTCGGAAAGGCGCCATGGTGATCACCGTCGACGGCCTGGTGGCCGTGCCCTCGCTGGGCCTCCGGTATCTGGCCGGTTCCCGTGGCGGATCACGCCCGGTGACCTGGGCACACGCATGTGATCTGCCCGATCCCTGGCGCTGGTTCGAGTCGGGGGACCTGGTCATGACCACCGGGGGCGGGCTGCCCGCCGGGGCGGCCGGGCAGGCGCGGTGGCTCGGCCGGCTCATCGACAGCGGGGTCAGCGGCCTGGTGGTCGCGTTGGAGGCGAGCGCGCCCGCCGTGACCCCCGCGCTCCTCAGGGCGGCCGACAAGCGTGACTTCCCGGTGCTGTCGGCGAGCTTCGACCTCCAGTTCGTCGCCTTGGCCCGCACCGTCATCGAAAGCGCCGTCGAGTCCGAACGCGAACGGCTGGCGGTCATCAAACGGCTGTATGACGTGTACTGGCAGTCGCTCCGCGCCCGCGGCACCTTCGACGCCCGGATCTCGGCCCTGGAGGGCAGCGTCGGATGGGCCCTGGAAGTGCGGGACTTGGACGCGGGCGAGACGTTGGTCCGGGGGCGGGAGGCCAGCGGACGGCAGTCGGCGCGGCCCGAGCGGAACTCGGCGCCGCCCGGGGGGAACTCGGCGCCGCCCGAGAGGAACGATGACGAGGCCACGCAGGTCCCCGTCCCCGGCACCGGCAACGTGGCGCTGCTGGCGTACCCGGGGCGGCGCGCCGTCCAGGACCGTGCGCTCCTCGAGCACTTGGGCGGCCTGATCGCCCTCGAACTGGAGCATCACGCCGCCCAGCGGGACCGGCTGCGGGCATCCGGACAGGACCTGCTGCTCGGCCTGCTCGCCGACACCATCGACCTGTCGGCCGTCCGGCCGGAGCTGCGCCACCGCGGCATGGCCGCCGCCGCGGCGGTGGTCTGCTGGAAGGCGCCCGACGACACACCGCCGCGCCATGAGCACATCCATCACCACCTGCGGCTCCAGCACTGCGCACCGCTCCTGGCGTACCGCGCCCCGGTGCTCCTCGGGCTCGTCCCCGACGACACCGAGCTGCTCACGGCGCTCACCACCGAGCTGGGGGAGGACTGCGCGGTCGGGGTGAGCACGCCCCTCGCCGCCAGCACCCAGGTCTCCGAAGCCGCCCGGCAGGCCCAGCTCGCCGTGGCCCGGGCGCACGAGGCCGGTGTGCCGCTGATGCGGTACGGCACCGACCGCTGCGACGGCGGATTCCTTCCGCGCAGCATCGAGGACACCCGGCAGCTGGTCCGCCGTACCCTCGGCCCGCTGATCACGTACGACCGCTCCAACGGCGGCGAACTCATCAGGTCGCTGCGTACCTTCCTGGCCAACGACGGCGGCTGGCAGCGCAGTTCGGACGAGCTGGGCATCCACCGGCAGACCCTGGTGTACCGGCTGCGCAAGGTCGAGCGGCTCACCGGGCTGAAGGCCACCTCCACCAGGGGCTCGGCCATGCTGTGGCTGGCGCTGCGGGCCGCGGACAGCGCACGGCTGTCACTGGACGACCTGATGGAGTGACCCCGTCAGACGAACGTATGAAGGCTGACCCGGGGCCCGAATCTGACCTCCGATTCGGTCTTATTCGGTGCGCAAGGCCGTGGCGGTCCGGGCCCTGGCGGCCCAACTGGCGGGCAGGAGCGCGCCCAGGGTGGCGATGAGCAGGCCGCCGAGTGCGAGCGGGAGCAGTTCGGCGCCGTGGTAGACGGCAATGACGGAATCGGGGAAGCGGAGCCCCACGCTGTCGCCCATCGCGGGCATGACCCAACCGTGCAGGGTGACGCCGAGCGGCACGCCCAGCGTGCCCGCGACCAGTCCGGTCACCACGACCGAGGTGAGGACCATCGCGATGGTCTGCCGGGGCGTCATGCCGAGCGCCTTGTGGACACCGATCTCCCGGACGCGCTCGCGGGTGTCGAGCAGCACGCCGTTGAGCACGCCGAGCGCGGCGACGGCGACGAGCATCAGCGTGAGGAACACGGACAGCGCGTTGAGCGTGACGACCATGTCGCCACCGGCGCCGAGCCCGCCCGCCTGAGCGGTGACCCCCAGCGGTGCCAGGTCCTTGTTCAGCGCGTCGACGTAGCCGGTCACGTCGGTGCCCGAGGTGACCGCGATGTGATGGCTCGCCTCCGTCAGGTCGGGGTGCGCGGCCGTGAGGGTCGAGGCGTCGGTGAAGACCTGCATGCCGTCGTTGCGGGGGTCGAGCACCTCGCCGACGATCCGGACCGTGACCGGCTCGGCCAGGCCGTTCAGGGTGACGGCGTCGCCGACGCGGGTGCCGGTGGCGGCCAGGAAGGGGGTCGGGACCACGGCCTGGCCGGGCTTGTCGATCCACCGGCCCGAGACCATCGTGTAGCCGCCCCAGGAGGCGTCGCCGGTGAAGGCGTTCACGTCGACGGTGCCGGTCACGCCGGACACGGTCGCCCGTACCGTCGCGGCGCGGTAGTACTTCCCGGTCCCGGCGGCGGTTTTGATGGCCGCGGCGACGGCGGCGGGATCGGCCTTGGGCTGCTGCTTCCTGGGACCGGGGCCGGGGCCAGCGCCTGGAGGCCCGAGGTCCGGCAAGGGCGCGGGCACGGTGACATCGGCGGCGTCGTGGGCCTTGGCCTGCATCACCTGGCCGAGCGAGCCGACCATCCCCACGGTGAACGTGACGGCGATGGCGCCGAACAGGACCGCCGTGCCCATGGCCAGCGCGCGGGCGGGCCGCGCGAAGGGCCGGGCCAGGCCCAGGGCGACCGGCTGCGGCAACGGCAGCCGTCCGG
>NZ_GG657754.1:1624984-1647803 GCF_000158915.1 Streptomyces himastatinicus ATCC 53653 | reverse complement strand
CGCCCTGCCGAAGCGGTACGCCCGACGGCGAGCGCGTCGACCGTACGCAGCCGACCGGCCCGCCAGGCACTCGCCCACGCGGTCACCGCCACCAGGCCGAGCACCCCGGCGATCACCGCCAGGTCGACCCAGGGGGCGATGCTCAGGGACGAGGTGCCGTACACCTCCCCGGCCTCGGCCAGTACAGGGACGGCGAGCAGGTGCCCGGCGAGGACACCGAGGGCCGTGCCGGCGGCGGCCGGGATCAGCGCCTGGACCACGTAGGCCCGTACGACCTGGGCCGGGGTGAAGCCGACGGCCTTGAGGATGCCGATGCGGCGCGTTCCTGTGCCCACGGCCGACGCGACGACGTTGCCGACGATGAGCACCGACATGACCAGGCCCAGGGCGCCGAACGCGATGAGGAACGGGACGTAGACGGCGGTGTCGCGCTCGGCGCTCTTCTTGACGGTGAGCCAGGACTGTTCGCCGACGGCCGCTCCCGGCGGCAGGGATCGCGTCACGGCCTTGCCGCCCGCGGTGATCTGCGCGGCGGTGCCCGCGTCGGTGAAGCGGTAGAGCATCTGGTAGCCGCCGCTGCCGGGCGCGGTGAGCGCCGCCATCTGGGACGGAACCACCCAGGCGTCGGCGGTCCGCGTGACCGAGCGGGCCACACCGACCACCGTCAGCGTCGGACGGCCGGGCAGATGGGGGAAGGCGAGCTTCATGCCCATGGCCGGGAAGAGCGAGGAGTTTGCGGACAGCACGACCTCGCCGGAGCGCGTGGGCCACCGCCCGTCGAGCAGCGCCACCTCGTCCACGTCCCGGCCGGGATCGCCCCGGCCGACCACGGTCATCGGCCCGGCCCCGGGGGCGCCGGGGCCCGCCCCGTCCGATCGCGGGGTGACCGTCGCCGTACGGAACGGCCCGGCCGCCGCGCTCACCCCTTCGGCGACCCTGGACTTCGACAGCTGCCCGGCACTCGCCTTGCCCGCGTCGAACTGCACGGACAGATGCGCGCCGTGCTGCCCCGCGAAGGCATCGTCGAAGGGCGCGCCGGACACCACGAGCAGCGATCCGCCGAGTACGGAGGCGGCCACCGCCATCATCGTGGCGAGCCCGATCACCAGCGTCTGCACCCGGCGTCGGCCCACCCCCGAGCGCACCACCTTCCCGAGCGCGCTCATCGGACGGCCTCCGATCCGACGGCCTGCGACCGGACGACGTCTTCGGTGATCCGGCCGTCGGCGATCCGGACCGTACGGTTCGTGCAGGACCGGGCCAGAGCCAGGTCGTGGGTGACCACGACGATGGTCTGGCCCTCGGCGTTGAGGTCAGTGAGCAGCCTGCTGACGTCCTGTCCGGCGGCCGTGTCCAGGGCCCCGGTCGGCTCGTCGGCCAGGAGCAGCGGCGGCCGGTTCATCAACGCCCGGGCTACCGCGACGCGTTGCCGCTCGCCGCCGGACAGTCGCCCCGGGTAGGCGCGGGCATGCCGGTCAATGCCCAGCAGTTCCAGGAGTACCGCCGCCCGGCGGTCCGCCACGCCACGTGCCATACCCGCGAGGCGCGCGGGCAGGGCGACATTGTCGGCGACGGTCAGATCGTCGAGCAGGTTGAAGAACTGGAAGACCATGCCGATCTTCGACCGCCGGTAGAGCGCCAGTCCGGCCTCGCTCAGCCGGTCCACCCGCAACCCGTCCACGGTGACGGTCCCCGAATCGGGCCGGTCCAGACCCGCGATCAGATTGAGCAGCGTGGACTTGCCGCTGCCGGAAGGGCCGAGGATCGCGACGGCCTCGCCGCGCCGCACGGTCAGCGACGCCCCGTACAGAGCGGGCGGGCCGTCGTCGTAGCGGCGGCTCACCTCACGCAATTCGATCACCGGCATGGTCATGAAAGGCTCCTTGGGTACGGGAACTTGGCTGCGTGAACGCTAGGAGCGGACCCGGCCCGCACGCGTCGCCCGCCCGAACCCCTTGCGGTACCGCACTGGGATGAGCCCCGGAAACGTCATCCTTGCGATGTAGGCGGGTGATGTACCCGGTGCGGTGGGAACGACCTCCGGGACGGACGCCGCGGGGCCGCCGCGGCGGCGACAATGAACCGGTGACGGACCCGGTGATGGACGTACGTACGACGCTGGTGCGGCTGCGGGAAGCCGCCCGCCGGACGGTCCGCGACGCCGGGCTCCCGAGCGGTCCACCGCTGCGGCCCACCCGGCGCGCCTGGCAGTTCGATGCGCTGGTGGCGCTGGCACTCGGAATCGCCACCGTCTACTACGGCATCGACAACGTCGACAACGTCGTGCTGCGTGAGATCGCACCCGGCGTGGAGGCCGTCGTGGCGCGCCCGACCGGCCCCGGCGGCCTGGCCCTCATGGTGACCCTCGCGGTCATCGCCTCGGGCGCCCTGGCGCTGCGCCGCCGCTACCCGCTCGCCGTGCTGTGCGTCGTGACGGCCGCGACCCTGGCGACACCGCAGAGCGTCATGCGGCTGACCTTCTACGCGTTCGTCATCGCCGTCTACAGCGCCGCCGTGTACAGCCCGTACCGGGTGGCGACCCTGGCGGCGCTGCCGGTGTCGGTCGTCCTGGTCGGCACCTCGGGGAACTCGGTGACACCGATCGTCCCCAACGAATACATCGCCCTGCTGATCCTGGTCCCGATGGCCGTGGCCGCCGTCGGCCTGCGGACCTGGAAACTCCGCACCGACGAGGGCCGCACCCGGCTCTCCGCCCTGGAACGCGAACAGGCCGAGGCGCTGCGCCGCGCCGTCGAGCACGAGCGGGCCAGGATCGCCCGCGAACTGCACGACGTCGTCACGCACAACGTCAGCGTGATGATCATCCAGGCGGGCGCCGCCCGCAAGATCATGAAAACCTCCCCCGAGCAGGCCGGTGAGGCGCTGCTCGCCGTCGAGGCGGGCGGACGGGCGGCCATGACCGAACTGCGCCACGTCATGGGACTGCTCACCATGGCCGACGAGAACGAGGGGACGGACAGCGGTACCGACCTGGCCCCGCAACCCGGCCTGGACCAACTGGAAACGCTGGTCGGGCGGGTCCGGGACACCGGACTGCCCGTCGACCTGACCGTGACCGGCGCGCCCCGCCCCCTCCCGCCCGGCCTCGAACTCGCCGCCTACCGCGTGGTCCAGGAAGCCCTGACCAACACCGTGAAGCACGCCTCCGGCGCCACCGCCGCCGTGACCGTCGAATACGGCCCGCAGCGGCTCCGGGTGGAAGTCACCGACACCGGCGGCCACCCGGGCACGGGCACCGGAAGCGGCCGGGGCCTGATCGGCCTGCGCGAACGCCTCGCCGTCCACGACGGAACCCTGACCACCGGCGACCGCCTGACCGGCGGCTACCGCGTGGAGGCCCTGATCCCCTTGGAGACACCGTGACCGAGCCGCCGCGCGTGCTCCTCGCCGACGACCAGACCCTGGTCCGCACCGGATTCCGGATGATCCTCGGCGCCGACGGCATCGACGTCGTCGCCGAGGCGACCAACGGAACCGAAGCGGTCGAAGCGGTCCGCCGCACCCGTCCCGACGTGGTCCTGATGGACATCCGGATGCCCGAGATGGACGGCCTGGAGGCCACCCGCCGCATCCTCACCGGCGCCCCCGCCGCCAACGCGCCCCGCGTCATCATCCTGACCACCTTCGACCTCGACCGGTACGTCTACGCGGCCCTGTCCGCCGGGGCCAGCGGCTTCCTCCTCAAGGACGTCACCCCCGAACAACTCACCGCGGCCGTCCGCACGGTCCGCACCGGCGACGCCCTCCTCGCCCCCGCCATCACCCGCCGCCTCGTGCAGCGGTTCACCCAGCGCGGCAGCGATACCGCCACCCTCCACCGCGACCTCGCCTCGCTCACCCCGCGCGAACTGGAGGTCCTCGGCCTGCTGGCCCGAGGCCTGAGCAACGCCGAACTCGCCACCCGCCTCTACCTGGCCGAGGCGACCGTCAAAACCCACGTCGCCCGCATCCTCGCCAAACTCGGCCTCCGCGACCGCGTCCAGGCCGTCATCGCCGCCTACGAAACAGGACTGGTCAGCGCGGGCGCACCCGAGACCGCCCAGCAACCCACCGAGCAGCCGTAGACCGCGCCGCCTAGCGATGGTGTAGCCGTCGACGCCGTCACCGGGCTGGCCGGGCGGCTCACCCCCGTACCCCGGTGGGACGTCGCCCCCGAGGCGGTGGACGTCCTCATCTCGGCACAAGCCCGACCGTCGACCACACGCCCTCGATGTCGGTTCAGGCCCTGTGCGTAGGTGGGCAGCTGGACACCGTGAGCCGTCAGGCGTGCGGTGCCGTGGCCCGGATGCCGGCGAGCACCACGCCGACGATGCGCTCCGCGTCCGCGCGGGTGAACGGGCGCATGCCGCGGTTGACGATGAGGTGCACCGGGCCGGAGATCATCTCGCCGAGGAAGGAGCTGTCGACCGGGGGGAGTTCGCCCCGTTCGACGGCGGTGTCCACCCGTCGCTGCATGGCGGCCACGCGCTGGTCGAGGATCTTGGTCAGCGCCTCGACGGTGGCGCTTTGGCGGGCGGGCTGGATGGCCTGTTCGAGCGTCCGGCCGAACGGCGTTTCCATGCCACCGGCGAGCGCCAGCAGGAAGTCCACCAGGTCCCGGTGGATGTCGCCGGTGTCGGCGACCGAGGCGAGATCCTCGGCGTAGCGCAGCAGGGCCTCGACCACCAGCTCCTCGCGGTCGGGCCAGTTGCGGTAGACGCTGGTCTTGTGCACGCCGGCGAACTCGGCGACCTCCTCGTAGCGGAAGCCCGCGATGCCGTCGCGCGCCACGAGCTCGACGGTCGCGGCGAGGATCTGCGCTCTCACCCGCGCGTTGCGGCCACCTGGGCGCCGTGCGGGCTGCCGGTCGGTCCCATTGGCCATCGCCGCGCTCACCTCCTGTCTCTGCTCGGGTGCCGATTGTCGCCAGGTGCGGCGTTGCGGTGCAAGCCGGTGCTGAGTAAGCTCGCTAAAAGCGACAGCTTGTTTCTTTAACGGTTGGATTGCCGCGGCAGCGGCCTGCCCGCCGACCGCACCGCTCTGCCGCTTCGCCTGCCTGACCGGCGAGCGGCGGCCGATCCGATCGCACACCCACCTCAGCGAAACCTGGAGCGCACACGTGAACATCCTTGTCTCCGGCGCCGGTATCGCCGGGCTCGCCTTAGCACGTGAGCTCGGCACCCGCGGCCACGACGTCACCGTTGTCGAGTACGGCCGTCACCTCCGGCTCACCGGCACACCCATCGACATCCGCGGTGACGCGATCGAGGCCGTGGACAGGATGGGACTGCTCGCGAAGATCCAGAAGCAACGGGTCCGGATGTCCGAACTCACCCAGTTCGTCGACAGCGAGGGCGAGCCGGTGGCCCGGATCCCGATGGCGGAGGTCAGCGACTCCGACGACGACATCGAACTCCTCCGCGAGGATCTCGTGCGCATCCTCGCCGACGCGCTCCCGGACACCGCGGCGATCCGCTTCGACGACTCGATCGAGACACTGACCGACGACGGCGACGACGGCGACGACGGCGGCATCGACGGCGGAGGCGTCGACGTGCGTTTCGCATCGGGCCGCACCGGGCGGTACGACCTGGTGCTCGGTGCCGACGGCCAGCACTCCGCGGTACGAAGACTGGTGTTCGGGCCGGAGAAGGACTACCTCCGGCACCTCGGTGTCTACTTCGCCCTCGCCGACCACCCCGACGAGGCGCGATCCGAGGGCGCCAACTCGATATACAACGTCCCCAGCCGGATGGCGGGCCTCTTCCGGTACAACGGCAAGGCCGTCGCGGTCTTCCAGTTCCGCTCGGAACCGATCGACTACGACCACCACGACCTGGACGCCCAGAAGAAGATCCTCATCGACGCCTTCGCGGGCCACCGGTCGTGGCGGATCCCGGAGTTGCTCGATGCGGCCCTCGCCGATCCTGCTTTCTTCTTCACCTCCGCGAGCCAGATCCACCTGCCGTCCTGGCACCGCGGCCGCGTCGCCCTCGTCGGGGACGCCGGGTACTGCCCGGCCTTCCTGTCCGGCCGGGGCACCTCACTCGCGCTCACCGGCGCCCGCTTTCTCGCCGAAGAGCTTCAGCGGTGCGGCAATGACCACACCGCCGCCTTCGCACGGTACGAGGCCCGGCAGCGCCCCTACGTCACATTCGCCCAGGACCGCGTCTACAGCGGTCGCGACCGCATGCTGCCGACCACCTGGGATGCCATTGCCGCCCGTAACAAGGCGCTGCAAGCCACCGGCCCCGGCGCGCCCTGAACCCGGTGCCAGGTCCCTTACCCTCAACGCGCTGGAGAGAATGCACAGTGAAAGACACGCTGGAAAAACCCGCCCCCCACGCCCAAGAGCACCGCTGGAGCAAGCGGCTCATCCTCTGGGCGGCCGTTCTCACCCTCGCCAACGTCCTGGCGGACGTGGTCATCGGCTCGCCCATGATGGTCCTGCCCCAGTTACTGGAGCATTTCGACACCGACCAGGCCGCGTGGCTGAACGCAAGCGCGATGCTGGCCGGGGCCATCTGGTCGCCGCTGCTCGCGAAGAGTTCCGACATCTTCGGCAAGCGCCGGATGCTCATCGGCACGCTGCTCCTCGCGTGCGCGGGAGCGCTGGTCTGCCTCGTTGCCCCCAACGTCTGGATTTTCCTGGTGGGGCGCTTCCTCCAAGGCGCCGCCTTCGCCGCGGTCTTCCTCACGGTGGCCCTCGCACGCCAGATCTGCACCCCGGGTGTGGCGATGGCCTTGGTCGGGCTCGTGACGTCCGGTTCGTCGGTCGTCGGCATCATCGAGCCGTTCCTGATGCAGCCGGTCATCGATGTGTTCGGCTACCGGAGTGTGTTCATCGTGGCGGCGCTGCTCGCCGCGGTGGCCGCGCTCTGCGTGCGTTCCTTCATCCCGGAGTCACCGATCCGCACTACCGGCCGGATCGACGTGAGCGGGGCGCTCCTGCTCGGCGGCGGCCTCGGCGCGGTGCTCGCCTACACCAGCCTCGGGAGCGACTTCGGATGGCTGTCCGGGGGGATGATCGCGCTACTGGCGGCCGGTGCCGCCGCGTTGGCCGGTTGGGCGTCCCTCGCGCTGCGGGTCGACGAACCCATCATCGACATCCGGGCCCTCAGCCGCCCGATCCTGCTGACGCTGCTGGCCCTCGTACTGGCAGCAGGCTCCTTCCGGAGCATGCTGCAACTGACGGGCATCATCGCCCAGGTGCCCGCCGACCTGGGGCTCGGTTACGGGCTGGGCGACGGAGAGGCGGTCGCAGTGCTGCTCGCCACGCCCAACCTCGGCATCGTCATCGGCGGCACGTGCGCCGGATGGATCGCGGGGCGGTTCGGTCCCGCACTGCCCCTACTCGGCGGCATCGCCCTCGGGATAGTGGCGACCTTCGCGATGCTGGCGGGCGTATCAGCGCTCCCGCTGGCGATCGCTTGCGGCGCCCTGCTCGGCATGGCCGCCGGCGCGATCGGCGCCTCCGGCTACAACCTGGCGACCAGCCTCGAAGCGCCCGAGCGGCAGGGCACGATCGCCGGTCTGGTGTCGGTCGTGCTCGCCCTCGGCTCGGTCGTCTTCAACATCGCCGGGGGCGAGGTGCTCAAAGCGACCCTCATTCCCGACACCTTTGCCGACGGTGCCCCGGTGAGCACGGCGACCGGCGTGTACGTCTACGTCGCGATGGCGGGAGCGCTCTTCGTCCTCGCCGCGGTGCCCGCGATCATGCTGGCCCGCAACAGGTCTGCCGCGCCGATCGCGCCCGGGGCACCGCAGCGTCCGGGTTCGCGTACGGTCGGCCGGTAGCAGTTGACAGCTGATAGCGCATCGCGTCGGCCCCCGGGGCGCCGGTGTCGACGGACCCGAACTCGCCCACCCACACATACAGGCCGCGCTCCACGACGTTCTCCCAGGACTCCCCGAACATGCGGAAGTCCTGGGAGCACCGGTTTCCTTCGAGGAGTCCACGCCGACCACGCGGCGCTCAAGACCGACCGACACCAGCGTCGACCGCAGCCGCTCGGTCCGCCGCCCGAACCCGCGGGTGAGAGCGGGTACTTGCTCGGCGAAGCTCATGCGCTCGCAGGATTCCTCCTCGCAGACGAACCTCCGCACCCGCAACGACACCACGACGAACTCTACGGAACCGGGAGGCGGCTCTACCGGCGGACCGCCGAGATCAGTCCGCCGGGCCGCTCCTCGCGCTGCGGCGGGGTGCTGATCGGGCGGCCGTAGGCGGCAGCGCGCTCGCGCAGGGTGTGGCTGTCGGCCTCCCAGCCGTGCCCGGCCAGCCAGCCCACCGGGTCGTCGGGCATCTCCGAGACCCACATGGACGCCGCCGATCCCGGCGCGGCGTCCGCGCCGAAGCGCTCGAGCACGCCGCGCGAGCCCAATGTCAGCCCCAGCCGACTGCCTGCCGCCGACTGCGCGCTGATCCGGGCCAGCAGTAGCTCCACCGCCTCCTCGGGCAGATAGATCAGCAGTCCTTCGGCGATCCACGCGGTCGGCACGGCCGGGTCGTGCCCCGCGGCGGCCAGCGCGCCTGGCCAGTCCTCACGCAGATCCACCGCGACGGTGGTCCGCTCGCAGCGTGCGACGGCCCGCTCCTGGCGCAGCACCGAAGCCTTGAAGTCCAGTGGCGCGGCGGTGTCGACCTCGAACAGCCGGGTGCCCTCGGGCCAGTCCATCCGGAAGGCCCGGCTGTCCATGCCGGCGCCGAGCAGCACGACCTGCCGGACCCCGGACGCGGAGGCCTGCTGCAACAGGTCGTCGAGGAACTTCGTCCTGATGACGATGGAGAACGACACGGCCAGCCGACGGCGTCGCGCGGCCTCGTCATCCGGCAGCGGCGGCGAGGAGGGCCACAGGCCGCCGGCGGTGGCGAAGGCCTGTGCCAGCGGGTCACGGAACAGCGCGTTCTCCCGCTCGGTCTCCAGCGCCCGCACCCTGGCCACCCCCACCGCCGTGGCCCACACGCCCGACGGCTGCACCCGCTCCTGCTCATCAGTCACCGCGCCAGCCTAGATGGTCGATCCCACGAGTCTTGATCGCTGCCGAGGCTGCTGATTGGCTGACGGCATGACCGACCTCGGCCCTGTCGCCTGGCCGCCTGCCCCGATCAGGACCGAGAGGCTCGTGCTCCGTGAGCCCGAGGCCCGGGACCGTGCGGCGGTCATCGAGCTGCTGGCCTCGCCAGAGGTGGGCACCTACCTCGGTGGCCCTCGACCGCGTGATGAACTCGAGCGCGCGATGCCAGGGGCACCACCTTCGGCAGGCTGCCGGGAAGGCCGAACTCGGCTACCTGTTCCTGCCGGAGGCATGGCGATACGGATACGCCGCCGAGGCGTACCATGCGCCTCGCGGCCAAGCTGGGGTTCACCGAGGTAGAGCGGTACGAGGCCTACGGCGCCGAGCAGTGGTTCGGCATGTGGTCCTCGGTCACGCCGTCCGATTGAGCTCGTGCTCGACATCCCTGCTCTCCGGGCTCGCGGCCACGGGTAACGAGGACAAGGTGCGCGCGGCGAGCTGAGGTCCGCGGCAACTTCGCCCTCCAGCAGGCCACCCCCTTACCCGCGGGGTAATCGACCGTCCGCGCGGGCGGCGGCAAGGTGAGGGCCATCGGGTTCCCGAGCCGGCGTACTCCGGCTCGGGGCCCGGTCGTGACCAGCGCCCATTCCCTTGACGGAGGTTGATTGCCATGTCCGCAACGCACTTGGGCGGTACCGCACCCGCTGATGCCCACGCCGCTCGCCTCTGGCTGCGCCGCTTCCTGGCCCTCGATGCCGCCGTCACCGGTGCCAACGGCCTTGCCTACCTGGCCGCTTCCGGGCCCCTCGGTGGCCTGCTCGGCGTCGACCGGGTGCTGCTCGTCTGCGCGGGAGCCTTCCTGCTGGTGTACGCGGCGGGCGTCGGCTTCCTCGCGTCCCGGGAGCACCCGCCGGTCCTCGCGGTGCGGGGTGTCGTGGAGGCGAACGTGGCGTGGGCCGTGCTCAGCATCGCGGCGCTCGCGCTGTGGCTGTCGCCGTCCACCGCCGGGGCCGTGTGGATACCGCTCCAGGCCGCCGTGGTCGCGGGCTTCGCGTCGCTTCAATACGGCGCGCTGCGAGCCTCCCGCGTACGCGGCTGAGCTGCGCCGCCCACGGTGTGAAGCGGCCAGCAGCTCATGAGGGCGCGGGTCGCCTTTCGGTGAAAGTACAGGTCAGCGTCTGCGTCCCCGTGGTTTGAACGGAGGGCCGTCGTAGCCGTGGACGGTGCCGAAGCGGCGGCCCGCCGCCGGGTCCTCTCGGGCCTGGGTGATGTCGTCGTGGGTGTCCGCACCGACGGCCCCAGCGTTGCCCGTCCCGGGAACGCTCGTCATCTCCGACGGACGCGCAGGGAACGCCCCTCCCGCACTGCGGACAGACAGGAACGCCTCCGCCTCGTCGTACGCCACCCCGGCGGCCTCCACGCTTCCCGGTCACGGACCGCCAGAGGAATCCCGTCGAGGTCGGCGACCACGATCCCCTCCCAGCCCACCGGCCGGTGCGCTTGCCGTCGTAGGTCTGCGGCGTCTTGAACGTCGGCCTCCCCGCGTCCGTCACCACGGTCACGCACCGTGTCGGCGACCAGCACACCGCGTCCGCACGGTGGGGCAGGACCGCCATGAACACGGCGACACCGGCGTGGACGGCCGACATCGCGGGCGTATCGTGCAGCGAGCGGTGCAGCCTCGCAGCGCACCAAGTAAACGCCGATAGCCGGAAACTCCGGCCGCCGCCTCGCGGGGGCGCGCTCTAGGATAGGTGCATGTCGGTGAGCGATGAATTCCCAACTGCGACGAAAACGCATACGCATCCCAGCGGCGCGGCGCAGTTCGCCACGGCTGCCAATGTCTTCTCCTTGCTCTCCGACCCGACCCGGCTGCATCTGGTCTGGTCCCTCGCCCGAGGCGAGGCCGACGTGAACACGCTCACGGAAGCGAGCGGGGCGGCCCGCCCGGCGGTGAGCCAGCACCTGGCCAAGCTGCGGCTCGCCGGGCTGGTCGACGTCCGCAAAGAGGGCCGTCGCTCGGTCTACTCACTGCACGACGGCCACCTGCGCCGCTTGGTCACCGAGGCCGTCAACCATGCCGATCACATGGTTTCCGGAGCCCCGCCCCATGACTGAGGTAGGGAGGGCCGTCACGCACCGTGGCGGACAGCGATGATCTTCGGCTCGGTCATGGCTGCCACTGCATAACTCGGCTGTCGTCGTCGGAACGCTCTCTTCGTCGTTACGGTGCGTTACGCGCTCGGGTAGTGGCACGCGACGGTGCGCCCCGGCGGGATGGCGTCCAGCGCGGGCGCCTCGGCACGGCACCGGTCGCGGGCCTTGGGGCAGCGTGGGTGGAAGCGGCATCCGGAGGGTGGGTCCACCGGGCTGGGCGGCTCACCGCGCGGGGCACCGAGGCCGGTCTCGGCGCCGGGCGCCTCCGGCAGTGAGGCCGTCAGCAGAGCCTGGGTATAGGGATGCGCGGGGCGTTCGAACAGGTCCTCCCGGGAGGCGACCTCGACGCTCTCTCCGAGGTACATGACCGCGACCCGGTCGCAGACGTGGCGGACGACGTGCACCGAGGCGTCGAGGGCCGAGGTGGGCTCGTCGCAGATCAGCAGGCGGGGGCGGAGCAGCAGGGCACGTGCCACGACGACGCGTTGGAGCTGGCCGCCGGAGCATTCGCCGGGGCGCCGGTCGAGGAACGAGGCGTCGAGCCCCACTTGGCCGAGTACCTGGAGGATGCGCTCGTGACGCTCCTCCCGGGGGCCGAGGCAGTGCTGGGCCAGCGGTGCGTCGAGGCTGGTGCCCCGGCGCATCCGGGGGTCCAGCGCGGCGAACGGATCCTGGAAGACCCGTTGCATCGAACGGCGCAGGGCCTTGCGGCCACGGCCCTTGGTACCGGCGACGTCGATCCCGTCGAACAGCACCCGTCCGGAGTCGATCGGCGTCAGCCCGAGCATGGCCCTGGCCAGGGTGCTCTTGCCGCAGCCCGACTCGCCCACCAGTCCCAGCACCTCGCCGGGCGCGATGGTGAACGAGATGTGTTCGACGGAGTGGACGCGTTGCTTGCGGCCGAACGCCCCGCCCTTCAGCGGGAAGTGCTTGACCAGGTCCTCGACGGTGACGAGCGGGGGCCGCGCCGTGGGGTGAGGCGCGCATTCCGCCGCCGCGGGCGCGGTCATACGCCCACCGCCTCGCCGACGGCGGGCTCGGTGCCGGGCCGGGACGCCCAACAGCGGTGCGGCATCCGTGGTCCAGGCTGCGGGACTGGGTCGCGCTGCCCGGAATGGAGAAGAACCGGCCCTCCTCCGACTGCAACAACGACGCCTTCAGCAGGGCCGCTGGATGTTCGGGGGCCGAGCCGGTCCCGGCCGCTCCGGCCGGGACCGGGCACGGGCTCAGGTCATATGGCGCACCAGCTTGAGATGCGGGTCGTCCGCGTCCGGGCCGAGGGCCGGGTCGGTGTGCACCATGGCGGCGGTCAGCCGTGGCACGGCGTGCATCAGCGCATGCTCGACCTCGACCGCCACGGCATGCGACTCCTGCACGCTCAGGTCGCCGTCCACCTCGACCGTGGCCTCGGCACGCAGCTTGTGCCCGATCCACCGCATCCGCAGCTCCGTCACCTCAAGGACCCCGGGCACACCGCGCACCGCTTCCTCGCCCGTGTCGATGAGGGCCGGGTCGACGGAGTCCATGAGGCGGCGGAAGACCTCACGTGCCGCGTCCTTGAGGACGAGCAGGATCGCTCCCGTGATGAGCAGGCCGACGATGGGATCGGCCAGCCGCCAGCCGAGCGCGGCACCACCGGCGCCCGCCAGCACGGCCAGCGAGGTGAATCCGTCGGTGCGGGCGTGCAGGCCGTCGGCGACCAGCGCGGCCGAACCGATCTTGCGTCCTACGCCGATGCGGTAGCGGGCCACCCACTCATTGCCGATGAACCCGACGACCGCCGCGATGGCGACGATGCCCAGATGGGAGATGTCGCGCGGGTTCACCAGCCGCTCGATGGCCTGATAGGCCGCCACGGCCGCGGAAGCGGCGATGGTGAGGACGATGACGATGCCGGCCAGGTCCTCGGCGCGGCCGTATCCGTAGGTGAACTTGCGGTTCGCCGCCCGTCGGCCGAGGACGAACGCCACTCCGAGCGGCAGCGCGGTCATCGCGTCCGCGAAGTTGTGGATGGTGTCGCCGAGCAGTGCCACCGACCCGGAGAGGACGACGACGACCGTTTGGATCATCGCGGTGGCGCCCAGGATGGCGAGGGAGAGCCACAGGGCGCGCATGCCCTCGGCCGAGGACTCCATCGCGGAGTCGACCTTGTCCGCCGCTTCGTGCGAGTGCGGCTTCACTATGTGAGTGATCTGGTACTTCCACTGTGACCAGCGGCTTTGGTGGTGTCCGTGATCGTGGTCGTGGCCGTGCCCATGCCCGTGATCGTGTCCGTGGTCATGCTTGTGGCCGTGCTGGTGCCCGGGGGCATGAGCCGTCGCAGGGGGGTGGGGGTGCTCATGGGCATTCACGTAGGGCTCACCTTCCAGGTACGTCGCCGCGGAGGAGGGGTGCCGGGGCACCGTACTTTCATTATGTGCATACGAGTGCACCAATGCACCTGTTGGATCGCACAGAATGCACGCTGCGCCGCGGTGACGGACGCCGCCGAAGCGGCCCCGCGGAAGATGCGCTGCTGGCCGCACTGCTCGGCCACCTCTCCCTACGGCTGCGGATCGGAATGTTCCAGGCGCAGCTCGCCTTCAATGAAAGTGCAGGTCAGCGCATGCGCCCGCGCGGTTTCAGCGGCACTGGGGGGAGTTCGGGAGCGGGCAGTGGAGGGCCGTCATAGCCGTGGACCTCGCCGAAGCGGCGGCCCGCCGCCCAGTCCTCTCGGGCCTGGGTGATGTCGTCGTGGGAGCGGCCGATGAAGTTCCACCACATCACGATCTTCTCCTCGAACGGCTCTCCGCCCAGCAGCATGAACGCGCTGTCCACATCCGCCCGCAGGGGAAGCTCGCTGCGGCCGCAGCCCAGGTAGAGGAGTGAGCCGGGGGTCAGGCGGACGCCGTCGACCTCGGCTTCGCCGGACATGGTGAGGGCCGCGTATTCGTAGTCGGGGTGCACCGGCAGGCGGGTGTCGGTGCCTGCCGACAGGGTGATGTCGGCGCCCATCAGGGGAGTGAAGGTGGTGCCGGGAGAGGCCGCGCCGTCGAGGTCGCCGAGGATCACGGTGGCGCGCAGACCGCCGCCGGTGATCTGCGGCAGGTCGGCGTGGTGCTCCCAGGCGGGGGCCGTGTGGCGGTCGCCGTCGGGGAGGGCCACCCATAGCTGGGCGCCGTGCAGGAGCGGGGCGTGGGCGCGGGGGGACTCCTCGGAGTGCGCTATGGCCCGGCCCGAGGTCATCAGCCCCAACTCGCCGGGGCGCAGCGTCTGGAGGCTGCCGAGGCTGTCGCGGTGCAGCACCTCGCCGTCGTGGAGCCAGCTCACCGTCTGGAGTCCCATATGGGGGTGCGGAGGGATCTGCATGCCCGGCTCGTCGGCGATGTCATCCGGGCCGTAGTGATCGACGAAGCACCATGCGCCGATCATGCGCCGGCCCAGATTCGGCAGCAGGCGGCGCACCACGGTGGATTCGCCCAGCGGGACCTGCTTGGAGGTCAGCAGCTCGCGCACCGGCCGCGCGGTGACGTCGGCGCGGCCGCCGCATACGGTCGCCGTGGGCCGCAGATCGAGATTGCTCATGGACGAACTCTCCCATCAGAGGAGGATTTCCGCTCGGCCCTGTGGATAACGGGGTAGGTGGCGACCGCCCAGGCGACCAGCGCGGCGCCCAGCAGCCAGCCGCCGAGGATGTCGGTGGGCCAGTGGACGCCCAGGTACAGCCGGGTGAATCCGACGCCGAGCACGGAGACGGCGGCCACGGCGGTGGCCAGGCGCTGCCAGGGGGCGGGGGCGCCGTACAGCTTCAGCATCCACAGCAGCAGTCCGAAGGTGACGGTCGCGGTGAGGGCGTGGCCGGAGGGGAAGGCCGCGTAGTGCGCCGAGTCCACCGGGTTCGCCCAGTGGGGGCGGGGGCGGTCGAGGAGCGCCTTCACGCCCTGCTGGAGGGCGGTACCGGCGGCGGCCGTGGCGACGACCCACAGGGCGGGTGTCCGCTCGCGGCGCAGCAGCAGCCAGAGGACGATCACGGCCGTCATGGCGCGCATCGTCCACGGGTCCCAGATCCAGTCCGTCAGCACTCTGTTGGTCTGGGTCCAGCCGGGGTGGTCGAGCGCGATGCGGTGCAGCGGGACGACGACGTCCCGGTCCGCGCCCGTCAGCGGCCCCCAGCGGGCGGCGACGAGAGCGAGCAGCACGAGGGAGAGGACGCTGAGCACCGCGGCGATGCGGAGGGCGTGCGGGGGGCGGGTCTGCGGCTGCATGGGTCGATGATCGCCGACGCCGGGTGCGCGGGGCCAGCACGCAGGTGGGAGCCGTCCCGCGGGCGAGGGCGGCGCTCAGCCCGAGCACCCGCGAGCGTTCAGTCCGGCACCCGCAGCGCCTCAGCCCGGCACCGGCACCGGCAGTGCCTCAGCCCAGCACCCGCAGCGCCGGGACCAGGGTCACCAGCAGGGGGACGACGGGGACCAGCGCGGCCGCGGCGGTGAGTTGGAGGCGGCGTACGGGGGAGAAGCGCGCCGCGGGGGCCAGGAGGCGGTCCACCCGCTGGGGGACCTGCGCGAGTCCGCTGGGGCAGGGGCCGAACACGCCCCGGTCCTCGTTGAGTTCCACGAGTGCCAGCGCGGTCGTCGTCCGCCCGAACCGCCGTGACGCGGAGTCGTCGGCGGCCAGCTCGACCAGCCGGTGCACCTCGTCCTGGAACGCCGCGAACACCGGTACCTGCGGAAAGCCCCCGGCCAGCGCACCGGCGCAGTGCAGCAGCCAGTGGTGGCGGGCGCGCGCGTGGCCCTGCTCATGGGCGATGACGGCATCCAGCCGACGTCCCTTGAGGCGGCGCAGGGCCGCGGTCGTGATGACGAGCTGGGGCGTGGTGCCCGGCAGCCACCAGGCGTCGGGCTTGTCGCCCTCCAGGACCACGAGCCGCTCCCCGGCGGGCTCCTCGCCGGGCAAGACGGGGGAGCGGACGAGGAGTTCGGCGCGGTGCTGCCTGCGCCAGGCGCGGGCGCGGCCGATCTCGCGGGTGAGCATCAGCGCGGACCACACGGCGCCGAAGGCCAGGGCGAGGGCGACGGGTGCCGCCCAGGGGCCGTAGCCGGACAGCGCGTACGCCTCCACGACGCCGTTGGGCGCGGGCGCGAAGACGTTCCCGCGGACGGCCTCCGAGGCCGCCGCGGCGGTGAGTGCCATGGTGAGCGCGCAGCACAGCAGCACTCCTACGACGACGCATTGCCATACCCACAGTGCGAGTACGGGTTCGCGGTCGACCCATGTGGAACGGGACATCAGGCGCGGCGCCATTGCCGCCACCAGTGCGCCGAGGCCCATCAGCGCGAGCGGGACCATCATGGCCGTCACCCTATGGTCGGGGCGGTCGGCCCGGGTATGTCCGCGCGGGCGAAGTGACGTACGCCACGGTTTGCCCGGGCGGCATCACCCGGCGTGCCCGACGGGCGGGCGCCGTCACCCGGCGTACGCCCCGGCGGGCGCGCTCGGCGAATCAGGCGTGCTCAGAGCGTCAGCAGCATCACGAACATCCCTATCGCCATCGTGAGCCTGCACGCATGCCGCAGTTCCGGCCGCCGCGACCAGCCGACGTACGGCGCGCCCGCGCCCGCGGCCGTCACCGCGCCGTCCGTCATCGGCAGCAGCCGCAACCCGGATCGCACCGCGTAGACCGCGAAGTAGGCGAGGAGCGCGCCGGTGAGCACCGGTATGCCGCCCGCCGTGGCGTTCGATGCCATGTCACCGCCCGCCGCCATGGAGGCGTCATGGCCGTGGCCGCCCGGGGCACCCGGGCGGCCCGTCATCATCGCGAACGCCATGTACGCCATGGCCAACGCCCCTATGGCGTGGTGCAGATGGTGGTGCCCCACCGCCCGTACCGCCGCGACGCCGAACACCGCCGCGAAGGCGAGCGGGCCCCACGGCCGAGGGTCCAGGACGGCGGACGGTACGGCCATCGCCGCCATCCCCCACCCCATGAGCGCCTCGGCGCGCGCGACCCGGCGGCCCGGTCCCGGTGGCTCGCCGCGCGTCTGGAGCAGGCAGTACGTGCCGGTGGCGGCGCACAGCGCGACCAGCAGCCAGCCGATCAGCGGAGGTCCGTGCACGGCACACCTCCCGGTCCGGAACGCCGCGGACGTCTGCGGACGTATGCCGGGAGGCTGCCCGGGCGCGGACCGGACTACGGGAGCGCACGGGCGCAGCGAGGGAGCGCGTGGATACGCGGTGGACGCGGTGGGTCAGTTGTGCTCGGAGATGAGCACGGCTCGCGTCGACGGTTCGAGCGCCTCGAAGAGGTGCGGCAGGTCGCCCGGATAGGCGACATAGTCGCCGGGGCGCAGTTCCACTGGCTCGGCGGCGAGGCCGACCCGGGCTCGGCCCGAGGCCAGCAGGACGTGCTCCACCACGCCGGGCATATGCGGGTCGGAGGCGCGCACCGCGCCCGGTTCGGCGCTGAGGCGGTAGATGTCCCGGCGTGCGCCCGGCGGGCTGGCGGACAGCATGGCGGCCTGGTAGTCGGCCTGCGCGGAGGCGAGCGTCACCCCCTCGTCGGCCCTGATCACCTGGACGCGGGGGCGCGGCGGGTCGAGGAGCCGCGAGGGCGGTACGTCCAGGGTGACGCACAGCGCCCACAGGGTCTCCAGGCTCGGGTTCCCGTTGCCGGACTCCAGCTGGGAGAGCGTGGACTTCGCGACCCCGGCGCGTCGGGCCACCTCGGTGAGCGACAGCCCCGCCCGGCCGCGCTCGCGTCGCAGTACGGCCGCGATCGAGTCCATCGGAACCTTGGCCGAAGCGGCCGAAGCCGTCGCCGGTACTTCCTGTGCCATCCGTTCGCTCCAGACGGTGTGTGTTCGGTTTGACGAACGCAGCCTTCGGTGTTCACTATATCCGTCATGCATTCGATATGGAGAACACTCGATCGTGTGCTGCTGCGGGACATCGCGCTCGTCTGCCTCGCCGTCGGTGTCACCAGCCTGTCGTACGGGGCGATCGCCGTGGCGTCAGGTCTCCCGTTGTGGGTTCCGGCGGCGTTGAGCGTGCTGGTGCTCGCCGGTGCGTCGGAGTTCCTGTTCGTCGGGCTCATCGCCGCGGGTGGCAGCCCCATCGCGGCGGTGCTGGCCGGGCTGGTCGTCAACGCCCGCCATCTGCCGTTCGGGCTGGCCCTGCCCGATGTCCTCGGACGCGGCCGCCGCCGTCTCCTCGGCAGCCATCTGATGAACGACGAGAGCGTCGTCTTCGCGCTCGCCCAGGACGGCATCGCGCGGCAGCGCGCCGCCTACTGGGCCTGCGGCCTGGGCGTGCTCCTCTGCTGGCCGCTGGGCGCGGTGGCCGGGGGCCTGGTCGGCACGGTCATCGACGACACCGATCTGTTCGGGCTCGACGCGATGTTCCCGGCCATCCTGCTGGCCCTGGTCCTGCCCGCGCTGCGCGACCGGGACAAGCGGCTGGCGGTCCCGGTGGGCGCCGCCATCGCCCTGGCCACTACGCCCTTCCTGCCCGCCGGGGTGCCCGTCCTGCTCGCCCTGGCCGGGGTGGCGCTCGCCGCCGTACCGCACAGGACGAACGACCCCGACAAGACGAACGACCCCGAGAAGGAGCGCCCGTGCCCGGCTCCCTGACGCTGGCCGCCGCGATCCTCGCGCTCGCGGCCGGTACGTTCGCCCTCCGGTTCGCCGGGCCGCTGCTGCGCAGCCGGATCACGCTTCCGGCGCGGGCGGAGAAGCTGATGGAGACCTCCGCCATCGTCCTGCTGGCCGCAGTCGCGGCGACGACGGCGCTCACCGAGGGCCACGGCCCCGCCGGGATCGCCCGCCCCGCCGGGGTCGTGGTCGCCGGAGTCCTCGCCTGGCGCAAGGCGCCGTTCCTGGTGGTCGTCCTGGCCGCGGCCGTCACCGCCGCCGGGCTGCGCCTGCTCGGCGTGACCTAGAGGGCGCCCCAGCCACCGCGGGGCGCGTCAGGGGCGGTAGCGCAGGGGGTGGTCCTCGGGGACCTCCACGACCGCGATGCGCACGCCATCGGGGTCGGCGATCCACATCTCGACCAGCCCCCACGGCTCCTTCTTCGGCGGCCGCAGGATCTCCACGTCCCGGGCCGCCAGCTCCTCGTAGGCCGCCTCGGCGTCCGCGACCTGGAGCCACAGCTGGAGCCCGGGCGCGGGCGGGGTCTCGGAGCGGCCGGAGACCTCCAGGAAGCCACCGCCCAGGAAGTAGACCGTGCCGCGCTCGGGGCCGGTCCCGAACTCACGGTAGACCGCCAGGCCCAGCGCCTCGCCGTAGAAGGCCCGCGAGCGGTCGGGGTCCGTAGGCCGCAGCAGTGTGCGGCTGCTCAGTACGTGCACCATGTCCGCGACCCTACGCACCCCGCCCCGGGCGAAACGGGGCTAGGGTCTTCTTCTCGTCATCCGAGAGGACACCGCCGCCATGCACACCCCCGCCACGAACACCGCCGCGCTCACCTACCGCGGGGCCACCGAGGCCGACGTCGAGGCGCTGGTCGCGCTGATCGAGTCGGCGTACCGCGGGGACGCGAGCCGGGCCGGCTGGACGACGGAGGCGGACATCCTGGGCGGGCAGCGCACCGATCCCGAGGGCGTGACGGCCGTCGTACGGGGCGCGGACGGCCGGATGATGATCGTCGAGCGGGACGGCGAGCTGATCGCCTGCTGTCAGCTGGAGCGCCGCGGCGAACACGCCTACTTCGGCATGTTCGCCGTGCGGCCGGGGCTCCAGGGCGGCGGGCTCGGGAAGACGGTCCTCGCCGAGGCCGAGCGGTTCGCGGTGGCCGAGTGGGCGGTCCGTGAGATGCACATGACCGTGATCACCGCCCGCGAGGAGCTGATCGCCTGGTACGAGCGGCGCGGCTACGTCCGTACGGGACGGATGGCGCCCTTCCCGTACGGCGACGAGCGCTTCGGCGTGCCGCGCCGCCCTGACCTCGAGTTCGAGCTGCTGGTCAAGCCGCTGGGCTGAACCACATCAGGCCGACGGCGGCGGTCACGCCGTGTAGCGCACCGCCCGGCGGATCTCCGGGAAGTCGGTCGTGCCGCCGTCGAGGCCGAGCCCGCGGGCCAGCTTCAGATGGTCCGGGGTGTTCACCGTCCAGCCGATGACCTTGAGGTCGGCGGCGTGGGCGCGCTCCACCAGCTCCAGGGTGAGCCGGCGGATGTTGAGCACCAGCATCCCGGCGCCGACGGCGTGCGCCCGGTCGATGGCGTCGAGCCCGTAGCGGCTGGCCACCAGGGCGGTACGGGCGCTGGGCAGCAGGGTGCGGATCTCGGCGAGGGCCTCGTCGTGGAAGGAGATCACGTCGACCCGGCCGAGCAGATCGCGGCCGGTCAGCACATCGGCCAGGGCCCGCGCGGCGGCCACGTCCTTGATCTCGGCCTGGAGCGGTGCCTTCACCGCGTCCACGACCTCCTCGAAGACCGGGATCCGCTCGCCGTCCCCGGCGTCCAGTCCGCGCAGCTCGGCGAGGGTGAAGTCGCTGATGGGGCCCTTGCCGTCGGTCGTGCGGTCGACCTCGGCGTCGTGCATCACGACGAGTGCGCCGTCCTTGCTGAGGTGCAGGTCCAGTTCGATGACGTCCAGGCCCTCGTGCTCGGCCCGGACGAAGGAGCGCAGGGTGTTCTCCGGTTCGACGCCCATCACTCCGCGGTGTCCGATGGTGAGAAAGGTCAACGTGATCTCGCTCTTCTGTCGGGCTTTTCGTCGCTCTTCGACTGTGTGGAGGCACGGGCTCGCCGGACCGGCGCTCAGCCTAACGGCCGACTCCGGCAGCACCGCTCAAGCGCGGCCGTGGCATGGTCCGGGGCGGATGGGGCAGGAAAAACGGCGGCGAGGCGGTGGTGACGCAGGACGATTTCCGTTGCCTGGCCTTGAGCGGCGAGGTCATCCACGGATACGGTGTCTATACGGAAGGTTCTACGGTGAAGGAGTCGTCATGACGGAAATTCTTTCGTCCGTGATAGCGGACGGTGGCATTCTGCCTGCGGAGCGTGTGATCGAACACCCGTCCTGGCCATCCCTCAAAGGTGCTGTAGAAACGATTCGCCCCTGGCAGTCCAAGGACGGTTCCATCGACTTCGACGCCGAGGGGGCGCCACCGCGCCACCGCGCCCGCGACACCCTCGAAAGGGTGATCGCGGCCATCGAGGAGCTGGCCCCGCTGCTCCCGCACGACGCCGCGTACCACCGCGCGCTCGTCGGGGATCTGCGCCGCTGGGCCGACGACGGCTTCGGCGTCCCCGACTTCCTCGACTCGCTGCTCGCCTTCCAGCCCGCCCAGACGCGCGCCGACGGACTCCAGCACCTCGTCGTCTTCCCCATGTACACGCAGAACGGCAACCCGAACCGCAACCTGGAGGCGGTCGTCCTGCGTATGGTCTGGCCCGACTGGCTGGCCGAGCTGGAGCGCACCCGCTACGACAACCCGCTCTACCTCGGCCTCGCCTTCGAGGACTTCACCTCCGGCTACGACACCAACTCGGCGGTGCTCTTCCCGGAGACCATCGCCGTGCGCGAGGCCCCCGAGCGCTTCTCCTGGGGCGGCATCTTCTGCGACCGCGAGGCCGCCCGCTTCCGCCGGGTCAGCGAGGCCGCCGTCCGGGCGCTGGGCATCGAACTCCCCGACGACATCCGGGACATGCTCGCCGACCAGCGGCGCTGCCAGGAGGCGTTCGCCCTGTGGGACATGGTCCACGACCGCACCCACAGCCATGGCGACCTGCCGTTCGACCCCTTCATGATCAAGCAGCGCCAGCCGTTCTGGATGTACGGACTGGAGGAGCTGCGCTGCGACCTCACCGCCTTCAAGGAGGCCGTGAAGCTCGACGCGGAAGGGCTCGCCCAGGCCCGTGACGTCCAGTACGCCGTGATCTTCGACCGGATGTTCCGGTTCCCCGTCACCGGCGAGCGGGTCCGCAACTACGACGGGCTCGGCGGCCAGTTGCTGTTCGCCTATCTCCACCAGCACGACGTCGTACGCTGGACGGACAACACCCTGCACATCGACTGGTCGCGCGCCGCGCAGGTCACCAACCAGCTGTGCGGTGAGATCGAGAAGCTGTACCGGGACGGCATCGACCGGCCCAAGCTCGTCCACTGGTTCAAGGCGTACGAGCTGGTGTCGACCTATCTCGCCCCGCACCCCGGATCCGTCTGGGCCAAGGGCCCCGACGCGCTGGACCTGACCCAGCCGCCGCGCAAGCTGGTCGACGACGTGCTCCCCGACGAGTTTCCGCTGAGCATGTTCTACGAGGCGCTCGCCAAGAAGCTGCGGGACGTGGTCGCCTCGACCAAGGGCATCACGGCGGGCGACGACGACATACGAGCGGCGGCGTGAGCCGGAACGCGGCGGACCGCACGACGGCACCGACGACCCCACGGCACCGACGACCGCACCACGGCACCGACGATGAGGAGACAGCGAGCATGACCACACCGACGTCGAGCCCGAGCCCCAACGAGCCGGGCGGCGGGACGCCGCTGGACGGCGCCGTGGTGGCGGTGGCCGGCGCGGCGGGCCCGGCGGGCCGCGCCACGCTGCTCCGCCTCGCCGAGGCCGGGGCCACAGTCGTCGCCTCCGACTCCGACCCCGCGCGGCTGGCCGAGGCCGTCGACGCGGCGCGCTACGCCCACGGCGGCGCCCGGGTCACGGGGGA
>NZ_GG657754.1:1613206-1624877 GCF_000158915.1 Streptomyces himastatinicus ATCC 53653 | reverse complement strand
CAAGACCTTCGCCGACGCCCCCGCTCGCCGACTGGGAGACCCTGCACGATCTGCTGATCCGCACCGCCCAGCACACCTCGCTCGCCTTCCACGACGCCCTGCGGCGCACCGGCAACGGCCGCTACGTGATGATCAGCGCGGCGGGCGCGTCCCAGCCGACCGCCGGGAACGCCGCGTACGCTGCCGCCAAGGCCGCCGCCGAGGCGTGGACGCTCGCGCTCGGCGACTCCTTCCGCAAGCTGGGGGGCGAGAGCGGCCCCGCGGCCGCGGCTGTCATCCTGGTGGTCAAGGCGCTGGTGCACGACGCCATGCGCGCGGAGCGACCCAACGCGAAGTTCGCGGGCTTCACCGACGTCACGGAGCTGGCCGCGGCCATCACCGGAGTCTGGGACCGGCCCGCCCGGGAAGTGAACGGAACCCGCCAGTGGCTGACCCCCAAGCCGTGACGACCGACGCACGCCGTCATCACGACCCCGAGGTACGCGGCTTCGCCAGTGACAACTACGCGGGCGGCCACCCGGAGATCCTCGCCGCGCTCGCCCTCGCCAACGGCGGTCATCAGGTCGCCTACGGCGAGGACGACTACACCGCGCATCTCCAGCACGTCATGCGCAGCCACTTCGGCCCGTACGCACAGGCGTTCCCGGTCTTCAACGGCACCGGCGCCAACGTCGTCGCGCTCCAGGCGCTCACCGACCGCTGGGGCGCGGTCATCTGCGCCGACACCGCGCACATCAACGTCGACGAGTGCGGTGCGCCCGAGCGGGTCGGCGGGCTGAAGCTGCTCACCGTGCCCACCGAGGACGGCAAGCTCACCCCCGAGCTCATCGACCGCGAGGCGTACGGCTGGGACGATGAGCACCGGGCGATGCCGCAGGTCGTCTCGATCGCCCAGAACACCGAGCTGGGCACCGTCTACACGGTGGACGAGATCCGCGCCATCTGCGAGCACGCCCATGAGCGCGGTATGAAGGTCCACCTCGACGGGGCCCGGATAGCCAACGCGGCCGCGGCGCTGGACGTGCCGATGCGGTCGTTCACCAATGTGGCGGGCGTGGACGTGCTGTCCTTCGGCGGCACGAAGAACGGCATGCTCTTCGGCGAGGCCGTGGTCGTCCTCGACCCGGACGCGGTGCGCGCGATGAAGCATCTGCGCAAGCTGTCCATGCAGCTGGCGTCCAAGATGCGGTTCGTCTCCGTCCAGCTGGAGGCCCTGCTCGCCCGCGATCTGTGGCTGCGCAACGCGCGCCACGCCAATGCGATGGCCCAGCGGCTCGCCGAGGGGGTGCGCGGCGTCGACGGTGTCACGATCCTGCACCCCGTACAGGCCAACGCGGTCTTCGCCCGGCTGCCGCACGATGTGAGCGAACGCCTCCAGAAGCGGTACCGCTTCTACTTCTGGGACGAGGCGGCGGGCGATGTGCGGTGGATGTGCTCGTTCGACACCCGGGAAGAGGACGTCGACGGCTTCGTGGCGGCCCTCCGGGAGGAGATGAAGCGCTAGCCGGCCGACCTGAAACGCGGCCGCCCCCGCCGGAGGGCGGCCGCCGCGTCGTGACGGACTAGCGCCCGCGGTCCAGGGCGATGGCCTCCGCCGGGGTGGGGGCCGTACCGCCCAGGTGGGCGGGGACCCACCAGGTGTCCTCCGGGCCCTTCGGGCGCACCGGGTACGCCCGCTGCGCCGCCTCCAGCAGCTCCTGCACCCGCGACCGGACCCGCTCGGTGAGCGTGTCGGACGGCTCCGTCGGGTCGGCCTCCATCGGCTCGCCGACCCGCATCGTGATCGGGAAGTGGTTGCGGCCCAGCGCCCGCTTCTGGCCCTTGGTCCACACCCGCTGCGTCCCCCACAGCGCCATCGGCAGCAGCGGTACGCCCGCCTCCTGGGCCAGCCGGGCGGCGCCCGACTTGAAGTTCTTGAGGGTGAACGAGCGCGAGATCGTCGCCTCGGGGAAGACGCCGATGATCTCACCCGCGCGCAGGGCCTTGAGGGCGTGCTTGTACGCGTCCATGCCCGCGGCCCGGTCCACCGGAATGTGCTTCATGGCCCGCATCAGCGGCCCGGAGACCTTGTGCCGGAACACCGCTTCCTTCGCCATGAACCGCACCAGCCGCTTCGCCGGACGGGCGGTGAGCCCGGCGAACACGAAGTCGAGATAGCCGATGTGGTTGCTCACCAGAACCGCGCCACCCCGCTCCGGGACATTCTCGGTGCCCTTCATGTCGATACGCAGGTCCAGCGCCTTGAACATGGTGCGGGCCGCGCCGATCACGGGCGGGTAGACGAGCTCTGCCATAGAGGGACCCTTCATCGTTTTCCCTGGGAGGGCTCTCCCGGCGGAAGTTACGCAGCCGTAGGTTTCCCGGCTTCTGGCAGATGGTGCCCTATGTCATCTCTCTGTGCTAGCGCGGGTCCCGCCCGGGCCGCGAGATCCTCATCACGTCGGGCTCTGGGGAATCCCCTAAGAGCCCATGTCGCTGCACTCTATGACGGCATCGGAACCGGAGGACAACGTGCGAAACGAGCAGCGGCAGGGCGAGGCGGACGAGGGGAGGCGGCTCGGAGCCGCCCAGCTCGGAGCGGATCTGGGCACCCGGGCCACCCTCGTCCAGTTCTCCAGTGCCTTCTGTCAGCCCTGCCGGGCCACCCGGCGGGTCCTGGCGGAGGTGGCCCATATGGTCGATGGCGTGGCTCATGTCGAGGTCGACGCCGAGGCGCATCTGGAACTCGTACGGATGCTGGACATCGTGCGGACGCCCACCGTGCTGGTCCTCGATGCGGACGGCCGGATCGTGCGCCGCGCGGCCGGACAGCCGCGGACCGCGGACGTCATCGCCGCCGTCGGCGAGGCGGTCTGATCCGGCGTGAGATCACGGTGTGTGACCCCACGGCGGACTCCCCTCCACTGGTCCGCACTTGACGGTGCACTGCGCGCATCGTCAGGGTGACGTCATGCGGCCTGGACTTCTTCTTCTCTACGGACGCGTACACGTGGACCTGGTACGGACCGCGAGTGCGCGGTGTCCGGGCGGGTGAGCGACGACGACAGCACGGCTCCCTCCGCTCGTACCCCACCGCAGAAGGACATGTTCATGACCGCTTCACCCGATCTCGGCACGCCCCGGCTCAGCGCCCCCGAACTCTTCCGCTCCGTCTTCCGCAGGCACGCCGCCGGTGTCGCGGTGATCACCGCGCACGGGACGCACCCCGTCGGCTTCACCGCGACCTCCCTGGCCTCCGTCGCCGCCGAGCCCCCGCTGCTCTCCTTCGGCGTCGGCAAGGGCTCCTCCAGCTGGCCGGTGATCGCCGAGGCCGAGCACGTCGGCGTGCACGTCCTGGGGGAGCACCAGCGCGAGCTGGCCGCGACCTTCGCGCGCAGCGGCGCGGACCGCTTCGGCCCCGACACCGGCTGGCACACCGGCCCCGAGGGGGTGCCGGTGCTGGACGGGGTGCTGGCCTGGCTGGTGTGCCGGGTGGTGGCACGCATACCCGCCGGGGACCATCGCGTGGTGATCGGCGAGGTGGTCGCGGGCGACCCGGCGGGAGCCGGTCGTCCGCTCCTGTACCACCAGGGACGCTTCAACGCGCTGCGCGACTGAGTCGCCCGCTGATCATCCGTTGGCAAGGTCACAGTTCAACCGGCTTGCGTCCGGGGAACACCCTGGGTGTACTGGCGAGTAATATTTCGTTCGGTGCATGGGCCGACCCCGGCCGCCAACCGACCGGGAACAGCCCCCGAGGGCGCCTATGCTGCGAGCACAAGGCAGCCCGGAAGAGACGATGCAGTAGGAGAGCCGGCGTGAGCTTGAGGATCGTTGTCTGTGTGAAGTACGTGCCCGACGCCACCGGTGATCGGCACTTCGCCGAGGACCTGACGCTCGACCGTGATGATGTGGACGGCCTGCTCTCGGAGCTGGACGAGTACGCGGTCGAGCAGGCCCTCCAGATCGCGGACGAGGCGGACGACGCGGAGATCACGGTGCTGACCGTGGGCCCGGAGGACGCCAAGGACGCGCTGCGCAAGGCGCTGTCGATGGGTGCCGACAAGGCCGTGCACGTCGAGGACGACGATCTGCACGGCACCGACGCGCTGGGGACCTCGCTGGTGCTGGCCAGGGCGGTGGAGAAGACCGGTTACGACCTGGTCATCTGCGGTATGGCCTCCACGGACGGCACGATGGGCGTGCTCCCGGCGATCCTCGCCGAGCGCCTGGGTGTCCCGCAGGTCACGCTCCTGTCGGAGGTGTCGGTCGAGGACGGCACGGTCAAGGGCCGCCGGGACGGCGACACCGCGACCGAGCACCTGGAGGCGGCGCTTCCGGCGGTCGTATCGGTGACCGACCAGTCCGGTGAGGCCCGCTATCCCTCCTTCAAGGGGATCATGGCGGCCAAGAAGAAGCCGGTGACCTCCTGGGATCTGTCCGACCTCGACATCGAGGCCGAGGAAGTGGGTCTGGAGGGTGCCTGGACGAAGGTCGACGGCGCGGAGGAGCGCCCGGCTCGCACCGCGGGCACGATCGTCAAGGACGAGGGCGAGGGCGGCAAGCAGCTCGCGGCCTTTCTCGCGGAGCGCAAATTCGTGTGACACAGCCTTGCGGGCCAGAAGTTCATCTGAGCCCCACTGCCCCCTCTAGAGATCTCGTATTCGCAGGAGAGAAGAAGTCTCATGGCTGAAGTCCTCGTCTATGTCGACCACGTGGACGGTGCCGTCCGCAAGCCCACGCTGGAGCTGCTGACGCTGGCCCGCCGGATCGGCGAGCCCGTCGCCGTCGCCCTGGGTGCCGGTGCCGCCGACACCGCCGCGACCGCCGCCGAGTACGGCGCGGTGCGCGTCCTGACCGCGGACGCCCCGGAGTTCGCCGACTACCTGGTGGTCCCGAAGGTGGACGCGCTCCAGGCCGCGTACCAGGCTGTGAACCCGGCCGCCGTGCTGTTCCCGTCCTCGGCGGAGGGCAAGGAGATCGCGGCGCGTCTTGCGGTGCGTATCGGGTCGGGCATCATCACCGATGCCGTGGACCTGGAGCAGGGCGATGAGGGTCCGGTGGCGACGCAGTCGGTGTTCGCGGCCGCGTACACCACCAAGTCCCGCATCACCAAGGGCACCCCGGTCATCACCGTCAAGCCCAACTCCGCCGCGCCCGAGGCCGCTCCGGCCGCTGGTGCCGCTGAGGCGCTGGAGGTGTCCTTCTCCGAGCAGGCGACGGGGACGAAGGTTGTCTCCCGGGCGGCGCGTGAGTCGACCGGTCGTCCGGATCTGACCGAGGCCGCGATCGTCGTCTCCGGCGGCCGCGGTGTCGGTGGCGCGGAGAACTTCCCCGTCGTCGAGGCCCTCGCGGACTCCCTGGGTGCGGCCGTGGGTGCCTCGCGTGCGGCGGTGGACGCGGGCTGGTACCCGCACACCAACCAGGTGGGGCAGACGGGGAAGACGGTGTCTCCGCAGCTGTACATCGCGGCCGGTATCTCGGGTGCGATCCAGCACCGGGCCGGTATGCAGACCTCGAAGACCATCGTGGCGGTCAACAAGGACGCGGAGGCCCCGATCTTCGATCTGGTCGACTACGGCGTGGTCGGTGACCTCTTCGAGGTCGTCCCGCAGCTGACCGAGGAGGTCAAGACCCGCAAGGGCTGACCGCTCGATCGATGTCCGTGGGGCCCCGTACGCACTGCGCGTACGGGGCCCCACGTGCGTCAATGGGGTGTTGACCTCCACTCGGAGCCCGTATAACTTCACTCTACGGATATTCGTTTCCGCAGAGCGGAAATATCTGGTCGGTTCGAGTGAAGGCGAAAGGCGGAGGTGCGGGCATGACTCAGCACGAGACGGTGGGGACCAGCCTGCCGCGCGGCGTACGTGAGGGGATCACCGCGTCCCTCGCCCCCGTCGACGCGGACCTCGCCCGGCGCTACCCGGGCGACTCCGGTACCCGCCAGCCCGTGCACACGGTCTACGTCCCCGCCGACGCCCTCACCGACACCACCGTGCGCGACTGGGGCGACCAGGCGCTCGCCGCCCTCGACGCCCACGCGCCCGACGCCGGGGCCCTCGCCGCCGTCCTCGACCTCCCCGGCGAGCTGGCCGAGCCCGTGTACCGGCGGGTGCGCGCCAAGCTGGAGCGCGAACCGGTCGAGGACCTGCGCATCGACTTCGAGGACGGCTACGGGCAGCGCCCCGACGCCGAGGAGGACGCCGCGGCCGCCCGTGCCGCCACCGTGGTCGCCGCCGCCCACGCGGCGGGCACCGCACCGCCCTATGTGGGCATCCGCATGAAGTGCATGGAGGCCGCCGTCCGCGACCGCGGCATCCGCACCCTCGACATCTTCCTCACCGGACTGATGGACTCCGGCGGGCTGCCGGACGGGCTCGTGCTCACCCTCCCCAAGGTGACGTACGCCGAACAGGTCAGCGCCATGGTCCGGTTGTGCGAGGAGTTCGAGAAGGCCCGCGGACTCCCGGCGGGGCGGCTCGGCTTCGAGATCCAGATCGAGACCACCCAGTCCATCCTCGGCCCCGACGGCCGCGCCACCGTGGCCCTGATGATCGACGCGGCCCAGGGCCGCGCCACCGGACTGCACTACGGCACCTTCGACTACAGCGCCTCCTGCGGCGTCAGCGCCGCCCACCAGGCCATGGACCACCCCGTCGCCGACCATGCCAAGGCCGTCATGCAGGTCGCCGCCGCGGGCACCGGCGTACGGCTCTCCGACGGCTCGACCAATGTGCTTCCCGTAGGCCCCACCGAGCGCGTCCACGACGCCTGGCGGCTCCACCACCGCCTCGTCCGGCGGTCCCTGGCCCGTGCGTACTACCAGGGCTGGGACATGCACCCCGGCCATCTGCCCACCCGCTACGCCGCCGTCTACGCCTTCTACCGCGAGGGCCTGGAGACGGCCGCGGCCCGGCTCGCGGCGTATGTGAACCGTACGGGCGGCGACGTCATGGACGAGCCCGCGACCGCCAAGGCGCTCAGCGGCCATCTGCTGCGCGGGCTGGACTGCGGCGCGGTCGACGCCGCCGAGGTGGAGCAGCTGACCGGACTGGGCCGCGCCGAACTCGACGCCCTGGCGGGCCGCGCCCCGCGCTGAGCCGCGCGGCCGCGCCCGCCTGATCCGCCTGGCCACATTCGCTCACCCCTCCGTGTCACCCGGGATGCGCGGCCGCCGGGGAGGGCGGGAGATGGTGGCATGGTCAGAAGTGCCGTATCAGCCCTGCTGATCCTGCTCGGCTGCCTGCTCGTACCGGTATCCGTGCTGACCGTATGGGTCCACGGCATCGTCCTGGACACCGACCGCTACGTGGCGACGGTCGCCCCGCTGGCGACCGATCCGGCGATCCAGGAAGCGGCCGTGGACCACGTCAGTGACGCCGTCGACCTGCGGCACAACAGCCGGAAGGTCACCTCCGACATCGCCGACTGGCTGCGCGACCAGGGCCTGCCGTCCCGGGCCGCCGACACCATCGAGGGCCTGGCCCCCCAGCTGGACGCGGCCCTCGACCAGGCCGTGCGCAAGGTCGCGACGCACATCGTGCACACCGAGGAGTTCGCCGCCGTATGGACCGGCGCCAACCGCGCCGCCCACGCGGCCGTCGTGCACGCCCTCACCGGCGAGGGCCACGGCCCGGTCGGCGTACGCGGCGACACGGTCACCCTGAACGTCGGCGCCGCCGTGGAGAAGGTCAAACTCCAGCTCGTGGACGCCGGATTCCCCTCGGCGCGCGACATCCCCGACATCCATCGGCGGACGATCCTCTTCCACTCCCATCAACTCGACCGCATCAAACAGGCGGTACGCCTGCTCGACCTGGCGAGCAACTGGCTGCCCGCCCTGACCATCGCGCTCGGCGCCACCGGTGTCCTGCTCGCCCGGGGCCGCCGCCGCGCGCTCGCCCTCGCCGCCCTCGGCGCCGCCGTCGCCTCGCTGGCCCTCGCGCTCGCCCTCACCGTGGCCCGGCGGTACTGCCTCGACCATGTGCCGCCGGGCGTGCTGTCCCGGGCCGCCGCCTCGGCCCTCTTCGACACCGTGGTGCGCTTCCTGCGGGTCACCGTGCTCACCGTGCTGGTGCTCAGCGCAAAGTCATCACGGCGAAGGACCTATCTGGCCGGGGCCCCAAAAAAAAAAAAACGCGCCGTACAGGCCACGGCCGAGCGCACCGCCGAGTCCGCCGCGCACTGGGGCGCGGCCCGTGGGATGCGCACCGGACGGGCCGGGATCTGGACCGCTGACCACCGGCGGGAGCTGACGGTCGCCGCGCTGCTGGCCCCGGCCGCCGTCTTCGCGCTGTGGAACCACCCCACCGTGCTGACCGTGCTGTTCCTGGTGCTGGTCCTGCTGACCGTCCTCGCGGTGATCACACTGCTGGCCGCGACGGGCCGCACCAGGGGATGAGTCAGGGGGATCGGTCAGGGGATGAGTCAGGGGGTCAGGATGAGCACGATGAAGAGCAGACAGGCGGCGACGTTGACCACCCAGCTATGGGTGTTCAGCCACTCCCGCAGCCGGGGCATCGCGCGCCGCGCCCGGCGACGGAAGACCAGGTAGAGCAGCAGCGGCAGCGCCGCGATCAGCACCGTGGCACCGATGAACGGCAGCGCCTCCGCCAAGCCCGCCCGATGCTGCTCCAGATGAGCCCCCACCGTCAGCATCACCATGATGTCCGACGGCATCAGCAGGATGACCAGCAGCCCGGTCCGCAGGGCCCGCAGAGGGCCCGCGTCCATCAGCGAGCCCAGCCACTTGGGCGGCTCGACGGATTCCCGGCGCACCAGGTTCTTCACGGCGACCAGCACCAGCAGCCCCACCAGCACCAGCTGCACGATGATCGCGGCCGACCCCCGGTCGGACGGCTGGCCCGGCGTCACCGCCCGGCCCAGCAGGGCGAAGATCCCCCGGGCGACGGCGACCCCCACCGCTGTCGCGACCGCCACCCCGAGCAGGAACGCCGAGGACACCCGCACCGGCCGCGCGGTGGTCACCAGGATCACGGCGGCCACGATCTGCGGCCCCGCCATCATGGTGACGGCCAGCGGGAGAATCTGGAGGTCCATGGCCTGCCCTTCCGGCCCCCGTCCGTCCTGCCTCCATTGCTGCGCGGCCGGGCCCGCGGCGCACCCGCTGCTGCGCCGACCGGGTCCCGCGCACCCGCCGAACGCGGCGCGCCCGCCGCCGTACGCTGGATACGTCGGCTCCGGTGGTGGCCGTCGGCCCCGCCGGGCGTGTCCGACGGGAGGCAGACGATGGACTACCCACTGCTCAATGTGTTCTGGACCACGATGTGGATCTTTCTATGGGTCCTGTGGCTGATGCTGCTCTTCCGGGTGATCGGGGACATCTTCCGCGATGACTCGCTCAGCGGCTGGGCGAAGGCGGGCTGGTGCGTCTTCGTCATCGTCCTGCCCTTCCTCGGCGTCTTCGTGTACCTGATGGCACGGGGCCGCGGGATGGGTCGGCGCGAGATGAAGCGGGTCGAGCAGGCGGAGGAAGAGTTCCGGGAGTACGTACGGGGGACCGCCGGAACGAGCCACGCCGAGGAGCTGTCGCGGCTCGTGGAGCTGAAGAACCACGGTGACATCACGGCCGAGGAGTACGAACGCGCCAAGGCCAAGGTGCTCGCCGCTTGATGACTCACCGCTTGATGAGACTGTCAGGACAGGGGCGGTGGTGACAGTTCGCCGGAGCCGCGGGTGATCAGGCGGGTCGGCAGCACGACCCGCCGCGGTGCGCCGCCCGCGCCGTCGAGGCGGCGGAAGAGCAGACCGGCGGCGGTACCGCCGAGCTGCGCCGAGTCCTGGGCGACCACGGTGATGCCGGGGGAGAGCAGATCGGCGAGCTCGAAGTCGTCGAAGCCGACCAGGGCCACGGGGGCGGCGGGCGCGGGGCGCTCGGCGAGGACCCGCACCACCGTGACCGTCACCCGGTTGTTCCCCGCGAAGAGCGCGGTGACCGGCTCGGCCGCGTCCAGCATGGCGGCGGCCGCGCCGCGCACCCGCTCCGGGTCGGTGGGGCCCAGGGAGAGCCAGCCGTCGTGGACCGGAAGCCCGGCCGCGGCCATCGCGGCGTGATAGCCGCGCAGCCGTTCGGCGGCGGTGTGGATGCCCGGCTGGTCTCCGAGGAAGCCGATCCGGCGGTGGCCATGGGCGATGAGATGGGAGACCGCGTCCCGCGCGCCGCCGAAGCTGTCGGAGAGCACCGCGTCGGCGTCGATACGGCCCGCCGGGCGGTCGACGAAGACGGTGGCCACCCCGGCCGCCATCTCGGGGGCCAGATACCGGTGGTCGTCGCCCGCCGGGATGACGACGAGGCCGTCCACCCGGCGCGCGCACAGGGCGAGCACCAACTCCTGCTCGCGGACCGGGTCCTCGGCGCTGGACCCGTTGATCAGCAGCGCGCCATGGGCCCGGGCCACCTCCTCGACGGCACGGCTGAGCGGGCCGTAGAACGGGTCCGCGAGGTCCTCCAGGACGAGGCCGACGCTCGCGGTACGCCCCTTGCGGAGGATGCGGGCGCTGTCGTTGCGGCGGAAGCCGAGCGCGGTGATCGCCTCCTGGACGCGGTGCTCGGTGTCGGGGGTGACGCCCGGCTCGCCGTTGACCACGCGCGAGACCGTCTTGAGGCCGACTCCGGCCCGGGCGGCGACGTCCTTCATCGTGGGCCGGGAACCGTAGCGCTGCGGTGGGGTGCGGTCGGCGATGTCCCGGGCGGTGTCGGTCACGGTGTGCTCGTCCCGTCGTCGCTGGTCGTCGTGGCGGAAGGGCGGAAGGAGTGTCGAGCATAGCTGCTGGACAACGTTGTCAGCGGCAGGGAAGACTGTGGCCGCATACTGATGACACCGAGGCCCACCAGGAGAGTCGACGCCATGGCACGTGACCTCATCGCCGCGCTGGACATCGGCGGTACCAAGATCGCGGGCGCCCTGGTGGACGGCGGCGGCAAGCTGGTCGTACGGGCCCGGCGCGCGACCCCGGCACATGGCGACGGCGCGACGGTGATGGGGGAGGTCTCCGCGGTGCTCGGCGAACTCGCCGCCACCGCGCACTGGTCCAGGGTGGCCGCCGTCGGGATCGGCAGCGCGGGCCCCGTGGACGCCTCCGTGGGCACCGTCAATCCGGTCAACATCCCCGGCTGGCGCGACTTCCCGCTGGTCGCCGGGGTCCGGAAGACCACCGGCGAACTGCCGGTCACCCTGGTCGGCGACGGACCGGCGATGACCGCCGCCGAGCACTGGCAGGGCGCGGCGCGCGGGCGCGCGAGCGCGCTGTGCATGGTGGTGTCCACCGGCGTCGGCGGCGGACTGGTGCTGAACGGACGCCTCCACCCCGGCCCCACGGGCAACGCCGGGCACATCGGCCACATCAGCGTCGACCTCGACGGCGATCTGTGCCCATGCGGCGCGCGCGGCTGCGTCGAGCGCATCGCCAGCGGCCCCAACATCGCCCGCCGGGCGCTGTCCGGCGGCTGGCAGCCGGGCCCGGACGGCGACACCAGCGCCGCGGCCGTCGCCGTCGCCGCGCGCGCCGGTGACCCGGTGGCGCGGGCCTCCTTCGACCGCGCCGCGCAGGCCCTGGCCGCCGGGATCGCCGCGACCGCCGCGCTCGTCGAGATCGAGGTGGCGGTGATCGGCGGCGGGGTGGCGGGCGCCGGGGACGTGCTCTTCGCGCCCCTTCGGCACGCCCTGCG
>NZ_GG657754.1:1611872-1613025 GCF_000158915.1 Streptomyces himastatinicus ATCC 53653 | reverse complement strand
GTCACCGGTGGGGCCTAAGCTGTTCGCTCACTGCTGGCGATGCGAGGGAGCCGATGGTGGCACCGGGGGACATGGGCGGTGATCTGTCCGGAAGGCTGCTGGGCGGGCGCTACCGGGTGACGGAGCAGATCGGCCGCGGCGGCATGGGCGTGGTCTGCCGGGCGATGGACGAAGTGCTGGGCCGTGAGGTCGCGGTCAAGGTGCTGCGCGCCTACACCGACGCGTCCGGCGCGGAGCTGGCCGATCTGCGCACCCGGATGCAGCGCGAGGCGCGCGCCGCGGCCCGGATCCGCCATTCGGGTGTGATCACGGTGCACGATGTGGCGGACGAGGACGGGCTGCCGGTCATCGTCATGGAGCTGATCGACGGCCCGTCCCTCGACGACGTGATCGACGAGCGCGGTGTCGTCGATCCCCTGGAGGCCGCGCGGATCGGCGCGAAGGTGGCCGACGCGCTCGCCGCGGGCCATGACGCCGGGGTGCTGCACCGCGATGTGAAGCCGGGCAATGTGCTGCTCGATCGCGGGGGCCGGGTGGTGCTCACCGACTTCGGCATCGCGAGCATGGAGGCGCCCGACGACGGCGCGACCACCAAGCTGACCCGCAGCGGCGAGCTGATCGGCTCGCTGGACTATCTGGCGCCGGAGCGCGCCCAGGGCCAGGAGCCGGGCCCGGCCTCGGACGTGTGGGCGCTGGGCATGACGTTGTACGCGGCGGTGGAGGGTTCGTCGCCGTTCCGCCGCACCTCGGTGTGGTCGACGCTGACCGCGATCGTCACCGAGCCGCTGCCGGAGCCCCGGCTGGCCGGTCCGCTGGCGCCCGTTCTGCGTGAGCTGATGGACAAGGACCCGGAAGGGCGTCCCACGGCGGCCGAGGCGCGGCAGCTGCTGGAGGCGGTCGCGGCCGGGGCCGCGCCGGAGCTCCGGCCGTCTGCTCGACAGGCCCCGCCGGTCCCGCGGACCCCGCAGGCATCGCAGGTCCCGCGGACCCCGACCGCACCGGATGTCGGGGCCACGCGGCCGCCGGTGGGCGCCGGTCCCGGGGAGGGCGGCGCGCCGGGGCCCGGGCGCGGCCGGACGCGGGTGCTGGTGGCGGCGGCGGTCGCCGGTGTGGTGCAACGTCGGCGGCGGGGTGACGTACGCGCTGCTCGGCG
>NZ_GG657754.1:1600399-1611713 GCF_000158915.1 Streptomyces himastatinicus ATCC 53653 | reverse complement strand
GCCCCGGCACCGCCCCGGCGTGCAGCGACATCGGCGGCGGCAAGTACAACTGCGTGGTGTGGCGCGACGCCACGTCGTACACCCACGGCGGCGAACCGGTCGGCGCCCTGAAGCAGGGCGTCAACTACTTCTATTGCCAGGAGAACCTGAACCGCCCCGAGCGGTACGGCAAGTGGACGAACGTCTGGTGGGCGAAGACGGACGACGACAACGGCAACAAGGACGTGTACGTCAGCGATGTGTACGTCCGGGGCGGTGACAACGACCAGCCCCTCCCCGGGCTGCCGGTCTGCTGAGACGGCGGCAAGGGGGGAGGCCGGTCGCCGGGGGCGGGACGTCAGCAGCTGAACGCCGCGTCCGCCCAGTCCCCGTGGTCGCTGGTGACGTCGTCCCCGCCGTCGGTGACCACGAGCCGGACCGTCGTCGCGCCGTCGACGGCGGCGCTGATGGCCTTGGCCGGATCGGCGTTGGTCAGCGTCCCGGTCGACAGCACCTTGGTGTCGTCCGCCCACACCTCGAAGGCGACCGTTCCGGCGGTGCCCTCCTCGTCGTCCACGCCGACCTTCGCGGTGAACGCGGTGCAGTGGCCGCCGGTGTAGTACGTGACCTCACTGGGCGCGTGCACGCCCAGACCCTTGGCGTGGACGGTGCCGTCGAGGGTGATCGGATGACCGTCGCCCGCCGCGTTCTCGCCGACGCTGGTGTCCTTCTCGGCCGGACCCCAGCCGTTGGCCGCGCTCAGCCACGGCAGATCGCTCGCGTAGCTGGCACCGGAGGGCGGCGCGACCACCACATGGACCGGCACGGGCAGTTCGGTGCCGACCTTGTCGCCGCGCGCGGAGCGGTAGTCGGCACGTACGGTCAGCTCGTACGCCCCGGGCTTGACGTCCTTCGGAGCGGTGACCTGCCAGCGGGTGGCGAGCCTGCTGCCGGTGGGCAGGGTGGCGGCCCGGGTCGGCCAGCTGGTCCTGATGCGCCAGCCGTCGGGTCCGGTGAGCTCGACCCGGGCCTGGTGGGCGGCGGTGCCGCCGAAGTTGCGGAGCGCCGTCTCGACCGGTGCGGTGGCTCCGGCCTCGGTGAACGGGGCGGCGCCGGCGCCGAGTTCGGCGGCGGGCGGGTACGAGGCCCAGCGCCGGTCGGCGGAGACGCGGTAGAGCACCGTGCCATGGGCCGGAACGGTGGCCGCCACGGAGCCCGAGGTGTTCTGGTCCTGGTTCCGCCACAGATCGCGCAGCCGGTATCCGTCGGCCTGCGGCAGACCGAGGCGGGCCGCGGTGGTGGCGATGCGCTGCGGCCGCTCGGTCTCGTTGAAGAGGGCCACGGCGCGGCTGCCGTCCGCCATCTCCTTGGAGATCACCCAGCGCCCGCCCTCCGAGGAGAGCACGGTGCCCTGCTTGCCCAGCGGGTCCTGGTCGACGGCGATGACCTCGCGGTTGCCCAGGATCTCGAACGTCTTGGCGTCGGCCTTGCGCAGATCGGTGCCGATCAGCAGCGGCGCGGCCATGACCGACCACAGCGAGAAGTGGCTGCGGTACTCGGTGTCCGTCATGCCGCCGTTGCCGACCTCCAGCATGTCGGGGTCGTTCCAGTGGCCGGGCCCCGCGTACGGGGCGAGCGGCAGGTTCTTCTTGGTGATCGACAGCATGCTGCCCCAGCTGTCGCTGATGTCACCGGTGGTGCGCCAGAGTTGGCCGACATCCGCCGCCCATTCCCACGGCTTGTTCTGCCCCCACTCGCAGATGCTGTAGACGATCGGGCGCCCGGTGGTCTCGGACGCGGCCTTCAGCGCGTCCCGCATGGTGCGGTAGCGCTGCTTGGCGTCTACGCCCTGGTTATTGCAGTTGTCGTACTTGAGGTAGTCGATTCCCCAGTCGGCGAACTGCTGGGCGTCCGACCTTTCATGGCCCAGCGCCCCGGGGAAGCCCGCGGTGTTGCAGGTCTTGGTGCCCGCGCTGGTGTAGATGCCGATCTTGAGGCCCTTGGAGTGGACGTAGTCGGCGACGGCCTTGATGCCCTTGGGGAAGCGCACCGGGTCCGGGACGAGCTTGCCGTTCGCGTCGCGCTGCGGCCGTGCCCAGCAGTCGTCGAGGTTGACGTAGGTGTATCCGGCGTCCTTGAGCCCCTTGCTGACGAAGATGTCGGCGATGCCCTTGACCATCGCCTCGTTGAAGTCCGCTCGGCAGTGGGTGGAGTTCCAGTTGTTGAAGCCCATCGGTGGGGTGAGCGCGAGCCCGTCCTTGGCGGCGGCTGGTGCCGCCGCTGCCGGTTCGGCCGTGGTCGGCCGGGCCGCGGCCGGCTGGGCGGCGGCGGGGAGGGTGAGACCGGCCGTGCCGAGCAGTGCGGCGGCCAGTCCTCCGATGACTCTGTGTCTCGCGGTGCGTAAAGAGCGGTGGCGCATGATGCGGATCCTCCGTTCTCAACGGGTGACGCAGCGTCGCAGTCGCGTCACATGCGAGCGTTTACGGTAGGCCGTGTTGGAGTCTGTTGGAAGAGATGCGATAACAGTTGTTCGATATCTCGTCCAAACCCTTGACTATGCCACCTCTCGCCCGATGTGATCCAGCCACTCGCGTTCGGTTGTGTTTGATTGATCCTCTGTGGAGGGCACATGGCACAGTCACCGTCAGGACATCGGATCTCCCGCCGCATGCTGCTCCGGGGCACCGCGATCGAGGCCGGGGCCGTCACCCTTCCGGCGCTCCTCACCGCCTGTGGCGGTCCGGGCAACGAGGTGAAGATCGGCTCCAACGCCTCGGACGCCGTGCCACGCAAGGCGTTCGCCGAGGTGTTCGCGGCGTACAAGAAGAAGACGGACAAGAAGGTCAAGGTCAACACCGTCAACCATGAGGCCTTCCAGGAGGGCATCAACCGCTATCTGAAGGGCACCCCGGACGACGTCTTCATGTGGTTCGCCGGATACCGCATGCAGTTCTTCGCCGAACAGGGGCAGCTCGCCGAGATCGGCGATCTCTGGAAGGGCTTCAGCGGCTTCTCGGACGCGCTCAAGAAGCAGTCCACCGGCAAGGACGGCAAACAGTACTTCGTGCCGTATTACTACTACCCGTGGGCGGTCTTCTACCGGAAGAGCGTCTTCGAGCAGCACGGCTACGAGATCCCCAAGACCTTCGACGCGTTCCGGACGCTCGCCAAGCGGATGGACAAGGACGGCCTCGACGCCATCGCCTTCGGCGACAAGGACGGCTGGCCCGCCATGGGGACCTTCGACTATCTCAATATGCGGGCCAACGGCTACGACTTCCATGTCTCGCTGATGGGTGGCAAGGAGTCCTGGACCGATCCCCGGGTCAAGCACGTCTTCGACCTGTGGCGCGGCCTCATGCCGTACCACCAGCAGGGCGCCAATGGGCGCACCTGGCAGGAGGCCGCACAGAGCCTGGCGCAGAAGAAGTCCGGCATGGCGGTCTTCGGACTGCCCCACCCCGGGCAGCAGTTCTCCGCCGCCGACCGCGAGGACCTGGACTTCTTCCCCTTCCCCGAAATCGACTCCGCCTACGGCCAGGACGCCGTCGAGGCGCCGATCGACGGATTCCTGCTGGCGAAGAAGTCCAAGCGGCAGAAGGAGGGCAAGGAGCTGCTGAAGTACCTCGCCACCCCCGCCGCCGAGGAGATCTACCTCAAGCGGGACCCCAACAACATCGCGTGCAACGACAAGGCGGCCACCTCCGGCTACAACGCGCTCCAGAAGAAGGCCGTCGAACTCGTCTCCGGCGCGAAGCAGATATCGCAGTTCATGGACCGCGACACCCGGCCCGACTTCGCGTCGCAGGTGATGATCCGGGCGATCCAGCAATTCATCAACAAACCGAACGACATCGACACCCTGACCAAGGACATCGAGTCCCAGAAGAAGACCATATTCGCCGACAGCTAGGAGAATCGCGCCGTGCCGCTCACCACCGCGCGGCGTGCCAAACGGCGGGGACCGCGGAGGTTCACCTCTCGCGACCTCGCCGTCATCGGCGTGCTGCTGGGCATACCCGTCCTGCTCGACCTGGCCCTGGTCTGGGGTCCGACCCTCGCCTCCATCGGTCTGTCCTTCACCAGCTGGGACGGGATCGGCGACCTCCACTGGGTCGGCTTCGACAACTACCGGAACCTGTTCACCGAATACCCGCCGTTCTGGCCCGCGGTGCGCAACAACCTGCTGTGGGTGGCCTTCCTCGGCTTGGTCGCCACACCCTTCGGGCTGCTGCTGGCCGTCCTTCTCGACAAGGGCGTCCGGTTCAGCCGCTTCTACCAGTCCACGCTTTATATGCCGGTGGTGCTTTCGCTCGCCATCGTCGGCTTCATCGCCCAGCTGGTCTTCTCCCGCGACCAGGGCGCGCTGAACGCGATTCTCGGCGACAAGAGCCATCCGGTGGACTGGATCGGCGATCCCGATCTCAATATCTGGATGGTGCTGCTCGCGGCCGCCTGGCGGCACACCGGGTATGTGATGATCCTCTACCTGGCGGGGCTGAAATCCGTCGATCCCTCGCTCAAGGAGGCCGCCGCGATCGACGGCGCGAGCGAGACCCAGAGCTTTTTCCGGGTCGTTCTGCCCACGCTGCGGCCGGTCAATGTGATCGTCGGCGTCATCACGGTCATCGAGGCGCTGCGCGCGTTCGACATCGTCTACGCGATCAACCACGGCCGCAACGGGCTGGAACTGCTCTCCGTGCTGGTCACCGACAACATCATCGGTGAGGCCAGCCGGATCGGATTCGGCTCCGCCATCGCCGTCGTCCTGCTCACCGTGTCGCTGGGATTCATCGTGACCTATCTGGTCCAGGAGCTGCGAGGCGAGAAGAAGGGATGATCACCGACATCCGTCCGGCCCCCGCACCGGCCACAGGCACGGTGAGCGGCCCGGGGACGCGCCGGGTCCGCCCCGGGCGGCTCGGTCTGCACGCCTTCCTGATGACCGTCTCGCTGGCGTTTCTCGCCCCGCTGCTGCTCGCCGTCTACGCCTCGCTGCGGCCGTACGAGGAGACCGCGAAGTACGGCTATTTCTCGCTGCCGCGCCATCTGTCGTTCGACTACTACAAGCAGGCGTTCACCGACTCCGGAATGGGCAAGTATTTCCTCAACTCGATCCTCATCGCGGTCCCCGGAGTGCTGCTGACGCTGTTCCTCGCGTCCTTCGTGGCCTTCTCCGTCACCCGGCTGAAAATGCGGGGCGGGCTCGTCCTGCTGATGGTGTTCACGGCGGGGAACCTGCTGCCGCAGCAGGTCATCGTCACCCCGCTCTATGTCCTGTTCACCAAGATCGAGCTGCCCTACTGGATGTCGGACTCGATGACGATGTACGACTCCTACTGGGCCGTGATCGCCGTCCAGGTCGCGTTCCAGGTCGGCTTCTGCGTCTTCGTTCTCGCGAATTTCATGCGCACCCTGCCGATCGAGATCATCGAGGCGGCGGTGGTGGACGGCGCGGGGGTGTGGACGCGGTACTGGCGCATCACGCTGCCGCTGTGCCGGCCGGCCCTCGCCGCGCTCGCCACGCTGCAATTCACCTGGATGTACAACGACTTCCTGTGGGCGCTCGTCTTCATCTCCGACGGCGACAAGCTTCCCGTCACCTCCGCGCTCAACAATCTGCGCGGGCAGTTCTTCACCGACTACAACCTGCTGGCGGCGGGCTCGGTGCTGGTGGCGCTGCCCACGGTGCTCGTCTTCCTGCTGCTCCAGCGCCACTTCATCGCCGGACTCACGCTGGGCGCCAACAAGGGCTGAGGACTCCGCGGCGCCCGGCGGCCCCGTGCCGCTGGGCGCCACGGGGGCTTCGCGGGGCTCCACCGGGGCTTCGCGGGGGGCTCCGCGGGGCGTCGGCGGGGACGCGATCCGCGACTCAGTCGTATTCGGGCGTTTCCGTGGCAGGGTGATGCGGGCAACTGTCAGGAGGCGATGGATTAGGGGGAAATGTGATCGTCTGGCTGAACGGTGCGTTCGGCGCGGGGAAGACCACCGCGGCCCGTGAGTTGGTGGACTTCATGCCCGGCAGCACGTTCTACGACCCGGAACTGGTCGGCAACGGTCTGCGCATGATGCTGCCGCGCAAGCGTCTGGAGCAGGTCTCCGACTACCAGGACCTGCCGTCCTGGCGGCGGCTGGTCGTGGACACCGGCGCCGCGCTGATCGCGGAGGTCGGCGGCCCGCTCGTGGTCCCGATGACGGTCCTCAGACAGGAGTACCGGGACGAGATCTTCGGCGGCTTCGCCGCCCGGCGGATCCCCGTGCGGCACGTCCTGCTGCATGCCGATGAAACGATCCTTCGCCGACGCATAGCCGAGCGCGAGGAGATACCCGGCGACGCGGACGCCAGCGAGTCCGTACGCCGCTGGTGTCTGGACCACCTCGCGCCCTACCGCGCGGCCCTGGACTGGCTGACCACCGACGCCCATGTGGTCGACACCACCGGGCTCACCCCGCGCCAGACCGCCCAGCACATCGCCGACGCCGTCCGCGACGGCGCCGGGAACTGCGACATCGTGCAGACCCCCGAGCCGACGGCGGAAACCCTGGCGGCCGGGGTCCTGCTCTTCGACGAGGCCGACCGGGTGCTGCTGGTCGACCCCACGTACAAGCCCGGCTGGGAGTTCCCCGGCGGCGTCGTCGAGCGCGGCGAGCCGCCGATGTGCGCCGGGCGCCGCGAGGTGGCCGAGGAGCTGGGCGTACGGCTGGACGAGCCGCTGCGGCTGCTGGTCGCCGACTGGGAACGCCCCCAGCCGCCCGGCTACGGCGGCCTGCGGCTGCTGTTCGACGGCGGCCGGCTCACCGCAGGCGAGGCCCAGGAGGTGCTGCTGCCCGGCGCCGAACTGCGCGGCTGGCGCTTCGTCACCGAGACCGAGGCCGCCGACCTGCTGCCCCCGGTCCGCCTCAGCCGCCTCCGCTGGGCCCTCCGCGCCCGCGAACAGGGCCGCCCCCTGTACCTGGAAGCCGGGGTCCCGATGGGCTGACCGACCGCCGGGCCGTCCCGGGCCGCGGGCCGGCCGGCCGGGGCTGCCCCGCCCGGGTCAGGACTTCTTGCCGGTCGCGTACGCGCCCAGGAACAGGGCCTCGGTGAGGGCGAGCTTCTCCAGCTCTTCCGGGGAGACGCTCTCGTTGACCGCGTGGATCTGCGCCTCCGGCTCGCTCAGGCCGATGAGCAGGATCTCCGCCTCCGGGTACAGCGAGGCGAGGGTGTTGCACAGGGGGATCGAGCCACCCTGGCCCGCGGTGGCCATCTCCTGGCCGTCGTACGCCTCCCGCATGGCCTCGCGCATCGCCTCGTACGCCGGGCTCCCGGTGTCCGCGCGGAACGGCTGGCCCTGGCCGACCTGCTCCACGGCGACCCGCGCGCCCCACGGCGCCGCCGCCTCCAGGTGGGCGGTCAGCAGACGGTTCGCCTCGGCGGCGTCCACGCCCGGCGGGACCCGCAGGCTGACCAGCGCCCGCGCGCTCGCCTGGACGGAGGCGGTGGCGCCGACGACCGGCGGGCAGTCGATGCCCAGCACCGTGACCGAGGGACGGGCCCAGATGCGGTCGGCGACCGTGCCCGAGCCGATCAGTTCGACCCCGTCGAGCACCCCGGCGTCCTTACGGAAGTCCTCCTCCGGGTACTGGAGGCCGCCCCAGGACGTGTCCGGGTCGAGGCCGTCGAACGTGTTCGAGCCGTCTCTCCGCGCGCAGCGAGTCCAGCATCCGGATCAGCGCGGCGAGCGCGTCCGGGGCGGCGCCGCCGAACTGGCCGGAGTGCAGATTCCCTTCGAGCGTGTCCACCGAGACGCGCAGCAGCGTCATCCCGCGCAGTGTCGCGGTGACGGTCGGCAGTCCCACCCGGAAGTTGCCCGCGTCGCCGATCACGATCGCGTCGGCGGTCAGCAGTTCCGGATGCGCCTCGGCGTACCGCTCCAGACCACCGGTGCCCTGCTCCTCCGAACCCTCCACGATGACCTTGACGTTGACCGGGACGCCGCCGTGCTCCTTGAGCGCGCGCAGCGCCGTGAGGTGCATGATCAGGCCGCCCTTGCAGTCCGCCGCGCCGCGCCCGTACCAGCGGCCCTGCCGCTCGGTCAGCTCGAAGGGCGGGCTGAGCCAGGCGTCCTCGTCCAGCGGCGGCTGCACGTCGTAGTGCGCGTACAGCAGCACCGTCGGGGCGCCGTCCGGGCCGGGCAGGAACCCGTAGACGGACTGGGTGCCGTCGGGAGTGTCCAGCAGCGCCACGTCCTCGAACCCCTCGGCGCGCAGCGCGGCCGCGACCCACTCCGCGGCGGCCTCGCACCCGCTGCGCGGGAACTGCGCCGGGTCCGCCACCGACGGGAAGGCCACCAGCTCGGCCAGTTCGGCCAGGGCACGGGGCTGGAGTGCGGCGACGGTGGCGGCGAGGTCCTGGGCCATGGGGGAACGCTCCTGGGATGCGCGGCGTTGGGTGGTGATGTGCGGGTCTGTGCGGTGGCCCGATCATCCCACAGCAGGTTCACGCGGAGGTGAGCCGTAGGATGCCCGGTAGGCGCATCAGGACGGGCGATTGGGAGCGGAAGCACACGTGAGCAGCGACAACGCAACCCCGGACAAAGAGACGGTATGGGATGTCGTCGTGGTCGGCGCGGGGCCCGCGGGTGCCTCCGCGGCGCACGCCGCGGCGTGCGCCGGCCGCCGGGTGCTGCTGCTGGAGAAGGCCGAACTGCCCCGCTACAAGACGTGCGGCGGTGGCATCATCGGCCCGTCGCGCGAGGCGCTGCCGCCCGGTTTCGAACTGCCGCTGCGTGAGCGCGTGCACGCCGTGACGTTCTCGATGAACGGCAAGCTGGCCCGGACCCGCCGCTCCAAGCACGTGCTGTTCGGGCTCATCAACCGGCCGGAGTTCGACGCCGGTCTGGTCGAGGCGGCCAAGGACGCGGGCGCCGAGGTGCGGACCGGGGTGTCCGTCACCCGCGTCGAGCAGCACGGCCCGTCCGTGCCCGACCGCCGCACCGTGGCCGTCGTGCTCGCGGACGGCGAGACGGTGCTGGCGCGGGCCGTGGTGGGCGCGGACGGCAGTGCGAGCCGGATAGGCGCGCACGTCGGGGTGAAGCTGGACCAGGTCGACCTCGGCCTGGAGGCGGAGATCCCGGTTCCGGAGACGGTCGCGGAGGACTGGGCGGGCCGGGTGCTCATCGACGGGGCCGAGGGAGCGGCCACGCAGCGTGCGCGAACGGGCGTCACGGAAACTGACGGTGACGAACTGGGCGCGCGGTGAGGGCGCCGGGACCAAGCGCTACCTCGAGGACTTCATCGCGCGGCTCGGCCTCGCCGGGTTCGAGCCGAGCATCTCCTCCGGCCATCTGACCCGCTGCCGCAGCGATGACTCGCCGCTCTCCCGCGGCCGGGTGCTGGTGTGCGGGGACGCGGCCGGACTGTTGGAGCCGTGGACGCGGGAGGGGATCTCCTTCGCGCTGCGCTCGGGCCGCCTCGCGGGGGAGTGGGCGGTACGGATCGCCGAGGCGCACGACGCGGTGGACGCCCGGCGCCAGGCCCTGAACTACGCCTTCGCGATCAAGGCCGGGCTGGGCGTGGAGATGGGCGTCGGCCGGAGGATGTACGCGCTGTTCGCCCGCCGCCCCGGGATGTTCCATGCGGCGATGACCGGCTTCCGTCCGGCGTGGCGGGCGTTCACGAAGATCACGCGCGGTACGACGACGCTGGCCGACCTCGTCCGCACCCACCCGGCGGCGCGCCGGGCCCTGGCGGCGATGGACAAGGGGTAGCGGACGCCTACGCGCCGGTGGCGCTGACGCGGAAGACCGGGTGCATGGCCGCGATCCGGGCGAGTTCGGCGTCGGGGGAGGTCGCGGTCACGCCGTCGAAGAAGGCGCCGACCTCCCACCCCCACCGCTTCAGATAGGCCCGCAGCACGGCCGCCTTCTCCGCCCCCTCGGGCAGCTCGACGGCGGTGAACGGCCGCGTTCTGCGGCCCTTGCTCAGCTGTCCGCCCCAGGCCGCCCGCAGATTGCGCACCCATTGGGCGTTGCCGCGCGCCGAGACGAGATAGCGCCCGCCGTCCAGGGCCAGCGGGTTGACCGGTACGCGCCGCAACGCCCCGCTGGTCCGGCCGGGCACGGACAGCTCCGCCGTGCCGAAGAGGCTGAGCCCCTGGCGCGCCAGCCAGGCCACGGTGCGGTGAACGGGCACCTCGAAGCGGCGGGGCTCGATGTAGTGCTGTGTCATGACGTCCTCCGTCTGCCGTGATCCACGATGAGAGCGGTGCTCTCGTTCAGGAGCATTGTGCGCAGAGCGTTCGGCGCCTGGCAAGAGCAGTGCTCTCTTTTTGGGGCGCCGCTCCGAAAGGTGGCAGACTGGCCGTATGACCGCGATCCGAGGGGCCAGGGAACGGGCCCGCGCCGAAGTGACCGCCGCCATCAAGGAAGAGGCGCGCCGCCAGCTGGCCGACCAGGGGGCGGCCAAGCTGTCGCTCCGGGCCGTCGCCCGCGAGCTGGGCATGGTCTCCTCCGCCCTCTACCGCTACTACCCCAGCCGCGACGAGCTGCTGACCGCGCTCATCGTGGACGCGTACGACGCGATCGGCGCCGCCGCCGAGGCCGCGCTCGCCGCCACGCGCGGCGACGACGATCCGGTGGCGCGCTGGACCGCGGTCTGCCGGGCGGCCCGGGCCTGGGCGCTCGCCCACCCGCATGAGTACGCGCTGATCTACGGCTCCCCGGTGCCGGGCTACTCCGCGCCGCAGGCCACGGTCGCTCCCGCCTCCCGTGTCGCCCTCGCCCTCATCGCCGTCGTCCGTGACGCCTACGCCGCGGGTGCCCTGCGCGTACCGGAGGAGGCGGAGCTGCCGGAGGGTGTGCGGGCGGACATCACGGCCCTGGCCGACACCCTCGGCACCGAGCTGCCCGCCGCGGCGCTCGCGGCACTCGCCGCGGCGTGGGCGCAGCTGTTCGGGCTGCTCAGCTTCGAGCTGTTCGGCCAGTTCCAGGGGGTGGTGGAGGCGCGGGAGGAGTTCTTCACGCACACGGCCGCCGCCCTGGGGCGGCACGTGGGCCTGGGGTAGCGGGCCTTCTTACGGACTGCCGCGGTCTACTCCGGCGGGAGTACGGGCGATCACCGCGCGCGGGGGACGCCGTTCGCGGGCGGCCGGTCTAGCGTTGCCGTATGCACGAATTCACGGGGGAGCGGGGCCCGGAGCGCGGGCCGGGCGGGTGGCGGCGCGGGGTGCCATGGCGGGGCGGGCCATGGCAGGGCGGCCCGTGGCGGGGCGGGCCGTGGCGAAAAGAGCCGTTCGGCCCGCCGGGCGGCGCCGTGCCCTGGCGCTCCTCGCTCGCCGTCGCCGTCGTCCAGCTGG
>NZ_GG657754.1:1596174-1600039 GCF_000158915.1 Streptomyces himastatinicus ATCC 53653 | reverse complement strand
GGGGGCAGGAGGTGGCGGTCGCGGCCTGGGCCGCGGCGGTGCTCGCCGCGGCCGAACTCGTGCGCGTACGGCGCGAGCAGTGGGCCCGTGAGCGGGTGGAGCGGGCGGCGGCGGTACGGCGCCGGGCGGACGAGGAGCGGCTGCGGATCGCCCGCGAACTGCACGACGTCCTCGCCCACAGCATCTCGGTCATCAACGTGCAGGCGGGGGTCGGCCTCGCCCTCCTCGACCAGGACCCCGAACAGGCCCGCACCGCGCTGACCACCATCAAGGCGGCCAGTAAGGAGGCGCTGGGCGAGGTACGCCAGGTCCTGGACACCCTGCGCGCCTCCGGCGCCGCGCCGCGCCAGCCCGCGCCCGGTCTCGACCGGCTGCCGGAGCTGACCGAACAGGCCGCGGGCGCGGGGCTGACGGTGGAGGTGGAGACGCGGGGCGTACGGGCCGCCCTGCCGCCGGGCACGGACCTGGCCGCGTTCCGCATCGTCCAGGAGGCGCTGACCAATATCGTCCGCCACTCCGGCGCACGGAGCGCGCGCGTCCGGTTGTCGTACGCCCCGGAAGAGCTGGAGCTGCGGGTGGACGACGACGGCCCGGCGGCCACGGACGACACGGCGGACGGCGCGACGGGCGGCGGCAACGGCCTGGTCGGTATGCGCGAACGCGCCGCCGCCCTCGGCGGCACGGTGGAGGCGGGCCCGCGCCCGGACGGCGGCTTCCGCGTGCACGCCCGCATCCCGCTCACCGTGACGACCGCCCCGCGCGATGAGCCCGCCGCCCCCGATGCCACCGAGGAGACACCGTGAGCCGAGTGATCCGCGTCCTGCTCGCCGATGACCAGATCCTGGTCCGGGCGGGCTTCCGGGCGCTGCTGGCCGCCCAGCCGGACATCGACGTGGTCGCCGAGGCCGCCGACGGGGAGCAGGCCCTGAAGGGGGTGCGGGAGCACCGCCCCGATGTCGTGCTCATGGACATCCGCATGCCCCTCCTCGACGGCCTCGCCGCGACCCGCCGGATCACCGAGGATCCCGCCCTCGCGGAGGTGAAGGTGGTCATGCTGACCACCTTCGAGCTGGACGAGTACGTCTTCGAGGCCATCCGCGGCGGCGCCTCCGGCTTCCTGGTCAAGGACACCGAACCGGAGGAGCTGCTGCGCGCCGTGCGGGCCGTGGTCGACGGCGACGCGCTGCTGTCGCCCGGGGTCACCCGCCGCCTCATCGCCGAGTTCGCCGCCCGTTCGAAGGAGCCCGCGCCCGCCTCGGTCCTCGCGGAGCTGACCGAGCGGGAACGGGAGGTGATGGCACTGGTCGGGATCGGTCTGTCGAACGAGGAGATCGCGCGGCGGCTGGTCGTCAGCCCGCTCACGGCCAAGACCCATGTGAGCCGCACGATGGTCAAGCTGGGCGCGCGCGACCGCGCCCAACTTGTCGTCCTGGCCTATGAGTCGGGTCTGGTGCGCCCGGGCTGGCTGGGCTGACGCCCCGGCCCATGTGGCTAGAACAGCGCCTCCGGGCTCGCGGGCGCCCGCGCCGGAGCCTCCACCGGGGCCGTCGTCTCCGCGTCCGCCGCGGCCGCGCCGAGCGGACGGCCCGCCAGCAGACGGCCGTCCAGCAGCAGGGCGCGGCCGTCCGACGCGGTCAGATGGATGTCCGGGCCCGCCACGCCCTCGACGCGCCCCGCCACCGTGCGATCGGCGGCGAGGCGCACCACCCCCTGCACCGGACGCAGCCGCTCCAGGTGGAACGCCTCGTCGTGGTGGACCGGCGCGAAGGCGGTGAGGGCCAGCGACTCCGGCAGACCGCCGAGCCCGCCCGCCCGCTCGTGCAGCGCCGCGAGTTCGGCGGCGCGGTGCTCCCGGGGCGGCGGGGCCTCGCGCGCGGCGCGCTTCGCGGCGTACGGAAAGCGGTCCGGGACGCCGAGCGCGGCGCCCAGCACGGCCTCCGCGCGGCGCGCGGCCATCAGGGGGCCGCGGCCGAGCAGGGCGTACGAGAGCGCGGCCTGCTCCAGCAGCCGTACGCCCTCCCGCTCGGCCGCCGTGATGCCGACCTTGACCAATCCCGGCCCGAACCAGGCGAGATAGACGTCGTACGGGCGGGGGTCGTCGCCGCGGGTGTCGGCGGCCACCGAGTACGAACGGTCGAGCCGGGCGCAGTCCGCGCACTGGTCCGAGACGGTGGACGCCGCCACCTCGGCGTCGTCGGGGCACGGGGTGTGCCGGGTGCCCCGGCGCACCCCGGTGCAGTGGCGCCCGGGCCCGGTGGTGAAGGCCAGCGGACGGTCCGGCGTCAGCGCGGACGTCCGCTCACCGTGGGCCGGGTGGCGCCACAGGAGCACCGGTCCGGAGCGGCGGGACCAGCGCAGCCCCGCACACCGCCACCGCCGGTCCCCGGTCATCCGCGGCGCCGCTCACGGGGCAGCCACAGCACCCTGATCACGCGGTAGGCGAACCCGGCGGTGGCCGCGGTGGCGGCCGCCGTCCGCCACCCGGCCTCCTGGGTCCGCCCCAGCTCGCCGAAGAGCGCGGGGCTCGCGACGGCGACGAAGAGGACGCCCGCCAGCAAGGCGCCCGTGACCAGGGCGAACACGATCTCCACGGTGAGCGCGTCCCGCTCGGCCTGGCTACGGGGTCCGGTCATCCGGCATCAGTCCTCTCCTCGGCCCACATGCCGCTCACACCCGCGACTGCTCCCGCCACACCTGCGCGAGCGACAGGTCGCCCTTGCCGCTCAGCGCGCTGTACGGCAGGCGGTTCCACGCCACGAGATACAGCTCGCCGACCGGACCCGTCAGCTCGCAGTCCGCGTCCCCCTCGGCGCCGCGCGTGGTGTGCGGGGGCTCCTCGGAGAGCCGCACCGTCCAGATGTCGTCGGTGTCGGTGGCCCGCAGCCGCAGGGTGCGCGGGGTGTCCATCCGCACCCGGCTGCGCTCCCGCCCGTGGAAACGGGTCAGCAGCTCATCGATCCCGTCCGCCGCGAAGGCCGGATCGAAGGGCGAGTGGTCAGCGCCCAGCGCCGATTCCGCGTCGACCCGGTGGATCGCCGTCTCGTGGGCCTGCCGCCGGGCCCAGAACGCCAGCGGTGAGGGAGCGGGCAGGAAGGCGAAGCACTCCAGGTCCGGATCGGCGTCGGTGAGCGCCTTGACCAGCGCACGATGCCCCTCCCGGAACCAGGCCACCAGCTCGGCGCCGTCCAGCTCCGGATCGTCACCCAGCCGCACCCCCTCCGTCAGGCCCTCGATGACGTACCTTCTGGCCCAACGGTGCACCCGCCCGGTGTGCGACAGCAGCTCCCTGACCCGACACTCGGGGCAGGTGGGCACCCGGGCGTCCGTGCCCGCCTTGGCCGCGGCGTCGGCCATCAGGTGTCCCTCGCGGTCCAGGACGTCGATCAGCTCGGCAATCTCCATGGCGGAATTCTGCCAGCCACCACCGACATGCGGGGTGACCTGGCGGAATTCAACCAACCCCGGGGTGTGCCGCGTTGCGCGTGGCGTACGCGACGACGGCCGCGACCGCCGCCAGCGCGGCGACCGTGGTGAGGGCGGCGGGCAGCGAGAGCCAGTCGGCGAGGAAGCCGATCGCGGGCGGGCCCAGCAGCATGCCGCCGTAGCCGAGGGTGGAGGCCGCGGCGACCCCGCTGGGGCCGGTCAGCGCGCCCGCCCGGGCGATGGCCACGGGGAAGAGGTTGGCCAGGCCGAGCCCGGTGACCGCGAAGCCGAGCAGGGTGAGCCAGACCGTCGGCGCGAGCGCGCCCAGCAGCATCCCGGCGGCTGCCGTGGCGCCGCCCGCGGCCAGCGTCGTGGTCTGGCCGAGCCGTTCGAGCAGGGACCGTGCCGGACAGCCGCCCGATGGCCATCGTCAGCGCGAAGA
>NZ_GG657754.1:1588604-1596050 GCF_000158915.1 Streptomyces himastatinicus ATCC 53653 | reverse complement strand
TACGCCGTGCACAGGGCGATCAGGCCGAACACGGCGACCAGCCGCGCGCGGGCCCCCGCCGCGCCCCGGTGGATGCCCCGGCCGCCGGGCTCGTAGCGGTTTCGGGCGGCGACGGCGCCGGAACGGAGAGCAGCGTCCGGCCCGCGCCCGCAGCGAGCACCAGCCCGACGGCGGCCAGCAGCGCCAGATGGCGGGTGGGGGAGAGATGGTCCGCGATCAGCCCGCCGAGCCCCGCACCGGCCATGCCGCCCAGGCTGAACGCCGCGTGGAAGCTGGGCATGACCGGCCTGCGCAGCGCGGCGATGAGGTCGACGGCCGCGCTGTTCATGGCGACGTTGAGCCCGCCGAAGCCGGTGCCGAAGACCAGCAGCACCAGTCCGAGGGCGAGCGCGGAATGGGTCAGCGGCGGCAGCGTGACGCTGAGCGAGAGCAGCACGGCGAGGCCGACCGTCGTGGCGTGGCTGCCGAAGCGGCGGCAGAGCCATCCGGTGGTCATCATGGTGGCCGTGGCGCCCACCGATACGCACAGCAGGGCCAGCCCCAGGGCGCCCGCGGAGGCACCCGTCTGGTCCTTGATCGCCGGAATGCGGGCCACCCAGCCGGCGAAGACGAACCCGTCGAGGGCGAAGAACACGGTGAGGGCGGCGCGGAGTTGGGAGAGGGCGCGCTCCGGAGCGGCGGCGGCGCGTTTCCCCGTAATGGCCGTCCATGTTTTGTTTGGTGTCGGCACAAAGTGAGAATAGAGGCGTGACCCAGACACGGACAAGGCTCGAGCGGGGCCGGGGCGCTCTTGGCCCGGCACTGGCACTCGTACACACCGGCCGCGCACCCACCCGCGCGGTGCTCACGACCGAACTCGGGGTGACCCGCGCGACCGCGGGGGCCGTCGCCGCCGAACTGGAGGCGCTCGGCCTGATCGAGGTCGACGCGCGGCCGCTCGGCTCCGCCGGTTCGCAGGGCCGCCCCTCGCACCGGCTGGCGGTCGCGCCGCGCGGGCCCGTCGCGCTCGCCGCCCAGGTCCACGCCGACGGCTTCCGGGCGGCGCTCGTCGGGCTCGGCGGGAACCCCGTCGCCACCGCCCCCGGCTGTATGACGGTGCCCGCCGACCCGGCGCACGTCATCGACGCGGTCGTCGAGGCCGGGGCCCAGCTGCTGCGCGAGACCGGCCGCCGCTGTGTGGGCGCGGGGCTCGCGGTGCCGTCCGCGGTCGCCGAACCGGAGGGCACCGCGCTGAACCCGCTGCACGTCGCCTGGCCCGCGGGCGCGCCGGTGCGCGAGCTGTTCACCCGGAGCCTGGCCGCGGCGGGAATCCGCGGCGCCGACGGGGAGCCCCTCACCGGCCACGCGGGCAACGACGTCAACCTCGCCGCCCTCGCCGAGCACCGGCACGGCGCCGGGCGCGGCTCCCAGCATCTGCTGTGCGTCGCCACCGGACACCGCGGCGTCGGCGGGGCGCTGGTCCTCGACGGGCGGCTGCACACCGGCAGCGCGGGGCTCGCCCTGGAGGTCGGCCATCTGACCGTCAACCCCGAGGGGCCGCCCTGCCACTGCGGCAGCCGCGGCTGCCTGGACATCGAGACCGACCCGCTCGCCTTCCTCACCGCCGCCGGGCGCGCTCCCGGCCCCGAGGTGTCCCTGCTCCAGCAGGCCCGCGACCTGATCCGCGAGGACTACGCCGACCCGTCGGTGCGGGCCGCCGCCGAGCAGCTCATCGACCGGCTGGGCCTCGGGCTCGCCGGGCTGGTCAACATCCTCAACCCCGACCGCATCATCCTGGGCGGCCTCCACCGCGAGCTGTTGGAGGCCGACCCGGAGCGGCTGCGGGCGGTCGTCGCCGAGCGCAGCCTGTGGGGGCGGAGCGGGGGCGTGCCGATCCTGGCGTGCACGCTGGACCACAACAGCCTGGTGGGCGCGGCGGAGTTGGCGTGGCAGCCGGTGCTGGACGACCCGCTGGCGGCGCTGGGCGTGGCGTAGCCGCACCGGCTACCTCAGCAGCCGCACCGGCACCTCACCACCGCCGCCCCTCGGGGAGCGCGGCGAGGCCGGGGGCCGAGAGGTGGAGCACCTGGTAGCGGTCGCCGGGCTCGTCGGACGGCGCGGAGCCGGCCCAGAGCGTGAAGCGCACCAGCTCCCAGCCGCGCGCGTCGATGCCGAGGGCCGCGGAGTGCAGGCCGTCCGCGGACGCCCGCCGCCGCAGCTCCTCCACCGCGCCGTCGACGGCCGTCGCGGGGTCCGCGGCGGCCGGGACCGGCGTGGTGTGGCGGACGGCGGTGCGCGGCGCGGTGGAGGCGGCTGGGCCGCGGTGGAAGGCCAGCCCCTGCCAGTGTTCGACGACGGGACGGCCGAAGTCCTGGACGATGCCCCGGAATCCGGGACCCCACAGGAAGCGGTTCATGGCGTCAGGGGCCGACCAGAGGTAGAACGGCGCGTACGCGTTGACCGGTGAGCCGTCGACCCCGCGCTTGCGGATGCCGTACGCCTTGAGGCCGAGCCCCGGGAAGTCGTCCAGGAGCGGCCCCTTCGACTCCACCCGGTGCCGGATGATCTTCATGTCGTAGTCGGCGGGCAGCGTGATCCGGTACTGCATCGCATGCATATGAAGGCTCCTGAATGCTGCGGGAATTCCCTTACCGGGAAGGGGAATCGGGCGCCCGGTGGACGGTCAGCAGGGCGAGCAGACCTTCCACGGCGCTGTCGAAGGGCGCCGCCGACTCCGCCGCGCGGGCCAGGACATAGCCGCCCTGTACGGTCGCGACGACCGTCGAGGCGGTCCGCTCCGGATCCAGCCCGGCCGTGAACTCGCCGCCCTCCCGCCCCTCGGCGAGGACCTCCGCCAGCCGCCCGCGCAGCCAGTCCAGCGTCTCGTCCACCGGCTGCCGCAGGACCGGATCGGCGATCACGTCAGGGTCCATCGTCAGCCGTCCGATCGGACAGCCGCGCAGCACATCGCGTTCGCGCAGCAGATAGCCGCGGACGCGGTCGTACGCGCCCCCGGAACCGGACAGCGATGCCTCGGCGGTGGCCCGCATCTGCTCGGCGGTGCGGCGGATGGCCGCGAGCGCGAGATCGGGCTTGCCCGTGAAGTGGTGGTACATGCTGCCCTGGCCCGCGCCCGCCCGCTGCTGGATCGCCTTGGGGCTGGTGCCCACATAGCCGCGCTCCCACAGGAGTTCCCGGGCGCTCTCGATCAGCCGTTCCGAGGTGGTCATGCGGTCAGTGTACATACTAGTAGGTACAGATTGCGTACTCCCCGCGGACTACATGAACTGCCCCCGGCCGTACGACGACCCGCGCGCCGCCGGGCGGGACGCTCGGAAGCGACCTTGCGGAACCACCGAGGAGCGCGATCATCATGAACACCCTGGCGCACGGCTTCGCCGACGGACCCGGACCGGGCCCGTGGATTCTCTTCGTCCCGCTGATGTGGGCGCTGGTCGTCGGCGGCGGGCTCTTCCTGCTGCGGCGGGCGGGGTGGCGCGGACGCGCCCCCTGGCAGCAGGGCCGCGCGGCGCTCGGCGAGCAGTCGCCGATCGTGGTGCTCGGCCGCCGCTTCGCGGCCGGTGAGATCGACTAGGACGAGTACTGGCGCCGTCTGTCCGTCCTGGACGAGCAGTTCCGCCGGCACGCCAAGGGCGGTGCCGGCTGAACGCTCGGGCCTCAGTGGGAGACGGCCGACCGGGCGGCCGGTGCCCGCTCCCGTACCGGCGGTGCGGACGCCGCCGCCGGTGCGGGGGCGGGCGCCGCCACAGGAGCCGGAGCGGACACCGGAGTCACCGGGGACCCCGGGCTCGCCGGGGAGACCGGAGTCACCGGGCTCACCGGGGATACCGGCGCCGGTGCGGAGGCCGGGGTGGGGGCGGTCGCCGGTCGGGCCGCCGGGGTCGCACGGTGCGGCGGCGGCGCGGTGCGGGCCGCTCCGTACGCCGCGTAGGGCGAGCCGTTCACGGTGGTGGGCTGCGGCACGGCCAGGGTGAACCAGACGACCTTGCCGCTGCCGTCGTCCCGTACGTGCATCCCCCAGGTCTGGCTGACCGCCGCCACCAGCGCGAGCCCCCGGCCGTGCGTGGAGACGGGGTCGCATTCGCGGACCCGGGGCAGCCGCGGATCCTGGTCGCGGACCGAGACCGTCAGCCGGTCCATCATGAGGGCGATCTCCACCGTGCACTGCTTGTCCGGCTCGGCGTGCCGGTGCACATTGGTGAGCAGCTCGGTGACACCGAGCGCCGCCGGGTCGATGAGCGGATCCAGATGCCAGTAGCGCAACTGCGCCGACACGATTCTGCGGACCTGACCGATCCGCGACGGCAGGGCTTGCAGCTCCACCGTGCAATGCCTGCTAGGACGACTGATCACGGCTGCGACTCCCTGAAGAAGTTGGGGCTAGCCTGATGCAGATGCGGGCGACGAACGCGTTCAGCAGTGGTGGCTGCCGTGCGCGACCGGTGGGCCGGTTCTCAGCGTCACCGCTTGTTGACCCTCAGTGATACTGATGCTCGTCCAGGGTCGGTCCCCCCGCGCGCATGCGCAACTCGGCCGCCTTCACCCCTTGCGGACGTGGCCCCGGGCGGAGCGGACCGCGTCGAGGAAGCGGCTGGCGGCGCCGGAGCCGGAGGGCTTGGCCGCGTCGTGCTGGCCGAGGGTGAGGCGGTAGCGGGTGCCGTTGAGGGTCGCCATGGCCTGATCGCCGTCCACGAACCACGGTTTGCTCGCCCGGACCGACTGCACCGGGGCGCTGTCGATCTCGCGCCCGTAGCTGGTCAGCAACTGGAGCCTGCCGTCCTTGATCGAGACCTGGCCGGCGCGGGTGACCGAGCGCAGGAACCGCTCGATTCGTACGCCCCTGGCGTTGAACTCGGTATCGGCCATCACGACCGCCTCCCCGGTGGCTCCGACTGGCAAGCACGCTGCTGCCTCATTCTCCCTGCTGCGCAGTGTGCCCGGGACCGGGCCGGGGCACCAGGGCGCACCGGGGTCCCTTTAGGATCGAAATGGACCGAGTATGCCACTCGGACCGGGCACGGGGCACAAGCACGAGGAGCGGCGTGGACAGTACGACGCGGGCGGTCGTCGACACGGTTGACGTGGACCGCAGCGACCACGACTACCGGGACTGGCTCAAGGAGGCCGTCCGGAAAGTGCAGGCCGACGCCCAGCGTTCGGCCGATACGCATCTGCTGAGCTTCCCGCTCCCGGAGCGGTGGGGGATCGACCTCTACCTCAAGGACGAGTCCACCCATCCCACAGGGAGCCTCAAGCACCGGCTCGCCCGTTCGCTGTTCCTCTACGGGCTGTGCAATGGCTGGATCCGCCCCGGCAAACCCGTCATCGAGGCGTCCAGCGGCTCCACCGCCGTATCCGAGGCGTACTTCGCGAAGCTGATCGGGGTCCCCTTCATCGCGGTGATGCCGCGCACGACGAGCCGGGAAAAGTGCCGCCTGATCGAATTCCATGGTGGCCAGTGCCATTTCGTGGACGACCCACGGAAGATGTACGAGGAGTCCCTCGCGCTCGCGGGAGAGTCCGGGGGCCATTACATGGACCAGTTCACCTACGCCGAAAGGGCGACCGACTGGCGAGGCAACAACAACATCGCCGAGTCGATCTACCAGCAGCTGCGGCTGGAGCGCTACCCCGAACCGGCCTGGGTGGTCGCCACGGCTGGTACCGGCGGCACCTCCGCGACCATCGCGCGCTATGTGCACTACATGCAGTACGACACCCGAGTGTGCGTCGCCGACCCGGAGAACTCCTGCTTCTTCGACGGCTGGGTGCGCCATGACGCCCACGCGTGCAGCGAGTCCGGTTCCCGCATAGAGGGCATCGGCCGCCCCCGGATGGAACCAAGCTTCGTGCCCGGCGCGATCGACCGGATGATGAAGGTCCCGGACGCGGCGAGCGTCGCCGCCGTACGGGCGCTGGAACGGGCGATAGGGCGCAAGGCGGGCGGGTCCACGGGGACCGGGCTGTGGAGCGCGCTGAAGATCGTCGCGGAGATGGTCGCGCAGGGGCGCACGGGGAGCGTGGTGACGCTGCTGTGCGACCCCGGCGACCGGTATCTGGACAAGTACTACTCGGACGCCTGGCTGGAGGAGCAGGGGCTGGACATCGAGCCGCACACGAAGGCGATCGACACCTTCCTGACGACCGGACACTGGCCGGACCAGCGGCCGGACTAGCGCATCCCCCGGGGGAAGTCCGGGGCCCTCACCCCGTCGTCAGGCGCCGGTCCAGGCACCGGACCGCGTCGTGGAACGCCTTCCGCAGCCCCGGGCGGAACGCCCTCGCCGAGGCCCGCACCAGCGTCGTGCCGTCCAGCGCGAAGGTGTAGCGCACCACCGTGCCGGAGTGCCACGGCACCAGCCGCCATTCCTCCAGCAGCGCCCGCAGCCCCGGTACGTTCGTCTCGTCGATCCGGTACGCGTACCGCTCGCACGGGTCGGCCGCCACCACCGTCTCGCGGAAGCGGGTGCCGCCCACGAGGCGGATCTCCCGCCCCGTCCCGTCGGCCGTGGGGCGGGCTTCGGTCACCTGGCGGAACCAGCGGGGCCAGCCCCCGACATCGGCCAGCGCCCCGAACACCGCCTCGGGCGGCGCCGACACCTCGGCGGTGAAGGCGAGTCGGACCGGGGCGGTTCGGGTGTAGTCCAGCCCCACGGAACGCAACCGGTATGCCATGGGGCCACGATAGCCGCACGGCTGTCGCTCCGTCAGATGTCCGACGCGGCCTCGACCGGCTCGCCCGCCACGACCAGCTCCGGCAGATACTCGGCGATCTCGGCGCGCGCCGCGGCGGGCAGCCCCGGGTCCGTCACCAGCGCGTCCACCTGGTCCAGCGAGGCGAAGGAACTCAGGCCCACCGTGCCCCACTTGGTGTGGTCGGCGACCACCACCACCCGCCGCGCGGATCGCACGAAGTGGCGATTGGTCTCCGCCTCCGCCAGGTTCGGCGTGGACAGCCCGGCCTCGACCGATATGCCGTGCACCCCGAGGAAGAGCACATCGAAGTGGAGCGAGCGCACCGCGGCGTCCGCGACCGGCCCCACCAGCGTGTCCGACGGGGTGCGCACCCCGCCGGTGAGCACCACGGTGGCCGCCCCGGGGCGCGGCGCCGCCCCGCCGAGCGCCGCCGCCGACCGCTGCGCGTTGTAGAACACGTCCGCCACCCGGACCGAGTTGGTGACCACGGTCAGGTCCGGCACCTCCAGCAGCTGCTGGGCCAGCGCGAACGCCGTCGTACCGCCGGCGAGCCCGATCGCCGTGCCCGGGGTGACCATCGCCGCGGCGGCCTTGGCGATGTCCTCCTTCGCGGTCAGCTCCAGGCCCGACTTGGCCTCGAACCCCGGCTCGTACGTGCTCGCTTCGGCGACCGGCACCGCGCCGCCGTGCACCTTCTCCAGCACGCCCAGCCGGGCCAGCGCGTCCAGATCGCGACGGACCGTCATATCG
>NZ_GG657754.1:1580359-1587926 GCF_000158915.1 Streptomyces himastatinicus ATCC 53653 | reverse complement strand
TCCTGCTGCCCTTCATGGTCGTCAACCTGGCCCACTGGATGCGCCCGGCCGCCGACCGGCGGGAGCGCACCGTGCGCACCTACGGCCTGCTGGTGCGCGTCGTCGCGCTCAGCCTGACCGTGCTGCTGATCGCCGGGGCCTGCGAGGTGGCCCTCGACCTGGTCGCCTGGCAGTGCGCGGGCTCGGCCGACTGCGCCGACGGCACCTGGCTCGGCTTCCTGTCCGCCGGGGACGACGGCTGGTGGAGCCAGCCCGGCCGCCGGCTCGCGCTCACCGCCGTCGTACCGGCGGCCCTCAACGGCCTGCTGTGGTACCTGTCCAACCGCACCTGGAGCGCGTACGAGTCGCAGCCCCCGCTGGAGCTGCCGGTGGACGAGACCTGCGCCGAGTCGGGCAACCAGCCCGCGCTGTGCCTGCCGGGTTTCTGGTACGGCCGCCGGATCGTCGCCCGGCTGCGCGCCGCCCACACCGCCGCCGGATTCCTGACGATCGCCGCGGGCGTCACCGCGGCCACCGCCGGGTACGACCGCGCGGCGGGCGGCAGCGCCCTGCTGGACGCCGTGGGCTGGACGCTGCTCACCCTGGTGGTGGCCGGCGGGTGCGCGGTGGTGTTCGTGGTGTGCCGCCGCGGCCGCAGCGAGACCAGGGCCGACAGCGATCTGGACCGCCTCACCATCACCTTGCTGCCCGGCGCCGCGCTCGGCGTGCTCGCGCTCGCCATGCTGTACGCGGGCTGGTCCCGCCCCGGCTGGGTCTCCCACGGGAGGCTGCCCGGCGACCAGACCTTCGTCACGATCGCGGTCGTGCAGGGCGCGCTCATCGTGGCCATCGCGGTGTGCGCCCTGATTCTTCACCGGGAGGCGCCCACCGCGCGCACCCCGCTGCGCGGGCTGGCCGGTCCGGCCGTCGCCATGCTCGCCTGCGGGCTCGGCTCGGTGCTCGCCGGAGGCGTCGCCCAGCGCATCGCCGACTGGCTGGACGGCGGCGCCACCCCGGGCGAGGGCGGCACCATCGCGCCCCCCATCCTGCTGTCCTGGTGGGCCACGGCCATACCGGTCCTGCTGCTGATGATCCTGCTGCTGGCCGTGATCACCGCCCTGCGGGCCTGGCGGATCCGCGAACGGCTCATCCCCGGCGTCCTGGACAGCTATCCGGGCGAACCGGCCGACGCCGTGCGCACCCGCCGGATCGCCACCACGATCGCCCGCGCCGGGCTCACCGACTCCAGCCCCTGGCTCGTCGGCCCCGTCGCCCTGTTCACGCTGCTGCTCGGCGGATTCGCGGTCGCCGGGACCTTGCTCACCAACGAGGTGCCGGGGCGGGCCGCCGACGACACCCCGGGATTCGTGGACGCGGCCACGCAGACGGCCCAGGCGCTCGGCTCCTGGATGATGGGGTTCGCGGTCCTGATGCTGGTCACCTGGGCCCGCCGCGCCTACCGCAGCCCGTCGGCCCGGCGCACCATCGGCATCCTGTGGGACGTCGGCACCTTCTGGCCGCGCGCCGCGCACCCCTTCGCCCCGCCCTGCTACGCCGAGCGCGCCGTCCCCGACCTGACCTGGCGGATGGAGACCTGGACCCGCACCTACGGCGGCCGCCTGGTCATCTCCGGGCACTCCCAGGGCAGCGTGCTGGCCGCCGCCGCGGTCTGGCAGGTCGATCTGCGCACCCGCGCCCAGGTCGCGCTGCTCACCTACGGCTCACCGCTGGAGCGGCTGTACGGGCGCTGGTTCCCCGCCTACTTCGGCCCCGCGCAACTGCGCTCGCTCCACGGCGAGGTGCGCTGCTGGCGCAACCTGTGGCGCTACACCGACCCCATCGGCGGCCCGATCCGGCTGCCCGACGGCACCGGGCCCGAGGTGGACTGCGACGCCTTCAAGGACCCGCTCGCGTACGGCCGTACCGCCGAACACCCGCTGCCCGCACCGATCCTGGGGCACTCCGAGTACCAGGCGGACCCGGCCTTCGACCGGGAGCGGGCCGAGCTGCTGGCCCGGCTCCCCGAGGGGACGGGCTGCGGCCCCGCCCCCGTACCGAAACCGGCTCAGGGCAGTTCGGGCAGATCCTCCGGGTAGAGCAGGGTGAGGTCGTCGGTGGTCAGGTCGCTCAGCTGGGCGACCCGGCCCGCGTGCCGCTCCACCATCGCCTCGAAGGTCTGCCGTGCGGTGCGGCCGTTGCCGAACGCCGGGCCCTTCGGGAGCGCCGTGAAGTACTTCAGCAGCGCCTCCGTGGCGCCCTCGCCGATCCGGTACTCCTGGTCGTCGGCCTGCTGTTCGACGATCCGCAGCAGCTCCTCGGGCGCGTAGTCGCCGAAGGTGATGGTGCGTGAGAAGCGGGACGCCACCCCGGGGTTGACGGACAGGAAGCGCTCCATCTCCGCGGTGTACCCGGCGACGATGACCACCACCGAGTCCCGGTGGTCCTCCATCAGCTTCACCAGGGTGTCGATCGCCTCGCGCCCGAAGTCCCGCCCCGAGTCCTCGGGGGACAGCGCGTACGCCTCGTCGATGAACAGCACCCCGCCGCGCGCCCGGTCGAACGCCTCCTGGGTGCGGATCGCCGTCGAGCCGATGTGCTCGCCGACCAGGTCCACTCGGGAGACCTCCACCAGATGGCCGCGCTCCAGTACTCCCAGCGAGGCCAGGATCTCGCCGTAGAGCCGGGCGACCGTCGTCTTGCCGGTGCCGGGGGAGCCGGTGAAGACCAGGTGGCGGCGGACGGAGGCGGCCTTCAGCCCGGCCTCCTGACGCCGCCGCCCGACCTCGATCATGTCGGTGAGGGCGCGCACCTCGCGCTTGACGCTCTCCAGCCCGACCAGCGCGTCCAGTTCGCCCAGCACCGTGGTGGAGGGCCGGACGGATACCGGCTCCGCGGCCGGGGCGGCGGGCGCGGCCGCCAGGGCCGGAGGCTGGGTGGCGCGCTGGGTCGGGATGCCGCCCAGCAGCCCGCCCGTCGAGGCGGCCGTCTCCAGGGCGGGCGCCGGGAGGGCGGGGGCGGTCGCCGGGGTGGTGACGGCGCTGGTGGCGCTCTCGTCGCTGGTGCAGTCCTCGACGGCGGGGCCCGCCTCGGAGAACTCGTAACCGCCGCGCGCGCACCGCTCGGTGCGGCACCGGGTCAGGGTGGTGCGGCAGCCGTCGATGATGTGGAAGCCGTAGCCGCTGCTGCCCGTCACCCGGCAGCCGGTGAACGTGCCGCGGCCCTCCGCCGACACATAGAACCCGGCCTCCGTCGGCGAGGACACCGTGGTGCGCTCGACCGTCGGATCGGCGCCCTTGGTGACGATCACTCCGGTCGAGGCGCCGTCGATGGTGCAGTTGGCGAGGGTGCCGCCGCTGCCGTGATCGCGGAACCAGGCGCCGGTGGCCGCCTCCCGGATCCGGCAGTCGTCCAGCTGCGCGGTCGCCCCGTCGCTCACCGACACCGCCGTGTTGCGCACCTGCGACAGATCGCTGTCGACGACGTCCACGCGCGAGCCGCGGTCCAGCACGAACAGCGCGTCCGGGACCTCGCGGACCCGGCACGAGTCGAGCACGGCCGTGGCGCCGTCACTCACCCACACCGCCGGATAGTCGCCCGTGCTCTCGTGCAGCTCGCACTGGTTGGCGTCCACCCGGGTGCCCGGGTCCCACACCGACAGGCCGTTGCGCCCGAACCGGCGCACCGTCGAGCGGGTCAGCGTCAGCACCGAACGGGACCGCAGGTCGACCGCGTTCTCCGGGACGTCGTGGATCTCGCAGTCCGCGAGGGTGAGCACCGCGTCGGTGTCCAGGTTGACGCCGTCGCCCGTCGTGCGGTGCACCCGGCAGTCGGTCAGGTGCCCGGTCGCCCGTGAGGAGACGGTCACCCCCGCGCCCCGGATCTCGTACACCTCGCAGCCGACGGCCTCCAGCGAACTGCCCTCGCCGGTCAGCGAGACCCCGGACCCCGAGGAGTGGTGGATACGGCAGCGCTCCAGGCGCGGGCGGGCACCGCCGCGCACCGCGACCCCGGACTGCCCGGCGGCCACCACCTCGCAGTCCTCGAACACACCGCCCGCGCCGTCCAGCACGCTCAGGCCCACGCCCGCCGGGTTGTCCACGGTGCAGCGGCGCACGGTCGGACGGGCGCCGCCGCGCACCTCGATGCCGACGGCGGAGCGCGTCGCGACCCGCAGATCCGTCAGCTCCGGAGTGCCCTCCTCGACCAGCAGCGCGGGCGACGCCGAGTCCATGCCCTCCACGTGCAGGTCCTGGACCACCGCCGACGCGCGTATCGTCAGCGCGACGCCGTCGGCGGGCGCGATCCGCACCGAGCCGCGCGAGGAGCCCTCGGGTCCCCGCAGGGTGACGGCCCGTCCCACCACGAGATTCTCACGGTAGGTGCCGGGCGAGATGGAGAGCACATCGCCGTCCCCCGCGGCCTCCAGGGCCGCGGCGAGCGAGGCGTACTCTCCGGTGCGGCGCCGCCACCGCGACGTTCCGCTGTGCGTCACCTGGACGACCGAGCCCTGTGCCATGGTGCTGCTGTGCCCCCACCTCGTGCGAATGCCGGATGTGCGCGACTGTGCCGCTGTTCACGTGAAGGCCCCACCGTAGCGTGCGCGCGGCACGCCGAGTTGACCTGCCCGGAAGCCCGGTGCACGAGGTGTCCTGGTGACAAGGAACGTACCGGGGCAATACCCGGCCTACGTTACTGTCCGTCTCAGCTGTCCGCGTCGGCACGGCCCCAATCCTGGCGAGCCCGCTCCCACGCGATGTCCCACTGGGCGTAACGCCGGCGCATGAGCCGCCATACGACCAGCCGCCGGGCGCCGTCGATCAGCCCCGCCGTCGCCGCGCCCGCGCCGATCCCCGCCAGCGCGGCGTGGGTGGCCGTGGTGGCCGAGTCCAGCGGACGGGCCCTCAGTTGGCCGTGGTCGTCCGTCCAGATACGGAACGTCTCGCCCGGATCGGCGGCCGGGTGGGCGCCGAGCGTGCCCTCGTGCCTGCTGCCGTCCGGCCCCGTCCACTGGGCGAGCACCCGGCGCTGGGCGTCACGCGCCGAGGCGGTCTCCGGATCGGAGTCTATGGGTGGCTGAGGCAGCACCTTGACCACGGTCGCTGCCACCACATGGCGCTCCGCGCGCTGCTCCTGCGCCGTTCTCACCAGCGCACCATGCGCCAGGGAACCCGCCGCCCAGCCCACGGCCGGGGCCGCGAGCAGGATCAGTACGGCGGCGACCAGTGCCGCCCACGCCTCTGCCAGGTCGGTCTTACGGCGCAGCGCGTTCCGCCGCCAACGCCACAAGCCCTTGATCATTCGCATCATCCGCACGTCTTTCGACAGTCCCCTTCCCCGTTCGTGGATACCGCATGGGAGGCCGGATATGCGCGAATTCGGAGAAGAGAGAGCCATATCACGGGCTGAGCCCATTGGTCGCGCGCGCGGGGCCGTCGGGGGTTCGTGGCACGCGCCACACCACCCGGGTGCCGCCCGCCTCGGGGGTTTCGATGGTCAGCGTGCCGCCGAGCAGCTCGGCCCGCGACCGCATGTTGACCAGCCCGCCGCTGGGGGCCGCGTCGCCGATGCCCACCCCATTGTCCGTGATCGTGAGCACGACGTCGGCACCGACCGTGAACCGCACGTCCACGCGCTGGGCCTGTGCGTGCCGGACGGTGTTGCTGAGCGCCTCGGCGAGCACCGCCAGCGCCTGATCGCCGGTCTCGTCCGGCACGTCCGTGTCGACCGGTCCGTCCATCAGCAGCGACGGCGTGAAGCCCAGGATGTCCGATGCCGACCGTACGGCCTTCACCAGCCGCCTCCGCAAGGTGGCCGGTTCGCCGTCCTCGTCCCCGACCGCCCGCAGCGCGAAGATCGTCGAACGGATGATCTTTATCGTCTCGTCCAGGTCGTCCACCGCCCGGCCGACCCGCTCACCCGCCTCCGGATGGTCGATCAGCCGGCTCGCGCTCTGGAGCGTCAGCCCCGTCGCGAACAGCCGCTGAATCGCGAGATCGTGCAGGTCACGGGCGATCCGGTCGCGGTCGTGCAGCAGTGCCAGATGCTCGGACTCGGCACGGTGCCGGGCCAGTTCGAGCGCCAGCGCCGCCTGCGCGGCGAAGCCCGACAGCAGCTCCACCTCGTGGTCGTCGAACGCGGGCCGCCCCGCCAGCCGGCACAGCCGCAGCGCCCCCGAGGACCGCTCATGGGCGACCAGGGGTACGGCCACCAGCGGGCCGAACTCGCTCTCCTGGTCCGGCAGCGGCCAGGCCCGCGCCCGGGCGTCGGTCCGTACGTCGCTCGCCACCGCGGGCCGTCCGGTGCGCACCGCGAGACCGGCCAGCGAATCGTCGGAGGGCACCACCAGACCGCTGATGCGCTCCGCGTCGTGCCCCTCCGCGACCTCCACCATCAGACTGTCCGTGCCCGCGGCGGGCAGCAGGATCGCCGCCGAGTCGGCCAGCGAGACCTGGAGGGCCAGCCGGGCGATCAGGCTCAGCACCTCGGCCGCCGGAGTGCCCGCCAGCAGCGTGCGGGTGATCACCCCCAGCGCCTCCAGCCACTGCTCGCGGCGGCGGCTCTCGTGGTACAGCCGGGCGTTGTCGATGGCCACCCCGGCGGCGACCGACAGGGTGGTCAGCACCGCCTCGTCGTCGGGGTCGAACTGGGCGCCGCCGCGCTTCTCCGTCAGGTACAGATTGCCGAACACCTGATCCCGGACCCGGATCGGCACCCCCAGGAACGAGCGCATCGGCGGATGGTCCTCCGGGAAGCCATGGCTCGCCGGATGCTCGGACAGATCGGTAAGCCGCAGCGGCTGCGGATGGCGGATCAGCTCGCCCAGCAGACCGTGGCCGCTCGGCAGCGGGCCGATCCGGTGCGCGAGATCCTCCGATATGCCCACCGGCAGGAACTGCGACAGCCGGTTGCTGTCGACCACGCCCAGCGCCCCGTACTGCGCGTCCGCCAGCACCACCGCCGCCTCCACGATCCGCCGCAGCACCTGCTCCAGATCCAGCTCGCGGCCGACGCTCAGCACCGCCTCCAGCAGGCTGTGCATCCGCCCCTGGGTGGCCCGGGCGGCGTCCAGCCGCGCCTGGAGCTCGTCGAGAAGCTGATCCAGCCGGAGTTGAGGCAGTGCAGGATGACGCCCCTGACCCCCAGACACCTGAAACCCCCCATTTTTGAGGCTCGGTTCGCCCCCGGACACAGGATATCCAGGCGCGGGGGCCGTCAGGGCTGCGGGATCACCGCCACCGGGCAACGCGCGTGGTGCAGCACGGCGTGGTTGACCAGGCCCAGCTGCATCCCGAAGTGGCCCTGCCGCCGCCGGGCGCCCACCACCAGCAGGCCGGCCTGGTCCGACGCGTCCAGCAGCGCCTTGCGGGCCGGGCCCTCGACCGCGCGATAGGCCACCGGTACGGGCGGCCGCGCCATCTCCGTCACGCCGCCCAGCGCCTCGTCCAGCAGTTCGGCGGCGTGCCGGGCGTGTCCCGCCCGGCAGCCCGACCACCACCCCTGCCCGATGCGCTTCGCGCAGCCCCGCTCTTCGTGCGGCCCGTGGTCGTCCGGTCCCGCGCAGCGCCAGGCGTGCACCGCCTCCAGCTCG
>NZ_GG657754.1:1572780-1580211 GCF_000158915.1 Streptomyces himastatinicus ATCC 53653 | reverse complement strand
CCGGGCAGGCCGCGCGCGCCGCGATGCCCAGCCCGACCGAGCCCAGCAGCAGGGACGCGAACTCGCCGCGCCCGCGCGACCCGACGACCACCGCCTCCGCGCTCTGCCCGGCCCGCAGCAGCGCGGTCACCGGGTCGTCGGCCGCCAGATCGGTCATCACCTTCAGCGCGGGGGCGCGCCGCCCGGCCCGCTCGGCGGCGGTGGCCAGCACGGTCTCGCTGTACAGGCGCTCGGTGGGACGGTCGGCGGCGGTGGCGGGAACGTAGCCCTCGTACCGCTCCCACAGGGAGGCGTGCACGATGCGCAGGGGGAGCCGCCGCCGGGCCGCCATCGCGGCGGCCCAGTCCAGCGCGTCGGAGGCGGCGTCCGAACCGTCGACCCCGACGACCACGGGAAGCTCCACCGGGCCCACCGCCTCTCCTGTCGGCACCTGGCTGTATTCCCGCTCATTGTCCCGTCGAAGCGGCGGCCGTGACGCGGTATCGGGGCACCGGGAGTAACGGCGGCCCTGAGCCCTGAGGGGGGTGTCCCCTAACGCAGCCGCATGGCGAGCGTCACGACAGCGCCCATGGCCCCGGCGCTGATCACCAGCCGGTCGGTGACCAGACGGGTCAGCCACAGACCGCGGCCGCTGGTCGCGCCGTCCAGGCCGGGCAGGATCTGCGGGATGACGTCCTCGGAGAAGCCGGGGCCGGAGTCGCTGATCCGGCACTCCAGCTCGTCGCCCACCCGCCGCAGCAGCAGGGAGCCCGTACCGCCCGCGTGTTCGATCGCGTTGCTGGCGATTTCGTCGACGGCGAGGACGAAGTCACCGCGGCGGGCCTCGCTGAGCCCGGCCCAGGCGGCGCACTCCTCCACGAGCACGCGCAGCCGCGGCAGCTCGCCCGCGGTGAAGCGGCGGTGCAGGAGATGTTCCAGGTGTGCTCCGGCTCGGTTGGCGGACCGACGGAGAGAGTCGGCGGGCACCAGGGCCTCCCGGGGGACGAGGGCGAGCGACCTCAGGGTCGGTGAAGGAGCCGAGGGTATGGGGTGTGGGGTGCCATGGGGAGGTGTGAACACAAATGACGTGTCATATCGGCAACTCGACTGGAAATGACTAAAGGAGAGTCGGTACGCGCTCATCGGCGTATCGCTTCGGATCGGCGGCCGCTCGCACGCACGGTCACCGCCGAGGGGCGAGGCGGGGGAGGAGACGGCAGAGTGAGGCCATGATGGGACTTCTGCGCGGACTGAAGACCGAGCACCGTGAGCGGCTGATGACGCTCGCCCACGAGGTGTCCTTCCCCTCCGGTGGACGCATCTTCGAGGAGGGCCGGAAGGCCGATCGCTTCTGGATCATCCGCACCGGCGCCGTCACCCTCGACCTGCGGGTGCCCGGCCGCCGGGCCGCGGTGATCGAGACCCTGGGCCCCGGGGAGCTGATCGGCTGGTCATGGCTGTTCCCGCCGGACACCTGGCACCTGGGCGCGGAGGCGCTGAGTCCGGTGCGCGCGTACGAGTTCGACGCGGAGGCCGTACGCAGGCTGTGCGACGAGGACGCGGAGCTGGGCTACTCGCTCGCGCTGGCCTGCGCACAGGTGATCGGTCGCCGCCTCCAGGCCGCCCGCAGCCGCCTGCTGGACCTGTACGGGCCGTACGCGGGCGGCATGTCCCCCTGACCGTTCTCCACGCTCGTCTCCCCGGATCGTCCCCCTGATCGGGGCGGGGACCGCGCGCTGACGCCGCCGGGCGGGCCGGACTGCGTATCGTCGGCACCGCTGATCGCGGAGCGGCGCGCCCGAGGGCCGAATGGCCCCTTACGCCTCCGCGCGGCAGGACGTAAGAGTGGGCAACCGGATCACGACCGGCGCCCCGCGCGCTACGGAGGAGAGGGCAGTGCCCGAGACAGCCGACACCGCCGATGCCGGGGGAGTCGACCCTCCCGCCGAGCCCATCGGGGTCTTCCTGCTCGACGACCACGAGGTGGTGCGACGGGGCTTGCGCGACCTGCTGGACGCGGAGCCCGATCTCTCGGTCGTCGGCGAGGCGGCGAGCGCCCGCGAGGCCATCGCCCGCGCCCCCGCCGTACGGCCGCACGTGGCGGTGCTCGACGTACGGCTGGGCGGGTCGGGGGAGGGCGCCGACCACGAAGGGATCGCGGTCTGCCGGGAGTTGCGGGCCCGGCTGCCGGGACTGGCCTGCCTGATGCTGACGTCCTTCGACGACGACGAGGCGCTCTTCGACGCCATCATGGCCGGGGCCGCGGGCTATGTGCTCAAGCAGATCAACGGCTCCGACCTGGTGTCCGCCGTACGCACCGTCGCGGGCGGCCGGTCCATGCTCGACCCGGGCGCGACCGCCCGCGTCATGGCCCGGCTCCGCGGGCCCCAGCCGAGCACGCCCGACGAGCTGGAGCGGCTGTCCCCGCGCGAACGGGAGATCCTGGAGCTGATCGGGGACGGGCTGACCAACCGGCAGATCGCCGAGCGGCTGTTCCTCGCCGAGAAGACCGTCAAGAACCGGATCTCCTCGATCCTGTCCAAGCTGGGCGTCGGGCGGCGGATCCAGGCGGCGGTGATCGCCGAGCGGATCAGGGAGCGCGAGACGGGGCAGTGAGGGGGCGCCGGACGGGGCGGTGCGGCGGGCGCCGGTGCCGGGGTCGCGGGGGGCACGAGGCCGGCTCCCCATCCGGCCCCGCACCCCACGCCGTACGGGGCCGGCCGATCGTGGACACTCATCACCGCAGTGGAGTGAGAGCCCGGCTGCCCCGTGGTCAACCGGCTCACACCGCCGCCCAGCATCCCGCGTCCCGCCCCGGCGGGGGAGGGCCGAACGGCCCCTGGACCGGGGCCATATGGGCCGCCGCACGCCGCGCCTCTACGGCCGGCCACCGTGCCGTGGCGGCCCCGCCGGGACTACTCCAGGATCTCGACCGGGTCGCCCAGCCGCAGTGTGCCCGAGCCCTCCGGCACCATGTTCTGCCCGAAGAGCAGGGCGTCCCCGACCCGCCGGTGCCGCGCCAGCGTGCGCAGCGGCTCCTTGCCGCGCTCGCCGGTGCTCTGGTCGGTCGTGGTGATCACACAGCGGGAGCACGGCTTGGGCACCCGGAAGACGACCTCGCCGATCCTTATCCGCCGCCAGTCGTCCTCGGCCCATGGCGCGGTGCCGTCGATCACGACGTTCGGCCGGAAGCGGTTCATCGGCAAGGGGCCCTCATCGGGGTGGTCACCCTGGGCGATGAGCGAGTTGAGCGCGTGCAGCGACGCGGTGGTCGTGAGCAGCAGCGGGAACTCGTCGGCGAGGCTCACGGTCTCCCCGCCGCGCGCGTACTCCGGGGTCAGGGGCCGCCGCGCCGGGTCGTCGAGGTGGACCAGCCGCACCTCGGTGCCCAGGAAGTCGCTGAACCAGGCATCGGCTTCGGCGCCCGCCGACACCACCTCGACCTCCGTCCGCGCCAGCTTCGCGGTGAAGGTGACCGGTGACGGCACCGACGGGTCCCCCGGCCCGGGTACGGTCACGGTCAGCGGCTTCTTGCCCTCGGCGCTGAGCCGGACACCGCGGTCCGGCAGCGACTCGGCCGAGGCGAGCGCCAGCCTCGGCTGCTGGCGCTGGGTCACATAGCGCCCGTCCGGCTCGACGACCATCCATCGGCGGTCACCGGCCAGCCCCCACGGCTCCACGGCCGCGGCACCGGGCGCCGACCCCGCGACGGACTTGACGGGGTAGACGTGCAGGGCGCTCAGCTCTGGGTTGACCATGTGGAACATCCTGCCAGCAGGGTCCGACAGGCCGGACTGCCGCGGGGTGAACACAAGCCGAGGCCCGGTGGTCGAACGACGGAACACCGGCCTCGGTCTGCTGCGAAAGGGTGCGCGAAAAGTGCGCTGGGGTCAGTAGCCGCCCCCCGGCTGCTGGGGACGCCCCGGGTACTGCTGCTGACGGCCGTACGGGTCGTCGTACGGCGACGGCGAGGGAGCCGCCGGGCGGGGCGCCTGGGGGCGCGGCATCGCCGGACGCATCGCCTCGTACCCGTTCGGCGCCGCCGGACGCTGCTGCTGCGCCCCCGGGTAGCCGCGCGGGCCCGCCTGCGGCGGGATGTACGGAGAGGGCGCCTGCTGGAGCCCGCCCGGCTGCATGCCGGGCTGCATTCCGCCCTGCTGCGGCGCCTGCTGCTGATAGCCGGGCGGCGGGGTCTGCTGGGACGGGGCGGCCGGGAGCGCGGGAAGCGCCGAGGGCAGTGCCGGAAGGTGACTTCCGCTGTCATACGCGGAAGGCACCCGGATGGGTGCGATCTGAGGCGTTCCCCGCTCGGCGACAAGGCTGTCGTAGATGGGGGTGTCCGGGAAGGACGGCGAGGAGTAGTAGCCGCCGCCGTAGGTGCTGCGGGGGGAGGTCATAGACCATAAGTTAAGCCCACCATGTGCTGATTGGGGAGCCCGGTAGGAGGGTTGTTTTCAGTGTTCGGAGCGGTCGCGGACCCCCAATCGGACCGAACCCGGGAAAAACGGTCGTCAGGGTACGTTGAGATCCTGTAAAGGGCGCGTTTTCAGAGGGTCACATGCCCGTCCAGAAGATGAAGCGAACAGAAAGACAGGGGGACAGGATGGCGATGCGCAAAGGCAGCAACATCCAGGTCACGGCAGGGTCGGTGCGGGTCGAACTCGGCTGGCGGTCCGGCCCCGGAGTGCCGGACGTGGACGCTTCCGCGCTGCTGCTGGTGGCTGGAAAGGTTCGGTCCGACGAGGACTTCGTGTTCTACAACCAGGCCGTGCACGCCTCGGGCGCCGTACGGCACGAGGGCAAGCGGACCGCCGGTGACACCGTGACCGACGCCCTCGCGGTCGATCTGGGCCGCGTGGAGCCCGCGATCGAGACCGTGGTGCTCGCCGCCTCCTCGGACGGCGGAACGTTTGGCCAGGTTCCCGGCCTGTTCATCCGGGTCCTCGACGCGTCCGGCGGCGCCGAGATCGCCCGCTTCGACAGCGAGGACGCCTCCGTAGAGACCGCGTTCGTCCTCGGTGAGCTGTACCGCAGGCAGGGCGGATGGAAGTTCCGCGCGGTCGGCCAGGGGTACGGCAGTGGGCTCGCGGGCCTCGCCACCGACTACGGGATCAGCGTCGACGAACCGCAGCAGGCGCCCGCCCCCGCCTCCGTCGCCGCGCCCCCGGTCGCGCCTCCCGCGCCCCCCGCCGCACCGCCTGCCGCACCGCCCGTCGCGCCCCCGGCTCCGCCGTCGGGGCCTCCGGCCGCCGCCTTCCCGCCGCCGTCCGCGGGCGCCGCCGCGCCGTACCCGCCGCCGCCCGCGCCGGGGACCGCGCCCGCGGGGGCGCCGGTGAGCCTCAGCAAGGTCACGCTGACCAAGGAGGCGCCCGCCGTCTCGCTCACCAAGCAGGGCGGCACCTCCGGCGCCCTGCGGGTCAACCTCAACTGGCAGGTGCACAAGCAGTTCCAGGGGTGGGGCCAGAAGCTGGGCCGGGCCCTGGCGCTGCACGGCGACCTCGACCTCGACCTGGGCTGCCTGTTCGAACTCGCCGACGGCAGCAAGGGCGTGGTGCAGGCGCTCGGCAACTCCTTCGGGTCGCTGCACCAGCCGCCGTTCATCCAGCTCGACGCCGACGACCGGACCGGTGCCCGGACATCGGGCGAAAACCTCACCGTCAATCTCGACCACAAGGACGCGTTCCGCCGCATCCTCGTGTTCGTCACCATCTATGAAGGTGCACGCAGCTTCGCGAACCTGCACGCCACCGTCACTCTTCAGCCACAGTTCGGCGCGCCGGTCGACTTCTCCCTCGACGAGTGCACCGTCCCGTCCACGGTCTGCGCGCTCGCGCTCATCACCAACAACGGCGGTGACCTCGTCGTCCAGCGCGAGGCCCGCTATCTGGTGCCGGACCGCGGTGTCAGCCCGCAGCGCACCCTCGACCACGCCTACGGCTGGGGCATGAACTGGACCCCCGGCCGAAAGTGACCGTGGTCCGGGCTCAGGGCGCGGCGCTGGGGCGGGCGTAGGTGCGCCCCTTCCAGGCCGCGCCCTGCCCCCGCCAGTGCCGTACCGCCGAATCGACCGTCATCAGCAGATACAGAAGCGCCGTCAGCGGCAGCAGCGGGGCCAGCCAGAGGGTCTGCCGGTAGTAGCGCAGCATCGGGACGTACGTGGCGGCCATCAGCGCCCACGCGACGGCGCCCGCCACCAGCAGCGCCGGGCGCCCGGTGAGTGCGCCGGCGCACAGCGCCACGGGCGGCGCGAGGTACACCACCGCGAGCCCCGCTACGGTCCCCACCAGCAGCAGCGGATTGTGCCGCAGCTGGGCGTACGCGCTGCGCGACACCATCCGCCACAGCTCGCCGAGCCCCGGATACGGCCGCACGCTGTCGACTCGGTCGGCGAGGCCCAGCCAGATCGCCCCGCCGGAGCGCTTGACCGCCCGGGCGAGCGCCACGTCGTCGATGACCGCCTGCCGGATGGCCTCCGGGACCCCGGCACGCTCGGCCGCCTCCCGGCGCAGCAGGACGCAGCCGCCCGCGGCGGCCGCCCAGCGCCCCCGGCGCCGGTTGACCCAACGGAACGGGTACAGCTGGGCGAAGAAGTACACGAACGCCGGGACGATCAGCCGCTCCCAGCCGGTCGTCACCCGCAGCCGCGCCATCTGCGACACCAGGTCGAGGCCGTGGGCCCGGGCCGCCCGCACCAACTCCCGCAGCGAGTCCGGCTCATGAGCGATGTCGGCGTCCGTCAGCAGCAGAAACTCGGACTTGTGGGTGCTCTTGGCGAGCGCGATGCCGTGCCGTACCGCCCACAGCTTCCCGGTCCAGCCGGGCTCCGGCTCGCCCGGCGAGCTGACGGTCAACGGCAGCCCGCCGTCGCTGTCGGCGAGTTCGCGGGCCAGCTTTCCGGTGCCGTCGGAGCTGCCGTCGTCGATCAGGAAGACCTCGGCCGGTCCCGGATAGTCCTGGGCGAGCAGCGACGGCAGGCTCACGGGGAGGACGGCGGCCTCGTCCCGGGCGGGCACCACGATGGCCACCGAAGGCCAGTCACCCGGCGCTTCGTCGGGTGGGTCCCCGTGCTCACCCGGTGGGGTCCGGGGCAGCCGGACGTCCGTACGCCAGAAGAACCCCTGGCCCAGCAGCAGCCACAGCCACACCACCACGGCCCCGGCGGCGATCCACGTCAGCGCGCTCACCCGCCGCAGTCTGCCCGAACCCGTACCGCGGTGCCGAGGACTCGGGGCCGATCCATTAAAGTGACGGGGTGAAGATCGCGCTAATGGACTCCGGATTCGGCCTGCTGCCCACCGCGGCCGCGATGCACCGCCTTCGACCCGACGCCGATCTCGTTCTCTCCTCCGACCCCGACGGAATGCCGTGGGGGCCGCGTACTCCCGAGGACGTCACCGAACGCGCCCTGGCCTGCGCCCAGCGCCGCCGCCGCACACCGGCCGGACGCGCTGA
>NZ_GG657754.1:1571163-1572080 GCF_000158915.1 Streptomyces himastatinicus ATCC 53653 | reverse complement strand
CGGCGCGGCCGGGACGGCCCCGCGGCACCCTCACGGTCATCCTCAGCGGCCGCGAGGCCACGCTCCCGGAAGCCGCGCTCGCCTACGCCGAGGGCGGCCTGCTGGCCCCCGCCGCGTCGGCGCGCGGCTGACCCCGGGCCTCTCCCACCGGCCAAAACGCCGCCGTCGGCTGCCGTGGTAGCGGAACGTGAGTACCCTGCCAGACATGAGGCCCCACGCCGAGGACCCCGATCACCACGGCAAGCAGACCCCGGGCCAGGGCACGCCCGCGGTCTGGACCGGTCATGCCCACAACCGGATGCAGTGGGTGCTGGCGACCGTGGGCGCCGCGTGCGTGGCGCTCGGCATCGACCTGGCCGTCGCCTCCCCCTGGACCACCGGACTCGCACCGCTCCTGATGTCGGTCATCGGCTGCCTCGCCGCCGGACTGCTGATGCTCTTCGGCACCCTTGCCTTCGTCCATGTGGCGGTGCGGGTCGACGAGGAGTGCCTGGAGGTCCGCTGCGGCCACATGGGGCTGCCGCGCCGCCGCATCCCCCTCAGCGACGTGGTCGACGCCGACGTCGCGCCTCGTGTCACGCCCTGCCAGTGGGGCGGCTGGGGCTACCGATGGCGCCCCGACAAGGGCACGGCCGTGGTGGTGCGGCGCGGTGAGGGGCTGGTGCTGCGGCTGGGGGACGGGCGGATCTTCACGGTGACGGTGGACGATGCGGAGGCCGCCGTGCGAGTCATCCGCGGCCGGCTCCGGCTCATCGCGACGCGGACGTCCCAGGTCTAACGGCGCCCCGCCGCCCGCCGGGGATACCCCGGGCCCCGTTTTGGTCCGACCGTGCGCCTGTCGGGTGTGGCGGTGCTCGTTCCCCTGCCCCGCCCCTTCGCGCGAAACCGGGGATACCCCCGGCCCCCCGTCCTGGGGC
>NZ_GG657754.1:1568522-1570742 GCF_000158915.1 Streptomyces himastatinicus ATCC 53653 | reverse complement strand
GGGAGCACAGCAGGACCGTGCCGCTCGCGGCCCACCCCGCGGGCGGCCCGCTCACCACCGCCGTGAGCGTGATCGTCACGGCCAGCAGCCACAGGGCCAGCCGGAGCGCGGTTCGCCGCGCGGCCCACGCGGCGCAGCAGGCCGCGCCGGTGGCCAGGGTCAGCTGGGCCGCCTCCAGCCCCTGGTGGCCGCCCGGACCGCTCCACCCGGCCAGGGTCAGACCGAGCCCCGCGAGCCCGGCGGCGGCCCCGCAGGCGACCGGCAGGAGCGATCCGGCGATGCGGCCGCAGGCGTACCCGGCGGCCACGGCCAGTACGGCGAGCAGCACCCCCTCGGGGCGCGCGGTGCGCCCCATGGCGCAGATGAGCGCCCAGAGGGCGCAGGAAGCGAGGATCGCCACGCCCGCGATGTCGGGCAGACTGCCCAGGGCCTGGCCGTAGTGATCGTTGTAGTGATCGCTGTCGTCCCGGTCGTGATTCCTTACGACCGGTTCCAGCGCAGATGACGTCATCCCGTCGACCCCCCGTCGTGACGGGCATCGCGTGGCGACGGTACGTCGCGTCGCGAGCCATGCACCAGGAACGGTAGCGCCAGCGGCGAGATATGTGTATATGTTGCGCAGAAACGATGTGTCAGTGGTGAAACGCGCCCCGAGCGCGCAGAACGGGCGCCCGGCGCAGGTCACCGGCGCGGGTTCGGGCCCGGCGGATACCCTCGGCGCATGGCGACCCCCGACTTCATCCGCGGCCTGCGGGCCTCCATCGGCCATCAACTCCTCTACCTGCCGGGCGTGAGCGCCGTCGTCTTCGACGACGAGGACAGGGTGCTGCTGGGCCGCCGGGCCGACAACGGCCGCTGGGCGATCATCTGCGGCATCCCCGAACCGGGCGAGCAGCCCGCCACGGCGGTGGTGCGCGAGGTGGAGGAGGAGACCGCGGTGCGCTGCGTTCCGGAGCGCATCGTGCTCGTACGGACGCTGGCGCCCGTGACGTACCCCAACGACGACCAGTGCCAGTTCATGGACGTCTGCTTCCGCTGCCGCGCGGTGGGCGGCGAGGCGCGGGTGAACGACGACGAGTCGCTGGACGTGGGCTGGTTCCCGCTCGACGCGCTGCCGGAGCTGGAGGACTTCTCGCTCATCCGGATCAAGCAGGCGCTCGCCGAGGGGCCGACGTGGTTCGAACCCATCCCGGCGGAGTGAAGAGTGTGCCGCGCCCCCATCGGTCCGGGCGCGGCCGCCGCCTAGTGTGCCGCTCATGAGCGCGTCACCCGCATCCAGTCCCGAAGCCCCCGGGCTCACCGGCCGTACCGCAGTCGTCACCGGTGCCGCCGGGGGCATCGGGCGGGCGTGCAGCCTGCGGCTGGCGGCCGCGGGGGCGCGGGTCCGGGCGGTCGACATGGACGCCGAGGGGCTGGCCGACCTCGTCGCGTTCGCCGAAGGCACCGTCGAGGCGTACGCCCTGGACCTGACCGACCTCGACGCGGCCGAACGGGCCGCCGAGGGCGCCGACATCCTGGTCAACAACGCGGGGATCCAGCTCGTCCGCCCGATCGAGGACTTTCCGCCGGAGGTCTTCTCCCGGGTGCTCACGGTGATGCTGGAGGCCCCGTTCCGGCTGGTGCGCGGTGCCCTGCCGGGGATGTACGAGCGGGGCTGGGGGCGGATCGTGAACATCTCCTCCGTGCACGGGCTGATCGCCTCCCCGTACAAGTCCGCGTATGTGGCCGCCAAACACGGTCTGGAGGGGCTCTCCAAGGTCGCCGCCCTGGAGGGCGCGCCCCACGGGGTGACGTCCAACTGCGTCAGCCCCGGCTATGTACGCACCCCACTGGTCGAGCGTCAGATCACCGACCAGGCCGCGGCGCACGGCATCTCCCCGGAGCGCGTCGTCTCCGAGGTGCTGCTGGCCGACGCGGCGGTCAAGCGGCTCGTCGAGCCGGAGGAGGTGGCGGAGGCCGTGGCGTATCTGTGCGGTCCGCATTCCTCGTTCATCACCGGTGCCTCGCTCAGCATGGACGGCGGATGGACGGCCCACTGAACGGCCGTTCGGCGGACCGCTCACGGGGCCATGCCGCGTCCGGCGGGCGCGTGCCGGTGCCCCCGTCCGACGATCCGCCCGAGACCCCGTACCTGGAACTGCTCGCACGCGGCGCGCCCGCCGAGGCGTACGAGCGCCCCGGCCTGCGGGAAGCGCGCCGAGGGGGCCCCGGCCGAGCGGC
>NZ_GG657754.1:1553221-1568422 GCF_000158915.1 Streptomyces himastatinicus ATCC 53653 | reverse complement strand
CAGACGGCGCGAGGCCGAGCTGTCCGCGCTCTTCGAGACCGCCCACGACCTCGCCGGGCTGCGCGATCTGGACGCGGTCCTCCCAGGCCATCGTGCAGCGCGCCCGCTCGCTGCTGGGGACCGAGGTCGCGTATCTGACCCTCAACGATCCGACCGCCGGGGACACCTATATGAGGGTCACCGACGGTTCGGTCTCGGCGCGCTTCCAGCAGCTGCGGCTCGGCATGGGGGAGGGGCTCGGCGGGCTCGTCGCCCAGACCGCGCGCCCCTATGTGACCGACAGCTACTTCGACGACCCCCGGTTCCAGCACACCCGCACCATCGACGCAGGCGTCAGCGACGAGGGCCTGGTCGCCATCCTCGGGGTGCCGCTGCTGCTCGGCAGCGGCGTCATCGGGGTGCTGTTCGCGGCCGACCGCCGCGTCCGCGTCTTCGAACGCGAACAGATCGCCCTGCTCGCCTCCTTCGCCGCACACGCGGCCGTCGCGATCGACACGGCCAACCTGCTCGCCGAGACCCGGACGGCGCTGGCCGAACTGGAGGCCGCCAACGAGATCATCCGGGACCGCAGCGGTGTCATCGAGCGCGCCTCCGAGGTCCACGACCGGCTCACCGAACTGGTGCTGCGCGGTGGCGGGGTGCAGGACGTCGCCGCCGCGGTGGCCGAGGTGCTCAGCGGATCGGTGGACTTCCTGGAGGCCGATCAGGCGCCCGCGGGCGCCCTCGACCGGTCGCGGGCCGACGGCCACGCCGTACGCCACGGCGAGGACTGGATCGCGGCCGTCTCCGCGGGCGGCGAACTCCTCGGCGCGCTCGTCCTCCACGGCCACCCCCGGCTCGACCCCGTGGACCAGCGCACCCTGGAGCGCGCCGCCATGGTCACCTCACTGCTCCAGCTCGCCCGCCGGTCGGCGGGCGAGGCCGAACAGCGGGTGCGCGGCGAGCTGCTGGACGATCTGCTCGACGCGCCCGACCGGGAACCGCGGCTGCTGCGGGAGCGTGCCGCGCGGCTGCGGGCGGACCTGGACGCGCCCCATGTCGTCCTCGCCGCGGGCATCGACGCGCCCCGCGCCGAGCCCGCGGCCGAACCCGCCCCATCCGCCGAGGACGCCGCCGACCGGCAGCGCCTGTGGTCCGCCGCGTCCCATCTGGCCGCCACCCGGCAGGGGCTGGCCGCGGCGCGCGACGGCGGCACGGTGCTGCTGCTGCCGCTCGCCGACGGCGACAGCGCCGACGCCCTCGCCCGCCGCACCGCCCGGCAGCTGGGCACCGCCGTGCACGCGCCCGTCACCGTCGGCGCCTCCGCACCCGTCGCCGCGCCCGCCGCCCGCCCCGCCGAGGTCGCCGCCTCGTACGCCGAGGCCCGGCGCTGTCTGGCCGCGCTGCGGGTGCTGGGCCGGGCCGGTGAGGGGGCCGCCGCCGAGGACTTCGGCTTCCTCGGCCTGCTGCTGGCCGGTACGCGGGACGGCACCCGGGTGCGGGACTTCGTCGCGCGCACCATCGGGGCGGTCGTGGAGTACGACGCGCGCCGCGGCACCGGGCTGGTCCGCACGCTCGACGCGTACTTCGCCAGCGGGATGAGCCCGGCGCGCACCAAGGACGAGCTGCATGTGCACGTGAACACGGTGGCGCAGCGGCTGGAGCGGGTGGGGCGGCTGCTCGGCGCCGACTGGCAGTCGCCCGCGCGGTCGCTGGAGATACAGCTCGCGCTGCGGCTGCACCGGCTGACGGGGACCGTGGAGCACCCGCCCCACACGCCCTGAGCCGAGGCCCGCCCCCACTCTCTAGGCCGAGGCCGAACGGGACGCCTTCGACGCCGCCCGCGGCTCATCGTCGTCGTCCGGCCGGATGGCGGCGAGGTCGCGTTCGCGGGTCTCCTTCGCCGCGCCGACCGCCACCATCGTCAGCAGCGCCGCCGCGATGACGTACAGGGCGATCGGCGTGGCGCTGTCGTAGTCGGCCAGCAGCGCGGTGGCGATCAGCGGTGCGGGCGCCCCGGCCGCGACCGAGGAGAACTGGGCGCCGATCGAGGCGCCCGAGTACCGCATCTGCGTCGCGAACATCTCCGAGAAGAAGGCCGCCTGGGGCGCGTACATCGCACCGTGGAAGACCAGCCCGACCGTGACCGCGAGGAGCAGCGCCCCGAAGCCCTTCGTGTCGATGAGGGCGAAGAAGGGGAACGCCCACGCGCCGACGCCCACGGCGCCCACCAGATAGACCGGACGGCGGCCGATACGGTCCGAGAGGGCGCCCCAGGCCGGGATGGTGGCGAAGTGCACGGCGGAGGCGATGAGGACGGCGTTCAGCGCGGTCTGCTTGCCGAGGCCCACATGGTCGGAGGTGGCGTAGACGAGGACGAAGGCCGTGAGCACGTAGTAGCTGATGTTCTCGGCCATCCGGGCGCCCATCGCGACCAGGACGTCCCGCCAGTGGTGGCGCAGGACGGCCACCAGCGGCATCTTCTCCGCCACGTCGGCGGACTTCCGCGCCTCGGCCTGGGCCAGCGCCGCCTTGAACACCGGTGATTCATCGACAGAGAGACGAATCCACAAGCCGACCAGCACCAGCACACCGGAGAGCAGGAACGGCACCCGCCATCCCCAGGACTCGAAGGAGCTCTCGGAGAGCAGCCCGGTCAGCGCGGACAGCACCCCGGTGGCCAGCAACTGCCCGGCGGGGGCGCCGGTCTGCGGCCAGGACGCCCAGAATCCGCGCCGTCGGGCGTCCCCGTGCTCGGACACCAGCAGCACCGCCCCGCCCCATTCGCCGCCGAGCGCGAAGCCCTGCACCAGCCGCAGCGCGGTGAGCAGTACGGGCGCGGCCGAGCCGACGGTGGCGTGCGTCGGCAGCAGGCCGATCGCGCAGGTCGCCCCGCCCATCAGCAGCAGGCTCAGGATCAGCAGTTTCTTACGGCCGAGCCGGTCGCCGTAGTGCCCGAACACCAGGGCGCCGATGGGCCGGGCGGCGAAGCCGACCGCGTACGTCAGGAACGACAGCAGGGTGCCGACGAGCGGGTCGGAGTCGGGGAAGAAGAGCTTGTTGAAGACGAGCGCGGCGGCCGACCCGTAGAGGAAGAAGTCGTACCACTCGATGGTGGTGCCGATGAGGCTCGCCGCGACGACGCGGCGCAGCGATCCGGGGCTGGTCGGGGGAGCGGGGGCCGGAGGAGCCATGGTTACCACTTCCGAGCGGGTGCGGGGACGGATGCGAGTGCCCACACCGTAGAAATGCGCATGTCAGCTCGGATATGTACGCGGGCTCCACACTTGGGCCGTCCGCTGCGGGCGCGGCACCCATACGAGCACGGGCCCGGGGCAGGCGGTGTCCGGTGTCCCCCGGGCCCGTACGCGCCGCTTCAGACCTTGCGGTAGTCGTACGCCTCCGCGGCGGCTCCGGCGACGGTGTCCACGTCCGCGCCCGTGGACGCGGTGACCACGGCCGCCACCGCGCCCTCCACGAGCGGTGCGTCCACCAGCCGGGAGCCCTCCGGAAGCTCGTCCTCCTCGGCCAGCAGCGCCTTGACGGTCAGTACGGCGCTGCCGAGGTCGACCAGTATGGCCACCCCGGCGCCCTGGTCGACGGCGTACGCCGCCTCGCGTATCAGCTCCTCGCTGGTGCCGAATCCGCCGTCCGGGGTGCCGCCCGCGGCCCGTACGGGCGCGGTGCCGCCACCGGCCAGCGCGGTGGCCATTCGGGCGACCGACTCGGCGACCTCCCCGCTGTGCGACACGACCACGACGCCGACCAGCTTCTCGCCACTGTCCTGGGTCATCGGACGGCCTCCGCAAGCGCCGCGACGATCAGCGCGGACGAGGTGGCGCCGGGGTCCTGGTGGCCGACGCTGCGTTCGCCCAGATAGCTGGCCCGGCCCTTGCGCGCCAGCATCGGCACGGTGGCCAGCGCGCCCTTGTCGGCGGCCTCGCCCGCCGCGGTGAACGACGCGGTGTCGCCGCCCAGCGCCTCCACCGCGGGGAACAGCGCGTCCAGCATGGTCTTGTCGCCCGGCGCGGCGCCGCCCAGCTGGGCCACCGCGTCCACCCCGGCCCGCAGCGCGTCCGCCAGCTGCTGGGGCGTGACCTCGGCCGCGTCCCCCAGCGCCTTGCCCGCGCGCCGCAGCAGCGTTCCGTACAGCGGCCCGGAGGCGCCGCCCACCTTCGAGATCAGCTGGCGACCGGCCAGGATGAGCGCGGCGCCGGGCGAGCCCGGCGGCTCCTTCTCCAGCGCCTCCGTCACGGCCGCGAAACCGCGCTGCATATTGGTGCCGTGGTCGGCGTCGCCGATCGCGGAATCCAGCTCGGTGAGCCGGGCCGCCTCGCGTTGCACGGACTCGGCCGCTGCGGTGAGCCAGCGTTGGAAGAAAGAGGTGTCGAGCGCGTGTTCGACTGCGGATTCACTGCTGGACACAGACGCCTCCTCATGACGGTAACCGACGGCGACAGCGTACGTATCAGGCCGGCCGGTGGGGTCCGGCGGGCCGGACCCCACCGGTCCGGGTCCGGGTCGGGGTCCGGTGGCCCGGATCCGGTGGTCGGGGTCCGGTGGTCGGGGTCCGGTGGTTCGGGTCAGCAGCCCCAGCGCAGCCCGGCGGTCCGTACGGGCGCGTCCCACAGCCGCAGCAGGTCCTCGTCGACCTGGCACAGCGTGACCGAGGCGCCCGCCATGTCGAGTGATGTGACGTAGTTGCCGACGAGCGTACGTGCCACCGCCACGCGGCGCTCGCCGAGCACCCGGTGCACCTCGGCCGCGAAGCCGTACAGCTCCAGCTGCGGGGTGGCACCCATTCCGTTGACCAGGACGAGCACCGGATTGTCCGGGCGCAGGTCGTCCAGCACCGCGTCCACCGCGTAGTCGGCGATCTCGCGCGAGGTCATCATGGCCCGCCGCTCCCGCCCCGGCTCGCCGTGGATGCCCACGCCCAACTCCAGCTCCCCGGCGGGCAGCTCGAAGGTGGGGCCGCCCTTGGCGGGGGTCGAGCAGGGCGAGAGCGCCACGCCGAAGCTGCGCGAGCACGCGTTGACCCGGCGGGCGATCGCCTCGACCCGCTCCAGCGGCGCACCTTCCTCGGCCGCCGCTCCGGCGATCTTCTCCACGAACAGCGTGGCGCCGGTGCCGCGGCGGCCCGCCGTGTGGGTGCTGTCGGACACGGCCACATCGTCGTCGACGAGCACCTTGGCGACCTGGATGCCCTCGTCCTCGGCCAGTTCGGCGGCCATGTCGAAGTTGAGCACGTCGCCGGTGTAGTTCTTGACGACGAACAGCACGCCCTTGCCGTTGTCCACGGCGGCCGCCGCGCGCACCATCTGGTCGGGCACGGGGGAGGTGAAGACCTCGCCGGGGCAGGCCGCGTCGAGCATGCCGGCACCGACGAACCCGCCGTGCAGCGGCTCATGGCCGGAGCCGCCGCCGGAGATCAGGGCCACCTTGTCGGGCACCGGCGCGTCCCGCCGGACGACCACCCGGTTTTCGACATCCACGGTCAGTTCGGGATGGGAGGCGGCCAGTCCGCGCAGTGCGTCGGCGACCACGGTTTCGGCCACATTGATGAGCATCTTCATGGGCGTGTTCGTCCTCCGCCGGGTGGGAGCTGTGCACCGCTGCAACAGCGTACGGATCCGGCGCGGTGATGGCACCCCTGGGGCGCTGAGCCGATCGGCCTAATAAGACGAAAAAGGTACATAGGCATCATATGGTGCGCGCATGGAGAACACTGCCGCACCGGCGGCCGCTGCCGCGCGTCCGCGCCCGCATCCACCCCGGCCGCCGCGCCACCGGCGCCGCGCGCCGTGGCTCGCGGTGGTCGCCGTCGGCTACGCGGCGGTCCAGCTCGCGGTGGTCGTTCCCCATGTCGGGCACGCGTTGGGCTGGGACGAGTCCGTGTACGTCTCCCAGGTGGACCCGCGCACCCCGTCCGCGTACTTCAGCGCGCCGCGCTCCCGTGGCATCAGCATGCTGGTCTCCCCGGTGGTGGCCGCCACGTCCTCCATCACGGTGCTCCGGGTCCTCCTTACGGTGCTTTCCGCGGGCGCGCTCTACGCCGCCTTCCGCGTCTGGAACAGGTTGCTGCCCCGTGGTCCCGTGGCGCTCGGCGCGCTGCTCTTCGCCGGGCTGTGGATCACCACGATCAGCGGCCCCGCCGTGATGCCCAACCTCTGGGTCGCGCTCGGCGCGGTGGCCGCCGTCGGCTGGTTCCTGCGGTTGCCCAACGAGCGCCATGCCCGCTGGTGGCTGGCTGCCCTCGTCGCCGGTGTCACGCTCGTCCGCACCCCCGACGGCGGCTGGCTGGCCTTACCACTGCTGGCCGCCGCGCTCCGGGTGCGGGTCTGGCGGCCCGCGCTGCCCCCGCTGGTGGGCGGGCTCCTGCTCGGCGCCGCGCAGTGGATCGGCGAGGCGTACGAACGCTTCGGCGGCATCGGCGGGCGGCTGGACGTCTCCAGTGAGGTCGAGGGCGGCATGGGCCTCCACTTCGCCGTCGGTGCCGCGCTGCGCAGCCTCAACGGGCCGCAGCTGTGCCGCCCCTGCGAAGTGTCGCTGACCCATCCGGAGCTGACCCTGTGGTGGCTGTCGCTGCCGGTGCTGACCCTCACCGCCGTCAGCCTCGCCCTGCGGGACCGTCACGAACGGCGGACCCGGGTGCGCGTCGGGCTCGGACGGCCCTACGTACCCCAGGACCCCGGTGCGCCGGTCACCGTGCTGCCCATCGTCTGCGCGGCTTCCCTCGCCGTCCCCTACCTGCTGCTCATCGACTACTCGGCGCCGCGCTTCCTGATGCCCTCCTACGCGCTGCTCGCCCTGCCCATCGCCGCGCTGGGCTTCCGCGCCGTACGCACCGCGCGCTCGCCCCGCCACATGGCCACCGCGCTCGGGATCGTCGTCGTGCTCCAGCTGGCCAGTCAGTTCGCCGTCCTCACCCACACCTCGGCGGTGTCCGAGAAGACCACCGGGCGCTACCGCACCGCCGCCGAGGGGCTGACGCGGCTGGGGCTGCGGCCGCCGTGTCTGGTGGCGGGCGACCGGGCCCTGCCCGTCGCGTACCACGCGGGCTGCGCCTCCGCCCAGACCGCCGGGAACAACCGCTCCACCAGCGTGTCCGGGCTGCTGCGGCGGGCCGCGCACGAGCCCACGGCGCTGCTCGTCCGGCGCGACGGCGGCGCCCGGCCGCCGTCGTACGCCCGCACCTGGATCGGGTTCCCGCTGCCGGGCACGGCGTGGAGCGCGTATCTGCCGCCGCATCAGGCGCGCCAAGTGGCCTCGCGCGGCGCGGGGGAGTCCCTCCAGTCCCGTCAGTCCCGGAAATCCGGACAGAAGACGTCGGGTAATCCCGCGAACATGGGCGCCATGACGACGCTTCCGATCACCAGTTGGGCCGGATTCCAGGCCGCCGAACCCGGCTTCGCCACGGCCGCGCAGGAGCGCTTCGGGCGCTACCGCACCCATGTCCTGGCCACCCTGCGCCAGGACGGCTCCCCGCGGCTGACACCGCTGGAGGTCAACTTCCGCTTCGGGGAACTGTGGCTCGGCATGATGCCCGACTCGCGCAAGGCCGTCGACCTGCGCCGCGACCGGCGCTTCTCGATCCAGGCCAACCCCGGCGCCGACACCGGCACCCCCGGCGGCGACGTCCGGGTCAGCGGCCGGGCCGTCGAGGTGACCGACCCCGATTCGCTCGCCCGCTTCGCCGCCGAGGTCCATCCGCCGGAGCCGTTCCACCTGTTCCGCGCCGAGGTGACCGAGGTCGTACAGACCGAGGCCGGGGAATCCGGGCTCAGCCTGCGGACCTGGCGCCCGGGCCAGCCGGTACGGGTCCTGCGGCCCGGCGCCGACGACGGCCCGCCCCCGGCGGACGAGACGAGCTGAGCGCTCCGCCCGATGGCCCACGGCCCCACGGCCCTTCCGAATTTTTGGAACGCGTTCTACCGTGCCCCTCGATCCCAGGACGCTCCCCGAACCGCCGTCGTGGCGCACGCGAGACTCCAGGAGGGGCCGTGGACCTCGAATACACCCCTGAGCAGCGGCAGTTACGAGCCGAACTGCGCACCTACTTCGCCGAGCTGGTCCCCGATGACGCCTACGCCCGCTACGCGGACCCCGCCGGGCAGAAGCGGTTCTACCGCGAGACCATCCGCCGCCTCGGCGGCGACGGCTGGCTGGGTGTGGGCTGGCCCCGGGAGTACGACGGGCGGGGGCTGGGCCCGGTCGAGCAGTTCATCTTCTTCGACGAGGCCGCCCAGGCGGGCGTACCGCTGCCGCTCATGGCCCTCAACACCGTCGGCCCCACGCTCATGCGCTACGGTACCGACGAGCAGAAGCGGTACTTCCTGCCGCGCATCCTCTCCGGCGAGATCGACTTCGCCATCGGCTACAGCGAACCCGACGCCGGAACCGACCTCGCCGCCCTCAAGACCCGCGCCGTACGCGACGGCGACGACTACGTGGTGAACGGCCAGAAGACCTGGACCACCAACGGCGACACCGCCGACTGGGTCTGGCTCGCCGTCCGCACCGACCCCGACGCCAAGCCCCACAAGGGCATCAGCATCCTGCTCGTCCCCACCGCCGACCCCGGCTACTCCTGCACCGTCATCACCACCCTCGCCTCCCACGACACCACCGCCAGCTACTACGAGAACATCCGCGTCCCGGCCGCCCGCCGCGTCGGCGCCGAGAACGAGGGCTGGCGGATGATCACCACCCAGCTCAACTACGAACGCGTCACCCTCGCCGCCCACGGCACCATGGCCATCCGCGCCCTGCGCGGCGTACAGCAGTGGGCCGCCGACACCAAGCTCCCGGACGGCCGCCGGGTCATCGACCTGGCCTGGGTCCGCACCCGGCTGGCCCGCACCCACGCCCGGCTGGACGCCATGAAGGTGCTCAACTGGCAGATGGTGGACGCCCTCCAGCGCGACACCCTGACCCCGCACGACGCCTCCGCCGTCAAGGTCTACGGCTCCGAGGCCCGCCGCGACGCCTACGCCTGGCTCATGGAGATCGTCGGCGCCGCGGGCCCCCTCAAGGAGGGCTCGGCGGGCGCGGTCCTCCACGGCGAGCTGGAACGCGGCTACCGCAGCAGCGTCGTCTTCACCTTCGGCGGCGGCAACAACGAGATCCAGCGGGAGATCATCTCCTGGATCGGCCTGGGCATGCCCCGCGTACGCCGCTGACCCGAGCCGTTCTACGGGCGGCGGGACGCGTCCGGCCTGGCCTTGCGGGCGTGGCGGGCCGCCTTGTACGTCTCGGGCAGGAAGCGGTGCCGGGCGGCCGCGCGCCGGGTGGCCCGGTCGCCGCCGACGACCTGCGCCCGGCCGGACATCAGGGCGTCGAAGCCCTGGCGGGCGACCTGGACGCGGCTGTTCTTCTTCATGCCGGGGCCGAAGGCGGTGTCGTTCATGCCCGCGCGGGCGTGGAAGTCGCTGTCGGTGGCGCCGGGGAGCAGGGTGGTGACGCTCACGCCGTGCTCCTCGAGTTCCTCGCGCAGGCCCAGGGCGAACATGCGGGTGAAGGCCCGGGAGGGTCCGTAGACGGTCTCGTACGGGGTCGGCAGCGTGGCCGAGAGCGAGGACGTGATCAGGATCCTTCCGCTGTGGCGGGCGGCCATGTGGCGGGCCACGTGCTTGGCGAGGTGGACGACTGAGGTGACGTTGAGGCCGATCAGGCTCAGCTCGTCGTCCAGGCCGGTGTCGAGGAAGGCGCCGCCGATGCTGCGGCCGGCGTTGAGGACGGCCGCCCCCAGGGGGCGGCCGGTGTCCTCGACCGCCTGCCACACCGCTTCGACGCCCTCGGGCCGGGCCAGGTCGGCTCGGACGGGGACGACCCGGGCGCCGTGTTCTTCGAAGTCGGACGCGGCCTGGTGGATGGTGTCGCTGCGGCCGGTGGCCACGAGGTCGTGGCCGTCGCGGGCGAACAGCAGGGCCAGTTCGTAGCCGATCCCGGCCGACGCTCCGGTGACCAGTGCCAGCGGACGGCGGGAGGGGGCGGTGCTCACGGGGTGCTCCTGTGGGGTGTGGTCTTCGTCTGGTCGGGTGCCAGGCCGCGGGGCGTGGCGTCGGCGTTCCAGCTGGTCAGCAGCTGCCATGCGTCCTGCGACGGCTGGTCCTTGGCGGGCAGGTAGAGGAAGAGGGTCTGGTCCTCCTCGCCGGGCATGGTGAACGCCTGGTAGTCGATGGTCAGCGGGCCGACGACCGGGTGCCGGAAGCGCTTCTGGCCGAACGTGCGGTCCAGCACCTTGTGGTCGGCCCACCAGTGGCGGAAGTGCTCGCTCTTCATGGCCAGTTCGCCGACCAGCTCCGCGGTGCGGGCGTCCTCGGGGTGGCGTCCGGCGTCCAGCCGCAGGATCGCCGTCATCTCCGAGGCGATCTTCTCCCAGTCCACGTACAGCTCCCGGGCGGCCGGATCCAGCAGGATCCAGCGGGTGAGGTTGCGTTCCCGGTAGGGCATGGCGTCGAAGTCGGCCAGCAGGACCCGGCACAGGTGGTTGGTGGCCAGGATGTCTCCGCGCCGTCCGAGGATGAACCCGGCGTGGTCGGTGAAGGAGTCCAGGAACCGGTGCAGGCCGGGGCGGGCCCGCTGGACGACGGGCGGGCTGCGCCGGGCCTTGCCCTTCTGCGGTCGTACGAGGTCGAAGAGGTGGGCTCGCTCGGCGTCGTCCAGGCGCAGCGCGGCGGCGACTGCTTCCAGCACGGGCGGGGAGGGGCTGATCTGCCTGCCCTGTTCCAGGCGCGTGTAGTAGTCGGTGCTCACCCCGGCCAGCTGCGCGACCTCCTCACGCCGCAGGCCCGGGACGCGCCGGTAGGCGCCGTGCTCGGGCAGTCCCACCGATTCCGGGCCGATCCGGGCACGGCAGCGGCGCAGGAATTCGCTGAGATCCACGTTGCGTGCCATGACTCCATGCTGCCGCGCCGTCCCCCGTCCGGCATGGCCCGAAGGTGGGTCTGTGCGTCCTAGGAAGCCGCTGACCAGGAGCGTAGCCGGAGGGCTCAGGTCGCCCGCGGGTAGAGCAGACAGTCCTCGGGGCGGATCACCAGGCTGATCTCGGGGCCGGTGTGGCGTACGGCGCTCTCGGCGTGTACGCGCAGGTCGCCGATGGTGAGGACGTACTCGAAGCGGGCGCCGGTGTACGAGCACTGCTCGATCCTCGCGCGGAGGACGTTGACGTCGGCGTGGTCTCCCTCGGCGTCCGTGCGGTCGGTGAGCGTGATGCGTTCGGAGCGCAGTCCGACGGTGGCGGCTTCGCCCGGGGCGGGGGCGGTGTCGGTGCGTACGACCCTCAAGTGGCGCCCCGTGGTGCCGAGTTCCACGCGCAGTGTCTTGGCGTCGGCGGGTGACTCCTCGTCGATGCGGCCGTCGAGGAGGTTGCAGCGGCCGATGAAGCCCGCCACCTCCGGGGTGGCCGGGGTTTCGTAGACCTCGACGGGGGTGCCGACCTGCTGGAGGCGGCCGTGCATGAACACGGCGATGCGGTCCGAGAGGGACATCGCCTCGATCTGGTCGTGGGTGACGTAGACCGTGGTGATGCCGACCTCGCGCTGGAGGTCCTTGAGCCACATGCGGGCCTGGCCGCGCATCTTGGCGTCGAGGTTGGACAGCGGCTCGTCCAGGAGCAGGACGCCGGGGGAGTAGACGATGCCGCGGGCCAGCGCGACGCGCTGCTGCTGGCCGCCGGAGAGCTGGTGGGGGTAGCGGTCGCGCAGATGCGCCATGTCGACCTTGGTGAGCGCGTCGTCGATCAGGCGCCGCTGTTCGGCCTTGGCGACCTTGCGGAGCTTCAGCGGCAGGGCGAGGTTGTCGGCGATGGTCATGTGCGGCCACAGCGCGTAGGACTGGAACACCAGGCCCAGATTGCGGCCCTCGGGCGGCACGGCGGTGCGCGGCAGCCCGTCGAAGAAGACCTCGTCGCCGACGCGGATGGTGCCGGAGTCGGGGTGTTCCAGGCCCGCCACGCACGACAGGGTCGTGGACTTGCCGCAGCCGGAGGGCCCGAGCAGGGTGAAGAACTCCCCGTCGGCGACGGTGAAGTCGATGTCCTCCAGGACGGTGGTGCCGTGGAAGGACTTCGTGATGTTCTCGACGGCCAGCTCAGGCATCGTGCTTCCTCTTCAGCAGCAGGCCGGCCAGGCCGGCGACGAGGGCGGTGACGGCGATCTGAAGGGTGGCGAGCGCGGCGACGGAGCCGGTCTCGCCCTGGGTCCACAGATCGATGGCGGTGGTGCCGATGACCTGCGATTCGGCCCCGGCGAGGAACATGGCGGGCGCGTACTCGCGGATCATCTGGGTCCAGATGAGCAGGAACGAGGCGAGCATCGCGGGCACCAGGAGCCGGATCAGGATGCGCGACACCGTGCGCCACCAGTCGGCGCCCGCGACCCGGGCGGCCTGGTCCAGTTCGGCGCCCAGCTGCATCGTCGCCGGGGAGATCGCCCCGTACGCCGACGGCAGGGCCCGTACGCCGAACGCGATGATCAGGGCCAGGAGCGTGCCGCGTACGGCGTCCCCGCCCGGCATCCACGCGAAGGCCCAGAAGAAGCCGATGCCGACGATCAGGCCTGGCACGGCGTGCGGCGACTGCGCGGCCGTCTCCAGCAGGCGCGCGAAGCGGAAGTCGGAGCGGCGCGCCACCAGGACCACGGCGGTGCCGAGCAGGGTCACGGCGACCGCGCCGATGAACGCCACGGTGATGCTGTTGACGATCGACTCCGTGTAGGGGGCGTAGGCGAAGATCAGCCGGAAGTTGTCCAGGGTGAGCAGGTCGAACGGGTTGACCAGCGGAGTGAGCAGCGAGGTGAACGCGCGCAGGATCAGGGCGGCCATCGGCAGCAGCGCGCCGAAGACGACGTACACGCCGACGAACGCGAAGCCGAGCCACTTCCAGCCGCCGATGTCCAGGAGCCGGGAGCGGCTGGCCTTGCCGCGCACCGAGACGAAGCGCTGGGCGTGCCCCAGCAGCCGCGCCTGCACCGCGACCAGGCCGATCGTGGTGAGCAGCATGAAGGTGGAGGCCGCGCCGAGGAGGCCGTAGTCCGGGCTGACGGAGTCGATGCCCTGCTCGTACAGGAAGCTGGAGAACAGCGTCAGCCCTGCGGGCTCGCCGAGGATCAGCGGGATCGACAGGGTCTCCACCGCCGTCCCGAAGATGAGCAGCCCCGCGTAGAGCATCGGCGGGCGCAGCATCGGTACGACGATGGAGCGCAAGGTCCGGATCGGGCCCGCGCCGACCGAGCGGGCCGCGTTCTCCAGCGAGGTGTCCGATGCGGCAAGGGCGTTGGCGCAGAACAGGAACGCGACCGGGACCTGCGCGACGGCCTCGACGAACGCCATCCCGGGCAGCGTGTACAGGTTCCACGGCACCCAGCCGAGCCCTTCGCGCACCGCGCTGGTCAGAAATCCGGCCGGGCCGTAGACGACGATCCAGCCGAAGGCGAGGACCAGCGGGGAGATGTAGATCGGCCAGCGCAGCACCTGCCCGAACAGCCGGGCGGCGGGGAACCGGGTGCGCTCCAGGAGGACGGCCATGGGGACGGCGACGGCGAGCGCGAAGACCGTGGTGAGGACGGCGAAGAGCAGCGTGTCGAGGATGATCGACCCGAAGTCCGCCTCGGTGAACAGATGGACGTAGTTGGACAGGGTGAAGGCGCCGCCCGCCGCGTACAGCGGCTGGTTGCGTATGGACTGGTAGAGGACCGGGATGACGGGCGCGAGGACGAGCGCGGCGGTGACGAGGAACGTCAGCCAGTGGATGGTGACCTCGCGCCCGGCGCCGAACGGGCGCCGATAACGGGGCGTGCCCAACCCGCCCGCGTGCGGGGCGGGTCGGGGTGGCGCGGGCGCCGGAGGTGTCTGGGTGGCCATGGCGACTCCGTACGAGCAGATGTGTCTGATGAGGTTCTGGAGCGCGGCGGCCGTCAGCGCGCGGCCTTCTCCCAGCGCTCCAGGTACGCGTGCTGCGTCCGCTCCGGCACCCGGACGTAGCGATAGCGGTGGACCCGGTCGCGGCCGAGCGTGCGTTCCAGGTCCTGGAGACTGTCGATGGCGTCCTGGCGCACCCCCGGCCGGTACGGCACCAGACCGCCCGCGGCGACGGCGGCCTGGCCGTCGGCGGAGAGCAGGAAGTCCAGGAAGAGGCGGGCCGCGTTCGGATGCGGGGCGGTCTTCACGATGGACGCGGCGCGCGGCACGACGACGGTGCCCTCCTCGCAGTAACTCCAGCCGAGCAGCCCGCCGCTGTCCTCGGCGGCCGGGATGGCGACGCCGCCGCTGAGGTTGATCGAGAAGTCGTACTCGCCGGACACGACCTTCTCCACGAGCGTTCCCGAGGAGTGGTCGGCGCGGGCGAAGGGCAGCAGCCGCCGGAAGGTGTCCCAGCCGTCGGCGACGGCGCTGGTGTAGCCCTCGTTGCTGGAGTAGCCGAACGCGTTCGACGGGTCGTACACGCCGACCTTGCCGCGGAAACGGGACGGCTTCGCCTCCACGATCCGCGCCAACGACTTCAGGCCGGTGGGGAATTGGGACCGGTCGATGGTCTTGCGGTTGTACAGCACGACGACCGGGTCGGTCGAGAAGGTCCAGACGCCGGGCAGCGCCTCGGCCCAGCCGGGGAGGTGGTCCCGCTCCGGCGAGCGGTAGCGGTCGGCGGCCTTCCGGGTGGCGTAGTCGCCCCAGAGCGGGCCGCCGTTGTTCACCAGGAGATCGGCCGGGGAGGTGCTGCTCGCGGCCTCGCTGTAGTAGCGCTCGTAGACCGCCGAGCCGCCGAGGTTGGTGGCGCGGATGTCGGAGAGCCAGGGGTAGCGCCGGGTGAACGCCTCGAAGATCGGCTGCCAGTTGGTCTGCGAGGTGTTCGAGTAGATGAGCAGCTTCTGCTCGTGCCGCGACCGGTCGACGATGCGGTCGTACGCGGCCGGGTAGTACGCGGGGACCGGCTGGGCGGCGGCGTTCGCCTCGTCCGCGGTGCAGCCGGAGAGCGTGCCGCCGGTGGCGGCGAGGACGCCCGCGGCGGTGGCGCCGCGCAGCACCCGGCGGCGTGTCGGCCGGGCGTGCGCGGACGGGGCGTCGATGCGGTCTGTGCTCATGATCCCTGCTGTCGTTCCGGGCGGGTGGAGCCCGCGGGTGAGCGTCGGGCGCCCCATGTTGTCTCAAGCCGCGCATTGATACAACTGTTGGACCCAAGGGATTTTGATGGCTCTGGTACCGACCTGGCGGCGAACGCGAGAT
>NZ_GG657754.1:1546474-1552964 GCF_000158915.1 Streptomyces himastatinicus ATCC 53653 | reverse complement strand
TGCTGCGCACCGCCCGGTTCGTCGCGACCATCACCTACGGCACCACCGAGGCCGCCGAGCGTGCCGGTGCCCGGGTGCGGGGCATCCACCGGCGGATCTCCGTCACCGACCCCGGCACCGGCGCCCGGCACGCCGTGGACGAGCCCGCCCTGCTGCTGTGGGTGCACTGCGCCGAGGTCGCCTCGTACCTGCATGTCGTACGCCGCTCCGGCTACCCCCTCACCGACGGCCAGGCGGACGCCTATGTGGCCGAGAACCGGGAGTCCGCCCGCCTGGTCGGGCTCGACCCCGCCGCCGTCCCGGGCGATACCGCGGAACTGCGCGCGTACTTCGCGAGGGTGCGCCCCGAACTCGCCGCCACCCCCGAGGCCCGCGAGGTCGACGCCTTTCTGCGCAGGCCCCCGGTGCACGCCGCGCTCGTCCCGGCGCGCGACCTGATCTGGGGGCGCTTCGCCGCGCTGGCCTACGCCTCCCTGCCGCGTTACGCCCACGCGCTGTACGGACGCCCCGCGCCCGCCCCCGCCACCGTCACCCGCCGTCTGCGGGCGACGGGACGGGTGCTGCGGTGCGTCCCGTCCACGGTGCGCTGGCAGTTGCCGCCGAAGCACATCCTGCGGGCGGTGGAGCGGCTCGGCCCGGGGACGCGCCCCTCGCCCCGCAAGCTCCATGCCGGGTAGCCGGGGCGATCACGCCGTGCTAATCCAGAGGACATGCCTCACAGCGATGCCAGCGATGCCAGTGATGCCTATGACGTCGTCATCGTCGGCGGCGGCCACAACGCCCTGGTCGCCGCCGCCTATCTGGGCCGGGCGGGGCGCAGCGTGCGGGTGCTGGAGCGGCTCGGCCACACCGGCGGCGCGGCCGTGTCCACACGGCCCTTTGCCGGGGTGGACGCCCGGCTCTCGCGCTACTCGTACCTGGTCAGCCTGTTGCCCGGGCGCATCGTCGACGACCTGGGTCTGCGGTTCGCGGTCCGCAAGCGGTCCGTCTCCTCGTACACCCCCACCGTCCGGGGCGGGCGGCCGACCGGGCTGCTGGTGGAGACCGGCGGCGGGGCCAGGACCCGGGAGGCGTTCGCGCGGCTGACCGGCGGGGAGCGGGAGTACGCGGCCTGGGAGCGGTTCTACGCGATGACGGGGCGGGTCGCCGAGCGGGTGTTCCCGACGCTGACCGAGCCGCTGCCGGACCGGGCCGCGCTGCGCGCCCGGATCGGGGACGACGTGGCGTGGGAGACGCTGTTCGAACGGCCGCTGGGGGAGGCGGTCGAGGCGGCGTTCGAGGACGACCTGGTGCGGGGCGTGGTGCTCACCGACGCGCTGATCGGCACCTTCGCCTCCGCCCATGACCCTTCGCTGGCGCAGAACCGCTGCTTCCTGTACCACGTGATCGGCGGCGGCACCGGCGACTGGGACGTGCCCGTGGGCGGCATGGGCGCGTTCACCGACGCGCTCGCGCACGCGGCGAGCCTGGCGGGCGCGCGGATCGCCACCGGCTGCGAGGTGACGGGGATCGTCACCGACGGGACGTCGGCCGAGGTGGCTTACGTCGACCAGGACGGCGAACACGTCGTGGGCGCCCGCCACGTACTCGTCGGGGCCGCCCCGCGCGAGCTGGCGCGGCTGCTCGGCGAGGAGCCGCCCGCCCCGCCCGCCGAGGGCGCGCAGCTGAAGGTGAACATGCTGCTGCGGCGGCTGCCCGCGCTGCGCGACCCCGGGGCGGATCCGCGCGAGGCGTTCGCCGGGACGTTCCACATCGCCGAGGGCTACGGCGACTTGGAGGCGGCGTACCGGCAGGCGGCCGCGGGGGAGCTGCCGCGGCGGCCGCCGTCGGAGATCTACTGCCACTCGCTGACCGACCCGTCGATCCTCGGTCCGGACCTGGCCGCGCGGGGCTACCAGACCCTGACCCTGTTCGGGCTGCACACCCCCGCCCGGCTGTTCGCCGACGACCCGGAGGGGACCCGGGAGGCCCTGCTGCGGGACACCCTCGCCCAGCTGGACGCCCATCTCGCCGAGCCGATCGCCGACTGCCTCGCGTACGACGCCGACGGCAGGCCGTGCATCGAGGCGAAGAGCCCGCTGGACCTGGACCGCGAACTGCGGCTGCCGGGCGGGAACATCTTCCACCGCGAGCTGGCCTTCCCGTACGCCCAGGAGGGCACCGGCCGCTGGGGCGTGGAGACGCGTCACGCCAATGTGCTGCTGTGCGGCGCGGGCGCGGTGCGCGGCGGCGGGGTCAGCGGCATCCCCGGCCACAACGCGGCGATGGCGGTGCTGGGGAAGTGACCCCGGCACCGAGACAATCCGACCGAGCCAATCTGACGTTCCGTCAGAAAAACTCTTCCGCTCCCCGGTCCCCTGCGGCATCCTGCCCCGCATGAAGACGGAGCTGAGCACAAGGCTGGGTGTCGAGCACGCCATCTTCGGCTTCACGCCGTTCCCCGCCGTGGCCGCGGCGATCACCCGCGCGGGCGGGTTCGGCGTGCTCGGCGCGGTCCGCTACGCCGCGGGCGAGGACCTCGCCCGCGACCTGGACTGGATGCAGGAGCACACCGACGGCAAACCGTACGGCCTCGACGTCGTGATGCCGGCGAAGAAGGTCGAGGGGGTCAGCGAGGCCGACATCGAGGCGATGATCCCGCAGGAGCACCGGGCGTTCGTCCAGGAGACGCTGGCCAAGCACGGGGTGCCCGAACTGGCCGAGGGTGAGGCGTCCGGCTGGCGGATCACCGGCTGGCTGGAGCAGGTCGCCCGCAGCCAGCTCGACGTCGCGTTCGACTACCCCGTCAAGCTGCTGGCCAACGCACTCGGCTCGCCGCCCGCCGACGTCGTCGCCCGCGCCCACGACCACGGCATCCTCGTCGCCGCGCTGGCCGGCAGCGCCCGCCACGCCCGCCACCACCAGGACGCGGGCCTCGACATCGTCGTCGCCCAGGGCTACGAGGCGGGCGGCCACACCGGCGAGATCGCCTCCATGGTGCTCACCCCCGAGGTCGTCGAGGCCGTCGACCCGCTGCCCGTGCTCGCCGCGGGCGGCATCGGCAGCGGCGAACAGATCGCCGCCGGGCTCGCGCTCGGCGCCCAGGGCGTATGGCTCGGCTCGATCTGGCTCACCACCGAGGAGGCCGAACTGCATTCGGCCGCGCTCACGAACAAGCTCCTCGCCGCCGGATCCGGCGACACCGTGCGCTCCCGCGCCCTCACCGGCAAGCCCGCCCGCCAGCTGCGCACCGCCTGGACGGACGCCTGGGACGATCCGCAGGGCCCGGGCACGCTGCCGATGCCGCTCCAGGGGCTGCTGGTCGCCGAGGCCGTCTCGCGCATCCAGAAGTACGAGGTGGAACCGCTGCTCGGCACCCCGGTCGGGCAGATCGTGGGCCGGATGACCTCCACCCGCAGCGTGCAGGCCGTCTTCGACGACCTGACCCGGGGCTTCGAACGTGCCATCGACCGCGTCAACCGCATCGCCGGACGCGACTGAAGCGGGACCGGACGGGACTGAAGCGGGACTAGAGGAAGGCGACGACCGATGACCGCCACGACCAGCGACCCCACCCACACCATCCCCGTCGGCTTCTGGGCCCAGGCCGCGAGCGAACCCGACCGCGTCGTCCTCGTCGCCCCCGACGGCGAGGAGTGGACCGCCGCCCGGCTGCACGCCGCGTGCAACCAGCTCGTCGGCGGGCTGCGCGCCGCCGGGCTCCGGCGCGGCGACGCCTTCGCCGTCGTCCTCCCCAACGGGGTCGAGTTCTTCACCGCCGCGCTCGCCGCCACCCAGGCCGGGCTCTACCTCGTGCCCGTCAACCACCACCTGGTCGGCCCCGAGATCGCCTGGATCGTCTCCGACTCGGGCGCCAAGGTGCTGATCGCCCACGAACGCTTCGGCGCCCAGGCCGCCCTGGCCGCCGACGAGGCCGGGCTGCCCGCCACCCACCGCTACGCGGTCGGCGCCGGCGTTGCTGTCGACGGGTTTCGCCCGTACGCCGAACTCCTCCAGGGACAGCCGGCGGACCCGCCCGCCGACCGCGAACTGGGCTGGGTCATGAACTACACCTCCGGTACGACGGGACGCCCGCGCGGCATCCGGCGCCCGCTGACCGGAAAGCTCCCCGAGGAGAGCCATCTCGGCGGCTTCCTGCGCTTCTTCGGCATCCGGCCCCGCGCCGAGGAGCCCGACCACATCCACCTGGTGTGCTCACCGCTCTACCACACGGCCGTCCTCCAGTTCGCGTCCTCGTCCCTGCACATCGGCCACCCCCTGGTGCTCATGGACAAGTGGACGCCGCAGGAGATGCTGCGGCTCATCGACGCCTACCGCTGCACCCACACCCATATGGTGCCCACGCAGTTCCACCGGCTGCTCGCCCTCCCCGAGGAGTTACGGGAGTCCTACGACGTCTCCTCGATGCGCCACGCCATCCACGGCGCCGCGCCCTGCCCGGACCACGTCAAACGCGCCATGATCGACTGGTGGGGCGGCTGCGTCGAGGAGTACTACGCGGCGAGCGAGGGCGGCGGCGCCTTCGCCACCGCCGAGGACTGGCTGAAGAAACCGGGAACGGTCGGCAAGCCCTGGCCCATCAGCGAAATCGCCGTCTTCGACGACGACGGACGGCAACTGCCGCCCGGTGAACTCGGCACCGTCTACATAAAGATGAGCACCGGCGGCTTCAGCTACCACAAGGACGAGGGCAAAACCCGCAAGAACCGCATCGGGGACTACTTCACCGTCGGCGACCTCGGCCTCCTCGACGAGGACGGCTATCTCTACCTCCGCGACCGCAAGATCGACATGATCATCTCGGGCGGGGTCAACATCTACCCGGCCGAAATCGAGTCCGCGCTGCTCACCCACCCCGCCGTCGCCGACGCCGCCGCCTTCGGCATCCCGCACGACGACTGGGGCGAGGAGGTCAAGGCGGTCGTGGAACCCGCCCCGGGCCACACCCCGGGACCGGAGCTGGCGGCCGCGATCCTCGACCACTGCGCGGAGCGGCTCGCGGGCTACAAGCGCCCCAAGTCCGTCGACTTCATCGCGGAGATGCCTCGCGACCCCAACGGCAAGCTCTACAAGCGGCGGCTGCGGGAGCCCTACTGGGACGGTCATGAGCGACCCGTGTGACAGGGGTGGTCCCCAGCCGTATCGGCCGTATCCTCTGCCCCATGCACACACTTGACAGTGTCGAGGTGGACGGGGTCGAGCTGACGTACCGGGTGTGGGGTACCGCGGGCGCCCCACCGGTCCTGCTGCTGCACGGCCTTGGCGAGGACGGCGTCGACTGGCTCGCCATAGCGCCGCGCCTCGCCCCGGGCCGCCGGGTGTACGCGCTCGACCTGCGCGGCCACGGCTCCAGCGACTGGCCGGGGGAGTACGCCCTGGAACTGCTGCGGGACGAGGTCGCCGGGTTCCTCGCGGCGATGGGGCTGGAGCGCGTCACGCTCATCGGGCACTCCTACGGCGGCGTGGTCGCCTACCTCGTCGCCCAGCGCTTCCCGCAGCTGACGGAGCGGCTGGTGATCGAGGACGCCCCGCCGCTGCTGCCCCAGGACCCGCCGCTGGAGGTGCCGCCGCGCCCGACCGGGCGGATGGCCTTCGACTGGGCGGTGAAGACGCAGTTCACCGCCCAGCGCAACGCCCCGGACCCGGGCTGGACCGAGGGGCTCTCGGCCATCACCGCGCCCACCCTGGTAATAGGCGGCGGCCCGGCCAGCCACATCCCGCAGGAGCTGCTGGCCGACCTGGCGGAGCGCATACCCGACTGCCGCCTGGTCACCATCGATGCGGGCCACTGCGTCCACCAGAACCGCCCCGAGGAGTTCCTCGACGCCCTGGCGGCGTTCCTGGAATAGGCCGTACGGACCTACGGGGTCGGCGGGCTCCAGTGGCCGAAGTCCGGGCGGACCCAGGGGAGTCCGGCGCGCTCACAGCCACGCCGCAGCTCCTGGGCGTCGGGCACGTGCCCGCTCTCCTTGCGGATCACCTGACCCGACGGCGACCACACGTACAGCGCGCGCTCCCCGTTGTCGTACGCCTCCACGGCGATGCCGCCGATCGTCGCGCGGTCGTGCCCCCACTGCGTAGCGCCCTTGCCGCCGCGCCCCGCCAGCCGGATGCCGTCCGGGCCGAGGACGAAACCGGGCCGGCGCAGATCGTGGAACCAGCCCGCCAGCGCCCCGATCGCCATGCCCGCGGGCAGCCCCCAGACCAGCCAGGACATTCCGCCGCCCACGAGGTGGCGCAGCTTGAAGCCGAGGACCCCGGCCACCGCCGCCCCGGCGGTCACCCCACCGAGGTAGTACCAGAGGCGGGTGGCGGCGGGCAGCGGAACGACCACCGGCTCGCCCCCGGAGGGGGACGGCGGCGGGGGCGGGGCCTGCGGCGCGGGACGGGCCGGGGCCGGGTGCGCGGCGCCCGCTGCCTGGGAGGCGTACGCGGTCGTGGCGTACGCGTCGTACTCCGGGGCGGGTGGCTGGCCGGGGGCACGATGGCT
>NZ_GG657754.1:1528488-1545964 GCF_000158915.1 Streptomyces himastatinicus ATCC 53653 | reverse complement strand
CACTCCACCGTGTCCGCCGCGGGGGCGGGCAGCGGCCCCTCGGCCGCGGCGGCGAGCAGCGCCGCCTCGCGCCGGGCGAACCCCGCCTCCCAGTGCGCCGCCAGCCCCGGCGCCGCGCCCTTCCCGTCCGCCAGCCGCAGCGGCAGGCCGATCCGGCGGAAGGCGAGATGGAACGGGAACGGCGACATCCGCAGGCCCGTGGCACCCGTGGCGCTCAGGGAGCCGATGGCGGACGCCCCGTAGTCCAGCGGCATCCGCACCGCCAGATCCGGCACCGTGAGGACGAGCGGCTGCGCGGGCGTGGACAGATGCGTCGCCACATTGCGGGTGCCGCGCAGCCGGTGCAGCCCCAGCTCCGTCACCCGCCACCGGGCACGCGGCAACAGCCGCGCCAGGGCCGCGCCCAGGACGTACGCGCCGAGCGCCACCGCGAAGGGCACCAGCAGCCGCGACACCGGGTCGTCGGCGAGGGCGTACGCGACCCCGGCGGCGGCCGGGGCGATGAGCGGAGGCAGCCACCCGGGCGCGAAGCCCCGGCGCCGCGGGGCGCTCTCCAGTAGCGAGGGTGGATGCGGTGACTGCGGCATGTGGCGGCGCTCCCCGTTGCGCGATGCGGTCGATGACACGTGAACGAGTCGATGACCCGTGAACGAGCCCACATCGTGCCAGAGCCCTCCGGGCCGTACGCTCCCGGTGGGCGATCACCGCAATCGCCCGTGCCGTCGAGAGAGGGGCCCGCCCGTGCGACCGACCGATGCCCTGCGCCACATCCTGATCGCCGCCACGGCCGCCGCCGTGCTGGCCGGGGGAGCAGGAGGAGCCGTCGCGGCGCCCGTGGCTCCGTCCCATGGCCAACTGCGGCCGCTGGCCGGGCTGTCCGCCGACCGGCTGCTGGTCGCTGACCAGGTCGCCGCCGCCAAGTGGGGCACCGACAGCCCGATCGACGACCCGGCCCGGGAGAAGGAGGTGCTGGACGCGGTCGCGGAGCAGGCCGAGGAGGCGGGTGCCTCCCCCGGGGCGACCGTACGGATCTTCCGCGACCAGATCGAGGCGAGCAAGGTCGTCCAGCGCGGCCTGTACCGGAAGTGGCAGGCCGACCCGTCCTCGGCGCCCACCGAACGCCCCGACCTCGCGAAGATCCGGCTGGAGATCAACCGGATCAACGGCGAACTGGTGCACGCCATCGCGGACTCGGCGACCGCCCGTACCGCCCCCTCGTGCCCGGGCCTCCTGCTGGCCAGAGCCCTGGCCACGGGTCACGAGAAGCGGCTGGACGGGCTGCACGCGGTGGCGCTGACCCGCGCGCTGCCGTCGGTGTGCGAGACGGCGCCCTAGATTGACGGTACGGACCGCCGACGGCGCAGCAGCCGTACGGCCATCGGGCCCGCCAGGGACGCCAGCGCCAGGCACAGGATGCCCGCGGACACCGGGCGGGTGAGGAAGACCGTCCAGTCGCCCTCGCTGAAGGCCAGCGCACGGCGGAACTGGGTCTCGGTCATGGGCCCGAGGACCGCGCCGAGGATCAACGGGGCCACCGGATAGCCGGTACGCCGCATCAGGAAGCCGAGGACGCCGAAGGCCACCGCGATGGCGAGGTCGACGGCGTTCTGCGACAGCGCGTACACGCCGAGGGTGGCGAAGACGATGATGCCCGCGGTCAGCAGCGGCCGGGGCAGCTTCAGCAGCCTCACCCACAGCGGGATCATGGGGAGGTTGAGCACGAGCAGCATCACATTGCCGATGTACAGGCTCGCGATCAGCGTCCACACCAGTGCGGACTGGGTCTGGAACAGCTGCGGCCCGGGCTGCACGTCGTACATCTGAAAGGCGATCAGCAGCACGCTCGCCGTCGCCGACGTGGGGATGCCGAGCGTGAGCAGGGGCATCAGCACACCGGAGAAGGCGGCGTTGTTGGCGGCCTCGGGACCGGCCACGCCCTCGATGGCGCCCTTGCCGAACTGCTTCTTGTGCTGGGAGAGCCTGCGTTCGAGGTTGTAGCTGAGGAAGGTGGGGATCTCCGCGCCGCCCGCCGGGAGGGCGCCGATCGGCAGGCCGATGGCGGTGCCGCGCAGCCAGGGCTTCCAGGAGCGCCCCCAGTCCTCGCGGCTCATCCCGATCCGCCCGCCCACCGGAAGCATCTGTTCTTCGGGGGCGCGCCGCATACGGGCCGCGGTGTACAGCCCTTCGCCGATCGCGAAGAGCCCGACGGCGACGGCCACCACCTGGACGCCGTCGTACAGCTCCGGCACGCCGAAGGCGTAGCGGACCTGGCCGGTGAGGCTGTCGATGCCGACGAGCCCGATCGCCAGCCCCAGGAAGAGGCTGCACAGCCCGCGGGCCGGGGCGTCGGCGACGACCGCGGTGACGGTGGCGAACGCGAGGACCATCACGGCGAAGTACTCGGCGGGCTGGATGCTCTCGGCGACCCGGGACATGGCCGGGCCGATGAAGGTGATTGCGACGGTGGAGATCGTCCCGGCCACGAAGGAGCCGATGGCGGCGGTGGCCAGCGCGGCGCCCGCCCGGCCGGAGCGGGCCATGGGATGGCCCTCGAGCGTGGTCGGCACCGAGGCCGTCTCACCGGGGACGTTGAGCAGGATGGCCGTGGTCGAGCCGCCGTACATCCCTCCGTAGTAGATCCCGGCGAACAGCACCAGCGCGCCCACGGGATCGAAGACGTACGTCAGCGGGAGCAGCAGGGCGACGGTGGTGGCGGGGCCGAGCCCGGGCAGCACGCCGACGAGGGAGCCGAGCGTGCAGCCCGCGAAGGCCAGCAGCAGGTGCATCGGGCTGAACGCGCTCGCGAAGCCGTCCGTGAGGTGGGAGAGCACATCCATGTCAGAACGCCAATCGGATGATGCCGGGCGGCAGATGGATGCCCAGCAGACGGTCGAAGAGGATGTACACGGCCAGCGCCAGCACGAGTCCGACAGCCGCGTCCCGCAGCGGCTTGCGGCTGCCCAGGACGCGGGCGACCAGGGTGAACAGCACGGCCGTGGACTGCCAGTAGCCGCAGGGGGTGAGTGCGAAGAGATAGCCGACCAGCAGCCCGAGCAGGGCGGCGACCGGACCCCAGTCGGTGAGCCGGGCCTCCTCGCGCGCCTGTTCCGTCTGCTCCCGGTCGGCGCCACGGAAGGCCTGCACCGTGGAGAACGTGGCCGATACGCACAGCCCCATCCCGACGAGCAGCGGAAACGCCCGCGGGCCCACATCCTGGTCGGTGGCCCGTTCGGGGATGGCGAACGCCCAGCCCAGCACCACCACCCCGGCGGCGAGGAAGAGCAGCGCGGCCACGCGCGGGCCCCAGGGCTGCTGTATTGCCTGTGGCGTGCTCATGAGGTCAGGCCCACGTCGTTCAGTACCTGGGCGACCTGCTTCTGCTGCCGGTCGATCAGCGTGCCGAACTTCGTGTCCGGCAGCCACACCGCCCTCCAGTCGTTCTGTTTCAGGGTCCGTTTCCAGCACGAGGTGCGGCGCATCCGGTCCACCATCGACACGATCGCCCGCCGTTCGCCGTCGCTCAGGCCGGGCGGGGCCATCACACCGCCGGTGCTCACCACGCTCGATCCGCCGTATCCGAGGTCCTTGAGGGTCGGGGCGTTCAGCCCCTCGGGACGCTCGTCGCCGCTGATCGCGAGGACCCGGAGCTTGCCCGCCTCGATCTGCGGGCGGATCTCGGTCAGTGTCGACATGCCGACCTTGGACGCCCCGCTCAGCAGCAGGTTGAGCACTTCGCCGCCCCCGCCGGTCGGCACGTAGGTGATCTTCTTGACGGGGATGCCCCGGGCCTTGGCGAGGGAGGCGACGGTGATGTGGTCGGGGCCGCCCAGGGAACCGCCCACCCAGGACATGCCCTTGGGGTTCCGCTTCATGGCCGCCATCACCGACGTCAGATCGCGGTACGGGGAGCGGGCGGGCACCACGATCACGCTGGGGCTGACGGTCAGCCCGGCGATGGGGGTGAGAGACGAGAGGCCGACCGGGGAGTCGTTCTGCACCGCGCCCCCGGCCATGGTGACCGTGTCCATGGTCATCAGCTGGTACGGGTCGCCGCTGCGGCCGACCATCCGGGCGAGCCCGATGGCTCCGCCCGCGCCCGGCTTGTTGGTGACCGTGACGTCCTCGTCGATGATCTTGCAGCCGGTGAGCGCGGCGCTCATGCCGCGGGCCCGGGCGTCCCAGCCGCCGCCGACGCTGCCGGGGGCCAGGATGGACAGGCCGCGGGAGGGGTAGCCGGCGGCCGCGGTGGAGTCGTCGGCGGAACCGATGGTGCACGCGCTGCTCACCGTGGCCAGCAGGGTGACGGTCAGCACGACGCGCGGACCGTTCCGGAGGAGAGGGGGCATGGAAACGCTCCGTCGCGGAGAGGTGCGGAAATCGGGGGCGGGATCGGGGGCGGCCGGGAAGATGACCGGAGCCTGCGCCCCTCGCGAACCGGCCACAAGACGATTGACAGCAAGGCGTCAATCCCGGACCGTCGACGCATGCCCGTAGTGATCGACCTGGGCCCCGCTCCCGAGGAGCGCATCGCCGGACGGCTGTCCCCGCTCGCCGAGCTGTGCGCCTGCCTGCACGCGCTGGACGAGCCCCGGCACCATCCGGCCAGCCGCCGCTGGGTCGGCGCCGTGCTCCAGGGCGCGGACGAGCGGCTGCTGGCGCGGGCCGCGCAGTGGGCACCGCTGTGGGGCGCGTTCCGCGCCCGCTATCTGCTGCCCCTCACTCCCGGGCCCGAGCGCTCCCTGGAGGAGGAGCTGGCCGACATCGGCGAGCTGCCCGAGGCGACGTTCACGGCCATGACCGAACAGGCCCTGATCGGCCAGAACAGCCACCAGCCGACCGGTGTCCCGGGCAACACCCCCGAACGCTTCCTCGGCAGGCTGCGGCAGATGTCGGACGGCCGGTTCGCGCTGGGAGTGCGGCTGCTCGCCGGGCCCGCCGCGTTCCGGGAGGACCTCACCGACTTCCTGCACGCCGCCGCCGACGAGCTGTTCGAGGGGGAGTGGGCCCGGCTGCGCCGCGCACTGGAGGCGGACGTCCGTATGCGCTTCCAGAAGCACCGGCTGGACGGCGCCCGGGCGCTCGCCGACTTCCCCACCGCCCGGGTCGAGGACGATCCGCCGCGGGTCGTCTTCGACAAGCTGTACAACGGTCGGGCCAGCCTCGCCGACGTCCCGTGCCTGCTGGTGCCCTCGCGGCACATCAACCCGCATGTGGCGATCAAGCACTACCCCGGCTATCCGGTGGTCGTGCAGTACCCGGTGCGGGGAGACGGCGACGGGGAGCCGCCCGCCATGGACGAGGTGCTGCGCCGGGTGCGGGCGCTGGACGAGCCCCTGCGCGTCCGGGTGTGCCGCGTCCTGCTGCGGCAGTCGATGACGACGACCGAGCTGGCCAGCCACTTCGACACCACCCCGCCGCAGATGTCGCGCCATCTGCGCAAACTCCGGGAGGCCGGAATGGTGCACACCCACCGGCAGGGCGCCCGGGTGCATTACCAGCTGGACGAGGAAGCCGTCCGCACCCTCGGCGTCGATCTGCTCTCCGCACTGCGCCGCTGACACCGTCCCGGTCATTGACGCCTGCGCGGCAATCATCTTGAGCCGCCGCCGACGCACCCGTGATCGTGACGGGCACCGCCCCATGTCGGTGGCGGCGCATCGCAGGAGGACATGTGACACCGCGCATCAAGACCACCAAGGCGTTCTACCGCACCGGCGCCACCACCTTCTTCGCCTCACAGCACGATCAGCGGTTCTCCTACAGCCTGCACGTGCCCTCCGTGCACGAGACCACCACCACACCGCTCCCGCTGCTGGTGATCCAGCACGGCACCGGCCGCACGGCGGCCGAGTACCGGAACGCGATGGCGGAGTTCTCCGAGCGGCACGGCGTCGTCATCCTCACCCCGCTGTTCCCCGCGGCCATCGGCGACCCGGACGACCTGCACAACTTCAAGTTCATCGAGTACGACGGCATCCGCTACGACCGGGAGCTGCTGGCGATCGTCGACGAGGTCGGGACGCGCTTCACCGTCGACACCGACCGGTTCATGCTCCAGGGCTTCTCGGGCGGCGGGCAGTTCGCCCACCGCTTCCTCTACCTCCACCCGGAGCGGCTGTGCGCCGTGTCGATCGGCGCGCCGGGCCGGGTCACGCTGATCGACCCGGACCGTGAATGGTGGCTGGGCACGGCCGGTTTCGAGGAGCGCTTCGGTGCGCCGGTGCGGCTGGAGGAGATCCGTAAGGTGGCGGTCCACATGGTGGTCGGCGCCGAGGACACCGAGACCTGGGAGATCAACAACCCGGGCGACTCCAACTGGATGGACGGCGCCGACGCCCTGGGCCGGACCCGGGTCGAGCGGATCACCGCACTGCGCGACAACTACGTCGCGCTCGGGATCGACGTCACCCTCGACATCGTGCCGGGGGTCGGACACAGCGGCACGGGCGTCCTGGACGCGGTCCGCGACTTCGCCGCCCGCGTCCTGACCACTCGATAGGGTCGCGGGCCGCTACGCCCCGGTGCCGTCTCCGGCCGCGACCGTGCGGGCCCAGCGGTAGTCGGCCTTGCCGCTGGGGGAGCGCTGGATGCGGTCGGTGAAGACGACGGTACGGGGGATCTTGTACCCGGCGAGCCGGGTGCGGCAGTGGTCCCGCACCGCGTCGGCGGTGAGGGCATCGGCCCCCTCCCGCGGCTGGACGACGGCCGCCACGCGATTGCCCCAGCGCTCGTCGGGGACGCCCGCCACCAGCGCGTCGTACACGTCCGGATGGGCCTTCAGGGCCTGTTCGACCTCCTCCGGGTACACCTTCTCGCCACCGGTGTTGATGCACTGGGAACCCCGGCCGAGGACCGTGATCACGCCGTCCTCGTCGACCGTCGCCATGTCGCCGAGGAGCACCCAGCGTTCGCCGTCCGCCTCGAAGAAGGTCTCGGCCGTCTTCTTCGGGTCGTTGTAGTAGCCGAGCGGCACATGGCCGCGCTGGGCGACCCGGCCCGGTTCCCCGGGCGCGACGGGACGGTGGGTCGCCGGGTCGACGACGGCCGTACGGTCGTTGACACGCACGCGGAAGCCCCGCTCGGGGCCGGAGTCCTCGGTGGCGGTGCCGTTGAACCCGGACTCCGATGAGCCGAAGTTGTTGAGCATCAGGGTGTGCGGCGCGAGCGCGGCGAACTGGGCGCGCACGGTGTCCGAGAGGATCGCCCCGGAGCTGCTGACGCTGAGCAGCGGGGAGAGGTCGATGTCCTTCAGCGGTCCGGTGAGGGCGTCCACCAGGGGCCGCAGCATCGCGTCCCCGACCAGGGACACGGTACTGACCTTCTCCTTTTCGATCGTCCTCAGCACCTCCTCGGGCACGAACTTCCGGTGGAGGACCACCTTCTGACCGAAGTTGAGGCCGATGAAGGTCGTGAGGGTCGAGGTGCCGTGCATCAGCGGTGCGGTGGGGAAGAAGACCAGGCCGTCGCCGGAGGCCGCCACCCGTTCGGCCAGCTCCTCGGGGCGGCCGACCGGAACGCCGGTCGGCGCGCCGCCGCCGAGCCCGGAGAAGAAGAGGTCCTCCTGCCGCCACATCACGCCCTTGGGCATGCCGGTGGTGCCGCCGGTGTAGATGATGAAGCGGTCGTCCGCGGAGCGGGGCGCGAAGCCGCGCCCGGCCGCGCCCGACGCCTCGGCCTCGGCGAACGGGACGGCGCCGGGCGCGCCCTCCCCGGCGCCCACCTGGACCAGGTGGCGCAGGGTGTCCGTACGCGGCAGCGCGGCGGCCACCCGGTCGCCGAACTCGGCGTCGTAGACCAGGGCGGTCAGATCGGCATCGCGGTAGAGATAGACCAGCTCGTCTTCCACATAGCGGTAGTTGACGTTCACCGGGACGGCCCGGATCTTCAGGCAGGCCAGGACGGTCTGGAGGTACTCGACACCGTTGAACAGGTGCAGCCCCACATGCTCGCCCGGTGCGACCCCGCTGTTCCTCAGGTGGTGGGCGAGCCGGTTGGCGGCGGCGTCCAGCTGGGCGTAGCTCAGCCGCCGCTCGGCGCCGGTGCCCGGATGGTCGGCGTACACCAGCGCTTCTCTGTCGGGCACCGTGTCCACGATCGACTCGAACAGGTCGGCAAGGTTGTACTCCACGGCTCCTCCTGACCTGACATCGGGCGGGCTCGGCGCTCATGACAGCACCGCGGGGGAGAGGTGGGAAGGGCCGCGGCCAAAAAATCTGACTGCCCATCAGATTCCTATTGAAGTCGCTCCGCCGCTCCTGCAACCTGTTCTAGGTCTGAGACGGGAGGACTGCTGTGCCGCACGGGACCGAACACCTCATCGTCGAGCGCATAGGCGCCACGCTGGTGCTGACGCTCAACCGGCCTGAGGCCAAGAACGCGCTCTCGTTGCCCATGCTGGTCGGGCTGTACGACGGCTGGATCGAGGCCGACGAGGACGACACCGTCCGGTCCGTCGTGCTCACCGGCGCCGGCGGTGTCTTCTGCGCCGGGATGGACCTCAAGGCGCTCGCGGGCGGCGGCCGGATGGAGGGGCAGCACTACCGGGACCGGCTGAAGGCCGACCCCGACCTCCACTGGAAGGCCATGCTCCGCCACCACCGGCCGCGCAAACCGGTGATCGCCGCCGTCGAGGGCCACTGCGTGGCGGGCGGCACCGAGATCCTCCAGGGCACCGACATCCGGGTGGCGGGCCGCGGCGCCACCTTCGGGCTGTACGAGGTCCGGCGCGGGCTCTTCCCCATCGGCGGCTCCACGGTCCGGCTGGCCCGCCAGGTGCCGCGCACCCACGCCCTGGAGATGCTGCTCACCGGCCGCCCGTACGCCGCCGGGGAGGCCGAGCGGATCGGGCTGATCGGCCAGGTGGTGGACGACGGCACCGCGCTGAAGAAGGCCCTGGAGATCGCCGAACTCATCAACGCCAACGGCCCGCTCGCCGTCGAGGCGGTCAAGGCATCCGTCTACGAGACCGCCGAGATGACCGAAACCGATGGCCTCGCGTCCGAACTCGAGCGCGGCTGGCCCATCTTCGACACCGCCGACGCCAAAGAGGGATCGAAGGCCTTCGCGGAGAAACGCCCCCCGGTCTACCGCCGGGCCTAGGGCCCCGCTGCCAGCAGAAGGAGACGCCCCATGACACCGGCTCCCGCCCCCGAGGTGCTGAAGGCCCCTCTCGTGGTCGAGTTCCCCTTCACCCGCTCCCTCGGCCCCGTCCAGAGCGCCTTCCTCACGGGCCTGCGCGAGCGCACCGTGCTCGGCGTACGGACCGCCGGTGGCCGGGTGCTCGTCCCGCCCGTCGAATACGACCCGGACACCGCCGCCGAACTGCGCGACCTGGTCGAGGTCGCCCCCACCGGCACCGTCACCACCTGGGCCTGGAACCCGGCCCCGCGCCGCGGCCAGCCCCTGTCCACCCCCTTCGCCTGGGCGCTGGTACGGCTCGACGGCGCCGACACCGCCCTGCTGCACGCCCTCGACGCGCCGGGGCCGGACGCCGTGCGCACCGGCATGCGGGTACGGGTCCGCTGGGCCGAGGAGCGCGAGGGCTCCATCACCGACATCGCCTGCTTCGAACCGTACGACGGCCCGGCCACTCATGAACCCGGCCCCCACGACGGGGTGTTCGCCGACCCCGTCACCGGCATCGTCGCCCCCGCCCGTCTCGACTACACCTACGCGCCCGGCCGCGCCCAGTCCCGCTACCTCGCCGCCCTCGCCGGGCGGAAGACCGTCGGCGAACGCTGCCCGTCCTGCCGCAAGGTGTACGTACCGCCCCGCGGCGCCTGCCCCACCTGCGGCGTCGCCACCGAGGAACAGGTCGAGGTGGGCCCGGGCGGCACCGTCACCACTTTCTGCATCGTGAACATCAAGGCCCGCAATCTGGATATCGAAGTGCCGTACGTCTACGCGCACATCGCCCTCGACGGTGCCGATCTCGCCCTGCACGGCCGCATCGGCGGCATCCCGTACGACCAGGTGCGCATGGGACTGCGGGTGACGCCCGTATGGACCGAGGGCGGCCGCTACCCCGACCACTACCGGCCCACCGGCGAACCCGACGCCGACTACGACACCTACAAGGAGCTGTTGTAGATGCGAGACGTCGCCATCGTCGCCTTCGGGCAGAGCGGCACCCGGCGCACCAGCGCGGAGGTCTCCGAGGTCGAGATGCTGATGCCCGTCCTCCACCAGGTGCTCGGCGCGGTGGGCTTGAGGGCGGGCGAGATCGACTTCACCTGCTCCGGCTCCTCCGACTACCTCGCGGGCCGCGCCTTCTCCTTCACCATGGCGCTCGACGGCGTCGGCGCCTGGCCGCCCATCGCCGAGTCCCACGTCGAGATGGACGGCGCCTGGGCGCTCTACGAAGCCTGGGTCAAGCTGCTGACCGGCGAGGCGGACACCGCGCTCGTCTACTCCTACGGAAAGTCCTCGCCCGGCGATCTGCCCGAGGTCCTCACCCGCCAGCTCGACCCGTACTACGTCGCCCCCTTGTGGCCCGACTCGGTCTCCCTCGCCGCCCTCCAGGCCCAGGCGCTCATCGACGCGGGCGACACCGACGAACGCGCCCTCGCCGAGGTCGCCGCGCGCGGCCGCAACGCCGCCGCGGACAACCGGCACGCCCAGGTGACCCGCTCCGCCCCGCCCGGCGCCCTCCTCGACGCCCCGTACCTGGTGCGCCCGCTGCGCCGCCACGACTGCCCGCCCATCGGCGACGGCGCGGCCGCCGTGGTGCTCGCCGCCGGGGACACCGCGCGGCGGCTGTGCGCCCGCCCCGCGTGGATCCGCGGCATGGACCACCGCATCGAACCGCACGGCCTGGGCGTCCGGGACCTCACCCGCTCCCCGTCGACCCGGCTCGCCGCGACCCGCGCCGGGGCCTTCGAGGCGCCCGTCGACCTCGCCGAACTCCACGCCCCGTTCACCTCGCAGGAGATCATCCTGCGCCGCGAACTGGAGCTGGACGACGGTGTACGCCTCAACCCGTCCGGCGGGGCACCGGCCGCGAACCCCATGATGGCCGCCGGGCTCATCCGGCTCGGCGAGGCCGCCGCCGCCCTCCACCGCGGCGACGCCGACCGGGCGCTGGCCCACGCCACCTCCGGCCCCTGCCTCCAGCAGAACCTGGTCGCCGTCCTGGAAGGGGAAGCCCGGTGAGCCGTCCAGTGAGCAAGGAACCGGTGGCCGTCGTAGGAATCGGCCAGACCAAGCACACCGCCGCCCGGCGCGACGTCTCGATCGCCGGACTGGTCCGGGAGGCCGCCGTACGGGCCCTGGAGGACGCCGAGCTGACCTGGGCGGACATCGACGCCGTGGTCATCGGCAAGGCGCCCGACTTCTTCGAGGGCGTCATGATGCCCGAGCTGTACCTCGCCGACGCGCTCGGCGCGGTCGGCAAGCCCATGCTGCGCGTGCACACCGCCGGATCGGTCGGCGGCTCCACCGCGCTCGTCGCCGCCAACCTGGTCGCCGCCCGCGTCCACCGCACCGTGCTCACCCTGGCGTTCGAGAAGCAGTCCGAGTCCAACGCCATGTGGGGGCTCTCGCTGCCCGTCCCCTTCCAGCAGCCGCTGCTGGCCGGGGCGGGCGGATTCTTCGCGCCGCACGTCCGCGCGTACATGCGGCGCACGGGCGCGCCCCCGGCGATCGGCGCGCTCGTCGCGTACAAGGACCGCCGCAACGCCCTGCTCAACCCCTACGCCCATCTCCACGAACAGGATCTGACGCTGGAGAAGGTGCAGTCCTCGCCGATGCTGTGGGACCCCATCCGCTACTCCGAGACCTGCCCCTCCTCCGACGGCGCGTGCGCCATGGTGCTCACCGACCGCACCGGTGCCTCCCGCGCCCCCCGGCCGCCCGCCTGGATGCACGGCGGCGCGATGCGCAGCGAGCCCACGCTCTTCGCGGGCAAGGACTGCGTCTCGCCGCGCGCCGGGCGCGACTGCGCCGCCGACGTCTACCGGCAGGCCGGGATCACCGACCCGCGCCGGGAGATCGACGCGATCGAGATGTACGTGCCGTTCAGCTGGTACGAGCCGATGTGGCTGGAGAACCTGGGCTTCGCGGCGGAGGGCGAGGGCTGGAAGCTCACCGAGTCCGGGGTGACCGAGATCGGCGGCGACCTCCCCGTCAACCCCTCGGGCGGGGTGCTGTCCACCAACCCGATCGGCGCCTCCGGGATGCTCCGCTTCGCCGAAGCCGCCCTCCAGGTCCGCGGCCGGGCGGGCGAGCACCAGGTCGAGGGGGTGCGCACGGCGCTCGGTCACGCCTACGGCGGGGGTTCGCAGTTCTTCGCCATGTGGGTGGTCGGGGCGGCCCCTCCGTCCACATGAGGCATGCACCCGGACGACACCCGCCGGACAGATCACGTCCTCCTTTCGTGGCCTGTCCGGCACCGGCCGCGATCGCTAGGGTGGGGCCGGGACGACGATCCGGGAGGAGCCGCACGTGGCAGACACCACCACGACCGCACAGCCGCTCAGGGGCAATGGCGAGAAGCCCGACCTCGACCTCACAAGCGCCCAGTGGCAGTCGAGCAGCCAGGGGGTGGGCGATGTCGAGATCGCCTTCGTCGAGGGCTTCATCGCGATGCGCCACGGCCGCCGTCCCGAAGGCCCGGCCCTGATCTTCACCCCGGCCGAGTGGCGCGCCTTCGTCCTGGGCGCGCGCGAGGGCGAGTTCGACCTGACGTGACGCCTCGTCCGGGCCTCGGCGTCCTGACCTGACGCCTCGTCCGGGCTTCGGCGCGGCGCGGCCCCGGCCTCATCCGAGCACGACGCAGCCCCGCTCGCCGAGCGCCCGGACGACCGGGCCGTCGTCGACGCCCTCGTCGAGCGGGTTCCAGCGCAGGTCGAGCTTCTCCAGGGCGGGCAGCTCCGCGACCCAGTCGGGGAGCGTCCGGATCCGGTTGCCGCGCAGATCGAGGTGGCGCAGGCGCGGGAGCCCGCGCAGCGGCTCGGGCACCTCGCTCAGCGCGTTCTCCCGCAGCTCCAGCTGGCGCAGCGCGCGGAGCGCGGACACCCCGGCGGGCAGGGCGGTGATCCGGTTGCCGCGCAGCCACAGCTCCCGCAGCGCGCTGAGCTGCCCGATCGAGCCGGGCAGCGCGGTCAGTTCGGCGTGCTGCGCGCGCAGCTCCACCAGCCCCGCCATGCCGCCGAGTTCCTCCGGCAGACCCCCGAGCGGGTTCTCGCCGACGTTGAGGTAGCCCAGCCGGTCGAGCCGCCCGAGGGAACGCGGCAGCCGGGGGAGCCGGTTGTCGTGCAGATAGAGGCAGCGGGTCAGCCCCGACAGCTCGCCGATCTCCTCCGGGATCCCGGCGAGCCGGTTGTGGCCGAGGTCCAGGGTGTGCAGCCGCAGCAGCCGTCCGAGGGCAGGCGGGAGGCGGGTGAGTGCGTTGTCGGCGAGGATCAGCACGCGCAGACCGGTGTGCTGCCAGATGGCGTCGGGGGCCTCGGCGAGCCCCGCCTTCCACAGGTTGAGGGTGTCGTTCACATGCCCCTTGATACCCGAACGGCCCGCCGCGGCGGGCCGTTCGTACGTAGCGGATCCGGTCAGCCGGAACCGGGGGCGCTGAGTCCGGCCCACGGTCGTTGGCGGCCGTCGCTGACCGCCGCTATGCCCCGCTCGTCGTAGCGGGCCGTCCGCAGGGACCAGCCCAGGTTGCCGCACATCACGTCACGCATCCCGTCCACGTAGTGGTCCACGTCCCGGCGCAGATCCGTCCCCGCACCCGCGTCGGCGAGCAGCCGGGGCAGCCGGTCCGCGGTCTGCTCGAACCAGCGGTAGCGCGCGTTGGCGAGGCCCGCGATGTGCTCGACCGCGTCCTCCAGGGTGCCGCCGTGGCACTGGTGGCGGACGATGACGGTGTTGTGGAGGTCCCCGGCGGCCAGCTCCTTGTCCAGGGAGGCGATGTCGTTGGTGAAGACGACGACGTCGTCCGTGGCCTCCCGCATCCGGGCCAGCGGATGGCCGCCGTGCAGCGCGGCGGGGAGGGCGTAGCCGCCGAAGCGCTCGTTCAGGTCCAGGCACGGCTGCACGCCGATCGAGTGGCGGCGCAGCGCCAGCACGGCGTCCACCGAGAGCGGCGGCCCTTGTGTGCCGGAGCGGTCGAGCGCCTCGCGGTGATAGGAGTGCAGATACTCCAGCCAGTGGTGGCGGAAACGTTCCCGCCATACCGGTGGGCGGCCCGCGTGGATGCGCCGCCACAGATCACGGAAGCTCTCCAGCAGGGGCCCGCCGCCCTGCCCCGGTGCGTCGTCCGGCTCCTCGGTGACCCGTATGACGTCCCGCACCATCCGCGCCACCGCCTCCGGACGGCACCCGAGTTCACCGTCGAACTGATCATCGAAGACGAAGTACCAGCCGATGAGATCATTGCCCACGTCCAGTTCCGCACCGGTCGTCCGGGGATAGAACAGGCCGTTCAGCAGGTCGAATCGGAGCGCGTCGTACTCGGCGACCGCGCCACCGGCCCGGAACACGCCGTACCGCGACAGCCACTGGACGGTGTGCACTCTGGCGGCCCCGGTTCCGGGGCTGGGGTCGGCCGAGGCCGGAATGTCGAGCAGGGCCGCCCGGCTCAGCAGTGCCGCATGCCGGGCGTGCGGGCGCGAAGTAGTCGTGTACGTCGCGTTCATGGCGGTATCGCCCCCCTTCGGGCTCCGGGGAAGGCCGCGCCGCCCAATACCACAACCCCCCGCGGCGACGGGCCGACCCGATGAATCCGGTCATCCTCGCGTGGTGAACGTGCCATCGATAGAGCGCGAGTTGAATTGGCGTGTGCCATTGGCAATGCCAGAAGGAAATACCCGCATACCGGGCTACGGAGCGTGCCAGACAGGCTACGCTCGGCGTTACTCGCCGAAGGGGATCGAACGTGGCGGACATGAGGGACCGGCAGGACCGGACACGTCGGGCACTGCTGGAGCGGGAGGCCGAACTCGCGGCGGTCGACCACGCGTTGACCGATCTGTGCGGATCCGACCCCGGCGATCCGTCCGGCACCCGCACCGGCGGAGTGATCGCCTTCGCCGGGCCGGGCGGCCTCGGCAAGACCGCGCTGCTCGGCGAGATGCGCCGCAGAGCCGCCCACCGCGGCTGCACCGTGATGTCGGCGCGCGGCGGCGAGCACGAACAGGGCGCCGCGTTCCACGTCGTACGGCAGCTCTTCCAGCCCGTGCTCGCGACCACCGGCGAGGAGGAGCACCGCAGAATCCTGGGCAGCTGGTACGACATCGTCGCGCCCGCCGTGGGCCTGGTGGTCTCCGGGAGCGGCGGCGCGCCCGATCCGCAGGGCGTGCGCGACGGCCTGGACTGGCTGGTCACCCGGTTCGCGGTGGAGCACGCCCCGGTCGTCATGATCCTGGACGACGTCCACTGGGCCGACCCCGAATCCCTGGACTGGCTCCTCCGGGTTCGCCGCCCGCGCCGTGGAACCTGCCCCTGCTGCTCGCCGTCGGCTACCGCCCGGAAGACCTGACCGCCGACGCCGTCGTCGTTGCGCGGCTTCACCGAACAGGCAAGGCTCGCGCGCGCATGTGCTCGACACCGCTCATCCGCCCGGGTCGCAGATCGTGCGGGACGTCCTCGCGAGAGCCGACGAGCGTCTGCCGCGAGTGCTGGGCGTGACCGGCGGCAACCCCTTCGAGGTCGTCGAGCTGACCGCCAAGGTCCGTGACCGCGATCTGAAACCGCAGACGGTCAACCTCGGAGCCCTGCGCGAACTGGTCGCCGCCGCGAAGGACAGCGGTCTCGGCGACCGGCTGACCCGGCTCGGCACCGCCGCCGTCCGCCTCGCCTGGGCCGTCGCCGTCCTCGGTATCGAGGCCACCCCGTCGCTGACGGCCAACGTCGCCGGGCTCAGCGAGACCGAGACCGCCGAGCAGGTGGCGCGGCTCGCGGACGCCCGTATCCTCGCCCCGCCGCGGCAGAGCGCCCGCGGTGCCCAGCCGCTGGAATTCCTCCACCCGCTCATCGCCACCGCCGTCTACCAGGCCATCCCCGGCGCGCTGCGCGTGGCCATGCACGGCCAGGCCGCCACCGTGGTGCTCGCCGCGGGCCTGGGCTCCGCGGCCGCCGGGCGCCATCTGCTGGAGATGCACCCCGAGGGCGACTCCTGGGTGGTGCGCCACCTCAGGGAGGCCGCCCGGGAGTATCTGCGGGCCGGGGCGCCCGACGCCGGGCGCCGCTGCCTCGCCCGCGCCCTGCGCGAACCGCCCGCCCCGGAGGAGCGCGCCGCCGTCCTGTACGAGCTGGGCTGCTCCGCCCAGCTCACCGAGCCCGCCGTCACCGTCAACCATCTGCGGGCCGCCCTGGAGGAGCCGGACCTCGGCTCCGACCTGCGCGAGGCGATCACCTACCGGCTCGCCCAGGCGTACGGCCACAGCGGCCGCATGGAGGAGGCCGCGCAGGTCGTCGCGGCCGAGGTGCCCCGCGCCACCAGCGCCCGCACCCGGCTGCGCATGCAGGCCGAGCAGTTCATGTGGAGCATGTTCCGCGCCGACGAGAAGGAGTCCCCCGCCCGCTCCCGGCGCCTCGCCCGGCTCGCCGACCACCTCACCGGCCGCGGCATGGCCGAGCGCTATCTGCTGGGCCTGCGCGCCTGGGACGCGATGACGCGCGGAGAACCGGCGGCCACCGCCCTGCACTATGCGGAAGAGGCCCTGGGCTCCGGCCTGAGCTGGACCGACGACGACTGGGGCTTCGAGGTGCCGATCCTGGTCGCCCTGATCTTCCTCCACTGCGACCAGCCCGGACGCGCCGAGGCGCTGTTCAACACCGGCATAGCGGAATGCGAGCGCAAGGGCTGGCGCGGCTCCCACCTGGCGTTCGGGATCACCCTCCTCGGATACGCCCGGCTGCGCCGCGGAGCGCTCGTCGAGGCGGAGGAGCTGGCCCGCGAGGGCATGCGCATCGCCGACCTCGTGGGCTCCTCGACGCCCGCGCACTGGACCGCCGTCGGCACCCTCATCGAGACCCTGATCAGCCGCGGCCGGATCCGGGAGGCGCAGGAGTTCGCGGCCGGCCACGGCGGTGAGATCCTCCCGCAGGCCGTGCTCTGCCCCGACGTGCCCACCGTCCGCGGCGAACTGCTGCTCGCCTCCAACCTGCACGGCGAGGCCCGCCAGCAGCTCGCCGACGTCGGCCGCCGGATGGACGGCCGCGGTATGCGCAACCCCGTCTGGTGCCCCTGGCAGCTCCACATGGCCCAGGCCCTCGCGCTGACCGACCCGAACCAGGCCGCCGAGGTCGCCGACGACGCGGTGCGCCGCGCCCGCCAGTTCGGCACCCACTCCGCGATCGGCCGGGCGCTGCACAGCGCCGCCGCCGTGGCCCAGGGATCGGAGCGGATCAAGCTACTGGCCGAGGCCGTCAGCCATCTGGAGCGCTCGCCGTCCGCGTACGACCTGGCCGTGGCGCTGGTCGACCACGGCGCCGCCCTGCGCACGCGTCGGCCTGCCCCAGGAGGCCGGGGACCGGCTCT
>NZ_GG657754.1:1523198-1528311 GCF_000158915.1 Streptomyces himastatinicus ATCC 53653 | reverse complement strand
CGCGAGGTGGCCCGGCTGCTGTCCGGCGTCTACCGCAAGGCGGGCACCGACCGGGGCGGCCTCGCCACCCTGCTGGGCACCCCCCGCCCCGACCGCCCCCCGCACCCGCTCCCCGGGGACTGAGCCGGGACTGAGCCGGAGGCCGGGGCCGTGTGGCGGCCCGTGAAGAGGCTGTGACGGCGGGCCGGAGGAGGGGTGCTCCCCAGCAGGGGGACGGTGGCGGGCCACGTACCATGTCCGCATGTCCTTCCTCCGCCGCCGCAGCGCCGCCACGCCCACCGGGCCGGACTTCGATGTCCTGGCCATGGACCCGGGGGACTGGCCCGGCGATCTGGGCGCGGGGCTGCTGCCCGCGCCGGACGGCACCTGTCAGGGCGTCTTCCTGCGCTACGACCTGTTCGGCGGCCGCGGCCCGGCGATGATCATCGGGAATCTGCCCGAGGGCTCCCCGGCCCGTGAGGTGGCCGAGGGCCAGGCTCCGTTCGAGGTGACCCAGCTGCTGGCCGCACTCGGCAACGAGGAGCAGGTCCAGGTCGTGGACACCGAGGACACCCCGGTCATGCACGACGACAACCTCCTCATCGTGCGCCGGATCAAGCTGTCCGAAGGCCGGATCTCCTGCGCCCAGTTCGACCGCAGCGACGGCGTCCTCGTCACCATCGCCAGCTGGGACCGGCCGATCACCGACGACCTGTACCGGCTGCTCAAGCCGCTGCCCGCGGAGATGTTCCAGCAGGGCTGAGGGACACCCCCGGTGGCCCGCTGGACGCTCTGGTACGACACCCCCGCGGCGGACTGGGAGCGCGAGGCGCTGCCCATCGGCAACGGCACGCTCGGCGCCATGGTCTTCGGTGGTGTGGCCCGGGAGCGGATCCAGTTCAACGAGAAGTCGTTATGGACCGGGGGCCCCGGCGGTCCGGGATCCGCGCCGTACGACTCCGGCAACTGGCGTGAGCCGCGCCCGGGCGCCCTCGCCGCCGTCCAGCGGCTGATCGACGAGCACGGTGCGGCCGCCCCCGAGGACGTGGCGGCCCGCCTCGGACAGCCCCGCTCCCGCTACGGCGCCTACCAGCCCTTCGGCGATCTGTGGCTGGAGATCCCGGGTGCGCCCGAGTCCCCGGACAGCTATCGGCGACTCCTGGAGATCCGCAAGGGCGTGGCCCTCGTGAAGTACACGGCCCAAGGCGTGCGGCACCGGCGCGAGTTCTTCGCCTCGTACCCCGATCGGGTGATCGTCGGACGGTTCGACGCGGCCCCCGGAACGGTCGGCTTCACCCTGCGCCACACCTCACCCCGCCCCGGCGACCACCACGTCACCGCGCACGACGGGCGGTTGACGATCCGCGGCGCGCTGGAGGACAACGGGCTGCGCTTCGAGGCCCAGGTGCGGGTGATGGCCGACGGCGGCACCGTGACATCCGGGGAGGACGGCACACTCACCGTCACCGGCGCCCACAGCGCCTGGTTCGTCCTCGCGGCCGGGACCGACTACGCCGACACCCACCCCCACTACCGCGGCGAGGACCCCCACCGGACCGTGACCGGGACCGTGGACGCCGCCGCGGACCGTGGCTATCTGACCCTGCTGAGCCGCCATGTCCGCGACCACCGCGCCCTGTTCGACCGTACGGCGCTGGATCTCGGCGGCCGGACCCCGCCCCGCACGCCCACCGACCGGCAACGCGCCGCGTACACGGGCGGCGAGAGCCCGGCCGACCGCGCCCTGGAGGAGCTGTTCTTCGACTACGGCCGCTATCTCCTCATCGCCTCATCGCGCCCCGGCGCCCCGCTCCCCGCCAATCTCCAGGGCATCTGGAACGACAGCGTCAGGCCCGCCTGGTCGGCCGACTACCACACCAACATCAACCTTCAGATGGCCTACTGGCCGGCCCACGCCCTGCACCTCGCGGAGACCGCCGAGCCGTTGCACCGCTTCATCACCGCCCTGCGCGCCCCCGGCCGGATCACGGCCCGCGAGATGTTCGGCGCGCGCGGCTGGGTCGTGCACAACGAGACCAATGCGTACGGCTTCACCGGCGTCCACGACTGGTCCACCGCCTTCTGGTTCCCCGAGGCGGCCGCCTGGCTGGTCCACCACCTCTACGAGCACTACCGCTTCACCCTCGACACCGGCTTCCTGCGGGACACCGCGTACCCGGCGATGCGGGAGGCCGCCGCGTTCTGGCTGGACACGCTGCGCCCGGACCCCCGGGACGGCACCCTCGTCGTCTCGCCCGGCTACTCGCCCGAGCACGGCGACTTCACCGCGGGGCCCGCCATGTCCCAGCAGATCGTCCACGACCTGCTCACCGCCACCCTGGAGGCGGCCCGCACCCTCGGCGACGACCCCGCCCTCCAGGCCGGGCTGCGGCGCGCCCTGGACGCCCTCGACCCGGGGCTGCGCATCGGCTCCTGGGGCCAGCTCCAGGAGTGGAAGGCCGATCTGGACGACCCCGCCGACACCCACCGGCACGCCTCCCACCTCTTCGCCCTCCACCCCGGACGGCAGATCGCCCCGGACGGCCCCTGGGCCGGGGCCGCCGCGGTCTCCCTGGACGCGCGCGGCGACGGCGGCACCGGCTGGAGCCGGGCGTGGAAGGTCAACTTCTGGGCCCGGCTGCGCGACGGCGACCGCGCCCATCGGCTGCTCGCCGGACAGCTGACGGATTCCACCCTCCCCAACCTGTGGGACACCCATCCGCCGTTCCAGATCGACGGCAACTTCGGCGCCGCCGCCGGGATCGCCCAGATGCTCCTCCAGAGCCACCGCGCCGTGCTGGACGTCCTGCCCGCCCTGCCGCGCCGCTGGCCGGACGGCGCGGTGCGCGGGCTGCGCGCCCACGGCGACCTCACGGTCGACATCACCTGGCGAGAGGGGCGCGCCCGTACCCTCACCGTCGCGGCGGGACACGACGGGCCGGTCCGGATACGCAGCGATCTGTTCGCGCGCCCGTACACCGCCCATGACGACACCACGGGCCGCGAGACGGCCGTACGCGACGACCCCGGCTCCGGGGACGCCTGTACGGTCACGCTCGCGGCCCGCGGCGGCCGCACCTACCGCTTCACGGCCCGCGACTGACTCATCGGCCGGAGCGCCGCACCCGTACATCCGCGGCCCGGACGAACGCCACCCGGTGCCCGAACTGGATCTGGTAGTAGATGTCCTGACCGCGCACCACGATGTGCCCGGATCCATCGAACGTGGTCGCCCACAGATACTCGCCCTGGGTCCGCAGCCCCAGCGCGTACCGCTGCCCGGCGAGCAGCTTGTACGGCAGCGGTGAGACCGCCTGCACCGGTACGCCCTCCGGGTACGCCTCCTTCTCCGGGTAGGCGCGCCCGTACACCGGGACCTCCGCCAGGCCCGGCTTCGGCGTGACGACGAGGCCCTTGCCGTACACGGCGGTGGGCCGCCGCCGCGGGTTCCGGAACCACGCCTGCTGGCCGAGGTACCAGATCGCCGTCCAGTCGCCCTGACGGCCCGCGAGCGCGTACTGCTGGCCGGTGGTGGCGCGGGCGCCGGTGTCGTTGACGCCGGTGGTCGAATCGGCGCCGTCCGGACGCAGCCCGATGTCCTTGACCAGCGGGGCGTCGTCGCTCGGCGCCGTGTGCAGCCGCACCGCGGACGAACCGTGCGGGGCGCACTCCTGACCGGCCGTCTCGCAGCCGGTGTACACCGGTTCGTTCGTCTCGTAGTCCGGGCGGATGGTGACCAGCCCGCCGGAGGCGCCCGCGGTGCGGTGGAACGGGGCGCCGAGGAGGCTGAAGTAGTGCGCCCAGTCCCAGTAGGGGCCCGGGTCGGTGTGCATGCCCTTGATGGTGGTGGCGGTCGTGCCGGGCACATTGTCGTGGCCCAGGATGTGCTGCCGGTCCAGCGGGATGCCGTACCGCCGCGCCAGCCACTTCACCAGCCGGGCCGACGAGCGGTACATCGCCTCCGTGTACCAGGCGTCGGGCGCGGTCAGAAAGCCCTCGTGCTCCAGGCCGATGGACTTGGCGTTGACGTACCAGTTGCCCGCGTGCCAGGCGACGTCCTTGAGCGGTACGTGCTGGGCGATATGGCCGTCGGAGGAGCGCAGCGTGTACTGCCAGGAGACATACGTCGGGTCCTGGACCAGCTTGATGGTGGTGTCCCAGGAGCCCTCGGTGTCATGGATGACGATGTAGTCGATCATTTGGGAGAGGGGGCGGTTGCCGAGGTCGTGGTTGCCGTAGTCGTTGTCCCCGAACTGCTCGTAGGGGGCCGGGATCCACTCGCAGGACACATTGCCGGGGGCCTCGACGTGCGGATCCCGCTTGGGGGACGGCAGGCCGAGCGACCGCAGCTGCCGCCGGTCCCGGGGGCGACGCCGGGGACGGCGTCGAGCGTGACCCGCTCACCGTCGCCCGTGGTGCGCGCGGCGCCGCCGCGGATCACGTCGTAGACGTCGTCGGCGAACACGGCGGCCGCCGCGGCGCTGTCGGCGCCCGGGTAGGCCGCCACCGCCGCGTACCAGTCCGCCGGATCGTCGCTCGACGGCAGCCCCAGCCGCTTCTGCGTGGCCGCCAACAGGGCGGCGCCGCCGCGCACATTGGCCGCCGCGTCGCCGCGCAGCTCGGCGGCGGACAGCCCCGTCAGCTCCGCGGCCCGGTCCAGCGTGCGCAGCCGCGCGGGCAGCTGCCGCGGCTCCGGTACGGAGGCTTCCGGCACCTTGAGGGGCCGCGCCAGGTCGCCGCGGGCGTCCTCGGTGCCCTGGCTGTGGTGCGGGGCCGAGAAGAGGGCGGTGAAGGCGTCGGTGAGGTGCATCGGGCCGTAGCCGCCGGTGACGCTGGGCGCGCCACGATGGCCGTCCCAGCGGGACTGGAGATACGACACGCCCAGCAGCACGCTCAGCGGCACCCCGTGCTCCTTCGCCGCCGCCGCGAAGGCCCGTTGCAGCGCCCCGGCCCCTTCCGGCGACGGTGTGCCGCCCGGCGGCTGATCGGCGCGGGCGGCCGGGGTCCCGGAGACGACCGGGAGCAGAAAGGCGGCGGACGCGGCGGCGCCCGCGGTGCGCAGCGCCGTCCTCCGGCTGGGGCCGGGGACGGGTCTGTCGCCGTTCCGGTCCGCGTCTCTGGTGGTGTCGGGGGC
>NZ_GG657754.1:1513983-1522482 GCF_000158915.1 Streptomyces himastatinicus ATCC 53653 | reverse complement strand
TGTCCCGGTCGGTCAGCAGCCCCAACTCGTGGTAGCGGGAGAGCCGGGCGGCATAGTCGACCGGGGCGTCGAACAGATCCCCCGGCGGCCGCCACTGGTTGATCCGGCAGATCGCGCCGAGCGCGGCGCGCACATCGGCGCGCGGTGGCGCCTCGGCGGGATGGCGCTGCACGGCCGCGACCCGCCCGGGCATCCGCTCGATGACCAGGGCGCAGTTGTCGGGGTCGGCGGCGATCAGCCGCGGCACCCGGACGGGTGGACGCTGTCGTACGAACGTCCGGTACATCGCTATCTCGCGGCGGAACCGCTCGGCCCACGCCGGGGAGTGGTCCAGCAGGCATTTGGCGACCGCCGTGGTGCGGCCCGTCGAACCGACCAGGAGAACGGACCGCCCGCTGCGCCGGAGCACCTGGACCGGGTTGAACTCCGGACAGATGCGATGGACCGCGGCGATGGCAGTGCGCAGCTGCGCACCCTGGGGACCGGACACGTCGAGTCTTCCGCTGGGCGGCACGGAGCCGACGGCGGCGGTGCGCCGTGCGCGGCCGCCGGGAGCGGGATCGAGGTACGGCCCATTGCCGGGCAGCTGCCGCCGGTACGGCCGAGGTGGGGCGGACACGGAGGACGACGCTGCGTACATGGGCGAGACAGATCCCTTCGTGTGCCGACGTATGTACGTACGCTCCCGGCCCCGGGGCGGGGCCGCACCCTGGGGAATGCGGCTGGCGTTTTCCAACGGGCGGTTTCCCGCTGGCATTTTCCAACTGGATTTTCCAAGCGGATTTTCCAACCCGCACCGGGCCGGGTAGCGCACTCCTACATCACACCCGCGCGCGGGTGGCACACCATCTGGCGGACCCTGGCGAACCCTGGCGAATAGTCGCACGGCTCGTGACGGGCCCGTTACTGTCAAGTCAGCCGAGGATCCTGGGGGCTTGACGTGACGAGGGAACCCAACACCCGTCTTGCGGACCTTTTCGGCCTGGCCGGCTGGTCCAAGGGCGAGCTCGCGAGGCTCGTGAACCGGCGCGCGGCGGCCATGGGCCACCCGCAGCTGGCAACCGACACCTCGCGGGTGCGGCGTTGGATCGACACCGGCGAGACGCCGCGCGATCCCGTGCCCAAGGTGCTGGCCGTCCTCTTCACCGAGCGCCTCGGTCGAGTCGTGACCATCGAGGACCTCGGGTTCGGACGAGGTGGGCGCGCGGGAAAGGGGCAGTCCGCCGACGGGCTGCTCTGGCCGCCCGAGTCCACGGCCGCGGTCCTCACCGAATTCACGGGAATGGACCTTATGTTCAACCGACGCGGCTTGGTGGGTGCGGGCGCCGCGCTCGCCGCAGGATCCGCCATCACCGGTGCCATGAGCGAATGGCTGCTCTCCGACCCCACCCTCGCCACCGACGCGCCCCGTTCCGACAACCCCCTCTCCGCCGAGCCCGTGGGCTTCGACCGCTATGAGGCCGCCCCCGTGGGCTCCCAGGAGATCGACGCGCTGGAGACGTCGGTCGAGGTCTTCCGCGCCTGGGACGCGGCCCGCGGCGGCGGGCTCCAGCGCAAGGCCGTGGTGGGCCAGCTCAACGAGGTGGGCGGGATGCTGGCCTACCGTCACCCCGAGGCGCTCCAGCGCAGACTGTGGGGCGTCGCGGCCAATCTGGCCGTGCTGGCGGGCTGGATGTCCCATGACGTGGGCCTGGAGCCCACCGCCCAGAAGTACTTCGTCATCGCCGCGCACGCGGCCCGGGAGGGCGGCGACCGGCCGCGGGCGAGCGAGGCGCTGTCCCGTGCCGCCCGGCAGATGGTGCACATCGGCCGCCCGGACGACGCCCTCGATCTGATGAAGCTGGCATCGTCCGGCGCGGGGGACGCGGCGCTGCCCCGCACCCGCTCCATGTTCCGCACCATCGAGGCCTGGGCGCACGCCTCGAAGGGGCACGGCCAGGCGGTGCGCCGCACCCTGGGGGAGGCGGAGGAGCTGTTCGTCTCCGACCAGGACCGGGGGCCCGCGCCCAGCTGGATGCAGCTGTTCAACGAGGCCGACATGCACGGGATGCAGGGGCTGGTCTACCGCACCCTGGCCGAGCACGAACCGGATGTCGCGGCCATCTCGCAGCGGCACGCCAAGGAGGCGCTGCGGATGCGGGAGGGCGGCCGTCAGCGGTCGCAGATCTTCGACCACATCTCCATCGCCTCGGCCTGCTTCATCGGCGGCGACCCGGAGCAGGGGGCCGCTTCCGCCCGCCAGGCGCTGGCCACCATCGAGCAGAACTCCTCGCACCGCACCTGGGACCGGCTGCGGGAGATGTACCGGCTCACCGCGCCGTACGGCTCGTCGGCCGCGGTGCGGGAGCTGCGGGCGGAGATCCAGCAGGCCATGCCGAAGGGGCTGGGCCACCAGAAGGGAGCCGGAGGCGGGGCGAAGGGGGCGGGCGGGGCGGCGAAGACCACGGCCGTATAGCGGCGGCCCTTCGTATCAGCCGGTTCAGCCGTCGTATCGGCCGGTCATGGCGACCACGCCGGTCAACCGGTCCTTCACCCGGTCGGTCAGCCGATCATCGCGAGCAGTACGCAGGCGTCGCCCTCGCGCCGCTCGTCGTCGAACTCCTCGGCCACCACCCGTACGCACTCCTGCGTGCCGCGGGCGGCGGCGAACCGTGGCGCGAGCCGGAGCAGCCGCTCGGCCGTCACCGTGGGGTCCTCGGCGAGCCCGCCCGCGTGCAGCAGGAGCAGATCGCCCGGCTCCAGCCGCTCCTCGGCCTGGGCGTACGTGGCGCCCGTCGTGCCGCCGAGCAGCACACCAGCCGGGGGCCGCAGCGCGCGCCCCGCCCCGTCGCGGAACAGCAGCGGGGCGGGGTGCCCGGCCTGCGACCACACCAGGGCGCGGGTCGCCGGGTCGTACCGCCCGCAGACGGCGCTGCCCAGGGCGGGCTGAGCGGAGGCGTCGAGCAGCTGGTTGAGCCGCCCCATCAGCGGGCCCGGCTCGATCCCGGCCACCGCCATGCCGCGCACCGCGCCCAGCACCATCGCCATGCCCGACGTCGCGGCGACGCCATGGCCGGTGAGGTCGCCGACGCTCAGCAGGGTGCCGCCGTCCGGCAGTTCGAGCGCGTCGTACCAGTCGCCGCCGATCAGCGCGCCGTCCGCGGACGGGAAGTAGTGGGAGGCGACGTCGAGGGCGGTGCCCTCCGGCCGCCGGCCGTGCGCGAGGGGCGCGGAGCCGCGCCACGGCGGCAGGACGGCCTCGTGCAGCTCGACCGCCAGTCGGCGCTCGGCGCGGGCCATGTGCCGCTGGCGCTGGAGCGAGTCGCGGGACTCGCGCACCGCCCGCTCGCTGCGGCGCAGCGCGCTCACATCGCGGAGCACCGCCCACATGGAGGCGGTGCTGCCGTCGGTGTCGAGGACGGGCTCGCCCGCCATGTGCACCGTACGGACGGCGTCGTCCGGACGGACCACCCGGAACTCGCCGTCGATCGGCTTGCCGTCCACCAGGCAGTCCGTGACCATCGCGGTCAGCACCGGCTGATCGTCGGCGACGACCCAGGACGGCAGCTCGTCCAGGGGCAGGCCGCCCTCGTCGGGGCTGCGGCCGAAGATCTGGCACAGCTCGTCGGACCAGGTCACCTCGTCGGTGAGGAGATTCCACTCGGCGCTGCCGACGCGGTTGAGCAGCGAACCGGGACCGTGGCCGGGGCCCTGCCCCGCCGCGTCCCGATCCAGCGGCTTCCGCTCCGGAGCCGCACCATCCGCTCTTCCTGGCCCCTCCGGTTCCCCGGGCTGCTCGGACGGCAGCCCCTCCCGCAGCTGGTCCAGATGCTGGCCGAGGTCGTCCAGATGGTGGACGGCGAGATCGCACAGGGCGCGCTGCCAGCGCAGCTGGGACTCGTTCGCCGTACCGCTCAGGTCCGCCGTGGTGTCGCGCCGCACGGCGGCGATGCCGCCGCGGAGCCGCCGGGTCTGCGTGATGAGCGCGTCGACCGTGCCGCGCTGGGGCGACGGGGCGGCGAAATGGTCCGCGGAGCGGGGGGACGGCATGTGTTCTCCGATACGGGCCGGTACGGGGCGGCGCTGCCGGGTCTGAAGGGGTAAGGACCGGTAACGACTCTTGCACAGGCTGCGACGTCGCGTAAGTCGTTTGGCAATACCCGATCCGGTGGTGCTTCTGGCATATGCCAATGGCTTTCCTGGGGCAAGTCGGACACGACTCGGTGGAGCATGTGATTCCGGGTAGGCTGCGGCGCTCGGGAATCCCTCAGTTCAGGTGTTCATCCGGCATATGGCGCCAGGACACCGGCAAGAATGCCGGACGACGGAAATCCCGTTGCCAGCGAACCCCCCGCACCGGATGCTGACCTCATGTTCGATCCAGACATAGCGCCCAGCGGTACCCTGCTCGGCCTCCTCCAGCGAGGCCGCGGCGACGGGACCCTGCACGCCCTCGCCGCGCCGCGGGCCGAGGCGCTCGCGGCACTGCACCACTGCGTGCTGCACGACCCACGCCGTGACTGGCAGGTCGAGAACCGCTCCCTTTATTACGCCCGGCTCTGCCTGGACCTCGACGCGGACCTCGACGAAATCGAACAGCACCTCTTCCACCCCGACGACCTGGTGAACACCGACGAGGAGCGCACCGGGCTCGCCCTCGCCGTCCTCGGCCACCTCGCCGCCTACGACCGGCTCGACGCGCTGCGCCTGCTGCGCCGGTACGCCGCCTCCGGCAGCAACTGGGAATGGGCCCTGGACGAGCTGGCCCTGCGCGACGACGACGCCGGGCTGCGCGCCCTCGCCCCCGTCGTCCTCGGCCGCTTCCCCGAGACGCCCGACGGCAATGCCGAACTGGCCGCCGCCGCGCGCGGTGCCTACGAGCCCCGCCCCTGGCGGCTGTGGGCCGACGACCCGACGCACGGCCCGCGCGTGCGCGCCGTGCAGGAACAGGGCTCCTTCGACCGCTGGCAGCGCCAGCTGCGCCCCTCCGGGCCGCGGCCCGGCTGGAGCGTCCACGACGTCCTGGCCTGGGCCCAGCAGGAACACGACCTGCGCCCTGGATCCCCGTCGCCCCGACGCCGCCGCCCGCTGCCTCGCCGCCGTCGCCGGTCCGGAGGACCGCCCCGAGCTGCTGGCCGCCGCCGCGAGCGCGCCGGACGCGGCCCGTGCGACCGCCCTGCGGTACCTCGCCGACACCGGCGACCCCGAGGTGCTGGACCTGATCGAGGCCGCGGTCACCGAGCCGGACGCCTCGGAGTCGGTTTCCCGTGCCGCCCTAAGGTGCCTTCGAACGCATGCGCAGCATCGCCGCCCTCGACCGCGCCCGGATCTGGGCGCACCGCCCCGACGCGCTCGGCGCCGCGGCCGCCGCCATGCTCGCCGCCCGCGGCGGGCAGTACGACACGGGGCTCGTCCTCGCCGCCCTCCGCCGCACGGTGCGGGCCGAGGGCCCGCACAGCCAGTCGCTGTGGACGCTCGTCGACGGGGCGGGCCGTCTCGCGATCACCTGCGCCGCCCCGGTGCTGCGCCACGTCTACCGCGAAACCGCCTCCTCCCATCTGCGCGGCCGCGCCGCCCGCGCCCTGGCCGCCACCGATCCCTCGTTCGCGGCGGGCTTCGCGGTCGAATGCCTCTGGGACTGCGAGGAGACCACCCGCGAACTCGCCGCCCACCACGCCGCCACCGGTGACGCCCGCGTCGTGGAACAGCTCCGCAGACTGGCCGCCGACCCGGCCGAGGAAGCCGAGGTCCAGACCGCGGTCCGCAGCCGCATCGGCCCCGACGCCGCGGGCGTCTGACCCCGGCCCGCCCCACCGGGGGCGGGCGATGGGTTTACGCCAGGTGGTCGTCCGTAAACCCGGGGATTCGTGCCGGATTCCGGGTGGTTCATCCGGCTTCGGCGGGCGCGGAGGCCAACGCTCACGGGACGTTTCACGGCTCGCAAGGTGCACGATGCCGGGGCCACCCTTCTTACGCCGACAACACCGGTATGCGAGTCGCCATCGTGACCGAATCCTTCCCGCCCGACATCAACGGCGTCGCTCATTGCACGCTCCAGACCGCCCAGCATCTCCACCGGCGCGGTCACCAACCCCTCGTCATCGCCCCCGCGGGCCCGCACGACGGGCCGCCCGACGGGGGCGGGGACGCCGACGGAACGCATCCGTTTCCCGTCGTCCGGATCCCCTCCCTGCCCCTGCCCGGCTATCCGCAGGTGCGCGTCGCGCTGCCCAGCCGCCGGCTCGCCGCCGCGATCACCTCGCACCGCAGCGATCTCGTCCACCTGGCCAGCCCCTTCGTGCTCGGCGCCCGCGGGATGACGGCCGCGCTGCGGCTGCGGATCCCCGCCGTCGCCGTCTACCAGACCGACCTGGGCGGCTACGCCCGTACGTACCTCGGCGCGGGCGAGAACGCGGCCTGGCGCCGGATACGGGCCGTGCACACCGCCGCCGACCGCACCCTCGCCCCGTCCACCGCCGCCGCCCGCGACCTGGACGAGCACGGGGTGCCGCGGGTCGCGCTGTGGCCGCGCGGCGTCGACACCGAGCGCTTCCACCCCGCGCGGCGCGACCCGGAGCTGCGCCGCTCCCTGGCCCCCGGCGGGGAGCTGATCGTCGGCTACGTCGGCCGTCTGGCGCCCGAGAAGAACGTCGAACTGCTGGCCCCGCTGTGTTCGCTGCCCGGCGTCCGGGTGGTCGTGGTCGGGGACGGGCCGAGCGAGCCCGCGCTGCGCGCCGCCATGCCCGGCGCCCACTTCCTCGGCCGCCGGACCGGCACCGAGCTGGCCCGCATCTTCGCCTCGCTGGACGTCTTCGCGCACACCGGCCCGCAGGAGACCTTCTGCCAGACCGTGCAGGAGGCGCAGGCCAGCGGCGTGCCGGTGGTCGCGCCCGCCGCGGGCGGCCCGCTCGACCTGGTCGACCACGGCCGTACCGGACTGCTGGTGCCGCCTGGCGACGCGGACGAGGTACGCGACGCCGTCTCGCTCCTCGCCGCCCACCCCCGGAAGCGCGCCGCGCTCGGGCAGGCGGGCCGGGAGGCGGTCGAGGGCCGCACCTGGGAGGCGATCGTCGACCAGTTGATCGACCACTACGCCGATGTGCTGATGGCCCGTACGGCGGTGGCGGCATGAGCGACGCACCGTCCCTCCGGATCGTCCGGCTCGCGAACTTCGTCACCCCCTCCTCCGGCGGCCTGCGCACCGCGCTGCGCGAGCTGGGCGCGGGTTACCAGGCGGCCGGGCACGAGTCCGTCCTGATCGTGCCGGGGGAACGCGACGCGGACGAGCAGACCCGCCAGGGCCGGGTGATCACCCTCCCGGGCCCCGCCGTGCCCGGCACCGGCGGCTACCGGGTGCTGACCGACCGGCGGCGGCTGACCCGGCTGCTCGACGGGCTCGCGCCCGACCGGCTGGAGGTCTCCGACCGCACCACCCTGCGCTGGACGGGGGAGTGGGCGCGGCGCGCCCGTGTGCCCGCCGTGATGGTCTCCCACGAGAGCGCCGACGCCGTGCTGCGCACCTGGGGCGTGCCCGAGGCGGCCGCCCGGGGCGCGGCGGACCGGCTGAACCGCCGTACCGCGCGGGCGTATGCGCGGATCGTCTGCACGACGGAGTGGGCGGAGCGCGAGTTCGTACGCATCGGTGCGCGCAATGTCGTACGCGCCCCCCTGGGCGTCGACCTCGGCCACTTCCACCCGTCCCACTACGACGGCGCCCTGCGCGAGCACCACCGCGGCGGGGCCTCGGTCCTGCTCGCCATGTGTTCCCGCCTGTCGCCCGAGAAGCGGCCGGGCCGCGCGCTCGACACCCTCGCCGAACTGCGGCGGCGCGGTGTCCCGGCGGCGCTCGTCGTCGCGGGCGACGGCCCGCTGCGCGCCCGCCTGGAGGCCCGCGCCCGCGCGGAGGACCTCCCGGCGGCCTTCCTCGGTCACGTCGGCGACCGGGCCCGCCTGGCCGCGCTCCAGGCCAGCGCGGACGTCGTCCTCGCCCCCGGCCCGGCGGAGACCTTCGGTCTGGCCGCGCTGGAAGCGCTGGCGTGCGGGTCGCCCGTCGTCGTCAGCGCCCTGTCCGCGCTCCCCGCCATCGTCGGCCCGGCGGGCGCGACGGCGGCCGACAACGGGACGGCGTTCGCGGACGCCGTCACCCAGGTCCTGGCCCGCCCCGAGCCCGTACGCCGCGCCACGGACCAAGGGTCCGCGCCGAGCGCTACGGCTGGCCCGCGGCGGTCGACGCCTTCCTGGCCGCCCACGACGCACCCCGCCCCCACCCCGACGGCCGGATCCCGGCCCGCACGGCAACGGGCGGTACCCGGTGAGCGCACCCCGCGCTTGCCCGGACCGTCGGCCCCAGCCCGCGCCGGCGGGCCCCGGCCCGACAGCCCCGGACGCCCGGCCCGTCCAGCCCACGGCGTCCGCCGGGGCGGTTCCGAGCGAACAGGTCGTGGTGATCCCGGCCGGTCGGGCGGTTCCGGGTGGCGCCGCGCTGGCTAACGGCGGCGCCGTCGCCGGTCCGTCCGCCGG
>NZ_GG657754.1:1508848-1513436 GCF_000158915.1 Streptomyces himastatinicus ATCC 53653 | reverse complement strand
CCGCAGGGGGAGGCCGTGGACTTCGTCAACGTCTCCCGCAGCGGCGCGCTCGCCGCCGACGTGGCCGGTGAGCAGCTGAGCGCCGCCCGCCGGGCGCGTCCGCAGCTCGCGTCCGTCGTGGTCGGCATGAACGACACCCTGCGCGACAGCTTCGACATCCGCCGGGTCGCCGAGGCCCTGGACGCGACGATCGGCGCGCTGCGCGCCGACGGGACGGTGGTGCTCACCGCGTGCCTGCCCGACCCGGGCCGGATGCTGGGGCTGCCGGAGGCGCTCGCCGGGCCGCTGGGGCGGCGTATGCGGGCCGTCAACACGGTGGTGCACGCGCTGTCCGGGCGGTACGGGGCGGTGCACGTGGAGCTGACCGAGCAGAGCTGGGTCATGGATCGCGCGGCGTGGAGCGTGGACCGGCTGCATCCGAGCGAGCTGGGGCACCGGCTGCTGGCGCGGGAGTTCCACGGCGCGCTCACGGCCCGCGGCATCGCCAAGGGCGACCCGCCGGCCACGGCGCTCGACGGGCCGACGCCCTCGCGTGCCGCGAGCGCCTGGTGGATGGCGACCCGGGGCACGCGCTGGGTCGTGGACCGCTGCACCGATCTGCTGCCCGGACTCCTGGCGCTGGCGGCGCAGGAGGTACGCCACCGGGTGCGCGGGACCGGACATCTGCTCGACGGGCAGGAGCGGCGGGCGGCGCTCGCCGCACTCGCCTCGTTGCCGCGGCCGGAAGCCCAAACACCCCCGCACGCTGCGACAATGGTGGGATGACCGGTCGCTGGGAATTCTGGATCGACCGTGGCGGTACCTTCACGGACGTCGTCGGAAAGCGCCCGGACGGCCGCCTCGTCACCCGCAAGCTCCTGTCCCACCATCCCGAGCGCACCATGGACGCAGCCGTCGCCGGGATCCGGCAGACGCTGGGGCTCGGGCCGGATGAGCCGGTTCCGGCCGGCCGGATCGCCGTCGTCAAGATGGGCACCACCGTCGCGACCAACGCCCTGCTGGAGCGGAAGGGCGAGCCCACGGTGCTCGTCGTCACGGCCGGTTTCCGGGACGCGCTGCGCATCGCGTACCAGAACCGGCCGCGGCTCTTCGACCGCCGGATCGTGCTGCCGGAGGCGCTGTACGACCGGGTGATCGAGGTGCCCGAGCGGGTGGACGCGCACGGCACCGTCGTACGCCCCCTGGACCTCGACGCCGCCACGGAGGCGCTGCGCGCCGCGCACCGCGACGGCTTCCGCAGCGCCGCGGTCGTCCTGACGCACGGCTACCGGCACGCCGCGCACGAGCGCGCGGTGGGGGAGGCGGCCCGCGGCCTCGGCTTCACGCAGGTGAGCTGTTCGCATGAGGTGAGCCCGCTGATGAAGCTGGTGTCGCGCGGCGACACCACCGTGGTCGACGCGTACCTCTCTCCGATCCTGCGCCGCTACGTCGAGGACGTGGCGGCCGAGCTGCGCGGCATCCGGCTGATGTTCATGCAGTCCAACGGCGGGCTGCGGGAGGCCGCCCACTTCCGCGGCAAGGACGCGGTGCTGTCGGGGCCCGCGGGCGGCGTGGTGGGCATGGTGCGCTCCTCGGCCGAGGCGGGCCACGCCAAGGTCATCGGCTTCGACATGGGCGGCACGTCGACCGATGTGTCGCACTACGCGGGCGAGTTCGAGCGGGTCTTCGGGACCGAGGTCGCGGGGGTGCGGATGCGCGCGCCCATGATGAACATCCACACCGTCGCGGCGGGCGGCGGCTCGGTGCTCCACTTCGACGGGGCGCCGCTACCGGGTGGGCCCGGACTCGGCCGGTGCCGTCCCCGGCCCCGCCTGCTACCGGCGCGGCGGCCCGCTGACCGTCACCGACGCCAATGTGATGCTGGGCCGGATCCAGCCCGCCCACTTCCCGGCGGTGTTCGGCCCGCACGCCGACCAGCGGCTGGACGCGGACACCGTACGGGAGCGCTTCGCCCGCCTCGCCGAGGAGATCGCGGAGGCGACCGGCGACCGGCGCGGCGCGGAGGAGGTCGCCGCGGGCTTCCTGGACATCGCCGTGCTGAACATGGCCAACGCGGTCAAGAAGATCTCCGTGCAGCGCGGCCACGACGTCACCCGCTACGCGCTCACCAGCTTCGGCGGCGCGGGCGGCCAGCACGCATGCGCGGTCGCCGACGCCCTCGGCATCGGCACGGTGATCGTGCCGCCGCTGGCCGGAGTGCTCTCGGCGTACGGCATCGGGGTCGCCGATGCCACCGCCATGCGCGAGCAGGCCGTCGAGACGGAGCTGAGCGAGGAGTCGCTGCCGGACGTGCGCGACCTGTGCGCGCGGCTGTCCGGCCAGACGCGCGACGAGCTGCTCGCCGACGGCGTCCCCGGGGAGAGCGTGCGCACCACGGCCCGGGTCCATCTGCGGTACGCGGGCACCGACGCGGCCCTCCCCGTCCCGCTGGACGCCGTCCCCGCGATGACCGCCGACTTCGTACGGGCGCACCGCACGCGCTACGCGTTCACCATGGACAAGCCGATCGTCATGGAGGCGGTGTCGGTGGAGGCGGTCGGCGCGGCGGGCCCGGCGGGCGGCCACGCCGTGGAACAGCCGTCCAGGGAGGGCGCCCTGGCGCCGGTGGCGACCGTGGAGATGTTCACGGAGGGGCGGTGGCAGCGCACCGGGCTGTACGAACGCGCCGGGATGCGCCCCGGGGACACCCTCACCGGCCCGGCGGTCATCGCGGAGGACGACGCCACCACCGTCGTCGACCCCGGCTGGCAGGCGGCCCTGGGCGACCGCGGCCATCTGCTGCTCACCCGGGTCCGCCCCCGGCCGCGCATGTCGGCGGTCGGCACCGAGGTGGACCCGGTGATGCTGGAGGTCTTCAACAGCCTCTTCATGGCCATCGCCGAACAGATGGGCCTGCGCCTGGAGAACACCGCCCACTCCGTCAACATCAAGGAGCGGCTGGACTTCTCGTGCGCCCTGTTCGACGCCGAGGGCAAATCTGATCGCCAACGCCCCCCACATCCCGGTGCACTTGGGGTCGATGGGCGAGTCCATCAAGGAGGTGCTGCGACGCAACGGGGACGCGATGCGCCCTGGGGACGTCTACGCCATCAACGACCCGTACCACGGCGGCACCCACCTCCCGGACGTCACGGTCGTCACCCCGGTCTTCGATGAGCCAGGGGAGCACCTGCTGTTCCTGGTCGCCTCCCGCGGCCACCACGCCGAGATCGGCGGCATCACCCCCGGCTCCATGCCCGCCTTCAGCCGCACCATCGAGGAGGAGGGCGTGCTCTTCGACAACTGGCTGCTGGTGCGGGAGGGCGCGCTGCGCGAGCGCGAGACCCGCGAACTGCTGACCGCCGGGCCGTACCCCTCCCGCGCCCCGGACGCCAACCTCGCCGATCTGCATGCCCAGATCGCCGCCAACGAGAAGGGCATCCAGGAACTGCGCCGGATGATCGGGCAGTTCGGCCTGGACGTCGTGCACGCCTATATGCGCCACGTCCAGGACAACGCCGAGGAGTCCGTACGCCGTATCGTCGGCGCCCTCCGCGACGGTTCGTACCGCTACGAGACCGACGGCGGGGCCGTCATCCACGTCGCCGTCACCGTCGACCGCGCGGGCCGCGGCGCCGTCCTGGACTTCGCCGGTACGTCGCCCCAGCAGCCGGGCAACGCCAACGCGCCCAGCTCGGTGGTGATGGCGGCCGTGCTGTACGTCTTCCGCACCCTGGTCGCCGAGGACATCCCGCTCAACAGCGGCTGTCTGAAGCCCCTGGAGGTCCGCATCCCCGAGGGCTCGATGCTGGCCCCGGTGTACCCGGCCGCCACGGTCGCCGGGAACGTCGAGACGTCCCAGGCCGTCACCGGCGCCCTCTACGCGGCGCTCGGCGTCCAGGCCGAGGGATCCGGCACGATGAACAACGTCACCTTCGGCAACGACCGCGTCCAGTACTACGAGACCGTGGCCAGCGGCTCGGGCGCGGGCGACGGCTTCGACGGCGCCGACGCCGTACAGACTCATATGACCAACTCCCGGCTCACCGACCCCGAAGTGCTGGAGTGGCGCTATCCGGTCCGCGTCGAGAGCTTCGAGGTACGGCGGGACAGCGGCGGCCGCGGCCACTGGCGCGGCGGCCACGGCGTCACCCGCCGCATCCGCTTCCTGGAGCCCATGACGGTGGCCCTGCTCACCGGCCACCGCCGCGTCGCCCCGTACGGCATGGCGGGCGGCACACCGGGCGCGCTCGGCGCCAACCTGATCGAGCGCGCCGACGGCTCGGTGGACCGGCTGGCGGGCTGCGACGCGGCCGACGTCGGCCCGGACGACGTCCTCGTCGTCCACACCCCGGGCGGCGGCGGATACGGCCCGGCGCCGGACTGAGCGCCGAGCCCCCGGGGCGCATCGCCGTATTGGCGCGATCAATACAAGGTTTGCGGTCGCCCCCACCGGAAACCCGCTCCTTACCAAGCCCGCCAAGCCTCGTGCGGGGGGTCGGCTTCGTACCTCCATGCCCACTCGCTGGACGCGCCATACCCGCGTGGGCGAGGGCGGGCATTCACCACGACGCATCACGGAATCAGAAGGGGCAGGCAGTCATGGATT
>NZ_GG657754.1:1507166-1508347 GCF_000158915.1 Streptomyces himastatinicus ATCC 53653 | reverse complement strand
TCAGCTGTTCGTGCACCGCGTCGGCCTCGATGTGCTCTTGTGAAGAACCGTACGCACCGGGGCTCGGCGCCCAGCCGCTCCAAGGCCTGGGCCAGCCGCCGGGCCCCGGGCGACGAGGTGATCTCCAGAGCGGCGAAGTGCCCGGCCATCGCGCCGCGCAGTGAGCGGTGCAGACCGAGCAGCGACATCAGGTTGACGGCGGCGAGCGTCTCGGCGGGCGCCCGGTCCAGGTAGCGGCCGTACGCCGGGTCGAGACCCGCGCCCGCCATCGCCTCGGCGAACAGCCGGGCGTGCACCCGGTCGCCGTGGCCCGCCCCGAACTCGTCGAACTCCACCGCCACCAGCGACGCCTTGGGCTGTCCCGTCAACCGGGGAATCAGCCACGCCTGCGGATCGGCCTCCTTCAGCTGGTACAGCGAGCGGTGCGCCAGATATTCGCGCAGCTGCCCCCAGGTGCCCCGGCTCCTGAGGTGGTGACTGACCCCGGGCGCGGCCGGCGGTTCGGCCAGCAGCGCGTCCAGCTCCCCGGCCACATCCGCGCCACCGGGCACGGCCTCGCGCAGCGCGCCGAGGAACCGGTCTTCCAGCGCGGCCCGCAGCCGCAGCAGATCCGGCTGCCACTCCCACGCCTCGTCCACGCCCGCGAAGCCGCGGTAGTGGAGTTCGTAGGCGAGGTACAGCGCGAGCTGAAGGTCCTCGCCGAACGGGTCGGCGTCCCCGGTCGGCGGAAGACCTGCCGGCGGCGGGTCCTGGAGCAGCGCCGTACGGACCGCCGCGGACAGCGGACCGCGGGCCTCCGGCAGCGGGGGCGCGCCGGGCCCGCCGTGCGTGGCCGTATCCCTGGAGCCGGTGGTCACCGCCGGCCCTCCCCGTCCGGGCCGTCGTGCCCGTCGCCGAGGTCGTCGTACCGCTCCAGCGGGTGGACCGCCGGGCCCTGGAGCACGCTGCCGTCGACGGCGAAGCGGGACCCGTGGCACGGGCACTCCCAGGTCCGTTCGGCGTCGTCGAACCGCACCAGACACCCCAGATGGGTGCAGCGCGCGGACAGGGCGTGCAGTGCGCCCTCCTCGTCGCGGTGGACGGCGCGCTGCCCCGCCCCGACGCGGACGACCGCGCCGCCGCCCGGCGGGATGTCGCGCACCGCGTCCGCGCCGTCCCCGGAGATCCGGTCGCCGAAGAAG
>NZ_GG657754.1:1504035-1506685 GCF_000158915.1 Streptomyces himastatinicus ATCC 53653 | reverse complement strand
TCGGGCAGCACCGCGGCGACGACGAGTTCGCGCCGCACCGTCAGCCGGGGGAAGAGCAGCGCCCGGTCGAAGATCGGGTACGCGGTGGTGACCACGACCTCGCGGGCCCGGATCCGCGCGCCGCGGTCGGTGGTCAGGCGACAGGGATGGCCCTCGCCCAGGCCCATGACCCGCGAGTTCTCGTAGATCCGGCCGCCACGCGCGACCAGGTCCCCGGCGAGGGCCAGCAGGAACTTCCGGGGGTGGAACTGGGCCTGGTCCGCGACCCGGACCGCGCCCGCGACCGGGAACGGCAGATCCGTCTCCGTCGTGAACGAGGCGTCCAGACCGGCAGCCGCGGCCGCCTCCGCCTCGGCCCGCACCGCGTCGAGTGACTCCTCGCTCTCGGCGTAGGTGTACGCCGGGGCCCGCTCCAGATCGCAGTCGATGCCCAGCTCGGCGGCGACCCGGCCGACCCGGTCCACCGCGTCGGCCTGGGACGCCGCGTACAGCCGCGCCGCCTCCTCGCCGCGCGAGGCGCGGATGTCCTGGTAGGCGAGGCCCTGGAGGGCGGAGAGCTTGGCCGTGGTGTGCCCGGTCGCGCCCGCCGCCAGCCGGTCCGCCTCGATCAGCGCCACCTGGCGCCCGGCCCGGGCCAGCTCCCAGGCGGTGCAGATCCCCGCGATGCCGCCGCCCACGACGGCGACCTCGACCTCGGGGACGCTCCGCTCGGGGCCGGGCTCCAGGGGCGGGTAGGCCGGGCCGGGGGCCGACTCCATCCAGTACGACGCGGGGGCGAACCCCGTGGGAAGACTCGTCATCGACCGCTCCTCTTCCGCTGCTCCACCGCTGCACCTCGGGCCCGCCGAGTGCCCCCGATCGCCCGGCCGACGCATCCGGCCGGAACCACCGGGGCGTTTCGACTGGTGCGGATGAGGTACCTGGGACGGATGCGACTGATTGCGCCTCCCGGGGTGTACGCACCGCAGGACGACACCGCCCTGCTGGCCGAGGCGGTGTGCCGTGAGCCCGCCATGCCGGGTGCCCAGGTGCTGGACATCGGTACGGGCACGGGCGCGCTTGCGCTGCTCGCCGCGCGCTGCGGAGCCGCGGGGGTCGAGGCCGTGGACGTCTCGGCGCGCGCGGTGCTGGCGGCCTGGCTGAACACCCGGCGCAGCGGCCAGCCGGTCCGGGTACGCCTCGGTGACCTGGCGTCCGTGGCCTCCGGGCGGCGCTTCGACGTCGTGCTGGCCAATCCGCCCTATGTGCCCTCGCGCCCCGGCGGGCCCTTCGTCCGCGCCAGGGGCGGCCGCGCCTGGAACGCGGGGCCCGACGGCCGGGCGGCGCTGGACCGGCTGTGCGCCCGGATCCCGGGGCTGCTGCGCCCACGGGGAGTGCTGCTGCTCGTCCAGTCCGCGCTGAGCGGCGTCGGCACCACGCTGGAGCGGCTGGCCGCGCAGGGGCTGCACGTGGATGTGACCGCGCGCCGCGTCGTCCCGTTCGGGCCCGTGCTGCTGCGGCGCGGCCCCTGGCTGGCCTCGCGGGGGCTGATCGGCCCGGGGGACGACAAGGAGGAGCTGGTGGTGATCCGTGCCATCCGTACGACCGAGTGCAGCAGCTGTGCCCGATGAGCCCGGCGCCGCCCGGGCCCCGGCGCGGCGCGTCCTCGTCGACCCCGAGGGCCCGCTGCTGGTCGAGGGCCCCGTGGAGGTCGTCCTGGAGGACGGCAGCACGGTCCGCTCCGACCGGGTGATGGTGGCGGTGTGCGCCTGCGGGCGCAGCGCCCGCTACCCCTGGTGCGACACCAGTCACCGCTACCCGGCGCGCCCCCGGGACGCCTGACCCGGGCGGCGCAGCGGGGCGAACCGCACCGGGGTGCCGGGGGCGGCCTGCGCCGCGGCGGCCAGATACGGCTCCGGGACGACACCCACCACGGGATAGCCGCCGGTCGTCGGATGGTCGGCGAGGAAGAGCACCGGGCGGCCGTCGGGCGGCACCTGGAGGGCGCCGAGCGCCATGCCCTCACTGGGCAACTCGCCCTCCCTGGCGCGCTCCAGCGCCGGGCCCTCGGTGCGCAGCCCGATCCGGTTGCTCGCGGCCGCGACCCGGAAGCGGCCGGTGGTGAGGGTGCGCAGCCCGGCGGCGGTGAACCAGTCGTCGCGCGGACCGAGCACCACCGGAAGCACCAGCTCGGGCACGATGCCCGCGTACGGGACCCAGTCCACCGCCGGGGCCGGCCCGTACGACGTGCCGAGCCGCAGCACCGCACCGTCGGCGAGAGGCGCCGGTCCGAGCCCTGAGAGCACGTCGGTGGAGCGGCTGCCGAGCACCGGCTCGGCGTCGACCCCGCCCCCGAACGCCACGTACGAGCGCACCCCGTGTGTGGCGGCGCCGACGTCCAGCACGGTGCCGTCCGGGAGCCGCACCGGTGCGCCCCACGCGACGGTGCGGCCGTCGACGGTGACCGGGCAGGGGGCGCCGGTGACCGCCACCGTCGCCGCCCGGCGGAGCCGCACGGCGCACCCGGTCAGCGTGGTCTCCAGGGTCGCGGCGTCCTCCGGGTTGCCGACGAGGCGGTTCGCCAGCCGGTGCGCGGGCTCGTCGAGGGCGCCGGAGCGGGGCACGCCTAGGTGGGCGTGGCCCGTGCGCCCCAGATCCTGGACGGTGGTCA
>NZ_GG657754.1:1496353-1503148 GCF_000158915.1 Streptomyces himastatinicus ATCC 53653 | reverse complement strand
GCGACCGTGCGGTGACCTCGACCCGCTGCCCGTCGATCGAGGTCACCGCCCTGTCGCGGGCGATCATCAGGGAGCGCTTCACGACGGCGTCGGCGTCGGTGACGACGGCACCGGGCTCGCGACGCGGTACGAGCGACCCCTCGGCCGTGTACGCGCGGTCGGCGAAGGCCTCGGCGACGACCGGCAGACCGGCCGCGCCGGCCGCCTCGTGCAGCCGCGAGCCGGGCAGACCGAGGACGGGCAGCGCCGCCTCCCCGCCCGCCAGGCGCACGCCCTCGACGACGGCCGCGGCCTGCTCCGCGTCGTGCACGCAGCGGTTGTAGAGCGCCCCGTGCGGTTTGACGTAACGGACGCGAATGCCCGCCGAGCGGGCGAAGACCTCCAACGCGCCGATCTGGTAGGCGATCTCGTCGGCCAGCTCGCGCGCCGGTACGTCCATGGCGCGCCGTCCGAAGCCCGCCAAGTCCCGGTACGAGACCTGGGCGCCGACGCGGACCCCGCGCTCGGCGGCCAGATCACACACCCGCCGCATGGTGGACGGGTCACCGGCGTGGAAGCCGCAGGCGACGTTGGCGCTGGTGACGACGGACAGCAGCGCCTCGTCGTCGGTGAGCCGCCAGTGGCCGAAGCCCTCGCCGAGGTCGGCGTTGAGGTCGATCGGCGCGCCGAGGGGTGCGTCGGTCATCGCTCCTCCGGAGGTCGGTGGTACGGCTGGGAATTCATGACGTGCGGTACTCCTCGTCCCGTACGTCCGTCACGAGCATCCGGCCCGGTGAGTGGGTGATCGCGAAGGGCGGGCGGGAGGCCATGACGGCCGCCTGCGGTGTCACCCCGCAGGCCCAGAACACCGGAATGTCGCCCGTCCGGAACTCTACCGAGTCGCCGAAGTCGGGCCCGGAGAGGTCGCGGATGCCGAGTTGGGCCGGGTCACCCTCGTGCACGGGGGCGCCGTGCACGGCGGGCATCGTCCCGCTCACCTCGCGCGCGGTGGGGACCAGCCCGGAGGGTATCGGCCGCATGGAGACCACCATCGGGCCCGAGAGCCGCCCCGCCGGACGGCACTGGCGGTCCGTCACGTACATGGGCACGTTGCGGCCCTGCTCGATGTGGCGCAGCGGCACGCCCGCGGCGGCGAGCGCCGTCTCGAAGGTGAAGCTGCACCCGATGAGGAAGGCGACCAGGTCGTCCCGCCAGTGGGCGGTCACCTCGGCCGGTTCGGCGACGAGTTCGCCGTGCTCCCAGACGCGGTAGCCGGGGAAGTCGGTGCGCAGGTCGGCGCCGTCGGCCAGCCGGGTGGCCACGGAACCGGGCCCGGTCTCGTCGAGGACCGGACAGGGCGCCGGATTGCGGCGGCAGAAGAGCCGTACGTCCTCCGCCCAGTCGGCCGGGACGGCGATGAGGTTGGCCTGGGCGTAGCCCGGGGCCCATCCGGCCGTCGGCGAGCTGAGGCCGGACCGGAACATCTCGCGCGCGCGGGCGGGGTCCGCGAGGGGTGTGGTGGCGCTCATGTCGTGCTCCCGTCCCTTGTCATCAGACCAGTTCACGGCCCCGGGTCTCGGGCAGGCCGAGGAGGGAGACGACGGCGATGCCGTAGCCCACGGCGCCGAACACCAGCGCTCCGCCGACGCCCCAGCTGCCGGCGAGGAATCCGACGAGGGTCGGGAAGAACGCGCCCACGGCACGACCGGTGTTGTAGGTGAAGCCCTGCCCGGTGCCGCGGACGGCCGTGGGGTACAGCTCGCTGAGGAACGAGCCGAAGCCGCTGAAGATGGCCGACATACAGAAGCCCAGCGGGAATCCGAGGACCAGCAGCAGGGTGTTCGCGCCGCTCGGGATGTGGGTGTAGACGAGGATGCAGCCGGCGGAGAGGAAGGCGAACAGCGCGATGGTCTTCTTCCGGCCCAGCCGGTCGGTGAGGTAGCCGCCGGTGAGGTAGCCGGTGAAGGCGCCCGAGATCAGCGACGTCAGATAGCCGCCGGTGCCGACGACCGTGAGGCCCCGCTCCTCCTTGAGGAACGTCGGGACCCAGGTGGCGAGCGTGTAGTAGCCGCCCTGGACGCCGGTGGCGAGCAGCGAGGCGAAGACCGTGGTCTTGAGCATCCCCGGGCGGAAGATCTCGGCGAACGAACCGCGCCTGGTGCTGTTGGCCCGCTGTTCGGCGGCCTGGGGCGCGTCGGTGACGTTCCTGCGGATGTAGAACACGAGCAGAGCGGGGAGGGCGCCGGTCCAGAACATCACGCGCCAGGCGAGGTCCTCGTCGACGAATTGGAAGACGAGGGTGTAGACGATCACCGCGAGGGCCCAGCCGACCGCCCAGGAGCTCTGGATGAAGGCGAGGGTGCGGCCGCGGTGCTTGGCGGAGGCGTACTCGGCCACGAGGATCGCGCCGACCGCCCACTCACCGCCGAACCCGAGCCCCTGGAAGGCGCGCAGCACCAGCAGCCATTCGTAGCTGGGCGCGAACCCGCAGGCCACGGTGAAGACCGCGTACGTGATCACCGTGATCATCAGCGCCTTCACCCGGCCGATCCGGTCGGCCAGGATCCCGGCGAGCGCACCGCCCACGGCGGAGACCACGAGGGTGACCGTGGTGAGCAGCCCGGTCTGGTCGCTGCTGAGCCCGTAGTACGCCGCGATGGCGACCATGCTCAGCGGCAGGGCGAAGAAGTCGTACGAGTCCAGGGCGTAGCCGCCGAAGGCGCCGTTGAAGGCGCGGCGGCCACGCGGTCCGAGGTCGCGGCGCCAGGCGAAGGCGCCGTTGTCCTCGGCGCCTTGGGCGGTGGGGTGAGATGTCGGATCTGTCTCGTTCGGGAGATTTGACGGTGTTGTCGGGGATGTGCTCATGGCCACCTCGCAGAGGGGGATGTGTGGCAGAGGCGTGAAATGCCGCCCCGAGAGTGAAGGGGATCGGGGGCGGTCGGGCTTGCCGGTCAACGTAGAGGATCGTTGAACGATCCGGCAATACCCATGTTGTTTCGTTCCTGTTTCTGCGGTTGACTGGTCGCAGGCAGAGGGCAAGGGGCGAGAAGAGAAGAGGGCGCGTGGGGAAGAACGGAGCCGGTCAGGCGGCGTTCGCCGGGCTGGCGGACGACCGTGCCCTCCTGGGGCGCACCAGCACCGCCGAGCGGGTGGCCGACATCCTGCGCAACCGCATCACGGACGGATTCATCCTGCCCGGCTCACGGCTGTCGGAGGACAGCATCGGCGGCGCGCTCGGCATCTCCCGCAACACCCTGCGCGAGGCGTTCCGGCTGCTCACGCACGAACGTCTGCTCGTCCACGAACTCAACCGCGGGGTCTTCGTCCGTGTGCTCACGGTCGATGACGTCGTGGACATCTACCGGGTGCGACAGCTCGTCGAATGCGCCGCCCTGCGCGGACTCGGCGAGCCGCCCTATCCACTCGACGCGCTGCGCCAAGCCGTGGCGGCGGGCGAGCAGGCCGACCGCGATGCCGCCTGGCGGGATCTCGGCACCGCCAACATCCGATTCCACCAGGGGATCGTCGCGCTGGCGGGTAGCCCGCGCACCGATGAGCTGATGCGGGGCGTGCTGGCCGAACTCCGCCTCGTCTTCCACACGATGGACGACCCCCGGCGCTTCCACGAGCCCTACCTCGACCGCAACCGGCAGATGCTGCGGGCACTGGAAGGCGGCGACGCGCCGCGCGCCGAGCAGTTGCTCGCCGCCTATCTGGAGGATTCGCTGGCTCAGCTCTCCGAGGCGTACGCCCAGCGGATCGGCTGACCTCTCGCCCGGTGGGCCACCCGCGCCGTTTCGCCGGCGGTGCCCGCCGTACTGCTCGAACTCACGGACCAGTACGGTCCCCTCAAGCGATTCACTCTTCGCCTTCTGAGGAGGCCACGCATGGCCCGAGTGCTGCTCACCGGCTTCCACCCGTTCGGCGGGTCGGTCGTCAACCCCTCATGGCAGGCCGTCTCCCTGGTCGCCGCCGACCCGCCGCCCGGTCTGACCGTGGCCACCGCCCGGCTCAGCTGTGTCTTCGGCACCGCCCTGGAGGAGCTGCGGGCCGCGGTGGAGCGGACCGACCCCGAACTGGTGGTGTGCGTGGGGGAGGCCGGAGGCCGCCCCGGCGTCACCGTCGAGCGGGTCGCCATCAACGTCAACGACGCGCGCATACCCGACGAAGCGGGACAACAGCCCCTCGACGGCCCGGTCGTCGAGGGCGGCCCCGCCGCGTACTTCTCCACCCTGCCCATCAAGGCGTGCGTCGCCGCCGTACGAGCCGCCGGGATCCCCGCCTCCGTCTCGCAGACCGCCGGGACGTTCGTCTGCAATCACGTCTTCTACGGCCTCTCCCACCTGATCGCCACCGAGCGGCCTGCCCTGCGCGGCGGCTTCGTCCACGTCCCGTACGCGCCCGAACAGGTCGTGGACCGGCCCGAACCGTCCCTGCCCGCCGCCACGGTCGCCGAGGCGCTCCGCGCGATCGTCACCACGGCGGCGAGCACGCAGACGGATGTGCGCAGCGCCGAAGGCGCGATCCATTGACCGACGGTCCGCCGGGCGGACCGGGGAACGTCCGCGAAGCCGTAGACTGACCGGTCGGTGAGTCACGGGAGACGCGCCGGTGTACGGGCATGACGCGCCCCGACATAGCGGGATCTCCGCGCCGTTTCGTGCGTTGTCGGTGCGACCGCCTAATCTGTGCGACGTGACATCTCCACCCCCCGGGGCCTCCACTGCGCCCCAGCTCAACGGCCATGACGGGGCAGCCCGCCCGGCGCCGGGACCGGCCGCCGACGAGGGCCTGGCCCGGCGGCTGCGCGCGCTCGCGTGCACGGCGCCGCTCCATGACCTGGACACCCGCAAGGCCAACCTCGCGGGCGAGTACGGGGTGTACGCGATGGCCGAGGTCGCCCTCTCCGCCATCGACCTGGTCACGCTCAACATGGACTTCGACACCGGCGCCGACCACGAACAGATAGTGGCCAGGCTGCTGCCCCGCGTCGCCGCCCAGGCCCCGGACCGGCCCGCCGCCGAGCATGAGCGCGTCGCCCGCTGGGTGCTGGAGAACCTGATCAACGTCGGCAGCGTGGACCGCGGCTTCCGCGCCGTGTACGGCACGTTCGGCGCCGACGGCGCGTATGTCCGCCGCGACTACGACTTCAAGCTGATCGAGGAGGTGCCGGGACCCGGTGGCGGCGTCTATCTGCGCACCACCGACGAAGCGGTCAACGTTCTGGTCGGCGCCCTCGACACGGACGTCACCAGCGCCCAGATCGCCGCCGAGGTCAAGCTCGAGGTCCTCATCAGCCGCGGCCGCCTCGCCGACGCCCAACTCGCCGCCGAGCAGGCCCGCTACCGCACCGTCCAGTACTCGGAGACGCTGCGCCGCACGCTGGACGCGACCCGGCGCAACGTCCGCGCGGTCGACTGGCTGCGCACCGTACCCGAGTTGATCACCGAGGCGCTGGACCACGTCGCCGACCGCTACCGCCACGAGAACGCGATCCTCACCAACATCCGCAAGGCGCGCGACGAGGCCGAGGGCGCCGAGCACAAGCGGCGCGCCGCCGAACTGGTCGACATCGTCAAGGACTGCATCCGGCGCCACACCCAGCTCCAGTCCCGGCTGCTGGAGGCCGGGCCGCTGTTCCGCGCCGAGCAGGACCGCCAGGCGTTCGCCCCGCCCGCCGCGCGCGCCGGACTCGACCTGTACGGACAGCTCCTCGCCCCGATCCTGCCGCTCCCCGTGGAGCAGGCCGGGCGCGTCACCGACGCCTTCTTCGCCCGCGGCACCGGAATGCGGACGCCCACCTCCGTTCGCGTCGGCGACCTGGTCGACATGCTCCTCACCCCGCCCGTCGAGCGGGAACACCTCGGCGCGGAGATGCCCGAGCCGGACCTCATCGCGACCCCCGACGACAGCCGCTTCAGCGAGGAACAGCTCGCGGTCGCCATGGAACTGCTCGACCTCCCCGCCGACGCCCCGCGCCGCCTCTCCGGCCTCCTCGCCGAGGCCCGCCGCCGCGACCCCGACCTGCCGTATCTGATCGCCCTCCTGGCCGTCCACGCCGCCAGCCCCCCGGTCGGCACCGCCTACCGCCAGGGCGAACAGCGGCTGCTGTTCGCCGTGGACGACGGCACCGAGCTGGAGGACCACGAATTCGGCGGCGCCGATCTCATAGTGGGCACCGCCCTCCTGGACGCCGCGGGCATGGCGGCGGACCGGACGGAGGTGGCGTGATGACCCCCGACCGGGACACGTCCCGTGCCGCCGCCCTCGCCGCACCCCGTGAGAACGCCCCGCGCAAGGAGCTTCACCCGTGACCGAGTACGACGCCGTTGACGACGCGGCACAGCCCGAGCCGGCCGAGGCGCCGAGCGGTCCGGCGGGCGGGGTCACGCCCGCCGACGCGGCCGACGCGGCGCGGCTGGTGTCCTTCGGGCTCCAGCCCAAGCTGCTGCCCGCCCGGGACGTCGAGTACGCCGAGCTGCTGCGCCGCTACCGCGACGAACCGGCCTTCGCCCGGCTCGCCGACGCCGTCGCCGCCGGGCTCGGCCTGATCGTGCTGGAGGTGTCCACCCGCGCCGGGATGGCCGTGACCGCCGCCGAGGACTCCGTCTTCGCCGTCCGCATGGGCGACTACGCCCGCCGCGCCGCCAGCGACTCCGCCGACCGCTTCCTGCACGGGCTCGCCCATCTCTCCGTCGCCGCCATGGCCTTCCCGCGCCCCGAGGACCTGGCCGACGACGGGTACATCGGCCGGGTCACCGTCAACGGCGTCGACGCCTTCGTACGGCAGGCGTGCGCCCGCCTGGAGGAGCGGGC
>NZ_GG657754.1:1494190-1496253 GCF_000158915.1 Streptomyces himastatinicus ATCC 53653 | reverse complement strand
ACACCGACCCGGCCACCGACGCGCCCGGCCTGGAGGCCGCCGGGCGGGTGTACGCGCGGCGCAGCTCCACCGGGGCGACCAAGGACGCGCGCCGGCTGGCCGGTTCGACGACCGGCATCATCGGCAAGGCCGTCGCCTTCCTCGTCGACTCCGGGTTCCTCCAGCGCACCGGGGACGAGTCCGGCGGCACGTACCGCACCACCGCCCGCTACCAGCTCCAGGTGCGCGACATGGCGGCCGGTGCCGCCATGTCCGAGCTGCTCGCGCTCGGCGTGGTGCCGGTCGGCGACGGCAGCGCCACGCTGCTGCCGCCGGAGGAGGGCGACGCCCTCGACCTCGTCGCCGACGCCGGTCTGCCGTTCCACTCCTGACCCCGCCTCGTCAAACCCCGACCAGCCTCCGACCCACCTCCGACCCACCTCCGACAACGAGAGTCCGCCGCCATGTACGAGCTGTCCCGGATCCGCCTCTACTCCATCGGGCCGGCCGGTGCGCGCTATGCCGACACCGTGCTGGACCTGCGCGGAGTCGGCGACCCGGTGCCCAGCCCCGCGCCGACCCAGGCGGAGTTCTTCGAGGACGAGCCGGTCGGCCCGCCGCGCCGCCCCGCCCCCGCCGGGGTGCTCTTCCTGGAGAACGGCGGCGGCAAGTCCGTCCTCCTCAAGCTGATCTTCTCGGTCATGCTGCCCGGCCACCGGAACACGCTCGGCGGCGCCAGCTCCGGCGTGCTGCGCAAGTTCCTGCTCGCCGACGACTGCGGGCATGTGGCCCTGGAGTGGCAGCACACGGTCACCGGCGAGTCGATCGTGGTCGGCAAGGTCAGCGAGTGGCGCGGCCGCCAGGTCTCCAACGACCCGCGGAAGTTCGCCGAGGCGTGGTATTCGTTCCGCCCCGGCCCCGGGCTCAGCCTCGACTCGCTGCCGGTCGCCGAGGCCGCCTCCGTGCGCCCCTCCGCGGACGGTGCCTCCACCGCCCGTGGCCGCCGCCGCACCATGAAGGGGTTCCGGGACGCCCTCACCGAGGCGGACAAGGCGTATCCGCATCTGGGCGTCTCCTGGGTGGAGATCCACGAGCGCTGGAACGAACACCTCGGCGAACTCGGCCTCGACCCCGAACTCTTCCGCTACCAGCGCGAGATGAACGCCGACGAGGGCGAGGCGGCCGGGCTCTTCGCCGTCAAGAACGACTCCGACTTCACCGATCTGCTGCTGCGCGCCGTCACCGACACCCGAGACACGGACGGGCTCGCCGACCTCGTCCACGGCTTCGCGCACAAGCTCGGCCGCCGCGCCGAGCTGACCGCCGAGCGCGACTTCACGGCCGGATCGCTGGACCTGCTCCAGCGCATCGCCGACGCCGCCGAGCGCCGCGAGCAGGCGCGCGGGGTGCACGCGGGCGCCGAGCGCCGCACCCGTACGCTCGCCCGGCGGCTCTCGGCGCGCGGCGCCGAGGAGCGGGGCCGCGCCGCCGAACTCGCCCAGCAGGTCGCCGCCGCCGCGCACGCCGTCACCGAGGCGGAGACCGCGCGCGGACGCAGCGACCTGGTGGCCGCCGAACTCGCCTACCGCCACGCCTCGCTGGCCCTCGCCGCCGCCGAGAAGGGCGCCGCCGCCCAGCGCCGCGAACTCAACGACGCCCGCACCCTCCACTCCGCCTGGCAGGCCGCCGAGACGGTGCTCCGCCATCGCGCCGCCGCCGACCGCTCCGCGCGCGTGGCCGCCGCCATCCGCGAGGCCGAGCGGGACGCGGCCCCCGCGCTCGCCGCCCGCGCCAAGGCCGCCGCCGACCTCGTACGCGCCCTGCACGCGGCGGCGGCGGACGGCGAACGGCACGCCAACGAGGAGGAGGAGCGCTCCGCCGCCCTCCAGCAGGCCGGCGAGGCCGCCCACCGCGACGCCACCTCCGCCGCCACCTCCGCCCAGCGCGCCCGCAGCGACGCCGAGCACCTGCGGCAGCGGCTCACCGAGGTCGAGCAGGAGACCGCCGAGGCCGTGCGCGCCGGATGGCTCGACGACTCCGCCCCCGACGCCGATCCGGCCCGCGCCGCGCTCGCCGCCAGCGAC
>NZ_GG657754.1:1489075-1491788 GCF_000158915.1 Streptomyces himastatinicus ATCC 53653 | reverse complement strand
CGCGCTGGACACCGCCCGCACCGCCACGCCGACCTGCTGCAATCCCACCGCTCAGCGGAGGACGCGGCGGGCGGCTTCGACGAGACGGCCGCCCTGCTGCGGGACCTGCTGCGCGAAGGACCCGGCGCGAGAGACGGACCGGCGAAGCGCCCCGACCCGTACGCGGGCGGCCTCGCCGAGGCCCGGCAGGCCGCCACCGAGGCCCGCCGCTCGCTGCGCGGCTGCGCGGCCGATCTGTCGGGCGCCGAGTCGGCGGTCCGGGAGGCGAGCGACGTCCTCGTACGGCACGCCAACTCCACCCGCTACGAGCAGGTCCGCACCCCCGCCCGCCAGCAGATCCGCGAACTGCCCGCGGCCGCGCTGCCCGAGCACGCCTCGGCCTGGGCCGACGCGTTCGCGCCCCGGCTGCGGGTGCTGACCGACGAGCTGGAGCAGCTGGAGCGCAACCGCGACTCCATCGTCGACCGGCTGCGCGGCCTGGTCGAATCCTGCCTGGCCACGCTCCGTTCGGCGCAGCGGCTCTCCCGGCTCCCGGAGGGTCTTGGCGAGTGGTCGGGGCAGGAGTTCCTGCGGATCCGGTTCGACGACCCGGACCAGGCGACGCTGACGGAGCGGCTGGGCGAGGTCATCGACGAGGCGACCCGTTCGGCGGTGAAGAAGAACTCCGATCTGCGCCGGGACGGCATGTCCCTGCTGCTGCGCGGCGTCTCGTCGGCGCTCCAGCCGCGCGGGGTGGCCGTGGAGATCCTGAAGCCGGACGCGGTGCTGCGCGCGGAGCGGGTGCCGGTCGGGCAGATGGGCGACGTCTTCTCCGGCGGCCAGCTGCTGACCGCCGCCATCGCCCTGTACTGCACGATGGCCGCGCTGCGCAGCAACGACCGGGGCCGCGACAAGCACCGCCACGCGGGCACGCTGTTCCTCGACAACCCGATCGGCCGCGCCAACGCGACGTATCTGCTGGAGCTCCAGCGGGCGGTCGCGGACGCGCTGGGCGTCCAGCTGCTCTATACGACGGGGCTGTTCGACACGACCGCGCTGGCCGAGTTCCCGCTGGTGATCCGGCTGCGGAATGACGCGGACCTGCGGGCCGGGCTCAAGTACATCAGCGTCGAGGAGCATCTGCGGCCGGGCCTTCCGGCGCAGGACCCGGAGGGGGAGCAGGTGCACGGCCAGATCACGGCGACGCGGATGTACAAGCGCCCGGAGGGGGACGCGCCGGACCGGACCACCGGGGCGGACACCCCCTAGAGGGCTCCGCCCGGCGTCGTCACGACCAGGGTCGTGGTTCCGGCGGAGGGCGCGTAGTTGACGGAGCCGTTGTAGTTGGCGGTGACGGTGTACGTGCCCTTCGGCAGCGGGTTGAACGTGGCGGACGCGGTGCCGCCCGCGAGCGTCACGGTCTGCGGGGTGCGCCCCGGGATGGCGAGGGTGACGGTTCCGGTGGGCGTACCCGTGCCGGGGGCGACGGGAGCCACGGTCGCGGTGACGGTCACGGGGTCGTTCACCAACGCCGGGTTCGGTGTGGCGACCGCGGACGTGGTGGTGGCCGCCCTGCTGACGGTCTGGGTGTCGGTGCCGCTGGAGCCCGAGTAGCTGTCGTTCCCGCCGTAGGTGGCGGTGATGGTGAACGGGCTTCCCGTGGTCGTGGTGTACGTGTGGGTGACGGTCGCGATGCCACCGGACAGCGCTGCCGCGACCGAGCTGGTTCCGTCACCGAAGGCGAAGGTGACCATTCCGGTCGGCGTACCGGACGCGGAGGCGACGGTCGCCGTGATGGTCACCGACTGCCCGACCACCGAGGGGTCGGGGGTGGAGGTCACCGTGGTGCTGGTCGTGATCTTGGTCAGGGTCTGGGTGTCGGTGCCGCTGGAGGCGGTGAAGTTGGTGTCGCCGTTGTAGGTGGCGGTGATGGTGAACGGGCTGCCGGTCCTGGTGGCGTAGGCATGCGTGACGGTCGCGACGCCGCCGGACAGGGTCCCGGTGGCGGAGCTCGTGCCGTCGCCGACGGTGAAGGTGACCGTGCCGGTCGGCGTCCCGGCCCCGGGGGCGACCGCCGCCACCGTCGCGGTGAGGGTCACCGACTGGCCGACCGTCGAGGGGTCGGGTGCGGAGACCACGGCGGTGGTGGTGGCGGCTTTGTTGACCGTCTGGGTGTCGGTGCCGCTGGAGGTCGTGAAGTTGGTGTCGCCGTTGTAGGTGGCGGTGACCGTGTACGGGCTGCCGGTCCTGGTGGCGTAGGGGTGGGTGACGGTCGCGATGCCGCCCGCCAGGGTGGCGGTGACGGGACTCGTGCCGTCGCCGAAGGCGAAGGTGACGGTGCCGGTCGGGATCCCGCTGCCCGGTGCCACCCCGGAGACGGTGGCGGTGAGGGTCACCGGCTGGCCGACGGTCGAGGGGTCGGGTGAGGACACCACGGAGGTGCTGGTGGCGGCCTTGTTGACGGTCTGGGTGTCGGTGCCGCTGGAGGCGGTGAAGTTGGTGTCGCCGTTGTAGGTGGCCGTGAGGGCGAACGGGCTGCCGGACGTCCCGCTGAAGACATGGGAGACGGTCGCGATGCCACCGGACAGGGTCGCGGACGCCGCGTTCGTGCCGTCCCCGAAGGTGAACGTGACGGTGCCGGTCGGCGTCCCGGCCCCCGGCGCGACGGACGCGACGGTGGCGGTGACGGTGACCGGCTGGCCCGCCACGGACGGGTCGGGGCGAGGAGGTCACG
>NZ_GG657754.1:1479399-1480459 GCF_000158915.1 Streptomyces himastatinicus ATCC 53653 | reverse complement strand
CCGCTCGAGGTGGTGAAGTCGGTGTCGCCGTTGTAGGTGGCGTGTGACGGGGTAGGTGGCGGTGTCGGCGTACGCGTGCGTGGCGGTCGCGGCGCCGCCGGTGAGGGGGACCGTGGTGGTCGGGCCACCGTTGCCGAAGTCGAAGGTGACGGTGCCGGTGGGGGTGCCCGCGCCGGGTGCCACGGCGGTGACGGTGGCGGTGAAGGTGACCTCCTCGCCCGTCGCGGAGGGATCGGGCGCGGAGACCACGGCGGTCGTCGTATGGGCCTGTCCGACCGCCTGGCCGCCCGTCGCGGTGGAGGGCGTGAAGTTGGTGTCGCCGTTGTAGGTGGCGGTGACCTGGTAGGGGCTGCCGGCGGTTCCGGTGTACGTATGCGTGGCACCGGCGGCGCCGCCGGTGAGGGGGACCGTGGTGGCCGGGCTGCCGTCGCCGAAGTCGAAGGTGACGGTTCCGGTGGGAGTGCCCGCACTTGGCGGCACAGCCGTGACCGTCGCCGTGGCGGTCACCTGCTGTCCGACGACCGAGGGGTTCGGCGCGAGATCCAGCCCGGTGGTCGTCGCGGCCTGTTCGACGGTCTGGGTGTCGGTGCCGCTCGAGCCGGTGAAGTCGGTGTCGCCGCTGTAGGTCGCGGTGATCGTGTACGGGCTTCCGCCGACGTCCGTGTACGTGTGGTCCACGGTGGCGGCGCCGCCCGACAGCGGAAGCACGGTCCCGGGGCTGCCGTCGCCGAAGTCGAACGTCACCGTGCCGGTCGGCGCACCGGCGCCCGGTGCCAGGGGCGCGACATGGGCGACGACCGTGACCGGCTGCCCGGGCTGGGACGGGTCGGGCGCGGAGGTCACCGTGCTGGTGGTCGCCGCCTCGCCGACGGTCTGGGTGTCCGTTCCGCTGGAGGGTACGAAGAGGGTGTCGCCGCTGTAGGTCGCGGTGACGGTGTAGGGGGTGTCCGACGGGTCGGCGTAGGCGTGGTCGACCGTGGCCGTGCCGCCCGTGAGGGGAGCGGTCACGGCGGGTGTTCCGTCGCCGAAGTCGAAGGTGACGGTGCCGGTCGGGGTGCCC
>NZ_GG657754.1:1478165-1479174 GCF_000158915.1 Streptomyces himastatinicus ATCC 53653 | reverse complement strand
CGACGAGCAGGGTGTCGGAGAACGCGCGGAAGGACGCCGCGGGGACGCCGCCGACCGTGACGGCGGTGGTGCGGGAGAGCGCGGTGCCGGTGACGAGGACGGTGGTGCCGCCCGCGACCGGCCCCGTCCGAGGGGAAACACCGGTGACGGCCGGAACGGCCACATAGGTGTAGAGCAGCCGGTTGCTGATCCCGCCGGTCGTGGTGACGTAGACCGGGACGGTGCCCGGCCCCGCGGCCGGGGGAGCGGCCACGAGGAGCTGCTGGTCGGAGACGGCGGTGGGGTGGGCGGTGGCGGCGCCGAAGTTCACCAGCAGCGCGGTGCTCAGGCCGTCGCCGCTCAGCTCGACGACGTTGCCCCCGCCGATCGGACCGGCGCTGGGCGCGATGCCTTGCAGGCTGGGCCAGTGGATGTAGAAGAAGTAGCCGATGCGGGCGCTGCCGCCGGGGGTGATGACGGTGACCGGCACCGCACCGGTACCGACGGGGGTCACGGCCATGATGGTCGCGTCGTCGAGGACGGCGAAGCTCGCCGCGGAGCGGGGACCGAAGCGCACGTCCGTGGCGCCGGTGAAGTGGTGACCGATGAGGGTCACGACCGTGCCACCGGTGTACGGACCCTGGTCGGGGAAGACGCCGGAGAAGCGGTTGAGGAGTTCTTCGAACGCCTCGAAGGGCCCGGTACGCAGCCCCGGGACGTCGGCCGCGGCCGTGAGGCGGGCGACGGTGAGCCCGGTGGGAAGGCCCGAGGCGCCCCGCACCACGAGCGGGGCCGCGACCCCGAGCGCGCGGGTGACCTGCCGGGACACCGGGTCGATGATGGCGACGCGCTTCCCGTGGCGGTCGGTGAGGATGATGAGCCCGTCCGGGCGATACGGAGTCAGCATGACGGCGCGCCTTCCACTCCTCCGGAAAGGATGGGCGGCCCGCCGGAATCTCAACGGACCCAGTAACCCATTCCGGTGAGGCGGCGGCAACACCGCGCATGGCGGACCACCCGAACGGCGGAG
>NZ_GG657754.1:1453725-1478065 GCF_000158915.1 Streptomyces himastatinicus ATCC 53653 | reverse complement strand
GCCCCCGGATCAGACCTTGGCCGCTGCCGAGGAGCCGCTGTCGGCGTCACTGCCCGTGTCCGCGGCCGCCGCGTGCTCGGCCAGCACGCCCGTACGGTGGCGCTGGACGAACCAGTAGTAGGCGAAGCCGCCGAGCGAAACCGTCCCCACGAAGAGGAACGCGCAACAGCGCTGTAACCTGTGGTGCGGGGGAGCCGCGTTGTAGACCGCCTCGCGCGGCCACGCCAGGTTGAGGGTCATGCCCGCGCCCCACAGCACCGCGAGCACATTGACCGGCAGCCCGAACCGCCCCAGCGAGAACCGCCCCTCACCCGCCGGAGTCCACCGCCCGCGCACCCTGGCCACCAGCATCGGCAGCGTGACCAGCAGATACGCCACGTAGATCATGATGATCCCGATGCTGGTCACGACCGAGAAGATCTGCGGCTGACGGATGTTCACGGCCAGCACCCCCAGCGCGAGCAGGCCCACGATCACCGCGGGCAGCACCGGGGTCTGGAACCGCGGGCTCACCCGGGCCATCAGCGACGCGGCGGGCAGGTTGTTGTCCCGGGACATCGCGAACGCCAGCCGCACGGCCGCCGTGTGCACCGCCAGCGCGCACACCGTCACCGCGATCAGCACGCACCACAGCATCGCCTTGCCGACCGTCGGCCCGAGCACGTCCAGCACCACGTACTGGAGACCGTCCGTGGTCAGCCCCTCGCCGGTCAGACTTCCGACGCTCATCAGCGCCAGCAGCAGGATCAGCCCGCCCAGCGCGAACGAGGCGATGAGCGCGCGCAGGATCGCCCGCGGCGCGTTGCGCGAGGGGTCCAGGGATTCCTCGCCGAGGGACGCCGCCGTGTCGAAGCCGTACATGACGTACGCGGAGGCCAGCGAGGCGGTGAGGAAGGCGCCCAGATAGCCGAGGTTCTGCCCGGAACCGGTGTGGGCGGTCTCCGTGACGACGCCCGGACCGCGCACCACATGGACGGCGAGGAGGACGATCAGCACGACGGTGGCGACGAGTTCGAGGAACACCCCGGCCGTGTTGATCCGGGCCATCAGCTTCACCCCGAAGGCGTTGACCAGCGTGGTGAAGAGGATGAGCACCGCGGCCAGCAGCACCGCGTTGGTCGCCGTGTCGTACGTACCGGAGCCGTCCCCGACGAACTGGAACGCCGACGATATCTGCGGCAGCGTCAGCTGATAGGCGAGGGCGACGGCGGCCAGCGACACGATGGAGGCGACCAGCATCATCCAACCGGCCAGCCAGCCCACATGCGGATTGCCCAGCCGCTTCGCCCAGTTGTAGACGGAACCGGCGACCGGATGGCGGGCCGCCAGCTCCGCGAAGCACAGCGCCACCATGAGCTGTCCGGCGAAGACCATGGGCCAGGACCACCAGTAGGCGGGTCCGCCCTGGGCGAAGCCGAAGTAGAAGAGCTGGAAGGTGCCGGTGAGGATGGAGATGTAGCTGATCCCGGCGGCGAAGGTATGGAAGCTGCCGAGGGTTCTCTTCAGTTCCGGGCGGTAGCCGAACTCGGTGAGTTCGGCGTCATCCTGGGAAGCGGACACGGTGGACACTCCAATGTCGGGCGGGCGGGCCCTGCGCGGGTCACGGGACCTACGCGGGGCACGGGCCCTGCGCGGGTCAGGTGAACCAACCCTGCGGCCTGGGGCGGGTGTTGCGCCAGATGTGCTTCGCCTGCCGATATTCGGCGAGCCCGCTCGGCCCCAGTTCCCGCCCCGTCCCGGACTGCTTGAACCCGCCCCACTCCGCCTGCGGCAGCGTCGGGTGGAGGTAGTCGTTGATCCATACGGTGCCCAGCCGCAGCCGGGACGCGACCCGCTGCGCCCGCCCTTCGTCGCGGGACCACACCGCCCCCGCGAGCCCGTACACCGTGTCGTTGGCGAGCCGTATCGCCTCCTCCTCCGAGTCGAAACGCTCCACCGTGAGCACCGGCCCGAAGGACTCGTCCGCCAGCACCGACATCCCGCTGTGGCAGGAGTCGAGCACCGTCGGCCGGTAGTAGAAGCCGTCCGCCAGCTCCGGATCGTCCGGGCGGGAGCCCCCGCAGCGCAGCCGGGCGCCCTCCGCGAGCCCGGTGGCCACGTACGCCTCGACCTTGGCCCGGTGCGCGGCCGAGATCAGCGGACCGGTCTGGGCCCGCTCGTCGAACGGCCCGCCGAGCCGGATCCCGCGGGCGCGGCGCACCACCTCCGCCACGAAGGCGTCGTGCACCGGGTCCTGCACCAGCAGCCGGGCGCCCGCCGAGCAGACCTGCCCGGAGTGGTGGAAGACGGCGGTGAGCGCGTAGTCGACGGCGGTCTCGAAGTCCGCGTCCGCGAACACGATGTTGGGGTTCTTGCCGCCCAGTTCCAGAAAGGTCCGCTTGACCGTGGGGGAGGCCGCGGCCATGACGCGGCGCCCGGTCCGCAGGCCCCCGGTGAAGGACACCAGGTCCACATCCGGGTTGTCGGTGAGCGGGGCGCCCGCCTCGGCGCCCGGCCCCAGCACCAGGTTGGCCGCCCCGTCCGGCAGCTCCGCCTCCTCCAGCAGCCGGATCAGCGCGACGGCCGTGGACGGGGTCAGCTCGCTGGGCTTCAGGACGAAGGTGTTGCCTGCGGCGAGCGCGGGCGCCACCTTCCACGCGGCCTGGAGCAGGGGATAGTTCCACGGGGTGATCAGCGCGCAGACCCCGACCGGTTCGTGGACGACGCGGCTGACGGCGTCCTCGGTGCCGGTGTCCACGGCCCGGTCCGCCCCGGTGCGCACCAGCTGCCCGTAGTAGCGGAAGCACGCGATGACGTCGTCGACGTCCCGCGCGCTCTCCGCCAGCCGCTTCCCCGTGTCCAGGGACTCCGCGCGGGCCATCGCCGCCTTGTCGCGGGCCAGCAGACCGGCGACCCGCAGCAGCAGATCACCGCGGGCGGCGACCGGGGTGCGCGGCCACGGGCCGTGGTCGAACGCCTGCCGGGCGGCGGCCACCGCCTCGGCCGCGTCCTTGCCGCCGCCCTCGTCGACGACCGCCACCAGCGTGCCGTCGGCCGGGCACCTGATCTCCCGGGTGCGTTCGTCGATCGCCCCGGTCCACTGGCCTCCTATGAAGAGATCCCTCACGGGCATTCCTCCGCTTCCGGGGTCGGGACATGGTCGGTCACCCATCGGTGAAAGGCGCCGATGTGGTGTTCGCTGGGCACGAGCACCCCGCCGCGGCGGTACGCGCGCGAGTGCATGGCGGGCTGGGTGCGCTCACAGGCGTCGAAGTCCTGGGTGTTGACCCGGTGGAACAGTTCGACCGACTTCGACAGGTCCCGCTCCGACGCCACCACGTCCGGTACGTACAGCCAGTCGCAGCTGACCAGCGTGCGGTCGGCGGCGAGCGGGAACATCCGGTGGAAGATCACATGGTCGGGGACCAGGTTGATGAAGACCTGCGGCTGCACGGTGATCGCGTAGTAGCGGCGGTCCTGTTCGTCGGCGATGCCGGTGATGCGGTCGAAGCCCGCGCTGCCGTCCACCGTGAACCCCTGGGCCTCCTCGGCGAACTCGGCACCGTGCCCCACGAAGTACTGCGCCGCCAGTCCGTCGGCGAACTCCGGTAGCACCTCGGTGAGTTCGGGGTGGATCGTCGCGCAGTGGTAGCACTCCATGAAGTTCTCGACGATCAGCTTCCAGTTGGCCTTGATGTCGTAGTCGATCCGGCGGCCGAGCGACAGCCCCGCCACGCCGTACCGCTCCACGGCCTCGGCGTCGCCGAGCCGCTCGGCGACCGCCCCGACGACGGTCTCCTCGAACGACGGCGGCTCGTCGGCCAGGCACACCCAGGCGTAGCCCAGCCATTCGCGCAGCCGCACCGGCAGCAGCCCGCGCTCGGTGCGGTCCACATCGGGCATGCTCTGGAGGTTCGGGGCGGCGGTCAGCCGTCCGTCCAGGTCGTACGTCCAGGCGTGGTACGGGCACTGGAGCGAGCGCCGCACCGTGCCCGACTCCTCGGTGCACAGCCGGGCGCCGCGGTGGCGGCAGATGTTGAGGAACGCGCGCAGCTCACCGGCGCGATTGCGGGTGATCAGCACGCTCTCACGGCCCACCTGCACGGTGCGGAACGCCCCCGGCCGGTCCAGGTCGGCACTGCGCACCGCGCAGAACCACATCGCCTCGAACAGGTGCTCCTGCTCCTGCCGGAAGACCGACGGGGAGGTGTACCAGTGGCCGGGGAGGGTGGTGATCAGGCTGGGGGACGTGGCGGCGGGGGACTCGGGAGCCACGGTCATGGGATTCTCCTCGGACGGGCAGGGATCACCTGCGGATGCGGTCCATGCGCGGATCGAAAAGGGGCTCGGTGGCGACGGTCGCGGGGACCTTCTCGCCGAAGTACTCGATGTGGACGGAGGTTCCGGGGACGGCCGCCGCGGCGGGCAGCCAGGCGTAGGCGACGGTACGGCCGATGGTGTAGCCGTACGAGGCGCTGGTGACGTAACCGGCCGCCACGCCATCGACATACACCGGCTCCTTGCCCAGGACGATCGCGGCCGGGTCGTCCAGCGTGAGACAGGCCAGCCTGCGCCGCGCGGTCTCCTCGCCGCGGCCCTCCAGGGCCGCACGCCCCAGGAAGTCGCCCTTGTTCATCCGGACGGCGAAGCCGACGCCCGCCTCGTACGGATCGTGCTCGGTGGTCATGTCGTGGCCCCAGGCCCGGTAACCCTTCTCCAGCCGCAGGCTGTTGAAGGCGGATCGCCCGGCGGCGATCACCGCGTGCCGCTGCCCGGCCTCCCACAGCGTGTCCCACAGCCGCAGACCGAGGTCGGCGGTGGTGTACAGCTCCCAGCCCAGCTCACCGACGTAGCTCAGCCGCATCGCGGTCACCGGGACATGGCCGATGTAGGTCCGCCGGGCCTTGAAGTAGCCGAACGCCTGGTGCGAGAAGTCGTCCGGGGTCAGCGGCTGGACCAGCTCCCGGGCGAGCGGGCCCCACACCCCGATGCAGCAGGTGCCGGGCGTGATGTCGGCGATATGCACGTCGTCGGGCGCGTGGCGCAGCAGCCAGTCCAGGTCGATGCCGCTGTTCGCGCCCACCTGGAAGCGGTTCTCGCCGAGACGTGCGACGGTCAGATCGCTGCGTACGCCCCCGGCCTCGTCCAGCAGCAGGGTGTAGGTGACCGCGCCCGGCTTCTTGGCGAGCTGATTGGTGGTCATGCGCTGGAGGAAGTCCAGCGCTCCGGGCCCTGTGACCTCCAGCCGTTTGAGCGGGGTCATGTCGTACAGCGCGACCCGCTCCCGGGTGGCCCGCGCCTCGGCGGCGGCGATCGGCGACCAGTAGCGGGCCGACCAGGCGTCGCGCTCGGGCAGTTCGAGCCCCTCGGCGAGCGGGGCGTTGGCCTCGTACCAGTGCGGCCGCTCCCAGCCCCCGCCCTCCAGGAAGTACGCGCCCAGCTCCCGCTGACGCCCGTAGAAGGGGCTGACCCGCAGCGGACGCGGCCGCTCCATCGGCTGGAGCGGATGGATGACGTCGTACACCTCGGTGAAGCTCTGCGCGCCCCGCTCGGCGATGTAGGCGGGGGAGGTCTGGGCGTCCTCGAAGCGGTACGGATCGCATTCGTGGACGTCCATGGACGGCCGTCCGTCGGTCATCCACTCGGCGACGGCCTTGGCGACGCCCGCGGAGTGGGTCACCCACACCGCCTCGGCCAGCCAGAAGCCGCGCACCTCGCGGGACTCGCCGATGACCGGCATCCCGTCGGGGGTGAAGGAGAAGACCCCGTTGAACCCCTCCTCGACGCGGCTTCCGCCGAGCGCCGGGATCAGCCCGACGCTGTCCTCCCAGGAGGGCGCGAAGTCCTCCTCGGTGAACGGCAGCGAGGACGGCATCACCGGGGCGTCGTCGTAGGCGGGCACGGCGGCCGGGTCGACCGGCATCGGGCGGTGGGCGTAACTGCCGATGCCGATGCGGTCGGTGTGCTCGCGGTAGTACAGATCGCGGTCCTGGAAGCGCAGCAGCGGCCGGCTCGCCTCGGTCCGCGGGTCGTTCACCCCGGCCAGCTCCGGCAGCGGCGCCGTCTTCGCGTACTGGTGGGCGAGCGGCAGCAGGGGGACGCTGACGCCCGCCATCGCACCGATCAGTGGACCCCAGAACCCGGCCGCCGAGACGACGATGTCGGCGGGGAAGGTGCCCCGGTCGGTGACGACCCCGGTGACCCGGCCGCCCTCCTGCTCGATACCGGTGACGGTGTGCCGCTCCAGGAAACGGGCGCCGTGCGCGGTGGCCCGTTCCATCTGGGCGCGGCAGGCGAGCAGCGCGCGGGCCAGCCCGTCGTCCGGGGTGTGGAAGCCGCCCAGGATCTTGTCCGGGTCCAGCAGCGGCCACAGCTCGGCGCACCGGGCCGGGGAGAGCATTTCGCCCGTGACGCCCCAGGACGCGGCGAGCCCCGCCTTGCGGTGCAGATCGGCCCAGCGCTCCTCACTGGTGGCGATCTCCAGACCGCCGACCGGGTTGAAGCAGGACAGCCCGTCGGCCTCCAGCGCGGAGAACTTCTCCACCGTGTAGACGGCGAACTCGGTGAGGGTCTTGGAGGGGCTGGTCCGGAACACCAGCCCGGGCGCGTGCGAGGTCGAGCCGCCGGGAGCGGGCAGCGGGCCCTGCTCCAGGACGGTGACCCCGGTCCAGCCGCGTTCCGTCAGCTCGTCGGCGAGCGAGCAGCCGACGATCCCGGCGCCGACGATGACGACGCGCTGATGCCTTTTTTCGGTCCCGGTCATCACAGCGCCTCCTTGTTCGCTTCTCCGCCCGCGCGGCGCAGAGCCGCGGGCATCGTCGTCAGCTGCGGCCCGGCGGCCGCGCGTGCTCCCCCAGCTACCGCTGGGAGGTGCCCCCTGCTCACAGCACCACCACCGAACGCAGCACCTCGCCGCGCTGCATCTTGGCGAACGCGGGCTCCACCTCGTCCAGCGTGATCGTCTCGCTGACGAACGCGTCCAGGTCGAGCTTGCGGCGGAGATGGAGGTCGACCAGGACCGGGAAGTCCCGGCTGGGCAGACAGTCGCCGTACCAGGACGCCTTGAGCGCGCCGCCCCGCCCGAACACGTCGATCAGCGGCAGGTCGATCCGCATCTCCGGATCCGGCACCCCGACCTGCACCAGCGTCCCGGCCAGATCGCGCATGTAGAAGCCCTGGCGGTAGGTCTCGGGACGGCCCACCGCGTCGATGACGATGTCGGCGCCCACGCCCCCGGTCAGCTCGCGGACCGCCTCGACCGGGTCCGTACCCCGGGAGTTGACGGTGTCGGTGGCGCCGAAGCGGGTGGCCAGGTCCAGCTTGGCATCGTCGATGTCCACGGCGATCACCCGGCGCGCCCCGGCCAGCGCGGAGGCGGCGATCGCCGCGTTGCCGACCCCGCCGCAGCCGATGACCGCGACGGTGTCGCCGTTGGACACCCCGCCGGTGTGCACCGCCGCGCCGTAACCGGCCATCACTCCGCAGCCGATCAGCCCCGCCGCCTCGGGCCGGGCCGACGGGTCGATCTTCACCGCCTGCCCCGCGGCGACCAGCGTCTTCTCGGCGAAGGCGCCGATGCCGAGCGCCGGGCTCAGCTCGGTGCCGTCGGCGAGGGTCATGGGCTGGGCGGCGTTGCGGCTCTCGAAGCAGTACCAGGGGCGGCCGCGGCGGCAGGAGCGGCAGCCGCCGCAGGGCGCGCGCCAGGCCAGCACCACATAGTCGCCGGGGGCCAGCCCGGTGACCCCCGGGCCCACCGACTCGACGATTCCGGCGGCCTCATGACCCAGCAGATACGGGAACTCCTCGCCGATGGCGCCGTCCCGGTAGTGCAGATCGGTGTGGCACACCCCGCACGCCTGCACCCCCACCAGCACCTCGCCGGGTCCGGGATCGGGCACGAGGACCGGCAGCACCTCCACGGGTGCGCCCTTTTTCAGCGAGACGACGGCGCGGACTTCTTGCGGCATGGCTCACTCCTCTGTTCTCCTGCGCTGGCAGGGACCGGTGCGTGGGAGCTGGCACGAGCTGGCATGAGGTGTTCGGAAGAAGCGGGGAGACCAAGTCGGCTCAAACGGCCGCTGGTTACCCCCCAGTTGCGTAATGCGCTGCGTGTTGCGCGATGAGGGACATCCTGAAAGCCGTGTCCACGGCGCGTCAAGAGGTTCGCGTAAACCGTCCGTAAACCGGTGCTGACCCCGGGTTTCCCGCCCAGCGCACGACGAAGGGGCCGGATCGGATCCGGCCCCTTCGGGTGGGTGATGGAGGGATTTCGGTCAGCCGGGGAAGCCCATGCGGCGGGACAGCTCCTCGGCGGTCTTCATGGCGTGCTCGGCGAGATCCAGCAGCTGGCTCTGGGCCATCCGGTACACCGGCCCCGAGACGCCGATCGCCCCGATCACCGCGCCGTCGTGGCCGTGCACCGGGGCGGCGACCGCGTTCAGCCCGATTTCCAGTTCCTCGCACGAGTAGGCGAAGCCGCGCTCGGCGGCGGTCTCCAGCTGCTGCCGCAGCTCCGCCGAGGTGGTGATGGTGTGCTCGGTGAACCGCGGCAGCTTCCGCGTCACCAGCCGCTCCCGCCGCTCGCCGCTCAGATGGGCCAGCAGCATCTTGCCGCTGGCGGTCGCGTGCAGGGCGGTGCGCCGCCCCAGCCAGTTGTAGGCCGTCACCGCGGCGGCCCCGCGGGCCTGCATGATGTTGACCGCCGCGTCGCCGTCCAGCACCGCGATGTTGGCCGTCTCGCCGGTCTCGTCGGCCAGCGCCCGGCACACCGGGGCGCCCTCCTGCGAGATGTCGAGCCGGATGGCGGCCGCGCCGGCCAGTCTCAGCACCCCGGCGCCCAGGTAGTACTTTCCGCGTTCGCGCTCCTGGTCGACCAGGCCGCGGTTCTCCAGCACGCCCAGCAGCCGGAAGGCGGTCGACTTGTGCACTCCCAGTTCGTCGGCGATTTCGGTCACACCGGCCTCGCCGAGCTTGGCAAGGATCTCCAGGACGCTGACCGCCCTGTCCACCGATTGCACTGCCCCGGAGGCCCCCCGCTTGTCCTCGGCCCGGTCCTCGGTCGTGTTCGTCATGGGTCTGATCTCACCATCCGGCGGCTCTGAGTGGGGCCTCTCGACGGGCAACTCTTGACGGCTGCCCTCCTCATCTGGATTCTGTTGCGCATAGCGCACTTCGATGCGCCATTAACAACGCATGGTACCGATCAACGTGAGGGGGGCCAATGATTCCCGTCGGCCGTATCGAAGATCTGCCGGAAGGCGAGTCGCTGCGCATCGAGGCCGGCGACGGCCACGCGGCGATCGCGGTGTTCCACTCCGAGGGCGCGTTCTACGCCATCGACGACACTTGCAGCCACCAGGACGCCTCCCTCTCCGAAGGCTGGCTCGAAGGCTGCTACGTCGAATGCCCGCTGCACGCCGCCCTGTTCGACCTGCGCTCCGGCATGCCCACCTGTCTGCCCGCCCGCAAGCCGGTGCGGACGCATGCGGTCACGGTGGTGGACGGAATGCTCTATGTCCACCCCCTGGTGCCCGCTGTCCAGGAAGAAGCCGTCGCATGATGCGGACGGTCACCGTCGTCGGGGCCTCGCTCGCGGGACTGCACGCGGCGCGGGGCCTGCGCGACCAGGGCTACGACGGGCGGCTGGTGATCGTCGGCGAGGAGCGCCACCGCCCGTACGACCGCCCGCCGCTGTCCAAGGAGTTCCTCACGGCTACGGGCGAGCCCGACGGCGGCCTCGGCAAGCTCGCCCTCACCGACCCCGAGGACGAGGCCGAACTGGACGCCGAGTGGCTGCTCGGCGTCCGGGCCGACCGGCTCGACCCCGCATCCGGCGCGGTCGGGCTGGCCGACGGCCGCACCCTGCGCACCGACGGCGTCGTCATCGCCACCGGGGCCGCGCCCCGGACGCTGCGCGCCACTGCCCTGCCCGGGGTACACACCCTGCGCACCCTCGACGACGCCCGCCGCCTCCGCGCCGAGCTGCGTGCGGCGGCGGCCCGGGTGGTCGTCATCGGCGCCGGATTCATCGGCGCCGAGGTCGCCTCGTCCTGCGCCGCCCTCGGGCTGGATGTCACCGTGGTGGAGGCCGCGCCGCTGCCGCTCGTCCCGCAACTGGGAGAGCGCATGGCCCAGGCGTGCGCCTCTCTGCACGCCGCGCACGGCGTGAGCCTGCTGTGCGGTACGGGTGTCGCCACCCTGCGCGGCACCGACCGTGTCACCGGTGTGGAGCTCGCCGACGGCCGGGTGCTGCCCGCCGACGTGGTGGTCGTCGGCGTCGGGGTGCGCCCGGTCACCGGCTGGCTGGAAGGCTCCGGGCTGGCCCTGGACGACGGGGTGCTGTGCGACGAGGGCTGCGCCACCGCGCTGCCGGGCGTCGTCGCCGTCGGCGACGTGGCCCGCCTCGCCCGGCCCGGCACGGGAGGCACCGTACGGGCCGAGCACTGGACCAGCGCCGCCGAACAGGGCGCGGTCGCCGCCCGCAACCTGCTCGCGGGGGCCACCGTCGAACCCTTCGGGGCGCTGCCCTACTTCTGGTCCGACCAGTACGGGGCGCGCATCCAGTTCGCCGGGCGGCGCGAACCGGGCGACACCGTCCGGATCGCCGAGGGTGATTCCGATAAAGACGCGGCCGGTGGCTTCCTCGCCGTCTACGAACGCGACGCGATCCCCACCGCCGTCCTCGCCGTCAACCGGCCCAAACCCTTCACACGGCTGCGCCGCGAGCTCGCCCGCGGTCCCCGGCTCGCCGTGCGCTGACCGCCTCCTTACGGGCCCTCCGGCGCTGCCGGCGCATCTCCCGCGCCGTGCTGCTGGGCCGGGAGACCACCCCGTACCGCTGGTTCCACACCTGCCGGGTCACCCATACGTCCAGCACGCCCCAGGTCGCCACCACCGTGCTCGCCACCGCGGTGAGCACGGCGGGGAAGGCGAACCACGAACCGGCGAACGTGCACAGCACCGCCACCATCGCCAGCACCAGCGTCACCGCCACGATGATGACCGCCCGGACCGCCGACGTACGCACCGGTTCGGGCAGCCGTCGCTTGCGGGCGGGCTCCTCGGTCCATAGACGCCGGGTCCCTTGTGCCGGGATGTCGCGATCCTTGTCCATGGTGTCCATGACGTTCCCACCCCTTTCGGCGCTGCCCCGGTCCGGTCGGTCACACATGGCGGGACTTGGGTCGTATGCACCCCTAGTGTGCCTTGTTGGATCACGAATGGCAGCGATCGGTGGTTCCCCCGGGGAGGGGAAAACCGGCCATCGGTGTCCGGCCCTGCGCGCACCGTGACCGGCCGTCGGTGCGCCATGCCACGGGGATTAAGTCCGATAATCATTGGACAACTGGTGATCATCGAATGTGGAGAGTTCCCGGATGCGGTAGGACAAGCCTTCGGGATGACCAGGCCTCAGTAGTAGGCTCGCGCCGCTCGTTGTCGGAGAACATCAGTCACCGCCCCGGTCCACGGGGACGACGTTGGGGAGGCCATGCGCTTTCGCGGGAAGTCCATCCGCAGGAAGATCGTGGCGCTGTTGCTCGTGCCGCTTGTCTCGCTGACGGCGATCTGGGCCTTCGCGACAGTGATCACCGGCCGGGAGGCGATGCAACTGCTCGACGCCTCCGCCATCATCGACAAGGCCGGTCAGCCCGCCGAGGACGCCGTGAACGCCGTCCAGCAGGAGCGCCGGCAGACCCTGATCCTGCTCGCGGACCCACGCCAGTCCGACGCGCTGCCCCTGCTCCACACCCAGCAGCGCAAGACCGACGAGGCCATCGCACGGCTGCGCGACGCGGAGTCGGACAGCACCGTGCACGACCGGATGAACAGCGAATCCGAGGGCCTGCTCGACGACGTCCTCAAGGCATCCGAAGGCCTCGACAGTCTGCGCCGGAAGGTCGAGGACAACGGTACCTCGCGGACCGCTGCCTATGAGTATTACAACAAACTCGTCGACCTCTGTTACGCGTTCCGCAGTTCGCTGCACGCCGTACCCGACACCGACCTGGACAAACAGGGCCGCGCGCTGGTCGCCATGATCCGCGCCCGGGAGGCCCTGTCCCGTGAGGACGCCCTGTACGTCTCCGCGCTGACGGCACGGAAGCTGACGCTCGCCGACCTCAAGTCGATGTCCGACCTCATCGCCGAGCGCACCCTGCTCTACAACACCAACCTGCCGATCCTGCCCGCCTCGGAGCAGAAGGTCTTCGCCGACTACCGGCGCACCAACGCCGCCCCCGCGGCCCTGCGCATCGCCGAGGGCAAGATCCTGGCCACCATGGAGCCGAGCCAGGCGATCGGCGCCCTGGACCGGGAGCACTGGGAGAACGCGGCCGGGCCCGTCCTCAACGACTACGACCGGCTGGGCGACGAGGCCACCGACCGCCTCCAGAAGCGCATCGACCCGGTGGCCAACAGCGTCCTGCTCAAGGCGGGCGCCGCCGCCGTCCTCGGCCTCCTCGCCTTCGTCCTCTCGGTCTTCGTCTCCGTCCGCATCGGCCGCGGCCTGGTCCGCGACCTGTCCCGGCTGCGCAACGACGCCCAGGAGGCGTCCAGCGTCCGGCTGCCGAGCGTGATGCGCCGCCTCGGCGCGGGCGAGCAGGTCGACGTCGAGCGGGAGGTCCCCCGGCTCCAGCACGGCCCCGACGAGATGGGCCAGGTGGGCCACGCCCTCAACACCCTCCAGCGGGCCGCCGTCGAGGCCGCCGTCAAACAGGCCGAACTGCGCCAGGGCGTCTCCGACGTCTTCGTCAACCTCGCCCGCCGCAGCCAGGTGCTGCTGCACCGCCAGCTGACCCTGCTCGACGCGATGGAGCGGCGCACCGAGGACACCGACGAACTCGCCGACCTGTTCCGGCTGGACCACATGACCACCCGCATGCGGCGGCACGCCGAGGGTCTGGTCATCCTCTCCGGCGCGGCCCCCTCCCGGCAGTGGCGCAAGCCCATCCAGCTGATGGACGTCGTGCGCGCCGCCGTCGCCGAGGTCGAGGACTACGAGCGGATCGAGATCCGCAGGCTGCCCCGGATCGCGGTGAACGGCCCCGCCGTCGGCGACCTCACCCACCTCATCGCCGAACTCCTGGAGAACGCCACCGTCTTCTCCCCGCCGCACACCGCCGTCCAGGTGCACGGGGAGCGGGTCGCCAAGGGCTTCACGCTGGAGATCCACGACCGGGGGCTCGGCATGACGCCCGACGCCCTGACGGAGGCCAACCTCCGGCTCGCCGAGACCCCCGAGTTCGAGCTGTCCGACACCGACCGGCTCGGCCTGTTCGTGGTCAGCCGGCTCGCCCAGCGGCAGGGCGTACGGGTCTCGCTCCAGCCCTCCGCGTACGGCGGCACCACCGCCGTCGTGCTGATCCCGGCCGCCCTGCTCACCGAATCCGGCCCCGACCCGGAAGGCCCGGGCGCGGACGCCGACACCGGCCGTCAACGGACGCGGCAGCGCGGCGCCGCCCTGCCGAAGCAGCGCAGGCCCCGCGGCCCGTCCCCGTCCGTGGTGAGCGCGCCCTCCGCCGAACAGCACCAGCAGGCGCCCGACAGCCGGTCCGGCGCCCGCGAGGGCGGCCCCGCACCCCTGCCCCGCCGCGTGCCACCGGTGCTGGTCTCCGACCACGGCCACCCGGTCGACGACGGCGCGACCGGGCGGCACGCCCGGCCCTCCTGGGCCGAGGGGCGGGAACAGACCCCGGACGAGGCCACGGACGAGCCGCGGAACCAGCCCCAGCACCAGACGCAGCACCGGACTCAGACCCAGGAACGGGACCAGACCCGGCATCCGGAACAGGACCCGGGAGCCAGGAACGACGGGGAGGACCGGCGCCATGACCAGGCGTCGGCCCCGGAGCGTACGGCGCCGCCCCGCCGGGACGCCTCCGGGCTCCCCAAGCGGGTGCGCCAGGCGAGCCTCGCCCCGCAGTTGAAGAACGACCCCGAACCACCGGCGGAAAGTGATCGATACGCTGCCGACACCGATCCCGAACGCGACGCCGAACAGGCGAGGGCCACCATGGCCTCGCTGCAACGGGGATGGCAGCGCGGTCGGCGGCAGACGGCCACCGGTTCCGGCGGTTCGGACACGGCACCAGGAACGAGAGATGAGGGGGACGGGCGATGACCGCATCGAACGCCGCAGCACGCAACGGATCGGCACCGTCGGGCGAGTTGAACTGGCTGCTCGACGAACTCGTCGGCCGGGTCGGCAGCATCCGCAAGGCGCTGGTGCTCTCCGGCGACGGACTGCCCAGCGGCGGTTCGCGCGATCTGTCCCGGGAGGACGGCGAGCACCTGGCCGCCGTGGCCTCGGGATTCCACAGCCTTGCCAAGGGGGTCGGCCGCCACTTCGACGTCGGCCGCGTCCGGCAGACCGTCGTCGAACTCGACGACGCCTTCCTGTTCGTCACCTCCGCCGGTGACGGCAGCTGCCTCGCCGTGCTGGCCGATGCCGACTCGGACGTCGGGCAGGTAGCCTATGAGATGACGCTGCTGGTCAAGCGGGTAGGAGTGCATCTGGGCTCCGCTCCGCGATCCAGTGGGTGACGGAGGCGGGGGGAGATGACCGGAGACGGTGCGACCGACGACCGCTGGTTCGACGACGCCGCCGGACCGGTGGTCCGGCCCTATGCGATGACGCGGGGCCGTACCCGCAGCGCCGCGGAGGACAAGCTCGACCTGATCGCCGTCGTCGTCGCCGACAGAGTGACCCCCGGGTCCGCCGCCGACCAGACGTTGTCACCGGAGCACATCGACATCGTCGAACTCAGCCGCGACACCCCACAGTCCGTCGCCGAGCTGGCGGCCGAGCTGGACCTTCCGGTCGGCGTGGTCCGCGTACTCATCGGCGACCTGCTTCACGCGGCACTCGTCCGAGTGTCCCGGCCCGTACCTCCGGCGGAACTGCCGGACGAGAGGATTCTGCGCGAGGTGATCAATGGTCTACGGGCACTCTGACCCGGGCCGCTCCCACATCATCGAACCCGTGACGCTCAAGATTCTGGTGGCGGGCGGGTTCGGTGCGGGAAAGACAACACTGGTGGGCGCGGTCAGCGAGATCAAACCGCTGCGCACCGAGGAACTGCTCACCGAGGCAGGCCGGCCGGTCGACAACATCGCGGGGGTGGAGGGCAAGAAGACCACCACCGTCGCGATGGACTTCGGGCGCATCACGCTCCGCGAGGACCTGGTGCTGTACCTCTTCGGCACCCCGGGGCAGGACCGCTTCTGGTTCCTGTGGGACGAGCTGGCGACCGGCGCCCTGGGCGCGGTGGTGCTGGCCGACACCCGCCGGCTGGAGGACTGCTTCGCCGCCGTCGACTACTTCGAGCGGCGCGGCATCGCCTTCACGGTGGCCGTCAACTGCTTCGAGGGCGCCGACAACTACCCGGAGGAGTCGGTGCGCGAGGCGCTGGACCTCGACCCCGGCACCCCGGTGGTGATGTGCGACGCGCGGGAGCGCGAATCCGTCAAGCGTGTGCTGATATCCGTCGTGGAACACGCCATGCTCGCCACCGCGGCCACCAGCTGACCGCGCGGCGCACGCACCTCACCGCACGGCGATCACCGACGAACCATGGCCGAACAGGCCCTGGTTCGCGGTGATGCCCACCCGCGCCCCCGCCACCTGACGGTCGCCCGCCCGTCCCCGCAACTGCTGGGCCAGCTCGCACACCTGGGCGATGGCCTGCGCCGGAACCGCCTCCCCGAACGAGGCGAGACCTCCGCTCGGATTGACCGGGATCCGGCCGCCGAGCGCCGTCGCGCCCTCCCGCAGCAGCTTCGCGCCCTCCCCGGCGGCGCACAGCCCCAAGTCCTCGTACCACTCCAGCTCCAGCGCGGTGGACAGGTCGTACACCTCGGCGAGCGACAGATCCTCCGGCCCGATCCCCGCCTCCTCGTACGCCGCCCGCGCGATCGACGGGCGGAACCCGTCCGGCACCAGGGCATCGGGGGCGGAGTCGGTGGCGATGTCCGGCAGATCGAGCGCGGTCCGCGGATACACCGGTGCGACGGACGAGACGGCCCGGATCCGCACCGGGTCCGCCACCCCGTGCCGCCGCGCGAAGTCCACGCTGCTCAGCACGAGCGCCGCGGCCCCGTCCGAGGTCGCGCAGATGTCCAGCAGCCGCAGCGGATCGGCCACCACCGGCGACGCGGCCACCTCCTCGGCGGTCACGGGGGAGCGGTAGCGGGCGTGACGGTTCGCGGCCCCCGCGGCCGCGTTCTTCACCTTGACCGCCGCGAAGTCCTCGGGCGTGTCCCCGCACAGCGCCATCCGGCGGCGCGCCCAGAGCGCGAAGTACGCCGGGTTGGTGGCGCCCAGCACCCGGAAGCGCAGCCAGTCCGGATCGTCGGGCCGGTCGCCGCCGGACGGTGCGAAGAACCCCTTGGGCGCCGCGTCCGCGCCCACCACCAGCACGGTGTCCACCATGCCGGACAGGATCTGGGCGCGGGCGGTGTCGATGGCCCGCGCACCGGACGCGCAGGCGGCGTACACGCTGGTGACGCGCGCCCCCTGCCAGCCCAGCGCCCGGGCGAAGGTCGCCCCCGCCACCTGGCCGGGATAGCCGCAGCGCACGGTGTTCGCGCCGACCACCGACGCGATGTCCGGCCAGTCGAGCCCGGCGTCCGTGAGGGCCGCCCGCGCCGCCTTCGTCCCGTACTCCACGAAGCTCCGGCCCCATTTGCCCCACGGATGCATCCCGGCGCCGATCACCGCCACCTCGCCGGTCATGACGACTCCTCCACGTCCTCCGCGGGGACCGGCAGCCAGTGCCAGGTCGTCCAGCTCTGCCCGCCCTCCCCGGCCAGCACCCCCGGCACCACCTCGACCTCCATGCCGACCGCCAGATCCGCCACCGTCACCCCGGGCGCGCCCTGCCCGAGCACCACCATCCGCTCGGCGGCCAGCTCCACGGCGATCAGCGTGTACGGCGCCCAGTCGCGCGCGGGATCGGACGGGTACGGGGCGGGCGGGCGGTAGCGGCCGTCGGTGTACGACCACACCCGGCCGCGCCGCGACAGCGGCACCTCGTCCAGCTCCTCACCGGCGCACCGGGGTGCCCGGCAGAAGGTGTCCTCGCGCGGGAAGTACACCGCGCCACAGGCCCGGCAGCGGGTCCCCAGCAGCCGGAAGTCCCCGTCGCCGGAGGTGAACCATCCGGCGACCACGGGCGTACGCGCAGATGCCACGGCTTCTCCCGGCGGTGAGGGGTGAATACCTGAATATCTGACGGAACGTCAGAAGTGTTGCACAGAGATGGTAGGGCGGGTAACCCAGGTGCAGGACGTGATCAGCCGGTGCGGCGAGGGGAGCAGGCGTGGCGGAGACGGAAGAGGCGGTCCGCTGCACGGCCGTCACCAAGGAGTTCGGCACCGGCGGCACCGTACGGGCGCTGGACGCCGTCGATCTCACCCTCCGCGCGGGCGAGTTCTTCTCGCTCCTCGGCCCCTCCGGCTCCGGCAAGACCACCCTGCTGCGCCTGATCGCCGGTTTCGAGCGGCCCACCCGCGGCCGTATCGAACTCGCCGGGCGGGACGTCACCGCGCTGGCCCCGCACCGCCGCGATGTGCACACCGTCTTCCAGGACTACGCGCTCTTCCCGCACATGACCGTCGAGCAGAACGTGGCGTACGCGCTCACCGTACGAGGCGTCCGCAAGCCGGAGCGCACCGCCCGCGCCCGCGAGGCCCTCGCCACCGTCCGCCTCGACGGCTTCGCGGCCCGCCGCCCCGACGCGCTCTCCGGCGGGCAGCGCCAGCGCGTCGCCCTCGCCCGGGCCCTCGTCGACCGGCCCGCCGTGCTGCTCCTCGACGAACCACTCGGCGCCCTCGACCTGAGGCTCCGCCAGGAGATGCAGACCGAGCTGAAGGAGCTCCAGCGCACCACCGGCATCACCTTCCTCCTGGTCACCCACGACCAGGAGGAGGCGCTGACCATGAGCGACCGCGTCGCCGTCGTCTCCGACGGCCGGATCGAACAGACCGGCCCGCCCCTGGAGGTGTACGAACGCCCCGCCACCGCCTTCGTCGCGGGCTTCGTCGGCACCACCAACCTGCTGCGCGGCGAGGCCGCGGTCCGGGTGGTCGGCCGCCCCGGCGCGTACAGCATCCGCCCCGAGCGCATCCGGCTCGCCGACCCCGCCGACGCGCCGCCCCTCGACGGCGAGCGCACCGTGACGGGGCGCATCGCCGACATCGTGCACGCCGGGGCGCACACCCGCTTCACCATCGCGCTCCCACACGGCGACCGGCTCACCGTGCACCGGCAGAACCTGGCCGAACTCCCGCCCACCGCCCGCCCCGAGGCCGAGATCAGGCTCGTCTGGGACGAGAAGGACGCCTTTCCGGTGCCCGGTTGACCCATTGATTGCCGGAGGCACCCTGGCGTCGGCATACGTGCCGCGCTGATACTGACGGGGCCTCGAGTGTCAAAGGGGACGAGGAGGACCGGATGCGGAAACGGACGACATCCGCGTGGAGGTCCGCGGCGGCCGTGTGCGCGCTGCTGCTGACCGCCGCTGGCTGCGGATCCGACGACGACGGCAAGGCCGCGCACGCCCCCGGCAAACTCGGCAAGGGCGAGGGCAAGGTCAACATCATCGCCTGGGCGGGTTACGCCGAGGACGGCTCCAACGACCCCCAGGCCGACTGGGTCCACCCCTTCGAGAAGAAGACCGGCTGCAAGGTCGACACCAAGACCGCGGGCACCTCGGACGAGATGGTGTCCCTCATGAAGACCGGCCAGTACGACACGGTCTCCGCCTCCGGCGACGCCACCCTGCGCCTCATCGCCTCCGGCGACGCCGCACCCGTCAACACCAAGCTGGTGCCGAACTACAAGGACATCTTCCCGGCCCTCAAACAGCAGCCGTTCAACTCCAAGGACGGCCGGATGTACGGCATCCCGCACGGCCGCGGCGCCAACCTCCTCATGTACCGCACCGACAAGGTCAAGCCCGCCCCCGACTCCTGGCGCGCCGTCTTCGACGACGCCGCCGCGCACAACGGCCGGGTCACCGCGTACGACTCGCCCATCTACATCGCCGACGCCGCGCTCTACCTCATGCGCGCCAAGCCGTCGCTCGGCATCAAGAACCCGTACGCGCTCGACAAGAAGCAGCTCGACGCCGCCGTCACCCTCCTCAAGAAGCAGCACAAGGCGATCGGCGAGTACTGGAGCGACTACCAGAAGGAGATCACCGCCTTCAAGGGCGGCGACAGCGTCATCGGCACCACCTGGCAGGTCATCGCGAACCTCACCCAGGCGGAGAAGGCGCCCGTCAAGGCCGTGCTGCCCAAGGAGGGCGCGACCGGCTGGTCCGACACCTGGATGGTCTCCGCGAAGGCCGAACACCCCAACTGCGCCTACAAGTGGCTCGACTGGATCGTCTCCCCGAAGGTCAACGCCCAGGTCGCCGAGTACTTCGGCGAGGCCCCCGCCAACCGCAAGGCGTGCGCCGAGACCTCCGACCCGAACCACTGCGCCGTCTTCCACGCCGACGACGAGAAGTACTTCCAGCGCGTCCACTTCTGGACCACACCGATCAAACAGTGCCTCGACGGCCGTAAGAACACCACCTGCACCGACTACGCCCAATGGACCCGCGCCTGGACCGAGGTCAAGGGCTGAGATGCGCCGCGCCGGGGCCGGAGGCGGTGCCGGGGGAGCGCGGCTGCGGCTGGCCGCGCTCCTCGGGCCGCCCCTGCTGTGGCTGACCCTCGCCTACCTCGGCTCGCTCGCCGTCCTGCTCCTCTCCGCCTTCTGGACCACCGACTCCTTCACCTCCGACGTCGTCCGCACCTGGAACACCGACAACATCCAGGAGCTGCTGACCACCCCCGTCTACCGCACCATCGCGCTGCGCACCCTCGCCATCGCCGTCGCCGTGACCCTCCTCGACGCCCTCCTCGCCCTGCCCATGGCCTTCTGCATGGCGCGCGTCGCGAGCCCGCGGTGGCGGCGGCCGCTGCTGGTGGCCGTGCTCACCCCGCTGTGGGCGAGCTACCTGGTCAAGGCGTACGCGTGGCGGGTGATGCTGAGCGAGGACGGCGTGGTCAACTCCCTGCTCTCCCCGCTCGGGCTGCACGGGCCCGGCTACGGCACCCCCGCCGTCGTCCTGGTGCTCGCGTACCTCTGGCTCCCGTACATGATCCTCCCGGTGTACGCGGCCCTGGAACGGCTCCCCGAGCGCACCCTGGAAGCCTCCGCCGACCTCGGCGCCGGCACCTGGCGCACCCTGCGCTCGGTCGTCCTGCCCGCCGTACGCCCCGCCCTGTTCGCCGGATCCGTCTTCACCTTCTCGCTCAGCCTCGGCGACTACATCACCGTGCAGATCGTCGGCGGCAAGACCCAGCTCCTGGGCAACGCCATCGCCTCCCAGGTCACCCTCGACCTGCCGATGGCCGCCGCGCTCTCCGCCGTCCCCGTCGTCCTCATCGTCTGCTACCTGGCCGCCGTACGCCGCGCCGGCGCCCTCGACGCGCTCTAAGGGGGCTCATGAGACTGTCGCGCACCGCCCGGATCGTCCTCGGCTGCGTCACCGCCGCCGGACTCGCCGTCGTCTACGCGCCCCTGCTGCTCGTCCTGCTCAATTCCTTCAACGCCGACCGCTCCTTCGGCTGGCCACCCAGCGGCCTCACCGGGGAGTGGTGGCGCGCCGCCCTGCACAACGACGGCGCCCGCGACGCCCTGTTCACCTCGCTCAAGGCCGGGCTCGCCGCCACCGGGATCGCCCTGGTCCTCGGCACCATGGCCGCGTACGCCGTCCACCGGCACCGCTTCTTCGGCCGACGGACCGTGTCCTTCCTGCTGGTGCTGCCGATCGCGCTGCCCGGCATCGTCAGCGGCATCGCCCTCAACGCCGCCTTCCGCACCGTCCTGGACCCGTTCGGCATCGGCTTCGGCCTGTTCACGGTGGTCGTCGGGCACGCCACCTTCTGCGTCGTGGTCGTGTTCAACAACGTGGCGGCCCGGCTGCGCCGGATATCCCCCTCGATGGCCGAGGCGTCCGCGGACCTCGGGGCGCGCCCCTGGCAGACCTTCCGCCACGTCACGTTCCCGGCCATGCGCTCGGCGCTCTTCGCGGGCGCGCTGCTCGCCTTCGCGCTGTCCTTCGACGAGATCGTGGTGACGACCTTCACCGCCGGCCCCGGCACCCGCACCCTGCCCATCTGGATCTACGAGAATCTGGCCCGGCCGCACCAGGCCCCCGTCGTCAACGTCGTCGCGGCCCTGCTCATCGCCCTGTCCGTGGTGCCCGTGGCCATCGCGCAGCGGCTGTCCTCGGACACCGCGGGCGGGCGGCTGTGAAACCTCAGTCCAGCGACCGGCGCGAGACGGGGAAGTCGAAGTAGGTGTCCGGGAACAGCTCCGGCTTATAGGTGAAGTGCCACCACTCCTCGGCCAGATTGACGAACCCCTGGGCCTCCATCGCCCCCTTGAGCAGCAGCCGGTTGGCCCGCTGCTTGCCCTTGATCCGCGGGTCGAGGGTGTGCGAGAGCGTATCGAAGCAGTCGTAACCGGTGCCCATGTCCACCGAGTTGTCGGGGAAGCGCTCCTTCTGCGGCGCGTAGCAGGGCACCAGCTTCTCGCCCGGAACGTACGGACGGGTCGGCAGCGCGGGCAGCCGCGCGATCGTCAGGTCCATGGTGCTGCCGCGGCTGTGGCCCGACTTCTCGGCGATGTAACCGTCCTCGAACAGCCGGGTCTTGTCGACGTCCGGATAGAACTCGCGCTTCATGCGCTGGTCGTCGAGGTCCTTCGCCCAGTCGACGAAGGTGTCCACCGCCCGCTGCGGCCGGTAGCAGTCGTACACCTTCAGGGTGTAGCCCCGGCGCAGCAGTTGACGCTGCACCCGGTGCAGCGCCCTGGCCGCCGGGCGGGTCAGCAGGCACAGGGGCCTGAGATAGCCCTCGATGGGTCGGCCGGTGAAGTTGTGCGGGGTGAAGTACCGGATCTCCTGGCGGATCGTCGGATCCACATCGCTCAGCGCCACGAACTCCTTCGGCGCCTCGGGCTCGGCCTCCGCCTGCGCCGGAGCGGGCGAGGCGAGGGCCATCAGAGCGGCGACGGGCAGGGCGAGCGCACGCAGCGCGGCGGTGATTCTCGGCATGGACACCGGGTTACCCAGTCCCGCCGCGCCGCGAACCCCACCGCGTCAGCCCCGCTGCTCCGACCGCGGCGCCGCACCCCGCACCCGCACCGGATACCCCGCCTCGACGCCGCCCTCCCGCTCGACCCGTACCTCGTCACCCCGCAGCCGGGAGACGAACCGCACCAGCTCCGCCTTGTCCCAGCCGTCGCCCGCGTCCACCGCCAGCGACCCGCCGCCCTTGCGCCCCTCGCACGGCGGCCACACCTCCAGCTCCACGCCGCCGTCCGGCGACGCGACGGGTATCACCGCGCCCGCCCGGGCCAGCACCGGGATACGGGACAGCGGGGCGTCGACCACCACCTGCCCGGGACCCTCGTAGGCGCGGCCGGTCGCCGTGTCGTACCAGCGGCCGCGCGGCAGCCGCACCGCCCGCCGCACCGCGCCCTCCTCCAGCACCGGGGCCACCAGCAGCGCGTCGCCCAGCAGGAAGGCGTCCTCGCAGTCGCGCAGCGCCCGGTCCTTGGGCTGCCGCCACCACACCGGCCGCACATAGGGCGCGCCGGTACGCTCCGCCAGCCGCGCCAGCGTCATGAAGTACGGCAGCAGCCGCTGCCGCTCGCGCAGCGCCGCCGCCGCGTCCTCCAGCACCCCGGACCCGAACTCCCACGGCTCGCGCCGCCCGGCGGTGATCGCCGAATGCGTACGGAACAGCGGCAGATACGCGCCCAGCTGGAACCAGCGCAGATACAGCTCCGGCGACGGGGAGCCGGTGAAGCCGCCGATGTCCGGACCGGAGTACGGAACCCCCGACAGCCCGAGCCCGATCACCAGCGCCAGCGAGGCGCGCAGCCCCGGCCAGCCCGTCGTCACGTCTCCGGACCGGCTGCCCCCGTACCGCTGGAGCCCCGCCCAGCCGGAGCGCGAGAACACGAACGGCCGCTCGTCGGGGCGCAGCTCGCCCAGTCCCTCGTATCCGGCCCGGGCCATGGCCAGCCCGTACACGTTGTGCGCCTCCCGGTGGTCGCCGCCCCGGCCCTCCAGGGCGTGCCGGGCCGAGCGCGGCAGCGTGGGCTCGCCGAAGGCGGCGAACGACACCGGTTCGCACCGGTCGTGCCACACCCCGGAGAAGCCCTGCTCCAGCCGCTCCGCGTACAGCCCGCCCCACCACTTGCGCACCCGCGGATCGGTGAAGTCCGGGAACACCGACTCGCCCGCCCACAACACCCCGCGCACCTCACGGCCGCGGGCGTCGGTCACGAACCCCTCCGCCGCCGCCCCGCTGTCGTACACCGCGTTGCCCGGCTCCGCCTTCACCGCGGGGTCCACGATCGACACCAGCCGCACCCCGTCCGCGCGCAGCTCGGCGGCGAGCCCGGGCAGATCGGGGAACCGTGCCGCGTCCACCGTGAAGACCCGGTGCCCGGCCAGGTGGTCGATGTCCAGGTGCAGCGCGGACAGCGGCAGGTTCCGCTCCCGGTAGCCCGCCACCACCCGCCGCACCTCGTTCGCGTCGCCGAACCCCCAGCGCGCGTGGTGGTGGCCGAGCGCCCAGCCCGGCGGGACCGCGGGGGAGCCGGTCAGCGCCGCCCAGCCGTGCAGCACCCGCGCCGGGGTGCCCACGAACACCCAGTAGCGCAGCGGCCCGCCCTCCATGCGCATCCGGACCCCGCCCGGCCGGTCGTGCCCCGAGCCCGCGCCCTCCTCGCCCTCCCGCAGGGTGACCGTGCCGTCCCACGAGTTGTCGTGGAACACCAGATGGGTGCCCGCGTCGGCCACCACGAGCTGCACCGGCATGGTCAGATACAGCGGATCGTCGCCCGGTCCGAAGCCACCGCCGGGATCGGTGTTCCACAGCCGGTACGAGCCGTCCTTCAGGCGCGGCCCGCCCGCCCGTCCGCCGAGCCCGAAGAACCGCGCGTCCGCCCCCACCTCCGACCGCTGGTGCCAGCGTGCGCCCGTACCCCCCGCGCCCCGGCCCTCGCAGGCCCGGTCGATCACCGTCTCGGCCGGTTCCCACCAGCGCGGCGGCAGATCCCGCCGCAGCACCACCCCGCCCGGGGTGCGCACCTCCACCGTGCCCATCCGCGACACCGCGACCGTCACCCGCTCCGACACCACCCGCCAGCCGCCGTCCGTGTCCGGCTCCAGCTGGGCCCGCTCGTCCGCCTCCGGGCAGGCGCCGTCCAGCGCGTACGACGGTTCCGGCTCGGCCCCGTCCCAGCCGCAGAACACCGCGCCGCCCGCCGCCACCCGCACCCGCAGCGAGG
>NZ_GG657754.1:1446837-1453625 GCF_000158915.1 Streptomyces himastatinicus ATCC 53653 | reverse complement strand
GGCACCCGCGCCAGCTCCGCGCCCCGCCGCGGCAGTCCGGGTCGCGTCCGAACGCCGGCGCCGCCACGCCGAGAGCAGGGAGCGCAGCCCCTGCGCCGTACCGACCACCTTCACCGACCGCACCAGGTCACGCGCATTCATACTGATCACTGTGCCATTGACAAGGCAGGTCGCGACCATAGTTCAACTGCCGTTCACCCGTGGTCGTCCCACATGCCACCCACCACGCATGTGTCGTCCCACATGCCCCTCAACCGTGGATGTGGAGTGGCGCCCCTGGTGCACAAGTCGATCACATGGCATCGTCCTGCTCGGACGCAGTTGCAAGCAGACAACGCGGATCAACCCGCCCAACCGGATCGACTGGAACCAAGCGGACCGCGGCGGATCTCCCGGGAGCCGACACAGATGAACACCGCAGCGCACCCCGACGACCTGCCCGGCCCCCTGTGGCAGCCCGGCGCGGACCGGATCGAGCGCGCCCAGCTGACCCGCTTCCACGCCTGGGCGGCCGAGCGGCACGGTGCGCCCGACGCCCGCCCCGGTGACCCGGCCGCGAGCTACGCCGCGCTGCACCGCTGGTCGGTGGAGGAGCTGGAGACCTTCTGGGGTGCGGTCGCCGAGTGGTTCGAGGTGCGCTTCGGCACCCCGTACGACACCGTGCTCGCCGACCCGGCCATGCCCGGCGCCCGCTGGTTCCCCGGCGCCACCCTCAACTACGCCGAGCACGCGCTGCGCGCCGGGGAGGACCCCGCCCGCGCCGACGACCCCGCGCTGCTGCACGTCGACGAGACCCATGAGCCGCGCCCCGTCACCTGGGCCGAGCTGCGCGCCCAGGTCGGCGCGGCCGCCGCCGCGCTGCGCCGGCTCGGCGTCCGCCCCGGCGACCGGGTCAGCGGCTACCTCCCCAACATCCCGCAGGCCGCCATCGCGTTCCTCGCCACCGCCGCCGTCGGCGGGGTGTGGACCTCCTGCGCCCCCGACTTCGGCGCCCGCAGCGTCCTGGACCGCTTCCAGCAGGTCGAGCCGGTCGTCCTGTTCACCGTCGACGGCTACGCCTACGGCGGCAAGACCCACGACCGCACCGGAACCGTCGCCGAGCTGCGCCGCGAACTGCCCACCGTGCGCGCCGTCGTCCACATCCCGCTGCTGGGCACCCCCGCCCCCGAGGGGGCGCTGGCCTGGGACGACATCGTCCGCGACGGGACCGAACCGGTCTTCGAGCAGGTGCCCTTCGACCATCCCCTGTGGGTGCTCTACTCCTCCGGCACCACCGGGCTGCCCAAGGCGATCGTGCAGTCCCAGGGTGGCATCCTGCTGGAGCACCTCAAGCAGCTGGGCCTGCACTGCGACCTGGGCCCCGGGGACCGCTTCTTCTGGTACACCTCCACCGGCTGGATGATGTGGAACTTCCTGGTGTCCGGGCTGCTGTCCGGCGCCACCGTGGTGCTGTACGACGGCAGCCCCGGCTATCCGGACACCGCCGCCCAGTGGCGCATCGCCGAGCGCACCGGCACCACGCTGTACGGCACCTCCGCCGCGTACGTCATGGCCTGCCGCAAGGCCGGGGTCCACCCGGGGCGCGACTTCGACCTGTCCCGCGTGAAGTGCGTCGCCACCACCGGCTCGCCACTGCCGCCGGACGGCTTCCGCTGGATCCACGACGAGGTGGCCGAGGACATGTGGATCGCCTCCGTCAGCGGCGGCACCGATGTGTGCAGCTGCTTCGCTGGCGCCGTGCCGACCCTCCCCGTCCACATCGGCGAGCTCCAGGCCCCCGGGCTCGGCACCGATCTCCAGGCGTGGGACCCGCGGGGCAGGCCGGTTGTGGACGAGGTCGGCGAGCTGGTCGTCACCCGCCCCATGCCGTCCATGCCGGTCCGGTTCTGGAACGACCCCGACGGCAGCCGCTACCGCGACAGCTACTTCGAGATGTTCCCCGGCGTCTGGCGCCACGGCGACTGGATCACGGTCACCTCGCGCGGCACCGTCGTCATCCACGGCCGCTCCGACTCCACGCTCAACCGGCAGGGCGTACGGATGGGGTCCGCCGACATCTACGAGGCGGTCGAGCGCCTCCCCGAGATCCGCGAATCCCTCGTCATCGGCGTCGAACAGCCCGACGGCGGCTACTGGATGCCGCTCTTCGTCCACCTCGCCCCGGGCGCCACCCTGGACGAGGACCTGCTGGCCCGTATCAAGACCACCATCCGCACCGAGCTCTCCCCGCGCCACGTCCCCGACGAGGTCATCGAGGTGCCGGGCGTCCCCCACACCCTCACCGGCAAGCGCATCGAGGTCCCGGTCAAGCGCCTCCTCCAGGGCACGTCGCTGGACAAGGCCGTCAACCCGGGGTCGGTGGACGACATCGACCTGCTGAAGTACTACGAGCGCCTGGCCCGGACGAAGGGCGTCTCGGCCGACTAGGAGTGCGTGGTGTCCAACTGGTCGGCCAGACAGGCCAGATAGAGGGAGAGCGCACGGCGGTCGCGCAGTGAGCGGCCGCTGATCTGCTCGATCTTGTTGATGCGGTAGACGAGGGTGTTGCGGTGGATGTGCAGCGCCGCCGACGCCCGCACCAGGTTGAAGCCGTTCTCGCACCACGCCACCACCGTCTCCCGCAGCACCGGCCAGTCCGGCTGTCCGCGCAGATCGGTGGCGGTCAGGGCGACGAGCCGGGCCCGGGTGTGCTGCCCGACGGCGGCCACCAGCTGGTGGCCGCGCAGATCGCCGATGAGATGGACGGGGACGTCGGGGGCGTCGGCGGCGACCCGGGCGCCGAGCCGCAGCGCGTCGCACGCGTCCTGGTACGAGTCGTGCAGCCCGCCGACCGAGGAGGCCGGTTCGCCGATCCCGGCGCGCAGCACCAGTCCGTACCGCGCGTCGGCGACCTCCGTCAGCCGACCGCAGAGGGCCGCCACATCCGGGTCGAGCGCCTCGCCCCGCAGCCGGTGCAGCACCCCGATCCACCCGGGGGCGGCGCTCGCGACGATGTCCTGCGGATCGGGGAACGCCTCGCGGACGGTGCGCAGCAGCTCCGGGCGGACCAGCGCGGTGTCCCGGGCCCTGTGCCCACCGGCGTACCCGCTCCCGTGGCCGCGCCCGCCGCCCCGGCGCTCCGCGTCAGGCACCGTCACCTCCAACGCGATCGCGACCCGGGCGAGCCGCAGGTCGAAGCCCAGCTCCGCGGCGCGGAAGACGATGAAGTCGGGCTCGACCACCTGGGCGTCGTACGAGGCGACGTCGGCGATCAGATCCTCCAGCACCCGCTCCCTGAGCACCCGCGAGCGCAGCAGCACGGACTCCCGCATCAGGATCTCCGTCTGCCGCTTCACCAGCAGCCCGAAGCGGCCCACCTGAGCGGGCGTACCGGTGATCCCGACCGTGCCGACCGCGTGCCCGTCCCGGACCAGGGGGAGGGTGACACCGGGGCGCACGCCCCGCAGGGACTGGGCCTGCGCGGTGGTGTGGGTGGCGGGCTCCTGGGTGCGCAGCACCTCGACGGACGCCTCGTGGAAGGTGCCGATGCGGCTCCGGTCGCCGCTGCCGATGACGGTGCCCTCACTGTCGGTGATGAGGACGTTGAAGCCGATGACCGCCGAGGTGTCCCCGGCGATCTCCTGGGCGAGTGACGGGCTGAGCATGCGGAACCCCCGTCGAGAGGTGCGCGGAAGGGGCGCGCGAGGCGGCGCGAAGTGGGACGCACCATACAGTGCGCCCGGTCTTTCTCGCCATATATTCGTACGAAGCAACCAGTGACCGAAGCTCGGTGCACTCGTAGCGTATGGGGCAATTCACACCACCGCCGCGGTGACGACGCGGTGAACGGCGGGCCCTGCCCAGCCCTGACACGGAAGGCCGATCCGATGGCCCGTGTACGCATCCTCCTCACAGCCCTCTCCGTCATGCCGCTCCTCGCCCTGACCGCCTGTGGATCGGACAGCGACGCCGCGGCCCCCAAGAAGGTCTCCGCGAAGACGGCCGCGCTCGGGACGATCGACCCCGGCGTCCTGAAGGTGGCCGTCCAGCCCTACGCGCCCTACACCACCGTCAAGGACGGCAAGATCGTCGGCCTCGACGGCGACATCCTCAGTTACGCCGCCAAGAAGCTCGGCCTCACCGTCCAGCCCGAGACCACGGACTTCGCGGGCATGCTCGCCGGAGTCCAGTCCCGGCGGATGGACATCACCATCGGCGGCGTCGCCTGGACCAAGGACCGCCAGAAGCAGGGACTGTTCACGGATCCGCCCTACTACTCGCCCCCGGCGATGGCGGTTGGCTCGGGCAAGACGTACAAGACCATCAACGACCTCAAGGGGCTGCGCCTCGGCACCGTCGAGGGCTATGTCTGGGTCAAGTCCATCAAGGCCGTCCCCGGGGCGAAACTCCGCGCCTACCCCGACGCCAACGGCGTCTTCGACGACCTCGCCGCGGGCCGCATCGACGTCGGCTTCCTCGACCCGCTCATCATCATCGCGGCCGAGAAGGAACGCTCCGAGCAGCTCAAGACCCAATACCTGACGCCGCCGACCGCCGCACAGGTCAAGGCCAAGCCCGCCTACGAGTACTTCCGCCCGTACCAGACCGGCTTCTACCTCCCCAAGAAGGCCACCAAGCTGGAGAAGGCCATCTCCGCCCAGATCGACGCCATGTACCAGAACGGCGAGCTGACGAAGCTCATCAAGAAATGGGGCGGCGACCCCGAACAGTTCCTGAAGCCCGCCTCCGACGTCGCCCCCGCACGGCGCGGAGTCGACCGGCCCGCCGACTGGAACGCACCGTCCATCGGCACCGCCGGACAGTGAGGAGGCCACGAACGTGACGACCGCCGCCGGCCTGTTCCAGGTCCCCTGGTCCGACTACCGCTCCGATCTGCTGGACGCCCTGCTCAAGACGGTCTCGTACACCGCCGTGAGCTTCGCGGGCGCGGCCCTCCTCGGCCTGGTGGTGGCGCTGCTGCGGCTGAGCCGCGTATGGCCGCTGCGCGCCCTGGCCGCCGTGTACACCGAGCTGTTCAAGAACATCCCGCTGCTCGCCATCATCTTCCTGACCTACTTCGGCCTGGGCTCGGTCGACATCCGCCTCGACGTCTTCACCGCCGGATGCCTGAGCCTCATCGTCTTCTACTCCGCCTATCTGTCCGAGATCTTCCGCGCCGCCATCAGCGGAATCCACGACGGCCAGACGGAGGCCGGCGAGGCGCTCGGACTGGGCCGCCTCAGCGTCTTCGGGCACGTGATCTTCCCCCAGGCGCTGCGCCTGGCGCTGCCCGGCACCAACACCATGCTGGTCGACCTGCTCAAGGGCACCTCCCTGCTGGTCACGATCTCCGCCGCCGAGCTGATGTCCGAGGCGCGGCTCATCACCTCCTCCACCTTCCGGGCCCTGGAGGTGTACCTCGTCATCTCGGCCGTGTACTTCGCCCTCTGCTACCCGCTGTCCCAGCTGCTGCTCGCGGTGGAGCGCGCCATCCGCGCCGGAAAGCCGCTGACCCCGGGGCGGCGGCGCCGGCTGAGCACCGCCCGCGCCCTGCTCGCCGAGGCACCCGCCCCGGCCGGCACACCGTCCCCGAAGGAGGCGACGGCATGACCGAGCCCGTCACCGCGGCGGCCCAGGCCCCCGGAACGACGACCGGGACCACCGCCCCGCGGCCCACCGACGCCGTCATACGGATCAGAGACCTCGGCAAGTCCTTCGACGGGCGCCGCGTCCTCGACGACGTCTCCCTCGACGTACCGCGCGGACGGATCGTCAGCATCATCGGGCAGAGCGGCGGCGGAAAGACCACGCTGCTGCGCTGCGTCAACCTGCTGGAGCGGCCGGACACCGGCACCATCGAGGTGGCGGGCGAGACGGTGCACAGCGACGGAAGGATCGTCTGCCGGGACCTCGCCCGGCTGCGCCGCACGGTCGGCATGGTCTTCCAGCGCTTCCACCTCTTCCCACACCTGACCGCCGTCGAGAACGTGATGCTGGCGCAGGTCAAGGCGGGCGTCCCCGAACGGCAGGCCCTGGAGCGGGCCGTCGTGCTGCTGCGCCGGGTCGGCCTCGCCCACCGCGGCCTCGCCCACCCTGACCAGATGTCCGGCGGCGAACAGCAGCGGGTCGCCATCGCGCGGGCGCTCGCGCTCAAGCCCGAAGTGCTGCTCTTCGACGAACCCACGTCGTCGCTCGACCCCGAGGCGACCCGCGAAGTGCTGTGGGTCATGCGCGAGTTGGCCGAGGAGGGGATGACGATGATGCTCGTCACCCACGAACTGCCCTTCGCTCGCGAGGTGTCCGACTGGGTCGCCTTCGTCGACGGCGGCCGGATCATCGAGGCGGGCCCGCCCGCCGAGGTGCTCGGCCGCCCCCAACAGGCCCGGACCCGGGCGTTCCTGACCACCTACGAGTCCGCCGAATAGGGGACGCGCCATGGACACAATGCACGGCAGCGGTCCCGTGGTGGTCGTCGGCGGCGGAGTGGTCGGGCTGTGCACCGCGTACTACCTGGCCGAGCGCGGACTGCCGGTCGAGATCGTGGAACGGCGCGGTGTGGGCTCCGGTGTCTCGCGCGGCAACGCGGGCTGGGTCTGCCTCAGCCACTCCACGCCCGTCCCCGCCCCGGGCGTGCTGCGGTACGCGGCACGCTCCCTCGGTCGGCCGGACTCCCCGCTCTATCTGCGCCCGCTGCCGGACCCCGCGTTCGTACGGTGGCTGTGGCGCTTCTGGCGCAGCAGCACACCCGCGGCGTTCCGGCGCGGCTACGCGGCGATCGCGGAGCTGGACCGCAGCACGTTCGCCCTCTT
>NZ_GG657754.1:1445256-1446737 GCF_000158915.1 Streptomyces himastatinicus ATCC 53653 | reverse complement strand
GAGACGACCCTCAGCCGCCCCGGCATGGTGCACGCCTTTCTGTCGCCCGGCGAGGCACGCCACCACCTCCAGCTCCAGCGGCAGATGGCGGACGGCCGCTATCCGCTCCCGGACGACGTCAGCACCGGCGCCGAGGCGATGGCCCTGGACCCCTCGCTGGCGCCGGAGGTCAAGGCCGCCTACCTCGTCCCCGGCGAAGGCGTCCTGGACCCGGTGGCCTTCGCCCGGGCCCTCGAAGAACGGCTGGCGGCCACCGGGGTGAAGGTCCACGAGAACGTGGCCGCGTCCGGCTTCCGGCGCGGGCCGTCCGGGGACCGGGTCACCGCGGTGGTCACCGACACCGGCGAGATCCCCTGCTCGGCCGTCGTCATCGCGGCCGGAGTGCGCTCCGCGGACCTGCTGCGCGAGCTGGGGCACCCCCTGCCGCTCCAGGCGGGCAAGGGCTACAGCTTCTCCGTGGACCTCGACCCCGCACCGACGCACACCCTGTACTTCGGCGAACACCGGGCGGTGGCCTCCCCGATCGGCGGCACCACCCGCATCGCGGGGACCATGGAGCTGAGCGGCAACAACAACCGGCTCGACTGGCGCCGGATCGTCGCCGTAGCCCGGGCGAGCCGCCACTACCTCGGGCAGTGGTTCGACGATCCCGACGACCTGGTGGCGCTGATCCGCGACCCCTGGGTCGGCGGCCGTCCCTTCCTGCCCGACGGACTGCCGGTCATCGACCGCGTACCCGGCCCCGGCAACGCCTTCACCGCCACGGGCCACGGGATGCTGGGCGTGACGCTCGGCCCGGTCACCGGCAGCGAACTCGCCGCCTACGTCGTCACCGGCCGCCGCCCCGCCGCCCTCACCCCGTTCCGCCTCGACCGACTCCGCGGCTGACGGCCCGATCACGGAGCGTTGTCAGTGCCCTCGGTTACGGTGAGTGAGCACTGAACGTCCGCGCTGAGGGGGAGTCATGGCGCACACCGACAAGGGTGGCACGCACTGCGGGAAGCCCACCGCGATCCGGGCCCTACGCAGGGAAGTGCCCAGCGTAGTGGCGCTGTTGGCGGCCGAGGACGACTTCGCGGCGATGCGGGCATACACGTCGTTCGCCTTCGACGACCACCCCCGGTACCTGCGGCGGATGGAGGCGCTGTTGCGGGCGCTGACGTCACAGGGCGTGCACACCACCGTCGCGCTCTTCGACCCGGTGGCGTACGAGGAGTACTGCGCGCACACCCGGCTCGACCCGGACACCCCCGCGAGCCGCAGCCGGTACACGGCGGAGGTGGCGTCCACGGGCGCCACCGTCGTCTACGAGGGCCAGCCCATCGACCAGCTGCTGCCGCGCCTGATCACCGTGGCCGAGGAGCGCGCCACCTGGGAGTACGCCTCGGCCGTGCTCGCCCGGGCGGGCGACTGCGGCGGCTGCGGCTGTGGGGACGGCACCGGCCGCGCGGGCGTTCGACCGCGCCGCCGCCGCGCTGCGC
>NZ_GG657754.1:1443798-1444965 GCF_000158915.1 Streptomyces himastatinicus ATCC 53653 | reverse complement strand
CCGGAGCACGGCGTCGAGTACCGGGCGGGCAGCGCTTCCCCGGCCCGAGGGCGAAGCGGGGTGACACGGAGAAGGGCCCGTCCCACCGCGGTCACCGCGGCGGGACGGGCCCCGCACCCTGCTCAGCTCATCGCTCGGCTCATCGGCTCACTCGCCGGACAGCACCGCCTGCGCGGCCCGGCGGGCGTCCTCGGCGGTGTCCGCCGCGCGCGCCGCCGAAGCGGCCCGCTCGCACTGGGCGAGCGTGTGCTTGGCCAGCGTGGCGCGGACATACGGAATCGACGCGGCACCCATGGAGAGGCTGGTGACGCCCAGACCGGTCAGCACACACGCCAGCAGCGGGTCGGACGCGGCCTCACCGCACACCCCGCAGCTCTTGCCCTCGGCCTGCGCGGCCTCGGCCGACGCCGCGACCAGGTCGAGCAGCGCGGGCTGCCACGGGTCCTGAAGCCGCGACACCGCACCCACCTGCCGGTCCGCGGCGAAGGTGTACTGGGCCAGGTCATTGGTGCCCAGCGACAGGAACTCGACCTCCTGAAGGATCGAGCGGGCCCGCAGCGCGGCCGACGGGATCTCCACCATCGCGCCGAACTTCGCCTGGAGCCCGGCCTCCCGGCACGCGTCCGCGAACGCCTTGGCGTCCAGCCGGTCGGCCACCATCGGCGCCATGACCTCGAGGTAGACCGGCAGCCCCTCGGCCGCCTTGGCCAGCGCCGTCAATTGCGTCCGCAGTACATCGGGGTGGTCCAGCAGCGTGCGCAGTCCGCGTACGCCCAGCGCCGGATTGGGCTCATCGGACGGGGTGAGGAAGTCCAGCGGCTTGTCCGCGCCCGCGTCCAGGACCCGCACCACCACGCGGCCCTCGGGGAACGCCTCCAGCACCTGCCGGTAGGCATCGGCCTGCTTCTCCTCCGATGGCGCCTTCGTGCTGTCGTCCAGGAAGAGGAACTCGGTCCGGAACAGCCCCACGCCCTCGGCGCCCGCCTCGACCGCCGCCGGTACGTCCGCCGGACCGCCGACGTTCGCCAGCAGCGGCACCTTGTGCCCGTCGGAGGTCGCGCCCGGACCGGACGAGGCGGCCAGCGCCGCCCGCCGCTCCTCGGCGGCCCGGGTCAGCTCTGCCCGCTTCTCCTCGTTCGGCGACACGAAGATCTCGCCCGTGCTGCC
>NZ_GG657754.1:1441702-1443426 GCF_000158915.1 Streptomyces himastatinicus ATCC 53653 | reverse complement strand
CCCGGTACGCGGCGAACGCGTCGTACACCGCGCGCTCGGCGGTGCTGCCCACCGTGATGCGCCGCTCGACGTCGGCGATCAGCTCCGGGTCTGCGCCATCATGGCCTGCGCCTCGAGCACGGCCTGGGCCTCACCGCCCGCGAGATTGCCCCGCGCGATCAGATCCGCCGACACGGCCTCCACCGCCTGGCGCGCCCGCCCCTGCTCACGCGGCGCCTCGTCGGCCGGAATCTGCTTCGCCGGTGGCTCCAGCACCGCCGTGCCCATGTGGCGCACCTCGCCGATGGCCACCCCGTGGCTCACGCCGACGCCTCGCAGCGTTGTCTCCATGTCACCTGTCCCCGGTTGATACGGCGGATCTCCGCCGTGGTGGATGTCGTACTAGCCGTCGATGCCGCCCGGACCGGTTCCGGACGACGTCGAGGTCACGTCCAGCTGAAGAGCGTGTCGCCCGGCTTCACATCGCCGTCCTCCCGGACCGCGGAGAGGGAGTCGGCCGTGGCCTCCAGGGCCACGATCGGGCAGATCGGCGACTTGCCGGCGGCCACGGCCACCGCGGGGTCCCAGCGCACGATCGCGTCACCGCGCTTGACGGTGTCCCCCTTGTTGATGAGCACCTCGAAGCCGTCACCGTTCAGCTGCACGGTGTCGATCCCGAGGTGGGTGAGCACCCCATGCCCTTCCTCGTCCACGACCACGAACGCGTGCGGGTGCAACGAGACGACGATGCCGTCCACCGGAGCCACCGCCACGGAGGGCTCGAGCACCGGGTCGATCGCCGTACCCGGACCGACCATGGCGCCCGAGAACACCGGATCCGGAACCGCTGTCAGTCCGATCGCGCGCCCGGCGAGCGGAGACGTCACGGTGGTCATGGGAAGCCTCCCGGGGTGAAGATCCATCTCGCGCTGTCACCGCCTGTCCCGGACAGCGCACTGCCCAGAAGCGTAAGTCATAGGAACTTGGGATTCCGCACAAGCGGCGCAGGCCGGAGACCCGTCCAGGGGCCCCGAATCGATTTGCCACGGCCGCGTGAGGCGCTGTACTGTCGTACTCCTGCCCATCCGGATGAAGCATCGCAGTCAGCTGCGGGCGCGTCCAGGTGAGGGCGGCACCTTCAGTCACTTGATCCAGATCTCGGATCTGCTTTTGCATGCCATGCGAAAGACAGGATTCGGAAAGCGGAAAAGGGTCTGATAGCGTGTGAAACACCGAACGGGAAGCGCCCGGAGAAACCGGTGATACGGTTTCAAAGGAAGCGATCGTTCCTTGAGAACTCAACAGCGTGCCAAAAGTCAACGCCAGATATGTTGATACCCCGTCCGCATCACATGATGTGGTCGAGGTTCCTTTGAAGAAACACACAGCGAGGACGCTGTGAACCATCGGATTATTCCTCCGGTGGTTCCGCTCTCGTGATGTGTAACCAGGATTACCTGGAAGCATTCACGGAGAGTTTGATCCTGGCTCAGGACGAACGCTGGCGGCGTGCTTAACACATGCAAGTCGAACGATGAAGCCCTTCGGGGTGGATTAGTGGCGAACGGGTGAGTAACACGTGGGCAATCTGCCCTTCACTCTGGGACAAGCCCTGGAAACGGGGTCTAATACCGGATATGATCACCGGCCGCATGGTCTGGTGATGGAAAGCTCCGGCGGTGAAGGATGAGCCCGCGGCCTATCAGCTTGTTGGTGGGGTGATGGCCTACCAAGGCGACGACGGG
>NZ_GG657754.1:1439690-1440660 GCF_000158915.1 Streptomyces himastatinicus ATCC 53653 | reverse complement strand
TCTGAAATAACGAACTGTGTTCTTTTCCGGTTTGTTTGTTTCATAGTGTTTCGGTGGTCATTGCGTTAGGGAAACGCCCGGTTACATTTCGAACCCGGAAGCTAAGCCTTTCAGCGCCGATGGTACTGCAGGGGGGACCCTGTGGGAGAGTAGGACGCCGCCGAACAATTTTTGGAAAAGGCCTTGTTGGGAGCTTCAAGCTCCCAACAAGGCCTTTTCGTATATGTCCCCACCTCCCCGGTGAGGGGCCCCCGTGGCACTACCGGTAGAGTCATGGGGCATCATCGGCTGATTCCCTCACAGGAGGCCCCCGGGTGGAGGTTCAGGAGACACGGGTCCAGACGGATCGTGTACTCACCATCCCGAACATCCTCAGCACCGCTCGCCTCTTCGGCGTACCGCTTTTCCTGTGGCTGATCCTCCGGCCCGAGTTCGGCGGGCCCAAGAGCGACCTCTGGGCCCTGCTGGTGCTGGCGCTCAGCGGGGTGAGCGACTATCTCGACGGCATGCTGGCCCGTCGCTGGAACCAGATCAGCAGCCTGGGGCGGCTCCTCGACCCCGCGGCCGACCGGCTCTACATTCTGTCGACGCTCATCGGCCTCACGTGGCGGGACATCCTGCCGCTCTGGCTGCCCGTGGTCCTCCTCGCGCGCGAGGTCGTGCTCGTTGCGATGGTGTGGATCCTCCGGCGCCATGGCTATCCGCCGCCGCAGGTGAACTTCCTCGGCAAGGCGGCCACGTTCAACCTCATGTACGCCTTCCCCTTGCTCCTTCTGAGTGATGGAAGTGGCCCACTTCACACGACCGCCGCTATTTTCGGATGGGCGTTCGCCGGATGGGGTACAACACTCTATTGGTGGGCAGGAGTCCTCTACGTGGTTCAGGTCCGCCGGCTGGTGAAGGCGGACGCCGCGGCCGACTGAGTTCGCCGTCGTGGGCAACCCAGGACCGGGTGCTCGTAGCGATTTCT
>NZ_GG657754.1:1436081-1437284 GCF_000158915.1 Streptomyces himastatinicus ATCC 53653 | reverse complement strand
CTGGGTGATGGTGCTGCCCGACCCGGCCGAGGCCGTCACCCACCTGTGGGCGGAGGGTCCGGACGACGCGTCGGCGCAGGCGCTGCTCGACGAGTGGGCCGGTGTCGTGGACAGCGCGGGGCGCTGATCCAGGGCCTTCCGACGGCTCTTGAGCCCGTTTGAACACGTTGGGACGCCCTCTCCCGGGCCCGGATCCGGCACGCCGGTGGGGCCATTGGGAGACGGCGCCCCCGACGTGCGACGATGTGCGGCATGTCGCAGCAGCCCCCCGTTCGGAGCACAGATACGTCGAGCCCGCGCCCGCGTCTCGACGCGTCCATGTCGCTGCTGACCAACGTGATGGACCACAGCCTCGACGACGGTTACGCCGAGGCGGCCGCGCGACGTGGCGAGACCGGCCGGTCCCGTCTGCCGCGCACCCTGCGCGGGCGGCTGACGATGGCCCTCGGCCTGGTGATGGTGGCGGTCGTGGTCACCATCGGGGCCGCCGAGGCCCGGATATCGGCGCCGACGCTGGCCAAGGAGCGGGGAGAACTCATCGATCGCATCGAGTCGGGGAACGCGAAGGCGGACGGGCTCACCAAGAGCGTGGACAAGCTCCGGGGCGACGTGGGGGAGAAGCAGCGGCAGGCGCTCGAGAAACACGGGGGAGCCAAGGGCGACCTGGTGGCGCTGCTCTCGGGGGCGACCGAGGTGTCCGGTCCCGGGGTCAAGCTGGTGGTCGACGACGCCAAGGAGTCCACGTCGGGGGGCGGCGGGGGCCCCAGGGAGAGCAACGACTTCTCCGATACGGGGCGGGTACGCGACCACGACATGCAGCGCGTCGTCAACGGCCTGTGGGAGTCGGGCGCGGAGGCCGTCGCCATCAACGGACAGCGGCTGACGGCACTGTCGGCGATCAGGGCCGCGGGAGACGCCATACTGGTCGACAACAAGCCGCTGGCGCCGCCGTACACGGTGCTCGCGGTGGGGGACGGACAGCGGCTGAGCACCGCTTTCCAGGACAGTGCCGATGGGCAGTACCTGCACGTGTTGCAGGAGAACTACGACATCCGCACGAGCATTTCCGCCCAGGACACGGTCCGGCTGCCTGCCGCGCCGAGCCTGATCGTACGTAGCGCAGAACCCATAGTCGGCGGTGCCGGCAAGGGTGGCACCGAAACAGGGAAGGGCACATCGTGATCGCCGTATTGGGCCTCATCG
>NZ_GG657754.1:1434593-1435981 GCF_000158915.1 Streptomyces himastatinicus ATCC 53653 | reverse complement strand
CCATGACAACGTTTATGTGGGCCAGCAGAGCAATCTGCGCGGCTGTGTGATCGGCAAGAACACCGACATCATGCGTGCCTCCCGCATCGAGGACGGGGCGGTGATCGGCGACGAGTGTCTGATCGGTGAAGAATCGATCGTCCAGGGGAACGTCCGGGTCTATCCGTTCAAGACCATCGAAGCGGGCGCGTTCGTCAATACCTCGGTCATCTGGGAGTCGCGGGGGCAGGCCCATCTCTTCGGGGCCCGGGGCGTGTCCGGGATCCTCAACGTGGAGATCACCCCCGAGCTGGCGGTGCGGCTGGCCGGTGCGTATGCCACGACCCTCAAGAAGGGCTCCACGGTCACCACGGCGCGTGACCACTCCCGTGGCGCCCGCGCCCTGAAACGGGCCATGATCTCCGCCCTCCAGACCAGCGCCATCGACGTCCGGGACCTGGAGAACGTGCCGCTGCCGGTGGCCCGCCAGCAGACGGCCCGAGGCAGCGCCGGCGGCATCATGATCCGTACATCGCCCGGAGTCCCCGACTCCGTGGACATCATGTTCTTCGACGAGCGCGGCGCCGATCTGTCCGCCGGAGGACAGCGCAAGCTGGACCGGGTCTACGCGCGCCAGGAGTACCGCCGGGCCTTCCCCGGGGAGATCGGTGACCTGAGCTTCCCGTCGAGCGTCTACGACTCGTACACGGGCTCGCTGCTGCGCTCCACGGACGTCAGCGGTATCGCCGAGTCCGGTCTCAAGGTCGTGGTGGACGCCGCGAACGGCAGCGCCGGGCTCGTCCTCCCCAGCCTGCTGGGACGGCTCGGAGTGGACGCGCTGACGATCAACCCGGGGCTGAACGAGTCGCGCCCCACCGAGACCGCCGACGGCCGCCGCTCCGGGCTCGCCCGGCTCGGGGAGATCGTCGCGTCGGCCCGCGCGGCCTTCGGTGTCCGGTTCGATCCCGTCGGTGAGCGGTTCTCGCTCGTGGACGAGCGCGGCCGCATCGTGGAGGACGACCGGGCGCTGCTGGTGATGCTGGACCTGGTGGCCGCGGAGCGACGGAGCGGGCGGGTGGCGCTTCCGGTGACCACGACCCGTATCGCCGAGCAGGTCGCGGCGTACCACGGCACCCAGGTGGAGTGGACGACGACCGCGGCGGACGATCTGACCCGGGTCGCCCGGTCCGAGACGACGATCTTCGGCGGCGACGGCCGCGGTGGCTTCATCGTTCCCGAGTTCAGCAGCGTCTTCGACGGTACGGCCGCCTTCGTCCGGCTCATCGGCCTGGTGGCGCGCACCCAGCTGACGCTCAGCCAGATCGATGCGCGGATTCCGCGGGCCCATGTGCAGCGGCGTGATCTGGCCACCCCCTGGGCGGTCAAGGGCCTGGTCATGCGGCATGTGG
>NZ_GG657754.1:1418683-1432540 GCF_000158915.1 Streptomyces himastatinicus ATCC 53653 | reverse complement strand
TCGGCGCGGCGGAGTGGCTCCGAGCAGCCTGGCGACTCCGAGCAGTCTGCGAAGCCGCGACCGCAGAGCGGACCCGGGCAGCCGCGGCAGCAGGGCGCACCCGAGCGGACCGGCGCGTCCGAGGGACCCGGGCAGCCGCGGCAGCAGCGCGCGCCCGGGCAGCCGGGTACGCAGGGTGGACCGGGGCAGGGGGCGTTGCCCAAGCCGCCGGAGAAGCGCACGGAGGCGAGCGGGATGCCCGAGCACCCCGGAGCGGCGGAGGGGCGCAAGGCCGCGCCGCTGAAGCCTCCGGCGCCCCAGGCGACGCGCCCCGGGGCGAGCGGGCCGGGCGGCCCTCGTCCACCCCTCAGGGCCCCGCTGCCGCAGAACGCCCCGCCCCGCGGCCCGGTTCCCAGGGGCCAGGCTCCCCAGGGCCAGGCTCCTAAGGGTCCGGGCCCCCAGGGCCAGGCGCCCAAGGGCCCGGCACCGCAGGGCGGCCGCGGTCCGGCACCGCAGGGCGGCCGCGGTCCGGCGCCCCAGGGCGGGCCGCCCCGGGGCCCCGGGGCGGCGGGGCTGCCCTCGGCGTCGGGGCCGAACGGGCGGCGCCCGGCCGATGGCGCGGGCAATGGCGGCGGCGGGCCGCGGAACGGGTCCGCGCCCGGAGGGAAGCCCGAGGGCGCGAAGGAGGAGTCGCTGACCGGTCGGCAGCGGCTGCTGAAGGGCGTGTGGCCGCCCCGGGTGACCCGGGCGCAGCTGATCGTCGCCGTGCTGCTGTTCGGGCTGGGCCTGGGCCTGGCCATCCAGGTGCGTTCGACCAACGAGAACAGCGTGCTGCGCGGGGCCCGCCAGGAGGACCTGGTGCGGATCCTGGACGAGCTGGACTCGCGTACCCAGCGGCTTCAGGACGAGAAGCGCCGCCTGGAGAACCAGCGCACCGAGCTGGAGAACAGCTCGGACCAGGCGGAGGAGGCCCGTAAGCAGACGCTCCAGAAGGAGCAGCAGCTGGGCGTGCTCGCGGGCACGGTCGCCGCGCAGGGACCGGGGATCACGATCACCATCGACGACTCCCAGGGCTCCGTGGAGGCCGACATGCTGCTCGACACGGTGCAGGAGCTGCGGGCGGCGGGCGCCGAGGCCATCCAGATCGGCAAGGTCCGAGTGGTCGCCAACTCCTACTTCTCGGACGCCGGCGGCTCGGTGGAGATCGATGGACGGAAAGTGACGCAGCCGTACGTCGTGAAGGTGATCGGCAAGCCGGAGGATCTGGAGCCCGCGCTGAACATTCCGGGCGGAGTGGTGCAGAGTCTGGAGAAGGAGCAGGCCACCGTGTCCGTTCGGCAGGAGAAGAAGATCGTTGTGGACGCCTTGCGGTCAGGGAAGCGCCCTGACTACGCTCGGTCGTCATCACGGTGAGGCGGTTCGATATGTGGGTCTCTCGGCGAGACCATGTGGATGCGGGGGGTCGACGCACCAGAAGAGTCGCGCGTGATGGAAACTGTCTGGTGGTCACGGACGTTGTGAGGATGTCCGGACCGTCTGCTGGTGTGTGCATCGAGGGTTTGTCCTGCCCCACGGGCGGGTCTGTTTCAGTCAAGGGGAATCGCCCGTGAAGTTGTTCGGGAAGTTGTTCGGGAAGAGTGCACGCCAGGACGGCGGCAGCAGCACCGCTCGCCACCGCGCGGGGCGTGGTGCGGACGAAAGCGGAGGGGGGAGCGAGGAGCGCCCGCTGTTCCGGGATCAGGTCGGCGGCCAGGGCGGTGACATTTCGGGCGGCCAGGGCGCGTCTTCTGTTGACCCCTCGGCGGCCGGGCGCATAGGTTTCGAGGACCCATCGGCCTCGCGTAGTGGTGGAGGTCCCGGATTGCCTGTTTGTACGAGGTGCGGGCATCGGAACGCGGAGGACAGCCGGTTCTGCTCCAACTGCGGCGCGCCCCTGCGGGGCCAGGCGCCCTCGGAGCGTGCCTCGGAGACCACGTCGACGATCTCCATCTCCGGTATCGAGGCGTACGACTCCGAGGTGACCGGGCAGAACCCGCTGCCGTCGCTCAGCCCGGAGGCCCAGGCCGCCGTGGAGGCGCTGCCGCTGGGTTCCGCGCTGCTGGTGGTCCGCCGCGGGCCGAACTCGGGCAGTCGCTTCCTGCTGGACAGCGATCTGACCACGGCCGGCCGTCACCCCCAGAGCGACATCTTCCTGGATGACGTGACGGTCTCCCGCCGCCATGTGGAGTTCCGGCGCGGCCAGGACGGCAGCTTCACCGTCGCCGACGTCGGCAGCCTCAACGGGACGTACGTCAACCGGGAGCAGATCGACGCGCCGGTGGTCCTGACCAGCGGCGACGAGGTGCAGATCGGTAAGTACCGAGTGGTCTTCTACCCGAGCCAGCGGGGCGTCGGCATCTGACCCGCCAGGGGAGGTCCGTCCATGCTTCAGACACCGTCGGGCGGTGCCGGTACCGGCACCGCCCCCGCGGGCGGCCCGGGCGGCCGGTCCATGAGTATCGGCACCGTGCTGAATCTGCTGCGCGACGAGTTCCCCGAAGTCACCATCTCCAAGATCCGCTTCTTGGAGTCCGAAGGACTGGTGGAGCCGCGGCGCACGCCGTCGGGCTACCGCAAGTTCAGTGAGGAGGATGTGGAGCGGCTCGCTCTCATCCTCCGCATGCAGCGTGACCACTACCTGCTACTCAAGGGCGTTTGGCCGCCCCTTGGAGGCCCTGGGAGCGTACGGAGCATGTGGCTTTTGGTAGGTATCACCGGGATCATCGCCACCTGTTGGGAGAGAGCCGGGGGATCGACCAGGGGGCTGTGGCTCCTGGGAGCCCCACACCGGGGCCCGGGTGGCCCGGGCCCAAACCTGCTGGCATCCGCGCAAGGTCAGCGAGGCGGAACCTGGCCGACTGGGGATTCGAACGGGCTGATCGTGCACGACGACGGCGGCGGGTTACGACGTCAAGCCGTGAACGGGTCGCCCGGCTGCTCGCCGAGCTGGGTCGCTTCGGTCTGGAGCCACGCCATTTGCGGATCATGAAAGCAGCCGCCGAGCGCGAGGCCGGACTGGTCGAGCAGGTGGTCGCGCCGCTGCGCCTGCATCGAAACCCGCAGACCAGAGCGCATGCGGAGGCCAGTGCGCGCGAGCTGGCGACCCTCTCCGTCCGGCTGCACGCGGCCCTGGTGCAGTCGGCTCTGCGGGCCGCCGCGCACTGACCGATCCGGCCCCGACTATCCAAACCGGCCGGGCACGTCCTAGGGTTGCTGTGTGAACGAGCTCGACGTCGTGGGTGTCCGGGTGGAAATGCCCTCCAACCAACCGATCGTGCTCCTGCGTGAAGTGGGAGGCGACCGCTACCTCCCCATCTGGATCGGACCAGGGGAGGCGACAGCGATCGCCTTCGCACAGCAGGGCATGGCTCCGGCACGCCCGCTGACCCACGACCTTTTCAAAGACGTACTCGAAGCGGTCGGCCAGACGCTCACGGAGGTCCGGATCACGGATCTGCGGGAGGGGGTCTTCTACGCCGAGCTGGTCTTCGCCAGCGGTGTGGAGGTCAGCGCGCGGCCGTCCGACGCCATAGCGCTCGCGCTGCGCACCGGGACGCCGATCTACGGCAGCGACGGCGTGCTCGACGACGCCGGCATCGCCATCCCGGACGAGCAGGAGGACGAGGTGGAGAAGTTCCGCGAGTTCCTCGACCAGATCTCGCCCGAGGACTTCGGAAGCAGCAGCCAGTGAAGCGGTCTGCCGGACCTCGCTAGCGCATTCGAGTAGCCTTTCCCGGACGAGGGACACGGGAAACCACTCTCAGGGTGATTATCACTCGGCGTGCCGAGTGTGGCGATCGTTGACGCACCCCGGGTGACTGCCTACCTTCGAGAAGGCAGGTCGAGGACGGAGGTCGGCGTGAGAAGCACCGGCGACGGCACGGCAGCCGGCGGTCCGTATGCGCTCCAGGGGAGCGCACCGGCCGATCCGGCACTGAAGGCTCGGGTCGCGGCACAGCCCACGGCACCACGGGAGCCCGCCGCGGGGGGCACGGAGACGGTCGGATATCGCGGCCCGACCGCGTGCGCCGCCGCGGGCATCACCTACCGCCAGCTGGACTACTGGGCGCGCACGGGCCTGGTGGAGCCGAGCGTGCGGCCCGCGTACGGGTCGGGCAGCCAGCGGCTCTACAGCTTCCGGGACGTGGTCGTCCTCAAGATCGTCAAGCGGTTGCTGGACACCGGCGTGTCCCTCCAGAACATCCGCGCCGCCGTCCAGCATCTGCGCACCCGGGGCCTGGACGATCTGGCCCAGATGACGCTGATGAGCGACGGCGCGACGGTGTACGAGTGCACCTCGCCGGACGAGGTCGTGGACCTCCTCCAGGGCGGCCAGGGTGTCTTCGGGATCGCCGTGGGCGTGGTGTGGCGCGACGTGGAGAGCGCGCTGTCCCAGCTGCACGGCGAGCGGGTGGACACCGGCGAGACCCTGGTGGGTCACAACCCCGCCGATGAACTCGCCCGGCGCCGCAACCGGGCGGGCTGAGAGCGCTCCCACCCCGCGGCCGGGCGCCGATTGTCAGTGGTGTGCGGCAGCATCGGACGTGTGAGGGGTGCGCCGACGATTCTCCATCTGGACATGGACGCCTTCTACGCTTCGGCGGAGCAGGCGGCCAAGCCCAGCCTGCGCGGGAAGCCGGTGATCGTGGGGGGCCTCGGGCCGCGCGGGGTGGTGGCCACGGCGTCGTACGAGGCCCGGGTGTTCGGGGTGCACTCGGCCATGGCGATGGCGCAGGCCCGCAGGCTCTGTCCGAACGCGGCCTATCTCACCCCCCGCTTCTCGCTCTACCGCCAGGTCAGCGACCAGGTCATGGGGCTGCTGCGGGCGCTGTCGCCGCTGGTGGAGCCGCTGAGCCTGGACGAGGCGTTCGTGGACCTGGAGGCGGGCGGCACCGAGCCGCGGGTGGCGGTGGCGCGGGCCGTGGCGGAGCGGCTGCGGGCCGACATCCGCGCGGTGACCGGGCTGACCGGCTCGGTGGGCCTGGCCGGATCCAAGATGCTCGCCAAGATCGCCTCCGAGCAGGCCAAGCCGGACGGCCTGACGGTCATCGAGCCCGGTACGGAGCGGGAGCTGCTGGATCCGATGCCGGTGCGCACCCTCCCGGGCGTCGGCCCGGCCACCGCGGAGGCGCTGCGCCGGGTCGGTATCCACACCGTCGCGGAGACCCGGGAGGCGGGCGAGGCGGAGCTGGTCCGGCTGCTGGGCCGGGCCCACGGGGCGTCGCTGTATCTGATGGCCAGCGGGCGGGACGAGCGGCCGGTGGTCGCCGAGCGGGACGCCAAGTCCATCTCGGTGGAGGACACCTTCGACGTCGACGTGACCGACCGGACCCGGGTGCAGCTGGAGGTGGCGCGGCTGGCCGACCGCTGTGTGCGGCGGCTGCGTGAGGCGGGCCGTTCGGGGCGCACGGTCGTGATCAAGGTGCGGCGGTACGACTTCTCGACGCTGACCCGTTCGGAGACCCTGCGCGGGCCGACCGACGACCCCGGCGTGGTCAGGGAGGCCGCGGCGCGGCTGATCGACGGGGTGGACACCACGGCGGGCGTGCGGCTGCTGGGGGTGGGCGTGTCGGGGCTCGCGGACTACACGCAGGAGGATCTGTTCGCCCAAGCAGCTCAGGCCGCCGAAGCCGCCCAAGCAGCCGAAGCTGCTCAGGCCGCTCACGGCGCCGTGGAGGACCCGGAGAGAGGTTCCGGCGCCGAGGTGCCGGAGCCGGAGGGCCCGGGCGCCCCAGAGGCCGCTGAGGGCTCCGGGAGGCCACGGGTGTGGCTGCCGGGGGTCGATGTGCGGCACGCGGAGTACGGGGAGGGCTGGGTGCAGGGCAGCGGGGTGGGGCGGGTGACCGTGCGGTTCGAGGTGCCCTGGTCGGGGCCCGGCCGGGTGCGGACGTTCGCCGTGGACGATCCGGAGCTGGAGCCGGGCGAGCCCCTGCCGCTGGTCCGGTCCCCCGAAAGCGCCGAGCCTCCCGAAAGCGCCGAGCCTCCCGATCCGCCCGAGCCTGCCGAGCCCGCCGAGCATCCGGCCGGGACGCTCAGCCGGTGACGTCGAGCCCGTAGTGGTGGTACAGCTGGAGCTCCTGCTCCGGGGAGAGATGGCGGCCGACCCCCAGGTCCGGGGCGTCCTTGATCAGCGCCCGGTCGTACGGCACCCGCAGTGCGTCGCCGACGACCTCGCTCGGTTCGAGCGGTACGAAGACGTCCCGGCTGAACAGGCCGGTGCGTACCGCCGCCCACTCGGGCTCGCCGGTCGCGTCGTCGAGGTAGACCTCGTCCACAGTGCCGATCTTGGCGCCCTCGCGGTCGAATGCCTTGCGGCCGATCAGGGTCCGCGGGTCGATGTCCGTCTGCACGCTCTCTCCCACAGGTGGCGATGATCCGGTGATACCTACCAAAAGCCACATCCCCGTACGCGGCCACTCGAGCACCTGGCGGCCAACCCCTCCCGCCAGTAAGACGCGCTGGTACGCTGGCTGTGGCTGTAGACCCCGTGCGGGAGAGTCCTTCGACAATGGTGTCGGGGGCGCCGAAGGAGCAAATCCTCCCCGGAATCTCTCAGGCACACGTACCGTGCGGGCGAGGTCACTCTGGAAAGCAGGGTGGGCCACGGGGAGCACAGGCTCCGGAACCCCTCCTCACCGACGGTGAAAGCCGGTCAGGCACGAACGGGCCGGTGAAGCTCTCAGGTTGAGATGACAGAGGGGGAGGCCATCCGGGCACCCGCGCGCCGCGGTGCCCCTCGCCGGTCGTCACAGACCAGGAGGCCCCCGCTGATGACCACCCACCGCATCTCGCTCGCCGAACTGGAGCGCGGTACTCCATTCGAGCAGCGTCATATCGGCCCCGACGCCGGAGCGCAGGCCAAGATGCTGGCCCAGGTCGGCTTCGGCTCCCTCGACGAGCTGACCGCCGCCGCCGTCCCCGAGGTCATAAAGAGCGCCGAGGCGCTTCAGCTGCCGCCGGCCCGCAGCGAGGCCGAGGTCCTCGCCGAGCTGCGCGCGCTCGCCGACCGCAACCAGGTGCTGCCGTCCATGATCGGCCTCGGCTACTACGGCACCTTCACCCCGCCGGTGATCCTGCGCAACGTCCTCGAGAACCCCGCCTGGTACACCGCCTACACCCCGTACCAGCCGGAGATCTCCCAGGGACGTCTCGAGGCCCTGCTCAACTTCCAGACCGTCGTCGCCGATCTGACCGGCCTGGACACCGCCGGGTCCTCGCTGCTGGACGAGGCCACGGCCGCCGCCGAGGCCATGGCGCTCTCGCGCCGCGTCGGCAAGGTCAAGGAGGGTGTCTTCCTGGTCGACGCCGACTGTCTGCCGCAGACCATCGCGGTCATCGAGACCCGCGCCGAGCCGACCGGCGTCGAGGTCGTGGTCGCCGATCTGACCGACGGCATCCCGGACGAGATCGCCGAGCGCGGTGTCTTCGGCGTGCTGCTCCAGTACCCGGGCGCCTCCGGCGCCGTCCGCGACCCGCGCCCGGTCATCGAGCGGGCCCATGAGCTGGGCGCGATCGTCACCGTCGCCGCCGATCTGCTCGCGCTCACCCTGCTGACCTCGCCCGGGGACCTGGGCGCGGACATCGCGGTCGGCAGCACCCAGCGGTTCGGCGTGCCCATGGGCTTCGGCGGCCCCCACGCCGGGTTCATGTCCGTGCGCGCCGCCCACGCCCGCAGCCTGCCCGGCCGCCTCGTCGGGGTCTCGGTGGACGCCGACGGGGACAAGGCGTACCGGCTGGCGCTCCAGACCCGTGAGCAGCACATCCGCCGCGAGAAGGCCACCAGCAACATCTGCACCGCGCAGGTCCTGCTCGCGGTCATGGCCGGAATGTACGCGGTCTACCACGGCCCGGACGGGCTCGCGGGCATCGCCCGCCGCACCCACCGCTACGCCACCGTCCTCGCCGAGGGGCTGCGGGCGGGCGGCGTCGAGCTGGTGCACGGCGCGTTCTTCGACACCCTCACCGCGCGCGTCCCCGGCAAGGCCGCCGATGTCGTCGCCGCCGCCCGGGAGGCCGGGGTCAACCTCCGGCTGACCGACGCCGACCACGTCGGCATCGCGTGCGACGAGACCACCGGCCGCGCCCAGCTGGCCGCCGTATGGTCCGCCTTCGGCGTCGACGGTGGGGACGCGAGCGGCATCGACGAGCTGGACGCCGCGACGGCCGACGCGCTCCCCGCGGAGCTGCTCCGCTCGGACACGTACCTGACCCACCCGGTCTTCCACCAGTACCGCTCCGAGACCGCGATGCTGCGCTACCTGCGGCGGCTGGCCGACCGGGACTACGCCCTGGACCGGGGCATGATCCCGCTCGGCTCCTGCACCATGAAGCTCAACGCGACCACCGAGATGGAGCCGGTCACCTGGCCGGAGTTCGGCGCGCTGCACCCCTTCGCGCCGGTCGAGCAGGCCCACGGCTATCTGACGCTGATCCGGGAGCTGGAAGAGCGGTTGGCCGATGTCACCGGCTACGACAAGGTCTCCCTCCAGCCGAACGCCGGATCGCAGGGCGAGCTGTCCGGGCTGCTGGCCGTCCGGGCGTACCACCGGGCCAACGGCGAGCCGCAGCGCACCGTGTGCCTGATCCCGTCCTCCGCACACGGCACCAACGCGGCCAGCGCCGTCATGGCGGGAATGAAGGTCGTCGTCGTCAAGACCGGCGAGGACGGCGAGGTGGACGCCGCCGACCTGCGCGCCAAGATCGAGCAGTACGGTGAGCAGCTGGCCGTCCTCATGGTCACCTACCCGTCCACCCACGGGGTGTTCGAGGAGCACATCACCGAGATCTGCGCGGCCGTGCACGACGCGGGCGGCCAGGTGTACGTGGACGGCGCCAACCTCAACGCGCTCGTCGGGCTGGCCGAGCCCGGCCGGTTCGGCGGCGACGTCTCCCACCTCAACCTGCACAAGACGTTCTGCATCCCGCACGGCGGCGGCGGTCCGGGCGTCGGCCCGGTCGCGGTGCGCGAGCACCTCGCGCCGTACCTGCCCAACCACCCGCTTCAGCCCGCCGCGGGCCCGGCCACCGGCGTCGGCCCGGTCTCGGCCGCGCCGTGGGGCTCGGCGGGCATCCTGCCGATCTCCTGGGCGTACATCCGGCTGATAGGCGCAAAAAAGGCTGCGCCGCGCGACCCAGGCCGCGGTGCTCGGCGCCAACTACATCGCCAAGCGGCTGGAGCCGCACTAACAGATGCTCTACACCGGGCCCGGCGGGCTGGTGGCGCACGAGTGCGTGGTGGATCTGCGGCCGCTCACCAAGGCGACCGGAGTCACGGTCGACGATGTGGCCAAGCGCCTGATCGACTACGGGTTCCACGCGCCGACGATGTCGTTCCCAGGTCGCCGGGACGCTGATGATCGAGCCGACGGAGAGCGAGGACCTGGCGGAGCTGGACCGGTTCTGCGGGGCGATGATCGCGATCCGCGCCGAGATCGACAAGGTCGGCTCGGGGGAGTGGACCAAGGACGACAACCCGCTGCGGAACGCGCCGCACACGGCCGCCACGCTGAGCGGATCGTGGGACCACCCGTACACCAGGGAAGAGGCGGTCTTCCCGGCCGGGGTCTCGGCCGCCGACAAGTACTGGCCGCCGGTGCGGCGGGTCGACGGGGCGTTCGGGGACCGCAACCTCGTCTGCTCGTGCCCGCCGATGGAGTCGTACGAGAACTGAACACAACGATGGGGCCGGTTCGGCGGGTGCTCGCCGGGCCGGCCCCTGGTTATGCCATGCCGCGTAGGTGGTCAGCCTAGGCGGCGGTCACGACGTGCTCGGTGGCGAGCGGTCGGCACGGGGCGATGATCCGCCCGTCCGGCAGCAGCTCGCCGGTGTCCTCGAAGAGCAGGACACCGTTGCACAGCAGACTCCAGCCCTGCTCCGGGTGGTGCGCCACGAGATGGGCGGCCTCCCGGTCGGCGGAGTCGGCTGACGGGCACGGTGGTTGATGCTGGCACATGGCGAGGTTCTTTCGCTGCGGTGAGGTGTATGTCCTGCTGCTCGCTGCGGCGTTCATGTAGGCCGCCCCCCGTTGTGTGTCGGTCGGATGGTCCCAGTGTTGCCCTGCGGCACGGATTCCGCAGGGATTTCGCGGCACCGGTCTTGCTAGATAATGACGCATCACCCGACCGGACGGTTCACCGTGGCGGGACTGTTACCCGGCCGCAGCGCGGCGCCCCGCGGCCCGGTGGACCACGGGGCGCGCCGTCCGTCGCGGAAGGGGCAGGTCAGGCCGGGGTACCCAGCAGCGGGGCCGAGGTCAGCCGATGGGTGAGGACCGGCAGCAGATCGGCCGCGGGGTGCGGGTGGTGGGCCGCGATGCCGGGCGGTGCCGGGGCGAGCGGCACCAGCAGGTCCCCGGCCTCGATGCCGCCCTCGGCGGCGTCCGCTGCGGGGTCGCCGTGCAGCCACAGCGCGACCATGTACAGCTCGGGAATGGACAGCAGCCGCGGCTGGTAGGCCGACGGCAGCGACTCGGCCTGGCGCAGGGCGAGTTCGGCCGAGGCCACGTACGGCCCCTCGGAGAAGTGCGAGAAGGCCCAGCCGTCGGCGGTGAGCCTGGCCTCGGCGGCGGCCACCGTGCGGTTGCCGTCGCGGAGCATGAAACGCCAGCCGGTGAGTCTGACCTGCGGCGGGCCGGCGGGTGTGGTGATGTCGTCCAGGACGTGGACGGGGAGCGGGAGTTCGGGTTCGAAGGGGCCGGGAAGAGAGCTGAGTGCCGGGGTACGGACCTCACGGACAGCGGTGGGGGAACCAAGGGCCGTGAGGACGCTGCGCAGGGCGGGCGCGGGGGCCGGGGGCACGAGCAGCGGCATGGTGGGTCGCCTCTCACTTCGGAGACACGGTGGAGCGATAGCGGGCCAGGGTATGGACGCGCGCTGTCGGTGTACGTAGCTCGGTACGCGGGTCAGAGGGGGCCGGGACGAACTGTCCGGGCGTTATCTCTCTGCCTCGTAAAGCGAGTTTATACGACTCATGTTCCGGGCGTGTTTCGGCTACCTGTCCCCGATATTGCGCACAAGGTGATTTCCGGTCCGTGCGGACGCGGGGATTTCCCCCGATTCGGTGCCTGATGCACGGATATGACCTGGCGGTTTACGTCCGCCGCGGTAGGCTGGATCCCACCGATCCATTTTCCTGGAGCAATGCGGCGCTCTTGAGAGCCTACCGGCTGGGCGGGCCGCGCGGGGCGTTATCGATCACATTGGCGGGCATCATCGAGCGTGGTGTGCGCGGTGCGGGCGCCGATGATCCACTCGAGGAGGTGCTCCGATGGGGGAGAAGGTCGTAGCCGGTGAGTTCGATCCTTCGGGTCGGCAGCGGCAGCGCGGACGGTTGCGGCAGTGTCTGGACGCGCTGTCCCGGCTCCTGGCCGACAAGCGATTCGACCGCCCGAAGAATCTCATGGGGCTGGAGATCGAGCTGAATCTCGCAGGCGCAGACGGGCTGCCGAGGATGATGAACACAGAGGTTCTGGAGCGCATCGCGAGTCACGATTTCCAGACCGAACTCGGACAGTGCAATCTTGAAGTGAACATCGTGCCGCATCGTTTGCACGGCAGGGTTCTCGATCAGCTCTCGGAAGAGTTGCGAACGGGACTGTCATATGCCGATCGCAAGGCGCGTGAGGTGTCCTCCGAGATCGTGATGATCGGAATTCTGCCGACGCTGGCCACCCGGGATCTCGGATCGGCCAACCTGTCCTACGACGATCGCTACAAACTTCTCAACGAACAGATGCTGGCCGCCCGCGGCGAGGATTTCCTCATCGATATCGAGGGCCGCGAGCGCATCAGCTACGCCAGCGCCAGCATCGCCCCCGAGGCCGCCTGCACCTCCGTCCAGCTGCACCTCCAGGTCACCCCCGGGCGCTTCGCCGCCGTGTGGAACGCGGCGCAGGCCGTGGCCGCGGTGCAGATCGCCATCGGCGCCAACTCCCCGTTCGTCTTCGGCCGCGAGGTGTGGCGGGAATCCCGCCCGCCGCTGTTCCTCCAGGCCACCGATGTGCGCGCACCGGAATACGCGACGCAGGGGGTGCGGCCGCGCACCTGGTTCGGCGAGCGCTGGATCACCGACGCATACCAGCTCTTCGAGGAGAACCTGCGCTACTTCCCCCCGCTGCTGTCCGACGACGCCGACGACGTCGTGTTCGTCCCTGTCCTGCACCGCGAGCGGGACGAGAACCACACCCTCCTCACCGCCCTGGCCACCGCACACACCCACGGCGTCCACGTCGACTGGACGCCGTGCCGCATCTGCGTGTGGAGAACCGGGTGCTGCCCGCGGGCCCCACGGTCACCGATGTCATCGCCAACGCCGCCTTCTACTACGGGCTGGTCAGGGCGCTCGCCGAGGAGCCCCGTCCGGTGTGGACCCGGCTGCCGTTCAGCGCCGCCGCGGCCAACTTCGACGCCGCGTGCCGCCACGGCATCGACACGGTCCTGCAATGGCCGAAGCCCGGCCGTTCCTCCTCCCTGGCGCGCACCCCCGCCGTACGGCTGGTCCTCGAGGAGCTGCTGCCGCTGGCCGCCGCCGGACTGGACGCGTGGGGCGTCGAGCCCGCCGACCGCGACCGCTACCTCGGGGTGATCGAGCAGCGCTGCGCCCTGCGGGTCAACGGCGCGTCCTGGCAGGCCGCGACCTACCACCGGGCGCGGGACAGCGGGCTGGGGCGGGACGCCGCGCTCGCCGCCATGACCCGCCGCTACTGCGCCCTGATGCGGACCGACGCACCCGTCCACACTTGGCCCGCCGACCTGTCCGCCTGACGCCGGACACCACTCCGCGCGGACCTCACCCCGCGCCCGATTCGCCCGCGGCGACGATGGCCTTGAGCATGGCCGTGTTGATCTGCGCGGGGTCGTTCACCTGCTGTGCGGAGCCGCCGGTCGCCTGCGCGATCTCGCGGCACGCGGCCTGGTCGGCGTCCGGGCCGACCGCGATGGCGATGAGCGGCACCGGTCGGTCCGGGTCGACCAGCCGCTTCAGCTCCTTCACCAGCGCGCCGCGCGAGATGCTGCCCGGATCCTGGTTCGCGCCGTCGGTGAGCATCACCACCGCGTTGAACTTGCCCCGTACGAAGGTCTCCTGGGCCTTCTTGTAGGCGGCCAGCGTGGTGTCGTACAGCCCGGTCGAGCCCTCGGGGAGCGGCTTCAGCGCGTCGAAGGCGGCCGCCAGCTCGGCGCGCTGGCCGGTTCCGTCCGGGGTGCGCGCCCCGAGGCGGCGGGTCGCGACCAGTTCACGGTAGTCGCGGTCGCCGTCCAGCTCGGTCGAGAACTCCCACAGCCCGATCTCGTCCCCGGCGTTGAAGCGTGAAAGGGCCTGCCGCAGCGACGCTTTGGTGACGTCCATCCGGCTCTCCCCGGGGCGGCCCGGCACCGGGTCGCTCATCGAGGCCGAGGCGTCGACGACCGTGTTCAGCCGGGCGCTCTGCACGGTGATCGTCCACATGCCCAGGGCCGCCTCCACCTCCCGGGCGGACGGCCCGGGGGAGGGCGTGACCGCGTACGGCTGCGGGGTGCGGCCGCCCGCGGCCTGCGCCACGGGCTCGCTGACCTTGCCGTCCGCCGTCCGGAAGCCGTCCTTCTTCAGGGCCCGGCGGCCGCGGGCGTCGGTGAGCAGCGTCAGGAAGCGGGTGGCGGCCCGCGCCCGTACGGTCGTCAGCTCACGGTCGTTGAGCACCGTGTACGGGTAGTCCAGCTCGGCCGTGCCGTCCTTCGGATAGAACAGGTCGAGACGGGAGTCGTCGTCGGCCTCCGCGTTATGGGCGAAGGCGGCCTGCTCGGACAGGACCACCGCCTGGTTGCGCCGGGGCACCGTCTTCAGCAGGGCGGTGTCGGTCCTGG
>NZ_GG657754.1:1409697-1418313 GCF_000158915.1 Streptomyces himastatinicus ATCC 53653 | reverse complement strand
AACCCCGGGGTGCGGCCCGCGTCGCCGAGCGCGCCGGCGACCTCGTACGCCGGGCGGCTGGTGACCTTCACGTCCAGACAGCGGCCATCGGACCGGGTGCCCGCCTTCCGGGCGTGGTCTGCCACGCTGCGCAGCGCCGGGGCGACGTCCGGGGACGCGGCCACCGAGAGCCGCACCGCGTTGCTCCGGCAGGACTCGGCGGAGGGCAGCAGCCCGCCGCGTAAGACCACGACGGCGCCGGTCGCGACGGCGAGCACCAGCGCTGTGGAGATCGCCACGGTCCGGCGTCGGGAGGACGCGCCGGGTCTGGACCCCGTATTGTCCGGTGCGTAGTGATCGATACGCCCCGAACGATCGGTGTGATCCGCGCGATCCGTGTGATCGGTGTGATCGGCGCGGTCCATGGCATCGAATATGCCGGAGTAGTCGGGACCGTCGGATTCGTCGGGCTGGCTGTGGCGTCCCATGGCGATCTGTCTCTCCTGGAAGATGACGCTGTCAGGAGGGCGGCGCGCCGGCGGATGGCGCCCGGCCCAGCCTGCTCGTGCGCGATCTCGGATGTTTTTTCGAGACCTTAGCGGGGCGGGCGCGCCGATGAGGTAAGAAGAGCGGAAGTGGAGGCAGGAGTGCAGTCAGAGGCGCGTGGGGCGGAGCTGCCCGCGATCGAGGGCGACCTGCCGCGACGGATCCTGCGCAACGAGACGCTGCTCGTGCTGGCGCTGTCGCTCGGCGCGAGCGCCCTTTCCGCGCTGATCAGCTTCGTCGGCTCGGTGACCAAGCCCGGCGGGCTCAAGGACCAGGCGGCCACCATGAACGGCTCCCAGGCGCCCGGCCGCCCCTGGCTGGACCTCGCCTGGCAGCTGTTCGGGGTCGCGACCGCGCTGGTGCCGGTCGCGCTCGTGGCCCATCTGCTGCTGCGCGAGGGCGCCGGGCTGCGCGCGATCGGCTTCGACCGCACCCGGCCGCGCTCCGACCTGGCGTGGGGCGCCGCGATCGCGGCGGGCATCGGCGGCACCGGACTGCTGCTCTACCTGGGCGCGCGGGCGGCCGGGGGCAATCTGACGGTGGTGCCCGAGGCGCTGCCCGACGTGTGGTGGAAGCTGCCCGTGCTCATCGCCTCCGCCGTGCAGAACGCGGTGCTGGAGGAGGTGATCGTGGTCGGCTATCTGCTGCGCAGGCTCGGGCAGTTGGGCTGGACGCCGATGGCGGCGCTGGTGGCCAGCTCGGTGCTGCGTGGCTCGTACCACCTGTACCAGGGGATCGGCGGCTTCTTCGGCAACATGGCGATGGGCGTCGTCTTCGTCCTGCTCTACCGCAGGTGGGGGCGGGTCGGGCCGCTGGTCGCCGCGCATGCGCTGATCGACATCGTGGCGTTCGTCGGCTACGCCCTGCTGGCGGGCAAGGTGGGCTGGCTGCCCACCGCCTGACCCGCCCCGGCCCCTCGCGGGCCGCTCAGACCAGTAGCTCCCCGTCGATGACCGTGACGGCCCGGCCGGTCAGCAGCGTACGGTCGCCGCGCAGCGCGGTGCGGACCAGCCCGGTACGGGCGGAAGCCTGGAGTCCGGTCAGCTCGTCGCGGCCGAGCCGGGCGGACCAGAAGGGCGCGAGCGCGGTGTGCGCACTGCCGGTCACCGGGTCCTCGTCGATGCCGACGCCGGGCGCGAAGACGCGCGAGACGAAGTCGTAGCCGGAGGCGGGGTCCTCGGGGAGCGCGGTCGCGATGACGGCCCGCTTGACCAGCCGCCCGAGCGCCGTGAAGTCGGGGGTGAGGGCCCGTACGGACTTCTCGTCGGCCAGTTCCACCAGCAGATCGCCGACCTGGGGGCCGGTGTCCCGGGCGGAGAGGACCGTGGCGCCGAGCGCGTCGGTCACCTCGTTCGCGACCGTGACCTCGGTCAGCGGGGCGGTCGGGAAGTCCAGGGTGATCGTGCCGTCGGGGTCACCTGCGGCGGACAGCACCCCGCTGAGCGTGGCGAACCGTACGGTGCCGGTGGCGGCGCCCGTCGTACGCAGCACATGTGCGGTCGCGAGGGTGGCGTGGCCGCACATGCTGACCTCGGTGGCCGGGGTGAGCCAGCGCAGCGCCCAGTCGGCCTCGGCCCCTTCGGGAAGCGGGTGGGCGAAGGCGGTCTCGGACAGGTTGACCTCGGCGGCGACCTCCTGGAGCCAGGCGTCGTCCGGGAAGGCGTCGGTGTCCAGCAGGACGACTCCCGCCGGGTTCCCGGCGAAGGGGCGGTCGGTGAAGGCGTCGACGATTCGTATCCGCATGGTCCCGACCGTAGGCGGCGGGCGGAGCACCGGCCATGGCCAATCCCCGAACGGTGGACCTGCCCGCTGCCCGTGCCGGTTCGACCGGCACGGGCAGCGGAGGCGGCGAGGCCGCGTTCACGCGACGGCGGTGCCCTCCAGCTCGACCATCTGGCCGGGGATCGCCAGTCGTGTCACCCCGAGCATCGTGGTGGTCGGCGCCACCCCGGCGGCGCCCAACCGCGCGGCCAGCACGCCGTAGTGCGGGAAGAGCAGATCGACATCGGTCGTGTGGACGTTGAGCCGGACGAGGTTCGCGAGAGTCATACCGGCCTCGCCGAGCACCGCCTCCAGGTTGTCGACGCTCAGCGCCAACTGCGCCGCCATGTCGCCGTCGTGCTGGGGCTTGCCGTCGCCGTCCATCGCGGTCTGACCCGAGATGTACAGGGTCCGGGTGTGCCCGGAGACGACCTCACCCTGGTTGAACCCCATCTCCACCGACCATGTCACCGGGTTGACCGCGGTTCGTTCCATCGCCACATCCGCTCCATTCGATTCATCGGGACGTCGTGGCAGCGAGCCTCCCAACAAATCACGACATCCTCGGTCATGTATTTCGATAGGGTTCTCGTATGCGTGCTGACCGGCTGGTTTCGCTGGTACTCCTGCTGCGCCGGCGCGGTCGGCTGACCGCGGACACGCTGGCCCGCGAGCTGGACGTATCCACCCGCACGGTGCTGCGCGACATCGAGGCGCTGTCCGCGGCCGGTGTCCCGGTCTACGCCGAACGCGGCCGGCACGGCGGGTTCGCGTTGTTGCCCGGTTTCCGGACCGAGCTCACCGGACTGAACCACGACGAGGCCCTCGCCCTGCTGGCCGCCGGATCGGGGCGCGGTGAGCAGGTGTTCGGCCTCGGCCCGGCGCTCGCTTCGGCCCTGCGGAAGGTGGTCGACGCGCTGCCCGACAGCCATCGGGACACCGCGAACGACGCGGCCCAGCGATTTCTCGTCGACCCGGAGACCGACCTGCTCTCACGTCGGCTGGTCACCGATGAGATACCCGGCACCACCATGATCGAGGTCCGGCGCGCGGTGCTCGCCGGACGCAAGCTGCGCATCCGCTACGCGGCCACGGGCCAGACGCCACAGTGGCGCACGGTGGACCCGATCGGCCTGGTCACCGTCCGCGACCGGGTCTATTTGCTGGCCACGAGATCCGGGGCGGACCGCACCTACCGGCTGTCGCGGGTGTCGGCTGCCGAAGAACTCCCCGAACCGGCGCAGCGGCCGAACCGGGTCGACCTGGACCGGATCTGGCGGGAGCGCTCCGCGCGGTTTCTCTCCGGCGGCGACCACATCGCCGTGCGGGTCCGGGTGAACCCGGCGCGGCGGGAGGACCTGCTGGACACCGCGCTGGCCGTCCGCGCGGAAGAACCCGACGCGGACGGCTGGCTGCGGCTGGAGGCGACCTTCCAGGATTCACGACACGCCGAATGGGCGCTGTGGCAGCTCGGCACGGACGCGGAAGCCCTGGCCCCGCAGTCGTTGCGCACCTCCCTGCGCGACCGCGCCGCCGAGATCGCCACCCGCTACGGAGCCGCACCCCCCGAGTGAGAAGCCCTCTCATGAGGTCATGGCATTGCCATTCGATCGGTTCCGATATATCGTTGAGCCATCGTGATGGATCGATGATGAAAGGAGCGTCACGATGAGGCACCACCGTGGACAGGAACACTGCGGACCCGGTCGGCGCGACCGGGGTGACTTCGAGGAGCGGCGAGCGGCCTTCGGACCGTTCGGCCCCGGACCCGGCGGCTTCGGGGGACCCCCCTTCGGCGGGCCTCCGTTCGGTGGCCGGGGGCGTGGCGGCGGCGGGCGCCGCGGCCGGGCGCGGCGCGGCGATGTGCGCGCCTCGATCCTGGCCCTCCTGAAGGACCGCCCGATGCACGGCTACGAGATGATCCAGGAGATCGCCGAGCGCAGCGGGGGAGCGTGGAAGCCGAGCCCCGGTTCGGTGTACCCGACGCTGCAACTCCTCGAGGACGAGGGGATGATCAGCAGCGAGAGCGACGGCGGCAAGAAGCTGTACGCGCTCACCGACGCCGGGCGTACCGAGGCCGAGGCGGGGCCGCAGGCCCCGTGGGAAGAGGCCGGGCGCGGCATCGACTGGGAGGCCATGCAGGAGGTCCGGCAGGCCGGATTCGGCCTGATGGAGGCGTTCGCGCAGGTCTGGAAGACGGGCAGTCCCGAGCAGCAGCAGAAGGCGCTGTCCGTCATCAACGAGTCGCGGAAGCGGCTGTATCTGATTCTCGCCGAGCAGGACGACGAGGCCGACGAGAGCTGAGTGGGGTGGCGGCTATGCCACCAGCGCGGCGAGCTTGCGCAGTGACTCGTCCAGCGCCGTGGTCGCCGAGTCCTTGAGCTTTCCTGCCATCAGGGACACCGCCGCCCCCATGAAGTCGCCGTCGACACGGACCGTCGTCGCGTCCCCGTCCGGCGTCAGCGCATAGCGCATACCGAGGTGCACACCCATCGGGCCCTTGCCCCGGGTGGCGAACACCCGTCCGGGTTCGTACTCCTCGACGGTCCAGGTCACTTCGGCCGGGAAGCCCATCAGCCGCATGTTCTCCTGGTAGGTCGCCGCGGGCCCCGGCGCGGCGGGCGTGCCCTGCGGGAAGCCGACGTGGGTGACGTTCCAGTCGCCGTACGAGGAGAAGTCGGTGAGCCGGGCCCATACCTTCTCGGCCGGTGCCTCGATGCGTAACTGCGCGCTGACCTCGGCCATGGGGCTATGTCCCTTCCGGGCGTCCGGCGGCGGGACTGCGCACCGTAGCCGCGCCACCCGGAACATTCAATACTGACGAACCGTCAGCTCGCGGTTTCCGTGCGGAGCGCGGCCGCAGCCGGTGCAGGCGGCGCGTCCGGGGCGGGCGCTCCAGCAGCCGGTCGACGTGTTCCCGGCACAGCCCGTACGCGGGGTCGATCGGCAGCAGCAGCTGGTCGCGCCGCAGCCGGGACCGGCTCACCAGCCGCTCCGGCATCACGTCGTCCACCCAGGCGAACGGGCGGCCCGCGGCGTACCGCAGGATCGGCGCCCACTTGCGGCCCGAGAAGAGGTCCAGGACGGGCAGCTTCGGATCGTCCGGCCGCGGTACGTAGCCCGTGAACTCGACGACCGGCAGCTGGGGCAGTTCGAGGAGTGGCGCGATATGGCGGTTGGCCTCGTGCTCCCAGGTCGTGGCCCAGACCAGTTCGTAGGTGGAGGACAGCTCGCGCAGCCAGTTGGCGTGGGTGAGGGAGAGGAGGACGGTGAAGTCGAGAATGTCGTGAGCGGTGAACCCGTCGGTCGGCAGGACCGGGTTGAGGACACCGTCGATGTCCAGGAAGAGCAGCGGCCGAGCGGTCATGGGACTCCTTGGCGGCACGGTGCGGCGGAAAGGCGCGGTTGTGAGAGGGGGACGGCGCCCGGGCGGGCGATGGTTGCGTGCCGCGGGAGTTTCGAGGGGTTTCGGAGTCGGGAGGAAGGCCGGGTTCTCTCCTCCCCGAGGATGATTTCCGGTCATCGGCACCCAACTACCGTGGGATGCGCACATGCTTCCCGCTGAGGACGCTTCGGCCTCATGGGACTGATGGGGTGAGAGCGTGCGAAGTCCTACCCTTTCCGCTTCCGCCGATCCGGCCGCCGCCGGGTTCGAGGACCGGTTGAGCGAGCGGCTGACCGCCGTGGTCACGGGGGCCCGCCGACGCGCCGTACGCGACGGGGACCCCCACCTCGACACGGCCCATCTGCTGCACACCCTGGTGGAGAACGACCCGCGGGTGTGGGGCGCGTTCGCCGGCGGTCCGCCCCAAGTGGTGCGGCTGCTCGGCTATCTGGTGCAGCGCACCATCGGCTACGGGCTCCGGTGGAGCGGCGCGGTCGAGACCTCCGTGACCGGCGCCGGTGACGGGGTGCCCGGCTGGTCCCCGGCGGCCGCGACCGCGATGGCCGCGGCCGCCGGGCGCGCCGCGGCGCGGGGCGCGTTCCTCGCCGAGGGCCCCGACCTCCTCGCCGCGCTGACCTACGACCGGGAGTGCCGGGCCGTGGAGGTGCTGCGGCGGGCCGGGGTGGATGTGGATCTGCTGGTCACGGCGCTGGACGGAGAATCGTGCCAGTTGCAAACGGGGTGACGGTCCTGACATCGGGCTGACATGATGGCCCGATGCACAGCACGCAAGGCCAGCGCCATGGCCAGGGAAGAGGAGTCGGTCTGGGGCTCGCCCTGGTCTCGGCGCTCGCGTTCGGCGGCTCGGGCGTCGCCGCCAAACCGCTGATCGAGGCGGGGCTCGAACCGTTGCAGGTGACCTGGTTGCGGGTGACGGGCGCGGCCCTCGTCATGCTGCCGCTGGCCTGGCGCCACCGCCGGCTGCCGCTGCGGCGCCCCGGACTGCTGCTGGGCTTCGGCCTGCTGGCCGTGGCGGGCGTCCAGGCCTTCTACTTCGCGGCGCTCTCGCGCATCCCGGTCGGGGTCGCGCTGCTCGTGGAGTACCTCGCGCCCGCGCTGGTGCTGGGCTGGGTCCGGTTCGTCCAGCGGCGGCCGGTGAGCCGGGCGGCGGCGGTCGGCGTCGTGCTCGCCGTGGGCGGGCTCGCGTGTGTGGTGGAGGTGTGGTCCGGGCTGAGCTTCGACGCGCTGGGGCTGGCGCTCGCCCTCGGCGCCGCCTGCTGCCAGGTCGGCTACTTCGTCCTGTCCGACCACGGCAGCGAGGGGCAGGACGCGGCCGATCCGCTCGGGGTCATCGCGTACGGGCTGCTGATCGGCGCCGCGACGCTGACGGTGATCGCCCGGCCGTGGGAGACCCACTGGCCGGTGCTCACCGGGCAGGCCGACCTCGCGGGCACGCGGGTGCCCGCGGTGCTGCTGCTGGGCTGGATCGTGCTGATCGCCACGGTGATCGCGTACCTGACCGGGGTGCTCTCGGTGCGTCGGCTGTCGCCGCAGGTGGCCGGGGTGGTGGCCTGTCTGGAGGCGGTCGTCGCGACCGTACTGGCCTGGGTGCTGCTGGACGAACACCTGGGCGCGGTCCAGGTCGTCGGCGGTGTTCTGGTGCTGGGCGGGGCGCTGATCGCGCAGACGTCGGCGCCGAAGGCGGCGGGGGCGGAGCCGGTGGCGGCGGGGCCGCCCCCCGCCGCGCCAGCGCCCGCCGCGTCCGAGTCGGGGCACCGCCGCGCGGCGGCGGACGAGCCCCCGGAGGACGCCCCCTAGGGTCTACCCCAGCGACGTGAGATAGCCGGGTACGGGCGTGTCCGGCGCCAGGTCGTCGGCGGGGACGGGCGCGCCGTGGGTCCGGGCGACCGGGACCACGCCGGTCCAGTACGGCAGCGTCAGGTCCTCCGGTTCGTCGTTGGGGCCGCCGGTGCGCATCTTGGCGGAGACCTCGTCGAGGTCGAGGCGGAGCACGGCGGTGGCGGCCAGCTCCTTCGCGTTCGCCCGGCGGGAGTCGGCGGCCCGACCCGGCACCACATGGTCCACCAGCGCGTCGAGCGCGGCCGCGCGCTCGTCCTCGTCCAGCACCTGACGGGCGGTGCCGTGCCCCCCCCACCCGAGCGGTAGTTGATCGAGTGGTGGAACGCCGAGCGGGCGAGCACCAGGCCGTCGACGTGGGTGACCGTGAGGCATACCGGCAGCCCCGGGTCCTCGGCGCCCGCCATCCGCAGGGGGCGTGAGCCGGTCGAGCCGTGGACGTAGAGGCGGGACCCGGTCCTGGCGTAGAGCGTCGGCAGGACGACCGGGGCGCCGTCGCGTATGAAGCCCAGGTGGCAGACGTACCCCTCGTCGAGGATCGCGTGCACCACCTCCTTGTCGTACGAGGCACGTTGCCGGGCGCGGGTCGGGGTGGTGCGGTCGGTCGCGGCGTAGGCGGTGCCGTCCGGCTCGGTGGACGGCGCAGCGGACGGCTCGGCGGGCGGCTCGGTGGTCGCACTCATTTGCGCACTCCTATTGCACTAGTGCATAATGTGGTTTGTGCTAGGAGAATATCCGATCGAAGGCCGTGGCGCAGCGGAGATTGCGGCCAGCGTGGAGCGGGCGGTCGGCGCCGGGGAGCTGCCGCCCGGCCAATCGCTGCCGCCGCAGCGGGAGTTGGCCACACGGCTCGGCGTCAACCCGAACACCGTCGCGGCCGCCTATCGCGTCCTGCGCGAGCGCGGCGTGATCGAGACGGCGGGCCGCCGGGGGACCCGGGTGCGGGCGCGCCCGGCGAGCACACCCCGCGAGTGGCTCCGGGTCGAGGCCCCGGGCGCGCGCGACCTCGCGACCGGCAACCCCGACCCCGCCCTGCTGCCGTCACTCGGCGCGGCCCTCGCGGAGGCCGCGGCGCGCGCCGCCGACAC
>NZ_GG657754.1:1398293-1409119 GCF_000158915.1 Streptomyces himastatinicus ATCC 53653 | reverse complement strand
TCACCCTGGACCGGCTGCGCGGACGGCAGCGCCTCGGCCCCGGCTGGGTCAGCCATCTGCTCCAGGACGCCGTGACGCATCTGTGGCGTACCGGCGCGGTGGACGTGGCGGCGGTCGCGGCGTCGTACGACGTGCGGCGCGACGCCCTGGTGAGGGCGCTGCGGGAGCGCGGAGTCGCCGCGCACGGGCGCAGCGGGATGAACGTCTGGGTGCCGGTGCCCGACGAGACGGGCGCGGTGGCCCGTCTGCTGTCCTCGGGGTGGGCGGTCGCTCCGGGCGCCCGGTTCCGGGTGGCCTCGGGTCCTGGCCTGCGGCTGACGGTCTCTCCGCTGCGCGCCGATGAGGTGGCCGGGCTCGCCGACGCCGTGGCGTCGGCGGTGGCGAGGGGACCGGCCCCGGCGGGGCGGGTGGACTGATGGGGGCCGTGCTTCCCGGGGGTTTACCGGCGCTGGGTGAGAGCCGCGCCGACGAGGATGATCAGGGCGCCCACCGGCGTGTTCCAGCTGAGGTGTTCGCCGAGGATCAGCACGCCCGCCGCCGTGGCGATCACCGGGACGAAGTACGTCACCATCATCGCCGTCGTCGGGCCGACCTCCGCCACCAGGCCGTACTGGATCAGGAAGGCGACACCGGTGCCCAGGGCGCCGAGGGCGAGCACCGAGAGCAGGGGGAGCAGCGGGAAGGAGCCGGGGGCCGGGGCGGCGAGCGGGGCGGCCACCGCGAGTTGGACCGTGCCGAGCAGCAGTTGGCCGGAGGACATGGCCAGATGGGAGTTCCCGGTCCCGGCGAGCGTGTGACGGACGTAGGCCCAGCCGATCGCGTAGCTGAGCGAGGCGATGAGCGCGAGCGCCGTGCCCACCGGGTCCTGGCCGGAGAAGCCCTGCCACGCGCCCAGCACGGTCAGGACACCGGCGAAGCCGAGGCCCAGGCCCGCGACGCGCTGCCGGGTCGGGCGGTCGTCGGAGACGACGGCCACCGCGACGACCATGCCCCACAGGGGCGAGGCGGCGTTGCAGATCCCGGCCAGGGTGGAGGGGATGGTCGTCTCGGCGTAGGCGAAGAGCGAGAACGGCAGGGCGTTGAGGAAGAAGGCGGCCACCGCCAGATGGCCCCATACCCGGGCCCCGCGCGGCAGCCGCTCCCGCTTCGCCACCAGGACCGTCAGAAGGACGGCCGTGCCGAACACCATCCGGCCGAGCGTGACGTACAGCGGCGCGAACGCCTCGGTGCCCACCTTGATGAACAGGAAGCTGAAGCCCCAGACCAGGGCGAGCACGCCGAAGCGGATCCGCCAGTCGAGCAGCCGCCGGGGACGGGTGGCGGGTGCGGCGGGCTGCTCGGCGGCGGGAGAGGGCGCCGCGGTGGTCGCTGAGGTCATGGCCTTCATGGCGTCTACATTGCGGGCTACAACTTCTTAGAACAAGCGAGAATTCATATGCGTTATCGCGTAGCATTGCTTACATGAATCTGGATCGCCTGCGCACTTTGTACGCCGTGGCCCGGCACGGTTCCGTGAGCGGCGCAGCCGAGGGACTGCATGTGACCACCTCGGCCGTCTCCCAGCAGCTCTCGAAGCTGGAGCGGGAGACCGGGCAGCAGCTGCTCGCCAAGAACGGCCGCGGGGTGCGGCTCACCGACGCCGGGCGGCTGCTCTCCGACCACGCGGCGCGGATCCTGTCCCAAGTGGAGCTGGCCCAGGCCGATTTGGAGGCCCAGCGCGGGCACGCCGTCGGCGAACTGCTGCTGGGCGCGTTCCCGACCGCCGTCCGCGGCCTCTTCCCCGCCGCGCTGGAGCGGATGCGGGCCGAGCATCCGCAGCTGCGCGCCCGGTTGCAGGAGATGGAGCCCGACGAGTCGGTGCCCGCGGTGGTGCGCGGCGACATCGACCTGGCGGTCGTCCTCGACTGGTACAACAAGCCCCTGCCGGTGCCCGGCGGGCTGGTCAAGGCGGCGCTGCTGGACGACCTGGTGGACGTGGCGATGCCCGCGGACCACCCCTTCGCCGACCGCTGTGCGGTCGAGCCGGAGGACTTCGTGGACGACGAGTGGGTGTCCTGGCCCGAGGGCGGGTTCTGCTACGACTGGCTGATGGTGACCCTGCGCGGCAAGGGCATCGAGCCGCACATCCGGCACACCGCGCGCGAGCATCAGACCCAGCTCGCGCTGATCGCCTCCGGGCTGGGAATCGGCGTCATCCCCCGGCTCGGCCGGGGCCCGGTGCCCGAGGGCGTGCGGATGGTGCCGGTGAGCCCGCCCACGATGCGCCGGCACGTCTACGCGATCTGGCGCGCCGACGCCGACCGCAGGCCCTCCATCCGCGCGGCGGTGGATGTGCTGCGGTCGGTGGGGGAGAAGATCGTCGACTGACCGTCAGGGCCGCTGGGCGTGTCAGCCCTGGGGCATCTTGCGGAAGTCCCAGGAGCTGATCGTGTCCGGGGTCAGCCGCAGCCACGCATGGCGCCCGTCGTGCGGCATGGCGTCCAGGCCGAAGTACTTCGCCGCGAACGTCCGCTCCGGCGCGTCGAGTTCGGGACACGGCGCGCCCGAGCGCGGGGCCTCGCCGACGAAGACGGCCTCGCCGCTCAGCTCGGCGCCGCGCAGCTCGCCGTAGTCGTGCCCGTCGTCGACGATCACCGCGAGCCGTGCGTCGCGGCGCAGCTCGGCCCAGCGGCGGCTGCGGGTCAGGGAGTAGAGCCACAGGGCCGTGCCGTCCCAGGCGAACCACAGCGCGCTGAGGTGCGGCCGCCCGTCCGCGGACACGGTCGCGACCCGGCAGGTGCGCTGTTCGGTGAGGAAGGCGTCCAGCTCGGCCGGGGTCATCATGATGCGGCGTCCCCGCCGCTGGGTGACGGTCATCCGCACAGAATCGCGACTCTTCCTTCCCATGGCAATGGCCGTTACCCTCCCGGCGCGAGATGCCAGGAGGCCGCCGTGTCGCTGTCCGAACTGCTCCGCCCCGAGGGCTGTGCCCTGCTCACCGTGGAATGCCAGCGCGTGTCGTGGGCCCGGGCAGCGCACTGCCCGAACTCGCCGCCGAGGCCCGGGAGTCCGGCGCGCTCGGGCGTGTCGCGCGGCTGGTGTCGGCCGCCCACGACACGCGCGTCACCGTGCTGCACGCGGTGGCCGAGCGGCGCGCCGACGGGCGCGGCGCGAACCGCAACGCGCCGCTGTTCCGGGCCGCCGAGCGGCTGCCGGTGCGGCAGCTCACCGGGAGCGAGGCGGTACGGATCGCCGAACCGGTCCCGGTCGGCGCGGAAGATCTGCTGGTGCGGCGGCTGCACGGCCTGTCGCCGCTCGCCGGGACCGGCGTGGACGCGCTGCTGCGCAACCTGGGCTGCCGCACCCTGGTCATCGTCGGCGTGTCGGCCAATGTGGCGATACCCAACGCCGTCTTCGACGCGGTCAACCTCGGCTATACGGCCGTGGTGCCCGCGGACGCCATCGCCGGGGTGCCCGCCTCGTACACCCCGGCGATGGTCCGTCACACCCTCGCCCTCGTCGCGACCGTCACCTCGACCGAGGACGTGATCGCCTGCTGGCAGGCGATCAGGCCATCTTGATCGAGGTGCCCTCCACCTTGATCTTGGCGCCGGGCAGCGCCTTCGTGGCCGGGCCGCCCTTCGGGCTGCCGTCGCTGATGTCGAACTTGGACTGGTGGCACGGGCAGTTGATGGTGCCGTCCGACACATCGCCGACCGAGCACCCCTGGTGGGTGCAGATCGAGGAGAACGCCTTGAACTGCCCCGAGGACGGCTGGGTCACCACGACCTTGTGATCCTTGAAGACCATGCCGCCGCCCTCGGGGATCTGGGAGGTCTTGGCCAGCTCCATCCCGCCCCCGCCCCCCGACGTGTCGCCTCCCGCTCCCGCCGCGCCCGACTGCCCGGACCCGGCCGACTCCTGTGCTGAACCGGCGTTCTGCGACTCGCCCGACCCGCTGCTGTCTTCCTTACCGCAGGCGGTGAGGGCGGCGGCCAGTCCGGCCGCTCCGGCAGCGGAGACGACGGCGCGACGGGTGGTGCTGCCCCGTCCGGTGGTTTCCGGCTGCGTCATGGTGGTGCCTCCTGATCCAGGGACGTTTCGATTCCATACGCGGCCCGGCGCTCCAGCGTTCAACCGTCGCTCGGCCTGTTGTCGATCCGGACAGGGTCGAACACGAAGGGATCCGGGCACCGATGGATGGACAGGCATGCGAAGCGCCGGGCGGACGGGCCCGGCGCCGGGACGTCGACGGTGAGAGGAAGACGATGGCCGCACCGGAACCGGAACCGGAAGTGCAACGCCAGAGGATCGGCATACCCGCCGAGTCCACCCCGGGCGAGACCAGGGTGGCGGCGACCCCGGCCACCGTGGGCCGACTCGCCGAGCTGGGGTATCACGTGATCGTCGAACCGGGGGCCGGAGAGGCGTCCCGCTTCTCCGACGCGGCCTACGAGGAGGCGGGAGCCAGCCTCGGGGACCCCTGGTCGGCGCCGGTCGTCCTGAAGGTCAACGGCCCCTCCGGCGAGGAGATCGGGCGGCTGCGCGACGGGGCGACCCTGATCGCGCTCATCGGCCCCGCGCTCCACCCGGAACTGGTCGAGGAGCTGGCCCGGCGGCCGATCACGGTACTGGCCATGGACGCCGTTCCGCGCATCTCGCGCGCCCAGTCCCTGGACGTCCTGAGTTCGATGGCGAACATCGCCGGATACCGGGCCGTGGTCGAGGCCGCGCACGCCTTCGGCCGCTTCTTCACCGGTCAGGTGACCGCCGCGGGCAAGGTGCCGCCTGCCAGGGTGCTGGTGGCCGGTGCCGGGGTGGCCGGGCTCGCGGCGATCGGCGCGGCGCGCAGTCTCGGCGCCGTGGTCCGCGCCACCGACCCCCGGCCCGAGGTCGCCGAGCAGGTGCGCTCGCTGGGCGGGGAGTTCCTGGAGGTTCGGCCCGAACAGCCCGGACAGCCCGCATCGACGGAACGGGAGGTCAGCACGGACGGTTACGCCAAGGCCACCTCGGACGACTACAACCGGGCCGCCGCGCGGCTGTACGCCGAGCAGGCCGCCGACGTCGACATCATCATCACCACCGCACTCGTCCCCGGCAGACCCGCGCCGAAGCTGATCACCGCCGAGGACGTGGCGCGCATGAAGCCCGGCAGCGTGATCGTCGACATGGCCGCGGCCCAGGGCGGCAACGTCGAGGGAACGGTCGCCGGGAAGGCGGTCGTCACCGGCAACGACGTGACGATCATCGGCTACACCGACCTGCCCGGCAGGCTCCCGGCCCAGGCGTCGCAGCTGTACGGCACCAACCTCGTCAACCTGATGAAGCTGCTCACCCCCGGCAAGGACGGCCGGCTCGTCCTCGACTTCGACGACGTCGTGCAGCGGTCGATGACCGTGGTCCGCGCGGGCGAGAAGACCTGGCCGCCGCCACCGGTGCAGGTGTCCGCCGCGGCCACGCCCGCCGGGGCACCGGAACCCGCCACGCCCCCGGGCCCACCGGCCGGGCCCACCCGCTCCGCGCGGTCCGACTACGCCCTCGTCGGCGCCGGGGCGCTCGCCCTCTTCCTGGTGACCGCCTTCTCACCGCACGAGCTCATCGGGCACTTCCTGGTCTTCGTCCTGTCGATCGTGGTCGGCTTCTACGTCATCGGAAAGGTGCACCACGCGCTGCACACCCCGCTGATGTCGGTCACCAACGCGATCTCCGGGATCGTCGTGGTCGGCGCGCTGCTCCAGATCGGGCACGCGAACACCGCGGTCACCGTGCTGTCGTTCGCCGCGATCCTGCTGGCGAGCATCAACATCTTCGGCGGATTCGCCGTCACGCGCCGCATGCTCGGCATGTTCTCGAAGGGCTGATCGCGGATGACCACCACCACGGCCGCACAGGCCGCCTACGTCGTCGCCTCGCTGCTGTTCATCCTGAGCCTCGCCGGGCTCTCCCAGCACCGGACCTCCCGCTCCGGAGTGGTCTGGGGCATCGCGGGCATGGTCATCGCGCTGGCCGCCACCATCGGTCTGGCCTCCCGGAGCATCACCGCCACCGGTCTGGTGCTGATCGCCGTCGCCACGGCGGTCGGCGCGGGCATCGGGCTGTGGCGGGCCCGCGTGGTCGAGATGACGGGCATGCCGGAACTGATCGCCGTGATGCACAGCTTCGTCGGCCTCGCCGCCGCGCTCGTCGGCTGGAACGGCTACCTCGACGTCGACGCCGAGCTGACCGGCTCGCTGCTGCGCATCCACCACGCCGAGGTCTTCCTCGGCGTGTTCATCGGCGCCGTCACCTTCACCGGCTCGGTCGTCGCGTATCTGAAGCTGTCGGCGCGGATCAAGTCCCGGCCGCTCATGCTCCCCGGCAGACACGCCCTCAACCTCGGGGCGCTCGCCGCGTTCGCCGTGCTCACCGTGGCGTTCGTCGCGCGCCCCCATATGGGCCTGCTCATCGCGGTCACCGTGCTGGCCCTGGCCCTCGGCGCGCATCTGGTCGCCTCCATCGGCGGCGGTGACATGCCGGTGGTCGTCTCGATGCTCAACAGCTACTCCGGCTGGGCCGCCGCGGCCTCGGGCTTCCTGCTCGCCAACAACCTGCTGATCGTCACCGGCGCGCTGGTGGGCTCCTCCGGCGCCTACCTCTCGTACATCATGTGCAAGGCGATGAACCGCTCCTTCCTCTCGGTGATCGCGGGCGGCTTCGGGGGCCAGCCGGTGACGAGCGGCGACGACCGCGACCACGGGGAACACCAGGAGATCAGCGCCGAGGACACCGCGGAACTGCTGCGCGAAGCCTCCTCGGTGATCATCACCCCGGGCTACGGCATGGCGGTCGCCCAGGCCCAGTACCCGGTCGCGGAGCTGGCGCGGGGGCTCCGCGACCGCGGCATCGAGGTGCGCTTCGGCATCCACCCGGTCGCGGGCCGGCTGCCCGGGCACATGAACGTGCTCCTGGCCGAGGCCAACGTGCCCTACGACATCGTCCTGGACATGGACGAGATCAACGACGACTTCGCCGCCACCTCGGTCGTCCTGGTCATCGGCGCCAACGACACCGTCAACCCGGCGGCCACCGACGACCCGGCCAGCCCCATCGCCGGGATGCCGGTGCTGCACGTGTGGGAGGCGGCCCATGTCGTCGTCTTCAAACGCTCCATGGCCGTCGGGTACGCGGGCGTGCAGAACCCGCTGTTCTTCCGGGAGAACAGCCGGATGCTCTTCGGCGACGCCAAGCAGCGCGTGGAGTCCATCCTGAGCAGCCTCGACGCCACCGACGCACCGGCCGTGGCCATGGTGGGCACGGCCAACTGAAGCCGCTAACCGCCCTGGTGCGGGCGCGCCCGGACGAGACCGGACTGGTAGGCGATCACGACCAGTTGGGCCCGGTCGCGGACGTCGAGCTTGGTCATGGCGCGCTGGATGTGGCTGCGCACGGTCAGCGGGCTGACCACGAGCTGGTCGGCGATCTCGGCATTGGACTTGCCGTGCGCGGCCAGCGCCATGACCTCGCGCTCGCGTTCGGTGAGCGCGGCGAGGCGTTCCGGCGGGGCGAGCGGGGTGTCGGTGTCGGGGGTGGCGAGGAAGCGGGTGATGAGGGTCCGGGTCGCGGTGGGGGAGAGGAGGGAGTCCCCCGCCGCTACCGTACGGATGCCCGACAGGAGGAATTCCGGGCCGACGTCCTTGCCGAGGAACCCGCTCGCACCGGCGCGCAGGGCCTTGGCGACGTTCTCGTTGTTCTCGAACGTGGTGAGGATCAGGACGCGGGTGGTGGACATCTCCGGCCGGGAGCAGATGTCCATGGTGGCGGTCAGCCCGTCGGTGCCCGGCATACGGATGTCCATCAGGACCACGTCGGGTTCGTGGACCAGGGCGAGGTCGAGCGCCTCCTGCCCGTCGGTGGCCTCCGCGACGACGGTCATGTCCGGTTCCGAGTCGATGAGGATGCGGAAGGTGGCCCGGAGCAGGGCCTGGTCGTCGGCGAGCAGGACGCGGATGATCATGTGTCGATGCTTTCGTGGCGGTCGTTCAGCGGAAGGGTGCAGACGACTTCGAACCCGCCCCCCGGGCGGGGGCCCGCGTCGAGGGTTCCCCCCGCGGACCGGGCCCGCTCGCGCATGCCCAGCAGTCCGTAGCCGCGTCCCGGCCCGGACGGCGCGGGGGTGCGGGGAGAGGCGGTGTCGTTGGTGATCGTGAGGGTCACGCGGCGGGGCGCGTAGGCGAGTCGGACGTGGGCGTGGCGGGTGGGGGCGTGCTTGGTGACATTGGTGAGCGCCTCCTGGACGATCCGGTACGCGGTCAGATCGAGCCCCGCCGGGAGCGGCCGGGCCTCCCCGTCCACGGTGACGGCGACGTCCAGACCGGCCGCCGAGCAGGCGGCGACCAGGTCGGGCAGTTGGCGCAGGCCCGGTGCGGGGATCAGGCCGTCGTCGGTGTCGCCGTCCTCGTGCAGGACTTCCACGGTGGTCTTGAGTTCGCGCAGCGCCGTGGCCGTGGACTCCGACAGCCGGCCGAGGATCTCCAGCGCCTTTTCGGGGTTGGTCCGCGCCAGATGAGTGGCGGTGCCCGCCTGGGCGTTCGCCAGGGTGAGGTGGTGGGCGACGACATCGTGCAACTCCCGCGCGATGCGCATGCGCTCCTGGATCACACGGTGCCGTGCCTCCTCCTCCCGTTCGCGGACGGCGTGTTCGGCCCGGGCGGCGGCGTACTCGCGCCGGACGCGGACGTAGCTGCCGAAGGCCGCCACCATGAGGATCCACCCGGCGGGGTTGATGACGCTGAGGATGGGGTCCCGGAACGCCGTGGCGAACAGGGCGGTGAGGGAGATGCCCGCGGCGGCCGCCAGCGCGCTGTTCCACGTGGTCCTCCGGTCGCTGCGCAGGCTCGCGACGTACTGCGCGATCAGCGTGGGGGCCATCAGCAACGGCGTCAGCAGATAGCCCAGGGCGCCCTGGACCATGGTGCACAGCGTGGTCACGGCCAGGACCGGAAGGGGATGGCCGCGCCTGCGGAGCAGCGTCGCGCAGGCGAGGGCGGCCGACGCGATGCCGGGCCACAGGGCGACGGGTCCGTCCAGCACCGCGCGGGTGACCCAGACGCCCGACAGCGTGAAGGCGAACAGCAGCGCCAGGGTGATGGCCTCGACGGCCTTCGGGCGGCTCGTCGCCCGGCGGCGCCAACGGGTGCTCATGGCACGTTCTCCGAGGTAGGACCAGGGGGCAGGACAACAGCTGCGGGTCGCGGCGCCGCCCCGTACGGTACCGCGACCCGCAGGGGGTCTTTCGCGTCAGGTGCGCGCCCATTCCTGTGCGCGGGTCTCGCCGTCGGCCGGATCCGAACCGGGGCGGGCGGGCGGCGAGATGAGCCCGGAGCCCTCGACGTCGACGCGCGGGAGGGCCTTGCCGAGCCGGCGGGGCAGCCACCATGCCGCGTCGCCGAGCAGGGCGAGGACCGCGGGCACGAGCGCCATACGGACGACGAAGGCATCGAAGAGCACCGCCACGGCGAGGCCGAAACCAATGGTCTTGATCATGGACTCGCCGGACCCGACGAACCCGGAGAAGACCGCGATCATGATGGCGGCGGCGGCCACGACCACCCGGGCGCTGTGCCGGAACCCGCTGACGACCGCCTGTGCGGGCCGTTCACCGTGGACGTACGCCTCCCTCATCCGGGCGACGAGGAAGACCTCGTAGTCCATGGCCAGACCGAAGACGATGCCCACCAGGAAGATCGGCATCAGGCTCATGATCGGGCCGGTCTGCTCCACGCCCAGCAACTCCGCGCCCCAGCCCCACTGGAAGACCGCCACGACCGCGCCGAGCGCCGCCAGCACCGACAGCAGGAAGCCGAAGGCCGCCTTGACGGGCACGAGGAGGGAGCGGAAGACCACCATGAGCAGCAGCAGGGCCAGGAGGACGATGACCGTCAGATAGGGCACCAGGGCGTCCTTCAGGGCGTTCGCGACGTCGATGTTCATCGCGGTGCTTCCGGTGACCTCGAAGGTCGCTCCGGTGTCCTTCTCGAGGTCGGCGCGCTCCGCGCGGATGGTGTGGACGAGATCCTTGGTGGTTTCGTCGTTCGGGGCGGTGGCCGGGACCGCCGAGAAGAGCGCGGTGTCGCCGTCCGCGTTGAACCGCCGGGGCGAGACGGACACGACGCCGTCGGTGGCCCCGATCGCCTCGGCGACGGCGTCGGCGGCCCGCTTGGGGTCGTCGGCGCCCTTGGCGTCCACGACGATGGTCAGCGGACCGTTGAAGCCCGGGCCGAATCCGTCGGCCAGCGCGTCGTAGGCGCGCCGCTCCGTCGTGGAGGTGGGCTTGGCCTCGTCGCCGGGCATGCCCATCTCCAGCTGGGTGGCGGGCAGGGCGAGCGCGCCCAGACCCGTCACACAGGCCAGCAGGACCGTGACCGGACGGCGCAGTACGAAGCGGGCCCAGCGGGTGCCGCCGTTCGGCGCGTCTCCGGGGCTCGCGAGGGCGCCGCGCTTGCGTTCCGTGCGGGACAGGACGGCGTTCGGCCACATCCCGAGCAGCGCGGGCACCAGGGTCAGGGCGACCAGGACGGCCACGACGACGGCCCCCGCGGCGCACAGCCCCATCTTCGTCAGCATCGGCACACCGACCACGGACAGCCCGGCCAGCGCGATGACGACCGTCAGGCCCGCGAACACCACGGCGGAACCCGCGGTCCCGGCAGCGCGGCCGGCGGCCTCACTGGGCTCGTGTCCGCCCGCGCGCTCCTCCCGGTAGCGGGAGACCACGAACAGGGCGTAGTCGATGCCGACCGCGAGCCCGAGCATCGAGGCGAGCGTGCCGGTGGTCATGTTCAGCCCGAAGGTGCTGCCCAGGGCGAGGA
>NZ_GG657754.1:1381443-1397982 GCF_000158915.1 Streptomyces himastatinicus ATCC 53653 | reverse complement strand
TTACTCACCGCGTTCGCCCGGAAGGGGCTGACGGCGCTGTCGACTTGGGGCCCGTCGGCGGCCTCGGCGACCAGCCGGTCGATGGCGGCGCGGTACCCGGAAGCGGTCACCTTCTCCCCGTCCGGGGCGATGAAGACGATCCGCGCGCTCGCGCCGTTGGCGTCCGACCCGGGGAAGCGCTCCCCGATCAGGTCGAACGCCTTCTGCGCCTCGATGCCGGGCATGAAGGACGTGCCGTCGTCACCGGCGGCGGGCGCCGTGGCGGCGCCGACCCCGACGGCGCCGAGGATCACCGCCCACAGCAGTGCCACGAGCCGTCGCCGCCGGAAGGCGGTACGGCCCACTCGATACAGGAAGGTAGCCACGTGTCGGGAATCTCCGTGTCCGTTGTCGCGTAGGGCCTCAGACTCCCGGGCCCGGCCCCCTCTCCGCGTCGTGCGCCTACGGGCACTTGGCGCTGGTGGAATCGCACGAGAGGCCGCCGTTTCTTCTCCTCCTTGAGGAGGACACCGGTGAGGACGCCGTCCGCACCGATAGCCTGGGCGGATGCTCCCTGAAGTCACCGCGACTCGCTATGTCACGCCCTTGCGCGAGGGCGGGTCGCTCCCCGGCATCGTCGAGGCCGACGATTTGGGTACGTATGTCATGAAGTTCATCGGCGCGGGCCAGGGCCGGAAGACCCTCGTCGCCGAGGTCATCTGCGGACAGCTGGGCCGCCGCCTGGGGTTGCGCGTCCCGGAGCTGGTGCGGATGCAGCTCGACCCGGTGATCGGGCTGAGCGAGCCGGACGAGGAGGTGCAGGACCTGCTCAAGGCCAGCGGCGGGCTCAACCTGGGCATGGACTATCTGCCCGGCTCGCTCGGCTTCGACCCGCTGGCCTTCGAGGTGGGCGCGGCGGAGGCCGGACAGGTGGTGTGGTTCGACGCGCTCATCGGCAATGTGGACCGGTCCTGGCGCAACCCCAACCTGCTGGTGTGGCACGGCAACCTGTGGCTCATCGACCACGGCGCCACGATCATCTGGCACCACAGCTGGCGCGGCCTGGACGCGGCTGCCACCAAGCCGTACGACGCCTCCGAGCACGTACTCGCCCCCTTCGCCCCGGATGTGGCCGCGGCCGCGGCCACGCTCGCGCCGCGGATCACCGAGGAGCTGCTGACCGAGGTCACCGCCGACGTCCCCGACGCCTGGCTGGACGGTGAGCCCGGCTTCGACAGCCCGGACGCGGTGCGCCGCGCCTATGTGCGGGTGCTGCTGGAGCGGGCCGCGGCGATCGGTGAAAGGATCACGCTCGGGGAGCGCTCCGGTGACGGGCCGTCGAAGGCTCCCGACTGGCTGCGCGTATGGGTCGACGGAAAGGCGGCGAAGTGAGCGGGCTGCACCAGGGCCGGGATGTGTTCGAGTACGCCGTGGTGCGGGTCGTCCCCCGGGTGGAGCGCGGTGAGCTGATCAACGCGGGCGTCGTGGTCTACTGCCGCGCGACGTCCTTCGTGGCGGCCCGCACCCATCTGGACGAGACCCGGCTGCTCGCGCTCGACCCGTCGGCCGATGTGGCGGGCGTACGGGCCGCGCTGCACGCCGTGGAGGGCGTCTGCCGCGGGGGAGAACAGGCCGGTCAGGCGGCCGGTGACGAGCCGGGGCGGCGGTTCCGCTGGCTGGTCGCGCCGCGCTCGACCGTCGTTCAGCCGGGCCCGGTGCACACCGGGCTGACCACGGACGCGGAGGCGGAGGTCGAGCGGCTGCTCGACCTGCTGGTGCGCTGACGGGTGAGGGTGAGCAAGGGCATCACAGCGGGTCGTTGACAGTGGGCGGCGGGCCTCATAGCGTCTCGACGCAGAAGAGACTAAGCGGTTGCTCACCCCCGGGTGCCGGGACGGTGCGCCGCTACCCGAGGCGAGGAGAACCCGCATGTCCACCAACGAGCAGCGTGTCGCCATCGTGACGGGCGCGGCCCGCGGCATCGGCGCGGCGACCGCCGTGCGGCTGGCCGAGGAGGGCCGCGCCGTCGCCGTGCTCGACCTCGACGAGGCGTCCTGCGCCGAGACCGTGGAGAAGATCACCGCGGCGGGCGGCAAGGCCATCGCCGTGGGCGCCGACGTGTCCGACGCGGGGCAGGTGGAGGCCGCGGTCGCGCGTGTCGCCGAAGAGCTGGGCGCGCCGACGATCCTGGTGAACAACGCCGGTGTGCTCCGCGACAACCTGCTCTTCAAGATGAGCGAGTCCGACTGGGACACGGTCATGAACGTGCATCTGCGGGGCGCGTTCCTGATGTCGCGCGCCTGTCAGAAGCACATGGTGGACGCCGGGTTCGGACGGGTCGTCAACCTCTCCAGCAGCTCGGCGCTCGGCAACCGGGGTCAGGTCAACTACTCCGCCGCCAAGGCCGGTATGCAGGGCTTCACCAAGACGCTCGCCATCGAGCTGGGCAAGTTCGGCGTCACCGCCAACTCCGTGGCGCCCGGCTTCATCGCCACCGACATGACCGCCGCGACCGCCGAGCGCGTCGGCATGGGCTTCGACGACTTCCAGAAGGCGGCCGCGAGCCAGATCCCGGTGCAGCGCGTGGGACAGCCGGACGACATCGCGAACGCCGTCGCCTTCTTCACCGGGGACGCGGCCGGGTTCGTCTCCGGCCAGGTGATGTACGTGGCCGGCGGCCCGCTCAACTGATCAGGAGCCTACGAACCCCATGACCAAAGAGATCGCATCTGACAGCGGCAAGGCCGCGCTCATCACCGGTGCCAGCCGCGGCATCGGCTACGGCATCGCCGAGGCGATGGTGGCGCGCGGCGACCGGGTGTGCATCACCGGCCGCAACGAGGACGCCCTGAAGGAGGCCGTCGAGCGGCTGGGCGCCGACCGGGTGATCGGCGTCCCCGGCAAGGCCCATGACGAGGCGCACCAGGCGGCGGCCGTCGAGCGCGCGATGGAGGCGTTCGGGCGCGTCGACTACCTCGTCAACAACGCCGGTACGAACCCGGTCTACTCGCCCATCGCCGACCTCGACCTCGCGGTGATACGCAAGGTCTTCGAGACCAACGTCGTCTCGGCGCTCGGCTTCGCCCAGCAGACCTGGAAGGCGTGGCAGAAGGAGAACGGCGGCGCGATCGTCAACATCTCCTCGGTCGCCGGGATGACGCCCTCGCCGTTCATCGCCTCGTACGGCGTGTCCAAGGCCGCGATGATCAACCTCACGGTGCAGCTCGCCCACGAGTTCGCGCCGGGCGTGCGGGTCAACGCGATCGCCCCCGCCGTGGTGAAGACCAAGTTCGCCACCGCCCTGTACGAGGGGCGGGAGGAAGAGGCCGCCGCGGCGTACCCGCTCGGGCGGCTGGGCGTGCCGGAGGACATCGGGGGCGCGGCCGCGTTCCTCACCTCCGACCAGGCCGCGTGGATCACCGGCCAGACGCTCGTCGTGGACGGCGGTGTCTTCCTCAACGCGGGCGTCGGCTGACTCTCCACCACGGACCGGTGCCTCGAAGGCGGCGGGCCCGGCACCGTTCGCGGTGCCGGGCCCGCGCCCATGATCCCCGCACCGCGTGAGGCGTTGTCAGTGGCCGCCGGTAGGTTCGTGCCCGTGAACGGAACACGACCGGAGGTTGTTGACGTGGCCTACGAGCTGCCCGAGTCCTGGCGCGGTGTCCTCGGCGAGGAGCTGGAGAAGCCCTATTTCAAGGAGCTCACCGAGTTCGTCGAGGAGGAGCGGGCCAAGGGGCCGGTCCACCCGCCGCGCGACGAGGTCTTCGCCGCCCTGGAGGCCACGCCGTACGACCAGGTGAAGGTGCTGATCCTCGGGCAGGACCCGTACCACGGCGAGGGCCAGGGGCACGGGCTGTGCTTCTCGGTGCGGCCGGGCGTCAAGACGCCGCCGTCGCTGCGGAACATCTACAAGGAGATGAAGGAGGAGCTGGGCCACCCGGTCCCGGACAACGGCTATCTGATGCCGTGGGCCCGGCAGGGCGTCCTGCTGCTCAACGCGGTGCTGACGGTCCGGGGCGGCGAGGCCAACTCCCACAAGAGCAAGGGGTGGGAGAGGTTCACCGACGCGGTGATCCGCGCCGTGGCCGCCCGCCCTGACCCGGCCGTCTTCGTCCTGTGGGGGAATTACGCCCAGAAGAAGCTGCCGCTGATCGACGAGGAGCGGCACGCCGTGGTGAAGGGGGCGCACCCCTCGCCGCTGTCGGCGAAGAAGTTCTTCGGCTCGCGCCCCTTCACCCAGATCGACGAGGCGGTGAAGGCCCAGGGTCACACGCCGATCGACTGGCGCATCCCGAACCTCGGCCCGGCTCAGCCCAGCTCGTAGTCGAAGGCGTACGACACCGCTTCGATGCCCTGCGGGGCGGTGAAGGAGCCCGCACCGGTGAGCCCGGCCAGCTCGCCGGTGCCCGAGCCCGGCACCACCTCGAAGGCGCATGTCACGGTGGAGTCCTCGCCGAAGGTGCCGTGCTGGGCGAGGACGAAGCTGCCCCGGCGGCCGTCGAGCCGCCCGTCCACCAGCTCATGGCCCGAGAAGGTGCCGGTCTTGTCGGCGAGGTAGACGATGGCGTACTGACAGGTGGTGCCGGACGCCGTGAGCGCGCCCGAGTAGCCGTTGGTCACGGTGGCATGGGCGAGCTTCGCCCCGCCCGCGACCTCCCCGACCGGCTTCTCCTGCCAGTCGGCGAAGGTGAAGGTACCGGTGGCGTGCGTGGTCATGGCGGGTCCTTTCGATCAGGCCGTTCGATCAGGCCGTGCGCTGGTGAGGGATGACTCTGCCCGCCGTACCTGACATCTTCTGTCAGGTACGGGCGCACAATGGACCGCATGCGTGCCGACCGCCTGCTCTCGCTGCTCCTTCTGCTCCAGAACCGGGGCCGGATGACCGCGCCGGAGATCGCCGCGGAGCTGGAGGTGTCGGTCCGTACCGTCTACCGCGACATCGACGCGCTGAGCGGATCCGGTGTGCCGGTGTACGCCGACCGCGGCCCCGCGGGCGGCTACCGGCTGCTGGACGGCTACCGCACCCGGCTGACCGGGCTCACGGGTGACGAGGCCGACTCGCTCTTCCTCGCCGGAATGCCGGGACCGGCCGCCGAACTGGGTCTCGGCGCGGACCTCACCACCGCCCAGCTCAAGCTGCGGGCCGCGCTGCCGCCCGAGCTGGACGAGCGGTCGCGCCGCATCCAGGAGCGTTTCCACCTCGACGCGCCCGGCTGGTTCCGGGACGCCGAGCCGGTGCCGTACCTCGCGGCGGCGGCCGAGGCCGTCTGGCGGCGCCGGGTGCTGCGGGTGCATTACCAGCGCTGGCGCGGCGAGGTGCACCGCGATCTGCATGCCCTCGGGCTCGTCCTCAAGGGCGGCATCTGGTACCTGGTGGCCAGGGCGGAGGACACCGTCCGCAGCTACCGGGTGGCGCGGATCCTGGCCGCCGAGGTGCTGGGGGAGACCTTCGAGCGCCCCGCCGGGTTCGACCTCGCCGCCTACTGGCAGGAGTCGGCGCGCGCCATGGAGGCCGCGCGCTTCCGGGGCGAGGCCGAACTGCTGCTGACCGAGCGGGGCTTGCGGCTGCTGCCGATGAAGTTCGGCGCGGTCGGCGCGGTGGCGGCCGCCGGGGCGGGCCCGCCCGACGACCGGGGGAGGGTGCGGGTGGTGGTGCCGGTGGAGTCGCTGCCCGTCGCGGTCGACGACATGCTGCGGCTGGGCACCGACGCCGAGGTGCTCGGACCGCCCGAGCTGCGGACCGCCGTCGCCCGCGCCGTCACCGAACTGGCCGAGCGGTACGGGCCGCCGGACTGACCCGATGGGCCCGCCTGACGGGGGTGGCGCGGCTCCCGGGCTAGCGTCGGCCACAGGCAGGGGGACCGGCGGTTGCGCAGGCGGGAGGACCGGATGGGCGACGTACGGCGGGAGGCGCCGGAGGACGACGCCGTGCTGACCCGGATCGGGCAGGCGGTGATGCTGCACCGGGGCGGTGACCGCGAGGAGGCGCGCAACCGGTTGGCCGCGCTGTGGCGGGAGATCGAGGGCGACGGCGATCCGTTCCACCGCTGCGCCCTCGCCCACTACCTCGCCGACACCCAGGACGATCCGGCCGATGAGCTGCTGTGGGACCTGCTGGCCCTGGCCGCGGCCGACGGGCCCGGCGCCCGCACCCCCACCCCCCGGCTGCGCGCCCTCTACCCGGCCCTCCACCTCAACCTGGCCGCCGACTACGCCAAGCTCGGCCGGGAGGCGGCGGCCCGCAGCCAGCTGGAGCTGGCCCGGGCGAGCGCGGGCACGCTGGGCGACGATCCGTACGGGGACCGGGTGCGGGCGGCGATCGCCCGGCTGGCGCAGCGGCTCGCGCTCTGACGGGCCGTTGTGGATCAGTCCCCCGTGGCGCCGTCGATGCGCTCGCGGATGAGGTCGGCGTGGCCGTTGTGGCGGGCGTACTCCTCGATCATGTGGAGGTAGATCCAGCGCAGGTTGTAGTCCCGGCGGCCGTGATCGCGGCGGGTGACGACATCGTCCAGGGAATGACGCGCGGCGGCGGTGCGTGCCTCGGCGACCTCGTCCCGCCAGACCGCGAAGGCGGCCTCGCCGGTGTCCGCTTCGGTGACCCGGAAGTCGCCGTCCTGATCCTCCTCGCTGTACCAGATGGGCGGCGCGTCCTGACCGTCCAGCACCCGCCGGAACCAGCTGCGCTCGACCTCGGCCATGTGCCGTACGAGCCCGAGCAGGGTGAGCCCCGACGGCGGCGCGGAGGCCTCGCGGAGCTGTTTGTCGTCGAGCCCCTCGCATTTGAGGGCCAGGGTCGCGCGGTGGAAGTCCAGCCACCCCTCCAGGCTGGTGCGTTCATCGGCGGTGCGGGGCGCTTCGGGGCGTTCGGCAGTCGTCATGGCGAGCATCATGAGGCCCCGGCTCCCGGCCGCGCCACGGATTATCGGTCCAGCATCCCGCGCAGCAGCTCCTCGAACCCGGCGCGCAGCGCGGCGCGTTGGGGCACCGCGGCGTGGTCGGCCCCGGCCGCGCAGCTGAACATCTGCCCCTCGCACCAGGCGACCAGCGACTGGGCGTGCCGCCGCGGTTCGGCGGATCCCACGGCGGTCATCAGCGCTTCCAGCGGCTCGCGGAAGCCGCGCCCCGCCGCGTCGTAGAACTCCCGGAGTTCGGGGCGGCGGGTCGCCTCCAGGGCCAGTTCGTACCGCGCGATCAGCAGATCGGGCGCTTGGGTGAGCGACCGGTGCAGCGCGAGGGCGAGCGCGTCGGCCAGCGGGGGGACCGGATCGGCGTCGGGTCCGTCGCCCGGCGTGGGCATCTCGCCGGGCCCCAGCACCCGCGCCTCCCGCTCGGCCAGCCGCCGGACGGCCGCCTTGAGCAGGGCGGCGCGGGTGCGGGCGTGGTTCGACGTCGAGCCCGGCGGGAGCCCGGCCGCCTCGTCCACCGCGCGGTGCGTCAGCCCGCGCATGCCGCGCTCGGCCAGCAGCGCGAGGGCGGTGTCGGCGATCAGCTCGGCGCGGGATCCGCCCGGTGCGGGGGTGCGGGCGGGGGTGTGCTCAGCGGTCATACGGCCAACCTACCGTCCGCACTACAGCTGTAGTAGCGTAACTACAGCTGTAGTGACACCGGGAGGAATCATGGAAACAGCCCCGGCTGCCGCGCACCATGGACGTCGTAACGCCGCTCCGTCGCGCGCCCCCTCGCGCGATCTCCCTGAACCGGCGCCCCGGCCGTGGCCCCCCGCAACACCGCCGTCGCCGCCGCCACCCGCTCGTTCCCGGGCTGCTGCTGCGCGGCTTCGACGGCATCGCGGACTGGCGGCCCCCGGCCCCGGCGTCCCGGAAGCCGTCCTGAGTAGGGTGGACCCGGCCACCGAACACCAGGAGGCATCGTGAGGGTCGGCTGCATCGGACTCGGCGACATCGCGCAGAAGGCCTATCTGCCCGTGCTCATGGCGCGGCCCGGGGTGGAGCCGCATCTGCACACCCGCACCCCCGCCACCCTCCAGCGGGTCGCCGACACCCATCGGGTGCCCGGGGCCCAGCGCCACACCGCCCTGGACTCGCTGCTCGCGGCGGACCTCGACGCCGCGTTCGTCCACGCCCCGACCGCCGAGCACCCCGGGCTCGTCACCCGGCTCCTCGACGCCGGTGTGCCCACCTACGTCGACAAGCCGCTCGCCTACGAACTAGAGGACAGCGAGCGGCTGGTGCGGCTGGCCGAGGAGCGCGGCGTCGGCCTGATGGTCGGCTTCAACCGGCGCTACGCCCCCGGGTACGCGCAGTGCCTGGACCATCCGCGCGATCTGATCCTGATGCAGAAGAACCGCGTCGGCCTCCCCGAGGACCCGCGCACCCTCGTCCTGGACGACTTCATCCACGTCGTCGACACCCTGCGCTTCCTCGCCCCCGGCCCGGTCGACCACATCGACGTACGGACCAGGATCCGCGACGGGCTGCTCCACCACGTCGTCCTCCAGCTGTCCGGCGACGGGTTCACCGCGCTCGGCGTGATGAACCGGATGAGCGGCTCCACCGAGGAGATCCTCGAGGTCTCCGGCCAGGACACCAAGCGGCAGGTGACCAACCTCGCCGAGATCACGGACCACAAGGGGCAGCCGAGCGTGCGCCGCCGCGGCGACTGGGTGCCCGGTCGCCCGGCAGCGCGGTATCGAGCAGATCACCGACGCCTTCCTCGACGCCGTGCGCACCGGCAGGCGCCTCGATGCCTCGGACGCGCTGCGCACCCATGAACTGTGCGAGCGAGTGATCAGCGATGCGGTGACGGGCGCCTGAGCACCCGGACCGCCTCCACCGCCCCGTACACGGCGAGCGCCGCCAGCGCCCCGTACACCGTCAGCGGCCCGGTCCGTACGTACGGGCTGGTGCCCTCCGCCAGCGGCACCGAGTAGACCTGAGCCGCGCTGGTGTCCGTACCCATGCGGTCGCCCACCGGCTCGCCGCGCGGGCCGAAGACCGCGCTCGTGCCGGTCAGCGTCGCGTGCACCATCGGCCGCCAGGTCTCCGCGGCGCGCAGCGCGGCCAGGGTGGCGTGCTGGTCCGGCGCCCAGCTCTGCTGGAACGTCGACGTCGCCGACTGGACGACCAGTACCTGCGCCCCGTGCCGCGCCAGATTGCGGCTCATGTCCGGGAACGCCGACTCGAAGCAGACCTCCGGCCCGATTCGCAAGGCCCCAGGCAGCCGCATCACCACCTGCTTCGTGCCGCGGTGCCGGTCCTCACCGGCCGCCTTGCCCACCGAGGTGGCCCAGCCCAGCAGTGGCCGGGCCGGGATGTACTCGCCGAACGGCACCAGCCGCATCTTGTCGTAGCGGTCGCCGGTCGGACCGTTCGGCCCGATCAGCACCGAACTCTTGTAGATCCCCGGCATGTCGCTGCGCCGCGCGTCCACGTTGACCAGCAGATCCGCGCCCACCGAACGGGACAGCGCGCCCAGCCGCTTCCCCAGCTGAGGCCGTTCGCCCAGATCCGTGCCGACGCTGGACTCGCCCCACACCACGAGGTCCGGATGGCGGGCCGCCAGCTGCCGGGTCAGCTCGACGCTGCGCTCCAGACGCGGCTCCGGCCCCTTGATCACCCCGGGCTGCACCACCGCGATCCGCGCGGTCCCGGTCTCCTGCGGCACCGGCGCCCACGCCCACACCCCGGCCGCCGCCGCACCGCACGCGGTGAGCCCGGCCACCGCGACGGTACGGGCCCGGGGCAGCGTGATCAGCACGGTCAGCGCGACGTTCACCAGGACCAGCAGGAAGCCGACCAGCCACACCCCGCCCACCGACATCAGCCGCAGCGCGGGGGCCACCTGCCACTGGCTCGCCCCGAGCAGCGCCCAGGGCCCGCCGAGGTACTGCCAGGACCGTACGAGCTCGACCAGCAGCCACGCCGACGGCAGCAGCACCAGCGCGGCGCCCGCCCGGCCTGCTCCGGGGCGGGCGCCCAGCAGCCGGTGGGTCAGCGCGCCGAACGGCACCCACAACAGCCCCAGCAGCAGCGCCAGCAGCACGATGAACACATGCAGGCTCGGCATCAGCCAGTGGTGGGCCGCGAGCAGGAACCCTGTCCCGCCCAGCCAGCCGTCGTACGCCGCCCGCCGGAGCGTGGGCGCCGAGCGCGTCAGCAGCAGCCAGGGCACCAGGGCGACGTACGCGAACCACCACAGCGACGGCGCGGGGAACGCCAGCGCGGGCAGCGCGCCCGCCAGCACCGCGGCGCCGCCGCGCACCCACCGGGAGGCGAGCCGCCGCCTCCACACCCCTTCAGGCACGCCGGATGCCCCCCTCCCGTTGGCATAGGGCCAGTGTGCGGGAGGAAACCGATCATGGGTAGGGCGGAGACGCGCCGGAGCGTGCCTCATGCCGCGTCCGGAAGGTCTTGTTCGGCCCAGATGAGCTTGCCGCCCTCGGTGTAGCGGGTGCCCCAGCGGCGGGTCATCTGCGCGACCAGGAACAGCCCGCGGCCGCCCTCGTCGGTGGTACGGGCATGGCGCAGCCGCGGCGAGGTGCTGCTGGTGTCCGCGACCTCGCAGATCAGCACGTCATGCCGGATCAGCCGCAGCCGGATGGGGCCGGTGCCGTGCCGTATGGCGTTGGTGACCAGCTCACTGACGATCAGCTCGGTCGTCATCACCAGCTCCTCCAGGCCCCATTCGGCGAGCTGGTGGAGGGCGAGCGAGCGGGCGTTCGCGACCACGGCAGGATCGGAGGGCAGGTCCCAGGAGACGACGTGACCGGTGCCGAGCGCGTTGGTACGGGCCAGCAGCAGCGCCACGTCGTCCGACTGCGGGCGGGTCAGCAGCGTGTCGACGACCGTCGAGCACAGCTCCTCCAGCGGCAGCCCGGGCTGGGCCAGGGCGTTGCTCAGCCGGGCGAGCCCGACGTCGATGTCCTGGTCGCAGGTCTCGATGAGGCCGTCCGTGAACAACGCGATCAGACTGCCCGTGGGCAGCTCCAGCTCCGCCGACTCGAACGGCAGCGAACCGAGCCCCAGCGGGGGACCGGCGGGCAGCGGCGGATAGGAGACCGCGCCGCCGGGGTCCACCACCGCGGGCGTGGGATGGCCCGCCCGGGCCATCGTGCAGCGCCGGGTGACCGGGTCGTACACCGCGTACAGACACGTGGCGCCCAGCACCGCCGCGCCCACGCCCTCCTGGGCGGACTCCTCCTCGGTGAGCCGGATGACCAGGTCGTCCAGATGGGCCAGCAGCTCCTCGGGCGGCAGATCCATATCGGCGAGGGTGTGCACGGCGGTGCGCAGGCGTCCCATGGTGGCCGCCGCGGTGATGCCGTGCCCGACCACGTCGCCGACCACCAGCGCCACCCGGGCCCCGGACAGCGGAATGACGTCGAACCAGTCGCCGCCGACCCCGTTGCGCGCGTCGGTGGGCAGATAGCGCGAGGCCACCTCCAGGGCCTGGCCGCCGGACAGGGCGTGCGGCAGCAGGCTGCGCTGAAGGGCGAGGGCCGCGGTGTGCTCGCGGCTGTAGCGGCGGGCGTTGTCCACGCACAGCGCGGCCCGGGACACCAGCTCCTCGGCGAGCACCAGATCGTCCGGTTCGAAGGGGTCCGGATGCCGGGTGCGGACGAACGAGGCCACGCCCAGGATCGTGCCGCGCGCACAGATCGGGACCACCATCAGGGAGCGCATCCCGAACTCGCGGACCTTTTGCGTACGGGCCGGGTCGTCACCGGTCCACGCGCCCAGCGAGGCGTCCAGCTCCGGGTCCAGAATGGCCTCCCCCTCCAGGAAGCTGCACGCGAACGGCGACGCCGGGGAGATGGCGACCGCGTCCCCGGGCGCCGCGATGGACTCCGGACAGCCCTCGTGGATGGACGCCTGGCCCGCCCGCCGGAACTGCGGCAGGAACCGGGTCCGCTGGGTCGAGGGCTCCTCGCCGCGCAGGACGGAGTCCAGCAGGTCGACGGTGACGAAGTCGGCGAGCCGGGGCACCGCGAACTCGGCCAGCTCCTGCGCGGTGCGCATCACGTCCAGGGTGCTGCCGATGTGCTCACTGGCCTCGCTGAGCAGGGCCAGCCGCTCCCGGGCCCGCCCAGCGGTCGAGTGACGTCGATGCCCCATGTAGCAGACGCCGACCGGAGTGCCGTCCGCGTGTCGAGGCGGAAGAAAGGAGGTCGAGTACGCGTGCTCCTGGTAGGGCTCGGCCATGGTCCAGCCCCGGTACTCGTAGTCGATCACCGGGACGCCGGTCTCCAGCACTTCGCGCATCTTCCCTTCCAGCGCCTCGGTGTCCAGGCCCGGCAGCGAGTCCGCCATCCGGCGGCCCAGCCGCTCACCGCGCGGGACGCCGCCGTAGCGCTCCAGGGTGTCGTTCATCCATACGTACCGCAGGTCGGGGCTGAGCACGGCCATGCCGATGGGGGAGCGGGTCAGGAACGCCTGGAGCAGCGATCCGCTGACCGCCCAGGTCGGGATCGTCGCCACGTCGATCGCCGAGATCAGCCAGCAGGTGCCGCCGCCGAGCCCGGTGACCGGGGAGACCCGCAGGCCCACCGCGAGCCGGTGGCCGGACTGGTGCCGGACCTCCAGCAGCCCGCCCCAGCCGCCCTGCTCACCGCACTGTTCGGCGATGGACACCGCCTTCGCGGCGTCCTCCGGCGCCGCCAGCAGCATCGTCCCGGGCCGCTTCAGCACCTCCGGCGCCGGATAGCCCAGCAGCCGTTCCGCCGCCGTGGTCCAGCCGACGACGGTCCCCGTGGCATCGATCAGGGCCGTCGCCGCATCGGCCATGTCGAAGGGGACATGTGCTTCGGTCGGCGCGATTCCCTCGGGGATGGCCATCGCACCCGTCCCATCTGCGGAGACATTTCCCTTAATACTATGACTCCTGGGCCTCCCCGGTCGTCAGTCGTGCGACGACCAGTGCGAGCAGGATGATCCCGCCGTAGATCGCCTGGATCCAGAAGGACGACACCTGGGCGAGGGTGAGCAGGTTCTCCCAGCATCCCCAGCAACAGGGTGCCCAGCAGCGCGCCCAGCAGCGAACCCCGGCCGCCGCGGAGACTGATGCCGCCGATCACCGCGGCCGCGAACACCGTGAAGATCAGGCCGCTGCCCTGGTTGGCGCCCACCGCGCCGACCCGCCCCGCGATCACCAGCCCTGCCAGCCCCGCCAGCGCACCGCCGACCACCAGCACCGTCCAGCCCACCCGCGCGGTACGGATGCCCGCGGCCCGGGCGGCCGGGGCGCTGCCGCCGATCGCGTACACCGCGCGGCCGAGCCGGTGGTAGCGCAGGACGAACCCGGCCAGCGCGAAGCACAGCGCGGTCACCCACACCGAGATCGGCACCCCCAGCCACTCCCGCGAGCCGAGCACGAAGAACGCGTCCGGCGCGTCGAACAGCGTCTTTCCTGAGACCAGGCCGATCAGTACGCCGCGCAGCACGATGTTCATCGCGAGGGTCACGATGAACCCGTTGAGCCCGAGCCCCACGATCAGCGCCCCGTTCACCGCCCCCAGCCCCGCGCCCGCCAGCGGGATCAGCAGCAGCCCCACCCAGGTGGGCCACTCGGTGCCGAAGCCCGCGGAGGCGGCCGGGATGACGACCAGGAAGCCGAGGGCCGGGGCCAGGCCCGCGATCGACTCCAGGGAGAGGTCCATCCTGCCGCTGATCAGGATCATCGCCTCGGCGAGCACCAGCAGCCCGAGCGCCGAGGACGCCCCCAGGATGTTCACCAGGTTGTCCCGGTCGAGGAAGTCGGGGTTGCCGATCGCGCCGATGATCAGCAGCAGCACCACCGCGGGCAGCAGCGCCAGATCGCGGATCCGGACCGGGACGAGGCGCCGGGCGCGGCCGGTGCGCGGCGCGGCGAGGTCATTGATGGGGTTCATGGGCGACGGTCGTCCATAGGCGCGGTGCGGTCATTCATGGCCGAGGGTGACCCCTTCGATCGAGGCGACGAGTTCCCGGTCGGTCCAGCCCGCCCGGTGGGTGACGGTGACGAAGCCCCCCACCATCACCAGCACCCGGTCACAGGCCCGCAGATCCCCCAGCTGGTCGGAGACGATCAGCACCGCGCGCCCCTCGGCCCGGGCCCGCAGCGCGGTCTCCAGCAGATCGCGCTGGGACCGCACGTCCACCCCCGCCGTCGGGTCGATCAGCACCAGCACCCGGGGATCCGTGGCCAGCGCCCGGGCCATGACGACCTTCTGCTGATTGCCGCCGGACAGCGCGGTCACCGGCTGGGCCGGACCCCGGGTGGTGATGCCGAGCCGCTCGATGGCGCGGCGGGCCACCGCGTCCCGGGCGGACGGCCGGATCAGCCCCCGGGGCCCGAGCCGGTCCCCGATGGGCAGCGTGATGTTGTCGGCCACCGACAGCTGCGGGATCAGCCCCTGCACCCGCCGGTCACGCGGCACACAGCCGACCCCGGCGGCCAGCGCCGCCGTGACGCTGCCCAGCCGCAGCCGACGGCCGAAGACCTCGATCCGGCCGCCGGTCGGCCGGTACAGCCCGGCCAGCGCCTCGCCCAGCTGATGGCTGCCGGACCCGGCGAGCCCGGCAAGACCCACCACCTCACCGGCCCCGACGGTGAGGCTCACATCGTGGAAGGACGCGCTGCTCAGCCGCTCGACCCGGACCGCCACCGGGCCCCGGGGTCGTGGCCGGGGCGGTGCTCCGGGCCGGGCGGGGGCGGCCGGTTCGCCGGTCATCTCCTCGATCAGCGCCCGGGTGGGCAGTTCGCCCACGGGCGCGGTGACGATCCTGCGGGCGTCCCGGAAGACGGTGACGGCCTGGCAGACCTCGTACACCTCGCGCAGATGGTGCGAGATGTGCAGAAACGTGACCCCGGCGTCCTGGAGCCGCCGCATATGCGCGAACAGCCGCGCCGTCGCCCGGCTGTCGAGCTGCGCCGTGGGCTCGTCCAGGATGACGAAGCGGGTGCCCTGGGAGAGCGCCCGCGCGATCTCCACCATCTTGGCGTCCTCGACGCTCAGATCCCCGGCCCGCGCGCCCTCGTGCACGGGGACGCCCCAGGCGTCCAGCAGCGCGCGGGCCCGGCGGCGGGTCCGCCGCCAGCTGATCACCGAGGTGCGGGGGAGGACCGGCTGATGGCCCAGGAACAGGTTCTCCGCCACCGACAGCTCGTTGATGATCGTGGACTGCTGGTAGACGCAGGCCACCCGGCGGCGCCAGGCCGCCCGGTCCGCGGCGCCGGGAGCGGGCTCGCCCTCGAACCACACCGTGCCCGCGTCCGGCCGCTCCAGCCCGGTGAGGACGGCCACCAGCGTCGACTTGCCCGCGCCGTTGCGCCCGACCAGGGCGTGGGTCTCGCCCGTCCGCACGGTGATCCCCGCCTCGCGCAGGGCCACCGTCGGCCCGTACCGCTTGGTGATCCCGCGCGCCTCGCACAGCGGTGGCCGCCCGGTGGTCATCCGCGATTGCCCCACAGCGCCGGGTCGTTCACATTGGGCCGGGGTCACCAGCGGCGCCGGAAGCTGATCCTCCAGGATGCCCTTGCGGACCTCGACATGCGGCTGCCGTGATCGGTCCGCCCCTCCGGGAACGGCCTAAAAAAACAAGGCCTGCTTGATGTAGACCATGGCGTACCGGGCGTACAGATCCGTGGGCTGGGAGACGGTCGCGTCGATCCACCCCTTGCGGATCGCGTCCAGCTCCTGCGGGATCCCGTCGTTGGAGACGATCGCGATATGGCCGCGACGGCCCCTCGGACGCAGCGCCCGATGGCGCTGGAGCGTGCGCAGCGTGGGGGCCAGATATACGCCCCCGGCCTGGAGATAGATGCCCTTGATGTCGGGATTGGCGCTGTACAGCGCCTCCAGCCCGGCCGCCGCCTTGTCCGCCTGCCACCCGGCGGCGATGTCGAGGACCCTGATGTGCGGGTAGCGGCGCCGCATGCATTGGTCGAACGCGGCGGTGCGGTCGCGCCCGTTGACCGACGCCAGATCGCCCTCGATCTGCACCACCTTGCCGCGCCGCACGGCCCGCCCGAGGCTCCGGCACGCCTTCTCGCCGTACGCCCGGTTGTCGGCCCGGACCACGATCGCCACCTTGCCCCGGTCGGGGGCCACGTCGACCGCCACGACCGGGACGCGCCGCCGCTGCGCGGCCCGCAGCCCGGTGACGATGGCGGCGGAGTCGATGGGGGAGACGACCAGCCCGTCGATGTTCTGGGCGAGCAGATTGCGGATGTCGCTGACCTGGCGGCTCGCGTCGTTGTTGGAGTTCACCGTCGGCAGTACCCGGACGCCCGCCTTGGCCGCCTGCCGCGGGATGTCGCGCTCGTACGCCTCCCAGAACGGCGAGGTCAGGAACGGCACCACCACTCCGACCCGCCGCCCGCCCCCCGATTCCTCGGAGCACCCCGCGGCGGCCGGGCCGCAGACCAGCACGAGGACCGCGGCGGCGGTGGCGAGGCGGTGGCGCGTCGTGCGCATCGTGCTCCCGGCTCCGGTCGTGGAACGGCTGGCGAAGACCTCCCCGGCTGTGACCATACGACCGCCGGGCCCCCGCGTTCCCGGGGCACGCCGCTGGGTCACGCCGTCGGGGGCCGGGGGGCTTTGTCCCCTACCCGCCCCTCCCC
>NZ_GG657754.1:1377020-1380768 GCF_000158915.1 Streptomyces himastatinicus ATCC 53653 | reverse complement strand
GCCCGGGTGCGCTCGACCGCCTCGCCGACCTCCCAGCGCTGGTTGGCGTCGAGTGCCAGCCGGATGTCCGGGCCGATGGCCTCGCGGGCGATCCGGCAGCGCCGGATGTCGTCGCCGACGGAGGCGCCGACCTTGAGCTTGATCTGGGTGAAGCCGTCGGCGACGGCCGCCCGCGCGGTCCGGGCGAGCCGGTCGTCGTCGTAGCCGAGCCAGCCGCAGGAGGTGAGGTACGCCGGATAGCCCTCGGCCCGCAGCCGGGCCTCGCGCCCGGCCTTGCCGGGTGCGGCAAGGTGCAGGATCCGCAGGGCGTCGTCGGGGGTCAGCGCGTCGGAGAGGTAGCGGAAGTCGGCGAGCGCGACCAGCTCCTCCGGGGCCAGGTCGGACAGCAGCTTCCACAGCGGTTTCCCGGCCCGCTTGGCGGTCAGGTCCCACAGGGCGTTCATCACCGCCGCGACGGCCATGTGGGTGACGCCCTTCTCGGGGCCCAGCCAGCGCAGCTGTCCGTCGTCGGCGAGGGACCGGTAGACGTCGGCCAGACCGGCGGGCAGGGCGGGCAGCTCGGCGCCGACCAGCCGCGGGCGCAGCGCGTCGATCGCCGCGACCTCGACCTCGTTGCCGCGGCCGATGGTGAAGCAGAAGCCGTGCCCCTCCAGGCCGTCCCCGGCGTCGGTGCGGACGATGACGTACGCGGCCGAGTAGTCCGGGTCGGGGTGGCTGGCGTCCGAGCCGTGGAGCCAGCGTGAGGTGGGGAAGCGGATGTCGTGGGTGTCGAGCGCCGTGATCCGCGTCCTCGTCGCCGTGCGTGCTGTGGGCCGCCGTATGGTCGCCATCGCGGGTCACACCCCGTCCTTTCGCCCCCTCAGTCGCAGTCTCCGACCAGGGCGACGAAAAGTCCATATACGGGCAAAGTGGGCGCAGGTGGGCCGGATCCCCTTCGCTGAACGGCTGGATCATTCGCCGTATCAGAACCCTTGACAACACTTTGGCGCACGGCTCAGGATCCTCGAGTGAACTTGTCAGACAGCCAGACAGGCGCAGAATCGTTTCCTCGTCGGGTGAGTGCCATGGAGGCGGTCCTCAGCCACCTCCGGGACGCCATCGAGCGCGGCGACTACGCGGTAGGGGACAAACTCCCCTCCGAGGCCGAGCTGTGCCGTCGCCTGGAAGTGAGCCGTCCGGTGCTCCGCGAGGCCCTGCGGGCCTTGCAGACCATGGGGCTCACCGCCTCGCGCACCGGCAAGGGCACCTTCGTCATCTCCAGCGGTCCGGTGGAAGATCCCACCTTCGGCGACTACGCCGCGAGTGACCTGCTGGAGGTGCGGCGGCACATCGAGATCCCCGTCGCGGGGTACGCGGCCCTGCGCCGCTCCGCCGAGGATCTCGACCACCTGGCCCATCTGCTCGACCGGATGGAGCGGGAGACCGACACCACCGCCTGGGTGGCGATGGACACCACGTTCCATCTCGCCGTCGCCCAGGCGGCGCAGAACCCCGTCTTCCGCCGGGTCATCGAGGAGATCCGCGACGCCCTGGCACGGCAGTCGGCATTCCTCAATGAACTCGGCGGCCGCCGGGAGCAGTCCAACCGAGAACACCGGGCGATCGTCGAGGCGCTCGCCGACGGGTCCGAACCCGACGCGGTGGCGGCGATGACCCACCACCTCGAACGGGTGGAGACCACCCTGACCTCCATCGTGCGTCCCGCTTCGGCGGATGGCGTGTGATACGTACCAACGGAAGGCGGACAGCAGGCGTGAGCGAGCAGTCCCTCCGGCAGGAAGAACGCCACGACTACGGGCCGGACCAGCCCCAGCATGTAGACGCCGGCGACGCCGGCTACAGCAAGTCCCTCAAGGCCCGGCACGTCAACATGATCGCCATCGGCGGCGCCATCGGCACCGGGCTGTTCCTCGGCGCCGGAGGGCGCCTGAAGGACGCCGGGCCCTCGCTGGCCGTGGCGTACGCGGTCTGCGGCGTCTTCGCCTTTCTGGTGGTGCGGGCCCTCGGCGAGCTGGTGCTGCACCGGCCGTCCTCGGGCGCGTTCGTCTCCTACGCCCGGGAGTTCCTCGGCGAGAAGGGCGCCTACGTCGCCGGGTGGATGTACTTCCTCAACTGGTCCACCACCGGCATCGCCGACATCACCGCCGTCGCGACGTACACCCACTACTGGGGCATGTTCACCGACATCCCGCAGTGGGTGATCGCGCTGATCGCGCTCGCCGTCGTGCTGGCGGTGAACCTGATCTCCGTGAAGATCTTCGGTGAGCTGGAGTTCTGGTTCGCCATCATCAAGGTCGGCGCGCTCGTCCTCTTCATGGCGATCGGCATCTTCCTGCTGGTCAGCCGCCACCCCGTGGACGGCCACTCCACCGGCCCCAGCCTGATCACCGAGCACGGCGGCATGTTCCCGCACGGTGCGCTGCCCATGCTGCTGGTGATCCAGGGCGTCGTCTTCGCCTACGCCTCCGTCGAACTCGTCGGCGTCACCGCGGGCGAGACGAAGAATCCCGAGAAGATCATGCCCAAGGCGATCAACTCCATCATGTGGCGCGTCGCCGTCTTCTACGTCGGCTCCGTGGTGCTGCTCTCCCTGCTGATGCCGTCCGGCGCCTACACCGCCGACCAGAGCCCGTTCGTCACCGTGCTCTCCAAGCTCAACGTGCCCGCGGCGGGCGATGTGATGAACCTCGTCGTGCTGACCGCCGCGATGTCCAGCCTCAACTCCGGCCTCTACTCCACCGGCCGGATCCTGCGCTCGATGGCCATGGCGGGCTCCGCGCCCAAGTTCACCGGTGCGATGAGCCGCACCCAGGTGCCCTACGGCGGCATCCTCCTCACCTCGAGCATCTGTGTGCTGGGCGTCGGCCTCAACTACGTCGTGCCCAGCGAGGCGTTCGAGATCGTGCTCAACTTCGCGGCGCTCGGCATCCTCTCCACCTGGGCGATCATCATGATCTGCCACCTGCTCTTCTGGCGCCGCGCCCAGGCCGGTCAGCTCACCCGGCCCGGCTACCGGCTGCCCGGCTCGCCGTACACCGAAATCGTCACCCTCGGCTTCCTCTTCTCCGTCATGGTCCTGATGTGGGCCGACGGCGGACCCAGCCGGCTCACCGTCATGGCGCTCCCGGGAATCGCGCTGGCGCTGGTCATCGGCTGGTTCTGTACCAGGGGCCGGGTGAACGCCATCCGCGACGAGGCGGCGGCCAAGCGGTAGACCGGCCCGGCCGGGACGGCCCCCGCCCCGGCCGGGCGGATGAACCACCCCCTGAACCACCCCGACGACCGGAGCATCACCACCACCATGAACACCACCACCGGGCAGCACACCGACGACGCTCGCCACACCCCGGCCGGGCCCCCCGTCATCCGCGAACCCCGCCATGTGCCGCTCGCCCATGTCATACGCGCCGGTGTGATCGAGGGTGTGCACCACGGCTCGGCGGTCGTCCTGGCCGCCGACGGCCGGGTCGCCTTCCAGGCCGGTGACATCGACGCGGCGTTCTACCCGCGGTCCGCGATCAAGCCCGTCCAGGCCGTCGCGCTGCTGCGGGCCGGGCTGCCGCTGGACGGCGCGCTGCTCTCGCTCACCGCCGCCAGCCACTCCGGCCAGGACACCCATCTGGCCGGGGCCCTGAGCATCCTGGAGCAGGCGGGTCTCACCGAGGACGAGCTGCGCAACACCCCCGACCTGCCGTACGGCGCCGCGATGCGCGAAGCGTGGCTGCGGGCCGACCGCAAGCCCACCCGG
>NZ_GG657754.1:1373247-1376390 GCF_000158915.1 Streptomyces himastatinicus ATCC 53653 | reverse complement strand
CCATGACCGCTGACTCCGGCTACCGCCGCGAACACGACCTCCTCGGCGACCGCGACGTCCCCGCCGACGCGTACTGGGGCATCCACACCCTGCGGGCCTCCGAGAACTTCCCCATCACCGGCACCTCCATCTCCGCCTACCCGCACCTCATCAACGCCCTGGCGGCCGTCAAGGAGGCCGCGGCCCGCGCCAACGAGGACCTGGGCCTGCTCTCCTCGCTCAAGGCCGACGCCATCGCCGCCGCCTGCCAGGAGATACGCCGCGGTGAACTGCACGACCAGTTCACCGTGGACGTCATCCAGGGCGGCGCCGGGACCTCGACCAACATGAACGCCAACGAGGTCATCGCCAACCGGGCGCTGGAGATGCTGGGCCACGAAAAGGGCGAGTACGGCATCCTCCACCCCAACGAGGACGTCAACCTCAGCCAGTCCACCAACGACGTCTACCCGACCGCCGTCAACGTCTCCACGATCATCGCCGTCCGCGAGCTGCACTCGGCCATGGAGACGCTGCGCCTGGCTTTCGCCGCGAAGGCCGAGGAGTTCCGCGAGATCCTGAAGATGGGGCGCACCCAGCTTCAGGACGCGGTGCCGATGACGCTGGGGCAGGAGTTCTCCTCGTACGCGGTGATGCTGGAGGAGGACCAGAGCCGGTTGCTGGAGGCCTCCGGTCTGGTGCACGAGATCAACCTCGGGGCGACCGCGATCGGCACCGGCCTCAACGCCCCCAAGGGCTACGCGGAAGCCGCCCGCGGCCACTTGGAGGACATCACCGGGCTGCCGCTGATCACCGCGGCCAATCTGGTCGAGGCCACCCAGGACTGTGGCGCGTTCGTCCATCTGTCCGGTGTTCTCAAGCGGATCGCCGTCAAGCTGTCCAAGAGCTGCAACGATCTGCGGCTGCTCTCCTCCGGTCCGCGGGCCGGGCTGAATGAGATCAATCTGCCGCCGGTGCAGGCGGGTTCGAGCATCATGCCCGGCAAGGTCAACCCGGTCATTCCTGAGGTCGTCAACCAGGTGGCCTTCGAGGTGATCGGCAACGATGTGGCCATCACGATGGCCGCCGAGGCCGGGCAGCTCCAGCTGAATGCCTTCGAGCCGATCATCCTGCACTCCCTCTCGGAGAGCGTCACCCATCTGCGGGCCGCCTGCCTGGTGCTGGCCGACCGCTGCGTCGCGGGCATCACCGCCAACGCCGACGAGCTGCGCGCCACCGTCGAGAACTCCATCGGCCTGGTCACCGCCCTCAACCCGTACATCGGCTACAGCGCGGCCACCAGCATCGCCAAGGAGGCGCTCGCCACCGGGCGTGGCGTCGCCGAACTCGTCCTGGAGAAGGGCCTGCTGCCCGCCGAACGCCTCGCCCAGGTACTCAGCCCGGAGGAGGTCGCGGGCACGCGCTGAACCCTAGAACAGGGGTTCTGATCGCAGACGGGTGATCGCGGGGGCCACGCTGAACGGCAGGAGGTCCTGCCGCCGGTCCGGACTCCGCACCTCGACGCGGATCCCGTCCGCGAACCGGTAGGGGCGGTGCGTGAGCACCGCCCCGAGCCGTCCGCGCAGCCGGGACATCGCCGCCCGCACGGTGACCGTCCGCGTCGGGTCGCCGAACAGGTCGTGGGCGAGCTGCGCCGCGGTGCGCCCCTCGGGGTGCGCGGCGAGCACCAGCAGCAGTTCGGCGTGGCGGGCGCTGAGCCCGTGCGTCCAGGCGCCGGAGGGGCCCGAGAAGGTCAGCGACCAGTGATGCGGATGGCGTACGTCCAGCACCAGGTGCCCCGGCCCGGCGGGCGCCGCCGGGTCGCCGTCCTCGCCGTCGAGCACCCGCAGCAGATGGCCGCCGGGCAGCGGTTCCACCGCGCAGGTGCCCAGCGACGGCAGCCAGACCGGCCCGTACGGAGCCTCCCGCGCCGCCTTCGGCAGCGGCAGCCGGTGGTCCCGCGGGCTGATGCCGGTGACGGCGGCGACCCAGCCGTGCCGGTCCACCACGGCGGCCTTGCCCGGGATGCGCGCGAGGACGGGCGCGGCGAGGGCGCGCAGTGCGTCCAGTTCGCGGCTGTGGGCCAGCCGCAGTTCGCCCTCGGCCCACCGGGCGGTGGCCGTGACCAGGGAGAGCACGGTGGGGTGGGCCGTCGGGGCGGGGCCGCTGATGTCGATGACGCCGAGCAGCTGCCCGTCCCGGGGGTCGCGTACCGGCGCGGCGGCGCAGCTCCAGGTGTGGAAGGCGCGGACGAAGTGCTCCGCGGAGTGCACCCGCACCGGCGCCCGGACGGCCAGCGCGGTGCCGATCCCGCTGGTCCCGGCCGTCTCCTCGGCCCAGTGCGCGCCCTCGGTGAGGGCGATCCCCTCCGCGTGCCGGCGGATGCCGCGGTGACCGTCGATCCAGAGCACCCGGCCGTCCGCGTCCGCGATGATCATGATGTGCCCGGCCGCTTCCGCCGCCTCCAGCAGCCCGCTGTGCAGGGTGGGCAGCACATCCGCCAGCCGGGTCGCCTGCCGTCGCCGCTCCAGTTCGTCCAGGCTGAGCAGCCCCCGGTCGTGGCCGCGGTCCGGGTCCAGGCCCAGCCGCAGCATCCGGTCCCAGGACTGGCCGATCACCGGGCGCGCGGGCAGCGGGAGCCGGCCGCGGCTCAGCGCGGCGTCCCGCATGACCGCCATCAGCCGGGCCGACTCGGCGGGGCTCAGCGCCGCCAGGGAGTCGGCAGGGCGCGTGGCTTCAGTTCGCATGGATTGCGGCCTTTCGTTCCGCCGCGGGGCCCGCCACGGCGGCGGGCCGCGGCGTCCGCCTGACGCCGAATGCCATGGTGCAGCCTCAAGTCCGCAACGAACAGGGCTTCTTGCCGCCGATTGTAGTGAAGGCGGCCGGTCGTCACGGACCCGAGGCGTGCGCGGGCGGACAGCCGTCGGCGGCGGACAGGGACTGCTCCGCCCAGATCGTCTTGCCGGTGCCGGTCTGCCGGGTGCCCCAGCACAGCGCAGCTGGGCCACCAGCAGTAGGCCGCGGGGGGCCCTCGACCTCCTCCGCGGGCCCGGCGCAGATGCGGGGCGGTGCCGCTGCCTTTTTTGTTGGGGGGGAGATTATCGTGTTTTTTTTGGTTTTAGCCGCAGCTGGATGGGGCGCCTTGGCGTGCCGGATGGCGTTGG
>NZ_GG657754.1:1370528-1371894 GCF_000158915.1 Streptomyces himastatinicus ATCC 53653 | reverse complement strand
GCTCCTGCGCGGTCCGGTCGAGGTCCAGGGTGGAGCCGATCCGGACGCTCGCCTCGTTGAGCAGCAGCAGCCGCTGCCGGGTGGTGTGCTGCGGGGTCCGGTCGTGCGCGGACAGCATCACGGCCGCCACCCGGCCGTCGCCGTCCGTCAGCGGGGCCAGCGAGGTCGACCAGGCGACCGGACGGTCGTGCCCGGGCATCCGCAGGAACAGCTCGATGTGCTGCTCCTCGCCGGTCTCCAGCACCCGGAGCATCCGCTCCTCGGTCTCCTCCGCCTCCGGCCCGGGGGAGATCTCCGGCACCCGCAGTCCGCGGATCTCCTCCTGGGTGAGGCCCAGCACCCGTTCCATGTCCTGGTTGGCCCACCGCAGCCGCAGATCCGTGTCGTACACCGCCATCGTGCACGGCCCCTGGGCGAAGCAGCGCTTCAGCAACTCCTCGTCCGCCAGCGGCCGTTCGGGCCGGGGCAGCGGGGAGACGACGAGCCATTCGGTGGTGTCGCCGGACGCGGTGACGCGGTGTGCCAGCAGCCCGGCCGTCACCCGGGATCCGTCGCGGTGCAGCAGCGCCACCCGGCCGCGGAACCGGTCGGGCGGATTCAGCGCGCGCAGGGTTTCGGCCACCGACAGCGGATTCGTCCGGTCGGCGAGCAGACCGGCCGCCGATCTGCCCACGATCTCCTCGGGCCGGTATCCGAGCAGCCCTTCGGCCCCCTCGTTCCACTGGGTGACGATGCCGCGCTCGTCGACAGTGGCCCTGGCTGTGGACGCCTCGTCGATGAGGTCGTCCGACCGGACGGGCTGCCCGTGCGGCGGCGTGTCCGGTCGCGTCATGTGGTCATCTCACCCTTGCCCTCGGACTTCCGCCATGGGCAGATGACGGCCTCCACCGCCGCGGCCCTGGCGGGGAGTGAACCCATTTGGTCGCGCGTTCAAGTATGCCATCGGTGGCCGAATATCGGCATACGCGGAACGGGAACGACGATAACGCTCAGCAGCCGGGCTGACACCCCTTTGGCATGGACCCCTTTCCCGATGGGCCTCCCATAAGTCTCCCATGGGCCGACCGGCTGACGTCCGGCGGTCAGGACGGCACCGGACCGGCCGAGGGGGAGTGAGCGCGGCGAAGAGAGGAACTGGAGGTAGTGGAGCGACCGACGAAAGGCGAGATCACCGCATGAGCAGGGCAGCGAGCAACGGAGCCGACGACACGGCCCACGACGGCGACGACACGGCCCACGACGGCGGCGGGACGACGGGGCCGTGCCCGGACGTCGCCGCGCCCGGCCGGCCCCACAGCTCGCACTGGGGTGCCTTCGAGGCCGCCGTCCGTCCCGACGGCGGTCTCGAGATCACCCCCGACCCGCG
>NZ_GG657754.1:1366324-1370141 GCF_000158915.1 Streptomyces himastatinicus ATCC 53653 | reverse complement strand
CCATGTGGTGGGCGACGACGCCCCCATCAGCAACCCCACCCCGCTGTCCGTGCTGGCCGAGCACACCGGCCTCTTCCTGTGCTTCGGCGGTATGCCCGCCAAGAACACCCAGGTCAACGCGGGCGGCATCAGCCGCCACAGAGCCGCCGGGCTGCTGAAGCGCGGCCCGCGGGCGGGGCGCCCGCTTCTCCTGGTGAGCCCCCTGCGCGACGATCTCGCCGCCGAGCTGGACGCCGAGTGGCTGGCCCCCGTCCCCGGCACCGACACCGCGCTGATGCTGGCGCTGTGCCACGTCCTGATCGAGGAGGGCCGCTACGACGCCGACTTCTGCCACCGCCACTGCGCGGGCTTCGACACCTTCGCCCGCCACGTCCTCGGCCACGACGGCACGGCCGCCAAGACCCCCCGGTGGGCCGAGCCGATCTGCGGCATCCCCGCCGCCCGCATCGCGGAGCTGGCCCGGGAGCTGACCGAGCACCGCACCATGGTCTCCCTCAGCTGGTCCCTCCAGCGCGCCCACCGCGGCGAACAGCCGCTGTGGGCGGGCGTCGCGCTGGCCTGTCTGCTGGGCCAGATCGGCCTGCCGGGCGGGGGCTTCGGGCACGGTTACGGCGCCACCGGCGGCACGGGTGCCGGGACGCTGCCGTACAAGCTGCCCACCCTGGACCAGGGCACCAACCCCGTCGACGACTTCATCCCCGTCGCCCGCATCGCCGACCTCCTCCTCCACCCCGGCGAGGAGTTCGACTACGACGGCGGGCGCCACACCTATCCCGACATCCGCCTCGTCCACTGGGCCGGGGGCAACCCCTTCCACCACCACCAGGACCTCGGACGGCTGCGCCGCGCCTTCGCCCGCCCGGACACGGTCGTGGTCCACGAGCCGCACTGGACGGCCACCGCCCGCCACGCCGACATCGTTGCTGCCCGCCACCACCACCCTGGAACGCGACGACATCGGCGGCGCCAAACAGGACACCGCGCTCATCGCCATGCACCGCGTCACCGATCCCGTCGGCGAGGCCCGCGACGACTACCGCATCCTCAGCGACCTGGCCAGCGAACTCGGCATCGGCCACGCCTTCACCCAGGGCCGCGACACGAACGGCTGGCTGGAACACCTCTATGAGACCTGGCGCCAGGGCCTGCCCTCCGAATACACCCCCGAGCAGGACTTCAAGACCTTCTGGCGCGCGGGCCGCCTCCCCCTGCGGGCCCTGCGCGAACAACGCACCCTCTACGCCGACTTCCGCACCGACCCCGACACCGCCCCACTGCCCACCCCCAGCGGCCGCATCGAGCTGTACTCGGCCACCATCGCCTCCTACGGCTACGACGACTGCCCCGGCCACCCCACCTGGCTGCCGCCGGAGCAACCTGACGCCGATGACGCCGCCGGCCCGGGCGCGTACCCCCTGCACATGGTCGCCAACAACCCACCCACCCGGCTGCACAGCCAGCTCGACCAGGGCGAACTCAGCGCCTCCTCCAAGGTGCGCGGCCGCGAACCGGTCCGGATGCACCCCGATGACGCCGCGGCGCGCGGCGTACGCGACGGCGACGTGGTGCGCATCCGCTCCACCGTGGGCAGCTGCCTGGCCGGTGCCGTGCTCAGCGACGCCGTGCGGCCCGGCGTGGTTCAACTCGCCACCGGCGCCTGGTTCGACCCCTCCGCCCCCGAGGTGGCCACCTGCGTCCACGGCAACCCCAACGCCATCACCCGCGACATCGGCACCTCACGCCTCGCCCAGGGCTGCACCGGTCAGCTCGCGCGGGTCGAGGTGGAACGGTACGGCGGACCGCTGCCCGCCGTCCGTGCCCACAACCTGTCACATTGAGGACAGGGACGAAGTGCTCCCTGGGGAGCGGAGCGGGTCTTGATGCCATCTTGTGGACAAACGGAATATCGGTGCCGATGCGAGGCTAAGCTATCCGCTCATCGGGCGGAGCACGGGAGGTCGCGTTGTCACAAGGGGGGCCCGACCGGGCCACGTTGATCGCCCGGCTGGCGAAGCTGTACCCGGAGGCCAGATCCGTCCGGCGGCTCATGGAGACGGCCGGAATCCCGAGCGACATGGTGGACTTCGGCGGCGGCGCGCGGGACGTGTGGCACGCCGCACTGCGTGAGACGGACAACCGGGGCAAGCGAGTGGCCCTGCTGACCACCGCCGTCGGCGAGTTCTCGGACGACGAGGAGCTGCGCCGGGCCCTGTCCCAGGCGCTCACCGACCCGGCCGCGACGCCCAAGGCCGCCCCGGTCGGAGCGGGCGGCGGGGTGTCCGTCGCGGGCGCCGAGAAGCTGATGGGTGCTCAGAGCACCCTGCTGCCACTGGCGTTCCTGGAGAACGGGCTGCGGGCGGCGCGCGCCGTGGGGCTGTTGCGGGACGATGTGGAGGCCCTGGGCACCGGCTTCCTGGTGGCGGGGGACATCGTCGTCACCGCCGGCCATGTCCTCCCCGACGAGGCAGCCGCCGCAGGAGCCCATCTCGTCCTCGGCTACCAGGAGGGACCGGGCGGCGAGATCGTCGGCGGCACGTCGCACGCGCTCGCCCCGGACCTCGGTTTCGCCACCTCCGAGCGCCATGACCTCACCGTCGTCCGCGCCCGGGAGCCGCTGACCGAGGAGTGGGGCGCGCTCACCCTCGCCCCGCCCCGGGCACCGACGCTGCAACGGGTCAACATCGTCCAGCACCCCGGCGGCGCCCCCAAGAAGATCGCGCTCTACCACAACGTGGTCACCCACGCCGACGAGCACCGGGTGCTCTACCTCACCGACACCCTCCCCGGCTCCTCCGGCTCCCCGGCCTTCGACGACCGGTGGCGGGTCGCCGCCGTGCACCGCGCTGGCGGACACCTCCCGGCCCCCGACGGCACCGGGCACGTGTACAGCAACGAGGGCGTCCCGGTGCGATGGCTGGCCGAGCTGCTCGCCACCCTCACCACCTGAGGGCACGGTGAGCGTGGCACTTCCCATCGGGCCGGAACGAGAGGTCCTGGCCGAGCGGGCCCGTATCCAGTGGTGCCCCGACTTCGTGGCGGAGCTGGCCCGCCGTCTGGAGACCGCCGACCGCGCCCACAATAAAAAGCCCGCGCCGGGATCGAGGTCGACTGGCCCGCCGACCGCGGCCCGCTGGGGGCGCTGCTGTACGGCGCGTTCCGGCACCGCGTGCACCGGCCCGACGTCATAAGGAGGCTGTTCGACGCCCTGGAGCGGGAGTACGACGCGCCGCCCTGGGTGCCCGAGCTGCGGCTCGGCTACGACGCCCTGCCCGGCGGCGACCCGGCCCCGCTTCCCGCCGTCGCCGCCGGGCTGCTCGACGCCGACGAGCGCCGGGACCTCGACGCGCTGCTGGCCGACCCCCGCTGCCCCACCGACCCGGACCAGCTGTGCGAGGTGCTGTGGGCCGCGGCCTCGTCCCTGGGGGTGCTGGTGGCCAAGGACGGTCTGCTCGCCGCCGAACAGGCCGGGAGCGTGACCGCCCTGGTCGACGACCTGGACACGCGCAACAGCCCCGACACCCGGGTGCCGCCGCTGCTCGTCTTCCTGGAACACCTCGCCGCCCGTGCGGAGGACCCCGTGGGCGGCGAACTGCGGGTCTGGATCGACACCGTGGCCCACCGCCGCACCGGCCGGATGCCCGCCGCACGGCTCACCGCCGAGCGCGGCGCCGCCGCCTCCGCGGCCGAGGCCCCGGCGCCCCCGTACACCAGCTGCCTGGTCAGGGCCGAGCGCTGCGACCCCGGCGGCGACCGCTACCGGCTCGCCGCCTGGCTGTACCGCGGGGGGCCGCTGTCTGGGCGTCAGCTCCAGGACGAC
>NZ_GG657754.1:1363970-1365191 GCF_000158915.1 Streptomyces himastatinicus ATCC 53653 | reverse complement strand
CCCGCGGAAGGGCCCCGGCCCGCACCGGGCGTCGCCACCACCTACCGCGCCGAGCCCGAAAGAGGCCCGGATGGTCAACGCCGCCATCCATCTGCGCCGCCCGCTCCTGGTCACCGGCAAGCCCGGCACCGGCAAGTCCACCCTCGCCCATGGCATCGCCCATGAACTGGGCCTCGGCCGCGTCCTCCACTGGTCCGTCACCAGCCGCACCACCCTCGCCGACGGGCTGTACGCGTACGACGCCATCGGCCGCCTCCAGGACGAGGGGCGCACCGAGGCCACCGCCGCCACCCGGCCGCCGAAGGGCACGGCCCCCGCCGACGGCGCCGACGGCGGGAAAGGCCCCCGCCGACATCGGAAAAGCCCCTCTCGACATCGGGAAATACGTGCGGCTCGGCCCCCTCGGCACCGCGCTGCTCCCCTCCGACCGCCCCCGCGTCCTGCTCATCGACGAACTCGACAAGGGCGACGTCGACCTGCCCAACGACCTGCTCTCGGTGCTGGAGGACGGGCAGTTCACCATCCCCGAGCTCCAGCGGTACCCCGTCTGCGACGTCCATGTGATGACCGACGACGGGCTGCGCCGCGAACCGGTCCGGCACGGGCAGGTGCGCTGCGCCGAGTTCCCCCTCGTGGTCCTCACCAGCAACGGCGAGCGCGAGTTCCCGCCCGCGTTCGTCCGCCGCTGCGTCCGGCTGGACATCCGGCCGCCCTCCCGGCAGAAGCTGGAGCGCATCGTCGAGGCCCACCTCGGCGCGGAGGTGCTGCGCGCCTCCGGTCCACGGCTGGAGAGCTTCGCGAAGGATCTGACGGAGGGCCGCAAGCTCCTCGCCACCGACCAGCTGCTCAACACCCTGCGGCTGGAACACACCGCCGAGCACGCCGACGACCCCGAATGGCCCACGGTCCTGCGGGAACTCCTGCGCCCGCTGAACGACATGGCATGACGGACATCACCGAGGCGCTCGCCCTGGCGAGGCGATTCAGCGGCGACGAGGACCTGACGGTGCGCGAGGTCGCCGAACTCCTCTGGCTGGCCGGGCAGATCACCCCCGCCCGGCCGCCCGCCGCCGCGCCCCCGGGCCCGCCACCGGGCGACAGCCCCGTACCACCGCCCGGACCACCGGCCCCGCCACCGCCCGTCGAGCAGCCGCCCGGCGGGCCCGCCGCCGCACCGGAACCGCTCCAGCCGCCACCGGCCCCGCCCACCCCGCTCCACAG
>NZ_GG657754.1:1330571-1363030 GCF_000158915.1 Streptomyces himastatinicus ATCC 53653 | reverse complement strand
ACGCCGCGGGCCGCCTCCCGGACCACACCGCGGGCCCGGAACTGGTCGAGGAGTTCCGCACCTGGGCCACGCCGGGCGCGCTGAACCTGGCGTTCCTGCTGTCCGCCGCCCCGCTCACCCTGCCGCTGATGCGCTGGCTCCAGCAGCATCTGCTGCCCGCCACCGGCCCCGCCCACCTCGCCGAGGTGTTCCTCTCCGATCTGCTGGTGCGCACCACGGACCGCCGCCGCGGGGAGGACCCGGACCAGGTGGTGTACGCGTTCCGCGACGGCGTACGCGACGAACTGGCCGCCGGGCTCACCCGCACCCGCGCCTACCAGGTGCTCACCACCCTCATCCGGGCCCCCGAGGCGCTCGCCGCGCCCTTCGGCGGCTCCCTCGACTTCCGGGTGCTGGCCGCCGACCCCACGGGCCCGCTCACCCTGACCGGCGGCCGCGCGTTCGCCAGCGTGGCCGCCTCGGTGCTGGGCGGTCTGGGCGGCGAACTCGCCCCGTACGCCAAGGCGATCCACGCGGCGCTGAGCGGCAGCCACCCGGCCGGGGGCGGGGGAGCGGCCGACGGAACCGTGTGCGTGGAGTGCGCCCGGGTCGGCGGCCGCGACGTGGTCGTGACGACGTCCGGCAGCGAGCTGTGGCTCTGGGACGTGGCCACCGGGCCACGGCAGGCTCGCCACCCACCGGGGCGACCTGGGGATCACGCCCTCGCTGCGCACCACGGCTCGGCCGCAGCTCGCGTGACGCTGTCATCGACGCACGCTCGCGCACGACTCCGGGCGCGGGCGAGCAAGGGCCCGACTGCGGTGACGTCTGGCGGCGCGACGGCCGGGCTGGCACCGCACACCCGCCCGTGCTGGCCTGCCACGACATCATGGGCCAGCGGGTCGTGGCGGTCCCCGGACCGGACGGGATCAGCCTGTTGGACCTCGACAGCGGCGCCACCTTCCTGCCCACCGTCCCGGTCGCCGAGCGCGTGAGCGCGCTGGCGCTGCTGACCGACGGCGGCCGGTCCCAGCTGTTCACCGGCGACACCGAAGGCGTCGTCCGCGGCCGGGTCCTGGAGTCCGCCGAAGTGGCCGTCGGCGGCCCGGCCCCCGCCGGGGCGCCCCGGCGGGCGGGGCGGCTCTTCCTGCTCAGCTTCGGCTTCGGCGCCGCCGCCGACCCCTCGCTGGAGCCTGCCTGCCGTCAACTCGCCCAGGCATTCGAGGAGTTCCGCTGCCGGGCCCGGGTCGCCATGGACGTCTCGGCCCGGGAGTTCCGGCGTACGGTCGAGGAGACCGCGGCCCTGCTCGGCGACGCGGACGCCCTGGTCGTCCATGTGGCGGGCCAGTCGGCGGACAGCGAAACGCTGTTCAGGACGCTGCCCACCGAAGCGACGCGGGGGCGGCGCCTGATGATCGTGGACGACTGCCCGGCCGTGCGGAGCGCCATCGTCCCGGTCTTCGGCTTCGAGGCCGTCCTCATGTCCGGGCCGCCCGAGCGGGCCCCCGCCTGGGACCTCACCCTCGCGCTCGCCGAGGCGCTGCGCCACTTCGCGGCCGGGGCGGAAGGGCACGCGCGCTACGAGCAGTTCATCTCCTTCGGGGACGTACTGGCCCTCGCCCATGAACTGACCGACGGCCGCACCTCGAACAGCGTCGTGCTGTCGCTGCGGGACAACGACGACTTCCTGCCCAACCCCCACTACGCCCCGCCCCTGTCCCCCCTCCTCGACCAGGACCCGGCGGAACCACCCGAGACACCGGCCTTCCGGCAGCTGGCGCAGTGGATCGACCACCCGTCCGCGGGCGGGCTGGCCCTGGTCACCGGGGAGCCCTGGAGCGGCAAGACGACCCTGCTGGCCGCGCTGTCCACGCGGATGCGGCGCCGCCCCGGCCGCCCCACACCGCTGGCCGTCTCCGCCCGCGGACGCGACGAGGCGGAGCTGGCGCGGGTCCTCGGGCGGGAGATCACCGCAGTCGGAGACACGGTCCCGGGCACGCCCGACGCGCTGATCGCACGGCTCCAGCGCCTCACGACCCCGCCCGTCATCGTGATCGACGCCCTGGACGAGGCGCGGTACCCCGAGACCGTCGTGGCGGGACTGCTGCGCCCGCTCCTCGAATCCGGGAGCTGCCGACTGGTGGTCGCCACCCGCCCGGGCCGCCCCATGGACCGGCTGCTGCGCGGCGTCCCCCAGTTCACCCGCATCACCCTCACCGCTTCCCCCGACCTTCAGCACCGCACCCTGCGCGAGATGTGCGACCGCGCGTTGTCCACCGCCCCCGCCTACCGCGCCGCCTCCGCCGCCCCCGTGCGCGAGGCGTTCGGCGAGGCCGCCGCCACGGCGCTCGTCGAACGGAGCCCGGTCGCCGAACAGGTCCTCATCGCCCGCGCCTACACCGGCTTCATCGCCTCCCGCGGCGACCTCCTGGAGGGCCCCGAGGAGGCGCGCTGGGTGGGTTCCGGTGTGCCCCGCACCAGCGCCGATGTCGTGGCCCTGCTGCTCGCGGACGCGCGTAACCCCTGGACCGTGCCGGTCCTCACCACGCTGGCGGCGGCCGGGGACGAGGCGCTGACCGACATCGAGATCCAGCGGCGCTGCGGACCGCTCTCGCTCTACGAGGTACGGGAGGCCCTGGCCCCCGTACACGGGCTGCTCGAATCCGTCACCGGCTCCCGGGGCAGAACGCTGTACCGGCTGGCGGCCTCGTCCGTCGCGGCGCAGATACGGCAGGCACAGGGCATCGGCCCGGCGTGCGAGCCGCCGCCCCGGCGGCTGTGGTCGGAGCCGGTCGGCCTGGGGTCTTGCCCGGGTCCGGTGGCGGCGATGGCCGCCGCGGCCGGGCCCGGACCGGCGCTCTACTTCATGGGATCGGGCACCATGCTGCTGATGCGCGCCTCCGTGGCCCCGGGCCAAGCACCCCGTGCGGTGCCCGTCGCGCAGGGACCGTTCCAGCCCCTTCCGCGGCTGCGGTTCGTCGACTGGCGAGGCCGGCGGGCGCTGGTGCGCAGCTCCCGGCATCACTGCACCGTGTGGCCGCTGACCGGTTCGGCGCACCTGGAAATCCCCAGGCCCGAAGGCATGGGCCCCATCGAGAGGTTCACCGCCACCATGAGCGTGGGCGGGCGCCCGCTGGCGGTCGCGGTGAACGAGAAGGGCGTTCCCTGGGCGTGGCATCTGGACGACCGCACCCCCGCCGGTGAGCGGTTCACCGCCGTCCCCCGGGTGCTGGGCGTCCATGGCTTCGGCCACGGTCAGCAGAGCGCCACGGAGCTGTCGCGACAATGGCTCCTGGCCCTGCGCGACGGTGTGGAGCGGGTTGGCCACACCGGCCCCCCGCCCCCCTTCGACGTGCGCGTCGCCCACTACGGCGGCGCCTTGCGCACCACGGGCGAGAAGCCCGACAACGGCAACGGCGGCAACGGCCGCGGCCGGCTGCGCCGCCTCGCGGACGCCCTCACCCGGGCCATCGGCATGCCCAACGCCCTGCTGCCCGGCATGGGGCGGGAGCTGTACACCTACCTGAACGACCCCGCGCAGCGGGCCCAGGCGCGGTACATCGTCGCCGAGGCCATCGCCGCACGGCTGCCGGACGTCGTCATCGCCCACTCCCTGGGCGGCCTCGTCGCCTACGAGGCGCTCTGGGGACGGCCGGACCTCTCGGTGGACCTGCTGGTGACCCTGGGCGCACCGCTCGGCCTCGACCTGGTCTTCAACCGGCTGGAACCCGCCCCCGTCAACGGCCGGGGCGGGCGCCCCCCGGGCGTACGGCGATGGGTGAACCTCGCGGGCACCGACGATCCGCTGGCCGTCCCGCGCGATCTCACCGAGCGGTTCGAGGGCGTCTCGGTCAATATCCAGTGCGCCGGACTGGGCCTGGACACCGTCCGCAACCAGGGCTACGGCTACCTCCACAGCGTCGAGCTGGCCACCGTCCTCTCCCAGCACCTGGGCGACGGCGACCGTGGCCGCGATAAATAGTGTGCCAAGCGAATCTGTCAGCCCAAGGGGCGCTCCGGCACCGGTACCGGCTCCGCCCCGTAGGCGGGTGGCAGATCGCAGCGGCGCCGCATCGGGCCGAGTGCCAGGATCAGCCAGCAGGACGCCACCGCCCCCGTCATGATCCACATGGTGGGGCGCAGCCCGAGGGCGTCGCCGAGGAGTCCGCCGAGCAGCGAGCCGAGCGGAATGGTGCTGTGGTTGAGCATCATCGTCGTCGCGACAACCCGGCCCAGCAGCTCGGGCGGGCAGTACCGCTGCCGGAAGCTGCCCACCACCACGTTGCACATCGCGACGCCCGTCCCCACCATGAACGCGCCGACCGCGAACAGCAGCAGTCCGGCGCCGGGCGTGGCCAGTGGCATCAGCAGCGCGAACGGGCTGGTGACCGCCTGGAGGACGAGCATCCCGCGGGCGGATCCGAAGCGGCGGCCGATGGCCGTGGCCAGCAGGGCGCCGAGGATGCCGCCGATGCTGCCCGCCATGATCAGGGCACCGACCGTGGCCTCGGACACTCCCACCGTGCGGACCAGGAACACGATCTGCACCGCCTGGTATCCCATCAGCGCCATGTTGAGCACGGCCCCGTAGGTCACCATCGGCCGCAGATAGGGGTCATGGCGGACGAAGCGCAGCCCCTCGCCGATGCGTCGGCGCAGCGTGGCCGTGGTGTCGGGGGCCGACGGAGCGGGTTCCCGGCCCCGGATCATCAGCAGGCACACCGCCGAGACCACGAAGGTCAGGGCGTCGATCAGCAGCCCGGCCACCGCGCCGAACGCCTGGGCGATCAGCCCGGCGGTTCCGCGGCCGACTACGCGCGTGGCGGCCTCGCTGCCCTGGAGCTTGGCGTTGCCCTCCAGCAGGTCGCGCTCGTCCAGCACCGCGGGGATGTACGCGTGGTACGCGGTGTCGAAGAACACCGCGGACACCCCGCACATCACCGCCACCACGAGCAGTTGAGCCAGCGTCAGGACATCGAACCAGGCCGCCACCGGGACACTCGCATACAGGGCCGCCGACACCACATCGCAGGCGATCAGCAGGGGCCGCCGCCGGACCCGGTCCACCCAGGCCCCGGCCGGGAGCCCGATCACCAGCCACGGCAGCCACACCGCGGCGGTGAGCAGCCCGACGGCGAGGGTGTCGGCCCGTAGCTCCACCACCGCGACCAGGGGGAGTGCCACCGTGGTGATGCTGGCGCCCAGCCCGCTGGTGGTCTCGCCCAGCCAGAGCAGCCGGAAGTCCCGTTGCCGCAGCACACCGAGGCGCCGTCCGGGTCTCCGGGAATCATTCGTCGTGTCCATGCCCTCTTGATACGGGGCCGGGCCGGACCCGTCATCCGAATTCCCACCGTGGTGGTGGTGCCGACCCTCCGTGAGCGCGGCCGCGCTTTATTACATCTGTATGAAACCGAGGGGGGCGATGCGTGACGTCTGTCGATGGCCGGGGTTGGTCGGGACACCTAGATTCCACTGAACCGCAACCCGCCCCACACCTGCCTTCACCGGGCTTCGGTCCTGTTCGGGGCCCCTTTTCGTGTCACCGATCGGGGACACGGCTCACTGCCGGTGACGCCTTCCGTGCGCCCCTACAGGGTGCGTCCGTGTGCGCCGCCTCCCGCCGTCATCAGAGACGAGGAACGATCATGAGCGCCCAGAAGCCGATCACCACGGACGCCCGCGCCCCCGGTGGCGCCGAATCGCCGCCGGGGGTGTCCCCGCCCGGTGCCGCGGGGGGCACCGGCTCCGGTGGCGACGACGGTCTGAAGGCCGGACTGAAGAACCGGCATCTGTCGATGATCGCCATCGGTGGCGTGATCGGGGCCGGGCTGTTCGTCGGCTCCGGTGCGGGGATCGCCGCGGCGGGGCCCGCCATTCTGCTCTCGTACGCCCTGGTGGGCACCCTGGTCGTGCTGGTGATGCGGATGCTCGGCGAGATGGCCGCGGCCGATCCGGTCTCCGGTTCGTTCTCGGCGTACGCGGACCGGGCGCTCGGCCGCTGGGCGGGGTTCACGATCGGCTGGCTGTACTGGTTCTTCTGGGTCGTGGTGCTGGCGGTGGAAGCCACCGCGGGGGCCGCCATCCTCACCGGTTGGGTGCCCGCGGTACCGCAGTGGGCGTGGGCGCTCATCGTGATGGTGGTGCTGACCGCGACGAACCTGTTCTCGGTGGGCTCCTACGGGGAGTTCGAGTTCTGGTTCGCGGGCATCAAGGTGGTCGCGATCGCCGTGTTCATCGTGGTCGGCGGGCTGGCGGTGTTCGGGCTGCTGCCGGGCTCCTCCGACGGGGCGATCGGCACCGCGAATCTGACCGGGCACGGCGGTTTCCTGCCGAACGGGCCCGGTGCCGTGCTCACCGGTGTGCTGATGGTCGTGTTCTCGTTCATGGGCAGTGAGATCGTCACGCTCGCGGCGGCGGAGTCCACCAATCCGCGCAAGGCGGTCGCCCGCGCCACCAACAGCGTGATCTGGCGGATCGCGGTCTTCTACCTCGGGTCGATCGCCATCGTGGTGACCCTGCTGCCGTGGAATTCCCCCGAGGTGAAGGCGAGCCCGTACGTGGCCGTGCTGGATCACATCGGCATCGCCCACGCCGGTCAGCTGATGGACGTGATCGTGCTGACCGCCGTGCTCTCCTGTCTCAACTCCGGCCTCTACACGGCCTCCCGGATGGCCTTCTCGCTCGGCGGCCGCGGGGACGCGCCGAAGGCATTCAGCCGCACCACCGAGCGCGGTGTGCCGGCCACGGCGATCCTCGCCTCGGTCGTCTTCGGATTCGTCGCGGTCTTCTTCAACTACGCCTACCCCGACACGGTGTTCCAGTTCCTGCTGAACTCCTCGGGTGCGGTGGCGCTCCTCGTCTGGCTGGTGATCTGTTTCTCCCAGCTGCGGATGCGCCGCATCCTGGAGCGCGAGTCGCCGGAGCGGCTGACGGTGAAGATGTGGGCGTACCCGTATCTGACCTGGGTCACCATCGGCATGATCGTCTTCGTGGTGGGCTACATGTTCACCGATTCGACCGGCCGTGAGCAGATGGTTCTGTCGCTGCTCGCCGCGGCGGTGGTGCTCGCTGTCGCCCTGGTGCGCGAGGTGCGGCGGAAGCGGTCGCCCGAGGCACTCCAAAAGGATCTGACGTAGCGTCAAAAGACCATGTGCACGCAGGATGGGCGGAGTGTCTCATTCCGCCCATGATGCGGCCATGGAAGGAAAACTGACGCGTCGTCACTTTTTAGGGCTGGCGGCCTTACAGACGGCCGCCGCCCTCGGCCTCACCAGAATCGGCCTCACCCCGGCAGCCGCCGCACAGAGCGCCGACCACACCCCCGCCCTCGTCATCGGATCCGGCTACGGCGCGGCGGTCGCCGCGCTCCGGCTGGGCGAGGCGGGCATCCGGACCCTCGTCATCGAGATGGGCAGGCTGTGGGAGGCACCGGACTCGGGCGGGACGGTGTTCTGCTCGATGACCGCCCCCGACCAGCGCTCCATGTGGTTCAAGCGCAGGACCGAGGCGCCGCTGTCCACGTTCCTGTGGCTGGACGTCATCAACAAGGACATCACCCCCTACCCCGGTGTCCTGGACCGGGTACGGCACCCGAACATGTCCGTCTACGTCGGTCGCGGGGTCGGCGGCGGATCGCTGGTCAACGGCGGTATCGCGGTCACCCCGCCCCGCGCGTACTTCCAGGAGGTACTGCCGGGTGTCGACGCGGACGCGATGTACGGCACGTACTTCCCGCGCGCCAACCGCATGCTCGGCACCGCCACCATTCCCTCCGACTGGTTCGAGGGCACGGAGTGGTACCAGTACGCCCGGGTCGCCCGCGCCCAGGCGAGCGCGGCGGGGCTGAAGACCGTCTTCGTGCCCAGCGTCTACGACTTCGACTACATGCGGCGCGAGGCCGCCGGGACCGCCACCAAGTCCGCGCTCGCCCAGGAGGTCATCTACGGCAACAACCACGGCAAACGCAGCCTCGACAAGACCTACCTCGCGGCCGCCCTCGGTACCGGCAACGTCACCATCCACACGCTCAGCCGCGCTCGGGCGATACGGCGGGCCGCCGACGGTTCGTACACGGTCACCGTCGACCGCATCGACACCACCGGCGCGGTCACCGCGACGGACGAGATCAGCTGCCGCGCCCTCTTTCTCGGCGCGGGCAGCCTCGGGACGACCGAACTCCTGCTGCGCGCCCGCGAGACCGGCACGCTGCCCGGGCTGAACGCGGAGGTCGGCCGGGGGTGGGGCGGCAACGGCAATGTCATGCTGGGCCGCGCCAACCACGTGTGGAATCCCACCGGTGCCCATCAGTCCACGATCCCGGTGACGGCCATCGACGACTGGTCCAACGCCGCCAATCCGGTCTTCGCCGAGATCGCCCCGCTCCCGGCCGGCACCGAGACCTGGGCCAGCCTCTATCTGGCGATCACCAAGAACCCCGAGCGCGGCACCTTCACCTACGACGCCGCCAAGGACGCCGCCGTACTGAACTGGACGGCCGGGCAGAGCGCCCCGGCCATCGCCGCCGCGAAAGCCCTCTTCGACCGGGTCAACGCGGCCAACGTCACCATCTACCGCTATGACCTCTTCGGCGACACCCGCGCCTTCGCCGCCGACTTCTGCTACCACCCGCTGGGCGGCTGCGTGCTGGGCCGCGCCACCGACGCGTACGGCCGGGTGGCCGGTTACCCGCGGCTCTATGTGACCGACGGATCCCTCATCCCGGGCTCCATCGGCGTCAACCCGTTCGTGACGATCACGGCCCTGGCGGAACGCACCATGGCCCGCGTCCTCGCCGAGGACGACGTGGGCCGCTGACCGACACCATGTGGTCCCCGGCGCAGGCCGTCATCGGCCCGGCGTCATGTGCTCAGCAGGGAGTCGTCCTGGACGCGGGCGCCGGGGAGCTGGTGGCGGGCGGCGATCAGGGCGGTGTCCACGTCCCGGGTCCCGGTGGAGACGCACAGCGTGTAGGCGACGTCGTCCATGCGCTGCCGGACCTCCGGGCTGCCCACGTCGGCGTGCAGGGCGTGCAGGGTCTCGTACTGCTCGACGAGATTGCGCAACACGGCGGGGTGGGCCATCAGCATGGGGGCTCTCCTCGGGTGATGGGACTGCGGACATCGGGCTGGTCGCCGATCCGTCTACCCGGTGCGCGAGACCCCATGCGCGGTCGTCGCGGTCGCGGGCGCCGCGGCGGGCGTCGGGCGCTGCCGGGGGAGGAACGAGGCGAGGACGAAGGCGAGGAGGGCGGCCCCGGCGCCGACCGCCATGACCACCCGGAAGCCGTTCTGGGCGGGGAGGGCGACGGAGCCGAGCGTGGTGGTCATCTCGGCCAGGACGACGCCCGCGACCGCGCTGGAGATCGAGGTGCCGATGGACCGCATCAGGGTGTTGAGGCTGTTGGCCGCGGCCGTCTCCGTCACCGGCACCGCCGCCATGACGAGCGCGGGCATGGCGCCGTAGGCGAGCCCGATTCCGGCCCCGATGACGCAGGAGACCAGGACGAGGTGCCAGATGGCGGACATCAGCACGATGTTGAGGCCGTATCCGGCGGAGACCACGACGGCGCCGACCATCAGCGTCACCTTGGGGCCCTGGTTCTTGGAGATGCGCGCGGACAGCGGCGCCATGGCCATCATCACCAGACCCGACGGCGCCATGACCAGGCCGACGGTCAGCATCGTCTCCCCGAGTCCGTAACCGGTGGCCTTCGGCAGCTGGAGCAGCTGCGGCATCAGCAGGGACATCGCGAACATGGAGAAGCCGAACACCGCGGAGGCGAGGTTGGTGAGCAGCACTTGACGCCGTGCGGTGGTGCGCAGGTCCACCAGCGGCCGCGCGGTGCGCAGTTCCCACCGGCCCCACAGCGCCAGCGTGACCGCCGAGACGAGGAACAGCCCGAGGGTGAGGCCGCTGGTCCAGCCCCACGTGGCGCCCTTGGAGATCGCCAGCAGCAGGCACACCAGCGCGATCGACAGACCGGCCGCCCCCGCCACGTCGAAGCGTCCGCCGCTGCGCACCGCGGATTCCGGTACGAGCCTGGCCACGAGCGCGGTGGCGAGCACCCCGAACCCGGCCGCCGTCCAGAACAGCACATGCCAGTCGGCGCGTTCGGCCAGCAGCGCGGCGGCGGGCAGGCCCAGGGCGCCGCCGACCCCGAGCGAGGCGCTCATCAGGGCGGTCGCCGCGCCGAGCCGCTCCGCGGGCAGTTCGTCGCGCATGATGCTGATGCCGAGCGGTATGACCCCGGCCGCCAGGCCCTGGAGGGTCCGTCCGACGACCATGGGGGCCAGCGAGTCGCTGAGGGCGCCGACGGCCGACCCGGCGACCAGCAGGCCCAGGCTGATCAGGAGCATGCGCCGCTTGCCGTACATGTCTCCCAGCCGCCCGATCACCGGTGTCGCGACGGCGGCCGCGAGCAGGGTGGCGGTGATGGCCCAGGTGGTGTCCGCCGCGGAGGCGTGCAGCAGAGTGGGGAGCTCCGGGATCAGCGGGATCACCAGGGTCTGCATCAGCGAGACCACGATCCCGGCGAAGGCCAGGACCGCCACGACGGCGTTCGTGCGCGGCGGTCCGGAGGACCCGGCGGGGGCGGGTCTGGGCAGGGCGTCGGACATGGCGGGGCCTCCGTCGGGAACACATTTAAATCAGCTGGTTGACTTAATGTACCGGATCGGGTTGCCTGATCACCGGACGACGCCCGGATCGGAGGCGAAGGCCATGTCACAGAAGAGGAAGGAACAGGCATGACGCTTGCGGAGTTTCCGATGGCCAGGGCGGCGGGCTGCCCGTTCGACCCGCCGCCCGCGCTGCGCGAGACGATGGAGGAGGGGCCGCTCGCGAGGGTCCGGCTGTGGGACGGCAGCACACCGTGGCTGGTGACCCGGCACGCCGAGCAGCGGACCGTGCTGGGCGATCCGAGGGTCAGCGCCGACATCACCCGGCCCGGATATCCGAGCTCGGCCCCGCTGCCCAAGGGCGGCACCGCCATCAGCTTCATCCTGATGGACGACCCCGAACACGCCCGGCTCCGGCGGATGGTCACGGCGCCGTTCGCCATCAAGCGGGTGGCGGCGATGCGTCCGGCCGTGCAGAAGATCGTGGATGACCTCATCGACGAGCTGCTGGCCGGTCCCACGCCCGTCGACCTGGTGCAGGCGTTCGCCCTGCCGGTGCCCTCGCTGGTGATCTGCGAGCTGCTCGGAGTGCCGTACGCCGACCACGACTTCTTCCAGGACAACAGCAAGGTCCTCATCAACCGCGAGGTGACGCCCGAGCAGCGGCAGGCCGCCCACGGAGCGCTGCTCGGCTACCTGGACGGCCTGATGGGCGAGAAGATCGCCCACCCCGTGGACGATCTGCTGTCCGGTCTGGCCCGGCGGATCACGGCGGGCGAGATGACCCGCGAGGAGGCGGCCCAGATGGGCGTGCTGCTCCTGCTCGCGGGCCACGAGACCACCGCGAACATGATCGCGCTGGGCACCCTCGCCCTGCTGGAGAACCCCGGCCAGCTCGCCCTGCTGCGCGAGAGCGACGATCCGAAGCTGGTCGCCTCGGCGGTGGAGGAGCTGCTGCGCTACCTCAACATCACCCACAGCGGGCGCCGCCGGGTGGCGCTGGCGGACATCGAGGTCGCGGGCCAGGTCATCCGGGCCGGGGAGGGGATCATCCTGGCCAACGACATCGCCAACCGCGACCCCGAGGTGTTCCCCGACCCCGACCGGCTGGACCTCCGGCGCGACGCCCGCCGCCATGTGGCGTTCGGCTTCGGGGTGCACCAGTGCCTGGGCCAGCCGCTGGCCCGGATGGAGCTCCAGGTCGTCTACAGCACCCTCTACCGCCGTATCCCGACCCTCCGGCTGGCCACCGATCTGGAGAAGATCCCCTTCAAGCACGACGGATCGGTCTACGGCGTCTACGAACTGCCCGTGGCCTGGTGAACCCGCCCCGGTTCAGGCCGGGTTCACGCCCAGCAGGCCGCGTACCCGGGAGGCGGTGAGCGGGTCGGCCCCCTCCAGCGCCTTGTGCAGCCCGGACTCGTCGGAGAAGGGCCGCGCGGCCGCGAAGTCCCGCGCCCAGTCCGCCGGGGCGCCGCACTCGGCGGTGAGGACGGCCGACGCCTGGTCCGGCGGCAGCAGATCGAACCAGCGCAGCCCGAGCGCGCCGAGGCCGTCCGAGGTGGGGGAGCCGAAGAGCCGGAGGCGGGCCAGGCCGCCGTCGGGGTGGATGTCCAGCCGGATGTGGGTGACCGGCTGGGTGGTGGTGACCCGGAAGCGGTGCGGGGTGTCGCGCTGCAACCGGGTGCGCGGCAGCAGGTCGAACCACGCGTCGGGGGCGTCCAGGCCCCCGCCGGTGGCGTCGATGCCCTGGAGCCGGGCCGAGCCGGGGGAGTTGCCGATGAAGTACGAGGTGTCGATCGTGGCGTGGGTGATGCGGCCGCGGGCGGCGAGCTGCGCGACGATCCAGTCGTTGCCGTCGTCGCGGCGCCTGCTGGTCTCCCAGCCGTCGCCCATGACCAAAGGGCAGCCCGGGGGCCAGGACGTTGTTGGGCGGGGAGTAGAAGCGGTTGCTGGCGTAGACGACCTGGCCACCCTTCTACACGGCGGCCAGGTCGAAGGCCGTGGTGGTGAGGAAGCGCGGATCCGGCGCCACCTGTCCGTGGACGCGCAGCCGCGCGACGCCCCCGTCGGGGAAGATGCGGAGCCGGACATGGGTGAAGCGCTGCTCCACGTCCACCGGGAAGCGGTGCTCGCTGTCGCCGCCGCAGGGCGCTCTTCGGCACGATGGGCACCCATGTGGCGCCCGCGATCTCCTCGGGCGTGGGATGGCCTTCGACCGCGCACGCCTCCAGCGCGCAGTGTTCGGGGTAGTTGCCGGTGAAGTGGGCCGTGTCGACGATGACGCCGTGGATCACTCCGGGGGTGCCGAGGCGGACGATCGCCCAGTCGTGGTCCCCGTCCTCGAATTCGGGGCGGCGGCGACGGGTCTCCCAGCCGTCCATGATCTGGCCCTTGTGGCCGAAGGTGTGGGGCTGGAAGACCGCTGCCGCGGGGCGCAGCAGGTTCTCCTTCTCGGCGAAGAACTCGTCGTTGGCGGCGATGACGCCGCCGCCGAGGGCGCGGGCGGCGAGGTCGGGCAGCAGGGTGAAGTCCGTCATGTCTCTCCTCGGCTCGGGAGCCGGCTCGGGAGCCGTTGGGGTGAGCCTCCCGGCGGCGCGGCTTCGACCGCGTGGATCACGCCGCCGGGAGGAGCTGTGGGGTGCCGGGCGATGCCGCCCGGGGGTCAGCCGATGGCGGTGCGGACCGCCGTGGGGGCGTGTTCGGGGCTGGTGGCGAGTTCCTCGAACTCGTTGACGTTGTCGAGTTCGGTGCCCATGGACACGTTGGTGATGCGCTCCAGGATGATCTCGACGACGACCGGGACCCGGTGTTCGGCCATCAGCTTCTTGGCCTCTTCCAGCGCGGGTGCGATGCGGTCGGGTTCGAAGACCCGGATGGCCTTGCAGCCGAGCCCTTCGGCGACCTTGACGTGGTCGACCCCGTAGCCGCCGACCTCGGGGGCGTTGACGTTGTCGAAGGAGAGCTGGACGCAGAAGTCCATGTCGAAACCGCGCTGGGCCTGGCGGATCAGCCCCAGATAGGCGTTGTTGACGACGACGTGGAGATACGGGATCTGGAACTGGGCCCCGACGGCGAGTTCCTCGATCATGAACTGGAAGTCGTAGTCGCCGGAGAGGGCGACGACGGGGGCGTCCGGGGCGGCGGTCGCCACGCCCAGCGCGGCCGGGACGGTCCAGCCCAGCGGCCCGGCCTGACCGGCGTTGATCCAGTGCCGGGGGCGGTAGACGTGCAGCATCTGGGCGGCCTGGATCTGGGAGAGGCCGATGGTGGAGACGTAGCGGGTGTCCGGTCCGAACGCCCGGTTCATCTCCTCGTAGACGCGCTGCGGTTTGACCGGCACCTGGTCGAAGTGGGTCCTGCGCAGCATCGAGCCCTTGCGCCTGCGGCAGCTGTCGGCCCAGTCGCCGCGGTCCTGGAGGCGGCCGGCCGACTTGAGTTCCCTGGCGGCCTCGACGAACAGCTCCAGGGCGGCCCGGGCGTCGGAGACGATGCCGTAGTCGGGCGCGAACACCCGGCCGATCTGGGTGGGTTCGATGTCGACGTGCACGAAGGTGCGGTCCTTCGTGTACGTGTCGACGCCGCCGGTGTGGCGGTTGGCCCAGCGGTTGCCGATGCCGAGGACGAAGTCCGACTCCAGCAGGGTGGCGTTGCCGTAGCGGTGGGAGGTCTGGAGGCCGACCATGCCCGCCATCAGCGGGTGGTCGTCGGGGATGGTGCCCCAGCCCATCAGGGTGGGCACGACCGGCACCCCGGTCAGCTCGGCGAACTCCACCAGCAGATCGGCCGCGTCGGCGTTGATGATGCCGCCACCGGCGACCAGCAGCGGCCGCTGGGCGGCCTGGAGCAGGCCGATCGCCTTGTCGATCTGCGCCCGGGTCGCGGCGGGCTTGTGGATCGGCAGCGGCTCATAGGTGTCCGGGTCGAACTCGATCTCGGCCATCTGGACGTCGATGGGCAGGTCGATCAGCACCGGTCCGGGGCGGCCGGACCGCATCAGGTGGAACGCCTGCTGGAACGCGCCCGGCACCTGGGCGGGCTCCAGCACGGTCATGGCCATCTTGGTCAGCGGCGCCGCGATCGAGGCGATGTCGACCGCCTGGAAGTCCTCCTTGTGCAGCTTGGCCACCGCCGCCTGGCCGGTGATGCACAGGATCGGGATCGAATCGGCGCTCGCCGAGTACAGACCGGTGATCATGTCGGTGCCCGCGGGGCCGCTGGTGCCCACACAGACGCCGATGTTCCCGGCCTCGGCACGGGTGTAGCCCTCGGCCATGTGCGAGGCGCCCTCGACATGCCGGGCCAGGACGTGGGTGAGGCCGCCGTTGCTGCGCATCGCGGCGTAGAAGGGGTTGATCGCCGCGCCGGGGAGACCGAAGACGTGAGTGGTGCCCTCACGCTTCAGGATCTCCACCGCCGCCTGGGCCGCTGTCATACGCGCCATGGGGTTCTCCTGTGGTTCCGGGGGTTCAGTGGATGTCGCGGCCGGCCAGGCGCTCGACGCCGCGCAGCAGTGCGGAGTGGTCCAGGTCGCCGTCGCCGCAGGCGCGGGCGGAGGCGACCAGCTGGGCGACGACGGCGCCGACGGGCAGCGGTGCGCCGACCGCCCGGGCGGCGTCGGTGACGATGCCCATGTCCTTGTGGTGCAGGTCGATGCGGAAACCGGGCTGGAACGAACGGCTCAGTACGGCGTCCCGCTTGCGGGCCAGTACGGTCGATCCGGCCAGGCCGCCGCCGAGGACCTCCAGCGCGGCCCCCAGGTCCACCCCGGCGTTCTCCAGGAACACCACGGACTCGGCCAGGGCCTGGAGGTGGACGGCGACCATCAGCTGGTTGGCGGCCTTGACCGTCTGTCCCGCGCCGTGCGGGCCGACGTGCACGATGGTGGTGCCCAGCGCCTCGAACACCGGCTTCGCCTCGGCGAAGTCGTCCGGCTCGCCGCCGACCATGATGGACAGGACGGCCTCGATGGCCCCGGCCTCGCCGCCGGAGACCGGGGCGTCCAGGGTGCGGATGCCCTTGTCCTTCGCGGCGGCCTCGACCTCCAGGGAGGTCTGCGGGGTGATGCTGCTCATGTCGATCAGCAGGGTGCCCGGCGCGGCGTGTTCCAGGACGCCGCCCTCGCCGAGGACGACCTCCTTCACCTGCGGGTCGGCCGGGACCATGGTGATGACGACCTCGGCGTCGCGCACCGCCTGCGCGATGCTGTCCGCGCCGTGGCCACCGGCCGCCGCGAGCTTGTCGACGGCGGGGCGGCTGCGGTTGTAGCCGGTGACGGTGTGCCCGGCCTTGACCAGGTTGGCGGCCATCGGGCCGCCCATGATGCCCAGGCCGATGAAGGTGATCTTCCGTGAAGTGGCGCTCATGGTTTCCTCCGTGTGGTTGCTTTGAGGGCTCGGTCAGGCGCGGGCGGTGCTGCCGCGCCGCTCGCGCGGGAGCCAGTCGAAGCTGTCGGCGCTCGGGCCCTGGGCCTTGTACTCCAGGCCCACCCAGCCGTCGTAGCCCGCCGTCTCGATCGCGGTGAGCAGCCCGTCGAGGTCCAGCCCGCCGGTGCCCGGCGCGCCCCGGCCGGGCGCGTCCGCGATCTGCACATGGCCGACGCGGTCCGCGTGGGCGGCGATCACACCGGCCACGTCGTCGCCGTTCACGGCCAGGTGGTAGAAGTCGGCGAGGAAGCGCACATTGCGGGCGCCGGACGCGCGCTCCACCCGGTCGATGACGCCGAGCGCGTCCGCCGCGGTGAGCAGGGGGTACGCGGGGGCGCCGCTGACCGGCTCCACCAGCACCGTGCCGCCGATGCGCCGTGCCACCTCGGCTGCGAGCGCCAGGTTCTCGGCGGCGAGGGCGTCCTGCTCCGCCGGGTCGGCTCCGTCGACGCGGTTGCCGTAGAGGGCGTTGAACGCGCGGCAGCCCAGCTGTTCGCCGATCCCCACGGTCACGTCGATGTTGTCGCGGAACTCCGCGCTGCGGGCGGGCCAGGACACCAGGCCGCGGTCGCCGCCCGGCATGTCACCGGCGAAGAAGTTCAGACCGGTCAGCTGGACCCCGGCGTCCCGCACCGCGCGGACGAAGGCGTCGACGTCCTTGTCCTCCGGCACCGCCACCGCGTGGGGCCACCAGAACTCGACCGCGTCGAACCCGGCGGCCTTCGCCGCGGCCGGGCGCTCCAGCAGCGGCAGCTCGGTGAAGAGGATCGACAGGTTGACCGTGTACGGGAGACGGTGGGCGCTCATTTCTCACATCCCAGGACGTAGGTGTCTTGCCAGGTGTTCTTGTCAGGTTCGGGTGCGGCTCGCGTCCCGGACCGCCGCGGCGACCGCGGGCGCGACGTCCGGGTCGAAGACGCTGGGGACGATGTGTCCGGCGTGCAGATCCCCGGCCGCCACCGTGTCGGCGATGGCGCGGGCCGCGGCGATGAGCATCGCGTCGGAGATCTCCCGGGCGCTCGCGTCGAGGAGCCCGCGGAAGATGCCGGGGAAGGCCAGCACGTTGTTGATCTGGTTGGGGTAGTCGCTGCGGCCGGTGGCGACGACGGTGGCGTGGCGCCGCGCCTGGACCGGATCGACCTCGGGGTCGGGGTTGGCCAGGGCGAAGACGATCGCGTCGTCCGCCATGGCCGCTACGTCCTCTCCGTTCAGGATGTCGGGTGCGGACACCCCGATGAAGACGTCCGCGCCGCGCAGGGCGTCCGCCACGCTGCCGGAGCGGTTTCCGGCGTTGGTGCGCTCCGCGAGCCGACGGCGGGAGTCGTCCAGCCCTGGCCGGTCGCGGTGGACGACACCGGACCGGTCGCAGGCCACGATGTCGCCCGCGCCCTCGGCGGCCAGCAGCCGGATGATGGCGGTCCCCGCGGCGCCCACCCCGCTCACCACGATCGTCGTGTCGGCGAGTTTCTTGCCGACCACGCGCAGGGCGTTGGTGAGGGCGGCCAGGACGACGACGGCCGTGCCGTGCTGGTCGTCGTGGAAGACCGGGATGTCCAGCTTCTCGCGCAGCCGCCGTTCGATCTCGAAGCAGCGCGGTGCGGCGATGTCCTCGAGGTTGACACCTCCGTAGACCGGGGCGATCAGCTCGACGGTCCGGACGATCTCGTCGGTGTCCTGGGTGCCCAGGCAGACCGGCCACGCGTCCACGTCGGCGAACCGCTTGAACAGGGCGGCCTTGCCCTCCATGACGGGCAGGGCGGCCGCGGGGCCCAGGTTGCCGAGGCCCAGCACGGCCGATCCGTCGGTGACGACCGCGACCGTGTTGCCCTTCACGGTGAGGCGCCGGGCCTCGTCCGGGGCGGTGGCGATGGCCCGGCAGACGCGGGCCACCCCTGGGGTGTAGGCGCGGGAGAGGTCGTCGCGGTTGTGCAGCTCGACCCGGGGGCTGACCTCCAGCTTGCCCCCGATGTGCATGAGGAACGTGGCGTCGCCGACCGTGCGCACGCCCACCCCGTCCAGCGCCGCCACCGCGTCGGCGATGACCTGGATGTGATCGCTGTCGACGGCGTCGCAGGTCAGGTCGACCACGATGCGGTCGGTACCGGTCTCGACGACGTCGAGCGCGGTGAGCACACCCCCGGCGTCGCCCACCGCCGCGGCCAGCCGCCGGGTGGAGGCGGCGTCGGCGGGGGCCTCCGCACGCAGGGTGAGGGCGAATCCGGGACTCGGTGTGGGCATGGACTGACCTCGCACGTTCGGGGCGCCTCTGGAGCGCCGGACGGCTCCATCCGCCACTTTCGTGAACTTCCACGATGCGGATAGTGATTTTTGCTTAGCGGAATAACAACCCTTGAGGTGCGTCGGCGTCAACCCCCTGGCGGCGGTTGATGGCGATGGGTCCGCTTCAGCAAAAGGTTTGATCAGCCCGCTGCGTGCGAAGCGTTGACATGGGGTCGCGGCCGACCTATACATCTCCCAGTTGAAAAAAGTTTTCCGCGAAGTGGAATGGCCTGGATCGGGGAGAGGTGACCGCCCCCTCTTCCAGGGCCGAGCCGTCCCCCGGTGGCATCACCCCGGCGGGACCGTCCCACGCTCGTGTCATCCCCAGAGGAGCCCCGCCCCGTCTGTGGAGTGCGGCCAGCCCAGGAGGTTCTTGACGTGAAACCCATCCATCTGCTCGGCGCGATCCCGTTTCTCGGGATCCTCGGGGGGATCTTCTTCGTGAACCGGGTGACGCCCTACGTCCTCGGTATGCCGTTCATCCTCTTCTGGCTGGTCCTGTGGGTCGTCCTGATCTCGGCGACCATGGCCGTCATCTACCGGCTCGACCCCGCCAACCGTGAGGAGGACGCCGCGTGATCGCCCTCGGCATCATCTTCGTCTTCCTCGCCGCCTCGCTCCTGCTGGGCCTGCGTGCCCGCCGCGGCCGGGACATGGACCTCGAGCAGTGGTCGGTCGGTGGCCGCGGCTTCGGAACGATCTTCGTCTTCCTGCTGCTGGCCGGCGAGATCTACACGACCTTCACCTTCCTCGGCGCCTCGGGCTGGGCGTACGGCAAGGGCGCCCCGGCGTACTACATCCTCTGTTACGCCTCACTCGCCTATGTGCTGTCCTACTGGCTGCTCCCGGCCGTGTGGCGCTACGCCAAGCAGCACCGGCTCATCTCGCAGTCCGACTTCTTCGTCGCCAAGTTCGAGAGCCCGCTGCTGGGCGCGCTCGTGGCCCTCGTCGGTGTCATCGCGATGGTGCCGTACCTCGTCCTCCAGCTGAAGGGACTCGGGATCATCGTCTCGGTCTCCTCCGACGGCAAGATCCCCTCCCACTGGGCCATCGTCATCGGCACCGTCGCGCTGACTGTCTACGTCACCATCTCGGGCATCCACGGTTCGGCGTGGACGGCCGTGATGAAGGACGTCGCCATCCTCGCGGTCGTCCTGATCCTCGGCATCTACCTGCCGATCCACTACTTCGGCGGCTTCGAGGACATGTTCCAGGCGGTCGACAAGGCCCATCCGGACTTCATCACGCTGCCCACCAGCGGCATGAGCACCTCGTGGTTCTCCTCCACCGTGCTGCTCTCCGCGCTGGGCTTCTACATGTGGCCGCACACCTTCAGCGCCTCCTATAGCGCCCAGAACGAACGTGTCTTCCGCCGCAACGCCATCTTCATGCCGCTCTACCAGCTCATCCTGCTCTTCGTCTTCTTCGCCGGCTTCGCGGCCATCCTCGTCGTGCCCGGCCTCAAGGGCGCCGACGCGGACCTCTCGCTGCTGCGCATCACCACCGCCACGTTCCCCTCGTGGTTCGTGGGCATCGTGGGCGGGGCGGGACTGCTCACCGCGCTGGTCCCCGGGTCGCTGCTCCTCATGACCTCCGCGACCTGCCTGGCGAAGAACGTCTACCGCCTCGCCCGCCCGCAGACCACCGACCGTCAGGTGACCCGCCTGGCGCAGTGGCTGGTCCCCGCCCTCGCGCTGGTCTCCCTGTACTTCACCTTCAACGGCGGCGACTCGATCGTGTCCCTGCTGCTCATGGGCTACGCCCTGGTGACCCAGCTCTTCCCCGCCCTGCTCGCGAGCCTGAGTGCGCGGCGGTTCGTCACCCTCGCTGGCCGCAGCGGGCATCGTCGTCGGTGTGGTCACGGTCGCCGTCGTCACCCTCTCCGGTGTCACGGTCGGCAGTCTGATGCCGGCTCTTTCCGCAGGCCGTCAAGGACCTGAACGTGGGTGTCATCGCCCCTGGTTCCTCAATGCCGTGGTGATGGTGGCCGTTTCCGCCGCCACCCCGCACGGCGGGACGCCCCGCTCCCGCCCCCGCCGCAGGTCCAGCCCGAGGCCGCGGCCGGAGCCGGCTGATCCGCCCATCCCGCACATACGCCGCCACCCCCGGCCCGGCCGGGGGTGGCGGCGTATGCCGGTGATGCTCGTAAGGGTCACCAGCTGCTCTTGGTCACCCCGGGAAGCTCACCCGCGTGCGCCATCTCGCGCAGCCGGATGCGGGACAGGCCGAAGGCGCGCAGATGGCCCCGGGGGCGGCCGTCGATGGAGTCCCGGTTGCGTACGCGCGTGGCGCTGGCGTCGCGTGGCTGGCGGCGCAGCTCCCGCTCGGCGGCGAGACGTTCCTCATCCGGGGTGTGGGGGGCTGCGATGAGCGCCTTCAACTGGGCGCGGCGCTGGGCGTAACGGGCGACGATCGCGTGCCGCCGGTCATTCTTGGCGATCTTGCTCTTCTTCGCCATCAGACCTTTCCTCCCCGGGCGCGGATGCGGGCCACGGCCGCTTCGACGCCGATGCTGTCGACGGTCTTCACGGCCCTGGCGCTGAGCGTGAGCCGGACATGGCGCCCCTCGCTGGGCAGCCAGTAGCGCTTGCGCTGGATGTTGGGGTCGAACCGGCGCTTGGTGCGGCGGTGGGAGTGGGAGACGTGGTTGCCGAAGCCGGGCCGGCGGCCGGTGAGTTGGCAGTGGGCGGACATGGGTCCTCTCTGGTGGTGTCTCGTCGTGTTCGGTCGTGTTGGGGGATATGCGGGTGCCACCGTAGCAGCTAGATGAAAATGATAACCAAAAGCTAGTGCTCGATGGCCTCACCCGCCTCCACGACCACGGTCCGCGAGGCGAGCGCCGCGGTGGCCGCGTCATGGGTGATGAGGATCAGCGCCAGGTCGTCGCGGTCGCGCAGCAGCGTGGCGAGCAGATCGAGGAAGCCGCGCCGGGTGACGGTGTCCAGGCCCGAGGTGATCTCGTCGCACACCAGCACCCGTGGCCGGGCGAGCAGGGCGCGGGCCAGCGCCGCCCGCTGGAGTTCACCCCCGGACAGCTGCCCGGGCAGCCGGTGCACCAGCTCGTCCACCAGCCCGAGGCGGTCCAGGACCGTCCGCGCCTCGGCCCGTGCCGTGGCCGGGGCGACGCCCCTGAGCCGTATCGCCGTGCGCGCCACCTGGTCCAGCACCGGCCGGTGTTCGTCGAAGGCGGCCCGCGCGTCCTGGAAGACGTACTGGACGGCGGCGATCTGCTCCCGGGTGCGCGAGCGCAGGCTGCGCGGCAGGGGCGTCCCGTCGAGCAGCACCTGTCCGTCGTGGTCCCGGTGGAGTCCGGCCAGACAGCGGCCGAGGGTGGTCTTGCCGCTGCCTGAGGGGCCGAGGACGGCCAGACAGGTGCCGCCGCTGACGGCGAGGTCGCCGGTGCGGAGTACGGGAGTGGCCCCGTGGCGTGCCGTCAGATCGCGCACCCGCAGGACGGCCTGGCCGGGCGGCACGCGCCCCGTGGCCTTCGGCGCTGGCCCGTGTGCGGCGAGGAGTTGACGGGTCCAGGCGTGGGCGGGGGCGTGCCACACCCGCTCGGCCGGTCCCGACTCCACCACCCGGCCGTCGCGCATCACCACGACCTCGTCGGCGAGCGTCCGCACCACGTCGAGGTCGTGGCTGAGCAGCACCACGGCGATGCCTTGCGCGGCGACCGCGGACAGCCGCTCGACGATGCGCCGCTTCGTCACCGGGTCCTGCCCGGTGGTCGGTTCGTCCGCGACCACCACCCTGGCCCCGAGGAGCAGCGCCTGCGCGAGCACCACACGCTGCTGCTGGCCGCCCGACAGCTGATGCGGATAGCGGCGCAACACCTCATCCCTGTCAGGGAGTTGGGCGAGCGACAGGGCGGTGAAGACGTGTTCGCGCGCGGCGGCGCGGCGCTCGGAGCGCGGCAGGCTCCGCACCTGGCCGCGCGCGATGTCGCCGAGCAGTGCGCCGACCCGGCGGGCCGGGTTGAGGACGGCTGCCGGGTGCTGGGGCACGTATCCGGCCAGGCCGTCGGCCACCCGGACCCGGCCGGTGACCCTCGCCCCCGCCGGGTACTCGCCGAGCAGCGCGAGGCCCGTGGTGGTCTTGCCGCTGCCGGACGAGCCCACCAGCGCGGTGACCTTCCCCGGCAGCGCCCGCAGGCTCACCCCGTCGACGATGGCCCGGCCGCCGACCTCGATGCGCAAGTCCTCGATCTCCGCGACCGCGTTCATGTCCGTACCCCCTTATCCGGTTGCCCACGGCGCTCCAGTACGGCGTCGAACAGCAGGTTGCTTCCCACGGTCAGGGCGACGATCAGCAGCGCGGGCACCACGACCGCCCAGGGCTGGACGAACAGCCCGGTGCGGTTGCGGTCCACCATGACGGCCCAGTCCGCGGCGTCCGGTGCGACACCGACACCCAGGAACGCGGCCGTGGCCACCAGATAGAGCACCCCGGTGAGCCGGATACCGGCGTCGGTGGCGAGGGTGCGCACGGTGGACCGGCCGACGTAGCCGACCCCGATCCGCCACCCGCTCTCGCCCTGCATGCGCAGCGCCTCCACGGCGGGGCGCGAGGCGGCCTCGGCCGCGGCGGCGCGTACGATCCGGGCGGCGTCCGGGATGTTGACGAGCGCCACCAGCAGGGCGAGCCCCGCGGGGCCCGGCGCGGCGACGGTGGCCACCAGCAGAATCAGCAGCAGCGACGGCACGGCGAGCAGCACGTCGAGGGGGCGCATGAGCAGGTCTTCCAGCCGCCGCCGATGGGTCAGCGCGGCCAGCAGCCCCAGCGGCAGGGCGACCAGATAGGTGAGAGCTGTCGCGGCGAGCGCGACCAGGACCACCGGACGTCCGCCGAGCAGGATCTGCCGCCACACGTCGCGGCCGGTGAAGTCGGTGCCGAGCCAGTGGCCGCCGCCGAGCGTGAAGGACACGGCGCGCGGCCCGGCCTCGCCCGCGAAGAACGGCCCCAACAGGGCCAGGGCGAGCGGGACACCGGCGAGCACGGCGGCGAGGACATAGCGCCCCCACGTGCCGAGGTGTGTGCTCACGCCGTCACCTCCGCCCGGGGAGCGAAGCGGTGGGCCACCAGATCGGCACCGGTGTTCAGGACGACGGTGATGAGCCCGAACACCACGGCGAGCCCCTGGACGACGGGCATGTCGCGTTCGGCGACCGCGTTCAGCAGGACGGTTCCCAGCCCAGGGATCACGAAGAGGCCCTCCACGACGATGACGCCGCACAGCAGCCAGTCCACGGTGCGGGCGAGGTGCTGGGCGGCCGGGGCGACCGCGTTCGGCAGGGCGTGTGCGTAGCGCACCCGGACACCGGACACGCCGTACCGGCGGGCTTGGGCGACGTACGGCGAGGCCAGCGCGTCGATCATTCCGGCGCGCACCAGACGGGTCAGCGAACACACCGGCCGGGACAGCAGCACGAGCACGGGGAGCACCAGGGTGGCGGGGTGGGCGAGCAGATCGGTGCCGTAGCCGACGGCGGTCGGCGGAAACCAGCCCAGCCGCAGCGCGAAGGCGGTCACCAGGAGCGTGCCGAGGGCGAATTCGGGGACGGCGTAGACACCGAGCGCCACCGAGCTGATGGCCCGGTCCGTACGGCGCCCCGCGTGGCGGGCCGCGAGCACACCGAGACCGACCCCCAGCGGCACCAGGAGCAGCAGCGTGAGCCCGGCGAGCAGCAGCGTCGGGCCGAACCCGTCGCTGACGTACGAGCCGACGGGGCGGCCGGAGACCAGCGAGGTGCCCAGGTCGCCGTGGAGCAGCCCGGCCGCCCAGTCCAGCAGGCGTTCGTACGCGGGCCGGTCCAGGTCCATGGCCTCCCGGATGGCGGCGATCCGCGCCGGGTCGGGCTGGTCCCCGGCCAGGGCCACGGCGGCATCGCCCGGCAGCGCCTCGGTGAGCGCGAACACCAGCAGCACCACGGCCACGGTCTGCGCCGCGCCGAGCAGCAGCCGCCGGGCGAGCCAGGAGCGCAGACCCGTCACCGCAGCCAGACCTTGTCGAACCGGGCCCAGTCCAGGGTGTTGGCCGGTGCCCGGTGGTCCACGCCGCCCACGGTGCGGGCCGTGCCGATGATCCAGTCGGCGAACCCCCAGACCAGGAAGCCGCCTTCGGCGTACAGACGGCGCTGCATGCGCTCGTACACCGCGGCGCGGTCCTTGTCGTCCCTGGTGGACTGGGCCTGCTGGTAGAGGGCGTCGAAGTCCTTGTGCTGCCACTTGGTGGCGTTGGTGGTGGAGCCGGTGAGCAGCCGCTGGGAGAGATGGGATTCGATGGGCATGGCACCGGAGCGGTAGCTGCACAGGGTGCCGGAGTCGAGGATGTCGTTCCAGTAGGAGTCCTTGCTGCCGTTGCGGACCCTGATGGTGACCCCGGCCTTGGCGGCTTGGTCGCGGAAGATTCCGGCGGCCTCGGTGAATCCGGCGGCGACGGCCGACGTGTCGAGGGTGACCCGGAGGTCTTCCGCGCCCGCCTGCTTCAGCAGCTTGCGCGCGCGTCCGAGGTCCTGTTCGCGCTGCGGCAGGCCGTCGGCGTAGTACGCGTACCCCTTGCCGAAGAGGTCGTTGCCGATCTCGCCCGCCCCGGACAGGGCGCCGTTCAGCAGCTCCTTCCGGTCGGCGATCAGGAAGAACGCCTCACGGACCCGCTTGTCGTCGAAGGGCGGCCGGTCGGTCTTCATGGCGAACGCCTGCATGGCGCTGCCCGGCAGCCGGACGATCTCGATCTGGCCCGCCTTCTCGTGGGCGCGCGCCGTGGTGGGGCTCAGCTCATGGGCGTATTCCACCTGGCCGCCGAGGAGGGAGTTGACGCGCGCGGACTCGTCGTTGGCGACGATGAACTCCAGCCGGTCCAGGTAGGGGGCGCCGTCCCAGTAGTCGTCGTTGCGCCGCAGGACGGTGGAGCGGCCGGGGGAGAATGACACGAGGCGGAACGGCCCGCTGCCGACCGGCTTGTCGTCGAAGTCCCCGGCGCCCTCGGGGATGATGTACGCGCCGAACGCGGCGAGCACATTGGGGAATTCGGCGGTCGGGCGCTTGAGGACGAACTCCACGGTCCGCCGGTCCAGTGCCCGGCTGGCCTTCAGATCGATGGGTTCCAGCGACGCCTTGGCGCGGAACGTCTTCTCCGGGTCGGCGATGCGGCGGTAGCTGAAGAGGACATCGTCCGCGGTCACCGGCTTTCCGTCGTGGAAGGTGGCCTCCCTGAGGGTGACCTTCCAGCGGTCCAGGCCCGCGTTCGGCTCCCACGCCGAGGCGAGGCGCGGCCGGGCCACGAGGGAGGCGTCGTAGTCGGCGAGCTTGTCGTAGAGCGCCTTGGCGCGGGCGGCGTCGGCGAAGAGGCTGCCCAGATGCGGATCGAGGCTCTCGCTCGCCCCGCCACCGGCGAACGCGGCGCGCAGCCGCCCGCCACGCTTCGGCTTGCCATCGCCGTGTCCGGACGCGCCGGAGGGGGAGCCGCCACATCCGGTGAGGGCGAGCGCGCCGAGCGAGGCCGCGCCCGAGGCGGCGAGAAAGCCGCGGCGGTGCAGGCCCGGGTGGCGGAGGCGGTGGGCGGGATCGTCATGCATGCGGTGTCCTTGGCTGGTGGTGTGCGGACACGCCCTGAGGCGTGTCCAGCCGGGCGATGAGGTGCAGCCGGTCGGCGTCGGCCGTGACGCCGGGGGTGTCGCCGTCCCGCCACGGCGGATCGGTGCGCGGCCCCGGCCCGTCGTACAGCGCGAGGACGGTGAAGCCGTGCGCGGTCAGGAAGTGGCGCAGTTCCTGGGGGAGGAGCAGCCGCCACGCGGAGCGCTGCTCGACCGGCGGCGATCCGTCGTCGGAGGTCCACACCCGGGTGCGGCGCAGCAGTTGCGCGGTCCGGTCGACGCGGAGGGTGGTGGTGGACCGGTAGCCGGTTCCCCGCCACGTGAACGCGTCGTCGGCCGGGGTGTCCAGGAGGTCGGTGCGGCCCAGGAAGTACGCGCCGTTGCGCATCTCCGCCATGAGGAGGCCACCGGGCGCGAGGGCGCGGCGGCAGGAGCCGAGGAAGCCGTCGAGGTCGTCGTTGCCGTGGCAGTACAGCAGGGCGCTGTCCAGACAGACGACGGCGTCGAACGTGCCGAGCGCGAAACCGCGCAGGTCGGCCCGGCGGTACTCCGGCCCGGGATGCCGTTCGCGGGCGTAGTCGAGCATCGCCGGGGAGAGGTCGGCGCCGATGACCGCCCGGCCCGCGCGGTGCAGATACGCGGCGTCGCGCCCGGTGCCGCAGCCGATGTCCAGGACACGTGGCCCCGCGCCGTACCGCCGCAAGGTGTCCTCCGCCCAGCGTCCGGCCAGCCGCTCGGGGTCCGGGAAGCGGGCCTCGTACAACTCCGGGCTGTCGGTGAGCAGATTGCCGGATCTTCTCCTGTCCCCGCTCACGCCGCCGCCACCACGGCTTCGGTACGGGCGGGCAGCGCACCGGAGCGGTGCAGCCAGGCGACACCGCCCGCCGAGACGAGGCCGAAGCCCGCGCAGCAGGCCCAGGGCAGCCAGGCGGCGCCCCCGCCCTCCCCGGTGTCCATGGCCCAGCCGACGGCCGTGTTGCCGACGGCCGCGGCGATGCCGGACACCACGTAGAACACCCCGAAGTAGGTGCCGGTCAGCTCCGGCCGTCCGAAGCGCGGGATCAGCTCCATCACGAACGGCTGGGCGGCCATCACCCCGAGGTACAGCAGCAGCGCACCGGCCAGCACCGGCAGCGCGTACAGCACCGCCGTGCCGCGCCCGCCGGGCGAGGCACCCGCCACCAGCATGGGCGGGACGAAGGCCAGCCCCATGAGGGCGAGGCCCGCGCCGATCCACCGCGCCCGGCTGCCGCGCCGCTTCAGGGCGCGGGTGACGCGCAGTTGCAGCGCCAGGTTGGCGAGCGTACCGACGAGGAACACGAGCCCGGCCGCGCCGTCCCAGCCGGTGGCGTGGCGCGCCCCGGCGGGCAGCAGCAGATACAGCTGGTTCTCCAGGGTGAACATGCCGACCATGGCCAGCGCGAAGGCCAGGAAGGCGCGGTTGCCCACCACTTCCCGCCAGTCCGCGAGGACACCGCCCGTCGACGGCTCGACCTCCCGGGCGGGCAGCACCAGTGCCTGGGCTACGGTCAGCACCGCGAAGATGGCGGCGGCGGTGAGCGCCGAGGCCCGGAAGTCCACCAGCAGCAGCGCGCTGCCGAGCAGCGGCCCGATGAGGGCGCCGGTGGTGGCGAAGACGTTGAACAGGGCGAACGCCTCCGCCCTGCGCCCGCCCGCCTCACGGGCGAGATACGCCCGCACGGCCGGGTTGAACAGCGCCCCCGCGAGCCCGCTGAGCACGGACGCGGCCAGCAGCACCGGCAGCCCGTCGCCGAGCGCGAACAGCGCGAATCCGAGGGTGCGTACGGCGCACCCGGCGATGATGACGCCCCGCGCGCCCAGCCGGTCCGCAGCCGAACCGCCGATCAGGAACAGGCCCTGCTGGCTGAGGTTGCGCACCCCGAGGACGATGCCGACGACCGCCGCCGACATGCCCAGATCCTCGCCGAGGTGGGTGGCGAGATAGGGGATGAGCAGATAGAAGCCGGTGTTGACACCGAGCTGGTTGACCAGGAGCAGCCGGATGGCGAGCGGGAAGCCGCGCAGTTCACGCCACGTTCTCATGGCGGCCCTCCTCTCCCTCTTCCTCGGTGGTGGCGAGCGGCCGTACGCCCAGCCCGGGGCGGCCACTGGCCCGCACCACGCCGTCGGTGCCGCCGATGCCGGTCCACGGGTCGTGGGCGAGCAGCAGGTGTCCGTCCAGGTCGGTCCAGCGGGCGTGGCCCGCGAGGTGGACGGCGGGCGCGATACCGAGGGTGCTGGCGGTCAGGCAGCCGAGCATCAGCGCGGTGCCACTGCCCTCGATGAGCGAGGCGATCCGCAGCGCCGCGTGGACGCCACCGCACTTGGCGAGCTTGACGTTGACACCCTGCACCCGTCCGGCGAGACGGCGGACGTCCTCGTAGGACACCGCGTCCTCGTCGGCGATGATGGGGAGCGGCGCGTGTTCGGCGAGGCGGGCCAGCGCCTCGGGGTCGCCCGGCCCGATGGGCTGTTCGACAGCTTCGACTCCCAACTCCGCGCATATGGGGAGCAGTTCGCGCGCCCGGGCCACGCTCCAGGCGCCGTTGGGATCGAGCAGCAGCCGGGCGTGGGGCGCGGCGGTCCGTACGGCCCGTATCCGCGCCATGTCGTCCTCGGGGTCCGCGGCACCGGCCTTGACCTTGATGACGGAGAACCCGCTGTCGGTCAGGCACCGGGCCCGCGCCGCGGCGCGCTCGGCCGGGACGATGCCGAGGGTGCGGGCGGTGGCGGCGAACGGCTCGGCGGTGGCGCCGACGAGCCGGTGGACGGGGACTCCCGCGCGCTTGCCGCACAAGTCGAGCAGCGCGGATTCGACGGCCGCCGTCACCGCGGCGGGCCGACGGCCCGGCTCCTCCTCCCACAGGGCCCGCAGCGCGCTCTCCGGGTCGGCGAAGCGGCCCAGCTCCAGGGCCGCTTCGTGCAGCAGCCGCCGGAGGGTGGCGGTGTCCAGGCCGTAGTACGCGCTGCTGACGGCCTCCCCGTGGCCGCGCTGTCCCGCGTGCTCGACCCGCAGCCACACGGCGTCGCGCGCGGCCATGGTGGAGCGGGAGATGCGAAGCGGCTCGGCGAGGTGGAGCGTTACGGTGCGTTGGCTGACGTTCACGGGCTCTCTTCCCGGATCGGGGTCCCGCCGGTCAGCGGGTCGGTGACGGTGGTGCAGCGGGCCCAGCCGGTGGCCTCGACGGCGCGCGGGTGGGCGATCTCCACGGGACGGGTTGCGGCGGTCGCGAGGTCGACGCCGTGGGCGGTGGTGAAGTCGTCGTCGTAGACGGTGCCGAGGTAGCGGTGCGGCCCGTCGGGGAAGACGGTGGCGACCACGGCGCCGGGGTGGACGCGGGCGGCCCAGGCGGCGACGAGTCCGACAGCGCCGGTGCTCCAGCCGCCGCTGACGAAGCTGCCCCGGGCCAGCCGTCGGCAGGAGTCCGCCGCTTCGGCCGGGCCGACCCAGTGGACCTCGTCGAAGGCGCCGTAGGCCACGTTGCGCGGATGGATGCTGCTGCCCAGGCCGCGCATGAGCCGGGGCCGGGCGGGCTGGCCGAAGATGGTCGAGCCGGTGGCGTCGACGCCGATGAGCCGCAGCCCGGGCCAGCGCCCGCGCAGCGGGCGGACGATGCCCGCGCTGTGGCCGCCGGTGCCGACGCTGCACACCAGGATGTCGAGGTGGTCGAGCTGGGCGGTCAGTTCGTGGGCGAGCGAGGCGTAACCGGCCGTGTTGTCGGGGTTGTTGTACTGGTCGGGCCAGTAGGCGTCCGGCAGCAGGGCCAGCAGCGCGCGCAGCCGGGCGAGACGGGCGGCCTGCCAGCCGCCCTCGGCCGCCGGGCGGTCGACCAGTTCCAGCTGGGCGCCGTAGGTGCGCAGCAACCGCCGCATCGACGGTTCCAGCTCGGTGTCGCAGACCAGCACGATGGGATGGCCGAGCGCCTGGCCCGCGAAGGCCAGGCCGACCCCCAGGGTGCCGGAGGTGGACTCCACCACCGGCGCACCGGGCCGCAGTTCACCGCGCTCCCGGGCGCCGAGCAGCATGGACACCGCGGCGCGGGCCTTCATACCACCGGCGCCGAGCCCTTCGAGCTTGGCCCAGAAACCGGGATGGGGGCAGGGCAGATCGGTGGTGATCCGGGCGAGCGGGGTGCGGCCGAGCAGCGCGAGGAGGTCGCCGTTGGCGGTGGGGTGATGGACGGCCGTGGTCATGCGGGACCCCCGTAGTGCCCTCCGTAGCAGTGGATCAGCCCGGGGCCGCCGTCCAGCCAGAAGAACGGGTAGGGCTCGGCGCACACCGCCGTGACCCCGGCGCCCACGAAGCGCGGCAGGATCGCGCTGCCGGTCTGCGCGAACATCACCAGTGGCTTCCCGTGGCGCAGCGCGTGTTCCCGCAGCGGTTCGAAGGTGCCGTTGCCGAGCGTCATGCCGGAGGCGAGCACGGCGTCACAGCGGTCCAGCTGGGCGAGCGCGTCGGTGGCGACCGGCTCGCCCCATTCCGTCGTACCGCCCTTGAGATCGCAGGCCACATAGCCCAGGCCACGTGAACGCAGGCTCTCCAGAAGGGAGTTGACGACACCGACGACCAGAACGGTCCGGCCCGGCCCCGGCCCGAGCAGCCCGGTGACGGCCTCGGCGCGGGCGCGGGACTTCTCCAGCGATGTCCCGGCGGCCAGCGGCTGGGGGCGCGCACCGGACGCGGAGGTGTGCGGCAGCATCCGCAGGAGATACGCGTCGAGGGCGGCGACGCGGACCGGGGCCAGCTCGTGGCGCAGCAGCCGGGCCACGTCCACGCCGACGCAGGTGTCGATCGCCTCGTAGGGCAGTGCGCCCGGCTCGACCGCGCACGAGCCGACGGCCTCGCCCAGCCGCAGGCTGAGCACCTCGTTGCGATAGCCGCCGCTGCGGCCGTCGTGGCGTACGGCCTGGCGCGTGGTGAAGGCCACGGCGATCCGCTGGGTGCGCGGATCGGGCCCGAAGGCGCCGTCCAGCACCCGGTCGGCCAGCTCCTCGTACGAGAAACACGGCGGCGCGGCGGTGAGCGGGCGCGCGGTCATGGGGCCACCACCCGCGGGCGCAGTCCGGACAGCAGCGCTTCGACCCGGGCGCGGGCCCCGGGCCCTTCGGGATCGCCCGCCATGACATGGCCGAGGTATGCGTTGTTGCTCCCGGCCGCCTCGACGCTCCTGCCGGGCTCGGCGAGCTGGACCTCCAGCACGTCCGGCGCCTCCCGCGCCGCGTCACCGCCGTCGACCGAGGCCAGGGTGCCCGCGGTGGCCGGCACCAGGAATCCGATGGCGGCGCTGCGCATCCCCGTGTCCCAGCCCCGCAGATCGGGCCGGTGGCCGAGGGCGACGTCCACACAGGCGGTGGCCAGGTCGACCCCCGTGACATGGCGGATCAGTTCGGTGATGCGGTTGCCCGCGGGGCGCGGATTGACCTCCACCACGCGCGGCCCGGCGGCGGTCAGCTTGATCTCGGTGTGCGCGACGACGTCGTCCAGGCCGAGCGCCTTCAGGGCGAGCACCGCGGTCTCGCGCGCGGCCGCGGCGTCGGCGGATGCGAGGGCGGCGGGGAACATGTGCCCGGTCTCGATGAACGCGGGCGCCCCGCCGACGCTCTTGTCGGTCACCCCGATCACCTCGGTGGTGCCGCCGTACGACACGGTCTCGACGCTGACCTCCGGGCCGTCGAGCAGCTCCTCCAGCAGCACGGCGGGGGAGCGGCGCTGGCCCCGGGCGTTGACCGGGAAGCCGTCGAGCGCACGCCACGCGTCCCGCAGCGCGGCCTCGTCGTCGACGCGCCGTACGTACATCCCGGCGCACAGGTCCACGGGCTTCACGACCAGCGGATAGCCGATCTCCCGGGCCCCTTCCGCCACCTCGGCCCACGTGGAGTGCACCGCGAACCGCGGTCCGGGCACTCCGGCGGCGTCGAGGACGCGCCGGGTCGCGTCCTTGCGGCAGGCGTTCCCCACCGCTTCGGCCGACGGGCCGGGAAGCCCCAGCCGGTCCGCGAGGCGCGCCGCCACCGGCAGGTAGTAGTCGCAGGAGGTGATGACCCCGTCGAAACCGAGAGCCGTGTGCAGCCGCTCGACCGCCGGCAGCAGGGTGGCGGTGTCGTTGGTGTCGGCGGTCAGCACGTGGCGCGCGGCGAGCAGCGGGTGGGCGGTGCCCTCGGGCGCGGAGCGCAGGTAGTGGTGCAGGTCACGGGTGAGGAAGGTGAACTCGTGCCCGTTCTCGCGGATCGCCCGTGGCAGCAGCCTGCTCATCGATCCGACCCAGCTCTCCACCATCAGCAGATGAGCCACAACTCTCCTTCGTCGCCGTGCGGTTGAGGTTCCGGGCAGGCCGGGCAGCGGCCTTGGCGGCAGGGGCACCCGTCTTGACCGCCTAGACGATATCGATAATCGTTTTCATTGTCATCTGATGATCCGACCAGATCTGCCTGAGCTGATTGCGAGACACATGACTCCGGCTGCACGACGCACCGCCCTGTGGTGCGCGCTCGGGGCAAGCGCCGCCGCCCTCCTCCCGGGCGCACCCGCCCACGCCGCCACCGAC
>NZ_GG657754.1:1328657-1329583 GCF_000158915.1 Streptomyces himastatinicus ATCC 53653 | reverse complement strand
CCTTCGACGGCCCGGAGTCACGCAATTACGAAGCCGCCAACCGCATCGTGAAGTGCGCGGACGGCCACGCCCCCGCACCCCGCCGGGTGGTGGCCGACGTGCGGCGCATGCGGCACCTCGACCCGCACCCGGTCCTCACCGGGATCGAGGCGTCCACCTGCGCCTACTGGCACCACCGGCCGGCCCGCCGCACCCCGCTCGGCGGCCCCGACGCCCCGCCCGGCCTGCTCATCGCCTCCGCACACGACCCCGTCACGCCGATCGAGGGGGCGCACCGGCTCCGCCACCGGCTGCCGGGCTCGCGGCTGGTGACACTCCACCAGGACTACTCCCACGGGGTGTTCGCCAGCCGCGGCAACGCCTGCGTCGACCGGACGGCCGCCGCGTATCTGGTCGACGGTCGCCTCCCGGCGGGCGATGTGCACTGCACCGGCCCGGGGCTGCCGGTGCCGGGTCCGCGGAAGTAGCGGGCCACGCACGGTCGAATTCCTTCGGCCGTACGGCCCCGAGCACGGGTGGGCGGCCCGGACGTCAGAAGACTGGAACCATGAGGACCGTCGCCGGGCCCACGGACCATGTCGTGGTCGTCGGAGCGGGCCTGTCCGGGCTCGCCGCCACCTTGCACCTGCTCGGCGCCGGGCGCCGGGTGACCGTCGTGGAACGCGCCACCCGGCCCGGCGGCCGGGCCGGACGCCTGGACCGCGGTGGCTACCGCTTCGACACCGGACCCACCGTGCTCACCATGCCGGACCTGCTGGCCGAGCCGCTGGCGGCCGTGGGGGAGGAGCTGTCCGACCGGCTCGACCTGGTGGCGCTGCACCCCGCCTACCGGGCCGCGTTCGCCGACGGCAGCAGCCTCGACGTCCACACCGGCGCGGACGCCATGGAGGAGAGGGGTACGGGCCTTCGCCGGGCCGCGCGAAGCG
>NZ_GG657754.1:1325370-1326558 GCF_000158915.1 Streptomyces himastatinicus ATCC 53653 | reverse complement strand
GCCCTCCGCCACCCGCCGCCTCCCGCTGTCCCTGCGCCGCCGCGGTGTCCCCTGGGACCGGCAGCGGTCCACCTGGCGGGAGGCCAGGCCCGCCCTGATCGCCGCGGCCCTGAAGCGGGCGCAGGACCGACCGTCCGGCAACTGGTACGTGCTCGGCGCGTCCGCCGCCGTCGCCCCGGGCCGCCCCTTCGGCCGGACCGTCGCCGGTACCGAGGTGGTGGCCTGGCGCGGCCCCGGCGGACGTCTCGTCGCCGGACCCGGCGCCTGCCCGCACCTCGGGGCGCCGCTGAAGGACGCGGTGGTCAGCCGCGGCACGCTCCTCTGCCACTGGCACGGCCTCGCCCTGCCCGGGGACGCCGCCACGGGCTGGTGTCCGCTGCCCGCCCACGACGACGGTGTCCTCGCCTGGGTACGGCTCGACGCGGCCGGCGGCGAGGAGCCGCTGGAACGCCCGGTGCTGCCGCCCCGCCCGGTGGCCGGTGCCACGCTCGCCGCCGTCCACGACGTCACGGGTACGTGCGAGCCGGCCGATGTCGTCGCCAACCGCCTCGACCCGTGGCACGGCGGGTGGCTCCACCCGTACTCCTTCGTCGATCTCACCGTCGAGGAGCCGGACGGCGACGACGGCCTCGCCGTCCGGGTGTCCTTCAAGGTGGCCGGTCGTGTGGTCGTCCCCGTCCGCGCCGTGTTCTCCGCACCCGGGCCCCGCACCGTCGTCATGCGCATCACCGATGGCGAGGGCCGTGGCTCCGTGGTCGAAACCCACGCCACCCCGCTGACCCCCGAGAACCACGGCCGTCCGCGCACCGCCGTCATCGAGGCGGTCCTCGCCACGTCCGACCGACCCGGCTTCGCCGTCGCCCGCGCGGCCGCACCCCTGCTGCGGCCCCTGATGCGCGCCGCCGCGGGCCGCCTGTGGCGCGACGACCTCGCCTACGCCGAACGCCGCTGGGCCCTGCGCGAGGCGGGCCGCTTCCCGGGCTGACCGGCGGGCCGCAGTGGTCACGGCCGGTGGCGCTTCCCGGCCAGCCGGTGCACACCGCGCAGCACGGCCGTACGGCCATGGCGGGGCACCGTCCACAGCCGCTGGCCGCTCACGCCCCAGCGGGCGAGCAGCGCGTTGGCGGCCAGGAACCCGCTGGTGGCAGCCCGTTCCATCAGGGCGACCGGCAGATCGGTACGGACCAG
>NZ_GG657754.1:1324085-1325045 GCF_000158915.1 Streptomyces himastatinicus ATCC 53653 | reverse complement strand
GCTGACGTTGTCGAGCGGGCCGTAACCGCTCGTACCGAGGAAACCGGGGCGGCCCGGGTCCACGGGCGCGCCGAGCCACAGGCGGGAGACCAGGAACGGCGGTGCGGTCCGCAGGGCCGCGATCCGCTCCCGCCACCCCGGGTCGCCCAGGCCGGGGGAGTTCGCCACCAGCGTGCGCAGCCCCGCCGTGTCCAGGGCGAGCACCACCCCGTCGTACGCCTCGCCGTCCACCGCCACCCGCCCGCCGTCCAGCGGCCGTACCGACTCCACGGCGGCGCCCGGCCGCACCTGTGCGCCGTGGCCCTCCAGGTAGCGCCGCAGCGGATCCCACAGCGCGTACGGGAACGGCTCGCGCACCACGTCGAACAGCAGGCCCTCGCTGGAGCCGAGGAAGTAGATGTGGAACATCACCGCCAGCTCGGCGGCGGACAGCTCGCCCGGATCCGTGAAGAAGCTGCGGGAGAACACCTCGAACGCCAGGTGCCGGGCCGCCGCCGGGAAGCGGACCGCGTCCAGGAACTCCGCCGCGCTCAGCGCGTCCAGCCGTTCGTGGATCCACGGCAGCCGGACGTCGAACAGCGGCAGCGCGGCCACCGGGTCCAGGCCCGCCAGATCCCGCCAGCCGAACGACGGGCTGCGCGCCACGAAGCCCAGCGCGGACCATGGCGGGGTGCGCGGCACGCCCGCGAAACCGTCGCGCAGGCCCGAGCCGTGCCACAGCGGATAGTCCGGCAGCCCGGTGAGCATGCGTAAGGCCGGGTCGATCCGCCGCAGCAGCCCGCGCAGGTTGTAGTACTGCCGGAAGAAGGCGTGGAAACCGCGGCACATCGTCGCCGCCGACCCGTCCGCGAGCATCGTCGGCCATCCGGCCAGCCGCCCGCCGAGCATCGCGCGGCGCTCGTACAGCACCACCGCGGCCCCGCGCTCGGCCAGCGCGGTGGCCGCCGCGAGCCCCGCGAT
>NZ_GG657754.1:1310786-1323839 GCF_000158915.1 Streptomyces himastatinicus ATCC 53653 | reverse complement strand
GGAAGAGACCGGTGAACACATAGGCCCCGGCCACTCGGCCGGTGTCCAGGGCGCGCAGCATCGCCGCGTCCATGGCGAGCGCGCGGGCCGGATACGGGGCGGGCGGCACCGGGCGGCGGCCCGCGGCGAAGGCCGCCGCCACCGCGTGGGACTGCCGTCGCACCGCGGCGAAGGTGTAGCCGGTGGCCGGGCGGGTGGCGCCGCCCGCGGTGCCGATCCGGAACACGGCGGCGCCCGCGCGGCGGGGGAAGCGGCCGTCGGTCATGGGGATGACGCCCTGCTCGGTGGAGAGCACCCGGAAGGGCGGCAGCCGCAGCACGGCCCCGGTGTAGTGGCGCAGGGCCGCGTCGTACGCGGCGTCCTCCAGCACGGCGGGCGAGAACTCGGTGTACTCCACGAGCGCCTCACGGTCGCTCAGCGGCAGCACATAGCCGAACGACAGGCCCCGGCGCGGTTGCGGGGTGCGGAAGTCCATCAGCTCGGCCACCGCGGGGTCCAGGGCCGGGGCGTCGCAGCGGACGAACCAGCCCCGGAAGTGCTGGAGCAGCGTCGTACGGGCCGGTGGCAGGGCGGCCGCCGGGCGGGAGTCGAACGCCCACCGGGCGCGCCAGATCACCGGGCGGCCCCCGGCGCAGGCGCCCCGCACCAGGGCGCCGCCCGCGTCGTCGCGTACCTCGTCCACCACCGCCTCGACCCGCCGCACCGAGGGCGCCGCGTCGAGCCGGGCGGCCATCCAGTGCTCGAAGTCGCGCGACCGCAGCATCTTGTAGACGAAGGGCGCCAGCTCCCGGTCCAGCGGGCGGCCGTCGGCTCCGTGCACCCTGACCCGGCTCCAGCGGGCGGCGAGTGCCCCGTCGAACTCACCGCCAGGCTCCTCCCACCAGCACCAGGTCCGCTCCGGCGCCCGCAGCGGCCCGTCCGGCGCCCCGACCAGCAGGACGCGGGGCGGGGAGGGCAGGGCGGCGAGCCGGTGGGCCAGCGTCAGACCGGCCGCACCCGCGCCGACGACGGCCACCTCCGCGTCCCACGCCACCCCGGTCGAGGTGGCTAGCGCCGGACGCTCCGGTGGCGGCGCATCACCAGCACACCTCCGGCGGTGACGGCCAGGACGGTGGCGCCGAGGAGGGTCGGCTTGTTGTCGCCGACCGCGGCAGGTCCGAAACCGGCGTCGACCCCGCCACTGGGGTGGCTGCGCTTGACCTTGACCGTGTCCGTGATCTTGATGCTCGGCGGGCACTTCACGATGACCTCGTGGCTGCCGGAGTCGGCTCCCTTCGGAATCCGGAAGGTGCCGGTGAGCGTGCCCTTGTGGCCGTCGTCGAGCAGGTGGAACTCGTCTCCGCCCGCGGTGCCCTTGCCGTAGGTCACGTCCGAGCCGCAGGCGGTCGTACTGACGGTGACCGTGGAGCCCGGGGCGCTCTTCTTCGGGCTGATGCGGAGCTCCGAGTCATCGGCGGCGGCGGCCGGGCCCTGGAGCGCGAGGGCACAGAGAACCAGGCCGATGCCTGCACCGGCGGGTACGTAACGCATGAAGATCCTCCAACGGAGCAGTGGCCGTCGTGATCACGCGGCACCTATAGGTGTTCCGCTCTTGAGACAACCGACAGTCCGCCACCGCCGCAACACGAAGCGTCACCTCGCGAGGTCAGGGTCACCGCTCCGCTTGATCATTTACGCAGGTCATCGGAGCGGGGACCGTCACGGAGCGGGAACGGCCGTAAGAGGGCGAATGGGCTATGCGCGCGCGTGCGGCGTCCGATGTCAGGGGCGTGCGCGTCAGGGCGTGGGCCAGTTGCGCAGCAGGGCGTCCAGCGCGTCCAGGGTCCGGGACCAGGATTCCGCCGAATCGGGGGCGCTGTGACTGAACCCGCCCGCCAGCTCCAGGCTGACGAAGCCGTGGAAGACGCTGCCGAGCAGCCGCACCGCGTGCGTCTGGTCCGGCTCGGTGAGGTCGTAGCCGCGCAGGATCGCCCGCGTCATCTGCGAGTGCCTGCCACCGGCGCTGGCGGCCGCCGCCTCCGGGTCCAGTCTGAACTGGGCCGCGGCGTAGCGGCCGGGGTGCTCGCGGGCGTAGTCGCGGTAGACGTTGCCGAAGGCGGTCAGGGCGTCCTTCCCGGCCCGCCCGGCCAGGGCCTCGGCGGCCCGGTCGGCGAGTTCCTCCAGGGCGAGCAGGGCGATCCTGGTCTTGAGGTCGCGGGAGTTCTTCAGGTGCGAGTAGAGGCTCGCGACCTTGACGTCGAACCGCCTGGCCAGCTCCGACACGGTCACCTGGTCGAAGCCGACCTCGTCGGCCAGTTCCGCCCCGGCCCGGGTCAGCCGTTCCGCGGTCAGCCCTGCGTATGCCATGCCCTGCCCCTCCGTCGACAGAGCCCATTATTCGTTTGCCTAAGACCTTTAGGCAACTTAGCCTCCCGGTCATGAAGCCGCTGACCGAGCAAGAGATCCGTTCCGCCTTCGTCAACTGCACCAAGGGCGAGGCGAAGCGCCTGTCCGTACCGCGCGATCTGGCCGCCAAGCCCTGGGACGACCTGGACTACCTCGGCTGGCGGGATCCCCAGGCCTACGACCGCGCTTACCTCGTCACCCTGCTCGACGACCGCCCGCGGGCCCTCGCCCTGCGCTGCCCCACCCCCGCCTCCTGGCAGACGCAGCGCGGCATGTGCTCGCTCTGTCTGACCTCCCCCGCCGACGGCGTCTCCCTGATGGTCGCGCCGAAGGCGGGGAAGGCCAGGCAGCAGGGCAACTCCGTCGGCACCTACATATGCAGCGACCTCGCCTGCTCGCTGTACGTACGCGGCAAGAAGGACGCGGGCGCGGGCGCACGGCTCCACGAGTCGCTCACCCTGGAGGAGAAGATCGAGCGGACCACGGCCAACGTCGCCGCGTTCCTCGCCAAGGTGACCGCCTGACCCCGGGGAAGCCCCGGAACCGGCGGCCTGACCTGCACGTTCACGGCACGGTTTACGCTCCTTGCGACAGCAACCGCCGGGAGGGAGCACGATGCGCATCGGGGCCGGGCGATGAGTGGGGACGCCACCACGGACACCCTCGTGTACATCCTCGACGACGACGAGGAGCTGAGCGATTCGCTCGCCTGGCTCCTGGAGTCGGTCGGCATCCGCTCGGAGCGCTTCCGGGACGCCCGGGCCTTTCTGCGGTCCTACGACCGCGCCCGGCCCGCCTGTCTGATCCTGGACGTCCGCATGCCCGAACTCAGCGGCTTCGACGTCCAGCAGCTGCTGAACGAGACGGGCGCGCCGCTGCCCGTGGTGTTCGTCTCCGCGCACGGCGACATCCGGATGTCGGTGCGCGCCATGCAGAACGGCGCCGTGGACTTCCTGGAGAAGCCGTACGACCCGCAGCACATGCTCGACGTCGTGCAGGCCGCGCTGCGCACCGCGCGGGAGCGGTTCGAGCGCGCCGCGGTCGAGTGCGAACTGCGCGCGAAGCTGGACAGCCTGACCTCCCGCGAACGGGAAGTGCTCGGGCTGGCCGTCGACGGCATGGCGAACAAGCAGATCGCGGCGCGGCTCGGCATCAGCGCCAAGACCATCGACGTGCACCGCGCCCGGATCCGGGAGAAGACCGGTGCGCAGAGCATGGCCACCCTCGTCCGCGATGTGCTCCGGCTGGGGCTGCGGCCCGCCGCCGACCGGTGAGAGGCACCCCATGAGCAGCCCCGTCGAACCGGCCGACTTCCGGGTGCTGATGCAGTCCCTGAAGTACTGCGTGCTGCTGCACGACGCCCGCACCTACGAGATCCTCTGGGCGAACCGGGCGGCCTGCGACCTGCTCGGCTGGTCCGTGGACGAGCTGAAGCCGCTCAAGGCGCCGGACATGAGCAAGAACGCCCGCCAGTACAGCCGCGAACTCGGCCACCGCTGGCTCGGGCGCGCCGTCGAGGACGGGGTCAGCGCCACCGAGTGGTGCTACCGGTCCAAGACCGGCGAGGAGACCCTCACCGAGGCGATCGCGATCCGCGTCGACCTGCCGGGGCGGACGGCGGTGATGGTCCAGTTCCGCGACATCGCCGAGGAGAAGGCGGTACGCCGCGATCTGTGTCGCACCGAGAGCAGGCTGCGCACCTTCCTGGGCAGCCTCGCCGAGGGCATCGTCGTCCTCGACGACGGGGACCGGGTCGTCTTCGCGAGCGAGTCGGCCGTCCGGCTGCTCGGCGACGGCCTCCGCGGCGCGGACTTCGCCGACTACTGCCACGACGGGCCGGTACCCACCGCCGGTGAGGGGCGCTACCGGTTCGCGGCGCCCGGCGACGGACCCCGCTGGTACGCGTCGACCTGCCAGCACATCGAGATCGAGAGCGATCTGCGCGGCCGGATGCTCCTGTTCTACGACATCACCGACCGGGTCCGCGCGGAGGAGGAACACCGCCGCGAAACCCAGCACCTCGACCACCTGGCCCGGTACAACGCCATGGGCGACATGGCGATGGCGATCGCCCACGAGGTGAGCCAGCCGCTCGCGGCCGCCTACAACTTCGTCGAGGGAGCGCGCGGCCGCCTCGCCACCGACGACACCTCCGTGGCCTTCGGGCTGGACAACGCCGCCCGGCAGATCGAGCGGGCCCGCCGGATCCTGGGCAGCCTGCGGAGCTACGTGGGCCGCCTGGAGCCGTCCGAGCGGCTCACCGACCTGGGCGCCATCGTGCGCGACTGCGCGTACTTCATCGAGCTGCGGGCCCAGGAACACTCGGTGGCCGTCGCGCTCGACCTCACCGCCGAGCCGCTGCCGGTGCGCTGCGAGAACGTCCTGATCGGGCAGGTCGTCATGAACCTCGCCTTCAACGCCGTCGACGAGATGGCGCGTTGTCCGCTCGCCGAGCGCAGGGTGCGCATCGCCACGCGCCTGATGGCGGACGGGGACGCCGAGCTGACCGTCACCGACTGGGGGAACGGGCTGCCGCCCGGCGACCGCATCTTCGACGGTGTCTTCACGTCCAAGGAGAACGGCAGCGGCATCGGTCTGGCGCTGAGCCACCGCATCATCACCCGCCACGGCGGCCGGATCGACGCCACCCCGAACCAGCCGCACGGCGCGGTCTTCCGGTTCACGCTGCCAGCGGGCGTGTAGGGGAATTCCCCTACCCAACGCCGCCGAATCCCCAATGGCCGACGGCCCGTTGGCGGGCGTAGCGTCGTCGTCAGGCGGGGGAGGGAACCGCCGGGCAACGCGAGGAGCATCTCCCATGACCCAAGCAACTCCCATCACCCGGTCGCCGGATCCGATCGACGACGTGCTGACCGTGGTGGCCGAACGGCAGCCGGAATTCGAGGAGAAGCGGCACATCCCCCGGGATGTGATCGAGGTGTTCAAGCGCGCGGGCCTCTACCGGGCGAGCACCCCGAAGCGCTTCGGCGGCGACCCCCTGCCGCCCGCACGATTCCTGGCACTCATCGAGCGGATATCGGCCGTCGACGGCTCCGCCGGATGGGTCGCCAGTTTCGGTTCGTCCCTCGTCTACCTGGCCGCGCTGCCCCTGGAGACCCAGGCCGAGCTGTACGCCGACGGGCCCGATGTGGTGTTCGCGGGCGGGCTGTTCCCGGTGCAGCCCGCCGAGCGCGTCGAGGGCGGCTACCGGGTCCGCGGCCGGTGGAGGTTCGCCAGCGGCTGCACGGGCGCGGACGTCCTCGGCGTGGGCATCAAGGCCGGTGAGGACGCCACCGGCCGGCCCCTGACCGCGGTGCTGCGGCCCGGGCAGGTACGGATCGCCGACAACTGGAACGTGGTCGGCATGCGCGGCACCGGCAGCCACGACCTGGTGGTGGACGGCGCCGTCGTCCCCGAGGAGTGGACGTTCGTCCGCGGCGGCGAGCCCACCGTGGACGAGCCGCTGTACCGCTACCCGACCGTCCCGTACGCCGCCCAGGTGCTGGCCGTCGTCGGCCTCGGCGTCGCCCGCGCCGCGCTCGACCAGGCCATCGCCGCCGGGGGCCGCGCGGGCTACACCGGCGCGCCCCGGCCCGCCGACCGCGCCACCTACCGCATCGCCGTCGGCCAGGCCGAAGCCCAACTCCGGTCCGCTCGCGCCTTCTTCTACGAGGCCACCGAGGAGACCTGGGAGACGGTGGTGGCGGGCGGGCCACGCGACCCGACCGGCAGACCGGTCTGCTGCGGCTGGCCGCCGCCCATCTCGCGAAGACCTCCTTCGAGGTCGTCCGGGCCGCGTACCAGCTCGGCGGCATTGCCGCCATCGCCGACGACAGCCCCATGCAGCGCTATCTGCGCGACGCCTCCGTGGTCCCGCAGCACGCCTTCCTCCAGGAGGGCATGTACGACGGCGCCGGTGCCGTGCTCATGGGCGTTCAGCCCTTCCCCGGCTTCCTGTAGAACACCCCGACCCCAACTCACCTCGCAGGCAAGGAACTTCATCATGACGGATGCCACCCCAGCGCCCCTGCGCGTGCTCTTCTGTATCGGTGTCAACCAGAACTTCTTCGACCTGCCCACCGGCCAGGGCAAGGCGGTCTGGGACGGCTTCATGACCATGCTCACGCAACTGCGCGAGCTGCCCGGGGTGACCGTCCTGGGCACCATGGACGACGATCAGCACATGGTCGGCCCGTCCGGTTCGTGGCCCTGGACCTCGTACCTCCTCGCCGATGTGGTCGACCAGCCGACGGTCGCCGCCGCCTGCAACCTCTTCCGCACCGTCCAGGTCGGCGAGCACGGGCTGTGGCGCTATATGCAGATCGAGGCGCGCATCGGCCGTCCCCTGCCGGAGCCGGAGGCCGCCCGATGACCACCACGACCCCCGACCGGGTCGCGCTCGTCACGGGCGCGGCCCGCGGGCTGGGCGCGTGCATCGCGGGCAGGCTCTACGGCGCGGGCTACCGCGTCGCCCTGACCGACCTGGACGAGGCGGCCGCCGTCGCGGCCGCGGCGGATCTCGCCCCGGACGGGCGGAACGCCATCGGCCTCGGCCTGGACGTGCGCGACAAGGACGCCTTCGTACGCGTCCGCGACCAGCTCGTCGCACGCTGGGGCGCCGTCCACGTCCTGGTCAACAACGCCGGGTACTCGAAGGTCGAGCCCCTGATGGAGATCACCCCCGACAGCTTCGGCTCGGTCGTGTCGTCCAACCTCGACGGCACGTTCTTCGGCTGCCAGGTCTTCGGCGCCTACTTCGCCGGGCGCGGCTACGGCCGCATCGTCAACATCGCCTCCCTCGCCGGTCAGAACGGCGGCTCGGCCACCGGCGGCCACTACGCGGCGGCCAAGGGCGGGGTGGCCACCCTGACCAAGGTCTTCGCCCGCGAACTCGGCCCGCAGGGGGTGACGGTCAACGCGATCGCCCCCGGAGTGCAGGATCTGCCCGTCGTCCGCGAGCTGGTGGCCCCGGAACAGCTCGCCCGGATCGAGGAGTCCATCCCCGTGCGCCGCCTGGGACGGCCCGAGTTCATCGCGGACATGGCCGTGCTGCTCGCCGCGGACCACGCGGACACGGTCACCGGAGCGTGCTGGGACGCCAACGGCGGCCTGAACATGCGCTGATGGCCGGACGACACGAGAGGAGCGGCATCGCCGTGACCCCCAGCCAGGCCGATTTCCGGGAGGCGATGGCGCACCTCCCGGCGGCCGTCAACATCCTGACGACGGACGGCCCGAACGGCCGCTGCGGCATCACCGTGAGCGCCGTCTGCTCCGTCACCGACGACCCGCCGACCGTCCTGGTGTGCGTGAACCGCCGCAGCGCCATGCACGACGTGTTCCGGGCCAACGGCCGGGTCTGCGTGAATGTCCTCGGTGGCGCACAGCAGGATCTCGCACTGCACTTCGCCGGTGCCACGAAGGTGGCGATGGCAGAGCGCTTCACCTGGGACATCTGGGACCGCACCCAGGAGGTGCCGGTCCTCAAGGACGCCCTGGTGACCGCGATCGGCACCATCACGGACGCGGTCCCGATGGGCACCCACAGCGTCCTCTTCGCCACCATCGACCGCATCACCACCCGGGCGGGCGGCCAGAGCCTGGTCTGGTTCAACCGGGCGTTCCACCGGCTCGCGGCAGGAAATGACGGATCGGTGACGTGATCCACCCCGGTGCCCCGGCCCGGTCGCATGGCTATACCCTTCCGTCGAACGCGTCCGACATGACTAAGGAGTTCCATGCGACGCAACACGCGTAGACGGTCGAAGGTTGCGAGACGGGCGATCGTCGCCACTGCCGCACTGGCCCTGGGGGCGGGCGGACTGGTGACGGTCAACATGTACGCCTCGGCCGACGCGGGCGACTCGCAGCAGAGCGACACCCGCGGCCGGGAGTTATCCGCCCGAGCCTCCACCATCGACTGCCCCGATGTCGGCCAGCGCCTGAGCGCGGTTCCGCAGCGGGCCAGGGCCGAGGTGGACCGGGAGCTGGCCCTGCTGGACAAGCAGGTGGCCGAGGCGTACCAGCGGCTGGCCGGTTCCCAGCGGGCGATCCAGCAGGATGCCAACTTCGCACAGAACGCGATCATGGGTCCGCTGAAGGACAAGCGCACGGCGGCCATCGACCGGATCTCGATCGCCATCGGCAGGGTGGCCGCCACACCGCAGGGCCTGGACGGGCTCGCCACCTGCACGCTCAAGGCATCCGGCAATCAGCCCGGCGGTGGCCAGGGCGGCAACCAGGGTGGCGGCCAGGGTGAGAACCAGGGCGGCAATCAAGGCGGCAACCAGGGCCAGACCGGCAACGGCCCGGTGGCCGCGGACTTCGTGGACATCACCGGCGTCCAGCCCAACGCGCGCACCCCGCGCCCGGCGCGTGGCGCCTCCAAGGGCCTGTTCACCACCAAGTGCGGCGTCAACGCCAACAAGCTCTACAACACCGACAACGTCATCGTCGCGCCGGGCGTGTCCAACGGGGCACACCACACCCACGACTACGTCGGCAACCAGGCCAACAACGCCTTCGCCGACAACAACGCCTTCGCCCGTGGCCGCACCACCTGCCAGAACCAGGGCGACAAATCGACCTACTACTGGCCGGTGCTACGCCTTCAGGACGGCACCCGGGAGTTCGACGCGGACCGGCAGGGCGGTGGCGCCGAGGGCAACACCGGCCGCATCCTGACGGCCAAGAAGGTCACCCTGGAGTACGCGGGCAACCCGCGCGGCAAGGTCGTGGCGATGCCCAGGTTCCTGCGCATCATCACCGGCGACGCGAAGGCGTTCAGCAACGGGACGGCGAACGCCAACGCCTCCTGGAGCTGCACCGGGTTCGAGAACCGGCAGCTGAAGGACAAGTACCCGATCTGCCCGCAGGGCAGCGATGTGGTGCGTACGTCGAAGTTCCAGAGCTGCTGGGACGGTAAGAACGCCGACAGCGCCAACCACCGCTCCCACGTGGCGTTCACGGACGCCGACGGCCGCTGCCCCAAGGGCTTCGTGGCGATTCCGCAGCTGGTGCAGCGCCTGGTGTACGACGTGGACGCGCCCAGCCTGAAGGACAACGGGAAGACCCGGCCGTTCTTCGCGGTGGACGGTTTCCCCGAGCAGCTGCACAAGCCGGTCACCGACCACGGGGACTTCATCAACGTCTTCGACGAGCGGGTGATGAAGCAGATGGTGCGGTGCATCAACAGCGGACGCACCTGCCGCTGAGGCACAGCGCCCTGCCGGTGGCCGTACGCCACTCCGCCGGCAGGGCGTGCACGGCCGCCCGGCGCGACACCGGGTATGCTTTAAATGGATTGATTTAAAGCGGGTGCGTGCGGAGCGGGATGCGGTGGTGATGATGACGGCCAGGACGAGGCAGCAGGAACGGGTCGGCGCGACACGGGAGGCGCTGCTGACGGCGGCGGAGCGGCTGTTCGCCGAGCACGGGGTGCACGCGGTCGCCAACCGCCAGATCAGCGCGGCCGCGGGACAGGGCAACAACGCCGCGGTCAACTACCACTTCGGCACCAAGACCGACCTGGTCCGCGCGATCGTCCGCCGGCACGCCGAGCAGATGGAGCGGATCCGCGCGGGGATGCTCGCCGATATCGGCGACTCCACCGAGCTGCGGGACTGGGTGGCCTGCGTGGTCCGGCCGACCACCGAACACCTGGCGGCGCTGGGCCGGCCCAGCTGGTACGCGCGGTTCATCGCCCAGGTCACGGCCGACCCCGCGCTCCAGGCGGTCACCACCGCGGAGGCGTTCGCCGCCGCCCCGTCGCTGCACCCGTTGCAGGACGGGGTGAACCGCTGCCTGCCCGATCTGCCCGACGAGGTGTACGCGGAGCGTGGCGCCATGACCCGCCACCTCATCACGCAGATGACCGCCGAGCGGGAGCGCGCCCTCGCGGACGCCGCCCCCACCTCCCGTACGACGTGGCACGACACCGCCACCGGCCTCATCGACGCGATCGTGGCCCTTTGGCAGGCCCCGGTCACCCCGGAGGGGTGACCCGGGCGACCACCAGGCTAGGGCGTGCGCACCAGACGGGCGTACGCCACGGCCAGCGCCGACGTCACCTTGCCGACGCGGTACCGGTGGCCGTCCACCGCGCGGACCGGCTGCACCTCGTAGGCGGTGCCGGTGAGGAACACCTCGTCGGCGTCGGCCAGGGCGTCCGGCTCCAGAGGGCGCTCATGGACCGGGATGCCGAGGTCGTCGGCGAGGCCGATGACGGTCTGGCGGGTGATGCCGTTGAGGAAGGTGTCGGGGACGGGGGTGTGCAGGGCACCGCCGATGACGAGGAAGAGGTTGGCACCGGTGGCCTCGGCCAGCAGACCCCGGTGGTCCAGCAGCAGGGCGTCGTCGTAACCGGCGGCTTCGGCCTCGTCGCGGGCGAGGGTGCAGATGTTGTACAGCGACGCCGCCTTGGCGTGCACCGGCGCGGTGTCGGGCGCCGGGCGGCGCCAGCGGGAGGTGCCGAGGCGGATGCCCTCCTCCTGGGTCGCGTCCCCGAAGAGCCGCGGCCACTCCCAGGTGGCGATGGCGACGTGGACACGGTTGCCCGCACTGGACACGCTGAGCTGCTCGCCGCCCCGCCAGGCCACGGGCCGGACGTATCCGTCCGCGATGCCCTGCCTGCGGACGAGTTCCTCGCTGGCATCGGCGAGTTCGGGCACCCCGAAGGGGATGGCGAAGCCCAGGGCGTGCGCGGAGGTGTGCAGCCGCTCGGTGTGCTCGGTGAGCTTGAAGATGGCGCCGTCGTAGACGCGCATCCCCTCGAACACGCCACCGCCGTAGTGCAGCCCGTGGGAGAGGACGTGGAGCCTCGCGTCGCGCCAGGGCACGAAGGCGCCGTCGTACCAGATGACGCCGTCACGGTCGTCGAAGGGGAGGGAGGTCATCGGCCACCTTCCGGGGCGTACTCGATGCGGATGGCGGTCTCCAGCGCGCGGTGGAACTCCTCGGCCTCGGCCGTGGTGGCGTGCCGGGACAGGATGAACGCCGGGTATCCGGTGAAGTCCGGGTAGGGGCGCACCACGTCGCCGGGGAAGAGCATCTGCACGATGTGGTCCACCCGGGGATCGGCGCGCAGCTCGTCCAGGCCGTGGATCGCGGTGATCCGCCCCGAACCGCCGCACGGCACGATGTAGTTGGCCGCCGCGCCCGTGGCGGCGGGCTGATGACCGGCCTCGAAGGAACGCGGCGGCAGCCCGGCGGCGATGCGCAGCGCGTCCGCGGCGAAGTCCCGCCCGGTGACGTTCCGGACGATGTACTCCGAGACCCCCGAACCGCCGATGCGGGCGCCCAGCTCCAGCAGATACGGCCGGTCGCCGCGCAGCCGCAGTTCGGTGTGGGTGGGCCCGTCGGCGATGCCGAGGGCGGCGTGTGCGGCGGTGACCTCGTGGCGGATGGCGTCCCGTACCGGCTCGGGCAGGACGGCCGGGGCGCGGTAGACGCTCTCCTCGAAGTAGGGGCCCTCGGGTGCGCCCTTGTAGCCGATGCCGCACACCGTCACCTCACCGCGATGGGCGAGGGATTCCACGGCGAACTCGGGCCCGTCGAGATACTCCTCCACGATCAGGCCCCGGGCCTCGCCCAGCTTGCCGCGGCAGATCTGCCACACTTCCTCGACCACGGCCTTCAGCTCGTCCGGGCGTTCCGCCTTGGTGACGCCGAGGCTGGAGAAGCCGTGCGCGGGCTTGACCACGACGGGAAAGTCCAGGTGTGCGGCCTCCTCCCAGGCGGAGGGGTCCTTCAGGCCGACGAAACGGGGCACGTTGAGCCCTGCCGCGGCCAGCCGTTCCCGCATCACCCGCTTGTCCTGCGCGCCGAGCGCCGCGTCCCGCCCGATGCCGGGCAGCCCGAGGAGTTCGGCGGCCTCCGCGACGAACGGCACGGCCGGGTCGTACAGGGTGCAGATGCCCTGGAACGGAGTGGCCTCGTGCACCTGCCGCAGCGTGGCCAGTGCTCCCGCGCGGTCCCCGTCGATGTCCAGGGCCAGCACATCGGCCACGGCCGGGGGCAGCCGGTCCGCGGCCACGGTCTCGTCGGGGCGGGGGACCAGGATGAGGCGGATGCCCGCGCGCTCGGCGCTCTCGAAGACCCAGGGGAGCGTCGTCCGCTGGTACACCAGGACGACGCGGGGTTGCTGTGTGCTCACGATGTTCCTCGTATCTGTGGTACTCCGGCTCCTTCGCCGGTGTCGTCGGTCGTGCCGGGCCCGGTGGCCGGAGGCTGCGCCCGGCGGGGGCCGCCCACCGTCAGCCACACCCCGGCCGAGCAGGCGACGATCAGGACGAGCACCAGCGGACCGGGCGCGCCCGCCCATCCCAGCGCCCATTCACCGAGGCGGATCAGGAACGGCACCACCAGGGCCACGGCGGAGGTGTACAGCGGGCCCTTGCGCAGGATGAGTTCGTGCGAGATGAGGAAGACCGGGGCGGTGAGCCCCGCGCCGAGCAGCGCCACCCCGCCCCAGTCGGCCGCCGTGACGCCGCCCATCGGGACGAAGACGGCGGTCGTCAGCCCCAGCATGACGGCGCCCGCCCCGGTGATGGCGGGCAGCGCCGCCAGCGGTGAGATGTCGGCCATGCGCTGCCGGTAGACATAGCCGTAGAGCGCGTACGTGAACGTGCCGCCCAGCGCCAGCAGGGCACCGGCCGACAGGGTGCCCGC
>NZ_GG657754.1:1220707-1310523 GCF_000158915.1 Streptomyces himastatinicus ATCC 53653 | reverse complement strand
CGGCCGAACCCCTTCCGTACATCAGGCCCAGCTGCGCGGGCGGAGCGCGGCGATCGCGGAGATGGCCAGGAAAGCTGGCCGCCGTACGGCCGCTCGCCACGGCGAGCGCGGGAACACCGTCGACCAGACGGGCCGACATGAGCCAGCCCGCGGCGAGCAGCAGCACCATGAGCACCGACAGGGCGGGCACCACCAGCGGCCCGCCCCCTCGGCGCGGCCCGGGGTCGCCCCTTACCACTGCGCGAGGCCGAACGTCCGTGGCGGCAGCCGGTCCAGGCTCCGCTTGGCACGCAGCAGCACCCGCTGGTCCTCGGTGAACCGGTAGCGCTGCTTGGGCTCCCCTTCGGGCAGACAGGTGCGTACCAGGGCCTTGGCGGCGGCCTTGTACTCGGCGTCGGTGGTGACCTCGGACTCCAGCTTCTCGACCGTGGTGACGTAGTCCCGCAGCGCGGTCACGGTGGCGTCCCGGTCCAGGCGCAGCAGTCCGCCGTCCTGTGGGGAACCGGTCAGCGCGCCCCGTTCGCGCAGCCAGGAGTAGAGGAAGACACCGGTGCCGGAGTCGAAGTTGCGGGTCGCGTCGTCGGCCTGCGGGTAGCGGAAGACACGTTCCAGCAGAATCATGGCGATCTGCTCCTCGGCGTACGGGACTTCGCCGTCGGCGCAGGACAGCGCGGTCTTCGCGTCCACCTTGATCTCTTCGAGCAGGCCGACGAACCAGTTCATCTTGAGCGAGATGTGTTCGTCGAACGGCCACAGCCCCTGGTAGTGCATGCGGTCGTGCAGATAGCCCCACAGGGCACGGGCCTCGTAGCACACCTCCGGGGCCAGCCCGGTGGAGGCGCGGGGTATGGAGTCCGGGGTCAGGACGGCCGCCGCGCCCGGGAGCGCGTAGGTCGCGTGGATGGCGCGCATCTTGTTGAAGAAGAACATGGCGTACGGCTGGTCGGTGATCTTGTCGTGGGCGGCCACGTTCTCCGGGAAGACCACCAGGCAGTTGCCGTGGGCGAAGCCGTCGCTGCCGGTGATGAGGATCAGGGACTGGCAGTTGTTCTTGGGGTGCGGGTGGGTGACGGCCAGGCCGGGCAGCGCGTCGGGCTCCTTGCGCAGCGCGTAGAAGCAGTCCAGCCGCTTGCCGACGGGCGGTGCGCTGTTGGTGGTCTGGAGCGGCGCGAGGAAGAAGACGACGCTCCCGTCCTCGGGCGGGCGCAGCGCGTCCCGGGAGCGGGCGAAGTGGGGCGGGGTGTCCAGCCCGGCGTCCACCCACCCGGCGACGTCGGCGTCCAGCGCGTCGGCCTGGTGCCCCAGCCCGTTGCGCCGGTACCAGGCGCACGCCTCGTCCTTGATCCGGCCGAGCAGCGCAATGTCGTCCGCCGTGGGGGCGGTGACCGTGCCGTCGTCTTCCTGGCGCGTCCGGAAGCGGTTGACCTTCGGTATGAGCGATTCCGTCAGGGGCCGCGCCTCGGCCAGGTACGCGGGGCTGATGGGTGCTTGGTCGGTCACAGCGCCACCGCCCCCGCGGCCAGGGGTTCCCCGGCCTCGGCGTCCGCGCTCAGGACCTGGTGGACGGTGAAGACCATGGGGACCGGGCCGAAGTCGCGCAGGACCCGCAGTCCGTGCCGCTCGGCGGCGACGATCGTGGTGATGCAGCCCTCGACCTTCCCGGCGGCGCAGTCGATGGCGGCCTGGGAGTTGCTGAGCACCTCGTGGACCTCGGCCGTGTCGGGGACGAGCCCCCTGGGTGCCGGATGCGAGGCGACGGTGGCGGGAGCCGGCGTTCCCGCGGAGGCGAGCACCATGTTGTGCGTCGGCATGATGAAGCTGTCCACCATCTGTAAGCGGTGGAGGTTGCCGAAGACCAGCGTGTGCAGGGCCGGGTAGACCGCGCAGGCGGTCAGGGCGTGCTGCCCGTCGGCCGGGACGGCTTCCAGGGCCGATTCGATGGAGGAATGGAGATGAACCGTTCCCTCAACGCCGCGTCTGCGCAGCCATTCGTGTGAGGCGGTCTCCAAGTTGGTCCCGTGCGGACCGAGCGTGTGCAGGTTGCGGACGCGGTCCGGCCCGGCATGGCTTTGTTGCATGATCTCCCCTGATTTCTGGTTCCGAGTGGATGAAAGCACAGAATGCGACGCTCCGCTCCCTCCCCACATCCAGTCCCCGGCTCGCGAGCGGGCGTTGTCAGTGGGCGCACGTATGTTCATTCGTGCCGCGCTGCTGTGGTGCGGAACTACCCCTGTGTGCAGAGGAGATGGCGCGTTGTCCGATTGGGAGAGGTCGAGTACGGCGCGGGTGATCCCGCCCGCACGGCCGCGCAAGCTTGCCAAGGTCCCGTTCGTCGAGCTGGCCGACGGACGCCTCCAGGGCGTGGTGTCCAGCGGCTCGGACATCGGGCGGGTCTATGTCTCGTCCGTCGCGACCGGTACGTACGCCTTCGCTTGCAGCACCAACAACAACCGCCCCTGCGGTGGCGCGCGCGGCTCGTACTGCAAGCACATCATGGCCCTGATCAGCGAGGCGGTGCTCCAGTACGGCGCCGGGCGCGTCGCCCGCTATCTGAAGGTCGAGACCGCGGACGGGGAGCCCACCGCGCTGTCCATCGCCGCCGATATGACCGACACCCACCCCTCGCAGGCGGGCAGTCAGGCCGCCGCGGCGGTCTTCAGCCGCTTCCTGCGCCATCTGACCTATCTGGAACTGGCCCCGGTCACCGCGCCGTTGCCGGAGATGCAGTGGTTCCCGTCCACCAGGGCGGTGGCCTGATGCGTGCCGATCTGCTCGCCGAACCCATCGCCGACCTCGACGCGGCCCTCGCCGCCGTCGACGCCTTCGACCAGGCACTCGTCAGCGGTCTGCTCCGCCCCCAGCCCGGCCGGGCCACCGGCCTGACGGATCTCGCCCAGGCCGTCGCGGGCACGCCGCTGGCCGCCCGGGTCGCCGAGGCGGCCGAGAAGGCGGCGGCCGGAGCGGCGGGCGAGGACCACTTCGTCGCCCTCGCCGCCACAACGAAACCGCACTGCTGGGGTCCGTCCATGACGCGAAAATGACCCGGGTCGAGGAGGCGACCGCCCGGCCCCGCGGCGAGGAGACCGCCACTTTGTCCGCGCCCGAAAAAACAAGAAGCGGTGAACCTGCGCGCCGCCGCCCGTTCCTGGCTGTCCGACTGGCGCGCTCCGGATGGCAGGGCATCGACCACGACATGGTCTCCGGGGCGGCGCAGGTCGTCTCCGCGATGCTTCCGGACCCGGCCCTGCGGCGCCTGGCGACGCTCCTCGACGGCTTCGCCGCCGAACTCGCCGCGTCCTGGCCCCGGCCCTGCCCTGGGACCGTGTTCCGGCGCGCCGATGGGCCCGACCTTGTGGGGCGCGGGCTCTGCTTGCTGACGCTGCCCGGTGCGGCCGACGCACCCGCGACCGGCGTGGTCACCGGCCGTCTCCTGCCCCTCGGCGTCGATGTGCAGGAACACGCGACGGCGGCACAGGCCCAGGTCCACGCGGTGTTCGAGCCCGCCGACGGCGGGACACCCCGCCTGGTGCGGGCCAGTGTGTCGCTCCCCAAGCCCGACACGGTCGTCGGAGTCGGCATCTGGCAGCTGCTGCGGCCGCATATGTCGCTCCTGGCGGCCGTCAGCGAGGGCCGCTCGATGGACCTCACCGACATGCCGGTCACCGACGGGGGCGACCTGCTCTGGAGCGACGCGTACGCACGTCAGGGCGAGCCCGCCGACCCCTTCGCCACCGCCCGCGTCGCCCTGCCCACCGCCACCGACGCCCCGACCGCACCCCTGGACCGGCATCCGGCGCGCATCGCCGTCCCCGTCTTCCTGGAGGGCTACGACTCCCAGAAGGGCGACGACGCGCTGACGTTCACCGTCGCCGGACATCCGCTCGCCGTCGACACCGACCGCATTCCGACCGCCGGTCCGCTCACCCCCGAGACCGTCGCGGGGTCGAGTGCCTGCATCGGGCTGCTCCGCTGGGACGCCGGCGCGTATCGCGTCCAGCCCCTGGCCGTCGAGAAGACGGTGCGGAAGAAGGCCGTCGTCCTCCACGCCGGGGGATGGGCCGGGGGCACGACCGACAAGGCCGGAGTCAAGGCGGAGAAGGCCGCCACCGAAGCGGTGGCCGCGCTGCGGGAGCGGGCCGGGAGGTTGCTGCGGACATGACGGAGCACACCACGGACCACGCCACCGAGCGCACCGACGCGCACACCACCGACCACATCGACCCGCACGCGGCGGCCCATGACAACCGCCGTCAGGTCCTGTACTGGCGGCTGCTCGCCCGCCTCTTCGACCCCGAGGAGCAGGCCACCCTGGAATCGGCGAGCCTCGCCGTCGTGGAGGACATCGGACTGCCGTCCGCCCTGCTGGATCCGCAGACCTCCGTCGACTCGATCGTGCAGCGCCACCCGGAGCTGGTCGCCGAGTTCGACGGTCTGATGGCGCCCGAGCCAGGCGACGACGGAGCACGCGACCGGGCCGCCGAGGTACGGCGCGCGGCGCTGGCCTCGAAGGTGCTGCTCAACGTCTTCGCCCGCGGCTCCGGCACGGTCACCGCCGGGCAGCTGGCGCGCTGGCAGTCCGACGCGGGCTGGCTGGAGCGCGCCCTCGGCTGCAAGCCCGGCGAGCTGCGCGGGGGCCGCTCGGGCGGGAACTCCGGCGGGCACCCCGGCGGCCCTTCCGCCGGGCCATCCGGCGGAAGGGCGGCGGGCGGGCCGGGTGTCAGCCCGACCGGCACCGGCGGCCCGGGCATCACACCCGACCTCAGCCGGCTCATCCCGGAGATCGGCCCGGAACTGGGCGCCCTGGAGGCCGACCTGGTCAAGCGGATGCGGCTGCGCGAGGTGCTGGCCGACCCCCAGCTCGCCGCGCAGCTCACACCGAGCATGTCGCTCATCGAGCAGCTGCTGCGGGACAAGGACAATCTCTCGGGCGTGGCCCTGGCCAACGCCAAGGCGCTGATCCGCCGCTTCGTCGACGAGGTCGGCGAGGTGCTGCGCACCCAGGTGGAGAAGGCCACGGTCGGCGCCCTGGACCGCTCCGTGCCGCCCAAGCGGGTGTACCGCAACCTCGACCTCGACCGCACGATCTGGAAGAACCTCACCAACTGGAGCCCGGAGGAGGAGCGGCTGTATGTCGACCGCCTCTACTACCGGCACACCGCCCGCAAGACGACGCCTCAGCGGCTGATCGTCGTCGTGGACCAGTCGGGTTCGATGGTCGACTCGATGGTGAACTGCACCATCCTGGCGTCCATCTTCGCCGGGCTCCCCAGGGTGGACGTCCACCTGATCGCGTACGACACCCAGGCGCTCGACCTGACGCCCTGGGTGCACGACCCCTTCGAGACGCTGCTGCGCACCAACCTCGGGGGCGGCACCGACGGCACGGTCGCCATGGCACTGGCCCAGCCGAAGATCGCCGAGCCCCGCAACACCGTCGTGGTGTGGATCTCCGACTTCTACGAATGGCAGAGCGAGCCGCTGTTCGAGAGCATGGCCGCCATTCACCGCTCGGGCGCCAAGTTCATCCCGGTCGGCTCGGTGACCAGCTCCGGCCGCGGCAGCGTCAACCCGTGGTTCCGGGAGCGCTTCAAGGATCTCGGTGCGCCGGTGCTCTCCGGCCACATCCGCAAGCTCGTCCACGAACTCAAGACGTTCCTCGCCTAGGCCCCCGCTCGCTCAGTTCCCGCTTGCCTACTTTCCTGCTCCGATCCGCTCAGAAAGGCCCTGTGATGTCCGACCTGTTGCGCGCCCCCGCCGAGATCAAGTACGCCGAGGAGCTGGACTGGCTGGAGTCCATCGACGACGGCCCCAAGCCGTTCTCCTGGCGTCTGTCCCCGAAGATGATCCGCGTGTTCATCCTGGGCTCCGAGCGCTCCGACGGCCTGGACCGGGAGATCGCCCAGAAGTGGTTCGGCGACCGCAGTTTCGTCGAGCGCTCCATCGTCACCCTGGCCTCCGACCGCGGTCTGCTGCTCATCGGTGACCCCGGCACCGGAAAGAGCTGGCTGGCCGAGCTGCTGTCCGCCGCGATCTCCCGCAACTCCACGCTGGTCGTGCAGGGCACGGCCGGCACCACCGAGGACCACATCAAGTACTCCTGGAACGTGTCCATGGTCATCGCCAAGGGCCAGTCGCGGGAGTCGATGATCCCCTCGCCGATCATGACCGCCATGGAGGGCGGCGCGATCGGCCGGTTCGAGGAACTGACCCGCTCCACCAGCGATGTCCAGGACGCGCTGATCTCGATCCTGTCCGAGAAGTACATCTCCGTTCCCGAACTGGACAGTGACGGCATCGTCTTCGCCAAGCCCGGCTTCTCGATCATCGCCACCGCCAACAGCCGCGACCGGGGCGTCAACGACCTGTCCTCGGCCCTCAAGCGCCGCTTCAACTTCGTCCGCATCCCGGTGATGACGAACAAGAAGAGCGAGGCGGAGATCGTCCGCTTCCGCACCGAGGAACTGCTGCGCCGCCACCAGATCGAGCTGGATGTGCCGCCGACGCTGCTCGACGTCCTGCTCCAGAGCTTCGCCGATCTGCGCGCCTCGGCGGCCGCGGCCGGAAGCGACGACGAGAAGCTGGAGTCCGCGTTGTCCACCGCCGAACAGATCGGTGTCCTCGAGGACGCGATCCTGCACAGCAACTTCTTCGGCGAGCGCGCCCTGACCGCCCACACCCTCGCCACCTCGCTCGTCGGGTCGCTGGCCCGGCGCGAGCCCGAGGACCTGGCCATCCTCAACAAGTATCTGCACGGGGTCGTGGAGCCGCGCAGCAAGGACGAGGGCGGATCCTGGCCCGAGTTCCTGGAGGGCGGCCGCGACGCGATCGCCACCCTGTCATGAGCGGCACCCAGCAGGAGACCCACCAGGAGACCCACCAGGAGACCTTCGAAGCGCTGCGCGGGCAGCTTCGGGAGGCCGCCGCGACGTTCGCCGACGGGCCCGACGCCCTGGAGAGCATCCTGCTCGGCCTCGTCGACGACGTCGACCGCGCGGCGGGCGAGCCACTGGAGATCTTCCCCGTCTGCCACCACTCGCCCGCCTCGGCGATCGCGATGGCCCGCCGTCTGCGCCAGAAGCAGCCGAAGGTCGTGTACCTGGAGCTGTGCGAGGACATGGCGCCGCTGCTGACCGAGCTGCGCAATTGCCGACTCCCGGTGGCGGTCCAGGCGTTCGCCACCGATGTGGACGGCTTCCCGCCCGAATGGTCCCCGCTGTCGGTGGTCGCACCGGTCACCGAGGCGTCGGCCGAGTACCAGGCGATCGCCTACGCGCTCGACACCCCCGGAGTCGAGCTGGTCCTCGTCGACCGTTCCTCGGACCATGTCTTCCAGTGGGACGCGCGCCGATCGCAGTCCGATGATCCCGCCGCCGACGCGGGGGAGCCGGACACATCCGCCGCCGACGAAGAGGCCGCGCTGCACGGCGACGCGGTCGGCGTGGAGATCGGCGACCTGCGGCCGCGCTTCGCGGAGCTGGAGGAACACCTGCTGCGCCACGGCAAGGTGCGGCACTGGTCGGAGTGGTGGCACCAGTATGTCGAGCTGCCGCTCGGCGACGGCGACCACGACACCTACCGCCAGGTCATGTTCCTGATCGGCAGCCTCTTCCGGCGCCTCGCCCCCGGCGACCCGCACCGGGTGCGCGTGGACGAGGACCGCGAGCGCTACATGTGGACCAGGATGCGCGAGCACCTGGCCGCCACCGGCACCGATCCCGCGGACTGCCTCTACGTGTGTGGCGCCTTCCACGCCGCCAGCCGCGTCGAGGAGTTCGGCGTCCACGGCACGGACACCTATCGGATCAGCCCGCGTACGGCCACCACCTGGCAGTACGGCCTGATCCCGTCCAGCCACGCGGCGATCGAGGCGCAGTTCGGCCTCGCCGCCGGTTCGGTGTCGATCGCCGCGACGGTCTGGGCGAAGAACGTCAAGCGCACCCGGGTGGAGCCGTACCGCCTGGAGGGCCAGGCGGGTCAGACGGGCACGAAGAAGACCAAGGCGCAGAAGGGAAAGGCGCAGAAGACCGCGCCCGCCACGGCTCCCGCGCCCGCCACCCCGGCACCGGCCTCCGACAAGCTGACCGGCTTCCTGCGGCAGCCGCCCGTACTGGACCGGCTGGACGAGACCGAACTGCTCGGCTGGTCGGTGGAGATCGTGCGCGCCGCCCGCCGGAACGGCTACCTCGCCTCCACCGCCGACGCCATCGCGGTGTTCGAGACGTCGATCCTGCTGGCCGGGATGCGCGACCGGGCCAAGCCCACCCCGTACGACTTCCAGGACGCGGCCGTCACCTGCATCGAGAAGGACACCGTGCCCGGGCGACGCGATGTGCGCCGCCTCGTGGAGATCATGATGGGCGGCGACCGGATCGGAAAGGTCGGCTACGACGCGCTGCCGCCCCTGGCCCGCGACGTGCACGACCGGCTCGCGCCGCTGAACCTGAAGCTCCAGCAGCGCGGTGTGCAGCGGGCACTGCTGGACATCGCCTCCCGGCCGGAACTTCAGCAGTGCTCCGACGTGCTGTGGATCCTGCGCTACCTCATGCCCCACGGCACCGCCCGGCCGATCATGGGTGAGCGGACCCTGGGGGAGCGGCCGATCCAGGAGTCATGGGACGTGGCGCTGGGCACCCACCAGCGTGCGCTCATCGAGCTGGGCTACGAGGGCGTCAGCATCGAGCAGGTCCTGGAGCAGCGCCTTCGCCGCACGGCGTACGACCCCCAGGCCACCGCGGCGACCGTCCTCAAAGCCGTCGAGGACGCGACGCTGTACCTGCGCAGCCGCCGTCTCGCCGACGAACTGGGCACCCGCGCCCTGGAGGTGCTGTCGGCCGAGCGCAGCGTCGACGGCGCACCGGAGGTGCTGCGCCGGGTGCGGCGGCTGCTGGCGTACTACCGCACCAGCGAGCCGGTGCTGCCGCCGTGGATCGAGTCCTTCGTCAAGACCGGATACGCGCACTACTGCACCCTGCTGCCGACGGCGTTCACCGACGACGACGCCACCGTCCGCCAGGTGTCGGCGATGCTGGGCTTCCTGTTCAGCATGGAGAGCCTGGCGCTCTCGCTGGGCTGCGACCGCACCCAACTGGAGCTGGCCGTCGCCCAGTCGCATCCGCGGGATCCGTCGAAGACGGCGCTGCTGTGGGCGGCACAGCAGCAGCTCGGACACCTCTCCCGTACGGACCTTCGGGCGCGCTGCGACGAACTGCTCGCCAACCCCATGGTCTTGCCCGCCTATCCGCGCTACCTCAGCGGCTTCGTGCAGGCGCTGGAGCCCGTCCCGGGGCTCACCGACTTCGTCGTGGAGGCGGTGTCGAACGCCTTCGCGCGGCTGCCGGACACGGTGCTCCTGCCCTGGCTGCCGACCCTGATCACCACCCTGCGATCGGGCGGTGCCGAACTCGCCCCGCTGCTCATCCGCGAGGCCGGACGGATCTTCCCCGGCCGTCTCCCGGCGCTGGACGCATGGGTGCCGCCGTGGCAGGCGCAGCCGGAGCCGGAAGCCGTGCCGTCCGCGGCGGGCGCGGACGGCGACCGCCGCAGCGCGCTGCTCGTCGCCCACCCGGCGACCTGCGACGCGGTGGCGGACCTGCTGGGCTGCGACGGGACATGGGCGACGGAGGACTCCCACCACCCGGCGGGCGCGGCACTGGCCGGTCGCCACCCGGATACGGCCGTGGCCCTGGAGGCGCTGCTGACCGGCGCCTGATTTTTCACCTGACAGATCATCGCGGGGAGCGTTATGCTCCCCGCGATGACTCATTCTGTAGCCAGATTGGGGGTCTCGTCCGCGCAAGGTGAGTGCTGATGCTCACCGACACCGCGAAGGGATACCCCTGCCTTTCCTTCTGGCGGCGCGTGCGTGAGTTCGCCGTGCCGCCGTCCATGATCGAGACTGCGACCGCCCGCCGCCGCGCCGGTGACTGGGCGGGGGCGTGCGCCGCCGCAGGCTTCGACGTCGACCTCCATCCGCGTTCCGTGGCGCGTACCCACGGCCGGGAACTCGCGGCCCGGGTACGGGACGACCTCCGCCATCTGGCGCCCGACCTGTTGCGCTGGCATATGCCGCGGATCGCCCCTGACGGACTGCTGCGCCCCGGCCTGACCATCGCCCTCGCGCGGTACGACGCCCCGGGGCGCGATGGCCCCGGCCCCGTACACCTCGTCGCCCGGACACCGCCCGCCTGGGCGGACGCCGGGCAGCGGATCAGCCTCGCGCTGTGGGACGGATCCGGCTCCGGCCATCATCCGCATCCCCATCCGCGGCCGGGCCGGCGGTTCCGCCTCGATCTGCACCGGCATCTGTGGGACGCGCGCAGGGCCGATGAGCTGCGGATCCGGTCCGGGGCCGAGCAGTTGCCCGCCGAGGACGGGGATACACCGGGCCCGGTGCCGCCGGGGCGCCGCTGTGCCGTCGACCGGTGGGCGGCCGAGGCGAGGATCGTGCTGCACGCCGAGGGCTCGTCCGCCGATGCCGTCCTCGTACGGCTCGGTGGCCGCCACCGGCTGGTCCTGGACCTCGCCGCGGGCGACGCGCACGACGCAGGCGACGCGCGCGCTGCCGGGCCGCCCGCCACGCTGCCCGTTCTGCCCGACGCGGCGACCTGGGTCCTGCCGGACCTGGAACTGCTCCGCACCGGTTCGATCCAGGCCGACCAACTGCACCCGCTGGTCGCCTCGGCCCTGGCACCGGACCATGTGCCGACCGGTCCGTCCCGGCCCCCGGACCGGGCGGGACAGCCGCGCCTGGTGGAGTGCCGGGGAGCCCGGCACCGGATCGGCCTGGTCAACGGGGTGTTGGCGCCGCTGGACCACGACCCGGCCGAGATCCGGCGCGAGGAACTGCTCGCCGCCCTCACCGGTACGCCGCTTCCCTGCCTTCAGGCCGTCGACGAGGCGCACCGCCACCCGGACTGCCTCGCCGGGGTCCGCGAACGCCTGGACCACGGCGACACCGCCGGTGCGCTGGCCGTCGTCGAAGGGCTGCTGGGCCCCGACGCACTGCTGCGCGACGGTGCGCTGCGGGACGAACTGGAAGCGGCCGCGCAGCGCCGGATCACGTACGGGCTGTACCGATCAGGGCTGATCGAATCCGGTCCCGGACCTATAGCTGACCGCGACCGCAATCGGCCCGAACGCCGTCGTCGCCGCTCCCGCCCGCGCCACGTATCCCTGCGCTGACCGGGGCTTTGGCCCCGCGCCCTTCGGCTCACCCACGAACCCACAGGTGATCAAACATGCCCTCATACCGTTCGCTCGACGTCGCCGACACGTTGCTGACCCTGTTGCGCGATACCACCACCGAACCGCGCCCCGACACCCAACTGGAGGCCCTCACCCTGGCCGTGGCCGCCGACCTGCCCGTGCTGCTGTGGGGCGAGCCGGGCATCGGCAAGACCGCGGCCCTGACCCAGCTCGCCGAGGCCCTGGACCTCCCGCTGACCACAGTGATCGCCAGTGTGCACGAGCCGTCCGACTTCTCGGGCCTGCCCGTCGTCGGGGACGACCCCGCGGTCCAGGGCGTCCCGATGGCCCCGCCGGACTGGGCCGTACGCCTCGTACGGACCGGCCGGGGGCTGCTGTTCCTGGACGAGCTGTCCACCGCGCCACCGGCCGTTCAGGCCGCCCTGCTCCGCCTGGTGCTGGAGCGGCGGATCGGGTCGCTCCACCTCCCGCCCGGCGTACGGATCGTGGCGGCCGCCAATCCGCGGTCCTCGGCCGCCGACGGCTGGGAACTGAGCCCGCCCCTGGCCAACCGGTTCGTCCACCTCCAGTGGGCCCATGACCACGAGGTCGTGGTACGCGGCCTCGGGGGGACCTGGCCCCGGGCGACCCTGCCACGGCTCGCCCCGGAAATGGCCCCGGAGGCCGTGGACTTCGCCCGCCGCGCGGTGTGCGGATTCCTGACCGCCCGCCCCGGGCTCGTGCACCGGCTGCCCAGCAGCGAAACGCGCCGCGGCGGACCCTGGCCGTCGCCCCGGAGCTGGGAGATGACGCTGCGCCTGATCGCCTTCGCCACCGCGGCCGGATGCTCCCGCGATGTCCTCTCCCTGCTGGTCAGGGGCACCGTGGGGGACGGCCCGGGGCTGGAGTTGCTGGCGAGTCTGGACCGGATGGACCTCCCGGACCCCGAGACGCTTCTCGCCGACCCCGCGCATGCCGCCCTGCCCGAGCGGGGGGATCTGCGTCAGGCCGTGCTCGACGGCGTGGTGGAGGCGGTCCGTACACGCCCGGAGAAGGCCCGTTGGGACGCGGCATGGGCGCTTCTGGTGCGGGCGGTGGAAACCGGGGCTCCCGACCTGGTGGTCGTCCCCGCGACCACTTTGGCCACGCTGCGCCGCGCGGACTGGGACGTTCCGGCATCGATCGAGAAGCTCGCCGGAACGGTGTCCCTGTCCCGGCGCGCGGACCACGCGGCCGCCCGGAGCGCCGCCACCGCGAAGGCCGCCCGATGACCGCGAACCCACCGGCAGCCCCGGACACACCGACAACCTCGCCCCCACCCACCCCGCGGCCACTGGACCTCGACAAGCTGTTCGCCGCCCGGCTCCATGCCGCCCGCGCCCGGCCCTACTTGGCGACGGCGCTGTTCGCCCTGCACACCGTCGAGTCGCGGCAGGTGCCGACGATGGCCGTCGACCGGCACTGGCGGTGTTACGTGTCACCCGCGTTCGTGGACCGGACACCCGTCGAGGAACTGGCCGCCGTGTGGGTGCACGAGGTGTCCCACCTGCTGCGCGACCACCACGGGCGCAGCGACCGGGTCGCGCGGGAGCGCGGGCTGACCGGCCCCGCGGAGCGGCTGCGGATGAACATCGCCGCGGACTGCGAGATCAACGACGATGTGTTCGGCGACGGGCTGGTCCGTCCCGAAGGCGCCGTCGACCCGGCGTCCCTGACGCTGCCCGAAGGGGAGCTGATGGAGGACTACCTGCGGCTGTTCCGGCTCGGGCCCGCGCACCCAGAGCATGGCGTGGCTGGACTGCGGCAGCGGCGCCGACGGCCGCGAACGCGGCTGGGACCTGGGGCCGGACGGGGCCCCCCGGCCTCAGCGGCGCAGAAACGGGACGCCGGCCGGGTTCCCGGGGTGGCGCAGGGCATTCACCCGGCCGGTCCGATTCGCACGCCCCCGAAGGGGTGGCAGCGGTGGGCCGATGAGGCGTTCCATCCGCCGCAGCCGTGGCGGGAGTTGCTGGGCGCGGCCGTCCGCTCGGTGGCCTCCGGCCCCGGCGCGGGCGAGGACTACACGTACGGCCGCCCGTCGCGGCGCTCGGCCGCCGTGGCGGGTGCCGTCCTGCCGAGCCTGCGGCGGCGGCCGCCCCGGGTCTCCGTGGTCATCGACACTTCCGGCTCGGTCAGCGATACCGAACTGGGCAGTGCGCTCCTCGAGGTCGCCGCCATCTCCCGTGCCGTGGGCGGCCGCCGCGACCTGGTCAGCGTGCTGCCGTGCGACGCGGCGGCCGACACCGTGCACCCGCTGTGCCGCGCCGAGGGAATACCCCTGGTGGGCGGCGGGGGTACGGACCTCCGTACGGGCTTCGCCAGGGCCCTGCGGGCACGCCCCCGCCCCGATGTCCTCGTGGCCCTCACCGACGGCCAGACACCCTGGCCGGGTACCCGACCGCCGTGCCGGACGGTGGTGGGCCTCTTCCCCCGGCATCGGGCCACCCGGTCAGGGGACGAGGACAACCCGGATTACGTGTCGGATACGCCACCCGATTGGGCGCGAGTGGTGGTCATCGGGGAGTGAGACCGCCACGCTGGACGGCGGCGCGACCGCCGGATGTCACACTCCGGCCGCCTCCCTTGTCACACCTCCGGATACGACCAACGGATACGACAAGAGGAGCGCCTGCCATGGCCCGGATCTCGCTCACCCCGCCCCGCACCCTGCTCAACCGCATCGGCGCCTGGTACTCCCGGCGCACCTACGGCAAGGTGCTCGACCCCGGGCTGGCCCTCGGGCACCACACGCGGGTGCTGCTCACCTATGTGCGGCAGGAGCGCGGCGCGGCCAAGTGGAACCGCCTCGACCGGAGCCTGAAGCACCTCGCCGTCATGGCCACGGCCGCCAGGATCAACTGCTCGTGGTGCATGGACTTCGGACACTGGGAGGCCGACACCCTGGGGCTGCCCATGGACAAGATCGCCAAGGTTCCGCAGTGGCGCGACCACCAGGAGGACTTCACCGAGCTGGAGCTGCTCGTCCTGGACTACGCCGAGGCCATGACCGAGACCGAGCCCCGCGTCACCGACGAGCTGGCCGCCGCCCTGGTCGAACGGCTCGGTGAGGCCGCGTTCGTCGAACTCACCGCCATGGTCGCCCTGGAAAACTACCGCTCGCGCGTGAACAGCGCCTTCGGCCTGACCAGCCAGGGCTTCTCGGACGCCTGCGAGGTACCGTCACGTGCGTGATCGACGCAACCACCTTTGAACAGCACCGACGCATGCTGTTCGGCATCGCCTACCGCATGCTCGGCAGCGTCGCCGACGCCGAGGACCTGGTGCAGGACACCTGGCTGCGGTGCAGCCAGGTGTCCACCGCCGTGGACAACCCGGCCGGCTATCTGACCCGTACGGTCACCAACCTCGCGCTCAACCGGCTCACCTCGGCCGCCGCCACCCGCGAGCAGTACGTCGGGCCCTGGCTGCCCGAGCCCCTGGTCACCCAGCCGGACGCCGCCGAGGAGGTGGAGCTGGCCGAGTCGGTCTCGCTCGCCATGCTCGTCGTCCTCGACACCCTGTCGCCGCTGGAGCGCGCGGTCTTCATCCTCAAGGAGGTGTTCGGCTTCTCGTTCCGGGAGATCGCCGCAATGCTGGAGCGCGGTGAGGCGTCCGTACGGCAGGTCGGCCACCGCGCCCGGGCACACGTCCAGGCCCGGCGGCCGCGCTACGACACCCCGGCCGAGGTACGGCGACAGGTCACCGACGAGTTCCTGGCCGCCTGTGTCGGCGGCGACATCAACCGGATGATGGAGCTGCTCGCCCCCGATGTGACGGCGTGGAGCGACGGCGGCGGCAAGGTGAAGGCCGCCGTCCGCCCGCAGCGCGGCGCGGACAAGGTCGCCCGTTTCCTCGCCGCCGTCGTCACCCAGCCGATGGAGGACCCCCGCGTGCACGCGGTCGACGTCAACGGCAGCCCGGGACTGCTGCTCACCGTCGCGGGCCGCCCGGACACCGTCGCCTGCGTGGAGGTCGCCGACGGCCGCATCACGGAGATCCGCATCATCCGCAACCCGGACAAGCTGCGACACCTCCGGCCACCTCAGGCTCCTGAGCCTCGCCCTTGAGGTAGCGCCCCGGGGATGTGCCGACGGTGCGCCGGAACGCCGCGAGGAAGGCGCTCGGCGTCGCGTATCCCACGGTGCGTGCGACCCGGGAAACGGGCTGGCCCTCGGCGAGCAGCGGCAGGGCGGCCCGCAGCCGCACCTGGGTGCGCCAGCGGTCGAAGTTCATGCCGGTGTCCTGGACGAACAGCCGGGACAGGGTGCGTCGGCTCACACCGACGGCCCGTGCGTGCGCCTCGAGGCTCCGGGGGTCGTCGGGGTGGTCGAGCAGCGCGTCGGCCACGGCGCGTACGCGGTCGTCGGTGGGGTCCGGCACATCGATGGGCGTGGCGGGCAGGGGGCGCAGCAGATCCAGTACGACCGCCTCGGCCCGTAGCCGTGCGTCATCGGGGAGGTCGTCGCGGCCGAGGTACGCGATCAGGTGGGCGAGCAGCCCGTCGACACCGACCGGCGTGGGTTCCGTCCAGTCCAGATCGCATCGTTCCGGTGCGAAGTAGAGGCTGCACAGCACCGCCTCGCGGGTCGCGCCGGTCCGGTGGACCACCCCCGCGGGCAGCCACAACGCCCGTGTCCGCGGCAGCACCCAGTAGGCGTCGCCGACGGCGACGCCGAGCACCCCACGGCGCGCCCAGGCCAGCTGGTGCTGCGGGTGGCTGTGCGGAACGAACCACTGCCCGTACGCCAGCGGGAAGTTCCCGACGACGATCGCGCCCACCCCGGCCGGAACGGCCCCCATGACGGCATCGGTCATGGTCCCCAGGCTATGTCCCCGATGCGCTATGATGTGGCCTCGTAGCGCATCGCGGCCAACACGGGCGGTGCATAGCGTCGTTCCATGCCGATCCCTCCCGCGCGCCGCGGGCGCCGCCACCGTACGCACGGACCGCTCAACCCCACCGCCACCGCCACCGCCACTGCCGTGGGGCGCCGTGGCCCGGCCCTGGTGGTGCTGTGCTTCGTGCAGTTCATGCTCGTCCTGGACGACAACGTGGTGAACGTGGCGCTCCCCAGCATCCGCGACGACCTCGGCTTCGGCGCCGCGGGCCTGGCCTGGGTCGTCAACGCCTACTTCCTCGCCTTCGGCGGGCTGTTGCTGCTGTTCGGCCGCATGGCCGACCTGCTGGGCCGCAGACGTGTCTTCCTGACCGGTGTGGCGCTGTTCGGCGCGGCGAGCCTCGTGTGCGGGCTCGCGCGGGAGCCCTGGCAGCTCGTGGCCGGGCGGTTCGTCCAGGGCGGGGGAGCGGCCATGGCAAGCCCGGCAGCGCTGGCGCTGATCGCGCTCCTGTTCCCCGGCACCGAGGAGCGCGCCAGGGCGTTCGGCATCTGGGGCGGCATCGCCGCTCTGGGCGGTACGACGGGCCTGGTGATCTCGGGTGCGCTGACCGGCCTCGCGTCCTGGCGCTGGATCTTCCTGATCAACCTGCCGGTGGCCGTCGCGGCCGTCGCGCTGCTCCCGTCCCTGGTTCCCGAGAGCCGGGCCGGGCGCGCGGCACGCCTCGACCTGCCCGGCGCGGTGCTCGGCACCGGCGCCCTGGTGTCCCTGGTCTACGGACTGCTCCGGATCGGGGAGTCGGGCTGGCGGGACACCACCGCCGTCGGGCCCCTGGCCCTGGCGGTACTCCTGGCCGTCGCCTTCGCCGCCGCCGAGGCGCGAACCGCCGAGCCACTGGTGCCGCTGTCGTTCCTGTCCCTCCGGTTCCGGGCCGTCGCCAATGGGGCGACCCTGCTGTTCTCCGCCGCCATGTACGCGATGGCCTTCCTGCTGATGGTGCACCTCCAGACCGTGCTGGGCTATCGCCCGCTCACGGCCGGTCTCGCCTATCTGCCCTACTGCGCCGGCATCCTCACGGGCATGTGGCTCTCCTCCCGGGCGGTGACCAGGCTCGGTACGCGCCCGGCGCTCGTCCTCTCGTTCCTGATCAGCGCGGCCGGGTTCCTGCTGCTGTCCGGTGTGGCACCGGACGACGGCTACGCCTCCGGGGTGCTGCCCGGCATGCTCGTCACGAGCCTCGGATGCGGGCTGAGCCTGCCCGCCCTGACCGTGGCCGCGCTCGAGGGCACCACCGAGGAGAACGCCGGGCTCGGCTCCGCCGTCCTGAGTTCCGTCCAACAAGTCGGCGGCGCCGTGGGGGTGGCGGTGCTCGTCGCCCTCGCCACCCACCGCGGCGACACCCTGGCCGCCGAGGACGGCCCCCTGCGTGCCGCGACGGAAGGCTTCTCCCTCGCCCTCACCGTCGCCGCCGCGCTCCTCGCCCTCGGGGCCGTCCTCATCGGCGCCTTGCTCGGGAAACTCAGTCGATGAGGTCGAGGGCGGCGGCGATGACGCTGTCGCCGTCGATGCCGTGGTACCGGTAGACGTCGTCGAGGGCACCGCACTGGCCGAACCGGGTCACACCCAGGGTGGTGACGGGCACCTGATGCACGGTGGCGAGGAAGGCCAGGGTGTGCGGATGGCCGTCGAGCACGGTGACCAGCGGGGTGGCCCGGTCGGCGGGGAAGGCGCGGTCGAGGATCCAGTCCGGCTCCTCCGCCAGGCCACGCCGCGCCTGGAGGGCGCGGAACAGCAGGTCCGGGCTGGTCACGCACACCACATCGGCGCCGTGGCCGAGCGCCTGGAGCCGTTCGGCGGCGGCCAGGGCCTCGGGGACCAGGGCGCCCATCGCCGCGATGGTCACCACCGGCTTGTCGTGCCGCCGCAACCGGTACGCGCCCGCCACCACCTGCCGACGCCGTCGCTCACGCGCCGCGGGGTCGGCGGGCACGGCGGCCAGGGACTGGTCCACCGGCCGGGTGGACAGCCGCAGATACGCCGAACTCCCCTTTGGCTGGCCGAGGTTGCCCAGGGCGGCGAGCAGACACCACTCGGTGTCGATGGCGAAGGCGGGCTCGTACGACACACACCCCGGCTGCTCGGTGCCGAGCGACGGAGTGGTGATCGACTGATGTGCGCCGCCCTCCGGGGCGAGCGTCACACCGGACGGGGTGCCCACCAGGATGGACTGGCCGCCCGCGTACATGCCGAACGACCACGGCTCCAGCGCCCGGTTGACGAAGGGGTCGTACACCACGCCGATGGGCAGCAGCGGCTGCCCCCAGCGGCTCCAGGTGGCGCCCAACTCGCCCAGCAGACCTACCAGGTTGGTCTCGGCGATGCCCAGCTCCACATGCTGTCCGGTCGGCTTCTCCCGCCAGTGGAGGATCGTCTCGGCGTCGTCGGCGAACCAGTCGGTGCCTTCCGTGGCCGACCACACGCCGACCTTGTTCAGCCAGCCGCCCAGGTTGGTGGTCGAGCTGACGTCCGGGCTGACGGTGACGATCCGGCCCGCCGCCTCCGGCGCCCGGCGGGTGAGGTCCAGCAGCGCCCTCCCCAGCGCCTGCTGGGTGTGGCCGGTCCCGGCGGGCGCCGGGCGGCCGAGGTCGGCCGGAAGGGCGGGCGGCTGCCGCGGCTCGCGCTCGGGCCTGCGCAGCCGCTCGGCGGCGGCCGCGCACAGCGACGCCTCCGCCGAGCCCTGGGGGAAGAGGTCCCAGGGGCGGTCCAGGTCCGCCCCCAGCCGCTCGGCCAGTGGGCCCATCTGGTCGGCGGTCAGCAGCGAGGAGTGGTTCTGCGGATGGCCCTCGGTGGGCAGCCCGTGACCCTTGACCGTGTACGCGAAGATCACGGTCGGCCGGGTGTCGTCGATGGTGTCGTACGCCTCCAGGAGCGCCCCGAGATCATGGCCGCCCAGGTTGCGCAGCGCGGCGAGCAGCGTGGTGTCGTCCAGTTGCGCGATGAGCCCGGCGATGGGTCCTGCGGTGGAGCCGGTGCCGGGCAGCCGCTCGCGCAGCTGGTCGGCGGTGCAGCGCAGCAGCCGCTGGTATTCGGGGTTGCCCATGGCATCGATGCGGGTGCGCAGGGCCTCCCCGCCGGGCCGGGCGAACAGCTCGCGCAGCAGATGCCCGTACTTGAGCGTCAGCACCTGCCATCCGGCGGCCGTGAACATGCCCTGGAGCCGTCCGGCGGCGATGCCGGGCACCACACGGTCCAGCGACTGCCGGTTGAGGTCGACGATCCACGTGACCTCGCCCAGGGAGGACACCACCGGGTCCTGGACCGCCTCCCAGATCGCCCCCTCGTCCAGCTCCGCGTCGCCGAGCAGGGAGTACTGCCGCCCGGTCCCGGCGCCGCCGAAGCGGCCCTCCACATAGCGCCGGGCGAGCGCACCCCACAGGGGCGCGGTGGCGCCGATCCCGACCGAGCCGGTGGAGTAGTCGACCCGGTCGGGGTCCTTGGACCGGCTGGGGTAGCTCTGGAGTCCGCCGAAGGCGCGAAGCGTCGTCAGATACGACTCGTCCAGCTCGCCGAGCAGGTAGTTGATGGCGTGCAGCACCGGTGAGGCATGGGGCTTGACCGACACCCGGTCCTCGGCGGTCAGGGTGTGGAACCACAGCGCCGTCATGATCGAGGTCATCGACGCGCTGGACGCCTGGTGACCGCCGACCTTCAGCCCCGTGGGGTTCGGCCGGACCCGGTTGGCATGGTCGATGATGGCCGTGGACAGCCACAGCACCCGGCGCTCGACCGCTGCCAGCGTGCCGAGCGTCCCGGGGTGTGCCCTCCCGGCCGGGTCCTTGCCCGGGGCACCCGAGAAGGTCGCGTCCATGACCACATTGACCACCTCCATGGCCTGGACCTGGCGTCCAGGAATGCTGTGTGATGCGAGAAGTAGACAGAGAGCCCATCAACTGCGCAACATGTCGTCTTCCGGCTGAGCAATCTGCCCACCGCGCCGGGGTGAAAGAGCGCTCGGCTGATCAAAATGACCAATAGCTACGGCCGTCTAGAGCGGCAGCGGCGGCCACGCTCCCCAGGGCTGGGACCACGTGTACGTACGCTCCGCGTCGCCCGTCCGCCAGCGGCGCGGGGCCGTGGTCCCGAGCCAGTCCAGCGGTTCGACGCCGCCGGGTGACCCGCCGTCCAGCGCGAGCCGGACGGCCGCGCCGAGGTCGGCGTCGGTCCCCGGGGTGCGGGCGGCCGGGTCGACGGAGACGAACAGCGCGGTGCCGGAACGGGCCACCAGGTCCAGGAACTGACGGTTCAGCCGCCACTCGGTGGCCGGGGTACAGGGCACGCAGTCGGCGTCCACCGCGTAGAAGCGGCTGTGCTGGGCCAGCCGGAAGGCGAGGGTGTTGATGCCCATCCGCCGGGTGCGCTCCCAGTGGCGGCCCGAGGTGTCGTCGCCGGTGCGCTGCACCTGCACCAGACCCGCCGCCAGATGTCCGACGGTGTTGCAACCGAGCACCAGGGCGTCCCCGGCCGCCTCGGCGATGGTCCGGTAGAGGGCCACCAGCACTTCGGCGGTGGTGCGGGTGCGATCGGCGAGCCGCCAGCCGGGACCGGCCATCTCGTGCGGTGTGTCCGGGTGGAAGCGGCCGAAGACGTCGTACGTGCTGAAGTCGTGCTTGATCAGCTCGAAGCCCCAGGAGCGGAAGCGGGCGACATCGGCGGCGACGGCGGAGAGGGTGGCGTCCAGCGACGGGTCCAGGGGGATCCGGCCGGGAGCGCCGGTGTCCGTGCGCATCCCCTCCGCCGGCACCCGGGACAGCAGCGGCCGGAACCACAGGCCCGGCCGGGCGCCGCGGTCGGCGATGCCCGCGGCCAGCCCCGCCATGTCGTCGAACAGCCCGGGCAGGCCGGTGTCCCACGGCCCTCCCGGGGCGCTGCCCCCGCCCTCCGTCCAGCCGTCGTCGACGACGCAGAACGGCCGCACCGGATGGTCCCCGGCGAACTCGGCGATGGTGGCCGCGTCGCGCAGTACGGCGTCCGGGCCGAAGTCCCGGCCGTACGCGTAGTACCAGTTGTTGCAGCCGACCACCGGCTGTGCGGGCAGCAGCGGATCGGGGGACATGGCGGCGCACAGCTCCTGGAGCGCCGCGTACGGGGTGGTGTCCGCACCCGTCGCCACCCCGACCACGATGGCGGCGGCGATCTCCCGGTCGCCCGGCAGCACCGGCAGGCCGCCGGAGCGTACGTCCAGCCACAGCGTGGTGCCGTCCTCGTCCACCGTCCAGCAGCACAGCGCCCCGGCGCGGGTCCGCACCCCCAGCCCGGCACTGGTGCCGGTGGCCGGGTCGGTGCCCAGCCAGTACCAGGGCAGCGGGCGTTCCGGCTGGATGCCACGCCACTGCAATTCGCCGTACGAGCGCTCCCACGCATCGCCGAGCACCAGGGCGGGGCGGTGGTCGCCGGGGTGGTGGCGCCAGCGCAGCGCCACCGTCGACAGGCCCTCCGGACCCGGCGCGGCGAGCGCCAGCCGCAGGGCGCCGTACGGATCGTGTCGCGCCGTCACCTCGGCGCCGGGCACGGTCCAGCGGCCCGTCCCCGCCGGTGCGGCGGTGCGCGGGTCCCCGGACGGACCGGTGATGACATGGACGGAGTCGGGCAGCGGAACGTCGATCACGGACATGGATACCTCACCCCTTCACGGCGCCGGAGGTGAGCCCCTGCACGATGTGGCGGCTCGCGAAGGCGAAGAGCACCATCGTCGGCAGGATCGTGAACACGGCCGCAGCCGACATCGAGCCCCAGTCGATGTTGAAGCTGGAGATGAAGCCGTTGAGGGCCGTCGGAATGGTCTTGTTGGCGTCGCTGTTCATCAGGGTCACCGACAGGAACAACTCGTTCCAGCAGTTGACGAAGTTGAAGATGAACGCCGCCACGATCCCCGGACGCATCACCGGCAGCAGCACCCGGAACAGTGCCGAGAACCGGGAGAGGCCGTCGATCATCGCGGCCTCCTCCAGCGCGTCGGGGATGTTCTCGAAGAAGCCGCGGAGCATCACCGTGCAGAAGGGGATGCACACGGCGATGTAGACGAGGATGAGCCCGAGCCGGTTGTCGACCAGCTTCAGGTCGGTCATGAGCAGATACAGCGGGCCCAGCGCGATGAAGGCCGGGATCATCTGGGTGACCAGGGCGGCCGTCAGCAGCGCGGACTTGGTGCGGAACTCGAAGCGCGCCAGCACGTACGCCGACAGCATCGAGATGGCGGTGGCGACCGCGCCCGCGACGGTCGCGACGATGAGGCTGTTGGTCAGATAGGTCCCGAAGTCGGCCTTGTTGAACAGCTCGCGGTAGTTCTCCAGCGAGAAGTGCTCGGGCCAGTAGGCGAGGGGGAAGGAGAAGATGTCGCCCGGCGCCTTCAGCGAGGTGACGAGGATCCAGTACAGCGGGAAGACGGTGAAGGCCAGCCACAGCACCAGGAAGACGATCCGGACGGCCCGGCCGGCGGCGGTCTCTTTGCCGATCACGACTTCACCTCTCGCTTCTCGCGCGTGGCCAGCAGGAAGAACACCGTGAACAGCAGTAGCCCCGCGACCACGAGGAGACCGAGGGCCGACGCCTTGCCGTAGTCGCCCTGCTGAGTGATCTTGATCATCCAGGTGGTCACGATGTGGGTCTCGTTGTTCGGCCCGCCACCGGTCATCCCGAAGATCAGATCGGGGAAGTTGAAGATCCAGATGACCCGCAGCAGCACGGTGAGGACCAGCGTGACCCGGATGTAGGGGATGGTGATCTGGAAGAGCGTGCGTGCCTTCCCGGCCCCGTCCAGCGCCGCGGCCTCGTACAGCTCGTCGGGGACCGACTGGAGCGCGGCCAGGATCATGATGGCGAAGAAGGTGACGCCGTACCAGGTGTTGGCGATCAGTACGGCGATCATCGCCTTGTGCGGATCGGCCAGCCACGCCACCGGCTCGTCGATCAGCCCCGCCTTCTGGAGCAGGTCGTTCACGACGCCGAACTCGCTGTTGAACATCCAGCGGAACAGGATGCCGATGAGGAACCCGGAGATCGCCCAGGGAAAGAAGACCAGCGCCTGGTAGACACCGCGGAAGCGGAACCGGCGGCGCAGCCACAGGGCGAGCGCGAAACCGATCACGAGCTGGGGCACGATCGACCCGATGACCCAGACGCCCGTATTGCCCAGCACGGTGCCCCAGTTGGGGTCGGAGAACACCTCCTGGAAGTTCCGCAGGCCCACCCAGGAGGTGTCGGTGAGATCGTTGAGGTCCCAGTGGCGGAAGGCCATCTGGCTGCCCGCGATCATCGGGTAGTACGTGAACACCGCCACGAAGATCGCGGCCGGTGCCATGAAGGCGGCGATGAGCAGGCCCCTGCGGGTCGTGAACTCCCGCTTCCGGCCGCCCCGCGGCCCGCTCCGGGCCCGCGGGGCGGCTTGCTTCCGGACGGGGCGCGAAGTCTTCGGCCCGGTCGTCGCTGACGTCGCGGGCATCCCTACTTCTCCTGCTCCCACTTCTTGGTCCAGTACGCGTCCCAGCCCGCCAGCAGCTCCTTGGGCGACATCTTGCCGATCACCATCTTCTGCACGTCGGCGTCGGACTTCTGCTCCCACTCGCTCCACCAGGTCACGCCGCGCGGCTGGCTCACGTTGAGATAGGTGTCGGGGTGCTTGGTCATGGTGACGTAGGACGACCACGGGCCGGTCTTGTAGAACGGGTCCTCGGTCGCCGACTTGAGGATCGGCACCAGGCTGTTCTTCTTGGTGAAGTCCGTCGACGCCTTGCCCTGGGACAGGAACTTGATCAGCTTGACGGTCTCGGCCTTGTGCTTGCTGCCCTTCGCGATGCCCCACCCGGCGGTGGCCAGCGGTTGGACGGTCTTCCCGCTGGGCCCGGCCACCAGCGGAGCGGTGTCCCACTGGTCCTTCGAGATCGACTTGGACTCGGAGACCGTGGCGATGACCTCCGGATCCTGGAGCAGGAAGGCCGTGGAGCCGTTGGAGAACGCCTCGACCATCTCCGGATAGCCCCAGGAGACGGACGACTTGGGCGATGCCTTCTTGAAGAGGGTGAGGTAGGTCTTGAGGGCGTCCAGGGCCTCGGGCGCGGAGAAGATCGTGCGCCCGTTCTTCAGCTTGTAGCCGTTGGCGAGGTCGACCTTGTCGGCCACGTACGCCTCGATGATGGCGGTGGCGTTGCTGTTGGCGTTGGCCCCGCCGCGGAACGCGTAGCCGTAGCGGCGCTTCGCCGGGTCGTTGACGGCGGACGCCTGCTTCAGCAGCTGGTCCCAGGAGGCCGGGGGCTTGCTGAACCCGGCGTCCTTGATCAGGTCCTTGCGGTAGAAGAGGCTCAGCCCGTAGAAGCCGTAGGGGACGAAGAAGGTACGGCCCTTGGCGTCCTCGGACGCCTTGACGGCGTTCTCCGTCATGCCGTTCCAGCCCTGCCAGCCCTTGAGGTCCTTCTTCATGTCGTACAGCCAGCCGTTGTTCGCCCACGGGCCGACCGTGATGTCCCGTACCTCGAGGGCATCCACGCCGCTGCCGGACTGGAGCATCTGCTGGATCTTCTGATCGGCCTGTTCGGTGGGCGGCGAGATCAGATTGACCTTGATCTTGGGGTTCTGCTTCTCGAAGTCGGCTATGAGCCCCTTGATCAGATCGGTACGGGCGGGGTTCGTCAGGCTCTCGACCATGTTGAGCGTGACCTTGCCGTCCGCGCTCGGGCTCATGGTGGAACAGCCGGTCAGGACCATCGCGGCGGCGGTGCCGAGGGCGAGGGCTGCCGTCCTTCTCCTCATCGTGCTGACCTCTTCCTTGGGTGCGGGCCGCGCTCGGAGCGGCCTGGGGGGGGCGGGGGTGGGGGAGGGGGCGTACGGTGTCGCGCCGCTACGGCGCGCCGTGCCGCCCGCGAGCCGTGCGGGCCCACTCACCGAGGACGGGGACGCAGGTCTCGGCGAAGTACTCGTAGTCGGCGGCGGTGTTGTAGACGTGGGCGGACACCCGCAGATAGCCGATGCCGCCGAAGCTGGTGAAGGCCGCCTCGACCCCCAGCTCCCCGGCGACCCGGTCGCGCAGCGCGTCGGCCTCGACGCGGGTGGCGCCCAGGCCCTCGGGCAGCCGCACCAGACGCATCCCGGGGACCGGCATGCCGACGTCGACGCCGCTGTCGGCGCCGGTCAGCTCGGTGAACGCGGCACCGATGACCTGCGCCGCGTAACCGGCCAGGTGGTCCATATAGCGACGGGCGCGCCGCCAGCCCCAGGTGCGTTCGATGAGGCCGAGCGCCGTCGGCGCCGCCAGATAGCAGGTGGCATCCACCGTGCCCTGCTGGTCGAAGCGGTCGGGGTACGGATCCTCGGCACCCCAAGAGTCGATCGGCGGGTAGAGCCGCTCACGCAGCGGACCACGGGCCACGAGCGCCGCGGTGCCGCGGGGCGCGCATCCCCACTTGTGCAGGTTCCCGACCCAGAAATCACAGGCCAGACCATCGAGTGGGGCCGGGAGCAGACCGGGTGCGTGCGCAGCGTCCACGAGCAGCGGGATCCCGCGCCGCCGCGCCTCCGCGCCGATCCGCTCCACCGGCATCAGCCGGGCGGTCGCCGAGGTGATCTGGTCCACCACGATGAGGTCCGTCGCCTCGGACACTTCGGCGAACACGGCCTCGTACGCCTGCTCCTCGTCCGCGTCGAGGGGCACCCGCGCGGTGCGGACCCTGCCGTCCCAGCGGTCGCGCGCCAGCCGCTCGGCGCCCATGGTGACGGCGCCGTAACCGTGGTCGGTGACGACGATCTCCCCGCCGCGGCGGCGGTCGAGGGCGGCGTACACGACGCTGATGCCCGCGCTCGCGTTCGGCACCAGGGCCAGGTCGTCGGCGGCCACCGCCAGGAAGTCGGCGATCTCGACCCTGGTGTCGGCGATCCGCTGCGGCAGCGCCGGGAACCACACCACTGGGGAGCGTTCCATCTCCACCCGCAGCTGCTTCTGCCGCTCCTGTGCCACCAGGGGAACCGCGCCGAAGGAACCGTGGTTCAGGTGTCTCATGGCGGGGTCCAGCGTCCACGCCCGGTCGGCTGGCCGGCCGTCGGCCAGCAACAGGGGGCGTGGCGCCGCGATGACATCGGTCTCGCTCACATGACTCCCGATCTGCCGGGCCCGGGGTGTTCCGAGGGGCATCAGAAATGGGAAAGATCTGATCGCGACCAGAACACGTATGATGACTCGGCATCCTGCATGACGGATTCCGTGCAATCAAGGGGTGTGACAGCGTGGATCATCAGATGACTTCCGATCGATACCTCTGAGACATCTGATGAATCGGTACAGTGCGGCGAAGGGCGCGGAACCGCGCCCCGCCCGTTCGGGAGGAATCGGATGTCCGCAGTCGACAAGGCGTTCCACGGCCTGCGCCACATGATCGCCACCGGGCGCCTCAGCGCCGGAGGGCGCATTCCGCCCGAGGGTGAGCTGTGCGAGGAACTCGGCGTGTCCCGGGGGTCGTTGCGCGAGGCCGTACGGATGCTCGCGGCCCTGGGGGTGATCGAGCCGCGGCACGGCTCCGGTACCTATGTCTCCCAGCTCAGGCCGGAGGACATCATAGGCAGCCTGTCGCTCACCCTGGAGCTGCTGCCGCTCTCCGGTCTGCTGGAGGTGTACGAGATCCGGCGCGTCCTGGAGTCCCACGTCGCGGCGCAGGCCGCGGCCCGCAGCACCCCGGAGACGGTGCGGGAACTCTTCGCACTCATCGAGGCCATGGACGCCACCGACGACCCCACCGAGGCATCGGACCTCGACCACCGCTTCCACGCCGCGATCGCCACCGCGGCCGGAAACCCCGCCCTCGCCTCCCTGCTCTCGGTCTTCCGCGCCCGCTCCCGCAAGTACCAGATCTTCACCCTCCCCGAGGGCGAGCGGATGCGGCGCAAGAGCGACGAGGACCACCGCGTGCTGGCCACCGCGATCGCCGACCGCGATCCGCGCGCCGCCGCCGGTGCGGCCGAGGCGCACGTCGCCCAGACGGAGCGATGGCTGCGGGCCTTCATGCCGCCCATGGAGGAGGACTCCCCGGCCTGACGGGACGGTGAGCCGCGTTGCGTTGCGATTGATGAGTCAGACCATTGCGGGTTTCGCAATGCGCCCCTAGGGTCGGCGGCATGCTGCACACTGCGGACGCGACGCGTCAGCGGGTGCGTGAGGTGCTGCGCGGATACCCGGGCAGCCAGCGCGCGTTCGCCGACGCCATGGGGCTGGACCCCACCAAGCTGTCCAAGTCGCTGACCGGGGCGCGGCGGTTCACCCCCGCCGAGCTGACCAGGATCGCCGAGATCGGCAACGTCACGGTGAACTGGCTGATCAACGGCAGCGACGAGGCGGACACCGTGTCCGCGGTTCCGCAGCGCAGTGCCCGACGGCCCGTACGCGACGGGGACACCGGACGGTACCGCCAGATCCTCGACGCGGCCTGCCGCCTCATCGCCGAGCGGGGCTATCACGCGGTGCGGGTGTCGGACGTCGCGGAAGCCTGCGGTACGAGCGCCGCCACGATCCACTACCACTTCCCGGGCCGCGACGGTCTGCTCACCGAGGCGCTGCGCCACTCGGTGCAGCAGGCTTTCGACCGCCAGGTCGCGGAGCTGCACCGCATCGAGGACGCGCATCAACGGCTGCTGCGCCTGGTCGAGTTGCAGCTGCCCACCCCGGGCGCGTTGCAGCGGGAATGGTCGATCTGGCTGCAAGTGTGGAACGAGACCGCGCTCCGCCCGGAGCTGCGGGTGCTGCACACCGATTCCTACGCCCGCTACCACGAGACGGTCGCGCGCACGATCGCCGAAGGCCAGGCCCAGGGCGTCTTCACCGACGCCGATCCCGAGGAGCTGGCCGTGTCCCTGACGGCCCTGATCGACGGTCTGGGCATCCAGGTGCTCACCGGCCGCCCCGGCCGCAGCGTCGAGCGGATGCGGCGGATTCTCTACGACTTCGTGCAACGCGAGATCGTCCGGAGCTGAGCGACCGCGACCTCGCACCGACCGATACGAACCCGGAAACAGCACCGTCAGGAACAGGAGCCGGGTATGGCAGACAGCGACGACGAAGCCGAGCAAAACACGGGCCGGGTGATCACGCCCTACGAGGGCACCGGCCACCGCACCTGGGACGACACCGCCGACATCCCCGCACCGTTGTCCTTGCACCACACCACCGTCAGCCCGGCCTGGGTGGACTACAACGGCCACATGAGCGAGTCCTGCTACCTGCTGGTCTTCGGGGACAACGCGGACGCGTTCTTCCGCTACATCGGCATCGACGAGCGGTACCGGGCCGCGGGCCACTCGCTGTACACGGTGGAAACCCATCTGCACAACCGCCGCGAAGTGGCCGAGGGGGAGCCGATCCGGCTGACCCTCCGCGTACTGGACCATGACACCAAGCGGGCCCACATCTTCCACGAAATGCACCACGACACCACCGGCACACTGCTGGCCACCGCCGAACAGATGCTGGTGCACGTCGACATGGAGCGGGGGCGGTCGTGCCCGATGCCCGCGACCCTGCTCCAGCGGCTGGCCGCGATCCACCAGGCGCACACGGCCCTGCCCCGGCCCGAGGTCGTGGGCCGCCCGATGGGGATCCCCCGCCGCGGCTGAAGCCCACGCCACGCCCGAAGCCCATTCGCTCCCGTCCCGCCGTCCTGAGGAGCCGCCATGGATTTCGAACTCACCGACGAGCAGCGCATGATCGTGGACACGGTGCGCACGTTCGTCACGAACGAGCTGGAGCCGCACGAGGATGAGGTCGAGCGGCTCGACGAGGTGCCGCCCGCACTGGCCGAGCGGATCCGCCGCAAGGCCCTCGACGCCGGGCTCTACGCGGCCAACATGCCCGAAGAGCTGGGTGGCGGCGGCCTGGACGCCACCAGCATGACCCTGGTGGAGCGCGAGCTGGGCCGCACCGGCTACGCCCTCCAGATGCTCGTGGCCCGGCCGAGCAACATCCTTCAGGCCTGCGAAGGGGAGCAACGCGAGCGCTATCTGCTCCCGACCATCCGCGGGGAACGCCATGACTGCCTCGCCATGACCGAACCCGGCGCGGGATCCGACGTACGCTCCATGACCACGCGCGCGGTACGGGACGGCGACACGTACGTCATCAACGGCACCAAACACTTCATCAGCCACGCCGACGCGGCGGACTTCGTGATCCTCTTCGCCACCACCGGTGCCACGGGCCCCACCACAGGGAAGAACCCGATCACGGCATTCCTGGTGGACCTGGACACCCCGGGCCTCACCGTCACCCGTGGCTCGGCGGCCGTATCGCACCGGGGATACCACCAGTGCGAACTGTCCTTCACGGACTGCCGGATCCCCGCGGGCGGGCGCCTCGGCGAAGAGGGGCGTGGCTTCGACCTGATGGCGGAGTGGCTGGGCGCCAGTCGGCTCAGCGTCGCCGCCACCAGTGTCGGGCGCGCCCGGCGCGTACTGGACCTCGCCACGGGGTGGGCCGCCGAACGCCGCCAGTTCGGGCAGACGATCGGCCGGTTCCAGGGCGTCAGTTTCCCCCTGGCGGACATGGCCACCGAGCTGGAGGCCGCCGAACTGCTCACCATGCGGGCGGCGTGGAAGCTCGACCAGGGCACCATGACCGACCGGGACGCGGCGATGGCGAAGCTGTACGCCTCGGAAGCGCTGGGCCGGATCACCGACCGGGCGGTGCAGATCTTCGGCGGCATGGGGCTGATGGCGGAACTGCCGATCGAACGGTTCTGGCGGGACGCCCGGGTGGAGCGCATCTGGGACGGCACCAGCGAGATCCAGCGCCACATCATCTCCCGCTCCCTGCTGCGTCCCCTCGGATCGTGACCCGGGGATGGGTACCAGGGACAATCTCCGGCGCCTGCTGAACCCGCGCCACATCGCCGTGTTCGGTGGCGACACCGCCGCGGAAGCGATCCGGCAGTGCCGCCGCGCGGGCTTCACCGGGACGATCTGGCCAGTCCATCCCAGGCGTACGACCATCGAGGGCCTGCGCTGCTACCCGAACACCGCCGCGTTGCCGGGTCCACCGGACGCCGCGTTCCTCGCCGTACCGAGGGATGCCACCGTCGAGGTGCTGACGGAACTCGCCGCACGCGACGCGGGCGGAGCGGTCTGCCACGCGGCGGGCTTCGCCGAGGACGGGCCGAACGGTGCGCGGTGGCAGCGCGCGTTCGTCCGCGCCGCGGGGCAGATGGCGGTGATCGGGCCCAACTGCATCGGGATGCTCGACTACCTCGACGGCGCCGCCCTGTGGGCCGACCAGCACGGCGGGCGGCGGGTGGACCGCGGCGTCGCCGTCATCACGCAGAGCGGCAACATCGGCCAGAACCTGACCATGCAGCGCAGATCGATGCCGCTGGCCCGGCTGGTGACGGTCGGCAACGCCGCCGTGACCGGGGTGGCCGAGTTGGTGGACGCCCTGCTGGAGGATCCCCGGATCACCGCGATCGGTCTGCACCTGGAGGGCATCGACGATCCCGCGGGCCTGTCCCGGGCCGCCGTACGCGCGCTCCACCGGCGGATCCCGATCGTCGTGCTGAAGACGGGCCGGTCGGAACTGGGCGGCCGGGCCAATCTGAGCCATACGAGTTCCCTGGCGGGCTCCGATGTGCTCTGCGACGCCTTCTTCCGGCGCCTGGGCATGGCCCGGGTGCACCAGGTCGGCACCTTCCTGGAGACGTTGAAATACCTGCACGTCCACGGGGCACGGCCCGGGGCGCGGATCGCCTCCGCGAGCTGCTCGGGAGGCGAGGCGGCACTGCTGGCCGATCTCGCCCACGATCACGAGGTCGAACTGCCACCGTTTCCGGACGCCACCGCCCAGCGGCTGGGCGAGGTGCTCGGCGAACGCGTCTCCGTCGCCAATCCCTTGGATTACCACACCTACATCTGGGGCGACGCCGACGCCCAGCGGAACTGCTTCCGCGCGTTCCTCACCACCGGTTTCGACATGCACCTCCTGGTGCTCGACTTCCCGCGCGCGGACCGCTGCTCGCCGGATACGTGGCAGACCACCCTGGACGCCTACCTGGCCGCGCTCCGGGACACCGGTGCGCCCGCGTGTGTGGTCAGTTCGCTGCCGGAAGGGCTGCCGGAGCCGGTGCGCACCCGGCTGCTGGACGAGGGCGTCGCCCCGATGCAGGGCATCGCCGAATGCCTGACGGCCATCGCGGCGGCGCGCCACATTGGCCTGGCCCAGGAGGCGGCCGATACGGTCCTGCCGCTCGACCCGGCCACCGCGCATCCGACCGGGACACCTCCGCTCGACGAATGGCAGGGGAAACGGATCCTCGCCGAGTGGGGAGTGCCCGTACCGGAGGGCGCCGTGGCCACCGCCGCGACCGCGGTCGAAGCGGCCCGGGACATCGGATTCCCCGTGGTGGTGAAGGCGGTCTCGGCGGCGATCGCGCACAAGAGCGATGTCGGCGGCGTACGCCTCGGGCTGACCGGGGAACAGCAGGTGCGCGCCGCGGTGGACGGCATGGCGGGCCTCTCGGACCGCTTCCTCGTGGAGCGCATGGTCCACGGCGCGGTGGCGGAACTGATTGTCGGGGTCCACCGGGACCCGCAGTTCGGTCCGGCACTCACCATCGGCGCGGGTGGCACCATGGTCGAACTCCTCGGCGACGCGGCGACCCTGCTGCTGCCCGTACGACGGGACGAGATCCGCGCCACGCTGCGGCGCCTGCGGAGCTGGCCGCTGCTGACCGGCTACCGCGGACAGCCGCCGGGCGACATCGACGCGGTCATCGACGCGGTGGCGGCCGTGGCCGACTTCGCGCGCGTCCACGCGAACACACTCGTGGAACTCGACATCAACCCCCTGCTGGTCCTGCCCGGCCACGGCGGCGTGGTGGCCGCCGATGTGCTGATCAGCCTGGGGACCGTAGAACGAGGAGGAGCGCATGGCTGATCCGGTACGTACGGAGGTCGACGGCGGCATCCTGGTGGTGACCCTGGACCGTCCCAAGGCGAACGCGATCGACGTGGCCACGAGCCGCGCGCTCCACGCGGCATTCGACCGGCTGGCCCGGGACGAGACGCTGCGCGTGGCGGTGCTCACCGGCGCCGGGCAGCGGTTCTTCTCGGCGGGATGGGACCTCAAGGCCGCGGCGTCGGGCGAGGCGATCGACGCCGACCACGGCCCGGGCGGCTTCGCCGGCCTCACCGAACTCTTCGACCTCGACAAGCCCGTCATCGCGGCGGTCGGTGGCCTCGCCCTGGGCGGCGGCTTCGAACTCGCCCTGGCCGCCGACCTGATCGTCGCCGCCGACCACGCCGAGTTCGCCCTGCCGGAGGTGACCCTCGGCATGGTCCCCGACTCCGGCGGAGTGCTGCGGCTTCCCCGGCGCCTCCCGCAGGCGGTGGCCAGGGACCTCCTGCTGACCGGGCGCCGGATGCCCGCCCACGAGGCGGAACGGTGGGGCCTGGTCAACCGCGTCGTCGACGGATCCGAACTCCTGGAGGCGGCCATGCGGCTGGCCCGCGACATCTGCGTCGGGGCGCCACTGGCCGTGGCGGCGATCAAGGAAATCCTGCGCACCACGGCCGGTGCCACGATCGAGGAGGGCTACGAGCACCTGCGCCACGGCCACCTGCCCGCCTACCGGACCATGCTGACGTCCGACGACGCGGTGGAGGGCCCGCGGGCCTTCGCCGAAAAACGCCTCCCCCGGTGGACCGGCCGCTGACCGTGGGCCGTCGGCTCAGACGACCGGCTGGCCGATGCCCAGCATGTTCCCTTCGCTGTCACGGAACCAGGCGCCGCGTTCACCCCGCGCGCCCTTGCTCGGGTAGTTGCCGTCGATGTCGGCGATCCCGTCCCGTGTGCGCAGCCCCGGCAGGTCGACCTCCTCGAACACCACGCCGCGCCGCTTGAGGGTCGCCACGGCCGTTTCGATGTCGTCGACCTCCCACCCCATCTGGGTGAAGGTGCCGGGGGAGGCGCCCGCCGATTGGAACAGGGCGAAGTCCACGCCCCCGCACCGGTAGAGCAGCCCACCGGGCCGTTCGTCGACGGGCTCCAGCCCGAGCTTTTCCGAGTAGAAACGCCTCGCCCGGTCCAGGTCCTGGGCCGGAAGCCTGGTCGCCGCGCGGGCCCGGGCGAGAACGTTGCTGTCGTCCGCGTTCATGGCCCTACTGTGCCCCGCGCGGTGGCCGATGCGGTGGAGGCGACGGGGTGTGCGTGCCGTCGGCTCACCGGCCCGCCGCCTGGAAGCCCCGCAGCCGGAGGCTGTTGCCGACCACGAAGACGGAGGAGAAGGCCATGGCCGCTCCGGCGATCATCGGGTTGAGCAGTCCGGAGGCGGCGAGGGGGAGCGCGGCGACGTTGTAGGCGAAGGCCCAGAAGAGGTTGGACCTGATGGTGCCCAGGGTCTTACGGGACAGCCGGATGGCGTCGGCCGCGGCCCTGAGGTCGCCGCGCACCAGGGTCAGGTCCCCGGCCTCGATGGCGGCGTCGGTGCCGGTGCCCATCGCGAGGCCGAGGTCGGCCTGGGCGAGCGCGGCGGCGTCGTTGACGCCGTCGCCGACCATCGCCACCGAACGGCCCTCGGACTGGAGCCGCTTGACCACGTCCACCTTGTCCTGCGGCATGACCTCGGCGATCACCTGCCCGGCATCGATGCCCACCTCGGCCGCGACCGCCGCGGCGACGGCCTTGTTGTCGCCGGTCAGCAGGACGGGGGTCAGGCCCAGGGCGCGCAGCCGCCTGATCGCTTCGGGGCTGGTGTCCTTGATGGCGTCGGCCACCTCCAGGACCGCGCGGGCCTCGCCGTCCCACGCGACCGCGATGGCGGTACGCCCCGCCGCCTCGGCTTCCGCCCTGGCCCGCTCCAGCTCCGCGGGCAGGTTGATGGCCCACTCGGCCAGGAGCCTGGTCCGGCCGACCAGGACCGCGTGGCCCTCCACGATGCCCTGGACACCCAGTCCGGCCACATTGGCGAAGTCCTCCGGGGCCGGCAGGCTGCCCACCCGGGCGGACGCCCCCGCCGCGACGGCCTGGGCGATGGGGTGTTCGGAGGAGTGCTCCAGAGCGCCCGCGAGCCGCAGCACATCCGTCTCGTCCGTGCCGTCGGCGGTGTGCACCGCGAGCAGGGTCATCCGGCCGGTGGTGACGGTGCCGGTCTTGTCCAGGACGATGGTGTCCGCCCTGCGCGTGGTCTCCAGGACTTCGGGCCCCTTGATGAGTATGCCGAGCTGGGCGCCGCGACCGGTGCCGACCATGAGGGCGGTCGGGGTGGCCAGGCCCAGGGCGCACGGGCAGGCGATGATGAGAACAGCGACCGCGGCGGTGAAGGCGGCGGTCAGCCCCGCGCCGTTGCCGAGCCAGAAGCCGAGCGTGCCGAGCGCCAGGGCGATCACGACCGGGACGAACACGGCCGAGATCTTGTCGGCGAGCCGCTGAGCCGCGGCCTTGCCGTTCTGCGCGTCCTCCACCAGTTTGGCCATGCGGGCGAGCTGGGTGTCGGCGCCGACCCGGGTGGCCTCCACGACCAGGCGACCACCGGCGTTGAGCGTGGCCCCGGTGACGTTGCCGCCGACACCGACCTCGACCGGGACCGACTCACCGGTGAGCATGGAGGCGTCGATCGCGGACGTACCCTCGACGACCGTGCCGTCGGTGGCGATCTTCTCGCCTGGCCGGACCAGGAACCGGTCGCCGACCGTCAACTCACCTACTGGGATGAGCTGTTCACGTCCTCCGCGCAGGACCGTGACGTCCTTGGCGCCCAGCTCCATCAGCGCCTTGAGCGCTGCGCCCGCCTTCCGCTTGGACCGTGCCTCGAAGTACCGCCCGGCGAGGATGAAGGCGGTGACACCGGCCGCGGCCTCCAGGTAGATGTTCCCGGCGCCGTCGGTGCGGGTGATGGTGAGTTCGAAGGCGTGCGTCATGCCGGGCGTTCCGGCCGTACCGAAGAACAGGGCCCACAGCGACCAGAGGAACGCCGCGGTCGTGCCGACGGAGATCAGCGTGTCCATGGTGGCCGCGCCGTGCCGGGCGTTGGTCCAGGCCGCCTTGTGGAAGGGCCAGGCGGCGTACGTGACCACGGGGGCCGCCAGCGTCAGCGACAACCACTGCCAGTACTCGAACTGCAACGCGGGGACCATGGCCATCGCGATCACCGGAACCGCGAGAACGACGGCTGCGGTCAACCCCTGCCGCAGCGGCCGTAGTTCGGCCTCTCCCTCGTCGTCCGCGTCGGCGCCGGGCGCCGGGTGCGCGGGGTCCGGCTCGGGCTCCCGCGCGGTGTATCCGGTGGCCTCGACGGTGGCGATCAGCTCGGCGACGGCGATGTCGTCCCGGAACGTGACCTTCGCCTTCTCGGTGGCGTAGTTGACGGTGGCCTCGACCCCGTCCATGCGGTTGAGCTTCTTCTCGATCCGGGCCGCGCACGAGGCGCAGGTCATGCCGCCGATGGCGAGTTCGACCTCTTCGGCGCCGGGCGTAGCGGTGGTCATGTCTGCTCCTCCGCAATCGATGGCGGATACCCCGCCTAGGTATGTTCACGACCTCGTCCTGTATACCCCCCTCCCGTATCCTTGGCAAGGTCGGGCTCGGCTTGACTTGATACCCCCTAGGGGTATTGTGAAGTGCGGAAGGCCGCGAGGAGAGGCGGCCTGGAGACGAGGAGTGCGCCATGAAGACCGGACTACGGATCACCGCATTCGCCGCCGCGCTCGCCGCGACCTTCGGCACCGCGTACGGCGTGGGCAGCGGGGTCGGCGAGATCTCGCCCGAGCCGAAGAGCGCGGCTCACGGTGAGCATGCGGACGCCGCGCGCCCCGAGAAGAGCGGCGGCCTCGAGCAGGGCCATGAACAGGGCGAGACGGCCGCCCCGCCCGGAGGGCTACAGATCTCCGACGGTGGCTACACCCTCGACGTGAAGACCGTGCGCCTCCAGGCAGGCAAGCGCGCCGACCTGCGCTTCGCCATCGTGCGGAACACCACCGGCCGACAGCTCACCCGCTACGACCGGGAACACGACAAGGAACTCCACCTGATCGTCGCCTCCCGCGACCTGACGGAGTATCGCCACCTCCACCCCACCCGGGCTGCCGACGGCACCTGGTCCACTCCCGTGGATCTCCCCAAGGCGGGCGGCTATCGCGTCTTCGCCGACTTCAAGCCCAAGGGCGGGGAAGCGCTCACGCTCGGCGCCGACCTCGCCGTGGCCGGAGCGTACGAGCCGAAGGAGCTGCCCGCGCACAACACCACGGCCGAGGCCGACGGTTACGAGGTCCGGCTGGGTGGCGATCTGACCCCCGGCACCCCCGGTGAGCTGACGTTCACCGTCACCCGGAACGGCAAGCCGGTGCGCGACCTTCAGCCCTACCTCGGCGCCTACGGCCACCTGGTCGCCCTGCGCTCCGGCGACCTCGCGTACCTGCATGTGCACCCCAACGGCGAACCGGGCGACGGCAAGACCAGGCCCGGCCCCGGCGTCGCCTTCACGGCGACGGCGCCGAGCCCCGGCGCGTACCGGCTGTTCCTGGACTTCAAGCACCAGGGCAAGGTCCACACGGCGGCCTTCACGGTCCCCGCGCAGGGCGCGCCCGGGACGGCGGCGAGCGCCACCGAATCCGAGCACTCACACTGAACGAAGTGCCTTAGTCGCTCCGCCCGAAGCACCGCTCCAGTTCGTTCAGGTTGTAGAACTCGCTGCCGCGGGCGACCGGTCGGCAGCTGGTTTTGAACGCGGTCTCCTTCTCGTTGTAGAGCATCCGCACGAGATACGTGTCGCCCTTGCGGAAGACGTCCCACTGGATGTTCGCGCCCAGCGGCGCCACGGACGCGCCCCGCCAGGGGTTGTCGGCGTAGGTGTACGGCCCGTCGGTGGTGACGGCCTTCGTGCTGCCGGGGAGCCTCATCAGCGTGGCGAGCGGGATGATCTCCTCGGCGTGGGTGAAGCGCAGCTCCGCGCCGAGCTTGCTCGTCCCGTCCCGCTTGGCCTCGACCTGCTGGAAGAAGTCGTCGAGCAGCACGTCGGCCATCTTGTAGGTGATGTCGCTGTCGGCGAAGCTCGGGCCCTTCTCGTAGAAGTCCTCGGTGTCGCCGAGGTAGCCGAACCAGGCGGCATCACTCGGCGCGATGTAGCGGTCCAGGTGCCGGCCCTCGCCGCCGGGGCTCTCCTCGCTCATCGCCGGGGCGATGGCATAGAGGTCGTAGACGGCCTCGGCGGCGTCGACGTCGCTCCCGATGGAGGCGAACTCGCCGTCGGAGATCCGCTGGACGAACGACGGCTTGAAGATCTTCTTCAGGACGCTCCCGGCGGCACGGTGGGTGGCCGGCTGGTCCTTGATGCTCTTCAGGGTGGCAGCGAGCCGCGGGTCGTTCTCCAGCCAGTCCTGGTACGCGGCGCCGCCGGTGGACTTGTGGAAGTACAGCAAGTCCTTGTCGGTGCGGGCCGGGCCGATGAGCGGCTTGAGGGCGGGGTCGGCATCGCCGAGGGAAGCGGCGAACGTGTTGCCGCTGTCGACGGCCCGCCCCTGCCCGGAGCTGACCACGTCGATCTTCTCGGAGGTCTTGGCGATCCGCTGGAACAAGCCCGGCAGCCGCTTCGCCAGCCGTACGGCCGTGTCGCGCATCTCGCGCTTGCCTCGCCCGCTGAGATTGCCGTACCCCACCTTGGCCATGGCGGCCTGGAGCGCGCGCACCTCGGGCCCGAACTCCCGCCCCCGGGCCGTGAGCAGGCCCTCGGCCTCGGCCTTGTCCCACAGCGCGAGGATCAGCTCACCGTCGGCGCCGTCGGTCGCGGAGCGCGAGCCGTGCCGGGACACGTTCTCCGTGAACACCGGGGCGAAACCGGCCGGCGGGCGCTGGTACGAGCGGGCGTTCTGCCGCGGCTCGTACGTGGCTTTCGTCCCGTAGCTGTACGTGGCCTTCGCCCCCGCGGCGCCGGCGTTGCCGGTGGCGGTGGCCTGCGCCGACAGCGGGGCGGCCAGCAGGGCGCCGAGCCCGAGGGCCAGGGCGGGGGTGATGCGTCTCATGGTCGGACCGTTCCCTACTCGTGGAGGATCGGGCGATCGCTCGGTGATCTGTCACATGGTTCGCGGGCGATGTGAACGCACCATGGCCGAATGGTATGGCGTGCCCCAAGTCCGGCATGTCCGGGCAGTGAGTATCAGTCAGCGCGCGCTGAGCACTTCGTGGCGGTCGGACGGAGCCCGTGGCACGGTGCGCCGGGCGACGACGGCCAGCGCCGCGACCGTCGCGGCGACGATCAGCGGGTGCCCGACCAGCCACGTCTGGACGCTCTCGAAGGGGTCGTACGACGTCAGCGTGGCGCGTTCGAGCATCCAGGAGACCGAGAACACCAGGCCGACCACGGCCACGCCGGTGCGGAACGCGGGGTAGACGCGGGTACGGGACAGGACGAGCAGCGACGGCATCATCAGGGCGACCACCAGCAGTTGGGTCAGTTCGATGCCCAGGTTGAACCCCAGCAGCGTGGTCACGAGCGATCCGCGGTCGAGCCCGAGATCGCCGATGAGCGAGGCGAACGCCAGCCCGTGCACGAGCCCGAAACCGCTCGCGATGAACACCTCCCCATGAGCCACCAATGGCCGGATGGCATGGACGGCCGAGACCGCGATCGAGACCGCGATCAGCGTCTCGACCGGCCGGGACGGCAGGTCGATCACCCCGGCCGCCGCCAGCGCGAGGGTGAGCGAGTGGCCGACGGCGAACGCCGTCACGACGTGCACGACGCGGCCGACGGCGCGCCGGGCCGACGGGGCGGTACGCCATCGGCCCCTGGTGGCCACCAGCGGGGCGGGGATGAGCAGCATGAGCAGGAACAGCAGATGATCGGCGCCCTCGCCGATGTGCTCGACGCCCAGGCCCGCCGTGGTGGCGAAGCCCCGCAGCCACGAGCCCTGGCCCGCCGGGACTTCGAGGCTCTTCGTCGTGTAGTCGAAGATCCCGAGGGTTTCGGCATCGTCGGTCTTGAGGATGCCGCGGTCGAAGTCGTAGCGGACCGTCGCGATGATCCGGTGCGTCAGCAACTCCTCGACGATGACGTCGTACCGCAGGTCGAAGGTGGTGACCCGGCCGTCGGGCGGACGGATCCGGAGCGGGTAGACGAGATGGGGTGTCCCGTCAATCGTGCGGACCGATCCCGCGCCGAGCGTGACGGGCCAGGGCCGGTCGTCGTCGCCGACGGCACTGATATGCCCGGCCGTGTACGTCTCGAGGAACGCCCGGTCGGCGCCGAGGACGCTGTCGCGGGTGAGTTCGCGGTCCACGGCCACGGCCAGCCGGTCCAGGGGCAGCTGCACCTCCCCCTCGACCCGGTCGTCTCCGATGTCGAGGAGGACGGCCGAGGTGCTCATCGGATGGGCACCGGCCGGCGACGCGAGGCCGCCGACCAGCAGGAACGCCGCGATCAGGAACGCGGGCAGGAGACGCTTCACCGCACAGACCTCTCCCCGCCCGGTCATTCCCAGCCGTAGTCGGCCGTCTCGTCCCGGAAGATGGTGTGCTGGTGGACTCCGTCGGTCTCGGCACCGGGCTGGTTGGAGAACTCGATCCAGGCGGAAGGACCGTCGAGACGTACGTAGGTCTGCGGGTTGTCGAGCGTCGTGCCGCCGCTCCACCCGATGTACGTCGCGTCGTACTCGGACACGTACCGTGCCAGGAGCCGCGCCGCGGCCTTCTCGTCCAGGTCGTCGACCCACGCCCTGAGCATCGCGGTGACCTTGGCCTGCTGCTTCTTGGTGAGGTCGGAGACGAGGACGCCCTCGGGCCGCGCCGGGAAGGGGCCGTCGTGGCCGGGGCCGAGCAGCAGGTCGTCGAAGCTTCCGTCGATCTCGGCCGAGGCCAGCTCGGTTTCGGAGAGCGACTGGATCGCTCCGATGGTGGCGGTCCGCTTGTCCCTCAAGGGAGCGTAGAACTTCTCCTCCCAGTCGAACTCCATCGGCTCCACCGCGGTCAGCGTGGGGGAGATGCTCACGTTGCTTCCGGCGTAGGTGATGTTGTGCGCCGCGTGGTGGCCGCCGTACTGGACCGTGAACTGCCCGGTCCTGCTGGGTTCGCCGAAGAAGGAGATGTAGTACCACTCCGAGCCGAAGTTGACGCGCCCGTTTCCGACGCCGGGCAGCGAGGCGAGGTAGTCGTCGGCCTTGCGGATCTCGACCAGTTCCTCGTACCCCTGCTTGCTGAGCGCGGCCTCCATGACCTTCAGCGCCGCGGCCTGCTGCGCGCCGGTGAGGTCGCCCAGCTTGAGGCCGTTGCGCTCTACGACGGGGGTCGGGAAGTTCGACCAGCCGGTCTTCTTGGCCGGGTCGTCGAAGTCGTGGAGGACGGTGTCCTTCTGCTCGTCGGACAGCGTCGCGAGGAACGCGTCGGCGGCGGCCACGACCTCGGTGGTGTTCGCGCCACCGGCGCCCGGGGCCGCCTTCACGGACGACGTCCTTCCCGTGGTCATGGCCGCCGCGGAGGAAGAGCCCGGGGAAACCTCGGCGGCACAGCCGGTGACACCGAGACCGACGCACGCGGCGAGGACTAACACGGCGCGGCGTACGCGGACGTGCTGGGAGCTGTGAGCAGGGGTGACGGGGGACATGGGACTCCTAGGGAGGGGGCTGTGCTGTCGGGGGATTCCATGCTGGACGAGCGACCTCAGATCTCGGCGGGAGCCGTTCCGGAATTGGGCAAAGACCGGATCGCTTCGGCACTCGGGAGCGCGGCCGGGGGCCATCATGAGGGGGTGCCGAACCGTGTCCTCATCGCCGACGACGACCGCGCGATCCGCGAATCCCTCGCGCGGGCCCTGGAGTTGGAGGGCTACGGTGTCGTCACCGCCGCCGACGGCGTGGAGACCCTCACCCGGCTGCGCCGGGACTCCTTCGACGCCCTGGTCGTCGACGTGATGATGCCCCACGTCGACGGACTGGCGATTTGCCGCGTGCTGCGCGCCGACGGCGACCGCACCCCGATGCTGCTGCTCACGGCCCGCGACGGAACCCGGGACCGGGTCGCCGGTCTGGACGCCGGAGCCGACGACTATCTGGCGAAACCCTTCTCGGTACGTGAACTGCTCGCCCGGCTGCGGGCGTTATTGCGCCGCGCCGAGCTGACCCCGGGCGCGGGGGAGCGGAACGAGGCCGCCGCACCGCTGAGGATCGCGTCGCTGCGCGTCGACCCGGCCGCCCGGCGCGCCTGGTGGGCCGACGAGGAACTGCGGCTTTCGAAGACGGAGTTCGACCTGCTGGAACTCCTGGTCCGCAACGAGGGCATCGTGCTGGACCACGCGACCGTGTACCGGCAGATCTGGGGCCAAGAACTCGGCACGGACGCCAAGAACCTCGCCGGTTACGTCGGCTATCTGCGGCGCAAACTGTCCGACGCGGGCGCGCCCGACCTGATCCGCACCGTGCGTGGCGTGGGCTACGCGGCACGGCGGCCATGAGTCTGCGCGCGCGGCTCGCGCTCGCCTTCGCCGTCGTCGGTGCCGTGGTGGCGGTCCTGGTCGGACTGCTGAGCTACCGTGCCGCCTCCGACCGCATCTTCGCGGAGATCGACCGGTCCCTGCGGTCGGCCACGGTGACGGTGGCACAGAACCCGGACCAGGCTCCCACCATCTCCGGGCCGGGGGCGGACCTCTTCCCCGGCCCGGACCGGCCGGGCCCGGGCGACGAGGAGGAGTGGCGGCCGGTCGTACGGGCCGTGGACCGCGACGGCACGTCCAGCCATCTGGGCGGTCCGCGCGTCCCGCTGCCGGTGTCCGACGCTCATCGTGCCCTCGCCGCCTCCGGCACGTACGGACAGTCGCACACCACCGAGGTCGTCGTCGACGGCCGTACGTACCGGGAGCTGACCACCGCGCTGGGCGGGGATCGCGGGGCCCTTCAGGTGGCCGTACCGGTCGACCAGACCCACTATGTGCTGGGCGGCATGGCGCGGGAGATCGCGGGAGTCAGTCTCGCGGTCCTGGTCGTCGCGGCGGGCACCGGCCGGCTGCTGGCCGGGCGCATCACCCGGCGCCTGGCGCGGCTGGCCATGGTCGCCGAGGAGGTCAGCGCCGTGGACCACGCCGACGGTTCCGGCCTGGAGGGCGGACGGGACGAGGTCGGTCGGCTCTCGGCGTCGTTCAGCAGGATGCTGGCCCGGCTCGCCGTCGCCCGCGAGGCCCAGGAGAGGCTGGTGCAGGACGCCGCCCATGAGCTGCGCACCCCGCTGACCAGCCTGCGCGCCAACGCGGAGGTGCTGCGCCGCGTCACCGAGCTGTCCCCGGACTCGCGCGACCGGCTCTTCGACGACATCGAGGGCGAGACACGCGAACTGGGCCGGCTGGTCGACGAACTCGTCGAGCTGGCCCTGTCCCGCGGCCGCGACGAAGCCGAGGAACCCGTCGAACTGTCCGCGGTGGCCCGGCGCGCAGCGCAGCGCGTGTACCGGCGCACGGGCCGACTGGTCCTGTGCGACGCGGACGACTGGGTGGTGCGCGGCCGCCGCCAGGGGCTCGAACGCGCGGTGGGCAACCTGCTGGAGAACGCGGCCAAGTTCGCCCCCGCCACCGACGGCGACGAGCCGATCGAGCTGCGCCTCCGCCGTGGAACGATCACCGTCAGCGACCGTGGGCCCGGTATCCGCGCCGCCGACGCGGAGCGCGTCTTCGACCGCTTCTACCGCGCCGACACCGCCCGCGGCCTCCCCGGCTCCGGGCTCGGCCTGGCCATCGTCCGTGACGTCGCCGAAGCACACGGCGGCACCGTCTTCGCGAGGGCCCGGCCCGGTGGCGGGGCCGCGGTCGGGTTCACCGTGGACCCCTCCCGGATGCTGCGGCACCCGGAGGGAAGCTCGCACCGGGAAGGGCCCGGAGCCTGACGGAGCGGTCACGCCAGAGCGGTGTCCTCGTGCAGGGCGGAGCGGACCTTCGACGCCGGGTGGTCGGGCAGCGTACGGCTCCGGCTCGCTCCATAGAAGCTCTCGCGGAGCGTGGTGGCCTGCTCGTCGTAGTGCTCGCGGGCCAAGCCCTGTCGGCGCAGCTCCGGAAGGGCCAGCTCGATGAAGTCCTCCCAACCGCCGGGCTTGGTCGCATAGCTGACGTTGAAACGTCGAGGTCGGCCACATCCCGCCACCTGCGCAGCTCGGCCGCCACCGTCCGCGGCGAGCCGACAAAGCGTGATCGGAGGAGACTCCGCCTCCGCCCTCGCCGCCGGATGCGCGGCTGTTCCTGGCTCAGGCGGCTCCGCCGCACATGCGAGAGCGGGGCGGGAGAAGCATCATCAATATCGGCTCCATCGAAGGGCACGGGGCGAACCCCGGACATGCGGCCTGCTGGGCCTCCAAAGCAGCCATTCATGGTCTGACGCGCGCCCTGGCGGTCGATCTCGGCGAGCACCATATCCGCTGCAATGCGCTCGACGGCGGAAGGACGGCGAAACTGCCCACGCCGTCTGCCTAGTTGGTGGCGGTATTCAGTAGGCGTAGAAGCCGTGGCCGCTCTTGCGGCCCAGGCGTCCTGCGGCGACCATGCGGCGCAGCAGGGCGGGCGGCGCGTACAGGGGTTCCTTGAACTCCTCGTAGAGCGACTCGGCCACGGACTGGGCGGTGTCGAGTCCGATGAGGTCGAGCAGCCGCAGCGGCCCCATGGGGTGGGCACAGCCCAGCTCCATCCCCTGGTCGACGTCCTCTGGGCGGGCGGTGCCGGTCTCCACCATGCGGACGGCGGCCAGGAGATAGGGCACCAGCAGGGCGTTGACCACGAAGCCGGAGCGGTCCGTGGCCTGGATCGTCCGTTTGCCCAGCCCCCGGGCAGCGAAGTCCGTGGCGCGCTCCAGCGTCTCGGAGGCCGTGGTCAGGGCGGGGATCAGCTCCACCAGGGGCTGCACCGGGACCGGGTTGAAGAAGTGCATCCCGATGACCTGCTCCGGCCGGCTGGTGACCGCTGCGAGGTCCACGATCGGCAAGGAGGAGGTGTTGGTGGCCAGGATCGCCCGCGGGTCGACGACCTCCTTGTCGAGGGTCTGCATGACCGTGGTCTTGAGATCCCGCTGTTCGGCGACCGCCTCGATGACGAACTGACGGTCGGCCAGGTCACCGAGATGGCAGGTGAAACTCAGCCGGGCCAAGGCCTGGTCGCGCTGCTCCTCGGTGAGCTTGCCGCGCCGCAGGCCACGGTCCAGGGAGTCCGTGAGGCGGCGGCGGCCTGCCTCGGCGGAGCTCTGGCTGGCCTCGGCCACCAGGACGTCCAGGCCCTGGCGGGCGGCGACTTCGGCGATCCCGGAACCCATCAGGCCGCAGCCGACGACACCGAGGCGGGAGACGTTTTCCATGGTGGTCCTTCGTAGGGGAAGGGCAGGCTTGTGGAGAGGGGGCCGATGGTCCGGCTCGCGTTCCGACGCCGCACGCTATGGCACTCAGTACCCTCGGTCAAGGTGCTGAGTGCCACGGCGGTGGCTACTCGTCCCCCAACGTCTTCTCGATCTTCTGCACCACGCGCCACATGGGAGCCCCCCGTGGTGCCACCATGACGATCACGTCGTCGTCCGGTGTGGGCGCGGTGCCGCTCTCCGTGGATTCACCGGCGTCGTCCCACGTCTGCCGGACGAAGGTCAGGGCCTGATCCACCGGTTTCGCGGCATCGCCGTGCCCACCGCCCCGCAGCCATGCCCGTAGACCGTTGTTGTGCGCGGCGACGACGGCCGCGGCCTGCACTTCGGCACGAAGCGCTCCGTTCGGGTCGCCCGCGTAGCGCTGCCGGAGGTAGTGCGCCAGGGTCCGTTCGTAGCGGTGTACGACGGACAGCTCGTAGCCGCGCAGGCTGGGCACTTCGCGCGTGAGGCGATAGCGCTGCACGGAGAACTCGGGGTTCGCGGCGTACATCCGCATGACGAGACGGGCTGCGTCACAGACCGCGTCGAGCGGTTCATCGTCGGTGCTCGCCGCGAGGAAGGCGCTCATCTCGGTCAGGCAGCGCTCGTGTTCGGGGAAGACGACGTCTTCCTTGGACGGGAAGTAGCGAAAGAACGACCGGCGCCCGACTCCGGCCCGCGCCACGATGTCATCCACCGTGGTCCGCTCGAAACCGTGCTCCATGAAGAGCTGGAACGCGGCCTCGATGAGCACCTCGCGCATGGGCGTCTTGCCGGACGGCCCGGGTCCGCTTGCCGCCGCGGTCGCCCCGCCCTCGTCGCGTACGTCCGTCATGGAGGGAACGTAGCATCAGCATCGGCATGAGTGACACTGGGTACCTTTACGAAGGGTACTGAGTGCCATAGGCTCCCTCAGGTGCTCCGGTTCGGCGGCGCAGCCATCCGAGAACGGTAAGGAGAGCCGGCGTGAGCTTGAGGATCGTTGTCTGTGTGAAGTACGTGCCCGACGCCACCGGTGATCGGCACTTCGCCGAGGACCTGACGCTCGACCGTGATGATGTGGACGGCCTGCTCTCGGAGCTGGACGAGTACGCGGTCGAGCAGGCCCTCCAGATCGCGGAGGAGTGTCGGCGGGGGGATGACGAGGCGGAGATCACGGTGCTGACCGTGGGCCCGGAGGACGCCAAGGACGCGCTGCGCAAGGCGCTGTCGATGGGTGCCGACAAGGCCGTGCACGTCGAGGACGACGATCTGCACGGCACGGATGCGCTGGGTACGTCGCTGGTGCTGGCCAGGGCGGTGGAGAAGACTGGTTACGACCTGGTTATCTGCGGTATGGCCTCCACGGACGGCACGATGGGTGTGCTCCCGGCGATCCTGGCCGAGCGCCTGGGTGTCCCGCAGGTGACGCTGCTGTCGGAGGTGTCGGTCGAGGACGGCACGGTCAAGGGCCGCCGGGACGGCGACACCGCGACCGAGCACCTGGAGGCCGCGCTTCCGGCGGTCGTGTCGGTGACCGACCAGTCCGGTGAGGCCCGCTACCCCTCTTTCAAGGGGATCATGGCGGCCAAGAAGAAGCCGGTGACCTCCTGGGATCTGTCCGACCTCGACATCGAGGCCGAAGAGGTGGGTCTGGAGAGTGCCTGGACGAAGGTCGACGGCGCGGAGGAGCGCCCGGCTCGTACGGCGGGCACGATCGTCAAGGACGAGGGCGAGGGCGGCAAGCAGCTCGCGGCCTTTCTCGCCGGTCAGAAGTTCATCTGAATCTGACTGTCTCACCGCCCCTGATATTCGCAGGAGAGAAGAAGTCTCATGGCTGAAGTCCTCGTCTATGTCGACCACGTGGACGGTGCTGTCCGCAAGCCCACGCTGGAGCTGCTGACGCTGGCCCGCCGGATCGGCGAGCCCGTCGCCGTCGCCCTGGGTGCCGGTGCCGCCGACACCGCCGCGACCGCTGCCGAGTACGGTGCGGTGCGCGTCCTGACCGCGGACGCCCCGGAGTTCGCCGACTACCTGGTGGTCCCGAAGGTGGACGCGCTCCAGGCCGCGTACCAGGCTGTGAACCCGGCTGCCGTGCTGTTCCCGTCCTCGGCGGAGGGTAAGGAGATCGCGGCCCGTCTTGCGGTGCGTATTGGGTCGGGCATCATCACCGATGCCGTGGACCTGGAGCAGGGTGCGGAGGGTCCGGTGGCGACGCAGTCGGTGTTCGCGGCCGCGTACACCACCAAGTCCCGTATCACCAAGGGCACGCCGGTCATCACCGTCAAGCCCAACTCCGCCGCGCCCGAGGCGGCCCCGGCCGCTGGTGCCGCTGAGGCGCTGGAGGTGTCCTTCTCCGAGCAGGCGACGGGGACGAAGGTTGTCTCCCGGGCGGCGCGTGAGTCGACGGGGCGTCCGGATCTGACCGAGGCCGCGATCGTCGTCTCCGGCGGCCGCGGTGTCGGTGGCGCGGAGAACTTCCCCGTCGTCGAGGCCCTCGCGGACTCCCTCGGCGCGGCCGTGGGTGCCTCGCGTGCGGCGGTGGACGCGGGCTGGTACCCGCATACCAACCAGGTGGGGCAGACGGGGAAGACCGTGTCCCCGCAGTTGTACATCGCGGCCGGTATCTCGGGTGCGATCCAGCACCGGGCCGGTATGCAGACCTCGAAGACCATCGTGGCCGTGAACAAGGATGCCGAGGCCCCGATCTTCGATCTGGTCGACTACGGCGTGGTCGGTGACCTCTTCGAGGTCGTCCCGCAGCTGACCGAGGAGGTCAAGACCCGCAAGGGCTGACATCGGTAACAGTGAGAGCAGGGGCACACCCGATTCGGCTTGTGCGGCCCGTCGTCTCCCGATTTACTTGGACGTCCTAGTAGTTCACTTTCGGTGACGGTTGCTGCATCACGGGTCGTGGCGTGGTCGCTTCCGGCCGGAGGCGCGTCCGCTTGTTCGTTTTGTTCACTCCCTCCCTGGAGGACACCTTGCCTGCTTCCGCCTCCGCCGACTCCCTGTACCGCCCGACGCATCCGGTCCGGTTCGTCACGGCTTCGAGCCTCTTCGACGGGCATGACGCGGCGATCAACATCATGCGCCGCATCCTCCAGGCCCAAGGAGCCGAGGTGGTGCACCTCGGGCACAACCGCTCGGTCGACGAGGTGGTGACGGCGGCACTGGAGGAGGACGTCCAGGGCGTGGCCGTGAGCTCCTACCAGGGCGGACACATCGAGTACTTCGAGTACCTGGTGGAGCTGCTCCGGGAGCGGGGCGCCGGGCATGTGAAGGTCTTCGGCGGCGGTGGCGGCGTCATCGTCGCGGAGGAGATCGACCGGCTGGCCCGGGCCGGGGTACGGATCTTCTCCCCGGAGGACGGCCAGCGCCTCGGCCTGGCCAAGATGATCAACTCGATGATCGAAGAGTGCGACACCACGCTGTGGGATCTGGCCCCGGTCACGCCGGACCAGGTGCTGGCGGGGGAGAGGCCCGCGCTGGCCCGGCTGCTCACCGGGCTGGAGGCCGGTGTGGTGGCCGACCCGGATCTGCGCGTCCTGCGCGAGGCCGCGGCGTCCCACCGGACACCGGTCCTCGGCATCACCGGCACCGGCGGCTCGGGTAAGTCCTCGCTGACGGACGAGCTGGTACGTCGGCTGCGCAGCGACCAGGAGGGCAGGCTCAAGGTGGCGGTGCTGGCCGTGGATCCGACCCGGCGGCGCGGCGGGGGCGCACTGCTGGGCGACCGGATCCGCATGAACTGCCTCGACGGCCACACGGTGTTCTTCCGCTCGCTCGCCACCCGCGGCGGACGCGAGGTTCCCGAGGGCCTGGCGGACGCCATCGCGGCCTGCCAGGCGGCCGGTTTCGACCTGGTGATCGTGGAGACGCCGGGCATCGGGCAGGGGGACGCCGCGATCGTTCCGTACGTGGATGAGTCGCTGTACGTGATGACACCGGAGTTCGGCGCGGCCTCCCAGCTGGAGAAGATCGACATGCTCGACTTCGCCGACGTGGTGGCCATCAACAAGTTCGAGCGGCGCGGAGCCAAGGACGCGCTGCGTGACGTGGGTCGGCAACTGGTCCGTAACCGCGAGGCGTTCGGGCAGCGGCCGGAGGACATGCCGGTCTTCGGGACCAGCGCGTCGACCTTCAACGACGACGGGGTCACCGCGCTCTACCAGCATCTGCGGGGCCTGTTCGCCGAGCGCGGCCTGCCCGTGGTGCCCGGAGCGCTTCCCGAGGTGGCGGTGCGCCACTCCAGCGGCGCCACCCAGGTCGTGCCCCCGGCCCGGGTGCGTTACCTGGCGGAGATCGCCGACACGGTGCGCGGCTATCACGAGCGGACCGACGTCCTGGCCGGGCAGGCCCGCCGGATCCAGCGGCTGGCGGCCGTCCGCGACGAGCTGGCGGCGGTCGGCGCGAAGACCGACGACGTCGAGAAGTTGCTGAAGGACGCGGAGGACACCTTCGCACCGGAAGCGCGCAACTCGCTGGCCGACTGGCCGGGGACCGTACGCGACTACTCCGGCGACGAGCTCGTCGTGACGTCACGCGACCGCGAGCTGCGCACCACCCTGGTGCGCGAGTCGCTGTCCGGGAGCCGGATCCCCCGGGTGGCGTTGCCGCGCTACACCGACCACGGAGAGCTGCTGCGGTTCCTCCGCGCCGAGAACCTTCCGGGGTTCTTCCCCTTCACCGCCGGGGTGTTCCCGTTCAAACGGGAGGGCGAGGACCCGGCGCGGATGTTCGCCGGTGAGGGCGATCCGTTCCGTACCAACCGCCGCTTCCACTACCTCTCCGAGGACAGCGAAGCCACCCGGCTGTCCACCGCCTTCGACTCGGTCACCCTCTACGGCCGCGATCCGGACCTGCGTCCCGACATCTACGGCAAGGTCGGAACCTCGGGTGTCTCGGTGGCGACCCTGGAGGACATGAAGGCGCTGTACGACGGCTTCGACCTGACCTCGCCCACCACGTCGGTCTCCATGACGATCAACGGCCCGGCGCCGACCATCCTCGCCTTCTTCCTCAACACAGCGATCGACCAGCAACTCGACGCCCACGCCACCGAGCACGGGCGCGAGCCGACCGCCGAGGAGGCCGAACAGGTCCGGGCGCATGTCCTGCGCAGCGTCCGCGGCACCGTGCAGGCCGACATCCTCAAGGAGGACCAGGGCCAGAACACCTGCCTGTTCTCCACCGAGTTCAGCCTGCGGATGATGGCCGACATCCAGGAGTGGTTCATCGAGAAGGAGGTGCGCAACTTCTACTCGGTGTCCATATCCGGCTACCACATCGCCGAGGCCGGGGCGAATCCGATCAGCCAGCTCGCCTTCACCCTCGCCAACGGCTTCACCTACGTCGAGGCGTACCTCGCCCGTGGGATGCACATCGACGACTTCGCCCCCAACCTGTCGTTCTTCTTCTCCAACGGCATGGACCCGGAGTACTCCGTGCTCGGCCGGGTGGCCCGCCGCATCTGGGCGGTGACCCTGCGGGAGCGTTACGGCGCGGGGACACGGGGCCAGAAGCTGAAGTACCACGTGCAGACCTCCGGACGCTCCCTGCACGCCCAGGAGATGGACTTCAACGACATCCGCACCACCCTGCAAGCGCTGATCGCCATCTACGACAACTGCAACAGCCTGCACACCAACGCCTACGACGAGGCCGTCACCACCCCCACCGAGGACTCGGTGCGCCGCGCGCTGGCCATCCAGCTGATCATCAACCGGGAGTGGGGCCTGGCGATGAACGAGAACCCGCTACAGGGCTCCTACGTCATCGACGAGCTCACCGACCTGGTGGAGGAGGCGGTGCTGAGCGAGTTCGAGCGGATCAGCGAGCGCGGCGGGGTGCTCGGCGCCATGGAGACCGGCTACCAACGCGGGCGCATCCAGGACGAGTCCATGCTCTACGAGCAGCGCAAGCACGACGGCACCCTGCCCATCATCGGCGTCAACACATTCCGCCACCCCCACGCCGACGCCGAAGGCGGCCGGACGGCCGTCGAGCTGGCCCGCGGCACCGAGGACGAGAAGCAGTCCCAGCTCAAGCGCGTCGGGGACTTCCAGGACCGCCACCGCGAGCAGGCGCCCGCCGCCCTGGCCGCGCTCAAGGACGCCGCCGCCAGTGGCCGCAACGTCTTCGCGGTACTGATGGACGCCGCCAGGGTCTGTTCCCTCCAGCAGATCACCGAGGCCTTCTTCGAGGTCGGCGGGGAATACCGACGCAACGTCTGACCCCGGGCCCGCCCGCCCCGATCACCCCTTTCACCCCGCCCCCCAGACTCCGGAGCGCACCATGACCGAAGCCTTCATCGTCGATGCCGTCCGCACCCCCGTCGGCCGCCGCAAGGGCACCCTGAGCGGTGTCCACCCCGCAGACCTCGGCGCGCATGTGCTGCGCGCGCTCGTCGACCGGACCGGTGTCGACCCCGGCGCCGTGGACGATGTGTACTTCGGCTGTGTGAGCCAGATCGGCGCGCAGACCGGCAACATCGCCCGCACCTCCTGGCTGGCCGGCGGTCTGCCCCAGCACGTACCGGGCACGACCATCGACCGGCAGTGCGGCTCGTCCCAGCAGGCCGTGCACTTCGCGGCCCAGGCCGTGATGTCCGGCACCGCCGATCTCATCGTGGCGGGCGGGGTCGAGGCGATGAGTCTGGTGCCCATCGGCAGCCCGTTCTTCCTCGGGGAGCGCGAGGGCATGGGGTCCCCGTACGACGGCGAAGGCTGGCGCAGCCACTTCGGCGATCAGGAGATCTCCCAGTTCCGCGGGGCGGAGCTGATCGCGGAGAAGTGGGGCGTCTCCCGGCAGGACATGGAGCGCTACGCACTGGCCAGCCACCAGCGGGCGCTGGCGGCCCAGGCGGCCGGGGTCTTCGCGGACGAGATCGTGCCGGCGTTCGGGCTGGAGACCGACGAGGGGCCGCGCGCGGACACCTCGCTGGAGAAGATGGCGGGGCTGAAGCCCCTCACCGAGGGCGGCCGGCTGACCGCCGCGGTGTCCAGCCAGATCTCCGACGGTGCCGCCGCCCTGCTGGTCGCCTCCGAGGACGCGGTGCGCCGGTTCGGGCTGGTGCCGCTGGCACGGGTGCACACCATGGCCGTCGTCGGTTCCGACCCCGTCTTCATGCTCACCGGGCCCATCCCCGCCACCGAGAAGGTGCTGGACCGGTCGGGACTGGACCTCGACCGGATCGACCTGGTGGAGATCAACGAGGCGTTCGCACCGGTCGTACAGGCATGGCTCGCGGAGACCGGCGCCGACCCGGAACGCACCAACGCCTTCGGCGGCGCGATCGCCCTGGGCCACCCGCTGGGTGCCACCGGCGCCCGGTTGATGACGACGCTGGTCCACCAGCTCCGCCGGACCGGAGGCCGTTACGGGCTCCAGACGATGTGTGAGGGGGGTGGCATGGCCAACGCGACCGTGGTGGAACGCGTGTGATTCAGCCCTTGAGGCGCGGGGCCCGGGGGTGGGCGTCTCCTCCGCCACCGGCATGACGGGCTTCGCGGGCAGTGTCGGCTATGTGGCGAGCAAGTGGAGGATGTGCGGAGCCCATGGGCGAGGCCGCCTCCCCCGAGCTCTTGACCCACCAGCCGGTGCCCCACCGGCCACACCGGTCACGCGGGGCGGTCACCGGTGACGGGGCCGCCTGTCCTCGGGCGGTTCGGACCCGCCGCGGTCGGCGGGCTCGGTGGTGGCCGGGCGGCGGTCCGCGGCGGCGAATCCGATCATCGCTGTCAGCAGCCCGAGCACCTGGCTGATCAGCCCGATCCAGGTGGTGAGCAGCGCCGCCGAATTGGCCACCACCTCCTGTGCGCCCTGGGCCAGCGGGCCCGAGGCGGGGCCCGGGGTGGCGGGTGCGGACTGCGGGGCGGGGCTGGTCGGCGGCGTGGTGGGCGGAGACGTGACGGGTGAGGTCGGCGGCGTGGTGGGCGGTGAGGTCGTCGGGCTGGGCGGGCTGTCCGTGACGGTCGGATCCGGGCTGACCGTCCGTGTGGGGTGCACCGTCAGGACGGTCAGCCCGCCCGCCGACAGCAGCGTGCCGAAGCCCACCAACACGAGGGTGACCAGCAGCAGGGCGGCCGGGAGCTTGAGGACGGCGAGGGTACCGGCTTGCGGAAGGCGCCACATGGGGCCACTGTACGAACTCGACGCCCGGATCCGATCACGCTGCGTTACGCCTGTCGGGGCAACGACTGGATCGTTCCCGCGTCCGCGCGAGCGCGCCGGTGCGGCTCGGCTCAGTCCAGTGTGATGGTGGGCTTGCGCAGGTCCAGCCATGCGGCCAGGTCGAGGGCGCGTTCGATGGCGGCGCGCTGCTGCGTGGTGATGGTCTCGCCCGGTGCGGCGATGGCCTGCTTCAGCGATTCGACGCGGCACAGGTCGAGCACCGGGTGTCCCGAGGTGATGAGGTCGCTCGCCTGCCCCTTGATGGCGGCCAGATAGGCGGGGTCGAAGCTGCCGGGGTAGCCGCTCTTCTTGCGGTTCGCCACCGACTCGGGCAGCACATCGCGGGTGGCCTCGCGCAGGATGCTCTTCTCCCGCCCGTCGAACGTCTTGAGCGACCAGGGGGTGTTGAAGACGTATTGCACGAGCCGGTGGTCGCAGAACGGCACCCTGACCTCGAGGCCGACCGCCATGCTCATCCGGTCCTTGCGGTCGAGGAGCGTGTTGACCATGCGGGTGAGGTGCAGATAGGAAACCTGCCGCATGCGCTTCTCCAGGCCGGACTCGCCCTCCTTGAGGGGGACCTCCTTCAGCGCGCTGACGTAACGGTCACCGAGATAGGTGTCCAGGTCGAGCCGGGCGGCGAGGTCGTCGGGCAGCAGGCTCGAGGTGTCGCCGAGCATCGGCCCCCCGGCGAGCCACGGGAAGGTGTCGGCCTCGCGCCGCTCGTCGTGGAACCACGGATAGCCGCCGAAGACCTCATCGGCCGACTCGCCGGACAGGGCCACCGTCGACTGCTCGCGGACGGCCTTGAACAGCAGATAGAGCGAGTTGTCCCGGTCGCCGAGCCCGATGGGCAGGTCCCGGGCGTCGATGGCTGCCCGCCGGACGGCCGGGTCGGACAGGGCGGAGCCGTCGAGCACGATGTCCTGGTGGTCGCACTTCACGTACTCGGCCACCGCGTGCACATACGGCGTGTCGACGCTGGGCGCGACGTCGATCGCGCGGAAGTTCTCCGCCTGGTCGGGGAAGTCGACGGCGAAGCTGCGCACGGTCTCGCCGTCCTCGGCGAGCCGGCGGGCGGCGAGCGAGGTCATCGCGGAGGAGTCGAGCCCGCCGGAGAGCAGGGTGCAGCGGGGCACGTCGGAGACGAGCTGGCGGGCGATGATGTCCTCCAGCAGCTCCCGCACATGGGCGACGGTCGCCTGCTGGTCATCGGTGTGCTCGGACACCTCCAGACGCCAGTACGCCCGCTCGCGCAGCCCGTTGCTGTCGACGATGGCCAGATGGCCGGGGCGCAGCTCCTTCATGCCCTTCCATATGGCCTCACCGGGTGTCTTGGCGAACGAGAAGATCTCGCGCAGTCCGTCGATGCCGACCACGGGGGCGGCGAGCGGGTTGGCGAGGATGGCCTTGGGCTCGGAGCCGAAGAGCACGCCGTCGTCGGTCTCGTAGTAGTAGAACGGCTTGATGCCCAGCCGGTCCCGGACCATCACCAGCTTGTCGGTGCGGGAGTCCCAGATGGCGAAGGCATACATGCCGTTGAGCTTCTCGGTGAGGGATTCGCCCCACTCCAGGTAGCCGCGCAGGACGACCTCGGTGTCGGAGTCGGTGGTGAAGCCGTGGCCCCTGCGGCGCAGTTCGTCGCGCAGCTCGGTGAAGTTGTACGCCTCACCGGAGTACACCATGGTGACGGGGCCGTCGGCCGTTTCGACGGTCATGGGCTGGGCCCCGCCGGGCAGGTCGATGACGGCCAGCCTGCGATGGCCGAGCGCCGCCTTGCCCGTCACCCAGGTGCCTGCCGCGTCCGGGCCGCGGCACGCCATCGTCTCCGTCATGGTGTCGAGGAGTTGGCGGTGGGAGGTGAGGTCGCGGCGGTAGGAGACCCAGCCGGTGATGCCACACACGAGTGATCAACCCTTTCGATCGGGAGAGCGAACGGTTGCCTGGGATAACCATCTACCTCTCCGGAGGCGGATCGCTACCTTCCGCCGCCAACGCCGACGGGTGTCGTTTCTCACGCGTAAATTCCTGTTAAGAGAACGTTTCGCCTCGAACGCTGTCCGAAATCAGTGCCCCGGAACGGTGTCCTATGGGGGGCTTACGGCGCATAGAGGGGGCGCTCAAGTATTTTTCCAGCATATGTGTGGTTGTCCGGTGGTTCACTTGCGTCAGGCGTGCCCACGGGGGGCACAGGCCGAGGGGGGAACACCGAATATGGCCACGCCCACGCCCGTCCTCACGGCGCTGGCGATCTACGAAGCCGGCAAGAAGGCGTACGAGGCATACCAGGGCATCGTCGCCTTCGTCAGCCTCGGCAGCCACACTCCCACTCCAGAAGAGGAGATCCTGGCCCGACTGGAGATGCTGCACCAGGATTTCGTCGCCCTCCAGGGGCGGTTCGACGAGGTGCTCGAGGCCGTGAAGCAGGCGGTCCGAGTCGAGCAGCAGGCGTACGTCCTCAATCTGCGGCGCGACCTGGACGGCCTGCGCGGGCGGGCCCGCACGGCCATGGACGAGCTCAACGCCTGGGTCGCCGACGGGCGGAAGGACCCGCTTCTGCGGTCCAACGCGGACAACAACTCACGGCTGGCGGCGAATACGCTGCTGGAGGGCGACTCCTACTTCTACCGCCCGGATCCGAACGCGCCGGAGAGCGTCTTCGACCACCGGCTGGCGTATATCGCCTATGTCTATGTGCTGACCGTCCGGTTCGGCGTGATCGCCGGGCTCAATCCGCAGTACCGCGAGGACCGGCTGGCCCGCGAGGAGCTGACCCGGCACGCGGCGCGGCTGGACTGGGTGTTCGAGCACGCCGATCAGGCCATCGAACCGCACACCGGCGGCGGTCCGGACGACCGTGGAAGCTACATCCTGGGCTACCAGTGCGTGGACCACATCACCGGCTACGACACGGGGCACACCCAACTCGGGTGGCGGCCCGGTGGCCAGGCCGAGTACGACGACGCCCGCGCCTATTACTCCGATGAGCTCCGCGCCGACATGCGGGTCAGGGTCGGTCTGGCCAAACTCATGGCCTTCCGCGACACCGTGGCCTACTGGGCCAAGGACCCGCGCACACCCGGGTGGTCCTCCTGGATGCCGGTGGAGGTGCCGGACACCATGACGTCCGAGACATCCCTGTCCGCCGCGTCGGACCGGCCGGGGCGCACCGTGCTGGTGTGGTGGGACAAGAGCAAGGCGCAGGTCCGCGCCACGTCCTACGACTCCACCGCGACCGCACCGGCGTGGAGCCCGACGGTGACCATCAGCGCGGAGCACGCGGTGCGGCAGGAGCCCATGCCTCGCGCCCTGGCATCAGGACCAGGCCTGATCACGGTCCTGATGCAGGACAAGGACGGCGCCGTCTACGCCACGCGCACCGATGCCGGCCGGCCGACCGGATGGCTGGCCGAGCCGGTCAAGGTGAGCGGCGACTCCACCGACGTCTCGTTTCTCGGGGCGGCCACGACACCCGGCTTCGTCGTCGTGATGTGGCGCGACAACGGAGCAGGCACGCTGATGGCCGCGTTCCAGGATGCCAAGGGAGCGTGGGGCGCGCCCCGGGTGGCTGCCCCGGCCGACGCCGTTTCGCTGGGATCGGACTTCGCGGTGGCCTGTCCGTCGCCCGGGGTGGTCATGGCGATCTGGACCATGAACGAGCAGACGGTCCACAGCGTCACCTACGACCCCCGCGCCGCCACCTGGAGCGCACCGGCGCAGATCGCCGAGTTCCCCGGAACCGACTTCCCGGCGAGGATCTACGCCGTGGGCACCGGCGATGGAAAGGCCGATGTGGTCTGGCGGGGCAAGTTCGGGGCCGTGTGGAACATCCACTACGACGGTGGCTGGAGCGCGCCGGCCGAGATCACCCCACGGCACCTCACCAAGTGGGGCTCGCCCTACACGATCGTCCCGGTGGTGACCGGGGACCGGCGGCTCAACTTGTTCTGGCAGGGCCGGGACAGCCGCGTCCAGACCATCTACCGGGACCCTCAGCAGTCCACTTGGCCGGCGCCATTGCGGCTCGGGCAGCCCTGGTGGTCGTATTCCGAGCTGGCCGCGGTGTCGACGGCGCCGGGCAGCCTATCGCTCTACCGGATGGACTTCGGCAGCGAGATCGGTGAGGTGTCGAAGCTCCAGACGTGTTTCTACGACCCGGCCACGCCCACCGCGCCGGCCCGGATCGCCGATGCGCAAGCCCTGGTGACGCGGGCCCAGACCCTGTGGAACCTGCCGGGCCCGGCGCGCGAGGAGGCCAACGCCCGAGCGGCCGACGCGATCGCGGTCGCCCGCGAAGTCGTGACCCTGGACCCCGGCTACCGTGCGACGCTCGCGCAGTGGCTGGTGTTCCCTGCGGGCGCCTATCTGATGTCCAGCGGCCACCATGACGAGGCCATCGCCCGTATGCAGGAGGCGCTGGGCCTCTACGAGCAGCTGATCGGTGAACAGCCGGGATCCGAGGATCTCCGGTACCGCAAGGCGTGGACGCTGGTCAATCTGGCGCAGGCCCTATGGGCCAAGCCCGACCACGCCCAAGGCACACAGCGCGCCATCGAGGCCACCGACCTGCTTCGCCAACTCGCCACCAGGAAACCCACCTACCGGCCCGGGCTCGCGCAGTGGCTGGTGTTCCCGGCGGGCACCTATCTGATGGGCAGCGGCCGCCACGACGAGGCCATCGCCCGTATGCGGGAGGCGCTCGGCCTCTTCGACAAGCTGATCGGTGAACAACCGGGATCCGAGGATCTCCGGTACCGCAAGGCCTGGGCACTGGTGAATCTGGCGCAGGCCCTATGGGGCAAGCCCGACCACGCCCAGGGAGCGCAACGTGCCATCGAGGCCACCGACCTGCTCCGCCAGCTCGCCACCGGGAACCCCGGGAGGTATCGCGGCGGGCTGGGGGACTGGCTGATGTTTCCGACGATCCCCTACCTGCGGCAGTCCGGCCGACGGGACGAGGCGCTCAAGCGGGCGCGGGAAGCCGCGGACATCTTCACCGCGCTCAACGCCACGGATCCCGCGGTCTATGGGCCGAAGCTGGCGGCGGCGAAGAAGCTCGTCGCCGATATCCAGGCCGAATTGGAGTCCGGCTGACCCGCCTCTACCGTGTCGCGTCATGACGGTCCTGATCATCGGCGGTAGCGGGTTCCTGGGCGCCGAGCTGGTGCGCCAGGCGGCAGCGGCCGGACATACGACGGCCGCGACGTTCGCGACCAGGCCCGGCAGCACCCCGGGGGTCGCCTGGCACGCCCTCGACCTGCGGGACCCCGAGCGCATCGAGGCGGTCGTGGCCGAGGTCGGCCCGCTACTCGTCGTCAACGCGACGAGTAGCGCGTCCGACTGGGCGGTAACGGCCGAGGGGCCGGTCCACCTGGCGATGGCGGCGGCGAAGTCCGGCTGCCGCCTGGTCCATGTGTCCAGCGACGCGGTGTTCTCCGGCGCCCGCGTCCACTACGACGAAAGCTGCCTGCCCGACCCGGTCACCCCCTACGGCGCGGCCAAGGCCGCGGCGGAGACGGGGGTTCGCCTCGTGCACCCCGAGGCCGTGGTCGCGCGCACCTCGCTGATCATCGGCGACCGGCGGTCCGTGCACGTACGCCTGGTGCACGACCTCGCGGCCGGTACCCGAAGCGGCGCCCTGTTCACCGACGACATCCGCTGTCCCGTCCATGTCGCCGACCTGGCCGCCGCCCTGCTGGAACTCGCGGCCTGCGACGCAAGCGGCATGCACCATCTGGCAGGAGCCGACGCCGTGAGCCGTCACGAACTCGGCACCCTCATCGCCAGGCGTGACGGCCTCGACGCCTCCCGACTGCCCGCGGGCCTGCGGGCCGAGAGCGCGCTTCCCGGGGCCCTCGATATCCGCCTCGACAGCGGCGCCACCCAGCGCACGCTGCACACCACGTTGCGCGGCGCCCGTCAGTTCCTCGCGAGGGGAGCGTGAACGCGCGTCATGCCTGGACGGTGGGGCGGACGTTGATCTCGCCGATCTCGACGTCGTCGGGCTGCTCGACGGCGAAGGCCACCGCGCGGGCAACCGCCGCCGGAGAGATGCCCACCGCGTCCATGTTCTTGCGAATCTGCTCGCGGATGTGCGGATCCGCCATGGAGTCGGCGAGATCGGTGCGGACGTACCCCGGCGAAATGGCCGTCGTCCGCACCACCCCGTCGGTGGACTCCGTGCGCAGCCCCTCGTGGACGGTGCGCACCGCGTTCTTGGTCGCGGCGTAGACCGCCATCGAGGGGGACACGGACAGTCCGGCCACCGAGACGATGCTCACCAGGTGGCCCGACCCCTGCTCACGGAAGACGGGCAGCGCGGCGGCCACGCCGTTGAGCATCCCGCGAAGGTTGACATCGATCATCGCCGCCCAGCTTGCGGTGTCGAGGTCGGCCAGCGGGCTGATCGGGGCGATACCGGCGTTGTTCACCAGTACATCCATACGGCCGAACTGGTCGACGGCGCTGGAGACCAGGCGGTGCAGGTCCTCGGCCCGGGTGACGTCGACGACGCACGTGGCGGCGCGGCCGCCCGCCTCCCGGATCTCCTGCGCTATGGCGTCGATGCGCTCGCTGCGGCGCGCCGCGAGGACGACCCCGGCGCCGCGCTCGGCGAGCAGACGGGCCGTGGCTTCGCCGATGCCGCCACTGGCTCCGGTGATGGCGACGATCTTGCCGTGAAGAGAGGGCACTGCTGCCTCCAAGTAAAGTGGACACGTGTCCGCAGTGGGATTCACCCTAGCGGACACGTGTCCACTTGTGCCAGGCGGAACATCAGGAGAGGCCCATGAGCGCGTCAGCCCGTCGTCCGGATGCGGTGCAGAACCGGACCCGCATCGTGGAGGCCGCCCGCGCAGCCCTCGCCGAGTCCCACGACGTCCACCTCAACGAGATCGCCAAGCGCGCCGGTGTTGGACAGGGAACGCTCTACCGGAACTTCCCCAACCGCGAAGCGCTCCTGGCCGAGGTCTACCGGCGCGACGTCGAAGAACTCGTGACCGCCGCCTCCGCCTTGCTGGCGGAGCACGAGCCCGTGGAAGCCCTGCGCCATTGGCTGGACCGGGTGATCGACTACGCCGAGATCAAGCGCGGCGTCCTGGCGGCGCTGGAGCCGGTGGCGTGGCAGGATCTCGTCGCCCACAGCCGCAACCCCATCGAAGGCGCCCTCGCTCAGCTGCTGGACGCCGGGAAAGCGGCCGGTTCCCTCCGCACGGACGTGGACGCCCACGGGGTCCTGCTGCTCATCGCCTACCTCGGCCGGCTGGACCGGGATGAGTGGGAATCGACGGCACGGCCCCTGATGAACGTCATCCTCGACGGCCTTCGCTGACCGGAGGAGTCGTCCATCTGACCCGCGGTCACCGATGTGGTGAATTCTCGTACTTCTTCTTCGAGGGCTCCTCAAGGCGTGCAAGTGTAGCGATATCTCGCTAGCCGGAGGAAATTGGGAGGGGGCCCAATTTGTGTCATACCAATGACGGTCCCAGGCCGCGAGGGCGCCCGCTTCCGCACGCTTTACCGGAAACAGTCACGCCGTACGGATGTTCCGTGGAACGGCCGTGTCTCGCACCCGTCTCCGCAGTTGTCAGCCCTCCCCATGACGTTGACCAAGAGGCAAAACTCGTCGTTCACATGGCGTACAACTGTCGCTCAGTAGTGAGCTGAAGAGGGGAGGGATTCGAGATGGAGGATGACGAGTGGCCAAAGCGCCCATGGCGTGATCCTGCGTGGTGGCTGGTAGCGATTGCGGCTCTCGGATTAATTCATCAGATGATGGTGAACATGTTCCGGTAGCCCCAGCACTGCGGTTCGAACAGGGTGTGTCTCACGGGGCGGGCTCTTCGGGTTCGACCGTCTCGACGGGCACTCCGAGTTCGCGGATGGCCGCGAACTCCGCTTCGGGGGTGCGGGTGTCGGTGATGACCGCGTGGTAGTCGGCCACGGTGCCGTACGCGTACGTGGCGGTCTTGCCGAATTTCGCATGGTCCGCCAGGAGCAGCGCCTGCTCCGCGGCGGCGAGCATGGCCAGCTTCACCTCGGCGTAGTCCTGCAAGGGGTGGAAGAGCCGTCCTTCGAGGACGGCCGTGGCGGACATCAGGGCGAGGTCCGCGCGGATCTTGGACAGAGCGCGGGTGACGGCGGAGCCGGTGCAGGAGTTGAAGTCGCCGTGATAGTGCCCGCCCAGCAGGGTGACGTTCACCCCGGGCGCGCGGCCGAGGCGCTGCGCCAGGCCGACCGAGTTGGTGACGACGGTGAGCTGGTCCAGCCGGGCGAGCACGGGGGCGAGGGGGAAGAGGGTGGTCGAGTCGTCCATGAGGACCGTGCTGCCCGGCTTGACGCGGTCGGCGACGGCCGCGCACAGCGCGGATTTGGCCGCGAGGGCGCTGTTCTCCCGGAACCGGGTGGCGGTTTCCATGGTGAGGGCGGGGAAGGCGACGGCCCGGCCGCGCTCCTTGCGCAGCAGATGGCGCTGGGCGAGGTCGTCCAGGTCCCGGTGCATCGTCATCAGGCTCACGTCGAAGCCGCGGGCGAGGTCGTCGATGCGGCTCTCACCGTGTTCGGCGACATGGCGCAGGATGGCCTGCCGCCGTTCCTCGACGGCGGCCTGTGACAGTCGCGTACGGGCGGACACAGCGACTCTCCTTCCCCTTCGGGTCCTGGTCGGTCCGGCTGCAGGGACGGGCCCCGGCCCAGCACGGCGGCGGTCGCATGGCTCCGGTCCCGCAGTCTCGCACACGGGCCCGGGGAGGCCGGGGCTCATCCGGTTCACGGGCTTCGGACTTCGGCCCGCCGCGCGCTGTCAGGGACCGTCCACCGTGACCAGGACCTTGACGTGTTGGGGATCGGTGGCAGCGGCGAAGGCTTGGGCGGCGTCCTCCAGCGCATAGGTGGCGGTGACGATCTCATCGGTGTCGACGGCGCCCGAGACGATGAGGGACAGGGCAGCACGGTAGTCCTCGGCGGTGTACATCAGGGTGCCCTCGATGCGGAGCTCCCGGTCCTGGATCAGGTCCAGGCGGATCGGGGTCGTACCGGCGGCTCCCACACCCACGACCACGATGTGGCCCTTGGCCACCAGGTCGGTGGCCTGGGCCATGGACCGCTCCCGGGCCACGCAGTCGAAGACGACGTCGGCGGGCTGCACCATCGGTTTCAGCAGGTCGGCCTTGTCGAAGCCGGTGTCCTTGTCGGCGTAGGAGTCGAGTTCGTGCAGCCAGCCGTTCTTCTCCCAGATGGGCACCTCGTAGGCCCCGATGGTGGCCACGTCGTACTGGCCGGCCTGGGTGGCGATGTCCTGGGTGACCTTGTCGCGAAGCTCGTTCTCGGGCAGGACGGTGAAGTTGACCTTGATGCCGGTGTCCTTCGTGAACGTGTTCTTCGTGAGCTTCGCGACGTCCTCCATCTGCGGGTTGCCGACCATCAGCACGTTGATGCTCTTGCCCCCGCCCGAGGATCCACCGGCTCCGGCTCCGGAACAGGAAGTGGAGAGAAGGGCGGTGGCTGCGGCGCCGGCGACATCGATGCGGCGCCCGTCACGCCGCCATCATGAGCAGCATCGCGGACATGGTTCCGCCCATGCCGATGTGAGCGGCCAGTGCCGCGTCCGGCGCCGCGCCGATCCTGCGCCGACGGCCGTGGCTTCCCCGCTCCGCCGCGCGGGCCTTGTCCCACACCGAGATGGTCAGCGATACCAGGAACACCACCACGGTGTCCGGCATGGCGAGCAGCCAGCGCCCCCATGTGCGGCCTCGGCCGCTGTCACGGCCGGCGGGGACGTCCTCCCTGTTCGTTCCCCGGACCCGGGCCCAGAGGGAGGCGCAGATGGACAGCAGGAAGTACACCGCGAGCGCTGCGATCACGTAACGCCAGAAGGAGCCCGAAGACGCCGCTGTGGTGGAGTCGGCCGCGGTGGGCATGCCCGGCGTGTTCATGCCGTGCATCCCTTCCATGCCCTGCATCCCCTCCATGCCTTCCATGCCTTCCATGCCCTGAGCCGAGTCCATCCCGGGCATGTTCTCCATGCCCGGCATCCCGGCCATGGACGAGCCGCCCAGCGCCAGTACCGGCCCCGAGGGTGTACTCGTCATGGCGAGTGTCATGATCACCATGCCGGCGCTGCCGACAATGAGATGCACCCAGTGGCGGCCGTGGCCCCAGCCGCTTGCACGCGTGTGTTTGACGGCCATCATCACGCCGCCGAGAGCCAGGAGGGCGAATGCCGTTGCCCACCACATGCCGTGACCGCCGTACCAGGCTGCCGTTCCGGGCATGGCCATGACAGTCATGCACGCGCCCATCAGTGCATCGCCCCCCGCGGCGAAGCGGGTCTCCCCCCTGGTGGTCACCATGCGGACCAGGCTGACGGCGGCCACCAGCGCGGCGACCGCCGCTATGGACCAACTCAGAGTCTCCATCGTTGCGCTCCCTCTCCGTCCGAGTGCGGTCTCGGTGCCTCGTGCGGCATCGACTGCTGAGCCCCTGAGTACGTAGGAGCTTAGGAGAGCGTTCACTATTACCCCTACCGGGTATATTGGCGGGGTCGCTCACCGGGAGCAGGGATGGGAGCCATGACGACAGCCGAGTCCGGTCGGGGCCGCGCCCGCGGTGGCGCCGCCCGCTGGGCGCGGGCCGCCGCTGTCGCACTGCTCGCCGCGCTCGCCGTACTCCTCCACCACGAGATGCCCTCCTCGGCGCATGCCACCGCCATGGCCGGGATGGCGCGCACGGCCCATGCGCCCTCGGCGACGATGTCCGCGGCCGAGGGTGGGCACGACGACACCGCACGGGCTTCCAGCCCCGCCGCGCACAGTGACGGTGGCGTCTGTTCCGGCATGGCCACGCAGCACTGCTCGACCGCCGGCGTCGACGGCGTGACGTTCATGCCGCCGAACGAGCCCTGGGGCGGCCGCGAGGGCGACGCGCACGCCACCCCGACGGGTCGCTTCGTTCCCGGCACGGTGAGCCGGGCGCCGCCCGACCTTTCCGTTCTCTCTCGATTGCTCCTGTAGGCCGCCTCCACGGCAGCTCCGCGTCCGTGGACGTGATCAGCCGTGCCCGCGCGACCGAACAGAAGGCACATCGAGAAGAGGACACCATCATCGTGAACAGCATCAACCGACGTTCCGTCCTGCTGACCGGGCTCGGCATCGCGGGCGCGGGCGCGCTCGCCGCCTGCGGTGGCTCCGACGGCGAAGCGGGCGGAGCCACCGCCCTGGTCAAGCCGTCCGACCCGGCCGTGGCCGCCGCCGAGAAGAAGCGCACCAGCACCGGCACGGTGCACAAGCTGACCCTGACCGCCGCGCCCGCCATGCTGGAGCTCGGCGACGGCGTCATGGCCAAGAGCTGGGCCTTCGGCGGTCAGGCCCCCGGCAAGGAGGTTCGGGTGTCGGCCGGTGACACCGTGGCCGCCGAGCTCTCCAACCAGCTGCCGAACAGGACGGCCACGTCCATCCACTGGCACGGCCTCGCGCTGCGCAATGACATGGACGGCGTTCCCCCGGCCACTCAGACTGCCGTACGGGCCGGAGCCGGCTTCACCTACCGCTTCATCGCCGAGACCCCCGGCACGTACTTCTTCCACCCACACGTCGGTGTCCAGCTCGACCGCGGGCTGCACGCACCGCTGATCGTGGAGGACCCGAAGGAGCCGCTGTCCTACGACGACGAATGGGTCGTCGTCCTGGACGACTGGGTCGACGGCGTCACCGGCACACCCGACGAGGTCTTCGCCGAACTGAAGCGGGGTATGGGCGGGATGGACATGGGCGGCCACGACATGGGCGGCCATGACATGGGTGACATGGGCGGGATGGACCATGAAGGGGAAGCACAAGGCGCGGGAAAGAGCGCCTCACCGTCCAAGTCCGCCTCCGGCGACGGCATGTCGATGAAGTTCATGCTGATGGGCGCCGAGAGCGATCTGCTCGGCGGGGACGCCGGCGACGTGAAGTACCCGTACCACCTGGTCAACGGGCCGTGTCCCGGGCCGACCCGGACGTGTACACCGGCAAGCCCGGGCAAGCGGGTCCGCCTGCGGATCATCAACGCGGCGGCGACACGCCTACGCGTCGCGCTCGGCGGCACAGATGACATCACCACACGACGCTCTCGTCGAGCACGGCGGGTCGACGTCCTGCTGATCGGCATGGGCGAGCGCTACGACGTACTGGTCACGCTCGCCGACGGCGGCGTCGCCGCTCGTCGCACTCGCCGAGGGGAAGAACGCCAGTGGCATGGCCCTGGTCCGTACCGGCTCCGGCAGGGCCCCGAACGCCACCGTCCGCCCGAAGGAACTGAACGGCGCGATCGTGACGGCCTCCCGGCTTCGCGCGGCGGACGACGTCCGGCTGCCGTCGAAGAAGGTCGACCGGGTGCACCGCATCGACCTGACCGGCGGTATGACGAAGTACAACTGGGCCATCAACGGCAAGCCCTTCGACATGAGCGATCCGACGGCCGCCCCCCTCGTGATCGAGGAAGGGCAGCGGGTCCGGCTCGATTTCACGAACCGCACGGGCATGTGGCACCCGATGCATCTGCACGGCCACACGTACCAGCTCGGGAGCTCCGGACCCCGCAAGGACACAGCGATCGTGCTGCCGAAGAAGAAGCTGTCCGTGATCTTCGACGCCGACAACCCCGGCCGGTGGATGCTGCATTGCCACAACGCCTACCACGGGGAGGCGGGGATGATGGCGCTGGTGGCCTATCGGGCCTGATGGCGCCGGAGGCTCCCGTCACGGTGGACGCCACCATGTGACGGGAGCCCTTCCCCGGGGGAAAACCTGCACACGGCGTGGCGTTGACGGAACTGACGTGATCGACCGGGCTGACCGGGCCGGCGCCCAACACCTCGGCGTACGCGGTCGCGAGGACCATCGCGGACGTCAGCCCGTGCTCGCGGGCACGGCGGCTGATGCGCTCCCAGCCGCCCGCCTCGAGCGTGAAGCCGCGCCGGGAGAACATCGGTTTGGTGACCTCCTCGGGGCGCACGGCGAGCGGGAGCCCGGGGGCGCCCCTCCGTGGTGGCTCAGTGGGCCATGATCGGCCCGGCGGAGGGGTCGGGCTTGCCCTTGGGCAACAGCGTCAGGCCGACCACGGCGGCCATCGCCGCGATCGCCGCGCAGGCGAGGAACGCGCCGCCGAAGCCGTCGACCGACGCCGCCCTGCCACCCTCGAGGCTGGTGCCGGCGACGGCGGCGACCACCGCGATCCCCAGCGAAGCGCCCAGCTCATGACAGGTGTTCACCAGGCCTGAGCCCAGTCCGGCGTCGGCGTGCTCGACGCCGTGCATGGCGCTGGTGATGGCGCAGACGAAACCGGTGCCCAGTCCGAAGGCGAGCAGCAGGAAGCCGGGCAGTACCTGGGCCCATGCGTTGCCCTCCCGCTCCAGGCCGGTCAGCAGCAGCGCCCCGGCCACGGCGAGCACCATGCCGGCGGCGGCCGTCACCCGCCAGCCCAGGCGCGCCAGGGCCTGCGAAGCGAGGTGGGCGCCCAGGGTGGTGGCGATGGCGACCGGCAGGAACATCAGGCCGGTGCGCAGCGCGCTGAACCGCAGGACGTGCTGGAGGTAGAACGAGCACAGGAAGAACGCCGAGATCAGTACGCCCGACGCGGCGAGCATCAGCAGGCTGCCGCCCACCATCGAGGGGCGTGCGAGGAAGGGCAGACGTATCAGGGGCGTTGCCGCGGATCGCTCCGCCAGTACGAAGAGCACGGCACCGACCACCGCGCCCAGTAGCGGGAGCCAGGCGGACTGGTCACCGAAGCCGTGGTCGCGGGCCTGGACCAGCCCGTAGATGAGCAGGGCAGGGGTCGCCGTCATGGTCAGCGCGCCCGGCAGGTCGACCCCGGACGGTGCCTCGCCGTGGCCGTGCCCGTGAACGGCGACCGTCCGCTCCTTGAGCAGCGCGGGGACCGCCGGCAGCACCACGAGACCGATCGGCACGTTGACGAAGAAGATCCATTCCCAGCCGGGCCCGGACGCCAGTACCCCGCCGATCAGCACGCCGAAGGCCGCGCCGGTGCCGCCGATCGCCGCCCACACGCCCAGTGCGCGATTGCGCTCGGGGCCCTGGAACACGGTCATGACCAGGGCCATGGCCGCCGGCGACATGACGGCGGCGGCCACGCCCTGAACGGCGCGGGCGCCGATCAGCACGCCGCCGCTTTCGGCCAGTCCGGAGACGAGTGAGGCGGCCGTGAAGAGTGCCAGGCCGACCAGGAACATCCGCCGTCGCCCGACGAGGTCGCCGATCCGCCCGCCGAGCAGCAGCAGGCTGCCGAAGAACAGCGTGTACGCGGTGACCACCCAGGTCAACGAGCTCGGGCCGAGGGAGAGTTCGGCGCCGATCGTGGGGAGGGCGACGTTCACGACGGTCACGTCGACGATGAGCATGAACTGCGCCATGCACAGCAGTGCCAGGATCAGCCAGCGGCGCGGGTCCGGTGGGCCGTCCGCCGCCTCGCCGTGGGTGTGACGCTCCGTGTTCACCGCAGACTCCTTAACTTGAACAATGCTGTCAGGGTTAACTTAGGGCAAGTCCAAGCTAATCTGAACAGCATTGTTCAAGTTAGCGGCGTTACAGTGAACCTGAACAGTGGTGTTCAACTTATGGAGTGTGCCGTGGGTTCCGTACCGTCCCCGTCCCCGTCCCCGTCCCCAGTCGCCGTCACCCCCGGCGCCGCGGGCCATCCGCTGCGCTGGCCGATCCTGGCGGTGCTGTGCCTGAGCCTGCTGATCGTCGGTCTCGACGTCACCGTGCTGAACGTCGCGCTTCCCACGCTCGTCAGCGAACTCGGCGCCACCACCAGCGAGTTGCAGTGGCTGGTGGACATCTACAGCCTGATGGCCGCCGGTCTGATGCTCGTCGCGGGCAGCGTCGCGGACCGATTCGGCCGTAAGCCCGTCTTCCTGATCGGCCTCGTCCTCTTCTCGGGCGCCTCGGCCGTCGCCGCCTTCTCGGACAGCACCACGTCCCTCATGGCCGCCCGCGCCGTGATGGGAGTCGGAGAGGCGCTCATCATGCCCGCGACGCTCTCCATCATCGGATCGGTCTTCACCGATCCGGCGGAGCGGATGAAGGCGATCGGACTGTGGTCCGCGATGATCGGTGTCGGTCTGGCGATGGGGCCGCTGGTCGGCGGCTGGCTGCTCGGTGAGTTCTGGTGGGGCTCCGTCTTCCTGATCAACGTCCCCATCGGGATCGTCGCCCTGGCGGTCGCCCTCAGGGTCGTGCCGAACTCGCGAGCCGCCATCGCCCGGCGGCTGGACCTGCCGGGCGCCGCACTCTCCGTCCTCGGCGTCGGCACCCTCCTGTGGGCGATCATCGAGGGCCCGGTCAAGGGCTGGACCGGTCCGCCGGTGCTCATCGGCTTCGCCGTCTCGGCAGTGCTGCTGGCCGCCTTCCTCGGCCGCGAGCGCACCGCCAAGGAGCCGATGCTCCCCTTGGGGATCTTCGCCAACCGCCACCTCGCCGTGGGCAACGTCCTGGTCTTCCTGGGCCTGCTGTCGCTGCTCGGCGCGCTGTTCGTACTCGTCCAGTACCTCCAGTTCGTCCTCGGCTACGACGCGGGGGAGACCGGCATGCGGATCGCACCGACCGCCCTGGTCATCCTGGTCGCGGCCCCGCTCGCGTCCTTCCTCGGGCAGCACGTGGGCACCCGGTGGCTCGCCGCCGCCGGCCTCACCTTCGCCACCGTCTCCTTGCTGCTCCTGGCCACCACCGGGAACGGTGACGGCTACGGCCGGGTGCTCGCCGCCATGCTCTTCCTGGGCTTCGGCGCCGGCTTCATCATCGGCCCGACCAGCGACGCCATCGTCGGCTCGCTCCCTGAGGACGACCTCGGCGTCGGATCCGCCACCAACAGTGCGGCCGTGCAGCTCGGCTCCGCGCTCGGCGTGGCCGTACTCGGCAGCCTGCTCGCGGGCACGTACCGCGACCGGCTGGCGGACAGCGGGGGCCGCGGCCGGACTGCCCGAGCCTGCGCTGCACCAGGCCGGCGAATCCGTCGGCGCCGCGTTCGCCGTCGCCGGCGAGCTCCCCGGACGGGCCGGGCAGGCGCTCGCCGAGGCCGCCCGCTCCGCCTTCGTCTCCGGCATGGCACCCGCCATGTTCACCGGAGCCGTCGTCGCCGCCGTCGGCATCCTCGTATCACTGGTGTTCTTCCCGAAGGGCAGGACCGGGTCCGCGGACGGGCCGGGCGCGCCCGAGTCCGCTCCCGCGGAGCCGGGACCCCGCCCCCGTGCGTGACCCGCGAAGCGGGCACCCGCTCCGGGGTCGCCCGTAGACCCGCTGTGCCGGGCCACCGAGTGCGTGGTACGGCGCGAAGGAGGTGACATACGCTCCCACCATGTCCACGCCGCAGAACAAGGTACGTCGAACCACCGGATCGGAACGGGACGAACCGCGCCGACGCGCCGACGCGGAACGCAGCATCGCGGCCATCATCGCCGCCGCCATCGACTGTTTCCGCCAGGACCCGAACGTGAGCCTGACCGCGGTGGCGAAGGCGGCCGGGGTCAGCCGGGTCACGCTGTACGCGCACTTCCCGTCCCGTGAAGCACTCCTGGACGCCGTGCTGGAAGATTCCGTGCAGCAGGCCGATACCGCGCTCCAGGCCCAGCGGCTGGACGAGGGCCCCGCGGACGAGGCGTTCTCGCGGCTCGTCCGGTCCGGCTGGAACATCCTGGAGCGCCACGCCTTCCTGCTCCTGGCCTCCGAGGGCGTCATCGCCCCGGCCCGTCGCCGTACCCACCACAAGAAGGTTCTCGCACGCGTGGAGCGAATCCTGGTTCGCGGCCAGGAGGAAGGGGTCTTCCGCACCGACCTGCCGCTGGCCTGGCTGGTGACCACGTTTTACAGCCTGCTGCACGCGGCGGCCGCCGAGGCCGACGCACGGCACCTCAAGACCAAGAGTGTCCCGGACATCCTCGACCGCACGTTGTCTTCCATCCTGCGGCCGGTCCCCAACAGCTGACGCGGGGCCCTCCATCGGCCGCTCTCGCCATGGGGGCTCGCATTCCGGCATCCCGGGGCAATACATCTTGACCCTGGGGTCAAGATGTATGTTATCGTCCGAAGGATAACTTGACCCTCGGGTCAAAATGGCTCCGTGTTCCACCCGGGACACGGACACCGCAGACCGCCGCGCAGCGCTCCTCGGAAAGAGGTACGTCGAACATGACATCAAGCCTGAGGAATGTCTCCGTGCAGTCGGATGACACGCCTGATCGGGACGAGGGGACTGAAGCGACCGAGGTACGTCCCGCATTCGTGACGCTCGCGTCGGACGACACCGTGGGCGTGTGCACCGTGGACGGGGAGTGTTCCTGATGAGCGCGCCCGAGCGCCCCGAGGGCCGGCTCGTCGTCGATGTGTGGAGCGACATCATGTGCCCGTTCTGCTACATCGGCGACACGCTGCTCGCGCAGGCCCTGGAGAAGTTCCCCCACGGCTCCGACGTCGAGATCCGCTACCACAGCTTCCAGCTGATGCCGCACCTGCCGGCCGACCATGCCGTCGACCTCAACGAACTCCTGTCGAAGGAGCGCGGTTTCCCCAAGGCGCAGGCCAAGGCGATGAACGCGCAGGTCGCCGCTCGCGCCGCGGAGATCGGGCTGGACTTCCGGCTCGACTCCGCGATCGCGACCAACACCCGCGCCGCCCACCGGCTGATCCACTTCGCCGGGAGCCAGGGCCGTCAGCACGACATGGTCCAGCGGCTCTTCCGCGCCTACTTCACCGACGGACTCCATGTCGGCGACCACGACGTCCTCGCCGGACTGGCCGCGGAGATCGGCCTCGACCGGAGCGCCGCCCACGAGGCGCTGGACAGCGGCGCGTTCGACGCCGACGTCGACGCCGATGTGCGGCAGGCCGGGCAACTCGGCATCGGCGGAGTCCCGTTCTTCGTCTTCGACGGTCAGTACGCCGTGTCCGGTGCCCAGCCGGTCGAGACGTTCCTGGAGGCACTCGACGTCGCCTGGAAGGGCAAATTCACCAAGAGCGCATGAGTGGCTGGTGTCCCTGCTACCGCGCTGGTGTTCCCGCTGCCCTTCGGCTGCCCGTCGACTGGACGGTACGGGTGGCGCGCTCGTCGTCGCGCGACGCGGGAGGCGAGGAAGGCGCCGATCACGGCGACTCCGAGGACGCTGCCGGTCTGCCGGAAGGTGGAGCGAGGGACGAGGCGACGCCGGCCTGGGAGACGGGCATGCCGGAGACGGCGGTGTGGGTGATGGGGACTTTGACAAAGCCGAAGCCGAGTCCGAACAGTGCGCAGCCCAGGATCAGGGGCCAGGTGTGGGTCTGCCCGTCGAAGGCGGCGAACAGGGTGCCGCTGGAGGTGATGGCGATGCCTGCCACGATGAGAGGGTGTCGGGGCCCGTACCGTGCGACGAGTCGGCCCGACAAGGGGGCGCTGAGGAAGGTCATGACGGCCATGGGCAGCAGCCAGAGTCCGGTGTGCAGCGCGCTGAGGTGGCGGGCGTTTTGCAGGTAAAGGGTGGTCAGGAACAGGAAGCCGCCCAGGGTGCTGAAGCTGGCCACGGCGTTGACCGCGGCGCCGGTGAATGAGGCCGAGCGGAAGAACCGCAGTTCCACCAGGGGCTCGTCGCGACGCAGCTCGTACGCGATCAGAACAGCGGCGAGCGCGAGTGTCAGGGCTGCCAGCGTCAGCGTCAGGGGGGAGGCCCAACCGCGGTCGGGGGCCTGGATGATCGTGTAGGTGAGAACGGCCAGGAGGGCGATCACGAGGACTCGGCCGACGGGGTCGGGGCGGCGGACCGGCGGCCATGGACAGGCCCACGACGGCTCCCTACGCTCCGATGGCGCGGGCTCGTTGGCGGCGGTCGGTGAAGGTGTGGGGATGATCGACATGGCAACCGGGTTGAGCATCGAACCGCCGACGGCCTGCACCATGCGGAAGACGACCAGTGTCTCCAGTGTCGGAGCGAGCGAGCACAGTGCTGATCCGAGGTGAAGACGACCAGCCCGGTGATGAAGACACGGCGGCGCCCGATGCGGTCCGCCATGGACCCGGCGAGCATCAGCAGCGAGGCCAGGACGAGGGTGTAGGCGTCGATCGTCCATTGCAGGCCGGACAACTGGGCGTCCAGATCCCGTTGGAGAGTGGGCAGGGCGATCTGTAGGACGGTGTTGTCGAGGCTGACGATGAACAGGCTCAGGCAGCAGGTCGCCAGGACCAACTGACGGCGGCGGGTGGACAGGGGCGGGGAGGCCAGGGACGTACTCACGACCTCCATGCTCAAACGTGCTGCCCTGTATGCCTTCGGCGCGGCACACCTCCAGCGTGGCGCCAACCTCTCCGGCGTCGTGTGGCCGGACGACCACCAAGGGCGACACCCCGGTACAGGGAGGCGTCGGATGATGCGCTATGTCATCGCCGTCGCCGACGAAGGCGGGTTCCAGAATGCGGCCCGGCGGCTCCATATGGCGCAGCCTCCGCTCAGCCGCCAGATCGCCCAACTCGAGCAGCGCATCGGCGTGATTTGCCGAGACGGATGAACTGATCGCACGCACCGTGCGTGCCGAGCACGGCGAGCTCGGCGCCGTCCGCGTCGGCTACATCCTCTCGGCGGCCTACGACACCATGCCGCGTCTGATCCGTGCGGTGGCCAAGGAACACCCCGACGTGCAGGTGGTCCTGCGTGAAAGCTGGACACCGGACCTCGACGCCGCCCTCCAGAACGGCGACTTCGACGTGGCCATCTCCCACACGCTGCCCGACCGGCCCGAATACCGGCGCCGGCCCCTGCGCCGGGAGAACTTCGTCGCCGTCGTCGACATCAACCACCCCTTCGCCCAGCGCGGTTCCGCGAGCCTCGAAGAGTTCGAGGGGCAGACGTTCTGCTTCTACTCCCGCGCCAACGCCCCTGCCCACCACGACAAACTCACCACCATGCTCGCCCGGACCGGCAAAGCCTTCGCCTTCCGTGAAGACCCCGCCTCGGCGCGGCGACCTCCGCGATCGAGTTGACCGGCGCCACCGCCACCCTCGACCTCGCCCTCGTGTGGCAGGCCGACGAAGCGACGCCTGCTGTGCGGGCGTTCCTGACCGCGGCCGAACAGCTCGCCAGGAACGAAGGGTGGATCCAGGAGCGGCGCTCCCCACGGCGGGTTCACCGGCACCGGCAAGTGCCATCTGAGTGCCGACGGCCATTGCTGCCTGTGTCGCAGCACCGCCGGACCTGGCCGTCCTCGGCGGATTGATACCCCCCGGGGGTATGCTATGGTCTGACCCCAAGATACCCACTGGGGGTATGTGGCGAGAAGGGGTAGAGCCATGTCGGCCGTCAATCCTCGGCGTTGGTGGGCACTCGTCGTGCTCGCCGCCGCCCAGTTCATGGTGATCATGGATACGTCAATCATCGGAGTGGCGCTCCCCGAGATGCAGAAGGATCTCGGCTTCTCACAGGGCGAGCTCCAGTGGATCTTCAATGCGTACGTCATCGCCTTCGGCGGACTCCTTCTGCTCGGTGGCCGCCTCTCCGACCTGCTCGGCGCGCGTAAGGTCTTCACCACCGGGTGGGTGATCCTGGTCGCGGGCTCGGTCGTCGCGGCCGCCGCGCAGACCGCCGGGGTGGAGGTCGTCGGCCGCGCCGTGCAGGGCGTGGGTGGTGCGCTGATCGCACCCTCGGCCATGACGTTATTGATGATGCTCTTCGCACACGACCCGAAGGAGCTCGGCAAGGCCATGGCGCTGTACGGCGCCGCGGCTCCTGCGGGCGGTACGGCGGGTGTCTTCCTCGGTGGCGTGTTCACCGAGTGGCTCAGCTGGCCGTGGGTCTTCATCATCTACATCCCGATCGGTGTCGCCACCCTCGCGGCCACCAAGCTGCTGCCGGCCGTCGGCGGTCGGCGCGGCGGGGTGGATGTGCTGGGCGCGGTGGCGGTTACCGCGGGGCTCGCGCTGTCCGTGTTCGCCGTCGTCCGGGCTCCGGAGGTCGGGTGGGGCTCCGCCGGTACCGTGTTCCAACTGCTCGGTGCCGCCGCGTTGCTGCTGCTCTTCTTCGTGATCCAGAAGACGGTGCGCGAACCGCTGATGCCACTCGGTATCTGGCGTGTCCCGCGGCTCGGCTCGGCCAACCTGGCGATGACCCTGCTGGGTGCCGCGTGGATTCCGATGTGGTACTTCCTGAACCTGTACCTCCAGCAGGTGCTCGGCTACGGGGCGTTCGAGTCCGGGGCTGCCCTGCTGCCGATGACCGTGCTGCTGATGATCTTCATGACGGCGATCACGGCGAGGCTGATGGCCACGTTCGGTGCGAAGCCGCTCATCGGCGGCGGCCTGCTGGTGCTGGCGGCCGGTCTGGTGTGGCTGTCCGCGGTCGAGCCCACGGGCACGTTCGTGGTGGATGTTCTGCCTGCCTCGCTGGTCTCCGCGCTGGGCATGTCGCTCGCGTACATCCCGGCGATGATGACGGCCATGTCGGGAGCGCCGCAGGAGCAGGCGGGCCTGGCGTCGGGCATCGTCAACACCACCTATCAGGTGGGTTCGGCACTGGGTCTGGCCGCGCTGACCGCGGTGGCCACGTCGCAGGGCGCCGGTCAGCTGGGCAACCTGCCCCGGCTGACGGACGGCTTCAGTGCGGCCTTCATCTGGGCAGCCGCGATCGCAGCGGTGGCAGGTCTGACCACGCTGCTGCTGATGCGTGGCGACAAGGCCACCGCAGCGGCCCAGGTCGACGCCGCTCCGGCCGCCCGGGGAGAGCGAGCCACCATCTAGCGGCCGGAGCCAGGAGAAAGCCAACAGGGCCGTCCGATGCCGGGGAACCGGCGTGAGGACGGCCCTTTTTCATGCATGGAGGAGCACACGTCATGGACATCCGGGCGACGCCGGGGGAGTCGCCGTCCACGGCAAGGGAATCGGGGTTCTGGAACGCGCGGTGCGGGTGCCGTGGCGTTTCCACGTCACGGCGTGAACGCGCAATCGCTCAGGGCGGGGACGCCTGGCATCTCTCTGCCACTCTGGTGACCGGCCCCGGGTTCCTCGCAAACCGAAGGGTCGTCCACGCGGTCGCGCAGCCACGCGATTGATTCATCCGCTCGTCCCGCTTCGCCGCGCCGGCTGCCCGTGCCCCGGCAGCACTTCGTCCATCGCCAAGGAGGTCCGTCCATGAGTACCCCGTTGTGGATCACTGCGACTCCACCAGCCACGCACGGCGAACTGCACATCGGGCATCTGGCAGGTCCGTACGTGGCCGCGGATGTACTCAGCCGCCATTTACGTGCCGATGGGCGGCCCGTGCTGTTCAGCACGGGAACCGCCGACCACACCGAATCCGTGGAGTTACGAGCGTTGCGGGCCGGCCGTAAACCGGAGGAGGTGGCAGAGGGTTATCGTGTCGCGATCACCGCCGACTGGCTGCGCTCTGGTGTCGAGTTCGACCACATCGTCCAGCCACGTCGGGACCGTGGCTATCAGCGCTGGGTGCAGAACCTGTTCCTGGATCTGTATGGGCAGGACGTCATCGTCGCCCGCACCCGGCTCCATCCGTTCTGCCCTTCCTGCGAGCGCTGGTTGCACGGAGCCTTCGTCATGGGTGCCTGTTCGGCTTGCGGTGCCCGCGCCGACGGCAGCCTGTGCCATGAATGCGCCCGGCCGACCGACGCCGATCTCATCGACCCTGTCTGCGCGCTGTGTGGCTCTCCCGGGGAGCGGCACCGATGCAGGCGCCTTTACCTGCCCTTGGAGCCGTTGCGGGAATCCCTGGCCGACCACTGGGCTTCCACCGAATCGTCACCTCGCCTCGCAGCGCTGTGGGAGAGCCTGCTGGAGGACGGTCTGCCGGAGGTCGCCGTCGGACACCCCGGTGACTGGGGTGTTCCGGTCCCCGTCGATGACTTTCGGCACCACCGCATCGACGCATGCTTCGAGGCCGTCGTCATGCACCTCTTCGGCTATGGTTACGACCACAAGCCGCTGCCCGAGCGGGCCGTTCACTTCTGCGAGTTCGGACATGCCTTCTGCCACGCGGTGCTGTTACCGGCGATTCTCATCGCACGTGGCGTGAAGCTTCCGCAGGAGATCTACGTCAACGAGACCTATCGTGTCGACGCGGAGCGGGCGCACGGTTTCGGCGGTGAGGCCGGAGTGTGGGCCCTCGACCTGCTCACCGAGTTCGGGTCGGACACGCTGCGCCGCCACGTTCTCGAGGAACGGCCACACGGTCGCCGCACCGAGTTCCGCCGCGACCGGCTCGAGCGCACGCGGCAGGTGTTGGAGACCACCTGGAACAACTGGCTCACCCGGCTGTTCACGACCGTACGCGAAGACTGCGCGGGGGTGGTCCCGGATGCGGAACCTGGCGGAACGGGCTGGGAAGCGCTCCGGCGTCGGCTGTACCGGGCCGCCGAGGACCTGCGCGAGGCGTACGGCCCCGAAGCCTTCGATCCGCGCCGCGCCGTCGCCGTCCTGGACGAAGTCGTGAGCTGTGCGGCCGACTTCGGCTACGTCAATGTCTTCGAGCAACGCAGGCCGCGGAGAGGAGGGCGACGCCTGCCGACGATCACTGCCCAGCTCTCCGTAGCCGTCGCGTTGACGTCGTGGGCATGGCCCGTGATGCCGGAGGGTGCAGGACGCCTGGCTGCGGCCTTGCGGATGAAACCTGGCGGTCCGGTGGTCCCGGAGGCACTGGCTCCGCCGGCCCCCGGAGTCCGGTTGGATCCTCCGTCCGGCCCTGTCTTCGGATTCTGAGCGGGAGGTCGTCCCCGGCCCGAAGGCTGTGGTGGCGCGGGGGCGTCAATTGAGCAAGCCCAGACGGGTGGCCCGTACGCCGGCCTCGAAGCGGCTCGAAGCGTCCAGCTCCTGCATGAGGTCGGAGATCATCCTGCTCACGGTGCGCAGCGATACGCCCAGATTGCGGGCGACCTTCTCGTCCTTCATGCCGGACGCCAGCATGCGGAGGGCGGCGCGCTGCTGTTCGGTGAGACCGTCCCCACCTTGGTCGGGCCGCAGCTGATCGCCGAAGGGTATCGCCATGTGCCAGCTGTGCTCGAACAAGGCTTGATAGGACCGCACCAGGGCGGAGCCGCGAGCGAGTATGGCACCCGCCGGGGGATTCTCTGGATTCACCGGGAGCAGCGCGAACTGTTCGTCAGCGATGATCATGTTCATGGGTACCACGGGCGAAATACGCACCTGCACGCCCAGTTCTGCCTTGGCGTGAAGGTGCTGGGCCTCATCCGGTAAGGACACGAGGCGCTGGCTGAAGACGGAACGGACCTGAACCCCATTCTCGATCTGCCGTCGGTCGCGACTGAGCGCCCTTGCGAATATCTCTCTGCCACCCACGACCGGGTGCATCGAGGAGAGACTGCGCTGCACCGTATCCGTGATGTCCTCCAGCACTTGCTGGATACGGCGGTAATCATGCAGGATTTCGACCTCCACGCCCGCGTCGCGGGTCAGTGTGTCAGCGCGCAGAAAGTTCCCGGCCAGCGTTTTCAGGGTGCGGTGCGCGCGATCGGCCTGATCGAGGTGGTTGCGCAGACGCGACCGTTCCCGGTCCAGCAGCCGGAGGAGGGCGATCTCAGGTGCGATGACGGTGACCGCGTCCGACTCCGCCTCCGACGCCTTGCCGGCGTCCAAGTCGAGACGGTTGTCGTGGGTCGGCCCCGTCGGGACGACGAGGCCGAGACTGAGCAGTTCATCGCGGCATCGGCCCGTGTCCTCATCGGACAGGTTCATCTCCGACGCGATGTCCTGCAAGCTGGACGCTCCGCGAACCCTGAGTTCCTGATAGAGAGCGAGCGCCAGATCAGTCGTCTGCATGCCTGATCTGCCACAGCCGTTGGCCATCGAGAAGTGAGCCCCCTTGTGATGTCCCGAGTCGCCCCGGTCGCACTTTGTCACAAGGAGTGGGCCTTATCTACGATTTCACTTAGTAGTGTGGCGTGGGTCACTCGACTGAGCAAGTGCCTGGGCCCGGGCGGCGATCCGCCCGGGCCCAGGGGTTTGGTGTTCAGGCCCGTACGAGTCGGGCGATCGCCTTGGATGCCTCGGCGACCTTGGTCCTGGCCTGATCGCCGCCCTCCACGATGGCCTGGGTGACACAGCAGTTGAGGTGCTCGTCGAGGAGGGCGACGGCGCAGGATTGCAGGGCCGCGTTCGTCGCCGAAATCTGAGTGAGGACGTCGATGCAGTAGGTCTCGTCCTCCACCAAGCGTTGCAACCCCCTCACCTGGCCCTCGATCCGGCGGAGTCGCCTGAGTATGTCGTCCCGGTGGTTGTCATGACCGGTCACGGTGGCCCCCTTGTGCGGGGGCCGGCTCGAGCTCCCGCGCGGCGTATCCGGTGGCCTCGACCCGTCCATGCGGTTGAGTCCGCAGTCCGGCAGGTCAGCCGTCCACGCGGCCGGCGAAGTCGTAGCCGGCCTCGTCGACGGCCTTGGCGATCAGCTTGTCGAGCGCCTCGTCGGGCTTGGCGGAGGTCGTGACGGTCACCAGACCAGTGCCGATCTCGACCTCGACGGCCTTGACGTCGTCGAGAGCTTCCACGGCCTTGGTGACGATGCCCTGGCAGTGGGCGCTGCCGACGCCGTTGACCTGGTAGACGGTCTTGCTCTCCGAGGTGTGGCAGCTTCCGTCAGGGGTGCAGCAGTCGGACATGGATGCCTCCGTAGTCGATGGAGTATACCCCGGTGGGGTATCGCCTGGGCTTCCGCTCCTGTATACCCCCCACCCGTATTATTCGCAAGGCTGGACGCGATATGGCCCAATACACCCCAGGGGTATTTTGAAGTGCGGAAGGCCGCGCCACGGGCGGCCAGGAGGCGAGGAGTTCGCCATGGACACCGGACTGCGGATCACCGCATCCGCCGCCGCGCCGCCCTTCGCGGGGCGCGCGGCGTCCGCACGTCTTCGGAGCGGTCAACCTGCAAACGACCGCGACGGCAATGGCTGCGTTCTTCTCCCAGCGCGTGTTCCCCGAGTGATGTCCCGGGAGGGTACTCCGGCGCCGCCTGTGCCAGGCTTGCCCGCAGCCCGCTGTCGTCCAGTAGGTCAAGATCTGCGGCTTCGGGTCCGAATCGCGGCTGACCCGCCCGGTGTGTGAGCACGCGGCGGAGGGTGGTCCGCCACCGGCACGCGTGACCAGCCGAAACGAAAGGGCTCACGAGAGTGGCGAGCATGCACGAGCGGGGCGGCAACACCATCAAGAACCCGGTGCTGCCCGGATTTCACCCCGACCCCAGCATCTGCCGGGCAGGCGCGGACTACTACCTGGCCTGCTCCAGCTTCGAGTACTTTCCCGGCGTACCCCTCTTCCACAGCCGTGATCTGGTGCATTGGACCCAGATCGGCAACGCCCTGGACCGGCCGAGCCAACTGCGACTACCGCCGGAAGCCACCTCCTCCGGCGGGATCTACGCACCCACCCTCCGCCACCACGACGGCCGGTTCTGGCTGATCACCACGAACGTGAACGACGGCGGCCACCTGCTGGTGACCGCCACCGACCCGGCCGGTGCCTGGTCCGACCCGGTCCGGCTGCCCGGTGTCCCCGGAATCGACCCGGACCTCGCCTGGGACGACGAGGGCAACTGCTGGTGCACCTATGCCGGAGTCGGCCAGGTCCGCATCGATCCCCATACCGGGCAGTCCTTCGGCCCGCCGCGCAGGCTGTGGTCCGGCACCCCCGGTGCCAAGGCCCCGGAAGCGCCGCACCTGTATCGCATCGGCGACTACTGGTACCTGCTCATCGCCGAAGGCGGCACCGAGCGGGGCCACGGCGTCTCGATCGCCCGTGGCCGCACGCCCACCGGTCCCTTCGAGCCATGCCCGGACAACCCGATCCTGACCCACCGCGGCACCGATCACCCCATCCAGAACACCGGCCACGCGGACCTCGTTCAGGCGCCCGACGGTTCGTGGTGGACGGTGCTGCTCGGGGTGCGCCCGGGCGGTGGCACTCCCGGCTGGCACGTACTCGGCCGCGAGACGTTCCTGGCGCCGGTGAGCTGGGTCGACGGTTGGCCGGTCGTCGGCGAGCTGTCGCTCGACATGTCCGCTCCTCCGTGGCCGCTTCAGCCGGGCGCCGTCGTACCGGTGCGGGATGACTTCGACCTCAGTGAGCCGGCCCCGTGCTGGGTCTCGCCGCGTCAGCGGCCCGCGGAGAACTGCACGACGAAGGAGCGGGCCGGCTGGTTGACGCTCCACGCCCGTGGGAGTTCTCTCGACGAGCTCGATGTGATGTTCGTCGGCCGACGCCAGCAACATCTGTCCTGCCGGGTACGCGCCCTGATCGACCCGGCGGAAGGGCGCGGTGGCCTGGCCGTCCGCCTGGACGAGCAGCATCACTACGACATCGAGATGGCATCCGGCGAGGTACGCGTACTCGCCCGCATCGGTCCGCTGCACACCGTGGTGGCGTCTCAGCCGGTACCCGCCGGGCCCCTGACGCTGAGAATCGAGGTGTCCCCTGTACAGCTCGTGAACGAGGCACGTACCGGCCCTGACACCATCTCCCTCGGCTTCGAGGAACCGGACGGCACGTTCGTCGGGCTCACGGCACTCGACGGGCGGTACCTGTCGACCGAGGTGGCGGGCGGATTCACCGGCCGGGTCATCGGAATGTACGCCTCGGTCGGCGCCGTGCACTTCGACTGGTTCGACTACGAACCGCTCGAGCCCTGAATGCCCATCTGGTCCCGCGGGGCCGAGGCCCGGACTACTCCGGTGCCGCACTGGTGGTCCGGCGTGGCACCAGCGTGGGGGAGAGCCTGACCTGAACCGACGGCTTGTGGCGGTCGGCGATCCGTTCGAGGAGGAGGCGGGCCGCGTTCGCGCCGATCTCGTGGCCTGCCTGGTCGACGCTCGTCAGGGAGATCGGACCGAACGCGGCGAACGTCGTGTTGTCATATCCCGCCACCGATATCTCGCCGGGCACGGAGAGCCCGGCTTCGGCGACCGCCTCCAGCACACCCATGGCGACGATGTCCGCTCCGGCGAAAACGGCTGTGGGCCGGTGGGGGCGCCCGAGCAGCTCCTTGGCGCCCCGGTATCCGCCCTGCTGGGTGTAGCTGGTGGAAACGACGTCGATCTCGTCCGCGAGGCCGAGCGACCTCATGGCACGCCGATACCCGTCGGCGCGCTGGGCGTTGGGCATCTCCGCGATACGTGTCGGGTCGGTTTCGTGGTGCTCGATGTGGGCGATCCGGCGGTGCCCGAGTCCGGCGAGGTGACTGACGATCAAGGCCGCTCCTGCCACGTCGTCGTCCGTCACGGTGTCGTACACCGGGGAACATCCATGACGGCCGATGACAACGGTCGGTACGACGGAGGCGACGTGTTCCAGACGCGTGGGCGATGACACGGGCGCGACCAGGACGATGCCGTCCATGCCACGGTCGATCATGGCCTCGGTGACGCGCGCCTCCTCCTTCTCCCCGTTGCAGCCCGGCCCCAGGAAAACCTGGTAGTCGGTGCCCTGAAGCCGACTGGTGATCCCGTCGAGGATCTCGGGGAAGAACGGGTTGCGGATGTCGGGCAGCATGACGCCGATGGTGTACGTCTGGCCCCGAAGGCCCCTCGCGGCCGCGTACGGGCGGTAGCCCAGCTCGTCGATCGCCCGGCGCACTCTCGCGCGCATCTCGGGGCTGGCCCCGTAGGCGTTGCGGAGCACCTTCGAGACGGCGGTCGTGGACACCTGGGCGTGACGTGCGACGTCAACGATGGTGACGCGGCGAGGCGGTGCTGGCGGCTCCATCCCGCTCCCTCCGGCGGCGTGGGAAACGTTTCCGCGAAGTGTACGGACGAATCCTGTCCCGCCGTCAGGTACGTCGGCGCCCCGGCGGCCCGAGGAAGCCGCGTCAGCCCAATCGCGCGCGGAGCACGGCACCTTGACGTCACGAAGGAGGCTCTCTAAGGTCTGGCCACCAGCTTTGGAAAACGTTACCCACGGCCTGGGCGGGATCACCCTTTCCCGTGCCGGGCCGCCGGACGGCTCGCCGTATCCAACCGATCGAACCCTGATCAGGCAGCAGACTGAAACGTTTCAATCCTCTGGGGCGGCCACAAGGCTCGACTTCTGACCGCTTGCCGAAAACCGAAGGGACGACGGCGTGAGCGATGAAGCACAGATTTCGGATGGTGCGATGTCCGATGCCCAGCAAGGCGCCCAACCCGAGAAACACGTGACGGGAGTCCGCCGGCGCACCGTGCTCGTGGCGACGGCGGGCGCGCTGCCCGTAGTGGCGGGCGGCGTGGGCGGGGGACCCACCGCGCAGGCGGCATCGACACCTCGTACAGCCGGTACCGCGGTGTACGGGCTGACCGTGGAGCACCGTACCGTTCCCTTCGGCGTGGACGCTGCCCGGCCACGCTTCGGATGGCGCATGCGGTCCTCCGCCCGCGGGCGGAGCCAAGGCTCCTACCGCATCCTCGTGGCGAGTTCACCGGACAAACTGGCCGGTGGTCGTGCGGATGTCTGGGACAGCGGTCGCGTCCGTTCCTCCGATTCGGTGGCCGTCCGCTATGCGGGCAGGAGGCTGATGGCCACGACTCGCTACCACTGGACCGTCACCGTCTGGGACGCCGAGGGCCATCTGGTCGGCAGCGCACCTCCGGCCTTGTTCGAGACCGGGCTCATGAGCACCGACGGCGTCGCCGGGTGGGGCGGCGCCCAGTGGATCGGGATGAAGGGCAAGACCCCCCGTTCCCCTGGTGCGCCGATGCTGCGGAGAGAGGCGCTTCTCGGAGCGGGAGGTTCGGGAAAGGGCCGGGGCCAGGTCCGTGAAGCGCGACTGTATGTCTCCGCCCTCGGGGTGTACGAGGCGTACGTCAACGGGCGCCATGTCACCGTCCCGCAGGATGGCGGTGCCACGATCGAGCTGCTGCCCCCGGGCTGGACGAACTACGACGTACGCGTCAACTACATGACCTACGACGTCACGGACCTCGTGGTGGGCAGGCCGGTCGTGGCCCTGGCGGCCGTCCTGGGCAACGGCTGGTACAACGGCCGCATCTCCGAGGGCAGTACCTATTACTCCAAGGACGGCAACGCGCTGGCGCTCAAGGCCAAGCTGCTGATCCGGTACGCAGACGGGACATCACAGTCCCTCGTCACCGGGCCGGACGACGGCTGGAAGGCCACCGACACCGGCCCGTACCGGGCCGACGACATCTACGACGGCCAGACCTACGACGCCCGCAAGGAACTGGTGGGCTGGACGACGGGCGGATTCGACGACACCGCCTGGTCGGATGTGGAACGCATCGCCTTCGAGGCCGAGTACCCCGAGGCACGGCTGCTGGCCTACCCGGCCGAGACGGCACGTCTGATGCCGCGGTGGGATCGTCGTCCGCAGTCCATCACGGTCGCCACCGGAGTGGCCGGACGGGACAGCAGCTCCAACGGCGAAGGGCGCATCGTCGTCGACCCCGACCGGACGGTGACCGACCCCCGCAGGGCAGCCTCCGCTTCCGTCACGATCGGCGTCGGTGACACCGCCGTTTTCGACCTGGGCCAGAACATGGTCGGGGTGGCCCAGTACAGCCTGCGCGGCCCGGCCGGAGCGCGGGTCGAGTTCAAGTTCGCCGAGATGCTCAACGACAGCAGCGCCGGCGCGGACGGGCCCGAAGGGTCGGTCTACCGCGCCAACCTGCGCAGCGCGAAGGCCACCAGCACATACATCCTCAAGGGCGACCCCGTCGGGGAGACCCACCAGGACTCCCTGACCTTCTACGGTTTCCGGTACGTGTCCGTCACCGCGACCGACACCGTCACGATCACCGGCCTGACCGGCAAGGTGGCCACCTCCGCGGTCCGCGACATCGGCACCGTCACCACGAACGACCCGCAGGCCAACCAGCTGATCAGCAACATCCGCTGGGGGCAGCGCGGCAACTACCTGTGGGTGCCCACCGACTGCCCGCAACGCGACGAACGCCTGGGCTGGACCGGCGACACACAGGTTTTCGCCGCCACCGGCCTGTACAACGCGGACGCCGCCCCCTTCCTCAGCCACTTCCAGAACACCGTCGTCGATTCCCAGACTGTCTACGGCGTGGACAAGGCACAGTTCACGGGGGTCGCCCCCGGTGGCCGGTTCAACTTCCCCGACGGGGGCAGCGGGTGGGCGGACTGCGGTGTGATCCTCCCGTGGACCGTGTGGCAGATGACCGGTGACCCGACCGTCGTCGAGCGCAGCTGGCCGGCGATGACCCGTTACCTGGACTGGATCCAGGAGCGGACCGGCGACACCTACGCCGGACAGGGGTCGCTCACCGGGGACTGGCTGGCGCCGCAGAAGACCAGTGCCCAGCTCATGAGCGACGTTTACTACGGTTATGTCGCGCGGTTGATGGCACGGATGGCCCGCGCCATCAACCGGCCCGGCGAGGCCGCGACGTACGAGAGGCTCTTCGGCCGCATCAAGCGGGCCTTCATCGCCACATACCTCAAGACCGAGGGCGGTCGGCTCACGGTGAAGTCCAGCCTCGGCGAGGCCTCCCCGATCGAACCGGGTGCGGACCCGAACCAGAAGACCGAGGACAACAGCCAGACGGCACTGCTGTGGGTCCTCAAGCTCGGCTTCTACGACACGGAGGCCCAGCGCCGCACACTCGTCGGGCTGTTGGCCGACAACATCGGCAACGACGCCGCCTACAAGGCGGCACACCCGGACAGCAGCCGGGTCACCTACGCCGAGAACACACTGTCCGTGGGATTCCTCGGCGTCAACGTCCTCGCCCCCGTCCTCACCGATGAGGGCAGTTCGGACCTGGCGTACAAGCTGCTGCACCAGGACGCGCTGCCGTCCTGGCTGTTCTCGGTGAAGAACGGCGCCACCACCGTCTGGGAGCGCTGGAACTCCTACTCCAAGGACGCCGGCTTCGGCCCGGTCAGCATGAATTCCTTCAACCACTACGCGTACGGAGCGATCATGGAGTGGATGTACGCGTACATGGCCGGCATCGCACGCGACCCCGACAGCCCCGGCTTCAAACACTTCCTCCTGCAACCTCACCTCGATCCCACCGGCAGGATCACGCACGTGTCGGGCTCGCACGAATCGCCGTACGGCGAGATCAGCAGCGAGTGGAGGATCGACGACGGAGGCACGACCCTGGTGTACGACGCCGTCGTACCGGCCAACAGCGAGGCGACCCTGCGCCTCCCGGCCCTCTCCGCCACGTCCGTCCGGGAAGGGCGGACCCCGCTGGCGCACGTGGACGGAGTACGGCTCCTCGGCCACGCGGACGGCGTGGCATCGTACCGGCTGCCGTCCGGCCGGTACCGCTTGACGAGTACGCCGCGCTGACGTCCGACTCCCGTGCGCCGCCAAGACCTCCAAGGGGGCCTTGCCCCCTTGGAGCGCCTACGGCTCAGCGGTGCTTGATGCCGGCCTGGGCTGCGGGGGCGAGGGTTGGTTCGGTGATGGGGACGTCGCCGAGGGCCTGGTCCACAGCCGCGAGCACGTCGTCGGACAACTCCACACCGGAGGCGGCAGCGTTGGCGTGGACCTGCTCGGGGCGGGAGGCGCCGGTGATCGCGGAGGCGACCTCGCCGCGGCGCAGTACCCAGGCCAGTGCCAGGGTGGGCATGCTCATCCCTGCCTCCTCGGCGATCGGGACCAAGCGCCGCACCGCCTCCAGGGTCTCCTCGCTGTAGACGAGGTCCTGGGCGGCCGCCATCTCCGCGCTGGCGAACCGGCTCCCTTCGGGGATGGGCTGCCCGGGCTTGTACTTGCCGGTGAGGACGCCTTGGGCGAGCGGTGACCAGACGATCTGGGAGATGCCGTTCGCGGCGCAGAGGCCGAAGACCTCGGCTTCGGGGGCCTGCCAGAGCATGGAGTACTGCGGCTGGGAGGAGACGAACAGCTCGGATCCGGCGATGTCGATGCCGGCCTGGATCTGCTCGGGGGTCCACTCGCTGAAGCCGAGGTAGCGGGCCTTGCCCTGCTCGACGACCTTCTGGAACGCCTCGATGGTGTCCTCGATCGGGACCGTGGGGTCGAAGCGGTGTGCCTGGTACAGGTCGACGTAGTCGGTCTTGAGGCGGGTGAGGGAGGCGTCGATCTGCTGGGCGATCTGCGCCGGGGACAGTCCCTGGTCGGCCGGATCGTCCGACATCCGGCCCCAGACCTTGGTGGCCAGGATGTAGGAGTCGCGGGGGTGGGCCGAGAGGATCTCGCCCCAGGCCGTTTCAGCGGTGCCTTGCCCGTAGACGTTGGCGGTGTCGAAGAAGTTGATGCCTGCCTCGAACGCGGCCTTGGTGCAGGCACGGGTCTGGTCCGCCTCGATGCCGCCGGAGTAGGTGAGCCAGGACCCGAGCGAGATCTCGGAGACCTCCAGGTCCGAGCTGCCGAGTGTGCGGTACCGCATGGTTGCTCCTTCTGGTGGACGGGGGTCCGGTCAGCGTCGGCGCGCCGCCGGCTCCAGGGCGGGATTGACGAAGCTGCTGTCGGCCGGGTTGATGACCGTACCCGGGGCGACGATCTCGTCGATGCGGTCCAGGACCGCGGGGTCGAGCGTCACCTCGGCTGCGGGCAACTGCGTCTCCAGGTGGTCCAGGGTGCGCGGGCCGATGAGGACCGAGACGACCGCGGGATGGTTGAGCGCGAACGCGATGGCCATCTCGATCAGCGTCATTCCGTTGTCCTCGGCCAGGTGGGCGAGGGCTTCGGCCGCCTCGAGCTTGCGCTGGTTGACCGGCAGGGACATGTCGAAGCGGTCGGCCAGGCGCTGCCGGGCCGGGGACGGGGTGGGCAGGTCGGTGCCCTGACGCCAGCGGCCGGAGAGCCATCCGCCGGCGAGCGGGCTGTAGGTGATCACCCCCATGCCGTGCCGGGCCGCGGTGGGCAGCACGTCGGCCTCGATGCCACGCACGAGCGCGGAGTACGGGGCCTGTTCGCATACGAGCCGCTCCAGATGGCGGTCGTGGGCGGCCCATTGGGCTTCGACGATCTGGCTGCCGGGGAAGGTGGAGGAGCCGAGGTAGCGGACTTTGCCCTGGCGTACCAGGTCCGTCAGGGCGCCCAGGGTCTCTTCGATGTCGGTGTCGGGTGAGGGCCGGTGCACCTGGTAGAGGTCGATGTAGTCGGTTCCCAGCCGGCGCAGCGAGTCCTCTACGGCCCGCATGATCCAGCGCCGGGAGTTGCCGCGCTGGTTGGGGTCGTCCCCCATGGAGTTGTGGAACTTGGTGGCCAGCACCACATTGTCGCGGCGCCCCTTGATGGCCCGGCCGACGATTTCTTCGGACTCGCCGTGCGAGTAGACGTCGGCGGTGTCGACGAAGTTGATGCCGGCATCAAGGGCGCGGTGGATGGTCCGGGTGGCCTCGTCATGGTCGGGGTTGCCCCACGGGCCGAACATCATCGCGCCGAGGCACATCTTGCTGACCGACAGGCCGGTTCGTCCCAGTAGACGGTGTTCCATGGTGGTCTCCCAATGTTGTGTACGGGTTTCTCGGATCGAGGTGGCGCCGCGAGGCTGAAGGCGAAGCCGGCCAGGAAGAGCGCGGCGAGAACCCAAGAGAGCGCCCCGCGAGTGGTGCGGCGGCCGACGTATCCGGCTTTGTGGACGAAGGGGAACTCACTGACGATCCTTTCAAGGGGTGGCGCGGGCGGAGTCCTTCAGGCGCCGCCGCATTCCACGGAACCAGCAGCCGCGCCCCGCTGACAGGCACGCTTGTGAGGGGTAACGGCAGGGCCCCCCTCATGCCGAGAGCGTGGGCAAGGGCTGGAGACGGGGCCGGGTTCGGCGTCAGCGTTCGGTGTCGGCCTGTGAGGCGGCCGCGTCCTGCTCCTGACTCGCCGCCCAGCTGGCCAGCAGCTTCAAGGTGTCCGCGGCCGGGGTGCCGGGATCGGCGCTGTAGACGGTGATGGACAACCCTTCGTCACCGGGCAGGGCCAGGGTCTCGTGGACCAGCTCCATCTCGCCCACCGCGGGATGGTGAAACCGCTTGGTTCCCTCGGTGAAGACATGCACGTCGTGCGTGCCCCACATCGTGCGGAAGGCGTCACTGCGGGTGGACAGCTCACCGATCAGGTTCGACAGCTCGCGGTCGTAGGGGTTCTTGGCGACCTCGACCCGCAGCACGCCCACGCCTTCGCGGGCCACGCGTTCCCAGTCGGGGTACATGCGGGTGGCCCGCGGGTCGAGGAAGACGAATCGGCAGGTGTTGACCGGCTCCAGCTCGAACGCCTCACTGTGCAGGGCGCGGGCGAGCGGATTGGCGGCCAGGATGTCCATGCGGTTGTTGCGCACGTACGCCGGCTGGTCGTGCAGGCCCTCGACGATGCGCAGCACACTGGATCGCACGGTGGCCTTCTTCGGGCGGCGCCGGACACGCGCCGGACTGGTGTTGGCCGCGCGGGCCAAGGCGTAGAGGTGGTCCCGCTCGGTGTCGTCGAGCCGCAGGGCCTGGGTGAGGGCGTCCAGGACGCTGTCGGAGACCCCGCCGAGGTTTCCGCGTTCCAGGCGCGTGTAGTACTCGACGCTCACCCCGGCGAGCGTCGCGACCTCACCGCGGCGCAGCCCGGGCACTCGCCGCTGCCCGTACACCGGCAGGCCCGCCAGCGCGGGTGTGATCTTGGCGCGGCGGGACTTGAGGAATGCGCTGACTTCGGCCCGATGGTCCATGGATTCCAGCGTAGGAAGAGGAAGCGCTCGGTGGGGGTCCCTGTCAGTACCCCTCACAGCATGGACCTCCCCCGGTCCGGCCGGTACGCCGACTCCGGCCATCGCTGCGGCACTGCCGGTGGTCAGCCGACGGTCACGCGAGAGTTGACCCGCCGCATCCAGGCCGCGTCGGTATGCCACATCGGGTGATGAGGCGCCGCGTTGGAGGTCAGCACGACTCCCTGGAAGCCCGCTGCGAGACATCGGTCGACGACGAACTCCGCCAGGTCCTTGCCGACGGCGTCCTCCTCGAAGCGTGTGAGGAGCGGGGTGTACCCCACCACGCCTTCGCCGAGGATGGCGGGGACGCCGCGGCGGTGGGCGAAGCCGGCGACGGATTCGACCCACCGGGCCAGGGTGTCCCGCATGGCTTGCCGATGCGACTGGTAGTTCTCGTAGAGCCACAGGTCCCAGCGGTCGGGGTCCACCCAGTCGTGTACGTAGAACAGCTCGCGCGGGATCCCGGTGGCTTGCAGCCGCCAGGGCTCGTCGGGGTGGTAGTCGGCGAAGGCGGGCGCGTCGGGGCGTAGCATGCCGGCCAGTTCGGGGGTGGGCCAGGTGGCCGTCCGGGGCGCCGGCTCGGTGCCGTGGCCGAGCCCCACGGCCTGGTACAGCGCGCCGAGCACGCCGTATGCGTAGAAGTGGAAGTGGGCGTTCTGCGCCTGCTCCGGCAGGTCGTCGAGTTCGTCCGGCCAGGGTTCTCCCAGCGAGTAGGTGACCGGGATGCCGGGGTGGCGTGCCCGCAGGAGGTCCACGGCGCGGCCGAGGGGGCCGCGCAGTCGGGCGTAGTGGGTGGCGCCGTCACTCGGTACCAGGGAGCAGTTGTCGACCTCGTTGTGCACCTCGACGTAGGCGACGCGGTCGGCCAGCCCGCGCTCGGTGAGGAAGTCCAGCATCCCGGCGAGCGCTTCGGCCATCACCTCGGCGCGGTCCGGACCGGGGACCGCGGCCAGGGCGCGGTGCCAGGCGTCGGTGTCGGCGAAGCTGGGGGACTGCTGGTACTCCCACGAGGACACGATCACCCGGCAGTCGTGCCGGGCCGCTGCCTCGAACAGCTCGACCAGCCGCCGGCGGCCGTCCAGCGGGTAGCCGCCGCGGACGTTGTACCAGCGGGTCCGCTGTCCGAACTGCTCGCCCAAGCCACGGACATGGAGGGACTCCGGGTCACGGACGAGTCCGGAGAACAGCAGGAAGGGCATGGCGCAGATCCGGATGGTGTTGAAGCCGCGCTCCACCGCCTCGGCGAAGGCGCGGTCGAGGTCGGCGAAAGGCTCCCCGGGTCCTGCCTGTGTGTACCAGCTGAAGTCCCACAGCGTGATGGCGAGCCGATCGGTGGTTTCGCCCGTAGCGGCCTGTCGGTGTGCGCTCATGAGGTCACCCGTCGTTCGTATGCGGTGACCGCCACGGTACAACAATCCATTATTTATGAATATTCCCTTGACGGTGCTCGCGTGGCTGTCCAGGCTCTGGGGGCGAACGGACATGTGCGTGCCGCCCAGCCGCCGTGCGAACCCAGTCCGCCACGCGGACGGTGCCCCGAGGGAGTCCTCCATCATGACCGATACCGCCCGCCCGTCCCGGCGCACCGTCGTCGCCGGATTG
>NZ_GG657754.1:1219144-1220344 GCF_000158915.1 Streptomyces himastatinicus ATCC 53653 | reverse complement strand
GTCGACGTGCCCGGATCCTGGCGTGCCCGCCATGTGCGCATGGCCTTCCTGGCCGTCGGCTACAGCGCCGAGGTCTGGCTCGACGGCACCTACCTCGGCAAGCACGAAGGCGCCAACTCGCCTTTCGCGCTTCCGGTGGAAGGGGCGATCAGGCCGGGGACCCGCCAGACGATCGTGGTGCGGGTCTTCCGCCGGGCGAGCTACACCGACTACACGGCCTCGACTCCGCAGCCGGTCACCGACGACCACGAGATCCCGTACAAGCCGGTCGACTACTGGCCCTATGCGGGCCTGACCCGGTCCGCCTGGATCGAGGCGGTTCCGCGGGTCACCATCGCCAAGCTGCTCGTGTCCGGCGCGAACGGGAGGGTCGAGGCACGGGCCGTCGTCGAGAACCACGGCGCCTCCGGCTTCGACGGCCGGCTCACGCTGGACCCCGGCCGCGGCAGCGGGGCCCGGCCCACCGTTGTCACGGCCCGGATACCGGCCCGGTCGGTCGGCGTCGTACGCGCCTCGGTTCCCGTACCCCGCGCGCCACGGTGGAGCCCGGGCTCGCCGCACACACTCACGGCACGCGCCACGCTGACCGCCACCGAGCCCGGCGGCCCGCGGGTGGACACCCTGTCCGCGGTCTACGGGGTGCGTGACCTGTCCGTGGCGGACGCGCGGCTGCGGCTGAACGGAAAGCCCCTCTTCCTCAAGGGCCTCAACTGGCATGAGGAGACCGGCACCCACGGCAGGTCGATGACGCCGGCCGAGTACGACAGGGAACTGGGCCACATCCCCGCCCTGGGTGCCAACTTCATCCGCAACTGCGTCTACAACCGTCATCCGTACGTCTACGACTGGGCGGACGAGCACGGTGTGATGGTGATGGACGACATCGACACGATGTGGCTCAACACCTCCCAGGAAAAGCTTCAGACCGAGCGCTACGGCCTCGCCCGGGCCCTGGCCCTGGCCATGGCGTGGAACCAGCACAATCACCCGTCGGTGATCCTCTGGGGCTTGCAGAACGAGTCGGAGATCGACACCGACGGAGCCCCGGTCTACCGAGCCTGGCTCGCCGATCTCAAGGCGGCGGTGAACGCGGTCGACCTCACCGCCCGTCCCGTGACCTGGGCTTCCAACACCAGCAACGACCCCGCCTTCGACCTCGCCGATGTGATCGGGTTCAACGAGTACTTCGGCTACTTCTAC
>NZ_GG657754.1:1178218-1218524 GCF_000158915.1 Streptomyces himastatinicus ATCC 53653 | reverse complement strand
GATGCCGACGAACTGGAAGAGGAAGACGGTCACGAGCGCGGTTTGTCATGGTGCGCAGCACGAGGGTGCCGAAGATCCGCCACTCGCCGGCGCCGTCGACGCGGGCCGCCTCCAGCATCTCGGCCGGTACCGCGGCCTCCGCGTAGATCCGGCACAGATACACCCCGAACGGGCTGACGATGCTGGGAATCAGCACCGCCCAGTAGGTGTTGGCCAGGCCCACCTTGCTGAACAGCAGGTACAGCGGCAGTGCGAGCGCGGTACTCGGGAGCAGCACACCGGCGAGTACGACCTTGAAGACCGCCTCCCGCCCGCGGAAGCGGTACACGGCGAGGGCGTATCCGGCGGCGCCCGCGAGGAGGGTGGCCAGCGCACCGCCCACCCCTGCGTACAGGATGCTGTTCCAGGTCCAGCTCCAGAAGATGCCATCGCCGTAGGAGAAGACCTTCGACAGGTTGGCCGGCCACCGCGGGTCGGAGAACCACAGTCCGAAGGTGCCGAAGAGGCCGGCGCTGCTCTTGGTGGAGGCCACCACCAGCCAGTAGACGGGCAGCAGGAAGTAGAGCGCCGCGACGGTCAGCAGGGCGACCAGCAGGATCCGTGACGGTTTGATTCCCCGGCGCGGCTTGCCGGCCCGGCCTGCTCCGGCGGTTCCCGAGGCTCCGCCGGGGGCGGCCACCGGCTTCTTGACGTGGGGTGCGGACACGCTCACCGTGCATCCTTTCTTTCCCCGCGGTTCACCAGGCTGAGGAAGCCGAAGGACAGCACGCTCGCCACCAGGGCGAGGATCACCGACTCGGCCGCGGCGAGGTAGATGTTGTTGTTGGCGAACGCCTCGTTGTACGCGCTCAGGTTCGGTGTGTACGAGGTGGTGACTGCCGGGGTCAGTGGCTTGATGACCAGCGGTTCGGCGAACAACTGGAGCGTTCCGATGATGGAGAACACGCCGGTGAGCACCAGGGCCGGCCGGGCGAGCGGCAGCTTGATCCGCATCGCCGTCTGCCACGCACTGGCCCCGTCGATGCGGGCGGCCTCGTAGAGGTCCTGGGGAATCGCCTTGAGCTGGGCGACGATCACCAGCATGTTGTAGCCGGCGAACTCCCAGATCACGATGTTGGCGATGGACCACAGCACGCCGTCGTAGCCGAGGAAGTCGGGCGCGAGCCCGACCCTGCCGAGCAGGTCGGTGATCGGGCTCACGCCGGGCACGTACAGGAAGCCCCACAGGATCGAGGCGATGACGCCGGGGACGCCGTACGGCAGGAAGTAGGCGGCACGCAGGATGCCTGCCCAGCGGTGGGAGAGGGTGTCGAGCGCCAGTGCCAGCGCGGTGGACAGCAGCAGCATCACCGGGATCTGCACCAGGCCGAAGAGCAGCACCCGCGCGAAGCTCTCCAGGAAGGCCGACTGCTGTAGGGCGAGCGCGTAGTTGTCCAGCCCGGCGAAACCGAGGGTGGCCGGGCCCAGGCCCAGCGGCCCGGAGCGGACCGGTGTGAGCAGGCTCTGGTAGAGCGCGTAGCCGAGCGGGAGGACGAAGGTGAACAGGAAGAGGGCGACGAAGGGAAGCAGGAACCCCCATGCCGCCCGGTCGGGGCGAGCCGAGCGCAGGCTGCCCGGTGCGGACTTCTTCGTCCGGTTGACCGTGATGCTCATCGCGCGCTCCTTGCTTCGAGGCCCTTGGCCCGCAGGTTGTCCACGGTGCCTTTCTGAGCGTCGGACAGCGCGCCGGTGAGGCTGCCTTCCCCGGCGATGGCGGCGCCGAAGGCGTCCTGGAGCTGGGCGAAGTCGGCATCCGTGGTGGGGGACCACTTCCAGGATGTGTCGATGGCCCGGTCGGACACGGTGAACACGTCGTTGTACCGCTGGCCGCCGAAGAACGGGTCCGGCCGGTCGAGCGCCGATCCGCGGAAGACGCCCGTGGCGGCGGGCCAGCCGTAACCGGCGGCGACGTTCAGGTCGATGGCCCGGCGGTCGGTGTTGATCCAGTGCGCGAACCGAAGCGCCTCACGCGGGTGGCGGCTGCCCTGGAGCACGGCGGTGGACGACCCGCCCCAGTTGGCGGAGGCCTTGTGCCCTGCCTTCCATTGGGGCAGCAGGGCGACCCGCCACATTCCCGCGGTGCCCGGCGCGTTGCCGCGCAGCAGGGCGTCACCCCACTGCGGACCGATCCAGGCGGAGATCTGTCCGGTCTGGATGTGCTTGTACCAGGCGTTGGACATGTCGGGTTCGACGAAGACGAGGTCGTCGCGGACCATCCTCTCCCAGTACTCCGCGACCTCGCGGGAGAGATCGTCGTCCAGGTCGACGACCCAGGTGTCGCCCTCGGTGCGCACCCACCGGGCGCCGCGCTGCCAGCACATCGCGGCGAACCAGGTGGGCTGGTTGGGTGCGAACGCGCACAGCCTGGCGCCTTTGCCGCCGGCCTTGACCACGCGGGCGGCGTGTTCGAACTCGTCCCAGGTGGCGGGCGTTTCGATGCCCCACTTGGCGAAGAGGTCGCGGCGGTAGAAGAGTCCCATCGGGCCGGACGCCTGAGGGACGGTGTAGACCTTGCCGTCGAAGACGCCCTGCTGCCACTGCCACGGCACGTAGTGGTCGCGCAGGTCGTCGGCACCGTACTCGCTCAGGTCCGTCAGGCCGTTGACCAGCATGAAGCCGGGAAGCTCGTGGTACTCCACCTGCGCCAGGTCCGGGGGGTTCCCGGCCGTCAGCGAGGCGTGCATCTTCTGGTAGCCGCCCGTCACGTTCTGGGGGATGGTCTGCATCTCGACGTGGATGTCGGGGTGCGTCCGGTTCCACAGGTCGACGGTCTTCTGCATCGGTACCCACGTCCAGAAGGTCAGCTCGACCTTCTGGTCGCGGCGCGTGGGTTCCTGCCTGGTGACGCGGGTGGCTCCGACGGTCTGGCCGCAGGCGGTGAGGGCGGGAGCGGCGGTGAGCGCCGTGGCCGTCCCGATGCCCCACCGGAGAACGGCTCTCCGAGACGGTGTTGAGGTGTCCATACGTGTCCCCTTGTTCTACGGCTTGCGCAGTACGGCTACTCCGGCCCCCGGCAGCGTGACGCGGTCCGAGGGGGGCGTCCCCTGGGCGAGGGCGTCGGTCATCGGCTCGGGCAGCCCGACCTCGACCTGTTCCGGCCCGTGGTTCAGCAGGAAGACGAACCGTCCGCCGTCACCCTCGCGGACGGTCGCCTGGACCCGCTCGGGAAGCCCGGCGAGGACGGGGCCGGCGCCTGCGGTGCGGCACACCTCGTCCATCAGGGTCCGCATGGCCTCCGGCGCGAGACGCGTCGCGACGTACCACGCGCTCCCCTCGCCGAAGGGGTGGCGGGTGACCGCGGGCTGCCCGGTCAGCGGGCCCGAGTCGAAGGCGGCCACCGTCCGCGCCCCCTCGGGTACGACGACTTCCGACCACAGGTCGGCGTGGCCGACCGTGCCGTCCTGGTGCCGTACGTCCACCGTCCCGTCCTCGGGCAGCGGCCAGAACTCCTCGACGTGCAGGCCCAGTACGTCGCGCAGCGGCGCGGGGTAGCCTCCCAGATGCACCCGGTCGCAGTCGTCGACGATGCCGGAGAAGAACGACACCAGCAGATGGCCGCCGCCGCGTACGAAGTCGGTGAGGCGTGTCGCGTCCCGCTCCCGCAGCAGGTAGAGGTTGGGCACGACGACGAGCCGGTAGCCGGACAGGTCGCGGTCGGGCGGCACGACGTCGCAGACGACACCGGCCTCGAACAGCGGCCGGTAGTGGGCGAGCGCGATCTCCATCTGATCCAGCGCGGTGGACGGATGCGAGTCCAGCTCCAGCGCCCACCAGCTGTTCCAGTCCAGCACCAGGGCGACGTCGGCGGCGCACCGCGTGCCGGCGATCTCCGGTACGGAGGCGAGTTCGTGGCCCAGCTCGCGCACCTCGCGGAAGGTTCGGGTCCCGGTGCCGCCGTGCGGGAGCATCGCCGAGTGGTACTTCTCGGCGCCGCCCCTGGACTGGCGCCACTGGAAGTACAGCACCGCGTCCGCACCCTGGGCGACCGCCTGCCAGCTCCACAGGCGCATCCGGCCCGGTGGCTTGGGGCCGTTGCGGTCGCGCCAGTTCACCGCGCCGGGGGCCTGCTCCATCAGCATCCACGGCTGACCGCCGCGGGCGGACCGGGTGACGTCGAAGATGAAGCCCGCCGCGATGTGGGTGTCCTGGTCGTGCGGGTCCTGGTAGACGTCGACCGAGACCACGTCCTCCTCGGCGGCCCAGCGGAAGGCGTCGACGGGCTTGTGCACGCCGATGAAGTTCGTCGTGACGGGAACGTCCGGGGTGACGCGCCGCAGCACCTCCTTCTCCGCCAGGTAGCACCGCAGCAGCGCGTCGTCGGAGAACCGGGCGAAGTCCAGCTGCTGCGCGGGGTTGGGGAAGGTGGGCGCGAGCCGTGGCGGCAGCACCTCGTCGAAGCTGTCGTATCCCTGTGCCCAGAACGCTGTCGACCAGGCGTCGTTGAGCGCGTCGACGGTGCCGTACCGGTCGGACAGCCAGCGCCGGAAGTCGGCAGCCGACTCATCGCACCAGCACATCGGGGTGTGGCAGCCGTACTCGTTGCCGATGTGCCACATCTCCAGCGCGGGGTGGTCGGCGTACCGGGTGGCCAGCCGCTCGACCAGGCGCGTGGCATGGCTGCGGTAGACACCGCTGGAGGGGCAGTAGTGCTGACGGCCCCCCGGCCACATGCGGCGGCCGTCGGCGGTCTCCGGAAGGATGTGCGGGTGCAGCCGGGACAGCCACGGCGGCGGGGACGCCGTCATGGTGGCCAGGCATACGGCCACACCCGCTCCGGCGAGGTTGTCCATGACCCGGTCGAACCAGGTGAAGTCGTACTCCCCGGGCCTCGGCTCCACCTTGGCCCACGAGAAGATGCCGGCCGTCACCAGGGAGACGCCCGCCTCCTTCATCAGCGAGACGTCCTCGGCCCATACCTCCTCGGGCCACTGCTCGGGGTTGTAGTCGCCACCGAAGGCGATCCCGGCCGGGCGCAGGCGCCGCCGGGCATCGATTGCTACCGCATGTGCCTGTTGCATGCGGGTCAGTGTTGGAGCGCGACCAGAGGCCCGTCAAGATATATGCATTATTAATTGAAAGGGTTATGGTGGCTCGTGAGCGGTGGGCGCGAGGCGGTGAGCTGTGCGCGGGTCCCGCGCACAGGGCTTTGAGCGGAAACGGAGAACGTGGTGATCCATCTCGGTAAGGGGCTGCACGGCCAGGCCGTGGAGGAGATAGGCCGGCGCATCATCCGCGGTGACATCCCACCGGGCTCCGCGCTGCACCCGGACAAACTCGAAGCGGAACTCGGGGTCAGCAAGACCGTGGTGCGCGAGGCGATGCGGGTCCTCGCGTCCAAGGGGCTGATCGAATCCCGGCAGAAGCGCGGCACGACGATCCGGCCCCGTGCCGACTGGAACCTGCTCGACAGTGACCTGCTGCGCTGGCAGGGGAGCAGCGCTCCGAGCGAGGGCTTCCTGGAAGACCTCGCCGAGGTCCGCGCCATCGTCGAGCCCGCCGGCGCCCGGCTCGCCGCAACCCGTCGCACCGACGCCGACCTGGACGCGATACGGCAGGCGCTCGATGCCATGGCAGGGGCCGGTACGGACGCGGACGCGATGGTGGAGGCCGATCTGGCCTTCCACCGTGCCCTGCTGGACGCCGCGCACAACGAACTGCTGAGCCGGATGGAGGTCGTCATCGAGGCCGGTCTGCGCATACGGGACCGCATCGTGCACGGGGCCCAGCACACCTCCGACTCCCTCCCGGTCCACCGGGAACTGCTGCGAGCCGTCGAAGCGGGCGACCCGGATGCCGCCGTGGCGGCTGTCGAGTCGCTGCTCACTCAAGCATCCGAGGACTTGGCGGCCGTGCAGTCAGGGGACGAATGCGGCGATGTCGCCGGGGCCGTGCGGGAGGAACCCTCGTGAAAATCACCGGACTTGAGACATCCCGGGCTCGCCGAACCTCGCACACTCGTGGAATCGCTCCGAGCACGGTGAACTCCCAACCCGCGCGGCCGCGTTCCGCTCGGACCGCACCCGAGGCGGTCACCTTCGGCGAGACGATGGCGGCGCTTCGGGCGCACAGCGCGCTACGACTGGGCGGAAGTCTCGGCCTGTTCGACCAGCAAGACGGCACCACCATCCGCTGACCGAGGAGACCGACCATGACATCCGCCGCGGAGCAGCCGGTCACGATCGCGGTCCAGGGCGGTTACGAGCTTGCGGAAGGGGGCCGCTGGGTCGGCGGCCGCTTCGTGTACGTGGACATCCTCAGCGGCCGGCTCTTCGAGCTCCGTGACGGCATCGGCCGGACACCGCGCCAACTGGCCCGGCTCGACGTACCCCTGGGCGCCGTCGCGCCGGTCCGCGACCGCCCGGACACCTGGATCGCCGCCGCGGGCACCGGAATCGCCCTGCTCACCGCCGACGGCACACTGGAATGGCTGGACCGCCCCGAGGACCGCACCCCCGTCCCCAGCCGGATGAACGACGGCGTCGCGGACCCCGCCGGCCGCTTCTGGGCCGGCAGCATGCCCTACGACGGCACCCCCGGCGCGGGCTCGCTGTACCGCACGGACCACGACGGCACAGTGGTACGCGTCCTCGACGGCCTCACCATCGTCAACGGGCCGGCGTTCGACGCCGACGGCACGACGCTGTACCTCGCGGACAGCGCTGCCGGCACCATCCACCGCTGCAGGGTCGACCCGGCCACCGGTGACCTCACCGGGCCCGAGACCTTCGCCCGTTTCCGCACCGATGAGGGCAGCCCCGACGGAATGACCGTCGACGACGAGGGCTGCCTGTGGGTCGCGGTATGGGGCGGCGGCGCGGTCCGCCGGTACCACCCCGACGGCCGCCTGCTCCACACCCTGGAAGTACCGGCCCCGCAACCCACCTCCGTCTGTCTGCACCCCTCGGACTCCCGCATCCTGATCACCACCGCCCGGCATGGGCTGACCAATCCAACCGCAGCCTCGGGCGCGGTGCTCAGCGCCCCCGCACCGGCCCGAGCACCGGACACCCACTCCTGGGGGAGGGGCGGCCCGGCCCCGCGGTGAGGGCCACGGCGGTCGTGCGCGGCCGGGTGGCGGATGTCGTCCGCGAACCTGGCGCCTGCGAAGTGCTGAGGAAAACGGTGTCGGTGGGCTGGACGGTAGGCCAGCTCAGAGATGCTGAGCAACCGTCCTCCGGCTCGTCCGTAAGGTGCGGTGGACGGGCAACCCCTGCGGACGCGGGGTCGGTCGACATGGCTGAAGAGACCGACGGCGGTGGGAGCAACCTCCGCGGGCGCGCGAGCGCAAGGTCTCCCGGCCGCGAGCCGGGGGGCGTCAGCCGAAGGCGATGGATCACGACGTTGACGCACCGCCGTCAGGCGAAGGTGACCGAGCTGCGCAAGGCGGCGGACCTGGACCCAAGGCCGGTGAAGTCGCGGGCCTGCACCAGGTGAGCCTGCGCATCCTGGTGCGCAGGGATGTGGGGCGGCGCAAGCCGGGGTGCGGGAAGCGGGCCTCACCCGATGACGTCCGTGTAACCGTGTCCGGCGATGTCTTCGCCCGCGAGCGTTCCGGCGACGGAGCACACACCGGCGTAGAGGCCGTCGTGGGAGTCCGGCAGTCCGCGGTGGGTGATCTCGAGAGATGCGTCGAGGTCGGGGACGGTCAACCTCCAGGTGCCGTTGTGATCGGTGCGCTGGGCGCGGGTGATCGTGTGTGTGCCGTCGGCCTTGAGCTCGGTGAGCCAGGAGGTGCCGTCGCCTGTCGTATCCCAGACGCTCAGGTACCGGCCCGCGCCGAGGTCGAGTCCGAGCCAGGTGAAACGCGGGGGCTCGGTGCCCTCGGAGCCCCACTGGCGGTCGAACCAGGTGCGCCCGCTGACGTGGTACGTGGTGCCGTCGGCGGTGATGGTGCCGGACGTGGTCAGGCCGGGCAGTGCGTACTGCCCGCAGGTCCCGCCGAAGAACGGAAAGAGTCCGGAGCCGCCGTTGTAGAGCACGGGCTCGTCGCGCCGCAGAGTGAGGTGGACCGTCGCGGAATCCGTGGCACCAGTGATCTCCAGGTCGTCGAGGCCTCCGCTCATCCGAAGGATCGAGGTCCGTATGCCGAGGGAGTCGGCGGACAGCGACACGGCGTCGAGGCTCTCGGCTGTCTGCTTCTCGCTGGTGTGAGGGCCGGGTTCCTGGAGCAGGGCGACAGTGCTGTGGCAGGTGCCCTGCACGGTCATCGTGTGGATCTTCACCCAGAAGGTGGCCTCGCCGGCGTGCAGTCGGGCCGTGAACCACCAGGAATCCAGCGCGTTGGACGGGTCGGCGGGGAGTTCGTCGGCGGCACTGATCAGTGTGGGGTGTGTTGCGGTCATCGTGTCTCCTACAGGGGGTGCGGGGATGGCTACCGCCGTCCTGGAGGACTGGCGGCGCCGGCTTCGGGAGGCACCGCGGTCAGACCGCGGCGATGTCGATGGACTTCTCCTTGAACTGCCGGGCGGCCAGGGTCTTCATCACGCGTTTGCCGGCCGGACGGCTCATCAGCGACTGCGTGAAGGTGCGTATGGCCTTGTCCCGGCGGCTCTGAGGAACGAACATCGTCAGGCCCTGCGTACGGCCGCCGCGTTGCTGGACGTCGATGAAGGGGCGCAGCCGCTGGTCCCATTCGCGCAGGGCCCGGGCAATGTTGCCGGGGTTGCGCTGCAGCAGGGTGCCGAGCAGGTCGGCTCCGGCCAGGGCGGTGGAGGCGCCCATGCCGGAGTAGAGGGTGAGGCACCAGGCGGAGTCACCGAGCAGGACGGTGCGGTCGGTGTGCCAGGTCGGCATCTCGACCTGGTGGACGGAGTCGAAGAGGTAGTCGTCGGCCTGCTCGAACTGCTGGAGCAGGTACTCGAGTACGGGCCCGGTGGGTTCGGGGCCGAAGGCGCGGCGCAGTGACTCGATGGGCGGGCGGCGGAACTGGGCGTCCTCGTCGCCGGTGCGGTAGTTGAACAGCACCCCGGGGTGGTGGTCGGTGAAGGGGAACGTCCAGACGGAGCGGCCGGGTTCGGCCAGGACGATGCCATCCTGGGGTCGATAGCCGGGCAGGGGTCCCTTCAGGATGGTGGCGCCGATGATGTGGCTGAGCGGCCGCATGAACTCCTGGTCCGGGCCGAAGGTCAGGCGGCGCACGGTGGAGCGCAGGCCGTCGGCGCCCACCACGAGGTCGAAGCGCTCCGTGGTCTCGGTGGCCCCGTCGCCCTGGTCGGTGCGCAGCGTGACGTCCACTCCGTCGGCGTGTTCGTCGATGGCGATCGGCGTCGTGCCGTAGCGGATCTCGGTGTGCGGAGCGACGACGTCGTAGAGGGCGGCCTCGATGTCCCCGCGCAGGATCAGACGGGGACCGCCGGGCAGATCGCCGTACCCCATGCCTGGACGGCGCCGGCCCGACCGCTCGATGTCGTAGGTGATGCTGTCGGCGCCGGCCCGGTTGCCGATGGCGTCGAGCACGCCCATTCGCTGCGCGGTGGCCCGGCCAGTCTCGAACAGGCCGATGAAGTAGCCGGCGGGGCGCCTGCCCGAGGCGCGCTCGATGAGGACGGGCTCCCAGCCGATCTCGCGCAGGCGCATGGCCGTGGCCAGGCCGCCGATGCCCATGCCGACGATCAAAGCGCGGGGTGTGTTCATGGCGATCTCTTCTCCTTCCCTCTGGGGAATCTTGGGAGGTGAGGTGTGGTCACATGTGGACGGTGGGCGCGCCGTCGGGATCGTGATCGGGTGCGCCTTGGCGGAAGAGCAGGCCGCATACGATCGCGCCGACGGCGAAGACGGCGGCGGACCACCAGTAGGCGGTGGAGTAGCTCTCCAGCGCGGACTGGGCCATGACATCCGGGGTGGGGGTCTTGCCTGCCAGGTAGTCGGTGGCGGCGCCGGCGGCCAGGGTGCTGAGCAGGGCGGTGCCGATCGAGCCGCCGACTTGCTGCATCGTGTTGACGCTCGCGGAGCCGACGCCGGCGTCGGCCGGGTCGATCCCGAAGGTGGCGGCGCTCATCGAGGGCGCCATGATCAGGCCCAGGCCCGCGCCGAAGACGAGCAGCGGCGGCAGGACGTGGGTGGCGTAGGCGGAGTCGATCTCCAGCGTGGTCAGCCAGACCAGGCCGGCAGCGGCCAGGGCCATGCCGAGGGGGACGATCGGTTTCGGGCCGAAGCGTGGTGTCAGAACGCCGGTGGCCAGTGTCGAGGCGATCATGACGGCGACGACCACGGGCAGGAAGGCCAGGCCGGTCTCGACCGGCGAGTAGCCAAGGCTCTGCTGGAGGTAGTACGTCAGGAACAGGTTGACGCCGAACATGCCGGCGGCCGAGATGAACATGGCGATGGATGCGGCACCGCGGTCCCGGTCGCGGAGGATTCGCAGCGGGAGCAGCGGATGTGCGACGCGGGTCTGCAGCCGGACGAACACCGCGATCAGCACCGCGGCGGCGATGAGGAAGCCCCAGGTGCCCGCCGAGCCCCAGCTCTCGGTCTCAGCATTGGCGAATCCGTAGACCAGCGCGAACAGACCGGCCGTAACGGTGACCGTTCCGGGTATGTCGATCTTCACGCTCTTGTCGCGGCGGTGTCGCGGGAGGAATAGCAGGGCGCCGATCAGCGCGACGCCAGCGAAGATCAGGTTGACGTACAGGCACCAGCGCCAGTCCAGGTGCTCGGTGAGGAAGCCGCCCAGCAGCAACCCCACTCCGCCGCCCGCGCCGGCGACCGCACCAAAGATGCCGAACGCCTTCGCGCGCTCCTTGGCGTCGGCGAACGTCGTGGTCAGCAGCGACAGCGCGGTGGGGGCCAGCAGTGCACCGAAGACACCCTGCAGCGCCCGCCCGGCCACCAGGACCTCGAAGCTCCCCGCGGCACCGGCCAGCGCGGACGCGCCGGCGAAGCCGACGAGACCGATCATCATGGCGGCCTTGCGGCCGATGAGGTCCGCGATGCGCCCACCGATCAGCAGCAGGCTGCCGAAGGCCAGGGAGTAGGCGGTGACGACCCACTGACGGCTGTCGTCGGAGAAGCCCAGATCCTTCTGGGCCGAGGGCAAAGCGATGTTCACGATGGTGGCGTCGAGGACCACCATCAGCTGGGCTATAGCGACGACAGCCAAGATCAACCAGCGGTGGTGGCGATGTCGGCTCACGGGCTGCTCCGCCTGCGGCGGGCTTGCCTCGCGCATGGCTGTGCTCATGAATTCTCTCCGAACACGAGACATCAAGTGGAGATGGGATCTCCGCTTAGTGGATCCACCGTAGCACTCAACTGGAGATGGCATCTCCACTTCTTGGGTAAGGTGGGAGCCATGAGCCGCACAACCACCTCCCCCCCGGACCCCGACCGCCCTCCAGCGCGCCCCTTGCGGGCGGACGCGGAACGCAACCGGCAGCGCATCATCGCGGCCGCCCAGGAGGTGTTCGCCAGCCGAGGAGTGGACGTCACCCTCGACGACATCGCCCGCCATGCAGGCGTCGGCGTCGGCACCGCTTACCGCCGCTTCGCCAACCGCGAGGAACTGATCGACGCCGTCTTCGAAGGCGCCCTGCAGCACCTGATCGCACTGGCGGAACAGGCCCTCGCGCACGAGGACCCCTGGGAAGGCCTGGTCCAGCTCTTCCTCGCCACCGGTCAGGACTTCGCCGATGACCGCGGGCTGAGAGAGGTCCTGCTGGAAGGCACACAGGGGGAAGCCCGGTCAGCCATTGCCGGGGAACGCCTCACCCCCGCAGTCAGCGCTGTCCTGAGACGCGCCCAGCGGGCCGGCCAACTGCGTGACGACATCGAGCCGACCGACTTCCCGCTCATCCAGCTCATGCTCGGGGCGGTCACACGGCACAGCAGGAACGTCACGTCCGAGCTGTGGAAGCGCTACCTCACACTCATCCTGGACGGCCTGCGCCACGACCGGGATCACCCCACGCCGCTGCCCCGCCCCGCGCTCGATCAGGACGAATTCGAGCAGACCCTGCCCTGACCTTCTGCTCAACAGGCCCCGCACGGCACCACGCAGAACCAGATCTGACTGGAGACTGCCTTCGACTGCCGTATCGACCACCAGTCGGCTCGAGGACTGCGACCGGTCTCCGTGCACTGCGCACCCGTGCGGAGCGGCTTGGGAGTGCTCTCCAGCTCATGGTGGTCTCACCCAGTCGAGCCGTGCTGCGGCTCGATCTTCCGTACAACGATCTGGCGGTCGGATGAAAGTGCTCCTCGTCGACGACCATCCGGTGGCACGCCGCGGACTGCGGGCCATCCTGAACTCCAGTCTCGGGGACTGCGAGACCCTTGAAGCCGATGACGCGGCAACGGCTCTCGCCCTCGCCCGCGACAGATGTCCAGAGATGATCCTTCTGGACGTCCGCATTCCTGGGGCCATGCCACCGGAGGAGCTGTGTCGGGAACTGCGCGAGCTGCTCCCGAACGCCGTCATCGTCATTTTCTCTGCCTGCAGCGATGCCTCGGTCCTCCATTCTTGTCTTGTTGCAGGTGCGAACGGATGCCTGTTGAAGGACGCATCGGAACTCGATGTCGGCGCCGCTCTGCGGGCGCTCCTGGCGGGACAGTTCGTGCTCGACCCACGGGTCGCCAAGCAGCTTGCCCCAGAGATCATCAAGCCTCGGACAGGAGGAACCGTAAGGCTCACGGACCGAGAGCAGGAAGTGCTCACCCTCCTCGCGCACGGCTGCTCGAACCGAAAGATCGCGCAACAGCTCTGTCTCTCCGAGACGACCGTGAAGGGGTATGTGACCGACCTTCTCCAGAAGCTGGATGCTTCCTCCCGGCTGGAGGCAGTCGTCCGTGGATGCGAACTCGGACTTGTTGCGCTCCGTTCACAAAGGTCGTGACCGAGCTTTCCGTCGAAGGCCGGTCGAAATGTGGTCGGTATGACGTCCCTCGCGGTACGTGCTACGCGTCGTCGGGCCCCGGACCGACAGAGGAGCGCAAGAAGCCGGAGAAGGTCTCCGCGGTCTGCCAGGTAAGGCTCTCGAGCTCGACGGCGTCGAGCAGGATCCGATACCCGCGCCGGTGGGCGTGGATCTCGAGTCGCGCGCCGTTGCGTGTGTAGACCTTGCGGACCCGTATGTCGGCGAACTCGTTGGAGATCTGGATCGGTGGGTCGTCGCTGTAGCGGTTTTCGGGCATCTCCATCCCCGCCTCAGAGGAATACGCCGAGGTTGGCCGTGCCGAGGATCGTGTGGTTGAGCAGCACTTCGCGTCGCCGCAGCCGCCACACTCCCGCCTCTGTGCGCAGCACGTCCTGACGCTCGGCCACCAGCAGGTCATAGTCGGCGGTGTCCCACTGGGAGCGGTGGAGCATCAGGTTGCTCTTCACCTCCGCCTCATCCGGACTCAGCTCGCGCACCCGCACATTGGTAACCAGACGGCGGGTGCGCGAGGGCGGGTCCTCAGCCCACGCGTGCTCGGTCAGTAGTCGGTCGACCCGCAGGCGCAGGGTCCCGTAGGTGTCCTTCATGTGGAAGGCCTCCCGGCTGAACTCCGAGACCCCTGCCGCGCGCTCGCGCGTCGTGCGGATCGGGATCAGGTACTCGAGATCTTCCGACAGGCAGGTGGCGAACCAGCCCGTGTAGTCGGCGTCGTCCAGGAGTTCGGCCTCCCGGTACAGAAACTGAGTACAGGCCCGCTCCAGCTCCGCACTGGCCATCGGCGTCCTCGTCTGCTCTGCCGTCATCGCATCACCTTTCGTATCGGGTCAAGAAGAGTTGGAGGGGGCGTCTACTCGCTCGCCACGTGAGCCGGTCCGAGCGAGTAGACGTCGGAACGTGAGCATGCTCCGTGTCGAGTTGAGCGCGAGCACGCCTGTCAGCCGCTCTTCGCGCTCGTAGAGCGCCACGAACCGCCGCTCGGCGACTGTTCCTTCGACGATCCGGATCCGGTCGGTGGGGTGCGGGACTCCCGCGATCTCGATTTTGACGCCGTACTGCTCGGACCAGACGAAGGGGACCGGCGCGTAGCTGCCGGCCTGACGACCCTCGAGCAGGGCGCGGGCGACGAACGCGCCCTGCTCGGAAGCGTTGGTCCAATGCTCGATCCTCATCGTCTGCTCGAACAGCGGGTTGAACCATCGCGCCACGTCACCCGCCGCGTAGACGCCGTCGACCGATGTGGCACAGCGGTCATCGCACAGCACCCCGTCGGAGACGTTGACACCCGACCCGGCGAGCCAGTCGGTCACCGGCCGTGCGCCGATGCCCACGACGACAACGTCGGCTTCGATCGTGCGGCCGTCCCGGAGGCGTACACGCTCCACGCGCGCACCTCCGTCGAACCCCTCGACCGCCGTGCCGCAGACCAGACGCACTCCCGCGGCCACGGGAATCTCGGCGCATGCGAGCGCCATCTCCGGCCCGAGCACGCGAGCCATCGGAGCCGTGAGGGGCTCGATCTGCACCACGTCGCAACCGAGCCGGCGGGCGGTCGACGCAACCTCGCAGCCAATGAACCCACCGCCGACAACGGCGACGCGTGGCGAGCCCTGGAGCGCGGACCGGAGCGCGAGGCCGTCTTCGGCTGTGCGCAGCGGGTAGATGCTCTCGTAGAGGTCCCAATCGCGCGGCATCCACGGTGCGCTGCCGGTCGCGATCACCAGGTCGTCGTACCTCAGCGTCTCGCCGCCGTCGAGCTCCAGTGCCCTTCTCTCCGGATCCAGGGCGCGCGCTCGCTGCCCGAGCCGCAGGTCGAGGTCGAGCGCCGCCACCTGGTCGCCGGACAGCAGTTGGATGTCGTCCAGCGAGGCCTGGCCCTCGAGGAAGGTCTTCGACAGCGGTGGACGGTCGTATGGCAGACGCTCCTCCGCACCGACCAGCACGATCTCGCCGTCGAACCCGCGATCCCGGAGGGTCTCGGCGGTTCGGATGCCCGCCAGCGAGGCGCCGGCCACGACGATGCGCCGATGTCGGGGCACCGTCAGTCCCCCAGGCCCAGCGCGCGCGCCGGACAGTCGCGAACGGCATGCTTCACTTGGGCCCGCAGCTCCTCCGGAGGCTCGTCGACGAGAAGCTCGACGAGCCCGTCGTCGTGGAGATCGAACACCCGCGGTTCGGCGACGACACAGTTGCCGTAACCCTGACACTTCCCGCGGTCCACCAATACCTTCATGTCTCCCATTCCTTGCCGACGATGCGTGGCCTATCACCGGCCGTAATGCGTTGCAGTCGATCGAATCCGACGGTAGCGGCCTTCCTCGACGGCGAACACCGTCCGAAGGTCGGAGAAAGTTTGCTCCCTTCGAAGGGTCACGCCGGTGGATCGACGGGGATAGCGTCGGCGGTAATGTCGCCTGGAATTTCAACGCGTGACGGACAGGCGCCCCGGAAAGCGAACTCAAGGAGGATGTGATGGTCTCTGCTGACCAGCAGGGCGGAACCAGCAGTTACGGTTCACTGAACGGGTCGATGCAAGCCTTCCTTGCAGAGGTCCGGAAGGATCTCGAGCAAGGGATGCTTTCGCCACGGGTGTTGAACGATCCCGATATCCATCGTGCCGAGCTGGACCGCATTTTCACGCGGTGCTGGGTTTTCGTCGGACACATTTCGGAGATTTCCGATCCCGGCGACTACGTGCTCCGCTACATCGGTGAGGATCAGTTCATTCTGGTTCGCGACGAAAGTGGCGAGATCCAGCTGTTGATGAACAACTGCGTGCACCGCGCCTCGCCCGTATGCCGGGCAGAGAAGGGAAACACGTCGCATTTTCGGTGCCCGTATCACGGCTGGATCTACAAGAACTCCGGTGAGTGGAACGGCGCGCCTTTCCGCGCCAAGGCGTACCCCAAGATCGACACCGCCCGCTGGGGGCTGCGGAAGGCGCCCCACGTGGACAGCTACCAGGGGTTGATCTTCGCCTGCCTGGATCCGCAGGCGATGCCGCTGCGCGAGTACCTGGGCGACATGTGCTGGTACTTGGACGTGTTGTTCGGCCTCAACGAACAGGGGATGAGGGTGGCCGGCGATCCGCACCGCTGGATCGTGCCGGCCAACTGGAAGTCAGGCGCCGAGAACTTCGTCGGCGACGCCTACCACGTGCAGTCCGCACACCGCTCGCTCGAGGACATCGGTCTCCTTCCCGACGCCGGGGGCGCGTCCACCGGGAACTTCCATGTCACTCTCGAAGGCGGGCACGGGCTCATCGTCAGCCGGGGTTTCCTGCCTGAGCCGCACTACGGGATCATGGACTATCCGTCCGAGGTGACCTCGACCTTCGATCTCACCCGCTTCGACGCCGACCAGCGTGAGTTCCTGGAGTCCCGGTACACGGTGGTCGGGTTCACGATCTTTCCGAACCTGTCGCTCATCCATGCCGCTACCCCGCCCGAGCCGGGCCTGCCTCCGGTGAGCTTCACCTGCCTGCGACAGTGGCAGCCGCGCGGGTCCGAGGAGTTCGAGCTGTGGAACTGGCCCCTGGTGTGGAACGCGGCGCCGCCGGAGTTCAACCACGCGTCGTACGACGCCAGTGTCTTGGGCTTCAGCCCCTCGGGGGTCTTCGAGCAGGACGACACCGTCGTCTGGCGCGGCGGTCCTATGGTGGGTCGCTCGGCGTTCGCCCGTAAGGACATGAAGCTCAACTTCGAGATGGGCTTGGACGGCATGAGCGATTACGAGCCCAGGCTCGATTGGATCGGGCCCGGAGAGGCAAGTACTTCGGCCTTTGGCGAGAAGAACCAGCGCCGCTGGTGGCAGCGCTGGTGCGATGCTCTGGCGTCGTCCTGACGCTCGAGTGAAGGGTGATGGCGGACGGCTCGCCCCCGCCATCACCATGCGAGGAGCCGCCACCGCATCGTGCCGGAGCTCCGCCGTCAGCTGTGGGTTCGGCTCCGTCTCTGCGCCGTGGACGAGGTAGGCCTCGCTGACGGAGCCTCCGGCTGCTTGGAGCACCTTGCCGGTGACCGTGCAGTCCTCATGGGCAAGCCATGCCGCGACCGGGGCCACCACCTCGGGCGTCTGCCCCGATGCCTGGTTGCACTCGCTGTTCTCCGACGTGAGCATCGTCCGCAGTGCCAAGGTGTCGGCGTAGGGCGAGATGACGTTCGCCATCGACTGGGTGGGCAGGCCCACCCACGCGGCGCTCGAGCTGACGTTGACGAACCGCCCGTAGTTCCGGGCGGCCATTGCACCACGATTCGCTCGCGCGCCGTCGCGCTCGGCCACGGAGTGGCCGTCGCCCACGGCCTCGCCGCCGGCCCCTTGATGCCAGGAGCAGCGCGTACGACCGCCCGAGCCCGGGGTTGCTGCCCGCGCCGGTCACGAGCGCCACTCGTCCATCGAAACGAAACTCGTCCATGCTCATCCGTCCTCCACGGTGATGCTTGGAACGACTCAGTCCCCGGTGCGGACGCACGAACGACGCTCTCGCAGGCGCACATGGTGCCCGAGCAGGTCGGGGGACAGACTGCGAGGTTAAGGGCGGCCCCGACCGCCGCCAGCGTTCGAAAGTAGAACAACGGGCGCTCCCTTTCAGGGGTTTACGGAGATGGATCCGCCTGGCGAGCCTCAATTCGCCGCAGCCAGTGCGAGTCCGCCGCCCCGTGGAAAGTGAGACAGCGCATGTCGGTAACACGTCCGGGACGGGATGCCGCTCCCAACATGACGGATTACGACGCCGAGCGGGCTCGGTTCCACTGGGAGGTGCCGGAACGGTTCAACGCCGTCCTGGACATCCTCGAACGCCGGGCGGAGCAGAGCCCGGACGAGCTCGCCCTGGTGACACTGCGCCGCGATGGCGGCGTCGCCGCGTCGTTCACCTTTCGTGACTCGACCTGGCGAGCCGGCGTATGGGTCATGCCCTCGCCGGGATCGGTGTCGGCAGGGGCGAGCGGATCTTCGTGATGCTCCCGCGTATCGCCGAGTGGTACGTGGCCCTGCTCGGCGCGATCCGGATCGGCGCCGTCCCTGTACGCTGCTGGCGCGGGCTTCGGACGGGCCTACGCCGGCCGACCCGACCGCTGCCGACGCCATGATGCTCATCTACTTCACGTCCGGCACGGTCGCGTATCCCAAGATGGTCGCGCACACCCAGGCGAGCTTCGGGCTCGGTCACGTGGTCACGGCCAGCCGATCTGATCCTCGGCACCCTCGCACGTCACGGGGTCACGACGCTCTGTGCGCCGCCGACCCTGTACCGCTCGCTGGTCGTTGCCGATCTCGCGCGCTACGACCTCTTCAGGCTGCGCCATTGCGTCTCGGCCGGCGAGCCGCTCAATCCCGAAGTGATCCGGATGTGGGAAGAGGGTACGCGCGGACTGCCGGTCGGGCTGTTCGCCGACTACTGGCGTGATCCTGACGCCACCGCTGCCGCGTTCGCCAACGGCTGGTATTTCACCGGCGACAAGGCGCGCCGTGACGAGGACGGCTACTTCTGGTTCGAAGGCCGCCAGGACGACCCCGACCGCGCGCAGATCGTCACCGCGGTGAGCTGCGCCACCGGCTACGGGGCACCGCCGGTTCCTGAGATCCGCCGATACGAGGCACGTGGAGGAGTAATCGATGACAACTGCTGACGAGGCCGCGACGCACGGGCGAGCGGGTGGAGAAGGCGGACGAGCTCGCGCCGGCGATCCGCCGTGCGATCGCCGCGGACGGCCCGTACTTCATCGAGGTGCTGACGGCCGCGAGCACGATGCACCTGCACCTGGCCGGGTGGCCCGATACAGATCCCAAGACCACCCGCAAGGGCGGCCACGGCGACAGGGTCGTCGACGGCTCGTGGCCGAACTGACGAACGATGCCGCATCCAGTTCGCGCGAGGGCCGGAGCACCTGGGGAACGTGGCTCAACCGATCCCGAGAATCATGGCGAATGTTGAACAGCACGAGGAGTCGACGCGGTCGGGGGCTCGCCTGCCCGACATGGCGAGGTTCGTCGAGTTCCTCCAAGCCGGGAAGGCGGAGACGGAGAATCCGAAGCATGCTGCGATGATCGCCGTGCTGATCGAGCATTCGGTCGCCTAGGTGCGCGATCACGACATCGACCGGACGATGGCGACGCTGGTGGAGGACTGCGTTTACCACTACTACGGCGGTCCCGCCATGGTCGAGCGGAACGGCGGACGGGCTGAGTGTCCCTGCCGGTCGGGGGGGACGGCCGACGACGAGTTCGTGCAGACGGCGAGGCAGGTCATCGTCATCCCGTTCCGCGACGGTCTGATGGTCGGGGAGGACTTCTCCTTCGACGGCCAGGGCACTTTGGAGAAGGTGTCTTGACCGTTTCCCGGCTGCGTGCGGCAGATACGACCTGCCGTACGCCCAGACCCAGCCGTCGTACTCCCACCCTCGTGATCCTTGAGGCGGCTCCGGCGGGCAACCCGGTCCGGTCACTGCCGACGGCGGATCGCTGATGAAGACGGTCACAGAGCAGATCGCCGATGGCGCCGTAGGTCCTTATGGAAAACGAAACGTATCGCATCGGGTATTTGCTGGGTCGGCTAGATCGTGCGACGTGAAGGCCGCTGCAAGGGTACTTGACTGCGAGAGAGCGTCGAGTCGTCACTCTATCGATGCGATACGTTCCGTATCGGATGCTAGGGTGAGTGCACCCTCGTGGAGGAGAGGAGCGCCGGATGACGGTGTGTTTGCGACAGGCGGTGTTCGTTCCGCCTGCTGTCAGCGTCGTGGCCGATGAGCTGGGGTTGTTCGCTGATTCCGGTCTCGAGGTCGAGACGGTGCTGATCGAGTCGTCGTCGGATCAGCGGGATCGGCTGGTCGGCGGGGATGTCGATGTGGGTGTGACGGCCGTGGACAACCTGGTGGTGTGGAACCGGGGTGGCGGGGAGCTGCGCGTGGTGGCGCAGGTGGAGTCGACGACGCCGCTTCGGCTGGTGGCGCGGTCCTCGATCGAGAAGGTCCAGGACTTGCGGGGCGCGAGGCTGGGTGTCGACGCCTTGGACAACGGCTTCGCAGTGGTGCTCCGCCGACTTCTGGCCCAGCGCGGATTGGAGTCGGCCGATTGCGAGTGGGTGCCGGTGGGCGGGGTGCGTGAGCGCTTCGAGGCGCTGCGCGAGGGGACTGTGGACGCCACCTTGTTGGGCCCGCCACTGGATGAACTGGCAATCCGGGAGCGCCTGGTGGAGCTGATCTCGGTGGTGGAAGAGGTGCCCGACTTTCCCGGACAGGGTGTGGTGGCCGGGGCCGCCGCACTGCACGACGGGGAAAGGTTGTCGCGCTATCTCGGGGCGTTGGAGGCGGCCCGCAGGTGGTTGTCCGGTGCTCCGCGGGAGCAGGCGCTGGAGGTGCTGGCACGGGGCGGCTACGGGACCGGGGCGGCTCGGGCGGCGTTGCGTACGTGTCCGGTGTCGCTGGTTCCTGTTCGCGCCGGGCTGGAGCGGATCGTGTCGATGCGGCGGGAACTGGGCATGCTGCCCGATCCCGCGCCGAGGGTGGAGGACCTGTACGACAGCGGTCCACTCGGCCTGGAGCTTGGTCGATGACCGCTTGCCTGTTCCGGACCCACGATCGTCGCAGTGTCGGCACTTGCTTCCTGACCAGCGGGTTCGTCGAGTGAAGCAGGCTCCAGGGAGAAGCCACATCCGGTTACGCCGACCGGCAGGTCCGGGCGCGGAGTGCACAAGTGAAAAGCGGTACGGCCGAGTACGTGAGTCCTAGAGAGAGTTTTGATGTCCCGAGATTTCGAAGTCCTGGTCGTCGGTGGCGGACCGGTTGGGGTGAAGACCCTGGTGGAGCTGGGCCACGCCGGCGTGCAAGCGGTGGGTATCGAGCAGTGGCCGGAGATGTGGAAGCAGGCGCGGGCCGTGCACTTCGACGCCGAGGCCATGCGCTCCTTCCAGCCGATAGGACTGGCCTCGCAGGTCTGTGACCTGACCACTCCCATGTGCCACTACCGCATGGAGAACGAAGCCGGCGAGACGCTCTTGTCCCATGTCACGGGGGAGTGGGGGCCCCAGGCATGGCCTGGCGAGAATCTGTTCCATCAGCCGGAGATCGACGCACTTCTGCGCGCGGAGGTCGAGCGGCTTCCCGGTGTGGAACTCCGCCTCGGCACCGAGCTGTTGGGGATCGAGGAGGACACCGAGGGAGTCCACTGCCGAGTCGAGACACCGGAGGGGACGCAGCGAACACTCACGGCACGCTGGGTAATCGCCTGCGACGGCGCCAACTCCACGGTCCGCGAGGCGTTCGGGATTTCCCTCGAGAATCTCGGCGTCGACGACCCGTGGCTCGTCGTCGATGGACACCTGCATGGAACGGCTGACATCGAGGGCGACATGGTGGCCCTCGGCCGCCACAGCCGTCCCGCGCTCTGGCTCAGGCTGCCAGGTGACCGGGCGCGCATCGAGCTCAAGGTTCTCCCGGACGATGACCCGGACGAGATCATCACCTCCGAGGGCATCGCCCGGCTCAGCAAAGGCCTCCTCACGCCTGAGAACTTCACGCCCGATCGCCGCTCCATCTACACCTTCCGGGCCCGCGTCGCCGACACATGGCGGATCGGCAACGTGTTCCTCGCGGGAGACGCGGCTCACCAGGCACCGCCCCTGTTCGGCCAGGGGCTGTGCGCGGGTATGCGGGACGTGGCCAATCTAGCCTGGAAGATCCGTCTCGTTGCGCAGGGGAGGGCGCCTGAGTCCCTGCTCGACACGTATGAGTCCGAGCGTCGGCCTCATGCCTGGTACTGGGTCAACGAGGCGGCGACGATGGCCAACCTCGTCCAGACCACCGACCCCGCGATCGCCGCCCGGCGGGACGCTCATTGCCGCGCCAATCCCGAGACCGTGTGCCCGCCGCCGGCGCCCGCGCTGGGTCCGGGACTGCACCTCGGCCAGGCCGACCCGCACGCCGGACGGATCTCGGCGCAGCCGATGTTGCCCGACGGGCAGCGTCTCGACGACATCGTCGGACGCCGGTTCCTGCTCGCCGTGACGCCCGAACTGCTGGCCGGACTGCCCGCTTCGGTACGTACGGCCCTGGAGGACGAGCCGGAGATCGCTGTCCTGAGCTCTCCGCGGCACATCCGTGAACTGCTTGATGCGGTCGAGTCGTCGGCCGTGCTGGTGCGTCCCGATCGTTATGTGCTGGGGACGGCGCGTACGCCCGCCGAGGTCGAAGGACTGCTCGATCTGCTTCCCCTCGGGAACGGGCGCGAATCCCGTCGCGAGATGACGCGGACAGAAGAGACCGTCGCGTAGCGCTGAGCTGCGCAGCAGCAAACCTTTTACCGATGCGGGAGTTTGTCATGCATGATCGTCCGATTACTCATCTGCGGCATGTGGATATCGCCGTTCAGGATTATGAGAAGCAGATTGCGTTCTATGAGGAGAAGTGGGGGCTGACGAAGGTCGGTTCCGATGGGGATGTCACGTATTTCGCGGCCGAGGGGTCGCCGGAGCAGTATGTGATCCGGGTGCGGCGGTCACAGGAGAAGCGGCTGGATCTGGTGTCCTACGGGGCCGCGGACCGGGAGTCGGTGGATGCGCTGGCGGAGCGGCTGGCGTCGGACGGGGTGCACCTCGTGGGGGAGCCGGACGTGCTGCAGACGCCCGGTGGGGGGTACGGTTTCCGGTTCTTCGATGTGGAGGGCCGCACGGTCGAGGTGTCGACCGAAGTGGCGGCGCGGCAGCACCGGCGGATCGAGGAGCGTGAGGACATTCCGGTTCGGCTGTCGCACGTGGTGTTGAACTCACCGGAGCCGGAGAAGCTGCTGGCGTGGTACGAGAGGTATCTGGATTTCCGGCTGACGGACACCAATGTGCATCCCCGGCTGGGCGGGATCATGTGGTTTCTGCGGTGCAATCCGCAGCATCACAGCATGGCGATCGCGCGGTGTCCGCATGTGTCGCTCCATCATGCCTCGTTCGAGATGCGGGGGCTGGATGAGTACATGCGGGGCAGTGGCCGGCTGATGCGGGACGGGGTCCACAAGGTGTGGGGGCCGGGGCGGCATCGGGCGGGGGACAACACGTTCACGTACTTCCATGATCCGAACGGGAACACGATGGAGTACACGACGGAACTGGAGACGCTGGACGAGGACTCCTGGCATCCGCATCTGTACTCCACGGAGGATCCGGAGACCTCGGACCAGTGGGGGACGTCGAACCCGATGAACGACTTCGTCTCCCGGGAGATGTTCAACGACCCCGACCGCGGCCTCTTCGCCGCACCCCCCGTGTGAGCCCTGGGGAGCGGGCTGTCCAGCTCACCGCCAGGACAGCCCGCTCCACCCGCCGCGTTCGGCCGCCTTCACCGGAGATTACGAGGAAACCATGAGCAACACATCCTTTTCGCTGGGAACGTTCGCCGGAGAATCCGGCAGTCCGTTCCCCGGCATCGTCGTGGACGGCAGGGTGTACAACACCCGGACCGTCCTTCCCGAGGCTGCCGGCACTCGGGATCTGCTGGCCGACTGGAACGCCTCGCTCGAGGCACTGCAGGCCCTCGCGGACGAGCCCCAGGGCATGGGGCTGCCGGTCGGCGACCTGCGGGTCCTTCCCCCTGTGCAGCCGCCCGGCCAGATCATCGCCGCCGGAGCCAACTACCGCGAGCACGTCATCCAGATCACGGTCGCGCACCGCCTCGGCAAGGCGGACGCCACGGAGGACGAACTGCGCGAGCAGGCTGCACGGGAGATCGACGAACGCCGCGCGAACGGCGAACCGTACGTCTGGATCGGGGCCCCGTCCGCGATCAACGGCCCGTACGACCACCTCGTCCTCCCCTCCCTCGGCGAGAACCACGACTGGGAGCTCGAACTGGGCGTGATCATCGGGCGCGAGGCGCGCGACGTGAGCCGCGAGGAGGCCATGTCCGTCGTCGCCGGGTACACCATCTGCAACGACCTGACGACGCGCAGCCTGGTGCCTCGCCCGGATATCCCGATGATGGGCACCGACTGGATGCGCTCGAAGAACCAGCCCGGCTTCTATCCCACGGGCCCCTACGTCGTCCCGGCGCGCTTCGTGTCCGATCCGCACGACCTGGACATCACGCTGCGGCTCAACGGAGAGGTCATGCAGAAGGGCAATACGGGCGACATGATCTTCGACATCCCCGCCCTGATCTCGTACGCCTCGCACCGCATGGTCCTGCAGCCGGGCGACATGCTCATCACCGGCTCGCCGCAGGGGAACGGTTCGCACTACGGCCGCTTCCTGCGGCCGGGCGATGTGATGGAGTGCGAGATCACCGGACTCGGCACCCAGCGCACGTTCTGCAAGTAGCGGTATCCCGGCCCGTCGGGCGCATCGGCTGGTGCGATGAGCCCGACGGTTACCACCCGACTCCAGAGGAGAACCATGGCTGCCGGTGTCCAGGCGGACTCCCATCAGCAGCACAGCACACAGATGAGAGGCGGGCTCGTCGGACTCCTGGCCACGGCCACGGGATTGTGCGTGGCCAACCTCTACTACGGGCAACCGCTGCTCGACGCCATCGCGCACGGGCTGCACACATCGCCGTCCACCGCGGCGCTCCTGATCACGCTGACGCAGGTGGGCTACGCGGCGGGCCTGCTGTTCCTGCTGCCGCTCGGTGACCTCGTCAACCGTGCGAAGTTCGTGCCGCTGATGTCGCTGGCGACGGCGGTCTCGCTGGGCGTGATGGCAATGGCCACTTCCACACCGCTGTTCCTGGCTGCTGCCGCCGCCGCGGGGGCGGGGGCATCCACTGCGCAGGTGCTGATCCCGTTCGCGACCGAGCTTGCGCCGGTACAGCACCGCGGCCGGGTGGTCGGCACCCTCTCGATGGGGCTGTTGCTGGGCTCGGTGCTCGCCCGCACCGTGGCCGGGTACCTGGCCGAACTCGCCGGCTGGCGCACCGTCTACGGTACGGCTGCCGTGGCCATGGCCCTGCTCGCCCTGGTCCTGCGGCTGCGCATGCCTGTGGTCGCGCCTACCGTGCGCCTCGGCTACGGCGCACTTCTGGTCTCCACGGTCCGGATCGTGGCCAGTGAGCCGGCATTGCGGGTGCGGATGTTGATCGGGGGCCTCAGCTTCGCCGGCTTCTCGGTGCTCTGGACCGCCCTGACGATGCTCCTCAGCGGACCCCCTTACCACTACTCGGTTGGCACTATCGGCCTGTTCGGGTTGCTCGGCGCGATCGGCAGCCTGGCCGCTCGGCCCGTGGGTATGCTCGCCGATCGGGGCCACGGCAGCCTGGTGACCACACTCAGCTGCCTCGTGCTCGCTCTGTCGTGGGTGGTTCTGTTCTTCGGTGGTCACCACATCGCGCCTGTCATCATCGGTGCCGCGACCTTCACCCTGGCCGTACAGGCGCTTCAGGTCACCAACCAGAGCCGCATCTACCAGCTGGCGACCGATGCGCCGAGTCGCGTCAACTCCGCCTACATGACGGCATACTTCGTCGGAGGGGCCGTCGGCTCCGGGCTCACCAGCGCGGCCTACGGAGCCGGGACGTGGATCGGCGTATGCGTCCTCGGTCTGGCACTTGGCGTGTGCACGCTGATCTCTTGGGTATTCGGGTCGACGCGCCGGCCGCAGCCGTCCGGCGCACAACCCTCCCGGAGGCCCTCGCTGCCGACGTGACGTGGGCCCCTGCGCGGTCCGGAGAGATACATCCGAGCCCCAGCGTAATCCTTTCGATCCGATACGTTCCGTATTATTTGACTGGTGTATCCCGTTGGCACCCCCTGCCGGAGCAGGGAGTCCGCGCACACGTGGGGTAATTTGACTCTGTGGCTGTACGAAGCGAATCGAGTCGTCGAGCGATTCTCGACGCGACCATGGACCTCCTTGTCCGTGACGGACGCCGTGCCATCACGGTGCAGAAACTGACCATGGAGGCGATCGCCAAGCGGGCCAAGGTCAGCAAGGTGACGATCTACCGGTGGTGGCCGAGCAAGGCCGCAGTCGTCATCGACGCCTTCATGGAGAGCCACCTTGCACACACCCGCATCCCCGAAGGGGTACCGGTGCGCGAGGCCCTCCTGGTGCACCTCAAGTCGCTGATCTCACGCTACGCCGGCCCACAAGGGAAGCTGGTATCCCAAATCGTCGCCGAGGGGCAATACGACCCCGAGACGATGGCCAACTTCCGTGCACGTTTCTGGAACGACCGCGCGGCGGCGGTCGAGAAGTTGATGCGCCGGGGCATCGACGAAGGCGTTTTCCGGTCTGACCTCGACCCGAGCGCGGCAGCCCAGTTGTTCTACGCGCCGATCTACTTCCACCTCCTCTTCGGAGTCAGCCCGCTCAACGATGCGCTCGCCGAGCAGCTCGTCGATCTGGGTATCCGGGGGCTGGAAGCGCATCCGGAGCAGGGCGAGACGACGTGAGGCATGCTCCTGGGCTCGGTCCGCACGTACGGAGAGCGGACGGAGCCCGGCCGGGGTGAGCGGCAGTTCGCCGCTGATCTCGATGTCGAGTCCGGACCTTGTTCAGTCGACGCCCTCGGCCTCGTCCCGCTCGAACAGCAACCGTACGAAGTCGGTGACCGGCCCCACGATGTCGAGGTCCTGGTCGAGGATCCACTGCAACTGGAGCCCAGTGAGCACCGCCTGGAAGAGGACCGCGGCGTTCTCGGGACCGACGCCTTCGCGCAGCCGGGCGCGGGCCTTCTCGTCGGGGAATCCGTCGACGAACTGCGCGCGGCTGCGTTCGTAGCGCTCGGCGAAGTAGGTGTGCGCGGGATGGTCCGGTCGTGAGGCCGCGGCCGCGAGCTCGATCCACAGGCGCATCAGCTCGGGGGCCTTCTGGTGGTGGCGGATGAGTTCGGCGAGGAAGGGCCCGAGCTGGTCGGGGCGGTCGACCTCGTCCTGACCCCGCCGCCACTCCTCTGAGTCGCGGTCGGCGAGCACCTCGGCGAGGAGTTCGTCCTTGTTGCGGAAGTGGTGCAGCAGCCCGGCGTGGGTGATGCCGGCCCGTTCGGCGATGTCGCGCAGGGAGGCCTTGGCGTAACCGCGCTCGGCGAAGCTGTCGCGCGCCGCCCGTACGATCTCCGCCCTACGGGCCGGTGTCTTGGCGTACCGTCCCCGCGCTCTTGCCTGCCCCACGGTGCGCTCACCCTCCTCGACGAAACAACCTAGAAGCTTACCATGCGGTCAGAATTCGAATGATCCGGCGGCGGTCCGTCCCCTGCCGGACAGGAGCGCGGCCCCCTCCTCCGCGTCAGGGGTGGTCGCCGCACTCATCTCAACGCCCCTTCCCGTATGGGCGAGTCGTGGTGAAGGTGCCTGCCCCCGCGGTCTCGGTCGTACCGTCGGGGAAGACCACGCGCGCGGTTCCGGCCGGTGGCACGTCGACCGTGATCGTGAATTCGTCGCCGGTCGTCCTCCACTCGACCGCGATCGTGCCCTGCGGGGATTCGTGAGTGCCCCGGGCCCAGGTCAGGGAGGGGTGGGGGACGGGCGCGACCTCGAAGGACTCCCAGGCGACCGAGCCCGGTGCCTGCCGCAGCCCCAGGGTGTGGGTGTGCAGGAAGCGGATCACGGCGCCTTTGCTGTAGTGGTTGAGGGAGTCGTGGGCTGTTCCGTTGTCGTCGATACCCTCCCAGTCCTCCCAGACGGTGGTCGCGCCGCGGTCGAGCATGTACAGCCAGGAGGGTGCGGTGCGCTGGAAGAGCAGCGCATAGGCGACATCGACGTGGCAGGTGTCGGCCAGGACGGGGAGCAGGTCGCCGGTCGCGAGGAAGCCGGTGGTGAGGTGGGTTCCCGCGGTGCGGACCAGCTCGACCAGACGCATGGCGGCGGCCTCACGCAGCTCGTCGGGGACGAGTCCGAGGGAGAGCCCGCGGACGTAGCCGGCCTGGGTGTCGCCGCTGGTGCGGCCGTCGGGGGTGAGGAACTCGGCGCGCCAGGCGTCGCGGACACGCTCGGCGGTCACCGTGTAGTGGGCCGCGTCCTCGGCGCGGTCCAGCACCTCCGCGATGCGGGCCAGCGTCATCGTCGAGCGGTACAGGAACGCGGTGCCGATCTCGCCCTTGTCGGCCATGAACCAGGCGACGGGGTCGGTCCGGACGGGGTCGACGCGGGTGCCGTCGGCCGCCTTCGCCTTCGGTTCGGCCCACTCGCCCCAGTGGAAGGAACCGTCCCACAGGTACTGTTCGTGCGGCAGCGGCTCGGCGGAGCGCTCGACGCGGGAGTGGTGGCGGGCGGTGCGGGCGGTGTTCAGCGCCCATTCGACCCAGCGGACCATCGCCTCCCAGTTCTCGGCGAGGACATCCCGGTCGCCGTAGGACTGGTACAGCTCCCAGGGGACGGCGACGATCGCGTCGCCCCAGCCGGCGGAGCCGGTCATCAGGGCGAACTGGTCGTCGAGGTGGTGTTTGATGCGTCGGCCGTCGGGCGAGAAGCTGGCGATCCGGCCGTCGGGCAGCTGGTCGTCGCGGACCGAGCGCAGCCATTTGCGGCTGAAACCGAGGACGTCGTACAGCCGTGTGGCGGTCGGCGCGAAGACCTGGTAGTCGCCGGTCCAGGCGAGGCGTTCGCGGGTCGGGCAGTCCGTGGGCACGTCGACGGCATTGCCTCGGAAGCTCCAGTCGACGATCTCGTGCAGGCGGTTGAGGTCGTCGTCGCTGCACGCGAAGGTGCCGGTGCGGCGCAGGTCGGTGTGGACGACGCGCATGGTCAGGCTTGTGGGATCGAGCGGGACGCCGTCGCGCCGGATGCGGGCGTACCGGAAACCGTGCACGGTGTGGCGCGGCTCGAAGGTCTCGCCGCCGCCCGCGGAGACGACCTCGTCGCGCTGGACGAAGGGAACCGGGGCCTGACCGGGACGCGTGGCGTCCAGGTGATTGGTCATCAAATCGCCGGTGTCCGCAATGTGTTCGCCGTAGTCGATGACGGTGTGCGTCCCGGCTGGGCCGAGGTCGCCCAGGCTGATCCAGCCGGAGGCGTTCTGGCCGAAGTCGGCGATCCACAGCCCGTCCTCAAGCTGCTCGACCGACCGCGCGGGGCGCGACTCGACGACCCGCACCGGAGGTGCCGGCGACCAGTCGATCGTCGGTGCCTCGACCCGGTCGACGAGCACGGGCCGCTCGTTGTCGGGGCGGAGGCGGAAGTCGGTGGTCTGCCCGTCCATGAGGTCGGCCCGGGTGATGGCCGACGTCGCGCTCGTCCAGGTCTCGTCGGTGCGGACGATCTGGCGTGAGCCGTCCTCGTAGGCGATGTGCAGCTCGGCCCGCGCGCCGAGGACCCTACCCCAGCCGGCCGGCTGTCGGAACGCGCCCACCTGCCCCCGGTACCAACCGTCCGAGAGGACGATCTCGATCCGGTTGCCGGCCGGGCGCAGGGCACCGGTCATGTCCGACGCCTGTGCGTGGAGTGTGCGGTCGTACGACGTCGAGCCGGGCGACAGCTGGGCGGTGCCGGCCCGCTCCCCGTTCACGTATGCCTCGTACAGGCCGAGTGCTGTCGCGTACAGCCGCGCCGAGCGCACCCCGGCCTGTGCGTCGAACCCTGCCGAAAGGACGTACGCCAGGCGCCTGCCGTACCCCGGGCCCTCGGGCTCGGCCGGGGAGATCCAGCGGGCCTGCCAGTCCCCGTCGAGTAGGCCGACCTCGAAGGCGTGCCACCGCGACCACGGCGACGGGCGCTCGGCGTCGCGGGCCCGGACCCGCCAGGCCACCCGAGCGCCGCTGCCCGGCGCCGCCCAGGGCCAGGGTACGAACCGGTGCTGGCCGACGGCGGTCGTCACCGTGGGTCGATGTTCGCCGTCGACGGTGCACTCCAGCTCGTATTCCACCGAGCCATCCGCGTCCGACGGCGGCTTCCACGACAGGCGAGGTGCGGGCCCCGACACGGGGAACCGGTCACCGCCGCTGTCGATGTCCAGGTCGTACGGTGCGTTGTGCATGTTCTGCCTTCTACGAGAGGGATCTGTCGTTTCCGAGGACCGTCGCCCTTACCGCTACCGGACCGACTTCACCTTGAACTTGACGATGAGGCCGCCGGCCAGCGCGAGGACCGCGCCGATCAGGTAGAGCTGTGTGTAGTTCTTCTCGCCGCCCGTGGCGCCGACGGTGATGATGAGCGGGGCGATCAGCGGGGCGATGGCGCTGGGGATCTTCTGGGCGAAGGCGACCACCGCCAGGTAGCGGCCGGCCTGGGCCCGGTCGGGCAGGACGGCGAACACGATCGCCTGGTCGACGGCGCTGAACACCGCGATGGCGAGTTGCATGAGAACGGCGCCGATGACGAGCTGGGGCAGCGAGTGCGCGAACGCCTCCGTGACCGCCCCGGTGACGAAGAGCGCGGAACCGATGAGCGTGAACAGCTTGCGCCGGCCGAGCTTGTCGGAGAGGAAGCCGCCCCCGATGGCGCCACCCGTCGCCGCGACCACTCCGAGGATCCCGATCGCCGCCACGATGCCGGCGACCTCCTTGACCGGCATGTCCAGCCGCTGGGCGTAGAAGAACGTCCCGAAGGTGGTGTTGAAGTACAGGCCCATGAAGAAGACGAAGCGGCCGAGCCAGTTCCAGCCGAAGTCCGGGTAGGCGCGTGGACTGAACCCGTAGCTGGCCACCAGGTCCTTCGGCGTCACGGCGTGGACGTGCACGAGCTCACGGGAGTCGCCCTCCGGCTTGAATAACGGGAAGAGCACCACCAGGGCCGCTCCCAGGAGACCGGGGACCAGGAACACCAGGAGGGTGCTGGAGGCCACCGCGTACGCGAGGCCGATGCCGATGACCGGTGCGATCTGGGTCATGACGCTGGTGAGAGCCGAGATACGGCCCCGCTGCTCCTCGGGGACCCGGTCCGCCTGGATGTTCTGGATGGCCTGTCCGGCCGTGGACCAGCCGATCATGCCCAGCACCCACGCGAGGCCCACCAGCAGGACGGTCGGCGCGAGGGCGACCACGGCGAGTGCGACGGTGCCGAGCAGCGCACCGACGATCATGAAGGGGGTCCGGCGGCCGAGGCGGGAGCGGGTACGGTCGCTCCAGAGACCGATCACGGGGCTGAGGACCAGGTAGATGAACTGAGCGGAGCCGGTGATGTAGCCGAGCTGCTCCTCGTGCCCGGGGGCGAGGTCGGAGATCCGCAGTGCGAGTGAGTAGGACAGCGGAACCATCAAAGCCAGCGAGCCGCCGAAGCTGGCGAGCATCAACCAGGTGAGGTAGGACTTGCCGACCTTCTGCAGCGGCGGAGCTTCCACTTCGGGGGCGGGGGCCGGAGGCTCGGCCGGATGCCCGCCGTCGCCCGGTTCCGACACCGTCGGAGAGGGTTCTGCGACACCGATGTCCCGGTCGTCGTGAGGCATGAGGACTCCTTTGTCACATTGCGGGAGGGAGCGGCGGTCGCCGGAGGACGGTCGGCGCAGGGCCGGCAGCCGGACGTGGTACGCCGGGAGAGAGGGCCGGGGCCCGGGCGGGTGAGTGGCCCTGGGCCGGGTGTGTGCCGCGCGGTCCCAGGAGGTACTGCTGCTCGGTGTCGCTTCCGGGTGGACGTCCTCTTCCCCTGCCTCGTGGGCCGGAGCAGAGGATGCTCGTGCTCACGTCGGCCCGTCCGTGAGGCGGCTTCGGCGAAGCCCTCGGGTGTGCCGACGATGCGAGTCCTTCCGTACCGCGGTGTGCCGCGGACGGGAGCGGGCGTGTCCCGTGCCACCCCGCGACGGTCCGTGAGCGGCTTGACCGGTGAGGCGAGTTCCACCGGGTCCGTGGCGGGTCTCGCGGGATGGTGAGGGAGAGGGGCATGTGGCCCCTCCTGTTTTCGCTCGCCGTGCAGCAACGTTGTAAGGGCGTGATGGCGCTTCGGGATGTCAGCCGACGGCGGTCCCACTGCCGGGCTTGCGCCGGTTCAGGCCGAGCCAGCGGCGGCGGAGGGCGAACGCGGCCGCCTTCGGCTTACGGTCCCGGGTGAATACGCCCTTCTTGTTGCCGTCGACGCGGTGGATACCGGCGGAGGTCTGGAAGTCGGCGAAGTTCCACACGTGTTCGCCGAGGAACTCGGGGATGCGGTCGAAGACACGGTGGTACATGGCGAGGTAATCGCTCTGGTACTCCTCGCTCCACGGTGCGTCCCACACGGAGTGCAGACCGGGCTGGGTGTCGGCGCCGTACTCGGACATCATCACCGGCTTGCCGAAACGCTGGACCCAGCCGCGGAGATCCTGCTCCAGATAGTGCTCGGCGGTCGCGAGGTCGCCGGTGAAGACGTACCAGCCGTAATAGCGGTTGATGCTCAGCACGTCGAACAGGTCGCCGATCTGGTCATTCTGCGGCGTGGCGAACATGACCGCGGAGTAGGTGAGAGGGCGGGTCGGGTCGAGTTTGCGGGCCAGTTCGACCAGCGGCTCGAAGTACTCCCGGGCGCCGTCCTCGTTGGACGCCGGCTCGTTTGCGAGGGACCACATCACTACGCTCGGGTGGTTCTTGTCCCGCTCGATCAGCTCCCGCAGGTGCTGGGCGTGGACGTCCCGCGTGGCCCCGCCGAAGTTCTCCGGCGCGAACGTGGGGGTGGGCGGAACGCCGGTGAGGCCGCCCATGACACCCAGGTTGAGGCCGACGGCGGCGGTCTCGTCGATGACGACGATGCCGTGCCGGTCGGCGAAGTCGAGCACTTCCTCGGCGTATGGGTAGTGGGAAGTGCGGAAGGAGTTGGCGCCGGTCCATTCGAGAAGCTGGAAGTCGTGGACGAGGTAGGCGTCATCGTGGCCCTTGCCGCGCACCGGGGTGTCTTCGTGCTTGCCGAAGCCGGTGAAGTAGAACGGCTCGCCATTGATGAGGAACTGGGTGCCGCGCACTTCGACGGTGCGGACGCCGAAGGGCTGGGTGTAGCTGTCGGCCGTCTCGCCTGCGGTGACCAGTTCCACCACGAGGCCGTAGAGGTAGGCGGCGCCAGGCTGCCAGAGGGTGACGTCCTCGATGCGGAGAACGCCCTCGGGACCGTGTCCCTCCGCCACGGTCCGGCCCGCCTCGTCGATCGCGCGTACCCGGACGGCGGCTAGGTCGACGGCCTCGCCGGCGATCTCCACGCGGTAGTCGACCATGCCGGCCGCGCCGTCCCGCCCGGTGGCGACCGTGATGTCCTCGACGAAGGTGGTCGGCGTGCTGCACAGGCGGACCGAGCGCGCGATGCCGGCGTAATTGTAGAAGTCGTGCAGATACGACTGGCGTTGGCGCCCGTCGGGTCCGCTGCTGAGGGTGCCCGGCGGGATCGTCTCGTTGGTCAGCCGGTTGTCGACACCGACCGTCAGCCGGAACTCTTCGCCGGGCTCGACGGTTCCGGTGAGGTCCGCCTCGAACGGGGTGTAACCGCCGGTGTGTTCGGCCACGAGGCGGTCGTCCACATAGACCTGCGCGGCGTGGGTGACGGAGCCGAAGCGCAGGACCACCCGCTCGTCCGCCCAGCCGCGCGGCACCCGCACCTCGCGCTGGTACCAGACGACGCCGACATGGTCACGGATGTCCGCATCCACGAACAGGTCGTTGTAGCTGGCGGGGACAGGGGCTTCGAGGGGCGAGTCGAGTCGTGACGTCCACGGGGCGGCGCCGACGCGGGTGTCCAGGGCGAACCGCCACAGGCCGTCGAGGCCGACGGTGTCGCGGGTGGGGCTGCTGCGGGGCGAGAGCATGGGGTTCCTAGGGGTGGGTGCGGGGTGGTGGTGGGCGGTGCGGCGTGGCGGATCAGGCGGTCTCGCCGGCGTCGGCGAGGAGCGTGCTGCCCGTCATGAAGGCCGAGAGGTCGCTGGCGCAGAAGAGCACCACGCGGGCGATGTCGTCGGGCACGCCGAGTCGGCCGAGCGGGCTCGGCCGCATCACGGAAAGGATCTCCTCTGAGTCCAGCGAGACCCCGGCAGCGGCGGCCGCCGCCATGTTCCCCTCGGTCGGCACGAACGTCGGTGCCACGCCCAGCACGCGGATACCGAACGGGGCGAACTCCAGCGCGAGTTGGCGTGTGAGGCCGCGTGCCGCGTGCTTGGAGCCGACGTACGCGGCGAGTCCGGGGCCTGTCCCCCGGAGCCCGGCCGTGGAGACGACGTTGACAATGACGCCCCCGCGCCCGGCCTCGCTCATCCGGCGCGCGGCCTCCCGGGAGCCGAGGAAGACACCCCGTGCGTTCACGGCGAACACCTCGTCCCAGGTCTCGACTGGCATCTCCAGCGCCGGCACGGCGGGGAAGATCCCGGCGTTGTTGACCCAGATATCGAGCCCGCCGAGCTCCCGGACCGCGAGACCGGCGGCCGCGGCCACGCTTGCGGCCTCGGTGGCGTCGAGGTGGGTGGCCAGCGTCCGGCCCCCGCCACGGGCGCCCAGGTTCTTGGCGGCAACGTCGGCGAGTTCCGGCTCGATGTCCGCGACGAGAACGTCCGCGCCTGCTTCGACCAGGCGCTGGGCGATGGCCCGGCCGAGCCCCCGGCCGGCACCGGTCACGACGGCACGCCGTCCGGACAGCGAGACCAGTTCGGCCAGGGACTTGGACGAGACATCGGGTACGGATACCTGCACGGTGTGTCCTCTGTGTGACGGTGCGGTCAGATCCGGCCCTGGCGGGCGGTCGCGCCCAGCCAGGCGAGGGAGGGCTTGGGGCGGCGCTCGAACGTCTCGCGGTCGACCGCGACCAGGCCGAAGGCCGGCTCCCAGTGGCCCCACTCGTAGTTGTCGAGCAGGCTCCAGTGCAGATAGCCGCGTACGTCCACCCCGTCGGCGATCGCCTTGCCGAGGTGTTCCAGAGACTCGCCCGTGTAGGCGATGCGGCGGGTGTCGTCGTGGGTGGCGATGCCGTTCTCGGTGACCAGGATCGGCATGCCGCCGGTGACCTCGGAGGTGTGCCGCACGGCGATGCCCAGGGCGTCGGGCCGGTAGGCGGTGCCTACCAGCGTGTTGTCCGGGTGCTGCGGGTGTGGCTCGATCCCGTCCGGGCCGACCCACTGGCTGGAGTACGACTGCACGCCCACGAAGTCGTCGCCGCGCGCCGCCTCCAGGTAGAGGTCCTCCCAGACGTGCTCCAGTTCCCGCTTCTTGTCCTCCGCGCCGGGACGCGCCACGAAGGCCCGGTTGGCGACCGTCCAGCCGACCTTGGCGCCGGTGCGCTCGCGCAGCGCCTCCCGCGCGGCGTGGTGCGCCTCGACAAGCCGCTCGCCGATGGCCGTATCGGGAGCCGGCAGCGCCGGCCGAGGGCCCTCGTTGTCGAGGGTGGGGCTCTGCCACTCCCCGGCGGCCTGCTGGTCCTGCATGGCCCTGGCCATGTAGACCATGATGGCCAGCATGTTCGGCTCGTTCATGGTGACGACCCACTCGACGCCGTCGAGGATCGGCGAGACCGTCTCGACGTACGCCCGGAACCGGTCGATCGCATGGTCGTCCATCCAGCCGCCCTCCTGGGCGAACCAGAGTGGGCTGGTGAAGTGGTGCAGGGTCACGACCGGGGTCAGGCCGAGCTCGAAGGCAGTCTCGATCATGCGCCGGTAGTGGGCGAGTTCGGCGCGCGAGACCAAACCGGGGACGGGCTCGATACGGGCCCATTCGATGCCGAAGCGGTAGGCGCCCAGCCCGGCGTCGGCCAGCAGTCGCATGTCCTCGCGGTAGCGGTGATAGCTGTCGCAGGCGTCGCCGCTGCGCTCCATGCCCGGAACGCGTCCCTCACTCGCCCAGAAATCGCTGTTGAGGTTGTTGCCCTCGATCTGGTGCGGAGCGGTGGAGGCTCCCCACAGGAACCCGGGGGCGAGTTGGGTCATGTCGACGGCCTTTCTGCGTGTCGGTCGCGGTGGACCTGGTGGCGCCTGCCCGACGCTCGGGGCACATGGCTGCGATCAGTGACCACCCCTGCCCGGGTGGGCGCAGTCATGAGCCGCCCGCGCCAATACTTACCAGGTGGTCGGTTTTCGTTGGAAACTAGACCCGCGCAGGATCGCCGTGAAGGCGTCTGTCCAACTTCGTAACGAGAGCGTTACTTGGAACGCCGTTAGGATGCGCCGCCGCGGCCAGCGGATACTGGGCCGTATGCGTATCGACTTTGATCCTGAGACCGTCGGCCGGAACCCCTTCTACAAGCTGCTGACCTCGGTCGTCGTGCCTCGGCCCATCGCTTGGGTGTCCACCATCAACCCGGACACCCACACGGCGAACCTGGCGCCGCACTCCTTCTTCACCGTTGCCTGCGTGTCACCGCCCGTCGTGCAGTTCACCTCCGTCGGGCGGAAGGACTCGCTGCGGAATGTGGAGGAGACCGGGGAGTTCGTGGTGAACCTCGCGCCGGAGCGGATGTTCGAGACGATCAATGGGACGGCTACGGACTTTCCGCGCGGGGTGAGCGAGTTCGAGGCCGTAGGGGTGGCGCGGGAGGAGAGTGTGCGGGTGAGGCCGCCGCGGGTGGCGGAGTCGCCGGTGGCGCTGGAGTGCGAGCTGCACAGCACCGTGCTGCTGGGCGACTCGACCGTGGTGTTCGGGCGGGTGGTGCACGCCGCGGTCGATGACGGGGTCATGGTCGACGGGCATCCGGAGGTGGGCCGGCTGCGGCCGCTGGCGCGGCTGGGGAAGAACGAGTGGGGGACGGTCGGCGACGTGCTGGAGATCGAGCGGGTCCGGTACACGGACTGGGTGGGAGAGAACGGGGAGACGGGGAAGAGGTAGTGCGGTGATCGACGTGGTGGCGTTCGACGTCGGGTCCACGCTGGTGCGGGAGGACCGCTACTGGGCCGCGTGGGCCGACTGGCTCGGCGTGCCTCCGCATACGCTGTCCGCCCTGGTGGGGGCCGTCGTCGCGCAGGGGCGGGACGACGGGGAGGCTATCCGGCTGGTCAAGCCGGGGGTCGATGTCGCCGCGGAGCGGCGGGCGTGGGATGCGGCGGGGCGCGGGGAGTGGCTGGAGGAGCGCGATCTGTATCCGGATGCACGGCCCTCGCTCGGGGAGCTGCGTGCGCTGGGGCTACGGATCGTGGTGGCCGGGAACCAGCCGGTGCGCACGGGCCAGCTGCTGCGTTCGATGGAGCTGCCGGTGGATGCCGTCGCGACATCCGCGGAGTGGGGGGTGGCCAAGCCCGATCCGCGGTTCTTCGAGCGGGTCGTCGAGCTGGGCGGGGCCGCGTCGGACCGGACGCTGTACGTGGGCGACCATCCGGTGTTCGACATCCGGGCGGCGCAGGCCGCCGGGCTACGGGCCGCGCACATCCGCCGGGGACCCTGGGGGCATCTGTGGGCCGCCGGGGACGATGTGGCGCGGGCGGACTGGCAGATCGCCGGGTTGGGGGAACTGGTCCAACTGGTGCGGGGAGGATGAACCGCAGCTCAGGGGAGAGGTCGTACGGAGTGTGATGCATTCACACCCCGTGTGATCAGAGTGCTTGCATATATCTATCGCACACCCTCCCGCCGCGGGCCGTGTGGCGGTTGACTCTTCGCATACCGCTCAGGGGGCGCCAGACCTGAGCGAAGGGGCCGCCGGACCTCCTCCCTCCTCGGCCGGCGGCCCATCCCCCCCACGTAACGCTGAAGGTCAGCCCGCCGACTCTGCCGCGTGCGCGCTCAGCACGTCGAAGGCGATCAGGGCGAAGAGTGCCAGGCCCAGCAGGATCCGGTAGATCACGAACGGCATGAAGCTCTTGGTGGAGATGAACTTCATGAACCAGGCGATGACGGCGTAGCCGACGACGAAGGCGATGACGGTCGCGAAGAGCGTCGGGCCCCACGCGGTGTGGCCCTGGGACGCGTCCTTCAGCTCGAAGACCCCGGAGGCCAGCACGGCCGGGACGGCGAGGAGGAAGGAGTAGCGGGCCGCGGCCTCACGGGTGTACCCCATGAGCAGACCACCGCTGATGGTCGCGCCGGAGCGGGAGACACCGGGGACGAGCGCCATCGCCTGGCATATACCGAAGATCAGTCCGTCCCGGACGCTCAGTTCCTGGAGAGACTTGCGCTGCTTGGCGACGCGGTGCTTGCCGCCTGTCTCGTCGCGGGCGGCCCGCCGGTCGGCGTAGCCGAGGACGATGCCCATCACGACCAGGGTGGTGGCGATGAGCCGCAGATCGCGGAACGGGCCCTCGATCGCGTCCTGGAGCGTGAGGCCCAGCACACCGATCGGGATCGAGCCGACGATCACCAGCCAGCCCATCTGGGCATCGTGGTCGCCGCGCCACTCCTTGTTGAACAGGGAGCGGAACCAGGCGCTCACGATCCGGGCTATGTCCTTGCGGAAGTAGATGAGCACCGCCAGCTCGGTGCCTATCTGGGTGATGGCCGTGAAGGCGGGGCCAGGGTCGTTCCAGCCAGCGAAGGCGGCGGTGAGGCGCAGATGGGCGCTGGAGGAGATCGGAAGAAACTCGGTCAGCCCCTGGACCAGCCCGAGGATGAATGATTCAAACCACGACATTGCGTCTACGCTATCCAAAGGCTGATCATGCGCTGTTCCGGGGCATGCCGGAACAGGCGGGGCGGCCGACGGGAAGGCCGATGGCCGGGGACCGGCCACCGGTTGTGGTGGCAGCGTAGCGTCCCCGGGTGGACGGCCCGCCAAGGGCCCGGTCCGAGGGCTGCTTTAGCCATGTGGGGCATCAACTCGCGCGCCCCGCAGGCGGCCGCGCTTGCGCCAGGCCACGATCAGCCCGCCGAGGGCGGGTACGGCGATGCAGGCCAGCGCGATGAGGAAGACGGGCGAGGTGGGCGTGGCCGCATGGCCGCCCGCCACCACGTACGCCGCAGTGTTCGGCACACAGCCGAGCCCGGTCGCCAGCAGGAACGCGGGCCAGCCCATCCGCGAGATCGCCGCGCAGTAGTTCGCGGCGGCGAACGGGATGCCCGGGAGGAGCCGGATCGCCAGCATCGAGCGGAAGCCGTGCCGACTCAGCTGCCGGTCCGCCGCGCTCAGCCAGCGGCCCCGCAGCAGCGGGCGCAGCGCGTCCTGCCCGAGCAGTCTGCCCAGGCCGAAGGAGATCCCGGCGCCGAGCACCGTACCGATGACGGCCGCCGCGAGACCGACCTGGGCGCCGAGGAGTACCCCCGCCGCCAGGCTGAGCAGCGGCCGGGGCACCAGCGCGGCGGTGCACAGCCCGTACGCGGCCGCGAACAGCACCACGGCCGCCGGCCCCGACACCTGCGGCGGCCAGCCGTCGGCCAGCAGCCGGTGCGGCTGCCACCACCCACACCGCGGTCGCGGCGCCGGCCAGCAGCGCGGCGAGCAGCCCGAGCCGTGACCACGGCGAGGACAGCACGGCGCGGGCGCGGCGCACGGCCGGTTTCGGGGCGGGAACGGCGACATCGAGCATCGGAGGAGCGTAACCGACCGGGCCGCGGGCACGCTGTGATGTCGTCCGCTCGTCGGCTGGTTGTCGACGGACCGATACACGGGACGGCCGCATAACCACCTCCCGGACATCAGGGGTTCGCATGCGCCGCACCGGCCCCGTGCGCCGCGAAAACCATTCGACGGGGACCGAACGGTGCGCAATGATCACGGCATGTTCCGGTATGCCTTCCTCATGACGACGTCCGCGGTCGCGGACGCTCCGAAGGCTGCCGTCACCTCTTCCGGCGCCGCCGCAGCGGTATCCGCTGCCGCCGCGGCCGTGACAGCCGCCCACCTCGACGGCGCTCGAAGCTGACCCTCCTCGGACGACTCCGACGGACCCCACCGGGGGAGGGTCGGCCAGGCCCCGGGGTTCGCGTTTCCCATGTCGTTCCGAGGAGGAACACCCATGTCCGCCCTGCCCAAGACGGTCAAGCAGAGCTACGTGCGCACCAAGCCGCATCTGAACATCGGCACCATGGGCCACGTCGACCACGGCAAGACCACGCTCACCGCCGCCATCACCAAGGTGCTCAGCGAGCGCGGCTCCGGCGGTACCTATGTGCCGTTCGACCGCATCGACCGGGCGCCGGAGGAGGCCGCGCGCGGCATCACCATCAACATCGCGCACGTCGAGTACGAGACCGACACCCGGCACTACGCGCACGTCGACATGCCCGGCCACGCCGACTTCATCAAGAACATGGTGACCGGCGCGGCCCAGCTCGACGGCGCCATCCTCGTCGTCTCGGCGCTCGACGGCGTCATGCCGCAGACCGCCGAACACGTGCTGCTCGCCCGCCAGGTGGGGGTCGACCACATCGTCGTCGCCCTCAACAAGGCCGACGCGGGCGACCCGGAGCTCACCGACCTGGTCGAACTGGAGGTGCGCGAGCTGCTGTCCGCGCACGGCTACCCCGGCGAGACCACGCCCGTCGTACGGGTCTCCGGGCTGCGCGCGCTGGACGGCGACCCGCGCTGGACCGGCGCGATCGAGGCGCTGCTCGACGCCGTCGACTTCTACGTACCGACGCCGGTGCGCTACACCGACGCCCCGTTCCTGCTGCCGGTGGAGAACGTGCTGACCATCACCGGCCGCGGCACGGTGGTCACCGGCGCCGTCGAGCGCGGCACGGTGCGCG
>NZ_GG657754.1:1176548-1177723 GCF_000158915.1 Streptomyces himastatinicus ATCC 53653 | reverse complement strand
CGAGCGGGAGCCGGGGCCCGCCCGGGACGGCACAATGGGACGGTGAACGAGCCGATACCCGTGACCAGGACCGTGGACCACGGCACCGCCAAGCTGATGCCCGACCTGGACCGGCCGCGCGCCTGGCTGCTCACCGTGGACGGCGCACCACAGTCGTACGTCGACCTGGACGACCCCGGCCACCTGGAGTTCGAGTACGCGCGCAGGCTCGCCCACGTCCTCGACACGACCGGCGGGCCCGGAGAGCCCGGCGCGCCCCTCGACGCCCTGCATCTGGGCGGCGGGGCGCTGACCCTGCCCCGCTATCTGGCCGCCACCCGGCCCGGCTCCCGGCAGCAGGTGATCGAGGCCGACGGCGGACTGCTGGAGCTGGTCGCCGAGCAGCTGCCGCTGCCGCCGGGCGGCGCGGGCATCACGGTGCGGCAGGCGGACGCCCGCGCCGCGCTGGAGGCCGCGCCCGACGCGTCCGCCGATGTCATCGTGGCCGATGTGTTCGGCGGGTCGCGGGTGCCCGCGCATCTCACCTCCGTCGCGTACGCGCGCGCCGCGGCCCGGGTGCTGCGCCCCGGGGGCGTTTACGCGGCGAACCTCGCCGACAGCGCTCCGTTCACCTTCCTCCGCTCCCAACTGGCCACGTTCCGCAGCGTGTTCGTGGAGCTGTGCCTGATCGCGGAGCCCGCGGTGCTGCGCGGCCGCCGGTTCGGGAACGCGGTGCTGGTGGCCTCGCAGGGCGAGCTGCCGGTCGGGGCGCTGGCGCGGCGTACCGCGGCCGACGCGTTCCCGGCGCGGGTGGAGTACGGGGCGGCGCTGGAGCGGTTCATCGGCGACGCGGTGCCGGTGCGGGACGAGGACGCGGTGCCGTCGCCGGAGCCGCCGGGCGGCGCGTTCAGCGTCGGCTGACGGTACGGCACGTAACGCGGCCCTCAGCGCTTTTCCTGCGCCGCCGTCAGCTCGGTGGCGGGCTTGCCCTCGGCGACCGGCTTCGGTTCGCGGCGCCGCAGCCGCCGTACGTCCGGTACGCACAGCACCGCCAGGGTCAGCAGCAGGATCAGCGCCGAGCAGCCCCACAGCGCGGCGGTCCGCCCGAAGGCGCTCTCGGCCGGGCCCGCGAGGGCGGTGGCGACCGGGACCAGGGCGATGGAGCCCAGCCAGTCGTACGCCGCCACCCGGGACAG
>NZ_GG657754.1:1171434-1176353 GCF_000158915.1 Streptomyces himastatinicus ATCC 53653 | reverse complement strand
GCGAGCAGCAGCCGCCGCGGTCTCCAGCGCACATCGTCAGCCCGCCGACGACGGTGCCCGCGCCGAACGCCGCGAGCGCGAACCCCCAGGGCCGCGCGCCGCCCAGATGGTCCTCGGCGACCAGCGGCCCGTACACCGCCTCGGCCGCGGCCACCACGGCGTTGACGACCGCGAACTGCACCACGATGGACCACAGCCAGGGCCGGCCGATGAACTCCTGCCAGCCCTCGCGCAGATCGCGCAGCATGCCGCCGCCGGGTTCGCGCGGCGCGATGTGGCTGACGTCGAGCAGCGCGCGCAGCGCCCCGGCGACGGCGAAGGCGGCGGCGTCGACGGCCAGCACCCAGCCGGGGCCGACGATCGCCACCAGCGCGCCGCCGAGCGCGGCACCGCCGATCTGCGAGCCGTTGAGGCCCATCCGGAACAACGCGAAGGCGCGGGCGGACTGTTCGGAGGTGACGCTGGAGAACAGCATGCCCTCGGCGGCGGGTCCGAAGAACGCCTGGCCGATGCCGCCGAGCGCGGCGAGCACGGCCATCTGCCACAGCCGCGCCTCGCCGGAGAGCACGAGCACCGCGAAGAGGCCCTGCGAGGCGCAGTTGAGGGCGTTGGCCGCGACCATCACCCGGTGCCGCGGCAGCCGGTCCGCCAGCGCGCCGCCGATCAGCAGGAAGGCGACGAGCGGCAGGGTACGGGCCGCGGCCACGAGCCCGACGTCGCCGCCGTCCCCGCCCGCGTCCAGCACCGCGAACGCCGCCGCGATGAGGGCCCCGGAGTTCCCGAGGCCCGTCACCACCGCGGCGGCGGTCAGCAGGGTGTAGTTACGGCCCGCCCAGGCGGGGCGGTGCGGTCGGCGACGCGGGGCCGGGGGAGTGGTCACGCAGCGGAACTATCCCCGGGGGCGGGCCCCGGCGTCCAACCCAATTCCGGCCGCGTCGCTCAGGAGCCCTCGGACTTCACCGGACGCAGCGTGCTCATGATCTTCTTGATGGTGGCGTCCGGGACCTCGTCCTTGACGCCCTTGGCGGAGTAGAGCACCCAGGTCGCGAAGTCGCCGTTGACGTCCGTGTAGGTGACGGTGACCGCCTTGCCGTCCGTGACGCACTTGTCTGTCTTCTTCACGCCGGTGACCGTCGCCGTGGCGGTGTGGCCCTTCAGCCCGTGGGCACTCTTGAACGGCTTGGCGTCGGTGACCCTGAAGGTGCCAGTCTCCTTCTGGTCGAAGCCGGCGAAGACCCAGTTCTTGGCCTCGGTCTTGGCGGCTTCGGCCTCGGTCTTGGCGCCCTGTGCGCCCTTGGTGCCGACCCCGGCGATGCCGCTGGTGTTCTCCTCGCCGTCGTCGTCCTTGACCGTGCAGGCCTCTTCCTTGTACTTGGCCGGGGCGGACATGATGACGAGCGGGTTGCCCTTGTCGTCCTCGAAGCCGATGCTCAGGTCCGGCTTCTTCACCGCCCAGTTGGCGGGCACGTCGAAGGCGTCGTGCCGCTTGGGGCTGACGACCGTCTTCCAGCCCGGGATCACCGGCTTCACCTTGGCCGCGTCGCCACCGGCGCGCGGGTTGTCCTCCTCACCGGCGGAGGGGGCCTCGGCCGGGTCGGAGGAGGCGGCGGACGAGGAGCCGGCGGGCTTCTGGCCGTCCTTGGCCTGGTCGTCCTCGCCGTCGTCCTGGTTCAGGACGAGGGCGCCGGTGATCACGGCCGCCGCGACGACCGCAATCGCGGCGACGATGGCGATGGTCGCCGTGCGCTTCTTCTTGTCCTGTGGCGGCTGCGGCGCCCCGGCCGGTCCGGGGGACGTGTTCCAGCCGTGTGGGGGCTGGTTCTGCTGCGTGCCGTAACCCGGCTGCTGCCCCGGCTGGCCGGGGTAGCCCGGCTGCGGCTGTTGATACGGATTCGGCTGCTGATAACCCGGCTGCTGGTAAGGGTTGGGCTGTTGATACCCCGGTTGCTGATAGGGATTCGGATCCTGCGGGTTCTGCTCGCCCCCGGGCGGCTGCTGTCCTGGCCACATGGCCGATAACGATAGATGGGGTCACGGACAGCGGCTACGGCCGCCCCTTTCCCGAGTTTTCTACTCGGTGGTAACTTCCAGGTCATGTCAGAGACCCTGCCGTCCATCGGCGACATGCTCGCGGCCACCGTGCCCATGGTCCGCACCCTGAACCTGGAGTTCACCGAGGCGTCGGCCGAACGCGCCGTGGTGCGCCTGCCCGACCAGCCCGACTTCCACAACCACGTCGGCGGACCGCATGCGGGGGCGATGTTCACCCTGGCCGAATCCGCGTCCGGCGCGGTCGTGCTCGCCGCCTTCGGCGACCAGCTCCAGCGCGCCGTGCCGCTGGCCGTGCGCGCCGAGATCGACTACAAGAAGCTCGCCAAAGGCCCGGTCACCGCGACCGCCCGGCTCGGCCGTCCGGCGGCCGAGGTGGTGGCCGGACTCGACGCGGGCGAGCGCCCCGAATTCCCCGTACGGATCGAGATCACGCGCGAGGACGGAGCGGTCACCGGGGAGATGTCCATCACCTGGACACTGCGGCCGCAGGACTGAGGACCGGCCTCCACCCCCTCGTACGGGGGTACGTGCCCCTCGTACGGCGCCGTCCGGCGAGCCGATGTGGCCGGGACCACCCATCGTGGAATGTGGCGGACGCGCCGATTGAGTACGCTTCCCGAGTGCGCTCGATCGGGCGTGCGCCGACCATGGATCGGCATACGGGAGGGAACCGGCGTTGCACATCGAGGAATGGCTCGAAACCGTACCCGCGATCAGTGTGTATCTGCTCGTCGGCCTGGTCATCGGCCTCGAAAGCCTGGGTATCCCGCTCCCCGGAGAGATCATCCTCGTCACCGCCTCGCTGCTGGCGGCCTCGCAGGATCACATCAATCCCTACATCCTCGGCAGCTGCGCCATCGCGGGTGCCGTGATCGGCGACTCCATCGGGTATGTGATCGGCCGCAAGGGCGGTCAGCCCCTGCTCACCTGGCTGGGCCGTAAATTCCCCAAGCACTTCAGCGCCGAGCATGTGGCGTCCGCCGAGCGGTCCTTCCAGAAGTGGGGCATGTGGGCGGTCTTCGTGGGCCGCTTCATCGCGCTGCTGCGCATCTTCGCGGGCCCGCTCGCGGGTGTGCTGCGCATGCCGTACTGGAAGTTCGCCATCGCCAATGTGCTCGGCGGCATCGTCTGGGCGGGCGGCACCACCGCGGTCATCTACTCCGTCGGGAAGGTCGCCGAGGACTGGCTCAAGCGCTTCTCCTACCTCGGGCTCGTGGCCGCCCTGGCCTTCGGCCTCGGCTCGATGCTGCTGATGAAGTGGCGTACGAAGAAGGCGCAGCAGAAGGCCGAGCGGCAGCCGGTGGCGGCCACCGCCGAGGCGGCCGAGCCGGAGCCCGTCCCGGCCGCCGAGTAGCCGCTTCCGTCACCCCTGGTCCGTCACTCCTGAGCGGCCCGCTCCTCCGTGGCCGCGCGGTGGTGGCGGGCCAGTTCCACATAGCCCTCGGCGTTGAGCCGCACGTGCTCCCGCTCCTCCTCGGTCAGCTCGCGCCGGACCTTCGCCGGAACCCCCGCGACCAGCGAGCCCGGCGGCACCCGCATTCCCTGCGGCACCAGCGCCTGGGCGGCGATCAGCGAGCCCGCGCCGATGTGCGCGCCGTTCAGCACCGTGGCGCCCATGCCGACCAGGACGTCGTCCTCGACGGTGCAGCCGTGCAGCACCGCGTTGTGGCCCACCGTGACGCGCTCGCCGACGGTGGCGGGGAAGCCGGGGTCGGCGTGCACGGTGCAGTTGTCCTGGATGTTGCTGTGCGCGCCCACGCTGATCGACTCGGCGTCCCCGCGCAGCACGGCGTGGTACCAGACGCTCGCCCCCGCGGCCACCGACACATCGCCGATCACCACGGAGGTCGGGGCGGTGAACGCCTCCGGATCGACCTTCGGCTCCTTGCCGCCCACTCCCGCGATCAGCGCCCGCTCCGCCACTGCCGTCTCCTTCGGTCTGTACGTGCCGTCCCCGGCACGTTAGCCCGTCGTCAGCAGCACGGTGCCCACCAGGGCGAGCCCGGCGCCGGTCGCCTGCACCGCGCGCAGCCGCTCGCCCAGCAGCCCGCGGGCGGCGAGCGCGGTCACCACCGGGTACAGCGAGGCGAGGACGGCGGCGATGGTGACCGGGCCCGAGTGGGCGGCCAGGTTGTAGGTGCCGTTGGCGGCGACGTCGGCCAGTCCCACGAAGGCGAGCGCGGGCAGGGACGCCACGACGACGGAAAGGCCACCCTCGGGCAGTGCGGGGGTGCCGCGCCGTACGGAGATCAGCAGCGCGCTGCCGCCGACCACCACGTTGCACACCCGCTGCACGAACAGCGCGAGGAAGAGCCCGGTCAGGGTGGTGGACGCCTCGGCGATCAGTGCCATCACCGAGCCGAAGCCCAGGGCGGCGACCAGGGTGAGCAGCAGGGTCTGCCGCTGGACGGGGGCTCCGCCGGTCTGCGGCCCGCCCGCCAGGACCACCCCGGCCACCGCCACCACGACCCCGGCCAGCTGGAGCAGCCCGGGCCGCTCGCCGAGCACGACCGCGACCCCGAGCGGCACCATGACCCCGCCCAGGGCGCCGAGCGGGGAGACGACGCCCATCGGGCCGAGCGCGAGCGCCCGGTAGAAGCAGAGCATGGCGGCGGGGCCCACGACGCCCGCCGCCGCGGCGAACCACAGCTGCGGCCCGGCCTCGGACCAGCCGCCCGTGGCCACCACGATCGCGCCGAGTACGGTCACCGCGATGACCTGCGAGACCACGACCACCGTGAGCGCGGGGGGTGCGCCGGGTGAGCAGCCCTCCGCCGAAGTCGGCCAGCCCCCCACATGAGGCTGGTGGCAAGAGCGAAGAGTGCGGACATGGAGAGACCTCGCCGTACAGTGTGATGGACGCTGGA
>NZ_GG657754.1:1165898-1171334 GCF_000158915.1 Streptomyces himastatinicus ATCC 53653 | reverse complement strand
CCGTAGTTCAATTTGTTCGACTATGCCATTCACAATAGTGGACGGCTCCTGATGATGGACGGGATGCCCGTGACGGACCTCGATCAGCTCACGCAGTCGCTCGCCCGCAACCTCAAGCGCTGGCGCAACGAACGCGGCTACACCCTCGACGCCCTCGCCGCCCGCGCCGGGGTCAGCCGGGGCATGATCATCCAGATCGAGCAAGCCCGTACGAACCCCAGTGTCGGCACCACCGTGAAGCTCGCCGACGCGCTCGGCGTGAGCATCACCACCCTGCTCGACTACGAGCAGGAAGCGCGGGTGCGGCTCGTACCGCCCGAGCAGGCGGTGCGGATGTGGTCCACGGAGGCGGGCAGCCACACCGTTCTGCTCGTCGGGACGGAGGCGCGGGGGCCGTTGGAGCTGTGGGACTGGCGGCTGATGCCGGGCGACGGCAGCAGCTCCGATCCGCATCCGGCCGGTACCTTCGAGCTGCTGCGGGTGACCGCGGGCGAGCTGACCCTGGTCATCGGGGACCGGACGCACACCGTGCCGACCGGCACCTCGGCCGCCTTCGAGGCCAACACCCCGCACACGTACCGCAACGACGGGGACGTACCGGTGGAGATGACCATGGCGGTTTCGGTGCCGCCCGCGCGCTGAAGCGCGGGTCTGCGCACCCCTTCCGGCCTGCTAACTTGAGCCGCATGCCTACCCCGATGGATGCCTTCGACGAGGTCCGTCCCGCCGTGGAGTGCCTGGACCTGCTGACCGCCCCGGTGGCCGCCGCGCTGCGCGACTGGCGCGGCACTGACCCGGTGGAGCAGGTGCTGTACGTGGATACCGACCCGGACAAGGCCGACACCGCCGTGCTCGTCGAGAACTACGGCTCCTGGCTGCTGGAACAGTCGGCCAACTGCGTGGTGGTGGCCGGGAAGCGGGGCGGCGAGGTCACGCTCGCCGCGTGCCTGGTCCTGGCCCACACCCGTGCGGACGTCAACGGTGTCGTACGCCGCCATCTGGGCGCCCGCAAGGCGTCGTTCGCGCCGATCGACACGGCGACCGGCGAGAGCGCCATGGAGTTCGGCGGCATCACCCCGATCGGGCTGCCCGCCGACTGGCCGCTCCTGCTGGACGCCGCCGTCGCCGATATCCCGTACGCGCTCATCGGCAGCGGCAGCCGCCGGGGCAAGCTCATCGTGCCGGGCAAGGTGCTCGCCGGGCTGCCGGGCGCGGTGGTACTGGAGGGGCTCGGCACGTAAAACTCAGCGCCCGCGCCGGGACACATCCAGTGACAGGGCGGTGGAGTGCTCGGTGAAGCCCAGGCTGCGGTACAGGTGCTCGGCGTCGTCCGTAGCGTGCAGGTCGACCCGGGTGACGCCCTGCGCGGCGAACCAGTCGAGCAGCGCCTCCGCCGTGGCGCGGGCGTAACCTCGGCCCTGGTAGCGGGGGTCGGTGCAGACGTTGAAGATGAACCCGAAGCGCCCCGCGGGATGGACGGGAGCGGGCAGTCGCTCCTCCATCCGCCCCACCGCGCACGCCGCCAGATGCGGGACCCCGGGCTCGTCCCCGTCCACGACGAACGCGCCGAGCACCCTCTGTGGCTCGCTCAACTGACGCCGTGCGATCTCCTCGGCCCGCGCCTCCCAGGGCCCCGGCTCGTCCTTGCCGCGCATCGCCTGGAACATCAGCCGCCGCAGCCGGACCAGCTCGGCGGCGTCGTCGGGGCGGGCGGTCCGTATGGGGATCATGGAGCGAAGCTAGCCGCCGGGCGGTGCCGCTCCCAAATCGTTTACCGGCCCAGCCGTGGGATCTCGATGGCGGGGCAGCGGTCCATCACCATCTCAAGGCCCGCCGCCCGGGTCCGTTCGTACGCCGCCGGATCGACGACGCCGAGCTGGAACCACACCGCCTTGGCGCCGATCTCCACCGCCTGGTCGGCGATCGGCCCGGCCAGGTCGGAGTTGACGAAGACGTCGACCACGTCGACCGGGAACGGGATGTCGGCGAGCGTGGCGTACCCCGGCTCGCCGAGCACCGTCTCGGCCTTCGGGTGGACGGGGACGACGCGCTTGCCGTGGCGCTGGAGCACCCCGGCCACGCCGTACGCCGCGCGGGCCTGGTTGGACGACAGGCCGACGACCGCCCAGGTGTCTCCCAGCTCGTCCAGGATCGTGCGGATCGTCGCCGCGTCGCCATACATGGGGTGCCTCCTGCGGGTGCGGTGTCCGGTGTCCATGGGCGGAAACGGACACCGCGCCCCGGAGATTCCCCGGCGGGTGCCGGGGCCCGTTCAGGAGGCCGAGTCGGCCGCCATGCGCTCGCGCAGGCTGCGCGGCCGCATGTCGGTCCACACCTCGTCGACGTAGGCGGAGCACTCGTCCTTGGTGCCCTCCTTGCCGACGGTCTGCCAGCCGTCGGGGACGTCGAGGTCGGCGGGCCACAGGGAGTACTGGTCCTCGTCGTTGCGGAGCACCTGGAAGCGGGCGTTGTCGTCCATGAGCTGTTCTCCTGTCGTTCGGTACTGATCTTTTATGGATGTGGTTCCGGGTGGATACGGGACAGCCCGCGCAGGGTCGGGCTGGCGGTGGCGAGGACGGCCGCGGCCGCCATCCCGGCCGAGCAGACCAGGATCGCCCGGTCGCCGGGCAGGGCCTGGGTGAGCAGGCCGCCCAGCGCGGGGCCCGCCGCGCCCGCGGCCCCGCAGGCGAGGGCGAGGACGCTGGTGAGCCTGCCGCGCAGGTGGTCGGGGGTGCGCAGCAGCTGCTCCGTCATGATCGCGGTGTTCGCGGTGGGCGGGAACAGCGCCATCAGGGCGAACAGCACCCCGGTCAGATAGCCGCTGTGCACGACGGCGGCGATGGGGGTGAGCACGGTCAGCGCCCAGAACACCGCCACTATGGCGCGGTACGCGCCGAGGCGGCCGTGGAGTACGGGCGCGGCGAGCGCACCGGCGACCCCGCCCACCCCGAGCATGGCCGCCATCACCCCGACCTCCCCGGAGGGCACCCCCCGGGTTCCGGCGAGCACGATGACGACGAGGTAGAAGGCGCTGAAGAACAGGTTCAGCACGACCGCGCACAGGATGGTGACCCGGATCCGGCGCTCCTGCCACACCCACCGCAGGCCGGTCAGCATGGCGTGGCCGAGCCTGCCCGGCGCGGCGGCGGGCCGCTCCGGCTTCGGCAGCCGGAGGAAGAGCAGCGCGACGAACGAGAGGGTGTGCATGACGGCGTCGGCCAGGAAGGGGACGAAGCGCCCCACGGCGAACAGGAACCCGCCGGTGGCGGTGCCCGAGAGCTGTCCCATCGACGCCCGCGCCGTGTTCATCGAGACCGCCGCGGGCAGCTGGGCGTCGTCCACCAGCAGCGGCAGCGCCGCGTTCTCCGCCGGTTCGAAGAGCGCGGCGGCGGCCCCGAACACCGCGGCGACGGCGACCATGTGCGGCACGGTGGCCGCGTCGCCCCACACCGCCACCACGAGGCTGATGGCGGACACCGCCTGGGCCGCCTCGCAGCCGAGCATCAGCGCCTTGCGGTCGTACCGGTCCACCAGGACCCCGGCGGGCAGCCCGGCCAGCATCTGCGCGGCGGCGATCGTGCCCATCACCAGCCCGGAGGCGGCGCCCGAACCGGTGAGCGCCAGCACCAGCAGCGGGAACGCGATCATCGACGCGTGGAACCCGAACTCCGACAGCGCCTGGCTGCCCCACAGCAGCCGGTAGCCGCGGTTGCGGGCCAGCGGCACCGGCGGGGGCGCGGACGGTGGCGCCTCCACCGGGTCCGACGGAACGGCGCGGTCCCCGCTCATACGGCACCCCGGCAGTCCTGCGCGATACGGCGCAGCGCGTCCGCGAAGTCCGCGGCCACCGCCGCCACGGTCGACTCCTCGTGGACGCCGGGACGGTAGTACCAGGTGAAGCCGAGGCGGCCGTTCTGCACCGCGCCCACGACTTCCAGCAGATGCGAACCGCCCTCGCGCGGGTCGTGGTCCTGGCCGAAGGAGCCGTGTTCGGCGTGGACGAGACCGTCCTTGGCCTCGGCGGACCGGGCGTCCCACTGGCCGAGGTAGTTGAACACGACCTGGGGCCCGGCGCCGGTGCCGGTCAGCCGCTCCCGTACGGCGTCCGTGCCGAAGGTCCGCAGCGCCCCGAAGCCGAAGCCGTTGCCGGGCACGGCCCGCAGATGACGCCTGACCGACTTGACCAGGCGGCGCCAGTCGACGGACGCGGAATCCCGGGCGGCGGGCACGTCGAAGGAGACGGGGTACATCGTGGTGAACCAGCCCACCGTACGGGAGAGATCGGCGCCCTCGATGACGTCCTCCCGCCCGTGGCCCTCCAGTTCGACGGAGATCCGGTCCCGGCCGGTCCAGCGCGACAGCGCCAGCGCGAGGGCGGCCAGCAGCACATCGTTGATGCGGGTGCGGTACGCGGTGGGGGCGGCCCGCAACAGCGCCTCGGTGTCCGCCTCGTCGATCTCCACCGGCACCGCCCGGGTCTCGGCTGCCGAGGCGTCCGGGGCTTCCGAGGTTCCCGGGGCTCCCGAGGCTTCCGAAGCTCCCGGGGCGGACGGCTCGTGGTCGACCGGCAGCGGCCGCGCGTCCAGCGCCGCGGCCCAGTGGTCGGCCTCGTGGTCCAGGGCGCCGTCGGCGACCTGCTCGGCGAGCTGCCGGGCCCAGTCCCGGAACGAGGTCGACTTGGTGCCGAGGTCGACCGGCTCGCCCCGTACGCCCTGCTGGTACGCGATGTCCAGGTCGTCCAGCACGATCCGCCAGGACACCCCGTCGATGACCAGATGGTGAGCGGTCAGGAAGAGGAACGGCCGCCGGTCGTCGCCGAACCGGAACAGCGCGGCCTTCAACAGCGGGCCGCTGCCCAGGTCGAAGCCCGCGTGCAGGGCGTCGGCGGTCCGCTCCATCGCCGCGTCCGCCTCGTGCGCGGGCAGCCCGGACAGGTCGTACCGGGCGAGGACGGCTCCCGGTTCGGGCTCCGGGTCGTACTGCCGCCACTCGCCGCCCTCCTGCGTGAACCGCATCCGCAGCGCGTCATGGTGGACGAGCAGGGCGGCCAGCGCCCCTTCCAGCGCCACCTCGTCCACCTCGTGGTCCAGCTCCAGCAGGGTGGACTGGTTGAAGTAATGGGGGTTGACGGTGTGGGTGGCGAAGAACCACCGCTGGATCGGGGTGAGCGGCAGGTCTCCGGTCACCGGTTCCGCGCCGCCCTCGTCCCGTTCGGCCGTGGTCACGGCGGCGAGGGTGGCCACCGACTGGTGGCTGAACAGGTCCTTGGTGGTCAGCGCCAGCCCCGACTGGCGGGCGCGGGAGACGACCTGGATGCTCAGGATGGAATCCCCGCCGAGGTCGAAGAAGTTGTCGTGCACGCCGACCCGGTCCAGGCCGAGGACATCGGCCCAGATCGCCGCGATCCGGCTCTCCATCGGGGTGCGCGGCGCGACA
>NZ_GG657754.1:1162273-1165570 GCF_000158915.1 Streptomyces himastatinicus ATCC 53653 | reverse complement strand
CGCAGCTCGCCGTCGGACGTCCAGCGCACCACATCGCCCGTGCGGTACATCCGGCTCCCCGCCGGGCCGAACGGGTCGGCCAGGAAGCGGGATGCGGTCAGCCCCGGGCGGCCCAGATAGCCGCGGGCCAGTCCCGCCCCGGCCACGTACAGCTCCCCGGCCACGCCCACCGGAACCGGGCGCAGCGCGGAGTCCAGCACATAGGCCCGGGTGTTACGGATCGGTCCGCCGATCGGCGGCGCCCCCGAACCGGCGGTCAGCGGCCGGGACCAGGTGCTCACCACGGTCGACTCGGTCGGACCGTACGAGTTGATCATCCGGCGCCCCGGGGCCCAGCGGTCGACCAGTTCGGCGGAGCACGCGTCACCGCCGACGATCAGCGTGCGCAGATCCGGGATCCCCGCCTCCGGCACGGTGGCCAGCGCCGCCGGGGGAATCAGCGCATGGGTGACCCGGTGCTCGGTCAGCACCTGGGCCAGCCGCTCGCCCAGCAGCGGTCCCTCCTCCGCGACCACCAGCGCCGCGCCCCTCGGCAGGGAGACGCACAGCTCCAGTACGGAGGCGTCGAAGCTCGGCGAGGCGAACTGGAGGACCCGGTCCCCGGCCCGGACGTCGTAGTGCTCGGTGGCGGCGGCCGAGAAGCTCGCCAGCCCCGCGTGGGTGACCACGACCGCCTTGGGCACCCCGGTGGACCCGGAGGTGTAGATGACGTACGCCGGATGGTCCGGCGTCAGCGCGCGCACGGCCGGTGGATCGGCGGGGCCGTCGTCCACCCACACCGACGCCTGGTCGTCGAGGACGACCAGGGGTTCGGCGTCCCGCAGCATGAACGCCACCCGCTCCGCCGGGTAGTTGGGGTCGACCGGCAGGAACGCGCCGCCCGCCTTCACCACCGCCAGCTGCGCCACCACCATCTCCACCGACCGCGGCAGCACCAGCGCCACCAGCTTCTCCGGACCCACACCGCGCCCGGTCAGCCGGTGCGCCAGCCGGTTCGCCGCCGTCTCCAGCTCGGCGAAGGTGAGCCCGCCCGCCCCGGATGCCACGGCCAGGGCGTCCGGGGACACCGCGGCTTGCCGCTCGAACAGCTCGGCGAGGGTGGCCGGAGGCACCGGGTGTCCGGTGGCGTTCCACTCCACGAGGGTGCGCCGCAGCTCGGCCGGGGTGGCGAGCGGCAGCGCGCCCACCGCCCGGTCCGGGTCGTCGGCGATGCCGGTGAGGAGCGTCCGCAGGGCCGCGCCCATCCGCTCGGCCGTCGACGCGTCGAACAGGTCGGTGCTGTAGCTGATCAGCCCGCGCAGTACGCCCCCGTCGGCCTCGGCGAACTCCAGTGTGAGGTCGAAGCTCGCGGTGCCGGTCTCGGGCGCGATGTCCTCCAGCGCGAGTCCGGGCAGGTCCAGCTGCCCGCCGGGGATGTTCTGGAGGACCACCATCGCCTGGAACAGCGGGGTCCGGCTGGTGTCCCGGGTGGGCTGCACCTCGTCCACCACCCGCTCGAACGGCACGCTCTGGTGGGCGAAGGCGTCCAGGACGGTGCCGCGCACCTCGGACAGGAAGTCGGTGAAGCCGCGCTCGGGGTCGACCGAGGAGCGCAGCACCAGCGTGTTCACGAAGAAGCCGATCAGATGCTCCGCCTCGGCGCGCTCCCGCCCCGAGGTGACCGTCCCCACCGTGATGTCCTCCTGGCCGGACAGCCGGGACAGCAGCACCTGGGCCGCCGCCACCAGCGTCATGAACAGGGTGGTGCCACGGGCCTGTCCGTACTCCTTCAGGCGCCGGTTCACGGCCGCGGGTACTTCGAACTCCGCCGTCGCGCCATGTCCGCTCCGCACCGCTGGACGGGGCCGGTCGGTGGGCAGCTCCAGCGGCTCCACATTGCTCAACTGCCGCTTCCAGTACGTCAGTTGCTCATCGGTCTGCGGGCCGGACAGTTCGGTCCGCTGCCAGGCAGCGACGTCGGCGTACTGCACCGGGAGCGGTGGCAGCGCCGCCGCGTCGCCGGTCAGCGCCGCCCGGTACAGCTCGCGCAGATCGCCGATGAGCACACCGGTGGACCAGCCGTCGGTGATGATGTGGTGCAGCGTCAGCGTGAGGGCGTGGTCCTCGGCGCCCAGCCGGATCAGCCCGGTCCGCAGCAGCGGGCCGCGCCGCAGGTCGAACGGGCGCTCCCGCTCCCGCGCCAGCAGCTCCGTCAGCTCCGCCTCCCGCCGGTCGGCGGGAACGTCCGACAGATCGTGGCGGGCGAGCCGTACCGCGGAGGGCTCGTGCACGATCTGCACCCCGCGCCCGTCCACCGCGTCGAAGGTGGTGCGCAGCGACTCGTGCCGGGCCACCAGCGCGGTCAGCGCGGCCTCCAGTGCCGGGACGTCGAGGCTGCCGCGCATCCGCAGCGCCAGCGGGGTGATGTACTCGGTGCTGTCCGGTGCGAAGGAGTCCAGGAACCACAGCCGTTGCTGGGGATACGACAGCGGCAGCTCCGCGTCCCGGGGCACCGGGGTGATCGGCGCGGACACGGGGCGGCCGCTCGCCTCGGTGAGGGCCGCGGCGAGGGCGGCCACCGTCGAGTGGGTGAACACCAGCCGGGGCGAGACCTCCGCGGTGAACGCCTCGCGCAGCCGCGAGGTGAGCCGGATGCTGAGGATGGAGTCACCGCCGAGTACGAAGAAGTCGTCCTCGGCGCCGACCCGTTCGACCCCCAGCACCTCGGCCAGGATCGCCGCCGTGCGCCGCTCGGCCTCGTCACGCGGGGCGACATAGGCCGCCCGGTCCGGGTCCTCGCCGGGGACGGGCAGCGCCGCGCGGTCCAGCTTGCCGTTGCGGCTCAACGGCAGCGCGTCCAGCAGGACGACCGCGGACGGCACCATGTACTCCGGAAGCCCGGCCGCCACATGCGTACGCAACTCCGCGCCGTCCACGACCCGGTCGCCGCCCGGCACCACATAGGCCACCAGCCGCTTCACCCCGGGCCGGTCCTCCCGGGCCACGACCGCCGCGTCCGCCACCCCGGGGTGCGCGGTCAGGGCGCTCTCCACCTCGCCCGGCTCGATCCGGAAGCCCCGGACCTTCACCTGGTGGTCGGCGCGGCCGGTGAACTCCAGCGTGCCGTCCGGCCGCCGCCGCGCCAGGTCGCCGGTGCGGTACATCCGCTCCCCGGCGGGCCCGTACGGATCGGCGAGGAAGGCCGCCGCCGTCGCGCCGGGCCGCCCCAGATAGCCGCGGGCCACGCCCTCACCGGCGACGAAGAGTTCACCGACGACACCGGGCGGGACGATCCGCAGCCGCGCGTCCAGGACGTAC
>NZ_GG657754.1:1130624-1161883 GCF_000158915.1 Streptomyces himastatinicus ATCC 53653 | reverse complement strand
CCCGTTCGTGCCCGCCGCTCGCGAAGGCCCGGTGGAGGGGAGAGCCGCCACATCGCGGTGGCGCACCCCCACGGCCTTCGGCACCCAAAATAGACCCGGAGGTGAACATCACGTACGCCAGGTTGTCCCGGTCCACCGGCACGGCAAGCGGGGTGCGCTCGCCGTCGCGCGCGGCGGCCACGTCGTCCGCCGTCAGCACGACCTGCGCGGCCGCCTGCTCCAGCAGCTCCCGCTGCCGTGCGCGGGGCGCGCGGGCGTCCACCGGGACGTACACCCCGCCCGCCCTGACCACAGCGAGCTGCGCCACGACGAGCGCGGCCGACCGCTCCATCAGCAGCACCACCCGGTCCTCGGTGCGCACCCCCGACTCGGCCAGGACCGCCGCCAGTTGCCCGGACCACACCTCGAGGTCGCGGTAGTCGAGCGCGGTGGCGCCGTCGGTGACGGCGATGGCGTCCGGGGTCAGCGCGGCCTGCGCGGCGAACAGTTCCGCGAGGGAGCCCGCGGGTAGCGGCCGGGCGGTGTCGTTCCCCTCCCGCACCGCGCGGCGCTCCTCGGCGTCGGTCAGCAGCCGCAGATCGTCCAGGGTGCGCCCGGCGCCGTCGGCCATGCCCTCCAGCAGCGTCCCCAGATGGCGCGCGGCCCGCTCCGCCGTCGCCGCGTCGAACAGCGCCGGATCGTAGGCGATGTCGAACCCGAGCCGGTCACCGAGATAGGCGCGGCAGCACAGCGGGAAGTTGGTGGCGTCCTCGGCCCGCACCTCCCGGATGGCGATCCCGGCACCGGCCGCCGACTCCTCGTCGAAGGGGTAGTTCTCGAAGACCACCATGGAGTCGAACAGGGCCTCGGCTGCGGGCAGTTCGCTCAACGCCTGGATGCGGGCGAGCGAGACGAAGTCGAAGCGGCGGGACTCGCTCTGCTGGTCCTGGAGTTCCCGCAGCCACCGCACCACATCGCGGCCGCCGTCGGCCACGGCCCGGGTGGGGACCGTGTTGATGAACATGCCGACCATCGTCTCCACCCCCGGCAGCCCGTCCGGGCGGCCCGAGGCGGTGGTGCCGAACACCACGTCCGGCTCGCCGCCGTACCGGGACAGCAGCAGCGCCCAGGCGCCCTGCACCATCGTGTTGACGGTCAGCCCGTGGCTGCGGGCCGTCTCGCGCAGCCGCGCGGACACCTCCCGGGGCAGCTCCAGCCGGGTCAGCGCGCCCGACGCGGCCCGGTGCGCCTCCCGGGGCGGCCGGTCGTACGGCAGCGGGGTCCGGGCGGCGAACCCGGCGAGTACGTCACGCCAGTGCCCCTCGGCCCGCTCCTGGTCCTGTTCCCGCAGCCAGCGCAGGAAGTCCCGGAACGGGCGCCGCGCGGGCGGGGCCACGGTGCGGCCCTCGGTGAGCGCCGCGTAGTTCTCGCACACCTCGGCGAAGATCTGCCCGGTGGACCAGCCGTCGAGCATCAGATGGTGCGAGGTCCACACCAGCATGATCTCGTCGTCGGTCAGCCGCGCCACCGCGATCCGGGTCAGCGGGGCCCGGGTCAGCTCCATCCCGGCCGCCCGGTCCTCGGCGAGCAGCCGCTCCAGCGCGGCCTGCTGCCCGTCCGGGGTGAGGCGGCGCCAGTCGCGCCGGGCGGTGGGCAGGGCGGTGTGACGGCGCACCACCTGGACGGGCTCCTCGAGCCCCTCCCAGCGGACCTCGCTGCGCAGCACCGGCGTCCGGTCCACGACCCGCTGCCAGGCGGCGGCGAACGCGTCCGGGTCGGCGATGCCGCCGATGCGCAGCGCGATCTGGTCGAAGTAGGCCCCCTGGGTGTCGACCAGGCCGTGGAAGAGCATGCCCGCCTGCAACGGGGTCAGCGGATAGATGTCCTCCACGTCCCTGCCGTCGCCCGCGATCAGGTCCACCTGGCGCTGGTCGAGCCGGGCGAGCGGGAAGTCGGACGGGCTGCGGCCACCCGCGCCGGGCTCCGCGCAGTGCGCGACGATCTGCCGCAGCGCGGCGACCACGTCCTCGGCGAGGCGGCGCACGGTCGCCTCGTCGTACATCAGCGTCGGATAGGTCCAGCCCAGCTCCAGACGGCCGTCCTGGACGGCTCCGGTGACCTCCAGCAGATACGTACGGGCCTCACCGTCCGGTGCGTCCCTCCCCGTCGAGGGCAGGGCGGCCCGGTAGAGGCCGGGGGCATCGCCCGAAGCGGCGTCCCACTGGCCGTGGTAGTTGAACCCGATCTGCGGGGCAGGGCCGCCCCGCAACCGCTCGCCCGCCGTGGGGGAGAGGTGGCGCAGCGCGCCGTAACTCAGCCCGCGGTGCGGTACGGCGTGCAGCTGCTCCTTGACGGACCTCAGCGTCTCCCGCCAGTCCGCGCACCGAGCGACGGTCAGCGCGAGCGGGAACTCGGCGGTGAACCAGCCGACCGTACGGGAGAGATCCAGCTCCTCGAAGAGGTCCTCGCGGCCGTGGCCCTCGACCCCGATCAGCACGGTGTCGTCGCCGGTCCAGCGGGCCAGGCTCCGGCCGAGCGCGCTGAGCAGCACATCGTTGATCTGGGTGCGGTAGACGTCCGGGACGTCGCGCAGCAGCGCCTCGGTCTCGGCGCGGCCGAGACCCACGGTCACCGTGGCCGCCGTCTCCTGGGTGTTGGCGCCCCGGCGGTCGACGGGCAGCGGGGCGGGCGCGGTGCCCGCGGTGCGCGTCCAGTACGCCAGGTCGCCGTCGAGGCCGCCGGACCGCACGTGGTCCGCCAGCCGCGCCGCCCAGTGTGCGTAGGCGCTGCTCACCGGGGGCAGCGCGGGCGCGGCTCCGGCGGCGGCCTGGTGGTACGCGGTCTCCAGGTCGCCGAGGAGGACGCGCCAGGACACGCCGTCGACCACCAGATGGTGGACGGTGATCAGCAACTCCGGCGGCTGCCCCGGACCGTAGGTGAACAGCAGGGCCCGCAGCACCGCGCCCTCGCCGATGTCCAGCCCGGTCTGCGCCGCGACCGTGGCCTCCCGCACGGCGCGCGACCGCTCCTCCTCGCCGAGGCCGGACAGATCGTGCCGCTCCAGCAGCGGGCCGGGCGCGCTGGCCAGGACGTCCTGCCGCCACTGACCGTCGATGACGAGGAACCGGGTGCGCAGCGCCGCGTGGTGCGCCACAGCTGCGTCCACCGCCCGCCGCAGCGCGGCCTCGTCGAGGTCGTCGGCGAGCCGCAGCCGGTGGGTCATGGTGAAGTGGTGCGGATCGCCGGGCCGCCGCCCGTCGAGGTACCAGTGATGGATCGGGGTGAGCGGCGCCGGGCCCGTCGGCGCGGCGGCCGGAGCGTGGTCCGGCGCCGGGGCGGACCCGAGGGTCACCGCGAGTTCCCCGACGGTCTGGTGGCGGAAGATGTCCTTGGAGGTGATCCGCAGTCCGGCCTGGCGGGCGCGGGAGACGATCTGGATGCTGAGGATCGAATCGCCGCCCAGGGCGAAGAAGTTGTCCTCCACCCCGATCCGCGGGGTACCGAGCACCTCGGACCACACGCGCGCGAGCACGGTCTCCGTCTCGGTGCGCGGCGCCACGTACGCGGTCTCCGCCGCCGGCTGCGCGGGCGGTGCGGGCAGTGCCCGCCGGTCGACCTTTCCGGCGTCGTTACGGGGCATCCGGTCCAGCGTCACGAAGGCCGCCGGGACCATGTAATCGGGCAGCGTCCGCTTGAGCCGGGCGCGCAGTTCCACCGCGCCGGGCGCGGCGTCCGCCCCCGTGGCCACGAGGTAGCACACCAGCCGCCGGTGTCCGGAGTCCTCGCGGGCCACCACCACGGCGTCCTCGACCGCCGGATGGTCCAGCACGGCGGCCTCGATCTCACCGGGCTCGATGCGGAAGCCACGGATCTTGACCTGGTCGTCGGCGCGGCCGAGGAATTCGAGCACCCCGTCCGCCGTCCAGCGGGCCCGGTCGCCGGTGCGGTACATGCGGGAGCCGGGCGGGCCGTACGGGTCGGGGACGAAGTGGAGCGCGGTCAGCCCCGGACGGCCCCGGTAGCCGCGTACGACCTGGGCGCCGGCCAGATGCAGTTCGCCGGGCACCCCGGGCGGTACGGGCCGCAGCGCCCCGTCCAGGACGTACGCCCGCAGGTTGTGGCCGGGGCGCCCGATGAGCGGACGGTCCCCGAGGTCGGTCAGGCGCCCGTACACCGCGTCGACGGCGCATTCGGTGGGCCCGTAGAAGTTGTACGCCGCCACCCCGTGCACCGCGCGCAGCTCCCGCCACAGCGCAGCGCTGAGCGCCTCGCCGCCCACCATGACGATCCGTGGCCGGTGACGGCCGTCGAACAGCCCGGCGGCCATCAGCTCATGGAGATACGAGGGGGTGAGGTCGAGGAAGTCCAGCTCGCGGGCGCCGATCAGCTCGACCAGGGCGGCCGGGTCGAACCGTACCGCGTCGTCGATCAGATGCACCTCCTGGCCCGCGGCCAGGAACACCGCGCCCTCCCAGGAGGTGTCGAAGGAGAACGCGGCGGTCAGCGCCGCGCGCAGTGGACGGCCCGCCTCGGCCGCGTGCGGCCCGATCAGCCCGGCGACGTGGTCGTGGCAGAGGTTGACCAGCTGGCGGTGTTCGACGGCGACGCCCTTGGGGCGGCCGGTGGAACCGGAGGTGTAGTTGATGTACGCGGTGTTCGCCGGGCGCAGCGGGGAGCGCCGGTCCCTGTCTGTGGGGTCGGTGGCGGGAAGGCCGTCGAGGGGCGCGGCGCGCAGCGCCTCGGGGGTGAGGACGACCTCGGGGCCTGAGTCCTCCAGCAGGAACCGGACGCGCTCGGCGGGCAGTTCCGGATCCAGGTACAGATACGCGCCGCCCGCCTTGAGGACCGCGAGCTGGGCCACCATCAGGTCGGCGGTGCGCGGCAGCCTGACCGCGACCACCTTCTCGGGACCGGCCCCGAGGCCGATCAGATGGTGGGCCAGCCGGTTGGCGCGGGCGTTCAGCTCCGCGAAGTCGTACGTGGCGTCGGGCGCCACCAGCGCGGTGGCGCCCGGGGTGCGGGCCACCTGCTCCTCGAAGTGGCGCGGGAAGGTGGTGTCCGCCACCGGGAGCGCGGTGTCGTTCCACTCCTCCAGCACGGTGTGCCGCTCCCGCGCGGTCAGCAGCGGGAGTTCGCCCACCGGGCGGCCGGGGTCGTCCGCCACCGCCTCCAGCAGCAGCCGCAGCTGCCGGATCATCCGCCGCACGGTCGCCGCGTCGAACAGATCGGTGTTGTACTCCACGTACCCGGTCAGGGCGCCCCGGTGTTCCACGAAGTCGAAGCCGAGGTCGAACGCGGCGGTCCGGCTGGGGATCCGTACGGCCTCCACGGCGAGACCGGGCAGGCTCGGCACCTCGCTACCCAGGTTGTGCAGCGCCACCATCACCTGGAACAGCGGGGTGCGGCTGGTGTCCCGCTCCGGCTGGAGCGTGTCCACGATCCGCTCGAAGGGCACGTCCTGGTGGGCGAAGGCGTCCAGGACGGTGTCGCGCACCTCCCGGAGCAGTTCGCCGAACGGGCGGTCCGCGCGCACCCGGCCGCGCAGCACCAGGGTGTTCACGAACATCCCGACCAGGCGCTCCAGCTCGGGCCGCTCCCGGCCGGAGGTCACGGTGCCCACCGCGATGTCCTCCTGCCCCGACCAGCGCGCCAGCAGCACCTGGCAGGTGGCGAGCAGGGTCATGAAGAGGGTGCCGTCGCCCTGCCGCCCGGTCTCGCGGAGCCGGTCCACCAACTCCGCGTCCAAGGTGAAGTCCAGCAGCGCCCCGTTCCTGGTCTGCACGGCCGGGCGCGGCCGGTCGGTCGGCAGCTCCAGCGGGGCCAGATCGGCCAGCGTCTTCCGCCAGTGCTCCAGCTGCGGTTCCACCGTGGCGGCACCGCCGTCCGGATCGCGCTGCCAGGCCGCGTAGTCGGCGTAGCCCAGCGGGAGCGGGGCGAGTTCCGGGGCCCGGCCTTCGCGTGCCGCGGCGTACAGCTCGCCCAGGTCGTCGCTGATGACGGCGGTGGACCAGCCGTCGGTGACGATGTGATGCATCGTCAGCGTGAGGACGTGTTCCTCGTCGTCCAGCCCGATCAGGGACGCCCGCAGCAGCGGGCCACGGCTCAGGTCGAAGGCGGTGGCACCCTCCCGCTCCAGCAGCCGCTCCAGCTCCCGTTCGCGCTCGGTGGCGGGCAGGGCGGTCAGGTCGTGACGCGGCAGCTCGACCCGGTACGCGGCGTGGATCCGCTGCACACCGCGGCCGTCCACCTCGGCGAACGTGGTGCGCAACGGCTCGTGCCGGGCCACCAGACCATCGAGCGCGGCGCGCAGGGCGCCGGTGTCGAGCGGGCCGCGCAGCCGCAGCGCGAACGGGGTCACATACTCGGTGTCGCGGTCGTCGAAACCGTCCAGGAACCACAGGCGCTGTTGCGCGTACGACAGCGGCAGGTCCCCTCCCCGCGCCACGGCGGGAATCACATCGCGCGGCGCGGCGCCGTCCGGTGCGCTGAGCGCGGAGGCGAGGGCGGCGACGGTGGCATGGGTGAACAGGGACCGCGGCGAGACATCGGTGTTGAAGGCGGTGCGCAGCCGGGAGGCCACCCGGATGGCGAGGATCGAATCGCCGCCCAGGGCGAAGAAGTTGTCCTCGGCCCCCGCCTCCTCGACCCCCAGGACCTCGGCCCACACCCGGGCCACCGTGGCTTCCGCCTCGGTGCGCGGGGCGATCCGCTCGGCGCCCGTGGCGAAGCCGCCCGCGCCCGGGGCGGGAAGCGCCGCACGGTCGAGCTTGCCGTTGACGGTCAGCGGCAGGGTGTCCAGCGGGACGTAGGCGGCCGGAATCATGTGCTCGGGCAGGCTGTGCCCGAGGAATTCCCGCAGCTCGGCGGCGGACGGCGGCGCGCCCTGACCGGTGGGCACAGTCCGGGTGGCCACGGTGTAGGCCACCAGCCGCCGCACCCCGGGCCGGTCCTCGCGCGCGGTCACCACGGCGTGGGCCACCGCCGGATGCGCGGTCAGGGCGGCCTCGATCTCACCGGGCTCGATCCGGAAACCACGGATCTTCACCTGGTCGTCGGCGCGGCCCAGATACTCCAGCTCCCCGTCCGCGCTCCACCGGGCCCGGTCGCCGGTGCGGTACATCCGGCTCCCGGGCGGACCGAACGGGTCGGCGACGAAACGGGACGCGGTCAGCCCCGGGCGGCGCAGATAGCCACGGGCCAGCCCGGCGCCCGCCACGTACAACTCGCCCACCGCACCCGGCGGTACCGGTTCGAGGGCCGCGTCGAGGACGTAGATCCGCAGGTCGGGGATGCCGGTGCCGATGTCGCTGCCGGTGGCGCGGGCCGTGGTGGCGCGGTCGAGGGCGGTGTGGGTGACGTGCACGGTGGTCTCGGTGATCCCGTACATGTTGACCAGTACGGGTGCGCTGTCCGCGTGCCGCGCGTACCAGCTCTCCAGACGGCGCGGGTCGAGCGCCTCACCGCCGAAGATCACCCGGCGCAGCGAAAGCCGTGCCCCGGGGTTCTCCTCATCCGCGCGCATCAGCGCGTAGAACGCCGACGGCGTCTGGTTGAGCACCGTCACCCGCTCGTCCGCCAGCAGCCGCAGGAACTCCTCCGGGGAGCGCGAGACGGCGTACGGGACGACCACGAGCCGGCCGCCGTGCAGCAGCGGCCCCCAGATCTCCCAGACGGAGAAGTCGAAGGCGTAGGAGTGGAACAGCGTCCACACATCGCTCTCGTCGAACGAGAACCACTGCCGGGTCTGCGAGAACAGCCGCACCACATTGGCGTGCGGGATGACCACACCCTTGGGCATCCCGGTCGACCCCGACGTGTAGATGGCGTAGGCGGGGCTGTCCGGCAGCGGCCGGGCAGCGTCCGGGACGGTGGCCGGGCGGTCCCGCAGATCGGCGGTCACCGCCGGGTCGTCCAGGCACAGCCGGGGCACGGCGGTGTCCGCCGCGATCCGCTCGTCCAGGTCGGCGGTGGTCAGCAGCACCACGGGTTCGGTGTCGGCGAGCATATGGGCGATCCGCCCGGACGGCTGGTCCGGATCGATCGGCAGATAGGCCGCGCCGGTCTTCAGCACGGCCACGATCGCCACGATCATGTCGAGCGAGCGGGGCAGGGCCAGCGCCACATACCGCTCCCGCGCCGCGCCCTCGGTGGCGAGCCGGTGGGCCAACCGGCCCGCCCGCGCGTCGAGTTCCGCGTACGACAGCGACTGAGCGCCACAGGTGACGGCCATCGCATCCGGGGTACGGGCGGCCTGCTCCTCGAACAGGTCCACCACGGTCCGCTCCGGCGCGCCATCCGCCGTGCCGTTCCACTCCACCAGGATCCGCCGCCGCTCCTCGGCGGTCAGCCACGGCAGGGCCCGCAGCGGGCGGTCCGGGTCCGCCGCGATCTCCGTCAGCAGTCGGCACAGCCGGTCGGCGAGAGCGGCCGTGGTCCGCTCGTCGAACAGCTCCGGGTCATAGCCGAGGTCGAAGCCGAGCCGGTCGGAGAGATGGGCGCGCAGGCTCAGCGGGAAGTTCGTGGCATCGGTCGACTCGACGTCGAGGATCCGCAGCCCCGCCTCACGTGCCTCGGAGTCGTCGAAGGGGTAGTTCTCGAACGCCACCATGCTGTCGAAGAGCGGCGTCCCCGCCGGGACCTCGCTCCAGGCCGACAGCTGGGCCAGCGACACGGATTCGAAGCCCCGGGACCCCGCCTGCGCCATCTGGAGTTCCCGCAGCCACTCGGCGGTGTTCCGGGCGCCGTCGACCCGTACCCGGGTGGGCAGGGTGTTGATGAACATGCCCACCATGGACTCGACCCCGGCCAGCTCCGCCGGGCGGCCCGAGACGGTGGTGCCGAAGACCACGTCCTCCTCGCCGCTGTACCGGGACAGCAGCAGCGCCCAGGCGCCCTGCACGATCGTGTTGACGGTGAGCCCGCGGCGCCGGGCCGCCTCGCGCAGCTCCGCCGAGACCCCGGCCCCGAGCGCCACCGCCACCGTCGCCGAGGACCCGGCCCGGTGGGACTCCAGGGGCCTGCGGTCGTACGGCAGCGGCGTGGGCGCGGTGACCCCGGCGAGCAGCGCCCGCCAGTGCTCCTCGGCCTCCCGCCCGTCCTGGCGGTCCAGCCAGTGCAGATAGTCGCGGAAGGGCCGCCGGGCGGTCAGCGCCGGGCGGTCTCCTCGGGCGGCCGCGGCGTACCGCTCGCACACCTCGGTGAAGACCTGGGCCAGGCTCCAGCCGTCCAGGATCAGATGGTGCGAGGTCCAGATCAGCGCCACCTGGTCATCGGGGAGTCGCACCAGGGTCAGCCGCATCAGCGGCGGTTCCGTCAGATCCAGGCCGAGCGCCAGATCCGCTTCCCGTAGCTGGTCCAGCTCGGCCGCGCGCCGCTCCTCCGGCAGCTCGCGCCAGTCGACGTGGGTGACGGGCACGGCGGCCCGGTGCCGTACGAACTGCACGGGCCGCTCGACGTCCTCCCACACCACGCCACTGCGCAGCACGGGCGTGCGGTCGACCGTCTGCTGCCAGGCGAGGGCGAACGCCTGCGGGTCGCTCACCCCGGCCAGGGTCAGCGTGGCCTGGTCGAGATAGACGTCCTGTCCGTCGCCCACCAGGCGGTGGAAGAGCATGCCTTCCTGGAGCGGGGTCAGCGGGTAGACGTCCTCGGTCCCGCGCCCGTCACCGACCAGCCGGTCCACGCCCGCCTGGTCCAGCCGGGCGAGCGGGAAGTCCGACGGCGTACGGCCACCGGCGCCCGGCTCCGCGCAGTGGCCGACGATCTCCCGCAGCGCCGCCAGCATCGCGTCCGCGAGCCGCCGCACCGTGGCCTCGTCGTGGACGCGGTCGGAGTAGAGCCAGGTCAGCTCCAGCTCACCGGCACGCCACCACGCCCGACATATCGAGCGGATAGGTCGAGGGCTCATCGGCGGTCTAGAATCCTGCTCCCAAGATCTCTCGCTGGTGAGGGTGAAACGTCGTCATCGCCCGATGCCGGAAGTCCCACTTGACTGTGTCAGTTGAAGCATAATCCCTGCCATCCGGATCGTCCTCCAAGCCTCACGGACGGGTGATCCCGTGAGGCTGCTTTCAAGCTAGTGCCCTACGCCCTCGTAGCTCATCCGTCCGTGGTGAGTGGCAGCGCCCGCAGCTGCTCCTTCACGGACTTCAGGACCGGACCCCAGCCGCCGCCGGGCAGGGTGAGCGCCACCGGGTACTGGGTGGTGAACCAGCCGACGGTCCGGGACAGTTCGACGGTTTCGTCGATCTCCTCCCGGCCGTGGCCCTCCATCGCCACCAGCACCCGGTCGGTGCGCGTCCAGTCGGCGAGCACCCGGCCGAGCGCGCTCATCAGGACGTCGTTGATCTGCGTCCGGTACACCCCGGGCACCCGGCGCAGCAGCGCGTCGGTCGTGTCGTGGTCGAGCCGCACCCGGACCGTGCGGGTGGTTCCGGCGGTGGCGCGGCCCGGGCGGTCCACCGGCAGGTCCGCGCCGCCCGCGCGCGCCACGCCCTCCCAGTACGGCAGGTCGCCGTCCAGCTCCCCGGCCAGCACATGGTCGCTCAGCCGGTGGGCCCACCGGGTGAAGGGGGTGCCGACCGGGTCGAGCCGCACCGGGTCTCCGGCGGCGGCCTGCCGGTACGCGGCCTCCAGATCGCCGAGCAGGATGCGCCACGAGACGCTGTCCACGGCCAGGTGGTGCACGGTCAGGAACAGCCGCGGCCGGGCCCCCGCGCCGCGCAGGATCAGCGCGGAGCGCAGCAACGCGCCCGTGGTGAGGTCGAGTTCGGCGCGGGCGGCCTCGGCGGCCGCCTCGGCCGCGGTGTGCAGCGCGTCGCCCTCCAGCCCCGACAGGTCGTGGCGCCGCAGCAGCGGCCCCGCCACCGGACCGCCGTCGTGCTGGCGCCACTGGCCACCTTCCTGCACGAACCGGGTCCGCAGCGCCGGGTGGTGGGCGGCCACCGCCTCCAGGGTGGTGTGCAGCGCGGTCTCGTCCAGGTCGTACGGCAGGTCCACGACCATCGACATGGTGAAGTGGCGCAGCGGGCCATGGGTGGCGAAGAACCAGTGCTGGATCGGGGTCAGCGGCGCCGGGCCCGTCGGCGTCTCGGCGGCGGTGTCGGCGTCGTCCGCACCGGGCGCGCTGCGCGGGGCGATGGCGGCGGCCAGGTCGGCGATGGTCTGGTGCAGGAACACGTCCCGGGAGCTGAGCCGCAGCCCGGCCTGGCGTGCCCGGGAGACGGCCTGGATGCTGAGGATCGAGTCGCCGCCGAGTTCGAAGAAGTTGTCCGACACCCCGACCTGCTCGGCGCCCAGCACCTCGGCCCAGATCCGGGCCAGCTCCTCCTCCACAGGGGTGCGCGGAGCCTCGTAGGCGTTCTCCCGCCGGTCGGCATCGGGCCGGGGGGCGGGCAGCGCCCGCCGGTCGAGCTTGCCGCTCGTGGTGAGCGGCATGGCGTCGAGGGCGAGGAAGGCGCCGGGCACCATGTGGCCGGGCAGTGTGCGCCCGAGGGCCGCCCGCAGCTCCTGCGCGGTGGGCGGTACGGCGGAGGCGGCCGGTACGTAGTACGCGGCCAGCCGCGCGTGGTCGCGGTCGTCGGTCACGGCGATCACGGCCGCCTCGGCGACGGACGGCAGATCGAGCAAAGCGGCCTCGATCTCGCCCGGTTCGACCCGGTGGCCGCGGATCTTCACCTGGTCGTCGGCGCGGCCGAGGTAGTCCAGCTCCCCGGCGGCGGTCCAGCGGGCCACATCGCCGGTGCGGTACATCCGGGCCCCCGCGGGCCCGAACGGATCGGCCACGAACCGCGCGGCGGTGAGCCCCGGGCGGTGCGGATAGCCGCGCGCGAGCTGGTCACCGGCCAGATACAGCTCACCCGCGACCCCGGCGGGCACCGGCTGGAGCCGGGCGTCGAGTACGTAGGCGCGCAGATCGCCCAGCGGCCGACCCACCACCGGACGTCCGGCGCCGCCGATCCGGGCGGCGAGCGCGTCGACGGTGCACTCGGTCGGACCGTAGAAGTTGTACGCCGTGGTGCCGGGCGCCTCCGCCAGCTGCCGCCACAGCGTCTGGCCGATGGCCTCGCCGCCCAGCATCAGCACCCGGGGGCGGTGCCGGGCGTCGGTGAGCAGCCCGGCCGGGAGGAGCTGCCGCAGATACGACGGGGTGAGGTCGAGGAAGTCGATCCGGTGCCCGGCGATGTGGTCCACCAGTGCGGCCGGATCGAGCCGGGTGGTCTCGTCGATGACGTGCAGCTCATGGCCGTCCGCCAGGAGCAGCAGCCCCTCCAGCGAGGTGTCGAAGGAGAACGACGCGGTCAGGGCCGCGCGCAGCGGACCGCCGCCCGCCTCGGCCACGAAGCCGTGGCGGTGGCCCACCAGCAGGTTCACCATGGCCCGGTGGGTCACGGCCACCCCCTTGGGGCGGCCCGTGGAGCCGGAGGTGTAGATGACGTAGGCCGCACCGTCCGGGTGCAGCGCGCCGGTCCGCTCGGCATCGGTGGGGTCGGTCGCGGGCAGCGTGGCGGGGACCGTACGCAGCGCCGCCTCGTCCAGGACCAGCATCGGCCGGGCGTCGTCCATGAGGAACGCGACCCGCTCGTCCGGGAGTTCGGGATCGATGGGCAGATAGACGCCGCCCGCCTTGAGGACGGCGAGGATCGCCACGACCATGTCGGCGGTGCGCGGCAGCCGCACCCCGACGATCCGCTCGGGGCCGACGCCCCGCCCGATCAGCTGGTGCGCCAGCCGGTTGGCGGCCGCGTTGAGCGCCGCGAAGTCGTACACCTCGTCCCCGGCGACCAGGGCCGTCGCCGCCGGAGTACGGGTCGCCTGCGCCTGGAACACGGCGGGGAACGTGGTCGGCTCGATGGCCAGGGCGGGACCGTGGCCCCACTCTGCCACCTGCCGCCGCTCCGCCTCCGTCAGCAGCGGGAGTTCCCGCACCGGAAGGTCCGGCTCGGCGCTCGCCGCGTCGAGCAGCACCAGCAGATGCCCCGCCATCCGCTCGGCGGTGTCCGCGTCGAACAGCTCGGTGCTGTACTCCAGCAGCCCCCGCAGCTCCTCTTCGTCCTCGACGAATTCCACGCTGAGGTCGAAGGTCGAGGACTGCCGGGGCACATCGACGCTCGTCGCCGTCAGCCCGGCCGGGCGGGGCGCGGACTTCGGGTTGCTGTGGAGCAGCACCATCACGTCGAACAGCGGGTTGCGCCCGGCGTCCCGGCGCGCCCCCACGGCCTCCACCAGCCGCTCGAACGGCGTCTCGTCGTGCGCGAAGGCGTCGAGGACCGTCGTACCGGCGGTGTCGATCAGCTCGCGGTACGAACGTGAGACATCGACCCCGGAGCGCAGCACCACGGTGTTCACGAAGAACCCGACGGCGCGCTCCAGTTCGGTGCGGCCACGGCCGGAGGTGACGGTGCCCAGCGCGATGTCGTCCTGCCCCGACCAGCGGGCGAACAGCCCCTGGCACGCGGCGACCAGCACGGAGAACAGGGTGGTGCGCCGCTCCGCCGCCAGCCCCTTCAGCCGCGCCGCGACCTTCCGGTCCACGGTGAACTCGTACACCGCGCCCGCCGAAGTGCGCACCGCGGGCCGGGGCCGGTCGGTGGGCAGCTCCAGCGGGACGGTGTCCGCGAGCCGCCCCTTCCAGTAGTCGAGCTGCTTGTCCAGGGTGGCCCCGGAGAGCCGCTCGCGCTGCCACACCGCGAAGTCCGGGTACTGCACCGGCACCGGCGGCAGCGGATCCTTCTCGCCGTCGGTAGGCCCGGCGCCGTAGAGCGTGCACAGCTCGTCCAGCAGGATGCCCATGGACCAGCCGTCGGTGACGATGTGATGGGCCGTGAGCAGCAGGACGTGGTCCCCGTCGGCCAGCCGGATCAGCAGCGCCCGCAGCAGGGGCCCGGTCCGCAGGTCGAACGGGCGGGAGTACTCGGCGAGCAGCGCCTCGTCCAGCGCCCCGGGATCGCCGGTGAGGTCGGCCACCGGCAGCGGAACCGCGGTGGCCTCGCGCACCACCTGCGACGGCTGCCCATCACCCTCCTCGAAGACGGTCCGCAGCGCCTCGTGGCGCTCCACCAGCGCGTCGAGCGCCCGGGAGAGCGCGGCCACGTCCAGGGCGCCGGTCAGCCGCAGGGCGACCGCGCTGTTGTAGCCCGCCTCGTCCGGCTGGAGGGTGTGCAGGAACCACAGCCGCTGCTGGGCGAAGGACAGCGGGAGGGTCTGTGTGCGGTCCGCGCGGGGGATCGCCGCGGTGCGTCCGGCCTTGCCCGCGAGACGGCGGCGCAGGGCTTCGCGCATTTCTTCGGGCAGGGCGGAGGCGCGGCTGTTCCTCGAAGACGTCATCGTGTCTGTCCTCACCGTTCGTCGTGGTCGCTGCCGCCCGAAGCGGCGTCTTCGAGTTCGCGCAGGATGTACTCCTCGACCAGATCGGCGAGGGTGGAGACCGTGTGGGCGGTCATGATGTCCCGCGGGGTCAGGTCGAGGCCGAACGCCTCACCCGCCCGGGAGGCGATCAGCAGGCTGCGGACGGAGTCCCCGCCCAGGGCGAAGAAGTCGTCCTCGGCGCCGACCGGTTCCACCCCCAGCACCTCGGACCAGATCTCCGCGATGACCTCTTCGGTGGGGGTGCGCGGCTCGACATGGCCGGCGGCCGGGGCCGCGGTGGCGGGGCCGGGCGCGGGCAGCGCCGCACGGTCCGTCTTGCCGTTCTCGGTGAGCGGCAGGCGGTCCAGGACGGCGAACGCCGACGGCACCATGTAGCCGGGCAGGGTACGGCCCAGCTCGGCGCGCAGCTCGGCGTCGGCCGGGGCGGCGGCGCCCGGGGTGAGGACGAGATGCGCCACCAGCCTGCGGACGCCGGGCTCGTCCTCCCGGACCGTCACCACGGCCTCCGCGACCGAGGGGTGGCCGACCAGGGCGGTCTCCACCTCACCGGCCTCGATGCGATAGCCGTGCAGCTTGATCTGGTGGTCGGTGCGGCCCAGGTGGTGGATCCGGCCCTCGGCGTCGTAGCGGGCGAGGTCGCCGGTGCGGTACATCCTGCTGCCCGCGGGCCCGAACGGGTCGGCGAGGAAGCGGGACGCGGTCAGCCCGGGGCGGTTCAGATAGCCGCGGGCCAGCGACGGGCCGCTGATCCACAGCTCACCGGGCACCCCGGGCGGCACCGGGCGCAGCCGCGCGTCGAGCAGATAGGCCCGGGTGTTGGGGACGGGCCGTCCGATGGGCGGCGGGGCGCCGTCGGCGACGAGCGGATCGGACCAGGTGGCGACCACGGTGGCCTCGGTGGGCCCATAGGAGTTGATCATGCGGTGGTGCGGTGCCCACCGGGTCGTCAGCTCCGTACCGCAGGCGTCCCCGCCCACGATCAGCGTGCGCAGCTCGGGCAGTTCCTTCTCGGTGCCGACGGGCAGCGTGGCCAGCGCGGCGGGCGGGATGAGGGTGTGGGTGACGCGCCGCTCCCGCAGGACGCGCGCGAGGTGCTCGCCCAGCAGCGGCCCGGGCTCGGGCACCACGAGCGCGGCCCCGGTGGGCAGCGCCATGCACAGCTCCAGGACGGAGGCGTCGAAGCTGGGCGAGGCGAACTGGAGGACGCGGTCGCCCTCCCGCACCTCGTAGTGCTCGGCCTCGGCGGCGGCGAAGTTGCCGATCCCGAGGTGGGTGACCACCACCCCCTTGGGGGTGCCGGTGGACCCGGAGGTGTAGATCACGTAGGCCGGGTCGTCGGGGTCGACGGGGCGGAGCCGGTCCCGGTCGGTGGGCCGGTGCGCCGCACCGCCGATTTCGTCCCATGCGTCGATTTCGTCAAGGGTCAGATGCGGTGCGGCGTCCTCCAGCATCAGGGCGATGCGCTCGGCGGGATAGCCGGGGTCGACGGGCAGATGGGCGCCGCCCGCCTTGGCCACCGCGAGCTGGGCGACGACGATCTCCACCGACCGGGGCAGCACCAGGGCGACGATCCGCCCGGGGCCCACGCCCCCAGCGATGAGCCGGTGGGCGAGGCGGTTGGCCCGGGCGTCCAGCTCCGCGTAGGACAGCTCGACGTCGGGGGCGAGGACCGCGGGCGCGTCGGGATGACGGTCCGCGGCGGCCTCGAAGAGTTCCGCCAGGGTCGTCTGCGGGGCCGGGCGCGCGGTGTCGTTCCAGTCCTCCAGGAGCCGCGTGCGCAGCGCGTCCGGCAGGGTGTCGATCCGGTCCAGCGGCTGGTCGTCGGGGGCCGCGGCGAGGGCGCCGAGGACGTGCGTCAGCTGGGCGGCCAGCCCCTGCGCTGTGGTCTCCTCGAAGAGCCGGGGGTCGTAGCCGAGTTCGACGGACAGCTCGGAGCCGGGCGAGACGACCACGGTCAGCGCGTAGTTGGTGCTCTCCAGAGCCTGGAGTTCCCGCACCCGCAGCCCGTGTTCGGCGGCGGCGGAACTGTTGATCGGGTAGTTCTCGAACACCACCAGGCTCTCGAAGAGGTCCGCCCCGCCCGGCACATCGCTCCAGCCCTGGAGCTGGGCGAGCGGTACGTGGCCGAAGCCGCGCGCGTCCGCCTGGTCGGCCTGGAGCCCGCGCATCCACTCGACTGCGGTGTCGCCTTCGGACACGGTCAGCCGCACCGGCAGGGTGTTGATGAAGATGCCGGTGATGCTGTCGGCGCCGGGCAGTTCGGTCGGCCGTCCGGAGACGGTCGCCCCGAAGCAGATGTCCGACTCTCCGCTCAAGCGAGATACGAGCAACCCCCAAGCGCCCTGGACGATCGTATTGAGAGTGAGCCGGTGCCGCCGGGCGAAGTCCTCCAGGGCTGCGGTCTCCTGCTCACCGAGCCGCTGCGACAGCCACTCCGAGGACCGGGTGGGGGCCTCCGCCGTCGGCTTGCGGTCGTAGGGGAGGGGAGTGGGTGCGGTGAACCCGGCGAGCGTCTTGCGCCAGTGCGCTTCGGCCTGCGCGCGGTCCTGCCGTCCGAGCCAGGCGACATAGTCCGCGAACGGCCTGCGGGCCTGGAGCCGCGGCTGTTCACCCGCGGCCAGGGCGGCGTGGGCCGCGAAGACATCCGTCAGGACCTGGAAGACGCTCCAGCCGTCGAGCAGCACATGGTGGAAGGTCCACAGCACCTGCACCTCGGTCGGCGACAACCGGGCGAGCGTGACGCGGAGCAGCGGAGCCGCGCCGAGATCGAGCCCCCGGGCGCGGTCCTCGTCGAGCAGCCGCTCCAGCGCGGACCGGCGCTCGTCCTCCGTCAGTTCGCTCCAGTCCAGCTCCTCGACCGGTACGGTCGCGCCGCGACGCACGAGCTGTACCGGCTCCGGCACCCCCTGCATCACCACCTCGCTGCGCAGCACCGGGGTGCGGTCGACGACGTGCTGCCAGGCGGCGGCGAGGACCCGGGAGTCCCGGATCCCGTCCAGGATGAAGGTCGCCTGCTCCACATAGAGCCCCTGGCCGCGCTGGGCCAGCCCGTGGAAGACCAGTCCGCTCTGGGTGGGCGTCAGCGGATAGATGTCCGCCACGTCCCGGCCGTCGCCCGCCAGCCGGTCGACCGTCTCCTGGTCCAGGGCGGCCAGCGGGAAGTCCGAGGGCGTGCGTCCGCCCGCCCTCTCGTCCGTGCACAGCCGCATGATCGCGCGCAGCTCGTCCAGGGTCTCCTGGGCGAGCCGGGAGACCGTGCTGCGATGGTGCCGGTCCCGGGAGTAGGACCAGGTGAGTTCCAGCTTCCTGCCCTCCACCCGGCCGACCACGTCGAGCAGATGCGGCCGGGGCGCCTCCGGGCTCATATCGCCCTCCAGACCGCTGCGCAGGGCGTGCAGCAGACCGCCCTCGGGCAGGTCCCAGTCGAGCTGGCCGAGGTAGTTGAAGCTGATCTGCGGGTCCGCCGCATCGGCGAGCGGCGCGTCCGGGGCCAGATGGCGCAGCGCCCCGTAGCCGAGCCCGTTCCCGGGGACCGCCCGCAGCCGCTCCTTGACGGTCTTCAGCGCCTCCTCGAGACCGGTTCCGGCGCCGCCGTCCAGGGCGACGGGGAACATGCTGGTGAACCAGCCGACCGTACGGGACAGATCGATGCCCTCGAAGATCTCCTCGCGGCCGTGCCCCTCCAGCGCGACCAGCACCCGGTCCCGGCCGGTCCAGCGGCCCAGCACCCGGCCCAGCGCGCACAGCAGGACGTCGTTGATCCGGGTCAGATAGGCGCCCGGCACCTCCTGGAGCAGGACCCGGGTCTCCTCGGTGTCCAGCCGGACCGTCACCGTCTCCTCGCTGGCGGCGGTGTTGGGGCCCTCGCCGTCCGTCGGGAGGTCCGGGGAGCCGTGCGCGGCGGTCCAGTGGCCGCGTTCGGCGTCGAAGCCCCCGGCGACGGTGTGCTCGCTCAACTGCCGCGACCACGCGCGGAACGAGGTGGTCTTCCGGCCGGGGCTCCCCGGCCGCCCGGCGCCGATCAGCCGGTACGCGGTGTCCAGGTCCTCCAGCAGGATCCGCCAGGAGACCGCGTCCACCACCAGATGGTGGGCGATCAGGCTGAGGACCGGGCGCTCCGTACCGCCCCTGAGGAACAGCACGGCCTTGAACAACGGCCCCCGGTCCAGCTGGAATCCGGACCGGATCCGCAGCTCCGCCTCCCGCATCGCCGCCTCCCGCAGCCCGGGGTCGGTGGCGGACAGGTCATGGACGTCGAGCACCCGGTCGCCGCCCGGCGGCACGCTGTGCTGGCTCCAGTGGCCGTTCCCGGTGGTCTCGTAGCGCAGCCGCAGCGCGTCGTGGTGGTCGAGCAGCGTGTCCAGGGCGGCGCGCAGCGCGGCCTCGTCCACCGGCCCGGTCAGCTCGGCGGACACCGCCTGGGTGAAGTGGCCGGGGCTGTCCGGAAGCGTGTCGAACAGCCAGTGCTGGACGGGGGTCAGCGGCACCTCACCGACGACCGGCCCCTGTTCGGCGGCGACCGCCGTGGCCGGGACGTCCCTAGCGGCGGCGGCCAGGTCCGCGACGGTCTGGTGGACGAACAGATGGCGCGGGGTCAGCTCGATGCCCGCCCGGCGGGCCGAGGAGACGATCTGGATGCTGAGGATGGAGTCGCCGCCGAGGGTGAAGTAGTTGTCGTCGACGCCGACCCGCTCCACCCCCAGCACCTCGGCCCAGATCCCGGCGAGCGTCTTCTCGGCCTCCGTACGGGGCGCCACATGGCCGGTGGCGGGGGCGGCCCAGTCCGGGGCGGGCAGCGCCCGCCGGTCGAGCTTGCCGCTGGGGTTCAGCGGCAGCCGCTCCAGGGTGACGACGGCCGCGGGCACCATGTGGTCCGGCAGGCTCGTCGCGAGGAACGCGCGCATCGTGGCGGGATCGACCGCCGTGGTGCCGGGGGCCGGGACGGTGTAGCCGACCAGCCGCTTGTGGCCGTCAGTTTCGACGACCGCGGCGGCCGCCTCGGCGACCTCCGGGTGGCGCGCGAGGGCGGCCTCGACCTCGCCCAGCTCGATCCGGAAACCCCGCACCTTGACCTGGTCGTCGGTCCTGCCGAGGTACTCCAGCTGTCCGTCCGCGTCCCACCGCACGAGGTCGCCGGTGCGGTACATCCGGCTGCCCGCGGGGCCGAACGGGTCGGCCGTGAAGCGGTCCGCGGTCAGCCCGGGACGGCCGAAGTACCCCCGTGCCAGGCCAGGACCGGCCAGATACAGCTCGCCGGGCACCCCGATGGGCACCGGCCGCAGCCGCGCGTCCAGTGCGTACGCCCGGGTGGCGGCGACCGGGGAGCCGATCGGCGGCGTGCGGCCGGGGTCGGCGGGGTCGCACGTCCAGGCGGTGGCGTAGACGGTGGCCTCGGTGGGGCCGTAGATGTTGGCGACCCGGCAGCCCGGGATGGCCGTACGGACCTCCTGCACCGTACGGGCCGCCAGCCCCTCACCGGCCAGTACGACCGCGTCGGCCGTGACGGAGACGCCGCCCTTGCCGAGCACCTGCCCGAGGGCCGAGGGCACGGCGCTGATCAGGGACGCCGTCCACGGTTCCGGCCGCTCGGCCAGGGCGAGGAGGTCTCGGACGATCTCCAGGGAACCACCGGCCAGCAGCGGGCAGATGATCTCGAAGACCGACACATCGAAGTTGAGCGAGGTGGACGCCACGACGTGGGAGAGCCCCGCCGCGCCGAACTCCTCGCCCGCCCAGGCCGCCAGCGCGGCGACACCCTGGTGGGTGGCCACGACGCCCTTGGGCGTACCGGTCGATCCGGAGGTGTGGATGACGTACGCGGGGTGGCCGGGGACCAGCGGGGCGGTGCGCTCGGCGTCGCCGACGTCATGGGCGCCCAGCCCGGCCAGCGCACGGCCGGTCTCCGCGTCGTCCAGCAGGATCCGGTGGCCCGGCCCGTCCGGGATCCGGGGTGCGGTCTCCCCGGTGGTCAGGACGATGTCCGGGGCGATATCGCCGATCATGAACTCGATGCGCTCCGCCGGGTACGCGGGGTCGACCGGGAGATATCCGGCGCCGCTCTTGACCACCGCCAGCAGCGCCACCACCAGCTCCGGCGTACGCGGCAGCGACAGCGCCACGAAGCGCTCCGGACCGGCGCCCGCGCCGATCAGCAGCCGGGCGAGCCGGTTGGCGCGCTCGTTCAGCTCCCGGTACGTCAGCGTGAGGTCCCCGCCGCGCACGGCCACCGCGTCCGGGGTACGGGACGCTTGCGCCTCGAACAGCTCCGGCAGGACCGCGCGCGGCGCCGGGGCGACGGGACCGCTGAACGCGTCCAGGATCCGGCGGGTTTCCGCCGCGCCGATCAGCGGCAGGTCTTCCAGCCGCCGTTCCGGCCCGGCCGCCATCTCGGCCAGCAGCCCGTGCAGGCATGCGCCCAGCCGCTCGACCGTGGCGGCATCGAAGGCGGCGGGGTCGTAGTCCAGCGAGATCGACAGCCGCTCCTCGGGCGCCACGACGACGCTGAGCGCGTAGTTCGTCGGCTCCAGATCCCGTTCCTGATGGATGCGGAGGCCGTGTGCCGCGATGGCCTCGCTGTCGAAGGGGTAGTTCTCGAAGACCACGATGCTGTCGAAGAGGGCGACGCCGCCGGGCACCTCGCTCCAGCTCTGGAGCTGCGCCAGGGACGCGAACTCGAAGCGCCGGGACTCCGACTGCGCGGTCTGGAGTTCCCGCAGCCAGCTCATCAGCGGGCTCCGGCCGTCCACCCGGACCCGGGTCGGGATGGTGTTGATGAACACCCCGACCATCGACTCCACACCCGGCAGCGCGGCGGGGCGGCCGGAGACGGTGGTGCCGAACGCCACGTCGTCCGTCCCGCTGAAGCGGGACAGCAGCAGCCCCCAGGCGCCCTGCATCACGGTGTTCATCGTCAGCCCGCCCAGTTGGGCGACGGTACGGAGCCGGGCGGACTCCTCCGCGCCGAGGGTGACCCGGTGCGTACCCGAGGACGCCGTACGGTGCGCCTCGGCCGCGGGCCGGTCGCGGGGCAGTTCGGTCGGGGCGGTGAATCCCTCCAGCGCCCCGCGCCAGAACCGCTCGGCCTCCGCCGTGTCCTGCTCACCGAGCCAGCCCAGGTACTCCCGGAAGGGCCGCCGGGCGGGCACGACGGCACCGCGCCCGGTGGTGAGCGCCGCGTACCGCTCGCAGACCTCGTCGAAGACCTGCGCCGCGCTCCAGCCGTCGAGCAGCACATGGTGGAACGTCCAGATCAGCCGCACCTCGTCGGCCGACAGCCGGATCAGGGCCAGCCGGGTCAGCGGCGCGCTGCCGAGGTCGATGCCCTCGGCCCGGTCGTCGGCGAGCAGCCTGCTCAGTTCGGCCTCGCGCCACGCGTCGGACCGCCCGGTCCAGTCGTGGTGGGCGATCCGCAGGATGGCCCGCCGCCGGACGACCTGGAGGGGCTCCGGGGTGTCCGCCCAGACCAGCTGGGTGCGCAGGATCGGGTTGGCGTCCGTGGTCCGCTGCCACGCCGTGGCCAGCGCCTGCGGGTCCGTCACCCCGGTCAGCCGCAGCTGCACCTGGTTGAAGTAGGCGTCGGACGCCGGGTCCACGAGGCTGTGGAACAGCATCCCGGCCTGCATCGGGGTCAGCGGATAGATGTCCTCCACCGACCGCCCGTCGGCGGCCACCCGGTCCACCGCGGCCTGGTCCAGCCGGGCCAGCGGGAAGTCCGACGGGGTACGGCCGCCCGCGCCGGGGCCGGCGCAGTGGGCGACGATGTCCTCCAGGGCGCGGAGCATCTCGTCGGCCAGCCGGGACACCGTCTCCTCGGAGTGGGTCCCGGAGCCGTAGTACCAGGTGATCTCCAGGCGGCGCCGCTCGACGCGGCCCACGATGTCGAGCAGGTGCGCCCGGGGCGACTCCGGCGCGGCGTCACCGCCCAGACCGCCCCGCACGGAGCGGACCAGGGCGTCGCCGGTGGTCCCGCCCGTGTCCGACCAGTCGAACTGGCCGAGGTAGTTGAAGCTGATCCGGGGCTCCGCCGCGTCCGCCAGCGGCGCGTCCGGGGCCAGATGGCGCAGCGCGCCGTAGCCGATGCCCTGGGCGGGCACCGCCCGCAGCTGCTCCTTGACGGACTTCAGCGTCTCGCCCCAGCCGCCGGGGGCGTCCGGGATGTCCAGGGCGACCGGGAACAAGGTGGTGAACCAGCCGACGGTACGGGACAGATCCACGCCGTCCAGGAGGTGTTCCTCCCGGCCGTGCCCCTCCAGGTCGACGGCGACCCGCCGCCGCCCGGTCCACTCGGCCAGCACCCGGCCCAGCGCCGAGAGCAGCACGTCGTCCACGCGGGTGCGGTACACCTCGGGCACCTGCTGGAGCAGGGCGGTGGTCCGCTCCCGGTCCAGCGTCACGGTGACCGACTCCATGGCGGCGACGGTGTTGCCGCCCTCGCCCTCACGGTCCACCGGGATCCCGGCGGCGCAGTCCTCGGCCACCGCCGTCCAGTGCGGGAGTTCGGCGTCGAAGCCCCCGGCCGCGGTGTGCTCGGCGAGCCGGCGGGACCAGTCCCGCACGGAGGTGGTGCGCGCCCCGAGGTCGGCGGGGGAGCCGTCGAGCGCCTGGCGGTAGGCGGTCTCCAGGTCCTCCAGCAGCACGCGCCAGGAGACGCCGTCGACCACCAGGTGGTGCACGGTCAGGAAGAGCGACGGCCGCGCTCCGGAGCCCGGGCGCAGCAGCCGGGCGGCCAGCAGCGGCCCGGTGTCCAGGACGAACCCGGCGTTCGCCTCGGCCATGGCCGCTTCCTCGGCGGCCCGCCGCTCCGGCTCCCCGAGCCCCGACAGGTCCACCTCCCGCAGCGGGTCCTGGCCGGTCTCGTCCGGCGGCGGGCAGTACTGCCGTACGGTGCCGTCCGCCTCGCGCGTGAAGCGCGTCCGCAGCGCGTCATGGTGGACCAGCAGCGCCCGCAGGGCCTGACGGAGCGCCCGGGGGTCGGGGTCCCGGTCGAGTTCGACCAGCACGGACTGGTTGAAGTACTCGGGCCGGGGGCTGTCCGTGCCGAGGAACCAGTGCTGGATCGGGGTCAGCGGCAGCTCGCCGCTCACCGGGCCCGCGTCGGCCGCGGGCCGGGCGGTGGCCGTGGCGACGGTGGCGAGCGAGGCGATGGTGGGGTGCCGGAAGAGTTCCCTGGGCGTCACCGTCAGGCCCGCCTGCCGGGCGCGCGAGGCGACCTGGATGCTGAGGATCGAATCCCCGCCGAGCATGAAGAAGTTGTCCTCGACGCCGATCCGCTCCCGGCCCAGCAGCGGCCCCATGATCTCCGCCAGGATCCGTTCGGCGTCGGTGCGGGGCGCCACGTACTCCGCGCCCGCCGTGGCCGCCGCCCAGTCGGGCTCGGGCAGCCGGCGGCGGTCCACTCTTGCTCGTTGCCGGTGAGCGGCAGTTCGTCCAGGGCGATGAAGACCGCGGGCACCATGTAGTCGGGCAGCTCCCGGCCCAGCAGGGACCGCAGCTCCGCAGGTTCGGGCACCGCGGCACCGCGCACCGGGACCAGATAGGCGGCCAGCAGCTTCCGCTCCCCGTCCCGCGCGAGTGCCACGACCGCCTCGGCGACGGCCGGGTGGCGGGTCAGCACGGCCTCGATCTCGCCCGGTTCGATGCGGAAGCCGGCGGATCTTCATCTGGTCGTCCGAGCGGCCCACGAAGGCGAGTTCGCCGTCGGCGGTCCAGGACACCAGGTCCCCGGTGCGGTACATCCGGGAGCCGGGCGGCCCGTACGGGTCGGCGACATAGCGCTCGGCCGTCGGACCGGGCCGGTTCCGGTAGCCACGGGCGAGCCCGGCGCCCGCGATGTACAACTCCCCGGGTATGCCCGGCGGTTGGGGCTGGAGGGCGCCGTCCAGGACGTAGGCGCGGGTGTTGTCCAGCGGCCGTCCGATGGGCAGCGTCCCGGGCAGCTCCTCACCGGCGCGGAAGGGGCGCCGGGTGGCGAAGGTCGTGGTCTCGGTGGGTCCGTAGCCGTCGACCACGGTCAGCTCCGGGCAGGCGTCGAGCACCCGGCGTACCGCAGCGGGCGGCACCGCCTCGCCGCCGGTCCACACCTCCCGGGCGCCGCGCAGGCACTCCGGCGCCTCCTGTGCCAGGAGCCGGAAGAGACCGGCGGTCAGCCACAGGCAGCTCACCCCGTGCCCGGTGATCGCGTGGCGCACGGTGTCCGCGTCCACGTCGCCCACCGGGGCGATGACGGCCGTACCGCCGCGCAGCAGCGGCACCCACACCTCGTAGGTGGAGGCGTCGAACGCCTGCGGGGAGTGCACCAGAACCCGGTCGTGGCGCGCGAAGGCGCGGTCATGGGCGAGGGCGGTCACATCGCGGTGCCGGACCGCGACGCCCTTGGGCCGTCCGGTGGAGCCCGAAGTGAACATCAGGTAGGCCGTGTTGTCGGGGAAGACCTCCACCGCGGGCGGCCCGTCAAAGTCTTCGGCACCGCCCTCGGCACCCGGCGCCACCAGCAGCGTCCGTCCGCCGTGTCCGATGTCCGCGGCGGTCCGCTCCCAGGCGCGGTCGGTCAGCAGGACGTCCGCCGTCGCCTCGGCCAGCACCAGCCGCAGCCGGTCCTCGGGCGCGCGGGTGTCCAGCGGTACGTACACCCCGCCCGCCTTGACGACCGCCAGCTGGGCGACCACCAGCTCCACGGACCGGTCCATCAGCACGGCCACCGGCCGCTCCGGACCGATGCCGAGCCCGATGAGCCGGTGGGCCAGCCGGTTGGCGCGCGCGTCCAGCTCCCGGTAGCTCACCGGGCCGCCGTCGCCGTCCAGCGCGGGCGCGTCCGGCGTACGCCGCACCTGGGCGGCGAACAGATCGGCCACCGAACCCTCGGGCAGCGGGGCCGTGGTGTCGTTCCACTCGCGGAGCACCTGGGCGCGCCGGGCGTCGGTGAGCATCGGAAGGCGCGCGGGCGCCCGGTCCGGGCCGGTGGCCATGTTGGTCAGCAGCACCGACAGGTACTCGGCCATACGCTGGATCGTCTCGGCGTCGAACAGGGCCGGGTCGTAGCCGAGCCGCAGCGCCATCTCCTGGCCGGGGTAGACCACCAGGCTCAGCGGGTAGTTCGTGGTCTCGACGCCGTCGAGGTCGCGCAGGGCCAGCCCGTGCGCGGCGGCGAGGTCCCCGCCGACGGGATAGTTCTCGAACACCACGATGCTGTCGAAGAGGTTCACCCGCTCCTCGAGCCGGGTCATCGACCGCAGCCGGGTGAGCGGTACGAAGTCGAAGCGCCGGTCCTCGGTCTGCCGCTCCTGCACCTCCCGCAGCCACGACAGCAGGGTGCCGCCCGTGGGCACCTCCAGCCGGGTCGGGACGGTGGTGATGAACAGTCCGGTCATCGCCTCGACGCCCGGCAGCTCCGGCGGACGGCCCGAGACCGTGGTCCCGAAGGCGACGTCCGCGCGGCCGGTGTACCGGGACAGCAGCAGCGTCCAGGCGCCCTGGAGCAGGGTGTTCATGGTGAGCCCCGCGCCTCTGGCCAGCTCCGCCAGCCGGCGGGACGCGTCCGCGGGCAGCGTGATCCGTACGTCGGCGCTGGACTCCGCGTGATGGGTCTCGGTGGGTTCCCGGTCGAACGGCAGCGGGCTGGGCTCCGACAGATCGCCCAGCCGGGAGCGCCAGTGCTCCTCGGCCTCCGCCCAGTCGCGGTCGCGCAGCCAGGCCACGTAGTCGCGGAACGGGCGGCGGCTGGGCAGCGCGGCCCCCGCCCCGGACGCATGGCAGGCGAAGACGTCGGACAGCACCTGGAACAGGCTCCAGCCGTCCAGGATCAGGTGGTGGAACGTCCACACCACCTGGACCTCGGTGTCGGACAGCCGGGCCAGCGCCAGCCGCATGAGCGGCGCCGCGGCCAGGTCCAGGCCCCGTTCCCGGTCCTCGGCGAGGAACCGCCGCGACTCCTCCCGGCGCTCCGCTTCGGACAGCCCGCGCCAGTCGAGATGGGTGACCGGCACCCGGACCCCGCGCTCCACCACCTGGAGCGGCTCGGGCACCCCGTCCCATTCGGCGCGGCTGCGTAAGCCCGGTGTGCGGTCGGTGACCCGCTGCCAGGCCGCGGCCAGCGCGCCCGGGTCGGACACCCCGTCGAGGACGAAGGTGAGCTGCTGGAAGTAGGCGCGCCGGTCCTCCTGGGACAGCCCGTGGAACAGCATGCCCGCCTGGGTGGGGGTCAGCGGGTAGACGTCCTCCACCGCGCTGCCGTCGCCCACCAGCCGGTCCACCGTGGCCTGGTCGAGGGAGGCCACCAGCGGGAAGTCGGACGGGGTGCGGCCGCCCGCGCCGGGCGCGGCGGCGTGCCGGGCGATGGCGCGCAGCGCCCGCAGGAACTCCCCGGCCAGCCGCCCGACGGTCTCCTCCGTGTGCAGGTTCGCCGAGTAGAACCAGGTGAACGCGAGCCGCTGGTCCTCGACCCGGCCGACCACCTCCAGCGGATGCGGCCGCGGCGACTCCGGGTCGGCATCCAGGGCGAGTTCGCGGTGGAGGCCGCGGAACAGCCCGTCGCCGTCGCCCGGCAGCTCGAACTGGCCCAGGTAGTTGAAGCTGATCCCGGCCGTGGGACCGGTCGGCAGGCCCTCGGGGCGGGCCAGATGGCGCAGCGCCCCGTACCCCAGGCCGCGCCGCGGCACGGCCCGCAACTGCTCCTTGACGGACTTGAGTACGTCGCCCCAGTCACCCTCGGGGAGGTCGAGCGCCACCGGGAAGCGGGTGGTGAACCAGCCGACCGTACGGGACAGATCCACCTCCTCGAAGATCTCCTCGCGGCCGTGGCCCTCCAGGTCCACCGGCACCCGGCTGCGCCCGGTCCACTCGCCCAGCACCCGGGCCAGCGCGCTCAGCAGCACATCGTTGACCTGCGTCCGGTAGACCTCGGGCAGCGTCTGGAGCAGGGCGGTCGTCTCGTCCTGGTCGAGCGTGACGGTGACCGACCGGGCCGAGGCATAGGTGTTCGCCCCGTCCGCCCCAGCCGCCCCATCCAGGTCTACCGGCAGCGAAGGATCCGAGTCCCGGACCAGGCCGGTCCAGTACGCGGCCTCCGCGTCGAACCCCCCGGCCTGCGCGTGGTCGTTCAGCCGCCGGGCCCAGGTGCGCAGCGGGGAGGAGGCGGCGGGGAGCCCGGCCAACCGGTGGTAGGCGGTGTCCAGGTCCTCCAGCAGGATGCGCCAGGAGACCCCGTCCACGACGGCGTGGTGCACGGTGAGGTGGAGCACCGGCCGCTCTCCGGCCCCGGCGTCCTCCTCCAGCACCGCGCGCAGCAGCGGTCCGTCCGCCAGGTCGAAGCCGCCGAGGTGGGGTTCGCCGCCGCCGGTGTGGCGGCGCAGCAGATCCGTCAGCTCCGGTGCCCCGCCGCCGTCGATCCGCTGGTACCGGCTCTTGCCGCCGTCCTCGGAGGGGAACCGGGAGCGCAGCGCGTCGTGGTGGGCGACGACCGCCTCCAGGGCGCCGCGCAGCGCGTCCTCGTCCACGTCCCCGGGCAGGACGAGGGAGATCGTCTGGTTGAAGTGTCCGGCCCGCTCGGGGTCGTGCTCGAACAACCAGTGCTGGATGGGCGTCATCGGCAGGTCCCCGGTGGCCGCTTCCGCACCGGCGGCGTCCGGCCGCGGCTGCGCGGCCGCGCTGTCCAGGTGCAGGGCGAGGGCGGCGATCGTCTGGTGGCGGTAGACGTCGCGGGAGGTGACGGAGAGCCCGGCCTGCCGAGCCTGGGAGACGACCTGGATGCTGAGGATCGAATCGCCGCCGAGGGAGAAGAAGTTGTCCTCCACTCCGATGCGTTCCACATGGAGGATCCGGGCCCAGACCGCGGCGAGGGTCCGTTCGGTCGCGGTGCGCGGCGCCACGTAGCCCGGTGCCGCCGCCGGGGACCACTCGGGGTCGGGGAGACGGCTCCGGTCCAGCTTGCCGTTGGGGTTGAGCGGCATCCGCTCCATGACCAGGACCGTGGCGGGCACCATGTAGTCGGGCAGGCTGCCCGCCAGGAACGTGCGCAGCGCGGCCGGGTCCGGTGTGGTGCCCGGTGCGGGCACGACGTAGGCGATGAGCCGCTTGTGACCGCCGGTCTCCTTCGCGACGGCGGCGGCCTCGGCGATACCGGGGTGGCGCAACAGCGCCGTCTCGACCTCGCCGAGTTCGATGCGGAAGCCGCGGATCTTCACCTGGTCATCGGCCCGGCCCATGTACTCCAGCTGGCCGTCGCTGCCCCAGCGCACCAGGTCACCGGTGCGGTACATGCGGCTGCCCGGCGCGCCGAAGGGGTCCGCGAGGAAGCGGTCGGCGGTCAGCGCGGGCCGGTTGAGGTAACCCCGGGCGAGGCCCTGGCCGCCGAGATACAGCTCGCCCGTCACGCCGGGCGGCACCAGCCGCAGCGTCGGGTCCAGGACATAGGCGCGGGTGTCGGCGACGGGCCGCCCGATCGGCGGCGCCTGCCGCGGTGCCTCGCCCGAGGAGAACCAGGCGGTGGCGTACACGGTTGCCTCGGTCGGCCCGTACATGTTGGCGATGCGGCAGGAGGGCAGCGCCGCCCTGATGTCCCGTACGGTCTGGGCGGGAAGGGCCTCGCCCGCCAGGACGACGGTCCCGGCGTCGATGCGTCCGGCTTCTATGTATCCGGCGTCGGTCTGTCCGGCGTCCCCGCTCAGCAGCCGGGCGAACACCGAAGGGACGCCGCTGATCAGCCCGGTCGCGCGCGGCCGGTTCGCGGGGTCGGCGAGGACCAGCAGATCCTGGACGATCTCGATGCTGCCCCCGGCCAGCAGCGGGCACAGGATCTCGAACACGGACACGTCGAAGTTGAGCGAGGTCGAGGCCACGACCCCGGTCAGCCGCTCCCGCCCCAGCTCGGCCCCGGTCCAGGCGGCCAGACCCGCCACGCTCCGGTGGGTGACCACCACGCCCTTGGGCGTGCCGGTGGACCCGGAGGTGTAGATGACGTAGGCGGGATGGGCCGGGTGCAGCGGTCCGGTCCGGTCGGCGTCGGTGATGTCGCCGTCCGCCCGCCGCGCCAGCTCGGCGCTGACCGCTTCGTCGTCCAGCACCAGCGGTTCGGCACCGGCGGGCAGGCAGCCCGCCGTGTCACCGGTGGCGAGGATGGTCGAGGGCGCCGCGTCGTCCAGCATGAACGCGATGCGCTCGGCCGGGTACGCGGGATCCACGGGCAGATATCCGGCGCCCGCCTTGAGCACCGCCAGCAGGACGACGACCAGGTCGGCCGAGCGCGGCAGGGCCAGCGCCACCAGCCGCTCGGGGCCGACGCCCCGGTCGATCAGCAGCCGGGCGAGTTGGTTGGCGCGCCGGTTCACCTCGTCGTAGGAGAGCCGGGTCTCCCCGCAGGTCACGGCGGTCGCCTTCGGCCGCGACGCGGCCTGGGCCGCGAAGAGTTCGGGCAGCGTCGTCTCGGTGAGGGCCTGGCCGGTGCCGTTCGTGCCGTTCGTGCCGTTCGTGCCGTTCGTGCCGTTCGTGCCGTTCCAGGAGTCGAGCAGCTTGTGCCACTCGGCGTCGCTCAGCATCTGGAGTTCGATCAGGGTGCTGCCGGGGTCGGCCACCATCCGGGTCAGCAGCCGGTGCAGATGCCCGGCCATCTGCTCCATCGTCCGGGCGTCGAACAGATCGGAGTTGTACTCGACGGTGAGCCCCAGCGAACCGTCGTCCCGGGGCAGGAACTCCAGCACCAGGTCGAACCGCGCGGCGGGGCGCGGCAGGGAGTGCTCGGCGATCGTCACGCCCCCCGCCTCCCGGGCGGGCACCATGGCGCCCTGCTGGACGACCAGGGCCTGCACCAGCGGGTTGCGGCTGGCGTCGCGCTTGGGGGCCAGCTCCTCCACGACCCGCTCGAACGGCAGCCGGTCATGGCTGAAGGCGTCGAGCACCGTCTCGCGCATCGCGTCCACGAACTGCTCGACGGTGCTGTCCCCGTCGACATCGGCGCGCAGCACGAGGGTGTTGACGAAGAACCCGGCGACCGACTCCAGCTCCTTGCGGTGGCGTCCGCTGGTGACGGTGCCGAAGGCGACGTCCCGCTGGCCCGAGTAGCGGGAGAACAGGACCGCGACGGACGCCGAGAGCAGGGTGAACAGCGTGGTGTTCCGCTCCCGGCCGAGCCGCCCCAAGGCGGCCACCAGATCGGCGGGCAGCTCGCGCCGGTGCACCGCCCCTGCGGTGGTGCGCACCGGGGGGCGGGGACGGTCGGTGGGCAGCTCCAGGGCCTGCATTCCGGCGAGCCGGGTCCGCCAGTACTTCAGATCGGTGTCCTGCCCGGGCGGAACCGGGTGGTCGCGCTCCCAGACGGCGAAGTCCGGGTACTGGAGCGCGGGTCCGGGGAGGCCGGGGTCGGCGCCGGTGACCTCCGCCTCGTACAGCGCGGTCAGTTCGCGGACCAGGAGGCCGACCGACCAGCCGTCGGTGACGATGTGGTGCTGGGCCAGCAGCAGCACATGGTCGTCGTCGGCGAGCCGGATGAGCAGCGCCCTGGTCAGCGGGCCCTCGGCGAGGTCGTACGGGCGGTTCAGCTCATCGGTCAGCAGCCGGTCGACGGCGGCGTCGCGCTCCGCGGCGGGCCGCCCGCCGAGGTCGGCGTGGTCGAGCGGTACGGTGCCCCGCTCGGCGATCCGCTGCACACCGTGCCCGTCCACGGTGACGAAGGTGGTGCGCAGCGCGTCGTGCCGGGCGGCCAGGGTGCCGAGCGCGCGGCGCAGGGCGCCGGTGTCGAGCGGGCCGCTCAGCCGCAGCCCGGCCCCGGTGTTGTACTCGGTGCCGCCGGACGTCAGATCGTCCAGGAACCACAGTCGCCGCTGGGCGGTGGACAGCGGCAGCGGCCGGTCGCGCGGGGTGGGCGGGATCGGCGCCTCCGGCGCGTCCGCGGCCTCCTCCGGCAGCCGGGCGGCCAGCCGCGCCAC
>NZ_GG657754.1:1126300-1129897 GCF_000158915.1 Streptomyces himastatinicus ATCC 53653 | reverse complement strand
CGCATCGCCTCGTCCAGCACGTACACCCGGGTGTTGGGCAGCGGACGGCCGATCGGCGGGTTGCCGGAGCCCGCCTCCAGGGCGTCCGTCCAGGTGGCCACGACGGTGGCCTCGGTCGGGCCGTAGGAGTTGACCATCCGCCGGCCCGGTGCCCACAGGTCCACCAGATCGGCGGGGCACGCCTCCGCCCCCACGATCAGGGTGCGGAACTCCGGCAGCCCCTCGTGGACCTCCTCCGGGGGCACCGTCGCCAGGGCCGCCGGGGGGATCAGGGCATGGGTCACCCGGTGTTCCCGCAGCACGGCGGCGAGTTCGGCGCCCAGCAGGGGGCCCTCCGGGGGCACCACCAGGGCCGCCCCGGCGAGCAGGGAGGAGCACAGCTCCAGTACGGAGGCGTCGAAGCTCGGCGAGGAGAACTGGAGCACCCGGTCGCCCGGCCGCACCTGGTAGTGCTCGGCGGTGGCGGCCGCGAAGTTGCCCAGCCCGGCGTGCGGCACCATCACGCCCTTGGGCACACCGGTGGAGCCGGAGGTGTAGATGACGTACGCCGGATGCTCCGGCAGCAGCGGGGCGAGCCGGTCCGCGTCGCCGGGCGTGTGCTCGGGGCCGGTCACGGCCCGGATGTGCTCCGGATCGTCGAGGACCACCACCGGCCGGGCGTCGGCCAGCATCATGGCCCGGCGCTCCTCGGGGTGCGCGGGGTCCACGGGCAGGAACGCGGCCCCGGCCTTGGCCACCGCCAGCTCGGCCACCACCAGCTCGGCCGAGCGCGGCAGGACCAGTGCCACCACGCGCTCGGGTCCCACACCGCGCCCGATGAGGTGGTGGGCCAGCCGGTTCGCCCAGGCGTCGACCTCACCGAAGGACCACGTCCGGTCCCCGGCCACCAGCGCCGCGGCCCGAGGGGTACGGGCGGCCCAGGACGCGAACAGCTCACCCAGCGGTGCGCGGGAGGCGGCGCGTGACGTGGCGTTCCACGCCGCGGGAGGCGGAACCGGGGTGTCCTCGGAAAAAAGACGCCGAACCCGATGCGTTGTCGTAGCGGTCCATCATGTCGGTGCGGCCCTTCAGAGCGGTGAAAGGGTGGAACACGGGTGATGAGGCGCCGCGCGCGGCCGTGGCGAGTGGGGGAGACGGCCGCGGTGGGGAGTGTGCGGTGGGGAACCTCAGACGAGCGCGCTCTTGCGGGCCATCCGGCCCGAGAGCTGAATGCGGTCGACCGTGCCGGTGCGCGGGTCGCGCACGAAACGGCCACCGGGGATCCGGCGCCCGGAGGACGGGTCCACCAGGTCGCAGGTCAGGTCCTCGTGACAGACCAGTGGCGCGGGGACGTCACCGTCCACGGACAGGGCGAGGGTGCCGCTGTCGCTCATCGTCACCTGGTACTCGATGTCGCCGTTGAGATAGATCCCGGTGCACTGCGCCGTCGAGGCCATGGGGGTGGCCGCCGGACGTGGCCGGGCCGGGGTCCCGGGGACCCGGATGCCGGTGAACTCCTCCAGCTCGGCGCTCAGTTCGTGCCACATGTCGGCGCCGCTGTTGGAGTTGCTGGTGAAGGCGACCACGGTGCCGGTGTGGGGATCGGCCCGCAGATAGCAGGACGTGCCCTGGGCGTTTCCGTCGTGCCCGAACCAGGTCGCATCTCCCTGCTGGAAGAGTGCGAACCCCAGCCCCCAGCCGTCGGCGAGGACACCGGGGTCGGCGCCGGGCACCGGCCGCCGCATCTCCTCCGCCAGCTCCGGCGGCAGCAGCCCGCCCGGCCCGTCCTGGGTGTGGGCCAGGGCCAGCGCCACCAGATCCGGCGCGCTCGCCATCAGGGCACCGGCCGCGGCCTCCGCCGGGGCGAGGTTCTGCCGCACCGGCCGGGTCCGGCCCGACGCCTTGTTGGCCGAGTGGCCGCGCGCCGCCTGCCGCATCGGCGCACCGGGCGCGCCGATGAACGACGGTACGGTGCCCAGCGGGTCCAGCAGGATGGACCGTACGGCGTCCTGCCAGCTCATCCCGGTGACCGTCTCGATCAGCCGGCCCGCCGCGACATAGCCCGCGTTGGAGTACGAGAAGTCGGTCCCGGGCTCCATCACCAGCTTGCCGTCGGTGCAGTGGGCCTGGAGATAGCGAGCGGTGGTCAGCGCGGCGACATGGTCGGAGTCGGGCCCTGAGGCGAGCCCGGCGGTGTGGCTGAGCACCTGCCGTACCGTGCACGGAGGCCCGGCCCGCCGCAGCTCCGGCACATGGTCGCCGAGCTGGTCGTCCAGCTCCACATCGCCGTCCGCGACGAGGAGCATGACGACGGTGGCGGTGTAGCACTTGGTGAGGGAGCCGATGGGCACCGCCGTCCCGGCGGTGAACGGCTCCCCGGTTATGGAGTCCAGGACTCCGGTGTGCTTGGAGCGGGTGGTTCCGCCGCTGTGCACGGCGAGTTGGGCTCCGGGCACCTGATGGGCCCGGGCCAGGGCGTGGAGGCGGTCCTCGAGGCGGTGGGGCGCGGTGGGCCGCCGCTTGTCTACGGACGTATCCATGGGCCGGTGTAACACTGTGCTCTCCTTGCCGGGGACGGTAGCGACGGTAGGGACGGAGGGGACGGGGGACGGACCGGGGCGGTCACGGCAGCCGGCTCGTGGCCGTGACGTCCCGGGGGACGATCCGGAAGCTCTGCCAGTGCGTGGGCATCGGGTCCTGGTCCTCGTCCCGGGGCACGTGGTGGTAGTCGACGCTGACCCAGGCGACCGGGTCGGTGACCTTCTCACCGTTGGTGTACTTGTCCACCGAGGCGGCGCAGCCCTTCGCGGTGTTGCCGTAGGCCAGGTGCTCGCACGCCCGGTACTGCGAGAAGTACACGTCGTGGTGCGTGAACTTCTCGGTGTCGCCCGGGCCCCGGTACTGATCGCTGTCGCCGTTGTCGATCTCCCACGACATGGGGTGGCCGTCGTCGTTCTCGGCCGCCGGGTTCACCACCCGCCAGAAGCGGGCGGGCGCCAGGTCCGCCCCGGTCTCCTTGGACAGCTCGGTGCGCTTCATGGTGCGCTTGGCGGTGCCGCTGCCCTCGAAGTCGTACTGCTCGACGACGTTCTTCGACTGGCCGTTCACATCGAAGTCCAGCCGCCAGAAGATGTTGTGCGAGTGGTTCTCGCTGAACCGCTGGGAGCCCACGCCCGTCGGCCACCCGCTGGTGGCGTCGGAGAACGCGAACGGCGAGAGGGATCCGGTGGCGCCCGCGCGCGGGGTGATGGCACCGTCGTCGGAGAAGTGCCACTCCATGAGGTAGTCGTACCAGCCGATCTCGGACACCGAGAACACGGTCAGATCGGTCCCGTGCCGGACGCTCTTCTCCACCGCGCTCTTGTACGCGAACGGCCGCGGCTGCTCCTGACTGCACATCACGGGCGTGTCCTGGTAGTTCCCGAGCTTGCCGGTGGGGCAGTCGTCCTTCGACAGCTTGGTGAGCGTGCCCTGTCCGAGGTCGCCGAGGCCGATGGACGACACGTCGTAGAAGCGTGGCTGGCCGCTGTCGTAGGGCACATGCACCTCGGCGATCGACGCGCTCTTCAGGACGCGGGTCGGGGTACCCCGGTTGGGCGTGTACGTCACATCGCTCAG
>NZ_GG657754.1:1123420-1125534 GCF_000158915.1 Streptomyces himastatinicus ATCC 53653 | reverse complement strand
CCCGACGGCGATCCGGGACGCCTCCCGGGTCTCCTTCGAGGTCAGCGGCCCGGTGTGCGAGGCGACGTTCGCCGCGGGCGCCGAGCGGCCGCCGGGCGCGGATGATCCGGTCGACTGCAACGCCACGATGCCCCCGCCGGTCAGCACCGCCGCCAGGCCCACGGCCGCGGACACGCGCCATCCACGCTTCCGGCGGCCCTTCGCGTCGGGCGTACCGTCCCCAGTGGCGTTGATCGTCATCACCCAGCCGTTCCCGTTGTCGGTCAAGTGAGCCCCGGACAGGGCTCCGTGACAGCACCCGGCAGGCATCAAGGGGGTGTGACCGCTGGGGAGTGGGGCGTCTCATCTGCCTCATCCGAAGGAATGGAGACGCTTCCTCACGCTTCCTACGCCCAGCGCGCGCATCCCCCCGGACTCTGCGCTGTCCACTGTCGGCTCACGTTTTCACTCCTCCGGGCGCTGTAACAGTCGCATTTGTAATGAAGGAACCGTGAGAAACGCATGTGCCGGTGGGCAGCATTTCGCCGAGTACCACGGTTTCGGGGGTGGGACGCGTGAGATCCGGGGAATGCTGGGGAGGGCCGGGGCGTCGCAAAGTATCGGTGTGCAAAGCCGGTTGGCGCCTGGTCTGCCATCATGCTCGCATGAGTCATTCGATCACCATTCGATGTGACATCTGTGGCGCCACTTGTACATCCGACGCGGCCGACACCGTGAACGCGGCGCGAGCGGCGATGGTCCCGCTGAGCTGGGACAGGACCCTCCGGGATGGCCAGGTGATCGATGTGTGCTCCGCGTGCCGCGTACGGGAAAAGGGGCCGGGGACGCCGGCCCGGGAGGCCGGTTGTTCATGCGAAGGCGGCGAACTCTTCGACGTACTGGGACACGACAGATTCGGGCATCGGCTGGCCAACACCTTGCTGCGCGCCGGTGTCGACAGTGTCGAACGGTTGTCCAGTCTCACCGCCCAGGAGTTACGCGATCTGGAGGGAATCGGAGCCGCGAGCGCACGGCGTGCGCTCAGCTGTCTCCGCTCCGAACCGGGCGGTTAGCGACCGCCTCGAACATTTCATCGGAACTGGAGTTCGGGGAGTGAGAAATCGGCCAAATGGTCGATCCGTGCCCATGCCCATGACCCATACACCGACCGCCGAGAGGTGACCGTGAACCCTTTACCCGTGTCTTCCGCCACCCCCATGTACACCAGCCGGCGGCACCGCGCGCTGTGGGTCGTGGGCGTGGTGTTCACCGCCGGGCTGCTGGCGCCGCCCCTGTTCCTCGGCGCCGCCAGAAAGGGGATCGTGCGGCACACCGTCCCCGCCGTCTACGCGGCGGTCATCTACCCGGTCGCACTGGGCAGGCAGTGGCTGCCCGACCCGGGCAACTGGATCTCATGGGCCCTCGCCGCGGCGGTGCTCACCGCGGCCGCCCACGCCGCACTCCTGGCCACGCCCGGCGAAGAAACCGCAGGGTAGCCGCAGCGTAGGCTGGCCGCATGCAGGAGCAGTACCGGACGGTCGCGCGCGAAGACGTGCACGAGGTCGAGATCAACAAGTCCCGCTTCCTCTGCACGCTCGCGCCCGCCGCGACCGAGCAGGAGGCCCAGGAGGTCATCCAGCGCGTCCGCAAGGAACACCCCACCGCCAACCACAACTGCTACGCCTACGTCATCGGCGCCGACGGCGACGTACAGAAGGCGAGCGACGACGGGGAGCCGGGCGGCACCGCGGGCGTACCGATGCTCCAGATGCTGGTGCGCCGGGAGATGCGGTACGTGGTGGCCGTGGTCACCCGGTACTTCGGGGGCGTGAAGCTCGGCGCGGGCGGGCTGATCCGCGCGTACGGCGGAGCGGTCGGCGAGGCGCTGGACGCGCTGGGCACCGTCACCCGCCGGCGGTTCCGGCTGGCGACCGTCACCGTCGACCACCAGCGGGCCGGGAAGCTGGAGAACGACCTGCGCGCGACGGGCCGGGTGGTACGGGACGTCCGGTACGCGGAGGCGGTGACCATCGAGGTGGGGCTGCCCGAGGCGGACGTGGCGGCCTTCCGCGGCTGGCTCGCGGACGCCACCGCGGGGACGGCCGGACTGGAACTGGGCGGCGAGGCATACGAAG
>NZ_GG657754.1:1120130-1123040 GCF_000158915.1 Streptomyces himastatinicus ATCC 53653 | reverse complement strand
TCGACCCAGGTGGGGCGGCCGTCCCGGTGCAGATGACGGCGAACAAAAAAACCGGGTGGCGAACGTCGAGGGTGACGGTGCTGCCCAGCGGCGACGACCGCAGCGCGTTGGAGAGCAGGTTGTCCAGGATCTGTTCCACGGCGCCAGGCAAAAAAAAGGGCGTGGCCGACCGGGAGGCCGCGCAGGACCAGGTGGGAGTGGTGCTTCTGGAACAGCGGGGTCCAGGTGTGCAGCCGCTCCCTGCACAGCTCGTCCAGGTCGATCCGCTCCGGGGTCACGGCGCCTTCCTCCATCCGGGCCATCGCCAGCAGCCCTTCGACCATGCGGGCCAGCCGGTCCGTCTCGGTCGTGGCGGCGACGATCTGGGGGCGGGCGTGCTCGGGGACGTCGGGTTCCACGTTGTCCAGGCGCAGCCGCAGCGCCGCGAGCGGCGTCTTGAGCTGGTGGGACGCCTCGGCCGCGAACGCGCGCTGGGCCTCCAGCAGATGGGCCAGCCGGGCGGCGGTCTGGTTGAAGGTGGCCGCGAGGCTGCGTACTTCGGGCGGTCCGGAGGTCGCCGGGGCGGGCGTGGGGGCCTTGCCGTCGGCCAGCCGGTGCGCGAAGCGTTCCAGCTCCACGATGGGACGGCTGGTCCAGCGGGCGAAGACCAGTGACACCGCGGCGGCTCCGGTCAGGATCGCCAGCCCGGCCAGGGCCAGCAGCAGCCAGGCCCGGTGCACCTTGGAGTGCACCATGTCGGTGGGGACGGTGAGCCGGACGGCGCCCTGGAGCTGGTTTCCGTGCGAGACGGGCTGGGCGATCGAGAGATAGCTGACCCCGCCGATGGTGGAGGTCCGTACGTCGACCGCGTCACGGCCCCCCAGCGCCGCCGCGATCTCGGGCCGGGACGTGATGTCCCGCCCCTGGTCGGCGGGCAGCGGATGGGAAGTGGCGAGCACTCTGCCGTCGGCGGCCACGATGAGCACCTCGCCGCCGATGCGTTCGGCGCAGTGCCTGACCCGCGTCGGGAGTTCACGGTCCTGCCGGCCCGCCATGATGGACAGCGAGGCGTACGCGGACACCGACTCGGCCTCGTCCTCGGCCGCGGAGATGACCCGCTCCTTCTCGGAACGGCTGTAGATGTAGCCGAGCGGGATCTCGAAACACAGCAGAACCAGGACGGCGAGGCTCAGATAGCCGAGCAGCAGACGACGGGTCACGGCCGGGCGGCCTCCGGAACACCGGTGTGCACGGCGAGCCGGAAGCCGACGCCGCGCAGGGTCTGGATCCAGGCCGGGTCGCCGAGTTTGCGGCGCAGGGTGGCGATGTGCACGTCCAGGGTCTTGGTCGGCCCGTGGAAGTGCGGATCCCACACCCGGTCGAGGATCTGCTGACGCGAATACACCGCGCCGGGGTCCTCGGTGAGCAGGGCCAGCAGCTCGAACTCCTTCGGGGTGAGGGCCACCGGGGTGCCGCCGACCCAGACCTGCCGGGTCCTGCGGTCCACGATCAGCGGCTCCTGGCCCTCCAGCGTCTGGTGCTGGACGGGCGCCGGGGCCGGGGTCGGGGTGGGTTCCGGTTCGAAGACCGGTGGGGGAGGAGTGGCGGTGGGGGCGGCCGCCGTGGGGACGGTGGGTGCGGTCTCGGTGCGCTGGGTGCGACGGGTGACGGCGCGGATGCGGGCGATCAGCTCCCGCATGCTGAATGGTTTCGCCAAATAGTCGTCCGCTCCCAGTTCCAGTCCGAGTACCCGGTCCGCTTCCTCACCGCGCGCGGTGAGCATGATGATGGGTACGTCGGAGACCTGCCGGATGCCGCGGCAGACGTCGATGCCGTCCATGTCCGGCAGTCCCAGGTCGAGCAGAACGATGTCCCCGTACGGCCCTTCCAGCCCGGCGGCACCGGTGCCGACATGGCTGGCCGTCAGCCCGTATCGCCGTAACCCCTCGACGAGGGGCTCGGCGATCGTCTCGTCGTCCTCGATCAGCAGTGCTCGTACGGTCATGGGGTCCTGTCTACCGCAGTGCCGGATCCGCGTCCTGGTTTTTGTAATGTTGCGAGTGCGGTCCCGAATATTGGCGAAGAACTTGCAATGCTCTAGTGTTCGTTTAGCCCTCGCCTGACACATGCCTCCTTACGGTGAATGGCATCTGGTGACAATCACCCGTCAGGGAGGCACGATGCAGACTCTCCTCGAACACGCCCGCTCGTTCCGGAGCCGGGCAGATTTCGACAGCGGCGAATACCGGAAACTGGCGGACGGGCAATCCCCACAGGCTCTCTTCATTACCTGTGCGGATTCCCGGGTGATTCCGGCGCTCATCACGGGGGCCCGGCCCGGTGAGATATTCGAGCTGCGCAACGCGGGAAACATCGTTCCGCCGCACGGTATGCACCTGGTCTCCGGCGAGGTCGCCACCATCGAATACGCGCTGGAGGTGCTGGGCGTCCAGGACGTCATCGTCTGCGGCCATTCGCACTGCGGCGCCATGGGGGCGCTGGCCTCCGGGGCGGATCTGTCCGGGATGCCCGGGGTCGGCGCCTGGCTCGACGTCGCCAGGCCCGGACTGACCCCGAGGCTGGGTTCCGCCGAAGAGGACCCGTGCCTGAAGGAATTGGCCCAGCTGAATGTCCGTAATCAGCTCGATGCGCTCAGGGAATACCCGGGCGCCCGGCGCCGGTTGGAGAACGGCCAATTGCGGCTGCACGGCTGGTTCTACCAAGTCGACAGCGCCGAGTTGTGGGAACTCGAAGCGGACGGCGACTTCCGGGTGCACTCATGACGACGGGACGCCATGCACGAGGCCGGGCCCCCACGGAAGCGGCCGGGCCCCCGATATACGTCGATGATTGGTCCGCCCACGGCCCGGCCCAGACCCCGGCCCACGGCCAGGCGTACGGCCAGGCGTACGCCCCGGCCCACGCGCCGGA
>NZ_GG657754.1:1114663-1119923 GCF_000158915.1 Streptomyces himastatinicus ATCC 53653 | reverse complement strand
CTGTGCATCGGCGTCGCCGTCGCCTCGGGCGCGCCCGCCGAACTCGGCATCATCACCGGCGTGATCGGCGGCCTCGTCGTCGGCATGACCCCGGGCAGCACCCTCCAGGTGAGCGGGCCCGCCGCGGGTCTCGCCGCGCTCGTCGCCGAGACGGTGGAGGCGCAGGGCATCGCCATGCTCGGCGTGATCGTGCTGGGCGCCGGAATCCTCCAGATCGCGCTGGGGCTGATCCGCCTCGGCCGGATGTTCCAGGCCACCTCCGTCGCCGTCGTACAGGGCATGCTCGCCGGTATCGGCCTGCCGCTGATGGTCAGCCAGTCGTATCCGCTGGCCGACAACAAGGCCCCCGGCACGCCCATCGAGAACATGCTCGCCTTCCCCGGGCTCGTCGCCGACACCCTGGCGAACCCGCAGGCGGCCATCGCCGCCGGGCTCGGCATCGCCACGGTCGTCCTCAGCTTCGTCTGGAAGAAGGTTCCGGGGCCCCTCAACAAGATCCCCGCCGCGCTGGTCGCCGTCGGTCTCGGTATCGGCATCGCCGCGCTCCCCGGCGTCGAGGTGAAGACGCTCCAGGTCGGCAATCTGCTGGCCGCCATCCGGGTCCCGGGCCCCGAGCAGTTCGCCGGGCTCGCCGACCCCGCGATCCTCACCGCCATCGTCACCTTCACCGTCATCGCCTCGGCGGAGAGCCTCTTCACGGCCGCCGCCGTCGACCGGATGCACGACGGCAAGCGCACCCAGTACAACAGCGAGCTGATCGCCCAGGGTGCCGGCAACACGATCTGCGGCATGCTCGGCTCGCTCCCCATGACCGCCGTCGTCGCCCGCAGCTCGGCCAACGTCCAGTCCGGCGCCAAGACCCGGCTCTCCCGCACGCTGCACGGCCTGTGGCTGCTGGCTTTCGCCCTGCTGCTGCCCAGTGTCCTGGCCCTGATCCCGATCTCGGTGCTGGCGGGTGTCCTCGTGCACAGCGGCTGGAAGCTGCTCGCCCCCGAGCAGTTCCCGAAGATGTGGCACCAGGACCGCGGCGAGTTCTTCGTGATGACCCTCACCACGCTCGCCATCGTCGCCACCGCACTGCTCGAAGGGGTGCTGATCGGGCTCGCGGCCGGAATCGTGCTGGCCGCGCTGCGGATGTCGCAGACCTCGGTCGAGCACATCATCGAGGGCGACAGCGCCAAGGTCGTCATGAAGGGCAACGCCACGTTCCTGCGGCTGCCGAAGCTCATCGACGCGCTCGAAGCCGTCGGCGCCTCCGAGAAGGAGCGGATCCGGCTCGATCTGATGGGCGTCACCCACCTGGATCACGCCTGCCGCAACCAGGTCGAGGAGTTCGTCGCGCAGAAGCGGGCCACCCCCGGCGTACGGGTGGAACTGCTGATGCCGAACGAGCTGACCGCGCCGAAGGCGGCCAAGGAGCCCGCGCGGCAGCCGGAGGCGGCGGCGACCGGCGCGCGGTCCGGCGACCCGTTCGCCGGTCCCCTGTCCTCCGGTACGTCCTCCGGTACGGAAGCGATGGCCGACCCGTCCGCCGGTCCCGGCCCCACGGCCGAGTGGTACTACCTCGACCCCCGCCCGGTGGACGGCCACCACGACGGCTACGGCGACAGCTACGCCAACGGCCACAGCTACGGCACGGGCTACCCCGAGGGCGTCGACCTCTTCGACGACCACCGGTGGGGCGAGACACGCAGGTAACACAGGTACACACGGGTACAAAAGCGAGGTCCGTGCGGACCCGGGCACCGATCGCGGTTAACGTGGTCGGTGCCCGTAGCGCTGATCCGGTACGGGCGCGTTGCTGATCACCGGGGCGGAGGAAGGACAAGCGTGCGGGTCGGAGTCGATCGTTGAGAATTCTGCACACCTCCGACTGGCACCTCGGACGGTCCTTCCACCGCGTCAGCCTGCTCGCGGCGCAGCGGGAGTTCCTCGACCACCTCGTCGCGACCGTCCGGGAGCGTGAGGTGGACGCCGTCCTCGTCGCGGGGGACGTCTACGACCGGGCCGTACCGCCGCTGGCCGCCGTCGAGCTGTTCGACGACGCACTGCACCGGCTCGCCGACCTCGGCGTACCGACCGTCATGATCTCCGGCAACCATGACTCGCCCCGGCGCCTCGGCGTCGGCGCCGGGCTCATCGAGCGGGCCGGGATCCATCTGCGCACCGACCCCGCCGGATGCGGTACCCCCGTCGTCCTCGCCGACCGCCACGGCGACGTGGCCTTCTACGGGCTGCCGTACCTCGAACCCGGCCTGGTGCGCGAGACGTTGGACGCGCCCGCCGCCGGACATCCGGCGGTCCTCGGCGCCGCCATGGACCGGGTGCGCGCCGACCTCGCCGCCCGGCCGCCCGGCACCCGGTCCGTCGTCCTCGCGCACGCCTTCGTCACCGGCGGCGCGGTCAGCGACAGCGAACGGGACATCACCGTCGGCGGAGTCGCCTCCGTCCCCGCCGATGTCTTCGACGGCGTCGACTATGTGGCGCTCGGGCATCTCCACGGCTGTCAGACCCTCACCGAGCGGATCCGCTACTCGGGCTCGCCGCTCGCGTACTCCTTCTCCGAGGCCGCGCACCGCAAGTCCATGTGGCTCGTGGAGCTGGGCGCCGACGGCGGCCTCTCCGCCGCCGAGCGCGTCGACTGCCCCGTACCGCGCCCGCTGGCCCGGCTCCGGGGGCCGCTGGAGGATCTGCTCGCCGACCCGGACCTGGCCCGGCACGAGACGGCGTGGGTCGAGGCCACGCTGACCGACCCGGTGCGGCCGTACGAACCGATGGCCCGGCTCGCGGAGCGCTTCCCGCACGTCCTCAGCCTGGTCTTCGACCCGGAGCGGCCCCCCGACGACCCGCTCGCCTCCTACGCGCAGCGGCTGCGCGGCCGCACCGACCGGGAGATCGCCGAGGACTTCGTGGCCCACGTACGGGGCGGGCGGGGCCCGGACGCGGGGGAGTCCGTGCTGCTCGGCGACGCCCTCGAAGCCGTCAGGACGGAAGGGGAGGACCCGCGATGAGGCTCCACCGGCTGACCGTCACCGCCTTCGGCCCCTTCGGCGCCACCCAGCACGTCGACTTCGACGAGCTGTCGGCCGCCGGGCTCTTCCTGCTGCACGGGCCAACCGGCGCGGGCAAGACGTCCGTCCTCGACGCCGTCTGCTACGGCCTGTACGGGCAGGTGCCCGGCGCCCGGCAGGGCAGCGGACTCTCCCTGCGCAGCGACCACGCCGACCCGCTGACCCCGACCGAGGTCGTCCTCGAACTCACCGTCGGCGAACGGCGCTTGGAGATCACCCGGCGGCCCGAACAGCCCCGGCCCAAGAAGCGCGGCACCGGGGTGACGAAGGAGAAGGCACAGAGCCTGCTGCGCGTCTATGACTCCGACTCCCGCACCTGGAAGGCGCTCAGCCGCTCGCACCAGGAGATCGGCGCCGAGATCGAGCAGCTGCTGGGCATGAGCCGGGATCAGTTCTGCCAGGTGGTGCTGTTGCCGCAGGGCGACTTCGCCCGCTTCCTGCGCGCGGACGAGCCGGCGCGCGCCAAGCTGCTGGGCAAGCTCTTCGATACCAGCCGCTTCGCCGCCGTCGAGGAGCGCCTCGCCGAGCTGCGGCGGGCCGCCGAGAAGCGCGTCATCGGCGGCGACGAACGGCTCCTCGCGCTCGCCCACCGCATGGCCCAGGCCGCGGGCCGCTCCGCCGAACTGGACGCGCACCCGCTCCCGGAGGCCGCCGCCGGGGAACCCGGCCTGGCCGACGGCGTCCTGGAGTGGGCCGCCCTCGCCCGCGCGGGCGCGCGCGAACGCCGGGACATCGCGGCGTCGGCGCTGCGCGGCGCCGAAGCCGTGCACGAGGCCGCCCGGCGGGCGGCGGACGCGGAGAGCGAGCGCGCCGCGCTCCAGCGCCGCCACGCCGAGGCGCGCCGCCGCGCGGACGACCTGGAGCTGCGCCGGGCCGAACGCGACCGGCTGCACACCCTGTTGGACCGCGCCCGCAGCGCCGACGCCGTGGCCCCCGCGCTGGACCTCCGTACCACCGTCGCCCACGCCCACACCGGACGCCACCGCGAACGCACGGCCCGCACCCACCTGACCACCGACCCGACCCTGGAAGCCTGGCCCACGTCCCGGCTCCGCGCCGGGCCGCCGACCCGGAGCGCGAGGCGGCGGGTTCGGTGCCGCCCGCACGCGGCGCCGGGTCGTTGGCCGAGGCCGGGGCCGAGTGGTTGGCGTCGGCGGAGCGGCGGGTGCGGGGGGAGTTGGGGGCGCTGGCGGCGGCTCGGCGGGGCGAGGACCGGGCCCGGGCCGTGCTGACGGAGATCGCGGAGCTGGACCGCGAGGCGCGGGCCGACGACGAGGCCATCGAGGAGGCCGCCCAGTGGCTCGCCGGATGGGAGTCGGCGCGGCTCGCGCACCAGGCGCGCATCGAGGCCGCGCAGGAGGCCGCCACCCGGGCCGAGCAGCTCGGCGCGCGGATCGAGCCCGCCGAGCGGCGGCTCGACGCCGCCCGCGAGCGCGACCGCCTCGCCGCGCTGGTGGAGCGGGCGCGGGAGGAGCTGTTGCGGTGCCGGGAGCGGTCGGGCGCCGCCCGGGAGGAGTGGCTGGACCTCAAGGACCGGCGGCTGCGCGGGATCGCCGCCGAGCTGGCGGCCGGGCTGCGCCCGGGCGAGCCGTGCGCGGTGTGCGGCGGGTGTGAGCACCCGAGCCCGGCGCGCCCGGGGGAGGGGCATGTGGACCGTACGGCGGAGGACGACGCGCTGGAGAAATACCAGCGGGCCGAGACGGGCCGCGAGGAGGCCGAGGCCCGTTCGCAGCGGCTGAAGGAGGCGCTGGCGGGCGCGGAGGCCGGGGCGGACGGCGGCACGGTGGAGGCGCTGGACCGCGCACTGGCCGAGGTGCGCACCGCGTACGCCGAGGCCCGCGACGCGGCCGCGGACGGGCACGACGCCCGCGCGGCCCTCGACCGGGCCGAGGGCGAGCACGCCCGGCGGCTGGCCCAGCGGCAGGAGGCCGAGCGGCGCTCGGCGGGCCGTACGTCGCACCGCGAGGCGCTGGTCCGGGAGCGGGCCGCGCTGCTGGCCGAGCTGGACCAGGCCCGCGGCGGGGACGCCACGGTGGCCGAGCGCGCGGCGCGGCTGGAGCGGCAGGCGGAGCTGCTGGCGCGGACGGCCGAGGCGGTGCGGGACGCCGAGGCCGCCGCCCGGCGGCTGAAGGAGGCCGACGCGCTGCGCTCGCCGACGCCGCGTACCGCGCGGGCTTCGACACGCCGGA
>NZ_GG657754.1:1111047-1113526 GCF_000158915.1 Streptomyces himastatinicus ATCC 53653 | reverse complement strand
CCCGTGGAAGCCGATGCTGCCGAGGGCGACGCCGTCCTCGGCGCGCAGGATGGCGAAGGTGCCCCAGGGGGAGCAGTAGTACCCCGCCGCCGCGGCACGGGCGGTCATTCCGGCGGCACCGATGGACGCGTCGCCGGGTACGCCGTCGATCCAGTCCAGATCGCCGGGCTTGCCGTCGGCGATCACGGCCGCCTCCCCGGGCGTGTGCTCGCGCAGCGTCATCCGGCCGTTCCGCAGCACGAACCGGCCGTTCTCGTGCCCCTGCTGGTACGCCACGTGGGCCCCTCCTCGCCGGGACGCGGCGAGGGTGCGCGCGGCCCAGCGCGACTGTACTCGGCCGGGGCGCAGCTAGCGCGCCGCGGCCGTGGTCAGGGCGGTGAACAGGGGCTTTGCCTCGGTGGTCCGCGGCAGGCCGCTGACCTGGGCGTCTCCCGTCTCCACCACACGCCAGCGGCCGTCCTCGTGGAGGGCGAGATCGGTGGTGATGAAGCGGCAGGCCAGCTGGCGGACGGCGGAGGCCACCTCGGACAGGTCCGGGTCGGGGGTCAGGCCGGGCGTGTCGGGGTGGGGGCCTATGAGGGCGGGTTCGCCGTCGAGCCACCAGACCCGGGCCTCGCCCACCGGCCGGAACGGCTCGTACGCGCGCAGCACCACACCGCCGGTGAGGTAGCTGCCTTGCAGCTGTACGAAGCGGGTGACCACCGAGGCCAGCCGGGCGGTGTCGGCGAGGTCGGGGACGTAACACGCCTCGGACCACTCGTGTTTGCGGGACTTGACCCAGTCCTTCACCACCGCGGGGCCCGCGCCGCCGAGCCGCTCGGCCAGCCGTGCCAGCTCCGCCGGATCCACCGCCCCGCCGGGCGGCAGCGGCAGCCAGGCGCTGCGCGGGGTCAGCGGGGCGAAGACGTCGTACCAGCCGGGGAGTTCATGCGCGGTGCGGTACCGCTCGGGCGAGGTGAGCAGGGTATGGCCGCGGTCGGCGAGGGCGGCGGACAGCGCGGCGTACCGCCCGGCGGGCAGCATCCAGCCGCGGTACCAGACCGGCCCGGCGTCGCGCTCGCCCCTCGCCATCGCGCGCACCGCGCCCGCCGCGTCCCCGGCGGTCAGGGTCTCGTGGTCGACCAGCGCGACGGACGCCCCGGTCGCGCGCACGGCCCGGGCCTCCTCGGCGAACTCGGGGTCGACGCGGCGCGGTGCCAGGGGATCGCGGGAGAACAGGAACACGGGGCGCATGAAACGGACGATAGGAACCGGGGCGGCCGGGGCACAACATGATTGCCGATACGGCCCGGCCGCCCCTACCCGTCCGTCAGAGCGCGGACAGCTCCGCCACCAGGTCGTCAAGACCCAGTGACCCCTGCGACAGCGCCGCCATATGCCACTTCTTGGCATCGAAGGCATCGCCGTGCGCCTTGCGGGCCGCCTCCCGCCCGGTCAGCCAGGCCCGCTCGCCCAGCTTGTAGCCGATGGCCTGGCCCGGCATGCCCAGGTAGCGCACCAGCTCGCTGTCGAGGAAGTCGGCGGGGCGGCCGCAGTGGAGTCCGAAGAACTCCCGTGCCAGCTCCGGCGTCCAGCGCTCACCGGGGTGGAAGGGCGAGTGGCCGGGGATCTCCAGCTCCAGGTGCATGCCGATGTCGACGATCACCCGCAGCGCCCGCATCATCTGCGCGTCGAGGTAGCCGAGCCGCCGCTCCGGGTCGGTCAGATAGCCCAGTTCGTCCATCAGCCGCTCCGCGTACAGCGCCCAGCCCTCGGCGTTGGCGCTGACCATGCCGACCGTGGCCTGGTAGCGGGAGAGCCGGTCGGCGACGTGGGCCCACTGGGCGAGCTGGAGATGGTGTCCGGGGACGCCCTCGTGGTACCAGGTCGAGACCAGGTCGTAGACGGGGAAGCGGGTCTCGCCCATGGTGGGCAGCCAGGTGCGCCCGGGACGGGAGAAGTCCACCGACGGCTGGGTGTAGTACGGGGCGGCCGCGCTCCCCGGCGGGGCGATCATCGACTCGACCCGCTTGACCCGCTCGGCCAGGTCGAAGTGGGTGCCGTCCAGCTGCTCGATGGCCTCGTCCATCAGCTCCTGGAGCCAGACCCGGGTCTCCTCGACGCCCTCGATGTGCGCACCGTGCTCGTCGAGGTGGCGCAGCGCCTCCCACGGGGTGGCGCCGGGCAGGATCTTCTCCGCCTCGGTGCGCATCTCGGCGTGGATGCGGTGGTATTCCGACCAGCCGTACGCGTACGCCTCGTCCAGATCCAGATCGGTGCCGTTCCACATCCGGGACCAGCGCTGGTAGCGCTCGCGCCCCACCACCTCCGGGGCACCCTCGATGCCCGGGCCGTACTCATCGCGCAGCCAGTCGCGGAGGGCGGCCAGCGCCCCGGTGGCGGCGGCCGCGGCCTCGTCCAGCTCGGTGCGCAGCGCGTCCGGCCCCTCGGCGGTGAAGTCGGCGAACCAGCTGCGCTCGGTGCCGATCCACTCGTCCAG
>NZ_GG657754.1:1084400-1110363 GCF_000158915.1 Streptomyces himastatinicus ATCC 53653 | reverse complement strand
AGCGTGCCCTGCTCGATCTGGTAGTCCAGCGGCAGCCCGAGGGCGCGCATCGCCGCGACCATCCCGGTGTTGGCCGAATGGGTGACCGCGTACACGCAGCCGCTGCCCGTCTCGGCGGCCATCGCGACCAGCCGCCGCAGCAGCTCCCCGCCGATGCCGCGCCGCTGCCACGCGTCCTCGACGATCAGCGCGACCTCGGTCTCGTCCCCGTCCCACATCAGATGGCCGAGCGCGACCAGCCGCCCGGAGGCGGTGTACGCGGCGAGGGTCCGGCCGTAGCGCGGGCTGAGCAGATGGTCCAGGTAGCGGTCGGCGTCGCCGAGCGGGCCGTGGTAGCGCCGCTCGAGCGTGGTGGCGGAGCACCGCTGGTGCATCGCGCGGGCTTCGGCCAGGTCCCGGGTGTCGGCCCGGCGCACGGTGACCTCGTTGCCCTCGGGCAGCGTCAGCACATCGCGGCGGTGCGGCAGCCGCGGGCCGAGCCGGGAGTCCAGCTCGACCAGCGCGCGGGCGCGGGCGAATTCGGTCGGGGTGAACGGCAGATGGGGTCGTTCGATGGTGAGCGCCCCGCCGGACGGGTCCCGCAGCCGCATCACGGTCTCCTCCAGCACCCCTTCGACCGGCGGCGTGTCCTCCAGCGGACGGCCGCCGAGCGAGGTGGCCGGAAGCGAGTGGATGGTGCAGCGGCCGAGCAACTGGCGCAGTGCGAGCGGCAGTTCGGCGCCGTCCAGCGCGGTACGGGTCGCCAGCGTCAGCACCCGGGTCGGCGCGTCCACCAGATCGTGGGCGTCGGCGCGCTCGATCCAGGTGTCGCTGCCGCCCCCGGCGGCGATCGCGTGCTTCAGCTCGTCGACCGGTATGGCGGCGGGGGCGCGCAGCAGGAACTCGTCCACGGTCCCCTCGGCCAGCGGATGGGTCTGCAACGACAGGATGTCGACCCGGTGACCGGCCAGCGCCCCGCACAGCGCGGCCAGGGTGCCCGGCTCGTCCCGTACGGTCGTCCGGATCCGCCACAGCGTGGTGGCGGTGTCTTCCTGCGGGGAGTTCTCCGGGGCGCCCGCGGCCTCGGCCGCATCGGTCCGCATGTCGTCCGCGGGCTCCGGTGAGGATTCCGGCACCGGCGGGGCGTGGCCGTGTAGTCGCCGCCACCAGGTGGGCAGCCGCCAGCGGTCACGGGGCCGGGTCGGGTGGTGGTCGTGTGTCGCTCGAGGAGTCATGGAAAACAGCCTCGCGCAACGGTGTTGCGTGATCACAAACGCTCTGTGACCTATGGGTTAAGTGTGCATCTGCTCGGAGAAGCTTGTTTTGTCCGAGATTAATCTGTCGGAGATTCAATGGTGGCGGATTCTGCTATCCCACCGCCCCGGTCCCGGCCGCCAGCCGCCGCAGCACCCGCCCGCAGCGGCGCGCGTACGCCCGCTGGAAGTACGGCACGAGCGGCGCCACGGCCCTGGTCAACCGTACCGCCGGGCGGCTGAACGCCGTGACCGTCAGCCACACCGAGCCGTCCCGCTCCAGGCTCACCACGAACGACTCCTCGCCGCACTCCGGATGGCCCGGCAGCGTCCCGTACGCGAAGCCGGCGGACGTCCCGTCCGCCACCGTCCACACCACCGCGCACGGTGCGCGCAGCCGCAGCGGCCCGGCCCCCAGCCCCACCACGACCGTGCGCCCCTCGGCGGCGGGTCCGTCGGCGCGGATCGTGACCCCGACGGCCCGGTGCATCCGCCACTCCAGCACCGCGCGCCCCGCGGCCTCGAACACCTCCGGGCCCGCCCCGATCCGGGTCCGCACCCGCAGATGGCCGTACCCGGCGGGCAGCGGCCGGTGCCGGGTGGCGCCCACCTCCGGGTAGGTGAGGCGGGAGGACGGAACGGGGGAGGCCATGGGCGGTACGGTACGCGCCCCCGGGGCGCGTAACGCGTACGTCGGCTCCGCTACTGGCCGACCAGCCCCGGCTTGAGCGCCTTGGTGTACAGCACCTTGCCGCCCACCTCCAGCAGCCGGACCGTCAGCTCGCCGCTGTCGCCGTCGATCTCCACCTCGCCGTAGAACTGGTAGCCCTCGGCGGGCGAGACGTTCGTCCGGTCCGGTGCCTTGACGAACGACTGCTCCGGGCCGAAGGTGCCGTCCAGCTTCACCGCCGGGAAGGAGCCCGCGTTCAGCGGACCGGTGACGAACTCCCAGAACGGCGCGAAGTCCTTGAACGCCGCCCGCGACGGGTCGTAGTGCTGCGCCGAGGTGTAGTGGACGTCCGCCGTCAGCCACACCGTGCCGGTGATCTTCTGGTGCTTGATGTGCCGCAGCAGCTCAGCGAGCTGGAGCTCACGGCCCAGCGGGGCGCCGGGGTCGCCCTGCGCCACCGCCTCGAAGTCGCTCTTCCCGTCCGGGACCACCAGGCCCAGCGGCATGTCGCAGGCGATCACCTTCCACACCGCGCGCGACCGCGACAGCTCCCGCTTCAGCCAGCTCAGCTGCTCGGCGCCCAGGATGCCCTGGGTGTCCTCCGGCTGGCGGCCGGGCGAGTTGGCGTCGCGGTACGTACGGCAGTCCAGCACGAAGACGTCCAGCAGCGGGCCGTGGTGCTGGACCCGGTACACCCGGCCGCTCGCGTCCGGCCGCAGGGTGCTGATCGGGAAGTACTCGGCGAACGCCTGCCGGGCGTGGGCCGCCAGCACGTCCACGTTCTTCTCGGTGTAGCGGTCGTCGGCCAGGATCTCGCCCGGGTACCAGTTGTTCAGCACCTCGTGGTCGTCCCACTGGGTGATGGTCGGCACCTCGGCGTGGAACCGGCGCAGGTTCTCGTCCAGCAGGTTGTAGCGGAAGTTGCCGCGGTACTCGTCCAGGGTCTCGGCGACCTTGGACTTCTCCGGCGTCATGATGTTGCGCCAGGTGGAGCCGTCGGGCAGCTTGACGGTCTCGGTGAGCGGGCCGTCGGCGTAGATGTTGTCGCCGCTGCACAGGAAGAAGTCGGGGTCGCGGCGGCGCATCTCCTCGAAGACGCGGTAGCCGCCGTGGTCCGGGTTGATGCCCCAGCCCTGCCCCGCCAGGTCGCCCGACCAGACGAAGCGCACGCCCTCGCGGCGCTCCGGGACCGTACGGAACGTCCCCTGCACCGGCTCACCGGTGCGCCGCGGGTCCTCCGGGTCGGCGAGCAGCACCCGGTAGTGCACCTGGCTGCCGGCCGGCAGGCCGTGCAGCGCGGTGCGGCCGGTGAAGTCCGTGCCGGGCCCGAGCAACGGGCCCTGCCAGCGGCGCGGGCGCGTGAAGGACTCCGTCGCGGAGGTCTCCACGATCATCCGGGCCGGGCGGTCGGAGCGCACCCACACCAGACCCGGAAGACGTCGTCACATCGCCCGTCTGCACGCCCCACCGGGCGCTCGGACGGCCCGACAGCGCCTGCGCGGGCGCCGCCGACGCGACCCCCGACGCCGCGGCGGGGAGGGCCAGCGCCGCGGACGCGGCGGCCGACCCCTGTAGCACCGCGCGCCGCCCGATCCTTCTGCCGGATTCCGTCGCCATGGTGGAGCCTCCCGTTGCTCGTAGAACAGCTGTGCCGGTCTGTTGCTATCGGTGCGAGATGCCTCATTCCCGAACGCACAGTAAACAGCAGGCTGTTCCTGGGTGGCCCGGCCACAGCTGCGGCCCCGCTACAGAGGCGGCCCGGCTACAGTCCGCCCGCCACCCGGAGCACGGCTCCCGTCGTGTACGACGCCTCCGGGGAGAGCAGCCACGCCACCGCGCCAGCGACCTCCTCCGGCTCGCCCGGCCGGCCCATCGGCACCCGGTCCCGATTCCGCCACGGTCGCTCCGGGTCACCCATCTGCGCATGGATGTCGGTCAGCGTCATGCCCGGCTGGACCGAGTTGACCCGGACCCCCTCAGCGGCCAGTTCCTTCGACAGGCCGACCGTCATCGCGTCCACGGCCGCCTTGCTGGCCGCGTAGTGCACGTACTCCCCGGGGCTGCCGGTCGTCGCCGCACCGGAGGAGATGTTGACGATGGCGCCGCCCTGGCCGCCGTGCCGGGTGGACATCTCGCGCGCCGCGCGCCGCGCGCACAGCAGGGCGCCCGTCACGTTGACGTCCACGACCCGCCGCATCACCTCGGGCGAGGTCTCGGTGAAGCGGCCCAACGGCCCGGTGATCCCGGCGTTGTTGACCAGTCCGGTGATCGGGCCCAGCTCGTCCCGCACCGTGTCGAACATCGCCTCGACCTGGTCCTCGGCGCTGGTGTCCGCCTGGACCACGGCCGCCCGCATCCCCTCCGCGCGCACCAGCTCCGCGCACCGCTCGGCCGCCTCCCGCGCCTGCTCGTAGCCGATGGCGACGCTGTGCCCGGCGCGCGCCAGCCGCACCGCCACCGCCGCCCCGATGCCACGACTTCCGCCCGTCACGACCGTGACCTGGTCCATTACCTCAGCTCCCGCCCCGTTACCGTCCCTGATGGAATGATCATGACGATAGCTGATCGGGGATTGGTCTTGACCAAGTATGTGCCCCGCCCTATGGTCACATTGATACTGCAACAATCTTTAATAAATAAGCTCGCATAACAGGGGGAGATCAGGGTGGGGACCACACAGCTCGACTCGGTACCGGAGCCGAAGTACTGGCATCTGAAGACGGTGCTCAGCGATGCGCTCGACTCGGAGTTCGCGGTCGGGGAGATCCTGCCCAACGAGCGTGAGCTGGCCGCTCGTTTCGGGGTCGCCCGCGCCACCCTCCGGCAGGCCCTCGAACAGCTGGAGCTGGAGGGCAGGCTTCAGCGCCGCCGCGGTGTCGGCACCACCGTCGCGCCGCCGCGCGTCGGCGTGGCCGTCGGGGACTACACCCACACCTGGACGGAGTCGGGCGACGACACCTGGGCCTGTGTCGACAGCGTCGAGGCGGTGCCGCCCGCCGCGGTCGTGCGGCTCCTCGACACCGACCCCGACGCCGCCGTGCACCAGGTGCGGCGCACCCGGGTGAGCCAGGGCCAGCCGCTCGCCGCCGAGCTGTTGTACGTACCGGCCGCGTCCGTTCCCGGCCTCGCCGCCATCGACACCCCCAGCGGACTGGCCCGCGCCCGTGCCGTGCTGCGCGAGCTGGGCCGGCTGAAGCTGGAGGGGCGGGAGCAGTCGGTGGAGCTGGGGTCGGCCCGGGCGGACGACGCCAAGGAGCTGGACCGGCTGCCCGGCGCCCCCGTCCTCGTGGTGACCACCCGCTATGTGGCGGAGAACCGCACCGCGGCGGTCGCCGTGGCCACGTACCGCGCCGACACCTGCCGCCTCACCTTCGGCGACAGCTTGGGCGACGCGAACAGTGTGGAGCTGCTGGCGGGCTGATCCGACCGCGGGCTGATCCGGCGGCGGGCCGAAAGGGGCTCAGTCCGGCCGCGGGCCGAAAGGGGCTCAGCGGCCGGCGCGGCGCGCGGTGACCGTGCTGTCCACCGCGAACAGCTCCGCCTCCACATGGTCCAGTGCCAGCCGCAGCGCGCCCGTCGTCACCGCGGCCTCGCCCAGCAGCGACTGCGCGACCTGCGGCGGGCGCAGGCAGTAGCGGGCCAGCTCGTCGCGGAGCGGGTCCAGCATGCCGTCGAGACCCGCGGCCCAGCCGCCCACCACGACCACCTCGGGGTCGAGCGCCAGCACCAGGGCGGCCGTGTCGTGCACCAGCCGCCGGACGAAGCGGTCCACGGCCGCGCGCGCCCGGGCGTCGCCGTCCCTGGCGAGCGCGAAGACCCGTACGACCTGCGCCTCGTCCAGCGGGTTCAGCGGTTCGCCGGTGGTGGAGAGCACCTGTTCCGGGCTGGCCTCGCGGCCCAGCAGATGCAGCGCGCCGATCTCCCCGGCTGCGCCGCCGTAGCCGCGGTGCAGCCGTCCGCCGATCAGCGACCCGGCGCCCGGGCTCAGCCCGGCCAGTACGAAGACGACATCGTCCGAGCCGACCGCTGCGCCCTTCCAGTGCTCGGCCACGGCCGCGGTGTTCGCGTCGTTCTCCACCAGCACCGGGCAGCGGAAGGAGCGCCGCAGCCGCTCGCCGAGCGGCAGGCCCGTCCAGCCCGGCAGGGCGGTGCACAGATGGACGGTGCCGTCGGCCTCCACGATGCCGGGGCTGCCCACCCCGACCGCCCGCAGCGAATGGCGTCCGACCCCGGCGTGCCGGAGCAGCTCCGCGACGGCGGCCCGCACCCGGTCCAGCCGCTCGTCCACCGGCGCCTTCTCGGACACCTCGCGCACCGTCGAGCCGAGCGCTCGTCCGTCCAGGTCCGACAGCAGGGCGGCGACCCGGTGCGCTCCTATCTCTATGCCCAGCAGATGCCCGGCCTCGGCGCGGAAGCGGAAGCGGCGCGCGGGACGGCCCTGGCGGCGGACGCCGCCCTCCTCGGCGGGCACCTCCGCCGCGAGCCCGCTGTCGATCAGCCCGTCGACCACCCCCTCGACCGTGGGCCGGGACAGACCGGTGGCCAGGGTGAGGTCGGTGAGGGACGCGGAGGCGGCGTCCGGCGGAGCGGAAGCGGTGGCGGCGCGCAGCGCCTGGAGCACCACGGCGGAGTTGATGCGCCGCAGCAGGGACGGATCCCCGCCGGTCAGCCGCCCCACGTCGGTCCCCCTCCCACTGCGTGTGTGCCGGATCGTATCTGCTGGGGGCGGGCACGGCGAGCCACCTGCGAAGCCTTGCCCGCCCGGGCACCTGACGGGCGGCCAGATGTCGGTCCCGGGTTGTTTACTGATGGCATGACCAGTACGGCGGACCACCTGGCCACGATCGACGCGCTCCGGGCCCGGGACTTCCCCGCGCAGCGCCGCGGCCCGGGGTTCCACGTCGCCGACCTCAGGGTGAGCGAGGACTTCTGGGACGCGGACCTGACCCGGGTGGAGGAGGTGCTGGAGGAGTTCGAGGCCGAGCTGGGCGTCCTCGTCCAGGTGCTGACCTTACGGTGGGGCGACCCTCGGGTCCTCGACCTCGCGGACGTGCTGGAGCGGTCGGCGATGGGGGAGCCGGTTCCGCCGCCGCTCGATGACCTGTGCGGCTATGTACCCGAGCTGTACGTGTGGCGTGTGGACGGGCGCTGGGTCGGGCTCGGGGTCGGGCAGGGCGACCGTGAGCTGCCGTTCCAGCTGCTGGTGGCGATAGGGGAGTCGGGCGTCGGCTGACGTCAGGCAGTGCCCTGTTCCGTCTCGGCGGCGGCGCGCAGCCGGGCGTACTCTTCCGCCATCGTCGCCTTCGTCCAGTGCGCGTTGAGCCCGCTGGGGTTGGGCAGGGCCCATATCCGGGTGCCGCCGATGGTCCGCTCCTGCGGGCCGATCTTCGCCCGCTTGTCGCCGAACGCGACCCGGTAGGCGGTGACGCCCGCCACCGCGAGCCAGCGCGGCCGCAGGCGGCGGACCTTCTCCTCCAGGATGCGGCCGCCCTCCCGGTACTCCTCGTCGGTCAGCTCGTCGGCACGGGCGCTGGCCCTGGCGACCACATTGGTGATGCCCAGACCATAGGACGGCAGCTCCCCCTGCTCGGAGGGGTGCAGCAGCCGCGGGGTGAACCCCGAGGCGTGCAGCACGGGCCAGAACCGGTTGCCGGGGCGGGCGAAGTGATGGCCGGTGGCGGCGGTCATCAGCCCGGGGTTGATGCCGCAGAACAGGACCCGCAGACCGTCCCCGACCACATCGGGCACGATGCGGTCGCGGGCGGCCTCCAGCTCGTCGGGCGTCGGGGGCACGGCGTCAGAGGATCGACGCCGGTGCGTACGCCGCCGCCTCGGGGTGCTGCTTGATGATCTCCTCGATCCGGCCGACCACCGTGCCGACCTGGTCGGCGGCGGCGCCCGTGAAGGACAGCTTGTCCGCCATCAGCGTCTCCAGCTCCGCCCGGTCCAGCGGAATCCGCTCGTCGGCGGCGAGGGAGTCGAGCAGCTCGTTGCGCTCGGCGCCCTGCTCGCGCATCGCGAGGGCGGCGGCGACGGCGTGCTCCTTGATCGCCTCATGGGCGATCTCGCGGCCCACCCCGGCCCGCACGGCGCCCATCAGCACCTTGGTGGTGGCGAGGAAGGGCAGGTAGCGGTCCAGTTCGCGGGCGACGACGGCGGGGAAGGCGCCGAACTCGTCGAGCACGGTCAGGAAGGTCTCCAGCAGTCCGTCGAAGGCGAAGAACGCGTCCGGCAGCGCGACGCGGCGCACCACCGAGCAGGACACATCGCCCTCGTTCCACTGGTCGCCCGCCAGCTCGCCGGTCATCGAGGCGTAGCCGCGCAGGATCACGGCGAGGCCGTTGACGCGCTCGCAGGAGCGGGTGTTCATCTTGTGCGGCATCGCGGACGAGCCGACCTGGCCCGGCTTGAAGCCCTCGGTCACCAGCTCGTGCCCGGCCATCAGCCGGATCGTCTTGGCCAGCGAGGACGGGGCCGCGGCCAGTTGCACCAGGGCGGTGACGACCTCGTAGTCCAGCGAGCGCGGGTAGACCTGGCCGACCGAGGTGAACGCCTGCGCGAAGCCCAGGTGACCGGCGATCCGCTGCTCCAGCTCGGCCAGCTTCTGGGCGTCGCCGCCGAGCAGGTCCAGCATGTCCTGCGAGGTGCCGACCGGGCCCTTGATACCGCGCAGCGGGTACCGGCCGAGCAGCTCCTCCAGGCGCCCGTAGGCGACCAGCAGCTCGTCCGCCGCGGTCGCGAAGCGCTTGCCGAGCGTGGTGGCCTGCGCGGCGACGTTGTGCGAGCGGCCCGCCATCACCAGCTCGGCGTGGTCGGCGGCCAGCTTGCCGAGCCGGGCCAGCACGGCGACCGTACGGTCCCGCACCAGCTCCAGGGAGAGCCTGGTCTGGAGCTGCTCGACGTTCTCGGTGAGGTCGCGGGAGGTCATGCCCTTGTGGACGTGCTCATGACCGGCGAGGGCGTTGAACTCCTCGATGCGGGCCTTCACATCGTGCCGGGTGACCTTCTCGCGCTCGGCGATCGAGGCGAGGTCGACGTCCTCCAGCACCCGTTCGTAGTCGGCGAGGGCGCCTTCCGGCACCTCGATGCCCAGGTCCTTCTGGGCACGCAGTACGGCGAGCCACAGCCGCCGCTCCAGCGTCACCTTGTACTCGGGGGACCACAGGACGGCCAGCTCCGCGGAGGCGTAGCGGCCGGCCAGGACGTTCGGAATGCGCGGCTTACCAGTCACGTGGACAGAGTCTACTGGGCGTATCCCCAGGCCAGACCGGTGCCCACCGGCCCGGCCCCGGTCAGCCCTGGTACGGCAGGAGTTCGGCCCGCTTAGGGGCCCGCCCGTCGCCCGAGGAACGGCCCGTCACCCGGCGGGCGATCCACGGTCCGAGGTGTTCGCGGGCGAACCGCGCGTCCGAGGTGCGGCGGGCCAGCCAGCCCGGGCGGACCGCGGGCGGCAGCGGCGCGTCCCAGTCCTCCTCCGGCTCATGGCCCAGCGCCTGCCACACGGCCTCGGCGACCCGCCGGTGGCCCTCGGCGTTCAGATGGAGCCGGTCGTCCGCCCACATCCGGGGATCGCCGACCGCCTCGGAGGCGTACAGGTCCACGATCGTCGCGTCATGCCGTACGGCCAGCTCGTCCACGTGGGAGAACAGCCGCTCCATCCGCGGGTGGAACCGCTCCATCACCGGACCGCGCCGCCCGGGGCTGCGCATCAGCACCAGCCGCTTGCAGCTGGGCGCGAGCCGCTCGGCCGCCTCCTCCAGCAGCCCGCACACCCGGCCGATGTCGCATTTGGGCCGCAGGACGTCGTTCCCGCCGCCGACCAGCGTCACCAGGTCCGCGCCCATCGCGGCGGCCGGGCCGGTCTGCTCGTCCACGATCTGGCCGATCAGCTTCCCGCGCACCGCGAGATTGGCGTACCGGAACCCGGGGGTGCGGGCGGCCAGCCGGGCGGCGAGGAGATCCGCCCAGCCGCGGTAACCGCCGTCCGGGAGCGAGTCGGACATGCCTTCGGTGAAGGAGTCGCCGACCGCGACAAAACTTGTATAGGTGGTGTTCGTCTGCATGGCTCGGACGATCTTATCCGGTGCACGCGGGCTGCGCGGAGGCCGAGGCGCGCGCATGATGAGCCGCATGGCGATGACCCACATCTATTTCGAGGGCGGAGCCCGGAACGGGACGACGGCGAGCTGGAACCTCGAACCCGGCGCGGACATCTACGACGACAACATCTTCCGGCCGCCCGAGCTGTACCGGCGGACGGACCGCACCAAGGTGATCGGGCACGTCGAATACGTCGTCTTCCGCTACGACCCGTCGGGCGCGCGCCCCGGCCGCCGTCCCTGAGGGCCCCGCGACGGATGGCCGGGAATCTCCGGCCGGGGCGGCGCGCGGATGCAAACGGGTCGCTCGGTTGGGCGGAGCAGGGTTCCGGACGGAGCGGAGTAGGGCAGTCTGGTCCGCGTGGATGCCTTTGAATGCGACCGTACGACGATGGCGATCGTCGCCGCCGCCCTCGCCGACGACGGTGAGGGTGCCGCGGCCCTGCTGGAGCCGCTGGAGACGCGCGATGTGTGCCGGGTCGCCGTCCGGCTCGCCGCGATGGCCGCCGACGCGCTGCTGGCCGTGGCCGAGGAGGGCGGCGGCGGACGGGAGGAGGCGCTGGCGCACTGGCAGGCGTGCATCATCGCCCATGAGTCCAGACGGGACCAGTGACGGCCCGGCTCCGCCGCTCCCCGTCACACCGCCTCTTCGCCGTGCTCGTCACGCCACCAGCAGGCGCAGCACGTCCTCCATCGTGACCAGGCCCTCCAATCGCCCCTCCGCGTCGATGACGGGCGCGAGATGGGTGCCGCTGTCGCGCATCGCGGTGAGCACGTCGTCCAGCGGCGTCTGCGACCGCACCCGGGCGACCGGCCGCAGCTGATCGGGGCGGAACGGAACATCGCGCGGATGTGCGTCCAGCGCGTCCTTCACATGCAGATAGCCCAGGATCCGCCCGGAGTCGTCGATCACGGGGAAGCGGGAGAAGCCCGTTTCGGCCGACATCCGCTCCAGCTCCTCAGGGGTCACCCCGCTCCGCGCCGAGACCACCCGGTCCATCGGCAGCACCACGTCCCGCACCGGCCGCCGGCCCAGCTCCAGCGCGTCCCGCAGCCGCTCGGCACCGCGGTCGTCCAGCAGCCCGGCCTCGCTGGAGTCCACGACCATGCGCGCCAGTTCGTCGTCCGAGAAGGTCGCCGCCACCTCGCCCCGGGGCTCGACCCGCATCAGCTTCAGCAGACCGTTGGCGAACGCGTTGACCGCGAAGATGACCGGGCGCAGCGCCCGCGCGAGCCCCACCAGCGACGGCCCGAGCAGCAGCGCGGAGCGCACCGGCTCGGCCAGCGCCACGTTCTTCGGCACCATCTCGCCGACCAGCATGTGCAGATACGTCGCCAGGCTCAGCGCGATCACGAACGAGACGGGATGGATCAGCCCGAGCGACAGCCCGGTCGCGTGGAACAGCGGCTCCAGCAGATGCGCGATGGCCGGTTCCGCGACGGCACCCAGCACCAGCGTGCACAGCGTGATGCCGAGCTGGGCCGCGGCCAGCAGCGCGGAGACGTGTTCGAGCCCCCACAGCACGGCCCGCGCCCGGCGGTCGCCCCGCTCGGCGTACGGTTCGATCTGGCTGCGCCGCACCGAGATCAGGGCGAACTCGGCGCCCACGAAGAAGGCGTTCGCGACCAGCGTCAGCAGGCCGATCAGCAGCTGGACGGCGATCATGGTTCCGCCCCGCCGTCGTGGTCATGGGGGAGCGGGGCGTGCAGCCGTACCCGGGCGGCGCGGTGGCCCGCGGCGTTCACCACCTCCACCCGCCAGCCCTCCGGCCGGATCGTGTCGCCCACGACCGGGATACGGCCCAGCTCGGCCGCGATCAGCCCGGCCAGCGTCTCGTACGGCCCCGGGGGCACCCGCAGCCCGATCGCCTCCAGCTGATCGACCCGGACGGCTCCGTCCGCGTCGTACACCGCCCGGCCCTCGGCGTCCTCGCCCGCCGGGGCCAGGCCGGGGGTCTCGTGCGGATCGTGCTCGTCGCGTACCTCGCCGACCACTTCCTCGACGATGTCCTCCAGGGTGACGACCCCGGCGGTGCCGCCGTACTCGTCGATGACCACGGCCATGCTGCGCCTGACCGAGAGCCGGTCCAGCAGCCGGTCCACGGTGAGCGACTCGGGGACCAGCAGGGCCTCGTGCATCAGCTCGGACACCGGATGGCGCGGCCGCGCCTCGGCGGGCACCGCGAGGACGTCCTTGATGTGGACGATGCCGGCCACCGCGTCCAGGCTGTCGCGGTGGACGGGGAAGCGGGACAGTCCGGTGGCGCGGGTCGCGTTGGCCACGTCCTCGGCGGTGGCCCGTACGTCCAGCGCGATCACCTGCACCCGGGGCGTCATCACGTTCTCCGCGGTCAGCTCGCTCAGATTGAGGGTGCGGACGAACAGCTCGGCGGTGTCCTGCTCCAGCGAGCCCTCCTTCGCGGAGTGCCGGGCGAGCGCGATCAGCTCCTGCGGGCCGCGCGTCGACGCCAGCTCCTCGGTGGGTTCCAGGCCCATCCGGCGCACCAGGCGGTTGGCGGTGTTGTTGAGGTGGGTGATCAGCGGGCGGAAGGCCGCGCTGAAGACGCGCTGCGGAGTGGCGACGGCCCGCGCGACCGGCAGCGGACGGGAGATCGCCCAGTTCTTGGGGACCAGCTCGCCGACCACCATCATCACCACCGTCGACAGGGCGGTACCGATGACGAGGGCCACCGAGTGGGACGCGGAGCTGGGCACCCCGAGCGCGGTGAGCGGCCCGCCCAGCAGCGCGGCGATGGACGGCTCGGCGAGCATGCCCACGACCAGGTTGGTGACGGTGATGCCGAGCTGGGCGCCGGAGAGCTGGTACGTCAGCCCGCGCACGGCCTTCAGCGCGCTCGCCGCACCGCGCTCGCCGCGCTCCACCGACTGCTCCAGCTCGCTGCGCTCGACCGTGGTCAGCGAGAACTCCGCCGCCACGAAGGCACCGCATGCGAGCGCCAGCAGGAGCGCCACGACCAGGAGGAGGACTTCGGTCATCGGTTCACCTCCGTCCCATGATCCGGCAGGGCCCGGAGGAGCGCGCGACGGGAGACGCCGCGCACTCTCATCGTAAAGGCGCGGCAAAGGCCCGCGCCTTACCGTCGCGCCGGGTCAAGGGTCCGCGTCAGGGCGTCAGCGGCTTCACCCAGCGGCTCCACTGCGGCTCCCGGGCGTACCCGGCCGCGCTCCACGCGTGGTGGGCGAGCGCGTTCTCGTCGAGCACCATGGCGTCCCCGCGCCGCCCGCCCAGCGCCGCGAACCGCTCCTCGGCCGCCGCGAGCAGCGCGGTCGCCACGCCCAGGCGGCGGTGGGCGGGGTGGACGGCGAGCCGGTACAGATGGCAGCGCCAGCCGTCGAAGCCCGCTATGACGGTCCCGGCGAGCGCCCCGTCCCGCTCGGCCAGCAGCAGCGACTCGGCGTCCCGGGCGATCAGCCGGGCCACCCCGTTCCGGTCGTCGCTGATGCTCGTACCTTCAGCGGCCTCGCGCCAGAAGGCGAGCACGGTGTCGACGTCCGAGGGGGTGGCATGGCGGATTCGGAGATCATTCATGGGGTGAGCCAAGCAGAGCGCCGGGCCCTCTGGCGAACCATTTCCGGCGGCTTCAGCGGGATCCCGTCCACCTGCGGGGCGAGGCACGCTGACCGTCCCCTCGGGGGCCAGCGCCCTCGACACCGTGGACGGCGAGACCCCTGAGGCCTTCGCGACGTCTCGAACGGTCACCTGCACGACCTGAGGCTTGCCCCCCTGCTCCCCGTACGTCAATCACTCTCCGTGCAGCTCCTCGATCACCGGGGCGAAGGTCTCCATGCGGTGCTCCAGCACGGTGAAGTAGGAGAAGCCGAAGCGCTCGCGGTGGGCCCGCAGCTGGTCCGCCATGTCCTTGGGGCTGCCCAGCAGCAGCGCGGGGTGGTCCAGCAGCTGTTCCTCGGTGAGGTCGGGGGCGTACGGCTTCAGCTCGCGGGCCTTGGCGCGGCGGGCGTCGGTGTTCTCGACCATCTGGATCAGATAGTTCAGCTCGGCGGGCTCCGAGTCCCTTCCGGCTTCGGCGGCGAAGCGGTGGAAGGCCGCCACCCGCTCCTCCAGCGCCTCCGGGCTGATCATCTTCATCGGGCCGGGCGCGTCGTCCGGGGCCCGGACCGCGCCCGTGAAGGCCGCGACCTCCGCGTGGCGCGCGGCCACCCGCAGCAGCCGGTTGCCGTTGCCGCCCAGCAGCAGGGGCGGGCGCGGCGTCTGCGCGGGCCGCGGCTGCTGCTCGGGATCGGCCAGCAGCCGCTCCAGCTCGCCGACGGTGTGCTCCAGGTGGTCCACCCGCTCCCGCGGCGACCCGAACGGCAGCCCGGCGCTGTCGTGCTCGGCCTGTACGTACCCCGCCCCCAGGCCCAGCTCCAGCCGTCCCCCGGTGAGCACGTCACAGGTGGCCACCGAGCGGGCCAGCAGGGCCGGGTTCCAGAAGCCCAGGTTGAGGACGAAGGTGCCGAGCCGCGGCCGCTCGGTGACCTCGGCGGCGGCCACCAGCGCGGCGAACGGCGCGGGCATGCCCAGATGGTCGGGGACCAGCAGGACGTCGTAGCCCAGCTGTTCGGCGCGGCGGCACTTCTCCCGCCATGCCGGGGCCGATTCGAGCGTGAGCAGATTGACTCCGAAGCGGAACGGCCTTGCCATGAGCCCTCCTTGATCGGGAATGACCCGAACCTATCGGAGTACGGCGCTCATTGGTCAGTTTTCGTGTGCCGTGTACGCCCGGGTGAAGATCTGCATGCGGCCCAGCACCGCATCGGCCGTGGGCTGCTCCATCCGGTCCACGATCCGGCCGTCGTCGAGGAAGAGCACCAGGTCGGAGTGGGCGGCCGCGCTCGGGTCATGGGTCACCATGACCACCGTCTGACCCAGCTCGTCCACCGCCTCGCGCAGGAACGTCAGCACCTCCAGGCCCGCGCGCGAGTCCAGATTGCCGGTCGGCTCGTCCGCGAAGATCAGCTCGGGGCGGGAGGCCAGCGCCCGGGCGCACGCCACCCGCTGCTGCTGGCCGCCGGACAGCTGGGCCGGCCGGTGCTTGAGGCGGTCCCGCAGCCCGAGGGTGTCGATGACCCGCTCCAGCCACTCCGGGTCGGGCTTCTGGCCCGCGATGTCCATGGGCAGGGTGATGTTCTCGGCCGCGTTCAGGGTGGGCAGCAGATTGAACGACTGGAACATGAAGCCGATCCGGTCGCGGCGCAGCTGGGTTAGCCGGCGGTCGTCGAGCCCGGTGATCTCGGTGTCGCCCAGCCAGACCTGGCCCGAGGAGACCGTGTCGAGGCCCGCCAGGCAGTGCATCAGCGTGGACTTGCCGGAACCCGAGGGGCCCATCACCGCGGTGAACCTGCCCCGCTCGATCTCCACGTCCACCGCGTCCAGGGCGATCACGGCGGTCTCGCCGCTGCCGTACGCCTTGGTCAGCTCGCGGGCCCGGGCCGCCGGGCGGGCGCCGCCCTCCGCGTACCCGTCTGTTTTCGTTGCCGCCGGTGTGGACACAAACGCCTCCCGTGTCGGAACGGTTTGCCCTCGATGGTAGGGACCTGCCCGCTTCCGCGCGCCGTTGGCGCAGCTAGCAGATATGCGCTAGCTTGATGGTGTGGCTAAGACACAGCTGAACGTCCGGGTCGACGAAACCACCGCTGAGGTGGCCCGGGAGCGTGCGCTACAGCGGGGAGTGAGCGTGAACCGCTACATCGAAGAGCTGGTGCGGCAGGACGCGGGCGAGGTGGGCCATAAGTTCGTGGAGGCCGCGGCCGACTTCATGAAGCAGTACCAATCCGTCTTCGACGAGGAATTCGGCCGCGAGCTCGGCCGGGATCCTGGCCGTGAACCCGGTCGGGAGCTCGGAGGCGAAGCGCGCCCTTGACCGTGCGTATCGATCTCGCCTGGCTTCTGATGATCGCCGAACACAACACCCCGGGGGATCCGCGCGTCACCGATTACGGTGCGCTGGTCGCCGCCGTGAGCCGGCACGAAGCGGAGATATTCGGCACCCCGATCTACCCCGAGCCGCAGGAGCGGGCCGCCGCGCTGTTGCAGCTGCTGCTCCTGGTACCGGCCCTGGAGCGGTCGAACGCGCTGTTCGCGTCGGCCGTCGCGTACGCGTACCTGGTGGCGAGCGGGCTGAAGGTGGCCACATCGCCGGAGCGGGTGCGGGATCTGGCGCGCCTGGTGCACGACGGCGCGGTGGATGTGCACGCGATCGCGGACGAGCTTCGGCGGTGGAGCGTCTAGCGCCGCCTACGAAGGGCGCCGCACCACGCCCAGGGTGCAGGGCGAGGTGGGCATCGGCAGCCCCCGTTCGGGGAGCCGCAGCGATCGGTGGGTGACGGGCTCGAAGCCCACCCGCGCCATCTCCACCCGCACCTCGCGCCCGGTGTGGCACCCGCCGAACATCAGCGGCCACACCGTCCGGTCCAGCACCCCCTGCGTCATCGCCATCGCCTGCCCCTCGGCCCGCCCGTGCTCCAGGAACCGCAGCTCGCCGCCGGGCCGTAGCACCCGCATCAGTTCGGTCAGAGTGCGCTGGACGTCCCGTACGGAGCACAGCACCAGACACGCCACCGCCGCGTCGAACGCCTCGCTCTTGACCGGCAGCGCCTCCGCGACCCCGGGCACCACGTCCACCGGCACCTCGGCCCGGTGGCCCGCCCGCACCGCCAAGCGGCGCAGATGGCGCTCGGGCTCGATGGCGACGACCTCGGAGACGGTGCTCGGGTAGTGCACGAAGTTCAGGCCGTTGCCGGCGCCGATTTCGATGACCCGGCCGGACAGCCCGGACAGCAGCTCGCTGCGGAGTTCGGCGACCCCGGCGCGTTCGTCCGCGACGGGGCTCACCTTGGCCCAGAAGCGGGCGAAGAGCGGGTGGTGGACGGCTTCGCTCGGGGGCCGGGGACGGCGTACGGGCATGGGTGACACCCCTTTTCCAGCGGGACGGCTGTATACCGATACCGGGAGTCTGCCCATGCCGCCCCCACTGCTACGCCGTGCGGTGCTCCTTCATGCGGTGCCCTTCACGAAGCGCTCCGCGTCCCAGACGCCGTCCAGCCGCGGGGCCAGCCACCCCGGGGCCGCCGCGCGGAAGTCGGCGGGCGGCAGGGCCCCGGCCCGCTCGGGGACGGCGCCCAGCAGCGGGGCGCCCGCCGCCTCCGGCAGGTCGGTCCTGTTGCAGCGGGAGGCCAGATCCGCGTCCACGGGCCAGCTGCCGATGACGACGCCGGGGAAGCGCAGGCCCCGGGCGCGCAGCGCCTCCCCCGTGAGGGCGGTGGCGTTGAGCGTGCCCAGGCCCGCGTGGGCGACGACCAGGACGGGCGCGTCGAGCAGCCGGGCCGCGTCGGCGAGCGTCGCACCGGTCTCGTCGAACCGTACGAGCAGGCCGCCCGCGCCCTCGACGAGCACCAGATCGTGCTCGGCGGCCAGCTTCTCCGCGGCCTCCGCGATCTCGTGCGGCCGCACGGCGGGGCGCCCGGCGCGGCGCGCCGCGGTGTCGGGCGCCAGCGGCTCGGGGTAGCGGGCGAGTTCCCGCAGGGTCACGTCACCGGCGAGCCGGGCCACTTCGGCGGCGTCGCCCGGCTCGTCCGGACCGACGCCGGTCTGCGCGGGTTTGAGTACGGCGACCGACCGGCCGCGGGACAGCGCCGCCGCCGCGACGGCCGCCGTGGTGACGGTCTTGCCGACCTCCGTGCCGGTGCCGGTCACGACCAGTACTGACATCTGTTGCTTCGTGCCTTTCGCTGTTGTCTTGTTCTTGTGCCGTCTTCTTGTGCCGTCAGCCCGCCGTGGCGGCGGCCGCCCGAACCGCCGCGCAGATCCGGGCCAGATCGTGGTCGCCCGTGATGTAGGGCGGCATGGTGTAGAGCATGTCGCGGAACGGGCGCAGCCAGACGCCCTCGCGCACCGCCGCCCGCGACGCCGCCGCCATCCCCGCGTCGTCCAGCGGGTGGTCCAGCTGGACGACGCCGATCGCGCCGAGCACCCGTACCTCCCGTACGCCCGGCAGCCCGGCCGCGGGCGTCAGCCCGTCCCGCAGCCCCGTCTCGATCCGCTTGATCTCCTGCCGCCAGTCGTAGGACAGCAGCAGGTCGATCGAGGCCCCGGCGACGGCGGCGGCCAGCGGATTGCCCATGAACGTCGGGCCGTGGGCGAGCACGGGAAGCTCGCCGCGCGAGATGCCGTCCGCCACCCGCGGGGTGCACAGCGTGGCGGCCATCGTCAGATAACCGCCGGTCAGCGCCTTGCCGAGGCACATCACATCGGGGCTGACCCCGGCGTGTTCGGCCGCGAAGAGCGCCCCGGTGCGGCCGAAACCGGTGGCGATCTCGTCGAACACCAGCAGCACGTCGTGCTCGTCGCACGCCTCGCGCAGCATCCGCAGCAGGGCGGGGGAGTGGAACCGCATACCGCCCGCGCCCTGCACGACCGGTTCCACGATCACCGCGGCCAGCTCGTCCGCGTGCCGGGCCACCAGCTCGCGCACATGGGCCTCGTACGCCGGGTCGGGCTCGGCGTCGAAGCCGGGCGGCGGCGCGTCCGCGAAGATCTGCTCGGGCAGGACCCCCGACCACAGCCGGTGCATGCCCCCGTCCGGGTCGCACACCGCCATCGGCTGCCAGGTGTCGCCGTGGTAGCCGCCGCGCCAGGTCAGCAGCCGCTGCTTGGCGGGGCGGCCGAGGGAGCGCCAGTACTGGAGGCACATCTTGACCGCGACCTCGACCGACACCGAGCCCGAGTCGGCGAGGAAGACGTGCTGGAGCGGTTCGGGCGTGATCTCCACGAGCCGGGCAGCCAGCCGCACGGCGGGCTCATGGGTGAGCCCGCCGAACATCACATGGCTCATCCGGTCGAGCTGGCCGCGCGCCGCGTCGTTGAGCACCGGGTGGTTGTAGCCGTGGATGGCGGACCACCACGACGACATCCCGTCCACCAGCTCCCGTACGCCCTCGACCGGCTCGGCGAGCCGCAGCCGGACCCCGGACGCGGACTCCACGACGAACGGATCCGCGCGGCCGGGCATCGGTGCGTACGGATGCCAGACGTGCTGCCGGTCCAGGGCCAGCAGCGCGTCGGGCGTCAGCGGCTCAGGCATTGGGCGGCAGTTCCGTCCCCGCGCCCCGGCGGCGCACCGCGACCAGGTCCGCGTGCGACTCCCCGGCCGCCACCGCGACGGGCTCGGCGACCGGCTCGGCGCGAGCGGGCTCGGCGGGGGCGGTGTCGGGGACGGTCCCGGGTGCGTCGCCGCAGGGGGCGCAGCCGCCGCCCTCCGCACCGTGCGAGCCGCAGCCCCCGCCGGCCGCAGCGAGGGCGTCGGCGCGGTGCGCGGGCAGCGTCCGGGTGTCCGTGCCCTCCACCTCGAAGCCCGCGTCGGCGATCATGTCCAGGTCGTCCTTGCCCGACTGGCCCTCGGTGGTCAGATAGTCGCCGAGGAAGATCGAGTTCGCCAGGTGCAGGGCCAGCGGCTGGAGCGTCCGCAGATGGATCTCGCGCCCGCCCGCGAGCCGTACCTCCACGTCCGGGCAGACGAACCGGACCATGGCGAGGATGCGCAGAGCGCGCTGCGGGGTGAGGTTCCAGTCCCCGGCCAGCGGGGTGCCCTCGATGGGGATGAGGAAGTTGACCGGCACCGAGTCCGGGTTCAGCTCGCGCAGCGAGAAGACCACGTCGACCAGGTCCTCGTCGCGCTCGCCCATGCCCGCGATCAGCCCGGAGCAGGCCGACATGCCCGCGGACTGGGCCTGCTGCACGGTGGAGACCCGGTCGGCGTAGGTGTGGGTGGTGGTGATGTCGCCGTACGTGGCCTCGGAGGTGTTGAGGTTGTGGTTGTACGCGTCGGCGCCCGCCTCCCGCAGCCGCGCCGCCTGTCCGTCGGACAGCAGTCCGAGACAGGCGCAGATCTCCACGTCCTCGTTCTGTTCCTTGATCGCGGCGATGGTCTTGGAGACCCGGTCCACGTCCCGGTCCGTCGGCCCGCGTCCGCTGGCGACCAGGCAGACCCGCTTGGCGCCGCCCGCGACCCCGGCCTCCGCCGCGGCCGCCGCCTGGTCCGGCTTGAGCCAGGTGTACTTGAGGATCTCGGACTTCGAGCCGAGCCGCTGCGAGCAGTACCCACAGTCCTCGGGACACAGCCCGGACTTGAGGTTCACCAGGTAGTTGAGCTTCACCCGCCGCCCGAACCACCGACGGCGCACCTTGCCCGCGGCGGCCACCACATCCAGCACGTCGTCGTCGGAAGTCGCCAATACCGCGAGAGCCTCTGCGCGGGTCGGCGACTCGCCCCGCAGCCCCTTGTCCACCAGCGTGTTCAGCAGGTCCATGGCGGAGATCCTGTCTTACGGCACCGCTCCTGGCCAAGGAGGGACCGTACAAGACGCGGCGTTCGGGGTGTGTGTATTGCCACACCCTGCCCACGCGTGGGCACGACTACGTTCTATCAGGACCCCACAGTCGGCACCCGGCCCCCGCCCGGCCGGTGCCCGGCCCGTGCCCGCCCGTGCCCGCTTGTGCCCGAAGGAAGGCGAGGAAGCCGATGCCCCAGGACCGCCAGGACGACCCGTTCGAGTGGATCGACGCGGCACAGGAGCAGCGCGGGCGTGCCGGGCTGCGGCGCGTGCTCAAGCCGCGGCCCGCCGACTCGCCGCTGCTCGACCTGGCGAGCAACGACTATCTGGGCCTGTCCCGGCATCCCGAGGTGACGGCCGCCGCGGCGGAGGCGGCGCGCCGCTGGGGCGCCGGGTCGACCGGCTCCCGGCTGGTCACCGGGTCCACGGAGCTGCACGGGGCGCTGGAGGCTGAGCTGAGCCGCGTTCTGCGGCTTCGACGCGGCGCTGGTGTTCTCCTCCGGGTATGCCGCCCAATCTGGCCGCGGTCTCGGCGCTGAGCGGGCGGGACGCGCTCATCGTCTCCGAACGCGAGGAACCACGCCTCGCTCATCGACGGCTGCCGGCTCTCCCGCGCCGAGGTCGCCGTCGCCCCGCATGCCGATCCCGACGCCGCGGCCAAGGTGCTCGACGGGGCCCGGAAGGAGGACCCGGCCCGGCGCGCGCTCGTCGTCTCCGACTCCGTCTTCTCGGTGGACGGCGACGTGGCGCCGCTGACCGGGCTCGCCGCCGCCTGCCGGGCGCACGGCGCGGCGCTGGTCGTGGACGACGCCCACGGTCTGGGGGTGGTGGGCGACGGCGGGCGCGGCGCCCCGTACGCCGCCGGGCTCGCGGGCGCGCCGGACGTGGTGGTCACGGCCACCCTGTCGAAGTCGCTGGGCAGCCAGGGCGGGGTGGTGCTGGGGCCCGCCCGGGTGATCGAGCACCTGGTGAACACCGCGCGCACGTTCATCTTCGACACCGGCCTCAACCCGGCCGCCGCGGGCGCCGCCCTGGCGAGCCTGCGGCTGCTGAGCCGGGAGCCGGAGCGCGCAGCGCGGGCCCGTACGGTCGCGGCACGGCTGCACGCACGGCTGACCGCCGCCGGGCTCAGCGCGGCGCGGCCCGACGCCTCGGTGGTGTCGGTGCGCGCGCCGGGCCCGGAGCAGGCGGTGCGGTGGGCCGCGGATTGCCGTGCGGCCGGTCTGGTGGTGGGCTGCTTCCGCCCCCCGTCCGTCCCCGACGGCATCTCGCGGGTACGGCTCACCGCTCGCGCGGATCTGACGGATCAGCAGGTGGAGGAGGCGGCCGACGTGATCGTGGGGACCGCACCGGCCGCCTGACGGATCGGTGTCCGGCGGTGTGACGTCCTCCCGGCTACGGCCGGGAGGCGCCCCCGGAACCGGGGTCACCGAGATCGCCGTGGCACAGGTCCCCGAGGAACGAGGTCCAGGCCGACGGGGGGAACAGCAAGGCGGGTCCCGCGGTGTTCTTCGAGTCCCGCACGGCGAGCAGGCCCGGACTCAGCCGGGCCGTTTCGACGCAATTGTTCATTCCGACGCTGTAACTGCTCTTCAGCCAGACAGCGGACTTGACGGACAGATCGGACATGGTGCCCCTCTCAGGCGCCGCCCCCGATTTTCGAGATGAGGATCAATGAATCCTCGGGTGACAGGGCGTTGGTCCGCAGCACATCGAATGCGCTGCTGTACGCCCGGAGGTCTTCTTTCCGCTCCAGATAGAGGCTACTCGTCAAATGGTCGAGAACTACTACGTCGAGGTCAGTAATGTGCGGAAAAGAGAAGATAATGAAAGGACCGGTAATACCGATGGGCATTCCGGCGGAGAACGGCAGTACCTGCAATCGCACCTGCGGTAACGCGGCCATCTCCGCCAGCTGCCGCAGCTGAGCCCGCATCACCCCCGCGTCGCCCACCCCGCGCCGTAACACCGCCTCGTCGAGCACCGCGTGCAGCCGCAGCGGCCGCGCGTCGCGCAGCACCGACTGGCGTGCGATCCGCACCTCGACCAGCGTGTCCAGCTGATCCTGCGGCAGATCCGGCAGCGCCGCCCGGGTCACCGTCCGCGCGTAGTCCGCGGTCTGCAACAGCCCCGGCACCACCGTGGTCTCCAGCGTGTACGCGGCCGACGCCTCCGCCTCCAGGCTGATGAAGTCCCGGTAGGCGGGCGGCAGCAGATCGCGGTACGCGTACCACCAGCCGCGCCGCGACCCCTCCGGATCCGAGGCGCCCCCGCCGCACAGCGCCTCCAGCAGCGCCCGCAGCTGGGGGTCCGTGACCCCGTACACCTCCAGCAGCCGCGCCACGTCCGCGGGCTTCGCCCCGCTGCGCCCGGTCTCGATCCGGCTCACCTTCGACTGGTGCCAGTCCAGCCGCCGCGCGGCCTCGCCGCTGGTGAGCCCCGCCAGATCGCGCTGGCGGCGCAGTTCCTCGCCGAGCTTGCGGCGGCGTACCGCCGGGCCGTACCGCATCAGATCTCCCTCCCGCTGCCAGTCCGCTGTCCCGCCCTGTCGTGACCGTGGCCCAGTCTGCCCCGCAAATCCGGTCTTCCGTAGCAGAGTTCACCGCTTCGGGCGACAGATATATGCATAACTCGGTGGATCGCCCCCGTCACGGAGGGCATCGATGGCAGTCTGACGGTCGGAGCCGCCGGGGCCGCCCACCCGGACCCCAAGGCTGCGCGGCGCCACCCGTGCGCGTCCGCAGCCGTGCCCCGGCGGGAAAGGGACAGGCCGTCATGGCAGACCATCAGGAAGCATCCGTCACTCTGCCGAGCGCTCCCGCCTCGGTCCCCGCGGCCCGCGCCTACGTGGCGAACGTGCTGGCCGAATGGGGGCTGGGGGAAGGCGAGGAGGCCGCGGACACCGTGCGGCTCATCGTCTCCGAGCTCGCCACCAACGCCGTACAGCACACCCTGGGCGAGTCGCCCACCTTCACCGTGGACATAAGGCTCGACCACGAGGGGCGGTTGGAGATCGGTGTCACCGACAGTCACCCCCGTCATCCCCGCCGGCTGTGCGCCGCGGCCCACCAGGACAACGGGCGGGGGCTGGTCATCATCGGCGCTCTGGCCGCCGAATCGGGCGGCGAGGTGTTCGTCACCCCCACCGCGGACGGCGGCAAGACCGTAGGGATCGCGCTGCCGTGGACCGTGCCGGTGCGCTAGTGCGTGTCCTGGGCCGCGGGGTCGTGCGGCGCGGTCGGCGGCGGGCGGCGGCCCATCCGGTGGCGGATCCAGCGCGGGAGGACGCCCCACAGCCCGCAGCACACCGCGAACGTGCCTGCCGCCGCGGCGATCCCCGGGCCGCGCCCCAGCACCACGTCCACCACCAGCAGCACCGACCCGGTGAACGCCATCGTCAGCACGCACAGACCGGCCGAGGCCAGCTTCCCGGAGACGTCCACGACCCGTCGCTTGGCCCCCCTGCGGAACAGCGCCCGGTGCAGCGCCGCCGGGGCCGTGAACAGGGCCGCCGCCACGACCGCGAGCAGCAGCGTGGCGACGTACGTGCCGCGCTGCACCGCGTCCAGCGATCCGAAGCGATCCGTGAAGGCCAGGGTCAGCAGGAAGGCGAACAGGATCTGCACCCCCGTCTGGGTGACCCGCAGCTCCTGGAGCAGTTCGGCGAAGTTCCGGTCGTCACGCTCCAGCGCGGTCTCGCGACGGACGGTTCTCGGGGCGTCGTTCTTCATACCCTCGCGGGTTACCGGAAGCGCTCACACTACGCGCTCGACCTGCCCCGTAGCCGCCCGCGCCTCGGTCAGCTCCAGAATGCGCGCATACGTACGGCCGGCGTCCGGGCTGATCAGGTAGTGGGGCATGTCGCCGCGCTCGATCACCCCGTACGGGCTCGTGCCCATCAGATACGAGGAGTAGAGGATCAGCCCGTTCGTCCGGCGCGGATCGACGGCCAGCGCCGAGAAGCCGGGGAACTCGTCCGTCTGGTAGACCCGCAGGCCGTCCGCCGCCGCCCCGTACCGCTCCTTGAACCGGCCGAACCGCTCCAGCGAATCCTTGATCTTCCGGGTCATGTCCTCCTGGTACTGCCGCGACAGGGTGGCCGCCGCGTCCGAGGACGGATCCAGCAGATAGCAGCGGTACACCCCGCCCCGGCGCAGCAGGCCCAGCACCGCGTCGCGATAGCGGGCCGGGCGCTCGGTGGTGACCAGCCGGGACGACGAGGTGCGCAGCGCGGTGCCCATGTCGAGCACCTCCGCGGACGCCGCGTCCAGCAGCCGCGCCTTCTCCGCGGAGCTGGGCCGCTCCGGATAGGCGTGCACGGGCGTGCCGTCCGCCAGCCCCCGGCCCGCCAGCCACGCCTTGGCCGCCTCGCCCGGGCCGCCGTCGCCCGCCATCAGATAGACGTCCTTGCCCTCATGGCTGCCGACGTGCGCGAACAGCTCCGCATACCGGCCCGCGGTGCGGTACACGTCCTCCGAGACCGCCAGACAGTCCGGCGGGGTCGCCTTCTCCAGATGCGCGGCCAGATTGATGTCGGGGGAGTGGATGGTGCCGGTCCGGCCCTCGCCGGTGTGCCGTATCGCCCCCTTGTGCACCGCCATCCGCACATGCAGCTCGCCGTCCACCCCCGCCTGCGCGAACTCGTCCCGCAGATGCCGCAGATCGAGGGTGAGAAACGTCCGCGCCGCCTCCAGCGCGACATCGCGGGCCACGCTCTCGCTGTCGTCGTGGATCGCGAAGAACCCGCCGTCCCCGCGCCAGTTCCACAGATCGCTGCGGGCGCAGCGGTGCTGCGCGGACACCTGGCCGATGCGCGCCCGCATCCGCTCCCGCAGCAGATCGAATCCGTGTGCGGCCCGGTCCCTGGGGTTCGAGCGGACGATCGTCGAATAGCCGGAGGTGTCGACGAAGACGAGATACACCTGGTCGTAGGTCCGGTCCGCCTGGAACTGATCGTTCACGAAGCTCCCCCTCCCGGTGCCGGATCTCCCCGAACCGGCACCGGCCCACGCTAACGCCTCACGGGGGCGGTCACACCAGACCGCGCTCGACCGCGCTGCGCTCCACACAGAACTCGTTCCCCTCGGGGTCGGCCATCACCACCCACCCCATCCCGTCCTCCGTGCGCCGGTCGTCGACGACCCGCGCGCCGAGCCCGAGCAGCCGCTCCACCTCCTCGTCCCGGGTGCCCGAGGGCGGCTGGATGTCGAGGTGGACCCGGTTCTTGACGGTCTTGTCGTCCGGCACCCGCAGGAACAGCAGCCCGGGCACCCCGGGTTGGCCCGATTCGATCAGCACCTCGTCGTCACCCGGCGCGTCCTCGTCCGTTATGGCGTAGCCGGTCAGCCGGGACCAGAACCGCGCCAGGGCGTAAGGATCGTGGGCGTCGAAGGAGACGTGCCGGACCGGGTTGAGATACGTCATGCGGTTCCCTCCGGAAGGTGACGGGGGCCAGGGCCGGTGGCCCTGATCCGCCGTCAACCTACCGCCGGGGTCCGACAAACGGCCGGTCAGCGCACATGCCCGTACGAGACCTTGCCCGTCCAGATCCGCTCCAGCCGCACCACCGTGCCCGCCTTGGGCGCATGCCAGATCCGGCCGCTCCCCGCGTA
>NZ_GG657754.1:1065707-1083840 GCF_000158915.1 Streptomyces himastatinicus ATCC 53653 | reverse complement strand
CCCCCGGGCTCCGCGCTACGCCGTTCGGGCGACGTCACGAGGGCCAGGGGTGCAGATCAACGCGGCGAGACGGACGGCAGCGTCACCCGCTCGGCGCGCCGCTCCCCGTCCAGCACGCGCAGCGCACGGTCCAGCGTCGCGGTGTGCAGTGCGCTCTCGCCCCGGTCGTGCATCAGCGCCAGCGCGTCCCGCAGCGCGACGGCCTTCCCGACCAGCGCCTGGGCGGCGCGCAGCCCGCTGTAGGTGTCATGGCCGCGGGCCGGATTGATCCGGCCGAGCAGATCGACCGCCTCCAGATACGCGTCCACGAGGTCTCCCTCGGCGCGGGTCAGCGCGGGCAGCGGGGGAAGTTCCGGAAGCATCGCGCGATCACCGTCCCCCGGGCAGCGAACCCGGATGCTTACGGCTCTGGGTGACCCCGTCCACCAGCCCGTACGCCACCGCGGCCTCGGCGTCGAAGATCCTGTCGCGGTCGATGTCCGCGCGGATCCGCTCGGCGCTCTGTCCGGTGTGCCGCACCAGCATCTCCTCCAGCAGCGCCTGGGTCCGCAGCAGCTCACCGGCCTGGATCTCCAGGTCCGAGGTGGTCCCCTCGATGGGCTCGCTCAGCGCCGCCTGGTGGATCAGCACCCGCGCACCGGGCAGCGCCAGCCGCTTGCCCGGCGCCCCCGCGGCGAGCAGCACGGCGGCGGCGGACGCGGCCTGGCCCAGGCAGATGGTCTCGATGTCGCAGGTGACGAAGCGCATCGTGTCGTAGATCGCCGTCATCGCGCCGAACGAGCCGCCCGGGGAGTTGATGTAGAGCGAGACGTCCTGGTCGGGCCCGGCGTGTTCGAGGTGGATGAGCTGCGCGATCACATCGTTGGCCGCCGTGTCGTCGACGGGCGTGCCGAGGAAGACGATGCGCTCGGAGAGCAGCTTGGAGTAGGGGTCCATGGTGCGCACGCCGCTGCTGGTGCGCTCCGTGAACTCGGGCAGGACATAGCGCGCGGCAGGTCGTTCCATCGCGGTCACCTCTCGTGGGTCTCTCGGGGACTCGGCTCCGTAAAAAATGTACAGGATGTACGTCCCGTACGATGGGGAGCATGGCGTACGAGATTCCGGTGACGCAAGCCCGGGCGGAGCTGGCGGAGCTGATCAACCGCGTGGTCTACGGCGGTGAGCGGGTGGTCCTCACCCGGCACGGAAAGCCGCTGGTCGCCCTGGTGTCCTCGGATGACCTGCAACGACTCGACGCGGTCGAGGCGGAGGCGGAGGAGCAGGTGATCAGTACGGTGTCGGCGATGCGCTCGTCCTCGTCCGCTCCCGGCGAACGGCGGCGCTTCGGTATCGCGGCAGAACACCGCGGCCCGGACGCCGGGGATCGGCGTCCGGGCCGCGAATGATGACGGCTGGAGAAGTGGCGGCTAGGAGCTGAGCTCCCAGACCGCGTGGGCGATCGCGTCGGTGTTGCGGTCGAGCGCGGTGTCGTCGACGTTGGACGTCTTGTCGCACGCGGAGTGGTAGCACGGGTCGAACGGCTCGCCCGCCTTGCCGCCCCACTGGTCCGCCTGGGCCTGGGACTTGGTGGACTCGGCGCCGGTGAACAGCCCGCCGACCCGCACCCCGGCGTCCTTGAACGGGGCGTGGTCCGAGCGGCCGTCGCCCTCGGTCTCCTTCTCGGTCGCGATGTCCTTGGCCGCGTACCAGTCCTTGAAGACCTTCTCCAGCTCCGGGTCGTCGTCGTAGACGAAGTACCCGGGGTTGGGGGAGCCGAGCATGTCGAAGTTCAGATACGAGTCGATCTTCGACTTCTCGTCGGACTTCAGGCTGTCCACATAGTGGGTGGAGCCGATCATGCCGTCCTCCTCATCGCCCCACCAGGCGAACCGCAGATGCTTGGTGGGCTTGAGGTCGGCCTTGGCCACGGCGAGCGCGACCTCCAGGATCGCGGCGGAGCCCGAGCCGTTGTCGTTGATGCCGGGTCCGGCCTCGACCGAGTCGAGATGCGATCCGGCCATGAGCACCTTGTCGGCGCTGCCGCCCGGCCAGTCGGCGACCAGGTTGTAGCCCTTGGCGCCGCCCGAGGTGAACTCCTGGACGCCGGTTTTGAATCCGGCCGCGTCCAGCTTGCCCTTGATGTAGTCCAGGGACGCCCGGTAGCCGGGCTGCCCGTGGGCACGGTTGCCGCCGTGTCCGTCGGCGATCGTCTGGAGCTGGTCCAGATCGGCCTTGACCGCCTTCACGTCGATGTCCGGTGCGGCGGCGCGGGGGGTGATGGTGGCCTGGGCCGCGGAGGCCCCGCTCAGCAGGGCGGCGGCGAGGGCGGCGCAGGTTCCGGCCGCGAGCGTGCCGCGGCGAAATGGCGCTATGCGATGCACAGTTGGGCTCCGTAGTGATGTGGGGGGTTTGTGCGGAGCTGATAGATCATGATGCGGACATGAGGATCATCGTTTTTCCGTGTCACCGTCAAGGGCGATTCTTTGCCGACGCGTTAACCAGCCTGAAACGCCGCCCATCTAGCCTTCGATAGTCGTGCGTGAGGATGAGGTGGGACGACGTGCATTTGACGCCGCACGAGCAGGAACGCCTGCTCATTCATGTGGCAGCTGACGTGGCTGAAAAACGACGGACCCGGGGTGTGTTGCTCAACCATCCCGAGGCCATCGCGCTGATCACCGTGCACATCCTGGAGGGCGCCCGGGACGGCCGTACCGTCGCCGAGCTGATGGCCTCCGGCCGCAAGGTGCTCACCCGCGACGAGGTCATGGAGGGCATCCCCGAGATGATCCACGACGTCCAGGTCGAGGCCACCTTCCCGGACGGCACCAAGCTCGTCACCGTCCACCAGCCGATCGTCTGACGGGAGGCGGCGTTCCATGATCCCCGGAGAGATCTTCCCCGCTGACGAGCCGGTACGGCTCAACGAGGGGCGGCCGGTCATCCGGCTCACCGTGCTCAACGCGGCCGACCGGCCGGTCCAGGTCGGCTCCCACTACCACTTCGCCGAGGCCAACCCCGGCCTGGAGTTCGACCGTGCCGCGGCCCGCGGCCACCGGCTCCACATCGCCGCCGGCACCGCCGTGCGCTTCGAACCTGGCCTCCCCGTCGAGGTGGAGCTGGTGCCGCTGGCGGGCGCGCGGGTCGTCCCCGGGCTGCGCGGCGAGACGGGAGGCGCGCTGTGACGGAGCTGAGCCGCGCCGCGTACGCGGACCTGTTCGGGCCGACCGCCGGTGATCGAATACGGCTCGCCGACACCGACCTCGTGGTCGAGATCGAGGAGGACCGCTGCGGCGGTCCCGGCCGCTCCGGCGACGAGGCGGTCTTCGGTGGCGGCAAGGTGATCCGCGAGTCCATGGGCCAGTCGCGCGTCACCCGCGCCGAGGGCGCCCCCGACACCGTGATCACCGGTGCCGTGGTGCTCGACCACTGGGGCGTGGTCAAGGCCGACGTCGGGCTGCGGGACGGCCGTATCACCGGGATCGGCAAGGCCGGGAACCCCGACACCATGGACGGTGTCCACCCCGACCTCGTCATCGGACCCGAGACCGAGGTCATCGCGGGCAACGGCAGGATCCTCACCGCGGGCGCCATCGACGCCCATGTCCACTTCATCTCCCCGACCCTTCTCGACCAGGCGCTGTCCTCGGGCATCACCACCCTGGTCGGCGGCGGCACCGGGCCCGCCGAGGGCACCAAGGCGACCACCATCACCCCCGGTCCCTGGCATCTGGCCCGGATGTTCGAGGCGCTGGAGGCGTACCCCGTCAACATCGGGCTGCTCGGCAAGGGCAACACCGTCTCGCGCGAGGGCATGTGGTCCCAACTGCGCGGCGGGGCCCTCGGATTCAAGATCCACGAGGACTGGGGAGCGACCCCTGCCGCGATCGACGCCTGCCTCGGTGTGTGCGAGGAGAGCGGCGCACAGCTCGCCATCCACACCGACACCCTCAACGAGGCCGGGTTCGTCGCCGACACCCTCGCCGCGATCGCCGGACGCTCGATCCACGCGTACCACACCGAAGGCGCGGGCGGCGGCCACGCGCCCGACATCATCACCGTGGTCTCCCAGCCGAACGTGCTGCCCAGCTCGACCAATCCGACCCGGCCGCACACCGTCAACACCGTCGAGGAACACCTCGACATGCTGATGGTCTGCCACCACCTCAACCCGGCCGTCCCCGAGGACCTCGCCTTCGCCGAGTCCCGCATCCGGCCCGGCACCATCGCCGCCGAGGACATCCTGCACGACCTCGGCGCCATCTCGATCATCTCCTCCGACTCCCAGGCCATGGGCCGGATCGGCGAGGTCGTCCTGCGCACCTGGCAGACCGCGCACGTGATGAAGCGGCGCCGGGGCGCCCTGCCGGGGGACGGGCGCGCGGACAACCGGCGGGCGCGTCGCTATGTCGCCAAATACACCATCAACCCGGCGGTGGCGCAGGGCCTCGACGGCGAGATCGGCTCCGTGGAGCCCGGAAAGCTCGCCGACCTGGTGCTGTGGGAACCCGCCTTCTTCGGCGTCAAGCCGCACCTGGTACTCAAGGGCGGGCAGATCGCGTACGCGCAGATGGGCGACGCCAACGCGTCCATCCCCACGCCGCAGCCGGTGCTGCCCCGGCCCATGTTCGGCGCGATGGGACGCGCCCCGGCCGCCAACTCCTTCAACTTCGTCACCCAGTCCGCGCTGGACGACGGTCTGGCCGACCGGCTCGGCCTCGGGAAGCGGTTCGTGCCGATCCGGGGGACGCGCGGGGTGACCAAGGCGGATATGCGGGAGAACGACGCCATGCCGCGGGTGGAGGTCGACCCGGACACCTTCACGGTGACCATCGACGGCGACCCCGTCGACCCGGCCCCGGCGGCCGAACTCCCCATGGCCCAGCGGTACTTCCTCTTCTGACATGGACGATACCGTTGTGGGCAATCGTTCCTCCCCCAGCTACCGCTGGGAGGTGCCCCCTGGGCGGAACGGGTGGGCGCAACCCACCCACGGACCGGCACCCGCCAACGCTCCCGCAAGCGCCCCAGCCGTAGGCGCCGTCGCACCGGGCACCGCCGCGCTGCTCATCCTCGCCGATGGGCGGTTCCCCGCCGGGGGGCACGCCCATTCCGGCGGGGCCGAGGCCGCCGTCAAGGCCGGGCGGATCCATGACGCGGTCACCCTGGAGGCGTTCTGCCGCGGGCGGTTGCACACCGCCGGGCTCACCGCGGCCGCGCTCGCCGCCGCGGCCGCCGCCGGGGTGGATCCGCTCGTGCTCGACGAGGCAGCCGACGCCCGGACCCCCGTCCCCGCGCTGCGTACCACCGCACGGCGGCTCGGCCGGCAGTTGATGCGCGCCGCCCGCGCCACCTGGCCCTCGCCCGAGCTGGACGCCCTCGCCGCCGCCCGGCCGCGCGGCGCCCACCAGCCCGTCGTACAGGGGCTGGCCGCGCGCGCCGCCGGGCTCGACCCGCGGGCCGCCGCGTACGCCGCCGCGTACGAGTCGGCCGGGGGACCGGCGTCCGCCGCCGTACGGCTGCTCAGCCTCGACCCGTTCGACGCCACCACCGTCCTCGCCCGCCTCGCCCCCGAGATGGACCGGATCGCCGCCCGCGCCGCCGAGGCGGGGCACCGGGCCCTGGACGAGGGCCCCGGCGCGCTGCCCGCCGCCGCGGCGCCGCTGCTCGACATCGCCGCCGAGCAGCACGCCGCCTGGCCCGTACGCCTCTTCGCCTCGTAACCGCCCGCCCCATCACCCGCCCCCGGAGCCGCCATGCACCTCGATCACCCCGAGACCTACCCGCAGCGCCACACCCACGGCGCCGACCCGCGCCGCCCCGACGGCACCCGCCGGGCGCTGCGCATCGGGCTCGGCGGGCCGGTCGGCTCCGGCAAGACCGCGACCGTCGCCGCGCTGTGCCGGGCGCTGCGCGACGAGCTGTCGATCGCCGTGGTCACCAACGACATCTACACCCGCGAGGACGCCGAGTTCCTGCTGCGCAACGCGGTGCTGCCCGCGGAGCGCATCAGCGCCGTGGAGACCGGCGCCTGCCCGCACACCGCGATCCGCGACGACATCTCCGCCAACCTCGAAGCGGTCGAGGACCTGGAGGAGGGCGTCGGCCCGCTCGACCTGATCCTCGTCGAGTCCGGCGGCGACAACCTCACCGCGACCTTCTCCAAGGGCCTGGTCGACGCTCAGGTGTTCGTCATCGACGTCGCGGGCGGCGACGACATCCCGCGCAAGGGCGGGCCGGGCGTGACGACGGCCGACCTCCTCGTCGTCAACAAGACCGACCTCGCCCCGTACGTCGGTTCCGATCTGGAGCGCATGGCGCGCGACGCCAAGGAGCAGCGCGGCGATCTGCCGGTCGCCTTCACCTCCCTGGTCGCGCCGGAGGGCGTCCGCCCGATCGCCGACTGGGTACGCGAGCGGCTGGCCGCCTGGACGGCGGCCCCGGCGTGACCCACACAGGCGGTACCGCCGTACGCGCCACCGCCCGCCTCGTCGCCGAAGCGGACGGCCGCGGCGGCACCGCGCTGCCCGTGCTGGCCGGGGACGGGCCGCTGGCCCTGCGGCGGACCCGGGCGACCGGCGACGGCGAGGCGTGCGTCACCGTGGTCGGCGCGATGAGCGCCCCGCTCGGCGGCGACCACATCGCGCTGACCGCGGACGTCGGCCCCGGCGCCCGGCTCCGCGTCGGTTCGGCGGCCGCCACGCTCGCGCTGCCCGGCCGCTCCGCGGAGCCCGCCCACTACGCGATCCGGCTGACCGTCGCCGACGGCGCCACCCTGCACTGGCTGCCCGAACCGCTGATCTCCGCCCACGGCAGCGATCTGCGCATGACCACCACCGTCGAACTCGCCCCCACCGCCCGCCTGGTGCTGCGCGAGGAACAGATCCTCGGCCGCTTCGGCGAGCCCCCGGGCGCGCTGACCAGCCGTCTGACCGTGCACCGCGCCGGGCGCCCGCTGCTGGACCAGGAGCTGTCGTACGGCCCCGGCGCGCCCGGCTGGGACGGCGGCGCGGTGCTCGGCGGGCACCGGGCGGCCGGTCAACTCCTGGTGGTGGACCCGGCGTACGACAGCGATCCGGTCCAGCCCCGCCTGCTCTCCGACACGGCCGTCATCACCCCGCTCACCGGCCCCGCCGCCCTGGTCAGCGCCGTGGCCACAGACGGTCTGCGGCTGCGCCGGATGCTGGACGAGGGGCTCAACTCTCGGCCGAGGCCGGGGCGATGTCGCGTACGAACACCGGCTTGAGGCGCTTCTCCGGCAGCGCCTCGGGGAGTTGCTCCCAGTCCAGGACATGGGAGACGACGCGCTCGGGCGCCACCCTTCCGGAGCCCGCGAGTTCGAGGGCGTCGGGCAGGTGGCTGCGGACGTTGTCCCGGGCGACGCGCAGGGTGACACCGGTGAGGTACATGTCGAGCAGCGGCAGTTCGCCGGGCCGGAAGTGGTTGCCCGCGCTCTCGCAGATGCCCTCGGGGGCGAGCGAGGTGAGCGCCAGGGTGAGCTGATCGATGCGGCCGGTCGCCTCGACGGCGATGTCGAAGCCGTGCCGGACGGGCTCGATCGCCTCGGCGGTACGGGCGCCGAAGCTCGTCGCCAGCTTCCGGTGCTCGGCGTCGGGGTCGACGTACAGGACGTCGGAGGCGCCGAGCGCGCGGGCGATGTCGCACACGTACAGACCGATGCTGCCCCGGGCGACGACCAGCACCCGCGCCCCCGGACGGGCCGCCAGATGCGGGGCGACCAGGCGCCGCGCGAGGGACCAGTTGTCGCTGGCCGAGGCCATGGCGATGGGGTCGAGCCCCGGCGGCAGCGGGACCAGCATGGCGTCCGCGTACGGCACCCGGACCAGATCGGAGAAGAGCCCGCCCCAACTGCCGCCGATCGGCGCCCCGTACATCGCCATGTGCGGCACGGAGGTGCAGTGGGCGGTCAGCCCGGCGCGGCAGTGGTCGCAGCCGCCGCAGTTGATGGACCAGGGCACGACGACCAGATCGCCGGGGGCGGCGCCGGTCACCGCGTCACCGACGTCGATGACGCGGGCCACGCATTCGTGGCCGAGGGCGAACGGCGGGTCCACGAAGCCATGCCCGGCGAGGATCGCGGAGTCCACATCGCAGGGGGTGGCGGCCACCGGCGCGACGATCGCGTCCCGGCCGGACTCCAGCCGGGGGTCGGGCGCCTCGCGCCATTCGACGGTGTGCCGTGCGACGTACGTCAGTTCACGCATCGGCCTGCTCCTGCTTGCTTTGGCTCGCGAGGGCGACCAGGTCGGCGTACCGGATGACGGATCCACCGGCGCCCCACGTGCCGTCCGGCTGCTCGTGGATCAGCACCCACACCCGCAGCGCCTCGTCGGGGGAGAGCCCGGCGGCCTTCAGCACGGCCCGGGTGGCGTCCTCGACCAGACCGGCCTTGCGGCGCTCGGACAGGGCGCCCTGGGGCACGGTGACGTCCACGAGGAAGCGCGGTGCGTCGTCCTCCGCGGTGGTCTGGGCCCCCTCGGGCAGTTCGATCAGATGGCTCCACGCCTGGGCGCGGAAGAAGGCCGTGTCGGGCGCGCCCTCCCAGCGCAGCAGCAGGGCGGCCAGATCGCGCTGAATGCCCGCGCGGCCCTCCTCGGTCAGGGCGCCGGTCGGGGCGGTCAGCCGGATCATCGGCATGGCAGTTCCTCAGCTCTCGTACGGCGGACGCGACGACGGCGTCGCGTTATGACAGTCGTTATAACGCGAGGTCACGCTAGACTATGACGAGCGTTATAGCCAGAGCGGGAGTGAACATGACCAAGGGCGGCCCCCAGGCCCGGCAGCGGATCGTGGCCGGCGCGGCCGACATGATCAGCCGGCGCGGACTGAACGCCACGAGCATCCGCGAGATGGCCAAGCACGCCGAGGCGCCGCTCGGCTCCACGTACCACTACTTCCCCGAGGGCAAGCAGCAGTTGGCCACCGAGGCCGTCCGGTACGCGGGCGAGACCATCGCCCGCATGCTCCGCAAGGAGCTGGAGGCGGGCCCGGTCGCGGGCCTCCGGGCGTTCCTCGGACTGTGGCGCACGATCGTCATCGACACCGAATTCCGGGCGGGCTGCCCGGTCCTGGCCGTCTCCATCGAGGAACCCCCGCCCGGCGAGATCCCGCCCGCCCTGGCGGCTGCCGCGGCCGTCTTCGACGACTGGGAGAAGCTGCTCGCCAACTCCCTGCGGGAACACGGCGCCGCGCCCGGGCAGGCGGAGCAGCTCGCGACGCTGACCGTCGCGGCCGTCGAGGGAACCGTCGCCATGTGCCGCGCCAAGCGCAGCATCGAGCCGCTGGACCGCACCGCCGAGCAACTCCAGGCCCTCATCGCCGGTGCGATCAAAGGCTGAGCGGGCCTGTGAAGGTGACGTGTTGATAAAGAAACGGCGGTTTGCCCTGTACTCAACAGTAAGCGAGGCGCGAGGATCCTCCTGACACTCTGTGATCATCGCCGCACGGCGGCGCAACAAAGCAGGGGGATTACTACGTGAGACGCACAGCAGTACTCGGCGTGGCCGGCGGCGTGATGACCGGTGCGCTGATAACCGGTGCGCTGGCCGCCCCCACGGCGGGGGCATCGGAGCCCACGCGGACGCCGGGGGGCGCCGCGGAGGCCCGCGGGGCGGCGATCGCCGCGGCCCGGGCCGCGAAGGCGGGCATCGACTGGACGGACTGTCCGGCCGACTGGAACCTCGCCAAGCCCATCCAGTGCGGCTATGTGACCGTACCGCTCGACTACGCCAAGCCGAACGGCCGCACCATCAAGATCGCGGTGGACCGCATCGGCAACACCGGGACCGCCTCCGAGCGGCAGGGTTCGCTGATCTACAACCCGGGCGGACCGGGCGGCTCCGGGCTCAAGTTCCCGACCCGGGTCACCAACAAGAACCCGCTGTGGACGAAGACCTCGAAGGCGTACGACTTCGTGGGTTTCGACCCGCGCGGGGTGGGCCACTCGGCCGCCATCTCCTGTGTCGACCCGCAGGAGTCCGCCAAGGCGCCCAAGATGGACCCGGTGCCCGACAGCGAGGCGGACAAGCGGGCGCAGCGCAAGCTCGCCGCGGAGTACGCCGACGGGTGCAAGGAGCGCAGCGGCTGGATGCTGCCGCATATGACGACGCCCAACACCGCCCGCGACATCGACGTCCTCCGGGCCGCGCTCGGCGACAAGAAGCTCAACTACCTGGGCGTGTCCTACGGGACGTACATCGGCGGGGTCTACGCGACGCTCTTCCCGGACCATGTGCGCCGCCTGATCGTGGACTCCGTGGTCAACCCCTCGCGGGAGAAGATCTGGTACCAGGCCAACCTGGACCAGGACGTCGCGTTCGAAATGCGCTGGGACGACTGGAAGGCGTGGGTGGCCAAGAACGACGCGGCCTACCACATCGGCGACACCCCGGGAGCGGTCCAGGCGCAGTGGGAGAAGCTGCGCGCGACCGCCAAGAAGAAGCCGATCGGCGGGGTCGTCGGCCCGGCCGAGCTGCTCGGTTTCTTCCAGAGCGCCCCGTACTACGACTCGTCGTGGACCACGGTCGCCGAGGTGTGGCGCGACTACCTGGCCGGTGACGAGAAGGCGCTCGTCGAGGCCGCGGGCCCGGACCTGTCCGACACCGCGGGCAACATCGCCTCGGAGAACGGCAACGCGGTGTACACCGCCGTGGAGTGCGCCGACGCCAAGTGGCCGACCAGCTGGCGGAAGTGGGACCGGGACAACACCCGGCTGCACCGCGACTACCCGTTCCTGACCTGGTCCAACGCCTGGATGAACCTGCCGTGCGCCACCTGGCCGTCGAAGCAGCGGACCCCGCTTGAGGTCGGTGCGGGCAAGGGGCTGCCGAAGACGCTCATCGTGCAGAGCACCCGTGACGCCGCCACCCCGTACGAGGGCGCCGTCGAGCTGCACAAGCGCCTCAAGGGCTCGCGTCTGATCACCGAGAAGGACGCGGGTTCGCACGGTGTCACCGGGCTGGTCAACGCCTGCATCAACGACCGGGTGGACGCCTACCTGCTCAAGGGCACGGTGGACGCCAAGGACGTGACGTGCGCTCCGCACGCCACGCCGAAGCCCGCGAAGACCGGCGGGGCCGCGAAGGCCGCCGGGGCCGTCAAGTAACGGTCGGCCGAGCCCGCTTCCGTACGAGTCGGCGCCTACGGAAGCGGGCCCGGCGCCACACCGTCCCGGACTACCGGGGGAACGCCGCCGCGAAGGCCGCCCTCGTGGGGGAGTCCGCGCGGCGGTCCAGCACCGCGAACACCACGCGGTCGAAACGGTCCGCGAACCGCGCCCCCGCGCCCGCCAGATGGGCGTGGAACGCCCCGGCGACCACCGCCGGATCATTGCGGAACACCCCGCAGCCCCAGGCCCCCAGTACTAACTGCCGGTACCCGCCCACGGCCGCGACCTCCAGCACCCGCCCGGCGCGTGCGGTGAGCCGCCCCGCCACCTCGGCCACCCGGTCCGGGGCCCGCCGGGCGATCACTCCGGCGTTCGGCGCGGCCGAGGTGAGGAAGCCGACCTCGTACGCCTCCGCCAGCAGCCCGCCCCGGTCGTCGCGGAAGACCGGGACACCGGGGGAGTGGATGACCCGGTCGCTGTAGAACGGGCTCGGATCGGCGCGGTGCGCCGCGTAGAACTCCGGCACCGTCCGCAGGCACGTGTACAGCGCCGAGGTCCGGCACAGCGCCTCCTCCTGTGCCTGCGCGCCGTTCAGATAGCCGCCTCCGGGATTGCGCGCGGAGGCGAAGTTGAGCACGGCGACCGGCTCCCCGGGCCGCTCGGCCGTCAGCCGGCGCGCGGCTTCCATGCTGCTCTCCGCGGTCACCTCGTACGCCGTGGCGCGTTCCTCCGCGTACGCCGTGGCGCCATCCTCCGCCCCGGATTCCGGCGGCTTCACCGGCTCCGGCCCGTACAGCGCGGTCCCCGCCGTTGCGCGGGCGATCCGCTCGGCGAGCCGCACCGGGCGACCCCCGGGCGCCGTATAGCCGCCCGCCGCGACGATCTCCTCGGTTCCCTTGGCGATGCCCCGCAGCCGCGCACTCATGTTCGTTCCTCTGTCATGGTCCGTCGAGGCTACGAAACTCGATCACCGTCGCGCGACCGAATAAACCGACCGACTGTACAACTCCCCGCAGACCCCGGCGAGTCGCCGCATGATGTCCGTAATGAAGGTAATTGCACCGCATGTTGGCGGTGTGGGGTTTCGAATCCACCAGGGCTGTGAGCGAATGCGATCGCTTTCTTACGCTCATTTAATTCACCCGCCGAATTCGTTACCAAGAAAAAATCATCGTCATTTCGGGATGTGTCCAAACCGCTATGCTCCAGGGCTCATAGCGAGTTCTTCGCACGTATTTTCTCCCGCTGCTTTTAAGGAAGCCGATGGTTTTCGCCGGCGCGTCATCTGGAGGCCGACGGCCCGCCTCCGCGCTCGTATGGCTCATTCCTCCCGCCGCGATGGCGGCCTGTGCGGCGTTCGCCGTGACCGTGGTGTCCGCCGGGGCGCGGGCGACGGTCGCCTGGTGCGGCGCGGCGGCGACGCTGGCGGTGGCCCTGGCGGCGGCCGAGTCGGCCCGCCGCGGACGTCGGATCGGCAGGCTGCGCGCACGGGTCGCCGACCAGGACGCCGCGTACCGGCAGCGCCTGGTCGACCAGGAGGTGGAGACCCGGCGGCTGGCCCAGGAGGTGCTGCCCGCGGCCGTGGAGCGGCTCCAGCGCGGCGCCGAGGTCGACGCCGTGATGAAGACCATCGAGCCCTCGCCCGTCCTCGACCCGGACTTCGAGTCCGCGCACCGCGCCGTCCTGCGGACGGTGCTGGAGACCGTGCGGGCCGAGGAGGACCTGCGGGACGCGGCGGGGCGGGCGTTCGTCAACGTCGCCCGCCGGGTGCAGGCCATCACCCATCAACAGGCCATGGACATGCGGGACATGGAGGACAAGCACGGGGCCGCCCCCGAGGTCTACAGCGATCTGCTCCACCTCGACCACGGCAACGCGCTGATCGGACGGCTCGCCGACAGCATCTCGGTGCTGGGCGGCTCCCGCCCGGGCCGTCAGTGGCGCAACCCGGTTCCGCTGTACAACGTGCTGCGCGGCGCCATGTCGCGCATCCTCGAATACCGGCGGGTGGATCTGCACTCGGTGGCCGACGTCGGCATCGTCGGCCCGTCGGTGGAGCCGCTGATCCACGCCCTGGCCGAGCTGCTCGACAACGCCACCCGCTACTCCCCGCCCAGGACGCGGGTGCATCTGACGGCGGTCGAGGTCCAGTCCGGGGTGGCGGTCGAGATCGAGGACGCCGGGGTGGGGCTGTCGGAGGAGAGCCGCAGGCGCACCGAGTACGTGCTGGAGCAGGCGGGCACCGGCTTCGACCTCGACGACCTCGGCGAGACGCCCCGGCTGGGCCTGGCCGTGGTCGGCCGCCTCGCCGTGAAGTACCGGTTCCAGGTGTCGCTGCGGCCCTCCGCGTACGGCGGCGTCCGCGCGGTGCTCGTCGTCCCGCAGGACGTCATCTGTCCCACCCCGGCCCCCGGCGGCGCCATCGCCCGGGCCCAGAAGCTGCCGCCGCCCAAGCCCATCAAGCGCGCCGCGCCCTATCCGCCGCTGCCCGACAACGCCAACGCCAACGCCACCGGCCCGGTCGCCTACGACCACAACGGGATCCGCCACAACACCGCAGGACTGCCCCAGCGCCGCCGCCGGATGCCGACCGTGACCCCGCCCATCCGGATCCAGGCCGACCCGGAGCCCGCCCCGGCGGGCCCCCCGGCACCGGCCGAGCCGCCCGTCCAGCCGGGGATGTGGCTGGCCGCGTTCACCAAGGCCGTCTCCGGTGAGGCGGATCCGGTGGACACCTCCGGCCACCCGCACGGCGCGGAGCCATCGGATATGCCGCACGCCTGGGACAACGCCGTGGACAACGCTTCGGATGAGGGTGAGTAGCAAGTGACGCAAGCGCGGTTCAACATGGACTGGATGCTCCGGGACCTCGCCAAGAGCGTTCCGCAGACCCGCCACGTGGTCCTGCTGTCCTCGGACGGCCTGTGCATGGCCCAGGTCGGTACGGACGAGGAGACCGCCGACCGCCTGGCCGCCGCCTGTGCGGGGCTCCAGAGCCTGTCGACGGCGATCGCCGTCGAATTCCCCACCGGCGACGGGCGGATGCGGCTGGTGGTCATCGAGGTCGACGGCGGCTTCTTCTATCTGATGGCGGCCGGTACCAGCTCCTACCTCGCGGTGCTCGCCGAGGACGGCGTGGACGCCGGACTGATGGGCCAGTGCATGAGAGACCTGGTCGCCCGGCTCGGCGAACACCTCAGCAGCCCGCCACGGGCCAGCGGACGCATGCCATGAGCCGGACCGGAAAGGGCACCGACGAGGGCGGCCCCGAACGGCTCTACCTCGTCGACGGCGGCCCCGGCCGGTCCCAGCGGGCGGACACCATCGAACTGGTCAGCCTGATCGTGGCCCGGGCCGAACCCGAGCCGGGCATGCTGCCCGAGGCCGCCGCCGTGCTGCGGATGTGCCACTTCCCGCTCTCCGTGGCCGAGATCTCCGCGTATCTGACGCTGCCCGTCAGCACCGTGACCGTGCTCCTCGCGGATCTGCTCGCCCACCGCCAGGTGGAGGCGCGGGCACCGGTCCCGGCCGCGGTACTGCCCGACACCGAACTCCTCCAGGCGGTGATGCATGGACTACAGAACCTCTGAGACGCTCGTCGGCCCCCGCAGCGAGGACGCCCTCCCGGCCTCCGCCGCCGCGGCCGTCAAGATCGTGATCGTCGGCGGATTCGGGGTCGGCAAGACCACGATGGTCGGCTCGGTGAGCGAGATCCGCCCGCTGACCACCGAGGAGACGATGACCCAGGCCGGGGTCGGCGTCGACGACATCGCCGGGGTGGAGCGCAAGACCGAGACCACCGTGGCCATGGACTTCGGCCGCATCAGCCTCAACGAACAGCTGGTGCTCTACCTGTTCGGCACCCCCGGCCAGGAGCGCTTCTGGTTCCTGTGGAACGGCCTCTTCGAGGGCGCGCTCGGGGCCGTGGTCCTCATCGACACCCGCCGGCTGGAGGTCAGCTTCGACGTCCTGGGCCGGCTGGAGGAGCGGGGCGTCCCCTTCGTCGTCGCCATCAACGCCTTCCCCGGGGCGCCCGTCCACCCCGTCGACGAGCTGCGCGCGGCCCTGGACCTGCCCGACGCCGTCCCCATCATCGACTGCGACGCCCGCGACCGCGGATCCAGCCGCGACACGCTCCTCACCCTCGTGAGCTATCTGCAACACCTCACCACCGTGACCCCGGAGACACCGTGACCCCTCCCCCCGACCAGTGCCCCGCCCACGCCCGGAGCCCCCTCGCCGGTGTGGTGGACCTCTTCGGATCCGAGAACGAGAAGGACCCGATGGGCCTGTACGAGCGGCTGCGCAGCGAACACGGACCGGTGGCCCCGGTGCGGCTCGGCGACGACGTACCGGCCTGGCTGCTGCTGGGCTACCGCGAGAACCTGGAGGTCGCCCGCACCCCCTCCCGCTTCTCCCGCGACTCCCGGTACTGGAGCGCCTGGGGGGAGGGCCGGATCCCGGACGACTCGCCGCTGCTCCCCGTGGTCGGCTGGCAGCCCATGTGCACCTTCGCCGACGGCGACGAGCACGAGCGGCTGCGCGCCGCGCTCACCGACAGCATGAATAGGGTCGACCGCCGCGGCATCCGCCGCCACATCACCCGCTTCACCCACCAGCTGGTCAACGACTTCTGCGCCGACGGCCAGGCCGAACTGGTCACCGGCTTCGCCCAGCGGCTGCCCATGCTCGTCCTCACCCAGCTGCTCGGCATGCCCGACGAGTACGGCCCACGGCTGGTCGAGGCCACCCGCGACCTGATGAAGGGCTCCGAGACGGCCCTGCGCAGCGACCAGTACGTCACCGACACCCTGCGCCAGCTCGTCGAGCGCAAACGCACCCAGCCCGGCAGCGACCTCGCGTCCTGGCTGCTGAGCCATCCCTCCGAGCTGACCGAGGAGGAGGTCGTCCAGCATCTGCGGCTCGTGCTCCTCACCGGCAACGAGACCACCACCAACCTCATGGCCAACACGCTGCGCATGGTCCTCACCGACCCGCGCTTCCGCGCCTCCCTGGCCGGAGGTCATATGACCCTGCCGGACGCCATCGAGCACGTGCTGTGGAACGAACCGCCCCTCACCGTGATCCCCGGCCGCTGGGCCACCGGCGACACCGAACTGGGCGGACGGCAGATCAAGGCCGGGGACATGCTGCTCCTCGGCCTCGCCGCCGGGAACGTCGACCCCGCCATCCGCCCCGACCTCGGCGCACCCATGTACGGCAACCGCTCGCATCTGTCGTTCAGCGGCGGCCCGCACGAATGCCCCGGCCAGGACATCGGCCGCGCCATCGCGGACACCGCCATCGACACCCTGCTGCTGCGCCTGCCCGATCTGCGGCTGGACGTGCCGGAGACCGAGCTGAACTGGATCGCGTCCTGGATCTCCCGCCATCTGGTCGCGCTGCCGGTCGCGTTCATGCCGCGCAGGGCCGAGACCGATCCGGTGGACACCTCCGGCATGCTGCTCGCGCCCAAGCCGCGCCCCACGCGCTGGGTGCCCGCGGACGAGGACGAGGCCTTATCCGCGGGCGAAGACGCCACCGACGGCACCGCGGCGCCGCGCGCCCGCGTCCCGTGGTGGACGTCCCTGTGGCGCTGGCTGCGCGGCACCGCGGCGTGAGGCCGCACCCGCTCAGCGGGTGAGCAGCGTCCCCACCGTCAGCAGCGCGAGCACCACCCAGGCGAACCACAGCCAGCCATTGCTCCCCAGCGCCACGGTGTAGGCCGTCACCGCTACCAGGCCACCCACCGCGCACGCCGTCATCCCCTTGGCAGATCCGGTCATCCCCGACCTCCTCACGGCGGTTCCGGCACCCCGGCCGGAACACCGGCCCCACGGCCGAGCCTCCATGGTCCCTCGGTCGTGGGGTCTTCGGCTAGGACGAGGAAACCGGCCGCCGTTCTTCCGGTCACGACTCCACGAGGACCGTACCGATGTGGTGGCCGTCCAGCAGTTCGCCCAGGGCACGCGGCGCCCGTTCGATCCCCCGCAGCCGGGTGTGCGGAAAGGTGAGGACACCGGCGCGCAGGCCCCGGCTGAACTGCTCCTCCCAGCGCGGCACCGCGTCGCGGTGGTCGGCGGTGGTGAGCCCGCGGAGGGTGATGCCCCCGGAGAACAGCGCCAGGGTGTCGACCGGCACCTCGGCCGTCGTGCCGCCGCGGGCCTGGGCGGACAGCGCGCCGATGACGACGCATCGCGCGCCTCGGCGGGCCAGTGCCAGGGCGGCCCGGAGCTGCTCGCCGCCGACCGTGTCGACGAGCACGTCGATACCCTCAGGGGCCGCCGCGCGCAGCTGCTCCTCGATCGGTGCCTCGCCCCTGACGACGGTCGCGTCGAAACCCAGAGTCCCCACGAGGTAGTCGGCCTTGCGCCGCGACCCCGTCGACCCGATGACCCGTCCCGCTCCCCGCAGGCGGGCGAACTGTCCGGCGATGGAGCCCGCCCCTCCCGCCGCGCCGGTGACGAACACCGTGTCGCCCGGTTGTACTGCGGCGGCGCGTACCACCGCCAGCCAGCCCGCGAATCCCTGCGAGAGACAGGCGGCCGGGTCGGGCCACAGGGCCGGGTCGACGCGCCGTGCGTCGTCCGCCTCGATCACCGCGTATTCCCGCCAGCCGAGCTGGTGCCTGACGAGATCGCCGGGGCCCAGGCGGGTGCCCGGGGCGGTGACCACCTCGCCGAGCGCCGGGGCCCACAGCGCCCGGCCCGGTGCGTACGGGGACATCGGGAGGACGCCGGCGGCGTCCTCCATGAGCGTGCGGGTCACCGCGCCGACCCGCGTCAGCCGATTGCGTACGAGGACCTGGCCGTGGCGGGGCACCGGGACCGGAACCTCGGCGACCTCGAACCGATCGGGGCGCGGTCCGCCCCCGGGACGCGCGGTCAGGCGCACCTCGCGGTGGGTGGACGGGACGGGTACGGGTGCGGCCATGGGGTGGTCCTCATCCTCGGACGTTGGCGGTGTGACGCGGTCGGGGCGCGGGGTGTTACACGGTCAAGCCCGGGTCCGCCACGCTCAGCGCGG
>NZ_GG657754.1:1031870-1065527 GCF_000158915.1 Streptomyces himastatinicus ATCC 53653 | reverse complement strand
CCGCCGCCAGGGCGCAGCCCACGGTCAGCCCGACGGAGCCCCGGGTGCCGATGGCATTGGAGTAGAGGGTGGCGCCGGGCGTGACCCGGTGGCTGGTCTTGCGGGCGAACTCGAAGTGCAGGAAGACACAGGCGCAGAGCAGAACCGGCACGGCGGCGCTCCAGTGCGGGCCGGCGCCCGTCGCGTCCCGGTACGACAGCCACACGTGCCCGCTGAGCAGCGCCTGCACGGGATAGCTCACCGCCAGATTGCGGAAGATGCCGTCCCGGACCGACCTCGACCAGCGTTCGAGTCCGACCAGGAAACAGATGTAAGCGAGATCCAGCAGCAGCCAGCCGGTGAGCAGGGGCGACCGCCACACGGTCAGTGCGATGCCCGCGGCCGCGATGACCGCCATGGCGAGTCGCAGTTCGCGTACCGTGATCGAGCCGCGCGGCAGTGGCCTGCCCGGATTGTGCTCCCGGTCGTAACCCAGGTCCTTCTGCTCGTCCACGACCCGGATGAAGAGCAGGGCCAGCCACACCGTGCCGATCTCAGCGAGCGTGGGCACCCCCAGCATCCAGCGGGCGTCGCCCGGCTCCACCAGGGCCAGCGCACCCTCCAGGGCGAGCACCCACAGCACCGCGTACGTCACATAGACGCGGGCGGGGGCGCGCTCGGCGAAGAACGCGTACAGCCGCCGCACCGTGCCGCTCATTCCGCCACCTCGTCCAGGATCGTCACGGTACCGGTCGCCCCGTCCATCTCCACGCGTGCCCCGTCGGGAATCCTTCTCGTCGCGCCGGGCAGCGCGACGACCGTGGGGATGCCGAACTTCCGGCCGCTGATGGCGGTGTGCGACAGCAGGGTGCCGCGCTCGACGACGATGCCGCGCGCGGAGAGCATGAGGAACAGCCACCCGGGGTCGGTCTCCCGGGCCACCAGGATCAGGTCGTCGGTGGGATCGACACGCTGGTGCGGGTCGATGACCACACGGGCGGTGCCACGCACGACACCGCCGCTGGAGCCCAGCCCCCGCAGCCGCGAGCCCGGCCGCGCGTCCCCGCCAGGAGTGGGCAGCCCGTCGCGTACCGGGCCCATCGTGGCGAAGTCCGGGGGGAGTTCGGCATCGAGGGTGGCACGGCTCAGGTACTCGGCCCGGCGCAGCCGCGCCAGCCCCCGCAGATCGTCGGTGACCGCGCCCCCGTCGAAGTGGCCGAGGATCTCCTCCTCGGTGAGGTGGACCACGTCCTCCGCCGCGTCCAGGGCACCGCGCGCCGCGAGTTCCGTACCCAGCCGGCGGTAGATCTGGCGGCCGAATCCGAACAGCTCGCTGCGGCTGTAGCGGGTGTCCTCCCGGATGTTGATGTACCGGCGCTGCTGGGCGAGCAGGGTGCGCAGCACCCGGCGCCGCACGGGGTGGCCCGCCAGCAGCGTCCGCAGCCGCTCCTCGGCGGCCCGCCGGGTCGCGGTCTCCCGGCCGCGCAGGCACTCGCGGGTCAGGCCGCCGCGCGCGTACTCGCCGGCCAGCCGCAGGAGCTGGGAAGGCTGTTCGCGCGGCACCGGGACCTCCAGCTTGAGCTCTTGCAGGCCCCGGTCGCCGTGGGCCGCCGCGTGGGCCCGCATCCGGTCTGCGAGGTCCGTGCCGAACGCGCCGTCCTCGATCCGCCGCAGCAGCTCCTCGGGAGGCTTGCCGGGGTCCTCGTCGGCGAGGGCGTCCAGCAGCCCGGGGGTGGCCCTGATCCGTTCGGCGAGATCCACGAGGGACATCAGGATGGTGACGCTGCGGTTTTCCTCGCCACCGCACAGCAGGTCGCTGTGCAGACCGGCGTCGGCGCCGGGCAGCCAGCGGGAGAAGAGCCGCATGATGGCGGTCTCGGTGGTCTGCAACAGCACGTCGTTGACGAGGGTGAGGCCCCAGCGCTCCCCGGCCTCCTGCCACAGTGACCGCATCAGCCGCGCCAGTTGGAGCGGGTCGGCGGTCCTGGCGGCCTCGCGGTGGCGCGCGATGGTCTGCTGCCACCAGCGGTCGAAGCTCCGCGCGGCGGGGACGTGCAGGGCCCGCAGCCAGGCCAGGCGCAGCAGGGCCGCGGCGGTTTCCGGCAGCCGGCCGGGAGAGGTGGCGAGGCGGTCGGGGCGGACATCCGTCACGGAGGGGGACATGCCCATCATCCGCTCGAAACTGGCGCGCCACAGCGGGAACGTGGGGGACAGCCGGTGCAGCGTGTACCACGCGCTGAGGGAGTAGTAGACCCGGCCGTTCAGCAGCCCGAGCATGGATCGCAGGTCGTTCTCGTGGCGTGCCAGCACGGCGGGGGAGACCCCGAGCCGCCGGTAGAAGTCGCGGAAGTCCTCACGGTAGAAGCGCTGGGCGAAGGAGTAGGTGAGGGCGGTGGTCACACCGGGGTAGCTCTCGGTGATGTTCGCGTTGCTCCACAGCCGCTGCCCGCCCAGGTCGAGGACGACCGGCCGGGTCTGGAGGATGTGTAGGGCGCCGTCCTCGGTGAGGGTGCCCTCGATGTCCTGCGGGCAGCCGAAAAGCCGCTCGAGGCGGTCGCCGACGTCCCGGATGTGCCGGATCTGGCCGTCGGTGAGCGCCGGTTCGTCCCGCTCGCGGCCGTGCACCGGGAGCAGCCGGGGCCCGCTGCCCGGCCGCGCGGGATCCTCCTCCATGCGCTCGGACTTGTGCGCGACGACGGAGCGGACCGCGCCCGTGCGCCGGTCGATGAAGTGATGGTCCACCGGCACCTTCTCCTGGACGACCCCCTCCCCGATGCCGAGCCCGGCCGCCAGTACCCGGTCCCGGGACCCGGTCAGCGGGTCGCAGGTGAACAGGACGAAGGAGCGGCGGCCGAACACCATGCGCTGGACGCCCACGCAGACGGCGAAGTCCTCCGTGGCGGCGGTGGAGCGCGCCGCCCGGTACAACAGTGCCCGGGTGCCGAACCCGGAGGCCCAGCACGCGCGCACCCGCTCCAGCACCTGATCGCGGGTGACGTACAGAAAGCTTTCGCCGATGCCCGCGAAGGCGTCCTCGGCCGAGTCCTCGGCGGCCCGCCCGCGCGGCCCCACCATCGAGGACCGCACCGACACCACGGCGTGCGGGCCGAACACCTCGTCGTACGCCCGGTGGACGGCGCGCGCCACCGACGGCGGGACCGGCACGTCGAGGACCAGGCGGCGCAGGGCGTCGGACTGCTCGGCCAGCCGGTCGGGGTCGGTGTGGTCCAGCCGCCGCAGGATCGCCAGGAGCCGCGGGCGTACGGGTGCCAGGGTGCGGGTGAACAGACTCGCGGGCAGGCAGAAGAAGTGGGGCACGGGCAGTCCGGCCGAGGCCATCCGGGCCTGGCGGGCGAACTTCGGGCCCACCTCCGCCTCGTCCAGCAGTGCTCTCCCGCGCAGTACCGGGCCACGGCGCCCGGCGGGGCGGACGGCCCGCAGTACGTTCTCGATCGTCATGCCGATGTCACCACACCCAGGGGATGAGACGGCGCCGGGACGCCGCGAAGTCGGAGTAGCCGGGCAGGGCGAACAGCATCCGTTCCTCGACCAGGACGCGCACCACGATGGCCGGCAGCAGCAGGACCACCAGCGCGGCGGCGCTCGCGGGGTTGAGGAAGTAGCCGACGAAGGCGATGTGCGCGGCCGCCATGCCGACGTACGCGGGATGCCGCACCAGGCGGTACGGGCCGGTGTCCACGATCCGGTGGTCGCCGAGAGCCCGCACCCGGTGCGAGTAGAACCGCCCGAGGGCCCGGACCGCCGCCAGGCGCAAGGCGACGGCGCAGACGAAGGCCACCGGCAGGACGGGCATCCACGGCCGGTAACCGGACCAGTCCGTCGGCACCAGGCACGCGGTCGCCACGGTGACGGCCCGCGCCGCGCCGTACGCGTAGACCGTGCCGCGGTCGGTCGTCGCCTCGGTCGCTCGCGAACTGCGCACCGTCGTCCAGCTCTCCAGCAGCAGCCACAGCAGATACGACGCCGCGAGGGCGCATCCGACCCGGTGCGCCGGGTCGGACCAGCCGGCCGCCTCACGGACGGTGGCCAACGCCGTGGCCATGACGGACACGGTGAGCACGAACAGCGGAAATCTCCGCAGAAGCCATGTCATGGTCGACCTCCTGGCCGGGTCACGGGACGCGGTGCTCGGACGGTTCCGGCGACCGGCCGGCCTGATGGCGATCGGCCAGCCGCCGGACGACGGCGTCGCTCTGGGTCTCCTCGATCCGCTCGGCCGCGCCCTCCTCGTGGACCGACAGGCTCATGGAACCGGACGCGGTCGTGACGCCCGCCTGGAGGACGTCGCACTGCCCGTGGTAGCGCAGCACGTCCGGCCGCTTCCACACGGCCTCGTCGAGGTGATAGTCGATCTCGGCATCCAGCGGGAGCAGGAAGCGGGAGAACGACACCTGAAGGGAGTTGATGAGGAACCGCGGAACGGGCTGCCCCGGCTTCAGCAGATACCTCTCGGCGACGGCCAGCGACATCTGCCGGACGGCCTCCGTCACCACCATTCCCGTGACATGGGTGCCGGTGGTGTGGTCGAGCACCATCTCGTGCGTGTTCGACAGGCGCAGCGCGGCCTGGTAGTGGGTGTCGCCGATCCGCCGCAGACCGGCGATCAGGACGTTCTCCTGACGGTGCTTGTGGACCTCACCGCGGCCGGCGAGCTCCGGCGGGACCGCGTCCCACAGCGCGGTCCCGGGCAGCCGGCAACGCTTCAGCTCCGCCCGTATGAGGTCCATCTCGTGCCGTTCGATGCCCTGTCCCGGGACGAGCGCCGGCAGCGGATCCCTCAGCCGCCCCGCTCTCAAGTCCGCTATGAGCCTGGACAACGGCATCAGGCCCGCCCGCGGCGGCCCCCCGGCCAAGCGGTCTCCGACGATGAACACGATTTCGTCGTTCATCCTGGCTCCCTTCGGTGGTGTGCCGGTTGGCAGTGTTCAGCGGGCGGCCCGCGCCGCGTCGGCCGGCCGCTCGGCGGCGACGATCCGTGACCGTCCTTCCTCACCCCGCGCGAGCGCCGCCAGAAGGTCCGCCGCCCCCTTCCCGCCGGGACGTGCGGCGGAGTCGTCCAGCTCGCGCAGCGCCGCGACGACCGCGCCGAGCTCCTCGGCCAGTTGGGCCAGTACCCGCGCGACGGGGCCCGCGTTCGAGCCGATGATGTCGGCCCACAGCGCGGCGTCTCCCGCCGCGATGCGAGTCGCGTCCCGCAGCCCCTTGCCCACCAGCCGCAGCTGTGCCGTCTCGGCACCGAGCAGCCGGCCGGCCAGCAGGCTCGCCATCATGTGGGGGGCGTGCGAGGTCAGGGCGACCGCCCGGTCGTGCTCGGCGTGCCCCATGATCACCGGCCGGCCGCCGCACAGCTCGATCAGCTCGGTGGCGTGGTGCAGGGCCTCGGCGCGGGAGAACGCGGAGGGGGTGAGCACCCACGTACGGCCTTGGAAGAGGTCCGCGCGGGCGGCCAGCGGGCCCGACAACTCCCGCCCCGCCATGGGGTGTCCGCCGACGTAAGCCGTCAGGTCGCAGCCGGCCGACGCGGCGTCCATCAGGGGGCGCGTCTTGACGCTGGCCACGTCGGTGAAGAAACGCGCCACCATGCGCTGCTGATACTCCTTGAGCACCGACGCCGTATGCGCGGGCGGCACCGCGACGACCGCCAGGTCGACCGGGGCGCGCGGGGTGGCGGCGAGGCCGGCGCCCAGGGCCGCGGCGGTCCTGGCCGCCTCCGGATCCCGGTCCAGGAGGTAGGTGGTGACCCCGTGGCCGGTGAGGGCGAGCGCCACCGAGGTGCCGATGAGGCCGGTTCCGATCACTGCCGCGCTACGCATGTCCGCCGTCCTTCCCGTCCTGCACCGTCCACGCCGCCGCGTCCGGAGCGAGCGCGGCGCCGCCCGGCGGTCCCGGCTCGCTGGTCAGCAGGACGGTGTGCCCCTCGGGCAGCGGGACGGCGCGGTCCGAGAGGTTCACCACGCACACCACGTCACCGCGCCGGAAGGCGAGCACGCCGGGGCCGCCGGGCAGCCACTCCAGCGGCGCGCCGTGCAGCGCGGGCAGCGCCCGCCGCAGGCGCAGCGCCTCCCGGTACAGCTCCAGCATCGATCCGGCCGCGCCCTCCTGCGCCTCGACGGTGAGCTCCGCCCATCCCTTCGGCTGCGGCAGCCACGGCTCGGCGTCCTCATCCGTGAAGCCGTACGGCGGAGCGGCACCGCTCCACGGCAGCGGCACCCGGCACCCGTCGCGCCCCGGATCCTCGCCGCCCGAGCGGAAGTGCATCGGATCGCGCAGCCGGTCCGCCGGAATGTCCTCGACCTCCGGCAGGCCCAGCTCCTCACCCTGGTAGAGGTAGACGGATCCCGGCAGGGCGAGGGTGAGCAGCGCGGCGGCCCTGGCGCGGCGGGTCCCCAGGGCGAGATCCGTCGGCGTGCCGTGGGCCTTGGCGGCGAAGTCGAAGCCGGTGCGGGCCCGGCCGTAGCGGGTGACGGTGCGCGTCACGTCGTGATTGCACAGCACCCAGCAGGCGGGGGCGCCGCCGTGCGCGGCGAGCGTGGCGTCGACGCAACGGCGCAGCTGTCCGGCGTCCCAGGGGCTGCGCAGAAAGTCGAAGTTGAAGGCGGTGTGCAGCTCGTCGGGGCGCAGATAGCGGGCGAAGCGCCCGGGTTCGTGCAGCCACATCTCGCCGATGAGCGCGCGGTCGCCGGGATAGGAGTCGGTGATCCGCCGCCAGGAGCGGTAGAGGCCGTGGAGTTCCTCGCGGTCGGCGTACGGGTGCGAGGGGCCCTCCGGGGCGAGGCCGGGGTCGGCGAGGTCGGGCAGGGCCGGGTCCTTGGCGAGCAGGGTCGCGGAGTCCACGCGTAGCCCTGCGACCCCGCGGTTCAGCCAGAACCGCAGTACCTCCTCGTGGGCGTCGCGCACCCGGGGGTGGCCCCAGTTGAGGTCGGGCTGGTCGGGGGAGAACAGGTGCAGGAACCACTCGCCGGGGCTTCCGTCCGGCCCGGCGGTCCGCGTCCAGGCCGGGCCGCCGAACTCCGAACGCCAGTTGTTGGGCGGCTCCTGACCCGAGGGGCCGCGCCCGGGACGGAAGTGGAACAGCGCGCGCTCCGCGGAGCCGGGAGGCGCGGCGAGCGCCGCGCGGAACCACGGATGGGCGCTGGAGACGTGGTTCGGCACGATGTCCACGACCGTACGGATGCCCAGCTCAAGGGCTTCGGCGATGAGCCGCTGGGCCTCGTCGAGGGTGCCGAACAGCGGGTCGACACCGTGGTAGTCCACGACGTCGTAGCCCCCGTCGGCCATGGGCGAGGGGTACCACGGCGTGAACCACAGGGCGTCGACGCCGAGCCGCGCCAGATACGGCAGCCGGGCCCGGACCCCGGCGAGGTCGCCCGTGCCGTCCCCGTTGCCATCGGCGAAGCTGCGCAGGTAGATCTCGTAGATCACCGCGCTCCGCCACCAGGCCGGGACCTGGGGCACAGACCGTACGGAGCGCGCGGGTCGCGCCGTTCGTGCCGTCACGGCTGCCCGGCCCGGGCCGGATCCGCGAGGAACAGCTCCGCCGCATCCACCACGGTCAGATCGGGCAGTACCCGGTGGGCGAGCGAGTAGTCGCAAGCACGCGTCAGCGGGGTGGGAACGGCCAGCACCGTCATGCCCGCCGCCCGGGCCGCCGCGACGCCGCTCACCGAGTCCTCGAACACCACGCAGCGCCGCGGCGCCACCGAAAGCCGCGCGGCCGTCTCCAGGTACACGGCGGGGTCGGGCTTCCGTCGCGGTACCTGGTCACCGGTGACGACCGTCGCGAAGCTGCCGTCGAGTTCGTAGTGGCGCAGCCAGCGCCGGACCCAGCCCTCGTCCGCCGACGAGGCGACCGCGAGCGGCAGACCCGCGGTCCGCAGGGCGGCGAGCAGTTCGCGGACTCCCGGCATCAACCGCACGTTCTCGGGGGTGAAGTGCTCGGCCCACAGCGCCTCCAGCCGGTCCTCGAGCTGGGCGTCGGTACCGGTGGCGGCCCCGGCGGAGTTCCGCAGCATGCCGAACAGCAGGGGGTGCGCGTCGGGGCTGCCGCAGACCTCCCGCGCCCACCAGCCCTGGGGGAGTTCCGCGCCGTGCTCCCGGAACAGGGCGGAGCAGGCGAGGAAGTGGGGACGGATCGAGTCGACCAGCACTCCGTCGTGGTCGAAGACGATGGCCTGGATCGCTGGGTCCATCAGGAACCTTTCGTGGGTACGTCAAGGGGGGAGTGGGTTCACGGCTGTGGCCGCGGCACCTCGCGGATCACGCGGGCGGGGTTGCCCGCCGCGATCACGTCGGCCGGCAGGTCCTTCGTGACCACGCTTCCGGCGCCCACGACGGTCCGTTCGCCGATGGTCACCCCCGGCAGCACGATCACCCCGCCGCCGAGCCACACGTCGTCCCCGATGGTGATCGGCCGGGCCCGCTCCCACATGGCGCTCCGCCGCCCGGGGTCGAGGTCGTGGTCGGCGGTGTAGAGCTGGCACCTCGGCGCCAGCCAGACGCGCGACCCCAGCACGATCGGCGCGCAGTCCAGAAGCACGGCGTCGAAGTTGATCCTGATCTCGGCGCCCAGCTCGATGAAGAAGCCGAATTCGCACAGGAACCGGGGCATCACCCAGCCGCCGGGCCCGACCCGGCCGAGCAGCTCGTGAAGAATCGGCTGCCGGGCCTCGTCGTCGGTGAGCGCGGTCGCGTTGAACGCGTCCAGGAGCCGGGCACAGCGCTCCCGGTAGGGCATCAGGGCCGGCTCGGTGGACACGTACGGCAGCCCGCCGGCCATCCGGGCCTTGAGCGCGTCCAGGTGTCCCCGCTCGTCGGTCGCTTCCCTGTCATCGTCCATGGAGAGCCCCTTCCTCAGGTCCGGTTACCGGCGGCGGAGCCGGAGGGTGATCGGCCGGTGGTCGGAGGCGCCCGGCCGTCCGTCGTGCGGGAGCAGCCGGGGGTCGTCCACCGCCTGGTACGAGGCCAGTGCCCCGGTCAGGGCCGGCGACAGCAGGAACACGTCGATGCGGCGCGGCGCCTGGCCCGGCGGGTGGTGTCCGAAGGTCGGCGAGCGATCCCGCGCATGGGCTCCCGCGTCGACGAACAGCGGATCCTCGGCCTCGCCCAGCAGCCGCCGCAGCGGAGCGCGGTCGGCGTGCTTCTCGCCGGGCCACCGGTGGTCGTCGCGGCGGTGGCGGGGCACGGTCGTCCAGTCCGGCTCCGGATCGTCCGGCGGGAGGGAGTTCGCGTCCATGGCCATGACCGTGGGGGCCGGCGCACCGGGGTTCGCGTACCGGCGCAGCCGGTCGGACTCGATCCGCCGGTTCGTGGGGCTGAACGGGTCCAGATGAGCCACGACGAACCGCAGCTCGTGCGACCACCCGGGCAGCCGCAGCGTGGCGCTGCCGTGGCCGTGCCACGCGGCGAGGTCGTGCGGTGTCCGCTCGGTCTCCACTGGTTCGATGTCCCGCTGCCAGAAGATCGCCAGATGGCAGCCGGTCTTCGCGGTGAACAGCGCGCCGTCCATGCCGAACCCGGCCTTGGCGTCCTCGAAGAACCGCCCCCCGTCCCGGTCCCAGCCCCACCCCTCGGTGGTCATCAGTACCCGGGGCCGGTGTTCCGCGACGATGTCCCGCTGCAGCAGCCAGCGTTCGTCCCGGCCTTCCAGCCGGTCGATGCCCGCCTCGTACAGGTTCCAGAACATGACGAGGTCGCTCGCGGCGGCCGTCGCCGGCTGTGTGCCCGCCCTGCTCACTTGAATCCGATGATCATGGATTCCGGACCGTCCAGGTGTTCCACGCGGGTCTCCCGGAAGCCCGCCTCACGCAGCCATTCCTGGCACTCGGGACCGGTGTAGTCGAAGCCGCCGGGGACCTCCAGGTGCATCATGAGGCTGAGGATCAGCCCGACCGCGTTGCTCCGCCGGTCGCCGTCGATCAGCGTCTCGTAGATCAGCACGGCCCCGCCCTCCGGCAGCGCACGGTACGCCTTGTCCAGCAGCAGCCGCTTCTCCTCCAGCCCCCAGTTGTGCAGGATGTGCCCGAACACCAGCACGTCGGCCGAGGGCAGTTCGTCGCGGAAGAAGTCCCCGGGCTGGAAGCTCATCCGGTCGGCGAGGTCGAGCGCGCCGGTGTACTCCTCGAACCCCTCGCGGGCCTGCGGCAGGTCGAAGCCGACCGCGGTCAGGTGCGGGTGGCGCAGCAGGATCCGGCCGGGCAGCGCGCCCTCGGACGTGCCGATGTCGGCGAGCGAGCGGTAGTCGTCCCAGGGGAAGCTGTCCGCGATCACCCGTGCCGAGCCGATGCTCAGCGCCGTCATGTCCCGCTGGAAGGCGCGGACCGAGTTCGACGTCGCGTACGTGTCGGCGTAGAAGTCCCGGCCGGTACGGGCCCCGCGCAGCGCCTCGCCGGTCCGCAGCACTCCCGTCAGGTCGTCGGCCAGGCCCGCGCACTGGGTCAGGTAGCTGTCGCCGAGATAGGTGGCGGGCTTGCCCGCGTCCAGGTATTCGTCGGCCGCGGGGGTATTGGCGTAGACATCGCCGGTACGGTCCAGCAGGTCGAGCGCCACCAGGGCGTCCAGGAAGTCGCCGACGGCGCCGGGGCCGAGACCGAGCCGGCCGGCCAGCTCGTCTCCGCGCAGCGGCTCCTTGGCCAGCTCGGTGAAGACGCCCAGCTCGATGGCGCTGAGCATCGTCTTGGTCTTCCAGTACGCCCAGAACAACTCGGTGACGGGCTGCGGTGAGGTCATGTCCTTACCTTCTGGTCGGGTCGGTCGGGTCGGTCGGGTCGGTCGGGTCGGTCGGGGTGACGGCGGGCGGCGGTCGGATCCGCCCGCCGGGCCAGGGCGACGGCGGCCGTGACGGCCAGGCCGCACAGCAGGGTGAGAGTGGCGATCGACAGCGGAATCGACACGGCTGCCCGGGCCGGGGCAGCGAACAGGCCCAGCAGGGGCGGCAGGGCAGCGCTGCCGATCAGATTGGTCAGCAGCAGCACGGCGCTGACGCGCTCCGGTGGGAGCGGCAGGGCGGCGGTGGCCCAGACGAGCACGGTCGGGAAGACCGTGCCCAGCGCGAAGCCGGCCAGTCCGTAGCCCGCCGGTGCCCAGCGGTCGTCGAGCGTGGTGAGGAGCAGGCCGGTGGCGGCGAGCAGGCAGAGCAGGACCAGCCGCGGTGGACCCAGCCGGTGCGTCACGGGCGGCAGCACCACCCGGCCGGCGGTGAGGCCCGCCCAGAACAGCGCGGTGAGCCCGGCGGCACTCTCGGCGGAACGGCCCGCGGCCTCCAGGTGGGTGGACTCCAGCGCGCCGGTACCGGCCTCCACTCCCGCGTACAGGAAGGCCACGGCCGCGAACACGGCCAGCAGGGGCAGGCTCCGGCGCCCGGCCGGGGCGTCGGTGCCGGTGTCGGGCGTGGGTGGGGCGCCGGGGCCCGCCGTGCCGAGGTGCCGGGTCGGCCAGAGGAGCGGCGCCGTCAGCCCCGCCGTCACCAGCAGCAGCCACGGCACCTCACCGAACCGGCCCACCAGCAGCGGTCCCACGGTGGCGCCCGCGCCGAAGCACGCGTGCAGCAGATTCATCAGCAGCAGCCCGCGCCGCCCCGGGAAGCGGCCGAAGAAGGCGTTCAGATACAGCAGCAGCCCGCCGAAGCCGAAGCCCGTCGCCGTGGCGAACGCGTTCAGCAGCCACCAGGTGGGCGCGAGCGCCATCCCCGCGCAGCCGCCCGCGAACGCGGCCAGCAGCGGGAGGACCGGGCGCCCGGTGGTGGACCCCCCGGCGGGGGTACGGCCGCCAAGACCGCACGCGGCGACCCCGGCGAGCGCACCCAAGTTGTACAGCCCGACCAGCTCGGCCCCGCTCCCCTCGGGCAGCCCGTACGCGGACCTGAGCAGCGGCAACGCCGCTCCCAGCGCCGCGGTGACCACACCCAGCAGCAAGGACAGCACCAGCGGGGCCACGACGCGTACCCGGGCGGGTGCGGCGGGCGGCACCGGCATGGTCACCTCCGGTCGCGCAGGGCCGTGGGGCGGAGCCTGACCGGGGCGAAGACGGCTGAGGCGGAGGGGGTGAACGGAGCCTGGACGAAGAGCCCCAGCCGCAGCTCCGGCTCCGAGAAGCCGAAGAACGTTCGTACGAACCGCCAGTCGTCCTCGGGCGCCTCACGGAAGAACACCGCCTGCCGGGGCCCCTCGCGGGTCACCAGCAGCTCCGCCTCGGGACCGGCCAGCGCCGGCCCCAGCGCCTCGTCGGACACCGGCCGGGACAGCACGGTGACCACCGCCCAGCCACTCGCCTTGACCCGTTCCACGCAGACCTTGAACCAGCCCTCGGGGCCGTGCAGGGCGATCCCGCCCGCGTCGCCGAACGCGGCGCCGTCGACCGAGATCCGGGTCCAGGCGGTGAAGTCGCCCCGGACCGTGCGCTGGAGCAGCGGCAGTCCGCTCGCCTCGTGGGCGCCGGGCATGGCGAACAGATCGGCCCCACCTGGCGCGGTGATCTCCAGTGACCCGCCGGTACGCGAGCAGGAGAGCGGCTCGGCCGACCAGCTCCAGCCCTCGTCGAAGCCGAACACCACCTCCGCCTGTGCGGCGCCCGTGGGCTGCGTCGCCGTCATGCCGTCATCCCGCCGTCGACGCTGATCGCCTGGCCGGTGACCTTCTTCGCCGTGGCCAGGAAGACCACCAGCTCCGCGATGTCCTCGGGAGTCTGGAACTCCCGCTGGGGAATCATGGTGCGCATCCGCTCCCAGCACTCGTCCTCGGTCTCGCCGGGCCGGACGAACGCCGACAGGAGATAGCTCCACATATTGGTCCGGATCATCCCGGGGCAGATCGCGTTGACCCGGATGCCGTCGCGGGCCACCTCCAGGGCGAGCGAGGAGGAGAAGCCGATCACCCCGAACTTCGCGGCGCAGTAGTGCGCCACCTTGGCGAAGCCGCTGCGCCCCGACACCGAGGAGAAGTTGATGATCGACCCGCCGCCGGAGTCGCGCAGCAGCGGCACGGCGTGCTTGGAGGACAGGAAGACCCCGTCCAGATTGCCGGACACCACCTGCTGGAACTCCGTGAGCTCCATCTGCTCCACCGGGCTGACATGGGTCACCCCGAAGGCGTTGACGACCACGTCGAGCCGCCCCGGCCCGCCTGCCAGCGACCCGTACAGCTCGCGCACCGCGGCCTCGTCGGTGGCATCGACCTCCGCCGCGGTCACCCGCAGTCCCGCCTCGCTCAGCCGGGCCGCCAGCTTCTGGGCGTCGGCGAACCCGCTCACCCGGGTGGACCGGTAGTGGTTGAAAGCCGAGGGCAGCCGGTCGGTGTCGGCCACCACCACGGTCGCGTCCTGCCGGGCCAGCGCCTCCACCGCGGCGGCGCCGATGCCCCGGCCCCCGCCGATGACCAGCGCGACCTTGCCGGCGAGCCCCGTCCCTGTCCCCGTATCGGTCCCGGTCCCGCGTTCCGTCGTCGTCATGCCGTCATGTCCTTCCGATGCGTCGTTCTTACGGGCTCCGGCGTCAGGCCGTAGTCGAGCGGGGGCAGCAACAGGGCGTCCAGGAGCCGGGGGAAAGCCCGGTAGTCCGCCAGATTGCGGCTTCCTTCGGTGATCAGCCGCCGCAGCTGCCGGCGGCCTTGGGCCGGCTCCTCCGGCAGGGCGTCCACCGCGGACAGCAGGCCGTCGTCCCGGTGCCGGAAGAAGTCGGTGAAGATCTGCTCGGACCGTGCCAGCGCCCGGTCCAGGTCGACGCCCTTCCGCCGCTCCACCGTCAGCCGATCGGTCAGCCGGGCGTCGTGGGCGATCTCCTGTCGCACCGCCTCGCCGGACAGCGCCCGCAGGAACGTCCGGTCCTGGTACGGCGACTCGGCGATCACATCCGCGGGTTCGAAGTCGCGGGCGCGCAGCTTGTCCACGAGGGCGTCCTCGTCGACCCAGCCGAGCGCCTCGACCCTGCTCATGGAGAACGCGGTCCCGGTGTTGAGCACCGTCGGCACCAGATTGCGCGCGGGCAGCAGTTCGACGGCCGGGCCGATGTCGGCGCCCAGTACCGGAATCCCGTGGGCGAGCGCCTCCAGCACCACCCTGCCGAGCGTCTCCCGCGACGCCGTGCTCGGGAACAGCAGCACGTCTATCTGCGAGAAGAACCCGGCGAGTTCGGTCTGCCCCAGGACGCCGAGCATCCGGACGGCATCCGGCTCGACCCCCTGCCGGCCCAGCTCCGCCAGCACCGCATCGGTCTCCCAGCGGGGATGGTTCGGCTTGCCCGCGCACAGCAGACTGACGCGCCCCGGGCTCGCCCGGTGGCAGCGAGCGAAGACCGACAGCACCTGGTCGAAGTTCTTCGCCAGGGACAGAGCACCGAGATAGCCGATGCGCAGCGGCTCGTCGGGCGCCGGTATCCGGGCCCGGGGAAGCCGGGGCAGCCGGTCGAGCATGGGGTAGGCGACCGCCGAGTTGTCCTCGGTGACCGACGCCAGATGCCGGATGAACAGCCGGCGCGTGTACTCGGTCGGGAACAGCACCAGGTCACCGGGGCGCAGCAGCGGCGCGCACAGCTCCTCCTGTGCCCAGTAGCCGGACCACAGCGCCGTGTGCACCTCGCGGACGATCCGGAAGCGGCCCTTCGTACGCTCCCGCCACAGATGGTGCAGGAAGGCGTACGGGCCTGCCCCGGCGTACACCACCTCGCCCGGCGAGGCCGATGCGACACTCTCGGCGCCGCGGGTCAGATCGTGCCAGGCCACGCTCCGGTGGCCGGCCAGCAGTTCGGCCACCTCACGATGCATGAGGATGGCGCCGTCGACGATGCCCGAGGTGTCCGGCGCCCGGTAGTCATGCGCGTGCAGCCGCACGGCGGGCCTCCTCCCCGGGACGGTCCTCGCCGTCCGTGTCCGACGGCCTTCCGTCGAGCAGTTCGCGCAGCTGCGCCGGGCTCATCCGGTGCAGCCGGAGCTGCTTGTCGTGCACGCGGTTGGCGATGTCCCGCTGTACGCCGTGCACCTCGGCCGGGAGCAGGTACTTCGTGCGCAGCCGCTCGCCGAAGCCGCCGTGCGCCCCGTTGTACTCGATGGCCAGCAGCCGTTCGCTGCCGCGCAAGCGCGCGACGGTCTCCGCGTCGAGGTCGGGGTCGAGCGCCGCGCAGTGCAGATGCGGCAGGCCGAGGTCCCGGTTGGCCTCCGCGACGAGTACGGTCGCGTAGCCGAAGGTGACCAGGGCAGTCCCCAGGTCACCGGCGGCGGGCGGGGTGATCCACACTCCGCCGTCCACGTCGGCGGAGCAGTCCGCCCCGGGCGGGTCGAACTTCGCGTCGACCGTGCTGAGAACGTGCGTGATGTCCGGGTTGTGGTCCAGCCGGTCCAGGCAGGCGTCGAACTCCGCCTCGGTCACCGGCTCGTAGACGCGGGTGTTCATCACCAGGCCGAGCAGGTTCGCGGCGTTGTGCGCGCCGCCCCAGGCCCCCCAGCTGCGCCCGGCCAGCACCAGCAGATTGCGCACGCTGGTGGTCGCCTCGGTGAGCATGCTGAGCGAGTCCATGTAGTACATCGCGTCGGTGGCGACCACCTTCAGCGTCCGCTCGGGCAGCGCGAGGGTCAGGCCGAGGCTGAGCGTCTCCGCGAGCCCGGTGTTGGTGTACGGCACCTTGCCGCGCAGTCCGAAGCGGTTCGCCATGTCGGCGGTGAACACCGCGAGTTCCCGGCCGGTGCGCTCCTGGCGGTCGGCCAGCATCCGTCCGGTGGTCGCGGCGAAGGACACCTTGGCGGGCTTCGCCGGTGCGGCCGAGCCCTCGGCCGGCTTCGGCTTGAAACTGTGGTCGCCCTTGCGGGTCCGGCACACCAGCGCCGCCGACCCCGGCGCGGCCAGCAGTTCGCCTAGCGAGTCCGAGACGGCCTTCGCGTCCAGGCCGTCGACCTCCTCGACGCGGTGCAGATAGCCGGCCAGGTAGTCGCGGCTGAGCGGCTTCGGGAGCGGCTCGATGCCCATGTCGTTGGCGTCCACGACCAGGACCAGATTGGTCAGACCCGCGTCGTGGGCGAAGCGCAGGCACTCGAAGACCACGCCCTCCTGCAACTCGCCGTCGCCGGCCAGGCAGACCACCTTGCGGTTGTCGCCCCGCTCGGCCATCGCGCCGGCGAGACTCACCGCCTGCGCGACGCCCACACCGAGGCTGTACCGCATGGTGTTGCGGAAGCCCAGGTCCCGGTGGATCACCCCGGTCAGTCCGCCCTGGTGCAGGGTGGCCAGCGGTGTGAACGGGAAGGTGCCACGGACGTAGTGCTCGGCGTAGAAGCTCGGCGCGATGTGTCCCCGGCCGACGATCAGCTCGGCCGGGCCCTGGCCCTCCTCGGAGTCCACGGATACGAGTCCGAGCTCGAAGCAGGCGCGTACGAGCGGCAGGGACGACAGGCAACTCTGGTAGTTCCCCGAGCCCGCGATCTCGTGCATCCGCAGCAGGACCCGGGCGCTGTCGTCATGGACCCGCTCGGGAACGGCGGCCGCGAGCTTGCGCAGCGAGTCGAGCAGCGGGCCGCTGTAATCGCCCGCTTCCAGCTCGGCCAGCTCGCGCCGCACCACCTTGTTCTCCTCGGGCGTCAGCCGGGGCAGCGCGGCCTCACCCGGCTCGGCGAAGAGACTGCTCAGCCCGGTCATCGACCGCTCCCGCACACCTCGTCGAGGGCGGCGGCGAGGACGCGCAGCATCTCGTCCGCCTCGGTCTCGGTCGTCACGAAGGCGGGAGCCATGACGAACCAGTCGTCCTGACCGCGAATGATCAGGCCGCGCTGCAGGCACGCCCGGGCGAACCGTTCGCCGATCGGCCGTTCGCCGCCGTCCTCCAGCAGTTTGACCCCGTACAGCAGTCCGATCGACCGCACGGTGCCGCGCCCGCCGATCAGCTCCCGCAGCCGTGGCTCGATGTACTCCGACAGCTTGCCGATCCGCACCGGGAAGTCGCCGTCCCGGAACAGGTTCACCGCGGCCAGGCCCGCGGCCGAGGCCATGGGGTTGGCGGCGTACGTGTGCGAGGGGGCGAAGGCCAGCGGACCGCCGGAGTCACCGAGAATCGCGGCGATTCGCTCGGCCATCAGCACCGCGGCCAGCGGAGCGTAACCGCCGGATATGCCCTTGCCGACGCACATGATGTCCGGGGTGACGCCGAAGGTCTGGGCGGCGAACGGCTTTCCGGTGCGGCCGAATCCGGTGACGATCTCGTCGAAGACGAGCAGCACGTTGTGCCGGTCACAGATCTCCCGAAGCCGCGTGAGGTAGTCGGCCGACGGGATCGCCATGCCGCGCAGATGGATGACCGGCTCGATGACCAGGGCGGCCACCGAATCCGGGCCCTCGGCCTCGATCGTCCGCTCGATGATCGATGCGGCCAGCGCTCCCGACTCCTCGGGCGGCACGCCCCAGAAGGACTCCAGGCAGTCCGGCGGCCAGACGTGGAGGAAGCCGCCCAGGCCCGGGCCGAAGCGCCCGACATCGGGACGCCCGGTCAGCGACAGCGAGCCGAAGGTGGCGCCGTGGTACCCGTGGTAGTGGCTGAGCACCTTGATCTTGTCGGGATTGCCGTGCGTACGGTGGTAGAGCCGGGCCAGCCGGACCGCCGCCTCGACACTCTCCGAACCGCCGTTGACCAGCTTGGCCGCCGTGATGCCGGGCGGCGCCAGGTCGACCAGGCCCCGGGCCAGCTCCAGTGCGGCGTGATTGGTGCCGTGCAGGGGTGGGTTGAAGGGGAGCGTCCGCAGCTGGTCCTCCACCGCCCGCTTGATGGGCTCGCAGTCGTAGCCGAAGCAGGTGACGAACACGCCCGACAGGCCGTCCAGATAGCTGCGGCCGCCGGCGTCCTGCAGCCGGATTCCCTTGCCGGAGGTGAAGAGCACCGCGTCCTCGGAGTGCGGGACCTCGAAGCAGTAGGCGGACAGGTCGGTCGGCCACGACGACAGCGTGGACTCTTGGACAGACATGAGGAACCTCTCTCTGTGAGGGTGTGCCCGACGCGCTCAGCGCGGGAGCGGAGAGACGAGGGACTGGTGGATCCGAAGCCTGCGCGGGGGTGCGAGCAGGTCGAAGTACTCGGTCCACGCGGGGCTGAGGATGTCCCTGAGCAGGATGTCCTTGGCGATGTCGACGATCACCGGCAGCGAGTGGGCCATCAGGAGCGGCATCAGCAGCCGCTCCTCGCCCGGCGCGAGCAGGCCGGCGGCCGTCGCCGCCTCGCGGAACGCGGCGAGGGAGCGGCGGCGGCTGGTCTCGCCGGCCACCCGCCCCGCCATCTCGGCCAGCCAGGCGAGGTCCAGCAACCGGTCGCCGACGTGCAGATTGTCGAAGTCCAGCACGGCTACGACGTCAGGGCCATCGCCTTCGCCCTCACCGTCGCCCGTGGGGGAGAACAGGAAGTGGTGGTAGTGCAGATCGCCGTGCACCACCGCGGGCCTGGCGGGCTGTTCGCCCGCCGCGGCCGGTCCGGCCTCTCGCAGCAGCCGACCCGACGCGATGACGCCGCGCAGCGCCGAGGCGGCCGCCCGGCCCCAGCTGTCGCCGCGCCGCTCTGCGAGTGGCAGCAGCCGCTCATCGGCGTCCCGCAGGGCGGACGGCCAGTGTTCCTCGTCGACCAGCCGGGGCAGCCGGATCGGGGCGAGCCTGTCCGCCACCCCGTCCGGCGGCCGGTCCAGGGCGCGGCGCAGCCCGAGCGCGGTGCGTACGACGGCGGCAGCCTGGGCGGGCGTGAGCTCGCCGGACGCGGCGCCCGGCGCGAGCGGAGCGAGTTCGCACACCAGCCCGTCGTGCCAGACGCTGGTGGCGCCGTCCGAGGCCGCCACGGCCGCCGGGGCGGGCACCCCGTGGCTGCGGCAGTGCGCGAGGACCTCTTCCTTGAGCGGATAGAACCGCGGCTCCCGTGCGGCGTCGGGATTCAGCTGGACCTTCAGTACGTAGCCCCCCTCGGGGCGCTCCACGTACCACAGGCCCGCGGTGTGACTGAGCGGCGCGGTGCCACCGGCCGAGAGCGGCCGACACGGGGACACCGGACCACCGCGGCCCCCAGCGGGCGGCGAGCACCTGGCGTACCCATCCCGCGCTCCCGGCCGCCTCCACCCGGGGCGGCACCGCGGCGGTCATCGGCGATCCTGCGGGCGCGGTGGCCGACCGGAGCTCCACGACGTGTGCATGGGACCCTCCCCTGCCTGAATCTGGTGGGTGGCGTTGGGCTGTGCAGCAATCCCAGCAAACGGTTCTGTCGTGGCTCTGTGGCGCGCCTGTCCCGCTGCCGCCGCGGTCTGTGCTCGATCTGTTGTCCTATGAAGATGACTAGTAATTTGTGGACGTTGAGACGCAACTACGGCATCACGGGCGAGAGCTGATCGCTCTGGACAGTAACGCTCTGGATACTGTTCGTATGTTCTTCCAGGTCCTGGGGCCGGTACAGATGCTGATGCAGCACGGTGCCGCCCTCCCCCTTCGGGGCGCCCGGTTGTCGACTCTGCTGGCTCTGCTGCTCGTCCAAGCGCCCGCGGTGGTGAAACGGGATTTTCTGATCGAGGAATTATGGGCCGGCCGACCCGTCAAGGACCCGGTCAACGCTTTGCACCTGCACATAGCCAAGCTGCGCGTCCTGCTGGGCAGGAACAGCGGCCTGCTGCAGACCCGGAAGGGCCTCGGATACCGCATGGGGCTCTCGGCGGACATGCTCGACGCGACCCGCTTCGCACGGCTCGCCGCCGAGGGCAACGACCACCTCGACCAAGGGCGCCCGGCCGACGCGGCGGCGGTGCTGCAGGAGGCACTGCGGCTGTGGCGGGGCCCGGCGCTGGAGGGCGCGGGCGACTCCGTGGCCATCGCCGGTGAGCGGGCGCGATTGCACGAACTGCGCCTCGTGGCATCCGAGCACCTCGCGGAGGCGCGGCTTGCCCAGGGGCAGCACGTCGCCCTGGTGCCGGAGCTGAAGGCGCTTGTCGCCGAGCACCCGCTGCGCGAGAGTCTGCGCGGGCTGCTGATGCGGGCGCTCTACGGAGCGGGCCACCAGGCCGAGGCGCTGGAGGTTTTCGACGCCACGCGCGGAGTACTCCGTGACGCGCTGGGGGTGAGTCCTTCCCCTCCGTTGCGCGCACTGCACGCCGCTTTACTGGCCCACGACACCCACGCACTGAACGTCCCGCGAAGGGGGCCCGCCGCCACGACGCCGCCGCCGGGGCCCCGGAACGCCCCGAGCCGGGTGGTTCCCGGGTCAGGTTCCCGGACCACCGGTGAGGCGGGCCGGACGGGCGGACTCGTCCCGCCGCTCGACGCGTTCGTCGGACGGCGCGCGGACCTGGGGGCCATCACGGAAGCGGTGCGGCAGAACCGCCTGGTGACCGTGGTCGGTCCGGGCGGCGTGGGCAAGACCCGGATCGCCCTCCAGACGGCAGACAATCTGCGCGAGGAATTCCCGGACGGCATCTGCCTGGTGGAACTCGCCTCACTTCCCGCCGGTGCCGGCCCCGACCGGCTGATCGCCGCATTCGCCGAGGCGCTCGGCATCCCGGATTCGCCCGACCGGATTCCTCAACTCGCGCGACTGAAGGCCGCCCTGGCCGGGAAGCGGATGCTCCTTGTGGTCGACACGTGCGAACACGTACGCCAGGGCGCGGCCCACACCGTCGACACCCTGATGCGCGGCTGCTCCGCTCTGACCGTGCTGGCCACGAGCAGGGAGGCGCTGGCCGTGCCGGGCGAAACGGCCTTCCCGCTGCGCCCGTTGCCGCTCGGCGAGGCGGTTGAGCTGTTCCGGGCCCGGATGACCGCGGCGACGCCGGACCTGGGGTGGGATGACGTCACGCGGGCGAGCGCGGCAGCGGTGTGCCGTCGGCTGGACTGCCTGCCGCTGGCCATCGAACTGGCTGTCGGCCGCACCCGCATGCTCACCGTCCCGGACATCGAGGCGCGGATCGCCGACGGCCTCCATATCCTCGCTCAGGCCCCGGTCCCCGCTCCCGAGCGGCATCGCAACCTGTACGCGACGCTGGACTGGAGCCATGAACTCCTCGGCGCCGACGAGAAGCGGGTCTTCCACGACTTGTCCGTGCTCGTGGGCACCTGGGACCTCGACGCCGCGGAACACTTCTGCGCCGACACGACCCTGTCCGGCGCGGAGGTGGTCGACACCGTCGGCCGGCTGGTCGGCAAGTCGCTCCTGGCCCCCTTGCGGGGAGCGGGCAGCTCACGCTTCCGGATGCTGGAGACGGTGCGCGTCTACGCGCAGCAGAAGCTCGCGGCCTCCGGCCGCGAGGAGGAGGTCCGGAACCGCCTCGCGGCCTGGACCTCGACGCAACCCGAGTCGGCCGCCCGGAGCGGTCCGAAGCTCCACGGCGGCCGGCCCCCGGCCCGGCCGATTGCGCCGGCCTTGCGCGATGCCATGTGGACCGCGAGGAGCCAGGGCATGTGCCGGAGCTGCTCCCTCACGAGCTGAGCACACACAGCGGCTCTGCGCGGCGGCGCGGCGACCCGCCGGACGCCGACGAGACCCCCTAGCGCCCGCGGGCCTGGAGCGACGCCAGATAGGCGTTGTACGCGGCGAGTTCCTGATCACCGTCGCGGTCCGCTGTACGGTCATCGCGCCGCGCCTGGCGCTGGTCGGACTTGTACCACTGGTACACCAGCGCCACCAGCACGATCACCGACGGGACCTCGCTGAACGCCCAGGCGATGCCGCCCGCCGCGTTCTGGTCGGACAGCGCGTCGATCCCCAGCGAGCCGGGCGGATGCTCGAACGTGCCGATCATGGGCGCGCTCGCCATCATCAGCGCGATCCCGAAGAACGCGTGGAAGGGCATCCCCGCGAACAGCTCCAGCATCCGCATCACATAGCCCGGCCGGTGCGGCCCCGGGTCCACGCCCATGATCGGCCAGAAGAAGACCAGGCCCACCGCGAGGAAGTGGACCATCATCGCGATGTGCCCGACCTTGGAGCCCATCAGGAAGTCGAAGAGCGGGGTGAAGTAGAGCCCGTACAGGCTCGCGATGAACAGCGGGATCGTGAACACCGGGTGGGTGATGATCCGCATGTAGCGGCTGTGCAGCAGCGCCACCAGCAGTTCCCGCGGCCCCTTGCGGCCGCGCCCGGCCGCCGGCAGGGCGCGCAGGGCCAGCGTCACCGGCGCGCCCAGCAGCAGGAGGATGGGGGAGACCATGCTGATGATCATGTGCTGGACCATGTGCACGCTGAACATGACCATGCCGTAGTCGTTCAGCCCGGTGCACATCGCGACCACGACGGTCAGCACACCCGCCACGAACGCCACCAGCCGCCCCACCGGCCAGCGGTCACCGCGCCGCCACAGCCGCACCGCGGCCCAGCCGTACAGGGCGAGCGCGAGCACACAGCCGACGAGGAAGAAGGGATCACCGCCGAACGCCAGTCCGCGCGACAGCGTGAACGGCGGCAGATCCATCATCATGCCGTGCCCGCCGTGATCCATCAGCAGCTCTCCTCCCGGTGCGCACGAAATGTGCTCGCACCAGCCTAGAACCGGTCAGATCACAGCACGCACTCGGCCTCGGTGTACCGCTCGGCGGGTACCGTCTTCAGCCGCTCCACCGCGTCCGCGAGCGGCACCATCACGATGTCCGTACCGCGCAGCGCCGTGATCTTGCCGAACTGGCCGCGGTGCGCCGCCTCGACGGCGTGCCAGCCGAAGCGGGTGGCCAGCACCCGGTCGTACGCCGTCGGCGTGCCACCGCGCTGCACATGGCCCAGGATCACCGCCCGGGCCTCCTTCCCCAGCCGCTGTTCCAGCTCGACGGAGAGCTGACGTGCGATACCGGCGAACCGCTCGTGGCCATAGACGTCCCGCTCCCCGGCCGCGTACTCCATCGTGCCCTCGCGCGGCTTGGCGCCCTCGGCGGCCACGACGATCGCGAACTTCTTGCCCGCCTCGAACCGTGCCCCGACGGTCCTGACCAGCTCCTCGATGTCGAACGGGCGCTCCGGCACGACGATCGCGTGGGCGCCCGCGGCCATGCCCGAGTGCAGCGCGATCCAACCGGTGTGCCGCCCCATGACCTCGACGATCAGCACCCGCTGATGCGACTCCGCGGTGGTCTTGAGCCGGTCCAGGGCCTCGGTCGCCACCCCGACCGCGGTGTCGAAGCCGAAGGTCACATCGGTGGAGGCGATGTCGTTGTCGATCGTCTTCGGGACGCCGACGATCGGCAGCCCGGCGTCCGACAGCATCCGGGCCGCCTTCAGGGTGCCCTCGCCGCCGATCGGGATGACCGCGTCCAGGCCCAGCTCCTCGACGTGGCCCTTCGCTCGCTCCACCCCGTCGCGCAGATGCGCGGGCTGTACCCGGGTCGAGCCCAGGACGGTGCCGCCGAGGGCCAGGATGCCGCTCACGGCGTCCAGGTCGAGCTTGCGGTAGTCACACTCCAGCAGGCCCTTCCAGCCGTCCTGGAAGCCGATCACCTCGTCGCCGTGGTCGACGACGGCGCGGTGGACGACGGACCTGATGACCGCGTTCAGCCCGGGGCAGTCGCCGCCGGATGTGAGCACACCGATGCGCATGGCGCGTGATTCCTCTGTCTGCTACGGCCCATGTGTATGGGAGCGACATCCGGACCGCGCTGTCCGGCTGGACGACGACACCCTACAAGCGGCGGACGCCGCGGAAAGCACAATGCCGCCGGGTGTCCGCGATGCGGTCACCCGGCGGCTCAGCCGTGCGCGAGGCCGCTCAGGCGGGCTGGGCGGTGGCCGCCGCGATCCGCTCGTTGCGCAGCGCCTCGTACCACTGGTCGTCGACCGGCGGCAGCCCGTTCACATCGAGCGCCAGCTTCAGCAGATGGTCCGCGATGTGCGGGTTGCGGGCCATCACCGGGCCGTGCATGTACGTCCCGAAGACGGTGTCCTTGTACGCGCCCTCGTAGCCGTCGCCCGTGCCGTTGCCGTTGCCGAACCGGACGCGCGCGAAGGGGCGCGCGGTCGGGCCGACGTGGGTGACGCCCTGGTGGTTCTCGAACCCGGTCAGCGGCGGCAGCCCCAGCGGCTCGTCGATGTCGGCCAGCACATCGCCGACGCAGCGGGCGCCCTCGCCGCGGGTGCTGATCACGTCCAGCAGGCCCAGGCCCTGCTGGCGCTGCCCGAGGTCGTTGACGAACTCGTGGCCGATGATCTGGTACCCGGCGCACACCGAGAAGACGATCGCCCCGTTGGCGACCGCGCGGTTCAGCCCGCCGTCCCGCATCAGCCGCTCGGCGGCCAGCCGCTGCGGGCGGTCCTCGCCGCCGCCGATCAGGTAGATGTCCCCGGAGGTGGGGATCTGCTGGTCGGAGCGGACGTCCAGGCGGGAGACGTCCAGCCCGCGCTGGCGCGCCCGGCGCTCCACCACCAGGACGTTGCCCTGGTCGCCGTACGTGCTCAGCAGGTCGGGGTAGACCCAGACCAGACGCAGGCCGTTCTGGCTCGTGCTACGCATCGTCGTGTCTCCTCGTACGGGGGTCAGTTGCCGACCCGGCGGCGCAGGTCCTGGAACGCGGTGTAGTTGGCGATCACTTCGATGCGGCCGGGCGGGGAGATCCGTACCGCCTCGTCCGCGTCCGCGCAGACCCGGAAGTCGAGCCCGGCGACCTCCAGGCGCACCGCGAGGTCCAGCTTGCGGTCGCCGATCACACAGATCGGGTGCCCGGCGAGCCGGGTGTAGTCCACGTCCCACAGCCAGGAGGTGTCGGTGCCGTCCGCGCCGCGCGCGTTCACCGAGAGGATCACCGGGGTGGGCGGCGGGTCGATCAGCGAGAATGTCTCCAGCCAGCCGGCCGGGTTCTTCGCCAGCAGCAGCCGCAGCTCGCGCTCCTGGAAGGTGACCACGTCATAGCGGCCGGCGACCGCCTGCACCTGGTACATCCGCTCCAGCGCGACCTGCGGCGGCACGCCGAAGGTGGCGGCGACGGCCGCCGAGGTGGCCGCGTTCGCCTTGTTCGCGCGGCCGGGCAGCTGGAGGTGGATCGGCCAGGCCGCGCCGTGCGGGTCCAGCACGTATTCACCGTTCAGCGCCCAGCTGGGCACCGGGCGGCGGAAGCCGCACTCGCCGCACACCCAGTCGTCGCCGGGGCGCTGGAGCACCCCGCCGCACGCCGGGCAGGACCAGGCGTCGTCCTTCCACTCCTGGCCCGCGGCGACCCACACCACATTGGGGCTTGAGGAGGCGGCCCAGACGATGAGCGGGTCGTCCGCGTTCGCGATCACTGTGGCCTTCGTACCGGCCAGGCCCTCCCGCCACTTCTCGGCGAGCATCCGGGTCTCGGCGGCCCGGTCGAGCTGGTCGCGCGAGAGGTTGAGCAGCGCGATGGCCTTGGGCTCGGTGTCGCGTGCCACCCCGGCGAGGTACTTCTCGTCGACCTCGATCACGCCGTAGCGGGCGTCGGAGCCGCCCGCCAGGGCCGAGGTGATGCCCGCGGGCATGTTGGCCCCGAGCGCGTTGGAGACCACCGGGCCCGCGGCCCGGAGCGCCTCGGCGATCAGCCGGGTCGTCGTGGTCTTGCCGTTGGTCGCCGACACCAGGATCACGTCCAGGTGGTGCGCCAGCCTGCTGAGCAGATCGGGGTCGAGGCGCAGGGCCACCTTGCCGCCGATCACCGATCCGCTGCCGCGGCCCGCGGCCTTCGACACCGCCGCCGCGGCCTTGCCCGCCGTCACGGCCAGTTTGGCACGTGGCGACAGCGGCTCTGAGTTGCCTGCCATCGTCTCTCGATCCTCCTCGCATACCGGCGCCGCACCTGCCCCCCGAGGCACCGGTGGTACGCCCCCTCCGCGCCGAATCGCCAGCCGGGAGGCCACGGTCGGGGATCAGCCTATCGAGATCCGGGCGCTGTCCCGAATTCCGTCGGCCCTTCCGGGGGACCGTACGCTTGGCTGCCATGCGAAACGGCGCGATCCCGGGGAGCCGGGGGACGGTACGGCCCCTGCGGCTGCTCGGTGATCAGGCGCTGCGCGCGCCCTGTGAGGAGGTCGGCGACTTCGACGCGGCCCTCGCCCGGCTGGTCGAGGACCTGTTCGCCACGATGTACGCGGCGGGCGGGGTCGGCCTCGCCGCCAACCAGATCGGCGTGGGGCTGCGGGTCTTCGTGTACGACTGCCCGGACGACGAGGACCGGCGTCATCTGGGGCACGTGGTCAACCCGCGGCTGGCGGAGGCGGACGGGGTGACCGTACGGGGCACCGAGGGCTGTCTGTCGCTGCCGGGCATCGAGTCGGGCACCCCGCGCTTCGACCGCGCGGTGGTGGAGGGCGTGACGGCGACCGGGGAGCCGGTGCGGGTCGAGGGCAGCGGCTTCTTCGCCCGCTGTCTCCAGCACGAATGCGACCACCTGGACGGCGGGCTGTTCCTGGACCGGCTGGACGGGCTGCGGCGGCGCCGGGTGCTGTGGGCGGCCCGCCGCGCGCCGTGGGCGCGCGGGCGGGCGTGAACCCGTGAACCGGGGGCCTCAGAACAGCCCGGGGGCGCCGATACGGTCGTCCACCAGCGCCAGCCGCCCCCACAGCAGATCGGTGAGGTGGTGGACCAACCGCTCGCGCGAGCAGGGCCGTTCCCGGAGCCACCAGTCGCCCGCGGCGTGCATCATGCCGACGATCCCATGGCCCCAGATCCGGGCCACCTCCTCGCCGCCGGGGCCGAGTTCGACCCGGTCGGCGATGACCTTGGCCAGCTCGTCGCCCATGCGGCGCAGCAGCGGCGCGGAGTGGTGGCCCACGTCGAAGCCCTGCTCCTGTTCCTGCTGCTGGCCCTGGTCGGCCGGGTGCATCAGGAAGCGGTACACCTGGGGCCGGGCCTCTATCGCCGCCAGGTAGGTGTCCAGCGTGGCCGCCACCCGTCCGCGGCGGTCGGGCGCGGGGGCGTCCAGGGCGTTGCGCAGCGAGGCGAGCAGGGCATCGGTGTGGCGCACCGCGAGGGCACGGTACAGCCCTCCCTTGTCGCCGAAGTGGCGGTAGAGAATGGGCTTGGTGATGCCCGCCTCGGCGGCGATCGCGTTCATCGAGGCCTCGGGGCCGTCGCGCAGCACCACCCGGTCGGCGGCCTCCAGCAGCTCCTTGCGGCGCCGTGCGGCGGCCTCCTGCTGGTGGTCCTCGCGCTGGCTGGTCCCGGTCTCCATGTCGTGGCCTCCCCGCCCCCTGACGTGTTCACGCGTTACATGAATGGGCACCGCGTATCTGCGCAACGTAACACCCGGCCGGGGTAAAGAGATCGCACGGCCGTGGAGTTGACATCGCCTACTGACCGGTAACAGACTGCTGTTACCGTAGGTAACAGCAGGCGCGGCAGGTGGAGGGGCCATGGCGGAGTTCTCGTTCGAACTCAACGATGATCAGAAGGCAGTGCGTGAGTGGATCCACGGCTTCGCCGCGGACGTCATGCGACCCGCCGCCGCGGAATGGGACGAGCGCGAGGAAACGCCCTGGCCGATTATCCAGGAGGCGGCCAAGATCGGCCTGTACTCCCTGGATTTCTACGCCCAGCAGTACTTCGACCCCACCGGCCTCGGCATCCCCATGACCATGGAGGAGCTGTTCTGGGGCGACGCAGGGCTAGCCCTGTCCATCGTCGGCACCGGTCTGGCCGCCGTCGGCGTGCTCGCCAACGGCACCGAGGAGCAGATCGGCACCTGGATCCCGCAGATGTACGGCGACGCCAATGACGTGAAGGTCGCCGCGTTCTGCTCCTCCGAGCCCGACGCGGGCTCGGACGTGTCCGCCATGCGCACCCGGGCCGTCTACGACGAGGCCAAGGACGAGTGGGTCATCAACGGCACCAAGACCTGGGCCACCAACGGCGGCATCGCGAGCGTCCACGTCGTCGTCGCGGCCGTCGACCCCGGACTCGGCTCCAAGGGCCACGCGTCCTTCATCATCCCGCCGGACACCCCCGGGCTGTCCCAGGGCCAGAAGTTCAAGAAGCACGGCATCCGCGCCTCGCACACCGCCGAGGTGGTCCTCGACAACGTACGGGTGCCCGGCAGCTGCCTCCTCGGCGGCAAGGAGAAGCTGGACGAACGCCTCGCCCGCGCCCGCGAGAGGGCCACGGCGGGCGGCGAGCGGCTGAAGAACGCCGCGATGGCCACCTTCGAGGCGTCCCGCCCGGCCGTCGGTGCCATGGCCGTCGGCACCGCCCGCGCCGCGTACGAGGTCGCGCTCGACTACGCCAAGACCCGGCAGCAGTTCGGCCGCCCCATCATCGACAACCAGGGCGTCGCCTTCCAGCTCGCCGATATGCGCACCCGGATCGACGCCTCGCGCCTGCTGGTGTGGCGGGCCTCCTGGATGGCCGTGAACGGCAAGCCCTTCGACTCGGCCGAGGGCTCCATGTCCAAGCTGTTCGCGAGCGAAACCGCCAAGACGGTCACCGCCCAGGCGGTCCAGATCCTCGGCGGCAACGGCTTCACCCGCGAATACCCGGTGGAGCGCATGCACCGCGATGCCGCGATCTACACCATCTTCGAGGGCACCAGCGAGATCCAGCGCCTGGTCATCGCCCGCACCCTCGCCGGCGTCCCGATCCGCTAGCGGATCCCCGGAGTCACCTCGCGCCGAAGCGGCGTTTGCGCCCCGCGAACGCCGCCAGCAGGCCGCGCAGTTCCTCCGCCGTGAAGTCCGGCCACAGCGTGTCCACGAAGAACAGCTCCGCGTAGGCCGCACGCCACAGCATGAAGTTCGAGATCCGCTGCTCTCCGGACGTCCGCACCAGCATGTCGATGTCCGGGAGGTCGCCGTGCGGCAGGTGCCGGGTGAACAGCGCCTCGTCGATCAGGCCCGGATCCAGCGCCCCGTCCGCCGAGGCCCGCGCCAGCGAGGTCGCCGCGCGGGCGATCTCCTCCCGCCCGCCGTGGTTGAAGCAGAACGCCAGCGTCATCGCGCGGTTGCCCGCCGTCTCGGCCTCGGCCCGGCGCAGGGCGGCCAGGGTGGCGCGGGGGAGCCGGGCCTCCGAGCCGAGCCAGCGCAGCCGTACGCCGCGCTCGCCGTACGCGCGGAAGACGTCGGCCAGCTGGGCGGTGAGCCGCATGAGGGCGGCCACCTCGGCGCGCGGCCGGTTCCAGTTCTCGGTGGAGAAGAAGAACAGCGACAGATGCTCGACGCCCTCCTCCAGCGCCGTGTCCACCACCCGCGGCAGCGCCAGCACCCCCGCCTCATGGCCCCGGGTGCGGGAGAGGCCGCGCAGGGCGGCCCAGCGGCCGTTGCCGTCCATGATGATGGCGAGGTGCCGGGGCATCCCCGGGTCCTCCTCCCGGGGACCGCGGCGCTGCCGTACGACGGCGGGCGCGTCGGCGACGGACGCCCGCAGCAGCCGCTTCACCGAGGGCACCCTCCAGGCTCCGACCTCGAACACCCGCGCGTCCCTCCGCCTCGGCTTCCCCGGTGCCGTGTCTGACGACGGGGCGGGGCCGCGGGTTACCTGCCCGGTGGCCGAACCATTCGTTTGGTCGGCACCGCGGCGGCCGCGGTCATGGCTTCCGCGCGACACCCCCGTGCACGTCCGTCGTCTCGATCGGCGTCTCGGACGGCCCGGGCCGCCACAGCGGACACGAGACGATACCCGGTTCGATCAAGTCCAGGCCGTCGTAGAAGCGGCTGATCTCCGTAAGGCCCCGCAGCACGTACGGAACGGCGCCGGTGTCGTCGTAGCCCTGCTGGGCCTCCTTGAGCGCCTGGTCGGTGTCGGTGCTGTCGTAGTGCACGAAGTAGCTGCCGGAGGGCAGGGCCTGCTGTAACCGGCGGACGATCGACACCGCGTCGTCGTAGTTCTGGATGTGCCCGAGGATGCCCATCAGCATCAGGGCGACGGGTTGGTCGAAGTCCAGCGTCTTGGCGGCCATCTCGAGGATCCGCTCCGGCTCGTGGAGATCGGCGTCGATGTAGTCGGTCACGCCCTCGGGGGTGCTGGTGAGCAGCGCCTGCGCGTGCCGGAGCACCAGGGGGTCGTTGTCGACGTAGACGATCCGGGCCTCGGGCGCCATCCGCTGGGCGACCTGGTGGGTGTTGTCGTAGGTGGGCAGCCCGGTGCCGATGTCCAGGAACTGGCGGATCCCGCACTCGCCCGCCACATGGGTGACGGTGCGGATGAGGTACGCGCGCGAGGCGCGGGCCATGACCTCGATGTTCGGGGCGACCTCCCGGTACTGGTCGCCGGCGATCCGGTCGACCTCGTAGTTGTCCTTGCCGCCCATCCAGTAGTTCCAGATCCGGGCCGAGTGGGGCACGGTGGTGTCGATTTTCGACCATGCCTGCTGGGTGGGGCCGGGGGTGGACGAACCGTTGGTCATCGGGACTTCTCCTGCTGTACGTCATGCCTGTGAGAGGCTCCAACTTACCCACTGTGCACGGGAGTTCAGCGATTCCCGGCGTAGCGGCGGACGGGTGAGCGAATCCGTGGCAGGCGGCGGGCGAAGGAGGCCGTCTCGAGCGTCACCGGAGTCTCGCCGGGGCCCGGCTCCGCGCCGGGTCCGGAACCGGGGTCCATCGGCGGTTCCTCGTCGACCGTGACCACCGGCGCGTGCTGGGCGAGCGTACGGAATGCCTGGTCGAAGCTGGTCAGCGCGGCGTCGATCTCCGCGAGGTCCGCGGCGCCCGCGCCGCGCGCGGCGAGCCGGTCCTCCAGCACGGTCGCGGGCGCGGTGACATGGACGAAGACCCCGTCGCGCTCGGCCACCGCCTCCGCGAAGTCGAACGCCTGGATCCAGGTGACGCGGGAGTGCCCGCGCCGCAGCGGTCCGTAGACCAGCTCGCCGACCAGCCCCGCGTCCACCGCGAGCGATCCCTCGTGCTGGAGCAGCTCGCGGTAGGGGCGGACCGGGTCCAGGTGCGGGAGGTCGGGGGAGGCGCGGGTGACGGCGAAGCCGTGCCGGTCCGCGAGCCGGGACAGCAGCCCGTCCCGGCGGACGCCGTCACAGCCCTCGACGATCAGTGTGCGCCGCTGTGCGAACGCATGCTGGAGCTTCATCCCGTCTTCCCGTCGTTCCGGAGCGACCCGGATTGGATGGAGGGACGACACCGCCGCCCGCCACGGCGCCTTCAGTGTGCGTGGCGGGGCGGCGGGGGTGGGAGTGCGCTACGGGGTTGTGCGGTTGTGCGACCGTAGTGGTTTTCGAATCGTGGCCCGTCAGGGGGTGCGCCCGGCGCGTTTCCGGGGGCAGCCGGGGCGACCGGGGAACACACCCCCTGGGTGGCGGTGCCTAGGCGATGAGGAAGTCGGCGTCGCCCGCCTTGGCGGCCTCCAGGAAGGAGGCGACCTCGGAGCGGGAGTAGATCAGGGCGGGGCCGCCCGGGTCGGTGGACTGGCGGAGGGCCACCCGGCCGTCCTCCAGCCGCTTGGCCTCGATGCAGGTGCCTCCGTTGGTCCCGCTCCAGGGCTTTTGCCAGCCCTCGGTACCCAGGTCCGTGGCCGGCATCCCGGTGTAGACGGGGTCTGTCATCACAGCTCCTTACGCAGTTCGGCCAGGATGGTGCTGGTGTCGCCGATCGGGTCCGCCTGGACGGCCATCCGGTCCAGGACCTCCAGATACGCCCCGACCTCCTTCGGCCGGTCCACGTAGACCGCGCCGGTGAGGCTCTCGGTGTAGACGACATCGGGCAGTTCGGAGAACCCGAAGCGGAAATAGTGGAAGGGGCCGAAGGCCCCGGGGTGCGGACCGGACGCGAAGCGCATGATCTGTAGCCGGACCTTCGGCATCGACAGGGTGTCGATGATGTAGGCGATCTGGTCCCGCATCACTTCGCTGGGGCCGACGGGACGGCGCAGCACCGTTTCGTCGAGGATGGCCCACATGACCGGCGCGTCCGGCTTGCTGAGCAGGCTCTGCCGCTGGAGGCGCAGGGCGATCCGGCGCTCCAGCTCCTCCTCGGTGTCGTTGGGGAAGCCGATGCGCAGCACCGCCCGGGCGTAGTCCTCCGTCTGGAGCAGCCCGGGGACGTAGTGCGGCTCATACGCTCGGATGACCGTGGCCTCGCTCTCCAAGCTGACATACGCACTGAACCAGTCGGGCAGTACGTCCCGGAACTGATGCCACCAGCCGGGCTGGTTGGCCTCCCGGGCGAGGGCGAGGAAGCTCTCGATCTCGGGTCCCCGAACGCCGTAATTCCGCAGCAGTTCCTTGACGTACGGGATCTTGAGACCGACTTCCGCCTTCTCCATCCGACGCACCGTCAGCGGGGTCACTTCGATGGCCTGAGCTGCCTCTTCGAAGGAAAACTGGGCCCGCTCGCGCAAATGCCGCAAACGCTTGCCGAGAACCCTGCGTAAGACGGTGGGGGCGGCGCCGCTCGGCCGTGCCTCGCTCACGTCCCGCCTCCCGGAGTGGCTGTCATATGCCTGCACAGTGTGCCTGGACAGTGTGCCACGTGCCCGACGACACAGACAGAGCTATGCGGATCGTTCTGAAATTATCAGAACGATGGTTGCGGGGTGAGCGACTCACCACGCATAGTGAGCGGGTGACCCATCTCACCCTCCACGGCGGGGGCTCCCAACCTCCTTTGTCCACAACGTCGTTGACACAGCCGATGAGTGCGGCGCCGCGCGGCGGGGATCCCGTACACCTCCGTGGCGCGTGCCGGGGAGGGTTACGGTGATGCCGGGCGCACAGCCGGGAAGCGGGCGCCAGGGCGCCCCGGCCAACGCGGCGTTGGCCGCGGCCCTCAAGGAATCCGGTTGCTCCTACGCCTCGTTGGCGCACCGGGTCAACGAACTGGGCCGCAGACAAGGACACGAGTCGAACTACGACAAGGCGTCCGTCACCCGCTGGTTGCAGGGCGGCCAGCCGCGCGGCAACACGCCGGAGCTGATCGCCGCCGTGCTCTCCCACCGGCTCGGCCGGCCGCTGGCGCCCGCCGAGCTCGGCTTCATCGCCGACCGTCAGCGCCCCGTCGTCGCCAGAGCGCTGGCCTACCGGGAGGACGTAGCAGAGACCTTGCACACGCTCGCCGAACTCGGCTCCACCGATATCTCCCGCCGCAGCCTGCTGGGTGCGGTGCCCTTCGTCGCCGGAGCCCTGGTGACCCCGCAGCGCGAATGGCTGCTGTGGCTGGTCGAGAACCAGGACACCCCCCGGCTCACCTCCGCGGCCGCCGGCGGCCGCGTCGAGCAGGTCCACGCGGCCATCAGCATGTTCGACGAGATGGACAACCGCTTCGGCGGCGGCCAGGTCCGCGCCAGCATCGTGCTCTATCTGTCGACCGAGGTCGTGCCCATGCTCCAGCAGCGCGGCGCGCCGCCGCACGAGCGGCGCCAGCTGTTCACCGCGGCCGCCAAGCTCGCCGCGATGGCGGGCTGGAGTTCCTACGACAACGCCGAATACGGCCTGGCCCAGCGCTATATGACCCAGGCGCTGCGGCTGTGCGCCGAGGGCGGCGACCGGGTGCTCGGCGGCCAGATCCTGGCCGGACTGTCCCATCTGTCCACCAACCTCGGCCAGCCGGAGGCGGGGGTCGAGCTGGCCCGGGTCGGCGTCGCCACCGCCAAGCACGCGGGCAGCCCGCTCGGCCTGATGCGGCTGCACGCCATGGCCGCCCGCGGTCATGCGGCGCTCGACCAGCCCCGGGAGGCGTCCAAGTCGCTGCGCGCCGCGGACGCCCAGTTGGAGGCGAGCCGGGGTGCCCAGCAGGAATCGCCCTGGGTGCGCTTCCTGGACCACCACTATTCTGGCGGCCGAGGCGGCCCTGTGTTTCCGCGACCTGGGGGA
>NZ_GG657754.1:1012147-1031464 GCF_000158915.1 Streptomyces himastatinicus ATCC 53653 | reverse complement strand
CACCCCTGATGCTTTGACGGAACGTCAGTAGCCGTTCGGGGTGGGGGCGTTCTGGGCCCGGTCCACGGGCAGATGCGCGCCCGAGACCCCGCTGGAGGCGTCGGACAGCAGAAACGCCACGACCCGGGCGACCTCCAGCGGGGTGACCAGCTCGCCGCACGGGACCTCGGCCGTGAACCGGGCGTACCGCTCGGGCTCCGAGGCGCGCATACGGTCCCAGCGCTTGCCGGGGATGAGCATCGAGCCGGGCGAGACGGCGTTCACCCGGATGTGGTCCGGGCCCAGTTCGCGGGCGAGTGAGGCCGCCAGATGGATCTGCGCTGCCTTGGCCGCCCCGTACTGCGCCTGCGGCCCCGGTTTCCACCCGGAGATGGAGGCGATCACCACCACCGAACCGCCGCCGCCGCGCCGCAGATGCGGCACCGCGGCCTTGACCAGTCGCGCCGCATGACCGACGTTCAGCTCCCAGGTCGTGGACCAGTCCCCGGCGTCCGCCTCCTCCAGCCCGCGGCCCCGTGCGCCACCGGCACACGCCACCACGCCGTCCAGCCCGCCGAAACGTTCCGTCGCTGCCTGGACGAATGCCTCCAGCCGGTCCGGTGCGGTGAGGTCGAGGGCCTCCGTGAACACCGCCCCCGGCGCTTCCGTATGTAACGACGCCTCAAGGGCCCCTAGATCCTTGGCCGTTCGCGCGCAGGTGGCCACCCGCGCCCCGGCCGCGGCCAGCAGCCGCACGATCTGTTCGCCCAGCCCCCGGGTGCCCCCGGTGACCAGCACACGCTTGCCGTCCAGGCGGAACACATCGGACGGACCGGGCCCCGGGCCCGGGGCGGATTCCCCGCCGCGGTCGCCGCTCACGCCTGCCCCGCCAGGGCCGTACAGCCCGAACCACTACGCCCGTACAACCGGACAACCCCCATGCCCTCTCGCCCACCGGTCGGTTCAACCGTTTTTCTACATGACGGTGACCGATGACGCTGCGAGCTGCCTTCGAAGGAGGAACCATGCCGGTTTCCGGCACCAAACGCGACCGCGTCGACTCCGTCCGTGGCAGCCGGTCCAGGCGGGTCGGACGGGGGACGCGCACCAACCGCCACCGGCTCAGATGCAGCGCCGTCAGTCGCCAGCAAGCGCCTACCCGCGTAACGGAACATCAACCACCCCATGTGCCTGTATGTCATGAGAGCCCACAGACCGACGAGGACGGACACCGTGAGCCGATCCCTCCCAGGACTGCCGCAGCGGCCGGCACCGGCCGATGACGAGGACCTGGGGCGCGACCGCCCTGCCCTCGCGGTGTCCGTCAACCGCCACTGCATCCGGATCACCGGGCCCGAACCGCGCGGGGAGGGGACGATGAGTGCCCTCGTCACCCGCCGGCTCTTCCGGGCCGAATTCCCCGCCTTACCCGACCGTGCCGCCGCGGTGCGGCGCATGGTCACCGGCCATCTGAACGACTGGCGGCTCGGCGCGCTCGTGGACGGCGCCGTCCTCGCCACCAACGAACTGTTCGCCAACGCGGTCGAGCACGGCAGCTCCGGCCCCGGCGACACCGTGATCATCACCGTCTCCCTCGAACTCTCCGCCGGACACCTGGCCCATGAGCTGCGGGTCGAGGTGGCCGATGGCTCGCCCGTCATCCCCATCTTCCGCAGTGCCTCGCTGACCGAGGAGTCCGGCCGCGGCCTCGCCATCGTCGACTGCCTGGCCAGCGACTGGGGCACCGAGCCGCCGGACCCGGGGGGCGAGGGGAAGAAGGTGTGGTTCACCCTGCCGCTCGAGCGCGCCTCATGAGCCCTGTGGGCGGCACCGTGCAGACCGATGCGGCCGACTGGCTGCTGTCCGCCAGCGACGACCCCGGCCGGGTGCGGCTCCAGTGGGCCAGCGGTGACGGCCTCGCCGATCTGCCCGTGGGTACCGTCTTCGACCTGGTCCGCATGGCCGACGACATCGGTACGGCCGTGATCCAGGCCCTCCAGCGGCGCGACGCCGCGACCGGGCCCGTGATGCTGGCGACCTCCAGCCATGTGCTGACCTTCCTCGTCCCGCCCGGCTCCGCGGCCGAGTGGAAGCGCTGGCTGGCCGGGACCCCGTACGCACGCCGCCGCACGGTCGCGGCGGCCGGGGCGGGCCGGGTGCTGCGGTGCCCCCGCCCGGGGTGCGTGCGGCGCGGGCACGTCTGGCTGACCCGTCCCGGGGACGGCCTCACCGACAGCCGTACGCTCCGGGCCGCGCTGGAGGAGGCGGCGGGGCGGTAGGGGCCTTAGCGCCACCCCGCCGTATCCGCGCAGGTGGGGACGTAGCATCGTGTCGTGGCATGAACACCATCGCCCTCTGGGAACTGGCCGTGCTCGCCGGTGCGGCCCTGCTCGTCGGCTTCTCGAAGACCGCCGTCAGCGGGGCCAACACGGTCAGCCTCGCCGTCTTCGCGGCCGTACTGCCCGCCCGTGAGTCGACGGGGGTGCTGCTGCCGCTGCTCATCGTCGGCGATGTGCTCGCCGTCTTCACCTACCGGCGGCACGCCCACTGGGCCACCCTGTGGCGGCTGCTCCCCGCGGTCGCCGTCGGTGTGGTGGCGGGCTGGGTGTTCATGCTGTGGGCCGACGACGCGGCGGTGCGCGTGTCCATCGGCGCGATCCTGCTGTTCATGGCCGCCGTCACGGTGTGGCGGCGGCGTACGGGGGCGGACGCGGCGGCCGCCCGGCCGGCCGGTGCCGCCGGGGGCCGGGTCAAGGCCGGTTCGTACGGTGCGCTCGGCGGGTTCACCACCATGGTCGCCAACGCGGGCGGCCCGGTGATGTCCCTCTATCTGATCTCCTCCGGCTTCCAGAAGCTCGGCTTCCTGGGCACCTCGGCCTGGTTCTTCTTCATCGTGAACGTGTGCAAGGTGCCCTTCAGCGTCGAACTCGGCCTGATCGACGGCCACTCCCTGCTGCTGGACGCGGGCCTCGCCCTCTTCGTGATACCCGGCGCCATTCTCGGCAAGCTGTGCGTCGACCGCATCGACCAGCTGCTCTTCGAGCGGCTGGTGATCGCGGCGACCGTGCTGGGCGGATTGCAGCTGCTGCTGCGCTGACGTCCCTCTCTTAGTCCCAGGCCGCCCGGTGGGCCTTCGCGAAGTCCCGGAACGACCGCGGCTCGCGGCCGGTGATCCGGAGGACCGTGTCCGTCGTACGGTCCTCCGCGCCGCCCCGGATGTCCTCGTCCAGGCCCGCCAGCACCGCCGCGAACTCCCGCGGAATCCCCGCGTCCGCCAGCCTCTCCCGCAACGCCCCGGGCGTCACCGTGACATGGCTGACCCGGCGTCCGGACACCTCGGCCACGATGCGCGCCGCGTCCGCGTAGCCGATCGCTTCCGGGCCGGTGATGACGTGGTCCGTGTTGTGCGGGCGGTCGTCCAGCAGGGCCCGGACGGCGACGGCGGCGATGTCGTCCGCGTCGACGAAGCCGACCCTGCCCTCACCGGTGGCGGTGACGATCCAGCCGTCGCCGCGGATGGCATGGGCCACCGCGTGGTCGCCGGTGAAGTTCTGCATGAACCACGACGGCCGCAGCACCGCCCACTCGGGCACCGTGTCCCGTACGAGCCGGTGCAGCGCGCCCAGGCCCGGCGCGTCGGCGGGGATCGCGGAGGAGCTGAGCAGCACCACCCGCCGTACGCCCCGGTCGAGCGCGGCGGCGAGGAACGGTTCGACCACGGGCACCGGGTCGGCCTCGCCGACGGGGGCGACGAGGTATATCCGCTCCACCCCGGTCAGCGCGGCGGCATGGGTGGCCGGGTCGTACCAGTCGAAGCGCACCCCGTCCGGGCCCGCCTCCGGTGCGGGGCGCCGGGCGGCCGCCCGGACCGCCGCGCCGCGCTCCCGCAAGCGCCGTACGACGCGCGAGCCGGTGTTCCCGGTCGCGCCGGTGACCAGCACGGTGGGTCCGGCAGTGGACTCAGGCATCGGTCCGGCCTCCCTCGGCGGCGAAGCTCAGCCCGTCGTTCAGCATGAGCGGATTCCAGTAGTCCCGGTACGAGACGATCTCGCCGCCCTCGACGGTGATGACGGCGACGTAGTCGATCCGGAGCGGGCGGCCGGTGGGGACGGCGACGGCCTCCACCGTGAACTCCACGATCAGGACGCCCGGGTCCGCGGTCCGGTGCACGGTCTCCTGGACGACGGCCCGCAGATCGATGTGGTCGGTGTAGTCGCGCACGTAGTCCCACACCGCCTCGCGCCCCTCCAGCCTGCGGGGCCAGCCGGGCGGGGCGAACGGGAACTCCATGGTGCCGCCCTCGGCCCACAGATCCGCGAAGCCCCGCATGTCGTGGGCGAGCAGGAGCTTCTTGATCCGCTCGTACACCCTGACGCGTTCGTCCATGACGCTTGCCTTCCATTGAACGGACGGGACGGTGCCGTCCCGTCGGCAATGTAAACAGAACGGTACCGTCTCGTCCATCTGCTAGGGTCGGCCCATGCCGGAACCCACCCGCCCCACCTCGTCCACCCGGCGCGTCCCGAGCGGCGCCGCCACGCTGCGCCCGGCCAAGACCGAGGCCATCCGCGCGGCCGTGCTCGACGAACTCGCCGAACAGGGCTACGGGCGGCTGTCGATGGAGGCCGTCGCCAAGCGGGCCGGAGTCGGCAAGAGCGCGCTGTACCGGCGGTGGCCCTCCAAGCAGCAGATGGTCATCGATGTCGCGTCCGAGCTGAGCGTCGCGATGGTCGACCTGCCCGACTCCGGATCGCTGCGCGGGGATGTGCTCGCCGCGCTGCGGGCGGTCGCCGACTGGCTGACTCATCCAAGGTTCAGCCGGATCATCCCGGACCTGATCGCCGAGGCGCGCCGGGACGAGGCGCTGGCGGAGGCGCTCGCCACCGGCATCGGCGGACCGCGCCGCGCCCGCGCGGTCGCGCTGCTGGACCGGGCGGTGGCGCGCGGTGAGCTGCCGCCGGAGACGGACCGCGAGCTGGCGCTCGATCTGCTCGCCGCGCCGGTCTACTGGCGTATCGCGGTGCGGGGCGTGCCGCCGGAGCCCGGCTATCTGGAGCGCGCCGCCGACCTCGTCGTGCACGCCCTGTCGTTCCGACCCGCGGGGGAGTAGTTCCCCGGAGCCGTCCCCGTATGGGCCTGGAAAACAGGGCGGTGCGGGGAAGGCGCCCGCATCATCCTGGGGAGGGCGATCCGTCGCCCGCGGGGCGGCCGCGCCGCGCACTGGCCAACCGACCGCGACCCGAGGAGCCCCCATGCCCACAGGTCTCTCCGTGCACATCGGACTCAACCAGGTCGACCCCGTGGCGTACGACGGCTGGAGCGGTGAGCTGAACGCCTGCGAGCAGGACGCCACCGACATGGCCCGGCTCGCCGATGCCGCGGGCTTCGAGGTCACCGACCCGCTGCTGAGCGGCGCCGCCACCGCCGAGGCGGTCACCTCCGCGCTGGAGACCGCGGCCGGGCGGCTGGCCGAGGGCGACATCCTCTTCCTCACCTACTCCGGCCACGGCGGCCAGGTGCCCGACCTCAACCACGACGAGACCGGCGACCGGCTGGACGAGACCTGGGTGCTGTACGACCGCCAGCTGGTCGACGACGAGCTGTTCGCGCTGTTCGGCAAGTTCGCCAAGAGCGTGCGGATCTGGATGCTCTCCGACAGCTGCCACAGCGGTACGGTCGCCCAGCAGCTGCCCGAGCTGCTCAGCGCGGGCGAACTCGGCCGGCGCTTCGCCACCGAGGACCCGCGCGAGGTCGGCAGGAGGCTGCGGGCCATGCCACAGCCCGTGCAGTCCGCCGTCTACGCGCGCGACCGCGACCTCTACGACCGCATCCAGAACACCCGCACCGCCAAGGACCTCGCGAAGATCGACGCCAGCGTGCTGCACATCTCCGGCTGCCAGGACAACCAGACCTCCGCCGACGGCACCGTCAACGGACTGTTCACCGGCACCCTGCTGGAGGTGTGGCGGGGTGGCGCGTTCGTGGGCAGCTACCGCGCGCTGCACCGGGAGATCGTCAAGAGGATGCCCCCGGACCAGACCCCCCATCTGTTCCTGGCCGGAGCCCCGCGCCCCGCCTTCGCCCGCCAGCGCCCGTTCACCATCTGACCGTGCCCGCATCCCCCATCGGTGGTGCGGCGGTGCGCGCGGCGAGGTATGACAGAGGGAGGGCACGGCGAGCCGGTGAGGTGCCGGTATGACGACGCATGACCGTCTTGACCAGGACAGCGAGGCGGACCCGAAGGGTGGGGACGGTCTGACGACCGTCGCGGGCGGGGTGCTCGACCTCCTGCGGGTCGCGGCCGTGGTGCTCGACGCCGACGGCCGCATCACCCTGTGGAGCCCCGAGGCGGAGCTGCTGTTCGGCTATTCCGCGGCCGAGGCGCTGGGGCGCCGCGCGGACCATCTGCTCGTCCGCACGGAGGACCGGCGGGCGGCCAGGGACCTGTTCGCCCGGGTCCGGGCGGGTGACACCTGGGCGGGCGTCTTTCCCGTCCGGCGCCGGGACGGCACCACCGTGCGCGTCGAGTTCCACACCATGGGCCTCCACGACAGCCACGGCGACGCGTACGCCCTCGGGCTGGCCGCCGACGAGGCGACCGTACGGCGGGTCGAGACCGACCTGGCCGTATCGGGCCTGCTGATCGAGCAGTCGCCCGTCGGGCTCGCGGTCTTCGACACCGAGCTGCGGTGGCAGCGCGCCAACCCGTCGCTCCAGAGCATGAACGGCATGCCCGAACCCCTGGTGCGCGGGCGCCGGATCAGCGAGATGCTGCCCGGGCTCGACACCGACGCCATCGAGACCGCCATGCGGCGCGTCCTGGCCACCGGGGAACCGATCCTGGACCAGCAGACCATCGGCCGGACTCCCGCCGACCCCGACCACGACCACGCCTGGTCGGAGTCGTACTACCGGCTGGAGGACGCCGGTGGCCGGGTCCTGGGCATCGCCGTCTCCGTCATCGACGTGTCCGAACGCCACCGGGCGGCCAGCGAGGTCGCCGAGGCGCGCGAGCGGCTGGCCGTCGTCGCCGACGCGGGCGTCCGTATCGGCACCACCCTGGACCTGCGGCAGACCGCCCAGGAGCTCGCCGACGTGGCGGTGCCCCGGCTCGCCGACCTCGCGGCCGTCGACGTCCTCGACGCGGTGGTGCACCGCGAACCCGTGGCCCGGGTGCGCAGCGACGGCTCGGCCCGCTTCCGGGCGCTCGCCGTCGCCGCGGGCTACCCCACCGAGGCCGTCCACGCCGCCGATACGGTCGGCGAGATCGCCCGCTACGGCGCGAACCGCCTGATCGCCCAGTGTGTGCGCGACGGTGCGCCGATCCTGGTGCCGCACACCTCCGAGCAGGACATACGCCGTATCGCGCGCGACGAGGCCGCGGCCGATGTGCTGCGGCGCGAGGGCGTCCACTCCTACATCGCGGCCCCGCTCATCGCCCGCGGCGGCGTGCTCGGCACCCTCAGCCTGCACCGCACGGTCAACACCAAGCCGTTCGACCAGGACGACCTCACCCTCGCGTGTGAGCTGGCCATGCGCGCCGCCCTCGCCATCGACAACGCCCGGCTGTACGGGCGGGAACGCGACGCCGCGCTCACCCTCCAGCGCAGTCTGCTGTCCCTGCCGCCGCGCGACCTCGACGGCCTGGAGACCGCCTCCCGCTATCTGCCCGCGGTCAGCGCGGCGGGCGGCGACTGGTTCGACGTGCTGCCGATGAAGGACGGCCGGGTCGGGCTGGTCGTCGGGGACGTCATGGGCAAGGGCATCCACGCCGCCGCGATCATGGGGCAGCTGCGCACCGCGACCCGCGCCTTCTCCAAGCTCGACCTGCCGCCCGTCGAGCTGCTGCGCCACCTGGACGAGATCACCCAGAGCCTGGGGGACTCCATCGCCACCTGCCTGTACGCGGTCTGCGACCCCCGCACCGGACACTGCGAGCTGTCCACCGCTGGCCATCTGCCGCCGGTCCTGGTCCACCCGGACGGCGACGCCGAGCTGATCGACACCCCCAGCGGCGCACCGCTGGGCGTCGGCGGCGTCCCGTTCGCCGCGGTCGACTGCGAACTGGCCGAGGGCGCGGTGCTGGCCCTGTTCACCGACGGTCTGGTGGAGAAGCGGCACGAGTCGCTGGACGTCGGACTGCACACCCTGGTCCAGCTGCTGCGCCGCCATCACCACGGCCCGCTGGACCGGATCTGCGACCAGGTGCTCGCTGCGCTGCACGGGGCGCCGGACGACGATGTGGCGCTGCTGCTGGCGCGGCTGTGCGGGCGCTCGCCCTCGGCCGCCTCGCCGCCGCCGGGGAAACGTGGTTACGGTGAAATAGTCCGCATCTTCGTATACGACCGTAAATGCCACCTTGGGTGGTGTCCCATGCACCGGATCGCCCGCGGTTCCGCCGTTCTGATCACCCTGATCGCCGTGGGCCTCGGCACCCCGGCCGCGGCCCTCGCCGTCGCGGAACGGTCGCCGGAGCCGGAGCGCGGACCCGAGCCGCAGGTCGCCGTCATCGGCACCGGCGGCACCATCGCGGGCGTCAGCAAGAGCCGGGTGTCCTTCCAGAGCTACGAATCCGGACAGCTCCCGGTGTCCCGGCTGGTCGAGGACCTCAGGCCCGAGGTGAACCGGCTCGCCGACGTCACGACGCGGCAGTTCGGCAACAAGGACTCCAACGACTACTCCCTCCCCGAGTACCGGCGGCTCACCACCGCGGTCGACGACGCGCTGCGCACCAACGACGCGGTCGTCGTCACCGCCGGCACGGACACCATGGAGGAGTTCGCGTACTGGCTGGACCTCACCGTCCGCAGCGACAAGCCCGTGGTGCTCACCGGCGCCCTGCGCCCCTGGACGGTCATCGGCTCCGACGGCCCCGCCAACCTCTACAACGCGATCCGCCTCGCGGCGAGCGGCCGTACCACCTGCTTCGGCACCGTCGTCATGCTCAACGACCAGATCCAGGCCGCCCGCGAGGTCCGCAAGGCCGACGCGCTGCGGCTCAACGCCTTCACCAGCGGCAGCAGCGGTGAGCTGGGTGTCGTCGACCAGAACCAGATCCGCATCGACCGGGCCCCGGCGCGCGTCCAGCAGTGCGGCAAACCGGGCTGGAAGACCCCCTTCGACCTGGACCGCATCGCCCGGCGCCCGCTGCCGAAGGTCGAGATCGCCTACAGCTACCAGGGCGCCGGGCCCGAGGCCGTCAAGGCGTTCGCCGACGCGGGCGCGGCCGGTGTCGTCACCGCGGGCACCGGCGCGGGCGGCCTCTCCCCGGCCATGACGGAGGCCCGCGACGACGCCGTGAAGAACGGCGTGCTCTTCGCGTCCGCCTCCCGCACCGGGTCCGGCGCGGTGTACGACCCCCACGTACGCGGGGTGGTCGGCGCGCAGGACCTGACCCCGCAGAAGGCCCGGATCCTGCTCACGCTGTCGCTGGCGCGGACCCACAACGAGGACCGGATCCAGCACTGGTTCACCACCCTGGGCGCGGAACGGCTGGTGTCGCCCCGGCGGTAGATCAGGTCGTTGGCAGGAGATCCGCGGCCGTGACGCGATGGAGGTGGATCAGCACGTCGAACTGGCGCCCGAGCGAGGTTTGGTAGGGGTCCTCCGGCCAGGCGTTCCCGATGGAGCGGGTCAGCCGCTTCGTCAGCAGCCAGTCTCGTGCCGGTTCGGGTACGGCCCGCAGATCGACGTAGTAGTCACCGCGCGAGACGCGCTCCAGCACCTCCTCATTGCTGCCCGCGCCCAGCGGCTCCACGGAGAAGCGGCGGTAGGGCTCCTTCGGATCCGTCAGATCCATCGCGTTGAACGAGCCCTGCCCGAAGGTGTAGCCGATGTTCACGTACGCGGCCCCGACCGTCTCGCGCAGGAACTCCCCCTGGGTCTTCGGATACTGCTCAGGGTTGTCGGACTCGTAGGAGACATGGCCGTTGTGGGCGGACAGCAGCATCCGGTGGCCGGTGTGCCGCTGCCACCACACGGTGTTCTCCGCCATGATCTGGTCGCGGTAGAGCATGGCCCGGGCGATCTTCTGCGGATCGGAGAAGTCGTAGTACGCGTAGAGGGTGCCCGTCTGGGAGATGGCCCTGGCGTGCTGGAGAGCCCACTCGTACGCCTTCCGGTCCCCGTCCGGCCCCTGCGCCCGAAGCAGCTCGTAGGCGCGCCGCACATCCGTGGCCGTCCGTTCGCGCTCGGCGATGGGCTTGGCCAGATTCTCGTTGACGGTCTCCTCCACGCTCCCGGTAGGCCGGAGCGCGCGGTAGGAGCGGCGGAACTCCGGCAGCAGCCGCGGGTGGTGGGCGGACACATAGTCCGTGACCGCGTCGAAGAGCTGAGGTCCCGCGTAGCCGTTGTCCTCACCCATGAACCGCACGGGGTGCCCGGGGTGGCGGACGTTGTGGGCGCGCATCCACCGCAGCAGATCGAGATACTCGCGGGTGTTCCAAATCCGGTACGAGCTCTGGAACTCCTTCCGCATGATCTTCTCCGGGTCGCCCTTCCCGTACAGCACGTACGAGTTGAGGACCAGGCCGGTGGACCAGGGCGCCTCCAGCGCGAAGGTGGTGAAGCCCTTCTCTTCGACGAGGTACCGGAAGACGCGGCGCTTCATCGTGAAGAACTGCCGGGAGCTGTGCGTGGCCTCACCCAGTCCTACGATCTTCGCCGAGCCGACCATGCGGCCGAGCGGGCGCAGATCGCCGCCGGGGGCGCCGGGCTCCGTGGTGCGCAGCGGCTGCGCGACGCGCGCCAGTTCGCGCACCGGATCGGTGGTGGTCCTCGCGTTCGCGTGCGCCGACGGGGTGGCGACTGTCAGTGCCAGCAGGAGCAGCAGTAGCCGATGTAATCGATGTGATCTGTGCGATACAGGCATGGATCAAGGCTGCCGATGGCGGCAGGTCCCGGACAGCCTGCCACCGTCAGTTCTCCTCCTGGGGATAACCACAGGTCCGCGGTAGCGCAGATGCCCCGGGGTGTGTCCGGGCGTCATCGTCAGGAAGATCCGTGCCAGTGACGACAAAGTGGACTGGCCGCCCGCCTACGCGCCGCGGAACGTGTAGCGGTACGCGCTCGGGGACACGCCCAGCGCGTCGCGCAGGTGCATCCTCAGCGACGCCGCCGTGCCGAAGCCCGCCTCGGCCGCCACCTGGTCCACCGGCAGATCCGTCTCCTCCAGCAGCTGGCACGCCCGCTCGACCCGGCGCTGGGTCAGCCACCGTACGGGCGTCATGCCGACCTCATCGCGGAACCGGCGCGAGAACGTCCGTACGCTCATCGACTCGTGCGCGGCCAGCTCCGCCAGCGTCAGCGGGCGGTCGAGGCGGGTCAGGGCCCAGGCCCGCGCCTCCCGGGTGGAGGAGCCGTGCGGCGCGGGGACGGGGCGGCGGATGAACTGGGCCTGGCCGCCGTCGCGGTGCGGTGCCACCACGGCGCCTCGCGCTACCTCGCCCGCCACCGCGGAGCCGTGGTCGAGCCGGATCAGATGCAGCAGCAGATCGATGCCGGAGGCGTCCCCGGCGGAGGTGAGGACGTCGCCCTCGTCGGCGTACAGGACGTCCGGGTCCAGCTCGACCGAAGGGAACAGCGCCCGGAACTGGTCGGCGGCCTGCCAGTGCGTCGTCGCCCGGCGGCCGTCCAGCAGCCCGGCCGCGGCCAGGACGAACGCGCCGGTGCAGATGGAGGCGATGCGGGTGCCGGGCCGCCGGATGCGGGTGAAGGCGTCGGCCAGCGCCGGGCCCAGACGGCCCTCGGTCTGCGGCTCGTCCTTTTCGTTGGCGGCCGGGACGATCACCGTGTCGGCCTCGGCCAGCGCCTGGGGCCCATGGGCGACGTTCACGCTGACATCGGAGTCCGTACGCACCTCACCGGGCACCAGCGCACACGTCACCACCTCGTACAGCGGCTCGCCGGACGCCGAGACGGCCCGGCCGAACAGGCGGTGCGCCATGCCCAGCTCGAACGGCAGCATCCCGTGCCGGACGAGCACGGCCACCCGGTGGCGGTCCGGATGAGTGAAGACAGCCATGCCGCGATTCTCGCACCTGACGCGCGGTTCAGTGCTTGGCGCGGCTCGGCTGCACCCGCTTCGGCTCGCCCTTCATCTTGGGGTGTTCCGGCGGATACGGAAGGTCGCCGAGCCCGTGGTCCCGCTCGTCGCGGTCGGCCAGTTCCAGCGCGGACTCCAGCCGGTACGCGTGCTCGTCCATGTCCGCGTGGACATCGCCCACCTCCCGGTAGCGCACCGGCATGGTGGCCAGGTCGAAGTCGCGCGGTCGGGCGTCGGGCACCTCGTCCCAGCGCAGCGGCGCGGAGACCGGGGCGTGCGGCCGGGGGCGTACGGAATAGGCGCTCGCGATGGTGCGGTCCCGTGCGGTCTGGTTGTAGTCCACGAAGATCTTCTCGCCGCGCTCCTCCTTCCACCACGCCGTGGTGATCCGCTCCGGCGCCCGCCGCTCCAGCTCGCGCGCGACCGCGATCGCCGAGCGCCGCACCTGGGTGAAGGTCCACTCCGGGGCGATGGGCACGAAGACGTGCAGCCCCCGCCCGCCGGAGGTCTTGGGCCAGCCCCGCAGCCCCAGCTCGTCCAGCACCTGGCGCAGCTCGCCCGCGGCCCGTACCGCGTCTCCGTACTCGGTGCCCGGCTGGGGGTCGAGGTCGATGCGCAGCTCATCGGGGTGTTCGGTGTCCGGGCGCCGCACCGGCCACGGGTGGAAGGTCAGACAGCCCAGGTTGGCGGCCCACACCACGGCCGCCGTCTCGGTGGGGCACAGCTCGTCCGCGTACCGCCCGCTGGGGAAGGAGATGCGGCCGGTCGGGATCCAGTCGGGGAGGTTCTTCGGCGCCCGCTTCTGGAAGAACGATTCCCCCTCCACCCCGTCCGGGTAGCGCTCCAGCGTCGTCGGCCGGTCCCGCAGCGCGCGCAGCACACCGTCGCCGACGGCGAGGTAGTAGCGGGCGAGGTCGAGCTTGGTGAAGCCCCGCTCCGGGAAGTACACCTTCCCGGGGTTGGACAGCCGCACCGTGCGCCCACCGACGTCAAGCTCCACCGTCTCTGCCATACACCAACGCTAGGTCCACTCCGCCCGCTCCACCTCCCGGCGGGCGCGCGGGTCCCGGCGGCCGCACAATCGAAGACATCATGGACCTTCCGGTGATGCCCCCGGTGGCACCGATGCTGGCCAAGTCGGTGGCCACGATCCCGCCCGGTATGCGGTACGAGGCGAAGTGGGACGGCTTCCGGGCCATCGTGTTCCGCGACGGGGACGAGATCGAGGTCGGCAGCCGCACCGGCAAGCCGCTCACCCGCTACTTCCCCGAACTCGTCGACGCCTTCCGGACCCATCTGCCGCCGCGCTGCGTCCTGGACGGCGAGATCGTCATCGCGCGCGAGGGGCGCCTCGACTTCGACGCCCTCCTGGAGCGCATCCACCCCGCCGACTCCCGGGTGCGGATGCTGGCCCGTACCACCCCGGCGGGGTTCGTCGCGTTCGACCTCCTCGCCCTCGGCGACACCTCGTACCTGGACGCACCCCTCAGCGAGCGCCGCGACGCCCTGACCGAGGCGCTGCGCGAGGCCGCCGACCCCGTCTTCACCGCCCCCTGGACCGACGACGTCGACGTGGCCAGGCGGTGGTTCGACCACTACGAGGGCGCCGGGCTCGACGGCATCGTCGCCAAGCGCCCCGACCTCGGCTACCGGCCCGGTGAGCGCGTCATGGTCAAGGTCAAGCACGAGCGGACCGCCGACTGCGTGGTGGCGGGCTTGCGGCTGCACAAGTCCGGACCGGTCGTCGGCTCCCTGCTGCTCGGCCTGCACGACGCCACCGGCCGCCTCCAGCACGTCGGCGTCTGCGCCGCCTTCCCGATGCGCCGCCGCCAGGAACTGATGACCGAACTGGAGCCGCTGCGCATGGAGTCGGTCGAGGGGCACCCGTGGGCCGACTGGGCGCGGGAGGAGGCGCACGCGCAGAGCCGGATGCCGGGCGCGCCCAGCCGCTGGACCGGCGTCAAGGACCTGTCCTGGCTGCCGCTGCGCCCGGAGCGGGTGTGCGAGGTGGCGTACGACCACATGCAGGGCGACCGCTTCCGGCACACCGCCCGGTTCCGGCGCTGGCGGCCCGACCGCGAGCCGGGGGACTGCACCTACGCACAGCTGGAGGAGCCGGTCTCGTACGACCTGCGCGAGGTGCTGGGCACCTGAGGCTTCAGCGCTGGGTACCTGGGTTCAGCGTTGGGCGTCGCGCTGCTCGGCCATGCGCGCGAACCAGTCCCGCGCCGCCTCCGCCGCCTGTTCCAGCGCCCCGGGCTCCTCGAAGAGGTGGGTCGCCCCGGGCACCACATGGACCTCGTGCGGCGCGGCCAGCATCGCGGCGGCCTGCTCGTTCAGCCGCAGCACCTCGTGGTCGTCCCCGCCCACCACCAGCAGCACCGGCGCGCGCACCCGGTTCAGCACCCCGCCCGCCAGGTCCGGGCGCCCGCCCCGGGACACCACGGCCCGCACCCGCTCCGGCCGCTCCGCCGCGGCGGTCAGGGCGGCCGCCGCGCCCGTACTGGCTCCGAACAGGCCCACCGGCAGTCCGCTGGTGCCGGGGTGCCCGGCGAGCCAGTCGACCGCCGCCACCAGCCGCCGCCCCAGCAGCGGGATGTCGAAGCGGTGCTCCGCGGTGATCGCGTCCACCCGCTCCTCGGCGTCGGTGAGCAGGTCGAACAGCAGCGTCGCGAGCCCCGCCCCCTGGAGCACAGCGGCCACCGCGCGGTTGCGCGGGCTGTGCCGGGAACTGCCGCTGCCATGGGCGAAGGCCACCACGGCGGAGGGGTGCTCGGGAAGGGCCAGATCGCCCACGAGCAGGGCGTCGTCCGCGGCGATACGGGCGGTCTCGGAGCGCATCGGCACCTCCTGCCGGGAGCGTGGTGGGGCTGTGCGGGCTACGCGTGGGCCAGCAGGCCCTGGCGCAGCTCGCTGTAGAGCCGGGACAGTCTGCGGGATATGTGCATCTGGGAGAAGCCGAGGATCTCGCCGATCTGGCTCTGCGAAAGCCCGGCGAAGAACCGCAGGTAGAGCACGTAACGGTCCTGTTCGGAGAGGTTCGCGATGAGCACCCGCAGCGACTCCCGGTTGACGACCCGTTCGATCGCGGCGTCGTCCGCGCCGACCGTCTCGGCGAGCAGCCGCTCCTCGGCACCCTGCACCGCGGCGTTGAGGGACAGCGGGGTGCAGGAGGCGCTCGCCTCCAGACCGGCGCGTACGTCCTCCTGCGGCATGCCGGTGCGGGTGCTGATCTCCCCGACGGTCGGGGTACGGCCGCCCAGCTCCTGTTCCAGCGCGTCGCGCGCCGAGCGGGTGCGGGAGCGGACCTCCTGGATGTTGCGCGGGATGTGCAGCGTCCACAGATAGTCGCGGAAGTGCCGCTTCAGCTCGCCGGTGATGACGGGGATCGCATACGAGGGGAAGGCGTGGCCGAGGTCCGGGTTGTAGCGGTCGACGGCCTTCACCAGGGCCAGCGAGGCGACCTGGGTGAGGTCCTCCATGTTCTCGCCCTTGTTGCGGAAGCGCAGCGCCAGGCGCTTGGCGACGGGCAGCCACTCGCAGATGATCGCCTCGCGCAGCGCGTCGCGCTCCGGCCCGGACGGCAGCCGGGACATGCGCAGAAAGGCGCCGCCGGTGTCGGGGGTGTCGTCATGGCGTCGGCGGCGAGTCGCGGTTGCTGGCATGGTCACTCGCCTCCGTGGTCCGATGTCACGGCCTGCCCGCGGCACAGCGGTGAAGCGGTGAGGTCCCGCTCTGAGAGGGCGATCGGTTTCACGGTCGGTTCTGCCGGTCGCAACCAGGCTCGCATGCCCCCCAAGGTCGTGCAATTCGGCCAAATCGCCCCACCATTCCTGCATCTTTGGGGGTAATTGTGACGCTGGGTGATTTGGTATCGGGGCGGTGGGTATCCGCCGGGGATGGACGCCACCCTTCGTCTCGCCCAGCAGCCCGAGGCCGACGCCCTGCTCGCGCGCAGCCCCCTCGCTCTCCTGACCGGCATGCTGCTCGATCAGCAGGTGCCCATGGAATGGGCGTTCACCGGCCCGTACACCATCGCGCGGCGGATGGGCGCCGACGACCTGGACGCCCATGAGATCGCCGCGTACGACCCCGAGCGGTTCCCGGAGCTGCTGTCGGAGAAACCGGCCGTGCACCGCTACCCTGGATCGATGGCCAAGCGGATCCAGCAGCTGTGCCAGTACCTGGTCGAGCCTACGACGGCGACGCGGCCGCCCTGTGGCGCGACGCCCCCACCGGCGCCGAACTCCTCAAGCGGCTGAACGCGCTGCCCGGCTACGGCAAGCAGAAGTCCCAGATCTTCCTGGCCCTGCTCGGCAAGCGGTTCGAGGTGCGGCCCGAGGGATGGCGCGAGGCGGCAGGGTCGTACGGCGAGGAGGGCTCGTACCGCTCGGTGGCCGACATCACCGGACCCGAGTCGCTGGGCAAGGTGCGCGCGTACAAGCAGCAGATGAAGCAGCAGGCCAAGGCGCGCGGCGCCGGGTCCTGAACACCGGGGATACCGGGAATACCGGGGTCAGGCCGTGCCGAGCGCGTCGCGCAGGGTGTCCACGGTCAGGGTGAGCGCGGCCCGTGCCGCATGGGTGTCCCGCAGCGCGTCGAGCATCAGGAAGTCATGGATGATGCCCTGCATGCGCAGCGCGGTCACCGGCACACCGGCGTCGCGGAGCTTGTTCGCGTACGCCTCGCCCTCGTCCCGCAGCACATCGGCCTCACCGGTGATGACCAGCGCGGGCGGCAGCCCCTTGAGCTGGCCGGGGTCCGCGCGCAGCGGGGAGGCGGTGATCTCGGCCCGCTGCGCGGGGTCGGTGGTGTACTGGTCCCAGAACCACTTCATGCCCTCGCGGGTCAGGTAGTACCCGTCGGCGAACTGGTCGTACGAGCCGGTGTCGAAGTTCGCGTCGGTCACCGGGTAGAACAGCACCTGCTGGACGGGGGAGATGTCGCCGCGCTCCTTGGCCAGCAGGGTCAGCGCGGCGGTCATGTTGCCGCCCACCGAGTCCCCGGCCACCGCGAGCCGGTTCGCGTCGAGCCCGGCGCCCTCGCCGTGCGCCACGATCCACTGCCCGACGGCGTAACACTGCTCCAGGGCCACCGGGTAGCGGGCCTCGGGGGAGAGGTCGTACTCGGGGAACACCACGGCCGCGCCGACTCCGACCGCCAGCTCCCGGGCCAGCCGGTCATGCGTGTGGGCGTCGCCGAACACCCAGCCCGCGCCGTGCACATAGAGGATCACCGGAAGGGTCCCGGAGACATTCGGCGGACGGATGATCCGCGCCTTCACCCCACCGACCGGAATCCCGGTGACGCTGATCCACTCCTCGTCCACCTCGGGCTTGGGCACCTCGCCGGACTGGAGCTCGTCGACCGTCCTGCGGCCCTCCGCGGGCGACATCTGGTACAGATACGGCGGCTTCGCGGTGGCCTCGGCGAACGCGGCGGCCGCGGGCTCCAGGACGGGGCGGGACGGTGCGGTGCGCGGCATCTGCGGCTCCTTGGCGGTCCGGGATCCGGTCCGGGATTCGACCATCTCACCGCCACCGCGCCCGCACGCGTCCGCTTACGCCAGCAGGGGGAGGAGTGTGCCGCGGATCAGGTCAGCGGCCCCGGCGCCGGAGAGGGATCGGGGACCGGATCGGGGCCCGGGGGATGGGGGACCGGGTCCGGGGACGGGCCCGGAAGCGGCCCCGGAGTGGGCTGCGGCGGCTCCGGCGGGGGCGACGGCACCGGGTCCGGCGGCGGTCCCGGCGGCGGACCGGGCACGGGCCCCGGCGCGGGTCCGGGCTCCGGACCGCCCGGGCCGGGCGACGGGGTCGGGTTCGGCGGCACCGGGTCGTCGGGCTGCGTCGGGTCGGCGGCGGAAGTCGGGTCGGTGTGCCGTGCCACGGTGTCCTCCAAAAGCTCGTGAGACGGTGGCCACGTCCTGCCTGCGGGGCGGATGCCCCGGGGGGGGGCGGGTGCCCGATATCCCCGGGGCCACGCATGGCTCCGGCGCCTCCCACCGTACGCCGCGAGACGCCGTACGCGCCGTCAGTCGGCGTCCGCGATCACGACCTCGACGCCTCCGGCGCGCAGCGCCCCGATCTCGTCCGGGTCGGCGCCGCCGTCGGTCACCAGGATCCAGCCGGGCGGCAGCCGTATCCAGGTGTGGAACGGGCGCCGGCCGACCTTGGCCGCGTGCGCCAGCACGTACACCCGCTCGGCGCGCCGGGCCATCAGCTCCTTCAGCCGGGTCTGGCGCAGATCCGCCTCGCAGATGCCGTGTTCCGCCGTCACCCCGTCGGCGCCCAGGAAGACCCGGTCGAACGTCATGCGCTCCAGCGCCGCCTCGGCGAGCGGGCCCAGGAAGCTCTGGCTCAGCGGCCGGAGCGTACCGCCCAGGCACTCCACCCGCACGGACTCTACGTCCGCCAGCTCCTGGAGCGCGGTGAGCCCGGTCGTGGCCACCGTCAGCCCCTCGGCGGTGCGCAGCTCATGGGCGAGGGCGCCGACGGTCGAGCCGGCGTCCAGCAGTACCGTCTCGCCCGTACGGACGGTCGACGCCGCCCAGCGGGCGATGGCCTGCTTCGCCTCGAACGCCTCGCCGGTGCGCTGGCGCAGCGACGCCTCGGGGTGGGCGACCAGCGCCATCGCCCCGCCGTACGTCCGCGCCAGCCGACCGTCGGCGGTCAGCTGGGCGAGATCACGGCGGATGGTGGAGGCGGTGACCCCGAACGTGCTCGACAGCTCCTCCACGCTGGCCAGGCCCGTGGTCGTCGCGAGGTGGACGATCTGGTCGCGCCGGGCCCGTGCTCCCTGTACCGGCAATGTCATGTGTCCTTCTCGGTCACTGGTTTCACTGGGCGGGCGAGGGCGACATCTCGGCGGCCTGCCGCAGCGCCTCGATCATGCTACCGGCGTCGGCCTTGCCAGTACCGGCGATGTCGAACGCGGTGCCGTGGTCAACGGAGGTGCGGATCACGGGCAGGCCGACGGTGAGGTTCACCCCGGCCTCCAGGCCCAGCACCTTGACCGGGCCGTGCCCCTGGTCGTGGTACATGGCCACGATCAGGTCGTAGTCGCCGCGCCCGGCCAGGAAGAAGGCGGTGTCGGCGGGGAGCGGTCCGCGGGCGTCGATGCCGTCCTTGCGCAGCACCTCCAGCGCGGGCACGATCTTCTCCTCCTCCTCGCCGTAGCCGAACAGCCCGTTCTCCCCGGCGTGCGGATTGATGCCGCACACCCCGATCACCGGCTCCGGGGTCCCGAACCCGGACCATCGCGTCGTGGCCGCGGCGCACGGTGCGCTCGACCAGCCC
>NZ_GG657754.1:1008974-1011767 GCF_000158915.1 Streptomyces himastatinicus ATCC 53653 | reverse complement strand
CGCAACCGGGCCGCCTGCCGCAGCCGCTCCGCGTCCCCGATGACCACCGGACGGCAGCGCCGCAGGGTCTCCGGGGCGAGCAGGGCGGGGACGATCACCTCGGGCCCGATGCCCGCGCCGTCGCCCATGGTGACCGCGATGAGCGGGAGCGGTCCGGCGGGGGCGAGGTTGGTGGGTGCGTTCATGAGGTGACCTTCCGTTCGGTCGAGTGGGGGCGCAGCGCCCGGACGATGTGACGCAGGGAATCGGGATCGCCGAAGCTGCCCGGGCGGGTCACGACGGATCGCCCGTCGGGAGTGCGGAGGTGTACGGCGCCGTGGTGCACCTGCCCGACGGGGTCGAGCCGGGTGATCGCGAGCGCGTCCAGCACGCGACGGGCCGTCTCCCCGCCGGTCAGGACGAGGTCGGCGCCACCGTCGCGCGCCGCGAGCGCGGTGGCGACGGCCCGGGCCAGCCCCTGCACAAGCCGCCGGGGGGATACGGGGCCGGGCGCCCCGCCGCCGTGGCTGTCGGGTGCGGTGGTGCGCCGTGCTGTGGCGGCCACGGCGGAAGCCGTTTTCGGTGACGTGGCGCCGGACCGGGTTTCGGGCAGGGGCGGTGCCGGGGGCTCGGCCGGGTTGGTGAGCGCGGTGGCGACCGCGGTGTCGGTCGTGCCGTCGGGTCCGGTGGCGGTTGCGCTGTGGTGCCGTGTTGCGGCGGTCGCGGCGGTGCCGCCCGCAGCCGACACCGGAGTCTCGGCCGGGCCAACGGGCCCTGGCGCGGGGGTCGTTGCGGGGGGTATCGCGCCGCCCGGCGGCACGACGGCCGGGGCGATGGTGACGACCGTGACCGGTGCCGTCAGCGGGGGCAGCGCGGCCGCGGGCGGCTCCGAGAGCAGGTCGGCCGGGTCGAGCGCGACGTGTACGGCGCCGTCGGCGACCAGTCGGCGCACCTGCTCGACGGCGCCAGGCTCGGCCGTACCGACAACGACCAGCACCGGCCGCTCCGCGGTCTCCGCGGCTACGGGGCGGGGCGCGGTTTCCGCGCGCGTCGCCGTGTCCGTCGTGTCGGGTCGCGCTGCCGTGTCCGTCTGCGCTGCGGCCTTCGCGGCGCGCCCTGCGGCTTCCGCGCCCGGCGCCGCGTCTGCCGTCTCCGTGCGCGTTGCCATGTCGGCCTGCGCCGCGGTCCCTTGCCACGCTGCGGTCGCGGCGCGCGATGCTGCGTCTGTCGTCTCGGGCTGCGCCGCCGTATCCGCCCGTGCCGCGGTTTCCTGCCGCGTTGCGGTCTCGGCGTGCGGCGCCGGGTTCGCCGTCTCGGGGCGCGTCGTCGTGTCCGTCTGCGCTGCGGTCTCGGCCCGCGTCGTCGGCTCCGCCGTCTCCGCCTGTGCTGGCGTCTCTCGCCGTGCTGCGGTCTCGGCGCGGGGCGCCGCGTCCGTCGTCTTGCGCTGCGCTGCCGTATCCGCCCGTGCCGCGGCACCCTGCCGCGTAGCGGCCTCGGCGTGTGGCGCCATGTCTGCCGTCTCGGGGCGCGTCGCCGTGTCCGCCCGTGCTGCGGTTTCCTGCCGCGCAGCTGCGGGCTCGGCCCGCGTCGTCGGCTGCGCCGTCTCTGTCTGCGCTGTGGTCTCTTGCCGCGTTGCGGTCTCGGCGCGGGGCGGCGCGTCTGCGGTCTCGGGCTGCGCTGCCGTATCCGCCCGTGCCGCGGTTTCCTGCTGCGCAGCTGCGGGCTCGGCCCGCGTCGTCGGCTGCGCCGTCTCCGGCTGCGCTGTGCTCTCTCGCCGTGCTGCGGTCTCGGTGTGCGGCGCCGCGTCTGCGGTCTCGGGCTGCGCTGCCGTATCCGCCCGTGCCGCGGCATCCCGCCGCGCTGCGGTATCGGCGCGCCCTGCGGAATCGGTACGCGCCGCCGTCTCCGGCCGCGCCGCCGTCTCCGGGCGCTCGTCGCTGCCCGTCGTGGCGGGCTCGGCCGCCAGGTGGCGGCCCAGGGCCGTTGCCAGGCCGCCCGTGCCGACCAGGCGTAGGCGCAGGTCGTCGGTGAGCGAGGCCGCGACGATCGCGTCCAGGTCGGCGTCGGTCTCCGCGTCGCAGACCGCGACCCGTCCCGCCGCCACCGCGGCCCGCAGGGCGGCCCGCAGGGTGGGCCGTGGGGCGCGTACGGTCGCGAGGGGGATCAACGCGGTGGGCAGTCCGCCCAGCGCGTCGGCCACCGAGGACGGCGGGGCCGTGGCCTCGGCATGCCAGGCATCGCCCTCGTGCAGCGGCACCCCGCCGAGGTGCACCACGCCCGCGCGCACCACGCGCCCGGCGACCGGCAGGGCGGGGGCGACGACCACGCCAGGACCGTCCGCCGCCAGCGCGGCGACCTCGGCGGCCACATTGCCCCGCAGCAGTGAGTCGATCTTCTTCAGGACCAGGGTGTCGCCCGTGGGCGCCAGCCGCAGTGCGTCGCGGACCGCGTCGGCCGCGTCCTCGGCCGGGCAGTGGCGCGAGTCGAGGTCCAGCACGGTCACGGCCCGCGCGTCGGTCGCGGATATCTCCTCGGGACCGGTCGCGGCAGGCCCAAGGACCGGCTCAAGGACGGGCCCAAGAAGGAGTACCCGACTGCGCGTTGTGCGCGACCTCAGCCCGGCGGCCGTCTCGGCGGCACCGGACAGGTCGTCCGCGATGGCCAGCACCCTCCGGAAGGGCGGCATCTCCACCGGTACCTCCTTGAATGGCCATGACAGGGGAAGCGATCAGATGTGATCGGACGTGATCAGACGGTGGACACACGGTACTACCGTGGTCTCGATGATGACACACGTTGCGCGAACCGCGCGAG
>NZ_GG657754.1:1004464-1008352 GCF_000158915.1 Streptomyces himastatinicus ATCC 53653 | reverse complement strand
GATGTATTGGGGCGTCAACGGCTCGTTCATCGTCGGGCTCTTCCCCGAGCGGCCCGCCCTCGAAGCGGTGGACGAGCGCACGTTCTATCTGCACACCAAGCGCCCGGTCCCCATCCTCGACCAGCTGATGGCCAACATCCTCATCAGCCCGGCCGCCAAGAACCGGCCCGAGGAGCTGTCCGGCGGCGTCGGCTCCGGCCCGTACGTGGTCACCTCGGCGAACTCCGGCACCGGTGAATACGCGCTCGCCGCCAACGACCGGTACTGGGGACGGCGCCCCGCCACCCCGGGGGTGCGGGTCCGCTTCGTCCCCGAGGAGTCCAGCCGCGTGGTCGCCCTCCGCAGCGGCGAACTGGACGTCATCGACACCATCACCCCCGACTCGGCCGAGCAGTTGCAGGGGCTGCCCGGGGTGCGCCTCGACCGCACCACCGGCACCCGCGTCAACCAGTTGTTCTTCAACTTCCGCAAACCCAAAGGCCATCCGCTGGCCGACCCGCGGGTGCGCGAGGCACTGAGCTACGCCATCGACGGGAAGTCCCTCGTCGACGACGTACTCACCGGATCCGCCCAGCAGGCCGAGGGCGTGGTCCCGCTCGCCCTCAAGGGCGCGATACGCACCGGCGGTTACGTCCACGACCCCGGCAAGGCGCGCAAGCAGCTCACCGCGCTCGGTCACCGTGACCTCAAGGTGAAGATCATCTGGGAGTCCGGGGAGTTCCCCGGCGACACCTCGGTGATGGAGGCCGTCCTGGAGATGCTGCGCGCCGTCGGGGTCCGCCCGACGCTCCAGCAGTTCGAGCCCGGCGGCGACATCCAGCAGTGGCGGCAGGGCCGCCGCGGCGACTGGGACGTCCTCGGCAACGGCTTCTCCGTCCCCACCGGACACGCCAGCACCAGCCTCCAGGGCATGTACGGCGGTACTCCGGAGAAGGAGAAGACCCGCGACACCTACCAGGGCTACGTCTTCCCGAAGATCGCCGACCGGCTGGCCGACGCCTCCGCCGAAACCGACGAGAAGACGCGGAACGCCAAGCTCGCCGCCGTCCAGAAGGAAATCTGGAACACCCGCCCCTGCCTGTGGGCCTTCGTCCCCGACGTGGTGCTGGCCCGCCGCTCCCGGGTCCGGGACGTACGGCTCCTCCAGCTCAACTCCTACGACCTCGCCGCCGTGCGCCTGGAGGGCTGAGCCGTGCTGCGCTATCTGATACGCCGTCTTGGCCAGAGCGTCCTGACCATCTTCCTGACCCTGTCCACCGTCTTCGTCCTGGTGCGCATGGCACCCGGCGACCCGGCCGCCGCCCTGGCCGGACCCAACCCCAGCACCGCGGACCTCGCCCGGATCCGTGAACAGTTCGGGCTGGATCAGAGCCTGCTCACCCAGTACGGCGTCTTCCTGCGCGATCTGTTCACCGGAGACCTCGGGACCAGCTACTCCTTCCACGCCCCCGCCTTCGACGTGGTGTTCGACCGGGTCCCCTACACCATCACCCTCGCCCTCTCCGCGATCGTGCTCACCACGGTGGTCGCCGTGCCGCTGGGGGTGTGGATGGCCCGCCGCGCCGACACCAAGCGCGAACTCGGCGCCAATGTGCTGACCATCGCCGGACAGTCCATGCCGGACTTCTGGATCGGCGTCATGCTGCTGACCGTCTTCGCCGTGCTGACGCCGGTGCTGCCCGCCTCCGGCTTCACCACCTGGAGCGGCCTGGTGCTGCCCACCGTCACCGTGGCAACGCTTCAGATGGCGCTCATCTCCCGGCTGGTGCGGCGCGAGATGGTCGCGGCGCTCAGTTCGCCGTACGTCACCACCGCCCGCTCCCGCGGTGTCTCGGAGCGCGCCCTGACCTGGCGTTACGCCATGGGCAACTCCGCCATCCCGGTGCTCACCGCGCTCGGCACCCGGTTCGCCGCGATGCTCAACGGCGTCGTCGTGGTCGAGGTGGTCTTCGGCTGGCCCGGTGTCGGCTCGCTGGTCGTCCGCGCCCTGGAGACCCGCGACTACCCGCTGATCCAGGCGACCGTCCTGGTCACCGCCGCGCTGGCGGTCCTCGTCCAACTCCTCATCGACCTGGCCTACCCGCTGCTCGACCCGCGGGTACGCCTGGGAAAAGGCGGCCTGAGACATGAAAGGCGCCCTCGAACCCCCGGCCCCCGCCGGATCCCCGGCCCCCGCCGAGGCCACGCCCGCGGCCCGCCCCACCCGGGTCACCGCCCGCGACCTGGCCCGCGCCACCGCCACCCGGCGCCGCCGCAGCGCGAGCCTCAAGCTGTGGACCGGCACGGTGTGCACCCTGCTGGTGGTGGTCCCCGTCGCCCTCGCGCAGCTGCTGCCGCTGCCCGGCGCGAACGACCAGGACCTCTCCCGGCGCCGGCTCGCCCCGCTGACCGACGGCCATCTCTTCGGCACCGATCAGCTCGGCCGCGACCTGCTCTCCCGGGTGCTGCACGGCGGCCAGGTGTCCCTGTCGATCGGTGTGCTCGCCGTCCTCGTCTCCGGTCTCATCGGCATCGTCGCGGGCGCGGCCGCCGGATACTTCGGCCGCTGGGTGGACGCGATCGTCTCCCGGCTGCTGGAGGCGCAGATGTCGCTGCCGCTGCTGATGATGCTGCTGCTCGTCGTCGCCCTGTTCGGCCCGTCCGTCACCGTCATCACCTGCGTGATCGCCATCGCCCAGTGGCCCGAGGTGGCCCGGCTGACCCGCTCGCTGGTGCTGGTCGAACGCGAGAAGCCGTACGTGGCCGCCGCCCGGGTGCTGGGGCTGCGTCAGATCGCCATCCTGGCCCGCCACATCATCCCCAACATCGTCCGCCAGGCGTCCCTGGTCGTCCTGCTGCTGCTCGCCCAGGCCGTCCTGCTGGAGAGCGCGCTCAGCTACCTCGGCGCCGGACCCCAGCGGCCGTTCGCCACCTGGGGGCGCATCATCTCCGACGGCCAGGACTACATCACCACCTCCTGGTGGCTGGTGACCCTGCCCGGCCTCGTCATCGCGCTGCTGGTCGTCGGGGTCAACCTGCTGGGCGACGGGCTGCGCGACCGTACCCGCCGACGTGCGACGGAGGGCTCCTGATGAGCGACGCGACGAGCAACCGGAACGCCCCGCTGCTGGAGGTCGAGGACTTCCAGATCGAGCTGATCACCGACCGCGGTGTGGTCCGCGCGGTCGACGGCGTCGGCTTCACCCTCGCCGCGGGCGAGACCGTGACCCTCATCGGCGAGTCCGGCTCCGGCAAGTCCACCACCGCGATGGGCCTGCTGCGGCTGCTCCCCGAGGGGCTGGCCGTACTGTCCGGCACCGCCCGTATCCAGGGCGTCGACGTCGTCGCCGACCCCCGGGCGGCCCGCCGGATCCGGGGCCGCGGCGTCTCCCTCATCCCGCAGGACCCGATGACCGCGCTCAGCCCGGTGCACACCATCGGCCGCCAGCTCGCCGAGGCACTGCGCATCCGCCACCCGGAGCTGTCCCGCGCCGACGCCCGCGCCCAGGGCATCGAACTGCTCGGCCGGGTGCGGATCCCCCACCCCGAGACCCGGTGGGGCGCCTACCCCCACCAGTTCTCCGGCGGCATGCTCCAGCGCGTCCTCATCGCCATCGCGCTCGCCGCCGAACCCGAGCTGCTGGTCGCCGACGAGCCCACCTCGGCGCTCGACGTCACCGTCCAGGCGGGCGTCCTGGATCTGCTGATGGAACTCCAGGAACGCACCGGCATCGGCATCCTCATGATCACCCACGATCTGGGGGTGGCCCGGCTGGTGTCCGACCGCATCCATGTCATGCGCGGCGGCCGCTTCGTGGAATCCGGCCCCGTCGAACAGATCGTGGAACACCCCGCCGAGGCGTACACCCGCGATCTGCTCGCCGCCGTCCCCACTCTGGGCCCCTGGGA
>NZ_GG657754.1:1003060-1004364 GCF_000158915.1 Streptomyces himastatinicus ATCC 53653 | reverse complement strand
ACCCCTGCCGCTCCTTCCGCAAAGGAGGCGTCGCTGTGACCACACCCCTGTTGGCCGTCGAGGACCTGGTGGTCGAATACCCGGTCCCGGGCGGCGTGTTCCGCGCGGTGGACGGCGTCGGCTTCACCGTCGCGCCCGGCGGGGCGCTCGCCATCGTCGGCGAGTCCGGCTGCGGCAAGTCCACCATCGCCCGCTCCCTCGTCCGGCTGCTGCGCCCCACCGAGGGACGCATCCTGCTCGACGGCACCGACATCGCGTCGCTGCCCGAGCGGCGGCTGCGGCCGCTGCGGCGCCGGGTGCAGATGGTCTTCCAGGACCCGTACGGATCACTGGATCCGCATCTGACCGCCGAGGAGATCGTGGCCGAGCCGCTGCGGCTGGCCGGGATGCGGTCCGCCGCCGAACGCGGCCGCCGGGCCGCCCAGCTGATCGACCAGGTGGGCCTGCCCAGCAGCGCCCTGCAGCGCCGACCCGCCGAGTTCTCCGGCGGCCAGCGCCAGCGGATCGGCATCGCCCGCGCCCTGGCCAGCGGGCCCGACCTGCTGGTCTGCGACGAGGCCACGTCCGCGCTGGACGTCTCCGTACAGGCCCAGGTGCTCCAGCTGCTGCGTGAACTCCAGGCCGAACGGAACCTCGCCTACATCGTCATCTCCCACAACCTCGGAGTGGTCCGCGAGATCAGCTCCGAGGTGGTGGTGATGCGCGGCGGGCGGATCGTCGAATCGGGACCCACCGCGAACGTGCTCGCCGCGCCCACCGAGCCGTACACCAGGGCGCTTGCGGCGCGGGGGCGCTTCGACCCGGCGACGATGCGGGGGCGCAAACCGCGCGCCCTGGTGTCCGCGATCGCGACCGACCAGGACCATGATCGTGACCCGGACCATCACCGAACTTCAGGAGCAACGCAGTGAACGCGCACGCGCAGACCCACACCACCTCCCAGGCATCGCCCGGCGGGGTGACCGTGCCCGGGGCCCCGGTGCCGCTGTCCCGGCTGGTGCTGGGCACCATGACCTTCGGCGACACGGTGGACCGGGCGGGCGCCGAGGCGATGCTGGACGCGGCGCTCGACGCCGGGGTGACGGGCGTGGACACCGCCAACGCGTACGTCGGGGGCGTCACCGAAACCCTCCTCGCCGAGCTGCTGCCCGGCCGCCGCGACCGGATCGTCCTCGCCACCAAGGCCGGGATGCCGCACGCCGACGCCGGTGAGCACTCCCCGCTGTCCGCGCGCGGCATGCGCGCGGCCCTCGAAGGCAGCCTGCGCCGCCTCGGCACCGACCACGTCGACCTCTTCTACCTCC
>NZ_GG657754.1:973920-1002382 GCF_000158915.1 Streptomyces himastatinicus ATCC 53653 | reverse complement strand
CCGAGCGGGGGCTCCGCCCCTCGAACCCCCGACCAGGGGCTCTGCCCCCGGGCCTCGACTGTGGGGCTCCGTCCCAAGCCCCCGACCAGTGGGCTCCGCCCCCGGGCCCCCGCCCCAGGCTCCGTTCTATGGCCCCGAGCGTCCCCGGGTGTGTCCCGGGGGTGGGGTTCCGGACAGTGCCCCGCTACCCGGCCGCAGGCCGGAGGCCCGGGCCCCGGCCCCCGAGCGACACCGGCCGTGTCCGGCGGGGCCGGGGGAGGGGCGGGGCGGGAGCCCCGACCGGTCGATGACGTACACCCGTACCACCGCACACCACGAGGAGCCCGGCGCCCATGACCGCCGACCATGACACCGCGATACCGCTGACGGACGGGCGGCTCCGGCCGCGGCCGGGCGACCCGGCGCGCCAGGAGGCGTTCCTGCCCGCACCCGCCGTCCAGAACCACGCCGCCAACCTGACCGTGCTGCCCGGCGGCGACCTCGGCTGCGTATGGTTCGGCGGCACCCAGGAGGGCGTGCCGGATATCTCCGTGTGGTTCTCCCGGCTGGCACCCGGCGCCGACACCTGGTCGGAGCCGGTCCGGCTGTCCGACGACCCGGCGCGCTCCGAGCAGAACCCGCTGCTGTTCCCCACCCCGGCCGGTGAGCTGTGGCTGCTGTACACCGCCCAGCAGGCGGGCAACCAGGACACCGCGGAGGTCCGGGTCCGGGTGTCGGGCGACAACGGGGACACCTGGGACGCGCCGCGCACCCTCTTCCCGGCCACCGGCGGGGGCGGGGTGTTCATCCGTCAGCCGATCGCGGTCCTGGACAGCGGGCGGTGGCTGCTGCCGGTGTTCCACTGCGTGTCCACCCCGGGCGCCAAGTGGGTCGGCGACCATGACACCAGCGCGGTGATGGTCAGCGACGACGAGGGCCGCACCTGGCGGGAGCGGCCCGTGCCGGGCTCCACGGGCTGTGTGCACATGAACGTCCACCCGCTCCCGGACGGCACGCTGCTGGCGCTGTTCCGCAGCCGCTGGGCCGACGCGGTGTACCGCTCGCACAGCACGGACGGCGGGGAGAGCTGGAGCGAGCCGGAGCCCACCGAGCTGCCCAACAACAACTCCTCCGTCCAGTACGTCCCGCTCGGCGACGGACGGCTGGCGCTGGTGTACAACCACAGCAGCCGCGCGGACGCGACGGCCCGCCGGGTCTCGCTCTACGACGAGATCGACGACGACGGGGAGGCGGGCGACGCTCCGGCCGCCGCACCGTCGCAGCGAGAAGACGCCCCGGGCGCCTTCTGGGGCGCGCCCCGGGCGCCGATGACCCTCGCGCTGTCCGCCGACGGCGGCCGTACCTGGCCCGTACGGCGGGACCTGGACGTGGGCGACGGACACTGCCTGACCAACAACTCACGCGACCGGCTCAACCGGGAGCTGTCGTATCCCACCATCCGGCAGACCCCGGACGGCACCCTGCACATCGCGTACACATATCACCGCCAGGCCATCAAGTACGTCCGCGTCAGCCCGGACTGGGCAGCCCATGGCTGAACACGCCGTGGTCACCGGCGTCAGCTCCGGCATCGGCGCCGCCATCGCCACCCGGCTGCTGGACGAGGGGTGGCGGGTCACCGGGATCAGCCGTACGGCCCCGCCGCACGCGCACGACCGGCTGCGCTGGCTCCCGGCCGACCTGGCTCGGCCGGAGGAACTGCCGCAGGCGCTCACCCCGATGGACGAGGACGGCCCGCTGGACGCCCTCGTGCACGCGGCAGGCGTCCAGCGGGCCGCCCGGCTGGCGAACTGGACGCCGAGGACGGGTCCCTCATGTGGCGCATCCACGTCCAGGCGGCCACCGTCCTGGCGGACGCGCTGGTGGACCGGGTCCGGGACGGCGGCCGGTTGGTGCTGGTGGGCAGCCGGACGATGACCGGCGTCCCGGGCAAGAGCCAGTACGCGGCCACCAAGGCGGCGCTGACGGGCCTGGCCCGCTCCTGGGCGGCCGAACTGGCGCCGCGCGGGATCACCGTGAACGTGGTCGCGCCGGGGCCGACGGACACCCCGATGCTGCGGGACCCGGGCCGCAGCCGCACCCCGCCCGTCCTTCCGCCGCTCGGCAGGCTCGTACGCCCCGAGGAGGTGGCCGGGCTGACGTCGTTCCTGCTGGGCCCGGAGGGCGGTGCGGTGACCGGTCAGACGCTGGTGATGTGCGGGGGCGCCTCGCTGTGACAGCCGGGTTCAGAGCCCTGATTCGGTCATGGCCCTGACACGGAATCTCTTCATGATGTTCACCATTGGACGATCCTGTGTCTGACACGCTTTCGGGGCTCGAACAACGGTCGTAAATCGGGGAGAGGACACCACACATGACCAGTGTGACCCGCTGGAAATCCCTGGCACTGCTGGCCGGCGTCGTGACGGTCGCCGTCACGGCGCAGACCCCGGCCACCGCGGTGCCCACCAGCACAACGGCGTACGACGACACGTACTACAAGGACGCGATAGGCAAGACCGGGGAGCCGCTGAAGGACGCCCTGAACCAGATCATCAGCAAGGACGTCAGCAAGCTTTCGTACGACGAGGTCTGGGACGCCCTCAAGAAGACCGACGAGGACCCGGACAACTCCGCCAACGTCATCCTGCTCTACACCGGCCGGTCCCAGAGCAAGAACTCGAACGGCGGAAACGCCGACGACTGGAACCGCGAACACGTCTGGGCGAAGTCGCACGGCGACTTCGGCACCTCCACCGGACCCGGTACGGACATCCACCATCTGCGCCCGGCCGATGTCTCGGTCAACAGCACCCGTGGCAACAAGGACTTCGACGAGGGCGGCTCGGAGGTGGGGGAGGCGCCGGGCAACCGCACCGACGACGACTCCTTCGAGCCCCGTGACCAGGTCAAGGGCGATGTGGCCCGGATGATCCTGTACATGTCTGTCCGCTACGAGGGTGGCGAGGGCTACCCCGACCTGGAGCCCAACGACAAGGTCGACAACGGCAGCCAGCCCTCTATGGGACGGCTCTCCGTGCTCAAGAAGTGGAACGACGAGGACCCGCCGGACGCCTTCGAGAAGAAGCGCAACCAGGTCATCTACGACGACTTCCAGCACAACAGGAACCCGTTCATCGACCACCCGGAGTGGGTCGCCGACATCTGGAAGTAGCCCGGTCCCGCTTCACGCGCCCCGGGCCGCCGCCAGCAGGTCGGCGGTGTGCCCGGGGTGTCCGGGGGCGGCCCGCAGCGAGGGCAGCAGCAGGGTCCACAGTTCGGCCAGATGGTCCTCGACGAGCCGCCGCCCGTCGAGGGCCTCGGACACCGTGTGCAGGCCGAAGAAGGCACACACGATGGTCCGGGCCGCGGGCAGCGGATCGACGTGGGCGGCCAGCTCGCCCTCGCCGTGGGCCCGTTCCAGCATGGCCCCGACGGCGTCGATCCAGCCGATGAACGGGGGCGGGAAGGGCGCCGCGATCAGGGAGCGCTCGGTCCACAGCCGGGCCCCCGCCCGTACCACGATGTCGTCGCGGAAGGCGCGGGCCACCGCGAAGCTGAGCCGGACGAGCTGCTCCAGGGCGGGCACATGGAGCCCGGTGTGCCGGTCGATCAGGGGCGGCCAGGTGGCGAAGTGTTCCTGCACCACGGCGAGGGCGAGTCGTTCCTTGCTGGTGTAGTGGAAGTAAATGGCGCCGCTGGTGTGACCCGAACGGGCGGTGATGTCGCTGATGCTCGTTCCCGCGTATCCGCGTTCATCGAAAAGGGATGCGGCCGCTTCCAGAAGAGACCGGCGTGTTTGTTCGGCCCGTTCTTGCACGTGTTCGTCGTCCTTCATCAGCCGGTCCGGTGTGACGGAGTGAACTTAGCGGACTTTCGGCCGCTGATGGTGATGAGGACAGACAGGTCAAACATTATTAGTATTTTATGGTGATCGTTCGCGAGGCTCGCGGCCTTTCCGAGCCGACCGGTCCCACCGGTCGGCCGCTCAGCTGGTCCCGCACCGTGGCGCGTGAGGCCGTGCACCGGGTCTCGGTGGCCGAGGTGCTGCTCACCGACGTCCGTACGCTGGGTGACGGACGGTTCGAGGCGGCCGCCCAGTGGCCCCGCTCCCATCCGACGTTCCCGCACGGCGGGGACGGCCGTCACCATCCGCTGATGATCGCCGAAACGCTGCGCGAACTGGGGATCTACATCCCGACCCGGTACTACGCCGTGCCCGCGGGCGCGCACTTCCTGATCCGCGACCTGTCCTTCCGGCTCGACCCGGAGACCGAGCCCCGCGCCCCGCACGGGGCGACCGACATCACCTGCCGGATCGCGGTGACGGACGTCCGCACCGCACAGCCCACCGGGCGCTTCGTGTCCGGAATGCGGCTCGACGTCGGCCTGTGGGCGGGTGGCCGGATCTTTGCGCGGGCCGGGGGCACCGCCCGCTTCCTCGACGGCACGGCCTACGCGGAGACCCGCTCCGCCCACTCGGGCCAGACGGCGAGGCGCAGGCTGCGCGCCGCCGTACGGCCCTCACCAGGGCAGTTGGGCGTACCGGCGGCCCGGGACGTGCTGGTGGTACGGGACGGGGGAGTGGTGTACCTGGACCCCGCGGACCCCCGCCACCCTTTCTTCTTCGACCACTGGAGCGACCATGTGCCGGGGCTGGTGCTGCTGGAGGGCGCCCGGCAGGCCGCGGCGCTGGCCACCGGGGGCCTGCTGATCCGCCCCCTGGCCTGCCGGATGAAGGCCATCCGGTTCACCGAGTCCTATCCGCCCGCCGTGGTCGAGTGCGTCTCCCACGGCAGGACGTGTGTCTTCCGGCTGCGCCAGGCGGACATCTGCACGGCGGTCGGTGTGCTCCAGTACGGCTGACCGCGCACCAGGACGACGAACGCTCCGTGCGACGAACCCTCCGTGCGACGAACGCGACGACCTACGAACGCACTGGACGACGAACAAATCGCCGACGCTCAGTGACCCCTTGCTCACCCGGAGTCATCTCAGTAACGTAGTGATCGTTATGTTTCGGGCAGGCAATTCTCCGCCTGTACGGCTTTTCCATGCCGCATCCGGCATTCCGCGCGCAGCGTCCGCCCAGAATTCACCGCGCTGCTCCCCGTGGCTACAGGCAGGCACCCCCTGCGCCGATTCCCCCATCTCTCCTGGAACGGCAGGCAGATGACAGCAGACACGCTTCTCGCATGGACCCCCGCCGCCATCGTCTTCGACTGTGACGGCACTCTGATGGACTCCGAACGGCACTGGGAAAAGGCCCGCGAAGTCGTGCTCGCGGACTACGGGGCCGTCTGCGACGAGGAGTTCGCGGGCCGCACCAAGGGGCTCCACTACACCGAATGCGGCCGCATGATGGCCGAATTCGCCGGACTCCCCGATCTCGCCGACGAGATGACCCGGCAGCTGCTGAGCGCATTCCGCAGACTGGTCGCCGAGGACCCGGTCACCATGCCGGGTGCGGCCGAACTCGTCCACAAGGCGGCGGCGTTCGCACCGCTGGCCGTGGCGAGCAACTGCCCGCGCGACGTGGTGGAGGACGGGCTCTCCAAGGCCGGGCTGCTGCGCTACTTCGACCATGTGCTGGTCCCCGGCGGGGAAGTGCGGCCCAAACCCCACCCCGATGTGTATCTGGCGGCCGCCCGCCTGTGCGGTGCGGCCCCCGGTGACGCGCTCGCGGTGGAGGACTCCCACTGCGGCTTCCTGTCCGCCTCCCGGGCCGGGCTGAGGGTGCTCGGCGTGGGACCGCGCAAACCCGTCGACGAACGTCCGCCGGTGGATCTGTGGGTCTCCACGCTCGCCGACCCCGATCTGCTCAAGTGGGCCGAATCCCGGGCGGCTTGAGCCTGAGAGAGGGACCGTGGTGCACCGGTCAGTCCATCTTCATCCCGTCGTGCTCCTTGCCGCCGCCCGACTCGGAACCACCCTGGGACTTCGACCCACCGTGGTGCATCATCGAGCCTTGCTCGATGGCCCCGCCGAGCTTCGCGCGCAACGGCTTGAGGGATCCCGAGGACTGACCGGTGACCGACCAGCGGGTGCCGACCAGATACATGCCCCCGTAGTCCTTCGAGGTGTTCAGCCAGTCCTTCTGACCCTTCGCGGTGGCGAAGGTGACCATGGTGTACCGGTCGCCCTTGCTGGACTGGCAGGCCCCCTGGCGCAGTTCGTCCGCCTCGGTGACGATGGTCGCCTTGCAGCCGATGGCGTCGGCGATCTGCGTCAGGGCCGCGGGCTTGCCCGGCTTCCCCAGCTCCTTGGCGGCGTGCGCCTTCTCCTTCTTCTTGCCGTCCGCATGGCTGCTTCCGCCGCAGCCGCTCACCAGGCCGCCCGCACAGAGCAATGCCGCACCGAGCGCGGCGGCACGGAGTACGCGTGACACTTCAACCCTCCCGTCGACGTCCGGCGGGGAGCCCGAAGCGCCGCCGCTCCGGGCCCCCGTCGGGATGGACCATCATGCCGTCTTACTGGGTCACCTTCTTGCCCTTGTCGTCGAGCGCGAACCAGGTGCCCTTGACGCCCTGGCCGTTGGTGTCGCCGGGCTTCTTGTCCCCGGCGAAGGTGTAGAGCAGCCAGCAGTCGAAGGCGGCCTGCTTGGTGCCGTCGGGGCGGGTGAAGGAGGTCACCTTCGTCCTTCACCCCGGAGACCTTGGTGGTGTCGATGGCCTTGACCGGCTTCCACTTGTCCAGGGCAGGCGGCGTCGGTGGATTGCCGTCTTTCATCGGCCACGCGCTGTCCTTGTCGAACCGGTAGACGGTCATGCCCTCGCCGTTCACCATGATCTTGCCGAGGTCGGCGTTGTTGCTGACCATCAGCTCCAGGGCGCCGCCCCCGGCCTTCTTGCCGGCCGGCTTGCCGTCAGGGGCCAGCGCGTTCCAGGTGCCGCCCACGCCCTGGCCCTTGGTGTCGCCCGCCTTGGTGTCGCCCGCGTAGCGGTAGACCGGCCAGCCCTCCAGGGTCAGCTGCTCGCTGCCGTCGGCGCGCTTGACCTTGCCGAGCTTCTTGGAGTCGATGCCCGCACCGGCCGTGGCGTCGTCCGCGGGGACCGGCGGCCACTTGGTGGCGCACGCGTCGTTGCAGTTGGACTTGGCGGGCTTCGGGGTGTCCTCGTCGAACCGGTAGAGGGTCATCCCCGCGCTGTCGGACACGAACTTGCCGAGCTTGGCGTCGCTCTTGACCGCGAGCTCCTTCGCCGGGCCCGTCTGACTCCCGCCCGCCTCGCCACTGCCCGCCGCCGCGCCGGTGTCACTGCCGTACCCACCGGTCGCGCCGGCCCCCGCGGCCGCCGCGCCCGCACCCGCCGACGCCGAAGCACCCGCACTCGCCGTCTGGCTGCTGCCACCCACGGGCTGGACGTTCGCGCTGCCCGCGGAGGTGTCATTGCTGCCACACGCCGCCGTCAGCATGACCAGCGCCGCGGACATTCCCGCGAATGCGATCTGACGCCGCTTCTCCATGACCACTCCCTGCGAAATCCTTATCGGTGTCCGGCGGTGAAGGCGCCGACACCATGCCCATACGGAGCCCGTGCCGAGGGACGTTCAGCCAGTTAAAAATTTGTCACCAGACGCAAAAAACGCTGGGTACGAGGGCGCACAAACAAGCGACGGCCGTTGCGCAACGGCCGTCGTGGGGAGGGAGACTTAGAGGGGGGCGGGGGGCTACTCCTCGATGCGCAGCGCCAGCGCGGGGCAGCGGCGCACCGCGCGCACCGCCTGGTTGCGCAGCTGACGGGGCACTTCCATCCGGGCGGAGGACGGATAGCCGTCGATGCCGAGCGTCAGCACCTCGGGCGGCAGGATGTCCGCGCACAGCCCATGGCCCTGGCACAGCGACCAGTCCACCAGGAGCTTCTCCATCGGGCCCCGCTGCTGCCGCTCCGCGCGCGGTGGCGCGACCGCCGGGCCGGGCGGCAGGGCCAGCGGCTGGGTCTCCTCGGGCATCGGCAGTACGCCGATCGTGGGCCGCCCGCAGCCCGCGCCCATCGCATGGGACTCGAACTCCTCGGGAAACGCGTCCAGCGCCGTGGTCACGAATCCGGCCGTGCCATCGGGGTGGCTGCACGCGCCGCGCTTGCGCACCGAGTTGATGTACGCGCGCACATTGTCGATGGACGACTGCCCACCGCCCCGCTCCACCTGGCCGATCGCGTCCGCGAGGGCGGGCAGGCCGATGAAGCAGGGACCGCACTGACCGGCCGTCTCGGCGGCCAGCCAGCGGGCCACCCGCGCGGTCTCGCCGAGCGGGCAGGTGTCCTCGGGGATGGGCAGCACCGCGCCCGCGCCCAGCCGCGCGCCGTACTTCTTCATCGACTCGCGCGAGATGGTGGCGGCGCCGATGCTCTTCGGGTCCAGCCACTTGCCGTGGTAGCCGCCCACCAGCACGCCCTGGCCAGGGGTGAGCCCGCACAGTTCCAGAACGTAGGTCAGCGGCACCCCGGTCGGCGTCTCCATCACGTACTTGCCGCCGACCGTCAGCAGTGTCGTGCCCGGCTCGGTGGGCAGCCCCACCGAGCGGTACGGCAGGGCGCCCATCCGCGCCGCGACGGCGAGCTGGGCATAGGTCTCGGTGTTGGACAGCAGGGTGGGCAGCCCGCCGAGACCGTTCTCGCTGGACCGGATCTTCCGGCCGTTGGGGATGGCCGGGGCGCCGCTGATGCCGTTGATGACGGCGCCGCCCTCACCGGCCACGAACCGGTCGGGCGTCACGCTCACTTCCACCGGGACCCCGCTGGGCCCGCGCTCGGCGATGGCGGCGTTCAGTGACTCCTCGACATCAGGTCGGTGGCAGGCGATGACGACCTCCTCGGCGCCGATCGCCTCGGCGGCCAGGGTGGCACCGTCGATGACCAGGTGCGGGGTGTGCAGCAGCAGCGCGGTGTCCTTGAGGCAACTGGGTTCGCCCTCGCTGCCGTTGACCACCACGTTGCAGCGGCCGCCCGCGCGGCCGGCCGCTTCGACGACCGCGGTGACCTTCTTGGCGAAGGGGAAACCGGCCCCGCCGCGCCCGCGGAGATCGATGTTCTCCGCGAGCGCGACGAGTTCGTCCGCCCTGAGGGCGGGCATCGTGCCGTGCACCGTCAGGTGGCCGACCCGGTCGAGCCGGTACGCCTCGTCAAGACCGGCCAGCAGCCGGGGCGGGTCGACACAGGCCAGCCTGGGTTTTGTCTTGATCACCGGTCCCACCCACGGGAGGCACCGAGCCGTTCACCGTCCCGTCGGCCCGAGTCGGCCGAACGGGGCCGCGGCACAGTGGGCGCGGCGCGCCGGGTGCGGCCTTCCTGAAGGCCGCGGGCGGGCGGATTCCTCACCGAGATGCCGTCCCCTCGATCGTCGTCCTGGCTGCGCCGGGCTGCGAGCCGCATCCACAGCGCGATGGCCACTCCGGCCAGAGCCGCGATGTAGCCGTATGTCGCCCAGATCTTGGCCTCACGTCCGGCCTTCAGACCATGGACCAGCGCGAGGCCCCAGGCGGGGTAGGCGCCCACATGGAGCGCCCGCCACCACCGGTACCGCCAGCGGGAGTTGCCCGCGGCGGCGAACGAGCTGCGGACCGCTCCGGTCACCGCCGCGATGACGAAGAGGTAACCGGCAATGGTTCCGAGCCCGATCAGCACCGGCTGCTTTGCGTCAGCGAACGGTAGCACGATCGAAGCTGCGTTCGTGTGGCTCTCGGCGACCTTCACCCAGATGTGAACGCCGAGAAACAGCAGGCCGGCGACCGCGGCCGCCCGGTGGATGCCCTGGGCGATGAGCCGGTGGTTGGAGTGCAGGATCAGTTGGTCGGTCGCGGCGAGCCCCCACAGCACCGCTGAGCTGAGGCAGACCAGGGCGAGCACCCCGGCGCCGAAGTCGAGGAAGAGGAAAGTCTGGCTGAAAGCGCCGGCGTTGTACGTCACGATGAGGGACAGCACGAAGGTCGCGACGATAGCGTAGATGCGGATGTTCCGGGACCACCCGATACCGGGCTGGTCCCGCCGAGTCCGGCGAGCGGCTCGTCGTCCTCCAGGTGCTTGGCGTCCCCCGTGGCGCCCCTGTGAGGGAGAAGGCGTTTGGGACATGGACATGGAGCCTCCCGATCGCGCGTGTTCCGCGCGGATGACGAGATACGTCAAAGTCGTCTTGGGGGCAGCAGCTTCTCGGAACTACACGTGATCTCCATAAGATTTGTCGTAACGTGACAACTTCTCGTGTATGAACACTGCCCAGACCGTCTACGGCTGATCCACTGTCATCCCGATGGCAAAGACCCGGCAAAGCGCCGGGACCGGTAGGGGCGGGAGTCCTCTATGAGGTAGCGGAGGACCCTCGACTCCCTTTCCGGACCGGATGAACCGGAGACGGAGGCAACCTCCACGGGTCCGACCGACCCCCCAACGGTCGGACCTCCCCCCGGCAAGAACGAGGTAATGATGGGCGAACTGGTGAACCGCATCTGGTCCCGCCCCCGTGGCGAGTGGACCCGCGTGCTGCGCAATGAGCTCCCGTCCCTGGCCGACGAGGTGATCGAGAACCTCCGGCACAGAATTCCGGGATTCGCCGACCTTCTGGAGGACTCTGAGCGTGACAAGGTCCGCTGGGAGGTCGAGCAGGCTCTCCTGACGGCGCTCGGCTACCGGAAGCCGGGCGAGGAGGGCGCCGGGACCCCGGCTCTCTCCGACGCCGCTTACGGTGAGGAGACGCCCACCGACATCCCGCCCGAGCGGGCCCGGCGCGATCTGTTCGAGGCCCTGATCGGCGAAGTCTCGGTGTCCGAGCGGACGCTGGCCGAGCTGTCCCGGGCGGCCCGGTGGCCGCTGCCGGAGACGGTCCAGGCCATCGCCCTGCCCACTCCGGGCGAGGCACCGCCACTGGCCGCCGTGCTGGGAGACACCCTCATCGGCGCCGTCGGCGACGAGCTGTGCATGCTGATCCCCGACCCGGACGCGGACTCCGACCCCGCCCCCGACCAGGGCGCGGAGCGGCTCCAGGACGGCGAACGGGACCCGGACCGGGAAGCGCCCGTCGACTCCGGTACCCGTGGCGCGCTGGAAGCCGCGCTGCGCGGGCGGACCGCCTCCGTCGGCCATGTGGTGCCGCTGAACGACGCGGCGTCATCGGTCCGTTGGGCCCGGCGGCTGCTGACCATGGCCCCCGGCCGTGGCGGGCCCGAACCCCGGGTGCTCTTCGTCGACGACCACCTGTCGATGCTGCTGCTGCTCCAGGACGAGTCCCTCGTCCGGGCGCTGGCCGCGCGCTGGCTCAAGCCGCTGGTCGGGCTGACCCCCCGGCAGAGCGAACGGCTTCAGATGACCCTGCTGGCCTGGCTCGAGGGCGGTGGCGCGCCCGAAGCGGCCAAGGCGCTGAAGGTGCATCCGCAGACCGTGCGATACCGGCTGCGCCAGATAGAGAAGCTCTTCGGCCCGGGCCTGCGTGACCCGCGAATACGGTTCGAGCTGGAGATGGCATTGCGCGGCCGCAGGCTGATGGCGCAGATGGACCGCATCCGGCGCCATGCGTCCCGGGTGAGCCGACGACCCCGCACCGGCGCTGCCCCAGGCGTCCGTCCGCTGGGAATCGCCCGGGAGGCACGCGTCAACGGACTCTGACCACACCGGCGAACACACCGGCACCACCCAGGACTGCCGACCGCGATGGCGCGGTCGGCAGTCCGGTGCGTGGTCGATGAGTGTGCGTGGCCGGTGAGTCAGCGCGGGGACGGCGCCGCCGTGCGGTTCGCTGTGGGGTTCGCCGTGCGCATCGCGGCGTTGAGACCCAGGAGTTCCTTGTACGCGTGGGCACAGAAGGCGCACTCGGCCAGATGGCGCGCGAGCGCGTGGCCACGTACGCCACCGCGCCGCACCGAGGCGCCGATCATGGCGCTGAAGTGGCGGCAGCGGTCGTTCGTGGCGGACTCCAGATGGGACTGGAGATACGACTCCCGCAGCCCCTCACGGGCACGGAAGGCCAGTGAGGTGACCCCGCTGGGGGAGATGCCCAATAACGATGCCACGCGCTGCGGGGGTTCCTCCTCGACCAGGGTGTGCCACAGCACGGTCCGCCAGCGCTCCGGAAGTCTGCGGAAACTGCGGACGAGCAGCTGACGGTCCTCGCGCGCCACCACATGCCACTGGGGGTCGGCCATGGGGGCGTGCTGCCGCCAGGACTCGAAGTCCGCGGTCAGCAGGATCTGGCGGTCGCCCTCGCTCCATTCCAGCGCCGTGTGACGCACGACGGTCAGCAGATACGGCCGCCACGGCCCCCGTGGGCCGCCACCCGCCCTGACGGCCTGGAACGTGCGGATGAACGCCTCGGAGGCCAGGTCCTCGGCGTCATGGAGCGCCCGGCAGCAGGTCCGGGCGTACGAGAGCGTCGCCTGGTGGTGGCGGCGGTACAGGATGTCGCCCGAGGCCGGGCTGGTGGCGCCCGAGGCGTACTCCTCCTTGAGCCGGCGGGTCAGCTCCTGGTCGGAGGGTGCACCGGCGCCGGTGGCGCAGACCCCCCGCACACACGGACCGCCCGGCTCCCGGGTGGCGGGAAGGACCGGACGGTCCGTGTGTGCGGGGTGGCCGGGGTGGTCCCCGGCGGAATCGTCGGCGGCCGCGTCACCCGCGGCCCGGTGGTGCGACGCAGCGCGGCGCGCGCCGACCTTTCGGCCGGCGCGCGCCAGGTGATCATCTGCCATCAGTTCTTGCACTGCTGGCCGCTGTTGATGCAGTCCACAGCCTTCTTCATGAGCTCTTCCGACATCACGTTGATGAAGTCGTCGTGGTCGGTGATGGGCTTGTGCAACTGCTCGGGGAAGCCGTCCACGGCGAACGGGGTGTCACCCGGGTTCTCGTAGCTGATGGTGTTCACCAGCTGCGGGATGGCCTTGAAGCCCTGCGGGCAGGACCCGTCCTCGGCGGCGTTGGCCACGTGGTCACGGTGGTTGGCGCTGTCGATGTTCTGACCGTCCCAGCAACCCTGGAAGTCGAAGGTGCGCAGCAGGTCGCTGCCCTCGGGGCAGAGCGGGTACTTGTCCGTCAGCTGACGGTCCTCGAAGCCGGAGCAGCTCCAGGAGGCGTTGGCGTTGGCATCGCCATTGGTGAAGGCCTTGGCGTCACCGGTGATGATCCGGAGAAACTTCGGCATGGCCTCGACCTTGCTCTGGGCGTTGCCCTTGAACTCGATCTTGGACTCCTTGGGAGTCAGGATCGTGCCGACGTTGCCTTCCTGGCCACCGCCGAGCTGGTTGGCGTCGGCCTCGTCCTTGCCGTCCTGGAGGCGGACCACCGGCCAGTAGTACGTGGACTTGTCGTCCTGGTTCGCGCAGGAGGTGCCACCCTGCTCGAAGGTCTGATTGTTGGCGAAGGCGTCGTTCTTGTCGCTGCCCACGTAGTCGTGCATGTGGTGGGCGCCGTTGGACACGCCGGGGGCGACGATGACGTTGTCGCTGTTGCGCAGGCCCGCCTCGCCGACGCCGCACTCCGAGGTGAAGGTGCCGGCCGAGCCGTTGCCGTTGGCCTGCGGGGCCTGCTCGGCGTTCGGCTGCACCTTGGTGATGTCGACGAAGTCGTCCTGCGCGGGGCCGTTGCCCGCCTGGCCGCCGGCGTTGCCGGGCACGTCGTTGGCGCCCTCGCCGCCCTCCGCCGCGCCGCCCTGGTCGCCGCCCTGCTGCTCGCCGCCCTGTTGCTGCTCGCCGCCTTGCTGCTGGTCGCCGCCCTGCTGCTGGCCCTGCTGCTGTTCACCGCCTTGCTGCTGGCCGCCCTGCTGGCCCGCCTGCTGCGCGACCTGCTGCATCTTGCATTCGCTCATGCCCTGGAGCTGGGAGTTCTCCCCGCCACCCTGGCCCATCGCCTGGCCCATCTGGCTGAGCGTCTGCTGGCGCTGGTCGTTGAGCTTGGTCAGGGCTTCGTCGCCCGAGACCTGGCCCTTGTTCATCTGCTGGTAGGCGGTGGCCACCTGGTTGTCCAGCTCACCCAGGCCCTTGGCGACCTGGGACTGGGAACCCTTCGGCACATCGCCGCTCAGCTTCTGGCTCACGTCGGGGCAGCTGATCGTGCCACCGGCGGATTTGGCCGATACGGCGCCACCTTGAGCGGAGTTGTTGTTGTCTCCGCTTGCTGATGCGTTGGCGGTGATGATCGCGGCCCCGCCGCCGCCCAGTGCCAGGGCGGCGACGATGGCGACCGTTTTGTTCTTGAACCGCCCGCGCTTGTGGGTCTGTTGCCTCATGAGATCACTTCACTTAGTCGTTAGAGGGCGTCGTAGTCGACAAGCCCGGTGTCCTCGAGGACCGTGATGTGGTCGAGAACGATGGTGTTGGCCCTGGTGGCCAGAGACCTGACCATGGAGTTCTTGCTCTGGGCACGAACCTGCGCCACCAGATTGAACACCTTCCCGTGGGCACTGCGCAGGAATTGCGCGAACAAACGCTCGAATTCTGCGCTGCTCGGTGCCTGGGACATCTCGTTCAGCCAGCCCTGCTGCTGGTCGTTGGGCTGGGTGGGCAGGCTGACGCCCAGGGCTTGGGCGACTTCGTTCGTACGGCGGTCGAGTTCGGTGTGGCCGTCGATGAGGTGCTGGCCCGCGGTCTTGACGGCCTCCGTGGTCCCGCGTTCCTTGCCCATCCGCCCGGAGGGGAGTTCCCAGAGGCCGGCGAGCTTGACCTTGCGTACGAAGTCCCGATCGGTCGGCGTGAGCGGTCCGTACTGGGTGGTGACCGTCCCGCCGCCGTCGTCCGAGACACCGTTGGGCAGTACCGCGGCGCTGCTCGAGCTGAACAGGCTCACGGGGATGAGAATTGCCGCGAGCGTAACGGCGAGCGCACCAATGATGAGCCCGCTGCCGATCGTACGGCTGGATGCGATGGATCTGCTCAGGTTTGCTGATCGCACAGCGCCCTCCTTGCTTCGGAGTGACACCGGACGCTAGTGCCTGGTGTGGCACGGTCGTGGAGACCTCATCACTAGTGAATAAAGCCGGGACACGGATCTCTACGTGTTGGTATTCTCCGCGCCCGCGCGTTGGAGACGTGAATTCGCCCCCGGATATACCGGTTTGGGCATCGCTCAAATTTTTTTTCCGCAGCGTTGAGCACATCGGCGGGGCCGTACGTATGGCAGGGAGAACCCCTCGTCATCACCACGACCGGAAGGGCCCAAGCCGTGCGAGCGACCGCGATGAACCCGACGCCGGTGACCCGTGTTTCGCGAATCGTCCCGGGACACCGTTCTGCGCCGAAACCGCCGATGCTGTCACCGGCCTGGGACCGGAGCCCGACGCCACGGGAGCCCGTACCCCACGAGCCCGCCGAGGAGGGGACGGGCGCCGCGGTGGTCCGACTGCTCCCGGGTGGCCGGGGTCTCCCACCGGACGGTGACGCCGAAGCGGGTCCCGCTCCGGGCCGTCTCTCCTCTGCGCGTCGCCCCTTCAAGCCTGTCCTCTATATAGGGGAGAGGCGTTATAGGGGAGAGGGCCCGTCCGGGCGGCCGCCCGGCGGACCCGAAGCCGCGTAGGCCGTACGGCCCCCGCACCCGGGTCCGCTGACCGGCCGTCATCGTCGGTTTCCTGACGTATGACACTATGCCGAGCGGTTTTCGACCACCTCTGACCTGCTGATACGCCCCACCCGCGGCGCAGGTAGCGTGTGCCCGGTCAGCCGGTCGTGCAGGGTGCAACAAGAGGTGGGACGTGGCCGCGGTGCGAGAGACAGTGTCGAAGCGGGTGGCCCAGGCGCGGCGGGAGTTGCCCGGCCACTACGCCCATCTCTTCGACGGGCGGCCCGAAGTGGACATCTCCACCACCGAACTCCGCCCCGACCAGGCGGTCCAGCTGGCCACCGCGTATGGCTACCGCCACCAGCGCACCCGGGGTTCCAAGTCGCTCCGCTACCGCGTCTTCGTACCGGACCACGACGCCGGGGCGCAGCGGGAGGCGGTGCCGCCCGGCACCCCCTTCGAGGTGGCCGCCCGGCATCCGGCCTTCCATGACCGCAGCGCCCGGGCCGCCCGGAACCACGCCGAGATGATCGAGCGGGAGCGCAGCCTGGTCAAGCTGGTCCCGGCCATGGCGGTCGTGCCGTTCGTCGCCATCTGGCTGGTGGTGCAGCTGGTGCTGACCGGCAAGCCGGTGCTGCTGCTGCCGATCGTGTTCTTCGTCCTCCTGGAAGTGGCGCTGATCCTGATGGTCCGCGCCGGCCGGCGCAAGCAGCGTGTCCTGGAGGTGCAGGCCGAGTGGCTGATGCGCCGCTACCCCCCTGATGGCTTCCCCGACGGCTCCCTGCCCGGTGTGTGACGACGCCCCCGCTGCCCCTGATCGAATGATCGCTACTATGGCGGTGTTCAGCGGATAACGAAAGCCGATCGCGTCGACGCACTGTCCGGCCGTACGCGTCCGGCGAGACGGGCGGTGGGACATGCGGGAGTCGGCGCGGAAGCGACAGGCGCGGATCACGGACCTGGTGGAGTCCCGGGGCATTGCGCGGATCACCGATCTCGCGGATGAGCTGGGGGTTTCCGTCGTCACCGTACGGCGGGACGTCGAGGAGCTGGCCCGCCGCGGCGAGGTGCGCCGCGGTCACGGGGTGGCCCGCTCGCTCCAGCCGATGGCCGCGGAGTCCACCGCCACCGGAGACACCGTCGGCATGGTGATCCCGGAGCGCAACACCTATCTGACCGAGGCCGTGCAGGCGGCCCGGGAGGTCGCCGAGAAGGCGGGGCTGCGGCTCGCGCTGCACATCGCGGCCGACGAGCCCGACGCCGAGCGCACCGCGGTGCGCTCGGCGCTGGAGGCGGGCGCGCGCGGCCTGGTGCTCTCGCCGCACTGGCGCACGGCGGCCGAGGCGGCGCGGGATCACTCCTGGCTGCGCGCCCTGGACGTCCCCGTGGTGCTGATGGAGCGCCGCCCCGAGCGCGGCAGCTCCCTGTATGAGCTGGACTGTGTGCGCTCGGACCACGCGTACGGGGTGCATCTGGCGCTGGGGCATCTGACCTCCCTCGGCCACCGGCGCATCGTGCTGGCCGCGCGCGACGACAGCCCGACGGCCAGGGTGATCCGGTCGGAGTTCGCCGAGCAGACGGCGGCCCGGGGCATCGCCGAGGGCTGCCCGACCATCCTCAGCTCGCGCACCGCGGGCCCCGATCCGCGTGCCGACGACGCACGGGCGGCCGACCTGGCGGACACGCTGCGCAGGGCCGGGGCCACCGCGGCGCTGATCCATGGCGACATGGAGGCGCTGGTGCTGGTCCAGCGGCTGCGGGAGGCCGGTGTCGAGGTGCCGCGGGACTGCTCGGTGGTCGCGTACAACGACGTGGTGGCCGATATGGGCCAGATCGCGCTCACGGCGGTCGCCCCGCCCAAGGCGGAGGTGGGCAGGGCCGCTCTCGGGCTGCTGATCCGGCAGCTCGACCACGCCCGGGAGGGCCGGTGGCCGGGGGCCGCCCGCCACCTTGAGCTGCTGCCCGGCTTGGTGGCCCGGGATTCGACGGTCCCGCTCGCCTGATCCGAGCGTCTGATCGTTTGACCGCTTTGGTTTCTTCTGTTCGATGTATTGACGGTATTTCCGTCAAGCGATCAGGATTCCCCCTGACTCCACCGCTCCACCGCGAACAGGGGAGGGTCCATGCCTGGCCACAGACGCCCAGGACGCCCGGCGACCGGACGCCGGACGACAGCCGGAACGACGACGGCACTGATCACATTGCTCGCCCTCCTGCTGGCCGGCTGCTCCGGCGGCGGAGCGGACACCGCCAAGAACGGCCCCGTCCACCTCACCTTCTGGTCCGCGCTGCGCGGCAGCCAGGAAGTGGTGGACGCGTTCAACCGCACCCACAGCAACATCAAGGTCGACTTCGCCCAGGTCCCCTCGGGGGAACAGGGCGGCTGGGCCAAGCTCAGCAACGCCGCCCGCGCGGGCAACGCCCCCGACGTGGCCACCATCGAATACCCCCAGCTGCCCGGCTTCACCATCGACGGCGTGCCCCGGGACATCAGCAAGCTGCTGCCCGACTCGGTGCGCCGCAAGATCCTGCCGCAGGCGCTGGACCTCACCACCTTCGACGGGCGCACCTACGCCGTACCGGTGGACATCGAGCCGATGGTGTTCCTGTACCGCAAGGACATCTTCACCAAGAACCACATCCCGGTCCCCAAGACCTGGGCGGAGTTCGAGAGTTCGGCCCGCGCGCTCAAGAAGGCCCAGCCCCGTTCCCGTATCGCCAGCCTCTTCACCACCGGCGGCACCCTGTACATGGCCGCGTACGCCTGGCAGGCCGGGGCCAAGTGGTACGACACCTCCGGCGACACCTGGCGCGTCGCCATGGACGACGCTCCCACCCGCAAGGTCGCGGACTACTGGCAGCGCCTGAAGGACGACGACCTGGTGCGCGTGGAGCCCGGGTCCAGCCAGCAGTGGCGGGCCCATCTGCGCAGCGGTGAGACGGCCGGCTATCTGGCGGGCGCCTGGGCCGCGGGCTCGATGATGGCATCCACCCCCGACGGCAAGGGCAAATGGGCCGTCGCGCCGGTGCCGCAGTGGGACGCGGCCAAGCCGAAGGTGAGCACCCAGGGCGGCTCGACCTTCATGGTCACCAAGGACAGCAACCATCCCAAGGAGGCCATGGAGTTCATCTCCTGGATGGTCACCAGCCCCGCCGCCCTGCGCGCCAAGCTCTCCAGCGGTGTCAGCAGCGCCTTCCCGTCCGTGCCCGGGCTGGTCCCGGTGGCCCGTAAGGAGATGGACACCAGTTACTTCTCCGGCCAGGACATCTTCGGCCTCTTCGACGAGCAGGCCAAGCTGATCGCCCCCACCTGGAAGTGGGGACCGCGGATGGTGTCGACGACCACCTCCGGTGACGACGGCCTCGCCAAGGCCGGTGTCGGCAGCGGCAGTGTCCTGGAAGCCCTGCGCGATGCTCAGAACCGGACGATGCCCGATCTGAAGAGCCTCGGCCTGTCGGTCACCGAGCGCTGACCCCCGTCACCCGCGCCGCGGCTTCCCGCGCGGGCTTCCCTTCACCTTGAGCCGAGGTAACCCATGAGTACCGTCATCTCCTCGAAACGGACGGCGCCGCCACCGGCGGCCGCCGCCGAACCGCCCTCCAGAACCGGCCGGCGCCAGCAGCGGATCGCCGCCGCCGTGCTGCTGACCCCCTTCACGGCGCTGCTCGTCGCCGTGTTCCTGGTCCCCGTCGGGTACGCCATCTACCTGAGCTTCTTCGGCGAGGACCACGAGGGGCTCGGCTTCGGCGGCGGGCGTACGGTCTTCACCGGGCTGCGCAGCTATCTCGCGGTGCTCCAGGACCCGAGCTTCCTCACCGGGTTCGGCACCATCGCCCTGTACTGCGTGATCTTCGTTCCGCTCGTGGTCCTCAGCGCCCTCGCGATCGCCCTGCTGCTGGACTCGGGCCTGGTCCGGCTGCGGCGGACCGCGCAGATGCTGCTCTACTTGCCGCACGCCGTGCCCGGCATCATCGCGGCCGTCCTCTGGCTGTACCTCTACACCCCCGGGCTCAGCCCGATCATCAAGGTCTTCGCCCAGGCCGACATCACCATCGACTTCCTCGGCCTGCACACCGTGCTCCCGTCGATCGTCAACATCGCCCTGTGGAGCGGACTCGGCTACAACATGATCATCTTCTACGCCGCGCTCCAGGCGCTGCCGCGTGAGGTGATCGAGGCGGCGACCATCGACGGCGCGGGCGGCATCCGCACCGCGCTCCAGGTCAAGGTGCCCATCATCCGCGGCTCCCTGGTGATGGTGTGCATGTTCTCCCTGATCGGTGCGCTCCAGCTGTTCACCGAGCCCATGCTGATGAACCAGGCCACCCCGATGGTCAACTCCCGCTTCACGCCCAACATGTACATCTACGACGCGGCCTTCCGCCGCAACAACTACGGACTCGCCTCCGCGGCCTCGGTCATCCTCCTGATCGTCACCTGCGCCCTGTCGTACGCCGTGACGCGCTGGTCGGGCCGCCGGGAACGGAGCGCGCGATGACCACCACCACTCCGAACAGCACCCTGCGCACCCCCAGAGCCGGCGGCCGGTCCCGGCTGACCAGCCGCGGCGTGGCCAACGCCGTCGTCCTGATCGCGGCGCTCTACACCCTGCTGCCCGCCCTGTGGCTGCTGTTGGCGTCCACCAAGAACGCCAACGCCCTCTTCGGCAGCGACATCCTCTCCTTCGGCAACTTCTCCTTCGCGAGCAACCTCTCCGACCTGTTCGCCATGGACGGCGGGCTGTACGGCGAGTGGTACGTCAACAGCCTGCTGTACGCGGTCGTCGGCGCCCTGACCGGCTCCCTGATCAGCGTCGCCGCGGGCTACGCGTTCGACAAGTACGAGTTCCGGCACAAGGAGAAGCTGTTCGCCCTCGTGCTCACCGGCGTCATGGTGCCGCCCACCGTCCTCGCCCTGCCGCTCTACCTGGTGGCCTCCGGGATCGGCATGGTGAACACCTTCTGGGCGGTCTTCATCCCCGTCCTCTTCAACCCGTTCGGCGTCTACCTCGCCCGCCTGCTCAGCAGTGGCTACGTACCGAACGAGGTGCTGGAGGCGTCCCGGGTCGACGGCGCGGGTGAACTCCAGACTTATGTGCGCGTCAGCCTGCGCATGCTCGGCCCCGGCTTCGTCACCGTCTTCCTGTTCCAGCTCACGGCCATCTGGAACAACTTCTTCCTTCCCATGGTGATGCTCTCCGACCAGCATCTGTATCCGCTCAGCCTCGGCCTGTACACCTGGAACAGCTCCGCCACCGTGTCGCCCGAGTACTACCCGCTGGTCGTCATCGGCTCGCTGCTCGCCGTCGTACCGCTGATCGTGGCGTTCGTGATGCTCCAGCGCTACTGGAAGTCCGGACTGACCGCAGGGAGTGTCAAGTGATCGCATCGCAGCCGCCGCAACCGCAGCCGCCGTTCGGCCCTCGCCCGCGCGCCGCCCTGGCCATGGCGGCACGTACCGCCCGCCAGGTGCTCGGCTCCGGCGCGCTGGACCGGCTCTCCGCACTCCTCGACCTCGATCCGCAGCTCGTCCTCGACGACTTCACCATCCCCGCGGCGCGCCGCGTCCTCGCCGACGCCGAACTTCTGGTCACCGGCTGGGGCTGCCCGCCGCTGGACCGCCGTGTCCTGGATGCCGCGCCCCGGCTCCGCGCCGTCGTCCACACCGCCGGGACGGTACGCCACCACATCACCGACGCCTGCTGGGAGCGCGGCATCGCGGTCTCCTCGGCGGCCGCGGCCAACGCCGTACCCGTCGCCGAATACACCCTCGCCATGATCCTGCTCTCCAACAAGCGCGTCCTCGCGATGGCCCGCGACTACCGCACCGAACGGCGCACCGTCGACTGGAGCGGGCGCTACCCGGGCGCGGGCAACTACCGCAGAACGGTCGGCATCCTCAGCGCCTCGGAAATCGGCCGCCGGGTGATCGCCCTGCTGGAGCCGTACGACCTCGACGTCCAGCTGTACGACCCGTACGTCACGGCGCAGGACGCCCGGGAGCTGGGCGTACGGCAGGTGGGGCTGCGGGAGCTGTTCGCCACCAGCGACATCGTCAGCGTGCACACCCCCCTGCTGCCCGCCACCCGCGGCCTCGTCAGCAGGGAGCTGCTGGCCGCCATGCCGGACGGCGCCACCCTGATCAACACCGCGCGGGGGGCGGTGCTGGACCAGGCGGCGCTGACCGACGAGGTGGTGGCGGGACGCCTCCACGCCGTCCTCGACGTCACCGTGCCGGAGGTCCTGCCGGCCGAGTCGCCGCTGTACACCTGCGACAACGTGCTCCTCACCCCGCACATCGCCGGATCGAAGAGCGGTGAGCTGCGGCGGCTGGCCGACCTCGCGATCGGCGAGGTCGAAAACTACGTGGCGGGGCGGGAGTTCGCCCATCCCGTACTCCACGATCGGCTGGACCGCTCCGCGTAACCACCCCGCCGTACGGCCGCCCCGGACAAGGAGACCCACCCCCACATGTTCGTACTCGACCTCCCCGAAGACGACCGCTCCCTCAGCCCGCACACCGGATACACCCGCGCCCACTGGGAACCCGCCGCCGACGGACTGCTGCGGGCCGCGCTCCGCTTCGCCACCCCCCACCACGCGCTGCTCGACCTGCCGGGGCCGCCGTCCCAGTCCGGTGTCCGCTCCGACGGGCTCGAAGGGTTCGCCCGCACCTTCCTGCTCGCCGCGCTCCGCGGCGCCGGTGCCTACGGCAAGGACCCGCACGGCTTCCTGGAGCGCTACACCGAGGGGATCGACCACGGCACCCGCACCCCCGGGCGGGACGACGCCGAGTCCTGGCCGCTCATCGGACACCACGGGGTGCAGGGGCAGCCCATGGTGGAGTCCGCCTCCATCGCGCTCGGGCTGCGCCTGACCGCGCCATGGACCTGGGACGCGCTGACCCCAGACGCCCGGGACCGCACCGAGGAGTGGCTGCGCGGCGCGCTGCGCCACGCGCCCGCGCCCAACAACTGGTACCTCTTCCAGCTCACCGTCGCCGGTTTCCTCGAATCCGTCGGACGCGGCGACGCCGAAACGGCCCGCGCCATCGACCGCCCGCTCGGTCTGCTGGACGGCTGGTACCAGGGGCAGGGCTGGTACTCCGACGGCGACGGGCGCGCCTTCGACCACTACAACGGCTGGGCGCTGCACATGTATCCGCTGCTGCACGCCCATCTCGCCGGGGACCGCGCCCTCTCGGACCGCCTCGGCCCCCGCCTCGAAGAATTCCTCGACGGCTTCGCCCTGCTCTTCGACGCGAACGGCGCGCCCATCCACCACGGGCGCTCCCTCACCTACCGCTTCGCCGCCGGAGCCGCCGTGGCGCTCGGCGCGCTCACCGGCCACACCCCGCTCGCACCCGGCACCACCCGCCGCCTCCTCAGCGGAGCGCTCCGCCACTTCCTCGACCGCGGCGCGCTCAGCGCAGACGGCATCCTCGGCCTCGGCTGGTACGGGCCGCACGCCCCGACCGTGCAGCGCTACTCCGGACCCGCCTCGCCGTACTGGGCGTCGAAGGGCTTCCTCGGCCTGCTGCTCCCGGCCGAGCACCCCGTATGGACCGCCCCCGAGGAGGCCGCCCGGCCGAAGGGCCCGACCGGGCGCTCGCACTGCCCGCCCCCGGGCTGCTCGTCCAGACCACCGCGAGCGACGGCCTGGTGCGGCTGCACAACCACGGCAGCTGCAAGGTGCGCCCCTGGGAGGCGGAGCGGCCACCCGCCGAACCCCTCTACGGGCGGCTCGCCTACTCCACCCGCACCGGTCCCACCAGCGCCGACAACATCCCCGACAATCACATCGCCCTCCAGCTGCGCGGTGTGCGCAGCGACCGGCTGCGCATCGAGCCGCTCGCCGCGGGCTCCGGCTGGCTGGCCTCCTCCCACACCCCGCTCTTCCCGCCCGGCGGCCCCGTCCTGCCCGCGGCGCGCCTGGACAGCCTGACCCTGGTGCGCGGCAGGCTCGAATTGCGGGTCCACCGCACCGTGAACATCCCCGCCGGGACCGCGGTCCACCACACCGGGTGGGCCATCGCGCTGCCCCCGGGCACGGCCACCGAGACCGAAGCGACCGACGGGGCACCCGAAGTCACCCTCGTCGGGGCGGAGGTCACCGGCCAGCTCCTCGGCCTGCACGGCTGGGACACCTCCCGTACGGTACGGGCGCCCCGGGGCACCGCGTACGGAACCTGGGCCCTGGTCCCCGAACTGACCGGCACCGTGGGCGAGGACCCGTCCGGCACCCTCTTCGCCGCGGTCGCCTCGCTCACCGGCGACCCCGGACCGGCCCCGCTCACCGGGCTCGCCGCGGTCGACGTCGCCGGACACACCGTCACCGTGCGCTGGTCCGACGGCATCCGTACCGTCGTGGACTTCGGCGACGGGGGAGCGCATACCGCCCCCACCGTCAGGGAGGAGAGCGCGTGAGCCGGCTGGGCATCTGCTCGGTCACCCTTCGCCACCTCGACCCGGCCGCGGTGATCTCCGCCGTGGCCGGTGCGGGCCTGGAGTGCGTGGAATGGGGTGGCGACGTCCATGTGCCCCCGGGCGATACGACCGTCGCCCGGGCGGTGCGCGCGGCCACCCTGGACGCGGGGCTCGCCGTCGCCTCGTACGGCTCGTACTACCGCGCCGGGCACACCGACCCGGGGGAGTTCGACGCCGTGCTGCGCTCGGCCGTGGCCCTGGGGGCGCCCCGGGTGCGGATCTGGGCGGGCGTCACGGGCACCGACGCGACACCGCCCGAAGGGCGCCGCGCGGTGGTCGAGGACACCCGGCGCGCCGCGGCGCTCGCGGCGGACGCGGGCGTGGAGCTCGCCTACGAGTTCCACCGCAACACGCTCACCGACGGCGCCGCCCACACCCTCCGGCTGCTCGACGAGGTTGGCCGCGCCGAGGTGCGCACCTACTGGCAGCCGCCGGTCGATCTGCCCGACGCGGAGGCGCTGACCGGGCTCGACGTACTCGGTGACCGGGTCGCCGCCGTCCACGCCTTCTCCTGGTGGCCCGGCACCACCCGGCTGCCGCTGACCGCGCGCGCCCCGCTGTGGCGCCGCGCGTTCGAGCGGCTGAGCACCGAGGGCGCCGCGCCTCTGGATGTGTTGCTGGAGTTCGTCCCCGGGGACGACGAGCGGCTGCTGCCACGGGAGGCGGCGACGCTCAGGGCCCTCGCCGCCGTATGAGCGGTGCCTTACGCGGGCCGGGTGCGGGCGGATCAGCCCGCACCCGGTGAGGACGCCGCACCTGGTGAAGACGCCGCGCCTGGTGAGGAGCCGAACGCGCCGTTCTCCTCGATGGTGCCGCCGAACTTGCTCCGGAACGTCTTCATGTTCTTCGTCGGCGACGACGACAGTGCCCAGCGGTTGCCGACCAGATAGACGCCGCCGTACATCTGCGCGGTCTCCAGCCAGTCGCGCTGCGCCTTCATGCTGATGAAGTCGAGGAAGAGGAACTTCCCCTTGGAGTTGCGGCAGACCGCCTGCCGGTAGTCGTCCACCTTGGTGGTGAAGTCCGGCTTGCAGCCCGCGGACTTCGCCAGCTGTTCCACCCGCGCGGGTTTGGGCGCGGTGCTCGCCTCGCCGCCCGGCCCCGCCGTCGCACTCTTGCCACCCTTGCCGCCCGTCCTGGCGTCCGCCGAACCGCCGCCGCCGTCGCCGCAGCCGGCGGCCAGCAGCACGCTCGCCACCGCCAGCACCGGCGCGATGCGCCGACCGGGGCGGCGCCGCGTTCTGACCGGGTGGGGTGAAGCTTCCATCAGGCTCCCTCTCGTTCTGGTTCGGCCGGGGCGTGCGCACACCGCTGCGTACCTCACGCCCAGGGGTACGGACGAGCGGAAGCGGTTGTTCAGTGCGCCGTACCCATTGACACCTGACTTCCAGCGGGTATGTTCTGGCCATCGAAAAATGGCTTCCGCACTACGGAAAGTAATTTCCGGAGTTCCGGAGCGTGTGAGGAGGGCGGCGCCGGGGTGATCCCCCCGACCCGGATCCGCAACGTCCCCGAAATCGCGGCGCACCACCCTCGGTGAACCGCCCTACGTGAACCGCCCTACGTGAACCGCCCTACGTGAACCGCCTGACGAAGATACGCCCGCTCGTCCCCCGGAGCGCCCGATGACCTCACCGACGCCAGGACCCGTCCAGCCCGACCCCCGCCTCTACAACGAAGACCTCGCGCCCGCGGCAGAGCGCAAGTGGGGCACGTACAGCATCTTCGCGCTGTGGATGTCCGACACCCACGCGATCAGCAACTACGCCTTCGCCGCCAGCCTCTTCGTCCTCGGCCTGCCGACCTGGCAGGTCTTCCTCTCCCTGCTGGCCGGCATCACCATCGTCCACTGGTTCATGAACCGCATGGGCCACGCGGGCCACCGCACCGGCGTCCCCTTCCCCGTCCTGGCCCGCGCGAGCTGGGGCGTGTACGGAGCCAATATCCCCGCGCTGATACGTGCGGTGATGGCCGTCGCCTGGTACGGCATCCAGACCTGGCTGGCCTCCGAAGCCGTCGTGCTGCTGGGTGTCCAGGTCGCCCCCGGCCTCGCCGCGTACGACCACAACTCCTTCCTCGGCCTCTCCACGCTCGGCTGGATCGCCTTCCTCCTGATGTGGGCGCTTCAGGCGGTGCTCCTCACGCGCGGCATGGAATTCATCCGCAAGGTGCAGGACTTCGCGACCGGCCCGGTCGTCTGGCTGGTCATGCTCGTGCTCGCCATCTGGCTGGTGGTCAAGGCGGGCGGCGACATCTCGCTCACCGCGAGCCTCACCGGCCTCGGCGGAGGCGAGCAGCTGCACCAGAGCCTGATCGCGGTCAGCCTGACGGTCGCCACCTTCCTCACCCTGGTGCTGAACTATGCCGACTTCGCCCGCTTCACCCCCGACCACCGCTCCTATCGGCGGGGCAATCTGCTGGGGCTGCCGGTGAACTTCACCGCCTTCGCCCTGGTCTCGGTGCTGATGACGGCGGGCACCATCTCCGTGTTCGGGCAGGCGATCTCCGACCCGGTGCAGGTCATCGCGAAGATCGACAACCCGGTGGTCACGATCGTCGGCGCGATCTCCTTCGTCATCGCCACCGTGGGCATCAACGTCGTCGCCAACTTCGTGTCCCCCGCGTACGACTTCGCCAACCTCGCCCCCAAGTACCTGAACTTCAAGCGCGGCGGCATGCTCACGGCGGTCCTCGCGGTCGTCGTCATGCCGTGGAAGCTCTACTCCAACCCCGTCGTCATCCAGTACTTCCTGGGTGCCCTCGGCGCCTTCCTCGGCCCGCTGGTCGCGATCCTGCTCGTCGACTACTACTTCGTACGTCGAGGGCGCATCGACATCGACGCGCTCTTCTCGGCCGACGAGGCGGGGGAGTACTACTACCGCAAGGGTTTCAACCCGGAGGCGATCATCGCCTTCGTCCCCGCGGCGGCCGTCGCCGCGGTCCTCGCCCTCGCGAAGGCGTTCAAGGACGTCGCCCCGTTCTCCTGGGTCTTCGGCCTGGCCGTGGCCGGGGCGATCTACTACCTGCGCACCGCGAAGGACCGCAAGGGCGGCGAGCCGATGGCGGACGGGCCGATCCGGTCGCGGTCCGTGAAGAGCGCTGCCTGACGCGTTACCGGGGGTGCGGCGGCGTGGTGTGCGGGAATGCGGGGAGATGGTTTAGCGTTCAACCAGACATCGGTGGCCGACCCGACCGCTGAGCACCCGCAGGGAGGAGAGCGTCATGCCCGCCGTGACCGTCGAGAGCACCGTGCAGCTGCCCCACGTCCCCGCCCCCGATCCGCAGACCGCCCCGCCGCGCCCGGTCCGCTCGGTGACCGGCGCCCCGCGCGGTTTCGAAGGCGAGGGCTTCCCCGTCCACCGAGCCTTCGCCGGGGCCTCGCTGCGCGATCTCGACCCGTTCATCCACATGGATCAGATGGGCGAGGTGGAGTACGCCCCGGGCGAGCCCAAGGGCACCCCGTGGCATCCTCACCGCGGCTTCGAGACCGTCACGTACATCATCGACGGTGAGATGGAGCACCAGGACTCCAACGGCGGCGGAGGGCTGATCGCCGACGGCGCCACCCAGTGGATGACCGCCGGTGGCGGCATCCTGCACATCGAGACGCCCCCGGAGCACCTGGTGGTCTCCGGCGGTCTCTTCCACGGCATCCAGCTGTGGGTGAACCTGCCCCGCGCCAACAAGTGGAACCCGCCGCAGTACCAGTCCATCGAGGGCCCGCAGGCCGCGCTGCTCTCCTCGCCGGACGGCGGGGCGCTGGTGCGCGTCATCGCCGGAGAGGTGGCCGGGCACCGGGGGCCGGGCGGCACCTTCACCCCGATCACCATGATCCACGCCACCCTCGGCCCTGGCGCCCGGCTCGACCTGCCCTGGCGCCCCGACTTCAACGCGCTCGTCTACTCCCTGTCCGGACGCGGCACGGTCGGTGCCGAACAGCGCCCGCTGGACGCGCATGAGCTGGCCGTCTTCGGTCAGGGCGGCTCCCTGAGCGTCGCCGCCACCGAGCGCCCGGACAGCCGCACCCCCAACCTCGACGTGCTGATCCTCGGCGGTCGGCCGATCCGCGAGCCCGTCGCGCACTACGGCCCGTTCGTGATGAACACCAAGGCCGAGATCGCCCAGGCGGTCGAGGACTTCCAGAGCGGACGGCTCGGCGTGATCCCGGCCGGGCGGATCCCGCACACCGACCCCGCCACCGGCGGTGGTGACGCGGAGCGGAACTAGCGTCCGGGACGTACGGTGTCCGGAGTTCGGCGGACACCGTACGTTATCTGTCAGCTGTCATCTGCTCCTTGTCGCATGTCAGTTGACAGCCGTCAGCTGATAGTTGTCAGTCGTCAGTCGTGAGCCGACAGCTGCGCACCGCACACCGTCGCCTGTGCCCGGGCGGCCAGGGTGCGCCGGTCGTCGGTCCCGCACGCGGGCAGCAGCGGCGGGTGGGTGTGCACCCGTACCGTGAGCCCGGTGGCGCCGGCCACCCGGCGCAGCGGGGTGCCGAAGTCGTCCTCGCCGACGAAGGCGGCCACC
>NZ_GG657754.1:963740-973296 GCF_000158915.1 Streptomyces himastatinicus ATCC 53653 | reverse complement strand
TGACACTCACCCGGCACGGTCACCGGGACTCGCCGAGGGAAGTAGCGGCGGTAGCGGTCGTTCATCCGCTCCGTGTCCAGCAGGACGAAGAAGTCGGCGTCGTTGAAGCTCCGGTCGTGCTGCGGGGAGCCGCACATCCAGGCGCCGACCCGCAGATAGCCGCGGAGCAGCGGCGGCAGTTCGGCGTAGTTGGGCCGGGCGTCCAGCGTCTGCGTCGGGGCCCACGGGTCGAGCGGGTGGACCCGCAGCTCGGGCGGGGCGGCGTGCTTGGTGGTGCCCAGCAGCCAGGCGTTGGCCGCGGCCTGTTCGCCGTCGCCGAGCGGGACCGAGGCGCAGCCCGCGAGGTAGCGGTGGCCGGACAGCAGGACGTAGCGGGCGAGACCGGCCCACATCAGGTTGATGACCGCGCCGGAGCGGTGATCGGGGTGCACACAGGCCCGGCCCGCCTCGACCATCGAGGAGCGCACGTCCTCGGGCAGCCCCCGCAGATCGAACTCGGTGTCGGAGTAGAGCCGCTCGCTGCGCCCCGGGGGCAGCAGCCGGTAGGTGCCGACCACGGTGCCCGTCGCGGTGTCCGTGACGATCAGGTGGTCCATGACGTCGTCGAACTCGTCCACGTCACGGCCGGGGAAGGGGGAGGTCAGCACGCCTCCCCGCTCTTCGCCGAACACCTGGTAGCGCAGTCGCTGCGCGGCGTGGATCTGCTCCTCGGTATGGGCGATGGAGGTGACGTACGAGCTCGTGGAGGCCGCAGCCGGGGACGTCGTGAGCACGGACATTCCTGTTCTCCGTTCAGGGGACCGTCAGGAGCGGTGACGACACCACTCTTGCTCCGGCTCCGAACGGCACAGTGTCCGCGTGATGATTCGATGACTGCCAGCCGATGACGAAAACATGCCGCAGGTCGAACGGTGAGGTGTTATGGAGTGCCGCGCGGCCCCCGGCGCCCCTCGGGCCCGTGATCCCCGGGGAGCGGGAAGCCGAGCGACCGGGCCGCGGCGCTCGGGGTGGGCTGCGACCAGTGGTCGGCGACGGCTTGCGCGGACGAGAGGGAGCGGGTTTCGGCCAGATCCAGATAGAGCACCCCGTCCAGATGGTCCGTCTCGTGCTGGACGATCCGGGCGGGCCATCCGGTGAACTCCTCGTCCAGCTCACGCCCCGTCTCGTCCTGCCCGCGCAGCCGGATGCGCTCGGGCCTGCTGACCACGGCCTGCCAGCCGGGGACGCTCAGGCACCCCTCGAAGAACGCCGCCCGGGCGTCGCCGACCGGTTCGTACGACGGATTCACCAGCACCCGGTACGGCTGCGGCACCCGGCCGCGCGCCTCGCGCACCTCGGTCGCCACCTCGGCCGGGTCCTCGATCACCGCGAGCCGCAGCGGCACGCCGATCTGCGGAGCGGCCAGCCCCACCCCGGGCGCGTTGTGCATCGTCTCGCGCATCGCCCGCAGCAGCCGGTCCAACTGACCGTCGGGCAGCTGACCGTCGTAGGGGAGGGCCGCTTGCCGCAGGACGGGGAGGCCGGCGGAGACGATGGGGAGCGGACGGCAGCCGTCGAGCAGCTCTTCGACCAGCTCGGACAGGGAGGTGGTGGGCATGGGGACAGCCTGACAAGGAGGCCGGGCAGGGGCAATCCATCGGCGCTCGACGGTCCCCGAAAGGGGTTGCTCCGCCTGATGCTCACGATCCGACAAACGGTGAACGCGGTGCGGGCGCGCTCCGTACCCGCCCGTGAGCCGCCGGGGAATCCCACGCCTCCGCGGCTCGTCCGGGTCCTCCCGAGACTCGGTTCGCTGCCGCTCCGCGGTGTCTGTCCCCGTTTGTACACGGCGGAGCGGCAGCCCCGGCCAGCTCCCGGCCGGAGTCGAACCGCCGGCGGCCGCGGAGGCCCTGACCTCCGCGGCCGCCGGTGCGTCGCCCCGCGCTCAGCCGCCCGCGCCGCCGCGGCCCTCCGTCTCTCCGGCCCCCGCGCTTCTGGCCCCCGCGTCCCCGGCTCCCGCGCCTTCGGACTGGACGGCCCGGGCCTCGGGCAGCAGCTCCCGGATGTCGTTCGGCAGCACCCCGTACACCTTCTCCATCAGCTCCGGGTCCACGGCCGAGTCCAGGACCTCGAAGAAGGCGCTCGCCTCCCGGATCGCCTCCTCCTCGGTACTCTCGGTGCGCCAGGCGATCCGGCCCGCGAAACCGGTGAGGCCGAATCGTTCACCGTGGTCACGGTGGTGCGCCCGCTGCTCGGGGGAGCCTTCGTGGGAGGCGGTGACCCGGCGTATCGGCTCGGCGGCCTCGGCGGGCAGCTGCGCCGCCAGATGGTCGGCCAGCCCGCCCGGAATCCGCTCGGCGAGCGTTTCGAGCGTCGCGCGCACGGTCCGCTCGGCGGCCTGCCGGTCGGGCAGCTGCGCCCGCGCCTGTACCTGGCCTGTCAGTTCTTCGTAGCGCATGATCGGCGCTCCTCGGAATCGGGTTACCCGGCGTCCCCGCGCCGAGTGCCCGGGGTCACGCCCGGCGAATCGTCACTCCGGTGCGCGGGAGGCGAGCAGCGGGCCCAGGACCCGGGTGCCGGGGCCGGTGTGTCCGCCGGGGCCCGGCAGCTGGGTGGTGTTGTGCACGGTCAGCGGATCGCCGCAGTGCGCGCACGCGGTGACGGGGGTGGTGTCCCGGCCGCAGGTCAGATGGTGGACGCGGGCCGGTGCCCCGTCCGTACCGGCGCACCAGCGGTCGCCCCACCGCATCAGCGCCAGCAGCACCGGGTACAGCTCCTCGCCCTTCTCGGTCGCCCGGTAGTGCTCGCGCGGCGGCCGCTCCTGGTAGCGCTCCTTGCTCAGGACGCCCTCCTCGACCAGCCGGGCCAGCCGGGCCGCCAGCACCTTGCGCGAGATGCCGAGGTCATGGGCGAGGTCGTCGAACCGGCCGACCCCGGTCAGCACGTCCCGCATGATCAGCGCGGTCCACGCGTCGCCGAACAGATCGGTGGCGCGGGCGATCGAACAGGCCACATCGGCGAGCGGAGTACGGGTCATGCCCCGACCCTACCCGAGTTCCCTCGGGGAACCCGGGGTGTTAAGTTCCCTCAGGGAACCCGCCGCCGGGATGAGGGAGTAGACCATGGCCGCCGCCCCGCGCATCGAGCTGGACGCAGACGGGCCCGACGTCGTCGACGGCCGCCAGATCAGGGCCATCGCCTTCCAGGAGTGCCGCATGACGTACGTCCGCGGCACCCTCGCGGCCCTCGGCCGCACCCCGGACGGCTGCCGTGCGCTGGTCGTGGGCAGCGGCCGCGGGCTGCTCGCGCGCGGCCTGGCCGGGCTCGGCTTCGACGTCACCGCCGTCGACCCGTCCGCCGCCGCCACCCGCATCGCCCGCGCGACGCATCCGCACGACCATCCCGCCGTCGCCTACCGGACCGCGCCCGCCGAGGAACCGGGCCTCGCGGACGCCGCGTTCGACCTCGCCTACTACGCGGACACCTTCGAGATCACCCCCGATCCCGACCGGGTGCTGGCGGAGGCCGCCCGGCTGCTGCGCCCCGGCGGCGTCCTCGTCTACGACACCGTCAACCGCACCCCGCTGTCCCGGCTGATCTACCTCGGCGCCTTCCAGCGCCTCCCGCTCACCCGCATCATGCCCACCGGCCGCTACACGGCGGCCCGGCTGCGCACCCCCGCCGAACTGACGGCCGCCCTCGACCGGCACGGCCTGCGCAACGAGGACATCTGCGACTTCCGGCCCCGGGACCCGCGCGGCCTCGTCAGGGCCACCGTCGCCCGCCGCCGCGGCCGGATCACCGATGAGCAGATCCCGCCGCTGGCCGGTTTCGTACTGGCCCCGGACGCCCGGCCGCGCGTCACCTACCTCGGATACGCCCTGAGGAGCTGACCGCGGCGGCTGAACGCGGCAGTGCGCGCGTTCCGGCGCACACTGGCACTGTGACGGGAAAGCGCAGCGCCGGGATCCTGCTGTACCGCGGGACGGGCCCGGCCACGGAGGTTCTGCTCGGCCACATGGGCGGGCCGTTCTGGGCCGCCAAGGACGAGCACGCATGGTCCGTACCCAAGGGCGAGTACGAGGGGGACGAGCTTCCCGAGGCCGCCGCGCGGCGCGAGTTCCAGGAGGAACTGGGGCTGCCGCCGCCCGCGGGCGACCTCCGGCCGCTGGGCACCGTACGGCAGACCGGCGGCAAGCTGGTCACCGTCTGGGCCCTGGCGGGCGACCTCGACCCGGAGCTGATCACCCCCGGCACGTTCGCCATGGAATGGCCGCGCGGATCCGGGCGGACGCGGGAGTTCCCCGAGATCGACCGGGTCGCCTGGCTGGACCTCGGCCGGGCCCGTACGAAGATCATCGCGAAGCAGCAGGTCTTCCTCGACCGGCTCGGCGAACTGCTCGACGGGGCGGCCCGGACACGCTGACGGAAAACACGGTGGTGGGCATGGAGAACGTGAGGAGTTCCGAGTACCTGCCCCGGCTGCGCCTGGACGAGCTGCTGGAGGAGCTCCAGGTGCGCATCGACGCGGTGCGCGGCACCCAGGACCGGCTGCACAACCTGCTGGAAGCGGTCCTCTCCGTCGGCCGCGAGCTGGATCTGCGCCAGGTGCTGCGGCGGATCGTCGAGGCCGCGGTGGTGCTGGTGGACGCCGAGTACGGCGCGCTGGGCGTGATCGGCGACGATCAGCGGCTGGCCGAATTCCTGCCGGTCGGGGTCGGCCCCGAGCAGAGGGCGGCGATCGGTTCGCTGCCCGCCGGTCACGGCATCCTGGGCGAGCTGATCCGCCACCCCGAGCCGCTGCGGCTGGCCGAGCTGTCCGACCACCCCGCCTCGTACGGATTCCCGCCCGGCCATCCGCCGATGCACTCCTTCCTGGGCGTGCCCATCCGGGTGCGGGACGAGGTGTTCGGGAACCTCTACCTCACCGAGAAGCGCGGCGGGAAGGAGTTCGACGGCGAGGACGAGACGGTGCTGTCCACCCTCGCCGTGGCCGCCGGGGTCGCCATCGAGAACGCCCGGCTGTACGAGGAGGCCCGGCACCGCCAGCACTGGCTGGAGGCGAACGCCGAGGTCACCAACAACCTGCTGTCCGGCGTGGACGAGACCGGAGTGCTGGAGCTGATCGTCGACCACGCCCGCCGGATCCTCTCCGCCGACCTGGGCGTGCTGATGCTGCCCGTCACCGGATCCGACTCCCTCCAGGTCGCGCTGGCGTCCGGCACCGACGCCGAGGCGCACCGCGGTCTTGTGCTGCCCCGCGAGGGCACCTTCGCCGGTGCCGCCTTCACCGCGTCCGAGCCGGTCACCAGCACCGATGTGGCGAACGACCCGCGGATCGCGGTCGGCCCCCAGCGCTGGAACGGCCTCGGCCCGGCCGTCGCGGTCCCGATGCGCACCAGCGACGGGGTCGGCGGCGTCCTCTCCCTCGCCCGTACGGAACGCAGCCCCGCCTTCACCCAGATCGAGACCGACACCCTGCTCGGCTTCGCGGGCCAGGCGGCGATCGCCATGAGGCTGGCCGAGCGGCGGCGCGACGCCGAACAGCTCGCCCTGCTGGAGGACCGCGACCGGATCGCCCGCGACCTGCACGACCTGGCCATTCAGCGGCTGTTCGCGGCCGGGATGACGCTCCAGAGCACCCTGCGCTTCGTCCAGCACCCGGAGGGCTCCGAACGGCTGCTGCGGGTGGTGGACGACCTCGACGACACCATCAAGATCATCCGCTCCACCATCTTCGGGCTGCGCTCCCACGAGGCGGGCCCCGCGGTGCAGGGGCTGCGGGTCCGTACCGCCAAGACCATCGAGGAGGCGGTGCCCGCACTCGGCTTCACCCCCGCGCTGCGCACCGAGGGACTGGTCGACACCGATGTGCCGCGGCCGGTCGCGGACGACATGGTCGCGGTGCTCGCCGAGGCGCTGTCCAACGTGGCCCGGCACGCCCGGGCGCACGCCGCCGAGGTCACGCTGATCGTGCACGGCGGACGGCTGACCCTGACCGTGACGGACGACGGCGTCGGCATACCGGACGGCGGCCGCCGCAGTGGCTTGCGCAACCTCGCGGAGCGCGCCGAGAAGCTGGCCGGGCGGCTGGACCTCACCGCGCCCCGGGAGGGTGGCACCCGGCTGGTGTGGGCCGTTCCGCTTCCGGACCGCTGACGCCAGGACCGCTGACGCCAGGACCCAGCCGGATCAGCATCTGCACATGGCCGGGCGCGCGCCGCCCGTCGCTCAGCGCCCAGCGCAGATCGGACCACTCCAGCGCCTGGTGCAGCAGCGAGGCCCGGATGCCGTGCGCCGTCGCCAGCAGCAGGACGTGTTCCAGCGCCTGACCGGCCCGCAGCCAGTCGGCACGCCGGTCATGGGCGGTGGTGAGCACGGCGATCGTCGGCCGGCTCTCCAGGACCGCGGTCGGCCGGCGGCCGTCCACCGGGGCGCGGTGCTCGCGCGGCGGCCGGCCGCCGGTCGCCGCGTGCTCGCGGTGGTCCTCGGCGGTGCGCCGCTCGGCCTCCGCGGTCAGTCGCAGCAGCCGCGCGGTCTCCTCCGGGCCCGCCGAGTACAGCGTCGCCCCGTCCCCGCGCGCGGCCTCGGCGAACACGCCCAGCTCCGTCGGCGGCAGCCGTCGGCCCGGGAACGGGGACCGGCTGCCGGGCCGACGCCAGATCATGTCGTACAGGCCGTCGGAGTGCGGGGCGACGCCGCCGTACGAGGGAACGGCCAGCCCCACGGTGGCCAGCAGGTCCGGCTGGGAGCGGTGCGGAAGCAGCCGCACCACCGGCTCCCAGCCGAAGTGGGCCACGGCCACGCGCAGATTGCACACGGCGGCCCCGGCGGAGACGCACAGCGCCCGCCCCATGGGGTCGGCCTGCCGCAGACCGCGCTCCGGGGCTGCCCGGACCTCCAGGGTGACGGTGTCCGGGTTCAGCCGGTACCGCCATGGCTGGGCGTGGAGCATCGACGGAGCGGCGACGGCGGCGGAGATCAGCTTCTCCAGCGTCGCCGCGTCCAGTACTGCGGGCTCCATGGTCTTCTCCTCGCCGGGCGGGCCGGTCCACATGGACACGGTCGAATGGTCGGGGCGGGAACAGGGCAGGTCGGAGTGCGAAGTGGGGGACAGGGTCAGCGGGGCGGGGCGGGACGGGCGTCGGGGCCTTGCGCCGGGGACGTGTGGCTGGCCAGGACGGCGGCCTGGATACGGCGTTCCACGCCCAGCTTGGCCAGCAGTCGTGAGATGTGGTTCTTGACCGTCTTCTCGGAGAGGAAGAGCCGCTTGCCGATCTGCCGGTTGGTCAGCCCCTCGCCGATCAGCGCCAGGATCTCCCGCTCGCGCGGCGAGAGCCCGGCCAGCGCCTCGTCCCGGGGTTCCTGCGGGGTGTCGTCGCCGCGCAGGGTCCTCATCAGCCGGGCGGTGGTGGCCGGGTCCAGCATCGACTGGCCGGACGCGACGGTCCGTACGGCGGACACCAGGTCGGACCCCTTGATCTGCTTGAGCACATAGCCCGCGGCCCCGGCCATGATCGCGTCCAGCAGCGCATCGTCGTCGTCGAACGAGGTGAGCATCAGACAGGCCAGCCCCGGCATGCGGGAGCGCAGTTCACGGCAGACCGTGATGCCGTCCCCGTCCGGCAGCCGGACGTCCAGGATGGCCACGTCGGGCCGCAGCGCCGGGCCCCGGGCCAGTGCGTGGTCCACCGTTCCCGCGTCGCCGACGACCTCGATGTCCGGCTCGGCGTCCAGCAGATCGTGCAGCCCGCGCCGTACCACCTCGTGGTCGTCGAGCAGGAACACCCTGATGGGCACGGGGGGAGCCACCCGTGTCCCGGCCCAGGTCTCGCTCATGGCGCCCTCGCACCGCTCGTCCGCGTCGTCCGCTGGTCGATCCCGCTCGTCGGTCCGCTCGTCCGTCCGCTCGTCGGTCCCGCTCGTCCGGCCACCCGGCCCCCGGTAGACGAGCGTGGCGCATCCACCACGTGCACACCAGGGCCGAACGGGCCCCCGCGCGGCCGCGACGGGACCGAAAGGCCCCCGACGGAGAGGGCTGCACGGCCCTCGTATCCCCAACGCGCGCGTGCCACGGTCTGAATCATGGGCACGAAAGTGCGGGGGCGGTGGTTGTGGCGATGGCGGCGCAATCCCCTCAAACGCCGCTCGGACGTGGTGGAAGCCTGGGTGGTCCTGGTGACCGGCCTGGTGATGGTGGTCGGCGGCCCCGCGGCGGGAGTCGCGACCGGCGACGCCGTGGCGGACGGCCTGCGGCAGGAGCGCGCGGACCGGCACCGGGTGCCCGCGGTGCTGATGGAGAACGCGCCCGCCGCGCTGCCCGCCGCCGACGGTACGGACACCGCCCGGGTGCGCGCCGAGGTGCGGTGGACCGGACCCGACGGTGTCGTGCACACCGGCACGGCCCGGGTCGACGAGGGCAAGCGCGCCGGTACGGCCACCTCGGTCTGGACCGATGACCGCGGCCGTCTCGTCTCCGACCCGCCCACCGCGCGGCAGGCGGCGACCCGCGCCACGCTGGCCGGTGCGTCGGCGTCGGCGGGGGTGTGCCTGGTGTCGCTGATGGGCCGTGGGGTGGTGCGGTGGCGGCTGGACCGCGGCCGGGACCGTGAATGGGAGCGGGCGTGGGCCGAGGTCGGCCCCCGCTGGACGCGCCGCCACACCTGAGCCGCCCCGCCCCTGTTGGCGATCTGTTGGTGATCTCAGGCCGGTGGGCCCGTCAGATGGGCGGTGGTCAGCTGGTTGTCGAAGTCCACGACGCCCTCGATCGCACGGATCAGCCGGGCCGCGGCCGGGATCAGCACGGCGTCCCGGACATGCCCGGTGAGGGTGACCACGCCCTCGCTCACGCGCACCTCGACCGTCTGCCCCGGGGCCGGGAAGAGATGGGCCACCACCTCGCGGCGCGCCTCCTCCTCGATCTCCTCGTCCGGCCGCAGGAACACCTTGAGCAGATCGGCGCGGCTGACGATGCCCTCCAGCCGCCCCTCGTCGTCGACCACCGGAAGCCGCTTGACCCGCTTGTGGGTCATGATCCGGGCCGCCTCGGCGAGCGTCGCGTTCGCGTGCACCGTGATGGCCGGGCTCGTCATCAGCTCATCGGCGCTCACCGCGCCCGCCTTGGCGATACCGGGGAGGTCGCGCAGCTGGGCCAGCCGGTCCGGATCGCTGTTCCGGAACTCCTCCTTGGGCAGCAGATCCGCCTCCGACACCACACCGATGACCCGGCCCTCGCCCGCCAGCACCGGCAGGGCGCTCACCTTCCACTGCTCCAGCGTCCTGACGATCTCCTTGAACGGCGCCTCGCGGCCGACGGCGACGACGGTATGGGTCATCACATCACTCACGATGCGCGCGGTCCGGGACACGGTTCCTCCTGTCGGTCTGTCGGTGTCCGGTCGGCGTCTGTCAGGCCGGTTCGCGGCGCGCCCGGATCCGGCGGCCGGTGATGCGTTCGGGTTCGATGCGCAGCCACAGATCGCGGCCGCCGCCCGGCCACGGCGGGGTGTACGCGGCGTCGTCCAGCCGCCGTATCGCCGCCGGGTCGGTGACCCGCTGGGCGCGGCCCACGACGAGC
>NZ_GG657754.1:961903-963493 GCF_000158915.1 Streptomyces himastatinicus ATCC 53653 | reverse complement strand
GGTGCCGCCGCGCAGTTCGGCCGTGCTGGTCTCCAGCGCCGAGGCCAGCCGCAGCAGGACTCCGGCGCCCGGATCGGCGGGGTACTCCTCGACGTAGCGCACATAGCCCGGCGGAGGTGCCCGCCCGCGCGGCCAGATCCGCCCGGGAGAGGCCGAGCTGTTCGCGCCGCAGCGCCACCCGCCGGCCGAGGTCGCCTCCGCCGCCGATGGGCCGGGAGCCTGCCTGAGCCGTCCTCGATGCTTCGGACATCGCCGTTCACTTCCCTCGGGTGACCAGGGGCGGGTGGTGCCCGCCGATCGCGACCTTGAGCGCGCCGGTGTCGGCGGACCGCGCGAACACGTCGTACGCCTCCTCCATCTGGTCGAGTTCGAACAGGTGGGTGATCAGCGAGGACGCGGGCAGCCGTCCGGCGGCCAGCATGGACAGCAGCGTGGGCGTGGAATACGTGTCGACCAGACCGGTGGTGATCGTGATGTTCTTCTTCCACAGCTCTTCGAGGTGCAGCGTCGCGGGCCTGGCGTGTACGCCGACGTTGGCGATCCGTCCACCCGGTCGCACCATGCGGGTGCAGATCTCGAAGCTCCGCGGCGTCCCCACGGCCTCGATCACCACATCGGCGCCCAGCCCCTCGGTGAGGTCGTCGATCAGCCGCTCGGGCTCCTCGGCGGCGTCCGCCACCGCGTCGGCGCCGATCTGCTTGGCCGCGTCGAGCCGGGACGGGGTGAGGTCGACGGCGATGATCCGGCCGGGGGAGAAGTACTCGGCGGTGGCGATCGCGGCCAGCCCGACCGGGCCCGCGCCGACCACCGCCACCGTGTCGCCGGGCGACACCCGGCCGTTGAGCACGCCCACCTCGTACGCGGTGGGGAAGACGTCCGCCAGCAGCACCGCGTACTGCGCGTCCGCCGCGGCGGGCAGTGGATGCGTCGACAGATCGGCGAACGGCACCCGGACGTACTCGGCCTGCGTGCCGTGCACCGAACGCCCCAGGATCCAGCCCCCGCCGCCCCGGCACTGCCCGTACGCCCGCTCCCGGCAGAACCGGCAGTGGCCGCACGCCGAGATGCACGACACCAGCACCCGGTCCCCGGGCCGTACGCCGCGCACCTCGTCGCCGGTCTCGACCACCTCGCCGACGGCCTCGTGGCCGAGGACCGTCCCGGCCCGGACGTCCGGCACCTCGCCCTTGAGGATGTGCAGATCGGTGCCGCAGATGGTGACCGTGTCGACGCGGACGATGGCGTCGGTGGCGTCCTCGATGCCGGGGTCGGGCACGTCCTGCCAGGAGAACAGCCCGGGCCCCTGGAAGACGAGTGCTTTCATGGCCGCTTCCTCTCGTGCGGGGCGTGCGGGGCGTGCCGCCGCGTACGGGGCGGGCGGCGCCGGGGGCCGCCCGCTTCTCGTGGGCCCGGATTGCGCGGTGCGCGGCGCTCGGTACGTGGCGCTTGACCGGTCCGCTTCTCCGCGTCGTGTCGAATGCCCCCGGTGCCGCTTCCAGGCGACCACGACGGGGGTACCCCCCGCCTAGGGCCAACCGGCCCCCGCCCAGGTCATCCGGCGCCAACCGCGGCGCCGACGCCCGGACTGCG
>NZ_GG657754.1:912429-961803 GCF_000158915.1 Streptomyces himastatinicus ATCC 53653 | reverse complement strand
GACGCGGTAGGTGAGCCCGGTCCACGACCGCCACCACCCCGTCCACCTGCCCGGCCATCCGCACCGCGATCGGGACCTCACTGTGCCGGTCCAGCTCAACCTCCAGCCGTACGACGCCGTCGGTGACGGTCACCGCGACGGACTGCGGCCGCAGCCACAGCGATCGCACCAGCACCTCGTCGAAGAAATCCGCGCGGATCTCGTCGTCGGGGCGGGGAAGACCCGGAGCAGATCGCGGCGGGTGACGATGCCGATCAGCCGGTCCTCCTCGTCCACGACGGGCAGCCGCTCCACGCGGTGGCGCGCCATGGAGCGGGCGGCGTCGACGATGGTGTCCTGGGGGCGCACGGTGACGGCGGGCCGCGACATCCGCTGCCCGGCAGAAACGGCCCCCTCGACCCCGCCGGCCCCGGCCAGGTCGGTGCCGGTGATGACGCCGACGACCTTGTCGTCCTCGTCCACCACGGGCAGCCCGCCGATCCGGTGCCGTTCGAGCAGCGCGCCGACCTCCTCGCACGAGGCCCCGTGCCCTACCCGGACGACGTCGTCGCTCATCACGTTGCCGATCTTGCGATGCTTCATCCCCGCCTCCTCGCGGACCAGCCTCCACCGGCCACCCGCCCGCCCTCTTGGGCTGCCCGGGGTCGGGTCCGGGCCGAACGGCCCGGGTCCGGCCGTGACCCGATCGACAAAAGGGGTATGGGTCACCCGTACGGGACGAATGGATACCGGCCGAGTCAGGACGAGTGGAGAGAGGCCCATGGCCGACGCAGCAACGACGGCGCCGAACGACCTCACCGAGCACGAACTGCACGCCCTGGACGCCCACTGGCGCGCCGCGAACTACCTCGCGGCCGGGCAGATCTATCTGCTGGCCAACCCCCTGCTGAAAGAGCCGCTGCGCCCCGAGCACATCAAGCCGCGGCTGCTCGGCCACTGGGGCACCTCGCCCGGCCTGAACCTGGTCCACACCCACCTCGGCCGGGTCATCAAGGCCCGCGACCTGGACGCGATCTGCGTCTGGGGTCCCGGCCACGGCGGGCCCGCGGTGCTCGCCGGGTCCTGGCTGGACGGCAGTTACGCCGAGGTCTACCCGGACGTGAGCCGGGACGGGGCGGGCATGGCCCGGCTCTTCCGCCAGTTCTCCTTCCCCGGCGGGGTGCCCAGCCATGTGGCCCCGGAGACTCCGGGCTCGATCCACGAGGGCGGTGAGCTGGGCTACTCCCTGGCGCACGCCTACGGCGCGGCGCTCGACAATCCTGATCTGCTGGCCGTCTGCGTCATCGGCGACGGGGAGGCCGAGACCGGGCCGCTGGCCGGCTCCTGGCACGCCAACAAGTTCCTCGACCCGGTCCACGACGGCGCCGTGCTGCCGATCCTCCACCTCAACGGCTACAAGATCGCCAACCCGACGGTGCTCGCCCGGCTCCCCGAACCCGAGCTGGACGATCTGCTCCGCGGATACGGCCATGAGCCGATCCACGTCGCCGCGCGGCCCGGGGACGATCCGCTGCGGACGCACCGGGCGCTGGCCCGGGCCATGGACCAAGCCCTCGACCGCATCACCCTGCTCCAGCGCACCGCCCGCGAGGAGGACGCCGTCGAGCGCCCGCGCTGGCCGGTCATCGTGCTCCGTACGCCCAAGGGCTGGACCGGTCCGGCCGAGGTCGACGGCCTGCCCGTCGAGGACACCTGGCGCGCTCACCAGGTGCCGCTGCCCGCCGTAAGGGAGAACCCGGACCATCTGCGGCAGCTGGAGCGGTGGCTGCGCTCGTATCGCCCCGAGGAGCTGTTCGACGACGAGGGGCGCCCGCGTCCGGACGTCCTCGCGTTCGTGCCCGACGGCGACCGGAGGCTCGGCGCCAATCCGCACGCCAACGGCGGACTGCTGCTGCGCGATCTGCCCGTCCCCGGCCTGGCGCGGTACGCCGTGCCCGTGGACAAGCCCGGGGCCACCCTGCACGAGCCGACCCGGGTCCTCGGCGGGCTGCTGGAGCAGATCATGGAGGACACCGCCGACCGCCGCGACTTCCGCCTCGTCGGCCCCGACGAAACCTCCTCCAACCGGCTCGACGCCGTCTACCGGGCCACCGGCAAGGCGTGGCAGGAGGAGATCCTCGTCACCGATGAGCATCTGAACCGGCACGGCAGGGTCATGGAGGTGCTCTCCGAACACCTCTGCCAGGGCTGGCTGGAGGGCTATCTGCTCACCGGGCGGCACGGCCTGTTCTCCTGCTACGAGGCGTTCGTGCACATCGTGGACTCCATGGTCAACCAGCACATCAAGTGGCTGAAGGTGGCCCGCGACCTGCCCTGGCGGCGCCCCATCGCCTCCCTCAACTACCTGCTGACCTCGCATGTGTGGCGGCAGGACCACAACGGCTTCTCGCACCAGGACCCCGGCTTCGTGGACCATGTGCTCAACAAGAGCCCCCAGGCCGTACGGGTGTATCTGCCGCCGGACGCCAACACCCTGCTGTGCGTGGCCGACCACGTCCTGCGCAGCCGCGATTACGTCAACGTCGTCGTCGCGGGCAAACAGCCCTGCTTCGACTGGCTCGACCTCGACCAGGCCCGCGTCCACTGCGCCCGCGGCGCCGGAAGCTGGGACTGGGCGGGGACGGAGACCGGCACCGGCGAACCCGATGTGGTGCTGGCCGCCGCGGGCGACGTGCCCACCCAGGAGGTGCTGGCCGCTGCCGGGATCCTCCGCCGCCATCTGCCGGATGTGGCCGTGCGCGTGGTCAACGTCGTCGACATGACCCGGCTGCTGCCTCAGGACGCGCATCCGCACGGGATGCCGGACGCCGAGTTCGACGCCCTGTTCACCCGCGACCGGCCGGTCGTCTTCGCCTACCACGGCTATCCGTGGCTGGTGCACCGGCTGGCCTACCGGCGCGCCGTCCACCCGCATCTGCATGTGCGCGGCTACCGGGAGTCGGGCACCACCACCACGCCGTTCGACATGGTGGTCCGCAACGACCTGGACCGCTACCGCCTGGTCATGGACGTCATCGACCGCACCCCGGGGCTCGCGGTGCGCGCCGTGTCCGTACGGCAGCGGATGCAGGACGCCCGCACCCGCCACCACCAGTGGATCCGCGAGCACGGCACCGACATGCCCGAGATCGCCGAGTGGTCCTGGACCGGATAGCGGACCCCCTGACACAGCACTACTGGCGGTCGGCCCGCCAGGAGTCCGCCGGGAAGAAGCCGTCCAGGAACGGGTTGCGGAACTTCCCCGCGGGGTCGTGGTCGGCCAGCAGCCGCCCGAAGTCGGCGGCCCGTTCGTACGAGGCGACGATCCGCTCGGGGGCCACCGTCGTGAGCTTGCCCCAGTGCGGCCGCGCCCCCAGCGGCAGCAGCAGCTCCTCCATCGCGGCCACCACCTCGATGACCGCGGCGTGGTCCGGCACCCAGGTGAAGTGCAGCGCCACACTGTCCCGGCCGTACGCGGGGCTCAGCCACAGGTCGTCCGCCGCGACCGTGCGGACCTCGGACACCTGGACCACGGGCGCGATCCGGTCCCCGAGGCTCCGCAGCGCCGCGAAGGCTTCGGTGGCCGCGGTGCGCGGCAGGATCAGCTCCGACTGGAGCTCGTCGCCGTTGCTGGGCGTGAAGTCCGGCCGGAAGTGCGGCAGCCGCTCGTGCCACGGCCCGGGCGCGCCCAGCTGCTCGGTGCAGTGCAGCGGTGGCATCGCGGGCACCGGATGGTGGTGGCGGTCGGCCGGGCGGGCGCCCAGCCACGGCTGGCCCGGCTCGGGCGGGCCCGGCAGGTCCGTACGGCACTTCAGCCACACCACGCCCTCGTCCGACTGCCAGTCGGTGAAGACGCTGACGCTGTACGCGGCGGCGAAGATCTCGTCGAAGCTGTCGCCCAGCCGGTCCAGCGGCAACCCGGTCCACACCCACTGCGCCACCTCGTACGCGGGCTCGATGTCCAGCGTCATCGAGGTGACGACGCCCAGCCCGCCGAGCCCGACCACCGCACCGGACAGCCGGTCGGCCTCATTGTCCCGGCGCAGCTCGGTCACATCGCCCTCGGGACCCACGATCTCCAGACCCGCCACCGAAGCGGCCAGACAGCGCTGCACATTGCCGGAGCCATGGGTGGCGGTGGCGCAGGCCCCGGCGACCGTGATGTGCGGCAGCGAGGCGAGGTTCGCCAGGGCGTAGCCCGCGGTGTGCAGTTCCTCGGCCACCTGGGCGTAGCGCATGCCCGCGGCGATGGTGGCCGTCGAGCCGTCGGGGGCGATCTCGACCCGGGGCGGCAGCCGGTCCAGGGACACCAGATCGCCGTCGGTGTCGGCGATGCGGTTGAAGGAGTGGCCGGTGCCCAGCACCCGGACCCGGTCGGCCAGGCCGACGATCCGCCGCAGTTCGCCGGGCGTGGCCGGGTGGTGCAGCCGGGCCGCGCCGAAGGTGATGTTGCCTGCCCAGTTGGTGGTCGCTCCGGTAGTCAGCATCCGTGGGTCCTGTTCCTGCTGGGGGGCTGGGCCCGCTCCGGGCTCGGGGTGATGTGGCAAGGACCTTGGTACAGGCCCGCCCCCTGATCCGTACAGACCGCCCCGGCCGCCGCCGGATGTGACCCGGACGGAGCAACACGACGGGCCACCTGGGCGGGGGCGCGCACACGATGGTGCGGAACGCGATCGGTACCGCCGCTCGCGCACCGCTGGAGAGGGGCGGCCATGGCGGACGAGAAGGACACCGGCACGCGTGGCGGAATGCTCGGCGAACTCTGTGCCGAGTTCGCCGGCACCATGATCCTCATCCTCTTCGGCTGCGGTGTGGTGGCGCAGGTGGTGGCGGGCGGGGCGCTGACCAAGCCGGTCGGCGCGCTCGGCGACCACGACTCCATCGCCTGGGCCTGGGGGCTCGGCGTCACCCTCGGCGTGTACGTGGCGGCGCGGCTCAGCGGCGCCCACATCAACCCGGCGGTCACCCTCTCCCTGGCGGCCTTCAAGGGTTTCCCCTGGCGCAAGGTGGGTCCTTACATGGTGGCCCAGACGCTCGGCGCGTTCGTCGCGGCCCTCCTGGTGCGCTGGAACTACACCGAGGTGCTGGGCCATGCCGACCCCGGGCACACCTTCAAGACCCAGTTCGTGTTCTCCACCCTCCCCGGCAACGGGTCGCTGCCGGTCAGCGAGTGGGGTGCGCTGCGCGACCAGATCATCGGCACCGCGATCCTGGTGCTGCTGATCTTCGCCCTCACCGACCTCCTGAACGATCCGCCCAAGGCCAACCTCGCGCCGTTCATCATCGGCCTGATCGTGGTCGCGATCGGCATGGCGTGGGGCGCCGACGCGGGCTACGCCATCAACCCGGCCCGTGACTTCGGCCCCCGGCTGGCCAGCTTCATCACCGGCTACGACACCGCGTGGCGGGACCAGTACGGAAACTTCTACTTCTGGGTGCCCATCGTCGGCCCGCTGATCGGCGGACTCGTCGGCGCCGCCCTCTACAAGGTCCTGGTCAGCCGCTTCCTCCCGAAGGCCGGCCCGCAGGAAGTGGGACGCGTTCCGGCCCCCGAGGGGCCCGAGGCTTAAGGAGGCGGCATGCCGGACTTCGTCGGTGCCGTGGACCAGGGGACCACCAGCAGCCGCTTCATGATCTTCGACCACGACGGCGGCGAGGTGGCGAGGTACCAGCTCGAACACCATCAGCTCCTGCCCCGCGCGGGCTGGGTCGAGCACGATCCGGTGGAGATCTGGGAGCGCACCAACTCCGTCATGCAGAACGCCCTGCGCGCCGGTGGGCTCTCACCCTCCGATCTGGCCGCGATCGGCATCACCAACCAGCGCGAGACCACCGTCATCTGGGATCCGCGCGACGGCCGCCCGTACTACAACGCCATCGTGTGGCAGGACACCCGCACCGACACCATCGCCTCCGCCCTCGAACGCGACGGCCACGGCGAGACCATCCGCCGCAAGGCGGGGCTGCCGCCCGCCACCTACTTCTCCGGCGGCAAGATCAAGTGGATTCTGGAGAACGTCGACGGGGTCCGCGAGGCCGCCGAAGCGGGCCACGCCCTCTTCGGGAACACCGACGCCTGGGTGCTGTGGAACCTCACCGGCGGGCCCTCCGGCGGCATCCACGCCACCGATGTCACCAACGCCAGCCGCACCATGCTGATGAACCTGGAGACCCTCGACTGGGACGACGAGCTGCTGGACATCTTCGGCATCCCGCGCGCCATGCTCCCCGTGATCAACCCCTCCTCTCACCCCGAGGCGTACGGCCAGGCCCGCACCTCCCGCCCACTGCGCACCGCCACCCCCATCACTGGTGTCCTCGGCGACCAGCAGGCGGCCACCGTCGGACAGGTGTGCTTCGCCCCCGGCGAGGCCAAGAACACCTACGGCACCGGAAACTTCCTGCTCCTGAACACCGGCTCCGAGCTGGTCCGCTCGACCAGCGGACTGCTCACCACCGTGGCGTACCAGTTCGGCGACAGCCCCGCCGTGTATGCCCTGGAGGGCTCCATGGCCGTCACCGGCTCGGCCGTCCAGTGGCTACGGGACCAGATGAAGGTCATCGACGACGCCCCGGGCAGCGAACGCCTCGCCCTGACCGTCGAGGACAACGGCGGGATCTACTTCGTCCCCGCCTTCTCCGGCCTCTTCGCCCCGTACTGGCGCTCCGACGCCCGCGGCGCCATCGTCGGCCTCACCCGCTACAACACCAATGGCCACCTGGCCCGGGCCACCCTGGAGGCCATCTGCTACCAGAGCCGGGACGTGGTGGAGGCCATGGAACGCGACGCGGGCATCCACCTCGACGTCCTGCGCGTGGACGGCGGTGTCACGGACAACGAGCTGTGCATGCAGATCCAGGCCGATGTCCTCGGCGTCCCGGTCAGCCGTCCCGTCATCGCCGAGACCACCGCCCTGGGCGCCGCCTACGCCGCGGGCCTGGCCACCGGTTTCTGGCGGGACACCGATGAGCTGCGCTCGCACTGGAGCGAATCCCGGCGCTGGGAGCCCCAGTGGAGCGAGGAGCGGCGCGCGGAGGGCTACGCGGGCTGGAAGAAGGCCGTGGAACGCACCCTGAACTGGGTCCCGGTGGACTGACCCCGGCGGACCCGTCCCCACGCGGCGCGGGCGTCCCGGGGCGGCATCCCGGGGCCGACCGCGCAGGCCCCGGGACATCCCGGCGTCAGAGCTCCCGTAGCACCCGTACGTCCCACGCCCCCAGCGTGAGCCGGTCACCCGCCCCGTACTCCGTCCCCGACACCGCGTCCCGCACCGCCGCGGGCAGCGTGACGGTCACCTCCTCCCACGACCAGTTGTGCACGAACCGCACCCGGCGCCCGTCCCGCGCCGTCGCCCCCGTCGAGGTGACGGCGGGCTGGGGGAGCCGCCAGCCGGGGGTGTCCGGCGCGGTCTCCGGGGCCGCCCAGCGGAACAGGGCCTCGGCGAACGACGGATCCGGCACGGTGCCCACGTAGGTGATCCGGCCGAGTCCCAGGCGGCGGGTGGTGGCGGCCGGCCAGCGGCCGAAGTGGGGGTGGTCGTACGCCGCGAGGGGCTTTCGCCCCGGAGGCCACCAGCCCCGTCCGCCCCACCGGGTGGCACGCGCCCCGGGCGGCAGGTCGAGCGGCCCCGTGCCGCGTACGGCGAGCCCCTCGCCGCCGAGGTTGCTGAACTCGTCGTACGACACCCCCGCCGCCTCCGCGAGCCGGGCGGGCTGGACGTCCGTGCGGGCCCGCGCCTCGTGGTCGGCGTAGCCGGTGCGCGGCCCGAGGAGCAGATGCCCGCCCGCCTCGGCGTACGCGGTGAGCAGGTCGAGCGTGGCGTCGTCGGCGATGTACAGCGCGGGGACGACGAGCAGCGGGAAGCGCCCGGCGATCCGCTCCGGCGGTTCGTCCGCCAGCTGGCCCACGTGCAGGATGCGGGACTGGAGCCCGGCGTCGAAGGCGCCGCGGTAGAAGGGGTCCAGGATGCCGTGGTACGAGCGCCGGTCGGGCCCGCCGTCGGGGGTGGCGAGCGGCGGCTGCCCGCTCAGGGCCCATTTGCTGGGGGAGGAGTAGACGAACGCGGCCTCGGCGTCCGGGGTGAGCGAGGCCACGAGATCGCCCGCCTCCTCCAACTCGGCCCCAAGGCGGGCGAGTTCGGCGTACACGCGCCCGGGGCGGCCGCTGTGCGGCAGGACCCCGCCCCAGTAGGTCTCGGCGCCGAAGTGCAGCGTGTGCCAGTGCCAGTACTCGATCATGGAGGCGCCCCGCGAGATCAATGCCCACGCGGCCTGCCGCCACTGGCCGTCGTAGGCGGGGCGGTTGTTCCAGGAGTGGCCGATGGCCTGGGCGTCGGTCTCGGTGACCAGGAACGGTTCCTGCCGGGAGGAATACATCCGGTCGGCGCTCTGGTACAGGGCCCACGTGCCGGTGGCGGTCCAGTTCTGGTCGGCCGCCGAGCGGTCGGGCAGGGCCAGCGCGTCCTGCATGGTGTAGTACGGATTGCCCGCGGTGACGTCCAGCCGCCGGGTCAGCTGGTCGTCCTCCACGGCGGGCCGGTCGTAGGAGATGCAGGTGGTGACGAACTGCTCCGGCGCCGCGTACTCCCGCACCAGATCCGCCTGCCAGCCGATGAACTCCGTGGTCAGCCGGGCCTGGAAGCGCCGCCACGCGTAGTCGTACTGGGGCTGGGCGTTGCCGTCCGGCGTCCACAGATCGGCCCAGCTGGACAGCCGGTGCGACCAGTAGACCAGCCCCCACTCGCGGTTGACGGTCTCCACGTCGCCGTACCGGGACCGCAGGTCGTCCACGAAGCGCTGGAAGACGCCGTGGTTGTGGAAGAGTTCGAGACCGGGCTCGTTGTCCACCTGGAAGCCGATCACGGCAGGGTGCGAGGCGTAGTGGCCGAGGATCTTCCGGATGACCCGTTCCGCGTGGAAGCGGAAGGCCGGATGGGTGAAGTCGGCCTCCTGCCGCGCACCCCACGGGGTGCGTCGCCCGGTCCGCCGCTCGCCCGCGATCTCCGGGTACTGCCGGGCCAGCCACGGCGGTACGGCGTACGTCGGGGTGCCCAGCACGACGGAGATTCCGCGCTCCTGGGCGCCGTCCAGGACCGGCCGCAGCCAGTCGAGTTGGAAGCGGCCGTTCTCGGGTTCCCAGGTGGACCAGACGGATTCGCCGACCCGGATCACCGAGAAGTGGGCCGCGGCCATCAGGTCGAGGTCTTCCTCGAGCCGTTCGTACGGCTGGTACTCGTGGTAGTAGGCGGCGCCGAAGAGGACCCGGCCGGGCAGCTGGTGCATGGACACTCCCATTCCTCTCGCGTGCTGGGCGGTGTGGACTGCGGGGCGATGTGATGTCAGCCTTTGACGGCTCCGGTGGACAGCCCCTCCAGGAGCTGCCTGCGCAGGCGTACGAAGACGGCGACGGCGGGCAGCACCGCGAGCACGGCCCCGGCGAGCACCAGGTCGTACTGGCGGTTCTCGGCGCGGAAAAGGGTCTGGAGACCGAGCGGCAGGGTGTACTGCTCACTGTCCGAGACCAGCACCAGGGGCCACAGGAAGCTGTTGTAGCTCTGGAGGAAGGTCCAGACGCCCAGGGCGCCGAGCGAGGGCCGCAGCAGGGGCAGCACGATGCGCAGGAAGATGCGGAACTCCCCGCAGCCGTCGATCCGGGCGGCCTCCAGGACCTCGTCGGGCACGCCCTGCACGATGTACTGCTGCATCATGAAGATCCCGAACGCGGGCGCCACCCAGGGCACGATCAGCGCGAACCAGGGGCTGCCCAGACCCGTTTTGACGAGGATGACGAACAGCGGCACCAGGATCACCGCGAACGGGATCGACAGCGAGCTGAACATCACCCCGAACAGCAGCCGCCGCCCGGCGAAGCGGAACTTGGCGAAGCCGTACCCCGCCAGCGCGCACACGAACACCGACACGGCGGTGGCCGTGAGCGCGACCACCGTGGACATCAGGAACCACCGCCCGAAGGGCTGATCGCTCAGCAGCGTCCGGTAGTTGTGCCACGTCGCCGGATCGGGCAGCAGCCGCGGCGGATAGCCGAAGATGTCGCCGCGCGGTTTGAACGAGCCGCTGAGCGCCCACAGCAGCGGCGCGGTGAAGGCGGCCAGCAGGGCGGCCAGCGTCGCGTAGAGCAGACACCGGCGGGCGAGCAGGCCGAGCCGGCCTCCCGGGTTCATGGGGTTCACACCGGCCTCCCGATGCCGAGCAGCCGGTTGAAGAGCTGGCTCACGGTGAAGACGACCGCGAACAGCACGACGCCGGCGGCCGCGGCGTATCCGAACTGCTGCCGCTCGAAGGCGGCCCGGTAGACGAACTGCGCCACCGACAGCGTGGCCTCGGACGGTCCGCCGCCGGTGAGCAGATACGGTTCGTCGAAGATCTGGGCCGCCCCGATGAACGACGTCACCAGCACGAAGGCGGTGACCGGCCGCAGCGCGGGCAGGGTGACGGCGCGGAAGGTACGCAGCCGCCCGGCGCCGTCGAGCGACGCCGACTCGTACAGCTCGCGCGGCACGTTCTGGAGTCCGGCCAGGAAGAAGATGGTCAGATACCCGGTCCAGCGCCACACCATGACCAGGCAGATGCTGACCCGGGCCATCGTCGGATCGCCCAGCCAGTCCACCCCGCCGGTGCCGAACAGGGCCCGCAACACCGCGTTGGCCAGCCCGAAGTGCCGGTCGAAGATCAGCCCGAAGACGAGGGCCACGACGATCGGCGACACCACCATGGGCACGAAGTAGGCGGTCCGCCACAGATCGCGGGCGCGCAGCCCGCGGACGTTCAGGGCCTGGGCGATCAGCAGCGCGGCGGGCACGATGACCGCCACGCTCACCAGGACGTAGACCCCGGTGTTGCCCAGCGCCCGCTGGAAGCTGCCATCGGTCAGCAGATGGTGATAGTTGCGCAGGCCCACCCAGTGCGGCGTGCCGAGCCCGACCCATTCGCACAGGCTGAGCCACAGCGCCACCCCGATGGGCGCCAGCATGAAGAGCACGTACAGCAGATAGAAGGGAGCGATGAACAGATAGGGCGTCGCCATGGGGTGCTCCCGTCTACCGGCCGGCCTGGTCGCGGAAGTCCTCCGTCGCCTCGCGCAGCGCTTCCCGCGGGGACGCGTCGCCGCGGTAGGCGCGCAGCAGATGGCCGCTGAGCACGTCGTGGAGGATGGACTGATCGGGGCTCATATGGACCGGCGGAACGTCGGCCAGCAGCGTGGTGTACACGTCGAACGGCCGCTGACCGCCCAGGTACGCGTCCTCGGTGCGCAGCAGCGAGGGGTCCTCGAAGACCGAGCGCCGGGTGGGCAGATAGCCGGTGCGGCGGAAGCGGCGCACCTGTCCCTCATGGGTGAGCCAGGTGGCGCGCAGGAAGTCCACGGCGGCCCGCTCGTTCGCCGTGCCGCGCAGCACACCGAAGCCGGTGCCGCCCGCAGTGGAGGTGGCGTGGCCGCCGCGGGAGAAGCGGGGGAGCGGCCGGATGCGCCATCTGCCGGACTGTTCGGGAACGTTTGCCATCAGCCCGTACACCTTGTACCAGCTCGCCATGGCGAGCCCGGCCACCGTGCCCCGCTTGAGCGCCGCCTGCATGGCGCCGCCGTAGTAGTCACTGATGTCGATGACGAAGCCGTCCCGCAGTCCCCGGCACAGGAACTCCAGCACCTCCACCGCCTCCGGCGAGTCGAGGGTCAGCCGCTGCTCCACGTCGAACAGCGCGCCGCCGCGCTGGTTCAGCAGCATCTGGAAGGACTGCACCACCTGGTTGACGTCGCTGCCCGTCACCACCGCGTTGAGCGCGATGCCGTGGCGCCGATGGGCCAGGGCGCCCACCTCGGCGAACTCCTCCCAGGTGGCGATGTCGACGGGCAGCCGGTACCGGGTGAACAGATCGTGGCGGTAGTAGTGGACGACCAGCGGGGTGTCGGAGTCGAGGGCGTAGAGGTGGCCGTCCTGGCGGTACGGCGCGGTGCGTGCGGGCAGCAGATCGGCCGCCAGGCCCGGCACGGCGGCGATGTCGCCCGTCAGGTCGCGCAGCAGCCGTTCGGCGATGTCCCCGCGCAGCATCCGGGGGAAGCCGTTGATCTCGAACCCCATCAGATCCGGGATCCCGCGCCCGGCCACGGCCTGTGCGAGCAGCTTGGTGACGAGGTCGGCGGCGCCGGCCCGGGTCACGTCCAGCCGGTAGCGGAAGTCGGTGCGCCGGTCGGCGCCCGGTATGCCGGTGCGGAAGAACGTCTCGTAGCCCTCGTCATGAGTCCAGAGGGAGAGGGACACGGGACCGGAGGTACGGACGGCGGCGGCGCGGTGGCCCGCGCAGGCGGTCGCGCCGAGCGCGAGCCCGCCGCCGAGGAGTGTGCGTCGGGTGAGGTGCGGGGACGGTCCTCTCATCTGCGGCTCCAGAGGAGTGTGCTGCCTTGACTAAGGAGGTGGCGCGGTCGACTGACGTACCGACAGGTGCACGGGGAGGTCGGCGAGGCCGTCCGGGCGGGCCCGGCCCTCGATCCGGGCCAGCAGGACGCCCAGCGCCCGCTCGGCGAGGGCCTGGAAGTCCTGGCGGACGGTGGTGAGCGGCGGGGCCAGATACGCGGCCGCCGGGATGTCGTCGAAGCCGACGACACTGATGTCGCCGGGCACCGACAGGCCCGCCTCGGAGAACGCCCGCAGCGCCCCGATCGCCATCTCGTCGTTGGCCGCGAACACCGCCGTCACACCCGGCGTACGCGACAGCCGCAGCCCCGCCGTATGCCCGGCGGCGGGCGACCAGTCGCCCGCGTCGGGCAGCGGCGGCTCGGGGGCCCCGGCCGCCGCCAGCGCCTCCCGCCAGCCGCGCAGCCGGTCCCGGGCGGACCACCAGTTCTGCGGACCGGGGATGTGCCAGACCGTGCGGTGGCCGAGGGAGAGGAGATATTCGGTGCCCGCCCTGGCCGCCGCCACGCCCTCCTTCCCGACCACGTTGAGGCTGACCACGGGCACGTCGGTGGTGAGGTCCGAGGGGGCGCCGTCGTCGATGGGATCGGACAGGACGATGCCGTCCACGCCCTGTTCCAGCAGGGATTCCACGGCCGCGGCATAGCCGCCGCCGGGATTCTCCAGGGTGCTGGCGAGGGCGAAGGAGTAGCCGGTGCGGCGCGTCGCCTGTTCCAGGGCCATCAGCACCGAGGCGGGCCCGGACAGCGCGCTGCCCAGGGAGACGACGCCGATCCGGTGGTAGGTGCCGCGGATCAGGGCGCGGGCGGCGTTGTTGGGGCGGTAGTCGAGTTCGCGGATGACCCGCAGCACCCGGTCGCGGACCACCGCGCTGACGTAGGGCTCCCCGTTGACCACCCGGGAGACGGTCTTCTGGGAGACCCCGGCGGCCCGGGCGACCTCGTTCATCCCCGGCCCGCGGCCTTTGCGCATGCGCGTTCTCCCTTCTCGGGCCGTCTGACTACGTAGTCATGACTACGTAGTCAGGAGTGTTCTCGGGCACTTAGCCCACGTCAAGAGATCGCGCAGCCCCTGATGGCCGAATGGGCGAAATGCACCATACTTGGAAAATGAGCCCATATGGGTGTCTCGCTTCGATGGCAGGAGGAGGAGCGATCATGAAGAACAGCCAGGTGGCACTGGCGTTCACCGGCGGCTACCTCTTCGGACGTGGCCACAGGGTGGGCCTGGCGGTCACCCTCGCCGGGATGGCGGCGGGCCGGCGCCTCGCGTCCGGACACCTACCGGGCGGCATGCAGGAGCTGGCGTCCTCCGAAATCGGGCGGCTGCGCGGCCAGCTGGTGTCCGCGGGGCGGTCGGCGGCGCTGTCGGCGGCCAGTCACCGCATGGACGCGCTGAGCGATCGGCTGGAGCAGCGCGCCTCGTCGCTGCGTCCGAACGGCCACGGTCCGGACGGGCACGCGGAGGACGATGAGGAGCGCGAGCGGCGCGGGGACGGCGGGCGGTCCCGTGGTGGGGCGTCGCGCGGTGAGTCGTCCCGTGGGGAGTCGTCCCGCGGGGACCGGGCGCGGCCGTCGGGCGACCGTACGGACCGGCCCCGGAAGCGGGCCGCGGCCGAGGGCGGCCGGAGCGGCGAGGCCCGGAGCGGCAGGAGCAGCAAAGGCGACAAGGGCGACAAGGGTGATCGGTGATGGCTGAGGGACCGGACCAGCGCACGGGCGGGCTCGGCACGCTCGCCAAGGAGCTGCCCACCGAGCGGCTGATGAAGGAAGCGCAGAACCTGATCACCGCACTCGGCGAGAAGGCCCTGACTTCGGTGACCAACCTCGGTGACGGCGGCGGCTCCGGGCTCAGCCTCCCGGTGAAGCCGCTGGTCAAGGCCGGACTGACCCAGCTCAAGGAGCAGACCGTGGACAAGGCCAAGGAAGCCATCCCGGGTCTCGGCGGCGGCAAGGACGGCGACAAGGACAAGAAGCTCAAGGTCACCAACATCGTCGAGCAGATCGACGTCGGCGCCCCGATCGACCTCACCTACGACCTGTGGACCCAGTTCGAGGACTTCCCCACGTTCATGAAGAAGGTGGAGGACGTCCAGCAGGAGTCCGACACCGAGATGGAGTGGAAGGCCCAGGTCTTCTGGTCGCACCGCAAGTGGCGCGCCGAGATCATCGAGCAGATTCCCGAGAAGCGGATCGTGTGGAAGTCGCGTGCCGAGAAGGGTCACGTCAACGGCGCGATCACCTTCCATGAGTTGGCCCCCGAGCTGACCCGGATCATGGTCGTCCTCCAGTACTACCCCCAGGGTTTCTTCGAACGGACCGGGAACATCTGGCGCGCCCAGGGCCGCCGGGTGCGCCTGGAGCTGAAGCACTTCCGTCGCCATCTGATGGCCGAGGTGCTGCTGAACCCCGACGAGATCGAGGGCTGGCGCGGCGAGATTCGCGACGGCGAGGTCGTGGAGGAGGAGGACCGCGAGGCGGAGTCCGAACACGACGAGGAAGAGGCCGAAGAGGAGGAGCCCGAAGAGGGCGAGCCGTCCGAGGACGAGTACGAGGAGGAGTACGAGGAGGACGAGGAGCCGGCGCGGCCTTCGCGGCGCTGACGGGTCCCGCCCCCGGAACAGGTGAGAGTGGTGACCGTAGCAAGCCAGCAGAGTCAGTATCTGGACCGGGCCAGTTCGAGTGCCCTGGTCGACGTGGTCGACCTGATCCTGGACAAGGGACTGGTCATCGACGTGTACGTCCGGGTCTCCCTGGTGGGTATCGAGATCCTGACCATCGACGCCCGCATCGTCGTCGCCAGCGTCGACACCTATCTGCGGTTCGCCGAGGCGACGAACCGCCTCGACCTCGCCCGCAGCGGCACCGAGACCAAGGGGCTGCCCGGTCTCATGGACGAGATCCAGGAGAGCGGCGGGCGGAAGAAGACCAAGGGCGCACTGGAAGGCGTCAAGGACACCGTCTCGGACCTGCTCCAGGGCGACGAGAGCGACGAGGCCGAGGACGAGGCGGGGGAGCGGGAAGAAGCACGACGCCGGGAATCCGGTGACCGGCCCCGGCACCGGCGGAGTTCGAGCAGGGAGCGCGAGCGGTGATGGCCGAAGAGGGACGTGCCTGCTACGTATACGGGGTCGTGACCGAAGACCGGAGCGACGACGCCGTCAGGGACCTGGGCGCCGTCGGCGATCCGGACGCCGCGGTGACCCTGGTGCGCCACGGCGGCCAGGCCGCCGTGGTCAGCGAGGTGCCCGTCGACAAGCCGCTGGGCACCCCCGAGGATCTGCGCGCCCACGCCCGGGTGCTGGACTCCCTGGCGGCCAGGTCCTCCCCGGTGCTGCCGTTCCGGTTCGGCACGGTGGTGCGCGACACCACCGCGGTGACCGATGAACTGCTCAGCGAGGGGCATGACGACTTCGCGCGCGCCCTCGACCGGCTGCGCGGCCGCTCCCAGTTCACCCTGCGCGCCCGCTATGTGCAGGACGCGGTGCTGCGCGAGGTGCTGACCGAGCAGCCCGACGCCGTACGGCTCCGCGAGGAGCTCCAGGGGCTGCCGGAGGAGGCCGGGTACGACCAGCGCATCCAGCTGGGGCAGCTGGTCATGGACGCCATCGCCGCCAAACGGGCCGTGGACGCGCTGGAAGTGGACCGCAGGCTGGGCCCGCACGCGCTCGCCTCGGTGAGCACGGAACCGTCCTCCGCCGAGGGGCTGGTGAACGCCTCCTTCCTGGTCGAGGACGAACGGCGGACGGCGTTCGAGCAGGCCGCCGAGGAACTGGCCAAGCTCTGGAACGGCCGGGTCCGGATCCGTCTGCTCGGGCCCCTGGCCCCGTACGACTTCGTGGCCGACGCGATGAACCCGGCCAAGGAAGGCGAATAGCCATGGGACTGTTCTCCGGACTGGTCACCTGGCCGCTGGCCCCGGTGCGCGGCCTCGGCTGGATCGCCGAGCGGCTCCACGACGAGGCCCACCGGCAACTGTACGACCCCAAGGTGATCCAGCAGCGCCTGGAAGAGGTCGCGGAGCAGCGGGAGTCGGGGGAGCTGTCCGAGGAGGAGGCGGCCCGTCAGGAGGACGAACTGGTCCGCCGGCTGATGGCGGGCGGCCCGCCCGGCGGAGGCATGGAGGTGTGAGCCGTGGCCCGCGAGGAACGGGACGGACGCGACCACGGCGAGGAGCGGGAGCGGCCCCGGCGCGCCCGGCGCCCCGCGGCAGACGACCGGCGTCCCGCGTCCGACGACCGGCGTGACCCGCGCCCCGCGTCCGACACCCGGCGTCCCGCGGCCACTGCCCGGTCGGCCGCCCGGAGCGCCGCCCGCCAGCTGCGGGAGCTGATCGGACGCGACCCGGAGGGGATCACGTCGGTGGAGCGCCATGAGGACGGCTGGCTGGTCGGCGTCGAAGTCCTGGAGACCCACCGGATCCCGGACTCCACCGACATCCTCGCCGAGTACCGGGTCCAGGTCGATGACGAGGGCGAACTCGTCTCGTACCGCCGCACCCGGCGCTACTACCGCGGCAGGTCGGAGGATCGCACATGAGCCAGGGGGCCGACTGGAACGTGCCGAGCCGGCGCATGGGCGCCCCGCCCGAACCGGCCCGCCGGGAGTCGGCGAGCCTGGCCGACATCCTGGAGCGGGTGCTCGACAAGGGCATCGTCATCGCCGGGGACATCCAGATCAACCTGCTGGACATCGAGCTGCTGACCATCAAGATCCGGCTGCTGATCGCCTCCGTGGACCGGGCCAAGGAGATGGGCATCGACTGGTGGGAGCACGACCCCACGCTCTCCTCCGGCGCCCGCGACGTCCTGGACGAGAACGAGCGGCTGCGGCGGCGCGTCGGCGAGCTGGAATCGGGCCGCGACGCGGAGCGCGAGCCGGAGCGTGAACGGGGAGGGGAGGACGGATCGTGACCGACGAGGAACGTGCCACCTGGCTGTACGCGGTGACCGCGGCCCGCGACGAGAGCGGCGCTCCACCCACCCGGGCTCACCGGCGTGGCGGACGAACCGGTGCGCCTGTGTCGAGAACGCCGGACTGGCCGCCGTGGTGGGTTCCGTACCGCTGGCCGACTTCGGCGAGGAGCCGCTGCGCGCCCATCTGGAGGATCTGCCGTGGCTGGAGCGGGCGGCCAGGGCCCACCACCGGGTCATCGGCAGGGCGGCCGGATACGGCCAGGTCATCCCGCTGCGCTTCGCCACGATCTACCACGACGACGGCCGGGTCCGCACGATGCTCCAGGAGCGGCGGGACGACCTGACGGCCACGCTGGCGCGGGTGGCCGGACGGACCGAGTGGGGCGTCAAGGCGTACGTCGACCCGCGCGCCTTCCTGCCCGACCCGGGCGAGGAGGGCCCTTCCGGCGGCGACACCCCCGGCACCGCCTATCTCCTGCGCCGCCGCGCCCAGCGGGACGACAAGGAGACCGCCCATCTGCGCGCCACCGAGCGGGCGGAGGAGATCCACACCGCCCTCACCGCGCTGGCCGCGGCGACCGCCGCCCATCCGCCGCAGGACGCGCGGCTGGCCGCGTACGAGGGCTGGATGGTGCTCAACAACTCCTATCTGGTGCCGGACGACCGGACGGAGGAGTTCACCGCCTCGGTGACCGGGCTGGGGGAGCGGTACCCGGACGTCGACCTGGAGCTGAGCGGGCCGTGGCCGCCGTACTCGTTCACCGCGCCGCCCGAGCGTGAGGAGGCGCCGTGACCCACGCGATCGAGCGGCGCGAGGTGGCCCTGGTCGATCTGCTCGACCGGGTGCTGGCCGGGGGCGTCGTGATCGCCGGGGAGATCACCCTGAGCATCGCCGACATCGATCTGGTGCGCATTTCCCTTCGTGCGCTGATCGCTTCTGTACGGACAGAAGACATGGAAGACGCAGATGAGCATCGAGCGCCGCCCGGACCACCGCCGTCCTGATCCCCGTGACCCCCGCGACCGCCCCCGCCGTCTCGAGGTGGACGAGGAGTCGGTCCGCAAGAGCCTGGCCGGTCTGGTGCTGACCATCGTGGAGCTGCTGCGCCAGCTGATGGAACGGCAGGCGCTGCGCCGCGTCGACCAGGGAGGCGTCAGCGACGAGCAGATCGAGAAGCTCGGGCTCACGCTGATGGCGCTGGAGAAGAACATGGACGAGCTGCGGGAACACTTCGGGCTCACCGAGGACGACCTGAACCTGGACCTCGGACCGCTCGGTCCCCTGCTGCCCCGCGACTGACCGTCTCCCGCTGCCTGCGTCGGCGGTACGCTGCGCGGGTGGGGATCACGCTCAACCTGAGGTCAGCGCGAGCGGCCGACGTCCACGTCGGGCGCTCGCCGCTCGCCGAGCTCATGTCGGTGCTGCACATCCTGGCCGAGCCGGAGCACCACCCCGAGGCGCAGCGCTGGACGCGCCGTCTCGGCACGACCTTCGACGTGTCGCTCACGCAGGAGATGAGCGCCCTGTCGCCGCTGTGGGCGCGGCTGCGCTGCCGACTGCTGTTCCCGCTGGCGCTGCCGCTGGACCAGTCCTTCGAGGACGAGCTGCGGCTGCTGGAGAAGCTGCCGCTGGAGGAGTTCACGGAGCTGTGTGCGCAGGGGGTGCTGGGTTTCCGGGAGCGGGTGCCCGACGCGCACAGCCTGCTGAACGACCCGGGGGCCGCCTGCCGCTTCATCGCCGAGTGCGAGCGGCGCTCGTTCCGGCGCGGTGAGCTGGCGCATGAGCTGATGGCCTCGCCCGAGGGGACGCGGACCCGGCTGATCGACTTCCTGGAGCGCTGCGGCACCGCGTTCTTCGCCGCGGAGTGGCGCGCGGTGTACGACCGGCTGGAGGCGACCGTGGCGCGGTTCCGCACCGATGTCCGCAGAAGCGGGCTGGCCGAGGTGCTGGCCGGGCTCAGCCCCACCGCGGTCGTCTCCCAGGGCGGTACGCGGGTGCGCTACGACAAGCTGGCCGTCGCCGAGATCGACATCGGCCCGCGCCCGCTCTTCCTGGTCCCTTCCGTTCATGTCTGGCCGCATCTGACCTTCAAGGACGAGGAGTCCCATCCCGTCGTGGTCCAGTTCGCCGCGCTGGAGGGGCAGGCCGACGGGCAGCTCACGCAAGCGGAGCTGCGGGCCCGGATGTCCGCGCTGGCGTCGCTGGGCCGCATGGAGCTGTGCCGTCATCTGCTGGGCGAGCCGATCACCACGTCCGAACTGGCCCAGCGGCTGGGCCTGGACGATACGCAGGTCTCGCGCACCCTGCGGCAGTTGCGGGACGCCGGGCTGGTGGAGTCCGAGCGCGAGGGCAAGTACGTGTACCACCGGCTGGCCACCGGCACCCTGCTCCGGCTGGGGCAGGACGTGCTGGCCACCATCATGCGCTGACCCTCTGCGTGGCTATGCGCCGGGCCGCGTCCACAGCAGCACCGCCGAGGGGTGGTCGGCGTCCATATGGACGCGGTTGGTGGCGACCACCTTGCGCCGGGTGACGGCCTCGGGCGCACCGGTGTTGGAGTTGACGTCGAAGCGCGGGAAATTGCTCGACGAGATGTCCACCCGCAGCCGGTGTCCGGCCCCGAAGCGGTTGGCGGTGTCCGGCGCCGGGATCTCGATCTCGTACACCTCGCCCGCCACCAGCGGCTCGGGCCGCTCGAACGACGCGTGGAAGCGGCACCGGAAGATGCCCTCGGTGAGGTTCATGGCGAACCCGTGCGGATAGTCCTCGTTCGGCGGGTGCACATCGACCAGCTTCACCGTGAAGTCGGTGTCCGGGGCGGTCGAGGAGATGAACAGCCGGGCGGTGACGGGACCAGCGACCTCCAGCGGCTCGTCCAGGGGCGGGGTGACCAGCGAGATCACATCGGGCCGCGCGTTCACCGGCAGATAGGGCTCGCGCGCCCCGTAGAAGCGCTCGTCGGGCACCTGGTCGAAGGCGCCCCCGACCATCACCGGCTCGCCCGAGGTCACCTGTCCGCCCAGGGTCGGCACCGGGTCGCCCGGATCGAAGTCGTACTCGACCCATGCGTCCCGGTCTCTGGTTCTCTCCCGGCTCAGTTCACCCGAGGTGTGGCAGTAGAACGCGGTCTCCCGGGTCCCGGACGGCGGCCACCGGGTGTCGGTGTGCCACCGCCCGCCGTGGCGCATCCGTCCCGCCGCGTCGCGGCGGCCGTCGCCGCCGCCCATCAGGAAGTACCGCACCCGGGGGATCACCCCGAGGTCACCGCCGCCCAGCACCGCGTCGAACCAGCGCTGCCGGAAGGTCAGATACGAGGTGTCCACGTTGTCGCTGAACGTGGCGGCGGGCCCGAAGTCCACGTCACCGGCGAAGGTGACACAGCGCGCGCCGTGCGTCCACGGCCCCATCACCAGATACGCCGGGGACGTCATGAGCCGCCCCATGGCCGTGAAGTTCTCGATGGTGGAGCGCACATACGGGTCGTACCAGCTCGCCATGTGCAGCGTCGGCACGTCAGGGAAGCGGTCGTAGTGCCCGCGTCCGTAGATCGCGGGCTGCCGCCAGTACTCGCCGAACGCGTCGTGCCGCCACTGGTCCAGCAGATACCGCTCGTAGTGGCCGACCTGCGACAGCGGGGAGACGCCGGTGCGCCACGGCAGCACGGTGAACCAGTCCCGCAGGTCGGTCCTGGCGAACGCCTTGCGCACCAGCGGGTCCCGCTCCGCCTCGGGGCTCTCCTCGCCGTGCCGGAACGCCCAGGTGACCTGCTTGAGTTCGAAGGCACCGCCCATCCGCATACCCGCCTCGTACGCGCTCGCGAAGCCGCCTGAATCCATGAACATCGCGGCCAGCGGGGCGGGGGACTCGGCCGCGGCCGCCGTCTGGGCGTGCGCCGAATAGGACACGCCCATCATCGCGACCCGTCCGTCGCACCAGGGCTGCGCGGCGATCCAGTCGAGGGTGTCCGCGCCGTCCGGGCCTTCACCCAGGTACTTCACGAAGGTGCCCTCGGAGTCGCCCCGGCCCCGGCAGTCCTGCCGCACCACGTGGTATCCGGCGCGGACGAAGAACGCGGACGTCTCCTCGGGGGTCGGCACCGGCTCGTCGTGGCGGCAGCGGTCCGACTCGCGGATGTCGCGGCGGCCGTACGGGGTGCGCTCCAGGATCACCGGCCGGGGACCGGGCCGTTCCTCGGGCGCGTACAGGTCCGCGGCGAGAGCTGTTCCGTCCCGCATGGGGACGCTCAGCACATGCCGCCACACTCCTCCGCCGAGGTGTTCCGCAGCCTCGGTCCGCCCGGTCGGTGCCATGGGGGTGCTGCTCACTTGGCCTGGGACTGCTTCGAGCCGTTGAGGAGCATCTTCGACCGGGTGATGGTGGACAGCGGCATGCCCCAGCCGCCGAACAGCTTCGCGTAGGTGCCCGACTCCTGCATCTCCCGCAACCCCTTGACGATCACGGCGGCGAGACCGGTGCCCTGCTTGGCCTGGATGCCGTAGATCGCCGTCGCCGCGGGGAGGCTCAGCATGTCCTCCAGCTCCAGCGTCTCGAACTTGCCGTCCGAGTTCTCGCTGACATTGGTGTTGGAGGCGCTGGGGGCGACCACCGCGTCGATCCGCTTGCTCTGGAGGGCCAGGCTCGCGGCGGCCAGATCCCCGTACGCCTGCGGGCTCACGGCCTTCTTGCCCTTCTTGGCGCACCGCTTGCTGAGGCCCGCGAGGACGTTCTCGGTGCCCGCGCCCTTCTCGACGCCGACCTTGTGCCCGCAGATGCCGATGCCGGACTCCGGGCGGAACCCGCTGTCCTTGTTCACCATCACGGTCACCTGGCTCTGCGCGAAGTCGGCGAAGTCGACCTCCTTCTGGCGCTCGACGAAGTCGCCGGAGGGCGCGCTGAGGTCGATCCGGCCGGACTTCAGCCCCGGGATCACCGCGTCGAACGGCGTCCGCACCACCTTGATCTTGATGTCGAGCTGGGAGGCGAGCTGCTTGGTCAGATCCGGGACCAGGCCGGTGATCTTCCCGTCGGAGCCGATGGTCACATACGGGTCGTACTCGCTGACGCCCATGAGCAGGGTCTTCTTCTTGTACGCCGCGGGCACCTCGGCCGCCAGGGCGTCGTCCTTCGGCTCCAGGGCGAGGGTCGGCGTGGGCACGGCCTCTTTGGACTTGCCCTTGTCATCCGGAGTGTCATCCACCGAACAGGCGGTGAGGGTGAGCGCGAGGGACATGAGCAGGGCGCACCCGGCGGCGCGAGATCGGTGGCGCATGACTGAGCTCCGTTTCGGGGGATCCGGCTGATCCGGATGAGGGGACGTGGGGGGTTACGGGACGGGGACGGTCAGCGGCCCCAGACGGTCTCGGCGACGCGCCGCACATTGCCCCCGGCGAGCTTCGCCACGTCCTCGTCGGAGTAGCCGTGGTCGAACAGCCAGCGGATCATGTTGCCGACGGCCTCCGCGGGGTTCTCACAGCCGTGGACGTACTCGACCGGCTCGTGCGGCGGCGGTGCGGCACTCTGGCCGTCGAGCGCGTCGTCCTTGCCGAACAGCGGGGCGAACGTGCGGTGCCAGGCGGTGTGATCGCCGAAGTTGGTGTCGGGGCCGAAGGCCACATGGTCGATGCCGACCAGGTCGAGGCAGCGCTCCACGTGTTCCATCACCGACTCCAGGCTGTGCCGGGGGTGCCGGGTGGTGACGGTGGTGTGCGGGGCCGCCTCGACGCCGATGAATCCGCCGGAGCCCGCGCACGCCCGGATCACATCGTCGGGCTTCATCCGCGGGGTCGGCCACAGCGCCCGCGACCCGGCGTGGGTGATCACCACGGGGTCCGTGGAGCGGCGCACCGCGTCCAGCGCCGTCGCGTCCCCGGAGTGCGAGACGTCGACGATGATGCCGAGGTCGTTCATGCGCCGCAGGGCGCGGCGGCCCAGCACCGTCAGCCCGGTGTCGCCGGTGTCCGCGAGCCCCGAGCCGAGCTGGTTGCTCTCGCTGTACACCAGCCCGAGCAGCCGCACGCCCAGTCCGTAGAGCAGATCGAGCCGGTCGACGTCGTTGCCGATGGGGGACGCGGACTCCAGGGTCAGCACGACACCGACCTGGTTCCCGGCCCGGGCCCGCTCCGCGTCCTCCAGGGTGCGCACCGGGGTCACCAGGCGCTGATGGGCGAAGTCGGCCTGGCGCATGGCCAGATCGCTCACCGCGTCGTCCCAGTCCCAGGGGGTGTGCGAGCGGATCATGCTGACGGCGGCGGGGCCGCCGTCGAAGAACAGGTCCACGCCCGAGTGGGCGATGCCCTCGTACGGAATGGCCTCCCGGCCCTGGCGGCGGAACGCGGCGAAGTCACCCGGGTCCGCGGGCCGCAGCGACAGATGGTCGTGCGCGGAGATCACCAGATGGCGTTCCTCGAAGTCCCGCGCCCGGGCCTCGACGTCCTCGCTCCACACCGGTGCCGAGCCGGGCACCCGGCCCACCGCGGGCACCAGCTCGAAGTCCTGGAAGTCGGCGCCCGGCTCCAGGTAGTGGTACGAGCGGTAGCCGTCCCACAGCTCCAGCCGGGCGCGGGTCTTGGCGGGCAGAGGGCGTTCGGCGCTCATGCGCTGACCTTCGACAGGAACGTGCGGGTGCGCTCATGGGAGGGGGAGCCGAACAGCCGGTCCGGCGGGCCCTCCTCGACGATCCGCCCGTCGTCCATGAACACGACGCGGTCGGCGACCTCGGCGGCGAAGCGCATCTCATGGGTGACGACCATCAACGTCATGCCCTCCCCGGCCAGGTCCCGGATGACGCTGAGGACCTCCTGCACCATCTCGGGGTCCAGGGCGGAGGTCGGCTCGTCGAACAGCATCACCTTCGGCCGCATCGCCAGCGCCCGGGCGATGGCCACGCGCTGCTGCTGGCCGCCGGAGAGCTGCTCGGGGTAGCTGTCCAGCTTGTGGTCGAGCCCGACCCGGCGCATCAGCTCCTCGGCGCGGGCGCCGGCCTCCGCCTTCGACAGCCCGAGGACCCGGCACGGCGCCTCCACGATGTTCTCGCGGGCGGTGAGGTGCGGGAACAGGTTGAAGCTCTGGAAGACCATGCCCATGACCGAGCGCTGGGCGGCCAGTTCGCGGGGGCCGAGCTGGTGCAGGGAGGTGCCGCGCAGCCGGTAGCCGATCACGTCGCCGTCGACCACGACCAGGCCGTCGTCCGGGACCTCCAGGTGATTGACGCAGCGCAGCAGCGTGCTCTTGCCCGATCCGGACGGGCCGATGACACAGACCGTCTCACCGCGGTGGATATCCAGGGAAATGCCGTGCAGCACCTCTGTGGAGCGGAACGACTTGACGATCCCGCGCAGGGAGACGATGGGCTGCGCTTCCCTTTCCGATGCCACGGTCATACCGAGTGCTCGATCCTCTTCACTTTGCTGACCTTTTCGGCCGGTATCAACGTGTGTCGCCCCAGACGTCGCTCCAGGCGCTGCTGCACGAGGGTGATGACGCCGGTGATGATCATGTACCAGATGGCGGCCACGATCAACAGGGGAACGGTCTGGAAGTTCTTCGAGTAAATCAGCTGCACCGAGTACAGCAGATCCGCCAGAGAGATCACGCTGACCAGAGATGTGGCCTTGAGGAGAGATATCAGCTCATTTCCCATCGGCGGCACGATGACCCGCAGCGCCTGGGGGAGGGTGATGCGGAAGAAGATCTGAGTCGGCGTCAACCCGAGCGCTGCGGCCGCCTGGTGCTGACCCTCCGGTACGGACAGCAAACCGGAACGGATCAACTCCGCCACGTATGCCGTTTCATGCAGGGTCAATCCGATGACCGCGGCGGTAAGCGGACCCAGCAGGGAATTCGCATCGAAGGTGACGAACTGCGGGCCCCAGGGAATGCCGAGGGACAGGGTGGGAAACAGCGCCGCCAGGTTGTACCAGAAAAGCAGCTGCACCAGCATGGGAATCGAGCGGAACACCCAGATGAACATGCCGGCGGCCGCCGACATCAGCCGCGAGGAACCCATCCGCATGAGCGCTACAACGGTGCCGAGCACCAAGGCGAATGCCATGGTCGCGGCGGTCATCCCGAGACTGACGCCGATACCCTTCATGATGCGGATCTCGAAGAAGTATTTCCCGACCGTCTCCCACTCGAAGCGCGGGTTGGTGAATATCGTGGTCACCGCCATCGCGGCGAACAGCAGCACCGCGGCATTGGCCACCAGCAGTCCGGGGCGCCGTCGCTTCACGCGTTTGAGCCGGGATGGCTCGGGTAGAGCGTCAAGATTCAGGACTTTGCTCATGGAGGGCCCTCGAGCGGTTCGTCGTCATGGCTGGGGAATACCGCATCTTAAATCCGCCCTCCGGAACCCCCTGGAACAGTTGACACAGAACCGTCAACCGTCGGGCGCCGAGGTGTCCGCAGGTGCCGGGCGATGGGGCTGACCGGGTGGCACGACGGGCCGCTTGTGCGGGCCGCCTTGCCCAAAAGTGATCATTTACATGGAATGACCGGTCAGGGCTCCGGGGAGTCCGGGGCATCCCGCGAGCCTGGAGGTTCCATGATCAGTTCAGCCGTTCGCGGCGTCGTCACCACCACGGCCCTGACCACCGCCTGTGTGCTGCTCCCCGCCTCCGTCGCGCTCGCGGACGCGGGCGACGAGGACATCGAGAAGGTCACGGTGACCGGCGTGACGGTGGCGGAGAACAGACCCGATGACCGCGCGGCCGGCGACAGCTGGACGACCTACATGAGGCTGTACACCCCCAAGGGGAAGCGTGCCGGTGACGGCACCTCCCAGTGCACCGCCGTCAAGGTGACCGCCGGCAAGCGGGTCGTCCAGTGCACCCGGGTGCTGCGCCTCAAGAGGGGCTCGCTGATCCTCGCCGACCTGATCACCCACAAGGGCCGCGCCACGGTCACCGCCAAGACCGCCATCCTCGGCGGCACCGGCCACTACAACGACGCCGAGGGCCAGGGCACCGTCACCGTGCGGCGGGACCGGATCCGCTTCTCCCTCGCCGTCGACGACTGACGTTCCCGTACGAACTCGCCCGCCGGTCACACCCCCACTCCTGGAGATTCCATGATTCCGTCAGCCGTCCGTGGCATCGTCACCACCGCCGCACTGACCACCGCCCTGACCCTGCTCCCGCCGTCCGCCGCGGGGGCCGCCGCGGGCGGGGACATCGAGAAGGTCGACCTGCTCGGCGTCACCGTGATCAGCACCAAGCCCCGCCACGTCGAGCCCGGTGACAGCTGGAAGACCCGGCTGAAGCTGTACACCGAGAAGAAGAAGACGTACGCCGGGAACGGCACTTCGCGGTGCGACACCGTCCGCGTCACCGCCCACAAGCTGGTCGTCCAGTGCACCCGGGTGCTGCGGCTGAAGAAGGGCTCGCTGGTGCTCAGCGACCAGGTCACCCACAAGGGCCATGCGACGGCCACCGCCAAGACGGCGATCGTCGGCGGCACCGGCCGCTACCACTCCGCCTACGGCCAGGGCACCGTCACCCTCGCGGGCCCGCTCCTCCACTTCGCGCTCAGGGTCGACGAGTAGGCCCGGGTATGACGCCCCGCCCGGGATCCCCCGGGCGGGGCGCCACCGCTCTTCGCCGTCTAGCCCGTGCACTCCATCGACGCCGGGTCCTCCGCCGCGCGGATCAGGGACCGGTGCGCCTGGCGCAGCCGTTCCACATCGGGTTTGACCTTCTTGCGGTCATAGGTGATGAGCCCGTTCAGCTCGCCCTCCACATCCGTGATCTGGGTGTAGACCGCGCCGCTGTTCCCATGGCAGGCGACCTGCTGCCGCACCTTGTCCAGCAGCTTCAGATACTCGGCCGTGTACTGCTCCTGGTCCACGCCCACATAGGTGTGCTGCACCGGCCAGGCGTGTCCCGGTACGGCCAGGCCCAGACCGCCGTACTCGCCGATGACGCCCGCCCGCTCGGCGTCAGGGCGCGGTTCGCCGGGGCCCGGATAGGCGTGGATGTCGGCGAGGTCGCCATTGCCGGTGTCGTTCCAGCCGCTGGCGCCGTCGATGAGCCGGGACGGGTCCCAGCCCTTGGCGAGCGCGGGCACCTTCGGCCCGCCGTACTGGCCCCACCCCTCGTTGAAGGTGACCCAGATGCCGATCGACGGGCTGCTGATGTGCTGGTCGACCATGGCCTTCATCTCGCGCTCGTACTGCGCTTGCGACTGCTCCGAGGGCGCGATGGTGTTCATGGCGGGCATGTCCTGCCACACCATCAGCCCGAGCCGGTCGGCCCAGTAGTACCAGCGGTCGGGTTCGACCTTGATGTGCTTGCGCACGGAGTTGAACCCCATCCGCTTGTGCATCTTCAGGTCGTACGCCAGGGCCTGGTCCGTCGGCGCGGTGTGCAGACCGTCCGGCCAGAAGCCCTGGTCGAGCGTGGCCATGGATAGATACGGCTTCCCGTTGAGCACCATGCGCTTCTTGCCGTCGACCTCCTCGACCGCGATGCTGCGCATGCCGAAGTAGCTTGTCACCCGGTCGGCCTTCGCGCCCCGCCCGACGGTCACCTTCAGCTGGTACAGATACGGATCGTCCGGCGACCACAGCCGGGGCGAGGGTACCGGCACGGTCAGCGCCGAGCCGGTGCGCCCGGTCGCCGTGCCGACCGCGCGCTTCCCGTCGTACGCGGTCGCGGTGACCGGCACGCCGTCCCGTACGCCGCGGACCTCCGCGGTGAGCGCCTTGCCCGGCACATCCGGGATCAGCTTGAGGCTGTCGGCGTGGTAGGAGTGAACGGCTCCATCCCACGGTCTGCCAGATACCGGAGGAGGGGGGGTAGAAGATGCCGCTGGGGTCCAGCCGCTGCGTGCCCATCGGCGGGTTCTCGCCGTCCCTGGCGTCCGTCTGGTCGTACACGCCGACCAGCAGCTCCTGGGTGCGGCCGGGGCGCAGGGCGTCGGTGACATCGGCGCTGAACCGGTCGTAGCCGCCGCGGTGTTCGGCGACGCGGGTGCCGTTGACGTAGACCTGGGCCTGCCAGTCCACGGCGTCGAAGTTCAGCTTCAGCCGCTGTCCGTCGCCGACCTTCCAGTTCGCGGGGACGGTGAAGGTGCGCCGGTACCACATGCGGTCCTCGTGGCGTTCCAGCCCGGACAGCTCGGACTCCACCGGATACGGCACCAGGACGTCTTCCCGCAGGCGCTGCCCGAACGGGGGCGCCTGACCCTTCTCGGCGGCGGCGAACTGCCAGGTGCCGTTGAGGTTCTTCCACCGCTCGCGGGTCAGCTGCGGGCGCGGGTATTCGGGGTGGGCGTTGTCCGGGCCGACGTCCTTCGCCCAGGGGGTGCTGAGCTGATATGTCGACTTGTTGCCGCCGAAGGCGAGGAACTGGCCGACGGCGCCCTGGTCGTTCTCCAGGCCGCCCTCGCCGTCGTAGCGCACGATCGCCTCGCCGCCGCGGCCCACCACCGGTTCCTTCAGCGTGAGCAGCAGCCGCGAGCGGTCGGCCGGGTCCAGCCTGGCCGCGCCCAACGGCCAGGCCGCGCCGCCGATGACGGCGGTGAGGTGGCCGGTGGGCCCGGCCGGGGGAGCGGCGAGGGGGCGGGCGAAGTCCATCAGCAGCGTCCGGCCGTCCGGCTGGACGGCGCTGCTCACCGGGCCCTCGTAGCCGAAGTCCGGGGGCAGCCGGAACGCCGACGCCGGAACCGGCTCCTTGGTCTTGCCGGGCGGAGTCCAGGCGAGGTGGAAGTTGGAGCCGCCGTAGTGCTCGAAGTACTCGACCTTGATGTCGTACGCGCGGCCCGCGGTCAGCTCGACCGGGCCGGAGACCTGTTCCTTGTCCCAGTCGTCGACCCAGTGGTCGATGACGGGCCGGCCGTCGATCCACAGCCGGAAGCCGTTGTCGCCGGTGATCGAGAAGGTGTGCGTCCCGGAGCGCTCGGGGACGATCCGGCCGGTCCACCGGACGCTGACGTCGTCGGACCGTCCGGTGGCGGTCTGGAGCCGCGGCTCCAGGTTGTCGAAGTCGAGGGACGGATCGAGGGTGGTCGCCTTGAGTTCGTGGAAGTCGAAGGCGCCCGGGGCGGACTGGAGGTAGTAGTCGCCGCGCAGGCCGTTGATGACGGGATCGGGATCGCGGTCGTCGGATGCGGCGGCCACGGCGGGACCGGGGCCGGTCAGCAGACCGAGTACGCCGAGCGCCAGGACCAGGGCCGCGACGATGGGTCTGGTGAGAGCCGAACGTAAACGCACATGTCCTCCTTGCCGGAACAGCTGTGGAACACGCTGGGGCGCCGATCATTCGGCCATTGGCGACAGAACCTGTCAATACTGAACGCAAGCCAACACCCTTGACGAGAAAGCCCTTTCTGCTTAGCGTGCGGTTCACGCATATGATCGAGATTCAACGATTTGCACGATGGAGGCCGTAATGGGGCGACGGATCGTGGTGTCGGGCGGCGGTACGGGCATCGGTCTTGCGACCGCGGAGTCCTTCGCCGCGGACGGCGACCGCGTCGTCATCGTGGGACGCCGCACCGAGGTACTGCGCGCGGCGGCGGACAAACTGAACGCGACCCATGGCGACGGCCTGGTCACCTGGACCGCCGCCGACCTGAGCGACCCCGGGCAGACCCGCCGCGCGGCCGACGAAATCGCCGCCGACGGCCCCGTCGACGTGATCGTCACCAACGCGGGCGGCAATGTCGCGCCCGGCAACGACGGCACCCTGGAAGGCATCGCCGACCAGTACCAGCGCAACTTCGCGGCCAATGTGCTCACCGCCGTCCTGCTGACCGAAGCCCTCATTCCGCATATCGCCCGACCCGGTGGCCGGATCGTGCACCTTTCCTCGGTAGCGGCGCTGCGCGGCCCCGGTTCGTACGGCGGCACCAAGGCCGCCCTGCACACCTACACCTTCGAACTGGCCAAGCGGCTGGGCGCGGAGGGCGTCACCGCCAACGCGGTGGCCCCCGGCTACGTCGAGGACACCGAGTTCTTCGGCGAGCGCGGAACTCCCGAGTTCATCGCGCAGCAGATCGGGCAGACGCTCACCGGACAGCCGGGCGTGCCCGCCGAGATAGCCGCCGCCATCCGCTATCTGGCCTCCCCGGAGGCCGCGTATGTCACCGGGCAGGTCCTGCACATCAACGGAGGGGCGCAGTACGGCCGCTGACGCGCCCCCGCACCAACCCCGGCGTGTCGCAAGGGCCGGACGGCCCCTGATCAGGGGCCGCGCAGCCCTGCCGCCACGGAGCCCCACGGTCCACTCTGGTTGCCCACACAGGTGGGGGAAAGACGGACGGACGGCCGCACCGAGGGAGTCACCTCGTGACTCCCAAACCATCTCGGACGCGGCCGTCCGTCCGTCTGTGTGCGCACCACCGCGACACGACGCAAGGGGAGAGACGTCATGTTCCGTACGACCGCCAGGGCCGCCGCCGCGATTGCCGCGGGCTGTGCCATCGCGCTGCTGTATCCCGCGGCGCCCGCCGGAGCCGCGGGCTCCGTGCATCTGCACAAGATCTACTACGACTCTCCCGGTTCGGACACCCGGAGCAACAGCAGCCTCAACGCCGAGTATGTGCAGATCAAGAACTCCACCTCGCGCGGAGTGAGCCTCAGGGGATGGGTGGTGGTCGACGCGAGCCGCCACGCGTACACCTTCCCGTCGTACACCCTCGGCGCGGGCAAGACCGTGACGGTGCGCACCGGCACCGGCTCGGACACCTCCGCCACCAAGTACCAGGACCGCCGCGCCTACGTCTGGAACAACACCAGCGACAAGGCCACGCTCCGCAAGAGCGGCGGCACCACGGTCGACACCTGCTCGTACAACAGCAGCCGGGCCGACTACAAGATGTGCTGAACCCGGGGGTCCCGGGCCGGGGGCTCAGCCCAGGCCCGGGACCACCATCGTCAGCCAGACGGCGGCGGGGACGGCGACCACCATGATGCCGCCGTAGATCATCAGCTGGCGGAAGAACCGGTCCCGGTCGACATCGGGCGCGGCCGCCAGGACCAGCGCGCCGTTGGTCGAGAAGGGGCTGATGTCCACGACCGTCGCCGACACCGTGAGCGCGGCGATCATGCCCACCGCGCCGATGTGCCCCTGGGAGAGAAAGGGGACGGCGAGCGGGATGAGCGCGCCCATGATGCCCACGGACGAGGCGAAGGCGGAGATGATCGCCCCGATGTAGCACAGCAGCAGCGCCGCGAGCAGCGGGACGCCGATGTCGGTGACCGCGTTGCCCGCGTAGGTGATGGTGCCCATCTCGTCCAGCACCCCGACATAGGTGAGGACACCGCAGATCAGCAGCACGGTGGGCCAGGTGATCTCGTTGACCGCCCGCTTGCCGTGGTCCGGCCAGACGACGCTGAGCGCGACCGCGAGGGTGATCGCGGTGAGCCCGGCGTCCAGGTCGAAGGCGAGGACCGCGACCACCAGGGCCACCAGCGCGACCAGGGTCGCGATCCGGGCCGGGGTGAGCCGGGTGTCCGCGTCCGACGCCGCCGCCTCCTCCTCGTCCGACGCGGCCGCGGCCGCGGTGTCGGTACGGGGCAGCTTCAGCCCGCCGCAGACGACGAACACGACGGCCGCGATGAGCAGGTTGACGACGAGGCTGGCCAGGAACAGGGTGACCTCGTTGCCCGGCAGCTTCTCCCGCTCCACGATGCCGTTGACGATCGAGCCGTAGATGCTGATGGGGGAGAAGCCGCCGCCCTGGGCGCCGTGCACCACCATGGCCCCCATCAGCAGCGGGCTGATCCGGTAGCGCGCCGCGAAGCTCAGCGCGAGGGGCGCCACGATCGCGACCGCCGCCGGGCTCACCGCGCCGATCGCGGTCAGCACGCCGCTGATCGCGAACATCACCCAGGGGATCAGCGCGACCCGCCCGCCCACCATCCGGATCGCCGCGTGCACCAGCCAGTCGGTGGTCCCGTTCGCCCGCGCGAGCGCGAACAGATACGTCACGCCCACCAGCACCACGAACAGATCGCCCGGGAAACCCGCGAAGATCTGTTCCGCGTCGAAACCGGCGACCAGCTCCCCCACCGCGAAAGCGGCGGCGAAGGAGAGCGCGCCCATGTTGATCGATCTGGTGGTGGCGATCACGAAGACCACCACCAGCACGAGTATCGAGATCAGTTCGTCGGACATCGAGCGCGCTCCCGTCGCAAGTGGCCCAGCCGCGACTCACGTTGCGGGTGCGATGGTTCAACAGTCAATACATAGGTGGCACATTGGCTGAGCCAATCGACCACTCCGCCGTTCATTCGGTGCTACGCTGCGAATCGGGCCGGTCACCAACCGCAGCAGCCAGCCGCAGCAGGGGGGAGCCCGCATGGCCGACGACGCACTGCGCCCGATGTCCCGTCAGCGCCTGTACGAGCAGGTGCTGGAGCGGCTGCGCACCTACGTCGAGGAGGGCGGGCTGCGCGCGGGCGACCGGCTGCCCACCGAGCGGGAACTGGCCGAGCGGCTTGGCATCAGCCGCGCCTCCGTCAAGCAGGCCATCGTCGTCCTGGAGGTGCAGGGCCTGGTCGAGGTGCGCCAGGGCGGCGGTATGCGGCTGCTCCGCGACAGCCTCGACACCGAGCCCGTGGAGCGCCTGGTGGACCGGCGGCGCCGGCTGCCCGATGTGCTGGACGCCCGGGAGGCGCTGGAGACCAAGCTCGCCGAACTCGCCGCCGAGCGCCGCACCGACGACGACCTCGCCGCCCTGGAGCAGGCGCTCCACTGGATGGAGGACGAGATCGCGACGGGCCGCCACGGCATCGAGGGTGACCGCCGCTTCCACGCCGCGGTCACCGCGGCCGCCCACAGCCCGCTGCTGGCCGAGTTCATGCGCTCCATCTCCGAGCAGATCGCGGAGAGCCGTGCGGAGTCGCTGCGTCAGCCGGGCCGCCCCAAGCGGTCGTTCGCCCAGCACCGGAAGATCCTGGACGCCATCGCCGAGGGCCGCTCCAAGGCCGCGGCCGCCGCCATGCGCCGCCATGTCCGCACCGTCGCCCAGGTGCGCCTGCTGAACTGGGACCCGGACGGACCCTCCTGAGCGCGGACCGCCTTCACGCGGCGTCCGCAGCGCCTCCCCGACCGGAATCGGTCGCTCAGCCGTGTTTTCCGGCCTATGGCGCACCACGCGACGCGCACGGCACAACACCCGCCCATAGCATCAACGCGGCTCTCGGGAGCCCCCGAGGGCATGAGGCAGGGAGACGTTTCTATGCGCGTCAAGAGAGCCATTGGTGTCGTCGCCCCCGCACTACTGGGCATGATCCTCGCCTTCCCCGGAAGCGCGTCCGCCGCCGAATCGGGCGTGCGCGCCAATCCGTTCAGCGGGTTCGTCCTCCAGACCGGTACGGCCCTCCACGAGACCGACAACACGTTCGCGAGCCTGGTCGCCGACTGGGACCGCGACGGCCGTCCGGATCTCATCGAGGTCAAGAAGAGCAACACGGGTACGAACTCGACCGAGGTGCACATTCTCTCGGGCGCGAGCAATTTCCAGCGGTTCATCGTGCAGACGGGTACGGCGCTGCATGAGACCGATGGGTCGTTCGACTTCGCGGTGACGGACTGGGACCGCGATGGTCGTCCGGACCTGGTCGCGATCAAGAAGAGCGGCACGGGTACGAACTCGACCGAGGTGCACATCCTGTCCGGTGCGAGCAATTTCCAGCGGTTCATCGTGCAGACGGGTACGGCGCTGCATGAGACCGATGGGTCGTTCGACTTCGCGGTGACGGACTGGGACCGGGACGGCCGTCCGGATCTGGCCGCCATCAAGAAGAGCGCCACCGGTACCAACTCGACCGAGGTGCACATCCTCTCCGGCGCCAGCACCTTCCAGCGTTTTGTGCTCCAGACCGGTACGGCGCTGCACGAGACCGATGCCACCTTCGACTTCGGGGTGGCGGACTGGGACAAGGACGGCCGTCAGGACCTCGTGGCCATCAAGAAGAGCAACACGGGGACGAACTCCACCGAGATCCATGTGCTGTCCGCCGCGAGCACCTTCCAGCGCTTCGTCCTCCAGACCGGTACGGCGCTGCACGAGACCGACGCCACCTTCGACTTCGGCCTGGCGGACTGGAACCGCGACGGCACCTCCGACCTGGTCGCGGTGAAGAAGAGCAACACCGGCACCAACTCCACCGAAGTGCACGTCCTGGGCGGCTGACCCATCGGCGCACGAGCTATGACCCGCGCCCCGCGGTCAGATGGTGCGGGTCGTAGCCCGGGATCGTGCCGTCGGGCTTGGCGACCAGGAAGAGTCCCGCCATCCCCATGTCGGAGTGGCTCTGGACGTGGCAGTGGTACATCCACGCGCCCGCGCCGGTGTTCTCCCCGGCGATCACCTGGAAGCCGAACGAGTCGGCCGGGCCGGTGATCTTGTTGTCGATGACCCGGCTCGGGTCGTCCGGCCCCTCAAGGATCCCCGTGCGGTTGTCCGCCCAGCGATGACCGTGCATATGGAAGGTGTGGTAGTACTCGCCGTGCGTGATCATGATGATCTCGACGCGTTCGCCCACCGTCGCCCTGAACTCGGGAGCGTCATGGCCTGACTTGTTGTTGATCGTCATGTCGTTGAAGACGATGGTGAACTGCTTCTGCGGCAGGACGTCCCCCGCGCGGCGCACCACCACCGGCCCGTACAGCCCCTTGCGGAGGCCGCCGGTGCCGTGCGGGGTGCCGACCGCGTGGTCGTGGTAGTGCCAGTAGCCCGCGCTGCCCGGCCGCCAGGTGCCGTCCGCGCGGGTGCCCGGGGCGTGGGTGCGCCAGGTGTACGTACGCGTCTCGCCCGGTTCCACGGCGCTCCGGTTGAGCTGGGTGCCGTCGCTGGCGGTGTCGTAGTCCAGGCCGTGGACATGGAGGCTGGCGGTGACGTCCATGGTGTTCTCGAACTCGATGTGCAGGGTGTCGCCCTCGGTCAGCTCGATCAGCGGACCGGGGATGGATGCCTTGCCCTTCTCCAGGCCGTAGCCCATCTGCCCGTCCGGCAGCTTCTCCGCGTACATCTTGATGCGGCGGACCGCGCCACCAGCCGCCGCCGTGGCCACCCGGCGCTTCGCACCTTCGGCAGACGAGGCAGACGAGGCGGATGTGGCAGACGTGGCAGACGCGGCGGAGGCGGCGGAGGCGGCGGGGGAGGCGAGGGGCAGCGGGCCGCCGATCGCGGCGGCGGCCGCGCCACCGGCGAGGAGCCGGCGGCTGAAGCCGCGTCTGGGCATGGTGCCGGGTGCGTCGCTCATCGCTCTCCCAACTCGGTGCGGGTGTCTCGATGTTGCCGATGCGCACGTGCCCCGGGGATGGCATCACGGTAGCCGGAGGACGCCCGTTCATCCACACTCAGGACAAAGTTCGTCGAGTTGCGGTCATAGCTATTGGCGGAGTGCGAAAAGGCGTCTAGCTTCCTTCAGCGGTGTATCCGGTACCGGAGAGGGATGGGTTACTCATGCGGGATGAACCGTACCAAAAGCCCTCGAAATGGCATCGGCTGACGAAGCGTCGGCCGCGGAGGAGACGCGCGGCGTTGGCGGCACTGCTGTTCGGGGCCGTCACCGCGACCATGCTCGGCGGCACTCCTGCCGCCGCCCGCCCCGAGGAGCGCCCCCGGCTGGCGCTGCCGTCCCCGCCGGGCGGCGACGACGTCAAGGTGCTGGTCTTCCACGGCTCGGCCGGGGACGAGGCGCCGACGGCGGACGCCGGTATCGAGGCCATCGAACGGATCGGCAACCAGGGCCCGGCGGCGACCCGCTTCACGGTCGACGCCACCGCCGACGCCTCCGTCTTCACGACGCCGAAGCTCGGCACGTACAACGCCGTCGTCTTCCTGACCGGCGCGGGCGATGTGCTCGACCCGGAGCAGGAAGCCGGGCTCGAAACGTACATGGAGGCGGGCGGCGGCTTCCTCGGCATCCATGACGCGGCCCGCAACGAGCCGTACTCGGACTGGTACACCGGTCTGATCGGCGCCCGCCCCACCACCGGCCCCGCCACCGTGCAGCGCGCCGTCGTCGAGGTCGGCGACCGCGGCCATCCGGCCACCAAGGATCTGCCGCTGGAGTGGAAGCGCCCCGACACCTGGCTCAACTGGAAGACGAACCCCTCCGGCCAGGTGCACACCGTCGCCCGGGTCCGGGAGAGCAGCTACCAGCCCGGTACGGGCGCCAACGGCTGGGACCACCCCATCTCCTGGTGCCGCGACTACGACGGCGGCCGGTCCTTCTACACCGGCATGGGCGGCACGGCGGCCGGTTTCCGGGAGACGGACTTCCGCGCCCATCTGCGCGGCGCGCTGCTCTGGACCACCCGGCTCGCCCGCGCCGACTGCCAAGCCACCATCACCGCCAACTACAAGGCCGAGCGGGTCACCAAGCCCAACCAGCCCGGCCAGGCGGACCAGATCGGCGAGCCGCACGGCCTGGTCACCGCCCCGGACGGCCGGGTGCTGTACATCGGCCGCGGCGGCAGCGACAACAGCGCACCCGTCGTCACCGACTGGAACGACCCCGACATCGGCAAGGGCCAGGGCCAGATCCACATCTACGACCCCAAGACCGGCAAGGTGACGCTCGCCGGTGCGCTCACCGTGTTCGGCAACAAGGGCGGCGGCGATGAGCTGATCAAGAACGAGGAGGGGCTGCTCGGCATCGAGCTGGACCCGGACTTCCTCACCAACGGCTGGGTGTATCTGCACTACACCCCGCACTCCAAGATCAACCGTGACACCCGCATGGCCGAGCGCCGGGTCTCCCGCTTCACCTTGAACCTCAAGACCGACAAGCTCGACCTCGGCTCGGAGAAGGTGCTGCTGTCCTGGCCGGTGCAGATCCACAGCTGCTGCCACGCGGGCGGCGGCATGGCCTGGGACTCCAAGCGCAATCTCTACATCGCCACCGGCGACAACAACTCCTCCCAGTTCAGCGACGGTTACTCGGGCAACAACCCGCAGCCGAACTACAAGGGCGTGTCCTTCGCCGACGCCCGCCGCACCGCCGGGAACACCAACAACCTCAACGGCAAGATCCTGCGGATCCACCCCGAGGCCGACGGCACGTACACCCTCCCCGAGGGCAATCTGTTCACCGGCAAGGAGCCCGACGAGGGCGGCGGCAAGACCCGTGGCGAGATCTACGTGATGGGTGTGCGCAACCCGGCCCGGATCTTCGTCGACAAGAAGACCGACACGCTGTACGCGGGCTGGGTCGGCCCCGACGCGAGCGAGCCCAGCACCACCTGGGGCCCCGCCAAGTACGACACCTTCGCCGCCATCACCAAGGCGGGCAACCACGGCTGGCCGTTCTGCATGGGTAACAAGCAGCCGTACCGCGACCGCAATCTGCCCGATCCGAGCAAGCCGCTGGGCTGGTACGACTGCGACGCCCCGAAGAACGAGTCGCCCAACAACAACGGCCTCGTGAACCTGCCGCCGGTCACCGGGAACACCATCTGGTACTCGCCCCAGGGCGGCGCCCCCGACTATCCGCGCAACGCCGACGGCATCCCCAGCTACAAGGCGTCGGAGGCGAAGTTCCTGCTGCCGTGGCTCAAGGGCGGCGGCCAGGCCACCATGAACGGCCCGGTGTACCGGTACGACGACACCAGCAACAGCGCCACCAAATGGCCCGCGTACTGGGACGGCAAGTGGTTCGTCGGCGACTTCTACGACGCCGACCAGCCGCGCCACGCCGTCGTGACCGACCCGAAGACCATCGGGAAGGGCGGACTGCCCGTGCACGCGGAATCCCTCAAGAAGATCATCCCGGTGGGCGCCGACGGCATCCGCAACCTCATGGACTGGAAGTTCGCCCCCGACGGCTCGCTCTACGTCCTCGACTACGGGCGCGGCTTCTTCACCTCCGACGCGAAGTCGGCGCTGTGGCACATCACCTACAAGGGCGGCGAGCCCACCCCGCTCGCCAAGGACGTGGCCAGGAAGGCGGAGCAGCGGTGACGCGACGGCGGCAGAAAACCCCGAAGACTCCGAGACCGCTGATGGCGCTGCTCGCCGCGCTGCTCATGGTGCTCGGACTGACCTCGGGACTGTCCACGGCCACGGCCGCGTCCGGCAAGGACACCGGCAAGCGGGCGGCCCAGCAGACCCTGACCTGGACCGCGGGCGACGACATCACCAAGTACGTCTCGGCGCCCAAGACGGCGGTCGCCGGGAAGACCACCATCGTCTTCGAGAACAGCACCGCCACCGGCAACACCATGGGCATGCCGCACACCCTCACGTTCGACGTGTCGGACCCCGAGTACAACAACGACGTCCCGCTGAACATCCTCGCCAACCCCGCGGACGACAGCGGCGGCAAGCACTCCGTCGAGGTCACCCTCGCCCCGGGCCGCTACCGCTACTACTGCACCATCCCCGGCCACGGCCAGATGCAGGGCATCCTCGTGGTCACCGAGGGCGGGGGCGAGGATACCGCCGCGCCCGAGACCTCGGCGAAGGTCGAGGGTGAGAAGGACGCGAACGGCGCGTACATCGGCATGGCCACGGTCACGGTGTCCGCCAACGACGCGGGCTCGGGCGTGGACACGATCGAGTACGCGGTGGGCGACGGGGCGTTCCAGGCGTACACCGCCCCGGTGATGGTGCACGAGGTGGGCACCCACACCATCCGCTACCGGGCCACCGACAAGGCGGGGAACACCTCCGAGGTGAAATCGGAGGAATTCCGCGTCGTGGCCCCGCCGACGGACGACACCACCCCGCCCGAGACGTCCGCCACCGTGTCCGGCAAGCAGGGCCCGGGTGGTGACTACTACGACACGGCCACCGTCACCGTCACGGCCTCCGACACCGGGTCCGGCGTCAACACCATCGAATACGCCCTGGACGACGGCGACTTCGCGAAGTACACCGCGCCGGTGGCGGTGACCGCACACGGTGCCCATACAGTGCGCTACCGCGCGACCGACCGGGCCGGGAACACCTCCGAGGCCAAATCGGTGACGTTCTCCGTGGTCGCGGCGCCGAGCACGGACACCACCCCGCCCGAGACCACAGCGAAGGCGGAGGGCACCAAGAACTCGGACGGCAACTACCTCGGCAGCGCCAAGGTGACCATCACCGCCACCGACGCCGATTCGGGCGTGACGAAGACCGAATACTCCCTCGACGGCGGCCCGTACCTCGCGTACACCACCCCCGTCGTCGTCGACCGGGTCGGCCGCCACACCGTCGCCCACCGCGCCACCGACAAGGCGGGCAACACCTCGGCGGCCAAGAAGCTCGCGTTCACCGTGGACGAGGGCGGCGGCGTGCCCGCCCCCGCGTGCCCCGAGTGGGACGAGCGGCTCACGGTGATCGTCGGTACGGTCGACACCGGCGTCCCCAACCGCATCACCCGCAGTCGCTGCACCATCAACGAGCTGATCGAGGACGAGAAGGACTGGTCCTCGCACGCCCTCTTCCTGAAGCACGTCACCTCGGTGACCGGCAAGCTGCTCTCCGACGGCGTCATCGACCAGCGCGAGAACGAGGCGATCAACAAGGCCGCCGACGAGTCCGGTATCGGCAAGCCCGGCCAGAGCGAGGGCTACCGCGACCTCTTCGACGGGACGAAGAAGTCGTTCGACGCGTGGCAGCACGTGGGCGGCGGCGCCTTCGGGCTGAACGGCGACGGCACCATGACCAGCAGCTCCACGGTCGACGGCATGGGCATGCTGTGGTTCCCGCGGCGCACCTATGACGACTTCTCGCTGAAGCTCCAGTTCCGTGACGACGCCCCGGGGACGGGCAACGCCAACAGCGGTGTCTTCGTCCGCTTCCCCGATGTCAACGACCACCCCGAGGAGTCCCGCCCGGAGTGGGTCGCCATCAAGTACGGGCACGAGGTGCAGATCAACGACCGCCCGGACGGCGACATGTACAAGACGGGCTCGATCTACGGCTTCGACCGGGTCGGGCTGGGCGGTGCGGGAGTGACGCCCAAGGGCAGCTGGAACGACTACGAGATCCGGGTGGTCGGCCAGCACTACTCGATCTACCGCAACGGTGTGCTGATCAATGAGTTCGAGAACGCCGGGGGCCAGGACTTCACCCCGCCGCGCTCGGACGACCCGGGCACCGACGGCCGCCGGTTCGCCTCCGGATACATCGGTCTCCAGACCCACAGCACCAGCGATGTGGTCTCGTACCGCAACATCCGGATCCAGGAGCTGTAGGGAGACGAATGAGTGGCCGCCGGAGTACCCCAGTCCCCGGCGGCCACTGGCACCCTCGAGGTTACCCGAGGTAATACTCAGCGGTAACCCCTCTACTCACGACATGCCAAAGCCCCGCCCCGACCAGCGGGGCGGGGCTTTGGCCCATCGTTCAGGACGCCAGCGTGTCCAGGATCTGCTGTCCGTACTTGACCAGCTTGTTCTCGCCGACCCCGCTCACCGCGCCCAGCTCGTCCAGCGTCGAGGGGACGACGGTCGCGATCTCGCGCAGCGTCGCGTCGTGGAAGATCACGTACGCGGGCACACCCTGCTCCTTCGCGGTCGCCGCCCGCCAGGCGCGCAGCCGCTCGAAGACCGGCACCGCCTCCTCCGGGAGATCGACCGCGGCCTTGCGGGACTTCGACGACGACCCGGACGCACCCGACTTCCCGGCGCGTACCTTCTCGGGCTCGCGCCGCAGCCTGACCTCGCGCTGCCGCCCCAGCACCTCGGCGCTCGCGTCGGTGAGCACCAGAGTGCCGTAGTCGCCCTCGACGCCGATCAGCCCCTGGGCCAGCAACTGCCGTACCACGCCGCGCCATTCGGCCTCGCGCAGCTCGGTGCCGATGCCGAACACCGACAGCGCGTCATGGTCGAACTGGATGACCTTGGCGGTCTTCTTGCCGAGCAGGATGTCGATCACCTGTCCGGCGCCGAACTTCTGGTTCCGCTCCCGCTTGAGCCGGACCACCGTCGACAGCAGCTTCTGCGCGGGGACGGTGCCGTCCCAGGACTCCGGGGGCGTCAGACACGTATCGCAGTTGCCGCACGCGGTGCTCTGCTGGCCGAAGTACGCGAGCAGCTGGACCCGGCGGCATTCGACGGTCTCGCACAGGGCCAGCATCGCTTCCAGATGCGCGCCCAGCTTGCGCCGGTGGGCGTCGTCACCCTCGGAGGTGTCGATCATCTTCCGCTGCTGGATGACGTCCTGGAGCCCGTACGCCAGCCATGCGGTGGAGGGCAGCCCGTCCCGCCCGGCGCGGCCCGTCTCCTGGTAGTAGCCCTCGACCGACTTCGGCAGATCCAGATGGGCCACGAACCGCACGTCCGGCTTGTCGATACCCATGCCGAACGCGATCGTCGCCACTACGACCAGCCCGTCCTCCCGCAGGAAGCGCGCCTGGTTCTCGGCGCGGACCTGGGCGTCGAGGCCCGCGTGGTACGGCACCGCGTCGATCCCGTTGCTCACCAGGAACTCGGCCGTCTTCTCGACCGAGGCGCGGGACAGGCAGTAGACGATTCCGGCGTCGCCCGGGTGCTCGGTGCGCAGCAGCTCCAGCAGCTGCTTCTTCGGCTCGTTCTTCGGGGCGATCCGGTACTGGATGTTGGGGCGGTCGAAGCTCGCCACGAAGTGGTGGGCGTCCTGGAGCTTCAGCCGGGACGCGATCTCCGCGTGGGTGGCCTCGGTGGCGGTCGCGGTCAGCGCGATCCGGGGCACGGTGGGCCAGCGCTCGTGCAGCTCGGACAGGGCCAGGTAGTCAGGCCGGAAGTCGTGCCCCCACTGGGCCACGCAGTGTGCCTCGTCGATGGCGAAGAGCGAGACCGTGCCGCGGTCCAGCAGCCGCAGCGTGGACTCCACGCGCAGCCGCTCGGGCGCGAGGTAGAGCAGATCCAGCTCGCCCGCGAGGAACTCGGCCTCCACCATCCGGCGCTCGTCCAGATCCTGGGTGGAGTTGAGGAACCCGGCCCGGACCCCGAGGTTCCGCAGGGCGTCGACCTGGTCCTGCATCAGCGCGATCAGCGGCGAGATGACGACCCCGACGCCCTTCCGTACGAGCGCGGGGATCTGGTAGCACAGCGATTTGCCGCCGCCGGTCGGCATGAGGACCAGTGCGTCACCACCGGTTATGACATGCTCGATGATCTCCTGCTGGCCTCCCCGGAACGCGTCATAGCCGAAGACGCGGTGCAGCACGCGCAGGGCTTCGCTGCCATCGGGGCCGTTGACGACGTCGGGTCCGTTTTCGGGAAGAGCCATCCGCCGATTCTAGAGGTCCCGCGAGGTGCCCTGGTCAACGACGGGTGAACCGTGTGGTGACGGTCATCGCGGCGGCGCCCCTCATCATCCCCAGCCGGTTCCAGGTCATGCCGAAGCCGGTGCGGTCGATGTCGACGTCGGCGGTGAGCGTGGCGGCGTCGGCGGTGGCCTCGGTGAGCCGCGCCGTGAAGGACAGGGGCCGGGTGCGGCCGAGGACGGTCAGCTCGCCGTCGACCGTGACGGCGGCGCCCTCGCCGGGCACCGCGCCCGAGATCGCGACCACGATCTCGGGGTGCTGATCCGTATCGAGGAAGTCCGCGCCGCGCAGATGGGCGTCGCGCTGGGTGTTCCGGGTGTCCAGCGAGGCGGCGTCGATGGTCAGGGTGCCCCGCGCGGAGCCGTCCGCCGCCACCTCGCCCTCCCCGCTGACGGCCGTGAATTCGCCGCTGACGGTGGCCAGTCCCCAGAACGTCTTGTGCCGGACGCGGACCGTGGATCCGGCCGGGTCCAGGACCCAGCGGCCCGCCGCTATCGCGGACGGCGAGACGGGGGTACGGGCGGTGTCGGCGGCGTCCGCCATGGCGATCACGTCCTCGTCGGTGTGGGACACGTTCCCCAGCAGCTTAGGGAGACCCGGTGTGATGTGGCGATAGGGGAGCAGGTTGGATGGGGGCGGACGTGGGCACAGTGGCCGTTGGAACATGACGGTTCGTCATGTGCACGTCCAGATGGATCCTTTCCCCACGAGGAGGCCGATGTGACATCCAGCAGACTCGTCCGCGCTCTACCGGTCGCGATCGCGGCGGTGCTCGCCCTGGCGGGTGGTCAGGCGGTGGCGGCACCGGCACCCGATGCCGCCGCGCGCGTGGTCACGTATGACGCCAGCGGGGCCGCCGAGTTCAAGGACGCGGTGACCAAGGGCGCGGCGGTCTGGAACCAGAGCGTGAAGAACGTACAGCTCAAGCCGGTCACCTCCGGTCAGCGGGCCAACCTCCGCGTCGTCGCGGACAACGGCTGGCCCCGTGCCCAGGTCACCGCGCTCGGCAGCGGCACGATCTACTTCGGACGGCAGGCCGTGGACGAGGGCCACAACACCGTACGGATCGCTTCGCACGAGATGGGCCACATCCTGGGCCTGCCCGATGTGAAGCCGGGGCCCTGCTCCAGCCTGATGTCCGGTGCCAGCGCCGGTACGTCCTGCACCAACGCCAACCCCAACGCGGCGGAGAAGGCCGAGGTCGAGGACGCCTTCGCGCTGCTCGAGTCGTCCGCAGCGACGACGGCCGCGTACAAGGACTGACCGGGGCTCACCGGAAACGATGCGGGCGGGTCGGGGGATACTCCCGGCCCGCCCGTTTTCCGTCCTCACACCGTGATGACCTCGGTGTCGGGGAGGGCGCGGAACGGTGCGAGCTGGTCATCGGTGGCGCCGCTGTCGGTGACCAGCGTCCACGGCCGGTCCAGCGGGGCCCACGCGGTGAACGGGGACTCGCCGAGTTTGCTGCTGTCGGCGAGCACGAACACCTCCCGGCCGCGGTCGGCCATCATCTCCTTCAGCGAGGTCTGATGGAGACTGGCCTCGCAGATGCCGCGCCGCGCGTCGAGCCCGTCGGCGCCCAGGAAGACCTTGTCCGCGGTGAGCCGGGACAGCGTGAGTTCGGCGAGCGGGCCCACGAAGCCCTGGCTGACATGGCGCAGCGTCCCGGCGAGCGTGATCAGCTCGATGCCGTCCACCTCGGCCAGTGCGCGCAGCGCGGTCAACCCGCTGGTGATGACGGTGAGTTCGGTGCGGGCGCGCAGATGGTGGGCGAGCCGTCCGGTGGTGGTGCCCGCGTCCAGGATGACGGTGTCGCCCTGCGCGATCCGCGCGGCCGCCCACCGTCCGATGCGGTCCTTCTCCGCGATCGCGAGCCCGCTGCGCTGCCCGAGCGTCGGCTCGGGGGTGTGCCCCGCGCTCATCGCGCCGCCGTAGGTACGGGCGATGGCGCCCTGCTCGGTGAGCAGAGCGAGGTCCCGGCGGATGGTGGAGGGGGTCACCTCCAGCGAGCGCGCCAGCTCCTCGACGACCACCGCGCCATCGGTCCGGATCGTGCGGGCGATCAGGTCCCGGCGGTCCGCGGCGCGCAGTCGCCGCTGGCCCTCCCCGTTGGATGTCATCTGCGCCTGCCATCCTCTCCGCGACTCTTCCGAGACTCGCGACTCTTCCAAGACTCTTTCGCAACTCTGCGTGACTGGGAGAGAACACTATCTTCCGTACGCCCGCTCCGTACGCCGCCTATCGACGTACGCCGCCTATCGACCCGACGGGAGAAAACGAGAGAAGCTTAGGAGCATGAACACCTCGCCAGCCGACTTCGCGTCCCGGCTCCGCGCCCGCCGGCGGATCCTCGGCTACTGGGTCGTCCTCGACAACCCGGTCGGCACCGAGCGGCTCGCCGGGCTGGGGTACGACTACATCTGCGTGGACGCCCAGCACGGTCTGCTCGACTACAAGGGCACCCTCGGCGCGATGACCGCCATCGACGCCCGCGGCAGCGCCGCCGGATTGGTGCGCGTCCCCGCCAATGACGGCTTCTGGATCGGCCAGGCCCTGGACGCGGGCGCCCGTGGCGTCATCGTTCCCCTGGTCAACACCGCCGAGCAGGCCGCCGCCGCGGTGAGCGCCTGCCGCTATCCGCCGCTCGGCGTCCGCAGCTACGGCCCGATGCGCTCCGGCCTGCGCGTCGGCCCCACCCCGGCCGAGGCGAACCAGCAGGTCGCCTGTGTCGTGATGATCGAAACGGCGGAGGCGCTGGGCAACACGGCGGAGATCTGCGCGACCGAGGGGCTGGACGGCGTCTACATTGGCCCGTCCGACCTCACGATCGCCCTCGGCGGACGGACCTCCACCGACCTGTCGGTGGCGGAGCGGTTCGACGCGGCCCTGACGACGGTCGCGCAGGCCGCGGAGGCGGCCGGGATCGCGGCCGGGATCCACTGCCCGGACGGTGCCACCGCCGCCAAGCGGCTGGCCCAGGGCTTCACGTTCGCCACCGTCAGCAGCGACCTGGTCCACCTGGAACAGGCCGCCGCGGCCCACCTCCGCGATGCAGGCGGCTAACCGGGGCTATGCCTCCACGCGCAGGGGTGGGGAGGTCAGCCCCCGGGCCCGGGGGAGCAGCACCGTCCGCAGGGCGACGGCGGGGGAGACCAGGCGAGACGGCGGCGCGGCCAGATAGGTGACGTCGCGGAACGCGGCGCCGACCACCGGGTCGATCGCGGCACGGGCCGCCAGCCGTTCGAAGTACCAACTCTGCACCCGCTCGGCGACGCCCGGCGGCGTGGTGTCCGAGGCGGCCGCGTACGGGCGGTCCGCGCCGATGGCGGTGAGCCAGGCGGTGTCGCTCGCCCGGGCCACGGCGTGCTGTGCGCGGGCCGTGAAACCGGGGCGCAGGGGGCTGCCGTCGGACAGGCACCGGCGGAGGGCCAGCCCGCTGAGGGCGGCGACCGACATGCCCTGCCCGTAGATCGGGTTGAACGTGCAGGCGGCGTCCGAGACCGCGAGGAACCCTTCGGGCACCCCGCCGCGGGCGTCGTAGTGGCGGCGGCGGTTGGAGGTGTCGCGGAAGCCGTACGGCGGGGACACCGGCTCGCAGGTGCGCAGGTGGTCGTCCAACGCCGGTTCGCCCAGGGAGCGTACGAAGTCCGGCACCGCCGAGCCCTCCGTCGGCGGATGGTGGCCACGGACCCCGGCGAGCGTCAGCAGCCAGTTGCCGCCCTCGACGGGCGACCAGGCCGCGCCGCGCGGGCAGTCGGGGCGCGGCTGGATGACCATGACCATGTCCCACGGCGCGGCGGGCCGGAACATCTGGGTGCAGTAGCCGATCCCCGCGTCGACGACCTCCTCGCGCGGCGCCCGGTGGCCGAGGTCGCCCAGCCACTTCGGGGCGCGTGAGCCCCGCCCCGAGGCGTCGATCACCAGGTCGGCGGGCAGCTCGCGCTCCGCGCGTTCGGCGGCGCGCGACCGCACCCGCACACCGGTCACCCGGTCCGCCCCGCCGAGCAGCCCGGTGACCTCGGTCGCCTGGAGCACCTCCACCCGGGTCCCGGAGCGCTCGGCCCCGGCCAGCACCCGGGTTCGTACGGTGGCGTCCAGCAGCGCCCGGGTGCAGCTCAGCGTGGCGTGGCGGCCCTCGTGGAAACGGTGCTGCCAGCCGTTCGGGGCCCTGGTGATGACATCGCGCGGCGCCTCCAGACGGTGCGCGCCCGCCGCCTCCAGTTCGGCGTTGATCCCGGGGAGCAGCTTCTCCAGGGCGCGGCGGCCGCCGCTGAGGAGGACGTGTAAGTGGCGGCCCTGGGGGACGCCCTTGCGGAAGACGGGCTGCTCCGGATAGCGGTCCCGCTCCACGACGGTGACCGTGTCCACGTGCCCGAGGAGCGCGGCCGCCGCCAGCGTTCCCGCGAGCCCGCCGCCCACCACTACCGCGTCGCCCCTGCCCATCCCGCCGCCTCCCCTGGACCGTGATCGATACGGCCCAAGCCTGGTGGTGCCGGGCATGGGCCGTCAACCACACAGGGTTACGGCTCGACCACGATCTTGCGGCCCTGGCCGGACCGGAACTGCTCCAACGCCTCGGGGTATTCGGCGAGCGGCATCCGGTGGCTGATGAAGATCTTCGGGTCGAGGACACCGGAGGCGAAGAGCCCGGCGGCGCGTTCGTAGCTGTGCAGGACCGCCATGGAACCGGTGATGGTGATCTCCTGGTTGTAGATCTTGTACGGCTCGATGGTGGCCCGGGTCGCGTAGTCGGAGACCCCGAACTGGAGGAAGGTGCCCGCCTTGGCGACCCGGCCGAGACCGTCCTGGATGGCGGCCTGGTTGCCGGTGGCGTCGATGACCACGTCCCAGCCGCGCGGCTGGTCGAGTTCGTCGGCCGAGCCCGCGGCCCGGGAGCAGCCGAGGGTCTTGGCGGTGGACAGCCGCTCGGCGTTGATGTCGAGGACGTCGACGCTGGTGGCGCCGGTCCGCTTGGCCAGCTCCAGCATCATCAGCCCCATGGTGCCGGAGCCGTAGATGAGCACTTCGGCGCCCAGGTTGCCGTTGAGGACGTCATAGCCGCGCACCGCGCAGGACAGCGGTTCGATCAGGGCCGCGTCGCTCACGTCCACGTGCTCGGGGAGCTTGACGCAGTTGGCCACCGGCGCGACGGCGAACTCGGCGGCGCCGCCGGGGACGCTCACCCCGATGGCGTTCCAGTTGTCGCACAGGTTGCCCCGGCCGATGCGGCAGTAGCGGCATTCGTGGCAGTGCAGGGACGGGTCGACCGCGACCCGGTCGCCGATCGCCAGCTCGGTGACGTCCTTGCCGACGCCGACGATCTCTCCGGCGAACTCATGACCGGGCACGATCGGCAGGGTGGGCGCGAACTCCCCCTGGAGGATGTGCAGATCGGTTCCGCACAGCCCGCAGGCCGCCACGTCGACGACGACCTCGCGGGGCCCCGGGGCCGGGTCCGCGACCGTGGCGACGGTGACCTTGCCGGGTGCTTCGATGACGGCGGCCCTCATTTGACTGCTCCTAGCGACAGGCCCTGGACGAGTTTGTCCTGGGCGGCGAACCCCGCGGCGAGCACCGGCAGGGAGATGACGATCGACGCGGCGCACACCTGGGCCAGGAACAGCCCCTGGCTGGTGACGAAGCCGGTCAGGAAGGCCGGTGCGGTCTGCGCGACCACGCCGGTGAGCACCTGCGCGAACAGCATTTCGTTCCAGCTGAAGATGAAGCAGATCAGCGAGGTGGCGGCGATGCCGGGACCGGCGATCGGGGCGACGACCCGCCACAGGATGGTCGTCAGCCGCGCCCCGTCCATCTGGGCGGCCTCGATGATGGACACGGGGATGTCGGCGAGGAACGACTGCATCATCCACACGGCGATCGGCAGGTTCATCGACGTGTAGAGGATGACCAGCAGCCAGACGTTGTCCAGGAAGCCGGTGTCCTTCGCGAACAGGTACACCGGCAGCAGCCCCGCCACCACCGGCAGCATCTTGGTGGACAGGAAGAAGAACATCACGTCGGTCCACTTGCGCACCCGCCGGATCGACAGCGCGTACGCGGCCGGGAGCGCCAGCACCAGCACGAAGAGGGTGGAGAAGAGCGACGTGCCCATCGAGTTGAGCAGCGCGGGCCAGGGGCTGGCCCCCGGCCGTCCACGCCGAAGAACGCCTTGTAGCCGTCGAGGGTCAACGGGGCGGCCAGGGAGGGCGGGTTGGTGGCGGCGTCGCTCTCGGAGTGGAACGAGGTGAGCAGCATCCACAGCACCGGCAGGACGAACAGGATGCCGATGAACCAGGCCAGCAGGCCGAGCGCGGCGCCGCGGCGCTTGGCCCGGCGGGCGGTCGGGGGAACCGCGGTGATGGCGGTGGGGGCGGTCAGGGAGGTCATGCGCGGGACGCCTCCTCACGGAAGAGGGACGACACCACGCGCAGCGCGAAGGTGGCGATGATGATCGTGCCGATCACGACCAGCACACCCGCCGCCGATGCCAGCCCGTACTCGTGGGCGTTGTAGAAGGTTTCGTAGATGGTGTAGGGGAGGTTGGCGGTGTCGAGACCGCCACGGGTGAGGGTGAACACCGCGTCGAAGTTCTGCACGATGTAGATCGACCCGAGCAGGGTGCCCAGCTCCAAATAGCGCCGCAGATGGGGCAGGGTCAGAAAGCGGAAGATCTGCCAGTTGCCCGCGCCGTCCAGCTTGGCCGCCTCGATCATGTCCAGCGGACGGCCCTGGAGTCCGGCCAGCAGGATGAGCATCATGAACGGTGTCCACTGCCAGATCAGCGACGCCTCCACGGCGATCAGCGGCATATCGCTGAGCCACTCCGGCTGGGGTCCGCCCAGCCAGTTGAGGACGCCGT
>NZ_GG657754.1:910840-912234 GCF_000158915.1 Streptomyces himastatinicus ATCC 53653 | reverse complement strand
TCGTGTAGTTCTCCAGGCCCGCGAATTCACGGTTGTCGGGGCGGAACGAGTTCCAGTCGAAGAGGGAGATCACCAGCGTCGCCACGAACGGCAGCTGGGTGACCACGATCAGGAAGATCAGGGCGGGCATCAGCGGTGCCCGGGTGGCCCACTCCCGGGCCCGGTTCCTGGGCGGCCGGGAGGTGTTCCGGGAGGCGGCGGCCACGGTCGGCGGGCGCTCGCCGCGGACGGGGACCGCGGTTGTCGGATTACTCATCTCGGTACTCCTCGCCCACCTTCTCGGCCAGCTTCTGCGATGTCTTCAATGCCTGCTCGACGGACTGCTTCCCGGCGATGGCGGCGCTGATCTCCTGGGCGACCTTGGTGCCGAGATCGGCGAATTCGGGGATGTCGACGAACTGGATGCCGATGGTCGGCCGCTCCTGTACGCCGGGATCGCGCGGCTTGGCGCTGGTGATGGCCTTTCGGGTGACCTCGGAGAACGCGCCCGCGGACTTGCGGTATTCCTCGTTGGCGTAGGTGGAGGCCCGTTTGCCCGCGGGCACGTTGGACCAGCCGAAGGTCTTTCCGACCAGTTTCTCGTACTTCTTGCTGGAGGCCCAGGAGATGAACTTCCACGCCTTGTCGGAGTTGCGCGACGCCTTCTGGATGCCCCAGGCCCAGGTGTAGAGCCAGCCCGAGCTGTCGGTCTTCTCGACCGGCGCCTGGACATAGCCGATCTTGCCCTTGACGGGGGACTTGGCGGCCTCCAGCGAACCGGCTGCCGACGTGGCGTCGTACCACATGGCGCTCTTGCCCTGGGTGAGGTTGTTGAGGCACTCGGCGAAGCCGGACTGGGAGGCACCGGCCTCGCCGTGCTTGCGCACCAAGTCGACATAGAACTTGGTCGCCTTGACGAACTCGGGCGAGGTCAGCTGCGCCTTCCAGTCCTTGGTGAACCAGGTGCCGCCGAAGGTGTTGACGACCGTGGTGAGCGGGGCCATCAGCTCGCCCCAGCCGGGCAGCCCGCGCAGACAGATGCCCTTCATCCCCTTGCGGGCGCCATCGGCCTTGGCCGCGAGATCCGCCACCTGGTTCCAGGTGGGCCGCTTGGGCATCTTGAGATTCTTCTCGGCGAAGACATCCTTGCGGTACATCAGGAACGACGACTCGCCGTAGAAGGGCTGCGCGTACAGCTGTCCGTCACCGGCGGTCAGCGACTGCCGCATCGGCGGAAGGATGTCCTTCTGGTCGAATGCCTTGTCCTTGGCGACATGCTCGTCCAGCGGCATCAGCCAGCTGTTCTCGGCGTAGAACGGCACCTCGAAATTGCTGATGGTGGCGACGTCGTACTGCCCGGCCTGATTGGAGAAGTCCTGACTGATCTTGTCGCGGACATCGTTCTCCGGCAGCAC
>NZ_GG657754.1:882839-910633 GCF_000158915.1 Streptomyces himastatinicus ATCC 53653 | reverse complement strand
CAATCGGAGGGACGTGGGGAGGGGGAAGGGGGAGGGGAGGGGAAGGAGGGGGGACGGTGAGGGTCAGACCCGGAGGATCTGGGGGCCCAGCAGCGAATACCGATGGGCTTCGGTCACGGGGAGCCCGGTATCGGTCACGATCGTTTCGAAGTCGGACACGTCCGCGAACCGGCAGAAGCTGACGGCCCCGAACTTGGTGTGCACCCCGGAGAACACCTTGCGCCGGGACACCCGCACCACCTGCGCCTTGACCTCGCTGACCGCCGGGTCGGGGGTGGTGAGCCCGTACTGCCGGGAGATGCCGTTGGCGCCGATGAACGCCAGGTCGATGACGAAGCCGGAGAGCATATGGGTCGCCCAGTGGTCGACGGTGGCCATCGTGCCGCCGCGGACCCGGCCGCCGAGCAGCAGGACCGTGGTGTTCTCCCGCCCGGCGAGTCCGCTCGCGGTCGCGAGGGACGCGGTGATCACGGTGAGCGGCCGGTCCCGGGGCAGGGCCTCGGCGATCAGCTGCGGGGTGAAGCCCTCGTCGATGTAGACCGTCTCGGCGTCGCCCAGCAGTTCGGCGGCAGCGGTCGCGATCCGCGACTTCTCCGGGACGTGCATGGTGGTGCGGAAGGCGAGGGTGGTCTCGAAACCGGCGCTCTCCACGGGGTACGCGCCGCCATGGGTGCGCCGGACCAGACCGTGCTGCTCCAGCACCCGCAGATCGCGGCGCACGGTCTCCCTGGACACCCCGAGGTCCGCGGCGAGCTTGCCGACGTCGACGACCCCGGCACGCCGCGCCATGTCGAGGATCTCCCGACGGCGTTCCTCCGCGTCCACACCGCATCACCTGCTTCTCTTCGGGCTTGGCGAGAAGTTTTACAAGCACGCAACCGGAGTGGCCAGGCTTGGCACGGGACGGATCATGACCGGATGTGCCCGTTTCATGAACGTTATCTCAGCAGGTCAGCATCGGTCAGGGGGAGCGCTGCGAGGATCGCGGACGCCCGGGGCGGCGCGGGGCGTGCCCGTATCGTGCCCGCTTCCGAAAAGCTGGCCGAAAAGCAGCCCGTTCGGGCGTGATCAAGGTCTAGGGAAAGCCCGTTCGGACGTGTGCTACCGCCGGTAGCCCGCGGCGTCGAGGATGCGGCCCGCCACGTTGACCGAATCGACCAGCGGATGCAGCGCGAGGGCGCGCAGGGCCGCGCTCCGGGCGGCGCCGCCGACACTGGTATCGGACGCCCCGACCGCCCCGACCGCCTCGGCCGCCTCGATCGTCGAGCGTTCTACGGCCTTCAGCGACAGCATCAGCCCGAGCTGGTCCGGGGCCACCGCACCGGTGGCCATGGGGCGCGCGCCGCCCGCGTCCACCAGGCAGGGCACCTCCACCACCGCGTCCGCGTCCAGCCCGGGGACGGCGGTGCGGTTGCCGACGTTGAGGATCAGCGTGGTGCGCTCGTCGCGGGCGATGGCCCGCATGATGGCCAGCGCGATCCGGTCGTAGCCGCCGCCGTCCAGATCGCAGGAGTCGCGCTCCCAGCCGCCGCTGGCCTCCCGGCTCGCGGCCAGGTACGTGGTCTCGCGCTCCAGCCGGGTCCGCTCCCAGGCCGCGAGTGCCCCGCCGTCGGCGGTGCGGGCCGTCTCGTAGAACCGGGCCTGCTGCTCCCGCAGGAACTCCCCGCGGGTGGTCGCGGCCTGCCGGATGGAGGCCACCGCCTCGCGGTTGAAGTAGTAGTAGTGCAGGTATTCGTTGGGCAGCGCGCCCAGGGTTCCGGAGCCCACTCCGCCCCGAACAGCTTGCCCTCCTCGAAGGACTCCAGCGCCCCGGCGTCGGGCGAGCAGTTCGGGCATCCGGTCCCGGGCCGTCCACCAGCACGCGCCGCAGCCAGCCGAGGTGGTTGAGGCCCACGTAGTCGTAGACCGCCCGGTCCGGGTCCGCGCCCAGCGCCCGCGCCGCCCGGCGGCACAGCCCGAACGGTGAGTCACAGATGCCGATCACCCGCTCGCCCAGCACCCGCCGCATCGCCTCGGTGACCATGCCCGCGGGGTTGGTGAAGTTGATGACCCAGGCATCCGGGGCCACGGCGGCGATCCGCTCGGCGATCCGCGTCGCCACCGGCAGGGTGCGCAGCCCGTACAGCACCCCGCCAGCGCCGACCGTCTCCTGCCCGAGGACGCCCTCGCCGAGCGGGATCCGCTCATCGCAGGCGCGGCCCTCCAGGCCGCCGACCCGGATCGCCGAGAACACGAAGTCGGTGCCGCGCAGCGCGTCGTCGAGGTCGGTGGTGGCCCGCACCGAGGGCGCGGCGGGCAGGCCCGCGGGGCGGTCCTTCGCCTGCTCGGCCAGGACCGCGCCGATCGCGTCCAGCCGGTGCCGGTCGGTGTCGTACAGCACCAGCTCGGTGCAGCGCCCGGCGTCGTCCCCGCTGTCCTCCAGCAGGGCCCGGTACACCAGCGGCATACGGAAACCGCCGCCACCCAGCACGGTCAGCCTCATACGGTCACTACCTCCACATCGGCCTCACGGAACACATCGAGCGTGGCCGGATCGGACGTCTTGTTGGTGATCAGGGTGTCGATCTCCCGGGGGCCGCAGATCCGGGCCAGCCCGGTGTCGCCCGGGAACTTGCCCGCGGTGACCAGCAGCACCACCTGCCGGGCCGAGGCGAGCATGGCCCGCTTGACGGGCACCTCCACATGCGTGCTGTCCAGCACGCTGCCGTCGGACAGCACCCCGCTCGCGCCGAGGAAGAGCCGGCCCACCCGCAGCTGGCGGATATTGGACTCGGTGAGGAAGCCGACCACGGAACGGTAGTTGGCGCGCACCTGCCCGCCGAGCAGGATCAGCGTGACCTCGGAGTCGTCGCGCAGCTCGTCGTAGATCGCCAGATTGCTGGTCACGACGGTGACCGGGCGGCCGCGCAGCAGCCGGGCGAGGTGGAGCGTGGTGGTGCCGATGTCCAGCAGCAGCACATCGCCGTCCGCGACCAGCTCCGCCGCCCGCCGGGCCACGTCCGCCTTCTCCTCCGGCTCGTCGACCGCCACCTCGCCGAACGGGCGCTCCTCGTCCGGGGTGGGGGCCGCCACCGCGCCGCCGTAGACCCGCGTCAGCCGACCGGCCCGGCCCAGCTCGGCGAGGTCCCGGCGGGCCGTGGCCTCGCTGATCTCCAGGCGCTTGGCGATCTCCCCGATCGGCAGCACGCCCTCGTCGCCGAGGATGCTCAGCAGCTTCGCGTGGCGGGTCTCTCGCAGCATGGGGGCAACGTACTCCACCTGAGCGACCCTGCGCGACTATGACCGACCTCTTGCACAAAACCCCTCCGAGGTGCATGGTGTCGCTCATCCGACGTCATGACGAACGAGGAGAGGCGCGCCGGTGAGCCCCACGTCCGCAGCCCCCGGGCCGATACAGCCGATCGACCCGCTCGCCGCGCTGCGCACCCCCGCCGACCCCGACCACGACGTCTACCTCACCGGCACCGTCTTCCTGGACATCATCTTCACCGGCCTCGACCACGCCCCGGTGCGCGGCACCGAGTCCTGGGCCCGCGGCATGGGCTCCAGTCCCGGCGGCATCGCCAACATGGCCACCGCCCTCGCCCGGCTCGGCCTGCACACCACCCTCGCCGCGGCCTTCGGCGCCGACGTCTACGGGGACTACTGCTGGGAGAGCCTGGCGCACCACGAGGGCGTCGACCTCACCCACTCCCGGCGGGTCCCCGGCTGGCACTCACCGGTCACCGTGTCCATGGCGTACGAGGGCGAACGCACCATGGTCACGCACGAGCACCCCGCCCCGCCGCCCGCCACCCGGCCCGCGCCGCCGCGCTCCCGGGCCTGCGTGACCGCCTACGAGCCGGGCCGCCAGGAGGACTGGGTGCGCCAGGCCCACGCCCAGGGATCCAAGATCTTCGCCGATGTGGGCTGGGACGAGTCCGGCCGCTGGGACCTGGCCACCCTCCCCGACCTGCCGTACACCCACGCCTTCCTGCCCAACGCCACCGAGGCACAGCGCTACACCCGCACCGACACACCCGAGCGGGCGGTGCGCGCCCTGGCCGAGCTGGTGCCGATCGCGGTGGTCACCCGGGGCGCCGAGGGCGCCATCGGCATCGACTCCCGCACCGGGGAGAGCGCCGAGGTACCCGGCCTCGCCGTGGAGGCGCTCGACCCCCACAGGGGCGGGCGACGTGTTCGTCGCCGGTTTCATGACCGGAACGCTCGCGGGCTGGCCGCTCGCCGACCGGCTCGCCTTCGCCAACCTCACCGCCGCCCTCTCCGTCCAGCACTTCGGCGGCGCGCTCGCCGCGCCCGGCTGGGCCGAGGTGGCCGCGTGGTGGGCCCGTACGGCCCGCTCCGGGGACCGTGAGCTGGTGGCGCGCCACCGCTTCCTGGACGGTCTGATCCCGGCCGGGGCGCGCGACTGGCCGCGGCTGCGGGCCCTGCCCACCATCGGCTTCCGGGCCGCCGACGCCCGCGGGGCCTGACGCCCGTACGACGCCGCTCGCGGCACGTCACCCGCGGGACCTCACACCCGCGGCAGCACCACGCCCGTACGACGACGCCCGCATGGAGGAGAACCGCATGGGATGTCCCCGCCGCGCCTTTCCGGCCGTCCTCGCCCTCGGCGCCACCCTGCTCGCCGCGGGCTGTGTGCCCGGCACCGACGGCTCGGGGGCCGCCGGATCCGGGACCGGCGCGTCCACCGCCGTACCCGATCCGAAAGCGGCCGGAAAGACCACGCTGACCGTGTGGGACCAGGAGATCCGCGGTGGCACGAACGGCGAAATCACCCAGCTGAACCGGGAGTTCGAGCGGAAGTACCCCAATGTGCGCATCAAGCGGGTGGCGCGGAGCTTCACCGATCTGAAGACCACGCTCAAGCTCGCCGTCTCCGGCAACAACCCGCCCGACGTCATCCAGGCCAACCAGGGCTACCCGGACATGGTCTCCTTCGTCCGGGCCGGGCTGCTCGCCCCGCTCGACAACTACGCCGGGATCTACGACTGGAACACCCGCTACCCGAACACGCTGCTCAACCTCAACCGGGTCTCCACCGACGGCACCGACTTCGGCCGCGGACGGCTCTACGGCATCTCCCAGACCGGCGAGTTCGTCGGCCTCTACTACAACAAGGACCTGCTGCGGAAGGCGGGCCTGGAACCACCCAAGTCCTGGGGCGAGTTCACCGCCGGGCTCGCCCGCCTCAAGGAGCGGGGCGAACTGCCCGTGCAGTTCGGCAACCTCGACAAGTACCCGGCGATCCACACCTTCGGGGTGCTCCAGGACCAGTACGCGGCCGCCGCGACCCGTGACACCGTCCTCGGCCGTGGTTCCGGATTCGACACCGAGGCCACCAAGGACGCCGCCGCGACCCTCACCGACTGGATGAGGCGCGGCTATCTGCCGAAGGGCGCCAACGGCCTCGGATACGACGACGCGGCCAAGAAGTTCGCCTCCGGCGACGGCGCGTACCTGATGACCGGCACCTGGCTGCTGGCCGACCTCAAGAAGACGATGGGCGACAAGCTCGGCCTCATACCCCCGCCGCCCGCGAAGCCCGGCGGCGCCCCCGTCACCACCGGCGGCCAGGGCCTCGCGTGGTCCATCACCTCCCGCTCCCGCCACCCCCAAGTGGCCGCCGCCTACCTCGACTTCCTCACCAGCGCCCATGCCTCGGACGTCATGACCCGGCACGGAGTGCTGCCCGCCGTCCCCGGCCCGGCCGCGGCCAAGGTCGCCCCGGACACCGTGGACGGCCAGATGGTCGACGGATGGAAGCGGCTCAGCGCCGCCGACGGCCTCGTGCCGTACCTCGACTACGCCACCCCCACCTTCTACGACACCCTCTCGGCCGCCCTCCAGGGCGTCGTCAGCGGCAAGACCTCCCCGGACAAGCTGGCCGCCACCCTGCAACAGGACTACGGAGCCTTCCTGGACACACAGCGGGAGCGCCACACCGCGGCGGAGTCGCGATGAGGCCCACCGCCCTGATCAAGGCATACCGCCGCCGGGCGCCCGGTGAGCCGCGTGCCGTCGGCTACCTCTACATCCTGCCCGCGCTGCTCGTGTACGCGGTGTTCCTGCTCTATCCCTTCGGGCAGTCGGTGTGGCTGTCGTCTCTCCACTGGGACGGGCTGACCGTCGCCACCCCGGCCGGATTCGACAACTACCGCGACCTGTTCGGCGACCCCGCGCTGCGCGCCCCGTTCGCCCACGCCCTGCTGCTGCTCGTGTTCTACTCGGCCCTGCCGGTGGCCATCGGGCTGCTGCTGGCGGCCGCGATGTCCCGGGTCCGGATCCACGGCATGACCTTCTTCCGCACCGTCCTGTTCCTGCCGCAGGTCCTGGCGCTCATCGTGGTCGCCGTGGCCTGGCGGTCCATCCTCGCCCCCGACGGACTGCTCAACGACACCCTGCGCGCGGTCGGCCTCGGCTCCCTCGCCCGCCCCTGGCTCGGCGACTACACCTGGGCGCTGCCCGCCGTCGGGGTCATCGGCACCTGGGTGGGCACCGGGCTGTGCATGGTCCTCTTCCTGGCCGGGGTCCAGCGCATCCCGCGCGAGCTGTACGAGGCGGCGCGGATCGACGGCGCCGGGCCGGTCCGGGAGTTCCTCGCCGTCACCCTCCCGGGCCTGCGGCCGCATATCGCGGTGGCGCTGACCCTGACCATCGTCGCCGGCCTGCGCAACTTCGATCTGATCTACGTCACGACCAGCGGCGGCCCCGGGAACGCCACCTCCGTACCCGCCTACGAGGTGTACCACCGGGCCTTCGAGACCAACCAGGTCGGCTCGGCCGCCGCGGTCGGCGTGGCCCTCACGGTCCTGATCTTCGCCCTGACCGTCACGGTCTCCCGGCTCGTGGAAGGGCGGCGGGCATGACCACACGCCTGGAACGCGGCGTCACCTACGCCCTGCTCACCCTGTTCGCCGTCCTCTCGCTCGTCCCCGTCGTCGGCATCCTCTCCACCGCGTTCGGCTCGCAGGGCTCGCTGGACACGGGGTTCTCGCTGCCGCGCGGCGGGCCGCACTGGGGCAACTTCGCCGACGCCTGGAGCCGCGGCCACTTCGGCACCTACCTCGGCAACTCGGTCCTGGTCACCACGGCCGTGGTCGCGGCCACCACGGTGCTGGCCGTGCTCGCCGCGTACGCCTTCGGGGTGATGCGCTTCCCCGGCTCCACCGTGCTGTTCTACCTCTTCGTGATCGGGCTGACCCTGCCCCAGGAGGCCTTGGTCGTCCCGCTCTACTTCGACCTGCGGTACGCCGGACTCACCGACACCTACTGGGCGTTGATCCTGCCGCAGACCGCCCAGTCGCTGGCGTTCGGCGTGTTCTGGATGCGGACGTACTTCCGGGGCAGCGCCCGGGCGGTGATCGAGGCGGCCCGGATCGACGGGGCGAACAGCTGGACCACGCTGTGGCGGGTGCTGGTCCCGATGGGCCGTCCGGCGATCTCCACCATGGTCGTCATCACCTTCATGTGGACGTGGAACGAGTTCCTGATGGCGCTGGTGATGGTCAGCGACGAGGCCCATCGCACCGTCCCCCTCGGCCTCGCCTTCTTCCAGGGCCAGCACAGTTCGGACGCGGCGCTGCTCGCGGCGGCGTCGGTGCTGATCGCACTGCCGGTGGTGATCGTCTACGTGGCACTCCAGCGCCGCTTCATCGAGGGCATGCTGGGCGGCGCGGTCAAGGAATAGCCGCCGCGCTCAGAGGTCGGGCGTACCACCGACCTCTCGGGCCAGCCGGGCGACGGCACGGGCGAAGACGACGGCGTCGTGGACCGCCGCCCCGCCCGTGTCGTTGTTGAAGTACGCGTAGACGTCGGCCTCGCCGGGCCAGGTGTCATGGACCCGGCGCGCCCAGGTGGCGAGCGCCTGGCGGCCGTAGCGCGGCGCGGGCTCGGCCCGGCCGCCGTGGAACCGTACGTACCCCCACCCGGCGGTCCGCCACAGCGGGGCGGCCGGGCGCGAGCCCACGTCCGCCCAGCACAGCGCGGCGCCGTGGTCCTCCAGCAGCGCCCGGATCTCCGCGGTCCACCAGGAGTCATGGCGCGGCTCGACCGCCACCCGGGTACCGGCAGGGAAGCAGGCCAGAGCGGTGTCCAGCAGGGCGGGGTCGGCCCGCAGCGTCGGCGGGAGCTGGAGCAGGACCGGGCCCAGCCGGTCGCCGAGCCCGTCCGCGTGGGACATCAGCCGCGCTACCGGCTCCTTCGGGTCGCGCAGCCGCTTGATATGGGTGAGATAGCGGCTCGCCTTGAGCGCCATCACGAACCCGGCGGGTGTGCGGTCCCGCCAGACGGCGAACTGATCGTGCTCGGGAAGCCGGTAGAACGCGTTATTGCTTTCGACCGTGGTGAAGCCCCTGGCGTACTCCTCCAGCCACAGCCGCTGCGGGCAGCCGGCCGGGTAGAGGACACCGCGCCAGTCCTTGTACTGCCACCCCGAGGTGCCGACCAGGACGCCCATGGGCGCTCATGCCTCGCCCGGGTGCCAGGTCGGCCACTGCCCGGGCCGGTCGGCCCAGTGGACCTGATCCGGGTCGTCGAGGTCGATACCGGGGAAGACCTGCCGCAGGCGCGGCGCGAACTCCTCCTTTTCGAGGGGTTCGCATCCCACCCCGCGAAGCCGCACCCGCCGGTAACGGCTGTCGGAGTCGAATGATTCGACGTAGACGGGGTAACCGGAATCGTCCCGGTTTATGGCGTGCTCCATACCTCCAGGGTGCCGGAGCCGCCGCCGGTTTGCGGCCCGGGGAATTGTCGGTTTGATTCGAAGGAGAGGAACGCGTGCCGGGGGTGAACGATGATCTTCACTGACCGGGTGGACGCCGGACGGCGTCTCGCCGAGCGGCTGCGGCCGCTGGCCGAGGAGAAGCCCGTGGTGCTGGGGCTGCCGCGGGGCGGGGTGCCGGTGGCCTTCGAGGTGGCCCGGGCGCTGAACGCACCGCTGGACGTGATCATCGTCCGTAAGCTCGGCGTGCCCTTCCACCGGGAGCTGGGCTTCGGCGCCATCGGCGAAGGCGGGGTCCGGGTCGTCCACGAGGCGATCATCCGGATGAGCCGGGCGGACGAGGAGGAGATCGCCGAGGTGGAGCGGACCGAGCAGGCCGAGCTGACCCGCCAGGCGCGGCGCTTCCGCGGCGACCGGCCGCGGATCCCGGTCGAGGGCCGTACGGCGATCATCGTGGACGACGGGATCGCGACCGGCGCCACGGCCCGGGCCGCCTGCCGGGTCGCCCGGGCCCAGGGGGCGGCCCGCTCCGTCCTGGCCGTCCCGGTGGCGCCGCCCGACGCGGTCGCGTCGCTGCGCGAGGACGCGGACGAGGTGGTGTGCCTGTCCTCGCCCCCGGACTTCTCCGCGGTCGGCGAGTGGTACGAGGACTTCTCCCAGACCGGCGACGCCGAGGTGATGGACCTGCTGACCAGGTCGACCGGACAGCGCGGGGAGGCGCATCCTGGAAGGTGACGCAGGAGGTGATCGTGATGGAGACGATCGTGGGATGCGACATCCAGATGGAATTCCGTGAGATCGGTCCGCTGACCGAAGCAGTCGTCCGGCTGCGGATGCACGACGGCACCGAGATGCTGGCCCAGGGCCGCGCGAACCGCAACCCCGACGACCCGGCACAGCCGAGGGTCGGCGAGGAGATCGCGGCGGCGAGGGCGCTGAGCAACCTGGCCCACCGGCTGATCGGCAAGGCGGGCGGCGACATCGAGGAAGTCACCCACAGCAAGGCACACCTGGTGATGTGACCGGCGGCCCCGGTGACTCCCGGGTCACCGGGGAGCGGGGGGAATTCCGTATGAGCCGTACGAGGAATTGCCGGGGTATGCGATCAATGTTCCCGGAGACATAAGGGCGTCCATGCGGGGAAGGGGGAGCCAAAAGAGAGCGGACACGACCCCGGGAGGTCGCTCATGGCGCAACGGACCGACACCACGACGCCCAGGCCCCGGCGGTCCCGGCCATGGCCCTTATGCGCGCTGGTCCTCGGCGCGCTGGCCGTGATGACGGCCTGCGGCGCCGACACCGCGGATCAGTCCGCGCCGCCCGGCGCGTCCGGCGCGTCGGACAGCGGTGACGCGGCCGCCTCGTCCGTCACACGGTCGGCGGCGCACACCGGGCGCACGGTGCCGCCCGCATCGCACCCCGCGTCCTCGGGCTCCGCATCGCGCCCCGTCACGCACTCCGCCTCCGCGTCCGTCTCCTCCTCCGCCACGGCGGCGCACACCACCGGCTCGCGGCCCGGTGCCCGGCGCGTCTGCTCCACCGAGCAGCTGCGCCTCTCCCTCGGACGCAAGGACGTGGGCGCGGGCAATGTCTATATGCCGCTGGTGCTCACCAACAAGTCCACCGGCACCTGCACGCTCACCGGCTTCCCCGGGGTCTCGCTGCTGGACTCCGCGGGCTCCGCGATCGGCGACCCCGCCACCCGGCGCGGCGCGTCGCGCTCCGCGGTCTCCCTGGCGCCGGGTGCCAGCGCCTCCGCGATGCTGCACACCCTCAACGAGGGCACCTCCGACACACCGTGCCGCCGCGCCCCCGCCCGCATCCGGGCCTATCCGCCGGACTCCTTCTCCTCCATGACCGTCCCGGCGGGCTCATTCCGCGTCTGCGGCGGGGTGTTCGAGGTCGAGTCGGTCCACTCCGGAAAGGGCGCCTGACAGTGGCATACCGACCATCCTCCGGGGCAGGCCGGTGTGTCCGAAAATCTTGACAAGCCCGGCGTCCGCTGGCCGTGTTCACCCTTTCGCAATCAATAGGGGTGGGTCACCATAGGGATGCCTCACGAGAGTCGGTGTGGAACGTCCGGAGGAGGACGGTGACATGGAGCGAGTCGCGACCGAGGTCGAGACGGAGCTGCTGGACCTTTCGGGAGCGACGCTGGAAGACCTCGACCGGGATGAAGGGACGGCCGCGGTGGCGCTGCGGCTGATCTGCGCCGTCCGAAACCCGGCGACGTCTGCCAGCTCCTCCGATGCGACGCAGCAGAGTTGCGTGAGTTGACGGAGTCCCGCCACCACTTATCGGCGTTGTGCTTTACCGAGCTGGCCGCTGGTTCGGGAAGTGCGTCATCGGTCGCCGAGTTGAGATCCGGCCAGCGCAGCCGCGCGATGCTGCTGTTGCGGGCGCTGGTCGAGGTGGCCGCCACGCATCCCGCCCTGCCCGGTCCGCTGCCCCCCGCCGGGGAGGCCTGGCGGCTGCTGATACGCGCCGAGCGCCGCTCCCCGGCCGCCGTGGAGGGGCTGTTGCTGCATCCGCAGACGGGGGTGTGGCTCAGCCGGTGCCTGCGGCAGTTGCGCGGCCAGGAACCGGCGGACGCGCCGCTGTGGAGCGAGACCGGCTATCTGTACGCGGTGGCGGCCTCGGCCGCCCTCCTCGCGGGCATCGACTTCCGTATCGCGGTCGTGGTGCGCGACGGCGGGGTGATACTGCCCGCGCTGGGATTCGCCCTCGTACCGGAACCCGCTCCGGACCTCGCCGAGGTCGTGCGCACGGCGGAGGGGGCGGCGGTGGTGGTGGCCGGGCCGCATACGGTGCCGCTGCCCGCTTCGGGCTTCGCGGAGGACGCCCCCGGGTGGCTCGGGCTCCGGCGGCTGCACGGCGACCATCGGGAGCACCTCTGCTCGCCGTTCCTCGACGATGTCGACCCCTACCGTGACTTCTTCCGCCGCAGACCGCCGGACCGGCTCACCGACGACGCCTGGAAGCGCTGGCAGGAACGTTTCGCGGGCGCCTGGCGGCTGGTCGCCGAGCAGCGCAACGTGGACCCCTCGGGGGTCGCCGCCTGCGTCGCCTCCGTGGTCCCCGTACCGTACGCGGCCCATCCCGAACCGTTCAGCGCCTCGTCCCCGGAGGCCTACGGCTGTGTCCTGATGAACGGTCCCGTGGACGAACCGGACCTGGCCGCCGCGCTGGTGCACGAGGCCCAGCACATCAAGCTCGGCGCCCTGATGGATCTGGTGCCCCTGATCGAAGGGGGACTGGAGGAGGTCCATCACGCGCCATGGCGGCTGGACCCGCGGCCGCTGCGCGGACTGTTGCAGGGGGTGTACGCGTTCCTGGGCATGACCGGGTTCTGGCAGGACCGCCTGCACCGGGCCGAGGCCGGGCCCGCCCGGGACACCGCCGCGTTCGAGTTCGCCCTCCGCCGGGAACAGACCGCCCACGGGCTGGAGACGCTGCGCACCCACGCCGAACTGACGCCCCTGGGCCAGAGCTTCCTCGATCAGGTGGCGGAGCGGCTGGCCGGCTGGCTCGCGGAGCCGGTCCCGTCCGTACCGCGGCGGCTGGCGGCGGATCTGGTCATCGACCACCGGCTCGTGTACCGCATGCGCCATCTGCGTCCCGAAGCCGCGGGGCTCGCCCGGTGGGTGCGGGCCTGGCGGACGCGCGGTACGCCTCCCCGGGAGCTGCCCCCCGCCTCGGTCGAGCCCGCCGCGGCGGAGACGGTGCCGCGGACGGCCCTCGCCAGGCTCCGGTTCACCGCACCGGAGCGGCTGCGGGCCGGGCAGGACGGCGACGACGCCCCGGACGGAGCTGCCCCGGACGGAGCTGACTTCGCTTGGATCATGGGCGACCGGGCGGCCGCGCTGCGCGGCTACCGCGGCCGCCTGGCCCAGGCCCCGGACGACATCGCGGCCTGGGCGGGGCTCGCCCTCACCCTGCCGGACGGCGCGGCGAGGACGGCGATGCTCCGTGCTCCCGACGTGGTCCTCGCCGTCCACCGCGCGCTGCGGAACTCCGGTGGCGCGGTGCCCGATCCGGTCGCGCTGGCGACCTGGACCGGGACAGCCTTCTGAGGACCGGGGCCCGGGCGGTCAGAAGGCGAGCGCCTCCACATCGCAGTCCGCGCGGATGCCCCGGGCCGCCGCGACCGTGGCCGGGTGATTCGGGCTCAGGACGGCGCGCAACCGGGCGAGGGAGTCGTTGTGCAGCTCCTCGGCGGACCGGCCCTCACCGAGCGCGCGCAGATCCCCGGACAGATTGACCGCGCAGGCGAGCGTGGTCGGGTGGTCCTCGCCCAGCCGCGACCGGCAGGCCGCGAGCGTCTCGGTGTCCAGTGCCCGCGCCTCCTGGTAGTCCGCCAGCGTGTAGTGGTCGCTGGCCAGATTGATCGCGCAGGCCAGGGCGATCGGATGGTCCGCCCCCAGCTGCTCGACCAGCAGGGGCAGCGTCTCCTTGTTGAGCGCGAGCGCCGCCTCGGTCTCTCCCAGCAGCCGCAGGGTGACGGCCAGGTCGACGGCCGCGCTCAGCGCCACCGGGTGCCGTGGCCCGAGGATGGACCGCATGTCGTCCAGGCACTTGCGGCCCAGCTCACGGGCGCCGTCGAGGTCGGCGGTCTGGCGCAGGTCCATGGACAGGTTCAGCGAGGTCGCCGAGATATGGAGATTGGGCTCGCTGTAGCGCAGCCGGTACCGCTCCAGGACCTCCTGGGTGACCTCCAGCGCCCCCTCGTGGTCGCCCGCCTTGCGGCGGGCCACGGCGAGGTTGCGCAAGGCGTAGACGCCGATCGGCGCGTTCTGCGGAAGCAGTCGGCGGACCCGGGCGCAGGTCCGCTCCAGCATGGTGCGGGCGGCGACGTAGTCGCCGCTCTCCCGGACGTCGATCGAGAGATTGGACTCCAGCAGGATCGTCAGCAGCGAGTCCTCCCCCAGGACGACCTCGGCGAGGTTGTGCCCGTTCTCGTCCACCTCGCGGGCGCGTACGTAGTCCCCGGCGGAGCGCAGCGCCAGGGCGTAGTCGTTCGCGGCGGCGATGGTGTACGGGTCCTCGTCGCCGAACAGCCGGATGGTCCGCCGCCAGCGGTCCTCCTCCAGCTGAACGGAGCGCGCGTAATCACCCTGGTAGCGGGCGTCTTTGGCGACCGCTCCGATGGTGACCAGCGTGTTCTCGTGGTCGTCGCCGTCGCGGGCACGCGTCAGCTCGAGCGTCCGGCTGTTGAACTCCCTGGCCCGCTCGAACTGGCCGAGCAGGGTGAGGACATGGCCGAGAGTGCGGGAGATGGCGAGCGTCTCGGGGTTGTCCTCGCCGAGCGCGTCCTGCCACTTCTCGCGTACCCGGCTGCCGAGTTCGAGCGCGCCCTCGTGGTCGCCCCAGACATGGAGGAAGCGGACCAGGTTCCGCACCATCTGCCGCACCCATTTGTCGTCGCAGTCCATCGCGCGGGACGCCCGGACGTGGGACAGCAGGTCCGCGTAGCGGCCCCAGTTGGCGGGCGAGACGTCATTGGGGTCGCCGTAGGCGAGCAGCACATGGGCGCTGTGCCGCATATCGGCCTGCTGCTGCGGGGACATCTGGCCGATCAGCACCGCCTGCACCAGCCGGTGCAGTTCGATGGTGTTGCTGCGGTGATTGATTTTGATCAGGGCGTAACGGTTGATTTCCCGGATCGCATGGCCGAGCTTGATCGGATCCTGGAGTACCTCCGACAGCTCGGGGGAGAGGGAAACACCCCGGATGCCCGAGAACAGCCGCCGGGAGATCGGCTCGGGGGCGAAGAAGGAGCACATCTGGAGCAGTTGCAGCGCGCCCGGATGGTGCTCAGCGAGACGGCGCAGCGACATGTTCCAGGCGGCGGCGACCGGTTCGGGATAGTCGACCGGAACCCCGGCGGCCAGCAGCTCGTTGCGGCGGGTGCTCACGTCCGCCCGCTCGTCCTCGAAGACCTGGAGGTACTCGTCGACCGGCATCCCCGTCTCGCTGAGCCACGCCGCCGCCTGCTCGATCGCCAGCGGCAGGTCGCCCAGGGTCTCGGCGATCCGGTCGGCCTGCTCGTTCGGCAGCTCCGGCCCCCGCCGGAGCAGCAGTTGGATGCTCTCCTCGCGCTCGAAGACATCCACCTCGACGGTCCGGGCGGCCCGCGACCACTGGGCGTTCCGCGAGGTCACCAGGATCCGGCCGGGCCCGCCCGCGGGGAAGAACGGCCGGACCGTCTCCAGCTCCTCCGCGTTGTCGAAGACCAGCAGCCAGTTGCGGCAGGGGCGCCCGGTGCGCAGCGCGTCGAGCACACTGGGCACGGCCGTGTTCGCCTCCATGCCCGCCTTCAGCCCGAGCCGGTCGGCGAGCTGCACCAGCGCCTGGCGGATCTGCTCCGGGTGCTCCGCCGGAATCCACCACACCGCGTCGTAGTCCGCGGCATGCTGATGGACGTACTCCAGGGCGATCTGGGACTTTCCGACCCCGCCGAGACCGTGCAGTGTTTCGGGGAGCACGGCGGCCGTACCTTCGCTGCGCAGTCGCTCGTGAAGCGTGTCGAGCAGCGCCCGCCGTCCGGTGAAGTTGTTGTTCCGGGGCGGCACATTGCCCCAGATGGACGCGGGTTCCCCGGCGCGGCGCTCCTCCACGGCGGGCAGGGACCGGGCAGCGGTCACGGACACGAAGGTTCCTCTCGAATGCTCCCCCGCCGTACCCGGCGTGCCGTGCGCCGGCGGGGATGGTGAATCGTCGGCTTGGGACGACGGACGGGGGCGGGGAGTCATGGAGTCAGTCACGGCAACCTCGGGGACCACATTTCCCCAGTTGGGTACGTCTTCAAAGGGATCCGGGCGGCTTTCGCCCGTGCGGGGGAGCGCTTGGCGCGCGAGGACAAGGGCGCGAAAGGAGCGCGCGCCTTCGAGATAAGGCCCGGAAAGCGCCTGGTAAACCTGTTCCTGAAGGCGTATGTACGGCATGAGGCGCTCGGTGTCGGGCAGATCCCGCACCGGCCCCGAGGGATGGTTGAGCAGATCGCGCAGCAGATGCAGCGGCTTCCAGTGGCGGCCCAGCCGGTCCAGGACACTGCGCAGGGTGTACAGCGACTCGTCCCGTAAACCGGCGGACAGCAGCAGTTCCCGTACCCCGTCGTGGAATTCGTAGCCGATTCCGGTCTCGTCCAGCGGATCGGCGGTGCCGACCTTGCGTAACAGCCCGCCCAGCAGGATTTCGGCCAGATCGCCGGGGCTGCCCTCCGGCTGGTGGATCCCCTGGACGAATTCCATCACGGGAATGTTCAGCGGTGCCGCCGCCAGCCGTGCCGCCAGCCGGAAGGCGCTCGGCGAGGCGGTGGAGCGGAAGCGGAAGACCCGGTCCCAGGCACTGGGTTCCGGCTCCGGATCCCATGGCTCGGCCTGTGCCCCGGGCAGCAGAGCCAGCGTGTCATGGCCACGGTCCGACGGACGGCCCACCAGCCGCGCCCAGTTGCCCAGCCAGCGCGCGTCCAGCTCCAGCACCGGCACCGGCGGTTCGCCGCCCGGCCAGGAGCCGCCGTCGCCCCGCCGCCAGTCAATGTTGGTGGATTCGGGCTCGGGGACCCGCACCCGGACCCGCTCCGGTGCGATCCCCGTGTGCTGCCAGCGGCCCTGGCGCAGTACGTGGAGCACGGCGACCGACGCGCGCCGGGCCCAGCGCCCCAGCGCGCGCTGCGCGCTCTCGTCGCCCCAGGCGGCGCCGATGCCGTCGGTGAGCACCAGCACCGCCCGCTTCCCGCGCGGTGCCATGCCGTCCACCGGGGAGTCGTGGTGGTCCGCGGGCAATGGGTGATCGGTGTTCATCCGGTGCACCCGGACGTTCCGGAAGGCACCCGTCCGCTCCAGTACGGTGACCAGCCGCGCCGCCGTACGCCGCCACACCACCATGGAGCTGCCGCAGTCCAGCACCAGGACCGCGTCCATCCAGCGCTCCTGGACCGGCGCGCACTCCGGCACCCACAGCCCCTCGCGCGCCGCGCGCTCGGCCGTGGCCTCCTCGTCGACCTCCATCTCGACCGGCGAGGGAGCGGTGCGCTTCAGGGGACGCAGTGCCCGGGAGACGGCGCGCTCGGCGACCAGTGGTCCTGCGGCGGTCGGCCGGGGCGCGGGCACCATGACGTCGGTGACCAGCGCCGGTTCCGTCCCGGCCGGATCCTCCGGCACCTCGGGTACCTCGACGAGTTCCACGGGCTGCGGTGCCGAGACGGCTGGTTCGGGCGCGGGCCGCCGCCCGCCGTCGTTCTCCGGCGGCGGTTCGGGGGACCGGTCGCCGGTGGGCGGCGGGGTGTCGGCGCCCGGGGGCGCGGGGAGCGGGCCGGGCGCCGGGCGGCCGGGCCCGCGGTCCGTTTCGGCCTTGCAGACGGCCAGCCAGAAGGCATCGGCGATCTGCTGCCAGTCGAGGTCCCGCGGGCCGTGCTCGCCGGACCTGCCGCCTGGGTCGTGTGTCATGTCGAGCCTGCGGCGTCCAGGCGGTGCCAGACGGCGCGCAGTAGCTCCTCCCACTCGGGTCCCGGAGCCTCGGAACGGGCCGTCACCAGATACACCGCGTTGAGCAACTGGTCGGCGGCGAGCCCGCCTTCGTGACGGCTGCGCTCAAGGAACATGTCGATGAGCTCCCGGGCGCGCGGGTCGTCCGCTCTGCCCAGGTGCGCGGCCACGATCGCGGCGAGCCGGTCGGCGTCCGGGTCGGGCAGCCGCAGCTGGAGACAGCGGCGCAGGAACGCGGGCGGGAACTCCCGTTCCCCGTTGCTGGTGATGACGACCACGGGGAAGGCACGGCAGCGCACCCGGCCCGAGTCGATGACGGTGCTGCGGTCGGGGTCGTCGGTGAGGACCGATACGGCCGGGCGCCGCCTGCGGATGCGCACCAGCTCGGGAATGGAGTACTCCCCGGCCTCGAAGATGTCGAGGAGGTCATTGGGCAGATCGATGTCGCTCTTGTCGAATTCGTCGATGAGCAGGACGCGGGGGAGGCGGTGCGGCAGCATCGCCGTGCCCAGCGGGCCGAGTTGGAGGAAGTCGCCGATGTCCTCCGGTCCGGGTTCGTGACCGTCCTCCTCAGCCGCCTGTCCGGCCGCCGCGGCGTGCACACGGCCGACGGCATCGTAGCCGTAGAGACCGGACCGCAGGGTGGAACGCGTGGTGATCGGCCAGCGCAGCACCCGGCCCAGACCCAGCTCCCGGCTGATGCGGTACGCCAGCGTCGACTTGCCCGTGCCCGGGCGGCCGGTGACCAGCAGCGGGCGCCGCAGGATGAGCGCGGCGTTCACCACGTCCGCCTCCTCGGCCTCCGACCGCAGGCCGAGCGGGGTCGCGCCGAGCCGTCGCGCGGTGTCCTGGATGTCCTCCGGCGGCGCCGGGGGCTCGGTCGGCGGCTCGTCCGGGTCGGATAACGCGCCGTCGGCGCCGTCGTAGCCGTCCGGCGGGCAGGCCGAGACCCCGCCGAAGGTGCGCCAGGGCGGCGGGGGCGGAAGGATGTCCTCCAGGCTGACGTCGTGCAGCGGGCGTCCGGTGCCCTGGTAGATCCACCAGGGGCGCGGAATGCCGGACGGCAGGGGACCGGAGGAGGAGCCGTCGCCACCCGGGATCCGTCCGTTGTGCCGCCGTGCAGGCTCTGCGTCGCTCATCGACTGCCCAACCCCTCGTCCGGCCCCGTCATGCGTCCTTGCGTCTCCACGGGCCGGGTCGGGTCGTCCCAGACGAGCACCACATGCTGCCCCGGGTGATGCTCCCGCTCCGCGGAGTCGATCGTATGGGCGTCCAGACGTAACTTTGTCACGGCTTCGCGGAGCCGTGCCAGGTCCCCGCTGGCCTCGTCCGATTTTTGTCTCAAGTGCTGGACCAACGCCGGATCCCGGCTGGGCCGGCGATCCCATGCCACCAGCGGAATTCCCGCCCGCCAGGCCGCCAGCGCCTCGTACGCGCCCTCACCGGCGCCGCCCGGTGGCGAGTTGAGGATCAGCGCGACGACGTGCGGATCCGCCTGGAGCCGGGCCAGCAGCGCGGCCGGGTCGCCGGAGCGCGGACTGTCCGGATCCTGGCCCTCGACGACCAGCTCCCTGGCGAGTTCGGGCCGTCCGGTGAAGATCTGCCAGCGCTGGTTCCACGGGCGGTGCCAGCGCCTGGTCTGGCTCCGCTCCAGGCTCCGCACCACGACCGGATAGTCCATGCACAGCGGTGTGGCCATCGTGCTGTCCAGCTCCTTGCGCCACAGATGCACCGGCAGATTCAGGTCGTCGGGGCCCAGCAGGAACTCCAGATGAATGCACCGGGCGTCCTTCCACTCCTCCTCCGCCGCGAACACCAGCTCCTGCACGGCCCGTTCGGCGGTGGCGGCGGTGACCTGGGTGACCGGGCCGCGGGCCGGATGCCAGCCGCTCGGGTCGTACTGATGCCAGGACGACAGCTCGTAACGGCCCGGCTCCTCCTGCGGCAGCAGCCGGATCACCAGATACGCGTCGTCCGGCTCGGCCGGGGCGGCGTGCCATTCCTGCTGGCGCAGCGATCTCAGCTGCGAGGTCAGGTCCAGCTCCCGCGCCTGCTCATCGGCCCACGCCCGCAGCGCGTCGGCCCTCCGCAGCGGCTGGGCCGACGCCGCCAGGTACTCCACCAGAGCCAGCCCCGGCGGCAGCCCGTCCGGCCGCGCGTTCATCCGGCTCAGCTCCTCGAAGGCGTGCCAGGGGCCGGTGACCGCCGGGACTTCCTGGAGCGGACCCGCGGCGGCCCGGCACAGCTGGCCCAGATTCCCGAACTCCAGATCCTCCAGCAGCGACCGCAGCCCTCCGGCGGCCGGGGCCGGAAGCACCGGACGGGCCGTCATCTGCTCCACGACCGAATCGAGGTGCTCCATGGCGTCCGTGTCCGGCGCCAGCACCGCGAGCGAGGCGCGCAGCGCGCGCATCATCCGCACGTTCTCCAGACACTCCCGGGCCAGTTCCACCAGGAAGTAGTCCGTGACGCGATGGCCGCGCACCGGGACGGACGTCGTCTCCATTTCCATGGCGACCAGGTCCAGACACAGTGCGCGCGAATCCGGATCCGTCAGACAGCGGAACTCCTTCAACGCCGACACCAAACTGTTGACCGATCTGAGGCCGCCTTCCCGCATGGCCGCCATGCCGTGCCTCCCCCGTACCCGCATCACCGGTCCCCGCCGCCGATGATCCCGCCGGAGACCCTGCCACAGGCAAGCGCCGCCCGCGCGGACTCCGAACAACTTGTATGCCCCGCACGCCCCCGGCGACACCCGCGGGCGCCCCGGTCAGCCCAGGCCCAGTTCCTCGACACGGCGGGCGAGTTCGGCCACCGCCGGGTCGTCCGGGGCCAGCACGTCCAGCACCGACACCAGCTCGCCCAGCGCCCGGTGCGCCTCGCAGGTGCGCAGCAGGGCCAGGGCCTCCGCGCGGCTCGCCGACTGGCGGCCGACCGCGGTGCCGACGGTCGGCAGCTCGTCGAGCAGCTGCTGCCAGCGGGCGGGGGAGGGCAGCCCGGGGACCTCCAGCAACAGGTCCGCGAGACCGCCGAGTTCCCGGACGCCGAGCTTGCGGCGGCGCCCGGGCGGGCGCGCCGGGCGCCGCCTCCGCGCCCGGGAGCCGCCCGATCAGTTCGAAGGCGAAGGCGGCCGCGTGCCGGGAGGCGACCGGCTGCCAGCGCTCGTCGTGCGCCTCGCCCTTGTCGCCCAGCAGATCGGAGACGCCCCGGATCACCAGCGCGTCGAGCTGCTGGTTGACGTACGCGCCCGCGAGGAAGCCGAAGCCCTCCATGTCCACCGCGATCGCGTCCCCGGCGACGGCCGCGAGCCGCAGGCCCACGTCGGAGCGTTCGTGCCCCACCACCCGGCCGCCCGCCGCGATCGGCTTGACCAGGGCGCGCGGGCGCGGCGCGGTGGCGTCGGGCAGGATCCGCCGCTGCCACTCGTCGGCCGCGGCGACGTTACGGGCCAGCTGCACCAGCCCGTAGCCGGACTGATGGGTCCTGTGCCGGGGAAGGAACCCGGACTCGGTGTCCTTGCCGGTCTCGTAGTCGTACACCGCCTCGGCCGCCACCACATCGCCGAGCGCGACGTCCTTGACGCCGCCCGCCACCCCGACGAACAGCACGGCCCGCGGTGCGAAGAGCGCCGCCGCCCGCTCGACCAGCGCCGCCGCGCCCGGGTTTCCCGGGCCCGTCATATGGATCGCCACCCGCCGCCCGCCGGGCCGGGCCCCGGACCGGAAGACGCCCGTCTCGAACAGTGAGCCGCGCTCCGCCCGGACGGGACGCGGATCCTCCAGATGCGCTCGTACGGCCCGGTACTCGATCTCCAGCGCGGTCAGGACGACGACGTCCGCCCGCCCCGTGCCCCCGGTGTCGCCAGCCCCCACGGTTCCCCCCTCGACCGACCCTCAACGACTCTGCACGACATGAACACGACCGTGCTGAAAACCCTACGTCGAACACAAGACCTCTCTGTCCGCCCTCCGTTGAGCGGTGGACAATCGGGGAATTCGCTTCCGGGTCAAGGAGGACGGGATGAACGCACGCCTCATGCGCGCCGCGCTGGTTGCCGGGACGGTCGTCGTGACCACGCTGGGCACCTCCACACAGGCCCAGGCGCTGCCCGCGTGCGCGAGCAACGCGATCTGCCTGTGGCGGTTCCAGGACGGGACGGGCGACCTCTACACCTGGCGGGGCGGCTACGTGGACCTGCCCAGCCGGTTCGTGGACCACGTGGGTTCCTTCCGGGCCAACAGGACCGGCGCCTTCATCGACTGGGCCACGGGCAAGGAATGCCGTTCGGTCCGCAAGGGCGACTACGCCAGCAACTACAGCGGCCGGTTCGGCTCGAAGATCGACGCGGTGGGCGACACCTGCTGAGCGCCCGGTGGCCCGATCCCGGGCGGGGTTACGAAAGCGTCCCCACCAGTCGGTCGAGGAAGCGCGGGAAGTCGGCGTCGGCGGCCACCTCGATGGTCGGAAGGTGGTCCCAGGCGAAGTGTTCGCGGGCGTCCACGATGGTCTGGCCCAGGGCCAGCTCACTCCTGGTCTCGACGTCGACCCGCAGATCGACCAGGTCGAAGAGGTCCGGCTCCAGGACCGCCGCGACCGCGAGCGAGTCGATCAGTCCGCAGTAGTCGCCGAAGCCCCCGGTCGCGTACGAACGCGCGGACGTCGAGCAGGACCGCGGCCTCGGGAGTGGACGATGCGGCGAGCGCGGCGAGGTGGGCGGCGCCGAGATCGAGCTCCGGGCGGGTCGCCACGTCGAGGCCGATGGCGGTCAGCCGGAAACCGGCGTGGAAGACGGCGCGGGCCGCCTCGGGGTCGACATAGACGTTCCACTCGCTCACCGGGTTGTCGCCGGTCGCCCGCCGGCCGCCCCAGGGGCCGATGCCGAAGGAGCCGCCGATGATGACCAGGCGCCGCACCAGCCGGGGCAGCTCGGGCTCGCGCATCAGGGCCAGCGCGATGTTGGTCAGCGGCGCGAGCGCGATGACGGTCAGCTCTCCCGGATGCTCCCGCGCGAGGTCGACGATGACGTCGGGAGCGAAGCGCGGATCCAGGGGCGCGGTCGGGGCGGGCAGCCCGGTGTTGGCCAGTCCGTCGTCGCCGTGCGAGAAGGGATCGCGGGGGTAGGGGCGCACGAGCGGAGCCAGCGGGCCCTGGGCGACGGGGATGTCGGCCCGGCCCGCCAGCGCGAGGATCTTGCGTGCGTTCGCCGAGGTTCGATCCGCGGTGAGGTTGCCCGACACCGCGGTGACCGCCCGCAGGCCGAGGCCCGATCGCAGCGCGAACATGATGGCCACGGCATCGTCGATGCCGGGGTCGGTGTCGATGAGCACGGGAGTGGTCACGCGAGGCCTCCGAGAAGTGTCACGGTTGGCGCACACGGCCTGCGGCGGTTCAGACAGCTGGTCGTATTGAAGTCAGTACGTTAAGGCTGCCCGCGGGGGCGGTCAAGGCTGAGCGGGCTCGGCCGGTGCCCCCTGCTCGGCGTGGTAGATGAAGCGGAAGCGCACCCGTCCGCCCACCCAGGACGTCCTGGAGACGTCGATGACGTCGCCGTTCTCGCGGCGGCTGAGCGCGACGACGACGAAGAGGGGGGTGTCGGCGGGGACGCCCAGCAACTGGGCCTCGGCGGGGGCCGCATGCGTCGACTCGACCGAATTGTCGACCTGGGCGGGGTGTATCCCGTACCGCTCGCCCAGGGTGAGCGAGAGCGAGCCGTCCATCAGCGGCTCCTTCGACAGACCGGGGGCCAGCCCCGCGGGAACCCAGGACTCGGTCAGGCCGATCGGCACGGCATCGACGATCTGAAGCCTTCTGAGGTAGACGAGTTCGCCCGTCCCCGCGGCGTCCGGGAAGCGCCTCGCCAGGTCGGCGGGAAGGCTCTCGTGCACGGCCGCGCCGAGTTGGCGGGAGAGGGCGTCGTGCCCCTCGGCGCGCAGGCGGTCGGACCAGCGCGCGCTGAGGGTGAGGTCGTGCTGGACGACGCTGCTCCGGGGGGACGCGAAGGTGCCGACCCCCTGGCGCCGCTCCACGTACCCCTCGGCGGCCAGGTTGCTCAGGGCCTGCCGGATGGTGATCCGGCTGACGTCGAAGCCCGTGGCCAACTCCTGCTCGGAGGGCAGCCGTTCGCCGTCGCCGAGGACGCCGGTGTCCATCTGGCGGCGGAGGATCTGCGCCACCTGGGCCCACGCGGGTACGGGGGAAGATCGGTCGACACGTTCGGACGCCAGCATCTCGGTCGCTCCCATCGGAAAGGACACAGCCCCCGTAATTCAGCCCCGCCACCTTAGTCATCTTCACATCATGACAACAAGCGTTCCCGGGGGTGGGGAGGTGCTTCGGCGGGCGTCCGAGGCGCTGGTCCGCGCGGGAAACGAGGGCCGTCCGACCCTTGACGGCCGTCGTACGTCTGCTTAAGGTACTGACCTTAATACAACCAGTCGTCCTGATGCGGTGGCGATGTTCCGCCGCGGGACCCGCGTCCGCCCGTCGTCGACGCTGCGGCGGATCACACTCCGGCCGAGGCCCCGTGCTGTCCGGCCCCTCTCCCTCCCCTCTCGGTGTGCGCAGTCCCCTCGTTTCGGAGGTCAGGATGCCCGTGGTCGTCAAGTGGCGGTACGCGCTGGTGATGACCAGCGCGCTCGCGCTGGCTGTCAGCGGCTGCTCGTCCGGCTCGAGCGACAGCTCGTCGGCCGGCGGCCGGAAGAATCTCCAATTCTGGTTCTGGGGCGCGCCTCCGGCGCACCAGGCCGCCATGAAGAAGATCCTGGTGAACGGCTTCAACGCGTCCCAGAGCAAGTACCGGCTCTCGGTCACCTTCAACAACAACGTGGATCAGAACGTGCAGGTCGCCCTGACCGCCAACCGGGGACCCGACATCGTCTACGGATCCGGACCGGCCTTCGCCGCGGCCTACGTCGGCAAGGGCAAGCTGGCCAATATGGACCCCTACGCCAAGAAGTACGGCTGGAAGAGCCGTCTCCTCGGGCCGATGTACGAATCGGGGACCGTCGGCGGAAAGCTCTACTCGCTGCCCAATTCGCTCAACACCCTGGGAATCTTCTACAACAAGAAGGTCCTGGCCAAGCTCAAGGAGCCGGTCCCGAAGACCTTCGCTCAGCTGACGTCGGTCATGGACAAGGCCAAGGCCGCCGGACTGTACGCCTCCGTCACCGGGAACAAGGGATGGAAGCCGGTCAACGAGAACTATTCCTCGATCTTCCTGACGCATGACGCCGGACCGTCCGTGATCCAGCGGGCGCTGACCGGAAAGATCCCCTGGACCTCGCCGCAGATCGTGAAGGCGGTTCAGGACTCCGCCGACTTCTACAAGAAGGGGTATCTGGCGGGCAAGGATTACAACAACCTCAACTTCACGGACTCCATGCAGCTGCTGAAGGACGAGAAGTCGCCCTTCTTCATCGGTCCCTCGCTCGCCTTCCAGTTCGCGACGGACTACTTCAACGACGCGAACGGAAACGTCGACGATCTCGGATTCACGTCCTTCCCGAACGTGAACAAGAGCCTCGCGTCCCCGCTGTACACCCTCGGGACGACCGCCTCGCTGTCGATCAACGCCCACTCGCCGAACAAGGACGGTGCGGCAGAGGTCATCAACTACATGCTGAGCCCGTCGTACGCGAAGCAAATGACCAAGGTGTGGCCGGGGTACTGGGGCGTCCCGCTGAAGAAGTTCGATGCCGATCCGGGCGACTTCTCGGGGTTGTCGAAGCAGTATGTGACCGCCATCCAGAACATGATCAACACTGTGAACCAGGGAAACTTCGGGTACTTCACCGCGACGTTCTTCCCACCCGCCACCGAGCAGGCGCTGGTCAACATCGACTCCGTCTGGCTGGGCAAGACCTCCGCGCGGACATTCCTGGACGGCGTGGAGAGCACCTTCAAGACCGAACTCGACAAGAAGCTCGTGCCGCCGATCCCGCAGCAGAAGTGACGTGGCGGCGAAGATGCCCGCAACCGAGGCGGCGGCCCGGCCTCCGCGCCGTATCGCGGCGCGGAGGCCGGACACCGGCGCCACCGCGGGGCGGCGACGGGCCCGGCCCCGCCGCCGGTCCACGCTCACCTCGTACCTGCTCGTGGCACCGGCCGTGCTGCTGTCGGCGCTGGTGGTGGTCGTCCCCGGGGTCCTCACCGCCGTCGCCGCCTTCACCGACTGGGACGGCATCGGACTCAAGGCCCGCTGGATCGGCTTCGCGAACTTCTCCTCGATCCTCCGCGATCCCGTCTTCACCACCGCCCTCGGCAACAACATCCGGTGGATGCTGCTCTTCCTGACGATTCCGGTGGCGATCGGGCTGCTCACCGCCCTCCTGCTGCTGACCCGGCCCCGGTCGAGGACCCTCTACCAGGTCATCTTTCTCGTGCCCTACGTCCTCGCCCCGATCACCAACGCCATTCTCTGGCTGAACATCGTCTACAACCCGCTGTCGGGCGTGGTCGGCTACGCCAATCACCACGGACTGAACCTCGGCGAACCGCTGTCGGGCCTGCACACGGCCATTTACGCCGTCGCGGCCGTCGACATCTGGCACTTCTGGGGATTCCTCACCGTCATCTATCTGGCTGCTCTCCGGCAGACGCCCGTCGAACAGGTCGAGGCGGCGCTCGTGGAGGGGGCCAACGGCTGGCAGCTCTTCCGCTACGTCTACCTTCCCGGCATCAAATCGACCCTCCAGCTCATGTGGGTCATGATCATTATTTTCTCGTTCCTCGCGTTCGACTATGTGTGGCTGATGACCCAGGGCGGCCCCGCCCACGCGACGGAAATGCTCAGCACCTACGCCTACAGCTTCGCCTTCGCGAGCTTCCAGTTCGGCAAGGCGGCCGCCGTCGGGCTCATCATGAGCCTCTTCGGCCTCATCTCGTCGTTCCTCTACACCTGGCTGAGCCGGAAGGACCTGAACGCATGAGAGGCCACGCGCGACACATCACCGCCGTGTGCGGCCATGTGCTCCTGCTCGCCTTCGGGGCCACCGCCCTCTTCCCCCTGCTGCTGGTGCTGGTCAACAGCTTCAAGGACTCCTCCGCGGTGACCGCGAACCCGCTGTCCCTGCCGACCGGCCTGAATTTCGAGAACTTCCGCCAGGCATGGTCCTACGGCCACTTCCAGCGCGGCTTCATCAACAGCTTCATCCTGACCTTCACGGCGGTCCTCGTCGTCCTCGTCTGTTCATCGCTCGCCGGATATGTGCTGGCCGGGAAGAAGATCCGGATCTGGCCCGCCGTAATGATCTACTTCATGGTCTCGATGACGGTGCCGATCCAGCTGTTCCTGTTCCCGCTGTACTTCGGCTTCTCCCGACTCCACCTGCTGGGCAATGTGGCCGCGGTGGGAGTGGTGATCGCCGCCATCAACATGCCCCTGGCCGTCTTCCTGATGCGCACCTTCTTCCTGAAGGTCCCGAAAGAAGTGGAAGAAGCGGCGCTGGTCGACGGCGCGAACACCTTCCAGCTGCTGCGCTCGGTCATCCTGCCCGTCGTTTCGCCCGGCCTCGTCACCGTCGCCACCATCGTCGGACTGATGGCGTGGAACGAATTCCTCATCACGTCCACCTTCCTCCAGGGCGACTCCAGCATGACCGCGACGCTGGGATACCTGTCGATGAACGGCACGTTCTCCACCAACCAGGGCGTGATGATGGCCGGCGCCGTCATCCTGGTGGGACCCATCATCGTGATCTTCGTGATGCTCCAGCGCTACTTCGTCGACGGTTTCGTCAGCGGGTCGGTGAAGGGATGACCGCCACCGGCACGCGGGCCGCCGACTACGCCGAAGCCGTCTACGCGGGCGTCCTCGGCAAGATCATCGGGGTGTACCTGGGCCGTCCGGTCGAAGGATGGCCGTACGAGGACATCCGGAGCCGGTTCGGCGACGTGGCGTACTACGTCAACGCGGACCTCGGCCTGCCGCTGATCGTCGCCGACGACGACATCTCCGGCACCTTCGCCTTCTTCCGCGCCGTCACCGATCACGACCAGGGCCACGACCACGCCCCCGGTCCCACCGCCGAGCAGATCGGCGACACCTGGCTCAACTACATCGTCGAGCGCCGGACGATCCTGTGGTGGGGCGGCCTGGGACGGTCCACCGAGCACACCGCCTACCTCCGCCTGCGCGCCGGAGTCACCGCGCCCGCCAGCGGATCCGCCCGGCTCAACGGGCGCACGCTCTCCGAACAGGTCGGGGCGCAGATCTTCAGCGACGCGTTCTCGATGATGCACCCGGGCGATCCCGAACGGGCCGCGGCGGCGGTGCGAGCGGCGGCCTCGGTCAGCCACGACGGCAGCGCGGTCGAGGCCGCCGCGTTCCTCGGCGCGATGCGGGCCCTGGCCTTCGACGTCGCGGACCTCGCGGACCTCATCGACCGGTGCCGCGGCCTCGTCACCTCCCCGCTGCTCCAGCGCGTCATCGACGACGTCGTCGCGCTCTGCGCGAAGGAGAACGACTGGCGGGCCGTCCGCGACACCATCGACCGGCGCCACGGCTACCGGCACTACCCCGGGCCCTGCCATGTGGTGCCCAACCACGCCCTGACCCTGGCCGCGCTGCTGCTCGGCGGGGACGA
>NZ_GG657754.1:880446-882739 GCF_000158915.1 Streptomyces himastatinicus ATCC 53653 | reverse complement strand
TGCGTCGGCAGTCTCAAACGGCGTACGGCTGGGTCTGGACGCCCTGACCGCGCAGGCCGACCTGCGCGCCGCCGTCGCCGACCGGCTGCTCGTCGTCACAGCGGACGGCGGCGGCTGCGTGTCCGACGCGGTGCGCGAAGCCGACAGCATCGTCCTGGCGGCGGCCCGGGCCCGCGGGGAGGAGCCGCCCCGGGCCACGGCCCGGTTCGGCTTCCGCTACCGGGGCTCGGTCCAGGGCTTCCAGCCCTGCCCGTACACCCCGTCCGGGCAACCGGGAGTGCTCGACGTGACCAACGCCGCCGACACCGGCGGCGCGCCCGGACTCGCCTGCGCTGCCGCGGCCTCGGCCCGGGACTGACCGCCGCCGCGTCCACCCCGGTCTTCCTCGACCCGGCCGACACGATGACGAACTTCTCCACGGTGGCCAGCCCCGCCCTCTACCCGGGCCAGCAGGTGACCGTCCGGCTCCGCGCCGACCGCGCACCCGCCCCGGCCGCCCGGCTCTATGCGCTCCACCACCGCGGCGGTGAGATCCGGCGCACCCGAGGCGAACCGTTCGCCCTCACGCGTGAACCGGCCACCGTGCGGTGGCGGATCCCCGACGTGGGCAACGACCTCGTTTTCCGGCTCGGCCTCGAACTGCGCTCCGCCATACGGTTCGACGGCACCGTCACCGTGGACCACATCGACTGGACGGGCGCACCGGAACACTTCGCCCAGTCCGGCATCCTGCTGTCCTCGATCTGGGACACCCGCCCCGCGCCGCTGGACGCCTGGGTCGCCTCGGCCCGTGACTTCGAGGCCGACTTCGGCTCCAGCTACTCCGTCTCGCACCCCGGCGACCTCGGGGTCGTCACCATCGGCTCCGGCGACTGGGACGACTACCGCGTCGCCTCCACCCTCACCTTCAGCCTCCACGACCTCGGCGGCCTGGTGGCGCGCAGCACCGGACACCGCCGCTTCTACGCCGGGGTCTTCTCCGGCGGCTCGCGGCTCAGCCTGGTCAAACAGCACGACCGCGAGCGCCGGGTGCTGGCGAGCCGGGCCTGGCCGTATCAGCAGGACACCCGCTACGACGTCCAACTGACCTGCGCCGGGGACGAGATCGCGCTCGCCGTCGACGGCCGGCCGGTCCTGAAGGCGACCGACCCCACCCTTCCCCACCGGCACGGCGGCGCGGGCTTCCTCGTCGAGCGCGGCACCATGCTCGCCGACGGGATCACCGTCGCCGCGACGCGGGGGAGTGGTGCCGTATGACGACACACCACGGACCCGCCGCACGGGACGGCTCGCCCGGCTACGCGGTGCTGGGCCACCTCATCATCGACGACCTCGTGTTCGCCGACGGCAGCGAGGTCAGGGGGATGCTCGGCGGCGCCGGTCTCTACGCCGCCCTCGGCGCGGCCCTCGTCGGCGAGCGCCCGGCCGGGCTGGTGTCCGGTGTGGGACGCGACCTGAGCCGTACCGCCCTGGACCGGATCGCGGCCGGGCGGATCTCGACGGCCGGGCTCACCGTGGCCGGGGAGCACACTCCCCGCTCGCGCGTCGTCTACGACGACGACGGCGCACGCACCGAGACACCGCTGCTGGGGCCGGACCACTTCCGCACCATGGCGCCGCGGGTGGCCGACACCCCCGCCGCCTGGGACTCCCTGCGCGGCGTCTACCTCTTCGCGGGGACGGACCCCCGCGACTGGGAGCACGTGACCGCATATGCCGAGGCCATGGGCTGCCGACTGCTGTGGGAGATCGCCGCGGACGTCTGCGTCCCGGAACACTTCGACGCGGTACGCGCCCTGCTCGGCCACGTCGACATCTTCTCCGCCAACCTCGCCGAGGCCCGCGCGCTGTGCGCCCTCGACCAGCCCGAGGACTGCGTCGCCACGCTGCTGAAGGCGGGCGCCGCGCGGGTCGGTCTGCGGATGGGCGCCGCGGGCGCGCTCGTGGCGGACGGCCGCGACGTATGGCACATCGGTGCCGCTCCCTCCGGCCCGGTGGCCGAGCCCCACCGGGGCGGGCAACTGCCACAGCGGCGCGCTGCTGTCCGCCTTCGCCGACACCGGCGACCTCGAACACGCGGGCCGCCGCGCCGCCGCCGCGGCGTCGTTCGCCATCGAGCAGCACGGACCGCCCGCGCTGTCCGGCCGTACGGGGGACGAACTGGCCGCCCGGGTCGACCGGCGCGCCCGGTCGACCGTCGTTCATCGTTTGTGACACAGCACTTGGAGCCCGCATGACGGACACAGCCCTGCGTGAGCAGGTCGCAAGCCTCGGCCAGCTGATCCGCGAGACC
>NZ_GG657754.1:877502-879052 GCF_000158915.1 Streptomyces himastatinicus ATCC 53653 | reverse complement strand
GACGTCGTTGTCGCTCATCGTCACCGACGGCGCATCTACGCGGCCACTCGCAGAAGGTGTACTTCATGGAGCACAACGGACCCCGCAACCGGCAGTTCCACGTGCAGATCGTGGGACGGTAGCGATGCCCGCCCCGCCGCCCGACGACCTGTCTCGCCTCGACCCGCTGCACCGCGGGATCCTCCAGGATTACGGTCATGCCGCGCATGTGCCGCTGCGCGGCCTGTACACCGGCGGGGCGCCCGCGCTCACCCGGGTCGATCGGGCCGAGGTCGGCGAGTACGTCATCCTCACCGTCCGCGACCCGCTGTGCGGCTACGACCAGGACCCGGCCGAACAGATCGCGGCGAAGCTCGACGCCCCGCGGCTGATCGGGCGGCCGGCATGTTCAGCACCTGGGGCGGTGGGTACCGCGGCGCGTCCGTCAGCGTGGTCTCCGGCGGTTCCGGCTCGCCCGAGGCCGAACTCGTCCTGCACGAACTCATGGAGAACACCGGGGCGACCACCTATCTGCGGGTCGGCGGCTCCGGTGGCATGCACCCCCGGGTCCGGCCCGGCGACCTCGTGATCGCCTCCGGCGTCGTACGCGACGAGGGCATGACGGCCGCGTACGTACCGCCGTCCTGGCCTGCCGCCGCCGACCCGCTCGTCGTGCTCGCCCTCGCCCGGGCCGCCCACGACAGCGGCGCGCCGTACCACGTCGGCACGATCCGCTCCACCGACAGCGACTTCGTGGCCGGGGGCCGCCCCGGTGTCGGCGGCTACCTCCAGTCCTGGCACACCACCCTCGTCGACGACTGGGCCCGGGCCGGAGTCCTCGCGGGCGACCGCGAGTCCGCCGCGATCGTGACGCTCGCCCGGCTCTTCGGCCGCCGCGGCGGCGCGATCTGCTCCGTCGCCGACAACATCAGCACCGGCGCGCCCTTCGAAACCGGCGCCGGGCACATCGCCGCCATCGACGTCGCCCTGGACGGAACCGCGCTGCTGCACCGGCTCGACCGCGCGGCGGAGGCGGAAGGGCTGCCCATGTGGCTGCCGCGGTACGACACGCCCGAGGAGACCCGGTGACCCTGACCGGTGTGATCGGCGGCGTATCGGTCGACCACATCGTGCGGGCCGGACACCCGGCACACTACGACTGCCCGGGCGGCCCCGGCCTCTACGCCGCCCTCGGGGCGCGGCTCGTGCCCGGTACCCGGGTGCGGCTGCGGTGCGAACTCCCCACGTCCGTACCGGAGTTCCGCGCCATCCTCGTGGCGGCCGGGGTCGATCTCGGTGCCTGCGCGGCTGTCCCGGAACCGGTGCGGGTCTGGCTGCTGGACTCCCCGCAGGGCCGCCGCCTGGTGGAGACCACGCCGCCGCCCGGAGCGGAGATCGCCGAAGCCGACGATGCCATCGCGGCCCCGACACCAACCGGCCCGGAATTCTTCACCGGCCTGGACGGCCTGCTGTTCTGCTCACCCGCCCGCCTCGACCGCCGGTTCGGCAGCGGGACCGTCGTCGGGGTGGACCCGGATCAGACCCTGGCGCGCACCCGCGGATGGGAGTAC
>NZ_GG657754.1:862732-869730 GCF_000158915.1 Streptomyces himastatinicus ATCC 53653 | reverse complement strand
GCGCGCCGGTGTGGCGCGCCCCGTCGCCGCGTCACCGGTAGAAGACGGCGACCCCGCCGTGATGCGAGCAGGCGCCCTGATGGTGCGCCGCGTACGAAAGCGTCCCGTCCTCACACAACGCCGTGGCCCCACTCCCGGCCCCGCCGGTCCCCCCGGAAGACGAGTCCCCGGCCCCGGAGGACCCCGACCCGGACCCGGACGACGACGTGTCGTCATCCCCGCCCGTTCCGCTTCCGCCTCCGCTTCCGATTCCGCTCGTGGAAGCGTCGGCCCGGTAGGAGCAGGACTCCTCGTTCTTCACCACGTTGAAGGTGATCGTGCGGCTCTCGCTGACGCGGCCGGGGACCGGGCTTTGGGAGCACACTTGCCAGTTGCGATCCCAGACCTGAAACCGGTCGAGGCCCGACAAGTCGTGGCTCTTGAGCCGGTAGAGCCCCAGTGCCTGGGCCGCGTCCTGCGCCTCCTGGAGACCCTGGCCGGTGAAGTCGGGCAGGGTCACCTTCACCACTGCCGGGGCGGAGCTGCGCGGTGCCGTCGTGGTGGGAGCGGCGGCGGAGGGGCTGGGCGAGGTGCTGGGGGATGCCGAAGGCGAGCCGCTCTTGGCAACGACAGTCGGCTTGCCCTCCTGCTCCGACGTGCCGCCGTCGTCGAGCGCCGCTCCGATCCCGCCGATGACCACCAGGGCCAGCAGGCCGAGACACCCACAGCCGAGCGCCGTCTTTTTCTTGTCCTGCCCGTTGTTCGGGTCAGGTCGGTTCATGGTTCCCCCCGAGATGGTTCGGTTCACTGCTCCCGTCAGTCCCAGCCGCCGGAGAAGTCGCCGTTCAGCTGTGCGGAGCAGATGTTGTAGCTGCCGCGGGCGTGACCGGTCTTGGTCTGGCCGTCGATCGTGACGGAGCAGCGGATGTCGCCGCCGCCCTGGAGCTGTGCCGAAATGTGGTAGTACAGCGCGCCGTCCTGGACTTTCAGCGTCTTCGTCATCGGCAGACCGCTGCCGTCGAGGTTGTCGCTGTCGCTGCCGTAAGTGATGTCCGCCCCGGCAGGCGCACTGCCCCAGACCTTGAAGACGGCTGTCCCGGCGGGCGCCTCGTCGCTCTCCGTCGCCTTCGGCTCGGGCTTCGGCTTGGCGGTGACGGTCTTGGTGACTGTCACGCTGGGAGCCGGTTCGGCGGCGTCCTTGATACGGGCGGGCTTGGCCGTGACGGTGACCGTCACCCTGGGCGCGGGCTTGTCGGCGCCGGTCGACTTCGTGTCGTCGCCCTCGGTCGAGCCTATGCCGACTCCGACGAAGAGCAGGACGGCTGCGACCGGGACGGCGATCCGCTTACGGGCCCATCTGGGACGGTTGGGCGCCGGTGGTGCAGGTGTCGGTGATAGCTGATTATTCCAGGACATGACTCCCCCTTGAGTGATACGCGAGGAGCTGACCATAACCGCGGTAATTGAAAAGTGAAAAGTTTGTGTGTGATCCGTGGTCAAGTTGTGATCCGGGTCCGTGGCTCCGTGATCGCATAGATTGGCGGTATCGGTCGAACGACGAAGATGGGATCCGCGATGAGCCTGTACGACATTCCCCTGCGCACCCTGTCCGGCGAGCCGACCACGCTCGGCGCGCATCAGGGCGCCGCGGTGCTGGTGGTCAACGTGGCGTCCAAGTGCGGGCTGACGCCGCAGTACGAGGGGCTGGAACGGTTGCAGCAGCGGTACGCCGGGCGCGGGTTCACCGTGCTGGGGGTTCCGTGCAACCAGTTCGCGGGGCAGGAGCCGGGGTCGGCGGAGGAGATCGAGACGTTCTGCTCGACCACGTACGGCGTCTCCTTCCCACTGCTGGAGAAGATCGACGTCAACGGCGAGCAGCGGCATCCGCTCTACGCCGAGCTGACCCGGACCCCCGACGCGGCGGGAGAGGCCGGGGATGTGCAGTGGAATTTCGAGAAGTTCTTGGTCTCGCCGCAGGGCCAGGTGGCCGGACGTTTCCGGCCGCGGACCGAGCCGGAGGCGGCGGAGGTCGTCGAGGCGATCGAGGCCCAGCTGCCGAGCTGAGGCCGATGGGGGGAGATAAGGGGAACAAGCGCTCCACGACGTGTCGTTGACAGATCGTACAAGCTCCAGCGGTTCGGTCGGGGCGGCTTCGTTTCGGCAATGCCACTCCCCGACGACAGCGCCCGTATCGACATGAACGCCGTTCGCGAGGTCAGCCAGGCCATCAGCGCGGCTCACATGTTCATCTACTTCGTCCCCGAGGCCGCGGAGGAGGCGGCCAAGTTCGGCGTGACCGACCGCGGTCCCGCGTACTTCGCGTTCCGGTCGGCCGCGATGGGTGCGGTTCCGCGGGAGGTCGCGCTCGCGACCTTCTACAACTTCAGCCCGCGGTCCGTGGAGGCCATGACGGGCGTGTGGGACGCCGCCTCCCCCGAGCAGTGGCAGGCCGCCCGCTTCGCGGCCGCCGAACGTGCGCTACAGCGCGTCGACGTGAAGCTCACGGAGGAGCAGATCGCGGAGGCGCGGTCGCTGATCGACCCGGTGGTCGCCGGTGCCGACCACGCGGGCAAGACGCTGGCTGCCGGGAACGCGTCGGTCGCGCTTCCGGCCGATCCGCTCGTCGCGCTGTGGCAGCAGGTCACGGTGGTGCGCGAGTGGCGCGGCGACGCGCATCTCGTCGTGCTCGCCGCCAACCACCTCGGGCCGTGTGACTGTACCGTGATCCAGTCCGCGACGGGGCGCATCCCGACGGCGCTCGCGCGTGCGACCCGCCAGTGGAACGACGAGGAGTGGGCCGCGGCGACGGCACGTCTCGTCGCGCGCGGCTGGCTCGACGCCGATGGCACCGTGACCGATGCGGGGACGGCGGCGCGCGAGCAGATCGAGGTCGAGACCGACGAGCACTGCGCCGCGCTGTGGGCGCCGATCGGCGCCACGGGCGCCCGTCGCCTCGTCTCGCTCCTCGCACCGATCAACGAGGCGTTCACCGCGGCCGGGACGTACGACCAACTGCGCTGATCGCGGCGGCGAGCCGCCCCGGGCGGTCGTACCGTCGGGTGCGGCCGTCCGGGGCGTGCGGGAGAACGGGGCCGCGTCAGCGTTCGGCGGCGAATGCCACCAGCCAGGCCAGCGGGGCGTTCCAGTTGATCGCCACCTCGTTGGTGGAGTACGAGCCGATGTCGTCGATGTAGCACTTCGCGGGCTTGCACCCGGCCAGCTTCTCCTGGGCCACCGGGTCCTGGAGGGCCGCGTTCGGGCCGCCCGCGAAGGAGCCTGCGGGTGGGTTCGGGAGGGTGGCGTCGTACTGGTGGGCCCAGAAGCGGTGGTGCTGGTTGAGGGCGGTGTGGTCGCCGTAGCCGGTGACGTAGGACTGGCCGAGTGCGTTGCGGCCGAGCAGGTAGTCCAGGGCTTCCAGGGCGCCGGTGCGGTAGCGGGGTTGCCGGGTGAGTTCGTGGGCGACGGCGATGACGCTCGCGTTGTTGGCCACCTGGCCGTTGGAGCCCCAGACGTAGCCGTCGGTGGGCAGGGGGACGGCGTATCCCTGGCGGCTCATGGTGGCCAGATAGGCGTCGGCGGCGGACACCACCGAGGCGCGGACGCGGGTGAGATCGGTGGCGGGGAGGCCGTTCGGGACGGTGGCCAGGGTGATGCGTCCGAGGGCGGCGGTGTCGGCCCAGGCGAAGCCGCCCGCCGTGAAGACGTCGTCCGCGGTGTGGAAGGGCGAAGAGGTCACCGCGTCCCGGTAGCGGCTCTCCTTGGTGGTGGCGTACAGCTCGGCGGCGGCCCAGTAGAACTCGTCGCCGACCCGGGTGTCCCCGTACGCGCCGCCGCCCGTGCCGTCGGAGTCCGGGGCGAGCCGGTCGGGGTGGGCCTGGGCGGCGGTCCAGGCGCGGCGTGCGGAGGTGAGGCAGCGGGCGGCGAAGGCCGCGTCGTAGGGGGCATAGACCCGTGCGCACTGGGCCGCCGTGGCCGCCAGGTTGAGGGTGGCGGCGGTGGACGGGGGGTGGAGTTCGCGCGGCTGGGAGTCCTGTTCGGGGCGGGTCGGCAGACCGGTCCAGGCCGCGTCATGGATCTTGTGGAAGGCCATGCCCGCGAGCGGTTTCCCGTCCGGGATCTGCATCCGCATCAGGAACTCCAGCTCCCAGCGCGCCTCGTCGAGGACGTCCGGCACCTTGTTGCCCCGCTCGGGCACGCGCAGGGTGGAGTCGCCGAGCGCCGCGGCGTGGCCCGACCGCGCGGCGCGCTCGAAGGAGTTCACCAGCTGCCAGGTGGCGATGCCCCCGTTGACCACGTATTTGCCCTGGTCACCGGCGTCGTACCAGCCGCCGCGGACGTCCTGCGCGTAGTCGCACACCCCGGGCTGGCACGGCACGCTGGTGTCGCCCTGGTTGGGCGCGACACCGAGGTGGCCGGCCGGACGCGCGTACGCCGCTCCGGCGAGCCGCGCCTCGATGGGGGTGCCGCTGCGCTGCTGGTAGAAGAAGGACATCGCGTCCGCGCGCAGCCCGTCGTAGAGGCCCGCGCGGATGTCGAACGGATGGCTGGTGCGGCCGTCCACGGTGAGGGTGTAGCCGGTGCCCGTGCCCCGGTACGAGGAGAAGTCGGCCAGCTGGGTGGAGTCGCCGGAGGCGGCGTCGGCGCCACCGGCGGTGGTGGTGCCGGAGGCGGCCGTCCTGCCGGACGCGTCGCGCAGTTGCCACGGCAGGGCGGTGGTGCTCGCGGTGACGACGGTGGCGCGTTTGGGGCCGTCCGGCAGATAGCCGAGCTGGTTGACCTGGACGGCCGAGGGCGCGGCCACGGCCGCCTGGGTGGTGGGCGTGGCGACGAACAGCAGCGCTCCGGCCAGCAGGGCGGTGGCGGTGCGCGCCAGAGGCGTTGACTTGGGCATGGTGGGGCCCTTCTTGTCGCGGGAGTTGTGGTCTAGGAGCGGTAGACCGAGGCTTCTCTGGACGTCGACCCGATGCCGTTCGCACCCTTGAAGATCCGCTGCCCCCAGCTGGTGAGCGACGCGGCGTTGAACCCGGTGGCCATGTCGAGGTATTCGACACCGCCGCTGTTGCCGCTCCAGGACCAGCCCAGATAGCCGACGCCGAGTGTCTGGGCGTTCGCCATGATGGCGGTCTCATCGGGGTTGCCGTCGGAGTGGTTGTGGCCGAACTCGCCCACGACGAGCGGGAGTTTGGCGTTGACGAAGCGGGTGAGGTAGTCCTTGACCTCGGCGGCGGTGTCGAAGACTCCGTACATGTGGACGGAGAACACGGTGTTGTGGTCCGGGTCGGCGGCCAGGACGGAGGCCGCGTTGTCGCGCATGGTGAAGCTCCAGTCCTGGCCCCAGTTGGGGGCGTCCGCCATCAGGGCGTGATGGATTCCGGCGGTGCGCAGCTTCTGGACGGCGGCTTTGGTGTCGGCGGTCCACGCGGTGGCGTTGGTGTTGCCGTACGGCTCGTTGCCGAGGTTGACGACGACGTAGCTCTCCTGGCCCGTGAGGGCGGTGCGCACGCTGATCCAGTAGTCGGCGGCGCGGGAGAGGGTGATGGCGCCGCCCTGCTCGCCGTAGCCGGTGGTGTCATGGGCTTCGAGCACGCAGATGAGCCGGTTGCGTTTGCACTGCGCGACGACGTTCGCCACATCGGCGGTGTCGTTCCTGGTCCAGCGGTCTCCGGTGGACAGCACGACCCGCACGGTGTTGGCGCCCAGCGCCTTGATGTCGGCGAGCGCCTGGGTGGTCCGGGTGGCGTACCAGGTGTGGGCGTGGTTGACGCCGCGCATCACGAAGGGGCTGCCGTTGCCTTCGACCAGCTTGCCGCCCGCGACATGTAATCCGGCCGCGGCCTGTAATCCGCTCGCGGCGTGCGATCCCGCCGCGGCGGCACTGGCTGGTGGTGAGAGGGAGGGCAGGGACAGCAGCAGGGCGGCGATGGCCGCGAACACGACGGCCACGACGCGGGGGGTGGCGCCGGTGGGGGCGGTCGTACGCATGGGCGACTCCTGGTGGGGGAGCGGTCGGTCCGGGCTGATTTGCCTGGGTCATGACAACGAGGTCTGGACTGCGAACGTCTTGGGAGCGCTCCCAAGTTATGTAGTGAGGGGGCCGCTATGCGTCAAGGGCTGCGGGGCCGAACGGGCGTACCGGCCGGTGCCGGTGTCCGCCCGCGCTGTCACATCGGCCGCGGCCCGTACGTCAGTGTTCTGATGACATTCGACGACGAGAGAGGGCGAGAGCCGATGGGCGGAGACGCGTTCCTGGCGGAGAACTTCGAGGTACACCGCGGCCATCTGCGGGCGGTGGCCTACCGCATGCTCGGCTCGCTCAGCGAGGCCGACGACGCCGTTCAGGAGGCGTGGCTGCGGCTCAGCCGCTCCGACACCCGCGAGGTGACGAACCTGGGCGGATGGCTGACGACGGTCGTCGGCCGCGTATGCCTCGACATGCTGCGCTCGCGCACCGCCCGGCGGGAGGAACCCCTCGGGGTGCATGTGCCGGACCCGGTCCTCAGCGGTGCGGGCGGGGTCGACCCGGAGGACCAGGCGCTGCTCGCCGACTCCGTCGGCCTCGCGCTGCTGGTCGTCCTCGAGGCGCTGGCTCCCGCCGAGCGGCTGGCGTTCGTCCTGCACGATCTGTTCGGCGTGCCGTTCGACGAGATCGCGCCCATCGTCGGCCGCACCCCGGCCGCGGCCCGTCAGCTCGCCAGCCGCGCCCGTCGCCGGGTCCGGGGCGCGGCGCCCGTCCCCGACCCGGACCTGGCCCGGCAGCGCGCGGTGGTCGACGCCTTCCTCGCCGCCGCGCGCGACGGCGACTTCGACGGGCTCGTCGCCCTGCTCGACCCGGACATCGTGCTACGGGCCGACTTCGGCGCCGCCGCCCCGCTCGCGTTCCGCGAGGTGCACGGCGCGGCGGACGTGGCCAACCAGGCGCTCACCTTCGCCCGCGCCGGGGGCGAGGGCGAGGGCAGCGTCCCCCGGCCCGCGCTGGTCTACGGGGCGGTCGGGGTGGTCGGGACCCGCGGGGGCAGGCC
>NZ_GG657754.1:857253-862048 GCF_000158915.1 Streptomyces himastatinicus ATCC 53653 | reverse complement strand
CCGGGTGGGGGCAGTCCGCGGCGCGGGCGTCGAGCAGGACCCGGGCGCGCAGGTCGCGCGTCTCGTCGCCGTCCGCGCTCCAGCGGTAGCCCACGGCGCGTTCCACGTCCCCGCCGGGGCCGGTGAGCGCGCCCAGGTGGGCGACGCGGTCGGCGGCGCGGCCGATGGCGTACGCCTCGCGCAGCCCGCGCGCCGTCTCCAGCAGGGGTACGAGCGCGAAGTGGCCGTCGGGCAGCCCGTGGTGGCGCTCGCACCACGCGAGCATCCGGTCGGCCGCGCGTACGTCGTCGGCGTGGGAAACCTTGGGCAGCACGATGCCGTAGAGGCCGGGGCGGGCCACGGCGCGCAGTTCGTCGGCGGCCTGCCAGCCCGCCGCGCGGTCGAGGGCGTTGACGCGGACGAACAGCCGCATGCGCGACGTTGCCCGGTCGACGGCGCGGGTCACGGCGTCCAGCGCCGCCGCTTTGCCGTCGTCGGGGACCGCGTCCTCCAGGTCGAGGATCACGGCGTCGGCGCCCGCCGCCTCGGCCTTGGGCAGCCAGTCGGTCCTGCTGCCCGGGACGAAGAGCAGGGAGCGCAGCGGGACCCTGCCACGTGGTTCAGATGACATCGTCGTCCTCCAGCCGCGTCAGCCGCTTGTCGTCGATGCCGAGCCACTCCCCGTAGACCAGCGCGTTGTCCTCGCCGAGCGCCGGGCCGGTGCGCCACACCGCGCCGGGGGCCTGGCGGAAGTGCGGGATGACCGCCTGCATCCGGACCGGGCCGAGGTCGGGGTCGTCGACGGTGATGATGTCCTCGCGCTCGGCGTAGACGGGGTCGGCCGCGATGTCGGCGGCGGTGAAGACGCGGGAGGCCACCACCTCGGCGCGTTCGAACTCCTCCAGGCAGACGGCCGAGGGGCGCCCGGCGACCCATTCGCGCAGCGCCGCGTCGAGCCGGTCGCGGCCCGCGTGCTGCTGCTCGACGGTGGCGAACTCGGCGTCGGGCAGGCCGAGGAGCCGGACCACGTTGAGTACCGAGCGGGTGGTGGCGGAGGTGACGGTGAGCCAGTCGCCGTCACCGCTGCGGTAGGTGTTGATGACGGCGGCGGGCGCGACCGCGAGCTGGTTGCCCGCCCGCTCGGGGGCCGTACCGAGCTGGTCGTAGGCGATGATCTGCCACTCCACGAGGCGGTAGAGGGGTTCGAAGAGGGCCAGGTCGATCCACTCGCCGTCGAAGTCCGGGTCGGTGTCGCGGCGGTGCAGCGCGGCGAGCACCGCGAACGCGCCCATCAGGCCGGTGACGGCGTCGCCGTGCGAGAAGCCGGTGTGCACGGGCGGGCCTTCGGGGAAGCCGGTGAGGTGGACGACCCCGCTGCGGGCCTCGCCCATCTTGCCGAAGCCGGGGGCGTCCGCGCGGGAGGAGGTGGCGCCGAAGCCGGAGATCTGGAGCAGGATGGCCCGGGGGTTGAGCGCGTGGACGGCCTCCCAGTCCAGCCCCCAGGCGCGCAGCCGCCCGGCGCGGAGCGTCACGATCACCACATCGGCCCAGGCGACCAGTTCGCGGGCGACTTCCCGGCCCGTCTCGTGGTGGAGATCGAGCGTCACGGAGCGCTTGTTGCGGCCCGCCACCTTGAACCAGAGCGGGACCCCGTCCCATCGGGGCCCCATGGCCCGGGCGGCGTCCCCGTCGCCGCCCCACTCGACGTGTACGACGTCGGCGCCCTGGTCGGCGAGCATGCCCCCGGCGAGCGGGCCCGCCACGACGTGGGGCGAACTCCACCACCTTGAGCCCCGCGAGCTGTCCCTGCCGTGTGCTGGTGTGGTTCCTCCATGCGGTTCAGGCTGCGGGGTGGGGAATATGCGGGTCCAGCATTGAACGAACATCAATTCATGCGGATATCGCAAAGGATCGCAAAGGATCGCGAAGGAAAGCCCAGGCGAAATCCCTGCCGCCCGGTCAGTCCGCGTCCGGCTCCTCCCACACCACGCCCTCCGGGAGCCGGTGGCCCGCCGTACGGAACGCCTCCAGCTCCTCCAGGAAGCGCCCCGCGCCCGGCGGGAGCGCCCGGTGCGCCGGGAGGACCACGTACAGGCGGCGCTCCAGCACCGGCGCGACCAGCGGGCGGCGCACCAGGGGGCCCGGCGGGATCAGGGGGTGGACCAGGGCGGGGAGGGCGGAGACGCCGAGGCCCGCCGCCACCAGGCCGCCCACCGTGGCCACGCTCGACGCCTCGGCCGCCGGGGCGGCGTCCCTGCCCGCCCGGGCGAAGGCGGCGTCCGTCATGCGGCGCACACTGGAGTCCGTACCGACCGCGAGGAACGGTTCGCGGCCGAGCCGCTCCCAGGTGACCTCGTCCCGCTCGGCGAGCGGATGGTGTTCGGGGAGGACCGCGTGGAAGCGGTCGCGCACCAGGGGCCGCAGCCGGATGCCACCGGTCGCCTGGTGGCGGGGGACCGTGCTCACGGCGAAGTCGGCGTCGCCGTCCACCACCCGCTGGAGCACCGAGCGTTCCAGGCCGTCCAGGAGCCGTACGGTCATCTCGGGGCGCCGGGCGCGGAAGGCGGAGATGACCGGGGGCAGGAGGACGGCCGCCACCGAGGGGAGGGTGGCCAGCGATACGGCGCCGCGCTCGCCCGCCACATAGCGGCCCAGCTGGGCGAGGCCCGCCCGGTGCGCGGCGAGGATCTGGTCGGCGATGCGCAGCGCCTCCGCCCCGGCCGGGGTGAGTTCGACGTTGCGGGTGTCGCGCTCCAGCAGCCGCATGCCGAGGGTGCGTTCCAGATCGGCGACCGCGCGGCTCAAGGAGGACTGGGACACATGCAGTTCGGCGGCCGCCGCGGTGAAGCTGACCGCGCGGGCGACCGCGGTGTACGCCGTGAGCTGGCGGAGGGTGACGTCCATGGTCGGCGAGGGACCGGGCCCGGGGGAACTGTTGCGCAGAACGCATGGATAGATCTGTGTTCGATGCTGGACGCGGATCTTTCGCCGCTCCGACACTCTTCGGCAACACCTGACCGGACGAGGAAGCGAGCGGCCCATGCTGGCAGCCCTGGGATTCTGCACGATCGGCGGCTTCCTGCTGCTCACCATGTTCAAACGGGTCTCGGTGCTCGTCGCCCTCGTGCTGACGCCGGTGGTCACCGCGGTCATCGGCGGTTACGGGGACGACCTCGGCCCGATGGCGCTCGACGGGCTGTCCCAGGTCGCCCCGACCGGCATCATGATCGCCTTCGCGGTGCTCTACTTCAGCCTGATGATCGACGCGGGGCTCTTCGAGCCGCTGATCCGCGCCATCCTGCGCATTGCGAAGAACGACCCGCTGCGCGTCACGGTCGGCACCGCCGTCCTCACCATGTGCGTGGGGCTCGACGGCGACGGCGCCTCGACCTTCCTCATCTCCATCTCCGCCCTGCTGCCCGTCTACCGGCGGCTCGGCATGAGCCGGCTCGTGCTCGCCGGGGTCGTCGCCCTCGGCGCGGGCGTGATGAACATGATCCCGTGGGGCGGCCCGACCGCGCGGGCCGCCGCCACCCTCAAGCTCGAGACCTCCGACATCATCACCCCGCTGCTGCCCGCCTTCGCCGTGGGCATCGCCTGGGTGCTGTTCGCCTCGTACGCCATCGGCCGCCGGGAGCGCACCCGCCTGGGCGGTGCGGTCACGGCCGAGCCGGAACCGGCCCCGGCCCCTGCGGCGGCCGTCGGCGACGGCCCCGGTACGCCGCGCGTGGCCGGCCGGGCGGGCACCGCGCTCACCGTCTTCAACTTGGCTCTCACCCTGGCCCTGCTGACCGGTCTGGTGCTGGAGGTCATGCCGCTGCCGGTGCTGTTCGTGGTCGCGTTCGCCATCGCGCTGCTGGTCAACTACCCGCGCTGGGAGGACCAGCAGGCCCTGCTGGAGAAGCACGGCAACAGCGTCGTCCTCGTCACCACCATGATCTTCGCCGCCGGTGTGTTCACCGGCATCCTCACCGGCACCGGCATGATCGGGAAGATGGCGCACGCGATCGTCGCGGTCATCCCCGACGGCCTCGGCGGGCATCTGCCCGCGCTGGTCGCCGTCACCAGCATGCCGCTCAGCCTCGTCTTCACCCCTGACGCCTACTACTTCGGCATCCTGCCCGTGCTCGCCGGAACCGCCGACTCCTTCGGCACCGACCCCGCCGAGGTCGCCCGCGCCGCCGTCCTCGGCCAGATGACCACCGGCTTCCCGCTCTCCCCGCTCACCGCCGCGACCTTCATCCTGCTCGGCATGAGCGGCGTGCAGCTCGGCGAGCACCAGCGGTTCATCTTCGGCTGGGCGTTCGGCACGACGCTGGTGATGTCCGCGGTCGCCATGGCGACGGGTGCGATCCCGGTGTGACCCCGTCCGCAACACTGTGCCGCCCCCAGGAGGAGCCCCCGCGATGCCATCCGTATGCCGACGCCGACGCCGATTCCGTACGTCCGCGAGTCTGCTGACCGCCGCCCTGACCGCAGCGTCCCTCACCCCCGCCGCCGCGGCGGCGGAGGCGCCGCCGCCTCCCGGGTTCCACCACCTCACCTCCGTCCACTACGACGGCAGGGGCGACGATCTGCTCACCGCCGGGCTCGGCTTCGACGGGCTGCGCGGCCCGCTGCCCGCCCCCGCAGACCCCGACCGGCCCACCGCCGCCGAACTGCGCCGCCAGGCCATCTGGGCGTCCGCCGGAATGGCGGCAGGGTCCGGCGGCGGGCTCGGGCGGCTGTACGGGGCCAACGTCGACCGGGGCCGCCCGCTGCCGGGCGACGGCCGGATCGCGGGCACACAGAGTACCGGGCGGTGGTGGGGCGCGGC
>NZ_GG657754.1:843802-856438 GCF_000158915.1 Streptomyces himastatinicus ATCC 53653 | reverse complement strand
CGGGGGAGGGCGGTCTGCCGCGGCTCGCCGCGTGGGCCCTCGTACGCGCCGGATTCCAGCCGCAGTCCGGGTACTTGCAGCTCTCGCACTACGATCCGCAGACCCCGGCCTCGTACGCGATGAGCTACGCACGCGCCTCGGTGGACGACGCGCTGTGCGGCTACGGATGGGCGCGGACCGACGACTCCGGCACCCCGGTGCCCTACCGCCGCTCCGAGCTGGCCGCCGCCTTCGGCACCAGCCCCGGACGGGCGCCCGCCCCGGGGGTGCTGATCGACGAGAACGCGCCCGGCGGGCCCGTCGCCGACAGCAAGTCCCGTGGCGCGGACGGTCGTCACGAGTACAATCTGCGCGGCGAGCGCTGTGTGTACCGGCTCGCCTATCCGCAGCGCGGCTCGACGGGTGCCGAACGGACCTGGGCGGCGCGGCTGGCCGCCGGGCTGGACGCCACGCGCCGCAGCGGCGATCTGCACGGCAAACCGGCCCTCATCGTGCACGGCCGGGACGACACCAGGGTGCCCGTGAACCACAGCTCGCGGCCGTACCTGGGGCTCAACGCGCGGGCCCAGCAGGGGAATTCCACGGTCGGCTATGTCGAGGTCACCCACGCCCACCACAGTGACGCGCAGACGCCGGGCCTGGACAACCGCTACGTCCCGCTCGGGTACTACTACCAGCAGGCGCTGGACGTGATGTGGCAGCGGTTGCGGGGCCGGGGCGGGGAGCTGCCGCCCAGCCAGGTGGTGCGGACGGTGCCACGGGGCGGTGAGCCGGGGCACGCCCCCGAGCTGACGCGGGCCAACGTGCCCGCGATCGCGGCCGATCCGGCGGCGGGGGACCGGGTACGGGTGGTCCGGGGGACCGTGCGTGTCCCGTAGGCTCAGGCGTCCGGCCGGTCCACCTTCTCCTTGCTGACGGTGGAGAGGTGCTCGCGCAGATAGGCGGAGGCTTCGGCGCGCTGGTCGGCCAGCAGCAGGTCGGCGATCTTGACGTGGTCGGCGCAGCGGACGACGGCGCGGTCGCGCTGGAGTGAACGCCGGTATTCGATGAGTCGGCGCAGGCGGTCGACGCGGCGGAGGGCGTCGATGACGACGGAGTTGTGGCTACAGGCCATGACGACCTCGTGGAAGCGGCTGTTGAGGTCGTACAGCTGGGCGTTGCCGATGTCCCAGATCTCGCCGTCCACCAGGCGCTGCTGCTGCGCGCGGACGGTTTCGAGGGCCTTGCGGTCCACGACGAATCCGGGTTCGAGGATGGCGGCGGGTTCGATGGTCAGACGGAAGCGGTAGCTGTCCTGGTAGGACTCCATCGAGGTGAGCATGGGCTGGAACTCCCAGCCGTATCCGGGGAGCCGTTCGATCCAGCCCTCGACGGCGATGCGGCGCAGGATGTGGGCGAGCCGTCCCGGCATGAGGTCGTAGCGGCGGGCGAGGGCGTTCTCGGTGACCCGGTCGGGCAAGTCGCCGTTGAGGCGATCGGCGGCGATGCGCAGATAGGCGTCCTCGGTGTCGTCCTCGGCGGAGGGGGCCGGGGATGCCTCGGCGAGGGCCTGCCCGGTGAGCGCCACGGTGTAACCGCCGCGCTCGGCCGGGGCCACGACGCCTTCGTCCGCCAGCAGCCGCAGGGCCTGGCGGACGGGCGAGCGGGAGACCTTCAGCTGGTCGGCGAGCGCGCGCTCGACCAGGCGGGTGCCGGCGGAGAGCCCTTCGGCGGGGACCGGCCGGGACCGGTGCGATCCCGGCCGTCGGCGGCGTTAAGGGGCGAGGACGGAGTATACGTGCTCGACCTGCGGCGGAGCGGCGAAATGGGGTCCGGCGAGGGCCCGCCACCGGGTGAAGTCCTCGGAGCCGCGGAAGGTGACGGTGTGGTGCTCCAGCGTTTCCCACTGGACGATGAGCCGGTAGCGCGTGGGGTGCTCGACGCTGCGGTGCAGGTCGATTCCGTGGCAGCCCTCGGCCGCGAGGAAGAGGGGCCGCGCCTCGGCCACGGCCTGCTCGAAGTCCTCCTCCTGGCCGGGGAGGATCTCGATCTGGGCGATCTCGGTGATCACGGTGGTGGCTCCTGGTCGTGAAGGGCTGTGGTGTCAGCGGTCGGTTTCGGCGGGTTTGGCGTGTTCGGCGTCGACGCGTGCCGTGACGCCGGTGTCGACGAGGGTGCGGGTGGCGTCCACTGAAGCGTAGATCCACAGGATCCGCATGGGCTCGGTGGGCGAGGCGTTGCGGAAGCGGTGGGGGTGTCGGCGGCGACGTAGGTGGTGTCGAAGCGGGTGAGGTGGTGTTCGGTGCCGTCGATCTCGGCGATGGCGTCGCCTTCGAGGATGGTCACGCTCTCGGGGCAGTTGTGGGTGTGCAGCGGGATGCCCGCGCCGCCGTCGAAGAGGGTCTGGCCGGTGAGGAAGATCTCCGCTCCGGTGGCCTGGGTGACCAGGGGGATGGTGCGGGCGCCGCCGCCGCGGGTGAAGGCGGGCAGCTCGGCCGGGCGCACTGACGGCGGGCGGGAAGCAGCCGCCGCAGGGCGTGTCGATGGTGGGTGCCATGGGTGTTTCTCCTGGTCGGGGGTTTCAGGCGGTGGGTGTGGCGGGGCCGATCCACACGGTTTTGATGTTGACGAATTCGCGGATGCCCTCGGCGCCGAGTTCGCGGCCGTAGCCGGACTTCTTGATACCGCCGAAGGGCAGGCGCGGGTCGGAGGCGACCATGCCGTTGATGAAGACCGCGCCCGCGTCGAGGGTGCGGGCGAGGTGGCGGGCGCGGTCAAGGTCGGATGTCCACAGCGCGGCGCCGAGGCCGTACTCGGTGCGGTTGGCCAGGGCGATGGCCTCATCCGCGTCGGCGGCGCGGGTGATGGCGGCGACGGGGCCGAAGGTCTCCTCGTCGAAGGCGGCCATGCCGGGGCGGACGTGGTCCAGCACGGTGGGCGGGTAGTAGCAGCCCGGCCCCTCCGGGACATGACCGCCGGTGGTGAGGACAGCGCCCGCGGCGAGGGTGCGCCGCACCTGGTCGTGCAGCGTGTCGCGGAGACTGGCGCGCGCCATCGGCCCGATCGCGGTGTCCACATCGGTCGGATCACTGGTCTTCAGCGCGGCCGCGGCGGCGGTGAACGCCGCCACGAACTCATCCGCCACCGGCTCCTCGACAATGAACCGCTTGGCATTCACGCAGGACTGGCCCACGTTGATGTAGCGGGCCTTGACGGCGGTGGCGGCGGCCTGGGCGACGTCGGCGTCGGCCAGGACGACGAAGGGGTCGGAACCGCCGAGTTCCAGGACTTGCTTCTTCAGTACGGCCGCGGCCTAGAGCGTGTCTTCGATCAGGTAGCTCGTTGTTCTGGTCATGATGAGTCGGGGGGATCTGACTGATGACGAGTGGGCCGTTCTGGAGCCGTTGTTGCCGGTGAGCAACAACCGGTGTGGCCGGTGGCGAGATCATCGGCAGGTGATCAACGGGATCATCCACCGGCTGAGCACTGGGACTCAGTGGCGTGAGCTGCCCGAACGCTTCGGGCCGTGGAAGACCGTGCACAAACGGCACTTGCTCTGGTCGGCCGACGGCACCTGGAATCGGCTGCTCCAGCACGTCCAGGCCCTCACCGACGCGAAAGGCGACATCGACTGGAACATCAACATCGACTCCACCGTCACCCGCGCTCACCAGCACGCTGCCGGGGCACCCAAGTCCCAGCCGCCTGCGCTGCGTTCCTCAAAGGGGGCACCACAAAGATCGCTTCAGATGGCGACGAGCCTGCTCGTCCCCCTGGCGGAGGCGGTGCGGCAGGCGAGGGCCTTGGCCGGTCCCGCGGCGGGCTGACCTGCAAAGTACACCTGGCCGCTGACGGCCACTGCCGCCCGCTGGCCCTGCTGATCACACCCGGGCAGCGGGCGGACTGCACCCAGTTCGAGCCGGTCATGGACAGGATCCGGGTCCCCCTCGGGGCCGGCCGCCCTCGTCGCCGACCTGGCAGTGTCAGCGCCGACAAGGCGTACAGTAGCCGCAGTATCCGTGCTTACCTGCGCAAACGCGGGATCTCGCACGTGATCCCGGAGAAGAAGGACTACAAAGCCGCACGCCTGCGCAGGGGTTCACGGGGCGGACGGCCCGTCGGCTTCGACAAAGAGCTACAAAGATCGGAACACGGTGGAGCGTGCCATCGGAAAGCTCAAGCAGTTCCGAACCGTGGCGACCCGCTACGACAAGCGCGGATACATCTACCTCGGCAGTGTCACTGCCGCTGCCCTGTTGATATGGCTCCGAACCTGACTGCGGACAGTAGATGGCGGGCGCCTGGGCCGGCGCCTTACTCGCTGTGCATGATCTGGATCAGGTTGCCGCAGGTGTCGTCGAAAACCGCTGTGGTGACCGTGCCCATCTCCAGCGGCTCCTGGGTGAACTCCACCCCGAGCCCGCGCAGCCGGTTGAACTCCGCTTGGACGTCGTCCACGGCGAACGAGGTGGCCGGGATGCCGTCCTTAACCAGTGCCGTCTTGTACGGCTGCACCGCGGGATGGCTGGAGGGCTCCAGCAGCAGTTCGGTCCCGTCGGGGTCTTCCGGCGAGACCACGGTCAGCCACCGGGCGTCCTCGCCCAGCGGGACGTCATGCTTCTTCACGAAACCGAGCACGTCGGTGTAGAAGCGCAGGGCCTCGGCCTGGTCGTCGACGAAGACGCTGGTCACATAGATCTTCATGGGGTGCTCTCCGGTGCGTCGGGCCTGAGCCATCGGGTCGCGATGCGCTCAAGGGGTTCGGTGTTCAGGTCGTGGAACTTGTAGCGGCCCTGGCGCCGCGTACGGACGAGACCCGCGGATTCGAGTACTGCCAGGTGCTGGCTGATCGCCTGCCGGGACAGCCCCAGACCGTGCTTCGTCACCAGCCGTGCGCATATCTCGAACAGGGTCTGGCCACCCCGCTCCACCAGCTCATCAAGGATGTGCCGACGGGTGGGGTCGGCCAGTGCCTTGAAGACATCCTCTGCCATAACCACCACCATAGGCAAGTGGAAGCTTGCCTATCAAGCTAGGCGCTCTGTCGCTGCCTGATCGAAGAGACGCGCCCTAGGTGTGCTGTCCGGAGAGGTTGGTGATGCGGCTGGCTGGGGTGCGGCCGCTGATTCCGGTGTGGGGTCGGTGGTAGTTGTACCAGTCCAGCCAGTCGGGAAACGCTGCCTGCCGTTCGCCTTCTGAGGTGTAGGGCCGCTGGTAGGCCCACTCGTCCAGCAGGGTGCGGTGGAAGCGTTCGACCTTGCCGTTGGTCTGGGGCCGCCAGGGGCGGGTCCAGCGTGGGCGGATACCCAGCTCACGGCAGGTGTGGTGCCAGGTGTTCTTGCTGTAGGCCCAGGCGTTATCGGTCAGCACCCGCTCGACGGTCACGCCGCGTGCGGCGAACCAGGCGGCAGCTCGACGCAGGAAGTCCGCACAGGTGGCCGCCTGCTCGTCGGGCAGGTGCTCGGTGTAGGCAAGGCGGGAGTGGTCATCCAGCGCGGTGTGCAGGAAGGCATGGCCGGTCCCGTTCCTGTTCTTGCGGCCGGCTGCCCGGCCCAGGGCTTTGTGGCCGCCGCCGTCGGGGATGCGGCCGAGTTTCTTGACGTCGATGTGGACCAACTCGCCGGGGCGGGAGCGTTCGTACCGGCGGACGGGTTCGCCGGTGGCCCGGTCCAGCGTGGCCAGTGGTGGCAGGCCGTGGCGTTGAAGAATGCGGTGAGCAGTAGAGGCGGCGACGCCGGCACGGGCCGCCAGTCGCAGCGGACCGATCTGGTGTTCACGGCGCATCCGCAGCACCCGCTCCTCCACCAAGGCGGGCGTCCGGCGTGGTGAGTGGTGGGGGCGGCTGGAGCGGTCGTGCAGACCCGCTGCCCCGTGGCGGCGGTAGCGCCCGGCCCAGCGAGCGGCGGTGGTGTGGCTGACCTGGAACCGTTCGGCCGCCCGCCGCAGCGGCCAGCCGTCGTCGACGACGCACCGGGCCAGACGCAGCCTGCCGGTCGGGGTCAGCGGGGCGTTACGGTGGATCAACGAGGGCCTCCTGGGCATTGGTGCAGATGTCGCAATCCACACCGAAACCAGAGGCCCTCGCCTCGTTCAAGCACCCCTCACGGCGCGTCGCCCGTCACCAACGTGCCGGGACAGCACACCTAGGCGGCGACGATCGCACCGACCTCGGTGGAGCCGGTGAGGGTCACCGCCGCGACCCGCGGATCGGCGATGACATCGGCCACCTGGCCGACCTCGACCAGCAGCGTCCGGCACAGGCCCTCGGGCGCACCGGCCTTGCGCACGACCTCCTCGACGGCCAGGGCGCACTGCGGCACATTGTTGGCGTGCTTGAGCAGTGCACCGTTGCCCGCGGCCAGGGCCGGGGCGGCGAACCGGAAGAACTGCCAGAACGGGGTAGTTCCACGGCATCACCGCCAGCACCACCCCCAGCGGATCGTGCACGACCGCGCTTTCGGCGGCGTTGCTGGCAATGGGCCGGTCGGCGAGGTGCTCCGGGGCATGGTCGGCGTAGTAGTCGCACGTCATCGCGCACTTGTCGATCTCCGCGCGCCTCGGTGACCGGCTTGCCATCTCGGCGGTGATCAGGGCCGCGTAGGTGTCCCGGCCCTCCCGCAGGACACGCGCCATCTCCCGCAGCAGCCGAGCCCGGCGGCGCAGCACGGCCGCCGACCGCCCTCGGTTCCCCGATCCCGTACGAGGCACAGCCATGCCCTCATCGCCGCCCGTCGCCCGCACCCACCGCGTCCTCGGCACCGGGCACAGTCCCGCACCCGCCCTCCCGAACGGCGCCTGGGACACCCACGTCCATGTCTTCGGGCCCGCCGACCGCTACCCGTACGCGGCCGACCGCAGCTACACCGCGCCCGACGCGCTGCCCACCGACCTGAGCGCCCTCTGGACACCGGGCAGGTATGGGTGAAGGGCCGCACACCGGCGGCACTCCCGCCAGCCGCGACCCGCAGCGGATCGAGCCCTACCTCACTATCGACGACGGCCTCTCCCTGACCCGCTTCACCGAGCAACTCAGCCCGTCCCACCTGCGCCACGTCCTCGTGGACAACCCGGCGACCCTCTACGGACCGTGAGCCCGCGGGTAATCTGACGCGTCAGCACCGCTCGCCGCCGAAACCGCGAAAGGGCACGTCGAGGTGATGGACTTACGGGAGCACTTACGGGGGTGGTGGGCGCGGGCCCGGGCGTTGTCGGCAGCCCATCCGCCGGCCGTCGACATCGGGGTCGCACTCCTGATCCAGGCGGCGATGACGATGCCGTTCGTGGTGCCGCGCCCGGACGAGGTCGCACCGGCGACCTGGCCCGCCTACGGGCTGACCACGCTCACCGTGATCCCCCTGATCTGGCGTCGGCGGGCTCCCCTCGCCGTCCTGTTCGCGATCCTGGCGACCAGCGCGCTGTACAGGCTGGCACTCCCCGAAGGGCCCGGGCAGCCGCTCCCGTACACCGGGCTCGTCATCGTCTACACCATCGCCGTCCTGTCACCGCCGTGGAAGCGGCTGGTCACCGGGATCCTGGCGCTGGTCGCCGTGCCGTTGTCGGTCTGGCTCAACACCGGGACGGCACGCGAACTCACCTTCTCCTTCTTCGTGTTCGCGGCGGCCTACGTCTTCGGGCGGCTGACCGACGCCCGGCAGCGGGCCCACCGGGTCGAGGCCGAACAGGCCGCGGCGCGGGAACGGGCCCGGATCGCCCGGGAGATGCACGACATCCTCTCCCATGCGGTGAGCCTGATGATCGTCCAGGCCGAGGCGGGCCCGGTGGCGGTGCGTACGGCCCCGGAGCGGGCGGAGGCCGCCTTCGACGCCATCTCCGAGACGGGCCGGGACGCCATGGCGCAGCTGCGCCGCATGCTGGGCGTGCTGCGCGAGGGCGACGAGCCGGACGGCGCCCCGCGCGCACCGCAACCGGGTCTGGCCGGTCTGCCCGAGCTCCTCGACCGGGTGCGGACCAGTGGCCTCGATGTCGTGTACGGAACGGCGGGTCCCGTGCGGGCGCTGACGGACGCGACCGGGACGACGGTCTTCCGTATCGTCCAGGAGGCACTGACGAACACAGTCCGGCACGCGGACGCCCGCACCGTCTCGGTACACCTCACCTACACGGAGCGGGATATGGACATACGGGTGACGGACGACGGGCGCGGTCCCCGGTCCGGTCCCGGCGTCGGCCACGGCCTCGTCGGGATCCGCGAGCGGGCGGCGGCCCACGGCGGTACGGCGGTCACCGGCCCGGGCCCGGACGGCCGGGGCTTCGAGGTGCGGGTGCGCATCCCCGTACCGACCACGGCGGAGGCGGCGGAGGTGGCGCGGTGAGCATCCGGGTGGTGGTGGCCGACGACCAGGAGCTGGTGCGCAGCGGCTTCTCGATGATCCTGGACGCCCAGCCGGACATCGAGGTGGTCGCGGAGGCGGGCGACGGATCCGAGGCGGTCGCGGCCGTACGGCGGCACACGCCCGATGTGACGCTGCTCGACATCCGGATGCCGGGCATGGACGGCATCGCGGCCTGCCGCGAGATCAGCGCGGACGGCGCCTGCCGGACGGTGATGCTGACGACCTTCGACTCGGACGAGTACGTGTACGACGCGCTGCACGCGGGCGCGAGCGGCTTCCTGCTGAAGGACGTACGCCGGGACGATCTGGTGCACGCGGTACGGGTGGTGGCGCGGGGCGACTCGCTGCTCGCGCCGTCCGTGGCCCGCCGCCTGGTCGAGCAGTACACCCGCCCGGCCGCCCGGTCGCGGCGGCCCGATCCCCGCCTGGACGCGCTGACCGGGCGGGAGCGGGAGACGCTGCTGCTGCTCGCGCGGGGCCTGTCGAACGCCGAGATCGCCGCGGGAGCTGGTCGTCAGCGACCACACGGTCAAAACGCATGTCGGCCATGTGCTCGCCAAGCTGGGTCTGCGGGACCGGATCCAGGCGGTGATCTGCGCGTACGAAACGGGCCTGGTCACGGCCGGGGATCCGCCGCCCGGGGGACTGTCCGGCCCCGGACAGTCCCCCGCGTCGGCGAGGAAGTGACCCGGCGGATCCCGCCGGTGCGGGCGATCCGCGATGAGCCCCTGGTCAGCAGGATGGAGCCATCGAGAACCACGGCATCCACCCATGGAGTTGACCATGCAGAGCACCACCCGCACGCTACTGGCCGCCGCGCTCGTCCTCGGCACCGTCGTGGGCCCATCGGCCCTCCCGGCCGTCGCGTCCGCCCCGCCGCCCGCGGCATCGGCGCGGCCCGCGGACCCCACGGTCCCCGCCCTGGAGGACGCCATCGCGAACCTGTCGGACGCGACGGCCGCGCTGGTCAGGGTGGGCGGCACCGAGGGTGTCTGGCGGGGCAGTTCGGGTGTGCACGATCTGAGGACCCACCGGCCCGCCGATCCGGGTGCCCGCTTCCGCGCCGGTTCCGTGACCAAGGTCTTCACGGCGGCCGTCGCCCTGCAACTGGTCGCCGAGGGCAGACTGGACCTGGACCGCAGCGCCCGCTCCTATCTGCCGGAGCTGATCCCCGCGTCGTACAAGAAGGTCACCGTCCGGGAGTTACTCAACCACACGCATGGCATCCCGGCCCCCGACTTCCCCGGGGACACGGTCGAGGAGTGGTACGCGAACCGCTTCCGGACCTATGACCCCGAGGACATGGTCCGCTCGGCGACGGCGAAGAAGCGCGAGTTCGCGCCGGGCACGAAGCAGCACTATCTCAACATCGGCTACACGATCGCCGGGCTGCTGATCGAGCGCGTCACGGGCGACTCGTACGAGCGTCAGCTGGCCCGCCGGGTCCTGAACCCGCTCGGGCTGCGCGACACGTACTCACCCGGGGCGGATCCGCACATCGTCGGCCGACACAACCACGGCTACCAGAAGATGAGGCTGGACGACGGCACGACCGGCCTGCGCGACGTCTCGGTGTGGAGGGCGACGGACGCCTGGGCGGCCGGGGACCTCATCTCGACCACGGCGGACCTGGAGCGGTTCACGAAGGCCCTGTTCCAGGGCCGGGTGGTGCGCGGTCCGCTCCTGGAGGAGATGTTCACGCTGCCGGAGGTGCCGGACGTCAAGAGCGGCGCCCCGGCCGCCTACTCCACCGGCCTCTCGATGAAGAAACTGGGCGGCCGCGAAGTGTGGGGGAAGACGGGTGGCCGCTGGGGTTACAACACGGCCATCGCCTCCACCCGCGACGGCTCCCGCACCCTCGTCTACAGCGTCAACTCCACGGACGCCAAAGGGCAGGACTCGGGCGAGGTGGCGGTGAACCTCATGGTGGCCGCCTACGGCCGGCCTTAGAACCGCACCCGCAGCGAGCCGGGGCCCCGGGTGAACACCCCTGTCTCGGTGGGGACCTCACCATCGGCGAAGGCCATCGTCGGGAAGGCGTCCAGCAGGTGGTTGACGCCCACCTCGATCTCGGTCTTCGCCAGGAGCGCCCCCACGCAGAAGTGCCGCCCGAGTGCGAACGCCAGATGGTCCGCGGCGGCCGAGAAGGCACTGCCGGTCGTCAGATCCTCACGGAAGATGTTGAACGTGTCAGGATCGGCGTAACGGCTCCCGTCCCGGTTGGCCGCTCCGATCAGGCAGGTGACGGTGGCACCCGCCGGAATCGTGCCACCGCTCACCTCTACGTCCTCACAGGGCTGACGGAAGATCATGTGCACCGGAGGCGTGAAGCGCAGCGTCTCGGCGAAGGCCGCCGGGATGAGGGTACGGTCCTCGCGCACGGCCGCCAGTTGCTCCGGATGCGCCAGCAGATTGCGGAAGAGACCGGCGATGGCCTTGTCCGTGGTCTCGCCGCCCGCCGCCAGCAACAGGCTGACGAACGCCTTGATGTCCTCGTCGCTCATCCGCGTGCCGTCGATCTCGGCGGTACACAGGACGGAGAGCAGATCGTCGCCCGGGTGCGCGCGCCGGTCCTGGATGACCGGGATCATGTAGGCGGCGAGTTCCTCCCGCGTGCGCAGCCCCGCCGCCGCGACCTCGGGGTCCTGGCTCAGGTTGCCCAGGAAGTCGATCATCGAGGTGTACCAGATGTGGAACCGGCCGTGGTCCGCCCGGTTCAAGCCGAGCATGTCGACGATCACGTTGATCGGAAAACGGGTCGCGTACTGGCCCACCAGATCGGCTTCCGGCTCGTCCCGGAAGGCGTCGATCAGTTCGCGGGAGTTGCGCTCGATGACGGGCAGGAACTTCTCCCTCAGGTCCTTCCCCCGGAAGGCGGGCGCCACCAGCGCGCGGCGCACGGAGTGTTCGCGCCCGTCCATTTGGAGAATGGTCCGGCCGTGCACCGGCTCGATCTGCCAGTCGTAGTTGTGGCTGGTGAACACCGGGTCCTTGAAGGCCCGGGCGACGTCTTCGTAGCGGGAGATGATGTAGGCGTCCGTCGCGGGGTGGTGGATCAGCGGAAAGTCCTGGCGCATGGCCCGGTAGGCGGGGTACGGGTCCGCCGCGAACTCCGGGGAGAGGATGTCGGGTGCCGTGGAGGGAGTGGTGGTCATGAGGAAGTACTTCCTGGGCGAGCGGCGGCTGTCACCGGCCGTACCCACCCACGGCGTACGGCACGGGGCATCACACCAGGGCACGACGACGGCCCCGCTCATGCCACGTGATGGGACGTCAGGTCGTGGCCAAGGCTAGACGCCCCGGAACTGGCGGGTCCAGATCCACTCCGTCAGCCGTCGGACGGCATCGGGGACCACACCCCGGCGGCGGTCCCTTCGCGGACATGGCGTTCGTAGACGGCCACCTTGGTGTGGATGACGTCCAGGCAGGCGCCGAGTTCGTCCATCCTGGCCCGGACGTTCTCCTCGTGCTCACGGAGCAGCGCGAGCCGCTCGGGCTCATTGCCCGGACCGCGGCGGACTAGTTCGGCGAACGTGCGGATCGTGGCGATCGGCATACCGGAGGCGCGCAGCCGGTCGCACAGCGCGAGCCAGTCCACATCGGCCTGTGCGTAGACCCGCTGCCCGCCGCCGGTACGGGGGATCTCCCGCAGGAACAGCCCCTCGCGCTCGAAGAACCGCAGCGCGTGCACGCTCAGTCCGGTCGCCTCGGAGACCTTGCCGATGCTCAGGCCGTCGTCGTTCATCGGGGAACCGCTCATCGGGGAACCGTACCTTGACCTAGCGCGCGGTCTAGGTTTTAGCGTCCTCCGCATGATCACGAAACAGCGGAAGCTCCCCTCCGGATTCGGCGCCCACAGCACCGCCGACGACGTTCTCGCCGGGGTCGACCTGACCGGCGCCACGGCCCTGGTCACCGGCGGATACTCCGGGCTCGGCCTGGAGACCACGCGCGCCCTGGCCCGCGCCGGGGCGCGCGTCATCGTCCCGGCGCGGCGGCCCGGCACCGCCGGGGAAGCCCTGCGAGGCACACCCGGGGTGGAGGTCGGAGCGCTCGACCTGGGCGATCTGGAGAGCGTGCGCGCGTTCTCGGACCGCTTTCTCGACACCGGCCGGACGCTCGACATCGTCATCAACGGCGCCGGTGTGATGGCGTGTCCGGAGACCCGGGTCGGCCCGGGCTGGGAAGCCCACTTCGCCATCAACCACCTCGGGCACTTCGCGCTCGTGGGCCGCCTCCGCCCCGCTCTCGCCCCCGGCGCCCGCGTGGTGGCGGTGGCGTCGTCCGGCCACTTCCTGAGCGA
>NZ_GG657754.1:840943-843321 GCF_000158915.1 Streptomyces himastatinicus ATCC 53653 | reverse complement strand
GCTCACTCCGTACTCTTCGAGGTATGACCGAGACCTCTCCCACGCCGCCCCGGCGCCGTGCGCCCGCCATGGACCCCGACCAGCGCCGCAAGATGATCGTCGCCGCGGCGCTTCCCCTGGTCGTCGAATACGGCGCCGCCGTGACCACCGCGAAGATCGCCCGCGCCGCGGGCATCGGGGAGGGCACGATCTTCCGTGTCTTCCCCGACAAGGACACCCTGATCGCCGCCTGCGTGGCCGAGGCCACGCGCCCCGACGACGCCGTCGCCCATCTGGAGGCGATCGACCTGGACCAGCCGCTTGACGCCCGGCTCACCGAGGCGGCCGAGGTGATGCGCGGGCACATGGCCCGTATCGGCGCCGTCGTCGGAGCGCTCGCCGCGACCGGCCGACTGGAGCGCAGGCCGCCCGGCGCGTCGGCCGAGGGCGGCGGGCTGCCGGACCGCGAAGCGGGGCTCGCCGCGCCCCGCGCGGCGCTGGCCGCCCTGCTGGAGCCGGACCGGGAGAGCCTGCGGCTCGCCCCCGAACGGCTCGCGGACTCTTTCCAGTTGCTGCTGATGTTCGCCGGGCGGTCGGGCGTGAACGACCCGCTGACCACCGACGAACTGGTGGACCTCTTCCTGCACGGCGCGCTCAGCGGGCCGGGGTCGGGGGAGGGCCGGTGACCGCATCGGACGGGTCTGCGCACGACGGGTATGCGCACCTCACGTCCCGCCGCCGGACCCTGATCACCCTGTCCCTGCTGGCGTGCGCCTTCCTGGCCATGCTCGACGGCACCGTGGTCGGCACCGCCCTGCCCCGCATCGTCGAGCAGATCGGCGGCAGTGGCAGTGGCAGTGGCAGTGGCAGCGACAGCTGGTACGTCTGGCTCGTCACCGCCTATCTGCTGACCTCCTCGATCAGCGTGCCCGTCTACGGCCGCTTCTCCGACCTGTACGGCCGCCGCCGACTGCTGCTGAGCGGACTCGCCCTGTTCCTGGCGGGCTCCCTCGCCTGTAGCCTCGCCGGTTCCATGGAAGCGCTGATCGTCTGCCGCGCCGGGCAGGGGCTGGGTGCAGGGGCCCTGCTCACCCTCGGCATGGCCCTGATCCGCGACCTCAACCCGCCCTCCCGCACGGAGGGTTTGATCCGCATGCAGACGGCTATGGGCACGATGCTGGTGCTCGGCCTGGTCGGCGGCCCGATCGTCGGCGGTCTGCTGGCCGACCACGCGGGCTGGCGATGGGCGTTCTGGCTCAACCTCCCCATCGGCCTGACCGCCGCGGTCGTCCTCGTCCTGGTCCTGCCGGACCGCCGCCCCGCCGTGGTGCCGTCCGGGCGGCTCGACGTAGCGGGGGTCCTCCTCCTCACGGCCGGTCTCTCACTGACCCTGACCGGTCTGAGCCTGAAGGGCACTCCGGCGGACGGACACACCCCGCCCTGGACGGATCCCACCGTCGCGGGGTGTCTGCTCGGCGGTCTGGCGCTGCTCGCCCTGCTCGTTCCCGTCGAGCGCCGCGCGTCCGTCCCCGTGCTGCCGCTCCGCCTCTTCCGGCACCGCGCCTACAGCGCCCTGCTGACCGGCGGGTTCTTCTTCCAGGCCGCCGCGATGCCGGTCGGCATCCTGCTGCCGCTCTACTTCCAGTACGTACGGGGCCACTCCGCGACCACCTCCGGGCTGCTGCTCCTGCCCCTGATGCTCGGCATGGCGCTGAGCAACCGGCTCACCTCCGCCGCCCTGCTGCGCAGCGGCCACGTCAAACCGGTGCTCCTGACCGGCGCCGGACTGCTCACCGCCGGGACGGCCGCGTTCTTCGCCCTGGACACGGCGACACCGACGCCGCTGATCTGCGGATGGCTACTGATCGCCGGGCTCGGTACGGGGCCCGCGATGGGCGGCATCACCATCGCGACCCAGAACTCCGTACCCGCCGCCGACATGGGCACGGCGACCGCGGGCTCGGCCCTCGCCAAGCAGATCGGCGGCACCTTCGGGCTGGCCTGCGCACAGTCCCTGATGGGCCGTCACGGCGCGGACGCGGCGAGCAGCGCCCCGGTGATCGGCTCCACGGTCGCCTGGGGCGGGGCCGTCGCGGGAGTCCTCGCCCTCGCGGCCGTCTTCGCGATGCGCGACATCACCATCCCGACCCCGTCGGGGCGCGGTGGGGCTCTATCACCGTCACCCCGCCCTTCGCCGCCGACGGCAGCGCGGACAGCGCCTCGGGTACGGCGTCCAGACCTATGACGTCGGTGACCAGCCGGTCCGGCCGCAGCGTCCCGGCGTCGACCATCTCCATCATCGGCCCGTACGCGTGCGCGGCCATGCCGTGGCTGCCCAGCAGCTGGAGTTCGAGCGCGATGACCCGGTCCATCGGGAGCATCGGGTTTCCGGCGGCGGG
>NZ_GG657754.1:824714-840511 GCF_000158915.1 Streptomyces himastatinicus ATCC 53653 | reverse complement strand
TTCTCGACCGCGACGTACTCGGCGAACGACCCCCAGTGGGTGAAGCCCGGCTGCGTCTGCCGTTCGCACACCTGCTGGGCGCCGTCCGCGCACGCGGCGCAGCGCCCGCAGGCGCAGACGAAGGGCACCGTGACCCGCCGGCCGGGGCGCCAGTTCAGGACGTCGGGGCCGATCTCCTCGATCGTGCCCGCGAGTTCATGGCCGGGGACGTGCGGCAGCCGGATGTCCGGGGCGTGGCCCATCCAGCCGTGCCAGTCGCTGCGGCACAGCCCGGTGGCCTCGACGCGGATGACCGCGCCGCGCGGGGAGGGGGTGGGATCGTCGACGGTCCGTACCTCGGGCCTGCGCCCGAAGTCGTCGAACACCACAGCACGCATAACCCGCTCCCTCGCTCGAACTCCCGGTGGGGTCGCCCGAACCTACACCACCGTGCCTCAGCGCTTGTCGCGCTGTCCGTCGGCGAGTTGCCGCGACGTACGATCGGCGCCCGCCTGGCGCTGGGCGCGCTCGGCGAGGGTGGGGAAGAGGCCGCCGAGGGCGCTGCCGAAGCGCAGCTCCAGCGGGGCCACGTTCACCTCGCCCCGGTTCCGTTCGATCGCGCGGACGGTGGCGGCCGCCACCCGGCGGGTGGTGATGGTGCGCACGCCGGGGGGTGTGGAGGCGCCGGAGTCGGCGAACATCCCGGCGTCGCCGACGAACCCGGGCTGCACCAGCGTGACCCCGACGCCCGTGCCGTGCAGGTCCTGCCGCAGCCCGAGCGCGAAGCCGCGCAGCCCGAACTTGGCCGCGTTGTAGAGGGCGGCGCCGGGGGAGGCGGTACGGCCCGACAGCGAGCCGATCATCACCAGCTGCCCGGACCCCGCGGCCACCAGTCGCGGCGCCATCAGCCGCGACAGCAGCAGCGGGGCGCGCAGATTGACGTCGAGGGCGCGGTCGAGGTGGTCCGTGTCGTAGCCGAGGACGTCACCGCTGGAGGGCAGCGCGGCGTTGGCGATCAGGACGCGGGCGTCCGCCGCCTCCGCCTCTTCGACGAGCCGCTCCACATCGGACCGTTCGGCCAGGTCGGCGACGATCGGAGTGGCGCCGAGCCGCTCGGCCAGCGGCCGCAGCACCTCCTCGCGGCGCCCGGTGAGCAGCAGCTTGGCGCCCTTGGCGGCGAGGGCCCGGGCGAGGGTCTGCCCTATGCCCCCGGTCGCTCCGGTGAGCAGGACGGTGGTGCCGCTGATCCGCATGCGTTCTCCTCCGGGGACGGTGGTGTGAGGGGCGCCGCCGCCCCAAGCCGAACCGTACCCGTCGGTAGACCATCACGCGCCCCCGGGATCCATGCCGCTGACCCGGGCTATCGCCTCGACCTCGCGCCGGTCGTTCTCCTGCTGGTTGCCGAACTCGACGACCAACTGGAGCCCGTGCGGTCCCAGCAGACTGGTCAGCTTGGCCAGTTCCCGCCCGAGAGCGGGGGTGAACAGATCCCGGTCGAACGCGGTGAACGGTACGTCGATACCGGTGGGGCCGCCCGCGGACCGGCCCACGATGGCGTCGTTGATGCCGTGCAGGATGCGCAGCAGCAGATCGTACGACGCGGGGTCGAGGCGCGACTGAAGGTCGGCCAGGTGGAGTGCGAACTGCTTGGCGCGCTCCAGGAATTGCTCTTCGTCCATCCCACCATCGTGGCGAAAACCGTCGCCGAGCGCCCCGCGAACCGGGGATTCTGCGGTCCAGGCTAATGATCACGGGTGATTGTGCTGCCGAGCCCGTACACTCGGCGCGCGTTGTCCGCGCCGAGGAGCGCCGCCACCCGCCCGGCGTCGCCGCTCGACCACGCGCCCTCGCGCACCCACTGGTCCAGCAGCCCGGTCAGCGCCTCCCGGAACAGCCGCGCGCCCACCATGTACAGCTCGGGCAGCCCGTAGGCGTCGGTGGAGAACAGCACCTTGCCGAAGGGGGCCAGCTCCAGCATCTCGGCGAGCACCGCCCCGGCCCGCGCCCCGGTGTGGGTCAGGGACAGGCCGACGTCGGCGTAGACATGCGGGAAGACCGCGGCGAGGTACGCCGCGCCGCGGTGGTACGGATAGCCGTGCAGCAGGATCAGCGAGCAGCCGGTGGGGCGCACGGCGCGGATGAAGTCGGTGAGCGCGAGCGGATCGCAGCGGTCCAGCCGCAGATCCGGATCGCCGAAGCCGGTGTGCAGCTGGAGCGGCAGCCCGGTGCGGGCCGCGGACCACAGCAGATGGCGCAGCAGCACGGGGTCGGTCACCCGGGCCGCGGGCGCGCCGCCCTCGGCGCGGTGGGCGAGCCAGCGCTCGGCCGCGGTGTGCACGGCGGCGGGGGCGGGTGCGTCGGGCTCGAAGTGGAGGCCGTAGCGGTACGCGGCCACCGATTTGAAGCCCGCTGCGGTACGGGCGGCCTCCCGGATCCCGTCGGCGAGCCCGGCCAGGAAGTCGTCGGCGCTGCGCGAGGTGTCGGCGGTCCGCTCCGCGAGGTGTTCCAGCCGGACGATCTCGTGCGCGGTGCCACCGGCCGCCGCTGCCAGCTCGTCCGGGGTGGTGAGATCGCCGGGGAGGCCGGTGTCGACGAGGAAGTCGGTGATCCCGGCGGCGCTCAGCAGCCGCCGGTTGACCTCCCGTACCCCCAGCTCCCGCCGACGGGCGAGATAGCGGGCGGGCGGGCAGTGCGGTTCCAGGTCGAGCAGCGGCGGGCACCAGCGGCGCAGTGCGAAGCCCAGCTGGCTGTCGAAGAAGGTGGTGCCGAGCGCGGCGGGCGCGTCGGACTCGGTCAGGAACGCCTCGAATGCGGCGGGGTCCAGTTCGTGGCGGGCCACCCCATGACAGTGGTGGTCCACCAGCGGCGGCAGAGACAGCCCGTTTGGCGCCGACCCCTCGGCGGAGCGCATCGTTCAGTACCGTCCCCGGGTCGCGGCCGCGATCTCCTGCGGGGTGGCCTTCTCGAACAGCGCCGCCTCGGCGCGGCGTACGGCGGCGATGGACTCGAAGAGCGGATCGCCCAGCGCCTCGCGCAGCACCGCCGAGTCCTCGAAGTGCTCCAGCGCGCCGAGCAGCGAGGTGGGCAGCCGCCGCTCCCGGTCCGTACGCGCCGGGTCGCCGGAGACCGGTGGTGGCAGGGTGAGCCCGGCGTCGAGCCCGGCGAGCCCGGCGGCGATGACCGCGCCCGTCACCAGATAGGGGTTGGCCGCCGGGTCGAAGCACTTGACCTCGGCGTTGGCCCCGCCCGGGTCGTCCGGGGCGCCGGTGATGAAGCGCAGCGCGGCCTCGCGGTTCTCCAGCCCCCAGCACTGGTACGCCCCGGCCCAGCGGGAGGGTTCCAGCCGCAGATAGCTCGCGGGGGAGGGGGCGCCGATGGCGAGCAGGGCGGGCAGCGCGCGCAGCACTCCGGCGAGGAACGCCTCGCTGGTCGCGGTCATGCCGTGCGGTCCGTCCCCGTCCCGGCACAGATTGCGCTCGCCCTGCCACAGGCTCAGGTGCAGATGGCCGCCGTTGCCGACCGTGCCCGCCTCGGCGACCGGGCCGAACAGCGGTGTCAGCCCGTGCCGTGCCGACACCCCGCGAATCGTTTCGCGGACGAGGACGGCGAGATCGGCGGCGCCCACCGGATCCGCGGGCGCCACGGACACCTCGAACTGCCCGGCCGCGTACTCCGGATGCAGCTGAAGCACCTCCACGCCCTGGGTGTGCAGCGTGTCGAGTACATCGGCGAGGTAGCCGGAGAGGTCGACCAGGCGCGCCATGCCGTAGGCCGGGCCCGTACCGGCGTAGCGCGGGCCCGGGGCGGCGTTGTACGGGCCGGGGCCGGGCGTGTCGTCCGTACCGCCGGTGCCGCCCGTGGTGACGACCCACTCCGTTTCGAACCCCATGCGCAGCGCGATGCCCCGCCCATGTGCCCGCTCGGCCATCCGGCGGGCGAACAGCCGCTGGCAGGTGGGGTGTTCCAGGCCGGACTGGGCGTAGCGGTCGGCCGGTGCCCAGGCCCAGCCGGGCTGGGCGGCCAGCGCGGTGAGCCGGTCGAGGTCGGGGAAGAGCCGCAGATCGCCGTCGGGCCCGCCGATATGAGGGCTCGTCGTCATCGAGTCGTCCACGAGGTACACGTCGAAGACGGGGGACATGCCGACGCCACGCCGTGCGCTGTGGGCGAGCCGCCCGGTGGGCACGGACTTGACCCGGGTGAGTCCCGCGTTGTCCACCCAGGTCAGGGCGATGCCATGGATGCCCTGCGCGGTGAGCCGGTCGGCTTCCTGCCGCGCTCGTGCCTGTGCCTGTTCGCGATCGCCCGTCCCCATGGGCTACCTCCTCCGCCGCGGCCTGTATGCCGAGACTATTGCCTGTGGGGGGCATTATGGTGACGGATTGTCCCGATCGCATACGGGGTGTGACGGTGGGATATGCCTTCCCCATAACCGTCGCGAACGTCCCCGCTCGGTTTCAGCGGCCCAGGTGCTCGGTGATGTCGTCGAGGACGACACGCGCGGCGGTCGGCCCGGCTTGAGGTACCAGGGGTCGTCGTCCACCGTGACGGTGTGTCCGGCGCGCACCGCGTCGTCGAACCTCTGTGACGTCGGGCGGCCGAGCCCCATGAAGCGGCTGACGATCGTCCGCGCCCGGTCGCGCTCGCCGACCGCGTCCGCGACCGTCAGCAGGTCCTTCTTCCAGTTGACCCCGACTCCAGTAGCTTAGGTGCGGCTTACCTCAGCCTGTGCCGGTGGTCAGCGTTCCCGCGCGGGGTCGGTGTTCTCCTGGAGGACGTCGGTCAGACAGGCGAGATACATCTCGATGGCCTGGACGGGCTCCCGCACCCGCTTCCCCGACAGCTTCCCGATCTTCTCCAGCCGGTACAGCAGCGTGTTCCGGTGGATGTGCAGCCGCTCAGCGGAGCGCACCAGATGGAAACCGCCCTCCGCCCAGCCGATCAGCGTCTCCCGCAGCGTCGGCCAGTCCGGCTGGCCGCGCAGATCCCCCAGCACCGCATCGGCGAACCGCGCCCGGCCATGGCGCGGAGTGGATCCCAGCAGATGCGGTATCCGCAGCTCGGACGCGGTATAGACGCGGTCGCCGGGGAAGACGGCCGGTCCGGTGCGCAGCGCGGTCGCCGCGTCGCGATAGGAGTGGTGCATCCCCGTGGTGCCCGTACCGGGCTCGCCGACGGCCATCCGCCCGTCCAGGCCATGGCGTTCGTGCAGCAGCGACAGCAACTGGCCGCAGGCGTCGGCGAGCCGTCCCGGGGCCGTGCGCTCTCCGTACGCGGCGGCCAGCACCACGTACCGCCCCGCCGCCTGTTCGCCCGCCACATCCTGCCGGTCCCGGAACACCTCCCGCACGGTCCGCAGCACCGTGATCCGGGACATCGCCGCGCCCTCGTCGGCGGCGCGCACCTCCAGCAGCAGCGCGGCCCGGGCCGCACCGGGGGCCAGGCCCAGTTCCACCGCCCGGGCGTCCACCGCCCCGGCGTCGACCACCTCGGGGTCGTAGAGCGCGATGTCCCGTACGAAGTCGTCGACCGCCCGCTCGTGGAGCATGCGCGAACGCAGCAGCGCCGCCTCCTCCAGCAGGATCTCCGCCTGCCGCCGCACCACCAGGCCGAAGCGGTCCACCTCCTCGGGCTCCCCGGTGAGACAGACCGTGCCGATCACCTCCTCCCCGACGGTGATCGGCAGGCTCATCCCCTGCCGCACCCCGCGCATCCGGCTTGCCTGCCCTGCGGTGTGGATGGCGGGCCGCCCGGTGCGCACCACCTCCAGCGACGCCTCGTGGACGGTGCCGACGCGCGAGAGGTCGCCGCAGCCGATGACGACCGCACCGGGGTCGGTGATCAGCACGTTGAAGCCGGTGATCCGGCCGATGTCATGGGCGATCTCCTGAGCCAGCTGCGGGGTCAGGACGGGGTGGCCGCTCAGAGGGTCCATGGGCGGATCGTACAAGCGACCCGGCCAAGCAGTGGATCACTTCGTGCGACTTCTACGATGACCGAGAGCCCCGCGCTGCCTACCGTCTTCCGACATCAGCACCGGGCGCCCCGCGACCGCCCGGCCATCCGTCCTCCTCCTCCCCAGGAGCACCCTCTCCGGAGACGGCCTATGAGCACAGCATCACTCGAAAAGTCCCGTCCCACCCGCACCCACTGGCTCATCACGCTCTACGCGGGCGGCGGCGAGTTCTGCGACGGCTACATCCTCAGCATCATCGGCGTCGCACTGCCGCTCCTCACCGCCGACTACCACCTGAACTCCTTCGACGCCGGAGTCGTCGGCTCCGCGTCCCTGGTCGGCATGTTCGCCGGCGGTCTGATCTTCGGTTACGTCACCGACCTGGTCGGGCGGCAGAAGGTCTATCTCTTCGACATCGCAGCCTTCATCGTGCTGTCCGCGGCCCAGTTCTTCGTCACCGATCCCTGGCAGCTCACCGTGCTGCGCTTCCTCATGGGCATCGCCATCGGCGCGGACTTCGCCATCGCGGGCACCATCGCCTCCGAGTTCGCACCCCGCAACTCCCGGGGTCCGCTGCTGGTCATCATGGTGACGATGTGGTCGGTCGGCGCCGCCGTCGCGTACGTCGTCGGCTGGGCGATGATGTCCTCCGGCCATGACGACTGGCGCTGGATGCTCGCGAGCAGCGCGATCCCCGCCGTCCTCATCCTGCTGCTGCGCTTCGGCACCCCCGAGTCCCCGCGCTGGCTGCTCAGCAAGGGGCGTACCGACGAGGCCGAGGCCGTGCTGAAGCAGATGCTCGGCCCGGACGCGACCCTGGCCGAGCTGGAGGCGGACACCGCCTCGCGCACCCGCTACGGCGACATCTTCCGCGGCGCCTATCTGCGCAGGACCGTCTTCATCAGCGTCTTCTGGGCGTGCCAGCTGCTGCCCATCTACGCCATCACCACGTACGAACCCACCATCCTGGCCTCCTTCGGACTGGCCGACGGCAACGACTCGTACCTCGGCTCGGTCGTGGTGCAGATCTTCTTCGTGCTCGGCTCGCTCTCCGGGATCCTGGTCGTCAACAAGGGGCGGCGCACCCTGCTGCTGTGGAGCTTCGGCCTCTCCGCCATCCCCCTGCTCGCCCTCGCCGCCTTCGCCCATCCCGCACCGGCCGTCGTGGTCGTGCTCTTCGCGGCCTTCGGCGTGGCGTGCTTCTCCAGCCAGTGCCTCCAGGCCATCTATCCCTCCGAGCTCTTCCCGACCGGGGTGCGCGCCACCGCCAACGGCTTCGCCACCGGCATCAGCCGGATCGGCGCCGCACTCGGCACCTGGGGAGCGCCCGTCGTCCTCGCCCACAGCACCCGGCTGGCGATGCTCCTCGGCGCGGTCATCTGCGTCATCGGCTGGGCCGCGTCATACGTCCTCGCGCCGGAGACCAGCGGGCTGACCCTCGCCGACGCGAGCGCGGTCGACCGCGACGGCGATCCGCGCGGCCGCTCCCGCCTCCGCCGCGGCACCGCCGCCGACCCGACCACACCGCGGCCCACGGTGAAGGAGACGTCATGACCCTCTCCGGTGCCACGCCCTCCTCGGTCACGATCGTCGGCGGCGGAGTCGTCGGCCTGATGTGCGCCCACTCCCTCGCCGCCGCCGGGCTGCGGGTCACCGTCCTGGAACGCGACCGGCTGGGCAGCGGCGCCTCCCGCGGCAACGCCGGGGAGGTCTGCCCCGACCTGGTGGAACCGCTCGCCGCCCCCGGCGTCATCGGCACCGCGCTGCGCGGGCTGCACCGCCCGGACAGCGCCCTGGCCGTCCATCCGTCGACCAGCGCCGAACTGGTGCGCTTCCTCGTCCGCTTCGGGCTGCGCGCCACCGCACGCCACCACGACCGCGGCGCGAGCGCGCTCGGCGCGCTCTTCGAAGGGCACCTTCGAACTCTTCGAGGAGCTGGAGGCGCTCGGCGTGGACGGCCAGGCGCACAAGGACGGGTTCCTGTTCGCCTTTCCGTCCCGCGCGTACGCCGCCAAGGCGCTCACCGCCTTCCGCCGGCTGGGCGCGCCGATCGCCGCCGGTGGTGTGCTCACGGGGGACGCCCTCGCGGACACCGAGCCCGCGCTCACCGAGGGGGCCCGGGCGGGGTTCGTGGTGGACGACCAGTGGTCGCTGGACCCCGGGCTCTTCGTGGACCGGCTCGCCGAGCGGCTGCGCCGTCAGGGCGTCGAACTGGTCGAGGGCGCCCGGGTGTCGGCCGTCAGTGAGCGGGCCGGGCGCGCCGAGGTGCGGACCTCGGCGGGGACGTACCGGAGCGACGCGGTGGTCGTCGCCGCGGGCATCTGGTCCCGCGAACTGGTCCGCGGGCTCGGCGTGGACCTCGATCTGGTGGCGGGCAAGGGCTACAGCTTCTCGGTGGCGGCCGAGCCCCCGCCCTCCCGGCTGGTCCACCTCGGCGCGGCCAAGGTGGTGCTCACGCCCATGGGCAAGCGGGTCCGGGTCGCCGGGACGATGGAGTTCGAGCGCGACCCCGACCGGTTCCGGCGGCGGCGCGTCGAGGCCATCGTCGCGGCCGCGCGCCCGTATCTGCGCCATGCCGACTGGGACGACCTCCAGGAGGAGTGGGTGGGCCCGCGGCCCATGACCCCCGACGGGCTGCCGCTGATCGGCCGGGTGCCCGGCCACTCCCGGGTGCTGCTGGCGACCGGTCACAACATGCTCGGGCTGATGCTCGCCCCCGCCACCGGCCGGCTGGTGGCCGGGCTGCTGACGGGGGATGCGGATCCGGCCCTTTCCTCCAGGTTTGACCCGGTACGGTGCGCTCGACGCTATCCTTGGCGTGTACATGGCATCCTGAACTGAAAAGAGGGAACTCCCCATGATCAGACGCAGGACCGTACTCGCGAGCGCGCTCGGCATCGGCGGCGGCCTTCTGCTGCCGGGGACCGGGGTGGCCCACGCGGCAGCCCGGACCGACTGGTCGCGGGCGGTGGTGGACTCCACCGTCGCCCGCTACCCGGACCCGGCCTCGCTCGGCGGCTGGGGCTACACCCGGGGGCTGTTCCTGCTGGGGGCGTACCGCGTCTACCAGCGGGTGGGCGAGCCCTCGTACCTGGCGTACATCAAGCGCTGGGTGGACAACTTCGTGGACGCCGACGGCCATATGAGCCGCACCTTCGACAACCTCGACGCCATGCAGTCCGGCAATCTGCTGCTGATGCTCCACCGGGAGACCGGCGACGCACGCTACCGGACGGCCGCCGACCAGATCCGCGCCCGCTTCGCCGACTATCCCCGCACCGCGGACGGCGGCATGTGGCACGCCACCGGCAAGACCAACGAACTGTGGGGCGACGGCGTCTTCATGGCCCAGCCGTTCCTGCTGCGGTACGGCATCGCGTACGGGGACAAGAGCTACGCGTACGACGAGGTCACCCGGAACCTCGCGGTGTACTTCCGCCACCTCAAGGCGTCGAACGGGCTGATCTACCACGCCTACGACGCGGACGGCGACGCCCCCTGGAACCCGGATGACGCCACCGGCACCTCCGCCCACTTCTGGGCCCGCGCCATCGGCTGGACCGCGATGACGCACATCGAGGTGCTGGAGATGCTGCCCGCCCGCCATCCGCGCCGCGCCGAACTCATCGCCAACGTACGGCACTTGGCCAAGGGGTTCCTGCGCTACCAGGACCGGGCGACCGGCCGCTGGTTCCAGGTCGTCGACAAGCCCGGCGAGCCGGGCAACTGGACCGAGACCTCGGCCTCCAGCATGTACACCCTGATGCTCCACGCCGCCCTGGACCACGGATGGATCCGCGGCGGCGACTACGCGGCGGCGGCGCGCCGCGGCTACCGGGGCGTCCTGGACAAGGTGACGGTCGACGCGGACGGGCTGACCAGCATCGCCGACATCAGCGAGGGCACCAACGTCGGTGATCTGGCGTACTACCTCGGCCGCAAGCGCAACACGAACGACCTGCACGGGCTGGGCGCCTTCCTGCTGATGAACGAGCGGCTGGCGTACTGACACGGGCGTACGGTCGCGCTCCCCGGGGAGCGCGACCGTACGCATGCCGGCGCGTGCTACTTCAGCTCGACCTGGAACACCTTGTCCGCGCCGTCCGCCTCCCCGCCGTTGTTGTCGGCGTTCGTCGTGGACAGCCACAGCGTGTTCTTGCCGGGCACCGTCTCGACGGTGCGCAGCCGCCCGTACGAGCTGGTGTAGTACGCCTTCGGGGTGCCCGCGCTCGTCCCGTCGACCGGGATCCGCCACAGCCGCTCGCCCCGGAGCGCCGCCATGTAGAGGGCGCCGTCGGCATAGGTGACCCCGCTGGGCGATGCCTCGCCGACGGTCCACTGGCGCTTGGGGTTGGTCATCCCGGAGGTGGAGCAGCTGCCCTCGCAGGTGGGCCAGCCGTAGTTCTTGCCCGCCTCGATGAGGTTGAGTTCGTCGTACGTGCTGTTGCCCAGCTCCGCCTCCCACAGCCTGCCCTGCGCGTCCCAGGTGAGGCCCTGCGGGTTGCGGTGGCCCAGGGAGTAGACGAGGGTGCCGAACGGGTTGCCGGGGGCGGCCTTGCCGTCGGTGGTCATCCGCAGGATCTTGCCGTTGAGCGAGTTCTTGTCCTGCGCGTTGCTGGATGTCTGCGCGTCCCCGGTGGTGGCGTACAGATAGCCGTCCGGGCCGAACTTGAGGCGCCCGCCGTTGTGGTACTTGTTCTTCTTGATGCCGGTGACGATCGCCTTGTAGCCGCTCAGTGAGGAACCGTCGTAGGTCATGCGGGCGATCCGGTTGCCGTCGGACGCCGTGTGCATGATGTAGACGTAGTGATCGGTGTTCCAGTTCGGGGACACCGCGAGGCCCATCAGCCCGCCCTCGCCGCTGGTGGTCACCACATTGGGCACCGTGCCCACCTGGGTCTTGGCGCCCGACTGGGTGAGCTTGAAGAGTTTGAACGAGTCCCGCTCGCTGATCAGCGCCGAGCCGTCCGGCAGCCAGCTCAGCCCCCAGGGGATCGACCAGCCGGACGAGACCGTCGAGATGGCTGAGGGGACGGAATCGGCCGCGGCCGGTGCGGCGTTGCCGGTGCCCGCCTGGGTGAGCAGCAGCCCGGCGGTGAGCGCTGTGGTGGCGGCCGCGGCCACCAGGGTGTTCCGACAGCTCTTCATCGCGTGTCCTCCTATTGGAGCTTGTACGCCTTGAAGTTCCGGGTGAGCAGATACGTGGTCTGGAGGCCGCTGCTGTTCAGGCTCCGGTAGATGCCCCACTTGGGCCGCAGGTAGTTCTTGCCGCGCCACAGGTCCAGGCCGGTGCGCTTGTACGAGGCGACTTCCTTGCCGCCGGTGGTCACCGACCAGTCGGCGTACGCGCCCGAGTCGGCCGCCTTGACCTCGACCGACACATCGCTCCAGGCGCCCTGGAGCGGCGCCATGTTCGCGGCCCCGGCCTCGGTCAGGTTGTCGTCGTCGTCCGAGGTCCGGATTTCGACCTTCGGGCCGTTGTCGTGCTGGTGCAGCGACATGGTGAACAGCGGGGCGGCCACGTCCCCCACCTTGATCTGCATGATGTGGGTGAAGCTCGTCGTCGCGTCCAGCGTGTCCGGCACGTACATCTGGTACTGGATGCGCCAGGTCTCGTTCTTCAGGATCTTGACGGCGGAGCCGTCCTGCTTCATGCCCCGGACCTCGTTGCGCTGGCGGTCGGTGCTGGTGTCCACGTCCCTGGGGTAGTGCATATCGGTCCGGAAACCGCCCTGGGAGGGGTAGATGTGGGTGGTTCCGGGGTGGGAGTCGGCGCGGTCGTCCTCGGCGCCCTCGAAGGCGCTGGCGACACTCGCGCCCGACGCGGGGTTCCACTTGAGGCTCCAGGACGCGGCCGGCGCCTGCGGGGAGCGCTCCGTGCCGTAGGCGACCGCGGCCGGAGCGATCAGCGCGGCGGTGGCCGCGAGGGTGAGGGCGGTGCGCGGTAAGAGCGGTGGGCGCTCCATCAAGGATTCTCCTGTCTGATCCTTGTTCACATTGGGGGACTGTGAAGGTAGGAGGTGTGCCCTCATGAGTCAAGGAATGGTGCGGACCAAGAGGGCGGTCGCCGCAGGTTCTCGGGGCCTGAACCCCTCAACTACCTGCGGATTCCGCTTGTTTCGCTGAATCGTGCACCGTATGTCCCGCACAAGAGATCGGAGGATTTTGACTGCACGCTTATTGACCGGACACCGCCAGGCCGTGACGCTGCATCAGGAACGCCATCCCGTCGCACCCCACCGCGCCCCCGAGAAGGAGCCGCCCATGGGCCGCAGTTCGCGCCGCCTAGGCGCCTGGCTGGCCGCCGTCCTGCTGGCCATCGGCACGCTCGCCCTGGCCGGTCCGGTCCCCGCCCGGGCCGAGGTGGTCAACCCCCGGCAACAGTGGCTCCGGGACTCCCAGGCGGGCCTCTTCCTGCACTGGGGCATGCGCACCTCGCCCGGCTACACCAGCTGCGCCGCCTGGGAGAAGGCGGTGACCGACGGCGGCTGGAGTGCCGGCTACTGGGTGGACGAGGCCAAGAAGCTGCACGCCAAGTACCTCGTCCTCGCCTCCTTCCACAGCCGGCTGGGATACGCGCGCGCCTGGCCCTCCGCCATCCCGGGCAGTTGCTCCACCAAGCGGGACTTCCTGGGCGAGCTGGTCGACGCGGCGGGCAAGCAGGGGCTGAAGGTCATGCTCTACATGACCGACGATCCGCAGTGGCACGACGAGGGCGGCCATGAATGGCTCGACTCGGCGGCGTACTCCGCCTCCAAGGGCCGTGACGTCGACCTGACCACGCGCGACGGATTCGGTGAGTACTCGTACGACAACTTCGTCGAAGTGATGAAGAAGTACCCGAAGCTTTCGGGTTTCTGGATCGACAACGACAACGACTACTGGCTCGACCACGGCCTCTACGAGAAGATCCGCGCCGACCGCCCGTCCTGGCTGCTGAGCAACAACAACGAAGACACGCCGATCATGGACACGGTCAGCAATGAGCAGAAGACCGGCATGACCCCGGCGTACGACTATCCGCAGGCCATCTGGACCCCTCAGCCGCGGCTCACCGAGGCCTGCTTCAAGCTCCCGAGCAGCGGCGCCTGGTGGTACAGCGGCACCGACTCGGCGGTGGACCACGGACTCACCCTGGGCCGGCTGATCAGCAACTCCGGATCCTCCGTGAAGTCGCTCATGGCCGAAACAGCCCAGGTGAACGGGAAGTTCCCCAGCAAACAGGAAGCCTTCAACAACGCCGCGAAGACCTATCTCGACAAGATCTGGGGCTCGCTGGACGGCACCGAGGGCGGTGGCTATGCGTACGGCGGGCTCCAGCCCGGCTCCTGGAACGACGGCGCCCGCGGGGTGACCACGGTCAGCAGGACCGACCCCGACCAGCACTACCTCCACGTCCTGACCAAGCCGTCCGGCTCCACACTGACCGTACGGGACAACGGCTACCGGGTATCGGGCGTCACCGACTTCCGTACCGGAAGGAAACTGGCCTTCAGCCAGGGCGAGGGAAAGCTCACCGTCTCCGGCATCAGCGGCTGGGATCCGTACGACACCGTCCTGAGCGTCCGGACCGACGGCAGGCAGGGGCTGATTCCGGCCGACTCCATGACCGCGAGCGCCAGTGCCTCGGCGAGCGGCCACCCGGCCTCCGCCGTCCTCGACGGCGATCCGCAGACCTACTGGGACAACAACACCAAGCTGCCCGCCACGGTCACCTTCGATCTGCGCTCGGCCAGAAGCGTCCGGTATCTGGCCGTCAACCAGCGGGAGTGGTCGGTCTCCTACGCCCGGTCCGACACCGAACAGTCCGCCCGGATCCGTGACTACCAGGTGCAGGTCTCCGGCGACGGCAGCACCTGGGGCAGCCCGGTCAAGGCCGGAACCCTGCCCAGCGCCCGCGGGGTGCAGTTCATCGACCTCCCCGCGACCACCAAGCGCTTTGTCCGGCTCACCGTCAACAGCACCTGGGCCGCGGCCACCGACACCAAGCGCTATCAGAAGCTGCTGATCGACGAGGTGCGCATCGGATCCGGCTACCCGAAGGGCGATTCATGACGCGCTCGACGCGCTTACGGACCGCCGTCATCACGGCGGCCGCAGCCTGCCTGCTCGCCGTGGCTCCCCAGACCGCCACCGCACAGCCCGGCGCCGCCGACCGTACGTACGACGTACGCGACTACGGGGCCACGGGCGACGGCACGACGCTGGACGACGACGCCATCGACCGGGCGATCGACGCGGCAGCCGCCGCTCCCGGCCGCGGCACCGTGCTGTTCCCGCCCGGCACCTACAAGTCCCGCACCCTCCACCTCAAGAGCGACATCACCCTGCACCTCGCCAAGGGCGCGACGCTGCTCGCCGCCGCCGGAGGCATGGACGAGGCCGAGCCCAACCCCTGGGACGCCTACCAGGACTTCGGCCACAGCCACTTCCGCAACGCGCTGCTGACGGGCGAGAACATCCACCACCTCGCCATCACCGGGTCCGGCACCCTCGACGGGGAGGGGCTGGGCACCAGCAACACCCTGGAACCGGGCGTCGGCGACAAGATCCTCTCCCTCAAGCGCTGCGCCGACCTGGACATCCAGGACGTCACCTTCACCCGGGGCGGCCACTTCGCGCTGCTGCTCAACGGCTGCGACGGCGTACGGATGACCCGCACCAAGGTGCTCACCAGCACCGACCGGGACGCCGTCAACCTCATCAACAGCCGCCATGTCGACATCGGCCAGTCCCGCATCGAGGGCCGGGACGACGGCGTCGTCCTCAAGAGCGACTACGCGCTGGGCCGGACCTACACCAGCCAGGACGTCCGGGTCCATGACTCCGATGTGCTGTCCACCGAGAACAACGCGCTCCAGTTCGGCTCGGAGACCTGTGGCGACTTCCGCGACATCCGCTTCGACCGGCTCCGGATCGGCGGCGGGGGCAAGGCGGCCATCGGCATCGTCTCCATGGACGGCGCCGACATCAGCGACGTCCGCTACTCGGACATCACCATGACCAAGGGCGCCACCCCCGTCTTCATCAAGATCGGCGACCGAAAGCGCTGCCCGGGCGCCCCGCCCGCGGGCCGGATCCACGACATCCGCTTCAGGAACGTCACCGGCACCGGGCTGACCCACCCGGTCACCGGCGTCGACTACACCAGCACCATCACCGGAGCGCCCGGCGCGGACGTGGAGGACATCACCTTCGACCGGGTGCGGCTGACCGTCCCCGGCGGCCACCCCGCCTCCGACGCGGAGCTGGTCCCCGGCGAGTTCCTCACCGACTACGTCCCCAAGACCTATGGGGTGCGCCCGTCCTACGGCTGGTGGATCCGGCACGCCAAGGGCATCACCTTCACCAACAGCGCCGTCACGACCGACACCAACGACGACCGGCCCGCGTTCATCGCCGACGACGGGGTAGGCATCACCCTCGACCGGGTCACGGCCGGGCGCGGCACCGCCAGTCCGTACGACGTGGGCTTCAGCGGCGTCACCGGCCCCGTGGTCCGGCACAGCACCACCACCGACGGCGAGGCGCTGCGGATCAGGACCACCGGCTGACGTCCCGCCGAGACACCCTCTGGCCCAACCCGACACCCGGAAACCGGAAGGCAGGTCAATGCCATGAACGAAACCGTGCGGCAGACGGCTCCCGAGGCGGTGGACCACACCCGGACCCCCGCGCCGGAAACAGCCTGGCAGACCCCCGACTACGTGGTCGTCGAGACCGCGCTGGAGGTCACCGCCTACTCGCTCAACGCCCGCTGACGGCAGCCGCCATGCGCGTGCGTGTGCTCGGCACCGCGGCGGGCGGCGGCGTACCCCAGTGGAACTGCGCGTGCCCCGGATGCTCCGGGGGCACGCGCCCACCC
>NZ_GG657754.1:812311-824376 GCF_000158915.1 Streptomyces himastatinicus ATCC 53653 | reverse complement strand
GCGATGCCGACTTCGCCATCGCCGCCGTCCCCGTCTCCGCCAAACGCCCCCGCTATGCCGCCGAGTTGGACGGTCCCGACGAGGACGACTGGGTCGTCGCCCTGCACCTGCGGGACCGCGCCACCGGCCGCTCCCTCCTCTACGCCCCCGCCCTCGCCGCCTGGTCCGACGCCTTCCAGCGGGCCGCCGAGGAGGCCGACTGCGTCATCGTCGACGGCACCTTCTGGGACGACGAGGAGCCCCTGCGCAGCGGCTTCGGCTCCCGTACCGCCACCGCCATGGGCCATGTGCCGATCGACGGACCCGGCGGAACGGCGGGGCGGCTCGCCGCACTCGGCGCCCGCACCCTGTACACCCACCTCAACAACACCAACCCCCTCAACGACCCGGCCGCGCCCCAGCACGCGGTGCTCGCCGGACGGGGCATCGAGGTGGCCGCCGACGGGATGGTGATCGAGTTATGACCCGGAGCCTCGAAGAGCGGCTGCGCGCAGTCGCCCAGGAGCGCTACCACGACCGGCACCCCTTCAACCTCCGCATGCACGCGGGCGAACTCACCCCCGCCGAACTGCGCCGCTGGATCCTCAACCGCTTCCACTACCAGCGCCACATCCCCGTCAAGGACGCGCTCATCACCGCCAAGCTGGACACCCCGCGGCTGCGCCGGATGTGGCTGCGCCGCATCCAGGACCACGACGGCGCCGCCGACGGCGAGGGCGGCATCGAGCGGTGGCTGCGGCTCGGCGAGGCCGCGGGCATCGGCCGGGAACGGCTGCTCACCGGCGCCGAAGTGCTGCCCGGCGTACGGCTCGCGGTCGACGGTTACGTCAACTTCTGCCGTCTGGGCACCCCGCTGGAGGCCGTCGCCGCCTCGCTGACCGAACTGTCCGCCCCCGGCATCATGCGCACCCGCATCGAGGCGTTCGAACACCACTACCCGTGGATCGAGCGCGAAGGGCTCCGCTACTTCCGGGACCGGGTGGGTCAGGGCAGCCGGGACAGCGCCGAAGCCCTCGACCTCGTCCTGACCTGGGCCTGCACCCCCGAGGACGAGGAACGGGCGGTCGCTGCGCTGACCTTCAAATGCGATGTGCTGTGGTCCCTGCTGGACGCCGTGGACCACGCCGACACCAAGGACACGGCGGGGGAGGGGATATGACGGCCCCGGCCGCCTGGCGGCCGGCCCTGGCCCCCGCGGTGCACCTGCGCCACGACCGGGTGCGCGAGGTGGACCTGCTGGTGATGCCCGAGCGCGTGGTGGTCCTGCGCGGCACCGCCGGAACGGTGCTGCGGCTGTGCGACGGCGGCCGCGACCTCGACACCATCGTGGCCGAACTCGCCGAACGCTTCCCCGGCGCCCCCGTGGCCACCGACGTCCCGGCGTTCCTGGACCGGATGCACGAGGAGGGCTGGATACGGTGACCGCCCACCCCCAAGGGCACCCCCGTCCGTGGGCGCTGCTCGCCGAGCTGACCCACGGCTGCCCGCTGCACTGCCCCTACTGCTCCAACCCGCTCCAACTGACGCGCCGCTCCCGCGAGCTGACCGGCGAGGAGTGGGAGCGGGTGCTGCGCCAGGCGGCGGAGCTGGGCGTCGTCCACACCCATCTGTCCGGCGGTGAGCCGCTGCTGCGCCGGGACCTGGAGGTGATCGTCGCCGCGGCCGCGTCCGCCGGGCTCTACACCCAGCTGGTCACCAGCGGCGTGGGTCTTGACGAGGCCCGGCTGACGGCGCTGACCGGGGCCGGGCTGCACAGCGTCCAGCTCTCCGTCCAGCACGCCGACCCCGGGGCCTCCGACCGGATCGCCGGACACCGCTCGTTCGCCGCCAAGGAGCGGGCCGCCGCCCTGGTACGGGAGGCGGGCCTGCCGCTGGGCGTCAACGTCGTCCTGCACCGCGACAACCTCGACGCGCTGGACCCACTGATCGAACTGGCCGTGGCCTGGGGCGCCGATCGCGTCGAACTCGCCAACACCCAGTTCTACGGCTGGGCCCTGCGCAACCGCGCCGCCCTGCTGCCCACCCGCGAGCAGCTCGCCCGGGCCCGGGAGGGCGTCGCGCGATGGCGCGAGAAGCTCGGCGGCCGCACCGAGCTGGTGTGGGTCCTCCCGGACTACTTCGAGGGCGTCGCCAAGCCCTGCATGGGCGGCTGGGGTGCGGTCTCGCTCACCGTCGCGCCCGACGGCACCGTCCTGCCCTGCCCCGCCGCGGCCGCCCTGCCCGGCCTCGACCCGCCGAACGTCCGCGACCACGCCCTGGAGTGGATCTGGGACCACTCCGCCGCCTTCAACCGCTACCGCGGCGAGGAGTGGATGGCCGAACCGTGTCGTAGCTGCTCCCACCGCGCCGAGGACTTCGGCGGCTGCCGCTGCCAGGCGTACGCCCTCACCGGGGACGCCGCCCGCACCGACCCGGCCTGCGCCCTCTCGCCCGATCATGGCCTGATCCGTTCGCTGACCGGCCCCGCTCCGGCCGCGGAGCCCCCGCCTCCGGGCTATACGTACCGCGGGTACGGGAGGGGGTGAGGCCGCCCGGTTTGGCTCAACCGTCCCCGCTTCCGTAAAGTTCGGCCGTTAACCAGGGAGAACAGAACCAGAAAGCGGCAGCGGCGATGACGGTGACTGACGACGGCCGGGCCCAGCGGATGGAGGCCGGGCGGCCGGGGGCCGAGTACCCGGGGGCCGAGGCGCCCGGTACCGACGAGCCCGGTATCGACCCCGAGCGCCTGGCGACCTGCCTGAGCGTCCTCGAGGAGCTGGACCGGCTGCCCATCGACCACCCCGACGCCATCACGGTGCGCCGGGCCACCGCCGGTATCTACCGCACCGTGAAGCAGCGCAGGCGCTCGGAACGCCGGGCCGCCAAGACCGCCAACGACAAGGCGGTGACCGAGGCCACCGCCACCGGCGCCGCCGACCGCATCGACGACGAGACGCTGGGCCGGGCCCTCAGCTCCTCGGTCACCAGCGAGATCGCGGGCATCCTGGAGCGCCCGCGCTCCTGCTACGTGTGCAAGACCCGGTACGTCGAGGTCGACGCGTTCTACCACCAGCTCTGCCGCGGCTGCGCCGCCGAGAACCGGGCCCGCCGCGACGCCCGCACCGACCTCACCGGCCGCCGGGCGCTGCTCACCGGCGGCCGCGCCAAGATCGGCATGTACATCGCCCTGCGGCTACTGCGTGACGGCGCCCACACCACCGTCACCACCCGTTTCCCCAACGACGCGATCCGCCGCTTCACGGCGATGCCGGACAGCGCCGAGTGGCTCCACCGGCTGAAGATCGTCGGCATCGATCTGCGCGACCCCGCCCAGGTCATCGCGCTGACCGACGAGGTCAGCGCCGCCGGGCCGCTGGACATCCTGATCAACAACGCCGCGCAGACCGTGCGCCGCAGCCCGCAGGCGTACGGGGAGCTGATAGCGGGCGAGTCGGCGCCGCTGCCCGCCGGGGAGCTGCCCGAGGCCGTCGTCCTCGGCGCCTTCGGCAGCGGCTCCCAGACCGCGCTGCCCGGGCCGCGACGGGAGCGGGACGGCGCGCTGACCGCCCAGGACCTCACCGCCCTCGCCCTCACCAGCGGCTCCGCCTCGCCCGCCCGGATCGAGGCGGGCACCGCGATCGACGCGGGCGGGCTCGTCCCGGACCTGGACCCCACCAACACCTGGATCCAGCGGGTCCACGAGGTGGACCCGGTCGAGATGCTGGAGGTGCAGCTGTGCAACGAGACGGCGCCCTTCATCCTGGTCAGCCGGCTGCGCCCGGCGATGGCCGCCGCGCCCGCCCGGCGGAAGTACGTGGTCAACGTCTCCGCGATGGAGGGCAAATTCGGCCGCGGCTACAAGGGCGCGGGCCATCCGCACACCAACATGGCCAAGGCCGCGCTCAACATGCTCACCCGCACCAGCGCCCGTGAGATGTTCGAGAGCGACGCCATCCTCATGACGGCCGTCGACACCGGATGGATCACCGACGAGCGCCCGCACCCGGACAAGATGCGGCTCGCGGCCGACGGCTTCCACGCCCCGCTGGACCTGGTGGACGGCGCGGCCCGGGTCTACGACCCGATCGTCCGGGGTGAGCAGGGCGAGGACCTGTTCGGCTGCTTCCTGAAGGACTACGCGCCGACCACCTGGTAATCCGGCGGGCAGGCCGGGCGGCGGACACCGCCCGGCCCAGGGGGCGTCACGCCTTGGCGCTCGTCCCGCCCGCCGCGGGCAGACGGCGGCGGAAGGCGCGCTTCCAGCGGCGGACCTTACGGCGGTAGCTCGCCCGCAGCCGGACCCGGGTGCGCTCCCATTTGCGCGCGAACCGGCTCGACGCCAGCTCCTCGAAGAGCTGCTCGTAGCGCATGGCGATCGGCTCCGGGTCGTACATCCGGGCGCTCTCCAGCGCCGCCGCGGCCATCGCGCGGCGCCCCGGCTCGTCATCGATCAGATCCCGCAGCGCCTGCGCCATCGCCTGCTTGTCGCCGACCGGTATGAGGCGACCCGTGACCCCGTCCTCGATGATCTCGGCCGGGCCCAGCGGGCAGTCCGTGCTCACCACCGGCACCCCGCAGCGCATGGCCTCCACGATCGTCATCCCGAACGACTCGGCGTCCGAGGCGACCGCGACGATCGACGCCTTCGCGAACTCCTCCTCGATCGGCGAGTACGGCCCCATCAGCTCGGCGCTCGCGGTCAGCCCCAGCTCCTCGATGCGCTCCTGGAGCCGGTCCTTCTGGGAACCACCGCCGTAGATCCGCAGCCGCCACTCCGGATGCTTGGGCGAGACCTCGGCGAAGGCGTCTATCAGCAGGTCGAAGCGCTTGCCGCGGACCAGCCGCCCGGCCGCCGCGATCACCGGCGTGGTGCCCTCGGAGGGCGGGGCGGCGGGCTCGGGAACGCTGTTCGGTATCGCGAGGGTCCACGCCCCCGGCAGCGGCATCTTCGCCCGGTACACCGCCGCGTCCGCCTCCGTCGTGGTGACGACGGCGTCCAGCTCGCGGTAGTACGGCGCCAGCTCGGCCCGCAGCTTCTTGCTGTGCGCCTCGTACCGCAGATGCTCCTGCGCGATGCGCAGGGCCTTGCGCGGGCCGAAGCGGGCGAGGTACACATTGACGCCCGGCCGGGTGCCGATGATCACGTCGGCGTCGGAGCCCTCCAGGTAGCGGGCGATCCGCACGTCCATCAGCCGGTTGTACTGGTGGTTCCGCTTCTCGTGGACGGGAAAGTCCCGGGTGCGCTCCGCGAACAGCGGATCCCGCGCGTCCAGGCCGCCGGGCCGGGTGTCGACCAGCGGCACCAGCCGCACCCGCGGGTCGAGCGTGAAGCGCGGCTTCCCCCGGTGGCGCATCATCGAGACGATCTCCACCTCGTGCCGCTCCGCCAGCGCCGCGGCGAGGTTCAGCGTGGTGCGTATCGTTCCGCCGATCCCATAAGCGTTGTGCAGCAGGAATACGATCTTCATTCGGTGTCTCTCCGGCCGGTGGCAACACCGGGGCGCGATCCCCCCGGAACGTACTGGGTACCCTGGACCGGCTCGGTAAGCCGGTCGCGTGGATACGGTGAGAGCCGGGTAAGAACCGCAGCTCCGGGGGGCTGCGGGGGACCGCATCCGACGGGCCTTGGCAGACTCGTCCTGTGACCAACACCGTGCTGCTCGCCGAGGACGACCGTGCCATCCGCCATGCGCTGGAGCGCGCCCTGACGCTGGAGGGATACCGGGTGACCTCGGTGTCCGACGGCGTCGAGGCCCTGGCGGCCATCCACCGTGAGCACCCGGACGTGATCGTGCTGGACGTGATGATGCCGGGAGTGGACGGAATCCAGGTGTGCCGGGTGCTGCGCGCCGAGGGCGACCGCACCCCCATCCTCATGCTCACCGCGCGGGTGGAGACCGCCGACCGGATCGAGGGACTGGACGCGGGCGCCGACGACTATGTGGCCAAGCCGTTCGACGTCGAGGAGGTCTTCGCCCGGCTGCGCGCGCTGCTGCGCCGCGTCGCCCCCGTACCGGAGCCCACGACGGAGGGCACCGTCTTCGACGCCACGCTGGCGGTCGCCGATCTGCGGCTCGATCCCTCGGCGCGCCGGGTGTGGCGGGGAGGTACCGAACTGGAGCTGACCCGCACCGAATTCGACCTGCTGGAGCTGCTGGCCCGTAACGCGGGCATCGTTCTTGATCATGGCACGATCTACTCTCGCATCTGGGGCTATGACTTCGGCCCCGGATCGAAGAACCTGGCCGTATACATCGGTTATTTGCGCCGCAAGGTCGACCAGACCGGGCTCACCCCGCTCATCCACACGGTGCGCGGCGTCGGCTACACCCTGCGGGAGGAGTGAACGGTGCGCTTCCCACTCCGCCGTCATCCACGGCCCAGCCTGCGCACCACCTTCGCGCTGTCCTTCGCGGCGGTGGCGTCCGTGGTGACCCTCCTGGTGGGCTTCCTCAGCTACGACGCCGCGGCCGGGCTGGTGCGGGTCGACCAGAAGTCCGCGTTCACCGACGTCATCCGCGATCTGCGGACCCAGGTGCGTGGCCAGAAAGTGATCCTGCGGCAGTACCCCTCCGAGGTCCCGGTGCCCTACGGGCTGCGCGACGACCTGCGCCGGATCAGCCGCATGGACGTCCAGGTGCTGGGCGGCCGGGGCGGCGTCTACGACGAGGGCAAGCCCGCGCTGCCGGTCGGCGACGAGGACCGGGAGACCGCCGCGGCCGCCGCCCCGGGCACCATGCGGCAGCGCAACATCTCCATCGGCGAGGACGACTACCGGATGGCCACCGTCGCGCTCGGCGACCACCGCGGCGCCGTACAGGTGGCCCAGCAGATCAGCGACACCGAGGATCTGCTGCGCGAACTCCAGAAGCGCACCGCGCTGTTCGTCGTCGCGATCATCGTGGCCGCCGGACTGGCCGGGTGGTGGCTCGCCGGACGCATCACCCGGCGGCTCACCCGGCTCACCCGGGTCGCCGAGAGCGTGGCGGTCACCGGCCGGATGGAGGTGGCGGTCCCGGTCGCCGGGGACGACGAAGTGGGACGGCTGGGCCGGGCGTTCGACGGCATGCTCGGGCGGCTCGCCCGCTCCAAGGACGACCAGCGGCGCCTCGTCCAGGACGCCGGACACGAACTGCGCACCCCGCTCACCTCGCTGCGCACCAACATCTCGCTGCTGAGCCGCTTCGAGAAGCTGCCGCCCGCCGCGCGCGACGAGCTGCTGGCCGATCTGGCGGGGGAGACCCGGGAACTGACCGACCTCGTCAATGAGCTGGTGGACCTGGCGGCCGGTCAGCGGGACGACGAACCGCGCACGGAGGTGTCCCTGGACGAGGTCGCCACCAAGGCCGCGACCCTCGCCCGCCGGCGCACCGGCCGCGACATCACGGTGCGGGCCAAGGGCGACACCCTCGTCGAGGGCCATCCGGCCGCCCTGCTGCGCGCGGTCTCCAACCTGGTGGAGAACGCCGCCAAGTTCGACCGGGACGGCACCGGGCCCGTCGAGGTCGTGGTGAGCGGGCACCGCGTCGAGGTACGCGACCGGGGCCCCGGCATCGCGGAGGAGGACCGCGAGCGGGTCTTCGACCGCTTCTACCGCGCCCCCGGCGCCCGCAGCCTGCCCGGTTCCGGGCTGGGTCTTGCCATCGTGCGCGAGGTGGCCCTCGCGCACGGCGGCACGGTCTTCGCCCGCCCCCGCCCCGATGGCGGCGCGGTCCTCGGCTTCACCGTGGACGGCCCCGAGGAGCCGTAGTCTTCTTCGGCTACGGCTTGCGGGCCACTCCGGCCCACATGTTGATGTCCGCGCTGCGGATCTCGTCCGGGCGGTCGCCGGGGTCCGGCTTCCAGTCGTGCGGCTCCGAGACGCCCGGGTCGACCAGCTCCATGCCGTCGAAGAACGCCGCGACCTCGCTCTTGCTGCGGGTGACGAAGGATATGCCGCTCTCCTTGTAGACGGCGATCACCTTCTGCCACGTCTCCGCGTGGAAGTCGGCCGTGGAGTGCGTCAGCATCAGATAGCTGCCCGGGGCGAGCGCGCCCATCAGCTCACGCACCAGCTCGTACGGCTTCTCCTCCTCCGGAATGAAGTGGAAGAGCGCGTTGACCGACATCGCGACCGGCTTGCTCAGGTCCAGCGTCTCCCGCAGCTCGGTCGCCGAGATGATCCGCTGCGGTTCGCGCACATCGGCCTGGACGTACGCGGTGCGGCCCTCGGGGGTGCCGCGCAGCAGGGCCTGGGCGTACGCGAGCACGATGGGGTCGTAGTCGGTGTAGACGACCCGGGCCTCCGGGGCCACGCTCTGGGCGACCTGGTGCAGATTCGGCTCGGTGGGGATGCCGGTGCCGATGTCCAGGAACTGCCGGATGCCCGCCTCGGCCGCCAGCCAGCGCGTCGCCCGGTGGATGAAGCCGCGGTTGACGGTGGCGTTGAGCTTGACGGTCGGGTAGACCGACAGCACCTTGCCCGCGGCTTCCGCGTCGACCTCGTAGTGGTCCTTGCCGTTGAGGTAGAAGTCGTACATCCGAGCCGAGTGCGGCTTGCTGGTGTCGATCTGCTGGTCCGGGGCGAGTCCGTAGTCGGTCACGCCGCCCTCCGTTCCGGTGCGTTAGCCGCCGAGGTGGCCAGGTTGTTGTTGTCGGGTCGGGTGAGAAGGAAATCCGCGGCACCGGCCTTGGCGCCCTGGATGAACTTCTCCATCTCATGGTGGGTGTAGATCAGCGCGGGGCCGTCGGGGTCCGTCGACTGCCGCAGGGCGATCCGCCCGTCGTGCAGCCTCAGGGCCTCCACGCACGCACCGCCGTTGGGGCCGCTCCAGGGCTTGCGCCAGCCTTCCGTCGCCAGACGGGTGGCGGGCATGCCGTTGTAGACGTCTTCTACCTGATCCACAGTCACAGCTCCTTGCGAATCTCTCGGAGAAAGCCCTCCGTGCGCCGCGCCGATGTGGCCCGGGTGCCCATCTGGTCCAGTGCCTCCAGATAGGCGGCCACATCGGTGCGCTGGTCGAGATAGCCGGCGCCGGTCAGGCCCTCGGCGTAGACGATGTCCGGCAGTTCCGGGATCTGGAACCGGAACAGCTGGAAGGGGCCACCCATGCCCGGATGCGGCCCGGCGGCGAACGGCACCACCTGGAGGGTCACGTTCGGCATCTGGATGGCCTCGATGAGGCGGTCGATCTGGGCGCGCATGATCTTCGGCCCGCCGATGTGCAGACGGAGCACCGTCTCGTCCATGACGGCCCACAGATGCGGCCCGCCGGGTCTGGAGAGCAGCTCCTGACGCTCCATCCGCAGGGCGACCCGCCGGCCCAGCTCCTCCTCGGAGCCCTGCGGGAAGCCGATGCGCAGCAGCGCGCGGGCGTAGTCCTCCGTCTGGAGCAGACCGGGGATGAAGTGCGGTTCGTACGCGCGGATGCGGCTGGCGGCGCCCTCCAGGCTCACATAGAGGCTGAACCAGTCGGGCAGCACATCGCGGAACCGGTGCCACCAGCCAGGCCTGTTGGCCTCCTCGACGAGCCCGAGGAAGGACTCCACCTCGTCCTGTCCGACGCCGTACGTCCGCAGGAGCTTCTCGACGTACGGGAGCTTCAGGCCGACCTCGGCCTTCTCCATCCGGCGCACGGTGGTCTGGTTGACATGCAGCGCCTTGGCGGCCGCGTCATAACCGACGCCGGCCTGCTCGCGGAGGTGCCGCAGCCGCATGCCGAGGACCATCTGCCCGACGGTCGGGGCAGACCGCGCTTCACCCACGTCATACCTCCTCCGACGGTGTTGTGCGTCTCAGTGTGCCATGCTCGGTGTGAGCGGCACAGACTGCCGTGGACATTCTGCATTTTGCAGAACGCGCCTTGCCAACTGATGCTCGCAGGAACGATAGTGGCGTCGTGACCGGTCCCAACGTGGCTGCCCTGTCGCGCACTTGCGGCAGTCGCGTACGGGCGGCGTTCACGCCCCCACAGGTAGACGGACGGAAGGCACATGGCCGTGGCATTGCGTCAACGCTCGACGATGGCCCCTCACATGAGCTCCGCCGGCGTTGATATGGCCCTCCGCCAGGAGAGTCTGCAACTGCCCGCCCGGGGTGCCTCGGTCGCCGCCGCGCGACGGCTCGTCCGGAACCGGGTGCCCCACTGGGGCTTCGACGAGGACGTGTGCGGCGCGGCCGAGCTGGTGATGTCCGAGCTGTTCACGAACGCGCTCGTGCACACCGCGAGCGACCAGATCCTCTGCGTGCTCCGCGCCCAGGAGCGGCGCTCGCTGTACGTCGAGGTCGCCGACCAGGGCGGCGGCCCGCTCGGCCCCATGCCCCGGGAGGCGGGTGTGGAGGACGAGAGCGGCCGCGGTCTGGCCCTCGTCCGCGCCCTGACCGAGGCCTGGGGCGACCGGCCGGGGGCGGCGGGCGGCCGCGTGGTGTGGGCCCAGCTCGGCGCGCTGGCCCGCTGACCAGTACGGACCCCGGCGGTTAGCATCGCCGGGTGCACACCGTCCCACGCCGCCTGCTGCTGGCGCTCGCCGCGGGCGGGCTCGCCGGTTGTTCGGACCCCGGGCCCTCCGCCCAGGTGCGGCTGGCCACCGGCCCGCGGGGTGGCCCCTACGCCACCTTCGGCAGCCGACTGGCCACCGAGGCGCACCGCGCCCACCACGGGCTCACCGTGCGGGTGCTCACCACCGCGGCGAGCGTGGAGAACCTGCGCATGCTCGGCGACGGCCGGGCCGACCTCGCGCTCACCCTCGCCGACAGCGCGGCGGACGCCGCCGCGGGGCACGGCATCTTCCCGAGGAAGATCCCGGTCGCGGCCCTCGCCCGGCTGTACCTCAACTATCTGCACCTGGTCGTGCCCGCCGACTCCACGATCGAGCACCCCGCCCAGCTGGCCGGGCGCACGGTCTCCCTCGGCGCCGCCGGGTCCGGAACCTCGACGACCGCCGGACGGGTGCTCGCCGCCGCCGCGGTACGCGACGTCCGCGCCGTACGCCTCGGGCTCGGCGCCTCCGCCGACGCGCTCACCGACGGGGAAGTGGACGCCTTCTTCTGGTCCGGCGGCGCCCCCACCTGGGCCATCTCCCGGCTCGCCCGCCGCCGCCCGCTCCGCCTGATCCCCCTCGGCGGGCTCGCCCGCGCGCTGCGCCGCGACCACGGCCCGGTCTACGAGGAGGTCTCCGTCCCGGCCGGGGCGTACGGGCTGAAGGGGCCGACCCCCACCGTGGGCACGCCCAGCTATCTCGTCTGCCGCTCCGGGCTCCCCGACGGTACGGCCCGCGCGCTCACCGATGTGCTCTTCGAGCGCCGCGACCGGCTGCCGGTGCCGGACGCGCCGGGCAGCCGCCTGGACGAGCGGTACGCCATCGGCACCGGCACCGTCCCCCTCCACCCGGGCGCCGCCGCCTACTACCGCGCCGCCTACGGCTGACGCCCCGGCCCGCCGCGGGCTCCGACCCCGCTGCCGAAGCGGCGCCGGGCGCGCCGGGTGCCGCGGAGCGCGGTGGCCCGCACGGCGGAGCCCCTGGGCTGCACGTTCGCCTGCCGCTGCCGCTGCCGCTGCCGCTGCCGCTGCCGCTGCCCGCTGCCGCTGCCGCGGTGCGCATCCGGCGTGCGCGAAGGGGCGTGGAGGCAGCGGCTCGCCTCCCCGGCGGGTACGCGGCGGCCCCGCAGTGCGCGCGCCCTGCCCGCGCCAACGCCTTCCGCACCGTCGGGGTGGACCTCCCGGGGGCGGGGGTGTCCCCCGTTTCGGGAAGCGGCGGGGTGGGGGAGAGGAACCCGCCCTAGCCCACCGGCAGGCGCAGCTCCACCACCAGGCCGCGTGGCTCGGCGGAGCGCAGGGTCAGCTCGGCGCCGCAGGAGCGGGCCAGTTCGGCGGCGATGGCCAGGCCCAGGCCGCTGCCGGGGACGTTCCCGTGGTCCGGGGCGCGCCAGAAGCGGCCGGGGGCCGCGGCCAGCTGTTCGGGGGCGAGCCCGGGGCCGTCGTCGGCGATCCGCAGCGCTCCGGCGGCGTCGAGCGAGACGGTGACCGTGCCGCCGGACGGCACGAACTTGGCCGAGTTGTCGAGCGCGATGTCCGCGATCCGGGCGGCCGGTGCGGGCAGCGGCGGGG
>NZ_GG657754.1:751744-812004 GCF_000158915.1 Streptomyces himastatinicus ATCC 53653 | reverse complement strand
GCGGGGTGCGCAGTTCGTGCGAGGCGTCCGCGACGAAGGCGCGCTGCCGCTCCAGGGCGGTGGAGACCGCGTCGGCCATGGCGTTGAACCGCCGTTCCAGCAGCCGCAGCTCGGCGGGCCCGTGGCCGCCGTCGCGTACCCGGGCGTCCATCCGGCCCTCGGCGATCGCCCGGGTGGTGAGGTCGAGTTCGGTCACCGGCCGCAGGATCCACCGCGCGAGGCGGCGCGCGGCGATCAGGGCGCAGGCCACCGCGATCAGCGAGCCGCCCGCGACCGCCGCCCAGACGAACGCCACCTCGCGCCGGGCGGTGGCCGTGGCCACCCGCATCAGCACCACGCCGGAGACCTGGGCGTCCCGGCCGACCGGTTCGGCGATCACCACCGACCCCGGGCCGAACGGGGTGACCAGGGGCAGGCTTCCGGTGGTACGGCCGGACAGCGCCCGCTCGGCGGGCTCGCGCTCCCAGGCCCCGCCGCCCGCCACCCGCTCGCCGTCCCGGCCCCGGATCTCCACCGCGGTGCCGTACAGCCGGTGGTAGCGGGAGACCTCCTGGACGAGCCCGGTGGTGTACCCGTCACGGATCGCCTGATCGGCGAGTTCGGCCAGGCGGGTCGCGTCCGCGCGCCGCTCCAGCAGCAGCTGCCCGGTCCGGTGCGAGGAGTACGAGCGGGCGAAGGGCACCGCGAGCGCGGCCACCAGGCAGGCGATGAGCACGGTGTAGACCGTCAGGATCCTCAGGTGCATCCGCCGGTTCCCAGCCGGTATCCGGTGCCGCGCAGCGTCTCCACCAGCTCCGGACGGCCGGTCTTGGAACGGATTCCGGCGATGTGGACGTCCAGGGAGCGGGACGCCGACAGCAGCAGATCGCCCCAGATCGCGTCCAGGATCTCCTCCCGGCTGCGGACGACACCGGGTTCGCGGGCGAGCAGCGCCAGCACGTCGAACTCCCGGCGGGTGAGGGCGACGGGGTGGCCGTCCACCTCCAGCTGCCGGGTGGCCAGGTCGATGCGTACGCCGCCGACCGCGACCACCGGGCCCGCCGCCGTGAGCGGCCGGGTGCCGCGCCGTACGACGGCCTCCATGCGCGCGATCAGCTCGGCCGTACGGAACGGCTTGACCAGATAGTCGTCGGCGCCGCCGCGCAAGGACCGCAGCACGTCCCGCTCGGCGGCCCGGGCGGTGACCACGATGACCGGGACGGCGGAGGCGCGGCGCAGCCTGCGCAGCGCCTCCAGCCCGTCCATGTCGGGCAGCCCCAGGTCGAGCAGGACGAAATCGGCGCCGTCCTTGAGCCGGAGCGCGTCGTCGGCGCGCCCGGCGCGGACGACCTGGTGCCCCAGCCGGTCGAGCGCCGAGGTCAGCGCGGCCGCCAGCCGGTCGTCGTCTTCGACCAGGAGTACGTGCATGGGCTTCAGAGTAAGGGGCGCACCGAGGGCTCAGACAGCGGTCTTCCGCAGGCTGTCGGCGGCTTCCTTCTCGGCCGCTTCCCTGGTGAGGGCGGTGTCCCGGGTCTCGCGCATGGTGAGGTAGACGATGAGCGAGACAGCGGCGCAGCCGGAGACATACCAGTAGAAACCGGATTCCGCGCCGGCCTTCTTGAACCACAGCGCCACATACTCCGCCGTACCGCCGAACAGCGCGTTGGCCAGCGCGTACGGCAGGGCCACCCCGAGCGCCCGGACATGGGTGGGGAACAGCTCGGCCTTCACCACCGCGTTGATGGAGGTGTAGCCGGTGATGATGACCAGCGCCGCGAGCGAGAGCACCAGCGCGCCGAGGAAGGTGTCGGTGTTCGCGAGCGCGGTCATGATGGGCACGGTGCCGAGCATCGAGCCGAACCCGAAGGTGATCAGCAGCGGCCGCCGGCCGATCCGGTCCGACAGCGATCCGGCCGCCGGCTGGATCAGCATGAACAGGAACAGCGCGCAGAAGCTCACCAGCGACGCGTCGGACTTGCTCAGCCCGGCGGTGTTCGACAGGTATTTGGTGAGATAGGTGGTGTACGTGTAGTACGCGACCGTGCCGCCCATGGTCAGCGCGATGACCAGCAACGCTTCCTTGCGGTGATTCAGCAGCTGGCGAAGGGTCCCGCGCTCGGCCGTCCCCCCGCCGGTGCCCTCCTCCTCGGTGTACGCCTCGGTCTCCAGCAGATTGCGCCGCAGCCAGAAGACCACCGCGGCGGCCACCGCGCCCACGATGAACGGGATGCGCCAGCCGTAGGAGTGCAACTCGCCGTCGGACATGGTGCGCTGGAGCACGATCAGCAGTCCGAGGCCGATGAGCTGGCCCATGGTCATGGAGACGTACTGGAAGCTGGAGACGAAGCCACGGCGGCCGGGCTGGGACGCCTCGGTGAGATAGGTGGCGCTGGCCGCGTACTCGCCGCCGACCGAAAGCCCCTGGAGCAGCCGGGCTACCAGCAGGATGAACGCGCCGAAGTAGCCCACCTGGTCATACGTCGGCGCGATGGCGATGAGCAGCGCGCTGGCCGACATCAGCGTCACGGTGAGGGTGAGCGCGGCCTTGCGGCCCCGCCGGTCGGCGTACCGGCCCAGCAGCCAGCCGCCGATCGGGCGCATGAAGAATCCCACGGCGAAGATGCCCGCGGTGTTGAGGAGTTGCGCGGTGTCATTGCCCTTGGGGAAGAAGGCACCCGCGAAGTAGGTGGCGAAGCTGGCGTAGACGAACCAGTCGAACCATTCGACGAGATTGCCGATCGAGCCGCCGAGCACGGCTCGCCAGGGGGTACGGGGGTGTGGTGCTGAGCCGGTGTCGCTCACTGGGCCTCCTGATACGAGCGGTATGCGGCGGCCGCTCGTTGAGGCGGTCGTCGCGCAACGCAGCGTCGGTGCGGACAGGGGGCGGCGTACAGACTCCGGACCGAGAGCTAACGTCCGGTTAACACAGTCGGCGGTTTTCTCTCTCCAGGAGACCGGCAGGGGCTCGAGACTCTTGGGCGAGTCTCAGGAGGTGCGAACGCGCTCCGTCATCGGCGCGGTCGTCGTGGAGCATCGTCAGCAGGTGCGCGTCGTCGAGGCTGGCTTTCAGACCAGTCTCCTCGGCCAGTTCCCGTACGGCCGCGGCCTGGGCCGACTCGCCGGTCTCGATCCGACCGCCGGGCGAAGCAGGCGGGTTCGCTGATTTCTGGCCGGGGAGTCGCACGAACCCACGCGTGAGTGGTTCACCGAAGTCTATGAGTATGGAGGGTTCGCGGCCGAATGAGCTCGGGGGAAGCGGTTCGTCATCGCTGCGATGTGTCTGACTGACCGGCGATCTGGATGCCGTGGTCGGAGCGGGCTTGACCTTGACGCTGGGTCAACCCTCCATCCTTCCGGAGGAGCTTCCGCGCAGTCGCCTGGAACAGCTCCACGAAGGAGGCAGATGACCATGACAGCCCAATCGATCGCCGGTCCGGCGATTCGCGTGCAAGGTCTCAAGAAGTCGTACGGGAAGCTCGAAGTGCTGCGCGGTGTGGACTTCGACGTGGCGCCGGGCAGCATCTTTGCCCTGCTCGGTTCCAACGGGGCGGGCAAGACCACGACCGTGAGGATCCTCGCCACACTTCTGAAAGCCGACGCGGGGACGGCGAGCGTCAATGGCTTCGACGTCGCCACGCACCCGGCGGACGTGCGGGAGTCCATCAGTCTCACCGGACAGTTCGCGGCCGTCGACGAGATCCTCAGCGGTCGGGAGAACCTCGCCCTCGTCGCCAGGCTGCGCCACCTCAAGGACCCGGGCGCGATCGCGGATGACCTGCTCAGGCGTTTCTCGCTGAGCGAGGCGGGCGCACGGCGAGTGTCCACGTACTCGGGTGGGATGCGCCGCCGACTGGACATCGCGATGAGCCTCATCGGGAATTCGCCGGTGATCTTCCTGGACGAGCCGACGGCCGGACTCGACCCCGAGGCGCGCATCGAGGTGTGGCATGCGGTCAAGGAGCTCGCCGGCCACGGAACGACGGTGCTGCTCACCACGCAGTACCTGGAAGAGGCCGAGCAATTGGCCGACCGGATCGCGATCCTCCACCAGGGGCGGATCATCGTGAACGGCACCCTCGCCGAGCTTAAGCAGCTCTTCCCGCCCGCCAAGGTCGAGTACGTCGAGAAGCAGCCGACTCTCGAGGAGATCTTCCTCGCAGTCATCGGGGGCATCGACAAGAGCGAAGTCACTGGCACGACAACTGGGGGACGAGGATGAACGCGTACTTCTTCAACGACACTGTCGCGCTCACGGGGCGGACCCTGCGCCATGTCACACGCAGCATGGACACCATCATCACGACCGCCATCACGCCGGTCGCCATGATGCTGATGTTCGTCTACGTGTTCGGCGGCGCCATCGATACCGGGTCGGTTTCGTATGTGAACTACATGCTGCCCGGCATCCTGCTCATGACCATCGCCTCAGGCATCTCCTACACCGCGTACCGGCTGTTCACCGATGTGAAGAGCGGGATCTTCGAGCGATTCCAGTCCATGCCGATCGCTCGGTCGGGTGTGCTGTGGGCCCATGTCGTCACCTCTCTGGTCGCCAACCTGATCGCTCTCGTGCTCGTCGTGGGCGTCGCTGTGCTCATGGGCTTCCGCTCCGGGGCAGGAGTGTCGGCATGGCTCGCGGTCGCCGGCATCCTGTTCTTGTTCACCCTGGCGTTGACCTGGCTCGCCGTGATTCCCGGGCTCTCTGCGTCGTCGGTCGAGGGAGCGGGCGCGTTCGCCTACCCTCTCATCTTCCTGCCGTTCGTCAGTTCGGCCTTCGTGCCCACAAAGACGATGCCCGGCCCGGTGCGCTGGTTCGCCGAACATCAGCCGGTGACGTCGATCGTCAACACGATCCGCAACCTGTTCGCCCAGCAGCCGGTCGGTGACGACATCTGGACCGCCCTCGCGTGGTGCGTCGGCATCCTCGTCGTGGCGTACATCTTCGCGATGGCCGCCTATCGCCGGAAGATCGCCTGAGGCAGTCTGAGACCCATGCTCACCATCAGCCAGCTTGCGGCGTACGCCGGGGTGACGGTGCGGGCGGTACGCCACTACCACCGGATCGGGTTGCTGCCGGAGCCCGAGCGCGACCGGTCCGGATACCGGATCTACGACGCCGTCGCGGTCGTGCGACTGATCCGGATCCGCACCCTCGCAGACGCCGGCGTCCCGCTGGCCCGGGTGCAGGAGCTCCTCGACGCCGGCCCGGAGGTGTTCGCCGGCGGCGTCCAGGAGATCGACAAGGCCCTGCATGCCGAGATCCGGCGGCTGCAGAACACTCGCAGCCGACTCGCCAGGCTCGCCGCCGGAGAGCACCTGGCGCTCCCGCAGAGCGTTGTGGACTACCTCGACCGGCTGCGCGGTCTCGGCGTTGAGGAGCGGTACATCGAGATGGAGCGGGACGCCTGGATCATGATCGCCGCCCAGGTGCCGCATTCGATCGACTCCGTGATCGCCAAGAAGCACGAGGAGCTGGACGACCCCGAGATGGTGAAGCTCTACAGCCTTCTCAGCGGGGCACTCGACTGGCCGGCCGACGATCCGCGGATCGTCGAGGTCGCCGACATCATGGAGCGCTTGATGGTTCGCGCTGTGGAGGCCGGCGAGGTCGATGCCGATGACGGCATCGACGATCAGTTTGTCGACCTGCTGGACTCAACCATGGTCGAGTCCTCACCGCACGCCGCGCGGCTGTTGGCGATTCTGGAGGAGCGGGGCTGGAGGGGCTGGACCCGCATCGAGCGAGTGCCTGCCGAGAGACTCAAAACTGAGCTGCCGCCATCGTGAAGGCAGCTCAGGGTCCTGGAGTGACGCTGTTTGGGGGTGCACGTGCTTCCCGGGGGCGGCCGTCTGCCTCAGTGAGGAACAGGGCCGGCGCGGTGGGGGTGGGCAGCGTGGATGTACTTCATGGCAGTGGTGATGGAGATTCCGAAGACACGGACGAGGTGGACGGGATCTTCGGACTCGCGGGCCTCGTCCAGGATTCTGTCGGCGCGAACAGCGCGCAGAGTCAGACCGGCGGGATCGAAGCGCCTGTAGACGTAGTCCGCGCAGACAGGATCGGTCGCGCTGACGGTCTGTTGAGTGACGAGGAGGTGTGAGTTGACGGTGCGTGGCCAACGCCGGTGACGGTAGCGGAGCCAGGCGTGCAGCAGGTCAGCTGTGGTGTCGTCGAGGTGGACGACGTGACGGCCGTGGGGGCGGCGGATCAAAAGTTGCCGTCGGGTAAGCAGCACATCGGAGAGGACGAGGTTGCGCAGGTCGGTGCCGCTTGTTGCGTGGAGGGCGACCAAGGCGAGAACCAGACGGGTAGCCGGGTTGGAGCTGGTCTCCAAGAGCCCGGCCGGCCGGCCGGGGGCCAGGGTGGTGGGCAACAGTTCCTGACGGGTGATGCGGAGGCCGCGAGTGGGGTCGAGGAAGACGGTGGCGTGTTTCAGAGCTCGAAAGAGCGACCGGACCGCCACAGCGCGCTCGTGGGCGCGTGGGCCTTTGACCGCGGTGACAGTGGCCGTGATGTCAGCCTCCGTCACCTGACGCAAGGTGGTGTAGCGGGTGGTCCAGTCAGCAAGTGGTGTGGCCAGGTAGATGAGGTAGCGGCGCATGGTGGCGTAGTCGGTGACGCGGTGGTGGGACCTGCTGACACCGCGCAAAACCCCGACCCACGTGCCGAGTTCGTCGCTGATTCGTGGAGGGAAGGCGGCGATGGTGCGCTGGACGAATGCCTCGTCGCGGTTGCGCCGCGGGGGCGAGGGGACGAGCTGTTCGCGTTGGTCCAGGAAGGCGACAAGCCCGCGAATGCGACCCTTGCCGCCGAACACGCGGTGCAGCGCCCGGAGCTCATCCTCGCGGAAGACGGTGTCGGCACCCAGCCAGGTGGCGGCCACTCGTAGAACCCGAGCCATGGGCTCGTGGACCTGCTGGTTCCAGCGATTCTCGGTGGTGTACCGGGCGAAGTCCGCCAGCAGGGCCTTCACCGGAGGTAGCGGGGCTGGCAGCAGGGCTCCGGCCAGCGGGCGCCAGTCCCGCTCGACCTCGAAGATCGTCGCCTGGCCAGTAAGTACGACTGGCGGACTGACCCCCGGGCGATCCGCGAGGAGGTCGCGACGGGTCGCGCTGCCACCTGCCAAGGATGGTCCGGCAAACCGTAGTTGTCGCCAGGTACCGGTATCGGTGTCAGGACCCAGTTGAAGGCGTTGTCGAGTGCAGTCGCGGCACCGTCCGTTCTGCAGGGGAAGCGGCCCGGCGCCACATCGTCCGCAACGTCCCCGCTGGTCAGCGTATTTGCGCCGCCAGTGTCTACAGGCGTCGCATACCTGGTTTCGGCCCCACGAAAGGCAGTGATCGCAGCTTCGTGGCTGAGGTTGGGAGCGGGGCCGCTGGGAGTGCGGCAGGACAGCCACCGCGTGGTCCAGGTCCGAGGCAAGCAGGCCGGCCTTGTTCAGGACCCTGGTGACTCCGGCAGGTTGGTGAGGCAGGGCGTCAAGGATGACGGCGTCGACCAGGTCCTGGCCTGCTGCGTCGCGGGCGGCCAGCGCAAGGGCCATCGCGTCCATGGCACTGACGCGCCAGCTGCGCCCCAGGCGGTGCTCGGCCTGTACTTCATCAACCAGTGGTTTGAGTCGAGTCAGATCGCCCTGGAGTCGGCCGCGGATCGCGATGGCGTGACGCTCCAACAGCCGGTACGGCGCAGGGAACAGGGCCACCTGTCCACGCACTGCCTGCGGACAGATCCGCTTGTCGTCCACGACGAGGGCGGGGCGCTGGGCGCGTGCCCAGCCAGGTGCGTGGTAGCGGCCGTCAGTCTGCAGGCGGTAGGTACCGGTGGGCAGGGCAGGCCGACGGACGGAAGCGGGCAGACAGAACGCGAGCTGGGTCCATGTCGGCTGCTCTGCGGCCTGTGCGGGTTCGAAGTACCAGGCCGCGTCGTACTCGGTGACAGCTACGACACACGCCCGGCAGAAGCCTTCGTCGTTGATGCGCCACAGCCGCTTGCACCGTCTGCACTGGCCCTCCGGGTGGTTCCGTTTGGAGCGCCACTGGTGGCAGGGGGAGCAGAACGGTGACTGGACCCGCAGCCCCCAGCCGAGGCAGCCGGCGCACTGCCCCAGCGAGGGCAGGCGCTTTCGTCTTGGGGTCACCTCAATTCGGTGGGAGCGACCTGGGCCGCCCCGCCCCGGTGGACCGGCGCGGAACCGGCCTGGGCGACTCACCCGCAGCCGTCGCGAGCCCCTCGTCCTGGGCCACCGGCGTTTCCCCGGCTACAGGTTCGGCGACGAGCAGATCGGCGACCGTGCACTGAAGAGCAGCGCAGATCAGGTCCAGGTCATCCAACCGCACCGTTACCGGTGTGCCCGACCAGAGCGCGGAGACCTTCGACACCGACGGATTGAAGCCGACTTCTTTGAACACGGGCATCAGATCACTGGGCCTCCAGATGCCTCGGTTGGCCGCCGCCCACCGCAGGTTCCACTTCACGACAGACCCCCCGTGTCCACGCGCAGTCGCTGTGCGGCCCGAGCCGACGAACGTCGGCTGGCCATCTCTGGATCGCTCTGAGCGGACAAAATGTACCGAACCGTGGTCGTCGTCCAGTCATGACCGAGCAACTTCTGCACCTCCCACAGCGACATCCCCGCCTCGTAACGGTGTGTGGCACAAGCATGCCGAAGCAGATGAGGAAAGATCCGCTCGACCGGACCTGCCAGGTGAGCCTCCGAGGCTCTCGCCAGCGCCTTCCGTAGCGTCGACGTCGTCACCGCCGGGCCGACAGGATTCGGCATGCCCCCAAGATCTCGTGCCAGGCGCTCCGAGGGCCACACCGGCGACTCAGGGTGCTCCGGGTCGTCCGAGAACAACCCGCGGACTTCCTCCACGTACCACCACAGCAACTCACGCCCCTCGGCGAACAGGAACGCCTCGCGCTGTCGCGGCCCCGACCCTCGGGCTCCTTTGCCCTGGACGAGGAACCGCCCGAAGTCGCCGGCCTCCCAGTGGAGGTCCTTCATGCGCATCTGGCACAGCTCCGAAGCCCGTACCCCGGAGATGTAGATCAACTTCGCCATCACGTAGTCCCTGCACGCCACCGCCTCCTTGCGGGCGTGCGCCAGCTCCCGCCGCCAACCGGCGAAGAACTCGTTGACCGCCCGGGCCGACGGTGGCACTCGCAGGCCGAAGTCACCGCGGTGTGCGTGTCGGTTGAACGGATCGACCGGCGACTCGACCGCCGCCCCGAACCGCTGGAAGATCTCGTGCGCGTAGCGCTGCTCCAGGAATGCGAAGAAGTGGTCGATCCGGTTCAGCTTCGATCGCACCGTCGGGCCTGGCGTTTGCCGACCCCGGCGAAGTAGCCGTCGACGTGGCGCGGCGTCAGCCGCCACGGTACGACACCGTAGTGGTCGCACACCTCGATCACTGGCTTCGTCAGCCCGTCCAGGGTGGAAGACGCCAGGCCCGCCACATCTCGCGCCCACTGGTACTCGACCAGCGCGTCCATGAAGAACAGCTGCTCGTCTTCCTCGTCCGCCCCGCCTGCGTACCGGCGCTGCAGCAACAGCACATCGCTCAGCCCCGGCTCGCCTCCCAGCGACTCACCTCTGCGGCCGACGGTTCGCTGGGAGGCGGTACGAGGGAGAGCACGCGCGTCCCGGGATCTGCCATAGACGTTGAAATTACTGCAGTGAGTCCTGAAATTCAGGAGAACGGCCCAACATCCGGAGAGGCCGCTAATCGAGCCCATCGAGCCTCCTGCCAGCTGAAATGGAACGACGCGCCGATCAGCCCTTCAGGGAACCCGCCCGTACTCCAGTTAGCTCCCACACGCCACGCGTGGAACGCCCGAGCAGCACGCGGTTGGCGGCGTCGGTGACGACCGCACACGCGCCGAACACCGCCTGCGGAGTCGGACGCCCCTTCTCCACCACGCTGGCCGCGCGGACCGGCGGTCGCCCGAAGGCATCCGGCGGCCCGACCGCGTCGGTGGCCGAGGCCGCGGACACGGGCGCCTGCTCCGGAGAGGGGCTCGGAAGGGGTACGTCGGGATTGGTCACGAGGCGGCTCCCTCATCGGTCGGGCGGAGGACGGGAAGCTCCCAGGACAGGCGGCCGCATTGCGATGCGGCCCGCTGCCCACCGTCCGGATCAAGGGAAAGGTGATAACGGTCGGGAGAGCCTGCTGCCCGCCACCGCCCGGCGAGAGCCTGGATCTCCTGCCAGATGTCGCGCGGTCCGTGGGTGATGACCGTCCAGACCCGGTGGGCCACCGGCTCCACGCGCAGCCACGACCCGCAGCCGGGCGCTCCGATCACCAGATGCTCGGCGCCGAAGTCCCGTACCAGGCCGCCGCCGAGGAGATGGTCGGCCGCCAGCCACAGGCCCCGATCGGTGTCCGCAGGCGGGGCCAGCGTGCTCCGGTGCGTCCGCGTGCCCGGCGCGGTGGCGATGCGCTGCCGGAACTTCTCGTCGAGGAAGATCCGCTCCATGCCGTACCCGGCCCGGTGGGCAAATTCCACGGCCCGCAGCCCCGCTTGGAGCTGCACGTCGGCGGTTCGCTCGACGACGGCGAGGGCGGGCCACGATGGTGACGCGGTCGTCACGTGTACGAGCAGCTTGCCTCCAGGGGCGAGCTGCTCGACGAGGGCTACTGGCACGCGCTCCGCCGTGAACGAAACGAAGATCCGGTCGAACACCCGCCCCGGAAGCCCCACTTCGCCCGACCCGCACACCACCTGCGGCCGGAAGCCGAGGTCGGCCAGCCGTACCGCTGCCGCGTCGGTGAGGTGCCGGTCCCGGTCGAGGGTGACCACTCCCTGGTCACCGCAGACCTGGCAGGCCACCGCGGCGGTCACCCCCACACCGGTGCCCACGTCCAGCACCCGCTGACCGGGACGCAGATCCAGCTCCTCCAGCAACGCGGCGGTCACGCTCATCACGGTGGACATCGACGTGATCGACGCCCCTGACCGGGACCCGCGCGCCCGGCCGAGGAGCGGCTCCCCGTCATGCTGAACGAGCACACTGTCCCCGCCGTACAGCACCTCCAGCAGCTCAGGACGGTCCTGCGGCGCGGCCCAGTCCAACAGGTCCCACCGCGGCGGCTTCTCTCCGGGGGCGCTGCGCCGTACGTACGCCTGCGGCATCAGCACCTCGCGGGGCAGCACCATCAGGGCGTCGCGGACAAGACCCGGCCCCAGCACTCCTTGCTCCTCCAGCTGGGCGACCATCGCCGCCCGCGCGGCGGCTGGATCCAGCGCCGGGCGCTCGGCATGCCCGGCTTCACCTGGCGGAAGCGAGCCCGCTTCACTGCGGAGACCAGCCGTACCCGGGCTGCTAGCTGCTGCACTGCGCGTGCCGCTCATGACGTTCCCTCCAGAATCCGTCGCAGGGCTGTGGCATCGCGCTGAAGCACAACCTCGTCTTGGCGCCGTGATCGAGCAGAACAAAGGGCACTGGCCCACCCGGCGCCGGGTCCTGGGCCGCCTCGCGGCGCGGCACCAGATGCGCCCCGGACTTGCCCAGAACGCCAGAGATAGGTCTGGGACACCTCACCACGGTGCAGCAACACCCCCCACCCGATGTCGTCGGACCGCCAGTCGTTGCCGCACATCGGACACCCGCGGCCGGCCCGGTACGCGAGGAAGCCTTCAGGCCAGGAAGCGCTGCCCGGTTGCGGTTGCGGTTGCAGTTGCTGAAGCGCCACAGCGCTCACCACCCCATTGCGGAATAGGGGCGCCCGCCGAGAATGCCGTCGATCGCCTGGCGGGTGTACGGCACGACCTCGGCCGGGAGATCCTGCGGCCTCCACCACCGCCACTCCACGCACCGCTCGGGCTCCCGAATCTCTGGGGCGCCTGACCAGGAGTGAGCCTGGAAGACGAGTTGGATCCGCGGGCGGGCGCCCGGCGAGTCGACGAGGTGAACGAGGTGCACCAGCTCGGCCGCGCTGGGCTCGATGATCAGCCCGGCCTCTTCCTTGGCCTCCCGCACCAGACAGCTGATCGCCTCTTCCCGCTCGCAGTGCCCGGCCATTCTCTAGGCTCCTCTGAGTTGTCGGTTCAGGGTGTCTCGGGAGGGGCTCGTGAGTGTGCTGGAGCGCTGGAGTGTGGACTTCTATGACTTCACCGTGCCGCCGCCCCCACGCGCCGATGATCCCGACCTCCTGAGATTCGGTGATCTGCTCGCTCGCGCAGCCCGCAATGGAGCACGCCATGGCACCCCCGTCATCGTCTCTCCGTCGGGCCGGTCAGACCCGCGTATCAACCTTTTCTTCCGAACGGGACGCATGGCGTCCTCCGAGCCGGGCACCTGGCGCCGGTACGCGTACTCGCTGATCGTGTGGTTGGACTTCCTGGATGTCATCGGCACCTCGTGGGACTGCGCGAGCGTACGCGATGTCGAAGCGTTCAAGGACTGGCGAATCACAGATCTGCGCAACGATGAACGAATCCGGCCGACTTCGTTCGATACCGATCGAGCCGCCCTGAACTCCTTCTACCGCTGGGCGAGTTCGCGCTACGGGATCTTCAACCCAGTCCCGACCGTTCAGGCGGATGACTCGACTGACGCAGGGTGGAGGCCCGGAGCGGGATACGCGCACCAGCGCCGTGATCCCCTGCGCCCGGCGGGCTCCAGGCGTCGCCAGGTGAAGTGGCTGCTGCGGTCCGCGTTGGAGCAGTGGCGGAACATCGGTCTGCGCGGGTTCGACTTCGATGGTCTGCGCCGGGCGGGCTGGCACGGGTTCAACGAGGACCGGGACTGCGCCTTCGTCGACGGCCTCTACGGTACGGGCCTGCGCGTTCGGGAGTGGGCCAGCGTCCTGGACGTCGAACTTCCCGCTTCGGGCACAGAGCGGATGGGCGAGGCGTGGCTGGCGGCGAAGTGCGCCAAGGGAGGCGAGGAAGGCCGCAAGTACTGGATCCCCAGGCGTGTGCTGCAGGCGGTGGAAGGATACGCGGATCCGCTGGAGGGATCACGGGCGGAGGTGATCCGCCGAGCCCAGAGGAAGGGCCGGTACGACCGGCTGCGCGGTGTGCGGATCGTCACCGGCCACAACCCCAGGACGCGGGAGCTCATCGTCGAGGGGAGCGGCGGGACGGCGGCGCTGGCGCTGGACGTGCTGTCGCCGGATGAGCGCCGCATGCTATTTCGCCGGACGCCCAGTGGGCTGGAGCCGCTCGCCCTGTGGCTGTCAGTGAATGGCATGCCGAAGAAGGCCCACAGCTGGGAGGACACCTTCGACGATGCGAACAAGCGCATCGCGGAGGCATGGGTGCGTCGTGTCGACCCAGACGGACGCCTGTCCGCGGAGGAGCGCGAAGAGATTCGCCACGGATGCCCGCTGTGGGCGACCGCCCACATGTGCCGGCATTCTTTCGCCCTGAAGTGGTTCTCCATTCTGTCTCTGCTGGAAGAGCGGCGATTGGAGGGCTTTACCCCGGAGGAGATCGAGGACTTCCGCGATCAGCTCGGTGATATCTGGCTACAGTTGTCGATCTTGCTCGGTCATAAGCACCCTTCCACCACCCGGGACCATTATCTGGAACCCTTTAAGGGCCTGCAGTTGTCCTACCTGATGTCGCTGCTCGATGACGACGAGCAGGCCGGCGTCGACGCACTGGTGCGTATCTTCGCTCGGCACGGCGGTTCCACGATCATGCCCGTCGCCGCGGCGGCCGGTCCAGCGGGTGCCCGGTGAGCGGGCGGGGGCGAGGCGGCCGGCGTGCCTCCCAGCCGCCGCCCGGCTGGCAGCCTCCGGAGCGACTGCCGGACGGCGGGTGTCGAACCGAGGTGGTCTTCTACGAGGAGCAGAGCGGGAAGAGCCACGTCCTGAATTTCTCGTCCTTCCCGGCGCCGCTCGCGATGCAACAGTGGATGGCCGCGCTCGTGGCGACCCGGTGCGGTGCGCGCGGCGGCAGCAAGCGCCTGGCGACGGCGAAGAGGTACCACTGGACGCTGCACCGCTTCATGACGGTGCTGTCAGAAGCCGACCGTGTCCCGTCGATGCCAAGCGAGTTGGCACCCGCGCACTTCCAGATATTCCGTGATCAGTACGAGGACCACCCGACGACCCTGCGGACGTACTTGATGTCGCTTCGGCGACTGATGCGTGCGAGCGAAGAGCTGACGGAAGAAGCCCGGCGTGACCTGCTGCGCACACGGCTTCCCACCGCCGTGCCGGAAACCCGAGTCGTGGCGTACAGCGACGACGAGTGGCAGCAGATCATGACGGCGCTGCGCCGCGATGTCCGCACCAGCAGGGACCGCATCCGTGCGGGAGCGCGTCTTCTAGAGCGCTCCCGGGGCGGTGAACTCACACCGGGGAGCAAGGAGGAGGCCCTCGGACGGATGCTGGAGGAGTTCGCTGCGACTGGGGATCTGCCACGGAACGCTTCCGGCGCCTTGCGGGACGAGGTTGCCCGGCTCGGCGGTGCCATGGCCATCACCGGCATGTTGAGCCTCACACGTGACGAGTGCACTGCCTTCGCGCTGCTGCTGAGCGCGCTGACCGCGGAGAACTTCGGCACCGTCAAGGCATGGCCGGCCGTGCATACCCGACCCGACGGCGGTGTGGCACCGCAGGCGGTAGCGCTGGTCGAGGAGACCAAACCGCGCCGCGGGCCCGACCGCGAGCACATGATCGCGGCGCTCGAGGACCTCCCCGCCTCACTGTGTAATCTGGTCGACTCCGAGGACATCGAGCGTCGGCTGTTCCACTCTCCGCTTCGGGTGTACCAGCTGCTGTTGGAGCTCACGCAGACCGCCCGCCGTCTCAGCAATGAGACCAGCGCCTTCATCAGCTACAGCCCGAAGCGCCGTGGTGCGTTCGCCAGGGACATGTGGAACGCCGAGGTGCACGTGAAGCACTGGAGCCAGACGCGGGGCTTCCCCTCCCTACGCAAAGCCATCGCCGGCGGACGGCCCGCCGTACAAGTGCGACGGATCCGGCAGACAGCGCTGGAACTCAAGCGGCGCCCGACCGCGCACAGCCGCGAAACGCTGCGGGATCACTACCTCAAGCGCAGCCGTACTGTGCAGGAGCAGAGCCGGTCCGTCGTCGGCAAGGCACTGCGCGGACAAGTGACGAAGGCGCGCGCGGCGATGGACATCCCGGTCTTCACCCCGGATTTCATCGCCAGGGCGACCCGGAACCTGGAAGAAGCAGCAGTCGAGGCCGGGCTCGACGCGGAGACCCTGAAGAGGCTGCTGACCGGAGAACAGGACACGGTACTGGCCGGCTGCGTCGATCACCTTTCCGGCCCCGAGACGCCGCCTGGCATGTCGTGCACGGCCTCGTTCTTCGCTTGCCTCCAGTGCGAAAACGCCCGCGCCCTCCCGCACCAGCTGCCAGTCCAGATCGCCGCCCGCGACCGGCTCCTTGCCACGCGCCCCAACGCCGATCCCGCTACCTGGCGGGCGAAGTACCAAACGGCCGTCGACCGGCTGGAGGACATCCTGCGTCACTACACCCCCGCCGAACGGGAACAGGCCCACGCCAAGTTGACCGACAGGCAGAGCGCACTGATCGACGATCTACTGAGCGGAAGGCTGGACCTGCGGTGACCGCCCCCACGACCACGCCCGTACCGGGAATCGACCTGGGCCCCGCCACGGCGCCCTGGTGGCCGACCGACGACATCCTCATCCTGCGCAACCGACCGGTGCGGATCGGCACACCCCCCTCACGCATGTCCAGGTTCGGCGACGAGGTGTGGTACGTCCAGCCGGCCCACCGCGACGCGCACCTTCAGATCCCAGCTATTTCCTGGCCCACCTTCCCGGCCGCGTTCCGTCAGCATTTCCGCACATTCTTCTTGGCCGCCCTGGACCATCCCGTCCCGGTGGAACCGGGAGGACGGCAGCGTCCCGCTGAGCAGGCCAGCGTCGGTAGCTTCCCCTATTGGGTCATCGACATGAGAGTTCTCGCCTGCTGGCTGGAAAAGCAGGGGTTCCGCAATCTCTCCGAGGTACGCGACGCCGACCTGGAGACCTTCCGCACCTACGTGCTGGGCCTGGACCGCACCGCCCGCCGGAAGTCCGACCTGATCAGTGCCGTGCGCCTGCTGTGGCTCTTCAACGAGCACATGCCCGCCCCATGCCGCCTCGATTGCGACTTCCCCTGGCCCGGCCAAACAGCCAAGGAGGTCGTCGGAGCCCCGGCAGGCACGGGACGTGAGAACAAGATTCCGCGCATCGCGGATGCCACGATGGAGGCCCTCCTGGCCTGGGCCTTGGTGATGATCGAGGAAATCGGCCCAGACATCCGCGACGCCTGGCACGAGTACCAGCAGCTGGAAGCCGGGAACCATCACTCGCAGGCCCGGTACTCCGGCACCCGAATCGAACGTCTTCAGCGGTACATCGCGCACTGCCAGCGCCAGGGCGTGGCCCTGCCGGGCCACGCGGACGGCAGCATGAACCAGGGCCACATCAAACGGCTCATCGGCATCCCCAAAGGGCTCCGGCAGGAGATGTCGGCGCCCATGCTGCATGTGATCGCTAGCAGCGGCCTGCCTGTCGTCCCCTTCACTGGCGTCGGCCAGATCACCGGACAGGTCCACGGACGCCCCTGGCGCGAGCACCCCATCACCGTCGAGGAACTCCCCACCCTGGTTCGCCTGCTATCCGCCGCACTGTTCACCACGGTCTGCTACCTCTCCGGCATGCGCCCCGGAGAGGTCCTCAATCTGCGCCGCGGATGCCGTGACACCGACGAGACGACAGGCGAACTCCTCGTCCACGGCTTCCGCGGCAAAGGATACGACCGGGTCCCGGACAAGCCAGACGTATCCGAACCCCTTCGCCCGTGGGTCGTCGTCGATGTGGTCCACGCGGCCATCGCGCTCCTGGAAGAACTGCATGATCTGCCGTTGCTCTTCCCAGCGAGTCTGACCAACGCTCACACGACGCGTCCGGCAGCAAGCAACGCCCGCAAGGGGCGCGCCATGAATGACGACATCCAGGACCTGATCGCCTGGATCAACTCCGCCTACCTCAGGGCGGACGGCCGCACCCCCATCCCGACCGATCCCGCCGGCCGCATCAACGCCGCCCGCTACCGCCGCACCCTCGCCCGCTTCATCGTCCGCAAGCCACGAGGACTAATCGCCGCCGCCCTCCAGTACGGGCATGTCCATACAAAAGTAACTCTGAGTTACGCAGGATACGCCGATCCCTCCTGGCTGTACGACGTCGCAGTGGAGAAGCTAGAGCTGATCATCGATCAGGTTGAACAGGACAGCGAGCGCCTCGCTGCCGGTGAGCACGTCAGCGGCCCCGCCGCCGACGAGTACCGGGCCCGTGTGGAGCGCACCGCGTCGTTCGCAGGCCGGGTGGTGACCAGTGCTGGCAATGCGGAACGCCTCCTGGAGCAGACTGATCCCGCGATCTACCACGGGCAGGGCATGACCTGCGTATGGCGCGCGGCCGCGGCCGCCTGCCGAAAGGCCAAGCTCGCACTCGGACTGCCGGACGACGACGCCCCGGACGAATCGGAGTGCCGGTCTTCGTGCACCAACCTCGCCTACACCGACCGCGACATCGCCGATGTGGAGCGCCGGCTTGAGGTGCATCGGGCCCAAGCGGCCGACCCGCTGGCCCCCAAGCCGCGACGGGACCGCGCGGAGGCCCAGGCCGAGCAGCTTTCGCAAATCATTGACCGCCACCGAGGTCATCACGGCGTCACTGACGCTGGGAAGGGGACCACATGACCAGCCGACGACGCCGGGACAAACAAGCCGAGCGCGCCGCGTTGCGGGCCGCCGCCGACCGCCTCCTGGCCGGCACACCCCTGCGGTCCGCCTCCGGCAAACTCACCGCCACCGAGTTGCTGCGCGAGTCCGGACTGCGGCGAGACGTCACCTACGGTGACCATAGAGACCTCGTTGAAGAGTTCCAGGCCCGCGCTAAGGCACAGCAGTGCACTCCGGCCGCAGTGCAGGAATTGGCCGATCGGAATGCGGAGTTGAAGAAGAAGCTGGCGGACGCGACGGACGCCTTGGCCAGAGAGCACGCCGTCACCACCGCACTGCGCCGGATCATTGCCGAACTTGAACTGGAGCTCGACCGGGCCCGTGAGGAGCTAGGGCAATCCGGGAACGTCACCCGTCTCCCCGCCCCGCGGCGGCGATCAGCTCGTCGGTGACCGTACTTACGAACCGAAACGTCCATCGGCCCCATGGGGCTGGTCAAGGCGACGGAATGTCGTCGTGACCGGCCTGATTTCCTGTTTCGTCTCGGCAGTCCGCAAGGCGGAAACCTGATAGGTCACGGGCAAGACGGACCGCTTGGCGGCTCGTCAGGGCATCGGGCTGTCCCACGTATCTGACGTTGGGGGTTTCCAAGCTCAAGTCCTCGTCAGTGACTGTGAATTCCAATCCAACGGCTGTGCCCCCCTGAGTGTCCGGGGCAAGCCTGATGAGAGTGACTCCCATTCGCCCCTCACTCAGAAGCCATTCGGCCTCTGACGGAATGGGCAGGGTGTCGCACACGACAAGAACATGCGGGCATAGGGGTGACCCTTCAAAATCTTCCCTGCTGAACGGGGCCCGGCCGTGGATTCCGGTCAAGAGCTGGGTGAAGCTCGTCGAGTCGTCGGCCAAGCCAGTTATGAGTGTAGGTAGCTCATCATCGGGAAGCGGCCTGACATGCGGCAGATAATCGATCCATTCCCACTCATCAGAACGCGCTACGGGAGCGTAGACCAGCACACGGACTTCATCAGGCCCGTGAAGGGTCACCAACTGTGCCACCATGCTTCGTACGAGATTACGGATGCGTTCCTCATTGGTGCCGCACACGTGAATATGGTGAAACGCGCGGAGACTAACGGCCATAGGGAGCTCCGCCAAGGTTCTGTACTCCTGCATCAGTGAAGCCAGACCATCGGCGCATACAGGGTCGGATCCCGCGGGAATAGCCGGAGCCACCAGCGTCGTGGCGAGGGACTGAGGCCCGGTGCCAACCCGCACCTGGACGAAATCTTCGTCTTCGTGCGTCCTCTCCCACAGCTGTCCCCGGCGAGCTATGACGGCGCGCAATTCTGACGGCTCCGGATGCAACCGCAGCTGTGCTTCCCGCTGTAGCGAAGCCGTCCGATGCAGCTGCCGACGCGTGTCGGTTAGGTAGCGGAGGTACGCTCGTCGCTGTTGGGTTGTATGTGCGACATCGCCATCTGAACTATGCATCAATGCGACAACGAGCGCGATGGCGACACCGGACACGAGGGTTAAGAAACCAGCAAGCCGAGTAGCCGTGCCATTCGCAGTTAGGATTAGTGCAGCAGAGGAAAGAATGCCCGGAGCGGCCAACAGTACTGGTTGTCGCCATTTCTGCGTCCAAGTGCGGTCCCCGTAAACGGGAGGCGGTCGTAGCGCCACGGAGTCTCCAGGGACGGGTGACGGAAGGACCCGTGGCTGGCGGACGAACGTTCGGACTGTCGATGAGCTTCCGGTGATACTGGTGTGGGATAGATCCGAACCAGGCGGGGGCTGTGTTGTCTCGGCGCTCAACTAAATCTCCGTCAAATGATCACGATGCCGGTGCCAGGATCGTCAGGCATGGCTCGGTCGTCCAAGAGGTGTGTAAATTCGGCGGGCAGGCGCGTCAGCTGGCCCAACACGGCTGAATTCAACTGTTCGGGGGTGAGTGATTGGACGGACCTGAGGTCAGCGGCGACAAGCACAGCGCCTGTGAAGTCGGCACCGTACACGTCAGCCCCCGACAGGTCGGCTCCCGTCAGATCGACCCGTACAAGGCTTACGTTGATCAACGTTGCGTCACGTAGATCGGCACCATCCAACCGCGCACCGTCAAGTCTCGCGGAGAAAAGATCCGCCCGTCGCAGGGAGACCGACGACGCCCAAGCATCGTCCAGACGGGCTGAAGACAGTGAGCAGTCCGTGAACGTGGCCTCCTTGATCTCTGCCCCACGCAAATCGGTCCGTGAGAGGCGGCCACCCGTAAGGTCGGCGCCGTCGAGGCGAGCGCCTCTGAGGTCTGTGCCGTCGAGTTCCGCCTCACGCAAGATGGCTTGACGCAGGTTGCTTCCCCGCAGAAGGCAGCGACGCATGTCCCCTCGTTCGAACGACAGACCTTGTAACTCGGCGCCTCTCAGATCGGACTCAGCCAATTCGGCGCGAGTTGTCCGTCTCATCGAGCCGAGTACATCAAGTGCCGCTTGCACGTCGGCCTCTGGCCTGGGACCTTGTGTTAGCTGGCCTGTTCTCTCGGGCGAGGTCATGCGCCAACTCTGAGTCGACCCCGTAACTGGACGGCGACGCACAATGAACGAGGAGAGCACCTGCGTGATCGAGGCCACGTCGTGCCGGGAATCGCCGGCCAGCCTTTGAAGAGCAAACACTCCGCCTAGACGAGCGTCGAGATATTCGCTGCTCAATTGACTGACGGCGCTGGCATAGCGGTCCGTGATCTGGCTCTGCCGAGAGAGTACGTATCCACGGGCTGTGTAGATGAGCCCTCCGAGGACGGCCAGTCCGGCTGCCGTCTGTAGGACCATGCCGCGCACGTTGTTCAGGTGAGTGAGGCGCTCAGACGGCTTCAACTGCTTCGCTTCCGCATCGGCGAGCCGATGCGGAACCCATTGAAGGAGGAGGAATGAGATACCTACGGCGACAACGAGCACCACGATCAACGTGACCGCTGCCCGTAGTTGTGTCGACCACCTGCCGCGTGTCAAGACGGGCTCCTCCCCCGGACTCAGTGATGAGCAACGTACCGATGCGCCGATGTTCCAACAAGTTTGGGAGGAAACGACGGCGGTCAGCGGCAACCAGTCCACGGCCGTGGCTTCGCCACCTGTAGTCGCTCGGCGATCTCGCTGTGTCCCCCGCCCCCCACTGCAGACGTTGTCTGGACCGCAATTTCGACAACCGGGGGTTCGCCTACCTCCGTGCTGCAAGCAAGTCAGCCATCCGAACGCCATGGCCAGCATCGCTCGGCGAGGTCGAAGGGCCGTCCCTTCCAGCCCGCAGGGAGGAGACGGCCCTTCGTCGCACAGGTCTACGGATGTTGCCGGTCATGCCCAGGCAGGACGATCCACTCACGCCTGGGAGTTCCCGACAACTGCTGTTCCGACAGCCGACTTGCCTAATGAACGGCCAGAAAGTGCCAGGTATTGCCCGCGTACGCCGAGTCGGGGTGACGCAGACCAAGGAGGATCCGCCCGTGCTCGTCCTGGAGGTAGAGGTGGACACCGACGATGTGCAGCTCGGTCCCTTCCGGTGCCTCGTGACGCAGCAGCCGGACGCCGTCCGGGGCACTGTCGGCCGGGGGTGGTGGGCCGTCACGCGGCACCTCCGTCCAGAGAAGGGTCCGGGCAGGAGTCCCCGGTACGTGCCTGTCCGAGGCTGGGTAGGTCCGGCTCTGTCTGCCCGGCGGGAGCGGGTGGCGGGTCGGGCATCTGCCGCAGTCCGCGTAGTGGGGAGCAGGCGAGCACCGCGCCGGGCACGACGAGCAGGAAGGTGCCACCAATCAGGGTGGGCCGTACCCCGGCCCATGTGCCGAGTCCTCCGGCGAGAAGCGCGGCCACCGGTCGGGCGCCGGAGGTCAGCCAGGTGCTCACGGCCTGCATCCGGGCCTGCATGCCCTCCACGGTGATGATCTGGCGAATCGAGCGCTGTGTGGTGCCCGCAGCCCCGGCACAGACCAGTTGGAGGAACAGCGCGGCGCCGATCGTGATCTCCCAACCGAGGCCGGGGGAGGCGAGCAGCAGCGGAATCTGGGTCGCACGGCCCGGCCTGGTCCGGCACTCGCTGTAGTCCCACCTGTGTGTAACGACGCCGATGCCAGCGGAGCAACGTCCCTGGCGTGAGGTAACACCTGCGCCCAGCGACGCCGGGGTGTCAGCGAGGACAATGCCGCGGACCACAACCGGTCCGCCCACTGGTACCGCACCGGACTCGCAAGTTGCCTGCGCAGTACCGAGTTCTCGTGCCGGAGCACGAGCAATTCAGCGTTCACGTATGACATTGTCGCTCGACAAAGTCGTTCAATCATCTCGACGTACGGGGTGGCCTCCGTGGTTGCGTCGAGTGACCGTGTCATGCAACACATTCGACTGACATTGTCAGGTGACAATGTCGTGGGTACGTTGATTGCAAGCGACAGCCGGTGCGGCATGGAAGGCAAACTCATGACCAAGACGTCCCTGCGTGGAATCGAGCCGATCCCTCAGCGTCCGGCCCTCCCGCTGGTCGGCCACGCGTTCAGTGTCCCCAGCGGTGCCGACGGCCTGCTCCATGTGATGAAAGAGGCCAAGGAGCTGGGGCCGCTCTTTAGGCTCCGGATCTTCGGCAACGACATCAACTTCGTCTCCGGCCTGGACCTCGTCACCGAGCTCGCCGACGAGACCCGCTTCCGCAAGAACGTCCACCCGGACCTCGTCGTCCTCCGGGCGATCGGCGGAGACGGGCTGTTCACGGCCTTCAACGACGAGCCGAACTGGCGGAAGGCGCACGACATCCTCATGCCGGCGTTCTCGCTCGGTGCGATGCGCGGGTACCACGCGACGATGCTCAAGGTCGCCCGGGAGCTGATAGGGAAGTGGGACCGGGCGGCAGGCACGGAGCCGGTGGACGTCGCCGCCGACATGACACGGCTCACCTTCGACACGATCGGCCTGTGCGGCTTCGGCTACGACTTCGAGTCGTTCGGCCGCGACGAGACGCACCCCTTCGTCACCTCGCTGTCACGGGCGCTCGGCTTCGCCCAGTCCAAGGGGGAGTCGATCCCCGGTACGGAAGTGTTCAAGTGGAGGCAGGCCGAACAGTTCCGCGGCGACGTGACCCTGATGCAGGACCTGGTCGACGACGTGATCCGGCAGCGCAGGGCTTCCGGCGATCAGAGCACCGACGACCTGCTCGGGCGGATGCTGCACACCCGCGACGCGGGGACGGGCGAACCGCTTGACGACGTGAACATCCGCCACCAGGCGATCACGTTCCTCATCGCCGGGCACGAGACCACCAGCGGGGCGCTGTCCTTCGCTCTGTACTACCTGACCAAGCACCCTGAGGTCCTGGCCCGTGCCCAGGCGGAGGTCGACGCACTGTGGGGCGACACGGACGCGCCCGAACCGGACTACGGAGACATCGGGAAGCTGACGTACATCCGTCAGGTGCTCAACGAGGGCCTGCGGCTGTGGCCCACGGCGCCCGTCTACGCGGTGGAGCCGCTGGAGGACACGGTCATTGGCGGAAAGTACGCCGTGCGCAAGGGCGAGTCGCTGCTGGTGCTCATTCCGCAGCTGCACCGGGACCCGGCCTGGGGCGAGAACGTGGAGCTGTTCGATCCCGACCGGTTCCGGCCCGAGCGGGAGGAGGCACGCCCCGTCCACTTGTTCAAGCCATTCGGCAACGGCGAACGAGCCTGCATCGGCCGCCAGTTCGCGCTTCACGAGGCGACCCTGGTCCTCGCGCTCCTGGTGCACCGCTACCGCCTGATCGACCACACCAACTACCAGCTGAAGATCAAACAGTCCCTCACTCTCAAGCCCGACGAGTTCACCCTCGACCTGGTCCGGCGGACGGCCGCGGAGTGGCGCCGTCCCGCCGCAGTGACCAGCGCACCCGCGGCCCTGGAGCGGCCCGCGGCCCGACGCAACACCGGCACCGCACTGACCCTCCTGCACGGCTCCAACCTCGGGACCTGCGCGGGCATCACCCGAGATCTGGCCGAGGACGGCGGCGAACGCGGATTCACCGCGACCGCCACGCCCCTCAACGAAGCGGTGGGCAAGCTGACGCCCGGCGCCGGACCCGTGGTGATCGTGGCCGCCTCCTACAACGGCAGGCCGACCGATGACGCCACGGAGTTCGTCGCCTGGCTGGAGGGACTTGAGCCCGGCTCGCTCGACGGTGTCCAGTACGCCGTACTCGGTGTCGGAGACCGCAACTGGGCCGCCACCTACCAGCGCATCCCCACCCTCATCGACGAACGGCTCACCGCCGCAGGCGCCGTACGCCTTCTGGAGCGCGGTGCAGCCGACGCCTCCGGCGACTTCGCCGGCACCGTGGACCGGTGGACCGGTGACCTGTGGACCGTCCTCTTCGACCGGTACGGAGCCGAAGGGGAGGCGGCCGCGGTGGAGACGGAGGCCGACCACGATGCGGGGCTGTACGAGCTGCAGGACACGACCGACTCGGTCATCGGTGAGCTCGCGGCACGCCACGGCGTCCAGTCGATGGAGGTGCTGGAGGCGTACGAACTGGTGGTGATGGACCACCCGCTCGGCCGCTCCAAGCGTTTCGTGCGGCTGCGGCTGCCCGACGGCGTCACCTACCGCACCGGCGACCACCTGGCCGTACTCCCGCGCAACCCGGACGACCTCGTCCAGCGGGTCGCCGACCGGTTCGGCCTCGACCTGGACCGCACCGTCCGGCTGTGCGCCCGCCGCCGCAGCCGCAACATCCTGCCCGTCGACCGCCCGCTGCCCCTGCGCCGGCTGCTGACCGACTTCGTCGAACTGCAGGACGCAGCGACCCAGGAGCAGGTCGCGGTGCTCGCCGAGCACACGGCCTGCCCACCGGAGAAGCGCCCCTTGGCCGAGCTGGCGGCGGTGGAACCCGAAGCCTTCCGTGAGCAGGTGACGGTCGCGGGGCGAAGCGTCCTGGACCTGCTGGAACGGTTCCGCGCCTGCGAGTTGCCGTTCGAGCGCTTCCTCGAACTGCTCCCCGTGCTGCGGCCGCGTCACTACTCGATCTCCTCCTCCGCCCAGGCGGCTCCGGGCGAGGTGGACCTGATGGTCTCGCTGCTGGCAGCACCCCACCGCGGCGGCGAGGGAACCTTCAACGGCATCGCCTCGCACTACATCCAGACCGTTCGGGCCGGGGACACCGTCCAGGCCAGGGTGCTTCCGTGCAGCGAGTCGTTCCGTCTGCCGGAGGACCCGTCCGTCCCCGTCATCCTGGTCAGCGCGGGCACCGGCCTGGCCCCCTTCCGTGGGGCCGTCCTCGACCGCAAGCACGCGGGAGCGACCGGGACGATGCTGTGCTACTTCGGCTGCGACCACCCCGACGTCGACTACCTCCACCACGAGGAATTCGCTCCGGCCGAGGCGGCCGGAGCCGTCAGCATGCGCCCCACCTTCGCCTGCGCGCCCGAGGACGGCGCCCGCTTCGTCCAGGACCGCATCGCAAAGGAGAGCGACGAGGTCTGGGCCGCACTGGAGGCCGGCGGACGCGTCTACATCTGCGGCGACGGCCGCCGCATGGCTCCCGCCGTGCGCGAGGCGTTCATGGCCATCTACCGCAAGTACACGGGCGCGGACGACGAAGAGGCCGCCGCCTGGCTCGCCGTCCTGATCGAGTCCGGCACCTACGTCGAGGACGTCTGGGCCGGCTGAACACACCGGATCCTCTCCACGGGGCACGGGCGTCCGCAGCGCCCGCGCCCCGTGACCGCCCCCGTTCCGAATGCCATTTGCTCTCCCACACGTGAGGTTTCCATGCTTGTCGCACGCTCGGCGGTACGCCGAGGATCCGCGCTCTTCCCGTACTCGTTGCAACGGAGCGACCGGTGAAGGCGCGCGGCGGTACCGTTCTCACCTTCGGCGTGGCGGTGGCGCTCATCGCCGGAGTGACGCTCGGCAACGGTGGCGCGAATGTGATGCCCGTCTTCGTCGACGACTTCGCCTCGCGCTTCGCGATGTCGAACTCCGGTGCTGGACTCGTCGCCGCGACCCAGCTGCTGGCGACCGCCGTCGTGACCCTGCTGCTGGCCGAAAGGGCCGCGCGGCCGGGCCGTGTGCAGCTGACCCGTCTCGGCCTCGCCTGCGCGCTGGTCGGCTTCCTGGCCGCGACGGCAGCGCCCGATGCGGGGACTCTGATCCTGGCGAACCTGGTCCTGGGAGCAGGACTCGGTGCGGTCTACGCCGCGGCCACAGCGGCGCTCGCCGCCACCGACGACGCGGACAAGGCGTCCGCGGTGACCATCTCGGGGACAGTCGGGGTGACGGCGCTGCTGATCATGGCGGTGCCCGCAGCCAACCACGATGTGGGGGAGGGCGCCGGGTTCGTACTCATGGCGTTGTGCTGCATGGCTGCCTGGCCTCTCGTGCGCCGGCTTCCGGACGGCCCTCCAGCCTCCGACGGCGCCTCCGATGGCGCCTCCGATGGCGCCTCCGACGGCGTGGAGGGCAAAGGCGTCGCGGCCCGCCCTTCGGTGATCCTGCTGGCCGGAACCGCGCTCTTGTGGGCAGTCACCCAGGGGGCATGGTCGTACGCATCGGTGCTGGGACGTCAGCACACCGCCATGTCGGACTCGGTCGTGTCGGCGGTCCTCGCGGTCTCGAGCGTCGTGGCACTCGTCGGCGCGGTCGTCGGCCCCGCAGCCGCACGCCGCTTCGGGCGCATGCGGTCGATGGCTGCGTTCGTCACAGCACAGGCCCTCGCGATGGCCGTCCTGATCTCCACCCACGAGGCCGTGTTCTTCATCGCCGCAGCCGTGGTCTGGCAGGCCTGCCAACTGGCCGTCCTGGTACAGATGCTGGCTGCCGCCGCGCTCATCGACCGGACAGGACGCCTGGTCGCGTCCCTCAGTGGCGCTGGCGCGCTGGGCACCGGCGTCGGGCCACTGGCCGTCGGCGCCATCCTGGACGCAGCGGGAGCCGGCGTACTCAGCATCTTTCTGGCCCTCGGCACTTTCCTCGCCTCTCTGCCCCTGCTCAGTATGACGGTGGCAGGTGAAGGCGCCTCCGCCGAGCGGCACTCGGCTCCGTCGCCCGCTGCCGACGCTGGTTGAGAGCATCTGGCGCTGTGGCCGGATCCCCGCGCTGGTGTCCCGGTGCGGGTGGTGGCCCGCCAGCCTGGTCAGGCCGTAGGTACGGTCACGAGGTCCAGTCGGCCACCCGCCAGGGCCACGACGGCGGAGACCAGCGCTTGGAGGGCGGTGTGTTCGGCCGCGTCGTCGGGCAGTGACAGGTGCTGCAAGGTCAGTCCGTCGAAACCCGCGAGGAAGAATCGCGCGAGTGTCTCGGCCGGCTGGCCGAGCTGATGGCCGGTGCGTTCGGCTGCCTCGTTCACCAGCTTCGTCGTCACGTCCACGATCCCGCCGTAGTGGCCGCGCAGGGCCTCGCTCAGGTGGGGGGTGCGCAGAGCGAACATGGACAGCTCCGTGAGCAGCTGGTAGCTGGTGGGCTGCTCACCCACGGTGCGCCACAAGGCGGCGGCAAGAGCCGCGACCGTCGCCTCGAAACCGGAGTCCTCGGGTGCCGCCCGCTCGACCTGGGCGACCAGGTCCTCGGTGAGCTGCTCCATGACGGCGCGGTAGAGCTCCTCCTTCGTGCCGAACGTGTAGTGCACGGTGGCCTGTGCGACGCCCAGCTCGGCAGCGATGGCGCGCGTGCTTCCGGCTGCGACGCCCTCCCTGGTCATGAGGTCGATGGCCGCTTTGATCAGTTGGGGGCGGCGTTCGGCCGCGGAGACGTGAGCCATGTCTCCATTATATCGACTTAGTCCACTGTTTAAGTCGTTCGATCAAGTCGATGGAGATGGTGGTCCGCGACGGAGCCGTCGGCGCAGGGCTTGCCCGTCCCTGGCCAGGCCGCGCTCGGCGAACTCGACGGCCAGGACGTGCATGAGCCGAGCCGTCTCCTGCCCGATCGGCCGGTCGGGAAGCAGGCCCAGGGCGACGTCGGAGCGGCCGCTGCGCAGTGTCCTCGCGGCAGCTTACGGCGCGTAACCGAACGGGGGCCGCGGCCTCCCGCACACTCTGCCGCGTCGTCTCGGGGTTCGCTGTCCGACGGCGGACCCCGTCTACTGTTGGTGCGACGAGCAATGTCCTGGTGACAAGGAATGCCCATGCCCCGCCGCCCCTTTCCGGACAACACTCCGGGCACCAGTCGCAGTACCTCGGCCACCATCCCGCCGAACATCCTCCGCTACCTCGCGCTCGTCGCGGATGGGTACGGCGTCGACCTCCACTCGGAGCTGACCCGCGTCGGACTGGACGAGACGGTGATGCGCTCCGCCGGGCTGCGCGTCTCCTACCGGCAGGGCAGCGCCGTCATCCGCCGTGCTGTGGAGCTCACGGGTGACGCGCACCTGGGCCTGCGGGTGGGTGCGGCCCAGCACCTGACCGCTTGGGGGTTGCTCGGCTTCGCGCAGTTGGCCGCCGAGACCCTGCGGGACGCTGTCGAGACAGGTGTGCGCTTCCAGAACCTGTCCGGGGCCATGGTGGTCTGGTCGGCCGACGAGGAGGAGACCGGCTATGTGCTGCGCGCCGACTTGCCCGACCCCGCGCTCGATCCGACGGTCGCGGTCTTCCTCGCCGAGGAGGCGTTCGCCAGCGTCGTCACGCTGACACGCCTGAGTGCCGGCGTCGAATTCGCCCCGCAGAGCGTCGAGTTCGCCTTCCCCGCGCCGCCCGACATGCATCCGTTCACCGAGCTGTTCCGCTGCGCGGTGAGGTTCGCCGCGGACGTGAACCGCATGGTGTTCCCGATGGTGTGGGCCCGGCGCCCGATGCCGGGCCGGGATCCCGTCACGTACGCCGCCACTGTTGAGGTGCTGGAGCAGGCGATGGCGTCGCGCCGCGACCAGCAGGACCTCCTGGAGGTGCTGGAGATCTCGATCGCGCAGAGCTTGCCCGACGTGCCCTCGGTCGTCGAGCAGGCCCGCCGTCACGCCTCCAGCGAGCGCACGCTGCGCCGTCGTCTGGCCGAGTGCGGTACGACGTACGAGGCCGTCGTCGACGGAGTGAGGCGCGAGCGGGTCGAACAGCTGCTGTACCGAAGCGAGGCGACGATGCGTGACATCGCCCGGCAGGCGGGTTTCTCCGACGTACGGGCGCTCCGACGGGCGGTGCGTCGCTGGCACGGCGTGGCGCCCCGCCAGCTGCGTGCGCGGGAGGGGCGCGTCGGCAGTTGAACGCCGTCAGCGTGTGCGGATCCAGACTGTCTTCTCCCTGGTCCACTGCTCGAAGGCGTTCGTCGACTTCTCCGCGCCGCCGAAGCCGGACTGCTTCCAGCCGCCGAAGGGGGTGGTGATGTCGCCCTCGCTGTAGGCGTTGACCGAGACCACGCCCGCCTGGATGCGGCGGGCCAGGTGGAAGGCCGCGTCGAGGTCACGGGTCCAGACCGAGGCGGCGAGACCGTACTCGGAGGCGTTCGCCAGCCCCACGGCCTCGTCCTCGGAGGTGAAGGTCTGGATGGTGACGACCGGGCCGAACAGCTCCTGCGTCAGGACCTTGCCGTTCTCGGGGGCTCCGGTGACGACGGTCGGCGGGCAGTAGGCGCCCTGCGGATGCAGGCCCCTGGGCAGCCCGCCCGTGTGGATCCCGGCACCGGCGGCTCGGGCCTCCTCCACCGCCGCCGCGACCCGGTCCCTGGCCACGCGGCTGATCAGCGGGCCGATCTGCGTCTCCGGCTTGGCCGGGTCCCCGATGACCAGCGCCTTGGCCGCCGCCGTGAACCGGGCGAGGACCTCGTCGGCGATGTCCTGGTGGACCAGGATCCGGGAGCCGGCCGTGCAGTTCTGGCCCATGGTCAGGAACGCGGCCTCGATCATGTTCTCGATCAGTTCGTCGCCGTACGAGAGCGCGTCCGGCATCAGCACCTGGGGACTCTTGCCCCCCATCTCCAGGGAAACCCGCTTGAAGTTGGTCTCCGCCGCATCGGCGAGGATGCCGCGTCCGGTGGTGGCTGATCCGGTGAACGACAGCGCGCGGACAAAGGCGTCGCGGGCGAGGGCCGCTCCGGTGACGGAACCGTGGCCGGGCAGCACCGTCAGCACGTGGTCCGGGAGGCCCGCCTCCGCCGCCAGGCCAGCGAGGTGAAGGGTGGAGCGCGGGGTCGCCTCGGCCGGCTTGAGCAGCAGGCTGTTGCCCACGGCGAGCGCCGGGCCGACCTTCCAGGCGGCCATGGCCAGGGGGTAGTTCCAGGGCAGGATCGCCGCGGCAACGCCGACGGGTTCGCGGCTGATCAGCCCCAGGCTGTCGTGTCCGGTGGAGGCGAGGCGCCCGAAGACCTTGTCGGCCGCCTCCGCGAACCAGCGGATCGACTCGATCGCCCCGGGTACGTCGCCGGTACGGCACTCGGTGATCGGCTTGCCCGCGTCCTCGCTGTCCAGCCGGGCCAGGAGTTCGGCGTCGCGCTCCATGAGGTCAGCGAGGCGGAGCAGTACCGTCGCGCGCTCGCGCGGGGGCCGCCCGGACCAGACGCCGCTCTCGAAGACGACGTGTGCCCGCTCGGCCGCCTTTGCGACCTCGTGCGCGCCGACGGCGGTGACCGTCGTGATCAGCTCGCCTGATGCGGGGTTGACGAGGTCGAGCTCGTCCTTCGGGTCCGTCCCCGTCATGATTCCTCCACCAGTTCCCACTGGCCGCCGACCTGATGGGCCAGTCCCCTGCGCCGCAGGTCCTCCAGATAGCGGGCCATGCCCCGCTCACCACGCTTCCGGAACAGTGGGAAGAGCCTGGGCAGCAGGTTCGGCGCCAGCATCGCGAACCGGACCAGTCGCGACTGGCTCGGCCGGACATACGCCTCCAGCCGGGGCCTGTCCAGCAGGCTGACGACGGCGCGGACGACGTCGGCCGGCTGCTGCGGCTGGTCCTGGAACTGCATGGAGTTCCCGCCGTCCACGGCCTCCTGTTGGAGCATCCGGGTGTCGGTCGCCGACGGCAGCACCGAACCGGCCTTGATCCCCTTGCCCCTGAGATCCAGCCCGATGGCGAGCATGGCACCGCGCAGCCCGAACTTCGACGCGGTGTAGATGGGGGTCTCGCCCAGCGGGAAGATCCCGCCGAGGGACACCGCGGTGATCACGCGCGGATCTCCGGAGGCTCGCAGCAGTGGAATGGCGAGGCGGGTGGCGACCAGCGGGGAGAGCAGGTTGAGGTCGATCTCCCGCTCGATGCTCTCGACGCTGCGGACGTCGAAGCGTTCGGCGCTGGTCATTCCGACGTTGTTGACCAGGACGTCGATACGGCCGTGGGTCGCGGCGATGGAATCCAGCCCCCGTTCCACTGCGGCGCGGTCCAGCAGGTCGCAGCTCAGGTAGATATGACCGGTTCCGGGGAGTTCGGAGGCGGTGCGCTCGGCGCGCACCTCGTCGATGTCGACCACGACGAGCCGGGCACCGCCGCCGGCGAACCTGCGGCACATCGCGCCGCCGATGCCGCCCGCGCCGCCGGTCACCACGATGACCTTGTCGCGGAAGTCGTACGTCACGACGCCACCGCCTCGCGCCGCACGGACGTCACCCGCGGCGGACGGCCCTCCGCACGCCAGCCCATTTCGGCGGCGACCTTGGCGAGGTACTTCACGATGGCCTCGCTGTGGACGTATCCGGTGTGGCGCGGCGAGTCGACGAACCTCAGCCCGCCGGTCAGGTCGGGCCGGTCGCTGCGGATCATGCGGGCGAACCGCTCGGCCGTCGGGAGCCCGCCCCGGGTGTCCTGGACGAAGGAGGCAATCAACTGGGCTTGGCTGTCGAAGAGTTTGTAGGCCCCGGAGTTCGTCTCCACGAAACCTACGCCGAACAGGCCCTCGTGTTCGCGGGAGAACGACGACAGGTAGAGGTCGGGGTGCTGTTCGTTGCCGAAGTACTTCTGGGCAGCGGGCACCTTGTGCACGTATCCGGTTGCCAGGAGGACCAGGTCGAAGTCGTCGTTGCTGCCGTCGGTGAAGTGAACCGTCCTGCCCTCGGTACGGGAGATGCCGGGCCTCGCCGTGATGTCGCCGTGCTGGAGGTGGTGCAGCAGCATCGAGTTGATCGCGGGGTGGGTCTCGAACAGCTTGTGGTCGGGCTTCTGGAGGCCGAGCCTGCGCGGGTCACCGTTGATGATGCGCAGCAGGGTGCCGAAGAGCTTCTGCTGGAGCCACATCGGCAGGTGCGGTCCGCCCGCCGCGATGGTATCCACCGGGCGTCCGAACAGGTGCTTGGGGATGAACCAGTAGCCGCGCCGCATGCTGATCACCGCGCGGTCGGCGGCACGGGCCGCGTCGCAGGCAATGTCGAGACCGGAGTTCCCGGCACCGACCACGAGCACCCGCTTGCCGCGCAGTTCGTCACTGCTTCGGTAGCTGACGGTGTGGCGCACCTCGCCGGTGAACTCACCTGGCAGATCCGGGACGTTGGGGTTCCACTGCGAGCCAGTGCACACCACGACCTGCTGATGCACGCTCTCCCGCCCGTCGGCCCGGGTCACCGTCCAGGTGCCGTCCGCGTTCTTCTCGACGTCGCGGACCTCGGTGCCGAACTCGATCCGCTCCCTCAGCCCGTACGCCTCGGCGAACGACGTCAGGTAGGACAGGATCTGCCGGTGCGGCGGATAGTCCGCGAAGTGGTCCGGCATGGGGTAGCCGCCGAAGCCGGAGAGGGTCTTGCTGGAGATGAAGTGGGCAGACTCGTACATCGGGCTGCCGGGATTGTCGATGTCCCACAGCCCGCCCGGCCCGGTGTGCCGCTCGATGTGCGTGTACGGCAGGTCCCGCTCCGTCAGCGCCCTCGCGACGGCCAGACCGGCGGGGCCTGCTCCGATGACACAGGTGTCGTATGCGTCGTACCGGTTCTCGCTCACCAGCCCGCCTCCTTTCCTTTACCTGACGTCTCGCAGGTGTTGCCGGAAACCTATGCACCAGGCGCTCGGCGGGAACTGACCTGTGCGGCCACGGAGGGGACCCCAGCGGCCAACGGGCGGCCGTCCCGGTCCAGCGGATCGACTTGATCGACCGACTTGCTCAAAAGACTGGGTCGCTATGATGTGCCTATGGCTCACGTGTCCGCGGCGGAGCGCCGCCCCCAGCTGATCAAAGCGGCCATCGACCTCATGACCAGGGAGGGCGTCGCCGCCGGAAGCACCCGTGCCATCGCCGCCGAGCTCGGCGTGGCACAGGCGACGGTGCACTACACCTTCGGCACCAAAGAAGACCTGTACCGGGCCGTCATGGAACAGCTCACCCAGGAGCTGCTCGCCCAGGTCGAGCACGGGGCGCCCACGGACGCCGGTTTCGAGGAGACGGTCGTCGCCCTGGCCGCCGCACTGTGGCGCACCGTGCGTGAGCGGCCGACCAGCTATCAGCTGCTCACCGAGCTGTCCATGTTCGCGCTCCGCGCGCCCAGCCTTCAGGCGGCTCTCCAGAGCCACTACCGCGAGGTGACGGCCGTGACGACCAAGCTGATCACCGAGGCCGCTGAACGCGCCGACCATGAGCTCGTCCAGCCGGCCGAGACCATCGCCCGGTTCTTCCTCGCCGGGTTCGACGGACTCACCTTGCAGCACCTCTCGCTGCCCGACCAGGAGGCCGAACAGGCCGGATTGCAAGCCCTGGTCTCGACGGTCGTGGCCATGGCGAGTGGCCGGCTGGACCTGGTGTCGGTGCCGTGACCCGACGCCGACACGCCACTGGCGACGCCGAGGCCGCCGCCGTGATCTGACGGGGGGCGTGGACCGCGGGTTCGGTGGTCGGGGGGGACCACGAAGGCGATGGGCTGATCAGGGGGCGTCCCGTGGGCGCCGGTGTTTGCGGCGACCCGCGCCGCGCCGGCATGCGTCGTACCTCGATGGTCAGCCTCGACACCCGGATCGGCTCGGACGGCGCCGCCGAGTGTGGTGCACCCCGCGTCCGGGGCACGCTCGGCTCTTGGCCTTCCGCCCGCACAGTCACCCACGCGCAACTCGGATGACGATATCTGCGCCGTAGACGTCCAGGTATTTCGACGGGACTCCAGTCCCAGTCCGGTCCCGGCGATGAAGCCGTCGAGCACTTCGGGGCGGCGTTGGGCGCCGCATAGGCGGTTCCTCACGAGCGGGGTGCTCGCGCACCCGGAAGCCCTTCTTCTCGCCAGTTCGGCCCCGGTACGTCTGCCGCCCCACCGTCTCCTTCAAGCGCCTCTACGCTTTCCTCATGGAGATCGCCACCCGGCGTGTCCACGTCCTGGGCGTCACCGCCCGTCCCACCGGCGCATGGGGGTCACCCAACTCGCCCGCAACCTGATCACGGACCTCGGCAACAGGGCCGGGTGCTTCCACATCCTCATCCGCGACCGGGACAGCAAGTTCACCGACGTGTTCGACGCCGTCTTCGCCGGCAATGGCGCAGCCGTCATCCCGACCCCACCGCAAAGCCCCCGGTCAAACGCGTTCGCCGAACGATGTGGGACGGACCCACCGCAGCCTCGGCCTACGAGCACCGGACGACGACCCGAAGGTCATCCCTCTGTCTGCTGCCCCGGTCAGGCGCCACCAGGTACTTGGCGGACAGCTCAACGAGTACCACAACCTGCCACCCCGGATGCCTCAGCATCCACAGGAGACGCCCAGCTCAGCAGCCTGATCGGAATATTGACACCCTTCAGGCCTCCCTCCCGTGTGACGAGGGATATCGAGTGGGCGGGTCCACGCGCCCTGCACGAAGCGGTACGATCGCGGCCTACTGATCATCCATGCGGCGGCCAAAGTGTTTTCGGCCGCTTGAGGACGCCCAACCGCCGTCGCCGGAGCAAGAGGAGTTACGGTGGTCGCGCGCAGTGGTCCGCAGTCCGAACCGGCCACGGAACTGGCCGGCCGCGACTGGGAACGGTCTCTCCTGGTCGAGCGTGCACGCGGTGCGTCGCTCGGCGCGGGACAGGCAGTCCTGTTGCGCGGCCCGGCGGGCATCGGCAAGACCAAGCTCCTCTCCGTCGCGCTCGACGAGCTCACTCCCGTCGCCCGGACGGTGTTGACCGTCAAATGCCCGGAGAGTGGTTCGGCCGCCTACGAAACGGTGCGTGGCCTGTTTGAGCCGTTGCGCCTCACCGAGGACGGAGCCGAAAGCTCGCCACTGCTCAGCGGGAGCGCCCGGCTCGCTCTGCCCGCCCTGCTTCCCGACCGCACGGACGAGACCGGTCCCACCGACACGTACTCGGTCATGCACGGCCTGCACTGGCTCACCGCCGGGCTCAGCGCCGACGGCTTGGTGGTGCTGGCGATCGACGACGTCCAGTGGTGCGACGAGGCGTCCCTGCGTTGGCTGGGTTTCCTGCTGCGCCGCGCGGAGGATCTGCCGCTCTTGGTGCTGATGACCCAGCGCACCGGCCACGAGCGGTCCCGGCCCGAGGTGCTCGACGAGATCAGCGACCCCCTCAGCTGCCTGGTCGTCGACCTGCCGCCGCTGACCACCGAGGCCGTCGGCGAAATGCTGCACCGGGCCTTCGACCGTGAACTCGACGCGGCGTTCTCCGCCAAATGCGCTGAGATCACCGGTGGTAATCCGTTCCTGGTACAGCGGGTGGTCAGCCGCCTGCGCGGTGACGAGCTCTCGCCCGGTGCCGAGCAGACGGCTCTGCTCGACGAGCTCGGATGGGATGTCGTCGCGCGCTCTCTGCTGGACCGGCTCCCCAGGGACGCGTACGCGGTCGCCACGGCCATCGCGGTGCTGGGCGGTGAGACCATCGAGACGATCGCGGCATTGGCCGGGACACAGCCGGGCCCGGCGGGCGCGGCGGTGGAGATCCTGCGCGCCAACGATCTGCTGCTCGGCGACGGCCTCGACTACGCGCACGATCTGATCCGGAGCGCGGTGCTCGACACCACGTCGGCGGACGAGCGGGTGGCACTGCGCGAGCGGGCCGCCAGGCTGCTCAACGACTCCGGCCGCCCGGCCGAGGAGGTCGCGGTCCAGCTGATGCTGCTGCCTGGCGACCCGGCGCCCTGGATGGTCGGAGTGCTGCTGACGGCCGCGGAGAGCGCGGAGCACCGGGGAGCGCCCGCCGCGGCCGCGCATTACCTCTCGCAGGCGCTGAAGCACGACCCGGACGACGTGACCTTGCTGGCCGCGTTGGCCAGGGTGCTCGGGCAGACCGAGCCCACAAGGGCGCTGGAGTATCTGGAGCACGCGCTGGGCCTGGTACACGATCCGCGCACCCGAGCACCGCTCGTGGTGCAGTACGCCCTGACCTCGTTGGAAGTGCAGAACTCCCTGCGGGCCTTCGAGTTGGTGGACGAGGTGATCGACGCGATCGACGCCGAGGACGGTGCGGAAAACACCCCGGCGGACCGCGCGCTGCGCACGCTCGTCGAGTTCGCGTATCTGATTTCCGGCCTCGACGAGAAATCCACCGTGCGCAGAGTGGGGCGGCGATTTCGCGACTACGTACCACCGCAGGGGGACACCGCAGAGGAGCGACAGCTGCTGGGCATGCTGTCCTCGCTCGGCACCTTCCAGGGCAGGCCCGCCACCGAGGTCGCGGCCCAAGCGGAGAAAGTCCTGCGCATCGGCGATGTCGCACCGGGCGGATGGGCGGTGCTGGGCGCCAGCCTCTCGCTCTACCTCGCCGACCAGATCGATCCCGCGCTGGACGCGCTCACCGCCCTGATCGAGCACGCGCAGCGCACCGGTGAGGCGTGGACGCACACGCTCGGCAGGAGTACCCGTGCCGAGGTCTACCACTGGGCGGGCAACGTGAGTGAGGCGCTTTCCGACGCGCAACTGTCTTTCGACGTCGTGCTCCAGGAGTCCTGGGCCCCGAACGTGGTGATGCCACAGACCGCGCTCGCCTCGGCGCTGATCCGCCGGGGGGAGCCCGCGCGGGCGCTGGAGGTGCTCGACCTCATCACTCGGCCGCGGCTTGACCGATTCACTCTGGAATACCACTGGTACGTGATGGCGCGGGCGCGGGGCCGGGCGGCACTGGGTGACCTGGAAGGCGCCCTCACCTACTTTTACCGGTGCGCCGACAGCCTGGCCGAGGGGGACATCAGCAACCCCGTGCTGGCGCCGTGGTGGTTCGACGCGGCGGACGTGCTCGCCGAACTCGGCCGCCCCCACGAAGGACTGGATCTCATCGAACGGGTGGAGGAATCGGTGCACCGCTGGGGCACCACGCGGGCCCTGGGCATGTTGAGGATGGCCCGTGGGGTGCTGACCGCGGGCGACGCCGGCATCGACCTGCTCACCGACGCGGTCCACACGCTCGCGGATTCGCCCGGCAGGTGGGAGCAGGCCAGGGCCGAGTATCTGCTGGGCCGCAGGCTGTACCGCAGGGGTGACGGCGAGGGCGCGCGCGAGCGGCTGCGCCGGTCGATCGACCTGGCCGTGCTGTGCGGGGACCAGCTACAGCTCAACCAGTCGCTGCCCGCGCTGAGCGAGGCGGGCGGCAGGTTGCGCCGCAGCACCGCCTCGCCCGCCGACACACTGAGCGGCAGCGAGCGCCGAGTCGCCCAGCAGGCCATCGCGGGGGCGACCAACCGGGAGATCGCCGAGTCGCTGTTCCTCACTCAACGGACCGTTGAGTTCCACCTCACGAGTGTGTACCGCAAGCTCGGCATCCGGGGCAGGCAGGACCTCGCCCGCGTTCTGCGGAAGACATAAGGGCCATTCTGATAACGGTTTGCAATATGAGGCGCCCTCATTTCGGTGTCCTTGTGTGGAATGAGCCTCCATCCATGCGCGTAGAGATTGTCATAACCTCAAGGAAAGCTCAGCGTTACTCGCACGATGCTGCACCGTCACCAACGCAGTTGTAATCTCCGGTGTATTGACTTCATTAAGGATCGATGGTGCGAGTGATGCGAGAGGCGTACATGCGGAATTATCACGCACGGTTCAACGTCGCAGCACTCTCCGCTCCTGGCCATGCCGCGGTGACACAACCCGGGCACGAGTCATGATGAGGCCCGCGCCTTCTCTCGCCGGGGACGAATTCGTAGGCCGCCAAAGTGCCCTGACCGTGCTGGAGGAGCTGATCGGGACGCTCGAGGCCGGCGGGTCGGGCATGGCGTGCGTGACCGGTCCGCTCGGGGTGGGACGCAGCGCGGTGCTGCACCGGGCGGTGGACCGGGCACGCGCTCTCGGGTCTGCCGTCGGCTTCGCGCGCTGCTCGCCGGTCGAGTCGCGGGTCCCCTACGCCGCGGTGACCCAGCTGTTCGCCGGGCTCCGCCCACCGTCACGGATGGTCGAACTGGCCACCGTCTGTATGGGTAACGGCCACTTCGCCGCCTCGGTGCCGCTGCTGTGCGACGAGTTCCTGGCGCTCGCCGCCGACCGTCCGCTGCTGCTCGCCGTGGACGACGTGCAATGGGCCGACACATGGTCGCTGCGCTGGTTCGCGGCGATGGCCCGCCGCGCACACCACGCCCCGGTCCTGCTGATCGGCTCCACCTACGGTCCGCTCTCCCGTCTTCTCGGCGAGGACTACCGCCTGGCCGACGCGGGTCTCGCCGCGATGCGGGAGATCCCGCTGGCCTCCTTGTCCGCGGCCAACTCCCGGCAGATGCTGGAGACACTGACGGGGCGTGAGATCGGCGCGAAAGTGGCCGCCGTCGCGGCCGATATGACGAGCGGCCGCCCGGCCATGCTGCGCGGCGTCGCGGACTACTTCACCGCCCGGAACCTGCCGCTGGACGCCGAGCGGATTCCGCAGCTGATCGAGGCATCCTGGACCGCGTGGTCCGTACGGGCCAACCGCGCCATGGTGAGCATGCCCGCCGACGCGCTCGCCCTGCTGCGGGTACTGGCCGCCGTCGGCAGCAACTTCGAATTCGAGATCGCCGGATCTCTGGCCGGACTGCGTGCCGCCAGACTGGACGGCGCGCTCGACACCCTCCTCGGCGCGGGGCTGGTGATCGACCCCGACGCACCCCGGGTGCCCTGTGCTCGTCTCGCCGCCGAGATACGTGCGGCAATGACCGCCCCCGAGCGCGAAAACCTCTACCTGCGAGCGGCGGAGTTGGCCCGGAAAGTCGGGGCCGGGGCCGACACGGTCGCCGATCTCCTGGGCAACGCGCCGACTTCCGGCCTGCCCTGGGCCGGGAAGACCCTGGCCGAAGCGTCCGTGTACCGCATGCGGCGGGGCAGAACGGACGCTGCGGCTGCGGCGCTGCGCCGCGCACTGCGGGAGCCGATGAACGACGCCGACCGGGCGCACCTGCTCACGCGGCTCGCCTCGATCGAGGTCGTGCACTCGCCACAGGCCAGTGACGGACGGCTCCGGCACGTTCTCGTACGCTACGCGAACAGCGACGCGTGGCCCTCCGTGGTCCGGGCAGCCGACTTGCTGCTCAGCCGCGGTGACGTCGAGACGGCACGGCGGGTGATCTCCGAACTGCACGAAACGTCGGCCGGTTCGGTGTCCCAGGACGAACTGTCCCCGCTGAGCGCGCTGGGCTGGCTCGCGGGGGAGGAAGCCGGCACGGACCCGGAGATCCCGGTCGCCCCGCTGCCCGCTCCGGCCCGTCGCCCGGCCGACCCGGCCCAGGCCGGGGCGCTCGCCTGGCAGCTGGCCAGGTTGGCAGAGGAACGCGACCGGGCGCGGAAGCTGGGCCTGGCCGCGCTCGGCGCGTCGAGCGAAGTGCCGTCGATGTGCCGGATCGCGGCCTCCTGCGCGCTGCTGTGCGCCGACGACGTCGCCATGGGCATGGACGGTCTGGACGCCGTGGTGGCCGACGCACGCAGACGGGGCGCCCGGGCGACCGCCGCGCGGGCGCTGCTCCACCGGGCGGGCGCTGCGCTGCGCCTCCACCGCCCCGACGAGGGACTTCGGGACCTGGCCACCGCGACGCGGGAACTACCGCTGGAATCCTGGCATCCGGCGCTGGCAGCGAGGCATGTGGCGAGCGAGATCATGGCCCAGATCCGCTGCGGGAGGCTGGACCGGGCGCGGCGACTGGCGGCCCGCCCGCTCCCTCACACCGCCGACCAGGGCATCGGCTGGGCTTTCCTGCTCTATGCCAAGGCGGAGCTCGGCCTGGTCACCGGCGAACCCGAAGGCGCTCTGGTGCTCTTGGAAGAGTGCGGCCGGCTGTTGTGCGCGCGGCGTTGGAAGAATCCCATGGTTCTGCCCTGGCGCTGCACGGCCGCGGTGGCCCACCAGATGCTCGACGCTCCGCAGACCGCGGCCCGGCTGCGCGCGGAGGAGCATGCCGTACTGGACCGCTGGGGCACCGGCGACGCCGTCGGCCGGATGTGCGGCCAGACAGTGGAGATGCTGGCCGAGCTCGGCGTCGAACTCCCACGCCCCCCGGTCCCGGAACAGGTGAACGTACCGGCATCCTCACTCGCCGGGCTGTCCCAGCCCGAGCGTGATGTCGCGCGGCTCGTCGTCGGGGGGCTTGCCAACCGCGAGATCGCCGACGAACTCCAGGTCGCCACGCGGACCGTGGAGCTGCGGCTGACCAAGATCTATCGCAAGCTCGGGGCCAAGGGCAGAGCCGAACTGGTGGCCCACCTGGCCCCCACGGGCCGGAGCGGCTGAGTCATGCTGCTGGAGCGCGAACCCGAACTGACGGTCCTGCGCAAGGCCGTACTCGAGGTGGAGTCCGGTGGGGGCGCACTGCTGCTGATCGACGGTGAGGCCGGAGCCGGCACGACGGCGCTCCTGCGCGAGCTGGTGCGACTCGGCGAGGACGCCGGCGCGCACGTGCTGCGCTGCGGCGGTGCGCAAAGCGAGCGTCAATTCCCGCTCGGAGTCGTACGTCAACTGGTGCTGCCCCTGCTCGCGGCGCGGGACCACCTGGTCCCCGACGCGTCCCGGGCGATGCTCGGCGTGGTGTCCGGTGCGGTCGGCAGGAACCCGGGCGACGAGCTCGGCACCGATACGCTCGCCTCCGTGCTGCACGGCCTGCACACGGCACTCACCGGTCTCAGCGCCGGCCGCACGGTGGTTGTCGCGGTCGACGACCTGCACTGGGTGGACGAGGCATCGCTGCGCGCGCTGGCCTTCCTGGCCGCGCGACTGGACGGCACGCGGGTGCTCATCGGCGTGGTGCTGCAGGACGGAGGGAGCTCGCGTGACCCGCTCGTCCGGGAGATCGCGGACGCGGCGACCTACCGACTGCGCGCGGAAGCGCTTTCCGAGCAGGCTGCGGCTCGGCTGATGGCGGACCGGTTCGGCGCCGGATACGACAGCGAGTTCGCCGCCGCTTGCCACGACCTCACCAGCGGCAGCCCGAAGGAGCTCCGTGTGCTGCTCGACCGCGCCCAGGCGCAGCGGCTGCGCGGCAGGGCGGTGGAAGTGGAGCGCGTACGCGAACTCGGCAGGTCGTTCCGGCGGGAGAGGCTGCTGCGCCTGCTGCGGCGCGACCGTGTCGTCCACACCTTCGCGAAGGCGCTGGTGGTGCTGGCGGACCAGGCCACCGAAGACCTGGTCGTACGGCTGAGCGGGCTGAGCCGGGACGAGTGCGCCGCCGCACGGTCGGTGCTGTGGAAGGCCCGGCTGCTCAGCGGATCCGGCCGGCTCGCGGTGCACGACCCCGTGCTGACCCGGGTTGTCATGGAATCTCTGGGAGCGGAGGAGAGCTCGCGCCTGCACCGGGCCGCGGCGGCTTTGCTGGACGAGTACGGAGCCGGGCCGGAGGAGATCGCCGTGCAGCTGCTGCACGTTGACACGGTGCGCGACGCTTGGGAGGTCGACCAGCTCAGAGCCGCGGCGGTGGCCGCGCGCAGGCGGGGCGCGCCGGACGCGGCCGCCCGCTACCTGCGCCGGGCGCTGCTGGATCTGCCCATGGCCGGTCGCGAGCGGGCCGATCTGCTGGTCGAGCTGGCCGCCGTCGAATGGGACACCGACCCGGCCTCGGCGGTCCGGCACATCGAACAGGCCGCGCGCCTGATGCCGGATCACCGCAGGCGCGCCGAGGTGGTGTCCCGGACCCCGCTGCACATGGTGGGCTGCGACCGGCGGCTCGCCGACCTCGTCCGTGAGGTCTCTGCCCGGTTCGGTGATCCCGGCGCGCTGAGCGGTTACGACAGGGAGCTGGCCCTTCGACTGGAGGCGCGCTCGCGCTATGCGGCCATCCAGGATCCCGAAGCGCTGGCGTCGGCCGGCGACCGGCTGGTGGAACTCGGTGGTGACGCCGCACTGGGCAGCGGCGCCGAACGTGAACTGTGCGTGGTACTGATGCGGGCCGCGACGCTGAACGGGCAGGTCGGCGCCCGGCCCATCGTACGGATGGCCCGGCAGGTCCTCGACCACGAACCGACCCACTCCGCGCCGATGAGCGCGGCCCTGCAGATCCTGCCGTGGATGCTGCTTGTCGCCGATGCCGGGGATGTCGCCTCGTCATGGCTCGATGCCGCGCTGGCCCACGCCCAGCGGCAGACCAAGCCGGCGCTCGCCGCCCTGATCGAGGCGCAGCGCGGCCTCGTCCTGCTCGGCCGCGGGGACATCGTCGTGGCTCGGGAATGTGCGCTGCGCGGGCTGGAGCTGGCGGACCGGGACAAGCCGGAAACGATGCTGGTGCCGGCCATCGCGGTCGGCACGCTCGCGCTCGAGCTGCAAGACGACACGCTGGCCGAGCGGGTACTGGAGATCGCCGGATCGGACACGGACCTGCGGATGTTCATGATGCGGCGGTGTCTGAGGGGCAGGCTGGCGGCGGCCCGTGGGGACCTGCCCGCGGCGCTGGCGCAGTTCATCGACTGTGGCCGTGTGCTCGACCGGGCCGGGTGGGTCGGGTCGGCGGTGTCGATGTGGCAGGTCTCGGCCGCGCTGCTGCACCACCGGCTGGGGCGGCGCCAAGAGGCGATCGAACTGGCCGAGGAGAACCACCGGCGCGCGCTGGCGTGGGGCGCGCCGACCGCAATCGGCCGCGCGCTGCACACACGGGGCGCCGTGATCGATGGCCCGAAGGGGATCGAGCTGCTGCGGCAGGCGGTGGACGTGCTGCACGATGCGGGAAGCCCACTCGAACTCTCTCGGACCCTGGTCACCCTCGGGAAGCGTTTGCAGAGTGCCGCGCCGGCGGAGGGCGATCAGTTGCTCGTCCGGGGGCGCCGGCTGGCCGAGCAGTCGCAGACATTCAGCGTGGGGGAGCATGCCGGCGGGTTGGTCAGAGGCGTCACGCCCGCCTCGGCTCCGGTCGCCAGGTCCGTACTGACCCGTGGTGAGGCCACGGTGGCCGAACTCGCCGCGCGTGGTCGCAGCAACCAGGAGATCGCTGCCGAACTGGAGATCAGCAGACGCGCGGTGGAGAAGCATCTCACCAACTCCTACCGCAAGCTGGGTATCGAGGGACGCTCCGCGCTCGTCTCGGCACTCGGAGTTCATGGCCACGGCGAATGAGTGCTGTGTGGCGGAAGCATTACTCCGGCATGCGGCTTTGAATCCGGACCTGCTCGCTTGAGGGCAACCCTCGTTTTGTCCGTTTACACGTGTTATTTTCTGTGCGAGGTGACTTCTCGCATAATCCTCCGGTTGTTTCTGGGTGTGCGTGCAGGGGAATATCGGATGCTGGTGACGCGATGACCCAGCGGATGCCCGATTGCATGTTGGATCATGCCCGATCATGTGGGTGGCCGCCTCGGGTTCACCTTGTTGTTGAAGCGTGAACCTTCGCGCGCCCTGGGTGATCAAGGTCATATCTTCGCAGCTCAGGAGTGATGTCGTCGCACCGAACCGTGCCGTACCGAACCGTGTGGTGCGGGGTCCACAGTCTTAAGCAAATCAACTTCCAATCAACTCAAAGCGCTTGACTTTTTTCTTTTACGTATGGACGATTACTTATCCGGGAAGCGCTCGACGGGGGTCGAACACGGGGATTAAGTCGCTTCCGGATAATCGACCCATGCTGAGAGAAATGGCCGAAATCTCGTGAGTGACTCTGGCCTCGTGTCCAAAGAGATTATCTCCGCTGAAACGCAGGATCGGTGCTCGGAGCAGTATCGCGAAATTTACTTGTCCCTGTTCGAGCAGTCCGGGATGTGTATAGCGAATCTCGACCTAGAATTTCGCGTCCTGGAGGCAAATCGCTTGTTCGCCCAGCAGTTCGGGTGCGGTTCTGGGCATGTGCGTGGGCGCAACATTTGCGACTTCTTGCACCCCAGTGTGCAGGGCAAAATGAAGAACGAATTTATTCGCCTGGCTGATGGTCAGAATCCGCGCTTCGCCGATCAGATCGTCGCGATGGGTGCCGAGGAGTCGCTCTTCCTGGGCGAGATGACCGGTATCGCGGTGCGCGGGACCGCGGGCAGGGTCGGCACGATCATGGTGTTGGTGAAACCGCAGGAATCCGAGACCGGCCCGCAGATGGTCACCGGCCGCCGGAAGCTGTTCAGCCCGGTGCACGCCCGGATCCTCGAGGGCGTGGCCGCGGGCGAGTCGACGGTGCAACTGGCGGCGAAGCTGTTCCTCAGCCGTGGCGGCGTCGAATACCACGTCGCCTCCCTGTTGCGGAAGCTCAAGGTCACCAACCGGCCCGCGCTGATCTCGAAGGGCTACTCCATGGGCGTCTTCGCCGTGGGGCAGTGGCCGCCGCGCGTGCGCCCGGAATACGTCTCCTCCTGATTCCTCCGCCTGCGGTGCCGGGGGCACCGGATAACCGAACAGGACGGACTGTGTTGACCGAACAGGACGGGACTGTGTTGTTTGAACGTACGCGGGAACTCGCCGTCATCCGGCGGTGCCTCGATGGCGCCCGCGACGGGCGGGGTGAACTCGTTACCGTATCGGGCCCGTTCGGCTCCGGACGCTCGGCGCTGCTGGGCGAACTCGCCAGGCGGACCTCTCCATCCGAGGCGCTCGTCCTGCGAGCCGAGGGCGCCCGCTCCGAAAGCGACGTCCCGTTCGGAGTCGCCCGGCGTGCGCTCCACGGCTTGCATCCGGATGCCGCACCGCCGGCCGGCGCCACGGAGGAGAGCGAGGCGCTCCGCCTGCGCGACGTACTGCTCGGCCTGGCCGACGCCATGCCGGTGCTGTTACTCATCGACGACCTGCGCTGGGTCGACGCCGACTCCCTGCGCTGGCTGTCGCTGATCGGTGAGAAACTCGCCGACGCGCCGGTCGTGATCGTGGCCGTGGCGCCGCATTCGGCCGATTCGGCGGCGCATTCGCCGCTGCTGAAGGAATTCCTCGCCGCCGCCACGGAACGCGTGGCTCTCCGGCCACTGTCACCGGACGGAATGTCCGCCATGGCCGGAGAATTCCTCGGTGAGCCGGAGAGCGCGCTCATTCGGGCCTGCGCCGAGGTGTCCGGCGGCAGGCCGCTGTTCCTCGCCGCCCTGCTGCAGGAGCTCCGCCGCACCCGGTGGCCTCCCCGGCCGGACGATGTACGGGCGCTGCGCCCCGCCGCGATCGGCACACAGGCCGTGCGCGCCCTGGCCGAACTGCCTCGTGCGGAACGCGAGATTGCCACAGCGCTCGCGGTCGTCGGTCCGCGGACCGACAGCGGGCTGCTGTTCACCATGGCGGAACTCACCGCCGAGGACGGCACGGCCGCCCTCGGCGCGCTGAAGTCGGTGGGACTGCTCGACTCCGACCCGGTGCCCCGCTTCGCTCACGACGCCATCGGCGAGGCCGTCGCACACTCCCTTGACACGGCCGCCATGCCCTGGCATGCCAGGGCCGCGCAGACCCTGCACGCGGCGGGCAGGCCGCCCGAAGAGGTGGCCGGGCATGTGCTGGCCGCGGGTGACCCGCCCGGCGGCTGGCAGATCGAGGTGCTGCGGGAGGCCGCGCGCACGGCATTGGCGAACAAAAACCCCGACCTCGCGTGGAAGTACCTGCTGCGGGCGCTGCTCGGCTCCCCCCAGCACAGCGGCGGCCGCGCCGAACTGCTCGTGGACCTGGCCGGAGCAGAGCTGGCCTCTGACCCCGTCAGTTCGTTGCGGCGCCTGATGCAGGCGCTGCCGGGGCTGGCGACACCGGCACGGCGAGCCCGCGAGCTCGTCAGGATCCCCGTACTGGCCTGCGAGCTGCCGCCCTCCGGGCTCACCACCCAACTGGCCGATGCGGCCGCCGAGCTGGGTGACCCCGCGCTGCTGGAGGGCTCGGCTCGCGAGACCGCGCTCGCACTCGACGCGCGCCTGCGCGTCACGCACCTCAGACACGTCCGGTGGTTCACGGAGACGGTCCGCGCCTTCCGGCTCGAAGGTATCCCCCGGGACGTACGCAGCGCCCCCGCCCGGGACCGGGCCGCCGTGCTCTCCTACGCCGGTATGCTCGCCGGGAAGGACTCCGGCGCGGTGGCCGCGCTGGCCCGCCACGTGGTGCTCGCCGAGCCGCCGGCCGCGGAGGATCTGCGCACGGCTGTGCCGTTGGCGGTACGGGCCATGCTCGCAGCCGACCTGTTCGACCAAGTCGACATCTGGCTCGCCTCGATGGCCATGGCGACCCTCCGGGCCAATGGCGGGGGGAAGCCGGACACGCTGTTCGCGGACGCGGAACGGGCATTCGCCCTGGCGCGACGTGGTCGGCATACGGACGCGGCGCTCATGGCCGCACGTACGCTGGAACGCGCCGACGCCGAATTCGCCCCGGTGACGGGACGCTGCTGCGAGGCACTGGCGCTGGTCATCGCGGGCGGGGACCCGCCCGCCGCGGCGGGCGACGCACTCGCCCGGTATCGCGCACAGGACAACGCACTGCTCGCCCCCTGGCTCGGCCACGTGGTCGACGGGATGCTCGCGTTGCTTGCCGGTGACACCGCCGTCGCGCTGGACCACATACTGGAAGCCGGGCGCGAACACGAACTCATGGGCTGGACGAATCCCGCCGTGCTGCCCTGGCGCTCGTGGGCCGCGCAGATGCAGTACCGGCTCGGCCGCCAGGACCTCGCGCACGACCTCATCGCCCGCGAGTACGAACAGGCGGTGGTGTGGGGCGCCCCCAGCGTGGTCGGCCGTACGTTGCGTGTCTGGGCCGACGTCACCAAAGGCGAGAAGGGCATCGAGCTGGCGCTGCGCGCGGTGGACGGCCTCGATGTCTCCACCGACCGGATGGCAATGGTCAAGGCACACCTGCTGCTCGGAGTCCAGTTGTTCGCCCCCAGCCATGCCACCACCGCCGAGCACCTCCCCCGGAACGAGCAGCTGCCACAGTCCACCGAGACCGACCGCGCAGGCGATCGGCCGGACAGCCGGCGGACGGCTGCGGTCGACGCGGCGCTCACTCCGAGCGAGCGCCGGGTCGCCTTGCTGGTGGCGGCCGGGAAGAGCAACCAGAACATCGCCACCGAGCTTCGGATCAGCCTGCGCGCGGTGGAGAAACACCTGACGAAGGTGTACCGCAAGCTCGGTGTCGCGGGCCGCACTCAGCTCATGGAGATAGTTCCTCCCATCGGCCGGGAGAACGAGGACGGCATGGCCGTCTGAGGCGTTACTAAGGTTTTTCCCGTCGCCCCCGCACGAGACTCCTCGCATGTCAGCTGGAGCAAGAGGGTTGGACAAGCCGCCCGCGTCGTGGCGGCCGGGTTCCGCGACTCGGCCCAGCCGGGACCGGGCCCGCCGGTGAACCTTCGGGAGCCCCCGTACGGACGTCCGCGCCCCGGTCGTCCTACCGCCCGACCTGCCGCCGTGCGGAAGCCCTGAGGGCTCCGCCGAGCGGAAGGATCCGCACACCGACCACCTCTTGTCCGCTGCCGTCGTTGATTCCGGCTGCGGCCAGCCGCTGTCGAGATGAGTTGAGATGGACAACGAACAGAGGCTCAGGGACTACCTCAAGCGGGCCACCGCCGACCTGCGGCAGACCCGGCAGCGGGTGCACGAGTTGGAGGCGTCGGCCCAGGAGCCGATCGCGATCATCGGCATGTCCTGTCGTTACCCGGGCGGGGTGTCGAATCCGGAGGACCTGTGGCGCTTGGTCGCCGACGGCAAACACGGCATCGGGGCCTTTCCCACCGACCGTGGCTGGGACACCGAAGCGCTCGCCTCCTCGTCCACCACATCCGGCGGCTTCCTCTACGATGCGACCGATTTCGACGCGGACTTCTTCGGCATCTCGCCCCGCGAGGCGGTCGCCATGGACCCGCAGCAGCGCGTGCTGCTGGAGTCGGCCTGGGAGGCCATCGAGCAGGCCGGCGTGGACCCGACAGCCCTCCGGGGCAGCGAGACCGGCGTGTTCATGGGCGCCATGACCCAGGACTACCACCTCGGCGCGGACGAAGGCGCACACGGCTTCCAGCTCACCGGAAACACGGGCAGCGTGTTGTCCGGCCGGATCGCCTACACCTTCGGCCTGACCGGCCCGGCGCTGACCGTGGACACCGCCTGTTCGTCGTCCCTCGTCGCCTTGCACCTGGCCGACCAGGCACTGCGGGCGGGAGAGTGCTCGCTGGCCCTGGCCGGTGGTGTGACCGTCATGTCCAGCCCGTCGACCTTCGTCGAATTCAGCCGCCAGGGTGGACTGTCCCCCGACGGGCTGTGCCGGTCGTTCGCCGAATCCGCCGACGGCACCGGTTGGGCCGAGGGCATCGGCGTACTGGTGCTGGAACGACTGTCCGACGCCGAGCGCAACGGACACCCCGTCCTGGCGTTGGTTCGCGGCAGCGCGGTCAACCAGGATGGCGCTTCCAACGGCCTGACCGCACCCAACGGCCCGTCCCAGCAGCGGGTGATCCAGCAGGCATTGATCAACGCCCGCTTGTCGGCCCACCAGATCGACGCCGTCGAGGCACACGGTACGGCCACGACCCTGGGCGATCCGGTCGAGGCGCAGGCACTGCTGGCGACGTACGGCCGAAACCGTGACGAGAACCGTCCGCTGCTGCTGGGCTCCATCAAGTCGAACCTCAGCCACACCCAGGCGGCCGCAGGTGTCGCCGGTGTGATCAAGATGGTCATGGCGATGCGGCACGGCACCGTACCGCGCACCCTGCACGTGGACACTCCGTCCTCCCACGTGGACTGGTCCCAGGGCGCGGTGCGCCTGGCCACCGAGAACATCGCATGGCCGGGGACGGGAGAACCGCGTCGGGCGGCCGTCTCGTCATTCGGGATCAGCGGCACCAACGCGCACGTGATCATCGAACAGGCACCGGACTCGCAGTCGGAATCGGAGGCGGCACGGGCGGTGGCGCCGACCGTCCTTCCGAACGCGGTGCCAGTGGTGCTGTCCGGACGTACGCGCGACGCCCTGCGGGCACAGGCCGCACGGCTGCTGGCCTCCTTGGGCGCCGACGCCGCCACGGATGGCGATGTCGCAACCTGGGCCGACGCCGGACACGGCGTCCTCGACACCGCCTTCTCCCTGGCCACATCCCGGTCGGCTTTCGCGCACCGAGCGGCATTCGTCGCATCCGACCGCGACGAGATCATCGCCGGGCTGACCGCTCTGGCCACGGACCAGTCGACGCCCGGGCTCGTCCGCGGCGCCGAGTGGGGAGCGGAGCGGGGCGCCGGCAAGTCGGCGTTCCTGTTCAGTGGCCAGGGGGCGCAGCGTATCGGGATGGGACGGGAGCTGTACGCCCGCTTCCCGGTGTTCGCCGAGACTCTGGACGCGGCACTCGCGGAACTGGACACCCACCTCGATCGCCCCGTACGAGAGACGATGTGGGGCGACGACGCCGAGGCGCTCGACCGGACCGGGGCTGCGCAGCCCGCGCTGTTCGCGGTCGAGGTGGCGCTGTTCCGGCTCGTCGAGTCGTGGGGCGTGACACCGGACTACGTGGGCGGGCACTCGATCGGCGAGGTGGCGGCCGCCCACGTCGCGGGCGTGCTGTCGCTCGAGGACGCGTGCCGATTGGTGGCGGCGCGGGCTCGGCTGATGCAGGAGCTGCCCTCCGGCGGGGCGATGGTGGCGGTGCAGGCCACCGAGGATGAGGTCGTGCCACTGCTGGCCGACCGGGTATCGGTCGCGGCGGTGAACGGGCCGTCGTCGGTGGTGCTCGCCGGGGCCGAAGACGCCGTCGCCGAGACGGCCGCAAGGCTGGCGGAGCAGGGGCGGAAGTCGAACCGGCTGCGGGTCTCGCACGCGTTCCATTCGGCGCTGATGGAGCCGATGGTGGAGGACTTCCGTGCTGTGGTGGCCGGTCTGGAGTTCCACGACCCGACTGTTCCCGTGGTATCGAATCTCACGGGTGCGGTGGCCGCGGCCGGCGAACTGTGTTCGCCGGAGTACTGGGTGCGGCATGTGCGGGAGACCGTACGGTTCGCCGATGGCGTCCGGGCGCTGTGCGCCGAGGGCGTACGGACCTTCGTGGAGCTGGGCCCGGACGGCGTGCTGTCGGCGCTGGCACGGGAGTCGGTGCCCGAGGAGGCCGTGGTGGTGCCGGTGCTGCGTAAGGACCGTCCGGAGGAGGCGGCTGCAGTCGCGGCGCTGGTGCGGCTCCACGTGACCGGTGTGGGCGTGGACTGGCGGGCGTTCTTCGCGGGCACGGGCGCCCAGCGAGTCGCGCTGCCTACGTACGCGTTTCAGCGGCAGCGGTTCTGGCCTGCGGCTGTGGCTGTTCCGGGCGATGTGCGGGCTGCCGGCCTGGTCTCGGCTGAGCATCCGTTGCTGGGTGCGGCGGTGTCGTTGGCCGACTCGGACGGTGTGGTGTTCGCCGGTCGCCTGTCGTTGGCCTCGCATCCGTGGCTGGCTGATCACGTGGTGATGGGTCGCGTTCTGGTGCCGGGTACGGCGTTCGTGGAGTTGGCGATCCGGGCCGGTGACGAGGTCGGGTGTGGCCGCGTCGAGGAGCTGACGCTTGCCGCACCTTTGGTGTTGCCGGAGCGGGGCGGGGTGCAGATCCAGGTGTTCGTCGGTGCCCCTGACGACACCGGTCGCCGGTCGGTGAAGGTCTTCTCACGGGAGGATGGCTCGGACGAGCTGCCGTGGGCCCAGCATGCGGTGGGCGTCCTTGCTGCGGCGGACGAGCTGCCCGGCGTTGGGTTCGATGCCGCGGTGTGGCCGCCGGTGGGCGCCGAGCCGGTCGAGCTGGACGGCTTTTATGAGAACCGGGCCGAGTCCGGCTTCGAGTACGGCCCGGTGTTCCAGGGTTTGCGGGCGGTGTGGCGGCTGGGCGCGGAGCTCTTCGTCGAGGTGGCTTTGGACGAGGGCGCCACGGTCAGTGGGTTCGGGGTGCATCCCGCGCTGCTGGACGCTGTGCTGCACGCCGCGGTGTTGACCGATGGAGAAGCGGATGGTGGTGTGCCGTTTGCTTGGGAGGGTGTGTCGTTGTTCGCCTCCGGGGCGACGACGGTGCGGGCGCGGCTGTCGTGTGGCGAGCGGGGGGCGGTGTCCATCGCGGTCGCGGATGTGGTGGGTCGTCCTGTGGCGTCCGTCGCGTCGTTGGTCACGCGTCCTCTTGCTGCTGATGAGCTGGCGGTCGGTGGTGGCCGGACGGTCGGCCGGGATTCGTTGTTCCGGGTGGAGTGGGCTCCGGTGGCTGAGGGGACGGACGCCGGGCCGTCGGTGGTTGCGGTGGTCGGCCCGGACGGCGGTCTGAGTGGCGGGCTGCGGGATGCGGGGATCTCGGTAGTGGGGTGCGCGGATCTGGCCGCGTTGGCTGTGGCTGAGGCCCCGATGCCGGATGTGGTGTTGGCCGAGGTCGCTACGGAGCGGCCCGGTGACGGGGTGGTGGATTCCGCCCACGCCACGGTGGCGCAGACCCTGGGCCTTGTCCAGAGGTGGCTGGAGGGGGAGCGGTTCGCGGGGTCTCGTCTGGTCGTGGTGACGCGTGGTGCTGTCGGTGATCTGGCGGTGGCGTCGGTGCGGGGTTTGCTGCGGTCGGCGCAGTCGGAGCATCCGGACCGGATCACGCTGCTGGATCTCGGTGACGGTGCTGTGTCGGGGGCGGTGTTGTCGCGGGCGTTGGCGCAGTCCGAGCCGGAGTTGGCGGTTCGGGAGGGGCGGTTGGCGGTGCCGCGGTTGGCGCGTGTGGGTGTGCCCGACGCTGTGGCGCGGGTGTGGGATGGGCCGGGCAGCGTGTTGGTCACGGGTGGTACGGGTGGTTTGGGTGCGGTGGTGGCGCGGCATTTGGTGGCCGAGCGTGGTGTGCGGGATCTGCTGCTGGTGTCCCGGCGTGGGATGGCGTCGCCGGGTGCTGAGGATCTGGTCGCGGAGTTGGTGGAGTCGGGCGCGCGGGTTGAGGTGGTGGCGTGTGATGTGGCTGATCGGGATGCTCTGGCGGGGGTGCTGGCCGGGCGGGAGGTTTCGGCTGTGGTGCATGCGGCCGGTGTGCTCGATGACGGTTTGATGGGTGCGTTGACTCCGGGGCGTGTTGATGCGGTGTTGCGTCCGAAGGTGGATGCGGCGTGGCATCTGCATGAGCTGACGCGGGACTTGGACCTGTCTGCGTTCGTGGTGTTCTCTTCCGCGGCGGGGACGTTCGGCAGTGCGGGGCAGGGGAGTTACGCGGCGGGGAATGCGTTCCTGGATGCGTTGGTGGAGTATCGGCGTGGTCTTGGGTTGCCGGGTGTGTCGTTGGCGTGGGGGCCGTGGGATCAGTCTGACGGCATGGTCGGTGAGCTGAGCGCTGCCGATCGGGAGCGGATGCACCGCTCGGGGTTCCCGCCGTTGTCTGTCGAGCAGGGTGTGGCGCTGTTCGATGCTGCGGTGGGTGCTGGGGAGCCGGTGGTGTTGCCGGTGCGGCTGGATCTGTCGGCGCTGCGGGCTCGTGGTGAGGTGTCGCCGCTGTTGCGCGGACTGATCCGTACGCCCTTCCGCCGCGCCGCCGTTACCGGGCTGGCGCAGCGGCTCAGCGGGCTGGGTGAGGTCGAGCAGGGGGAGGTGCTGCTGGATCTGGTGCGCAGTCAGGTGGCCATGGTGCTGGGGCATCAGGGTGTTGCGGCGATCGATCCTGGACGGTCGTTCCGTGATTTGGGCTTTGATTCGTTGATGGCGGTGGAGCTGCGTAATGGGTTGGGTGCGGCGACGGGGTTGCGGCTTCCGGCGACGCTGGTGTTCGACTATCCGACCGCGCAGGCACTCGTGGAGCATCTGTTTGATGAGTTGTTGGGGTCGGATACGGGTGTGTCGGCGCCGGTGGGTGTGTTGCCGTCGGTGGCGGATGATCCGGTGGTGATCGTGGGGATGGCCTGCCGGTATCCGGGTGGGGTGTCGTCTCCGGATGATCTGTGGCGGCTGGTGTCCGGTGGGGTGGATGCGGTTGGTGAGGTTCCTGTGGATCGGGGGTGGGATCTGGAGCTGTCGGCGCGTGCGGGTGGGTTCTTGCACGATGCGGGTGCGTTCGATGCGGCGTTTTTCGGGATGAGTCCGCGTGAGGCGTTGGCGACTGATGCGCAGCAGCGGTTGTTGTTGGAGACGGTGTGGGAGGCCGTTGAGCGTGCCGGTGTGGATCCGGTGTCGTTGCGGGGGAGCCGGACTGGTGTGTTCGCCGGGGTGATGTATGGCGATTACGGGACGTTGTTGTCGGGGCGGGAGTTCGATGGGTTGCGGGGGAGTGGTAGTGCGCCGAGTGTGGCGTCGGGTCGGGTGTCGTACACGCTTGGGTTTGAGGGTCCGACGGTGACGGTTGATACGGCGTGTTCGTCGTCGTTGGTGGCGTTGCATCTGGCGGCGCAGGCGTTGCGTGCGGGTGAGTGTTCGTTGGCGTTGGCCGGTGGTGTGACGGTGATGTCGACGCCGACGACGTTTGTGGAGTTCTCGCGGCAGGGTGGGCTGTCTCCTGACGGGCGGTGCAAGGCGTTCTCGGACTCGGCTGATGGTGTGGGCTGGGGTGAGGGTGTCGGCATGCTGGTGCTGGAGCGGCTGTCCGACGCCCAGCGCAACGGGCACTCCGTGCTGGCGGTGCTGCGGGGTAGTGCGGTGAATCAGGATGGTGCGTCGAATGGGTTGACTGCGCCGAATGGTCCGTCCCAGCAGCGGGTGATCCGGCAGGCGCTGGCCAGTGGCGGGCTGTCCCCGGTGGATGTCGATGCGGTGGAGGCGCACGGAACGGGGACGACGCTCGGTGACCCGATCGAGGCGCAGGCGTTGCTGGCCACGTATGGGCAGGACCGGGACCGTCCGTTGTTGTTGGGGTCGGTGAAGTCGAATATTGGTCATACGCAGGCTGCGGCGGGTGTCGCGGGTGTGATCAAGACGGTGATGGCGATGCGGTATGGGGTGCTGCCGCGCACGCTGCATGCTGAGGTGCCGTCGTCGCATGTGGACTGGACGGTTGGTGCTGTCGAGCTGGTGGCGGACAATACTGTGTGGCCGGAGGTGGGTCGTGCGCGTCGGGCGGGTGTGTCGTCGTTCGGGATCAGCGGCACGAATGCGCATGTGATTCTTGAGGCTGCGCCTGTGGTCGAGCTGCCGGTCGGGGAGTCGGAGCCGGTGGTGGTGCCGGGTGTGGTGCCGTGGGTGGTGTCGGCGAAGACCGAGGCCGCGCTGGACGCGCAGGTGGATCAGATCGCGTCTTTCGCAGGCAGCGCCGGGGCAGTGGACATCGGTTTCTCGCTGGCTGTCGGGCGGTCGGTGTTTGAGCATCGGGCGGTGTTGGTGGCCTCTGGGGAGGGTGTGGTTGAGGCTGCTCGGGGTGTGGTTGGTCATGGTTCGTTGGCTGTGGTGTTCTCGGGGCAGGGTGCGCAGCGGTTGGGTATGGGTCGGGAGTTGTATGGCCGGTTCCCGGTGTTCGCAAAGGCGCTGGATGCCGTACTTGCGCACCTTGGTGACTCGGTGCGCGGGGTGATGTGGGGCGAGGACGTCGAGGCCCTGAACCGTACCGGCTCGGCCCAGCCTGCCCTGTTCGCGGTTGAGGTGGCGTTGTTCCGGGCTGGTGGAGTCCTTTGGGGTGCGGCCGGACTTCGTGGGTGGGCATTCGATCGGCGAGGTCGCGGCCGCGCATGTGGCGGGTGTGCTGTCGTTGGAGGACGCGTGTCGGCTGGTGTCGGCGCGGGCTCGGTTGATGCAGGCGCTGCCGCCCGGTGGGGCGATGGTGGCCGTCGAGGCGACCGAGGACGAGGTCCGGCCGTTGCTGTCCGAGCGGGTGTCGATCGCGGCGGTGAACGGGCCGTCGTCGGTGGTGATCTCCGGCGATGAGGGCGCGGTGCTGGAGGTTGCGGCACGGTTCGAGGCCGAGGGACGGCGTACGAGCAGGCTCGCGGTGAGTCACGCGTTCCACTCGCCGCTGATGCATGCGATGCTGGATGATTTCCGGGCCGTTGTGGAGGGGCTGGAGTTCGGTGAGCCGGTGATTCCGGTGGTGTCGAATCTGACCGGTGCCCTCGCTGCGGCGGGGGAGTTGTGTTCGGCGGAGTACTGGGTGCGGCATGTGCGGGAGACCGTGCGGTTTGCCGATGGTGTTCGGGCGTTGGCCGGGGCCGGGGTGGGTACGTTCGTGGAGCTGGGCCCGGATGGTGTGCTCTCGGCCCTGGTCCGGGAGTCGGCACCGGACGTAGCCGAGGTTGTTCCTGCTCTTCGTAAGGATCGTGGCGAAGAACTGGCTTTGGCGACCGGTCTGGCTCGTCTGCACGTGACCGGCGTGGGCGTGGACTGGCGGGCGTTCTTCACGGGTACCGGTGCGCGCCGGGTCGAGCTGCCTACCTACGCTTTCCAGCGGCAGCGGTATTGGCCTGCGGCTGTGGCTGTTCCGGGCGATGTGCGGGCTGCCGGTCTGGTCTCGGCTGAGCATCCGTTGCTGGGTGCGGCGGTGTCGTTGGCCGATTCGGATGGTGTGGTGTTCTCCGGTCGCCTGTCGGCGGGCTCGCATCCGTGGCTGGCCGATCACGTGGTGATGGGTCGCGTTCTGGTGCCGGGTACGGCGTTCGTGGAGTTGGCGATCCGGGCCGGTGACGAGGTCGGGTGTGACCGCGTCGAGGAGCTGACCCTGTCCGCGCCATTGGTTCTGCCGGAGCGCGGCGCTACGCAGATCCAGGTGCGGGTGGGGGCCGCCGATGATGACGGGCAACGCGCTCTCACCGTTCACGGGCGGCCCGAGCATGCGGTGGACGCGCCCTGGACCCAGCACGCGTCGGGTGTGCTGGCCGCGAGTGGAATCGACCGGGTGGACATCGGCTTCGACGCGGCTGTATGGCCGCCGCACGGCGCCGAACCGGTTGATGTCAGCGACCGCTACGAGCGGCTTGCGGAGATGGGTTTCGACTACGGGCCGGTGTTCCGAGGTCTTCGGGCGGTGTGGCGGCGCGGTGATGTGGTGTTTGCCGAAGTTGGACTGCCGGAGGAGGTTGAAGCCGGCGAGTTCGGCCTCCATCCAGCTCTGCTGGACGCGGTATTCCAGGCGGCGGGGTCGGCGGGATCTGGCAACGACAATCCGGACCTGGAGAGTACGGCGCTGCCCTTCTCCTGGGACGGCGTGTCGCTCTACGCCTCCGGTGCCACGATCGTGCGGGCGCGGCTGTCGCGCACCGGCCAGGGGGCGGTCTCGGTCGCGATCGCGGACACCGACGGTGTGCTCCTCGCTTCCATCGATTCCCTCGCTACTCGCCCGATAGCCCCAGGACAGCTGGGCGACCCAGCTTCCGGGGCGGGTAGTGACTCGCTGTTCCGTATCGACTGGGCTCCCCTGCCGTCCGGGTCAGTTGAGACCGGAGTCGCTGCGGTTGCGGTGGTTGGCGCGGAAGAGGCCTTGGCCCCCGCGCTTCGGGACGCGGGTACCGAGGTCCGGGTGTATGCGGATCTGGCGGCTCTGTCCGCAGCGGATGGGTCGGTGCCGGACGTTGTGCTGGCTGCGCTGCCCGGTGCGCGGTCCCGGAACGAGGTGGTGGACACTGTCCACGCGAGTGCTGCTTCCGCCCTGGAGCTGGTGCAGGACTGGCTGGTGGAGGAGCGCCTCACCCGGTCCCGGTTGGTGATGGTGACCCAGGGTGCGGTCACCGCGCGTAACGCCGACGACCTGGCGGTGGCGTCGGTGTGGGGTTTGGTGCGGTCGGCGCAGTCGGAGCATCCGGATCGGATCACACTGCTGGACCTTGATGACGGGTCTGTGTCGGGGGCGGTGTTGTCGCGGGCGTTGGCGCAACCCGAGCCGGAGTTGACGGTGCGGCAGGGGCGAGTCCTGGTCCCCCGGCTGACGCGGATGCCCGTTCCAGAGTTGCGTGCGGCGTCATGGGAGCCGCGCGGCACGGTGTTGATCACGGGTGGTACCGGGGGGCTGGGTGCGGTGGTGGCCCGGCACCTGGCGGCCGAGCACGGCGTACGGGACCTGCTCCTGCTGTCCCGGCGTGGGATGGCTTCGCCGGGTGCTGAGGCCCTGGTCGCCGAACTCGCCGGACTGGGTGCCCGCGCCGAGGTGGTGGCGTGTGATGTGGCTGATCGTGAGGCGCTGGCGAAGGTGCTGGGCGGACATGAGGTATCCGCGGTGGTGCACAGCGCCGGGATGCTGGACGACGGCGTCATTGGTGCCTTGACTCCGGAGCGCGTTGACGCGGTGTTGCGTCCGAAGGCGGATGCGGCGTGGCATCTGCATGAGCTGACGCGGGACTTGGACTTGTCTGCGTTCGTGGTGTTCTCTTCCGCGGCGGGGACGTTCGGCAGTGCGGGTCAGGGGAGTTACGCGGCGGGGAATGCGTTCTTGGACGCGTTGGTGCGGTACCGGCGTGATCGGGGGTTGCCGGGTGTGTCGTTGGCCTGGGGCGCGTGGGATCAGTCTGACGGCATGGTCGGTGAGCTGAGCGCTGCCGATCGGGAGCGGATGCACCGCTCGGGATTCCCGCCGTTGTCTGTCGAGCAGGGTGTGGCGCTGTTCGATGCTGCGGTGGGTGCTGGGGAGCCGGTGGTGTTGCCGGTGCGGGTGGATCTTTCGGTGCTGCGGGCTCGTGGTGAGGTGTCGCCGCTGTTGCGCGGTCTGATCCGTACGCCCTTCCGCCGTGCCGCCGTTACCGGGCTGGCGCAGCGGCTCAGCGGGCTGGGTGAGGTCGAGCAGGGGGAGGTGCTGCTGGATCTGGTGCGCAGTCAGGTGGCCATGGTGCTGGGGCATCAGGGTGTTGCGGCGATCGATCCTGGACGGTCGTTCCGTGATTTGGGCTTTGATTCGTTGATGGCGGTGGAGCTGCGTAATGGGTTGGGTGCGGCGACGGGGTTGCGGCTTCCGGCGACGCTGGTCTTCGACTACCCGACCGCGCAGGCCCTCGCGGACCATCTGTTTGATGAGTTGCTGGGGTCGGATACGGGTGTGTCGGTGCCGGTGGGTGTGTTGCCGTCGGTGGCGGATGATCCGGTGGTGATCGTGGGGATGGCTTGCCGGTATCCGGGTGGGGTGTCGTCTCCGGATGATCTGTGGCGGCTGGTGTCCGGTGGGGTGGATGCCGTCGGTGACTTCCCTGTTGACCGGGGTTGGGACCTGGGCAGGCTCTACCATCCGGATCCGGATCATCTGGGGACGTCGTCGGCGCGTGCGGGTGGGTTCCTGCACGATGCGGGCGCGTTCGATGCGGCGTTTTTCGGGATGAGTCCGCGTGAGGCGTTGGCGACTGATGCGCAGCAGCGGTTGTTGCTGGAGACGGTATGGGAGGCCGTTGAGCGTGCCGGTGTGGATCCGGTGTCGTTGCGGGGCAGCCGGACCGGGGTGTTCGCCGGGGTGATGTACAACGACTACGCCTCGTTGCTGGGTGGTCAGGAGTTTGAGGGGTTCCGGGGTAACGCGAGTGCGCCGAGTGTGGCGTCGGGCCGGGTGTCGTACACGCTCGGGCTTGAGGGTCCGACGGTGACGGTTGATACGGCGTGTTCGTCGTCGTTGGTGGCGATGCATCTGGCGGCGCAGGCGTTGCGTGCGGGTGAGTGTTCGCTGGCGTTGGCCGGTGGTGTGACGGTGATGTCGACGCCGACGACGTTTGTGGAGTTCTCGCGGCAGGGTGGGCTGTCTCCTGATGGCCGGTGCAAGGCGTTCTCGGACTCGGCTGATGGTGTGGGCTGGGGTGAGGGTGTCGGCATGCTGGTGCTGGAGCGGTTGTCCGACGCCCGCAGGAATGGGCACTCGGTACTCGCCGTGGTGCGGGGTAGTGCGGTGAATCAGGATGGTGCGTCGAATGGGTTGACTGCGCCGAATGGTCCGTCCCAGCAGCGGGTGATCCGGCAGGCGCTGGCCAGTGGCGGTCTGTCCGCGGTGGATGTGGATGTTGTGGAGGCGCACGGAACGGGGACCACGCTCGGCGACCCGATCGAGGCGCAGGCGCTCCTGGCCACCTATGGGCAGGATCGGGACTCGGGGCGTCCGCTGCTGCTCGGCACGGTGAAGTCGAATATTGGTCATACGCAGGCTGCGGCGGGTGTCGCGGGTGTGATCAAGACGGTGATGGCGATGCGGTATGGGGTGTTGCCGCGCACGCTGCATGCTGAGGTGCCGTCGTCGCATGTGGACTGGACGGCCGGGGATGTTGAGCTGGTGGCGGACAACACTGTGTGGCCGGAGGTGGGTCGTGCGCGTCGGGCGGGTGTGTCGTCGTTCGGGATCAGCGGCACCAATGCGCATCTGATCCTGGAGCAGCCTTCAGAGCCTGGGGGGGGCCCCGAGCGGACTGAGGCCGAGGGCGAGACTGAGGTAGCTCGGGTCGGGATCGTGCCGTGGGTGGTGTCGGCGAAGACCGAGGCCGCGCTGGACGCGCAGGTGGATCAGATCACGTCTCTCGCGGGCAGCGCCGGGGCAGTGGACATCGGTTTCTCGCTGGCTGTCGGGCGGTCGGTGTTTGAGCATCGGGCGGTGTTGGTGGCCTCTGGGGAGGGTGTGGTTGAGGCTGCTCGGGGTGTGGTTGGTCATGGTTCGTTGGCTGTGGTGTTCTCGGGGCAGGGTGCGCAGCGGTTGGGTATGGGTCGGGAGTTGTATGGCCGGTTCCCGGTGTTCGCAAAGGCGCTGGATGCCGTACTTGCGCACCTTGGTGACTCGGTGCGCGGGGTGATGTGGGGGCGAGGACGTCGAGGCCCTGAATAGCACCGGGTCGGCTCAGCCCGCCCTGTTCGCCGTCGAGGTGGCGCTGTTCCGGCTCGTGGAGTCCTTTGGGGTGACTCCGGACTTCGTGGGTGGCCATTCGATCGGCGAGGTCGCTGCAGCGCATGTGGCGGGTGTCCTGTCGCTTGAGGACGCGTGTGCTTTGGTGTCCGCGCGGGCTCGGTTGATGCAGGCGTTGCCGCCCGGTGGGGCGATGGTGGCCGTCGAGGCGACCGAGGACGAGGTCTGGCCGTTGCTGTCCGATCAGGTGTCGATCGCGGCAGTCAACGGGCCCTCTTCGGTGGTGATCTCCGGTGCCGAGGATGCGGTGCTGGAGGTTGCGGGGTGGTTCGAGGCCGAGGGACGGCGTACGAGCAGGCTCGCGGTGAGTCACGCGTTCCACTCGCCGCTCATGTCTTCGATGCTGGATGATTTCCAGGCCGTTGCGGAGGGGCTGGAGTTCGGTGAGCCGGTGATTCCGGTGGTGTCGAATCTGACCGGTGCCCTCGCTACGGCGGGGGAGTTGTGTTCGGCGGAGTACTGGGTGCGGCATGTGCGGGAGACCGTGCGGTTCGCCGATGGCGTTCGGGCGTTGGCCGGGGCCGGGGTGGGGACGTTCTTGGAGCTGGGGCCGGATGGTGTGCTGTCGGCCCTGGTCCGGGAGTCGGCACCGGACGTAGCCGAGGTTGTTCCTGCTCTTCGTAAGGATCGTGGCGAAGAACTGGCTTTGGCGACCGGTCTGGCTCGTCTGCACGTGACCGGCGTGGGCGTGGACTGGCGGGCGTTCTTCACGGGTACCGGTGCGCGCCGGGTCGAGCTGCCTACCTACGCTTTCCAGCG
>NZ_GG657754.1:748998-750540 GCF_000158915.1 Streptomyces himastatinicus ATCC 53653 | reverse complement strand
CCAGAGGTGGCTGGAGGGGGAGCGGTTCGCGGGGTCTCGTCTGGTTGTGGTGACGCGTGGTGCTGTCGGTGATCTGGCGGTGGCGTCGGTGTGGGGTTTGCTGCGGTCGGCGCAGTCGGAGCATCCGGACCGGATCACGCTGCTGGACCTTGGTGACGGTGCCGTGTCGGGGGCGGTGTTGTCCCGGGCGTTGGCGCAGCCCGAGCCGGAGTTGGTGGTTGGTGATGAGCAGGTCCTGGTCCCCCGGCTGGCGCGGATGTCCGTTCCAGAGTTGCGTGGGGCGTCATGGGAGCCGCGCGGCACGGTGTTGATCACGGGCGGTACGGGTGGTTTGGGTGCGGTGGTGGCGCGCCATTTGGTGGCCGAGCGTGGTGTGCGAAATCTGCTGCTGGTCTCCCGGCGGGGGATGGCTTCGCCGGGTGCTGAGGCCCTGGTCGCCGAACTCGCCGGATTGGGTGCCCGCGCCGAGGTGGTGGCCTGTGATGTGGCTGATCGTGATGCTCTGGCGGAGGTGCTGGCCGGGCGGGAGGTTTCGGCTGTGGTGCATGCGGCCGGTGTGCTCGATGACGGTTTGATGGGTGCGTTGACTCCGGGGCGCCTTGATGCGGTGTTGCGTCCGAAGGTGGATGCGGCGTGGCATCTGCATGAGCTGACGCAGGGCATGGATCTGTCTGCGTTCGTGGTGTTCTCTTCCGCGGCGGGCACGTTCGGCAGTGCGGGTCAGGGGAGTTACGCCGCGGGGAATGCGTTCTTGGACGCGTTGGTGCGGTACCGGCGGGACCAGGGGCTGCCGGGTGTGTCGCTGGCCTGGGGGCCGTGGGACCATCCTGGCGGCATGCTCGGCGATCTGGCTGCCGGTGATCGTGAGCGGATGGCGCGTGCGGGTCTGCCGCCGTTGTCCGTCGAGCAGGGTGTGGCGCTGTTCGATGCTGCGGTGGGTGCTGGGGAGCCGGTGGTGTTGCCGGTGCGGCTGGATCTTTCGGCGCTGCGGGCTCGTGATGAGGTGCCGCCTCTGCTGCGCGGACTGATCCGTACGCGCCGCACAGCCGGACGGATAGCGTCCACCGGGCTGATGCAACGGCTAGCTGGGCTGGGCGAGGTCGAGCAGCGGGAGGTGCTGCTGGACCTGGTGCGCAACCGGGTCGCGTTGGTGCTCGGGTATGAGGGCGCTGCGGGGGTGGATGCAGCTCGTACGTTCCGTGATTTGGGCTTTGATTCGTTGATGGCGGTGGAGCTGCGTAACGGGTTGAGCGTGGCCACGGGGTTGCGGCTTCCGGCGACGCTGGTCTTCGACTACCCGACCGGGCAAGCACTCGCGGACCATCTGTTTGATGAGTTGTTGGGGTCGGATACGGGTGTGTCGGTGCCGGTGGGTGTGTTGCCGTCGGTGGCGGATGATCCGGTGGTGATCGTGGGGATGGCTTGCCGGTATCCGGGTGGGGTGTCGTCTCCGGATGATTTGTGGCGGCTGGTGTCTGGTGGGGTGGATGCCGTCGGTGACTTCACCTGTTGACCGGGGTTGGGACCTGGGCAGGCTCTACC
>NZ_GG657754.1:741778-744869 GCF_000158915.1 Streptomyces himastatinicus ATCC 53653 | reverse complement strand
GGGTCACGGTCGTGGCCTGCGATGTCGCCGATCGGGCCGAACTGGAAGCCGTACTGGCCGCCGTCCCGGCCGAGTTCCCGCTGACCGGTGTGGTGCACGCGGCCGGGGTGCTGGACGACGCGATGCTGGACAGTCTGACCCCGGAGCGGTTCGAGGGAGTGTTCCAGTCCAAAGTCGCTCCGGCGCTGCTGCTGGACGAGCTGACGGCCGACCGGGATCTGTCCGTGTTCGCGCTGTTCTCGTCGGTGGCCGGCGCCGTGGGCAACCTCGGCCAGGCGAACTACGCGGCCGCCAACGCGGTGCTGGACGCGCTGGCCCTGCGGCGCCGGTCGCGAGGTCTGTCCGCGACCTCGATCGCCTGGGGCGCCTGGAGCGGCGACGGCATGGCCGCGCGCGCCCGGCACGCGGGGACGACGGCGCTGGAACCGCGGCTCGCGTTGGAAGCCCTGTCCGAGCTGGTGGCCGAGCCGCACGCGACCACGGTGATCGCCGACCTGGGCGACAAGCAGGTGCTGGAGGCGCTGTTCAGCCTGCGGTCCATCGCGTCGCTCACGACGCTGCCCGGGGCGCGTGAGGCCGCGGAGACGGCCAGGGAAGCGCTGCGGGAGAGCGAAACGGCGGCATCGGCACTACGCGAGCGTTTGCACGAGGCCCCGGAGAGCGGCCGGCTGCCGGTGCTGCTCGACCTGGTCCGTACGCATGCGGCCGCTGTGCTCGGGCACCCCGGCCCGGATGCCATCAAGCCGGACAGGGCCTTCCAGGACCATGGGTTCGACTCGCTGACCGCCGTGGAACTGCGCAAGCGGCTCGGCCTGGTCACCGACTTGACCCTGCCCAGCACCATGGTCTTCGACTATCCGACCCCCGTCGCGCTGGCCCGGTATCTGCGGGCGGAGCTGCTGAGCGACGCCGTCGACGGCACCGACACCACCGATACGTACGGCGCGGGTGCCGTACCGGCCGTGCCCAACGACGACGAGCCGATCGCGATCATCGGGATGAGCTGCCGCTTCCCCGGTGGCGTCAACTCGCCCGAGCAGTTCTGGGACCTTGTCTCCTCCGGGGTGGACGCGGTCTCGGAGTTCCCGGTCAACCGTGGCTGGGACACCACCGGCCTGTACGACCCGGATCCGGACCGCAGTGGCACGACCTACTCCACACAAGGCGGGTTCCTGCACGACGCGGGCGCGTTCGACCCGGTCTTCTTCGGCATCTCGCCGCGCGAGGCGCTGGTGATGGACCCGCAGCAGCGGCTGCTGCTGGAGACCGCGTGGGAGGCCGTCGAACGGGCCGGGATCGACCCGGGCGCCCTGCACTCCACCCTGACCGGCGCGTTCATCGGCTCCAGTTACCAGGACTACGGGCGTGGCGCGGGCGACGGCACCGAGGGCCACATGGTCACCGGGTCCATCCCGAGCGTGCTGTCGGGCCGTGTGGCGTACGCGCTCGGTCTCGAAGGCCCGGCCGTCACGGTCGACACGGCCTGCTCCTCGTCGCTGGTCGCCCTCCACCTGGCCTGCCAGAGCCTGCGCGACGGCGAGAGCTCGCTCGCGCTGGCCGGGGGCGCCACGGTGATGACGACGCCGGACGCGTTCGTGGCGTTCAGCCGCCAGCGCGCGCTCGCCGCCGACGGCCGCTGCAAGGCGTTCTCCGACGGTGCGGACGGCATGGCGCTGGCCGAGGGCGTCGGGCTGCTGCTGGTCGAGCGGCTGTCGGACGCGCGGCGCAACGGGCATCCGGTGCTCGCCGTCATCCGCGGCAGCGCGATCAACCAGGACGGCGCCTCGAACGGACTGACCGCGCCCAACGGCCCGTCGCAGCAGCGGGTGATTCGCAAGGCGCTGGCCACCGCGCGGATCTCGCCCGCCGAGATCGACGCGGTGGAGGCACACGTTCTCGGCACGCCCCCTCGGCGACCCGATCGAGGCGCAGGCGCTGCTGGCGACCTACGGCCGTGACCGGGATCCGGAGCGGCCGGTGTGGCTGGGGTCCGTGAAGTCGAACATCGGCCACACCCAGTCGGCGGCGGGTGTCGCGAGCGTGATCAAGATGGTGATGGCGCTGCGGCTCGGCGTTCTGCCGCAGACCCTGCACGTGGACACGCCTTCGTCGCATGTCGACTGGTCATCGGGGGCGCTCCGGTTGCTGGCCGAGCCGGTGCCGTGGCCGGAAACCGGGCAGCCGCGCCGGTGCGCGGTGTCGTCTTTCGGGATCAGCGGTACGAACGCGCACGCGGTGCTGGAACAGGCACCGGCCGAACCGGACCCCGAACGCGAACCCACCCCGGCTCCGTTGTCGTCCGAGCAGGCTCGGGGAGTGGTGCCCTGGGTGCTGTCGGCCCGGGACGGCGCCTCGCTGCGCGACCGGGCGGCAGACCTGGTATCGCACGTCGAAGCCGCTCCGGTGGACGTCGCCGATGTCGGCTTCTCCCTGGTGACATCGCGGTCGGCGTTCGAGCGGCGCGCGGTGGCCGTCGGCGCGGACCGCGCCGAATTGTCGGCCGCGCTGGCCGCGTTCGCCGATGAGGACCTGTCGGCTCCCGTGGTCCGGGGCGAGGCCGATGTCGAGGGGAAGACGGTGTTCGTCTTCCCCGGGCAGGGCACGCAGTGGGCTGGAATGGGCGCCGCTCTGCTGGAGCGGTCACCGGTGTTCGCCGAACGGCTCCGTGAGTGCGCGACGGCCCTGGGCCGGTTCGTGGAGTGGTCGCTGGAGGACGTACTGCGGCAGGAGCCCGGTGCGCCGTCGTTGGAGCGCGTCGACGTCGTGCAGCCGGTGTCGTTCGCGGTGATGGTGTCGCTGGCGTCGGTGTGGGAGTCGTACGGCGTCATCCCGGACGCGGTCGTCGGCCATTCGCAGGGCGAGATCGCGGCGGCCGTGGTCGCGGGCGCGCTGTCCGTCGAGGACGGCGCCCGCGTGGTGGCGTTGCGCAGCCAGGCGATCGGCCGGCGCCTCGCGGGGCGCGGCGGCATGATGTCGGTGGCGCTGTCCGCCGACGAGGCCCGGCCCCGGCTGGAGGCTTGGGACGAACGGTTGTCGATCGCGGCCGTGAACGGCCCCGGTGCCGTGGTGGTGTGCGGCGATCCGGAAGCGC
>NZ_GG657754.1:735839-741135 GCF_000158915.1 Streptomyces himastatinicus ATCC 53653 | reverse complement strand
GGTCTGACCGAGAGCCTGGACGTCGACGAGGAGGCCCTCGCCCGCGATCCTGCCGGGACTGACCGCCTGGCGCCGCCGCAAGCACGAGCAGTCCACCGTGGACGACTGGCGCTACCAGGTCACCTGGACGCCGCTGCCCGCCCTGCCCCTGGCGACGCTCTCGGGCACCTGGCTGGTCGTCACCGCCGAAGGCGAAGGCCGTACGGGCCAGGGTGATACCGGCGACGACGTGGTCGTCGCCCTACGGGCCCACGGCGCACGCGTACGCCGGGTGGCGCTGGACGAGTCCTGCCTGGACCGTGCCGTGCTGGCGTCCCGACTGGCGGACGCGGTCGAGACAGATGAGGTGGACGGGGTGGACGAGGCCGGTGGCATCGCCGGGTTCGTGTCCCTGCTGGCCGCCGCCGAGGAGCCGTGCCGGGCGTATCCCGAGCTGGCCGCCGGCACGGCCCTGGGCGTTGCCCTCGTACAGGCCCTGGCGGACACCGGCGCCGAGGCACCGCTGTGGTGCCTGACCCGAGGCGCGGTCTCCACCGGGCGTTCCGACCGGGTCACCCGCCCGGTCCAGGCGCAGACGCTCGGCGTGGGCTGGACCGCCGCGCTGGAACACCCGCGCTTCTACGGCGGAGCGGTGGACCTGCCGGAGACCCTGGACGAGCGGGGCGGGCAGCGGCTGGCGGCCATACTGGCCGGAGCCGGGACCGGGGCCGGAACGGAGACCACGGGCGGCGAAGACCAGCTCGCCCTGCGCACCTCCGGTGTGCTGGCCCGGCGCGTCGTGCGCGCCCCGGCCGGTGACCGCGAGCCGCGCCGGACCTGGGAACCGCGCGGCACGGTGCTGGTCACCGGCGGCACCGGCACTCTGGGCCCGCATGTCGCGCGCTGGCTGGCGAGGCAGGGCGCCGAACGGATCGTCCTGGTCAGCCGCCGGGGCATGGCCGCGCCCGGTGCCGCCGAGCTGGTGGATGAATTGGCGGGGCAGGGCACCGAAGCCACCGTCACCGCCTGTGACATCACCGACCGCGAGGCGCTCGCCGCGCTGCTGGACCGGCTGACGGCCGAAGGCCACAGCCCGCGCACCGTCATTCACGCCGCCGCCGTCATCGAGCTGCACACGCTGGCGGAGACGGACATGGCGGCGTTCGCCAGGGTCATGCACGCCAAGGTCGCCGGTGCGCGGAACCTGGACGAGCTGCTGGCGGACGCCGAACTCGACGCCTTCGTGCTGTTCTCGTCCGTCGCCGGCATGTGGGGAAGTGGCCAGCACGCCGCGTACGTGGCGGGCAACGCCTACCTCGCCGCGCTGGCCGCCAACCGGCGCGCCCGTGGCCTGACCGCGACGTCCGTCCACTGGGGCATCTGGGCCAACGAACTCGGCATCGGCCGGGTCGCCCCGGACCAGGTCCGGCGCAGCGGCCTGGAGTTCATGGACGCGGGCCTCGCGCTGACCGGGATGCGGCGCGCGATGGACGACGACGAGACCGTGCTCGCGATCGCCGATGTCGACTGGGACCGCTACTACCCGGTGTTCGGCTCCGTCCGCCCGACGCCGCTGTTCGACGAGGTGCCCGAGGTGCGAACGGCTGTCGAGGCCGCCGAAGCGCAGGCCCGGGCGGGCGGGCGACGGCGAGTTTGCGGCGAAGCTGGCCGCTCTGCCGCCCGTCGAGCGGGACCGGCTGCTGCTGGACACCGTACGAGGCCAGGCCGCGGCCGTGCTCGGCCACGGTTCCGTCGAGACGGTGGCCGAGCGGCGCGCCTTCCGGGAGGTCGGCTTCGACTCCCTGACCGCAGTGGACCTGCGGAACCGGCTCGCCGCGATCACCGGGCTCAGCCTGCCCGCGACCATGGTGTTCGACCACCCGACCCCGGTGGCGCTGGCCGAGTTCCTGCGTACCGGGATCACCGGCGACCAGCAGCGGACCGCGGCCCCGGCCGTGTCCGCCACCACCGACGAGCCGATCGCCATCATCGGCATGAGCTGCCGCTACCCGGGCGAGGCCAATTCGCCGGAAGAGCTGTGGGAACTGGTCATGGGGGGCACGGACGCGATCTCCGGATTCCCGGCCGACCGCGGCTGGCCCACCGACGCCCTGTACGACCCGGACCCGGACACCCCGGGTCGTACGTACAGCGCACAAGGCGGTTTCCTGCACCACGCCGCCGACTTCGACCCCGTCTTCTTCGGCATCTCGCCGCGCGAGGCGATGACCATGGACCCGCAGCAGCGACTCCTGCTGGAGACCGCGTGGGAGGCGTTCGAGCGCGCCGGGATCGTCCCCGACACCGTGCGTTCCACCCTCACCGGCGCGTTCATCGGGGCCAGCTACCAGGACTACCAGGCAGGCGGCGCGCCCGGCGGCGACGGCGCGGACGGCTCGGAGGGCCCGGACGGGCACGCGGTCACCGGCACGTTGTCCAGCGTGCTGTCCGGCCGGGTCTCCTACCTGCTGGGCCTGGAGGGCCCCGCGGTCACCCTCGACACCGCCTGCTCCTCCTCGCTGACGGCGTTGCACCTGGCCTGCCAGTCGCTGCGCAACGGCGAGAGCACGCTCGCGCTCGCCGGTGGCGTGAGCCTCATGTCCACGCCGAACACCTTCATCGGCTTCAGCCGCCAGCGGGCGCTGGCCCCCGACGGACGCTGCAAGGCGTACGCGGACTCCGCCGACGGCATGGCGCTCGCCGAGGGCGTCGGCATGGTGCTCGTGGAACGGCTGTCGGACGCTCGGCGCAACGGGCACCCGGTCCTCGCGGTGGTCCGCGGCAGCGCGGTCAACCAGGACGGCGCGTCCAACGGCCTGACCGCCCCCAACGGGCCGTCCCAGCAGCGCGTGATCCGGCAGGCGCTGGCCAACTCGGGGCTGTCCGCGGCGGACGTCGACGCGATCGAAGGCCACGGCACGGGTACCGCGCTCGGTGACCCGATCGAGGCGCAGGCGCTGCTGGCGGCCTACGGGCAGGACCGGACGCGGCCGCTGCTGCTGGGCTCGATCAAGTCCAACATCGGACACACCCAGGCCGCCTCCGGCGCGGCGAGCGTGATCAAGATGGTGATGGCGCTGCGCCACGGGGTCCTCCCCCCGACCCTGCACGCCGACACCCCGTCGTCCCACGTGGACTGGTCCGCGGGCGCGGTGGAACTGCTGACCGAGCCCACCGACTGGCCGCGGACCGGGCGGCCGCGCCGGGCCGGCGTGTCCTCGTTCGGTATCAGCGGTACCAATGTGCACACCGTTCTCGAACAGGCACCGCCCGTCGAGGAACCCGCCGAGCCCGCCGACGGGCCTCGCGCGGAGATCGTCCCCCTCGTGCTGTCCGGCCGTACCGACGACGCGCTGCGGGCGCAGGCCGGCCGGCTGCTGTCCCTGATCGAGGACCGGCCCGGAACGCACCTCACGGACCTGGCGTACTCACAGGCGCTGTACCGGTCGAGCTTTCGAACACCGCGCGGCCGTCATCACCCGCGACCAGGACGGCCTGCGCAGCGGCCTGCTGGGGCTTGCGCGACGGCCTGAGCGACGCGAGCGTGGTGCACGGGCGGCGGGGGGCGGCACGGGCCGGGGGCCCGGCTCGCCTACCTGTTTCACCGGGGCAGGGGGGGTCAGCGTCCCCGGCATGGGAAGGGAGCTGTACGAGCTTGTTCCCGGTGTTCGCCGACGCGCTGGACGCCGTACTGGCGCACCTCGACACCGAGCTGGCCCGCCCGCTGCGCGAGGTCGTGTTCGCGGACGACGGCACACCCGAGGCCGCGCTGCTCGACCGGACCGGCTACACCCAGCCCGCACTGTTCGCGATCGAGGTGGCGCTGTTCCGGCTGCTCGAATCCTGGGGCATCGCACCCGACTACCTCGCCGGGCACTCCGTCGGCGAACTGGCCGCGGCACACGTCGCGGGCGTGTTCTCGCTGGAGGACGCGTGCACGCTGGTGGCCGCACGCGGGCGGCTGATGGAGGACCTGCCCGCCGGAGGGGCCATGGTCGCCGTCGAGTCCGCCGAGGACGAGGCCGCCGGGCTGCTCACCGACCGCGTGTCCATCGCCGCCGTCAACGGCCCGGCCTCGCTGGTGATCGCCGGGGACGAGGACGCCGTCGAGGCGATGGCGGCCGGCCTGGCGGCGCGCGGCAGGCGGACCAAGCGGCTCCGGGTGAGCCACGCCTTCCACTCGCCGCGCATGGACGCCATGCTCGACGACTTCGCCGCCGTCGCCGCGCGCGTGACCTACCACGCCGCGGCGATCCCCCTCGTGTCCACCGTCACCGGCGAACTCGCCACCGACGAGGAGCTGGGCTCCCCGGACCACTGGGTGCGGCACGCCCGCCGCACCGTCCGCTTCGCCGACGGCATGGCCACCCTCGCCGGGCGGGGCGTACGCACCTTCCTCGAGCTCGGCCCGGACGGGGTGCTCAGCGCCATGGCCCAGGACTGCCTGGACGACGAGGCACTGCCACGCACCGCCGTGATCCCGGCACTGCGCCGCGACCGCGACGAGGTGCCCGCCATCACCGCCGCGCTGGCGGGCGCGCACGTGGGCGGCGTGCCCGTGGACTGGTCCGGCTTCTTCGCCGGAATGGGCGCACGGCGCATCGAACTGCCCACCTACGCCTTCCAGCGGCAGCGCTTCTGGGCGGAGCCCGCACTCCCGGCGGCACCCGCCGCCGGGGACGGAACGGAAGCCGACTTCTGGTCCGCGGTGGAGCGCGAGGACACGGACTCGCTGGCCGCCACCCTCGACCTCGACGCCGAGGCGGTGAGCGTGCTGGCCCCTGCGCTGTCGTCGTGGCGCCGTCGCCGCCGTGACAGGTCCAGCGTCGACGCACTGCGCTACCAGGCGATCTGGAAGCCGGCGAGCGCCACGCCGAGGTCGCAGGCCCTGCCCGGCCGGTGGCTCGTGCTCACCCCGGCCGGATCCGCCGACGACACGTGGCAGACCGCTGTGATCGACGGCCTCGGCGCGCCGACCGTACGCGTCGAGGTCACCGCGGCCGACCGCGGATCGCTCGCCGAGTGGCTGCCCGAGGGCGAGTTCGCCGGGGTGCTCTCCCTGCTCGCGCTCGATGACGACGACGCGTTGGACGGTGGCGGGGGCTCGGCCCGCACGGCCACCGCGTTCCAGGCGCTCGGCGACGCCGGGATCGACGCCCCCCTGTGGTGCGTCACCCGAGGCGCGGTGTCCGTCGGCCGCTCCGAGCCGGTGCACAGCCCGGCCCAGGCCGCACTGTGGGGCCTCGGGCCGCGTCGTCGCACTCGAACACCCCCGGCGCTGGGGCGGGTTGATCGACCTGCCCGAGCGGATCGACCC
>NZ_GG657754.1:727748-735710 GCF_000158915.1 Streptomyces himastatinicus ATCC 53653 | reverse complement strand
GGGCGCGAGTTCACGCCGCGCGGCACCGTCCTGGTCACCGGCGGCACCGGCGGCCTCGGCGGACACGTCGCCCGCTGGCTGGCCCGCGAGGGCGCGGACCATCTGCTGCTGATCAGCCGACGCGGCCCGGAGGCGCCGGGCGCCGACGGCCTGCGGCGGGAACTCACCGAACTCGGCGCCCGGGTCACCATCACGGCCTGCGACGCCGCTGACCGGGACGAACTCGCCGCGGTCCTCGCGGACATTCCCGAGGACTGCCCGCTCACCGCGGTCATGCACACCGCGGGCGTGATCGAGGACCGCGTCGTGGACGACCTGACGCCGGACGACTTCGCGGCCGTACTGCGCGCCAAGGCGGTGTCCGCGCGGAACCTGGACGAGCTGACCCAGGACGCCGAGCTGTCGGCATTCGTGCTGTTCTCCTCGACGGCCGGCGTCATCGGCGCCGCCGGGCAGGGCAACTACGCCGCCGCGAACGCCTACCTGGACGCCCTCGCGGAACACCGCAGGACCCGGGGCCGCGCCGCCGTGTCGATCGCCTGGGGCCCGTGGGCCGGATCGGGCATGGTCGGCGGTAGCGCCGTGGGCGGCGGCGTGGACGCCGACCACGACAGCGGCGAGATCGAACGGCGGGTACGGCGTGGCGGATTCACGCCCCTCGCACCGGACCTCGCCATCTCCGCGCTGCGCGCCGCCGTCGAGCACGACGACACCGCCCTCACCGTCGCCGACATCGACTGGGGCCGCTTCGTCCTCGCGCACACCTCCGCCAGGCCCGCCCCGCTCGTCGGCGACCTGCCCGAGGTGCGGCAGGCCCTCGTGACCGACGGCGGCGCCGCCGCGGCCCGTATGCCCGGCGAGTCGGAGCTACGGCAGCGGCTGGCGGGCATGCCCGACGCCGAGCGCGGCAGGTTCCTGCTGGATCTGCTGCGCACCCAGGTGGCCGCGGTGCTCGGCCACGCCGACGCGACCACCGTCGAGGCCGACTGGACCTTCCGGGACCTGGGCTTCGATTCGCTGACCACGCTGGAACTGCGCAACGGGATCGCCACGGCCACCGGGCTGACCCTGCCCGCCTCGCTGGTGTACGATTACCCGACCCCGCAGGAACTGGCGGAGTTCCTGCTCGCCGAGCTGCTCGGATCGCTGCCGGAGCGGGCGGACCCCGCCACGCGGCCGGCGGACCCCGCCACCCGGCCCCCGGCCGAGGACCCGATCGCGATCGTCGGCATCGGCTGCCGCTTCCCCGGCGGAGTGACCTCGCCCGAGGACTTCTGGCAGCTGCTCTCGGAGGGGCGCGACGCGATCTCGCCGTTCCCGACCGACCGGCACTGGGACCTGGACGCGCTGGCGGCCGGGTCGTCCATCACCCGCGAGGGCGGATTCCTCAGCGGCGTGGCCGAGTTCGACGCCGGGTTCTTCGGGATCTCGCCCCGCGAGGCGCTTGCCATGGACCCGCAGCAGCGGTTGCTGCTGGAGATCTCGTGGGAGGCGCTGGAACGGGCCGCCATCGACCCCGGCGCGCTGCGCGGCAGCCAGACGGGCGTCTTCGTCGGCACCAACGGCCAGGACTACACCACCGTGCTGCGGGCCGGTTCCGAGGACGTACAGGGGTACGCGGCCACCGGCAACACCGCGAGCGTGCTGTCGGGACGCGTGTCGTACGTGCTCGGTCTCGAAGGTCCGGCGGTCACCGTCGACACGGCCTGCTCGGCCTCGCTGGTCGCCCTGCACTGGGCCATCCGGGCGCTGCGCGGCGGCGAGTGCTCGCTGGCGCTCGCCGGTGGCGTGTCGGTGATGTCGGGCCCGGACGCCTTCGTGGAGTTCAGCGCCCAGGGCGGGCTGGCCCCGGACGGCCGCTGCAAGGCGTTCTCGGCGGACGCGGACGGCACCTCCTGGTCGGAGGGCGTCGGCGTGCTCGTACTGGAACGGCTTTCCGACGCGATACGCAACGGGCACGAGGTCCGCGGCATCGTGCGCGGTACCGCCGTCAACCAGGACGGCGCGTCCAACGGCCTCACCGCCCCCAACGGCCCCTCCCAGCAACGCGTCATCCGGCAGGCGCTGGCCGACGCGGGGCTGGCGTACACCGACATCGACGCCGTCGACGCCCACGGCACGGGCACCACGCTGGGCGATCCGATCGAGGCGCAGGCGCTGCTGGCGACCTACGGCCAGGACCGGACGCGCCCGCTGCTCCTGGGCACGGTCAAGTCGAACCTCGGTCACACCCAGGCCGCTGCCGGTGTCGCGGGTGTGATCAAGATGGTCCTGGCGATGCAGCGGGGCACCCTGCCCAAAACACTGCACGCGGACGCCTCGTCCCCGCACATCGCCTGGGCCTCCGGCGAACTCGCGCTGCTCAGCCGGCCCGCCGCCTGGCCCGAGACCGGCGGGCCGCGCCGGGCGGGCGTGTCGGCGTTCGGCATGAGCGGCACGAACGCCCACGTCATCATCGAACAGGCCCCGACGGACACGCGGCGACCGGAAACCGAGCCCGCCCGGACCGTACCCGCGGTAGTGCCGTGGCTCGTCTCCGGCAAGACCGCGGAGGCGCTGCGCGCCCAGCTCACGCGGCTCACGTCCTTCACCGAGCACCACTCCGAGCTGCCCGCCGCCGACGTGGCCTACTCGCTGGCAACGACCCGCTCCGCCTTCGCGCACCGCGCGGTGCTGCTCGCCACTGAGGACGGGTCGACGGAGGTCGCGCGCGGCGTGGCACGCGGCGCTCGCGGACCGGTCGCCTTCCTGTTCTCGGGGCAGGGGAGTCAGCGGCTGGGTATGGGGCGGGAGGTGTATGGGCGTTTCCCGGTGTTCGCGGGGGCGTTGGACGGGGTGCTGGCGCAGTTCGATCCCTCGTTGCGGGAGGTGATGTGGGGCGGGGATTCGGAGGTGCTGGATCGGACCGGGTTTGCGCAGCCTGCGTTGTTCGCGGTGGAGGTGGCGCTGTTCCGGCTGGTCGAGTCGTGGGGTGTGGTGCCGGATTATGTGGCCGGGCATTCGATCGGTGAGGTCGCGGCGGCGCATGTGGCGGGGGTGTTCTCGCTGGAGGATGCGTGCCGTCTGGTGGCGGCTCGGGCGCGGTTGATGGATGGGTTGCCGGTCGGTGGGGCGATGGTGGCGGTTGAGGCGGCCGAGGATGAGGTGGCGCCTTTGCTGACCGATGGGGTGTCGGTGGCGGCGGTGAATGGTCCGGGGTCGGTGGTGGTGTCCGGTGAGGAGGATGCCGTCCTGGCGATCGGGGCCCGCTTCTCGGAGCGGGGCAGGCGGTCCACGCGGCTGCGGGTGTCGCATGCGTTCCACTCGCCGTTGATGGATCCGATGCTGGAGGAGTTCCGGCGGGTGGCCGGGGAGCTGGAGTTCGGTGAGCCGCGGCTGGCGGTGGTGTCGAACCTGACCGGCACGGTCGCCACCGCCGGTGAGCTGTGCTCGCCGGAATACTGGGTCCGGCACGTCCGGGAGACGGTCCGGTTCGCCGACGGCATCCGGGCCCTGCGCGATGCGGGCGTGGGCGCGTACGTCGAACTCGGCCCCGACGGGCAGCTGTCCGCCGCGACGGGACAGCTGGTCGAAGGCCCGCTGGTGGTGCCGGTGCTACGCCGCGACCACGGTGAGGAAACCGCGCTGGTGACCGCGCTGTCCCGGCTGCATGTGCACGGCACTTCCCTCGACTGGCGCGCCTTCTTCGCCGGGACGGGTGCGGGATGCGTCAGCCTGCCGACGTACGCCTTTCAGCGTCGGCACTTCTGGCCCGAACCGGCGACGCCGAGCGCGTCGGCCGACCCGGTCGACGCCGAGTTCTGGTCGGCGGTGGAGAGCGAGGACCCGGCGGCACTGGCCGCGACGCTCGGCCTCGACGGCGACGCGGCGAGCGCGATGGCCCCGGCGCTGTCGGCGCTCTCGTCGTGGAACCGCCGCAGGCGCGAGGTCGCGGTCGCGGATGCCCGGCAGTACCGGGTGAGCTGGGTGCCGGTGCCGGTGCCGGAGGGGGACGCCGATCAGCCGGGTCGGTGGCTCGTACTCGCGGAGGCGGGCGACCCCTGGGCTTCCGCCACTGTCGATGCCCTGGGTGGTGACGCGCCGGACGCTGAGGCCGTCCGCGTGGTCCGCCGGGTGTCCGACGCCGGCCGTACGGACTTCACCGGCGTGGTCTCGCTGCTTTCGTCCGGCCCCGGTCCGCTGGAGCTGCTGGAGGCGCTGGCGGAGGCCGGGATCTCCGCGCCGCTGTGGTGCGTCACGCGGGGCGCCGTGAAGACGGTGCCCGGCGACCGTATCGATGACGCCCGCCAGGCGGCGGTGTGGGGTGCGGGGCGGGTGGCCGCGCTCGAGCGGCCCGAACGCTGGGGTGGCGTGATCGACTTGGCCGAGGCGCCGGATGCGCGGTTCGCCGCGCTGCTCGGCCACGCCGCCGGCGGACCTCGTCCGCTGCCCGCCCCGGAGGACGAGCTCGCGGTGCGGCCCTCCGGGGTGTTCGCGCGGCGCCTGGTCCGGGCCACGGCGCCCGCCGGGAGCTGGACCCCGTCCGGTACCGCGCTCGTCGTCGGCACCGGACCGATGGGCGTCCGGGTCGCCCGCTGGCTGGCCCGGGAAGGCGCCGGGCACCTCGTCCTCATCGGGCGCGACACAGCCGGCCTGACGGATGCGGATCTCGCAGCCGAGTGGGGAATCCCGGTCACCGTACTGGCCTGCGACACCGCCGATCGTGACGAGCTCAAGGCCGTACTCGACGTCCTCCCGGCCGGTGAGCTGACCGCCGTCGTGCACGCCGAAGAGCCCGACGGCGCCACGTTCTCCGAAGCGCTCGCCGGGGTGACGAACCTTGACGATCTCCTCGCCGACCGTGAGTTGGACGCGTTCGTCCTGTTCAGCTCGGTCGCCGGAGTGTGGGGTGTACGGGGCCGGGGCGCCGAGGCGGCCACGGGGGCCGTTCTGGAAGCCATGGCGCAGCGGCGCCGCGACCGTGGCATGGCCGCGCTGTGCGTCGCGTGGGGCGCGTGGGCGGAGGTCACTGAGCGGTCGATGACCGGCCACCTCCGGGCGAGCGGGCTGCCCGTGCTGGACACGGAGGTGGCGCTCGCGGCCCTCGGCCGTGCGGTCGCGAGTGGCGAGGCATCGCTGACCGTGGCCGACGTGGAGTGGGACAGCTTCGCGCCCGCCTTCACCGCGGCTCGGCCCAGCGCGCTGCTGGCCGGCCTGCCGGAGGCTCGCGCGGCGCTCGACGCAGCGCTACGGGACGGCGAGACCGCCGGCATCGCAGGGATCGCGGGCACCGAGGGACCCGCGGCGACCGAGCTTCGGGACAGGCTGCTCGGCCTGCCCGAAACCGAGCGCTTCGGTGAACTGCTCGCCGTGGTGAGGGAGAAGAGCGCCCTGGTGCTGGGGCACACCGACGCCGGTGCCGTCGAGGCCGATCTGCCCTTCCGGGACCTCGGGTTCGACTCCCTGACCGCCGTCGACCTGCGCGACCAGCTCACCAGGGCCACCGGACTGAGCGTGCCCGCCACCGCCGTATTCGACTTCCCGACCCCGAACGAACTGGCCGACCACCTGCTGACCGCCCTGCTCGGCGAGCGGACCGTCCCGGTCGTCCCGGCGGCGCCGTCCGCCCGTACGGCCGACGACCCGATTGCGATCGTCGGCATGAGCTGCCGCTTCCCCGGCGGCGTGCGGTCGCCGGAAGACCTCTGGGAACTCGTCCTGGCCGGCACCGACGCCGTCGGTGACATGCCGGTGGACCGAGGCTGGGACTTCGACGCCCTTCTCAGCGGCGACACGGGGGGCAACGGCGGAAGCGTCACCCGCAGCGGCGGCTTCCTGCACGACGCGGCCGACTTCGACCCCGGCTTCTTCGGGATCTCTCCGCATGAGGCCCTGGTGATGGATCCGCAGCAGCGCCTCGTACTCGAATCGGCCTGGGAAGCCCTGGAGCGGGCGGGGATCGACCCGGCCGCGCTGCGCGGGACCGACGCCGGAGCGTTCGTCGGCGGCGGCAGCGGTGACTACCGCCTGCCCGAGCACCTTGGCCGGTGGGAGACCGCGCAGTCGGCGAGCCTCCTCTCCGGCAGGCTGGCGTACACCTTCGGGCTCCAGGGCCCCACCGTCTCGGTGGACACCGCCTGCTCGTCGTCGCTGGTCGCCCTCCACCTGGCCGCGCAGGCGCTGCGGTCGGGGGAGTGCTCGGTGGCCTTGGCCGGCGGAGTGACCGTGATGGCGACCCCAGTCGGATTCGTGGAGTTCAGCGCACAGGGCGCGCTCTCGCCGGACGGCCGTTGCAAGGCGTTCTCCGAGGACGCCGACGGTACGGGCTGGGCCGAGGGCGTGGGCATGCTGGTGATCGAACGCCTCTCGGACGCGCGCCGCAGCGGTCACCCCGTGCTCGCCGTACTCCGCGGCTCGGCGATCAACCAGGACGGTGCGTCCAACGGCCTCACCGCTCCGAACGGGCCGTCGCAGCAGCGGGTGATCCAGCGCGCGCTGGCCGACGCCCAACTCTCGCCCGCCGACATCGACGCGGTGGAGGCGCACGGCACGGGCACCACGCTGGGCGATCCGATCGAGGCGCAGGCGCTGCTGGCAACCTACGGGCAGGACCGGACGAGTCCGCTGCTGCTCGGCTCCCTGAAGTCCAACATCGGGCACACCCAGGCCGCCTCGGGCGCGGCGGGGGTGATCAAGATGGTGCAGGCGATGCGGCACGGTCTGCTGCCGAAGACCCTGCACGCGGACACGCCTTCGTCCCATGTGGACTGGAGCGCCGGTGCGGTCCGGCTGCTGACCGAACCGGCCCAGTGGCCGGACTCCGGCCGCCCGCGCCGGGTGGGCATCTCCTCGTTCGGCGCCAGCGGGACGAACGCGCACGTGATCCTGGAGCAGGCACCGCCGACCGAGGAACCCGCGCGACGGTCTCCCGTCGAGGGTGAGACCGTTCCGGTCCTGTTGTCCGCCAGGACGCCGGACGCCTTGCGGGCGCAGGCACGACGCCTGCTCGCCCACGCAGACGCGCGGCCCGGGCTCGAGTTCGCCGACGTGGCGTACTCGCTGGCCACCACCCGCTCGCTGTTCGAGCACCGGGCCGCGCTGCTGGCCACCGACCGAAGCGAGCTGCTGGCCGCACTGGCCGCCCTCGCCGACGGCGAAGACGGCCCGCACATCCTCCGCGCGGACGCGCCACGCCCCGGGAAGCTGGCTTTCCTGTTCTCGGGGCAGGGGAGTCAGCGGCTGGGTATGGGGCGGGAGTTGTATGGGCGTTTCCCGGTGTTCGCGGGGGCGTTGGACGGGGTGCTGGCGCAGTTCGATCCCTCGTTGCGGGAGGTGATGTGGGGCGGGGAGCCGGAGGTGCTGGATCGGACCGGGTTTGCGCAGCCTGCGTTGTTCGCGGTGGAGGTGGCGCTGTTCCGGCTGGTCGAGTCGTGGGGTGTGGTGCCGGATTATGTGGCCGGGCATTCGATCGGTGAGGTCGCGGCGGCGCATGTGGCGGGGGTGTTCTCGCTGGAGGATGCGTGCCGTCTGGTGGCGGCTCGGGCGCGGTTGATGGATGGGTTGCCGGCCGGTGGGGCGATGGTGGCGGTCGAGGCGGCCGAGGATGAGGTGGCGCCTTTGCTGACCGATGGGGTGTCGGTGGCGGCGGTGAATGGTCCGGGGTCGGTGGTGGTGTCCGGTGAGGAGGATGCCGTCCTGGCGATCGGGGCCCGCTTGGAGGGTGAGGGGCGCAGGACGAGCCGTTTGCGTGTCTCGCACGCGTTCCACTCGCCGTTGATGGACCCGATGCTGGAGGAGTTCCGTCGGGTGGTGGGGGGCCTGGAGTTCGGTGAGCCGCGGCTGGCGGTGGTGTCGAACCTGACCGGTACGCCGGCCACCGCCGGTGAGCTGTGCTCGCCGGAGTACTGGGTGCGGCACGTCCGGGAGACGGTCCGGTTCGCCGACGGCATCCGGGCCCTGGCGGACCGGGAGGTCACGGCGCTA
>NZ_GG657754.1:725712-726657 GCF_000158915.1 Streptomyces himastatinicus ATCC 53653 | reverse complement strand
CGCGCCTGCCGGCGCGGGGGCCTGGGAGCCGACCGGAAACGGTCCTGATCACCGCAACCAAAAACGCGCTCGGCGGACCCGTAACCCGGTGTCTAACCCGCGCGGGCGCGCCGCATCTGTTGCTCGCCGGGCGACGGGGCTCCCAGGCGCCGGGAATCGGCGCGTTGCGCGACGAGCTGGCCGCACTCGGGACGCGGGTCACCGTCGCCGCGTGCGATGTCGCCGACCGGGCGCAGCTGACCGCGCTGCTGGAGGGCGTTCCGGCCGAACACCCCCTGACCGGGGTGGTGCACACCGCCGGTGTGCTGGACGACGGCGTGCTCGACCGGTTGACCCCGGAGCGGTTCGGGGACGTGTTCCGGTCCAAGGTCACCTCCGCGTTTCTGCTCGACGAGCTGACACGCGGGGCGGACCTGTCGGTGTTCGCGCTGTTCTCCTCCGCGTCCGCCGTCGTGGGCAACCCCGGTCAGGCGAACTACGCGGCGGCGAACGCCGTGCTGGACGCCCTGGCCGAGCAGCGGCGGGCGCATGGCCTGCCCGCGACCTCGATCGCCTGGGGTGCCTGGGGCGGTGGCGGCACGGCGGGGAAGGCCGAGGCCGAAGAGGCGGCCCGCCGGGCGGGGGTCCACGCGATGGACCCGCAGCTGGCGAGCGAGGCGCTGCGCCGGCTTGTGACGGAAGCGGATCCCACCGCGCTGGTCGCCGAGATCGCCCCGGAACGGTTCGCCCAGGCGTACAGCACGGCCCGGCCGAGCGCGTTGCTCCGCGAACTGCCCGGCTACCAGGAGCTGGTGGCCGCACGCGGCGAACCGGCGGACTCCGCGGGCGACGTGCTGCGGGAGCGGCTGGTGAGGCTCCCCGCGGGCAGGCGCCTGGAGGCCGTGCTCGTCATGGTCCGCACCCGGTCCGCGTACGTACTCGGCTACCGCACCGCGGACGCGGTCG
>NZ_GG657754.1:707156-708706 GCF_000158915.1 Streptomyces himastatinicus ATCC 53653 | reverse complement strand
GTTCGCGCGGGCCTTGGACGGGGTGTTGGCCGAGTTCGATCCTGCGTTGCGTGAGGTGATGTGGGGTGGGGACGTCAGGGCGCTGAATGCGACGGGTTGTGCTCAGCCTGCGCTGTTCGCGGTCGAGGTGGCCTTGTTCCGGCTGCTGGAGTCGTTCGGTGTCGTGCCGAGGTTCGTGGCGGGGCATTCGATCGGTGAGGTGGCCGCGGCGCATGTGGCGGGTGTGCTGTCCCTCGCCGACGCGTGCCGGCTGGTGTCGGCGCGGGCCCGGTTGATGCAGGCCCTGCCCGGTGGCGGGGTGATGGTGGCGGTCGAGGCGACCGAGGACGAGGTGCGGCCGCTGCTGTCCGAGCGGGTGTCGGTCGCGGCGGTGAACGGGCCGTCGTCGGTGGTGCTGTCCGGTGAGGAATCGGCGGTCGCGGAGGTCGTCGCACGGTTCGAGGGCGGTCGTAGGAGCGAACTGGCGGTCAGCCACGCGTTCCACTCGCCGTTGATGGACCCGATGTTGGCGGAGTTCCGTAAGGTTGTCGGGGACCTCACCTTCCACGAGCCCACGATGCCGGTGGTGTCGAACCTGACCGGTGCGCTCGCGACGGCCGGTGAACTGTGCTCACCGGAGTACTGGGTACGCCATGTCCGCGAGACCGTACGGTTCGCCGACGGGATGCGGACGCTGTCCGGCGCGGGCGCGGCGGTGTTCCTCGAACTGGGCCCGGACGGTGTGCTCTCGCCGGTGATCCGCGAGTCGGTGGCCGACGGGACCACGGTCGTCCCGGTCCTGCGCAAGGACCGGTCCGAGGAAACCGCGGCCCTGACCGCCCTCGCGCGCTTGCACGTGGCCGGGGTGGACGTGGACTGGCGGGTGTTCTACGCGGGCACCGGGGCGCGCCGGACCGACCTGCCGACGTACGCGTTCCAGCGTGAGCGGTTCTGGCCGGAGGCGGCCGAACCCGTGGCCGCGGGCGACGGCATCGACGCGGAGTTCTGGTCGGCGGTGGAGCGGGAGGACCTGGATTCCCTCGCGTCGAGCCTCGATGTGGACCCCGACACCCTCGGCGCCATCGTGCCCGCGCTGTCGTCCTGGCGCGGTCGGCGCCGGACGAGGTCGACGGTCGACTCCTGGCGCTACCGGGAGAAGTGGCGGCCCCTGGAGGATTCCTTCCCGGCCGTACTGCCGGGCACCTGGCTGGCGGTGCTCCCCGCCGAGGGTGACGGCTGGGCGCGTGACGTCGTGGACGCGCTGGGTCCAGCCGTGATCCGCTTCGTACCGGCGGATGCCGACCGTACGGTGCTCACCGCGCGGTTGGCCGAACTCACCGCCGACGGAACCGAGTTCGCCGGAGTGGTATCACTCCTCGCCGCGTTGCCGGACGGCCTCGCGGACACGGCGGCGTTGCTGCGGGCCCTGGGCGACGCGGACATCGCGGCGCCCGTGTGGGCGGTGACCCGGGGTGCGGTGTCCGCGGATCCCGGCGGCCGTCTATCGATCCCGGGACAGGCCGCGTTCTGGGGGACTCGGCCGGGTCGTGGTCTGGAGTACCCGGACCGCT
>NZ_GG657754.1:684112-705751 GCF_000158915.1 Streptomyces himastatinicus ATCC 53653 | reverse complement strand
GTTCCCGGGCGGGCTGGACTCGCCAGAGGATCTGTGGCGGTTCGTCGAATCGGGCGGCGACGCCATCTCCGGCTTCCCCGAGGACCGGGGCTGGGAAGGGAACGCGGAGGGCGACGGCGCCGCGGGCGGGTTCCTGCGCGGCGCGGCCGACTTCGATGCGGGCTTCTTCGGGATCAGCCCGCGTGAGGCGCTGGCCATGGATCCGCAGCAGCGGCTGCTGCTCGAAGTGTCCTGGGAGGCCGTCGAGCGGGCGGGCATCGATCCGGTGGCGCTGCGGGGCAGCAGGACCGGAGTGTTCGTCGGACTCAGCGGCTATGACTACTCCACGCTGGTCATGCGGTCCTCCGCGGACGTCGAAGGCCACGCGGCACCGGGCTGGCGGCGAGTGTGCTCTCCGGTCGGCTGTCCTACGTCTTCGGCCTGGAAGGCCCGGCGTCCACCGTCGACACGGCGTGCTCGTCGTCGCTGGTGTCATTGCACCTCGCCGCGCAGGCCCTGCGTGCCGGGGAGTGCTCGCTGGCCCTGGCCGGTGGCGTCACCGTGATGACGACCTCCGTGAGCTTCGAGGGGTTCAGCATCCAGGGCGGGCTGGCGCCCGACGGCCGCTGCAAGCCGTTCGCCGAGGCCGCCAACGGGACCAGCTGGTCCGAGGGCGTCGGCATGCTGGTGGTCGAGCGGCAGTCCGACGCGCTGCGCAACGGACACGACATCCTCGCGGTGGTGCGGTCCTCGGCGGTGAACCAGGACGGTGCCTCGAACGGTCTGACCGCGCCGAACGGCCCCTCGCAGCAGCGGGTGATCCGCCAGGCGCTGGCCGGTGCCGGGTTGAATCCGGCGGAGGTCGATGCGGTGGAGGCGCACGGCACCGGCACCTCTCTCGGCGATCCGATCGAGGCGCAGGCGCTGCTGGCGACGTACGGGCAGGACCGGGAGCACCCGCTTTACCTGGGCTCGGTGAAGTCCAACCTCGGCCACACACAGGCCGCGGCGGGCGCCGCCGGACTGATCAAAACGGTCATGGCGATGCGGCACGGGGTGCTGCCGCGGACGTTGCACGTGGACGAGCCGTCGTCCCATGTGGATTGGTCGGCGGGGGCCGTTGAGCTGCTGACGGAGAACGTGGCGTGGCCGGAGACGGACCATCCGCGCCGGGTGGGAGTGTCTTCGTTCGGGATCAGTGGTACGAACGCGCATGTGATCCTGGAGCAGGGTCCCGAGCCGGTGGTGGAGGCCGGTGGGGAGCCGGAGGTCAGGCCGGCTGTGGTGCCGTGGCCGGTGTCGGCCGTGAGCGATGCGGCGCTCGATGCGCAGGTGGAGCGGATCAGGTCTTTCGCGGACGGACGGCTGCCGTTGGACGTCGGGTTCTCCCTGGCGACGGGTCGGTCGGTGTTCGACCACCGGGCGGTGTTGCTGTCCCCGGCGGATGGTGCGGATGGTGTGGTCGAGGATGGTGTGGTCGAGGTGGCGCGGGGTGTGGCTGCCGAGGGTCCGCTTGCTGTGGTGTTCTCGGGGCAGGGTGCGCAGCGGCTCGGGATGGGGCGGGAGTTGTATGGCCGGTTCCCGGTGTTCGCGCGGGCCTTGGACGGGGTGTTGGCCGAGTTCGATCCTGCGTTGCGTGAGGTGATGTGGGGTGGGGACGTCAGGGCGCTGAATGCGACGGGTTGTGCTCAGCCTGCGCTGTTCGCGGTCGAGGTGGCCTTGTTCCGGCTGCTGGAGTCGTTCGGTGTCGTGCCGAGGTTCGTGGCGGGGCATTCGATCGGTGAGGTGGCCGCGGCACATGTGGCGGGTGTGCTGTCCCTCGCCGACGCGTGCCGGCTGGTGTCGGCGCGGGCCCGGTTGATGCAGGCCCTGCCCGGTGGCGGGGTGATGGTGGCGGTCGAGGCGACCGAGGACGAGGTGCGGTCGTTGCTGTCCGAGCGGGTGTCGGTCGCGGCGGTGAACGGGCCGTCGTCGGTGGTGCTGTCCGGTGAGGAATCGGCGGTCGCGGAGGTCGTCGCACGGTTGAAGGGCCGCCGTACGAGCGGGCTGGCGGTCAGCCACGCGTTCCACTCCCCGTTGATGGACCCGATGCTGGCGGAGTTCCGTAAGGTTGTCGGGGACCTCACCTTCCACGAGCCCACGATGCCGGTGGTGTCGAACCTGACCGGTGCGCTCGCGACGGCCGGTGAACTGTGCTCACCGGAGTACTGGGTACGCCACGTCCGCGAGACCGTACGGTTCGCCGACGGGGTACGGACCCTCTCCGAGAGCGGCGTGAAGACCTTCCTCGAACTCGGGCCCGACGGCGTGCTCTCGGCCATGATCCAGGGTTCGGCGCCGGACGGGACCACCGTCGTTCCCGCGCTGCGCAAGGACCGGTCCGAGGAAGCCGCCATGGCCACCGCGCTCGCGCGCCTGCACGTCACCGGCGCCCCGGTGGACTGGCGGGTGTTCTACGCGGGCACCGGGGCGCGCCGGACCGACCTGCCGACGTACGCGTTCCAGCGCGAGCGGTTCTGGCCGACGGCGTCGCTGCGCTCCGCGGACGCGGCCGGCCTCGGCCTGGCCCCGACGGAACACCCCATGCTCGGCGCCGTGATGGCCGTCGCGGGCTCGGCGGAACTGGTCCTCACCGGCACCCTGTCGCTCGCCCTCCACCCCTGGCTCGCCGAGTACACCGTCGACGGTGCGGTCATCCTGCCGGGCACGGCCTTCCTGGAGGCCGCGATCCGCGCGGGCGACCAGGTCGAGTGCGAGCGGGTGGCGGAACTGACCCTGGCCGAGCCGCTGGTGGTGCCGGAGCGGGGCGCGGTGCGGATTCAGGCGCGGGTCGGCGAACCCGACGACGCCGGGCGCCGGGAGCTGTGGTTCCACGCGCGCCCCACCGACGACCCCGACGCCGCGTGGACGCCGCACGCCCACGGGTGGCTCGTACCGGGGGAGCGGGGGGCCGGCTTCGACGCGGCACAGTGGCCGCCGGCCGGCGCGACCGGGATCGGGCTGGACGACCTCTACGAGCGCTTCGCCGACGCGGGTCTGGTCTACGGGCCCGCATTCCAGGGCCTGCGGGGGGTCTGGCGGCGCGGCAAGGACCTCTATGCCGAGGTCGCGCTGCCCGACGAGGTGCGCGACGCCGACGGCTTCGGCCTGCACCCGGCACTGCTGGACTCCGTGCTGCACGCGGCGGTGTTCACCGGCGCCGAGGAGGACGGCGAACGGCTGCTCCCGGCCGAGTGGCGCGGGGTGTCGCTGCACGCCGCGTCCGCGCGGGTGCTGCGGGCCCGGCTGACCCGCGAAGCGGACGGGCTCGTCCTGGCCGCGGCCGACGCGCAGGGCGCGCCGGTCCTCTCTGCGGACTCGGTGGTGCTGCGGCCTCCGGCGGCCCGGCCTGACGCACCGGCCGGCCCGGACCACCGGAAGTCCCTGTTCCATCTTGAGTGGGTGGAACGGCCGGAGCCCGGGACAGCCGCCGACGACTCCGCCTGGTTCGTCCTCGGGGCCGACGAGCTCGGGCTGGCCGACGCGCTCGGTCAGGACGCAACACCAGTGAAGTCCCTAGCCGAAGTGCGCGATCGTGGCGGCGCGGTGGCACCACGGATTCTCGCGGTACCCGTCGCGGGCCCTATGGATGGCGGCCCGGAGACGGTGCACGAGGTGACGCATCGGGTGCTGGCGCTGATGCAGGAGTGCCTGGCCGAGGACCGGCTGGCCCGCACCCGCCTGGTGTTCGTCACCAGGGGAGCGGTCGCGTCGGAGGGCGAGGACGTCACCGACCTGGCCGCCGCGGCGGTGTGGGGCCTGGTGCGGTCCGCGCAGATGGAGAACCCCGGCCGGTTCCTGCTCGCCGATCTCGACGGCTCGGCCGCCTCCGCGGCCGTGCTGCCGAGCCTGCCGGGTACGGACGAGGAGCAGTTCATGGTGCGGGAAGGGACCGTTCGGGTCGCGCGCATGATGCACGCGCCCGAACCGTCCGCGCCCGCCCGGAACGGCTCCCTCTGGGGGCCGGAGGGCACGGTGCTGATCACCGGTGGCACCGGCGGCCTGGGCCGCGAACTGGCCCGGCACCTGGTGACCGAGCGTGGGGCCCGGCATCTGGTGCTGGCGAGCCGCCGGGGCGCCGAGGCGCCGGGCGCCGCAGAGCTGCGTGAGGAGCTGACCGCCCACGGCGCGGAGGTGTCCCTCGCAGCCTGCGACTTCGCCGACCCCGTCGCCGTACGGGAACTCCTGGGCGCGGTCCCGGCCGCGCACCCGCTGACCGGGGTGGTGCACACGGCCGGTGTGCTCGACGACGGAGTGCTCGACGCGCTGACCCCGGAGCGGGTGGACACGGTGCTGCGGCCCAAGGTCGACGCCGCGTGGCATCTGCACGAGGCGACGCGGACGGCGGACCTCGCGGCGTTCGTCGTCTACTCCTCGGTGGCGGGCGTCATGGGCAGCCCCGGGCAGGCGAACTACGCCGCCGCCAACGCCTTTCTCGACGCGCTGGCCCAGCACCGCAGGCGTGCGGGGCTGGCCGCGACATCGCTGGCGTGGGGCCCCTGGGCGCAGGGCACCGGCATGACCAGCGGGCTGGGCGACGCCCACATCGAGCGCATGAAACGGTCCGGAACGCCGCCGCTGACCCTGGAACAGGGCCTCGCCCTCTTCGACGCCGCCACCGGCCGCGACGAGGCGAACCTGATCGTGATGCGTACGGCGGGCAAGGCCGGTCCCAGCACGACGATGTTCGCCGGCGCCGTGCCCCCGATCCTGCGCGGCCTGGTCCGCGCCGGTCGCCGGACCGCCGCCGCCGACAACCGGGCTGCCGACCTGGCGGCGCGACTGGCGGACACCCGCGAGCATGAGCGGGTGCGCCTTCTCACCGATCTGGTACGGGGCGAGGCCGCGGCCGTACTGGGGCACGGTTCGCCGGACCAGGTAGGTGTCGAGCGGGAGTTCGACCGTCTCGGGTTCGACTCGCTCACCGCGCTCGAGCTGCGCAACCGGCTCACCGCCACGACAGGGCTGCGGATGCCCGCGACCCTGATCTTCGACTATCCGACACCGGCCGCCGTCGCCGACTTCCTGGCCACCCGCCTCGGCGAGCCCGCCCGGGCGGACGCGGGCCCCGCCCTGCCCGCCGAACTCGACCGGCTGGAATCGGCACTGTCGGCAGCGCTGTCGGCGGAAGACCTCGGCGAGGCCGCCAGGGCCGGGGCCGCGGCGCGGCTGCGGAAGATGCTCGCGCGGGTGACCGGCACCGGTACCGGCCCCGGCACCGAGACCGGCGAACAGGACGTACAGCAGCGGATCGAGGCGGCGAGTGCCGACGAGGTCCTCGCCTTCATCGACAGTGAGCTCGGCCGGCCGACGGACCACTGATCCCCGGCCCCCGGCCGATCACTCAAGCGGAAGCGGAAAGGCGCCTTGACCATGGCGGACGAAGAGAAGCTCGTCGAATACCTGAAGTGGGTCACCGCGGATCTGCACCAGACGCGGCGGCGGCTTGAGGAGGCCGAGTCCGGCCGGCACGAGCCGGTGGCGATCGTCGGCATGGCGTGCCGTTTCCCCGGCGGGGTGCGCTCACCGGAGCAGCTCTGGGACCTGGTGGCCTCGGGCGATGACGCGATCTCCGGCTTCCCGACCGATCGCGGCTGGGATGCCACGGTGCTCGGCGGGGACGGCCGCGGCCGCAGCGTCACCGGCGAAGGCGGATTCCTCCACGACGCGGCCGACTTCGATGCGGGCTTCTTCGGGATCAGCCCGCGCGAGGCGCTGGCCATGGACCCGCAGCAGCGGCTGCTGCTCGAAGTGTCCTGGGAGGCGATCGAACGCACCGGGATCGACCCGCTCTCGCTGCGCGGCAGCCAGACCGGCGTGTTCGTCGGGACCAACGGCCAGGACTACGTCCGGCTGGTGGCCGAGGCGCAGGAGGACATGGACGGCCACGGGGGGACCGGGCTCGCGGCGAGCGTGATCTCCGGGCGGCTTTCCTATGTGTTCGGCCTCGTGGGCCCCGCCGTCACCGTGGACACGGCGTGCTCGTCGTCGCTGGTGTCGCTGCACCTGGCCGCGCACGCGCTGCGCAGCGGGGAGTGTTCCCTGGCGCTTGCGGGCGGGGTCACCGTGATGGCGACCCCCGCCAGTTTCGCCGGGTTCAGCATCCAGGGCGGGCTGGCGCCCGACGGCCGCTGCAAGCCCTTCGCCGAGGCCGCGGACGGCACCAGCTGGTCCGAGGGCGTCGGCGTGCTCATGGTGGAACGGCTGTCCGACGCGATACGCAACGGGCACGAGATCCTCGCCGTGGTACGGGGCTCCGCCGTCAACCAGGACGGCGCGTCCAACGGTCTCACCGCGCCCAACGGCCCCTCCCAACAGCGGGTGATACGCCAGGCCCTCGCCAGTGCCGGGCTCTCCCCGGCGGACGTGGACGCTGTGGAGGCGCACGGCACCGGCACCACCCTCGGCGACCCGATCGAGGCCCAGGCCCTGCTCGCAACGTACGGGCAGGACCGGGAGCAGCCGCTGTACCTGGGCTCGGTGAAGTCGAACCTCGGACACACGCAGGCCGCGGCGGGCGCCGCCGGACTCATCAAGACGGTCATGGCCATGCGGCACGGAGTGCTGCCGCGCACGCTGCACGTCGACACCCCCTCGTCCCACGTGGACTGGACCGAGGGCGCGGCCGAACTGCTCACCGCCGACACCGAATGGCCCCCGACCGACCGCCCACGCCGGGCGGGAGTGTCCTCGTTCGGGATCAGCGGCACCAACGCCCACGTCATCCTGGAACAGCACACGCCGGACGAACCGGAGGCCGTCGAGGGCCTCGCTCCGGTGCCCGGCGCGGTGCCCTGGCCCGTCGCGGGCAGGACCGAGGCCGCGCTGGCCGCGCAGGTGGAGAGCGTGAAGCGGTTCGCGGCACAGAACCCGAAGTGCTCGCCGCTCGACGTCGGTTTCTCCCTCGCCACCGCCCGGTCGGCGTTCGAGCACCGTGCCGTGCTGCTGGCCTCCGACGAGGGGCTCCTCGAAGTCGCCCGGGGCGAGGCCGGGGAAGCGCCGGTGGCCGTCGTCTTCTCCGGGCAGGGCGCACAGCGCCTCGGCATGGGACGCGGCCTCTACGACCGCTTCCCGGCCTTCGCGGAGGCGTTGGATGCCGTGCTCGCGGAGTTCTCACCGCCCCCGGCCACGGCGTCGGAAAGCCCCACAGGGTCGCGGCCGGAACGGCTTCGCGACGTGATCTGGGGCGAGGACGCGGACCTGCTGGACCGGACCGGCCACGCTCAGCCCGCCCTCTTCGCGGTCGACGTGGCGCTGTTCCGCCTGGTCGAATCGCTGGGAGTGCGCCCGCGGTTCGTCGCCGGGCACTCGATCGGCGAAGTGGCGGCCGCACACGTCGCGGGCGTACTGTCCCTCCCCGACGCCTGCCGCTTGGTCGCGGCCCGCGCCCGGCTGATGCAGGCTCTGCCCGCCGGCGGCGCCATGGTGGCGGTCGAGGCCACCGAGGACCAGGTCCGGCCGCTGCTCACCGACCAGGTGTCGATCGCGGCCGTCAACGGTCCCTCGTCGCTGGTCGTCTCCGGTGAGGAGGACGCCGTCGCCGAGGTGACCGCCCACCTGACGGGGCGCCGCACCAGCAGGCTGGCGGTCAGCCACGCCTTCCACTCGCCGCTGATGGACCCGATGCTGGAAGAGTTCCGCTCCGTCGTCGCGCGCCTGACCTTCCACCAGCCCGAGATCGACATCGTCTCCAACCTGACCGGCGCGCTCGCCACTCCCGACGAGCTGCGCTCGCCCGACTACTGGGTGCGGCACGTCCGCGAGACCGTACGGTTCGCCGACGGCGTACGGGCGCTGGCCGCCGCCGGTGCCGGTGTGCTGCTCGAACTTGGCCCGGACGGGGTGCTCGCGCCGCTGATGCGCGAGTCCGTGCCGGAGCGCATCGCCGTCGTTCCCCTGCTGCGCAAGGACCGCGACGAGGAATCAGCGGCCGTCACCGGCCTGGCCAGGCTGCACGTGGCCGGGGCCGGTGTGGACTGGCGGGCGTTCTTCGCGGACACCGGCGCCCACCGGACCGACCTTCCGACGTACGCCTTCCAGCGCGAGCGGTACTGGCCGGAGGCGGCCGGGTCCGTCCCGCTCTCCGGCGCGGCGGGACGGGGCGGATGCCGAGTTCTGGGCCGCGGTGGAGCGCGAGGACCTGCCGTCCCTGGCGGCCCGCCTGGACATCGACACCGACGCGCTGGGCGGCGTGGTGCCCGCGCTGTCGGCCTGGCGCGCCAAGCGACGGGCCCGTTCGCTCGCCGACTCGCTGCGGTTCCGGGAGAGCTGGCAGCCGCTGCGCGGCGCGTCCGCGGCCGCCCTGCCGGGCGTATGGCTGGTGGCGCTGCCCCACGACGGGCCGGAAACCGACACCCCGTGGGTGCGGTCGGTGCTGGACGGGCTCGGCCCGGACGTGGTCCCGGTGACGCTGGAGAAGCGGCCCGACCGTTCCGAACTCGCCCAGAAGCTGGGCGAGTTGAAGGCGGGCGGCACGAGGTTCGCCGGAGTGGTCTCGCTGCTTGCGGCGAACGAGGCACGCCGCTGGTCGAGCGTGCCGGTGGGGCTGGTCGACACCGCCGTACTCGTGCAGGCCCTCGACGACGCCGGGATCCACAGCCGGGTCTGGGCGCTGACCCGCGGCGCCGTGTCGGTGGACGAGAACGACCCCGTCACCAGCCCGCGGCAGGCCGCGCTCTGGGGACTCGGCCGGGTCGCCGCCCTGGAGTACCCGGACCGCTGGGGCGGCGTGATCGACCTGCCACCGGAGCCGGACGACCGTACGCTCCGGCGGCTCATCGGCATCCTCGGCGGGCCCGGCGACGAGGACCAGGTCGCCATCCGCGCCTCCGGCGTGTTCGGCAGGCGGCTGCTGCCCGCCCCCTCCCACGACGCGGCGCCGACCTGGCAGCCCGCCGGCACGGTGCTCATCACCGGCGGCACCGGCGCGCTCGGTGCGCACCTGGCCCGCTGGCTGGCCGAGCACGGCGCGGAACACCTGCTGCTGCTCAGCCGCCGCGGTCCCCAGTCGCCGGGCGCGGCGGACCTGGAGGCGGAACTGACCGCGCTCGGCGCGCGCGTCACCATCGCCGCCTGCGACACCGCGAACCGCGCCGAGCTGGAGGCCGCCCTGGCGGCCATCCCCGAGGAATTCCCGCTGACCGGGATCGTGCACGCCGCCGGCGTACTGGACGACGCCGTGCTCAACGGGCTGACCCCGCAGCGCTTCGGCACGGTGTTCCGGGCGAAGGTCTCCCCGGCCATGCTGCTCGACGAGCTCACCCGCGACCGGGACCTGTCCGTATTCGCCCTGTTCTCCTCGGTGGCCGGTGCCGTCGGCAACCCGGGCCAGGCGAACTACGCCGCGGCCAACACGGTGCTCGACGCGCTGGCCCAGCAGCGCCGGGCGCAGGGCCTGCCCGCGACCTCCATCGCCTGGGGCGCCTGGGAGGGCGGCGGGATGGCCGCCGGCATCGAGGAGGTGCTGCACGAGACCGGCACCACGGTGCTGGAACCCGGGCTGGCTCTCGGCGTGCTGGCCGAACTGGTCGCCGCACCCGACCCGGTCACGGTGGTCGCCGACCTGGGGCAGCAGGACGTACTGGAGGCGCTGTTCAGCCTGCGGCCCAGCGCGTCGCTGAGCGCACTGCCCGCCGCCCGCGAAGCGCGGCGGTCGGCCCGCGACGTCCGGCGCGAGAGCGAGTCGGCGGCCTCCGACCTGCGGCGGCAGCTGTACGCGGCGCCGGAGTCCGAGCGTACGACGCAGCTGCTGGACCTGATCCGGACGCACGCGGCCGGGGTCCTCGGGCACGCCGGCCCGGACGCCATCAGCGTGGAGCGGGTCTTCCAGGACCACGGCTTCGACTCGCTGACCTCGATGGAGCTGCGCAACCAACTGGCCCGCGCCACCGGCCTCGCGCTGCCCGCGAGCCTGCTCTTCGACTACCCGAGGCCCCAGGCACTGGCCGAGCACCTCGCGGCCGAACTGATGGGCCACGGGACCGAGGGTGACGAAGCGGCGCTCGTCGTGGCACCCGCCGGTGTCCCCGACGGCGCCGACGACCCGGTCGTGATCGTCGGCATGGCCTGCCGCTTCCCCGGCGGCGTCGACTCGCCCGATCAGCTGTGGGACCTGGTCTCCTCCGGCCGCGACGCCATCTCGGACTTCCCCACCGACCGCGGCTGGGACCTGCAGGGCGAGGGCGGATTCCTCTACGACGCCGCCGACTTCGACCCGGAGTTCTTCGGCATCTCGCCGCGTGAGGCACTGGGCATGGACCCGCAGCAGCGGCTGCTGCTGGAGACCGCGTGGGAGGCGATCGAGCGGTCCGGCATCGACCCCGTCGGGCTGCGGGGCAGCAGGACCGGCGTGTTCGTCGGCAGCAACGGCGTGGACTACATGCATGTGATCGCCCGCGCCCGGGACATGGAGGGCCGGGGCGTCATGCTCGGCCCCAGCGTGATGTCGGGTCGGGTGTCCTACGCCTTCGGCCTGGAAGGACCGGCGGTCACCGTCGACACGGCCTGCTCGTCGTCGCTGGTGTCGCTGCACATGGCCGCCCAGGCTCTGCGGGGCGGTGAGTGCTCGCTGGCGCTGGCCGGTGGCGTGACGGTCATGACCACCTCGGCCAGCTTCGCGGGGTTCAAGCACCATGGCGGGCTCGCCCCGGACGGGCGGTGCAAGGCGTTCGGGGACTCCGCCGATGGCACCGGCTGGTCCGAGGGGGTCGGCGTGCTGGTCGTGGAGCGGCTGTCCGACGCGCGGCGGGGCGGCCATCCCGTCCTCGCGGTCGTGCGGGGCAGCGCGCTCAACCAGGACGGCGCGTCCAACGGACTGACGGCGCCCAACGGCCCCTCCCAGCAGCGCGTGATCCGGCAGGCCCTGGCGAGCGCCGGCCTGACCCCGACGGACGTGGACGCGGTGGAGGCGCACGGCACCGGCACCACCCTCGGCGACCCGATCGAGGCGCAGGCCCTGCTGGCGACCTACGGCCAGGACCGGACGCGCCCGCTGCTGCTGGGCACGGTGAAGTCCAACATCGGCCACACCCAGGCCGCCGCCGGCGCGGCCGGGCTGATCAAAACGGTCATGGCGATACGCCACGGCGTGCTGCCACGGACGCTGCACGTGGACGAGCCGTCGTCACACGTGGACTGGTCGGCGGGAGCCGTTGAGCTGCTGACCGAGAACGCCGCATGGCCGGAGGCGGGGCGCCCCCGCCGCGCCGGGGTGTCCTCGTTCGGCATCAGCGGCACCAACGCCCACGTGATCCTCGAACAGGCCCCGCGGGAGCCGGCGGAAGATGCCGAACCACCCACCGTCACGCCCGGCGTCGTGCCGTGGGTGGTGTCGGCCAAGAGCGAGACGGCCCTCGAAGCCCAGGTGGACCGGGTGCGCTCCACCGCGGCCGGGACCGCCGAACGCGCTCCGCTGGACATCGGGTTCTCGCTCGCCACGGAACGGTCGGCGTTCGACCACCGGGCGGTGCTGCTGGCCTCCGAGGACGGAGTGGCCGAGGCCGCCCGGGGCGTGGTCGGCCAGGGCGCGCCGGCGGTGCTGTTCTCCGGGCAGGGTGCGCAGCGGCTCGGCATGGGACGGGAGCTGTACGCCCGGTTCCCGGTGTTCGCGCAGGCCCTGGACGCGGTGCTGGCCGAGCTCGATCCCGCGCTGCGCGAGGTGATGTGGGGCGAGGACGCCGAGGCGCTGAACCGGACCGGGGCCGCTCAGCCCGCCCTGTTCGCTGTCGAGGTGGCGCTGTTCCGGCTGGCCGAATCCGTGGGCATCGCGCCGAAGTTCGTGGCCGGCCACTCGGTCGGTGAGATCGCCGCCGCTCACGTCGCGGGAGTGCTGTCCCTCGCCGACGCCTGCGCGCTGGTGTCGGCGAGGGCCCGGCTGATGCAGGCCCTGCCCGGTGGCGGGGCGATGGTGGCGGTCGAGGCGACCGAGGACGAGGTGCGGCCGCTGGTGTCCGACCGGGTGTCGGTCGCGGCGGTGAACGGGCCGTCGTCGGTGGTGCTGTCCGGTGAGGAATCGGCGGTCGCGGAGATCGTGGCAGGGTTCGAGGATCGCCGGACGAGCGGGCTGGCGGTCAGCCACGCGTTCCACTCGCCGCTGATGGACCCGATGCTGGACGAGTTCCGTGCGGCAATCGTCGGGCTCACCTTCCACGAACCGCGCATCCCGGTCGTCTCGAACCTGACCGGGCGGCTCGCCACGGCCGGTGAGCTGCGCTCGCCCGACTACTGGGTGCGCCACGTCCGCGAGACCGTACGGTTCGCCGACGGCGTCCGGACACTGGCCGACGCGGACGTGCGAACGTTCCTCGAACTGGGCCCGGACGGCGTGCTGTCGGCCATGGTCCAGGAGTCGGCGCCGGAGGCGGCCGTGGCCGTGGCCGTGCTGCGCGCGGACCGCCCGGAGGAGACGGCGGCGGTCACCGCGCTCGCGCGGCTCCACGTGAGGGGCGTGCCCGTGGACTGGCAGGCGTTCTTCGCGGGCACCGGCGCCCGGCGGGTGGACCTGCCGACGTACGCCTTCCAGCGCGAGCGGTTCTGGCCGTCGGGCTCGACCGTCCCGGCGGACCTGTCCGGCGTGGGCCTCGCCCCGACCGACCATCCGCTGATCGGCGCGACGGTGAACGTGGCGGGCTCGGACGACATCGTGCTGACCGGGACCCTCTCCCAGGCCACCCACCCCTGGCTGACCGAGCCCCGGTCCGGCGGCTCGGCGTACTTCCCCGGCACCGGATTCCTGGAACTGGCCATCCGCGCCGGCGACCAGGCCGGCTGCGACCGTGTCGAGCAGCTCACCATCACCACGCCGCTGATGCTCCCCGCGCAGGGCGCGACCCAGGTCCAAGCACAGGTGGGCGAGCCCGACGAGAGGGGCCACCGGAACATCCGGCTCTACGCACGGCCCGCCGACGCCGCGAGCGGGGACTGGCACCTGTACGCGACCGGCGTGCTCACCTCCGATGCCGTCGGCGCCCCGGCCGCGGAGTTCGACGCGACGGTCTGGCCACCGCCCGAGTCGACCCCGGTCGACCTCGATGGGCTCCACGAGCGCCACGCCCGGGCGGGCCTGGAGTACGGACCGGCCTTCCGCGGCTTGCGGTCCGTCTGGCGCCGTGGCGAGGAGGCGTTCGCGGAAGTCGTCCTGCCGGACGAGGCAAGGGACGCGGACGGCTTCGGGATGCACCCGGCGCTGCTCGACGCGGTGCTGCACGCCGCCGCGTTCGCCGGTGAGGACAAGGGCGAGTGCGCCCTGCCCTTCTCATGGAACGGGGCCGTACTGCACGCCACCGGTGCGTCCGTCCTGCGTGCCCGGCTGGTGCGCACCGGCCCGGACACCGTCACGCTGGCCGCGACCGACGTCGAGGGCACACCGGTGATCTCGGTGGACTCGCTGACGCTCCGGCCGCCATCGGCCCAGCCGGATACGCCCGCCGGGAGGGACCCGCTCGACTCGCTCTACCGGGTCGAATGGGTCCCCGCCCCGACCGATCCCACACCCCTCGCCGGGGCACGGTGGGCCGTCATCGGAGACGACCAGCACGACCTGGGCAACGCGATGGCCCTGGCCGGCGAGACCATCACCGCCTACGCCGAGACCCTGGCCGACGCGATCGGCGAGGGCGGCGACAACGGACCCGTGCCGAACGGCTTCGTGGTCCCGGTCGCGGGGGGCCCCGGCCCCGAGGCCGTACACGAAGCCACGCACCGGGCGCTGGCGCTGATGCAGGAGTGGCTGGCCGAGGAGAGGTTCGCCCGCTCGCGGCTCGTATTCGTCACCCGCGGCGCCATGGCCGCGGACGGTGAGGACGTCACCGACCTGGCCGCGGCGGCGGTGTGGGGCCTGGTGCGGTCCGCACAGTCGGAGAACCCCGGCCGCTTCCTGCTGGTCGACCTCGACGACGCGCACATATCGGCCGGGGCGCTGTCCGGTCTGCTGGCCGCCGACGAGGAGCAGTGGTTGCTGCGGAAACGGACCGCACGGGTCGCCCGGCTCACGCGGGTGCCCGCACAGCCCCCGTCCGGGCGGGCCTGGAACCCCGACGGCACGGTGCTCATCACCGGCGGCACCGGCGGCCTCGGCGGGGAACTGGCCCGGCACCTGGTGGCCGAACGCGGCGTACGGCGGCTGCTGCTGGCCGGCCGCCGGGGCGCCGAGGCGCCGGATGCGGCAGAGCTGCGCGACGAACTGACCGCTCATGGCGCTGAAGTGTCCGTCGCCGCCTGCGACGTCACCGACCCCGCCGCCATAGCCCGCCTGCTGGCCGACGTGCCGGCCCGGCATCCGCTGACCGCGGTGGTGCACACGGCCGGCGTGCTCGACGACGGCGTGATCGCCTCACTGACCCCCGAGCGCGTGGACACGGTACTGAGGCCCAAGGCCGACGCCGCCTGGCACCTGCACGAGGCGACCCGCGAACTCGACCTGTCCGCCTTCGTGCTGTACTCCTCGGTGTCCGGGGTGATGGGCAGCCAGGCCCAGGCGAGCTACGCCGCGGGCAACGCCTACCTCGACGCCCTCGCGGCCCACCGGCGCGGCCAGGGGCTGCCCGCCACCTCGCTGGCGTGGGGCTTCTGGGGCCGCCGCACGGGAATGACCGGCCACCTCACCGAGACCGACATCCAGCGTATGAGCCGGTCCGGCACGCCACCGCTGACCCCGGAGCTGGGCCTGGCCCTCTTCGACGCGGCCCTCACGCGCGACGAGGCCCAGCTGGTTCCGCTCCTGGTGGACCGGTCGCGGGCGCTCCAGCAGGTGCACCCGCTGCTGCGCAACCTCATCCCCAGCTCCCGGGCCACGGCGGCCGGGACGGCGAGGCCGCTGGCCACCGTACGGGACCGGCTCCGCGGCCTCGATCCGGACGAGCAGGAGAAACTGCTGGTGGACTTGGTGGTCGGCACATCGGCCGTACTGCTCGGCCGGCGCGACGCGGACGCGATCGATCCGCAGGGCGCGTTCCTCACCATGGGCTTCGACTCGCTGATCGCGCTCGAATTGCGCAACCAGCTCGGTGAGGCGCTCGGCATGCGGGTGCCGACCTCGGTGGTGTTCGAGACCCGGACGCCCGCCGGGCTCGCCCAGTGGCTACGCGACCGGCTCGCGCACCAGGGCGGCATGAGCGCGGCCGCCGAACCCGGAGCGCTCACCGCCGTCCGGGAGAACGCCCAGGACTCGCTGGTCGGCATGTTCTTCGACACCGTGAACTCCGGCAGGCAGCTGGAGGCGATGCGGCTGCTGATGGCCGTCGCCGCCACCCGGCCGTCCTGCGAGGTGTCCGCCGAGGTCGAAGAGCTGCCGCAGCCGGTGACCCTGGCCACGGGCCCGGGCAAGCCCCGGCTGATCTGCATCAGCGCCCCCGGCGCGAACGGAGGCGTCCACCAGTACGCCCGGATCGCCTCCCGGTTCCGCGGCGACCGACACGTCTCCGCGCTGCCGCTGCTCGGCTTCGCCGAGGGCGAGCCGCTGCCCGCCACGAGCGAAACCGCGGCCCGGCTGATCGCGGAGAGCGCGCTGCTGGCCAGTGACGGCGAGCCGTTCGTCCTCGTCGGCTACTCCACCGGCGGCACCTTCGCCTACCGGGCCGCGGGCGTGCTGGAGGAGGTCTGGGGCGTCCGCCCCGAGGGAGTCATCATGCTCGACACCCTCAGCCTCCAGTACGAGGCCGGGGAGCAGGTCGACTGGGACGTGGTCCAGAGCAACTACCTCGCCGGCATCGACTCCCCGTCGGTGAAGCTGAACAGCGCCCGGCTGTCGGCGATGGCGTACTGGTTCATACGGATGACCACCGGAGGCGCGGAGCGGTACACGACCTCGGTGCCGAGCCTGCTCATCCGGTGCGCGGAGTCGCTGCCCGGGGTCGGGCACGGGGATACGGTGCCCGCGGTCCCGGCCTCCACCACGCGCCTGATCGACGCCGATCACCTGACGCTGATCGCCGACGACTCCCGGGAGACCGCACGCCTGATGGAGGAATGGCTCACCACCCTGGAATCCGGCGGTGGCGCGTAGCTCCATCCGCCGCAAGGTCTAAGGGAATGTAAAGATCCCGCGGCCTTAGCCTCCGGGCTGAACTTCACTCGTCCGACTTTCTCAGAGGCGGTACGGCGTCATGACGGTCAGGCCCGGCACCGAGCCCTCCGGCGATCCGGTAGTGATCGTCGGAATGGCGTGCCGATACCCAGGCGGGATCGATACTCCCGAAGGCCTGTGGAACCTCGTCGTGTCGGGGCAGGACGCGACCGGCGGCCTCCCCGCCGACCGGGGCTGGGACCTGGCCGCCCTCGCCGGCGACGGCCCGGGCCGCAGCGCGTCCCAGCGGGGCGGCTTCCTGCGCGGCGCGGCGGAGTTCGACCCCGGCTTCTTCGGGATCAGCCCGCGCGAGGCCCTGGCCATGGACCCGCAGCAGCGATTGCTGCTCGAGGTGTCCTGGGAGGCGGTCGAGCGGGCGGGAATCGACCCGCTGTCCCTGCGCGGCAGCCGCTCGGGTGCGTTCATCGGCACCAGCGGCGAGGACTACGCACTGGTCGTCCAGCGGGCGGAGGAGGATCTGGCCGGGCACGCCGTCACCGGCACCTCGCCGGGCGTGGCGACCGGCCGGCTCGCCTACTTCCTCGGCCTGGAGGGCCCGGCGATCACGGTGGACACCACGTCGTCGTCCTCGCTGGTGGCGCTGCACTGCGCGGCGCGGGCGCTGCGGGCGGGAGAGTGCTCGCTGGCGCTGGCCGGCGGCGCGACCGTCATGTCCACCCCGCGGGGTCTCGTCGGCTACTCCCGGCAGGGCGGGCTCGCGCCGGACGGCCGGTGCCGGGCCTTCTCCGACGACGCGAACGGCACCGTGTGGGCCGAAGGCGTGGGCGTACTGCTGCTGGAGCGGCTGTCCGACGCGCGGCGCCACGGCCACCCGGCGCTCGCCGTCGTGCGCGGCAGCGCGGTGAACTCCGACGGCGCCTCACGCGGATTGACCGCGCCGAACGGCGCCTCCCAGGAACAGGTGATCCGGCAGGCACTCGAGGACGCCGCGCTGGGCACCTCCGAGGTGGACGCGGTGGAGGCGCACGGCACCGGCACCCGAGTGGGCGACCCGGTCGAGGCGCGGGCCCTGCTCACCACGTACGGCCAGGGCCGGACCCGCCCGCTGTATCTCGGCTCGCTGAAGCCGAACCTCGGCCACGCGCAGGCGGCGGCGGGCGTGGCGGGCGTGATCAAGACGGTGCTGGCGCTGCGGCACGGGACGCTCCCGCGCACCCTGCACCTGAACGTGCCCACGGCCCAGGTGGACTGGGCGGCGGGGGCGGTCGAACCGCTGCGTGAGAACACCGCGTGGCCGGATACCGGCCGGCCGCGCCGCGCCGGGGTGTCCTCGTTCGGCATCAGCGGAACCAACGCGCACGTCATCCTCGAACAGGCGCCGCCGGTCGCACCGGTCGACGAGCCCGAGCGGAACCCGGAGGTCTCTCCGGCCGTGGTGCCGTGGGTGGTGTCGGCCAGGACCGAGGCCGCGCTGGACGCCCAGTTGGACCGGATCCGGTCCACTCCGGTGTCCACAACGGATCCCCATGCGGCCGTCGATGTCGGATTCTCCTTGGCCACCGGCCGTTCGGCGTTCGATCACCGGGCGGTCCTGCTCGCCGCCGGCGAGAGCCGGTCCGAAGCGGCGCGCGGCGTCGCCGGGAAGAGCCGGACGGCGGTGGTGTTCGCGGGGCAGGGCACCCAACGACTCGGCATGGGACGGGAGTTGTACGGCCGTTTCCCGGTGTTCGCCGAGCGGCTGGACGCGGTGCTGGCGGAATTCGACCGCCATACGGACCTGCTGCGGACGAACGTGCCGCTGCGGGACGTGCTGTGGGGCGGGGACCCGGACCTGCTCGACCGGACCGGGTTCGCCCAACCCGCGCTGTTCGCCGTCGAAGTGGCCCTGTACGGGCTCGTGGAGTCGCTGGGCGTGACGCCGGACCTACTGGCCGGGCATTCGATCGGCGAGGTGACGGCGGCACACGTGGCCGGGGTGTTCTCGCTCGCCGACGCGTGCCGCCTGGTGGCCGCGCGCGCCGGGCTGATGCAGGCGCTGCCGGACGGCGGAGCCATGGTCGCGGTGCGGGCCACCGAGAACGAAGTGCGGCCGCTACTGACCGACCGCGTGTCGATCGCGGCGGTCAACGGCCGGTCGCGGGTGGTGCTCGCCGGAGCGGAGCGCGAGGTTGTGCGGATCGCCGGTACGCTGGCGGCCGGAGGCCGCAAGACCACCCGGCTGTCCGTGTCGCACGCCTTCCACTCGCCGCTGATGGACCCGATGCTCGCGGAGTTCCGGCGCACGGTGGAGCGCCTGGAGTTCCAGGAGCCGCGCGTCCCCGTGGTGTCGAACCTGACCGGGCGGCTCGCGACGGGCGGGGAGCTGTGCTCGCCGGAGTACTGGGTGCGCCACATCCGCGACACCGTCCGCTTCGGCGACGGCCTCACCACCCTCCGCGAGGCGGGCGCCACCGTCCTGCTGGAACTCGGCCCGGACGGCACGCTGTCCGCCATGGCCGGGGACGACCTGGCCGATACGCGGGTGACCGCGGTGCCCGCCCTGCGCGGGGACCGGGGTGAGGAGGCCGCGTTGGTGACCGCGCTGAGCCGGCTGCACGTGGCCGGGGTGCCGGTGGCGTGGCGCGTGTTCTTCGCGGGCACGGGCGCACGCCGGGTGGACCTTCCGACCTACGCCTTCCAGCACGAACGCTTCTGGCCGACCGTCCGGGCGGAGGGAAGCGGCACGTCCCGGAACGGCTCGGGACACCCGTTGCTGGGCACGGTCGTGGAACTCGCCGAGGACGCCGGCCTGGTGTGCGGCGGCCGCGTCTCGGTGGCCGCGCAGCCATGGCTGGCCGACCACAACGTGTGCGGCCGGGTCGTGCTGCCCGGCACGGCCCTGGCGGAACTGGCCGTCCGGGCCGGTGACGAGGCCGGGTGCGCCCACCTCGAAGAGCTTGTCCTCACCTCGCCGCTCGTCCTGCCCGAATCCGGGGCGGTGGAACTTCAGCTGCGGGTCGGGGCCGCCCGGGAATCGGGACGGCGGCCGGTGACCATGCACGCGCGGCCCGTCCCGGCCTTCGGCGCGCCGTGGATCGAGCACGCCTTCGGTGTGCTCGCCCCCAAGAGCGGCGCGGACCGCGGGCTCGACACGGCCGCATGGCCGCCTCCGGGGGCCGAGCCGGTCGAGGCCGAGAGTTTCCGGCGGCGGTGGGCCGAGGCCGGATTCTCCTACGGGCCGATGCTCCAGGGGCTGCGCGCGGCCTGGCGGCGCGGCGCGGACGTGTTCGCCGAGGTGGTCCTGCCACCGGGAGCCGACACGGCCGCGTTCGTCCTGCATCCCGCGCTGCTGGACGCCGCCCGGCACGCCACCCCGCCCGGCGCCGACATCGGCCTTCCCTCGTACCTGCACGGCTTTTCCCTGCACGCGTCCGGTGCCACGGCACTGCGTGTGCGGCTCTCGGCCCAGCGGGACGGTTCGCTGGCGATCGAGGCCGTCGAACCGGGCGGGGAGCCGGTACTGTCGGTCGACACCCTGTTCGTACGCCCGGTGCCGCAACTCGGCGACCTGCCCCCGGCGACCGAACCCGCCGCCGAGTACGACGCCGACCGGCCCGCCGAGCGACCAGGAGTCGCCGCGCCGCGGTCGGAGGAGCTGCGGGGCATGCCCGCCGCTCGACGGGCCCGCGTCCTGCTCGACCTGGTGCGTGCCGAGGCGGCCGCGGTGCTGGGCCACGCGGACCCCGGCCAGGTGGACGCGAACCTGGCCTTCCGGGAACTGGGCTTCGACTCACTGACCGAGACCGAACTGCGCGCGCGGCTCGGCGCGGTCACCGGGCTGAGACTGCCCGACACCCTCGTGTTCAGCCATCCGACGCCCACGTCGGTCGCGGACCATTTGGCGGACCGCATGGGTGACGGTCAGGCGGACGACACCGACCCCGACGCGAAACCGCCCGATCCGATGCCCGATCGGGTCTCCACCGAGGACATCGATTCGCTGCCGGTGGACCGATTGCTCGACCTCATCGACGAGGAATTCGAACCCCAGTAAGCAGTCACACTTTCGTTGAGCCGTGAGGACGGTCCGGTGCCAGAAGACCAGCAGGGCAAAATCGTCGAGTACCTCAGGCGGGTCACCGCCGACCTGCGGCGGGCGCGGGCGCGGGTCGAGGAACTGGAGCAGCGCGCCGGCGAACCCATCGCGATCGTCGGCATGGGCTGCCGCCTGCCCGGCGGGGTCGGCTCCCCAGAGGAGCTGTGGGAACTGGTCCGCGCCGACGGGGACGCCATCACGGGGTTTCCCACCGACCGCGGCTGGGACCTGAGCGCTCTGCACGGCGACGGCCCGGGCGGCAGCCCCACCCACGAGGGCGGATTCCTGGCCGGGGCGACCGAGTTCGACCCGGGCTTCTTCGGCATCTCCCCGCGCGAGGCCGCGGCGATGGACCCGCAGCAGAGGCTGTTGCTGGAGGTGTCCTGGGAGGCGCTGGAACGGGCCGGGATCGACCCGCTGACCCTGCGCGGCAGCCGCTCCGGCGTGTACGTCGGCACCTACCACTGGGGTTACCGGCAGCCGCGGGACGCGGACGGTGACGACCAGCAGGGCCACGTGATGACCGGCACCGCGGCCAGCGTTCTCTCCGGCCGTCTCGCCTACACCCTGGGTCTGGAGGGCCCGGCCGTCACAGTGGACACCGCGTGCTCGTCCTCGCTGGTCGCGCTGGACATGGCGGTGCGGTCGCTGCGCGGCGGGGAGTCCTCGCTCGCCGTCGTCGGCGGGGTCACGGTGCTGTCGGACCCGGCGATCTTCCCGGAGTTCGGCAGGCAGGGCGGGCTGGCCCCGGACGGGCGGTGCAAGGCGTTCTCCGAGCAGGCGGACGGCACCGGCTGGTCCGAGGGCGTCGGGGTGCTAGTCGTCGAACGGCTGTCGGACGCGCGGCGGCACGGTCATCCCGTACTCGCGGTGGTGCGCGGCAGCGCGGTGAACTCCGACGGCGCCTCGAACGGCCTGACGGCACCGAACGGAACGGCGCAGGAGCGGGTCATCCGGCAGGCACTGGAGAACGCCGCGCTGACCACCTCCGACGTGGACGTGGTCGAGGCGCACGGCACCGGGACCCGGCTCGGGGACCCCATCGAGGCGCAGGCGCTGCTCGCCACCTACGGCCAGGGCCGGGAGCCGGACCGCCCGCTGTGGCTGGGCTCGCTCAAGTCGAACATCGGCCACACGCAAGCGGCCGCCGGAGCCGCCGGGGTCATCAAGATGGTCCAGGCGATGCGCCACGCCACGCTGCCCCGTACGCTGCACGCCGAAAGGCCCTCCACGCGGGTGGACTGGTCCGCCGGCCGGGTCGCGCTGCTGCGCGAGACCATCGCGTGGCCGGAGACCGGCCGGGCCCGGTGCGCGGGGGTGTCGTCGTTCGGGATCAGCGGTACGAACGCCCATGTCGTCCTGGAACAGGCCCCCGGGGCCCCCGAGGCCCCGGGGGCGCCGGAGAGCGGCGCCGACCCGGTGCCGATCGTGCCCGACGCGGTGCCCTGGGTGGTCTCCGCCAGGACCGGCGCCGCCCTCGACGAGCATCTCCTGCGGGTGCGGTCCCTGCGGGGCGGGCCGGCCT
>NZ_GG657754.1:680657-683814 GCF_000158915.1 Streptomyces himastatinicus ATCC 53653 | reverse complement strand
GAGCGGCTGAACCGAACCCGCACCGGCTTCGCCCAACCCGCTCTGTTCGCCATCGAAGTAGCCCCTCTTCCGCCTCGCGGAGACATGGGGTCTGAAGGCCGACTACCTGGCCGGGCACTCGATCGGTGAGATCGCGGCCGCTCATGTCGCGGGAGTGCTGTCCCTTCCGGACGCCTGTGCGCTGGTGGCGGCCAGGGCCCGACTGATGCAGGGCCTGCCCGGTGGCGGGGCGATGGTGGCCGTCGAGGCGGCTGAGGACGAGGTCCGGCCGTTGCTGTCCGGTGAGGTGTCGGTGGCGGCGGTGAACGGGCCGTCGTCGGTGGTGCTGTCCGGCGAGGAGACCGCGGTCGAGGAGGCCGTCGCGCGGTTGGAGGGCCGCCGGACGAGGAGACTGGCTGTCAGCCACGCGTTTCATTCGGCGCTGGTGGACCCGATGCTGGAGGAGTTCCGTGCGGCTGTCGGTGGGCTCACGTTCCATGAGCCGCGCGTTCCGGTCGTGTCGAATGTGACGGGGAGACTCGCGACCGCCGGTGAGCTGGGCTCGCCCGACTACTGGGTGCGCCACGTCCGCGAGACCGTACGGTTCGCCGACGGGGTGCGCGCGATCGCCGCCGAGGGCGCCGGTGCCTGGCTGGAGCTGGGACCGAACGGCGTCCTCACGGCCATGGCCCAGGAGTCCCTGGCGCCCGACGCCGTCGTCGTTCCGTTGCTGCGCGAGGACATCGGCGAAGAGCTCGCGGCCGTGACCGCGCTGGCGCGGCTCCACGTATCGGGGGTGGCCGTCGACTGGCCCGCGCTGTTCGCGGACACCGGCGCGCACCGGGTCGACGTACCCACCTACCCGTTCCAGCACCAGCGGTTCGCGCCGGTCGCGGACACATCCGTCCGGGACGGCGACGGCGCCGAGGCGGAGTTCTGGGCTGCGGTGGAGCGGGAGGACGTCGCATCGCTGGCGACGGACCTGGACGCCGACGCCGCGGTGCTGCGCACCGTACTGCCCGCCTTGTCCTCGTGGCGGACCCGGCACCGCCAGAGGTCCACCGTGGACTCGTGGCGCCACCGCGAGGTCTGGCGGCGGCGGAGCTTCCCGGCCGGGAAGGCATCGGGTACCTGGCTGGTCGTCACCCCGCCGGGCGGCCCGGACGAGGACTGGATCTCCACCGTCGCCGATGCCCTGGGGCCGGACACCGTCCGCATCGAAGCCCGGGAAGTTGGGGACGCTGGCCGTGCCGCCCTCGCCGAACGCCTCACCACCGCGACCGACGGTCTTCCGTCCGTGGCCGGGGTGCTCTCCCTGCTGGCAGCGGACGAATCAGCGGACGACGCGGGAGTACCCGCCGGGCTCGTCCGCACGGCCGCGCTGGTGCAGGCGCTGGGCGACGCCGGACTGCACTGCCCGTTGTGGTGCGTCACGCGCGGCGCGGTGGCCGTGAACGACGCCGAGCACCCGTCCGGCCCGGCGCAGGCGGCGGTGTGGGGGCTGGGACGCGTGGCCGCGTTGGAGTACCCGGACCGCTGGGGTGGCCTGATCGACCTGCCCACCGAGCTGAACGAGCCCTCGGCCGCCGCCTTCGTCGCGGTACTGGCGGGCCGGGACGGCGAGGACCAGGTCGCCGTACGGCCGTCCGGTACGTACGTACGCAGGCTGGTGCCCGCCCCGGCCCCGCGCCCCGCGGCGGAGTGGGAGCCGTCCGGCACGGTGCTGATCACCGGCGGGACCGGTGCGCTCGGCGCGCACGTGGCGCGCGCGCTCGCCCGACGCGGGCCGGCCACCCGCGGACCGGCCGGGAGCGACGGACCGCACCTGCTGCTCGTCAGCCGGAGCGGCCCCGCCGCCTCGGGCGCGGCGGACCTGCGCCGGGAGCTGACCGAGCTGGGCGCGGACGTCACCATCGCCGCCTGCGACGCCGCGGACCGGGCGGGGCTGGAGGCCGTACTGGCGGACATCCCGGCCGACCGGCCGCTGACCGGGGTGGTGCACGCGGCGGGTGTGCTGGACGACGGCGTACTCGACCGGCTGACCCCGGACCGCTTCGCGGCGGTGTTCCGTGCCAAGGTCGCGTCGGCCCTCCTGCTCGACGAGCTCACGCGGGACGCGGACCTGTCGGCGTTCGTCCTGTTCTCCTCCGTGTCGTCGGTCGTGGGCAATCCCGGACAAGCCAACTACGCGGCCGCCAACGCCTCACTGGACGCGCTGGCGCAGCGTCGGCACGCGCGGGGCCTGCCCGCGACCTCGATCGCCTGGGGAGGCTGGGGCGGCGCCGGCATGGCCGCCCGACCGGGTTCCGGAGCATCCGGCGGCGTCGCGCTCGCACGGCTGGATCCGCGGCTCGCGGTCTCGGCGCTGTCCGAGGCGGTCACCGAACCGCATCCGACGCTGGTGGTCGCCGACCTATCGCACCTCGCGTCGCAGGACCCGCCCTCCGGCCTGCGCCGGACCCCACTGCTGGAAGAGCTGCCGTACGCACGGCGCGCGCCCCGCGAGGGCAGCGCACCGGCGCCGCGGCTGCGCGACCTCCCGGAAGCCGAGCGAGCCGCGCGGGCGCTGGAGACGGTACGGGAGCGCGCGGCCGCCGTGCTCGGGCACCCGTCCGCGAACGCGACGCACCTGGTGCACGCGGACAAAGCCTTCCGGGATTCCGGATTCACTTCCCTGACCGCGGTGGAGCTGCGCAACCACCTCGCGGCCGAGACAGGACTGGCGCTGCCCACCGGCGTCGTCTTCGACTACCCGACCCCCCGGCTGCTGGCCGAACACCTGGTGGCCGGACTGGGCGGTGAACGGTCCGCCCCGGACGTACCGGCCCCGCCCGCGGCACCGGCCGGGGCCGCCGACGAACCGCTGGCGATCGTGGGCATGGCCTGTCGGCTGCCCGGCGGCGTGAACACCCCCGAGCAGCTGTGGGACCTGCTGGCCGAGGGCCGGGACGCCATCTCGGACTTCCCCGCCGACCGCGGCTGGGAACCTCGGCGCCTTCGACGGCGACGGGCCGTGGAGCGGCGCCCGCTTCGAGGGCGGGTTCCTCTTACGACGCGGCCGAGTTCGACGCCCCGTTCTTCGGAGTCTCGCTCACGCGAGGCGGTGACCATGGATCCGCAGCAGCGGCTGCTGCTCGAAGTGTCCTGGGAAGGCCGTCGAACGCTCAGGACTCGACCC
>NZ_GG657754.1:667799-679454 GCF_000158915.1 Streptomyces himastatinicus ATCC 53653 | reverse complement strand
CCCAGGGCAGCGTCTCCGGCCTGGTGCGCGGGACCGCGCTGGAGAACGAGACCGGCCCGGTGTTCGTCTTCCCGGGCCAGGGCTCGCAATGGTGGGGCATGGGCCGGGACCTCTTCGCGGCCTCCCGCGTCTTCCGGAACACCGTGACCGCCTGCGCCGACGCACTCGCCCCCCCACATCGACTGGTCGCTGACCGACCTGCTGGCCGGTACCGGGGATCCCGAAGCGCTGGAACGGGCCGATGTCGTACAGCCCGCGCTGTTCGCGATGATGGTGGCGCTGGCCGAACTGTGGCGCTCCCACGGCGTCGAACCCGGCGCCGTCGTAGGGCATTCACAGGGCGAGGTCGCCGCGGCTCATATCGCCGGCGCCCTGTCGCTCGAGGACGCCGCCACGCTCATCGCGCTGCGCAGCAGGACGATGCTGAAGCTCGCCGGGCACGGCGGCCTGATGTCGGTGGCCGCCCCCGCCGGGCGGGTGGGCCCGCTGCTGGAATCCTGGCCGGGGCGGCTGTCCCTGGCGGTGCTGAACGGGCCCTCGACCGTGGTGGTCTCCGGAGACCCGGCGGCGCTGGACGAACTGATGCGGGAGTGCGAGGCCCAGGGCCTGCGCACCCGCAAGGTGCGATCCGACATCGCGGGCCACGGTCCGCAGGCCGAAGCCGTACGGGACGAGCTGCTGACCGTCCTGGCGTCGCTGCGCCCGGTGTCCTCGCGGGTGCCGTTCTACTCCACGGTGACCGGTGAGCGGCTGGACACGGCCACGCTGGACGCCGACTACTGGTACGCGAACCTGCGGCAGATGGTGCGCATGGAGCAGGCGACCCGGTCGCTGCTGGCCGACGGCCACCGGATCTTCGTCGAGACGAACCCCCATCCGCTGCTGGCCGGCGCGATCGAGGAGACCTGCGAGACGGCGGGTGCCGACGGGGCGGTGGTCCTCGGCTCGATCCGCCGGAACGACGGCGGCGCCCGGCGCTTCGTGACCTCGATCGCCGAGGGCTGGGTGCGCGGGCTCCCGGTCGACTGGCGTACGGTGCTTCCGGACGGTTGCGGCGGCCGCCCCGTCGACCTGCCCACCTACCCGTTCCAGCGCCGGCGTTACTGGCCGGAGCCCACAGCGGAGCGCGTGCAGGCCGCCGGCGCCACCGACGGTGAGGACGCCGCCTTCTGGACACTCGTGGAGAGCGGCGACCTCGACGCGCTCTCCGCGGAATTGGGCGTCGATGCCGACGGCGGTCGGGAATCCCTCTCCGCCGTGCTGCCCGGACTGTCCGCGTGGCGCGAGCAGTACCGGCGGCGGTCGGCCGCGGGTGCCTGGTGCTACCGGGCCGACTGGACCCGGCTGCGGGAACCCGCGACCACCCCGCTCACCGGCAGGTGGCTCGCGGTGGTCCCGGCCGAATGCGAGGGCGACCCATGGGCCGAAGCGGTGCTCGACGCCCTGGGCCCGGACGTGGTGCGGATCGATGTGGAGTCCACCGAGGACACCGACCGCGAGCAGTTGGCGGCCCGACTGGCCCATGCCGGTGAGAACTCTCCTCACCCCGCCACGGAGTTCACTGGAGTCCTCTCGCTGCTGGGCCTCGCCGAGCGGCCGCACTCCGGGTTCACCTCCGTCCCGAGCGGACTGTCCGCGACCCTCGCCCTGGTCCAGGCGCTGGGCGACGCGCGGCTGCGCGCGCCGCTGTGGTGCGTCACGCGCGGCGCTGTCTCGGCCGCGCGGGACGACCGGGTCAGCCACCCGGTGCAGGGCGCGCTGTGGGGCTTCGGCAGGGTCGTCGCGCTCGAACAACCGGGTCTGTGGGGCGGCCTGGTGGACCTCCCGGAGACGCTGGACCAGCGCGCCGCCGCTCGCTTGGCCGGAGTACTGGCGGGCCTGGACGGCGAGGACCAGGTCGCGGTCCGCGCATCGGGCGCGTTCGGCCGTCGGCTGTTCCACGCCGAGCCCGCCTCCGCGCGGCCCGAGCGGCCGTGGCGTACCCGCGGGACCGTGCTCATCACCGGCGGCACCGGCGGTCTGGGCCCGTATCTCGCCCGGTGGGCCATCGAGCGCGGCGCCGGGCACGTCGTGCTCGCCGGCCGTCGTGGCCCGGACGCGCCGGGCGCCACCGCACTGCGCGCCGAACTGGAGGGCCTGGGCGCGCGGGTGACGGTCGTGGCCTGCGACGCGGCCGACCGCGACGCGCTCTCCGCCGTGCTGTCGGCCATTCCAGCCGAGTTCCCCCAATTTCCGCTGTCCGCGGTGATACACGCCGCCGGGGTGACGGACGGCGACAGCGAAGCGGCGTCGTTGACCCCCGACCGGCTGGACGCGCTGATGCGGCCCAAGCTGACCGCCGCGCTCAACCTGCACGAACTGACCACGGATGCCCGGCTGGACGCGTTCGTGCTGTTCTCCTCGGGCGCTTCGGCCTGGGGCAGCGGCGGACAGCCCGGCTACGCGGCGGGCAACGCCTACCTCGACGCGCTGGCCGAACACCGCCGTGCCCGGGGCCTGACCGCCACGTCGATCGCCTGGGGCGCCTGGGGCGAGGCGGGTATGGCCACCGACCCCCACCTGGTGGAACGGCTGGCGAAGCGCGGCGTTCTGCCGATGGAGCCGCCCAAGGCCATCGCCGCGCTCCAGCGGGTCCTTGACGACGACCGGACCACCATGACGGTGTCGGCGATGGATTGGGCCGCGTTCGCCCCCAGCTTCACCGTGTCCCGTCGCAGCCCGCTGCTGTCCGGCCTGCCGGAAGCCCGCGAACCGGCGCCCGCCGACACCGCGGGGGAGGCCGGGGACGCAAGGGATGTCGGGGACGCCGGGGACGCCGGGGACAAAACCGCGGACGGTACGCCGTCGTTGCCGCACCGCCTCGCCGAACTGCCTGACGCGGAACGGCGCCGCGTCCTGCTCGACGCGGTACGGGCCGAGGTGGCCGCGGCCCTCGGCCACTCCGGGACGGACGCCGTCCCGGCCGACCGGGCCTTCCGTGACCTCGGCTTCGATTCGGTGAGCGCGGTGGAACTACGGAACCGGCTCAAGGCGGTGACCGGGCTGCCCCTGCCGGCCGCGCTGGTCTTCGACCACCCGAACCCCACCGCCCTCGCCGGGCACATCGGGGCCGAGCTGTTCCCCGGCACACGGGAGCCCGCCGAGGACCCCGAGGCCGAGATCCGCCGGGTCCTGGCTTCCATTCCGCCGAGCAGGCTGCGCAAGGCCGGACTGCTGGACCTGGTACTGGGACTCGCGGACAGCGGCGGTGACGACACCACTCGTGCGGCCCCCGCGCGGACCGGTCCCGACAACGACCTCGACGACCTTGACGACCTCGACGGCGAGAGCCTGCTGAAAACTGGAAACCGAGACCACCACGGAATGACGCACGGCATGGCGCACGGCGCTACAGCCGGACTCACGCCCGACCTGAGAGAACGTGCATGAACACCCCCAACCAGTACATCGAAGCGCTCCGGTCCTCCCTCAAGGAGAACGAGCGGCTGCGTCGGCAGAACCAGCAGCTGGCCGCGTCGGCGGTCGAGCCGATCGCCATCGTCGGCATCGGCTGCCGGTTTCCCGGCGGCGTGGCCTCGCCCGAAGGCCTGTGGCAACTGGTCGTCGAGGGCCGGGACGTGATGTCGGACTTCCCGGCCGACCGGGGCTGGGACCTGGCCAGGCTCGGCGGCGACGGGCGCGGCCGCAGCCTCGCCCGCCAAGGCGGCTTCCTCGACCACGCGACGGAGTTCGATCCCGACTTCTTCGGCATCTCGCCGCGGGAGGCGGTCGCGATGGACCCGCAGCAGCGGCTGCTCCTGGAGACCGCCTGGGAGGCGCTGGAACGGGCCGGGATCGCGCCGACGCGGCTGCGCGGCAGCCGGACCGGAGTGTTCGCCGGAACCACCGGGCAGGACTACGGCAAGGTGGTCGCTGCGGCCCGCGAGGACATGGAGATCTACTCCACCACCGGCCATGCGGCGGGCGTCATCTCCGGGCGGCTGTCGTACGTACTCGGTCTCGAAGGCCCTGCCGTCACCGTCGACACGGGCTGCTCGTCCTCGATGGTCGCGCTGCACTGGGCGGTGCAGTCACTGCGGTCGGGCGAGTGCACTCTGGCGCTGGCCGGTGGTGCGACCGTGATGTCCACGCCCGGCATCTTCGTCTCGTTCACCGCGCAGGGCGGGCTGGCCTCCGACGGGCGCTGCAAGCCCTTCTCCGACGCGGCCGACGGAGTCGGCTGGAGCGAGGGCGCCGGGGTGCTGGTCCTGGAGCGGCTGTCGGACGCCCGGCGCAACGGACACCCCGTGCTCGCCGTGGTGCGCGGCACCGCGATCAACCAGGACGGCGCCTCCAACGGCCTGAGCGCCCCGAACGGCCCCGCGCAACAGCGAGTGATCCGGGCCGCCCTGGACAGCGCCGACCTCACCGCGGATCAGGTGGACGCGGTGGAGGCGCACGGCACCGGCACCACCCTCGGCGACCCCATCGAGGCGCAGGCCCTGCTGGCCACGTACGGGCAGGAGCGCGAACACCCGTTGCTGCTGGGGTCGGTGAAGTCCAACATCGGCCACACCCAGGGCGCCGCCGGGGTAGCGGGCCTGATCAAGACGGTGATGGCCCTGCGGCACGGGGAGCTGCCGCGCAGCCTGCACTCCGAGCTGCCCTCCTCCAATGTGGACTGGACGGCCGGTGCGGTCCAGTTGCTGGCGGAGCACACCGCGTGGCCCGAGACGGGACGTCCCCGGCGGGCCGGAGTGTCGTCGTTCGGGATCAGTGGCACCAACGCGCACGTGATTGTGGAGCAGGCGTCGTCGCCGGAGCAGCGGGTCGAGGAGCCGTCGGTGGTGCCTGGCGTGGTGCCGTGGGTGGTGTCGGGGCGGACGGCCGTCGCTTTGGATGCCCAGGTGGAGCGGCTCACCTCCGCTACGGACGGCAGTGGTCCGTTGGATGTCGGGTTCTCGCTGGCGACGGGCCGGTCCGCGTTCGAGCACCGGGCGGTGCTGCTGACCTCTGAGGAGGGCGTGGTCGAGGTTGCTCGTGGTGTTGTCGGGGACGGGCCGTTGGCTGTGGTGTTCTCCGGGCAGGGTGCGCAGCGGTTGGGTATGGGCCGGGAGTTGTATGGCCGGTTCCCGGTGTTCGCGGAGGCGCTGGATGCCGTACTGGCGCACCTTGGCGACTCGGTGCGCGGGGTGATGTGGGGTGATGATGCGGAGGCCCTGAACAGCACCGGATCGGCTCAGCCCGCGCTGTTCGCGGTCGAGGTGGCGTTGTTCCGGCTGGTGGAGTCCTTTGGTGTGCGGCCGGACTTCGTCGGTGGGCATTCGATCGGTGAGGTCGCGGCCGCACACGTGGCCGGTGTGCTGTCGTTGGAGGACGCGTGTGCTTTGGTGTCCGCGCGGGCTCGGTTGATGCAGGCGCTGCCGCCCGGTGGGACGATGGTGGCCGTCGAGGCGACCGAGGACGAGATCGTGCCGTTGCTGTCTGATCGGGTGTCGGTCGCGGCGGTGAACGGGCCGTTGTCGGTGGTGTTGTCCGGTGAGGAATCGGCGGTGCTGGAGGTCGCCGGGCGTTTCGAGGATCGTAGGACGAGCCGTTTGCGGGTCTCGCACGCGTTTCATTCGCCGCTGATGGATCCGATGCTGGACGAGTTCCGTACGGTGGTCGGAGAACTCGCCTTCCACGAGCCCACGATGCCGGTGGTGTCGAACCTGACCGGCCGGTCGGCAGACGCTTCTCAGCTGTGCTCACCGGAGTACTGGGTACGCCACGTCCGTGAGACCGTACGGTTCGCCGACGGGGTCCGGGCCCTGTCCGACGAGGGGGTACGGACCTTCCTGGAACTGGGCCCGGACGGGGTGCTCTCGGCGCTGGTCGGGAACTCGGCGCCGAATGGCACCGTCGCCGTCCCGACGCTGCGCAAGGACCGTGGAGAGGAACTCGCCCTCGTCACCGGTCTGGCGCGGCTGCATGTGACGGCCACGGCGGTCGACTGGCCCGTACTGTTCGCGGGCACGGGCGCGCGCCGCGTGGACCTGCCGACCACGGTGTTCCAGCGCCGACGGTACTGGCCCTCGGGCACCGCGCGCGTCCGGGACGCCACCGGGCTCGGGCTGGGCGCCGCGGATCATCCGCTGCTGGGCGCGGCGGTGGAGCTCGCCGACGGCGCGGGCGCCGTGTTCACCGGCCGCTTGTCCGTGCAGTCCCATCCCTGGCTCGCCCACCATGTGGTGCGCGGCCGCATTCTGGTGCCGGGCACGGCCTTCCTGGAGTTGGCGATCCGCGCGGGCGACGAGTTCGGCTGCGACCGGATCGATGAACTCACGCTGGCCGCGCCACTGGTGCTGCCCGAACAGGGTGCCGTACGGATCCAGGTGCGCGTGGGCGCCGAGCGCGGCGACGGCCGCCGTGCCATCACGGTCCACGCACGGACCGAAGCGGCGTCGCATGCCACTCCGTGGACCGAGCACGCCTCGGGCCTGCTCGGCCGGCGCGACGGCACGACCGAGGCGGGAACGGCATTCGACGCCACGGTGTGGCCGCCTGCCGGCGCCGAGCCGATCGAGCTCGGCGACTGCTACGCACACCTCGCCGACCTGGGCTTCACCTACGGCCCGGCGTTCCAGGGCCTGCGGGCGGCCTGGCGCCGGGGCACCGAGCTGTTCACCGAGGTCGCCCTCCCCCGGGAGGCCGAGACGGGCGGCCCGGCGGATGCCGGTGCGTTCTGCCTCCACCCGGCCCTTCTCGACACCGCGCAGCACGCCTCGTCCTTCGCCGATCTCGGCGCGATCAGCGAGGGCGGCCTCCCGTTCTCCTGGCAAGGCGTGTCGCTGTACGCGTCCGGGGCTACGACGGTGCGGGCCCGGCTGTCGCGGATCGAGCACGACGCCGTGTCGATCGCCATCGCCGACACGGCCGGTGATCTGATCGCGTCCGTTGACTCCTTCGTCACTCGCCCGGTCCCGGACGGTCGGCTGGACGACGGCCCGACGGCCGTGGACGCGGATTCGCTGTTCGGCCTCGACTGGACGCCCGTACCGGCAGGGTCCGGCGCGGTCCGGGCGGGCTCCGTCGCCGTCATTCGGCCGGGTGGCCACCCGGGCCCCGGCCAGCAGCCGAATCCCGCCGGTCACGGCCTGGCCGACGCTCTGCGGCATGGCGACGCGGGCGTTGAGGAACACGCGGACCTGGACGCGCTCGTGGAGCACCCGGTCCCGGACGTGGTGCTGGCGGAGCTCGCGCCCGTACCCGGACAGAACACGATAGACGCCGTCCACGCCACGGTCGCGCGGGCGCTGAGGCTCGTACAGCACTGGCTGGCGGACGAGCGGTTCGCCCGTTCCCGGCTGGTCCTGGTGTCCCGGACCCCCGGTGACCTCGCTGCGGCAGCGGCGTGGGGCCTGCTGCGGTCCGCGCACTCCGAACACCCCGACCGCGTCACCCTGCTCCACCTGGATCAGACCCCGGGCGACGACGCGGTACCGGGGGCACTGCTGTCGTGGGCGCTGACCGTGCCGGAACCGGAAATCCTCATCCGCGACGGGCAGATCCTCGCCCCCCGGCTGTCCCGCGTGCCACACGGAACCGAGGCCGCCGGCTGGGACGAAGCCGGCACGGTCCTGATCACCGGTGGCACCGGCGGCTTGGGCGCGGTGCTGGCCCGCCACCTCGTGACCGAACACGGTGTACGGGACCTGCTGCTCGCGTCGCGACGTGGAGCCGAGGCCCCCGGCGCCGCGGCCCTCGTCTCCGAACTGACCGGGCTCGGCGCGCGGGTACATACCGTGGCCTGCGACGTCGCCGACCGCCCCGCCCTCGCGGAGCTGCTGACCCGGCACGACGTATCCGCCGTGGTGCACACCGCCGGGGTGCTCGACGACGGCGTGGTCGGCGCCCTCACCGAGGAACGCGTCGGCGCCGTACTGCGGCCGAAGGTCGACGCGGCCTGGCATCTGCACGAACTGACGCGTGACCTGGGCCTGGACCTGTCGGCGTTCGTGATGTTCTCCTCCGCCGCCGGTACCCTGGGCGGGCCGGGGCAGGCCAACTACGCTGCCGCGAACGCCTTCCTCGACGCCCTGGCCGAGCACCGCCGGAGCCTCGGGCTACCCGGGGTATCGCTGGCGTGGGGCCCGTGGGCCCAGTCCGACGGCAGCGGGATGACCAGCGGTCTGACCGAGATCGACAGAGCCCGCCTGAGCCGCTCGGGTTTCCCGCCCCTGACCGCCCGACAAGGCGTGGCCCTGTTCGACGCCGCGTTGGCCACCGGCAGGTCCGCGGTGCTCCCGATCAGGCTGGACCTGCCCACCCTGCGTGCGCGCGGGGAGGTCCCACCGGTGCTGCGGGGCCTGGTACGCACCCCGATTCGCCGCGCCACCAGCCCGACCGTCAATGTGGGTGACGGTGGCGGTGGTGGTGGCGGCCTGACCGACCGGCTGGCCGGACTGAGCCGTCCGGACCGTGACGCGGCGCTGCTGGAGCTGGTCCGCGGCCAGGTCGCGCTGGTACTCGGCCACGAAAGCCCGGCAACGGTCGATCCCGTGCGGGCCTTCCGCGACCTGGGCTTCGACTCGCTCACGGCCGTCGAGTTGCGCAACGGGCTGAGTGCGGCGACCGAACTGCGGCTCCCGGCAACCCTGGTGTTCGACTACCCGACGCCGAAGGCACTTGCCGACCACCTGAGCCAGGAGCTCTCCGCCGGGCCCGCAGAGGCGGTGGCAGAGGGCCCGGTGAGCGCGCCGGTGCCGGTCGCCGACGATCCGGTGGTGATCGTGGGCATGGCGTGCCGCTACCCGGGCGGGGTCTCGTCCCCCGACCAGCTATGGGAACTGGTGGCCGGAGGCGTGGACGCGGTGTCGGAATTCCCGACGGACCGAGGCTGGGATACGGACGGGCTCTACCACCCGGACCCCGAGCGCCCCGGGACCTCGTCGACCCGTGCCGGTGGCTTCCTGCACGAGGCTGCGCAGTTCGACTCCGACTTCTTCGGGATGAGCCCGCGCGAGGCCCTGGCGACCGACGCGCAGCAGCGGCTGCTGCTGGAGACGGTGTGGGAGGCGATCGAGCGCACGGGCATCGATCCGGTGTCGCTGCGCGGCAGCCGGACCGGCGTGTTCGCCGGGGTCATGTACAACGACTACCGGACCTTGCTCACCGGCGACGAGTTCGAGGCGTTCCGGGGCAATGGCAGTGCGCCGAGTGTGGCGTCGGGCCGGGTGTCGTACACGCTCGGGTTTGAGGGTCCGACGGTGACGGTTGATACGGCGTGTTCGTCGTCGTTGGTGGCGTTGCATCTGGCGGCGCAGGCGTTGCGTGGGGGTGAGTGTTCGTTGGCGTTGGCCGGTGGTGTGACGGTGATGTCCACGCCGACGACGTTCGTGGAGTTCTCGCGGCAGGGCGGATTGGCGCCGGACGGGCGTTGCAAGGCGTTCTCGGACTCGGCTGATGGTGTGGGCTGGGGTGAGGGTGTCGGCATGCTGGTGTTGGAGCGGTTGTCCGATGCTGAGCGGAACGGGCACTCGGTACTCGCCGTGGTGCGGGGCAGCGCGGTGAATCAGGATGGCGCGTCGAATGGGTTGACCGCACCGAATGGTCCCTCGCAGCAGCGGGTGATCCGGCAGGCGCTGGCCAGTGGCGGGCTCTCACCGGTGGATGTCGATGCGGTGGAGGCGCACGGGACCGGGACGACGCTCGGCGACCCGATCGAAGCACAGGCGCTGCTGGCTACCTATGGGCAGGACCGGGACCGTCCGTTGTTGTTGGGGTCGGTGAAGTCGAATATTGGTCATACGCAGGCTGCGGCGGGTGTCGCGGGTGTGATCAAGACGGTCATGGCGATGCGGCATGGGGTGCTGCCGCGCACCCTGCACGTGGATGCTCCGTCGTCGCACGTCGACTGGACGGTGGGCGATGTCGAGCTGGTGCGGAACACCACCGCCTGGCCGGATTCGGAACATCCGCGCCGGGCGGGCGTCTCGTCGTTCGGCGTCAGTGGCACCAACGCGCACGTGATTGTGGAGCAGGCGTCGTCGCCGGAGCAGCGGGTCGAGGAGCCGTCGGTGGTGCCTGGCGTGGTGCCGTGGGTGGTGTCGGGGCGGACGGCCGTCGCTTTGGATGCCCAGGTGGAGCGGCTCACCTCCGCTACGGACGGCAGTGGTCCGTTGGATGTCGGGTTTTCGCTGGCGGCGGGCCGGTCCGCGTTCGAGCACCGGGCGGTGCTGCTGGCGGCTGCGGGTGTGGTCGTGGATGGTGTGTATGAGGTTGCGCGTGGTGTTGTCGGGGACGGGCCGTTGGCTGTGGTGTTCTCGGGGCAGGGTGCGCAGCGGCTGGGTATGGGCCGGGAGTTGTATGGCCGGTTCCCGGTGTTCGCGGAGGCGTTGGATGAGGTATTGGCGCACCTTGGTGATTTGGTGCGGGGAGTGATGTGGGGTGCCGATTCGGAGGCCTTGAACAGTACCGGGTGGGCCCAGCCTGCCTTGTTCGCGGTCGAGGTGGCATTGTTCCGGTTGGTCGAGTCGTTTGGGGTGCGGCCGGACTTTGTGGCGGGGCATTCGATTGGTGAGGTGGCGGCGGCGCATGTGGCGGGTGTGCTGTCGTTGGAGGACGCTTGTCGGCTGGTGTCGGCGCGGGGTCGGTTGATGCAGGCGCTGCCGCCCGGTGGGGCGATGGTGGCGGTGCAGGCGACTGAGGACGATGTCGTGCCGTTGCTGTCCGATCGGGTGTCGGTCGCGGCGGTGAACGGGCCGTTGTCGGTGGTGTTGTCCGGTGAGGAATCGGCGGTGCTGGAGGTCGCCGGGCGTTTCGAGGATCGTAGGACGAGCCGTTTGCGGGTCTCGCACGCGTTTCATTCGCCGCTGATGGATCCGATGCTGGACGAGTTCCGTACGGTGGTCGGGGAACTCACCTTCCACGAGCCCACGATGCCGGTGGTGTCGAACCTGACCGGCCGACCGGCAGACGCTTCTCAACTGTGCTCACCGGAGTACTGGGTACGCCACGTCCGTGAGACCGTACGGTTCGCTGACGGGGTCCGGACCCTGTCCGACGAGGGGGTACGGACCTTCCTGGAACTGGGCCCGGACGGGGTGCTCTCGGCGCTGGTCGGGAACTCGGCGCCGAATGGCACCGTCGCCGTCCCGGCGCTGCGCAAGGACTGGCCGGAGGAGACCGCGGCTGTCAGCGCATTGGCGCAGATGTACGTGAGGGGTGTGCCCGTCGACTGGCGGGCGTACTTCGCGGGCACAGGCGCGCGCCGAGTCGAGCTGCCCACTTACGCATTCCAGCACCAACGGTACTGGCCTTCGGCGCCGACGGCGATCCGGGACGCCACGGGCCTGGGGCTGACCTCGGCCCAGCACCCGTTGCTGGGTGCGTCCGTTCCTCTGGCGGATTCGGATGGCGTGGTGTTCTCCGGTCGCCTGTCGTTGGCCTCGCACCCGTGGCTGGCCGACCATACGGTGATGGGCCGGATTCTGGTGCCGGGAGCCGCTTTCGTGGAGTTGGCCATCCGGGCCGGTGATGAGTTCGGCTGCGCACGGATCGAGGCACTCACCCTCGCCACGCCGCTCGTGCTGCCGGAACAGGGCGCAGTGCAGATCCAGGTCCGCGTGGGCGCCGCCGATGCCGACGACCGGCGCGCCGTCACCGTCCACGCCCGGCCTGAAGGCGCGGCGGGAA
>NZ_GG657754.1:664406-666966 GCF_000158915.1 Streptomyces himastatinicus ATCC 53653 | reverse complement strand
CGAGGTGCGGTTGACGACCCAGCCATCGCGGCCGCGCGGGGCTTGCTGCGGTCGGCGCAGTCGGAGCATCCGGGTCGGATTGGTCTGCTGGATCTCGGGAGCGGGGGTTGCTCGGGGGCGTTGCTGGCGGAGGCGCTGAGTGTGGCGGAACCCGAGGTTGCGGTTCGGGAGGGGCGGTTGGTGGTGCCGCGGTTGGCTCGGGTGGGTGTGTCCGATGCTGCGGTGCGGGTGTGGGATGGGCCGGGCAGCGTGTTGGTCACGGGTGGTACGGGTGGTTTGGGTGCGGTGGTGGCGCGGCATTTGGTGGCCGAGCGTGGTGTGCGGGATCTGCTGCTGGTCTCCCGGCGGGGGATGGCTTCGCCGGGTGCTGAGGACCTGGTCGCGGAGTTGGTGGAGTCGGGCGCGCGGGTTGAGGTGGTGGCCTGTGATGTGGCTGATCGTGATGCGCTGGCGGGGGTGCTGGCCGGGCGTGAGATTTCGGCTGTGGTGCATGCGGCCGGTGTGCTCGATGACGGTTTGATGGGTGCGTTGACTCCGGGGCGTGTTGATGCGGTGTTGCGTCCGAAGGTGGATGCGGCGTGGCATCTGCATGAGCTGACACGGGACATGGACTTGTCTGCGTTCGTGGTGTTCTCTTCCGCGGCGGGCACGTTCGGCAGTGCGGGGCAGGGGAGTTACGCCGCGGGGAATGCGTTCTTGGACGCGTTGGTGCGGTACCGGCGGGACCGGGGGCTGCCGGGTGTGTCGTTGGCGTGGGGGCCGTGGGATCAGTCTGACGGCATGGTCGGTGAGCTGAGCGCCGTCGATCGGGAGCGGATGCACCGCTCGGGGTTCCCGCCGTTGTCTGTCGAGCAGGGTGTGGCGCTGTTCGATGCTGCGGTGGGTGCTGGGGAGCCGGTGGTGTTGCCGGTGCGGCTGGATCTTTCCGCATTCCGTTCCGGTGGCGATGTTCCGCCTCTGCTCCGTGGGTTGGTGCGGAGTCGGCGTACTGCCGGGCGGGCTGTGGCGAGTGGCCTCGGCGAGAATCTGATCGGCCTGGGCGAGGTCGAGCAGCGGGAGGTGCTGCTGGATCTGGTGCGCAGTCAGGTGGCCATGGTGCTGGGGTATCAGGGTGTTGCGGCGATCGATCCGGGACGGTCGTTCCGTGATTTGGGCTTTGACTCGTTGATGGCGGTGGAGCTGCGTAATGGGTTGGGTGCGGCGACGGGGTTGCGGCTTCCGGCGACGCTGGTCTTCGATTACCCGACCGCGCAGGCCCTCGTGGAGCATCTGTTTGATGAGTTGTTGGGGTCGGATACGGGTGTGTCGGTGCCGGTGGGTGTGTTGCCGTCGGTGGCGGATGATCCGGTGGTGATTGTGGGGATGGCTTGCCGGTATCCGGGTGGGGTGTCGTCTCCGGATGATCTGTGGCGGCTGGTGTCTGGTGGGGTGGATGCGGTTGGTGAGGTTCCTGTGGATCGGGGGTGGGATCTGGAGCTGTCGGCGCGTGCGGGTGGGTTTCTGCATGATGCGGGTGCGTTTGATGCGGGGTTTTTTGGGATGAGTCCGCGTGAGGCGTTGGCGACTGATGCGCAGCAGCGGTTGTTGCTGGAGACGGTGTGGGAGGCGGTTGAGCGTGCCGGTGTGGATCCGGTGTCGTTGCGGGGGAGCCGGACCGGGGTGTTCGCCGGGGTGATGTATGGCGATTACGGGACGTTGCTGCCGGGGCGGGAGTTCGATGGGTTGCGGGGGAGTGGTAGTGCGCCGAGTGTGGCGTCGGGCCGGGTGTCGTACACGCTCGGGTTTGAGGGTCCGACGGTGACGGTTGATACGGCGTGTTCGTCGTCGTTGGTGGCGATGCATCTGGCGGCGCAGGCGTTGCGTGCGGGGGAGTGTTCGCTGGCGTTGGCCGGTGGTGTGACGGTGATGTCGACGCCGACGACGTTTGTGGAGTTCTCGCGGCAGGGTGGGCTGTCTCCTGACGGGCGGTGCAAGGCGTTCTCGGACTCGGCTGATGGTGTGGGCTGGGGCGAGGGTGTCGGCATGCTGGTGTTGGAGCGGTTGTCCGACGCCCGCAGGAATGGGCACTCGGTACTCGCCGTGGTGCGGGGTAGTGCGGTGAATCAGGATGGTGCGTCGAATGGGTTGACTGCGCCGAATGGTCCGTCGCAGCAGCGGGTGATCCGGCAGGCGCTGGCCAGTGGCGGGCTGTCCGCGCTGGATGTGGATGCGGTGGAAGGGCACGGGACCGGTACCACTTTGGGTGACCCGATCGAAGCACAGGCGCTCCTGGCCACCTATGGCCGGGACCGGGACCGTCCGTTGTTGTTGGGGTCGGTGAAGTCGAATATTGGTCATACGCAGGCTGCGGCGGGTGTCGCGGGTGTGATCAAGACGGTGATGGCGATGCGGTATGGGGTGCTGCCACGCACGCTGCACGCCGAGGTGCCGTCGTCGCATGTGGACTGGACGGCCGGTGCTGTCGAGCTGGTGGCGGACAACACTGTGTGGCCGGAGGCGGGTCGTGCGCGTCGGGCGGGTGTGTCTTCGTTCGGGATCAGCGGCACGAATGCGCATGTGA
>NZ_GG657754.1:657061-663564 GCF_000158915.1 Streptomyces himastatinicus ATCC 53653 | reverse complement strand
GGATCCGATGCTGGACGAGTTCCGTACGGTTGTCGGGGACCTCGCCTTCCACGAGCCCACGATTCCGGTGGTGTCGAATCTGACCGGTGCCCTCGCCACGGGGGAGGAGTTGTGTTCGGCGGAGTACTGGGTGCGGCATGTGCGGGAGACCGTGCGGTTCGCCGATGGCGTTCGGGCGTTGGCCGGGGCCGGGGTGGGGACGTTCCTGGAGCTGGGGCCGGATGGTGTGCTGTCGGCCCTGGTCCGGGAGTCGGCACCGGACGTAGCCGAGGCCGTTCCGGTGCTGCGTAAGGACCGTCCGGAGGAGTGCGCGGCGGTTACCGCGCTCGCCCGTCTGCACGTGACCGGAATCGCCGTCGACTGGCGGGCGTTCTACACCGGCACCGGCGCGCGGCAGGTCGAACTGCCCACCTACGCCTTCCAACGGCAGCCGTACTGGCCTGCGGCTCAGGCTGTTCCGGGCGATGTGCGGGCTGCCGGTCTGGCCTCGGCTGAGCATCCGTTGCTGGGTGCGGCGGTGTCGTTGGCCGACTCGGACGGTGTGGTGTTCGCCGGTCGCCTGTCGTTGGCCTCGCATCCGTGGCTGGCCGATCACGTGGTGATGGGTCGCGTTCTGGTGCCGGGTACGGCTTTCGTGGAGTTGGCGATCCGGGCCGGTGACGAATTCGGGTGCGATCTACTCGAAGAGCTGACCACGGCTGCGCCACTGGTGCTGCCCGAACGGGGGGCGGCGCAGATTCAGGTGTTCGTCGGTTCTGCCGATGACTCCGGACGGCGGTCGGTCAAGGTGTTCTCCCGGGTGGATGGCTCCAATGAGCCGCTGTGGACGCAGCACGCCACGGGAGTCCTGGGCGTAGTGGACGATCTGGCTGACACCAAGTTCGATGCGACCAACTGGCCGCCCCCGGGCGCTGAGCCGGTCGACCTCGATGGGTGCTACGAACGGCTTGCCGAGTCCGGGTTCGCATACGGCCCGGTGTTCCAGGGGTTGCGGGCGGTGTGGCGGCTGGGTGCCGAGCTCTTTGCCGAGGTGGCTTTGGACGAGGGCGCCGATGCCAGTGGGTTCGGGATGCATCCCGCGCTGCTGGACGCAGTGCTGCACGCCGGCGCCTTCGCCGATGGCACAGCGGATCGCGGTCTGCCGTTCGCTTGGGAGGGTGTGTCGTTGCAGGCCTCCGGGGCGACGACGGTGCGGGCGAGGCTGTCGTACGACGAGCGGGGGGCGGTGTCCATCGCGGTCGCGGATGTGGTGGGTCGTCCTGTGGCGTCCGTCGCGTCGTTGGTCACGCGTCCTCTTGCTGCTGATGAGCTGGCGGACGGTGGTGGCCGGACGGTTGGCCGGGATTCGTTGTTCCGGGTGGAGTGGGCTCCGGTGGCTGAGGGGACGGACGCCGCGCCATCGGTGGTTGCGGTGGTCGGCCCGGACGGCGGTTTGGCCGGGATGCTGCGCGGTGCCGGGTCGGACGTTGCGGTGTATCCGGATCTGGCCGCGTTGGCCGTGGCAGATGGGCCGATGCCGGATGTGGTGTTGGCCGAGGTCGCTACGGAGCGGCCCGGTGACGGAGTGGTGGATGGTGTCCACGACATGGTGACGCGGGCTTTGGGCTTGGCTCAGGAGTGGTTGGAGGAGGAGCGGTTCGCCGCTTCTCGCCTGGTCGCGGTGGCATGTGGTGCTGTCGGTGATCTGGCGGTGGCGTCGGTGTGGGGTTTGCTGCGGTCGGCGCAGTCGGAGCATCCGGACCGGATCACGCTGCTGGACCTTGGTGACGGTGCCGTGTCGGGGGCGGTGTTGTCCCGGGCGTTGGCGCAGCCCGAGCCGGAGCTGATGGTTGGTGATGAGCAGGTCATGGCCCCCCGGCTGGCGCGGATGCCCGTTCCAGAGTTGCGTGGGGCGTCATGGGAGCCGCGCGGCACGGTGTTGATCACGGGCGGTACGGGTGGTTTGGGTGCGGTGGTGGCGCGCCATTTGGTGGCCGAGCGTGGTGTGCGGGATCTGCTGCTGGTCTCCCGGCGGGGGATGGCTTCGCCGGGTGCTGAGGACCTGGTCGCCGAACTCGCCGGATTGGGTGCCCGCGCCGAGGTGGTGGCCTGTGATGTGGCTGATCGTGATGCTCTGGCGGAGGTGCTGGCCGGGCGTGAGATTTCGGCTGTGGTGCATGCGGCCGGTGTGCTCGATGACGGTCTGATGGGTGCGCTGACTCCGGGGCGCCTTGATGCGGTGTTGCGTCCGAAGGTGGATGCGGCGTGGCATCTGCATGAGCTGACGCAGGCCATGGACCTGTCTGCGTTCGTGGTGTTCTCTTCCGCGGCGGGCACGTTCGGCAGTGCGGGTCAGGGGAGTTACGCCGCGGGGAATGCGTTCCTGGACGCGTTGGTGCGGTACCGGCGGGACCGGGGGTTGCCGGGTGTGTCGTTGGCGTGGGGGCCGTGGGATCAGTCTGACGGCATGGTCGGTGAGCTGAGCGCTGCCGATCGGGAGCGGATGCACCGCTCGGGATTCCCGCCCCTGTCCACCGAGCAGGGTGTGGCCCTGTTCGATGCTGCGGTGGGTGCTGGGGAGCCGGTGGTGCTGCCGGTGCGGCTGGACCTGCCGACGCTGCGGGCTCGTGGTGAGGTGCCGCCTCTGTTGCGCGGACTGATCCGTACGCGCCGCACAGCCGGACGGATAGCGTCGACCGGGCTTGTGCAGCGGGAGGTGTTGCTGGATCTGGTGCGAAACCAAGTCGCGGCGGTGCTGGGGCACGAGAGTGCCACGGTGGTGGACCTCAACCACGCGTTCCGTGATCTCGGGTTCGACTCGTTGATGGGTGTGGAGCTGCGTAACGGGCTGAGTGCGGCGACGGGGTTGCGGCTTCCGGCGACGCTGGTCTTCGACTATCCGACCGCGCAGGCACTCGCGGACCATCTGTTTGAAGCGTTGCTGGGGTCGGATACGGGTGTGTCGGCGCCAGTTGCTGCGCTTCCTTCGGTCGCGGATGATCCGGTGGTGATCGTGGGGATGGCTTGCCGGTACCCGGGCGGAGTGTCGTCTCCGGAACAGTTGTGGCGGCTGGTGACGGCAGGGGTGGACGCGATTGGCGATTTCCCCGCCGACCGGGGCTGGGACCTGGGCAGTTTGTACCACCCGGATCCCGGCCATCCGGGCACGTCCTCGACCCATGCGGGTGGCTTTCTCCGGGACCCGGGCGCGTTCGACCCGGCGTTCTTCGGGATGAGTCCGCGTGAGGCGTTGGCGACTGATGCGCAGCAGCGGTTGTTGTTGGAGACGGTGTGGGAGGCCGTTGAGCGTGCCGGTGTGGATCCGGTGTCGTTGCGGGGGAGCCGGACCGGGGTGTTCGCCGGGGTGATGTACAACGACTACCGCAACCTGCTGACGGCCCGGGAGTTCGAGGCGTTCCGGGGCAATGGCAGTGCGCCGAGTGTGGCGTCGGGTCGGGTGTCGTACACGCTCGGGCTTGAGGGCCCGACGGTCACGATCGATACGGCGTGTTCGTCGTCGTTGGTGGCGATGCATCTGGCGGCGCAGGCGTTGCGTGCGGGTGAGTGTTCGCTGGCGTTGGCCGGTGGTGTGACGGTGATGTCGACGCCGACGACGTTTGTGGAGTTCTCGCGGCAGGGTGGGCTGTCTCCTGATGGCCGGTGCAAGGCGTTCTCGGACTCGGCTGATGGTGTGGGCTGGGGCGAGGGTGTCGGCATGCTGGTGCTGGAGCGGTTGTCCGACGCCCAGCGCAACGGGCACTCGGTGTTGGCGGTGCTGCGGGGCAGCGCGGTGAACCAGGATGGCGCCTCCAATGGGTTGACCGCGCCGAATGGTCCGTCCCAGCAGCGGGTGATCCGGCAGGCGCTGGCCAGTGGCGGTCTGTCCCCGGTCGATGTCGACGCGGTGGAAGCGCACGGAACGGGTACCACGCTCGGTGATCCGATCGAGGCGCAGGCGTTGCTGGCCACCTATGGCCAGGACCGGGACTCGGGGCGTCCGCTGCTGCTCGGCACGGTGAAGTCGAATATTGGTCATACGCAGGCTGCGGCGGGTGTCGCGGGTGTGATCAAGACGGTCATGGCGATGCGGCATGGGGTGCTGCCACGCACGCTGCACGCCGAGGTGCCGTCGTCGCATGTGGACTGGACGGCTGGTGCTGTCGAGCTGGTGGCGGACAACACTGTGTGGCCGGAGGTGGGTCGTGCGCGTCGGGCGGGTGTGTCGTCGTTCGGGATCAGCGGCACGAATGCGCATGTGATTCTTGAGGCTGCGCCTTTGGCTGAGGTGCCGGTCGGGGAGCCGGAGGCGGTGGTGGTGCCGGGTGTGGTGCCGTGGGTGGTGTCGGCGAAGACCGAGGCCGCGCTGGACGCGCAGGTGGACCAGCTGAGGTCCTTTGCCGATGACGAGGGGGCCCGTTCTCCGCTGGATGTGGGTTTCTCGCTGGCTGTCGGGCGGTCGGTGTTTGAGCATCGGGCGGTGTTGGTGGCCTCTGAGGCGGGTGTGGTTGAGGCTGCGCGGGGTGTGGTTGGTCAGGGTTCGTTGGCTGTGGTGTTCTCGGGGCAGGGTGCGCAGCGGTTGGGTATGGGCCGGGAGTTGTATGGCCGGTTCCCGGTGTTCACGGAGGCGCTGGATGCCGTACTGGCGCACCTGGACGACTCGGTGCGCGAGGTGATGTGGGGCGAGGATGCCGAGGCCCTGAATAGCACCGGGTCGGCTCAGCCTGCCCTGTTCGCCGTCGAGGTGGCGTTGTTCCGGCTGGTGGAGTCCTTTGGGGTGCGGCCGGACTTCGTGGGTGGGCATTCGATCGGCGAGGTGGCGGCCGCCCACGTGGCGGGTGTGCTGTCGTTGGAGGACGCGTGTCGGCTGGTGTCCGCGCGGGCTCGGTTGATGCAGGACCTCCCGTCAGGTGGGGCGATGGTGGCCGTCGAGGCGACCGAGGACGAGGTCCGGCCGTTGCTGTCCGAGCGGGTGTCGATCGCGGCGGTGAACGGGCCGTCGTCGGTGGTGATCTCCGGCGATGAGGGCGCGGTGCTGGAGGTTGCGGCACGGTTCGAGGCCGAGGGACGGCGTACGAGCAGGCTCGCGGTGAGTCACGCCTTCCACTCACCCCTCATGTCTTCGATGCTGGAGGGTTTCCGTGCGGTCGCGGAGGGGCTGGAGTTCGGTGAGCCGGTGATTCCGGTGGTGTCGAATCTGACCGGTGGACTCGCTGCGGCGGGGGAGTTGTGTTCGGCGGAGTACTGGGTGCGGCATGTGCGGGAGACCGTGCGGTTCGCCGATGGCGTTCGGGCGTTGTCGGAGGCCGGGGTGGGGACGTTCGTGGAGCTGGGGCCGGATGGTGTGCTGTCGGCCCTGGTCCGGGAGTCGGCACCGGATGAGGCCGTGGTCGTGCCGGTGCTGCGCAAGGACCGTCCGGAGGAGAGCGCGGCGGTTACCGCGCTGGCCCGTCTGCACGTGACCGGAATCGCCGTCGACTGGCGGGCGTTCTACACCGGCACCGGCGCCCGGCAGGTCGAACTGCCCACCTACGCCTTCCAACGGCAGCGATACTGGCCCACCACCGCAGTCGACGCAGGGGACGTACGGGCCGCCGGGCTGGCCTCGGCACGGCATCCGTTGCTGGGTGCGGCGGTGTCGTTGGCCGACTCGGACGGTGTGGTGCTCTCCGGTCGCCTGTCGTTGGCCTCGCATCCGTGGCTGGCCGACCACACGATCATGGGCCGGATCCTGCTGCCGGGCACGGCGTTCGTGGAGTTGGCGATCCGGGCCGGTGACGAGGTCGGGAGTGGCCGGGTCGAGGAACTGACCCTGGCCGCACCGCTGGTGTTGCCCGAACGAAGCGCGGTGCAGATCCAGGTGCGAGTCGGCGCGGCGGATGAGGACGGGCGGCGCACTGTCACCGTCCACTCGCGGCCCGATGACGACTCGGGCACGCAGTGGACGCAGCACGCCGTCGGTGCGCTGACCGACGACCCTGTCGAATCCGTCGTCGGCGTCGATACGGCCGCCTGGCCGCCGGCGAGCGCCGAACCGATCGACCTCGACGACCATTACGCGCAGCTGGCCGAATCCGGGTTCGACTACGGACCGGTGTTCCGGGGTCTGCGGTCCGCGTGGCGGCTCGGCGACGAGGTGTTCGCCGAAGTCGCCCTGCCCGAAGGCCCCGATACCGCCGCCGTGGCCGATACCGGCATCGGCATGGACACCGACGTCGACGGGTTCGGCGCTCATCCCGCGCTCTTGGACGCGGTCCTGCACGTCGCCGGATTCACCGGCGCCGCGCAGGACGGCGAAGGGGGAGCTCTGCCGTTCTCCTGGGAGGGCGTGTCGCTGTTCGCCTCCGGCGCCACCTCGGTGCGGGCACGATTGTCGCGCACTGGGGCAGGACAGGGTCACGATCGAGGCCGTCGATACCGCGGGGCGGCCGGTCTTCACGGTGGACGGTCTGGTGGTCCGCACCGTCACACCCGAACAACTCGGCACCGGCCCGGCGCTGGTCGGGGACTCCCTCTTCCGTACGGAG
>NZ_GG657754.1:622479-656961 GCF_000158915.1 Streptomyces himastatinicus ATCC 53653 | reverse complement strand
GAAGCGCCCCGAGGTGGCCGCGGTCGGCCTGGCGGAAGACGTGACCGAGCTGTTGCGCTCTGCGGGGACCGAAGGTCCGGAACGTACGCGTACCCGGATCTGGCGGCGTTGGCCGCGACCGAGAACCCGGTGCCGGACGTGGTGCTGGTCCAGCTGAACACCGAGCCCGACGCCGGGCGGGTGGAAGCCGTTCACGCCACGGTGTCGCACGCCCTGCGCCTGGCGCAGGATTGGCTGGCGGGGGAGCGGTTCACCGAATCCCGACTCGTCGTGCTGACGCGCAATGCCACCAGCGGCGATGATGTGGCAGCGGCCTCGGCGTGGGGCCTGATGCGCTCCGCGCAGACGGAGAATCCGGACCGGATCACGCTGCTGGACCTGGACTTGGACCTGAGCGGTACGGAGGTTCCCGGCCCGGTCCTGGCGCGGGCGCTGACGACGCCGGAGCCGGAACTGGCGATCCGTGAGGGGCACCTCCTCACGGCTCGGCTGGTACGGGCACAAGCGCCGGAGCCGGAGCAGACACCGGACCCCGACCCCCTACCGGAGCCCGGCGCCTCCTGGGCCGGTTCGGGCACGGTTCTGATCACGGGCGGCACCGGCGGTCTGGGTGCGGTGGTGGCCCGGCACCTGGCGGGCGAGCACGGCGTACGGGACCTGCTCCTGCTGTCCCGGCGTGGACTGTCCGCGCCGGGTGCCGGGGACCTCGTCGGCGAACTCGCCGGACTGGGTGCCCGTGCCCAGGTGGTGGCCTGTGACGTGGCCGATCGGGAGGCGTTGGCCGAGGTGCTGGCCGGGCATGAGGTGTCCGCGGTGGTGCACAGCGCAGGGGTGCTGGACGACGGCATCATCGGTGGGCTGACTCCCGAGCGTGTCGATGCGGTGTTGCGTCCGAAGGTGGACGCGGCGTGGCATCTGCATGAGCTGACGCAGGGCTTGGACTTGTCTGCGTTCGTGGTGTTCTCCTCCGCGGCGGGCACGTTGGGCAGTGCTGGTCAGGGGAGTTACGCCGCGGCGAATGCGTTCCTGGACGCGCTGGTGCGGTACCGGCGCGATCGGGGGCTGCCGGGTGTGTCGTTGGCCTGGGGCCCGTGGGAGCAGACCGATGGCATGCTCGGTGAGCTGAGCGCCGTCGACCGGGAGCGGATGCACCGCTCGGGATTCCCGCCGCTGTCCGTCGAGCAGGGGGTGGCGCTGTTCGACGCCGCCCTGGCCACGGCGGATCCGGTGTTGTTGCCGGTCCGCTTGGACCTGCCCGCCCTGCGGGCCCGCGCCGAGGTGCCGCCGCGACTGCGCGGCCTGGTCCGGAGCCGCCGCGCGGCAGGCCGGGCCGCCACGGACCCCGGCCTCGTACAGCGGCTGGCCGGAATGGACGAGGCCGAGCAACGCGATGCCCTGCTGGGTCTGGTGTGCGGACACGTCGCGGCGGTACTCGGGCATGACGGCGCGGCCGCGGTCGATCCGTCCCGCGCATTCCGCGATCTCGGTTTCGACTCGCTGACGTCGGTGGAACTGCGCAACGCACTGAGCACGGCGACCGGGCTGCGGCTTCCGGCCACGCTGGCCCTCGACTACCCGACGGCGAGCGAGCTCGCGGCCCATCTGCACACTCAGCTGGTGTCGGCGGAAGTCGAGGGCTCCGGCTCGATCCTCGCCACGCTGGACAAACTGGAGCAGGTGATCGCGAAGGTGAGCGTGGACGCCACGGCGCACAAGCAGATCGCGGGACGGATCGAAGTCCTCAGGTCCCGGTGGGCCACACTGCGCGCCCAGGAGAACTCCGCCGAGCTCGACTTCGACGCCGCGTCGGATGACGAGATGTTCGCTTTCCTCGACGAGGAGCTCGGCGGATCGTAAACAGGATAGGGAAAACCCGAGACGTTCCCGTGGTAAACGGTTCGGCGACGTCGGCGGGCATTCCCGCTGGGCGAACAGTGGAGAAGTTCCAATGACGCGAGGATCGCGCCTGACATAGCTTGGGTGCGAAGCCGTGGAAATTTTTCGCTCGCGGTAGCGCGATGCGTTCGTGCCGGGTCCGCTGAGCACGAGAAACCCGATACGTAGGCGGCGGATCAGTGGCGCGTGCCCGGTTCGTGAGCCGATGAGGCGATAGGGCGTGGGGCATGGTCAAAACGAGTGGCGATACGGCGGTCGAGGTGCGCGATCTTGTACGCGCCTATCCGGGGCGCAACGGAGAGCTGATCAAGGCCAATGACGGCCTGAGCTTCAGCGTGCCCCGCGGGCAGGTCTTCGGCCTCTTCGGCGCGAACGGCGCCGGTAAGACGACGCTGGTGTTGCAGCTGCTCGGACTCGTGCGGCCCACCTCCGGTTCGATCATGGTCAACGGCGTCGATGTGACCCGTTACCCGGAGACGGTGAAGTCCACTGTCGGCTTCCTGCCGCAGGCGGGGCTCTCCATGCGGCTGATCGAGACCCGTCGCGCTCTGCACTACACCGGCAGGCTGCGCGGCCAGAGCGAGGCCGACGCCCGCCGCCAGACCGACGCGTTGATCGACGAGCTGGGCCTCGGCCCATACGCCGACCGTCAGGTGGAGCGGCTCAGCGGCGGCCTGATGCGCCTGGTGAACTTCGGCATGACGCTGATGGGCCACCCCGAGCTGATCGTGCTGGACGAGCCGACCAATGAGCTGGATCCGCACAACCGGCGTCTCATCTGGGAGATGATCGAGCGCCGCAGCACCCTCGAGGGCGCCACGGTCGTCCTGGTGACACACAACGTGCTGGAGGCCGAGAAGGCCGTGCACCGGGTCGCGGTGATGCACGGCGGCCGGATCACCGCGATGGGCACGCCCGGTGAACTCAAGGAGCAGATCGGCGCGCACGCGCGGCTGGAGCTGTTCGTCCGCGACGGCGGCAGCCTCACCCCGGAGGAGATTTCGCGGCTCAGCACGGTCGGTGAGGTCAGCCAGGGTAACCGCAGCGGCAACTACCTGATCACCGCGGCGACGGACCGGCTCCAACCGCTGATCGAGGTGCTGGTCACCGATATCGGCGTGAAGCGTGTCGACGACTTCCGCTTCGCCCGTCCGACCCTGGAAGACGTCTACCTCACCCTGAACCCGAGACAGGACTCCGATGCCGCGGCCGCCAGGGAACTGGTGACGACTCCGGCGGGAGGCGGCGGCTCAGCGGAGAGCGGTGACGCGGGGAAGACGGCGGCCGCCGCCGCGCCGAACGGCCACCGGCCAGCGGCCATGGAACTCCCCTCCGGCGAATCCCCCGCCGCCGAACCCCCCTCCGCCGAGCTCCCCGCCGGCGAACCACCCTCCGCCGAGCCCCCCTCCGCCGAACCCGCGGCGCCGGTCTCCGGGACGTCCCGCCGGGCCCGCGCCCGGGCCCAGTCCCAGGGCCGGGGCCGGATGCCCTTGCGGGAGCGGCTCGGCCGGTTCGGCACCTCGTTCAAGTACCTGTGGTTCGAGCACATGCTGACCGTCCGCACCTCCTGGCACGTGCACATGGTGTTCGGCATCTTCATGCCGCTGACGATGGTGTTCGGCTTCTCCCGGATCGGCTCCGGGCTGACCGACGAGCTGAGCCTGACGTACATCGCCAGTGGCTCCGGCGTGTTCGCGATCGCGGCACTGGGCACCACGGCGATCGCGCAGCGGATCGGTGCGATCAAGGCCGAGGGATCGATGCTGTATTACGCCTCCCTGCCGATCAGCAAGGTGGCGTTCGTGATGGCGTTCGTCGCCGCCCGTCTGCTGCTCATCGCGCCGGGCCTGGTGACCTCGCTGATCGCGGTGCGGCTGCTCTACGGCCTGGACTTGACACTGTCGCCGATGCTCCTCATCGTCTATCCGCTGACCGCGCTCCCGCTCGCGGCGCTCGGCCTGGTCATCGGCAGCCTGATCGACCGCATCGAGCTGATCTCGATCGTCACCTACGTGCTGAACTTCGTCCTGCTGCTCGGCGCTCCTCTGCTCATCCCGGCCAAGGCCCTGCCGCTGCCGCTGAAAGCCCTGAGCTGGGTCATGCCCACCACCTACGGGTCGGACGCCATCCGGCGCAGCGTCAGTGACAACATCGATGCCACCTTCGGCCTCGACATCCTGGTGCTGACCGTGATGACGGCGCTCGCCCTCACCATCGCCGACCGGTCGCTGCGCTGGCGCGCCTCCTGACTCGCCCTCGCCCTTCGCCCCGGAGCCGAAGCCGGTGATTTCCCCAGTAGCGCTCCCGTAGCATCCTGGCCGGGCCGACGGGGGCCCAGGCGCCCACCCCTCGGCGTGCGTGCTCTCGGGCATTCCGGTCGGCGGAATGTGGGGATGTCCACCGCGGCGGATGGAACGGGAGCGATTTCGGTATGAAGTTCCGGGTGCTGGGTCCGCTGACTGTCCTCGGTCGAGGTGGCCCCGTGGCGCTGGGCGGGATCAAACAGCGCGCCGCACTCGGATTCCTCCTGCTGCACGCGAACCAGGTGGTGGCGACCAGCACCCTGCTGCGTGCGCTGTGGACGGGCAACCCGCCGCCTACGGCTCGGAAGATGCTGCAGAACGCGATCTCCAGCCTGCGCGGTCTGCTGTCCGCCGAGGACATCGAGGGCGAGGGCGGCGAGGCCGGCATCGTGGACCGCGGGGGCGGTGGGGCCGGCGAGGGTGCCGCCCCCGCACCGATGCTGCTGACCCACGCGCCCGGCTACCTGCTCAGCGTGCACACCGACGCGCTGGATCTGACCGCCTACCAGGGGACGGCGGACAGGGGACGTGCCGAACTCGCGGCCGGGTCCTGGATCGCCGCGGCGAAAACCCTCCGGACGGCGCTGGAAATGTGGCAGGGCCCGGTCCTGGCGGACTTGGCCGAGGCCGGTGCGGACTGGCCGGAGCTGACCGGGATCCAGCAGGCGCGCCTCACCGTGCAGGAGGACCTGTTCGAGGCGGAGCTGGCTTGCGGCGGACATCACGAGGTGGTGCAGGAACTGGAGGCGCTGGTCGTCGCGGAGCCGGTACGGGAACGGCTGTGCGCCGAGTTGCTGCTGACCCTCTACCGCTGTGGCCGCCAGGTGGACGCGCTGGAGCTCTACCGCCGTACGAGGACCGCGTTCGCCGACAAGCTGGGCCTGGAGCCCGGCCGCGTACTGCGTGACATGGAGCGGGCGATCCTCGAACACGACCCGGTGCTGTCTCAGCCCGACGCGCTGGGGATCATCGCTCAGGAGAGTGAGGCCAAGCGCGGCGGCCCGCCCGCCCGGCTCTCCCGCAGGACGCCGCCGCAGCCCGCACCGCCGCCCCGGCTCGCACCGGCCGGTACCGGGTCCGCCGGCCGACGGACGGCCCCGCCACGACCGGCGCGGGCCGAGACCGGCACCCCGCCCGCCATCGTCGGGATGGCGCGGCACGTGGCGGCGCGCAGGTCCACCCCGCCGGCCCCGTCGGGCGGCGGCCTCACCGAGCAGCGCAAGCAGCTGAGCATGCTGCTGGTGCGCACCCATCCCGGCGGAAGGTCGCAGGGCGCCCCCGAAGACGCCGCGCAGCCGGCCGGCTGCCTCACGGCCACCATCCGTGAGGAGATCGAACGCCACGGCGGCAAGGTCTCCGGCGTTATCGGTCCTGTCACCTTCGCCCTGTTCGGCGTTCCCCGTACCGGGGAGGACGACGCGGCCCGCGCCGTGCAGGCCGGGCTGGCCATCCGGGACCGGCTCGGCTGCCGGGGACCAGGCCGCCCAGACCCCACCGGTCAGGCGCCGGCCCCGGCGCGCGCGGAGACCGCGGTCCGGGTGGCCGTGGCGACCGGCGAGGTGCTCGTCACCTGCGCTGCGGACGGCACCGGTGCGATCCCCGTGGTCAGCGGCGCCGTCCCGGAGAGCTGCATGGGGCTGCTGGAAACCGTGCCCCCGGGCGGGATCCGGGTGTGCGCGGCCACGCGCAGGAGCAGCGAGCGCACCGTCGAGTACGAGCCGGTCGAGGAGCCGGGCGGGGGATCCGAACCCGTCGTCGTCCGCCCCGATCACGCCCGTGCGGACGGGCCGCCTGCCCTGATGGGCCGTGAGCGCGAGGTCGAGCAGCTGCGCGGGCTGCTCGACGACGTACGCCGACGGCGGCGTCCCCACTTCCTGACCGTGCTCGGTGAGCCGGGCCTGGGCAAGAGCAGGCTGGTCGCCGAACTCGTCGCCATGGCCGGGCGCGGCTCCGGCGAGTTCACCGTGCTGACCGGGCGCGGATCGTTCCCCGACCGGGGCGCCCCGCTGGGCCCCCTCCGGCGGATCGTGGCCGAAGCGGCCGGGATCGAGCCGAGTGACTCCGCCGCCTCGGCGGACGACAAGCTGGCCCACAAGGTCCACCGTCTGTTCGGCACCGGTGAGACGGGCACCGGGATGCTGGTGCGGCTGCGGGAGCTGCTCCGGTCCGAGGGCCAGGATGCGGCCGCCCTGACGGCGGACGGTGAGGTGTGGCGGCGGTTCTTGGCCGAACTCGCCGGGGAACGGCCCCTGGTGGTCGTCTTCGAGGACGCGCATCTCGCCGACGCGTCTGTGCTGGACTTCATCCAGTGCCTGGGCGACACCGCGGGCACCGTGCCGATGCTCGTGGCGGTGACCGCCCGGCCTGAACTGCTCGACGCCCGGCCGGGTTGGGGCGGTGGCCTGCGCGACGCCCTCACCCTCACCCTGGACCCGCTGTCGGCGGAGGCCACCGCCGGGCTGCTGGCCGCCCTGCTCGCGCGCGATGGGTACACACTGCCGGGCGAGTTGCGGCAGGAGCTGATCACGCGGATCGGCGGGAACCCGCTGTTCGCCGTCGAGTACGCCCATGAGCTGCGGGAGCGTCCCCTGCCCGGATCGACGGTACCGCCGCTGCCGGAATACGTGCACCGGGTGATCGCGTCCCGGGTGGATACGGTGCCGCCGGATGCCAAGGCCGTGCTGGTCAACGCCTCGGCGCTCGGTGGGGTGTTCTGCGCCGAGAGCGTCGCGGCCGTCGGCGACGGGGACCGGGCGGAAGCCGCGAAGTGGCTGGACTGTCTGGAGCGGCGCGACCTCCTGCGGCGCTCTCGGCACGGTTCCCCGGCCGGGGAAACCCAGTACGCCTTCCGGTATCCGGCCATCCGCGATGTGGTGGACTCGCTGGTCTCCCCGTCGATGCGCGAGGAAAAGCTGCGGCGTGCGGTCTCCTGGAGTGGCCGGACACCGTGATTCTCCCGGAGTGGGACGACCTGAATTCCTTGGCGAGCGACGGTTCGGGTGCCGGTTACCCGCCGATGGAAACGAGGAACTGGGTAAGCGCTGCGGAATCGCATACCGTCGGATGCACCGGCGGCGGAAAAGCGCGCTGAATACTCAGGAAAACACTGAGTGCGAGGCCGGACCATAGCGATGGTCGGAGCGCTCGGGCGGTGTGATCCTCCCGTTCTCGCCCGCGATTGTCCGCGGCAGCCGACTCCGCTCCCGCGTGGAAAGGAATAGTTGTGCGCATTCTGTGCAGCATCGCGCTGTCGCCCTCGAACGCGCGTGCCCTGCTTCCCCTGGCACGGGCGGCGGCCGAGGCGGGCCACGAGGTCCTGGTGGTTTCGCCGCCGGAGATGGCCGATGTGTTCGACGGTGAGCCGATGCGGGTCAAGCCGCTGTTCACCGACATGGCCGAGATCGTGCTCCGCCTGTTGCAGGAGAAGCGGATCGAGGCGATGCCCAGTGATCCGTTCGCGCCCGAGACGCTCGTCGCCACCTCCTGCGGGCCGCACGTCACGGACGCCTACCGGCAACTGCTGGAGGCCGCCCACGAGTTCCGCCCGGACATCGTGCTGCGCAGCGGTGTCGAGTTCGCCGGCTACCTGGTCGCCGAGACGCTCGGCATCCCGCACGTCACCGCCCCATCGGGCGGCGGGCAGTACCTGGACCCCAAGCTGGTGCTGGCGGAGCTGAACGAACGCCGCTCGGAGCTGGGCCTGCCCGCCGGGGCCGAGCCGGAGGCCATCTACGCCAACGGCCGCTTCGACTGCATGCCGCCGGACTACTCGTTCGCCACCTACGACATCCCGGACACCTTCGCCTACCAGCAGCCTTCGAGCATCGTCCGCGACGAGACCGGGCCCGAGTGGCTTCAGGACATCCCCACCGACCGCCCGCTGGTCGTGGTGTCCAGCACCAACGTGTTCGCCTCGGTGATGTCCAGCAGTGTGTTCCCGCGCATCCTGGGCCTGTTCTTCGACGGACTGGTCGCCGGGCACATGTTCGAGGGTATGGGCGACGTCCAGGTCGATCCCGCCGTCATGGTCGACGCCCTGATGCAGGGCGACGCCAACCCCCTCAACGCGATCGTCAAGGGACTGTCCGAAGTGGACTGCACCGCGATCGTCGCCACCCGTGGCATGCCGCTCAACCAGGACGTCGTCGGCGACAACATACGGGTCTTCGAGCGCATCCCGCAGCCGCTGCTGCTGGAGAGCGCCCAGCTGCTGTTCACCCACGGCGGCTACAACAGCGTCCGCGAAGCGGTCAGGGCCGGCGTGCCGATGGCCGTGCTCCCCGAGGTCAGCGACCAGCTGCACAACGCCAACCGGGTCGAGGAACTCGGGCTCGGGCTACGCGTCCCCGCGGCGAACGCGGACGCCGTCGCCGAGACCTGCACCCGGCTGCTGGAGGACCCGAGGTTCGCCCAGCAGGCGCGTAAGGCCCAGCGGCGCATGCTGTCGCTGCCTCCGGTGGACGCCGCCGTCGACCATCTCGCACGACTCGTCGGCTGACACACGGAACACGGCCGATTCACCTTACGAAAGATTGGAGACGGGCAGATGGAAGCGCAGTTCCTGCAGGCGTTCTACGACCTGGCCTCGTGGATACGACTGTCCCCGCTGCTGAACAACGGGCCGTACCTGCCGTTCTCCGTGGTCTCACTGCGGCCGAGCGCCATGATCAAGGTGCTGGACGACATCGCCCTGCGGGACCGCAAGGTCCTCCTGGAGTGCGGCAGCGGCACCTCGACGGTGATGTTCGCACGGATGATGGCGCAGCGTGGCTACGGGCACATGCTGTCGCTGGAGCACGACGGGGAGTGGGCCGACCGGGTCGCCACGCAGCTGGCCGCCGAGGGCCTTTCCGAGGTGGCGACGGTCATCCACGCGCCGCTGGAGGAGCACCCCGCCGCGGTGAAGGACGTGGACTGGTACGCGCCCAAGACGGTCACCGAAGAGGTCGGGGCCTACACCGAGAAGCACGGCCCGGTCGACCTGCTGCTGGTGGACGGGCCACCCGGCTGGGAGCGGGGGCGCACGATGGCCCGCTACCCCGCGGTTCCGGTGCTGTGGGACTTCCTCGCCCCCGGGGCGAGCGTGCTGCTCGACGACGTGAACCGCGCCGGGGGCAAGGAGATCACCGAGCGGTGGAAGGAGGAGTGCGGGCTCGACATGCAGCTCGACCCCTTCGGTACCCGCGGCGCCTTCGGCACCGTCCCCGTCTGACCACCTGGACATTCGCTCCGCACCGAGGAGGAAACGCTCATGCTGGCCATGAACGGCGGGCCGAAAGTGCGCACCGCGCCCTTTCCTGACTGGCCGCAGTTCGACGACTCGGAGCGCGCAGCCGTGGTGCGGGCGCTGGACCAGGGGTCCTGGTGGCGCCACGGCGGCAAGGAAGTGGACCTCTTCGAAGAAGAGTTCGCCGAGTTCCATGACGCGCCCGCCGCGCTCGCGGTGACCAACGGTTCACATGCTCTCGAACTCGCGCTGGAGGTCATCGGGCTGCGGCCCGGTGACGAGGTGATCGTGCCCGCGTACACGTTCATCGCCACCTCCACCGCGGTCCAGCGCCGTGGCGGGATCCCCGTGCCGGTGGACGTGGACCCCGTCACCTTCTGCCTGGATCCCGCCGGACTCGAAGCGGTGGTGACCGAACGCACTCGGGCGGTCATCCCGGTCCACATCGGCGGCCACATCGCCGACATGGGCGCCATCACCGCCTGGGCGGACCCCCGTGGGATCACGGTGATCCAGGACGCGGCGCAGGCGCACGGCGCCAGGTGGCGCGGCCGGGGACTCGGCCAGCTCGGCTCCATGGCCACCTTCTCCTTCCAGGAGACCAAGGTCCTGACCGCCGGCGAGGGCGGCGCCCTGCTGCTGCCGACCGAGGAGAGCTACGAGGACGCGCGCACGCGCCACAACTGCGGCCGGGCCCGCGACCTGAGCCTGCGCACCGCCTCGTCCAACTACCGTATGCCCGAGCTCACCGGGGCGGTGCTCCGGGTGCAGCTCGGCCGCCTCGCCGCGCAGACGGAGCAACGCGAGCGCCGGCACGAGAAGCTCGCCGCGGCACTGTCCGGCATCCCCGGGATCATCCCCCAGGGACGCGACGAACGGTGCACCGTCAATCCGCACTACATGACCATGTTCGTCCTGGACCCCGGGGAACTCGGCGGCCTGGACCGGGACACCGTGGCCCACGCCCTGCTCGCGGAGGGCATCCCCGCCTTCGGCGGCAACCCGGCGATCCACCGCACCGAGGCGTTCTGGACCGCCAGGACCGGCGACGAATCGGTCGAGGACATCGCCCGGCGCTGCCCGAACGCGGAGCGGCTCGGACATCGCGGACTCATGATCCCGCACCAGGTCCTGCTGGGCGGGGACCAGGAGATCGATGACGTCGTGGAGGGCGTGGCCAAAGTCCTCGCCGAACTTCCGCGCAGCGGCGCAGGACAGCCCTGACAAGACCGGATGCCCCGAACAACCATGCCCTGAGCGGCGGTTTCACAGGATGGGAAGACTCAAGCGATGACTAGCGAAAACCCGGCAGGCCGCACGTTCGAAGTCCTTGTCGTCGGCAACGGCGTGCTGGGCCTGTCCCTGGGCCTGGCCCTCGCCCGGCGCGGCACCAGGGTCGCCGTGCTCGGCCGGGGAGACCGGCCGTGGGCCGCCTCCACCGCTGCGGGTGCCATGCTCGGCGCGTTCGGCGAGGTGACCACGACGCTCCTCAAGAGCGAACAGGGCCGCGGCAAGCTCGACCTCGGCGTACAGGCGAGCAAGCTCTGGGCCGACTGGCTCGCCGGGCTCGCCGAGGACACCGGGAAGACCGAGGACCTCCGCGTCGCCGACGGCACGGTCATGCTGCTCAACTCCGTCGGCGTCCCGGGCATCGACTCCGCCAACTACACGGCCATCCGGGAGACCCTGGAGCGGTACAAGGAGCCGTACGAGGACATCGACCCGGCCGACATCGAGTGGCTCGACCCCAACCCGACCACCCGCCCGTTGATGGGCATGTTCGTGCCCGGTGAGCACGCGGTGAACGCGGACGGTCTGCTGGAGCGGCTCGAGGACGCGTACGTCAAGGCCGGCGGCGTGCTGGTCGCCGGGTTCGGCGAGGAGCTGGTGACGTCCGGCGGCAAGATCACCGGCGTCCGGCTCACCACGGGCGACACCGTCTCCGCCGGCCAGGTGGTGCTCGCAGCCGGCGCCGCCTCCCAGGCCCTGCTCGACACCGTGCCCGGCGTCGCCGCCCGCATACCGCGGCTGTGCGCCGGAGTCGGCGTCTCCGTCGTGGCCCGCATCGACCCGGACAAGCCCGCCCCGACCAGCGTGCTGCGCACGCCGAACCGCGCCTTCGCCTGCGGCCTGCACCTGGTGCCGCGCGGCCGCGGTGAGGTCTATCTCGGCGCCACGAACGCGATCGAACCGGAGCCGGCGGACGCGCCGAGCATCCGTGACACCACCTTCCTGCTGCACTGCGCACTGCGCCAGCTGCGCAGGGACCTCGACGCCAGTGGCATGGCGAAGGTCCAGGTCGGCAACCGGCCCGTGGCCTTCGACGGCTTCCCGCTCATCGGCGAGACCAGCCTGGACGGCCTGTGGATGATGACCGGCACCTACCGCGACGGCCTCCACCTGTCGCCGCTGCTCGCCCAGGAGATGACCCGCCGCCTGCTCGGCGAGGAGCCGGAGCACGACCTGAGCACGTTCAGCCCGGTCCGCGCGCCGATCCAGGCGCAGAGCCGTGCGGACATCGTGGACACCGCCGTGGTGCACCTGCTCGCCACCGGCTACGAGGACGAGTGGACCATCCCGAACGCCTGGCCGAAGGTCATCGAGGCCCAACTGCGCGCCGACTACGCCAAGTTCGCCGACGAGGTGGACGACGACTACACGCCGCCCGCCGAGATCCTCGCCAAGGCCCGGATGAACCCCGAGTTCCTCAAGACGATCCGCGAGTACTACACGGCCGTCCGGTCCGCGGTCTGATCCGTTCCGGCCGGATGCGCAGCGCCAGGGCCAGGACGAGGCCCGGCACACCGCACACAGTACCCAGCACTCAGCACCCAGGACGAGGACAAGGAGCGCGCAAGCATGAGCCGACCCGAACTCCCCACCGAAGTCGACCTGCTCGTCGTCGGTAGCGGCCCGGTAGGATCGGCCATCGCTCGCAGAGTCCACGAAGCGGTCCCGTCCGCGCGGATCCTCATGGCCGACCTGGGCCCGCGCCTGACCGGGGAAGCCGGTCTGCACCTGAGCAACCTCCCCGCCCAGGAGCGGGGGGAGTTGCAGGCCAAGTCCCAGGGGCGCGATCCCCGGACCGCGCCGGGCGAGGACCAGGCGCTGGTCAAGAAGTACGCCGACCGCGGCACGCACCTGGTCGCACCACGGTGTGAGGAGCAGCCGGAACAGGAGGGCATGCCCGCCGCGGTGATGTCCAGCAACGTCGGCGGCATGGGTGTGCACTGGGCATGCACCGCCCCGCGTCCGCTGGACAGCGAGCGCGTCCCGTTCCTCCCCGACGAGGAACTCGACGCCGCGCTGGGGGTGGCCGAGGACCTCCTCTCGGTCACCCAGGATGCCTTCGAGGACACCGCGGGCGGTCAGCTCGTACTCAAGACGCTGAGCGAACTGTTCGACGGCGACTACCCCGACGGCAGGCACGTGCAGCCCATGCCGCTCGCCTGCACCCCGCGTTCCGGGGCGCTGCCGCGATGGGCGGGCCCGGACGTGGTCCTCGGGCCCCTCGCCCACGGTGGCGACGGCCGGTTCGGGATCGCGGCGGACACCATCTGCCGCCGCGTGCTGTTCGAGGACGGCCGGGCCCTCGGTGCGGTGCTGCAACACCTCCCCAGCGGCGCGGAGTTCAAGGTGGGGGCCCGAGCCGTGGCGGTGGCCGCGGACGCGCTGCGCACCCCGCAGCTGCTGTGGGCCTCCGGCATCCGGCCGCACGCGCTCGGCCGTTACCTCAACGACCAGCCCAAGACGGTGAGTTCCGTGCAGGTCAAGGACGGTCCCGCCGCGGGGATCGAGGCGCGCGGCTCGGTGGACTTCACCGGCGACATCCGCGACCTGGAGACCGGCCGGTTCTGGGTGCCGTTCGCCGACCCCGGCAGGACGAGCCACGGGCAGGTCATGACGCTGGACACCTCGCCGATCGACGGCGTCGATCCGGAGCTGTTCGTCGGCATGGTCTGGTACGGGGCCAAGGAGATCCAGGCGAGCGACCGGGTGGAGTTCTCCACCACCGAGGCCGACGCCTACGGGATGCCGAAGATGACCATCCACTACTCGCTGACCGAGCGCGACCGTGAGGGGATCGCACGCGCCCGGGCCGACCAGGAGAAGATCGCGGCCAGGCTGGGCGACTTCCTGCCCGGCAACGAACCGGAACTGTTCCCGGCCGGCAGCTCCAAGCACTACCAGGGGACGGTCCGCATGGGCGCGGCGGACGACGGCACCTCGGTCTGCGACTCGTTCTCCCGCGTGTGGGGTTTCGAGAACCTCTACGTCGGCGGCAACGGGGTCATCCCCACCTCCACCGCCGTCAACCCGACGCTGACCAGCGTGGCCCTGGCCGTCCGCGCCGCGGAATCGATCAGCGCCCTGCTCGCCCGCGAAAACTGTTGACCCCGGACCCGACCCCCGAGAAAACGAGGTGGCTGCCCGTGCGCCGGCACAACATCGCTGTCATCGGCACCGGTTACGTAGGGCTGACCGCCGGTGCCTGTCTGGCCTCGCTGGGGCACCGGGTGGTGTGCGCGGACGTGGACCCGGCCAAGGTCGAGCGGCTGTCCCGCGGCGAGGTGACGATCCGGGAGGAGTCCCTCCCCGAACTCGTGCGCGCCGGCCTCGACTCCGGCCTGCTGACCTTCGTCCTGGGCGCCGGGGAAGCGGTACGCGAGGCGGACACGGTGTTCTCTTGCGTCGGCACACCGATGAGCCAGGACGGTGATCTGGACATGACCGCGGTGGACGCGGTCATCGATGAGATCCGGGACCGGCTGCGTCCCGGCTGCGTACTGGTCACCAAGTCCACCGTGCCGGTGGGCACCGCGGCGCGGCTGACCCGGCGGCTCGGCCGCCCGGACGTGCAGGTGGCGAGCAACCCGGAGTTCCTGCGCGAGGGCACCTCCGTACACGACTTCCTGCACCCCGACCGCGTCGTGGTCGGGGCCGAGTCCCGCGAGGCCGCCGAGCACGTGGCCGCCCTCTACGCGAAGCTGGACGCTCCGATGATGATCACCGACGCCGCGAGCGCCGAGCTGATCAAGTACGCGGCGAACTGCTTCCTCGCGGTGAAACTGTCCTACGTCAACGTCATCGCGGAACTGTGTGAGCGGGTGGGTGCCGACATCGGGCAGGTCACCACCGCCCTGGGCAAGGACCACCGGATCGGCGGCGCGTTCCTGCGGCCCGGTCCCGGCTGGGGCGGCTCGTGCCTGCCCAAGGACACCCGCGCCATGCTCAGGGCGGCGGAGTCCGCGGACATCGACTTCCGGATGCTGCGTGCCGCCATCGACGTCAACGTCCACCAGCGCGAGCGCATCACCGACAAGATCGCGCGAGTCTGCGGCACCGACTCCGCGGCCCCGCTCGACGGCGTCCGGCTCGGTGTACTCGGGCTCACCTTCAAGGCGGGTACCGACGATCTGCGGGACTCCCCGGCGACCGCCATCGCCCAGGAGCTGTCCCGGCTCGGTGCCGAACTCGTCGCCTACGACCCGGCGCTGAGTACGGGCAGCCACCCGCCGGAGCCGGTGCCCGGCGTCACCATCGTCGACGACCCGTACCAGGCGGCCAAGGGCGCGGCGGGCCTGGTGCTGTTCACCGAATGGCCGGAATTCCGTGACCTGGACTGGGGCCGCATGGCCGCCGTCCTGGACCGGGCGGTGATCGTGGACACCCGCAACCACCTCGACCCCGAAGCGCTGCGCACGGCCAGGATCGCCTGGCACGGAGTAGGCGTACGCCCGGTCGTGCACCCCGCCCCCGGGCTTCCGTCGCCCGAGCCTCGCTGACGGGGCACACCCCCGACACCTTCGTCCCCGGTTCAAGGAAAGGTTCGCCCCGATGAGGGTTCTGTGCAGTATCACCGGATCGACCTCGCACGCGCGTGCCTCGCTTCCGCTGGTGCGCGCGCTCGCGGAGGCCGGGCACGACGTCCTCGTGGTCACCGCGGCCCAGCTGGTGCCCGTGTTCGACGGCGAGGCCGCGCGGGTGACAGGGGTGTTCACCGACATCACCCAGCAGGGCATGCGGCTGCTCCTGGAGGGCAGGCTGCCGATCCCGGCGGAGTTCAGCCGCTTCGCCCACGACCTGTGGGCCACCCTGGGCTGCGGTCCCCAGCTCCACGAGGCGTACGGCCTGTTGCTGCCGATCGCCCGCGACTTCCGGCCCGACGTCATCCTCCGCGACGGCTATGAGTTCGCCGCCCTGCTCGCAGCGGAGGCGCTGGGCGTCCCGCACGTCCCGGCTCCGTCGGGCTCCGGGCAGTTCCTCGACCCCGAGCTGATTCTGCCGATGCTGAACGACCGTCGCCGGGAGGCCGGCCTGCCCCCGGCGGACGACCCGGTGTCGGTGTACCGGCACGGGCGGTTCGACTGCATGCCGGTGACGTACTCCTTCGCCCGCCCCGTCGCCCCCGAGGCGGTGGCCTACCGGCAGCCGCGCACCGTCACCCGCGGCGAGACCCTGCCCGACTGGCTGCACGAGCTGCCCGCCGACCGGCCGCTGGTCCTCGCCTCACTGGGCACCGGACTGCCCGGCACCGTACTGGGCTTCCTGGACAAGGCCCGGCAGATCGGCGCTCCCGTCCCCGAGTACGATCCGGCCGAACCGTTGAACACCGTCGTCCGGGCGCTGTCCACCGTGGACTGCTCGGCCGTGGTGTCCACCCTCGGCATGCCGGTGGACGAGGACCTGGCCGCGGACAACGTGCGGGTGGTCGACCGCTTCCCGCAGCAGCTTCTGCTGGAACGGGCGGCGCTGTTCCTCACCCACGGCGGCTACAACAGCATCCGGGAGTCCGTACGCGCCGGAGTGCCGATGGCCGTACGGCCCATGTTCGGCGACCAGAAGTACAACGCCGAGCGGGTAGCGGAGCTCGGCCTTGGCACACACGTGTCCGAACGCGGCCCGGAGGCTATGGCGCAGGCGTGCCACCGACTGCTCGACGACCCGCCGGTGACCGCCGTGACGCAGCGCGCTCAGAAGGAGATGCTCGCACTGCCCGGCGTCGAGGTCGCCGTGGCTCATCTTGAGCGCCTGGCCTCCTGACTCACTCCCTCCTCGTCGCCGCCCAGGCGGCCAACTCTTCTCTCGCTACTGAATTCGGAACAAGGTTTTCCTTAGTGCCGCTCAATTCCTTGTAGGGAATCCACGAGTCGCCCGTCCGGATAATCGGACAGCACCGGGTGATTCTCGCCACCGGCGACCACCCCCTGGCATCCGCGCGCCCGCATGGGCGGCGACCGTACGGGCCAGGAGCCACCTCCACCGTTCACCCCGGCTCCGCCCCGACACAGCGGGAGAAAACGTGTCCGATCACGCTCGTACCACCTCGTCTGTCCCACTGTTCTCAGGAGCGGGCCTGCCCCGGCCCTGGGTGCTCTGCGGGCGCGACGCGGACGCGGTACGGGACCAGGCCCGTGTGCTCCGCACCTGGCTGGACGAGCGTGTGGGGTGGTACCCCGAAGCTGTCGGGCGGGGCCTGCTGCGGACCACCCCCGGCACCCTGCCGTACCGGGCCGTGATCGTCGGCGAGGAGCCGGACGCATTCCTCGCCGGTCTCGACGCCCTCGTCGCGGGCACCGCGGCGCCCCAGGTCACCGAGGGCAGTCACCGTGGCGAGCCGGGCGGCCCGGTGTTCGTCTTCCCCGGGCACGGCTCCCCACGGCCCGGCATGGCACGCGAACTGGCGGAGTGCTCACCGGTCTTCGCCGCCCGGCTGCGGGAGTGCGCCGACGCGTTCGCCCCGTACCTCGGCTGGCCGCTGCCGGACACGCTGAACACCCCGGAAACGCCGACCGGGCGGTGCGACGACGTACCCGCGCCCATGCTCCCCGACGCCGCGGTGTCCGCCGCCCTGTTCTCGGTCATGGTGTCGTTGGCCGCGATGTGGCGGGCCGCCGGGGTGGAACCCGGCGCGGTGGCCGGAATCGGCCTCGGCGAGATCGCCGCGGCTCACGTCGCGGGCCTGCTGTCGCTCGACGACAGCGCCCGCGTGATCGCAGGAGCGGACCGGCCGCGGACACCGGGCGACGGCCTCGTCGGCCTGGCGGACATCACACCGCGCGGCGCCCGTGTCCCGTTCTACTCCTCCGCCACCGGCGGCCGGCGGCAAGGCCACGGACCGTACGCCGCCCATGGGATCCGGAATCCGGGCGAACCCGGCCGGCTCCAGGACGCCACCGCCGCCGCACTCGAAGACGGCCACAGCTACTTCCTCGAAGTCGGCCCGCACCCGCTGCTGACCTCCGAACTCGAAACCGCCATCGAACGATCCGGCAGGCCCGCCGTCGCCCGGGCGACCCTGCGGTGCGGCGAGAGCGGCCCGGCCCGCTTCCTGCATGCCGTGGCGGAGTACTACGCCACGGGCGGTACGCCCGACTGGGCCGCCGTCCTCGGGGAGACCGGCACCGATCCGATGGAACTGCTGATGAATCTGCCGAAGCAACCTCCGGCCGAACTTCCGGGGCAGTCGACGGACGAGTCCGGCACGGGACGCGCGAACCGAACAGGGGGGCCGACGGCCCGGGATCCAGAAGCCGCCGTGTCCGCCGACGCCGGCACACCGCCGGACGACGCGATCGCCGTCGTGGGCCTCTCCTGCCGCCTGCCGAAGGCGGCGGACCCGGAAGCGTTCTGGCAGGCCCTGCGGTCCGGCGCGAGCGCCATCGAGGAGGCGCCGCCCGGCCGATGGGAAACACACGCCGCGGTCCCCGGGACGTCCGGCATCCGCTGGGGCGGGTTCCTCGACCACGTCGACCGGTTCGACCCGGGCTTCTTCGGAATCTCACCCCGCGAAGCCACCACGATGGACCCGCAGCAACGGCTGACCATGGAACTCAGCTGGGAGGCCCTGGAGGACGCGGGAATCGTTCCCGGAACGCTCAGGGGCAGCGACTGTGCCGTCTTCGTGGGCGCCATCGCGGACGACTACGCCACACTGACCCGCCGGCAGGGGACCGACGCCCTCACCCGGCACAGCCTGACCGGCCTCCACCGCAGCATCATCGCCAACCGCGTCTCCTACTTCATGGGCCTGCACGGGCCGAGCCTGACCGTGGACACCGGCCAGTCGTCGTCGCTCGTCGCCGTACACCTGGCCTGCGAGAGCCTGCGCACAGGCACCTCCACCCTGGCCATCGCGGGCGGTGTCAACCTGAACCTGCTCGCCGACGGCACCGCCGCCGTCGAGAAGTTCGGCGGCCTGTCGCCCGACGGCCGGTGTTTCACCTTCGACGCCCGGGCCAACGGCTACGTCCGGGGCGAGGGCGGCGGCCTGGTCGTCCTCAAGCCCCTGAAGAAGGCGCTGGCCGACGGCGACTCCATCCACTGCGTGATCCTCGGCAGCGAGGTCAACAACGACGGCGGTGGTGACGGTCTCACCACGCCGAACCCCCGCGCCCAGCAGGAGATCCTCCGCCTGGCCTACGAGCGGGCCGAAGTGGACCCGGCACAGGTCCAGTACGTGGAACTGCACGGCACCGGGACCAAGGCCGGCGACCCCGTCGAGGCAGCCGCCCTCGGCGCGGTCCTGGGAGCCGCCCGTCCCGCCGACCGCCCGCTCGCCGTGGGCTCTGCCAAGACCAACTTTCGGTCACCTCGAAGGCGCTGCCGGAATAGTCGGCCTCATCAAGACGGCGCTCGCCATCCGCCACCGCGAGCTGCCACCGAGCCTGAAACCACGAAACCCCCAACCCCGCCATCCCCCTCGACACGCTGCGCCTGCGCGTGCAGCGCGAACTGGGCGCATGGGAATACCCCGAACGGCCGCTCGTGGCCGGCGTGAGCGCCTTCGGCATGGGCGGTACCAACTGCCACCTGATCCTGGCCGAAGGCCCCGCCGCCCAGGACCGCCCGGCCGCTCTCGTGCCGTCGCGGCCCGAGCCGGGAGAACCCGTCGGGAGCACCGCCGCCGCCACCGACGGGTCGCGTCCCTCCCTCCCCTGGGTGATCTCCGGCAGGACCGAGACCGCCCTGAGGGCCCAGGCCAGGCGGCTGCGGGCGCACGTCCGGGACCACGCCGAGCTGGAGCCGTCCGACCTCGGCTTCTCGCTGGCCACCACCCGCGCCGACTTCCCCTGCCGCGCGGCCGTCCTCGCCACCGACCGTGACGGCTTCCTGCGGGGCCTGGACGCCCTTGCCGGCGGTGGCACCGCCCACGGTGTCCTACGCGGCACAGGACCGGCCGGTGACCGGGCGGTCTTCGTCTTCCCGGGCCAGGGCTCGCAGTGGGCCGGTATGGCAGTCGAACTGCTCGACTCCTCCCCGGTCTTCGCCGCCCGCATGCGGGAGTGTGCCGATGCGCTCGCCCCCCATGTGCCGTGGTCCCCGGAGGACGTCGTGCGCGGGGTGCCGGGCGCCCCCGGTCTTGACCGCGTCGACGTGGTCCAGCCGGTGCTGTGGGCGGTGATGGTCTCCCTGGCCGCCCTCTGGCGCTCGTACGGGGTCGAGCCCGCGGCCGTGGTCGGCCACTCCCAGGGCGAGATCGCCGCCGCATGCGTGGCGGGTGCCCTCTCCCTGGAGGACGCCGCCTGCGTGGTGGCCCTGCGCAGTCAGGTGCTCGCGGACCTCGCGAGCCGGGGCGGCATGGTGTCCGTCGGGCTTCCCCTTGACGAGATCACCGGCAGGCTGGAGCCGTGGGGCCCACGGTTGTCCGTCGCCGTGGTCAACGGCCCCGGCTCCGTGGTCGTCTCCGGCGACCCGGAAGCACTGGACGACCTCGTGCGGACGCTGGCCGCCGACCGCGTCCGGACCCGCAGGCTCCCGGTCGACTACGCATCGCACTCCACCCAGATGGAGGAGATCCGTACCAGACTCCTGGACACGCTGCCCGACATCACACCGACCCCGACGGACATCCCGTTCCACTCGTCGATGGAGGGCGGATCGCTCGACCCCTCGGCACTGGACGCCGGATACTGGTACAGCAGCCTGCGGCACACCGTCCGCTTCGACCAGGCCGTCGAGGGACTCCTCGGCCAGGGCCACCGGATCTTCATCGAGATGAGCCCGCACCCCGTCCTGGGGACGGGGGTGGGCGAAACTGCGGAAGCGGCCGGTCACGAGGCCGTCTACGTGGGCTCGCTCCGCCGAGATGAGGGCGGCCTCGACCGGTTCGTCACCTCGCTCGCCACAGCGCACGTCCACGGTTCCACCGTCGACTGGGCCGCCGTGTTCGCTACCGCGCTCACCGACCGGCGCCCCCGCCGGGTCCCGCTGCCGACCTACGCCTTCCAGCGCCGGCGCTACTGGCTGTCCGAGACCGCCACGGCCGACGGCCCGGCCCTCCGGCTACCGGCCGCCGCTGGCCACGCGGACGCCGTACCCGTCGAGTCCCCCGACGCCGCTAACGCCGCCGAACACGCCGAATCCGACGGACAGTCCTGGGCACACCGGACGGCCGGCCTGTCCCGGGCGAAGCGGCAACGGACAGCGCTGGAACTGGTCCGAGCCCATGTCGCCGCCGTCGCCGGCTACCCCTCGCCGGAAGCGGTCCAGCCCGGCCTCACCTTCAAGGAACTGGGCCTCGAATCGCTCACCTTGGTCGAGCTGCGCAACCAGCTCACCACCGCGACCGGACTACGGCTCGAGACCGCCGTGGCCATCGACCATCCCACCCCCACCGCGCTCGCCGGCCACCTCGCGTCGCTGGCCGCCGAATCGCCGCAGGCACCCAGCGCACCGGCCGCCGTCACACCCGCCGCCGACGAACCCATCGCCATCGTCGGCATGAGCTGCCGGCTTCCCGGAGACGTGGACTCCCCGGAGGAGCTGTGGCGGTTCGTCACCGCCGGAGGCGACGCGGTCTCCCCGTTCCCGGCCGATCGCGGCTGGGACACCGACAGCCTGTACGACGCCGCTCCGGGCCGTCCGGGCAAGTCCACCACCCGGCACGGCGGCTTCCTCCACCAAGCCGCCGAGTTCGACGCGGACTTCTTCGGGATCTCCCCACGTGAAGCCCTCGCCATGGACCCGCAGCAGCGGCTGCTGCTGGAGACCGCCTGGGAAGCCTTCGAAAGCGCGGGGATCGACCCCGCGTCCCAGCGGGGCAGGGCGAACGGTGTCTTCGCCGGGGTCATGCACAACGACTACGGCCCGCGCCTGCACGAGGCGACGGAAGGCACCGAAGGGCACGCCCTGACCGGCACGTCCAACAGCGTCGCCTCCGGCCGCCTCGCCTACACCTTCGGCTTCGAAGGACCGGCGGTCACCGTGGACACCGCCTGCTCGTCGTCCCTGGTCGCCCTGCACCTCGCCTGCCAGGCCCTGCGCCAGGGCGAGTGCGACATGGCGCTGGCGGGCGGTGCGACGGTCATGTCGACCCCCGGGATGTTCGTCGAGTTCAGCCAGCAGCGTGGCCTCTCCGCCGACGGCCGTTGCAAGCCCTTCGCCGCGGCCGCCGATGGCACCGGCTGGGCCGAAGGCGCGGGCATGCTGCTCGTCGAACGCCTCTCCGACGCCCGCCGCCGCGGCCACCACGTGCTGGCCGTCGTACGGGGCAGCGCGGTCAACCAGGACGGCGCGTCCAACGGCCTGACCGCCCCCAATGGCCCCTCACAGCAGCGCGTGATCCGCCAGGCCCTCGCCAACGCCGGGCTGAACCCGGCCGAGGTCGACGCCGTCGAAGCCCACGGCACCGGCACCACCCTGGGCGACCCGATCGAAGCCGACGCCATCATCTCGGCGTACGGAAGCGGACGGGACGAGGACCAGCCGCTGTGGCTGGGCTCCCTCAAGTCCAACGTCGGGCACACCCAGGCGGCGGCGGGCGTGGCCGGTGTCATCAAGATGGTGCTGGCGATGCGGAACGGCGTGCTGCCGCGCACGCTGCACATCAAACGAGGCCACCCCGTACGTGGACTGGTCGGCCGGCACCGTACGGCTGCTGACCGAGCCCGTGGCGTGGCCGGAGGCCGACCGCCCCCGGCGGGCGGGGGTGTCGTCGTTCGGCATCAGCGGCACCAACGCCCACACCATCATCGAACAAGCCCCCGAGGCCGAGCAGCCCGCCGGTGTCGCGGAGGAGCGGCCCTGGACGGCACCTGTGGTGCCCTGGGTGCTGTCCGGCCGCAGCGAGCAGGCCGTACGGGCGCAGGCCGCGCGGCTCGCGGCGTTCCTCGACGGGGAGCCCGGCGCTTCCGCCGCCGACCTCGGCCTGTCGCTGGCGACCACGCGCGCGGCGTTCGAGCACCGCGCGGTGGTGCTGGGCACCGACTACGACGCCCTGCGAGCGGGTGTCTCGACACGGGCCCACGATGGCGCCCTCATGATCTCCGGCGTGGTCACGGAGGGCCGTACGGGCTGGATGTTCACCGGGCAGGGCAGCCAGCGCATCGGCATGGGGCGCGAACTGTACGGCGCCTACCCGGCCTTCGCCGAAGCCCTGGACGAGGTGTGCGAACACCTCCAGGCCGCGCTGGACGGCGCCACGGAGTTCCCGGTCCCCGTACGGGAGGTGCTGTTCGCGGCGGCGGGCTCCGCCGAGGCGGAACTGCTGGACCACACCGGCTACGCCCAGACGGCACTGTTCGCCGTCCAGGTCGCGCTCGTGGAACTGTTGCGGTCGTGGGGCACCGCCCCGGACGTGGTGCTGGGGCACTCGGTCGGTGAGTTCGTCGCCGCGTACACCGCGGGTGTCTTCGGAGTGGCCGACGCCGCCCGGCTGGTGGCAGGCCGTGCGCGGCTCATGCAGGCGCTCCCCTCGAACGCCGGGGGCTCGGGAAGCGATTCCGCCGACGGCGGTGGTGGGCGACGCGCCGGCGGGGCGATGGCCGCCATCGAGGGATCCGAGGACGAGGTCGCCGAGATCCTCACCGGGCTGGGCGCGCACATCGCGATCGCGGCCGTCAACGGCCCGAGGTCGGTCGTGGTCTCCGGTGACGAGGTCGCGGTCGAACGGGCCATGGCCACCGCGCGTGAACAGGACCGCCGGGCGTCCCGGCTGCGGGTGAGCCACGCGTTCCACTCGCCGCTGATGGAGCCGATGCTGGCGGAGTTCGCCGAGATCGCGGCGAGCATCACCTACCGGCAGCCGAACCTCCCGGCCCTCAGCACGGTCACCGGTGGGCTGGTCGGCGAAGAGGACTGGGCGACCCCCGACTACTGGGTGCGCCAGGTACGCCGTCCGGTCCGCTTCCACGACGCCATCGAGAACGCCACCCGCACCCAGGGCGTCACCCGCCTGCTGGAGGTCGGTCCTGACCCCGTCCTGACCACGCTCGCTCAGTCCGCCCTGGACGTAGCGGCCGTGTCCGCGCTGCGCGAGGGGTGCGACGAGGCCGTGACCGTGCTGACGGCGGTGGCCGAGCTGTTCGTCCGCGGAGTCGAGGTCGACTGGGGCGCGTACTTCGCCGGGGCCGGTGGGCGGCGGGTGGACCTGCCGACGTACGCCTTCCAGCGGCAGCGGTTCTGGCTGCCGGACCTGGCCGTCTCGCGGCGGGACGCGCCCGGCACGGCCGACGGTGGCGAGGCCGCCTTCTGGGATCTGGTCGAGCGGGGCGACGCCGATGCGCTGGCCGGGCGGCTCGGTGTCGGGCCGGCCGCGCCGCTGGACGCGGTGCTGCCGATGCTGTCGGACTGGCGCAAGCGGCAGCGGGAGCAGTCCGAGCTGGCGGGCCGGCAGTACCGGATCACGTGGAAGCCCGTGCCACGCCGGGCCACCGCCCGGCTGTCGGGCACCTGGCTGGTGGCGGTCCCGTCGGAGACCGGCGCCGCATACGACGATGTGGTCCAGGCGTTGCGGGCGTCCGGCGCGGAAGTGATCGTCGTGCCGGTGGCCGACGCGGACACCCGGGAGTCGCTGGCCACCCGGTTCCGCGCCGAGGACGCCGAGCCCACGGGTGTGGTGTCCCTGCTGACGAGCACGGTCACGACGCTGCTTCTGGTGCAGGCGCTGGCCGATTCCGGGACCGGGGCGCGTGTGTGGTGTGTGACCCGCTCCGCGGTGTCGCTCGGTTCGGGTGAGCGGTTGGCGAATCCGGAGGGGGCCCAGCTGTGGGGGCTGGGCCGTACGGTGGCGCTGGAGCAGCCGGACCGGTGGGGCGGGCTGATCGACCTGCCCGACGATGCCGACGAGCGCAGCCTTGCGCGACTGGCGCCCGTGCTCGCCGCGACGGATGGCGAGGACCAGGTCGCGGTACGGCCGTCGGGCGTGTTCGGGGCCCGGCTGGTGCGCGACACGGCCGCGAGCGACGACACGGATTCCTGGTGGCCGCGCGGCACGGTGCTGGTGACCGGCGGTACGGGCGCACTGGGCGGGCATGTGGCCCGCTGGCTGGCCTCTTCCGGCGCCGAACGCCTGTTGCTGGTGTCCCGTCGGGGCGCCGAGGCACCGGGTGCGGACGAATTGCGGTGCGAGCTGGCCGACTTGGGCGCCGAGGTCGCCTTCGCGGCCTGCGACGTCGGTGACCGTGCGGCCGTACGGGAGGTGCTGGACGCCATTCCGGAGGAGGCGCCGCTGACCGGAGTCGTCCATACGGCCGGGGTCCTCGACGACGGCCCGGCCACCGAGCTGACGCCGGACGGCTTGCCGGCGTCCTCGCGGCGAAGGCGGACGCCGCCCGCCATCTGCACGAGCTGACGGCCGGCCGTGAACTGGACGCCTTCGTCCTCTTCTCCTCGATGACGGGCGTGCTGGGCAACGCGGGCCAGGCGGCCTACGGCGCCGCCAACGCGTACGTGGACGCCCTGGCGCACCACCGGCGTGGCCTGGGAATGCCGGCCACTTCGGTGGCCTGGGGTCCGTGGAGCGGCGACGGCATGGCCGCCGACGGCCGGGTGGTGGAGCACTTCCGCCGCCTGGGCGTACGCCCGCTGGACCCGGACCGGGCCATCGCCGCCCTGCGGAGTGCGCTCGACGACGGTCGCGCGGCCCGTGTCGTGGTCGACGTCGACTGGGAACGCTTCGCGGCCTCGGTGGCCTTCACCCGCCCCGGCCCGCTGATCGCCGAGCTTCCCGAGGTCGCGGACCAGGCGCGTACTCGGGTCGCCGACCCGTCCGCTCCGGCGGGCGGTGAGCTGGCGCTGCGGCTGCGGGGGCGCCCGGCCGCCGAGCAGGACCGGATGCTGCTGGACATGGTGCTGTCGCAGGTCGCGGCCGTGCTCGGGCACGCCACCCCGGCGACCATCGACCCGGCGCGGGCGTTCAAGGAGCTCGGTTTCGACTCGCTGACCGCCGTCTCGTTCCGCAACCGGCTCGCCACCGCCACCGCCCTGCGTCTGCCCACCACGCTGATCTTCGACCACCCGACGCCCGCCGCGCTCACGGCCTTCCTGCGCGGGCAGGTGCTCGGCGTGACGGCCGACGAGGCCGGGCACACCGACGCGGCACTCGCACCGCTGGGGGCCGGTGACGACCCGATCGTGATCGTGGGCATGGGCTGCCGCTTCCCGGGCGGCGCCGCCTCGCCCGAAGAGCTGTGGGACCTGCTGTCCACGGCCCGTGACGGGCTCTCGCCCTTCCCCGTGGACCGGGGCTGGGACGTCGACGGGCTGTTCCACCCCGACCCGGCCCACTCGGGGACGTCGTACGTCCGTGTCGGCGGATTCCTGCACGACGCGGCGGAGTTCGACGCGGAGCTGTTCGGGATCTCGCCGCGTGAGGCCCTGGCGATGGATCCGCAGCAGCGGCTGCTGCTGGAGACCGCGTGGGAGGCGCTGGAGCGGGCGGGCGTCGACCCGCTGTCGCTGCGCGGCTCGGCCACCGGGGTGTTCGCCGGGACCAACGGCCAGGATTACCAGCACACCGCGCGGGGCCCGGCCGCGGACGTCGAGGGATACGTGACCACCGGGTCCGCGGCCAGCGTCCTGTCCGGTCGGGTCTCCTACGCACTGGGCCTGGAAGGTCCCGCGGTCACGGTGGACACCGCCTGCTCGTCGGCGCTGGTGGCCCTGCACCTGGCCGCCCAGGCGCTGCGGGCGGGCGAGTGCCGGATGGCCCTGGCCGCCGGCGCCACCGTCATGGCGACACCGGACCTCTTCGTGGACTTCTCCCGGCAGCGCGCGCTGGCGGCGGACGGCCGCTGCAAGGCGTTCGCGGAGGGCGCGGATGGCACCGGCTGGTCCGAGGGTGCCGGGGTGCTGGTGCTGGAGCGTCTCTCCGACGCCCAGCGCCTCGGTCACCCGGTGCTGGCGGTGGTGCGCGGCAGTGCGGTCAACCAGGACGGTGCGTCGAACGGGCTGACGGCGCCGAACGGCCCGTCGCAGCAGCGGGTGATCCGCCAGGCCCTCGCCGCGGCCAGGCTGTCGCCCGCCGACGTGGACGCGGTGGAGGCGCACGGCACCGGCACGAGCCTTGGCGACCCGATCGAGGCGCAGGCCCTGCTGGCCACGTACGGTCAGGGCCGTGACGGCGGTGAGCCGTTGTGGCTGGGCTCGGTGAAGTCGAACCTCGGCCACACCCAGGCCGCCGCCGGAGCCGCCGGACTGATCAAGATGGTCCTGGCGCTACGGGAGCAGCGACTGCCGAAGACGCTGTACGCGGACGAACCCTCCTCCCGCGTGGACTGGGAATCGGGCACGGTACGGCTGTTGACCGAGGCCCGGGAATGGCCGTCGGGCGACCGTCCGCGCCGGGCCGGGATCTCCTCGTTCGGGATCAGCGGCACCAACGCCCACATCATCCTCGAAGAGGCCCCCCAGGCCGCACCGGCCGCCGTCGAGGAGCCGTCGGCCGAGCTGCCGATCGTGCCCTGGGTGCTGTCGGGTCGCACCGCGCAGGCGGTACGGGCCCAGGCCGGTCGCCTCGCGGCTCTCCTGGACGCCGGGGACGGCTCCCCGCTCGACATCGGCTTCTCGCTGGGCACCACCCGCGCCACGCTGGAACACCGCGCCGTGGTCCTGGGCGGCGACCTCGACGCCCTGCGCTCCGGCGTCACCGCGCTCGCCGACGGCGATGACGCGGTCATATCCGGCGTCGTCGGCGAAGGCCGTACGGGCTGGATGTTCACCGGACAGGGCAGCCAGCGCGCGGGCATGGGCCGCGAGCTGTACGCCCAGTTCCCGGTGTTCGCAAGGGCCCTCGACGAGGTCTGCGCCCAGCTGGACGCCGCATTGCGCGGAGAGCCGGGCTTCGAGGTGCCGGTGCGGGACGTGCTCTTCGCGCCGGAGGGTTCGTACGAGGCCGGGCTGCTGGACGGCACGGGCTACGCGCAGACCGGGCTGTTCGCGGTCCAGACGGCGCTGGTCGAGCTGCTGCGCTCGTGGGGCATGAGCCCGGATGTGGTGTTCGGCCACTCGGTCGGTGAGTTCGTCGCCGCGTACACCGCGGGTGTCTTCGAACTGGCCGATGCGGCCCGGCTGGTCGCGGGCCGCGCACGGCTGATGCAGGCGCTGCCCACGGGGGGTGCGATGGCCGCCATCGAAGCCACCGAGGCCGAGGCCGTCGAGGTCCTGGGCACACTCCTGGACGGCGAGCGGCTGGCGATCGCGGCGGTCAACGGCCCGGACGCCGTGGTGATCTCCGGGGACGAGGCCGTGGTCGAGCAGGCCATGGCGAGCGCGCAGGAGCAGGACCGCCGGGTGTCGCGGCTGCGGGTGAGCCATGCGTTCCACTCGCCGCTCATGGAGCCGATGCTGGCGGAGTTCGCCGAGATCGCGGCCACCATCGATTATCGGCAGCCGACGCTTCCCGCGATCAGCACGGTCACCGGAGACCTGGTCGGCGGGGAGGACTGGGTCACCCCGGAGTACTGGGTGCACCAGGTGCGCCGCCCGGTGCGCTTCCACGACGCCGTCGTGACGGCGACCGCGGAACATGCCGCGACCCGCCTGCTGGAGCTCGGCCCCGCCCCGGTGCTCAGCGCGCTCGCGCAGTCCGCCGCGGGCAGCACGGTGGCCGTATCGGCGCTGCGCGAGGGACGGGCCGAAGCCGAGACCGTGTTCGCGGCTGTGGCCGAGATGTTCGTACGGGGCGCGGACGTCGACTGGCCCGGCGTGTTCGCCGGGACCGGTGCGCGGCGGGTGGACCTGCCGACGTACGCCTTCCAACGCCGTCGGTTCTGGCTGCGGGACCAGGCGACCGAGCAGCCGGAACGCGCCGTTGGCGGCGGCGCCGAAGGGATCGAGACCGAGTTCTGGAACCTGGTCGAGCGGGGCGATGCCGATGCGCTGGCCGGGCGGCTCGGCGTCGAGTCGGCCGCGCCGCTCGACGCGGTGCTGCCGATGCTGTCGGACTGGCGCCAGCGGCAGCGGGAGCGGTCCGAGCTGGCGGACTGGCGGTACCGGATCACGTGGAAGCCGGTGACTCTCCCGAACACCGGTCGGCTGTCGGGCACGTGGCTGGTGGCCGTGCCGGAGGCGGACGAGGCGCGGGCCGAGCCGTGCGTGCGGGCACTGCGTGCGGGCGGCGCGGAGGTGCGCGTCCTGCCGGTCGCCGCCACGGACACCGCCGACACGCTGGCCGATCGCCTTCGTACCACCGCCGACGGCGCTGCGGCGGGGATCGTGTCCCTCCTCGCCGAGGGCTCCGACGAACCGTCCACCGTGACCGCGACGACACTGACGCTGATTCACGCGCTCGGGGACACCGAGCTCCCGGTGTGGTGCGTGACCCGCTCGGCGGTCTCGGTCGGGTCGGGCGAGCACCTGGCGAATCCGGCGCAGGCTCAGCTGTGGGGCTTCGGCCGTACGGTGGCGCTGGAGCAGCCGCGTCGCTGGGGCGGCCTGGTGGACGTGCCGGAGAACGCCGACGAGAAAGCGTGGACCCGCCTGGTGTCCGTGCTCGCTGCCGCCCACGGCGACGGCGACGGCGAGGACCAGCTCGCGGTGCGGCCCTCGGGCGTGTTCGCGGCCCGCGTGGTCCGCGACCGGGCGGGGGCCCCGGACGGCGAAGGCTGGCGGCCGCGCGGCACCGTGCTCATCACCGGCGGAACCGGCGCACTGGGCGGGCATGTCGGTCGCTGGCTGGCTTCGCGCGGTGCGGAGCACCTGGTGCTGGTCTCCCGCCGGGGGGCTCGGGCCCCGGGCGCGAAGGAGCTGTGCGAGGAGCTGACCGCACTCGGTGCGCGGGTCACCGTCACCGACTGCGACATCACCGACCGTGAAGCCCTCGCCGCCGTGCTCGACGGCGTTCCCGAAGACGCGCCGCTGACCGGCGTGGTGCACACCGCGGGTGTGCTGGACGACGGACTGGCCACGGATCTGACGCAGGAGCGGCTGGCCGGGGTGCTGGCCGCGAAGGCGGGTGCGGCGCGGCATCTGCACGAGCTGACCGCGGAGCTGGAGCTGGACGCCTTCGTGCTGTTCTCCTCCATCGCGGGAGCGCTCGGCAACGCGGGTCAGTCGGCCTACGCCGCGGGCAACACCTACCTCGACGCGCTCGCGCAGCACCGGCGCGGCCTGGGACTGCCCGCCACCTCGGTGGCCTGGGGCCCCTGGGGCGAGTCCGGGATGGTGACGGACGGGGGCGTGGAGGAGTACCTGCGGCGGCGCGGCCTCAAGGCGCTTCCGCCGCGGCGCGCGATGGCGGCCTTGCAGCAGGCCATGGCCGAAGGCCGCGTGTGCGCGATGCTGGCCGATGTGGACTGGCAGCGCTTCGCGCCCTCGTTCACCTCCTCCCGGCCCAGCGCCCTGATCGGCGATCTCCCCGAGGCCGCCGCAGCGCGCGCGGCCGACAGCCCGGCTCACGCCGCTCCGACCGACGGCGAACTGGCGCGCCGACTGAGCGGGCTGTCCGCGCAGGAACAGGGCCGCCTCCTGCTGGACCTGGTGCGGTCCCAGGTCGCGGCGGTGCTGGGGCACGCCTCACCCACCGCGATCGCCCCGGAGCGCCCGTTCAAGGACCTCGGTTTCGACTCGCTGACGGCGGTGGACCTGCGCAACCGCCTGGGCGGTGCGACCGCCCTGTCGCTCCCGACCACGCTGATCTTCGACTACCCCACGCCCGCCGCCCTCACGGCCTTCCTGCGCGGGCAGTTGCTGGGCGGGTCGGTGGACCGGGACGGCACTCCGGAGGCGACGGCATCGGTCGCCGACGAGCCGATCGCGATCGTGGGCATGGGCTGCCGCTTCCCGGGCGGGGTCGCCTCGCCGGAAGCGCTGTGGGACCTGGTGACCTCGGGCGGCGAGCGGATGTCCCCGTTCCCCGACGATCGCGGCTGGGACGTACCGGGGCTGCTCGACGCCACCAGCGCGGCGATGGGCACCGAGTACGCCGGGGTCGGGGGATTCGTGCCGGACGTGGCCGACTTCGACGCGGAGCTGTTCGGGATCTCGCCGCGTGAGGCCCTGGCCATGGATCCGCAGCAGCGGCTGCTGCTGGAGACGGCGTGGGAGGCGCTGGAGCGGGCGGGCATCGGTCCGCTGTCGCTGCGCGGATCCTCGACCGGTGTCTTCGCGGGGATCTCGGCCAACGGGTACGGCGGCTTCGCCCACGAGGACGGCGGCGAATCCGCCGGCTACCTGCAGACCGGCAGCACTCCGAGCGTGGCCTCGGGCCGCCTGTCGTACGTGCTCGGCCTGGAGGGCCCGGCGGTGTCGGTCGACACCGCGTGCTCGTCGTCCCTGGTCTCGCTGCACCTGGCCTGCCAGGCGCTGCGGGCGGGGGAGTGCGACACGGCGCTGGCCGGTGGCGTCACGGTGATGGCCACGCCCGCCACGTTCGTCGAGTTCTCCCGGCAGCGCGGGCTCGCGCCCGACGGCCGGTGCAAGGCGTTCGCCGAGGCGGCGGATGGCACCGGCTGGTCCGAGGGTGCCGGGGTGCTGGTGCTGGAGCGGCTGTCGGAGGCCCGGCGGCGTGGGCACGAGGTGTTGGCGGTGGTGCGCGGGAGTGCGGTCAATCAGGATGGTGCGTCGAACGGTCTGACGGCGCCGAACGGTCCGTCGCAGCAGCGGGTGATCCGTCTTTGTGCTGTCCTCGGCGCGGCTCTCGGCGTCCGACGTGGACGCGGTGGAGGCGCACGGCACGGGGACGCGGCTGGGCGACCCGATCGAGGCGCAGGCGCTGCTCGCGACGTACGGTCAGGGCCGTGACGGCGGTGAGCCGTTGTGGCTGGGCTCGATCAAGTCGAACCTCGGCCACACGCAGGCCGCCGCCGGTGCCGCTGGAATCATCAAGGTGGTCATGGCGCTGGCCGCCGAGCGGCTGCCCCGGACGCTGCACGTGGACCAGCCGTCGTCCCACGTCGACTGGGCGTCCGGCTCGGTCGAGCTGCTGACCGAGGCGAGGGAATGGCCCCGGGCCGAACGCACGCGCCGCGCCGCGGTGTCGTCGTTCGGGATCAGTGGAACCAACGCCCACGTCATCATCGAAGAAGCCCCCGAGTCCCCGGCGCCGACCCCGGACGCCGCCGAGGAGCCGCCGCCGGTGGACCTGCCGGCGGTGCCGTGGGTGCTGTCCGGCCGGACGCCGGAGGCCCTGCGGGGCCAGGCCGCCCGGCTGGCGGCCTTCCTGGACGAGCGGGCTGACGGGCAGGACCCGCCCCCGGCCGACGTGGGTTTCTCCCTCGCGACGACCCGCACAGCGCTCGACCATCGCGCCGTCGTGCTCGGCTCCGACCGGGACGGGCTGTACGAGAGCGTCGTCGCGTTGGCCAACGGTGGCCCTTCTGTGGTGTCCGGTGTGGTGTCGGAGGGGCGTACGGGTTGGATGTTCACGGGGCAGGGGAGTCAGCGGCTGGGTATGGGCCGTGAGCTGTATGCCGCCTTCCCCGTGTTCGCGAAGACGCTGGATGAGGTGTGCGGCCACCTGGATGCCGGGTTGGCGGGTGGGCCGGGCTTCGGCGTTGCGTTGCGGGAGGTGTTGTTCGCGGCGGAGGGTTCTGCGGAGGCGGCTCTGCTGGATCGCACCGGGTATGCGCAGTCGGCGTTGTTCGCGGTGCAGGTGTCGTTGGTGGAGTTGCTGCGGTCGTGGGGCATGGGTCCGGATGTGGTGCTGGGCCACTCGATCGGCGAGCTGGCCGCCGCCTACGCAGCGGGCGTGTTCGATCTCGCCGACGCCGCGCGGTTGGTGGCGGGTCGTGCGCGGTTGATGCAGGGGCTGCCTTCGGGTGGTGCGATGGCGGCGGTCGAGGGCACCGAGGCCGAGGTCGCCGACATCCTCGGCGGGTTTGCTGAAGGGGAGCGGGCCACGGTCGCGGCGGTCAACGGGCCGACCGCGGTGGTCGTCTCCGGCGGCGAGGACGTGGTCGAGCGGGTGATGGCGGTCGCGCGGGAGCGGGGTCGGCGGGTGTCGCGGCTGCGGGTGAGTCATGCGTTCCACTCGCCGTTGATGGAGCCGATGCTGGCGGAGTTCGCCGAGGTCGCGGCGGGTGTCGCCTACCGGCAGCCGGTGCTTCCGGCCGTCAGCACGGTGACGGGTGCCCTTGTCGGTGGGCAGGACTGGGTCACTCCGGAGTATTGGGTGGATCAGGTCCGCCGTCCGGTGCGCTTCCATGACGCGTTGCTGACCGCGTCCGGCGAGCAGGGTGCGAGCTGGTTGCTGGAGGTCGGGCCTGATCCTGTTCTGAGTGCGCTGGCCCGGGCGGGGGCCGAGCCGGCGGTGGCGGTGTCCACCTTGCGTGCGGGCCGGGCCGAGGCCGAGGCCGTGTTGACGGCCGTCGCGGAGTTGTATGTGCGGGGCGCGGGCGTCGACTGGTCCGGCGTGTTCGCGGGGACCGGTGCACGCCGGGTCGAGCTGCCGACCTACGCGTTCCAGCGCGAACGGTACTGGCTGGACAACCCGCGCCCGGCGATCGACACCAGCGGGCTGGGGCTCGGCGCGGCCGGGCATCCCATGCTGGGCGCCACCGTACGGCTGGCGGACTCGGACACCGCGGTCCTGCAATCGCGGCTGTCCGCGGCGACTCACCCCTGGCTCGCGGACCACGTGGTCGGCAGCTCCATCGTGGTGCCGGGCACCGCCTACGTCGAACTCGCCGTGCAGGCGGGCGACCAGGTCGGCTGCGACCGGGTCGAGGAGCTGACCCTGCGGTCCCCGATGGTGGTGCCGCGCGACGGCGCGGTCCAGGTGCAGATCGCCATCGAGCCCGCGGAAGGCGAAGGCCCGCGGACCGTGCGGATCCACTCCCGCACCGAGGGCGCTCCGGCCGACCGGCCGTGGACCCTCAACGCCACCGGCACCCTGACCGCCGATCAGCCCGCCGCCGACTGGGATCTGCGGGCCTGGCCGCCCGCTGGTGCGGAGCCGATGCCGGTCGACGGACTCTACGAGCGGCTGGCGGGGACAGGTATGGCCTACGGCCCGGTGTTCCGGGGGCTGCGGGAGGTCTGGCGGCTGGGCGACGACCTGTTCGTGACGGCCGCCCTGCCCGAGGAAGCCAAGGCGGACGCGACCGGCTTCGGGCTGCACCCCGCACTGCTGGACTCCGTCCTCCACGCCCTCGGAGTCGACTACCCGGCGCCGGCACCGGACGAAGCTGACAGCCCTGGCAAGGCGTTGCTGCCGTTCCTGTGGTCCGGCGTATCGCTGTCGGCCGTCGGCGCCCCCGAGGTGCGGGCACAGCTGTCCGTCCGCGCACCGGGTGAGGTCGGACTGCGCGTCGCCGACACGTCCGGTGAGCCCGTCGCCGAGGTCGACGCCCTCGTACTGCGGCCCGTTTCGGCCACCGACACGGCCGCCGCGGCTCCGGCCGTCGACAGCCTGTTCCGGCTCGACTGGACCCCCGCCCCCGCCCCCGCAGCCGATCCAGGGGAGCCGGAAGCCTGGACCGTCCTGGGCGACGCGCGGCCATGGCAGGACGCCGGGATCCCGGTGACCGGCCGCGCGGACCTCGCCGAACTCGTCACCGCCCTGGACGGCGGCGCCGACGTTCCCGGCACCGTTCTGCTCCCGGTCACGCGGGCCGGCGGTGCCGGTGCCGAGGCCCGGGTGACCGAGGCCGTGAGCGGCGTGCTCCGCGTCGTACGGGAGTGGCTGGCCGAGCCGCGTCTGGCCACGTCCCGCCTCGCCGTGCTCACCTCGGGCGCCGTCGTCGAGTCCGACGATCTCGTCGGCGCCGGGGTGTGGGGCCTGGTGCGCTCGGCGATCACCGAGAACCCGGGCCGGTTCGTCCTGGCGGATACCGACGGCGAGCAGGCTTCGTACGAGGCGCTTGCCACGAGCCTGACCGATCTCGCCGAGGCGGG
>NZ_GG657754.1:618971-621534 GCF_000158915.1 Streptomyces himastatinicus ATCC 53653 | reverse complement strand
CTGAACAGGACCGGGAGCTGCTTGCGCTGGTGCAGTCGCAGGTCGCGGCGGTATTGGGGCACTCAGCGGCCACCTCGGTCGACCCGGCCAGGGCGTTCACGGACCTCGGTTTCGACTCGCTGACCGCGGTGGACCTGCGTAACCACCTCAACACCGCGAGTGGGCTGCGGCTGCCCGCGACCCTGGTGTTCGACCACCCCAGCCCCGCCGCGCTCGCCGCGTACCTCCGCGAGCAGCTGCTGGGCGCGGAAGCGGAGCGGGAACAGGAGAAGACCGCGGCGGCCGCCGTACGGAGCCGGGGCGCGGCCGACGAGCCCATCGCGATCGTCGGCATCGGCTGCCGCTACCCGGGCGGAGTGACCTCGCCCGAGTCGCTGTGGGAGCTCGTGACCTCCGGCGGGGACGGCATCACCCCCTTCCCGGGCAACCGCGACTGGGACATCGAGCGGCTCTACGACCTCGACCCGGACCATGCCGGTACCTCGTACGTCCGCGAAGGGGGGTTCCTGCACGACGCCGCCGACTTCGACGCCGAGCTGTTCGGGATCTCGCCGCGTGAGGCCCTGGCCATGGACCCGCAGCAGCGGCTGCTGCTGGAGACCTCCTGGGAGGCGCTGGAGCGCGCCGGAATCGACCCGCACTCGCTGCGCTCCACGGCCACCGGCGTATTCGCGGGACTGATGTACCACGACTACGCGTCGCGGGTGCACGCCGTACCGGACGAGGTCGAGGGCTTCCTCGGCAACGGCAACGCGGGCAGCGTCTTCTCCGGCCGCATCTCCTACGTCTTCGGCTTCGAGGGTCCCGCGGTCACCGTGGACACCGCGTGCTCGTCGTCCCTGGTCTCGCTGCACCTGGCCTGCCAGGCGCTGCGGGCGGGGGAGTGCGACACGGCGCTGGCCGGTGGCGTCACGGTGATGGCCACCCCCGCCACGTTCGTCGAGTTCTCCCGGCAGCGCGGCCTGGCCGCCGACGGCCGGTGTAAGTCCTTCGCCGAGGCGGCGGATGGCACCGGCTGGTCCGAGGGTGCCGGGGTGCTGGTGCTGGAGCGGCTGTCGGAGGCCCGGCGGCGTGGGCACGACGTGCTGGCGGTGGTGCGCGGGAGCGCGGTCAATCAGGACGGTGCGTCGAACGGTCTGACGGCGCCGAACGGTCCGTCGCAGCAGCGGGTGATCCGTCAGGCGCTGTCCTCGGCGCGGCTCTCGGCGTCGGACGTGGATGTGGTGGAGGCGCACGGCACGGGGACGCGGCTCGGCGACCCGATCGAAGCCCAGGCCCTGCTCGCGGCCTACGGCCAAGCCCGCACCGACGACGAGCCGCTGTGGCTGGGCTCGATCAAGTCGAACATCGGGCACACCCAGGCCGCGGCGGGCGCGGCAGGTGTGATCAAGATGGTGATGGCGCTGCGCGCCGGGCAGTTGCCGCGGACGCTGCACGTGGACGAGCCCTCGTCGCATGTGGACTGGGAAGCCGGAGCGGTCAGGCTGCTGACCGAGGCTCGTGGCTGGCCGCGGGGGGAGCGTCCGCGCCGGGCGGGGGTGTCGTCGTTCGGGATCAGTGGGACCAACGCGCACGTGATCATCGAAGAGGCTCCGGCCGCCCCGGCCGTAGCCGTGGAACGGCCGTCGGCCGACCTGCCCGTGGTGCCATGGGTGCTGTCGGGGCGGAGCGCGCGAGCGGTGGAGGCACAGGCCAGGCGTCTGGCTGAGTTCCTCGACGAGCGGGCCTCCTCCGCCGTCGACGTGGGCCTTTCGCTGGTGACGACGCGCGCCGCCCTGGAACACCGCGCGGTGGTGCTGGGCGCCGACGACGCCCTTCGCGCGGGTCTGGCCGGCCTGGACGGCCCTTCGGTGGTGTCCGGTGTGGTGTCGGAGGGGCGTGCTGCGTGGATGTTCACGGGTCAGGGCAGTCAGCGGCTGGGTATGGGCCGTGAGTTGTATGCCGCCTTCCCTGTGTTCGCGAAGACGCTGGATGAGGTGTGCGGTTTTCTGGACGCGGAGCTGGCGGGTGGGCCGGGCTTCGGCGTTCCGTTGCGGGAGGTGTTGTTCGCGGCGGAGGGTTCTGCGGAGGCGGTTCTGCTGGATCGCACCGGGTATGCGCAGTCGGCGTTGTTCGCGGTGCAGGTGGCGTTGGTGGAGTTGCTGCGGTCGTGGGGTGTGGTGCCGGATGTGGTGCTGGGCCACTCGATCGGCGAGTTCGTTGCGGCGTATGTGGCGGGTGTGTTCGAGCTGGGGGATGCCGCGCGGTTGGTGGCGGGTCGTGCGCGGTTGATGCAGGGGCTGCCTTCGGGTGGTGCGATGGCGGCGGTCGAGGGTACCGAGTCCGAGGTCGCCGACATCCTCGGCGGGTTTGCTGAAGGGGAGCGGGCCACGGTCGCGGCGGTGAACGGCCCCACGTCGGTGGTGGTGTCCGGTGACGAGGATGTGGTCGAGCGGGTGATGGCGGTTGCGCGGGAGCGGGGTCGGCGGGTGTCGCGGCTGCGGGTGAGTCATGCGTTTCATTCGCCGTTGATGGAGCCGATGCTGGCGGAGTTCGCCGAGGTCGCGGTGGGTGTCGCTTACCG
>NZ_GG657754.1:613211-614477 GCF_000158915.1 Streptomyces himastatinicus ATCC 53653 | reverse complement strand
CAGGTCCGCCGTCCGGTGCGCTTCCATGACGCGTTGCTGACCGCGTCCGGCGAGCAGGGTGCGACCTGGCTGTTGGAGGTCGGGCCTGATCCTGTTCTGAGTGCGCTGGCCCGGGCGGGGGCCGAGCCGGCGGTGGCGGTGTCCACCTTGCGTGCGGGCCGGGCCGAGGCCGAGGCTGTGTTGACGGCCGTCGCGGAGTTGTATGTGCGGGGCGCGGGCGTCGACTGGTCCGGCGTGTTCGCGGGGACCGGTGCCCGCCGGGTCGAGCTGCCGACCTACGCGTTCCAGCGCGAACGGTACTGGCTGGAGGCATCGGCTCCGGCCACCGACGCCGACGGCCTCGGCCTTGGCGTGACCGAACATCCGCTGCTGGGCGCGGCCGTGGCCGTGGCGGGCTCGGAAACCCTCCTGCTGACGTCCCGCCTCTCGGTGCGGTCCCACCCCTGGCTCGCCGATCACGCGGTCGCGGAATCGATCGTGGTCCCCGGCACCGCGCTCGTCGAACTCGCACTCCAGGCGGGCGACCAGCTCGGCTACGGCCGTCTGGACGAACTGACCCTGCGGGCCCCGCTCGTGCTGCCGAAGGACGGCGCGGTGCAGGTGCAGCTCAGCGTGGAGCCGCCCGAGTCCTCCGACGGGAACCCGGACGGAAACGCGGACGAGCAGCGGCGCACGCTGAAGCTGTACGCACGCCCCCAGGACTCCGCGGCCGGACAACCGTGGACCTTGCACGCCACCGGCACCCTCGCCGCCGAGCGGCCCGCCGCCGACTGGGATCTGACCGCGTGGCCGCCCCCGGGCGCCGAGCCGGTGCCCACCGACGGGCTGTACGAGCGACTGGCCTCGACCGGGCTGGCCTACGGACCGGCCTTCCAGGGACTGCGGGACGTCTGGAGGCACGGCGAGGACCTCTTCGTCGAGGCGGCCCTGCCCGAGCCGCTGGCCGGCGACGCTTCGGCGTACGGACTGCACCCGGCGCTGCTCGACACCGTCCTGCACGCCCTGGGACTGCGGGGGCAGGCGGCGGAGGGCGCCTCGCTGCCGTTCCTGTGGTCGGGCGTGTCGCTGTCCGCCGTCGGCGCCGCCGCCGTACGCGTACACCTGACCGTGCGCGGGACGGGCGAGGTGGGGTTGCGGGTTGCCGACACGGCGGGCGACCCGGTGGCCGAGGTCGAGTCGCTGGTGCTGCGTCCCGATGTCGCCGGCCGACCTGGCCGGGGCGGGCTCGCCGGTCTCCGACAGCCTGTTCCGGCTGGACTGGGTCCC
>NZ_GG657754.1:609486-610901 GCF_000158915.1 Streptomyces himastatinicus ATCC 53653 | reverse complement strand
CCTGGTGCCGGCCGCACGGCAGCGCCGCAGGCAGGAGAGGGGGCCGCGGGCGGAGGCGGGGGCGAGGGTCTGATCCCGGCGGCTGCGGGGGCTGCCCGCGCCCCGAGCAGGACCGGCTGCTGCTGGAGGTCGTACAGGCCCAGGTCGCCCTCGGTGCTGGGACACTCCTCGGCGGCCGCGGTCGACCCCGCCCGGGCGTTCCGGGACCTCGGCTTCGACTCGCTGACGGCGGTGGACCTGCGGAACCGGCTCAACTCGGCCACCGGGCTGCAACTGCCCGCGACGCTGATTTTCGACCACCCGACGCCCGAAGCGCTCGTCCTGGCGTTGCGGGAGAGGCTGCTCGCCGACGCCGCTCCGGCTCAACGCACCGCGCACGGTGCCGAGCCGGGCGACGACGGGGTGGACCCGCAGGTGAAGGAGCTCCTGGCGGCGATCCCGATCACCCGGCTGCGGGAGTCCGGCGTGCTGGACATGCTGCGCCGGCTCGCCGAAGCCGCCGGAACCGCCGAATCCGCCGACGCCGACGGGGCAGGCGGGACCGCGGCGGAACCGGCCGCCGAGCGGAGCGACGCCGAATCCCTCGACTCGATGGGCGCCGACAGCCTCGTACAGCTGGCCCTGAAGCGTGTGAGGCCGATGTAGCCCGGGCGCCAGTGGCGGACAGGTCCGTCACGTCGGCGCACTCAGGCAGCAGTCCATTGGCTTCAGTCCCAGGCTTCAGTTCGCCGTGACCGTGGAGAACGACATGACAACATCCTCCGAAGAACTCGTCCAAGCCCTGCGGGAATCCCTCAAGGAGAACGACCGGCTCTGGCAGCGCTACCAGGACCTGGTCACTGCGTCACGCGAGCCGATCGCGATCGTGGGCATGGGCTGCCGCTTTCCCGGCGGCGTAGCTTCACCGGAGGCGCTGTGGGAGCTGGTGGCCTCGGCCGGGGACGGCATGTCACCGTTCCCCGCCGACCGTGGCTGGGACCTCCAGGCGCTCGGCGACATCGCCGAGGTGGGCGGGTTCGTGCACGAGGCCCCGCGGTTCGACGCCGAGCTGTTCGGGATCTCCCCGCGCGAGGCCCTCGCCATGGACCCGCAGCAGCGGCTGCTCATGGAGACGTCGTGGGAAGCGCTGGAGCGCGCCGGGATCAACCCCCTGTCGCTGCGCGGCTCGCGGACCGGCGTGTTCTCCGGCGTGTCCGGCAACGGCTACGGCGGGCAGCTGCACCAGGCCGCCACCGAGACCGAGGGCTATCTGCTGACCGGCAGCATCCCGAGCGTCGCCTCGGGCCGGGTCGCCTACTCGCTCGGCTTCGAGGGCCCCGCCGTCACCGTCGACACCTCCTGCTCGTCGGCGCTGGTGGCGCTGCACTTGGCGTGCCCGCCCTACGGGCCGGGGAATGCACGATGGCGCTCGCGGG
>NZ_GG657754.1:604631-608624 GCF_000158915.1 Streptomyces himastatinicus ATCC 53653 | reverse complement strand
TCGACGTGGGCCTTTCGCTGGTGACGACGCGCGCCGCCCTGGAGCACCGCGCGGTGGTGCTGGGCGCCGACGACGCCCTTCGCGCGGGTCTGGCCGGCCTGGATGGCCCTTCGGTGGTGTCCGGTGTGGTGTCGGATGGGCGTACGGGCTGGATGTTCACGGGGCAGGGGAGCCAGCGGCTGGGTATGGGCCGTGAGCTGTATGACCAGTTCCCGGTGTTCGCGCGGGTCCTGGATGAGGTCTGCGGCCACCTGGAAGCCGAGCTTGCGGGTGTGCCGGGCTTCGGCGTTCCGTTGCGGGAGGTGTTGTTCGCGGCGGAGGGTTCTGCGGAGGCGGCCCTGCTGGAGCAGACCGGGTATGCGCAGCCGGCGTTGTTCGCGGTGCAGGTGGCGTTGGTGGAGTTGCTGCGGTCGTGGGGCATGGGTCCGGATGTGGTGCTGGGCCACTCGATCGGCGAGTTCGTGGCGGCGTATGTGGCGGGTGTGTTCGGGCTGGGGGATGCCGCGCGGTTGGTGGCGGGTCGTGCGCGGCTGATGCAGGCGCTGCCCTCGGGCGGTGCGATGGCGGCGATCGAGGGCACCGAGTCCGAGGTCGCCGACATCCTCGGCGGGTTTGCTGAAGGGGAGCGGGCCACGGTCGCGGCGGTCAACGGGCCGAGCGCGGTGGTGGTGTCCGGTGATGAGGATGCGGTCGAGCGGGTGATGGCGGTTGCGCGGGAGCGGGGTCGGCGGGTGTCGCGGCTGCGGGTGAGTCATGCCTTTCACTCGCCGTTGATGGAGCCGATGCTGGCGGAGTTCGCCGACATCGCCGCGAGCGTCACCTACCGGCAGCCGGTGCTCGCCGCCGTCAGTACGGTCACCGGTGAGCCGGTCGGTGAAGAGGACTGGGCGACCGCTGACTACTGGGTGGATCAGGTCCGCCGACCGGTCCGCTTCCACGACGCTCTTGAGACCGCCACCGGTACACAGAATGTGAGTCGGCTCCTGGAGGTCGGACCCGACCCGGTACTGACCAGCCTGGCGCAGGCCGCGACGGAGGCCTCCGCCGCATCGGTGCTGCGGAAGGGCCGCGCGGAGGCCGAGTCCGTACTCGTCGCGGCGGCGGAGATGTTCGTACGCGGCGCGAAGCTGGACTGGGCCGCGGTGTTCGCCGGGACCGGTGCCCGGCGGGTGGAGCTGCCGACGTACGCGTTCCAGCACCAGCGGTTCTGGCTGCGGCCCTCCCGCTCCGTGACCGATGCGAGCGGGCTCGGCCTGGGAACGGTCGGGCACCCGCTGCTGGGGGCCGCGCTGCGGCTGGCCGGATCGGACACGGTGCTGCTGACGTCGCGGCTGTCCGCGCAGTCGCATCCGTGGCTGTCCGATCACGTGGTGGCCGGATCCGTCGTGGTGCCCGGCACGGTGTTCGTGGAACTCGCCGTGCAGGCGGGGGACCAGGTCGGCTGCGACCAGGTGGAGGACCTGACCCTGCGGGCCCCGCTGATCCTGCCGAACGACGGCACGGTCCAGATCCAGATCAGCATCGAACCGGCCGAAGGCGACCGGCGGCGCACGGTGCGGGTCTACTCACGCCCGCAGGACTCCGCCGCCGAACAGCCGTGGACCCTGCACGCCACCGGGACCCTCACCACCGCGCGGTCCGCCGCCGACTGGGACCTGCGTGCCTGGCCCCCCGAGGGCGCGGAGCCGGTACCGGCCGATGGACTCGACGGCCTCTACGACCATCTGTCCGACGCGGGACTGGCCTACGGACCTGGTTTCCGCGGCGTGAAGGAGGTATGGCGGCGGGGCGAGGACCTCTTCGTGGAGGCAGTCCTGCCCGAGCAGATCGCGGGGGACGTCACCGGCTTCGGTCTCCACCCGGCCCTGCTGGACACCGTCCTGCACGCCCTCGGGCTACGTGAGCCGTCGGCCGAGGGGGCCGCGTCCCTGCCGTTCCTGTGGTCCGGCGTCTCGTTGTTCGCCGTGGGCGCCACGGCCGTCCGGGCGCGCCTCTCGCCGCGCGGCGGGCCGGGCTCGGGCGAGGTCGCCCTGCGGGTGGCGGATGCGGCGGGCGAGCCGGTCGCCGAGGTGGGCTCCCTGGTGCTGCGACCCGTCTCGGCCGCCGACCTCGTCGCGGGCGCCGACGGGGGCTCGCCGATCTCGGACAGCCTGTTCCGGCTGGACTGGACCGCCGCCCCCGCCCCCATCGAGCGTCGTGACACCGGCGAACCGGGGGACTGGGCCGTGCTCGGCGATCCGCACCCGTGGCAGGACGCCGGAGTGCCGGTGACCGGCTACGCCGGGCTCACCGCGCTGACCGCCGCCCTCGACGAGGGCGGCAGCGTCCCGGACACCGTGCTGCTGCCGCTCCCGCACGACCCGCGCGGCACCGACACCGCGGTCGCCGCAGCGGTTTCCGGTGTGCTGGGGCTCGTTCGTGAGTGGCTGGCCGAACGGCGGCTGACGGAAACCCGGCTGGTGGTGGTGACCTCCGGGGCGGTGGGGGCAGAGGCGCACGACCTGGCCGGTGCGGGCGTCTGGGGCCTGCTGCGCTCGGCGATGAGCGAACACCCGGGCCGGTTCGTCCTGGCGGACGTCGACGGTGAACCGACCTCGTACGCCACCCTGGCGACGGCCCTGGCCGACGGCGGGGAAAGCCAGTTCGCCGTGCGGCGGGGCGAGGTGTTGCTGCCTCGGATGGCGCGCATGACCGGCGCCTCCGAAGACGGCGCCCCAGGTGTGTGGCAGAGCCACGGAACCGTGCTGGTCACCGGCGGAACCGGTGGTCTGGGCGCGGTCGTGGCCCGGCACCTGGTGAGCACGCACGGCGTACGGAACCTGCTGCTGCTCTCGCGCCGCGGCCCGGACGCCCCCGGTGCTCACGAACTCCAGCGGGAGCTGACCGGGCTGGGTGCCGACGTCACCATCACCGCCTGCGACGTGGCCGACCGCCGGGCACTGGCCGAGGCGATGGGCGGCATACCCGACGACGCGCCCCTGACCGGAGTCGTGCACACGGCCGGTGTCCTCGACGACGGCATGATCACCGACCTGACCCCGGAGCGGGTCGCCCGGGTGCTCGCGGCGAAGGCCGAATCGGCTCTCCACCTGCACGAGTTGACCGTGGACAACCGCGACCTGACCTCCTTCGTCCTGTTCTCTTCCATCGCGGGAGTGTTCGGGAACTCGGGCCAGGCCGCGTACGCCGCCGCCAACACCGTGCTGGACACCCTCGCCCTGTCCCGGCGATCGCAGGGGCTGCCCGGCGTGTCGCTGGCGTGGGGCATGTGGGAACACGCCGACGGCATGGGCGGCCGCCTCGGCGAGGCGAACATCGCCCGCCTGCGAGGCCAGGGCTTCCCGCCACTGTCCACCCAGGACGCGCTGGCACTGTTCGACCTGGCGCTGCGGACCGGCGAACCCCTGGCGCTGCCGGTCGCCCTGCGGACCACGGCGCTCGCCGCGCGGCGCGACAGCCTGCCCACCCCGCTGCACGGTCTCCTTCCCGCGGCCCGCCGGCGCCGGACCGCGGGCCAGGGCACCGACGTGAACGGGCTGGCCCGCCGCCTGTCGGGTCTGTCCGGGGCCGAGCGGGACCGGGTACTGCTCCACGTGGTGCAATCCGAGGTGGCGGCGGTACTGGGGCACGCGTCGGCGGGTGCGGTCGACCCGGGGCGGGCGTTCAAGGATCTCGGGTTCGATTCGCTGACCGCGGTGGACCTGCGTAACCGGCTCAACAACGCGACCGCGCTCACCCTGCCCGCCACCCTGGTCTTCGACCACCCCAGCCCCACCGCGCTCGCCGCGTACCTGCGCGAACGGCTGCTGGGGGAGACGCCGGCCGGCCAGGACATCGAGTCCAGGCCGTCCGGGGTGATGGCCGACGACGAGCCGATCGCGATCGTGGGGATGGGCTGCCGCTACCCGGGCGGCGTGACCTCTCCCGAGGCGCTGTGGGAGCTGGTCGACTCCGCCCGGGGACGGGATCACGGGCTTCCCGACCGACCGCGGC
>NZ_GG657754.1:579877-604458 GCF_000158915.1 Streptomyces himastatinicus ATCC 53653 | reverse complement strand
CTGGAGCGGGCCGGCATCAACCCCCTGTCGTTGCGAGGATCGTCCACAGGCGTGTTCGCGGGGCTGATGTACCACGATTACGCCTCGCGTCTCCAGACCCTGCCCGAGGACGTGGAAGGCTTCGTCGCCAACGGGAACGCGGGCAGTGTCTTCTCCGGACGTGTCGCGTACGTCTTCGGGTTCGAGGGGCCCGCGGTGACGGTGGACACCGCGTGTTCGTCGTCGCTCGTGTCCCTGCACTGGGCCTGCCAGGCCCTGCGGGCGGGGGAGTGCGACACGGCCCTGGCCGGTGGCGTCACGGTCATGGCGACGCCCTCGACGTTCGTCGAGTTCTCACGCCAGCGGGGTCTGGCCTCGGACGGCCGGTGCAAGTCCTTCGCGGACGGCGCGGACGGCACGGGCTGGGCCGAGGGCGCCGGGGTGCTGGTGCTGGAGCGCCTCTCGGACGCGCGGCGCCGTGGTCACCACGTGCTCGCGGTGGTGCGCGGCAGCGCCGTCAACCAGGACGGTGCGTCGAATGGCCTGACGGCGCCGAACGGTCCCTCTCAGCAGCGGGTGATCCGCCAGGCGTTGTCATCGGCGCGGCTTTCCGCCGCCGAGGTCGATGCGGTCGAAGCACATGGCACGGGGACTCGGCTGGGCGACCCGATCGAGGCGCAGGGGCTGCTGGCGACGTACGGTCAGGCGCGCACGGAGGACGAGCCCTTGTGGCTGGGCTCGGTGAAGTCGAACATCGGGCACACCCAGGCCGCCGCGGGCGTCGCCGGCGTCATCAAGATGGTGATGGCGCTGCGTGCCGAGCGGCTGCCGCGGACGCTGCACGTGAACGAGCCCTCGAGCCAGGTGGACTGGGCCGCCGGGGCGGTCCGGCTGCTGAGGGAGCCCCGCAGGTGGCCGATGGGCGAGCGTCCCCGGCGCGCGGGCATCTCCTCCTTCGGGATCAGCGGCACCAACGCTCACGTCATCGTCGAGGAAGCGCCGACGGCTGAACCGGCCACGGCCGACGAGCGGCCCACGGCCGAGCTGCCGGTGGTCCCGTGGGTGCTCTCGGCCCGCAGCGCCCAGGCGCTCCGGGCGCAGGCCGGACGCCTGGCCGAACTCTCCGACGCACGCGACCACTCCAGTGCGGACCTGGGGCTGTCGCTCGTGACGACGCGTGCGCTGCTGGACCACCGCGCGGTGGTGCTGGGCGGTGATCCGGGTACGTTGCGTGCGGGCGTGGCCGCGCTGGCCGAGGGCGACGCCTCGGTGGTGTCCGGTGTGGTGCGTGAGGGCCGTACGGGCTGGATGTTCACCGGGCAGGGCAGTCAGCGGCTCGGCATGGGCCGCGAGCTGTACGAGCAATTCCCGCGGTTCGCAAGGGCGTTGGACGAGGTGTGCAGACACCTGGAGGCCGCACTGGCGGGCGAGCCCGGCTTCGGTACCCCCGTGAGGGACGTGCTGTTCGCCGCCGAGGGCTCGGACGAGGCAGCACTCCTCGACCGGACCGGGTACGCGCAGACGGCGCTGTTCGCGGTCCAGGTCGCGCTGGTGGAGCTGCTGAGGTCATGGGGCATGGGCCCGGACGCGGTGCTGGGCCACTCGGTGGGGGAGTTCGCCGCCGCGTACGCCGCCGGTGTCTTCGATCTGGCCGATGCCACCAGGCTGGTGGCGGGCCGGGCCCGGTTGATGCAGCGGCTGCCGGCAGGTGGCGCGATGGCTGCCATCGAGGGCAGCGAGGAGGAGGTCCTCGGCATCCTGCGAGGGCTTCCCGGGGACGGGCGGATCACGATCGCGGCGGTCAACGGGCCGACGGCGGTGGTGGTTTCCGGTGACCAGCAGGCCGTCGAGCGGGCGATGACCGTTGCCCGGGAACAGCACCGCCGGGTGTCCCGGCTGAAGGTGAGTCACGCGTTCCACTCGCCGCTGATGGAACCGGCCATGGTGGAGTTCGCCGACATCGCGGCCGGCGTGGCCTACCGGCAGCCGAACCTGCCGGCCCTCAGCACCGTCACCGGCGAGCCGGAGACCGCGGCGGACTGGGCGACTCCGGAGTACTGGGTGCGTCAGATCCGCGAACCGGTGCGCTTTCACGACGCCCTCGTGGCCGCGACGGGCGTGCAGGGCGTGTCCCGGCTGCTGGAGATCGGTCCCGACCCGGTGCTGACCGCGCTCGCGCAGTCCGCGGCGGAGGACGTCACCGCGGCGTCGGTGCTCCGTAAGGGACGGCCCGAGGCCGAGTCCGTGCTGGGCGCGGTGGCCGAGGTGTTCGTGCGCGGCACGCACGTCGACTGGACCGCCCTGTTCGCCGGGAGCGGCGCCCGGCCGACCGCGCTGCCGACCTACGCGTTCCAGCGGCAGCGGTATTGGCTCGGGGCTTCCCGGCCGGTGGCCGACGCCCGTGGCCTGGGCCTGGGCGCGGCCGAGCACCCCCTGTTGGGCGCGGCCGTGACGCTGGCCGGTTCGGACGCCGTACTGCTGACCTCACGGCTCTCCCTCCAGTCGCATCCGTGGCTGGCCGATCATGCCGTGGCGGGCTCGGTGCTCGTGCCGGGCACGGTGTTCGTGGAACTGGCCGTACAGGCGGGCGACCGGGTCAACTGCGACCGGGTGGAGGAGCTGACCCTGCAAGCGCCACTGGTGCTGCCGGAACAGCAGGCCGTACACCTGCAACTCAGCGTCGAAACGGCGGACGGCGCCGCGGACGAGCGGCGCGCCCTCAAGGTGTACTCCCGCCCGGAGGGCGCCGCGGCCGAGGAGCCGTGGACTCTGCACGCCACCGGAACCCTGACGTCGGGAACGGGCGTGGCCGCCGACTGGGACCTGGCCGTGTGGCCGCCCGCCGGTGCGGAGCACGTCCCGGTGGACGGCCTGTACGAGCGGCTGGCCGACGAGGGCCTCGTCTACGGTCCGGCCTTCCGTGGCTTGCGGGAGGTCTGGCGGCAGGGCGACGACTTCTACGTGGAGGCGGCGTTGCCCGAGTCGCTGTCCGGCGAGGCGGCCGGTTTCGGTCTGCACCCGGCGCTGCTGGACTCGGTGCTGCACGCGCTGGGACTTCGGGAGTCGGCCGACGAGGGTGCGTCCCTGCCGTTCATGTGGTCCGGGGTGTCGCTGTCGGCGACCGGTGCCGCCGCGGTGCGGGTACGCATCTCCGTACGGGGCTCCGGCGAGATCGCCTTGCGGGTCGCCGATGGTGAGGGTACGCCGGTGGCCGAGGTGGAGTCGCTGGTGCTGCGGCCGGTGTCGGCGGGGGAGCTGGCAGCGGCGAACTCCCCGGTCAGGGACAGCCTCTTCCGCCTCGACTGGATCGAGGCCTCCGCCACAACCACCACCGGACTCACGCAGCCAGGCGCCTGGGCGGTGCTCGGTGACACTCGGCTGGGCGCCGGTATCCCGGGGGCCACCGCACACGCCGACCTGGACGCACTGATCGCCACGCTCGATGCCGGCGCGCCCGTCCCGGACACCGTCGTGCTCCCCTTCGACGCCACCGGCGACGCGGTCGGCGACGCGGTGGCCGGTGTGCTGGCAGCGGTCCGCGCGTGGCTGGCTCAGGAGCACTTCGCCGGATCGCGGCTGGTGGTGCTGACCTCCGGCGCCGTGGACGTGAGGCCCGAGGACAGCACTCCTGGGACACTCGATCTCGCCGGTGCCGGAGTGTGGGGACTGGTGCGGTCGGCGATGAGCGAGCACCCGGGCCGGTTCGCGCTCGCCGACGTCGACGGCGCGCGGGAGTCGTACGAGGTCCTCGCCGCCGCTCTCTCGGGGCTGGACTCCGGCCAGGTCGCCGTGCGGGAAGGCCGCGCCTGGCTGCCGCGTATGGTGCGGATGAACGCGGGCGGGGTGCTGGTGCCTCCGGCGGGTGCGGGCTCCGCCTGGCGGATGGACATCGCGGCCAAGGGCCGGCTGGACGGCGTCGCCCTGGTGCCCGAAAACCCGGCGCCGCTGGGCCCGGGGCAGGTCCGGGTGGCCGTCCGGGCGTCGGGCGTCAATTTCCGTGATGTGCTCAACGTGCTGGACATGTATCCCGGCGACGCCGGGCTGCTGGGCCACGAGGGCGCGGGTGTGGTCCTGGAGGTCGGTCCGGGGGTGTCGGACTGGGCTGTCGGCGACCGGGTGATGGGTCTGCTGAACGGTGGGTTCGGCCCCACGGCCGTCGCCGACGGGCGGATGCTGGCGCGGATCCCTGCCGGCTGGTCGTACCCGCAGGCGGCATCCGTGCCGATCGTCTACCTGACCGCGTATTACGCGCTGGTCGATCTGGCAGGGCTGGAAGCGGGCGAGTCGGTGTTGATCCATGCCGCGGCCGGTGGTGTGGGCATGGCCGCGGTGCAACTCGCCCAGCATCTGCGGGCGGAGGTGTTCGCGACCGCCAGTCAGGCCAAGTGGCAGACCGTTCGTCATCTGGGTGTGTCCGCCGAGCGCATAGCCTCCTCCCGTACCACGGAGTTCGAGGAGGTCTTCTCCGGGGCCACGGACGGGGCCGGGCTGGACGTGGTGCTGGACTGCCTGGCCGGGGAGTTCGTGGACGCGTCGCTGCGGTTGACGCGGGCCGGTGGCCGGTTCGTCGAGATGGGCAAGACCGACATCCGGGACGCGGACGAGGTGGCCGAGGCCCATCCGGGCGTGTCGTACACGTCGTTCGACGTGATGGACGCCGGGCCGGAGCGGATCGGCGAGATGCTGGCGGAGCTGCTGGCACTGTTCGAGAGCGGAGCGCTGCGGCCACTGCCGGTCACGACGTGGGACATCGCCCGGGCCCCGGAAGCGCTGCGATTCCTCGGCCAGGCGAAGCACGTCGGCAAGGTCGTGCTGACCGTACCCGCGCCCTGGCGCGAGGACGGCACCGTGCTGATCACCGGCGGCACCGGTGGCCTGGGCGCGCTGGTGGCCCGCCATCTGGTCACCCGACACGGCGTACGGAACCTGGCGCTGCTCTCCCGGCGCGGCCCCGAGGCCCCGGGCGCGCGCGAACTCGAACGGGAGCTGGTCGACCTCGGCGCGCGCGTCACGATCAGCGCGTGCGATGTCAGCGACCGTACGGCCCTGGCAGGCGTCCTCGACGCGATCCCCGACGAGGCTCCACTGACCGGCGTGGTGCACACCGCCGGTGTCCTCGACGACGGGATCATCGCCGAACTCACCCCCGAGCGCTTGGCCCGCGTCCTGGGCGCGAAGGCCGATTCCGCCCTGCATCTCCACGAACTCACCGCGGACCGCGACCTGGACGCGTTCGTCCTGTTCTCCTCGATCGCCGGTGTGGTGGGCAACGCGGGCCAGGCGCCCTACGCGGCGGCCAACTCCGTGCTCGACGCACTCGCGGTGTCCCGGCGCGCCCAGGGCCTGCCCGCCGTGTCACTGGCCTGGGGCATGTGGGCCCACACCGAGGGCATGGGCGGCACGCTCGGCGAGTCCGACCTGCTCCGGATGGCGCGCCAGGGCTTCCCCGCCCTGGAGACCGACCACGGGCTCTCCCTGCTGGACATCGCCCTTCAGATCAACGAGCCGCTGGCGCTGCCGATCGCCCTGCGCACCTCCGCGCTGACCTCGGACCGCACGACCCTGCCCGACGTTCTGCACGGGCTCGCCCCGGCGGCACGGCAGCGCCGGGACGCCGGGCAGGCCACCATCACGAGCCGGGGCGAACTCGGCGGCCGACTGGTGGGGCTGCCGGCGGCCGAACAGAGCCGACTGCTGCTGGACCTCGTACAGACCGAGGTCGCAGGTGTGTTGGGCCATGCGTCGGGGGCGGCCATCGACCCGGCCCGGGCATTCAAGGATCTCGGTTTCGACTCGCTGACCGCGGTGGACCTGCGCAACCGGATGCATGCCGCCACCGGCCTCCGCCTGCCCGCGACGCTCATCTTCGACCACCCGACTCCGTCCGCCCTCGCCGGATACCTGCGCGAGGAGGCGCTCGGCGCGGCCATCGAGCCGACCCGAACACCGGCCGTCCCCGCCCCGGTGGGCGCGGCGGACGAGCAGATCGTGATCGTGGGCATGGGCTGCCGCTTCCCGGGCGGCGTCACCTCGCCGGAAACCCTGTGGGACCTGGTGGCTTCCGCCGGAGACGGCATCACCCCGTTCCCCTCGGACCGCGGCTGGGACGCCCGGGCGCTGCACGACATCGCGGCCGTTGGCGGGTTCGTACAGGACGCCGGGGACTTCGACGCCGAGCTGTTCGGGATCTCGCCGCGCGAGGCCCTTGCCATGGATCCGCAGCAGCGGCTGCTGCTGGAGACCTCCTGGGAGGCGCTGGAGCGGGCCGGGATCAGTCCGCTGTCGCTGCGCGGCTCGGCCACCGGCGTGTTCGCCGGGGTGTCCGCGAACGGGTACGGCGGCCACCTGCACGAGGCGGGCGCGGAAACCGAGGGCTACCTGCTGACCGGAGCCACGCCGAGCGTGGCGTCGGGCCGGCTGTCCTACGCCCTCGGCCTTGAGGGTCCCGCGGTGTCGGTGGACACCGCGTGCTCGTCGGCGCTGGTGGCGCTGCACCTCGCGGGCCAGGCGCTGCGGGCGGGGGAATGCGACCTGGCCTTGGCCGGCGGTGCGACGATCATGGCGAACCCCGGCATGTTCCTGGAGTTCTCGCGGCAGGGAGGGCTGGCCGGGGACGGCCGGTGCAAGTCCTTCGCGGACGCCGCGGACGGTACGGGGTGGGCCGAGGGCGCCGGGGTGGTCGTGCTGGAGCGGCTGTCCGACGCGCGGCGCCTGGGGCATCCGGTGCTCGCGGTCGTACGCGGGAGTGCGGTCAACCAGGACGGTGCGTCGAACGGTCTGACGGCGCCGAACGGTCCGTCGCAGCAGCGGGTGATCCGGCAGGCGCTCGCCGCCGCGCGGATATCGCCGTCCGACGTGGACGCGGTCGAAGCCCACGGCACCGGTACCACGCTCGGCGACCCGATCGAGGCGCAGGCCCTGATGGCCACGTACGGCCAGGACCGCGACGGCGCCGAGCCGCTGTGGCTGGGCTCGGTCAAGTCGAACATCGGCCACCCACAGGCCGCGGCCGGCGCCGCCGGTCTGATCAAGATGGTGATGGCGCTCCGGGAGCGGCGGCTGCCGCAGACGCTCCACGCCGACGAGCCCTCGTCCCACGTGGACTGGACCGCCGGTGCGGTCGAGCTGCTGACCGAGGCCCGGGAATGGCCCCGGACCGACCACCCGCGCCGGGCAGGCGTCTCATCGTTCGGCATCAGCGGGACCAACGCACACGTCATCATCGAAGAGGCCCCGGCTGCCGAACCCGTCATGGCCGAGGAGCGGCCGACGGCCGAGCTGCCGGTGGTGCCGTGGGTGCTGTCCGGCCGGAACGCCCAGGCGGTGCGGGCACAGGCCGGACGCCTGGCGGCCTACCTCGACGGGCGGGACGTCGCACCCGTCGACGTCGGGCTGTCCCTGGCCACCACACGCGCCGCGCTGGAGCACCGTGCGGTGGTGCTGGGCGCCGAGGGCGCCACACTGCGCGGAAGCCTCGTCGACCTCGATGGCGATGCGGTGGTGTCGGGTGCCGTGGGCGAAGGGCGTACGGCGTGGATGTTCACCGGGCAGGGCAGCCAGCGACTCGGCATGGGCCGCGAGCTGTACGAGCAGTTCCCGGTGTTCGCGCGGGCCCTGGACGAGGCGTGTGGACATCTGGACGCGGAGCTTGCGGGCGGGCCGGGCTTCGGTGTGCCGGTGCGGGAGGTGCTGTTCGCGGCGGAGGGTTCGGCGGAGGCGGCCCTGCTGGAGGAGACCGGGTACGCGCAGACGTCGTTGTTCGCGGTGCAAGTGGCGCTGGTCGAGCTGTTGCGTTCCTGGGGCGTGCGTCCGGATGCGGTGTTCGGCCATTCCATCGGTGAGTTCGCCGCCGCGTACACGGCGGGTGTGTTCGAGCTGGCGGATGCTGCCCGGTTGGTGGCGGGTCGTGCGCGGTTGATGCAGGCGCTGCCTTCGGGTGGTGCGATGGCGGCCATTGAGGGCACTGAGCCCGAGGTCGCCGACATCCTTGGAGGGCTTCCTGAGGGAGAGGGGGCCACGGTCGCGGCGGTCAACGGCCCCACGTCGATGGTGGTGTCCGGTGACGAGGACGCGGTCGAGCGGGTGATGGCGGTGGCGCGGGAGCGGGGCCGCCGGGTGTCGCGGCTGCGCGTCAGCCACGCTTTCCACTCGCCGTTGATGGAGCCGATGCTGGCGGAGTTCGCCGACATCGCGGTGAGTATCACCTACCGGCAGCCGGTGCTCACAGCGGTCAGCACCGTCACGGGTCGGCCGCTCGGCGATGGTGACTGGACGACCCCCGCCTACTGGGTGGACCAGGTGCGCCGGCCGGTCCGCTTCCATGACGCCCTCCGGACCGCCGCAGGCGAACAGAGCGCAACCCGGCTGCTGGAGATCGGACCGGACCCGGTGCTGACCAGCCTCGCACCGGCGGCCACCGACGCTGCCGCCGCGGCCGTGCTGCGAAAGGGACGGGCCGAGGCCGAGACCCTGCTGACCGCTGTGGCGGACGTGTTCGTGCGTGGGGCGGACGTGGACTGGGCCGCTGTGTTCGCCGGGACCGGTGCGCGGCGAGTGGATCTGCCGACGTACGCCTTCCAGCGGCAGCGGTACTGGCTGCGGCCCGCCCGCTCGGCGACGGATCTCGATGCCGTGGGTCTGGGCGCTGCGGGGCACCCGTTGCTGGGTGCTTCGGTTGCGGTGGCCGGTTCGGACGCCGTGTTGCTGACGTCACGGCTCTCGGTGCGGTCGCATCCGTGGCTGGCTGATCATGTGGTGGCCGGTTCGGTCTTGGTGCCGGGCACTGCGTTCGTTGAGCTTGCGGTGCAGGCGGGTGACCGGGTCGGGTGTGACCGGGTCGAGGAGTTGACCTTGCAGGCGCCGTTGGTCCTTCCGGAGGACGGTGCTGTTCAGGTGCAGCTGAGCATCGACGGTGCCGAGGACGGCCGTCGGGCGCTGTGGGTTTACTCGCGCCCGGAGGAGGCGGGTGCCGAGCAGTCGTGGACTGTGCATGCTACGGGTGTTCTTGTTGCTGGGGTTCCTGCTGGTGGGTGGGATTTGCGGGTGTGGCCGCCGGTGGGTGCGGAGGCGGTTGTGGTGGATGGGTTGTATGAGCGGTTGTCGGGTGCGGGGTTGGCGTATGGTCCGGCGTTCCGTGGTCTGCGGGAGGTGTGGAAGCAGGGCGAGGACTTGTTGGTGGAGGCTGCGCTGCCGGAGGTGGTCGCGGAGGACGGGGCCGGGTTCGGTTTGCATCCGGCGCTGCTGGACACGGTGCTGCACGCCCTGGCGCTCCAGGAACCGGCGGCCGAGGGCGCGATGCTGCCGTTCATGTGGACCGGTGTGTCGCTGTCCGCGGTGGGCGCATCCGCCGTGCGGGTCCGGCTCACCCCGCGTGGTAGCGGCGACATCGGGTTGCGGGTTGCCGACGCCGTGGGCGAACCCGTGGCCGAGGTCGAGTCCCTGGTGCTACGCCCCGTGTCGACCGCGGACCTGGCGGCGGTGAACTCCCCGACGGCGGAGAGTCTGTTCCGGATGGAGTGGGTTCCTGCGTCGACGGCCGGGGCCAAGGAGCCTGTGGAGTCTGCCGGTTGGGCGGTCCTCGGTGATGTCGAGTCCGGCGGGTGGCGCGACGCGGGTGTTCCAGTGACCGGTTATGCCGATCTGGCCGCGCTGACCGCCGCGCTGGATGACGGTTCCCCCGTCCCGGACACCGTCGTGCTTCCGCTCCGCCCCACGGACACCGAGGTCACCGACGCGGTGGCCGGTGTGCTGGCCGTGGTCCGCGCATGGCTGGCCGAGCGGCGCTTCGCGGAGTCGCGCCTGGTGGTATTGACGTCGGGTGCGGTGGAGGTGGCCTCGGCCGAGGACGGTGCTCGCGAGGTGCCGGACCTGGTGGGTGCTGGGGTGTGGGGCCTGGTGCGTTCGGCGATCAGTGAGCATCCGGGCCGGTTCGTACTGGCCGACGTCGATGGTGAGGAGGCTTCCTTCCGGGCGCTTGCCGGGGCTCTGGGTGAGGGTCAGTTTGCGGTGCGCGGGGGTGCGGTGTGGTTGCCGCGGCTGGTGCGGATGGCTTCGGGGGGTGTGCTGGTGCCGCCGCCCGGCGCGGATTCGCCGTGGCGGATGGAGGTGGCGGCGCAGGGGCGGCTTGATGGTGTGGCTTTGGTGCCGCAGGAGTCGCGGCCGTTGGAGCGCGGTCAGGTGCGGGTTGGTGTGCGTGCGGCGGGGGTCAACTTCCGCGATGTGCTGAATGTGCTGGGCATGTATCCGGGTGATGCGGGCCAGATGGGTCTGGAAGGCGCGGGCGTGGTCCTGGAGGTCGGTCCTGGGGTGGCGGACTTCGCTGTGGGTGACCGGGTGATGGGTCTGCTGGATGGGGCGTTTGGTCCGTCGGCGGTGGCGGATGCGCGGATGTTGGTGCGTATGCCGAGTGGTTGGTCGTTCGAGCAGGCGGCGTCGGTGCCGGTGGTGTTCCTGACGGCGTATTACGCGTTGGTGGATCTGGCGGGGCTGGGGGCGGGTGAGTCGGTGTTGGTTCATGCCGCTGCGGGCGGTGTGGGTATGGCGGCGGTGCAGTTGGCTCAGCATCTGGGTGCGGAGGTGTTCGCGACGGCGAGTCAGGCCAAGTGGCCCGTGGTGCGTGAGTTGGGGGTCGCCGCCGGTCGTCTGGCTTCTTCCCGTACGACGGAGTTCGAGCAGGTCTTCTCTCGGGCGACTGATGGCGCTGGGGTGCATGTTGTACTGGACTGTCTGGCCGGTGAATTCGTCGACGCGTCGTTGCGGTTGACGCGGCCGGGTGGCCGGTTCGTGGAGATGGGCAAAACCGATATCCGCGACGCGGACGAGGTCGCCGCCGCGTATCCGGGTGTCTCGTATCAGGCGTTTGACGTGATGGAGGCGGGTCCGGAGCGGATCGGGGAGATGCTGGGGGCGCTGCTGGAATTGTTCGAGAGCGGTGCGCTGCGGCCGGTTCCGGTGACGTCCTGGGAGATTGCGCGGGCTCCGGAGGCGTTGCGGTTCCTGGGGCAGGCCAAGCATGTGGGGAAGGTCGTGCTCACTGTTCCCGCTCCGTGGCGTGAGCGTGGCACGGTGCTGGTCACTGGTGGTACGGGTGGTTTGGGTGCGGTGGTGGCTCGGCACTTGACCACGGAACACGGGGTGCGGGACCTCTTCCTGCTCTCCCGGCGTGGGCCCGACGCGCCGGGGGCGGGTGAGCTTGAACGGGAGCTGACCGCTCTCGGTGCGCGGGTGACGATCCGTGCGTGTGATGTCAGCGACCGGCAGGCGCTGGCGGATGCGTTGGATGCGGTCCCCGACGATGCCCCGTTGAGGGGCGTGGTGCATGCCGCTGGTGTGCTGGATGACGGGGTGGTCGCTGATCTGACGCCGGAGCGGTTGGCCCGGGTGCTCGCGGCGAAGGCGGAGTCGGCGGTGCATCTGCACGAACTGACGGCGCAGTCCGATCTTGACGCGTTCGTCCTGTTCTCCTCCTTTGCGGGTGTGGTGGGGAGTGCGGGTCAGTCGGCGTATGCGGCGGGTAATGCGGTGTTGGATGCGTTGGCGGTGTCGCGGCGGGCGCAGGGGCTGGCTGGTGTGTCGTTGGCGTGGGGGATGTGGGAGCAGGCCGAGGGTATGGGGGGTCGTCTGGGTGAGGCGGACGTGGACCGTCTTCGGCGTCAGGGGTTCCCGCCGCTGTCCACGCGGGACGGGCTCGCGCTGCTGGATACCGCTTTGCAGGTCAATGAGCCCGTTGCGGTGCCGGTCGCGGTGCGGACCGCGTCATTGGCCGGGGTTCGGGACAGTCTGCCGGGTGTGCTGCAGGCGCTGGTCCCGGCCGCCCCCCAACAGCGCCGCACAGCAGGCCAGTCCGCCGCAAGTGAGGGGGGTGCGCTCGCCGGCCGGCTGCGGGGTCTGCCATCTGTGGAGCAGAAATCGGGTGCTACTGGATCTGGTGCAGACGTCGGTCGCTGCCGTGCTGGGGCATGCCCTCGGCCCGCCCGTGGTCGAGCCGAACCAGGGGCTTTCAAAGGGAATCTTGGTTTCGACTCGCTGACCGCTGTGGACCTGCGTAACCGGCTCAGTGGCGCGACCGGGCTCCACCTGTCGGCCACGATGGTCTTCGAATCATCCCACGCCTGCTTCCCTCGCCGGTATCTGCGTGAGGAACTGCTCGGCGTGGTCGAGGAGCAGGCGGTGGAAGATCGCCCCGCTGTGCGTGCGGGTGCCGTCGATGAGCCGGTCGCGATCGTTGGTATGGGCTGCCGCTATCCGGGTGGTGTGACCTCTCCGGAGACGTTGTGGGAGCTGGTGGACTCCGGTGGTGATGGGATGTCTCCGCTGCCGGTGGACCGTGGCTGGGACGCGCAGGTGCTGGATGACATCGCGGCCGTCGGGGGTTTCGTGGAGGATGCCACGGAGTTCGATGCGGAGCTGTTCGGGATCTCCCCGCGTGAGGCGCTGGCGATGGATCCGCAGCAGCGGCTGTTGCTGGAGACCTCGTGGGAGGCCCTGGAGCGGGCGGGTATCGACCCGTTGTCCCTGCGCGGCACCACCACTGGCGTGTTCTCCGGCATCTCGGGCAGTGGGTACGGCGGGACCATGCAAGACCCCGAGGGTGAGACCGGCGGGTATCTGCTCACCGGCAGCACGCCGAGCGTCGCATCGGGCCGCGTCGCGTACGCGCTCGGGTTCGAGGGCCCGGCGGTGTCGGTGGACACCGCGTGCTCGTCGTCCCTGGTCGCCCTGCACCTGGCGTGCCAGGCGCTGCGCGCGGGCGAATGCGAGATGGCGCTCGCCGGAGGCGCGACCGTGATGGCCACCCCGGGCATCTTCCTGGAGTTCGCCCGTCAGGGCGGGCTGGCCGGGGATGGCCGGTGCAAGTCCTTCTCGGACGCCGCGGACGGCACCGGATGGGCGGAGGGCGCCGGAGTGCTGGTGCTCGAACGCCTCTCCGAGGCCGAGCGGCTGGGGCACCCGGTGCTCGCGGGCATCCGCGGGAGCGCGGACAACCAGGACGGTGCTTCCAACGGCATGACCGCGCCGAACGGCCCCTCCCAGCAGGGTGTCATCCGCCAGGCGCTGGCGAACGCGCGCCTCTCGATCTCCGAAGTGGACGCAGAGGAGGCCCACGGCACAGGCACCACGCTGGGCGACCCGATCGAGGCAGCAGGCGCATGCTGCGAAGTACGACCAGACCGCGCCGGGAGCCGAGCCCCCTGTGGCTGGGCTCGATCAAGCTCGAACATCGGGCACAGCCAGGCCGCGGCCGCGCGGCCGGATTGATCAAGATGGTGATGGCGCTGAGGGAAGGGCAGCTGCCGAAGACCTTGTACGTCGACCGTCCATCGTCCCACGTGGTCTGGGAGTCCGGTGCGGTCGAGCTGCTGACCGAGGCTCGTGCGTGGCCGCGCGGTGAGCGGCCACGTCGGGCGGGTGTCTCGTCGTTCGGCATCAGTGGGACCAACGCGCACGTCATCATCGAGGAGGCCGAGGAAGCTCCCGCGATCGAGCCGCCCGTGGCCGTGGAGCGGCCGTCGGTGGGGCTGCCGGTGGTGCCGTGGGTGCTGTCCGGCCGCAACCCGCAAGCGACGCGGGCCCAGGCGGCACGACTTGCGGCATTCCTCGCTGAGGGCTCCGACCGTTCCCCGGCGGATGTGGGCCTTTCGCTCGCGACGACCCGGGCGGCGCTGGATCACCGGGCAGTGGTGCTCGGCGCCGACTTCGCCACCCTGCACTCGGGCGTGACCGCGCTGGCCGATGGTGATGCCTCCGTGGTGTCCGGTGTGGCGGCCGAGGGGCGTACGGCGTGGATGTTCACCGGCCAGGGCAGCCAGCGGCCCGGCATGGGCCGCGAGCTGTACGGCCAGTTCCCGGTGTTCGCCAGGACCCTGGACGAGGTCTGCGGCCACATGGACGCCGATCTCGACGGCGCCGCCGAGTTCCCGGTCCCGGTGCGGCAGGTGCTGTTCGCGGACGACGGCTCCGAAGAGGCGGGGCTGCTGGATCGGACGGGGTATGCCCAGACGGCGCTGTTCGCGGTTCAGGCCGCCGTTGTGGAGCTGCTGCGTTCCTGGGGAGTACGCCCGGACGTGGTGCTGGGCCACTCGGTCGGCGAGCTGGCCGCCGCCTACGCAGCGGGTGTGTTCGATCTCGCCGATGCCGCGCGGTTGGTGGCGGGTCGTGCGCGGTTGATGCAGGCGCTGCCTTCGGGTGGTGCGATGGCGGCGATCGAGGGCACCGAGGCCGAGGTCACCGACATCCTCGGCGGGCTTGCTGAAGACGAGCGGGTGGCGGTCGCGGCGGTGAACGGGCCGGTGTCGGTGGTGGTGTCCGGTGACGAGGACGCGGTCGAGCGAGTGATGGCGGTTGCGGGGGAGCAGGGTCGGCGAGTGTCGCGGCTGCGGGTGAGTCATGCGTTCCATTCGCCGTTGATGGAGCCGATGCTTGAGGAGTTCGCCGAGATCGCGGCAAGCGTGACGTACCGGCAGCCGATCCTTCCGGCGGCCAGCACCCTCACCGGGCGGCCGGTCGACGAGCAGGACTGGGCCACGCCGGACTACTGGGTGCGCCAAGTCCGCCGCCCGGTGCGCTTCCACGACGCCCTGCTGACCACAACCGGCGAGCAGGCGGCGGCCCGGCTGCTCGAAATCGGCCCGGACCCGGTACTGACCATGCTCGCTCAGTCCGAAGTGGACACGGCGGTGTCGGTGCTGCGTAAGGGACGGCCCGAGGCCGGGACCGTGATGGCAGCGGTGGCGGAACTGTTCGTACACGGGGGCAAGGTGGACTGGTCTGCCGTGTTCGCTGAGAGCGGCGCCGAGCGGATCGGCCTGCCGACGTATGCGTTTCAGCGGCAGCGTTTTTGGATGGGGGCTGTCCGGCCGGGTATCGATGCGAGCGGCTTGGGTCTGGGTGTGGCGGGGCATCCGTTGTTGGGTGCTTCGGTTGCGGTGGCCGGTTCGGACGCCGTGTTGCTGACGTCGCGGTTGTCGGTGCGGTCGCATCCGTGGCTGGCTGATCATGTGGTGGCGGGTTCGGTGTTGGTGCCGGGTACGGCGTTCGTTGAGCTTGCGGTGCAGGCGGGTGACCGGGTCGGGTGTGACCGGGTGGAGGAGTTGACCTTGCAGGCGCCGCTGGTCCTTCCGGAGGACGGCGCTGTTCAGGTGCAGCTCAGTGTTGATGCGCCGGAGCCCGGTGAGGAGCGGCGTTCGCTGCGTGTGTACGCGCGCCCGGAGGGTGCCTCGGCTGATCGGCCGTGGACGTTGCATGCCACTGGCAGTGTTACGGCCGAGCCTGTCGTCGCCGACTGGGATCTGAGTGTGTGGCCGCCTGCTGGTGCGGAGCCGGTTGCGCTGGAGGGGCTGTATGAGCGGCTGGCCGGTGCGGGGTTGGTCTACGGGTCGGCGTTTCGGGGCTTGCGGGATGTGTGGGTGAGTGGCGGTGAGGTGTTCGTGGAGGCGGCCTTGCCGGAGGAGGTGGCTGTTGAGGCGTCGGCGTATGGTGTGCATCCGGCGCTGCTGGACACGGTGCTGCACGCGCTAGGGCTCCAGACTCCGGAGGTTGAGGGCGCGATGCTGCCGTTCCTCTGGTCCGGCGTGTCGCTGTCCGCCGTCGGTGTCTCGGCCGTACGGGTGCGACTTTCACCGCGAGGGACCGGCGAGTACAGGCTGCGCGTGGCCGATACCGCGGGCGACCCGGTGGCCGAGGTGGCGTCGCTGGTACTGCAGCCGGTGTCGGTCGCCGACCTCGCTGCCGCCCGTGCCACGGCCGACAGCCTGTTCCGGCTGGAGTGGGCCCCCGCACCGGCTCCGGCCGAGCCCGGCGAACGTGGCGACTTGGCCGTCCTCGGCACCGATCCGTACAACGAGGACGGGTGGTCTGCCGCGGGAGTCGCGGTGACCGGTTACGCCGACTTGGGCGCGTTGATCGCTGCCCTGGACGACGACGGTGTGGCGGTTCCGCGGACCGTCGTGCTCCCGGTGGCGCGGAATTCTGGGGATCTCCTGGGTGTGGTCGCTGGTGTGCTGGGGGCCATGCGGACGTGGCTGGCTGAGGAGCGCTTGGCGGGTTCGCGTCTGATGGTGTCGACCACGGGCGCGATCACGGTGAGCCCTGCCTCCGACACGGGCGAGCTCGACCTGGCCGCCGCCGGGGCGTGGGGCCTGGTGCGTTCCGCGATGAACGAGCACCCGGGCCGATTCGCGCTGGCCGATGTGGATGGCGAGCCGGACTCCTACCGGGCTCTGGCGGCGTACCCGGCCGAATCCGGGGAGTCCAGGGAATCCGGGGAGAGCCAATTCGCGGTGCGGCAAGGCCGGACCTGGGTGCCCCGGGTCGTCCGCATGACCCCCGCCACCGGCGAGGACATCCCGGCGACACAGTGGGACAAGGGAACGGTGCTCATCACCGGTGGGACCGGCGGACTGGGCGCCGTGATCGCCCGCCACCTCGTATCCGCGCACGGCGTACGGAATCTGCTGCTGATCTCCCGCCGAGGCCACCAAGCCCCCGGTGCCCAGCAACTCCACAAGGAATTGGCCGACTTGGGCGCCTGCGTGACGATCACTGCCTGCGACGTCAGCGACGAGCGGGCACTCGCCGACGTGCTCGACACAGTTCCTGACGATGCGCCGCTGGCCGGGGTGGTGCACGCCGCCGGTGTGCTCGACGACGGCCTGATCACCGACCTCACTCCGGAACGCCTGGCCGATGTGCTGTCGGCGAAGGCGGAGTCGGCGCTGCACCTGCACCACCTGACGGCGAAAGCCGACCTTCAGGCGTTCGTGCTGTTCTCCTCGATCGCCGGAGTGGTCGGAAACGCCGGGCAGTCGGCCTACGCGGCGAGCAACACGGTGCTCGACGCACTTGCGGTGTCCCGACGCGCCCAGGGGCTGCCCGGCGTATCCCTGGCGTGGGGCATGTGGGAACACCCCGACGGCATGGGCGGCCGCCTCGGTGACGCGAACCTGGCCCGTCTGCGCGGACAGGGCTTCGCGCCGCTGACCACCGAGCACGCGCTAGCGCTGTTCGACTTGGCGGTACGGTCCGACGAGCCGATCGCGCTGCCGGTCTCGGTCAACACCACGACACTGGCCGCACGCCGGGACAGCGTGCCCGGCATGCTGCAGGGCCTCCTGCCGGCGGCCGCCCGGCAGCGGCGCGCCGGGGACCGGAGCGGTGCGGGCAGTTCCGATGCGCTTGCCCGCCGCCTGCGGGGCCGGTCCGCGGCCGAGCAGGACAGGGTGCTGCTGGACCTTGTGCAGTCCCAGGTCGCGGCGGTGCTGGGGCATGGTTCCGCCGGCGTGATCGATCCGGGGCGGGCGTTCAAGGATCTCGGGTTCGATTCCCTGACCGCGGTGGACCTGCGTAACCGGCTCAACAGCGCGACCGGGCTCACCCTGCCCGCCAGTCTCGCCTTCGATCATCCGACGATCGAGGGCCTCGCCGGGTACCTGCGCGAACAGCTCGACCAGGGCTCCGGCGAGGGCGATTTCGGCCTGAGCGACCTGGAGAAGTTCGAAGCCGCAGTGCTCTCGATGGCCCAGGACGGCGCGCTGCGCCAGCAGGTGCGGTCACGCGTCAAGGCGATGGTGGCGCGGCTGGAGGAAGACCTGGGCGGCGACGGTACCGAGAACGACGATATCGATTCCGCTTCACTCGATTCGATGTTCGAAATCATCGATCGCGAACTCGAAGGATGAGGGCGCTCATGATGGCACCCTCACGCGCGACAAAGGGGCTGGGCTCACGTGTCCACTGACGAGAAGACGCTGACGTACCTCAAGCGTCTCACCACCGACCTCCGCGAGACCCGCCAGCGTCTGCGAGAAGCGGAGGCGAAGGACCACGAGCCGATCGCGATCGTGGGGATGGGCTGTCGCTACCCGGGCGGTGTGTCGTCTCCCGAGTCCCTGTGGGAGCTGGTCGACTCGGCCGGCGACGGGATCACCGGGTTCCCGGCCGACCGTGGCTGGGACCTTGAGGCCCTGTTCGACCCGGACCCGGATCGTGCGGGCACCTCGTACGCGCGTGAAGGCGGTTTCCTGCATGACGCGGCCGAGTTCGATGCGGAGTTGTTCGGCATTTCGCCGCGTGAGGCCCTTGCGATGGATCCGCAGCAGCGGTTGTTGCTGGAGACGTCGTGGGAGGCGCTGGAGCGGGCCGGGATTGACCCGTTGTCGTTGCGTGGTTCGTCGACGGGTGTGTTCGCGGGGCTGATGTACCACGACTATGCGTCGCGGTTGCAGGTCGCTCCGGAGGAAATCGAGGGCTTTCTCGGGAATGGGAACGCGGGCAGCATCTTCTCCGGCCGCATCGCGTACGTCTTCGGGTTCGAGGGGCCCGCGGTGACGGTGGATACGGCGTGTTCGTCGTCGTTGGTGTCCCTGCATTGGGCGTGTCAGGCGCTGCGTGCGGGGGAGTGTGGGATGGCGTTGGCCGGTGGTGTCACCGTCATGTCGACTCCGTCGACGTTCGTTGAGTTTTCGCGGCAGCGGGGTCTGGCCTCGGACGGCCGTTGTAAGTCTTTCGCGGACAGTGCGGACGGTACGGGGTGGGCCGAGGGTGCCGGGGTGGTGGTGCTGGAGCGGCTGTCCGACGCGCGGCGCCTGGGGCATCCGGTGCTCGCGGTCGTACGGGGGAGTGCGGTCAACCAGGACGGTGCGTCGAATGGCCTGACGGCGCCGAATGGTCCGTCGCAGCAGCGTGTGATCCGCCAGGCGTTGTCGTCGGCGCGGCTCTCGGCGTCGGAGGTGGACGTCGTTGAGGCGCATGGCACGGGGACGCGACTGGGTGACCCGATCGAGGCGCAGGCGTTGCTGGCGACGTATGGTCAGGCGCGCTCCGAGAACGAGCCCTTGTGGCTGGGTTCGGTGAAGTCGAACATCGGCCATACGCAGGCTGCTGCTGGTGTTGCGGGTCTGACCAAGATGGTGATGGCGCTGCGTGCGGAGCGGTTGCCGCGGACGCTGCACGTGAACGAGCCCTCGACCCAGGTGGACTGGACGGCGGGTGCTGTGCAGTTGCTGGGGGAGGCTCGTAGGTGGCCGAAGGGGGAGCGTCTGCGCCGAGCGGGTGTCTCGTCCTTCGGGATCAGCGGCACCAACGCGCACATCATCATCGAAGAAGCGCCCGAGTTCGAGCTCCAGCCCGAACCTGACGTGGCCGAAGAGCCGCCTTCGGGGCAGTCGCTGCCGGTGGTGCCGTGGGTGCTGTCGGGGCGCGGCGAGCGGGCGGTGCGGGCGCAGGCCGAGCGCTTGGCCGGTTTCCTGGACACGGCGGAAGGGGTGGCTGACTGCTCGGCGGCTGATGTCGGCTACTCGTTGGCGACGTCGCGTGCGGTGCTCGATCACCGTGCTGTGGTGTTGGGCGGGGATTTGGAGGATTTGCGGTCGGGGGTCGCCGAGCTGGCCGACGGTGGCGCTTCTGTGGTGTCCGGTGTGGTGTCGGATGGGCGTACGGGTTGGATGTTCACGGGGCAGGGGAGTCAGCGGCTGGGTACGGGCCGTGAGTTGTATGGCGTGTTCCCGGTGTTCGCGAAGGCCCTGGATGAGGTGTGCGGTTTTCTGGACGCGGAGCTGGCGGGTGGGTCGGGGTTTGAGCACCCGGTGCGGGAGGTGTTGTTCGCGGCGGAGGGTTCTGCGGAGGCGGCTCTGCTGGATCGGACCGGGTACGCGCAGTCGGCGTTGTTCGCGGTGCAGGTGGCGTTGGTGGAGCTATTGCGTTCCTGGGGTGTGGGTCCGGATGTGGTGCTGGGCCATTCGGTGGGGGAGTTCGTGGCGGCGTATGTGGCGGGTGTGTTCGAGTTGGCGGATGCCGCGCGGTTGGTGGCGGGTCGTGCGCGGTTGATGCAGGCGCTGCCCTCGGGTGGTGCGATGGCGGCGGTCGAGGGTGCGGAAGCCGAGGTCGCCGAGATCCTCAGTGGGCTTCCTGAGGGGGAGCGGGCCACGGTCGCGGCGGTGAACGGCCCCACGTCGGTGGTCGTTTCCGGCGGCGAGGACGTGGTCGAGCGGGTGATGGCGGTTGCGCGGGAGCGGGGTCGGCGGGTGTCGCGGCTGCGGGTGAGTCATGCCTTTCACTCGCCGTTGATGGAGCCGATGCTGGCGGAGTTCGCCGAGATCGCGGCGAGTGTCGCCTACCGGCAGCCGGTGCTCCCGGCCGTCAGCACGGTCACCGGTGAGCCGGTCGGTGAAGAGGACTGGGCGACCGCTGACTACTGGGTGGATCAGGTCCGCCGACCGGTCCGCTTCCACGACGCTCTTGAGACCGCCACCGGTACACAGAGTGTCAGCCGACTGCTGGAGGTCGGCCCCGACCCGGTGCTGACCGCGCTGGCCAAGGCGGCTTCGGACGTGACTGTGGTGTCGGCCCTGCGCAAGGGGCGACCTGAAGCCGAGACCGTGTTGGGTGCCGTGGCCGAGGTGTTCGTGCGCGGCGCGAAGATCGACTGGGCGGCAGTCTTCGCCGGGACGGGCGCGCGACGGGTCGACCTGCCGACGTACGCGTTCCAGCGGCAGCGGTACTGGCTCGAGGCCTCCCGGCCGGTCACCGACGCTCGTGGCTTGGGCCTGGGAGCGGCCGAGCACCCCATGCTTGGCGCGGCGGTGACCGTGGCCGGATCGGACGCGGTGCTGCTGACCGGGCGGCTCTCGGTCTCCTCGCACCCGTGGCTGGCTGATCACGCTGTGGCGGGTTCGGTGCTGGTGCCGGGCACGATGTTCGTTGAGCTTGCGGTGCAGGCCGGTGAGCGGGTCGGCTGCGAGCGGGTCGAGGAACTGACTCTGCAGGCGCCGCTGGTGCTGCCGGAACAGGACGCGCTGCAGGTGCAGCTCAGCATCGACAGTACCGGGGGCACGGAGGAGGGCCGACGCGCAGTGCGCGTCTACTCGCGCCCCGAGGACGCGGCGGCCGAGGAGCCGTGGACTCTGCATGCCACGGGGACTCTCATCTCTGGTGGGACTGTCGCGGATTGGGACCTGGCCGTGTGGCCGCCTGCCGGTGCGGAGCAGGTTCCGGTGGAGGGCTTGTACGAACGGCTCGCCGGTGGTGGCCTGGTGTACGGTCCGGCTTTCCGTGGCCTGCGGGAGGTCTGGCGGCACGGCGAGGACCTGTTCGTAGAGGCGGCTCTGCCCGAGTCGCTGTCCGGTGATGCGGCCGATTTCGGTCTGCACCCGGCACTGCTCGACTCCTTGCTGCATGCCTTGGGAGTGGGGGACCCAGGCCGACGAGGGAGCGGCGCTGCCGTTCTCGTGGTCGGGTGTGTTTTTGTCGTTGTCGGCGGTCGGTGCGGCCGCGGTACGGGTGCGGCTGTCCGTGGGGAGGTCCGGCGAGGTCGCCCTGCAGATCGCCGACGCTACGGGTGCTCCGGTGGCCGAGGTGGAGTCGCTGGTATTGCGGCCGGTGTCGACCGCGGATCTGGCCACGGCGAACTCCCCGCATCGGGACAGCCTGTTCCGCCTCGACTGGATCCCCGCTCCCACCCCCGCCCCCGCTCCCGCTCCCGGCGAACCCGGCGGATCGGGTGCTGCCTGGGCCGTACTCGCCGACGCCGATGAGTGGCGCGACGCGGGTGTTCCGGTGACCGGTTATGCCGATCTGGCCGCGCTGACCGCCGCGCTGGATGACGGTACCGCCGTCCCGGACACCGTGGTGCTTCCGCTCCGCCCCACGGACACCGAGGTCACCGACGCGGTGGCCGGTGTGCTGGCCGTGGTCCGTGAATGGCTGGCAGAGCGGCGCTTCGCCGGGTCGCGCCTGGTGGTGTTGACGTCGGGTGCGGTGGGGGTGGCCTCGACCGAGGATGGTGCTCGCGATGTGCTGGATCTCGCGGGTGCTGGGGTGTGGGGTCTGGTGCGTTCGGCGATCAGTGAGCATCCGGGGCGGTTCGTGCTGGCCGACGTCGATGGTGCGCGGGAGTCGTATGAGGCCCTGGCTGTCGGCCTCGCCGGGCTGGGCGCGGACCAGGTCGCCGTCCGCGAGGGGCGTGTGTGGTTGCCGCGGCTGGTGCGGATGGCTTCGGGCGGGGTGTTGGAGCCTCCGGTGGGTGTGGGTTCGGCATGGCGGTTGGACATGGTGGCCAAGGGCCAGTTGGACGGTGTCGCGCTGGTGCCGGAGGAACCCCGGGCGCTGGGCCCCGGCCAGGTGCGGGTTGGTGTGCGTGCGGCGGGGGTCAATTTCCGTGATGTGCTGAATGTGCTGGGCATGTATCCGGGGGACGCTGGTCGGCTCGGGCATGAAGGTGCCGGGGTCGTGGTGGAGGTCGGTCCTGGGGTGGCGGACTTCGCTGTGGGTGACCGGGTGATGGGTCTGCTGGACGGCGGGTTCGGGCCGTCGGCGGTGGCGGATGCGCGGATGCTGGCGCGTATACCGGACGGTTGGTCGTTCGAGCAGGCGGCGTCGGTACCGATCGTGTACCTGACCGCGTACTACGCGCTGGTCGATCTGGCGGGGCTGGGGGCGGGTGAGTCGGTGTTGGTTCATGCCGCTGCGGGCGGTGTGGGTATGGCGGCGGTGCAGTTGGCTCAGCATCTGGGTGCGGAGGTGTTCGCGACGGCGAGTGAGGGCAAGTGGCCGACTCTTCGCGGGCTGGATGTTGCGGCTGCTCGTATTGCTTCGTCGCGTACGACGGAGTTTGAACAGGTCTTCTCCGCGGCGACGGGTGGTGTCGGGCTGGATGTGGTGTTGGATTGCCTGGCGGGGGAGTTCGTGGATGCGTCGTTGCGGTTGACGCGGCCGGGTGGCCGGTTCGTGGAGATGGGCAAGACCGATATTCGGGATGCGGGTGAGGTGGCCGATGCTCATCCGGGCGTGATCTATCGGTCGTTCGATGTCATGGATGCGGGCCCTGAGCGGATCGGCGAGATGCTGACGGCGTTGTTGGGGCTGTTCGAGAGTGGTGCACTGCGGCCGGTTCCGGTCACGGCGTGGGACATCGCCCGGGCTCCGGAGGCGTTGCGGTTCCTGGGGCAGGCGAGGCATGTCGGCAAGGTCGTGCTGACCTTGCCGGTGCCGTGGGGTGAGCGTGGCACGGTGTTGGTGACCGGCGGTACGGGTGGTTTGGGTGCGGTGGTGGCTCGGCACTTGACCACGGAACACGGGGTGCGGGACCTCTTCCTGCTCTCCCGGCGTGGGCCCGACGCGCCGGGGGCGGGTGAGCTTGAACGGGAGCTGACCGCTCTCGGTGCGCGGGTGACGATCCGTGCGTGTGATGTCAGCGACCGGCAGGCGCTGGCGGATGCGTTGGATGCGGTCCCCGACGATGCCCCGTTGAGGGGCGTGGTGCACACCGCTGGAGTGCTCGACGACGGGATGATCGCGGAGCTGACCCCGGAACGGCTCGCCGGAGTGCTGGCGGCAAAAGCCGATTCCGCCATGCATCTGCACGAACTCACCGCAGGCCGTGATCTGGACGCGTTCGTCCTGTTCTCCTCCTTCGCGGGTGTGGTGGGCAATGCGGGCCAGGCGGCTTACGCCGCGGGCAACGCGGTGCTCGACGCCCTCGCGGTATCCCGGCGAGCCCAGGGGCTCCCGGCCGTGTCGCTGGCGTGGGGCATGTGGGAGAACTCCGAAGGCATGGGCGGTCGACTCGACGAAGCCGACCTGAGCCGGATGCGGCGCCAGGGCTTCCCGGCCCTGAGGACCGACCACGGGCTGACCCTCCTTGACACCGCCCTGCGGATCAACGAGCCGGTGGCGGTGCCGGTCGCCCTACGGACCTCGGCACTCGCCGCGGTACGCGACAGCCTGCCCGCCGTGCTGCACGGACTCGTCCCGGCGACGCGGCAGCGTCGGACCGTCGCCGGGCAGGTTGCCGCCGCCAGCGGCGGCGAGCTGGCCCGCCGCCTGCGCGGACTGCCCGCCGCCGAGCAGGACCGGTTGCTGCTGGACCTCGTACAGACCCAGGTCGCCGGGGTGCTGGGGTACACGTCGGGCGCGGAAGTCGATGCCGGACGGGCATTCAAGGATCTTGGATTCGACTCGCTGACCGCGGTAGAGCTGCGCAACCGCCTCACCACCGCGACCGCTGTCCAGCTGCCCGCGACCCTGATCTTCGACCACCCGAACCCCGCCGCGCTGGCCGACCACCTGCGTACGCGGGTCCTGGGCGCGGTGGTCGAGCAGACCGCTTCGCCCGTCCGGAAGACGGCGACGTTCGTGGACGACGACCCCATTGTCATCGTCGGTATGGGCTGCCGCTATCCGGGTGGCGCGACCTCGCCGCAGGCGCTGTGGGACCTGGTCGACTCGGCCGGTGACGGTTTTTCCCCGCTGCCCGCCGATCGTGGCTGGGACGTGCGGATGCTGGTCGACACGACCGGCGTCAGCGGTGGCGGATTCGTAAAGGACGTGGCGCGGTTCGACGCCGAGTTGTTCGGGATCTCGCCGCGTGAGGCCCTTGCCATGGATCCGCAGCAGCGGCTGCTGCTGGAGACGTCCTGGGAGGCGCTGGAGCGGGCCGGGATCAGCCCCCTGTCGCTGCGCGGCTCGGCCACCGGCGTGTTCGCCGGGGTGTCTGCGAACGGGTACGGCGGGAACGTGCACGAGCCCGAGGAAGAGATGGAGGGCTACCTCCTGACCGGCAGTACCCCGAGCGTCGCATCGGGCCGTCTCGCCTACGCCCTCGGCCTTGA
>NZ_GG657754.1:567786-579520 GCF_000158915.1 Streptomyces himastatinicus ATCC 53653 | reverse complement strand
GGTCCGTCGCAGCAGCGGGTGATCCGGCAGGCGCTCGCCGCCGCGCGGATATCGCCGTCCGACGTGGACGCGGTCGAGGCGCACGGCACCGGTACCACGCTCGGCGACCCGATCGAGGCGCAGGCGCTGCTCGCGACCTACGGGCAGGGGCGCGATGGCGCCGAGCCGCTGTGGCTGGGCTCGGTGAAGTCGAACATCGGGCACAGTCAGGCCGCGGCCGGCGCGGCCGGGCTGATCAAGATGGTGATGGCGCTGCGCGAGCAGCGGCTGCCGCGAACGCTGCACGCGGACGAACCCTCGTCGCATGTCGATTGGGGCTCCGGTGCGGTCGAGCTGCTGACCGAGGCCCGTGCGTGGCCGCGCGGTGAGCGGCCACGTCGGGCGGGTGTCTCGTCGTTCGGCATCAGTGGGACCAACGCGCACGTCATCATCGAGGAGGCCGAGGAAGCTCCCGCGATCGAACCGGCCATGGGCGGCGAGCGGCCGACCGCGGAGCCGGCCGTCGTGCCGTGGGTGCTCTCCGGCCGGACCGCGGAAGCCTTGCGCGCGCAGGCTGGGCAGCTGGCGGCCTTCCTCGACGAGCAGGACGCCGCGCCCGCCGATATCGGGTGGTCTTTGGCGACGACCCGCGCGGCGCTGGAACACCGGGCAGTGGTGCTCGGCACCGACTTCGCCACCCTGCACTCGGGCGTGGCCGCGCTGGCCGATGGTGATGCCTCCGTGGTGTCCGGTGTGGCGGCCGAGGGGCGTACAGCGTGGATGTTCACCGGCCAGGGCAGCCAGCGGCCCGGCATGGGCCGCGAGCTGTACGGCCAGTTCCCGGTGTTCGCGCGGGTCCTGGACGAGGCGTGTGGACATCTGGACGCCGAGTTGGCGGGTGGGCCGGGCTTCGGCGTTCCGGTGCGGGAGGTGTTGTTCGCGGCGGAGGGTTCGGCGGAGGCGGCTCTGCTGGAGGGGACCGGGTATGCGCAGTCGGCGTTGTTCGCGGTGCAGGTGGCGTTGGTGGAGTTGCTGCGGTCGTGGGGTGTGGTGCCGGATGTGGTGCTGGGCCATTCGGTGGGTGAGTTCGTGGCGGCGTATGTGGCGGGTGTGTTCGGGCTGGGGGATGCCGCGCGGTTGGTGGCGGGTCGTGCGCGGTTGATGCAGGGGCTGCCTTCGGGTGGTGCGATGGCGGCGCTCGAGGGCGCCGAGTCCGAGGTCACCGACATCCTCGGCGGGCTTGCTGAAGGGGAGCGGGCCACGGTCGCGGCGGTGAACGGCCCCACGTCGGTGGTGGTGTCCGGTGACGAGGACGTGGTCGAGCGGGTGATGGCGGTGGCGCGGGAGCGGGGCGGTCGAGTGTCGCGGCTGCGCGTCAGCCACGCTTTCCACTCGCCGTTGATGGAGCCGATGCTCGCGGAGTTCGCCGACATCGCCGCGAGGGTCACCTACCGGCAGCCGGTGCTCACAGCGGTCAGCACCGTCACCGGTCAACCGCTCGCAGATCCTGACTGGACGACCCCCGCCTACTGGGTCCGCCAGGTGCGCGAGCCGGTCCGCTTCCATGAAGCGCTCCGGACCGCCGTCGGCGAGCAGGGCGCAACCCGACTGCTCGAAATCGGTGCGGACCCCGTGCTGACCGCGCTCGCGCGGTCCGAAGGGTCCACTGCGGTTTCGGTGCTGCGCAAGGGGCGCGACGAGGCCGAGACCGTGCTGACCGCCGTGGCCGAGATGTTCGTACGGGGCGGCAAGGTGGACTGGTCCGCCGTCTTCGCCGGGACCGTTGCGCGGCGAGTGGATCTGCCGACGTATGCGTTTCAGCGGCAGCGTTTTTGGATGGGGGCTGTCCGGCCGGGTATCGATGCGAGCGGCTTGGGTCTGGGTGTGGCGGGGCATCCGTTGTTGGGTGCTTCGGTTGCGGTGGCGGGTTCGGATGCGGTGCTGTTGACGTCGCGGTTGTCGGTGCGGTCGCATCCGTGGCTGGCTGATCACGTGGTGGCGGGTTCGGTGTTGGTGCCGGGTACGGCCTTCGTTGAGCTTGCGGTGCAGGCGGGTGACCGGGTCGGGTGTGACCGTGTGGAGGAGCTGACCTTGCAGGCGCCGCTGGTCCTTCCGGAGGACGGCGCTGTTCAGGTGCAGCTCGGCATTGACGCGCCGGAGCCCGGCGAGGAGCGGCGTTCGCTGCGCGTGTACTCGCGCCCGGACGGTGCCTCGGCCGACCGGCCGTGGACGTTGCACGCCACTGGCACTGTCACGGCCGAGCCTGTCGTCGCCGACTGGGATCTGAGTGTGTGGCCGCCTGCCGGTGCGGAACCGGTTGCGCTGGAGGGGCTGTATGAGCGGCTGGCCGGTGCGGGGTTGGTCTACGGGTCGGCGTTCCGGGGCTTGCGGGACGTGTGGGTGAGTGGCGGCGAGGTGTTCGTGGAGGCGGCCTTGCCGGAGGAGGTGGCTGCGGAGGCGTCGGCGTATGGTGTGCATCCGGCGCTGCTGGACACGGTGCTGCACGCGCTCGGGCTCCAGACTCCGGAGGTTGAGGGCGCGATGCTGCCGTTCCTCTGGTCCGGCGTGTCGCTGTCCGCCGTCGGTGTCTCGGCCGTACGGGTGCGACTGTCACCGCGAGGATCCGGCGAGTACAGGCTGCGCGTGGCCGACGCCGCTGGTCAGCCGGTGGCCGACATCGACTCGCTGGTGCTGCGACCGGTTACCGCAGCAGACCTCGCCCGGGCGGGTTCTGCGCCCATGGAGGATCTGTTCCGGCTGGACTGGGTTTCCGCGCCGGCTCCGGCCGAGCCGGGCGACCTCGGCGACTGGGCCGTCCTCGGCACGGATGCGCAGGCCGAGGACGGGTGGCGTGCCGCCGGTGTCGCGGTGACGAACTACCAGGACTTGGGAGCGCTGACCGCTGCCGTGGCCGGGGGCGCTTCGGTTCCCGGCACGGTGGTCCTGCCGGTGGTGGCGAATCCTGGTGATCTCATTGGTGGGGTTGCTGGTGTGCTGGCGGCGATGCGGACGTGGCTGGCTGAGAAGTGTCTGGAGGATTCGCGCCTGGTGGTGTCGACCACGGGTGCGGTCGCGCTGGATGCTGCCGCCGACGCGAGTGAGCTGGATCTCGCGAGTGCGGGCGTGTGGGGTTTGGTGCGGTCGGCGATCAGCGAGCACCCGGGCCGATTCGCGCTGGCCGATGTGGATGGCGAGCCGGACTCCTACCGGGCTCTGGCGGCGTACGCGGCCGAATCCGACGAGAGCCAGTTCGCGGTGCGCGATGGGCGGGTCCGCCTGCCCCGGATCGTACGGATGACCGTTCCCGCCGCGGACGAGGACGTCCCGGCGACACGCTGGGACAAGGGCACGGTGCTGGTCACTGGTGGTACGGGTGGTTTGGGTGCGGTGGTGGCTCGGCATCTGGTGGTCGTGCATGGTGTTCGTGATCTGCTGCTGCTTTCGCGGCGTGGTGTCGGGGCGCCGGGTGCGGAGGAGTTGCGTGATGAGTTGGCCGGGCTGGGTGCGCGGGTGACGATTGCTGCTTGTGATGTGAGTGATCGGGCGGCGTTGGCTGGTGTCCTCGATACGGTGCCGGAGGATGCGCCCCTTACGGGCATCGTGCACACCGCTGGTGTGCTGGATGACGGGGTGGTCGCTGATCTGACGCCGGAGCGGTTGGCTCGGGTGCTTGCGGCGAAGGCGGAGTCGGCGGTGCATCTGCACGAGTTGACGGCTGAGGGTGATCTTGACGCGTTCGTGTTGTTCTCCTCTTTTGCGGGTGTGGTGGGGAGTGCGGGTCAGTCGGCGTATGCGGCGGGTAATGCGGTGTTGGATGCGTTGGCGGTGTCGCGGCGGGCGCAGGGGCTGGCTGGTGTGTCGTTGGCGTGGGGGATGTGGGAGCAGGCCGAGGGTATGGGGGGTCGTCTGGGTGTAGCGGACGTGGACCGTCTTCGGCGTCAGGGGTTCCCGCCGCTGTCCACGCGGGACGGGCTCGCGCTGCTGGATACCGCATTGCAGGTCAACGAGCCGGTCGCGTTGCCGGTCGCGCTGCGGACCAGTGCGTTCGCCGGGCAGCGGGACACGCTGCCCAGCGTGTTGCGCGACCTTGCGCCGGCCACCGAGCAGCGGCGCTCCTTCGGCCGTGCCGCGGCCGCCGACGACTCGGGGCTGGCCCACCGCCTGAAGGAGCTTTCGCCCGCCGAGCGGGACCGGATGCTGCTCGACATCGTGCAGACTTCTGTCGCCGCCGTCCTCGGATACACCTCGCCCGGATCGATCGATCCGACGCGCGCGTTCAAGGAACTCGGCTTCGACTCGCTGACCGCGGTGGACCTGCGCAACCGGCTCAGCTCCGCCACCGCCCTGCAGCTGCCCGCCACCATCATCTTCGATCACCCGACGGTCCTGTCCCTGCGGGACTACCTGCGGGCGGAGTTGGTGCCGGAGGACGACGGTGGCGCCGGATACCTCTTCGGGGAACTCGAAAAACTCCAGTCGGTTCTTGCCGAGACGGTGCCCACCGATGAGGCCGTCCGCGCCGAAGTCGGCAGCAAGCTACAGAGGCTGCTGGCTGTATGGGCCGAGAGCGACGGCGGCCCGGAGATCCGGGCGGGCGCCGAGGGGATCGAGGACGCGACCGACGACGAGCTGTTCTCGCTGATGGACAGCAAGCCATGGGCGAACTGAGCCCCCTGGCTCAGGCTTCAACTCTATCTGAAGGATAAGGAACGCATGGCGAACGAAGACAAGCTCCGGGAATATCTCAAGCGCGCGATCGCCGATGCTCGGGATGCTCACCTTCGCCTGAGTGAAGCCGAAGCGAAAGCCCACGAGCCCATCGCGATCGTGGGCATGGGATGCCGGTACCCGGGCGGGGTGGCCTCGCCGGAGGATCTGTGGCAGCTGGTCAGCTCGGCGGGGGACGGGATCACCCCGTTCCCCACCGATCGCGGCTGGGACCTCGAGACCCTCTTCGACCCCGACACGGACCGCCCGGGCACCTCGCACGTACACGAGGGCGGGTTTCTGCACGACGCGGCTGAGTTCGACGCCGAGTTGTTCGGCATCTCCCCGCGCGAGGCCCTCGCCATGGACCCGCAGCAGCGGCTGCTGCTGGAGACCTCGTGGGAGGCCCTGGAACGGGCGGGGATCAACCCCCACTCGCTGCGCGGCTCGGCTACCGGCGTCTTCGCGGGCCTGATGTACCACGACTACGCGTCGCGCCTGAGCGGCGTGCCCAAGGACGTCGAGGGCTTCCTCGCCAACGGCAACGCGGGCAGCGTCTTCTCCGGCCGCATCTCGTACGTGTTCGGGTTCGAGGGGCCCGCGGTGACACTCGACACCGCCTGCTCATCCTCGCTGGTCTCCCTGCACCTTGCCTGCCACGCGCTACGGACCGGCGAGTGCGGGATCGCGCTCGCCGGTGGCGTCACCGTGATGGCCGCCCCGACGACGTTCGTGGAGTTCTCCCGGCAGCGTGGCCTCGCTGCCGACGGCCGGTGCAAGCCGTTCGCGGAGGCCGCGGACGGCACCGCCTGGGCCGAGGGCGCCGGCGTGCTCGTACTGGAGCGGCTGTCCGAGGCACAGCGGCTGGGCCACCAGGTGCTCGCGGTGATCAGCGGCAGCGCCGTCAACCAGGACGGCGCCTCGAACGGGCTGAGCGCGCCGAACGGTCCGTCGCAGCAGCGCGTGATCCGCCAGGCGTTGAAGGCCGCGCGGATCCCGGCGTCCGAAGTGGACGTCGTCGAGGCGCACGGCACCGGAACCCGGCTCGGCGATCCCATCGAAGCCCAGGCGCTGCTCGCGACCTACGGCCAGGGGCGCGAGGGCGCCGAGCCGCTGTGGCTGGGCTCGGTGAAGTCGAACTTCGGACACACCCAGGCCGCCGCAGGCGTCGCCGGCGTCATCAAGATGGTGATGGCCCTGCGCGCCGGGGAACTGCCCCGGACCCTGCACGTGGGTGAGCCCTCGTCGCACGTCGACTGGGACGCGGGCTCGGTGCGCCTGCTGACCGAAGAACGCCCCTGGCCCCGCGCCGACCATCCTCGTCGCGCGGGGATTTCTTCGTTCGGTATCAGTGGTACCAACGCCCATGTCATCCTCGAGGAACCTCCTGCCGCGTCAGGCGGTGACAGTGGTGACGGTGACGGCCAAGAGAACGGCACCGCCTCTGGCGAGGCCACGACGGACCTGTCGGCGATGCCGGTGGTGCCGTGGGTGCTGTCCGGCCGGAACGCCCAATCGGTGCGGGCACAGACCGAACGCCTGGCGGCCTTCCTCGGCGAGCGGGACCACTCCCCGGTCGACGTCGGCTTCTCGTTGGCGACTACGCGGGCGGTCCTGGAGCACCGGACCGTGGTGCTGGGCACGGACGGGGCGGCGCCGCTGACCGGCCTGACAGACCCGGCCGGTGGCGACGCCGTGATATCCGGCGCGGTGACCGACGGCCGAACGGGTTGGATGTTCACCGGTCAGGGCAGCCAGCGACTGGGTATGGGCCGTGGGCTGTACGACCGGTTCCCGGTGTTCGCGCGGGTCCTGGATGAGGTGTGCGGCCACCTGGAAGCCGAGCTGGCGGGCGGGCCGGGCTTCGGCGTTCCGGTGCGGGAGGTGTTGTTCGCGGCGGAGGGTTCGGCGGAGGCGGTTCTGCTGGAGGGGACCGGGTATGCGCAGTCGGCGTTGTTCGCGGTGCAGGTGGCGTTGGTGGAGTTGCTGCGGTCGTGGGGCATGGGTCCGGATGTGGTGCTGGGCCACTCGATCGGCGAGTTCGTCGCGGCGTATGTGGCGGGTGTGTTCGGGCTGGGGGATGCCGCGCGGTTGGTGGCGGGTCGTGCGCGGTTGATGCAGGGGCTGCCTTCGGGTGGTGCGATGGCGGCGGTCGAGGGCACCGAGTCCGAGGTCACCGACATCCTCGGCGGGGTTCCTGAAGGGGAGCGGGCCACGGTCGCGGCGGTCAACGGGCCGACCGCGGTGGTCGTCTCCGGCGACGAGGACGCGGTCGAGCGGGTGATGGCGGTCGCGCGGGAGCGGGGTCGGCGGGTGTCGCGGCTGCGGGTGAGCCATGCCTTCCACTCGCCGTTGATGGAGCCGATGCTGGCGGAGTTCGCCGAGATCGCTGCGGGTGTCGCCTACCGGCAGCCGGTGCTTCCGGCCGTCAGCACGGTCAGCGGGCAACTGGTCGGCGCGGCGGACTGGGCGACCCCGGAGTACTGGGTGCGCCAGATCCACGAGCCGGTCCGGTTCCACCGGGCTCTGGAGACCACCACGACCGAACAGGGCGTAACCCGGCTCCTGGAGATCGGACCCGACCCGGTGCTGACCGCGCTGGCCCAGACCGCCGTCGACAGTATGGTGGCGTCGACATTGCGGAAGGGGCGCGGCGAGCCCGAGACCGTCCTGTCGGCGGTCGCGGAGATGTTCGTACGCGGCTCGCAGGTCGACTGGCCCGCCATGTTCGCCGGGACCGGTGCGCGACGGGTGGATCTGCCGACGTACGCCTTCCAGCGGCAGCGGTACTGGCTGGATGCCGCGCGGCCGGTCACTGACGCGCGGGGGCTGGGCCTGGGCGTCGCGGAGCATCCGTTGTTGGGTGCGGCGGTGTCGGTCGCGGGTTCGGATGCGGTGTTGTTGACGTCGCGGTTGTCGGTGCGGTCGCATCCGTGGCTGGCTGATCATGTGGTGGCGGGTTCGGTGTTGGTGCCGGGCACTGCGTTCGTTGAGCTTGCGGTGCAGGCGGGTGACCGGGTCGGGTGTGACCGGGTGGAGGAGTTGACCTTGCAGGCGCCGTTGGTCCTTCCGGAGGACGGTGCTGTTCAGGTGCAGCTGAGCATCGACGGCGCCGAGGACGGCCGTCGGGCGCTGTGGGTTTACTCGCGCCCGGAGGAGGCGGGTGCCGAGCAGCCGTGGACTGTGCATGCTACGGGTGTTCTTGTTGCTGGGGTTCCTGCTGGTGGGTGGGATTTGCGGGTGTGGCCGCCGGTGGGTGCGGAGGCGGTTGTGGTGGATGGGTTGTATGAGCGGTTGTCGGGTGCGGGGTTGGCGTATGGTCCGGCGTTCCGTGGTCTGCGGGAGGTGTGGAAGCAGGGCGAGGACCTGTTGGTGGAGGCCGCTCTGCCGGAGGCGGTCGCGGAGGACGGGGCCGGGTTCGGTTTGCATCCGGCGCTGCTGGACACGGTGCTGCACGCCCTGGGACTCCAGGAACCGGATGCCGGTGCGGACACGGCTTTTGCTGCCATTCATGTGGTCGGGTGTGTCGCTGTCCGCCGTGGGCGCCTCCGCCGTGCGGGTACGTCTGTCTCCACGAGGCACAGGTGAGGTGGCGCTGCGGGTGGCCGATGCCGCAGGTGACCCGGTCGCCGAGGTGGCGTCGCTGGTGCTGCGCCCGGTCTCGGTCACCGAGCTGAGCGCGTCCGCCTCTGCCACGGCGGAGAGTCTGTTCCGGCTGGAGTGGTTTCCTGCGCCGGTGGCGCGGTCCGAGGACTGTGGGGAGTCTGCAGGTTGGGCGGTGCTTGGTGATGTCGAGTCGCATGGGTGGCAGGGTGCCGGTGTTCCGGTGACCTCCTACGACGGTCTTGCGGGTTTGGTCGCCGCTGTTGATGGTGGTGCCACGGTGCCTGAGACGGTCGTGCTTCCGGTGGCGTGTGGTGGCGCCGGTGTCGGTGATGTGGTGGCGGGTGTTCTGGGTGTGGTGCGTGGGTGGTTGGCTGAGGAGCGTTTTGCGAAGGCACGCCTGGTGGTGTTGACGTCGGGTGCGGTGGAGGTGGCCTCGGCCGAGGATGGTGCTCGCGATGTGCTGGATCTCGCGGGTGCTGGGGTGTGGGGTCTGGTGCGTTCGGCGATCAGTGAGCATCCGGGCCGGTTCGTACTGGCTGATGTCGATGGGGAGGAGGCTTCTTTCCAGGCGCTTGCCGGGGCTCTGGGGGAGGGGCAGTTTGCGGTGCGCGGGGGTGCGGTGTGGTTGCCGCGGCTGGTGCGGATGGCTTCGGGTGGGGTGTTGGAGCCTCCGGTGGGTGTGGGTTCGGCATGGCGGTTGGACATGGTGGCCAAGGGCCAGTTGGACGGTGTCGCGCTGGTGCCGGAGGAACCCCGGGCGCTGGGCCCCGGTCAGGTGCGGGTTGGTGTGCGTGCGGCGGGGGTCAATTTCCGTGATGTGCTGAATGTGCTGGGCATGTATCCGGGGGACGCTGGTCGGCTCGGGCATGAAGGTGCCGGGGTTGTGGTGGAGGTCGGTCCTGGGGTGGCGGACTTCGCTGTGGGTGACCGGGTGATGGGTCTGCTGGACGGCGGGTTCGGGCCGTCGGCGGTGGCGGATGCGCGGATGTTGGTGCGTATGCCGAGTGGTTGGTCGTTCGAGCAGGCGGCGTCGGTGCCGGTGGTGTTCCTGACGGCGTATTACGCGTTGGTGGATCTGGCGGGGCTGGGGGCGGGTGAGTCGGTGTTGGTTCATGCCGCTGCCGGCGGTGTGGGTATGGCGGCGGTGCAGTTGGCTCAGCATCTGGGTGCGGAGGTGTTCGCGACGGCGAGTCAGGCCAAGTGGCCGACTCTTCGCGGGCTGGATGTTGCGGCCGATCGTATTGCTTCGTCGCGTACGACGGAGTTCGAGCAGGTCTTCTCTCGGGCGACTGAGGGCGCTGGGGTGCATGTCGTACTGGATTGCCTGGCGGGGGAGTTCGTGGATGCGTCGTTGCGGTTGACGCGGCCGGGTGGCCGGTTCGTGGAGATGGGCAAGACCGATATCCGCGACGCGGACGAGGTCGCCGCCGCGTATCCGGGTGTCTCGTATCAGGCGTTTGACGTGATGGATGCGGGTCCTGAGCGGATCGGGGAGATGCTGGGGGCGCTGCTGGAGTTGTTCGAGAGCGGTGCGCTGCGGCCGATTCCGGTCACGGCGTGGGACATCGCGCGGGCTCCGGAGGCGTTGCGGTTCCTGGGGCAGGCCAAGCATGTCGGGAAGGTCGTGCTCACCGTTCCTGCTCCGTGGCGTGAGGGTGGCACGGTGCTGGTCACTGGTGGTACGGGTGGTTTGGGTGCGGTGGTGGCTCGGCATCTGGTGGTCGTGCATGGTGTTCGTGATCTGCTGCTGCTTTCGCGGCGTGGTGTCGGGGCGCCGGGTGCGGAGGAGTTGCGTGATGAGCTGGTCGGGCTGGGTGCGCGGGTGGCGATTGCTGCTTGTGATGTGAGTGATCGGGCGGCGTTGGCTGGTGTGCTGGATGCGGTGCCGGAGGATGCACCGCTTATGGGCGTTGTGCATGCCGCTGGTGTGCTGGATGACGGGTTGGTCGCTGATTTGACGCCGGAGCGGTTGGGTCGGGTGCTTGCGGCGAAGGCGGAGTCGGCGGTGCATTTGCACGAGTTGACGGCTGACCGTGATCTGGATGCGTTCGTGTTGTTCTCCTCTTTCGCGGGTGTGGTGGGGAGTGCGGGTCAGTCGGCGTATGCGGCGGGTAATGCGGTGTTGGATGCGTTGGCGGTGTCGCGGCGGGCGCAGGGGCTGGCTGGTGTGTCGTTGGCGTGGGGGATGTGGGAGCAGGCCGAGGGTATGGGGGGTCGTCTGGGTGTAGCGGACGTGGATCGTCTTCGGCGTCAGGGGTTCCCGCCGCTGTCCACGCGGGACGGGCTCGCGCTGCTGGATACCGCTTTGCAGGTCAATGAGCCCGTTGCGGTGCCGGTCGCGTTGCGGACCGCGTCTCTGGCTGGGATCCGGGACAGTCTGCCGGGTGTGCTGCAGGCGCTGGTCCCGGCCGCCCCGCAGCAGCGCCGCACCGCAGGCCGGTCCGCCACTGGCAGTGGCAGCGCGCTGGCCCGGCGTCTGCTCGGGCTGTCCGCGGATGAGCAGGAACGCATGCTGATGGATCTGGTGCAGACGTCGGTCGCCGGGGTACTCGGACATGCTTCCGCCGCGGCAGTCGACCCAACCAGGGCGTTCAAGGATCTGGGTTTCGACTCGCTGACCGCGGTGGACCTGCGCAACCGGCTCGGCTCCGCCACTGCCCTGCAACTGCCCGCCACGATCGTCTTCGACCATCCCACGCCTGCTTCCCTCGCCGGGTATCTGCGTGAGGAACTGCTCGGCGTGGTCGAGGAGCAGGCGGTGGAAGATCGCCCCGCTGTGCGTGCGGGCGCTGTCGATGAGCCGGTCGCGATCGTTGGCATGGGCTGCCGTTACCCGGGTGGTGTGACGTCGCCGGAGACGCTGTGGGAGTTGGTGGATTCCGGTGGTGACGGGATGTCGCCGCTGCCGGTGGACCGTGGCTGGGACACGCGGGTGCTGGACGACATCGCGGCCGTCGGGGGTTTCGTCGAGGACGCCACGGAGTTCGATGCGGAGCTGTTCGGGATCTCCCCGCGTGAGGCGCTGGCGATGGATCCGCAGCAGCGGCTGTTGCTGGAGACCTCGTGGGAGGCCCTGGAACGGGCGGGCATCGACCCGTTGTCCCTGCGCGGTTCCCAGACCGGCGTGTTCGCGGGTGTGTCGGCCAACGGCTACGCCAGTGGCCAGGAGGACGACCCGGATACGGAGACCGAGGGGTATCTGCTCACCGGCAGCACGCCGAGCGTCGCATCGGGCCGGTTGTCGTACGTGCTGGGCCTGGAGGGCCCGGCGGTGTCGGTGGACACGGCGTGCTCGTCCGCGTCGGTCGCCCTGCACCTGGCGTGCCAGGCGCTGCGCGCGGGCGAGTGCGAGATGGCACTCGCCGGGGGCGCCACCGTGATGGCCACGCCAGGCATCTTCGTGGAGTTCGCCCGTCAGGGCGGGCTGGCCGGGGACGGCCGG
>NZ_GG657754.1:564292-566846 GCF_000158915.1 Streptomyces himastatinicus ATCC 53653 | reverse complement strand
GCCGTGCTCGACCACCGCGCCGTGGTGCTGGGGCGCGACCGCGATGCGCTGCGCGTCGGGGCGGCGGCCTTCGCAACCCCGACCGCTACCGACGCCACCAACGCCACCGATGGGGCCACCGACGCCACTGTGGTGTCCGGTGTGGTCGGTGACGGCCGGACGGCCTGGATGTTCACCGGCCAGGGCAGCCAGCGGCCCGGCATGGGCCGCGAGCTGTACGAACGGTTCCCGGCCTTCGCCAGGACCCTGGACGAGGTCTGCGACTGCCTCGATACAGAACTGGAAGGCACCGCCGCGTTCAAGGTGCCCGTGCGGGACGTGCTGTTCGCCGACGAGGGTTCCGCCGAGGCGGAGTGGCTGGACCAAACCGGCTACGCGCAGACCGCGCTCTTCGCCGTCCAGTCCGCGCTGGTGGCCCTCCTACGCTCCTGGGGCGTACGCCCGGACGTGGTGCTGGGCCACTCGATCGGCGAACTGGCCGCCGCCTACGCCGCCGGGGTCTTCGAACTGGCCGACGCCGCTCGGCTGGTGACGGGACGCGCCCGGTTGATGCAGGCGCTGCCCTCGGGCGGCGCGATGGCGGCGATCGAAGCCACCGAGACCGAGGTCGCCGGGATTCTGCACGGACTTCCCGACGGCGAGCGGGCGGCGGTCGCAGCGGTCAACGGCCCCACCGCCGTGGTGATCTCCGGCGACGAGGACGCGGTCGAGCAGGTGATGGACGACGCACGGGAGCGGGGCCGCCGGGTGTCGCGGCTGCGCGTCAGCCATGCGTTCCACTCCCCGTTGATGGGGCCGATGCTGGCGGAGTTTGCCGAGATCGCGGCGAGCGTCACGTACCGGCAACCGATTCTCCCAGCGGTCAGCACGGTCACCGGCGAGCCGGTCGGCGAAAAGGACTGGGCGAACCCGGACTACTGGGTGGATCAGGTCCGGCAGCCGGTTCGGTTCCATGACGCGATCGAGGCGACCACGGGCGGGCAGGGCGCCGGCCGACTGCTGGAGATCGGGCCCGACCCGGTCCTGACGGCACTGACCCGATCCGGAACCGACAACGTGGACCCCGCGTTTTCCGTGGCCGCATTGCGTGAGGGCCATGCCGAGCCCGAAACCGTGCTGACGGCGGTGGCTGAGCTGTTCGTACGCGGCGCCAAGGTCGATTGGGCGGCGGTGTTCGCCGGGACCGGGGCCGAGCGGGTGGACCTGCCGACGTACGCGTTCCAGCGCCGGAGGTTCTGGCTGCGGGACCGCAAGACCCAGGGTGTGACCACAACCGACGTGGGCCTCAGCGGTGCCGAAACCGAGTTCTGGAACCTGGTGGAGCAGGGCGATGTGGCGTCCCTTGCCGGCCAACTCGGCGTCGACGCGGGCACACCGCTGGACACCGTGCTGCCCACGCTGTCGATGTGGCGCAAGCGGCAGCAGGAGCAGTCGGCGCTGTCGGGCTGGCGCTACGGGGTGGTGTGGAAGCAGATGACCGTACCGAGTACGGGCCGCCTGTCGGGGACCTGGCTGCTGGCGGTGCCGGAGCGGCTGACCGCCGCCCAGGACGGACTGGCCGAGCAGTGCGCACAGGCTCTGCGGGCGGGCGGCGCGGCTGAGGTCACCGTGCTGACCCTCGCCGCCACGACGAGCCGCGAAGCACTCGCCGACCGGATCCGCGCGACCTCGGCGGATGGTGTGGTGTCCCTATTGGCCGAAGCCGAAGCCGAAGCCGAAGCCGAAGCGCAAGAACCCGGCGACGGACCGGTGCCCATCGCGACCGCCATGACGCTGACGCTGGTGCAGGCCTTGGCCGACGCCGAGGCCGAAGCGCCCCTGTGGTGCCTGACCCGCTCAGCGGTCTCCGTCGGAGCGGGCGAGCGGTTGGCCAACCCGGCGCAGGCCCAGTTGTGGGGCCTGGGCAAGACGGTGGCCTTTGAACAGCCGCAGCGCTGGGGCGGCCTGGTCGACCTTCCCGAAGACGTCGGGAAGCGGAGCCTGACCCGCCTGGTGTCCGTCCTCGCCGCGAGTCGCACGGACAGCCACACGAACGGCCACACGAACGGTTACGAGGACCAGGTCGCCATACGCTCCTCCGGTGTGTACGCGGCCCGGCTGACGCGCGACGCCGCGCGGGGAGACGGCGACGGCTGGCAGCCGCACGGCACGGTCCTCATCACCGGCGGCACCGGCGCACTGGGCGCGCATGTGGCACGTCGGCTGGCCTCCCGTGGCGCGGACCACCTCGTGCTGGTCTCCCGGCGTGGGGCACAGGCGCCGGGCGCGGCGGAACTGCGGCAGGAGCTGTCCGGACTCGGTGCGCGGGTCACCGTCACCGACTGCGACATCGCCGACCGCCGGGCCCTTGCCGCCGTGCTGGACGGCATGCCCGAGGATGCGCCGCTGACCGGCGTCGTACACACCGCGGGGGTCCTGGACGACGGGGTGGTCACCGAGCTGACACCGGAGCGGCTCGCCGGGGTACTGGCCGCGAAGGCGGATGCTGTGCGGCATCTGCACGAGCTGACGGCGGACCTGGAACTGGACGCCTTCGTGTTGTTCTCCTCCATCG
>NZ_GG657754.1:520984-563716 GCF_000158915.1 Streptomyces himastatinicus ATCC 53653 | reverse complement strand
CCGCGGCCACCGGACTGCGCTTGCCGACCACGCTCGTCTTCGACCACCCGACCCCGGGCTCGCTCGCGGGTTATCTGCGTGGCGAGCTGTTTCCGGACGACGGCGACGACGCGGATCCCGGTCTGGACGAGGAGCGGCTGCGGCGCGCGCTGGCGTCCGTACCCCTGGACCGATTCCGCGCGGCGGGACTGATGGACGCCCTAGTGCAGCTGGCCGCCTCCGGAGAGGACGAGCCGGAAGGGGCGGAGTCCGCGGAGGAGGGGGCGATCGCAGAGCTGGACGTCGACGATCTCGTGCAACTGGCGCTCGGTGACGACGAACCCTTCGAACAGGACTGATCGGGGTCACAACAGATGAGTGCACCGTACGAAAAGGTCGTCCAGGCGCTCCGGAAGTCGCTGGAAGAGACCAACACGCTCAAGCAGCGGAACCAGCAGCTTCGCGCGGCCGCCCGCGAACCGATTGCCATTGTGGGTATGGGTTGCCGGTTTCCGGGTGGTGTCGCTTCTCCTGAGGGTTTGTGGGAGCTGTTGGTTTCGGGTGGTGATGGGCTTTCGGAGTTCCCGGTGGACAGGGGGTGGGATCTGGAGGGGCTGTTCGATCCCGGTCCGGGTCGTGTGGGGACGTCGTATGTGCGTGTGGGTGGGTTCGTTCGGGATGTGGCGGAGTTTGATGCGGAGTTGTTCGGGATTTCGCCGCGTGAGGCGTTGGCGATGGATCCGCAGCAGCGGTTGTTGTTGGAGACGTCGTGGGAGGCGTTGGAGCGGGCGGGTGTTGATCCGTTGTCGTTGCGTGGTTCGGCGACGGGGGTGTTCGTGGGGACGAACGGTCAGGATTATCTGCATACTCTGGGTGGCAGGCTGGACGGGGTCGAGGGTTTCGTGGGGACGGGGTCCGCGGCGAGTGTGATTTCTGGTCGTGTGGCCTATGCGTTGGGTCTGGAAGGGCCTGCGGTGACGGTGGACACGGCGTGTTCGTCGGCGTTGGTGGCGTTGCATCTGGCGAGTCAGGCGTTGCGGTCGGGGGAGTGCCGGATGGCTTTGGCTGGAGGGGCGACGGTGATGTCCACTCCGGCGGCGTTTGTGGAGTTCTCGCAGCAGCGTGGGCTTGCGCCGGACGGTCGGTGCAAGGCGTTCGCGGATGGTGCGGATGGTACGGGCTGGTCCGAGGGCGCCGGGGTGCTGGTGCTGGAGCGGTTGTCCGACGCCCAGCGCCTGGGACACCGCGTGCTGGCGGTGGTGCGGGGTAGTGCGGTCAATCAGGATGGTGCGTCCAATGGTTTGACGGCGCCGAATGGTCCGTCGCAGCAGCGGGTGATTCGTCAGGCGTTGAAGGTGGCGAGGGTCTCGGCGTCGGATGTGGATGTGGTGGAGGCGCATGGCACTGGTACGAGTCTGGGTGATCCCATTGAGGCGCAGGCTTTGTTGGCCACCTATGGGCGGGATCGTGAGGGGGATCCGTTGTGGCTGGGTTCGGTGAAGTCCAACATCGGTCACACGCAGGCCGCCGCGGGTGCGGCTGGGCTGATCAAGATGGTGATGGCGCTTGGCGCGCAGCAGTTGCCGTCGACGCTGCATGTGGACTCGCCCTCGTCCCACGTGGACTGGGGCTCGGGAGCGGTACGGCTCCTCACGGAGGCTCGCGCCTGGCCGAGGGGTGAGCGTGCGCGTCGGGCGGGTGTCTCGTCGTTCGGCATCAGCGGGACCAACGCCCACGTCATCCTTGAGGAAGCTCCCGAGACCGCTCCGGCTTCCGTGGAGGAGGGGTCCTCGGCACCGTTGCCGGTGGTGCCGTGGGTGCTGTCCGGCCGTAGCCCGGACGCGGTGCGCGCACAGGCCGGCCGCCTCGCATCCTTCCTCGCCGAGCGGGGACCGCAGGATCGGTCCCCGGTCGACGTGGGCTTCTCGCTGGCGACGACCCGCGCGGCCCTCGAACACCGCGCCGTCGTACTCGGCACCCACGGCGCGGCCCTGCACACCGGCACGATTCGCCTGTCCGACGGGACCGTGCTGTCCGCCGAGGCCGCCGAGACCGAGGCGGCGGACCCGGACACCTTCGTGGTGACCGGAGCGGTCAGCAAGGGCCGGACGGCCTGGATGTTCACCGGACAGGGCAGCCAGCGCATCGGCATGGGCCGCGAACTCTACGACCGGTTCCCGGTGTTCGCCCGGACCCTGGACGAGGTGTGCGCCCACCTGAACACCGAGCTGGAAGGCGCCGCCGGGTTCGACGCCCCACTGCGGGACGTACTGTTCGCAGCCGAGGGCTCCGCCGAGGCGGCGCTGCTGGACCGTACCGGCTATGCCCAGCCCGCCCTGTTCGCGGTGCAGGTTGCGCTCGTGGAGCTGCTGCGCTCGTGGGGTATGCGGCCGGACCTGCTGCTCGGCCACTCGATCGGTGAGTTCGCCGCCGCCTACGCGGCCGGGGTGTTCGCATCGGCCGATGCCGCGCGGCTGGTCGCCGCCCGGGCCCGTTTGATGCAAGACCTGCCTGGCGGGGGCGCGATGGCCGCCATCCAGGCCACCGAGACCGACGTGCTGGAAATCCTGAATGGCCTCGCCGGAGCAGGCCAGGTCGCGATCGCCGCCGTCAACGGCCCCTCGGCGACCGTGATCTCCGGTGCCGAGGACATCGTGGCGCAAGCGATGGACAGCGCGCGCGGGCGAGGGCGCCGCGTCTCCCGGCTGCGAGTGAGTCACGCGTTCCACTCGCCCCTGATGCGGCCGATGCTCGACGAATTCGCCCAGGTCGCCGCCGGGATCACCTACCACGATCCCCATACGCGAGCGATCAGCACGGTCACCGGCGAGCCGGTGACCGCAGAGGAGTGGGCTACCCCGGAGTACTGGGTCCGCCAGGTGCACCGGCCGGTGCGTTTTCACGCCGCGCTGACGACCGCGACGGCCGAACAGGGAGCGTCCAGGCTGCTGGAGCTCGGCCCCGATCCGGTGCTCACCGGGCTGGCTCGGTCCGAGGCGGACACCGCTGCGGCGGTGTCAGTGCTACGAAAGGGCCGCGCCGAGCCCGAGACGCTCATGGCGGCGGTGTCGGAGCTGTTCGTCCGCGGAGCGCGGGTCGACTGGGCCGCCGTGTTCGCCGGGACCGGCGCCCAGCGGGTGGATCTGCCGACGTACGCCTTCCAGCGGCAGCGGTTCTGGCTGCCGGACCGGGAGCTTCCGGCGGAAGCGGCCGCGGAGTCCGGCAGGACCGAGCAGCGGTTCTGGGACCTGGTCGAGCAGGGCGATGCGGAGTCCCTGGCCGGGCAGTTGGGGGTGGAGCCGGCCGCGCCTTTGGACACCGTGCTGCCGGTGCTCTCGGACTGGCGCCTGCGGCACCGCGAGGAGTCGCTGCTCTCGGGCTGGCGGTACCGGGTGCAGTGGAAGCCCGTGACCGTGGCGGCGACGAACCGGCTGCGGGGCGTTTGGCTGGTGGCCGTCCCGGACCGGGCGGACGACGACTTCACGGACCAGTGCGTGCGGACGCTGCGAATCGCCGGCGCTCGGACGACCGTCGTGCCGGTGGCCGCCGACGATACGCGCGAGTCCCTGGCCGCGAAGATCCGAGCCGAGGACACCGAGACGGTGATGGGGGTCGTGTCCTTGGCGGGCTCGACCGCCGCGACGTTGACCTTGGTGCAGGCGCTGGGGGATTCCGGCATCGCGGCACGTGTGTGGTGTGTGACGCGTTCGGCGGTGTCGGTGGCTTCTGGCGAGCGGCTGCTGAATCCGGTGGGAGCTCAGTTGTGGGGCCTGGGCAGGACGGTGGCGTTGGAGCAGCCGGAGCGGTGGGGCGGTCTGGTCGATGTGCCGGAGGACGCCGACGAGCACAGCTTGACGCGGCTGGTGTCCGTGCTCGCGGCGTCCGGTGGCGAGGATCAGGTGGCCGTACGGCCTTCGGGTGTGTTCGCGGCCCGGCTGGTACGGGACGGGGCCGGTGCCGCGCGGGGAGAGAGCTGGGAGCCGCGTGGCACGGTGCTGGTGACCGGTGGTACGGGTGCCCTGGGCGGGCTGGTGTCACGCTGGCTGGCTGCTCGGGGTGCTGAGCGCCTGCTGCTGGTGTCCCGTCGGGGTGCCGAGGCGCCCGGCGCGGACGAACTGCGCCGTGAGCTGGCGTACTTGGGCGCCGATGTCGCGTTCGCGGCCTGTGATGTCGGCGACCGCGAGGCCGTACGGGCGGTGCTGGACGGTATCCCGGAAGAGGCACCGCTGACCGGAATCGTTCACACTGCCGGGATCCTCGATGACGGTGTGGTGGAGGGGCTGACCCCGGAGCGGCTGGCACGCGTGCTGGCGGCGAAGGCGGACGCCGCGCGCCATCTGCACGACCTGACGGCCGATCGTGACCTCGACGCCTTCGTCCTGTTCTCGTCCATCGCCGGTGTGGTGGGGAACGTGGGTCAGGCGGCCTACGGCGCCGCCAACGCGTACGTGGATGCTCTGGCGCAACACCGCCGCGGTCTGGGGCTGGCGGCCACGTCGGTGGCCTGGGGGCCGTGGGGCGGCGATGGTATGGCCGCCGACGGCGTGGCGGCGGAGCACTTCCGCCGTCTGGGTGTGCGTGTACTGGACCCGGACCGGGCCATCGCAGCGCTGCAGCAGGTGCTCGGTGACGGCCGGGTGTGCCAGACCGTGGTCGACGTCGACTGGGAACGCTTCGCGGCCGCCATGACGTTCACCCGCCCCAGCGCCTTGATCGGCGATCTGCCCGAGGTGGCCGCTGCGCGTACCCCCGCCGCCGATCTCGGAGCCGGGGACGACGGCGAGCTGGCGCGGCGGCTGCGTGGCCGTTCGGCGGCCGAGCAGGACCGGATGCTGCTGACACTGGTCCAGTCCCAGGTCGCCACCGTGCTCGGGCACTCCTCGTCCGCGACGATCGACCCCGGCCGAGCGTTCAAGGACCTCGGCTTCGACTCCCTCACAGCGGTCGACCTGCGCAACCGGCTGACCAACGCCACCGCCCTGCCACTGCCCGCCACTTTGGTCTTCGACCACCCGACCCCATCCGCGCTGGCAGGGTTCCTGCGCGAACAGGTGGTGGGGGAGACGCCCGGACCGGATATCACCCCCTTGCCGCAGGCTCCCGTTCACGCGGCCGGCGACACCGAAGACCCGATCGCGATTGTCGGCATGGGCTGCCGGTTTCCCGGCGGCGTATCTTCACCGGAGGCGCTGTGGGACCTCGTGGCCTCGGCCGGTGACGGGCTCTCGCCGTTCCCCGACGACCGAGGCTGGGACCTCGACGGACTGTACGATCCCGACCCGGCCCACGCGGGCACCTCATACGTGCGCGTTGGTGGGTTCGTCCAGGATGCGGCCGGGTTCGATGCGGAGTTGTTCGGGATCTCGCCGCGTGAGGCTCTTGCGATGGATCCGCAGCAGCGGCTGCTGCTGGAGACGTCGTGGGAGGCGTTGGAGCGGGCGGGTGTTGATCCGCTGTCGCTGCGTGGCTCGGCCACCGGGGTGTTCGCCGGGACCAACGGCCAGGACTATCTGCATACTCTGGGCGGCAGGGTGGACGGAGTCGAAGGTTTCGTCGGAACCGGGTCCGCAGCCAGCGTGATCTCCGGCCGGATCTCCTACGCGCTGGGTCTGGAGGGGCCTGCGGTGACGGTGGACACGGCGTGTTCGTCGGCGCTGGTGGCGCTGCACCTGGCGAGTCAGTCCCTGCGGTCCGGGGAGTGCCGGATGGCTCTGGCCGGTGGTGCGACGGTCATGTCCACTCCGGCGGCGTTTGTGGAGTTCTCGCAGCAGCGTGGGCTTGCGCCGGACGGCCGTTGCAAGGCGTTCGCGGAGGGTGCGGACGGCACGGGCTGGTCCGAGGGTGCCGGGGTGCTGGTGCTGGAGCGCTTGTCCGATGCCCAGCGCCTGGGTCACCGCGTGTTGGCGGTCGTGCGGGGCAGCGCGGTCAATCAGGACGGCGCGTCCAATGGTTTGACGGCGCCGAACGGACCGTCGCAGCAGCGGGTGATCCGTCAGGCGTTGAGGGCGGCCAAGGTCTCGGCGTCCGATGTGGATGCCGTGGAGGCGCATGGCACCGGTACGAGCCTGGGTGACCCGATTGAGGCGCAGGCTCTGCTGGCCACCTATGGGCGGGATCGTGAGGGGGATCCGCTGTGGCTCGGCTCGGTGAAGTCCAACATTGGCCACACCCAGGCCGCCGCCGGTGCCGCCGGACTCATCAAGATGGTGATGGCGCTGTGCGCACAGCAACTGCCGCCGACGCTGCACGTGGACTCACCCTCGTCCCACGTGGACTGGAGCTCCGGAGCGGTACGACTCCTCACGGATGCTCGCGCCTGGCCGAAGGGCGAGCGCACGCGCCGGGCGGGCGTCTCGTCGTTCGGCATCAGCGGGACCAACGCCCACGTCATCCTCGAAGAGGCTCCCCAGACCGCCCCCGTCACCGCGGAGGAGCGGCCGTCGGCGGAGCTGCCGGTGGTGCCGTGGGTGCTGTCCGGACGGAGCTCGCAGACGTTGCGGGCACAGGCCGGCCGCCTCGCATCCTTCCTCGACGCCCGTAGCGGCACCGACGTTCATGACAACTCCCGCCTCGACGTGGGCTTCTCGCTGGCGACGACCCGCGCGCTGCTCGACCATCGCGCGGTGGTGCTGGGTGCCGACGACGCGGCGCTCCGTACGGGCGTGACCGCTCTGGCCGGCGGCGAAGCCTCCGTGGTGTCGGGCGTCGTATCCGAGGGCCGCACGGCGTGGATGTTCACCGGGCAGGGCAGCCAGCGCATCGGCATGGGCCGCGAACTCTACGACCGGTTCCCGGTGTTCGCCCGGACCCTGGACGAGGTGTGCGCCCATCTGGACGCGGAACTCGACGGCGCCGCCGGATTCGACATCACCGTCCGTCAGGCGCTGTTCGCCCCGGACGGCTCGGACGAGGCGGCGCTGCTGGACCGGACCGGGTATGCCCAGACGGCGTTGTTCGCGGTGCAGACCGCCCTCGTGGAACTGCTGCGCTCCTGTGGCATGAGCCCGGATGTCGTGCTCGGGCACTCCATCGGCGAGCTGGTCGCGGCCCGTACCGCCGGCGTCTTCGACCTCGCCGACGCCTCCCGACTGGTCGCGGCGCGCGCCCGGTTGATGCAGGCACTGCCCACCGGTGGTGCGATGGCCGCGATCGAGGCCGGTGAGGACGAGGTGGTGCGCATCCTCGACGAGGCCGCCAAGGCGGCACCCGAGGGCGGGCGAGCCGCGATCGCGGCAGTGAACGGCCCCTCGGCGGTGGTGATCTCCGGGGATGAGGACGCCGTCGAGCGGGCGATGGCGGTGGCGCGCGCGGAGGACCGCCGGGTGTCCCGGCTGCGGGTCAGCCACGCCTTCCACTCACCGCTGATGCGGCCGGTGCTGGCGGACTTCGCCCGTATCGCCGAAAGCGTCACCTACCGGCAGCCGGTGCTCCCAGCGGTCAGCACCGTCACCGGGGGCCCGGTGGGGGAGCGGGACTGGGCGACGGGAGACTACTGGGTGCGACAGATCCGCCGTCCGGTCCGTTTCCACGACGCGGTGCGGACCGCGACCGGTGAGCTGGGCGCCACCCGCCTGCTGGAGGTCGGCCCCGATCCGGTGCTCACCTCCCTCGTACCGTCCGATGCGGAGACCGCGGTCTCGGTCCTGCGCCGGGACCGCGGCGAGATCGAGAGCCTGCTGACCGCCGCCGCCGAGATGTTCGTACGCGGCACGGACGTGGACTGGGCCGCGCTGTTCGCCGGGACCGGCGCCCTGCGGATCGAGCTGCCGACGTATGCCTTCCGGCGCCGCCGCTTCTGGCTGGCGGACCGGGCGGCCGAGCCAGGGACGACACCGCTGCTCTCGCGGTGGGGCGCGGGCGACCATGAGCGGAGTTCGGCCCTTCCGGGGGCGGAGCGCGTCGAGGACCACCGCGAAGTGGCCGCCCGTCTCCGGGGCATGACGGCCGAGGAACAGGACCGGACACTGCTCGGTCTGATCACTTCGCAGATCGCGTCCGTTCTCGGCCACACCGACGTGACGGAGGTGGAAATTGGCCGCAGGTTCCTCGAAATGGGCTTCACCTCTCTGTCGATCACCGACCTGCGCACCAGGCTCAGCCGGGCGACCGGACTGGCCCTGACCGCGGAGGCGCTGTTCGAGCACGCGACGCCGCGCGCGCTCGCCACCCATCTGCTGGCCGGACTGGACGGGTCGGCCGGCCCGGCGGCCACGGCCGGGCCGGAACGAGCGGACGGCATGGCGGCCGGGCCGGAACGAGCGGGCGGCACGGCGCGGAGCGGCACCGTCACCCACCTCTTTCGGCACGCGTTCGACCAGGAGCAGCACGAGCGCGGGCTGGACCTGCTCGACCTCGCGGCAGGAACGCGCCCCAGGTTCCAGGTCCATGACACCGGAGGCGAGGGGCCGACGGGCGCCGAGCCGGTGCGGCTGTCGGACGGCTCGGAGGCCGAGCCCCTGCTGTGCGTGCCGTCGCTGGTGGCCCCGGCGAGCCCGTACCAGTTCGCCCGGTTCGCCCAAGCCCTGCGCGGCACCCGCGACGTCTGGGTCCTGCCCACACCCGGCTGTGGCCCGGGCGAGGCGCTTCCGGCCGATCTCGACGCCACCGCCGCCCGGCAGGCGGACGCGGTGCTGCGCGCGTTCGGAGACAAACCACTCACACTCGTCGCCTACTCCTCGGGGGGCTGGCTCGCCCACACCCTGGCCGCGCGACTGGAGGCGGCTGGAACACCGCCGCGCGCGCTGGTCCTGCTGGACACTCCCGCGGGCGCCGGCGACAACCTCGCACTGGGCATGGCGGCCACCACCCACCGGCTGATGCGGCGATTCCCCCAGATCCCGGTGGACGATGACCAGCTCACCGCGATGGCGCACTACGCGCGGCTGTTCAGCGGCTGGCGGCCGCGTCCGATCGAAACCCCGACGCTCTTCGTACAGGCTGCCGAGTTCGTGCCCGAGCTGCTCCTCGAGGCCATGCGGCCGTCCTGGCCGCTTGACCACCAGGCGCTCGAAGTGACTGGAAACCACTTCACTTTGCTGGAGGCGGACGCGGAGACGACCGCACAGCGGGTGCACGAATGGCTGAACGAGCGAGGATGAAGCGCGGCGGCGGCACGGACCGGTGACCAACGCAGAAGGCCACCGTGCGGGAGGAGAATCCCTCACGGTGGCCTTCGGTATCCGGTCGTCGGCCTCTGGGACGGCACCCGGGATCCCTGACGCGGCCGGTCAGGCGCGCGGTGCGCTCAGGACTCGGCGCGGAGCAGGGGGTTCGGGTCCGCATGCTCGTACCAGCCGATGAACGGCGGGCACAGGCCCCAGCCGAGCAGGCGCTGCAACTCTTCCGGGTACTCCCGGACGATCTCCTTCGGCACGGCCAGGAACTGGTTCTCCTCCTGGCGGAGGTTGCCGCGCACCAGGGCCATGGTGAGACCGGTCCGCGGATCGTCGGAGAGGTTCGGCCCGCCGCCGTGGAACAGCCCGCCCACCCAGATCAGGCAGGAGCCGGGCTCCATCTCCGCCTGCACCGCCTCCTCCGGCCGCGGGCCGCGTTCCGCCTCCCAGGCGTGGCTGCCCGGGTACACCATCGTGGCGCCGTTCTCGTCGGTGAACTCGTCCATCGCCAGCATGATCTGCACGCGGTTGGTCGGCCCGGGGGAGGGCAGCATATGCGCGATGTCGTCGCGGTGCGCGGGCTGCGGTGTCTCCCCGGGCCAGATCTGGATCACCTGCGTGATGCTGACCTGTACGTTCGGCGCGATCTCGGTCCGCTGCGGACCGAACCAGCTGGGTACGGGCCGCTCGATGAGGTCGCGGGCGGCGCCGAGGAACAGCGGGTTCAGCGCCACCTCCTCCATATGCCGGGAGCGCGCGAACAGCGAGCACAGCCGCTTGGTCCGATGTCCGGCGAACGAGCTGTCCCCGTACCCGGTCTTCTCCAGGGCGGGACCCAGGTCGTCCCAGAGCCCCCTGAGGGTGGTCTTGTCGATCAGGTCTTCCACGATCACACCGCCGTCGCGGTCGAGCGCCGCGGAGACTTCGGCCACCGTGGACGAGGCGGGGAGCCGGGCGAGACGTATGGCCATGGGAATTCCAGGCTCCTTGTTCATCGGAGGAGGGGATCACGGACAGAGGGAGGGCGGGGACAGAGGGCGCTACCAGCGGACCGGCAGCGAATCCAGGCCGAACAGCACGCCGTTGTTCCTGAACGACAACTCCTCGACGGGCCGGGCCAGCTCCAGCGTCGGGATCCGTTCGAACAGCGTCCGGTAGGCGAGCTCCATCTCGATGCGCACCAGATGCGCCCCGAGACACAGATGGCGGCCGAAGCCGAACGCGATGTGGTGCTGCTCCGAGCGGCCGGGGTCGAACTGGTGCGGGCAGGAGAACACGGAACCGTCGTGATTGGCCGCGGCGACCAGCGGGGCGATGCCCTCACCGGCCTTGATGAGCTGCCCGGCGATCTCCACGTCCTCCAGGGCAACGCGCAGCGGCACCAGGTCGGCGACGGAGTAGTAGCGCAACAGCTCCTCGACCACCCGGTCGTCGCCGATCCACTGACGGTTCGACAGCAGAGTGCTCGCGCCGAGCGCGATGTTGTTCGCCGTCGTTTCCTGGCCGGCGATGACCAGCAGCATCGCCGCGCCGCCGATCTCCATCGGGGTCATCGTCTCCGACTTGATCATCACGCTGATCAGGTCGTCGCCGGGGCGCCGCTTCCTGATGGCGATCATCCTGCTGAAGTAGCGCAGGATCTGTTTGGACGCCTCGTCGCGCTCCTCGTCGGTGGCGCTCAGCGTGACCAGGACACGGATACGCGACTCGAAGAAGCCACGGTCCGCCTGCGGTACCCCGAGCAGCGCGCAGATCACCAGAGAGGGAATCGGCACCGCGAAGTCGGAGGCCAGGTCCGCGGGACTGCCCTTCGCCAGCAGCGCCTCGACGCAGTCGTCGACGACCTCCTGGATCCGCGGCCGCAGCTCCCTGATGCGCCGGACACTGAACTCCGGGATCAGGACCTTGCGGTACCGGTCGTGCTCGGGCGGGTCCAGCGCCGCGAACCAGCCGGGCACCTGGTCCTGCGCGGGCGGCCCGCCGGTCCGTCCGGGGCTGGGGAAGCCCTCGTGTCCGGGGTCGGAGCTGATCTTCGGGTTGGTGAGCACCGCGCGGACGTCCTCGTACCGCGTCACCAGCCAGACCCGGGCACCGGTGGGCATGGTGGACCAGACCAGCCCCTCGCGCTCGCGGAAGTCCTCGTACTGCGGGGGCGGGAGGGGGTCACCGGGTCGTCTCAGCGGGAAGTCGACGAGTTTCGCGGCGTCCGACATGTCAGCAGTTCCCATTTCTCTCCGCTTTCGCAATCCGGTCCTGCCCGGCTACCAGGTCACCGGCAGTTCGGCGAGTCCGCCGACCAACTCGCCGCCGCGCGTTCGCAGTTCGTCCAACGGGACCGCGGGTCGCAGCCCGGGCAGCCTCGAGAACAGGGTGGTGAACGCGGTGCTCAGCTCCACTCGGGCCAGAGGCGCGCCGACGCAGTGCCAGATCCCGTGGCCGAAGGTCAGGTGCTGGTTCGGCGAGCGGGTGATGTCGAACAGCTCCGGCTCGCTGAACGCCTGCTCGTCGAAGTTCGCCAGCGCGAAGTCGAGCAGTACCAGCTCCCCGGCGCGAATGGTCACACCGGCGATCTCGATGTCCTCGCTCGCGTACCGCGGCAAGGTCGCCCCGGCTCGCTTGGCGGACCGCAGCACCTCCTCGACCGTGCCGGTCAGCAGGGCCGGATCCCGGAGCACCGCGTCGCGCTGCTCCGGGTGGGCGGACAGCAGCACCACCCCGAGATCGATGTGGGTCGCGACACTCTCCAGCCCGGCGAACAACAGGACCGCGGCCAGCGAACCGACATGGTCGTCCGGGAGGCCCGCCGCGCACATCCGGGAGATCACATCGTCGCCCGGCTCCGCCCGCTTGCGCGCAGAGACCCCGGCGAGTAAGCCGAACAGGGCTTTCGGCCCGGTGACCATGGACTGCCCGGTGTCGATCTGGCCCATACCGGCCAGCAGCGCCGCGCACCGCTCCCGGCCCTCGTCCGGCACCCCGATCAGCTCGCACAGGATCCGCAGGGAGAACGGCGACGAGAAGTACGCGTGCAGGTCGACCGGCCGTTCCCGCGCTGCGAAGTCCTCCACCAGGTCACTCGCCACCTCCTCGATGCGCGGGCGCAGAGCGCGGATGCGCTTCGCCGAGAAGTTCGGTGTGAACAGGGCGCGTGTCCGGGCGTGCGCCTCGCGCGCAACCTGCGGGTCGTCGGCGACGAGCAGGTCGAGCAGGGAGTTCTTGACATACCTCGGGGCGGTTTCCGGGCTCGGGTGGGAGCGGCCCAGCCGCTCGTCGTGGAGCAGCTTCTTCACCTCGGCATGCCGGGTGACCAGCCAGGCTTCGTCACCCGCCGGCGTTCGGACCCGGCAGACCGGAGCGCTCGCCCGCAGCTCCCGCAGCGGGCTCGGGTCCAGCACGGGCCGCGCCTCGGCGGTCAGGGCGGGCAGCTCTCGGGATGTCGGCACAGACCTCTCCTCAACGTCCTGCCGGAGCGCTCTGTCCCGCCGAACGGGCCGCTTCGAGCTCTCTGGCGATCTCGTTGTTCACCTCGGCCTGATGGTCGGCGAGGAAGAAGTGGCCCCCGGGGAACACCTTGACCTGAAACCAGCCCTCGGTGTGCGGCCGCCAGGCGATCGCCTCTTCCAGCGTCGTCTTCGGATCCGCGTCGCCGGTCAGGACGGTGATGGGACAGCGGACTTTCCGGCCCGGCTCGCAGGTGTACGTCTCGATCGCCCGGTAGTCGCCGCGAATCGCGGGCAGAGCCATCCTCAGCAGCTCGTCATCGCCGAACACCGCCGAGTCGGTGCCGTTGAGCAGCCTGAGCTCGGAGATGATGCCGTTGGCGTCGCGCTTGTGTACCTGCTCGTCCCGGCGGGTCGAGGGGGCGCGCCGCCCGGAGGCGATCAACGAGTGGGGCCGTTTGACCCCTTGCTGTTCGAGCCGGAAGGCGGTCTCGAAGGCCAGCACGGCACCCATGCTGTGCCCGAAGAAGACCGTGGGCTTGTCGCTGAGGGCCTGGATCTCCTCGACGAGCAGGTCGGCGAGCACGCCGATGTCCTCGATGCACGGCTCGCGGCGCCGGTCCTGACGGCCGGGGTACTGGAGGGCCACCACGTCGGCGTCGGGCGAGAATCGTGCTGACACCGGGTGGAAGAAGCTCGCCGAACCGCCCGCGTGAGGGAAGCAGATGAGCCGCACCGTACTGCCACCCGATGGGTGATATCGACGGATCCAGGCCGTTGTGGCGTCGTCCTTCGTAACCAAGTCTCGTCGGTCCCTTCCGATCCAGATCGCGCTGTCGCGCTGTCTTCAGTGGAGTCCGAACCGCACCCGCAAATCCTTAGTCTTGGCCGGCCTCGGTACGGGCAGCGGGAAGGCTGGGGGACGCTACTCGGCGGCTTCGCGGAACCGGTTGATGAACGGCAGGTGACGGGCGCGGGCCTGAGTGTCCTGGACGCCGAGGCCCTCGGCCGGTGCGAGGCACAGCACGCCGACCTTGCCGCTGTGACGGTTCTCCTGGACCCGCCGCACCGCCGCCGGGGTCTGGGTCAGCGGGAATACGGTGGAGAGAGTGGGGTGGATCTTTCCCTTGGCGATGAGGCGGTTGGCCTCCCAGGCCTCGCGGTAGTTGGCGAAATGGGAGCCGATGATGCGCTTCAGCTGCATCCACAGGTAGCGGTTGTCGTACTCGTGGGTGTAGCCGGAGGTCGAGGCGCAGGTGACGATCGTGCCGCCCTTGCGGGTGACGTACACCGACGCGCCGAAGGTCTCCCGGCCGGGGTGCTCGAAGACGATGTCGACGTCCTCGCCCCCGGTCAGCTCGCGGATCCCCTTTCCGAAGCGCTTCCACTCCTCAGGATTGGGAGTCCGCTCGTCCGACCAGAACCGGAAGTCCTCCGCGCTGCGGTCGATGACGGCCTCGGCGCCCATGGACCGGCAGAGCTCCGCCTTGGCGTCCGAGGACACCACACAGACCGGGTTGGCGCCGCCGTGCAACGCGAACTGGGTCGCGTACGACCCGAGTCCGCCGCTCGCCCCCCAGATCAGCACGTTGTCGCCCTGCTTCATCCCGGCACCGTTCCGGGACACCAACTGCCGATACGCGGTGGAGTTCACCAGCCCCGAGCAGGCCGCTTCCTCCCACGTCAGATGGGCCGGCTTGGGCATGAGCTGGTTGGACTTGACGAGGGCGATCTCGGCGAGGCCGCCGAAGTTGGTCTCGAAGCCCCAGATGCGCTGCTCGGGGTCGAGCATAGTGTCGTTGTGCCCGTCGGAGCTCTCCAACTCCACCGACAGACAGTGCGCCACCACCCGGTCCCCGGGCTTCCAGCGCCGCACCCCGGGCCCGGTGCGCAGCACGACCCCGGACAGATCGGATCCGACGACGTGATACGGCAGGTCGTGCCGGGCACCCTCCGGCCCGGCCTTGGCGTAGCGCTTCAGGAAGGCGAAGGTCGGCAGCGGTTCGAAGATGGCGCTCCACACCGTGTTGTAATTGATCGCGCTCGCCATGACCGCGATCAGCACCTCACCGGCGCAGGGCGACGGCGTCGGAACCTCGCTGATGTGCAGCGATTTCTCCGGATCCTTGTCCGGGGAAGCGAGCCCCTCGAACATCCCGGCCTCCTCCTTCAGCGTGAGCGCTCCGCGATAGGAATCGGGAACGGGGAGCGCGGCGAAGTCTTCGGAGGCAGCGTCATCGGAGAGAACGGCGCTGATGATTTCTTTCACGAGATTCCGGTCCTCGGGTCGGGATGAAAGGAAGGCGTTCGACTAATCCCGCGTCATGCACAGTGTGCACAGTTCCTTCCACGCACGCCGCGTCCACGATCGCCGAGACGGGCCCGTGCAAGGTAGCGTCTCAATTCCCCGGAAATCACTAGCCTCGAAGTCTGGGGCGGTTCGTTTCGGGTGATCGAGTGGGTGCCGGGTGCTGTCGCCACCCTGCTTTGAGGTGCTTTCTCACGACAGCTCACCGGACGGATGAGGCGCTCGGTTGGCGCCCGCAGCCGGAAGGCGACGACGAGGTGGAGGTGGCGCTCTCCCGTGATCAGGAAGCGGTCCGTGGCTGTTGGTGTGTACGCGCCGCGGTCACGGATGAGGATCCGGACCGACGCCGCGCGGTCGCCGAGGTCCATGAGGTGGTTGCGCGCCTGCTGGGTGATCCAGGGGCGGGTCGGGTGTCGGGTGATGGCAAGCCATCGGAAGGTCTGGCAGGCGAGCGGGTAGATCAGCCGTATCCCCACGACCGGCATCGGCGAACTCCGCCTGGGGAGGGGCGAGCAGTCAGTTGCGGCAGTCACCTCGTCGAAACCGCTCCATAGCCGAACAGCCTTCCCATACCGCGCCGTTGGGCATTGATTTCCGTTTTGTCGACGAAAACTGTGAAGCTGTCGGGCGAGCTCTCTTCGGTCACGATCCCCTACCGGAAGCGTCAGGAGTATTGACCTTCGTCAGTGCGTGATGGTCGAATCCGATCTCTGAATTCGCAGCCCGTACATCATTATCTTCCCAGGCAACCCCTGCCTCCTTCCGGGAGAGTTCGTGAGTTACGACGAGTCCCCGACCGACGTGCCAGCCTCGTTCCACAACGTTGTTCGCCCTACCGGTCACACACCGTCCGCAACGGATGGTGATCCTTTCGCTGTCACCCGTCCCGACCCCACGCTGTACAACGACGACCTTGCCCCATTGCCCTACGAAAAGCGTAAGTGGGGCGCATTCGAGATTTTCAATGTCTGGTCGAGCGACCTCCACAGCCTCTTCGGCTACACCCTGGCCGCCACGCTGTTCACGACCTCCGGCCTGAGCGGCTGGTGGACGTTCGCGGGCGTCATCCTCGCCGGGTTGATCGTGATGCTGCTGGTGAACCTGACGGGGAAGGCGAGCGTCAAGTACGGCATCCCTTACCCGGTCATGGCCCGGGTGAGCATGGGCGTGCGCGGTGCACAGTTCCCCGCACTGGTGCGGGCTGTCGTCGCCATCTTCTGGTACGGGGTGCAGACCTACTTCGCCTCCACGGCGATCACGCTGCTGATCATCGCGCTCACCGGGTACTCGGAGCCGGAGGGCGGGGACTTCCTCGGCCTGAGCTCTGTCGCCTGGATCTCCTATTTCATCGTGGTGGTGTTCCAGCTAGGACTCTTCCTCCGGGGTATCGACTGGGTAACCCGCTACCTCAACTGGGCCGCTCCCGCGGTGTACCTGGTCATGGTGGCGCTGGTGGCGGTGATCTGGATCCATGCGGGGAACCGACTGCTGCCCGAGCTCGGGAACGTCATTGCCGGGGACGGTGATGATGGCGGCGCACCGGTCTCGGCGTTCGTGAGCGTGGTCGGCACGATGGTGGCCTACTTCGCCGCAGTGATCATTAACTATGGTGACTTCTCCCGGTTCGTCAAGACCGAGCGGCAGATGAAGCGGGGGAACCTCTGGGGGCTGCCGGTCAGCCTCGCGTTCTTCTCGTTTCTGACACTGGTCATCACCGCGGGCACGGGAGTCCTGTACGGGAAGCCGCTGACCGACCCCACCGACATCCTGAAGCAGGTCGACAACACCTGGCTGACGGTCGTCGCGGCGCTGACCTTCTTCGCCGCCACGGTCGGGGTCAACCTGGTCGCGAACTTCATCCCGCCCGCGTACGACCTGTCCAACACGAACCCCGACATCATCACCGCCCGCGCCGGCGGGGTCATCACGGCGACGGCCGCGTTCGTCGTCGGTGCGTTGTGGGTCCCGGTCATCAGCCACCTGGGAATCGCGAGGTTCGTCGAGACCTTGAGCGCTCTGCTCGCCCCGTTCTACGGGATCCTGGTGATCGACTACTTCCTGATCCGGAAGCGGCAGCTCAACGTAGAGCACCTGTTCTCGGCTGAACCCGGTACCGCCTACTACTACAGCAAGGGATGGAACCTCCGGGCCCTGGCCGCGTTCGGGCTCGCCGCGATCTTCTCCGTCTCCACCGTATGGGCGCCTGAGCTGAAGGGCCTGACCGGGTACGCGTGGATCTTCGGCGCGGCTCTCGGTGCCGCGCTGCACTATCTGCTCATGCGCGGAGGCGCCCGGGCGGAGCCGGCGGCGCGTTGACGCTACGGGCTCCCGTGTCGATCCGGACTTGGCCGGGCGCTGGGATGAGGCCGGCGGTGACGTTGTGGGTGCCGAATATTACATCCGCCCCGGTCAGGTGCCGGGTGTTCCTGAGGGGCCGGTAGCGGTCTCATAGGTTTCGAAACCTGGGTAGTTGCGTTATCCGGTGGGTCGCGATGCACCGCGTCGAAGCTCCTCCATGTGCCACTTGACCGCTTCCGTGTACGACGTCCTGCGGAGCTTGACGGCGTGACAGGTGAAGGGTGTCTTTATTGCCGCGCGGTGGTTGACCTGGAGCTTTTCGTTCGCCCAAGTATGGGCACGATCACTGATCGTGGGTCTACGACTGCTCTACCCGATCTTCTGCCGACTACTGGGCTGCCTCCTCTTGCTGGGCCGATCGACCGCCGCGAGCAACGCCGAGATCCTCGCGCTTGGCCATGAGGTCGCCGTCCTGCGCCGGCAGATCGAGCGTCCGCGGCTCTCATGGGCGGATCGTGCCGTGCTCTCCGTTCTCGCGCGGCACCTTCCACCCGTCTTACGCCGCCACCGGCTGGTCACCCTGAGCACACTGCTGACCTGGCACCGCCGTCTCGTGCGCTGGAAATGGCGCCAGATCCCAACCGGACCCGGCCGACCACCGCTGGCGGAAGAGTCGGTCGCGCTCATCCAGCGCCTGGCGCGAGAGAACCCGACCTGGGGATACGTCAGAATCCAAGGCGACTCCGACGGCTCGGTCATCGGGTTGCCGCCGCTACGGTCCGGCGTGTTCTGCGCCGCTCCGGTCTGCCGCCCGCACCGCAGCGCGCATCCCAGCAGACCTGGCGTACTTTCCTCCGTTCCCAGGCCCATACGCTGCTCGCTCGCGACTTCATGCACGTGGAGACCGTCTTCCTCAAACGTCTCCACGTCTTCTTCATCATGGAGATCAAGACCCGGCGCGTTCATGTCCTGGGTGTCACCGCCCGCCCTACGGGCGCATGGGCCACCCAGCTCGCCCGCAACCTGCTCATGGGCCTCGGCGACAGGGCTGGGTGCTTCCGGTTCCTCATCCGTGACCGGGACAGCAAGTTCACCGCAGCGTTCGACGCCGTCTTCGCCGGCAACGGCACAGCCGTCATTCCGACTCCGCCGCAGAGCCCACGGTCAAACGCGTCACCACGCCACCCCAACGACTTCTCCATCCACAAGAAACACCCGGCTCAGCAGCCTGATCGGCACATTGACACCCTTCACGGGCTCGCCTGCCGGTTACGACGTTCTGCCATCGGAGTGGTGAGTTCGGGCCGGGGATGCGCGGACGAGGTCGGTGGCCCGCGACGGCACGATCGACCTACGGGTTCAGGCGCCAGAGCCGTCTTCTGCCACTGCGACCTGCGACTGATCATGCGTATGAAGATCGTCATGCCGCCCGGCGAAACGCTGCCGCTCGTAACGCAGAAACGAATGTGCCCGTGCCCGGGTTCTCGGCCGGACAGAGGCACATTCGTCGATTCTGGGCCCGCAGAGACTGCGGAAGCAGCGCCGCATTATGTGCCGGCGCCCGTGAAAGAATCTATCGCTACATCCTCAAAAATGAATTTGTGCAGCAATAGGCCGAGCAATGCGCCCGCTATTGACTAGGCGCCGCATGCCCGACTCACTCAAACGGTGACGGGGTCGACGCCAGGGGCCTCGATGGTGATGAGGGGGGTGTCGGCGTTGACGTCGGCGTTGACGCTGGCGCCGATGCCGCCGGCGACGTTGTCCAGGTCGGCGTCGGAAATCTCGGCGGTCTCGACTCGGGTGAAGTCCATGACTTTCCCTTCCTTTGTAATGGAATGTTTCACAAATGACACGCAGGCGATTGAATAAGCGCTCACCAGCCACATGACTGCCATTTGCTGGCCTGAAGCCGATGGGCGTTCACGTAAGCCCGTGCCGACGCGATGAAAACACGCCAAGTACTGACCGAACCAGTCGAGCCACCGTGCGCGCCTGGTGCATTTCGCCAGAAAGCACCAAAAGAAACGGGGGGTTTCACATGACCCTCACAATCGGCGAACTCGTCGGATGCATCGACCTCGACGCGTCGGGGGCAACGCTGCAACTGCTCGACCCGCCGGCCCCCAAGGCCGCGCCCACCCCGCCGAAACTCCGACCGTCCGGTAGCTGGCGTCCATCAAGCCCGCCTCGTCACTCACACACCAAGGGGGACCCGCTCATGTCCGACAACGCCCAGCTCGCCCTGTGCCGCTCGAAAAGTCATCGCCGCAGGTGAGCGGGGTGCAGTCAGTTCGCTGGGATGATGCCTTCCGTGATCGTGTCCTTGCTGTACAAGGTGACCCGGAAGCTGCTCACTGTTCCGTCGGTACTCCTCCTTCGCGGGACGGCGAAGGACGCGGAACTGCTGGTGCTGCGGCACGAGAATGCTGTCCTGCGCCGCCAGTTGGCCGGGCCGGTCCGCGACGAGCCTGCCGACCGGTTCTGGTTCGCCGCCCTGTCCGGGCTGATACCCCGGCGCCACTGGCGCGAGTTCTTCCCTGTCACCCCCGGCACCCTGCTTGCCTGGCACCGCAGGTTGATCGCCGAGAAGTGGGATTACACCGCGCGCCAGCACACCGGCCGCCCGCCCACCCCGGCAGCGGTCAAGAAGCTCGTCCTGCGGCTGGCGAGGGAGAATCCGCGATGGGGACACCGGCGGATCAAGGGGAGCTGACCCAGCTCGGGCATCGGATCGCAGCCTCGACGGTCTGGGAGATCCTCAATGTGGCCGGCATCGACCCCGCGCCCCGTCGCTCAGGCCCCACCTGGCGCGAGTTCCTGACCACGCAAGCCGAGGGCATCATCGCGGCAGACTTCTTCCACATCGACACCGCACTCGGCAGGCGGTTGTATGCACTGGTGTTCCTCGAGCACGCCACCCGGCGGCTGCACATCACCGGGGTCACCGCCCGCCCGACCCGGGACTGGGCGGTGCAGCAGGCGCGGAATCTCACCGCCGACCTGGGCATACGCATACAGCCCCTGCGCTTCCTGCTGCGCGACCGCGATGGCAAGTACGGCGAGGCGTTCGATGCCGTCTTTCGGGCCGAGGAGATGAAGATCAAGCACGCGATCAGTTACCACCCCACGCCCCTGAGTAACCTGCGGTGGCGCATGACCTCAACACTCACAAAGTCCTGCGTACCCGGATTCTCGGCGGTCTCCTCAACGAGTACCGTTATGCCACCTGATCAGCCGCGATGACTTTTCGAGCGGCACACCCTGGATCACTCAGCAAGCGCGGAACTACCTCATGGACCTTGGTGACCACTCGGAGTCGATCAGATTCCTCATCCGGGACCGCGGCGCCTACTTCACCGACAGCTTCGACGCCGCCTTCCAGACGGAAGGCATACGCGTGATACCCACACTGCCCGCTGTGCCACGGATGAACGCCATCGCCGAACGCTGGATCGGATCATGCCGACGCGAGGCAACCGACCGCATCCTGATCACCGGAGAAGGCCACCTGCGTCTCGTCGTCGGCGAGTACGCGAAGCACCACAACAGACACCGGGCGCACCGATCCCTCGGACAACGGCCACCAGACCAACTCACCAGCCCTGAGCCGCCCATCGCCAGGGACAACACTCGCATTCGTCGACGCGACCGACTTGGCGGCCTTATCCACGAGTACTCGCAGGTCGCATAGGGTGACATCGTTTCCGGCACCCGCACCTCTGGAGCGAGCGCCACGCTCTCCGTGTTCTCAGCACCTACGTCGGACACTGCAACGGACATCGGCCGCATCAGGCCCGAGAGCAACTACCTCCTCTCTCCGACCACCACACTGCGCCACTGACCGACCTGAAAACCCCACGACGGTTGCTCCGGACCTGTGTCCTTGGCGGCCTGATCAATGAGTACAGATACGCAGTATGACCAGCAGTGACGTGTTTCTGAACGGCACAGGCGGGCCAGAGACAGAACCGCATTTCCGAGCGGGACAGGCCGATTGATCTTCCTGCCTTGAGCGCAACGCGGGTGACGTCAGCCGTACCAGGCGATATTGCAGACGTAGACACAGTGGTGGCGCGCCACTGCGAGGAAGCTGATAAATCCACGTCCGCCGAGAATGTCGAATTCCCGGAGTCCGCCTCCCCTGTCCAAGGGGCGGCCCACCTTTGCCGCATCAACTCCGAGGGTCGCGAGCTCGGTTGCCATCCGCTCAATCTCTGCCACGACGCCCGGCGCAAGTCCGCCAGCGACGTGCTCCTCGCTGGGGTTGTACTCCCAGGTCCAGTCGGTCACAGCCCGGCCTCGGCCTCCGCTGTCTTGCGGATCTGCTGAATTTCATCGATGGCCGTCGTGGGGTCTTGTTCGGCCGTATCTACGATTCGCTCGAGTTCACGGAGGCGGGCTGCACGTTCAGGGTGTCGCTCGATGGCGATGAACACAGCCCAAGAGTGGATGAAAGCCCGAAGGGGAGCGAGGCTCTGTGTCTGTTGTGCGTTTGTAGTTGCCTCGAACAGATGCTGGGTGAGTGCAGGGATCCTGCTGGGAGCGATCCGGGCCACAGCCGCGCGCAGTGCATCAGGGGTGAGGTCGGGCATGGGGATCAGCGGTCCATGCGGGCCGTCTGGCTGCGCGCTCACGATGACCTCCGATGCGGGGGGATTACTGTTCGTACCATACCGTGCGGGTGCCCATCGGTGTGGGCGTGTGGACAAGCGGGTGCGTGGTGGGCGCCACGGCATCGGGGAATCGTGACCGCAGGCTGCTGGGCAGGAATGAGACGCCCTACGAGAGAGTCCCTCGGGCGGGTATTGTGCGGCCTGTTATGGCTATGAAATGACAGGCGACGTTCTCTGTAGCGCATCAGAGCGCGGTACGGACTGTGGATGACACCCAGGGGTGCGCTACGGTGCGATACGGGAAGCAACAGAAAGTTGCCACACCGCTGGGGGGCAAGGGGGCGCAGGTTCAAATCCTGTCGTCCCGACCAGCGTTTTCGCAGGTCGGAGGCCGTTTCCGCGAGCAGCGGAGGAGGCCTTTGTCGTGTCTGGGCAGGGAGCGATGGGGGGCCCTCTGGGAGCCCTCGTGCTCCCAACTCGCAGACGTGTCAACGGTGTCCGATTCGTCCATCACCCGATCCGGTAGACCTGCGGCGCCGTACCGAGCCCCTGCGTGCCGTCGTCAACCGTAGGCCCCTGAGGTCACCCCATCGATCCGGATGCTCTCTGCATCGAGAGGCATAAGAACCCCTTGTCGGCTCCCGACCCTCTTTCGGGGTGGGAGCACGGCACCGTGCTCCCTATGCGACAGGGGGAGTACGGCGTCGCCGCTGCCGAGATGGCCGCGCGCTTCGGCATCGAGGTCTGCGGGCGGACGACATGCCGCTTCAGCTTTTCCAGTCCCTGTGGGGAATGATCGGCCTTCCGCGTGGCGCGCCGCGGCCGTGGTCGCTGGCAGAACAACTCGACCAGCTCGCCAACGCGGGCTTCGACGGCGTCTCGATTTCCTTTCACGATCCGGAGAACGCCGTCCGCCTGTCGCACCAGGCCGCCGAGCGCGGCCTGGGCATCGAAGCCGTCTGCTACCCCATCGACGTGGCCGAGTTCGACACGCTGCTGGACGTCCTCAATCGCGTCCCCGGCGTCTCCCACATCAACATGCAGCCGATGCTGCGCACACCGCACATCGACGTCGCGGCGAAGACGATCGGGCAGTGGTACGCCTCGGCACGGCAGGCAGAGACACCGCTGCTGATCGAGACCCACCGTGGACGACTGACCAGCGACATCCTGTTCACCGCCGAACTCCTCGACACCGTACCGGAGATGCGGCTCACCGCTGACCTGTCGCACTACGTCAACGGCGACGAGTTCGCCCTCCCCGTATCCGAACGCAACCAGGCACTCATCGAGAAGCTGCTCGCGCGCAGCGACGTCTTCCACGGCCGGATCGCCTCGCCCGGACAGGTCCAGGTGCCTGTACGGGCCGAGCACACCAGGCCACCGCTCGAGTTGTTCACCGCCTGGTGGCGTCGCGGCTTCGAACTGCGCCGCGCCGAGAACCCCGAGACGACGGTGACATTCACCGCCGAGCTCAGCCCACCGACCGACTGGTACGCAAACCTCGGCCCAGCCGGCACCGAACACACCGACCGCTGGGCGGAAGCGCTCGACCTTGCCGACCTCGCGCGCTCCCTCTGGGCGAGCCCCGCTCCCGGCGCGGAAGGACATCACTCGTGACCACGAACATCACCACGGACCGTTTCAAGGGCAAGGTCGCGCTCGTCAGCGGCGCTGGCCGCGGACAGGGCCGGCAAGTCGCCGTCGACCTGGCCAAGGAAGGCGCCGACATCGTCGGCTTCGACATCTGCGAGGACATCCCCACCGCCAGCGTCTCCATGTCGTCGGCCGAGGACCTAGACAAGACCCGTGCTGAGGTGGAGGCCACAGGCTGTTCCATGGTCGCCATGCATGCGGACGTGCGCGACTACACACAGGTGGAAGGCGTCGTCGAGCGCGGGCTCGCCGAGTTCGGCCGCCTCGATGTGGTCGTCGCGAACGCCGGGATCGTCGCCGATACCGGCCCATTCTGGGAATTGAGCCTTCAGGGCTGGAACGACATCATCGCCACCAACCTCACGGGCGTGTTCCACACCGTCAAGGCGGCGACTCCCGCGATCATCGAGGGCGGCCGCGGTGGCGCGCTCGTGCTCGTCGCGTCGGCGGGCGCGACCAAGGGATTCCCCAACATCAGCAACTACGTGGCGGCGAAGCAGGGTGTCACGGGCTTGATCCGACCGATGGCAGCGGAACTCGGGCCGTACAACATCCGCGTCAACGCGCTGTCACCGACGAACGTCGCCACCGACCTTTTCATGAGCGAGACCAACAAGAAGCTGTTCGTGCCGCACCTGGCGGACCCCACCGACGAGGACTACGAAGAGGCATGGCGCCCCATGCATGTTCTGCCCGTCGGCTGGATCGAAGCCACCGACACCTCCGCCGCGACGCGCTGGCTGGCCTCCGACGAGGCCCGCTACGTGACCGGCATCGAGCTGCGCGTCGATGCGGGCGTCGTCGTACGTTGATTCGATGTCAGGGCCGGCCGCAGGTCGTGCCCTGGCCACTCCCGCTCGTTGCGTACGGCGGAACGGACCTGCCCAAGTGAGCGCGACCGAGTCGGCCCATACCGCTCTGGTCATCTTGTTGGCGACGGCGTCGCCCGTGACTGGGAGACCAGGTCTTATAGGTGACCCGCGAAGCGGGCGATGGTGTCGGCGGCGGGTTCGGCCTTCGCCTGCCGGTGACCGGTTCCTGCCCACAGGTGGATCAGGCGTGTGTCGCCTGCTGCGGTGGCCGCCTTGCGGAGCGGGCCGGTGAGGTGGTGAAGGGCGGGATAGCCGAGCGGGGCGATGGGGTCGTAGTGCTCGGTGAAGCGGTTGCGCAGGGCGCGTGCGGGGCGTCCGGTGAAGGCGCGGGTGACCGTGGTCGTGGTGAAGACCGGGTCGACCAGGGCTGCCTTGTGCGGTGCGGAGGCTCCGCTCTCGTGGGTGCGCAGCAGGGCGGTGCCGATCATGGCGGCTTCGGCGCCTGCGGCCAGCGCCGCGGTCGTGTCGGCGGCGGTGGTGATGCCGCCGGTGGCGATGGCGGGCAGGGGGACGGCGCGGCGTACAGCGGCAACGAGGTCGGTGAGTGGGATGGGCTGGGGCGGCTGGGCGGGGGTGAGTGTGGCCGAGTGCCCTCCGGCGGCTGGTGCTTGGACGATCAGTGCGTCGACGCCGGATTCAGCGGCCAGACGCGCTTCTTCCGCCGAGGTGACGCTCTGCAGCACGGTGCTCCCTGCCCTGCGCAGGGCGCTGATGACCGTGCGGTCCGGAATGCCGAAGGTGAAGGACACCCAGGGCACGGGGGAGGAGGTGAGCAGGTCGATCTTGTCTGTCCAGTGGTCGTCGTCCTCGAGCGGGTGCTCGGGCAGGGCGAGGCCGTAGCGGTCGGCCTCGGGCTGCACTGCCTGGGCGTAACTACGATATGCGTCGTCGGAGAGGGGGATCGGGTTGGGGGCGAACAGGTTGACGCCGAAGGCGACGCCTTCCACGCGGGTGGTGTGGATCTGCCCGGCGAGGGCTTGTGCGGTCTTGTAGCCGCCGGCGAGGAAGCCGAGGCCACCTGCTCGGGCGGCGGCAGTGACCAGGGCGGGGGTGCTCGGTCCGCCGGCCATCGGGGCCGCGACGAGGGGAAGGTCTACGCCGAGGTCGGACAGCAGGGTGCTCACATCAACTCCTTGTACGAGTGGGGGTGTCAGGCCGGTGCGGTCACGGGGCTGAGGTGGTGCGGGAAGCGGATGCAGACTGCGGCGGACGCGACTGCGGCGGCGACGACCATCGCGCTGCCGAGCAGGAGCGCTTGCTCGTAGCCGTGGTGGAGCAGCGGGGCGGCCAGCAGTGGGCCGAGGATCTGGCCGATGCTGTATCCGGCGGTCAACAGGGCTACGGCCCGGGGCACTTGCAGATGGCTGCCGATGGACAGGGCGATGGTGCTGACGCCCATGAAGGTGGCGCCGAACAGCACCGCGGAGACGAGCGCGGACGTGGCGCCGCCGCGCAGCGCCGGCAGGGCGATACCGACGGCCTGGATGGTCAGCGAGACGAGCAGAAGGGCCGGCCGGGACCAGCGGCGGGCCAGGCCGGTCCACAGGGCGCAGGAGGGAAGGGCGGCGAGGCCGACCACGATCCAGGCTCCGCCGCCGAGCCAGCCGCCCACGCCCTGTTGGATCGCGGCGACCAGGAAGGTCCCGGCGATGATGTAGCCGATGCCCTCGAAGGTGTAGCTGACGAGCAGGGCGAGGAACCAGCGGTGGGTACGGGGCCGTTCGGCCTGTTGCTCTGCTCGCGCCCCGGAACCGGTGACTTCCGGTTCCGGGGGGAGCGGCCAGGCGCGCGTCGTGAGTACGACCGCGAGCACGGCGCACGTCCACCACGCGGCCTGCCAGGTGGAGGCGGCCTGCACGGCGACGACCAGCAGGCCGGACAGGGCGATCCCGGCACCGACCCCGCCGAAGGCCCAGCCGACCAGGTGGTGGGCGTGGGCTTGGAGACGGGAGAGCATCGCGCCGACGGCGATCACGAAGACCAGCGCACTGGCGGCACCGGCCACCAGACGCAGGACGAACCAGGCGGTTCCGTCGTGCGTGACCGGCATGAGCGCCAGCGTCGCCACCAGGACCAGCAGCGAACCGCGCAGCGCCAGGGTGGACCGCACGAGGCCGGGGGCGGTGATGGCGGTCAGGGCACCGGCGAGGTAGCCGATGAAATTCGCCGTGGCCAGGTTCGCCCCGAGCGCCGAGGACAGTCCGGCCTGCTCGTGCATGAGGGGAAGGATCGGGGTGTAGGCGAACCGGCCGATCCCCATCGCCACGGCGAGGGCGGCCGCGGCCTGAGCGACGGTCTCCCACGGCGATGGTGCTCCCGGGCGGGGCTGAGCCGATACCTTCCCGGTCGCCGGTGACTGCACGGTTGCTGAGGACTTCACTCCTGGGGCACCTTCCTGGCGGAGTTCACGGGCCGGTTTCGACGCTAGGCAGCGCACGCGAGGCTGTGAAATGCCGGTTACGCTGCTGCTATGCGTCGCAGGCATGGACCGTGAGAGGGGTACCGAGGGCATGGATGTGGAACTGCGGCACCTGCGGGCCTTCACGTCCGTGGCCCGCCATCGCTCGTTCTCCCGGGCCGCCGAGGAACTGCTGATCACGCAGCCGGCGCTGAGCCGTACCATCGCGCAGCTGGAGGGCAAGCTGAGCGTCCGCCTGCTCGACCGCTCCTCGCGGCACGTCGAACTGACCGACACCGGCACGGAGTTCCTCGTGCACGCCGAGCGGGTGCTCGCGGCCCTGGACGAGGCCCTCGCGGTGGTGAGCCACCGCGTCACGCTGCGCCTCGGCTTCAGCTGGCTGCTGCCCGACCCCTGGGCGCAGCAGACCATCAGCCGCTTCGAGGAGATCACGGGTGCGTCGGTCGCCCTGACCCGTACCGACGATCCTCTCCAGGCCCTGCGGCAGCACACCGTCGACATCGCCCTGGTCCGGGGGGATGTCGACGTACCCAAAGGGGCGCGCATTGTGCGGCTGGACGACGAGCCGCGTATCGCGGTGTGCTCCGAGCACTGCGCTCTGGCCCGTCTCGGCCATCTGGACTGGTCGGACGTGCAGCACTGGCCGCTGGTCGTGAACACGGTCAGCGGCACCACCGGCCCCTGGTCGTGGCCGACCGACCGGCGCCCGGCCCAGATCATCGAGACGGCCAACTACGATGAGTGGCTGGAGACGGTGGCCGCCAACCGTGGTATCGGTATCGTCCCCGAGGTCGCGCAGCGCCGCACCCAGCACCCTGCCCTGCGTTTCGTCCCCCTGATTGACGCGCCGCTGAGCCCGGTCAGCCTCGTCTACCTGGCTGACGCCCAGCGCACGCTCATCCGCCGGTTCCTGGACGCCGCCGCGCAGCCCACGTAGTGGCCGTCGAGTTCTAGATCCTCGCAGCCGCCAACGACTGCTGGCGGCCTCTGACCACTGGCCGACGCATGTCGCACCCTGCATCCATGCCCCACGTGCATGGAGTGCGCGCGACAGGCATTTCCACCCGGGCCAGGCGGTCACTAGCGTCCAAGTGCGACCCCACAGAACCGGACCATGCAGCGAGGACACCGATGAGCACGACGAGCCTGCCCCGGCAGGAAAGCGCGATCACCATCCTGGGCGGCCCCACAGCCGTCATTGACATCGGCGGACTGCGCATCGTCAGCGATCCGACCTTCGACGAGCCCGGTGACTACGGGTACCTCGTCAAAACCGTCGGACCCGCCGTCGACGAGGACGGGGTGGGGCCGGTCGACCTCGTCCTGGTCAGCCACGAGGCACACGCGGACAACCTCGACGAGCGCGGACGCGCCTTCGCCAAGACGGCTCCGATGGTGCTCACCGGGCCCGTGGCCGCCAAACGCCTGGGAGCACCGGCCGTCGGACTCTCCCCGTGGGCCGGCCACGCCCTGCCGCGCCCGGACGGCGGCGGCGATCTCACCGTGACCGCGGTCCCCGCGGTCCACGGCCCCGAGGACGGCGAACGCGACGCCGACGGAAACGTCAACTGCGAGGTCATCGGGTTCGTGCTGTCCGGGCAGGGGCTTCCCACCGTCTACGTGAGCGGCGACAACGCCTCGATCCGCACGGTCGCGGACATCTCCCGCAAGATGCCACGCATCGACGCCGCCGTCCTGCACGCGGGCGCAGCACGCGTCCCGGCGAAGTTCGACGGCCGACCGCTGTCCCTGGACAGCCGCAGCGCCGCCGCCGCGGCAGCCGTCCTCGGCGCGGACATCGTCATCCCGGCTCACTACGACGGCTGGGCCCACTTCTCCGAAGGCCGGGCAGACGTCGAGCACGCCTTCTACGAGGCCGGCCTGTCGTCCTCGCTGGCGGTCGCCGACCACGGCACATGGGTGCCGCTGCTTCGCTGATCCGCCCACACCCACAGCCCCTCCCGCACCACACCGGCAAGGAGCCACTGGCATGCCTTTGGTACGTATTGATCTCATCCGCGGGCGACGCCCCGACGAGCTGCGGGCGATCGCCGACGCGACGCACCGCGCGTTGGTGGACGTGCTGAACATTCCTGAGCGGGACAGATTCCAGATCGTCACCGAGCACGACGCCGACCATGTCATCGCCCTCGACGCCGGCCTCGGCTTCGACCGCAGCGACCGGCTCGTGATGATCCAGATCTTCACCCAGGAAGGGCGCACGACCGAGGTCAAGCAACACGTCTTCCGGGCCATCGCCGAGCAGTTGGAACCCCTCGGCATCGGTGGCGAGGACGTCTTCGTCTCCATCTTCGAGAACGGGTCCCAGGACTGGTCCTTCGGCTTCGGACGCGCCCAGTACACCGAGGGCCTCCTGCCCGTCCCCGGCCGCTGACAGCACCGGGCCCGGTCACGGCCCGCGGGTATGCTCCTGCCCCGGTTCATGTGGAGGTCGACATGGAGCTCTCCGACCTGCGGATCTTCCTGGCGGTCGCGCGCACGCGCGGGATCACCAGAGCCGCCCAGGAACTGCACACGGTGCAGTCCAACGTCAGCGCCCGGGTCCACGCGCTGGAAAAGGAGCTGGGCGCCCCGCTGTTCCGTCGGCACGCACGGGGCGTCGCCCTCACCCATGCGGGAGAGCAGCTGCTGCCGTACGCCGAGCGCATCAGCAGACTCGTCGATGAGGCACACCATGTGATCGGCGACGAGAGTGATCCGTGCGGGCCCCTGCGGATCGGATCCATGGAGAGCACCGCTGGCCTGCGGCTTCCGGCGGCGCTCGCGGCCTTCACCCAGGAATGCCCCCGCGTCGACCTCTCGCTGATCACCGGCCCGACCGAGCAACTCGTCCGCGACGTCCTGGAATACCGCCTCGACGGCGCACTGGTCAGCGACCCGGTGCGGCGCGCCGACCTGATGCAGACCCCGGTGTGCGAGGAGCGCCTCGTCCTCATCACCGCACGCCGGGTCACCGGCCTGGACGTCGTGCTGCGCGACCCTCGGATCCTCGTCTTTCGCACCGGCTGCTCCTACCGCAGACGCCTGGAGAGCATCCTGCACGCCCGGGGCGCCATGGGCGTGCGCTGCATGGAGTTCGGCACGCTGGACGGGATCCTCGGCTGCGTCGGAGCCGTGTAGGTGCCAAGAACTGCGTCCGTGCTGGTCACGCGGCGTGGCGGTACTCGTGCAGGAGGCCGCCGAGGTGATCGCGTCGATGGACGTGGAGATGGGTGAGCTGGTCGGGTTCCGTGATCGGTTCGGGTAGCGGGTGGAGTGGTGCGGCGCTTGCGAGAGTGCGGTGGGGTCTGTGCTCGTTGTAGAACGTCTCGTATTCGCGTAGCGCGTGGAGGAGGTGGGTCTGGTTACAGATGAGGGTGCGGTCGAGGAGTTCGGTTCGGCATGAGCGCACCCAGCGTTCCATGATCGCGTTCATGCGCGGTATGCGGACGCCGGTCTGGACGACTTTGACGCCTTCGGCTTGCAGGACGGTGTCGAAGGATGCCGGGTACCGTCCGTCTCGGTCCCGGATCAGGAACTTCGCATTGATGTTTGCGTCTTGGAGGTCCATGACCATGTTGCGGGCGTGCTGGGTGACCCAGGCGGCGGTGGGGTGTGCCGTCGCGCCGAGGATCCGCACGCGGCGGGTGGCGTGCTCGATCACCGCGAGGACGTACAGCGTCGCTCCGCTCAGGGTCTTGGTCTCGAAGAAGTCTGCGGCGAGGATTGCCTGGGCCTGGGAGCGCAGGAAGGCGGCCCAGGTGGTGTGGTCGCGCTCGGGTGCTGGGGCTATGCCGTGTTCCTTGAGGATGTTCCACACGGTGGCGGCGGCCACCTTGATCCCGAGGGAGGCGAGTTCGCCATGGATTCGCCGATAGCCCCAGCTGGGATTCTCCCGCGCGAGCCGTAGCACAAGAGCACGGACTGATCGTACGGTGCGGGGCCGTCCCGGCCGTTTGGGGCGGGAAGCCTTTGCGTGGCGGCGGGCAGCAGCTCCCGGTGCCACCGCAGCACCGTGTCAGGCGAGACGATCAGCGGTAGTTGACGAAGGCGTACCCGGGGGAGGCGATGTAGGAGGGCGGCCAGCAGTGCACGGTCTGGCCAGGTGAGCTTCTGTTTGTCGGTCTGCCGCTGTAGTACGGCAAGTTGGTGGCGTAACGTCAGGATCTCGGCGTCCTTGTCGCGGTCACTTATCGGCATGAGTCGTAACAGGGTGAACATGCTCGTCAAGGCCAGGTAGAGCAGTCGCAGCAGCACTCCACCAATGCTGGTGTGGGGGAGGGTGAGTCGGTAACGGGCGCGGTGGTTCCACTTCTGCCATGGTTGAGCGGCGGGCCGCTGCAGCATTCCGGCGTCGTGACCAGCACGGACGAGGTTTCTGGCACCTTCAACGTTCTCCGTGTTCTCAGCACCTACGCCGGACACTACAACGGACATCGACCGCATCAGGCCCGAGAGCAACTACCTCCCCTCGCCGACCACCACACTGCGCCGCTGACCGACCTGAAAACCCCAGGACGGCTGCTCCAGACCCGTGTCCTTGGTGGCCTGATCAATGAGTACAGGTATGCGGCATGACCAGCAGCGACGCGTTTCTGAACGGCACAAGGTCGGCGACGAAGCCGCGGCCGGCCCACGGGTTGCGGATCACCGCGGCGGCTGCGACCCGCTGCACCGGAGTGGCCACCGGACGCCCGAGCTCCAGCAGGACCTCGTCGACGACGGTCACCACTTTCCGCACGAGGCCGCTCATGCGGAAAGCCTCTGCATGGCCTGGTCCACGACCGCGAAGCACCTTGCGTCGTCCGTGACTTGGGGCCACTTGCAGGGCCGGTCGGCCGCTCCGAGGTTGTGGGATATCGAGAGCCGCATTCCGTGACCTTCCCTCTCTCACTGTGCCATGGCAGCGAGGCTAGGAGTCCGGATCGGGAGCGTCAAGGGTTAACCATCCGGAAACAAGTCTGACCTGTGCCTTTGATCGTCCTTGCAGGAATCGGCGAGCTTTGCTGAACGGGGTGTTGACACCGGACTACCCCCTCCCTACCGTCCTCTGCCATACAAGAGCTTCACTGATGGGACCGCAATGACCCACACTCTTGACCGCTCCGCCGGCCCCGCCGACCGCACCTCCCGGATCCGCTCCGCCTGGCGGGCCGCCTGGGACCAGGGGTACGTCGAGGCCCTGGACGACCTGCTCAGCCCCACCTATGTCCGCCGCCGTGGCCCCGCGTCCGTGACACAGGACCGTGACCAGCTCAAGGACTCGATCCTGGCCATGCGCGAGGCCTTCCCCGACCTGCGCACCCAGATCGAGGACATCGTCGAGGACGGCGACCGGCTGGCGATCCGCTGGCGCAGCACCGGCCGGCACACCGGCGCCTTCCTGGGGGTGCCGCCCACTGGCAAGCCGGTCGAGGTGTCGGGTGCGACCTTCGCCCGTTTCGACGGGCCGTCGGTCGCCGAGGAGTGGGTGACCTTCGATTCCCGGCAGCTGCTGGAGGCGCTCGGGATCATCACCACTGGTCATCAGACGGCGGTCGACGCCGACCTGGTGCGTGGAGTGCATCGCAAGTTCATCACGGCGTCACCGTGGTCACCACGGACGACGAGGGCACCCCGAAGGGGCTCGCGGTCAACGCCTTCTCCAGCATCTCGCTCGACCCGCCGATGGTGCTGGTTTGTGTCCAGCGCAGCTCCGCGACCCATCCCGCGCTGCACCGGGGGAGCCACTTGGGCATCAGCATCCTGGCCGCCGACCAGCTGGACGTCGAAGGTCTTCGCCTCCAAGGGTGAGGACAAGTTCGCGCAGGTCAGCTGGACGCCGGGCGACTTCGGGGCTCCGCTGATCGACGGCTCCTGCGCGCAGCTGGAGGTCGAGATCGGCGAGCGGCTCGAAGCCGGCAGTCACACCGTGTTCACCGGCCGGGTGGTCTCCGCCCGCTGCGACGACCTCGCCCCGCTGGTCTACAGCGGCGGCGGCTTCTTCGACATCTCGCACACGGCGCCGTTGCCGTGGTGACCCCCTCTTCGGAAAGAGTTTCGGAAAGCAGGAGCACCGCATGACAGAAGGAACACCGGCGCCGGTCTATGGCAGCGCGGTCACCAAGGTCGAGCCCTTCGGTGTCGAGCACATTCCCGACAACGAGCGTCACGGCAGGCCGAGTTCGCAGTTCTTCGTCTGGTTCGCGGCCGGTCTCAACTTCCCCATCATCCTGCTCGGCTTCAGCGCAGCCTGGTTCGGGCTGAGCTTCTCGGCCGCGGTCACCGCGATCGTCATCGGGGCGGCGCTCGGCTCGCTGCTGATGGCCGTGATGTCCCGGATGGGTGTACGACTCGGCGTGCCGCAGCAGATCCAGGCCCGCGGCCCGCTCGGCTTCTTCGGCAACTTCCTGCCCGTGGCATACATCAACGTCTTCGCCGGCGTCGGCTGGGCGGCGGTCACGGTCATCCTGGGCGGCAAGGCGTTCGCCGAGCTGACCCATCTGCCGTTCTGGCTGTGCGCCGGGGTGCTCACGGCGGCCGAGCTGGTGGTGTCGATCTACGGCTACAACATGATCAACTACCTCCAGAAGGTTCTGACCTACGTCCTCACCCCGCTGTTCCTGTTGATCACCGTGGTCGCGGTCGTGCGTGGCGGAAGCTTCTTCCATGCGGACCCGAAGGCGCCCGGCTACATCGGCTCCACGGGCGGCTGGATCACCTTCGGCGGCTGGTTCCTGTCCTTCCTGGTGGCCTGGGCGCCGTTCGCCTCGGACTACTCCCGCTATCTGCCGGATACCCCCGAGGTCGTCACCCGCACCGCCTGGTATACCGGCCTCGGCAACTTCGTCACCATCTGCTGGCTCGGCATCCTGGGCGTGGTCGTCGGCGGCAGCGCGACCAGCTCCGACTCGATCACCGCCCTGCACGAACTGGCGGGCCCCTTCGCGATCCCGGCGCTCCTCGCCGTTGGCCTGTCCGCCCTCGCGCAGAACTTCCTCAACGTCTACGGCGGCGCGATTTCCGTCCAGACGCTGAAGGTGCCGGTCAGCCGCTCCCAGGCGGTCACCGTGATCTGTCTGCTGGCCTACGCGATCAGCCTTTGGGGCGAGTCGGGCACGGAGGACAAGTTCAAGGTCTTCCTCAACCTCACCGCGTACTTCATCGCGCCCTTCGCGGCCATCCTGCTCCTCGACTTCTATCTCGGCGGCCGCTCCGACCCGTCGCGTATCTCCGAGCTCTACGACCGAAACCGGGTGCTGGACTGGGGCTTCGTCGCCTGGGCCGGAGGCGTGGCGGCCTCGGTGCCGTTCTGGCAGTCCAGCTTCTATACCGGGCCGTTCTCCAAGGCCTTCCCGGGGGCGGGCGACCTGAGCATGTTCGTCGCGGCCGGCGCGGGAGTGGTCCTGTATCTGCTGACGTACCGGCTGAAGCCGCTGTGGGTGCGGGGTCCCTCCGGGGGTTCGGTAGAGCTGACGTCCAGCGAGCCGTCCACTCTCGCTTCCTGACGGCCTATCAGGGTCGAGTTCCGCCTCTTCGGGGCGGTGGCCCGGCCCTTCGGCTTACCAGGACCTTCCATGGCGGAAATCCCCCCGTAATGCCAGGCGTGTCTACTCATATGCAACATTGATTCATGACAGTGGACACCCAAGGAGGGGCCCATGGCGACCGCCGCCCCCGATCTCGCCGAACTGGTCCGCGCCGACGGCATCGAGTTCGTCCTGGCCGTCTTCGTCGACCTGACCGGAAAACCCTGCGCCAAGCTCGTCCCGGCCCAGGCCGTCGAGGAACTCCGCGACGAGGGCGCCGGGTTCGCCGGATACGCGGCCGGCGCGCTCGGCCAGCGGCCCAGCGACCCCGACGTCATCGCCCGCCCCGACGCCCGCTCGTACACCCCCGTCCCCTTCGTCGATGATGGCGGTGGGGCGGCCGATGGTCGACGTCGCCTCGCCGTAGGCGCGGTCGATCGCGGCGATGTCGTGCCCGTCGACCTCGCCGGCTGCTGGAACGGGCCGCGGGCCAAGGGCTGTCCCTCTCCGTGGGCGCCGAGGTCGAGTACTTCCTCGTCAACCGGGACGAGCACGGCGTGCTCAGCGTCGCCGACACCAAGGACACAGCGGCCCAACCCTGTTACGGTGCCCACGGGTTGACCCGTATGTACGACCACCTCACCGCGGTCTCCGGTGCGATGAACTCCCTCGGCTGGGGCAACTACGCCAACGACCACGAGGACGGCAACGGCCAGTTCGAGCAGAACTTCAAGCACGCCGACGCCCTCACCACCGCCGACCGGGTCATCACTCTGCGCTACCTGGTCTCCGTGCTGGCCGAACAGCGGGACATGACCGCCACGTTCATGCCGAAGCCGTTCACCGACCGCACCGGTACCGGCATGCACCTGCACATGTCGCTGTGGCGGGGCGAGGAGCCCACCTTTCTCGACGGCACGGACGAGCGTGGCCTCGGCCTCTCGCCGCTCGCCTACTCCTTCGTCGCCGGGATCGTCGAGCACGCGCGGGGACTGCAGGCCGTCATCGCGCCGACCGTCAACTCCTACAAGCGCACCGGCGCGGTCTCCACCCGCTCGGGTGCCACCTGGTCGCCACGGATCGCGGGCTACGGGGGCAACGACCGCACCCACTTCGTCCGCGTCCCCGACGGCAACCGCGTCGAGCTGCGCGGCGGAGACGGCGCCGCCAATCCCTACCTCGCCGTTGCCGTCGCCCTCGCCGCCGGTCTCGACGGCATCGAGCGCGGCCTGGACCCGGGTGAGCCCAGCGCTGGGGGCAAGGGCCCGGAACTCCCGCCGACGCTGCTGCACGCCGTCGAGGCACTCCAGGCGGACGAGGTGATCAGCGGCGCCCTGGACGCGGCCGGTCCGGGGGTGAGCCGGTACTTTGCCGACCTCAAGCGCGAGGAATTCTTCGACTGGCACGCCACGGTCGGCCCCTGGGAGCTCGACCGTTATCTGACCGCCTTCTGACCGCCCCCGTCTTCCGACCGCATTCCGAAGGGACTTGAGATGTGCGGAATCGTGGGGCTCCATCTGCGTGAGCCCTCACTTGAACCCCGGCTCGGCGAGCTGCTGGCCGCGATGCTCGGCCAGGTCGTCGAGCGCGGCCCCGACTCGGCGGGTGTCGCGGTCTACGGCGACCCCCGGCTGTCCCCGCCGGGACGCGAGGTCGTCTCGCTGCTCGGGGGCACGCCCGCCGAGGCGGAGGCCGCGCTGCCGGGCGCCGTCGCCGTCCAGGCCGACGCGACGACGGTCGTGCACGCGGACACGGACTTGCTCGCCGCGGTGGCCGATGCGCTGCCGCACGCCACAGTCATCGGGTCCGGTATGGATATGGCTGTGCTCAAAGGCACTGGAAATCCGGTGGAGTTGGCGCAGTCCTTCGGACTCGCGTCCGTCACCGGCTGGCAGGGCGTCGGACACACCCGCATGGCCACCGAGTCCGCCGTCACCCCCGAAGGCGCCCACCCCTTCTCTGTCGGCCCCGGTCAGTGCCTCGTGCACAACGGCTCCTTCGCCAACCACGCCACCATCCGCCGCGAACTGCGCGCCCAGGGCGTCAGGTTCGACAGCGAGAACGACTCCGAGGTCGGCGCCCGCTTCATCGCCCACCAGCTGGAACAGGGCGCCGACCTGGAGAAGGCGCTGCGGCTGCTGTGCGAGCGGTTCGACGGCTTCTACACGCTGCTGGTGTCCACCAGCGACTCCTTCGCAGTCGTCCGCGACGCCATCGCCTGTAAGCCGGCCCTGGTCGCCGAGACCGACGCATGGGTGGCGATGGCCTCCGAGTACCGGGCGCTGGACGTCCTCCCGGGCATCGAGAACTCCCGCATCTTCGAACCCGAACCGGAAGAGGTGTACGTATGGCGACGCTGATCGACCTGGTCCAAACGCCGGTACGGGAGCTCAATCAGGCCCTCCACGCGCCCGAGGCCACGTCCTGGCGGATCCTCAACCCCCGCGGCGCACACGCCGTGGCCTGCGGCATCCGGGAGGATCTCGCCGTCGACATCGAGGGCCACGTCGGCTACTACTGCGCCGGCATGAACCAGCGCGCCACGGTCACCGTCCACGGCAACGCCGGCACCGGAGTCGGCGAGAACATGATGTCCGGCACGGTGCGCGTGCACGGCAACGCCTCCCAGTCGGCCGGGGCCACCGCCCGCGGGGGACTGCTCGTGATCGACGGGGACGCCTCCGCGCGGTGCGGTATCTCGATGAAAGGCGTGGACATCGTCGTCGGCGGAAACGTCGGCCACATGAGTGCGTTCATGGGGCAGGCCGGGCGCCTGGTGGTATGCGGCGACGCGGGTGACGCGCTCGGGGACTCGTTGTACGAGGCGCGCATCTACGTGCGCGGCACGGTGAAGTCCCTTGGCGCGGACTGCGTGGAGAAGGAGATGTGGCCCGAACACCTCGCCGAGCTCGCCGAGCTGCTGAAGGCGGCCGAGCGGGACGAGGACCCGGCGGACTTCCGCCGCTACGGCTCGGCGCGGGAGCTGTACCACTTCAAGGTCGACAACACGACGGTGTACTGAGGGAGTTCGACGCACATGGAACCCGCATCCCACGGCCTGCGCGAGTCGGCGACCTTCGACCGCGCCACCATCCACGCCATCCAGCGTGCCGCCGAGACCGGCACCTACGACATCCGCGGGTGGGGCGCCAAGCGCAAACTCCCGCACTTCGACGACCTGTTGCTGCTGGGCGCCTCCATGTCCCGCTACCCGCTGGAGGGTTACCGCGAGCGCTGCGACACCGACGTGGTCCTCGGTGCCCGGCACGCCAAGCATCCCCTGTGCCTCGCCACCCCCGTCACCATCGCCGGCATGAGCTTCGGCGCCCTCTCCGCCCAGGCCAAGGAGGCGCTCGGCCGTGGTGCCAGTGAGGTCGGTACGTCCACGACCACCGGTGACGGCGGTATGACCCCCGAGGAGCGCGGGCACTCCAAGCACATCGTCTACCAGTACCTGCCGTCACGTTACGGAATGAACCCCGACGACCTGCGGGCCGCCGACGCCATCGAGGTGGTCCTCGGCCAGGGCGCCAAGCCCGGCGGCGGAGGCATGCTGCTCGGGCAGAAGATCACCGAACGGGTCGCTGGGATGCGTACGCTGCCCATCGGCATCGACCAGCGCAGCGCCTGCCGCCATCCGGACTGGACCGGCCCGGACGACCTCGCCATCAAGATCCTTGAACTGCGCGAGATCACGGACTGGGAGAAGCCGATCTATGTGAAGGTCGGCGCGACCCGGACCTACTATGACGTCAAGCTGGCCGTGCACGCGGGCGCCGATGTCGTGGTCGTCGACGGCATGCAGGGCGGCACGGCCGCCACCCAGGACGTCTTCGTCGAGCACGTCGGCATCCCCACCCTGGCCGCCCTGCCCCAGGCCGTGCGGGCGCTGCAGGAGCTGGGCGTGCACCGTGAGGTCCAGCTGGTCGTCTCCGGCGGCATCCGGGGCGGCGCCGACATGGCCAAGGCCCTCGCCCTCGGCGCGGACGCGGTCGCCATCGGCACGGCCGCGCTGATCGCGCTCGGCGACAACCACCCCAAGTACGACGCCCAGTACCGCGAACTCGGCTCCGCGGCAGGCTACTTCGACGACTACCAGGACGGCCGCGACCCGGCTGGCATCTCCACCCAGGACGAGGAGCTCGCCGCCCGCCTGGACCCCGTCGAGGCCGGTCGCCGGCTTGCGAACTTCCTCCGTGTGATGACCATGGAGGCCCAGACCCTCGCCCGTGCCTGCGGCAAGGCCCACCTCCTGCATCTCGAGCCCGAGGACCTGGTTGCCCTTACCATCGAATCCGCCGCCATGGCCCGCGTCCCGCTCGCGGGTACGAACTGGATCCCCGGGGAGGGCCTGTGATCGCCGTCGTCGGCGCGGGGCTGATGGGGGCGGCCACCGCATGGCAACTCGCCCGGCGGGGCCACGAGGTCGCACTCGTCGAGGCGTACGACATCGGACACACTCACGGCAGTTCGCACGGCAGCTCGCGGATCTTCCGGCGGGCGTACGCCGACCCGCTGTATGTGGGGCTGACCGGCCGGGCGTACGAGCAGTGGCGCGAGCTGGAGGAGGACGACTCAACTCCCCTGCTGCGCACCACCGGTGGCCTCGACCTGGGGGAGGGGCGCGATCCGGAGGCACTTGCCGGGGTGCTGGGCGCGGCAGGAGTGCCGTACGAACTCCTGGGCGCCGAGGCCGCGTCGGAGCGCTGGCCGTACGTCCGCTTCGACGGGCCGGTGCTGTATCACCCGGACGCAGGCGTGATCGATGCCGACCAGACGGTCGCGGCGTGTGTGCGCCGGGCCGTCGAGCACGGGGCGGACGCGTGGACCGGCGTCCGGGTCACGGGCTTCGACGTGGGGGAGAAGGCCGTGCTGCGCACGGACGACGGCCGTGAACTCACCGCCGACACGGTGGTGATCGCGGCCGGGCTGCCCGAACTCGAACTGCCCGTCCCCCTACCGCCATTGACGGTGACCCAGCAGCAGGTCTTCCACTTCCGGCAGCGGGACCCGTCCGTCGTGTGGCCGACCCTGGTCTTCAAGGACGAGACGACGCAGACGTACGGCCTGCCCTCCGGCAGCGACGGCGGTCCGCTGCCCGCGATGAAGGTCGCCGAACACGACCGCGGCACCCCCACCACGGCCACCACCCGCACCGGCGTCGTCGACGCTTCCTCGCGCACCAGGGTGAGCGAGTTCGTCCGCGACCGGCTCCCGGGCCTCGCGCCCGACCCGGTCGCCGAGGCGACCTGTCTCTACACCACCACCCCGGACGAGGACTTCGTCCTCGACCGGCACGGCCCCCTCGTCATCGTCTCCGCCTGCTCCGGCCAGGGCGCCAAGTTCACCCCCCTCATCGGCGCGATGGCCGCCGACCTCGCCACCGGCCGCGCCGAGCCCCACCCCCGCTTCCGTCTGGGGCGCACGGCATAGGATGCGCCGGTGACCGAGCACGCCACCCCCGCCGAGGAATCCGACAACCCCGACGACAAGGCCCTGGAGCGCGTCATCGCGGTCCGGGCCCGTGAGTACCGCCAGGCGGCCGGGCTCTCCGTCGGCGAGATGGCGCAGCGGGTCGGCATCTCCAAGGCCATGCTGTCGAAGATCGAGAACGCCCAGACCGCGTGCAGCCTCACCACCCTCTCCCGGCTCGCACGCGGTCTCGACGTCCCGGTCACCGCCCTGTTCCGCGGTATGGACGACGAACGCGAGGCGGTCTTTGTCCCCGCCGGACACGGCGCCCGCATCGTCCGACGGGGCACCAAGGTCGGCCACGAGTACGACCAGCTCGGCTCGCTCCGGGGCGCCCACAAACGCATGGACGCCCTGCTGGTCACCCTCACCGAGGAGAGCGAGGTCTTCCCGCTCTTCCAGCACGCCGGCACGGAGATCATTTACATGCTGGAGGGCGAGATGGTTTACGGCCACGGAAAGTCCAGCTACACCCTGCGCCCCGGCGACGCCCTCCAGTTCGACGGCGAGGCCCCGCACGGCCCGGAGATCCTGCTCGAACTGCCCATCCGCTTCCTCACCGTGACGGCCTTCGGGGACAGCCCGCATCACTGAGCCCGTGGCGCCGACTGGGATCGGCGGCGCCGGAATCCTCGGTGACATGACCGATTACCTCGGCATGAGCGGTGTCATGAAGGACGACCCGAAGTTGGTCATACCGCCCTCGATCTTCGCCACCCTTCAGGCTCTCTTCGCGACTTGACCGCCGCATCTCCGACGCCCCGACGGCGTCGATGGACTGCTCTGCGGCGGCGCAGGGGCGGTTTCCCTGACCGCCGACCACCGGCTCGGGCGTCCTGGAGGTGACCGGCGGGTGTGCGCCGCACACGTGGAACAACCATCCCGTCGAGGGCCCTGACGTGAAGGGTGCCTTTATTGCCGTATGGTGGCTGACCTGGAGCTTTGCGATCGCTCAGGTGTGGGCATGATCAGTGATCGCGGGTGTGCGACTGCTCTACCTGATCTTCTGCCGACTACTGGGCTGCTTCCTTTTGCTGGGTCGATCGACCGCCACGAACAACGCCGAGATCCTTGCCCTTCGTCATGAGGTCGCTGTGCTTCGTCGGCAGGTCCAGCGGCCGCGGCTCGCATGGGCCGATCGTGCCGTGCTCTCCGCTCTCGCACGGCACCTGCCACCCGCCTTACGTCGCCATCGACTGGTCACCCCGGGCACTCTGCTGACCTGGCACCGCCATCTGGTGCGGTGGAAGTGGCGCCAAACACCGGTCAGGCCCGGTCGGCCACCGTTGCAGGAAGAGACAGTTGCGCTCATCCAGCGCCTGGCGAGAGAGAACCCGACCTGGGGGTATGTCAGGATCCAAGGTGAGTTGCGTCGGCTTGGTCATCGGGTCGCCGCTGCGACTATCCGACGCGTTCTGCGCAGCTCCGGTCTACCGCCCGCACTGCAGTGAGCAAGCCAGCAGACCTGGCGTTTCTTCCTCCGTTCACAGGCTCACACGCTGCTCGCTTGCGATTTCATGCACGTAGAGACCGTCTTCCTCAAGCGTCTCTATGTCTTCTTCGTCATGGAGATCGCCACGCGGCGCGTTCACGTCCTGGGTGTCACCGCCCACCCGACCGGCGTATGGGTCACCCAACTTGCTCGCAATCTGCTCATGGACCTCGGCGACAGAGCTGGGTGCTTCCGGTTCCTCATCCGTGACCGGGACAGCAAGTTCACCGCCGCGTTCGACGCTGTCTTCGCCGGCAATGGCACAGCCGTCATCCCGACCCCGCCGCAAAGCCCCCGGTCAAACGCGTTCGCGGAACGATGGATACGCACAGCCCGTGCCGAATGCACCGACCGACTCCTCATCACCGGCGAACGACACCTTCGTGCCGTCCTCACCACGTACGCCGAGCACTACAACACCGGACGGGCCCACCGCAGCCTCGACCTACGAGCCCCAGACGACCACCCGAACGGCATCCCTCTACCCGCCGCCACGGTCAGATGCCGCCAGATACTAGGCGGACTGCTCAACGAATACCACACCATGCCACCCCGGCTGCCTCACCATCCACAGGAAACACCCAGCTCAGCAGCCTGATCGGAATATTGACACCCTTCAGGCATGGCGGCGCACGATGAGGGTGCGGTGCCAACGCAGCACCGTGTCTGGGCGTATAAGCAGCCGTAATCTTCGCAGGACGTGAAGTGGTAGCCGGTGCAGCAGCGCCGCCAGGAATGCCTGATCGCTGGGCGTGGACCGGGCCTTGCCCTTGCCGAGTTGACGTTCCAAAAGGGTGACCTGGTGGCGCAGCGCGAGGATCTCCGCGCACTTGTCCCGGTCGGACATCGGCAGCAGGCGAAGCATCGCGAAGGCGTTCGTCACGCCGAGGTAAGCCAGTCGCAGCAGCACGGTTGATCATCTTGCCGCGGAGACCGCCAGCCTCGTGAGAGCGCCTGTTTTGGCGACTTCGCCGGCCGACCTCCGGTACACCGCGCGCACCACCTCCCACCAGGGCGGATGACATTTTCGGCAAGCGCTGAGGATCTCGGCTGTGGCTTGTTCGACGGAGGCGGCGAGTACTTCGACGTTGAGCTTGCGGTGCGGGACGTGAGCGAGTTTGTCGCGCAGTGCGATGGGGCCGCTGTATGCCTGTGTCACAGTGCCGTGAGATGCCTGTTTGAGCATTTCGCCGAAGGTGAGCATGCAATAGGCCAGGGCGAGGAGCCGCTGGTCGCCGGATTTCGGTGTTCCGTCGCGGACGATTGAGCGGGCCTGGTCAAGCGCTGCCGTTGCATCGGTCAGGCGCAGCAGCTCCTGGTGCTCCCGGTCCGTGCGTGCGGTCACGCCGCCCCGCGCAGCAGAACTCCAGGAACCTGGTCCGCTTCTTCTTCGGCTTGATGTGGCCGTAGAGCTTGTCCTTGCCCAGGTCGTAAGCGGCGAAGAGGTGCCTGACTCCATGTGGGCGGGTGTAGGTCGCCCGCCGGCGGGGCCTCGGGTCCCGGGCGGGGTCCTTGTGCCGTCCGCCGCGCTCGGCCCACTGCCGCCCGGGGTGGGGCTG
>NZ_GG657754.1:514202-520468 GCF_000158915.1 Streptomyces himastatinicus ATCC 53653 | reverse complement strand
TTCTGGCCGTCCGGTGCCGTCCGGTTGCCGCGCCGGGCGACACCGGCTTGTTGACCGGAGTACGGGAGGACACACAGGGCGGGGGTGCATCCCCGCTCGGGCGTCGGACCGCCGCTTTGCCAGGATGCGCCGGTTCCCGCCCGGAGCCGGCCGGGTGGTCAGTCCAGTGCGGGGCGTGTGCGGCGTGCGGTGTGTGCGGGCCGCCCGACTGCGGCGTACCAGACCAGGGCCGCACATATGAAGGCCGTCGCCGCGGAGACCAGTGACCTTGTGAGGGTGTCGTTCCGTGCGCCGGAAACGAGGGCGACGGCCAGTGCCAGCGTCAGGGTGATGACGGGCAGCGCACGGGGGCTCCGCGTGGCGCCTGGCGCGGCGGCTGGCGGCAGCAGCCAGGTTGCGAGGCCGTAACAGGCACAGGCCAACAGTGTGGCTCCCAGCACTTCGCTGGGCCGGTGGCCGCCCATGGTCGCGCTGGCGGCGGCGATGCAGGCGAGCCACAGCACACCGGCCATGGCGACGTAGGGGCGGATGCGGGGGGAAACCACGAGGACGGCGGCGAGGGTCAGCGCGGCGGGGATGGCCGTGTGCCCGCTGGGGAAACCCTGATCAAGGAGATTCTCGGGCGCGCCCACCAGATCGGGGCGGGGCAGGATGGTCGATTTGAGCACCTCCTTGCCTCCGGTCGTGAGAATGACGACCCCGAGCGCCGCGCACCCCTGCCGCCAGCACCGCCGCACCAGGGTGAGGACCACGATGACCGCCAGGCCCGCCATCAGGGTGGGCTTGGCACTCAATTCCATCGGCGGCAGGGGTGTCGAGCCGTAGGCCGATCCTGACAGGGGGTAGATCCATGCTTCTTCGCCGCCCTGTTTACCGAGATCAAACAGGGCGTTCTCAGCTCGTTGCCCCCACGGGGTGCAGATGGCGAGCAGGTAGACCGTCAGTAACCCCAGGGTGTACAGCAGAGCCGGCATCCACAGCCGTGTCGTACGCGACGGGCTGGGGTCTTCGGGGGCCTGCCTTGAGGCCCCCGGACGGTGCGCGGGTAAGGACGGGGAATCGTGCTGAGTCATCGTTCTGTTTCTTCCGTTCGGGGGAGTTCGGTCACGCACGTCTTGCGGCACGACATGGGCCGCCGGGCTCGGTCGGCCCACCGGGGTCCGCTCCTATTCGGCGAGCGCCCGGTTCTCCCGGCGCTGGGCGGTGATCGCCAGGACCGGGAGGGGTGCGATCAGGAGAAGGAGGACGACCAGGTCCGGAAAGGACTGCATGAACGCGTCCGGCTGGACGACGATCGCCTGCGTGCGGATGAACGCGACCGCCGCGACGGGGATCAGCCACCGGTAGTCGCCGGTGGCGGCCGTCGCCACCCACGCGGCGATCAGCGCCGCGACTTCGAGGACGAACAAGCCGCGTTGGAAGGCCGGACTGACGGAGATGATGTGCAGGCCCCCGGCCACGAACATGGCGAGCACGACGGGGGCCAGCCAGCGGTACGAGCGGCGTCGCAGACGGCTGGGACGGCAGAGCGCCAGCACGGCGCACGCGGCGCACAGTGCCCCCGAGAGCACCAGGTCACGGGCCGTTATCGGGGCGCCAAGACCGTAATAGCCCAGGCCCGCCTTACCCTCGTCGCCGAAGACGGTGCGGCCGTGGGACGTGGCGCCGGCCCAGATCATGGCTGCCGCGGCCGGCAGCGCGATCCACGGTCTGCCACGCAGCAGAGTGATCAGGCAGCCCAGCGGGAGCAGCCCGTAGGGCAGCAGCCGTATCCGCGTGGGCCCTTCGGCCCACGGGTACCAGCCGGAGAAGCGGAAGGCGATGGCGTGCTGTCCGGGGTCGATGTGCAGTGCCCAGTGCCACACGTCCTGCAAGTACGGAACCAGCGCCAGCGCGGCGAGGGTCAGGGCGGCCAGATGGATGCCGTCAAGCCACCACGGCCGGGCCGTGTCGTCGACGACGGCGCGGGCGCGGGCCTGCACTCCGGCGCGGGCCAAGGCGGCAACTTCCCGCGGCGGGGGCCAGGAGCGGCCGGGATACGCCTCGGCCAGGCAGGCCAGCAACTCCTCTCCCTGCCGGGAACGGTAGGGCTCGGGATAGGCCGCAAGCAGTAAACGGTTCATGCCGGGGCCGCTCCGGCATCCCGCGAGTGTCCGATGACGACGGCCGCCGCCTGCTGCATCCGCAGCGCCTCCCGGCCGAGCGCCTCGGTGCCGTCCTCGGTGAGCCGGTAGTAGCGCCGCGCCCGCCCGTCCACGATCTCCTCATGGCTGGCGGCCACCAGCCCGGCCCGCTCCATCCGCTCCAGCGCGCCGTAGAGAGTGCCGACAGCGATCCGGAGCCGCCCGTCGGTGGCCTGCTCGGCAGCCTTGATGATGCCGTAACCGTGCAACGGACCATCCATAAGTGCAGCAAGGATGAAGTACTGCGGTTCCGTCAAGGGCGGATTCTGTCTGGTCATGCATCGAGCATATATCGAGGTGCGAAATATATCTGTCAGCCCTGGGTGGTCACCGCAGCGCCTCCACGCCCGCGGCGAGCGTCACCCTGTCCCGGCCGGCGGGCGCGACGGAGGTCTCCTCGACGCACCCGCGCGGCGTTGGCGGATGCTCACTGCGACCTGGTCCGGGCCGAGCGGAATGTCATTCCCACCGTGTCCGCCGGACCCGTCTCGCCTCCGTTGAATCTTCCATGGGCCAGACTCCGTTCGCCCGGAACGCCGGGGGATCAAGAAGATCGTCAAGTCCAAGCCTGCCGAGCACGGCCTGTCGCCGAGGGGGTTGCCGACGACATCAGCCACGAGGGCCTACGGCTCCTCCTCCGCGAGGAGGGCGTCTCGTTTCAACGCATAGAGACCTGGAAGACCTCACGCGACCCGGACTACGCGGCCAAGAAGGCCCGGGTCGAACATCTCTACGCGATCGCCGACGGCGAGGTCATACCTGAGGAAGGCGAGCCCGAAGTCGTCTTCTGCATGAACGAGTTCGGGCCGCTCAACCTCCAGCCCCACCCCGGGCGGCAGTGGGCCGAGCGCGGCGGACGGCACAAGGACCCCGCCCGGGACCCGAGGCCCCGCCGGCGGGCGACCTACACCCGCCCACACGGAGTCAGGCACCTCTTCGCCGCTTACGACCTGGGCAAGGACAAGCCCTACGGCCACATCAAGCCGAAGAAGAAGCGGACCAGGTTCCTGGAGTTCTGCCGCTACCTGCGCAGCCTCTACCCGCCCGAGATCCGCATCGCGATCGTGCTCGACAACAGGGCTGACACACTGCGTTGCCCTGATTCTCCGTCCGGTTGACACACCGTCCCGCGCCGGACCTTTCCCCGCCGGGCTCCGTCCCGAACCGTTGACGTCTTCTGGGGGCCGCGGGATTGTGGTGGCTCCTGTTTGCTTGTGTTCGAAGTTTCGGACTTCGGGAGGCGGCCATGCGTGGCGTGTCAGCACCGGGCAAGTCGTACGGACGCAGGAGATTCCTCGGCGGAGCGGCCGCCCTCGGCGGGGCCGCGGCCCTGGCCGGGTGGCCCGCCCGGCCACCGCCGCACCGGCGGCGACCTGGGAAGACGTGATCAACGGCTCCTTCGGGAGCTACGGCGCCTTCGAGGCGGAGTGGAACTACCTCTACCCGTGGGGCTCCGACCACAACGGGAGCGCCCGGATGTACGGCAGCTCCACCGACCACAACCACATCACGCTCGCCTCCGGGGTGCTCACCCTGAAGGCCACCCGCATCACCTGGGACGAGGGCACCAGCGGCTCGGACCCGCATCTGCCGATCCGCTACCACTCGGGCGCGGTGCACGCGAAGAACCAGATCGTGGTGACCGACCAGTTCCCCGACTACGAGGTCAAGGGCGAGTTCCAGGCGCCGAGCGCGGCCGGGACCTGGCCCGCCTTCTGGCTGACCGGGGTCAACAGCTGGCCGCCGGAGAGCGACATCCTGGAGTTCAAGGGCAACTCCAACAACTGGTTCAACACCTTCCGCAGTTCCTCGGACGTGTCCAGCACGATCGTCGGGGTCTCGGGCCCCGGGAACTGGCACACCTACCGCGCCTGGATCACCAAGGTGAACGCCACCGACGTGGACATCCACTACTACCTGGACGGCACCTGGAAGGCCGTCCACCGCGGCGCCGGTTTCGTCGGCAAGCCGCTGTGGCTCATCATCAACCTCCAGATGGAGGGCTCCTCGGGCTCCTCAGGACCGGGCGGCGATACGTACTACCGGGCCCGGAACGTGTACGTCGGCCGGAACCGCACCAGCTGACGCACTATCCGTGCGTCTGGAGCACCGCCTCGCCGCGGTCGGGGGTGCGCTTGCGGGCCGGGTGCCGGGGCCGGGGGATCCGGCGGGTCAGCCGGGGCGGGGCCTCCGGGGCCCTGGGGCCGGGCGGCCGGTCGTCGGGATCCTCGTCCTCCGGCCGCCGCACGGCATCCGTCCCGGACTCCGCGCCCTGCACCGTCAGCATCACCAGCCCCGTGCTCGCCACCAGCGCCGCGAGCAACGCCAGCAGGGTGCCCGGTGTGCCGTACTGGAAGTGCTCGCCCAGCATGGCGATGCCCACGGCCGTCGCCACCACGGGGTTGACCACCGTGGCCGTCGCGAGCGGCGAGGCCAGCCCGGCGCCGTGGTACGACGCCTGGGACAGCAGCACCCCGCTCCCGGCCAGCAGTCCGATCATGACGAGGCTGGGCAGCGCGTCGGACCAGGAGCCCCAGATGCCCTCCACGGCGACGTTCTTGACGAACACCGAGGAGACGCCGAAGGAGGTCCCCGCGGCCGTGGCCAGCAGCACCCCGCGCAGCCCGCCCGGCCGCAGCCACCGCGCGGCCAGCGCCAGCGCCGCGATGGCCGAGAGCGTGACCACGGCCAGCGTGAACCGCTCCCCGTCCGACAGCGCCTGGGACCGCGACGAACCCGTCAGCGACAGCAGCCCCGCAAGACCCGCGGTGGCCAGCACCGCGCCCCGCCACCCGGCCGCGCCGACCGGGCGCCGTACGAACACCGCCGCCATCGGCAGCGCGAAGACGATGGTGAGGGCGCCCAGCGGCTGCACCACGCTCAGCGGTCCGTAGGCCAGCGCGATCACATGGAGGACGGCCCCGGCCCCGTTCAGGGTCACCGCGGCCCACCAGCTCCCGCGCCGCAGCGCGCCGGTGGCACCCGCCGGCATGGTCGCCGCGACATGCTCCTGGAGGATGGCCCCGGCGGCGTAGCACACCGAGGAGACCAGTGCCAGCAGCACCGACAGCGCGAGCGAGGTCACGTCGAGGCCCCCTGGGCCGATCCGTCATCGTCCATGCCCTCATCCTTGAGGGTCGGACCCCACTCCGTCGTCGTCCTTGAGCACAGACTTCCTCCTACTACTTGCGTAGTACTGCGCGCCACCATTTCGCCTTGGCGGCGGCTGTGCGGGCCCGCTGGAGCAGTTCGTTCTGCGGCTGGGCGGGCCGGTAGACCGTGAGCGCCCCGGGCCGCTTGTCGATCAGCAGCGCCTCCGCGGGCTCCGCCGCGACCTCGCCGTCGTAGGCGCGGGTGTCCAGGGCGTGCAGGCCGGTCAGCCGCAGCTGCCGCATCCGGCGGGTCGTATAGACGCGCGAGCGCCCGAGCGTGCCGGTGAGCGCCGAGAACAGCAGCCGGGTACGGGCCAGCGGCTGATCCCCGTCGATGGCCCGGACATCGAGCAGCCCGTCGTCCAGCTGCTCGCGGTACGCGGGCGCGAACCCCTCGGGGGAGTAGCCGCCGTTGCCGACGAACAGCACCCACAGCCGCCGCGGATGCCCGTTGACCTCGATCTCCATGGGGGTTGCCGTACGCAGCACCCGGCCGAGCGCGACGGCGGCCGCGGGCCACTTGCCCAGCCGGCCCTGCATGCTCTCCCGGATCCGCACCAGCTCGGGGTAGAAGCCGAGGCTGAAGGTGTTGACGAAGTGGCTGGTGCCGTCCCCTCCGTCCCCTCCGGCCAGCGGGGTGGCCCGGGCGAGGTCCACGGCGACCGCGTCGCCCTCGGTCACCGCGTGCGCGGTGTCCTCGAAGTTCGGCACGCCGATGTCCAGCGCGAAGTGGTCGAGGGTGCCGCCGGGGAAGACGGCGAGCGGCAGCCCGCGCTCGGCGGCGAGCGCGGCCGCCGCGTTGACGCTGCCGTCCCCGCCGCAGATCCCCAGCGCCCCCGCCCGCTCGGTGGCCCGGCGGGCGGCCTGGCCGAGCAGCGCGATGAAGTCGTCGTCGGGCCCGCACTCCAGGATCTCGGCGGCGGGCAGGAGC
>NZ_GG657754.1:509563-513313 GCF_000158915.1 Streptomyces himastatinicus ATCC 53653 | reverse complement strand
CCTCGTGCCGCTTGCCCAGCGCGATGCGGATCGTCCCGGCGCCGACGTGCTCGTACGGCAGCCGCCGCCCGCGCTCGTCGTGCACCTCGATGCTGCCGGGCAGGGAGTGCCGTACGACGCAGGGTGCGCCCGCCTCGCTGCGCAGCCGCACCCAGCGGGTCACCCCGCCCTCGCGCGCCGCGCTCAGCAGGAAAGCGCCCTGGGTGCGGAAGTCGTGCACCATGAGATCGCGCCAGGCGGCGGGCAGCGCGGGGAAGATCCGGATCACCCCGCCCCAGCTCTGGCACACCATGTCGTGCAGCGACTGCGCGGCCGACAGGGGTGTCTCGATGACCGGGCCCGACTCCTTGTACATCGTGTTCGGCTGGATGAAGCGGGTCATCAGCTCGCCCAGGTACTTCAGCGCGTCCTCGCCGCGCCCCATCTGCGCGGACATCGAGGCGGCGCCGGTGAAGGTGTAGCCCTGGAGCGCGCCCTCGAAGCCGACCCAGTGGTTCAGGGACGTCTCGATCAGCTCGCGCCGGGCCGGGTCCTCCCAGGTCACCTCGTACAGGGGATAGACGGCGAGCATATGGGAGTAGTGGCGGTGCGACTTGGCGAACGGAACGCCCGCGCCGATCATGAAGCCGTTCTCGTCCACCGGATACGGGGTGAGCTTCGTGAGCACCTCCCGCCAGCGCGGCGCCGACGGGTCGTCCACGCCGAGGGTCTTCGCCGAGTCGAGGAGCGTGGCACAGCCCCAGCGCAGCAGCATCAGATCGTAGTTGCAGTCCGGGGCGTTCACCCCGTACTCGGGCGAGAAGGTGGCGGGCAGGTGCAGCTTGCCGTCGCTGCCGGGGGTGAGGAAGTGGAGGTAGTACGCGACGGCCTTGCGCAGCAGGGGGAAGACCACGTCCCGCAGGATCGCGGTGTCCATGGTGTGGCGGTAGCTGAGCCACACGTTGTGCAGCGCCCAGGTGAGGTTGCCGACCTCGGGGGTGGGCGGATCCTGGCCGGGTATGCCGACGGCGAAGCCGCCGTTCGTCACCGAGGCGCCGTTGACCAGCTGCATGTCGGTGGTGCGCGGGATGCCCGCCGAGTCCTTGCGGTACGGGGTGTGGAGCTGGTTGGACAGGTTGTCCCGGAACTCGCCGAGGGCGCGGGTCACCGCGTCCAGCTCCAGGTGGTTGGAGCCGTGGATCAGCCAGTACTCCAGCTGCACATTGAGGTTCCACCAGGTGGCGGGCCACGGCGTGGGCTCCAGCCAGGGCCCGCAGGTGGCCATCACGGGCGCGTCGGCGCGGGCCGCCGAGGCCACCTTGTAGAGCTGGATCCAGTAGAAGCGCTGGAGGCGGGCGTCGGGGAGGGAGAGGAAGCTCTTGCGGTAGTACGCGTGCCACCAGGTGCGGTGGGTGGCCGCCAGCGCGTCGTACGGCAGCGCCGACGCGGCCCCGACCGCCTTCAGCGCGCGGTCGCGGGCGGTGGTGCGGGGGTGGGATTGGGCGACGGTGACATAGAGGGTGCGGCGACGGGATCGGGTGCGCTCGCGCCAGGCCGTCACATGCTGCCCGCCCGCGAGCAGCGGCTGTACGGCGGCCCGCATGCCGTGGTGGTCCTCGACGGTGGCCGGGGGATTGCCGAAAAAAGAAAGTCGGGGACGGGCTTGAACGCGACCCGGGGGCTGATGGCCTCGGCCGGGTGGAACACCCACCGGAACCCCGTCTCACCGCGGGTGGGGGTGACCTCGACGGCCATCACCGAGCGGGAGTTGTGGACCAGCGCGCGCAGGGTCAGCGTGCCCCGGTCGGTGGTGATCGTGCCGGTCAGCTCGGCGTCGCGCAGCCGCAGCCGCCAGTCGACGGCCTTGATCGTGCCGACCGGCTCCAGGGTGAAGTGGCCGATCGGAAGCCGGGCGAGCCCGAAGAGGGAGCCGAACTCGGGGCGGTGGTCCTGCACCTCGGTGTGCTGGATGTTGAAGCGGACGGCCCCGGCGGTGTCCGGGTCGGCGTAGATGCCGGAGCCGAGGCGGGCGTTGCCGAGGTACGGACCGTCGTACCAGGTCGTGGGCATCTTCTGCCAGACCATGTCGGCGTCGTCGAGGACGGTCGTCCAGGGGTCGGCGCCGGATGACGTCTGCCGGGCGGTGTCCGGGGCCGCGCCGGAGGCCGCGTGCGCGACCGTGGCCGGCGCGGTGAGCCCGATGGTTCCGGCGGCCATGGCGCCACCGACGACGGATCTTCTGGTGGGTGCGGTCACGTACGTGCCTCCAGTTCCTCGGGCTGAACCACTGGGCATGATGCAGCCCTTCCGGAGGAACCGGAAGCCCTCGCGCACGATAAACATCGGATGGGCAGCCCCGGATCGGTCCGCAGAATTGGCACGGCGGCCCTGTCAGGGCGGGAATACCTCGGATCTCCTGCCCCTCGGTCGGTGCGGCTATCCCTCGGCCCCTTCGGTCCCGCGTCCGCTGACGATGAGGCCGATGCCATGGCGGAAGCGGTCGTCGAAGTCGCCGAAGTGTCCGACGGTCTCGGCCAGCGCGGGATAGCGGTCGGCGGTGACCGCACGCAGCAGCCGGTCCATGCCGCCGGGCAGCCCGGCGGCCTGTTCCTCCTGGGTGAGGCCGAGGGTGAAGTACACCAGCGACCAGGTCCGCCAGCCCGCCTCGGCGGGGGTGTGGCCGCCGTCGAGGAACGCGCCGATCAGGCTGTCCGCGAAGCGCAGCGTGTGTTCCTCGGCGACATGCGTCCCGGCCATGACCCGGGCGCCGTCGCGCCGGGAGAGCAGCGCCGAGCGATAGCGGTGGGCCAGGGTGCGCGCCCGCTCGTCCCAGGGCTCGGGGAGCGGGACGTCTCCGCAGCCGGCGAGCATCGCCTCGGCCATCAGCTCCAGCAGCCGGGGCTTGCAGGAGGCGTGCCAGTACACGGTGTTGAGCTGGACGCCCAGCCGCTCGGCCACCTTGCGCATCGTGAGCTTGTCGAGCCCCGCCTCGTCGAGCAGTTCCAGCGCCGCCGTCACCACGGCCGTGCGGTCCAGGGCCATGCCCGCCGTCTCCCTCCGCTTGCCTCTTGATCCTGGATCAAGTCTACTGGGCGCACTGCGTTGATCCAGGATCAAGGGAATCGTGGAGGGGACACTGTGTCGAACGATGTCGTCGTGGTGGGGGCCGGACCCGTCGGGCTGCTGCTCGCCGCCGAACTGCGGCTGGCGGGCGTGCCCGTCACCGTCATCGAGCGCGCCGCCGAGCGCAGCCCGCACTCCAAGGCGCTGACGCTCCATCCGCGCACCCTGGAGGTGCTGGCGATGCGCGGCATCGACGGGCGCTTCGTCCGGGAGGGCACCCCGCTGCCCACCGGGCACTACGCCGGGCTGCCGTCGCGGCTGGACTTCTCCGTGCTGGACACCCGCTTCCCCTACACGCTGGTGCTGCCCCAACTCCGTACCGAACAGCTGCTGGAGGAGCGGCTGCGCGCCCTGGGCGGGGAGATCCGCCGACGCCACCGGGCGCTGGCGGTACGGCAGGACGCGACCGGCGCCGAGGTGGAGGTGGACGGTCCGGACGGCCGCCACACCCTGCGCGCGGCATGGGTGGTGGGCTGCGACGGGGCCGGGAGCACCGTACGGACCTCGGGCGGCATCGACTTCCCCGGCACCCCGACCACCACGACCGGCTTCCTCGGCGATGTGCTGCTGGACGAGCCGCCCTCGGTCCCGTCGGTGGCCAACGAGCACGGGGGCGTCCTGATCGTCCCGCTGGGGGAGGGCTACTAC
>NZ_GG657754.1:505056-508939 GCF_000158915.1 Streptomyces himastatinicus ATCC 53653 | reverse complement strand
TGGCGCATATGCCACCGCCATGGGCATCGCCGAGCGGGCCGCCGGGGGAGCGGACCGGGTCCGGACGGTCTCCGCCCGCCCGGCCACCGCGCATCCGGGCTGGGATGATGTGCGCACCGTGCTGGTGCGACCCGACGGACATGTCGCCTGGGCGTCCTCCGAGGGCCCGGGTGCCGTCCATGGCCGCGTCGTGAGCGTGTCCACCTGGTGAGACGGATCAGCGGCCCGTGAAACACCACCCACACCGGGCCCCGCGCGAACGTCATCCCGGTCGCCGTCCGTGGTGGTGAACGTGGTGCCGCCCCTCGCGCCCGGCCGGGACCAGCGGGTCTCGTACGCCTTGCCGTTCGCGCAGCACCAGCGCCTTGCCCGACCCGACCGTCTCGGTGAAGGGCGTGACGCTGCCGAGCACATCGTGGAAACGCGACGGGCGGACCGTTGTGTGCTGCACCACGACCGTGGCGGCGCCCAGCCGTCCGCCGTCGGTGGTGCGGGCCGGGGTGCCGTCCATCGCCACCAGCCACCGCTTGGCCGCGGCGGACCAGGTGAAGGTGAACCCGGCGGACGGATAGCGCACCGACTGCCGCTTCTTGGGCTCTCCGCCCGGTGGCGCGGCGCCGAAGCGGAAGCCGATGTCCGAGGCGTTCGAGGCGTGCGGGGCGAGGCGCAGCGCGGTCTCGGGGCGCACATAGAGGTTGTGCGGCGCCGGGTGCTCCGTACCGCGGACATAGGCGCGTGGCGCCGTGGCGGGTGGCAGCGGATACAGCGGCGCGGCCTCCACGGTGGACCGCAGCCGGGACTGGACGCCCGAGTACGCGAGCGCCGGGTGCCCGAACTGGCGCAGCAGATCGAAGTCGCTCTCGCGGGCGCTGCGTACCGGTCCCACTTCGGCGGGCAGCCGGCTGGAGAACACCGCGAGCATGCGGCTCAGCCCGCCCTCCACCTGCTCGACGTAGACGATGTCGGCCGAGCCGATGCCGGTCTGGGGGCGGGCCTGGCTCGCGTTGTCGATCTTCACGGCGAGGATGGGCGCGGGCTTCGCGGGCAGGCCGGTGAAGGGGAACTGTCCGGCGACGGGCGACCGGGCGTGCTCGGTGGGCCGGGCGCGGCCGCCACCTTGGCCCTGGTCCTGGCAGCCGCCCAGCAGGGCGAGCGCGAGGAGCGCCGCGAGCAGCAGGGCCGCGGGCCGGGCTCTTCGCGGGTCCTTCACCCGTTCGGCGGACATATGCCCCACCCCCTCCCGTCCCAGCTCACCACGGATGGGGGCCTGCGGCCACTTGGCGCGGAGCATTCGGCCGGGGTGTTGGTTCCTTGTCCAGTCCTCGGGAATCGACGGGCGGAGCCTTCAAGTGGTCGTTAACCTGACGACAGATCCGGTTCAGCCGACCACGAAGGAGTGTGCGGTGACCCCCGAGCAGACCAAGAGCGACGAGTCACACGCGGAGTACGGCAGGCGGCGGGTGGAGCCGCCGGAGGTGGGCAGTCTGGAGGTGTGGGCACGCTCCGCTCCGATCCGCCTCGCCGGTTACGAGGACGACCTGGCCGAGCCGCACATTCTCCAGAGTGTGGACTGAGCGGCGCCGTCGATTCGCTTCATTGCAGAACAATTCGGACGGCCGTCATCCAGCCGATTTCGGCGCGGCCCGCGAGGGGTGATACCCCCGCTGTGCAGCAGGAACAGATATTCGAAAGGCTTTGGCCAAGGCCGAAAATCCGATCAGTCGGCACAAGGGGTGTTCGATCCTCACGGCTTCTCCATATGTGTGAAGCCGTGGGTGGAGGCGTTCGTTCCGGAGCGATGAAAACCAGTCACCGCGGGGGCGCCGACGGCGCGTTGTGCGGCGCTCGTGGATTCGATCTACGCCGGGATGGCGCATTATTTGGACTGCGCGGCCTCGGCTTCGGCCGCGCGGCCGGTCCGGACGGCGCTGTCCGTGAACCGGCGACAGGGGGAGGGACATCAGCCGTCGGGGAGGGGAGCCCCGGCCGCGTGAAGCCGCGTTTCTGAGGATCATTCATCGCTCATTCGCCTCGGCACGCCGCCACCGGTGTTGCCGACGCGCGTCATTCACCGGTCGGCGCCGCGCGCCCTGCGCGGCTGCCCCTGGGGGGAGTTCACCATGGGTCGGATGACCCGGCCTGCCGCGGCATGCGCCGCTGCGATCCTGCTGACGGCATTCGCTCCGGCGCTCACCGCGAGCGCCGCCGTGACGCCGAGAATCGACCTGCGGGTCCTGGTCCTGGACGACCACGGTCCCGCGACCGCCGCCATCACCGCCGAACTCGACGGTTCCGGCACCCCGTACACCGCGGTCGACCTGACCGCCTCCGGGCGGTCGCGCATCGATGCCGCGTTCCTCAGCGACACCGTCGACGGACGGCCGCGCGCCAAGTACCAGGCGGTCGTGGTCCCCAACGACAGTCCGTTCGGGGACGGTTCGGCGGAGATGGCCGCGCTCACCGCGTACGAGAAGAAGTTCGGCATCCGCCAGGTCGACGCGTACACCTACGCCCGCCCGGCCGTCGGCCTCAACCCCCCGCAGAACCCCGGGTACGCCGGATCGCTCGACGGCCGTACCGCGAAGGTCACCCCGTCCGGCGCCGCGGGCCCGTTCGGCTACCTCGACGGCACCGTTCCGTTCGAGGACAACGACCCTGACGTGACCGAGAGCTATGGCTATCTGGCCGTCCCGCTGGAGCGGCAGGCCGAGGGCGCCACCTACACCAGCTATGTGGACGCAGCCCTACCCGGCAGCTCGGCGCGGGGCTCGCTGGTCGGCGAGTTCGCCCACGACGGGCGCCGCGAACTGGTCGTCACCTTCGTCTACAACCAGTACCAGAGCCAGTTCCGGCTGCTGGCCCGCGGCATCGTCGAGTGGCTGACCCAGGGCATCCACCTGGGCGCCGACCGCAACTACCTCGCCGTCCACGTGGACGACGTGTTCGCCGCCGACGACCGCTGGGACACCGAACTCAACTGCACGCCCGGCGACATCGACTGCGGCACCGCGGGCAACGGCGTCGAGAACGACCCCATCCGGATGACCGCGGCCGACGCGAGTTACGCCAAGGAGTGGTCCACCAGCCACGGCCTCACCCTGGACCTCGCCTTCAACGGCGGCGGCAGCGAGGCGTACAAGGACGAGAACGGCGGCAGCGACCCGCTCGCCCAGCGACTCGTCGCCGACCAGGGCTCCTTCCGCTGGATCAACCACACCTACAACCACCCCTTCCTGGGCTGTGTGCAGGACACCACCGTCGTCCCCTGGAAGTGCGCCACCACCCTCCTCGGCACCACCCGCTACGTCGGGCTGACCGACATCACCGGGCAGATCGGCGACAACCTCACCTGGGCGGGCCGCCAGAACCTCGCCGTCGACAAGACCGAACTGGTCACCGGCGAGCACTCGGGCCTCAAGACCCTGCCGCAGCAGCCGAACGACAACCCCAACCTGTCGACCGCCCTCACCCTCACCGGTGTCACCTCGCTCGGCAGCGACGCCTCCCGGGAGGCGGACCAGCGCACCGTCGGCCCCGCCACCACCGTGCCGCGCCACCCGATGAACATCTTCTACAACGCCGGGCGCGCCGCCGAGCAGGCCGACGAGTACAACTGGATCTACGCCAAGAAGGCCGACGGGGGCAGCGGGGTGTGCGAGACCTCCTCGGCCACCACCTGCCTGGACGCCCCGCTGTTTTTCTGCCACCGGCTACGCCTCGTACATCGCGCCGCTGGAGTCCAAGATCGCGCTCGGCCATGTGCTGGCCAACGACCCGCGCCCGCACTACGTCCACCAGTCGAACCTGGCCGAGGAGCGGATCGTCTACCCGGTGCTGGAGAAGACCCTCGGCGCCTACGAGGGCCTCTTCGCCGACAACACCC
>NZ_GG657754.1:502339-504677 GCF_000158915.1 Streptomyces himastatinicus ATCC 53653 | reverse complement strand
CGCCCTCCGCGCGGCGAAGCCCGCCGACCGGCTGCCCGTCCCGGCCGGGGTGCGCGCCCCGGTGCCGTACGGACCCGGCGACACCAGCCGCGACTGAGGCCCCGCGCCGCCCACGGCACCGAGGCCCCGCGCCGCCCACGGCGCCGCCTGACCGCCCCCGTTCCCCGCCGTCCGCACGGCGCCGTCCTGGAGACCGAAACCGACATGCGAGGACCGCTTGCCGAGCCCACGGCCGGCACCGTCTCGGTGACCCTGCTCACCGAGGGCACCTACCCGCACGGCCACGGCGGGGTCAGCGTGTGGTGCGACCAACTCGTGCGGGGCATGCCGGACATCGACTTCCGGGTCATCGCGGTGACCGGCACCGGACGGGAACCGCTCGCCTGGGAGCTGCCAGCCCAGGTGCGCGGCGTGGACTGCCTGCCGCTGTGGGGGCCGCCCCCGGCGGTCCGGGTGCGCGCCCCGCGCGGGCGGGCCATGCGGACGTTCCTGGCCGGGTACGAGCGCTTCCTGCTCGCCCTGCTCGACCCGGCCCAGGAGCACGCCTTCGCGCCGGAGCTGTACCGGCTCGCCGAGTACGCCCAGCGCGGCACCCTCTCCGCGGCGCTCGCCTCGGAGTCCGCAGCCCGCGCCCTGGCCCGAATATGGACCCGGCCGCAGCTGCCGACCGCCGCCGCACGCCCCACCCTGCACGACGCCCTGACCGCGACCGACCTGCTGGAACACGCCCTGCGCCCGCTCGCCGCCCGGCCCCCGGCCGAGGGCGTCGCCCACGCGGTGAGCGGCGGACTCGCGGCGCTGCCGGGCCTGGTGGCCCGGGAGCGGTACGGCACCCCGTTCCTGCTCACCGAGCACGGCGTCTATCTGCGCGAGCGCTACCTCGGCTTCCGCGCCGAACCGTACAGCTGGCCGGTCAAGTCGCTGCTCCTCGGCTTCTTCCGGCTGCTGGCGGTCGAGAGCTACCGGCGCGCCGCGCTCGTCACCCCCGGCAACCGCTACAACCGGCGCTGGGAGGAGCACGGCGGCACCCCGCCGGAGCGCATCCGCACTGTGTACAACGGCGTCGACCCGGCCGCCTTCCCGCCCGCCGGACCCGAACCCGGCGTCCCCACTCTGAGCTGGGCGGGCCGCGTCGACCCGATCAAGGACCTCAAGACGCTGATCCGCGCCTTCGCCCTCGTACGCAAGGAGCTGCCCGACGCCCGGCTGCGCCTCTTCGGGGGCACACCGCGCGGCGCGGAGGGCTACCGCGACGGATGCCAGTCGCTCGCCCTGGAGCTGGGCGTGTCCGACGCCGTCACCTTCGAGGGGCGGGTGGAGGACATCCGGGACGCCTACGCGGCGGGGAACGTGGTCATGCTCTCCAGCATCAGCGAAGGCTTCCCCTTCACCCTCATCGAGGCCATGTCCTGCGGCCGCTCCACCGTGTCGACCGATGTGGGCGGCGTGCGCGAGGCGGTCGGCGACAGCGGCCTCGTCGTCCCGCCGCGCGACCCGGAGCGCATGGCGCGGGCGGCGCTCACGCTGCTGGGCGACCCGGCGCTGCGGGCCGGAATGGGGGAGGCGGCCCGGCTGCGGGTGATCGAGCAGTTCACCCTGCGCCAGACCATCAGCGCCTTCCGCGAGATCTACCACGAGCTGGACGCCACGTCCCGGGTCACGGCCGCTCCGGAGATGGCGCTGGTCGCCGGGGGTACGGCATGAGCGGCCCGCTGCGACTCGTACCGCCCGGCCCGGATCAGTCCGCACCGCCGCGGCGCCCCGGGGCCCGTTCGCGCAGACGGCCTCGCTGGGCCGAGGACGGCCACGACGACACCCTCGTGCTGCGGCGGCCGACGGCGGTGCACACTGCCGATCCCGCGCCGCGTCCCGCAAACCCGCGCCCAAAGCTCGGCGTCGGTGGCACCGCGCGGCCTCGCTGGGCCAAGGACCCGCTGGACGAACTCATCGCCGAACGGGGCGAGTTGATCGCCGAAGCCGTCCACCCCGGACGAGATCGCGGCCGTACTGGAGGCCGACGGGCTGACCGGGGACCAGGCGCAGGAGCGCTTCGGGCGCCGGGACACCTTCGAGCTGGCGGCCGAGCTGTACGCACGCGTACCGCGCCGCCACCCCGAACCGCCGCCGCGCACCGACCCCTGGGCCGCGCGCCCCGGACGGTTCGTGTTCCGCGGGCTGGTGTTCGCCCTGCCCGGACTCGGCTACGCGCTGGGCGCGCCGTTCCTCAGCGGCCCGCCCGACGTCCTCGGGCTGCCCGCCGGAAGCGGTGCGCTCACCACCTCCGCGCTGGTCGGCTGGGCCTGGAACCAGGCGCTCGCCCACCGTGCGTACACCCGGC
>NZ_GG657754.1:498784-501431 GCF_000158915.1 Streptomyces himastatinicus ATCC 53653 | reverse complement strand
ATCACCACCCCACCGCTGAGCCATCTCCCGCTCCAGTACCACCACCACAACACCCCGCAACAGAAGTGGAGTTCCCGCATGTCCCAAAACAGGTCCGAAAACACCCAGAGTCCGGCCGCCGCCACCCCCGTCGCCGTCACCGGCGCGGAGGGGTTCATCGGCTCGCACCTGGTCGAGGCGCTGGTCGCCACCGGCCAACGGGTGCGCGCGATGGTGCAGTACAACTCCTTCTCCGACTTCGGCTGGCTGGAGACCCTGCCCCAGGACGTGCTGTCCGAGGTCGAGGTCGTCCTCGGCGACGTCCGTGACCCCGGGTCGGTCACCGGCCTGGTCAAGGGCGCCGAGGCGGTCTACCACCTCGCCGCGCTGATCGCGATCCCGTACTCGTACCGCGCCCCGCACTCGTACGTCGACACCAATGTCACCGGCACCCTCAACGTGCTGGAGGCCGTGCGCCACCTGGAGATCCCGCGCCTGGTCCACACCTCCACCAGCGAGACGTACGGCACCGCGCAGACCGTCCCGATCACCGAGGACCACCCCATCAACACCCAGTCCCCGTACGCCGCTTCGAAGGCGGGCGGCGACCGGCTGGCCGACAGCTATCACGCGAGCTTCGGCACCCCCGTGGTGACCCTGCGGCCGTTCAACACCTTCGGCCCGCGCCAGTCCATGCGCGCCGTCATCCCGACCGTGATCGGCCAGGTGGCCGCCGGGGAGCGCACCGTCACCCTTGGGGATCTGCGCCCCACCCGCGACTTCACGTACGTCAAGGACACCGCGGCCGCCTTCCTCGCCGTCGGCACCGCGCCCGCCGCGGACGTGGTCGGCCGCACCTTCAACGCGGGCACCGGCGGGGAGATCTCCGTCGGCGACCTGGTCGCCCTCGTCGGCAAGCTGATGGACACCGATCTCGACGTTTGCGAGGACACCCAGCGCGTACGCCCCGCCGACTCCGAGGTGATGCGGCTGGTCTGCGACGCCTCCCGGCTGCGCGCCGCGACCGGCTGGGCCCCGGCCCACAGCCTCGAAGAGGGCCTCGAGCACACCATTGCCTTCTTCCGCGACCCGGCGAACCTCGCCCGCTACAAGACCGACATCTACAACGTCTGACTCTCAGTCAACTTCCGTACCGGAGAGGAACCTCACCCCATGCACGCAGTCATCCTGGCCGGCGGCAAAGGCGTCCGGCTGCGCCCGTACACCACCGCCCTGCCCAAGCCGCTCGTCCCGATCGGCGAGCAGCACGCGATCCTGGAGATCGTGATGCGCCAGCTCGCGGCGGCCGGTTTCACCAGCTGCACCCTGGCCATCGGCCACCTGGGCCACATCATCCGGGCGTACGTCGGCAACGGCTCCCAGTGGGGGCTGCGCGTCGGATACGCCACCGAGGACAGCCCGCTGGGTACCATGGGCCCGCTGCTCACCATGCTCGACCGGCTGCCCGAACACTTCCTCGCGATGAACGGCGACGTCCTCACCGACCTCGACTTCGGCGATGTGCTGCGCAGACACAGGGAAGCCGAGGCGCCGCTGACGATCGCGACCTACGCTCGCCAGGTGAACATCGACTTCGGGGTGCTCAACACCGACGAGGGCCGGGTGGTCGGCTTCGCCGAGAAGCCGAGCATGGACTACCGCGTCTCCATGGGCGTCTACGGCGTCTCCCGCGACGCCCTCGCCCGCTACACCCCGGGCCTGCCGCTGGGCTTCGACGAACTGGTGCTGGACCTGCTGGAGGCCGGGACCCCGCCGCAGGCGTACGAGTTCGACGGCTACTGGCTGGACATCGGGCGGCCCGACGACTACGACCGGGCCAACGCCGAGTTCGACGCCCGCCGCGGCATGCTGATCAAGGGAGCGTGAGCGGGCCCGTGCGCATCCTCGTACTGGGCGCCACCGGCTTCCTCGGCGGGCACACCGTCCGGCATCTGCGCGCTCTGTCCGGCGTGCGGGTGCTGGTCGGCGCCCGCCCGTCCGGCCCGGTCCCGCATCCCGACCCGACTCCCGATCCGACCGCCGATCTCACCGTCGACCTGGCCACCGCCGACCCGGCTGAGCTGGCGGACGCCCTGCGGGCGCTCGCACCCGACGCCGTGGTCAACTGCGCGGGCGCGGTCGGCGGTGGCGCGGTGGCGCTCGCCGGGGCCAACGCGCGCGGCCCGGCCGTCCTGTGCGAGGCGCTGGCCGCCGCCGCGCCCGGCGCCCGCCTCGTCCACCTCGGCTCGGCGGCCGAGTACGGGGCGGGCGAGCCCGGCCGCCCCCTCGGCGAGAACGCGCCCGCACGCCCGCTCGGCGTGTACGGCGCGACCAAGCTCGCGGGCACCCTCGCCGTCCTCGACTCGGGCCTGGACGCCGTGGTCCTGCGGGTGTTCAACCCGCTCGGCCCCGGTTCCCCGGCGGCGAGCCTGCCCGGGCGGCTCGCCGCCGAGCTGCGGCTCGCGATGCGGCATGACCCCAGCGACGCCGACGACCCCAATGACGCCGACGGCGCCGACGGCGCCGACGAGCCGGACGCCACCGTCCGCGTCGGGGATCTGTCCGCCCACCGCGACTTCGTGGACGTCCGCGACGTCGCCCGGGCCGCCGGTCTCGCCGCCACCGCGCCCGGCCGGGCCCCGCGCCTCCTCACCATCGGCGGCGGCAC
>NZ_GG657754.1:493523-498120 GCF_000158915.1 Streptomyces himastatinicus ATCC 53653 | reverse complement strand
ATCCCGATCCGCGGTACGCCGCCCTGGCCGACCTGCTGGTCACCTTCGAGGGCCGGTGGGACACCTACCGGGAGGCCGAGGTGCCGGACTGGACCGCGGCCCATCCACCGGGACGTTTCTGCCATCTGGTGTACGACGTGCCCGGCGGGCGGGCCGCACAGGTGGGCCGCACCGCCCGGGCGCGCGGCGCCGCCGTGCACTGCGCGGTGCCCGGAGCGGGCGCCAACCCCTGGAGGTCCGCGCCCGACGAGCTGGAGGAGGCTCCCCGGTGACCGTAAGGACGGCGCGGACCGTACGGACGGCGCTGACGGCGCGGCGTCTGACGGCGGCGCTGATCGCCGCTCTGCTGCTGATCCTGACCGGATGCTCGGGCGGCGGGTCCTCGGACCGCGACGGCGGCGACCGGCCGTCGCGCTGGCAGCCGCGTCCCGGCACCGCCTGGCAGTGGCAGCTGGCGGGCCGGATCGACGAGTCGGTCGACGTACCGGTCTACGACATCGACGGCTTCGAGAACTCCGCCCGCACCGTCGCCCGGCTGCACGCCCGGGGCCGCAAGGTGATCTGCTACATCAACGTCGGCGCCTGGGAGAACTTCCGGCCCGATCGCGCCGCCTTCCCCCGGTCCCTGCTGGGCCGGGGCAATGGCTGGCGGGGCGAACGCTGGCTGGACATCCGCCGGCTGTCCGTCCTGCGCCCGCTCATGGCCGAGCGGATGGACATGTGCCGTGAGAAGGGCTTCGACGCGGTGGAGCCCGATCTGACGGACGGTTACCGCAACCGCACCGGCTTCCCGCTCACCGCCGCCCACCAGCTCGCCTACAACCGCGCGATGGCGCGGCTGGCCCATGAGCGGGGACTGGCCATTGGCCTGAAGAACGACCTCGACCAGATCCCGCGGCTGGTGCGGGATTTCGACTTCGCGGTCAACGAGGAATGCGCCCAGTACGACGAGTGCGACAAGCTCACGCCCTTCATCCGGCGGAACAAGGCGGTTTTCCACGTCGAGTACGCCCTGAAGCCGGGGGACTTCTGCCGGACCGCGAAGCGGCTGCGGCTCAGCTCGATGCAGAAGCGGCTGGACCTGGACCCCTGGCGGCGCCCCTGCTGAGCGCCGTCCGCGGCCCCTCTTCTGACGCTATATCCGGCCATTCTCCCAAGGACCCGGCCGGACCCGCATCCCGTGCCCGCGCGATACCGCGCGGGCACGGTGTCGTATCCGTGCGGCGGCCCGAGATCGCGCGTGTCAAGGCCCACGGGCCTCGGTGCGGGGATTGGCAACTTGCTGCCGAAGGGGAAGCAGCGGCGCTCGGACGCGGTTTGCTGATTCAAGCAGACAGAGAACGGCCTGCGGCGGTGATCGGGGGGACCAAGAGCGAGGTGGCCCTGGACGGGGGTCGGGGCCGCCCGTGGCGCAGGCGGCGTCGGGGAGATTCAGCCCCGACGCCGCCTCCCGGCCACCGCATCGGACGAACGGGCGCGCAGCGCCCCTAAGGTCTGGAGCCATGCCGCACACTTCCGCCACTTCTGAGACAGCCGTCGATACGGCCGCGCTGATCGAAGACCTGTATCCCGCCCTGGCCGCGCTCCGGGAGGCGGGCCCGGTGCACCGGATCGCCGGCACCGACGGCCGCCCCGCCTGGCTGGTCACCCGCTACGACGACGTGCGGCGGGCGTTCGCCGATCCGCGCCTCTCGCTGGACAAGCGCCACGCCGCGCCGGGCAACTACAGCGGCTTCTCGCTGCCGCCCGCCCTGGACACCAACCTGCTCAACATGGATCCCCCGGACCACACCCGGGTGCGCCGCCTCGTGGTCAAGGCGTTCACTCCCGGCCGGGTCGAAAAGCTGCGGGAACCGGTCCGGCGCGTCGCCGGTGAACTGCTCGACGCCATCGAGGCCGAAGGGCGGGCGGATCTGCTCGCCGCGTACGCCGGACAGCTGCCCATCATCGTCATCTGCGATCTGCTCGGCGTCCCGGAGGGCGACCGCCGGGACTTCCGCGCCTGGAGCGACGCCCTGATCACCCCCGACCCGGCGCGGCCGCAGGGGGCGAAGGAGGCGGTCGGCGCCATGCTGCGCTTCTACACCGGCCTCATCGCGAAGAAGCGCGCCGAGCCCGGCGACGATCTGCTGTCGGACCTGATCAGGGTGCGCGACGACGAGACGGACGGCGGGGCGGACCGGCTCAGCGAGGATGAGCTGACCTCGCTGGCCTTCCTCATCCTGCTCGCGGGGTACGAGAACACGGTCCACCTCATCGCCAACTCCGTGCTCTCCCTGCTCGACCACCCCGAACTCCTCAAGGAACTGCGCGAGGACCCCGCCCGCATCCCGGCCGCCTTCGACGAGCTGGCCCGCTATGAGGCCCCGGCCCCGCTCGCCATCCGCCGCTTCCCCCGGGAGGACATCGAGATCGGCGGTGTGACCATCCCCGCCGGGGAGACCGTGCTGCTCTCCGTGGCCTCGGCGCACCGCGATCCGGCGCACTTCCAGGACCCGGACGCTCTCAATCCGCATATTGGCCGATCCGGGCACCTCGCCCTCGGTCATGGCATCCACTACTGCCTGGGCGCACCGCTCGCCCGGATGGAGACCGACATCGCTCTGGCCACGCTGTTGTCCCGTTTTCCGGGGCTGCGTCTCGAGGTGCCCAGGGAGGAGCTGCGATGGCGGCCGACCATCCGTGCACGTGGCCTGATCTCGCTCCCTGTGACCTGGTGAGCGAAGGGGCGAACAAACTTTTGATGCATAACCCTCGGTGGATGCGGTAAAAAGGTCATCGAGCCCGCCCGGTGTGCATCCCCCGTCGCACCGGGCGGGCCTCTGTGTGAGCACACTCTTCTCGCTCGGTGTGAGCACACCCCTCACCGCGTCGCGCCGGATGCCACGGCAACCCCTATGGCCCCCATAAACTCATGACTTACCGACCGGTAATCGGGCGGAACCGGGCATCCGGGGCCGAGAGTAAGCTCACATCCCTACCCTCTGCTGCGGCTTTAGCCCAGGCCATTAGCCTCCCTTTCATGACGGTCCTGCCCGACGGGCTTTCCCTAGCCGATGAATTCCCGGATGTGACGCGAGACGAGTGGCATCGCCTCGTGGAAGGCGTGCTGCGTAAAACCGGCGCGTCGGACGCCACGGGCGTACATGCCGAAGAGGCCCTCGCGACCGAGGTCGAGGACGGCATCACCGTCCGCCCCCTCTACACCTCCGAGGACGCCCCTCAGGACCCCGGACACCCCGGCTACCCGGGCTTCGCCCCGTATCTGCGCGGTGCGCGCGCCGCGGGGTCCGCGGTCTCCGGCTGGGACGTGCGCCAGCGGCACGCGCACCCGGACGCGGGCACCACCAACCGGGCCGTGCTCGCGGACCTGGAGAACGGCGCCGGGTCGGTGTGGCTGGCGGTCGGCGAGGGCGGGGTGGCCGTCGACGCGCTGCCCGAGGCCCTGGCCGGTGTCTACCTCGACCTCGCCCCCGTCGTCCTCGACGCGGGCCCCGACTTCGAGGCCGCGGGCCGCGCCCTGCTGCGGCTGTACGCCGACCGTCAGGTGCCGCCGCACGCGGCGCTCGGCAATCTGGGCGCCGACCCGCTGGGCCTGGTGGCCCGCACCGGCCGGGACGCGGACCTGCCCGCCCACCTGGCAGCCGCCGCCGACCTGGCGGTCACCTGCTACCGCGACCACCGCGGCGTCCGGGCCCTCACCGTGGACGCGCTGCCGTACCACGAGGCCGGGGGCGGGGTGGCCCAGGAGCTGGGCTGCTCGCTGGCCGCAGGGGTGGCGTATCTGCGCGCGCTGACCGGGGCCGGGATGACGGTCGAGGCGGCCTGCGCCGAGCTGGAGTTCCGCTACGCGGCCACCGCCGACCAGTTCACCACCACCGCCAAGCTGCGCGCCGCCCGGCGGCTGTGGGCGCGGGTGGCGGAGGCGTGCGGGGCGTCGACGGGCTCGGCGGAGACCGCCCAGCGCCAGCACGCCGTCACCTCGCCGGTGATGATGACCCGGCGCGACCCCTGGGTGAACATGCTCCGCACCACCGTGGCGAGCCTGGCCGCCGGGGTCGGCGGCGCCGACGCGGTCACGGTGCTGCCGTTCGACAGCGCGATCGGCCTGCCGGACGACTTCGCCCGCCGTATCGCCCGCCCCGCGCTCCACGATCCTGCTGGAGGAGTCGGGGCTGGCCCGGGCGAACGACCCGGCCGGTGGCTCCTGGTACGTCGAATCGCTGACCGAGGAGATCTGCCGCGCCGCGTGGGCCTGGTTCCAGGAGATCGAGCGGGCCGGGGGACTGGCCGCCGCCCTCGCCTCCGGGCTGGTGCGCGACCGGCTGGCCGCCACCTGGGAGCGCCGCTCGCGCGACCTCGCCAGCCGCAAGGAGCCGATCACCGGCGTGAGCGAGTTCCCCAACCTGGCCGAGCCGCCGGTCCGGCGCGAGGCCGCGCCCGAGCGGTCCGGCGGCGGGCTGCCGCGGGTGCGCCGCGACGAGGCGTACGAGGCGCTCCGCGCCCGCTCCGACGCGCAGCTGGCCGACCGGGGCGCCCGGCCCCGGGTGTTCCTGGCCGCGCTGGGACCCCGCGGCCGTGCACACCGCCCGCGCCT
>NZ_GG657754.1:486370-493423 GCF_000158915.1 Streptomyces himastatinicus ATCC 53653 | reverse complement strand
TGCAGGAACCGGCCACGGTCGACGCCGAGTCGGTGGCCGAGGCGTTCGCCGCGAGCGGCGCCACGGTCGCGTGCCTGTGCTCCAGCGACAAGGTGTACGCGGAGCAGGCGGTGGCCGTCGCCCGAGCGGCTGAAGGCCGCCGGGGCGGCCCGGGTCCTGCTGGCCGGACGGCCTGGGACACTTCAGGAAGAGTACGAGCGGGCCGGGGTGGACGGGTTCGTCTTCGCCGGCTGTGACGCGGTCGAGGTGCTGTCCTCGGCTCTGGACATCATGGGGGTGCGGTGATGGGCGGCAGCCCGGTGGAAGCGGGCGGGATCCCGGATTTCTCGGCCGTCGAGTTCGAGGGCCCGGCCGACGGGGCGGCGTCCGGCGGCGGTGCCGGTTCCGCCGCCTGGGCCGCCGCGGTGCAGGACAGCGTCGGCAAGGGCGTCGAGGACCTGGTGTGGGACACCCCGGAGGGCATCGGCGTCAAGCCGCTGTACACCGCGGAGGACCTGGACGGGGTGGACTTCCTGGACACCTACCCGGGCGTGGCGCCGTATCTGCGCGGCCCGTACCCGACGATGTACGTCAACCAGCCCTGGACGATCCGGCAGTACGCGGGCTTCTCCACCGCTGAGGAGTCCAACGCGTTCTACCGCCGGAACCTGGCGGCCGGGCAGAAGGGCCTGTCGGTCGCGTTCGACCTGCCCACCCACCGCGGCTACGACAGCGACCACCCCCGGGTCACCGGTGACGTCGGCATGGCGGGCGTGGCCATCGACTCGATCTACGACATGCGGCAGCTCTTCGACGGCATCCCGCTGGACCGGATGTCGGTGTCGATGACGATGAACGGCGCGGTGCTGCCCATCCTCGCGCTCTACATCGTGGCCGCCGAGGAGCAGGGCGTACCGCCCGAGAAGCTGGCCGGGACCATTCAGAACGACATCCTCAAGGAGTTCATGGTCCGCAACACCTACATCTATCCGCCGCAGCCGTCGATGCGGATCATCTCCGACATCTTCGCCTTCACCTCGCAGCGGATGCCGCGCTACAACTCCATCTCCATCTCCGGCTACCACATCCAGGAGGCCGGGGCCACGGCCGACCTGGAGCTGGCGTACACCCTCGCCGACGGGGTGGAGTACCTGCGGGCCGGGCTCGACGCCGGGATGGACGTGGACGCGTTCGCGCCGCGGCTGTCGTTCTTCTGGGCGATCGGCATGAACTTCTTCATGGAGATCGCCAAGCTGCGGGCGGCCCGGCTGCTGTGGGCCAAGCTGGTCAAGCAGTTCGACCCGAAGAACCCCAAGTCGCTGTCGCTGCGCACCCATTCGCAGACCTCGGGCTGGTCGCTGACCGCGCAGGACGTCTACAACAACGTGACCCGTACGTGTGTCGAGGCCATGGCCGCCACCCAGGGCCACACCCAGTCGCTGCACACCAACGCCCTGGACGAGGCCCTCGCCCTGCCCACCGACTTCTCCGCCCGCATCGCCCGCAACACCCAGCTGCTGCTCCAGCAGGAGTCGGGCACCACGCGGGTGATCGACCCGTGGGGCGGCAGCGCCTACGTCGAGAAGCTCACCCATGACCTGGCGCGGCGGGCCTGGCAGCACATCGAGGAGGTCGAGGCGGCCGGGGGCATGGCCAAGGCCATCGACGCGGGCATCCCCAAGATGCGCGTCGAGGAGGCCGCGGCCCGCACCCAGGCGCGGATCGACTCCGGGCGCCAGCCGGTGATCGGCGTCAACAAGTACCGGGTCGACAGCGACGAGCAGATCGAGGTCCTCAAGGTCGACAACTCCTCGGTGCGCGCCCAGCAGATCGAGAAGCTGCGGCGGCTGCGCGCCGAGCGCGACGAGACCGCCTGCCAGGACGCCCTGCGCGCGCTCACCGCAGCCGCCGAATCCGGCCCGGGCACGGGCCTGGAGGGCAATCTGCTGGCGCTTGCCGTGGACGCCGCCCGCGCCATGGCCACCGTCGGGGAGATCTCCGACGCGCTGGAGAAGGTCTATGGCCGCCACTCCGGCCAGATCCGTACGATCTCCGGTGTGTATCGAGACGAGGCCGGACCGTCGTCCGGTGTGGACCGCACCCGTGCGCTGGTGGAGAAGTTCGAGAGCGCCGAGGGCCGCCGCCCCCGCATCCTGGTCGCCAAGATGGGCCAGGACGGGCACGACCGCGGCCAGAAGGTGATCGCGACCGCCTTCGCCGACCTGGGCTTCGACGTCGACGTCGGCCCGCTGTTCCAGACGCCGGAGGAGGTCGCCCGGCAGGCGGTGGAGGCCGATGTGCACATCGTCGGCGTCTCGTCGCTGGCCGCCGGCCACCTCACGCTGGTGCCCGCGCTGCGCGAGCAGCTGGCCGAGGCGGGCCGCGAGGACATCACCGTCGTCGTCGGGGGCGTCATCCCGCCGCAGGACGTCCAGACCCTGCACGAGGCCGGTGCCGCCGCCGTCTTCCTGCCCGGCACGGTCATCCCGGACGCCGCCCACGACCTGGTGCGGAAGCTGGCAGCCGATCTCGGCCACGAGCTGTAATGCCACGGACGATCGACATCGACGAGTACGCCAAGGGCGTGCTCGACGGCAAGCGTGCGTACATCGCCCGCGCCATCACCCTCGTCGAGTCCACCCGGGCCGACCACCGCGACCTCGCCCAGCGGCTGCTGATCGAGCTGCTGCCGCACACCGGCGGGGCGCGGCGGGTCGGCATCAGCGGGGTGCCCGGGGTGGGCAAGTCGACCTTCATCGACGCCCTGGGCACCATGCTCACCGGGCTCGGCCACCGGGTCGCCGTGCTCGCCGTCGACCCGTCCTCCAGCCGGACCGGCGGCTCCATCCTGGGCGACAAGACCCGGATGGAGCGGCTGGCCGTCGACCCGAACGCCTTCGTACGGCCCTCGCCGAGCGCCGGGACGCTCGGCGGGGTCGCCCGCGCCACCCGCGAGTCCATGGTGGTGATGGAGGCCGCGGGCTACGACGTGGTGCTCGTGGAGACCGTCGGCGTGGGCCAGTCCGAGACGGCCGTCGCGGGCATGGTCGACAGCTTCCTGCTGCTCTCCCTGGCCCGCACCGGCGACCAGTTGCAGGGCATCAAGAAGGGCGTGCTGGAGCTGGCCGACGTCGTCACCATCAACAAGGCGGACGGCCCCCACGCCCGGGACGCCAAGTCCGCGGCCCGCGAACTGGCGGGCGCGCTGCGGCTGTTGCAGCCCCCGGACGCCCCCTGGAACCCGCCGGTGCTCACCTGCTCGGCGCGCGAGAACACCGGGCTCGACGTGGTGTGGGAGCGGCTGGAGCAGCACCGCCGGGTGCTGGAGGCCACCGGGGCGCTGGAGGCCAAGCGCCGCGACCAGCAGGTCGGCTGGACCTGGTCCATGGTGCGCGACCAGCTGCTCGCCCGGCTGCACGCCCACCCCGAGGTGCGCCGTCTCGCGCCCGGCCTCGAACAGGAGGTCCGCGACGGCACGCTGACGGCGACGCTGGCCGCGGACCGGCTGCTGGAGGCGTTCCGTACGCCGGCCGAGCCGACCGACGGCTGAGTGCCGACCGTGGGATGGGCCGCCGAGGTGGGGCCGTTCTTCGCCCTGCGTACCGGTCCTGGTGAGCCGGGCGAGGAGGGTTACGCGCCGATCGGCGAGGCATACCGGCTGACCGGCGAGGACACCGCCGCGCCCCTGCTGCGCGGCCGGGTGGAGGCGGTCGCCGCGAGCCTGGGCACCGAGGAGCCGAGGGTCGCGGCCTCCCTCGTCTTCCAGGGGCTCGCCGCCCGCGTCTGGTCGCTCGCGCTCGGCCCCGCGGCCCTCTCCGGCACCGTGTACGACCTCCGCCCCGACCAGCTGTGGTGGAACCCCGCGCGCACCGCCCCCGACGACCTGTGGTGGCCCGGCCCGCCGCGGGCGAAGGGCGAACCCGGCGGGCTCGCCGGACAGCTCGCCGAGTCCGCGTACGCCCATCTGACGCCGCTGCACCACGCCGTCGGCCGCGCGTACCGGGTCTCGGACCGGCTGCTGTGGGGCAACGCCGCCTCGGCGCTGGTGGGTTCGCTGCGGGTGCTGCACGACTGGTGCCGGGCGCGGGGCCTCGACGAGGCGGGGGAGCGGGCGTTGGCCGTGGCCCGCGCCCAGTTCGCGTACCCGCCGCTGCGTGACGCGGGGGAGTTGACCACCGCGCCGCTCGCCTTCCGGCGCCACACCTGCTGCCTGTACTACCGGGTGCCGGGTGGCGGTCTGTGCGGGGACTGTGTTCTGCGGCGGTGACTGCGTCCTGCGGCGGTGACCGCGTACCGCGGCGGTGACCGCGTACCGCGGCGCGCGGCGGCCGGATACGGTGTGCACATGCCGAAGAACGAGAACGTGTTCTCATCCTGGCGGGCGTGGCGCCGCCGCGCCACCTCCCGGATGGTGCACCGCGGATGGCGCGCGGTACAGAGCGCGGGCGCGGTGACCGCCGAGCGGCCAGGACCGTACCGCTTCGCCCGCATCGGCACCGGCACCCGGCTGGCGTTCCCCCAGGGCACCATCTTCGGCGAGGCGTGGATCGAACTCGGCGAGCACTGCGTGATCGGCGAACAGGTCACCCTCACCGCGGGCATGATGCCCGGCCTCGACCTCGGCCCCGGCCCCATCCTGCGCCTCGGCAACGGCGTGGTGCTGGGCCGCGGCAGCCATGTCATCGCCTCCCGGTCCGTGGTGTTCGGCGACGACGTGTTCTGCGGCCCGTACATCTACGTGACCAGCGACAACCACTCGTACGACGACCCCCACCAGCCCATCGGCCGCCAGTGGCCGCGCTCCGCCCCCGTCGAGATCGGCTCCGGAAGCTGGCTGGGCGCGGGCGCGGTGATCCTGCCCGGGGCGCGGCTGGGCCGCAACGTCGTCGTCGCGGCCGGGGCGGTCGTACGGGGCGAGGTGCCCGACCACGCCGTGGTCGCCGGGGCGCCCGCCCGCGTCATACGGCGCTGGGCCCCCGAGGACGGCTGGCAGCCGCCGCTGCGGACGCCCGCGCCCGAGCCCATACCGGCCGGGATGACGGCGGAGCAGCTGCTGGCCCTGGCCGAGACGGAGCCGGAAGCGGGAGCGTCCTAGCAGGTCAGTAGAGTTGCAGCCGCCCCCGAACCACCACGAGGAACACCTGTGAGCCCACCACCCACCCCCCTGACCGTCATCGGCATCGGCGCCGACGGATGGGACGGGCTCGCCCCGGCCGGTCGCGAGGCGCTCCGAACGGCCGAGGTCGTCATCGGCGGACCGCGCCAACTCGACCTGCTGCCACCGGACTGCGCCGCCGAGCGGGTGCCCTGGCCGTCGCCCCTGCGCCCCGCCGTCCCCGGGCTGCTCGCCGAACACGCCGGGCGCCGGGTCTGTGTGCTGGCGAGCGGCGACCCCATGTTCTTCGGCATCGGCCGCACCCTCACCGAGCTGCTGGGCCCCGGCGCGCTGCGGGTGCTGCCGCATCCGTCGTCCGTCTCCTACGCCTGTGCGCGGCTCGGCTGGGCGCAGGAGGCCACCGAGGTTCTCAGTCTCGTCGGCCGCCCCCTCGCCACCCTGTCCCGCGCCCTGTACCCGGGCTCGCCGACTGCTTAGTCCTGAAGCGCCCGGGGCCGGGACCCCGGCCGAAGTTCGCCGGGCTGCTGCGGGACCGCGGATTCGGCCCGACCCGGATGCGGGTCCTGGAACAGCTGGGCGGCGCGCGCGAGCACACGGTCGAGGGCACCGCCGAGGCGTGGCCCCACCCGCCCGGCGACCCCCTCAACGTCATCGCCCTCGACTGCGCCCCGGCAGCGGACACCCGGCACCTGTCCGCCGTCCCCGGGCTGCCGGACGCGGCGTACGAACACGACGGCCAGCTGACCAAGCGCCACATCCGCGCCGCCACCCTCGCCGCCCTCGCCCCCGCCCCGGGCGAACTGCTGTGGGACGTCGGCGGCGGCTCCGGCTCCATCGGCGTGGAGTGGATGCGCGCCCACCCCGCCTGCCGCGCGGTGTCCGTCGAACGCGATCCGGTACGCGCCGAGCGCATCATCCGCAACGCCACCGCCCTCGGCGTCCCCGCCCTGCGCGTCGTCACCGGAGCTGCCCCGTCCGCCCTGGACGGCCTGCCCACGCCCGACGCCGTCTTCGTCGGCGGCGGCGCCACCGCCCCCGGCCTGCTGGAGACCTGCTGGGACGCCCTCCCGCCGGGCGGCCGCCTCGTGGTCAACACCGTGACCCTCGAATCCGAAGCCCTGCTCACCACCTGGTACACCCGCCACGGCGGCGACCTGGTCCGCCTCGCCGTCTCCCACGCCGCCCCCGTGGGCGGCTTCACGGGATGGCGCCAGGCGATGCCGGTCACCCAGTGGTCCACCACCAAACGCGGAGAAACACGATGACGGTGTACTTCATCGGCGCGGGCCCCGGCGCCGCCGATCTCATCACCCTGCGCGGCGCGCGGACCCTGGGCCGCTGCCGGGTGTGCCTCTACGCGGGCAGCCTCGTCCCGCGCGAGCTGCTGGCCGAATGCCCGCCGGACGCCCGGCTCGTCGACACCGCCGGGCTCGACCTCGACCAGATCACCGCCGAGTTCGCCGCCGCGCACGAGGCGGGGCACGACGTGGCCCGCCTCCACTCCGGCGATCCGTCGGTCTTCAGCGCCGTCGCCGAGCAGATGCGGCGCCTGGACGCGGCCGGGATCCCGTACGAGGTCGTCCCCGGCGTCCCCGCCTTCGCCGCCGCGGCCGCGGCGCTGGGCCGGGAGCTGACCGTGCCGACCGTCGGGCAGACCGTCATCCTCACCCGCATCGCCCAGCAGGCCACGCCCATGCCCGACGGCGAGGACCTCGCCACCCTCGGTCGCAGCCGCGCCCTGCTCGTCCTGCACCTCGCCGCCCGCTACGTGGACCGCGTGGTCGGCGAACTCCTCCCGCACTACGGCCCCGACTGCCCGGCCGCCGTGGTCGCCATGGCCAGCCGCCCCGACGAACTGGTGCTGCGCGGCACCCTCGCGGACATCGCGGACCAGGTGAAGGCGGCCGGTGTGGTGCGTACGGCCGTCATCATGGTGGGCCGCACGCTGGCCGCCGAGC
>NZ_GG657754.1:485062-486270 GCF_000158915.1 Streptomyces himastatinicus ATCC 53653 | reverse complement strand
CGCCCCCACCCCCCGTGCGACACGCCCGGCACCTGAGCGAAGCCGCCCACCCCGCCGCGACGCGCCGTGCCCAGGCACCCGAACATCCCCCACCGCTCGCCGGTGCCCGGCCGGGACTGAGCGCTGAACCCCACGCCGCCCCAGACGCGGCACCGCGTACCGCGCCGGGCGGGCGGAGTGCGCAGTGAACCGCACGCCCGCGCCGCGCGGGGCACCACGCGCGCGTCGTGCGGGCACACGTACCGCGCCGGGGCGCCGCGCCGGGCGGGCGTTGTGCCGTGTGTGTACCGCGCCTTGCGTCGCACGGGTCAGCGCGCCCCGTGGGTTCCGCCGGGCGCCCTTGCCGGGCGGCGCACTCCGCGCCGGTCGGGCGCCGCGTACTGTGCCGGGCCGGGTGCCGTGTCCCGAGACGCACGCGGACGCTGTGCCTGCACGGCAGGGGACCCCCGCGGCGTACGGGCACCCCGCGGGGGCGGGGCAGACGGCCGTCAGACGTCCCGTGGGCCGCGGGAGGCGGCGCGGCCCACGATCGTGCCCGCGCGGTCTATGCAGATCACGTCGACCGCGACCGGGGCCCCGCGCAGGACACCCAGGGCCATGTCCCGGGCCGCCGCCGCGACCAGGTCGCCGAGGGGAACGCCCCGGGCCGCGCACAGCTGCACCGTTTCCAGGCCGGTGTTGGCCGCCGCGACCGCCGCGGCCAGTTCCTCGTCCGCGCCGCCGCGACGGGCCAGGTCGGCGAGGTAGACCTTGTCGACCTGGGAGCGGGAGGAGTGCAGGTCGAGGTGGCCCGCGGCGAGCTTGGAGAGCTTGGCGAAGCCGCCCGCGACCGTCAGCCGTTCCACGGGGTGGCGGCGCAGGTACTTGAGCACGGCACCCGCGAAGTCACCCATGTCCAGCAGGGCGTCCTCGGGCAGCCCGTGTTCGGCCACCGCCACCTTCTCGGACGTCGACCCCGTACATCCCGCCACATGCCGCCGCCCCGCCGCCCGCGCCACGTCCACCCCGCGCCGGATGCTGTCGATCCAGGCCGAGCAGGAGTACGGCACCACGATGCCGGTCGTCCCGAGGATGGACAGTCCGCCGAGGATGCCCAGCCGGGGATTCCACGTACTGCGGGCGATCTCCTCGCCGTGGTCCACCGAGATCTCGACCTCGACATCACCGCTGCCGCCGTGGCGGGCGGCGACCTCGGCGATGTGGTCGCT
>NZ_GG657754.1:474629-484438 GCF_000158915.1 Streptomyces himastatinicus ATCC 53653 | reverse complement strand
CCGCCCTGCGCGTCACCAGTTCCCTCGCGGGCCGGGTCGCCGAACCGCGACTGCCCGCCGGGCAGGTGCGGATCGGCGGGTTCGGGGGCCCCGAGGGCATGGCCCGCTGGCTCCGTGAGCACCAGGTGGACGCGCTCATCGACGCCACCCATCCTTTCGCCGACACGATCAGTCACAACGCGGCCCGTGCGGCCGCCGCCGTCCATGTTCCCCTGCTCGCCCTGCGCCGCCCCGGCTGGGTGGCGGGCCCGGGCGACCGCTGGCATCCGGCGGCCTCGCTGGAGGAGGCCGCGCGGCTGCTGCCGGAGCTGGGGGAGCGGGTCTTCCTCACCACCGGCCGCATGGGATTGGCCGCCTTCGCCCACCTCACCGCCCCGTGGTTCCTGGTGCGCTCGGTCGACGCCCCGCAGCCACCGGTTCCGCCTCGCATGGAGGTGATCCTCGACCGGGGTCCGTTCACCCTCGAAGGCGAAACCGCCCTGCTGCGCGGCCACCGCATCGACGTCCTGGTCACCAAGGACAGCGGCGCCGGGGCCACGGCACCCAAACTGGCCGCGGCCCGCGACGCCGGAATCCCCGTGGTCGTCGTCCAGCGCCCGCCCGCCCCGGAAGGCGTCCCGGTGGTCAGGACCCCCGCCGAGGCCGTCGCCTGGCTCCGTACGGACGCACACCCCTGAGGCCGGGAGCGTCACCCCTCGGGGTAGCGCCTCGGAGTCCAGACGATCTCGGTGCCGTCGCCGCGGCGGGCGGTGCGCGTCTGGGAGGAGCCGATGAGGAGGATCGTGCGCATGTCCACGTCGGCCGGGTCGAGGTCGGCCAGGCGGATGATGCGGACACTCTCCTCGGGGCCGCCGATGTCACGGCCCAGGACGACCGGGGTGTCCGGCGCGCGGTGCTCCAGGAGGAGTTCCCGCGCCTTGCCGACCTGCCAGACCCGGCTGCGGGAGCCCGGGTTGTAGAGGGCGAGGACCAGGTCGGCTGCGGCCGCGGCGCGCAGACGCTCGGCGATGACCTCCCAGGGCTTGAGCCGGTCGGACAGGGAGACCACGGCGTAGTCGTGGCCGAGCGGCGCGCCCGCGCGGGCGGCCGCGGCGTGGGCCGCGGTCATGCCGGGCAGCACGCGGACCGGGACATCGCGGTACGGCTCCTCGGACGCGGCCTCCAGTACGGCGGTGGCCATGGCGAACACGCCGGGGTCGCCCGAGGAGACCACGGCGACACGCCGACCGCGCCGGGCGAGATCGAGGGCGAATTCGGCGCGTTCGGCCTCGACCTTGTTGTCGGAGGGGTGGCGCCGCTGCCCGGGACGCACGGGAACCCGGTCCAGATAAGTGGTGTAGCCGACCAGGTCCTCGGCCGCGGCCAGTTCACCGCGCGCCTCGGGGGTGAGCCACAGCGGACCGGCCGGGCCGAGGCCCACCACCACGACCTCGCCCGGGCGCCCGGACGCGGAGGCGTCGGGGGCGTCCGGGGTGCCCGGCGTGTCGATACGGCTCGGCAGCACCGCCACCGAGAAGTACGGCACCGACGACGGGTCGACCTCGCCCAGCGACCCGGTGCGCTCCGCGCTCATCGTGGCGCGCTCCACGTACCGCGCGTCGGCGAGCCGCCCCGAACGCTCCAGGGCGCGCCGTACGGTCGGGAAGGTGCGGCCGAGCTTCATGACCGCCGCCGCGTCGGTCGTCGCGAGGCGCGCCGTTCAGCTCCTCCTCGGGCAGCGTGCTCCGGGAGGACCGTCAGCACCTCCTCGCCCTCCACCAGCGGCGCGCCCAGCCGGGCGGCCGCCGCGCTGACCGAGGTGACGCCGGGGATCACCTCGGTGGGGTAGCGATCGGCGAGCCGCTTGTGCATGTGCATGTACGAGCCGTAGAAGAGCGGATCGCCCTCGGCCAGCACCGCGACCGTGCGCCCCGCGTCCAGGTGTGCGGCGAGCCGCGCCGCCGCCTCCGTGTAGAACTCCTCCATCGCGCCCCGGTAGCCGCCCGGATGGTCGGTGCCCTCCGTGGTGACCGGGTAGACCAGCCGCTCCTCGATGTGGTCGGGCCGCAGATGCCGCTCGGCGATGGAGCGGGCGATGCTGCGGCCGTGCCGGGCGCTGTGGTACGCGACCACATCGGCCCCGGCGATGACCTCCACCGCCCGTACCGTCATCAGGGACGGGTCACCGGGGCCGAGGCCCACGCCGTACAGCCGGCCCTTCGCCGCGGGCGTCGCCTGTCGCTGCTGCTCGCTCACTCTTCCTCGCTCGCTATCGCGTTGATCGCGGCCGCGGCGATGGCGCTGCCGCCGCGTCGGCCGCGCACCACCAGATGGTGGGGCGCCGCCGGATGCCCGGCCAGCGCCTCCTTGGACTCGGCGGCGCCGATGAACCCGACCGGTACGCCGATGACGGCGGCCGGGCGCGGCGCGCCCTGCTCGATCATCTCCAGCAGCCGGAACAGCGCGGTGGGCGCGTTGCCGACCGCCACGACCGACCCCTCCAGCCGGTCCCGCCACAGCTCCAGCGCGGCGGCGCTGCGTGTCGTGCCCATGCGCCGCGCCAACTCCGGTACGGCGGGGTCGGACAGCGTGCACACCACGTCGTTGTCGGCGGGCAGCCGCTTGCGGGTGACGCCGCTGGCGACCATCTGCGCGTCGCAGAGCACGGGCGCCCCGGCGCGCAGCGCCTCCCGGGCCCGCGTCACCACCTCGGGCGTGTACGCGAGGTCCTTGACCAGGTCGACCATGCCGCATGCGTGGATCATCCGCACCACGACCTGGCTGACGTCGGCGGGGAGGCCGCCCAGGTCCGCCTCGGCGCGGATGGTGGCAAAGGAGGCGCGGTAGATGGCCGCCCCGTCCTTCTCGTAGTCGAACACTGTGTCCTCGATCATGTCGTTGATCATGCCGTTCCGCGGGCCGTCGCCACGGCGTCGGCCAATTGCTCTGCTGCCACGTCTGTCGCGCCGGCGTCTGTGACGCCGTCCGGCTCCCGCGCGTCGCGCACGGTGAGCCGGTAGTCCGTACCGGAGATGGCCAGTGCGTCCACCCAGCGGCCGCCGGGGTGGCCGCAGCGCCGCTCGCAGCCGGAGAAGTACACCGGCGGCGCGTCGGGGGAGTCCTGCCGCGCATCGCCGGAGCCCTGCGGCGTGTCGGGGGAGCGGGGAGCGCCCGCCACCGCGCGCGCCGCGTGGGCGCGCACATCGGCCAGGGACTTGGCGCAGCCCGGCCGTCCCGTGCACGCGCCGACCCCGACCCACGGGGAGCCCGGATCGGTCACCAGCCCCGCGTTCGGGCCACTTTCCCGGTGCCGCGGCCGCCGCGCCCGTTCCGCGGTGAAGGCCCGGGGAGCACTCACGCCGCGGCCAGGGTGTCACACGCAGCTCACCCGCCCCGCCCCCGGGAGGCCGAGCCCGGGCGAGCAGCCGCCACTGCGCCGCGCCGACCCGGCCCAGCGGAACGAGAACCGACACGGCGTGGCGCCCGTCCGGACCGGACACGACACCCGGCGCGGGCGGCGCGCCGGGTGTCGCATCCCGGCCACTCTGGTCGATCACGTAGGGTTCGACGCCCTCGTCCGCGAGCCGTGCCGCCAAGCCGTCGGCGGTCACGGCGTGTTGCGCGGGCAGCTCGCGCACCCGCCACACCCGCGTACCGCTCGCCCGGACCCGGGCCAGGAACTCCACGGCGGCCAGCGCGGCGGCGCGCGGCGCGTCCCGCCCCCGCACCTCCAGGCCGTCCCCGGGGCCGGATCCCACCCGCAGCACAGCTCCGCCGCCCCGCGTTGCGATCAATGTCACATCCGCGCCGAGTGCGGCGACATCGCCCCGGCCGTCGTCCATCGCGAACAGGAAACGACCCGACAAGCCGGACAACTCTTCCCATGTCCCGGCGCACAGCGCGGTGTCCAACTCCCGTGCCCACGCGGTGACATCGCCGCATCCGGCGCCGTCGAGGCCGCCCAGCGGGGACGCCACGATGTTGCGCACCCGGTCGAACCGGTCGGAGGGGAGCAGTCCGGCGCCCCGCAGCGCGGCCGCCAGCTCGCCGCCGCATGCCGCGTCCAGGCCGCGGACCTGGAGATTGCCCCGTGAGGTGAGGTCCAGCCGACCGTCCCCCAGTTCCTCGCTCGCCCCTGCCAGCGCCCGCGCCTGACCGGCCGTCAGCAGGCCGCCGGGTATCCGGACGCGGGCCAGGGAGCCGTCGTCCGCCGGGTGCAGCCGCAGCGCGCCGGGGCAGGCGTCGTCGCGTCCGCGCGCCCGTGGCGAGGGCGCTTCATCCGCAGGTGGGATGGTTGTCGGGGGGAGGGACATGGCGGCGAGCATACCGACGTCCGATCGGCCCGCACTGTCCCGTGCCAGGTCAGCAACGCCTACTATGCTCTGCGGCGGGCCATCTGGCTCGCTGGACGCTTAAGACGGCGTCAAGACGCACAAGACGGCGTCAAGGGGAGGAAACCGGTGCGAATCCGGTGCGGTCCCGCCACTGTGAGCACGGCAGCCCGCCGTGCGAGCCAGGAACTCCAGCCGTCTTCCAACCCGCCCGGGGCGCGGACCCCGAGGAAGGCGCTGAGCCATGATCCTGCTGCTGTCGACGTCCGACACCGACCTGCTCAGTGCCCGTGCGGCCACGGGCCCGGTGCCGTACCGCCTCGCCAACCCGGCGCGGCTCGCGCTCGACGATCTGCCCGGGCTCCTCGACGGTGTCGAACTCGTCGTCGTGCGGCTGCTCGGTGGCATCCGCGCCTGGGAGGACGGCCTCGAAACCCTGCTCGCGGGCGATCTGCCCGTCGTCGTCCTGACCGGTGAACAGGCCCCTGACGCCCAGCTGATGGAGGCGTCCACGGTACCCGTGGGGATCGCCGCCGAGGCGCACGCCTACCTCGCGCACGGCGGACCCGCCAACCTGGACCAGCTGGCCCGGTTCCTGTCCGACACCGTGCTGCTCACCGGCCACGGCTTCGAACCGCCCGCCCCCGCCCCCACCTGGGGGCCGCTGGAGCGCACCGCGCGCGAGGACGTCACCGGCCCGACCATCGCCGTGCTCTACTACCGCGCCCACCACATGAGCGGCAACACCGCCTTCGTGGAGGCGCTGTGCCAGGCCGTCGAGGACGCCGGGGCCCGCCCGCTGCCGCTGTTCGTCGCCTCCCTCCGGTCCCCGGAGGCCGAGCTGATCGAGGCCCTCGGCGCGGCCGACGCCGTCGTCACCACCGTGCTCGCCGCGGGCGGCACCCGCCCCGCCGAGGCGTCGGCGGGCGGCGACGACGAGGCGTGGGACGCGGGTGCGCTCGCCGCCCTCGACGTCCCCGTGCTCCAGGCGCTGTGCCTGACCTCGCCGCGCAGCGCGTGGGAGGAGAACGACGAGGGTCTCTCGCCGCTGGACGCCGCGACCCAGGTCGCCGTCCCGGAGTTCGACGGACGGCTGATCACCGTGCCGTTCTCCTTCAAGGAGGTCGACGAGGACGGCCTGCCGGTCTACGCCGCCGACCCCGAGCGCGCCGCGCGTGTCGCCGGAATCGCGGTACGACACGCCCGGCTCCGCCACATACCGGCGGCCGACAAGCGCCTCGCGCTCGTCCTGTCCGCCTACCCCACCAAGCACTCCCGGATCGGCAACGCGGTCGGCCTCGACACCCCCGCCAGCGCCGTCGCCCTGCTGCGCCGACTGCGCGCCGAAGGGTATGACTTCGGCCCCGAGGAGGGCGAGGGCGCGCTCCCGGGCCTGGCCTCCGGCGTCGGCGACGAACTGATCTACGCCCTCATCGAGGCGGGCGGCCACGACCAGGACTGGCTCACCGAGGAGCAGCTGGCCAAGAACCCGGTCCGCATCCCCGCCGCCGACTACCGCCGCTGGTACGCCACGCTGCCGCGGGAGCTGCGCGACGCGGTCGAGGAGCACTGGGGCCCGCCGCCCGGCGAGATGTTCGTGGACACCAGCCGCGACCCCGAGGGCGAGATCGTCCTCGCCGCGCTGCGCCACAACAACCTCCTGGTCGTCATCCAGCCGCCGCGCGGCTTCGGCGAGAACCCCATCGCCATCTACCACGACCCCGATCTGCCGCCCTCGCACCACTACCTGGCCGCCTACCGCTGGATGGCGACCCCCGAGGCCGACGGCGGCTTCGGTGCCGACGCCATGGTGCACCTGGGTAAGCACGGCAACCTGGAGTGGCTGCCCGGCAAGAACGCGGGCCTGTCCGCCGCCTGCGGACCCGACGCCGCGCTCGGCGACCTGCCGCTGATCTACCCGTTCCTGGTCAACGACCCCGGCGAGGGCACCCAGGCCAAGCGCCGGGTCCACGCCACCCTGGTCGACCACCTCGTACCGCCGATGGCGCGCGCCGACTCCTACGGCGACATCGCCCGGCTGGAACAGCTGCTGGACGAGTACGCCGCCATCTCCGCGATGGACCCGGCCAAGCTCCCCGCCATCCGCGCCCAGATCTGGACCCTGATCCAGGCCGCCCGGCTCGACCACGACCTGGGGCTGGAGGAGCGGCCCGACGACGAGGGCTTCGACGACTTCCTGCTGCACGTCGACGGCTGGCTGTGCGAGGTCAAGGACGCCCAGATCCGCGACGGTCTGCACGTCCTCGGCGGCGCGCCCACCGGACCCGAGCGCGTCAACCTGGTGCTGGCCATCCTGCGCGCCCGCCAGATCTGGGGCGGTACGTCGGCGCTCCCCGGGCTGCGCGAGGCGCTGGGCCTGGACGAGTCGGCCGCCACCCGCACCGGCGCGGACGAGGCCGAGGAGCGCGCCCGCACCCTCGTCCAGGCGATGGAGGACGCCGACTGGGCCCCGGAGGCCGCCGAGAAGGCCGCCCTGGAGCTGCCCGAGGCGCAGCGGACGGCCGTCACCGCGATCCTGGAGTTCGCCGCCCGCGAGGTCGTGCCGCGCCTGGCCGCCACGACCGACGAGATCGACCACGCCGTCCACGCCCTCAGCGGCGGCTTCGTCCCGGCCGGGCCGTCCGGATCGCCGCTGCGGGGCCTGGTCAACGTCCTGCCGACCGGCCGCAACTTCTACTCCGTCGACCCCAAGGCCGTGCCCAGCCGCCTGGCCTGGGAGACCGGCCAGGCGCTCGCCGACTCGCTGCTGGAGCGCTACCGCGCCGACAACGACGGCCAGTACCCGCGGTCGGTCGGCCTGTCGCTGTGGGGGACGAGCGCCATGCGCACCTCCGGCGACGACGTGGCCGAGGCGCTGGCGCTGATGGGCATCCGCCCGGTGTGGGACGACGCGTCGCGGCGCGTGACGGGACTTGAACCCGTTACTCAGGACCAGCTCGGCCGCCCGCGCGTCGATGTCACGCTGCGCATCAGCGGCTTCTTCCGCGACGCCTTCCCGCACGTCGTCGGGCTGCTGGACGACGCCGTACGGCTCGCCGCGTCCCTGGACGAGGCCGACGACGCCAACTACGTGCGCGCCCACACCCGCGCCGACCTCGCCGAGCACGGCGACGAGCGCCGCGCCACCACCCGCATCTTCGGCTCCCGGCCGGGCACGTACGGCGCGGGGCTGCTCCAGCTCATCGACAGCCGCGACTGGCGCACCGACGCCGACCTCGCCGAGGTCTACACGGTGTGGGGCGGCTACGCCTACGGCCGCGGACTCGAGGGCCGTCCGGCGCGCGAGGAGATGGAGAGCGCGTACCGCAGGATCGCGGTCGCCGCGAAGAACACCGACACGCGCGAGCACGACATCGCCGACTCGGACGACTACTTCCAGTACCACGGCGGCATGGTCGCCACCGTGCGCGCCCTGAAGGGCACCGCCCCGGCCGCGTACATCGGCGACTCCACCCGCCCCGAGACGGTGCGCACCCGCACCCTGCACGAGGAGACCTCGCGGGTCTTCCGGGCCCGGGTGGTCAACCCGCGCTGGATCGAGGCGATGCGCCGCCACGGCTACAAGGGCGCGTTCGAGCTGGCCGCCACCGTCGACTACCTCTTCGGCTACGACGCCACCACGGGCGTGGTCGCCGACTGGATGTACGACAAGCTCGCCCAGACCTATCTGCTCGACCCGGAGAACCGCTCGTTCCTGGAGGACGCCAACCCCTGGGCGCTGCACGGCATGGCCGAGCGGCTGCTGGAGGCCGAGAGCCGCGGCCTGTGGGAGCAGCCGGACCCGGAGGTGCTGGAGCGGGTCCGGGAGCTGTTCCTGGAGACCGAGGGCGGCCTGGAGGGCGGGGACGACTGATCCCCGGGCGATTCCCCGAGTGATCGGACGGGCGGTGGCTCAGCCGGATGACGGCCGGGCCGCCGCCCGGATCCGGTCCGGCCAGGGCGGGCAGTTGACCAGTTCGGTCCACTCGCGGTCGTACGCCCCGGGCACAGCCCGCCCCGCGGACGACCAGCGCTCGACCAGCGCCGCGTAGATCGGTACGCAGCTCGACTGGTGAAGCGTCTGGTGAACCGTTCCGCCTTCGGTGCTCCGGTCCAGCGCTCTGCTCGGCTGCGAGAGAGAACGGCGTCGCATCGTCGTCGTCATGTTCGGCCAACGCGCCGCGCCCCGCGGGGTCACCTCCTTCGCGCCGACCTCACCCGCATCGGCGTGGTCTCGTACGCATCAGCGATCCGTGCTCGTCCGCCCGGGTGACGTCCGCTCAAGGGCCCGGTGGGCTGGGCATTTTCCGGGCGTGTCGCCCCGGCACGACAATGAAAAGCGTTGCCGAATTCATGACGCAATGCCACTTGATAACCGTGTCCATTGCAGTCTTTGGAGAATTCTCCGAAGTACTGTTCAATTGCCGTTGCCCATAAAGCGAGCCGAGGAGGAGCGGGTGGGAGCCCATACGCACGGACACGGCGAGGGTCATGGCGGGCACACGCACGGTGTGGCGGAGAACGCCGATCGCAGGTGGCTGTCCATCGCTCTTGTGCTGATCACCGGCTTTATGCTGGTGGAGGTCGTGATCGGGGTGATCGCGCGTTCGGTGGCGCTGCTTTCCGACGCGGCCCATATGCTCACCGACGCCGCTTCGATCGTCCTCGCGCTCATTGCGATCCGGCTTTCAGCCCGGCCCGCCCGCGGCGGCTATACCTATGGGCTCAAGCGGTCGGAAATCCTTTCCGCGCAGGCCAATGGGCTTTCCCTGCTGCTGCTCGGCGCATACCTCGGCTATGAATCGGTGGAGCGGCTGATCGATCCGCCGGACGTGACCGGTGGTCTGGTGCTGATCGTCGCGCTCGCCGGGATCGTGGTGAACCTCGCGGCGGCGTGGTGCATGTCGAAGGCGAACCGCTCCTCGCTGAATATCGAAGGCGCCTTCCAGCATGTGCTGAACGACCTCTACGCCTTCATCGCCACCGCGATCGCCGGACTAATCGTGGTGACCACCGGCTACGCCCGGGCCGACGCGATCGCCGGTCTCATCGTGGTCGTTCTCATGATCAAGGCGGGCGTGGAACTGCTGCGGGCCTCCGGGCGCGTGCTGCTGGAGGCGGCGCCCGCCGGGGTCGAGCCCGATGAGATCGGGGGTCTGCTGGCCGCCCACGCGGAGGTGGCCGAGGTGCACGATCTGCACGTCTGGCAGATCACCTCGGGCGAGGTCTCGCTGTCCGCCCATGTCCTGGTCGCCGCGGAGGGCGACTGCCACGCGGTCCGGGAGGGGCTGGAGGAGGTGCTGCGTGAGGAGTACGGCATCACCCACACCACGCTCCAGGTGGACCACCTCGACACCCTGGCCCCGCGGCCCCGGGAGGACGGGGAGGAGCACCGCCGCGCGGACGAACCGCTGGTCGAGCACTGTCTGACCGCCCACGGCCCGGTCCACCGCGCGGCGGCGCACGACCACTGATCACGGCCGCGCGCACAGGGCCCGG
>NZ_GG657754.1:471684-474478 GCF_000158915.1 Streptomyces himastatinicus ATCC 53653 | reverse complement strand
GCGACCGCCGCCGAGACGGTCAGCTCCCGCTCCGCCACGCGCTCCCGCTCGGCCTGCCGTGCGGACTCCCGGGCGGCGAAGGGGCACTGCCAGTCGGCCGGCTTGGGACGGCCCGAGTACCGGCGGGTCTCGGACAGCTCCTCGTACTCGTACAGGTTGGGGTTGATGTCCCCCTGGAGCTGGATGTCCTGCTTGCGGATCTTCTCCGCGAGCCGGTCCCACATCCCGGCGTCCTTGATCCGGTCGAACTGTTCGTGGGAGTTGAAGGCCAGCATCGGGAAGGGCGGCCTGCGGCCGAACCGGCGGTGGGTCTCGTGCAGGCCGATCACGAAGAAGGGATGGCCGGCCACGCTGAACGCGAACTCCGGGGACTGCGGATCGGACGAATAGCCCTCCGCCCAGTGATGGAAATCCGCGTCCTGTTCGTGCAGCAGTTGCAACTGTTGCCAGAGGAGCTCTTCGAACCGCAGCTCATCGACCCCGCGCGGTTGCTCGAACGTCGCGATGAAACTCGTGAACGTCCGTGCGCTCCAGTCCGCCGAACTCACGAACTCCGCGAGATCGAGCGCCAGCAGCCGGGCGGAATCCTCGCCCCCCAGCAGGTCATAGTGGCGGTGAGTGATGCCTCCCCGGCGCCAGGCGGAACGCCCCGCCAGGCACGCGAACCGTTCCCCGAGCATGAACTCCTCGACGTCACGACGCGCATCCACCGTCATGGCCAGCCTTTCTTCCACCTACGTGCCTCCTCGCAGCAGGTCATCTCCTTCACGCATCCGAAAGCACCCACCCCTCACCGGCGGTACCCGGAAGGACCGAGTCCGCTGGAGGACGGGGAAGGTCACTTGGTGATTGTGACGGGCGGAGGCCGATCAACGAAATTGGTGGCGAGCTTCGTGCCGAAGAAATCGCCCACGGCGGGATGTACGTGGCGAACGGTCGCCGAATAACGGTCGTTTCAGGCGGCGGCCGGGGCGGTCCGCGGCTTGAACGCGACGGTCAGAAGCGACTTCGCGAGCTGTGCGAGCAGCGCTTCCAGAGCCATATGGGCCAGCTTGGTCAGGACGGTCGTCAGGATGTTGGCCATGGGGGTTACCTCACTGGGCGGAACAGATCATTACGGAGGCGGGTACCGGAAGCACGTCATCCGCTTCCATTTCCGGAGCCTGACCCGAGTGGGCAAGCAGATCGCGCACGTAAGGTGAAAACCGGGTGAACAGCGACAAGCTACCGGTGAGACGCGCCGCTCCCGCTGGACCGCGCCCCCGCTAGACCGTGAAGGGGGCCCGCCGCGAGAAGAGCAGCCGCGGTGCGGCGGCGGCGCCCAGGGTGGCACCGGCCGAGCACACGCCCACCACCGTCCAGGCCACCGGCCCCAGCGGCGTACAGCCGAAGAAGTGGCTGATCCCCGGTGTCTCGATGACCGCGAACAGGACGGCCGCCGACGCCACCCCGGTGACCAGCACCAGCGGGCTGTGCCAGTCGGTGATGAACGTCTGACCCAGCTGGGTGCCGACCAGCGCCGCGAGCCCCATGGTGCTCGCCCGCCGGGCCCGGCCCGTCATCCGCCCGCAACTCCACGCCGCCGCGGCGCCCAGCGCGGTGGCGGTGCCGCGCACGGCCAGAATCCGGCCCAGGTCGGAGCCGAGCAGTGCGGGGGAGGGGCCGCCCGCCAGTGGATCCTCCCCGGTCGGGCCTTCCCCGGCGGTGTCCTCCCGGGCCCGGGCCAGGGCGACGGCGAGCGCGGGCAGCATGTCGGTGAGCAGGTTGACCAGCAGCAGCTGACGGGTGCCGAGCGGCGCCCGGCCCGCCACCGCCGCGCCCAGCACGGTGAAGGCGACCTCGCCAGCGTTGCCGCCGACCAGGATCGCCACCGCGTCCCGCACGCTGCGCCACAGCGCCCGGCCCTCCCGCAGCGCGTCCAGGATGCGGGTCGGGTCCGGATCGGTGAGGACCAGGTCCGCCGCGGCCCGGGCCGACGTCGAGCCATGGGCGGAGAGCCCGATGCCCACGTCCGCGAGGCGAATCGCGGCCGCGTCGTTGACCCCGTCGCCGGTCATGGCCACCACCCGCCCGGCCTGCCGCAGCGCCTGGACGATACGGACCTTGTGCTCGGGGGAGACCCGGGCGAAGACGGTGGTGCGGGAGATCCGCTCGACCCGCTCCTTCTCCGGCAGGGTGTCCAGTTCCGTGCCGGTGAGCACCGGGCCGGAGTCGGCGATGCCCAGCTCACGGGCGATGGCGGCGGCCGTGGTCGGATGGTCGCCGGTGATCATGGCGATGCTCACCCCGGCGTCGGTCAGCCGCTTGACGGTCTCCGCTGCGCCCGGCCGCGTGGTGTCGGCGATGGCGATGAAGCCCAGCAGGGTCAGCCCGCGCGCCAGCTCGTTGAGCGCCGCCCCCGGCGTGTCGGGTGCGTCGGGCACCTCGGCCGCCTCGGGCAGGGACTCGGCCACCGCCAGGACCCGCAGCCCGTCGGAGGCCAGCGAGTACAGCAGCCGCTCGGTGGAACGCCGCCGCTCGGGGGTCAGCGGTACGGGGCCGCCCGCCGCCGGGCCCAGGGCGGAGGCGCACCGGTCGAGCACGATCTCGGGCGCCCCCTTGACGGCGAGTCGCGGCCGCCCGGACTCCGTCCCAAGACACGCCGAGAAGCCACGGCTGGCCTCGAAGAGCAGCTCGGACACCGGCCGCCAGGCGTCGTCCCCGTCGCAGTGCGCGGCCGCCGCGTCCACCACGGCCTGGTCGGTGGCGTGGGCCAGCGCCCGGCCGCCCTCGGGCCCGGGGCAGGCCCGCGCCG
>NZ_GG657754.1:470939-471584 GCF_000158915.1 Streptomyces himastatinicus ATCC 53653 | reverse complement strand
CCAGCGGGCCGTCGATCGGCAGGTCGTGGTCGTACGCCGCCACGCGGGCCACGGCCAGCCGTCCCTCGGTGAGCGTGCCGGTCTTGTCGAAGCACACCGTGTCCACCCGGCCCAGGGCCTCCAGTACCCGGGGCGAGCGGGTCAGTACCCCGCGGTGCGAGAGGCGGCGCGCAGCGGCGGACTGCGCCACGGTGGCCACCAGCGGCAGCCCCTCGGGCACGGCGGCCACCGCGACGGCCACCCCCGTGGCCAGGGCCTCGCGCACCGGCGCGCCGTGCAGCAGGCCCAGCAGGGTGACGGCGGCGCCGCCGAGCCCGGTGGCGGGCAGTGCGACCCTGGTCAGCGCGGCGAGTCGGCCCTCGATGCCCAGGGGAGCGGTGGCGCGTCCGGCCAGTGCGGCGGCGCGTCCCGCCTCGGTCTGCGATCCGGCGGCCACGACCACCGCGTAGCCGGTCCCGGCCAGCACGGTGCAGCCCTGGTAGACCATGCAGGAACGGTCCGCCAGATCGGCGCCGGGCGTGGCGGCGGGGTCCTTGGCGACCGGCCCCGACTCGCCGGTCAGCCCCGCCTCGTCCAGCTCCAGCCGGTCGCTCACCAGCAGCCGGACGTCGGCCGGTACGACGTCCGAGGGCCGCAGCGCGACGA
>NZ_GG657754.1:466726-469626 GCF_000158915.1 Streptomyces himastatinicus ATCC 53653 | reverse complement strand
TCCAGCGCCGCAGCACGCGCCACACCTGGGCGAGCCCGGGGCCCGCAGAGCAGATCCGCCGACCAGCACACCCCGCAGCTCGCCGCGCCGTACGACGCCGATGCCGAAGATCGGCAGCGCCCAGCGCCGCGTCCTCCTTTGGCCGCTGAGCAGCAGCACGCCGTGGCCGTCGGTCTGGAGTCCGCGCACCCGGCCGGGCAGCGCCGTGCCGCGGGCGAGCAACTCGTCCGCCCAGGGGGCGATCTCCTCCGCACTCGCGTGCTCGGTGAGGACCAGCCGGTCCGCACCGGAGCGGGCGGCGGCCACCACGGCGTCGGCCAGCGGGTCGAGTTCGCAGCCGACGCGGACCCGCGCCTGCCGCCGGCCGTGCGGGTCGCACAGGTCCACGGTCATCGCCGACGGGCTCGACGGGGGCGCCGCTGGGGCGTCGTCCGGCCGCTCCAGCCGCCAGGAGCCGCGGGTCCAGGGGCCCGGACCGGAGAGTTCCGGCAGCGAGCGGCGGTCCAGGACGGACTGCGCGGCGCTCCACGCCCCGGCCTCGTCCAGGTCGCCGACGGTGGCCACCGACAGCAGCCGCGGGCGGTGGGTGCACAGCACGCCCGAGTCGATCAGGACCGCCGAGATCCGGTCCAGCAGCCGCAGCGCGGTGCCGTCCATGGGCACCACGCCCTCGCGGGCCAGGGCCTCGCCCAGCCGGGCGGCGAAGGCCTCCCGGCCCATGGCGGCGGCCCTCGGCACGGTGGCCAGGATCGCCTCCGCGGCCCGCCCCGGGTCCCGTGTCCAGGCCAGCAGCCCGCCCGCGCCCATCAGGGACGCCAGCGAGGTGCGGTCGACACAGGTCTCCACCGGCCCGGCGGGCAGCGGCGCCGGGCGGGGAGCGCGGGGATGCGAGCGCGGCGGCAGCCCGTCGGAGCCGGGCACCAGGTCGGGTTCGCGGCGCTGCCACACGGCCTGGCGGCCGCGGATCTCGGCGAGTTGGAGGAGGCGCTGCACCGCGTCCAGTGCCAGCGGGGCCTCACCCCTGGTCAGCGCGTGCACCACCGCGCCCGACACGCCGAGCAGCAGGGTGGTGTGGGCGGGGCCGAGCCGGGACTCCAGCAGACCGCGCAGCCGCGGCTGGACCTCGGCCATCACCACCGGGATCCGCAGCGCGGGGGTGAGCGCGGGCAGCAGCGTCACGCGCCGGACCGTGGCCGTCACCAGGCCCACGCAGTCGGCGACGAGAGCGGTGGCGGCCAGCGTGGCGGGAGCGGTGTCGTACGGCGGATACGGGCGTTCGGCCGGGAAGGCGTCCGTGCCGGTCCCGTGCGCCTTCTCGATGTGCTCGATCACCTGGAGGACGTCGTCGGCGCCGAGATGGTCCTCGTCGTAGTCGATCAGCACCTGGCCCACGGCCGCGTTCACCCTCGGCCCAGTTGACGCCGTGCAGGCGGTGCAGCGCGGCCCTCAGCTCCCCGGCCAGCCGGTCGTGGGCCTCCCCGTGTCCGGTGAGCCCGCGCACCTCGACATGGGCCCGGCCCTCCCGCGCCCACACCCTGCGGCGGGTGCGCCGCTCACCGGTGTCCCGCAGGACGTCGGCGGCGTCCGCGAGGCGCAGCCGCAGGCCGCTGACGCCGCGGACCGGCAGGGTGAGGAGATCGGACAGCATCGCAAATGGCAGCACCGGCCGCGCTCCCTCGGTCGCCGAGAACCCCCAACAGCACTATGTGTGCCTAATTCCCCGAAAAGTAAGCAGAAGGGGCGGCCGGATGGCGGAAGGGCGTCACGGCCCCGGAGGGTCCATCTGCTCCAGCCGGACCGGCGGCAGGAACTCGCCGATCAGGGTGCGATGCCACCACCCGCCACCGGCGCGCCGCTCCCGCCGGGTGGTGAACCGGTAGAGGTACAGCCGGGCCCGGATGTGGGTGGGCGGCTCGTCCGGGAAGGGGCAGGTGCGCAGCAGCTTCAGCGTGGCCCGGTCGTTCACCAGCAGCTTGCCGACGAGCGGGGTGAACCACGACCCGGCGTACGCCGCCGAGATCCCGGCGAACCACATCATCCAGTCCAGCCGCAGATGGTACGGCGCGAACTGGCGCGGCATCCTGCGCACATCGCCCGGTTTGCCCCGGAACTCGTACTCCTTCCACACGGTGTCCGGGGTGAGCACACGTGCGGCGGTGCCCTCGATCACCACCTCCTGCCGGCTGCGGTTGACGCTGCCGAACGCCCCGTAGGTGTTGACCAGATGGAGCGGGTTGAAGGAGTAGTTCATCAGCTGGCGGCCCGAGAGCATATTGCGGGCGGGCCAGTAGCTGAGCACCACGACGAGGACGAAGGCCGCCGCCACCAGGACCTCGTACCAGGCCGGGGGAGCAGCGAGCGGGGGCGGCGTCGGCAGCGGCAGCACCTCGGCGGCCATCCGTCCGTCGACCGCGGAGAGGGCCAGCAGGATCGTCGCCCAGTTCAGCCAGGAGAAGTTGCCGGAGGCCACCAGCCACAGCTGGGTGACCACGATGATGCCCGCGGCCACGCTCGCCGCGGGCTGCGGGGTGAACAGGGCCAGCGGCACGACCAGCTGGGACACGTGGTTGGCCGCCGTCTCGACCCGGTGCAGCGGCTTCGGCAGATGGTGGAAGTACCAGCTCAGAGGGCCGGGCATCGGCTGGGTCTCATGGTGGTAGTACAGGCAGGTCAGATCGCGCCAGCAGCGGTCCCCGCGGAGCTTGATGAGCCCGGCGCCGAACTCCAGCCGGAACAGCAGCCAGCGCAGCAGCCACAGGGACCAGGACGGGCGGCGCGGTCCCTCGTTCCCCAGGAACACGGCCAGGAACCCGGCCTCCAGCAGCAGCGACTCCCAGCCGAACCCGTACCACACCTGCCCCACGTTGACGATCGACAGATACAGCAGCCACAGCACCAGC
>NZ_GG657754.1:455533-465702 GCF_000158915.1 Streptomyces himastatinicus ATCC 53653 | reverse complement strand
CAGCGCGGGGACGCGCGGGTCGCCGTCGCGCAGGTCGACCAGGATCGAGCCGCCCACCTGCCGCCCGCGCCACCACGCCTGCTGGACAGCGATCTCCTCCTCCACGTCCCGCACCAGCCGCAGCAGCAGCGAACAGGACCGCTCGACCAGCACGCTCTCGATGCCCGAGACGAACTCCATGAACCAGGGCTCGAGGCCCAGCATCCGGGCCGGGCGGGCGATGGCCAGGCCGACCGTGTCCACCCGGGAGCCGGCCAGCGAGCGGGCGGAGAGATGAGGGGCCCAGCCCAGTTCGCGGGCGGCCGCGAAGATGCGGTCCCGGGTGGCGGGGGAGACCCCCGGCCGGTCGTTGAAGGCGAGGGAGACCGCGCCCTTGGAGACCCCGGCGCGCGCGGCCACGTCCCGTATGGTGACGCGCCGTCCCCGCTCCGCCCCGACCTCGCCGTCCATAACCGCTCCCCCGTGTCCGGCCCGTGTGAACCGCCACACGATATCGCGGTGGTGAACCGGTCCAGCGGGCCGCGGCGGCGTTCAGCGAACGGACGGCGGCGGGCTTTCGCGCAGGTCGGGGTCGTCGACGACATCGCCGAAACCACCGACCTCGCCGACCTCGCCGACCTCGCAGTCCACGAGGCCGAGCCGCTGGAGCGTCCGGCGCAGCGCCGCCAGGTCGAGCAGCCCGGATGGCACCGGCAGCCGGTGCCAGGGCACATAGCGGTCGACCAGGCCGAAGGTCAGCCGGGCCCCGGCCCGCACCGGCACCCCGAGCACCGTGTCGCGCGGCGGCTGCGCGGTGCTGGAGCACAGCCCGAGACGGTGCGCGGCGGCCGCCTCGTACGCCGCCTTACGGGCCCGGTTGAGGTTGCCCAGCGGCCGGAACTCCTCCGTGGTGTGCCACGGGTTGAACGCGAGCTGCTCGATCCGGCGGGCCGCCGACCGGGCCGCGGCGGTGTCGAGATCCTGGCGGGGTACGGTCAGCAGCGCCACCGGGACGACCGGGGCGTCGCTCTCCCGCCACTCCACCGAGCCGTCCTCGACCGGGGTGCGGCGCTCGTCCGCGTACCGCTGCACACACAGCTCGAAGCACACATCGCCGGTGGCCAGCCGCATCGTCAGCTCATGGCGGAGGTAGTCCGGGTCGGAGCTGTCGGGGAGCGGCGCGGGGGTGCCGCCGGGGGCCGGGCGCAGCTGGTAGCGCACGGGCCCGGCCGAAGCCCCACAGGATGGCGCCCCGGCTCCAGAACGTCTCGCGGGCCAGCGAGCCGACCGCGTAACGGGTGGCGGTGTGCACATTGCGGCGCATCCGGTCGGCGGCTCCCCAGCCGACGGCCAGCGGCAGTCTGACGAACAGCCCGAACGCCCGCTCGACGGTGGTGTCCGCGCCCGCCGTGGCCTTCGCGAACGCCACGAACTCGCGTGCGTCGGCGGCGTGGGACACCGGGAAGCTGGTGGCCAGCAGATCGTGGCTCTCCCCGGGGGCGACCTGGACCCGCACCGCCATCCCGCGCAGATCGGGAGTGGCGTCGTGGCGCGCGGTGCCGCTCTCGTTGGACAGCCGCACCACGGCCGGGTACGTGGCGCCCGGCCGGGCGTACCCCACGCACAGCTCGGGCGGAAGGCTGTCGTGGAAGCGCAGCCGCGCGTTGTCCACGCCGAGCGCCGCCTTCGCGTGGAACGTGCGCAGCAGCTGCGCGGCGCCCGACGCCTGCTGCTGCGCCCGCTGGACGCCCATCAGCTCGCGCGCCAGCTTCTCGAAGAGCAGCCGTTCGGCCTCGGGGCTGCCCCCTTCGTACGCCTCATGAGCCTCGTACGGCTCGTACTGCGGTACGGACCGCTCACGCTGTCCGGTGTCGGGCATGGGGACTCTCCGTACAAGGGCGCAAAGGGACGCAGTGGGACAAGAGAGACAGTAGGGGAGGGGGACGCACCCCGCAGCCCGGAGTAGTACGGGGGTGGGGCGCGCGCGGCCGGGCGCACACCCGCCGGTGCTGCGGCACACTGGTGGCATGCCGGAGCTGCCCGAGGTGGAGGCCCTCGCCGGAATCCTGGCCGACCGCGCCGTGGGCCGGGAGATCGCCCGCGTCCTGCCCGTCGCGGTGAGCGTGCTGAAGACGTACGACCCGCCGCTGACCGCCCTCGAAGGCCGCACCGTCACCGCGGCCGGGCGCCACGGCAAGTTCCTCGACCTGGCCACCGACGGCCCCCACCTGGTCGTCCACCTCGCCCGGGCGGGCTGGCTGCGCTGGAAGGACGGACTGCCCGAGGCCCCGCCGCGCCCCGGCCGGGGCCCGCTGGCACTGCGGCTGCTGCTCTCCGGACCGGAGCGCTCCGGCTTCGACCTCACCGAGGCGGGCTCCCGCAAGGGGCTCGCCGTGTACTGCGTCCGCGACCCCGGCGAGGTGCCGGGCATCGCCCGCCTCGGCCCCGACCCGCTCGACGGCGCCTTCACCCGGGAGGCGTTCGCCGGGCTGCTGCGCGGCGTACGCCACCGCATCAAGGGGGTGCTCCGCGACCAGAGCGTCATCGCCGGGATCGGGAACGCCTACTCCGACGAGATCCTCCACGCCGCCCGGATGTCGCCCTACCGGCTCGCCTCGGACCTCACCGAGGAGGAGATCGCCGTCCTGTACGAGGTGATGGGCGCCACCCTGCGCGACGCCGTCGAACGCTCCCGGGGGCTGGCGGCCGGGGACCTCAAGACGGAGAAGCGCAGCGGGATGCGGGGGGCCCCGCCCGCACCGGCGAGCCCTGCCCGGTGTGCGGCGACACCGTCCGCGAGGTGTCCTTCAAGGACTCCGCGCTCCAGTACTGCCCCACCTGCCAGACCGGTGGCAAACCGCTCGCCGACCGCCGGATGTCCCGGCTCCTCAAATAGTCGGGCGAACCGGCCCCGTGACCCGCGCCCGGGCCCTATGGTGCTGTCACCTTTTACCGACCCTCTGTCACGGAGCACCATGACCAAGGCCCTGATCATCGGTGGCGGCATCGCCGGTACGGTCACCGCGATGGCCCTGCACAAGGCGGGCGTCGACGCGGTCGTCTACGAGGCGTACCCCCCGGACGCCACCGACACGGGCGGTGCGTTCCTCCTCGTCGCGAACAACGGCCTGGAGGCGCTGCGCACCATCGACGCCCATGGACCGGTCCTGGAGCGCGCCTTCCCGGGCCAGCCGCGTCGAGTCATCAGCAACACCGGGCAAACGGCTCGGCGAACAAGCCGATGTCCGTGCACAGGACGGCGACCTCGGGGCGGTCACGATCCGACGCGCCACGCTGGCCCGGGTGCTGCGCGAGGAGGCGGTGCGCCGCGGCGTGCGCATCGAGTACGGCAAGCGGCTGCTGGCCGCCCAGACCGGCCCGGACGGCCGCGTCGTGGGGTCCTTCGCGGACGGCGGCCGGGCCGTGGGCGACGTCCTCATCGGCGCCGACGGAATCCACTCCCTCATCCGCCGGACCATCGACGCGGGCGCGCCCCGGCCCCGCTACACCGGACAGCACACGGTGTGCGGCTACACCCGCGACGCCACCGCGCCGCCCGCCCCGGACACCTACACGATGGTCTTCGGCAAACAGGCGTTCTTCGGCGCCACCGCCGCGCCGGACGGCGAGGTGTGGTGGTTCAGCAACGCCCCGGCCGCCGAACTGTCCAAGGCGGAGCTGGCCGCCGTCACCCCCGGGCAGTGGCGGGAGCGGCTGACGGAACTGTTCGCCGAGGACCAGACCCCGGCCGCCGACATCGTCCGCGCCACCGGCGAGAACATCGTCGCCACCGCCGCCTATGATCTCCTCTCCACCCCCGTCTGGTCCGAGGAGGGCATGGTCATCGTGGGGGACGCCGCCCACGCGTGCGCGCCCAACGCCGCCCAGGGTGCCTCGATGGCCATCGAGGACGGGGTGGTGCTCGCCAAGTGCCTGCGCGATCTGCCCGGCCCCCGCTCGGCGCTCGCCGCGTACGAGGGGCTGCGCCGGGAGCGGGTCGAGAAGGTGGCCGCGAACAGCGCGGGCCTGGCCCGCCGCAACGCCCCCGGGCCGGTCAAGCGGGCCCTGCGGGACGCCACGATGGCCCGCAGGCTCGACCGGGCGGGCACCACGGGCGGCGACGACTGGCTGACCGGCTACCGCATCGACTGGGACGAGACGGTCAGCGCATAGCGGAAGGCATTGTCCGCCGGGCCGAGACCGGCCGCCACTTCAGGTTTGGTCTCGGCCTGTACGGGCACTTGGAGCGCTCTGCCCTCGTCGCGCCCGGGAGTCCGTGTGAGCCCAGTACGCATCGTGATCGTGGGGGCCGGCTTCGCCGGCTACCAGGCCGCCCGTACGCTGTCGCGCTCGCTGCGGCGCTCGGCGGAGATCGTCCTGATCAACCCCAACGACTACTTTCTGTACCTGCCGCTCCTCCCCGAGGTGGCCGCCGGTGTCCTGGAGCCCCGCCGGGTGTCGGTGTCCCTCACCGGCACCCTGCCGCACGTCCGGCTGGTGCTGGGCAACGTCGACTCCGTCGACCTCACCGGCCGCCGGGTCACCTGGACCGACCCCGAGGGCGGGCGCGGCGAGATGGGGTACGACCGGCTCGTCCTGGCGGTCGGCAGCGTCAACAAGCTGCTGCCGATCCCGGGCGTGGCCGAGCACGCGCACGGCTTCCGCGGCATGCCGGAGGCACTGTTCCTGCGGGACCACGTGACCCGGCAGATCGAGATGGCGGCCAACACCCGCGACCCCCGCGAGCGGGCCGCGCGCCGCACCTTCGTGGTGGTGGGCGCCGGATACACCGGCACCGAAGTGGCGGCCCACGGCGTGCTGTCCACCGACGCGCTCGCTCGGCAGAACACCGCGCTGCGCCGTGAGCCACGGCCCCGCTGGGTCCTGATCGACGTGGCGAAGCGGGTGCTGCCCGGGCTCGACGAACGGCTGTCCCGTACCGCGGACCGGGTACTGCGCCGACGGGGTGTGGACGTCCGGCTGGGCACCTCGGTCAAGGAGGCCACCTCCGACGGCATCCTCCTCGACGACGGCGAGTTCATCGACACCCGGTCGCTGATCTGGTGCGTCGGCGTGCGCCCCGACCCGCTGGTGGAGGACCTCGGGCTGGCGACCGAGCACGGACGGCTGCGGGTCGACCAGTATCTGGCCGTGCCCGGCCATCCGGAGGTGCTGGCCTGCGGTGACGCCGCCGCGGTGCCGGACCTGACCCGGCCGGGCGAGTTCACCGCGATGACCGCGCAGCACGCGCAGCGCCAGGGCAAGGCAGCCGCCCGTAACATCCTCGCCTCCCTCGGACGCGGCGCCCCGCGCCCGTACAAACACCACGACCTGGGGTTCACGGTCGACCTCGGCGGAGTGAAGGCGGCCGCGGACCCGCTGCACATCCCGCTGGCCGGCCCCGCGGCCAACGCGGTCACCCGCGGCTACCACCTGATGGCCATGCCCGGCAACCGGGTCCGGGTGGCCACCGACTGGCTGCTGGACGCGGCGCTGCCGCGGCAGGCGGTGCAGTTCGGCCTGGTGCCGTCCTGGTCGGTGCCGCTGGACACCGAGTCACCCGAGGTCGCGCGGCTCGGCCGCGGCGGCGGCTGAACCGCCGCCCCGCCCACGGCTGAGCCGCCAGAAACCTGGAAGGAGAACAATGCGACACGAACAGCTCAGCGAGCTCGGGCAGCAGCTCCGGGTGGACTCCGTGCGGTCCTCGGCCGCCGCCGGGTCCGGCCACCCCACGTCGTCGATGTCGGCGGCGGACCTGATGGCCGTCCTCATGGGCAACCACCTGCGCTATGACTTCGAAAAGCCGGAGCACCCGGGCAACGACCACCTGATCTTCTCCAAGGGGCACGCCTCCCCGCTGCTGTACTCCGTCTACAAGGCGGCCGGGGCGCTCAAGGACGAGGAACTGCTCACCTTCCGCAAGCTCGGCAGCCGGCTGGAGGGCCACCCCACACCCGAACTGCCCTGGGTGGACGTGGCCACCGGATCGCTCGGCCAGGGGCTGCCCTACGGCGTCGGCATGGCGCTGGCCGGAAAGCGGCTCGACCACGTCTCCAGCCGGGTCTGGGTGCTGTGCGGGGACAGCGAGATGGCCGAGGGCTCGGTGTGGGAGGCGTTCGAGCACGCGGGGTACGAACGGCTCGACAACCTCACCGCCATCATCGACGTCAACCGGCTCGGGCAGCGCGGGCCCACCCGCCACCAGTGGGACCTGGACGCCTACGCCCGCCGCATCCGCGCCTTCGACTGGCACACCATCGAGGTCGACGGGCACGACATCGCCGCGATCGACCGCGCCTACGGCGAGGCGACGTCGACCATCGGCCGCCCCACCGCCATCATCGCCCGCACCCAGAAGGGCCGCGGCGTCGCCTCCGTGGAGAACCACGAGGGCATGCACGGCAAGCCGCTGAAGGACCCCGAGGAGGCCATCGCCGAACTCGGCGGCGTACGGAACATGGCGGTACCGGTGCTCGGCCCGCCCGCGGAGCAGCCCACCCGGCCCACGTCGGAGGGCCCGCTGAGCCTGCCGCGCTTCAACACCGGCGACACCGTCCCCACCCGCGACGCGTTCGGCGAGGCGCTGGCCGCCGTCGGCACCGCCCGCGGCGATGTGGTGGCGCTCGACGGCGAGGTGGGCGACTCGACCCGGCTGGAGTACTTCCACAAGGAACACCCCGAGCGCTACTTCGAGTTCTACATCGCAGAACAGCAGATGGTGGCCGCCGCCGTGGGCATGCAGACGCGCGGCTGGAACCCGTACGCCTGCACCTTCTCCGCCTTCCTCACCCGCGCCTACGACTTCGTCCGGATGGCGTCCGTCAGCCGCGCGAACCTCAACCTGATCGGCTCGCACGCCGGGGTCGCCATCGGCCAGGACGGGCCCTCGCAGATGGGCCTGGAGGACCTGGCGGCGATGAGGGCGGTGCACGGCAGCACGGTGCTCTACCCGTGCGACGCCAACCAGACCGCCCAGCTGACCGCCACCATGGCCGAGCTGTCGGGCATCCGCTATCTGCGCACCTCGCGCGGCGGAACGCCCGTCATCTACCCGGACTCCGAGCGCTTCCCCATCGGTGGCTCCAAGGTCCTGCGCGCCACCGAGAGCGACCGGGTCACCCTCGTCGCGGCCGGGATCACGGTCCACGAGGCGCTGGCCGCCGCGGACCGGCTCGCCGAGGACGGCATCTCCGCCCGCGTCATCGACCTGTACTCGCTCAAGCCGGTCGACGTCGAGGCGCTGCGTACCGCCGCCGAGGTGACGGGCCGTCTGATCACCGTCGAGGACCACCACCCCGAGGGTGGAGTGGGCGACGCGGTCCAGGGCGCCTTCGCCGACGGCCACCCGGCGCCCCGGATCGTGCGGCTCGCCGTACGGAACATGCCGGTGTCCGGCACCCCGGCCGAGCAGCTGAACCAGGCCGGGATCGACGCCGAGGCCATCACCGCGGCGGCACGCGAACTCGTGGCCGCCTGACCCCGCAACACCCCTATGTGACGAAGCTCTTCTCGTCACCCGTCCGCCCCTCCCGTACGCTGCTGCCCACGTGTGACAGCAGCGGCAGGGGTGGGGGCAGATGGGCAACTCGGGGGAATCCGCGTCCGGCAGGGCGCGGCACACGCGCACGGTGGCGGTCGCGGCGGCGGCCGCCGCACTGTGTCTGACGGCGGCGGAGGGCGCGAGTCCGGCCGCCGCGGCCGAGCCGTCGTACGCCGCCACCACGGGCGTGGGCGTGCACAACGCGTACGAGAAGGCCAAGTACCCGTACTTCGCCGATGCGTTGGACTCCGGCGCCTCGCTGCTCGAACTCGACGTGTGGACCAACGCGTTCGGCGCCGGGTGGCGGGTCTCGCACGGCAATCCGCTCGGCAACGACAACAACTGCGAGAACGCCGCCAGCCCGGCCGAGCTGCGCACCAAGGCCCGCAACCAGAGCCTGGCGGGCTGCCTCGCCGACATGAGGGCCTGGCACGACGCCCACCCCGGCCACCGTCCCATCGTCATCAAGACCGAGCTGAAGGACGGCTTCTACGACAAGAGCGGCCGCGGCCCCGACGACCTCGACGCGCTCCTGTCCGGCACGCTCGGCGACGCGCTGCTGCGCCCCGCCGACGTGGTGGGCGACCACGCCGACCTTGACCAGGCGGTACGGGCCGGGGCCTGGCCGGCCCGGTCCGCGCTCGCGGGCAAGTTCATCGTCGAGCTGATCCCGGGCACCGTCGAGGAGAACAACCCGCTCGACACCCTGTGGACCGACCGCGAGTACGCCACCCATCTGCGCGACCTCTCCGCCGCCGGACAGCTCCGCCGGGCGGCCGCCTTCCCCGCCGTCCACACCGCCGCCTCCGGCGATCCGCGCACCCGCTACCAGGACGCGGCGATCCGCCCGTGGTTCGTGTTCTTCGACGGCGACGCCTCCGCGTACGTCACCAAGAACATCGACACGGCCTGGTACGACACCCGCCACTACATCCTGATCATGACGGACGCGCAGAACGTCGCGCCCGCCATCGACGGCACCAGCCCCACCGAGGCCCAGGCCCGGGCGCGGGTGAACGACCTCGCCGCGCGGCACGCCAGCTTCGCGACCGCCGACTGGTACCCGCTGCCGTCCGTGCTGTCCGCCGTCGTCCCCCGTGGCTGAATCAGCCGGGCAGATCACCGGAGCCGGAGTCGGCGTCCTCCAGCCGGAATCCGACCTTCAGCCCCACCTGGTAGTGCGCGATCCGGCCGTTCTCGATGTGCCCGCGCACGGCGCCGACCTCGAACCAGTCCAGATTGCGCAGCGTCTTCGATGCGCGGGTGATGCCGCTGCGGATCGCGTCGTCGACGCTCTCGGTGGACGAGCCGACGATCTCCGTCACCCGGTAGGTATGGGACATGGCAGTCTCCCCCGTCCTGGGGTGGTCCGATTGCTCCACTCCCCACGGTGCCTCACCCCGCCCCGGTCCGCGAGCCGGACGGGGCGCCGCCCGCTGCGTCACGGCACCACCGTCACCGGCCAGCGGCCCGCCTTGACCAGCCGGACCGCCACCGAGCCGACGATGCGGTGCCCCGCCTGCTCGGACGCGCCGACCACCACCGCGTCGGCCTTCAGCTCGTCCGCCGCCGTCACCAGGCCGTTGTACGGATCGCCGCGGAAGGTATGGAACTCCCAGCGCACCTCGAAGACCCCGCGCAGCCGCTCGGTCGCCTCCCGCATCTCCCGCAGCAGCTCCTCGGCCACCTCGCCCGTGGTGTCCGCCACGGAGGCGCCCAGCGCCGCCCCGGCCGCCATCACGGGCTGTACGTACACCACGGCGAGCAGCGCTTTCTGGCGTCTGGCCAGCCCCGCGGCGTACGCGGCGGCACGCCAGGACGACTCGGAGCCGTCCAAGCCGACCACGATAACCTTCGGACCGTCAGTTCCGCGCTCGAAGGACGCGGGAAGTTTGTCCACCACATCTGCGAGGCTAGCGCCAGAGGCAAACCGGTGATCATCCGGTCCGTCTCCGCGGCGTGACGGCGCCGCGACCGCAAACATGACCGCCGACCGTATGACAGGAGAAACAATGGGCGGCACGCACCGGGGCGAACTACTCGCCATCAGTGACCTGCACGTGGCCTTCGAGGAGAACCGGGCGATCGTGGAGCGGCTGCGGCCCGGCTCCGAGGACGACTGGCTGATCGTCGCCGGGGACGTCGGCGAGGTCTTCGCCGACATCGAATGGGCACTGGGACTGCTGAGCGAGCGCTTCGCCAAGGTCATCTGGTCGCCGGGCAACCATGAGCTGTGGACCCACCCCAAGGACCCGGTGGAGGCCCGGGGCGTGGCGCGCTACGAGGCGCTGGTGGAGATGTGCCGGAGCAAGGGCATCGTCACGCCCGAGGACCCGTACCCGGTGTGGGAGGGCATCGGCGGGCCGCTCACCATCGCCCCGCTGTTCCTGCTCTACGACTACACCTTCCGGCTCGACGGCCTCACCACCAAGGAGGCCGCCCTCGCCCATGCCCATGACGAGGGCGTCGTCTGCACCGACGAGCACTTCCTGCACCCCGACCCCTACCCGACCCGCGACGCCTGGTGCCGCGCCCGGGTCGCCGAGACCGAGGCCCGGCTCGCCGCCTGCGACCCGGCGCTGAAGACGGTGCTCATCAACCACTGGGCCGATGACCCGGCTCCCCACCCGCGTGCTGCGCTACCCCGACT
>NZ_GG657754.1:451998-454049 GCF_000158915.1 Streptomyces himastatinicus ATCC 53653 | reverse complement strand
GTGGGGCTCGGTGTCGGCGTCGGCGCTGGGGCGTGGGGGTCGGCGTAGGGCTGGGCGTGGGTGTCGGCGTCGGGGTAGGCGTCGGCTTGGGCGGCGGTGGGCACCAGCCGTACCGGAACCCGAGCCAGCCCCGCCGCGCCGCCACCGACGCCCTGACGCACACACAGAAGCCCGGGCCGATCTGGACCCGTAACCGCAGCCTCACCCTCGTACGCGGTCCATGGTCCGCATCCCCGTCCCCCGTCCCCGCCCCGCTCCGGGCGTCGATCGTCCGCCGCGGGGCGGTGGTGGCGGCCGCCCGGCCGTCACCACCCCCGTCGGCCAAGGCTGTCGCCCCCGTCGAGGCGAGCAGCAGGGCCGTGGTCAGGATCCCCGCACGCCATGCGCGATGCCATCGATTCACGAGGAGATGTTCGGCCGAAACAGGTCGCCGCCAGCCGTATGTGCCCAACTATTCGCCCGAATAGGGGAAAAGATGTGGAGGTTTCGGTGGGTGAGGTTTACGCGCGCAGATCCTTGGGGCGGGCCCGGTCCAGGATCGGGCCGGTGTCCGTCCCCGGCGGCAGGGTGCCGAACGCATGCCCCCAGTCCCCGTCCAGCCGGGAGGCGCAGAACGCGTCGGCGACCGCCGGGTGGCTGTACCGCACCAGCAGGCTGCCCTGGAGGACCAGGGTCATCTGCTCGGCGAGACGGCGCGCGAGAACCTGGGCCCGCTGCGGATCGGCGAGCTGCGGCAGCAGCGCGCGCAGCCGGGCCGCGGCCGCGTCGAGCCGGGCGTCGGCCCCGGCGGCGGCGTCCACCTCGGCGAGGACGGCGTCCAGCGCGCCCGTCTCCCGGTCGAGCGCGCGCAGCACGTCGAGTGCGGCGACGTTCCCCGAGCCCTCCCAGATCGACTGGAGCGGCGCCTCCCGGTACAGCCGCGGCATGCCGGAGTCCTCCACATAGCCGTTGCCGCCCAGGCACTCCAGGGCCTCGGCGGCGTGGGTGGCGCCGCGCTTGCACACCCAGTACTTGCTGACCGCCAGCCCCAGCCGGCGCAGCGCCGCCTCACCCGCGTCCCCGGCCTCGGCGCGGTCCAGCGCCGTCGCCAGCCGCATCGCGAGCGTGGTGGCCGCCTCCGACTCGACCGCCAGATCGGCCAGCACGTTGCGCATCAGCGGCTGGTCGATCAGCTCGGCGCCGAAGGCCCGGCGGTGCTCGCAGTGGTGCAGCGCCTGCCGCAGCCCGGCGCGCATGCCCGCCGCCGAGCCGATCACGCAGTCCAGCCGGGTCACGCTGACCATCTCGACGATCGTCCGCACCCCGCGCCCCGGTTCGCCGATCCGCCAGGCCACGGCGCGGTCGTACTCGACCTCGGAGGAGGCGTTCGCGCGGTTGCCGAGCTTGTTCTTGAGCCGCTGGAGGTGGAGGGCGTTACGGGTGCCGTCCGGCAGGACGCGCGGCACCAGGAAGCAGGTCACCCCCTCGGGGGCCTGTGCCAGCGTCAGGAACACATCGCTCATCGGCGCGGAGGTGAACCACTTGTGGCCGGTGAGCAGGTACGTGCCGTCGTCCGCGGAGGACGGCACGGCCTCGGTGGTGTTGGCGCGTACGTCCGAGCCGCCCTGCTTCTCGGTCATCGACATGCCCGCGATCAGCCCGCGCTTGGTGAGCGGCGCGCGCAGCCCGAAGTCGTAGGTGCGGGCGGTCAGCAGCGGCTCGTACGCGGCGGCCAGCTCGGGTTCGGCGCGCAGTGCCGGGACGGCGGCGTACGTCATGGAGATGGGGCAGCCGTGGCCGGGCTCGGCCTGGGCGAAGGCGTAGAACGTGGCCGCGCGCGCCAGATGCCGCCCGGGGCGGGTCTCGGCCCAGGCCGCCGCGTGCTGACCGCTCTCCACGGCGGCGGTCATCAGCTGGTGGTAGGCGGGGTGGTACTCGACCTCGTCGATCCGGTGGCCGTAGCGGTCATGGGTGTGCAGCACCGGATGGTGCTCCTCCGCCATCCGCGCCCAGTCCTGGACCTCGGCGGAACCGGCCCGCGCGCCCACCTCCCGTACCTGGGGCTCGGCCCA
>NZ_GG657754.1:449050-451244 GCF_000158915.1 Streptomyces himastatinicus ATCC 53653 | reverse complement strand
CCGGCTCTGGGACCTGCCGGAAGGGGCCGACCGCGCCGATCGCCTGGTCGAGGCCCTGGACGCGGCGCGGAGCCCGGCCGACAGCTTCACGGTGGCGGCGGCGATGCTGCGGCATCTGCTGACGGACCCGGTGCTGCCGGACGAACTGCTGCCGCGGGGGTGGCCGGGCGCCGAGCTGCGGGCGCGCTACGACGCGTTCGAGACGGACTTCCGCGGGCTGCTGCGTCAATACACCGCCTGAGCCCTACGCCGAGCCGCGCAGCACCAGTTCCACGTCCAGCACCACCGCCGGCTCGATCGCCTCCCCGCCCGCCAGCCGCAGCAGCTGACGCGCCAGCCGCCGCCCGATCTCCGCGATCGGCTGCCGCACCGTCGTCAGCGGCGGGTCCGCGTAGCGCGCCGCCTGTACGTCGTCGAAGCCCACCACCGCCACGTCCTCCGGCACCCGCCGCCCGGCCTGCCGCAGGGCCCGCAGCACCCCGAGGCCCATGAGGTCGGAGGCCACGAAGACGGCGTCCAGCTCCGGCTCCCGCCCCAGCAGCTCCCGCATCGCGACCGCGCCCGACTCCTGCGTGAAGTCCCCGGCCGCCACCACCGGTTCCCGCCCGGCCTCCTTCAGCGCCGTCCGGTAGCCGGTCAGCCGGTCGATACCGGCCACCATGTCCTGCGGGCCCGCGACGGTGACGACGCGGGTACGGCCGGAGCCGAGCAGATGCCGTACGGCGAGGGCCGCGCCCCCGGCGTTGTCGACGCCCACGTACGGCAGCGCCGTCGAGCCCAGCAGCCGTTCGTTGCAGACCACCGGAATGCCCATGCGGGCCAGCGCGGCGGGCAGCGGATCGGCGCCGTGCACGGAGGCGACCATGACCCCGTCGACGTGGCGTGCCTGGGCGAAGCGCTCGATGCGGTCCCGGCCGGCGGGGGAGCGGGCCATCATCAGCACCAGCTGCTTGTCGGCCTCCTCCAGTTCCTGGCCGACCCCGCGCACCACTCCGGGGAAGAACTGGTCGTCCGAGAAAGACCCGGCCCGGCTCCTCGGGAAGCACGAGCGCGAACGAGTCGGTGCGCTGGGTGACCAGGCTGCGGGCCGCCTGGTTGGGGACGTACCCCAGCTCCTCGACGGCCCGCAGCACCGCCGCCCGGCTGTCCTCGGCGACCCTGGTCGAGCCGTTGACGACGCGGGAGACCGTGGCGCGCGAGACGCCCGCGTGCAGGGCAACGCTCTCCAGGGTGGGCCGGGTCCGGTGCATCCGGGCATACCTCGCTGTTCGCCTCGCCGCCGCTGCTCGTCGGTACAGCATGGCCCGGCGCGCGCCCCGTTGTCAGGACGCGCGGGTGACGCGGGGGTCAGGACGCTCAGGGCGCGAGCACGCGGGCGCGGCAGGCCGAGGGTGAGCCCCAGGCGCCCCGCAGGGCGCGGGCCTTGCGGATCCACAGCGACAGGTCGTACTCGTCCGTGTAGCCGATCGCGCCGTGCAGCTGGAGGGCGGTGCGCGCGGCCGCGTACGCCGCGTCGCCCGCCGCCACCTTGGCGGCGGCGACCTCGGCCCGGGCCCCCGATCCGCCCGCCGCGAGCGCGACCGCGGCCCCGTGGAGCAGCGGGCGGGCGAACTCCAGCCCGATGAGCACATCCGCCAACTGGTGCTGCACCGCCTGGAACGAGCCGATCGCGCGCCCGAACTGGGTGCGCTGTTTGACGTACGCCACGGTCCGGTCCAGCAGCGCCAGCCCGACCCCGAGGGACTGCGCGGCCGTGGCGAAGGCGGCCCAGTCCGCGGCGCGCTCGGCGGCCGCGGCGACGGCCGCGCCCCGGGCGAGGGGCTCGCCCCCGAGCAGCGGCGGGGCGAGCCTGCGGGCGGGGTCGAGGGAGGTCCGCACCGGGCCGTGCCCCGGGGCCAGCCACAACTCCTCGCCGCGGACGGCGAGGACGGCGTCGGCGGCGTCCGCGTCCAGGGCGTACGGACCACCGTCGGCCATCGCCACGGTGACCATGGTCTGCCCGGAGGCGATCGGGGGCAGCCGGTCCCCGGCCGCGGGGGACGCGGTCAGCAGCACCGCCGCCGCGGCCGTCTCGGCCCAGGGCCCCGGCACGGCGTGCCGCCCCAGCTCGACGCAGGCCACGGCCAGCTCCACCGGCAGCGGCCCCACCCCCTCGTACGCCTCCGGCACGGCGAGCGCGGTCACCCCGGCCTCG
>NZ_GG657754.1:443623-448784 GCF_000158915.1 Streptomyces himastatinicus ATCC 53653 | reverse complement strand
ATCGGCCCCGCCAGCGCGAAAGACATAGCCCTCCCGCCCAGCCGTCCTCCGCCAGCTCACCGCACGGCCCCAGCAGATCCAGGGCGGTTTCGTGGAGGCTGATGTCCAGCTCCGACCAGAAGACCTTGTTGAGGCTCGACTCGGCCCCGAGCCGCTCCCCGGCGGCCAGCCGCGAGGCGCCCGCGTAGGCGAAGAGTTCATACGCGCGGGCGCGGATCACGGCGTCGGCCACCCGGTCCCGCAGGGCCGCGCCCGCCTCGTCCCCGGCGTCGGCGCGCGTCCGCCACAGGGCGGTCAGGCGGCGGGCGGCGGCCGTGTAGCGGCCGGGGCTGCGGAGGGTCAGCCCGCGCTCGTTGCCCGCGGTGCTCATCGCGACCCGCCAGCCCTGCCCCGGAAAAAAAGATGACGTCCTCGTCGGGCACGAACACCTCGTCCAGGAAGAGTTCGGCGAAGGCGGGCTTCCCGTCGAGGCGGCCGATGGGGCGTACGGTCACGCCCGGCGCGTCCAGGGGGAACATCAGATACGTCAGCCCGCGGTGGGGCGGGGCGCCGGGCTCCCGGTGGCTGCGGAACAGCCCGAAGGCCCGGTCGGCGAAGGCCGCCCGGGAGGACCAGGTCTTCTGGCCGGACAGCAGCCAGCCGCCGTCCGCGCGCCGGGCGGTGGAACGCAGCGAGGCGAGGTCGGAGCCCGCCTCCGGCTCGGACCACGCCTGCGCCCAGACCACCTCGCCGCGCGCCATCGGCGGCAGGATCCTGGCCCGCTGTTCGGCGCTGCCGTGGTCGAAGAGGGTGGGGGCGAGCAGGCTGACGCCGTTCTGGCTCACCCGGCCGGGCGCGCCCGCCGCGTAGTACTCCTCCTCGAACAGCAGCCACTCCAGCACCGACGCGCCCCGCCCGCCGTACTCCTCGGGCCAGGTCACCGCCGACCAGCGGCCGGACGCCAGGGTCCGCTCCCAGGCGCGGTGGGCGGCGAACCCCTCGGCGGTCTCCAGGGACGGCAGCGGGGCGGCGGGCACATGGGCCGCGAGCCACCCCCGGGCCTCGGCCCGGAACGCCTCCTGCCGCTCGGTCAGGTCGAGATCCATCGGGTCCCGGGCTCCTTCCCTAACAAGTGTTTGGTAGGTTACCGTGACGCCGTGATGGACAACAAGCCGTCGTACGTCCCCGGCCACGGCCTGCTCACCGGCCGCACGGCCGTCATCACGGCAGCGGCGGGCGCCGGGATCGGCGGCGCCACGGCCCGCCGGTTCCTGGAGGAGGGCGCCCGGATCGTCATCGGCGACGCCCACGCACGCCGCCTCGACGAGACGGCCGCCGCCCTCGCCGAGGAGTTCGGGTCGGATCGCGTCGCCGGGCTGACCTGCGACGTCACCGACGAGGACGCGGTGGCGGCGCTCTTCGACCTCGCCGAGGAACGCCACGGACGGCTGGATGTCGTGGTCAACAACGCCGGTCTGGGCGGCACTACCGAACTCACCGAGATGACCGACGACCAGTGGCACAAGGTCATCGACGTCACCCTGAACGGCACCTTCCGCTGCACCCGCGCCGCCCTCCGCCGTATGAAGGCCCGTGCGTCCGGCGGCGCCGCCATCGTCAACAACGCCTCGGTCGTCGGCTGGCGCGCCCAGGCCGGACAGGCCCACTACGCCGCCGCCAAGGCCGGGGTCATGGCGCTCACCCGCTGCGCCGCCGTCGAGGCCGCCGCGTACGGGGTGCGCGTCAACGCCGTGTCGCCGAGCCTCGCCATGCATCCGCACCTGGTGAAGGTCACCACGCCCGAGCTGCTGGCGGAGCTGACCGAGCGCGAGGCGTTCGGCCGGTACGCCGAGCCGTGGGAGGTCGCCAACGTGATCGTCTTCCTGGCCAGCGGCTACGCGTCGTACATGACGGGTGAGACGGTCTCCGTCAGCAGTCGGCACCCATGAGCCCGGCCGCCGTCAGCCCGCCGCCCAGGAGCCCGGCACCCGTGAGGCGAGAATGGGAACGTGCCGAAAATCAGCGGGAACAGCAAGAAGACCACCGTGAGCCCGTCCCCCGAGCGGCGCCGCGAACTGCTCTCGACGGCGGCCGAGGTGTTCGCGGCCCAGGGCTACAACGCGACCACCGTCCGCCGGATCGCCGACGAGGCGGGGATGCTCGCGGGCAGCCTGTACTACCACTTCGACTCCAAGGAGTCGATGGTCGACGAGATCCTCTCCACCTTCCTCGACGAGCTGTGGGCGGGGTACGACGAGGTGCTGCGCGCCGGGCTCGGCCCCAGGGAGACCATCGAGGCGCTCGTCACCGAATCCTTCCGGGAGATCGACCGGCACCGGGCCGCCGTCGCGATCTACCAGAAGGAGTCCCGGCAGCTCGCCGCCCTGCCGCGCTTCGGCTACCTCACCGACTCGCAGCGCAGGTTCGAGGGGGCCTGGCTGGGCACGCTGGAGCGGGGCGTGGCCGACGGGGTGTTCCGCGCCGACCTCGACACCCGGCTGGCGTACCGCTTCCTGCGCGACACCGTCTGGGTCGCCGCGTCCTGGTACCGGCCCGGCGGACAGCACAGCGCCGAGGAGATCGCCCGCCAGTACGTGTCGATGGTCCTGGACGGCATCACCCCCCGACATTGACCCGCAAGGACCCTTGAGGAGCAGCCATGGCCGAGGCATTCATCGTCGAAGCGGTACGGACCCCCGTCGGCCGCCGCAAGGGCGGGCTGGCGTCCGTCCACCCGGCCGACCTCGGCGCGCACGTCCTGCGCGCGCTGATGGAGCGCTCGGGTGCCGACCCGGCCGCCGTCGAGGACGTGGTCTTCGGCTGTCTGGACACCGTGGGCCCGCAGTCCGGGGACATCGCCCGCACCTGCTGGCTGGCCGCGGGGCTGCCCGAGGAGGTGCCGGGCGTGACCGTCGACCGGCAGTGCGGCTCCTCCCAGCAGGCCCTGCACTTCGCGGCGCAGGCGGTGCTCTCCGGCACCCAGGACCTGGTGGTCGCGGGCGGGGTGCAGAACATGTCGCAGGTGCCGATCGCCTTCGCCAGCCGCCAGGCGGCCGAGCCGCTGGGGCTGACCGAGGGACCCTTCGCGGGCTCGGAGGGCTGGCGGGCGCGGTACGGCGACCGTCCGGTCAGCCAGTTCTACGGGGCCGAGATGATCGCCGAGAAGTGGGGGATCGGCCGCGCGGAGATGGAGGAGTTCGCGCTCCGCTCCCACCGGCGGGCGCTCCGCGCCATCGACGAGGGCCGCTTCGACCGCGAGGTGGTCCCGTACGGGGACGTCCGCGTGGACGAGGGGCCGCGCCGGGACACCAGCCTGGAGAAGATGGCCGCGCTCGCCCCGCTCATGGAGGGCGGCCGGCTCACCGCGGCGCTCTCCTCCCAGGTCTCCGACGGCGCCGCCGCGCTGCTGGTCGCCTCCGAACGGGCCGTACGGGAACACGGCTTGACCCCGCGCGCCCGGATCCACCATCTGTCGGTGCGCGGCGAGGACCCGATCCGGATGCTGTCCGCGCCGATCCCGGCCACCGCGTACGCGCTGAAGAAGACCGGCATGACCATCGCCGACATCGATCTGGTGGAGATCAACGAGGCGTTCGCGCCGGTGGTGCTGGCCTGGCTGCGGGAGAGCGGCGCCGACCCGGAGCGGGTCAACGTCAACGGCGGCGCGATAGCGCTGGGCCACCCGCTGGGCGCGACCGGCGCCAAGCTGATGACGACCCTGCTGCACGAACTGGAGCGCACCGGGGGGCGGTACGGGCTTCAGACGATGTGCGAGGGCGGAGGGCAGGCGAACGTCACGATCGTCGAGCGGTTGTAAGGGGCGGGCGGGTGCCGCCGCCGGATCGGACGCTTCCGCGTGGCGGCGCCCCTCGGCCCCGCGCATGATGGCCGCATGGCGTGCGGATCGACCAGCCTCGGGAACGGCGAAGCCACCTGGTTCTGCTGTGGCAACGCCTGGGGCCCGTGTGCCGCCGCGGGCGGTGGCGCCTGCGGCACCTGCAAGTCCAGTGCGCTCCAGGCCGCCTGGCCCAACGCGTCCAAGGCGTGCTGGGACATCACCCGGCCGGATCTGTGCGGCGAGAAGCTGCCGCGGCGCGGCTGCGGCTCGGCCATCAAGGTGCGCCACCTGTGCTCGGGCGCGTCCGTCTGCGTCACCGTCAGCGACTGCGGTCCGCGCACCCGGAGCTTCTGCGGCGAGTCCAGCTGCTGCGACGGCGTCTGCCGCAGCAACCGCGTCATCGATCTGACCCCGGCCGCCTTCTCCGTCATCGGCAGCCTCAGCTCCGGCACCCTGCCGGTCTCCCTGTACGAATGAGGCCGGGCCCATGAGCGCACACCGGATGTCCGACCCACTCGACCGCCGCCGCTTCCTCACCGCCGCCGCGCTGCGCGGCGCGACCGTCGTCGGTACGGGCGTCATCGGCGCGACCGCGCTGGGTGCCGTGGACGCCGACGCCGTGTTCGCCGCGCCCCTGCGCCGCCCGCTGGACCCCGCGGTCCCCGCGGGCGCGTTCGTGGAGGGGCGGATCACCTCCATCGACGGCGGTGTGCTGGAAGTGGCGGGCTCCCACGGCGACTACGCCCGGGTCCGGGTCACAGGCGCCACCAGCGTGTGGAAGGTGCGTCCCACCACGGCCGCGTCGATCGAGACCGGTGACGGGCTCTACGCACGCGGCGTCCCGATGCCCGACGGCACGGTCGCCGCCGACGCGGTGTGGGTGAACATCGTGAACCTCCACACCACCATCCGCGGCATCGAGAAGACCCGGCTGCACCTCGCGCACGGATCCCACGAGATCGTCGGCAACCTCCTCCCGGCGACCTCCAGCGCCTCGTACTCCGGCGCCGCGCCCACCGCCGACCTCTCCGGGCTGCGCATCGGGCAGGGCGCCCAAGTCCTGGGCGCCTGGCGGCCGTCCGACGACTCCGTGGACATCGTCCGGGTGGCGGTCGGGCCGGGCGCGGGACACCGCCGATGAGCGTTGCCACCTTCGCCACCGCCCTCGATCTCGTTGCGCCGCCGCTCGCCGGGGTGCTGGGCGTGGCCGGTGCGGGCAAGCTCCTCGGCCGCGGTACGGCCCGGTCGGCGCACCGGACCGCGCTGGCCCGGCTGCTGCGCGGCGGCGACCGCGCGGCGCTCGCGCTGCGCACCCTCGGCACCCTCGAACTCCTGCTGTGCGCA
>NZ_GG657754.1:432138-443482 GCF_000158915.1 Streptomyces himastatinicus ATCC 53653 | reverse complement strand
AGGGCCTTCGCCCGCGCCGCCGTGGTGGCGGCGGGCGGTGTCGCCGTGGCGCTGGCCCGGCACCCCTGGTGGGTCACGGCACCGCGCCACCCGGCCGCCACCGGATGCTGCGCCCTGGTGGCGGTGGCCGGGCTGGTGGCCCTGTCCGCCGACCGCCGATGGCGGACGCCGTGGCGCAGGCTGCGCCTGCGCCTCAGGGGACACCCGCTGGCCGGAACCCCGGCAGGCGTGCCGGTGGCCGCGACGGTCGAGCTGCTGGAACACTCGCTCGCCTGGCAGAGCACCTCGCCCCTGGTGCGGTCGGCGCTGCTGGACCACTGGGACGAGGACGGCTGGCGCATCCTCCAGTACGCCGGGGTCCACGCCCGCGGCGGCGACGCCGCGCGACCGGTGGTGGTGCTCTTCGCGCTGGACGCGGAGGCGAGCCGGGACGCGGTACGGGAGCCCGCGGTGCGGGTGAGCGTCCTCGACGCCGATACGGGCGAACCGCTACGGGGCTGACGCGGCCAGCAGCGCCGTGTCGTCGTCCACCCGGCCCGGTATGTCCAGCAGCCCCAGCGCCCGGTCGATGATGGCCTGCGGATCGGCGAGGACGGGCGGGGTGAGCCCGTCGCAGGCGCGGCGCAGCGCCGCCAGGCCGTCGTCCAGGGGCAGATGGCTGTTCTCCACCAGCCCGTCGGTGAACAGCAGCAGCCCCGCGCCGGGCGGCAGCCGCGTCTCGTGGCCGACCGGGGGCTCGTCCGCGAGGCCCAGCGGGGCGTTGGGGCAGACGTCGAGGAAGCTCGTCGTCCCGCCCGCCACCAGCAGCGGCGGCAGATGGCCACTGGCCGCGTACCGGAGCCGCCGGGTGCGGGGTTCGTACACCGCGTACAGGCAGGTCGCGAAGTGGTCGACGTCCAGGGAGCGCAGGTAGGCGTCCAGCTTGCCCAGCAGTACGCCGGGGGAGGCGCGGTCCAGGGCGAAGCCGCGCAGGGTGGAGCGCAGTCGGCCCATCACGGTGGCGGCGTCCACGTCATGGCCCATCACATCGCCGATGGCCAGGCCCATCTCGCCGTCGGGCAGCGCGATGACGTCGTACCAGTCGCCGCCGATCTCGGCGCCGCTGGCGCTCGCCTCGTAGTAGGAGGCGGTGTGCAGCCCCGGCACCTGGGGGAGGTGTTGCGGCAGCAGGGCGCGCTGGAGGGTCAGCGCGAGGTGGCGCTCGTTGCGGAAACGGGCCGCGTTGTCGTAGGCGAGGGCCAACCGCCCGGCCACGCCCTGGAGATACTGCCGGTCGGCCATGGTGTACACGCCCTCGCGCCGGGCGATGGCCAGGGCGCCCAGCGTCCGGCCGTGCGCGAGCAGGGGTACGGCGAGCAGGGGGCCGCCGGTGGCGGGCGGCTCGGGGGCGGTGCCCGCGAGCAGGGTCTCGCCGAGGGCCCGGTCCAAGAGGCCGCCCGGCGCCACGGACTCCCCGGCGGCGTACAGGGGCCGCTCGGCGCGGGGGTCGGCGAGGCGGATGCGTATCTCGTCGGCCAGGGCCGGGACGAGCAGTTCCCGGGCGGTGTCCAGGACCTGCGGCGGATCGAGGGTGTCGGACAGCAGCAGGCTCGCCTGGGACAGCGAGGTGAGCATGTCCGCCTGTCGGCGGCTGTCGCTGAGCACCCGTTCGCGCAGCCGGGACAGCTCCAGATTGGCGCTGACCCGGGCGAGGAGCTGACGCGCCGAGAAGGGTTTGGCGAGGTAGTCGTCGGCGCCCGCGCCCAGCCCCCGCACCGTGGACTCCTCCCCGGCCCGCGCGGTCAGCATGATGATCGGCAGCCGGGTGGTCCGGGGGTCGGCGCGCAGCGCCCGGACCAGCCCGAAGCCGTCCAGGCGCGGCATCATCACATCGGTGAGCACCAGGTCCACGGGGTGCGCCAGGGCGGTGTCCAGCGCGGCACGGCCGTCGGCCGCGAGGAGGACGTCGTGTTCGCGGCCGAGGAGATCGCCGAGATAGGACCGTACGTCGGCGTTGTCGTCGGCGACCAGCAGCCGCGGCCGCCGGACCGGTGCGGGCTCCGCAGGGCCCGTGGCGTACGGCGACTCCGGGGCCTCGATGGGCGCCTCGAACGGGGCCATGACGGGGGCCTGGGAGGGCGCCTCGAACGGAGCCTCCACGGGGGCCTCAGCGACCCCGGAGGCCCCCGCCGGGGACTCCTCCGCCTCCAGCGGCTCGGACGGCGCGGTGCCGAGCCAGTGGCGCGCCTCCTGGGCGTAGGCGGCGGCGCGCTCGGCCTCGCCCGTTCCGCCCCGTACGGACGGCGCCTCGCCCCGTACGTCCTCCAGATGCGCGGTGCCGAACGGGATCTCCACTGTGAACTCGGTGCCCCGGGCCGGGACGCTGGTCACCGCGATGGTGCCCGAGTGCAGCTCGACCAGGTCCTTGACCAGCGCCAGCCCGACGCCGCTGCCCTCGTACGACCGGGACCGCGCCCCGCGCACCCGGTGGAAGCGCTCGAAGAGGTGGGGCAGCTCCTCCCGCGGGATACCGCTGCCGGTGTCACTCACGGTGAGCCGGGCGTGGTGGCCGACGGCGGCCATCCGCACCGTGACGCCGCCGGTGAAGGTGAACTTCAGCGCGTTGCTGATCAGATTGAGGACGATCTTCTCCCACATCTCCCGGTCGATGTGCACCGGCTCGGGCAGCGGCGGGCAGTCCACCTCCAGGGTCAGCCCGGCCAGGTCGAAGGAGGAGCGGAAGATGGCCGCCAGCTCGGCGGTGATACGGGACAGGTCCACCGGCTCGAAGGTGCCCTTGAGCCCTCCGGCCTCCACCCGGGACACATCCAGCAGGGTGTTGACCAGCTTCAGCAGCCGCAGCGCGCTGCGCTCCGCCAGCTCCAGCTGGGACCGCCGCGCGGGGCGGTCCTCGTCGGCCAGCGCCTGCTGCACGGGGCCGAGGATCAGCGTGAGCGGCGTACGGAACTCATGGCTGATGTTGGAGAAGAACACCGTCTTGGCGCGGTCCAGCTCCGCCAGCGACTCCGCGCGCCGCCGCTGCTCGTGCTGGGTGCGGGCCGCCGACAGGGCCGCCCCGACGGTGGCCGCCAGCACCTCGAAGAAGTCCTGGTAGGGAGCGGTGGCGGGCAGCCGCGGATTGATGCCCATCACCAGCACGCCCTCCACCGTGTCCGACCGGACCAGCGGATGGGCCAGCGCCTCCTCGCCGGGCATCGAGAACAGCGCGCCCGGCAGCCGGGCCGGTGCCGCGTCGCCCACGACGGCCGCCAGCCGCGCCGCCAGGCCCGTCGTCTCCTCGATCCGGTCCAGCCGCACCTCCCGGGCCGCCTCGGCGGCCTCCGGCGGGATGGCGGCGGACGCGGCGAGCCGGAGCCTGCCGGGCTCCGGCACCAGATAGAAGGCGGTGAACGGGACGTCGTCCCGGTGGATGTCCAGCATCTCCGCGACGGTCCGGGCGACGCTCTGCGGGGTGCGCAGCCCGGCCGTCCGGGCGCCGAGCCCCGCCAGCAGCCGCAGCCGCCGCTCGCTGAGCACCCGCGCCGTGGTCTCGGTGACGACGCACAGCACCCCGCCCATCGCGCCGTCATCCAGCAGCAGCGGCTGGATGGACACGTCGAAGTAGGACTGCTCCAGGAAACCGCGCCGCTGGATGACGAAGGCCCGGTCGGTCACCAGGGAGGGCTTGCGGCTCTCCCATACGGTCTCGAAGAGCGGAGCGACGGACAGTTCCCAGTTCTCGGGAAAGACGGCCCGGCCGGACCGGCCCAGTGCCCCCGGATGCTTGGAGCCGATGATGTCCGCGTACCCGTCGTTGTACAGCATCGTGTACTCGGGGCCCCAGAACACGGCCATCGGCTGCTCGGTGAACAGGACGATGCGCAGCGCCTCGACCAGCCGCGGAGGCCAGGCCTCAGTACTGCCGAGGGACGTCGCCGACCAGTCGATTCCGCTCATCACCCTGCCGAGCGCACCGCCCTCGGCGAACAGCTCTCCGACAAAAAAAAAGCTGGTTCCCGGCCCCAATCAAAGAGTCAGCTTTCCTCTCACATTCTGGCACAGTGCCGCCGCGGGGAGGAGGGGCCGTCGCCCCCGTGGGTTGCACGGGCATCCGCCTGGTCGCTGGACGATGCGCGACTTACTGGGGCATATCGCATGAACCGGTGGTGGGGGAGTGGGAGTGGTATGTCCGAACAGCCCCCCGACGACTCCGGCCACCGCCCGTCGCAGCCCCGCCGCACCGGGGTCCGGCGGCTGCACCACACGTTCCACCGGTCCCCGGCCGGGCGGGGATGGCGCCGGGGCAGCGAATTCGAGCTGATGCACCGGGCGTTGGGGTTCGCCGCGCTCGGCTTCCTCACGCTGGTGCCGCTGCTGATCGTGGTCGCCGCGGCCGATCCGGTGAACCGCCACGGCTTCGCCCAGTGGCTGGCCGAGGGGCTCGGGGTGTCCGCCACCTCGCGGGACGAGGTCCTGGACCTGTTCGCCCCGCCGAGGCGGTCCCTGGAGACCACCACCGCGTTCGGTCTGGCGACGCTGGCCCTCTTCGGGCTGACCTTCTGCGGGGTGGTGCAGACCGGCTACGAGAAGGTGTGGGAGCTGCCCCCCGGCCGCTGGCACACGGTATGGCGCCACCTGGTCTGGCTCATCGTGCTCATCGGCTACCTCCTGCTCTCCTCCCACCTCGGCCCCGGGCCCACCCGGGTGGCCGTCGCCGTCGTCGCCACGGTGCTCTTCTTCTGGTGGTCGCAGCGGCTGCTGCTCGGCGGGCGGATCAGCTGGGGCGCCCTGCTGCCGGGCGCCCTGGCCACCGGCGTCGGGCTGTGGGGGCTGCGGATCTTCTCCCGGCTGGTGTTCTCGCCGCTGATCGCCTCCAGCGCGGTGTCCTACGGCCCGGTCGGCACCGTGCTGGTCGTGCAGTCCTGGCTGGTCGGCGTCGGCTTCGTGGTGTTCGGCGGCGCGCTCGTCGGACGGCTGCTGCACGAGGAGTACTTGCGGCTGGTGACCTGGCGCCGCAAGCGACGGCGCCTGGAGCGCTCCGGCGACGCCTGAGCCTTCTGCGAACCGGAGCCCGGCCGGGCGGAAACACCGTCGCCCGCGGCCGGTCGCGCCTGGCATGCTGGCGGTGTGAACGGACCGGAGATCCACCTCAGCCTCGCCCCTGAACTGCGGTTTTTCGCCGCCCCCGAACGGCGCCGGGAACGCACGGCCGTGATCACCGACGGCGCGTCCACCCTCGGCCATGTCGTCGAGTCGTTCGGGGTTCCGCTCACCGAGGTCGGCCGGCTGCTCGTCGACGGCCGGGAGACCGCCGTGACGCATGTTCCGGGGGCGGGGGAGTCCGTGGAGGTGCACCCCGTCGTCCGGCCGCAGCGGGTCCCGGGGGCGCCGCTGCGCTTCCTGCTCGACGTGCACCTGGGCACCCTGGCGCGCCGCCTTCGGCTGCTGGGCGTCGACGCGGCGTACGAGAGCGAGGACATCGGCGACCCCGCGCTCGCCGCCCGCTCCGCGGCCCAGCGCCGGGTGCTCCTCTCGCGTGACCGGGGGCTGCTGCGGCGGCGCGAGCTGTGGGCCGGGGCGTATGTCTACAGCGACCGGCCCGATGAGCAACTGCGTGATGTCCTGGGCCGGTTCACCCCGTCCCTCGCCCCCTGGACCCGCTGCACGGCGTGCAACGGCCCCCTGGAGGACGCCGACAAGGACACGGTCCACGAGCGGCTGGAGCACGGCACGCGGAGCACGTACGACGTGTTCGCCCGCTGCGCCGCCTGCGAGCGCGTCTACTGGCGCGGCGCCCACCACGCCCGGCTGGAGGCGATCGTGGCGGACGCGCTGGAGGAGTTCGGCGCCCCGGTGGCGTAGCCCGGCCTCTCGGGAGGTCTCAGGCGCCGGAGCGCCACCCCGGCTCGGCCCCGGTCGCCCGCTCGATGAGGATCATCGCCGCGTCATCGGCGAGCCGACCCTCGGCGTGGTGGACCAGGGCGTGGCGCAGCCGGTCCAGGTATTCGGTCGGGGTGGCGCCCTCCACGGTCTCCATGGCCTGCGGCAGCGGGAAGAACTCATTGCAGTGGTTGCGCGCCTCGAGGACCCCGTCGGTGTGCAGCAGCAGCCGGTCGCCGACGGCGAACGGGAAGGTCTCGACGCCGATCGGCGGCGGGGTCAGGAACTCGTCCAGGCCGAGCGGCGGCAGCGGGCGCACCGGGCCCAGCGTCCGTACCTTGCGGTCGTGCAGCACCAGGGGCGGAGGGTGGCCCCGGTTGATCAGCTGGACCAGGCACGTGTCGGGCACCACCTGGGCCAGCAGTACGGTGACGAACTGCTCGGCCCGCTCGTCCCAGTCCTGGATCCGGGACCGGTCCAGCAGCTCGTATTCGCGGCCCAGCGCCGCCGAGCACCGCTCCATCACCTCGATCAGATCGTGCTCGTAGTGCACGGCCTCCCGGAAGGCGCCCAGGACCGCCGCGGCGGAGCGCACCGCGGCCAGCCCCTTGCCGCGTACGTCCCCGACGATCAGCCGCACCCCGTAGCGGGTGCCCACCGCCTCGTACAGATCGCCGCCGATCTGCGCCCCGCGCTCGGCCGCCATGTACACGCTGGCAGTGCGCACCCCGCCCATCCGGGCGGGCAGCGGGCGCAGCACCACATTCTGGGAGACCTCGGCGATCCGGCGGACCTGGCTCAGCTCCCGGTCCCTGCGCTCCCGGACGGCGCTGCTCGCCACGCTCGCCACGGACACCACGAGCAGTGCCAGCAGGTTCGCGTACACCTGCTGGGTGCCCCAGGCGTCGTTGTGGGTGGCCGTGAGCGCGCTGATCGCCGCGGCCAGCAGCACCACGCCCCCGGTGCCGACCGGTCCCATCGTCACCGCGGCCAGCGCCGGGGCCGGGGTGAGGAGGGGGCCGGTGTAGATCACATGCGCGGGCGTCAGCTCGATGGTGACGACCACCGCCATGACCACGAACGGCAGGCACCGCGCGATCGCGAAAAGTGTCTGATTGCGACCGCTCGCCCCCGGTCCGGAGCGGATGAATCGCATAACCAGGTACTTTATCCGACTCGTGCAAAGTTTTGGTTTTCCTCACCTCGGTTTCCCCCCGAGCCGCCCTCCCCGCGGCGGCGTAATCTGGCGCTATGCCCGAGCTACCGGACGTCGAGGGCTTCCGTCGCACGCTGGCCTCCTGCGCGCAGGGGCACCGCATCGAGCGCGTCGAGGTGGCCGATCCGGCGGTGCTGCGCGGGGTCACCGCGCAGCGGCTGAAGCGTGAGCTGGAGGGGCGCCGGTTCGCCGCTCCGCGGCGCCACGGCAAGTGGCTGATCGCCCCGGCCGGGGGTCCGACGCTGATCCTGCACTTCGGCATGACCGGGGGACTGGTGTGCCGCTCCGAGGGCGATCCGCCCGAGCGGTTCGGCCGGGTCGTCCTCACCCTCGACGACGGCCATCAGCTCCGCTACCACGACCAGCGCAAGCTGCGGGGCCTGTGGCTCGCCACCACCGACGCCGATGTCGACCGCATCCTCGGCGAGCAGGGCCCGGACGCGCTGTCGCTGGGGCGGGCCGAGCTGGACAGCCTGCTGGAAGGGCGGCGCGGCCGGGTCAAGGCCACGCTGACCGACCAGTCCGTCGTGGCCGGGCTCGGCAATCTCCTCGGCGACGAGATCCTGTGGCGGGCGCGGGTCCATCCGAAGAGCCGGACGAGCGATCTGGGACCCGACGAGCTCCGGCGGCTGCACACCGCGCTGCGCGGGGTGCTGAGCACCTCGGTGCGGGCGGGGCAGGTGCCGCCCCGGGCGTCCTGGCTCACCGGCCACCGCGACGACCCGGATCCGCACTGCCCGCGCTGCGGCCGCCCGCTGCGCCGCGGAAAGATCGCCGGGCGGACCAGCACCTGGTGCCCGCGCTGCCAGCCGGAACACTCCTGATCCGCCCGAATCACTTCATCGCGGAGCCACTGCGCGAGGGATCCATATGACGACCGGTCACTTGACGAAATCGGGGCGGACCCGGGCAGGCCAGGTGCCGACGGTCAGCATGCCCGCCGCGTACGCGCGCGAGACCAGGGCCGCACGGTTGGGCGCCTTCATCTTCCGCAGCATCGAGCCCACGTGGTACTCGACGCCCTGGCGGCTGAGATAGAGCTTGGCGGCCATCTGCACGGTCGAGGCGCCCGTGGCCACACCCTCGAGTATCTGCGCCTCCAGCGGTGACAGCAGATTGCGGCGCTGGGCCATGCTGTCGTCCTCGGCCTTCTCGTCATCCGGCTTGACCAGGACGACGATGGCCGACAGCGCGTCGGACGGGCCCTGGACGGCCGTACCGGTCAACTCCCCCGAGAACACCCGGCCTCCCGAGCGGTAGCCGACCACGCGCTCGGTGAAGCGGGTGCGCCGGCCGTCGTGCAGCCGCAGGAAGTGCTCCCGCAGGACGGCGGGGGCGCTGGGGTCGAGCAAGTCGAAGAGGTTGCGTCCGCACAGTTCGGCCGACGTGCCGCCGAAGTGCCGGAAGAAGTCCTCGTCCCCGGCGAGGACTTGGAGGTCCGGTGCGAGCGTGGCCATGCCGGTGGCGTGGCGTCCGGTCACGGCGCGGGTCCGGTTCCGGTCATGGGTTAAGCCCGATGTTGCCTGTGCGGGCACGCGGTGGGCGGCCTGAGTGGTGTGGGGGCGAGCCATGGAGGGCACCGCTTTCTGTTGTCTCAACAACGGCATGGTCGTGCGTAAACCGGCAAAAGCTGAGGTCGCGGCCCTGCCACCAGCCACCGGACCGGCGCCGGAACCGAGTTGGGCGACGGTTCCAGTGACGGGTGTTAGATGCGCTTCATGGTATATACCAACGTTTCGGCTGCTTGCCGCTGCCCATTTGTGGTCAACTTCTGCCCGTTTCTTGCCCGTCTGGCCTGATGAAACGGTCAAACGCCCCGCTGATCGGGGAAAGTGGGCATCGGGCGCGCATCGTGAAGTCTCGGGGATTCCCTAGTCTGTCCCATTCCCCATCGGGTGCCGGAGACGTGCGCCGGATCGGCGCGCCGTCGCCCGCCCCCGGGCGGTGGGCTCGGCGCCGTCGCCCGGGGAGCGGGGATCCGCCGGGTCAGACCTTGCGGGTCTCGGACGGTGGCGCCATGACTCCGCCGCGCCGCAGCACCGCGTAGCCGACGCCGACGCCCAGGGCCACCGGCCATTCGATGACCTCGGCGACGCCCAGCACTCCGAGTCCCGCGTACAGCGGGAGTCCGCCCTTGGCGGGCAGTACCCGGCGGGCCGCCGCGATCGGCATCAGCGCCACATTGGCGGCGTTCTTCGCCGCGCGGCCGATGCGGTCGCCGTCGACGCGGTCGAGATGGGTCGCGCTCGCGGCGCGGTCGAGCCGCGTCGCCTGCGCCACGTGGCCGAGGCTGGGGATCGTGACGGTGATCCGGTGGTCACCCTTCTGGGGGGTGGGCTTCGCGGACTTCGCCGCCTTCGCCGTCTTCGACCTCTGGGTGCTCTTCGCTGCCTTCGTCTTCCCTGCCTGCGCGGACTTGGACGCGGCCGCGGTCTTCGACGGGGCCCGGCTCTTCGACGACGGGGTCCGGCTCTTCGATGTGGCCTGGCTCCGGGCCGACTTGCCGGCGCCGCGCGCCGACGACCGTGCCGATGCGGAAGTGCTGCGCTTGCGGGAGCTGGTGGGAGTGGTCACTGATCTCACGTCCACACATGATTGACGTCCGGAATCTTCTTCCCATTTCAGGGTAATCGGAATCAACCGGACAGGCCGCTCCGCGCAGAAACCGCCCCACACGGGCACTGCGCCGCGGATCGCCGACACACCGGAGGTCTCACCGATGACGACGCTGCCTGGGCTGCACTTGATCAACCCCCCGCTGCTGGAGCCCCTCACCCATGGAGTGGCCACACGGGTACGGGACGCCGCGGGCGCGGTCGGCCGGCTGGTCCACCCGCCCGCCCGCGGGGTGTGGTCGTACCCGGGCCGCTACTACATCGAGGTGCACGGAGTGCACGGGATCGGCGGGGAGCAGGTGGCGAGCCGGGTGGAACAGGCCCTGGAGAAACACCCGGGCGTGCTGTGGGCACGGGTCAACGCACCCTCCGAACGGGTCGTCGTCGCCGTCACCAAACCGCCCCCTCGCCTGCCGGAGCTGATCGCCCGGATCGAGCGCGCGGAGACCCGGGGCCCGGCCGTGCCCACCGAGGAGTTCGACGAATGGGCCCCGGAACCGCGCCATCCCTCGGGCGGGCCGCGGGAGGCCCAGTCCCTCGCCGTGGTGGTCGCGGACGTCCTGGGCCTGAGCGTCGCCACCGCCCTGCGGCTGCTCCCGTGGCTCAGGCTCCCGGCCGAGGTCAGCGCGTCCGTATCCGCCATCCAGAACCACCCCCGGCTGCGGCGGCTGGCCCTGGCCATCACCCGCGGTGAGCCCACCCAGGCGACCCTGCCCGTGCTGAGCGCTCTGGCCCAGGGTGTGGCCACCCGTGGCGGCGGGCTCGTCCTGGACCTGGCCCAGCGCATGGGCCTGTGGCGGGAGGCCGCGGCCGAGGGCGAGGCATGGGCCGCGATGGAACCGCATCTGGTGCACGGGCCCCAGGACGTGGCCGCGGAGCCCATCGTGGTGGAGCGGCCCGGCCCCACCCCCGAGGACACTATGGAGCGGTTCGCGGAGCGGTCCATGGCCGCCGGAGCGGTCGCCGGCGCCCTCACCGCCCCCTTCGCCGGACCGCGCCGCGGGCTGGCCGTCGCGTTCTCGTCCATACCGAAGGCGCCCGGCGCCGGGCGGGAGGGGTTCGCCACCAGCCTCGGCCGGTTCCTGGCCCTGCGCGGCGTCCTGGCCATGGACCGCAGCGCGCTGCGGCGGCTCGGCCAGGTCGACACCGTGCTGCTCGACGAGGCGGCGCTGCGCGGCGACCGGTACGAGCCCGTCGACCTGGAACTCCTCGGCGGCGCCGACCCCGAGCAAGTCGCGGAACGGCTCTTCGACCTCTTCGACCCGGATGAGCCCCTCCAGGTCCGCCGCGACAACGGATGGGTGCTGGGGCCACTGGACCAGCTCGAACTGACCGGCCGCACCGGTCGGCAGACCGCGGGCAGGCTGCGCCGCAAGGGCAGCGAGCGGACCCTCGGCCTGGCCCGCGGACACCGGCTCCAGGCGGTCGCCGGGCTCGCCGCCCAGGCGGTCCCGGGCGCCGAGGCGGTGGCGGCCGCCGCCCGTCGGGCGGGCGCGCGCATCGTCCTCGCCACCGACCGGAGGCCCCCGACGGCGTTCACCTTCGCCGACGCGGTGGTACCGGCGGGCCGCCGCCTGGTGGCCTCCGTACGCGCCCTCCAGGCCGACGGCGCCATCGTCATGCTTTCTGTCCGGAACCGCCGGGCCCTGGGCGC
>NZ_GG657754.1:430715-431567 GCF_000158915.1 Streptomyces himastatinicus ATCC 53653 | reverse complement strand
CGCTCGCGGAGCTGTTCGCCCGCTCCGCGGTCGGCGCCCGGGTGCGCCGCGGCGGTACGGAACGCCTGGTCACCGCCGGGGACCTGGTCCTCGGGGACATCATCACGCTGGGCCCGGAGGATGTGGTCCCCGCCGACTGCCGGGTGGTGGAGGCCGACGGCCTGGAGGTCGACGAGTCCTCGCTGACCGGCGAATCCCTGCCAGTGGCCAAGAGCCCGGCGCCGGTGGTCGCCGCGCACATCACCCAGCGCCGCTCGATGCTCTACGAAGGCACCACCGTCTCCGCCGGGCGCGCGCAGGCCATCGTCGTGGCCACCGGGCCGTCCACCGAGGTCGGCCGCAGCCTGGCCACCGCCCGCCGTGCCGCACCCGTGACCGGCGTCGAGGCGCGGCTCACCGCGCTCACCCGCTCCAGCGTCCCCATCGCGATCGGATCGGCCGCCGCCGTGTCCGGCGCCGGGCTGCTGCACGGCCTCCCGCTGACCGAGAACCTGGCCTCGGCGGTCAACCTCGCCGTCGCGTCCGTACCCGAGGGCCTGCCGTTCCTCGTCAACGCGGCACAGCTCGCCGCCGCCCGGCGGCTGGCCGACCTCGGCGCCCTGGTCCGCAATCCGCGCACCATCGAGGCGCTCGGCCGCGCCGACGTGCTGTGCTTCGACAAGACCGGCACCCTCACCGAGGGCACCCTCCAGCTCGCGGCCGTCAGCGACGGCGGCGGCCCGCAGCCCGCCGACCGGCTCGACACCCCGCGCAAGGACGTGCTCGCGGCCGCCCTGCGGGCCACCCCGCCCGCGCGCCAGGCCGAGCCCATGGCCCATCATACCGACCGCGCGGTCATGGCCGGGGCGCGCC
>NZ_GG657754.1:418526-429849 GCF_000158915.1 Streptomyces himastatinicus ATCC 53653 | reverse complement strand
GGGCCTCGGTCCGGGCCGCGCTCGCCATCCTCATCGGCGGCAACCTCGGCGAGGTCACCTTCAGCGTGCTCGCCTCCGCCATCGGGGGCAGCACCCCGCTGACCGCCCGGCAGATCATGCTCGTCAACCTGCTGACCGACCTCGCGCCCGCGCTGGCCATCGCGGTGCGCGAACCGACCGGGCACACCGGCGAGCGGCTGCTCAAGGAGGGCCCCAGCCGCTCCCTGGGCACCGCGCTGAACCGGGAGATGATGCTCCGCGGCATCATCACGGCCGCCGGTGCGGGCGTGGCGTGGACGGGCGCGCGGCTCACCGGCCGCAAGCGCCGGGCCAGTACGGTGGCGCTCGTCGCCCTGGTCGGTACGCAGCTGGCGCAGACCCTGGCCACCGGGGGCCTGGACCGGCATGTGCTGATCGCCGGACTCGGCTCGGCGGCGGTCCTCGCCGGGATCATCCAGACGCCGGGGGTGAGCCAGTTCTTCGACTGCACCCCGCTCGGCCCGCTCGCCTGGGGGATCACCCTCGGCTCCATCGCCGCGGCCACGGTCATCGGCTCGGTCATGACCCCGCTGGCGTCATGGGCTCGGTCATGACGCCGCCGGCCCGCGGCGCGGCCGCCCCGGAGTCCTGAGCCGGGGCGCTCGAGTCACGACGGGCGGTAGGCGCGCAGGAAGAAGCGCACACTGCCGGAGACCAGCGCGTCGATCTTCTCGTCGGAGACCTCGACCGTGCCGAACAGCGACCGGTTGTTCACCCGGCCGGTGACCAGGAGGCCGAAGTACTCCGCGGCCTCGACCGGATCCGTGATCTCCAGCAGTCCGGCGTCCGCGTACCGCGCCAGGCGGTCCGCGATGACCTGCTGCACCAGCCCGACCGACCCAGCCCGGCGCCGCAGTTCGGGGAAGTGACCGGCCTCGGCGGTGATCAGCCGGACCAGCGCCGCGCGCACCGGGGAGCGCAGGATGGAGGTCGCGAACTCGCGGCCGAACGCGATCAGGGCCGCCTCCATCGCGTCGGCCCCCTCCGCCGCGCCGGGCCGGTCCAGGGTCCGGCCGACCAGCGCGGAGAACTCGCCCTCCTGAGCCGCCTCGGTCTCCTCGATCGCGGACAGGAACAGCCGCTCCTTGTCCCCGAAGTAGTCGTAGACGGTGCGCTTGGACACCTGCGCCTCGGCGGCGATCGCGTCCATGCCCGCGCGTGCGTACCCCTCGCGGACGAAGACCCCCAGGGCGGCCCGCACGATCGCGGCGCGCTTGTCGGGGGAGCCCTGGCGCAGGCCGGGGCGGAGGGGTGCGGAAGGGGGCATGGGCGCTCCTTCGGGGGCGTCGCGGGTCCATCGGACGGGAACTGCACCGTGCAGTGTACAGAGTTACACTGCACAGTGTAGTTTCCTCGCCATGACCGACGAACCCTCCGCGACCGGGACCGCGCCCGCCTCCGCCCCGCGGTCCGACCGGCTCGACCCCGCGCTGCTCACACTCGCCGCGACCGTCGTCGTCGGCGCCCTGACCGCGATGCTCGACATGACCATGGTCACCGTCGCGCTCGCCGGACTGGCCCGCGACTTCGACGCCTCCGTGGCCCTCATCCAGTGGGTCAGTACGGCGTATCTGCTGGCCATCGCCGTGACCGTGCCCCTCACCGGATGGGCCGTCGAACGCTTCGGCGCCAAGACCATGTGGCTGTTCGCGCTGACCGTCTTCGGTGCCGGATCCGCGCTGTGCGGCACCGCCTGGTCGGCGGGCAGCCTGATCGCCTTCCGGGTGCTTCAGGGCCTCGGCGGCGGCATGATCGTGCCGCTGAGCATGACGATCCTGGCCCAGGCCGCCGGGGACGAGCGGCGCGGACGCGTGATGAGCATCGCGGCCGTGCCCGCGCAGCTCGCCCCGATCGCTGGTCCGCCGCTCGGCGGGATCCTGGTCGAGGGCCCCGGCTGGCGGTGGATCTTCTACGTCAACGTGCCCGTCTGCGCCATCGCGCTGCTGCTGACCCGCCGCGGCATCCCCCGCACCGCGCGCCCCGCCGCCGCGCGCCCGCTGGACGTGACCGGAGTCGCCCTGCTGTCACCGGCCCTCGCCGTGCTCACCTACGGGCTCTACCGCACCAGCGGCTGGTTCCTCGGCGCCGGGGTGGTGCTGCTCGCCGCCTTCACCGTGCACGCGCTGCGCACCCGCGTCACCCCGCTCCTGGACCCGCGGCTGTTCACCGGGCGGCCCTTCGCCGCGGCCGCGGCGCTCGGCTTCCTCTCCCGGATGTCGGTGTTCGGCGCCATGCTCCTGATGCCGCTCTACTACCAGCAGGTGCGGGGTTACGGCGCGCTCGCCGCCGGGCTGCTGCTGGTGCCGCAGAGCCTCGGCACCCTGCTCGCGCTGCCCCTGGTGGGCAAGGTGACCGACCGGGCGGGCGCCCGTCCGGTCGTCCTCGCCGGGGTCGCCGTCACTGTCCCCGCCGCCGTCCTGTGCGCCCAGGTGGGTCCGGACACCAGTGAGCTGCTGCTGTCCGCCGCCCTGCTGCTGTGGGGCGCCGGCATGGCCGCCGCCTCGGTGCCGGTGATGGCCGCCGCGTACCACGGGATGGAACCGGCGGCCATTCCGCGGGCGACGAGCGCCCTGACCGCCGTACAGACCGTCGGCGCCTCGGTGGGCGCCGCAGTGCTGGCCGTGATCCTCCAGCACCGGCTCGACAGCCGTCCCACCGCCCCTGCCGCGGCGTTCGGCGACACCTTCTGGTGGGTCGCGGCCTTCGCCGCGCTGGCGTTGCTGCCCGCCCTGCTGCTGCCCGGGCTTCCGCGACCCTCTTGCGGTGACGGGTCTGTTCGATAGTGTTGATTGTCCCGGTTTGAGAATTGGGGGCGGTTCCGTGTGGGAGGAGTGGGTGATGCCGCGACGCGAGAGGTACGAGCTGATTTTCGCCGACCCGGTCGCCCCGGCGCCGGACGCCGAAGACATCGTGATGGTGCACCGCACGGAATCCAGCGGGCCCGGCGGACACCCCGTCTACGCGGACGACACCGGCATCGTGCGGGCCGAGATCAGCGACCGCGCCGAGGTGCGGATGATCGCCAGCGGCGGGCACCAGGTGCACGCCTCGACGGTGCGCGCCCGGCCGGTGGCCTGAGCGGATGCCGCAGGTCAGGGGTTTTGTCAGTGCCACGCGCTAGCTTTCCTCCCACGGGAGTCCGCAGAAGCAGAACGATCGAGGTGCGTCGATGAGTGATGTCGCGGCAGTGGACGGCACGGCCGGTGCCGAGCTCCAGCTGGAGCCGTACCGGGTCCAGCTCACCGGTTACTGCTACCGGATGCTGGGCTCGGCGTTCGAAGCGGAGGACGCCGTCCAGGAGACGATGGTCCGCGCCTGGCGGGGCCTGGACCGCTTCGAAGGGCGGTCGGCGCTGCGCTCCTGGCTGTACCGCATCGCCACCAACGTCTGTCTGGACATGCTGAACGGCAGCAAGCGCCGGGCCCGCCCGATGGACCTCACCTCCGTCTCCTCGGCGACCCCGGCCACCCTCACCGCGCAGCCCGAGGCCACCTGGGTCGGGCCGGTGCCCGACGGACAGGTGCTGGCCGACGGCGGGGACCCCGCCGAGGTCGCCGCCCAGCGGGACGCGGTGCGGCTGGCGTTCGTGGCCGCGCTCCAGCACCTGGCGCCGCGCCAGCGCGCGGTGCTCATCCTGCGGGAGGTGCTGGCCTGGAAGGCGTCCGAGGTCGCCGAGCTGCTGGACACCACGGTCGCGTCGGTCAACAGCGCGCTCCAGCGCGCCCGGGCCACGCTCGCCGCGAGCGAGATCAGCGACACCGACCCGGTCAAACCGCTGGACGAGGAGCAGCGCGCGCTGCTCGCCCGCTATGTGGACGCCTTCGAGCGGTACGACCTGGACTCCCTCACCTCGCTCCTGCACGAGGACGCCACCCTGTCCATGCCGCCCTACGAGCTGTGGCTGCGCGGCCACGACGACATCCGCACCTGGCTGCTGGGGCACGGCATCGGCTGCCGTGGCTCCCGGCTGGTCCCTACCGTGGCGAACGGGGCACCGGCCTTCGGCCAGTACCGGCCGGGCGGACCGGGCGGCGCCCATGAGCCCTGGGCGCTCCAGGTCCTGGAGATATCAGCCGGGCGCATCACCGGGCTCAACTCGTTCCTGGACACCGAGCGGCTGTTCCCCCTCTTCGGGCTCCCCGACCGGCTCGAGTCGTAACGTCGCGGGCGCGGTCAGCACCTCGTCAAGGCCCGCCCGGGCGAGCACCGCGGCCAGCTCACCGCCGGTGTTCCGCAGCCGCATCTCCCGCCCCAGACGGCGGGCGGTCAGCCGCAGCCGGGCCAGGGTCTCGACCATGGCCAGGACCGGCCGCTGCGCCGCGCCCATGTCCACGGTGATGGGGCCGGGGGCGCTGTGGCGCACCAGCTCGCCCAGCCGTGCGCACAGCAGCTCCACCTCGGCACGGGTCTCCGGCGGCCGGTCGAGGACCAGGACGGCCGGGGGAAGCGCGGGCGGGGGGCTCTCGGGCGGATTCTCGGGCTCGGGACCGGCCAACGTCCACCTCCTGTTGTGGGGCGCGCGGTGGTGCGCGCGCTCATCAGAAGGGACCCTCCGGGCCGGGAAAAGTCATCGCCGCGGCGGGCGGCCGGATGCCACGATCGGCGCATGACGACACGACGGCTGAGAGCCGGGCGCGAAGAGGAGGCCGAGGCGCTGACCGAACTGGCGCTGCGGTCGAAGGGGCACTGGGGGTATGACGAGGAGTTCCTGGCCGCCTGCCGGGAGGAACTGACGATGCGCGAGGGCGAGCTGACGGCCCGTCGGACAACGATCGCCGAGGAGGACGGGCGGGTGCTGGGGTTCGCCACCCTGGAGGGCACCGCCCCGCAGGGATGGGTGGGGATGCTGTTCGTCGACCCGCCCGCGATCGGCGGCGGGGTGGGGCGGCTGCTGTACCGGCATGTGCTGGAGACGGCGGGCCGCCTCGGCTTCACCCGGCTGACCATCGACGCCGATCCGTATGCCGAGCCGTTCTACCTGGCCATGGGGGCGCGACGGATCGGCACCGCCCCCTCGGGCTCCATCCCGGGCCGGATGCTGCCGCTGCTGGAAGCCGTGCCGTGACGCCTGCGGCCGCGGGCATCACGGCACGGGGCGTCAGTTGTTCTGCACGAACTGCTTGGCGAGGCCGTCGCCGACCGAGACCGCCTTGTCGTGGTTCTCGATGGGGGAGACGGAGGAGTTCTTGAACAGGATGTACGTCACGCCCGACTCCGCGCCGCCGGTCTCCGGGTCGGGGTCGATGCCGAGCGCGGCGGCCGCGGCGTAGGACGCCTCACCGATGATCTTGGTCGGGCCGGTGTCCCCGACCACCGCGTATTCGACCTTGTTGTTGTAGACGATGGCGACCACGCCGCCGCCTTTGATGCCGGACGCGGAGTAGTCCCACGTGGAACTCTTGCTGGGCACCACCACATAGGGCAGCTTGTCGGCGATCAGGGGCTTTCCGTTCGACTGGTGGAAGGCCGTGTCGTCCTGGAACCACGGGTCGGTGTCCTCGTTGCACTTGGAGGTCACCTGGCCGTCGCAGTCGACGTCCATGTCCGCCTTCCAGAAGACCGCGCCATTGGCGCCGCAGACCGGCACGGTGGCCGACGTCTCGTCGTCGGTGCGGTACTTGCCGCTGGATATCTGCGAACAGTTCTTGACCTTGGCGAGCAACTGCGCGGCCGTGACGGAGCCTTCTTTGACGGAACCTTCTTTGACCGAGCCGGGTGCGGGTGCGGGGCCCCGGGTGGTGGCCTGGGCGCCCGCGGTGAGGGAACCGGCCAGCAGCCCGGCACCGGCCAGGACGAACGCGAGTCGTGTGCGCATGGGACACTCCTCTGTTAGGAACCTTTCCTAACCTCCCTCGCATCGTGGCGACTTGATAAGGTCATGTCAACAGCGAGGGTGCGCGCCGCGCGATCCGCGCGGCGCGGAGCGTCAGCGCGGTACGGCGCGCACCAGGGTCAGCAGACGGGTCACCTCGCGGGCCACCGCGTCCCGCGCCGCCGCGACATAGCGACGCGGGTCGACCACCTCGGGATGGTCGGCGAGGTGGTCGCGGATCGCCCGGGTGTATGCCACGTTGAGGTGGGTGGCGATGTTCACCTTCGTCAGACCCGCCGCGACCGCACGGGTCAGATCCGCCTCGGGCACCCCGGAGGAGCCGTGCAGCACCAGTGGCACGGGCACGGCCGCGCGCAGCGCCGCGACCAGCTCCAGGTCCACCACCGCCTCCTTGACCACCATGGCGTGCGAGGTGCCCACCGCGACCGCGAGCGCGTCCACGCCCGTCGCCGCGACATACGCGGTGGCCTCGGCCGGATCGGTCCGGGCGCCGGGTGCGTGCACCCCGTCCTTGCCGCCCACCTCGCCCAGTTCCGCTTCGACCCACACCCCGGCCGCATGGCAGTCGGCCGCCACCGCGGCGGTCGCGGCCACGTTGCCGTCGTAGTCGCGTGCCGAGGCGTCGAACATCACGGACCCGAAGCCGAGCCCCAGCGCCTCGCGCACCAGCCCGGGTTCGGTGGCATGGTCCAGATGCACCGCGACCGGGACCCGCGCGGCGCGGGCGACCTCGACGGTGGCCCGGCCGATGGCGGCCAGGGCGCCGTGATACCGCACCGCGTTCTCGCTGATCTGGAGGATGACCGGGGCTCCGGCCGCCTCCGCCCCGGCCACGATCGCCTGGGCATGCTCGATCTGGATCACATTGAACGCACCCGCGCCGAGCCCGCCGCGTACGGCAGGCCCGACGATCTCAGCGGTGGCCACCAGCGGCACGGCCCGCCTCCCTTCGCTCGCCCCGCCCGCTCAACCGAGGATCACCGAGCGGGTGAGGTTCCGGGGCCGGTCGGGGTCGAGGCCGCGCGCCGCCGCGATCGCCACCGCGAGCCGCTGCACCAGCACCAGTTCGGCCAGCGGATCGCGGCCGTATCCGACGAGACGGCCACCGGGCCCGGTGACCTCCTTCTCCGCCAGCCCGGACGGGCCCTCGCCCAGCCACCACACCACGCTGCGCGGGCCGGTGACGCTGATCGGCCCGTGCCGGTACTCCATCACCGGGTACGCCTCGGTCCATGCGCCCGCGGCCTCGCGCATCTTGAGCGCCGCCTCCTGCGCCACGCCGTACGTCCAGCCGCGTCCGAGGAACGTGAACTGGCCCGCCTCCGCGAGCCCGTCGGGCAGCGGCGCGGCGAGCGCCGCCGCACCGTCCTCGATCAGACCCTCCAGTTCATGCCCCAAGTGGGCGCGCAGCAGGGCCAGTTCACTGGTCGCCCAGCGGGTCTGCACCACCGACCGCTCGTCCGCGAAGTCGAGCACGACCGCCTCGTCCGCGAGGCCGGTGACCGGGGAGCCGGGGACCGCGGTGATGACGGTGGTGCGCGCCCCGCCCCGTATCCGGCCGAGCAGCTCCAGCACCTCGGTCGTGGTGCCCGACCGGGACAGCGCGAGCACCCGGTCGTAGGCGCGACCGGTCGGCATCTCCGACGCCGGGAACGCGTCCGTCTCGCCCTGCCCCCCGGCCTCGCGCAGCGCCGCGTACGCCTGGGCGATGAACCACGAGGTGCCGCAGCCGACGACGGCGACCCGCTCACCGGGCCGGGGCAGCGCCTCGCGCACCGGCCCGTCCGGATCCCGGGCCAGTTCGATGGCGCGGCGCCAGCAGTCGGGCTGGCTCGCGATCTCGGTCTCGGTGTGGCTCATGGGGCTCCCCGGCTCGGCTTCCGACGGACGTGCGCCTGCACGCTGAATGCTCGAAGATGCTTCCTACGGCCTGATAATGCGCATGATCTTGCAGAGAAGTCCAGAGTGCGAACACCCGGGGTAGGGTGAGCCGCGACGGAACGACGGGGGTCGAGGAGACGGCGTGAAACGGCCCGAGCGCTGGAACGCCCTGCTGGAGCTGCTGGGCAGGGACGGCAGGATCGAGGTCGAGGAGGCCGCGGCCGAGCTGACGGTGTCCGCCGCCACCATTCGGCGGGATCTGGACGAACTCGCGCAGCAGCAGATGCTCACCCGCACCCGCGGCGGCGCGGTCGCGCACAACCTGTCGTACGACCTTCCGCTGCGCTACAAGACCGCCCGGCGCGCCTCGGAGAAGCAGCGGATCGGCGCCGCCGTCGCCCGCATGGTCGAGCACGGCGCGGTCGTCGGCCTCAACGGCGGGACCACCACTACCGAAATCGCCCGCGCCATCGCCACCCGCGGCGAACTGTCCGATTCCGTGGGCGGCGGCCCGGCCGTCACCGTCGTGACGAACGCCCTGAACATCGCCCATGAGCTGGCGGTGCGCCCGCACATCAAGATCGTGCTCACCGGCGGGGTGGCCCGGCCCCAGTCGTTCGAGCTGATGGGGCCGTTGGCCACCGGGGTGCTGGACCAGGTCTCCCTCGATCTGGCCATCCTCGGCGTGGACGCGCTGGACCCCGAGCGGGGCGCGGCCGCCCATCACGAGGGCGAGGCCGGGATCAACCACCTCATGGCCGACCGCGCCGCCCGGGTGGTGGTCGCGGCCGACAGCTCCAAGCTGGGCCGCCGGGCGTTCGCCCGGATCTGCGCGCTCGAAGCGATCGAGGTGCTGGTCACGGACACCGACGCCACCGAGGAGGCGATCGCCCCGTACGCCGAGGCCGGTGTCCGTGTCATCCGGGCGTGACGGGCCCGGGTCTCACGTGTTCTTCAGGTCTTGAGGTCTCACTTCTTCATGGCCGCGAGCAGCGCGGCCGCCCGCTCCACCGCGAAGGCGTAGCCCTGGATGCCGCATCCGGCGATCACGCCGCTGGCGAGCGCGGAGACATAGGAGTGCTGCCGGAACGGCTCGCGCTGGTGGATGTTGGAGATGTGCACCTCCAGGATCGGCATGTCGTCGCAGGTCGCCAGCGCGTCGCGCAGGGCGATCGAGGTGTGGGAGTAACCGGCCGGGTTGATGATGATGGCCGCGTGCCGCTCCCGGGCCTCCTGGATCCAGTCGATCAGCTGCCCCTCGTGGTTGCTCTGCCGGCAGTCGGTGGTGAGCCCGTGCGGGGCGGCCGTCGCCGTGACCAGCTTCTCGACGTCGGCCAGGCTGTCGGTGCCGTAGATCTCCGGCTGGCGAAGGCCGAGCAGGTTCAGGTTCGGCCCATTGAGAACCAAGATCGTGGAACGGTCGCGCACGGGGGTGTTGGCCATGGCGTCGGGGTCCTTCCGTGGTCGTCATCAGCGGGTGCGCGGCGTCCGGCGATCGCGCCGCTCCGCGAGGCATCGTAGATCGCGACGACGGTTTCCAGCGCCCAGCGGGGCAGGATACGGCTGCCGGACCGTTGGCGGGCGGGGCCGGAGGGGGCAGAGTGGCTCCGGTCATATGCCGTGATCAGAGTGGATGAAGGGAGATCCCGATGCGCGTGGCGCTGCACTCGGTCCTCAAGGAGGGCCAGGAATCGGGTTACGAACGGGAGCACGCCACGGTTCCGGCGGATCTGCTGGAGTCGCTGGGGCGGGCCGGGATCACCAACTGGCGGATCTGGCGCAGTGGACGCCATCTCTTCCACCTCGTGGACTGCGAGGACTTCGCCGCGACGATGGCGGCGCTGGACGAGGACCCGGTCAACCACCGCTGGCAGGAGTTCATCGGCGCCTACGTCGATCACTTCGAGACCACGGCGGGTTCCCCGGTCGAGGGGTCGGCGCAGATGGCCCTGGGGGAGGTGTGGGAGCTGCGTGCCCAGGCCGCCCAGGCGGGCGGGGACGCGGGCTGAGGGTGCGGAACCGGCGGACCCTACCGCTCCGGATCGTTCGGCGCAGCCATTCATCACACTGTGAGTCATGGTGAGAACGGAGTAAACGCCTCCCGTACTCGGTGGTGGCCCTGCGCGAGGGTGTGGCGGAACGCAACAGGCGCTCCGCACATACCCCGCGCCCCCCTACTGGAGGTCAGTGTTGAGCCACCACCGTCGTGTGAACAAGCGGACCCTCGCCGTTTCCGGTGCTGCTGTTGTCGCGCTCGGGGCAGCCGCCCTTCTGCTGCCCAATGCGAATGCGAGCCAAGACAAGACGACGGACGTGAAGACCTTCTCGTCCCCGTCGGCAGTGAAACTCGCGCGGAGCCTCGCCTCAGACCTCGGTGACAACGGCGCTGGCTGGTACTTCAACAACGACACGAGCCAATTGGTCATGAACGTCATGACCGAGGACGCGGCGAAGACGGTGGAAGCCCAGGGCGCGGTCGCCAAGATCGTGCAGAACAGCATGTCCGAGCTGAAGGCCGCCACCAAGACGCTGAGCACCGACGCCTCGTGGGCCGGTACCGCCTGGTCCATCGACCCGGTGACGAACAAGGTCCGGGTGACCGCGGACAAGACCGTGACCGGCACCAAGTGGGCCACGCTGACCAAGGCCACGGACGCGATGGACGGCATGGTGTCCGTCCAGCGGACGAAGGGCGAGTTCAAGAGGTTCGACGAGGGCGACACGGCCCAGCCGGGTGCCAACGGCGGTGCCGCGGGGGCCGGTGACGCGGCGGGCGACGCGGCCGGGGACGACGCGGCAGCCGGTGGCGCCGGAGACGCGGGTGCCGGGGACGCGGGTGCCGGTGGCGCTGCGGCCGGTGGCGCCGGAGAGGCGGCGGGCGGTGCCGGTGAGGCCGCCGGTGGCGCGGGCGGTGGTGGCGAGGCCGCTGCCGGTCTCGTCGGCGGCGATGCCATCTTCGGCGGTGGCGCCCGCTGCTCCCTCGGCTTCAACGTCTCCGTCGACGGCGCACCCGGCTTCCTGACCGCGGGCCACTGCGGCAACGAGTCCGAGACCTGGACCGCGGACCAGGCGGGTGCCCAGGCGCTGGGCACGGTCCAGGACACCCAGTTCCCCGAGACCGACTTCGCGCTCGTCATGTACGACGACGCGGCCACCCAGCCCGAGAGCGCGGTCAAGCTCGCCGACGGCAGCAACCAGGCGATCGGCCGGGCCGTCGAGGCCAGCGTGGGCCTGAAGGTGCAGCGCTCCGGCAGCACGACGGGCGTCAGCGACGGCGAGGTCACGGGCCTGAACGCCACGGTGAACTACGGCGGCGGCGACATCGTCAACGGCCTCATCCAGACGAACGTGTGCGCGGAGCCGGGCGACAGCGGTGGCGCGATGTTCGCCGAGGACGCGGCGGTCGGCCTCACCTCCGGCGGCAGCGGTGACTGCACCCAGGGCGGCGAGACGTTCTTCCAGCCGGTGACCGGCGCCCTGGAAGCCACCGGCGCGGTGATCGGCGCCGATGGCGGTGGCGCGGGTGACGCCGGTGGCGCGGGCGATGCCGGTGGCGAAGGTGCCGCGAAC
>NZ_GG657754.1:395900-417546 GCF_000158915.1 Streptomyces himastatinicus ATCC 53653 | reverse complement strand
GGCGACCAGCCGCGGGCAGGCGCGGCACCGGCTCACCCGCTCGTCCAGCTCGGCGAGGGTGCGGGCGCCGGGAGCGCGGCGGGCGGGTTCGGAAGCGGGATCCGTTGCGGTCATACGTCGCGCGAGTGCCCCGATCCCTTGCGCAGGAAACGCCGCAGCCGGGTCAGCGGCCAGGTGTTGATGACATCGTCGGTGGTCAGCCAGGCGCGCTGGGCCATGCCCACCCCGTACCGCGGATTGGCGAGGTCCAGCGTCGAGTGCGCGTCGCTGTCGATGGCGAACACCACGCCGTGCTCCTTCGCCCGCAGGATGTTCTCGTCCGACAGGTCAAGACGGTTCGGATGCGCGTTGATCTCCAGCGCCGTGCCGGTACGGGCACACGCGGCGAACACCGCGTCCAGGTCGGCGTCGACGCCGGGCCGCTTGCCGAGGATCCGGGTCGTCGGATGGCCGATGATGTTGACGTGCGGGTTCTCGCAGGCCCGCAGGAACCGCCGGGTCATGGTGTCCCGGTCCTGGCCGAACTGCGTGTGCACCGAGGCCACGCACAGATCGAAGCCCTCGAGGAAGTCGTCGGGCCAGTCCACCTCTCCGTCGGCATCGATGTTCAGCTCCACCCCGTGCAGCAGCCGCATGTCCCGGCGGCCGCGCCCGCGGTCCATGGCGCGCAGCCGCTCCCGCTGGGCAAGGATCTTCTCCTTCGTCATCTGCTGCATGTACAGCTTCGGGGCGTGGTCGGTGACGGCGTAGTACGCGTAACCGCGCCGCTCCGCCGTGGCGATCATGTTCTCCAGCGGTTCGAGGCCGTCGGTGAGATCGGTGTGGGTGTGCAGATCGCCGCGCAGCTCGGATTCGCTGACCAGCGTGGGCAGTTGGCCCTCCAGCGCGGCCTTCACCTCGCCGCGGTCCTCGCGCATGGTCGGCGGGATCCAGTCCATGCCGAGCCGCGCGTACACGTCCTCCTCGCTGCGGGAGGCGATCTTCTTTCCGCTCTTGGTCTCGAAGAGGCCGTATTCGGAGAGCTTGAGGCCGTGGCGCACCGCGATCGCGCGGACGCGGATGTTGTGGGCCTTGGACCCGGTGAAGTACAGCAGCCCCGCGCCCCAGGAGTCGAGCGGCAGCACCCGCAGATCCACCTGGAGCCCCTTGGTGGTGCGGATCGAGGTCTTCTTCTCGCCGTGCGCGATGATCTCGGCGGTGTACGGGAGCGCGGTGAACGCGTCCATGAAGGCGGCCGATTCGGCCGCCGCCACCAGGATGTCCACATCGCCCACGGTCTCCCGCATCCGGCGCAGCGACCCTGCGTACGCCACCCGCTCACAGCCCGGTACCCGGGACAGCGCGGCCACGATGTCGTCGGCGACGTCCATGGCGTCGTCGAGCGGGACCCGGCCGCCCGCGGCCCGCAGCAGCCCGATGCCGTGCAGGATGTTCTCCTCGGACTTCGGCCCGAAGCCCTTGAGGTCGCGCAGCCGGTGTTCTTCGATCGCGGTGGCCAGCTGCTCGACCGAGGCGATGTCCAGCTCCTCGTACAGCAGCATGGCCTTCTTCGGCCCGAGCGCCGGGATCGCGGTCAGCTCCCGCACCCCGGCCGGGATCTTGGAGCGCGCCTGCTCGACGGCGGGCACGTGTCCGGTGCGCAGATACTCGACGACCTTCTCGGCGATCGACTTGCCGACGTTGGGGATCTCCCGCAGCCCCTTCACATCGAGCCCCGACACATCGGTGGGATGCCCGCCGATCGACCGTGCGGCCTTCTCGTAGGCGCGCGCCCTGAACGCGTCCCCGCCCGTGATCAGGAGGAGATCGGCGTACTCACGCAGGAGGGCTTCGACCTCCTCGTTGGAGCGAGCCATGCGACAAATTCTAGTCGCCCTACGGCCGGACGGCGCTGGCGATCCCGGAGAGCTGGAGGGATGCTTGGTTCGTGAAGCGCCCCACGTGGCCGAAGCGGCGCGGGCCCACGCGGCCGAAGTGGCGCGGCGATCCGGACGCCCGTCCGGGTCGTGTGTTTCCCCGGTTTGGGGGAGGTCATGGACGTTGGATTCCTGAAGCCGTTGTTCGATCGTCCCGGTCCCTGGGCGTGCGTGTACCTCGACACCTCGCGTGCCACGGAGGACGCCCCCACGCGGCGCCGGCTGCGGGAGCGGTTCGTGGCCGGTCAGCTGACCGCCCAGGGCGCCGATTCCCGCACCCGTGAGGCGGTGGTGAGCAGGCTGGCCGGTGAGCGGGCGGCCACCGCCTCCGCCGGACGGGCGCTGTTCGCGGCGGACGGCGAGGTGGTGCTCGACCTGCCGCTGGCCGCGTCCCCGGGCGACGTCGTCACGTCCTGGTCGCCGCTGCCCCGGGTGGCGCCGCTGGCGTCGCTGCGCGGCGAGTGGCCGTCGTGCCTGGTGGCGTACGTCGACCGGACGGGTGCCGACCTGGAGCTGCGCGACGAGGGCGGGGCCCGCCCGGTGTGTCGCGCCACGGGCCGGGCGCCACGGGGCCGCGGCCACCGGTCGGTGCCCGCCGACCGGTACGAGTGGCACTACCGCAACCGGGTCGAGAACGGCTGGGAGCACACCGCGGACCTCGTCGCCGAGGAGCTGGTACGGCAGTGGCCGGACAGCGGCGCGCCCCTGCTGGTGCTGGCGGGCGATCCGCGCGAGCGCAGGGCGGTGCGCGACCGGCTGCCCGAGCCGCTGCGGGAGCGTGCGGTGGAGGCGCGGCACGGCAGCCGGGCGCCCGGATCCGCCCGGGACCTGCTGGAGGCGGAGATCGACCATGCCCGCGCGGACCACGCCCGCGCCCATCTGGAAGCCGTGCTCGATCTCTTCCGTGCCGGGCGCGGCCGCCCCGGCGGGCACATCGCGACCGGCCACGACGGCTCCGCGCCGAGCGGGGCGGCGGAGGGGGTGCCCGCGGTGGTGGAGGCGCTGCGCAGCCACCAGGCGGCCACCCTGCTGCTGGGCCAGGCGGGCGGCGACATGCGCCACGAGGTGTGGATCGGTCCCGGTGCCGATCAGGTGGCGGTGCAGCGGGCCCAGGTGCGGGCGCTGGGCGTGAGCGCGCCCGAACCGGCGCGCGCGGACGACGCGCTGATGCGGTCCGCGGCGGTGGCCGACACCGAGGTGCTGCTGGTCCCCGAGGGCCTGTCGGGGCCCGCCGGAGGGCTGGGCGCGGTGCTGCGCTGGCACGGGCAGGGCTGAGCGCCGTACCGTCAGGGGCCGCCGGGCGCACGTGTTCTGAAATCGTGTCGAAAGCTATTTTTTCTCGGCGAGTCAGTCACCTGAGGGAAGTTCACACTTTTGTATGCTTTCTTCAGCGCGTCGTTCCCCCCTGAACGGACAGTCACTGTCCGTACGGTCACGAAAGGGGCTCCCAATGCAGCAAGCGATGGAGGTTCGCCCACCGGTACCCAGCCGTTCCAGTAGTAGATGGCGTCGATACGGTCGGCTCGCCGCCGCGAATTTCGTGCGGGGCGCGTCGTATGCATGCGGCACCGCGGCCATCGGCCTGATGGCGTGGTGGGTGCAGACTCACTAGCCCCCCTGGTTGTCGCGACAGCCGCTCGGGGCGGCTGTCGCGGCGGTTTTTTACGGCTGCGGATGGGGCTGATGGCGGAACCGGAAGCCGTGATGTGCCTTGCGGGGTTCGTGGCCTCCGAGCCGGGCTCGCAGCTGGATCCCGTGAATGACCTCGATGATGCCCAGAACGAGCAGCCAGACGCCGGTCACCAGGGTGAGCGCGGCGATGGAGCCGAAGGGCGACACGATCAGCACGATTCCGGCCAGGGCGCTGACGACACCGAGGAAGATCTGCCAGCCGCGGGCGGGGATTCCCTCGTCCTGGACGGCCGTGACGGTGTGCATGACGCCCCGCAGCAGCCAGGCGAATCCGATCCACAGGGCGAGCAGCAGGACCGACTGGGCCGGACCGCGGAAGCAGAGCAGGCCGAGGAACACGCTCACCGCGCCGCTGACGAAGCTGAGCACCCGCATCGACCGCGGGGTGTGTGCCCCGAAGGCCCCGACCAGCTGGAAGATGCCGCTGATCAGCAGATAGACACCGAACAGGGCGCCGACCACCGCCAGGGTGGCCGCCGGCCACACCAGCACCAGCAGCCCCAGCACGATCGCGGCCAGGCCCGCGGTCAGCAGCACCTGCCAGGCGGCGTCCGACAGGGTGCCCAGGAGTCCGGTGAAGGGCACCTCCGGGCCGGTGGCGCGCTCATCGCGCTCATTCCGCTGATCGGCGCCACGTGAGTTGTCCGAGGGGGACGTCATCGTCGTTCACCTCCTTGAGGAAACGGTGACACCACCATCCTCGCTCCACGCGCGCCGAATCGCCTGGTGGCGGCCGGTGGTGCCGAGGTCAGCCGCCCGTGGCGAAGCCGGGGAAGAGGGTCATCCCGCCGTCCACGTAGAGCGTGGTGCCCACGACGTAGTCGCACAGGTCGGACGCGAGGACGACCGCGGCGTTCGCGATGTCCTGCGGATCGCCGATCCGGCCGTAGGGGATCAGCTCCAGCAGGGCGGTCCTGGCATCCTCGGTGTCCCACGCGTCACGGTTGATCGGCGTCTTGATGGCGCCCGGCGCGATCGCGTTCACCCGGATCTTCTCGGGCGCCAGCTCCTGGGCCATGGTCTGCATCATCATCGCCACGCCACCCTTCGACGACGCGTAGTTCACATGTCCGGCCCAGGGGATGACCTGGTGGACCGAGCTGACGCAGATGATCTTCCCGGCCGCCCGCGACACCTCCGGAACGACGCCGCGCCGCTGGAACTCCTTGACCGCCTCCCTGGCGCACAGGAACTGACCGGTGAGGTTGACGGAGAGCACCTTCTCCCAGTCCGCCAGGGCCATCTCCACCGTCGGGGCGTCACGCTGGAGGCCCGCGTTGGCGACCAGGATGTCGATCGTGCCGAGCCGGTCGACCATGGCGGACACCATGTCCACCACCTGGTCCTCCCGCGACACATCCGTCTGGTGGGCGTAGGCGCGCACACCGTGGCCCTCGAGCTCCTTCACGACGGCCTCGGCGGACGGCCGGTCGGAGACGTAGTTGACGACGACATCAGCGCCGGAGCGCCCCAGGGCGATCGCGATCGCCTTGCCGATGCCCGAGTTCGCCCCGGTGACCAGCGCCTTCTGGCCCTGGAGGAGCTTGAGGCCGGACACCGAGGGCGGGCCTTGGAGGGTGGTCACGGGCGTACTCCTTCGCTGGGCAACGGTGATCCGCGCCCCGACCCTCGCAGTCCGGAGCGGATCCCGGCGCTCTCCACGGCGCCACGGTCACCCGCTGAGGCGATGCACATCGTTCCAGCGGCGCAACGCGGGGGAGCGGCGGGCGGCACGTCGTTCAGTTGGCGCTCGGCTCGGCCAGCGCCTGGGCGCGCAGCGTCGAGCAGGTGCGGTTGATGAGCCGGGAGACATGCATCTGGGAGATGCCCAGCTGCTCGGCGATCCGGCTCTGGGTCATGTCGCAGAAGAACCGCATGTAGAGGATCTGGCGCTCCCGGGCGGGCAGCCGCCCAAGACCCGGGCGCACCGCCTCGCGGTCCACCACCCGGTCGTACGCGGGCTCCTGGCCGCCGAGCGTGTCCGCCAGCGAGTAGCCGTCGTCCGCGCCGGTCAGCTGGGCGTCCAGGGACAGCGGGGTGAAGCTGCCCATGGCCTCCATGCCGATGCGCACCTCTTTCTCGCTGAGGCCGGTGCGCTCGGCGATGGCCTCGGTGGGCACCGTGGCGTCGTCGAGGGAGTGGGACAGCTCCCGGTGTGCGGCCCGCACCCGGTTGCGCAGCTCCTGAACCCGGCGCGGTACGTGCAGCACCCACAGGTGGTCCCGGAAGTGGCGCTTGATCTCGCCGACGACGGTGGGCACCGCGAAACCCGCGAACGCCGTGCCGTGTTCGGGGTCGTACCGCTTGACGGCCTTCACCAGGCCGAGCGCGGCCACCTGCTCCAGGTCCTCGAGGGATTCGCCGCGGTTGCGGTACTGGCGGGCCAGGCGCTGCGCCATCGGCATCCACGCCTCCACCACCCGCTGCCGCAGCGCCTCCTTCTCCGGGCCCTCGGGGAGGCGGGCCATCTCGCGGAACTCGGCGTCGGTGTCGGGGGCGTCGTCATGCGGGTGCTTCGAGGAGCCGGAGCGGGGACGTGCCGTGTGCTGCGCTGCGGTCGTCATGTCACACACCTCCTGCGATGGGCTGACGGGGTCGCCTGGGACCGTGGCCGCTGCCATGCGGGAGCGCGCAGGATACGGACCGGTGGCCGCACCCTGGAGCGGTCGGACTGCTCCCGCGGTGCGTGCCTCCGGTCCGAAGCACGAATAACCGCCTGCCCGGGGCCTCCAGGGGTAAACCCCACCCGATTCCGGGCCGGACACCGTGCGCCGGGCGCCGCCCCGGCCCGGTGGTGCCGAGCCCTCAGCCCAGCAGCGCCGCCACCGTGAAGAGCACCGGCACGGCCAGCACCGTGGACAGCAGGATGGATTCGCGCGCCAGGATGGTGCTCGTCTCGTAGCGCACGGCGTAGGTGAACAGGTTCTGCGCCGCGGGGAGCGCGGAGGTGACGACGGCCGCGAAGAGGGCGGTCCCGGTGAGCCCGAAGACACCGGCCGCGATGGCCCACGCCACCACCGGCTGGCCGAAGGACTTCAGCGCCACCGACAGCAGCACCGGGCCGCGCTCCTCGCCGCGCCCGGGCAGTGCGCTGCCCGGCAGCGAGATCCCGAAGGCCAGCAGCACGGCGGGTACGGCCATGCTGCCCACCAGGTGGAACGGTTCCATGAGGGGCCCGGGCGCCCGCCACCCGGTGGCGGCCACCGCGACCCCGGACAGCGAGCCGATCACGATGGGGTTGCGGAACGGGCTGGTCAGCCGGCGCAGTATCGAGGGCGGGTGTTCGCCGGGGCGGCTGAGATCGATGACGGTGAGCGCGATCGGTGTCATGACCAGTTGCTGGAACAGCAGCACCGGGGCGATGAGGGACGCGTCGCCGAGGACGTACATGGCGATCGGGATGCCGAGGTTGCCCGCGTTCACATAACTGGCGCACAGGGCACCGATCGTGGTGCGGCCCACGCTCCACTTGCGCACCGCGCCGACCGCGACGAACGCGCCCGCCACCACGAAGGTGCTCAGGGCCGTGACGAGCAGCGGGGTCGAGACGATGACGGCGAGATCGGCGTGGGCCAGCGTGGTGAACAGCAGCGCGGGGGAGGCGACGTTGAAGGAGAGCTTGGTCAGCACCTCCCGGCCCTGCCCGCCCAGCGCCCCGCGGAGGCCGAGCACATAGCCGGTGACGATGATGCTCGCGATGACGCCGAAGCCCGTGATCACACCGCCCACGGGACCTCCGCCCGGCCGGGGGGCCGGTGGGCCGCGAGGTGCCGCGGGGCGGGGTGTCTTCTCGGGTCGCGGGGCAAGGGGCAGGGCGCGGCGGTCATCTTCGGTGTCTTCCCGGGCTGGAGTTGTCAGCATGCACCCTACAAGTAACCCGGTGTATCTGTGCAGAAGACGGGACGCCGTCCCACTATGTGATCGTCAGGGTGCGTTCACTCCTCGCCCGTGAGCTGTTGCCCGCGTAGATCTGGATCTCGCCCTTCTCCACCGTGAACGTGCCGTCCCGGTCGTGGGTCCAGAACCCCAGGTCCTCCGCGCCCAGCCGGAAGCGCACGGTGGTGGACTTCCCCGCGCCGAGCGTCACCCGGCGGAAGCCGCACAGCCGCCGCACCGGTTGCACCAGGCTCGCCACCGGATCGCGCAGATACACCTGCACCACCTCGTCGCCCTCGCGCTTTCCGGTGTTCCGCACCGTGACCGCCACCTCCACGGTGTCGCCCTTGCGCAGCGCGTCGGCCGCGATACGGCTGACGGACAGCTTCGGCTCGCCGATGTCGAAGGTGGTGTAGCTGAGGCCGTGGCCGAAGGCGAACTGCGGGCCGTCGGCGAGGTCCAGGTACTTGGAGGTGTACTTGTTGTCCGGGTCGTAGGGGCGCCCGGTGTTCTCGTGGTTGTAGTAGATGGGGATCTGCCCGGCCGAGCGCGGGAAGGACACCGGCAGCTTGCCGCCCGGGTTCACGGTGCCGAACAGGACGTCCGCGATGGCGTTCCCGCCCTCGATACCCGGATGCCACGCCTGGAGCACCGCGGGTGCCGAGTCCAGCCAGCCGCCCATCGTCAGCGGGCGCCCGCTGACCTGGACCACGACGAAGGGCGTGCCGGTGTCCGCGATCGCCGCGATCAGCTTCTCCTGCTGCCCGGGCAGGCTGATGTCGCTGCGTACGGCGGCCTCCCCGCTGAGCGCCGAGGCCTCCCCGACCACGACGACCGCCACCTCGGCCGCCCTGGCGACCGCGGCGGCCTTCGCGATGCCACCGGTGTCCTTGCCTGCCGGGTCGACACCGGGGGCATGGGCGACCCGGGCCTTCGGCGCGGCGTCCTTGACCGCGTCGAGGACGGTGACCGGCGGAAACGCGTCCGCCCAGGGCCCGGCCCAGGAGCCGCGCAGATCGGTGGAGTCGGCGAAGGGCCCGACGACGGCGATGGAGGAGGCCGACGCGCTGAGGGGGAGGAGAGGTCCCTTCCCCTTCCCGGCCGGGGTGTTCTTGAGCAGCACCATGGTGCGCCCGGCCGTCTCGCGGGCCGCCGCCCGGGACGCCTTGGTGGGCTCCTCGATCGCCGCGTCCTCGTCCACATAGGGGTGTTCGAAGAGCCCGAGCCGGAACTTGAGCCGCAGGATGCGGGCCACCGCGTCGTCCAGCCGGGCGGTGGTGATCGCGCCGCTGCGCAGCAGCCGCTTGCCGTGGTCGGCGAGGGTGGTGCTGGCCATTTCCATGTCGACCCCGGCGTTCAGCGCCTGCCGTCCGGCGTCGGCGTGGTCGGCGGCGAAGCCGTGGACCGTCATTTCCTGAATGCCGTTGTAGTCGCTGACGACGACGCCGCCGAACTCCCACTCGTCCTTGAGGATGTCGGTGAGGGTGTGCCGGTTGCCGTGGGCGGGGACCCCGCTGATGGTGTTGAAACTCGCCATGACGGTGGCCACCCCGGCATCCACCGCCGCCAGGAACGGCCCGAGGTAGAGGTTGCGCAGCCGGGCCTCGGAGACGTCCACCGTGTTGTAGTCGCGGCCGCCCTCGGCACCGCCGTACGCGACGAAGTGCTTGGCGCACGCCGCGAGCCGGTCCTTCGCCGCCAGGTCCTCGCCCTGGTAGCCGCGGGTCTTGGCGGCGGCGATCGCGGCCGTCAGATGCGGATCCTCGCCGCTGCCCTCCGAGATCCGCCCCCAGCGCGGTTCGTGGGTGACGTCCATCATCGGGGAGAAGGCCCAGTGCACCCCGTTGGAGCGGGCCTCCTTCGCGGACACCTCGGCGTCCCGCGCGGCCACCGCCGGGTCGAAGCTCGCGGCCTGGGCCAGCGGGATGGGGAACGTGGTCCACATGCCATGGATGACATCGAGCCCGAACACCAGCGGGATGCCCAGGCGTGATTCCTCGACGGCCATCCGCTGGAGCGTGTTGGTGTTCTTCGCCCCGTAGATGTTGAGCACGGAGCCCAGCCGTCCCTGCCGGGCCGCCTTCTCGGCCTCGGCGGTCTGCCCGCCGCCGGGTCCGGTGTCGCCGGTCCAGGCGAGCTGCTGGAGCTGGCCCAGCTTCTCCTCGACCGTCATCCGCCCCAGCAGGGCCTGCACCTTGGCCTCGTACGGGGCGGGCTCCGCCGCGGGCCGCTCGCCCGGGCCCGGGCGCTCCCGGGCGTGGGCGGTGCCGGTCGCGGCCTTGCCCGCGATGGCCGTGCCACCGGCCGCGGCGAGCACCGTTCGTCTGCGCACACCATTCATGTTCTTCGCCCCTTGAAGAGTCTTGAAGAGTTCTGAGGGTGTTCCGGGTGTCCGACGGGTTTGATCTTTCAAAAGTTGAACCGAAGTTACGGAGCCGTTTCCGGGGCGTCAAGGGTGCCTATTGACGGGCGTGGTGCGGGATCCCATACTCATCGCCACGGTTAACCGTGAACGGTTAACTGATTTCCAGGGCAATGAGGCCCCAGAGCAGGAGAACCACATGACCTCACGCCACGCGTCCGCCCAACTCCGTCGCACCGTGTTGTCGAGCTTCATCGGCAACACCATCGAGTTCTATGACTTCCTGCTCTATGGCCTCGCCAGCGCGCTGGTGTTCGGCGATCTCTTCTTCCCGAGCCTGAGCCCGTTCGCGGGCACCCTCGCCTCGTTCGCCACCTTCGGCATCGGCTTCATCGCCCGCCCGCTCGGCGGCTTCGTCTTCGGCCACCTCGGCGACACCATCGGCCGGAAGACCACGCTGGTCACGACGTTGTGCGGGATGGGCGCCGCCACCTTCGCCGTCGGTCTGCTGCCAACGTACGACACCATCGGCATCTGGGCACCGGTCCTCCTCGTGGTGCTGCGCTTCATCCAGGGCTTCATGGTCGGCGGCGAATGGGGCGGCGCCATGCTGATGGTCGTCGAGAACGCCCCGGCACACCGCCGCGGCTTCTTCAGCGCCTGGCCCAACACCGGCGGCTTCTCCGGACAGCTGCTGGCCACCGGAATGTTCGCGCTGATGGGCATGCTGCCCGACGGACAGTTCCAGTCCTGGGGCTGGCGCGTGCCGTTCCTGTGCAGCGCGGTGCTGGTGGGCGTGGGGCTGTGGATGCGCGGTCGGCTCGGTGAATCCGAGGTGTTCGAGCAGGTCAAGCAGGAGGAGGGCAAGGCCAAGGCGCCGCTGCTCGACGTGCTGCGCCATGACTGGCGGAGCGTGCTGCTGATCATGTCGCTGCGGTTCAGCGAGAGCGTGCCCTTCTTCCTGCTGACCGTCTTCGCGGTGTCCTACGGGCCCGAACACCTCGGCATCCCGAAGGCCACGCTGACCACCGCCATCATGATCGCCTCGGTGCTCGCCTTCCCCGCCCACGGCTTCTTCGGAGCGCTGTCCGACAAGGTGGGCCGCCGCCCGGTCTACGTCTACGGCGGCCTGGCCGCCGCGGCGCTGGCCTTCCCCGCGTTCTTGCTGCTGAAGTCCGGCTCGGCGGTGCTGATCGTGCTGGCGTACTGCCTGGTCATCAACCTCGCCCACAACGCCTGCAACGCCGTCCAACCCGCCCTGTTCACCGAGCTGTTCGGCTCCAAGGTCCGCTACAGCGGCGCCTCGGTCGGCGCCCAGCTCGGCGCGATCGTGGCCGGTGGCCTCACCCCCTTCATCGCCACCGCACTCACCGGCGGCGGCGACAACTGGGTCCCGGTGGCCGCGTACGCGAGCGCCGTCGCGCTGGTCTCGGCGGCCGCCGCGTACTTCTTCACCCCCGAGACCTCCCGCCGCGACCTGGTCGACACCAGCTCCGCAATGACGGCCGGGTCCGAGTCCGCGCCCGCGCCGGACACGGGGACCGCCAAGGCGCCGGAGACCGACACGGTCGCGCCCTGACAGGAGCCACCCATGACCGTCCACCGCGAGTTCGTCCTGCGCGACGACCCCCGCTTCGGTCACTGCCACGCCTCCACCCTGCTTCCGCTGCCGGACGGCGATGTGCTGGCCGCCTGGTTCGCCGGAAGCCGGGAGGGCGCGGACGACGTGGCGATCTGGCTGGCGCGGCGGACCGGCGGCGGGTGGGACGCGCCGGTGAAGGTGGCGGACGAGCCGGGGCTGCCGCACTGGAACCCCGCCCTGTTCGCCACCGGCCACGGCGAGGTGCTGCTCTTCTACAAGACCGGCCACCGCATCCCCGACTGGCGCACCCGGGTGCTGCGCTCCCGGGACGGCGGCCTGAGCTGGTCCGCCCCCGCCGAACTGGTGCCGGGCGCGGACGGGGCCGGTGGCCGCGGACCGGTGAAGAACAAGCCGCTCCGCCTCGCCGACGGCGGCTGGCTCGCGCCCGCCTCCGTCGAGGAGCCGCAGAGCGCCGGTGGCCGCTGGGACGCGTTCACCGACCGCTCGGACGACGGCGGCGCGAGCTGGCGGCGCTCCGCACCCGTCCCCCTGGACCGCCCGGCGTTCCCCGGCGCCGGGGTCATCGAGCCCGCGCTGTGGGAGAGCGCCCCGGGCGAGGTCCGGATGCTGCTGCGCAGCTCCTGCGGCCGGGTCTGCCGCAGCGCCTCCCACGACGGCGGGGTCATCTGGTCGACCGCGCGCCCGCTGGACGTACCGAACAACAACAGCGGTCTGGACGCCGTACGGCTCGCCGACGGCCGGGTGGTGCTGGCGCACAATCCGGTGGCCGCCGAGTGGGGCGCGCGCACCCCGCTGGTGCTGTCCGTCTCCGAGGACGACGGGATCACCTGGCGCCGGGCGGTGGTGCTGGAGGACCGCCCGGCCTCCGGCCCCGGCGCCATCGTCCCGGACGAGACGGGCGTGCGGACCGACGGCCACAGCGAGTTCTCGTACCCTGCGATCGTGCCCTGGGCGGACGGCGTCGCCGTCACGTACACCTGGCAGCGGCGCGGCATCGCCTTCGTCACCGTTTCCGAAGCTGTCCTGAGGAGGAATAATGAGTCGACGGTTAACCGTTGACTGAAGGACGTTCCGCCCCCCAGAAGGAGCCCGTCGGTGCCCATCACCTCGCTACAGCAGCAGTCCCTCGGCGATCTGGTCGCACACGAACTGCGCGTCCTCATCATCTCAGGACGGCAGCGCCCCGGCACCCACCTCGTCGAAGGTGCCCTCGCCGAGCAGTACGACGTCAGCCGCGGCCCGGTCCGCGACGCGCTGCGGCAGCTGGAGGCCGAGGGGCTGGTCGAATCCCGCCGCCGCGGGGTCTTCGTCACCGGGCTCACAGAGGACGACGTGGACGAGCTGTACACGCTGCGCGAATCCCTGGAGACCCTCGCCCTCACCCTCGCCATCGGCCGGGCCGAACCCGGCGACTGGGACCGCGCCCAGGGCTTCGTCGACCGGATGCGGGACGCCGCCGACCGCTCCGCGCCCAGCGACTTCGCCCTCGCCGACCTGGAGTTCCACTCCCAGTTCTACGTACTGTCCGGGCACCGCCGGCTGGTCGCGGTCTGGGAGCAGTACCGCCCCACCTTCGGCGTCGTCCTCGATGTGACCAACGCCCAGGACGTCGATCTCCACCCCTCCGCCGAGGCCCATGTCGACCTGCTGAAAACCGTGCGCAGTGGCGAGACCGAGACCGCCGTCACCACCCTGCGGGAGCACCTCCTCGGCGCCAAGAACCGGCTCCGCTCGGCGCTGCGCGCCGCACGGGCCTCCGCCGACGGCTGACCGTCCGCGGTCCGCGCCCCCGGCCGCCGCGCCGGGGGACCTCAGACCCCGCGCTCGTCCATGCCCTGCATCAGCGCCTGGTGGCTGGCGCGGACGTGCTCGCGCATCACCCGCTCGGCGCCGTCGCCGTCCTTGGCCTGGATCAGGCTGAGGACGCGATGGTGTTCGGAGTCCGATTCGATGAGCCGCCCGGGGCGGGACAGCGAGGTGCGCACCAGGCGGGCGTAGGCGAGCTGGTTCATCAGGGTGCGGTAGTGCCCCTCCAGCTTGCTGTTGTCCGCGCCCTTGACGATCAGGTCGTGGAACTCGTGGACCAGCGCCGCGTACCGTTCGGCGTCGCCGTCCCTCACGGCCTGGTCGGCCGCCCGCATGCTGGCCTCCAGCTGATCCACCTCTGGCACGTTCCCGCGGAAGGCGAGCAGCCGGGCGGCGGCGCCCTCGAACAGCTCCTTCATCTGGAACAGCTCGGTCAGCTCACGGCGCGAGGGTACGGCGACGAACGTGCCGACCCGTGGCCGGACTTCGACCAGCCCCTCTATCTGGAGCTGCTTGAGGGCCTCGCGGATGGGCGTCCGGCTGACCCCGAAGGTCTCGGACAGCGCCATCTCGGACAGGCTGGAGCGAGGCGGCAGTTCACCACTGATGATCATCTGCCGCAGCTCTTCGGCGACCCGCGCCTGCATGCTGGTCTGCTGAAGCCGCTTGCCTGTGGGTTGTTGCATGGCACGGAACCGTAGGCGGGGCGCTCTCTCCCCGTCAACCTCGCCGTCGGTCAAGGGCAGGCCCATGTGATCTGCCATACAAGAGCGCTCCTGTCCGTCCCTACGTCACGACCTGAGGATGAACGGATCCCCGGCCGGTTCCTCGCTGGTGTTGATCCACACGCTCTTCAGCCGGGTGTACTCCCGGACCACCTCCGTGCCGTGCTCGGTGCCCATGCCGCTGTTCTTGAAGCCCGCCCGGGGCGACATCGGCGACATCGAACGGTAGGTGTTGGCCCACACCGTGCCCGCCTCCAGCCGGGCGGCCATCCGGTGCACCCGGTTCACATCCCGGGTCCACACGCCCGCCGCGAGGCCGTACGCCGAGTTGTTGGCGATGGAAAGGGCCTCCTCCTCGGAGTCGAACGGCATGACGGCGGCCACCGGCCCGAAGATCTCCTCCTGGCAGATCCGCAGCGTGTTGTCGACGCCGGTGAACACGGTGGGGGAGTAGAAGTACCCGCCGAGACCGGTGTCCGGCCGGCCCCCGCCGCAGACCACCTTTCCGCCCTCGGAGCGGCCGAGGTCGACGTACGACTCGACCTTCTCCAGCTGCTCGGCGATGGCCAGCGGGCCCAGCTCGGTGGCGTCGTCGAGGGGATCGCCGATCGCGATGGTGGCGGCCCGTGCCGACACCCGCTCCAGGATCTCGTCGTACACCTCGCGGTGCACCAGCACCCGGCTGCCCGCCACACAGGTCTGGCCCGCGGCGGCGAACACCCCGGCGATCACGCCCATGGCGGCGGAGCCCAGATCGGCGTCCGGGAAGATGATGTTGGGCGATTTGCCGCCCAGCTCCAAGGTGCAGCGGATCAGCCGGTCGGCGCAGGTGCGGGCGATCCGGCGGCCGGTCTCGGTGGAGCCGGTGAAGCTCACCTTGGCCACGTCCCGGTGCTCGGTCAGCGGGCCGCCCGCGGTCGCGCCGAAGCCGGTGACCACGTTGACCACGCCCGGCGGGAAGCCCGCCCGCTCGAAGAGCGGGGCGAGGGTCAGCAGCGACGCCGAGGTGTGCTCCGAGGGTTTGATGACCATCGTGTTCCCGGCGGCCAGCGCCGGGGCCAGCTTGGTGGCGGTGAGCAGCAGCGGGGAGTTCCAGGGGGTGATGGCGCCCACCACGCCCACCGGTTCGCGCAGGGTGTAGTTGAGCAGTTCGCGGCTCGCGCCCGGGATGACCTCGCCCTGGATCTTGTCGGCGAGCCCCGCGTAGTAATAGAAGTACTCGGGCAGGCCCGCGAGTTGGGCCCGCATCTCGCGCAGCAGCTTGCCGTTGTCGAGGGATTCGGTGCGGGCCAGCTCCTCGGCGTGTTCGCCGATCAGATCGCCGAGGGTGCGCAGCAGCCGGCCGCGCCGGGTCTGGCTCAGATCGCGCCAGCGCGGATCCTCGAAGGCGGCGCGGGCGGCGCCCACCGCGCGCTCCACATCGGCGGCGGTGCCGTTCGCCGCCTCGTACCAGGGCTCGGCGGTGGCCGGGTTGACGCTGGCGAAGTAGCCGCCGTCGGCGGGGGCGGTCCACTCGCCCGCGATGTAGTGGTCATGGCGCGGCAGGCGGTTCATGAGCTGTGGCACTCCTGATGTCCGGTGTGGCTTCCGGTGTGGGTGAGGATCGCTTCGGTGAGTCGCTCCGGGCATTCCAGCGGCAGCAGATGGCGGGCCCCGGGCACGATCACCGCCCGGCCGCCGGGGATCCGCTGCGCGAGCCGGCGCGACATGGCGGGGGTCGAGCCGGGGTCGTCCTCCCCGGTCACCGCCAGGGTGGGGGCGGTGATCCGGGGCAGCAACGGCCACAGTCCGGCGTCGGCGGTCGCGAAGACGTCGTAACAGGCGAGGTACGAGACGGGGTCGTTGGCCAGCAGCGTGTCCAGCACCCGGCGCGCCAGGATGGGCTCCTGGGCCCGCCAGCCGGGCGAGAACCAGCGGTCGACCGCCGCCCAGGCGGACGCCCCGAAGTCCCGGGCCGCAACCTCCCGCCGCCGTGCCACCGCCGCGCGCTCGTCCTCCGAGCGCCCCGCCACCGAGCTGACCAGCGTCAGCGAGGCGGTGAGGTCCGGCCGGTCCAGACCGAGCCGCTGGGCGACCAGGGCGCCGAGCGAGAAGCCGACGAGGTGCGCGGGCCCGTTCAGCAGGGCCGCGACGTCCGCGGCCAGCTCGGCGAGCGACACCCCGGGGGCGGCGGCCGGGGAGGCGCCGTGGCCGCGCAGATCGACCAGCGTGACTTGGTGCCGGGCCGTGAGCGCGGGCAGGCACCGCTCCCACATCCTCCGGTCGAGCCCGACCCCGTGCAGCAGGACGAGGCCGGGCCCGGCGCCGTGCGTCTCGTGGCCCAGCGCGACCGGCGTGGCGGCCCGCGTCCCGGGCGTCCCCATGCCGCTCACTGCTCCGTGGCGAGCGGGGCCAGCCGGGCCTGGGGGCGGCCCTGGGCGGCGGCCGCGAGCCCGACCACGATCTCGTCGGCGCGCGGTCCGTCCGCCACCCGCACCTCGATGCTCTGGTGGTGCGAGCGGATCGTGGCATCGGTGATGTGCTTGAGCGGGATGTCGAAGACCGTGCCCGCGGCCGCGCGCTTCTCCACGGCGGGCAGCAGGGTGGTGGCCTTCGCCGCCTGCCGGAAGTGGTCGCCGAACTTGAGCGTGTGGATCAGCCCCGAGCCGTGCTCGATCTCCCCGTCCAGGCCCACGATCGCGGCCTTGCCGTACGCCTCGACCGGCGCGCCCAGCGCCTCGACCACCCGGGGCGCCAGCAGCTCGCCGAGCTTGGGCGCCACCTCGTCGATGCCCGGCAGCAGATCGGCCACGTAGCCCTGCCCGGCCCAGGGGTTCTCGATGATGGCGAGCACCACCGCGGTCCGGGCGGGCGGGTCCACGGGGCGGCCGCCCTCGCTGTGGATGTCCTCGGTGAAGGTGATGATCTTGCGGACGTTCACTTGGTCTCCTTTGAGGATGCCCCCGCCTTCAGGCGGGGGAGGAATCGGACTCCTGCGGAGCAGGGCAAGGAACGGTATTTCGCTTCTAGGGCGAAATACCGCCCACGCGATCGGGTAGAGTGCGTGTTGTGCGTCGCGAGAACCAAGCCCGCACAACGCGCTGCGCGAGAACCAAGCCAGTGCAACTCAATGCTTTCGGGCAACCGGGCAGGTTCCGTCCCGGCTGGTGCTGAGGGAGTAAGACCTTTCAGGTCGCTGACCTGCGGGGCTTTCTGAGCCAGGAATCCCTCCGCTTCAGCTGGGGGAGGGTTCAATTCACGGTCTCCATGTCTTCGAGATCGGCGAGGCGGATCAGGGGATCGGTGGCCCGGTCCCCGATGCGCGCGTTGGGGCGGGGGCCGGAGGCGCCGGCCGCGATGACGACGATCTCGTCGGGGCGGGGCGCGTCGGGGATGCGGATCTGGCACGTCTGGTAGTGCGAGCGGGTGGCGGCCGCCGTCTTGTGCCACAGCGGTACGGTCAGCGGCTCGCCCGCCGGGAGCCGGTCGTCGCTGAACACGATGATCGAGGTGCCCTCGGTCAGCTCCCGCAGGACGTTGCCGAAGAACGGGGTGTGGATCAGTGCCCCGCCGTGTTCGATCTCCCCGTTCAGACCGACGATCGCGGCCTTGCCGAACGACTCGACGCGGTCCACGCCGCCCAGCGCGTCGCTCACCCGGTCGGTGAGCAGCCGCGCAAGACCCGGGGCGATCCGCTCGACCTCGGGCTGGAGATCGGCGACCAGGCCCAGGCCCGCCCACGGGTTACGGATCACCGCGGCCGCCGCGACCCGGCGCACCGGCACGGCCACCGGCCGCCCCAGCTCCAGCAGCAGCTCGTCGGTGACGCTGACGACCTTGCGCAGACCCAGGTCACTCATGGCCGCCGCCACCGGTGAACCGCGGCATGACCTTCTCCGCGAACAGCTCCAGGCTGCGCATCGCCTTGCGGTGTTCCAGGCCGGGGTGGGTGGTCCACAGCAGCAGATGCTCCAGGCCCACCTCCTCCCGCAGCTCGGCGATCTTCTCGGAGACGTACTCGGGCGTGCCGACCAGCAGATTGCGCTCCGCCAGGAACTCGAAGGACAGCTCGTGGGCGTCGGTCAGCTCCTCGCCCGCCTCCATCAGGTTGCCCAGGCCCCGGAAGTGCATGATCCACCGGTAGGTGGTCATCAGCGCCTCCTCGAAGTCGGCCCGGGCCTGCTCCATGGTGTCGGCGACGTACACGTCCCGTACCAGGCCGATGCCCTCGCCGAGCGCGTACGCACGGCCGGACGCCTCGCTCGCGGTGGAGCGGTACAGCTCGAAGCGCTCCTTGAGCGCCGAGACCGGCGGCAGCCAGAACATCCCCTGGACCCCGTCGGCCGCGGCCGCCTGGATCGACCGCGGGCTGTCGATGACCTGCCACAGCGGCGGATGCGGGCGCTGCAACGGGTACGGGGTGACCTGCATCTTGGTGATGACCCCGTCCTCCATGTAGTCCGGGGTGGCGGGCGAGAGGGGGTGGTTCCACTTCACCCCCGGGGCGGGGAACTCGTAGAAGCGGCCGCGGTGCGAGAAGAACTCGCCGCTCCACGCCTTGCGGAGGATCTCCACGGTCTCGTCGTACAGCGCGCGGTTCTGCTCCTGGTCGCGCGGATCGGCGAGCGCGTTCAGATTGAGCGCCTCGCGCCCGTACAGCCCGCGGCCGAGGCCCACCTCGACCCGGCCGCCGGAGAGCTGGTCGAGCATGGCGATGTCCTCGGCGAGCCGCAGCGGATGCCAGAAGGTGGCGATGTTCGCCGCCTGGCCGATCCTGATGTTCTCGGTGCGGGCGGCGATGTCGGCGCCCATCAGAACCGGGTTCGGGGTGATCTCGATCGCCTCGTGGCCGAAGTGGTGCTCGGTGTACCAGGCGGACCAGAAGCCCGCCCGGTCTGCGGCGACCGCGAACTCCCGGGCCTCGTCCATGACTTCGGCGTAGGAGCCGAGCCGTCCCGGTGCTCCGAGGTTGTGGAATATCGAGAATCGCATGCAGCGTCCGTCCTGTTCTTCCGGGTCGCGCTGTGCCATGGCAGTGAGGCTAGGAGTCCGGTTAGGGGCCGTCAAGGGTTCACGTCTGGGCAACAAGTTTGACCTGTGTATTTGGTGCGAGACCGGTTCTTTCCCGGCTCATTTGTCCCAAGGTGTTGACAGTGACTGATGACGTTCCTACCGTCCTCTGCCATACAAGAGCTGAATGAGGGATCCGTCATGACGCACACTCTTGACCGCACCGCCCGCATCCGCTCCGCCTGGCAGGCCGCCTGGGATCAGGGCCGGGTGGAGGCGCTCGACGAACTGCTCAGCCCCGGCTACGTACGCCGCCGCGGCCCCGCCGCCGCGCCCCAGGACCGCGAGCAGTTCAAGAACTCCGTCCGCGCCATCCGTGAGGCGTTCCCCGATCTGCACACCGAGATCGAGGAGATCGTGGAGGACGGCGAGGGGCTGGCGATCCGCTGGCGCAGCACCGGCAGCCACACCGGCGACTTCCTCGGCGTGCCGCCCACCGGCCGCCCGGTCGAGGTCTCCGGTGCCACCTTCACCCACTTCGACGGCGGTGTGATCGCCGAGGAATGGGTGACATGGGACCCTCGCCAGCTGCTTGAGGCGCTGGGGATCATCACCACCACCCAGGAGGCGGCCGTCGACGCCGATCTGGTGCGCGGGGTGCACCGCAAGTTCATCACCGGTGTGACCGTGGTGACCACCGACGACGGCGGTACGCCCAGGGGGCTGGCCGTCAACGCCTTCTCCAGCATCTCGCTGGACCCGCCCATGGTGCTGGTGTGCGTGCAGCGCAGCTCCACCACCCACCCCGCGCTGCACCGGGCCACCCATCTGGGGATCAACATCCTCGCGGCGGGCCAGCTCGATGTCGCCAAGGTCTTCGCGTCCAAGTCGGACGACAAGTTCGCCGGGCTGTCCTGGACCGCGGGCACCCACGGCGCACCACTGATCGACGGGTCCTGCGCCCAGCTGGAGGTGGAGATCGGCGAACGGCTGGAAGCGGGCAGCCACACCGTCTTCACCGGCCGGGTGGTCGCGGCCCGTCACGAGGACCTGGCACCTCTGGTCTACAGTGGCGGTGGGTTTTTCGATATCTCGAACACAGCGCCTTTGCCGTGGTGAGACGCCCCCGGCCGCGCCTGGACCCACCCTTCCCCCCGCTCATCGCCACCCCTTGACGCCCAGATCTCCCCCTGTCCCCAGGAGCACGCCCATGACCCACGACGATGTGGCGCCGGTCTACGGCAGCGCCGTCACCAAAGTCGAACCCTTCGGGGTGGACCACATCCCCGACAACGAGCGGCACGGCAAACCCAGCTCACAGTTCTTCGTCTGGTTCGCCGCCGGTCTCAACTTCCCCATCATCCTGCTCGGATTCAGCGCGATCAGCCTGGGCCTCAGCTTCACCGGCGCGGTCGCCGCGATCATCGTCGGGGCCGGGGTCGGGTCGGTGCTGATGGCCGTGATGTCCAAGATGGGCGTACGGCTCGGGGTGCCGCAGCAGATCCAGGCGCGCGGGCCGCTGGGCTTCTTCGGAAACTTCCTGCCGGTGGCGTACATCAATGTGTTCGCCGGGGTCGGCTGGGCCTCGGTCACCGTGATCCTCGGTGGCAAGGCGATCGCCGAGCTGACGCATCTGCCCTACTGGCTCTGCGGACTGCTGCTCACCGCCATCGAACTGGTGGTGTCCATCTTCGGCTACAACATGATCAACTTCCTTCAGCGTGTGCTCACTTACGTGCTGACCCCGCTGTTCATGATGATCACGGTCGTGGCCCTGGTGCGTGGTGCGGGCACCTTCGACGCCAACCCGAAGGCGGACGGCTACATCGGTGGCACGGGCGGCTGGATCACCTTCTGCGGCTGGTTCCTCTCCTTCCTCGTCGCCTGGGCGCCGTTCGCCTCCGACTACTCGCGCTATCTGCCGGACACCCCGAAGGTGGTCAACCGCACCGCCTGGTACACCGGGTTCGGCAACTTCGTCACCATCGCCTGGCTCGGCATCCTGGGCGTCCTGGTCGGCTCGAACGCCAACAGCACCGACTCCATCACCGCCCTCCACGAACTGGCCGGGCCGTTCGCCGTCCCCGCGCTCATCGCGGTCGGCCTCTCGGCGCTCGCGCAGAACTTCCTCAACGTCTACGGCGGCGCGATCTCCGTCCAGACCCTGAAGGTGCCGGTCACCCGGACCCAGGCGGTCACCGTCATCTGTCTGCTGGCGTATGTCATCAGCCTGTGGGGCGAGTCGGGGATCGAGGAGAAGTTCTCCGTGTTCCTCAATCTCACCGCGTACTTCATCGCGCCGTTCGCCGTCGTGCTGCTCCTGGACTACTGGCTGGGCGGCCGCTCCGACCCGGCGCGGATCGCCGAACTGTACGACCGCGGACGGGTGCTCTCCTGGGGCTTCGTCGCCTGGGCGGGCGGCGTGGTGGCGTCCATACCGTTCTGGGAGTCCAAGCTGTACACCGGCGCGTTCGCCTCGGCGTACCCCGGCGCGGGCGACCTGAGCATGTACGTCGGCGCGGGCGCCTCCGTGGTGCTGTACCTGCTGACCTACCGGCTGAAGCCGCTGTGGGTCCGGGCGGGCGCGGACACCGACACCCCGGCCGGGCCGCCCGCGGAACCCGCGGCGGTGGCAAGGCCCTGACCGGCCCCGTGAGGAGCGGGCGGCATCGCGATG
>NZ_GG657754.1:376969-395800 GCF_000158915.1 Streptomyces himastatinicus ATCC 53653 | reverse complement strand
TGGGGGTGGCGACGGTGGCGGTGGGCAGCAGCTTGGTGCGGACCGCGTCCAGCGCCTCGGCGGCCAGCAGCGAATCGCCGTGCTTGGAGACCCCGACCGGGTCGACGACCACCGGGCGCTCCCGCGTCGCATAGACTCCGGCGCAGCCGTCGCGGAAGGAGTGGTGTGCCATGACCACCGTGTGGGTACGCCGGGTCGAGGCGCCCCAAGTGGTGCCGGGTGGCGAGGACTTGACGGACTCCGACTATGTCTCGGCGTTCGAGCTGACGGCGCCTCGGGCCCGGGCGCGGACCCCCGAGGAATGGGCGCGCGCCACGTTCGAGGGCGCCCCGGCCCCTGTGCGGTGGCTCCTGGTGGGCGGATGGACGCTCGTCCTGGGGCTGCGGCTGGGGCCGCGGACCTCCCCGGCCCATGTCCTGGGCTGGCCCGTGCCGGATTCCGGCCCCGACTCGATCACCCTGGCGGCGGCCTCGCGGCTGGTCGCCGCGCGCAACGTCGTGGTCGTGGACGGGGCGAGGGTCGTATGGGTCACCTCGGTGCGCTTCCACGGGCGCGTCGGCCGCGCGGTGTGGGCCGTCGCCGCGCCCGTCCACCACCTGGCGGTGCCCTTCCTCCTGGGGCGCGCTGGCCGCCGCGGGTGAGCGGACCCGTCGGCTTACGCGGGGCGGCCCAGCTCCTTGCGGAACAAGTCCAGCACATTGCCGCCGAGGATCTGGTGGACCGCGGCCTCGGAGAAACCCCGGTCGATCAGCGCGTCGGTGACCAGGGGGAGGCCGCGGGGCCCCTCCAGGCCGGGGACGACCAGTTCGGCGTACTCCAGGTCCTCGCAGCACGGCGGGCTGACATCGGCGCTGACCTCCTTGATGAAGTCGGGCCCCAGGCCCACCCGGTCCGGCCCGGCGACCTCCGCGATATGGGCGATGTGGTCGGCCAGCCGCTCCACCGTGCGCTCGTCCGGGTCGGTGGCCAGGAACTCGCCGAGGAAGTTCACGCACACCATGCCACCGGTGGCCACGATCCCGCGGATCTGCTCATCGGTGAGATTGCGGTGGTGGTCGAGCAGCGCACGCGCCGACGAGTGGGTGGCCAGCACCGGGCGGGTGGCCAGCTCCAGCACATGGGCGACGCCCGAGGCGCCGAGGTGTGAGACGTCGAAGAGGATGCCCAGGCGTTCCATCTCCCGCAGCGCTTCCACTCCGGCCGCCGTCAGCCGGCTGCCGGTGGCGTCCTCGCCGCTGCCGTCGGCCAGCGCGCTGCGCCCCCAGTGGGCGATGGACGCGACCCGTACGCCCAGGCGGTGGACGGTCGGGATGAGCTCCACGTCGGCGTCGAGGCCGGGGGCGCTCTCCATCGCCAGCACCAGCGCGATCCTGCCTTCCGCCAGCGCGGCGTCGATGTCGGACCCGTCCAGGCACAGCCGTACCTGGTCCGGGTTGCCCTCGGCCAGCGTATGGGCGCACTCGATCATGCGGAGCGTCTCCCGCAGCGCGCCCTCGGGGCGGAAGCGGTCCTCGATGAAGACCGGCAGCACCTGGAGGTCCACCCCGCCCTCGCGCAGCTGGGGCAGCCACTGCTCCCGGAAGAAGGACGCCCAGCGCCGCGGCGGCCGGGCGGCGACGGCGATCAGCAGATCGTTGTGGGCGTCGGCGACGACCGCGCGGTGATGGAGTTCGCGGGACACGTGAGGCATTCCTCCACGGTTCAGGGGGTGTTACGGGGCTGGGCACCCCGAACCTAACGATGTCGTGGCGGCGAGGGAAGCGGAATACGGCGGAACGCGGCCCCCATTCCCGGCCCGCTGTTTCCCGCGCCTCCGGGAGGGCACTCGGCGCGACCGGAGGTGGCCGATGGCGGACGGCGACGCGACCGCTGACGGCGGCCTGGTGGCGGCCGCCGTCGCGCTCACCGTGGCCACCGGGGCGATGGACGCGATCAGCTTTCTCGCCCTCGGCGGCGTCTTCACCAGCGTCATGACGGCCAACCTCTCCCTCCTCGGCATCTCGGCGGGCGCCCAGGACCCGGACCGGGCCCGGGACGCCGCCGTCGCGGTGGCCGGGTTCGTCGCGGGTGCCCTGCTCAGCGCCCGTATCGTCCGGGGCGAGCGGCCCGTACGGCGGACCCGCTGGGCCCTCGGTGTGGAGGTGCTCGCGCTCGGCGGGCTGTGGGCGGTGTGGACCTCGGCGGGCGGCGACCCGGGCGGGGGCGTACGGCTCGGGCTGCTCGCCGTGGGCGCGCTCGCCCATGGGTGGTCAGAGCGGTCTGGTGCGCGCCGTCGGGCCGCCCGGGATGTCCACCACCTACCTCACCGGACCCTGACCGGGCTGCTGGTCGACGTGGCCCGCGACGGTCGGGTGCGCTGGGTCAGCCTGGCGCTGCTCGCGTCCCTCGTCGTGGGCGCTGCGCTCGGCGGGCTGCTGGTCACCTACGCCGCTCCGGCCGCGCCTGCCCTGCCCGCCGGGCTGGTCGCGCTGGTCCTGCTGGTGTCCTTCATCCCTCAAGGGCGCGCCGTATGGCGGAGGTTGAGCGGTTGAACGGCCTTCCGGCGGGTGTGTCCGGGTGACAGACTCCTCCCGTGACCGACTTCGACATGCTTGTCATCGGATCCGGCCCCGGCGGCCAGAAGGCCGCCATCGCGGCGGCCAAGCTCGGCCGCCGGGTCGCCGTCGTCGACCGGCCGGACATGGTGGGCGGGGTGTCCTTGCACACCGGGACCGTGCCGTCCAAGACCCTGCGCGAGGCGGTGCTCTACCTCACCGGGCTGACCCAGCGGGATCTGTACGGCCAGAGCTACCGCCTCAAAGAAGAGATCACGGTCGCGGATCTGACGGCGCGCACCCGGCATGTGGTGGGCCGCGAGGTGGACGTCGTCCGCAATCAGCTCTCCCGCAACCGGGTAGCGCTGTTCTCCGGCACCGGACGGTTCACGGACGACCACACCGTGGCCGTGACGGACGCCTCCGGCCGGGAACAGCTGCTGACCGGGCGGCACATCGTGATCGCCACCGGCACCCGCCCGGCCCGCCCGGCGAGCGTGGAGTTCGACGAGCGCACGGTCATGGACTCCGACAGCGTCCTCAGCATGGAGCGGGTGCCACGCTCCATGGTCATCGTGGGGGCCGGGGTGATCGGCATCGAGTACGCCTCGATGTTCGCCGCGCTGGGCAGCAAGGTCACCGTGGTCGAGCAGCGGGACGGCATGCTGGACTTCTGCGACGTCGAGATCGTCGAGGCGCTCCGGTACCGGCTGCGCGACCTCGCCGTCACCTTCCGCTTCGGCGAGACGGTCGCGGCGGTCGAGCGGCATGAGCGCGGCACCCTGACCGTGCTGGAGAGCGGGAAGAAGATCCCGGCCGACGCGGTGATGTACTCCGCGGGGCGGCAGGGGGTGACCGAGGGGCTCGACCTCGCGCGGGCGGGGCTCACCGCCGACCGGCGCGGCCGGATCGCGGTGGACGAGCACTACCGGACGGCCGTGCCGCACATCTACGCGGTGGGGGACGTGGTCGGGTTCCCGGCGCTCGCCGCGACCTCCATGGAGCAGGGCCGCAGCGCGGCGTACCACGCGTGCGAGGAGCCGGTGAACCCGATCCACGATCTCCAGCCCATCGGGATCTACTCCATCCCGGAGATCAGCTTCATCGGCCGGACCGAGGACCAGCTGACGGACGCGAAGGTGCCGTTCGAGGTCGGGGTGTCGCGCTACCGCGAGCTGGCCCGCGGCCAGATCGTCGGCGACGGGCACGGCATGCTGAAGCTGCTGGTGTCCCCGCACGACCGGCGGCTGCTCGGGGTGCACTGCTTCGGCACCGGCGCGACCGAGCTGATCCACATCGGCCAGGCCGTGATGGGCTGCGGCGGGACCGTCGACTACCTGGTCGACGCGGTGTTCAACTATCCGACCTTCGCCGAGTCCTACAAGGTCGCCGCCCTCGACGCGACGAACCGGATGCGCGAGGTCGACCACCTCGGGGACTGACCCCGGCCCCACCGCCGCGTAACGCATCTTTTGGGATACTTGGAGGCGTATCGGGAGGTGGTTCGACATGACCCGCGCAGTCGGTATCGACCTGGGGACGACGAACTCCGTGGTCTCGGTCCTCGAAGGCGGTGAGCCCACCGTCATCACCAACACCGAAGGCGCCCGGACCACCCCCTCGGTGGTCGCCTTCGCGAAGAACGGCGAGGTGCTGGTCGGCGAGGTGGCAAAGCGCCAGGCGGTGACCAACGTGGACCGTACCGCCCGGTCGGTCAAGCGCCACATGGGGGAGGAGCACTGGCACTTCCCGGCCACGGGCGACATCGACGGCAAGCGCTACACCGCGCAGGAGATCTCCGCGCGGGTGCTCCAAAAGCTCAAGCGCGACGCGGAGGCGTACCTCGGCGAGGACGTCACGGACGTGGTCGTCACCGTCCCCGCGTACTTCAACGACAGCCAGCGCACCGCCACCAAGGAGGCGGGCGAGATCGCCGGGCTGAAGGTGCTGCGGATCATCAACGAGCCCACGGCGGCCGCCCTCGCGTACGGTCTCGACCGCGAGAACGACCAGCGGATCCTGGTCTTCGACCTCGGTGGCGGCACCTTCGACGTATCGCTGCTGGAGATCGGCGAGGGCGTGGTGGAGGTCAAGGCCACCAACGGCGACACCCATCTGGGCGGCGACGACTGGGACCAGCGCGTCGTGGATCACCTGGTGAAGCAGTTCAAGAACAACTACGGGGTCGATCTGGCCAAGGACAAGATGGCGGTGCAGCGGCTGCGCGAGGCCGCCGAGAAGGCCAAGATCGAACTGTCCGCGGCGACCGAGACCGCGATCAACCTGCCCTACATCACCGCGTCCGACGAGGGGCCGCTGCACCTGGACGAGAAGCTCACCCGCTCGCAGTTCCAGCAGCTGACCGAGGACCTGCTGGAGCGCTGCAAGGCCCCCTTCCACCAGGCGATCAAGGACGCCGGGGTCAAGACCTCCGACATCGACCATGTGATCATGGTCGGCGGATCGACCCGGATGCCCGCGGTGACCGGCCTGGTCAAGGAGCTGACCGGCAAGGAGCCGCACAAGGGCGTCAACCCGGACGAGGTCGTCGCCATCGGCGCGTCCCTCCAGGCCGGTGTGCTCAAGGGTGAGGTCAAGGACGTCCTGCTGCTGGATGTCACCCCGCTGTCCCTCGGTATCGAGACCAAGGGCGGCATCATGACCAAGCTGATCGAGCGCAACACCACGATCCCCACCAAGCGCTCGGAGGTCTTCACCACGGCCGAGGACAACCAGCCGTCGGTGCAGATCCAGGTGTTCCAGGGCGAGCGCGAGATCGCCGCGTACAACAAGAAGCTCGGGATGTTCGAGCTGACGGGGCTGCCGCCGGCCCCGCGCGGGGTGCCGCAGATCGAGGTGGCCTTCGACATCGACGCGAACGGCATCATGCACGTCTCCGCCAAGGATCTGGGCACCGGCAAGGAGCAGCGGATGACCGTCACCGGCGGTTCCGCGCTGCCGAAGGACGACATCGACCGCATGATGCGGGAGGCCGAGCAGTACGCGGAGGAGGACCACAAGCGCCGCGAGGCCGCCGAGACCCGCAACCAGGCCGAAGCCCTCGTGTACCAGACCGAGAAGCTGCTGCGCGACCAGGCCGGGAAGGTGCCGCAGGACGTCCGGGAGGAGGCCGAGACGGCGATCGCGGAGCTGAAGGAGACGCTGAAGGGCGAGGACACCGCCGCGATCCGGGACGCCACCGACAAGGCCGCCACCGTCGGGCAGAAGATCGGCACCGCCCTCTACGCCCAGGCGCAAGGGCAGTCCGGAACCCCGGACGGGGGCGGGAGCGGCGACGGAGGCCAGGGCCAGGCGCAGGCGGACGCCGACGAGGTCGTGGACGCGGAGATCGTGGACGACGAGAAGCCGAAGGGGAGCCCCGGCTGACCGACAAGACACCCCTGGGGAAGGTGTGCGCGGGCCGTGGCGCGGACCCGGAATGCGAGGAGAATGGGGGTGACGTCGAAAACTCCGGGGATGTGTCCGTGAACAACGGGACCGGCGACACCGGCTACGGGAACATTCGGCTCGACCGAACCGGTCAGGCCGAGGCGTTCGATGCCATCGGCGACCGCTACGACGAGGCGTTCCCGCACAAGGACGGCCAGCTCGCCGCGGGCGAGTGGATGATCGGGCTGCTCCCGCGCGGAGCCCGGGTGCTCGACCTGGGCTGCGGCACCGGGCTGCCCACCGCGCGCCAGCTGACCGGCGCCGGGCTCCGGGTCACCGGGCTCGACCTGTCCGCCGGAATGGTGCGGCTCGCCCGGTCCTATGTCCCCGGTGCCTCCTTCCACCAGGCGGACATCGCCGATCTGCGGACCGGGGGCCCGCTCGACCTCGGCCGGTTCGACGCGGTCACGGCGTTCTTCTCGCTGCTGATGCTGCCCCGCGCCGAGATCCCGCTCGCGCTGGGCACCATCCACCGCCTGCTGTCGCCCGGCGGGCTGTTCGCCCTGTCGATGGTGGAGGCCGACGTGGACGACTTCTCGATCCCGTTCCTGCGCTCCACCATCCGTGTCACCGGCTATCTGCGGGACGATCTGCGCGGGGTCATCGAGGCGGCCCGCTTCGAGATCGTCGGCGAGTCGTCCTACACCTACGCACCGGCCTCCTCGGACATCCCGCCCGAGGAGCAGATCTTCCTCCGGTGCCGACGGGGCGGCTGAGGAATCCGCATCCGTACCGCATCCGCGACGAACGGCACAGCTGATGGCGTACCCCACCCCCCAGGAAGGCCCGGACCGGCCGGGCGACCGGGCCGTGGGGCCCGCCGCACCGTCCCGCCGGTCCCCGCCCGGCGTGGAGCATCTGCGGGAGGAGGCGGTGTACGGCACCGGGCCGCAGACCGACCGGCTGCGCTACCTCGACACCGCCACCCGGCAGATCGCCCGTGGCATGGACCTCGACGAGACGCTGCACGAGCTGTGCCGGGCCGCCGTGCCCGCCTTCGCCGACGCGGCCGTGGTGCATCTGCGCGACCCGCTGCCCGCCGGCGACGAGGAGCCGCCGGGACCGCTCGTCCTGTGCCCGCACGCCGCCGGACCGGAAGCCGCGCCGGACGCAGGGCCGGGAGCCGTACCGGAGGCAGGGCCGGGAGTCCCGCCCGGCTTCGCCCGGCTCACCGTCACCGGCCGGCTCGCCGAACTGCTGTCCGCCGGGCGCCCCGCGTTCGGGGACGTCCCCGGAATCGCCGCCGCGGTCGCCGAGCTGCTGAGCCCCGCGGTGGGCGGCCCCGGCCCGGTGCCGCCCGGCCGACGGCTGATCATCGCCCCGCTGCGGGGCCGCGAGCACACCGTCATGGGCGCCGCCGTCCTCGTACGCCACCCCGACCGGCCGCCCTTCACCGGCGACGATCTGCTGGTCGCCTCCCAGCTCGCCACCCACACCGCCCTCGGCATGAACAAGGCGGTGCTCTACGGGCGCGAGGTGTCCGTCGCCGACGCCCTCCAGCGCACCATGCTGCCCGCCTCGCTGCCCGAACCCATCGGTGTCCGGCTGGCCACCCGCTATCTCCCCTCCTCGAAGACCGCGCGGATCGGCGGCGACTGGTACGACGCGATCCCGCTGCCCGGCAACCGCGTCGCCCTCGTCATCGGCGATGTGATGGGCCACTCCATGACCTCCGCCGCGATCATGGGCCAGCTGCGCACCACCGTGCAGACCCTCGCCGGTCTCGACCTGTCCCCGGACGAGGTGCTGCACCACCTCGACGAACAGGCCCAGCGGCTGGGCAGCCAGCACATGGCCACCTGTCTCTACGGGATCTACGACCCCATCGCGCACCGGCTGCTGATGGCCAACGCCGGTCATCCGCCGCCGGTGCTGCTCCAGCCGGGAGGCCGTGGCCAGGTGCTGCGGATCCCGCCCGGGCCACCCGTCGGCGTCGGCGGGGTCAGCTTCGAGACGGTGGAGATGTTCGCGCCCACCGGGGCCACCTTGCTGCTGTACACCGACGGTCTCGTGGAGTCGCGCGACACCGATGTGGCCACCGGGGTCGAGCGCTTGCGCGACCGGCTGCACACCACCGCCCAGGTGCTCGACCCCCCCGCCGCTGGAGCTGCTGTGCGACGCGGCGGTGGGCGCCGTCGGGCCCAGGGACCGGGACGACGACATCGCGCTGCTCGCCGCCCGCTTCGACGGAATCCCGTCGTACAACGTCGCCTACTGGTTCCTGGACCCGAAGCCGCAGACCGCGGGCCGGGCCCGCCGCCTCACCCGCCGCACCCTGCACCGCTGGCATCTGGACTCGCTGCTGGAGCCGACCGAACTGATGGTCAGCGAGGTGGTCACCAACGCCGTCCGCTATGCCTCCCGGCCGGTGACGTTGCGGCTGCTGCGCACCGATGTGCTGCGCTGCGAGGTGGGCGACGACTCGCCGTTCGTGCCCAGGATGCTGCACGCCCGCCCGGGCGACGAGGGCGGCCGCGGCCTGTTCCTGGTCAACCAGCTCTCCCGGCGCTGGGGCGCGACCCGGTTGAGCACCGGCAAGCTGGTGTGGTTCGAACAGCAGCTGCCCCGGGACCTCCGGATGGAGATCCCGGAGGACTGAGGGACCCTCACCGGCCCCTCACCGGCCCCTCACCGGCGGAAGATCTCCAGCCGGGACGGCGCGGGCCGGTCCGGCGGCGGCAGGACGAGCGGCCGCCGCCCCGGAGTGATCGACCCCAGGACACCGGGGTGCCGGGCGCCGGTGCAGCTCGGCACCGTGCCCGCCAGGCCGTGGGCGGTCAGGAAGCCCAGGACGGCGAAGGCGTACGCCTCCTTGGCCGCCGCCGGGAACCCGAGGTCGTCGGAGACCCGCAGGGCGACGGTGCCGAGCGTGCGGCGCAGCGCGGCCATCAGGCTCGGGTTGCGGATGCCGCCACCGGAGGCGATCACCTCGGTGGCATGTACGGAGCGCGCGGCGTCCGCCACGGTACGGGCGGTCAGCTCGGTGACGGTGGCGACGACGTCGTGGTCCGCCACCGGGCCGGTGGCCGCCAACGCGGTCCGCAGATAGGGGAGATGGAACAGTTCCTTGCCGGTCGTCTTGGGCGGGGGCAGCGCGTAGTACGGCTCGGCCAGCAGCCGCTCCAGCAGTCCGGGATGGACGGTGCCGCGTGCGGCGAGGGCGCCGTCCGCGTCGTGGTCGAGCCGTCCGTCCGTCAGGTCCCGGACCGCCGCGTCGATGAGGGCGTTCGCGGGGCCGGTGTCTTAACGCCAGCGGCTCCCCGGCCCGCGGGACCACGGTGAGGTTGGCGATGCCGCCCAGGTTCAGGGCGGCGCACACCCCGGGCCGCCCGCGCAGCCACAGCGTGTCGACCAGGCTGACCAGCGGCGCCCCCTGGCCGCCCGCGGCCACGTCCCGGCTGCGCAGATCGGAGACGACCGGCACACCGGTGGCCTCGGCGATCCAGGCGGGCTGCCCGAGCTGGAGTGTGCCGTGCACCCGGCCGTCCTCGGCCCAGTGGTACACGGTCTGCCCGTGCGAACTGATCAGGTCGGCCCGTCCGTCGCACAGTTCCCGGTCGGCGCGGACGGCGAGCCGGGCGAACGCCTGGCCGATCCGGGTGTCGAGCGCGCACACGTCCGCCATGGTGGTCGCCGCCGGTGGCAGCGCGGCGGCCAGCGCCGCCCGTAACGTGTCCGGATAGGCGGCACCGATCAGGCCCAGCGGGGCGAGCACCAGGGTGTCGCCGTCGAGGGCCAGATCGGCGGCCGCCGCGTCCACCGCGTCATGGGATGTGCCCGACATCAGTCCGATCACGCGCAAGGGGTCTCCTCCTCGGTCTCGTCCCGGGGCGGGTGCCGCTCCTCCTCCCGCAGCGTGCCCCGGTGGGTGTCGCCGCGCAGGGTGGCCAGGGCGATCACGCTGAGGGCGCCGGTCGCCGCCACGTAGTACGCGGGGATGTCCGCCTCGCCGGTCCGTTTGACGGCCTCGGTGATGATCAGCCCGGCGCACCCCGAGAACACGGCGTTCGACAGCGCGTACGCCAGCCCGAGCCCCGTGTACCGGACGCGGGTCGGGAACATCTCGGCGAGCATCGCCGGGCCGGGGCCCGCCATCAGCCCGACCACCGCGCCCGCCACCAGGACGGCCAGGCCCTGGACGAGGGCCGAACTGTCCGGGTCCTGAAGGACGTTGAGCAGCGGAAAGGCGAGCACGGTCACCAGGGCGGCGCCGGTCAGCATGACCGGGCGCCGTCCGATCCGGTCGCTGAGCAGCCCCGCCGGGAGGATGGCGGCCGCGAAGCCCGCGTTGGCCACCACGGTGGCGATCAGCGCCTGCTGGAACGTGGCGTCCAGGGTGGCCTGGAGATACGAGGGCATGACGACCAGGAAGGTGTACCCGGCCGCGGCCCAGCCCATGATGCGCCCGGAGCCCAGCACGATGGCCCCGGCCGTCTCGCGGCGCGTGGCCCCGGCCTCACTCGGCGCGGCTTGCGCGCCCGTCGTGCGGAACGACGGGGTCTCCTCCAGTCTCAGCCGCAGCCACAGCGCGGTCAGCCCGAGCGGCAGGGCCAGCAGGAACGGCAGCCGCCAGCCCCAGTCGTTCAGGGCCGCCTCGCTCAGCGCGGTGGCCAGGACGGCGGCCGTCCCGGCTCCCGCGAGCAGCCCCAGCGCGACGGTGAACGACTGCCACGCCCCGTACAGCCCGCGGCGCCCCGGCGGGGCGAACTCCGTCATGAGCGACACCGCGCCGCCGAACTCCCCGCCCGCGGACAGCCCTTGCAGGATCCGCACCAGGGTGAGCAGCCACGGGGCGGCGGCGCCGACCGTGTCGTACGTGGGCAGCACGCCGATGAGCGTGGTGGCGCCGGTCATCAGCAGCAGCACCAGGATCAGCGTCGGGCGCCGTCCGATCCGGTCGCCGACGCGGCCGAAGGCGGCGGCGCCGATGGGCCGGAAGAAGAACGCGAGCCCGAACGAGGCGTACGTCTTGACCAGGCCCTCGATGGCGCTGCCGCCCTCGGGGGTGAAGAAGTTCGCGGCGATGACGGTCGCGAAGAAGCCGTAGACACCGAACTCGTACCACTCGATGAAGTTGCCGACCGAACCCGCCAGCAGGGCGCGGCGCGTGGCCGGACCGGGGAGAGAAGCGCTCACCCGCATCCCGTACCCGCCCGGGGCGGGTACGTACCGGAATGACTACTGACGCGGCCCGTTCAGCGGCTGCTCGGCCCAGATGGTCTTGCGGTCCCCGGAGTACCGGGTGCCCCAGCGCTGGCTGAGCTGCGCGATGAGGAACAGTCCGCGGCCGCCCTCGTCCATCCGCCCCGCCCGGCGCAGATGCGGGGCGGCCGCGCTGCTGTCGGACACCTCGCAGATCAGCGACTGGTTTCTGACCAGCCGCAGTTGGATCGGGCCGCGGGCGTGCACGATCGCGTTGGTGAGCAGCTCGGTGACCACGACCTGGGTGGTGGCCACGAGATGGCCCAGCTGCCACCGGGACAGCTGGCGCGCCACATCGGCCCGGGCCCGGGAGACGACCGCGGGTTCGGCGGGCAGGTCCCAGGCGGCGCAGCGGTCGTCGCTCAGCGCCCGGGTACGCGCCACCAGCAGCGCCACGTCGTCGGGCGGGTGGCCCGGGATCAGCCGGGAGACGACGGTGTCGCACACCGCGTCCAGCGACAGATCGCGGCAGTCGTCGTCCAGGGTGCGGAGCAGCCGGTCGAGCCCGGCGTCGATGTCGTGGTCGCGCGATTCCACCAGGCCGTCGGTGTAGAGCACGAGGAGGCTGTGGTCGGGCAGTTGGACCTCGGTGGCCTCGAACGGCAGCCCGCCGACGCCCAGCGGCGGCCCGTTCGCGGAGTCCACGAACGCGGCGCGGCCGCCGGGGGTGACGACGGCGGGCGGGGGGTGCCCGGCCCGGGCGAAGGTGAGGTGCCGGGTGATGGGGTCGTAGACCGCGTACACACAGGTGGCGCCGAAGGCCCAGGCGTCGATGGCCGGTTCGGGCGTGGCACCGGCCGCGGCGCCCGTGGCATCGCCGGGCTCCTGACCTTCGGCGGCCTGTTCGTCGACCAGCCGCCGCACCTGGTCGTCGACGTGGGCCAGCAGTTCGTCGGGGGGAAGGTCGAGGTCGGCCAGGGTGCGGACGGCGGTGCGCAGTCGCCCCATGGTGACGGCGGCCTTCATGCCGTGGCCGACCACGTCGCCCACGACGAGCGCCACCCGGGCCCCGGACAGCGGGATCACATCGAACCAGTCGCCGCCCACCCCCAGCCGGCTGCCCGCCGGGAGATAGCGCGACCGGGCCTCCACCGCCGCCTGGGCCGGGAGCCGCTGGGGGAGCAGGCTGCGCTGGAGGGCGAGGGCGGTGCCGCGTTCGCGGGTGTAGCGGCGGGCGTTGTCGATGCACACCGCGGCGCGGGCCACGATCTCGTCGGCCAGCAGCAGATCGTCCTGTTCGAAGGGGTCGGTGCGCTGCCGCCGCAGGAACACCGCCACTCCGAGGGTGCTGCCGCGCGCCCGTACGGGCACCACCATCCAGGAGTGGATGCCCCACCGCTTGATGCCCTCGGCCCGCTTGGGATCGTCGGCGAGCCAGCCGGGGACCGGATCCTGGCCGTTCACCGACTCCAGGACGGAGGTGCCGGTGGCCAGGGCGCGGGCGAAGGGGGAGTCCGGGGCGGACGCGTGGACGTCCACGTCCTCCACGTCGGCCACCGCCTCCGGGGTGCCGGGCACGATGGACTGGTGGGCCGCGCGCCGGAACACGCTCGCGTTCGCCACCGCCCCGGTGGGCGGCTCCTCGCCCTCGAAGACCGAGTCGATCAGGTCGATGCAGGCGAAGTCGGCGAGCCGGGGCACCGCCACGTCCGCCAGCTCCTGGGCGGTGTGCAGCAGGTCGAGGGTGGAGCCGATGCGGGCGCTGGCGTCGTTCAGCACCGCAAGCCGCTCCCGGGCGCGGTGCCGCTCGGTGATGTCGAGCACCGCGTGGCAGACGGCGAACACCTCACCGGAGCGGTCCTTGAGCGGAAAGACCGAATTGGACCAGACGCGCTCCCGGTCCGGGTCGGAGGGCACCCGGCCCCGGACCTCGACGTCGGCGACCGCGACGCCCTGGCGGAGCACCCGGGTCTGCATCGACTCGATTCCGGAGGTGTCCACCCGCGAGACCGTCTCGCTCAGGGTGCGCCCCAGGCGCTCCTCGTCCTGGACGCCGCTGAGGCGGCGCAGCGCGGCGTTCTGCATCAGACAGCGGCACTGGGCGTCGTAGACGCTCATGGCGACGGGGGAGGCCAGGCCCAGGCCGTCCAGGAGCGCGCGGCCGATGTCCTGGCGGCGCACGGCCTCCTCGCGGGTGGCCTGGAGCAGCCAGTGGGGGCGCCCGTCGCCCGGGGACCACGGCTGGGCCCACAGGACGATGCGGATGTCGTGGCCGTCGCGGTGGCGCAGCACCGCGGGGCCGCCTCCGGCGGCGGTGTGCGCCTCGAAGCCCGGCGGCCCCGGGCCGCCGGGGGCGAACAGCTCGGCCACCGGACGTCCCACCACGTCCTCGGCCCGGTGTCCCAGGAGGTTCTGCGCGCCGAGGCTCCAGCCGGTCAGTACGCCCCGCTCGTCCACCACACAGGTGGCCTCCGAGATCGGATCGGGGAGGTGGTGGGGCCATCCGCGGAAGGTGGTGTCGCCCATCTCTGCATGCGCTCTCGCCTCGTATCGGCACGTGCAGCGAATTTTACTCCGCCCGGCTCACTCGACCCCTTGGCGTCGCTCATTAATTCATATTTAATATCGGCCGTGAACCCTTCTTCCCCCGCTCAGGGATCCGCCCCGGGATCCGGATGCGTGATCGTCACCGGCGCCGCCGGCGGCATCGGCGCGGCCACCGCCCGCCGACTGGCCGCGGACGGCGCCGGGGTGCTGATCGCCGACGTGCTGCGCGAGGAGGGCGAGGACGTCGCCCGGGACATCCGCGCCGACGGCGGCAGGGCCGTCTTCCAGCACTGCGACGTGGCAGACGAGGCGTCCTGGGACGCGGCGGTGCGTACCGCGACCGAGCGATACGGACCGGTGTCCGGGCTGGTCAGCAACGCCACCGCGGTACGGATCGGGCCCGCCGACGCGATCGGCCTCGACGAGTGGAACCGGCAGCTGTCGATCGGCCTCACCGCCGCCTTCCTCGGCTTCCGCGCCTGCCTCCCCGGCCTGCGGGCCACCCGGGGGAGCGCGGTCCTGGTGTCGTCCGTGCACGCCCTCGTCGGGCTCCCCGGCCGCCCCGCCTACGCGGCGGGCAAGGCGGGGCTCACCGGACTGACCCGCCAGCTGGCGGTCGAGTACGGCCCCGCGGTGCGGGTCAACGCCGTCCTGCCGGGCCCCGTCCTCACCCGCGCCTGGGCCGGGATCAGCGAGGAGGACCGGCGCAACAGCGCCGAACAGACCGCCGCCCGCCGCCTCGGCCGCCCGGAGGAGGTGGCCGGGGCCATCGCCTTCCTGCTCGGCGGCGACGCCTCGTTCGTCACCGGCGCCTCGCTGGTGGTCGACGGCGGGTGGAGCGTGCTGAAATCCAGTTCCTGAGGAGCAACCTGTGATCATCACCCGTGTGGAGACCTTCGCCGTCCCGCCGCGCTGGCTGCTGTGCCGCGTGGAGACCGACGAGGGCGTCGTCGGCTGGGGCGAGCCGGTGGTCGAGGGCCGTGCCGCCACCGTCCGCACCGCCGTCCACGAGCTGGCCGAACTCCTCGTCGGCAAGGACCCCGCGCGGATCGAGGACCACTGGCAGCTCATGACCAAGGGTTCCTTCTACCGCGGCGGCCCGGTGCTCTCCAGCGCGGTCGCCGGGCTCGACCAGGCGCTGTGGGACATCGCGGGCAAGACCCTCGGCGTGCCCGTCCACGTCCTGCTCGGCGGGCCGGTACGGGACCGGGTCCGCGCCTACTGCTGGGTCGGCGGCGACGAGCCCAGCGCGATCGGCGAGGCGGTCACCGCCCAGGTCGAGGCGGGATTCACCGCGGTGAAGATGAACGCCTCCGGGCGGATGAACCGGCTGCCCACCGTCTCCGACATCGACGCGGTCGTGGCCCGCGCCGCCGCCGCGCGGGAGGCCCTGGGGCCGGACCGGGACTTCGCGGTCGACTTCCACGGCCGCTTCACCGCCGCGGCCGCCCGTAAGACGCTGCCCCATCTGGCCCCGTACAGCCCGCTGTTCGCCGAGGAACCGGTCCTTCCCGAGTACACCCATCTGCTCGGCGACATCGTGGCCTCCTCGCCCGTCCCCATCGCCACCGGGGAGCGGCTCTACTCGCGCACCGATGTGCTGCCCGCGCTCCAGGCCGGGGTCGCCGTGCTCCAGCCCGACCTCTCGCACGCCGGGGGCATCTCCGAGGTGCGGCGCATCGGCGCGCTCGCCGAGACCTTCGACATCCCCCTCGCCCCGCACTGCCCGCTCGGCCCGGTCTCGCTCGCCGCGAGCCTCCAGATCGCCTTCGCGACCCCCAACTTCCTGATCCAGGAACAGAGCATCGGCATCCACTACAACGACGGCGCCGAAGTCCTCGACTACGTCGTCGACCCCGAGGTGTTCCGCTTCCACGAGGGCCACATCAACCGGCCGACCGCCCCCGGGCTCGGCATCGAGGTCGACGAGCGGGCCGTGCGCGCCGCCGATTCGACGGCCCCCGACTGGCGCGGCCCGATCTGGCGCCACTCGGACGGCTCGTTCGCCGAATGGTGACCGCGCCCGGGTGAGGGCGCCGCGTTCAGCCGCGCAGGACGGCGTTGCACTCCCGCTGGAGCGCGATGTCCTGCCACATCGGGTGCTGCGGCGCGGCGTTGGAGCACACCACCGAGCCCCATGCCCCGACCCGCGCCGCCTCGGTCACGGCGCGGCGGCAGAACGCGGCCCCCACCGGGCCCTCCTCGAACGTGCCGTGCAGCGGTGTGTAGCCGATCCAGCCCTCGCCGAAGACCAGCGGCACGCCCGTGTCGGCCGCCCAGTCCGCGGCGGCCTCGATCCAGGTGACCAGCTTCTGCTCCATCGCCAGCCGGTGTGTCGCGTAGCGTTCGTACAGCCAGGCGTCCCACTTGGCCGGATCGCACCAGTCGTGGACGTAGATCTCCCGCGGCCCGACCGTGGTGGCCGACAGCCGCCACCGGTCGCGCTCCGGCGGCACCCAGTCCGCCAGATCGGGCGCGCCGGGGCGCAGCAGCTCCCGGCGGGCCCGCGGCTGGGGGAAGGGCCGGGCGCGGTCGCGGATCGCGAAGGTGTCGATCAGCTCGCCGAGCACGCCGTAGACGTACGGATGGAACACGGCGACGTCGACGTCGCGGGGCACCCCGCGCAGCGAACCGACCGGCACCATCGCGTAGTTGACGGTGACCGGCCGGTTCGGGTGGCGCTCCCTGAACCGGGCGAGACCGCGCTCCAGCCGCGGGCGCAGCGCGACGATCCTGTCCTCGCCCCGCAGGCCGTCGGCGAGCCGCGTGCCCTGCACCTCGTTGTGCAGCTCGGTGAAGGCGATCCGGTCGTCAAGACCGTGGACGACGAGGAAGTCGATGAGATCGGCCAGCGCGTCCGCGAGCGCCTCGGCGCGCCGCTCGGGGTCGATCGTCATCAGGGCGTCGTACCACGCGCGGTCCTCGGCGAACGACGGGCTCTGCTGGTACTCCCAGCTGGAGAGGATGACGTAGCAGTCGTGCCGCAGGGCCGCCTCGAACAGCGCCCGCAGATGGGCGCGTCCGTCGATCTCGGTGACCGCGCCCACGTCGTACCAGCGCATCCGCTGCCCGTAGTCGCCGCCCAGCGGGCGCAGCCGCAGCCGGCTGGTGTCGAGTCCCGAGCCGAAGAGCAGGTACGGCATCGCGCAGATGCGCACCGTGTTGTAGCCGCGGGCGACGGCGTCCTCGAAGGCGCGGTCCAGATCGGCGAAGGGCTCGCCCGGGCCGGTACGGGTGTACCAGCTGAAGTCCCACAGGGAGATGGTGAGGGTGGCCGGGAGATGGGCGTGCGGCGACTGCGTCACAGGGGGCTCCCCGCGGTCGGCGTGCTCGTCGGTGAGGTCGGTTCATCGTCCGGGCGGGCCTGAGGGGTGTCAAGATGTATTCATAAATAATGCTCAGGGCCGGAGTGCCCGGAACTGTGCCCGTGACAACGTGACTTCCCCCCGAGGAGAACCCCATGGCGTCCTATTCCGGCCGCGGTGTGCACGGCCAGGTGGTCCAGCGGCTGGGCGCCCGCATCGTCGGCGGCCACTGGGCCGAGGGCGACGTCCTGGACGTACGGGCGCTCGGCGACGAACTGGACGTCAGCCTCACCGTGATGCGGGAATCCCTGAAGGTGCTGGCCGGAAAGGGGCTCATCGACGCCCGGCAGAAGCGCGGCACCTACGTCCGCCCCCGCTCCGCCTGGAACCTGCTGGACGCCGATGTGATCCGCTGGCGCATGGCGGGCGGCGACGGCGAGCGGCTGATGCGCGACCTCACCGATGTGCGCTCCGTCGTGGAGCCCGCCGCCGCCCACCGCGCCGCGCTGCGCCGCTCAGACGCCGACCTGACCGCGCTGGACGCGGCGCTCGCCGCGATGGAACGCGCCCGGGGCGATCTGGCCGCCGAGGCGGACGCCGACGCCGCCTTTCACCGGGCGCTGCTCGGCGCCACCGGCAATGAACTCCTCGCCCGGTTCGATCTGATCCTCGAACCCGGGCTGCGCGAGCGCGACCGGCTGGTGCACGCCCACGGGGACGCCGACGACCCCGTGCCCAGCCATCGCCGGGTGCTGGACGCGGTGCGCGACCGGGACGCCCCGCGCGCGGAACTGGCCATGCTCGATCTGCTAAAAAAAAAAAAAAAAAAAAAAAACGCGGCCGCGTCCCGGCCGCCCGGTGACTGACCGGCCGGGCCTGTCAGACCACCCAGCCGTATCCGGGCCGGGGCTTACGCGGCGCCGGTGGCTCCTCGCTCTCGATGTCGTGCTCGGCGGCCCGCAAGAGCTGGTGCCCGAGATCGCTGAGTGCCCGGCCCGCGGCCAGCTCGTCGCCGATCACGGGGATGTCCCGGTCCTCCGGGTTGCGCCGTGCCGTGCCGCGGCCGGTGAGCGCCGCGGCACCGGTGTCCAGCTCGACGCGCGCCTTCGTCCGGCCCTCGTCGTCCTCGAAGACGTAGAGGTGGACCTTCCACTCCACTGTGTGCGGCATCGTCTGCTCCGATCACCTCGCTTGCCGGACCCGCGGCGGAGCGGCCGGGGGGCGGTCGGCGGCCGGAGAGCGGTCAGCGACGGTTCCTGCCGGACCACGCGGGTTCCACCACCTTCCACTCTGCCTCCCATCGCGCGTACCGGCGGCGGTCCAGCACCTGCCGGACCCGGGCCCGCCCCGCGAACGCCGCCCCGGCCACCGCGGCCGCGGTCAGCATGCCGGTGAACCAGCCCATCGTCCGCGCCGTCGAGGGGGAGGTGGGCGGCTGGGCGAGATCCCCGTCCGGGCCCACCCAGACCCGTACCTCCGTACCCGCGTCCGCGTCGCCTGGCACCGTGGCCACACCGGCGTGCCGGGCGCCGTCGTCACCGGTCCAGCTGACCTTCGCCATCCTCAGCTCGGTGGCCTCCGACCGGCCCGGCCCACCGGGAGGGGTCTCGGCGAGGTGCGCGGTGATCTGGTGCCGGGCGGCTTCCTGGGCGTGCACGACACGCATCTGCGACGCGTGCGCGGCGTTCCCCGCGCTGATGGCGGCCATCGGCAGGCCGAGCACGAGGACCAGCAGGAAGAGCAGGCTGAACCAGGACTGGACCCGGTCCGTCCGCCTGCGCAGCGGGTTGCGGCGCCCCCGGGCCGGACGGCCCAGCAGGGGCGGATGGGGTCCGAAAGCGCCCCGCGGTCCG
>NZ_GG657754.1:374558-376869 GCF_000158915.1 Streptomyces himastatinicus ATCC 53653 | reverse complement strand
GGGGGCGGGCTGATAGGCGCCCGGGGCACCCATTCGGGGCGCTTGAATCGCCGTTGCGGTTGTACGGCGTTGATGACGAACCGCGGGCCCAAGATCAACGCGGCCATCTGCGGTTCGTCGAACACCTCGGACGCGGCCCGGTGGACCTCGTCCGGGACATGGCCGTCCTGGACATCGGTCACCGCCTCGGTCAGGGCGAGCGCGGCCCGCTCGCGCTCGGTGAAGAACGGGGTCTCCCGCCAGGCGTTCAGGGCGTAGATGCGCTGCTCGGTCTCGCCCTGGGCCCGGGCGTCCTTGGTGTGCATGTCCAGGCAGAACGCGCAGCCGTTGAGCTGGGAGGCGCGGATTCTGACCAGTTCGAGCAGCTCGGGCTCGACCTTCGCCTCCTGCGCCGCGTCGACGGCCGCCGCGTGCAGGGCACCCATCGCGGCGGACACCTTCGGGGCCAGCTTCTTCAGCTCCAGCCGGGCGGTGGTGGCCTGCGGGCCGGGTGCGGTCGCGGTCATGGGTGAACTCCGTTCATCGGCATGAGGACATCGGCACAGCTGTCGAGCCAGCTCTGCCAGGAAGCGGCGCGCAGGGCCGGCCCCGCGCGCAGCGGACGGCCGAGCCACGCGGTCACGGGACGGATCCCGTGCAACGCGTTGACCAGCCACACCTCGCGCCCGTCCAGCTCCTGGACGGGACACCGGCGGTGTTCGGTACGCACCCCCAGCTCCGCCGCGCGCTCCTGGATCAGCGTCGTGGTGACGCCCGCCAGCAGCGGCAGGTCCGGCGGCGGCAGGCACAGGACGTCGTCCTCCCACCACAGGACGTTCGCCGTCGTCCCCTCCAGCACCAGACCCGAGGGGGTGGTGAGCAGCAGCTCCTGCGCGCCGCGCTGGGCGGCCCGGTGGCGCAGATGCGCCAGCAGGGACAGATCCGGCCCCTTGCGGCGCGGATGGATGCGCGGATCGAACTCCTCGGTCAGACAGACGGCCACATTGGCCGTCCGGGGCGGTGCGGGCCGTATCCGCAGATAGAGCCGGGCCGGTTCGGGACCGGCCAGCTCGACCCGCGGGAACCAGCGGCCGGTGCGCGGCAGCGCCGCCGCCGCGTCCTGCCAGAAGCTCTCGATCCGGGCCGGGGAGTCGCCCGTCGCCTCGGCGCACGCGGCGGCGAACCGCCGGTGGTGGTGGGCCAGCGCCCGTACCCGGCCCTCGTCGACCAGCCAGGAGTCGGCGGCCAGCAGCGCGCTGTCGGGCACCGGGCGGGAGGGCATCAGCCCGCCGTCCTCGCGCCACATCAGCGTCCACTGGTGCTGGTCCGAGCGCCGCTCCCGATCGGTGTCCTGTGCGGTGATCATGTCCGTGTCCACGCCTTCGTTCCCCTCCACCGTCAGTACTTCCGCGCCGCGTCGGCCATCGGGCCGCTGCGGGGGCCGTACGGGGCGTGCTCCAGCCACGCACCGCACCGGGGGACCACCGGGGCCAGCGTGGCCGCCGCGCGCTGGGTCATCCGCCCCCAGCGGCGCGGCCGCATATGGTCCAGGGCCGCCCCCGCGGCCACGCTGTTGAACAGCGCGGCACGGCGACGGGTGGAAGCGAACTCGCCGATGGCCACGGGTGCCCTCGACGGGTCGGAGCATGCCACCGATATGGCGTCGGCAGCCGAGACCGCGTCCGCGATCCCGCTGTTCATCCCGCGCGCCCCGAAGGGCGGGAACAGATGGGCCGCCTCGCCCGCCAGCAGCACCCGGCCGGTCGGATCGGTGAACGACGCGGCCACCTTGCGCAGGAAGTGGTACCGGGACACCCACAGCACATGGTGCGCGCAGTCCGCGCCCACCAGCCGGGGCAGCCAGCGGCGCACCGCCTGCTCGGTGTCGTACGTGCCCGGCGGGTCGTCCGCCCGGCACTGGAGGTCGACCTGGAAGCCGCCGGTGAACGGCACCCGCAGCACGGTGCGGCCGCCGGCGGCGGGGTGCTCGTAGTGGAAGACCCGTTCGGCCGACATCTCCGCGCCCGCCGGATCCGCCACGTCCACCACCACGTGATAGCCCTCGGAACGGGTGCCCTCCAGCGGGATGTCCAGCGCCTTGCGCACCCCGGAGCGGGCCCCGTCGGCGGCGATCACATGACCGGCCGTCCAGCCGTCGCCGTCCGCCGCGGTCACCGTCACCCCGGTGCCGGTGGCCTCGACCCCGGTCACCTCGGCGTCGAAGCGGAAGTCCACGCCCGCCTCCAGGCACGCCTCGTACAGGAACCGCTCGGTGTCCACCTGGCGCAGGCTCGCGAAGGCGGGCAGCGCGTCCTGGCCCGAGGACTCCGGG
>NZ_GG657754.1:360339-374458 GCF_000158915.1 Streptomyces himastatinicus ATCC 53653 | reverse complement strand
GTGCCGTACGCCGCGACGCGCTGCCCGAGCCCGGGGCGGGCCCGCTCCAGCAGCCGCAGCGACTGCCGGTGCACGAACAGCGCGCGGCTGCCGGGCCGCACCCGGTCCTTCGCCCCCGCCTCCAGCACGGTGACCGGCAGTCCGCGGGCGCGCAGCGCGAGCGCCGCCGTCATCCCGACCGGACCGGCGCCCACCACGAGGACCGGCTCCGCGACCTCCGCCGGGTCAGCCATGGGCCCGGGCGGTGGACAGCGTGGGCAGTTCGCCCTCGGCCAGCAGCCGGCTGATCTCCAGCCGCTTGATCTTCCAGGTGCTCGTGCGGGGCAGGTCCTCGAAGCGGCACTGCACCGGCTCGGCCAGCGGCGGCAGGTCCGAGGTGGCCAGCCGCCAGCGGCCGGCGTCCAGGGGCTCGTCCCCGCGGGTGCACACCACCGGCACCGGCTCCAGGCTGGGCCCGTGGACGATGATCACCTCGCGGAGTTCGGCGACCCGGGACAGCAGCTCGTCCTCGACCTCCAGATTGGAGTCGACCGTGGCGTGCTGGTCGACCTCGCGGTCGAGCAGGTACAGCGCGCCCCAGCGGTCGCGGTACCCCATGTCGCCCATCCGCCACCAGCCGCGGTCCACCTGCTGGGCGTACTGGTCGGCGGCGCCGAGATAGGTGAGGATCCGGCCGCGGGTACGGGCCTCGATGGCCCCCGGCTTGCCCGGCGGACACGTCCGGCCGCGCTCGTCCACCACCCGGATCCGGGTGAACCCGGGGATGCCGGTGCCCACCCGCCGCCCCTGCACCCGGTCCGCGCCGCGCCGGGTGTACCAGCCGAAGGCGATCGGCCCGGTCTCGCTCTGCCCGTACAGCTGCACGAGCCGCGGGTCGCGCCGCCGGGACGCGCCGAGCAGCCGTTGCACGGTGCGCGGATGGATGGCGTCGAAGGTGGAGCCGTACGCCCGTACGTTGGCCAGCGGCATCCCGGGCGCCTCGGCCAGGTCCTCCCACAGCACGAAGGTGTTGGGGTGGGTCTCCACGATGCCGGGCCGGTACTTGGCCAGCAGGGGGCCCGCATGGGCCGGGTCGGGGTCCAGGAGCAGCAGCAGCGGGCTGCCGAAGTGCAGCAGCACGCCCAGCAGATGGTAGAAGCGCGAGTGCACGAACGACATGTGCAGCGCGGCGGACTCGCCGCGGGTGGCCCGGCCCAGCGCCTGCTGCGGCACGAGCCGGTTCCACATGGTGTGGGCGCAGTGCACCGCCAGCTTGGGGATGCCGGTGGTGCCGGAGCTGTGCGTGATGAGCGAGGGTTCGCGGGGGTGGAGCCGGATGGGCGCGCGGCGCGGCACCCCGGCGTACTTGGGCGAACGGGATCGCGTGGGGGTGCCCGGGCGCCTCGTCCACGGTGAGCACCCCACGGGCGAGCCCGGTGTCCAGACCGCTCAGGGTGGATTCCAGCGTGGCCCGGTCGGTGATCAGCCAGGGCGCGTGCAGCCGGTCCAGCAGCACCGCGGCCACCCTGCCGTCCAGCGAGGGCGACAGCAGCGCGGGCACCGCGCCGATCCGGGAGACGGCGCAGGCCAGCACCACGATGTCGACGTTGTCGCGCTTGTGGATCGCCACGTGCTCGCTCGGCCGCACCCCCGCCGACCACAGCCGGGCGGCCACGTCGTCGACCAGATCCGCCAGATCGGTGTACCCGAGGTCCGTGCCGGCGTCCGGCGCGACGTCCAGCGGCCGGTCGAGCGTCACCCGGACCCTGCCGTGGCGGGCCGCGGCCTCCTGGAACATCAGCCCGAGGTAGAACCCGCGCTCGGGGAGTAGCCGCTCCAACATATGCAGTACCTACCGTTCGGAATCGTTCACGAGGGTGCGCGCGGGGGCGGCACGGCGGGCGGGGCGCAGGGCGGTCACCAGGCACCCGTCCGTACGACATGGCGCCGCAGCTTGCCGGTCTGCGTCCGGGGCAGGGACGCCACGACCCGCACCGTGCGCGGCGCCTTGAACGCGGCGAGCCGTTTCCGGGCCAGCGCGATCAGGTCGTCCGACAGGGCCCGCTCGTCGACCGTCCGGCCCCCGGCCGCCGGGGCGGTCGGCACCACGAAGGCGTGCAGCCGGGTCGCGCCGCGGCTGTCGGGGACGGCGGCCACCGCCACCTCCCGTACGGCCGGGTGGTGCCGCAGCACCTCCTCGACCTCCAGCGGGGAGACGGTGATCCCGCCGACCATCTCCAGATCGTCGACCCGGCCCAGGTGCTGGCACGAGGCGTCCGGGTTGCGCCGGGCCCGGTCCCGGGTGGCGAGCCAGCCGTCGTCGGCCGGGCGGGTGGCGGCCACCGTCGGCCCGCGCACCCACAACTCGCCCTCGGCCACCTCGTCGGGGGCGGCCTCCACCACGGTGCCGCCGCTGTCCCGCAGCTCCAGTTCGAAGCGCGGCACCGGGCGGCCCAGGGTGCCGGGGGCGTTCTCCCAGACGGTGTTCGCGCAGAACGCGTGGCCCGCCTCGGTGGAGCCGATCTGCTCCAGCACCGGGGCGCCCAGCATCTCGGCGACCCGCTCGCCAAGACCGCGGGGCATGCTCTCGCCCGCGCTGACCGCCGCGCGCACCGAGGCGAAGCAGGTCGTGTGGCCGGTGCCGCGCTCGTCCACCAGGGCGGCGTACGCGGACGGCACCGAGTACAGCAGGGTCACCCGGTGCCGGGCCACCAGGTCGTCGGTGAGGCCGGGGCCGGGACGCTGCGCGCTCAGCACCGCGGACGACCCGGAGAACAGCGGGAAGACGAAGGCGTTCCCGAACCCGTAGGCGTAGAACAGCTTGGACACCGAGAACGTCACGTCGTCCGGGCCGATGTCCAGCACGTCCCGGCCCACCAGGTCGTAGTACGCCGCCACATGGCCATGGGTGTGGGTCACCGCCTTCGGGCGGCCGGTGGTCCCCGAGGTGTACTGGACGTACAGCGGGGCGTCGGCCGTCACCGGCTCGGCCTCCCGCGCCGCGGCCGCGGCGTCGATGCCGTCCGGGTTCGTCAGCGCCGACAGCTGGTCCGCGCCGAGCCAGCGGTCGGTGTCGAAGTGGCCCTCGAGGTCGGGCCCCGAAACACACAGCGCGGCCCGCGAGTCCTCGGCCATGAAGCGGTGGTCGTCGGCGGTGAGCCCGGGGTTGACCAGCACCGCCGTCGCCCCCAGCCGGGCCACGGCCAGGAAACGTGGGCCACCCACATGACGCCGTCGGGCAGCGCCATCAGCACCCGGTCACCGGCACCCACCCCGCGCCCCCGCCAGCACGGTGGCGGCGCGCGCGGCACGGTCGTGGACCCTCGCCATGGGTCCAGATCCGGTGCGCCTCCAGGAAGGCGGGCCGGGACGACCAGCCGCACCGGTCGGCGAGCGCCGCCAGATGCGCGGCCACGTTGGCGGACACCGACGGTACGAAGACCGACGGGCCGGACAACGCGAGCCCGGAGTGGGCGAGGACCGGGTCGACGAGAGCAGACTCCGAAAGACCGGAGAGATCCGAGAGATCCGAGAGAGCGGTCACCGTTCCAGCTCCTTCGCGGGGGAGTCCGGCAGCGACGGGGCCGCCGCCACCAGCAGGTCGTCCAGTTCACCGGCGGGCCGCTGCTCCGAGGCGTCGTAGGCGCGCATCGTCGCCGCGGTCTTCAGCAGCATCTCCTCGTACTCCTCGGCCGGATCGGAGTCGAGGACGATGGCGCCGCCCGCGCCGATGTGCATCCGGCCGCCGGTGAACACCGCGGTGCGGATCACGATGCTGAGGTCGGCCGCGCCGTTGCAGCTGAGGAAGCCGAGGGCGCCCGAGTACACGCCGCGGGCCTCGGTCTCCAGCGCGTCGATGATCTCCATGGTGCGCAGCTTGGGGGCGCCGGTCATCGAGCCGCCGGGGAAGCAGGCCCGTACGCAGTCCACGGTGCTGGTGTCCTGGCGCAGCCGGCCGCGCACGGTGGACACCAGCTGGTGCACGGTGGCGTACGACTCGGTGTTCATCAGCCGCGGGACGTACACACTGCCCGGCTTGCACACCCGCCCCAGGTCGTTGCGGAGCAGGTCCACGATCATCAGGTTCTCGGCCCGGGGCTTGGCGCTGGTGGCGAGGGCGGCCAGCGCCCGCGCGTCCTTGTCGGGGTCCCCGGAGCGCGGCGCCGTGCCCTTGATCGGCTTGGCCTCGGCGATGCCGTCCGGGGTGACGCGCAGGAAGCGCTCGGGGGAGGCGCACGCCACGTCGGTGTCGCCGAACCGCAGATAGGCGGCGTACGGGGCCGGGTTGCAGCGGCGCAGCGTCCGGTAGAAGGTGTACGAGTCGCTCGGGGCGGGCAGCCACGCGGAGTTGGTGAGGCAGACCTCGTAACTCACCCCGGCGCGCAGCTCGCGCAGGCTCGCCTCGATCGAGGCCAGGTACTTCTCCCGGTCCCGGACCAGCCACGGTTCGACCGCGGCGGTGGTGGTGAGCGGCGGGGGCGGGGGCAGCGGATCGTTCTGCGCGGGCACCCCGCTGAGCACGGTCACGGTCGCGTCCAGCCATTCCTTGGCGTCGCGGTGGCCGTCGGGGGTGTCCTCGCTGAGGCAGCAGATGTAGGTGACGCCCTCCTGGTGGTCGACCGCGACGAAGCGGTCGGCGAACAGCCAGCAGGCGTCCGGGGTGGCGGCCTCGTGGCGGCCGGGGGCGCCGCAGTCGGCCTTCATCTCGTAGCCGAAGTAGCCCACGTAGCCGCCGGTGAAGTCGAAGGGCAGGTCCGGGGCGTGGACCTGCCGAGCGGCCAGCTCTCCCTTGAGGTAGTCGAAGACGCTGCCCTCGTAGGTGGTGGCGGGCTGCCCGGGCCGCTCGATCTCGCACACCTTGGCGGCGGTGTCGTACGCCACGAACTCGGCCAGCGGCCCCTGTCCGTCGCCGAGGAAGGAGAAACGCGCCTCGCCGGACTGGGTCCGCGAACTGTCCAGCCAGAAGGCGCGCGGCGCGTCCGCGTACAGCCGGGTGAAGGCGGCCTCGGTGTCGGTCGCGTCGGCCAGCCAGCGGGCGTGCAGCCGGTAGGAGCGGGCCTTCGCGCCGTCCGCGGCCGGGGCGCTCGCCACCAGCGGCTTCTTCGGACGCGGGGCGCGGGGCTTGCGGGGCTCGCCGGGGGAGGCGGTGGACGTCACGGACTCGCCGTTGGCGTGCTCGATCGTCAGATCGCGGAAGTTGCTGAACATCCGGTGGCCGTATCCGGTGAGCACCGACTCCGGGTGGAACTGCACACCCCACAGCGGGCGGGCCCGGTGCCGGAGTGCCATCAGGACGCCGTCCTCGGACCAGGCGATGCCCTGGAGGCCCAGCGGCAGCGGCTCGGCCACGCACAGCGAGTGGTAGCGGACGGCGGTGAAGTCCTGGGGGAGGCCGCGGAAGATGCCCTTCCCGCCGTGCTTGATCCGGGAGAGGTGGCCGTGCCGCGGCTCGGGGGCGGGCACCACCCGCGCCTGGGCGCCGAGCGCGATGCCCTGGTGACCCAGGCACACGCCCAGCACCGGGATCGTGGCCCGCTCGATGAGCCGGGCGGCACCGGCGAAGTCACGGGCGTCGGCCGGATGTCCGGGGCCGGGGGAGACCACGATGTTGTCGAACTCGGAGAGGTCGATGTCCGCGCATTCGGGCGCGTCGTTGAGAAGCACCTCCGGTTCCTCACCGTTGACCTCGGTGAGCAGATGGAAGAGGTTGTACGTGTACGAGTCGTAATTATCGACGAGGAGCGTCCTCAGCGATTCCATCCGGATTTGCCTCCTTGCTTCGGGCCGTCCACCGCCATGCGCCTGTGACGTCCTCGGATCGACTGAAGCGGCGGGTAGAGCCACTTCTTGAGGACCCGCTGTAGGCGCGGCATGACGAGCCAGGTCACCATCGCGGTCACGCCAAGACACAGAGCCAGAGTCCGCAGCAGGAAATTGGTGCCCTCGAGGAACGGGATCACCAGCACGTTGAACATGAGGACCGGAGGGAACACGGCGCCCAGGTTCACCAGCCAGAGTTTCCATTTGGGGGGCGGCGGCAGCGGCCGCACCGGACCCTTCAACCAGTTCTGTAGCCCTGAGGTGCGCTGCGTTCCCTTTTCTTGTACGAAGGGTCCGGCCCGAGTCGCCAACCGTGCGCGCTCGAGCGAGGATTCCCATCCCTGTGCGGATACTTCCCTGTCGAATCGGTAGATGACATGCCACTCCGAGGACGCCTGACCGGAGCCCATGACGCCGCCCCCGAGGTATCCCGGAAGACTTGCCGCGGCATTGAGCATCTCAATCGCCCAGGCATAGAACTCGGTTTCGCGGCCGGGGTCCACCCGGTATGCGGCCGTCACCGTGACCGGCTCCGTGTCCACTCCAGCCGCAACTCCTTCCCGCACCCTGCACGCTCGCCTTCTCAAACCATGCTGACCTGCAAGGACTTCATGCTCTCCGCCGGGTCTTCCCAGCGAGTTGACAGGAAGTGTTCCACATCGGGAGATCCGCAACAGTCGAATGCTCAACAACGTACATAAAAACTCGATAAGAGGGCCGTGACCTGCGCGTTATCTACGGTTCGGAGGCTCGGTCCGGTGCCTGGAAAAAGAATCTCGGAGGCGCGTTGAACATGACGAAGCGCCGGGCCGTATGGAACGTAATGCGGCCCGGCGCTCAAAGTCGCCTTCGGGTCTGTTTCGGGTTGTGCGGGGCCCGCTTCGGTCAGGTCTGTATCGTCAGCCGAGAACCTTCTCCAGCGACGCCAGCGACGCCTCCAGTTCCTCGCGGGTGATGGTCAGCGGCGGGGCCAGCCGGATCGTCGAGCCGTGGGTGTCCTTGACGAGGATGCCCTCGCGCAGCAGCCGCATCCCGATCTCGCGACCGGTCCCCAGCGCGGGGTCCACGTCGACCCCCGCCCACAGGCCGCGGCAGCGGTGCCCCGTCACGCCCCTGCCGTGCAGCGCGCTCAGCCCGGCGTCCAGCACCTCGCCCAACTCGGCGGCGCGGCGCTGGAATTCCCCGGTGCCCAGCAGGTCCACCACGGCCGAGCCGACGGCCGCGGCCAGCGGATTGCCGCCGAAGGTGGAGCCGTGCTCACCGGGGCGCAGCACGCCCATCACCGCGCGGTCGGCGACCACGGCGGAGACCGGCACGATGCCGCCGCCCAGCGCCTTGCCGAGCAGCAGCACATCCGGCCGGACCGCCTCGTGGTCGACCGCGAGGGTGGTGCCGGTGCGGCCCAGACCGGACTGGATCTCGTCGGCGATGAACAGCGCCCCGGCCCGCCGGGTGAGGTCACGCACCCCGCGCAGATAGCCGTCGTCCGGAATCAGCACCCCCGCCTCGCCCTGGATGGGCTCGATCAGCACGGCGGCCGTGGTCTCGTCGACCGCCGCCTCCAGCGCGGCGAGGTCGTTGTACGGGACGACGCGGAAGCCCGGCGCGAACGGGCCGAACCCCTCGCGGGCCACGGGGTCGCTGGAGAACCCCACGATCGTCGTCGTACGGCCGTGGAAGTTGCCGTCGGCCACCACGATCGTCGCCTGGTCCGGGGCGACGCCCTTGACCTCGTACGCCCATTTGCGGGCCAGCTTGATGCCGCTCTCCACCGCCTCGGCGCCGGTGTTCATCGGCAGCACCATCTCCAGGCCGGTGAGCCGTGCGAGGCCCTCGGCGAACCCGGCGAGCCGGTCGTTGTGGAAGGCGCGCGAGGTGAGGGTGAGCTGATCGAGCTGGCGGTGGGCTGCCTCGACGAGCGCCGGGTGGCGGTGGCCGAAGTTGAGGGCCGAGTAGCCGGCCAGCATGTCGAGGTAGCGGCGGCCCTCGACGTCCCACACCCAGACGCCCTCGGCGCGGGAGACGACCACGGGCAGCGGATGGTAGTTGTGGGCGAGCGAGGAGTCCTCGGCGCGGATCAGCTCCTCCGAGGAGCGCGCGGGGCGGGCGCCCGTGTCCTGGACGGTGCGTGCGGGTGCGGTCATCAGCGGATCTCCTGAGTGCAGCACTTGATGCCCCCGCCGGCCTTGTGCAGCTCCGACAGGTCGACGGGGACGGGGACGTAACCGCGGTCGGTGAGCTGGGCGATGAGGCCGGTCGCGCGCGGGGCGACGAACACATGGCGGCCGTCGGAGACGGAGTTGAGCCCGAAGGCCATGGCATCGTCCCGGGTGGCGATCAGCGCCTCAGGGAAGAGGCGCTCCAGGACCTCACGGCTGCCGGGGGAGAACGCCCCCGGGTAGTAGGCGATGTTCTCCTCGTCGAGGGTGAACAGGGCGGTGTCCAGGTGGTAGAAGTACGGGTCCACCAGGAGCAGGCTGATCACCGGCACCCCGAAGAACTCCTGCACCTCCTGGTGGGCGGCGCGCGTCGTACGGAACCCGGTACCGGCCAGGACGAACCGGCCGGCGGGCACGAGGTCGCCCTCGCCCTCGCACACCGCCTCCGGCGGGTGCACCTCGAATCCGGCCGCCTTGAACCAGGACGTGTAGGCCAGCTGTTCCGGGCGGCGCTGGGGTGCGTGGAACCGGGAGCCGAAGACCCGGCCCTCCAGGACCAGGGCCGAATTCGCCGCGAACACCATGTCCGGCAGGCCAGGCACCGGCTCGGCGGTCTCCACCCGGTGGCCGTGGTCGCGGTAGGTGCGGATCAGCGTCTCCCACTGGGTCTGGGCGAGTGCGGTGTCGACCACGGTGTCCTCGCGCATCCACGGATTGATGGCGTACCGGACGTCGAAGAATCTGGGGGGACAGGTCAGGAAGCGCCGGGGGCGCGGCACACGGGTCTGGGGCACGGAGCAGTCCTCTCGCTTCCGCGGGCCGGGGAATGATTCAACGGTAGAAAGCGGACGAGAGGGGACACAAGAAAGGAAAATTGCGCATTGGCGCAGTGATGTTGCGTCTCTCCCCGGTTCAGCGATCGTTCATTGCGTCCAGGTCCCCGGGCGGTGCGGAGGGACTGGCGCCGGCCTCGGCGCTGCCCGCGATCAGATGCGACAGCACCATGTAGCTGATCGTCTTCCGGATGAAGGGCTCGGTCCGGATGCGCTCCAGCACCTCCTCGAAGTGCTCCACATCCCTGGCCATGACATGCAGCAGGGCGTCGGCGCCCCCGGTCACCGTCATGGCCGCGGTGATCTCCGGGTAGCTGCGCACGACCTCCGCCAGCCGCCGCGGCGGGGCCGCGCTGTCGCAGTACACCTCCACGTACGCCTCGGTCCGCCAGCCCAGGGCGGCCGGGCGCACGGTCGTGGTGAAGCCGGTGATCACGTCGTTCTCCCGCATCCGGTCGACCCGCCGCTTGACCGCGGACGCCGACAGTCCGATCGCGGCGCCGATCTCCGTGAAGCTCGCCCTGGCATTCGCCACCAGGGCCGCGACGATCTTGCGGTCCAGGTCGTCGAACGGTGCGGACTGGTTCGCCATGTGGGGTCCTTTCGGCGACCGGTGATGAACAGTCGAAATGACGTACCGATGAGATGCCCGCAAGTCGCCGTGTTTTTCAACGGTTTCCCGGGTTTTCAGGAACTTTCTGCAAGAGGGGGCGTGCGCGGGAACACGGAGTCCGATAGCGGAGCGGTGGTGTGGCCCGGGCGCCGGGCGTACGAATCCGGGCACCGTACCTTCCGTACCCGCCTCGGTGATACGGCACAACCTTCCGGTGGTCCTTACCGCGGCGTAACGTCATCTATTCCATAAATCGTTTCCGAACGATGATCAGGTGGTCGTCATGACAACTATTATCAGCTTCAGGAGGGCCCCGTGAAAAGACCGCGGGACGTCGTGGTCACCGGTCTGGGTTTCTGCCTGCCGGGCGACGCCGGGCCCGTATTCACGGCGGGTCAGTTGTGGGATATCGCCTCCCACGGCCGCTCCGTCCTCGTCCAGCGCGACATCGCCTACGGTGCGGTGAACCTCACCCCAGAACATTTCGGCGAACGGCTTCCCGAAATACCCGAGTTCTTCTCCCGCCACTACACCGACGCCCACCGCTTCGGCCTGGTGTCCCTGGTGGAGGCCTGCGCCGACGCCGAACTGGACCTCCAGGCCGGGGATCTGAGCGAGGCGGCCCTGCTCGTCGGCCGCGGCGGAGTGGACTCCAACGTCGGTGTCTATCTCTCGCTTCTGAACACCCAGACCGATGAGGCCACCGCGCTGGACGGCGTGGAGATGTTCGTCGCCGCCGCGCTCGGCGCGACCCCCTCCGACGTCGCGGTCGTCCAGGCCGCGGCGGCGCGCTCCACCGGCCCCTGCTTCACGGTGACCTGCGGCTGCTCGTCCGCCGCCGTGCAGATCGGCAACGCCCGCCGGATGATCGCCACCGGTGAGGTCGAGATGGCCGCCGTGACCGGGGTCGACGTCTTCGACCTCGCCCTGATCCAGCACGGTCAGCAGGTGCAAGTGGGCGCCCAGCGCGCCCATGAGGCGATGGACGCCGCCGCCATGCCGGACCTCCTCGCCTCGTTCGACTCCCTCATGCGCCCCTACGACCGGCGCGCCGACTGCATCAACCACGGCGAGGGATCCGCCACCGTGATCCTGGAGAGCCGGGAACACGCCCTGCGCCGCGGCGCACACCTCTACGGCCAGGTGCTCGCCACCGCCATGACCCGCGACGGCCTCGACAACCCCCTCGCCACCGACGCGGGCGGCGCACAGCTCGTCCGTGCCGTCCGCGCCTGCCTCGGCGACCGGTGGCGGATCGAGCAGATCCCGTACGTCAACGGCGCCTGCGACGGCGGCGCCGCCGTCACCGCCCTGGAGGTCAACGCCATCCGGGAGCTGTACGGACCGGACAGCTCCGTCCTGGTGACCACCCAGGAGGCGTGCTTCGGCCACCACGGATCGCCCATCGGCTGCGTCGGCGCCGCCTTGACCCTGATGATGATGGAACAGGGCGAGGTGTGCCCCACCGCCAACTGCGAGGAACCCGCCGACGGCCTGCCCTTCGACCCGGTCCCCGGCACCCGCACCCGTCCCCTCGACTTCGACTACGCGCTGAGCTTCAACTACCAGATCGGTGGCGTGAAGCACGCGATCCTGCTGGGCAGCCCGGACGCCACCTAGAGGATGCCCGCAAAGCCCCGCCGGGCCCGCGACGCCTGGCAGCTCCCCAGCTACCGCTGAGACGCCCGAGTGACCCGCCCCCGGACTCCGGGAGGTGCCCCCACGAGGACGGCCCTCCGCCCAGCGATCGCACGCTCCCCCGGCTACCGCCGGGAGGTGCCCCCTGACGCCGCGGGCCGACCCGACGCGACCTCGCGACACCCCCTCAGCCCGCGACACCGCCCCCCGGCCTCCACCCCACAGGCCGAACACCCCCACGGAGACCCCGATGCGTCACAACACCCCTGCCTCCGCTCGCCCGCCCACCCGCATAGCCGTGGTCGGCATGGGCTGCCGCCTCCCCGGTGACATCGACTCGCCCGCCGCGCTGTGGCACCTGCTCGCCGAGGGGCGGGACGCGGTCGCCGCGCCGCCCGCCGAGCGCACCGCCCTGTGGGGCACACCGGACCCCACCGGCCCGGCGGACGGCTCCGGACTGCCCGCCGTCGGCGGCTATCTGCGCGAAGTGTCCGGCTTCGACGCCGACTTCTTCGGCGTCTCCGGCCGCGAGGCCGACGTCCTCGATCCGCAGCACCGGCTGCTGCTGGAGGTGGCCTGGGAGGCCCTGGAACACGCCGGAACACCGCCCGACCGGCTCGCGGGCACCGCCACCGGCGTCTTCACCGGCCTCAGCTACAACGACTACGCGGACCGCCTCGACCGGTACACCCAGGAACAGCAGGGCTCGGCCCTGTCCAACGCGCACTGCGTCGCCGCCGGGCGGATCTCCTATCTCCTCGGCCTCCAGGGACCCTGCCTGGCCTTGGACACCGCCTGCTCCTCCTCCCTGGTCGCCGTGCACCTCGCGGCCCAGGCGCTGCGCGCTGGCGAATGCGATCTGGCCCTCGCCGGCGGCGTCACCCTGATGTTCGAACCCAGAGTCACCCGCTCCTTCGACCGGATGGGCATGCTCTCCCACACCGGCCACTGCCACGCCTTCGACGCCGCCGCCGACGGCTTCGTGCGCGGCGAGGGCTGCGGCATCGTCGTCCTCAAACGCCTCACCGACGCCATCCGCGACCGGGACCGCGTCCTCGCCGTCCTGCGCGGCTCCGCCGTCAACCAGGACGGCCACTCCGACGGACTCGCCGCACCCTCGCCCACCGCCCAGCGCGCCCTGTACGAGGAGGCGCTCGCCCGCGCCGGAATCGACGCCCGGGACATCGGCATGGTCGAAACCCATGGCACCGGCACCCCGGTCGGCGACCCAGTCGAGTTCAGCAGCCTCGCCGAGGTGTACGGCACCGGCCGCGACCGCTGCGCCCTGGCGTCCGTCAAGACCAACCTCGGGCACCTCGAACCCGCCGCCGGGGTCACCGGCCTCATCAAGGCCATCCTCTGCCTGAACCAGGGCCTCATCCCGCCCAATCTGCACTTCACCCGCTGGAACCCGGCCATCGACGCCGAGGCCACCCGCTTCTTCGTCCCCCGGGAACTCACCCCCTGGCCCGTGCGCACCGGCCCCCGCCTCGCGGCCGTCTCCTCCTTCGGGTTCTCCGGGACCAACGCCCATGTGGTGCTGGAACAGCCGCCCGCCACCCCGGCCCTTCCCCGTGCGCGGCGGCCGCGCCACACCACCACCACCGCCACCGACCCGCACATCGTCCTCCTCCCGGCCGGGTCCCCCGCCGCGCTTCCGGTCGCGGCGCGGCGCATGGCCGACTGGCTGGAGGGCGACGGCGCGGCCGTACCGCTGCGCGACATCGCCCACACCCTCGCCCTGCGCCGGGCCGCGGGCCGCGGGCGGCTCGGCGTCACGGCCACCACCCACGGCGAAGTCGCCCAGGCGCTTCGGGCGTTCGCCACCGGCCGGGCCCACCCCGCGGTGGTGACCGGTGCCGTGGGCGCCGAGGTGTCCCGGCGGCCGGTGTGGGTGTTCTCCGGGCAGGGCTCGCAGTGGCCCGGCATGGGACGCGGACTGCTGGAGCGCGAACCCGCCTTCGCCGCCGCGCTCGCCGAGGCCGATGAACTCATCGCCGCCGAGACCGGGTTCTCGGTGCTCGACATCGTCCGCGCGGGCGAGCCGGTGACCGGCTGCGCCCGCGTCCAGCCCGTGCTGTTCGCGCTCCAGACCGCCCTCGCCGCCACCTGGCGCGCCCATGGCGTCGAACCCGCCGGGGTCGTCGGCCACTCCATGGGCGAGGTCGCGGCCGCCGTGGTGGCCGGGGCGCTCTCCCTGGCCGACGGCGTCAAGGTCATCTGCCGCCGCTCCGCGCTGCTCACCCGCGTCGCCGGAAACGGCGCCATGGCCACCGTGGGCCTGCCCGCCGACGAGGTACAGGCCGAACTCGACACCACCGAAGGCCGCGTCACCGTCGCCGTCATGGCCGCGCCAGGCTCCACCGTCGTGGCCGGGGACACCGTCCGCGTGGAACGCCTCGTCGCCGACTGGGAGGCCCGCGGCGTGCCCGCAGCCCTGGTCGCCGTCGACGTGGCCTCGCACTCCCCGCAGGTCGACCCCCTGCTTCCCGAACTGCGCACCGTCCTCGCCGACTTGACCCCCCGGCGACCCGACGTCCCGTTCTACACCACCGTCCTCGACGACCCGCACGACGTCCCCGCCTTCGACGCCGCCTACTGGTGCGCCAACCTCCGCCGCCCGGTGCGCTTCTCCGCCGCGCTCGCCGCCGCCGCGGCCGACCGCCACCTGGTGTACGTGGAGATCTCCCCGCACCCCGTGGTCACCCACCCCGTCGCCCGCACCCTCGCCGATCTGACCCGGGACCCGGTGGTCCTGCCCACCCTGCGCCGCGGCGAGGACGAGACCACCACCTTCCGCACCCAGCTCGCCGCCCTCCACTGCGCGGGCGTCCCCGTCGACTGGGCGCACCTGTACGGGGACGGCGACCTCGCCGACGTCCCCGCCATCACCTTCGACCGCACCCCCCACTGGGCCACCCCCGCCCTCCCCGCACCCACCGCCGACACTTCCGCCCGGTCCACCGGTGAACTGCCCGGCAGCCACACCGAAGTGCCCGGCGAATCCCTCCGCCACTCCTGGCGCGCGAGCACCGGCACCCGCCACCCTGCCCTGGCTGGACGACCACCGGGTGCAC
>NZ_GG657754.1:357351-360239 GCF_000158915.1 Streptomyces himastatinicus ATCC 53653 | reverse complement strand
CGACCCCACCGAGGTCGAGGTCACCGATCTGCGCTTCCACGAACTCCTGACCATCGCCGAGCACACCGACCTCAGCACCACGGTGACCGTGGCCGCCCCCGACCGCGCCACCTGCGAGATCTTCGGACGCGACGACGAGGGCACCTGGATCCGGCAGGCCGATGCCGTACTGCGCCGCCTCGCCGCACCCGTCCGGCCCCGCCCCGCCTCCGTACGCACCCTGGCCCTGCGCCACCCCGCCCCCGTCGACCCGGCCGCCCTGTACGCCAACCTGCGGGCCCGGGGCATCGAACACGGCCCGGCGTTCAACGGCATCAGCGAGGTGCACACCTCCCGCCTCGGCAACAGCTTCTGGGCCCGGGTACGGATCCCCGAAGCCGCCCGAACTCCCGGAAACGCCCTGCGCATCCACCCCGTCCTGGTCGACCTGTGCGCCCAGCTCCTGGTCGCCGGGCTGCTGAAGGACGGCGACCAGGGGCTGGTGCTGCCCGTCGGGATCCAGACCGCCCGCGTCCTCGGCGACCCCGCCACCGCCGTCTACTGCCACGCCCGGCTGACGGCCGAGTCCACCGCCGGGACTCTCGTCGGCCATATCCGGCTGCTCGACGGGGAAGGGCGCCCCATCCTCGCCATCGACGGCCTGCGGATCGCCCGCCGCGCCGTCCAGCAGACCACCGAGGTCGACCAGTGGTTCCTGGAGATCGGCTGGAAACGCGCCGAGCCGCCCGCCCCGGACGACGCCCGCCCGCCCGGCCACTGGCTCATCGTCGGCGAGGGCGACGGCACCGCCCACACCGCGTCCGAAGCGCTGCGCGCCGCCGGAGCCACCACCCGGCTCTGGGAGCCGCCCCTGGACGACACCCCGCTCGACGCCCTCCGCGAGGACTTCACCGCCCGGCTCACCGGACCCGGCGCCCTGCCGCGAGGCGTCGTCCTCCTGTGCGCCGCCCCGCCACGTACCGACGGTCCCGAGGACACGCAGGCCGACGACAGCGACGACAGCGGCGGCGATGCCCTGCGCCGCACCCGGCGGCTGCTCGCCACGGCCCAGGCCCTCGCCGCGGCCCCGGCCGGGCCCAACGGACCGCCGCGCCTGTACGCCGTCACCCGGGGCGCCCGGGCCGTGACACCCGAGGACATGCCCGACCCGGCGCAGAGCGCACTGCGCGGACTGGTGCGCGTCCTCGCGTACGAACACCCCGAACTGCGTGCCACCCTGGTCGACACCGACCCGGCCGCACCGCTCGACCTCGTCCCCGAACTCCTCGCCGACGCCGCCGAGGACGAGATCGCGCTCCGCGACGGAACACGCCACACCGCCCGGCTCGCCTACGCACCCCTGACCGACACCGAACGCACCACGGCCGCCGCCCGCACCGTGCGCTGCGGCACCGACGGCTTCCGGCTGCGGGCCGGCCGCCTCGGCGACCTCGGCACCCTGGAACTCGCCACCGCCGAACGGCGGCCTCCAGGCCCCGGCGAGGCCGAACTGCGCGTGCTGGCCGCGGGCATGAACTTCCGCGATGTCCTCACCGCCATGGGCCTGCTCCCCGGCGACCGGGACGTCCGCTACCGGCTCGGCTTCGAATGCGCGGGTGAGGTGACCGCCGTCGGCCCCGGCGTCGACCACGTCCGCGTCGGCGACCGGGTCGTCGCGGCCGACGCACGCGGCGGCGCCTTCGGCTCCTTCACCGTCGTACCCGCCGACTGCACCGGCCCCATCCCGGACGGCCTCGACCCGGCCACCGCCGCCGGACTGCCCCTCGCCTTCATCACCGCCTGGTACGCGCTGCGCCACGTCGCCCACGTCACGGCGGGCGAACGGGTGCTGATCCACTCGGCCACCGGCGGCACCGGACTGGCCGCCATCGCCGTCGCCCGGCTGCTGGGCGCCGAGGTGCTGGCCACCGCGGGCAGCGAGGACAAACGCCGCTATCTGCACTCCATGGGCATCACCCATGTCATGGACTCCCGCTCGCTCGACTTCCGCGACGAGATCAGGGAGGCCACCGGCGGCGAGGGCGTCGACGTCGTCCTCAACTCGCTGTCCGGCGCGGCCATCCGGGCCGGTCTCGAATCGCTGCGCCCCTTCGGCCGCTTCATCGAACTCGGCGTCCGCGACATCCTCTCCGACGCCCCGCTCGGACTCTCACCCCTGCGCCACAACATCACCTTCAGCACGGTCGACCTGGTGGAACTCCAGACCTCCCGCCCCGCGGTGTTCGCCGCCATGCTGCACGAGGTGCTCGACGAGTTCGCCGCGGGCCGCCTCAAGCCGCTGCGCTGCACCACCTATCCGCTGGCCGATGTCACCGAGGCGTTCCGGCAGATGGCGGGCGCCCGCCACCTCGGCAAACTGGTACTGACCCTCCCGCAGCAGGGCGAGATCAGCGCCGTCCTGCCCGACGGGCCCCTCCCGGTGCGCCCGGGCGGCACCTATCTGATCACCGGCGGCCTGCGCGGGCTCGGCCTGGCCACCGCCCGCTGGCTGGCCGCCCAGGGCGCGGGCCACCTCGTGCTCAACGGCCGTACCGCACCCCTGGCCGCCGACGCGCAGACGCTCGCCGAACTGTCGGCCACCGGCACCCGGATCACCGTCATCCTCGGCGACATCGGCCGCCCCGGCACCGCCGACCGGCTGGTGACCGCCGCCACCAGGGACGGGGCACGGCTCGACGGCGTCGTCCACTGCGCCATGGTCCTCGACGACGCGGCGGTCACCAACATCCACGACGACCAGCTGCACCGGGTGTGGACACCCAAGGTCACCGGGGCGTGGCGGCTGCACCGGGCCACCGCCGGGATGCGGCTCGACTGGTTCGCGGTGTTCTCCTCCATGGCCTCGCTGCTCGGCAACCCCGGGCAGGGCGCATACGCCGCCGCGAACG
>NZ_GG657754.1:353558-356536 GCF_000158915.1 Streptomyces himastatinicus ATCC 53653 | reverse complement strand
GTCAGCATGCGCTCGTCCCCGCCACCGTGTCCCGCGTGGTCGAACGCGGGCAGCTCCACCTCCCGCGGCGGCTCCCACAGCGGGCGCAGCACCACCCGCGGACCGCCCGCGTTGGCGAGCGCCTCGTCGCCGTGGATCGTGCCCCGGCCGGAGGTGGTGCCCAGCACCGGCGGCTGCCACCGGCTCTCCTCCACCTCCAGCTCCAGCCGTCCGCGGGTGCCGTTGAACATCACGCGGTAGCCCTCCCAGGGGGAGTACGCGGTCAGGTGGTACGTCATGGTGGCGCCGGTGTCGTAGCGCACCAGCAGCGACATGTCGTCCTCGATGGTGATGCCGTCGCCGAACACGTTGCGGTCCCGGTGGTAGCCGTCCGCGCCCTCGGCGTCGAGGTACAGCGCGCGCAGCGCGTCGTTGTCGGCCAGCTCCAGCGCGAACGGGTCGTCCTGCGCGGCGGACGCGCCGTGGGCCCGCTCGTACTCGCGGCGGTAACCGCTGCGCTCGCCCGCCTCGCGGCCGTAGAAGCCGAGTCTGCCGTAGCCGAAGACCTCCTGCGGCCGGGCCCCCAGCCACCAGTTGACCAGGTCGAAGTGGTGGCTGGACTTGTGCACCATCAGCCCGCCGCTGTGCTGCTTCTCGCGGTGCCAGCGGCGGAAGTAGTCCGCGCCGTGCCGGGTGTCGAGCAGCCACTCGAAGTGCACCGACAGCACCTCGCCGATGGCGCCCGAGGACAGCTGCCGGTGGACTTCCTCGTGGACCGGGTTGAAGCGGTAGTTGAAGGCCACCGCCAGATGGTTGCCGGTCTCCTCGACGGTGCTGAGGATGTGGCGGCACTTGGCGGCGTCGGTGGTCATCGGCTTCTCGGTGACCACCCGGCAACCGGCCCGCAGCGCGGGCACGATGTAGGCGTCGTGCAGCGCGTCCACGCAGGTCACGACGCACTTCCTGGATGTCGTCGGCACGCAGTCGGCGCTCGAAGTCCTCCCGGACTCCAGGCCGCCGCCTCCGGCTCACCGGCCTCCTTTCAGCAGCTGCTGGTGGTGGGCGATGCGCACCGGGTTCGGGTCGCACAGCGCGGCGACTCGCAGCCCGGGGCGGCGGGCCAGTGCCGTGGTGAACATCTGCGCACGGGATCCGGTGCCCACCACCACGGCCCGGGAGGGAGTGTTGCCGACGGTCATGCGTCCTCCATAGGAAGTCGATCAACGCGTGCGCAGGATAGGCCGATCCCGGGCTCACCACCACGGGGCCTGCACCTTCCCCTGGAAGTCGGCGATGCGGGCCCACATGGCGGGCGGGTTGGAATACATGGGGAAGTGTCCGCACTGTGGGATCTCGGCGAGTTCGACGCCCGCCGCGGCCAGCCGCGGCAGATAGGACAGCGAAGCGTTCTGGTCGCCGTACATGAACATCCTGGGAAACGGCAGACCCAGGAACGTGGCCATGAGGTCTCCGTGGTCGCTCAGCTCGACCATCGATTCGAAGATCCCGCGGATCGCGTCGGCGCGGACCTTGTGGGGCGGGCTCGACGCGAACAGCGGGGCCGCGTAGGTGGGCGAGCGCCGGTTCCGTTCGATGAAGCCTTCGAGGAAGGTCTCGCCGTCCGCGGCCGGGTGGGAGACGATCTGACGGCTGAGGAAGCAGTCCTCGGGCGCCACGTTGCCCTCGATGTCGACGAAGCTGAGCACCCGGTCGGGGTGGCTGGCCGCCAGCATCAGGGCCGTGAGACCGCCCATCGAATGCCCGACGAGATGGAACCGCCCGATGCCGAGCCGGTCGAGCACGGACACCGCGGTGTCCACCAGAAACGGGATCGAGACGGCCGTCGGATCCCCGCAGACGGTGTCGCCGCAGCCGGGGGCGTCGTAGGCCACGACCGGGTGCCCGTCGAAGGCGGCGTGGCGGGCGATATCGGTGTAGTCCTCCTTGGACGAGCGGCACGCCGTCGACGGGCAGCTCCTGACGTGACCAGGCGAAGCCATTGCCGGGATGCATGCTGCGTCTCTCTTCCTCACTGTGTCGGCAACGCGTGCCGTACGAACTGCGCCACCAGCGGGCTGGGATCCGCCGCACGCCGGACCACGGCCAGCTCGACGAGATGGGCGGGCTCCCGCAGGGGCGGCAGGCCACGCCGGGCATTGGTGGCTGGGACGTCGCCGCGCACCAGGTCGTCCGGGGCCACCGGAACACCGCCCAGGGACAGCCGCGCACCCACCGCGGCGAGCCGCACCCGGTCCTTGCCGGTGCGCATGAAGCGGCCGCTCCTGAACAGCGGATAGTCCGCCTCGACCGAGGTGGCCACGTCGCGGCAGGCGCCGTGGACCACGGTGCCCGCGACACCGCGGACCGCCGCGGTCTGCGTCATGATCCCGCCCCACACCGTGCAGTCCGTGCGCCCGGCATTGTCGATGACCACGACCGCGCCCGCAGGTACATCGTCCAGGAAGTCACCGACGCTGCCCTTGTCGGCGTCGGCCGGTTCGTAGCGGACGGTGAACGCGGCGGTCGGCAGGGCCGCGGCCCGCTGGGTGGGTGTGCCCATCAGCGCTGCTCCTCCTCTGTTCCGGCGAACCGGGTGTCACGCATGGCCTCCGCCAGGAACGCTCCGCCGCGCAGTTCCTCGGCGATGGCACGCTCGCGCCGGGCCAGCGCCTGGGCGGCCCGCAGGACCTCATGGGCACGGGCGCGGGGCACGAAGGCCACGCCGGTCTCGTCGGCGAGGACGATGTCGCCCCGCGCCACCGTGGCCGGACCGATCCGGACCGGTTCGCCGGAGGACACCTGGTGCGAACGGCCCCGTGCGGTCACACCCCGCGCAGGGAGGCGCCCAGGCTCAGCAGACCGCCCCAGCAGGAGACGTTCGTCCGCCCGTCGCCCGCGATCACCAAAACGTCCTCCGGGCCGCCCGCGTCCACGGCCGATGTGGCGATATGGGCGCCGGACGTGTCCGGGGCACCCGGGGCGAGTTCGACCGGTGCGGC
>NZ_GG657754.1:349474-353296 GCF_000158915.1 Streptomyces himastatinicus ATCC 53653 | reverse complement strand
AGAGCGGAAGCTCGGTCACGGTGGCGACCTCCAGACGGCTGGCCGGGACATGCTCCTCAAGGGGCCCGTCACCCCCGTTCCCCGGTGTTCCGGGCCGGTGTCATCATGAGCACTCATGGTCGTCGCGGCGAGATAGCAATCAGTGATGTACCCATGCCGGGTGCGGATGTCCCAGGAGGAGCAGGCGGTGGCCGTCAGACAGCTCAAGGCGCTCGTCACGGTCGCCGAGGCGGGCAGCGTCACCCGGGCCGCGGAGCTGCTCCACCTGGTCCAGCCCGCGGTGACCCGGCAGATCCGCATGGTCGACCGGGCCCGCCGCGCACTGAACGAGCTGGAGCGGGCCCGCGCGGAGGTGCGGCCGACCCCGGGGGTGGGGGCCGGGATCGTCACCGTGGGCCTGCTGGAGAGCACCACCGACCTGCTGGCGGAGCCGCTGGTGCCCGCCCTCGCCCTGGATCAGCCGGGCATCGACCTGCGCCTGATGACGGCGTACTCCGGGCACCTCCAGCAGTGGCTGGACGACGGCGACCTGGACCTGACACTGCTCTACAACCTGGCCAGCACCCCGGACGGTGCCGCACCGCTGTGCGAACCGGACGTGTGGCGCTCGATCGTCCTGGGGACCTCGCGCGCCGGGCGGACACCACCCGCGGTGGAGGTCGTCGCCCGGGAGCTGATCCGGCACACCCCGCGCCTCGACGACGCGACGAGAAAGGCGAAGAACACGTGACGGACACCGACACCGCCCGGCGCATCCGCGGACACGCCCACGCCCTGGACGGCACCCCGCTGGCCTACCAGCGCGAGGGAACCGGGCCGCCGCTGGTGCTGCTGGCGGGCCAGGCGAACAACCACCACTGGTGGGACGGCGTACGAGCGGACTTCCACGCCACGCACAGCACCCTCACCGTGGACTGGCGCGGCACCGGAGACAGCGGAAAGCCCGATGAGCACTACTCCACCCAGGGCCTCGCCGACGATGTGATCGCCGTCCTCGACCACCTGGGCATCGAGCGCACCGACCTGTACGGGACCTCCATGGGCGGCCGGGTGGCCCAATGGGTGGCCGCCCGTCACCCGTCCCGGATCCGGCGGCTGGTGCTCGGCTGCACCTCGCCCGGCGGGCCGCACGCCACCGAGCGCGACAACGCCGTACGCCGGTCCCTGGCCCAGCCCGACGCACAGGCGGCGCGGGAGGCGCTGATCGACCTGATGTACACCCCGGCCTGGCGGTCCGCGCACCCCGGCCCGTACACGACCCTCGGCGACCCCGGCATGCCCCCGCACGCGCGGCGGCGCCACCTGGTGGCCAGCAACGAACACGACGCCTGGGACGTACTGCCGGAGATCGCCGCGCCCACGCTGATCCTGCACGGGGACGACGACCGGCTCACCCCGGCGGCCAACGCACCGCTGCTCGCGTCCCGTATCCCGGATGCCCGTACCCACCTCTTCGAGGGCGCCCGGCACGGCTATTTCGACGAGTGCCGTCCGCGGGCGAGCGCGCTCGTGTCGTCGTTCCTGGCGGAGCCCGGCCCCTGACACCTCATGCCGTGACCGCACGCGTCCATCACCGCTTTCCGGTCACCCGGCCGCTCCGCCTCGGCGAGCCCGCCGAACGCGTCACCAGCCTGGGCCCGGTGACGGCCGAACAGGGCAGCACGGGAGCCCTGCTCATGCGCGGCGGCTGCTGTTCACCGGTGAACACCTTCTGGCGTGCGGCACCCCCGCCGACGGCGGCGCCGACCTGCGCATCGCCACCCGGCGGGAGGGACGGCAAGGACCGGGCACGCGACGAGGTCTCCGCATGGCTCGGCCGGGGCGACCGGGCGGTCGTACGGATCAACCCGCACGGTGCCGTCCGCGCGGCCTTCGGCAACGGCGGCCGGATGGTGGACAAGCCGGTCCTGGAGCGCGCGCGGCGGATCCTGGCCCTGGCCCGGGGCTAACGTCCGCCCCGCGGCGCCACCGTGGCGGCCACCGGGCGCAGTTCGGCCGCCGCCTGCTGGTCCGGCGGCTGCTGCACCGCGCCCCCGTCGGCGGCGCGCTGCGCGAGGCCGAGCTGGGAGATGGCGTTGACCAGCCGCACCCGCGTCCCGGTGCCGGTCAGCTGCCACCGCTGGGTGCGGGCCGTGGCCGAGCACGTCTGGGTGGTGACCGTGGCGCCCGCCTCCAGCGGGGCGCCGAGGTAGCGGGCCCCCTTCACCATGTCCAGGCAGTACGCGGTGGCGGTGCCCCCGCGCACGGCGCGGAGCGTGTAGTAGCCGTCCGCGGTGGCCGACAGCCGCCACGCCGCGCCGGTGTCCTCACCGAACCGCGCGGTGGCGCCCTCGCCGCCACCCGAGGTGGTCAGCCGGGTGGCGGAGCCGGACAGCGTCAGGGCGTACGTACCGTCCTTGACCGGCAGCCGCACCACGTTCTCCCAGCCGGGCGCGTGGCCGATGTCCCGGGCGAGCGTGCTGAACCCGTCGTACGTGGCGGCCGGTTTCGGGCTGCCCCAGGTGGCCTGGGCGAGGAAGCGCAGCGGCAGATACGCCTCCGTCTCGACCTCGTTCTCGGTCTGGGCCGCCGCCGAGTCCGGCCACATGGTGATCTTCGCCCCGGTGATGCCCGGCTGGGGGCCGCTCAGCGTCTCGCCCTCGAAGCGCAGCGGGGTCCAGTCGCTCTCGTACAGCTCTCGCGTCTTCATGGGGGAGCCGCCGCGGATGAGGTAGAGCGCGTAGGCCGAGTTCATCACCTGATGGCCCTGGGCGAGCAGGGCCGAGGGCGGCTGCTCGGGTTCGGCGGTCCAGTGTTCGACCCGGATGTCCTTGTTGACGGGGATGGTGTTGTCGCCGGTCAGCCCGTCGTTCCAGATCCGCAGGGTCCGCCCGCCCGCGCGCACATGGTCGTCGACCCGGTTGACGAAGTCCACGAACGCGTCCTGCGGGGTCGCCCGGGCGCCGTACTTGGCCTTGGCGTACGCGGCGATCTGCGGATACGCGGCGTAGTCGGAGCCCAGCATGTATTCGTCCGCGCCCATGTGCCAGTACGGGGTGTCCCACACGGTCAGCGCCTCGTCCAGCAGTCCGGTGTAGAAGGCGAACGCCTCGGGCCGGGTGATGTCCAGCCGTGACGGCGACCGCGTCCCCTTCGTGTCGGTGAGCTGGAGTTCGGGGTGGTTCTGGAGATACGGGTCGATGTGCCCGGGGGAGTTGATCTCGGGGACGAGCGTGATGTGGTACTTCCGGGCCATCGCCGACAGCCGCCGCACCTCGTCCTTGGTGTAGTACCCCCAGAACTTCGTCTTCGGGTAGTCGTCGCCGGCCACCTTCGCCTCGATCCACAGCTGGTTCAGCTTCAGGTACGCCATCTCGCGCATCAGCCGCTCGAACCAGTCCAGCGAGACGTGGATGTAGCAGGCGCACACCCCCACCCCGCGCTCGGCGTACCGCGGCACGTCGACGGTGCTGCCGTGCGGCAGCTCGCGCCCGTCGCCGAGCATCTGGAGCACGGTCCGGGTCCCCAGGAACGCCCCGGAGGCGGTGGCCCCGGTGATCCGTACGGTGTCGCCGACGACCAGTTCGTACCCCTCTTTTTTCCTTTTTTCTTCCGCGACGCAAACACCCCCAGCACCACATCGCCCGCTTTGTGTGGTTGGGCGCCGGTCACCCCCCGCAGCCGCAGCCCCGTCGCGTCGGCCACGTCGTCGGTTTTTGTTGAGGGGGGCACCGCGCAGTTCTTTTTTTTCTGTGCGACCACCGCCGCCGTGGCGGCCAGCCGCAGCGTGCCCTCCTGGCCGGTCCACCGCACCGGTGCCGGGATCACACTGGGAGCGGACGC
>NZ_GG657754.1:346311-349308 GCF_000158915.1 Streptomyces himastatinicus ATCC 53653 | reverse complement strand
CAAGTGGTGCGGATGCCCGGACGGGATACACGGGAAACGACGACCCGGCGGCAGGGTCCTTCCCCTCCCTCCCGGCTTCTGAACCCGCCTCCCGAACCCCCTACACAAAGCCACCGACGCCCACCGGTGGGTGACTGGAACGTATCAACCGCCCGGTCGCGGGTACTGTGTCATCCCAGCTGCTCACGTCCTGGCGCCGTGAGGTGTTAGGAATAGGGGGTGATCGGATTTTTCGGTCGATCGAAGCTCTCCCCGCCTGTCCGGTCGCGGGGTCGCTTGCGCTCCCTGCTGGGCGTGCGCAGCATCGCCGGGCAGGTGTTTGCCGTACAGGCGATCGTTGTCGTCATGCTCATTGCCGTGGCGACGCTGGCGCTCGTACTCCAGGCGCGGAACGACAGCGAGCAGGAGGCCATCAACCGGTCCACCGCCGTGGCCCAGGCCTTCGCCGGCTCTCCGGGCACCGCGGAGGCCATGACGTCCCGCCACCCGACCACCGTGCTCCAGCCGCGGGCCGAGCAGGTCCGTAAGCGGGCGGGCCTGGACTTCGTCGTCGCGGCGAACCCCAAGGGCGTCCGCTATACCCACCCGCTGCCGCAGCAGATCGGCCATCAGCTCGTCGCCGACTACAAGCCCGCGCTGCGCGGCAAGGTCGTCACGGAGACGGTGCAGGGCCCCCTCGGCAAGGAAGTGCAGGCCACGGTCCCGATCCGGAACGCCCACGGGACGGTCGTCGGCGTGATCTGCGCCGGGATGACCGCCCAGGACGTCAGCGGCCGGGTCACCCGCCAGCTGCCGCTGGTCCTCGGCGCGGCCGGGGGCGCGCTCGCCCTCGCCACCGCCGGTACCGCGCTGGTGGGCCGCCGGCTGCGGCGCCAGACCCACGGCCTGGGCCCGGCCCAGATGACCCGTATGTACGAGCACCACGACGCGGTGTTGCACTCCGTCCGCGAGGGTGTGCTCATCGTCGACGGTGAGGGCAATCTCGTCCTCGTCAACGACGAGGCGCGCCGACTGCTCGACCTCCCCCCGGACGCCGAGGGCCGCCACGTCCGCGAACTCGGGCTCGAACCGCGCACCGCCGAGCTGCTGTCCTCCGGCCGGGTCGCCACCGACGAGGTGCATCTCGCGGGGGACCGGCTGCTGGCCGTCAACCAGCGCTCCACCCAGTGGAACGGCGGCGCGCCCGGCAGCGTCGCCACCCTCCGGGACACCACCGAACTGCGCGCGCTGTCCGGCCAGGCCGAGGTGGCGGAGAAGCGGCTGCGGCTGCTGTACGACTCGGGCGCGAAGATCGGCACTACCCTCGACGTCTCCCGTACCACCGAGGAGCTGACCCGGTTCGCGGTGCCGTGGTTTGCCGACTTCGCCACCGTCGACCTGGTGGAACCGGTGCTGCGCGGCGACGAGCCGTCCGGCGACGCCATGTGCCGTACGGCCACCTTCGGCATCCGCGACGACCACCCGCTGTGGCGGGTCGGCAAGCGGACGACCTACGTGCGCGGCGCACCGCAGGCGCTCGGCTTCGGTGCCGGGCGGCCGGTGCTCGACGCCGACATCCGGGACTTCGCCGGATGGCAGGAGCAGGACCCCGAGCAGGCCGTCCGGATCGTCGAGTACGGCATCCACTCGATGATCACCATTCCGCTGCGCGCCCGCGACGTCACCCTGGGCATCGCCACCTTCTGGCGTTCGGAGAAGTCCGAGCCGTTCGACCAGGAGGACGTGGCCCTCACCGAGGAGCTGGTCGCCCGCGCCGCCGTCGCCATCGACAACGCCCGCCGCTACACCCGCGAGCACTCCATGGCCGTCACCCTCCAGCGCAGTCTGCTGCCGCAGGGCCTGCCCGAACAGGACGCGCTGGAGGTGGCGCACCGCTATCTGCCCGCCCAGGCCGGTGTCGGCGGCGACTGGTTCGACGTCATCCCGCTGCCCGGCGCCCGGGTCGCCCTCGTCGTCGGTGACGTCGTCGGCCACGGGCTGCACGCCGCCGCCACCATGGGGCGGCTGCGTACCGCCGTGCACAACTTCTCCGCCCTGGACCTGCCGCCGGACGAGATCCTCACCCATCTCGACGAGCTGGTCACCCGCTTCGACCAGGACCAGGTCGCCGCGGACACCGACGCCGCGCCGATCAGCGGGGCCACCTGTCTGTACGCGATCTACGACCCGGTCACCGGCCGCTGCACCATGGCCCGGGCGGGCCATCCGGGCCCCGCCCTGATGTATCCCGACGGCACCGTCACCTTCCCCGAGGTGCCCCTCGCCCCGCCGCTCGGCCTCGGCGGCGAACCCGTCGAGACGACCGAACTGCTGCTGCCCGAGGGCAGCCGACTCGCCCTGTACACCGACGGTCTGGTCGAGGACCGCGACCGCGACCGGGACACCGGCCTGCGGCTGCTGCGCAGCACCCTGGCGGGCCATCCCGGGCGCGGCCCCGAGGAGATCTGTCAGGCCGTCTTCGACGCGATGGCCTCCTCGCACCCGAGGGACGACATCGCCCTCCTGGTCGCCCGCACCCATCTCCTGGACCCCGACTCCGTCGCCGAGTGGGACGTTCCCTCCGACCCCGCCGCCGTGGCCGGAATCCGCTCCGAGGCCGCCCGGCGGCTGGCCGGGTGGGGCCTGGAGGAGAGCGGCTTCACCACCGAACTCATCCTCAGCGAGCTGATCACCAACGCCATCCGCTACGGCTCCGGCCCCATCCATGTGCGCCTCGTCCGCGACCGCAGCCTCATCTGCGAGGTCGCCGACGGCAGCAGCACCTCCCCGCATCTGCGCCGCGCCGCCTCCACGGACGAGGGGGGCCGGGGCCTGTTCCTGGTGGCCCAGTTCGCCCAGCGCTGGGGCACTCGCTACACCCCCACCGGCAAGATCATCTGGGCTGAGCAGCCCCTCGGCGCCGCCACCCCCGGCCCCGAGCCCACCGAGGAGGACCTGCTCGCCCAGTGGGGCGACCTGGACGACGTCTCGATGTAGCCCCGCCCAGCTCCGGGCGGC
>NZ_GG657754.1:343019-345593 GCF_000158915.1 Streptomyces himastatinicus ATCC 53653 | reverse complement strand
CCTCGGGCTGCCCGCCGAACTGACCGACCGCCGAAACCTGCGACTGCCCCGACGACCACAAGGTCGTCAAGCAGATCACCAGGGCCAAGTGGCAGCTCACCCGCCGGGGCTTCGGCCCCTGGGCCTCGGTCTACCGCCCGGTGCAGAGTGGCCGCCGCCACTGCGTGCAATTCGCGGTCCTCCCGTGGGGCGCGCTCGACTCCCGCGCCTGGGGGAGCGCCGACCGGTTCGCTCCGGCCGAACTGGCGAGCGTACTGGGCGACTACGCCACCCGCGTCATCACCCCGCGCGGCACCACCGCCGTCACCGGGCTGGAACTGATGACCGCCCTGCGCCCGCCCACCCGCGCCGTGAAGGACGAGGCGACCGGCACCTGGGGCTCCGGCCCGCAGCCCGGTTCGCTCAGCGCGCCGGTCGACCCGGCGCCACCGGAGGCACCGGACGAGCACCCCGTCGTCGCCCAGCTGTACCCGCGCGGCCACCGGCGCACCCCGGCCGAGATGCTGGACGAGGAGGCGTACGACTGGATCCGCGACCCCGAGCTGCTCACCGACGCCGAATGCGCGCACACCCACGCCGTGGGCATCGACGTCAACATGGCCTTCGCCGCCGCCGCCAACCGCCTTAACCTCGGGCTCGGGGCGCCCGAACACCGCACGGCGCCCGCCTTCGACAAGGCGCTGCCCGGCAGCTGGCTGGTCGACCTCTCCCACATCGATTTCGACCCCCGCCTCCCGAACCCCTTCACTCCGCACGGCAACCGCCCCGAGGGCCCCGCCTGGTACGCCACGCCGACCGTCGCGTACGCCGTGGAACTCGGCCACGAGGTACGGCCCGTCGAGGCGTGGGTCCGCCCCGAGACCGGCTCCTATCTGGACGCCTGGTACACCCGGCTGCGCGACGCCTACATGGCCACCATGGAGCGGCTCGGCGTGGTGTCCGGCATGAGCCCGCCGGACTTCCTCGCCGCCATGGAGCGGCACAAGCAGGCCGACCCCGGGCAGGCCGCCGTCCTGTCCGCCATCAAGGCCACCGTCAAGGGCGGCATCGGCAAGCTCCGCGAACGGCCCCAGGGCGCCCGCTACCGCCCCGGCGAACGCTGGCCCGCCCTGGAGCGCCCCACCTGGCGCCCCGACATCCGCGCCGCCGTCATCTCCACCGCGCGGGTGAACATGCACCGCAAGATGCGCAAGTTCGCGGACACCGGGCTCTTCCCCGTAGCCGTCCTCTCGGACTGCGTCGTCTATCTCTCCGACGGCCCGAGCCCGCTCGACTTCCTGCCGCACACCCCCGACGGCAAGCCGCTGCCCGGCGGTTTCCGGCTCGGTGTCTCACCGGGCATGGTCAAGCACGAGGGCACCCAGGAGTTCCTGTGGGCGGCGCAGCTCCTCGACGAGGGCCACAACCCCGCCCGCCACATCAAGGGCACCGACGCCGCGCTCGACGGTGAGTAGGGGAGGAGACGAGCACCATGGGCATCATGGGCGACAGCCTCGACAAGGCGACGGAGGCCACCTTCACCCGCCCCATCCCGAAGACCGCCCCCGCGCAGATGCGTTTCCTGGTGAAGCAGGAGAAGGGCTCCACCAAGGCGGTCGCGCGACGGCTCGGCGTATCGCAGCGCACGGTCGAGCGCTATCTCACCGGCCAGTTCAAACGCCCCCGCAAGGACCTGGCCGCCCGCCTCGCCGATGAGGTGCGCAAGGACTGGCAGCCCCGGGTGCGCGCCCGGGCCAGGAAGCAGGCCGCCACCGCCACCGGCATCGTCATCGAGACCCGGGCCCGCTTCGGCTTCACCGCCGCCCCCGGCTCCACCGACGACGGCCGCGTCCGCCTGATCACCCAGCACCTGCCCCCCGCCTACGCGGCCCGGCTCTTCGAGGCCCGGTCCACCGGCGCCACCGAACAGCAGCTCCGGGACATCGCCGCAGAGGGGTTCCAGGAGGTCTACTTCAAGGACAGCGGCCGCCGCGCGGACGGCCTCCTGGTGGAGTTCACCGACATCGACTACGTGGAGATGGACTTCTGAGCACCTGGCTGGGGAAGGTCGGCGTCGTGTTATGTATGAGGCGTGACCGTTTCCAGCTCCGCTCCCTCTCGTACGCCCACCGCCCGCCTGAAGTCGGTCAGTCTGCGCGAGCAGGCCCGCGAGGCGCTGCGCACCCGGATCGTGCTCGGGCAGATCGCGCCGGGGGAGGTGTGCAGCGTCATCAGCTTGCCGAGGAACTGGGGGTGTCCATCACGCCAGTGCGTGAGGCGGTGATGGACCTGGCCCATCACGGCATGGTGGAGGTCATCCGCAACCGCGGCTTCCGGGTGCCGGTGCTCGGCGAACACGACCTGGACGAGATCTTCCGTATCCGTACGCTGCTGGAGGCACCGGCGATGGCGGACGTCGTCCAGGCCCTGGACGGGGCGCCCGTGCCGCAGTTCCGCCGGCTGGCGGAGGAGATCACCGCGGCGGCACGGGACGGGGATCTGGCCGTGTTCCTGGACAAGGACCGGCAGTTCCACCTCGGTCTGCTGGAACTGCTGGGCAACCGGCGCCTGGTGACGATGGTCGCCCAACTGCGC
>NZ_GG657754.1:315238-341664 GCF_000158915.1 Streptomyces himastatinicus ATCC 53653 | reverse complement strand
GCAGTCCCGGCGGGACTACCGGCCGAAGCGCTCCTACGGACGGTCCAAGCTGGCGCAGATGTTCTTCGGCCTCGAACTCGACCGCCGTCTGCGCGCCACCGGCAGCACGGTGGCGAGCGTAGTGGTCCACCCCGGCGGCGCCCTGGACTCCCTCACCCCTTCGCGGCCGCCCGTCCACGTACCCACCCTCGGCACCCGGCTGTGCGGGGCGCCCGCGGGAGTCCTTCTCCAGGGCAAGCACGCCGGTGCGTGGCCCGCGGTGCGAGCGGTGCTCGATCCCGAGGTGCGCGGCGGGCAGCTGTGGGGACCGCGCGTCTTCGGCCTGCGCGGCAGGCCCCGGACCGAACCGGTGTGGGCCCACCTCACCGACACCGCCGTCGCGGCGCGGCTGTGGGACATGAGCGGTGCCCTGACCGGTAGTGCGTGCATATAGCATCGTTACTCAGCAGTAGAGCCCCCCACGCGGAAGAGGAAGCACAGTGCACAGCCCGGTCAAGCATGACGTCGTCGAGGTGAACGGAGTGCGGTTGCACATCGCGGAGCAGGGGCAGGGACCTCTGGTCCTGCTGCTGCACGGCTTTCCGGAGAGCTGGTACTCCTGGCGCCACCAGTTCGGCCCGCTGGCCGAGGCCGGATACCGCGTCGTCGCCCCCGACCAGCGCGGCTTCGCCCGCAGTGAGCAGCCCGAGGACATCGCCTCGTACACCCTGCTCCATCTGGCCGGTGATGTGATCGGGCTGATCCGCGCCCTCGGCGAGGAGCGGGCGGTGGTGGTCGGACACGACTGGGGCGCGCCGGTCGCCTGGATCACGGCGATGCTGCGCCCCGATGTCGTACGTGCCGTGGCCGGGCTGAGCGTCCCGCCGGCGCTGCCCGCCGGAATGGCCCCGCCCTCGGTCACCCGGAGGGTCTACGGCGAGGGCTTCTACCAGAACTACTTCCAGCAACCGGGCGTCGCCGACGCCGAGTTGGGGCAGGACATCGCGTCGTCCCTCCGCCGGATCCTGTTCAGCGGCTCCGGGGACAACCCGAAGAACGAGCGGCCCCGGCCCTGGGTCGTCCCCGAGGGCGGGGCGCTGCTGGACACCGTGCCCGAACCGGACCAGCTGCCCGGCTGGCTCACCGAAGCGGACATCGAGGTCTTCGCCCGCGACTACGCCGAACACGGCACCCGGGCCTTCACCGGCCCCCTCAACTGGTACCGCAACATCGAGCGCAACCAGGAACTCCTCGCCCCCTTCCGGGGCCGTGGCATCGATGTGCCCGCGCTGTACATGGTGGGCGACCGCGACATGGTCACCTCGTTCCGCGGGATGGACACCCTGCGCGCCTCACTGCGCCGGATCGCGCCCCGGCTGCACGACGAGGTGACGCTGCACGGCTGCGGTCACTGGACCCAGCAGGAGCGCCCGGACGAAGTCAACGCCGCCCTGCGGGACTTCCTCGCCCACCTGGACGGCGACGTCTAGCTGCCGCCGTGGCCCGCCCGGGCGGCGCGCCAGATGCCGTACGTCTCCTCCGCCGCCCCGGGCGCCGCGACCAGCAGCCCGCCCGACGGCGTGCCCGCGTTCGGCCCGGTGTCGTCGTACGCGAGCGCGCCCGCCTCCCGGCAGATCAGCAGGGCGGGCAGGCCGTCCACCGCCTGGAACCTGCCGATCGCGCCCGCGACGGCCCGGCCCGCCGCCACCTGGGCCAGCGACAGTGCCGTCGAGCCCATGATCCGCACGGTGCACAGGCGGGCGGACAGCTCCGCGAGGACGCGGTCCATGCCGTGCCACGGGGCATGGGCCGCCCACTCCGTCATCACCACCTGCCCCCGCACCTCCGTGGCGTCGGTGGCCCGGATCGGCTCCCCGTCCAGGCGGGCGCCCTCACCCCGTACCGCGGTGAAGACCTCGCCCCGCCAGGGGTCGGCCACCAGGCCGAGCAGCGGCCCGGACGCGTCGGACAGGCCGAGGGAGAACGAACTCCAGCCCACCCCGTGCGCGTAGTTCGTCGTGCCGTCGACCGGATCCACCACCCAGCTCGGCGCCCCCGCCGCGCCCTCGCGCACCCCGTACTCCTCGCCCTCCACCCGGTGGCCGGGGAAGGCGCGCAGCAGTACGGAGCGGACCTGGCGCTCGATCAGCTCATCGGTGTCGGTGACCATGTCGGCCGCGTTCGCCTTGTACCGCACGTCGCCGGTACGGGGGCGGCGCATGGCCTCCACCGCCCACCGCGCCAGCTCACCGGCCACCGCCACGGCCCGGCGCAGCTCGGCCTCGTCCATCGTGGACACGTGTCCTCCGTCTCTTACCGCTCACATCCGCAGATGCGACGCCCCGTTGAGGTCCAGGACCGTCCCCGACGCCCAGGTGGCCTCCGCCGATGCCAGATACACCACCGCGGCCGCCACCTCCTGCGGTGTGCCGACCCTGCCGAACGGACTCTGCTCCCGCAGTGCGTCGCCCGACTCCCCGGTCAGCCGCCCCGCCACCCGCTCGGTGGCGGTGAACCCGGGCGCCACCGAGGTCACCGCGATCCCGTGCGGCGCCAGCGCGACCGCCAGCGACTGGCCGAGCGCGTGGAGGGCCGCCTTGCTCGCCCCGTAGGCCGGATGGTCCGGCTCACCGCGGAACGCCCCGCGCGAGCCGATGTGCACGATCCGGCCGGGTGCGCCACGGCCGATGAGGTGCCGCGCCACGCAGTAGCTCACGTTCGCCGCCCCGAGCAGGTTCACGTCGACCATCTGCCGCCAGACCTGCTGCCACTCCGCGTACGACACGTCGGCGACCCGGTGGGCGTTGTCCTCCGAGGTGGCCACGGCGGCGTTGTTGACCAGCACATCGACCCCGCCCAGCGCCTCCTCGGCGGTGTCGGCGATCCGCTGTGCCCCTGCCGGGTCACCGAGGTCGCCGCCGATGACCACATGGCCCTCGCCCGGCAGCTCAGCCCGGGTCTCCTCGGCGTCCGCCGCCCCGCGCCCCGTAAGTGCACGGCCACCCGGTCGCCACGCTCCGCGAACGCCCGCGCGACCGCCCGGCCGATGCCCCGGGACGCCCCGGTGACCAGTACGCCCCTGCTCACAGGACCCGGCACAGCACACCACTTCCTCTGCGGTGGTAGGTACACAGCGGGGCACCACGTTAGCCGCCGAGCAGTTCGGCGATCCGCTCATGGGGAACGGCCTCCGCCGAGCCGTACGACCAGCGCGCGTCCCCGGTCTTGTCCACCAGCTTCGCGCGGACACCCTCGGCGAAGTCCGGCTCACGGACCAGCCGGGACGCCACCGCCAGATCCCGCCGGAGGCATGCGGCGAGGGTGTCGCGCCCGCCCAGGCGCAGCAGCTCGTCGGTCAGCCGGAGGCTCAGCGGTGACGCGGCCGCGAGGGAGCCGAGCGTCGTCTCCGCCCATGCCGAACCGTCCGCCCGGAGGCGGCCGAGCACCTCGGACAGGGTGCCGGGCGCGAACGCGGCGGCGATGCGGTCGCCGGTGTCGTCCAGGTCGGACGGTGGCGCGGTACGGGCGTATTTGGCGAGCGCGTCGGCGGGTTCGGCCGTGTCCAGGGCGGCGGTGAACTCGGGCAGATCGGCGGAGGACACGAAGTTGGGTCGCCAGCCCCGCCGTGACCGCGTCGGCCCCGCTGAGGCGAGCGCCCGTCAGCCCGAGGTAGCGGCCGAGGGCGCCGCCGAGCCGGGGCAGGAAGAAGCTGGCACCGATATCGGGATAGAAGCCGATGAGGGTCTCCGGCATCGCGAACACCGACCGCTCGGTGGCCACGCGCACCGCACCGTGCACGGAGATGCCGAGGCCGCCGCCCATGGCGACCCCGTCGATCAGCGCCAGATACGGCTTGGGGTACTCGGCGATCTCCTGGTTCAGGGCGTACTCCTCGCGGAAGAAACGCGTCGTTGCCGCGGAGTCGCCCCGCAGCGCCGCCTCACGGATCGCCCGGATGTCCCCTCCCGCACAGAACGCCCTCGGGGTGCCGCTGCGGACGACGACCGCGCGGACACCGGGGTCGTCACGCCACTGGTCCAGCGCCGCACGCATGGCCAGCACGGTGTCGGTGTCGAGTGCGTTGAGCGCGGACGCGCGGTTGAGCACCAGATGTGCCACCCCGTCGCGCACCGAGGTTTCGACGGTTGCCATGAGTGCCTTTCAGGATCAGCGGGAGGGTCCCTGGTTCCCCGGGCGGAGATCACCCACGGTAGACGCGGCGGTCACCGCTCACGACATCGGCCCTCCTCGCCCCGGCCCGTGCGGGGCGAGGAGATACCGAGGGGAAAGAGATGTGCCGATGATGGGTTAATGAGGGTTTCCGCCTCTTCAGCAATCCACTCGGGCACGCCTAACGTGTGCGTCCAGGTGAACGGCCCGGCCGCAGGCCGCCCCTGAGAGGAGAACGCCATCATGACCGCCGAGGATCTGCTCGCCACCTGCTGGACCACAGCGGGGGACGCCGCGCCCGGACGGGACGACCAGCGCAGCCCGCTGACCCTGCGCGAGCGGGCGGAGGCGGCGGGCGCCGCCGGGTTCACGGGCTTCGGGCTGCTGTACGCGGACCTGGTGGAGGCCGAGCGCGCGTACGGACTCGCCGGGATCCGGTCGCTCCTGGAGGACAACGGACTCGTCCACCTGGAGCTGGAGCTGCTGGTCGACTGGTGGGCCGACGGACCGCGGCGCGCGGCCTCGGACGCGGTACGCCGCGACCTCCTGCGGACCGCCGAGGCGCTCGGCGCCCATCACATCAAGATCGGCCCCGATGTCGAGGACCGGCCCTGGGACCCCGACGCCTGGGCCGAGGAGTTCGCCGCCCTGGCCGCGGAGGCGGACGGCGTGGGCGCCCGGCTCGGCATCGAGTTCCTCCCCTGGTCCAACCTCAAGACCGTGCACGACGGACTCCGGCTGGTCGAGGCCGCCTGTCACCCGGCGGGCGGCCTCATCATCGACGTCTGGCACACCGAGCGCGCCCACACCCCACCGGCCGACCTGGCGGGCGTACCGCGGTCGCGCATCGTGGGCGTGGAGCTGAACGACGCGGACTGTCAGGTCGTCGGCACGCTCTTCGAGGACACCGTCCGGCGTCGCCGCCTGTGCGGCGAGGGCTCCTTCGCCCTGCCGGACATCATCGCCGCGCTCCGCGCCACCGGCTGGTCCGGCCCGTGGGGAGTGGAGATCCTCTCCGACGCACACCGGGCGCTTCCGGTCCGGGAAGCCGCCGACGTGGCGTACCGCACCGCCCTGGAGGTGCTCCACCCGGCGAGGTGACGAGGAGGGGGCCGGGTCGGCCCCCTCCGTTCACACCGCGGTGGGTACCACCGTCCGCGGCCGGACCGGGAAACCGGCCGCGCGGTAGCAGTCGTCGATGAGACGCATGGTCGTCAGCGCGTCCTCGGCGTCGAGGAGGCGTGGCGCGCCATGGCGCAGCTGGGCGGCGAAGGCTTCGAGCTGGTACGTGTACGAGGACCGGCGGCCGAGTTCCTCGACGCGTTCACCGGCGGCCGTACGCACCACGACCCGGTCGTCCAGATGCGGCTGGACGAAGTTCACCGCCGTCGCCTCGCCGCGTGTCCCCACGACCCGGCAGCTCATCCGCCACTCGTGGTACGCCATGTGGCAGCGGGCCGTACCGGTCGCGCCACCCGGGAACTCCAGGTCGGCATCGAGCCATTCGTCCACTTCCGGTGTCCCCGCCCGCTCCGCGCCGCGCGCGGCGACCAGGCAGGGCGCGCCACCGGCCCAGGGGGCGAGCACCCGCTGCGCGTGCAGGCTGTAGCACCCCAGGTCCATGAGCGCGCCACCAGCGAGCGGGAGCGACCAGCGCACATCGGTGTCCGGCGGCGCGGGCATGGCCACCACGGTCTCCACATGCCGGAGTTCCCCCAGCTCCCCGCCGTCCAGCAGGTCGTGCAGCCGCCGGGTGACGGGATGGAACAGATAGTGGAAGCCTTCCATGAAGACGGTGCCCGCCGTGAGCGCCGCCCGATGGACCTCGGCTGCCTCCTCGGCGTTGCTCGCGGACGGCTTCTCGGTGAGGACGTGTCTGCCCGCCGCCAGGGCGGCCAGGTTCCACGGCCCGTGCAGCCCGTTGACCAGCGGGTTGTAGACCACCTCGACCTCCGGATCGGTGACGAGGGCGGCGTACGACGCGGCCACCCGCTCGACGCCGTGCGCGGAGGCGAACGCCTCCGCCCGGCCGCGGTCGCGGGCGGCCACCGCGACCAGACGGTGGCCGCCCGCACGGGCCGGACCGACGATGGACAGTTCGGCGATCCGGGCCGCGCCCAGCACACCGATCCGCAAGGGCTCGTCCGTCATGCCGTACGCACCTCATCGCGGCGCCCCCGCAGCTCTTCGAGCCGTACGGGCCGGTGCTCGTGCAGCGACAGGGCGCAGGCCTCGGCGATCCAGCTCGCCTCGATGGCGTCCGCCACCGTGCAGGGCGAGGTCCGGGCACCCGCCACCACCTCCGTGAAGGCGGTGAGTTCGGCGCGGTAGGCGTCGGCGAAGCGGTCCATGAAGAAGTCGTGCGGCGGTCCGGCCGGGAAGCTGACCCCCGGTTCGACCGAACGCAGCGGCAGCCTGTCCTCCAGGCCGACCGCGATGCTGTCCGTCATGCCGTGCAACTCCAGACGTACGTCGTAACCCCGGGCGTTGTGCCGGGAGTTGGAGACGACGGCGATCGTGCCGTCGTCGAGGGTGAGCAGCGCGGACGCCGTGTCGACGTCGCCCGCCTCACGGATGTACTCCGCACCCCGGTTGCCGCCGGTCGCGTACACCTCGGCCACCTCGCGGCCCGTCACCCAGCGCACGATGTCGAAGTCGTGCACGGCGCAGTCACGGAAGATGCCGCCCGAGACCGCGACATAGGCGGCCGGGGGAGGGGCGGGGTCCAGCGTGGTGGACCGTACGGTGTGCAGCGGCCCCAGCTCGCCGCTCACCACGGCCCGGCGCGCGGCCATACAGCCCGCGTCGAAGCGCCGGTTGAATCCGATGTGCACGTGCGAGCCGCTGTCCTCGACCGCGCGCAGCACCTTCACGCCCTCCTCGATCCCGCGGGCCACCGGCTTCTCGCAGAACGCGGGCACACCCGCCTCGACCGCGGCGAGGATCAGCTCGGGGTGGACATCGGTCGCGGCGGCGATCACGACGCCGTCCACGCCCGCGGCGAACACGGCCTCGGGGGAGTCCACCGCGGTGGCGCCCCACCGTTCCGTGGCCAGGGTGGTGGCGGCGGCCACCGGGTCGGTGACCACCAGGGAGTCCACCGTGTCGAGTCCGGACAGGGTCTGTGCGTGGAACGCGCCGATCCGGCCCAGCCCCAGGATGCCCATACGCATGACGTTCGTACTCCTTCAGCCCACGGGGCGGTTCAGCCGAATCCGCCGATGACGTTCTGGTCCCAGTCGATGACCGAGCCGGTGACCACACCGCTGCGCTCGGAGAGCAGGAAGACCACGAAGTCCGCGATCTCGTCGACCTGCCCCAGCTTTCCCATCGGCTGCGCCGCGGCGGCCTCTTCCCGCCAGTCGTCGCCCGCGCCGTGGAAGGCGCGCTGCGTCGCGTCCTCGCCCTCGGTGTCCGTCCAGCCGATGTTGACGCCGTTGACGCGGATGCGGTCCCAGCGGTGGGCGTAGGCCGCGTTGCGGGTCAGACCCGCCAGCCCCGCCTTCGCCGCGGAGTACGGCGCGAGATGGGGCGGGCCGCCGTGTGCGCAGTTGGAGAGGATGTTGACGATGGTCCCCGGCGCCTTGCGGGCCGTCATGTCGGCCACCGCCGCCTGCATCGCGAAGAACGGCGCGCGCAGGTTGATCGCCATATGCGCCTCGAACAGCTCCGGCGTGGTGTCCAGCAGCGAGCCGCGCGAGGTCAGCCCGGCCGCGTTGACCAGGCAGTCGACGCGGCCGTGGGTGTCCACGGCGCGTACGACGCTCGCGCGCGCCTGCTCCGGATCGGACAGGTCCGCGCGGACGAAGCGGGCGCCGGTGTCCGCGGCGAGCGGTTCGGCGACCTCGGCCCGGCGCCCGGTGAAGACGACGGCCGCGCCTTCGCGCACGGCCGCCCGCACGATCCCCGCGCCCACGCCCTGGCTGCCGCCGTTGACCAGGACGATCTTGTCCTCGAGGAGTCCCATGAGGTGTCGCGCCCCCTTCAGCTCTTGCGGCGCTCGGCGCCCGCGTGCAGTTCCTGACGCAGCCGCTCCGGGTCCCAGCCCTCGGCCACGGCCTGCCGGAGGGTGTCCGCCTGGGACAGCGGGGCGAGCCCGCCGACAGGCGGGTCGAGGTCCAGATGGGTGGGGAAGGGATAGCCCTCGGCCGTGGCGGCGACCACCCGGCGCAGCCACTCCTCGGAGACGCCCTCGGCCTTGCGGCGCAGCAGCACCGGGAAGAGCGCGTTCGCCATCGCCTGGCGGTCCACGCTCTCCATCGCGCGGCCGAAGGCGGAGGAGATCTGGAGCAGATTGGCCATGCGCTTGATGTCGGCCGAGCGGTTGTGCCCGGCGGCGTGGAACAGCGCGGGGTTGAAGAACACCGCGTCGCCCTTCTCCAGCGGCAGTTGCACGTGGTGGTCCTCGAAGTACGCGATGAACTCCGGCAGCCGCCAGGCCAGATAGCCGGGCTCGTACTTCTGCGAATGCGGTAGGAACAGCGTCGGCCCCGACTCGACCGGCATGTCGCAGTGCGCCACCGCGCCCTGGAGGGTCAGGACCGGCGACAGCCGGTGGACGTGCGCCGGGTACGCGGCCGCCCGCTCCTGGGGAAGGAAGCCCAGGTGGTAGTCGCGGTGCACACTCTGCGCGGCGCCACCCGGGTTGACCACGTTGACCTGCGAGGTGACCTGGTACGCCGGGCCCAGCCACGCCTCGGAGACCAGCTCCAGCAGGTCGTTGGCGTAGTAGTCGGCGAACGCCTCCGGCGCGCGCACGGCCATCTTGTCCAGCGCGTTCCACACCCGGTCGTTGGCGCCCGGCTTGGCGAAGTGGTCACCGCGTGCGCCGCCCCGCGCCCGCTCCTCCTCGATCAGCGCGTTGAACGCGCCGGACGCGCGGTCCACGACGGCGGGGTCCGGATACGCGCGCCGCAGCACCACCACGCCGGGCCCGTCCAGCAGGGCCCGCACCAGCTCCTCCTGTACGGCCCGGCGCCCCTCCCGGGTGGCCGCGAGGGCGCGGAGCCGGGCGCCGTCGTACAGCGGGACACCGCGCTCGATCCGCTCGGCCGAGGGGTGGTCGTGCGGGTCGGTGCCCCGCTCGACCAGGACACGGAACGCGTCGAGAGCGCAGTCGTCCTCGGTCAGCCACGTCCGTGGTGCCGTGTCGGTGGGGGACATCCCGGGTCCTTTCGCCGTGCCTGCGTTTCTGCCAGTCTTATGAACCCGCTTCCATCAAGCAATCCGCAGCAACCCATCAAAAACCCATCATCGACTGTCGGGAAACGAGCCATGCGGCATCCCTATACGATCAAGGAGATAGCCCGGCAGGCCGGGCTGAGCGAGGCCACCGTCGACCGGGTCCTCAACCACCGGGGTGGCGTACGGGAGAGCACCGTCATGGAGGTGCACCAGGCGGTCAAGGACCTGGACCGCCAGCGGACCCAGGTCCGCATCGGGGGACGGACGTTCATGATCGACATCGTGATGCAGGCGCCGGACCGGTTCTCCACCGCCGTACGCGACGCACTCGAGGCCGAACTCCCGTCCCTCCACCCCGCCGTGGTGCGCTCGCGCTTCCACTTCCGGGAGACCGGCCCCTCCTCGGAGCTGATCGCGGCCCTGGACAAGATCGCCAAGCGGGGTTCCCAGGGCGTGATCCTCAAGGCCCCGGACGTGCCGGAGGTCGGGGCCGCCGTCGGCCGCCTGGTCGAAGCGGGCATCCCCGTCGTCACCCTGGTGACCGACCTGCCCAGCAGCGCGCGCATGGGATACGTCGGTATCGACAACCGCGCCGCCGGGGCCACCGCCGCCTATCTGGCCGGGCAGTGGCTCGGCGGCCGTCCCGGACATCTGCTCGTCACCATCAGCCGGGGATCCTTCCGCGGCGAGGAGGAACGCGAGATGGGCTTCCGCGGCGCGATGCGCAACGCCCACCCCGGGCGGTCCCTGGTGGAGGTCACCGACAGCGACGGCCTCGACGCCACCCAGCGCGACCTGGTCCTCGCGGCGCTGGAGCGCGACCACGACATCGTCGGCGTCTACTCCATCGGCGGTGGCAACGCCGCGACCCTCGACGCCTTCGACACCCTCGGCCGGGAGTGCGCGGTGTTCATCGCCCACGACCTGGACCACGACAACACCCGGCTGCTGCGCGAACGCCGCCTCTCCGCTGTGCTCCACCACGATCTGCGCCAGGACATGCGCCGCGCCTGCCAGACCATCATGCGCGCCCACAAAGCGCTGCCCGACGACGGGCCCGCCCTGCCCTCGGCGATCCAGGTGGTGACCCCGTACAACATGCCGTAAAAAACGTCCAGGCCGACCCGTGCGGGCCGACCTGGACGTTTATGCGAGCAGGACCGATCAGACGAGGTCGTACCGGTCGAGGTCCATCACCTTGGACCACGCCGCGACGAAGTCCTTCACGAACTTCTCCTTGGCGTCATCGCTCGCGTAGACCTCCGCGACCGCGCGCAGCTCCGAGTTCGAGCCGAAGACGAGGTCCGCACGGGTGCCCGTCCACTTGACCTTGCCCGAGGCGTCGCGGGCCTCGAACGTGTCCTGGGCCTCGGACGTCGACTTCCACTCCAGGCCCAGCTCGAGCAGGTTGACGAAGAAGTCGTTGGTCAGCTTCCCGGGGGTGTCGGTGAAGACACCGTGAGAGGACTGGTCGTAGTTCGCGCCCAGGACGCGGAGGCCACCGACGAGGACCGTCATCTCCGGGGCGCTCAGGGTCAGCAGGTTCGCCCGGTCGACCAGCAGGTACTCGGCCGGAAGCCGGTTGCCCTTGCCGACGTAGTTGCGGAACCCGTCGGACTTCGGCTCCAGCGCCGCGAACGACTCGGCGTCGGTGTGCTCCTCGGTCGCGTCGACCCGGCCCGGGGTGAAGGGCACCTCGATGTCGTGGCCCGCGTCCTTGGCCGCCTTCTCCACGGCGGCGGAACCGCCGAGGACGATCAGGTCGGCCAGGGACACCTTCTTGGCACCGGAGTTGAACTCCCGCTGGATGCCTTCGAGGGTGCGCAGGACCGTCGCCAGCTCCTCGGGGTTGTTGACCTCCCAGCCGCGCTGCGGCTCCAGGCGGATGCGCGCGCCGTTGGCGCCGCCGCGCTTGTCGCCGCCGCGGAAGGTCGAGGCCGACGCCCACGCGGTGCTGACCAGCTGCGAGACGGTCAGGCCCGAGTCGAGGAGCTTGCCCTTGAGGGCCGCGATGTCCTCGGCGCCGATGGTCTCGCCCTCCGCCTCCGGCAGCGGGTCCTGCCACAGCAGGGTCTCCTCCGGGACCTCCGGGCCGAGGTAGAGCGACTTCGGGCCCAGGTCGCGGTGGGTCAGCTTGTACCAGGCGCGGGCGAACGCGTCCGCGAACTCCTGCGGGTTCTCGTAGAAGCGGCGGGAGATCGGCTCGTAGATCGGGTCGAACCGCAGCGACAGGTCCGTGGTGAGCATCCGCGGGCGGTGCTTCTTCGACGAGTCGTACGCGTCCGGGACGATCTCCGGGGCGTCCTTGGCCACCCACTGGTTGGCCCCGGCCGGGCTCTGGGTCAGCTCGTACTCGTACTCGAAGAGGTTCTTGAAGAACCCGTTGCTCCACTCGGTCGGGGTCGTGGTCCAGATGACCTCGAGACCGGAGGTGATCGCGTCCGCGCCCTTGCCGGTGCGGAAGGAGTTCTTCCAGCCGAGGCCCTGCTCCTCGATCGTCGCGGCCTCGGGGTCGGCGCCGACGCTCTCCGCGGGGCCCGCGCCGTGGGTCTTGCCGAAGGTGTGACCGCCCGCGATCAGGGCGACCGTCTCCTCGTCGTTCATCGCCATCCGGCGGAACGTCTCACGGATGTCGCGGGCCGCGGCCAGCGGGTCCGGGTTGCCGTTGGGGCCCTCCGGGTTGACGTAGATGAGGCCCATCTGGACCGCGCCGAGCGGGTTTTCCAGCTCCCGGTCGCCGGTGTAGCGCTCATCGCCGAGCCAGGTGGTCTCGGGGCCCCAGTAGACGTCCTCGTCGGCCTCCCAGACGTCCGCGCGGCCGCCGGCGAAGCCGAAGGTCTCGAAGCCCATCGACTCCAGGGCGACATTGCCGGTGAGGATCAGGAGGTCGGCCCACGAGATGCTCTGACCGTACTTCTTCTTGACCGGCCACAGCAGACGGCGTGCCTTGTCCAGGTTCCCGTTGTCCGGCCAGCTGTTCAGGGGGGCGAAGCGCTGCTGGCCCGCACCGGCGCCGCCGCGGCCGTCGCTGATCCGGTAGGTGCCCGCGCTGTGCCAGGCCATACGGATCATGAACGGGCCGTAGTGGCCGAAGTCGGCCGGCCACCAGTCCTGCGAGGTGGTCAGCACCTCGGCGATGTCCTGCTTCACGGCCGCGAGGTCGAGGCCCTGGAACGCCTCGGCGTAGTCGAAACCCTCGTCGAGGGGGTCGGCCACGGCGGGGTTCTTGGCCAGGATCTTCAGATTGAGCCGCTCCGGCCACCACTGGCGGTTTCCGCCGCCCTGGGTCGGATGCGGGGCGCGCCCATGCGCGACCGGGCAGCCACCGCCCTCGCCCTCCGTCTTCGCGTCTACGACGATTGCTTCATGGTTCTCAGACATGGGAATCCTTCCGGACCAGGCGGATCAGGTGCCCAGGAACTGCGGGCGGTGGAACAGTCGGGGCCGGGCCCCACGTCTCCGTCTCCTGCCGAATTGGAGTCTTCCTGTCCCTTGGCTATCGCCGGAACCGATCCTACGATGGACAGGGTCTAAGTCAATAAGCACGCCAAACCCAGATCCCATCAGAGTCCCGGACCCCCGTGGGTAAGATCGGGACACCCACCGAACGTGAATAGGTGAGCCTGTATGAGTGACCTGCTGCGGCGACTGCGAGGACGTGGCTGGCGGATGACTTCCCAGCGACGTGTCGTCGCGGAGGTCCTCGACGGGGACCATGTGCATCTCACCGCCGACGAGGTGCACGCCCGCGCGGCGGAGCGACTGCCCGAGATCTCCCGGGCGACCGTCTACAACACCCTGGGCGAGCTGGTCACCCTCCGCGAGGTCACGGAGGTCTCCACCGACGGCCGCGCCAAGCGCTACGACCCCAACGCACACCACCCCCACCAGCACCTGGTGTGCTCCAGCTGCGGCACCATCCGCGACGTCCACCCCACCGGCGATCCCCTGGCCGCCCTCCCGACCGAGGAGCGCTTCGGCTTCACGGTCTCCGAGGCCGAGGTCACCTACCGCGGCCTGTGCCCGACCTGCGCCTAGGAGGGCATCCCGCCGTTGCCGCCCTCCTGGCCGGTGCTGGACGAAGTGCATTCCAGCGTTGCGCTCGGCGGCAGTTCACCGCTGACGGCCCGGCCGTCGGCGAGCCTGCGGGGGCTCGGTGTGCCGCGCGGTGGCACCAGTAGCGCTATCACCCCCACCGCGGCCGTCGCCAGGAACGCGGCCCGCAGCCCGAACGCGTCCGCCACCGCCCCCAGTGTGGCCGGCCCTGCGATGGTCCCTGCCGCCAAGAAGGCCACCGTGGCGCTGAAACCGGTGGCCGGACGGTCCGGGAAGACGTGATAGCTCCATACCGCCAGCAGCCCGGAACCGGCCATGAACAGCGGCCCGTACAGCACCGCGGAAGCCGCCACCGCGGGCAACTCTCCCGGCGCCAGGCCCAGTAGAACGACTGCTGTGGCCAGTCCGCCGAAGATCCCGGCGTGTACCCGGCGCAGCCCGTACCGCCCGATCGCGTGCCCAGTGAGCGCGCCACCGGTGCCGGCAAGCCCCATGAGCGTCCAGAACAGCGGCGCGGTGGCGGAGCTGTTGCCCCGGCCCGCCTCGACGGCGGCGACGGCGTACTGCCAGTAGACGGAGCCGACCAGCCCGTACGTCACGGCCGTGGCGTACAGCGGCGCGGCGGAACGGCGGGCGAACCAGCGCAGACCGACACGCTGCCGCCCCCGGTGCACACGGTGCCCACCCCGCGGCAGAACCCGGGCGTTGTACACGGTCGTCACCAGCGCCACCGCCGCGAAGAGCAGCCACACCGCGCGCCACCCCGTGTCCTGGGCGACCAGGGCGAGGGGCCCCGCCGCGACGACGCCGAAGGCCGTACCGGTCGCGATCACTCCCATCGCCCGCTCCCGCCTGCCGGCCGGCACCATCCGGTCCACGGCATCGGAGTACGGCGCCCACGCCCACCCCGCCGCGGTGCCCGCGAGCACCAGCCCGGCGGTGAGTTGCACCGGCTCCCGCGCCGTGGCGACCAGGGCCATACCACCGGTCGCCGAGGCGCCGCCCGCGATCACCATGGGCCGTGGCCCGAAGCGGGAGACAAGCGCACCGACGGCGAGCAGCGCCAGGAGGTAGCCGACGTAGGTGGCGCTTCCCATGGCACCCACGAGGGACATCGACAGACCGAATTCGCGGCGCAACTCCGGCTCGAAGAGTCCGTATCCGTAGCGGGCAAGGCCGAAGGTGACACCGATAGCCGCCGCTCCTGCGAGCAAGAGTCTCTTCTCAGTCATGTGTCGATGCTCTGACCTGCGGCTCAGCGAGACGACTGGCAGAAACGTCAAGGTGTACTAGATTTACGCCATGCCCGGCTGCCCGACCGCAAGCACGCCCCGCCCCCTCCGCGTCGCCGTCACCCTCCTCGAAGAAACCTCCCTCTTCGAGCTCTCCGTCCCCTGCGCCGTCTTCTCCGGCGAGGGTTACACCCTCGTCCTCGCCGCCACTGCCCCCGGCGGCACCCAGCGCGCCCCGGGTGGCCTGCTCCTCGCCGCCGACCACGGCCTGGAGGCACTGCGCACCGCGGACCTCATCGTGGTGCCCGCATGCAGGATGTACGTCGATTACGAGCCCTCGGACGCACTCCTCGACGAGTTGCGCGCCGCCCACGCCCGCGGCGCCCGCATCGCCTCGCTCTGCACCGGCGCCTTCGTCCTGGCCGCCGCGGGTCTGCTCGACGGCCGCACGGCGGCGACACACTGGATGTACGCCGACGATCTGCGCAGCGCGCACCCTCGGGTCCAGGTCGACGCCCGCTCCCTCTACCGCGACGACGGCGACATCCTCACCAGCGCGGGCACGGGCGCAGCGATCGACCTGTGCCTGCACATCGTCCGCACCGACTACGGCACGGCAGCCGCTGCCGAGGTCGGCCGCCGCATGGTCATCGCCCCACACCGCGAGGGTGACCAGACGCAGTACGTGCCGCCGGCACCGACCCCGTCACGCCCCGAAGGTCTGGCCCCGGTGCTGGACTGGGCGCTGGCGCGGCTGCACGAGCCGCTCACCATCGCGGAGCTGGCGGACCGCGCGGGGATGAGCCTGCGCACCTTCGGCCGCCGCTTCGCCAGGGAGATCGGCACGACTCCGTTGCGCTGGCTCAACCAGCAACGGGTGGCGCGGGCACGAGAGTTGCTGGAGACGACGAACCTGACCATCGACACGGTCGCCGAGCGCAGCGGCCTGGGCACGGCGGACGGCCTGCGACAGCACTTCCACCGGACGGTGGGCACGACACCGGCCACCTACCGCCGCACGTTTGGTCAGGAGGGGCAGGCGTTCTCGGGGCCGTCGCGGTAGGTGCGGTAGACGGTGGACGAGGACGGGGTGGCGGGGCGGGCGGGGGGTGGGTGCTCGACGACGGGGACCGGTTTGCACACGGCCCACTGGTCGTTCTTGCCCGGGCCTTCGAAGCCGTAGGTTCCTCCCGCGCCGATCAGACAGGAATCGCAGGAGTCGCCGGAGATGCTCGGGTAGTTGAGGGTGTTGTAGACGTCGGCCTTCATGGGCATGCGCGGGGACTTCGCGGACTGGCGGCCGCCGTCGTTGAATTCGGAGAAGGTGCGGTCCACGGCGTTGGCGAGGAGCGCGAAGGCGTCGTGGTACATCACGGCGTAGCCGTCGTCGAGGTCCTCGGTGTGGAGCGCGTGCCGCTCCTTCAGCTGGTCGAACTGCTCGAGGAAGCGGCCGAGAGCCTTCTCGGGCTTCTTCTTTCCCCGCCACCAGGCGGGGTCGACGCAGGACGCGTCGACTATCGTCGCCCGGGCGTCGTCCAGCCGCTGGTTGAGCGCGTCGGTGGTGAGGGTGGGTTCCAGGCCGATGCCCACCTTGAGGATGCGCAGCTTCGTGGTGCGGCCGCAGTCGCCCTCCTGGGCCAGGCGCTCGATGAACGCGGGCAGGTCCTGGTCGCGGCCGGCGAAGAAGACGGTGTCGGACTTCTCGTTGCAGATCTTCCGCACGGGGTCGGTGAAGCGCTGGGGGATTCCCTGGTCGGTTCCGGAGGTGCCGGTGAAGTTCGTGTTGTGGTGGGCCAGTCCGTACGTACGGCCGAATTGTCTTTCGAAGACGCTGCGCAGGTTCTTCGAGTACACGTCGCCGTCACGGTTGTCCCAGACCAGGAAGCCCCGGGCCTTCCCCGGCCGCTTCTCCAGGTAGCCCGCCAGGGCGCGGGCGAACTGGTCGTTGTTGGCCGAGGTCTTGAAGAAGTACGGGGCGTTCATGTTGGCCGCGGTGATGACCGGGCCGACCGTGGGGATCTTGTGCGTGCTGAGCGCGGCGATCGCGCTGCGCGTCTCCGGCGTACTGCTGGGGATGCCGGTCACGCCGACCAGGGGCGCGCGCTTGTCCGTGGCCAGTTCGGCGAGGCGGGTGACGACGGGTTCCCACTGGTCGAGGTTACGGCCGTCGGGGGCGAGCAGCAGCTGATAGTGCGGGCCGCCGAAGCGGTTGGCCTGCCGCTGCGCCGCGAGGGCTCCGGCGAGTCCGCGGCGGATCATGTCCGTGGTCATGGCGCTGTGTTCATCGGCGGTGAAGGGCATCATCAGCGCGATGCGCACGTACGGGATCTCGGGGCCGCTCGACGGGGACTCCGCGTTCTGCCGCACCCGGGCGTTCTCGTCGGCCACCGCCTGGATGAGGCTCTTGAGTCGCGGGTCCGCCTCGAAGGCGTTCGCGGTGACGCCCACGCAGTCTCCGTCGATGTCCCGCAGATCGTCACCGCATCTTCCGGGGCCCCGCGCCATGCTGACGGCGACGGCGATCGCGGCGGCGGCCAGTGCGCCGAGCCCCAAGACGGCCAGCCATTCGAGCGGACCCCACTCGCGGGGATGACGACGGAACAGACGCAGCAGCATGCTTCCTCACTGACCGGTGATGGGGAAGGGGCGCTTCTTCCGCGCCGCCGCAGGCCAGCTGCGGGCGGCCTGGCCCAGAACGGCGTGCCAGGACGGGTGCCGCGGTGAGAGGTAGGCCAGTTCTTCGCCGACGGCCTTGCACATGTCGGGGTCCGGTTCGGCGTGCGGTTCGGACACATGCCACAGGGCGTGCAGCAGCCGGTTGACGCAGCGCTCGATCTCGTGCAGCCCCGCATACCGGCCGTCGTGCACGCCGAGGGCGACCTGCATACGATCGTCGCTCCACTCACCGGCGGGCGGGGTGGGCGCGGTGGCGGCGTACTGGAGGCACACCAGCCAGTGCCCGGCGGCGTGTTCGTCCTGCTCCGACTGGAACTCCTCCGCCAGCATCGCCACCACGGCCTCGGTGTTCCCGGCGGCGAGCGTATGCCGCAGGGCGTCCGCCTCGCCGCTCTCGCCGCGCTGTGCGTGGTGCATCCGCAGAAAGCGGTGGATGTCCTGCCAGCCTCGGCCGTCGTCGGCCGCCCGCGAGGTGCGGCGCGCCTCGTGTACGAGAAGGGTCCGCAGCAGGGGGTCGGTGACCAGCGGCTCGTCCGGCGGGGTGAGGCGCTGCCACTGCTGCTCTTCGAGGTAGTCGGTGGCGGAGTTGGCGGGCAGCTGATCGGGCCCCTGGAGGCGCAGATGGTCGGCCAGCGCCTCGGCCGCAGTGCTGTCGCGGGCGAGCGAGAGCAGGGTCAGCCGGTCGCGCTGGCGCCGGTTCGGCAGCAGCTGTTCGAGGAGCGCTTCGGTGACCGGGCGACCGTCCTCGGCGTGGAGGTGGAGCAGATCCCGCGGGCCGACGGCGGCGCCCTTCGCGGTGGCGTCCAGTACCGCCGCGCACAGCACGGTGGTCACCGCGGGATGCCCGCCGGTGAGGGAGTGCACGGCGGACGCCAGATAGGGGTGCAGCGGCCGGGCGGGCCGGTCCGGCACCAGGAGCGGCAGGATGTCGTCCCGGCTCAGCGGGGTGAGGGGGACGGTGAGCAGCCCGGCGGACGGCTCGAGGCCCTTGCGTTCCCAACCGGAGGACTTCACCAGGTCGGGCAGGTCGCGGTGGACCGCGGCGGGGGCGTCCTCCGGCGGGCCGCCGAGCCGGGTGGCCACGACGACCAGCTCCTCGCGGTCGGGGCGCGCAGGGCTGGCCCGGTGCTCCAGGAGCAGATCGAGGAAGTTCTGCCCGGCCGGGTGGTGGGTGTCGTCGAGCAGGACGAGCGGCCACGGCTCCCGGTTCCACCGCTGCAACCTGCCGTAGGAGGCGGCCACATCGTGGAGGAAGGCGGCCATCAGGCTCTGCTCGGCCGCATGCCGGTAGTCCCCGCCCTGCTGGAACCACTGCCCGAGCAGCACCAGTGGATCCTGCCCCTCCGCGCCCCGGGGAAAGCGCCGCCGGTACCACTCCTGGGCCGGGGCCGACGGGTACCGCTCGGCGTACTCGGCCACCACGGAGGCGGTGACCGCGTCCCGGCCCGACCAGTCCGAGGCGTCCGACCAGTCCGAGGCATCCGACGGGACCGGCTCCGCGCCGATGGCGTCCTCCGGACCGACGGCCTCCAGACGGCCCTCGATGGCGGTGGCCCAGACGTGCCGCAGCGCGTTCTCGTCCCCGCCGGTGAGGCGGCAGGCGAGCAGCAGCCGGGCGAACCGGAGACACGCCGCGTCCCGCTGCTCGGCGTTGCCGTGGTGCCAGCCGGAGACGGCGAACAGACCCGGCAGCAGAACGGGGAAGCGGCGGCGCAGCCCGGGCGCGAGCCCGCACACCAGCTCCGCCAGGATCTCGACCACGGTGGAGGCGGTGGGAACGCCGCCGTCGGCCGGTGCGGACGGGAAGGCGGCGGTTTCGGTGGCGACGACCCGGACATGGGCGAGCGGCAACCGGTCCCGGTAGCACGCGCCCAGTTCCGCGAGGACGGCGCTGCGCCCGATGCCGTGGTATCCGGTCACCAGCACCACGGGCAGATCGCCCTGGTGCTCCCGGGCCGTACGGGACCTCTCGTCGAAGGCCAGGCCGGTGAGCCGGGGAACGAGCGAGCGCAGCAGGGGGTCCCGGCCATAGAGCGGTGACCCTTCCGATACGCGCATCTGGCTGTGTCCCGCCTCCGCTGCTCAACGCTGCCGGCGGCCACAACTCCGGAGGCGGGCGGCACCGCTCCCCCGAGACATCAGCCGCTGACATCCGTACCAACTACGCCTGTAAACAGAGAATTTACCCGTCAAGGGAGCAACACACCAGGTGAAGGCAGGATCGGTACGAGGTAGTGACCAGCGGGGACTTCGCGTCGAACACGGGTGCGGGGCGAGGGCGGGTATCAGGGGTGCGGATAGACATCCAGTTCGACGCTGTCGGGAAGCGAGTCCGCCCCGCGGATCTCGCCGGGGTAGACGAGCCGCACCCGGCGCAGTCGGCGCAGTCCGGCGAGGGAGGCGAGGTCCAGCTCCGCGACCTGCGACAGATGGATCTCCTCGAGCCCCGGAAGGCGCCGGGCGATCCGCCGCAGCGGCACCGCGGCACCCGCCCTGGCCCATACATCCAGATGGGTGACCTGGGGAATCTCGGTACGAGGGGCGAACAGCAGCATGCTCAGCTGCTGCGGGGAGAGCGTCAGCTTGCGCAGGTTCGGCAACTCGGCGACGAGCGAACCCCACTCGTCCGGCGTCAGCCGCTCGCTCGCGTCCTGGAGCCGCAGCTCCTCCAGCCCCCGGCACGCCACGATGCCCGCGAGCTGGGCCGCCGCCGACGGCAGCGCCAGCAGCCGCAGCTCGGCGGCGCGCGGAAGGTCGGACAGTCCGCGCCAGGGCACCTCAGGGCCGACGAGGAGGCCCTCGAGGCGGGGGCAGTCCGCCAGTTTCAGCAGCGTCTCGAACTGGGGGAGATCCCGCAGCTCCAGCCGCCGCAGCCGCGGCAGCCGGGTCAGCGGCGCCGGATCCTTGACGTTCCGGCAGCCCTGGAGGGCGAGCGTCTCCAGCTCGGGATAGGCGGAGAGCAGCCCGAGATCCTCCAGCTGGAGGGTGTTGCGCAGTCGCAGCTCGCGCAGCCCCCGCGGGTCGAGCGAGTCGCGGATCTCGTCGGGGCTGAAGTCCCCATGGAGGCCGACCCGCTGATACCCGGACATGGTGCGCAGCGCGTCCAGCTCGGCGTGGGAGCGCACCGTGACGATCTCCTCGGGTGCGGTGTCGAGGAGCGGGCGCACGATTTCCTCGGCGTACGTCGTCGTGTCGAACCGGTCCCAGTGGCCGAGGAGCTGGGCGCGCACCGCGGGCTGGCCGGTGCGCAGGAACTCCCGGAGCCGGGGGATGGCGGCGTCCCCGCCGATCTGGCATATCGCGTGGACGGTGGCCAGTTCCTCGTCGCCCTCCAGATCCTTCGCGGCGGGCAGCAGGCCGAGCAGCAGCGGGCCCGTCTGCGCCAGCGACCTGGCCTCCCGCAGACTGCGCGGCGGGAGCAGCCGCGCCGCCCGGTCCTCGATCGCCTCCCGCACCGTCGGCTCCAGGCGGGTGGCCTGTTCGAGGGAGGCGAGGGCGAGGAGCCGTAACCGCGCCCGCACCGCAGCGTCCTGCTCGCGGTCGCCCCGCTCGCGGAGGCGGGTCAGCAGGTCGGCGCGCTCCTGGTGACGGGCCTGTGCGACGGCCATCTGAACCACGTCCTCCCACTGGTCCAAGTGCGCGTTGTTCACCAGCATGCCCATGTCGCGCTCTTCCAGTACGGCCCTGGCGCCCAGGAAATCCTGAAAAGTCCGGTGAATGAAGTTCACCGCACCCGTGGCGGGTTCCCGCAGCAAACCGGAACGTTCCAGCAGATGCTGCAAAGCTTCCTCCGCCGTCCCGACTTCCGCCAGACGGGGGACGGAGGGCTGTAGCCGCCGGACCACGTCCACCGCGTCCGGACGGTCCAGCTGGGTCCGCTCGTTGCGGATCAGCCAGTACGCCAGTTTCTGGAGCGGCTCCGTCGCCGACTTCTGGTCCAGCACCGGGCGGCTGCGGCCGTACACCTCACGCTCCAGGTCGCGCCGCTCCAGGAGCATCGACAGCGCCGCCTCGTACAGCGAGGCGCGGCCCTGGGGCAGAAAGCCGCGGCGCTCCCGGTGCAGGGCGCAGATCAGGCCGCACATCAGCGGGTTGGTCGCCAGGCGGCTCAACTCGGGGCTCCTGCGCAGCGACAGCGTCAGCGACTCGCCCAGCTCCTCCGACGCCCCGGCCGCCGCGTGCCAGCGCCGGATGAACTGCTTCATGTCGGCGGGCCGCATCGCGGCGAGCGCGAACTCCTGGAAGCCGTCGCGCGCCAGCCAGCCCCGCTCCAGGGCCGAGGGGCGGGAGGTGAGCAGCCACAGATTGCCGGGGAAGACGGCGAGCAGCTTCTTGAGCCAGGCCCGAGTGCGGGTCCGGTCCTCCTTCGGGATCTCGTCGGCCCCGTCGATCAGGAGCACGCCGCGCCCGTGCTGAAGCACCCGTGCCGCCCATCCCTCGGGTTCCGTACCCACCAGTGGACAGCCGATCCAGCGCAGGAAGTCCTCGGGCATGGGCAGTTCGGCGTCCTTGCGCGCCAGGGTGCGCAGCGGCAGGACGAAGGGGACGCGGCCGAACAGCTGCGACAGCCCGCCCGGCACCCGCTCCTGCTGCGCCGTGGCGAGGGCCAGCCACTGCACCAGCGTCGTCTTGCCGGTGCCGGCGAGCCCGCGCAGCAGCACCCGCTCATGGCGGGCGAAGATCGCCTCGGCCGGGCCCGCGGCCCGCTCGGCCTCCGCGGGGTCCCGGTCGCTGCCGGGTTCACCGTTCTCCACCGGGGCCGGATCGGTACCCTCGCGGTACGGCCTGGCCTCCAGGCTCAGATACGCGGTCTCCAGCGGCCAGTCCTGGCCGTCGGGTTCGCGCAGATCGACGCCGTAGATCGTGAGCCTGCCGTGGCACTCGACGACGTAGCGCGCGTAGTCCTCCTCGAACTCCGCGTCCTGGCGGCTGATGTCGGGCAGTCGCCGCAGGATCCTGTCCAATTTCTCGCTCTGCTCCCGGATCTCGCGGCTCTGCTCGATCTGGGCACGGGCCGCGAAACCGGGCCGCTGGCTGAAGAAGCGCATGAGATGGACGCACGCCGTCTCCAGGAGGCGGTCGTGGAAGCGGGCGGCGTCGTCGCTGAGGAGCCTGCGGGTGTCGGGGCCCGCGCTCCTGGACAGCTCCGCGGCCAGCCGCTCGGGGCCGAGCGCGAAGGCGTGGACGTCGTCCATGTCGAGGTCGCCGAGCGCGTGCAGGGTGCGGGTGAGCGCCTGCCCGACGGAGTCGTGCTCATCGGCGCCGATCGGCGGATCGTGGGGCCCCGCGGCCCGCACGGCGCGGCGGACCAGCTCCCGGGCGAGCTTGTGCAGATCGTCCTCGGTGAGGGTGCGGTGCTCCTTGGCGAAGGCCACCAGCCGGCGGATCGGGATCGGGCGCTCACCGAACTCGGCGGCCGGTGCGCTCGCGGGCGGCACCAGCAGTCGTTTGACCATCGGCACGACCACTGCCGATGCGATCCGGAGCCCCACCGTGCCGCCGTCCACAGCAGCCCCTCTCTCACCAGCGCCGACGCGCTTCCCCCGCCGGGGCCCGTACCCCTCGGCCCCCGCTCACCATAGCCGCGGACGGCCGCGTTGAGGCAGGGCGCGCGGCGCCGGGCTTGTGCCGGGCGCCGCCGCCGTTACGTTCGTTCAGGATAGGTAGTCGGCCTTCTTCGCCGTGGCGACGACGCGCCGACCGTCCGCGGCGGTGAGCAGCCCCGCGCTCACCCAGGCATCCACGGTGGACTGGACGCGCTTGACCAGTGCGCCCTTGGTCCGGTACGGGGCGGCGGCCCAGACCGCGTCGAGGAGGGTGGTGCCGTCGTCCCGGGCCGGGTTGGCGACGCCGGAGTCGAGGGTGCCGAAGACCACGGTCGGCTCGGAGCGGTGGAAGTAGGCGTGCGTCGGCTCCTCGGTGCCCTCCCAGAACGGGGCGAACTCGACGCCGTCGAGCGTGTAGTGGAGCGGCTTGCCCGGTACGGGGGTGAGCGTGGGCAGCAGGTCCCCGGAGAGGGCGGCGTTGCGGTAGAGGCCGAAGGTGAGGAAGGACGTCCGCGCGTCGCGCGCCACCAGGTTGACCGGACCGTGGAACAGGGTCTGCACGCGCGGGTCGTCGAGCGCCTTCTCCACCCGCAGCCGGAACGGGATGTCGACCCGGACGGTGTCTCCGTCGCGCCAGGTGCGGGACACCGAGGCGTAACTGCCGGGGGTCCAGGTCCCCTTGACCGCCCTGCCGTTGACCGTCACCCGGAAGCCGTCCGTCGCCCACGCGGGCACGCGCAGCCGCAGATCGAAAGCGGCGGTGCGGCCCCGGACGGTGAGCGTCGAACCCTGCTCCCTCGGATAGCCGGTGGACTGGGTGACGGTGATGCCCTTCTCCGCCCAGGTGAGCGTGGACGGGCTGTACAGGTTGACGTACAGCGCGGTGCCGTCGGCCCGTTTGAAGTACACCGAGTCCTGGTACTTGGTGGCGCTCTCCATGCCGGTGCCCTCGCAGCAGGTCGTGCCCGCCTTGGGGGTGTAGTCGCGCACATGCCCCGGCACCAGGCCGATGAAGTACGTGACGAGCGGCTTCTCCGCGTCGGCCCGGTCCTGCTTGGAGCCGAGCACCTGGTTGTACAGGGCGCGCTCGTAGTAGTCCATGTACGCCGGGTCCTGCTCGTGGAAGAACAGCATCCTGCTCAGCTTGAGCATGTTGTAGGCGCAGCAGGTCTCGGCGGTGGTGTCACTGAGGGTCTTGGCGATGGCGCCGCGCGCTCCCCAGAACTCCCGGTTGCTGGTGCCGCCGATCCCGTACATCCGGGTCGGGACGACCATGTCCCAGAAGTTCTTCGCCGCGGTGAGGTAGCGCTCTTCCTCCGTCTCGTCGTACAGCCGGACCAGACCGGTGAAGATCGGGATGTGCTGGTTGGCGTGCAGTCCGTCCAGGGTGTCGTCGCCCGCGGCGCAGGCGTCGATGAGCTTGTCGAGGTCGAACAGGCGGGCCAGCGCCAGGTGCTGGGCCTTACCGCTGAGCGCGTACAGATCGCAGATCGCCTCGACGATGCCGCCGAACTCGCCGCTGGAGAAGATGCCCCACATCCGCTGGAGGGTGCTCCGGGGCAGCTTGGACAGCCGGGAGTACATCCAGTCGCACATGCCCATCGCGAGGTCCAGGGCCCGCGCGTCGCCCGTGGCGAGATGGGCGTCGAGCAGCCCGCGCAGGATCTTGTGCGCGGTGTAGTACGGCGCCCACACCACGGTGTAGTCGCCGCTGGTCATCGACTCCAGCGTGATGAACTGCGTCTCCGGGTACGCCGCGAGGAACCCGGGGTGGCTCGGCGCTCCCCAGGTGCGGCGCAGGGTGGCGTGGCGGTCGTGGCCCGAGGAGTCGGCGAAGGTGCCGCCGGTGGTCTCCTCGAAGGTGTACGCGGCCAGGTTCCCGGCCCCGGCGGACGACTCGGCGGCCGGGCTTTTTTGAAGCTCGGCGATCTGGGCCGCGGTCAGGGCCCGCGACCAGATGTTGACCTCGTCGAAGGCGCCCGCGAACACCGGGTCGGCGGCGTAGTGGGACCGGCCGAGCCAGTGGTCGCGCAGGGTGCCCAGGGCCGCCGGGGTGAGGGGCATCGCGGTGTTCTTCGCGACCGCCGAGCCGTTGACGTACAGGATTCCGGTGCCGTCCGCGATCGTCACCGCCACATGGCTCCACTGCTCCAGGGGCAGGGGCGCCGTGCCGTCGAGGCCCTGCTCGCCGCCCGCCCCCGAGGTGGTGATGGCGAAGCGGGGGTTGCCCTTGGCGTTGCGGGCGGTCAGATAGAGATAGCGGGTGGTGTCGTCGCCGAAGTCGAGGATCCGGGTCCAGCCCGCGTCGTGGGCGGGTTTGACCCAGGCGGCGAGGGTGACCGCGGTGGCGCCGCCGAGCACGGTGTCCGGCAGGTCGACGTACCGGTAGGACCCCCGGACGTTCTCCGCTGCGGTGCCGAACCTGCCCGGGACGCCGAGCACCACCGGATCGCGCCGCAGCGCCTCGCGGACCTCGTCCAGCGCCCCGACCATGTGGCGGATCTTGTCCGCGTACACCTTTTCGCCGGTCCCGGTGTACGCCTGGGAGAGCATGGTGAGGAAGTGGCCGGTGAAGTGTCCGCGGAGGTTTCCGTTGGCCTCGCCGTCCAGCCCCTCCCAGCCGCCCGGTGCGACCGCACCACGGGTGGACAGGCCCGCGTTGGCCCGGAAGACCTGGAGCAGCCGGTCGACGTCGTAGCCTCGGCCGAAGTCCAGCATCAGTTGGCGCTTGGCGGTGAAGACGCTTGTCCGGAGCGCCACGTCCTCGGGGTTGAACGGCCGCAGCGTCCAGGCGGCGGCCGGGACCTTGGCACCGGTCGCGGCCCCTGAAGCGGCAGTTGCCCGGCCGACGGCTAGCGAGGTCAGTGCCGGGGCCGCCGCGACGAGGGCTGCGGCACGGAGGACGGCGCGTCTGGCGGGTGCGGGTGCCATGGATGGCCTCGTTTCTGGGGGCGACGGACAGGTGTTCTCTGTTCGATATGTCAAACATCGTTCGGAAAGGCGACCAGAAAGTAGAACGCCGGTCAGGACACGTCAAGAGATGGGACGAGAGTTGGCACCCGCGTCAGTGGGGTGGGGGAGTGACCCGGGATCGCTGCGGCACGGTCGCGGGGTCCGCGGGCCGTGCGCGCGTCAGATACTGCGGCACCGGGGCCGTGTCCCCGCCGGTGTCGCGGACCAGCCCGTAACGCACGATGCCCGCGCCCGCGTCGGGCGGCGTGGCCACGTCGTCGGTCACCTGGTCCAGGCGGGACGCCTGGGCGAAGAGGTTGTAGTCCGCGCCCTGTTCGTTCTGATGGAGGGTGACGCTGCCGTCCAGCCAGAAGTACTCGTTCTGCCACATCTGCTGCGTCCCGGTGGGCAGCACGGTGGTGCCGGTGGCGGGGCCGCCCATCCAGGTCGTGCCGTCCGTCGAACCCGGAGTCACGTCGTCCAGGCGCCGCCCGCCGCCGGAGGCCACGTGGAAGAGCTTGCCGCGCAGACCGGTCCATGTCGGCATGGCGAGCGCGCCGGGGCGCTGCCCGGGCAGCACCTGCCAGCGCACCCGGAAGTAGCCGCTCCTCTTGAACGTGACCCGCTCGCC
>NZ_GG657754.1:308983-315131 GCF_000158915.1 Streptomyces himastatinicus ATCC 53653 | reverse complement strand
GGCGCGAGGGCGACGGCGTCGTGGAGGGCGGGGGCGCGGACGACGGCGGGCGCGCCGTGCTCGCGGCGGTGGGCGGTGCGGCGCGCGGCGGGGGCTCGTCCGGCGGTTGCGTCACGACGTACGCGCCGCCCGCGGCGATGGCCGCCCCGGCGGTCACCGCCACCGCGGGCTTGGCCAGCGCGCCGAGCACCTTGGCCGACCAGCCCGCCGGAGCCGCGGCCGAGGCGGTGGCGGTAGCACCCGTGGCGGTGGCGGCCGCGGCCGCCGTCTTGCCGCCCAGCGCCGTCGCGAGGGTGAAGCCGACCGGCAGCGGCACCAGCGCGATGCCGACGAGCAGCCGCTCGGCCGGTACGGCGTCCTCGCGCCCTCCGGAACAGCGCGCACACCCCCGGATGTGCCGGGCCAGCCGCTTGCGCCACACCGAATCGGGCCGTCCGTCCCAGCCGTCGGCCACCTCGCGCAGGTCCGGGCACGAGGAGTCGAGCGCCCGGACGATGCCCCGCGCGGTCTCCAGGCGCGCCTTCATCCGCTGGACCCGCACGGCCGCGTGCTGACGGCTGATGCCGACGGCCGCGGCCAGCTCGCGCCGGGTGAGTTCGCCCGCGACCTCCAGCCACCACAGCGACAGCAGTTCCCGGTCCTCGTCGGCGAGCCAGCGCACCGCCTCCGTGACCTCCCGCCGCTGCCCCTCCAACTGGAGCCGCAGCACGGTCAGTTCGGCGAAGTCCGGGGCGCCGCGGGTGTCATCCGGCAGCGCGTCGGCGGTCCGCCGGCGCGCCCGGTCGCGTACCTGGCGCATGGCGATGGCGACCAGCCAGGACCGGAAGCCGTCCGGATCGCGCAGCGAGCCCAGGCCGTGGACGGCGCGCAGCATGGTCTCCTGCACGACGTCGTCCACATCCGCGTGGCCGTTCAGTGCCCGTCCGACGATGTTGTAGACGAGCGGCAGCCAGCCCTCGATCAGCTCGTCGAGGGCGCGCCGGTCGCCGTTCTGCGCCGCCGCGACGGTGGCGCGCCACTGCCGCCCGTTCACACTGCGCCCGTCCAAAACCTGCCCTTCCGCCGTCCCTTCCGTACCGGGTGCGATCACTTCGCGTAGAGGAGCGTCCCGAAGCCGAGCTGGTCGAAGCCTCCGCTGTTCGGCCCGTAGTCGCCGCCCCCGCCCTCGACGCCCACCTTCTCAGCCATCGCCGTGATGAAAGGGACGGACAGCCCGCGGCGCCGCGCGTAGTGGTAGCGCAAAGATGCCCAGACGGGGCGAATCTGACCACGTCCCGCGTCGGAGATCACCGTCTGCGACCGCTGGGCGCAGTTCTGGCCGGTGCCCCAGGTGTAGGTGGTGAAGGGCACGTCCTGTCCGAGGTTGTACTTGGCGACGTACTGGGCGGCCTTCATGAACCGGTTGTCGTCGTAGCCGTACAGGTCGACGCCCTGGTTCCAGGCCATCTCGCAGATCGCGCCCAGCTGCCCCATGCCCATCATGGTGTGGCCCTGGTCGCGGCCGCTCTCCTGCCACTGGGCGAGCCCCTGTTCGTCGTACACGAAGGGGATGGCGCGCCGGATGGCGCCGTTGCCCTCGCCGGACTTCATGTACGTCACGGCGCGGTCGAACGCGGTGGTGTCGTCGCGGACGATGCCGATCGCCATGAGCGACGCGGTGTTGCAGAGGTCCCAGTTGGCCCAGTAGTTGGTTACGCAGGCGTCGTTGTGGCGGGTGAGGAAGTCCTCGTTGAGCGGCTGGAAGACATGCTTCAGCATCGTCTGGAAGCGGGTGAGGTCAAAGCCGTCGTAGCCGCGCATCAGCTCGGCGGCGTTGGCGAACTGGTAGCCGTAGAGACCGGCGGCCAGGAAGCGGTCCGCGTTGCCGGTGATCTCCTTCAGCGTGGCCGACCAGGCGTTGAGGATCGCGACGGCGGTGTCGCCGTTCGCCTTGGTGCCGCCGATCCTCCAGCGCAGGGCGTTCTGGTAGGCGGCGTGGACGTCGTGGTACAGGGTGGGGTAGTTCTGGCCGGCGCCACCGCGGACGACGGTGGCCTGAGGCCTGGGCTGCCAGGTGCTCGCGGAGTGCCGGTTGGCGGTCAGTCTCTTCCAGCCCGCCAGCCACGGGTCGTCGCCCGCCGCCACCCGCACCTTGGCGCGGTGCAGATCCCCGGCGCTGTGCAGCGCTCCGGGATGCGCGACGTCCGCCGGGGCGGCCGAGGCTCCGCCCCCGGCGAGCGCGGCGACCCCGCCGCCGAGCGCCCCGGCCGCCACGAGGCCACCGCCGAGGGTGAAGAGGCCCCTGCGGCTGAGGCGGTGCTTGTTGTCGTGCGGCATGTGACTCAACTCCTGAACGGGATGACACGGAACGCTCAGGAGACGGAGCCACACCACCGCCGATAACAGTTTTTTCTCAGACCGACCGCAGTATCAGCGCAGTGCCGTGTACACCGCGTCGATCAGGGCCATCTTCCGGGGGTCGTCGGCGATGCGCGGCCCCATGCGGTTCATGACATAGCCGAGGCTGACCTGCGCTTCGGGATCGGCGTGGCCGCAGGAGCCGCCGAAGCCGTCGTGGCCGAACGCGCGGGGGTTGGGGCCGTACGAGTTGTTGGGGCCGCTCAGCCACACACCGAGCCCGGTTTCGGTGTCATGAGTGAAGCCGTGCCCCAGGATCAGGTCCCGGCACGCCCCCTGCCCCTCACGGACCCGCTCGACGGCCTCGGGCGAGAGCACCCGGTGGTCCCCGGACAGGCCATGGCGGGCGTAGATGCCGTACAGGGCGGCGATCGCACGGGCCGTCCCGTGGCCGTTGGCGGCCGGGATCTCGGCGGCCCGCCACCGCGGAGTGTTGGCCTCGGCGGCCCCGACGAGCGGATTGGCCAGCGCCGCGATCGCCACGGGCTCCAACTGGGCAAAGACCGCAGCCTGTTCACTGGACGCTGCGGCGGGCGGATGGACCAGCTCCGCCGCCCGCCCGGCCTCCTTCTCCGGCAGCCCGACGCTGAAATCGATGCCCAGCGGCCCGGAGATCTCCCGGCGCAGGAACTCCCCGGGCAGGACACCGGTGATGCGCCGGATCACCTCGCCGACCAAGTGGCCGTAGGTCATGGCGTGGTAGCCGGACGTCGTACCGGGCTCCCACCACGGCTCGGTGGCGGCCAGCCGCGCACAGGTCTTCTCCCAGTCGCACAGATCGGCCACGGTGTGCTTCTCCCGCAGCCCGGCAAGACCCGCCCGGTGGGAGAGCAGATAACGCACCGGCAGGGTGTCCTTGCCCGCCGCCGCGAACTCCGGCCAGTACGAGGCCACCGGGGCGTCGAAGTCCAGCAGCCCCCGGTCCGCCAGCACATGGGCGCACAGCGCCGTCACCCCCTTGGTGGTGGACCAGACGTTCGCCACGGTGTCGCGCTCCCACGCGCGTTCGCGCCGAGCATCCGCCCAACCGCCCCACAGATCCACCACGGTCCGCCCGTCCACGTGGACGGCCACCGCCGCACCCAGCTCCTCGCGCTCGGTGAAGTTGGCTTCGAACGCGGCACGCACGGCGGCGAACCGCGGGTCGCAGTGGCCTTCGATGCGCGGCGCGGGCGGCACGGACGCTTGCGTCATGGGGCACTCCCAACAGGTCTGTTCGGCAGACCTGCAACATACCGACTGGTTGGATCAACGAAAACCCGGGGAGGTCCTCCCGCAACCGCCACCACCCCCCGAGGAGCAGTCCGTTGGGACACACACGGCAGGACGAATGGGACGCCCACTACGCCGACGGAAAGATGTTCCGGCCCCTGAGGGACACCGAACGCGCACTGCTGTCCGCCCATGTGCCCGCCCCCGCCGGGGGCGGGCGTGCCCTCGATGTGGGCTGTGGCCTGGGCGAACTGGCCGCGCATCTGGCGTCGGTGGGATACACCGTCGACGCCGTCGACTGGGCCGGCAGCGCCCTCGACCGGGCCGGTGCCGAACACCCGGCGGGTGTGCGGTGGCTGCGCCTGGACGTCGAGCGGGACGACCTCGCCGTGCTGGGCCGGGACGGCTACGACCTGATCACGCTCCGGCTGGTCTATCCCTTCCTCCGCGACCGCACCCGGGCCATGGACGACCTCGGCCGTCGGCTGAGGGAGGGCGGCGCGATCGTGGTGGTCACACCGCTCGCCGCGACGACCCCGGAGAAGCGGCGGGACATCGCGCTGGACGAGACGGAGATCGACCTGCTGAGCACCGGATGGGAGCGGGTGGAGCGGCTCGACGCGGAAGGGCTGGCCATGCTGATCCTGCGCGGCCGGGTTCAACCGGCGGCTTGAGGGTTGTCCGCCCGTCGGCCCTGAACCATCGCCCGAGGGGCGAGCAAAAGTCTCCGGGATGGCTTCAACGAAACCCTTGAATTCATGGATCCCCAAGACATCGAACCGCCCCGGACGAAGACTGCCGCCCCCGACACCCTGCAACGACCCGCCCCCGCGCGGCGGCGGTGGTGGACGCTGCTGGCAGTGAGCGCGGCCCAGCTGCTCGTGGTGCTGGACGGGACGATCGTGAACATCGCGCTGCCCTCCGCGCAGAGCGGGCTCGGGATGTCCGATGCGAACCGGCAATGGGCGATCACCGCGTATGCCCTGGCCTTCGGCGGGTTGCTGCTGAGCGGGGGCCGGATCAGCGGCGCGCTGGGACACCGGCGGGCGTTCGTCATCGGCCTGGTCGGCTTCGCCGCGGCGTCCGCGCTGGGCGGGGCAGCCGTGGATCCCGGGATGTTCTTCGGGGCCCGGGCCCTCCAGGGTGTTTTCGCCGCCCTCCTCGCGCCCGCCGGGTTGTCGTTGCTGACCATGACGTTCACCGAGCCGCGCGAACGCGGCCGGGCGTTCGGTGTGTTCGCCGCGGTCGGCGCCGCCGGGTCGGCCCTCGGCCTGGTCGCCGGGGGACTGCTGACGGAGTACGCCAGCTGGCGATGGTGCCTGTACGTCAACGTCCCCCTCGCCCTCGTCGCCGTCCTCGGCACGGCCTTCGTGCCACCGGACCGCCCGGTCCGCGGCGGTGGACGGCTCGACATCGCGGGCGCACTGCTCAGCGCCACCGGGTTCGCCGCAGTCGTGTACGCCTTCAATGAGGCCGAACCGCTCGGCTGGGGCGCGCCGAAGGTGCTGGCGCTGCTGGTCGGGGGTGTCCTGCTGCTGGCCGCGTTCGCGGCCGTCGAGGTCCGGGCGCCCCGCCCGCTGCTGCCGATGCGGGTGCTTCTGCACCGGGCCCGCGCCGGTGCGTTCCTCTCGATCACGCTGATGTTCGTCGCGATGTTCGGCTTCTACCTGTTCATGAGCTATTACACCCAGACCGTCCTGGGCTATTCGCCGGTCCGGGCGGGCCTGACGCTCATCATCAACGCCCTGGCCGCCCTGTTCGGGTCCACCCTCGTCGCCGGAAGGCTGCACGGACGTGTCGCACCCGCGGCGTTGATCCTGCCCGGTCTGCTCGCCGCGGCCGCCGGGATGTTCGTCCTGACCCGCCTGACACCGCAGAGCACGGACATCCTGCCGCTCCACCTGGTGCCCGCCCTGGTGCTCACCGGGCTCGGTCTCGGCTGCGTCATGCCCCCGACGGCGAGCCTGGTCACCGCGGACATGCCCCGGACCGACGTCGGAGCCGCGTCGGCCGCGTACAACGCCTCCCAGCAACTGGGAGCCGCACTCGGCACCGCGCTGCTCAACACCATCGCGGCCAGCGCTACGGCGTCCCACCTGGCGTCGGCACAGGACGCCACGCCGACCGCGGCGTCCGTGCACGGCTACACCACCGCCCTGACGGTCGGCTTCGGTATCCTCCTCGCCGCCGCGTGCGTCGCCGCGGGATGCGGGGCGCCCGCCCGGCGTCAGGGGAGGGGTTCGACCTCCAGGTAGCGGTGGCGGCCGCGGCCGCGGTACTCCAGGGCCTCCCAGCCCAGCTCGCGCAGCACGCGAGCGCAGCGGCCCAGTTCCTCTCCCGCCGCGTACGCGGCGCCACTTCCCGGGGGTCCCAGCCACTCGACCCGGACCACCCCCGGCCGCTCGGCCTCGCCGCAGCGGTAACCCGGGGCCAGCCGGTGGCCGTCGGCGCCGACGGCCGAGGGTGGGATGGCCGCCGCCTCCAGGGCGAGGGCCACGGCCCGTACCGGCTGGTGCCGCTCCCACGGGGCGGGCGCGGC
>NZ_GG657754.1:287187-308508 GCF_000158915.1 Streptomyces himastatinicus ATCC 53653 | reverse complement strand
GAAAAGCGGGGGCGGCGGCGCGGACTGGCCCCACGGCTCACGCCGTCATCCGGACGATCCCCGGCGGCCGACGGGGCGATCGGCCAAGTTCTCGGCTGTCACTACCTGCTGTCCTCCAGTGCGCGGTTCTTCGGCGGACCCGGCCTCGCCGCCCGCGTCGAGCGGGAGTCCGCGGCCGGACAGTGGTGCTGGGGCGGCGGGCTGGCCTCCGTGGAGCCGCGTCTGACGCTCACCCCGGTGCCGGGCGGCTATGTGCTGAACGGACGCCAGGGGTACGCCACCGGCGTCCTGGTCGCCGACCGGCTCGCGGTGCGCGCCGACCACTCTGAGACGGGGGAGCCGCTGGCCGTGCTCGTCGACGCCCGGCAGCCCGGCGTGGTGGCCGGGGGTGACGGCGGGGACACCTTCGGCCAGCGGCTGGCGGCCGGCGGGAGCGTGGAATTCGACGCGGTGGCGGTCGAGAGCGACGCCGTGCTCGGCCCGCTGTCCTCGGACGACGGCACCATGTCGCCCTTCGCCGGACTGTCCGCGCCGACGGGGCGGCTGGTCTCGGCCCAGATCTGTCTCGGGATGGCCCAGGGGGTGCTCGCCGAAGCCCGCGAGTACACCCGGGCCGCGGACGTGCCCTGGCGGCTGGACGGGTCGTCGTACGGTTCGCCCCGTAATCCGTACGTGCTGACGACCTACGGGGAGCTGACCGTCGCCACGTTCTCCGCGTCCGCCCTCGCCGACCAGGCGCTGGAAGCGCTGGACTGCGGGCTGGCGCGCGGCGAGGACCTCACCGACGACGAATGCGCCGAGATCACCATGCTGGCGGCGGCGGCCGAGGCGGCTGCCGCCGGTGCCGCGCAGGACGTCACGGCCCGCGCGCTGGACGTCCTCGGCGCCCGCTCCGCCGCCTCGGCGTACGGATTCGACCGGTTCTGGCGCAATGTGCGCACCCACACCCTCTGCGTCCCGGTCGCCCCCCGGCTCCAGGAGGTGGGGGACTACTTCCTCCACGGCGAGCACCCTCCGTTCGCCCTGCCCTTCTGATCGCCGCGGCTCCCGGTGGCGGATAATCACCGCATGCGGATCTCTGCGAAGGCGGACTATGCGGTGCGGGCGGCCCTGGAGCTGGCGGTGGCGGCGGACGATACCTCTCTCAAGGCTGAGGTGATCGCCGCGTCGCAGGGCGTTCCGCACAAGTTCCTCGAAGGGATCCTCGGCGATCTGCGCCGGGGCGGCCTGGTGGTCAGCCAGCGCGGCGGGAAGGGTGGCTACCGGCTGGCCCGCCCCGCCGACGAGATCACGATCGCCGATGTGATCCGCGTGGTCGACGGACCCCTGGTGTCCGTACGGGGCGTACGCCCGCCCGAGCTGTCGTACCGCGGCCCGGCGGAGTCGCTGCTGCCGCTGTGGATCGCCGTGCGGGCCAATGTCCGCAAGATCCTCGGGGAGGTCACCCTCGCCGAGGTCGCCGCGGCCGAGCTGCCGGAAGGAGTCCTGGACCTTGCTGAGGACCCCGAGGCGTGGACCAATCCGTAGGTTCGTCACCAGGACGTGGGACACCTCTTGACGGAATGCGTGAGGCACTCGACACTCCTCGTGAGGGATTCCTAGCGGATAGGTGGGGAATGATGAGGCCAGGGCAGGCGGCCGCCGACCGAGCGGTCCGCACGCATCGGCCATCGCCCCTTCTGACCTCCCGCCGTCACATCGACCTGCTGCGCGTGTGCAGCGCCGCAAGTCCTCTCACCTGAGCCGATCGGCCTCCGGGGATATCTGACAGCGTCGTCATGCGGCGATGCGGACGAACGCCGCCGTGCGTTCACCGCACGCCGTCCACCGCCGGCCGCTCACCGTACGTCTCACCACCAGCGAAGAACCCGACCTGGGGAGATACGTGTCCGTTACACCTGGGAAAGCCGCGCCGTCCTCGTTGTCCGCCGCATCGTTCCGGGGCAGGATCGGCCGGGACGCGCGCAGTGGACACTACGCCGTGCCGCGCCGCTACCGCCTCCATCTGTCGCTGTCGTGCCGCCATTGTCTGCGGATCGCCATCACCCACAGCCTGCTCGGCCTCGGTGACACCCTCCCGGTGACGCTGTTGCCCGCCGTGCCCGACGGACCGGACGGCGGGCACTCGGCCCTGAGCCTGATGTACGAGGCCAGCGCGCACCGCTACACCGGGCCGACCGCGGCGCCGGTGCTCAGCGACGACTGGTCGGGCCGGATCGTCAGCACCCACACCCCCGACATCCTGCGCGACCTGGACCACCGCTTCGGCGCTGCGAGCCCCGACCGCCCCGTGCTCCACCCGTGCGGCACGGAGGGGGGAGATGGAGACGGTCGCACGCCTCTGCGAACACGACATCGACGACGCCGCCCAGCGCGCCGGACAGCCGGGCACAGACGACGTGGCACGCGACTCCGCGCTCGAGACCGTGTTCTCCGCGCTGGACGCGCTGGAGCGGCGGCTCGCGACCCGGGCCCATGTCCTCGGCGACGAACTGACCGCCGCCGATGTGCAGGTGTGGGTGACCCTGGTGTGGCTCGACACCGTGCACCGGCACCATCTGGACGCCTCGGCGGTGCACCGCATCACCGATCATCCGCACGTATGGGCCTACGCACGCAGACTGGCCGCCCACCCGGCGTTCGGCCCCCACCTCGACCTCGACGGCATCGCCCGTCGGCACCATGCGCACTGCCGGGGCCTGGAGGCCGCCGGAGCCGCGGTGCAGATCCTGGACTGGGCGGCGCACACACGGCTCAGGACCCCCGCCGAGCCCAACTGATACCGCTTCACGGGCCGCCCCGCGCGCCGCTCACCGCAGCCGGGCGCGCAGGGCGGCCAGCTGTGCGCGGAGGCGCTGCACAGGAGTGGGCGGCAGGGTGCGGGCGGCCCCGCGCGCGTAGTGCCGCTCGACGTAGAACTGCCCCGCGCTCAGCACCGTGGTGACGGCGATGTACCAGAGGGTGGCGACCATCAGCAGGGGGATGACCTGGTACGTCTGGTTGTAGACCAGCTGCACCGAGTACAGCAGGTCGTGCACGGCCAGGACGCTGACGATGCTGGTGCCCTTCAGGGTGCCGATCAGCATGTTCCCGGCCGTCGGCACGATGGAGCGCATCGCCTGGGGCACGACGATCCGGCGCAGCGTGCGCCACCGCCCCAGGCCGAGCGCCTGGGCCGCCTGGGTCTGGCCGGAGTCCACGGAGAGGATGCCACCGCGTACCACCTCGGCGGCGTACGCGGCCTCGTGCAGGGTGAGGCCGATGACGGCGGTGAGGGCGGGCCCGAACAGGTTGACGGTCTTGACGGTGATGAACTCGGGACCGAAGGGGACCCCGATACCGAGCGTCGGGTAGAGGGCGCCGATGTTGAACCAGAACAGCAGCTGGACCAGCAGCGGCGTGGAGCGGAAGATCCACACATAGCCCCAACTCAGCGTAGCCAGCACCGGGTTGGCGGACAGCCGCATCACGGCCACGAGGGTGCCGAGCAGAAAGCCGAGCACCATGACCACCGCGGTCAGCCACAGGGTCAGCAACAGCCCGCCCAGCACGGCGCTGGTGGTGAAGTAGCTCCCCACCACGGCCCATTGGAAGGCGGGGTTGCGGACGACGGAGTTCACCACCATGGCGAACACCAGCAGCGCGACGGCCGCGGCGAACCACCGGCCGAGGTGCCGACGCGGCACGATCGGCGGCAGATCGCCGGAATCGCCGGGGTCCGGGGCCGCGCCTTCCGGCCGCTTGCGCGCGGATACGGATACGGACACGGCGTCGGGGGCGGTGACATCGGAAGGCGTGGCCATCTTCAGGCTTCTCCGGGGAAGGATCGCGGGCGTGGGTGTGAGCACCCCGGTGGCACGGTGCGGCCCGGGGCGGGGCGGTTCATCACGCTCGCCGCGTCCCTCAACGCGGCCGGAGAGGCTGCCGCGAGGGCGGAGCCGGTCCAGGGGGTGATGGTATGTGCCGACTGCGTGCCACTGTCAATGCGGCAGAGGGTCGGCCGGCGCCGGTCCGTCATCCGAGCACTGGTTGACGCGACGCCGTTTGTACTGCTCAATTAGTTCCATGACTGTCCAGCTGCGCTTGGTCTCCCGCGACCACATCGACTTCGGTCGTGTGTGGTCCGCGATGTGTTGCGCCTGACTCGGCAGCGGGCTGTCTGACCGGCCCTTCCCTCCCTCGGTGACCCCGTCGCGGGCCGAGCTCTCTCCTCGCACGACCGCAGCACACGGGCGCCGCCCGGGTACGAACGGTCCTGCGAACCCGGACACGCGCTGCCTTCGCACCCCTCCGGCCTCATCACGCCTGTGCCACCCGCGCTCCGCACCACGCTGATCCACCGTCAAATGCCGGCTGGGCCAGCGGCACCCCGCCCCGTCCGTGGGACTCCTCCGCCCTTTTCCGAAAGGCCCTTCGCATGCCCGTGGAATTCCTCGGCATCGCCGCCACCCATGACGGCTCCGAGACCACCCCGCGCTCCGGCGCGGCCTTCGACAAGGAGTACACGCTCCGGCTCGCCCGGGCGCACGAGGATCACGGCTGGGACCGGGTGCTCTTCGCCTACGGTTCCGGGTCGCCGGACCCGGCGCCGGCCGCCGCGTACATCGCGAGCAGGCTGGAGCGCCTCCAGATCCTGCTCGCCCACCGGCCCAACGTCTCGTACCCCACGTACGCCGCCAAGACGTTCGCCACCCTCGACCAGATCAGCGACGGACGGCTGACGGTGCACTTCATCACCGGCGGCAACGACCACGAGCAGGGCCGGGAGGGCGACACCCTCACCAAGGACCAGCGCTACGAGCGCACCCGCGAGTACATCCGGATCGTGAAGAAGATCTGGGCGACCCGCGAGCCCTTCGACCACGAGGGGGACTACTACCGCTTCCACGACTTCGTCAGCGATGTCCACCCCGTACAGCAGCCCGGGCCCGGGGTCTCCTTCGGCGGCTCCTCCCCGGCGGCCTACGCGGCCGGGGGAGCGGAGGCCGACATCTACTGCCTGTGGGGTGAGCCCCTGGAGAAGACCGCGGAACAGATCGAGGCGGTGAAGGCGGCCGCGCGGGCGGCGGGCCGCGCCGATGTCCCGCGCATCCAGGCGGCCTTCCGGCCGATCATCGCTCCCACCGAGGAGCTGGCCTGGGAGAAGGCCCACCGCACGGTCGGCGCGATCCGCGCGCGGCGTGAGCAGGGGCTCGTACGGCACCACCGCAACGGCGCCCCCGAGAACACCGGTTCCCAGCGGCTGATCGCCATCGCGGAGCAGGGGGAGCGCTACGACCGCGCGCTGTGGACCCCGACCGCGGCCGCCACCGGTGGCGCGGGCAACTCCAACGCCCTGGTCGGCGCCCCCGAGACGGTGGCGCAGGCGCTGCTGGACTACTACGACCTGGGCGTCGACATCCTCTCGGCCCGGGGCTACGACCTGCTGGGCGACGCGATCGACTTCGGACGGCACGTGATCCCGATCGTGCGCGAGGAGGTCGCCAAGCGCGACGCCGAGCGCGCGGCGCGCGGCCCACAGGCCCTCGCGGCGGTGCGCGCATGACCGCAGTCACGCAAGCGTCGTCCACCGGGCTGACCGTCGTCCCCGCCGAGGTCGGCGACCCGCGCGTGGCGCCGCTGTTGCGTGAACTGGGCAACGAGTACTCCACCCGTTACGGCAAGGACGCACACGCCGAACTCGCCCGGTACCCCGACGAGGAGTTCACCCCCGCACACGGCGGCGTGCTGCTCCTGCTGCTGGAACACGGGGAGCCGGTCGCGGGCGGCGCCTTCCGCCGGTACGACGCGACCACGGCCGAGCTGAAGAGGATCTGGACCCACTCCGCACACCGCCGCCGCGGCCTCGCCCGCCGGGTCGTGGCCGAACTGGAGCGCGAGGCGGGGAACCACGGCTACCGGCGCGTCTACCTGACCACCGGGCCGCGCCAGCCCGAGGCCCGCGGGCTGTACCTGGCCACCGGCTACACACCGCTGTTCGACACCGAGGCCGACCCGGAGACCATCGGCCCGCTCCCGTTCGAGAAACACCTCGCCACCGACCGTGGCACCCGCACCGACGTCCGTATCCGAAAGGCCCACACCCCGTGAACCACACCCGCGCGAGACTGCGCCTCCGTCCGGCCGTTGCCGCAACCGTGCTCGCGCTGACGCTGGCGGGCTGCGGCTCCGGCGGCAGCGGCGGGACCGCGGCGGCGGGCGCCGCGTCGCCAGCGCCGACCGAGAACCCGGTCGCCTCGGTGAAGAAGGTCGGCTCCGTCGCCGCCCTGCTGCCCGCCGATGTCAGGAAGTCGGGCACGCTGCGGATCGGCAGCTCGGTCGGGGGACCGCCGAACGCGTACTACCCGCAGGGGACGGGCGGGAAGCCGGCGGGCCAGGACATCGACCTCGCGAACGCGGTGGCCAAGGTCCTCGGCGTCACGCTGAAGCGTCAGGACGCCTCGTTCGAGACGATCCTGCCCGCCCTCGGCAGCGGCAAGTTCGACGTCGGGACCGGCAACTTCGGCGTCACCGCCGAGCGGCTGAAGACCGTCGACTTCGCCACCTACATCAACGACGGCCAGGGCTTCGCGGTGAAGAAGGGCAACACCGCCCTCGGCGGCAAGGTCACCGACCTCACCCGGCTGTGCGGCCTGACCATCGGCACCGGCGCGGGCACCACCTTCGAGGCGACCCTCGAAGCCCAGAAGAAGGTGTGCGCCAAGGCGGGCAAGAAGCCGTACGAGGTGAAGGTCTACTCGGAGAACGGGGCGATCCTCACCGCGCTCCAGCAGGGCCGGATCGACGTGGAGATGTCCACCATCAACGGCCTCCGCTACCAGGCGGCCCAGAAGGCCGCGCAGACCACCTTCCTCGGTGAGTACCACCGGCTCGACGTGGGCTTCGCCTTCAAGAAGGGCTCACGGCTCACCCGGGCCTTCCAGGCCGCCGTCAACGAGCTGATCAAGGACGGGACCTACGCCCGCATCCTCGACAAGTGGGGCACCAAGCCATCCGCGATCAAGACCTCGCGGATCAACCCGCCCGAGCAGACCTCATGACGGGCAGCCACGAGGGCCACCCCTCGCCACTCCATCTCGCCGTCGCACTCGACGGCGCGGGCTGGCACCCGGCCGCATGGCGCGAGCCGGGGGCCCGGCCCCGGGACCTGCTCACCGCCGGGTACTGGACCGATGTGGTCACCGAGGCCGAACGCGGCCTGCTCGACTTCGTGACCCTGGAGGACGGACTCTCGCTCCAGTCCTCGCACCGTACGCAGCCCGACGAACGGACCGACCAGGTGCGCGGGCGACTGGACGCGGTCCTCATCGCGGCCCGGGTCGCGCCGCTGACCCGGCACATCGGGCTGGTGCCGACCGTGGTCGCCACCCACACCGAGCCGTTCCACCTCTCCAAGGCGATCGCCACCCTGGACTACGTCAGCACCGGTCGCGCCGGGCTGCGCATCCGGGTGTCGAGGCGGAGCCACGAGGCGCGGCACTTCGGGCGCCGCACGATCCCGCGGCTCGGCCTCGACGACCTGGACACCCCGGCGGCCCACGAGCTGACCGCCGAGCTGTTCGCGGAGGCCGCCGACTACGTCGAGGTGGTGCGCCGCCTGTGGGACAGCTGGGAGGACGACGCGGAGATCCGGGACGTCGCCACCGGCCGCTTCGTCGACCGCGACAAGCTCCATTACATCGACTTCGAGGGGCAGCACTTCAACGTCAAGGGCCCCTCGATCACCCCCAGGCCACCCCAGGGGCAGCCCGTCGTCAGCGCGCTGGCACACCCGGGCGTGCCGTTCCAGCTGGTGGGCCGCTCCACCGACATCGGGTACGTCACCCCGCACGACACCGGCCAGGCCCGCGCCCTCGTGACCGACATCCGCGCCGCACAGGCCACCGCGGGACGCGCGGAAGAACCGCTGCACATCTTCGGTGACCTGGTGGTGTTCCTGGACGACGCCCCCGGCGCTGCGGCGAGCCGCAAGGAGCGGCTGGACACCCTCGCGGGCCGTCCGTACACCAGCGACGCGAAGGTGTTCACGGGCACGCCCGGACAACTCGCGGACCTGCTCCTGGAGTGGCAGCGGGCCGGGCTGTCCGGCTTCCGGCTGCGCCCGGGGGCGATCGGCCACGATCTCGAGGCCATCACCCGGGGTCTGGTGCCCGAGCTCCAGCGCCGCGGTGCGTTCCGTACGGCGTACGAGTCCGGCACCCTGCGCGGGCTGCTGGGCCTGCCGCGCCCCGCCAACCGCTATGCCCCGTCCGAGCCGGAGGGATCACCCCGACCATGAGCAAACCGCTCAAGCAGATCCATCTCGCGGCCCACTTCCCCGGCGTCAACAACACCACCGTATGGAGCGACCCGGAAGCGGGCAGTCACATCGAGTTCGCCTCGTTCGCACACTTCGCGCGCACCGCCGAACGCGCCAAGTTCGACTTCCTGTTCCTCGCCGAGGGACTGCGTCTGCGCGAACAGGGCGGAAAAATCTACGACTTGGACGTGGTGGGCCGCCCCGACACCTTCACCGTCCTCACCGCGCTCGCCGCCGTCACGGACCGGCTCGGCCTGACCGGCACCATCAACTCCACCTTCAACGAGCCGTACGAGGTGGCGCGCCAGTTCGCCAGCCTCGACCATCTGTCGGGCGGCCGCTCCGCGTGGAACGTCGTCACCTCGTGGGACGCCTTCACCGGCGAGAACTTCCGCCGCGGCGGCTTCCTCCCGCAGGACGAGCGGTATTCCCGGGCCAAGGAGTTCCTGGACACCGCCACCGAGCTGTTCGACTCCTGGGGCGCCGACGAGATCGTCGCCGATCAGGAGTCCGGTGTCTTCCTCAAGGACGCGCGCGCCGGTGCGTTCGTCCACGAGGGACAGCACTTCGACATCGCCGGACAGTTCAATGTGCCGCGCAGCCCACAGGGACGCCCGGTGATCTTCCAGGCGGGCGACTCCGAGGAGGGGCGCGAATTCGCCGCGTCGAGCGCGGACGCGATCTTCAGCCGGTACAGCACCCTCGAGCCCGGCCGGGAGTTCTACGCCGACGTCAAGGGCCGCCTGGCGCGCCATGGCCGCACCCCCGACCAGCTGCTGATTCTGCCGGCGGCGACCTTCGTGCTCGCCGACACCGACGCCGAGGCACAGGAACTGGCCCATGAGGTGCGGCGGCAACAGGTCAGCGGACAGACCGCGCTCAGGTACCTGGAACACGTCTGGAACCGCGACCTCTCCGGCTACGACCCCGACGGCCCGCTCCCCGAAATCGATCCCGCCCCCGGCGAGAACACCGTCGCCCGGGGCAGGGCCAGCGTGCGCAGCCACCGGGACCCGCTCGCCATCGCCCGGGAGTGGCGCGAGCGCGCCGCCGCGGAGAAGCTGTCGATCCGCGAGCTGGTCATCGAGACCACCGGACGGCAGTCGTTCGTCGGCTCCCCGGCCACGGTCGCCGACACCATCGACGCGCTCGTCCAGGCGGACGCCGCCGACGGCTTCATCCTGGTCCCGCACCTCACCCCCGGCGGCCTCGACGCGTTCGCCGACACCGTCGTACCCCTGCTCCAGGAACGCGGCGTGTTCCGGCACGACTACACGGGCACCACCCTGCGCGACCACCTCGGCCTCGCGGAGCCCGCCGCCGCGCCGGTCACCCGCCGGGTGGCCTCATGAAGTTCCTGGCCATCACCCTGATCGTGCACGCCCCGGATCCGGTGACCGGCGTCCAGAAGCCGACCCAGCAGCGGTTACACGAGGTGCTCGACAACGCTCTCCTGGCCGAGGAGCTGGGGTTCGACGGCTTCGGCGTCGGCGAACGGCACGAGCGGCCCTTCATCTCCTCCTCCCCGCCGGTCGTGCTCAGCCACATCGCCGCGCTCACCTCCCGCATCCGGCTGTTCACGGCCGTCACCACCCTCAGCCTGCTCGACCCGGTGCGCGCCTACGAGGACTACGCGACCCTGGACCATCTGACCGGGGGCCGCCTGGACCTGATCATCGGAAAGGGCAACGGCACCGCCCAGCGCGAGCTGTTCCACGTCACCCCCGAGGACCAGTGGGAGCGCAACGCCGAGAGCTACGAGCTGTTCCGCAGGCTCTGGCGCGAGGACAAGGTGACCTCCTCGCCGCGCTTCCGCCCCGCGCTGACCGAGGCCGAGGTGTGGCCGAGGCCCCTCCAGCGGCCCATCCGGGTCTGGCACGGCAGCGCGACGAGCCGGGAGTCCGTCGACCTCGCCGCGCGCTACGGCGACCCGCTGTTCTCGGCCAACGTCACCAATCCGATCGAGCCGTACGCCGAACTCATCCGCTACTACCGGGAGCGGTGGGTCCACCACGGACACGACCCCGCCCGGATCGTGGTCGGCGCGGGCACCGCCGGATACTACGCCGCGCGCCGCTCCCAGGACGCCATCAACGCCTACCGGCCGGTGTTCGAGGGCCGTCTGGCGTTCCAGATGCAGTTGGGCGTCGAGCCGGTGTTCCCGACCCTGGAGGACTTCGTCGAGCGCAGCTCCGCGCTGATCGGCAGCCCGCAGCAGGTGATCGAGAAGGTGCACCGTTACCACGAGCGGTTCGGACACACCGTGCTGCATCTGCACGCGGACGCGGACGGGCTCACCGACGCCCAGCACCGCGCCTCACTCACGCTCTTCCAGTCCGACATCGCACCCGTGCTGCGCCGGGAGATCCCCGATCCGCCGTTTCCCTGGGGTCCGGTCCTCGCCGGGCCCACACCCCGTACCGCGCCCGAGCCCGCCGCCCCGCACGCCGGGACTCAAGGAGGACTGCGACCGTGACCGGCATCCCCCTCGGGGTCCTCGACCTCGTCCCCGTCTCCTCCGGCTCCAGCGCCCCCGAGGCGCTGCGCCACAGCATCGACCTCGCGCGGCAGACCGAGCGGTTCGGCTACGCGCGCTACTGGTTCGCCGAACACCACCTCAACCCGGGCGTGGCCGGGACCTCACCGGCCGTTCTGCTGGCCCTGACCGCGTCCGCCACCTCCACCATCCGCCTCGGCTCGGGCGCCGTACAGCTCGGTCACCGCACCGCGCTGTCCACCGTCGAGGAGTTCGGCCTGGTCGACGCCCTCCATCCCGGACGGCTCGACCTGGGCCTCGGCCGCTCGGGCGCAGGGCCCACCAAGCACCCCGAGTCCCCGCGGGCCACGACCGGCGTCGTCGACGGCCGCGCCCCCAACGGCCTGCGGATCCCCCCGAAGTTCTCCCCCGACCGGCTGCTCGGTTCGCCCCGGATCGCGCTCCAGCGGCAACTGCTCCAGCAGCCGGACGCCCGGGCACAGGACTACGGCGAGCAGATCGACGACATCCTCGCCCTGCTGCGGGGCGAGTTCCGGTCCGCGGAGGGTGTCGAAGCACATGTGGTGCCCGGTGAAGGCGCCGACGTACAGGTGTGGATCCTCGGCAGCAGTGGCGGACAGAGCGCCCGGGTCGCGGGGCGCCACGGACTGCCCTTCGCCGCCAATTACCACGTCAGCCCGGCCACCGTCCTGGAGGCGGCCGAGGGGTACCGCGCCGCGTTCCAGCCGTCCGATGTGCTCGACAAGCCGTACGTCAGCGTCTCCGCCGATGTCGTCGTCGCCGAGGACGACGCGGCCGCCCGCGAACTCGCCACCGGTTACGGCGTATGGGTGCGCAGCATCCGCACCGCCGAGGGCGCCATCCCGTTTCCCGCCCCCGAGGAGGCCCGCGCCCATTCCTGGAGCGACGCGGACCGGGCGCTGGTCGCGGACCGGGTGGACACCCAGTTCGTCGGCTCGCCCGGGCGCGTCGCCGATGACCTCGAACGGCTCCAGGAAGCCACCGGCGCCGACGAGTTGCTCATCACCACCATCACCCACCGCCACGCCGACCGGGTGCGTTCCTATGAACTGCTGGCCGAGGAATGGCGGCGCAGATGAACCACAACGGGCGGTGTCAGCCGCCGTCGGGGGCGGTCTCGGGCTGCGTGGTGTCGAGCACGTACAGCTCCGGCAGGTTGACGACGATGGCCTCCTGGGTGCTGCGGGCGATCACCACGACGGCCTCGTCGTCCGGGCTGGGGTTCTCCTCGCGGTGCGGGACGTACGGCGGCACGAAGATGTAGTCGCCGGGCGAGGTGCGGATGCGGACCTCCTCGGGCGTGCCCCCGGAGTCGTCGAGGAAGACGAACTCCGGATGCCCCTTCACCACGTGGATCGCCGTCTCGGAGGCCCCGTGGTGGTGGTTGGAGGACGCGGTGTCGGGGGCGACATGCGTCTGGCCCATCCAGATGCGCTCCGAGCCGACGCTGCGCCCGCTGATCGCGGCGAACCGCCGCATCCCGCCGGACTGGGCGGTGTCGCCGTCGAGGGCGTCGGCGCGGATGTGGTGCAGCCGCGCGCGGAGCGGCAGCGAGCTGCCGCCGTCGGGATGGTCGGGCAGATCGGGGTGGAAGTCGTCCTTGCGAGGCGCGGTGTCGTGGTCCTCGGAAGGGGTGCCGCCGGACTGGGGCGAAGCGGGGGAGGAGGGCATGAGCGCCGACCGTAGAGACCCGGGCCAAAGGGTGTCAAGGTGTCTCCAGCGCTGCCGAGCTGGCGTTTCGTCAGCCAGAACGGTGAGCGCGGAGACGGTCTTACCCGTCGTCGTCCTCGTCATCCTCGTCGTCGTCATAGCGGTCTTCGTGTTCATCGTCGTCGTCGCTCGGAGAGGGGCTCGCCGGACCGCTGCCGGCCGACGGTGGAGGGGCGGTGGAGTCGGCCGGGGGAGTCTCCTCGGGGGCGGAAGAGGAGGTGGCTGAGGGAGCGGACGACGGAGTGGACTCGTCCTCCTGGCTTGGAGGGGCGGTGAGCGAGACCTGTCCTCCCGCGGGCTGCCTGCTGCCGAAGGAGACGGAGGCCGAGTCGATGATCGTCGACATGGCGAGGGCGCATCCGGCGAGGACCAGAGCGGTACCGGCCGCGGTGAGGACCGTGGTCTTGCGGTCCCCCCAGCGGTCCCGGAGGCTTGGCGCGTCGTTCCCCTCCTCACCTGGCCCGACGCGGGTCTCGGCGGCCAAGTGGTCGTCCGGTAAAGGGGACGAGCCGGAATCGGGTGGCATATTTCCTCCGTGCGGGCGGGGCCGCAGACCACCGTAGTCGCCCCTGGTTCAGGGCGAAGCCAGCGTCACTCCAGCGGGGCGTTAAGGGAAGGCCAATATTCGGCTCGTCCCCCTCGGGGCGCTGCCCGGCGAGCGCGCCGCGCCGCCACGATCAGGCGGCGAAGCGGCTCGCGGGATACGGGTCAGGCGCGCGCGGCCGAGCGGCGGCGGGTGGCCGGGTCGGTGAGCGACGGGGGCTGGTAGCCCTCGTCGGCCGGGCTGATCGTGATGCCGGGCGGCACGATCTCGTCGATCCGGTCGAGCACGTCCCGCGAGAGGCGGACGTCGACGGCGCCGAGCTGGCTCGTCAGGTGCTCCTGGGTGCGCGGGCCGATGATCACCGTCGACACCGCCGGGTGCTCCAGCACGAAGGCCAGCGACAGGTGGATCAGCGAAAGACCCGCCTCGTCGGCCAGCTCCGCGAGCTGCTCCGCCGCCTCGCGCTTGCGCTGGTTGGCCGCCAGCTCCGGATCGTGCCGGTGCGGCTGGCGCTCCAGGCGGCTGGACACGGCGTGTGCCGTGTCCCCCTTGCGGTAGCGGCCGGACAGCCAGCCACCGGCCAGCGGGCTCCACGGCAGGACACCCAGCCCGTACCGCTCGGCGACGGGCAGCACCGCCCGCTCGGCGGCCCGGGCCAGGATGGAGTACGGGGGTTGTTCGGTGACGGGGCGCTGACGGCGCAGCCGTTCGGCGGTCCACTGCCCCTCCACGATCTGGTGGGGCTCGAAGGTCGTGGTGCCGAAGTAGCGGATCTTGCCCTGCCGTACGAGGTCGTCGAGCGCGCCGATGGTCTCGTCGAGGTCTGTCGTGGGGTCGGGGCGGTGGGCCTGGTAGAGGTCGATGTGGTCGGTGCCCAGGCGGCGCAAGCTGTTCTCGACGGCCTGGTGGATCCAGCGGCGTGAATTGCCCTGGTGGTTGGGGTTGTCGCCGATCTGGCCGTGGAACTTGGTCGCGAGGAACACATCGTCGCGGCGGCCGCCCGCCAGCGCCTTGCCGACGATCTCCTCGTTCTCGCCCTGGGAGTAGACGTCGGCGGTGTCGATGACGTTGATGCCCGAGTCGAGGGCCTGATGGATGATCTTGATGGCCTCGTCGTGGTCATCGTTGGCCCAGGCGCCGAAGTTCATCGCGCCGAGCGTCAGGGGGCTGACCTTCACGCCGGTGCGGCCGAGGGTGCGGTACGTGGTCATCTCTTCGGTGTCTTCCTTACTCTTGGGGAGTTGTGGGGGAGCGGAGTCGTGGGGAGTGGAGTCAGCGGGCCAGTTCGCCCAGGAGCGCCCAGGTGCGGTGCCGGGCTGCGTCACCGGCGGCCTCCGTCCCCGTGAACACCACCTCCGTCGCCCCGGCGTCCCGGTAGCGCCGCACCTCGGCGGCGACCGTCTTCTCGTCACCGATCACGGACACATCGACGGCCCGGGTGCCGCCGGAGAGCCCGATGACCCGTGCGTAGGAGGGGATCTGCTCGTAGAACGCGAGCTGTTCGCCCACCGTCTCGCGCACGGAGTCGGCATCGTCCGTGACCACGCCGTGCACCAGCGCCACGATGCGGGGCGCGGGACGACCGGCGGCCTCCGCCGCCGCGGTGACGGCGGGGACGATGTGCTCGGCCAGGGCGCGAGGCCCGGCGAGGTAGGGCAGGATGCCGTCCGCCAGCTCCCCGCTGGCCCGCAGCGCCTGCGGGCCCATCGCGGCGACGAGCAGCGGTACGCCGCTCCCGGCACCGGGGACGCGGGCGGGGAGCGGGGTGGTCGCGGTGAGCAGTTCGCCGTGGAAGTCGGCGGCGCCGGTCTCGGTCAACTGCCGCAGCGCGGTGAGGAATTCACGCAGACGGGTGATGGGCCGTTCGAAGGGGAGGCCGAAGCCCGCCTCGGTCAGGAGCTTGGTCCCGAGCGCCAGACCGAGGTGGTACCGGCCGTGGGTGGCCGCCTGCGCGGTCTGGGCCTGGCTGGACACGAGCAACGGGTGACGTCCGAAGACCGGGATCGCGGACGTGCCCACGTGCAGGTCCGGTACCTCGCGCCCGACGAGGGCCGCGAGCTGGGGCGAGTCGGCGCCGAAGGTCTGCCCGAACCAGGCGGACCGCAGCCCGGCGGCCGCGGCCTCCCTGGCGAGGCTCACACTGGCGTCGATCTGGTTGTCCGCGTCTGCCGCGGTGAGTGCTACTCCTACGGTCATGTCTGTGCGAACCCACGGGGGCGGCCCCGCATTTCCCTTGGCGTGTGACGGCTGCGTGTCATCGGCTACCGGTGCTCCGGTTAAAAGAACCCCGTCAGCGGCGGTGGCTCGGCGTTGAGGAGGTAGTCGCCCACCACGCGGGCCTTGTGGGCGATCGGATTGTGGCTGACCAGGGTGCGGGCATTGCGCCAGTGGCGGTCGAAGTTGAACTCGCGCCGGGTGGCCGAGGCCCCGCCCACGTCGTACAGTCGTTCCGCCGCCCGCAGGGCCGCCTGGGCGGCGACCACCTGCGCCTGCGCCACCTCGGTGGCCGCGTCGGCGAGCGCCGGTTCGTCGCCCGCGACACCGTCCTCGCCCCGGGGTCCCGCGAGGGCGCGGTCGATGGCGGCCGCGGCGCGCAGCACGGTGGCCTCCGCCCCGTACCCGAGCGCCGCCATCTCGCCCACGGTGTGCTGTACGAACGGATCCTGCACCGCCTGGTCGACGCCGCTGTGCCGGACCGCGCGGGCGCGGTCACGGGCATAGCCGATCGCGTCGCGCACCGCGTTCTTGGCGATGCCGGTCTCCACGGCGGCCAGGTAGAGCTGGTGGTACGCGCCGAGGTGGGTCCGGCGCACCCCCACGGCCTCGTCCACGATGACCTCCCGCGGGTACACCACCACATCCTCCAGCTCCGTGGTGCCGCTCGCCGTCATGCGCTGGCCCATGCCGTCCCAGTCGTCGAGCAGCCGCAGCCCGGGGCGGTCACGGGGGAGCACTACGCGGACCCGCTGGTCGAGGTGGTTCTTCGCGGCGACGACCACCCAGTCGGCGAACAGGCTGCCGGTGCTGTAGTACTTCGTGCCGCTGAGCCGGTAATGATCCCCGTCGGGCACCAGGGCGGCGTGGATGTCGCCGGGGTGCTTGGCCGCGGTCTCCCCGGTGGCGTTGCCGAAGAGTTCGCCCGCCAGCGCCGCGGTGAACCACCGCTCGCGGTCCGCCTCCCCGCCGTCGCTGATGAGCTTCTCCAGGAAGCCGAAGTGGGGCCGGAGCGCCTGCGCCACATTGGAGTCCGCTTCCGCCAGGTCGACAACGGTCTGGAACACGTCGACGAGGCTCGCCCCCGGGCCCCCGTACGCCGCCGGGACCCGCAGGCATCCGATGGCGCTCGCCCGCACCGCGTCCATGGACCCGTACGGCAGCTCCCGCTCGGCCTCGCGGCGCGCGGTGTCGACGGCGAGGGATCCGGTCAGCCCGGCGACGCGGTCGAGGACGTCCCGTACGGTGACGGTCCGTGGGGCCGTGGTGGTGTTCATCGGGCCGTGGCCCCTTTCTCTTCGTAGGACGGTGCCGGTACGGGGAGCCCCAAGTGGTCGCGGAGGGTCGCGCCCGTGTAGCCGTGGCGGAAGACGCCGCGCCGCCGCAGGATCGGCACGACGTGGTCGACGAAGGTGTCCAGGCCGTCGGGCAGCGCGTCGGGCAGCAGGGTGAAGCCGTCCACCAGACCGGCCGACCACCAGCCGGTGATGTCGTCGGCGACGTGTTCGGGGGTGCCGATGACCGACCGGTGGCCGCCGATGGTGCGTGCGGCGAGCCCGGCCAAAGACAGCCCCTCCCGGCGGGCGATCTCGACGTGGGTGCGGAAGAAGCCGGTGGGCAGCCGGTCCGGTGGCGGCCCGGACAACTGGGCCTCGGTCAGCGGTGCCTCGGGGTCGGTGGCCGCGGGATCGAGGCCCAGCGTACGGGCCACCCGGCGGATCTGCCGCGCGTCCGCGCGTACGCCCGTCTCGAGCGCGGCGAAGCGGGCGCGGGCCTCGGCCTCGGTGCTGCCGATCACCGGGGTGAGGCCGGGCAGCAGCCGGATGCCGGACACGTCGCGTCCGTACCGGTGCGCCTGCTCGGCGAGCCGCGCGCGGTAGCCGCGGGCCGCCTCCTCGTCGAGCAGCGGGGTGTAGACCGCCTCGGCGAACCGTCCCGCGAGCGCCACGCCCTGCGGCGAGGCCCCGGCCTGGAGCTGCACGGGGCGGCCCTGCGGGGAGCGCGGCACATTGAGCGGCCCGGCGACGTCGAAGAACTCACCGGTGTGGTCGGCGGAGTGGATCCGGCCGGGGTCGGCGAAGCGCGCGCCGTCGGTGTCCGCGATGAGCGCGCCGTCCTCCCAGGAGTCCCACAGCCGGTGCACCAGGCCGATGAACTCCTCCGCCCTGCGGTAGCGGGTATCGGGGTCGAGGACGGTGTCGAGGCCGAAGTTCCGCGCCGCCCCGGGGAAGAAGGTGGCGACCGCGTTCCATCCGGCGCGCCCCCGCGAGGCGTGGTCGATCGAGAGCACCCGGCGGGCCAGGTTGTAGGGCTCGTTGAAGGTGGTGGACCCGGTGAAGACGACCCCGACGCGCTCGGTGGCGGCGGCGAGGTAGGTCAGCAGCATCGACGGTTCCAGGGCCTGCCCGGGGCCCTGGCCGATGTCGCCGTGGAGGGCGGGGATGTCGGCGAGGAACACCCCGTCGAGGGCGCCGCGCTCGGCGGTGCGGGCCACCCGCAGATGGTGTTCGGGGTCGACGTAGGCGTCCGGGGCCGGACCGGGCAGGGTCCAGGCTCCGGGGTGGGCGCCGACGCCGGTGATGTTCACCAGCAGACTGAGTTGGCGTGTCATCGGGCCAGAACCTCCGCCGTGTCGGGTGCGTGGCGGGCCACCGGTGGCCGGGCCAGGCCGAAGTGGTCGCGGAGCGTGGCGCCCGCGTAGTCGTCACGGAACAGCCCCCGGCGGCGCAGCTCCGGGACCACGTGCTCGGCGAAGGCGGCGAGTCCGCTCGGGAGCACGTCGGGCATCAGGTTGAAGCCGTCGGCCGCGCCCGCGGTGAACCACTCCTCGATGGTGTCGGCGATGTCGGCCGGGCTGCCGGCGACCACGCGGTGGCCGAGTCCGCCGCCGAGCCGCCGGATCAGCTGCCGGGCGGTGAGCCGCTCGCGCCGGGCGAGGCCGGTGGTGACGGTGAAGAAGGTCTGGAGCCCCTGGACGTCTTCGGCGTCACCGATGAGGTCCCACGGCAGTTCCGCGTCCGGGTCGAGGGCGTCGGCGTCGATGCCGAGGAGGGCGGCGAGCCGGTCGAGGCCGTAGCGGAGCGGGATGAGGTCCTGGAGCCTGTTCAGCCGCTCCAGCGCCTCGTCGCGGGGTGGCGGCGACGACCGTCGACAGCCCGGGCAGCACGACGATCCCTTGGGGTCGCGGCCGAGCGCGGCGGCGCGGGACTTGATGGCCCGGTAGTACGCCGTGCCCTCGTCCAGGGTCTGCGCTGCGCTGAAGACGGCCTCGGCGTGCGCGGCGGCGAGTTCGATGCCGTCGGGCGATCCGCCCGCCTGGACGAGGACGGGACGGCCCTGCGGCGAGCGCGGGGTGTTCAGCGGCCCCCGTACGCGGAAGAACTCGCCCCGGTGGTCGATGGCGTGGATACGGGCCGGGTCGGCGAACACGCCTCGCGCGGCGTCCCCGATGAGGGCGTCGTCGTCCCAGCTGTCCCACAGCTCGCCGACGGTCTCGACGAACTCGGCGGCGCGCCGGTAGCGGTCGCGGTGGGCGGGCGCCTGGTCGAGACCGAAGTTGCGGGCGGCGGCGGGACCGGCCGTGGTCACCGCGTTGAACCCGGCGCGGCCCCGGCTGAGATGGTCCAGGGCGGCGAACCGGCGGGCGATGTTGTACGGCTCGTTGTAGCTGGTGGACGCGGTGGCGATGAGGCCGATGCGGCTGGTGTGCGCCGCGATCCCGGCCAGGATGACGGTGGGTTCCAGGGCGTATTCGGGGCGGTGGGCCACATCGGGGGTGAGCACGGGGGTGTCCGCGAGGAAGACGGCGTCGAGCTTCGCGGCCTCGGCGATGCGGGCGGTGGTGATGTAGTGGTCGAGGGAGAAGGCGGCGTGCGGGTCGCCGTCGGGGGCCCGCCACGCACCGGCGAAGATCCCGGACTGGAAGATGTTGACGTTGAGGTGCAGGTGTCGCCTGCCCGGCGGGAGGGTCATGGGGCGGCTCGCTGTCGCTGGTCGGCGGGGATCCTGGCGGGCTGGGTCTCCACATCCAGCTTGTTCTTGATGAAGCGGGCCACCCTGGGGTCGGCGAACGCGGCCTTGAGCCGGGTGATGGCGGGGTCGTCGGCATAGGCGGTGCCGACGACGAGCTGGATGGCGAAGCGCTTGTCGGCCCGGGGCAGCAGGATGCGCTGCTTGATCGGGATCTTGGCGACGCGGAACTTGTAGGCGTAGTTGATGGCGGCGTCGACGTCGGGGAGGGAACGGGAGATGGCGTCCAGGGACACCTCGTGCCAGCGGAAGCCGTGGGGGTTCCCGGCGATGTCGTCCAGCTGCGCGGTGAGCGGGTCCACGTCCTCCTTGAGCTTGATCAGCCCCACTTTCTGGAGGGTCAGCAGCGCCTGGGTCTGGTTCGCCGGGTCGTTGGGGAGGGTGATCCGCGCGCCGTGCGGGAGGTCCTTCACACTGCCGTACTTCTGCGAGTACAGGGCGAACGCCTGGGTGAAGATGGGCTGCACGGCCTTCGCCTGGTAGCCCTCGTTGGCCACGATGACCTTGAGCCACTCGGCGTGCTGGGTGATGTTCGCGGCCAGCTTGCCGTCCGCGGTCGAGCCGTTGACCTGGTTGGCGTCGTTGACGGGATACGGCTTGACCGTGATGCCGTGGTCCCGGTCGACCTTGGCGGCGAGGTACTTCACGATGGCGCTCTGCGGGATGCTGCCCTGGTTGTAGCCGACCTTCAGGGTCTTTCCCAGGGGCGGGTGGTCCTCGCCGCCCACCCGCGCGGCGACGAGCGAGCCGACGGCGAGGGCGACGGCACTGATCGCGGCCGTGACGGCGATGCGGCGGGGCACTCTGGACTTCAGTTCGAAGCCGTGGTCATGGACGAAAGGCATGGGTGTTCCCGGGTGGGATGAGGAGGTTCGGGGGAGGGGCCTCTGCGGGCGCTCAGTGGGCCAGCCGGCGCACGACGCGGTCACCGGTGAACTGGATCAGCTGCACCATGACGATGAGGGTGACGATCGTGGCGGCCATGACCGTGGTGTCGAAGCGCTCGTAGCCGTAGCTGATGGCCAGGTAGCCGATGCCACCGGCCCCGATGGTCCCGGCGATGGCGGAGAACTCCAGCATGCCGACGATCGCGATCGTCAGACTTCCCGCGAGTGCGGGCAGCGCCTCCGCCAGCTGCACGGACACGATCACCTGAAGCCGTGAGCCACCCGCGGCCCGCCCCGCTTCGGTGGCTTCGCGGGGCACCTCGCGCAGGGCCGTTTCCACCAGCCGCGCGAAGTAGGGGATGCCCGCGAGCGACATCGGGACGATCGCGGCGGACACCCCGATGGTCGTGCCCGCCACGTACCGGGTGAACGGAATGATCGCGGCCATCAGGATCAGGAACGGCAGCGAACGGCCCAGGTTGACCACCCAGCTGAGCGAGGCCCGCAGGGCCCGGTGCGGAAACAGCGCGCCGGGCGAGGAGTTGTGGAGCACCACGCCCACCGGGGTGCCCACGGCGACGACGATGAGCATGACGGCCACGACCATCTGGAGCGTCTGGCCGATCGCGGGAAAGAGCAGGGGCCAGAGCTGGTCGAGTTCGGTGCTCATGCGACCGCCTCCGTGACCGCCTCGCGCACCGGCGCGGAGCGCGCCGGTTCATCGGCCGGTGGGATCCGCTCCGGGGGCACCGGTTCGGCGTGGATGCCCCAGCCCGCCAGGGCGGATGTCAGCTCGTCCGCCCGGTCGTGGCCGACCGCGACGGTCGCGCGGCCCGCCGCCCGCCCGGCGATCTCCTCCACCGTCGCGGACAGCACATGGACGTCGAGTCCGTGGTCCGCGCCGAGCCGCGTCAGCCAGTCCGTGGGCACCGACTGCCCTTGGTAGGTGAGCCGCCAGGTGCCGAGGCCCTGCCGGTTCGGGGAGACCGGCCGGTCGGGGAGCAGCGCGTTGCCGAGCGCGGAGTGCGGGTCGGCCACGAGCCGGTCGACCGGGCCCGATTCGACGACGCGCCCCTCGCGCAGCAGGGCGGCGGTGTCCGCCACTTCGCGGACCACCTCC
>NZ_GG657754.1:219805-287087 GCF_000158915.1 Streptomyces himastatinicus ATCC 53653 | reverse complement strand
GGTCCGTCCGCAGCTCGCGCAGCAGGGCCAGGACGGACCGGGTGGCGACGGGGTCGAGACCGGAGGTGGCCTCGTCGGACAACAGCACCTTGGGGCGCAGGGCCAACGCCCGGGCGATGCCCACGCGCTGGCGCTGGCCGCCGGACAGCTGCGCGGGGTAGTCGTCGGCCCGGTCCGCGAGGCCGACCCGCTCCAGCAGTTCGGCCACGCGGCGCTTCTCGTCCCGTGCGGTCACCCCGAGATACCGCAGGGGCATCGCGACGTTCTCCGCCGCCGTACGCCTGCGCAGCAGATTGGCGGACTGGAAGACGGTTCCGATGGCCCGCCGCGCGGGGCGCAGTTCACGCTCCGGAAGGTCCGTCACATCGGTTCCGGCCACCCACACCCGTCCGGATGTGGGGCGTTCGAGCAGATTGACGCAGCGTGCCAGGGTGCTCTTCCCCGCGCCGCTGGGGCCGACGACGGCGCCGATGGTGCCCTGCGCGATGTCCAGGTCAACTTCATGGAGCACCGGCCGCGCACGGGTACCGGTACCGAAGGTTTTATGCAGTTTCTCTACACGGATCACCGTGTGGACTCCTCGACGCTCTGAAGAGAGTGCGGGCGGGCACGCCGAAGGGAGACGGGCCGGCCCCGAGCGGGAATGAGATCAGTGAGAGAAACAGGCGGCACTGGTGATCACCATGTGATCGACCGTGCGGCGGCGCGTGCTGAAGAGGGTCCGCGACATGGGATGGGATGCTCACAGTCCTCTCTGGCCAGGTCAAGAACGGACCGCATGGTGAGATGGGCGGGGTGTCCGGTGGCCGTCCGCCGTTCCGCATGGTGGTCGCTTCTTGACCAGTACACGAATGCCGGTGTTGGGTAACGCCCATGGCCTCCACGCTTTTGGTGCACCGCCACCACGTCGACTTCGGTCGAGTGGTGAGCGCGCAGTGTTGTTGAGGCATTGACGGCTGCCCTTCGGGCGCCTTCCTTTTTCACTTGTTTCTGACGTGATCCGTCTGCCCGTGCGGGCCGGTGCTCTCGTGCGCCATGAGCTTTGACGGCTCGTCAACTCGTCTGCGTCGGCACCGAAGCGGCCACGCATCCCCTGAGGAAAACCACCGTGACCGACACGTTCCTGCGGGAGCTCGGCCAAGCCCTCGCCGACACGTCCGCGCCCCTGCTCGACGAAGCGGACGTCCTCCCGTACCTCGACGACCGCTCCGGAACGGCCGGGGCCCGGGCGCTCGCCGTCGTACGCCCCGGCGACGCGGCCGAGGTCGCCACCGTCCTGACACTCGCCCACCGGCACCGCGTCCCCGTGGTGACCCGTGGCGCGGGCACCGGCCTCTCCGGTGGCGCGACCGCCGTCGACGGCTGCCTGGTGCTCAGCACCGAGCGGCTGAACCGCATCGTGGAGATCTCGCCCGAGGACGAGGTGGCCGTCGTCCAGCCCGGGGTGATCAACGCCGACCTCAACGGCGCGCTGGCCGCGTACGGGCTGTACTACGCGCCCGACCCGGCCAGCCACGCCATCTCCACCATCGGCGGCAACATCGCCACCAACGCGGGCGGCCTGCGCTCCGCCAAGTACGGCGTCACCCGTGACTCCGTCCTGGCGCTCGACGTCGTACTCGCCGACGGAACCGCCCTGCGCACCGGGCACCGCAGCGTCAAAGGGGTCACCGGACTGGACCTGACCGCCCTGTTCGTCGGCTCCGAGGGCGCCCTCGGAGTGATCGTCGGCGCCACCGTACGGCTGCGTCCGCTGCCCGCCGCCACCGCCACGGTCAGCGCGTACTACCCCTCCGTACGCGCCGCACTGGACGGCGTACGGCAGATCTCGCGCACCGGTGTCGTCCCGGCGGTCGCCGAACTGATCGACCACGCCAGCCTCCGCAACATCGACGAGCACAGCGGCTCCCGGCTCACCGACGGCGGCCACGTCCTGCTGCTGGTGCGGACGGACGGCCACGCCGCCGCGGCCGAGGCCGAGGACATCGCCGCGGCGCTGCGCCACACCGGCGGGGACGCGCGCCGGGTCACCGATGAGGCGGAGGCCGAACGGCTGTGGGAGCTGCGCCGTTCCGGACGCGGCCGGACCCGCCCGCTGTGGACGGTCGGCGAGGACGTCGCCGTACCCAAGTCGAAGGTGGCGCGAATGTACGAGGAGGGGGAGCGGATCGGGCGACGGTACGGGCTGGACTTCGCGGCCGTCGCCCACGCCGCCGACGGCAATCTGCATCCGGTGCTCTCCCGGCCCGTCCCCGAGGGCACCCCCGCCACCTCCCCCGCGCCACCCGAACTGGACGCGGCAGCCGATGAGTTGGTGCGCGCGGCGCTGGCCCTGGGTGGGACCATCACCGGCGAGCACGGGGTCGGTGTCACCAAGCGGCGCTGGCTGGAGGACGAACTCGGCGCGGCCGGACTCGCGCTCCAGCGCGGCGTCAAGGCCGTGTTCGACCCGCTCGGCATCCTCAACCCCGGCAAGGCCCTCTGAACGCCCTGCCCGCCGAGCCGCCCCCGGCGCTCCGGCCACCCACCGAAACACCCACCTGCTCTGGAGAACACCTCATGGCCCTCTCCCGCCGCGGCGCCGACACCACCGCCCTGGGCGGCTTCGGCGCCCCGCCACCGGCCGGAGTCCCCGGCTTCCTCCCGCTCACCAGCGGCACCCCCGCCGACGAGGCACTGCCGGTCAAGGAGCTGGCCGAGGCCGCGGCCGGCGTGCTCGGCGGCCCGTCGGCAGCCGCCGCGTTCCAGTACTCCGGTGTGGAGGGGACACCGGAGCTGCGCGCCTGGATCGGCCACTACGAAGGGGTCCCCGCGGACCGTGTGCTCGTCACCAACGGGGCACTGCATTCGCTCTCGCTGGTCTTCGACGCCCTGCTCGACCCCGGCGACCTGGTCGCGGTCGAGGACCCGGGCTACCCGCTCGCGCTGCGCGTCCTCGGCCGGTCCCATGTCACGTATCTGCCGGTCCCCACCGGGCCGGACGGCCTGGACATCGACGCCCTCGCCGGGGCGCTCGAAGACGGCGCCCGCCCCAAGGTGCTCTACACGGTGCCCGACTTCCACAACCCCACCGGGGCCACGCTGCCCGCCGCCGCCCGCGTCCGGCTCGTCGAACTCGCCGAGGCTTACGGCTTCACGGTCGTCGCCGACAGCCCGTACCGCGAACTGCGGTACTCCGGCGACCCCGTCCCCCAACTGAGCACCGACAGCGACCGAGTGGTCCGCGTCAACAGCTTCTCCAAGACCCTCGGGCCCGGACTGCGCCTCGGCTGGATCATCGGCCCGCCATGGCTGCTCCCGGCGGTGGCGCGGCTGCGCGCCAACCAGGACCAGCACTCCTCGACCTTCACCCAGACCATCGCCACCGCACTGCTGACCACGCCCGGCCTCTTCGACCGCGTCACCGCCGACGCACGGGCGCTGTACGGGCGCCGGGCGCGCGCCCTCCACACGGCGCTCGCCACGGCGCTCCCCGGCCGCATCGAGGCCCGGCTGCCGGAGGGCGGGCTGTTCCTGTGGGCCACCGTGGCGGACGAGGGCCTGGATCTGCACGCGGCGCGGGCGCGGGCCCACGCCCTCGGCACCGACTTCGGCGTCGGCAGCCTCTTCTCCCCGCCCGGCGGCACCGGATCCCCGGGGCGCATCCGGCTCGGCATCGGCGCGGTGGCCGAGGACGACGTGGCCATCGCGGTGGGCCGACTGGCCGAGGCACTGAAGCCGGAGGCGGCCCGATGACCCATACACCGACCGCCCTCTCAGCGCCGGCGCCCAGCGGCCCCGTCCACTGGGCGGCACGCGGGTGGGACGACCCGGCGGCCGTCGAACTGCGGGCGCTGATGGACGTCGAGATCAAGGCGCGGTACGCGAAGTACGGGCCACGCCCGCATCTGCCGCCCCCGCCCACCCCCGACGAGGTCGCCGTCACCTGGGTCGCCTTCGCCGGATCCGGTGAACCCGTCGCCACCGCCTCGCTGCGGGCGCTCTCCGGCGGCCGGTGGGAGATCAAGCGGGTGTTCGTACGCGCCGACCACCGCGGGCGCGGGCTGGCCGTGGCGGCGCTGGCGGCCGTCGAGGCGTCCGCCGTCGAGCGGGGCATCACCCGGCTGATGCTCCAGACCGGGATCGAGCAGCCGGAGGCCGCCGCCCTCTACACCCGCGAGGGCTGGCATCGCATCCCGGCGTATCCGCCGTACGCGCTCGACCCGTACAGCGTCTGCTTCGCGAAGCCCCTGCACACCGCCCGCGACGCCGAGCGGGGGCGCCATGCGTAACCGCCGTCTCCTCGCCGCCGCCCTCGGCGCGCTGCTGCTGCTCGCAGGCTGCGCGCCCTCCGGGGCCGGGGCCCGCACCTCCGCTGCGGGCAACTCCCTGACCTGGGGCGTCACCACGGAGCCGCAGTGCTTCGACCCGCACCGCTCCACACAGCAGAACGCGTTCATCATCATCCGCAACTACGTCGACTCGCTGATCGCGAAGAAGCGGGACGGCACCTTCGCGCCCTGGCTGGCCACGCACTGGAAGATCTCCGACGGCGGCACGGTCTACACCTTCCGGCTCCGCGACGATGTGACGTTCAGCGACGGCACCCGCTTCGACGCGCGGGCCGCGAAGGCCAACTTCGACTACGTCGCCGACCCGGCGAACGCGGCTGACGCCGCCAGCCTGCTCGTCAACTACCAGCGCAGCACCGCGCCCGATCCGCACACGCTGCGGATCGAGCTGAAGAACCCCGACTCCTCGCTCCTGGAGTCGCTCTCCAGCGTCAAGCTGGGCTTCCTCTCGCCGTCCTCGCTGAAGAAGGGCGACACGCTGTGCAACGCGAGCCGGTCGCTCGTCGGCACCGGCCCGTTCACCCTCGACAGCTACACCCGCGGCCAGTCCGTACGCTTCCGCAAGAACCCCCGCTACGACTGGCCGCCCGGCTTCTCGCGGCACCGGGGCCCGGCGTATCTCGACGCCGTCACCTACCGCTTCCTGCCCGAGTACTCCACTCGTTCCGGAGCGCTCGCCTCGGGCCAGGTGGACGCCATCGAGGGCGTACAGCCCCTGGACGTACCGCTGTTCAAGGGCGTCAAGGGCTTCCGGTACCTCACCGGCCCTTCCCGGCAGACCTCGTTCACCCTCAACATCAACTACACCCGGGGGCCCGGCGCCGACATCCGGGTCCGGCGCGCGCTGCGCGACGGCGCCGACCTGGACGCGGTGGTGAAGGCCGTCTACCGGGGCACCGTGCCGCGTGCCTGGTCCAACATCGGCCCCGACAACTCCGACTACGACGCCTCGCTGAAGAACACCTGGGGCAACGACCCGAAGAAGGCCAACCGGCTGCTGGACGAGGCGGGGTGGACCGGACGCGACGGCGACGGCTACCGCACCAAGGACGGCGAGCGGCTCACCCTCGAGGTCGGCTATCCCCAGCCGTATGTGCGCGACAACCGCGATGTGCTGATCGAGGCGCTCCAGGCCGAGCTGCGGCAGAACATCGGACTCGACCTCGATCTGAAGATCAACACCGCCGGGGAGTTCACCGACCAGAAGGCCACCGGCAACTGGAGCATCTACCCGAACACCCTCAATCCGCTGGACGCCGGGCTGGAGCTGCGACAGGTCCTCGGCAGCACCGAGTTCCTCTACGGCAATGTCCACGGATACGACAGAAAGCTCGACGCCATGATCAACCGGGCCCTGGCCACCACCGACCTGGAACGGCGCCGCCCCCTGCTCGCGAAGATCCAGCGGCGCGCCGTGGACCGGGCGTACATCGTCCCGCTGTTCGCCCCGCACTACCAGATCGCCGCCTCCGACACGGTCCACGGGCTCGGCTTCGAGACCCAGCTCGACTCGCCCGCCACCTCCTACGCGGTACGGGTCGGCCGATGACCACGGCCCCCGCCACCACCGACCGCCCCGCGGACACCCGCCCGGTCCGGCCGGGAGCCGTGGCCCGGCGGCGGATCGCCACCCGCGTCGCCACCGGTCTCGGTGTGATGTGGGCGGCCGCCACCGTGGCCTACGTCGTGCTGCACTCCATGCCGGGAAAGATCGAGGACATCCTGCTCGGCGATCAGACCTATCCGGGCGCCCAGGAGGCGGTCGCCGCCGATTGGGGCCTGGACCGGCCGCCTCTCGTGCAGTACCTGGACTATCTGGGACGGCTGCTCCACGGCGACCTCGGCACCTCCTACGCGATGCGGCAGCCGGTCGCCGCCATCGTCGGTGACCAGCTGTGGCCCACGGCCCAACTGACCCTGCTCTCAGCGGTGTTGGCCCTGATCCTTGCCCTGTCGGTGGCGATCGCCACCGCGGGCCGGGCGCGTCCCCTGCGCGCGGTGGCCTCACTGGCCGAACTCGTCGCCACGTCCACGCCGGTGTACTGGCTCGGGATCCTGCTGCTGATGGTGTTCTCGTTCGAGCTGGGCTGGTTCCCGGTTACCGCCGACCGCGGGGCGGCCTCCCTCGTCCTGCCCGCCGTCACCCTCGGCCTGCCCATGGCCGGACTGCTGTCCCAAGTCCTGCGGGAAGCACTGGAATCCACGCTGGAGCAGCCGTTCATCACCACCGTACGGGCGCGGGGCGTCGGCGAGACCCTGGTACGGCTGCGCCACGCCCTGGCCCATGCACTGCCACCGGTGATCAACCTGGGCGGCTGGATGATCGGCAACCTGCTCGGCGGCGCCGTCATCACCGAAACGGTCTTCGGCCGCCCCGGGCTCGGCGCCGTCACCCTGACCGCCGTGACCAACAAGGACGTGCCGGTCGTGCTCGCCGTCGTCCTGCTCGCCGCCTTCGCGTACGTGGTCATCTCCACGCTCGTCGACATCGTCAACCTGCTCATCGACCCGAGGCTGAGGACCCGATGACCCCACGTCTTGGCCTGCTGCGCCACACCGGCACCGCCCTGTGCGCCGCGCTCATCGCCGTATCTCTGCTCGCCGCCGCTTTCCCCGGCCTCTTCGGCGACACCGACCCGCTCCGCTCCTCGATGCCCGAATCCCTCCAGGCCCCCGGCGCGCGGCACTGGTTCGGCACCGACCTGCTCGGCCGGGACGTGTTCGCCAGGGTCGTGCACGGGGCGCGCTACTCCCTGCTGCTCGGGGTGGCGGCCATGCTCATCAGCCTGGTCCTCGGCCTGCTGACCGGTGTCCTCGCCGGGCTGTCCGGCCGGGCCGCCGACGAGGCCGTGGCGCGGGTGCTCGACGTGGTCTCCGCGTTTCCGGGCGTACTGCTGGCGATGCTCGTGGTGGTCTTCACCGGGCCCGGCGTCCTCAACATCGCGGTGGCGATCGGCATCTCGGGCGTACCGAAGTTCGCCCGGGTGATCCGGGCGCAGACCCGGGCGGTGAAGGACGCCGGATACGTCACCCACGCCGTCGTCCAGGGACGCGGCCGCGGCTGGATCCTGGCACGGCACATCGCCCCCAACGTCCTGGTCGCCATCCCCGTCATCGCCACCATCGACATCGGCACCTCGATCGTGGCCGTCTCCGGGCTGAGCTTCCTCGGCCTGGGCCCCAGCCCCCGGTGCCCGAGTGGGGCGTGATGCTGTCCGAGGGCCGCGACATCCTCCGTACCGCCTGGTGGGCCGGGCTCTTCCCGGGTCTTGCGATGACCGCCACCGTGATCGCCTTCACCGTGGTCGGCCGCAAGCTGCAACTCCTCCTGGAAGGCAGGACCTCATGACCGCAAGCGATCCGGCCGCCGCCCGCCCGCTCGTCGAAGTGGACGCGCTGCGCATCGGTTTCCGCGCGCGCGGCGGCACCGTACCCGCCGTGCACGGCGTCTCGTTCGCCGTCCACCCGGGGGAGTGCGTGGCGATCGTCGGCGAATCGGGCTCGGGCAAGAGCGTCACCGCCCGCTCCCTCGTCGGGCTGAACCCCCGGGAGGCGGTGACCCGGGCCGACGCGCTGCGGGTCGACGGCCGGGACGCGACCCGCTTCTCCCAGCGGGACTGGCGTGCGCTGCGCGGCCGGTTCGCCGGGCTGGTCCTCCAGGATGCGCTGGTCTCCCTCGACCCGCTCCGTACCGTGGGCCAGGAGGTGGGCGAGGCGATCCGGCACCACCGGCTGGTGCCCCGCGCCCGGGCGCGCGAACGCGTCCTGGACACCCTGCGGGCGGTCGGCATGCCGGAGCCGGAGCGGCGCATCGACGCCCATCCGCACGAGCTGTCCGGGGGACTGCGCCAGCGCGCCCTGATCGCCTCCGCCATCGCCGCCGAACCCGAGCTGATCATCGCCGACGAGCCCACCACGGCGCTGGACGTGACCGTGCAGCGGCAGATCGTCGAACTCCTCGCCGCCCGCGTCGCCGACGGTACCGGGCTGCTGCTGATCAGCCATGACCTGGCCGTCGTCGCGGACATCGCCGACCGCGTCCTGGTGATGGAACGCGGCCAAGGTGGTGGAGGACGGGCCGGTGCGCGAGGTGCTCCGGCGCCCCCGCGCCCCGTACACCCGGGAGCTGCTGGCGGCGATCCCCTCGGCCGCTTCGCGCGGCGCGCGGCTGGCCGGCGACCGCCCCGCGGCCACCGCCGCCCGCGGCGAACCGGCCTCCCCGCGGCGGTCCGACGACGAGGTGGTCCTGGAAGCGAGCCGCCTGACCAAGACGTACGCCCTGCGCGGCCCCGGCCAGGAGCGGTTCACCGCCCTGGACGACGTGTCGTTCCGGCTCCACCGCGGGGAGGCGCTGGGCATCGTCGGCGAGTCCGGTTCGGGCAAGACGACCTGCGCCGACATCGTGCTCGCCCTCACCCGGCCCGACTCCGGCGAGGTACGGCTGCACGGCCGCCCCTGGAGCGTGCTGACCGAGCGGGAGCGCAGGGCCTCGCGCCGGCTGGTCCAGTACGTACCGCAGGACCCGCTCAGCTCCTTCGACCCGCGCTGGACCGTGGGCCAGGTGCTGGCGGAGAACATCCCGCGGCAGGACTCCCGGGCCCAGCGGCGTGATTTGGCCGTCGCCGCCCTCGAACGCGTCGGGCTGACCGCAGGTCACCTCACCCGCCGCCCCCGCTCGCTGTCCGGCGGCCAGCGTCAGCGGGTGGCGATAGCGCGGGCGCTGATCGCCGAGCCGGAGATCATCGTGTGCGACGAGCCGCTGTCCGCGCTGGACGTCCTGATCCAGGCCCAGGTGCTCGACCTGATCGCGGACCTGCGGGCGGAACTCGGCACCTCGCTGCTCTTCATCTCGCACGACCTGGGCGTGGTGCACCATCTCGCCGATCGCGTACTGGTGTTCAAGGAGGGGCGGGTCGTGGAGCGGGGCGATGTGGACGAGGTCCTGAAGGCCCCGCGCCACGCCTACACCCGGGAACTGCTGGCCTCGCTCCCGGGCCAGGCACTGCGCACCACCTGACGTGGCGGGTTCCCGGGCGGCCCTCCGGCCGTCCGGGACACCCAAGGTGGATGACACGGATCCGGAACAACCTCCCCGGGCCGTATCGCGTCTTGATCGGCAGCGGACGCGCGGCGGCCCATGGAGAGAAGGGTCGTTTGCGGCCTGCTATGCACGTGATGTATAGACGCGGTGCATAGTGGGTGCTCATGCGCTTCCGCCGGAACCACCGACGGAAAGGCATCCATGTACGGCAAGGCATTCGCCCCGGAGTACCAGGGCTCCCTCACCACCACCCTGTCCGTGAACTCATCGCTGGTCGACGTACTGGCCGCGGGTACCGAGCAGTTGCGGGCGGCCGAGCGGAGCGGCTGCCCGCGTGAGACGGCACGCGTGGGGCTCGCGGTGGCCGAGGCCCACCGCAGACTGGGACACGTGGCGGATGCCGACCGCGAGTGGAAGGCCAGCTACCGGGCGGCCCGTACGGCGGGGGACGCCGGGGCGATGGCGTGGGCGCTGTGGAGCGGCGGCACGCTCGCCCGGCAGCGGGGCGCCCTGACGCTGGCGTGGCGGCTGCTCGGCTTCGCGGCCGAACTCGGCGAACACGGCGGGGACATCCTCGCCCGCGGCTACTCGCTCGCGGGCCTGGCGGAGACGGGCCGTATCCAGGGGGATTACGAAGCCGTGAGCGCGCTGCACGAGCAACTCCTCGCCGAGGCGCGGGAACGTGGCGAGGCGCGGCACACCGTATGGGCGCTGGAGGGCATCGCCCAGATGCATCGCAACACCGGGTCCTACGACACGGCGTACGCGATGTTCGAGGAGTCCGCGGCGATCGCCGCGCAGGCCGACGACCGGCGCGGACACGCCTGGGCGCTGCGCGGTCTGGCCGACATCGTCTCGGTGCGCGACGGCGACGCGGACCGTGCGCTGGAGCTGCTCGCCGAGGCGGAGGTGACGTGCCGCACGATGAACCTGATGAGCGCGCTGGCCTACAACCACAAGATGCGCGGCAATGTGCTCTACCGCGCGGGCCGCTACGCGGAGGCGCGTGACATCTACCAGGAGGCGCTGACCGAGTTCCGCACCATGAGCGAGCCGCGCGGTGAGGCCCTCGCCAGGCTGGGGCTCGTCAAGTCCCTGGCCCGGCTGGGGCGTGACCGGGACGGGACGGCCGCCGATCTCGCCGAACTGGCCTGCGTGCTGGACCGCATCGGGCTGCGGCACGCCCGCCGGATGGTGGACCGCGCACGGGTGGAGCTCGGCATCACGGAGGACGCGGAGGGGGCGACGGCGTCCCCGGAACGCCTGAGGGAGGCCGCCACCGCCTGATACGAATGACCCCGCCCCGGCCCCGGACGGGCCTGGGGCCGGGGCGTTCGACGGCTTACGCGGAAGCCTGGTCGTTGTCCTTCATCGAACCCCACCCGTGCCACCGCTCGACCTCGATCCAGGCGCTGGTCCGGGCGCGGACCCGGTCCGGATACTGGCTGCCGATGTAGTGGTGGGCGATGCGGTCGATGTCGGCCAGGCCCTCGTCCTCACGCGTCTCGACGACACGTCCGATGAGGGTGACATGGGTGTACCAGTCGTCCTTGTCCATGACGGTGAGGGTCACCCGCGGATCGCGGCGCAGATGCTTCAGCCGTACCCGGCCGTCGTCCAGGTTGACCAGGACACGGCTGTCCTCCCACGCGTACCAGGTGGGAGTGGACACGGGGGTGCCGTCCGAGCGCACGGTGGCCATGACGGCCGGATTGGGGCGGCGCAGCAGGGCGACGGCCTCGGGCGGCAGCGGCGGCTTGGACATGAGAACTCCTTGCTGACGGGTGGCGGGGCGAGCCGTGGGAAATGGCGGGCCCCGCGATGCCCGGATGGTACGTGACCGGGCGTGCCCGAGCACAAGGGCGGCCCCTGTCCGGAGGCGGCCGAGCGGGTGCGGATTGCGGAGAGTGGACGACGGGTGCCCGTCAGCGGTCGGCGACCAGCAGGGTCTGGAGGATGCGACCGCAGTCCCCGGCCTCGTCGTCGAGCTGCCCGAGGGCCAGCCCGGACCCATGGGGGCTGGCCGCGGTGGCGGCGCGTATGCAGAACCATTCGCCGACGGGTTCCCGGTGCAGCGCCAGCGTGATGTCGGTGTTGATGACGAACCCCTGCTGATGGTCGAGTTCGAAGGCCACGGCCCAGTTGCTGTCGGCCAGCGTGAGGGCGCGGGTCAGGGGGGTGTCCTCCTCGCCGGCCACCAGCGGAATGCGCTGCCGCGCCCAGGCCGTGCCCGGACCGGGTGTGTCGAACGCCTTCCCCGGCTCGAACCGCCACTCCATCGCGGAGAGGTAGCCGTCCAGGTGAGCGCCCGCCATCGTCCGTGCGGGCTGCGCCTCCGGCAGCTCGGGCGGGGCCGGAACCGGCCGCAGCGACGGGGTGCCGGCCGGGCTGGCGGCGATTTTCCAGGCCCGTGCCACCAGCACGCTCTTGCCGTCGGAGGTCAGCTCGCCCTCCAGCAGCTCGGTGCGCCCGCCCGAGCGGAGCGTACGGACGTGGACCTCCAGCTCGCCCACGGGAACCGGGCGCGGCAGATCCAGCGTGATGCGGGCGATGCGCAACCCCTCCCGGGCCGCGTGCCGTTCCAGCGCCCTGCCCAGCAGCGCGGAGGGAGGGCCGCCGTGCTGCGTCTTCGGGCTCCACGGCCCCGCCGTGGCGGGACTGGACGCGTATCGACCGCCGCCCAGGTGCCGATAGAAGGACTCGGGCAATGATTCCGTATTCACCGGTTCGCCTCTCCGCTGGCTGTGTCGGGGCCACCCTAGTTTTCGGCGCGGACGGTGACCGCCGTGAGCGTGACCACCGCCAGCACGGCAGCGCCGACGAGGATCGCGGGCGGGGAGAAGACCCCGGTGAACAGGGTGATGACGTAGGGGGCGAGGAAGCCCAGGTAGGCCATCGTCCAGAAGTACGAGGTCAGGCGCGCCAGCTGGTGCGGCGGCGCGAGGGCGGCGACCTCGGTCAGGCCGTACGCGACGCACAGGCCGTACCCGGCGCCGAGCACGACCGAGGCGAGCAGCGCGATTACGGGCTGGGCCTGTGCCGCGGCGAGCGCGGAGACCAGCAGTCCGAGGGCGACGGCGGCCAGTCCGATGGCGCCCGTGGCGACCCGGTGCCGGGCGGCGAGCGACCGCGCGAACGGCGCCACGATGATGCCCGCGCCCGGGGTGACGGCGGTGATCACACCGGCGTAGACGGTCTCCCAGCCCTTCAGGTCGCCGTCGACCAGCCCGGGCAGCGTGGCGAAGGCCACCGCCGGGGCGATGAACACCCACGGCGCCACCGGGGCCACCATCCGGCGGAACTCGCGCGCCGGGGCGCGCCGCTCGTCCGGTGCGACGGATGCGGGAGCGGCCGATTCCGCACCGGAGTGGGCCGGGGAGGACTCGGGGGCCCGGGCGGCGCACAGCGCGGCGACGGCGGAGAGGATCAGATGCGGGACGTAGGCGGTGACCATGGGGTGCGGGGCCCACTGGGCGATCAGGGAAGCGGCCAGACCGCCGGTCGCGAAGCCCGCGGACAGGAACAGGCCGGAACGGCGGGCCGCCACCCCCGGGTTGGGCGCGGCGCCGTACGGGGGCGAGGACAGCTCCTTGATCCAGGCGCTGCCCGCCGCCAGCAGGGCACCCGCGCCGATCCCGGTCAGGAAGCGCCCGGGCCACAGGAACGCGGAGGCGCTGGGGCCGATCATCAGCAGGCAGGTGGCCAGCGCCGATGAGCCCAGCGCGAGGAAGACGACGGGGCGGCGGCCCCGCCGGTCGGCGAGCGGCCCGCCCAGCAGCAGGCCGGGGATCAGGCCCAGCACATAGATGCCGAACAGGGCGGTCGTATCGGCCGTGGTCAGACCCAGATCGCTGCGGTAGGCGCCCAGCAGGGCGGAGAACTGGTTGGCGCTCCAGCCGGAGGCCGTCATCACCCAGCCCGCCCTGAGCCAGTGCCGTGGCGCGGGGGCTGTGGCGTCCGGCGGCGGGGCGGGAGCGGAGGTCGAGGATGGAGCGGTCGTGGCGGCGTACTTGCTCATACTCACCGTTGTACGGGCCGTCCGGCGCCCGGCGCCGCCTCCGTTCAGGAATCCTGAATGCCGTCGTGACCACGCGCGATACGGTCGTATCGTGGCCGGTATGGATCTGCGCAAGCTGTCCTCGTTCCTGGCGGTCGTCGAGGAGGAGCACTACGGCCGGGCCGCCTCGCGGCTGTTCCTGTCGCCGGCCGCGGTCACCCAGCATGTGCAGCAGCTGGAACGGGAGTTCGGCGCCCGGCTGCTGGACCGCGGCAGCGGTCCCGTCGTGCCGACCGTCGCCGGACAGCGGCTCGTCTCCCACGCCCGCACCCTGCTCGCCGCAGCGAACGCGGCCGTCGAGGACGTGACCGAGGCCGCCCTCGCCCCGCCGAGGGGCATGCGCACCCTGCGGGTGGGCATCATGGGCCACGGCTCGGCCGAGGTCACCCCCGCCGCCGTCAGCGCCTTCCGCCGCGCAAGGCCCGAAGTGCCGCTGGAACTCGTGCAGTTGACCTTCACCGAACACATCAGCGCGCTGCGCGAGGACCGGGTGGACGTGGCCTTCGTGCGGCCCGCCTTCGAGGCCGAGGGCATCGAGGTGGACCTCATCACCGCGGAACAGCGGATCGTCGCGGTCCCGGCCCGCTCCGCCCTCGCGGACGCCGCCGCGACCGGCGTCCGGCTGGCCGACGTCATCGACCTGCCCTACCTTCAGCTGCCCCCGCACACCCCGCGCACCTTCACCGACTACCTGTACTTCGAGACCGGCGAACACCGCGCACCCGACTACGCCCTCACACCCCAGGACATCCTCACCAGCGTGGCGGCGGGCCGTGGCGCCGGATCGGGGCTGGCGTCCTTCGCCCGCTACTACCGCTGGCCGGGCGCCCGGTACGTACCGGTGCTGGACGCCCCCCGCGCCCACAGCGTCCTCGCCACCCGCACCACGGACACCAACCCCGAAGTGCGCATCTTCCGCGCTCTGACCGTGGCCCTGGCCCGTGAGATGGACACCGGCACCGGGGAATCCTGACAGGGACACCCGCGCCACCTGGTCGTACTGACCTTTTATGGACAAGGAGATGAACACCGGCCACATACGCGAGCATTGACAAGTGTTGACATGCCCACGACTATTCCTCTGGTCCAGGCCAACGAGCATGGAAGAGGTCAACGGATGGCACGAGCCGGAACCAGATTCAGATCCAGAACCAGAACCGCGCTGCTCAGTGTGCTCGCCCTGCTGGCCGGGCTGTTGAGCCTTCAGCTCACCGGCCCGGCCCCGCGGGCGAGCGCCGCGCCGACCACCTTCACCCACCCCGGGGTGCTGGTGAGCCGGGGCCAGCTCGACTATGCCCGGGCGAAGGTGCAGGCCGGGCAGCAGCCCTGGAAGGCCGCGTACGACAACATGATGGCCAGCTCCTACGCCTCACTGTCGCGTAACCCCAAGCCCCGCGCCATCGTGGAATGCGGATCGTCGTCCAACCCCAACAACGGCTGCACCGAGGAGCGTCAGGACGCCATCGCGGCCTACACCCAGGCGCTCGCCTGGTACTTCACCCGGGACACCAGATACGCCAAGAAGGCGATCGAGATCATGGACGCGTGGTCCGCGACCATCACCGATCACACCAACAGCAACGCCCCGCTCCAGAGCGGCTGGTCCGGATCCACCTGGCCGCGCGCCGCCGAGATCATCAAGTACACCTACGACGGCGGCTGGGCGAACTCCGGCCGCTTCGCCACCATGCTGCGCACCGTGTACCTGCCCGAGGTGATCAGCGGCGCCGAGACCAAGAACGGCAACTGGCAACTGGTCATGACCGAGGCGGCCATCGGCATCTCCGTCTTCATCGAGGACCGCACCAGTTACGACAAGGCCGTCAGCACCTACCTCGCCCGCGTCCCCGCGTATGTCTACCTGACCGCCGACGGCGATCTGCCCGAGCCGCCCGCGAACAGCAGCATCGACACCGAGGCGGAGATCGTCAAGTACTGGCAGGGCCAGAGCACCTTCACCGACGGCCTCTCCCAGGAGACCTGCCGCGACTTCGGGCACACCGGATGGGGCATCGCCTCCATCGCGGACATCGCCGAGACCAGCCGCATCCAGGGCCAGGACCTCTACCCGAAGATCCAGGAGCGGCTGCGCCAGACCCTGGGCTTCCACACCACCTACGAGAACGGCGCCACCGTGCCGTCCTGGCTGTGCGGCGGCTCGGTCAAGAAGGGCCTCGACGAGGTCACCGAGGTCGGCTTCAACGCCCTCCACAACCGGCTCGGCATCGCGATGTCCAACACCCAGAAGTACACCGAGGCGCACCGCCCGTCCGGCACCGACAACTACTTCAACGCCTGGACGACCCTCACCCACGCGGACAACCCTTCCTGACCGTCCCCGTCCATGGCAGGAGCGGCGGGCCGGACGTTCGCATCGGGACGTCCGGCCCACCCCTGACCGGCATCAGCCGTCGAGCGGGAAGTGGCACAGGGCCTCATGCGGCTCGCGCCCGGTGTGCGCCGCGGGTTCGCGGCTGATGGCCGCGGGGGCGGTCTCGGCGCAGCGGGGCTCGCTCTTCCAGCAGCGGGTCCGGAACCGGCAGCCCGAGGGAATGCCGTACGGGGAGGGGATCTCCCCGCGCAGCGGGATCTCCGTATCGTGTGCCGCCCCGGACACCTCCAGCCGGGGAGCGGAGGACATCAGGGCGGCGGTGTAGGGGTGCAGCGGCCGGTCGAAGACATCGTCGGCGCGGCCGTGTTCGATGACCTTGCCCAGGTACATCACCGCCACCCGGTCGGAGACGTACCGGACCACGGACAGGTCGTGGGAGATGAACACATAGGAGACGCCGAGCCGCTCCCGCAGCTCGGAGAGCACATTGAGCACCTGGGCCTGCACCGACAGGTCCAGCGCTGACACCGGTTCGTCGCACACGATGAGGTCGGGTTCGAGGGCCAGCGCACGGGCGATGCCGATGCGCTGCCGCTGCCCGCCGGAGAACTCGTTCGGGTAGCGGTGGGCGTCGCTCTCCCGCAGTCCGACGAGGGACAGCAGCTCATGGACCCGGCGGTCCCGCTCCCGTGCGGTGGGCACGATGTCGCGGTGGGTGCGCCACGGCTCGCCGACGAGGTCGGCCGCGGACATCCGCGCGTTGAGCGAGGCGAACGGGTCCTGGAACACCATCTGCACCCGGCGCCGCCACGCCAGCAGTTCCCTGCCCTTCAGGGTGAACGGATCGGTGCCGTCGAAGCGCACCGATCCCGCGTCCGGCCGCTCCAGCCCGAGCACCACCCGGGCCAGGGTCGACTTTCCGCATCCGGACTCGCCCACCAGGCCGAGGGTCTGTCCGCGCTCGACCCGGATGTCGACTCCGTCGACCGCGGTCAGCCGGCGGCGACCGTGGCCGAACGACTTCGTCACGCCGCGGACGTCGAGCAGGGGTGTTCCGGGGTTCTCAGCCACGGTCGAGCTCCTCGGAGAAGTGGCAGGCGGCCGAGCGCGAGGCGCCCACGGGCTCCAGCGCAGGGCGCTCCCGGGCGCAGCGGTCGTCGGCCAGCGGGCACCGGGCCTGGAAGACACAGCCGGACGGCACCGCGCTCAGTTCGGGCGGACTGCCGGGGACGGCGGGCAGCGGACGCCCCCGGACGGCGTGTTCCGGTACGGAGTCCAGCAGCGCCCTGGTGTAGGGGTGGCGGGGGCGGGAGAACACCTCTCGCACCGGGCCGGCCTCCACCACGTTGCCCGCGTACATCACCACGACGTCGTCCGCGTGCCGGGCGACCACCGCCAGGTCGTGGGTGATCAGCACGAGCGCCATGTCCCGCTCCGTCTGGAGGTCCCGCAGCAGCCGCATGATCTGCGCCTGCACGGTGACGTCGAGCGCGGTCGTGGGCTCGTCGGCGATCAGCACATCGGGATCCAGGGCGACGGCCATCGCGATCAGCAGCCGCTGGCGCATGCCACCGGAGAACTGATGCGGATACGAGCGGGCCCGCAGCCGGGGCTCGGGGATGCCGACACGCGTCATCAGCTCGACCGCCTTCTCCGCGGCCTGGCGGCGTGACAGCCCGCGATGGATGCGGAACGGCTCGGCGAGCTGGCGGCCGACCGGCTGCACGGGGTTGAGCGCGGCCAGCGCGTCCTGGAAGACGATCGACAGCACGGGACCGGCCAGCTTTCTGCGCTCGGCCCGGCCCAGCCCCACCAGCTCGGTGCCGGACACCCGTACCGAGCCGCCCGTCACCTCGGCCACCGGGTCGAGCAGCCCGGCGATGGACAGTGCGGTCATCGACTTCCCGCAGCCGGACTCGCCGAGGAGCGCCAGGGTGCGCCCCTTATGCACGCCGAAGCCGACGCCGTCCACGGCGCGGACCGTGCCGGAGGGGGTGTGCAGATCGACGCGGAGCCCCTCGACCTCGAGTGCGGGGCGGCCCGTCGCGGTGGGCGAGGGGAGGGCGGACGGCTTCACGCGATCATCTCCGGGGGTACGGCGGCCCGCTCGCCGCGCCGCTTGCGGGGCAGCGTCAGCCGCCACCGCTGGCCGGGGTCGGTGGCCAGGCGCACCCAGGCGGCGAGCACCGTGGCCGACACCGTGGTGAGCATGATGGCGAGCCCCGGCAGCACCGCGATCCACCAGGCCGTCTGAAGGTATTGGCGCCCCTGGGCCACCATCAGCCCCCAGCTCACCTCGGGCGGCTGGATGCCGATGCCGAGGAAACTCAAGGACGACTCGGTCAGCATGACGAAGCAGAAGTCGAGCGTGGCCACGGTCAGCAGGGTCGGCAGCGCGATCGGCAGGAGGTGCCGCCGGATGATGGCCGAGGCGGGCGTGCCGAAGGTCCGGGCCGCGTCGACGAACAGACGGCTCCTCAGCTCGGCCGCCTCCGCGCGGGCGGTGCGCAGATAGACGGGGATGCGCGCGACGGCGAGGATCAGCACGATGTTCATCGCGCTGGGCGTGAACACGTACAGCACGACCACCGCGATCAGCAGGGACGGAAAGCTGAGGATGACATCGGCGACGCGCATCGCGACGTTCTCCCGCATGCCTCCGTGGTATCCGGCCCACAGCCCCAGGGCGGAGCCGATCAGCAGCGAGCACAGCACCGCGGGCACCGCGATGGACAGCGTCGTCGCGGCGGCGTCCACCAGCCGCGCCAGCACGCTGCGGCCCAGGACGTCCGTGCCGAGCAGCCCGTAGAAACCGTGGTCGAGGGAGGGCGGACGCAGCGAGGCGCGCAGATCCTGCCGTACCGCCCGGTCGCCGAGGAACAGCCGGCCGAACAGCGCGACGAGGAACACCAGGGCCAGGACGACGGCCGCGGCGGCCGCGCCCCGGTCCCTGCCGAGCAGCCGCCACCAGCGGGGCGGCCGGGTACGCGGTGAGGTGGCCGCCGGCGAAGTGCGGTCGTCGGGCGCGGACATGGTGGCTCCTTCGCTCACGCCGGCACCGCCTGGCGCACTCGGGGGTCGATCAGCGCGTGGCAGACGTCGACGAGGATGTTCAGCGCGAAGATCGTCACGGCGGTGAGCAGGACGGCGGCCTGCAACACCGCGAAGTCGCGCTGGAGAATCGAGTCGATCATGAGCTTGCCGATCCCGGGCCAGCCGAAGACCGTTTCCACCACCACCGCGCCGTTGACGAGGCCGACGGCGAGATCCCCGGCGACGGTCAGGACGGGCGTAATGGCGTTGCGCAGGGCGTGCCCGAACACCACGCGCGTGGCATCGGCGCCCTTGCTGCGGGCGACCTTGACGTAAGGAGCCGACAGCGCGCCGACCATGCTGCCGCGGACCACCTGGACGAGTACCCCGAACGGGCGGATCAGCAAGGTGGCCAGCGGCAGCACCCACACCTCGGGACCGCCCAGGGTGCCGGAGGTCGGCAGCCAGTCCAGAGCCACTCCGAAGACCAGCACACCCATGATGGCGAACCAGAAGTCGGGGATGCTGGCCGCGGTCATCGACAGCAGCCCCGCGAGCCGGTCGACGGCCGACTGGGGCCGGTAGGCGGCGAGGCTGCCGACCAGCAGGGCGCCGAGGACTGCCAGCAGCATCGTCATCCCGGCGAGCTGGAGGGTGACGGGAAACGCCTCCAGCACCATCGCGTCGGCGGGCTCCCCGGTGCGCAGCGATACGCCGAAGTCGAGCCGCGCGGCATTGCCGAGGTAGTCCCACAGCTGCACCGGGACGGAGTCGTCGAAGCCGTGGGCGGCGGAGAACTCCGCGCGCTGCTCGGGGGTGGCGCTCAGGGGGAGGTAGAGGTCGACGGGGTTGCCGGTGAGGCGGGCCAGACAGAACACGCCCAGCACCACGAACACCAGGGGGATCGCGCTGGAGATGATGCGCTTGCGCAGGAAGGACGCCATGTCAGTGGTTCCCCGCCTTCACCGGGCGGACCTCGGCCAGCCGCATCTCGTCCCCGGTGGCGGAGTCCGGGCGGTACCGCACCGAGGGCGACAGCCCGAGCAGCCCGCGCATATGGGCCAGGTAGGCGTACTGCGCCACCTTCTCGTTCTGGTAGGCCAGCACCTCGGCGAAGGCCTTTTGGCGGGCCTTGCCGGACAGGGCGTTCGCCGCGGCGATGCGGCGGTCGAGCCGCGCGGTGCCGAAGGTGGACTGGGGGCCGTCGCTCAGCAGGTACTGACTGGTGGTGAAGGCGGCGTCCCCGGCCTGGTTGCCGTGCATGATGAGCAGCGCGATCGGCCCGACACCGCGGGGGAGCGGGCGCAGCTGGTACTGGAGGTGGGTGGCGGTGTCCGCCATCCGGATCCGTACGTTCAGCCCGATACGCGCCATCTGGTACTGGAGCGCCTCGGCCACCTCCGCGATCCCGGCGAACTGGCCGTTGCGCGCGACGAGGGTGATCCGCCGCTTGACCGGGACGCCGTCGGCGGCCGCCCGCCCGACCAGCGCGCGGGCCGCGGCCACCCGGTACGGGGCGGTGGCGAGGCCGTCGTTGTGGCCCACCACGCCGGGCGGGACGAGCTGCGCGGCGGGCTTGGCGAGTCCCCCGAGCAGCGCGTCGACGATGCCCGTGCGGTCGACGGCCATGCCGATCGCCCTGCGCACCCGGATGTCGTTCAGCGGCGCCTCACGGCCGTCCAGCCGCAGGGCGGTCGTCTCGTTGTTGGGGTAGGCGACGGTGCTGTCCTTGGTCGCGTCCACGGGGTCCAGCGCCGTCGCGATGTCGGCCTCGCCCTTGTCGATCATCGCGGCCCGGACGCTCGCGTCGCTGCGCCACACATATCTGGCGCGGGGGTAGGCGGGGGCCTTGCCCCAGTACGTCTCGTTGCGGGCGAGGGAGATCGAAACCCCGGTCTCCCACTTCCTGACGGCATAGGGGCCGGTGCCGACCGGTATGCGCACCTTGGCCCCGGTGCTGGTGGTGCGCGGCACGATCTCGATGAAGCTGAGCCGCAGCGGGAGGATGGGGTCGGCCTTCCGGGTGGTGACGGTCAGCCGGGTGGGGCTGACGGCGCGCACGTCGATCTTCTCGTCGCCGAAGACATAGCCGTCCACGTTGCACGCGAGGTCGGAGTTGACGGCGCGTTCGATGGAGAAGGCGGCGTCCTTGGCGGTGAAGGGCCGCCCGTTCTGGAAGGTCACGCCCGAGCGGATGCCGAAGGTCCACGTCGTGGGCTTCGTCTGCCGCCAGCCGGTCGCCAGCAGCGGTTCCAGCCTGCCCGATGTGGGGTCCCGTTCCACCAGCGGTTCGGTGACGTTCGAGCGGACGACGACTCCGGTCGCGGTCAGCGACGACTCGCAGGGCTCCAGCGTCGGGGGTTCCTGGGTGAGCACCACCCGCAGCGTGCCGCCGCCCGCGCTCCCGGCATCACCGGCGGCATCGCTGTTCGCCACGGCACACGCGCTGGTCACCAGCATCGTCCCCGAGACCACAAGGGTGAGCACGGTCCGCGCCCGGTCGGATCTCATCCTGGCCCCCGAGACTGTCTACATGTGCGTACTCGGTCTGCATTTATAAACGCCGAAGCTAAGGCCGAGGTGGTGGGGCGTCAAGAGATCTGACAGAAGGGGCAGTTGAGTCAACCGAAGGTTTACGCCTCATCCGGACGGCGGGCGGTGGTGAGCCCCGGGCCGGGCGCGTCACCTCCAGCCCGATGCCGCACCCGGCGTCAAGTACGCGCATCCCGGGGCAAATGCCGAGTGAACGGCGCATGGCCCGGTGGATCGCCCGCACACCCGGCAGCCGGTCCACCCTCCAACGGAAGCCCGCGAGGCCCCGATTCGGCCGGTGCCGGGACGCCGTGTGTGAAGGGGGTGTGATCGCCGGACCCTGCCTGCTCAGCGGGGCGGCGGATGACCTTAGACTGCCCTCGTCTTCAAGTCGATCAGGAGCACCACATGCAACGCCGCCTCGCCCCCGCCCTCGCTCTCGTGGCCGTGACCGCCCTCGCACTCACCGGGTGCGCGCAGGACTTCGAGAAAGGCCCGGAGGGGAAGGTCACCGAGAAGGTGAAGGACGGGAAGAAGTTCTATCTGGTCGTCGATCCCGCCAAGGGGGGCGAGGAGAAGAAGTTCCGGGTCAGCAAGTACGACTACCACGACTGCAACCGGGGTTCGAAGTACCCCAAGTGCATCGACGATTAAGTCCTATTCGAACCGCGCGGTGTCGCCCGCTCCCCGGCGTACGATCTGGGCCTCACCGTCGGAGAAGTCGATGACCGTGGTCGGCTCGGTACCGCAGTCTCCCGAGTCGACCACGGCATCCACCACATGGTCGAGCCGCTCCTTGATCTCCCAGCCCTGCGTCATCGGCTCGTCCTCGCCGGGCAGCAGCAGGGTGCTGGACAGCAGCGGCTCACCGATCTCGGCGAGCAGCGCCTGAGTGACGGTGTGGTCCGGAATCCGCACCCCGACCGTCTTCTTCTTCGGATGCGGCAGCGCCCGCGGCACGTCCTTCGTCGCGGGGAGGATGAAGGTGTAGCTGCCGGGCGTCGATGCCTTGATCGCCCGGAACACATCCTTGTCGATGTGCACGAACTGACCCAGCTGCGAGAAATCCTGGCACACCAGGGTGAAGTGGTGACGGTCGTCGAGATTGCGGATCGACCGGATCCGGCTGATGCCGTCGCGGTTGCCCATCTGGCAGCCCAGCGCGAAGCAGGAGTCCGTCGGGTAGGCGACAAGCGCGCCGGAGCGGATCCTGTCGGCCACATTGCTGATCGTGCGGGCTTGAGGATTGTCGGGGTGCACATCGAAGTACTTCGCCATCCGCCGAGCCTAATCGATCGCCGGGAACCTGCGCAGAGTGATGATCGGGAAAAGGTGCGGGGAGCCGTACCCGTTCCGCCGCTCACTCCGTGACCGGCAGCTTCTGCTCGCACCAGATGGTCTTTCCCGCGGTGGTCTGGCGCGTGCCCCAGTTGTGGCTGAGCTGGGCGACGAGCACCAGCCCGCGGCCGCCCTCGTCGTAGGCGAGGGTGCGCCGCAGATGGGGTGTGGTGCTACTGGCGTCGGACACCTCGATGATCAGCTTGCGGTCGCGGATCAGCCGCAGGTGGATCGGCACTGCGCCGTAGCGGATGGCATTGGTGACCAGCTCGCTGACCAGCAGCTCGGTGATGAAGGTCAGATCCCACAGCCCCCATGCGTCGAGCTGCTCCACGGCCAGCTTCCGGGCCTGTATGACCAGGGCCGGGTCGTCGGCGATGTCCCAGCCGGCGACCCGGTCGGGGGTCAGGGCGCGGGTACGGGCGAGCAGCAGGGTGATGTCGTCCGCCGGGCGGTCGGCGGCCAGGGTGCGCAGCACGGTGTCGCACGCCGTGTTCAGTGATGCGTCCGGCACCGACAGCGCGTCGCACAGCTTGGTCAGCCCCGCGTCGATGTCGCGGTCGCTCGCGCGCACCAGACCGTCGGAGTACAGGGCGAGGGTGCTGCCCTCGGCCAGGTCCAGCTCGGTGGTCTCGAACGGGAGGCCGCCCACTCCGAGGGGCGGGCCGGTGAAGCCGCACATCAGATCGGCCCGGCCGCCGGGGGTGACGAGGACGGGCAGCGGATGACCGGCCGAGGCCAGCGCGCAGTGCCGGGCGACCGGGTCGTAGACCGCGTACAGACAGGTCGCTCCCACCCCGCCGGTGGTGTCGGTGTCCTCTTCGGGGGTGTCCCGTTCGTCATCGGTGAGGTGGATGACCAGGTCGTCCAGGTAGGTGAGGAGTTCGTCGGGCGGCAGGTCGACATCGGCCAGGGTGCGTACGGCGGTGCGCAGCCGTCCCATGGTGGCGGAGGCGTTGATGCCGTGGCCGACCACATCCCCGACGACGAGTGCCACGCGGCTGCCGGACAGCGGGATCACATCGAACCAGTCGCCGCCCACTCCGGCCCGCGAATCCGCCGGAAGGTAGCGGGACGCCACGTCGACGGCCGTCTGCTGGGGCAGATGCCGGGGCAGCAGATTGCGCTGGAGCGCCAGGGCGGTGGCCCGCTCACGTGTGTAACGGCGCGCGTTGTCGATGGCCGCGACGGCCTTGGCGGCCAGTTCCCCGGCGTCGGACAGATCGCTGTCGGTGAAGGGCCGGGTGTCCTGCGTACGCCAGAAGGCCACCATCCCCAGCACACTGCCCCGCGCCCGCAGCGGAGCCGTGATCAGCGAGCGCATGCCGTGGTCCAGCACCGCCCCGGCGGGCTCGGGGACCAGCGCCTGCCAGTCGACGCAGGCCCGCAGATCGGGTTCGATCCTCGCCCGCCCGCAGGGCGAACCACGGGCCACCGGATCGCACAGGGCAAGCCGGGGCGGCCCGCCCACGGGGAGCAGCGGATGGTCCCGGCGGACCCCGGCGACGGCCACCCGGCGCACGTGTGTGACACCCTCCGAGGGCATCTCCTCCCCGGCCAGGACGCACACCGCCAGATCGACGGTGACGAAGTCGGCGAACCGGCCCACCGCCACCTGCGCCAGCTCCTGCGCGGTCCGCTCCGCGTCGAGGGTGGCGCCGATGGCCGTGCTCGCGTCGTGCAGCAGCTTGAGGCGGTCATGCGCCGACCGCGCCCGGTCTCGCTGGCTGAGGGCGCGAACCGCCAGCTCCGAGACGGCGAGACCGATGGCGAGCAGCAGAGCCGCCGTCCAAGCCTCCTGGGCGCTGGTGACGGACAGCGCCCCCCACGGACGGGTCAGGAAGAAGTCGAACCAGATGGTGGCCGACAGCGCCGCGACCACTCCGGCGCTCCGGTACCCCAGGGCGGCCACGGCCACCACCACCGCCACCAGCACGAGAGACGAGTCGGTCCGGGGGAAGGCGGTACGGAACGGCACCAGCAGCAGGGAAACGATCAGCGGCCCCACCAGGGCAAACGCTATCGCTGTCCGGAAGTTGCTCAGCCAGCGCACACCATGCCACTTACCCACCCGAATGCGGATTTACCATATCGGCCGCAGGGCGGTTCGGGGGCGCGGGGCACTCCTCCGCGAGGGCCCGGTCGAGTTGCTCGGTGCGGAAGCCGCTGCGCACGGCCCACTGGTAGCTGACCAGCGCGAGGGCGACGACGGCGAGCAGGTCGTACGGCTCGCCCAGCGGTGGCGTGGCGAGGGGGCCGAACGCACCGTAATGGGAGACCGTCAGGACGGCGAGGAGCGTGGCGATCAGCCAGACACCGGCGTCCAGATGCCGCCGTCCCTCCGCGGTGCTGGCCGCTCTCAGCGCGGCGAGGAACAGCGCCACGGTCGCCACCATGGCCCCCATGTACCAGGGGAAGTCCCAGCCGTCCGGTCGCTGGGCCCCGCCGATGTGCATGAACCAGCCTCCGCGCACGGTGACCACGATCCAGGCCACGAGGAACGCGGTGGACAGGGTCCACCCCGTGCCGCGGCGGACCCAGCCGCTGCGCACCGAGGTGTAGGCGCCGTACACGGCCAGTCCGGCGAAGGTGATGATGAGCAGCTGGACGAGCGCGGAGAACCCGGCGGCGTAGACGATGAACAGCCCGGCGGCGTAGCCGGTGGGTGCCCACAGCCGGATGGCGGGCAGCCGCCAGGTGCTGGGGAGGTCCGGCGCGGTGCGGCGCAGGACGGGCAGGATGGCGCTGCCCATGAGATAGCTGAGCACCAGCCCGGCGGAGACGACGGAGACGAGCTGGTACCAGCTGGGGAAGGGCAGCAGGAACAGCGCGCTCACGACGAGTGCGGTGATCAGCGAGATCCAGGGGATGCCGTACCGGTTGACCTTGGCCAGGGGCGCGGGGGCGTAGGCGTCGACGCCGAAGGCGTAGGAGGCGCGGGCGGCGCTGCCCAGGGTGACCCAGCCGTTTCCGGCGGGGGAGACGGCGGCGTCGATGAGCAGCACGGTGGCGAACGAGCCGAACCCGGCGGCGCCCAGCGCGGAGAACAGGGGCGAGGACGCCCAGTCGCTGCTGGTCAGCCCCGCCCAGTCGCCCGGGACCAGGCCCGCGTCCTGCCAGTCGAGAGCGCCCAGGAAGCCGATCTGTAGCCCGAGGTAGATGACCATGGGAATGAGGATGGATCCGATGACGGCGAGAGGGATGTCGCGCCGTGGGTTGCGCGCCTCACCGCCGTAGTCGAGGACCTGGCGCGAGCCCAGGTAGCCGAAGGCGATGCCGCCGATGGCCAGGGCGTGGACGATGCCGCCGGGGCCGGTGGGGAGGAAACCGCCGTGGGCATGGAAGTTGCTTCCCTTGAAGGCGGAGAACAGCAGGATGAAAGTGGCGACGGGAACCACCACTTTCCACACCGTCACCCACGTGTTGACCTTGGCCAGCAGCCGGACTCCGAAGAGATTGAGCACGAAGAACATCAGCAGGAGGGCGATGCCGCCCAGGATTCCGGCCGGCCAGTCGAGGACGGTCGTTCCGCTGTCGATCCGGACCAGCTGGAGATGCGGGTAGCGGCCACCGAGGTACGTCAGGACGGCCTGGGCCTCGACGGCCGGAAGACACACGGTGCCGATCCAGTAGCCCCAGCCCGTCACCCACCCCGCGAACGCGCCGTGGGAGAGGGCGGGGTAGCGGACGATGCCGCCGGAGCGGGGGAAGAGGGTGCCCAGCTCGATCCAGGTCAGGGAGACGATGATGAAGAGGACCGCGCCGATGATCCAGGAGAGGACGGCGGCGGGACCGGCCACGGAGGCCGAGGAGAGGACGGCGAACAGCCAGCCCGAGCCGATCTGGGTGCTGACCCCGAGCAGGGTGAGCTGCCACAGGCCGAGGCTGCGGTGGAGCTTGCCGTCGGGGCTTTTCGCCCCGTCCGACGGGGCGGTTAGGGTAGTCACGAATCCTCCCAGGGGATTCAGCGGCCCTGTCTCATTGGCGTGAGGTGTGGTGGGCCGCGGGACCTGTGTGTCCGAGGGGACGGCCTCCTGGCCGGGAGGCCGCCCCCGCTCGGGATGGTGGGCGCGGTGTCCGCGCCGGTGGGCTCAGCCGCTCGTGAAGACCAGGTCGTGCCAGGACTTCCGCGGTGCGCCGGTGGTTTCGGACATCACGTGCTTGACGTTCGTGTAGTCCTCGAAGGAGTAGGCGGACATGTCCTTGCCGAAGCCGGAGGCCTTGTATCCCCCGTGCGGCATCTCGCTGATGATCGGGATGTGGTCGTTGATCCACACACAGCCCGCCTGGATGTCGCGGGATGCGCGCTGGGCCCGGAAGACACTGCCGGTCCAGGCCGAGGCGGCCAGCCCGTAGGGGGTGTCGTTGGCCAGCCGGATGGCGTCGTCGTCCGTGTCGAATGGCAGGCAGACGAGGACCGGGCCGAAGATCTCCTGCTGGACGATCTCCGAGTCCTGGGCGGCCCCGGTGATCAGGGTCGGTTCGTAGTACGCGCCCCGGGACAGCGGACCGCCGGGGATCCGTCCGCCGCGTACGACGGTGGCGCCGCCCTCCCTGGCGCGGTCGACCATCGCGGCCACCCGGTCGCGCTGGCCGAAGGAGATCAGCGAGCCCATGTCGGTGTCGGGGTCGTCGACGGGCCCGAGCCGTACGCCGTCCATGAGTTCGGCGACCCGCGCCACGAACGCCTCGTACCGGGTGCGGTGGACATAGGCCCGGGTGGCGGCCGTACAGTCCTGGCCGCTGTTGATGAGCGCCCCGGCCACTGCGCCGCGTGCGGCGGCCTCCAGGTCGGCGTCCTCGAAGACGACGAAGGGTGCCTTGCCACCGAGTTCGAGGTGGACGCGTTTGACGTCCCCGGCCGCGGTAGCGGCGACCTGGCGTCCCACGGCGGTGGAGCCGGTGAAGGAGACCATGGCGATGTCGGGGTGGCTGACGAGGGCGTGTCCGGCGGTGGCGCCCGTGCCGGTGACGACGTTGATGACACCGTCGGGGATACCGGCTTCCCCGGCGGCCTCGGCGAACATCACCGAGGTCAGCGGGGTCAGTTCGGACGGCTTCAGCACCACGGTGTTGCCCGCGGCGACGGCGGGCAGCACTTTCCACGCCGCCATCTGGAGCGGGTAGTTCCATGGGGCGATGGAGCCGATGACACCGAGGGGTTCGCGCCGGATGCTGGAGGTGTGCTCGCCGGAGTACTCACCGGCGGACCTGCCCTCCAGGTTGCGGGCGGCACCGGCGAAGAAGCGGACGTTGTCGATGACGCCGGGTATGTCGAAGCCGCGGGCCAGTTTGATCGGCTTGCCGCCGATGCGGGACTCGGTGGCGGCGAGTTCTTCGCCGCGTGCCTGGAGGAGGTCCGCCCACCGCAGCATGGCCTCGGCCCGCTCCGCGGGGGTGGTGCGGGACCAGTCGCCGAAGGCATGGCGTGCGGCGGTGACCGCTTCGTGGACGTCCTCGGGGCTTGCGAGCGTGTCGGTGGCGAGGACTTCGCCGGTGGCGGGATTGGTGACGGACATCTGTTCCGCGGATCCGCCGGGGCGCCGCTTCCCGGCGATGAACTGCTGTCCTGCGCTTGCCATCAGTGCTCCTGGGGGATGGGTTCGGGGCGGGTTCCGGGGTCGAATTCCGGGGCCTGACGGCCCCACAGGTCACCGAGGACGTAACCCTGCGGGAACGGGTCGCTCTCGTCGAGGACGTACTGCGCGAATCCGGTGATCCAGCCGCGGCCGCTGATCGACGGGAGCACGGCCTCGTAGGGGCCGACCCGGGTGGTTCCGTTGAGCGTGCCGGTGAAGGTGGTGCCGAGCATGCCTTCGTGGACGAACGGCGTCTCCAGCGGCAGTTGTCCCCGGGCGTGGAGGGCGGCCATGCGGCCGCAGGTCCCGGTGCCGCACGGCGAGCGGTCCAGCGACCCGGTCCAGGTGTCCGGATCGGTGAGGCTCACCTCCCCGTTGGGCAGCACGACCGCGTTGCGGCCCGATACTCCGGGAGTCGGCGACGGGCCGTGGAGCATCACCAGCGCCACGTGGTCGATCCCGGGGCGGAGCGGATGGCTCACCGGGAACTCCCGCTGTGCGGCGGTCCGCAGCACGGCACCGGCCCGGGTGATGGCCTTTGCCTGGCCGGGCTCCAGCGGGATGCCCAGATCGGCGGCCGCGGCCTGTACGAAGAACTGGCCGCCGAAGACGATGTCGACCGGCACCCGACCGTATTCGGGCAGGTCCAGGACGTGATCCAGGGCCACAGCGAAGGCGGGCACGTTCGCGAACGTGACCCGGGTGACCTTGCCCCGCGACACCTCGGCACGGGCCGTGACCAGTCCGGCCGCGGTGTCCACGGTCAGTTCGGTGACCGGTTCGGCCACCGGCAGCGCCTGGGTCTCCAGCAGCGCCGTCACCGCGCAGATGAGGTTGGAGCCCGACATGGGCCGGAAGCCGCCCTGTTCCAGCACCACCAGACCGAAGTCGGCGGCGGGATCGGCGGGCGGCAGGACCAGGACGCCGCACATGCCGGGGTAGCCGCGCGGTTCGCGGAGCAGCAGCCGGCGCAGGGGGTCGAGGTGTTCCCGGCAGTACTGGAGCCGCTCCGCCATGGTGGCGCCCTTGACGTGCAGATGGCTGCCGATCAGGACGCGCCCGGGTTCCCCTTCGGCGTGTACGTCGATCGTGTGGATGCGTGGCGCGTACGTCATCGGGCGGCCATGGTGTCCTCGGTGACGGACTCGCCCGCGGCGACCAGCAGCGCGCGGAGTTCGTCGCGGTGGCGCGGGGCCAGCGGGAGCACGGGCAACCGGGTCGGTCCCGCGCTGTGGCCGATGAGATCGAGACCGGTCTTGATGGCACAGGCGTAGTTGTGGGATTCCAGGAACTGGCAGATCGGGAAGATCTTCGCCCACAGCTCCCGCCCGGCCTTCAGATCGCCCCGGACGGCGAGGGCGTCGTACAGGTCGGCGCACAGGCGCGGAATCACACTGGCGGTGCCCCACACACCCGCCGTGGCGCCACCGGCGAGGGCGGCGAAAGTGAGGGTGTCCCAGCCGTTGAGCGCGGTGATGTCCCGCGCGTGGTGCTGCGTCACGGCGGTGAAGCGCGGGAAGTCGCCACCGGTGTCCTTGAACGAGGTCACCCCGGTTTCCCCGGCCAGCCGCGCGAACTGCTCGGGGGTCAGATCCACGCCGGTGGCGGCGGGGATGTTGTAGTACATGACCGGGATACCGATGGCCTGCGACACCGCGCCGTAGTGCGCCAGCAACTCCTCCCAGGACGGGGTGTCGTAGAACGGCGGGACCACCATCACGGCCGCCGCGCCCGCCTGTTCGGCGTGTGCGCTCAGCTCCACGGTCTCGGCGGTGCTGAGCGCGCCGGTGCCCGCGACGACCGGGACCCGCCCCGCGGCGGCCTCGACGTACAGCTCGGTCACGCGCTTGCGCTCCGCGGTGCTCAGGGTGGTGAACTCACCCGTACTGCCACCGGGCACCAGACCGCTGATGCCGCCGGACACGATGTGTTCGGTCTGGCGCCGGACACCCTCGGCATCCACTGCGGATCCGTCCGCGGTCAGCGGTGTGACAACGGCGGCGAGGATGCCGGTGAACTGCGGGGCATGCATGGAATCTCCTTAGGCCTGGGACTGTTCGGGGGACTTCTGGGGGGTTCGCATGAGGTGGACGAGTTCTTCCGCACTCGACCGGATGTGCAGGTCCACTTCGGCGCGGATACGTGTCGCGTCGCCGGATTCGATGACCTCGACCAGCCGCCGGTGCAGTTCGAGGTCGCGTTGCGGGTCGTCACGGGTGAGCTGGTCGACCGTCATGGCCATCCGGATCTGGGCGGCGACCAACGGCCAGATCTTGGTCAGCATCGCGTTGCCCGACGCCAGCCACAGCGTGCGGTGGAACTCCAGGTGGGTGAGGTCCGCCGCCACCGGATCCGCCCGCCGCACGGCGGCTTCGTGGTCGTCCAGGGACTGCCGCAGGGCCGCCACGCCCGCGCCCTGAGGGTCCTCGGCCAGCCGGAGCGCGGCCATGGTCTCCAGGGAGACACGGACGTCCGCGAGGTCGAGCAGCACCTCGGGGCTGGTCTCCGCGACGCGGATCCCCTTGTACGGCTCCTGGACCAGGGCCCCCTCGTGGATGAGGGCGTGCAGGGCTTCCCGCAGCGTCGGACGGCTCACGTTCAGCACGGCGGCGAGTTCGACCTCCTTCACCCGCTGGCCCGGGGCGAGTTCCCCGGCCAGCAGCGCGCGGCGGATCGCCTCGACGACCTCTTCCTTGCGGGTGCCGCCGCTGACCGGCCGCAGCGCCCGCTGTACGGACCTGCTGCCGAAGTTGCGTCCGGCTGAGCCATATGAGTACCCCTCGATCTGTGCTGACGGCGGATGTCCGCCCCGACGTGCCCCATCCTCGCCCGGGCGGGCGGGACGGTGGCGTCATCCGCGGGTGAAACGGCCGGGGGAGACGGCTTCCGCCACCGGGGGAGTGCGCCGACCGGTGATGGCCTCGGTGATGATCTCCGCGGTCGCGGGGGCCAGGGTGAGTCCCAGCATTCCGTGGCCGGAGGCGACGTAGACGTTGTCCAGCGGGGCGAGCCGCCCGATGACGGGCAGCCCGTCGGGGGTCATGGGCCGCAGCCCCGCCCAGGGCGCCGCCTCGCCCGCGGGGGCGCCCCAGTCGGTGAACGCCTCGGTGGCGGCGCGCTTGATGGCGGCGATACGACGCGGCCTGATCTTCTCGTCCAGGCCGCCGAACTCCATCGTCCCGGCCAGCCGCACCATCCCGTTCAGCGGCGTCACGGCGACCCGGGCGTCCTCCAGCGTGAGCGAGGTGCGCAAGGAGACGGGGGCGGGGGAGTAGTCGACGCTGTAGCCCTTGCCCGGTCGGATGGGCAGCGGCACGCCCAGCCGGCGGGACACGCGCCCGGTCCACACCCCGGCCGCCAGCAGCAGCGTGTCCCCGGTGACCTCACCCTGGTCGGTCAGCACGCCCGTCACCCCGTCGCCGCGCCGCAGGACGCGCCGTACCGGAGTGTGCTCGTGGATCTCCACCCCCAGCTCCCGGCAGCGCCCCACCAGCCCACGGGTGAGGGAGTCCGGTTCCACCTGGCGGTCGTCGGGGAAGTACAGGCCGTGGCGGATCCGGTGGGACAGCGCGGGCTCCCGGACGCGGACCTCGTCCCCGTGCAGCCGTTCCGGGACCATGCCGAAGTGCTCGAAGACATCGAGCGCGCCCAGCTGTTCCTCGTAGCGTTTCCGGCTCTCGAAGGCCAGCAGGACACCGGCCTGGTGCATCTCGAAACCGATGCCGTCCTCGGCCCAGCCGTCCAGGAGGTCCATGGTGCCCTCGGCCAGCCGCAGATGGGTCTCAAGACCGTTCCGGAAGGCCCGGTCGGTGCAGTGGGCGGCCATGCCCAGCATGAACTTCACGAAGCCCGGAGCGAGCGAGGGCCTGATGTACAGCGGGCTCTCCGGCTTCAGCATCCACCGCAGCGACTGGAGGACGACGCCGGGAGCCGGGACGGGGCCGCTTTCGGCGAGGGCGATCTTGGCCGCGTTGCCGTGGGATGCGGCCTGCCCCGCGTCCCGGGCCTCCAGGACCACCACCTCGCAGCCGCTTCTGGCCAGGCGGTACGCGCTGGCCAATCCGACGACACCGGCCCCGACCACGATGATGCGCATGGAGACGTGTCCCTCCTGAGGTCCGTCGTTCGCAGTGCAGATTGTCAAACAATCTGCATCGAGCACGCTAGGCGGGCCTTCCGGGGCCGTCAATAAGCCGGCACGAAGTTGTTGTGGCGGCCCGCGCGGAAGTCGCGGCGCCATACGCAAAAGGGGCCCGTCGTACACGACGGGCCCCTGACCTGCGCTGAGTCCTCACTCCAGGGTGTAGATCCGCCCCGTCTGGCCGCCTTCGACGGACCGGACGTAGGCCTGGGCCACCTCGGCGAGGTCGACCGGCCGGATGCCGGGGAAGAAGTCCCCGTACTTCTCCAGGGACTCGGTGAAGACGGTCGGGCTGATCGCGTTGATCCGCTGCGGGGCGATCTCGATGGCCGCGGCGCGCACGAACGCCTCGACGGCGCCGTTGGCCATCGACGCCGCACTGCTCGTCGGGATCGGGTCGCGCCCCAGCACCCCCGTGATCAGCGTGAACGAGCCGCGCTCCGCGATACGGGGGACGCCCTGCCGCACCAGCTCGATCTGGTTCAGCACCTTCCCGTGGAAGGCGGACCGATAGTCCTCGGGGCTCATCTCCAGGACCGGCTTGTACGGGACGTCGCCCGCCGTGCCGACCACGGCGTCCACCGACCCCGCGCGCTCGTACACCTCCGTGACCTGCGCGGGATCCGCGATGTCGTACCGCAGATCACCGCCGGTCCGCCCGACGGTGATGACCTCATGGCCGCGTCCGGTCAGCGCCTCGCCAACGGCCGTACCCAGCTTGCCGGTTGCTCCGATCAGAAGGATCTTCATGGCCGGGACGCTACGCGCGGCCCCTCGGCGAGGGAAATGTCCGCCGCGCGCCATCTATGCTCGAGGGTTATGAACGTGGAGCTGCGGCACCTGCGTGTCCTGGCCGCGATCGGGGACGAAGGCACCTTCACCGACGCGGCGGCGGTCCTGCGCATCAGCCAGCCCGCCGTATCCCGCACCCTCGACCAGCTGGAACGCCGGACCGGCACCCAGCTGGTCGAACGCACCACCCGCCACCTCGCCCTCACCGACGCCGGAAGACGGCTCTGGGAACACGCACACCGCATCCTGAGCCAGGTGGAGAGCGCGCTCGCCGAGGCCACGACCGGTTCGGGCCCGCTGCGGGTCGGATTCGCCTGGGCCGCGCTCGGCCGCCACACCGTGCCACTGCTGCGCGGCTGGCGCCAGGACCATCCGGACACCCCGGTACAGGTGCATCGCCGGGACGACCCGGAGACCGCGCTGCGCCACGGGCAGATCGATGTGGCGTTCCTGCGGACGGAGCCGTCGGTGAGCACCGGCCTGCGCTCCTTCCCCCTCTACGGCGAACGCCGCGTGGCCGCCGTGCCCGAGACCGACCCGCTGGCGCACCTCCCGGCCGTGCGGCTGGCCGACCTCGCCAGGCGTGCGGTCGCGCTCTGCGCCACCGCCAGCACCACCACCGCCGACCTCTGGCCGTCCGGAGCGCGCCCGCGGACCTTCGACGTCGCCAACGTCGACGAGTGGCTGACCGCCATCGCGGTCGGCGACGCCGTGGGGGTCACCGCCGAAGGCACCGAACACAGCCACCCCCACCCCGGCATCCGGTATCTCCCGGTGTCCGACGCCCCGCCCCTCACTGTCCACCTGGTGCTGCCGGACGCCCCCACGCACCCCGCGTCCCACGTCTTTCACGACCATGTGACACGGCTTCTGTCCGCTTGACGAGGCGTCAGACGGTGGCCACCAGCAGGTCTTCTCCGCTCGACGGGCGGAGGCCATCGGCGCGGTCGGCGAAGTAACGCCCGGCGTGCGACGCCCCCGACACATGGCGGGCGTCCCGGAAACCGGCTTCGCGGGCGAGGGCCAGCATCTCCTGCGGGGCGTAGAAGCTGAGGAACGGGGTTCCCGATGCTCGCGCGCCTTCCTCGCTCGCGCGGAGGCCGGGGCGGTCGGCGTCGTCGACGAGTTCCGTCGGCAGCAGGAACGTCATGGCGAGCGTCGAACCGGGGGCGAGTCCGGCGATCCGGCGCAGGGTGGCGGTGGTGGCGTCCTTGGTGAGGTACATGCTGACGCCGGTGGAGACGATGACCGCCGGTTGCCCGGGATCGAAACCGGCGGCGGCCAGCCGCTCCAGCCAGGAGCCGCCCGCCTCGAAGTCGAACGGCACCAGGTGCAGCCATTCCGGGATGCCATAGCCGAGTTCGGCCAGGCGGCGGCGTTTCCACGTCTGGGGGCCGGGCTGGTCGACCTCGAAGATCCGCAGCCGGGAGGCGATCTCCGGTCTGCGCTGGGCGAAGGTGTCCAGACCGGCGCCCAGGATGACGTACTGGGCGACACCGCGTCCGGCCTGCTCGGTGATCAGGTCCTCGATGTACCGGGCGCGCGCCACCATGGCCGCCCGGAACCCGCTGGTGGTCCGCGGGTCCATGTCCGGCCGGTCCCGCCAGTCGTCCGCGGGGTCTGCCAGCCGCAGCCCGATCTCGTCCTCGACCACATGCGGGGGCGCGTCGACCCGGACGTGCATGGCCCGCCAGAGTGCGGTCCGCACGGCGGTGCTGTCCGGCGCCTCGATCTGCTCGATCTGTCCGTCTGCCATGGTGTTCCCCTTCGCCGTGGGTCAGTTCCCGGCGGGAGCCTGGAGGCTCCACACGCGCCCGTCGGGGTCGCGGACGGTCAGCTCCTTGGTCCCGTAATGCGTGTCCTCGAACGGCGTGACCACCTCGACGGCAGCCGGATCCGGGCGGAACGCCTCCGCGCCGGGCACCTTCAGCACGATCCGCGTCTCGGGCTCCTGGTCCTCGGGGACCTCGGCGATGAACACGTACGGCCCGTCGCCGTTGCGGAGTTGGCCGGAGCTGTGGTCCGTCGCGAACTCCAGCTCGTAGCCGAGGGTCTGGAAGAACTTCGCCGCCTTGCCCCAGTTGTGCGTCGTCAGGAACACGGCCTCGATGCCTTCGGTCGCCATGTCAGGTCTCCTGCTCGCTCGATTGCTGCCCGGATTCGTCGGCGTCGTCGAGATAGGCGCGCAGCGCGTCGGCCACCAGCGCCGACAACGACATGCCCGACTCGATGGCGCGGTATTTGACCTGCTTGATCAGCCCGATCGGCAGGTACACGTTGAACTGCTTGACGTCCTCATCACCCACAACGCGATGCTAGCATCCTAGCAAGCTAGGACATCGGGTGAACGTGGCGTGATGTGCTTCACAATGAGGGGTGACGCGTGGTGAGCTGGGTACGCGCGCCATGATCACCACGTGGAACACCGAAGTGATCGGTACAGGTAGAGCAACGTTGGAAGGAGGGCGACATGTCGTCGAAGCGACGTCGCAAGAAGAAGGCCCGTCGTAAGAACGGCGCCAACCACGGCAGCCGCCCCCAGTCCTGATCTGAGGCGCTCTGCCGCGTGGCAATGAGGGACCCCGGTGCGCACGGCGCACGGGGTCCCTCATTCTGTGCGGAGCCTTTTGTGCGGAGGGGGTCAGGCGGGCTCGGCCACGGTGCCGCGGACGACGAGTTGCGGGCTCAGGACGACCTCGCAGGGGTCGTTACGGCCCTGATCGAGCCGTTCGACGGCGGCGGCCACCGCGTGCCGGGCCTGCTGCTCGGCGTTCTGGCTGACCGTGGTCAGGTTGAAGCAGCTCAGCCGGGAGAGGGTGTCGTCGTCGTATCCGGCCACGGACACCTCGCCGGGGACAGCGACACCGGCGCGGGAGAGGGCGGCCAGGACGCCGATGGCGCACTGGTCGTTGAAGGCCACCACGGCGGTGGGCAGGGTGGTGCCGTCGAGCAGGCGGCGGGCGGCGCGCTCACCGGCCGCCTCGGTGTTGTCCCCGCGCAGGACCTTGATGTGCGCGTCCAGGCCGTGGCGGCGCATGGCGGTGCGGTAGCCGCGGCGCCGGTCGGTGGCGATGACGCCCTTGCCGCCGTCGACGTAGGTGATCGCACGGTGGCCGAGTCCCACCAGGTGGTCGACGATCTGGCCGACCCCGTCGTCGTCCGCGGTGCGGACCACGTCCAGCTGCTCATCGGTGATCCGGCGGCCGACGACGATCACCGGCGCCTTGCGGTCGAGGGCGGCGAGGGTGTCGGCCGGGGACGTGGGGCCGAGGAGGATCAGGGCCTCGCTGCGGAAGGCCAGCAGCGTATCGACGGCGGTGTGCTCGTCGCGGGTCCGGGTGAGGGTGCTGAGGACGAGGTCGTAGCCGACCTCCTCGGCGGCCGTGTGCAGAAAGTCGACCACTTCGGCGTGGTACGGGCTGTGGACGTCGACCATGACGCCGAGCAGCCGGGTGCGCCTGCTGGCGAGCAGGCTGGCGGTGCGGTCCGCCTGGTAGCCCAGCTCGGCGGCGGCCTTCAGGACCCGCTGCCGGGTGCGCTCGCTGGGGCCGGACACCCCGCGCAGCACCAAAGAGACGGACGCGGTGGACACGCCTACGCGGGCCGCCACGTCCTCGAGCCGGGGGCGCTTGTTCCCGCCGTTCTGGCGCCGCTCGGAATCGGCATCGTCCACCTGTACCTCCCGGACAGCGATCTCCTCGCACAACGCCCTTGACACGCTCTCGAAACGAGTCGATAGTACCAGCACTTAAAGCGCTTTAATCGCTCTGGGCCACTTCTGGTCACCCCGGCGAAGCGCACGGCGCGCGCCCGGTTTCGGTCTGCTGTTCTCCCCACCCCGTCCTCCCGTAAGTCGCACAGTGAGGTGCACGAGCCATGAACCGCGTTTCTCTCTCCCTCTCCCGCTCCCGAAGAGTCGTCCCCGTCGTGGCCGTGGCCGCGTCGGCCGCCCTCGTCCTCGCGGGCTGTTCCGGCTCCGGCGGGAAGAAGGCCCAAGAGGCGGGCAACAACGTGTCCGCCGGCAAGGCCTCCACTCCCCGCATGACGATCGCGATGGTCACCCACGCGCCCGCCGGCGACACCTTCTGGGACACCATCCGCAAGGGTGCCCAGGCCGCCGCCGCCAAGGACAACGTCAAGCTCGTCTACTCCAGCGACGAGAACGCGGGCGACCAGGCCAACCTGGTGCGGAACGCGATCAACCAGAAGGTCGACGGCATCGCCGTCACCCTGGCCAAGCCGGACGCCCTGAAGGCCGTGGTCGCCCGGGCCGAGAAGGCCGGTATCCCGGTCGTCGGCTTCAATGCCGGGATGTCCGTCTGGAAGAAGCAGGGCCTGCTGTCGTTCTTCGGTCAGGACGAGTCCGTCTCCGGCCAGGCGCTCGGCAGCAAGATCAACACCACTGGCGCCAAGCACGCGCTGTGCGTCATCCAGGCCCAGGGGGACGTCAACCTCGAAGAGCGCTGCGCCGGGGTGAAGAAGGCCTTCCACGGCAAGACCGACATCCTCTACGTCAACGGCACCGACATGCCCTCGGTGAAGTCGACGATCGGCGCCAAGCTCAGGCAGGACAAGGCCATCGACGAAGTGGTCACGCTCGGCGCCCCGTTCGCCCTCACGGCCGCGCAGGCGGCGTCCGACGCGGGCAGCAAGGCCAAGGTCGCGACCTTCGACCTCAACAAGCAGCTCATCTCCGCCATCGAGAAGGGCAGCGTGCAGTTCGCCGTCGACCAGCAGCCCTACCTCCAGGGCTACCTGGCGATCGACGCCCTATGGCTCTACAAGAACAACGGCAACTTCAGCGGCGGCGGTGAGCAACCAGTTCTGACCGGTCCGGCGTTCGTCGACAAGGCCAACGTGCACACCGTCGCCACGTTCGCCGCGAAGGGCAACCGGTGACGAGCCGTGGCCAATCGGGTCGCGTAACACCGTAGTGACAACCTATTGACATGACATTTCTGCGGAGGGCATCGTACTGGCCCAGGCGTCTTTAAAGCGCTTTAAGGTCTCATGGTTGCAGCACCTGAACCCGGCTGGCTCCCGCACCCGCACACCAACCCGTAGGAGGTGGCCATGGACGTCAGGGACGACACGCCCCAGGCCCCCGCACAAGGCACCGCAGTCACGGACCACGCCTCGCCGGAGGTCTACAGAAGACTGCGCGTCATCACCATCATCGCCACGTTCGGCGGACTGCTCTTCGGCTACGACACCGGCGTCATCTCCGGCGCGCTGCCCTTCATGGCCCTCTCGGCCGAGCGGGGCGGACTCGGACTCAACCCCCTGACCGAGGGGATCGTCGCGTCCTCGCTCGTGGCGGGGGCCGCGTTCGGCGCCCTGTACGGCGGGCGGCTGTCCGACCGCTACGGGCGCAAACGGGCGATCCTCGGGCTCGCCATATTGTTCTTCATCGGCGCCCTGGGCACCGCGCTCGCACCGGACCTCGTGGTGATGGTGCTCTTCCGGATCCTGCTCGGACTCGCCGTCGGCGGCGCGTCCGCCACCGTGCCGGTCTTCATCGCCGAACTGGCCCCCGCCGCACACCGCGGCCGCCTGGTGACCCAGAACGAGCTGATGATCGTGACCGGCCAGCTCCTGGCCTACACCTCGAACGCGGTCATCGCGAAGACCATGGGCGAAGGCGGCGTCTGGCGCTGGATGCTCGCGCTGGCCACGATCCCGGCCGTGCTGCTGTGGATCGGCATGCTGTTCGTACCCGAGTCACCGCGCTGGCTCGCCTCCCGCGGCCGCTTCGACGACGCGGCCCGCACCCTGGGCCTCATCCGTGACCCGGAGGTGGTCGAGCCGGAGTTCGCCGAGATCAAGCGGCGCGTCATGGCCGACGCCGAAGAACCCCGGGCCAGTTGGGGCGATCTGCGCACACCGTGGGTACGGCGCCTGGTGATATTCGGCTTCGCGCTCGCCACGCTGACCCAGCTCACCGGCGTCAACTCCATCATGTACTTCGCGCCCACGATCCTGCTGGACACCGGACTCGGCACCCAGGCCGCGCTGACCGCCACCATCGCCAACGGTGTCGTCGCGGTGCTCGCCGTCTCCACCGGCATGTGGCTGCTGGGCCGGTACGGGCGGCGCCCGATGCTGCTCACCGGACAGATCGGCGTCACCGTGTCGCTGGTGCTGATCGCCTTCTGCTTCCTGGTCCTGCCCGAATCGGCCGCCCGCAGCTACCTCGTCCTGGCGTCCATGCTGATGTTCCTGCTGTTCATGCAGGGCTGTGTCGCGACCGTCTTCTGGCTGATGCTTTCCGAGATCTTCCCGCTCCGGCTGCGTGGATTCGCGATGGGCATGGCCGTGTTCGGCACCTGGACGGCCAACTTCGTGGTGACCCTGGCCTTCCCGCCGCTGATCGCCGCGATCGGCGGTGTCACGTTCCTGCTCTTCGCGGCGGTCAACACCGCCACCATCTTCTACTACCTCCGCACCGTCCCCGAGACGCGAGGCCGCTCGATGGAAGCCATCGAGGCCCACTTCCGCGGCCAGTCCGCCGCCTGACCACCACCGCCTGACCACCACTCCACGTCGACCTGACCACCCCCACACGCTGAAAGGCACACCCATGGCCACGTCCGGCAAGCCCCTTTCCGTCGCGGTAATCGGGGCCGGCATGGCCGGCCGCACCCACGCCGCCGGTTACCGCAACGTCAACACGGTCTTCGCGGCCGGCCTGCCGCCGGTCCGGCTGGCCGCCATAGCCGACGCCAACGTCGCACTCGGCGAGGACGCCGCCCGCCGGTACGGCTACGAGAAGGCGCTCCCCAGCTGGGAGGCGGTGGCCGAGGACCCGACGATCGACGCCGTCAGCATCGTCGTCGGCAACGATCTGCACCGCCCGATCGCCGAGGCCCTGGTCGCCGCGGGCAAGCACGTGCTGTGCGAGAAGCCCCTGGCCGGATCACTCGACGACGCCCGCGCGATGGCCGAGCTGGAGCGCACCGCCGATGTCGTGACGGCCGTCGGATACACCTTCCGGCGCTCGCCCGCCATCTCCGCGGTCCGCGACCATGTCCAGCGCGGTGAGCTGGGCGACCTCACGCTGTTCAGCGGCCGCTACTGGTGTGACTACGCCACCGATCCGAACGGCCCGCTGAGCTGGCGCTTCAAGGGCGGACCCGGCTCCGGCGCGCTCGGGGACGTCGGCGCGCACGTGATCGACACCGCCGAGTACATCGCCGGTCCCATCGCCGCGGTCTCCGGCGCCTCGCTGTCGACGCAGATCCCCAAGCGCCCGCTGCCGCTGGGCGCGGTCGTCGGCCACAACGCCGCGCCCGTCTCGGATGAGTTCGGCGAGGTCGAGAACGAGGACACCGCGTCCTTCACCGCGCGCTTCGAATCCGGTCTCGTGGGCACCTTTTCGCTGTCGCGGACCGCCTTCGGCCTGCCCAACGGGCTCGGCTTCGACATCGTGGGGCTCGGCGGCCGGGCGGCGTTCGACCAGCACCGGCCCGCCGAGTACCTCTTCGACGACGCCCAGCCGGACGCCCGCACCCGCGGCGCGCGCCACATCATCGCGGGCCCGCAGATGCCGTACTTCAAGGGCGGCTACCCGATGGAGGCGCCGGGCGTGGGCGGCGGCAACGCCGAGATGTTCACCTACCAGGCGCGCGCCTTCCTCGACCAGGTCGCGGGCGTCGCGGACCCGCTGCCGGCCTGCGCCACCTTCGCCGACGGGCTGCGGACCATGGAGATCATCCGGGCCATCGTCGAGTCCTCCCAGCACGACGGCGCCGCCGTCACCATCCCGGCCACCTCCTGACCACCCCCATACGAGAGGAGACACCCCCATGGCTCTCAAGCTCGGCGCCTACACCGCCTGTCTGCACGACCGCACGCTCACCGAGGCCCTCGACATCCTCAAGGGGAACGGTCTGACCTCCGTGGAGGTCAACACCGGCGGCTTCATCCCCGCCCCGCACTGCCCGGTCGACCTGCTGCTGTCCTCGGCCACCGCACGGGAGGAGTACCTGGCCACCTTCGCCGACCGCGGGATGGAGCTGACCGGCCTCAACTGCAACGGCAACCCGCTCAACCCGCTGCCCGGGGTCGGCCCGAAACACGCCGACGACCTGCGCCGCACCATCCGGCTCGCGGGGCTGCTCGGGGTGCAGCACGTGGTGACCATGTCCGGCACACCGGGCTCCGACCCCGACGCCAAGTACCCCTCCTGGGTCGTGAACCCGTGGGACGGCGTCTACATGGACGTCCTGGACTACCAGTGGGGCGTGGCCGTCGAGTTCTGGAAGGAGATCGACGCGCTGGCCCGGGAGAACGACGTCCGGGTCGCCGTCGAGATGCACCCGCACAACCTGGTGTTCTCCCCGGTCACCCTGAAGCGGCTGGTCGACGAGACCGGCGCCACCAACGTCGGCGCGGAGATGGACCCCTCGCACCTGATGTGGCAGGGCATGGACATCGTGGCCTCCATCAAGTGGCTCGGCCCGCTGGTGTTCCACGCCGCGGCCAAGGACGCGACGCTCTGCCCCGGCGCCGACATCCGCGGCGTACTGGACTCGTCGTTCACCCGCGTGCCCGCCGACGCCCCCGGCAAGGTGCCCACCGGCTACGGCTTCTGGTGCAACGCCTGGCCGGAGAACCCGGCGTGGAAGTTCGTCGCCGTCGGCCTCGGCCATGACACCGCCTACTGGACCGAGTTCCTGCGCGCCCTCGCGGAGGTGAACCCGGACATGGCCGTGAACATCGAGCACGAGGACGCGGCCTACTCCCAGACCGAGGGGCTCGCCCTGGCCGCCAAGAACCTGCACAGCGCCGCGGCCGACCTCTGACCGCACCGCGCACATGGCCCCGTACCCGCTCCGAGCGGGTACGGGGCCACGCCTGTCGGGGATCTAGTACCGCGTCGGGAACAGGGCGAGCCTGGCCTTGTGGCCGGATGCCGACTTCACCCAGATCTTCAGGTTGTTGAGTTTGACGGTCCCGCCCGGACTGGTGCTGCCGCCCAGGCGCGTACCACCGCTGGTCGCCGAGAACTTCACGGTCCGGGAGCTGATGTGGGTGACCTTCAGCTTCCCGAACCCGAACTTATGGCTGTTGACCTTGATGGTCCCGGGCTTCGACACGGTGATGGTGCACCGCCCGTCGTAACAGGGCCCGTGCCCGGCCCCGTACGCCACCGGCGTCATCAGGCCGACTCCCAGCGCGCCCGCCATGGTCAGCGTCGCGGCCGTCGTTGCGGCGCGCCGCCGCATGCCCGTACTCATCAATGGAACCTCCGGTTCTCCAAGGGGTTGCTGCCCGGAGTTTGTAACGCGGCGGTCCCGGGACCCCTCCCGAAGTGCCCGAACTCAGGGGTGGCTGGTCAGGTAGCCGCCCATGGAGGTGAAGTACTCGGTGGCGGCCAGCTCGTGGCCCTCCTCCGTGCGTACGCGCGTGATGGCCAGGCCGTGGTTGCGGCCGGTGCGGGCGTCGGCTCCGGCCACGATCACCACGCCGTCGCCCTCGCGGTAGAAGATGCGGCCGGGAGTGCCGCCGTACCGCCCCTCGGACACGACCGCGGCCAGGATCTCGAGGCGCTTGCCCTTGTGGAAGGCGTAGGTGCTGGGGTACGGCTCGGACTGGGCGCGCACCAGGCGTTCGAGGTCTTCCGCGGGCCAGGTCCAGTCGATGCGGATGTCCTCGACGGACCGCTTGTGGAAGAAGCTCGCCTGGGACCGGTCCTGCTGGGCGAACTCCGTCTGCCCGGTGGCGATGAGGTCGAGCGCTCCGATCGTGACCGGGGCGATGAGGTCGACGGTCTTGTGGAAGAGGTCGGTGGCGGTGTCCTTCGGCCCGACCGGGACCGCCTCCTGCCGGACGATGTCACCGGCGTCGAGTTCGTCGTTCATCATGTGTGCGGTGACGCCCACTTCGGACTCGCCGTTGATCAGGGCCCAGATCAGCGGGGAGAACCCGGCGTACTTCGGGAGCAGCGAGTCGTGGACGTTCAGCGTGCCGCGGCGCGGCAGGTCGAAGATGCGCGGCGGGATCCAGGTGCGCCAGTTGTTCGCCACGATGATGTCCGGGTCGGCCTCCTTGAGGCGCTCGAACAACTCGTCGTCATCGGGGCGGTTGCGGATCAGCACGGGGACGCCGTGCTCCTCGGCGAGGTCGGCGACGGAGTCGCTCCAGATCTTCTCGTACGCGTGCTCGCTCTTGGGGTGCGTCACGACCAGTAAGACGTCGTGTTCGGAGTCCAGGAGGGCTTGCAGGGTGCGGTGCCCCCAGGTCTGGTAACCGAACATGACGACCCGCATGGGGTTCCTCCTCGAAGCAGGGGATGACCAGGGGAAAGTAAAGCAAGGCTTACCTTATTTCGCAACGGACCTATGTGATCTCTTAGTTGGCGAGTGCGGACATCCGATTCCCCGTCGTGACCTATCGACAGCCTCACTGGTTTAGCTTAGGCTCGCCTAAGTTGTGGGCGTGTCGTTCCGTCGGCGTGCCCGCCCTTCGCACCTTCCGCACGCCTGACAGGCGATTGCCCCGCACGATGGGAGTGACATGTCACGGGTTCTTCCTGGTGACGCATTGCCGGTCCGCGACTTACCGGTCCGGGACCTCATTGGCATCGGCTTCGGGCCGTCCAACGTGGCCATGGCGATCGCACTCGACGAGCACAACGCACGCGTCGGCGGACACGAGGCGATCAGCGCTCACTTCTTCGAGCAGCAGCCGCGCTTCGGCTGGCACCGTGGCATGCTGATCGACGACGCGACCATGCAGGTGTCCTTCCTCAAGGACCTGGTGACGCTGCGGAACCCGGCCAGCGAGTTCAGCTTCCTCTGCTACTTGCAGAGCAAGGGCCGGCTGATCGACTTCATCAACCACAAGAACCTCTTCCCGCTGCGGGTGGAGTTCCACGACTACTTCGAATGGGCCGCGGCCAAGGTCGAGGACATGGTGTCCTACGGCCACGAGGTCGTCGGCGTCGCGCCCGTCGTCCGTGACGGGGCCGTGGAGTACCTGGACGTGACGGTCCGGTCGGAGGAGGGGCTCGAGGTCCACCGGGCCCGCAACCTCGTCATCGGGACCGGGCTGCGCCCGCTCATGCCGGAGGGCGTGGAGCGCGGTGACCGGGTCTGGCACACCTCCGAACTGCTGGCGAAGGCCGACGGTTTGGAGGGCACGTCGCCCTCCCGGTTCATCGTCGTGGGCGCCGGGCAGAGCGCCGCCGAGAACGTCGCGTACCTCCACCGCCGCTTCCCCGAGGCCGAGGTCTGCGCGGTCTTCTCCCGCTACGGCTACAGCCCCGCCGACGACAGCGGCTTCGCCAACCGGATCTTCGACCCCGAGGCGGTCGACGACTACTTCGCCGCGCCCGAGGACGTCAAGCGGCAGCTGATGGACTACCACGGCAACACCAACTACTCCGTGGTGGACATCGACCTCATCGACGACCTGTACCGGCAGAGCTACCGGGAGAAGGTCCTCGGCGCCGAGCGGCTGCGCTTCCTCAACGTGTCCCGGCTCACCGACGTCAAGGAGACCCCCGCCCAGGTCCGTGCCACCGTGAGGTCCCTCGTCACCGGCGAGGAGACATTCCTGGACGCGGACGTCGTGGTCTTCGCCACCGGGTACGGCCAAGTCGACCCCCTCGACCTCCTCGGCAAGGTCGCCGACCGCTGCCTCCGCGACGACGAGGGCCGGGTGCGCGTCGAGCGCGACTACCGCATCGCGACGGATCCCGGTCTGCGCTGCGGCATCTACCTCCAGGGCGGTACGGAGCACACCCACGGCATCACCTCGTCCCTGCTGTCCAACACCGCGATCAGGGTCGGCGAGATCCTGGACTCGCTCCTCGACCGGGGCGTCACCTCCGCTTCCCGTCAGGCCCGGCCGGTCGCCGACGGAGTCGGCAGCACGGCGCGGTAGGGATGACGTACTGAGACATGGGCACGACTGCAATCGAACGCCCCGTATCCGGGGGCGCCACAGAGGTCCGTCGGCGGCGGGGGATGGGGCTCGGCGCGCTCGTCGTGGTCCTCGTGGCCGTGGCGGCGCTGTCGCTGGCCGTCGGCGCACGCGCGTTGAGCCCGGCCGAGGTGTGGCACGGGCTGTTCGCCGGGCCGGACCCCGACCAGCGGCTCACCGAGATCAGGCTCATCGTGCGCACCGTGCGGGTGCCCCGGACGGTGCTCGCGATCGTGGCGGGCATCGCGCTGGGGGTCGGCGGGGCGCTGATCCAGGGATACACGCGCAACCCGATCGCGGACACGGGGCTGCTGGGGGTGAACTCCGGCGCCTCGTTCGCCGTGGTGTCGGTGATCGCCGTGTTCGGGCTCTCCGATCCGTTTCAGTACGTCTGGTTCGCCTTCCTGGGCGCGGCCGTCGCCGGTGTCGTGGTGTTCGGGCTGGCGAGCATCGGCCGGGGCGCCGGCAATCCGCTGACGCTGGCCCTGGCCGGGCAGGGGATCACGGTGTTCCTGGCGGCGATGACCACGGCGGTCGCGCTCTCGGACCAGAAGTCGCTGAACGCGCTGCGGTTCTGGAACGCGGGCTCCGTGGCCGGTGTCGGATTCGACGTCATCTGGCCGGTGACCGCGTTCATCGCGGTCGGGCTGGTGCTGGCACTGATAACGCTGCCCGCCATCAACCTGCTCAACCTCGGGGACGACGTGGCGCGGGGCCTCGGCGTGAACATCGGGCTGAGCCGGGCCGTCGGCATCGTCGCCATCACCCTGCTGGCGGGCGCGGCGACGGCGGCGTGCGGACCCATCGCGTTCCTCGGGCTCATGGTGGCCCATGTGGCGCGGTATCTGACCGGGCCGGACTATCGCTGGCTGGTGCCGTACGCGGGTCTGCTCGGGGCCGTCGTCCTCCTGGTCTGCGACATCGTGGGCCGTCTGGTGGTGCGCCCGGGGGAGTTGGAGGCGGGTGTGGTCGTGGCGCTCCTGGGCGCCCCGTTCTTCGCGGTTCTGGTGTGGCGCGGAAAGTTCAAGGAAGCATGAGCGGAACAGAAGTGAAGCGATCGGTGGTCGCGCCGGGTGTGCGGCTCGGCCAGGTGTCGTTCGTGTGGCGGCCCTGGCTGGTAGGCGTCACGCTGCTGCTGGTGGCGGCGACCTTCCTGGTGTTCTGCCTGTCCATCGGCGTGGGGGAGTTCCCCATCGGGTTGTCCCGGGTGATCGCCACGGTCCTCGGCGGGGGCGAGCGCGTCGACCAGTTCGTCATCATGGACCTGCGGATGCCACGTGCCCTGGCCGGGCTCGTCGTGGGGATCGCGCTGGGGGTGTCCGGGGCGCTGACGCAGTCCATCGCGCGCAATCCGCTGGCCAGCCCGGACATTCTGGGGATCACCGGCGGCGCCGGGGCGGTCTCGGTGTTTCTGGTGACGGTGTCGGGCGGGGCCGCCGCGGCGGTCGAAAGCACCGTGGGGCTGTCCGCGGCGGCGCTCGCGGGCGGGCTCGGCACGGGGCTGCTGGTGTACTTCCTGGCGTGGCGGCGCGGCATCGACGGGCTCCGGCTCATCCTCATCGGCATCTCGGTGAGCGCCGTGATGGAGGCGATCACGACATGGCTGCTGGTCACGGCCGACATCAAGGACGTGGCCCGCGCTCAGGCGTGGCTGGTCGGCTCGCTGGACGACCGGTCGTGGGGCGAGGTCCGTACGGCGCTGTGGTGCACGCTCGTGCTCCTGGTCGTCGCGTCGTGTGCCGCGTTCCAGTTCAAGCCGATGCACCTGGGCGACGAGGTCGCCGCGGGCCTGGGCGTCCGGTACACGGCGGTGCGGGCCGTCCTGCTGCTGTGCGCGGTGCTGCTGGCCGGTGTGGCGGTGAGCGCGGCGGGCCCGGTCCCGTTCGTCGCACTGGTGGCGCCGCAGGTGGCGATGCGTCTGGCCCGATGTCCGACGCCGCCGATGGTGGCCTCCGGTCTGGTGGGCGCGCTGCTGCTGATCGGCGCGGATCTGGTGGCGCGCACGGCGCTGCCGATCGCTCTCCCGGTGGGCGTGGTCACCGCCGCGATCGGCGGCCCCTTCCTCGTCTATCTGCTGGTGCGGGCGAACCTGCGGTAGATGATGAATACGTTGGTAAACCCGCATACAGGGGGGCTTGTGAGCACCGAGTGCATCACCGAGACCGAGGCCGGGGCCCAGGGCCTCGCACGGCTGGCGGCCAAGGACGTCACGGTCGGGTACGGCGGCCGGAACGTCATCGACGGCCTGGACGTGGCGATCCCGCCGGGCGTGATCACCACGATCATCGGCCCCAACGGCTGCGGGAAATCAACCCTGCTGCGCACCCTGACGCGGTTGCTCAAGCCGTCCAGGGGGACCGTCGTGCTGGACGGCGAGGACATCGTCAAGCTCAGGACCAGGGACGTGGCCAAGAAGCTGGGGCTGCTGCCGCAGGCGCCGGTAGCGCCGGAGGGGCTGACGGTGTCCGACCTGGTCGCCAGGGGCCGTCATCCGCACCAGAGTTGGCTGCGGCAGTGGTCGTCCGACGACGCCGGTGTCGTGGAGCGTGCGCTGGCCATGACCGGGGTGTCGGATCTGGCGGACCGCCCGGTCGACTCGCTGTCCGGCGGGCAGCGGCAGCGCGTGTGGATCTCGATGACCCTGGCCCAGGGCACCGATCTGCTGCTCCTCGACGAGCCGACCACCTACCTGGATCTGGCGCACGCCATCGACGTGCTCGACCTGGTGGACGACCTGCACGAGTCGGGCTGCACCGTGGTCATGGTGCTGCACGACCTCAACCTGGCCACGCGGTACAGCGACAACCTCATCGTGATGCGGGCGGGTTCGATCCTGGCGCAGGGGCATCCGCGCGATGTGATCACCGCCGAGTTGCTGGACGAGGCGTTCGGCCTGCGTGCCGCGGTGGTCGACGACCCGGTGGGCGACCGGCCGCTCATCGTGCCGATCGGCCGCACCCACGTTCAGCTCGACCAGATCCCGTAAAGGAATGCGCAAGTAAGGCTAGGCTAGCCTCACTTGCCGGGATAAAGTGTGTCTGCCCTGAGACGGGGCGTAACGGACAGCGCGACAGCAAGGGATTCCGGATGCTCCTCCACAGAACGACGCGTATGACGCCCGGGCGGCGGTTAGCGGCGGCACTCTCCGCCGCGGCCCTCGGCGTCGGCCTCCTCGCGGGATGTGGTTCCGACTCGGCGGACACGTCGAACGACGACGCCCCGGCCGCCGCCTCCGGCGACTTCCCGGTCACCGTGGAGCACGCGTTCGGATCCACGAAGGTCAGCCAGGCGCCCAAGCGGGTGGTCTCCCTGGGCTACACGGACGACCAGGCCATGCTGGCGCTCGGCGTCAAGCCGGTCGGCATGGTCGACCAGTACCCGAACCCGGCGGGCAAGAAGCCCGACATCAACACCCAGTGGCCCTGGGTGAAGGACAAGTGGGGCGACACCCGGCCCGAGGTCGTCATGAAGAACGGCGACTCCGGCCCCGACTACGAGAAGATCGCCGCCCTGCGGCCGGACCTGATCGTGGCGGTGTACTCCGAGATCGACAAGGCCGCCTACGACAAGCTCTCCAAGATCGCCCCGACCGTGGGCCGCACCAAGGGCGAGAAGGAGCCGTTCAGCGCCCCCTGGCAGGACAATGCGGTGCAGATCGCCAAGGCGCTGGGCCAGGAGGACAAGGGCACCGAGCTGGTGCAGGGCATTCAGGACAAGCTCGACGCGGCCAAGAAGGCGCATCCGAAGTTCGCCGACCAGAAGGCTGTCGCGCTGTCCTGGTACGAGAACTCGGTGGCGCCGTTCACCTCCACCGATGTGCGCGGACGGCTGGTGACGGGCATCGGCTTCGGCTACCAGACCGAGATCGACAAGGTCGCGGACGGAAAGTTCTTCACCGCCCTTTCCCCCGAGCGCGTCGACCTGGTCGACGTGGACCGCGTCTTCGTCATCAACGACAAGGCGGACCAGCGGGCGCTGAAGAAGTTCAAGCTGTTCACCAACCTGGACGCCGTGAAGAAGGGCAAGGTGTCGTACCTGCTGGACAGCGAGGGCCCGGCCGTCGGCGCGGCCATGTCCCAGAGCACCCTGCTGTCCCTGCCGTACGCGATCGACCAGCTCGTCACGTCGGCCGGCCGGGGGTGAGCGTCACCGACGCGCGTGCCACCCCGGCCCCGGCCACCCTGCGCACGGCCACCGGACGCGTGGCCACCCGATGGGTCACGGCGCACTGCCGCGAGGTGCCCTGGCTGACCGCCGCCACCGTGCTCACCACGGTGGCCGGGGCGGCGCTCCAGGTGCTTCCGGTGCTCCTCCTCGGCCGGGTGGTCGACGGGGTGGCCGAGGGCGAACCGCGCTCGGCCCTGGTCACGATCGGGGTGCTGATGGGGGCCCCCCCCGCTGCTGGGCGCGGCGGCCCACCGCGGTGTCGACGTATCTGATCGGGCGGCTGGGCGCGGATCTGCTCGCGCGGCTGCGGGAAGGCGCCGTCCGCGCGGTGCTGGGGATGCCGAGCGCACGGATCGAACAGGTCGGCCGGGGAGACGTGCTGTCCCGGGTCGGTGACGACGTGGCCGTGCTGTCCAAGGGCATCCGCACGGCCGTCCCCACGGTGTTCTCGGCGGGCGTGCTGGTCGTCATCGCCACGGTCGGCATGTTCGGGCTGGACTGGCGGCTCGGCCTGGCGGGCGCCGGGGCGCTGCCCGCGTACGCGCTGGCCCTGCGCTGGTACCTGCCCCGCTCCGCCCCGCTCTACCAGAAGCAGCGGGCGGCGCAGGCGGACCGCGCGCAGGCGCTGATCAGCGGCCTGAACGGGATCGACACGGTCCGGGCGTACCGCCTGGAGGGCGCCTTCCGCGAGAAGGTCACCAGCGAGTCGTGGCGGGTGCGGAACCTCGGCATCGATGTGTTCCGGTTCTTCGGCCGGTTCGTCGGCAGGGAGAACCGCGCCGAGTTCATCGGGCTGGTCCTGATCATCGTGGTGGGGTACGCCCTGCTGGAGGCCGATGCCGCCAGTCTGGGCGAGGTGTCGTCGGCCCCGCTGATGTTCCACCGGCTGTTCACCCCGCTGGGCTCCATCATGTTCACCTTCGACGAGGCGCAGAAGTCGGGCGCGAGCCTGACCCGGCTGGTCGGGGTGCTGGGGGAGGGCGCGGAGGACCGGCTGGTGGGCGGCGCGGCCGTCGCCCCGGCGGACGCCGTGCCGCATCCGGTGGCGGTCAAGGGGCTGACGTACCGCTATCCCGACGCCGAGGAGACCGTCCTCCGGGACGTCAGCCTGACGATCCCGGCCGGTGGTTCGCTCGCGCTGGTGGGCGCGACGGGCGCGGGCAAGTCGACCCTGGCCGCGCTGATCGCGGGCATCGGAACCCCGCAGGCCGGATCGGTGCACATCGGGCCGACCGACCTCGCCGGTCTGGACGAGGCCGGGGCCCGGGCCCTGGTGAGCATCCTGACGCAGGACACCCACGTGTTCTCCGGTCCGCTCGCCGACGACCTGCGGCTGGCCGCGCCCGAGGCGACCGACGCCGAGCTGATGGACGCGCTGAGCACGGTCGGCGCCGACGGATGGGTCGACGCGCTGCCCGACGGGCTGAACACCATGGTCGGCGAGGGCGGCGAGCGGCTGGACGTCACCAAGGTCGCCCAGATCGCCCTGGCCCGGCTGGTGCTGGGCCGGGCGCCGGTGGTGGTGCTGGACGAGTCGACCGCGGAGGCGGGCAGCGAGGGCGCCGCCGAACTGGACCGGGCCGTGCTGGCCGCCTGTTCGGGCCGGACCACGCTGTTCGTGGCGCACCGGCTGACCCAGGCGATGGCGGCGGACCGGATCGCGGTGCTGGACGCGGGACGTGTGGTGGAGCAGGGGACGCACGAGGAGCTGGTGGCCCTGGGCGGGCGGTACGCGCGGCTGTGGCGGGCCTGGCGCGAAGGCAGCTAGGCCACCGGGACGCCCCCGGGATCCCCCGGATTCAGCCCCCGGATTCAGATGAGGTTTTCATGACGCGGAAGGAATGCTGAGTCTTCGATGTCTTCGATGGCCGAGTCTTCGATGAGGGAACCGAGCGCGCGTCGCGTACGGCTTTCTCCCACGCGCGTTGCCGACGTACGCCGCCGGACCGGTGACTTCTCCGACCGGACCATCGCCGCGGCGTGCGCCATCGGGCTGTCGTACTGGGCGACGGGCCGCAGCCCCGACGGCATCGACCTCACCCCCGCCACCCTGTTCGCCGACGTCCTCGGATGGGTCGCCAACGGCGGTGCCACGCCCGGCGAATGGGAGGTCGGCGCGGACGGCCGGAGCATCACCCTCCCGGAGGGCGTCGTACCGGCCGACGCGCAGCTCGCGCTGGACGACCTGGCCGACTTCCCGGACCGGCCCCTCGGCACCATCGGCCCGTCCAGCGTCGCGGCGAGGCTCAACACCCTGGCCGAGTGGAACGACACCCACGCCGACCGGGTCCGCCCGACCATCGTGGAGATGTTCCACGAGCAGGCGCGGACCAGGCCCGACGCCATCGCCATCGTCGACGAGCACCGCTCGCTGACCTACCGTGAGGCGGCCGACCTGGCGGGCGGTCTTGCCCGCCAGCTGCTCGACCGCGGACTCCGCCCCGAACAGGTCGTCGGCATCTCCCTCGGCCGCTCCGCCGACATGGTGATCGGGCTGCTCGGCGTCCTCCAGGCCGGGGGCGCGTTCGTCCCCCTCGATCCGCAGTGGCCCGCCGCGCGCCGCGCCGTCGTCATCGCCGATGCCGGGGTCGTGATGCAGCTCAACGACTCGGGCGAACACGCCCCGGGCGAACCGGAGGCCGTGGCCGTCGACCTCGGCGACTGGCGCTTCGGTTCCCGCCCCGCGGAGGACACCGGGGTCACCGTCGACGGCAGCGCACTGGCCTATGTGATCTTCACGTCCGGTTCGACCGGGCGGCCCAAGGGCGCGATGATCCGGCACGAGGCGATCAGCGAACGCCTGCTGTGGCAGGTGAACGAGATCCTGGGCTTCGGCCACGACGACGCGTCCCTGTTCAAGGCGCCGCTGTCGTTCGACATCTCCATCAACGAGATCTTCCTGCCGCTGGCGTCCGGCGGCAGACTGGTGGTCCTGCGCCCCGGCGGCGAACGCGACCCGCACCATCTGCTGAGCGTGATCGCCGAGCAGCGCGTCACCTTCACCTATCTGGTGTCGTCCATGCTGGACGTGCTGCTGGAGATCGCGGGTGACTCCGGACGGCTGGACAGCCTGCGGCACGTGTGGTGCGGCGGAGAGGTGCTGACCCCGGAGCTGTACGAGCGGTTCCGCACCCGGCTCGACATCCCGCTGTACCACGGCTACGGCCCGGCCGAGACGACGATCGGCGTCTCGCACGTCATCTACCGGGGCGCCGCGGAGCGGCTGTCGACATCGATCGGCAAGGCCAACCCCAACACCCAGTTGTACGTACTGGACGACGAACTGCGCCCGGTCCCGGTCGGGGTCGGCGGCGAACTGTACGTGGGAGGGTTCCTGCTGGGGCGAGGGTACATCGGCGCGCCCGGGCTGACGGCGTCCCGGTTTGTGGCCAACCCCTTCGCGACGGACGGATCCCGGCTGTACCGGACCGGTGACCTCGCGCGGTTCGCCCCGGACGGATCGCTGGACTTCCTCGGCCGGGCCGACAACCAGATCAAGATCCGCGGTATGCGGCTGGAGATCGAGGACGTCGAGGTCGGTCTCGCGGAGCACCCCGGGGTACGGCACACCTGCGTCGTCGCGAAGAAGAACGCGGCGGGCGGCACCTACCTGGTGGGCTATGTGATCCCGGCCGCCGGGAGCGAGGAGCTGCGCGCGGACGAGGTCAGGGCGTGGGCCACCGAGCACATGGTGGAGTACATGGTGCCCGCCCACGTCGTCGTCATGAAGGAGTTCCCGCTCACCGCGAACGGCAAGCTCGACCGCCGCGCGCTGCCGGAGCCCGAGATCGGGCGGGGCTCGCTCGTCCCGCCCACCACCGAGAACGAGCGCGTGGTGTGCGCGGCGGTGGCCAAGGTGCTGCGGCTGGACGAGGTCGGCGTCGACCAGGACTTCTTCCAGCTCGGCGGGGACAGCCTGCTGGCGATCTCGCTGCTGAGCGCGGTGCGCGACGCGGGCCTGCACCTAACGGCACGCCACATCTTCACCCACAGCACCGTGGGAGCGCTGGCGGCGGTGGCGCTCGATGAGGACACCGCCACCGTGGACGACGGTGATGTCGCGACCGGTGCCGTCGTGGGATCGCCCATCGTGCAGTGGCTCGCCGAGACCACGGACGCGATCGACGGCTTCGTGCAGTCGGTCGTGCTGAACACCCCCGCGGACCTGACCGCCGACGCCCTCGATGCTCTCCTCACCGCCGTGATCGGGCGGCACGACATGCTGCGCGCCAGGCTGGTGCGCGGCGACCGCTGGAGTTTCGACATCCCGGAGGCGGGTCAGGCCGTCGCGTGGCAGGAGAGCGACCGGCCACTCGACGAATGTGTCGCACTCGCCACCGACGGGCTGGACCCGGCGGGCGGCGTGATGCTGCGTGCCGTCTGGCGACGCGAGTCACGGCAGCTGGTCGTGGTCGTCCACCATGTGGTGATCGACGGAGTGTCCTGGCGCGTCCTCATGGACGACCTGGCCACCGCGTGGCGGCAGTTCGCCTCGGGCGCGCCGATCGAGCTGCCCGGGGTGGGCACGTCGTTCCGGCGCTGGACGCAGTTGCTGGAGCAGACCGCGTTCGACGCCGACCCCGCGTACTACCGCCGTCCCCTGCCGGGCGCGGACGGACCCGTGGGCAGGCGCGCGCTGTCCGGGGCCGACACCGTGGCCCGGGAGCGGGTGCGGACCGTTTCGCTCGACCCCGAGGTCACGGCCGCGCTGCTGGGCGAGATTCCCGCGAAGTTCCACGCGGGCGTCAACGATGTGCTGCTGACCGCGCTCGCCGTCGCCCTCGCCCGGTGGCGCCGCGACCTCGGACAGGACCAGACGTTCGCGCACATCGAACTGGAGGGCCACGGCCGCGAAGGACGCTTCGTGGCGGACGCCGCCGGATTCGAGCCGGAGCTGTCGCGGACCGTGGGCTGGTTCACCACCCTGTTCCCGGTGACCGTGGACCCCGGCGCGGCAGCCGACTTCACCGCGCCCGCGTACCTGGCCGCGGCGCTCAAGGCGGTCAAGGAAGACCTCGCCCGCGTGCCGGGCAACGGCCTTTCCTACGGTGCCCTGCGCTATCTGCACGGCACCGAGTTCGACGCGCCCGCCCCGCAGGTGCTCTTCAACTACCTGGGCCGCTTCGACGCGGGCGCCTCCGGCGACTGGCAACTCACAGGTGCCACCGGTCAGTTGGGCGAGAAGCGCGACCCGAGGATGCGGCTGCCCCGCGCCCTGGAGTTCAACGCGATCACCGAACCCGCCTCGTCCGGCGACGACGAACTCGTCACCACCATCTCCTGGCCCGACGGGATGTTCACCGACGAGGACATCGCGACGCTCGGCGAGTACTTCCGGGGCGCCCTGGCCGGGCTCGCCGCGCTCGACCGGGGCGGCCACTCGCCCAGTGACTTCGCCCCGGTGGCGCTGACCCAGGCCGATGTCGACGCCCTGGACGGCCCGGCGCTGCGCGACATCCTGCCGCTGACCCCGTTGCAGGAGGGCCTGTACTTCCACTCGGTCTACGACGACTCGGCGGGCGCGTACGTCGAGCAGCAGCTGCTGACGCTGGACGGCGAGGTGGACGCGGACCGGCTCGCGGCGGCGGCCACCCGGCTGCTCACGCTGTACCCGAACCTGGCCGCGCGGTTCACGGCCCTCGCCGACGGCCGCGTGGTCTCCGTACTGGAGAGCGGTGCGGAGGCGCCCTTCACCACGCTGGACCGTCCCGGCATCACCGACGACGAGGTCCGCGCCCTGGCCGAGCGGGACCGCCGCGCCGGATTCGACCTGGCCACCGGACCGCTGATGCGCTACACGCTCATCCGCGGGGGCTCCGGCCGGAACATCCTGGTGCAGACCGTGCACCACATCATCGCCGACGGCTGGTCGGTGCCGCCGATGCTCCGTGCGCTGCTGGCCGAATACCACGCGCCGGGGACCGGGTACCCGCGCGGCGGCTTCCCCGACTACGTACGCCACCTCGCCGGACGCGACGACGACGAGAGCGACCGGGTGTGGCGCGATCAGCTCGCCGAACTGCCCGGCCCCTCGCTGATCGCCGAGGGTCACACCCCGTCCGACCGGTTCGCTGATACCGCCATGGTGCCGGAGGACGACATCGACGCGGCCGTCCGGGCGGCCGGGGTGCCGCTGAGCGTGGCCGTGCACAGCGCCTGGGCGGTGACGCTGGGCGGCATTCTGCACGGACGGGACGTGGTGTTCGGTTCCACGGTGTCCGGGCGGGACGCGGAGGTGCCCGGCATCGAGGACATGGTGGGTCTGTTCATCAACACGATCCCCGTGCGCGCCCGCTGGGCCGGTGCCACCACGGCCGGCGAGCTGCTCGCCGCCGTGCGGGAACACCAGAGCGCGGTGCTGCCGCACCAGCATGTCTCGCTGGCGAGGATCGGCCGTCAGGCCGGGGCGGGCACGCTGTTCGACACCCTGGTGGTGTTCGACGTGGCGACCGAGGTGGCCGCGCTGCGACGGCCCGGCGACACGCTGGTCATCGCCGACATCGTCAACGAGGGCGCCCCGCACTACCCGTTGACGCTGGTGGTCGAGCGCGCGCTCGACGGCCGTCCGCGCTTCAACCTGATCTACGACGGCGAACTCCTGCGGGAGGCGACCGCCCGGGCGGTCCTGCGCACGTTCACCCGGACCCTCACCGGCCTGCTCACTCGGCCGGACACCCCGGTCGACGACCTGGCGCCGGAGGGCGACGCCCGGCGTCCCGCGTCGCCGGTCACCCCGACGACCCTGGGCGCGCTGTTCGACGCCGCCGCACGCCGCGACCCGGCCGCCACCGCCGTCACCCGGTGCGATCTCGACGGCGGCACCCGGTCACTGACCTACGGCGAACTGGCGGACGCGAAGAACGCGCTGGCCTCGGCCCTGCGCGCGGCCGGGGTCGGGCCGGGCCGGCGGGTCGCCGTCGCGGTCCCGCGCTCCGTCGAGCAGGTCGTCGCCCTGGTCGCGATCGTCAGCGCGGGCGGCGCGTACGTACCGCTGGACCTGGCGTACCCGGACGACCGGCTGGAGTACCTCCTCGCCGATGCCGCCCCGCAGGTCGTCCTGGTGGACCGTGAGCAGCGCGACCGCTTCACCCGGCTGCTGACCCGGGCAGGCGTGGCGGCCCGTGTGCTGGTGCAAGGGGACGAGCGGCCACCGGCCATCACCGAGCCCGGGCCGGAGGCCACCTGGCACGACCCCGCGTACGTGATCTACACCTCCGGATCGACCGGTAGGCCCAAGGGCGTCGTCGTCCCGCACTCGAGCGTGGTGTCGCTGCTCGCGAACACGCGGTCCGACATGGACTTCGGCCCGCAGGACGTATGGGTCCAGTTCCACTCCTTCTCCTTCGACTTCGCGGTGTGGGAGCTGTGGGGCGCGCTGGCGCACGGGGGTGAGCTGCTGGTGCCGGAATACGGGCTGACCCGCTCGCCGGTCGACTTCCACCGGCTGGTCCGCGAACGCGGGGTGACCGTGCTCAACCAGACCCCGTCGGCGTTCTACCAGTTCATCGAGGCCGACCGGTATGCCGACGAGCCGTTGCCCGCACTGCGCCGGATCATCTTCGGCGGCGAGGCACTGGACCTCGGGCGGCTGCGCGGCTGGGTCGAGCGGCACGGCACCGGATCGCCCGAGCTGGTCAACATGTACGGCATCACCGAGACCACCGTCCATGTCACCCACCGGGTGCTGACCGACGAGGACTTCGGCGCCGGTGGCGACGTCAGCCCGATCGGCGGCCCGATCCCCGGCCTGGTCACCTATCTGCTCGACGACCGGCTCCGGCCGGTGCCACCGGGCCGGGTGGGCGCCATCTACGTCGCCGGCGATCAGGTGTCGCTCGGCTATCTGGGCAGGCCGGGGCTCACCGCGGGCCGGTTCGTGGCCGACCCGTTCGCGGGCGACGGCTCCCGTATGTACCACACGGGCGACCTCGCCGTCCGCACCCTCGACGGCGAGCTGGAGTTCACCGGCCGCGCCGATGACCAGGTCCAACTCAAGGGTTTCCGCATCGAGTTGGGCGAGGTGGAGTCGGCGGTCAGGGGGCTCGACGGCGTGGTCGACGTGGCCGTCACCGTGGCGGACGGCGGCGACCATCTGGTCGCCCATGTCGTGGGCCGGGTGCCGGGTGACTTTGCCGAGTCGCTGTCCGCGAAGCTGCCCGTGCACATGGTGTCAGCCCGGGTGCTGCCGGTCGACGCCCTGCCGCTGACGGTCAACGGCAAGCTGGACCGTAAGGCCCTGATCGAGCGCGCCCGAAGGGGCGCGGGACTGTATCCGAATGCGGCTCCGCCGCGGGGCGCGACCAGCCACGACGCACTCGCGGACGAAGACGCTGCTGTGGCCGCACTGCCCGTGCTCGTCGACATCTTCGCCGAGAGCCTGCCTGGCTCCGCCGTGGACGCTGACACCGACTTCTTCCGCGCCGGAGGCGACAGCATCGTCGCCATCACCGTGATCAACCGGGCCAGGGCGCTCGGTCTGCCGATCGTGCCACGGGACGTGTTCCTGTACCGGACACCGCGCGCACTCGCCGAGCACTTGGGAACGCGTACCCCGAAGGCCGAAGCTCCCGCCTCCGTCCGCCGCGCGGACGGCCCGCTCCCGCCGACGCCGATCATCCTGCGCCAGCGGGAACTGGGCGGATCGCTCGCCCGGTTCGCCCAGGCCAGAACGCTGGTGGCACCCGAGGGCACCGGGCTCGCCGACGTCGAGCGCGCCGCGAACGCCATCGTGGCCGCACACCCGGCCCTCCGGCTGCGGCTGCGCGTCGAGCACGGGGTGTGGGCCCTGCGTACCGAGCCCGCCCCCGAGATCACCGTCGTGACGACGGACACCACCGACGCCACAGCCGTGGCGAACGAGGCCGCCGGACGGCTCGACCCCGAGTCCGGGAACGTGGTCGCGTTCTCGTGGCAGGAGGCGAGCCGGACCCTGGTGGTCACCGCGCACCACCTCGCCGTCGATGCGGTGTCCTGGCTGATCCTGCTGGACGACCTGGCCACCGCCCTGCGCGGGGCGCCTCTGGCCCCGCCGACCACGTCGTACGCCGAGTACGCCGAAGCGCTGACCCTCCGGTCCGTCCAGGACATCGACGGCCTCGGGACGTGGGTGAACGCGCTCCAGGCGCCCCAACTGCTGCCGACCATAGGCGAGTTGCGCGAAACCATCGTCGTGCTCGCGCCCGAGGTGAGCGACCGCGTGACGCGCACCGCGCCCGCGGCCCTCGGCGTCGGTCTCACCGAGCTGCTGTGCGGCGCCCTGCGCACCGCGCTGACCCGCGTCCAGCCGTCGCCCGCCGATCTCGCCGTCGACCTGGAGCGGCACGGCCGGGTCCCGGCGCTGGAACACCACGACTACACCCGCACCGTCGGCTGGTTCACCTCCATCGCGCCCGTACGGCTCAGCGCGCACACCGACCCCGTCGCGGCGGCGTACGAGGTGGCCGAACGCCAGCCGGACGAGCGCGGACACCTCGCCTACGGGCAGCTCAGATACCTCAACCCGCAGACGGCCCCGCTGCTGAACGCCCGCCCGCAGGTGCTGTTCAACTACCTCGGCCGGGGCGACGAGTCCCAGGCGCCGCGTGTCATCGGCGGTGACCAGGGCAGCCCGTACGCCGTCGAGGTCAACGCCTGGACCGACGCGGCCACCGGAAGCCTGCACGCGGACTTCACCCTCGCCGCGGGCATCCCGGACGAGATCGCCGAGCACTGGCGGAGCGCATTGGAACACCTCGCGGACGCCTCCGTGACGGCCGAGCGCACAGCGCCCGTCACCCCGCTCCAGCGGGGCCTGTTCTTCCAGGCGCAGATGGCGGGCCCGGCCGGACACTATGTCGCGCAGAGCTGGTTCACCTTCGACCGGCGCCTGGACACCGACGCGCTGGCCGAGGCGATGGCGTACGTGATCGCGCGGTATCCGGTCGTGGGTGCCGGATTCGCCACCGACGACGACGGAAACCCGGTCCAGGTCCTGGGAGCGGGACGGCGAGTCGACGTCCGTACGGTCTCACTCGCCACGGACGCGGAAGTCGACGCCCTGCGCGCCGGGGACCGCGACACCGGATTCGATCCGGGGGAGCCGCCGCTGATCCGGCTGACCGTGGTGCGGTTGCCCGACGACCGTGACGGGCTGCTGCTCAGCTACCACCTGCTGCTGTGGGACGGCTGGTCCCGCGAGATCGTGCTGCGGGAGCTGTTCGACGCCTACCAGGCCGTCCTGGCGGGCGAGTTGCCCGAGCCGACCCCGGCCACGCCGAGCTTCGAGGACCACGCCCGGGCGCTCGACGCCAGGGACCCCGCCGTATCGGAGCGCTTCTGGGCGGAGCACCTGGCTGGGCTCCCCGGCCCGACGCTGCTCGCCGGAGCGGCGCCGTCCCTCACCGACGGCCTCCCGGCCACGCTCGTGCACACGCTGTCCGCCGAGCTGTCGGAGTTGCTGCGGGACGCGGCCAGGGCGTACGGCGTCACGCTGAACTCGGTGCTGACCGGCGCGTTCGGCCTGCTGCTCGGCGCCCATACGGGTCGCGGCGACGCCGTGTTCGGCGTGACCGTCTCCGGCCGGGAGGGCGAGGGCCTGGACGGCATCGTCGGCGTGCTCCTGAACACCGTGCCCCAGTGGACGCGGGCCCGGCCCGACGACACGGTCGGCGCGTATCTGTCGGCCGTGCAGACCGCCAGGGTCGAGGCGATGGAGCACGAGCACCTGGGGCTCGGCGAGATCCAGCGGGCCAGCGGGCACGACACCCTGTTCGACAACCTGTTCGTGCTCCAGAACTTCCTGGACATGGACCGGTTCGCCGAGATGAACGCCCGGCACGGCATCACCTCGGTGAAGGCCGACGACTCCACCCACTACCCGTTCACCTGGGTCGTCACCCCCGGCGACCGGCTCACGGTCAAGTTGGAGTACCGCGACGAGGACAGCGCGAACGCCCACCGCCTCCTCGGCGACTATCTGCGTGTGCTCGAAGACCTGGCCCGGGCCACCGGGCCGGTCGGCGCGCTGCGCGGCCTGGGACCGGAGCCCGCGCGGGGGGAGCGGACGGACATCGGCACGGACACCGTGGTCGACCGGTTCGACCAGGCGGCGGACCGCGACCCGCGGCGGGTGGCGCTCGTCGCCCACGGCTCGACCATGACGTTCGCCGAACTGCGGGACCGCAGCCGCGCCGTGGCCGGTGTGCTCGCGGAGCGCGGCATCGGCCCCGAGACGACCGTGGGTCTCGCGATCCCGCGCTCCCTCGACTCGATCGTGGCGCTCTTCGCCGTGCTGCGCGTCGGCGCCGCGTATGTGCCGCTGGAGCTGGACCACCCGGACGAGCGGATCGCCGCGATCGTCGCGGACGCCCGCCCCGAGGTGCTCCTCACCGTGAGCGCCGTATCTCCCCGCCTGACGGGCGAGCTGATCGAGCTGGACCGTCCGCTGCCGGACGCCGAGCCGTACGTGACGTTCGCGCCGGACGACCCGGACCGGCTGCGGCACCCCGCGTACACGATCTACACCTCCGGCTCGACCGGGAAGCCCAAGGGCGTGGTGACCGAGTACGCCGGGCTCACCAACATGCTGATCAACCACCAGCGCCGGATCTTCGAACCGGTGCTGGCCGAGCACGGCCACCGGGTCTTCCGGATCGCGCACACCGTGTCGTTCGCCTTCGACATGTCGTGGGAGGAGCTGCTGTGGCTCGCCGACGGCCACGAGGTGCACATCTGCGACGAGGAGTTGCGCCGTGACGCGCCCCGGCTGGTCGAGTACTGCCTGGAGCACGGCATCGACGTCATCAACGTGACCCCGACCTACGCCCAACAGCTCGTCGCAGAGGGCCTGTTGGACAACCCGGAGCGACGGCCGCCACTGGTGCTGCTGGGCGGCGAGGCCGTCACGCCCACGCTGTGGCAGCGGCTCGCCGAGACCGAGGGGACGGTCGGCTACAACCTGTACGGACCCACCGAGTACACCATCAACACCCTCGGCGTCGGCACCTTCGAATGCGAGGACCCGGTGGTGGGTGTGGCCATCGACAACACCGATGTCTACGTACTGGATCCGTGGCTGCGGCCGCTTCCCGACGGGGTCCCCGGCGAGCTGTACGTGTCGGGCATCGGCATCGCGCGCGGCTATCTCGGGCAGCCCGCCCAGACCGCCCACCGCTTCGTGGCGTGCCCGTTCGGCGCACCCGGCGAGCGCATGTACCGCACCGGGGACCTGGTGATCCGGCGGCCCGACGGCAACCTGATGTACCTGGGCCGCACCGACCAGCAGGTCAAGATCCGAGGGCACCGGGTCGAACTGGGCGAGGTCGAGGCCGCGTTCGCCGCACACCCGGCGGTGCGGTTCGTCGCCGCGGTCGCCCAGCCCGATCCGCAGGTCGACGGCGCGTACCGGCTGGCCGCCTATCTGGTGCTGGAGGGGGCGGAGCTGGCGGCGGTCGCGTCCGAGGTGGGCGCCGGGCTGCCGGACTTCCTGCGGCCGACGCACTACGCCCAGGTCGACAGCATCCCGCTGACGGTCAACGGGAAGGCTGACACCAAGGCACTGCCGGAGGCCAAGCCGCTGGGCGCGCTGACCACGGTGGGGGAGCGGGGGCCCGAGACCGGGACCGAGACCGTGGTGTGCGAGTTCTTCGCCGAGGCACTGGACCTGGACGACGATGAGGTGAGCGCGGTGAGCGACTTCGTGTCCCTGGGAGGACACTCCATGCTGGCGGTGCGGCTGATCGGGCTGCTCCGCCGGGAGTACGGCCCCGTGATCACCATCCGAGACCTGTTCACCCTGCGAACCCCGGAAGCGATGGCTCGCCACCTCGATGCCCGTCACAACGATGCCTGAGTCCTCGATGACCACTCCTGACACCCAGCGGCCCCGGCCGGGGTCCGACATCCTCCGGACCGCCCTGCGCCGCAACATCGGCGCCATGGCCGGGGGCACCGTCCTCATGGGCCTGTACCAGGCGGGTGAGACGGCCTTCCCCATCGCGCTCGGCCTGATCGTGGAACACACGATGCGGGACCGGAACCTCGGCGCGCTCGGCCTGTCGATCGCCGCGCTTGCGGTGATCATCACGACGGTGTCGCTGTCGTGGCGGTTCGGGATGCGCATCCTCCAGAAGGCCAACACCACCGAGGCGCACCGCTGGCGGGTGAAGGTCGCGGGCTGCGGACTCCAGCCGGTGGCCAGGGACATGGACCTCAAGTCCGGCGAGGTGCTGACCATCGCCACCGAGGACGCCGACCAGACCGCCGACATCATCGAGGTGGTGCCGCTGCTGATCAGCTCGCTGGTCGCGGTGCTGGTCGCGGCGGTCGCGCTGGGCCTGGCCGACGTCCGGCTCGGCCTGCTGGTGATCGTGGGCACCGTCGCGATCCTGTCGGTCCTGAGCGTGCTGTCCAAGCGGATCGGCTCCAGCACCCGCGAACAGCAGGCCCGGGTGGCGCGGGCGGGCGCCAAGGTGGCCGACCTGATCACGGGCCTGCGCCCGCTGCACGGCTTCGGCGGCAACCACGCGGCGTTCCGCTCCTACCGCAAGGTCAGCACGGAGGCGAAGCACCAGGCCATCACGGTCGCCAAGGTGAACGGCGTCTACGCGGGCACCGCGCTGGCCCTCAACGCGGTCCTCGCCGCCGCCGTCACCCTCACGGCGGGCTCGCTGGCGTGGAGCGGCCGGATCAACATCGGGGAACTCGTCATGGCCGTGGGGCTCGCGCAGTTCATCATGGAACCCCTCAAGCTGTTCTCTGAGATGCCGAAGTACGTGATGATGGCGCGCGCCTCGGCCGAGCGGATGGCGTTGGTGCTGGCCGCGCCGCCGGTGACGGCCCCCGGGCCGGGGCACCCGGCCGCGGGCGGGGACCTCGACGTCGACTGCGTCCGCTACGGCTCCCTGCGCAGGCTGAAGTTCACGGTGGCCGCGGGCGAGTTCGTGGCCATCGCCCCCTACCAGCCGCGCGCGGCGGCCGACCTGGCGTCGGTCCTGGCCGTCAACGTCCCGCCCGGCGCGTACGAGGGCGTGGTGCGGGTCGGCGGGGAGGAACTGGCGGACCTGTCGATCGAGGAGGTCCGCGGGTACCTGCTGGTGAACCCGTACGACGGGGAGATCTTCGCGGGCACCCTCCGCACGAACATCGACCCGTCGGGCACCAGCGGGATGGTGCCCGAGGCCGTCGAGGCGTCCATGCTGACCGATGTCGTCGCCCTCCACCGGGAAGGGCTCGACTACGGCGTCCGCGACCGCGGCGCGAACCTCTCGGGCGGCCAGCGCCAGCGGCTGTCCCTGGCACGGGCGTTGGCGGCCGACACCGACGTCCTCGTCCTGCACGATCCGACGACGGCGGTCGACGCGGTCACCGAACAGCTCATCGCGCGCAACGTGGCGAAGCTGCGCCGGGGCCGCACCACCGTCGTCATCACCAGCAGCCCGGCCCTCCTGGACGCGGCCGACCGGGTCCTCGTGCTGGACGACGGCGTCATCACCGCCGAGGACACCCATCGCCGTCTCCTCGCCACCGACGAGGGGTACTGCGCGGCGGTGGCGAGGTGAGCCCAGGACGCGCCTAGCCCAGCGCCCAGGCGACGTCCCTGAGCAGGGCCTGCCGCCAGCCCGCCCGGTCGTGGCCGGACGCCGACCGCGAGACCCGTACGGTCGCGCCGCCGCGTTCGGCCAGGGTCTCGGTCAGCGCGCAGTGGGGGAGCATCGCGGTTTCGTGTTCCCCCACGTCGAACGCGACGCGCAGACCGGACAGGTCAGGGCGCTCCCGCAGGCGCGCGGCGAGGGTGCCGCCGACCGGGCCGCCCAAGGGGTCCGGCAGTTCCGCGGCGCCGGGCGTCCACCAGAACGACCCCGACTGGCAGGCGATACGGGACACCAGGTCCGGGAACTCCAGCGCCGCGTACACCGCGCTCAGCCCGCCCAGGCTCTGCCCGGCGACCACCAGCCGGTCCGGGTCGGCGGGCACGCCGGACTCCGCGACCAGCGGCAGGAGTTCGTCCCGGATCGCCTCCCACAGCTCGGGCCGGCACGCGAACTCGGCCTCCCGGTCCGTGGCCGGGAGGAAGACGAGCGTGACGGCGGGCATCTCGCCACCGGCGTGGGCCGCGTCGAACGCCGTCATGGCCGGGTGCAGATACAGCCAGTCGTCCCCGTCGAGCAGCAGGACCACGGGCCCGCCGCCGCCCACCGGGTGGACGCGCACGGTGCGCCGCCCGCCGAGCCGTTCGCTGCTCCAGCGGATCCGGGTGCGGGGGAGGGGCAGGACGTCCGTGGCGCCGACGGCTGGCCAGTGTGGCTGGGCCGGGGCGTCCGGGGTCGCGGCGATGGACCGGTCGCCACCGGTGCCGACCGGGTTGAACGGATCGGCGTGCGCCGCGTCGTCCACGAGGAACTGGTAGGTCACCCGCAGCCGCGCGGGCATGCGCACCTCGGCGTACCAGCAGTCGGTGTCGCCCCACCGGCGCAGGGGTACCGGCTCCGACCAGCTCTCGAAGCCGAGGACCGCCGGGGACCCGCGCCACAGGAACAGGGTCACCCAGCCGCCGCCGTCGGCGGGTAAGGACGCGGGTGTCCCCGCCGCCGCCCAGAACTCGTCGGTGCCGGGTGTGCCGGGCAGTCCGAACTCGACGAAGGTGCTCTCCTTGCCGGACGTGCCCAGGCGCATGAACGTCTCCTTGTGAGAGGGAAGGGACACAGATAAGCTCCTGACAATTAGGCGAGCCTAACCTAAGGTTGCGTTCACATCAGGAGAACCCTGACCGATGCTCTGCACCAGACTGACGAACGCGCGGTTCGTCACCATGGACCCCGACCATCCCGTCGCCCACGACCTGGGCGTGTGGCGGGGCCGGATCGTGGGCCTGGACGAGGCCGTGACCTCCCTCCCCGCCCGCGAGGTGATCGACCTTCAGGGCGCCACCGTACTGCCCGGGTTCATCGACGCCCATGTGCACCTGGCCTGGACGGGCTTCAAGCGGAACACTCCGAGCATCGCGGGGTGCACACGGGTCGAGGAGGTGCTCGCCCTCGTGGAGGAGACCGTCACCCGGCGGGGCGAGCCCGGCGACTGGGTGAGCATCGCCGGTTACGACCAGCGGGCCCTGGGCCGCCATCTGACCGCCGCCGAACTGGACCGGGTCAGCCACGGGCGCAAGGTGTTCATGCTGCACGACTCCGGCCACGGCTGCGTCGTCAACTCCGCCGTCCTGGAGCTGCTCCCGGCCGGCCTTCCGCATGAGAACGGCTTCCTGGCCGAGGCCGCCATGGGCGCCGCCCGCGCGCTGCGTCTGCCGCACTCCCAGGCGGACCTGGCCGAGGCGATCGGGCGCGCCGCCCGGACCTGCCTGGCCGAGGGCGTCACCACCTGCGCCGAGGCGGGCATCGGCGGCACCCTCTTCGGCCACAGCCCGGTCGAGCTGGGCGCCTATCAACTCGCCCGCGAAGAGGGTCTGTTGCCGCTGCGGGTCCAGCTGATGGTGTCCGCCGACCGGCTGCGTACGGTCGCGGCGCACGAAGCCGACGGCATTCCCCGGGCCCTCGACCTGGGCCTGCGCACCGGGTTCGGCGACGACCGGCTCTCGGTGGGCGCGCTGAAGGTCTTCACCGACGGCGGGATGATGGCCCGGACCGCCGCGCTCAGCAGCCCGTACGAAGGGCTGGACCACGCGGGCGAGGTGCAGGACGACCCGGAGGTGCTCGCGGACACGATCGTGGACGGCCACCTGGCCGGGTGGCAGCTCGCCGTCCACGCGATCGGCGACCGCGCGGCCGACATCGCCCTGGATGCCCTGGAGCGGGCCCAGCGGCTCCGCCCCCGCCCCGGCGCCCGTCACCGCATCGAGCACGCGGGTCTGATCCGCCCCGACCAGCTCCCGCGCTTCGCGCGACTCGGCGTCAGCGCGGTCGTCCAGCCCCACTTCCTGCGCTCCTTCGGCGACGACTACGCGGCGATCATGGGCGAGGAGCGGGCGCCCTGGCTCTACCGCGGCAGGGCGTTCCTGGACCACGGCATCCCCCTCGTCGGCAGCTCCGACCGCCCCGTCACGGACGGATCTCCGCTGCGGGCCGTCCAGTTCATGGTCGAGCGGGCCTCCGGGTCCGGCCAGGTGATCGGCCCGGACGAGGGCATCACCGTCGACGAGGCCCTGTACGCGTACACGGTCGCGGGCGCGTTCGCCTGCCGCCTGGAGGACAGCGTGGGAAGCCTCACCCCGGGCAAGCGCGCCGACCTGGTGGTGCTCGGCGACGACCCCCGGCGGGTGGGCGCTTCGCGTATCGGGGACATCGAGGTGGTGGCGACGTACGTCGACGGCCGCGAGGCGACCGGGAAGTCGGCGTCGTGAGCGCTACGTCGGCGGTGGTCGTACGCCGTGCGCCGATGTTCCACGTGCGCACCGCCCGTCCGGAGGACGCCGCCGAACTCGCCGCGCTGTCCGGGCCCTTCGTGCGCTCGGGCGCGTTGCGGGAGCGGCCCGTCTCGCTCTACGCCGCCCACGCGGCCGACTTCCTCGTGACGGAGGCCCGCGACGGCACCGTCGAGGGCTGCGTGGGCCTGCGCGTGCACTCCGCCGCGCCGGGGGAGGGCCGCGGATCCGTGGGCGTCGTGTACAACTTCTGCGTGTCCGGGCGGAGGCAGGGAAGCGGTGTGGGAGCCGCGCTCCTGCGCGCGGTACTGGCCAGGGCGCGCGCCCAGTCGCTCGATGCCTTGTTCACGGCGACGACCGGCGGTGGCGGCCTGTTCCTCCGGTACGGATTCGTCCCCACGGCCGTGCGCCTGGCGCCTCCGTCCTGGGCGGAGTCGCTGGATCCCCGGCGCAATGCGCGGATCCTCGCGCGGAGCCTGTGACCGGAATCGGCGTCAGCGGTGGGGCGTCACGGGGCTGCGGTCCGGCACCACGGTGGTGCCGTGGCCCGTCTCGCCGAGGGCGCCGCGCAGCACCGCGTGCGGCACCCGGCCGTCGAGCACATGTGCTCCGCGTACGCCGCCCCGGACGGCCCGCAGACAGCCCTCCATCTTCGGCAGCA
>NZ_GG657754.1:208708-219705 GCF_000158915.1 Streptomyces himastatinicus ATCC 53653 | reverse complement strand
GCTGGGCAGCCCAGGCAGCAGTCGTCCAGCGGCGGTCGGCGTCAGTGCGGGATCACTCCGTGCTGTGCGGCCAGTTCGCGTAGAGGCCCGGCACATCGGTGAGGCATCACAGCCGCTCGGCGTCGAGGGCCACGGCCAGGGCGGACGCGGCGAGGTCGGCGTTGACGTTGTAGACCTGCCCGTCCGCGCCGCGCGCCACGGGGGAGACCACGGGGATGTGTCCCCGCTCCAGGAGCGTCCGCACCATGCCCGGGTTCACGTCCACGACGTCGCCGACGAGTCCGATGTCCACCGGCCGCCCGTCCACCCAGGCGGGCCGCCGCACGGCGGTCATCGTGTGCGCGTCCTCGCCGGTCATGCCGACGGCGTAGGGACCATGGGCGTTGATGTGGCCGACCAGCTCCCGCTGGACCCGGCCGGTGAGCACCATGCGCACCACGTCCATGGTCTCCGCCGTGGTCACCCGCAAGCCCGCTTCGAATCGGGTCTCCAGCCCGAGCCGGTCGAGCATCGCGCTGATCTGCGGGCCGCCCCCGTGGACGACGACCGGACGCAGCCCCGCGCGCCACAGCTCCACGACATCGGCGGCGAAGGTGCGGTGGAGCCCGGCGTCCACCATGGCGTGGCCGCCGAACTTGACGACGATGCACTCACTGACGACCGGTCTCATGTGTGCTCCCGCACCGCTCGTAGTGCCAAGATTTTCTTAGCTTAGCCTAACCTCAGTAGCGATGAGGGTTCTCGGGCCGATTGTCGGTGGGTGCTGTCATAGTCGGCGGCATGATGACTCCACTCGCGTGGGTGCCCGCGATCCATGGCCATGAACTGGCCCTGGACGGGACGAACTTGAGATGCCGGAAGACCAATGGCCAGATCCTGAAGTCCATCCCCGGTGCCGTGCGGAGAAGCCCGGTCGGCGAGCAATTCGCGGCGCTTCAGGAACAGTTGGCCCGGCATGAGAAGGAGTGCCGCGCCACCGTGGAGTCATGGCTGCTGTGCGGGATTCCGGTCCCCACCGGGCTCCTCGCCCGGGTGTGGCCGGACCCCGGCTGGCGGACCCGGTTGCGGCATCTGGTGGTGCGTGTCGACGGGCGGACCGGACTGCTGGAGAAGGTGTCCGCGGAGGGGCGGGTGTGCGAGGTTCTGGGCCCTGACGCCGCTGGCCGAACCGGGGCTGCGGCGAGGTCTGCTGGACAGCGAGCAGCGGGCCGCGCTGTCCGACGAGAACGGCGCACTGATGCCGTTGAGCATCACCATGCTCCACACCGAGTGGGGCCGTGCCCATGCCGGTGCCACCTGGGACATCGCGGCGTTTCTGCAACGGGGGGCCGTACCCCGCCCCGCAGGTGTCCTCGACATCCAGGAGGTGCCCGAGGGCCGGGCCACGCCCGAGCGGCTGCACCGGATCGTGGACGAGCTGGAGCGCGTCGGACCGGTCCCCTTCGACCCCGCGGCGACCGCCCGGCTCGCCGAAGCCACCGGTCTCGACCGTGCCGCGGCCGTCCTGCTGATGGCGGGCCTGCCGCACATCAAGGACGACGGGCACAACTTCCTGCCGCCAGGGACCCGTAAGGCCCTGGGCGTGAAGGTGGCGGAGGCCAAGGCCGCCCGTGACACGCTCCGCCGTCTGCCGGAGGCCGCCCGCCTGGAGTTGTACGACGCCGCCTTGCCCGACGACCCGGCCGGGCTGTGGGACCCGACCGTGATGGCGGAGCGGCTGGCTCGGGCATGGAAGGAGGCGGCCGCCCGGCCCTGACTGCCGGCGGCGCGGGCGCGGGGTCGTCGGCCCCGCGCCTGCGCCAGCTTTGCTTGGTCTCAGGCCCTTAAGTTGTCGCGCTGAAGTGTCTTTTGCCCACCGCGAGCCGTGGGCGATGGTTTCGGGCCAGTGGTGATCCCGCCACGACGGCGGCCTCCGGGCCGCCGCCGGTCGACAGGGAGAGAGCGATGTCCACGAATCACCCGAAATCCACCGTTCCGCCGTTGCTGGGCAGAGGGCCGCAGGGAGTCTTCCGGCGCACCCTGCCCTCCGAGCAGCCCGCCGGTGAGCGCATGGTGCGCACGCTCGGCCTCACCCAGCTCACCATGATCGGCATCGGTGCCATCATCGGGGCCGGAATCTTCTCCCTGGCCGCGGCCGTGGCCAAGGACGTCGCCGGTCCGGCCGTGCTGATCTCGTTCCTGGTGGCCGGTGCGGCCTCCCTGTGCGCCGCCTTCGCCTACGCGGAGTTCGCCGGGCTGGTCCCGAAGGCCGGATCGTCGTACACCTACTGCGCCGCCGTCCTCGGCGAGATCGTCGGCTGGATCATCGGCTGGGACCTGCTGCTGGAGTACACCGCCATCGTCGCCGTCGTCGCGATCGGCATGTCGGGCTACATGGGCTTCCTGCTGGAGAACGTCGGCATCCATCTGCCCACCTGGGCGCTGGGCGCACCCGGCACCGGCGACGGGCACAAGATCGATCTGCTGGCGAGCCTGATCTGCGTGAGCGTGGCCTGGCTGCTGACGCGTGGCACCCGTACCTCCGCACGCGTGGAGACGGTTCTGACCTTCGTCAAGATCGCCATCGTGCTCGTCGTGATCGTGGTCGGCTTCACCAAGGTCGACTCCGGCAATCTGACGCCCTTCGCCCCCTTCGGGCTCGACGGGGCGTTCACCGGAGCGGCGACCGTCTTCTTCGCCGTGTTCGGCTACGACGCCCTGAGCACCGCCGCGGAGGAGTCGGTGGAGGCCCGCGACAAGCTGCCCAAGGCGATGATGCTCTCCCTGGCGATCTCGATGGGGCTGTACGTCCTGGTGTGCATCGTGCTCACCGGTGTCCAGCACTACAGCGAACTCAACCCGAACAGCGGCATATCCAGCGCCTTCGCGAGCGTCGGGCTGAACGGGCTGGCCAATGTCATCGCCGTCGGCGCGGTGATCGGCATCGTCACCGTGACCTTCTCCTTCATGATGGGCGCCTCCCGCCTGTGGTACGCCCTCAGCCGGGACGGGCTGATGCCCGCGTGGTTCGGCGCCATCCACCCCAAGCGCAAGGTTCCGCACCGCGCCACCTGGGTCATCGGCATCGTGGCCGCCGTCCTGGCGGGCCTGCTGCCCATCAACGCCGTCGCCGACCTCACCAACATCGGTGTGCTGCTGGCCTTCGTGGTGGTCTGCGCGGCCGTCCTGGTCCTGCGCTACACCAAGCCCCACCTCAAGCGGGGTTTCCGCTGCCCGGGCATGCCGTTCGTGCCGGTCCTCGGCATGGTGTTCTCCGTCTGGCTGATGTCGTTCCTGCACTGGGAGACCTGGGTCCGGATGGGCGGCTGGCTCCTCGCGGGCCTGCTCATCTACGCGCTGTACGGATACCGCCGCACCCGCAGCGTCATGCCGGGGGACTCCGTGGACCTCGATGCCCTCGACGCCATGGACGACTCCGACCGGCCCGAGCCCGAGCCGACCAGGTCCCGCCCCGGTAGCGGGGATTACAGCGCGGGCTCCTCGACCGGGTGCAGATACGGCTCCCCGGCGGGCACCGCGCGCCGCAGGGTGTCGAGCACCGTGCCGAGCAGGGGATTGCTGTTCTCGCCGCGGTGCAGGGCCATCACCTGGCGGTGCGCGGACCGCTGGGCGACGCGGGTGGCCTGGATCGCCCCGCTGGGCGCGTGGCCGAGCGCCGGGACGACCGCCACGCCGAGCCCCGTGGACACCAACTCCCGTACGACGTCGTAGTTGTTGCTCCGGAACGCGACCTCCGCGTCGAAACCGGCGGCCGCGCAGAGCCGGACCAGCGAGCGGGCCCCGGCCGTGCCCTCCCCGCTGGTGATCCAGCGCGCCTCGGCCAGCTGGGGAAGGCTCGCCCCCAGATGGCTGTCCGCCGCCCGCAGCAGCACCAGATCCTCGCGCAGCAACGGGTGGCGGGTCAGCCCGTCGGGCCACTGCCGTGGGCTGAGCCCGTACTCGTAGACCAGGGCGATGTCCAGGTCACCGCTGGTGAGCAGGGCGACGAGATCCTCTGGTTCGCCCTCCTCCAGCTGGATCCGCGCCCGGGGGTGGGTCTCGGCGAGCGCCGACAGCGCCGCGGGCACCAGCCGGACGCTCGCCGTCGGAAAGCTGCCCAGCCTCAGCCGCCCGGTGACCCCGGTGGCCAGCTCCCGCACCTGCTGGTCCAGATCGTCCAGGGCGGCCAGCGCCCGGCCGCTGAGGTCGACCAGCCGGTGGGCCGCTGCGGTCGGACGGATCCCGTGCGCCTCCCGCTCGAACAGGACCAGACCGGTCTCCTTCTCCAGGGTCGAGATCTGCTGCGAGATCGCCGAAGCGGTGTAGCCGAGGTCGCGGGCCGCGACGGCGAACGAGCCGCTGCCGACGACGGCCTTCAGCGTGAGGAGATGCAGGGGCTTGAGCACGGCGGCTCCTCGGGGACAGGGAGCGGGCGGGCGGAACAGGGCCACCAGGAGCATAAGGATCGCTTGCCCTCCTCCGTCAAGACTATCGCCCTGCTGGGCCTTGTAGGGGGTCCGCGCCCGCCCACATCGTGGGACGGCCGGGGCGGACACGACCGGTGAGTCCCAGGTGACCGGTGAGCACAGGAGGAGCGAGCGCGGTGAGCACGACAGCACCAGGCATCGGCGGCGTCGACCCGGCAGCGGTGACCGACGCCCTCGTCCGGGCGGACTGCGGCGAGGTGTACGGCGACGCGGGCCGCCGGGCGCAGTACGCGTCCGACGCCTCCAACTACCGGCAGGTCCCGCTGGCCGTGGTCTTCCCCCGGACACGGCAGCACGTCCTCGCCGCGCTCGCCACCTGCCGCCGCCTCGGCGTGCCCGTCACCGCCCGTGGCGCGGGCACCAGCACCTCCGGCCAGGCCGTCGGCCCGGGCGTGGTGCTCGACTTCTCCCGCCACTTCAACCGGCTGCTCGGCCTCGACCGCCAAGCTCGCACCGCGACCGTACAGCCGGGCATCGTCCTGGACGACCTCCAGACGGCCGCCGCCGGACACGACCTGCTGTTCGGCGCCGACCCCTCCACCCACAGCCGCTGCACCCTGGGCGGGATGATCGGCAACAACGCGTGCGGAACCCACTCCGTGGCCTGGGGCCGCACCGCCGACAACATCGTGGAACTCGAAGTCGTCACCTACCGCGGCACCGTGGTGCGCCTCGGCGAGATGACCGAGGGCGAGATCGACGAGGCCATCGCCGCCGGCGGTGACCGCGGGCGGCTCATCGCCTCCCTGTACGACCTCGCGCGGAACAACCTGGCCGCGCTGCGCACCGAGTTGGGACGCTTCCCGCGCCAGGTGTCGGGATACGCGCTCGAACACCTGCTGCCCGAGCGCCGCTTCCACCTCGCCAGGGCGCTGGTCGGCAGCGAGGGCACCCTGGCGGTCGTCCTCTCGGCCACCGTCCGCCTCATCCCGCGCCCGCCCGCACGGGCCCTGGTGGTCCTCGGCTACGAGGACGCCTGCGCGGCCGCCGACGCCGTGCCCGCCCTGCTGGAGCACCCGTTGCTCGCGCTCGAAGGACTCGACCAGGCGCTGACCGATGTCGTCACCCGGCCCGAGACCCGCGCGGCCATCGACACCCTGCCCACCGCGAAAGCGTGGCTGTTCGCCGAACTCGGCGGCCCGGTCGGTGAACTCCCGCCACGCGCCCGGGCGCTCGTCGCGGCGGCCCGGCAGACCACGGGACTCACCGGCAGCGAGGTCATCACCGACCCCGTACGGGCCCGTCGGCTGTGGCGGATCCGCGAGGACGGGGCGGGCCTGGCGACCCGCCTGCCCGACGGGTCCGAAGCCTGGCCCGGATGGGAGGACGCGGCCGTACCGCCCGGCCGACTCGGCTCGTATCTACGCCAGTTCACCGCGCTGCTGGACCGGCACCGGCTGAGCGGCGCCGTGTACGGACACTTCGGCGAGGGCTGTCTGCATGTGCGCATCGACTTCGACTTCACCACCGAACACGGCACGGCCGTCTTCCGTGCCTTCGTCACCGACGCGGCCAAGCTGGTCGTCGCACACGGCGGCTCGCTGTCCGGCGAACACGGCGACGGCCAGGCCCGCTCCGAACTGCTGCCGCTCATGTACGGGCCCGGTGTCATCGCCCTGTTCGAGGAGTTCAAGCACATCTGGGACCCGGACAACGGCCTCAACCCCGGCATGATCGTGCGGTCGCTGCCCGTCGACGGCAATCTGCGGGTCACCCCGCACCGCACTCCGCTCCCGCTGACCACGGTCCTCCCCTTCCACGCCGACGACGGTGACTTCGCCAAGGCCACCCGCCGCTGTGTCGGCGTCGGCAAGTGCCGTACCGCCGCCCCGGGCAGTGGCGTCATGTGCCCCAGCTACCGGGTCACCCGGGACGAGAAGGACTCCACCCGGGGCCGCGCCCGGCTGCTGTACGAGATGACGCGGGGCGAGGTCATCACCGACGGCTGGCGCTCCCGCGAGGTCCGCGACGCGCTCGACCTGTGCCTGTCCTGCAAGGGATGCAGCAGCGACTGCCCGGTCGGCGTCGACATGGCCACCTACAAGTCGGAGTTCCTGCACCATCACTACAAGCGGCGCATCCGGCCCGCCTCGCACTACACCATGGGCTGGCTGCCCCTGCTGTCCCGCCCGGCCGCCCGCATGCCGCGGCTGGTCAACGCGCTGACGTCGTCCCGGCTCGCGCCCCTGGTCAAACGGCTGGGCGGCATCGCCGCTGAACGGGAGATACCACGCTTCGCGGACCAGACCTTCCTGTCCTGGTTCCGCGCCCGCACACCGGGAGGCGACGGGCACCGGGGGCCGGTGGTGCTGTGGGTCGACTCGTTCAACAACCACTTCACCCCCGATGTGCTCCGGGCCGGGGTGGCGGTGCTGGAGAACGCCGGTTTCCAGGTCCGGGTTCCGGAGGGAACCCAGTGCTGCGGGCTGACCTGGATCACCACCGGACAGCTCGGCGTCGCCCGCCGTATCGCCCGGCGCACCACTGCCGCCCTCGCCCCCGCGGTCCGCGCGGGCATCCCGGTCGTCGGCCTGGAACCCAGCTGCACGGCGGCGCTCAAGAGCGACCTGCCCGAACTCCTCGACGGCGACGGTCACGGCAATGGCACCGGCACCCGCGACGACGCCCGCGCCCTGGCCCGGGCCACCGTCACCCTCGCCGAACTCCTCGTCCACCACGCACCCGACTGGCAGCCCCCGGCCGTCCCGGCCCGCTCCCTCAGCCAGACCCACTGCCACCAGCACGCGACCTCGGGCTTCGGCGCCGACGACACCCTGCTGCACCGCATGGGCGTCGACAACGCCAGCCTCGCTTCCGGCTGTTGCGGCCTGGCCGGAAACTTCGGCTTCGAACGCGGCCACTACGACGTATCGGTGGCCGCGGGCGAGCAGGTCCTGCTGCCCGCCGTACGCGCGGCCGCGCCCGGCACGCACATCCTCGCCGACGGATTCAGCTGCCGTACGCAGATCGCCCAGCGCACCGACCGCACCGGCACCCATCTCGCCCAGCTCATCGCCCGCGCCCTCCCGCCGGTCGGCGGACCGGATCAGTGAGTGAAGGCGACGGAGGCCGCACGCTCCTTTTGGGCTTCGAGCGCGGTGAGACGTTCGGTGAGCGCGGTGTGGACGGCCTCGTAGGTGTCGGAACCGAGAGTCAGGCGCAGGGGCGGGTCCGGGTGGCGGGTGGTGTCGTAGATGGCGGCGGCGAGCTTGGCGGGGTCGCCGGTGAAGACGCTGTCGTCTGCGGCCTCCAGGTAACGCCGCGTCCGGCCCACGGCGTTGTCGCGGTAGGGGGCCGATGCGGTGGTGTACCGCAGGGCCGAGGCGAAGCCGGTGCGGGTGGCGCCGGGCTCGACCAGGGTGAGGCGGATGCCGAAGTCGGAGACTTCGCGGCTGACGCTCTCGGTGAAGCCCTCCAGGCCCCACTTGCCCGCGTGATAGGAGCTGTGCGTGGGAGTGCCGATCTGGCCGCCCATGCTGGAGATCTGGATGATGCGGCCTCCGCCCTGTTCGCGCATCGGCGCCAGGAAGGCCCGGGTGATCAGCATCGGAGCGAGTAGGAGGACCTCGATCTGGTCGCGGATCTGCTCGGCGGTCATCTCCTCGGCGGCGCCCACGACCGCGTATCCGGCGTTGTTGACGACGATGTCCACCGGCCCGGACCGGAGCGCCCCGGCGACCACGCGGTCGACATCGGCCGGGCGGGTGAGGTCGAGGATCCGGACGGTCAGTTGGTCGCCGTACGCCGCGCGCAGGTCGTCGAGGGCCGCGGGGCGGCGGACCGTGGCCGTGACGCGGTCGCCGCACCGGAGGGCGTGCTCGGTGAGGTGGCGGCCGAGGCCGCCGGAGGCTCCGGTGATGAACCAGCGGCGTACGCCCTTGTCGGACGGAGCGGGCATGGGGGTCTCCAGGCGTAGGATGTTACCGGAATGCGTTCCGGTAAGCAGTTAAGCGGAACGCATTCCGGAAAGCAATCGCAGTCAGGCACCGAAGGAATCCGCATGCCCGCCACTCCCCGCCGGACCAGGAGCGATGCGCTACAGAACCGGGAGCGCCTGCTGGAGGTCGCCGTGCAGGTCTTCGCCCAGCAGGGGCTGGACACCGCACCGGCCGCCATCGCCAAACAGGCGGGCGTCGGTGTCGGCACGCTCTACCGGCACTTCCCGACGCGGGAAGCCCTCATCGACGCCGCCTACCGGCACAGGCTCACCCGCGTATGCGAGGAGGCGGCCGACCTCCTCACCCGGCATCCGGCCGCCGAGGCCACCAGGATGTGGATGGAGCACTTCATCGACTACGCCACTGCCAAGAGCGGCATGTCCGAAGCGCTCAACGCGGTGATCGCCTCCGGAGTCGACCCCTACGCCGACAGCCGCGCCCTCCTCACCGACGCCGTCGCCGCCCTCCTCGATGCCGGAGCCCGGGACGGCAGTCTGCGAAGCGACGTCACCTCCGATGACGTCCTGCTCCTCATGGGCGGCATCGCCTATTCCGTGCAGCACAGCACCGCAGAGCAGGCCCGTCGGCTCGTCGACCTCCTCATGGACGCAATGACCGCGCGCTGACGGCACGTTAGGCTGCCGATTGCCGTGCCGGTCACCGGGCCACGGCATCGCCCACCAGGAGGAGGACCGAAGGCCAGTGCTGACCACACCGCGTCTCCGAATGCGCCCACTGACCGAGGCCGACGCCGACTGGTGGGTGCGTCTGCACGCCGATGACGAGGTGAACCAGTTCGTCGGCGCGTACACCCATGAGCAGGCCGTGGTGCGTCTCCGCGCCATTCACCAGCAATGGGTTCAGCGCGGCCACGGGCTGTGTGCCGTCGAACTGGCCAGTACCGGTGAGGCGATCGGACGCTCCGGGCTCAACTGGTGGGAGCAGTTCGGTGAGACCGAAATCGGGTGGACCTTCGCGCGGGAGCACTGGGGCAACGGCTACGCCAAGGAAGCGGCACGTGCCGTCCTCACCTGGGGCTTCGGCGCGCTCGGCCTCAAGCAGATCACGGCCATGATCCACCACGGCAATACCGCCTCCGCCGCGCTGGCCCGCGGCCTGGGGTTCACGCCGCTGCGTGAGGACATCGTCCTGGACCGCCCCTGCACCGTCTACGCGCTGAGCCAGGACGACTTCGCCGCGCAGTGAGCCCCGAGCGGCCCCCGCTCACCTCGGGGCGAGGCTGGTGGGGCGGGTGCGCAGCACGGCCTCGACGGAGGAGAGCGCGAGGCGGACCGCGCCCGTGATCACGGCCTCGTCGGTGAGGGCGGACAGCCGCCAGCGCGGCGGGTCCACGAGGAGGCCGTCGGCGTGCCGCTGGGCGGCGTCCAGGAGGAGTTCGGCGGCGGGCAGCAGTTCCGGGGCGCCGAACGGTCCGGTGCCGAGCACGACCAGCGCCGGGTCGAGCGCGAGCAGGACGGGGGCGATGCCGTCGGCCAGCCGCTGTCCGTACGACGCGACGGCACGGGCCGCGTCCGGGTCGCCCGCGGCCGCGTCCCGGACGGTGTCCGTGGCCTGCGGCGGCAGGCCCGGGCGCGGGGGAGCGGGCTCGCTGGGGAGGCCGGGGAAGTGGATGAAGCCGATCTCACCGGCCGCCCCGTGATGGCCCCGTAGCAGCCGTCCGTCGGTGATCACGCCCGCGCCGAGCCGCTCGCCCAGCAGCACGAAGATCATCTCGTCGGTGTCGCCGCCGACGCCGCGCCACCGTTCGCCGAGCGCGGCGAGGTTGGCGTCGTTCTCCACGGTCACCTGGCAGTCGAGCCGGTCGCGCAGGATGCCGACGATGTCCGCCCGGGCCCAGTCCTTGAGGTTGTCGGCCTGCCGGATGGTGAGGTTGTCCCGGTCGACCAGCCCCGGGGTGCCGACCGTCGCTGCCCACACTCGCCGGGTGTCGACGCCCGCCCGGCCGATGGCGGCGTCGATCACCGTCGTCACGGCGCGGGCGCGGGCGCGCCCGGTGAGGTCGGCGCGCACCGCCTTGCGCTCGACGGCCACCGCCCGGCCGTCCAGATCGGCGAGGCAGGCGGTCACCGACCGGGCCCGTACGTCCACGCCGACGACGAAGCCCGCGCGGGCCCGGAAGCGCAACCGGCGGGCCGGGCGGCCGGGGGAGCGCAGACCGCGCGCGGACTCCGCCGGGGCGGTCTCGATGAGGCCGCAGTCGGCCAGCTCGTCCACGATGGCCTCCACCGTGGGGCGGGACAGCTTGGTGGCCTTGACCAGCTCGGACAGGCGGGGGTGGCGCTCCGCCGAGCGGACGGCGGCCAGGATGGCGGCGGCGTTCGTGGCGCGCAGATCCGCCACGCCCACCACCGCGGGCAGCGGCGGGTCCGGTTCGGTGCCCTGGTCCGCGGGCCAGCGCGTCTGCGGGACGGCGGCCGTGGCCGGGGACCCCTCGTCGCGGCCCCCGAGACCCCTGGACATGACCAAAGGATTCAGCCTCCTGTGTCGAATCCGGTACGACATCAATCCGGTGTCGACCTCGGTACCGGCTCTTGACGCGTCCGTGCGCCATGCCGATTATGAAACGAAACTG
>NZ_GG657754.1:207445-208608 GCF_000158915.1 Streptomyces himastatinicus ATCC 53653 | reverse complement strand
CCCGCACAGGGCCCCGCCGAGCCCCCGCGAAGCCCGGCATCTCCTCCTCGCCGTCTCAGGAGACCCCCGTGAGACCCATCCAGTCGCCCCTGTCCCGACGTGCCTTCCTCGCCGCCACCGGCGTGGCCGGTGCCTCCGCCCTCGCCGCATGCGGCAGCCTGACGCCCGGCTCCTCCGCCAAGAAGAGCAGCGCCGGACCCGCCTCCACCGCCCGTGCCGACCGGCAAGAAGCTCACCCCTCGTCCCTCGCCGACGCGGACGACACCACCATGACCCCGGGCCTGGTCAAGGCCTTCATGGCGAAGTACCCCAACGTCACCATCAAGCGCCAGTACACAGGCTGGGACGACTACCTCAAGAGCGCCAACACCACGATGTCCGCGGACACCGCCCCCGACATCGCCCAGTTCACCTCCGGCATGCAGAACCTCGTCCGCGGCCGGCTGCTGCTCGACATGGGCGCGTACAGCCGTGCGTACGGCTGGCCGAAGAAGTTTCCGGGCCTGGACCAGATCACCTTCTCCGACGACGGCCGGACCGTCGGCACCGGGCAGCTGTACGGGGTGCCCGCCGGGCTGTCGTTCGAGGGCGTGTATGTCAACAAGGCCAAGGCCCGCAAGCTCGGACTGCGCGTCCCGCCCGCCACCCTGGACGACCTGGAGGCGATGTTCGCCAAGGCCAAGGCGGCGGGGGAGACCGCGCTCGTCGAAGGGAACCTCGACGGTGGCCTGAACCACCCCTTCAACGTCCTGCTCTCGATCTTCATGAAGCCCGCCGACCGCGAGGCGTGGGCCTTCGGCCACCAGGGCGCCACCATCACCGGACCCGAGGCCCTGAAGGCCGCCCGGACGCTGAAGCGCTGGGTCGACGAAGGCTACGTCACGCCCAAGACCAACGGGCTCAGCGACAACGACGCCACCGCCGCCTTCGCCAAGGGCCAGGGCGTCTTCCGCATCAGCGGCAACTGGGCCGCGGCCGCCGTCGCCAAGGGCCTCGGCGACGACGCGGGCTACGTCAACGCGCCACCCGCCACCCGGGGCGCACCGCTGCGCACCACCGGCGCCGGGGTCTACTACTGCGTCTCCAGCAAGTGCGACAACCCCGACGTCGCCGCCGCCTTCCTGGACTTCGCCGCGAGCAAGGGCGCCGCTCCCGTCATCGCC
>NZ_GG657754.1:196414-206570 GCF_000158915.1 Streptomyces himastatinicus ATCC 53653 | reverse complement strand
CCGCATGGACGGCGCGGGCCCGGTACGCGAGTTCCGGTCCATCACCGTCCCGCTGCTGCGGCCCGAGATCGCGGTCGCCCTGTCGATCACCGTGATCGCCGCGCTCTCCAGCTTCGACCTCATCTACATCACCACCGGCGGCGGCCCCGGCAACGCCACCGTCGTCCCCGGCATCCTCATCTACCGCCTCGCCTTCGGCGGCGGCGCCGTCGGCCTGGCCAGCGCGCTGGCCGTCGTCCTCACCGCCGTCATCTCGGTGGCCGTCCTCGTGATCAACCGGCTCGCCAAGGAGGCCCCGTGACCACCGGCGCCACCACCGCTGTCGCCCGCCCGGCCGCCAGGGGGCTCGCGGCGCCCGCCGTGCTCGCCGTGTTCCTGGCCGTCGTCCTGATCCCCTTCCTCTCCCTGCTGCTGGCGGCGCTCCAGCCCGCCGGTACGCCGCTCACCGGCTTCGCCTGGCCCCGCGGCATCCACCTGGAGAACTTCGGCCACGCCTGGTCCGCCGCCGGATTCGGCACCCTGCTGCGGTCCAGCGCGGTGATCGCCCTCAGCGTCGTGCCCGCCGCCGTCGTCTGCGCGACCCTGGCCGGATACGCGCTCGCCACCATGGAGGTCCCCGGCCGCGGCAAGCTCTACGCGTATCTGCTGCTCGGCCTGTCCATCCCGGTCGAGGTCACCGTCATCCCGCTCTACTACGACCTGCGGGCCGTCGGACTCACCAACACCGTGCCGGGCCTGGCCCTCGCCGAGATCGGCGCGTTCATGCCGTTCGGCGTGTTCTGGATGCGGGCGCACTTCGCGACCATGCCGCGCAGCCTCATCGAGGCCGCCCGGCTGGACGGCGCCTCGTCGTGGACCACGCTGTGGCGGGTCCTGATGCCCAGCTCCCGCCCCGCCGTGACCACCCTCGGCGTCCTCTACTTCGTGTGGAGCTGGAACCAGTTCCTGCTGCCGCTGGTCCTGATCCAGGATCCGAGCCGACGCACCGCACCCGCCGGACTCGGCCTGTTCACCGGCCAGTACGAGGTCGACGTACCGCTCCTCGCGGCGGCCACCCTGATCGTGATCGCCCCCGTCGTCCTCGTCTACCTGTTCTTCCAGCGGCACTTCATCAACGGGGTGCTCAGCGGAGCCCTCAAAGGCTAGGAAAGCCCATGGCAGAACTCGACATCGCGCTGATCGGTGCGGGCGGCATCGCCCGCACCCACCTGCCCGCCTGGGCAGCGCTCGGCGCCCGCGTACGTGTCTACGCGCCCGACCCCCACACCGCCACGCTCGCCCATGAATTCGGCGCCACCACGGCCGACTCGCTGCACGACGCGATCAGCGGCGCCGACGCGGTGGACATCTGCACCCCCACCGACACCCACCACGACATCGCGCTGACCGCCATCGCCGCCGGGGCCCATGTGCTGTGCGAGAAGCCCCTCGCACTGGGCGCGGCCGACGCCGAGGAGATGGCGGACGCCGCCGACGCCGCCGGGGTGCGGCTCTACCCCGGGCACGTGGTGCGCTACTTCCCCGCGTACGCCCGGCTCCGCGCCGCCGTCGCGGGCGGCGAACTCGGCCGGGTCGCGGTCGCCCGCTTCACCCGCACCGGCCGCTACCCCACCTGGAGCCGCTGGTTCGCCGACCCCGGCCGCTCCGGCGGCATCCTGATCGACCAGATGATCCACGACCTGGACATCGCCCGCTGGCTGTTCGGCGAGGTCATACGTGTCCACGCCTACCAGCGCGGCCACTTCACCGCCCCCGCCCCGGCGGGCGCGGTCGCCACCGGAGGCGCGGTCCTCACCCACGAGGGCGGTGTCATCAGCCAGGTCGTGGGCGTCTGGGCGCCCCCGGCCACCCGGTTCCGCACCACCTTCCACGTGGCCGGGACCGGCGGGACCGTGCGCTACGACTCGCTCGCCGCGCCCGGTCTGCGGGTCACCGGCACCGTGGCCGAGGAGGACGGGATCCCGGCCGGTGACTTCGGCGAGTCCCCCTACCTCACCCAGATACGCGAGTTCGCCGAGGCGTTCGCGGGCGGTCCGGCGCCCCGGGTGAGCGCACGCGACGGCGTGGCCGCCGTCCGTATCGCCGAGGCCGCCGCCCACTCCGCCCGCACGGGCCGCGCCGTCGAGCTGACCGCCACCAAGGAAGGAACCCCCACGTGAGGGTCGCCGTACTGTCCTTCGCCCACGTCCACGCCGCGACGTACGTCGAGCTGCTGCGCGACCGCGACGGCATCGACCTGATCACCGCCGACCCCGACGCCCCGCCCGGCGACGCCACCCGCGGGCGCGCCCTCGCCGAGCGGCTGGGGGCGCCGTACGCGGACACCTGGGACGAGGTCTTCTCGCTGCCCCTCGACGCCGTCGTGGTGTGCGGCGAGAACGCCCGCCACCGGCCCCTGGTCGAGCGCGCGGCGGCGGCCGGGGCCCATGTGCTCTGCGAGAAGCCGCTCGCCACCACGGAGGACGACGCCCGCGCCATGATCGACGCCTGCGCGCGCGCCGGGGTCGGCCTGATGACCGCGTACCCCGTACGGTTCAGCCCCGCCTTCGACGCCCTCCACCGCTCCCTGACCGACGGCTCCCTTGGGGACCTCGTCAGCGTCCACGGCACCAACAACGGCACCAACCCCGCCCGTATCCGCGGCTGGTTCGCCGACCCTGAGCTGGCGGGCGGCGGCGCGGTCATGGACCACACCGTCCACCTCGCCGACCTGATGGACGTCCTGCTGCACGGCGAACAGGCCACCGAGGTCTACGCCCAGGCCAACACCGTCCTCGAGCCCGACTCGCCCGTCGAGACGGCGGGCCTGGTCACCGTCCGCTACCCGAGCGGCGCCGTCGCCACCATCGATTGCAGCTGGAGCCAGCCCCCGGCCCACCCCACCTGGGGCGGCCTGACCCTGACCTGCGTGGGGGAGCGCGCCATCGTCGAGTTCGACGCCTTCCCCCGGCTGCTCGGCGGCTTCGACGCGATCAACGGCCGCGCCCGCTGGGAACCCGGCGGCACCGACCTGGACGCCGCCATGCTGGACGAGTTCCTCGACGCCGCCCGCACCCGGCGGCGCCCCCGCCCCGACGGCGAGGCGGGCCTGCGCAGCCTGCGCATCGTCCTGGCCGCCTACGCCTCCCTGCGCACCGGCCGCCCCGCCGCCGTGGGCTGAGCCCCTACCGCACCCCGCCGGTGTCGGCCGTATCGTCTTCGCCCGCCTCCAGCAGACCTGCCGCCGCGCCCACGATGCGCGGATCGACGGTGCCGACGACCTCCTCGTCCTTGTCGGAGTAGTCGAAACGGGCGAGCACGCTGCGCATGGCCTCGACCCGGGCCCGCTTCTTGTCGTTGCTCTTGACCACCGTCCAGGGCGCGTGATCCGTGTCCGTGTCGTGGAACATGGCCACCTTCGCGGCGGTGTAGTCGTCCCAGAGGTCCAGCGAGGCGAGGTCCATCGGGCTGAGCTTCCACTGCCGTACGGGATCCACCTGGCGGATCGTGAAGCGCGTGCGCTGCTCGCCCTGGGACACCGAGAACCAGAACTTCACCAGGTCCACGCCGTCGTCCACGAGCATCCGCTCGAACATCGGCGCCTGGCGCATGAAGCGCCGGTACTCGTCCTCCGAGCAGAAGCCCATGACCCGCTCGACACCGGCCCGGTTGTACCAGGACCGGTCGAAGAGCACGATCTCGCCCGCGGTCGGCAGATGCTCCACGTACCGCTGGAAGTACCACTGGCCGCGCTCGCGCTCGGTCGGCTTCTCCAGCGCGACGACGCGAGCGCCGCGCGGGTTGAGATGCTCGGTGAAGCGCTTGATCGTGCCGCCCTTGCCCGCCGCGTCCCGGCCCTCGAAGACGATGACGAGGCGGCGTCCGGTCTCCTTGATCCAGCTCTGGAGCTTCAGGAGTTCGATCTGCTGGAGCCGCTTGTGCCACTCGTACTCCGGGCGCTCCATGCGCTGCGGGTACGGATAGTTCTCCCGCCATGTGTCGACCGGGCTTCCGTCCGGCCGGATGAGCACGGGGTCGTCGTGGTCGCTGTAGTCGACCCGCAGGTCGGCCAGCTCGGACAGCAAGGGCGGTGTCGTCATCCGCTGTTCCTTTCCGCCTCGGCGCCTCAGTGGAACTGCGGCACGATCAGATAGATTCCGTAACCCACCACCGCGGCGCATGCCACGAAGCACAGTCCGGCCTGGGTGAGGCCGACGGTGGAGGAGCCGGTGCCGTTCTCCTCACGGGCCGCCTCGACGCGGGCGAGGCCCAGGACGCCGAGGGCGAAGACGGTGACCACGGCGACGGTGACGCCGACGCTCACCGCGGCGACCTGGCCGAGTGCGCTCCAGTCGAGTTGCATCGTTTTTCCACTTTCCGTGATTCGGCCGAGTTGCGAAAGGAGTTACGCGGCCGAGCCGACCGTGGCCGGCGGCCCGGTGCGGAGGGTGACCTCGTGGGTGTCGTTCACGTTCTGCGCGTGCACGGGGTTGCGGCGCGAGAGGACCACGATGCCGGTGGCGAGGGCCGCGCCGACCAGGGCGACCACCGCGGCGCCGATGTTGCCGCCGTTGGTGACCACGCTCGCGGATACGCCACCGACCACCGCGGCTGCGGGCAGCGTGACCATCCAGGCGATGACCATGCGGCCCGCGACGCCCCAGCGCACCTCCGCCAGCCGCCGTCCAAGGCCCGCGCCGAGGATGCTGCCGGAGGCCACCTGGGTGGTGGACAGGGCGAAGCCGAGGTGTGCGGAGGTGAGGATGACGGTGGTTGAGGCGGTCTCGGCGGCGAAGCCCTGCGGCGACTGGATCTCGGTGAGGCCCTTGCCCATGGTGCGGATGATCCGCCAGCCGCCCAGATACGTGCCGAGCCCGATGGCGAGCCCCGCGGAGGCGATCACCCACAGCGGAGGACCGGCGTCATGGCCGAGCGCGCCCGTCGAGATCAGGGTCAGCGTGATGACACCCATGGTCTTCTGCGCGTCGTTCGTGCCGTGCGCGAGGGAGACGAGCGAGGCCGAGGCGATCTGACCGGCCCGGAAGCCCTTGGTCACCGACTTCTTGCGGGCGCGGTCGGTGAGCCGGTACGCGAGGTAGGTGGCCAGCAACGCGGCGACCCCGGCCACGACCGGCGAGGCCACCGCCGGGATGAGCACCTTCTCGACGACTTTGTCGAAGTGCACACCGTGGGCGCCCGCTCCGACCCATACGGCCCCGATCAGCCCGCCGAACAGGGCGTGCGACGAACTCGACGGCAGCCCGACCAGCCAGGTCAGCAGATTCCAGAGAATGGCCCCGACCAGCCCCGCGAAGATCATCCCTGGGGTGACCAGGGAGTCGTCGACGATGCCGCCCGAGATGGTCTTGGCGACCTCGGTGGACAGGAAGGCCCCGACCACGTTGAGGACTCCACTCACCAGAACCGCCGTTCTGGGCGTGAGCGCGCCGGTGGCGATGGAGGTCGCCATCGCGTTCGCCGTGTCGTGGAATCCGTTGGTGAAGTCGAAGGCGAGCGCCGTGACGATGACGACCGCCACCAGGAAGGTGATGTGGTCCATTCCTGTATGCAAACAAGCTCAGGCCAATGCCCGGCGAACGCGTGGCAAAGGAAGGACAAGGACAGGAGCGGTCCGGTGTCGGCCGGTGGCCGTCAGCCGGTGACCGTGGGCCACTCCCCGCCGTCCCGCTCGGGCAGGGCGGCCGCGGCGGTGTGCAGGAGGGCGAGGGCCTGGGGGAGGAACGGGTTGGGATCGCTGGTGCGCCGGGTGGCGTAGACCCGGCGGGTGTGGGCGGGATCGGTGAGCCGGACGAGGTGGGTGCCGGAGGCGTCGGGTGAGGCGGAGGTGTCCATGATGGCGAGTTCGGGCGCGATCGCCACCCCCAGGCCCTGCCGGACCAGTTCGTAGGGCAGGTTGTAGTCGTTCGTACGGAAGAGCACCTCGGGCAGGAAGCCGCCGGCCGCGCAGATGTGGCGCAGACAGCGGGCGGCGTCGGTGTCCTCGTGGTAGCTGATCCAGCGCTCGTCCCGCAGATCGGCGAGGCGGATGTGCCGCCGTCCGGCCAGCGGGTGGCCGGCCGGGAGGAGTACGTACAGCGGTTCCTCCCGTACCAGCGTGTGGTCGAGGCCGTCGGGCCAGCTGTGCGGCACCACGCCGTACTCGAAGATCACGGCGAGGTCCAGCCGCCCTTCCACCACCGCGGGCACGGTCACCTGCGGGTCGCCCTCCTCGTAGCGGACGTCGACCTCGGGACGGTCGCGGAGGAACCCCGTCAGCACCGTCGGCACCAGCCGGAACCCCGCGGACCAGAAGCTGCCCAGCCGCAGCCGCCCCCGCTCGGCGGCGGCGTACGCGCGCATCTCGTCCTCCGTCGCTGACAGGTCGGCCAGCAGCCGCCCCGCGCGCCGGGCGAGCTGGAGCCCGGCCGGGGTGGGGCGCACACTGCGCGGTGAGCGCTCGAAGAGCGCGACGCCCAGGGCGCGTTCGATGGTGGAGATCTGCTGGGACACGGCGGAGGGCGTGTAGCCGAGGCGCTGGGCGGCCGAACGGAACGAGCCCGCGGCGACCACCTCGCATATCGCCTGGAGCTGCGGCGGGGTCAGCATCAAAGGAACTTAACACTCCGCATGGAAACGTTCGTTCTCCCTGTTCTTGCCCGGGCCCTCGCCGTCGCGCAGATTGGGCGTCCACCAGACCTGCGCAGATCCCCTGACCAGCAGCCCAGAAGGGAGGCACCGTGCCCGGAAGGCAGGCGCGAGCCCGCGCCACCGCACTTCCCCTCGCGCTCGCGGCACTGCTCACGCCGACCGTGACGGCGTGTGGCGGCACCACGACCGTCAACCAGTCCAAGGTGCCCGAGCAGCGCGCCGACCCCGCACTCCGCGCCCTGCTCCCGCGGGACATCCGCGATCAGGGGTCCCTCACCTCGGCCGTCGGCAACGACTACCCGCCGCTGTCCCTCCTGGACCTCGACAACAAGACCGTCATCGGCGCCGAACCCGACCTCATCCGCGCGGTCGCCCAGACCCTCGGCCTCCGCGTCCACCTGGTGCAGGCGAACTTCGACAGCATCATCGGCGGTGTCCGGTCCCACCGTTACGACGTGGCGATCCAGGCGATGCTCGACAAGAAGGAGCGCCAGTCGCAGGTCACGTTCGTCGACTACATGAAGACCAGCAGCTCGATCCTGGCCTCCGAGAAGGCCGCCGGGAACATCCGCTCCCTGGCCGGCCTGTGCGGCAGCCAGGTCGCCGTCGAGCAGGGCACCTCGCAGGTGGACGACGTGGCGGCGCAGGCGAAGAAGTGCGCGGCGGACGGCAAGCCCGAGCTGGAGAGCCTGGTCTTCCCCGACTCCGTCGGCTGTTTCCAGGCCCTGTCCACGGGCCGCGCCGACGCGTTCGTCGGCGGCACCCCCACCGTCGACTACCAGGCCGAGATGTCGCACGGCAGGTTCCGCACGGCCGGTGAGCCGTACCGCTTCCTGCCCTACGGAATCCTGATCAACAAGGAGGAGCGGACCTTGGTACGAGCTGTCCGCGGTGCCCTTCAGAAACTCATCGACAACGGCACCTACGCGAAGATCCTCAAGCAGTGGAAGCTCACGTCCGGGGCGCTGAAGCACGCCACCGTGAACGGGGGTGCGGCATGACCGAGACCCTCGCCCGGACGGACTCCGGCGGCACCGGCTCCGGCCCCGCCGCGGAAACCCTGCGCGCCGTTCCCGTGCGGCGCCCGGGGCAGCGCGTCGCCGCGGTCGTCGTGACCTTCCTGCTGGTCTTCCTCCTGGAGGGCTGGATCACCAACCCCCGGATGCAGTGGGGGACCGTCGGCGAGTTCCTCTTCTCGCCGGTCATCATGGAGGGGCTGCGGACCACCCTGCTGCTGACCGCCCTCGCCATGGCGGTCGGCATCGTCGGCGGTGTCGTCCTCGCCGTCCTGCGGATGTCCGCCAACCCGGTTCTGTCCCGGCTCAGCTGGGCCTACATCTGGCTCTTCCGCGGCACCCCGCTGCTGGTGCAGCTCCTCTTCTGGTACTTCCTCTCCGCGATCGTCCCCACCATCGGCCTCGGCGTCCCCTGGGGGCCGACGTTCGTGGAGGCCGAGACGAACGTCCTCATCACCCAGCTCACCGCCGCCGTCCTCGGCCTCGGACTGCACGAGGCGGCGTACATGGCCGAGATCGTCCGCGCGGGCATCACCTCCGTCGACGACGGCCAGAGCGAGGCCGCGCAGGCGCTGGGCATGTCGCGCGGGCAGACCCTGCGCCGCATCGTGCTGCCGCAGGCGCTGCGCATCATTATCCCGCCCACCGGCAATCAGGCGATCTCCATGCTGAAGACCACCTCGCTGGTCTTCGCCATCGCCGTGCCCGAGCTGCTGACCTCCATCCAGGGCATCTACTCGCGCAACTTCCAGCAGGTGCCGCTGCTGGTCGTCGCCTGTTTCTGGTACCTCGTGGCCACCTCCGTGCTCAACGTCGGCCAGTACTACCTGGAACGGCGCTTCGGCCGCGGCACCAGCCGCACCCTGCCGCCCACCCCGCTCCAGCGGTTGCGCGCCGCAGCCCGCAAACACCGTGAGGAGACCGCACGTTGACCCCAGCCGTGATCAGAGCCGAGAGCGTGCACAAGAGCTTCGGCCGCACCGAGGTGCTCAAGGGCATCGACCTGACCGTCGCGCCCGGCGAGGTGCTGTGCCTGGTGGGCCCCTCAGGCTCCGGCAAGTCCACCTTCCTGCGCTGCATCAACCACCTGGAGACCATCGACCGGGGGCGGCTGTACGTCCGCGGCGAACTCGTCGGCTACGAGGAGCGGGACGGCAAGCTCCACGAACTGAGCGAGAAGGCCGTCTCCCGGCGCCGCCGGGGCATTGGCATGGTCTTCCAGCGGTTCAACCTCTTTCCGCACATGACCGCGCTGGAAAATGTCATCGAGGCCCCCGTCCAGGTGGGCAAGGAGCCGAAGGCACGGGCCCGGAGGCGCGGCGCGGAACTGCTCGACCGGGTCGGCCTGGCGGACAAGACACACAGCTACCCCGCCCAGCTCTCCGGCGGACAGCAGCAGAGGGTGGCCATCGCCCGCGCCCTGGCCATGCGGCCCGAACTGATGCTGTTCGACGAGCCCACCTCCGCGCTCGACCCCGAACTCGTCGGAGAGGTACTGGAGGTGATGCGGGCACTCGCCGACGACGGCATGACCATGGTCGTCGTCACCCATGAGATGGGATTCGCCCGGGAGGTCGGCGACACGCTGGTGTTCATGGACGACGGCGCCGTCGTCGAGACCGGCCCGCCCGCGGACGTCCTGAGCGACCCGCGCCACGAACGCACCCGCGCGTTCCTCAGCAAGGTCCTCTGAACAGCCTCGGCACACGACCTCTGCACGCCACTGAAGGAGTCTCCATGACCCGTGCCCTCGTCATCGGCGCCGGAGTGATAGGCGCCGCCACCGCCCACTGCCTCGCCGAGGCAGGCGTCGACGTCACCGTGCTCGACGCCGGCGGCCGTACCCCGGGCACCTCCAGCGCCACCTTCTCCATCGATGTCACCCACTTGAAGACCCCCCACTCCTACTTCCTGCTCAACCAGCGCAGCGCCGCGCTCCACCGGGAACTGGAGCGGGAGATCCGGGCCCGCACCGGAGCCCCCGGCTGGCGCCACCCCGCACCGCTCGTCCAGTGGGGCCACACTGAGGAGGAACAGCGCACCCTCCGCGCGCGTGCCGAGCGCCTCGCCGGCTGGGGACACCCCTGCCGCACGGCCGACCCCGGCGAACTGCGCACCCTCGCACCCGCCGTCGACCCCGCCTCCTGCCGCGCCACCGAACTCGTCGTACATGACGACGCCACCTGGTACGACGCCCCCCACCTCGCGCACACCCTTCTCGACCGGGCCGCCGCGCTGGGCGCCGACATCCGCTACGACACCCCCGTCACCGCCCTGCTGCGGGACGGGATGCGGGTACGCGGCGCCGAGGCGCGGGGCCGCCACTTCGAGGCCGACCACGTCGTCAACTGCGCGGGCCCCGACGCCGGGCGCATCGCCGAACTGGCCGGGGTGCGGCTGCCGTTGCGCCGGATCCCCGGCCTGGTCGGCGAGTCCGTCCGCTCCCCGAGCCGCTGCGCGCCATCGTCGCCACCCCCGGCGTCGATCTGCGCCCCGCCCCGGGCAACCGGGTG
>NZ_GG657754.1:195574-196314 GCF_000158915.1 Streptomyces himastatinicus ATCC 53653 | reverse complement strand
GACACCCAGGTACCGCCCGAAGCGGACCTCCTCGGCCGGTGCGCCACGGTCCTGCCCGCCTTCCGCACCCTGGGAGGCACCCGGATCGGCGTCCGCCCCGTTCCCGAAGACGGCCTTCCCCTGGTCGGCCCGCACCCCCACGCGCCCGGCCTCTACACCATCGCCACCCACAGCGGTGTCACCCTCGCCCCGCTCCTCGCCGCCCTGGCCGCCGGGGAACTCACCACCGGCACCCCCGCACCCGCCCTGGCCCCCTACCGCCCCGACCGCGACACCTCACAGCCGATCCGCGACGAAAGCCTGGCCGTGATGAGCGGTCACCGGGCCGAAGCCGGGTGACGCCCCGGCGGTTCAGGCCAGCAGGTTGCCCGAGTGGGCGAGGCGGCGCGCCGTGGTCAGGAGGGCGTGGATCTGGGGCCCGGCCTGGTTGATGTCGGTCACGGGGGTCTTGAACGGCAGCCGGACATCGTGGTGGGTGCGCGGGTGTTCGAGGCGCAGGGTGATGCCGTAGCGGTCCATCGCCACGGGGAGGGCGCGCACCATGCCCTTGTCCGGGTGGGGGTGGACGAGGCGCAGCAGCAGGGGGACGAGTTCGCTGTGGTCGTCGACGAGATGGGTCAGCATGCTCGCCTCGCTCGTCGCGATGGGGTCGAGGGGCGCCGCCTGCAAGGTGTGGAGGGTGACGTACGCGCGCCCCCGGTCGTCCTCCAGGACCGCCTGGCCGAACTCCAGGCAGGTGC
>NZ_GG657754.1:194713-195117 GCF_000158915.1 Streptomyces himastatinicus ATCC 53653 | reverse complement strand
CTTCGCGGCACGTAGAGGAGGCTCACACCGGTTGCGGAGGCGCCGATGGCGAGGATGGCGATCACCGCGTAATCCGGCTGGAACACCCCGCCCGGTGCCGCCAGCCCATAGATCACGTGCGGGCCCAGAAAGAAGAGGAGCAGGACGGCGGTCACCGTCCCCGTGACGCGGGCCTTGCGGCCGCCGCCGAGGATGCGGACGGCGGCGCCGATGGTGACGAAGAGCAGCAGGTACACGGACTGGGTCATCGCCGGGTCGTTCACGGCGATGGTGGTGCCGAGGAACGCCGAGATGATGAGGAGCGAGGCGGCCGCGGTGACCTGGGACGGGCGCCGGGCCGGGGCCGCTGCCGGCCCGTTGTTCTCGTCCAATGAACTGGTCATCGTGCCCTCCCTGTTCGCGGG
>NZ_GG657754.1:121538-194579 GCF_000158915.1 Streptomyces himastatinicus ATCC 53653 | reverse complement strand
GTCCGCCCGCGGCGTCGGGACCCGTCCGGTCGCACGCCGGTTGCCAAAAAAAAAAATGGGCGGATGCGCTGTGGGGACGGGTCCCGGAGCAGGGAGCGGACCCTGGGTGCGTGTGACCGCGCACGTGCCGCGCACCCCCCGAACCGAGGAGACATCCGATGCCCCTCTCCGCCAGCCTCGCGCGCGGAGTCGCGCCCACCACGCCCGGCAGCCTCCACGCCCGCACCCTGGCCGGTGACCTCAGCGCCCTGCCCCGGCCGGGTCTGACGGTCTGCTTCGGGCGCGGTCAGAAGCCGGATGTGGACCTGGGGGTCGGCGTGGACGACCTCCGGGTGAGCCGGCGCCATGGCGAGCTGACGTACCGCCAGGGGCAGTGGTGGCTGCGGAACACCGGGCGGCAGCTCGTCCGGCTGCCGCGCGGCCGGATGATGCACCTCAGCACCGAGCCGATCCCGCTCGACACCGGCTACACCCCGCTGTTCGTCAAGGGCTCCGGCTACCGGGAACACCTGGTCGAGCTGTACGTGGCGGGCCACGACGACCAGGGGCCGGTCTCGCGGCGGCGCGCCGAGACCCTGCGGCCGGAGATCTGGCCGCTCGACGACGACGAACGGCTGCTGCTGGTCGTCCTCGGCCAGCGGTACCTGCTGTACGAGGAGGATCCGCGCCCCATGAGTTACGCCATGGCGGCCCGGCAGCTCGGCTACCTCCGCCCGGACACGGGCTGGAACGAACGCAAGATCGAGTACCGGATCGAGGCCGTACGCCGCCGCCTGCACCAGACCGGCTTCAAGTACCCGCTGATGCACGACAAGTCGCAGGGACGCCCCGCCGACAACGGTCTGCTGCACAACCTGCTCAAGGGATTGGTGGAGTCCACGACGCTCGTCCCGCCGGACCTGGACCTGATCGAGGACGAGGCGCCCTGGCCCGATCCGGCGTGATGGCCCCGTGCCCGTCTTCGGGATCGTCCTCGGGACCCGTCCCGAAAGTGTCGGCGAACGATGGCCACGGCTGACACAGGAAGGAACTTTCCCATGACGCGCATGCGCATCGTCGCTCTCGCGGGTATCACCGCGGTCGCCTCGGCGGCGGCCCTCGCGATTCCGGCGGGGGCCGACGCCGCCGACACCCAGGACGCCACGGCCGCCCGGTGCACGTACCCCGCCGACGTCCTCGACCTCACCAACTGGAAGATGACCCTGCCCACCGGCGAGGACGAGGACCCGACCGAGATCACCCAGCCCGATCTCGCCACCTTCTCCGCGAAGCCCTGGTTCCAGGTCACCGGGGACTGTGACGCGGTCCGGTTCCGGTCCGCCGTCGACGGCGTGACGACGGGGGGCTCCAGCTACCCGCGCGCCGAGCTGCGCGAGATGACCGATGGCGGGGAGGAAGAGGCCGAATGGTCGACCACCGAGGGCACCCACACCCTGGTGGTCGACGAGGCGTTCATGGCGCTCCCCAACGACAAGCCGCATCTCGTCGGCGCCCAGATCCACGGCGGGGACGACGACGTCACGGTCTTCCGCCTCGAAGGCAGCAAGCTCTACATCACCAAGGGCGACGACTCCCACCACCACCTGGTCACCGACGACTACGAGCTGGGCACCGCGTTCGAGGCCAAGTTCGTGGCGCGGAACGGGAAGATCGACGTCTATTTCAACGGGGAGCGCGAGACCACGATCTCCGACGACGGCGACACCAACTACTTCAAGGCAGGGGCCTACACGCAGGCCAACTGCGAGAACTCGGACCCGTGCGACGGCGGCAACTATGGCGAGGTCCGCATATCCGGTCTCAAGGTCACCCACTCCTGACCGGCCGCGAACACGGTGCCGGGCCTCCCCGTACGGGCGAGCCCGGCACCTCCGCATGCGCTTTCGGGCGGCCACAACCCTCACAAACGTGAAGATTTCCGCAGTGGCGCGTGAATTCCCTTCTCAACCGGCCAGGTCGGGCTCGCCGCGGCCACCCACCGCGCCCGGAGCCGCCCCCGAGGGCAGCACAACCGGTGCGGGTCCGCCCCGGTGGGCGCTAAGTTCGGACTACGTGCCTGGTGGCAGCAGGGATTCTGGCGTCGTGAGAGGGGAGTTCGCCGTGCGGCGGGGGGAGAGGGTGGGCAAATACCGGCTCACGAGGGGGCCCGTCGAGGGAGGGAGAGGTGCGGTCTGGTTCGCCGTCGACACGGAGCTGGGCCGACCCGTCGTCCTCAAACGGGCCCTGCTCGAGGACAACAGCCAGGCCGACTTCGACGAGTTGCTGGCGGAAGCGCGCGCCCTGGCGAAGTTCAGCCACCCGAATGTCGTCACGCTCTACGACGCCGTCCGCGCGGGCAAGGGCAAGAGGTCCACGTTCTGGCTGGTGATGGAACATGTGACCGGCGGGAGTCTGGACGTCCCCGTGAAAATGGCCCCGGAGCTCGCGGCGCACGTCGGCGCGCAGATCGCGAGTGCGCTGGCGGCCCTGCACGCCAAGGGCATCGTGCACTGCGACGTCAAGCCCGGCAACATCGTGGTCACCCACGAGAGGGTCGCCAAACTGGCCGACTTCGGCGCCGCGTACCGGGTGGACGGCAGCGAGACGATCACGCCCAACGGACCGGTCAGCCTCACCCCGTTCTACGCCGCTCCCGAGGCGTTCCGGGGAGCGCCCGAGCGCGCGTCCGACGTGTTCTCCCTCGGCGCCACCCTGTACTGCCTGGTGACGGGGACTCCACCGCTGCGCGGCGCCGGGCGCATGGTCCGGCTGGAGGCCATCAGCCCCCGCGTCGGGCCGCTCAGGGGGCTGCTCACCGCGATGCTCCAGTATGACCCCGGGGCCCGGCCCACGGCCGCCGAGGCGCTCGGCGCCCTCACGGACATCGCGGGCCCGCCCGAACAGTTCCCGGCGCTCCCCGAGGCCGCGGCGGCGACCACGCCCTATACGGCCACCGTGGCGTACCGCGAGGAGGCCGGGGGAGGGCTCCAGCCGCGCCTGTCGACGAGCCTCGTCCGGCGCCGCCCGCTGCTGACGGCCGGGGCCGCCGCCGTCACCGCGCTGGCCATCGCCGTTCCGTTCGTCGTGATGAGCCTGGGCGACGATTCCGGGGCGGACGACGGCGCTCCCTCCGCCAAACCGGCCAAGCTGACCAGCGCGGACTTCATCGGCGACCCCCGTACGGCCAACCCCTGTGCCCTGCTGGACGCCGATGTGTTCGCTCGTTATGAGCAAGCCGAACTGGACGCCGACTACGGCAACTTCAACCGATGCGACGTCCTCCTCAAGCAGCGCGGCGAGGAGGTCGTGGACGTCCGGGTGGAACTCGACGCCGATCCGCTGCCGGAGGGCGTGGCGAGGAGGACCACCGGCAGGGTCACCGTCGTGGAGCGTGACCCCGAGCGCGAGGAGTGCGAGCGGGCCGTGGCGGTGACCGGCGCCCGCGAGAACAGCCTCCGGGTCACCGCGGCGGCGAGACGCCCCGATGACGTCAAGGAGCCGCTGTGCGACACCGCCGATCGAGCCACGGGACGCGCGGTGAAGGTGCTCAACCGCGGCGCGATTCCCCGCCGTTCCCCGGACTTTTCGCCCAGTTCGCTGGCGCACCAGGACGCCTGTACGTTGCTCGACATCAAGGCGCTGGAAGAGGTGCCCGGCATCGACGCCCAGGACCCGGACGTCGGATTCGGCCGCTGGGACTGCCAGTGGAAGAGCACCACCAGCGAGTACGAGGTGGACCTGCGCTTCGACCAGGGCAGCCTGCCCGACGATGAGAACGCCCGGTCGACGCGGCTCAGCGATCACCAGGCCATCGTTCTGCCGGAGGACGAGGGCCCGGGGAGCTGCCGCGTCGAGGTGGTCCATCGCAAGTACACCGGCGTGGACCGGGTGGAGGGGACCGAGCGGGTGGCTCTGGTCGTCAAGGGGGCGGGCCGCAAGGACCGGCCCTGCGAGATGGCCACCGACCTCGCCGGGGCGGCCGCTGCCGCGCTGCCGCCCGCCTGACCGCCGCCTCAGGGCCCTGACCGCCGCCGCCTCAGAGCCCCGACCCGCCTACCCGTTCGTTCCGAACCGGGCGATCGCCTCCAGGATCGCGTCCCGCATCGCGGGGCTGCCCGTGTGCCCCGATTCGTCGATCACCTTCAGCTCCGCGTCCGGCCACGCCTTGGACAACTCCCACGCGGTCTTCAGCGGGCTGCCCAGGTCGAGCCGCCCGTGGATCAGCACCCCGGGGATCCCCGCCAGCCGGTGTGCGTCGCGCAGCAGTTGCCCGTCCTCCAGCCAGGCGTCGTGGGCGAAGTAGTGCGCGCAGATCCGGGTGAAGGCCATCAGCGCGTCATCGGGTTTGTCGCTGTAGTAGCCCGGGCTGCCCAGCACCTCATGGGCGATGACCGCGTCCTCCCAGGTGCACCAGTCCTGCGCCGCCTTGACCCGGACCGCCTCGTCCGGGCTGTTCAGCAGCCGGTCGTAGGCGGCCACGAGATTGCCGCCGCGCTCCGGCTCGGGCACCGCGTCGCGGAACGCCTCCCAGGGGCCGGGCATCAGGCGTCCGACGCCGTGGTAGAGCCAGTCGATCTCGTCGGGCCGGGTCATGGTGACCCCGGGGATGACGATCTCGGAGACCCGCTCGGGGTGGCGCTCCGCGTAGGCCAGGATCAGCGTCGAGCCCCAGGAGCCGCCGTACAGCAGCCAGCGCTCGATGCCCAGGTGCTCGCGCAGCCGCTCCATGTCGGCGATGAGGTGATGGGTGGTGTTGTGGGCGAGACCGACCGCCGGGTCGGAGGCGTGCGGCAGGCTCTCACCGCAGCCGCGCTGGTCGAACACGACGACCCGGTAGACCTCGGGGTCGAACATCGTGCCACTGCCGCGGCGTCCGCCGCTGCCGGGACCGCCGTGCACGCACAGTGCCGCCTTCCCCTCGGGGTTTCCGCTGTTCTCCCAGTAGATCCGGTGTCCGTCGCCGACATCGAGGAGGCCGTGCGCGTCCGGTTCGGTGGGCGGGAAGGGCTGGGCCATGACGGTCTCCTCCTGAAGCCTGACGGCGTGGCGTCACCGCTCGGCGGGAGCGGCGGTGCTCTGTCGTATGACGAGCTGTGGGGTGGGGGCCTGTACGGGGCGGGGCGCGGGGCGTTCGGCCATGACGCGGAGCAGTTCGGTGGCGGTGAGCGTGCCCAGCGCGAAGGTGTCGCGCGTGAGCGCGGTGAGCGAGGGGTGCGCCATGGTGGTGAGTACGGAGTCGTCGAAGGACACCACGGAGACGTCGCGGGGGACGGGGATGCCCATCTCGGTGGCCACACCGAGCCCGGCGACCGCCATGACGTCGTTGTCGTAGACGACCGCCGTGTAGCGGGGGTTGGCTTCGAGCAGACGGCGGGTCGCCGACGCGCCCTGGGCGTCGGAGTAGTCGGTGGCGATGGACGTCACCTCGATGCCGGTGGAGTCGCGTACGTCTTCGATGGCCCGCAGGCGGCGCTGGGTGTGCTGGTAGGCCACCGTGCCGCTGACGTGGCCGATGCGCCGGTGTCCGAGGGCGACCAGATGGCGCAGGATGCGAGCCGTCGCGGCGTGGTCGTCCACCCAGACGCTGGTCAGCGGCATGGGGTTCCCGTGGCTGCCCAGCACCACCGCGGGGATGCCCAGATCGGCGACGAGTCGGGGCCGGGCGTCGTCGACCGCGAGGTCGAGCAGGACGAGCCCGTCCACGCGGTTCTCGGCCGCCCAGCGCCGGTAGACCGCCACCTGGGTCTCGGTGTCCTCGACGATGAGCAACTGCGTGGCGATCCCCCGGTTGGACAGGCAGGACTGGAGGCCGGAGAGGAACTGGGCGAAGAAGGGCTCGACGCCGAGCGTCCGCGCGGGACGGGCGATGACGATGCCGACCACGTCGTTGGCCGCGCCCTTGAGCGCGCGGGCGGCCAGGTGCGGGCGCCAGTTGAGTTCGTTCGCGACATCGAGGATCCGCTTGCGGGTCGCATCGCTCAGCCCGGGGCGTCCGTTGACCGCGATGGACACCGCCGCGACGGAGACCCCTGCGAGCCGTGCGATGTCGGTGCTGCGCAGCCGGGCCGGTAATTCCCCGGCGGGCGGGCGCCCGGGGGAGCCCGGATCCGCGTCCGCCCCCGCTCCTGACGAGGCACGTTTCCTCGGTGGCATCGGCCCTCCCTCGTGACCCACGTCGACTTTACGCAACCGTGATGATCCGCCGCGGTGACTGGCGAACTGAATCGTATTAATCTGCGGCCACTCGCGATTCTACTAAAACGTATTAGACGCCCTGTTGCTTCTCCTCCGCGATGAGGACCACGCATGCACCGTCACTTCAGCAGGACACTTGAGCGGCTCGACCGCGTACGTCGTGAGCGCATCCTTCCCCGGGTGCACAGCCGCTTGGGGGACGTCGAGATCGAGGCATGGACGGTCGGCGACGACGGCGAACCGGTGAGCCCCCGTCACGCCCTCGGGCTGACGCCGGAACCGCGTCGCGCCCGCCCCGACTACCGTCCCTTCGCCCTGGGCGACGCGTGGGGGCCCGCATGGTCCACGACCTGGTTCCGCGTCAGCGGCAAGGTCGAGCCCCGGACACCCGGACCGGTCGACCTGCTGCTCGACTTGGGCTGGTTCGACCACTCCGTCGGCGGCCACTGCGAGGGCCTGGTCTTCACACCGGACGGCACCGTCGTCAAGGGCCTGCACCCGCGGCAGACGGCGATCCGGCTCGCCGCCGGGGACAACGGCCCCGGGCTGTTGGACCCGGACGGCCGCTTCCAGCTCTACGTGGAGGCCGCCGCGAACCCCCTGCTGCTGGGCCTGCCGCCCTTCGTCGCCACAGAGCACGGCGAGAAGGGCGCGCGGGAGCCCTTCGAGCAGTTCCGGTTACGGCGCGCGGAGACCGCCGTGTTCGCGCCGGAGGTGCACGCCCTCCTCTGCGACCTGGACGTCCTCGGCGGCCTGGCCGCCGAACTCACCGAGGACGAACCGCGCCACTGGCGCCTGCTGTACGGCATCGAACGCGTCCTCGACGCGTACGACGAGGCGGACGCCGAAGCCAGTGCCCGCCGGGCACGCGCCCACCTCGCCCCGCTGCTGGCCGCCCCCGCGCATGCCTCCGCCCACCGGATCACCGCGGTGGGCCACGCCCACATGGACTCGGCATGGCTGTGGCCGCTGCGCGAGACGGTGCGCAAACTCGCCCGGACCGTCTCCAACGCCCTCGCCCTGCTCGACGCCCACCCGGACCTCGTCTACACCATGTCGGCGGCGCAGCACTTCGCCTGGCTCGAAGACCACTACCCCGAACTCTTCGCGCGGGTGCGGCAGTACGTGGAGCAAGGGCGGCTGGTGCCCGTCGGCGGCATGTGGGTGGAGCCGGACGGCGTCATACCCACCGGTGAGTCCATGGTGCGCCAACTCACCTACGGCAAACGGTACTTCCTCGACCGCTTCGGCCTCGAAACCCGGGAGGTGTGGCTTCCCGACTCCTTCGGCTACTCGGGAGCGCTGCCGCAGCTGGCACGCCGGGCCGGGGCACGCTGGTTCCTGACCCAGAAGATCTCCTGGAACGACACCACGACCTTCCCGCACCACTCCTTCTGGTGGGAGGGCATCGACGGCACCCGGATCTTCACCCACTTCCCGCCCGCGGAGACCTACGCCGCCGAGGTCACCGCCCGCGAACTGCGCCACGCGGTCACCACCTTCAAGGACAAGGCGATCGCCTCCCATTCGCTGCTGCCCTACGGCTACGGCGACGGCGGAGGCGGCCCCACCCGGGAGATGGCCGAACGGCTGCGCCGCTTCGCCGACCTGGAAGGCGCGCCACGCGTGGTGTCCCGCACCCCGGCGGAGTTCTTCGAGGACGCCGAGGAGGAGCTGCGCGAGGTCGAGTCGGTCGCACGGCCCCTGGCGCCCGTCCACCGCGGCGAGCTGTACCTGGAGCTGCACCGGGGCACCCTGACGTCGCAGGTGGCGATGAAGCGTCACAACCGGGCGTGCGAATCGCTGCTCCGGGCGGCCGAGTACCTCGCCGCGGCGGCCACGGTCCTGCGGGGCGCGCCCTATCCGGGGGAGAGCCTGGACGAGATCTGGCGCAGTGTGCTGCTGCACCAGTTCCACGACATCCTGCCGGGCACCTCGATCAGCTGGGTGCACCGCGAGGCCCGCGCCACCTACCGGGCGATGGAGTCCCGGCTGCGCGGGCTCATCGAGCGGGCCACCGAGGCGCTGGCCGCCGAGGCGCCGGGCACCGCCGCCCCGGGCCGGACGGCAGCGCTGCTCCCTCCGTTCATCCCCGCCCGTACCGCCGACACGCAGCCCGGCCCCGTCCGCGTCACCGACGGGGAAGCCGGTGCCACCGTGCTGGACGACGGCCTGCTGAGGGTCGTCGTGGACGCCGACGGCCACCTCACCTCACTCCACGCCACACGCGGCGGACGGGAGGTGGTGCCGCCCGGCGGGCGCGCGGGCGCACTCCAGCTGTTCCGGGACGAGCCGGTGCGGTGGGACGCGTGGGACGTGGACCGCCACACCCTGCGCACCTTCCAGGTGGTCGACGACGTCACCAGCCGGACGGTGGTCCATGACGGGCCCGACGCCGGTGTCGAGGTCGTCCGGCGGTTCGGCGCGTCGACGGTCACGCTGACGATGTGGCTGAGGGCGGGCACCGGCCGGTTCGAGACGGAGTGCGCGGTCGACTGGCAGGAGCGCGAGCGCCTGCTCAAGGTCGCCCTGCCGGTCCACATCATGGCGCCGACGGCACGCTTCGAGACGCAGTACGGCTACGTCGAGCGGCCGCTCCTGGTGAACACCGAGGCGCAGGACGCGATGTTCGAGGCCGCCATGCACCGGTACCTCCACGTGGCCGACGGCACCTTCGGCCTGGGCATCCTCAACGACACCATGTACGGCGCCGACGCGCGCGCCGACCGCGACGCCACCGTCGTCCGGCTGTCGCTGCTGAGGGGCAGCCGCTTCCCCGACCCCGACGCCGACGCGGGAACCCACCACTTCCGCTGGGCCCTGCTCCCCGGCGCGGACGTGCCCGCCACGGTCGAGGCCGCCTCCGTGTTCAATGCGCCCGACATCCCGCCGCTCCCGCCCCTGGACCCCCTGGTGGCGATCGAGCTGCTGCAAGGCCACGCGGTCGTCGACTGGATCAAACTCGCCGACGACGGTTCGGGGGATGTCGTCGTACGGATCTACGAGACGCGGGGAAGCCGGGCGAAGGCCCTGCTCCGCCCCTGCGCGGAACTCGGCGCGGGCGCCGCCGTGGAGGAGACCGACCTGCTGGAACGCGCACTCGCGCCCGGGGACGACCTGCCCACGGCCCTGCCGCGGACACCGGCCGGTACGCGCCGTCCCGCCGATGGCGCGGCCCTGGATCTCGGCCCCTTCCAGGTGGCGACCCTGCGGATCACCCCTGGAACCCACCCCAGATGAGGAGAAGACGAATGACGCCAGCGGGAAGACGGACCGCGCTCATCGCGGGACTCGCCGCCGGATCGCTGATGCTGTCCGCCTGCGTCATGGGCGGCGGCGACGGGACGACGAAGAAGTCGGACGGAAAGGTGTCCGGCAAGATCACCTTCCAGACCTGGAACCTGAAGAACGACAAGTTCACCTCGTACTTCAAGGACCTCATCGCCGACTTCGAGAAGGCCCACCCGGGCACCGACATCAGATGGGTCGACCAGCCCGCGGAGGGCTACCAGGACAAGCTGTCGGCCGACGCCGCCGCCGGATCCCTCCCCGACGTGGTCGACATGGGCCCGGAGTCCGCCTACACCCTGGCCAAGGCGGGTGTCCTGCTCGACCTGAACAAGGCTGACCCGAAGGCCGAGGGCCGTTACGTGGACAAGGCGTGGAAGGCCATGACCTTCGAGGGCCTGGGCGGCGGCACGTACGGCTACCCGTGGTACCTGAACACCGGGCCGTCCTTCTTCAACAAGGCGCTGTTCAAGAAGTGCGGGCTCAACCCCGGCAAGCTGCCCGCCACCTACGACGAGCTGTTCGACCAGGCCGAAACCATGGCCGAGAAGTGCTCGGACACGATGATGATCGCCAGGATGCCCGCCATCGAGACCTTCGGCGAGTACGGCGTACCGCTCATGGACGCGGGCGGGAAGAAGTTCACGTACAACAACGCCAAGGGCGTGGAGTACGTCGAGCGGTTCCGCAAGCTCTACGCCAAGAAGGGCATCGGCGAAGAGGCGCTGAACAACCTCCAGACGAAGGAGGTGGAGGAGTTCAAGGCGGGGCGCCTGGCCTATCTGCCCGGCAGCTCCTACACCCTGGACGATCTGAAGGCCACCGCGCCCGACGTCTACAAGGACCTGGGCATCGGGCCGCGCATCAGCGACAGCGCCCCCAACATGTACCTCGAGTCCCTCGTCGTCAACGCCGCGACCAAGAACCAGTCCCTGGCCACCGCCTTCGCCACGTACGTCACGGACTCCGCCCATCAGCTCACCTTCGCCAAGAAGGCGTCGGTCTTCCCCTCGTCCGCCGGGACGCTGGACGACGCGTACTTCACCCAGGACGACAAGGACCCGGCCACCACGGTGCGACGGGAGAGCGCCGACCAGGTGAGGAAGGCGGTCGTATGGTGGCCGCCCGCGTTCTCCGGCTCGGCCGACAGCAACACGCTGCGGGAGCAGATCGCCCAGGCGCTGCTGGGCAAGAAGTCCGTGAAGGCGGCACTGGACGCCTCCGTCCGGTACTCCAACGAGCGTCTGAAAGCGGACAAGTGACCCTCTCCGTTCAGCGCCGTACGTCCCTGAAGCGAGCCGCGCGCCCGGCTCGCCGCGCGGGGTCCGTCCTGGCCACGCACCGCTGGGGCCTGACGCCGTGGCTGTTCCTGCTGCCGGGGCTGACGGTCATCGTGCTCATGGTCCTGGTGCCGTTCGCGAACACCCTGGGGCTGTCGTTCACGGACTCGACCCTGCTGCGGCAGGGGGAGTTCGTCGGCTGGGACAACTTCCGCCGGATGTTCGCCGACGAGCGCTTCACCACCGCCCTGCTGAACTCCACGCTCTACACCGTGTGCGTGGTGCCCTGCATGGTGGTCCTCCCGCTCGTCCTCGCCACCCTGGTGAGCAGCGCGGGACGGCTGACCGGTTTCTTCCGCACCACCATGTATCTGCCGGTCGTCATGTCGCCCGTGGTCGTCGGTCTGATCTGGACGACCACGCTCGACAAACGCGGCCTGGTCAACGCCCTGTTCTCCACGCTCGATGCGGTGGCCGAGCCCGTTCCCTTCCTCACCGACCGGTGGCTGCTGCTCTTCAGCGCCATGTTCGTCACCGTGTGGACCGGGCTCGGGTACTACATGGTCATCTACCTGGCGGCCCTGGCCAACATCGACCAGAGCCTGTACGACGCGGCGGCGATGGACGGCGCCGGGGCGGTGCGCAGCTTCCTGGCCGTCACGGTCCCCGGTGTGCGGTCCACGATGACGCTCATCGCCGTGCTGTCCTCCGTGGCGGCCTTCCGCGTGTTCGGCGAGGTCTACGTCCTCACCGGCGGCACCGGGGGAGTGGGCGGGGGCGACCTCACCATGACCATGCTGATCCAGCGCGAGGGCACCGGGCTCCAGGCGCGCACCGGATACGCGGGCGCGATCAGCCTCGTCATGTTCGTGATCCTCGGCGCGCTGCTGCTCGCGCAGCTCGCCCTCCAGCGCAAGAGGAGTTCCTGATGGTCCGGGTCTGTCCGCGCCCGCGGACCGCTGCCGCCCGGCGGCGCAGGGTCACGCCGGGCTCCGCGGCGCGCTACCTCGTCCTCCTGCTCATGGCCGTGCTCCTGGCGGGGCCGCTGGTGTGGCAGCTGTCGCTGTCCCTGAAAGGCGCCGGAGAGCCGCTGTACACCCAGCCACCGAAGCTGATCCCCGAACACCCCACGTTCGACCACTTCGCCACGGTGCTCGACCGCATCCCGGTGCCGCGCTATCTGCTGAACTCCCTGGCGGTGGCGGCCATGGCCGTGGTGGGCAACGTCGTCGGAGCCACCTGCGCCGGGTACGCGCTGGGCAAGCTGCGCTTCCGCGGCCGGGGCGTGGCGACCGCCATCTGTGTCGCCGCCCTGCTGGTCCCCTCCGAGACCGTCCTGATCGCGCAGTTCCTCACCGTCCGGGCCACCGGACTGGTGAACACGCTGTTCGGGGTCGCCCTGCCGACCCTGGTGGCGGCGCTGAACGTGCTGCTCATGCGCAACGCCTTCCGCAACCTTCCCGGCGAGCTGGAAGAGGCCGCCATCGTCGACGGCGCCAACGCCTGGCAGCGGTTCATCCGGATCTCCGTACCGCAGGTCAAGGGCGTGATCGCGGTGGTGGCCATCTTCGCCTTCGTCGGCTCGTGGAACGACTTCCTGTGGCCCCTCATCGTCCTGTCGGACGAGCAGAACTACACCCTCACCGTCGGCCTGAACCGGCTGCGCGGCACCTTCTACGAGGACCCGCGCCTCATCGCGGCCGGCACCATCATCGCCTTGGCCCCCATCGTGGCGTTCTTCGCCGTCCTCCAGCGCTACTTCTTCCGCGGGCTGGAAGCCGGCGGCCTGAAAGGTTGAGATGCTGAGGTTTGGAGTCAACTACACGCCCTCCCAGGACTGGTTCTACTCCTGGCTGGCCCCGGACCCGGAGAGCACCCGCCGTGATATGAAGGCCCTGGCCGGCCTGGGGATCGACCATGTGCGCATCCTGCCGCTGTGGCCCGTGGTGCAGCCGAACCGCACCCTGATCCGCCGCCGCGCCCTCCAGGACATCCGCACGGTCGTGGAGATCGCGGGCGAGTCCGGGCTCGACGCCGCCGTCGACGTCCTCCAAGGGCACCTGTCCGGCTTCGACTTCGTGCCGAGCTGGCTGACGGACTGGCACCGGCGCAGCATGTTCAGCGACCCCGATGCCATCGCCGCTCAGGCCCGGCTGGTGGAGGCGTTCGACGAGCAGCTCCACGACCTGCCCAACTTCCTCGGGCTCACCCTGGGCAACGAGGTCAACCAGTTCACCTCGGCGGTGCACCCCAACCCGATGCCCGCCACATCACACCAGGTGGCCTCCTGGCTCGACGCTCTGCACGGCACCGGCCCGCGCGACCCCCGCCACTTCCGGCTGAACGCCGAATACGACGCCGTCTGGTACGCCGACGGCCATGCCTTCGTCCCGGCCCACTCCGCGCGGTACGGCCACATGAGCGTCGTCCACTCGTGGATCTTCAACGGCACGGCGCAGGGGTACGGCGCCATGTCCCACGAGAGCGTCCACCACGCCGCGTATCTCATCGAGCTGTCCCGCGCCTTCGCCGTCGACCCCGCCCGCCCGGTGTGGCTCCAGGAGGTCGGCGCCCCGCTCAACCACCTCACCGAGGATCAGGCGCCCGACTTCCTCGAAGGCACGGTACGGGCGGCGGCCGACAGCGAGGCGCTGTGGGGCATCACCTGGTGGTGCTCCCACGACGTGAACCGGCGGCTCGGGGACTTCCCGGACCTCGAACACAGCCTGGGCCTGATCGCCACCGATGGCGCGGTGAAGCCCATCGGGGAGCGCTTCGCCGCGCTCGCCGCCGAACTCCGCGGCCGGTCGCGCCCCGCGACCCGGCGAGAGGCGGTCGTGGTCCCGGTCGACGCCGAGGACGTCCCCGTGTCCCGGGCCGAACTGTCCCCGGGCGGCGGCGTGTTCGAGACCTGGATGCGGCGTGCCCGGGCCGGGGCACGTCCCGCCCTGGTCACGTCCGCGACCGCCGCCGACCCGGACGCGCTGAGCGCCCGCGCCATCACCTCCCTTGTCCATGCCGAACCGACCGGACACACCTTCTACACCTCGGTCAGCGATGCCGAGGTACTGAGCAGGACACACACGCATGCCGAACACTGAACACGCCCCCGCCGCCGTCGAACGCCTCCTCACCGAGCTGACCCCGCGGGAGAAGGTCGGCCAGCTCAACCAGCGCCTGTACGGCTGGCAGGCCGTCGAACGCGACCCCCGGGGCGGCTTCCGGCTCACCCGCCGGGCCCGCACCGAGATCGACCGCTGGGGCGGCCTCGGCGCCCTGTACGGGGTGTTCCGCGCCGACGCCTGGTCGGGCCGCTCCTGGCACGACGGCATCCGGCCCGAGGAGCGCGCCGAGGTCGCGGCCCTGGTGCAGGAGGAAGTGGCCCGGGGCGGCCGCCACCGTATCGGGGTGCTCCTCTCGGAAGAGGCCCCCCACGGCCACCAGGCCCTCGGCGGAACGCTGCTGCCCACCAACCTGGCCGTCGCCGCCGGATGGGATCCGGCCCTGCTGACCGAGGCGGCGGCGGCCGTCGCCGCGGAACTCGCGGCGAGCGGAGTGCATCTGGCGCTGGTCTCGGCGCTGGATCTGCTGCGCGACCCGCGCTGGGGGCGGGCCGAGGAGTGTTTCGGCGAGGACCCGCTGCTGGCCGCCGAACTCACCCGTGCCGTGGTGACCGGAATGCAGGACGGGCCCGGCAGCGTCGCCGTCGTCCTCAAACACCTGGCGGGCCAGGGCGAGGCGGTCGGCGGACGCAACGGCCAGTCCGCCGTCATCGGCCCCCGCGACCTGCGCGAACTGCATCTGCCGAGCGTCCGGGCAGCGGTCGAGGCGGGGGCGCTGGGCTTCATGGCCGCCTACAACGACATCGACGGCGTGCCCTGCTGCGCCAACCGCGACCTGCTCACCGGCTTCCTGCGCGCCGAGTGCGGGTTCGACGGCATCGTCATGGCGGACGGCCGGGCCGTGGACCGCCTGACCGCGATGGCCGGAAGCCCCGAGGCCGCGGCCGTGGCCGCCCTCGACGCCGGGGTGGACCTGTCGCTGTGGGACGAGTCCTTCGCCCTGCTGGAAACCGCCGCCGCACAGGACCCCCGCGTGGCCGAACTGATCGACGCCGCCTGCCGCCGCGTACTCACCCTCAAGCACCGGCTGGGCCTCCTGCTGGGCACGGACACCGGCCCGGGCCGGCCCGTACCCTACCGCGAGCGGCTCACCCTTGCCGCCCGCACGACGGACCGGCTGTCCGGCCGCCTGGCCCGCCAGTCCCTGGTCCTACTGCACAACCCGGACCAACTGCTGCCGCTGACCCCGCAATCCCTCACCAAGGTGGTGCTCGCCGGGCCCAACGCCCACGACGTCACCGCGATGCTGGGCGACTACGTACCGCCCCTGCCCGCGTCATCGGCCGTCTCCCTGGAACACGCGCTGCGCCGGGCGCTGCCCCACGCCGAGATCGTGTGCCCGCCGGGCCTGCCTTCCCGGACAGATCTGGGCGGCGCCGACGTCGTGATCCTCGCCCTCGGCGGGACGAGCCACCGCGCCTACGACGACGCCTTCGCCGACAACGGGGCCGCCGCGGGACCCGCCGCGGTGGCGACCGCCGGAGAGGGCGTCGACCTCGCGGACGTGTCGCTGCCCGGAGGCCAGAACGACCTGGTCACCGCCGTACGCGCCCGGTCCGCATGCCCCGTCGTGGCGGTGGTGATCGCGGGCAGGCCGCATGTGCTCACCACCGTGACGGAGCACACGGACGCCGTGCTGTGGGCCGGGTATCCCGGCCCGCACGGCGCGGACGCCATCACCGGCGCGCTCCTGGGCGGCTGTGAACCGGTCGGTCTGCTGCCGTTCACCGCGCCCCGCCACTCCGGAACCGTGCCCGTGCGGTACAACGACCGCCACTCGGCCGCCGACGTCTACCGGGACGCGCCGGACCCGGTGCTGTTCCCCTTCGGGTACGGCCTGCGCTACGGGACCATCGCCTTCGACCACCTCACCGCCGCCGTGACCGGGCGATCCGTACACGTCGAGGTCGTCGTCACCAACCCCGCCGCCACCGAAGTCCGAGGTCATCGTGCCGCTGTTCGGCCACCGCACCGGCGAGGCGGTACTGCCCCGGCGACGGGAACTCCTCGCCTTTCCACCGGGTCACCGCACCGTCGCGCGGCCGCGTCACCGTCGCCTGGGACCTGCCCGTCGCGCGCTGCTTCTCCGAGGGCGCGACCGCACGGGCCCGCACCGACCTGTACGTGATGGATCTCCGTACGACGATCCGCCCCCACCAGGGAAGCGAGGACACGGCATGGCACGACAACGGCGACACCACGGCACCAGAAGACGGACCAGGGCCCGCATACGCACCGGGGCGCTCGCGGCCGTACTGGCCCTGACCCTGGGCGCCGGCAGCGCCCTGGCGAGCGACACCCTCCCCTGGCCGGGGGAGAGCGCCGTCGGAGCCAACCAGCCCTACCAGCACGGCTACTCCTCCACCGACCTGCTGCGGTGGAACCCCGCGGACGACACCGACGCCGAACTGCTGCGCGCCAAGGTGCCTCTCCAGACCCGCATCGCCCCCAACGCGCGAACCCAGCGCACACCGGCGCTGCCCTCCGACACCCAGATGCTCACCCTCGCGGGCGACTACGGCAACGCGTTCTTCGAAAGCCACCCGTACACCAACGAGTTCAGCCAGTACCTCTTCAACTACTGGCAGTACAGCGATGTGTACGCGTCCTGGCACGGCATGCCCACCGAGGGCGTGCCCGTGGACTACTACGACCCCGACCTGGACTGGAAGGAGAAGTGGTTCGAGTTCGGGGCGGTCAACCTCCCCAACCCCGGCTACACCAACGCCGCCCACGCCAACGGCGTACGGTCGCTGGGCTGCGTTTTCTTCTCCCCGAACGACCGTGGCGATCAGGCGTACAGCGAACTGCTCCAGCGGGACGCCGACGGCCGCTTCCCCGCCGCCGCGAAGCTCATCGAGGTCGCCGAGTACTACGGCTTCGACGGCTATTTCGTCAACCAGGAGGACGCGGTCGCCCAGGCCGACATCCCCACGTACAAGAAGTTCCTCAAGCAGCTGCGCGACGGCGGACTGTATGTGCAGTGGTACGACTCCATCGACAACTCCTCCGGCCGGATCTCGTACCAGAACGAGTTCAACGCGGTGAACGCCCCGTTCGTCCGGGACGCGGCCGCGGGCGATGTGTCCGACTCCATCTTCCTCAACTACTGGTGGAACAAGTCCAAGCTCACCAAGTCGAAGACCTACGCCAAGGGCCTGGGGCTCGATCCGCGCAGAAACGTCTTCGCCGGTGTCGAGGCGGGCATGTACCAGTTCGACCAGCCGTACGACCTCGACAACAACCTCGACGCCGACGGCGCGCCCATGAACGGCATCGCCACGCTCGGCGCCGACTTCGTCTCCTCCGACTATGCCAAGAAGACCGACGACACGGCCCAGTCGGCCGTCTTCGACCGGGAACGCCGCTGGTGGACCGGCTCGTCCCAGGGCGCCACGACGCCCGAGGGCACGTGGAAGGGCATGTCGAAGTACATAGCCGAGCGCTCCGTCATCAAGGGCAGCACCTTCGCGACGTCCTTCAACACCGGGCATGGCCTGTCGACCTGGAGCGGCGGCAAGCTCTCCAACGACGCGGAGTGGGGCAACATCAACCTCCAGGACATACCGGTGACCTGGCAGTGGTGGATCGACGCCGCGAAGTCGTCCCTCAAGGCGGACTTCGACTACGGTCCCGAGTACACGCCCGCCGACCGCTTCTCGTACCGGAAGATCGGCGGCTACAACGGGGGCAGCTCCCTGGTCCTCAGCGGCACGCTCGACAGCGACAACACCATGCGTCTCTACAAGACCGACCTGAGCGTCACGAAGGCGTCGACACTCGACCTGACCTACAACAAGCCCTCGGCGGACGACGACTCCCAGCTGTGGCTGGCGCTGGTGCTCGCCTGCGACCCGGGCAAGGTGGTCCAGGTGCCGCTCTCGGGCTCCGGTCAGCACACCGACGGCTGGACCACCGTCTCCGCCGATCTGTCGAAGTACGCCGGGGAGCGCATCGCCTCGCTCGGCCTCGTGGTCGCCGCGGGCGCCCAGCCGATCAAGGACTACCAGGTCAACGTGGGGGCCCTGGCACTGCACGACGGCGTCGACCGCACCCCGGCGGCACCGAAGAAGCTGCGCATCGACCAGTTGCTGCCCGGAAGCGACGAGCTGTTCCTGTCCTGGCAGCGCAGTGACTACGACACGGTCCGCCGCTACGACGTCTACCTCGACGACACCTACCTCGGCGGCATCTACGACGACGTCTTCTACGTCAAGCGGTTCACCGCCACCTCGGGGCAGATCAAGCTCGTGGCGGTCGGCCCCGACGGCACCCGGAGCAAGCCCGCGACCGTGTCGTTCGACTTGTCCACGGCCCCGGCCGACGTGACCGCCAAGGCGGCGCCCGACGGCACCCTGAAGGCGGCATGGTCCCCGCAGCTGACCGGGCAGCCCGTCACCGTGGCCGTCCGCGGCCTTGACACCTCCAAGCCCTTCACCAAGGAGGTCACGGTGCCGGGCAACCAGTCGGGCGTGACACTGACCGGCGTACCCGTGAGCGGAGACGCGTACCTGCTCACCGCGAAGACCGCCGACGGCACGGCCACCGGTGTGCGCGGCAGGTTCGCCGACGCCGACATCAGCCCGTATCCCAAGTCCGCCGTGAAGATCACGGGAAACACCTTCGCCTTCTCCCGCCCCACGCTCGCGGACTGGCACACGCTGACGATCCTGGAGAACGGTCAGCCGAAGTCGTTCGCCACGACCTACGGCTCGGGCAACAAGCCGTATATCGTCCGCGGCCGTACCACCCGTGCGGCGATGACGGTCACCATGTCCAGCGCCACCAGTAAGGTCATCGCGGTCCTGGAGGACTACGCCGGGAACAAAACCACGACCGTGCTGCGCGACAACTGACCATGGGGGCGCCGCCGGTGCGGAACCGGGCCGGGTTTATGAATCCGGACGAGGGCAACCCTAAAAGCGTTGGCCATAGAATTCGTCAGCGCGATGGCGTTCTCTCGTTCGAATTCAGCTTTGGCCAACGATATCTGACGGTGTATATTCGCTGGTCAGTTCGATAGGTCAACCGGTGCACTGACCTGCGGCGCCCTCCGTGTCACTCTCTTTTCTCTTTCGTCCCGGGTGTGAGTTTCCGTCTCTTATTGAAAATCGTCGGCAAGTTGAAATTCCGTCATGTGCCTGTTCGGTCCTTTTAGGACTTTGCTAATGCATTACCTTCCTGGATAAGTGGATAATCGTTTCTTCATATCTAGGATCCCGGGCTATGACGGACACTCCACGCGGCAACTCCGCCACCCGTGCGCGCTGGCAGACGTGTCTCAGGCTCGCTCGCGAGCTCCTCCTCATCGGGCCGGACGACAAGGATCTCAAGCTCGGTTATCTCCAGACTCTGATCGACACGGGCGACCTCGGCCCCACCCCGCATCCGCGCAAGAAGATCCTCATCGTCGGCGCCGGTATCACCGGCCTCGTCGCCGGCCGTCTGCTCAAGGACGCCGGTCACGACGTCACCATCCTGGAGGCCAACGCCAGCCGGGTCGGCGGACGCATCAAGACCTTCCGCTCCACCAAGCACCATCAGCCCTTCGACGACTCCGCCCAGTACGCCGAGGCCGGGGCCATGCGGTTGCCCGACTTCCATCCGCTCGTCCTCGCCCTCGTCGACAAGCTCGGGCTCGGCCGCCGCCAGTTCTACAACGTGGACATCGACCCCTCCACCGGCAGCGGCCCCGAGGTCGCCGTCCCGCCCGTGACGTACACGTCCTTCACCGGCCGCACCTGGACCCACGGCGAGGACAGCCCCGGCTTCCAGGAACCCGACAAGCGCGGCAACTCCTGGATCCGCGCCAACCGCACCCAGGTGCGGCGGGCCGACTACGCCGCCGCGCCCGAGCGGATCAACGAGGGCTTCCACCTCACCGACGACGAGGTCCGCGCCCCCGTCGTGAGGATGGTGGACGACGCGCTGGAGTACGTACGCGACTACTACTCCGACATCGTCGACGGGCAGCGCGTCAACAAGCCGTTCGACGCGTGGGTCGAGGGCTGGGCCCGGGTCATCCGCGACTTCGACGGCTACTCCATGGGCGGCTTCCTGCGCGAGTGCGGCGGGCTCAGCGATGAGGCGATCGAGGCCGTCGGAACCCTGGAGAACATGTCCTCGCGGCTCCATCTCTCCTTCTTCCACAGCTTCCTGAGCCGCAGCGACATCAACCCGGGCGTCCGCTACTGGGAGGTGCCCGGCGGCAGCTGGCGCCTGCCGCACGCCCTCCACCAGGGCCTGCGCGACGAGGTGAAGCTCGGCCACCGCATGATCCGCCTCGAATACCACGACCCCAGCCGCGACGCCGACCCCGAGGGCACCGGTGCCGTCGGACCCGACGGGTGGGGCGTGGCCGTGCAGACCGTCCCCGAGAACGACCCGCAGGCCCCGCCGCGCCTGTGGACCGCGGACCTGGCGATCGTCACCATCCCGTTCTCCGCGCTGCGCTTCGTGGAGATCGTCCCCTCGATGTCGTACAAGAAGCGCCGCGCCATCATCGAGACCCACTACGACCAGGCGACCAAGGTGCTGCTGGAGTTCAGCCACCGGTGGTGGGAGTTCACCGAGGAGGACTGGCGCAACGAACTGGAGAGCATCGGCCCGGGGCTCTACGAGCACTACCAGCAGAGCGGCGGGCAGGACGCCGACACCGCTCCCGCCCTCGCGTTCGGCGCCGAGGCGGGCGCCGGGCTGCTCGGTGCCGCGGTCAAGGACAGCAGCGTCACCGCGGACATGCGGCAGCTCAACAGCACCATGCCGCTGCGCGGCCCCGCGGTCCGCCCCGCCTCCCACTGCTTCGGAGGGGGCTCCGCCACCGACAACCCCAACCGGTTCATGTACTACCCCTCGCACCGGGTCGAGGGCAGCACCGGGGGCGTGGTGCTCGCCTCGTACTCCTGGTCCGACGACGCCGCGCGCTGGGACTCCATGCGCGACGACGAGCGCTACGTCTACGCCCTGCGCAACCTCCAGGCCCTGCACGGCCGCCGCATCGAGGTGTTCTTCACCGGCCGGGGCGCCACCAAGAGCTGGGCCCGCGACCCGTACGCGTTCGGCGAGGCCGCCATCTACACCGCGAATCAGATGACCAGCTTCCACCTGGACGTGTCCCGCCCCGAAGGCCCCGTCCACTTCGCCGGGGAGCACACCTCCCTCAAGCACGCCTGGATCGAGGGCGCACTGGAGAGCGCCCTCCGCGCCGCGACCGCCGTCCACCGGGCCCCGTCGGTCACCACCCCGGGCGCGCACCGGGAGGGCCGTTCATGACCGCGATCTTCCCCGAGTGCACGGTCGCCCGCTATCTGGCCCGCCGCCTGGCCGAGTTGGGCATCACCCATCTGTTCGGGGTCCCCGGCAATCACCTGGGGCCCTTCCTCACCACCCTGCGGGCCGAGGGCGACGTCGAGTGGGTCGGCACCCCCACCGAGGGCGGCGCGGGCCAGGCCGCCGACGCCTACGCCCGCGTCCACGGCATCGGCGCGGCCGCGGTCACCTACAGCGTCGGCGCGTTCAACCTGCTCAACGCCTGCGGCGGCGCCTACGTCGAACACGTCCCGCTCATCGCCATCAACGCCTGCCCGCCGTACGAGCAGTGGCAGAACTACCGCGCCATCGGCATGCTCACCTCCCATATGAGCCCCCGCCGGGAGAGCAACCTGGACGTCTACCGGCAGGTCACCGTGGAGGCGCAGGTCATCTCCAACCCGGGTCTCGCCCCCGGCCAGATCGATGCCGCGCTCACCGCCTGCCTGTCCGAGCGCAGGCCCGTCTACCTGGAGGTCATGGAGGACCTGTGGGACGAGCCCTGCGCCGTCGCCGAGCAGCCCCTCCTCCGCCGCGAGCGGCCGTTCAGCACCCGCAACCAGACCATGCTGGACAACGCGGTGGACGCCGTCCTCACCCTGATCGACGAACACCCCGGCCCGGACGGCAGGCCCCGCCCGATCATCTGGGCCGGTGAGGAGATCGACCGGTTCCGCCTCGGCGGGCCGCTCACCGAGCTGACGGAGGCCACCGGGGTGCCGTTCTGCACCACCGTCGGCGCCAAGGCCGTCGTCGACGAGGAACTCCAGCAGTTCCACGGCGTCTACAACGGCGCGGCCAGCCACCCCGATGTGCACTGGATCTTCAAGGAGTGGGCCACCTGCCGGATCGGCCTCGGCGCCTGGTCCACGTCGAAGAACCTCGGCGGGGACCAGTACGTCGGCACCGACTGGGTGATGGCCGCCCGGGGCGGTGTCAGCGTCGGCACCCGGTACTTCCCCGACGTCCAGCTGGAGCGGCTCCTGCCCGCCCTCCAGGACGCGCTGGTGAAGCGCTTCGGCTCCGGAGGACTGACCGCCGACTACTACGCCGAGGCCCACGCCCACCACGGCGCGCCCGGTGACCGCCCCGCCAGCCTGCGGAGCCACCGCGCCACGCTCCGCAGCGGCGGCTCGCGCTCCCGGCACGCCGAACGCCTCACTTACGACGGCGTGTTCGACCGGATCAACCACTTCCTGGGCCAGGAGACGCAGGGCGACTGGACGGTCGTCTCCGACGCCGCGTTCTCCCTCATCGGCTCGATGAACCTGAGCCTGCCCGCGGGCGGGTTCCTGTCGCAGATCAGCTGGCTGTCCATCGGCTGGTCCGTCGGCGCGGCCACCGGCGCCGCGCTGGCCCCCGAGCGCCATCACGCCCGCCCGATGGTGTTCGTCGGCGACGGAGCCTTCCAGGAGACCTGCCAGGAGATCTCCACCCACACCCGGCTCGGGCTGCGGTCGGTGGTGTTCGTCATGGACAACGGGCACTTCTACGGCATCGAGCAGATGCTGGTGCACCCGTCCTACTACGCCGACCGGGACAGCCCTGACGGCACGGGCGAGCCGGAGGAGGCGGACTTCTACAACGTCCTCCACCCGTGGCACTACGACCGCCTCGCGGAGGTGTTCTCCGGCAAGAACACCCCGGCGAACGGGATCAGCATCGCGCACACCTCCGAGCTGGACGAGCTGCTGGCCCGTCTCGCCGACCCCACCGATCCGCTCAACGCCGGGCCATTGCTGGTCCGCGTCCGCCTGCACCGGCACGACTACCCGCGGGCGATGGCCTACAAGGTGCAAGAGAAAAGGGGTTAGGAACATGTCCGAAATCATCAACGTGATGATCGCGTTCGACGCCTTCTCGATCGCCAAGCTCTATACCAGCGCGTCGAGGAATCCCGACGCGCCGACCCAGGTCGACCACGAGCTGATCTACATGACGACCCGCCACGACCGCGTCGTCGGCACGTCGGGAGCCGAGCTGAACTTCCGGGCCAACCCCCGGGACATCATCCGCTGGCGCGAGACGACCCTGTCGCTCAACAGCGAGTACAGCGCCCTGCTCTACCGGTACGTGAGCGGCGATCCGCTGATCAGCACGCCGCGGGTCGTGGTGGGCGACGGCACCTATCCGATGCCGAAGGAGGGGTCCGACGGCAGGCCGGACTTCGTCACGCAGGACTACGAGGACCACTACTGGGAGGCGGACGTCCGCAAGATCGGCCGGGTCACGTACCGCTTCTACTTCCAGGTCCTGGACGCTGACCTGAAGCCGGTGGGGTACTTCCAATGGGACCCGTTCATCACCATCGACAAACGCTCCTGACGGTCACCACGTGGACGGCGCGCTTGCCCGCGCCGTCCACCCCGTCGTGCATGGGCGTCAGCGGATCCAGACGGCCCGTCCCAGAACGGCGATCTCACCTCCGTCGGACTCGCCGTCGGGCGGGATCACATCGATGACAGGTCCGGTGCAGTCGTTGTTCATGTAGGCGATGGCGTATTCATTGGTTTGGTTGTACACGTGGAACCTGTTGTCTTCCAGGGGTACGGAAATACAGCCACTGGGGTTGACGACGCGCCAGGTGCTGTTGAAGAGGTCGCCGTGAGCGGCGGAGGCCGATGGAGCCATGCCGAGGACGAGGGCTCCTGCGGCGGCCAGAATCCCTGCCGTGGTGGTGAGGCGGCGCATCATGCCGGACTCCTTCCCGGAGTGCTGCGGTCGGTATGGCGTTCCAGACCGACTGACCACCTCTCTGGATACCTGCACGCACAGGATTTTCGCTGGAGCCCGCCTCGACACGGGCATCGGCACCGGCAGCCCCGAGACCGATGCCCACTACCGCCCCCACCGCCGCGCCTCCCGGCCGCGCTGGCGGCGGCCGGTGCCGCCCTCGCCGACATCACCCTCGTGGTGAACTGCCACCTCCACTTCGACCACTGCGGCGGCAACCCCCTGCTGACGGGCGTCTCCGGCCTCGTCCAGGCCACGGAACTGGCCACCGCCCGCCGAGTTCGCCGCCGACCACCTGGTGCTCTTCGCCCACGACCACGCCGTGTGGGAGCCGCCCGCCGCTCGGGTCCTCAGCCGTTGAGCAGCCGCCATGCGGTGAGGGCGACGGTGGCCCGTAACAGCCCGGTGGGTTCGGTGAGTTCGATGCCCAGGGTCTTCGCGATCTGGTCCAGCCGGCGGGCGACGCTGCTGTGGTGGAGGTGGAGGACGTCGGCGGCCCGGCGCAGGGAGCCGGTGGTGCAGTAGGCGTCCAGTGTCTCCAGGTCGTCCGGGGTGCCCGCGATGCGGGCGATCGCGGCCACGTCGGGGTTGTCCCGCGCGGTGTCCTGCGGCACCTGTGCGAGGAGAGCCAGTGCCCCCAGTTCGTCGTGGTGGACGACCGGTCGGCGGGTGGTGGTGAAGCGGAGGGCGGTGCGGGCGTCGTGCCAGGAGCGGTCGGGGCCTTCGGCGGCGCCGATGCCCGCCCGTACGTCCGCGGGGAACCGGGCCCGGTCCACGGTGGTGGCCAGGATGACGCCCAGGTCGGCGAGCGGCGCCGCCTTCACCGGGCGGGACGGGCAGATCAGGGCGCCGATCCGGTCGAGCGGCAGCCGCGCGCGTACGGCGACCACGTGAACCGGCACCTCGGCGGCGAACCCCAGGAGCCGTAGCGCCCGCGCGCGGGCGGCCTCGTCGCTGCCGTCGCTGATGGCCAGTTCGACGAGGGCGGGGTCGGCCATCGTGGTGCGGGCCGGACCGTACCGTTCGACGGCCGACGCGGCGGCGATGGCGAGCCGGTCGAGAAGCATGTCGTCGAGCGGGTTGGCCGGGCCGGGCCGTTCCAGCCACACCACGCCGATCTCCTCGTCGTCCAGGATGATCGGTGCCGTGCTGGACCGGGGCGCGGGTGGGGTGGACGCCTCCGTACCGTGGGGCGAGACACGGATCGTCCGGCCCGTGCCGTGGAGCCGGATCCCGGCGACGCACTCGGCCAGGCCCGCCGAGGCCCGCACGAGCGCCGGGAGATCCACCCGTCGGCGCATCAACGTGTCGTAGAAGACGACGACGCGGATCGCTCCGTCGACGTACGGATCCAGTCCCGACAGCCGTACCGCCAGTGCCTCCATGGCAGAAGGATAGAAGGACCGGGGCGCGCCGAGCCGATCGGCGCGCTACCGGGGCGGGATGCGCGACGAACGGCGGATGACCCCGGGGACGGCGGCCGTGAGGATGGTCGTCATGGATCCCGAACTCGAAGCATTCGTCCCGCTGTTCCCTCCCGCGGACCTGACCGACCCGGTCACCGCGCGCAAGAACCTCGCCGGGCTGGCCGCCGCGGTCCCGGCACCGGACGTCGCCGGTATGGAGGTCGAGGACCGCACCGTGCCCGCCGACCCGGACGTGGCGGTGCGGATCTACCGCCCGCAGCGGGCGCAGGGTGCCATCGTCTGGCTGCGCGGCGGCGGATTCGTCATGGGGAACCTGGACACCGAACACCCGTGGGCCGCCCGGCTCGCGGAGGGCTCCGGCGCGGTGGTGGTCTCGGTGGACTACCGCCCGGCCCCGGAGAACCGGTTCCCGGCCGCCCTGGACGACGCCTACGCCGTACTGACCTGGACGGCCGAGAACGCGGCCGACCTCGGCATCGACCCGGCGCGGATCGCGGTCGGAGGCCACAGCGCGGGCGGTGGGCTCGCGGCCGCGGTGGCCTTGCGGGCGCGTGACGAACAAGGACCGGCGATCCGCTTCCAACTCCTCAACCAGGCAGGCCTGGACGACCGGCAGGAGACGTGGTCGGCGCGGAACTTCACCGATACGCCCTGGTTCACCCGCGACAAGATCGCCACGTCGTGGCGGCACTATCTGGGCTCCCGCCCCGCCACGCCGTATGCCGCCCCCGCGCGGGCCGACGACCTGTCCGGCCTGCCACCGGCCTACGTCGCCACCGCGGAGCTGTGCCCGAACCGCGACGAGGACATCGACTACGCGGTGCGGCTGCTGCGGGCGGGCGTCTCGGTCGAACTGCACCAGTGGCCGGGCACGTTCCACGGCTCGCAGGCGATCCTGTCCGCCGAGGTGTCGCAGCGCCAGATCGCCGAACTCAGCGCCGCCGTACGCCGCGCCCTGGCCGCATGAGGCGGCCGCGACCGTGCAGACCGATCACCCATGAAGCTCACCGCCGAGAGGACGTCTCACCATGACCGTCACCCCGATCGATCTCTTCGCCTCCTTCCTCCACCTTGACGAGGGCGGCCGGGTGCGTGCCTCGCAACCCGTGTTCGACCCCGGCCGGGACGGCTGGCAGTTGATGACCTTCCACGTGGAGTCCGACGCCGACCTGCACGCCGACCACTGGGAAGTCCACTCCGAGGCGGACGAGGTCGTGTCCTGCCTCACCGGCGGGATCCGCCTCTTCTTCCGCCCGGAGCAGCCGGGAGACGAGGAGGAGATCAGGCTGGGGGCCGGAACCGCGGCCATCGTCCCGCGCGGGCGGTGGCACCGCCTCGCGCTGGACGGTCCCGGCCCCAGCGACATCATGTCCGTCACCCTGCCCCGCGGCAGCCGCCTGGAGAAGCGGACCGGAGCCTGAGGCGGGATCAGCGCCCGTGGTGGTGCATGACGTGCTTGGTGCGTGAGTAGTCGTCCAGGGCGTAGAGCGACAGGTCCCGGCCGTAGCCGGATCCCTTGAAGCCACCCCAGGGGACCTCGGCGGCCAGTACGAGATGCGAGTTGACCCAGACCGTTCCGCTGTCGAGGCGCGCGGCGACGTCGTGACTGCGGCGGGCGTTCTCGGTCCACACCGAGGCGGACAGGCCCAGGGGGACCTCGTTGGCCCGGCGTACCGCCTCGTCCTCTTCGGCGAAGGTCTCGACGGTGACCACCGGGCCGAAGATCTCCTGGTGGGTGGCTTCGGCGCCTTCGGGGAGGTCGACCAGCACGGTCGGGGCGATGAAGTAGCCGGGGCCGTCGAGGGCCTCGCCGCCCGTCGCCGCGCGGGCGCCTTCGCTCTTCGCGCGCTCCACGTATCCGGTGACCCGGTCGAAGTGTGCCTTGGAAACCATGGGGCCGACCTCGACCTCCTCGCCGGAGCGTGGGTCGCCGACGACCAGCGCCCGTACCTCGCCGACGAGGTGGCCGACGAACTCCTCGGCGACCGATTCGTGGACGAGGACGCGGCAGGCGGCCCCGCACTCCTGGCCCGAGTTCCAGAACCCGGCTTCCCGCAGGGCCGAGGCGGCGGCCGCCAGATCGGCATCCGGGAAGATCAGAACCGGGGCCTTGCCGCCGAGTTCGAGGTGCACGCGCTTGAGGGAGTCGGCGGCGGCCCGGGCCACGGCGCGGCCGCTGGGGACCGAACCGGTCAGGGCGATCATGTCGACGTCCGGGTGCTCGGCGAGCCGGGCCCCGGCCTCCGCGCCGTAGCCGGTCACCACGTTCACCACTCCGGGCGGCAGGAGATCGGCGACGAGTTCGGCGAACTTCAGCGTGGTCAGCGGGGTCTGCTCGGACGGCTTGATGACCAGGGAGTTGCCCGCGGCGAGGATGGGGGCGAGCTTCCAGGCCGCCATGAGCAGGGGATAGTTCCACGGGGTGATCACGCCGATGACCCCGAGGGGTTCCCGCAGGATGACCGACAGATGGTCCTCGACGTAGTCACCGGCGGCCATCGAGGTGGCCGCGCGCACCGCACCGGCCATGAAGCGGAAGGTGTCGACGGTCATGGCGACGTCGTCCTTCGACACCGCGAGCGGCTTGCCGGTGTTCGCCGACTCCAGCCTGACGAGCAGGTCGGTGTTCTCGGCCAGCCGGTCGGCGATGGCGTGCAGCACCTCCGAGCGGTCCTTGGGGACCAGCCGCCCCCACGGGCCCTTGGCCCGCGCCGCTGCGGCGACCGCCCGGTCGATGTCCTCGGCGGTTCCCTCGGGAATCCGGGCGATGACGCCCTCCGTACACGGATCGACCACATCGATGACGCGACCAGGAGATCCGTCGGGGAATGTCCCGTCCACGAAGTGGCCGGCCGGAGGAAGGTCGGCAGCGGAGATCAGCGGCGGTGCGTCCGTCGCGCGGCGAACGGTGACCGTCGTGGAAGCGGCGGCAGTGCTCATGATCAGTGGCTCCCTGGGTGGTGGTGGGAAACAGCCGGGATGCGGTGGGGGTGCCCGGGGCGCGTCACGCCGACCGCTGGCGAAGCTCCTCGTACAGGGCGGAGATCCGGGCGGTCGTGGCGGCGTCGAGGCCGAGCAGCGGCTCGCGGGGAGGCCCGATGGGGAACCCGGCCGCCTCCAGGGCGGCCTTGACCGCCGGAATGAACGGCGCGGACATCATGGTGTCCATCAGCGGGTAGATCCGCGCCCATTCGGCTCGCGCGCGCTCGAGTTCGCCGTCGCGCAACGCCCGGTGGATGGAGACGAGTTCGGCGGGGATCACGTTCGCGGTCCCGGCCATGACACCGGCGGCGCCCTCGGAGATGGCCTGCAAAAGGAGGCTGTCCCAGCCGATGAAGGTGGCGATGACGTCGCCGTACCGGTGGATCAGCTGCCCGGCCTGGGCCATGTCGCCGCTGGTGTCCTTGATGTACTGGATGTTCTCGACCTCGTGGGCGAGCTGTCCGACGGTTTCCGGCGGGAGCGGGACACCGGTGGCATCGGGCAGGTTGTAGAGCATGATCGGAATGTCCACGGCGTCGGCCACGGTGCGCAGATAGCACAGCGTCTCGTCCATCGTCAGCGGCTCGTAGTACGGGGCGACGACCATCAGGACCGAGGCTCCGGCGGCCTGCGCGTGGCGGGACAGCGCGACGGCTTCCTTCGTGCTCACCGCACCGGTCTGCGCGATCACCGGCACACGTCCGGCCACCTGGTCGACGACGGTCTCGACCACCTGGCGCCGCTCCGCGCCGTTCATCGCCGCGAACTCCCCGGTGGATCCGCAGGCGACGACACCGTCGACCCCGCCGTCGACGCTGCGGTCGACCAGGCGGCGCAGCGTCTTCTCGTCGATCTGTCCGTCCGGCGCGAACGGTGAGGCAAGGGCGGTCAGGACACCGCTCAGCTGTGACGACATGCTTGAGTCTCCTCGGAAGAAACTGGGGGACAGGGGCGGTGGACTCAGGTGACGGCGCGCAGGGGCGCCAGGTCGTGCGGGATGGTCTGACGGTCGGTGGCCAGCAGGCTCTGCGCCTCCTGCGCCGCGGACAGGCCGGTCTGGATCGCGGTCTCGGTGTAGAGGGTGCCGAGGTAGTCACCGGCCAGCAGGACCCGGCCGCTGCGGCGGGTCAGGGTCTGCTGCAACGCCCCGCGGCCGGGGAAGCAGTAAGGCGCGCCGGTGGGCCAGCGCTGCACCTCGGCTTCGACGACCTTCTCGGGGAACCCCGGCAGGACCTGGTCCAGGTCGTCGAGGTAGGTCCGGCGGATCTCGTCGTCGTCGCGTTCGAGGAGCGACCGCGCCAGACTGCCCGGCGAGAACGTCATGATGCTGCTGCCGGGACGGCGTTCCGGCTCCAGACCGCGCGCGATGTTCGACATGTTCAGCAGGACGTTGAAGGACCGCTTCGGCGTCGCGATGGCATAGGCGCCGTCCCAGACCTGACGCCCCGTCTCGTTGGTGAGGAACGCCGCGCTCACATACGGGCCGTAGACGACCTTCGACAGGGCTTCCCGGACCTCGCGGTCGAGGTCGACCGCGATCCGGTGGCTGACGGTCGCGGGAGTGGCCAGCACCACGCAGCGCGCCTCGACCTCCCGCTCCACCCCGTCCTGCCGGTAGCGGACGACGACCGAGTCCTTCTTGTGGACGATCTCGTCGACGGTGGCGTTCAGCCGCACCCGGTCCGACAGGGCCGCGGCGATGCCCTCGGTGAGGGTGGAGGGGCCGCCGAGGATGCTCTGCGTGAGGCCCCCGCCGATGTTCCACACCAGGCTGAAGTAGCCGACACCGGCACCGGCGGAGATCTGGTCGATGTCGGCGGCGGAGCGGGTCACCGTGGGCTTGAACAGCGCTTCGGCGTCCTCGGGCAGGTCGCCCACGAAGTCGGAGAAGCTGCGGTCGTTCATGAAGTCGTAGACCCGCCGCTGGCGGGCGGCCTCGTCCTCACCGGGCCGCAACCGCACGATCCTCGCGTACTTGGCGACGGCGAGCGCGACCTTGGCACCGGCCTTCATCATCCCGGCGCGGGCGGACCACGGCATGGGAATCCGGAACGGATAGCTCTCCACCCGGCCGCTGAGGAGCAGCTTGCCGTTCATGGCCAGCCCGGCCAGCGATCCGGTCACCGGGGTCGAGTCGATGCCGGTGTCGCGCAGCAGCCACGCCGTGGAGGAGTTTCCGCCCGCGTAGACGTGCCCGCCCCAGTTGAGCCAGTACGGTCCGCGGCGCTCGGAGCGGATGCGTCCGCCGACCCGGCCCTCGGACTCCAGCACCAGCGTGTCCCAGTGCCGCAGTCGCCAGCCCGCGGACAGCCCCGCGATGCCGCCTCCGACGATCACTACGTCCTTCATCATGTCCTTCCCTGGCCATTGCGGGGGAGATGACAGCGGTCAGACACTCGCCGGGCGTCCGGCGGTCTCGGCACTCTCGCCGGTGCGGGTAGGCAACGCGGCGGCTTCGTGCAGGGCCATGTCCCGGGTCTCGGGCGCCCACAGGACGGACACGAGGGCGCCGACGAGGCTGATCGCGGCGGCGGCGATCATGGTGCCGCCGATGCCCCAACTGGTCAGGGCCAGTGGGACGAGATAGGTGCCGACGGCGGCGCCGATACGGCTGACGGAGGAGGCCAGCCCGACGGCGGAGCCGCGCACCTCGGTGGGGAACAGTTCGTTCGGGTAGATCCACTGGAGGATCTGGGTGCCGCCGATGATGATCGCGTACAGGGCGAACAGGGTCATGATCACGCCCGAGGGGGCGTGGGGGAAGATGCCGAGCAGCAGCAGGGCCAGCCCCGACCAGACGAAACTGTGGATGACCAGGGTGCGGCGGCCCATCCGGTTCACCCCGAGCAGGGCGATCACGCAGCCGAGGAGGAACATGACGGTGATCAGCGCCTCCCCGATGTTGGCGAGGCCGCCTTCGAGCTGAAGCGCGTCCAGGATCTTCGGGCCGAAGGCGTAGATGGCGAACAGCGGGACGACGGAACAGGTCCAGAACACACAGATGTACAGCATCCGCCCGCCGTAGCCGGACCGCATGATCGCCGTGACGTCGATGTCCTCGTGCTCCTCCGCCGACAGGTCGGCGATCGTCGCCTCGGGACCGTAGACCTTCTTCAGGATGGCCTCGGCCTCTTCGGTGCGGCCCTTGTTGGCCAGCCAGCGCGGCGACTCGGGTGTGCCGTGGCGCAGCAGCACGATGATCGTGGCGGGCAGCGTGGCGCTGGCGAGCATCCACCGCCACCCGTCGTCGCCGGCCGACAACAGGATCTCGCCGACGACGTACGCGGTGGCGGCGCCCACGAACCACATGACGACCAGGCCGCCCAGCAGCGGTCCCCGGTAGCGGCGCGGCGTGAACTCGGCCAGCAGGGAGGTGGCGATGGGGTAGTCCGCGCCGACCGCCATGCCGATCAGCAGGCGCAGGATGAACAGCCACACCGGATCGGCGGCCCAGAACTGGGCGACCGAGCAGACGATGATGGCGATCAGGTCGATGGTGTACAGGAGTTGCCGGCCGAACTTGTCGGTCAGCCAGCCGCCCACGAAGGCACCGAGGAAGATGCCGATGAGCGCCGAGGCGCCGATGAGGCCCTGGGCGGAGTCGGACAGGTCCAGCTGCGGCGTGATCTGCACCATGGCGACGCCGATGATGCTCAGGACGTAGCCGTCGAGGAACGGGCCCCCGGAGGAGTACAGCGCGAGTTTCTTGTGGAAGCCCGACAGGGGGGCGTCATCCACTCTGTTTCCTGCGTTTGCGCCTGCGTTTGCGGTCATCACAGCCTCCGGGAGCGGTTCCCGGACGTGCCCGAGGCGGGGCCGTCCGGTCCAGGTCGGGGTTGATGTCATGTCGTCGGTGCCGGACGCCCGGTCGCCGCCCTGGTGAGGGCGGCCCGGGCCGGACACACCGCGGTTCCGAGGTCGCGAACTCACGGTTTCCTGGGGAGTCCGGCAGCGTGGCCGCCGGATGGCATCGAAGTATGTGAAGGCCAAGGGCGGCCAACAATGCCCCCGGCGTCCGACCCGGCACCGGGGTACACCTGAATCAGAAGTTCGGCTACGGTTGCCGCCATGGTCGGCCGCCCCCGCAATGCCATGATCCTCACCGAGGCCGAACGGGCCGCACTGCGGACATGGACCCGCAGCCGCAGCTGCTCGCAGGCCCGCGCGCTGCGCGCGCGGATCGTGCTGGCCTGCGAGGACGAGCCCACCAACAGCGGCGTGGCCACGCGCCTCGGCATCTCCCGCGACATGGTCGGCAAGTGGCGCGCCCGCTTCCTCGCCGAACGGCTGGCGGGCCTGGACGAGCAGCCCCGTCCCGGGCGGCCGCCAGCGGCGGACGACGACACCGTGGCCCATGTCCTCGTCCGCACCCTCACGCCACCGCCGCCCGGTGCCGGACACGTCTGGTCGACGCGTTCCATGGCGGCCGAAACCGGCCTGAGCCAGAGCACCGTGAGCCGGGTCTGGCGGGCCTACCGCGTCCGGCCGGGGGCGGGCGCCACGACCGGGCAGCGCCGGGCGTGGTCCCTGCCGAACCGCACCGAGGAGGTGGTCGGCCTGTTCATCGCGCCACCGGTGTGCGTGCTCGCCGTGACGGCCCGGACGGGCCGGGGCCGGGCCGTGCGCACCTGCGCGGACCGGTTGTTCGGCCAGGAGCGGGAGGCGCCCCACGTCCTGGCCGTGGCCTCCGCCTTCGCCGCGCTCCGGGGCGGCCGGCACACGCGGGACACACCCTGGACGGGCCACCCCGCGCTGCGCACGTTCCTGGAGCGGGCGGAGGCGGCGGCCGACACCGGGGAAGTGGTGCACGTCCTGGCACACGGCGTACCCGCGGAAGGCCGCGCCGGGTGCCAGGACGTGTCCCCGAGGCTGCGCTGGCACCACGTACCCGGCCCGGCGGAGTGGACCGACGAGACCCGGCGCCTCCTCGCCACCGAGGCCCGGCCCGCTCCCGGGAGCGCCCCCGATCCGCACCGCCTCCGTGACGCGCTGCTGACCTGGTCCACCACCTGGACCCCGTCCGCGGACCCCTTCACCCGCGTCGCCGCCCCGCGCCCGGTGTACGACACCCCGGCCATCTGTGGGTCCGGCAACGACTCGAACGCCCGGGACGTGTGCGCGCCCGGCCACGCCGACGTCCCCACGGCGACCACGTTCACATCCCCCGACGAGCCGCCCGGTGCTCCCCTCACGACCGATCCCGTCGTGGGCCTGTTGCGCGAAGCCGTACTCGCCGATCGCCACCGGCCCGGCGACCGTGTCCGGGAGACACCGCTCGCGGCCCGCCTCGGCCTCTCGCGCCGGGTCGTCCGCGCGGGGCTCCGGGCGCTGGCCGAGGAGGGCATGCTCGATCTGCTCCCGGGCGGTGCGACCGCCGTCCCCACCGTCACGCCGAAGGACGTCCTCGATCTCTACGCCCTGCGGGCCAGCCTGGGCGCGCTGCTCATCCGGCGCGTCGCCATGCTCGGGCCCGACCAGCTCGCCCCGGCCTCAGCGGCGCTGGCGGAGGTCCGCGACGCCGCCCGGGACAACGACCACGCCCGCATACGCGAAGAGGACTTGCGGTATCAGGACGCCCTCGCCCGCACCGCGGACCTCCCGCAGGCGGCGCACACCTTCGAACGGCTCACGGCCCGTCTGCGCATGTTCGTCACGGTGCTGGACATGGATTACAGCCAGGCGTGCGACGCCATCAGCGACGAAGACACCGCCGTCCACGAGGCGTTGCGCAAGGCCGACGGGAACGAGGCGGCCCGCCTGTGGCGGGTCAAGATCGAACGCTGCGTCCGCTTCATGATCGCCCAGCTCCCCGAGGACGACGCCGCCCCGCATCTGTGGACCACCCTGGCGGGCAGGCCCCGGCTGCGCCGGGACGATCCGCGGGACACCGCGCACTGACGCGGAACGGCGCTTCAGCCGATGCGTTACGGGGGCCTCGGGCCGATGCGTTACGGCGCTTCAGCGCATGCCTTACGGCGCCTCAGATCGCGGCGCGAATGGCCCGCTCGAAGCCCTCGACATGGTCGCGGGCGAGCTGGGCCGCCTTCTCGGGGTCACCGGCGACGATCGCCTCGAGCAGCGGCCCGTGCTCTTCGACGTGGCCCGCCATGTCGGACAGCCGGTCGATGAACAGACACCAGATGCGCGTCGCCAGGTTGTCGTGGCGGACGAGGGTGTCCTCCAGGTACGGGTTGTGGGTGGCGGCGTAGATGGCGCGGTGGACCTGGAGGTCCAGGCGCATCAGCTCATCGGCACCGTGCCGATGGGAATCCACGCTCCCCAGCTCCCGTAGCGCACCCGCCAGGACCGCGCGGTCCGCGGCCGTGGCGCGCCGCGCGGCCTGGGCGGCGGCCAGCGGCTCCAGCTCCTGGCGCACCTCGGAGATATGGGCCAGGTCGGTGATGTTGACGTCGGTGGCGAAGGTGCCGCGCCGGGGGTAGGTCGTGATCAGGCGCTCGTACTGGAGCCGCTTGAGTGCCTCGCGCACCGGCGTCCGGCCGACGCCGAGGGACTGGGCCAGCTGGTCCTCGTTGATCGGCGCCCCCGGGCGGATCTCGAGCATGACGAGCCGGTCGCGGATGGCGCGGTAGGCGCGCTCGGCGAGGGACAGCTCCTCGCCCCTCGGCTCGGTCGCCACGTGCTGCATGAAACCCCCTTGACCTCTCCCAGCGAGCTCCCATACCTTACCGCAGAGGCTGATATATCAATTGCCCATTAGTTGGCTCTCAGGATGGTGCACAGATGGCAACCAACCCGTCGATCACCACGGTCACCTCCCACCTCACCCTCCCGCTCAGCACACTCGACCCGGATATCGCCACCGCGGTGGACGCCGAGCTGCACCGTCAGCAGTCCACCCTCGAGATGATCGCCTCGGAGAACTTCGCTCCGGCCGCGGTCATGGAGGCACAGGGCTCGGTCCTGACCAACAAGTACGCGGAGGGCTACCCGGGCCGCCGCTACTACGGCGGCTGCGAGCATGTCGACGTCGTCGAGCAGCTGGCCATCGCCCGGGTGAAGCAGCTCTTCGGCGCGGAGGCCGCGAACGTACAGCCGCACTCCGGCGCCCAGGCCAACGCGGCCGCGATGTTCGCGCTGCTGGACCCCGGCGACACGATCCTCGGCCTGGACCTGGCGCACGGCGGCCATCTCACCCACGGCATGCGCATCAACTACTCCGGCAAGCTGTACAACGTCGTGCCGTACCACGTGCGCGAGGCCGACATGCGCATCGACATGGACGAGGTCGAGCAGCTCGCTCTCGCGCACCGGCCCAAGATGATCGTCGCCGGCTGGTCGGCCTATCCCCGCCGGCTCGACTTCGCCGCGTTCCGGCGCATCGCCGACGCGGTGGGCGCGTATCTGATGGTGGACATGGCGCACTTCGCCGGGCTGGTGGCCGCGGGCCTCCACCCGAGCCCCGTGCCGTATGCCGACGTGGTGACGACCACCACCCACAAGACCCTCGGCGGCCCGCGCGGCGGGGTGATCCTCAGCCGCGCCGACCTGGCCAAGAAGATCAACTCCGCGGTCTTCCCCGGCCAGCAGGGCGGCCCGCTGGAGCACGTCATCGCCGCGAAGGCGGTGGCCTTCAAGGTGGCGGCGAGCGAGGAGTTCGCCGAGCGCCAGCAGCGCACCCTGGCCGGCGCCCGCATCCTCGCCGGGCGGCTGCTGTCCGACGATGTGGCCGAGGCCGGGATCACGGTGCTGACCGGCGGCACCGAAGTCCATCTGATCCTCGTCGACCTGCGCGCCTCCGCGCTCGACGGGCAGCAGGCCGAGGACCGGCTGCACCGCATCGGCATCACCGTCAACCGCAACGCGGTGCCGTTCGACCCGCGTCCCCCGATGGTCTCCTCGGGGCTGCGCATCGGCACCCCGGCCCTGGCCGCGCGGGGCTTCGGCGAGACGGAGTTCCGCGAGGTGGCCGACATCATCGCCCAGGCCCTGAAGGACGAGAAGTTCGGCGACGAGCAGGCGGGCCTGCTGCGCGACCGGGTCGAGAAGCTCGCCGCCGCCTTCCCCCTCTACCCCCACCTGAACATCCCCACCTGAACGGAGACGCGGCATGACCACCCAGCCGCTGCCGGAGCACCCGGACTTCCTCTGGCGCAACCCGGAGCCGCGCTCCTCCTACGACGTCATCATCGTCGGCGCCGGAGGCCACGGCCTGGCCACCGCCTACTACCTCGCCAAGAACCACGGCATCACCAACGTGGCCGTCCTGGAGAAGGGCTGGCTGGCCGGCGGCAACATGGCCCGCAACACCACGATCATCCGCTCCAACTACCTGCTGGACGAGAGCGCGGCGATGTACGAGCACGCGCTGGGGCTGTGGGAGCGGCTCCCGGAGGAGCTGGAGTACGACTTCCTGTTCAGCCAGCGCGGTGTCCTCAACCTCGCGCACACCCTCCAGGACGTCCGCGAAGGGGTGCGCCGCGTGGGCGCCAACCGCCTCAACGGCGTCGACGCCCAGTGGCTCACCCCGGACGAGGTCGCCGAGGTCTGTCCCATCCTCAACGTCTCGCCCGACACCCGGTATCCGGTCCTCGGCGCCACCTTCCAGCCGCGGGCCGGTATCGCCAAGCACGACCACGTCGCCTGGGCGCTGGCCCGGCGGGCGGACGAGCTGGGCGTGGACCTGATCCAGGGGTGCGAGGTCACCGGCTTCGTCAAGGACGGCGACCGGGTCGTGGGCGTGGAGACCAACCGCGGGCGCATCCTCGCGGGCCGGGTCGGCCTCGCGGCCGCCGGGCACAGCAGCGTCCTGGCCGAGATGGCGGGTTTCCGGCTGCCGGTGCAGTCGCACCCGCTCCAGGCGCTGGTGTCCGAGCTGCACGAGCCGGTGCACCCCACCGTGGTGATGTCCAACCATGTGCACGTCTACGTGTCCCAGGCGCACAAGGGCGAGCTGGTGATGGGCGCGGGGGTCGACGCGTACAACGGCTACGGGCAGCGCGGCTCGTTCCATGTGATCGAACACCAGATGGCCGCCGCCGTCGAGCTGTTCCCCGTCTTCGCCCGCGCGCACGTGCTGCGCACCTGGGGCGGCATCGTCGACGTCACCCCTGACGCCTCCCCGATCATCGGCGCCACCCCCGTCGAGAACCTCTACGTCAACTGCGGCTGGGGCACCGGTGGCTTCAAGGCCACCCCGGCCGCCGGATGGACCTTCGCGCACACCATCGCCACCGGCGAGCCCCACCCGCTGAACGCCCCCTTCGCCCTCGAACGCTTCACGACGGGCGCACTGATCGACGAACACGGCGCCGCAGCCGTGGCCCACTGAGGAGAACACCGTGCTGCTGATCACCTGCCCATGGTGCGGTCCTCGCGACGAGGCCGAGTACCACTACGGGGGACAGGCCCACGTCCCCTACCCCGGAAACACCGCGGACCTCACCGACGAGGAATGGGCCGCGTACGTCTTCTACCGCGACAACCCCAAGGGGCCCTTCGCCGAGCGGTGGATGCACGGCACCGGATGCCGCCGCTGGTTCAACGTCCTGCGCGACACCACGACGTACGAGGTGCTGGCCGCCTACCGGCTCGACGAGCCCCGCCCCGCACTGCCCCAGGCCGGAGGGAACCGATGACCGACCAGCCATTCCGGCTTCCGCGCGGGGGCCGCGTCGACCGCAGCTCCGTGCTGCGCTTCACCGTCGACGGCCGTGAGCTGACCGGGCACCCCGGGGACACCGTCGCCTCCGCGATGCTGGCGAACGGGCTCGTGGAGGTCGCCCCGTCGCTCTACCGCGGCCGCCCGCGCGGCATCGTCGCCGCGGGCCCCGAGGAGCCCAACGCCCTGGTGCGGATCGACGGCCCGTGCTCGGAGGGCATGCTGCCCGCGACGACGGTGGAGCTGTACGACGGCCTGTCCGCCACCACGCTGTCCGGGATGGGCCGCCTCGACCCGGCCCCCGACCCCGACGTCTACGACAAGAAGTACCTCCACACCGATGTCCTGGTCATCGGCGCAGGACCGGCCGGGCTCGCCGCCGCCACCGCCGCCGCGGGCTCCGGCGCCCGGGTGATCCTCCTCGACGAGCAGTCCGAGCCTGGCGGCTCGCTGCTCTCCGGGAGCACCGAGACGGTCGGCGAGCAGAGCGCCCTCGCGTGGGCCGCCGAAGTCCGCGCGGCCCTCGACGCCGCGCCCGAGGTCGTCGTCCTGCGGCGCACCACGGCGTTCGGCTCCTACGACGACAACTACGTGCTGGCCGTCCAGCGCCGCACCGACCACCTCGGCGCCGACGCTCCCCAGCCGTCCGAGGGCGTCTCGCGGCAGCGGGTGTGGCACATCCGGGCCCGCCGGGTGGTCCTGGCGACCGGCGCCCACGAGCGTCCGCTGGTCTTCGCGGGCAACGACCGCCCCGGGGTGATGCTCGCCGCCGCCGTGCGCTCGTACCTCAACCGGTACGCCGTGGCCCCGGGCTCGCGGGCCGTGGTGAGCACCACCAACGACAGCGCCTATGACACGGTCGCCGATCTGCACGCCGCAGGAGTCGGCATCGCCGCCGTGGTGGACGCGCGCCCCGAACTGTCCCACCGGGCCGCCGAAGTGGCCGTGGCGACCGGGGCACGGGTGCTGACGGGCAGCGCGGTGGCCGCCACCGCGGGGGAGAGCCGTATCACCGGTGTCACCGTCCAGGCACTCGACGCCGAGGGGCAACTCACCGGCGCGCCCGAGTCGTTCGACTGCGACCTGCTGGCCGTCTCCGGCGGCTGGAGCCCGGTGGTGCACCTGCACAGCCAGCGCCAGGGCCGGTTGCGCTGGGACGAGGACCTGGCCGCCTTCGTACCCGACGGCGCCGTACGGGACCAGCAGGTCGTGGGTGCCGCCCGCGGGACGTACGGCCTCGACGGCTGTCTGGCCGAGGGAGCGCGGGCCGGTGCGCGGGCCGCGACGGACGCCGGGTTCCCGGTGCCCGTGCCCCCGTCCGACGAGGCGCGGTCCGCAGGTGGCCCGGTGCGCGCACTATGGCTGGTCCCCGCGGCCGAGGGCGAACCCGGCAGCTGGGACACCCACTTCGTCGACCTCCAGCGCGATGTGTCGGCCGCCGACGTCTGGCGGTCGGTCGGCGCCGGTATGCGCGGTGTCGAGCACGTCAAGCGGTACACCTCGCTCGGCACGGCGAACGACCAGGGCAAGACATCCGGCGTCAACGCGATCGGTGTGATCGCCCAGGCCCTCGGCTCGGGCGCCTCACCCGGAGACATCGGCACCACCTCCTACCGGGCGCCGTACACACCGGTGGCCTTCGCCGCCCTGGCCGGGCGCGAGCGCGGCCAGCTGTTCGACCCGGAGCGGACCACGTCCATCCACGGCTGGCACGTGGCGCACGGCGCGGAATTCGAGGACGTCGGGCAGTGGAAGCGCCCCTGGTACTACCCCCGGCCCGGTGAGGACATGGACACCGCCGTGGCCCGCGAGTGCCGCGCGGCACGTGAGGGCGTGGCGTTCATGGACGCCACCACCCTGGGCAAGATCGAGGTCTGGGGCACGGACGCGGGTGAGTTCCTGGGCCGGATCTACACCAACGGCTTCAAGAAGCTGAAGCCCGGCATGGCCCGCTACGGCGTGATGTGCAAGCCCGACGGGATGATCTTCGACGACGGCGTGACGCTGCGGCTGGAGGAGAACCGCTACTTCATGACCACCACGACCGGTGGCGCCGCCGGGGTCCTGGACTGGCTGGAGGAGTGGCTTCAGACCGAGTGGCCCGAACTCGACGTCCACTGCACCTCGGTGACCGAGCAGTGGACCACGATCGCCGTCGTCGGCCCCCAGTCCCGCGAGGTCGTCGCCGGTCTCGCGCCCGACGTCGACCTGTCCGCCGAGGCGTTCCCCTTCATGGCCTTCCGCGAGACCACCCTGGCCTCCGGTGTCCCGGCCCGCATCTGCCGGATCTCCTTCTCCGGGGAACTCGCCTACGAAGTCAACGTCCCCGCGTGGTACGGCCTGGCGGTCTGGGAGGAGGTGTACGCGATCGGCCGACCGTACGACATCACCCCGTACGGCACCGAGACCATGCACGTCCTGCGCGCCGAGAAGGGCTACATCATCGTCGGCCAGGACACCGACGGCACCGTGACCCCGCAGGACGCGGGCATGTCCTGGGCGGTCTCCAAGGTGAAGGGCTTCGTCGGAAAGCGCTCCTACTCCCGCCCCGACACCTCCCGCACCGACCGCAAGCAACTCGTCGGCCTGCTGCCGAGCGACGGCACGACCCGGCTGCCCGAGGGCGCCCAGCTCGTCGCGCCGGACGTGCCCCTCACCCCCGAGACCGGGCCGGTGCCGATGCTCGGCCACGTCACCTCCAGCTACCACAGCCCGGCCCTCGGCCGCCCCTTCGCGCTCGCCCTCGTCTCCGGCGGGCGGGCGAGGATCGGCGAGACCCTGCTCGCCCCGGTGGGCGAGGAGCTGGTGCCCGTCCTGGTGGCCGACTCCGTCCTGTACGACCCCGAAGGGACCAAGCGCGATGGCTGAGCCGACGATCGACGCGGGCGCGGGCCCGGTGGCCCTGCGTACCAGCCCCCTGGCCCATCTGGAGGCGCGGATGCGCGCCGCCGCCGTCACCGGAGCGCGTGGTGTCCGGCTTGCCGAGTGGCCGTTCATCACCATGGTGAACCTGCGCGTCGCCCCGGACTCCGAAGCGGCCGACCGCATCGAGAAGACCCTCGGCGCGCCGCTCCCGCGGCAGTGCGGTCAGACCGCCGTATCCGGCTCCCACACGCTCCTGTGGCTCGGCCCCGACGAGTGGCTCGTGGTGTCCCCGGCCGGCGGGACGTCCGTGGCCGCCGAGTTGCGGGAGGCACTCGCCGGAGACCCGGGGTCGGCGGTGGACGTCTCGGCGAACCGCACCACGCTGGAGCTGAGCGGCGCGGCCGCCCGGCAGGTGCTGGAGAAGGGCTGCCCCCTGGACCTGCACCCCCGGGCCTTCGGCCCCGGCCGGGCGGTGTCGACCACGGTGGGGCCCGTCGCGGTGCTGCTCTGGCAGGTGGACGAGGCCCCGACGTACCGGCTGTTCCCGCGGTCCTCGTTCGCCGACTACCTGGCGCGCTGGCTCATCGACGCGATGAGCGAGTACCGCGCCCCGGCGCTGCCGTAACGCCAGAGACACACGGTTCCCGCATCGGGTGGGGGACCGGCGACGCGGGCCGGGATGCGGTCACAACCTGACCGCATCCCCTGCGATCGTCATCCCGCACCCGACAGCGATCGGCAGGACCGAAGGGAACACGTGTGACGATGAGGATGACCGTCCTCGACAACCGGGCACTGAACCGCGCCACGCTGGCCCGGCAACTGCTGCTCGACCGCGCCGACGTACCGGTGCTCGACGCCGTCGCACACCTCGGCGGTCTTCAGGCGCAGGAGCCACAGGAACCGTTCACCGGCCTGTGGTCGCGGCTGCGCGCGTTCGCGCCGGCGGCCCTGGACGACCTGCTGACCGGACGGCACGTGGTACGAATCCACCTCATGCGCCGCACCATGCACCTCCTCACCGCCGACGACACCCTGGCCTGGCGGGCGCGCCATGACACCATGCTGCGCCAGAAGGTGATGGGCACCTACCGCCGCGAGCTGGAGGGGGTGGACCTCGCCGAACTCGCCGCCGCGGCCCGCGCGGTGCTGGCCGACGGCGAGCCCCGCTCGATGCCCGAGATCGCGCGGGCACTCGCCGACCGCTGGCCCGCGCCGAACCCGAGGGCACTGGGCGAGATGGTGATCGGCGCCCTCGTCCCGGTCGTGCAGCTGCCGCCGCGCGGAGTGTGGCGCGCGCGGTCGGGGGCGCGCTACACCCCGCTGTCCCGCTGGCTGGGCCGCGAGGCCGCCCCGTCCGCCCCGGAGGGGACCGACCCGGTCGGCGAAGCGCTGGTGCGCCGCTACCTGGCCGCGTTCGGCCCCGCGGCCTCGGCCGACCTGCGCGCCTGGTGCGGCCTCGCCGGACTGCCCGCCGCGGTGGCCGCCATCCGCGGGGAGCTGGTCACCTTCCGCGACGAGCGCGGCCGCGAACTGCTCGACCTGCCCGACGCGCCGCGCCCCGACCCCGGCACACCCGCCCCGGTGCGTTTCCTGCCCGCGTTCGACAACGCGGTCCTCGGCTACCACGACCGCGGCCGGATCATCGACGACGCCCACCGCGGCCTGTCCGTCGCGGGCGCCCGCATGGTGCTGGTGGACGGCCGGGTCGCCGCGACCTGGACCGTCGACGCGGGCACCGTCCAGGTCACCCCGCTGCGGGGCTTCTCCCGGGCCGAGCGCGCGGCCGTCACCGAGGAGGGCCAGGGCCTGGCCTCGTTCCTGTCGGAAAAGGACAGCGATCGTGTACGGATTGCCCCGTCCCCTTGAGCGGCGGCGGCCTACGATGACGGCATGGTCAAGGGAGTGATGTTTGACTTCTCGGGGACGTTGCTGCGCTGCGAGTCGGTCGAGGAGTGGCTCGGCGCGGTCCTGGCGGAGGCCGAGGTCCCGGTGGACGGCGAGGAGTTCGCCGACTGGGTGCGGCGGCTGACGGAGTGCGGGGGACTGCCGGGCGGACCGTCGCCCCAGCGCATTCCCCCGCGGCTCGAAGGGCCCTGGCACGAAAGGGATCTGAGCCCCGATCAGCATCGTGCGGTCTACAGCGCGTTGATCGAGGAGGCGGGGCTGCCGCGGCCGGAGCTGACGCGGGCGCTGTACGACCGCCACAAGGCGCCCGCCGCCTGGCGGCCCTACCCGGACACCGGAACAACGCTGCGGGCACTGCGCCGGCGCGGGATCCCGGTGGCCGTGGTCAGCAACATCGGCTGGGACCTGCGGCCGGTGTTCCGGGCGCATGACCTCGATGGGCTGGTGGACGCCTATGTGCTCTCGTACGAGCAGGGCACGCATAAGCCCGACCCCGCCATCTTCCGGGCCGCCTGTGACGCGCTCGGGCTGTCACCCTCCGATGTGCTGATGGTCGGGGACAACCGCGTCGCGGACGGCGGCGCGGAGGCGCTGGGCTGTCCGGTGCACTTCGTCGACCATCTGCCGGTCGACCAGCGCCCGGCGGGGCTCGCGCCCGTCCTGGACCTGCTCGGCTGAGCGCTCCTGACCTGACCTGACCTGATCTGACCTGATCTGACCTGATCTGACCTGGCCGACGCCAGGCCAGGGGCCTCGCCACACCTCTATTTGATTACCTAACTTAGGTATGTATATTATCGCGGTCATGGCCCACTCCACGCACCGCACGATCCTCATCTCCGGCGCGAGCATCGCCGGTCCGTCCCTGGCCTACTGGCTCGATCGCTACGGCTTCGAGGTCACCGTCGTCGAGAAGGCACCCACGATCCGCACCGGCGGCTATCCCATCGACATCCGCGGTACGGCCCGCGAGGTCGCGGACCGCATGGGACTGCTCCCGCAGCTGCGGAAAGCACACGTCGACACCCGCAAGCTCTCGTACGTGGACGCCGACGGACACCTCATCGGCGCCGTCCGCCCCGAAGCCATCACCGGTGGCGCGGAGGGCCTGGACCTCGAAGTGCGACGCGGGGACCTGGCCGACGCCCTCTACGCCCCGGTACGCGACCGGGTCGAGTTCGTGTTCAACGACTCCATCGCCACCCTGGACGACCGCGGCGACCGCGTCGAGGTCACGTTCGACAGCGGCGCCCACCGCACCTTCGACCTGGTCATCGGCGCGGACGGGCTGCACTCGAACACCCGCCGCCTGGTCTTCGGCCCCGAAGAGCGGTTCCACCGCTACCTCGGCCACACCTTCGCCGGTTTCACCCTCCCCAACGAGTTCGGCCTCGCACACGAGGGGGTCGCCTGGAACACCCCCGGCAGGGTGGCCGTCCTCTACGCCCATGAACCCGACGACCGTGTGCACGGATTCCTCGTCTTCCGGCAGGACGAACCGCCCTTCGACGCCTTTCGCAACCCCGGGGCCCAGCGCGAACTCGTCGCCACCATGTTCCCCGAGCCCACCTGGCACATCCCGCGCATGGTGGCCGCCATGCGCGCGGCCGACGACCTGTACTTCGACATCGTCAGCCAGATCCACATGCCCACCTGGGCACACGGCCGCGTCGGGCTCGTCGGTGACGCGGCGCACGCCACCTCGTTCGTCTCCGGGCAGGGCTCCAGCGTCGCCCTCGTCGGCGCGTACATCCTGGCCGGGGAGCTGGCCACCCACGCCGATCACGCGGCGGCCTTCGCCGCCTACGAGCGGACGGCACGTCCCTTCGCCGAGCAGAACCAGGCCCTGGCCACCTCGGGTGCCGCCGTCACGATCCCCGGCACCCGGGAAGCGCTCGACGCCCGTAACGCGGCCCTGCTCAACCCCGCCGAGCTGATGGGAGCCGAGTTCAGCGCGGCCTACACCGGCCTGGTCCTGCCCGACTACAACCACGCCGGATGACGGGCCGCCGGGTTCGCTACAGGCCGTCTCGTACCATCGCGGCGACGATGTTGACGTGCCGGTCGGCGGCGGTCTGGGAGAACTCGTTGTCGTAGTTCAGGCCGTACGGCCAGAAGTGGCCGCCTCCGGCGGACAGCGTGGCACTGGCGCCGTCGTACTGCCGGACGAGCCGGAGGGCCTCCGCGCCACGCCATGTGCCGCCGCTGGTGAGCGAGGCCCAACGGCCGCTCGTGCCGACGCCTATCGTGTGCGCGATCTCGTGCAGTGCGGTGCGCTCGGTCATATAGGCGCGGTTGCCGAAGCGGATGGTCCCGTTGATGTTGCCGTCCGCGGTGGGAACACGCGGGTCGTACTGCACGGTGATGTTCTTGCCGAGGTCGCTGAGGTTGTTGTAGCGGGCCACCGCGGCGTTCATGGCCGCGGTGATGCGGTTGTACGCGTCCTGCTGGTCCGGCGTGGGGTTACTGGCTCTTTGCAGCGTCCAGGTGATGGTCGCCAACGCGGCCTGTGGCGACCGCTGTTGGCTGATGCTCGGTGCCTTCGCGGGGGCGGCTGCCTGCGCCACGACCGGGGCGGCCATCGTGAACGTGACGGCCGCCAGAGCGGCGGCCATGGCCCGGCGTCTGGGGTGGGGTGACGTCATGTCCCGTACTCCTCGTCATCCGTTCGGTGCTGTGTGGGGGCGTTCGACTTTGTGCGGTATTAAGAGAAGGCATGGGTGACGGAGTGTCAAGATACCGCGCGGCTAAAGGATTTCCCGCTGGTCCTCGCCCGCGGGCGCCTGGTCCGCCGCGCCGGTCGTGGCCGGGGCCGGGCGTACGAGCAGGGACACCACCGCGGCCAGTGCCGCGGCCGCCGCGGCGGCCGCGAACGCCCAGGTGTGAGAGCCGTCGTCCGCGCTGACCAGCTGACCGGAGAGCGACGAGCCGAGCGCGTAACCGCCCCACATGAAGGTGCTCATCCAGGCGAACGCCTCGGTGCGGTACCCCTCCGGCGCGGCCTCGCCCAGCACGACCTGGTGCAGGGTGTCCCGGGGGCCGCCGACCATGCCCACCACCAGCAGGACCAGCCCGGCCCACACCAGATGGGACACCTGGGCGCTGATCAGGAGCAGCGCCGCGGACGCGGCGTGGTACATCGCGAGCTGCGGCCCCGGACGCCCCTTGCGCTCTCGCGCCCCGTAGATCAGCGCGCTGATCACCCCGCCCAGCGACAGAACGCTCAGGAGCACACCGGACGAACCGCCGGAGCCGTCCCCACCGGCCAGCGCCGCGATCGCCACGACCATTCCGCCGTACGCGACGGTGTCGCAGACGACGATGCCGAGCAGCACCCGGACCTGCCCGTGGGACAGCGGGCCGAGGAAATGCCGCTCGGCACGTTCCCCCGTCGGCGGCGGCAGGGAGACCGTCAGCAGCAGCAGGACTCCGGCGGTCGTGCCGCACGCCGCGCACACCACCGCGGCGTTTGGCGACGCGAAGGCCATCAAGCCCGAGACGATCAGGGGGCCGGTGACGAACATGACCTCGTTCAGCACCGCGTCGAGGGCGAAGGCCGTCTTCAGCTGCTCTCCGGACACCAGAACCGGCCAGCTGGAGCGCACCACGGGGCCCGCGGGCGGGGTGGTGGCGCCGAGCACGGCCGCGCTCGCGATCAGCACTCCCACGGAGGCGTGCTGGGTGAGGGCCCACAGCAGCACCGTGTACGCGGCCATGTTCGCCACCAGGTAGCAGGCCAGGACCCGGCGGGGCCGCAACCGGTCCACGAGCCGCCCGGCCACCGGAACGGCCACGGCCAGCGCCGCCGCGTACCCCGAGAGCACCCCGGCGGCCGAACCGTACGAGCCGAGCGAGGAGTTCACCGCCAGGAGCAGACTCAGGCTGAGCATCGGCGCGGCGATACGGCTCGCTACCGCCGAGATGGCCAGGCGGGCCACTTGCGGTCGGCTCAGCAGGGTTAAGTATGCGCGCATGTCCCGTCTCCCGGGGAGCTGGCGTACTCGGCGGGCCATATTCGCACAGGGCACGACCGCTTCACAGCTGCCGGTGCGGTTACCCGCACACCGGGGCATCGCGGAGCGGAGTTCAGCAGCGCGCCGTGAGACCGCCGTCCACCGGCAGGCATACGCCGTTGACGTAACCCGCCTCATCGGAGGCGAGGAAGACGGCGGCCGCCGCGACATCCCAGGGGCTGCCCATGCGTCCGGTCGGGCTCGCCGCGTGGCGGGCCGCGACTGCGGCCTCGGGGTCGTCGGCACCGGCCACGATCTGCCGGGCCACCAGCGGGGTGTCGATCAGCCCGGGAAGGACGGCGTTGACGCGGATGCCCTCGGCGGCGTGGCGCAGCGCCAGGGTGACCGTGAGCTGGTTGACCGCCGCCTTCGCCGCGCTGTACGCGGGGTACGGGTAACCGGTGTCGCGTATCGCGGCGATCGAGGACACGTTGACGACCGCGCCACCGCCCGCCGCCACCATCCGCGGCAGCACGTGCTTGCAGGTCAGAAAGACACCGTCCACGTTGACCGCGAGGGTGGACCGCCACTCGGCGAGGCCCAGTCCGGTGACGTCGCCCAGGCGGGCCACGCCTACGTTGTTGTGCAGCACCGTCGGCGTGCCGAAGGCGCGCTCGGCTGCCACGACGGCGGCGCTCACCTGCTCCTCGACCGTCACATCGGCCGTCAGAGGCAGCGCCTCACCGCCCTCGGCCGTGATCGCCTCGGCCGTACGCCGCGCCTGGTCCCCGTCGATGTCGACCGCCGCGACGCGCGCGCCCTCCCGGGCGAACGCGAGCGCGGCCGCCTTGCCGTTGCTCACCCCGCCACCGCTCGAACCGGCCCCGAAGACGAGCGCGGTGCGGCCGTCCAGTCGTCGTCCCCTGCGCATGGCCCGATCCTGCGCGCCGCGACGTGCCCGGACCACCGACGTCCGTCGCAATCCTGCCGTACCGGATCCTCGATCTGTAGAAAACACCAGGTCAAAACCCTTCACCTGGCAGCCCACATGCGTAATGATCTTCCCTTGGCAGTGACAGTGGTGGGAGGTGATGCGCGATGCCCGGAGGCCGACTCCAGGACGTCGTGGACGACTTGGCCGAGCGCATAGGCCGCTCCGTCGCGGTCAATGATCCACGCGTGCACATCCTCTGCGCCAGCCGCCACTTCGGCGACGAGGACCGGGTACGGGTGCGCGCCGTGCTCCAGCGCGACGCGGGGAGCGCCGCCGCCGGACACATCCTCGCCCAGGGCGTCGACCGCTGGACCGCGCCCGGCGTCATCCCGCCGCGCGCCGACCTCGGCATGCGGGCCCGGCTGTGCGCGCCGATCCGGTGGCGGCACCACCTGCTGGGCCTGCTCGTCGTCATCGACCCCGACGGCGACCTGCCCACCTCCAGCATCGACGCCGTCACCGCCGCCACGCACACCCTCGCGCCCCTGATGTACCAGGACTTCGCCGCCGGGGACACCGAACGCACGGCCCGCGAGGGAGCGCTGCGCCAGCTGCTGGACTCCTCGGACACCGTGCGCGAAACTGGGCGGGACGCGCTCGCCCGCGGTGGATGGCTGCCGTCGTCCCGCTACGCCACCGTCACGGTCGCAACCGTAGCCGCGGACTCACCCGCCGACCACGGGGGAGCGGCGGAAGTGGCGCTGCGTACGGGGCTGGAGCGGGTGGCGGCCGACAGATCGTGGCGGACCGAGTTCTGCCTCATCGGACCACACGGCGTGCTGCTGACCTTCTCCGACCGCCCCCTGCCGGACGAGTCCCTGGGCGCCCGCGCCTCGGCCCTCCTCGAACAGGCCCGGTCGGTGCTGGCCGGAACGGCGCAGTGCGTCGCGGGAATCGGCGAGACCGCGGACGGCGGCGCCGAAGCGGCGTGGATGTCGTACGAGCAGGCCACCGGCGCCGCCCGTACAGCCGGTGTACGGCCCGGCGGCGACGACATCGTCCACTGGGAGCAACTCGGCGCGCTGGCGCCCCTGTCGCTGCTCCCGCCGGACCGCCTGACCCCCGCGCTGCTGCCCGGTCCGCTGCGCACCCTCCTCGCGCAGGACCCGTCGGGCCGCCTCACCGAAACCCTCACCGCCTACCTCGACCACGCAGGTTCGGCCCCGCGCACCGCACACGCCCTCCACCTCCACCGCACCTCGCTCTACTACCGCCTCCAGCGGATCACCGAACTCACCGGGCTCGACCTGGCCGACGGCGACAACCGGCTCACACTCCACCTGGGGCTCCGCCTCCACGCGCTGATGGGCTGAGCCACATGTCCCGCCACCCGATGTCCCGCACCTCGGCGGATTTCGACAAAGCGAGGAAACCACCCGGCCGAATCCCGACAGGGGGCGGTGGCGCGCCCCGCCGCCGCGCCCCATACTCCGACCGCAGTCCAAGGTCACCCAGGAGCCGCCGCCATGTCCACCACCGCCCCACCCGCCGTCCGTACGGTGTCCACCACACGGATCGCGGTGGCCAGTTTCGTCGGAACGGCCATCGAGTTCTACGACTTCTACATCTACGGGACCGCCGCCGCGCTCGTCCTCGGCAAGCTGTTCTTCCCCACCTTCTCCGCGCTCGCGGGCACCCTGGCCGCGTTCGCCACCTTCGGTGTCGGTTTCGTCGCCCGCCCGATCGGCGCGGTCATCTTCGGGCACTTCGGCGACCGCACCGGCCGCAAGACGATGCTGGTCACCTCCCTCCTCGTCATGGGCACGGGAACGGTGGCCATCGGGCTGCTGCCCACGTACCGGGACGTCGGCATCGCGGCACCGCTCCTGCTGGTCCTGTGCCGGTTCCTGCAAGGCGTGGGGCTGGGCGGTGAGTGGGGCGGCGCGGTGCTGCTGGCCACCGAGTACGCGCCCCGGGACAAGCGGGGGCTGTGGTCGAGCTTTCCGCAGATGGGCCCCGCCATCGGCTTCATCGCCGCGGGCGGTTCGTTCCTGCTGCTGGGCCGGGTGATGGACGACGCGGCGTTCGAGTCCTGGGGGTGGCGGATCCCGTTCCTCGCCAGTGCGGCGCTGGTGGTGGTCGGCTTCTACATCCGGATGCGGATCGCCGAAACACCGGTGTTCCGGAAGGCGCTGGAGCAGCATGAGCGGGCCAAGGCGCCCATTGTCGAGGTGGTCCGCCGTCAGGGCACCACCCTGGCCCTGGCGACCTGCGCGTTCATCCTCGCGCACACGCTCTTCTACACCATCACGACCTTCGCGCTCTCCTACGGCACCACGGTGCTGGACCTCGACAAGGACATGCTGCTGCTGTGCGCGATGGCCGCGGCGCTCGTCCTGGGCGTCGCAACTCCGCTGCTGGCCGTCCTCTCCGACCGGGTCGGCCGCCGCAACGTCTGCCTGAGCGCGGGGGTACTGGCCGCGGTGTGGGCGTACCCCATGTTCGCCCTGATCAACACCGGTGAGCCGTTGCTCATCGGGCTCGCGATGGCCGTCGGGATGCTCGCCTTCGCCGCGCTGTACGGACCGATGGGCGCGTTCCTCCCCGAGATGTTCGCCACCCGCTACCGCTACACCGGTGCGTCCGTGGCGTACAACGCGAGCGGCATCGTCGGCGGCGGCGTCACGCCCCTCCTCGCCACCCAGCTCGTCGCCTCCACCGGCTCCTCAGTGCCGGTGTCCGGCTACATCGTGGTGGTCGCCCTGGTCTCCGCGCTGTGCGTGTGGTTCCTGAAGGAGACCCACACCAGCGACCTGGAGACGACCTGACCGGGTGAGCAGGGTCAGCCGAGGACGTCCTTGGCCATCAGCCGGAGCCGCGCGGCGAACTCGGTGAGCCCGGCCCGGTCGACGTTGCCGAAGCTGACCCGGAACACCTGCCGGTCGTCGGGCAGGAAGGCGGTGCCCGGGATGACGAGCGTGTCGTAGCGGGTGACGAGGTCGCGCACGACCTCGTCGGTGCTCCGCCCGGCGAGCGGGTGGCGGACCCAGCCGAAGAACCCTCCGCGGCTCAGCAGCTCGAAGCCGCCCGGCCGGTCGGCCATCACGGTCTCCAGCCAACGCCGCTTCTCCGTGACCTCGTTCGCCCGCTCACGCCGCCACTCCCGGGCCGAGGTCAGCCCGGCCCAGGCGGCCTCCTGTCCGACGCGCGGAGGGCAGATCGCCACGCAGTCGAGCAACTTCATCACCTCGCGGCCCAGTTCCGGCGAAGCGACGACCGCGCCCACCCGGTAGCCGGGAATGGCGAGGTCCTTGGAGAAGCTGTGCAGGCTCACCAGGGTCCCCGCCCAGTCCGGCTCGGCGAACAGCCGGTGCGCGGGCTCCGCGGTGTCGCGGAACGAGCGGTAGGTCTCGTCCAGGATCAGCGCGATGTCATGCCGCTTCGCCACGTCGTAGAAACCCGCGAGCACCTCCGGCGGAAGGGTGACCCCACTCGGGTTGCCCGGGGTGACCAGCACGATCGCCCGGGTGCGCGGCGTGATGAGCGCTTCGGCCGCTTCCGGGGTGGGCACGAGATCCGGTCCGGGGTCCAGATAGCGCGGCACGACGCCGTTCATGCGTAGCCACATGTCGTAGTTGAAGTAGTACGGCAGGACCTCGATGACCTCGTCACCCGGCTCGGTGAGCGCCTGGGCGACGAGGCAGAACGCCTGGTTGCACCCCGCGGTGACGACCATCTGGTCGGCCCCCACCGGGCTCCCGTACCCATGGCTGAGGTCCGCGGCGAAGGCCTCCCGCAGCCGGGGCAGCCCGGGGGCCGGTACGTAGGCGGCGCCGTTCGGCTCGTGCGCGACCGCGGCGACGTGCTCGATCATCTCGGCCGCGGGCGGGTAGCTCGGCGCCGCCTGGGCCAGATCGAGCAGCGCACGCTCACCGCTGCGGCCCGCCAGCAGGGCGTACGTCGCACCCATCGGCGAATCGATCTCACGCACGGTTCGCGGGCTGAGTCGCACGTCGGCACTCCTTCACGGGCTGGCTGGCCGGCCACTGTCGGTTCACCGCGATGCTACCGACATCCTCCGCGCACCGGCCGGACCGAACAGGCCGCGCTACGCACGCGATGTCGAACTCCGAGGCCGGAAACGCACGCCTGTACGGCAGTTGATGTGCCGCACACCGACCGGAACTGAGTCATGCCATCCCGGCATCCGTATAGACAAATACCGAGCAGCACCGAAGGAGCACTCCATATGGCAACACCCCTGAGCGCCGACAGACTTCTGAAGGCCCTGCGCGCCGAGGGTCTGACCGTCCACGAAGTCCGCAACTGGCGCTCACACAACCGCAATTCCAAGGGTGCGTGGGGTCCGGTCAACGGCGTCATGATCCACCACACCGTCACCTCGGGCACCGCCGGCTCCGTCGACCTCTGCTACGACGGCCACGCCTCGCTGCCGGGACCGCTGTGTCACGGCGTCATCGACAAGAAGGGCGAGGTCCACCTCGTCGGCAACGGCCGCGCCAACCATGCGGGGATGGGCGACAACGACGTCCTGAACGCGGTGATCAACGAGACCAAGCTGCCGTCCGACAACGAGGCCGACAAGGACGGTAACGCCCGCTTCTACGGCTTCGAATGCGTCAACCTCGGCGACGGCAAGGACCCGTGGCCGGAGGCGCAGAAGCTCGCCATCGAGAAGGTGTCCGCCGCCATCTGCCGCGCTCACGGGTGGAGCGAGAAGTCCGTGATCGGCCACCTGGAGTGGCAGCCGGGCAAGGTGGACCCCCATGGCTTCACGATGAGCTCCATGCGTACGCGCATCGGCAAGCGGCTCGACAAGAAGCCCGACGGCGCGACCGAGACCAAGCCGAAGCCCCCGGCGTCGTACGAGCCCTTCCCGGGCGCCGACTTCTTCCGCAGCGGCCGGGAGAGCAAGATCATCACCGCGATGGGCAAGCGGCTCGTCGCCGAGGGCTGCGACCGCTACGAGGAGGGCCCGGGCCCGGAGTGGACGGACGCCGACAAGAAGTCGTACGCGGCGTGGCAGCGGAAGCTCGGCTACTCGGGCGATGACGCCGACGGCATCCCGGGCAAGAAGAGCTGGGACAAGCTGCGCGTCCCGAACGTCTAGAGCGGCACCACCCGGCGGGACGGCGCGCGCCGTCCCGCCCCCGTCATCGGCGAACCCGGCCTCACCAGACCGCACCCTCCGCCGGCAGGAGCCGGTCGAAGACCACCATGGGGCGGCCGGGACCGTCGTAGTCCTCGACGATCCGTGCGGTGAATCCGAGGCTGCGGTGGAAGGCGATCGATCCGGTGTTCTGAACGGACGTGATGGCCTTCAGCCGCTGTGCGCTCTGTCGACGCGCGGCATCCGTGAATGCCCCCCAAAGACGCCGTCCGAGTCCAGTGCCCCTGGCATCGTCCCGCGTGGCGATCAGGTGCACATATCCCGTCCCGGTGGGCGTGACGAAGCCGAGGAGATACCCGCGGACGCCGTCATCGGCCCGGGCCACCAGGCAGGTTGACGGGAACTCGTGCACGAGGGTCACGAGGTGGAGCTTGCGGAGATCCCGCTCACCCCAGTACCGGGAGTGCTGCTCCAGAACCAGATGGATGTCGGCTGTCTCGGCCCGCGTGATCACTATGTCCATGAAGGGCCATTGTTCACCCCGATGACCAACGATTCGGTCGTAGGACTCCAGCGCGATCTGCTTCAATCGAGCGAAGACTCCGAGACGGATCCACTCGTTGCGGTGGTTGCGGATCGTGGTGGCCGAGCAGGTCGTATCGGCGATCGCCTGGTAGGAGCAGCCGAAGCGCAGGAGCTGCGGCAGCTTGTCGAAGACGATCCGGCGGTGAGAATCGTGAAATTGCTGGTCGCGGCTCAGGCGGTGATCATGCCGCGGGTTCGCTCTTGGTCCGCAGACGCCCCCGGACCGCGAGGCGATCGAGCCGTCGTTGCTCTGCGGCAGCCCAGCGACCTACCTGCTCGGGGTTGAGGGGTGCGCTGCCGAAGCCCGGGAAACGGGGCGGCCACGAGGTCTCCGGCGACCAGATCGCCGTGGTCGGTGAGGGCAGAGACGGACAGCAGCAGGTAGGCGTTGACGGAATGCTTGCCGAGCACGGGGGCGGTGTGACTCGGGGTCGGCATGATGCGGGCCTCGACACCGAGAGCTGACAGGCGTGTCTCACCTCGACCACTTCGGCTCCTCCGCGGAACTCAGCCTGCTCACCGATCGCCGGCCACATCGCCGATCTCAGCATCTAGCGAGCGGGCGGGGTCAGTGATCCGTACCTGCCGATCGGGCTGTTCGGACGCCTCTTCGTCCGCTCCGCGAGGGTGCGCGAGAAGTCACAAGAAGGGGGTCCGGGGAGGCGGCTGGTGCGTGACGGGCGCCGCTCACCGCGTTGCTCCGGGCTCCGGGCGGCCGGCTCGGGGAACAGGTCGTCCACGATGCGGTGCCGGCCGCTGTGCGGCCGGCGTACAAGCAGATCTGTCGGGTGCGGTGCAACGCGGCAGGTGTCCCGGCCCCGCGGGCGGGTGATCCGGGGCAACAGCCCGTCGTCGGGCTGCGGGGACGGTCAGGTTGCCGGCGCGAATGCGGTGATGGCGTCGACGAGGTCGGCCGGGGCTTCCAGCGGGATCAGGTGACCGGTGTGGGGGACCACCACGAAGTCGGCTTGGGAGAGGTAGGGCACCAGGTTGTCGCGGAGCACGCCGACGGGCTCCACCTGGTCGTGTTCTCCGGCGACGACGAGAGCGGGCACGCTGACCATGCGCGTGTGCTCGGTGATGTCCTGCGCGATGCCGCGCTGCGGCCACTCGGTGCGGGCGGCGTCGGTGACGGTCCGCGAATCGGTCACGATCTGCGCCTTGACCGAAGCGGGCAGCTCGGTCGCGGTGAGGACGTGATCCCGTGCCCCGGCGACGGACTCGGCGGAGTCGTAGGCGTGCGACAGGGCTTCCTGGTACTCGGGAGTGACGTGTGCGGCGGGCTTCGCCGGGCCGGAGCCGACGAGAACGATGCCGCGCAGGCCGGCGGGCCGGGTGGCCGCGACCAGCTGTGCGACCTTACCCCCCATCGAATGCCCCACCAGGACGTAGTCGGTGACCCCCGCATCCGCGAGCACGGCGAGCGTGTCGTCGGCGAGCTGACCGAGCGTATAGGGACCGGGCAGAGCGCTCGACCGGCTCCACCCGCGGAAGTCGACCGTGAGCACGTCACGGCCCGCCAGGCGGTCGACGACGAGGTCCCAGGTGCGGGCAGAACCACCCCAGTAGTGCAGGAACACCAGAGTCGGCCCGGTCCCCGGCCGATGGTCGTAAGCGGGCAGAAGCGTCTGCTGCGTCGTGTTCATGATGGCTCTTCCGGTCGATGCTCTAGGCGATTGCCCTGTGTATCCATTGAAATTTCTGCACCCGGACGGGGCATCGGCGTGACTGGTCGCCCGATGGTGAAAACTGGACACGTGAGCGTGATCCGGCAGATGACCTACCAGCCCGCAGGACGCCGTGCCGCCTCGGTCGAGACGATGACGTTCGGCCGCCTTCGCGAGCTGAACGACGGCGGCACGCAGCGCGCCGACTTCCACGTCCTTGCCGTCATCGACGCCGGACCCGGCTCAGTCACGGTCGATTTCCACCTCCACCCCCTCCAAGATCGGTCCGCGGTGTGGATTCCACCCGGCGCGGTGCACCGGTGGGACGACATCGCCGAAGTGGCAGGGCACCTCGTGCTGTTCGTGCCGACCGCGCCGGTCACCCACACCACCCGAGAACTCGTCGCCTCCCCGGACCTGGCCGCGCACTGGAGCATCCCCGACGCCGACTGGCCCTTCGTCGACACGGCGCGCAGTCATCTCCTCCTCGAAGCATCCGCCCCACCCAGTGACTCCTCGACGGAGCTGCCCGAAATCCTGCTCTCCGCGCTCATCACCCGGCTGCACCCACCGCACGCCGAAGCACGGCTCACACATCCGGTGTTCCGGTTGTTCCGCTCCAGCGTCGAAGCGCACTTCCGGCAACACCACGACGCCGGCTACTACGCCCGTGCGCTGGGATACGCGCCCCGCACCCTCTCACGAGCGGTGCAGCAGGCCACCGGCCGCACCGCGAAGGCGTACATCGTCGAACGGATCACACTGGAAGCCAAACGGCTCCTCGCACACGACCGCCTCACCGCCGCCCGCTGTGCCGACATACTCGGCTTCTCCGACGCATCCAACTTCTCGGTGTTCTTCCACAAGGCCACAGGCAAACGCCCGGGCGCGTGGCAGGCGACGGTGGCCGCCGAGTGAGAATCTGGTACCTCTACCTGTACCGGGCATAAGCCGCTGCGACATCGCCTGACGGGTCAGGGCGGATCAGGGGCCGTGGGTCACCTCACGAGACGATGGACGAGGTCGAGCAGGTCCGGGAGCCGCAGCACCCGGCCGAAGCCCGGCAGCGGAACGTGGAGTGGCCCGGTCCAGCCGGGCGGTATGGCGTCGCGCCCGTAGCAGGCACCGGCGAGGCCACCGGTGACCGCGGCGACGGTATCGGTGTCGCCGCCGAGGTCGATCGCCGCCCGTACCGCCTCCTCGAACGTGCCGGTGGTGCGAAGCGCCCATACGGCGGAGCCCAGACAGGGCCAGACGGCGCCGTTGAACTCGGTGGCCTGGTCGGGGCGCCAGCCGGGGGCGAGCATGACCGCGTACCGGTCCCGGTGTTCGGGGTGCACCAGGTCCAGGATCTCCGGGAGCGCGGCGAGAGGATCGGCGCCGTGGAGCGCGAGCCGTACGAGTTCGTGGAAGACGGCGGTGCCTTCCCAGGCTGCGCGGTCGCCATGGGTGAGGGCGGCGATGCGCCGTGCCGCATCCATGGTGGCCTGCCGCCCGCGGCGGGCGAAGTGGACCGCTGATGTGGATGCCCGCATCAGCGATCCGTTGCCCGCCGCCCGCAGGTTGACCTGGAAGTGGAGGGCGGCGGCCAGGTCCCACGGCATGCCGTTGGTGAGCACGTCCTCGGTCTGCAAACCGATGTCTTTCGGCTCGGACGCGGCCCACCGCTGAAAGCGGTCGAAGATGTCCGGCAGATCCAGCCCGCCCCGCTCGACCAACGACTCCGCGACGAGGACCGCCATCTGCGTGTCGTCCGTCGCCTCACCCGGATCCCAGCCGCCTCCTCCGCACATCTCGCCACCGATCCCCGGCACCGGAAACCGGGCGGAGAACGCCCCCGCGGGACCGAACTCGAACGGGCCGCCCAGCGCATCACCCACCGCCGAGCCTACGACCGTGCCGACCGCCCGTTCCTCCCAGTCCATCCGGACAGGCTACCGAGCAGGCCCCCGCCGCCCGCGGGTCAGCGGGCCCGGAAGGCGGTGGCCAGCACGGAGACGGTGACCTGGCCGGGCAGGCAACCGCTGGCGGCCAGGTCCGCCGGGGCCCCGTGGCGTGCGCTCGGAGTCATCCCCACCAGATCGAGGGCCTTCTGCTCGGTCAGGGGCAGGGCGTACTCGACGTGTTCCGTGACGGTGGCCTCGAAGCGGGGGTTCAGCGCCTGGTGGAGGCGCTGTTCCTTGGCCGGGTCGATCGAGACCATCGCGGGCAGCCCGCGCAGCTCGGCCAGGTGGCGGCCGGTGGGGCGTACGACGACCAACCGGCCGCCCGGGCGCAGCACTCGGTGGAACTCGGCGGGGTTGCGCGGGGCGAACACGTCCAGCACGACGTCCGCCGCCCCGTCGGCCAGCGGGAAGGGCCGGAAGACGTCCCAGGTCGCGGCCGCCGCTCGTTCATGGGCCCGGGCTGCCGAGCGCAGCGCGCGCACCGAGGTGTCCAGCCCCAGACCACGGGCGCCCGGCAACTGGTCAAGTGCGCCCGCCAGGTAGTAGCCCGTGCCGCATCCCACGTCCACGATCGTGGCCTCCTCGGGCATGTCCCCGGACGCCAGACGGGCCACGGCCCGGCGGATGGGCGCATAGCCACCGGTGGCCAGGAACCGTGTCCTGGCCCGGGCCATGGGTGCGTCGTCACCGCTGGTGGCGCGGTTGCCCGTCAGCAGGCTGACGTAGCCGTGGCGGGCGATGTCGTAGGTGTGACCCGCCGGGCAGCGCAGTGCGCCGCGGTCGGGGTGGAGGCGGGTATGGCAGGTCGGGCAGCGCAACAGGGCGAGGAACGGTTCGAGGGCGGGGCGAAGCAACGCGGGCATGAGGCACTCCTGGCACACGGTGAAGGGAAGGGACCGTGCCCGCACGCGCGTCGAACACCCGATGCCCGGCCACCCCTTTACGGGCAGCGCGGGGAAACGTGGTTCACGCAGCGGGCACACCGAGGAGGGCGGCGCCGTTCGGCGTCGCCCTCAAGACCTTCCGATCACAGGAAGCAGCAGTGCGGGATGCTCATGAATGCCACGCGACAAGTCTACGAGGCTGCCCCGGGCCGTGGGCCTCGGCCTGTTCTAGGATCTTCGGCATGGCGAAGCGCGCGGTCCACCGGCGGGCCCGAAAGATCCTGGGCGAGGAGCCCGTGGCCCTTGTCTGGTGCGAGATCCGCAGGCCCATCCCCACGCCACCCGATGACGTTCACCGCGCCGCGGGCAAGGGGCGGCTGAAGCCCGGCCACCACTGGCTGCTGTATGTCGGGGGCGTCGTGTTCTTCTTCGTCGTCATCCCGATGATGCTGATCGACAAGCTCGGTGCCCGATTCGATCGGCTCCTCCAGCCACGACGCGACCGCCGACCGCAGGCAGGGGAGCCGCGAAATGGCGGACGCGGTCCGGTCCGCGATCGCCGACAGGACCCGACCAACGGCGTCTTCGACGGCGACTGGAACCTGACCGCGGGCCAGCTGCTGCTGCGCTGGTACGGGCACTCACCCAACCCGAAACGTCTGATCATGCTGGCCCGCGACCGCGTCTGCATTGCCACATCCCCTCGCCGTCGGCTTTCGCCCACCAAGGCCGACGACTTCCAGACCGTCGCGGAGTTTCCCCACGATCAGGCCCGCGTCGAAGGCGAGGCGGGCCAGCCGCGCGGATTCGCCACGTTCCGGCTCCGCTTCACCGATGGCTCCTGGCTGGAGGTGGGACGGCTGGGCGAATCGGATGACGCCGACCACTTCCTCCGTACCGTCAGTGGCTGACCCGGGGTGACATGCCCGAATGGGAGTAATGTCCCCATAGGCTGAATAACCCGACCATATTCTCCTCCGGAACCCCAACAGAGGAGAGTGATCGACGTGCTCCGCACCCTCAGATGCATCGCCACGATCGCCGCGGTGATCGGAATCTCCTGTGCTCCGAGCACCGCCATCGCCGATGACTACACCCCGGCGTCCGGCCACTACATCAACCACACCGGCCCTGACACCATCCCAGGCGGGCCGGGCTCGCCCGGGGGCCCGCAAGACGTCGATACGACTCTGGTCATCGTCAACACGCTGAACTCTCCGGCCATCCTGCTGTCCCAGACGGGCGACGCGGCGTTCTTCCCGTCCCGGGTCGACCCCATGTCGGCGAGCGGTGCGCGGATCTTCGCTCTGCCTGCCAGCGCCGTCTATCAAGTGGGCCCTGTACAGGTCACCATCGCGCTGGACGAAGACGGCAACCCCAGCTGCACGACCACCGGAGACTTCGTCGAGTGCGTCATCAATGAGCTGCGGCCGAACCTCATCCATTTCAACCTGATCTTCTGACGGGACCGAGCCCTGGACCGTCCAACTCCCCGACATGCGGCGCCCCGGGAGGACGGCGAGCTGCGGACGTATTTCGAACGGCCCCAGGACCGCCAAGGCAGCAACCCCTGACGCACTCGTCGACGCCATGGCCCGCGTCGGATTCGACCTTGAGGTGGCCGGACGCTCGCAACGAGACACCGGTGGCGATCAGCCGTCCAGTGAGAGCGCGTTCTTGGCGTGCGCGACGGAAGCCTCGGAGGCGGGCCCGCCGGGATTCTCCGTGGCCAGGGCCTGGTTGACGTTGACGAAGGTGCGCATCCGCTGCTCGTAGCGGGAGTACGCCACGTGGTGGTCGCCGCTCGCCCGGGCGAGGCAGTCGGCCAGCACGTAGGCGCCCACGAGGGCGAGGCTGGTGCCCTGCCCCGAGAGCGGGGAGGGGCAGTAACCGGCGTCGCCGAGGAGGGCCACCCTGCCCCGCGACCAGTGATCCATCCGGATCTGGGCCATGGCGTCGCAGTAGAAGTCGGGTGCATGCTCTGCCGCCTCGGCCAGGCGGGGACCTTCCCATCTCAGAGAGGCGAGCTTGTCGACGATGAGTCGGCGAAGGGTGCCGTTGTCGCGTCGGTCGTGGGGGAGAGGGGGTGACTGGAAGCCGAAGGCGATCCTGAGTTCGGTGTTGTCGCGGACGGGCATGATGCCGAAGCCCACGTCGCCGTCCCGAAGCCAGATCTGCCAGTGGTCCAGGGCGAGGAAGTTGTCCGCACCGAACACGGAGAGATAGCTGCCCAGGTGATGGGCGAAGCGGTCCTCGGGGCCGAAGGCCAGGCGCCGAACGGTCGAGTGCAGACCGTCGGCCCCGATCACGAGATCGAACGTGCGGGACGCCCCGTGGGTGAAGGCGACGCGCACGCCGGTCGCGTCCTGATCGAGCGCGGTGATGCTGTCGCCGAAGAGGTACTCGACGTCCCCGCGGGTGTGCTCGTGCACCATCCGTACGAGGTCGTCGCGCAGCAGCTCGATGTCATCGCTGTCGAGCCGGCCGCTGCTGAAGGTCGCCTCGGTGGAGCGATCGACTTCGTGGCCGTCGGGGTCGAGGATCGACATGCCGCGCATCCGCGTCCGTACGCGCCGCGCCTGTTCCAGGAGACCCATCCGCTCGACGACGTCGAGCGCGACGCCGCGGATGTCCACCGCCTGGCCGCCGGGGCGGGGGCTCGGGGCGCGTTCGACGATGGTGGTCTCGAAGCCGTGGCGGTGGAGCCAGTGGGCGAGTGCGGGCCCGGCGATGCCGCCGCCGGAGATGAGAACAGTCTTCACGGGAAGCCTCCAATACGCTGTACGCGCAGTGAACGTACGCCGTACGCGCAGGCGCTTCAACAGGTCAAACTTAGGCCTGTACTAGGTCAGTTACCCTTCCCTCGGCGTCCTCGCTGATAGCCTCTGCACTAGTACAGAACCGAAAGGCGGCACGACGTGACGAATCCCACGGACGCATCCGGGCAGCCGCCCTATCTGCGCATCGTCGCCGAGATCCGCCAACGCATCATCGACGGCGAACTCGCCCCCGGGGACCGGGTCCCCTCGACCCGCCAGATCGCCAGGGAGCGCGGTGTCGCGCTCGCCACCGCCACCAAGGCCCTGACCACCCTGCGCCTCGAGGGACTTGTCGAGACCCGTCCCCGGACCGGCACCGTCGTCGCCGGAACCTTCGCTCCCGCCACGCCGCCCCGTAAGCCCACGACGCCCGCCCCCGTTCCGGCCCCGGAGCAGGAGCTGACCCTCGACCGGATCGTCCGTACGGCCATCGCCATCGCCGATGCCGAAGGACTCCCGGCCCTCTCCATGCGCGGTGTCGCGGCCCGGCTCGGCGTCGCCACCATGTCGCCCTACCGATACGTACCCAGCAAGGACGACCTCGTCCTCCTCATGGCCGACGCCGCATTCGGGGAGGAGACCTACCCCGCCGATGCGCCCGAAGGGTGGCGGCCACGCATCGAGCTGGGCGCTCGTACCCTCTGGACTCTGTACCGCAGGCACCCGTGGCTGGCCCAGCTCGGGTCCCTCACCCGCCCGTTGATGGTGCCCAACCTGATCGCCCACGGCGAATGGATGCTCAGTGCCCTCGACGGCCATGGCCTCGATCCGACCACGCTGTTCGACATCCACCTACTGATCTACGGCCATGTCCAGGGCCTGGCGGTGCACCTGGAGTGGGAGGCGCACGCCGAAGCCTCCACGGGGCAATCGGAAGACCAGTGGATGGACAGCCGGGCGCCCGCCCTCCGGGAGTTGGTGGAGTCCGGCCGTTTCCCGACCTTCGCCAAGGTGGTCGGATCCTTCAGCGAGGGCCCCGATGGCACCGATGGCTATGACCTGCGCCTCGACGATCTCTTCGCCTCCGGCCTCTCGGCCCTCCTCGACGGACTGGCCCCCCTTGTCGAGGGTTCGTAGCGGCAACGGCAGCCGGGCGCCCCGCGCCTGCCCGGGAGGGGCGGGGCGCGGGGCGTATCGGGGCGGTTTGCGGGTCAGAGGACGGAGATCAGGAGCGATGCAGCCGACTCCTGGCGGCCGATGGACGCCTTGTCGAACGGTCCTGCCCAGCTCTGTCCGTACTGGTTTTCGCCGTTCCGGTCGTTGGCGTAAGCGGAGTTCGCCTGCGCCTGGAGATAGCTGCGGTAGGGATGTCCGAGGAGGGCCTTGTCGAGTTCGCCGAGGTTGCGCGCGAAGATGCCTTTGAAGGCCGTCCCGTCGAATTCGCAGTTCCCGACCGCCTCGCAGGGCTCGGTCAGGATGCCCTTCGGCGACAGCTGCGGGCTGGCGATCACGGCGTCGGCGATCTGCCGCGCGGTGGTGAGCATGCTCTTGTCGCCGGTGGCCTTGTACAGCTCGACGAGCCCGCCGAGGACCACGCCCTGGTTGTAGGTCCAGGTGGTGCCGCCGTTGTTGGCACAGCCGCCGCTCTGCGTGGTCAGGCCGTCGTTGACGAGGTGATCGTTATTGATCATCCCGCTGTTCTTGAACCAGTTCCACGCTTCGAGGGCGTGGTTCAGGTACACCTTGTCGCCGGGGATCCGGTTGTGCAGGGACGCGGCGAGCTTGATGTACAGCTCGATGCTGATCGCGTTCTTGTAGGTCTTGCTCGGGATGTCCCACCAGATACCGCCGCCACAGGTGTCATCCCAGTAGTCGCGCATGTAGGTCTCGTCCAGCTTGGCGATGTTCAGGTACTGCTTGTCGCGGGTCAGGTCGTACATGCGGGTCATGGCCAGCGCCCACCAGCCGGTGTCGTCGGTGGAGTCGGCCCTGAACTCGCCGCCGCCCTGCGGCCACCACTCCAGGGGCTTCCGCTGTTCGGCGATCGTGTTCTTGACCTCGGGCAGATACTTCCGTGAGCCGGTCGTCGTCATGTAGTCCAGCAGCGCCTGGAGGGCGTTCCCCGACTGCCACCAGGGGGCATCGGGATTCCAGCGGCCGGTCTTCTGGTCGTAGAAGCCCATCATCGCGTCGATGGCCGCGGCGGCCTTGGCGCGTGCGGTGGGGGCGGCCTGAGGTGCGCCCTGGGCCGGCACGGCGGCCGCGAGCAGGGACAGGACCACACCGCAGGCGGCGACGACCGCGGTGGTCCATATTCTTCGGGCCCGTCTGTGCATGTCGGGAACTCCTTGGGTGGTGAGAGGCACTGCTCCTCGGGGGTGGGGCGTGGGGTGCGTAGGACGGCGCGGGTACACCGTCAGGGGCTGTGGCCGGGTGGCCGGTATCCGGGCGGCTGGGACGGCCTCATGCGGTGATCACCTTTCCGCCCGCCTGCCGGAACAACTCCAGCGTCTGGGGGTCGGCGCCGGTGGTGGTGACGAGGACGTCGACGTCGGAGAGCGAGCACAGGCGCAGGCTGCCCGTACCGGGGAACTTCGTCTCGGTGGCCACCAGCACCACGCTGTCGGCGACCTCGATCATGGCCTGCTTGATGGGCGCCTCGACGGCCATGTTGTCCACGACGTGCCCGCTGGGCCGTACGCCCGTGCAGCTCAGAAACAGCAGGTCGGCGCTGATCTGTCGCAGGGCCGTCTCGGTGAGCGAGCCGACCATGGACTGATAATTGCGGCGCAGTACGCCACCGAGCATGACCAGCCGTACCGCGTCGTCGTCTCGCAGCTCGTCCAAAACGGCCACGTTGCTGGTGATCACGGTGACCGGGCGGCCGCGCAGCCGACGGGCGATCATGGCGGTGCTGGTGCCGATGTCCAGGACGACCACGCTGTCGTCCACCACGAGTTCCGCGGCGCGCGTGGCCATGGCTTCCTTCATCGCCATGTCGTGTGATGCCGAGACGTCGAACGGCTCCTCGTCATCGGCCTTCTCCGCCGCGGCCTCCGCGCTGGCGCTCAGCGACAGGGCGGCACCGCCGTAGGTGCGTATGAGCTCGCCGTCGCGGTCGAGCAGGGCCAGGTCGCGGCGGATCGTCGACTCGCTGACCTGGAGCCGCTCGGCCAGCTCGCGCACGGAAGCCACACCTCCCGTCATTCGGAGGGATTTCACGATCTTGGCGTGCCGTTTGCTCGAAGTCACGCGCTGAAAGTAGCACCAGCTGACTGACTTCGGTCACGGGAAAAAGTAAACAAGTGCTTTACTGACCGACTCTTGTCATAAGCGGAATCACTTGCTCATAGTTGAGCACCTTCATGGCCACGCACGGCGTGTCCGAGGTGGAGATGTCCCGACCGGCGCGGGCGGCGCCTCCCGGCGCCCCGCCTCCCGCCTCCCACACCCCGCCTTCCCGCACCCCGCTCCCCACCACCGCGGACGAGATCACAGGAGAACCACCCATGAGCGACAAAACACGTTATCGTCGCCTCGCCGCGGCCACCCTCACCGCCGCGTGTCTGACAGCCGCGGCGGCCTGCGCACCGGGCGGCGACAGCGGTTCGCCGAAGGGCTCGGGCAGCGCGAGCCCGGTCTCCACCGACCCGGCCAAGGCCGGCAAGGTCACGCTCACCGTGTGGGACCAGAACACCGATGCCGGCACCGACGCCTCGACCAAGGCGCTCAACGCGGCGTTCATGAAGAAGTACCCGAACGTCACCATCAAGCGCGTCTCCCGGTCCTTCTCCGACCTCAAAACGACGCTCAAGCTCGCCCTGTCCTCCGCCAACCCCCCGGACGCCATCCAGGCCAACCAGGGCTACCCCGACATGGGCGCCTTCGTGAAGGCCAAGCTGCTCCAGCCCGTCGACCGCTACGCCAAGGTTTACGGCTGGTCCACCGCCTACCCCCAGCAGCTGCTCGACCTCAACAAGTTCTCCGCCGACGGCAAGACCTGGAAGACCGGCAACCTGTACGGCGTCTCCCAGACCGGCGAGATCATCGGTGTCTACTACAACAAGGCCAAGCTGAAGTCCCTCGGCATAGCACCCCCGGCCACCCTCGCCGAGTTCCAGAGCGCGCTCGCCAAGGCGAAGGCCTCCGGCCTGCTGCCTGTCTCCTACGGCGACTCCGACAAGAGCCCGGGCATCCACCTCTTCGGTGTGGTCCAGGCCCTGACCGCGGGCAAGGCCGAGGTCCGCAACCTGGTCTTCGACCAGGGCAAGGCGAAGTGGACCGGCTCCGGCACGGTGAAGGCCGCCCAGGTCCTCCAGCAGTGGGCCAAGAAGGGCTACCTGACGCCCGGCTTCAACGGCCAGAGCGCCGACCAGGCCGCGTCCGCCTTCGCCGCGGGCAAGTCCGCCTTCCTGGTGGACGGCACCTGGCAGCAGGCCACGCTCGCGCAGAAGATGGGAGCCGGAAAGGTCGGCTTCAGCGCACTGGCCCCGTCCTCCGGCGCCACCCCGCTCACCCAGGGCGGCGAGGGGTTGGCGTGGGCGGTCACGTCCAAGTCCCGGCACCCCGACGTGGCCGCGGCGTACATCAACTTCCTGGTCGACGCGGGCGGCATGAAGGCCTCCGCGGACAAGGGCAACCTCCCCGCGCTGCCGCCCCCGTCATGGAAGCCCGCCAAGGGCACGGTCCACGCCGACATCCTGAAGGAGTGGAAGGCCGTCAGCCAGAAGGACGGACTGCTGCCGTACCTCGACTACACGACCCCGACCTTCTACGACACCCTCACCGCCGCGGTACAGGAGGTGACGGCAGGCCAGCTGAGCCCGGAGAAGTTCGGCGAGAAGCTCCAGGCCGACTACTCCTCCTTCCAGCAGAGCAGGTAGGCCCGCGAGCGGAAACGGAAGCCATGGCAGTCACCACGCCCCGCACACCCGCGCACAAGCGCCCGGCCGAAGCGCCCCGACGGCGGCGGCCGGCCGGGCGCCGCGGCCGCATCCAGGCGAAGGGATACCTCTACCTCCTGCCCGCCTTCACCGTCCTCGCCGCCTTCCTGCTGGTCCCGCTCGGGCAACTGGTCCAGATTTCCCTCTACCACTGGGACGGGCTGTCCGGCTCGACCTGGGCCGGTCTCGCCAACTACGCCGAGATCGCACGAAGCCCGCAGCTGCGCGCGAGCTTCGTCCACTCCCTGGTGCTCATCGTCTTCTACGCGGTTGTCCCGACCGTGCTGGCCCTGATGCTGGCAGGGGTGACCACCCGTGCGGCACGGCTGCGCGGCGCGTCCTTCTTCCGCGCCGTGATCTTCCTGCCCCAGATCGTCGCCATGGTCGTCACCGCCACCGCGTGGACGGCCATCTACGCGCCCGACGGAGTGCTCAACACCCTGCTGCGGGCCATCGGCCTGAAGTCGGTCACCCGCGCCTGGCTCGGCGACTTCGGCACCGCCCTGCCGGCCGTCGGCCTCATCGGCACCTGGCTGGAAATCGGCCTGTGCCTCGTGCTGTTCATCTCCGGGATCAGCCAGATTCCGCGCGAACTCTACGAGGCCGCCAAGGTGGACGGCGCCGGAGCGGTCCGGGAGTTCTTCGCCGTCACGCTGCCCGGACTGCGCGGCCAGATCACCGTGGCGCTCACCCTCACCGTCATCGCCGCGCTGCGCACGTTCGACCTGGTGTACATCACCACGCACGGCGGCCCCGGCGACTCCACCAGTCTGCCCGCCTTCGAGGTGTACAACCGTGCCTTCAGTACCGGCCAGGTCGGCTCGGCCTGCGCCATCGCCGTGGTCCTGACGCTGATCATCCTGCTGGTCACCTACGCGATCACCAAGCTCCAGCCCAAGGAGGACTGACCGGTGATCTCCCGGCGCGAACGCGCTCTCAGCTACGCGATCCTCATCGTCTTCGCGGCCCTCGCCACGCTGCCCCTCATCGGCGTGCTGACCTCCGCGCTCGCCCCGCGCAGCCAGTCCTCCGCGTCCTTCAGCTGGCCGGACCGGCTCGACTGGGGCAACTTCTCCGAGGCCTGGGCCGAGGGGCACTTCGCCACCTACCTCGCGTCCAGCGTGCTGGTCACCGTGAGCGTGGTGCTGCTCACCGCGGTCCTGGCGATCCTGGCCGGTTACTCCTTCGCGCACTTCACCTATCCCTGCCGCTCGCTGCTCTTCTACACCACCCTGATCGGCCTGATGGTGCCGCCGGAGGCATTCGTCATCCCGCTCTACTTCAACCTGCGCTCCCTCGGTCTCACCGACTCGTACTGGTCGCTGATCCTTCCGCAGACCGCCCAGTCCCTGGCCTTCGGCATCTTCTGGATGCGCAACTTCTTCCGTTCGGTGCCGTCCAGCGTGATCGAGGCGGCCAGACTCGACGGGGCCTCGGACTGGCGGGTGCTGTGGCAGATCCTGGTGCCGTCCGGGCGCCCGGCACTGGTCACGATGGCCATGCTCGTCTTCATGTGGACCTGGAACGAGTTCCTGCTCCCGCTCGTCATGATCACGAACGAGAGCAAGCGCACCGCGCCCCTCGGCCTCGCCTTCTTCCAGGGCGAGCACACCACCCAGTTCTCCCTGCTTGCCGCGGCGTCCGTGATCGTGGCCCTACCGGTGGTGATCCTCTATGTGTTCCTCCAGCGTCACTTCATCTCGGGGATGCTGTCCGGGGCCGTGAAGGGATAGCCGACCGACGGCGAAAACTCAGGCCGGCCCGGGGTGCGGCTGCCCTGCCCGGGCCCGTTGGCGGCCTGTGCGGGCCACTCAGGTGAATCCTTCACAGGGGATAGGTGCGACTTCACACCGGAAGCGGTGGCGGCACCGAATCTGACGTCGATGCCGGATGTCGACCGGGTCGAATTCGGGCTGGTCAAGGTCCACGTCCGGGAGTGGCTGGGGTATGTGTGGGTGTGCCTGGCCGACGATCCTCCGTCGTTCGAGGAGGACGTGATCGGCGTGGTGGCCGAGCGGCTGGGAGATGCCGAGGCGATCGCGAACTACGGGATCGACGGGCTGCGGCCGGGGCGGCGGATCACCTACGACGTACAGGCCAACTGGAAGCTGATCGTCGAGAACTGCATGGAGTGCTATCACTGCGCGACGATCCATCCGGAACTGACGGAGGTGCTACCGGAGTTCGCGGATGGCTTCGCGGCGCAGTACTACGTGGGCCATGGCGCGGAGTTCGGGGAAGAGGCCCGGGGATACACGTCGACGGCTCGGAGGGGCTGGACCGGATCCACCGGATGTATCCGATGGCGGCCGACCGCACGGTCGTGGAGTGCGACTGGCTCTACCTCCCGCATGTGGTCGACAGCGGCGCGGATGTGGAGCGTTCGGTGGAACTGTTCCACCAGGTGAATCAGAAGGACTTCGACGCGTGTGAGCGTACGCAGCCGGGGATGGAGTCCCGGGCGTACACCAAAGGCGGTGTCCTGGTGCCCATCGAGCACCACATCGGCGCCTTTCACACCTGGCTCCAGGCCCGACTCGGCGCGTAGCGGAGCGCGGCACCGGCACCCCGGCGCTCGGGCGCCACCGGCCCGCGGCCACGCGGGCCGGGCGGGGCTCAGCCCGCGTAACCCATCCGGTGGCTGATCTCCTCGGCGCCGTTGACCAGCACGGGAGCGAGTTCGGGGATGCGCTCCTCGGTGAAGCGGTAGGCGGGGCCGGAGGCGCTGAGGGCGGCGATGACCTCGCCGTCGCCGGACCGGATCGGGGCCGCCATGGCGTGCAGTCCGATCTCGAGTTCCTCCAGCGTCACCGCGTACCCGCGCTTCCGCGTCTCGGTGAGGTTCTTCTCCAGCTTGGTCTTGGCGGTCAGGGTGCGCGGCGTCAGCTTCTCCATCCCGGACGCCTTGAGCGCCGCGGCGCGCTCCTTCGCGGACAGGTGGGCCAGCAGGATCTTGCCGCTGGACGTGGCGTGCAGCGGGGTGAGCTGCCCGACCCACCGGTGGGTGCCGACGGCGCCCGGGCCGCGCACCTGGTAGAGGTTGACCGCGTAGTGCTCGCGCAGGACGGCGATGTTGACGGTCTCGCCGATCTCCTCGGCCAGCCGCTCGCACACCGGCCGGCCCTGCTGGGTGATGTCGAGGCGGCCCATGACCGAGCCCGCCAGGCGCACGATCCCGAAGCCGAGCCGGTACTTGCCCCGCTCGGCCGCCTGCTCGACCAGACCGCGTGCCTCCAGCGCTCCGAGCAGGCGGAACGCGGTCGACTTATGAACCTCGATCTCGGCGGCGACCTCGCTCACGCCCGCCTCGCCGCGCTGGGCGAGGATCTCCATGACGCTGACGGCACGGTCGACGGACTGCACCCCGGTCCCCGGGGGACCTGTTGTTCCACCATCTGCCGTGTAGTTGCCCATAACGCAACTATACGTGCAGGTGAGCGGGGGGCTCGTGGGCCAGGACCTGTCGGAGGGCGGCCGTCAGCGGAAGACGACCGTACGGTTGCCGTTGACCAGTACCCGGCTCTCACTGTGCCATTCCACGGCGCGGGCGAGCACCTGGGCCTCGACGTCGCGGCCCATGGTGACCAGCTCGTCCGGGGCGCGCGAGTGGTCCACGCGGACGACGTCCTGCTCGATGATCGGGCCTTCGTCGAGGTCGGACGTGACGTAGTGGGCGGTGGCCCCGACGAGCTTGACGCCGCGCTCATGGGCCTGGACGTACGGCCGCGCGCCCTTGAAGCTCGGCAGGAACGAGTGGTGGATGTTGATCGCCCGGCCGTCGAGCTGCTTGCACAGGTCGTCGGAGAGGATCTGCATGTAGCGGGCGAGGACCACGAGGTCGACGTCCAGCTCGTCCACGAGGCGCAGCAGCCGCGCCTCAGCCTCGTGCTTCGTCTCCGGGGTCACCGGTATGTGGTGGAAGGGGATGCCGTAGTTCCGGGCCAGCGGCTCGAAGGTGCGGTGGTTGGAGACGATCGCCGGGATGTCGACCTTGAGGGCGCCCGTGGACCTGCGGAAGAGCAGGTCGTTCAGGCAGTGGCCGAACTTCGACACCATGATCAGCGTGCGGGTCGGGGTCGACGCGTCGTGCAGCTGCCAGGTGATCCGGTGGGACTCTGCCACCGGCCCGAAACCCGTCCGCAGCTCCGCCAGGGAGACGTCCGGGTCCAGGACGTCGAAGTGCACCCGCATGAAGAAGCGGTCCTGCCGCCGGTCGTCGAACTGTTGGCTCTCCAGGATGTTGCCGGAGTGGCTGACGAGATACGTGGCCACGGCGTGGACGAGGCCGGCCCGGTCCGGGCACGACAGGGTGAGGACGAACTCGCGGCCGGGCTGCGGTCGAGGAGACATGACATCCTCCATCGTGGTGCGTATGGCGCAACGTGGTGAGTGATGCGCAACATGCTCCAGTGCGGTGGCCGGGCGGTCAAGGGGGCTTTTGCGGGCCGGTCGATTCCCTGATCCGACCCTTGACAGCCCCCTGGGCCCCCTGCACTGTGTGTTGCGCAATGCGAGGCACGTTGCGCTGATCGCAACTGGAGGTTTGTGATGGCGGGACCGCGAGTGGTCATCATCGGCGCGGGCGTCGTGGGGGCGGCGCTGGCTGACGAACTGTCCTCCCGGGACTGGACCGACGTGACGGTCGTGGACCAGGGCCCGCTGCCCGCCACCGGCGGGTCGACGTCCCACGCCCCCGGCCTGGTGTTCCAGACCAACGCTTCGAAGACCATGACCGAGCTGGCCCGCTACACGGTCGAGAAGTTCCGCTCCCTCGACCTCGAAGGACAGCCCTGCTTCCTGGAGGTCGGCGGCCTGGAGGTCGCCACCACTCCCGAGCGCCTGGACGAACTCCACCGACGGCACGGCTGGCTCGCCTCGTGGGGCATCGAGGCCCGGGTGATCGGCCCCGAGGAGTGCGTCGAGCTGCACCCGCTGGTGGCGCGCGAGCGCGTGCTCGGCGGACTGCACATCCCCACCGACGGCCTGGCCAAGGCCGTCCTCGCGGTCGAGGCGCAGCTGCGCGCCGCCCGCGCCCGCGGCGTACGCACCCTCGGCCGCCACGAGGTCCTCGACATCCGCACCGACGACGACAACCGGGTGACGGCCGTCCGCACCGACCACGGCGAGATCCCCGCCGACATCGTCGTGTGCTGCGCCGGGATCTGGGGTCCCAAGGTGGCCCGCATGGCCGGCATGAACCTCCCGCTGACCCCGCTGGCCCACCAACTCGCCTGGACCGGCCCGGTGCCCGCCCTCGCCGGGCAGGACCGGGAGGCCATCCGCCCGATCCTGCGCCACCAGGACGCGGACCTGTACTACCGCGACCGCTTCGACCGGCTCGGCATCGGCTCCTACGGCCACCGGCCCATGCCCATCGACGCGGACGACATCCTCTCCGTGGACGCCGCCGAGGACATGCCCTCCGTCCTGCGCTTCACCGAGGACGACTTCGCCGAGGCATGGACCGAGACCCAGGCCCTGCTGCCCGCGACGAAGGAGACCGAGGTCGAGGAGGGCATCAACGGCCTGTTCTCCTTCACCACCGACGGACTGCCCCTGCTGGGCCAGTCCCCGGACGTGAAGGGCTTCTGGGTCGCCGAGGCCGTATGGGTCACCCACTCCGCGGGCGTCGGCCGCGCCATGGCCGAATGGCTCGTCGACGGCCACTGCTCGTCGTTCGACCTGCACGAGTGCGACGTCAACCGCTTCGAGCCCCACCAGCTCGCCCCGGAGTACGTCCTGGCCCGCGACTGCCAGAACTTCGCCGAGGTGTACGACATCCTCCACCCCCTCCAGCCGCCCGGCGCGCCCAGGCCCCTGCGCACCAGCCCCTTCCACCCCCGCCAGCGGGACCTGGGCGCCGTCTTCCTGGAGGCGAACGGCTGGGAGCGGCCCCAGTGGTACGAGGCCAACGACGCCCTGGTGGCGGGGCGGAACATCCCCGTGCCGGGCGACTGGGCGGCCCGCTACTGGTCGCCGATCGTCGGCGCCGAGGCCCAGGCCACGCGGGAGGGCGTCGCGATGTACGACATGACGGCCCTCAAACGCCTGGAGGTCACCGGCCGCGGGGCCGCCCGCTTCCTCCAGCACCTCACCACGGGCAACGTCGACAAGTCCGTCGGCTCCGTCACCTACACCCTCACGCTCGACCACGACGGCGGCATCCGCAGCGATGTGACCGTCGCCCGCCTGGGCCGCGACCACTTCCAGGTCGGCGCCAACGGCAACCTCGACCTCGACTGGTTCGCCCGCCACCTGCCCGAGGACGGGTCGGTGCAGGTCCGCGACATCACCGCCGGCACCTGCTGCGTCGGCCTGTGGGGCCCCAAGGCCCGCGAGGTCCTGCAACCCCTGGCCGACCAGGACTTCTCCCACCAGTGCCTGAAGTTCTTCCGCGCCAAGCGGGCCCACATCGGCGCCGTCCCCGTCACCGCCATGCGGCTGAGCTACGTCGGCGAACTGGGCTGGGAGCTGTACACCACCGCCGACATGGGCGCCAAGCTCTGGGACACCCTCTGGGATGCGGGCCGCGAACACGGGATCATCGCCGCCGGGCGCGGCGCGTTCAACAGCCTCCGCCTGGAGAAGGGCTACCGCTCCTTCGGCCATGACATGACCTACGAGCACGACCCGTACGAAGCCGGGGTCGGCTTCGCCGTGAAGCGCGACAAGGACGACTTCATCGGAAAGGCCGCGCTGGAGCGGCGCGCCGAATCCGTGACCCGGCGGCTCACCTGCCTGACCATCGACGACCCGGCCTCCGTCGTCATGGGCAAGGAGCCCGTGTACGACGGCGACCGCCCGGTCGGCTACGTCACCAGCGCCGCCTTCGGCTACACCGTCGGCAAGGGCATCGCCTACGCCTGGCTCCCCGCCGAACTCGCCACCCCCGGCCGGACCCTGCACATCGGATACTTCGGCCGGCGGATCCCCGCGGCCGTCGCCCAGGAGCCCCTGTTCGACCCGTCCATGCAGCGCCTGCGCGGCTGAGGAAGAGGTACCACGAACATGAGCGCACACATCCTCGACGGACGCCGCACCGCCGCGGAGATCCGCACCGAACTCACCGCCCGCGTCGCCGCCCTCACCGCACGGGGCGCGGCGCCCGGCCTCGGCACCCTGCTCGTCGGCGACGACCCCGGCAGCCACGCCTACGTCGCCGGAAAACACCGCGACTGCGCCCAGGTCGGAATCGCCTCGATCCGCCGCGAACTCCCCGCCGACGCCACACAAGCGCAGATCGAGACCGTCGTCGACGAACTCAACGCCGACCCCGCCTGCACCGGCTACATCGTGCAACTCCCGCTGCCCCGCGGCCTCGACACCGGCGCCGTCCTCGCCCGCATGGACCCCGCCAAGGACGCCGACGGCCTGCACCCGGCCAACCTCGGCCGGCTCGTGCTCGGCGTCGACGGCCCCCTGCCCTGCACCCCGCGCGGCATCGTCGAACTGCTGCGCCGCCACGACGTGCCCCTGGCCGGGGCCCGGGTCTGCGTCATCGGCCGCGGCGTCACCGTCGGCCGCCCCCTCGGA
>NZ_GG657754.1:104551-121438 GCF_000158915.1 Streptomyces himastatinicus ATCC 53653 | reverse complement strand
CCGGTTCCCCCGGAATCGTCACCGCGGACATGGTCCGGCCCGGCGCCGCCGTCCTCGACGTCGGCATCACCCGGACCGAAGAGGGCCTGCTCGGCGACGTCCACCCGGACGTCGCCAAGGTCGCCGGATGGGTCGCCCCCATGCCGGGCGGCGTCGGCCCCATGACCCGGGCCATGCTGCTCGCCAACGTCGTCGAGACCGCCGAACGCACCGCCGCCGCCGCGCCCGGGCGGGACCCTCTCCACCCGCAGCTGTCCGACGCGCGATGAACATCCCGTCCTCCGGGCCCCGAGCTGCCCGAGCGCCCCGCGGCCACGCACTCCACCGTCCTCCATCCCGGGAGGTCAGATGTCCACCCCCGCCATCGACGAGGCGCCACTGAGCGGATTCCACCGAAAGCTCACCTGGGCCTGCGCCGGCGGCCCGTTCCTGGACGGCTACCTGCTCAGCATCATCGGCGTCGCGCTGGTCGGCATGAGCAACGAGCTCCAGCTGACCACGGGGGACGAGAGCCTCATCGGCGCCGACTATCCGATCGCGACGTCCCTGCTGGCCGAATGGGTGCCGAACCGGCACCGGGGCCGACTGCTCGGCCCCCGAGTCCCCGCTGTGGCTGGTGAACAAGGGCCGTACCGCGGACGCCCAGAAGTCGATCCAACGGGCCCTGGGGCGCACCATTCCCCTCGACGAGCTGCTCGTGGTATCGGCCGCCGAGCAGCTCGGCGCTGATCGGCTGTACCTATGCCCTCCTCTCGGGCGGCCCGACGGTGCTGGAGTGGACCTATCCCAACGAGCTGTTCCCTACTAGGGGCTGTCTGCGGTTGTGATCAATTGGCTTTCAGGAGGCTGCTGATCCAGATGGTCGCTGCGCGGAGATGCAGTCCGGCGAGGTAGCTTTCGGACGTCTTGTCGTAGCGGGTCGCGATGCCTCGCCAGTCCTTCAGCCTGTTGATGGCCCGCTCAACCGTGTTGCGATCGCGGTAGAGATCGGCGTTGTGGGTGACGGGCCTGCCGCCCCGGCTGCCTTTCTTCCTGCGGTTGGCTGCCTGGTCCTTCTTCTCCGGGATGACCGCCTTGATACGGCGTTTGCGCAGGTGGGCGCGGTTGGCGCGGGAGGAGTAGGCCTTGTCGCCGGCCACGGCGGCGGGCCGGGTGCGGGGACGGCCGACGGGTAGACGGACCCGCACCTTGCTCAGGACTGGGATGAACTGGGGGCTGTCGGCGGCCTGCCCGGCGGTCAGAAGGAGCGCCATCGGCCGGCATCGCCGGTCGGCGGCCAGGTGAATTTTGCTGGTCAGCCCGCCGCGGGACCGCCCGAGCAGGGCGGCCTTCAGCCGTGCCCGCCGTCGTAAGCGGATGCGTCGGCGTTCGGCGCGGACCGGATCGATTTCGCCGTCCTGTCCGCCTTGTTCCCCGGACGCTCCCCCTTTTGCGAGGCCGCCTCTTCGAGCGCGGCCAGGGTCTCTTCGCTGACCCGCATGCCGGCCGCGTCGTGATGAGCCCGCGTGGTGGTGGAATCCACGCTGACCAGCGACATGTCGATTTCCTCCCTGCGGACGGCCTCGGCGATCGCCTCTTCCAGCAGGGCCTGGAAAACACCCGCGTCCCGCCATCGCATGAAGCGGTTGTAGACGGTCTGCCAGGCGCCGAACCGCTCGGGCATCTCCCGCCACTGACTGCCGGTGCGGAACCGCCAGATCACCCCCTCGAACTGATCCCGCAGCCGGTCGGGGTACGGGCCGAACCTGCCGACCGGCAGGAATGGCCCGATGAACTCCCACTCTTCGTCCGTGAGTTGCGTACGCGTCACACCACAGTCCTACCGGATCGGCAGGTACCGCCGATCTTGATCACAACTAAAGACAGCCCCTAGCATCCGCGCCACCGCGGGTGGCGTGGCCACCTCCATCAGCCGTATCGGCGCAGCCGCCGGTACCTATCTGCTGCCGATCTCCCTCAGCAGGCTGGGCATCGGCACGACCATGCTGATCGGTGCCGGAATCACCCTGGTGGGGTGGCTGGTGTCCGTGGTGTGGGCCGAGGAGACGAAGGGCCGCACCCTGGCGGAGACCAGCGCACTTCCCGGCCGTTCCCGGCAGGGCTCGGAGGCCGACGCGCCGGAGGGAAAGTTCGCCCGGCCAACTCCTTGACAGCGGTCGCCCGGAAGACAGATTGTTGCTCATAATGAAGCGGTACGCGCCATGCGCAACAAATCGCGACGGCTCGGTCTCGGCCCTCCCGCGCTCCCGGCACATCGGTCCGGGGCCGGTCGGCACATCGTTCAATGCACCGTCCGCCGTTCGTGCTCCCCGCGGACAGCGGAGTTCATTCCCCTCCCTCGCCGATCGCTCCGGCGGAGCGACGCGGCGCCCCCGCCATCCGAAACAACCGGCCGGAACCGCGCATTCGGCCGCCCCGTAACGAGGAGAGCGACAGTGACACACGAGGTACGCGCCGTCGTCGCCCGGCAGAAGGGCGCTCCGGTCTCGGTGGAGACCGTCCTGGTGCCGGACCCCGGCCCGGGTGAGGCGCTGGTGAAGGTGCAGGCGTGCGGTGTCTGCCACACCGACCTGCACTACCAGCAGGGCGGGATCAACGACGAGTTCCCCTTCCTGCTCGGCCATGAGGCCGCGGGCCTGGTCGAGGCGGTCGGCGAGGGCGTCACCGCCGTGGCGCCCGGCGATTTCGTCGTGCTCAACTGGCGTGCGGTCTGCGGCCAGTGCCGGGCCTGCCGCAAGGGCAAACCGTGGTACTGCTTCGACACCCACAACGCCACCCAGCCGATGAAGCTGGCCGACGGCACCCCGCTGTCCCCGGCCCTGGGCATCGGCGCCTTCGCCGAGAAGACCCTGGTCGCCGCCGGGCAGTGCACCAAGGTGGACCCGACCGCCTCTGCCGCCGCGGCCGGGCTGCTCGGCTGCGGTGTGATGGCCGGGTTCGGCGCCGCGGTCAACACCGGCGGCGTCGGCCGCGGTGACTCGATCGCGGTGATCGGCTGCGGCGGCGTGGGCATGGCCGCCATCGCGGGCGCCAAACTGGCCGGTGCCGGCCGCATCATCGCCGTCGACGTCGACCAGCGGAAGCTGAAGTGGGCCGAGGAGTTCGGCGCCACCGACACCGTCGACTCCTCCCGTACCGACGCCGTCGAGGCCATCCGCGCCATCACCGGCGGCTTCGGCGCCGACGTCGTCGTGGACGCGGTGGGCCGCCCCGAGACCTACCGGCAGGCGTTCTACGCCCGCGACTTGGCCGGGACCGCGGTCCTGGTCGGCGTCCCCACCCCGGAGATGACCGTCGACCTGCCCCTGCTGGACGTCTTCGGCCGCGGCGGAGCCCTGAAGTCCTCCTGGTACGGCGACTGTCTGCCCTCACGGGACTTCCCCACCCTGGTCGACCTCTACCAGCAGGGCCGATTCGACCTCGGCCGCTTCGTCACCGAGGAGATCGCCCTGGACGACGTCGAGGAGGCATTCGCCACCATGCACCGCGGCGAGGTCCTGCGCTCGGTGGTGATCCTGTGACGGCGCGCATCGAGCACCTGGTCACCTCCGGCACCTTCGAGCTGGACGGGGGCAGCTGGGAGGTGGACAACAACGTCTGGCTGATCGGTGACGAACGCGAGGTCATGGTCATCGACGCCGCACACGACGAGGCGGCCATCGCGGACGCCGTCGGCGACCGCCACCTGGTCGGCATCGTGTGCACCCACGCCCACAACGACCACATCAACGCCGCTCCCGCCCTCGCCGCCCGCACCGGCGCGCCCATCCTGCTCCACCCGGCGGACACGGTGCTGTGGAAGTCCGTACACCCCCAGCGGAAACCGGACCGGGAGCTGGCCGACGGCGAGCTGCTGAGCGTCGCCGGTACCGGGCTGTACGTACTGCACACCCCCGGGCACGCGCCAGGCGCCGTCTGCCTGTACGCGCCCGAGCTGGGAGCCCTGTTCTCCGGCGACACCCTCTTCCAGGGCGGCCCCGGAGCCACCGGCCGCTCCTACTCCGACTTCGGCACCATCATCGCCTCCATCCGGGACCGGCTGTTCGCCCTCCCCGCCTCCACCGCCGTTCACACCGGCCACGGCGGCACCACCTCGATCGGGGCCGAAGCGCCACACCTCGACGACTGGGTGACCCGGGGACATTGACGGGCCGTCAGAGAACCCGAATCTGGAGGAGAACCATGGGCACCCGCGGAACCAACGCGTTATCGGCAGAATTTCCAGGCGAGCCAGGAGAGATGGACGGATGGCCCCTTCGTACGACGTGATCGTCGTCGGTCTGGGCGGTATGGGAAGCGCAGCCGCCTACCACCTCGCCGCCCGCGGGCAGCGAGTACTCGGCCTGGAGCGCTTCGGCCCGGCCCACAACCTCGGTTCCAGCCACGGCGGATCCCGTATCTACCGGCAGGCCTACTTCGAGGACCCCGCCTATGTGCCGCTGCTGCTCCGCGCCCACGAACTGTGGGAGAAGCTGGCGATGGACTCCGGCCACGAGGTGTTCACCCAGACCGGCGGCCTGGTGATCGGGCGCGAGGACAGCCAGGCGTTCGCCGGTACGCTGCGCAGCGCCCAGCAGTGGGGCCTGGACCACGAGGTGCTCACGGCCGCCGACATCCGCAGCCGTTTCCCCACCTTCAAACCGGGCGCCGATGATCTCGCCTTCTACGAGCGCAAGGCCGGTGTGGCACGGCCGGAGGCCACCGTCACCGCCCACTTGGACCTGGCCCGCGTCCACGGCGCCGACCTGCACTTCGTGGAAACCGTCTTCGGATGGCAGGCCGACGGGCCGGGCGGCAAGGCGTGGGTGGTCACCGACCGCGGCATCTACACCGCCGACCGGCTGGTCATCGCCCCCGGCGCCTGGGCATCGAACCTCCTCTCCGACCTCGGTGTGACCGTGACGGTCGAACGGCAGGTCATGTACTGGTTCCAGCCCCACGGCGGAACCGGCCCGTTCACCGCCGACCGGCACCCCGTGTACATCTGGGAGGACCCGGACGGCACACAGATCTGCGGCTTCCCCGCCCTCGACGGCCCCGACGGCGGCGCCAAGGTCGCCTTCTTCCACAAGGGCCTCCCCAGCAACCCCGAGACCGTCGACCGCCGGGTCCGCTCCGAGGAGATCGGCGCCATGGCCGAGTATCTGCGCCTGCGCGTCCCCACGCTCCCCACGCGCTTCCTCAAGGCCACGGCCTGCATGTACGCCAACACCCCGGACGAACACTTCGTCCTCGCCCAGCACCCCGAGCACCCGAGGGTGACGGTGGCCTACGGGTTCTCCGGCCACGGATTCAAGTTCGTGCCCGTCGTCGGCGAGATCCTCGCCGACCTCGCCACCGAGGGCACCACCGACCACCCCATCGCGCTCTTCGACCCCCGCCGCGTGCGCCCTGACATCTAGGTGCGCATACGAGGCAGCTCGCAACCCGGAGGTACCCCCGCATGAGGAGCATCACCGTCGTCGGAGCATCGCTGGCGGGCCTGAGCACGGTCCGCGCGCTGCGCACGGAAGGCTTCGACGGCGACATCGTCGTCGTCGGCGAGGAGCGTCACGACCCGTACGACCGCCCGCCGCTGTCCAAGGAATTCCTCAAGGGTGACGTCGGCGCCGACGCGCTCATGCTCAGCGACACGGAGGAGTACGACGAACTCCAGGCGCAGTGGCTGCTCGGCGAGCGCGCCGTACGGCTCGACACCGCGGCCCGGTCCGTCACCCTCGCCGGAGGGCGCGAGGTGCGCACCGACGGGATCGTCGTCGCGACCGGCGCCACCCCCCGGACGCTCCCCGGCACGGACGGGATGGCCGGGGTCCACACCCTGCGCACCCTGGACGACGCCCAGGCGCTGCGCGCCGCGCTGCTGGACGGCCTGCCCAAGGTCGTCGTCATCGGCGCCGGATTCATCGGTGCCGAGGTGGCGTCCACCGCCCACCGGCTCGGCCTCGACGTCACCGTGGTCGAGGCGCTCGACGTCCCGCTGGAACGCCAACTGGGGCGCGACATGGGGCTGGTGTGCTCCTCGCTCCACACCGACCACGGAGTGCGCCTGCTGTGCGGAACCGGCGTGGCGGGCTTCGCCGGCCACGACCGGGTCACCGGCGTACAGCTGGAGGACGGGCGCCTGCTGCCCGCCGACGTCGTCGTGGTCGGGGTGGGGGTGCGGCCCGCCACCGACTGGCTCGCCGGTTCCGGTGTCACCGTGGACGACGGCGTGGTGTGCGACGCCGGTTGCGCGACCAGTGTCCCGGGCGTGGTCGCGGTCGGTGATGTCGCCCGCTGCCCCCATCCGTTCACCGGACGGCACGCCCGTATCGAGCACTGGAGCAACGCCACCGAGCAGGCGAAGACCGCCGCCCGTACGCTGCTCTCCGGTACATCGGCCCCGCCCCCGCGCACCGCGCCGCACTTCTGGTCCGACCAGTACCGGGTGCGCATCCAGCTCGCCGGGCACGTCGTCCCCGGCGCCGAGCCCGAGGTGGTCGAGGGCGACGTCGACAGCCGCTCCTTCGCGGCCGTCTACCGCCACGAGGGCGCCGCCGTCGCCGTGCTCTCCATGAACCAGCCGAAGCTGTTCAACCGGCTCCGCCGCACCCTCACCGCTCCCGCGGTGGCCACCGCGTCGGTGCCCTGACATTCACTCCAACCGGACCCGTAACCGACAACCCCCGCGGGAACGCGCCTGTGTTCCCGCCCCACGGAGTATGGCGTGGCAATCAGCGTCTTCGACCTGTTCTCGATCGGCATCGGGCCGTCCAGCTCGCACACCGTCGGCCCGATGCGGGCCTCCCGCATGTTCGCCACCCGGCTGAAGCAGGACGGCCTGCTCGCCCAGACCGCCGCGGTGCGGGCGGAGCTGTTCGGCTCCCTGGGCGCCACCGGCCACGGCCACGGCACCCCCAAGGCCGTCCTGCTCGGCCTGGAAGGCAACGAGCCGCACACCGTCGACGTCGCCCGGGCCGAGCCGGACGTCGAACGGATCCGCGCCACCGGGCGCCTCCGCTTCCTCGGCGCCGACATCGGCCCGGCCCACGAGATCGACTTCGACGCCGCGACCCAGCTGATCCTGCACCGCCGCCGCTCGCTGCCGTACCACGCCAACGGCATGACCCTCTTCGCGTACGACGAGTCCGGCCATCCGCTGCTGGAGAAGACCTACTACTCGGTCGGCGGCGGCTTCGTGGTCGACGAGGACGCCGTCGGCGAAGACCGCATCAAGCCGGACGACACCCCGCTGGCCCACCCGTTCCGCACCGGCGACGAACTGCTGCGCCTGACGCGCGAAACGGGCCTGTCGATCACCGCGTTGATGCTGGAGAACGAGAAGGCGTGGCGTACCGAGGAGGAGATCCGTGCGGGTCTGCTGGAGATCTGGCAGGTCATGGAGGACTGTGTCTCCCGTGGCCTGGGCCAGGAGGGCATCCTGCCGGGCGGGCTGAAGGTGCGCCGCCGTGCCGCCAACGCCGCCCGCGCCCTGCGTTCCGAGGGCGACGCGGCCGCGCGTGCGATGGAGTGGGTGACCCTCTACGCGATGGCGGTGAACGAGGAGAACGCGGCCGGTGGCCGTGTCGTCACCGCCCCGACGAACGGCGCCGCCGGGATCATCCCGGCCGTCCTGCACTACTACACCCGCTTCGTCCCCGGCGCCGACGAGGAAGGCGTCATCCGCTTCCTCCTCGCGGCCGGTGCCATCGGCATGCTCTTCAAGGAGAACGCCTCCATCTCCGGCGCCGAGGTCGGCTGCCAGGGCGAGGTCGGCTCCGCCTGCTCCATGGCCGCCGGGGGCCTCGCGGAGGTGCTGGGCGGCAGTCCGGAGCAGGTCGAGAACGCCGCCGAGATCGGCATGGAACACAACCTCGGCCTGACCTGCGACCCCGTCGGCGGGCTGGTGCAGATCCCCTGCATCGAGCGCAACGGCATGGCCGCGGTCAAGGCCGTGACCGCCGCGCGGATGGCGCTGCGCGGCGACGGCCGCCACCATGTCTCCCTCGACAAGGTCATCAAGACCATGAAGGACACCGGCGCCGACATGAAGGTCAAGTACAAGGAGACGGCGCGGGGCGGGCTCGCGGTCAACGTCATCGAGTGCTGATGCGCGTGCTGACGTGGAACCTGTGGTGGCTGCTGCCTTCCCGCCAGGGCGACGATGACGGCCGTCTGGCGCGGCTTCCCGCCCGTGGTCACCGGCGACTTCAACGCATGGCCGGACTCCGACGAGGTACGGCGGTTCGGCGGCCGGCCGGTCGACGGCGTCTGGCCCTCCGACCACGCCGCGGTTCTCGCAGACCTGAAGGTGCTCAGCCGGGGCGCCCGTCCGCCTCGTCCGTCGCCGTGGACCAGCCGATGAGGGCGCCGCGGAGTGCCGCGACCAAGCGGGTGGCGGCCTCGTCCTCCGTTCGTCCGCTCTTGATGAGGTCGAGGATGTCGCGGGGGTCGAACAGGGCGTTCCACAGGTAGATGGCCTCGTCCCCCAGGTCGCCCAGCCCGAGTTCCTCGGTGGTCTGCCGCAGTGGCTCGGCGAGCGCCTCGGCCTGGGGGGCGAGGTAGCCGGTGCCCTCGCGCAGCCGTTCGAGGTAGCCGCGGTGGGAGCGCATCTGCGCCATCGCCCCGCCGTGCTCCAGGACGAGCGAGACCCAGTAGCGGGACACCGCCTCCAGCTTGACCATGCCGGTGGTGGTCTGCCGCGCGCTGAACTCGCACAGCTCGGAACCCACCTGTGACCGGAAGGCGTGCAGGATCTCCTGGATCGAGGAGAAGTGCCGGTACGCCGTCGCGGTGGACACCTCGGCCTGCTTGGCGATATCGGCCAGGCTGACCTGGGTCGGCGAGCTCTCGAACAGCCGCGCGGCGGCCTTGATGAGCTGCCTGCGGTTGCGCTCGGTGTCACTGCGCATCGGCCGACGCTCCTGTTGCATATGAACCACCGTTCAGCGGAGGGCCGAGAGGCCGCGAGCCGGTCGGCGGACCCCCTCGGTGATGGATTCCGGGCTGGCAGCGTACCCCCGCCTCTGATCGTAGGATCTCATATGAGAAGAAATCTTCATCTTCCCGGCGGTCAAGGCCACCCCTGCCGTTGAGGAGCCCCATCAGCCCTCCCAGCCGTAGGCGCGCCGGGCACCCTCGGGGGTCAGGATGCCCTCGGCGAGGTCGGCGAGGATGGCCTCCCGGTCGCGCTCGGCGGCCGGGAACTTGCCGCCGCCGCTGGGCAGTTCGATGTCGATCACATCGCCCGGGGTGAGATCGTGCCGCCCCACCGGCTGCGGATGCGGCTCGCCGTTGACCAGCACACGGTTGGGCGTGCCGGGCTCGCCACCGAGGACACCGTCGGCCACATGGCGCATGCGCGAGTAGAACATGGAGTGGGTGACGGGCCGGTCGCCGATGTTGCGGATGACCATGCGCTGACCGGGCCCGCCCCGGTACCGCCCGGCACCGGCCGAGTCCGGGATGATCTCCTTCGCCTCGAACAGCACGGGCGCGGACGATTCCAGCAGTTCGATCGGGGTCGCGGACATGTTGCCCGGGAAGGCGGCGATCACCCCGTCGCCGTGCGGACGGGCTCCGGTGCCGCCGTTGACGCAGAGGTTCTCCACGAACCGGCTGCCGTCGGCGCGGGTGCCCGACAGCACGTCCACGGTGACCGGGGCGCTGCCGGAGTGGCCCATGACCCGGTCGGGCAGGACGTCCGCCAGCGCGGTGAAGATCGCGGCGTGCGCCATATGGCCGATCCGGTTGCGCATCTCGCACGCCCGCGGGCGCTGGGCGTTGGCGATGGAGCCCTCGGGCGCGGTGACGGTGATCGGCTTGAAGCAGCCCTCGTTATTGGGGAGGTTGGGCTCCAGCAGACACTTGAGCGGATAGACGGTGTACGCGTACGTGTAGCACAGCGGGCAGTTGGTGCCGTACGCCGATTCGGGGGAGGAGCCCGCGAAGTCCACGGTGATGTCGGTGCCGGACACCTCGATGGCCACCTGCACGTGGATGTCGCCCTCGAAGTCTCCGATGTCGACGGACGCCTCGTAGCGCCCGTCCGGTACGTCGGCGATGGCCCGGCGCATCGCGTTCTCGGTGAGCTGATGGATGGTGGCGGCCAGCTCGTCGACCCGGTGAAGACCGAGGTCGCCCATGAGCGCCAGCAGACCCTCCGCGCCCACATGGTTGGCGGCGAGCATGGCCTGGAGGTCGCCCTGGACCTGGTCGGGGGCGCGGACGTTGGAGAGGAAGAGTTCCAGCAGCTGTTCGTTGGGCCGCCCGCCGTCGATCAGCTTGCTCGGCGGGATGTGGAAGCCCTCCTCGTAGACCTCGCGCGCCGAGCCCATGTTGAGGGTGCCGCCGATGTCGGACATGTGGGCGATCGAGCCGGAGAACGCGACGAGTTCACCGTCGATGAAGACCGGGGTCGCGATCGTGACGTCGTTGAGCTGGCCGGTGCCGAGCCATGGGTCGTTGGTGATGAGGCTGTCACCGGGCCGCAGCGTCTCGGCCGGGAACTTCTTCAGGAAGTGGCGGACGGTCGCGGGCAGGGTGCCGATGAAGACGGGGATGCTGGTCCTGGGCTGGGCCAGCGAGTTGCCCTCGGCGTCCATGAGCAGACACGAGTAGTCGCCGACTTCGCGCACGATGCTGGAGAACGCCATGTTCACCAGCGTGGTCGCCGCTTCCTCGGAGATGGAGACGAGACGGTCCCAGGTGATGCGCAGGGTGATCGGATCGTCCAGGTTGACCTGGGCAGCCATCAGGCGACCTCCATCAGGATGGTGCCGTGTGTGTCGAGGACCGCGGTCGCGTCGGGACCGACGTAGATGGCGCACTCGTCCTCCTGGACGATCGCGGGACCGTCGATCTTCCGGCCGACGGGAAGGGCGGCGCGGTGCACGATCGGTGCGTCGCGGCGACCCGGCACCCGGCCCAGATAGACCGGGATGGTGCGGTGGCCAACGGCGACCTCCGCGTCCGCGGCCCGCTCCGGGGAGGCCACCGCCGGTGCCTCGGTACGGGCGCGGCCGCGCCAGTTCACCACCTCGGCGGCCACCCCGGGCAGGATGCGCCCGAACCGGCGCCGGTGCGCCTCCTCGAACTCGCCCACGAGCGCGGCGATGTCACCGCCGGAGAGGAACGAGTCGGGTACGCGGACGGTGAGTTCGGAGCCCTGGCCGACGTAGCGCACATCGGCCAGATGCTCGCGCCGCACGGCGCCCCGGTCGGCACCGGTGGCATCGAGGACGGTGAGCGCCTCGGCGAATCCGTCCTCGAACGCCGCCCGGACCGCGTCCAGGTCGATGTCCTCGTCCAGCCGGCGGCGGTCGGCGCGGACGAAGTCCGAGGTCGGCGGCGCGGTCAGCAGCCCGAACGCCGAGTAGACACCGGCCCCGGCCGGGAAGTACACCTCCCGCACACCGAGCAGCTTGCCGAGCGAGTACGCGTGGCTGGGGCCGGCGCCGCCGAACGCCAGCATCGTGAGGTTCGCCGGATTGACGCCCTTCTCGACCGCATGGGTGCGCAGCGCCTCGGCCATCTTGTTGTTGGCGACCTCGTGGATGCCCCAGGCGGCCTCCTCGATGCTCAGCCCCAGCGGTTCGGCGACCCGTGCGAGCGCGGTGCGCGCCGCCTCCACGTCCAGGGTCATCCGGCCGCCCAGGAAGGAACCGGGGTCGAGCAGCCCGAGGACGACATTGGCGTCGGTGACGGTCGGCTCGGTGCCGCCCTTGGCGTAGCAGGCGGGACCCGGGTCGGCCCCCGCGCTCTCGGGGCCGATCTCCAGCAGCCCGAGCGCGTCGACCCGGGCGATGCTACCGCCACCCGCCCCGATCTCGATCATGTCGACCACGGGGAGCTTCACCGGTAGCCCGCTGCCCTTGAGCAGCCGGTCGGCGCGGCCCACCTCGTAGTCGGTGGTGATGGAGGGCTCGCCGCCGCGCACCAGACACGCCTTGGCGGTGGTGCCGCCCATGTCGAAGGCGAGCACCTCCTGGTGTCCGCCCTTCTTGGCGAAGTCGGCGGTGGCGACGACACCGGCCGCGGGCCCCGACTCGATGATGCGGGTCGGGAACTCGCCCGCCACCGACGGCGCCATCAGGCCGCCGTGCGACCCCATCACCAGCCAGTCCCCGGTGAATCCGCCGCCGCGCAGCTTCGTATCGAGCCGGGCCATGTACCGCTTGGCCCTGGGCTGGATGAACGCGTTCATCGCGGTCAGCACGCCCCGGTCGTACTCGCGGATCTCCCGGGAGACATGGTGCGAGACGGAGACGCTGACCCCGGGCAGCTCGCGGGCGAGGATGCGGGCGGCCTCCCGCTCGTGCCCGGGCCAGGCGTAGCTGTGCAGGAACAACACGGCGACCGCCTCGTACGCCTCCTCGCGCAGCCGGCGCGCCAGCTCCACGACCTCCTCCTCGCGCAACGGGCGGACGACCTCCCCGGCCGCGGTGACCCGCTCGTCCAGTTCGAACGCCTGGGACCGGGGGAGGAGCGGCGGGGCGGGGGAGCCGTCCAGGTCGTAGATGTCGTAGCGGTACTCGCGGCCGAGGACCAGGACGTCACGGAACCCCTTGGTGGCGACGAACGCGGTCCTGGCGCCCTTGCGCTCCAGGAGGGAGTTGATGGCGAGGGTGGTGCCGTGGATCAGCGAGGTGAGGTCCTCGGCCTGGAGACCGGCGAGTTCGAGGAGGCTGACCAGCCCGTCGTAGGCGCCTTCGGAGGGATCGTCCGGGGTGGTGAGGGTCTTGTGCCGGTACGTGCCGCCGGTGGCGTCGTCCAGGAGGACCAGGTCGGTGAAGGTGCCCCCGATGTCGAACCCCACCCGCCAGCGGAACGTGTCACGCACTTCGGCTTTCTCCGTCATCGGGGTTCCAAACTGTGAGGACAGGGGGGGATCAGCTGTCGCGCAGCGGCCTTCCCGACGTCTCCTTGAGCGCCAGGGTGGTGACGAAGGTGATGAGCGCCGTGAGGACGACGGCGTAGCTGGGCACGCTTGTGTCGCCGGTCCGGTCGATCAGATACGTCATGAGCAGGGGAGCGGCGCCGCCGAAGAGGGCCGTGGTGATGCTGAAGCCGATGCTGTAGGCGCTGTACCGCACCCGGGTCGGGAACAGCGCGGTCAGGGCGACCTGGATGACGCCCGCGTGCCCGGCGAAGGCCACCGCCAGCAGGACGGCGCCCAGAGAAGCCGCCGCCACGCTGCCGTGCGAGATGAGCTGGAAACACGGGTAGCCGAGGATCGCCATGGCCAGCGACGAGCCCGCCAGCAGCGGCTTGCGGCCGAACCGGTCGGACAGCCGCGCCATGAGGGGGATGGTGACGCTGATGGCGAGCAGTCCCGCCGCGGTGACCAGGAGCGCGTTGGACGGGGTGAACTTCAGCTCCCGCGCCAGATTCGTGTTGCATGTAGACGAAGACGATGTAGTAGCCCGGCCCGTTGAGCGCCGGGAGCGCGATGGCCAGACCGATGGCCTTGAGGTGTTCCCGGGAGGTCAGGGCCTCCTTGAGGGGATTGCGCGCCACGTTCCGCGATTCGATGATCGCCTGGAATCTGGGGGTGTCCTCCAGCTTCGCGCGGATGTAGAAGCCGACGGCTCCCAGCGGAACGGCGATCAGGAACGGCACCCGCCAGGCCCAGCTGTTCATGGCGTCCTGGCCCACGGTGTCGATGAGGAGCCGGGAGATGAGCGAGCCCACGAGCAGCGCCACGAAGGAGCCGACCGGCAGCCAGCTCGTCGTGTACCCGCGCCGTTTGTCCTCGGCGTGTTCCGCGACGAAGGACATGGCCCCGGCGACCTCTCCGCCCGCCGAGAACCCCTGGAGCATGCGCAGCAGAATCAGCAGGGCGGGCGCCGCCCAGCCGATGGCCGCGTACGTCGGCAGGACACCGATGGCGGCGGTCGCCCCGGAGATCAGCAGAATGAGCACGGCGAGCAGCCGCTTGCGGCCCATCCGGTCGCCCAAGTGACCGCATATCGCCGCCCCGAACGGGCGGATGGCGAAGCTGACGGCGAATCCCGCGTAGGTCAGCAGCAGCGCGGAATCGGCGTCCCCGGGAAAGAACACGACGGAGACGGACCCGGCGAGGAGGCCGTAGATGCCGTAGTCGTACCACTCGACGAACGAGCCGATGGCACCGGCGGCGGTGGCGCGCCTGACGGTGGTCCGTTCGACCCTCGATGGTGCGGCGGTGGTAGTGGCCAAGTCTTTCTCCGATTGTTCTTGAACATCCCGACCGGAGCGAGAATATGTTCTCAGATGAGAAGAGTTTCGCCATCACCTCAGGGAACGTCAACCCCTCGGGGTGTGTCACCGCGGGGCGCGGGGAGTGTGTGAGGTGACCCCAGTATCCACGAATATGTCGGCTCAATTCGGGCGCGTATGAGCTACCGCTGGTGCACCGTGTGTAGCCGAAATCAGCGCGCGGGCAGCCGGACGCCCAGCTCGGAGGCCGCCGACTGAAGCAGCGGCACCAGGGCGATCAGATCGTCCATGTCGCGGCGGAAGGCGGGCGCCGCGGTGGACAGGGCGGCGAAGACGCTTCCGTCGGGCCGCAGGACCGGGACGGCGACGGCGCGCAGGCCGCGGTGGTGTTCCTCGTCGGCCGTGGCGTAGCCACGCTCGGCGGCGCGGGCGACGGTCGCGCGCAGGACGTCGCGGTCGGTGATGCTGTTCGGCCCGTGCGGGGTGAGGTCGACGCGCTCCAGGAGGTCGGTGCGCACGTCGTCGGGCGCGAAGGCCATGAGGACCTTGCCCATCGAGGTGCAGTGCAGCGGACCGTGGCGGCCGGGATCGCTGCGCACGCCGACCGGCTGGGGGCCGTCCACGTAGTGCACGTACAGGTGGCGCGTGCCGTCGAGGACGGACATCAGGGTGGCTTCCTCGGTCTGCCGCGTCACGCGCTGCATCACGGGGAGGGCGGTGCCCGCGAATCCGTACACCTGGCCCGCCTGCTGGCCGAGCTGGAACAGCCGCAGCCCCGGCTTGTAGCGCTTTCCGGCAGCCTCGAACTCCACCAGGCCCTCCCGGCAGAGGGAGTTGACCAGCCGGTGCGAGGTGCTGACGGGGACGCCGCTCTCACGGGCCAGTGCCGACAGCGTGATGCCGTGCGGGTGCTCGCCGACCAGGACGAGCAGCCGGATCGCCCGGCCGAGGACATCGGGCGGGACATCGGCTGGGACATCGCTGGTGCTCACGCTGTGCAAATTACCACTCTGCGGAATCGATTTTCATTCAGCGGTTGACATCGACCCGTCGCGGTCCTGACGATGCTTTCCGTTGAGCAGATAGCTTTTCCATTCAGTGGAAAAACCCGAGGAGTGGCGTATGACCCAGCGAGTGCTCACCACCCGGCCCGACCTGCCCGGCGGGGGCCTGGACCGGCTGGCGGCCCAGTCGGAACTGGTGCGCTGGGACGGCGACGGCAAGCCGGAACCGGCCGAGCTGCACGCCCTCGCCGCCGGCGCCAGCGGCATCCTCTGCCTGGGCAACGACCGGGTGGACGCCGCCCTGCTCGACGCCGCCGGACCCTCGCTGAAGGTCGTCGGGCTGGCCAGCATGGGATTCGACGGCGTGGACCGGGAGGCCGCCGCCGAGCGCGGAGTCGTGGTCACCCACACCCCCGGCGTCCTCGCCGAGACCACCGCCGACCTCACCTTCAGCCTCATCCTCATGGCCCGCCGCCGCCTCGGCGCCGCCCGTGACTCGCTCGCCGCCGGGCGGTGGGACCTGTTCCGGATGGACGACTACCTGGGCCTGGACATCCACGGCGCGACCCTCGGCCTGGTCGGCTTCGGCCAGATCGGACGCGCGGTGGCGCGCCGCGCCCAGGGCTTCGGCATGCGCGTACTCCACCACGACCCCTTCGCGCCCGACGACACCCAGGACCCGCCGTCCAAGGCCGTGGACCTGCCCACCCTGCTCGCCGAGGCCGACGTGGTCTCGCTGCACGTCCCGCTGACCCCGGGGACCCGCCACCTCATCGGCGCCGCCGAACTGGCCGCCATGAAGTCCACCGCCACCCTGGTCAGCACCTCCCGCGGCGGCGTCATCGACGAGAACGCCCTGCTCCACGCCGTGCGTGAGGGAGGCATCCACTCGGCGGGCCTGGACGTCTACGAGCGCGAACCCATGGGCACCGACCTGTCACCCCTGGTCGGTGAGCCGCGTGTGGCGACGCTTCCGCACATCGGCTCCGCCACCGAGGCCACCCGCGCCGCCATGGTCGACCTCGCCGTCGACAACATCCTCGAGGTGCTCGAGGGCCGCCCGGCCACCACGCCGCTGCCCGGCAGCGCGGGCCTGCCCGGCGCCCCGGCCCGTACCTGACCACGGTCACCGGTCGGCGTCCCGTCGGGCGAGAACCCGGTCGGCCGCGCGAAGCCAGTGCTGTTTGGCGGCCTTCAGCGCGCGGAAACTCCGGGCGTGGGTGCGGATGGTCTCCGTCTGGAGACGTGCCTCGGCGGTGCGCCAGATCTCGGCGAGCCGGGTCCTGCCCTTGCACCGTACGTCGGCGACCGCGGTACGGATCTCCTCGGGCGACGGGCGGGACGACCTCGCCCAGACCGGCTTGTCGGCGACGCTCAGGGGATCGGTGTGACGGAGGCCCTCCGCGCGCAGGCAGGCGCTCCACGCGCGCACGCCCCGACGGACGGCCGCGTCGCGCCGGGACCGCTCGAAGTCGCGCGTGACCAGCCGGTTGAACAAGGAGTGATCGGACGTCGGCGCGCCGCGCAGCAGTCGCGCGTGCGCCGCCCTCCAGCACCCTCCCGTGCCGTCCCTCCCGTACGCGGCCCGGCGCTGCCGGGACGTCAGGTCGGCGTCCCGCGACGTGCCCGCCCGCCTCGCGCCGCGCGGCGGTCGGCGGGGGGAGGGGGAGCGTGGTATCCGAAGCGGGGGGCGACCTCCCGTCTC
>NZ_GG657754.1:86841-104161 GCF_000158915.1 Streptomyces himastatinicus ATCC 53653 | reverse complement strand
CACCCCCGCCCGGCGCGTCTAGCGGAAGATGACGCAGCTCAGCCGGTTGTCCTTGATCGCGTCATTGCTCAGGTTCGGGTCCTTGGTGCCCGGGTACGACGTCGTGTTTGCGCCGGTGCACCGGCCCCGGGCGTTGGCGACGTTCTGATACATGTCCACGTAGTGGCGTGTCTGGTTCTTCACCGAGCTGGTGTCGTTGTCGACGTTCTTGTCTTCCGTGTCCCAGTAGTTGTTCCGCAGGTCCTTGTCGGTGCGCGTGACGTGAGCCCAGCCGCCCTTGTAGTCGTCGTCCAGGTACATGTGGAAGCCACCGGCCTGGGCGCTGCGGGCCGCGGGCGCGGAGTCGGCTGCGGACGCCGCAGGCACCGCGGCAAGAGCGGTACCGCCGACGAGCGCGACTGCTGCCAGGGCGGTGCGGATCGTGATCGACATGGTGAGGTGTCCCTTTCGTTCGGTCCGGCGCGCCGCCAGGCGGCTGTGAGCCGGGCGACGCCGTACGTCACCGACTCTCAGCGGCGTCAACCTTGTTGCGCAGCCCCGATCCGCGGCCCGCAACAATCGCGTCGTCACAGGTGGGGCAGTCACCGAGGGCGATGTCCTGCCCTCGGCGTGGCCTTGCCCAGCCCTTTCGCGGCTCCGTAGGTTGTGGAGGACGGGGAGCCGGGGAAAGGGGCTTCGAATGGGCCGACCGGAAGCGCCGCTGGACCCGGGCGCCGGGCCCGTACAGCGGTTCGCGTTGGAGCTGCGCAAGCTGCGCCAGGAGGCCGACGTCACCTACCGCGTTCTGGCCCGGAGAACGCCGTACACGGTCTCCACCCTCTCCAGAGCCGCCTCCGGCGAGCAGCTGCCGTCCCTTCAGGTCACCCTGGCCTACGTCGAGGGATGCGGAGGAGACCCGGAGGAATGGGAGCGGCGCTGGCGGCAGCTGGCCGAAGAAGCGGCCGCCGAGGCGGCCGAACACGACGACGCCGAGCCGCCCTACCAGGGCCTGGCCCGGTTCGAACTCCGCGATCAGGAGCGGTTCTTCGGCCGCGACGAGCTGATCGCCGACCTCCTCGAACTGACGCGCAAGCACCGCCTGACCGCCCTCGTCGGCGCCTCCGGCAGCGGAAAGTCCTCGCTGCTGCGCGCCGGGCTGATCCCCGCCCTCCAGAACGCCGTCCCGGAGAACGAACGCCCCGCGGCCATCCGCATCTTCACCCCAGGCCCGCACCCCGCCCGCACCCATGCCGGACGGTTCACGCCGAAGGACGCCGACGGCGACACGGTGGTCGTGGTCGACCAGTTCGAGGAGATGTTCACGCTGTGCGCCGACCCCGCGGAGCGGACGGCGTTCACCGACCTGCTGAAGGCGGCGCGTGACCCCGGGAGCCGATTACGCGTGATCATCGCGGTGCGCGCCGACTTCCTCGGGCGCTGCGCCGAACACCGCGGCCTCACCGACGCGCTGCGGACCGCGACATTGCTGGTCGGCCCGATGAGCCCGGCCGAGCTGCGCGAGGCGATCGTGAAACCGGCCGCCGACGCGGGACTCATCGTGGAACGCGCCCTGACCGCCCGGCTCATCGAGGAGGTCACGGACGAGCCCGGGGGACTGCCCCTGCTGTCCCACGTACTGCTGGAGACATGGCGCCGCCGCCGCGGCCGCGCACTGACCGAGACGGCCTACGAGGCGGCGGGCGGCCTGCACGGCGCCATCGCCCGCACCGCGGAGCACACCTACGCCGAACTCACCCCCGAACGTGCCGAGATCGCCCGTCGCGTCCTGCTCAGGCTCATCACCCCAGGTGAAGGCGCCCAGGACACCCGCCGCCCCGTCGACCGGTCCGAACTGGACAGCACGGCCTCCCCCGAGGACCTCTCCATCGTCCTCGAGCAGCTGACCCGCGCCCGGCTGATCACCTTGGACGAGGACGCCGCCGATCTCGCCCACGAGGCGCTGATCAGCGGCTGGCCGCGGCTGCGCGCCTGGGTCGAGGAGAACCGTGAGCGGCTGCGCGTCCACCGGCACCTGACCGAGGCCGCCCGGGCCTGGGCCGAGCTCGACCGCGACTCCGGTGCCCTGTACCGGGGAACGCGGCTCGCGATACTCCGCGACTGGGCCTCCCGCGACGGCAGCCGCGACGAGCTGAACGTCGTCGAGCGTGCGTTCCTCGACGCGAGCGTCGACCTGGCGGACAGCGAACGGGCCGCCGCCGTGCGGCGCCATCGCCATCTGCGCCTTCTCGCCGCGGGTCTCGCGCTGCTGCTGCTCGTGGTCACCGGCGTCAGCGTGGTCGCCCTGGAACAGCGCCAGGACGCCCTGCGGGCCCATCGGGTCGCCGTATCACGGCAACTGGCGGCCGAGGCCCTCGGCCTCGCCGAATCCCGGCCGGCCGCGGCCATGCTGCTGAGCGTGGAGGCCTTCCGTACCGCGCGGACGTTCGAAGCACGCAGTGCCATGCTGACCATCTCGGCGCGTCAGTACTACCGGGCCGAGCTGTCCGGCCACAACGACGCCGTCTCCGAGGCCGCCTTCGGCCCCGACGGAACGCTCGCCACCGTCAGTCGCGACCGTACGCTGACGTTGTGGGACACGGGCGCACGACGGCGGCTGGCCACCCTGACCGGACACTCCACCTGGCTGCGCGCGGTGGCCTACAGTCCGGACGGGTGCACGCTGGCAACGGGCGGCGACGACGGGAAGCTGGTGCTCTGGGACGCGGCGAAGCGCCGGCCATCGGCCGCCCTGACCGGCCACAAGGGGCAGATCAAGAGCATCGCCTTCAGCCCGGACAGCCGGACCGCGGCCACCGCGGGCGCCGATCACACCGTCAGGCTCTGGGACACCCGGCGCCGGGCCCGGCGGCTCACCCTCTCCGGCCACACCGGCATCGTCTGGGCGGCCGCCTTCAGCCCGGACGGCCGCACCCTGGCCACCGCGGGCGCGGATCACAAGGTGATGCTGTGGAACACCGCCACGGGGAAGCGGATCGCCACCCTCACCGGCCACACCCGGTCCGTCGACGCCGTCGCCTTCAGCCCGGACGGCCGTACGCTCGCCACCGCGAGCGACGACTGGACGGCGAGGCTGTGGGACGTCCGGCGCCACACCCGCGTGGCCACGCTGCGCGGTCACAGCGGGGAGGTCAGAGCGGTGGCCTTCAGCCCCGACGGGCGCACCCTGGCCACCGGAGGGCATGACAAGTCGGTCATGCTGTGGGACTCCGGCAGCGCCACCCGCCTGACCACGCTCACCGGGCAGACCACCAACGTCTACACGCTCGCCTTCAGCCCACGGGACTCCCTCCTCGCCTCCGCGGGCGAGGACGGCAAGGTCGTGCTCTGGGACACGGCCCGGATTCCCCTCTCCGGCCACCGCGACCGGATCAACGACGTCGCCTTCAGCCCGGACGGCCGCACGCTCGCCACCGCCGGCGGCGACGACGTCGTGCTCTGGGACAGCAGGCGCCGCACCCGCCGCGCCACGTTCACCAGCGGATCCGGCCCCGTACACGCCGTGGCGTTCGCCCCCGACGGACGCACCCTCGCCACCGTGAGCGGTACCGACGGGCGGCCCGCGAGCGCCCGCAACCACGTCCTGACCTTCTGGAACGGTTCGGGTCAGGGCCCGCCCGTCAGACGCACCGGGCATGCCGGTCCCGTCAAGGACGTCGCGTACAGCCCGGACGGGCGCCTCGTCGCGACGGGCGGCGGGGACAAGAAGGTCATCCTGTGGGACGCCGCGCGCCGCAACCGGCTGGCCTCCCTGACCGCGGCGTCCGGAGAAGCCGGAACCGCCGTCAACGGCGTGGCCTTCAGCCCCGACGGCCGATTCCTCGCCACCGCCAACCAGGATCGCAAAGCGACGCTCTGGGACGTGGCGGGACGGACCCGGCTGGCCACCCTGTCAGGGCATACGGGACAGCTCAGATCCGTGGCCTTCAGCCCGGACGGCCGCATGCTGGCGACCGCCGGAATCGATCAGAAGGTGATGCTGTGGGACGTGGCCGAGCGCACCCGCGTGGCCACCCTCGCCGACAGCACCGGGCCCGCGTTCGCCCTGGCGTTCAGCAGGGACGGCCGCATGCTCGCCACGGCCAACTCGAACAAGTCGGTGATGCTGTGGGACATCGCCCGGCGCAGCCCGCTGGCCCTGCTGACCGGGCACACCAAGCAGGTCAGAGCGCTCGCCTTCAGCCCCGACGGCCGCACGCTGGCCACCGGAGGCGACGACCGGTCCGTCCTGCTGTGGAACGCCGACACCCGGCACACCCCGGCGCAGCTGTGCCGCACGGCCGGCCGCAATCTCACCCCACAGGAGTGGCGGCAGCTGATCCCCGGCACCGCATACCGCACGACGTGCCCCGCGGTCTGACCGCGGGGCACGCCGCTCAGGCTCTTGACGGCCGGGTACGACCGGGCGGGCGGACCGGTCAGCAGCGGATGTCGACGATCTGGATCTTCTGGCCGTCCCGTACCTTGTGCCAGCCGGGCCCCACCGTCCTCATCCCCAGCGAACGCTTGGCCTTGCACCCGGGGCCGACCCAGTACCCGTCGACGTCCTTCACGCCCACGTGGTGCCCGTTCTGACCGGGCTTGAGGGTGCGCCACGTCGAGGAGCTGCCGTGCTTTCCCCAGTTATTCGTGATCATCAGCGGGTACCGATTGTCGCGGTTGTAGACGTTTCCGCAGATATGGCCGCCGATGGAACATTCCCCCATGGGGCGGGCCTCCGCTGTCGTCTGCTCCGCGCCGGTGCCCCCACCGGCTGCCGCGTGCGCCGCGACCGCCCCCGGGAGCGCGACGGCGGCGGCCGCCGCCAGGGTCACGATGGCTGAGTACCTCGATCGCATGGGTTCCCTCCACTGTTCGTGAGTTGCTGAGTTCGTCCTGCCGTTCGCCGCCGCAGGGCGCGTGTCGGGCCCTCCCCCGTTCCGATCCGCAATCCGGGCCCGCGTTCATCGAGACTGGCGCCCACCTGCGTTGTTGCGCAGCCCAATTCGCCGCCCGAAACAACGGACGGGGGAGGGGAGGCCCGGCCGAGGGCGCTGTGGCGCGCGCGATCTGAGTACGTACCTGAGTATCCGGACGGATGTGGGGTCGACAGCGGCCGCCGATTCTTTGCCCATGAGTGAGACACCGGTCAAGCAGCAGAGCACGACCGCGTTCTACGGTCAGGCGGTCGCCTCCTTCTCCATCGCCATGGCGGCCACCGCCATCGGCATCTTCCGGCTGAACGCCGACGCCTGGGTACGAGGCTTCCTGGCCATCGCCGTGCTCTACCTGGTGACCTCCGCGTTCACCCTGGCCAAGGTGATCAGGGACCGGCAGGAGGCCGGGCAGCTCGTCAGCCGGGTCGACCAGGCGCGGGTGGACAGGCTCCTCGCCGAGCACGACCCCTTCGAAAAGCTGTGAGCACTTCCCTCTCGTAGACCAAGAGCACCGCACGCACACTTCCAGGACCCGGCGGGGGGTCGTCCCCGCCGGTCAGGAGCTGAGGCCGGCCGCCTGGTCGCCCAGTCCGCGCAGCGCCAGCTGGACCAGTGGGTGGCCCTCGCTGCCGCTCCGGACGGCCGTGAACACCCGCCGCGTCGGACGGGAGCCGCTGACCGGACGTATGACGGCGCCGCCGAAAGCGATGCCGTGGAGCGCCGAACGGGGCACCATCGCCACCCCGGAACCGGCGGAGACCAGTGCGCACACCGCCCGGGAGTCATCGGCCAGGCACTCCGCGCGAGGCTGAAAACCCACCTCCTCGCAGGCGCGCAGGACCACGTCGTGCACCGGGTTCCCGGGCCACGGCGTGACCCACGGATCCGCTTTCAGGTCGGTCAGCGCCACCTCCGGGGCGGAGACCAGCGGATGGTCGGCCGGCAGGACGAGATCGAACGGTTCCGCGTACAACGGCTTACGGAGCAGCTGCTCGCCGTACTGGCCGAGGGTGTCCCGGTGCTCCACCGCCAGGGCGATGTCGACCGCGCCGTCGATGAGGAGCCGACGGCTCGCATGCCCCTCGGCGTCCTTCACGCGGATCCGCACCTGCGGAGCGCGTGTCCGCAGCGCTGCCACCGTCGGGGCCACCACTTCGGTGATCGCACTCGCGAACGCGGCGATGGTCACCTCGCCCGCCAGCCCCGCCGAGCTGGCGGCCATGTCGGCCTCCGCCTGCTCCAGCTGCGCGGCGATCCTTGCCGCGTGGTCGGCGAGCACGGCGCCCGTGGGCGTGAGCCGGACGGTGCGGCCGCGCCGCTCCAGCAACGCGTGCCCGACCTCCGTCTCGAGCGCCGCGAGCTGCTGCGAAGCCGCTGATGGGGACAGGTAGAGGGCCTGGGCGGCGGCGGTGACGGTGCCGTGCTCGGCCAGCGCGCGCAGCACTCGGAGTCTCCGTGGGTCGATCACATGAGGTAGTTCACCAGACGGGACGGCATCTGTGAAGCAGAGCTTCACAGGCAACCTGGGAAATTGCCGATGGACTTCACAGGATCGGCTCTCCAAAGTGGTCTTCCATGAACGCAACGGCAAGGACCGCCGTTGGCCCCGGGCTCCGAACCGGCTGGCGTCCCCACGCCCGCAGGGGTCCCGCGCTCATGTGATGCCCTCCTTCGTCCCCATCCCCGCCACCCCTTTGCAAGGAACTGATGTGTCCATGACTACCGGTCATCGCCGTGAACACGATCTGCTCGGCGACCGGGAGGTGCCCGCCGACGCGTACTGGGGCATCCACACCCTGCGCGCCTCGGAGAACTTCCCCATCACCGGTACGGCGATCTCCGCATACCCCCACCTGACCAACGCCCTCGCCGCGGTCAAGGAGGCCGCCGCACGGGCCAACGAGGATCTCGGGCTGCTGGCTCCGGAGAAGGCCGACGCCATCGCCGCCGCGTGCCGGGAGATCCGGGACGGCCGACTGCACGATCAGTTCACCGTGGACGTGATCCAGGGCGGCGCCGGGACCTCGACCAACATGAACGCCAACGAGGTCATCGCCAACCGGGCGCTGGAGATCCTCGGCCACGCCAAGGGCGCCTACGCCCATCTGCACCCCAACGAGGACGTCAACCTCAGTCAGTCCACCAATGACGTCTATCCGACCGCCGTCAAGGTCGCCACGATCATCGCCGTACGGGAACTCCACGACGCGATGACCGTCCTGCGCGACGCCTTCGCCGCCAAGGCCGAGGAGTTCCGCGACATCTTGAAGATGGGGCGCACCCAGCTTCAGGACGCGGTGCCGATGACGCTGGGGCAGGAGCTCTCCTCGTACGCGGTGATGCTGGAGGAGGACCAGAGCCGGTTGCTGGAGGCCTCCGGTCTGGTGCACGAGATCAACCTCGGGGCGACCGCGATCGGCACCGGTCTCAACGCCGCGAAGGGGTACGCGGAGGCCGCTCGCGGCCACTTGGAGGACATCACCGGGCTGCCGCTGATCACGGCCGCCAATCTGGTGGAGGCCACGCAGGATTGTGGTGCGTTCGTCCATCTGTCCGGTGTTTTGAAGCGGATCGCCGTCAAGCTGTCCAAGAGCTGCAACGATCTGCGGCTGCTCTCCTCGGGGCCGCGTGCCGGGCTGAATGAGATCAACTTGCCGCCGGTGCAGGCGGGTTCGAGCATCATGCCCGGCAAGGTCAACCCGGTCATTCCTGAGGTCGTCAACCAGGTGGCCTTCGAGGTGATCGGCAACGATGTGGCCATCACGATGGCCGCCGAGGCCGGACAGCTCCAGCTGAACGCCTTCGAGCCGATCATCCTGCACTCCCTCTCGGAGAGCATCACCCACCTGCGGGCCGCCTGCCTCACCCTCGCCACCCGTTGCGTCTCCGGCATCACCGCCAACACCGAGACCCTGCGCGCGAGCGTGGCGAACTCGATCGGGCTCGTCACCGCCCTCAACCCGCACATCGGCTACACCGCCGCCACCGGCATCGCCAAGGAAGCCCTCGCCACCGGCCGTGGCGTCGCCGAACTCGTCCTGGAGAAGGGCCTGCTGCCCGCCGACCGGCTCGCGACCCTGCTGCGTCCGGAGCACATCGCCGGGACGTCGGCCTGATGCCGCCACCGAACCGAAATCACCGTAGCGAACACACAACACACCAGTGGAGGAAGACGGTCATGGCAACGGCGCCCAGCGTCTCGTACTCGATGACGGTCCGGCTGGAGGTCCCCGCGAGCGGTACCGCGGTCAGCCAGCTGACCACGGCCGTGGAGTCCTCCGGTGGCTCCGTCACCGGCCTCGACGTGACCGCTTCCGGCCACGAAAAGCTCCGTATCGACGTCACGATCGCGGCGACGTCGACCGCGCACGCCGATGAGATCGTGGAGAAGCTGCGCGGTATCGAGGGTGTGTCGCTGGGCAAGGTCTCCGACCGTACGTTCCTGATGCACCTCGGCGGCAAGATCGAGATGTCGTCGAAGCACCCCATCCGCAACCGTGACGACCTGTCCATGGTCTACACCCCGGGCGTGGCCCGGGTGTGCCAGGCCATCGCGGACAACCCCGAGGACGCCCGGCGGCTGACCATCAAGCGCAACAGCGTCGCGGTCGTCACCGACGGCTCCGCGGTGCTGGGGCTCGGCAACATCGGCCCGAAGGCGGCGCTGCCGGTGATGGAGGGCAAGGCGGCGCTGTTCAAGCGCTTCGCCGGGATCGACGCGTGGCCGATCTGCCTGGACACCCAGGACACCGACGCCATCGTGGAGATCGTCAAGGCCATCGCCCCGGGCTTCGCTGGCATCAACCTGGAGGACATCTCCGCCCCGCGCTGCTTCGAGATCGAGGCGCGGCTGCGGGAGGCGGTGGACATCCCGGTCTTCCACGACGACCAGCACGGCACCGCCATCGTGGTGCTGGCGGCGCTGACCAACGCGCTGCGGGTGGTGGGCAAGAAGATCGAGGACGTGCGGGTGGTGATGTCCGGCGCGGGCGCGGCGGGCACGGCGATCCTGAAACTGCTCAACGCCGCGGGCGTGCGGCACGCGGTCGTCGCCGACATCCACGGCGTGGTCCACTCCGGCCGCGAGGACCTGGTCTCGGCCGACCCTGACTCCCCGCTGCGCTGGATCGCGGACAACACCAACCCGGACGGCGTCACGGGCACGCTGCGCGAGGCGGTGCGGGGCGCGGATGTCTTCATCGGCGTGTCGGCCCCGAACGTGCTGTCGGGCGAGGATGTGGCGGCGATGGCGGACGACGCGATCGTCTTCGCGCTGGCCAACCCTGACCCCGAGGTGGACCCGGCGATCGCCCGCCAGACGGCCGCCGTCGTCGCCACCGGACGGTCGGACTTCCCGAACCAGATCAACAACGTACTGGTCTTCCCGGGTGTCTTCCGTGGCCTCCTGGACGCCCAGTCCCGGACCGTCGACACCGACATGATGCTCGCCGCCGCGAGCGCGCTGGCGGATGTGGTCGGCGAGGACGAGCTCAACCCGAACTACATCATCCCGAGCGTCTTCAACGACACGGTCGCGGGCGCGGTCGCCGGAGCCGTCCGCGGAGCCGCGCGGGCGACGGACCTCGGCTGAACCTCCCCAGAGCACAACCCATTGGAGCTCCACGCATGCAAAAAGGACACAGCACGGCACCTTCCACCGACTGTTCCGAGTCCGACCCCAACGGGAAGGCCGCGCGCACAAAGCGCTGGTGGCGCCTGCCACTCGGAGTGCAGTCGGCGCTCGCCGTCGGCCTCGGCGCGCTGATCGGGACCTTCGCGCCCTCCGTCGGCGAGCAGTTGAAGCTCCTCGGTGACATCTTCCTCAATCTGGTGCAGATGGTCGTGCTGCCCCTGGTCTTCCCGCTGATCGTGCTGGGCATCGCCCGTATGGAGTCGGTGAAGAAGGTGGGCCGCGTCGCCGGTAAGGCGGTCCTCTACTTCGAGGTCGTCACCACGGTGATCCTCCTGATCTCGGTGACGCTGGCCGAACTCACCGGCATCGGCAAGGGCGCCCCCGTCGCCGGCGGCGACACCAAGAGCCTGGAGTCCATGGACCAGGGCGTCGACTTCCACGAGCTGATCCTGCACTCGGTTCCGAAGAACGTCTTCGCCGCGTTCACCGAGGGCAACCTGCTCGCCGCGATCGTCTTCGCGCTCTTCCTCGGTGTCGGGATGGCCGCCATCGGTGAGAAGTCCGCGCCCTTCTCCTCGGTGCTGGAGTCCGTCTCGGCGGCCATGTTCAAGGTCGTCGGCTATGTCATCCGCCTCGCCCCCCTGGGCGTCCTCGGCTTCATCAGCTACGACGTTGCGCACTACGGATTCGGCAACCTCAAGAGCCTGCTCGGCTTCATCGCCGTCGTCTATGCGGGCCTCGCCATCGTCCTCGGCGTGGTCTTCCCGGTCATCGCGCTGATCTACCGCATTCGGTACGTGGACCTGCTCAAGCAGATCGGCGGCCTCGTCGGGCTCGCCTTCGTCACCCGCAGCTCCGAAGCGGTGCTGGCACCGCTGATGGGCAAGCTCGAAGCCTTCGGTGTCAGCCGCTCGACGTCCTCGTTCGTCGTCCCCCTCGGCTACTCCTTCAACTCCGACGGCTCCGTGCTCTACCAGGCCACCGCCCTGGTGTATCTCGCCCACGCCTACGGCGCGGACACCTCGATACCGTCCCTGCTGCTCATGGTCGGTGTCCTGGTGGTGCTCTCCAAGGGGATGGCGGGCGTCACTTCGGCCTCCATCGTGGTGCTCCTCGCCGCGGGCAAGTCGGTGGGCCTCCCGGCCGAGGGGGTCGCACTCCTGGTCGGTGTCGACTTCATCGTCGACATGGCGCGTACCGCGGTGAACGTCGTCGGGAACGCGCTGGCCGCCGCCGTCGTGGACCGTTCGGAGAAGAAGCGGGACGCTCATCAGGACGGTCAGGACACCCAGGAGGTAGCCACGGCCGACGACGAGGCCAAGGCCGACGACGAGGGCACGGCACCGGCCGAGCCTGCGGAAGTCGGCGCCTCCAAGGGCTCGTCGTAGAACACCGCATCCTGGGCGGGAGGGGACCCGCCCAGGATGCCCCACGATCCCCCTGGGCGCGGTGCCGGGTGCTTCAACCGGCGCGTGGCGCAGGGGGATCGTCGTCGTGTTGCGGCCATGAGGTGCCAAGGTCCCGGCGCATGGCGGTCTGTGCGGTCTCGGCCGCCGCGAGGTAGTCGCGAAGGTGTGTCCCGAAGGCCGGATCCTCCGTGGTGGCGCCGGTGGCCACCAGGTCGCGGAGGTCGCGTACCTTCCAGAAGACCTGGTTGGCCGGTTCCATGACCTCCCACGGAGCGATCAGCGCGAGCTCGTAGCGCAGCGGATACAGATTGCTGGACGCGAACGCCTCGTGGGCCGCCCTTCCCGCGTCCTCCGCCGAGCCTCCATCGCGCGCGATCACATGGAGGCGCGTGTACACCTCCGAGAGGGCGGCCATGAACGACGCGTACGCCTGCCGACGCGTGTCCTGCCGGAGTGCTTCGCGCTCACGGCGCCAGCGAAGCCGGTCGGCGAGAAGGGTCGCACCCACGCCGATCCCAGCGCCCATCAGCGTGTTCACCGGTCCCAACCAGTCCATGGGCCGGACCCTATCGAGACATCGAGGAGCGCCGCGTGTATCAGTCTCATGCGATGTGTCACGAGTAGGTATACGTCTCGCGATGGGGCAGCCACCGGTGGGATCGCGCCAGCGCAGGTGGCTTAAAGTGCCGATCATGTCTCAGCCAAAGATCCTCAAGCGCATTGCCCAGCACCGGCCGGCCACCCGGGTGCCGTCCCGACGAACGAAGAAGACCCTGATCGCAGCCGTCGGCATAGGCATGACCCTCGCGGTGAGCGGGTGCAACGAAGACACCAAACAGGCCACGGACAAGGGCACCGACGCGGCGGGGTCGAAGGCACCCTCGGCGGGATCGTCCCAGTCCTCCGGCCCGGCGAGCCCCTCGGGCGACCAGCCGTCGGTCCCGGGTTGGCAGACGCAGACCTCGGAGAAGCACCACTTCACCTACGACGTGCCCGGCAAGGCCAAGAAGTGGAAGCGGATCGACGAGGGCACGGCCCTGTCCTACACGGACAAGAACGGCCAGCCGATCGTCGTCATGACCGGAGCCGCCAACTACCGCGAGGGCGGCTGCGGGTCGAGCCCCAACCCGAAGGCGATCGGCGAGGCGGGCAAGGGGCAGCTCGCCACCGTCGGCACCACGGGCGGCGGCAAGGACGGCTCCCTCCAGGAGAACGCTCGCAACTGGGCGGGCAACTGGGGCTTCGCCGCGTACGGCGGCGAGGACCACAAGCCCAAGATCGAGGTCACTCCGGCCAAGCCGCTGAAGCAGGGCGGCATCGAGGGCTACACCGCGACCGCCAAGGTCACCGTCACCAACCGCCCCAGCTCATGCGTCCCGCCGAAGGCGGTCGTGCACAGCATCGCGCAGAAGCTCCCCGACGGGACCATGCACGGCTGGGTGATCTACGCGGACCAGGGTGTTCCGAACGCGCTGACGGCCGCCGAGATCAAGCAGGTCATGAGCACTGTCCGGGCCACGGGCAGCTGACCCCGTCCGGTCGGTGAGGCGGTGACGATCCGCGAACTGCCCCGCACCCCCGCGTGCTTGTCACCGGGCCGGTGCGGGGCCGCGCGATCCAATCTCCTTTGCCCACAAGAAAGTTGTGTACTGAAGATCAAAACGCTGCTTTAATTGGGTAATTGATCTTGAGTACCGGCCCCTCGGAAAGGCGATCGTGATGTCCCCCGCCCGCTACCAGTCCCGCTCCCGCTCCGAGGCCCCGTTCGACGTTTCCAGCGCCGGTGTGCTCCGCGTCGTGTCCGACTCCCGCACTCCGGTGTTCCTCACCGTGCACGCGAGCGGGCGACGCCGGTACGGCTACTGGCAGCCGTACGACTCCGCCACCAACAGGGGAGGTTGCTACGTCGCCCTCCCCACCCCCGAATGCGACAGGCTGTACTCCGAGGGGCGGGCCACTCTCGGTGAGCCCCTCGTGGATCACGCCAAGACCACGTACCGCGTCCGGCCGGCCCCTTCCCCCGTCGCGCCGGTGCGCATCCCGGTGGCATCCGTGCCCGCGGCGGCCATGGCACCGAGGCTTGCTGCCTGATCCGAGGTCCTTCCAGGGGCCGCCCAGCGCCGCCTTCGTATCAGCATCCGGTCCATAACGCGACAAAATTCCCGGTGATTCACCCGAACGGGCCAGCTTGCACATCATCCCCGGGACGGGTCCCGAAGAGGGGGCGCAGGATGTCGTGCGCCGGTGCTGCCACGGGGGCGATGGGTGCGCTGTACGACATCCCACTGCTGCCCGTGCCGTCGCAGCGCGGTCGAGGCGAGCTGCTGGGAGCGATCGTTGAACGGAACAAGGGATGTCTTCGCGATCCCGTTGGAAGACGGGGCCCATCTGGTGTACGCCCCGCTGCACGGGGTGGCCTTCGCCGCCACGAGCGGCATGGTGGCGGCCCTCTCGGCCGTCCTGAGAGGCAGTGAGGGCGGGGACCAGGACGTCGCGGCACTGGCCCGTGAGACCGGGCTCCTGAGGAGGCCCCCGTCGCCGGTCACCCGGCGCCGAGGCACTCCCACGCCCACCGAGGTCACGCTCTTCCTGACGACGGCGTGCAATCTGCGCTGCACCTACTGCTATGCCTCCGCGGGCGACGCTCCCGCCACGTATATGACGATGGACGTGGCCAAGCAAGGCATCGACTTCGTCATCGACAACGCCCGGCGCGAGGGCGCCCCGTTCGCCGGGGTCCACTACCACGGAGGCGGCGAGCCGAGCGTCCACTGGAACCTCATGACCGAGTCACTGGCGTACGCCCGTGAGCGGGCGGGCGGCCTCCCGGTCATCGCGGCCTCCGCGGGGAACGGCGTGTTCACCGACCGTCAGATCGACTGGATGATCGCCAACCTCAACGGTGGCATGAGCCTGTCCTTCGACGGGCTGCCCGAGGCGCACGACAAGCACCGGCCGACCGTACGGGGCACGGGATCGAGCGCGCGCGTCATGCACACCATGCGGCGCTTCACCGACGCGGACTACCCCTACGCGGTGCGGCTGACCGTCACCGCGGAGCAGATCCCGTTGCTGCCCGACTCGATCGAGTTCGTGCTGTCGAACTTCACTCCGAAGCGTGTCCAGGTGGAACCCGCCTACCAGCTGGGACGGCATGCGGGGGAGCCGGACGCGGAGACCGAGGAGTTCATCGCCGCCTACCGGGAAGCGCAGGGCAGGGCGGCCCGCTTCGGGCATGAGCTGATCTACAGCGCGGCCCGGGTCGGCACGCTGACCAACCACTTCTGCGGGATCACCCAGGACAACTTCTGCCTGAGTCCCGCGGGGAACGTATCGGCCTGCTTCGAGGCGTTCTCCGAGGACAATGAGTTCGCCGACGTGTTCTTCTACGGTTCGCCGGGGGCGGACGGCTACACCTTCGACATGGACCGGCTCGACCGGCTGCGCGATCTGGGCGTCGAACACCGCTCGTTCTGCGACGGATGCTTCGCCAAGTGGAACTGCGCGGGCGACTGCTACCACAAGTCGCTGGCGACGAACGGCCGAGGCGAGTTCACCGGGTCCCAGCGCTGCCACATCACCAGGGAACTGGTGAAGGACCAGCTCCTCACCCGGATCGCCGGGTCGGGCGGCCTCATATGGCGCGACGACCACACCGGGGAGCCCTGCGGCGTCCACGGAGGCACGAATGAATGACGTCATGCTGCCCTGGCCGCGACCGAGGCGCTCGGGGACGGACAACCAGGACGACCACCAAGCCGACCAGGCACCGGACGCTCCGCGTTACGGGATCCAGCGGGTCGACAGCCCGGACACCACGGGGCCGGTCGAGCTCCTGCCCATCATCAGGCCACCGTGGTCGGCGGCATCGGGGCGGCGCGGTCTCCTCGGGGCCGGGATCGCGTCGTCCGTCGCGGCGGCCCTGCTGCTCGGCGGATGCGACGACGGCGGCTCGGAATCCCCCTCCTCGCCGTCCCCCAGCACCTCCCACCCCTCATCGAGCCCGTCGGCCTCCGACTCCCCGACGCCGACGTACGAACCGCCGACCACGTACGAACCACCGACCCCCACGTACGAACCACCGACGACCTACGAACCACCCACGTACGACCCACCCACCTATGAGGCACCGGACCCGACCTACGGCGGTGGCGGCGGCACGATCTGCACCTGCAACAAGGTCTGCACCTGCATTCCGGTCTGCCAGGCCCATCGGCTGCTCCACCCCGACCCGGCCGTCCGGCGGATGGCGGAGACCGTGGTCCTGGCGATGGGGCCGCGCGAGCTGCCGTACCTGCGGTGGGCGGCCGACGGCGCGGCCGCCCCGCTGAACACGCGCATCGAAGCGCTCATGGAGCAGGTGCGCGGCGGGCGCCGACTGGTCCGGGACGACCTGCGCGACGCGGGCTGCGAGCGCTACCTCACCTCCGGCGATCCGGTCATCGCCATGATGGCCGCGCAGGTCCTCACTCTGCGCGCGCTGTGGCTGGGCACGGGGCTCAGCGGTGTGACGGCGGACCGCGCGGCGCGGGCCCTGACCGTCGGCCGCGCACTGCACCGCGAACGCGCACCCGCGTGGACACCATCCGACTGACGACGGACCCGGGCCCGGAAAGGCCCTGCGACGCGCCTGCCACAACCCGTCGACCAGGGAGGGGCGTTGGTAGGGTCGGTGGCGATGGCGCACAAGACGATCTCCACGCTGCCCGGCCCGTTCTCCCGTGAAGAGCAGCCCGGCGATATCGCCATCGTCGGGCTCAGCTGCCGGTTGCCGGGTGGCATCACGGCGCCCGACGGGTTGTGGGCCGCGCTCGCCGCGGGGCGCGATCTGGTCGGTGAGGTACCGGCGGACCGGTTCGACACGCGGCGGTTCATGGACCCCGATCCACGACGGCCCGGCAAGGCGTACTCGGCCGCGGGCGGATTCCTGGAGGACATCACCGGGTTCGACGCCGCGTTCTTCGGGCTGTCGCCCCGCGAGGCGAGCCGGATGGACCCGCAGCAGCGCCTCCTGCTGGAGATGGCCAGGGAAGCCCTCGACGACGCGGGCATCGACCCGGCGACCCTCGCCGGTTCCAGCAGCGGGGTCCACGTGGGCGTGAGCAACGCCAACTACGGCCAACTCCAGTACGCCCGCCCGGAGGCGATCACGGCGTACACGATGGCCGGGGCGGCGCTCTGCAACACCGCCAACCGGATCTCACACCTGTTCGACCTGCGGGGGCCGTCCATCGCGGTGGACACCGCCTGCTCCTCGTCCCTGGTCGCCCTGCACCAGGCCTGCGCACAACTCCGTGACGGGGATACCGAAGACGGCGGCGTCGCGCTCGCCTGCGGCATCAATCTGCTGCTGAGCCCGGGGGACTTCATCGGGTTCTCCAAGGCGTCCATGCTCTCCCGGAGCGGCCGCTGCCGCACCTTCTCCGCGGACGCCGACGGATACGTCCGCGCCGAGGGCGGCGCGGTGGTGGTGCTCAAGCGCCTCGCCGACGCCACGGCGGACGGGGACACCGTGCACGCCGTCGTCCTCGGCACCGGAGTCGGCGCGGACGGCCGCACCCCCGGGCTCTCACTGCCCAGCGCACAGGCCCAGGAACACCTGATGCGCCAGGTGCACCACCGCGCCGGGGTGCGCCCCGAGGACGTGTCCTACGCGGAGGCCCATGGCACCGGTACGCAGGCGGGCGACCCGATCGAATGCCAGGCGCTCGGCCACGCGCTCGGCGCCGACCGGCGTACTCCGCTGCCCATCGGCTCGGTGAAGTCGAACCTCGGCCACCTGGAATCCGGCGCGGGCATGGCCGGTCTCCTCAAATGCGTGCTGATGCTGCGCCACGGTGTGATTCCGCCGTCGCTGCACGCCGAACCGCTCAACCCCGCCATCGACTTCTCGACTCTGGGCCTGGAGCCGGTGACCGCACCACGGCCGCTGGCCCCGGGAGCGCTGGCCATCAACTCGTTCGGGTTCGGCGGGGCCAATGCCCACGCCGTCCTCGGCCCGCCGCCCCTGCCCTCGGCCACCCCGCCGCCGGAGGCGACATCCCTGCCTGTGCTGGTCTCGGCGGCCACCAAGGAGGCGCTCACCGAGGCCGTCTCCCGCATCGCCGCCCGGCTCCGGGACACCACCGACGCGTTCTACGACATCGCCTTCACCAGCTGCCGTCGTCGAGGCCACCACCGCGAACGGGCCGTCGTCGTGGCGGACACCGCCGAACGGGCCGCCGCCCAGCTGGAGACGATCGCCGAGGGCACCCCCGTGGGCGGGGGAGCGGCGGCGGGCGCGAGCCCCGGGCCGGTGGCGTTCGTGTACTCCGGCAACGGCGCCCAGTGGGCGGGACATGGGCGCGGAACTGCTGGATGCCGAA
>NZ_GG657754.1:17722-86605 GCF_000158915.1 Streptomyces himastatinicus ATCC 53653 | reverse complement strand
CGCCTGCGGGGCACTGGACCTGGCGGCGGCCTGCCGGGTCATCGCCGAACGCGGCCTCGCCCAAGCGGACACCGCCGGCGGCGGGCGGATGGCGGCAGTGGGGCTCCCCGCCGACGAGGCCACCTCGCTGATCGCAGGCCGGGACCTGGAACTGGCCGGAGTGAACAGCCCCACCGACGTGACCCTGTCCGGAGACGCCGCGGAACTGTCCGCGCTCGGTGACGAGTTGCTCCTCGGCGGCGTGTTCTTCCGCGAGCTGGACCTGGACCACGCCTTCCACAGCCGATCGATGGAGCCGATCCGGGACCGGTTGAGCACCGCGCTGGACGGGCTCTCACCACGAGCCGGTACCACGGCGTTCGTCTCCACGGTCACCGGCGGGACGCTCCCGGGCGCCGAGCTGGGCGCGGAATACTGGTGGCGCAACGTCCGCGAGCCGGTGTTGTTCGGGCCCGCCGTCACCGGGCTGGTGGGCGAGCACGGCTGCGGCACGATCGTGGAGATCGGCCCCCACCCCGTACTGCTGGGCTATCTACGCAGGCAGTGCGCCACCGCGGACCGGCCGGTGACCACCGTCGGCTCGCTGTCCCGGGAAGCAGCAGGCGCCGCCGCGGTACGGACCACCTGCGCGACGGTGCTCGCGGCCGGAGCCGACGTCGACTGGAACGCGTGGTTCCCCGTACGCGGCCGGGTGGTGCCGCTGCCCGCCTACCCATGGCAGCGGGAACGCCACGTCAACGGAGCCCCCGACTGGTGGTCGGCGGGATCGGGCGCCGGGGAGGATTCGGGACACCCGCTGCTCGGCGACCGCTTGCCGAGCAGGGAACCCACCTGGCAGACACCGGTCGAGCCGTCGCGCCACGCCTGGATCGGCGACCACCGGGTCAGCGGCGCGGTGGTGATGCCCGGCGCCGCGTATCTGGAGATGGCGCTCGCGGCCGCCCACACGCGCCACGAGGGCGCCGTGGAGATCACCGGCCTCGACATCGGCACGGCGCTGGTACTGCCGTGGGACGACCCGGACATGGACATCACCGTGCAGACCCGCCTCGCCGGTGACACGCTCCGGGTGGCCTCCCGCCGGGGCGAGGAGGACTGGCAGGAACACGCGCGGGCGCGGGTGCGCCGACTGTACGGCGGGCCACCGGCGCCCCTGGACGTGGCGGCCGCCCGCGAGGCCTCCCGGACCGAGGTCTCCGGCGAACGGCACTACGCACGCATGCGGCAGGTCGAGCTGGCGTACGGGGAGGCGTTCCGCGGTGTCCAGCACCTCGCCGTGGCCGACGGCACCGTGCTCGCCGACTACGCCAACCCCTCCGGGACGGAGCGGTTCCACGCCCACCCGGCCCTGATCGACTCCACGCTGCAAGCCATCGGGGCACTGCTTCCCCGCGCCGAGAACGGGCAGGTCCACCAGTTCCTGCCCGCCACCCTGGAACGCGTCCGGTTCTGGCGGACCCCCGCCGACCGGGGCGTGGCACTCATCCGGGCGCGCGACCTGTCGCTGCGCGAGACGGTGGTGGACATCACCGTCGCCGACCCGGACGGCACCGTCGCCATGGAGCTGCACGGTGTCCACGTACGCCGGAACAAGGGCGCGGCGAGCGGCGTCGACCGTATCGTCACCACCCTCCGGGCCGCCCCGCTGCCCGGCGCCACCGGCCCGGCCGGGCTGCCCACAGCCACCGCGCTCGCCGCCACGCGGGCCACCGAAGTGGCGGCGCTGTCCGCGGCGTCCCACCGCTACGACGGCTCCGCTTTCGTCCGCCGGGTCAAACACCTCACCGGCCACTTCGTGACCGCCGCACTCACCGAGCTGGAGACCAAGGGCGCGCGGCCCGCCCACCGGAGGCTGTACGAGAACCTGCGGGCCATCGCCGAACGCGAAGGCACACTCGACCACACCCCCGAGCCGGACCGGCTCCTTGCCGATCTGCTGCGGGACTTCCCCGCCATGGCACCCGAACTGCTCCTGTACGCGCGGTGCGGTCCGCAACTGGCCGGGGTGCTCACCGGAGACGTGGATCCGGTGCGGCTGCTCTTCTCCGACACCGAACGCCTCGCCGAGCTGCACTACACGACCTCCGTGGTCCACCAGTACCTGAACGGGATGGCCGGGGAACTGCTCACCGGGCTGGTCGAGGCATGGCCCGCCGACCGGCCGCTGCGGATCCTGGAGGTCGGCGCGGGCACCGGATCCACCACCGCCTGGCTGCTGCCCCGGCTGCCCGCCGACCGCACCACCTACGCCTATACGGACATCTCCAGCGCCTTCTTCCCCCGCGCCCGCCACCGCTTCGCCGACCACAGGTTCCTCGACTACCGGACACTGGACCTGGACCGCGACCCCGCCGAACAGGGCTTCGACCCCGCCTCCTTCGACCTGGTCATCGCCGCCAACGTCCTGCACGCCACCACCGATGTGCGCCGGGCCCTCGGCCACATCACCGACCTCCTCGACAACGGCGGCCGACTGCTCGCCATCGAGTTCCACGACAACGACCTCTTCGCCCCCTGCTACGGGCTGCTCTCCTCGGCGACCGGCTTCACCGACACCGATCTGCGCCAGGACACCCTGCTCGCCCGCGAGCAGTGGCCCGGTGTGCTGCGCTCCGCCGGGTTCACCGACGTGGCCCAGCTCGGCGACGAGCCCACCTGCTCGGTGCTCTTCGCCGACCGGGAGATGCGCGAACAGCCTGCCCCCGTGCCCGCGGACGCCGGGCCCGGCCACTTCCTGGTGGCGACCGATGGCCTCGACGACCTGGCCGCATCCGTGGTGGCGCGGCTGCACGACACGGGCCACTCGGTGCGCCACATCGACGCCTCCGACGACGCCGCACGATGGCGCGCCGCCCTGAACGACACCGAGGCGAGCACCGGAATCCTGGTCCTGCTCGGCGACGGGACCGATGAAGGCGCCGTCGAGGCCGACGACCCCTTCGGCCTGGTGGTCCGGCAGGCCGCGGTCCTCAGGGCGATGGTCACCGGCTGCCAATCCCTGCCGGACGACCGTGAGATGCACGCCTGGGTGCTGACATCGGGCGAGCACACCGCGGTCCCCGAACGCCCCGCCCCGGCCGCAGCCTGGGCTCAGGCACGCACCCTGACCAGCGAGAACCCCCTGCTGAGGGTCCGCAGGATTACGGTTGCCCCCGGCGCGACCGCGGCGGATGTCTGCGCGGAGCTGCTCGCCCGGACCGACGAGGACGAGGCCGTGCTCACCGCCGGCGGGCGCTTCGTACCGCGTATCACCGAACGCCGGCCCGCCCCCCGTACCGTTCGCCCCTTCGCCCTGGCCGTGGCGGACGACGGACCGGCCTGGACGGCCGCGACCGCGCCCGAACCCGGACCGGAGGACGTGGTCATCGAGGTGCGGGCGGCGGCCCTCAACTACGCCGACATCATGGTGTCCCGGGGGCTCGTGCCGCCCATGGCCGCGACACCCGACACCGGAACCCCGCTGCTCGGCCTCGAATGCGCCGGAGTGGTCACCCGCGTCGGCGCCGCGGTGACCGACCGGGCCGTGGGCGACCGGGTGATGGTCGCCCAGCCCGGCAGCCTCGCCTCACACGTCCGCTGCCCGGCCCGGCTCACCATCCCGGTCCCCGACGGCACGCCGCTCACCGAAGCGGCCACCATCCCGACCGTCTTCGCCACCGTGCACTACGGCCTCGACTACCTCGCCCGGCTCCGCCAAGGCGAGACGATCCTCGTCCACGGGGCCGCTGGTGGCGTCGGGCTCGCCGCGCTGCGGTACGCCGAACACGCCGGAGCCACCGTCATCGCCACCGCGGGCACCCCCGCCAAACGCCAGCTGCTGCGCCTGCTCGGCTACGCACACGTACTGGACTCCCGCGGCCTCGGCTTCGCCGATGACGTCCTTCGCATCACCGACGGCCGCGGCGTGGACGTGGTGCTCAACTCGGTGGCGGGGGAGGCCATGGACCGCGGCATGGAGCTGCTGCGCCCGCACGGCCGGTTCGTGGAGCTCGGGAAGCGCGACATCCTCGCCGACAACACGCTCGCCCTGCGGCCGTTCTCCCGCGACCTCTCCTTCTTCGGCGTCGACCTCACCAGTCTGCTCCAGGGCGACAGCCCCGTCGCCGGGCAGATGATCGCCGAACTGGCCGAGCACGTCGCAACCGGGGTGTACCGGCCCCTGCCGCACCTCACCTACCCGGCCGGTCAGATCGCCGAGGCCATGGCGCTCCTGCGGGACTCCCGCCACATCGGCAAGATCGTCATCACGCTCGACCCCGCGGAACCGGTCCCCGTACGCGTGCCGCAGCTCTCCGTGGCGCTGGATCCGGAGGCGACGTACCTCGTCACCGGTGGCCTCGGCGGGTTCGGCGCGGCCACCGCCCTCTGGCTCGCCCGGTGCGGGGCACGCCACCTCGCGTTGGCCTCCCGCAGCGGCGCCGCCCACCCGGAGGCCGATGCGGTCCTCGCCCGCGCCGCCGAGGAGGGAGCGCGGGCGACCGCGTACGCCACGGATGTCACCGACCCCGCGGCCACCCGGGAACTGGTCGCCGCCATCGACGCCACCGGCCATCCGCTACGGGGCGTCATCAACGCCGCCATGGTGCTCGACGACGTCCTCGACGACGCCACCGCGGTCGAGCTGGACGACGAGCGGACCCGCGCCGTGGTGGGCCCCAAACTCGACGGAACCGCACACCTGGACCGGCTCACCCGTGACCGGCCACTCGACTTCTTCGTCTTCTACAGCTCCATCTCCGCCCTCGCGGGCAACCTCCGGCAAAGCACCTACGCCGCGGGCAACCTGGCGGGCGAGGCCATCATCCGGCAACGCCGGGCCGCGGGACTGCCCGGACTGGCCGTGCAGTGGTGCGCCATCTCCGACACCGGTTACGCCGACCGGGCGGGCATGGTCGACACCATGCGGCAAGCCGGATTCGGCGAACTCGACTCCACCACCGCCGCCCGGGTTCTCGGCGAGCTGATCACCGATCCCGACGTGGACGTCATCATGGTGGGCAACACGGACTGGCCGCAGACCGCGAAGCTCCTCCCCGCCGTCGCCGCACCGCGCTTCACCGAAATGCTGCCTCCGCCGGACGCCGACCCCCACGACACCGACCGGAACATCCCGGAGCGCGTGCGCTCCGCGGACGAGCCGAACGCGCTGGCCCTCGTCGCCGACGTACTGGTCTCGGCGCTGGCCACCGTGCTCCAGACCACCCCCGAACGCATCGACCCGGACACCCGGCTCGACCAGCTCGGCCTGGAGTCGCTGATGGCGGCCGAGCTGAGTTCCGTACTCCAGCGCAGGCTGGACTGCGTCGTCCCGACGATGGAACTCGCCACAGCGGCCGGGGTCCGGCAGCTCGCCCCGCGCCTCCTCGGACGGGTCAGGCGGGGCGCATGACCCAGCACGCGCCGTTCCCCACCGTGGAACTCAAACGCCTCACCGACCGGCAGACCGCGCGGATCCGGCTCTACTGCGTACCACCGTCCGGCACTGGATCGGAGTTCTACCTGCCCTGGGTCGCCGCGTTCTCCGAACTGTTCGACCTGGTGTCCGTCGACCTGCCGGGCCGCGGCACCCGTGCCGGGGAACCGTCGATCACCGACATCGGCTGGGCCGCCACGGGCATCGCGGAGGCGATCGCCGCGGACCTGCGGCACCGCCCACCCGCCGACGGCTTCTACGCCGTCTTCGGACACAGCTTCGGGGCACTGCTCGCCTTCGAGGCCACCCAGCGGCTCCGGTCTGCATCGCCGACCGCGCCGGACCTCCTCGCGCTGTCCGCCCTTCCGCCACCCGACCGCGACGGCCTCGACGCCCACATCGCCCGCAACCTCGGCTCCGGGATCGCCGCCATCACCGAGACCATGGGCTGGGAGCAGCCGACCGACGACACGCTCACCCGGACCGTCTACACCCCCTTCCTCGCGGACGCGGTGGCCCTGTTGCAACACACGCGGCAGCCATGGCCACCGCTGGGCGCGCCGCTGAGCGTCTTCGGCGGACTCGACGACCCGATGGTCGACCCCGAGTCGCTGCACGAATGGAGCATCTGCACGACGGCCGATACCCGGGTCCACCGCTTTCCCGGCGGCCACCACTATCTGCGCACCCAAGTGGCCGAGGTCGTCGCCGGTCTTACGGACGATCTGCTGGCCGCGTACCGCAGACCGGCGGGCGGGAAGTAACCCCAGCAGCCCGGCCCGCCGGATTCGGCCCCCGTGTCTTCGCGCCGGTGGTGATGACGAGCCGCTTGGGTCGGCTGGGGCTGGACAAACGCCGCCAGGCGAGCGGTGCACGGCATCACCATCGCGGTATGGGTTCATGCGTCTCGAAGGGGGCGGAGCGCAGGCGGGCCGCCGGCCGTGGACCGTGCCGTCGCGGTGGACCACGACGGGCGGGAGGCGACCGGCCGAGCAGATCGAACACCTAAGGGTGACGGGGGCGAATGTGGCGTACGTCGTCGCTGAGGGGCTGCGGCTGCTTCTGCGTATCGGCCCAGGTCGCCAGCAGGGTGAGAGCGTCAGCGCTGGGCGTACCGGGATCTGCGATGTAGGTGGTGATGGAGACGTGCGGGTCGCCGGGCAGTGCGAAGTCGTCGTACGCGAGGTCCATCGTTCCGACGGCCGGATGGTTGACGGTCTTGCGTCCGCGCGAGTGGCGGCGCACGTGGTGCTTGGCCCAGCGGGTGCTGAAATCGGTGCTGCGGGTGGAGAGCTCGCCGATGAGTTCGGTCACCTGCTGGTCCAGCGGGTCACGCCCGGCGGTCGCGCGGAGTACCGCGACCAGCAGGTTCTTCGCCTCGTCGAGGTCGGCGTAGAAGGCCTCCGCGCGCGGGTCGAGGAACACGTACCTGGCGAAGTTCGGGGGCTGCTGGGCCGTGTCGAAGAGGTCGGCGTACAGGGCGCGGCCCAGGTCGTTGGCCGCGAGGAGATCCAGGCGGCCGTTCTGTACGACGGCGGGCACGCTCATGGAGTCGAGGACCTGCTGCACCGACGCGGTGATGGGTGAGGTGCGCTTGGGGCGCTTGCGGCGTGAGCCGGGTGCGACGTTGCGTGCCAGGTCGTACAGGTGGGCGCGCTCGTCGTCGTCGAGTTTCAGCGCACGTGCGATCGCGTCGAGGACGCTCTCGGACGCCCCACCGAGGTGGCCGCGCTCCATACGGGTGTAGTACTCGACGCTGAGACCGGCGAGCATCGCGACTTCCTCGCGCCGCAGTCCTTTGACGCGGCGGTTGCCTCCGACGTAGGGCAGCCCGGCCTGCTCGGGCGTGATCCGCGCCCGGCGGCTCATGAGGAAGCCCCGGATCTCCTGCTGAAACTCCATGGCTTCCAGGCTAGGACGCCTGTTCCTGGCGTGGGGGTCCCTGAGAGTGCCTGGCAGGCATCCGTGAGGCGAGGGACGGTGGCCAGGCACCCCCCAGAAAATCTGTGTGAAAAGGAATGTCTGCAAGTGCGTGGAGCTGTCATTCATGCCCCGGGCGATGTCCGGGTGGAAGAGCGCGAGAACCCCACGATTGCCGCGCCGACGGATGCGATCATCCGCGTGTCGGCGACCTGTGTGTGCGGTTCGGACCTGTGGGACTACCGCGGCATCAACGATGTGACACAGCCGACCCCGACGGGGCACGAGTACGTCGGTGTGGTCACCGAGATCGGCGACGAGGTGCAGAACATCACGGTCGGTGACTTCGTCGTCGGTTCGTTCTTCGCGTCGGACAACACCTGTGAGATCTGCGAAGCCGGCTACCAGTCACGGTGCGCGCATGCCGAGTTCGTCGGCGCCGGCGGGGCCCAGTCGGAGTATCTGCGGGTGCCGCTGGCCGACGGCACCCTCGTCGCCACCCCCGGAATGCCGGACGACGACCTGATCCCTTCGCTGCTGGCCGCCTCCGATGTGCTGGGGACGGGCTGGTTCGGCGCCGTGGCCGCGGAGGCCGGGCCGGGCAAGACCGTGGCCGTGGTCGGCGACGGAGCCGTGGGCCTGCTCGCCATTCTGGCCGCGAAGCAGCTGGGCGCGGAGCGGATCATCGCGATGTCGCGGCACGCGTCGCGGCAGAAGCTCGCCCTCGAGTTCGGCGCGACCGACATCGTCGCAGAGCGCGGTGACGAGGGCGTGGCCAGGATCAAGGAGCTCACCGGCGGATACGGCGCCCACAGCGTGATCGAGGCCGTCGGCACCCAGGAATCGATGATGCAGGCCATCCGCTCCACCCGCCCCGGCGGACACGTGGGATACGTCGGTGTGGCGCACGGGGTGGAGCTTCCGGGCGAGGAACTGTTCTTCGCCGAGGTGCACCTGCACGGCGGTCCCGCTCCCGTGCGCCGGTTCCTGCCCGAGCTCATCCAGCTCATCTGGGACCGCGAGATCGACCCGGGCAAGGTCTTCGACCTCACCCTCCCGCTCGATCAGGCCGCAGAGGGATTCAAGGCGATGGACGAGCGCCGCGCCATCAAGACCCTGCTGAAGCCCTGACCCCTCACTCACCCCAGCCGCCCTCGCCCGGGACCTCTAACATCCCGGGCGGGTTGCGGAACCTCATGTGATTCCACGGGAGAACACCATGAACCCCAGCTACGACTTCTCCGGGCAGGTGGCCCTGATCACCGGCGCCGCCTCCGGCATGGGCCTGGCCGCCGCCCGCGCCTTCGCCGACTCCGGCGCCGCCGTGGTGCTGGCCGACCGCGACCCCGACGCCGTCCACAAAGCAGCCGAGGCGATCACCGGCCGCGGCGGGCGGGCGACCGGTGTCGTCTGCGACGTCACCGACGAACATCAAGTGGAAGCGGCAGTGCGGCGCGCGGTGACGGAGTACGGCCGCCTGGACATGGCGTTCAACAACGCCGGCATCCAGGTGCCGCCGACCGACGCGGCCGACGAGAGGGCCGAGAATTTCGACCGGGTCAACGCCGTCAACCTGCGCGGCGTCTGGGCGGCGATGAAGCACGAACTGCGGCAGATGCGCGAGCAGGGCAGCGGCGCCATCGTCAACTGCTCGTCCCTGGGCGGGCTCGTCGGACTGCCCGAGCGCGCGGCCTACCACGCCTCCAAGCACGGCGTCATCGGCCTGACCCGCAGCGCCGCGGTCGAGTACGCGCCCCGCGGTATCCGCATCAACGCCGTGTGCCCCGGCGTCATCGACACCCCGATGGTCGCCGACATGGTCGAAAACCAAGCCGAGGCCATGGCCGGGATCCTCAAGGAACAGCCCATCGGCCGACTGGGGGCAGCGGACGAGGTCGCAGCGGCCGTCCTGTGGCTGTGCAGCCCCGGCGCCAGCTTCGTCATCGGAACGGCTCTCCCCGTCGATGGTGGCTTCACCGTCCACTGATACGGCGCCGGACAGGCCCTCGTCGCCGACGGCGGATACACCGCGTAGTGACCCCCTGGGTTGCGATCGCCTTCACGAGCGCGCCCGGGCCCTCTCGCGGGGCTACTGGGGTACCCCGATGCGCGCGTACCGCACTCGGCTCCGGGCTGCACTCGGTTGTGCGATGCGCCGCTGGACGAGGCGGTGCGGCGGTTGCCGGCGCACATCCGGGAATTCCGCCCGGAGGTCACGGTCACCCATGACGCCTACGGCGGGCTGCCAGGCCCCTGGCACCCGCGTGCCCTGTACCTGGCCACACATCCGCACTCGGCCACGCCGGAGCTGCGAGAGGCGAGCGGTCAGCTGGCCGTCTTCACCTTGGTGGCCTTGGCGACCTCGCAGGTTTTCGGCATTGCGGCGGTGTCGCCCTTCCAGGCGGTGGATGCGAGTGCGCTCCTCATCACTCCGGCTGGGACGGGCTGGTGGGCGAGGGTGGTGTAGACCGCCTGGTCGGGGTGTTCGGGGTTCAGGAAGCGGACCTTGACGGTGTACGTGTAGTCCGCCGCGCCCTTGGCGTTGTTGAGCTGGATGACCGCGAACAGTTTGGACGCGTCACGCAGCTGGCATGACTTGATGCTGACTTCGACCTTGGAGGTGACGGCCTGAGCGGGGCCGGTTCCACCGGCCGCCTCGCCCGCCGCGGCGGATCGTGACGGCGTGGCTTTCGCACTCGGCGAGCCGCTGCCGGTGCTGTTCTTCCCGTCCTTCCCGTCCTTCCCGGCGGCGGATGGTGCGTCGCTCGACCCGCTGCTGGAGCAGGCCGAAAGGGTGAGAAGGGCGCAGGCAGCGAGCGCGGCAGCGCGTGGAAGGTGGCGCATGGTGAAAGGGGTCCCCCGTCAGGACACAGGTTCGCCGGACGGACCGGCCCAGTCCGCGTCACGCTACTGAGGATTAATGCGTGATGTCGCCAGGGCCTATGGCGAGGCCGGTGCCGATGAGGCAGCCGGTGATGATGGTGGGCCGGTACTGGATCTGGCGTAGGGCCCGGCGGACTGCGGTGACCAGGTGCGTGTAATCGGCGAAGGCGATGTTGGCCAGGCTGGTGCGCCGCAGGCTGGACCAGATCCCCTCCACGGGGTTGAGGTCCGGTGCATAGGCCGGCAACTGGAACACCGTGAGCCAGTCCCGAGCCGTGATCCAGGCGCGCATCGCGCGACTGAGGTGCAGGCCGACGTTGTCCCAGACCAGCACGATCGGTCCGCCGAGCTGGGTGTGGGCGGCTGTGAGCAGGTCCCGTAAGTCCTTCCAGGAGAAGCCCTTACGACCGTCGGCCCGCCGGTCACCGGTGTGCCGGAAGACCAACCGCGGCCGCTCGCCGGGCTTGTAGCAGCACAGAGCGGCCACCGACAGGTGGCGTCTGCTGCCGCCGTTGACCCGGATCACCGGGGTGACGCCTCTGCGGGACCAGGTGCGGGCGGTGTGCGGCGTCATCGAGAACCCGGCCTCGTCGGCGAAGACGGTCCAGGCGCCGAGCGCCGCCGCGGTGGTTCCACGGCCGACCAGGTCTCCTTCACCCACGTCGCGACCGCCTTGTCGTCGCGCTGCACCGCCCTGCGAGCCGGAACCTGGGGCGACCAGCCGTGCCGGTGCAGCAACAGGCACACCCCGGGCCCGGTGTAGCTCTTGTGGAACATCCGCCCGATCAGTGTCCGGATCCGCGCGAGCGTCCAGCGCTCGTCAGGCCAGCCGTGCGCCACCGCCCCCAACGCCAGCGCCGCCTCCAGCTTCACGAACAACTCGTCGCTGAGCTTGGGCAGGGATGCCGGCCCCTTCGAGACCAGTCCCGCCTTACCCCGCTCGGCCCACTCGCGCCGCCAGCGCTGCACCGAGCGCACATGCACCCGCAGCATCTTCGCCACCTCGACGTTGTCACTACCGGCCGCGAACATCTCGCCCGCATCCAGACGGATCTGCTCGCGAAAAGCCCTCCGCTCGGCAGTCAGCCCGCCACCCTGCGCGTACCTCATGACCCTGGTGTACCGCGACAATCACGACCTGTCAGCACCCCACGACATCACGCATTACAAGTCAGTAGCACTTGGCGCAAACACGAGTTCGGCTGCATGTCGCACACATCGCGGTCACGCGAAGACCTCGGGCCCGGTCGAGCGGGCGTATTCGGTGGGGGTTTGGCCGTATTGCTTCTTGAGGCGCGGATGAAGTGGCTGCCGTCCGCAAACTGCCACGCTCGCGCGCCAGCATGGTGGGAGAGAGCTCGGGATGGGCGCGGAATCTTTTCGACGGCGAGTTCTGCAAGGTCGACGGGTTGGCGCCTGCTCAAGCGCCGACACCGCCGATCTGGACCGGGTCCATGGGGCCCGCGTCGCTTGCGGTCACCGGCAGGCTCGCCGACGCCTGGATGCCTGCCGGGGCCCAGGATTGGCGCAGCGACTTCGTCGCGGGCGCCCGGCCTGTGATCGACAAGGCCGCTGTCGAGGCGGGCAGGGACCCTTCATTGGTGGCGCCCATCAACGACTACCGCGCGGGCGGTTTCGTGTATTTCCCGGTCGCCGAAACCGCCGATGGACAGGAGACGGCCCGTTACCGGTGGGCCCACGAGATCGTGTCCGCCGTGCGCGCGGCCACGGGTGCCGCGAGTATCGCGCGAACGCGGGCAAGCGTGGTGGGCGCGGGCGTCGCCCGCGGCGGCGAGTAGCCGTATCGCACCGCGCACCCGACCCAGGCAAGGGACGGCTACGGCTCGATGAGCCCGGCACGGATGGCGTAGCGGGTGAGTTCGAGGCGGTCCTTGAGGCCCAGTTTCTGGAGCAGGTTGGCGCGGTGGCGTTCGACGGTCTTGACGCTGATGACGAGCATGTCGGCGATCTGCTGAGAGGTGTGGCCTTCGGCGACGAGTTTGAGGATCTCCTCCTCGCGGTCGGTGATCGCCCGCTCGGGCAGGGGCTCGCCGTGCCGGGCTCGGTCGAGGTGGTTGCGTATCAGGGCGTTGACGGCGCCCGGGTAGAGGAAGGGCTCGCCGCGCATGGTGGCGCGGCAGGCTTCGACCAGGTCGCGGTCGGCGACGGATTTCAGGACGTAGCCGGAGGCACCGGCGGCGAGGGCTTCGAAGAAGTACTGCTCGTTGTCGTACATCGTCAGCATCAGGAGGCGGATGCCGGGTTGGGAGCGGGAGAGCTCGCGGGCGGCCTGGAGTCCGGTCATGCGGGGCATGGCGATGTCGAGGACGGCCAGGTCGGGATGGTGGGCACGGGCCGCTTCGACGGCTTCGGCGCCGTTGCCCGCTTCGGCGACCACGGCCAGGTCGGGTTCGGCATCGAGGATGAGGCGTACTCCGCGGCGGACCAGTTGGTGGTCGTCGGCGAGCAGGATGCGGGTTTCGGCTGCCTCGGACATGGTCAGTGGCTCCCGTGGTGGAGGGGGACGACGAGACGTACCTCGGTGCCGCCGCCGGGGCGGGGACTCAGGGTGAGGTCGGCGCCGATGAGCAGGGCGCGTTCACGCATACCGCTGATCCCGGCCCCTTCGACGGCGTCCCGTATGCCGTGGCCGTCATCGCGGACGCTGAGCTCCATCCCCGCGGGGGCGCGCTCGAGGGTGAGGTCGACGCGGCGGGCGCCCGAGTGGCGGGCGGCGTTGGTCAGGCTTTCCTGAGCGACGCGATAGAGGACGAGTTCCGTATCGCGGCTCAGCGGCGGCAGGTCGGCGTCGACATGGTGGCGTACGGCCAGGGCGGGACCGGTGAACTCGCTGGTGAGGGCCTTGAGGGCGCTGGCCAGCCCCAGTTCTTCCAGGACGCCGGGACGCAGTCGGCGGGCGATGCGGCGGATCTCGTCGAGGCTGGCGCGGGTGGACTCCTGGACCTGGTGGAGTTCCTCACGTACGGCGGCGGGTGGCGCGTGGTCGGCGACGCTTTTGAGTTCGAGCAGGACGGCGGTGAGGGTCTGGCCGACCTCGTCGTGGAGTTCTTGGGCGATGCGGTGGCGTTCGGCTTCCTGCGCGGACAAGGCGCGGGCGGCGCTGGTGGCGCGTTCGGCCTCCAGCCGGTCGAGCATGGCGTTGAAGGTCGTGATCAGCTCGGCGACCTCGCCGTGGCCGCCGACGGCCGGGCGCGCGCCCGGCCGCAGCAGGTCGGTGGTGGTCATGGCGCGCGTGAGGCGTTGCAACGGGGCGAGCCCGACGCGTAGCAGCACGCCGTTGGCGATGAGTATCGCGGCCAGTCCGGCGGTCAGGACGGCCGCTTCGGTGAGCAGGACGGGTGTGGAGACGGTGACCGGTCCCAGCAGCAGGGCGGTCGCCGCGATCAGCACCACGGCGTTGAGCAGGAAGATCCGCCAGAACAGGGACATCGGCACCGCCTTCTCCCGTCGCCGTCGGCGGCTGTGACCGGCCCGGCTCGCACACCGGCGCGGGGGCCCCGGCAGTGGTCGAGGGGATCGTCGGCCTTCATAGCCAGCCTGCCGGGTGCGGTGCGGCGCCGTCCATCGGTGCCGGTGCCCACGTGCCGAGCGGTTGTGGGGGTCGGACACCTGCGGAATTGGGTGCTGCGCCCGATGTGAGGCCGCAAGGCCACGTGTGACGGTGGCATGGAGCCCCGCATTGCCGACCCCGGATGGAGGAAGCCATGGCGCAGCCCGGCACCCGGCCACTGCACGACCTCGAGACGCAGACACGGCGAAGCGTCCCTCCTGCCGCCCGCGTGCCGGGGGCAGGCCACCCGCTCCGGCCGCACGCATACCGGCGACGGCGCGGCCCGGCCCGGGCGCTGCTGGCTCTCTCCGCAGTGATGGTGGTCATGGGCATGGTGCTGCCGCAGGGCCTGCTCCTCGCGGCGGGCCTGGTCACCGCGGGGGCGACGCATCTGCTCGCGCCGCCACACGACCGGGGCCGCCCCTTACCCGCGGCGGCGCGCACCGAACCGGCAACGATCATCAGGGCCTGACAGCCCCGGAACGCCCGACAGCCCCGGAACGAAGGAGGACCCATCCGCTCCCGTCAGCCGCGACACACCACGCCCACCACGCTGCGGAAGGTCGTGACCCGTGGGACACGCTGACACCCTGCTCGCCATGGGGCGGTGCCTTCCTGGCCCGCCGCCGTCTTTCGCCCGCCTCGGCAGACGCATTCGGTCTGCCGACCATCCCGCTGTTCATCCTCGCCGGCATCCTGCTCGGCCCCCCACACCCCGGGCCCGGTCCTCGTGGACGACCCGCACGACTTCGAGATGCTCTCCGCGCTCGGGCTGGTACTCCTGCTGTTCTACCTGGGGCTGGAGTTCCACCTCGACGACCTCAAGAGCGGCGGCAGGCGCCTGCTGGCCGCAGGCGGCACGTACCTGCTGCTGAACGTCGGCGCCGGTCTGGGATTCGGGTTCGCCCTGGGATGGGGAGCACGAGAAGCCCTGGTCCTCTCCGGCGTCCTGGGCATCTCCTCCTCCGCGATCGTCACCAAGATCCTTATCGACCTCGGTCGCATCACCCGCCCCGAGACCCGCCTGATCCTGGGCGTCACCGTCGTCGAGGACGTCTTCCTCGCCCTGTACCTGGCCGCGCTCCAGCCCGTCATCAGCGGCGCCCAGGGCGTCCCGGAAACCGTCCTCCAGGCGGCCAAGGCGTTCGGTTTTCTGATGGTGCTGGCGATCGCGGCCCGCTACGGCACCCGCCTGATCGGGCGCCTGATCGCGGTGCGCGACAACGAACTGCTGGTCACCAGCTTCCTCGGCGCCGCGATACTCATCGCCGGCGTTTCCGAGGTCCTCGGGGTGGTCGACGCCATCGGCGCCTTCATGGTCGGCCTGATCCTCGCCGGAACCCCCTCCGGACCGCGGATCCGCGAACTGGTGCATCCGCTGCGCGACGCCTTCGCCGCGATCTTCTTCTTCGCCTTCGGCCTGGCCATCAATCCCGCGGACATCGCCTCCGTCGCCCTACCGGTCGCCGCCGCAACGGCACTGACCATCGCCATGAACGTGGCCGCCGGACTGTTCGCGGCACGCCTCTACCGCTACGGCCCCCAGCCGGCCGCGAACATCGCCACCACGCTCCTGGGACGTGGCGAGTTCGCGCTGATCCTGGCCGCCATGGCCGCGGGCGCGGGACTCGACGACCGCCTCGCCCCGTTCATCGCCGGCTACGTCCTCGTCCTCGCCGTCCTCAGCCCGATCGTCGCCGGGCGCTCGCACCTGCTCTCCCGCGCCCTGCGCGCCGCACCCTTCCTGCTGCCCGGCGACCGGGCCCGCCGCCCCACGGCCGTCGTCCGGCTCGGACCCGCTCGGATCGTGGCGGGTCCGCCGGGTGGCGGTGATGCCGAGGACGGCGGCGAGGAGAAGCGTGGTGAGGGCGGTGAGCGTGACGCCACGCCAGCCGAGGGTAGCCGGACGCGGCGGTCAGCATGCCTGCGGTTTCCGGTGTGGGGGGTGTACCCGGTCGGTGAGGTGTCCGGCGAGCGGGAGTACGGCGAGGCCGAGAAGTCCGGGCCAGGGCTGTACAGGCCGATGGCGGGCCAAGGGAGTGGGGTGGCTGGGCCCAGAGCCAGGGCGAGCGCGACCCAGACGAGGTTGAAGGCGAAGTATCACAGCCCGCCGGTGGCCACCGCGCGGCGTAGCTGGGGATGGTGGCGCAGGAGCCGGGGGAGTGCGGTGAGCGTGGCGCGGTAGCCGCGGTGGGCTTGTGGTGGCTGCCGGGGCAGGAGCGCGGTGGCGGCGGCCGCGCCGAGCAGGGCGAGAGCGGCGAATACGAGGAGCATCCGCCGCCACCCGAGGAGAGCGGCGAGTGTTCCTCCGGCCAGACGGCTGAGCAGGATGCCCGCCGACATGCCGACGGCCACGGTGGCGACCCCGATTCCCCGGCGCCCGGGCGGTGCGTGGCGGCCCGCGATGCTGCCGGCCTGGGCCGCGACACTGGCGGCCGCGCCGATGAGCAGGTAGGCGGCCAGGAGCACGATCGCGCCGGGTGCGGCCGCGGCGAGGGCGAGGGCGGCGGCCAGAGCGATGAGCTGTGCGGCGACCAGGCGGTTGGGGGCGAGGTGGTCGGTGAGGGGGAGCAGGAGGGCGAACCCGGCCATGCAGCCGACGAGCGCGGCGGTCGGTACGAGGCCGATCACGGAGAGCGGAACGCCCAGGTCGTCGGCGCCCGCGGTAAGGGCCGGCTGGACAGCGTAGTTGTTCGCGATCGCCATTCCGGCTATCGAGGCGAGGAGCGGCGCGCGGCCTCGGGTGAGGGGCGGGTCACGGTGTGGTGCCGCGGGTGAGGACGACGGCGTAGCGGCACTCGGTGTCGGTGGAGTTGACGAAGACGCGCTCGGCGGGCTCGCCGAGTTCGATGGTGTCTCCGGTCTCCAGTTCGTGGACAGTGTCGCCGTCGTGGAAGGTCAGGCGGCCGTCGAGGACCCAGACGACCTGGCGGATGAAGGCGAAGGCGGCGGCCGGATACGGGACGCGTGCCCCGGGAGGCAGATGGATCTCGGCGATCTCGGCCGGGAAGCGGGGGCTGGTGATCTGACGGCGGCGGTAGCCGGTGGCGGGGTCGTACCACTCGGCGGCGTCGGTCTGTCGGCGCACATCCGCGCCTCCATCGGTGTCGTCCGGGGATCCTTCGGCGAGGGCGAGCAGGGTTGCGACGCTGAGCTGGAAGGCGGCGGACAGTTTGCCGAGGACGACGGCGGTGGGGCTGCTCTCGCCGCGCTCGATCCGGTTGATCATGGCGCGGGAGACCCCGGAGGCGTCCGCGAGCTGGGCCAGGGTCCACTTGCGGCGTTCGCGTTCGGTGCGGACACGGGCTGCGATCCGCCCCACCAGAGGATCTACTATGTTGGACATGAATCCAATATACGAGAGAAACGGGGCTGTGGCGGTGCGCCGGGCCCGCCCCGGCGACGCGGAGGCCATCCGCGCGATCCGTAACCACGCCATCGAACATTCGACGGCCCTGTGGACGCAGACTCCGCAGTCCCCTGCCGAGGGGGCTGCCTGGCTGGCCGGGCACCTGGAGCGGGGGTCGGCGTTCGTGGCCGAGGCGGAAGGGGAACTGGCCGGGTTCGCGGTCTACGGCCCGTGGCGGGAGCTGGACGGATACCGGCACACGGTGGAGGACTCGGTCTACGTCCGCGAAGACCGGCACGGGCTCGGCATCGGCTCCGCGCTGCTGGCCGCCCTCATCGCGTCGGCGCGCGAAGCCGGCCACCGTGTCGTGATCGCCGATATCGAAGCCGAGAACGCCCCTTCGGTGCGGCTGCACGAACGATTCGGGTTCCATCACGTCGGAACGGTGTCGGAGGTCGGCACCAAGTTCGGCCGGTGGCTCGACTTGACGATCATGCGCCTGCCCCTGGCCTGAGCCGCCGCCCGCCCGCGGGTTCGTGAGATGGACGGTCCTCAGGACGTGGGAACGCCTGCCCATTCGGCGAGCCGGTCCGGGTTGGTGGTGAGCCAGCCGTAGCTGATGCCGTTCATCTGACCGCTGCGGTGCTGCGCCATGTGGCGCAGCACCCGGGTGAAGGCAGCCCAGGTGTCGGGTTCCTCCTCCGAGGCCCGCTCGATCTCGGCGGACGCCTGCGCCATGACGCCGACCGCGACGTGCTCGACGAGGGCGCTCTTGCTCGGGAAGTGCCGGTAAATGGTCCCCATGCCCACCCCTGAGCGGCGGGCGATCTTCTCGATCGACACCTCGTATCCGCGGTCGGCGAAGACGGTACGGGCCGTCCGCAGGATCAGGCGGATCGCCCCCCGCCCCGACTTCCCCGCGGCCTTCCGGGGCGCTGTGCTGCGCCCCGGCGACCACGGGTACGACACGGCACGCGTGCTGGACCAGGGCCGCGCCGCCGACGAAGGCCCCGCGCTGATCGCCCGGTGCGTCGACGAGCGCGACGTGGCGACCGTCCTGCGTTACGCCTCCGACCGCGGCATCCCCGTGGCCGTACGCGGAGGCGGGCACGGCTCGGACGGGCACGCGATGCCCGGCGGCGCGCTCGTCGTCGACCTCTCGGAGATGAAGGCGATCAACGTCGACCCGACGACGCGGGTCGTACGGGCTCAATCGGGCGACCTCCTCGGCGAGTTGGACGACGCCGCCCAGCAACACGGCCTCGCCGTACCTGCCGGAACCGTCAGCAGCACCGGCGTCGCCGGGCTGACCCTCGGCGGCGGATTCGGACACCTCATGCGCCGCTACGGCGCCACCGTCGACAACCTGCTGGCCTGCGAGTTCGACCAGGCCGCCGACGTCCCCGCCAAGCTCCCCGCGTACATGGCCACCGCTCCGCGTGAACTCGGGCTGCTGACCGCAATCGCCCCCGCGCCCGCTCTGCCCATGCCGCCCGAGGACGCGCACGGCAAGCCGGTTCTGGTCCTCGTACCCGTCTACGGCGGAGACGTGACGACCGCCGATCAGGTCATCGAGCCGCTCACCTCCCTGGGCCGGTCCTACGCCAACCTGGTGACGCCGATCCCGTGGCTACAGGCGAACCGCATGCTGGACGCCGTAGCCCCGTACGGACAGCGAATGAACCTGCGGGGGCGGCTATCTGCCGGCCCTGTCCGCCGACGTCATCGACACCCTGCTGCGCACCGCCGCCTCCGTACCGTCGCACGCGGGCTCCGGCTTCACGATCAACCTCTGGAGCATGGGCGGCGCCATATCCGAGGACGTCGGCGAGGACGCCATGGCCTTCTCCCGCCAGGGCGCGGCATGGCTGTGGGAAGCCGTCAGCATGTGGGACAACTCCGAGCACGATCCGCGGTACGACGCGTGGGCGACGGCGCTCGCCGAGGCGATGCGGCCCCTCTCCCTGGCCAACGGTTACACCAACCTCACCGACGACCAGGGGGAGGCCTGGCGCCGGGGAATCCACGGCAGCGAGGCCAAGCACCGGCGCCTGCGCGCGGTCAAGGCCGCCTGGGATCCTGGCAACCTGCTCCGTTACAACAAGAACATCGCTCCCGTGAGTGCCGAAGGACGCCACCCGCGGTGCGACTTGAGGAAGGCGGGTCCATGGACACCTTCGATACGGACGTTCTGATCGCCGGCGGCGGGCCGACAGGGCTCCCTCGCCTGTGACCTGGCACGGCGCGGTGTCGACTGCCGGATCGTGGAGCGGGACGGACGGGCGTTCCCCGGCACGCGCGGGGCGGGCCTCCAACCGCGTACCCAAGAGATCTTCGAGGATCTCGGTGTACTCGGCGCCATCCGCGCGGCCGGCGGGACCTACCCGCTGATGATGCGGTGGGACGGCGCCACCCCGCTCGGCACCGTCGACATCATGGAGCGCAACGCCCCCACGCCGGACCGGCCCTACGGCGAGATGTGGATGCTGCCCCAGTGGCGCACCGTGGAGATCCTCCATGAGCGGCTGGAGGAGCTCGGAGGGCATGTCGAGTTCCACACTGAACAGACCGCCCTCGCCCAGGACGCCCACGCCGTCACCGCGACCGTGCGGCGCTCCGACGGCGCCGAGGAAAGGATCCGGGCCCGCTACCTCGTGGCCGCCGACGGGGGTAGCTCCACCGTGCGCCGCGGCCTCGGCCATGGTTTCACCGGAGCGGTCCTCGACGCTCCGCCGATGCTCTTCGGCGACGTCATGATCGACGGTCTCGACCCCGACCACTGGCACGTCTGGCCGGCGGCCCCGGGCGGCCTGGTGTCCCTGTGCCGGGTCAAAGGAGCGGAACCCTTCGCCCTGCTGGTCCACTTCACGGCCCCCGGCGCGCAGCCGGACGTCGGCCCGGACGCCGCACCGCAGGCGGTACAGCAGTTACTCCGGCACCGTACGGGACACGACCTCACCGTCCGCGAGGTCCGCTGGGCGTCCGCTCTCCGGATCCGGGCGGCGATGGCCGACCGCTTCCGTATCGACCGCGTGTTCCTCGCGGGAGACGCGGCACACACCCACTCACCCACCGGCGGACAGGGCCTGAACACCAGTGTCCAGGACGCCTACAACCTCGGCTGGAAACTCGGCGCGGTACTGCGCCACGGTGCCGCGCCCGTCCTGCTGGACAGCTACGAGGCCGAACGCCGGCCGGTCGCGGCCGACCTGCTGACGAGGACCACCCGCATCTTGGGGGAGGACCGGAGGAACACGGAAGCAGGCTTCTCCCGGCGCGGAGGTGACACCCACCAACTCGACCTCCACTACCGCGACAGCCCCCTGACGGCGGAACGACGCGGGACCTCACCCGAGGGGACCCTGCACGCGGGCGACCGCGCGCCGGACGCCCCTTGCGCGGACCGGGCGGGTCAACCGCTACGCCTCTTCGATGTGTTCCGCGGACCGCACTTCACCCTCCTCGCCTTCGGCGACGCCCCCTTGCCGCGACTCCCCGAGGACGCGGTGCGGGTCTGCCGGATCGGCAAACCCGGATCGGATCCGCAGACCACCGACCTCACCGACACCGAGGGGCATGCGCACCGGGCCTACGCCGACGAGGGGCTGTTCCTCGTACGACCCGACGGTTACGTCGCACTGGCGACCCACGATCCGGCCGATGCCACGACTTACCTGTCCGAGCACCATGCCGACGCCCGCTGACCGTGGCAGCGGGAAGGGGAATGATGTTCGCGGCATCCTGCGTGGGGCCTCGAACGAGGCGGTGCCGCCCATAAGATGCCGAACGTGACGGAGGAGTCCAACCTGAAGTGGACGCTGAAGAGCGAGCGTCCCGAGCCGGCCGGATACTTGACGGTGCGATGCCGCACCTATGTGCAGCCCGACGGCCGAGAATCCGACTGGGACATTCTCGTCGGCCCGCGCATGGTCGCCGTGGTCGCGCTGACGGAGGACGGGCAGGGCATCCTGGTACGCCAGTACCGGCCCGGGCCGGGCACGGTGCTGGCGGAACTGCCCGGCGGCCTGGTCGCCGACGGCGAGGAAGTCGCGGCCGGCGCGGCGCGCGAGCTGCTGGAGGAGACGGGGTACGAGGCCGGTTCGCTCCAGATCGTCGCGACCACCTATCTGGCCTCCTTCGCCACCCACGTGCGGTACGCGGCACTGGCCCGGGAGTGACGTAAGGTCGCGGACCCTACGCCGGACGCCGAGGAGTTCCTCGAGCCGGTCACCCTGCCACGCGACCAGTACGTGGCCCATATCCTGAGCGGTCGGCTCACCGATATGGACCTGGGTCTGGCGGGTCTAGTGGCCGCAGGGCTTCTCAAACCCGCGGTGTGACGACTCACCGCTGATCATCGTCGCAGCAGGAGAGGATCCCCACGGCGCACGCCGAAGCGCTCGACCAGCCGCACGAGCGGGCGCCCGTGGGGTTCGATACCCGCCGCACGTGGGGTCGGCCCCGTCAGCAGTCGCGCCCTGCTATACCTCCCCGGGTGTTCATCGTGATGTTCATCTTGACGGTCCTGGGTCACTCCCGCCCAGGTTCTGATCCGTCGAGGGTGCGGTTGCGTATGCCCTCCGGACTTCGACAACTGTCAGACTTCGGAGACCGCCATGGGCGGTCTCGCCCTCCTCCTCGCTGTCCAGCAAAGTACGAGTTCGTACACGCAAGCCGGCTTCGCAACAGCAGTGTTCGGAATCGCGAACGTCATCGCCGCTCCCTGGCGTGCCCGGGCCGTCGACCGGTTCGGGCAGCGCATCGCGCTCACCGTTATGGCGACGGCCCAAGCCGCGGGGTACATCGCTCTGGCGCTCCTTACGGACACGGAGAAGGCCACGGTTATCTGGTTCCTCGTGCACAGCGCGGTGGTCGGTCTGACGGCGCCGCCCCCCGAGAAGAAGAGCAGACCATGCACCGGAATTGTCGATGACGATTCCCGCTCCTGCGGTCGCCAGTGATGCGCCAAGGTTGGCGGAGCTGAAGCTCACGTCGGGACTCGGGCCGCGACTGTTCGCCTTGTGCGTCGCCATGGGCCTCGCCGCGGTGCTCGTGTCCCCGCTGCACACACTTGGCTCTTTCGCCGTTGGCCTCACCATCGTCGGTCTTTTCCTCGGCCCTGTGGCCATCAGCGCGATTGCCGTGGCCACTTCTCCCAGCACCGGGCTCTGGGTCACCGCGGCAGCGGTCTCGCTCGGCACCACTGCCATGACGTCCAGCGCGTCCGGCCTTTACCGGGGGAAGTGCTCTTGGGGGATTCGTCTACGGGCAAGTGATCGCTCTCTCGCTGACCTCGGCAGTGCCATTCGCGCGCCTGCGCAAGGCCGGGCGATCTGGTACCGATCCGCGGACTGCTGCGGGGCCGCGTCGACGGCCACGGAAGTCAGGAAGGTCAGGGCGAGCGTGATGTGCCGGTGCCAGGAGGCCCAGTGCCTCTGAGCAGGTGTCGGTGGCTGCGGGTGCACTGCCTTCGCACGCCTGCCGAGGTACGGCCCATCTTCACGAAGCCCGTCTCGTCGACGACGCAGGTGAGGATGAGCCCGACTCTGCGCCCGGTGCGCGGTTGCGGGCCAGCGGTGTGAGACCGGCCATGAGGACGACGGCCGCGAGCGGGATCAGGTCGAGGCTGACCGCGATCAGGACGAAGGACACGAACACGAGCGCCGGGCTCCACCCGGGCAGCTGCCCGGGCCGTACCGCCACCAACATGATCAGCAAGGTGAGCAAACCGAGCTGGAAGGCCATCGGACCCGCGACCTCGAGAGGACCGGGCAGCGGGGCGGAGTCGGCGAGGCCGGAGAACAGATCGCCGAGGATCACCCAGACGAAGCAGCCCGCGCCGAACACTCCGGCCACCATGGCGGCACTGGCAGCGGTTCTCATCCGGATGGTGACCGCGGGAACGAGGCCGCGCAGCACCACGACGAAGGCGCCGAACAGGAGGAAGGCGGCGAGGAAGAACGCGTGGCCGAGGTTCCAGGCCACCCCCGGGCCGTGGTCGCCGTCCATGCCGTCGATCAGGCGAAGCACGCCGTACGACAGCAGCAGGAGGGGGATGAGGACGCATAACAGTCGCGTTGTGGGTGCCGTCGATGTCATGCCCATACAGTCGCCGTCCGGTCCGGGTAGGGGCTATCAGGACGATCCCCCAGCGCACCCGGACAGCCGCCCTAGGGGCTGGGCGGCTCAACGACGGGATCTCCCGGAGGTGAGGGCGTGGGGCCGATGGGGAGCCCGCTGGCCAGCGCGATCGCCTTCGCGAGCCCGGTCGTCGAGCCCCCGCCGACGCTGACCAGGACGTCCACCTCGTGCGCGGCCGCCACGGCGCGTGCCCGCTCGGCCCAGGCGACCGGTACGTGCGTCACCACGTCATGTCCGCTGATGGGCGAGCCGGATGTCGAACCGCACTCGGGACCAGCTCCGTCCCGAGGTGATTGTCCTACCCGGAGGTGCGCCGGGTTCGACGCTCGTCACGGACGATGACGGCGAGCAGGCCCCCGGCGAGGGGGGGACATCAGCGACCGGGCGAGCGCTGCCGAGCAGGCCGCGGTCGCGATGCCAGCCGCCCGTGCGGCTCCCGCGGAGACGAAGACGGCGGCCAGCGCGGGACGGGGGAGGGCGCGGCCCATGTCGTCGTAGCGTGGTGGTGTGTCAGGCATTCCACGGATCGTCGGCGCCGCTCAGCTGGGGCGCGAACAGGTCGGCAGGAGAGAGAACGACCGTTGTCAGGGGGCTGGTTCGGGCCGGTGGATGCCGCGCGGCCGGTAGCCGAGGGCGTCGGCGACACCGGCCAGGTCGGCGAGGTACCAGATGATGGCGAGCCACATCTCCGTGCCCTGCAAGCCGGGTTGGGTCTGCCGGTCGCCCGCGGTGGTGGGGTGCGGGGCGCGGAAGGCGAATCCTTCGCCGTCCACCCAGTGCTGGAGCGCGTCGTCAAGCAGCTGCCGTGCCAGCGCGACGACGTCGTCGGCGCGGTAACCGGTGGCGCGGGTCAGCCACAGCGGATGGGCGATGTCCAGGATGTTGCAGGCGGTCTGCCGGTCCCGGCGGGTGTAGCGGGCATCGCGGGCGTGCCGGAGCACGGAGTCGATGGTCCGCTCGGGGTACGGCACGGGCAGCCCGAACTGCGCGAACGTGCCGCGGCTGGCGCGGTAGAAGCCGTTGACGACCCGCATCAGACCGTCGGCGGCACTGGGGCTGCCCCACAGCCCGGTGTGCGGGTCGGCGTGGGTGAGCAGCCACCCGAACAGGGCGTCGAGTGCGCCGGACTGTTCGCGGACTCCGCGGCGGCGGTTCCACATGATGGCGGTGCCCAGGGTGTCGACCCAGTCGCCGCTGTACCAGGGGTTCTCCTGCCAGGGCAGGGCCTCCAGGTGCTCGACGACGTCACCGGCGGTCAGTGCTGCGACGCCGTGCAGGGGATGGGCGAACGCGCTGCCCAGCAGGTCGAGGGCGTAGCCGACGCACAGGAAGTGGTAGCCGGTCTCCGCGCTGAAGGGGAGCGGACCCACGGGGCGTTGGCGTCCGTCCTCGCCGAGCGCGCCGACGATGCCGCTGTGAGGATCCTGCCAGGAGCGCAGCCGTTCGACCTGCTCGTCCGCGGACAGCGGGAGCGGAGCCCGCCCGAGGAGCAGGTCGGCGATCTCCACGGCGTCGCACTGGGCGCGCACGGTGGGCAGGCAGCCGGGTACGTCGGCGAACAGCCCGCCGCCGGGGCCGGGCACGAAGCAACGGGCGATGACGTCCTCGGCCTGGGCGCGGGCGGTGTCCGCGAACGCGGCGACCGCTCCGGCCAGATCCCTCGGCGCGCCCTTGTGCACCGCGCCGGGGGGTGTCCCGCGCCACCGCAGGACACGGGCGGGGTTGCCACCGACGACGGCCTTGGCCGGGACGTCCTTGGTCACCACGCTGCCGGCTCCGATCACGGCGCCGTCGGCGACGGTGATGCCGTCGAGCAGTACGACATGGGAGCCGATCCATACGTCGTTGCCGATTCGGATGCCCTGGGAGGACACCGGCTGGCGGAACACCTCGGTGTCGGGGTCCTCGTATCCGTGGTTGAAGGCGAGCAGGGAGGTGTGGGCGCCGATGCGTACGGCATCGCCGAGTTCGACGGTGCCGCGGACCACGGCGTAGGGGTTGACGGTACAGTCCCGCCCGGCGCGCAGGGCGCCGGTCAGGTAGGCACCGGCCGCGATGTAGCTGCGCGGTCCGAGACGGAGATGGTCGTTCTGGACCGCGGCCAACGGGGAGACGTAGCAGTCCTCGCCGATGCTGTACTCGGCTCCCGCCTCGCACAGCGTCTGCTGGAAGCGGTGCTGCCGGGCGCGGTCGTCAGCGCTGGCCTGGGTCCAGTAGTGCCAGGGCGAGTAGTCGAAAAGGGCAGGCGCGGCGGCGGCCTGTGAGTTCGTCATGGGGTCCGTTTCCCTCATGTGAGCATGTTTGTTCTGCGCCCGGAGAATTGACCCCTCTTTCTGCCATGAAAATGCACCATATCCGGGGTCTTTGCCGCTCCTGGAGTCGGACTCGACCCCGTCCTGCTGGAGCTGGTGCAGATCCGCGCCTCCCAGATCAACCGCTGCGCGTACTGCATCGACTACCACACGTCTACGAGGGGGCGCCCGCCGCACCGCGGCCGTCGCCGCTCAGGTGTGCTCGGGAGCGGAGGCGGTGGCGGAGAGGCCGTCGGGGCTGCCCTGGGAGTCGGTGATGGGCGGGGTGTCGGCGGCGGAGGCCCGTACGAGGCGGGGGCCGTCCGGCCCGTACACCGCGCGCGGTTCGGGAAACGCGGCCAGCAGGCCGAGGTAGCTCACGGCCGCGAGGGCGAGGCCGACCGGCAGGGAGATGTCCGCCCCGTTCGCGAGATCGCCCAGCGGGCCGACGAACTGGCCCGGCAGGTTCACGAAGAGCAGCGCCACGACGGCGGACACCAGCCACGCGGACATCCCGCGCCAGTTCCAGCCGTGGGTGAACCAGTAACGCCCGCCGCGCTGGCGGCGGTTGAAGACCTGAAGCGCCTCCGCGTCGTACCAGCCACGGCGGGTGACGTAGCCGATGACCATCACGATCATCCAGGGCGCGGTGCAGGTGACGATCAGCGTCGCGAAGGTGGAGATGGACTGGGTGAGGTTCAGGGCGAACCGGCCGAGGAAGACGAACGCGATCGACAGCGCCCCGATGAGGAAGGTCGCCCGCACCCGGCTGAAACGCGGAAAGACGCTGGAGAAGTCGAGGCCGGTACCGTAGAGCGCCGTGGTGCCGGTGGACAGGCCGCCGATCAGCGCGATCAGACACAGCGGCAGGAAGTACCAGCCGGGCGAGATCGCCAGCAGCCCGCCGACGTAGTTGGGGGCGGCCGGGTCGACGTACTTGGCGGCCTTCGTGGCGATGACCGAGGCGGTGGCCAGGCCGAACACGAACGGCAGCAGGGTGGCGAGCTGGGCGAGGAACGCGGCGCCCATCACCCGGCGGCGCGGTGTCGCGGCCGGGATGTAACGGGACCAGTCGCCGAGGAAGGCGCCGAAGGACACCGGGTTGGACAGCACGATCAGCGCGGCGCCGATGAACGACGGCCAGAACAGCGGGTCGGCCGTCGAGTCGAAGGTGCCCGCGTAGCCGGGATCGAAATCGCCACCGAAGGCGAAGGCACCCAGCACGAAGAGCGCCGACGCGGCCGTGACGGCAACCTTGTTGACCAGCAGCATGAAGCGGAAACCATAGATGCAGACGACGAGGACGAGGACCGCGAACACCGCGTAGGCGACGCCGTACGAAACCTCCGACTCCGGTACGCCGGCGAGCCGGTGGGCCCCGCCGATGAGCGCGTCACCCGAGGACCACACCGAGATCGAGAAGAACGCGATCGCGGTGAGCAGCGAGAGGAACGAGCCGACGATCCGGCCGTGCACTCCCAGGTGCGCCGAGGACGAGACCGCGTTGTTCGTGCCGTTCGCCGGGCCGAACAGCGCCATGGGGGCGAGCAGCAGAGCCCCGGCGACCAGGCCGAGGACGGTCGCCGCGAGACCTTGCGGGAAGGACAGGCCCAACAGGACGGGAAAGGCGCCGAGTACGCACGTGGCGAAGGTGTTGGCGCCGCCGAAAGCCAGCCGGAAGAGGTCGATCGGGCGGGCCGACCGGTCCTCGTCCGGTATGCGTTCGACGCCATGGGTCTCGATCTCGGTGATCGACGTGGTCACGGGCTTCACCCTCCGGTCCGGCTGTGGCATCGCCCCGTGATCGGGGACGGGTCCCACAGTCTGCGTCCCGCCCCTGACCAGCGGCAACCGTACCCAACCTCAATCACACCCTGCCAACGAGCAGGCACCCCAAGCGAACCGCTCACTACCGCATCGAGGCGGAGGCGAGACCTCGCAGGATGTCGTGGGCGAGGCGGCTGCCACCGGTGACGGCGCGTCGGATCAGCCCGGGGGAGGAGGCGTCGCCCACGACGTGCCAGCGTGCGCGCGGGCATGCCGCCCTCAGCGATACGAGCTGCTCCTCGTCCGGGGATCGGTATCCGCAGCCGAGCACCGTGCTCCCCGCGTCCAGTTCGGTGGTGTCCTGACCACGTGACGCAGGAACAGTCCTGCCGACCCCAGCGGCGTCACCAGGGTGACCTTGCGATCGGTGTCCCTGGCCGGCCGGAGTGCGATGGCGCTGCCCGCGCTGTATCCCTCGGGGTCGTACACGACGACGTTGCCGTCGTGAGTCGGCTCCCACGCCCCGGCAAGGTAGTCCGCATCGGTACGTACCTCGTAGCGCGCGGACTCCAGCCACCGGGGCATCGTCGGCGACGAGCCGCCCGCGAACACCACGCGCTCAGGCGTCAGACCCGCCAGGGCGGACGGCGTGGCGCGGGTGCCGAGGCGAACCTCGACACCGTGTTCCGACAGGGACCGCTCCGCCCAGCGCCGGTACCGGCACACCTGGTGTGGATCGGCGAGCAGCGCGTAGTCGATGCGTCCGCCGACGCTGTCGTCCTGCTCGAGCACGACAACATCCAGCCCGTTCTCCGCCAGTACGCGGGCCACTTCGATGCCGGCGGGTCCCGCACCCACGACGACGGTCCGTCCGGCGCCCGCGAGGTCCACCGGCGGGGGCGCCTCGGCCAGTTCCGGGTGCGCCACCTCGGGGTTGACCGAGCACGCGAGCGTGAGCATGGCGCGAGTCATGCCGACCAGGTCGGCGTCCCCGGACGTGACCACGTCCTCGGCCTGCTCGGCGTCCAGGACTCGTCCGGCGTACCAGGGCCTGCGGGGGCGGCTCTCGCCTCCGACGCAGTGGCACCATGGCAGGAGAAGAGGACGAATTCTGACCTCTACTGACACCAAATCCGGAGGGCAATCGTTGATCGCCAACCGCCCGCTGGAGCTTCTCAGCCTGCTTCAGACCCAGAAGGAGTGGACCGGCGAAGGGCTGGCCGCGCGGCTGGGAGTCTCGCCACGTACCGTTCGGCGGGATATCAGCCGGCTCCGCGAACTGGGCTACCCGGGCACGGCGACGAAGGGCCCCTCCGGCTACTACCGGTTGTCCCGCGGAGCGCGTCTCCCTCCGCTGATAGTCGACGACGAACAGGCCCTCGCCATCGCGCTGTCCCTCCAGACCGCGCCGGCCTCGGTGACCGGCATGGGGGACGCCACGAAGCGTGCGCTCAACTCCATCAGGGAGCTGCTGCCACCTCATCTGGCCCACCGTTTTGCGACCAACTCCATCGAACGGACCGAGAACGCCTGGGAGCTTGCGCCACACCCCAGGTCGATCCCACCTGCTGGCACAACTGAGCACCGCCGCACAGCAACGTGACCTCGTGAGGTTCTCCTACCGGACCATCACCCTCGGCTCGATGGAGGACAGTGATGTCCTGGCCGAACCCCACCGGCTCGTCGCTGGTCGGGGCGCTGGTACCTGGTCGCCTACGATCAGCACCGGCGCTCCTGGCATGCCTACCGGCTCGATCGCATCACGCTCCTGGCCCCACCGCCTGGCGATTCGGCGAGCGGGAGGGGCCCGAGGAGGACATCACCCGCTTCGTCCAGAGCCAGCCCGATCGCGGTGACATCCCGGACGCCTGGCCCTGCTGGGGCAGCGTCCTGATGGAGTGCCCCGCGGCACTGGTGGCCAAATGGGCCCCGGGCGCGGCGAGTTTCGAGGCGATCGACGAGCGGATCACCCGGATTCAGATGGGCGCCTGGTCGTGGTCGGCGCTCATCGGCTTCCTGATCACCTTCGATTGCCGTTTCACCGTCGAAGGCCCCGCCCGAACTCGCCGAAGCAGCCCGGCAAGTGAGGGGCCGCCTTGACGTCGAAATACCCCGGACCGGCAGCCGCCCGGGGCCGTCAGCCGGAACGCCCGCCTCGGGGCCACCCCATCAATGATCTCCGGCCCAGGCTGAACGTCGCCCTCGGACGGAGCCTCGTGCCGCTATCCCGTCCGGGGCGGCAACGGTTCAGCCTGGAAAAGCAGATTCCTCGCGCAAGCCTGGTCCGGGCATGATTCCCACCGTGCATGAAGACAAGGACGATCGCCGGCGCGGGCGGTACACGCTGACTGACACGGAGCACGGCCACGTCTGGGGCGTGTGCGCCGCAGTGGACGGACTGTTCGGAGAACCCCAGCGTGGGACGTACGAACTGTTCGGCTGGGTCCCGCAAGGCGGCGAGGTGCGGGGCTGGGTCGGCAGCCGGGTGTGGCTGGTACCGGACGACGAGGCATGCGATGCCTGGCTGCTGGAGGACGCGGAGAGCCCGGGGCAGCTCCCCGGGACGGACAGTCTCGTGCTCACCGGCCTGGACGACTACGAAGGCCCGCCCGAGGGGTACAGGGGTCCCGTCCGAGTGCACGACGGTCACCGGTGGCTGGGCGCCTGCTGGGAGTTCGCTCGCATCCTGCCGCCCGATCAGGTGGCACCTCCGCTCGTCCTGCGGTCGCTCACCCAAAGTGATCATCTACGGGCGGCGCTCATGAAGGGCATCCGGCGGGCGCTCGACCTGGAGCAGGTCGCCCTGGAGATAGAAGACGACCAGGGCGAGCCGCTCACCGAACGGCTGCTGTGGACCAACGTCAGAGCCTGGCGCCCCGCCTCCTACGGGACGGATCTGATCGACCTGGAGCTCGACGGAGGCCAATTCACACCCGTTCCCGCATACGCCCGGCCCGTGTGGGAGCGGTGGCTCGCCGGGCCGCCGGACACCTCGGGCGCCTGGGCCGACCTCGGCACCAGACTCCGCGCAGTCTGGCTTGATCTTGTCAGGGAGCGAGGCTGCCGACGCGCCCGCCGGGACCGGCCGCCTGGTCACGCCTACGAACTCGACGGTCGGCACATCACCGACGTACCGGGGCTGTACTTGGCGCTCGGCGAGGCGGTGAACGGGCCGGGTGGCTACTTCGGCGGCTGTCTGGACGCCCTTGACGACTGCCTGGGCGGTAGCTTCGGCTACACCGCCCCCGCAACCCTGCTCTGGCGGGACGCCGCGACCGCGCGCGAGCACCTGTCCCGGAACCTGACACCGGATGGCCGTCCGTACGACCGGTTCGCCACGGTCCTCGATGTCCTGGCCGAGGGCGGCATGCAGGTAACCCTGGCGTGACCCCCGGCCCGCCCGCCTCGATCTCCCCAGGGCGAGAGGGCGGCCGACTCAGCTGATGACTGCCGCCGCTGTGGTCAGCAGCTCCGGGAACGTGCCCTCGAATTCGGGCAGCAGGCGTGCGGCCATGGCCCAGGCGTCCGGGTCGGTGCCCAGCTGGGCGTATGCCATCCGCCGCGCCTGGGCGTGCGCGCACCGATAGGGGCGGATGAGCGACTGGTCGAGCCGTGTGGGGAACAGTCCCAGCAAGTGCTGGACGACGGCCCGGGCGGGCCGTGCTTCGCGCAGCGTGTCTGTCGGCGTCAACTCCTCGTACCGGTAGGCCAGGCGCAGCCAGTCCTCGTGCGGTTCGGGGTGGTGCCGCAGCAGGCCGAGCGTGGTGCGGGGTTCGGACGAACGGCACCGGGTGTGGTCCGGATGCCGCAGGCGGACGAGCGCGGCGGCGCAGTCCTTGCGCAGTTCTTTCGGGACGTCCTGCCGCTCGGCAAGCACGGCCAACAAGTGCTCGTGCAGTGGTTCGCGGCGGTGTGCGTCGATCAGTTCCGCCCAGGGCGGCTGGTCGTCCATCTCCTTGACGATTGCCTTGCCGCCGTTGAAACACTGCGCTTCAGAGCGCAAACTCAGCAGAAAGTCCCTTTGTCCCTCGGGACTTTGGGCGTGCGCCAGCATCTGGCGCAGTCGGCCGAGTCCATCGGGGGCGTTCAGCGCCTGCTGTACAGCCCGGTGCGTCTCGTACGTCAGGGGGTGCCTTTTCGGCCTGCGACCGGGGAATCTGGTCTCGTCCAGCAGGGCTTGTACAGCGTCGCGGCCGCTGCGTTCCCACAGGGCTGTGACCAGGGCCAGTCGCCTGGCCGGCGTCAGCAGTTTGTACTTCCCCAGCACGGCGCGGGCCAGCTCGGGGTGCCCCGAGGCGTAGGACGACCACAGCCACCCCCCGGAGTTGCTGCGAATCGAGGCGACCAGGTCCTCGCTGAGTGGGAGACGCTTGCCGGCCGGGGCGTCGGGGGCGAAGGGGCGCCCTTCGAGGATGGCGCTTCGCTGCTCGTCGGTCGGCTGGGCGTACAGGAAGATCTTGGCGTTGGTCTCGGGGTCGTCGAGGGCGAGCAGTTCCTCGATACGGGAGGCTGGTACGCACCAGTCGGACGCCTCGGCCGGCTCACGGCGTTCGTCCGGGGGCAGGGCTGTCGGGCCGGGACCGGAGCCGGAGGCCGGTGCGAGGTCGGAGGGAAACAAGAGCCGCTCCTTGTATGTCCCGTCGACGAGTTCGAACGCGCGGGCGTCATACGGGAACACGGCGATCGGGTCCTGCGCCTTCACCGCCTGCCGCAGCACTCCGGCCGTCACCGAGGCGGGCGAGCCTTCTTCCAGGATCCCGCGCAGTGCGGACGCACCACCGAGTTTCGCCACTCTTCTGCAGACGAATACCTGATCGTTGGGCGGGAACCGCTCGCCGAGGTGCTTCCGCGCCCACTCGGCGACATCGGAAAACGGGGCGCATACCGCGAAGGCGAACTCGTCGAGGCCCCGTGCGCACAGCAGCGTATCCACCAGGCCGCCCGGGAGGCGCCAGTCCGGATCGTCGGGGCGAGCCGCCGCCGCGGTGAGAACGGCGATGCGCAGTTCCCAGACCTCGCTGTCGAAGAGGGGCTTGGCCAGTGCGGGGTCGCCCAGGGCGGCCAGTCGCAGAAGCGCGTCCTTGCGTCGTGTCACCCCGGGAACGGCCGGGGCTCTCCTGGAATCGAACCACGCACGGCGGTTGTCCCCGGCCGCCAGACCTTGCAACAGTTGCCGGTCGCCAGAGGCAATCAACTCCTCCAGCAGGGCGGTGGGTATGTACTCGGCGATTTGCAGGCATCGCAGGGTCTCGTGCCGTAGCCGCTCGATCAGGCGGGGCAGAAGCGCGGGATGGGGCGCCAGGAAAGTGGCGGTCAGCAACGAGTGGTGGACGAACACCATGCGGAATACCCCTGTGAGGCACGGCAGCTGAGACGAGGACCTGGGGTCATTCGATCACGGCGCCCTCGGCCGGAACATGCTCGTAGGGGAGTGGGCGCCGTCGATCGTGACTGCTGCGACCGCGGCCGCAGCCGTGGACGTGCTGGACCGGGGGCCGACGAACATCGCCGGCACGAGCCTGTCGGGGCAACGCCGGGATCGCTCCCGGAGTTCGCGCCCAAGCCTGTGCACCCGCCAACGCCGGTGCCACTGCTCGGTCGCGCCGGCCACGCTTCGTGGACGTCCTCAAGGGGCTGCTCGACCTCAAGGTAGCGGCGACCGCGGGGCCCCGATGCTCTAACGCCTCCCACCCGAGCCGTCGCAGCACGGCCAGGCCGTGGTGACTGCTAGCGCTCGGTGAGCCGGGTGCGTTGAGGGCGTGGTGCGGGCGGCGAGGCTGGGCGTGCGGTGCCGCCCGGGTGCCTTCAGTCGTCAGGGGCGCGCTGGGTGTCCCAGCGGCGGATCCTGTCTCCGAAGGCAGGCGGGGGAACAGCACCTGGTCGAGAGGCCCGGCCACCGCACCCGGTGGTAGTCGAGGCTCGTCGACGGCGGACGCCCAGAGGTCGAGGAGCTCCCAGGAACCATGCCGCTCCTCCCGATCAACCTGCTCGCCGCGGCGTTGCCCAACGAGCGCTGGAGGGCGATGGCCCGCCCGGTGTGATGGGGCCGCCGGACGCCGTGTGCGCGGCCTGTGCCGCGCCGGTACGGGCCGCCGTGGGGCGGGCCAGGGCCGCGCGGGGTCGGGGGCCCGTTCGATGTCCCGTGTTCGTCGCGCACGCATAGAGGCCCCGGGGAGTGCAGGCCACCCCAGCAAGGCAGCGCGCCGAGGCTTTCAGGCAACGGAAGGTGCCCCGACGCCTGCGACAGCGGGCGGGCGTTCGCCATAGCGTCGTTGCGGTGAGCCTTTGGACCTCTCTGGAACCTGCCTCGACCACCGTGGACCCCGGCGGCTCGGCCACCGTGCGGCTGCGGCTGCGCAACACCGGCGACGTCGTCGACGAGTACCGCTTCGTACCCGTCGGCGCCCTGTCCCCATGGACGACCGTGGAGCCGCAGACGCTCCGGCTGTACCCGGGGACGACCGGCACGGTGGAGCTGACCTTCGCCCCACCGCGCACGCCGGACGCGGCCGCCGGGCCGCACGCGTACGGGGTGCAGATCATCCCGACCGAGCACCCGGAGGCCACCACCGTCCCCGAGGGCAACGTCACCGTCACCCCGTTCAGCGAGGTACGGGCCGAACTCGTGCCGCAGACGGTCAAGGGCCGGTTCCGGGGGCGCCCCAAGCTCGCCGTGGACAACTTCGGCAACGTCAAGCTCACCGCGTCCATCAGCGGCAGCGACAACGGCGACCAGCTCTCGTACGACATCCACCCGGCCAACGTCCAGATCGAGCCCGGCCGGGCCGCGTTCATCAAGACCACCCTCAAGCCGCGCCAGACCATCTGGGCCGGGGCCAAGGAATCCCGGCCCTTCACCCTGGCCGTGCAGCGCTCCGGCGCCGAACCGCTGCCGGTGCAGGGCACCTACGAGCAGCCGGGGATGATGCCTCGCTGGCTGGGCGTGCTCTTCAGCGTGCTGGTCGCGCTGACCATCGCCTTCGTCATGATCTGGATCTCGTACAAACCACCGGTCAACACCCGCGCCCAGGACCGGACCGAGGAGGCCGCCGCCTCCTCGGTGCCGACCCCGGAACCCTCGGCTCCCAAGCCCCCGGCCGCTTCGAAACCGGCGGACGAGCCGACGCAGCAGCCCGGCGGGGACGGCGACGGGAACGGCGCCGGGGGCGACAAGCCCAAGCCGAAGCCGGTCGACCCGTTCGCGGGCGTCCTGCTGCGGAACGGAACCACGCAGAAGTGCGTCGCCCCCGTCGAGGAGCAGGGCAAGGTGGACGGGGAGACCGCCCAGTACCCCTGCGACGGGGCCCAGGACCGGCAGCTGTGGAACCTGGAGACCGTGTTCGAGGGCAAGGGGCCGGGCAACACCGACCTCGTCCAGATCCGCAACACCATGGACGGCTACTGCATGGACCTGCCGGACCAGGGCGCGGCCGCCATCAGGACGGGGGTGAAGGAGGCGGCCTGCACCCGCAAGATGGACGACAACCAGCTGTGGTGGGTGGAGAAGCGGCCCAACACCAACGGGCTCCACTGGATCCACAACTACGCCAGCAACCAGCTCTGCCTGAACGTCGCGGGCTACGCCGACAAGGGCGAGGACAGAGCCGACGGCACGAGAATCACCATCTTCGGCTGCCAGGACGACGGCGACCTCGAGTGGTTCCTCGTCAAACCCGACAGCCAGCAATAACGCCCCCGGCGCCTCCGGAAGGGGCGGGCCGTGGCTCACCAGATGACGTCCTCCAGCACCAGGGGCCCGCGGGCGTCCGGGCGCACGTACATGCGCTTGATCTCCGCGGTTCGTGGGTCCAAGAGGCGCCATCCGCCGCATCCGGCTGCCTGGCCGCGCCCGGCTCGATACCGCCGCGTATGGCGCCCCCCGGTTCTGGGGCAGAGCGGAACCGTGTCAGGTCCGCGTGGCAGTCGGGGTCTCGCCTGCCCCGCTGGGGATGTGGTCGGTTTCGCGTTGGGCGGCGTACCAGCCCAGGGCGCGCACCATGGCCTTGTGCGGGGTGGGCGGCAGGAGCGGGGCGAGATTGGCCCAGGCTTCGTCGACGAGGCTGCGGGCCTCGGTCATGCACGCCTCGAGGGCGCCGCTGCGGACGAGGAGCTCGGATGCTGCGCGCGCCCCGGTGTCGGAGCGCTGCCGGAGCGCATCGCGCAGGTGGTGGCGGTCGGTCGTATCAAGGAGTCCGACAGCGTGGGCCACGGGATAGGTGACCTCGCCGTTGCGCAGGTCTTCTGCGGGGGAGCGCGTGGTGATGCCCTGCTGATGTTCCTGGGCGGTCACCAGCCCGTACAGGTCGGCGACGTCGTCCGTGATCTGGTAGGCGGTTCCGACGGCTTCGAAGTACCGGCAGATGGCGTCGAGTTGCCGCTCGTCGGCGCCGCCGAGGAGCGCGGACACCTCGGCGGTGCTGCGAACGAGCATCCCTGTCTTGAGCCGGTGTGCGGTGCGGACTTCGTCGAGGAGCGGGCGGGCGTCGCCGCTGGTGACGGCTTCGTCGAACGCGGCGTGGTGTCCGGCGATGTCGAGGGCCTGGCCGGCGTGGGCGGCGCGCAGGTCGCGCAGGTAGAGCCGGTAGATGCGGAGCATGGTTTCCGGGGCGGCCTGCGGGACCCGTTGGATGAGGGCGTCGAAGGTGTAGTAGCCGAGGGTGCCGGCGGTGATGGCGGGGGCGGTGCCGAAGACCTCGTGGACACTCGGGCGGCCGCGCCGCGTGGGCGAGTCGTCCTGGATGTCGTCGATGACCAGTGCGGAGAGGTGGAGGAGCTCGGTGACCGCGGTGAGAGGCCGGTAGGGCTCCGGGTCGGCGTCGAGAAGGCACAGGACGGCCGCGGCGACGTAGGGGCGCCAGGAGCGCCCCGGGTTGTTCAGCAGGTGCAGGAGCGGAGCGGCGACCGCCCGGTGGAGACGGGCGCGTGCGCCGGCGTCGAGGCCGGTCAGGCCGCTGGTGCCGGTGAGGAGCCCGAGCGCGGCGTCGTCTGCCGGGTCGGGGGAGTACAGGGCTGCGGCTTCCGCTCCGGCGATGTCGTGGGTACGGCGCATGTAGTGCTCGATGTCGCCGATGGTGTTGGTCGGGAGGGTCTGCAGGAAGGCGGTGCCGCTGACGGGCGTGGTTCCCATGGTGCCGTGCACGGCTGCGGGGCTCTCCCACATGGCGCGGCCCACGACCAGGGTGCGGACCTCGCCCTGGGCGGTTGTTGCGGTGATCTCGGCGTCCAGGCCGAGGTCGGGCACGCTCACGTGCACTGTGGTGGGGTAGGTGTTGAGGGTTGCCGTCTTCCTCGCGGCGCAGGGCCGCCAGGTCACCGAAGGAGATGTTCAGGGTCTCGGCCGAGGCGGCCACTGGGTCGGCCAGCAGCCGGTCCGGAAGCAGGGGGCCCTCGGCAAGGGCCTGCGTCAGTGCTTCGCGGACCCGGGGATCCTGTGAGGTGTCGCCGGTGAGCGCGTCGCGCACCGCGTGGTGCATGGTGGGCGTGAGCCAGGCTCCGTGAGACACACCCTTCGGGCCTGAGCACACGGACACCAGGGCATAGCCGGGGGTGGCGTCGTTGTCCCGTACGTCGTGGTGGCGCAGCATGCTGATCATCCACGTGTAGGTGTCGCCGTCCTCGTCGCGCAGATGACCATTGAGGTACCACGCCTCAGCGCCGGCGGAAGGGTGCGGAGAGCCGAAGGGCGCTGAGACCGTGGCGTCATGGCGCGCTGCTTGAGCAGGGACTTGCGCTGCACGGCGGGAGGATGTGGCCATGCCAAGAAGCTAAGTGTCCGTGGTCCCCGCTGAACGACCACTGACCGCCAGATCATCAGATCGGATGAACCTCCGCCTGTAGCACCGCAATTGGCGTGTCGTACGCGCTCCCGGCTCGTTATAGCGGAACGCCAAGGGGAGGAGGCCCTCGATGGAGGTAAAGGGCGTGCACCACGCCTACGGCCGACGTGAGGTACTGCGCGGCATAGACCTACGACTGCAACCGGGAGTCCTGGCCGGGATAGTCGGCGAAAACGGTGCGGGCAAGTCGACCCTGCTGAAGATCCTCTCGGGTGAACTGGCCCCCGATCGGGGCGCGGTCATCCATGACGGAGGGTTCGGGTACTGTCCGCAGGCGGCCGTCCTCAACGACGCACTCACCGTTCGCCAGCACCTGGACTACTTCAAGGTCGCCTACGGACTGGCCGACCTGGGGCGCGCCGAAGAGGTCATGGAGGCATTGCAGTTCAGCGAGTACGCGGGCGAGCGGGCCGGAGTCCTCAGCGGCGGGACCCGGCAGAAGCTGAACCTCACCCTCGCCCTCATGCACGACCCGCACACCTTGCTGCTGGACGAGCCCTACCAGGGCTTCGACTGGGAGACCTACCAGCGGTTCTGGGACCTGGCGACGTGGCTGCGGGGGGAGGGCCGATCGGTGCTCCTGGTCTCCCACCTCGCCTACGACGCGACACGTCTGGACGTGCTGTGGCGCCTGGAAGGTGGCATCCTGCACGAGCAGATCCCGGAGCGTGCGGCATGACGCCCCGCCGGTCCGGTCACCGCCATCGCACGTTCTTCACGACCGCGGCCCGCTACGCGCTGACCGAGCACCTGCGCAACCGCTTCGCCATGGTGCTCATGGCCCTGTTCATCCCGGTGTGGACCGCGCTGGCGTTCTGGTCCGTTCCCGACACCCGCACCCGCTTCCGGCTGCGCGCCACCGGAAACCTGCTCACCCCCCACGGCAACCAGCTGACCGAGATCACCGGCGCCCTCAACGCCGTCACCCTGATCATCGGCTTCATGATGTTCGCGGCCTCGTTCGCAGGCGGCCGCTTCGACCGTCGGCTGGCCCTGGCCGGCTACCCCCGCACCCATCTCGTCCTGGCCAAGCTCACCTCCCTCACGCTGGCCTCCGCAGCCGTGGCCGCCTACACGACAGCACTCACCTGCGCCTTCTGGAGACCCGAGCAACCAGCCCTGCTCGCTGCGGCCCTGTTCCTCGCCGGGATCACCTACGGTGCCCTGGGCGTCGCCTTCGGCTCACTGCTACGACGCGAAGTGGAGGGCATGTTCGCCGTCGTGATGACCAGCGTCATCGACCTCGCCCTCCAAAACCCCCTCTACAGCTCCAGTTCCAATGGCAGCATCGTGCGCTATCTGCCGTCCTACGGCGCGATGCAGGCCGCTACGGGCGCGGGGTTCTCCACCACGCCCCTGCCGAAATACCTGGCCATCCAGACCGGATGGTTCGCAGCCGCCGCGCTCGTCGGCCTTCTCGCCTTCCACATCCGAACCCGGAACAGTCTCAGCAGGACACGACCGCACGCCATCGCGCCGCCCACCGCCGACGTCACCCCGCAGGCCGAGGCCCTCCCGAGCGGGACCTCCTCGTCCGAGCGCACAGAGCGACGACCCCGCCGGATCAGTCGCCGCTGACCGGTGCCACGTGTGTGCCGCCAGGGACCGGCACTACGGCCGGGGCCGGCGTCGACTGGCCTGGAAGGGTCCCTGAGGCCGATGTGCTGTGGGTGAGTTTGTTGCGGCACACACCGGCCTCGACGGCAGCGCCGCGACGGCCGTGTCGGGGCACGACCTGAGCGCCGACCGGGCGCGCGGCGGCGCCGTACCGCCGTCCCGGATGTGGTCAACCAGGCCAGGTGCCGGTCAGGCCGCGGGTGGCGGTGGCGCCGGCCCGCTCGACGGCCGCCCTCACCGCAGCGAAGACCGCGCCCTGGAGAGTGGCGGCGAGCAGTACCTCGCCCCAGGTCCGGTCCTCGTCGGTGGGGTCGGGCGCGTCCTGTTCGTTGCCGAGTATCTTCCACGCCTGCTGGAACAGTCTGCCGGCGATCAGGCCGCTCACGGCTCCCAGCGCCAGCCCGACCGGCTTGTAGACCACCTTTGATGCCTTCAACGTTCGTTCCACCCCTTCCCGCGGCGACGCGCCAGCCAGAGCATCGCGATGCCGACGGCGACCAGCAGCGCGGTGCGGTTCTCACGCGCTCCACGGGCCCCTTGGACGGCCTTCTCGCGCACCGGCTCGGGAAGCTTGTCCTGCACCTGCGAGGCGGCGTCGGCGGCCTTGGTCTTCAGCTCCTCTGCCTTGGCGCCCGCCTGCCGCTTGACGTCGGCTGCCTTCTCCTTGGCACCCGCCTTGACATCGGTCTTGGCTGCCAGCGCATTGACCGTCTCACCGAGTTTCTGCCGGGTCTGCTCGACCTGCTCGCGCAACTCCTCCGGGCCGGCGGCGGTGGGCTCGTCGTGGGGCGGCTGGGTCATCGGCGTGCACGCTCCTTGATCTCGGCCATGTCTTCCTTCACGCTTGCGATCGCCTGTTCGGGCACGGGCGGGGTCGCCTGACTGATTTCCTTCTTGCCGGCCAGTGCCAGAACCGCGGTGATGACGCCCAGCACGCCGGTCACGATCAATGCCGCGGCCCACACGGGCAGCACCACGGCCAGAGCCGCGATGACGGTGGCCGTCAGCGCTTCCAGAGTCAGGAAACCGATCACACCGGCGCCACCGAACAACCCACCGCTCTTGCCTAACCGCTTTCCCTTCCGTTCCATCTCCGCCTGTGCCAGCCGCAGTTCGCCATGCACAAGCTCCGTCAGCTGCTCCGACCGCCCGCCGCACCAGTTCGCTCACCGGCTCGGAACCGGAGACCTGAGCACTGCGGTGCGTATCGGCCGCGGAGGGGACCTCCTTGGACACTCCTTCACCTCCCGACTTGTTTCCGGTCGGGCGCACGAGTACCCCTGACGAACGAGTTCAGAGCACATCTGGCTGCCCGCGCCGCTCACGCCGGAGATCGAGCGGCGGGGCATCAGCGGCCTCAGCGCGTGGCCTGCGCTCGAGGGGGTACTCCGCACCTCATGGTTCGGCTACCGAAACCGGGACACACGAGTCATCAGCTGCACTCGGACCAGGACGCGGAGGCGGCCCCGGGCTCTGCTGCCCATCGACCACCTTCACACCTGGGGTACACCTACGGCCCCGACCAGGAGGTGGAGCGACGCGCCCCGGACACTCCGGCCGATCTGCCGAAACGGTCCTGGGGTGCGGTGTTCAAGGGCAGCCTGAGGGAGTTCAAGGACGACGAACTCACCGACCGGGCCGCCGCGCTGACCTACTACGGGGTGCTGTCGCTGTTCCCGGCGCTGCTGGTGCTGGTCTCCCTGGTGGGCATCGCCGGAAAGTCCACTACGGACGAGGTGCTGAGCAACCTCAAGCAACTCGCCCCCGGCTCGGCACGCGACCTCATCACCCGGACCGTGGAGCAGCTACAGGGCAATGGCGGCACCGGCTCCATCATGGCGATCACCGGCCTGGTGCTGGCCGTCTGGTCGGCGTCCGGGTATGTGGCGGCGTTCATCCGCGCGTCCAACGCCGTCTACGAGATGCCCGAGGGGCGCCCGGCGTGGAAGATCCTGCCCGTGCGGGTCGGGGTGACGGTCGTGCTGATGGTGCTGACCGTGGCCAGCGCACTGATCGTGGTCTTCACCGGCGGCTTGGCCCGCCAGACCGGGGCAGCCCTGGGGATCGGGGACACCACGCTGACGGTGTGGTCCATCGCCAAGTGGCCCGTCCTGGTCATCCTGATCACGGTCATGCTCGCGCTTCTCTACTGGGCCGCCCCGAACGCCAAGGTGAAGAAGTTCAGGTGGATCACGCCGGGTAGTTTTCTGGCTCTGGTGATCTGGATGATCGTCTCCGCCGGGTTCACGTTCTACGTAGCCAACTTCGCCTCCTACAACAAGACCTACGGCACGATGGCGGGTGTCATCGTCTTCCTCGTCTGGTTGTGGATCAGTAACCTGGCGATCTTGCTGGGCTTGGAGTTCGACGCGGAGACAGCGCGTCAGCGGGCGATCGCCGGCGGCCACCCGTCGCATGCCGAGCCGTACGTGGAGCCGCGCGACACCCGAAAGTGGGATGAGCAGGACCTGCGCCACATGGATGAGACCTGACCGCGGTCTGTGAAGGCGACTGGACGGTCTGAAAGGTATGGGGGGCTCCAGTTCGGGTCCGTCGCCGTACTGCACGCCGTCCTGGACACGGTGGTCGACTCCTGCACCGAGGCCAGCGTCCAGGTCCGCTCCGATCTGACCGCGCTGGAACGACGCGTCTTCTCCCCGGATCGCGAGGACCTGACCGAGGAGATCTACTCTCTCAAACGCGAGGTCGTCGAATTCCGCCACGCTGTCCAGCCCTTGGCCCCGGTGGTGCAGGATTTCGCGGGAGCCCACGCCGGATGGCCCCAGAACGACGACATGCTCCGCATTTCCGCCTCGGCTGCGATCCTGGCCAGTCCGACCCTCATCGTTGGTATCTACGGCATGAACTTCGCACATATGCCGGAGCTGAACTGGACGTACTGCCCTGTGAGCGCCGGGTAACACGCCCGCGCAGGTCAGGATCCGGCAGCGGACTCGTGATGGGCCAGCTCGGCGGCCAGGCGCCGCATGACCGCGCGGTTGGCACGCAACATCACCGCCCGGACAACGGGCGCCAGCAGGCGGTCGGCGAGAGGGGCGAGAACCCAGGAGTACGTGAACGAGACGTGACTTCCGCCGGTTTGCAGCGGTTCGATGGTGTAGGTGCCGTAGGCCAGGCGCCGACCGCCCGCGCTGACGTTCCGTTCGACGATGCGCCGCGGCGCGTCGGCCTCGACCACTTCGATGGTGACGTCGGTCTTCGTGCCACCCAGCGCAGCGGTGACGGTGGCGCACGATCCTGTGCCGCGGACGGGACCGCTGTAGCGCCAGTCGGTCAGATAGTGGTTCGTGAACCGCTCGTGGTGAGCCATGACATCGAGGAAGTCGTAGACCTGCTCGGGCGTGTGCGGAACTTCGATCGACACGGTGACAGACCTCATGTACCACACGGTACATAGGTCATGTACCAATTGGTACACTCACGATGTGGTGAATACGGATGACCCGCATCCTGAGAGCAACGCCGCCCCCGGCACGGACGGGGACCGGCGCGCTCAACTGGTCGACGCGGCCGTCGACCACGTCACGGCACACGGCATCGCGGACCTGAGCCTGCGCCGCCTTGGTGCCGCGATCGGTGTCAGTCATCGCATGCTGATCCACTACTTCGGCACCAAGGAGCAGTTGCTCGTCGAGATCGTCCGGGCGTCGGAACGGCGCCAGCGCGATCTGCTGTCCCGGCTCCACGCGGGGCCCGGTCTTTCGCCCGCTGATGTCGCACGACTTCTATGGCATCAGCTGACGGACCCTCGGCTGGCCGATCAGGAGCGGCTCTTCTTCGAGATATGCGGGCACGCACTACAGGGCCGCCCCGAGGCCGTCCCGATCCTGGAAGGGCTCGTGACGGACTGGCTGGAACCGCTCGTGGCCGCCGAGGTCGCCGCGGGGGCGGATCCGGTCGCGGCCCGGAACCGCGCGAGGCTGGGACTCGCCACCGTCCGCGGATTGCTGCTCGACCTGCTCGCCACCGGTGACCGTGCCGGTGTCGACGCGGCGATGGAGGAGTTCCTCCGGCTGTACTACGGCCTGGAGTGATGGCCGTGACGTGACCGTCGATCTCCCGCACCCGCACCCATGGGATCAGCCGCACCACGGTGCGGTCGGTGAGTGCTCTGACCGGGAAGGTTCGCCGGGTCGGCAGCTTCGCCTCGATAGTCTGCACGGCGTGATCGACTCATACGCGAGTTCTGACGATGCTGCAGTCGCGATAGCCGGGGCACGGGCTGGCGCGGACGTGGTCCGCAACATGTACGGCCAGCGGCTCAACCGCATCGACAAGGGTGCCGGGGACTTCGCCACCGCCGCCGATGTGGAGGCCGAGAAGACGATCCTCGGCGTCATCCGTGCCGCACGGCCCGATGACGCGGTGCTCGGCGAGGAAGGCGGGCAGCAGGGCGCCACCGACGCTGTGCGCCAGTGGTTGGTGGATCCCCTGTGCGGCACGCTGAACTACGCCGTCGGCACCATGCTGGTGGCTGTCAACGTGGCGCTGCGCGATGGGGCGGCGGCGGTGGCTGACCCGTTCAGCGGCGAGGTTTTCTTCACCGACGGGGAGACCGCCTGGGTGCGGCATGACGGGGCCGACGAGGCACTGCTGACGCCCACGTGCGCTACCCGATTGGTGGACGTCAACCTGGATCCGCCGTTCCCGAGTGCGCCGGGATTCCGGGCCGTGGATCTGCTGGCCCACCCTGGGTTCATCGAACGTTTCCGGCCGCGCGTCGTATCCACGACGCTGGCGCTGGCCTGGGTGGCTGCCGGCAAGCGCGCCGCGTATGTCACCGATGGCGGCGACCTCTCCGGGAGCGTGCATTTCGCGGCCGGCATCGCTGTGTGCCGGGCTGCTGGCTGCGTTGTCACCGGCATCGACGGTGCCCCGATAGGTGAGGCAGGTCGTGGGCTTGTGGTCGCCGCCGACGACGAGACTCACGGGCTGCTGATGTCGATGATGCGCAGCTGAAGCCAGTGCTGTGACCGCATGGGTTTCGCCGGGCCGGGTCAGGCTGCGGCCTGGAGGGACCTGCCGCCCCAGCGGATGCCCTTCTCTCTGCGGACCCGGGCACGTTCACGGCGTTGAGCTGCGAGGACGTCTGGGTGACGGGCGTTGGCATACCGCTCGCGCCGCTTGCCGCTCCAGGCCGAGGCAGTCCTGTCCCATTTCGAGGGCGTGACGGCTTTTCAGATTCGGCCGAAGGGAGCCTATGCCACCCGCTCCCCAGACTTCGACTTCCGGAAGCGAGATCTCCGCCCGCCCTTGTCCGCCCCTGGCCCATTGTGGATCATGGCCTGACGAGCATGATCGGGCCGCGATGGCGCGGCACACACAACGGGGATGAGCGAATGAAGCGCAGGTGGAGCGCCGCGATGGCGACCATGGTGATCGTTACGGGGGTGGCGGGCTGTTCCGGGGGAGATGGCGAGAAGGCCGTCGGCCCTGCGTGCGACAAGGGCAGCTACGAATGGTTCAACGTCTCCCGGCAGTCGGTCCTGACCGACCTGGGTCGGACACGCCACTACGACAAGGGGCAGAAGGTCAGCACCAAAGATGTCCGAGAGGTCGCCCGCTACACCAGGTCCGTCCGGACAACAGGGGGCAAGCTCTCGCAGCAGCGGGTGATCCACTCCCTTGCCCGGCATCTCAAGCTGCCCGCCGACGAGCTGGCCGGCGATGTCAACGGCTTGTCGGCCAGGACCACCGCCAATGACCGCTCGAGCTACGGCCTGCACGAGGCGGAGGCGTCCGATCGCTATGTCCCCGCCCGCGCCGCCACTTTGATCGAGGCCGATTTCCGGTACCGCTGCACGGGCCGGGGCAGGGCCGCATCGGGCCACGTGGTGACCTGGCAGGCGCTCGAGGTGGGCGCCGTCGCCTGTGGGCGAAAGCCGGAGAAGGGGCTGAGCGACGGGGTGCGCGAGGCCGCGCGGCTGGGGTGCCGAGCGGGGGATCCCGCCGCCGCCTGAGGATGCCCAACGGCGTGCGGGGACGGGCTGCGGCACCCGTTCCCGCCACGGCCAACCGGAGTGCCTCAGAGGTCATCTGGAAGGGTGCCTCCTGTCGCGCTGGCGCCCGAGGGTTTCCTCGATGGCCTGCTCAATGGTGTGCTCGTTGCCGTGCAGGGCACCTGGCCGGTCCGTCTCGACTGCGGCATAGCGGAAGCCGTGAGCAAGATCGCATGCGGAGCAGCCGACTAAGACCGCGGCTGGGTCGGTCACCGCATGCGGAGCAGACCAGCCTGTCGAGCGCGGCATCCACTACCCGCCAGTCGTGACGGTCGGGTCCGGCCGCCACCACCTCGGCAAGTGCCGCGGCTTCCTGCGAGCCGCTGGCACCCCACTGGCGCAGAAAGGCAGACCATTCGTCTTCCAGGATGCCGTCCACCAGCTCGCGGCACGCGGTGCAGGCGGGTGCACCGCTGTACTCGCATCCGCCGCATTCGGCACAGCGGCGCAAAGCCGCCCCGACCGCGGGTCTTGCCACGGGCCTTCCTCCCTTCGGCGCCGGTACGGCATGGAAGACGACGACCGGCAATCGCGTTGCTCACTGCCCTGGCGAGTTTCCAGCTGCGCCTGCACGAGAGAAGCGGTTCACGGCTTCGGTGCTCCCAAACTGCTGGGAGTGAAATGCGCGTCGCAGGCTCATACCGCGCACGCGCTGACGGTGGCGGCACTGCTGCTTCAGGAACTGGGCGACCACAGCCAGGCCCCGGGCTTCACGCCGATCGAGGCGCTGCCGACCGCGGCGTCGAGCCCGGCGAGGCACGCTTCATCATCGACGTGACGAATGCCCAGCCCGAACTCCTCGCCACCCGGCCCGGACAGACCTGACCGGCGACAAGAACTACTTCGGCCGCGACTTCGAGCATCAGTCGGCCGGCCACGGCATCCGACTGCTGCGGCCAACCGCAAGGGCGAACCGTGGCTCAGCTCCCCCGACCAACTCGACACCTACAACCGCGTGTACGAGAGGTTCATCGCCGGTCATCGTCCGGCACGTACCGATGACGGTATGGAGCGGCCTCACCGACGCGGTCGCCAACAGTGAGACGGACGATCGCACGCCGTCCGGCATCTCCGCTCGGCCACTTCCCGGAGCGGTTACCGATACCGACGCGCTCCAGGACCCTCGAACCGGCATTCCCGTCCACGCCCGGGGATCCACTTGCCTCACGACCAAGAAGCTGGACGGAACAAGAGGACACCGGCGGGTTCCCGTCGACATCGGAGGCGTCCGGATCGAACCCGGTGATGTCATCCTCGGCGATGCCAACGGCGTGATCGCCCTGGCGCCGGACACCTTGGCCGCCGTACTGCACGATGCGGAGCTCTCGGACCGTGCCGAGCCCGGCCTCCTCCGCCGGATCGTGGGGGCTGGGTACGGCGGTCTTCATCCGTCCGTGACACCGGGGCCGTCTCGGCCTGTGGCCTGGGTGGAACGGCAGCCGGTGCGGCAGTGCCGCCAGGAACGCCCGGTCGCTCGAGCTGAACCGGACGTTTCCTTTGCCGAGTTGGCGTTCCAGGGCCGCGATCTGGTTTCCGCGAACCTGTCTCGCATCATCACGCTCTACCCCGGCGATCTCGTGTTCACCGGTACCCTGCCGGAGTCGGCCAGGGCCGCCAAGCCCGGCGGTTCTCCACCCCCGGGCAGCAGCTGCGCAGCTGGATCGACGGAATCGGCGAGCTCGACCAGGTCTTCGCGAGTCCCCGGAGGCATAACACCATGAGCCTGCACCGACTGACCAGCGTCACCATCGGCGTTCCCGATCTCGACGCGACGACCGCCTACTACGACGCATTCGGTCTCGAGCACCGCGGTGGGAACGTGTTCGCCACCCGCGACGGCGGGGAGCAACTGCGTCTCGTGCGCACACCCACCCGTCGGCTGGTGGAGATCGGCATCGGGGTGGACGATGCGGACGACATCGCCCGCATCGCGACGAACCTGGAACGACTCGGTGTTCCCCGCGGCTTCGATGCCCACGTCCTCCGAGCGACCGAACCGATCACTGAGGTGGTGGTCCGTGTCGAAGTCGCACCCCGCATCGTGGCACAACCGGTGCCCGCTACCCCCTACAACGGCCCGGGTCGTGTGGAGCGCAACGGCCGCGCGCCCGGCGTGCTCCGCACCGGGGCGGTCCGGCCCAAAAAGCTCGGGCACGCGGTCATCGGCACGACCAATCTCCACGCCACCACGGGCTTCTTCACCGACGGCATCGGTTTCAGGATCAGCGACTACATCGACGACAAGGGCGCGTTCATGCGGTGCTCCGTCGACCACCACAACGTACTGGCGATGGCCGCACCGGTTGCGTACCTGCACCACACCAGCTGGCAGGTGGACGACATCGACGAGGTCGGGCGGGGCGCGACCGCGATGCTCGAGAACCACCCCGAACGCCATGTGTGGGGACTGGGCCGCCACCACGCCGGATCGAACTTCTTCTGGTACCTCAAAGACCCGGCCGGCAACTTCTCCGAGTACTACTCGGACATGGACTGCATCCCCGAAGACGAGATCTGGGAACCCGAGGTCTGGAAAGGGGCGGAAGGCCTGTTCAACTGGGGCCCACCCCCACCACCCTCGTTCCTTCACCCGGAAGACCTCGCCGAACTCATGACCGGCCGGCACGCACCCCGAAGCTGAGTCAGGACCTAACGGGACTGATCGAAGAGCCAGCCTGTGCCCAGGCGAAGTGCGGGCTCACCGGCGTCGTTCCGGGCGTGTAGCTGGTGAACAGCACATGGCTGTCGGCCCGGCGTGCGCGGTTCAGCAGGGCCCTGGACCGGGCTTCGAACTCCCCCTTGGGCAGGTCGTTGGCCCACTCCCCGCGGGTGATCTGTGCACCGGCGCTCTCCAGCGCGTTCATCAGCGTCCAGGTGCCGGGCTTGCCGAACCGTCCCTCGCGGTAGGGGACCACCGGGTCGTCGATGGAGTGATCGGCCCAGATCGGGATGTGCGTGGTGCTGTCCATGGTCGACGGGTCGCCCCAGTTGGCGGTGGCCAGGGCCGCGGCGAAGGTGTGGGGATGCCTCGGGAGCAGGTTGAAGATGCCTCGCGCACCCGATGACAGGCCGACGAGATAGAGCCGGTCCGCGTCGACGGGGCGCTGCATCGTGAAGGTGTCGATGAGTTCGACCAGCGCTGCTCGGACCTTGGGGTCGGTCCAGTCCGTATTGCCGGGCCCGTCCATGGGGCGGGGCAGCGGGATCTGCGGGGCGAGCACGAACGCGGGGTGCCGACGCTGACGTTCCGGCTTGGCGAAGGTGACGGCGATGCGATTGGCGGTGAGCTGGGTCATGTTGTTGTCGGCGACCTCGCCGCCGCCGTGCAGGGTGATGACGAGTGGATACCGGGTGGCCGCCCCCGGACTCCGCACGAACTTTTCCGGCTGGTAGAGCCGGAAGGCCAGCTCGAAGCCCGTGGAGTCGGTGAACGATCCCGCGATGAAGTCGTCGACCACCGGGGTGATGACGTCGTCGTTCCGGATCGCCCACGGCCCGGCCGGGAGCACCAGGCCGCCGCCGGGCGTCCTCACGTCGGCCACCTGCCGGACGGCGTAGGCGCGGTGGAGCGGAAGAGGATCGGTGCCGGAGGCCTGCGCATTGGCGTCGTCCGGGTCGAGCTCGATGACGAGGTATCTGCCCGGCCGTCCCGCATCGGGGTGGTCGTCCGTCCTGGCCACGGTGTTCGGGTAGGCCCGGATGACCGTTCGGGCCGCGCTCTGCCTGCCGAGGTCGGCGGTGACCTGGAACGCGGAGGGCGGGATGACGCCGCCGCGCATGTGGAGGGGGTGCGCGTAGCGGATGGCGACGGCGGTCACCCGCCAGTTGTTCCTGGGCGTCACCCGTGTGATGAGGGTGGTCCGCAGAGCGGGATTGGCTCCGGATGCCACGGGCCGTCCCGGCGCCGGGGCATCGGCCGCCGCAGTGGCCGCGCTGATCACCGTCGAGGCGGTGACGGTACCCGCGGCCATGGTGAGCGCCGTACGTCTGGTGATGTCTCTCATGGGTCCTCCGTAAGGTGTCGGGCGGCCCGCGAGGGCCGGACATGGAGCCGATTGCCTGGTGCGGTGAACCGAGAACGATCCGTACGGTGGGGCGAGCGCCGACGCGCGGCCGAGCGGCGTCATTCCTGGGCGAGGCAGGTGGCGGGCGTCGCCTGTCATGGGTGAGTCTCCAAGCCGTGTCCCAATGGTGCCCAGGATCGGACCTGGGATCTGTCGATGCGTCATGTGCATCAATCCGGAGGCGTGCTCGTGCCCCCCAGAGCGACGGCTGTCCGGGGGCGCGGTGTCGGCCGCGGTTCTGGCTGGGCGCCGGATCCGACCCACAGGCGGCGGTTACCGCGGGCGCTGGAGGTTGCTCCGACAGATCGACACCGTCGGCCTCGACAAGACGGGCACCCTCACCTTCGGGCACATGAGCGTTGCCCGGCTCACGGCCGTGCCGCGAGTTGGGGGAGGGTACGGGGCTGTGGCTGGTCGGCGCGGTGGAACGGGGCTCGGAGTATCCGCTGGGTCGGGCGATCGCCGCGTACGTGCGAGCGCGCCCTGCCCGGTGGTGCCCGTTGCCCCGGGTGAGCGACTTCGCTTCGACGGCGGGCCGGGGGTGCGCGGCCTGGTCGACGACCGGCGGGTCGAAGTCCTCGCCCCGGACGACGCGCTGCCCACGGAACTGGCGGAAGCCCTCGCGGCCGCGGAGACGGCGGCACACACACCCGTCGTGGTGCGCGTCGACGGGGTGGCGCAGGCCCTGATCGCCGTCGGCGACGTCCTCCGCCCCGGCAGCCGCCGGGCCGTGCACCGGCTGCGGCGGCTCGGCGTACGCCCGGTCCTCGCCACCGGCGACCGGGGAAGCCCCGCCCCGCTCCGTAACGCCTCCCTCAACGCGCTCCCCACTGACGGCTGGCGTTAGCGGTTTCCTCGCCGCGTGGTGATCCCATTGCTGATCAAGACGACGATACCGAGGACGCCGAGGCCCGCCCCGGCGTAGCCGACGAGTTCTCCACGGGCTTCGTTCTTCTTCTCCTCGTCGTAGCTGAGAGATTCGCCGCCTACCCTCACGCACCACTGACCGGGACTCATCGGGCTGCCGTCGCACTCGACGGCGTCGCCGTTCATGAGGGCCTCGGCGTTGATGAAGAACGCGGTCATGCCGACGATGATCAGAACCCAGCCCAGGACCCTGAGCCATGGCCGCCCTGAGCTGCGCATTCTAAAGATCCTTTCCATCCCGATGTCAGAAGGCGACGCCCGCGAGCCCACGGGCCCACCAGCCCTCAGCCCCTCGGCACCACCCCCGTGCGACCGGCACCCCCGTACGGCACCCTGCCCCAAGAGCCGAGCCGAACGTCACCCAACGGGTGCGATACGGAGGACGGCGGTGGTGTCGAGGATCTTGACGACCTTCAGGCTCATGGCATCGTTGATGGTCGCGGCGGGTCCCTCGCCGCAGCTGAGCCTGACGCCGCCGTTGCCCTCCGAGGACACTCCGCCGCCACCGGAACAGCCAGAAACGCTGTAGCCCGACCCCGTCAGCGGCGCGGCCATCGCGACCTCGCCGCCGGTGATCGCCGTCACCTCGATCGGCCCGAGGCCGTACTTTTCCGGCACTGTCACGCCGTCCCCCACGGCGACCTCGATCTCACATGTCCCGTCAGCGCACGGCCCGGTCGGTGAGGGCGACGGCGTGGCCGTTTCCGTGCGAGTCGGACTGGGGTCCGGCTCCGGTGTCCCGGAGCCGGACCCACTGGGCCGACCCCCGGCGGGGGACTCGTCCGAAGAACCCGAGGAACACGACGTGAGAGCGGCGAACACGACAGCGACAACAACGGCGACGACGGCGGTGGATGACCTTCTACGCAACATGGCCGCCATTGAACCCCGCCACGACCGGGACCCCTCCCGGCCGCCCCGGACAGGCGCGGGGCGGTGGTCAGGATTGGGCGCGGGCGCCTAGTCGGCGCAGTTCGGTCTCGTCGACGGCGAAGCCGAGGCCCGGACCTTCGGGGACGGTGATGTGTCCGTCGACGACTTTGACCTGCTGGTCGGTGATCTGCTGGCGGTACTTGAGGAGCCCATCAGGCGCCTGTCGCCATGGCCCCCAGCCGGTGACCGCGCCGCTTTCCCGCAGGCCGACCTGACATCGGTTACGGCGGCCCAGGAACTCGTCGAGCCCAGCTTCGCCCTCGCCCATCTGAGCCGATACGTCGTGAGCCAGGGCCTGCGCAAGACACTGGAGCCCGCACCACGACCAGTCGCCGACTTCGGCAGCTCCGCTCGGCGCGCCTCCGGGCAGACACCCGTCCGGTCGCGGGCGACCTCAGCGTTGCCGACGACCTTCGGGCGAAGGACACAGCCGTTGGCCGACCGTTCCTCGCGCCCGGCGCCACGACCGGCCCCGTCCCGCGACGCGTCGCGGCCCTTCTGAGCACTCCCCCCGCCGCCACCGCCATCGCACCAGCCGTCGCCGTGCTGCCGCTCCTGTGCAGCGCTACGTCCGCGCTGGGAGCAATGACCGGGGCGGTGCACCTGCACTGCGGCGTGGAGATCGCTCAGAGGGAGAGCGCAGGCGGCTAGCCGGATCGTCATCCTACGGTTCTCATGGTGAGACACATGGATCTGACTGCGGCATCTCTCGTACCGGTCAACGTCACCCTAGGCGTCCTGCTCGCCGTCCTGCTGATATCGGCGGCGGGCGCCGTCGCATGGTTTCACCTGGCACCGGACATCCGGACCAACAGGTCGCGTGAGGTGCTGACGGCCGGACTACGGGCAGCGCTCCAGCTCATCGCGGTGTCGCTCGTGATCACCTGGGCCGTCACATCCCCGCTGGGTCTGGTGATCTTCCTGGCCGTTATGTTCACGGTCGCCGTAAGAACCGCCGGACGGCGGATCACCAGCGATGACTCCTGGTGGCTGGCTGCGGCGCCCATCTTCGCCGGTGTGGTCCCCGTCGTCGCGGCGCTCGAACTGACAGGGCTCGTCCCGCTCAAAGGCATCACCCTGATCCCGATCACGGGCATCCTCATCGGCGGCGCGCTCACCGCGACCGTACTCGCCGGACGCCGCTCCCTCGACGCACTCTCCCTGCGCCATGGCGAGGTGGAAGCCGCGATGGCACTGGGTTTCCCGGACCGGGACGCACGCCTGGAAATCGTCCGGCCCGCGGCCTCGGACGCTCTGCTGCCCGGCCTCGACCAGACCCGTACCGTCGGCCTTGTCACGCTCCCCGGCGCCTTCGTCGGCATGCTCTTGGGCGGAGCCACACCTGTCATGGCCGCGGCGGTACAGCTGTTCGTCCTGATCGCTCTCATGGCGGTTCAGTCCGTCGCGGTCGGGGTGACGGTCGAACTCGTCGCCCGCGGCCGTCTGCACCGTCCCCGCCAGGACGGAACGAAGCCCTGACGGAGTCCTGTCATCCAAGCAGGGGAACCGCGAGGAGGCCGGGACGGCACCGATCCCGAGCACGGCAACGGCGATGGGCCATAGCCGCGGGGGCGGTGCGGCCGACCTCATCGGTGTCCAGCGCTCCGGGGGCTACAGGGGCTAGGGGCTGTCTTTAGTTGTGATCAAGATCGGCGGTACCTGCCGATCCGGTAGGACTGTGGTGTGACGCGTACGCAACTCACGGACGAAGAGTGGGAGTTCATCGGGCCATTCCTGCCGGTCGGCAGGTTCGGCCCGTACCCCGACCGGCTGCGGGATCAGTTCGAGGGGGTGATCTGGCGGTTCCGCACCGGCAGTCAGTGGCGGGAGATGCCCGAGCGGTTCGGCGCCTGGCAGACCGTCTACAACCGCTTCATGCGATGGCGGGACGCGGGTGTTTTCCAGGCCCTGCTGGAAGAGGCGATCGCCGAGGCCGTCCGCAGGGAGGAAATCGACATGTCGCTGGTCAGCGTGGATTCCACCACCACGCGGGCTCATCACGACGCGGCCGGCATGCGGGTCAGCGAAGAGACCCTGGCCGCGCTCGAAGAGGCGGCCTCGCAAAAGGGGGAGCGTCCGGGGAACAAGGCGGACAGGACGGCGAAATCGATCCGGTCCGCGCCGAACGCCGACGCATCCGCTTACGACGGCGGGCACGGCTGAAGGCCGCCCTGCTCGGGCGGTCCCGCGGCGGGCTGACCAGCAAAATTCACCTGGCCGCCGACCGGCGATGCCGGCCGATGGCGCTCCTTCTGACCGCCGGGCAGGCCGCCGACAGCCCCCAGTTCATCCCAGTCCTGAGCAAGGTGGGGTCCGTCTACCCGTCGGCCGTCCCCGCACCCGGCCCGCCGCCGTGGCCGGCGACAAGGCCTACTCCTCCCGCGCCAACCGCGCCCACCTGCGCAAACGCCGTATCAAGGCGGTCATCCCGGAGAAGAAGGACCAGGCAGCCAACCGCAGGAAGAAAGGCAGCCGGGGCGGCAGGCCCGTCACCCACAACGCCGATCTCTACCGCGATCGCAACACGGTTGAGCGGGCCATCAACAGGCTGAAGGACTGGCGAGGCATCGCGACCCGCTACGACAAGACGTCCGAAAGCTACCTCGCCGGACTGCATCTCCGCGCAGCGACCATCTGGATCAGCAGCCTCCTGAAAGCCAATTGATCACAACCGCAGACAGCCCCTAGGGGACGAGGGCCCGGACGGGGTGGCGGGGGCCGAGGAAGACGACGATGCCTTTGCCTTCGGGGGAGGGATGGGAGGCCTGGGCAGCCAGGAACGGCCCTCCGGCGCGTCGGCGGTGACCGCCTCCAGGAGGCGCGCCGCGCCGCCGGTGCCGCGTGCGGAGACGGCGAGTTCGTCTATCTCGCGTGCGCCGCACAGCCACTCCGCCGTGCGGTCGGGGCCGAGGCTCACCGCGGCCTGCGGGTAGCAGCGGTCGGTGGGGAAGGGGGCGAGAGTGGTCCAGGCGGTGGCGAAGCCGGGGCCTGCGTACGTTGACCGGAAGCCGCCCCGCGAACTCGGCCGCCTTCTGCGCGTCCCCGTTCCAGGGCGGGGCGCAGAAGGCATCGACGTGGACGGAGCGCAGGGCCGCGGTGTGGTCGAGGAGCCCGGCACCTTTGACGATACGAATGCTCATCGCGCCGCCCCCACCACGGAAGCCGCCGGGCGGAGCGCGGCGTACCCCAGGGGTGCCCACGGGGCGATCGACACATCCAGCGGCACCGGCGCGCACGAGTAGATCGCCGACGGCCGTGATCATGGCGTTGTCGGTGCACAGTTTGAGCGGTGGCACGCGCAGCGTGATGCTTGCGGCCCGGCAGCGCTCCTCGGACAGCGACCGCACCGTCAGTACGTCGGCCACCGCCTCCTGAAGTGAGGCCGCCCCGTCGGCCACCGGCAGATCACGGCCCGCGTGGCTCTCCGCCCAGCGCGAGCCGCCCGGTCGATGGCCGGACCGCCGGGATACGGCAGCCCCAAGACCCGCGCGACCTTGTCGAAGCACTCACCGGCAGCATCGTCGAGGGTGTCGCCGAGGTGGACGATCGGATCGCGGGCGAGATCGCGGACCAGGAGCAGCGAGGTGTGCCCGCCGGAGACGATCAGCACCATGCAGGGGTCGGGCAGCGGGCCGTGCTCCAGGGGGTCGGCGGCGACATGACCGGCGAGGAGGTGCCCCCGTACAGCGGAACACCCAGGGCGTACGCGAGCCCCTTCGCTCTGGCCAGCCCCACCTGGAGCGCGCCCGACAGGCCCGGCCCGGTCGTGATGGCGACCGCGCCGACATCGGACAGCGTGAGCCCGGCCTCGTCCAGCGCCCGCCGGATCACCGGACGCACCGCGTGCACATGCGCGCGGGCGGCGATCTCGGGCACGACACCGCCGTACCGGGCGTGCTCATCCATGCTCGACGCCACCGCGTGGCCGAGCAGCGATGGGCAGCCACAGCGTGCACTTCCCGTGCCTCGTTGCCCCGGTCCGCGGGGGAGCACCGACTCGACCGCCACTCCCGATAGCACCAGCCGCACTGCGGTGATTTGCCCGCCCGCGTGGGCCGCGCTGTACGACCGCGCCGAGGGACGCCCGGGAGGACACCCCGAGCAGATACGGCTCGGCGAGCGGGTTGCGCACCAGCGCGATCGCCAGGACCAGGGGGGCGCCCGGCCCTGCGGACAGTGCCCTCGCTCCGTGGGCGACGGGGGCGCGTCCTTCACCGGGGTCGTCACCGGAACCGCGCGGGGTGCAGTCCGCGCGCGAGGTTCTCCACCGCGTACGGCGGGCGGATGACGGCCTGCAACCCGTCGGCGCGCAGCTGTGGCAGCAGCCGTAGTTGCCTGGCACAGGCAGCGGATGAGGCTGATCTTGCAGGTGCCCGCGCTGCAAGCACACTCCATCCTCCGTTACGCCGACTGGCGGGCCGTGGCCGCCAAAATCGCCGCACAACGCCTGAACCAGCCGGTCGATGCACTGCTTGCCGCAGGTCATCGCCCACGCCTCGCTCGGTGCGGCGGTGGCGTCCTACGAGCGGTGGCGGCGCGAAGAGACGCCGACCTGGACGAGCCCATCAGCCAGGCCATGCGTGGACTGGCCGAGGGATTCCAAGGCCACGAACCCCCATCCGTGCGCGCGTAGCGTCAGGCCGGCAGCCGTCCGGCCTGACGCCGTACCCGGTGCCGCCGACTTTCCACCGCGAACCAGGTATTGACATGAGTTCAATTGAGTGCGATGCCTGTCAGGCGCGCATACGCGACAGTTCGGTGACGCACTCCGGAAATCTGGGCCGGCACACACCCGGCCTCTCGGCGGATCGCTGGGTGGCACGGTAGGGCTGCTGCGTGCGCCGCCGTCCATTCGTACGCCTTTCCGTGAGAAGGGACCATCGATGAAGATGGCCGCCGATTCCCCGAGGCGCATGTCGGAAGAGACGCGGTTCTGGCTCGACTTTCGTGAACCGATGGCGATGAGTAACCAGTGGTGCCCAGGGGAGCCGACGGACGCCCGACGTTCAACGTTCAGAGGATCTTGGTCATGAAGGTGCTGTTCGGGTCGGGCTGGTAGTCCGCGAACGGTTCACAGTGGTGGAAGCCGAACTTTGTATAGAGCCTCCTGGCTGGCAGGAAGAACTCGGCCGAGCCGGTCTCGAGGCTCAGACGCGTAAACCCCATGCGTTTGGCTTCGCTTAGAATGTGCTCCAGCAGCTGGGAGGCGATCCCGCTTCTCTGTCTCGTGGGCCTGGTACGCATCGACTTCAGTTCCGCGTGGCCCGCGTCCAGTCTTTTGATCGCACCGCAGCCCACCAGGCTGTCGCCGTCCACGGCTGACCAGAACGTGATGTCCGGCTTCCGAAGACTGTCGAGGTCGAGGGCGTGCTTGCTCTCCAAGGGCGTGAGGGACCGCATCTGCTGGACGTGCTCGGCGAGGAACCTGGCGATGTCTGGCCCGGAGAGGTCATCTACCACGATCTTCAAAGCGTCCATCCTCTCTCCGGGCTCTCCCGGGCTCCTGGGCTCCCGGGCGCCCCGAGTGCCGCCGCGACTGTCAGACTCCGCTTCCGGAAGTGGTCCGAATCGAGACTATGACGATCTTGAGGAGTCAGGCCACATGTTTCGGGACGCCCGGCGGCCAGAGGACCGGTTCACGTCGCGAGCAGGACGCGCCTGCGAAGGAGGGTGAAGCCGGCACGGCCGGACATCTGTCGTTTGAGCATTTTGATCCGGTTGACGTGGCCCTCGACCACGCCTGAGTTCCAGGGCAGGGTCAGACCCGCGATCACAGCATCACGGTCGCGGTCGATGCCCGCGGCGAGGGTGTGGAGGCTTGGCAGGTCGTCTTGGCGGACGGCGTTGAGCCACTCAGTGAGCCGTTCGCCCTGGCGCTCGGTGAGCATCTGGGCGAAGGACCGGACGTGACCAGTGAGGGCGTCAAGCTCGGAGCAGTTGGCCAGGACGGCTTTGAGCCGGAGTTGTTCGATCTCGGTGAGCGATTCCGGGCGGCTGAGAATCCAGCTGGTCACCAGGCGGGGTGCCGGGGGCTGTGCGGTGATCGGACGGGGTGAGGTGCGCTTCTTCCTGATGTAGGCGCTTACAATGCCGTAGCTGCCCTTGTAACCGAGCGGGGACTATCTCCTTCCAGAGCTTCCAGGCATTGGTGCAGCCCTCGTTCCAGCGGTCGTCCAGGTAGGGTTTGAACTCGTCTAAAGCGGATGTTCGGTTGAACTGATATTGGCCGGTGAAGAGGTCTTCCGGCCTGGCGGCATCGGCGAGGCTTTTGCCTGTGCGGTGCGGCATGTGGAGTTGACGGCCGATGGAACGGCGGCTGTGGCCGGCTTCCGGCATTGCGTGAACGGCGGCGTGCCTGGTCCGGATGCGGTTGGCAAACTTGTCGCTCTTCCAGGGCGAAGCCGGGAACTCCTCGGACGGTGTGAGCTCGTCGGCCTCCTCCTCGACCGGTTCGGGGACCAGGACGCGCAAGCACTGGCGGTGACGGGCCACAGCCCGCTCGGTGGCCTCGCTGAGGTTGTGCCACAGATGCCACCGGTCAGCGACCTGGATCGCTTGGGGTGCCCCGGCCGTGGCACCCTCCGCGAAGAACGGAGCTCGATCCCGGCAGACGACCTCGATGCCAGGTCGTTTCGCCAGCCACATGGCCAGACTGGACGCCTCTCGATCTGGCAGCAGGTCCACCAGCCGTCGGCTCTCGACATCGACCAGCACGGTGCCGTAGACGCGTCCCTTGCGCGCGGCGTACTCATCGACTCCGACCACCCGCGGAGCCGGCACATCCGGCTCAGGCAGCAAGCCGACCAGCCGCAGCACGGTACTGCGGCTGACGGCAACCCCGAAGACGCTCGCCATCCGGGACAGCCCCTCCGGCGAGCGCAAGACCGACCGCGGCCAGCATCGAACGCAGGCGTTCGGTCCACCGGCTGTATCTCCAGGTCAACCCTGGCAACTGCTCAACGAACGTCCGCCGTCCACATGAAGCTTCCGCACAGAAGAATCGGCGGACCCGCAGGCACAGGACGACCCGCCGGCCTGCACTGGGAACATCGGCGGGAAACCGCAGGTAGGAGCTGTGCATCCGGCTCGACTGACGCCCACAACCCGGGCACGCGGCCCCGGCCGTCGCACTACAAGCCTCGATGCGCACCGCCTCGTCGTTCACGTCCACCGACAGCACCGTCACGTCTGCGACCGACGGGAAAAGCAACACCTCCAGCCGGAGCACTCTCTCTTCCACGGCGCCGAACTGTCGGCCACACGAGCATCGCCACTGATCATTTTCAGGCAACTTCCCGGAGGATGTTGCTGGCGTCAGTCGTCACTCACAGTGCGTGCCTCACGGAAGTTGAGCCAGAACCCTTAGAAATCAACGAAGCCACCCCGTCAGAGCCCCGTCCGCAACACTCACAGACTTGACAGGGAAGACGTGTGCCGACCAGATCGGGCACTTCGCCGCTTACGCCGTGCCACACTGGTGCTGGCCCCCGCTGCATCCCCCGTCGGCGGGGGGCCGCTTCACGTCCTGGCGTAGTCGGCGCACACTAGTACCCTTGGGGCATCCTCCGATGCGTGGGCTGCGCAGATGCTCGGAGCGCCCCCACCGCCCCGCCTATCCCGCGAGGTGGCAGCACGTCAGCATGCAAACAGCTCCGGGTGCCCCGCGGTTGTCTTCCCACTTCTCCACTCGAAGCGGTTCAGCCCGGACGAGGCGGCGAACTTCGTCATCTCCGCCTTCTTTCATCCGGAAACGGGTTTCTTGACCTTGGAGGCCTCGCGCCTGAGCCAGGTTGTCGCAGTCAGCACCAGCGTGGTGCCGGTGGCGATGAGGACGGCGGTGTCGGGGGTGGTGGCGGTGAGGAGGAGGCCGGTGACAGCGGAACTGAGGCCGTAGCCGATGCCGCTGCCGGCGTAGAGGGCGGAGTAGCCGACGGGGTGGAGCTCGGCGGGGAGCTGTTCGCGGAGGGTGAGGTTGCGGGTGATCAGTACGGCGGCCTGTAGGAGGCCGGTGAGGGCGAGGAGGCCGGCGATCACCGGCCAGTGGGAAGCGAGGGCCGTGAGGGCAACGCCCGCGATCATCACCAGGAGCAGGACCGTGCTTTGGCGTTCCACGCTGCCGGGCCAGGTACGGGCACCGTAGACCAGGCCGCCGACGATGCTCGCGAGGGCGAAGCCGGTCAGGATCGGGCCGCTGTAGGCGACGGGCAGGCCCCGGTGCTCGAGGAGGGCGGGCAGCGTGAGCTCGATGCTTGCCAGCAGGTACATGGCGGCGATGCTGGTCAGGTAGACGGGCCAGGCTGTCAGGGCTTGCTTGAGCGGGGCACGCTGCCCTTCGCCTGTGGCGCCGGTCTTGTCGGGCAGCTGCCACAGCGCGGCGATGGAGGCGAGCGTGGCGACGGTGGCGATGAGGAACGGCGTCTGCGGAGCGACGCCGAGCGCCAGTACGGATACCAGCGCCGGTGAGGCCGCCCAGACGGTCATGTTGAGCGTGGATTCCAGGCTGAGGATGGTGTGGAGGTGCTGTCTTGGTGTGAGGTCCTCGGCCATGGTGCGCAGGGCACCCGGTGCGGCCGCCGCGGTGGCGCCGGCGACCGCAGCCAGGGCCACGGCCAGCGCTGTGCCAGGGCTGGGCAGGAACGCGAGCAGGGCGAACGCGACGGCGGACAGGCCGAGCCCGGCCGCGATCTCGCGTCGGTACGGACGTGTCCGCAGTCGTGTGCTGAGAAGCGGTGCGCCTATCGCTTCGGCGACGGCGTACCCGGCAGCCATTGCGGCGCCGCCGCTGTAACCGGCGTCCGTACCGCGGCCGTAGAAGAGGAAGGCAAGCGGCGCCATCGCCACCGGGAGGCGGCTGGCCATGACTATCGCGGCCCAGATCGAGACGTGCTTGGTGAACAGGCCACGGTACGCCACGTGTGGTGATCCTTACTTGTCGTGCCGGGTCAAGACGGTGGTCAGTTGGTGTTCGAGGGCGTCGGCTTCCTCATGGGTGTGGGCGAGGATCACGTACTCGAGGTTGCCGGTGGCGGCAGTGTCATCGGAGGCGATGACGATGCCGCGCTGCTGTCGGGAATCCCAGGCAAGCCCGCGTTCCTGCATGGCATGCAAGAGCCGGTCGAGCGCGGGTGCCCGGACGTTGAACCTGCTGATCAGGACGTGGCTGTCTGTCCAGTTCGGGCCGACGAGCGTCTGGGCGATGTGGTGTAGGTGGGTGCTGCCGCCCAGACGTGCGTTTACCTCGTTGAACCATGCGTTGCCGGCCTGGTCGATCACCGCGTCGATGCTGGCCAGGCCGTGATAGCCGAGGCCCTGCATGAATCGGGCCATCCGCAGGGCCTCACCGGTGAAGGCCTCCCATGCCCGGCCGGGCACGCTCCTGGGCGGCAGCGCGAGCCCGGCGAGGACTGGCGGATCCTGGTCGGTACGGAGCTGGCCGCCGTTCAGGAGGACGGGCTCGCCGTGCGCTGGGCAGTCCACTTCGACGTAGACGGACGTGCAGTCGGGGTGGAAGACCTCGAGGACGACCTCTCCCTGCGGGGCATGGGTGGCGGTCAGCCCGGCCTCCTTGAGGACCTGCTCATGATCGGCCGGATCAGCGAGGACGATCGTGTGCAGGGCCCCTGTGCCTTTCAGGCCCGGGTCGGTGGTGATCACGATGTTGCCGTGGCCGCCGACCGCGCGGTCCCGCTTGAGGATGACTGCCTGGTGCGCGGTCAGGAGCCATTGCAGGGTGGGGGAGAGATCCTCGCTGGTGCGGCACGGAATGCCGTCCGGAACGGCGAACCCGGCTCCCGCCGCCAGGGCACGGAAGACGACCTTGCTGTTGAGCAGTTCCGCGCCGCCTTCCGCCACGAACGGCGATCCGGTGACAAGACCGAGCTCACGCGCGAACACCTCGGCACCGCGGTCGTGGATGTAGGGGCAGAACTCCCAGCCGGGAGTCACCAGTTCCCTCAGCCTGCCGAGGATCTCCTGCGAGTGCAGCAGGCCCTGGGTCAGGAGGTCGGCATCCGGTGCGATCACGTGAATACGGTCCGGCGAGATACCGGTGTGCTGCGCGACGTGATCAAGGAAGGCGCCGGGCACGGGCCGCGGCAGGACGAGAGCATCGCCGTCCCGCATCAGCCACACCAGGCGCTTCATTGCGAAAAGGATGCCGTCGAAGTCGTCCTGCGTGAGCAGGTCCATGCGGTCGACCATGTGCTCGGTGCAGGCGTTCCCGAGCCAGAGGCGGGGCATCAGAACTCGGCCTTCCCGCCGATGGCGTCCAGGTACCAGACCTGCAAGAACCCGTCGTCGTCGACGCGGGCGTTTTCTGGCAGCTGCCAGCCGGGCACCCAGGACATCCTCTCCTCGTACCGGTAGCCGGTCTGGAGCAGGATCCGGTTGTGCTCGTCCCGGTCGATGATCGAGCCCTCGTACAGCGGCACCTTGCCGACGTCCGTCATCAGCGTGAAGTGCGGGCGCGTACGGCCCGACGTCAGCCCCGAGGCTCCCAGCCTGCGGTGCAGCTCAAGGCCCTCCGCGACAGATGTGCGGTGGTGGTCCATGCCGCGGATCGGGACGCAGTGGAACAGGTAGTGCGCCTCGATGTCCATGTGGCGCAGCTCGTCGAAGAGCTCGACGAGGGTGTCGAGGTTGTCGTTGAGCCCGCGCAGCAGCACCGTCTGGTCGTAGATGCGTGCCCCGGCTTCCTGAAGCGCCGCGTACGCCTCCCTGACCTCGGGAAACAGCTCGCCCTTGTGGTTGATGTGCGTGGCGACCTCGACCCGGAACGTCGACCTGCGCCGCAGCGCGTGCTTCATACGGGCATCGATCCGCCGCGGATCCTGGAGCGGCACCCGGGTAGCGATCCGCACGATCTCGACCTGGGGCGCGTGCTCTTCCAACGCGTCCAGCAGCCACTCGATCCGATCGATAAGGATCAGCGGGTCACCGCCGGTGACCAGCACCTCACGGACATCCTGGTTCTCCGGAGCCGTGCCGCAGTAGCGGGCGATGAATTCCAGATCTTCACGGGAGAGCGTCGTGGTGTCGTACTGCCCGCGGATGCACCACCGGCAGTGCGCGGCACAGATCGTGGTGGGCTCGACCAGCAGGGTCCGCCGGTACAGCTTCTCGACGCCGCGCAGTTCACGGCCCTCGAAGACGGTACCCATCTCCGACTGGTAGTGACGTGCGACCTCGAAGGTCTGCTCGACAGCCTCCGACGGATCGACAACGTACTGGAGGTCGAGGAACGGGAGCGGCTCACCGGCTTCCTCGATCTTCTTGCGCAGGTACGGGGATATCTTCTCGGCGAAGACGCCGTTCTTGGCTCCGGCCATGGCGCTACGATCTGCCTCTCAGGATCGCTGAACGGTACATGGCGCCTAGCCCTTGGCCGAGGGCATGGCGCGCAGGCCGACGGAACCGGGCTGGGTGGCCGGTCCGGCAGCCTGACAAGGTGGCAATCCCCCTGCACTACTGGCTGTGTGACCAGGAGTCACCGGCCGACCACTAGAACATATGTCAGATGCATGGAATATGGGGGGCGTCACGTTTCGTGACGGTGAGAGGTCGAGTGGAGGCAATCCGTAGCTGCCGGGAAGGCATCCTGGCAGCTCAGGCACGCACGCCGTCCCACCAACCAAATCAGGCCATTCCTTCTTCGCTGCCGGTCGTTGCACCACATCGGTGCACTGTTCAGCTCAGAAGGAGGCCATCAGTGACCCGTGGGAAAAGCTCAAAGCACGCACCGCAGTCGTCGGTGGCGCGGTGAGCGTTCGGGGGACGGGCGAACTTGGCCGCCCGGCCGGACAAACGTCAAGTGGCAAGTACCGACGGGCTCTGTTCACCGAAGCACTCGCCCAGTACGTGGTGACCCGCACGATCGACATCGTGGCCTAGGGGCTGTCTGCGGTTGTGATCAATTGGCTTTCAGGAGGCTGCTGATCCAGATGGTCGCTGCGCGGAGATGCAGTCCGGCGAGGTAGCTTTCGGACGTCTTGTCGTAGCGGGTCGCGATGCCTCGCCAGTCCTTCAGCCTGTTGATGGCCCGCTCAACCGTGTTGCGATCGCGGTAGAGATCGGCGTTGTGGGTGACGGGCCTGCCGCCCCGGCTGCCTTTCTTCCTGCGGTTGGCTGCCTGGTCCTTCTTCTCCGGGATGACCGCCTTGATACGGCGTTTGCGCAGGTGGGCGCGGTTGGCGCGGGAGGAGTAGGCCTTGTCGCCGGCCACGGCGGCGGGCCGGGTGCGGGGACGGCCGACGGGTAGACGGACCCGCACCTTGCTCAGGACTGGGATGAACTGGGGGCTGTCGGCGGCCTGCCCGGCGGTCAGAAGGAGCGCCATCGGCCGGCATCGCCGGTCGGCGGCCAGGTGAATTTTGCTGGTCAGCCCGCCGCGGGACCGCCCGAGCAGGGCGGCCTTCAGCCGTGCCCGCCGTCGTAAGCGGATGCGTCGGCGTTCGGCGCGGACCGGATCGATTTCGCCGTCCTGTCCGCCTTGTTCCCCGGACGCTCCCCCTTTTGCGAGGCCGCCTCTTCGAGCGCGGCCAGGGTCTCTTCGCTGACCCGCATGCCGGCCGCGTCGTGATGAGCCCGCGTGGTGGTGGAATCCACGCTGACCAGCGACATGTCGATTTCCTCCCTGCGGACGGCCTCGGCGATCGCCTCTTCCAGCAGGGCCTGGAAAACACCCGCGTCCCGCCATCGCATGAAGCGGTTGTAGACGGTCTGCCAGGCGCCGAACCGCTCGGGCATCTCCCGCCACTGACTGCCGGTGCGGAACCGCCAGATCACCCCCTCGAACTGATCCCGCAGCCGGTCGGGGTACGGGCCGAACCTGCCGACCGGCAGGAATGGCCCGATGAACTCCCACTCTTCGTCCGTGAGTTGCGTACGCGTCACACCACAGTCCTACCGGATCGGCAGGTACCGCCGATCTTGATCACAACTAAAGACAGCCCCTAGGACCGCCTCACCCAAACGCCACCCGCCGCTGGCCCTTCCTGAACGGCCCCGTACCCGGGACCGGTGACGGTCGCCTCGCGGTCGACCAGACCCCCGCACCCGCCCCAGGGCCCTATGAACTGCCGCGCCCCAGGCTCGACCACGCGCACCAGGAGCGCGCTGCTGGCACCACCTCCAGCCCATCCTGGGCCGGGACCGCAGAGCACCACCGGCACTGAAAGGGGAATCACCATGCGGTCTGGCACGAGATGCTCGGCACCGCCCAGTACGCGGCCCTCTGCCAGGAGACCGCCGGCCAGACGATCGGTCACGTCGCCAACAACGGGCAGGGAGGCGTACGGACCGCTGCCCCATATCTGGTTCACCGACGCCGACGGCAACGTGAACCAGGAGGCGATCTTGATGATGCCGCGGGTGGTGCTGCTGGGCAGCTTCCCGATGCCGGACATCATCTCCCCGGGGGTTGGGTAGCAGGTCGTAGGCCCACACGTGCCGGCGGCGCAGATCCCGGAGGATGTCCGCATCGGCGGATATCAGGTTCGGGTCGGGCGCCTGTGGACGTGGCAGGGCGCTCGGGGGACTGCGTACGCTCAGGGCCGACACAGCTGCCGGTAGGGGACTTCGGGGAGGAACCTGTTCCAATCGGCTGGGGACAGCGAAGTTCCGGCGCGTGCGCACACCGTGTCGACGGCTCGGTCCGGATCGATGTCGTACTTCTGCCACGGCACGTGTTCACCCGCGGCGTACAGTGTGCCGCCGTCCGGGCTGAAGGCCAGGGACAGGATGCTGTCGCCCGGAGTGCGCAGTGTGGGGCCGAGGGGTTGCTGAGAGGCCACGTCCCACAGCTGCAGGGTGCCCTGTTCCCCGGCGACGGCGAGGGTGGTGCCGTCCGGGGAGAAGGCCATCGCGGTCGGTACCTCGCGTGCGCCGTGTGTGGCGCGGGAGAGAGTGCCGGACAGTGTGCCCAGCGGCGTACGCAGGGTGCCGTCCCACAGGGACACCTTTCCCTGGTACGTCGCCGCCACGGCGATCCGGCGCGCGTCCGGGCTGAACGCGAACACGCAGTCCTGGCATTCCCCGAGTTCGTCGGGCAGGGTCTTGCCGTCGGACACTCTGATCAGGGCGCCGGTGTCCGTCAGGAGTTTCGTGCCGTCGGCGCTGAGCGCGCCGATTTCCTGGACCTGCTCATCGCGGTTGCCACGGTTCGGTTTGGGCAGGGTGCGCAGCCGCTTTCCGCTGTGGGTGTCCCAGACCTTGACTCTGTTCTCCGCATCGGTGGTCATCACCTCCCGGCCGTCCGGGCTGAGGGCCACTGCCATGAACTCGAAGTCCGCATCACCGGGGGTGAGCGCCGTGACCTGCCGGTTTCTTCTCGTATCCCACACGCGGATCCCGTCTGCGCCGTGCGGGATGGGCGACTTGTCGAGGCCGTAGGCGAAGCGGTTCCCGTCGGCGCTCAGCGACATCGGCAGGAAGGGGCCGTTTTCCCCGGCCTGGGCGGACCGCTCCAGTCCGGGAACGTTCGCCAGGGTCTTGCCGCTGCGTGCGTGGAGCAGGGTGAAGTGGTCGGCGCGGGCGCCTGCGTGGGCCAGGGCCAGCGTGCTGCCGTCCGCGCTGAACGTGGCGTTGTTGAGGGGTTGCGCACGCCAGGAGGAGGTGATGGACCGGACCAGATCGAGCGTGTGCACCACGGGTCGGGTGCCGGTTCCGCTTCCGATGTAGCGGATCGCACGGGAACTCATGTCGAGTTCGATGCCGCCGGGGACCCCGTACTCGTCGGCCAGTGCGTGGCGGAAGACCGGGGCCTGCGGCCGGTCAAGGCGCCAGAGCAGGATCTCGTTCCTGCCCGCGCCCGCCACGAACTTGCCGTCGTCGCTGAAGGCATACCGTTCCGGGCCCGTCTGGCGGAGCATGGGCAGTTCCTTCCCGGAGGAGAGCCGCCAGCGCCGCAGTCCCTGCTCATCCGCCACCGCCAGGGTGTGTCCGTCGGGCGAGAACTGTATGTACTGCAGGGTCGAGCAGGGCATTTTCGTGATCCACTTGGCATCCGGTCGGCGGTCCTGGCGCATGTCCCGCAGCTCGACGTGATCGTCCTCGGTGCAGTACGCCAGCAGGCGGCCGTCCGCGCTGACGTCCGCCGCCACCGCCTGGGGAGCATCCGGGGCGGAGAGCAGGCGCCGCCCAGTGCGCGTGTCCCACACCTCTATGCCGCGGTCGTCGGCGCTGAAGAACATCGCCCGCCCGCTACTGCTGAATCCCATGAGGAACGCGGTGGCGGAACGGGAGGGGCCGAAGGCGGGGCTGCGGTAGCGTCCGGCGCGGATGTCCCACAGCCGCACCTGCATGCCGGCGCCCGTGGGGACGGCGAGCGTCGCGCCGTCGGGGCTGTGCTGAGGAGGGACGAATGCCTCCGGGTCCGTGTGACCCGGCACCGAGGGGTAGGTGCCGGTCACCCGGCCCGTCTCCGCGTCCCACACCGTGATGCGCCTCTTCTCGTTCTCGATGCGGGTGAAGGTGCGGCCTCCGTCGCTCAGGAACTGTTCGTAGTCGTAGTCGGAGGTCGGCGGCTCGAACTTCGCCCGCTCCCGCTGCTCCAGGGCGCCCAGCAGTGCCGATTCGGTCTCCGGAGTGTGACTCAGTTCCCAGGCGGCGACGCTGAGTTGGAGTGCCAGCCGGGGATCGGAGGAGCGCAGTCCGTTCGCGACGGTGGCGGCCCTGCGGGCGGCGGCGAGAACCCGCTGCCGGTCGCTCTGCTGAGTCTGCTGCCAGGCGACGATGCCCGCCAGGAGGGCGAGCACCACCACAGCGGACAGCGAGCCGACCAGCGTGCGCAGCCGGCGTGCGGCCCTAGCCGCCGCCTGCCGCTCCTGATCGCGTGCTGCGGCACTCGCGGTGAGGAAGTCCGCCTCCAGCACGGTGAGGGCGGCGCTGGGTCCGGGCTGGGTGAACGCCTCCTCGGCCGTGGCCAGTCTGGTGCCGCGGTACAGGGCTCCCGGGTCGCGTCCGAGGTCGTCCCACGCGAGGGCCGCCTCGGTCAGGCGGCGGTGGGCGCGCAGCTGCTCACGGGCCTCCTCGATCCACCCGCGCAGCCGGGGCCAGGCGGAGATCAACGCCTCGTGGGCGACGTCGACGGTGTTCTCGTCGAGGGTGAGCAGCCGGGCGCGGGCCAGCCGGTCCAGGACCAGGGCGATGTCGTCCTGGGAGGCGGTGCCGAGGTCGAGTTCGCTCCGGTCGACCGGGCGCCGGGTGTCCTGGGAGCCCTCGCCGGGGGCGATCAGCCGCAGCAGGATCAGCCGGGCCAGCTCCGCGTGGTCGGGGGAGAACCAGGTGTAGACCTCCTCGGCGCTCTGCGCGATCGCGCCGTGCACGCCGCCCACCGCCTCGTATGCCTCCATGGTGAGCACCCGCCCGCGGCGCCGCTGCCAGGTCTCCCGCAGGGCGTGGGAGAGCAGCGGCAGGCCGCCCGGCTCGCCGTCCACCTCCTCCACGAGGCGGGCGGTCAGCTCGCGCTCGACGATCAGCCCGGCCGACTGCGCGGGCCTGACGACGGCCTCGCGAAGCTCGGCCGGGCTCATCGGTCCCACCAGCAGGTTGGCCTCACGCAGGGCGTCGGCGAGTTCACGGTGCTCGGCGCAGCGTCCGTAGAAGTCGGCGCGTACACCGAGGACGACGCGCAGCCGGCTTCCGGGCTCGGCGGCGGCCAGCAGACGGGCAAGGAAGTCGGCCCGCTCTCCGGTGTCGCGGCAGAGCGTGAAGACCTCCTCGAACTGGTCCACGACCAACCAGGTTTCCCCCTCGCCCGGGGCTGGTACGCACACTGTGGCGTGGCTGCGCAGCGGATGCTCGCCCGGGGTGAGGATCCGCACCGCCGCTGGCCGGTTCGGTCCGTCGAGGCTGCGCAGGCGGGGAATCAGCCCCGCCCGCAGCAGGGATGACTTGCCGCTGCCGGACGGCCCGAAGACCGCAAACACACGGTGTTCCGCCACCGCGCGGACCAGCGCGTCGGTCATCTCGTCCCGGCCGAAAAAGAGCTCCGCATCGCCGACATCGAATCGGGCCAGGCCACGGTAAGGAGGCGGGACGGCCTCGTCCGCCACGAGGTCGTCAGTCCGGGCCAGCTCCATGACCGTCTCGCGCCAGCGCCGCTCCCACGCCTGCTCCTCGCCGCCGCACGCCCGCACATAGGCCAAGGCCACCGGCAGGGAGGGCAGTTGCTCTCCTTTGGCCGCTCTGGACAGGGTGGAGACCGAGACCTCCACCTGCCGGGCCATCTGCCGGTAGGTAATGCCGCCCGCTTCCTGGCGCAGCTTGCGCAACTCGAACGCAAATCGCTGAACCGGCCCCAGCCCCGGATCGAGGTCCGCCTCGGGACGCCCCATATCGCTTCCTTCCCCCGTGCCGCCCGCGACCTGCGGCGGCGTCTCATCCCAACACGCGCCCCACCATCATGAAAGGCACCATCCCGCCATCCCAGGCCTGTGACCTGCTTTGTTTCATGCCCGGGACACGGCTGTGCAACAACCCGAAACCCGGTGAACTCGATCCAGGACGCCCCCAGTGGCCACCCTGGCCACGGGTCGGCATCCATGAACAGCCCACTAACGCGAAGAGGGTCTTCAATGGCGTCCAAAATGCAAACTGAGGACGTTGGCGAACCCGACAGACGCCGTTTCGCAGTCCGCGAAGCGTCCGGATCCAACTCTTCTCAGGGGGAAACGTAATGATCATGTTCACCAAGCGCGGGGTCGTGGGAGCCATGTGTCTGGCCTCCGCGCTGGTCATGGGGGCCAGCACTTCGGCGAACGCAGTGAGCGTGGGCTTCAACGTGAGGTCGACCAGCGGCAAGGCCGAGATCAGCGGTACATACAAGTACTGGGTCTCCGGAACCGCCGCCGGCCGTACGCTCTACGACGGATCCTTCTCCGGCGCGACGGCCAGGGACCGTGTCGCCGGTGACGGTTACGAGGCCGTCCTGGCGCTCAAGTACGACGAGTTCACCGGCGGCGCATGGCGCCCCGTGAAGAACAAGGTCGCCGTGGTGAACGGCACTAAGTCGTGGTCGTTCAAGAACAAGGCGAACGTGTATGCCTACGCCTGCGACCGCAAGGTCGGCAAGAAACCGCTCCTCAACTGCAAGCGCGCCTGGTAGACACAGCCGAGCCCCCGCCTGACGGCGTTTCCACGCCACACCTCGGCG
>NZ_GG657754.1:0-17622 GCF_000158915.1 Streptomyces himastatinicus ATCC 53653 | reverse complement strand
GCAGCACCGGGGGCGCGACATCGACCGGAGGAGAGCAGCCTGAACCAGGCCTGGAATGTCGTCGCTCGCGGCGGCAACACCTTCTCCATCCACGTGGAACCCAGTGCCTGGACGTGGAGGGCGGCAGCAAGAACAACGGTGCCCGGCTCATCCTGTGGAAGTGCAAGAACGTCAAGGATCAGTTGCTGAGGCGGCCTTCTCGCGACAGCCGGGCCTGGCCCTCCTTCCGGAGTACCGGGCCGTTCCCACAGCGGAGGCGCTGTCGCTTTTCCGGGGGCCGACGCGGTCTGCGCCGTGAGCTGGGCGACCAGGCGCTGACTGCTGCTCGCCGGGGAAGAGGCGGGCTCAGTGTTGACGTCCAGCAGGTCCGAAACCGCCTTGGCCTCCTGATGGTTCGGGCACCGGGGCGTCGTGGCGTCCGGGCCGGTGAGTGACACGGTTGATGACGGCTACCACTGAAGTGTGGAGCTCCCGGAGAATGGGGCGCTGATAGGGTTCTGACCATGTCCAGCCAACAACAGCCAGGAATGAACAACGCTGGTCAAGGGGGGTCCGCTGGGTACGGCCCTGCCTCGTATGAGACCCAGCAGCCGTATCCGAACGGCGCCACGGTTCCGGGCGGGCATCACCTTCAGCCGACATCGATGCCGGGCCCGGTCCGGGCCGTTCAGGTGCTGTTCTTCGTGATGGGCGGGCTCGGCCTGCTCGCCATGGTGCTCGCCATCGCGGCGGGCAAAGCGGAGGCGGCCGGCTCGATCTGCGTAACGTCTCTCCCGGCGTTCATGGGCCTGGTCAGCGCTTCGCGCTTCCCCAAGAGGAGGCCCAACTCACGGGGCACGGCGCTCATCATCGCTTCGCTGATGATTTTCGTCGGATTCGGCACCGTGGGGCGGGGGCAACCTGCCGGGCTGATCCTGTGCGGGGTTGGTGTCACCATCGTGGTCCTGCTGTCCCAGCGGCAGTCTGGTCACTGGTTCCGTCGACCAGTCCGCCCCTGAAGGCACGAAGCAGAAGAACAGGTCCTCTTGCGATGGTCGATGTGGGCGGCATCGTGGTCGAGCCGTCGGCGTCGCGTCCGGGCCATGTACCTCCTCGATCGATCGCGAGCAGGAAGGCGCACCGTTGCTGACCTGGGGCATGCATCATCGACCAGGGCGTTCCCACAGTGGAGAGGAAGCGTTTTACAAGGCCCCTCGCTGTCAACGCTGACCTGCTGAAACAGACTTCCGTTCAAGGCCCCCTCGTAGGTCGGCACGGTCTCTCCAAGAAGCACGAAGTCGGCGGCCGGGCCATATACGACCCACGCCCCGGCGACCTGGCTCGCTTCGACTGGACCGGCGACACACCCTGACGCCCCGGGTCGACTCGCCCACCGAACCGGCCCGGGCATGCTGGAAGGCGTGACCAGCGTGCCGATCGTCGTGCACCGGCCCTCCCGTACGGGCGGCCGGAGAGTCACTGTGGACGCCGGGCCGGGACGAGTGCCTCGGCACCGCCTACAGCGACTACGGCCTGGTCGTGTTCCTCGAAGGTGCCCGGCATCGGCGACCCCGAGCCGTCCTCGCGTACGGCGCTGAGGACCACGGTCAGGATCTCGTCCGATGCCTCGGGGACAAGGGAATCGCCCGGTTCGGTCAAGGGCCCACGTGCACCGCCGCGCCACTGCCAGGACTTCGTTCACGTCCAGCGTCGGGCCGGTTCCTGCGAGGCGGGGGCCGGTTGGCGAAAGTGGGCGAGCAGTGGAGCGCTGGACGCAGCGCGCCCCCGCTGAGAGGCGGTGTGTCGGCGATGCGCAGCAGGTCGCTGGCGACCAGGCAACTGTGCGAGGGCTTGGGCTGGGACCTGATCGGCCGCCAGGCACGCGGCTTCGTCGTGCAACGCCGGCGTCGAACGGATGGCTGACCGGCACCGGCCCAGTGCCCTGGACCTTCCGCCCGGGGCCGGCCGCACAGGAACAGGGCAACGCTCTGCCCAGAGCACGGAGCTCAGTGAAGCTAACCGAGCGTTAGATATTGGCCACAGATCAGAACTGAAGGTGGTGGATGAGTCAACAGGCGCAATTCCCCTTTACGGGCAGGTACGGGCAGGTACGGGCAGGTACGGGCCCATGAAGGATGTCTCCCGTTCCCAAGGCGGGAACTCACGGGAGGGGATTTCATGAAGATCAGCGGTAGATCCGCCGTTTTCGCCATCGCGGGCGCAGCCATTGCGGCTGTAGGCCTCGCGGCGCCGGCCCAGGCGGACGCGCCTGCAACCGCCAGCGCCACCACCTCCGGAGCCACCGTCGCCGTCCATCCTCGCGGGGACGGTACCCAGCCGTCCGCAGGGCTGGGCAACCCCTCTGAATGGGGTGTGGTGACGTTTAAGATGGACGCTTCGGCGGACTCTGCTCGCCCGTTGTCGGAGGCATGCGTCAACGCCAGTGGCGGCAAATGGTGCTACGGCTGGTACGCAACAGAAGTCAGTCCCGGGGTATTCAATAAGTACTGCACTCGATTTACTTGCACCAGTCGAAGGAGCACGCGTCCACAGTGAAAATCGCCGGTGGCAAGGACTACGATCACGCCGCGGCTGGCGACGTCTCGAACGCCCACCGCGCTGCGGGTTTCGCTTACACCTGCTCTACCTACTACAGCGTAGACTAGGTTCTGATCCCCTGCGTCAAGCGGTAACTCCTCGGTAAGTTGGGTAGACCAGTGTGCCACCCTGGGGCTGTACGGTCGCTCGCGCAGCCTCGGAGTGGCGCCACCTCCCACTCGGACTACCCACTGAACCGGGAAGAGAAATCATGCGCTTTACGTATGCTCGCGTTGTGCCGGTCACTGTGTCTCTCGGGGCGGGTTTACTGCTTGGCCTAGTGGGTCCCGTTGCCGGGAAATGGGATAATCCGGTTTGCGTCGCCGTGAGTATTGTTTTATCTAGCGGTTGGCCGTGGGCCTGTTATGCATTCCTGGTGGGCTATTTCCGTCGATCGAAAATCGAGTCAGCGCTGCTGTCGTTTTTGGGGTTGGGTATCGGCGTAATCACGTACTACCTCTTTAAGGATATGAACCCCACCATTCCTGCCGGAATGGAACCCACCGACTCCATTCCTGCCGGAATGGACCCTGGCGCCTCCAGTGAGGGGCAAATTCGCGTGTGGGGAATAGCGGCTTTCGTGTTCGGCGCACCTGTGGGACTCGTGGGGAACCTAGCGCGAACGCCCGGAGTTGGTGGCCTTCCGTTTCGCCTGCTTGTTCCATTGATCGCCTTCTCCGAGGCCACTCAGCGATTGGGTACAGAGGCGGACTCACAGGGTGCAGTTTTCGCTATGACCTGGAACGTAACTCGCGTCGTAGCATGCGTCGTCGCCGTGGCTCTCATGGGACACACCGTGTGGAGCTGGCGCGTTAGGCGTAGCCGAGCCGACGGGCGAACGGAAGTTGCCGCGCCTGCACGGCGTCTCTGACCCCTCGTTGCGGCTGGCCGCCCGCCGAGCGGGTGATCCGTTCTTCGACCGTGTCCGCCGCGACGCCTCGTACGCAACGCACCCTGTACTGCGGCAGAGGGCTGCTGTTCGTCGCACACGAGATGGCGCGCCGTAGCCGTCGGCGTGCGTCGGCTACGAGAGCCCCCAGGAGAGCGCCCGTGATAGAGCGGGTTATGCCCAGCGCATCCCGATCGCGGACAGCTGCTTCACCCGCTCCGGCGCCAGCGTCGCGGCCCTACTCCGCTGGTTCCCGATCCACGCTCCCAGCCGGAGCTCCTGCTCCTCCTGGTCCTCACCGACGGTCCGTTCGATGTGCTTCCTCGGCACCCGCAGGTTTCCCTCGCGCTCGTAGAACTGCTTGGCGACGGCGTAGTCCATGGCCCATTTGTCGGCCTGCGTACGGCGCGGGGGCGGCTTCTCGTCCTCGGCCGCGGGCTCGATCCCGAGGACCTGCTCACACATCCACTGTTGCACGGTCGTCAGCTTGACCCAGCCGAGCCGGACCGAGCGCACCCACTGGCCCAAGTCCTCGCCCTGGTGCACGACGCCGCCGGGCTTGGTCGCCAGCTCGCGGCCAGCCTCCAGGTGAAGCCGGACGAGGTGGAAGGCCCGCTGCCACTCCACCGGCCAAGCCGGGCACCACGACGGGTCGATGCCCTCCAGTTGTTCGCGCCGCTCCTCCGAGAGCGCCCCGGCCGACGACTCCACCGGCAGGCCCTCGGCACGCCGCTGCTCGTTCTCGGCAGCCTTCCGGGCGGCGGCCCGTGCGTTCTTCAGCCAGATGCCCACGCGGTACCCCTGGTGAGTGGCGTCCAGCGGGGCCAGTAGATGGCCGGCCTCGGCTGCCCACCCGCGGGCTGCCGAGAGCCCTTCCTCCCACGCGACGTCGAAGTGTGACCACACCATGCCGAGCTTTTCCATCTGATCGATGCGGTCGGCATCCATGTCCCTGCGGGCGTAGAAGCGGCGGGCGTCGGCGAGGTCCAGGACGAGCTGGGGCAGAGGGCCGGGCAGGGTGGTCGGCACAGGGCCGAGGGCGAGGTAGACGGTGTCGTCGGTACGGGTGACCTGGTCCAGGCGGAGCCGGGCGGTGCGGCTGACAGACTGGGCGTAGAGCAGGAGGAGCAGGCCCGCGACGCGGGTGGCAGCGGGCAGGTCTGCGTCGTGCAGGAGGCGGCGCACCAGGGCCCAGCGGCGGTCGTGGCCGATTACGGGCATGGGGCCGTCTCCGCTGGTGCGCGGGATGGCGATGGTCTGGGCACGGCGGTGGGCGACGGCCCAGGAGACGAAGGTGCTGGCGACGTAGCGCAGGTAGTAGGTGCCGGTGAGCCAGGCGTCGATGTCGTGCTGGGTTGCGTCGGCGAGGCTGGTGCCGCGATCTCGCAGCCACCGGGCCAGGGCGGTGGCGGCCTGGATGTGGCGGCGGGCCGACAGGGCCTGGTAGTAGGTGGTGGGCGTGGTGGAGGGAAGGCGCCGAAGGGCGTTTGAAGTGGTGCCAGGTCGCGAAGGAGTGGACCGCTTGCCGGTCCACTGCCGTCTCCAGTCGAGCCAGTTCTCGCGGCAGTCACCGTTCCAGCGTGGCGAGTTGTTCGTCGCGTGGGGGCAGAACGCCGTCAGCCACGAGGGCTGCTCGCAGGTAAGCGACCGTGGCCGCGGGGCGCAGGCCGTCCAGGAGCCGGTGCAACTCGTCTACGACACGGCTCAGAAGCACGGCGTCCCGCACACGGTCGCAGCTGAGCTGCTCGCCCACTCCCGCCCGTGTATCTACCTCCTCGAATTCGACGATCTGTCCTCGGCTCACCGGGAAACCGCCCGCCCGGCCGCCCGCACGGGCGGACTGCCCTCACTCCCGGACGATGCCGACTGGCTCGACGGCATGGAACCCCTCGTCCTGACCGTCGATTGCGTGTCCCCGCTGCACGAGGTGTTGCCCATTGAGCTGCCGATGGCCACCTGCTCTTCTTCCTGAGATCGAGTACGAGCCGGAGAACTCCGCAGTGCTCCACGTGTCCGCAGGAGCGAAGACCACCGAGCGTCCCCCGACGTACGACTTCGGTGGTGGATCCGCGCATGTCACGGTCTGCGAACCGCAGCCCCTCTACCCCGTTATCGGACTGATCCTGCATGGCGAGTGGCAGTATGCTCCCGTGAGGCGCGCCTTCCTGGACGACGGCGACGGCAACGAAGACGTACTGGATGAGTTCGAGGAGACTTCCTCGAACTGGCCGCAGGAGGTGCCGAGTTCGGCGTGTGCGTCCAGCTCGGCGGCTTTTCCAGTCCTTGGGACATGGCCCCCGAGGAGGGTGACCTCGTCCTCTTCGCCCAGATAGCCGGCCAGGCGATCGACCACGACGTCTACACCCTGAACCTGATCACAGGTACCAGGCAAGACATCGCTGCGCGCGGCTATACCGCATTGGAATACACGCAGCAGTGCTGATCAGAAGGGAAGCCGGTCGTGTCCTGCGACAGTCGGCCCGCCGGCCTGGTCCGGTGCCAGGGAAGGACACCGGGGTGGAAGCCGCGGTAGGGACCGTGCCTGGCCCGGCAATGAGCGTCATCAGCGCAGGGCGGTGACGTTGGCCGGTGAGCCGACTCCTCCGGTCAGATCGAGAGGCTTGACGGTGAGAAGGCCGTCCCGACGGCCAGTGGCGCGGCAGTTCTGGGAACACGGTGGGAAAGCTGTGGCGGCATCCTGGCCCGTATCGTGGCCCGCGAGGTCCCGACGGTGGCAGGTGTCTGGTTGGTGTTCTTCGTTTAGTTCGCTGGGCGTTGGATGTGGGTGCCGGGGATCGTTGCTGGTAGTGAGTGGGTTGTTTGCTTTGGTGATCTTGTTGCTGAGTTCGGGCTTATCATCGTGGTGCGCTCGGGTGGAGCTGGGGTGCTGTGGTGGGGGTGGTAGGGGTAGTTGGGCGTAGGCCGGTCACGGCGGGGCCGGGTCTGGTGGGGCTGGATCTGGTGGGGGTGTCATGTGGGGCTGGTGGTCGTGGTGGTGTTGAGGAGTTTTTCGAACAGGAACTCGTGTTTGAGGAAGGACGCGTCGTACTCGTGGTCTGGGTAGGGCGGGATGAGTTGTGAGGCCTGGAACAGGCGCCAGCCGTCGAGGAGTGCCGCGATGCCGGTGGTGTACGGGGGCTCGTCGCCGTCCCCGGTGGTGGGTGAGGTGGCGCCTGTGCCGTCGTGGCGTGCCCAGCCGATGACGCTGCTGTCGAGGGAGGAGTTGTTCAGGTAGAGGACGAGGACCTGCTGTCGGACGGTGCTGGTGAGGGCGGGTTCGGCGGTCGTGGGCTGTGTGGTCACGGTGGACGGCTCCTGGTGTGAGGCGATGGCGGGGGAGGGGGGTGAAGGCGGTGGGCGGGGCGGCGCTCAGGTGTGGGCGGTGTTCCTGCCGGGCCGGTTGGTCACCCGGGTTACCCAGTGGTCCAGATCGAAGGACGGGTCCCCGGTCAGTGCCCGCCACAGCCTGATCCGGTTGTGCAACTCCAGCCGCCCGGTCGCCTGCTCGTACCACGGGAACCGGGTCCGCAGCTCCTCGGCCACTGCCGGGTCGCCGAGGTCGTCGGTGTTCCACAGGCGGACCTGCGGGACGGTCGGATTGAGGCGGATCTTGAACATGTAGCGCGGGACACCGCTGTCGTTGCGCCGGCCGCTGTGCCAGATGCCGTGGTGCAGGATCAGCACCGTGCCCGCCTCACACACCATCCGCTGCTGGCCGAGCAGGTTCTGGTACCGGCCGGTGTCGCTCTCGTTGGTGCGCCGCAGATGGCTGCCCGGCACGATCAGGGTCCCGCCGGCCTCCAGTGTCACCGCGCGCGGGTAGTACATGAGCTGGACGTCGAAGGCGTCTGGCCGGACATCGATGATGGCGTCACCGTGCAGCGGCTGGGCCTGGCCCTCCTGGGGCTGCCGGATGTGCACGGCGTGGTGGTCGATGGTGGGGTCGGGTCCGACCAGGCTGGAGAGCGCACCGGCTATGGCCGGGAGGTCGAGCAGGCTGCGTGCGAAGGAGCCCTCGGGGAACGCCTCGGCGACCGGGGTGCCGTAGGGGACGGCGGGCACGCCCGCGGCGAGCACACCGAGGGCTTGGTCGTTGAGGGCGTCGGGGACGACGGAGTTGAGGCGCAGATAGCCGTGGGCCACGAACCGGGCCATGCGCGCCGAGGTCAGGAGCTGTTCGCGAGCGGGTCGGGCGGCCATGTTCTCCTCCGGTCGACAGAGCGGGAGCGGGCGGTTTCTCGTGGTTCGTCTCCACGACGCTAGAGGGCGGCCAGCCTGGGACGCGTGGGCCTTGCTCACCACTACTGGTAAATTTTCACCATGACGGGCGTGACGGGCGTGACGGGCGTGACGGGTATGACGGGGGCAGCGCCCCGGTTCCAGCCGCAGCGGGTCCCGGTCCGGCTCGACTCGCCCCCGCGCATCGAGGGACTCGGTGTCGGCGTCCACGGCACGCGGAGTCTCCGCGATGTCTTCCGCCTGCCCGGCCTGTGGCAGCTGCATCTCTACCGCTACACCGCCGAGCTCACGGTCGACGGCGTCGCGTACACCGTGCGGCCCGGTTACGTCAGCCTCGTCCCGCCCGGTGTCCTGGTGCGCTACCGCTATCGCGGGCGCTCCGAGCACCTGTACGCCCATCTGCGGCTACCCGACCGCGGGGCGGCCCGCACCGTGCCGGTGGTGCAGAATGCGGGGGCTCAGACGGCTCTGCTCTCCAGCCTCCTGCTCCAGGCCATCGCGGCTGTCCCCAGGGCCCCGGCGCAGGCGGTCGCCGAGGTGTGGTCGGCGTTGTGGCGCGTGGCGCAGCTGTCCGTGGCCACCGGTACGGGCGGCGGGCACCCCGCCGTCGCGGCCGCGATTGCGTATGTTGAGTCGTGTCTGGCCGAGCCGCTCACTGTGCCGGACGTGGCGCGTGGGGCGGGCGTCTCGCACAACCACCTCACGCGGCTTTTCCGGGCCGAGACCGGGGACACGGTCGTGGCTCACATCCGGCACCGCCGCATGGAGCGGGCCAGGCACCTGCTGCGCGAGACGACGCTGCCGATCGCGACGATCGCGGCGTCGGTGGGGGTCGCGGACCTCCAGGCGTTCAACAAGGCCTGCCGCCGCGAACTCGGTGCCTCGCCGCGGGCGATCCGCGAGGGAGCGCCCGGCCCCGGCGCCTGAGGATGTTCCCCGACGCGGCGCGCTGCCTGATCCTGCCCTCGCAGCCCTCTACGGCTACCTGACCAGTGGCAGCCAACCGCCGCAGAAGAGAACGGCCTACCCCGGGCACAGATGCCGCGCCGTACCCCACACCGCCAGAAATGCCGTCGACGTCGCGTGGCTGTCACCGCGGCGCCCGGCCCGCCGCGCAGGTGCCGCCCCGTAGATCGTCCGGCTCTTGGACCAGTGCACGGTGGTGGCGTCGTAGGGGTCATGGGAGCAGCAGGAACGACACCGGTACCGGGAACTCCAACGCAAAGTGGCCTCACGTCTCTGGGTGAGGTGGCGTGCCGTTATCGGGCGGATGAGATCTGCCCGGACCTGCCGATGGTTGCTGCCGGGGCACGGGCGGCAGGGCTGGAGACCCCGGCGCTGTGCGGGCTTGCCGGTTTGCCCGGCAACGCGGATGCCCGCGATATCCGCGACGCGTTCGGGCAAGCACTTTCCGAGGCCGGGGTCGGGTTGCCCGATCAGGGCCTTGCACGACGCCATGCTCTGCGACGGCTGGCGGCGCGGCTGGTCCATGGGGACATCGCTACCGCCGGCCTGGCGACGGATGACTGGTGGGAGACGGAGGCCGAATCCGCGGAGGAGCAATCGTTTGTATCGCTGATCCCTCAGTGCGGGTGCTGTGCTGATCCCTCGGTGCGGGTGTTGTATTGAGTACACGTTGGGGTTTGATCTGCGGACGTGGGCGGCCGAGTTGCGGAGCGCCGCGTTCGCCTGACTTCGTCTTCGCCGGTCGGCCCCGGTTGCTGACTCTGTCCTGGCGGCGTGCGCGAGCAGCACGCGGCCCGAACCGGGCAAGTCGCGCCCGCGCCGTGGCCGGAGCATCTACCCCCGCTCGCTGGATGGTGAGGGGGCCAGGGCGAGGCGACGGGACGGGTAGGATCCGCAGGGCTTCGCGGCCGTGCTGCAGGGGCCTGATGGGCGACCGGGCCTGGGAGCTCCCGGGCGCCGGTGGCTGGCTGGATGTGCGGGAGGACTTACCCGCGTACACGACGCGGATCCGGCTGCAGACACCATCGGCTGGTTGCTGCCGTCCATGAGCGGTCGGCCGCGAGACGGTGCGCTCGATCCGCGTCCCGAGCGCCGCAACACCCGCTCCACCCCGCGGTACGGACCGCGCGCTCGTCCCTGCCGGCCGGCGCCCGAGTCCGAGGCACCGGTCCGTACACGTGAAGCCGCGTCACCGGGCTGCCTGGAGGCGCTGGCCGCTGGCCAGGCAACTCGGCCGCGGTGGCTGTACGTCCCTGCCGCAGCGGTAGCACGCGCAGCACGCCCTGATTCCTGCGGGCTGAGGGCCGCGAGCCTCTGCTCACCACGCCGGATACGGACCGGCCCCGACACGGCGGAACGCAGCACTCTGCCTGCGGCATCGTGCAGCTTGTCCGATCTCCCGGTGCCACCGGCCTTCCCTGACAGCACCCCGCCCATCGGCGACGCAGTCCTTGGATGCGGCGGGGAAGCCTGCCGCCGACCGGCGGCGCGGAGGGAGAGTGAAACCCAGTTGTTCCGGTGGCTCTTCCGGAACATCTCTTCCAGCCCCCGCTGCCTCGACGGCCCCGGGCAGGGCGGGTCAGTCTGACGCCACTGGTGCCGCGCTGTCACCTGCTGGGGCTCACCGAGACGGGCCGCGGCCCTGGCATACACCTCGAGAAAGACCTCTGGCCGACCCCACTGGCGCTCCTCGCACAGCCGTCTGAAGACCGCTTGATCCACTCGTGCCTCGCCTCCGGGCTCCGTTTTCAACGCCATGCCCGTTCGCCGGCGACCCTGGCGTGGTCCTCCGAACCGAAGCAGCCCCGGTGCGCAACCGGACACAAGTCCGAAAGTCCGATTACGTAGGCCCCCGCGCCACCGGGCAGCTCTCGGAACGCCGGTGACCAGGACCAGCGCCTTCGAAACGGCACGCCCATTCGATGACGTCTGGATTCATTGAACTTTTATACACAAACGGTTTCCTGTAACTCGCACCGCGGGCCAACTCGGGGGATCCAGCTGGGGGCCCCGGCCCGTGACCGGGAAGGAAACCGACCCGATGAACATGCGCAAGCACCTCGCCCTCTCCGTGGCCGCCGTGGCAGTGGGCTCCGGCCTGGCCTTCGCCCCGCTGGCCTCGGCGGCCCCGCAATCCGCCGCCGCCAGCTGCTCCTACCCGTACGTCTGCTTCTACAAGGGCTCCACGAAGACGGGCTCGTTCAAGGACGTCACCAGCGGCTGGCAGAACCTCGGTGGCAGTAAGGGCGCCACCAAGATGGTGAACACCCGCGACGACGACGTCGTGTACACGCACTTCACCAACGGCAAGACGTACTGCAGCTATCCCAACACCACCACCACGTTCAACTCCTGGGTGGTCGACAAGGTGCGCATCAGCTCCGCTTCCAGCTGCTGATCCGCGCCGCAACATCGATGGCCCGCACTCACCCGACGGAGAGTGCGGGCCGTCCGCGGCATGCCGGCCGTGTCCGCGGGCCCCTCCGGTTTCCCTCTCACCCGCTGTGACTTCAAGAGACGGTCACCGGTCACAGTTCATTCGACTGAGCGTGAACGAGACCTGCCGCCTGCTGAGCAGACTCGCCCGCGCCGTCCGGCACGAAGCCGGACACATCCTGCACTGGTCACGCCGGCGACGGCGCCACCAGCACCGAGCCCGGGTCGGCCACTACCGCCGCCGCGGTCACCGCCCCCCGTAACGTGGCGGAGTGCCTTACCTGGTCACTGTGATCATCAGGATCGGCCGCACCGTCCGGCCGCATCGTCACGGGGCGCGGCGTGACGTCGGTCCGGCAGTGTCAGTTCGGGTGCTGTCCGATCAAGTCCAGCACCTCGGCGGTGGTCCTTGCATCGCCGAACGACCGCCTAGATGGTGTGCAGGGCGGCATGGTGGTCCTGGTCGCGCCGGGCCGCGTTCGCGTCGGTGATCATCAGCACGTACCCCAGTCGATGCCCTGGTGATCGAGGTCGGCCTGATGGGTCCGGGCGCCCTGGCGCATCCCGTCGAGGCGGCGCTGCTGATCCGGGGGCAGGCTGCCGTTGCTGCCCAGCCAGGCCAGGACGTCGGCCTGGTCTGCTGTGGAGTACGCGATGTTGTGACTCGTGATCGCCATGGTGGCAAGCAGGACTGACATTCGATGATGCGGGTCATGCGTCCAACGGGCGGTTACGGCGGCCGGACCGTGCGGGTGGTGCGGAACGTGCCCGATCCGGTGCACTCGACGGGCGCGCGACAATCCGGCTGACCTCCGGTGCCCTAGGGGGTGTTCCCACCACAGATCCGGGAGCCTGCCGGAGAGGGAAACCGCGTCCACGCTTCTACCATTGCCCCCTCGCGACCGACCTAGGGGTGCCAGGCCCATCGCCCTGCCGCCCCGGTCGCCGTCGGTGCCGGCGGAAGCCGCCGCAAGGGGGTGTGGTGGTGTCCGTCCCCTCCTTTGGTGGTGCGCCCCGGGCTGGTGGCCGGGGGCACCGCACGGTGCCGGGCCGCTGGTCGAGGGCACCGGATTTGGCCTGCTCCACCAGGCCGTGGAACTGGTCCTCGCTCATCTGTACCTGTTCGCCGATGTCGTCCGTGATCCGTATGCGGCGCTCCGGTTCCGCGGCGGGATCGGTGAACAGTGGGGGCAGCCGCATTTGCAGCTGCCGCAGAAGGCGGCCAGGGGCCTGTGCCTCGTTTTCGCGCACGGTGTACCGCCTTTGGTGTCGGGACTCAGAGGGGGCGGCGGCCGCTGACGCAAGCCGTGCCCGGCGCCTGGATGACCCGAAACCCCTGTTGAGGGAAAGCGAGAAGTGCGGCACCGAGGGAAAACTGGAAGGGGTGAGTGAACGACCCCCTGGAGGAGGCCTCCGCCGTGGCGGGCGGGTTGTGTTCTCACGGGTCGATGAGGTGCGAGCGGATGGCCTCGGTCCCCACGCGGCCGCGGCCGGTGAACCAGAGGTTGAAGGACACTCTCTCGCCGGGTTTCAGCGTGGGCGGGTCGAGGACGGCGATATGGATGCCGCCTCGCTTCATCCGCAGGGTGCTGTGCGCGGGGACGGTCACTTTCGTCGCCCGCCGGATGGCACCGGGTTTTCTCCTGTCGGGTTCGCGCAGCATGGAGACTCCCAGCTGTGGGGAGTCGGCGTAGACCAGGGTGTCGTCGCGGTCTCCGGTGTTGCGGATTTCGAAGTACGCGGCAGCCACCCGTTCGGGGGACTGGACGATGCGGCCGGCGCTGACCTGGATCTGGGGCGCGGGTTCTCCGGCCGCGCCCGTCGCGGTGTAGCCGGTCAGGAGGGCCAGGGCCAGGGCGCAGCCGCCTACCGGGACCAGTGCCGCCCGCGCTCCCCGGACCACCGCCTCTGGCAGGCGGCGCCGCGGCGGGGTGTGGTCATCGGTCGCTGAGGACATCGTTCTTCCTTCCCGTACGGTCCCTACGGCCCTGCACGCTGGCCGCTGAGTCGTGTGACGTGGAGGGAGCGGGCGGTGTGCCGGTCTGCCGCCTGCCCGGGGTGTAGGTCCGCAGCCGCAGGCTGTTGGTGACGACCAGGACGGAGCTGGCGGACATGGCCGCCGCGGCGACCATGGGGTTGAGCCAGCCGGTCGCGGCCAGCGGGACGGTGACCACGTTGTAGCCGAAGGCCCACAGGAGGTTGGTGCGGATGGTGCTCAGGGTGCGCCGGGTGAGCCGGATGGCGTCGACCACGGCCAGCATGTCCTCCCGTACGAGGGTGATGTCGGCGGCGCCGATGGCGGCGTCGGTGCCGCCTCCCATGGCCATGCCCAGGTCGGCGGTGGCCAGGGCGGCGGCGTCGTTGACTCCGTCGCCGATCACCGCGACGCACCGGCCCTCGGCGCGCAGCGCGGTGACGATCTCTTCCTTGCCCTCCGGGCTCACCCCGGCATGCACCTTGTCGATGCCGGCCTGCTGGGCCATCGCCCGGGCCGGGGCGGTCCCGTCGCCGGTCACCAGCACCGGCTCGATGCCCAGTGCGCGCATCGCCTCGACCGCCTGACGGCTGGTGGGCCGCAGGGTGTCACCGACGGCGATCAGCCCGGCCGGGCGGTCGTCGATCTCCACGATCACGGCGGTGTGCGCGGCACGCTCGGCGGCCTTGCGTGCCTGGCGCAGTGCGTCCGGCAGCGGTTCCGAGGGGCGCGGGCGCCGTACGCGCACCCGGTGGCCCCCGACGCGGCCGGACACCCCCTGACCGGGGTGGGCCCGGAAGCCGGTCACCTCCGGCAGACCGCTCTCACCGTCCGCATCGCGGCGGGCGGCGGCCACCACGGCCCGGCCGATGGGGTGTTCGGAGCCCGCTTCCACGGCCGCGGCCAGCCGGAGCACCTCCTTCGCCCCCGGCCCGTCCTCCGCCACGCTTACGCCGGCCAGGGACATGCGGCCGGTGGTGAGCGTGCCGGTCTTGTCCAGCACCGCGGTGTCCACGCGGCGCAGCCGCTCCAGCGCTTCGGGGCCGCGGACCAGGACACCCAGCTGCGCCCCTCGTCCGCTGGCCACCAGGAACGCGGTCGGTGTGGCCAGTCCCAGCGCGCAGGGGCAGGCCACGACGAGGACGGCCACGGCCGTGGTGACGGCCGCCTCGCCCGCCGCGCCGGCGCCGAGCCAGAAGCTCAGCACGGTGGCGGCGATGGCCACGATGACGGGTACGAAGACGCCCGCCACCTGGTCGGCGAGCCGCTGGATGCGGGCCTTGCCCGCCTGGGCCTCGGTCACCAGCCGTGTGATGCGGGCGAGTTGGGTCTCGGCGCCGACGGCCGTGGCCCGTACGAGGAGCAGCCCGCCGGCGTTGACCGCACCACCGGTCACGGAGGCCCCGGGGGTCACCTCCACCGGCACGCTCTCGCCCGTGACCAGGGACAGGTCCAGCGCCGATGCGCCCTCGACGACGACCCCGTCGGTGGCGACCTTCTCACCGGGCCGCACCACGAACTCCTGCCCCGCGGTGAGCGCGGACACCGGGATACGGCGGTTGCCGCCCGGCTCCCGCAACTCCACGTCCTTGGCGCCCAGTTCGGCCAGCGCCCGCAGCGCCGAACCGCTCCGGTGCCGGGCCCGCGCCTCCAGATGCCTGCCGATGAGGACGAACAGCGGGACGGCGACCGCCGCCTCCAGATAGATGTGGGGCACACCGTCGTCGGCGGAGGGCAGCAGGCTGAAGGGCATCCGCATGCCCGGCAGGCCGGCGCCGCCCCACAACAGTGCGTACGCGGACCACGCGTAGGAGGCGAGGACACCGAGGGAGACCAGGGTGTCCATGGTGGCCGCGGCGTGCCGCAGACCGCGCAGCGCCCGCTGGTGGAAGGGCCAGGCACCCCAGGTCGCGACGGGTGTGGCAAGGGTGAAACACACCTGCTGCCACCGGTCGAACTGCCAGGCGGGAACCATCGAAAGCACCATCACGGGCACCGCCAGCACCGCGGTGACGAAGAGCCGCTCCACGTCACCGGCTTCCTCACGGCCCTGCCCATCGGCCCCGCCCATGGAATCCGCAGAACCCGTGGCATCCGCAGAACCCGTGGCATCCGCAGAATCCGCGGTATCCGCGGCATCCGCAGAAGAGGACAGGCCCTCGCCCGTGGCCCCGGCGGCAGGGGCGGGGAGCTGGGCGGTGTAACCGGCCCGTTCGACGGTGGCGATCAGCTCCTCCCGGGTGACGGTCTCCGGATGACAGACCCGCGCCGTGCCCATGGCCAGGTTCACGGTGGCGCTCACGCCCTCGACGCGGGCCAGCTTCTTCTCCACCCGGTTCACACAGGCCGCGCACGTCATGCCACCGATCAGCAGATCCGTGGTGCGCGCGGGTGTATCGGAGGTGCCGGCCGGTCGGGACGTGGCGTCCGGGCGCTGGCTCATCGCACCCCCGCCCACGCGCGGTGGCCCAGCGGCCCCATGCCGTGGGTGCCCATGCCCCCGCCCCCCTCGTCCTGCGGCACGCTGCGGTGGATACCGGGCGCCACCGGCCCGGCGGCCCGCCCCACGGCGTAGGAGGCAGCCATCAGCACCACCAGGAGGACAAGGAACCCGGCCAGCGCGGGAGGCGGCAGCACACGACGCACCCAAGCCCCGCGTGGCTCCGCATGGTCGGGCGCCGGTCGCGGCGGCGCGGCGGTATCGGTCAACGGCATGGTCGGCACTCCCCTGTACGGGCTTCCGGAAAACGGCTGGGCTCCGCTCACCCTTACGGGCCGGCGCGGCAGACCGCTCACCGCACCAAGGCTCTGTCACACACGGAGAAGACCGCCCCAGCCGGGAACTGTCCGGGCCTGCCGCCCGACCTATGCAGGGTGAGAACTCTCCGCCCCCCCCGCCGCGGCCGGTGAGCCGGACGGCCCCTCAGCGCAATACGCCCGCCGGGACCACACCCTGTGGCCCGCCTCACGCCACCCTTGCGGGAACTCCTCACTCCGGCGGCCCGACTACTGGACTGGAACCGGCCCCGGCCGACCGGCACCGCCCCCGATCCAGGAGCTCCCATGCCCGCCGAACCCGCCCCCGCCGACACGAAGGGACGGAGCGCAGCCACCGGACCCCCGCAACAAGAGGCGCGGCCGGACACCCCGCAACAAAGAAGACGCGGCCGCAGCGACCGACTCCGAAGGCGCCCGCCGCGCCCAGCCGGCGCGGCGCCCGGCGGCAGGCGCCCTCGTACGCCCTCGCCACGCTGACCATCCCCGCCACGCTGACCATCGCTATCGCCGGTGCTCGGCTACTGCCTGCCGCTCCTCGCCCTTGCCCTCGGCCGCCTGACCGGCCGGCGCAGGAAACGGACGCAGACAGCCGGCACGTGAGATGAACACCGGCGCCCATATGCACGTATTCCCCATCGAAAGCATCACCGTCCCCACCTCCGTACATCAGGAGCGATGACCATGACCGAGATCCGTTACATCGTCACCGGCATGAGCTGCGGACACTGCGTCGCCAGCATCACCGAAGAGGTCTGCGAGGTGTCCGGGGTCAGCGAGGTCAGCGTCGACCTCCCGTCGAACGAGGTCACGGTGCGCGGCGCCACCCTCGACGACGAGCAGGTACGCGCCGCCATCACCGAAGCGGGATACAGCGTCACCGGCGTGGTCTGACCCCGCATCGGACGGCCCGGGCGCAGCCGCGGCCCCTGCCACGGCACACACGGCCCCTGCACGGCCACGCGCCCTGCGGCCCCGCTCATCACTGTTCGCGCCGCCACCTGAGAGAAGGCCAGCGATGCCCAACCGGCAGACCACGCCGACCGCGCCCGGGACATCGGGAACGCGGCCGGACACCCCTGAGGACGAAGACGCCACACCCGGGCACGGTGACCCACCCCGGCACGGTGACCGGTGATCGCCGCGACGGGCCTGCGCTGGGTCCTGACCCTGCTGTTCGTCGTGCCCGCCCTCTCCGCGATGTGGCGCACCGGCGCGCCCGGAGGCGCCGGAGGCGGCCCGGGCGCGGTCGAGAGGGTCGCACACCTGCTGCACGCGGTGATGGCCCTCGCCATGGCGGCGACGGTGTGGCCCTGGGGCATGACCCTCCCCGCCGGACCGCAGATCGCGCTGTTCACACTGGGCGCGGCGTGGTTCGCGGGAGTGGCTCTGGCACGGCCGGCTCCAGCCTCCCGCACACACGCCCTACGAGGCGCTCTCCCGCACGTCGTCATGATGGGCGCGATGGCCTGGATGGCCGCCGCGATGGTCTCGTCGAGCTCGATGGCGGGACACGGCGGCTCCCACGACATGGCCAACATGCCGGGGATGGACATGTCCGGCGGCTCCGGCACCGTGACCATGACTCTCACCGACACCGGCCCGAGACTGACTGCCGGGCTGCTGGCCGGGGTGCTGCTCATGCTGGCCCTGCGGTGGCTGGCGCGCAGCTTCGACGCCGCCCGGCTCGCCGAGGCCACCGGCCCGCGGCGCCCCGCAGCGCCGGTCGAGCGCGACGCGTTCAGCCTCGCCTGCCACAGCGCCA
>NZ_GG657755.1:112401-128384 GCF_000158915.1 Streptomyces himastatinicus ATCC 53653 | reverse complement strand
CGGCCGCGGACGCGGTGGCCAGCCCGGTGATCTGGGCGCGGACCCGGCCGAGCCCCCCGGCGAGCGCGGCCATCCCCGCCCCGGACAACTGCAACAACTTCAGCGCGGTGCCAACCTGAATGATGATCCCCACCAGCTCCGGGGGCAGTGCGGCGACCAGGCGGGCCACGGCGGTGACCAGCGTGAGCATGCTCGGCCCGGCTTCGGACGCGCCCCGCAGAAGCGTGACGATGGCGTCGGAGATCGCGCTGATGGCCTCGCGTGCTTCGGGCCCGTTCTCCCGGGCGTAGGCCATGAACTCGGAGATCGGCCCGCCACCAGGGGCCTCCCCTTCGGACAGGAGCCGCATGAAGTGGATGACGCCGTCGGTCATCTCTTCCAGCTGCCGGTCGGTGAAGTCGGAGAACTTGTCGGCCATCGCGTCGAAGCCCGGGGTTTCGATGGCCCCTCCGGCGACGGTGACGAGCCGGTCCAGTTCGGTGGAGGCGGACTTCACGTGCGGTGTGAGGCGCGGGATGAGTTCGTCGAGGACGGTGATGCCCTTGGTGACCGGGCCCATGGTGAACCCGGACATGTCGTCGGACCAGCCGGTGAAGTCCTTCTTCAGCTGCGACACGGCGATCGCGGCCTTCTGTGTCTCCGGCGGCAGCTTGGTGAGCTGCTGCTGGTAGGCGCGCTGGGCCTCCATCGCCTCTTTCGAGGTCTGGCCGTGCTCGGTGATCGCGTCCTGGTATTTCTTCTCGGCGTCGGCGACCTCGCCGAGCGGCCCGATCTGCCCGGCCAGGGCGATCCCGAACGCGGCAGCGGCCGTGCCCCCGACGGCGAACTGCCCGGCGAGCGGGGCAAGGTTCGCGGACAGACCCGCCAGCAGAGGGATCGCGGCCGGGGAGAGCATCAGCAGACCTTGCAGAGCACCGCCCGCGCCTCCGCCGCCTCCCCCGCCGGAGGGCTGGTTGATGATGTTGGTCAGGTCGCCGAGGTCGCTGGTGTCGGCGCGGACCCGCACGGTGATGGTCTGATTCATCGACGCCCAGCGCACCGCATCCGAAACGTCTCGGCGCAGCCCCATGCGGTTGCCCAGGACCAGAGGGATTTCGATGCGGTGGCCCATCGAGGCCCAGCGAACCGCGGCCGTGACGTCGCGGCGCAGCTGCATGGTGTCCGTCAGGTGCAGGGACACGCCCAGACCTTGGCCAGCCCCGGCCGAGGTGAGGGCCGCCTGTACCTCGTCCCGCAGGTGGTCGGCGTCCACGTTCAGCGGGACACGGATGCCTTGCCCTGTTCCGGCGGTCGTCAGCGCTGTCTGTACGTCACGCCGCAGGCTGGCCGCGTCGATCCCGAGCCGGACATTCAATCCCTGGCCCGCACCGGCTGCGGTGAGTGCGCCCTGCACGTCGCGACGTAGCCGGGTCGCGTCGATCCCCAGCCGGATGTTGAGTCCCTGGCCTGTTCCGGCTCCGCTGATGTGCCGACGGATGTCGGCCCGCAGGCGACTGCCATCGACCCGCAGAGGGATGGTGATGCCGCTGCCGGTTCCGGCCTGGCGGACGGCGCGCTGGACATCGGCGCGCAGCCGGTTCGCGTCGAGGCGTACGCCAATCCGGATCGACCGGCTGCCTGCCCGCTGGAGTTGGTTGAGGTCGCGGCGTGCGGCATTGATGTCCCGGGAGAGGGCCCGGGCCTCACGGGAGGCGTCCCGCAGGGTGCGGGTCAGGCTGGTGCCCTGGCCGGTGAGGCGTACGGACAGGTTCCACTGGGACATCGGGCCCTCCTCCCTTCTGCGGCTAGTGGTGGCTGGTGTGGGCGCGGGCGATCTGGATGGCGGCGTGGACGCTGGTGGGGATCAGCAGCACCTTCACGCCGTGCCCCTCGTCGCCGTTGGGGACGGTGGTCTGCTTGTCGGCGAGGATCTGGCAGCCGACGCACCGGTGAGTGATGGCGGTGTAGGCGTCCTCATCGCCCCCGGTGGCTTCGTCCCACTCCTCGGCCCGGGTGCCGCACTGCGAGCACACCGTGCGGGCGTAGGTGGCGTAGGCGATGGCCTTGCGCCGGTCGAGGTCGGTCCAGGTGCCGTCCCCGTGGCCACGGAAGACGCTGTGAGGGATGCCCCAGCGGTCGCACAGCTCCATCTCCAGGCGGAACGCTGGGTCATCGATCAGCCTTTTCCCAGGTCGGTCCGCGCAGCGTGCTGGATGCTCCAGGCGGCCTGCCACAGGCCGCGGGCGTCGGCGGAGGACCAGGTGTCCATGCAGTGCTGGGCGTAGTCGACGGGCATGCCGTCCAGTGACGCGGCGGAGATCAGCGCGGGGGCGAAGGTGTTGATGGAGAAGTCGGCGCCCTCGGACTCTTCCTGCTCGCTGGCCGGGTGCTTGGCCTGAAGTTCCTCCAGTTCCCGGCGGGGGATTGCGGTGAAGCGCAGGACGACGGCCTTCGCGTCGAACGCCTTCTGCGCTTCGGCCAGCGCGGTGCGGGCGGTTTCGGCGCGCTGCTCGTACAGCATCCGGTTCGGCGCGTCGTCGGCGGTCAGGTTGCGCAGCAGGTTCTCGGCGTCGGCGGCATCCTCCTTGGCCTGGGCGAGGCGGGAGCGGAGGTCGAGGTCGTCGCAGATGGTGAAGCGAGCGACGGCGGGCTTGAGTCCATCGAGGCGCTTCTGGGTGGCGGCCCACTGCTGCTCGGGGGTCTTGCTGACGGTCATTGGGGGTCTCCGTGGGGAAGGCCCGGCCGGGCGCCGGCGGCACCCTTCCCGTGTACGCCGGGGCCCGGCCGGGGGCTGGCGGCACCCTTCCCGTGTACGCCGGGGCCCGGCCGGGGGCTGGATGGGGCGTGACGGGTCAGGACGACGGGACGGTCTGGTTGAAGACCGGGCGGGCCGTGATCGTGAACTGCACGGTGATCTTCGCGGCCTCGTTGTCGGCGGTGTACGCCTTGCTGTTGCTGACGACCGTGACCGGGAAGACGTCCATGCCCTTCGTGGACGGCGCGTTGCCCTTGCTGAAGAGAACGACGAAGCCGGAGGTGCCCTTGGCGAGGTCGGTCTCGATGTCGTCGAGGGTGCTGTCCTCGTAGAAGGTCAGCGAACTGTCGGCGGCCGAGTCGTCACCGCCGATCTTGCTCACGAACGTGCTGCCCATGTCCGGCGTCTCGATGGGCTGGTTCTCCAGCGAGAAGCCGTCGATCGCGTTGATCTGCTGGGTGTAGTTGGTCCCTGCGGTGATCTCTGCGGACGTCGGCAGCAGCGCTGTCGAGGCGATGGTCGGCAGAAAGTAGATCTTGGTGGTGCCCTTGCGGTTGAACCTTGCCATGGTGGCCCCTCGCGGATAGGGGCCAAGCGGGGCCCCTGCTACACGTGTCGTTGTGGCGACACTACGTGAGTGGCGTCCGCGTGGGTCCGCCGCGGTGCGGTCTCGCGCGCGCCTGATGGTCAGGCGGCTGTCTCCAGATAGAGCCGGAAACGGATCACTGTGGTCATGATGGCATCGTTCTGGTCGGACGTTGCCCCGGCATCGAATGCCTCCCGGTAGAAGCAGTTCACACCCGGGATCGTGAGCGCGTTCAGGTATCCGGGGCCGCCGTCCGCTGGGCGGGCCATGATGCCGGTGCGGCCCTTGTCTGCCAGCCACTCGGCCTGCTCCACCATGCCAGCGCTGGTCGCCTGTCCGGGGGTCGGGCCGGACACGAACGTGGCCTGGTAGGTGCTGACGGCTGCGGCGCCACGGTCAGCGAGCGTGCCGTCCGTCGAATTGTGGTCCAGCGGGTACAGCAGGGTGTATGGCGGCGGGTACGGCTGCCCCGTAGCCGGGTTGATCGGAACCTTCCCAACCCCGACCGGCTTCCCTGTCACTGTCACCAGCAGCTGCGCGACGCCTTTGGTGACCAGCTGGCGCTGAATCACGCCCCACCTCCGAAGATGCGGTCCAGCGCGTCCGCGAACGCGGCCTCGTACTCGGGTGACAGTTCGTTCACTGCGGGCTCGACGTGCGGCCGGGGGACCTGGAAGAAGTGGCGGCCGATGCTGTCCGTCATGTCGTAGAAGCCGAACTCGAGGCGCCTGCCCTGGGGCTTGCGGGTGCCGACCTCTGCCCCACCCCCATCCGGTACGGCGAACGGCTCGATCTGCCAGGAGGCGACGTAGGCACCGGTGATGATGTTCGGGCCGGGGCGCCCTGATGCCCGTTCCCGGATCAAGGCGCGCGCGAGCCGGGCCTGCTGCTGCACGGTGCGGTTCAGCTCCGGGCCCACCCGGTCGGCTGCCTCCTCGAGGCGGTCGCCCAGCTCGTCCAAGTCCATCAGCTGGTCTCCCGGGTCTGCTGCACCTGGTCCAGCGCTGTGATCCGGACCGCGTTCAGCGTTCCGACGCCGCCCGGGTCCTGCACCCGCCACTGGCGGCCGATCAGCGCTACGTCCCCACCCGGGTGCACGGCGATCACGGACACCAGCATGTCCCGCTCAGCGATCGGGGCCGACAGCGGCGTCAGGGCACGGTACTTCGACCGGGTCTCATCCACCCACGGCAGGTTCGCCACGGGAAGAGCGATCACTTCGGCAGGCGTTCCAGCGGGCTGCACGGCACCCGGGCCCTCGTACACGACCTCAGCCTCCGGGTACACGTACTCGCCCGTGGTCTGGTCGAAGACGGGTGCGCCGCTGGCGGGCCGGGAGAAGCGGACGGTGTCGAGCAGCACCATGCCCTCGATCAGCTTCGCGATCCCCGACAGGTCGATCCCTGCCATCAGGCCCCCCTCCCCTGCGCCCAGTCGATGAGGGTGGCGAGCATGGCACGCGCGGTGGCGCCGGGCCCGCCGCCGTAGTCGGCCCGGTTGAGCGCGGCCTGGTCCAGCAGCACGGGATCGACCTCGGCGAGCCATCCGGCGACCAGCTCCTCGGGCGTCTTCTCCACCCCGACCGCGACCCGGGCCAGCCCCTCCCACACCGCGCCGTCCGGGTGCCGGGTGCGCAGCAGCAGCGTAGGCAGAGCATCCGCCACCGAATGGGAGAGCGTGTAGCCGGTGACCTGACCTGCGGGCAGCGCCACCCCACCGAGACGGATCTCGGCATGCCCGGGCTGGGCTTCGATGCGGACGCCGTACGCTTGCGGCTCGGTGGGCTGCTCGGTCACGGGGTTTCCGGTTCGATGGACGTCAGATGCCGGACCAGGGCGTACTGTGCGCGTGCTCCTCGGGTCCTCTCGGTGTCCTCGTGGGCAGAGGGACACTCCAAGCCCGCCAAGCTCTCTGCGAGGGTCGTGAAAGCGTAGAAGTCTTCGAACGTCGGCGCCTCTGCTGCCTTTTGTGCAAGGACCCGGTAGGAGCGACGCGAAGGCTCTGAGAGGTCCGCCCACCGCGTCGCCGGTGAATCAGGCATGGTGATGGAGTAGTGCGCGAGAGTGATCTCGTGCAGTGCGCGCCCTGCGACGAGCAGCGCATCGGGCATTGCGGCCTTAGACCTGGTCATGGGGCTACTTCTTCCTCCGGCTTCCGCCGGACTTCTTCAGGCTCGGGTACCGCTTCGTCACCGCGGCGCGTACCTTCTTCTGCTGCGCCTTCGATCCGTGTTGGCTCACCCTGGCCAGCGCGTTCCTCGCTCTGGCCTTCGTGTCCACGGGGTACGCCCGCTTGCCGGGCAGCGCGAACTTGGACTTCGGCAGCTTCTTCCTCTGCTTGCTGGTCAGCTTCGCCATCGATTGCTCCTTCGTCGTCCGTCGTGGGGTCGGCCGGGAAGGGAACTTGGAGGGGAACCGTGCGCTGGAAGGACACGGCCTCGTGGGTGATGAAGTTCAGCTCGCGGGTGCCGTCCGGGTGCTCGTAGTACTGGTGGAAGACGATGACGTCGATGAGCCAGGGCAGGCCGCCTTGGATGGTGCCGTTGGCGACGGCGAGTACGTAGATGGGGCGCTCGGCCAGGACAAGGCAGGGGTCGATGCCGTTGGCCTCCAGCCACGCGTTGATGCGCCAGAGGGTGGTCTCGGAGGGGACTCCGTGTCCGGAGTGAACGGTCTGAGCGTCCTGCGGCTTCACAGCAGGGCTCCGGAGCGGATCTCGGTACGGCCGATGAGATCGAGGCGGGGAAGTAGCTCGCGCGCGCAGTGGGGATGCGCGGATGGATGGGCGAGGGCGTCCTGGACGGTGCGCAGGGTGCGGTTCGCGCGGTCCGGATCATCGTGGGACTCCCAGCCGCAGTCCGGCCCGTCACGAACCTCGACCCATTCGCAGCCCAGCTCGTCCAGCGCGGCGCGGGCTGCGCCCGTGTTGGCGGTGGTGACGGCCTGCCAGGTGACCGCGGCGTGCGCCCATGCGTCGGCCGGGTAGCGGGTGCGGGCGCCGTAGATCACCGTGTCCAGCGGGTGCTCGCGGCGCAGCGCCTCGGCGTCGAAGGGAGTCGTAGCGGTGTTGCGGGCTGCGGCCAGGGCGGCGCGGAGGAACGCGCGGGCGCGGCGCAGGGCCTCTTGGATGCGGCTGGTGATGTCGGCGTAGTACTGGGCGGAGGCGGCGGTGACCGCGGCGCGGTGCCGGTCGGTCCAGGCGAACAGGCCTTGGTCCTGGTCGGCGTTGTCGAGCATCGTCCAGGCTCCCTCGCGGTAGATGAGGGGGAGGTCGCTGACGGCCCAGCGTTCGGCGAAGGCTGTGGCGGCCCGGTCGAATGCGGCGAGGGCGCGCTGGAAGACGGTGGTGGCGGTGCGGATGCGGGCGCTGATGCCGCGGCCGTTGCCGGGCCGGATCGCGGCCAGGGCGGTCAGGAGTGCGTTCTGCGCGGTGGTGAGGATCCGCCAGGCCGCCTGAAGCCGCGCGGTGGCGTCCGTGATGTAGGCCAGGAGGCGGGCCCGGAGGGTGCGGCGGCGGACTGGCGTGGTCATCGGCGGGGCCGTTCGCGGAGCTGGATGGCGGAGAAGCCGGTGCTGCTGGTGTCGTCGGCCGGGGGTGTCGGGTCGTCGGGTGCCGGTGGCTGGCCAGTCTCGAGGGCGGCGATCTGCCGCTCGAGGGCCAGATGTTCTCGGTGTAAGTGACCCCGACGACGGAGCTGACGTTGACGGAGGCGGGCTGCTCGTTGACGAGGGCGGCCTTGCGCTCGTACAGCACCTCGATCGCCACGGAGCGCGCTGTGCCGAGGCGGGTGTAGCGCAGGTCTAGGTCGGCGAGGTTGGTGGCTGTGCCGAGCTGCGCCGTCAGCCACGCGCGGACGTTGGCGTCCACCTGTCACCTCCAGGTCGAGCGGGAAGGGAAGGGGTGTGGGGTGCGGGCCCGGTGGCGCCCCAGCCGCGGGCCCGCACCCCAGCGTCAGCTGCCGCCCTCGTCAGCTGACCTCCGGCCCCGGGCCGGTCGGGTGGCCGCCGCCTTCTTCGCGGCGACCGGCTTGGTGCCCTCGGTGTCAGCGTCGGAATCCGAGGCACCGCCAGAGCCGTCGCCCTGGCCGTTTCCCTGGTCTCCGTCGCCCGCCTGGGCCTTCTTCGCGGCGGTCGGCAGCTTGCCGTCCACCCATGCGGCCGGGTTCGTCACCAGCGCTGCCAGCCGGGACGGCGGGTTGGTTCCCGGCTCCAGGCGGACGGTCTGGTGGGTCTCCGGGTCCTGGACGTACACGGTGCTCGCGAGCTGGGTCATGGCTCACCACACCGTCGCGGCGATGTGGATGTCCGGGGTGTACATGACCGGCAGCGCGGACGCGGAGCCCTTCGTCCACACCTGCGGCGGGTCGTCCTGGTAGCCGCGGGTGACGACGATGCCGGGGGCGTCCTCGCGCTCGATGGCCGGGTTCCCGCCTCGGGCGAGGATCAGCCCGTCTGCCGTGAGTCCGTACTGGGTCTCGGCCCACTGGGCGGGGTTCGGCGGCAGCAGGAAGAACATGTTCTCCGGCAGCGGCCGCACATCGGTGCCGTTGTCCAGCTCGATCTTCACGTCGTACGGGGTGATCGGCGGCAGGCCGTAGCGGGTGCGGACCACGTTGACTTCGTTCGGTGCGAGGACCGCGGTGGGGATGGTCGACGCCGAGTTGACGCTGCCGTAGTAGGCGGCCCGGTAGGAGTCGTTGCCCATGGCGAGCGCCATCGTCTTGTAGGACGTGAAGGCGCGGGCGGGGGCCGGTGCCCCGGAGGCGCGCAGGACCTCGATCCAGCGCATCTCGTCGCCGAGCATGTCGGCGGTGGGGTCGGTCCACGGTGTGGGCGCGGTCGGCATGTTCGCGGCCGGGACCTTGTAGTCGGCCTCGAGGGTGAGGCCGTTCTCGCCGACGAGGGAGAACTTTCCGTCGACCAGAAGGTCGCCGACGGCCAGTTCGAGGCGCTTCTTGATGGACAGGACGTGCGCGCCGACGTCGTCGTAGACGGCTCGGACGAGGTCGCGGCTGTCCATGCCGCGGTCGAGGTTTTCGAGGATGGTCTCGAACTCGCCGACGATGTACTTCTGGCCCAGCGGCAGGAGCTTCCCGGAGGTCGCGAACTGCGTGATCTCACGCGTTGCGACCTTGGTCTGGGCGTCCCACGCGCGGTAGGAGGCGGCGGCGACGCGTCGGCGGGTACCGCGGGTCTCCCACTTCACGGAGTCGATGGTGCGTTCGGGCATGACCGACAGGGTCAGGGCGTAGTCGGCCGGGGTCTGGATTTCCCGGACGAACGCCTGGATCTGGGTCGGGCTGAGGTCGCGGAGCAGGAGCTCCAGCATGTCGTTCGGCATGTCGGGTTCTCCTGATCAGACCTTGTAGACGAACTGAGTGTTGGATCCGGCGGGCGCGTCGGCCGGGTCGAACGCGACCGGGAGCTTGGCCACGTCGATCTGGCCGTGGACCATGAGCGGCGCGGCGACCTTCGTGGCGCCGGGCGCGAAGGACACCTCGGTGAAGAGGAACCCGCGGAAGGTCTGGGTGCCGTCGCTCGCGGTGGCGGTGCCGCCTGCGGTGGTGGTGGCCACGGCGACCGCCGGGCTGGAGCCGCCGGTGAAGGATCCGGTGGCGGTCATCTGGGCGACGTTGTCGCCGAGGTACTGGCCGCCGAAGGTGACCGTGTACGGGCCGCCCGCGTTACCGGTGACCGTCATGTCGCCGGGGTTGACGTTCGACAGCGCCTCGAGGGCGGTCTGCACGGCCGCGGCGGTGGCGTTGTACGCGATCGCCGCGGTGGTCTGGCCGGAGTAGGTGAGGGTGAAGGTTCCGCCGGTCGGGCCGCCGGTGATGGTGACGGTCTGGACCTCGTTGGTGACCGCGGCGTACGGCTCGTACAGGCCGCTGGTGGTGTTCTTGCCCAGCGGGATGCCGGACTTCAGCTTCCGCTCGGGCTGGTAGGCGGAGGCTTCGGTCCAGTGCAGGTTCTGATCGAACGCGGTCAGGTCGAGGGTGACGGTGACGTTGGCCTCGATGCCGAGCATGCTCATCAGCCACGGCCGTCCGACGGCGAGGGTTTCCGTGGTGGTGTACGGCTGGATGTCCACGCCGTAGCCCCTTTCGCGAGATGCGAGTTGTGGTGAGGGCACCACTAGGGGGTGCCGTCCACGTGGGGTGAGGGCGTGGTCCCTGGTCTGCCGGGCCGCTGGTTAGGCGGCGTCGTCTGCGGCGCGTAGGCCCATTTCGACTGCGCGTCGGCGGGCTTCCTGCCGGACGGCGTCCTTGGCCGGTGCGGGGGTGCGGGGCTGCTGCCCACTGGCGGGGGCCCCGCCGGGCGCGGGAGGTGTGGTGGGCCGCTGCTCGTCGGGGGCTGGGCCGCCGAAGTCACTGGGGCGGCGTTCCTTGAGCGCTTCGGCCGCTTCCTTGATCTGCTCGGCGGTCGGGTTGTCGACACCGGCGAGGTCGTTGCGAAGCAGCGCGGCGACGTCGCCGAGGTCCTTGGAGCGCACGCCCATGTCGGTGAGGAGGATGCGCTGCTCGGCTTCCCTCAGCCGGGCTTCGGCCTCGGCCTGCCTCTGCGCGGCGGCGGCGGTGGCCTGCTCGGCGCGCTGCTGCGCCTCGGCGATGTCGGCTTCGCGGCGCTCGAGGTCGGTCATGCGCTGCCGGGCGGTGTCGCGGGCGTCCTTGAGCATGTTGCCGACCTTGGACAGGTCGATCTGGTCGGGGTCGAGCCCGGCGGCTTCGGCGACGGCGCGGAGGGCTTCGCGGTGACCTTTGTCGTGCTCGCGGGTCATGACCATGGAGAAGCGTCCCTGCGTCATCGGCTTCCCGGTCTGGTAGTCGATGAGGGGCCGGTCGTCAGCGTCTGCGCGCTGGTCGGCGGGCTTGATGCGCGGCTGGCCGCCGGGGTCGCCGTCACCGTGGACGCCGTTCTGCTGCTGGGCGCGGGCGGCGACGTCAGCTGGGGTGGGCGCACTGGCCGCAGGGGGCTGCGGGCCGTCGCCGCCGTCGGCGTAGCAGATGGGGCTGAACGGGCTGGGGGCGTAGGGGTGCGACCAGCCGGGCGTGGCCGGGCCGGTGTGTGGGTGGTGCAGCGCGGGGCGGCGCATGAGGGCTTCGTCCTCCCATAGGAGTGTCCGTCGGCCCCGCGCCTGGATCAACGATCGCATGATTGTCATTCGGTGTTGCCCCCGGTCTGCCCTGGCGGGGTGTTTTCGCTGGTCGGGTCGGTGTCGTCGCCCTCGTTCTCGGGCTGCTGTCCGGGCGCCGGGGGTAGTTGCGGGGCGGGCGGGGTGTCCGGCTCGTCGATGTCGATACCCAGGAAGTCGCCCACGGCCTTCACGTCGCCGGTGGCGTCCGCGAGGGCCTTGGCCTGCTCGAACTGCCGGGACTCGATCCGCTCGATCTCTGCGGCGACGTCGTCGATGGGGAACCCGGCTTCGGCGAGCATGCGGACCGCGGTCTCGCGGCTGAAGACCTTGTCTACCCCGGCGGTGACCTGCTCGAGAACGGACTGCTTGTCGGTGGGGGTGTAGGGGCCCCAGGTGATGCGTGCGGGCTGGACGGTGACCCCGGCCCAGTCGGGGTGTTGCCCGGCGAGGTAGAGGCGCTGCACGAATCGCAGGAGGAGGGCGTACTTGTGGTCGCGGGCGAGTCGCATGCCGCCGATGAGGGAGTCGAGCGGGCCGAGGGAGAGCTGGAGCGCGTAGCCGGAAGGGACCTTGGACGGGTCGAGGGTGCCGAGGGCGACGGCGGGCAGGCGGGCCACGTTTGCGGCGCGGTCTTTGAGGTCGTGGACGTGCTCGCGGAGCCCGGCGAGTTGGGGCGCGGTGTCGATGCTGGTGAGGTGCCCGTTCTCGCCCAGGTTCCAGGCGGTGCCGGGGGCGACGTCCATCTGGGCGCCGTCGCGGCCGCCTGCTTGGACGCCGGAGATGCCGATGATGGGCGAGCCGGTGGTGGCGGAGGCGCGGCTGCTGTCGGTATCGGCTCCGGCGAGTTCGTCGAACACCTGCAAGACCTTGGCCAGGGACGACTGCCCCCAGTGCTCTTCGGCCGGGGGGACGGTGTTGGGGACGTGGACGACCGGGATGAAGTCGAGCAACAGGTCGAGGCGCTGCAACACCTCGCCGTCGGAGCGGGTCGCGAACGTCGCCTTGGCCTCGGGGAGGGAGTCGACGTCGACCGGGCCCTTGATGTCGCCGAGTTCCCAGGTGGCGTCGGTGAGGTAGCAGGTGAGGTACGACGGCTCGTCGTTCCACGCGTACATGCGGGAGATGGCGCCGGTGTCGGGGTTGAGGGTGTCGCCGGGGGTGAGCGGGGGCGACGGCAGCTCGGCCTCTGCGGCGCCGTCCTCGAGTTCGGGGGGCGGGAGCGGGGCTCGTACGGCGCGCCCGGACTGGTCGACGCCGGGCGCGGTAGCCGGGCGGATCCAGTCCAGCTCGTACGTGATGCGCCTCAGTCGCGCCTTCAGGCCGCGCTTCGGATCCTCGGGCAGTTCCCACGCGAAGTGGACCCTGCTCGGGTACTCGCCGCCGTCGTCGTCCTCGCCGATGACCGGAAAATAGAAGCCCGGGTCCGAGACGCGCAAGGTGGGCCGCTTCTTCCCGGGGTCCCAGGCCAGCCGGTACACCCCGTCCCCCAGCGTGACGGCTTTCCGTTCGGCCTGCTGCATGCGCATCGGCAGCTGCTCGGCCTCCGCCCAGTCCTCCAGAAGTTCCTGCACGCGCGCTGCGGCCGCCGCCTCCGGGGTGGGCTCGCCTTCGGTGTCGTCCTCAGCACCGGGCACGGTGATGTGCTGCTCCCGCCCGAGGACGTGGGACATGAGCGTGTCGACGAACATGCTGGGATCGCCGAACTCGCGCCGGTCTCGCGCGTGCAGGTCGCCGCCGACTTCGGCCAGCTCGGCGGCCTGGTTCTGGTCGTACGCGGCGAGGAGCTTATAGGCGGCGAGGCGCTTCTCGTCCTCGGCAGGCACCCACATGGCGACCGACTCGGGAAACGCTTTGCGATTGGGCATGCCGAGGTCGTTGCTGTAGATCGGCTTGTAGTTCAGCCAGCTCCAGGCATGGATGATGACCGAGCGCAGACCACCCACCGGTATCCCTCTCCGAGTCAGGCCCCGCGCCTGACCACAGGGTACGGGCGACGGCGGGCGGGGTTGCCCTGGCCCCGGAATGCGTCGAGCCAGGCTCCCGGTCTGCCCCGGGTCACCTGGCTCGGCTTTCGCCACCCCACGGGTGACGACGTTGCAGCCCAGTATGCCACCGGGCAGGTCAGGCCATGAGGCGGTATTCGTCGACCATGTCCCGGGCGTTGGACAGGTACTCGACGGCCTTGTCGAGGAGGACGCGGCGGTCGGCTCCGGTGGAGCGCATGGCGTCGGCGAGATAGGTCGCGGCGGTCTCCAGGTCTTCGGCGCCGTTGATGTGGGCCCGGGAAAGGTTCTCGGCGGCCACCTCCAACTGTTCGGCGAACTCCTGCGGAGTGGTGGCGGCCGTCCCCTCGGCGGCGAAGGCAATGTCGTCGACGTACTTTGCGAGGGCACTCGGGGCGATAGTCATTTCTTCTCCTTGTCACCTGGTGGCTTGCCACCATCATTCCGGACCCTTTGACCGGTGGCAAGCCACCTGCCACACTTCAAGCCATGACCAACGGAGAAGAACGCCGACGACAGCACAGACACCGCCACAAGCAGCGGGCCCTACGCGGCATCGACGACGAACTGGTCAACGACTTCGACGCCGCCGCCCGCACCGCGAGCAGCGACCGTAGTGGCATCACCAAAGCCCTCTGGGAGTGGTACGTCAGGCGCGACGGTGCCGAACTGCCCAAACGGCCCGATGAGAGCGACTGGCGCAAAGTACAGCAGGAGGAACAGACGTGAGCGACAAGCTTGTGCAGTGGCTCGGCGAGCAGCTCAACGAAGACGAGCGGACGGCCCGCGCAGTTGGGTACGACCGGATCGAGACCGGCGAGTACCTCTGGGGATCCCGGTACCTGATCCTCCGGCGAGAAGACGGCGAGTCCAAGGTTACGACGGAGCTCAGCGACGAACTCGCCCTCCACATCTCCAAGTGGGATCCAGATCGGGTGCTGCGCGAGATCGACGCCAAGCGACAGACGCTCGCCCAGTTCAAGGCAGCGGAGGGGCGGACGGACCAGGCGATGCGCGACAACGACACCGCCGCCTACCGGGCCGCACGCGCCGAGGCGACGGCGCTGCACGCGGTGATCCGCCGCGACGCTGCCGTGTACGCGAACCGGCCCGGCTACCGCGACTATTGGCGGCCGTAGCCACGTAGGATCCCGCCGTGGCAACCTTCGCCTTCCCTGATAGGCCCGGAGAGCCGGACAATTATCCCAGGTCGGGCACGCTTTGCCTTTGTCGACCAGCAAGGACGTCACCTTCGCCCGGAGAGCCGGTTGTCGGCGTACGGCTTGCTGCCCGTGGCCGCCGCTGCCGGATTGGCCAGCTCGGTGAGCGCGTGCACGGCGGCGTCCATCCGGTCCGGGGAGTCCATGCCGGGGATCCAGGTGACCATCTGACCCTCGAGTTCGACGAACTCGCCAACGTGGTGGACGCGCGCCTGCTTGTAGAGCTGGGCGATGGGCTCGGCGCGCAGGCGCTTGCCCTGCTTGGCGTGGACTTCGATGATCGACGGCATCAGCATGCCCTTGGTCTCGCCGTCGCTGGCCAGCTCGTTCCAGCCCTGGGTGACGATCTGTCTGGCCATGTCGCCGCCGAAGTTGTTCTCCACGATGATGGCGTCGGCCTGGCGGTCGATGGCGAGCTTGCAGACTTCGGTGCCCCAGGTGTCGGCGCCCATGGTGCGGGAGCGGTCGTCGAGGATGTACAGGTCTCCGTTGCGGTCGCGGGCGGCGCAGCACAGGCCGACTTCGTCGTTGCGGAGGGAGTCGCCGCCGGCGTGGTCGACGGCGACGACGACGCGGGTGGGGTCGATGCCGGGCCAGGCTTCGGGCTTGAGGCGGTTGCCGCTGATCCATGCCCATTGCCATACGCCGCCTTCGAGGGGGCGGGGTTTCTGCTGGTACATGGCGTACCAGATGCGTTCGCCGAGGGTTTCGCGGGTGTCGGCGAGGTCGGCTTCGTCGTATTGGGATGGCCAGAGGGCTTGGCCGATGTGGCGGCCGAGGGGGTCGTCGGGGCTGTCGGCGATGGCGGGGAGGTCGATCTGAATCCAGCGGTGGGGTTCGCTTTGGAGGAGGCGGCCGGAGAGGTCGTCTTCGTGCCAGCGTGTGTTGATCAGGATGATGGAGGCGCCGGGGGCGCGGCGGGTGTAGAAGACGGATCGGTACCAGTCGTAGACGCGGTCGCGTTGGGCGGGGCTGCCGGAGTCGTCGTTGCCTTTGAAGGGGTCGTCGATGATTCCAAGATCGAATCCTTTGCCGGTGAGTCCTCCGCCGACACCGGCGGTGACCATGCCGCCGCGTACGGAGGAGCCGCGGGGCTGCTCCAGGTCGAAGCGGTTCGCGGCGTGAGAGGCGGGGTTCAGGCGGATGCCGAGGGTGTCGGAGTACTCCTTGAGCTGGTCGCGGATCCAGCGGCCGTGGTCGTCGGCGAGGTCGGCACCGTAGGAGGCGATCATGACGCGGCGTGTGGGGTGGCGCCGCAGGTACCACAGCGGGCCCCAGCGAGAGGCGCGCTGCGATTTCCCGTGCCTCGGAGGCATGGTGAGCATGACCTGGAGACGTTCCCCTGCTGCGATGCGGCGGAACGCCTGGTCGATGAGGTCGAGGTGCGGGGCCTGGATCTCGCGGCCCTCGGTGAGGACCGCTGCGAGGGCGCCGGGCGAGCGGTCCATGGCCATCTGCCGCTCTTCGTGCGCCAACCGGAGGCGCAGCTCGGGTGAGGCACGGCGGGCGACGCGGCGGCGTTCGACGACGGACAGGCGGCGGTAGTTCGCCAGGAGGAGTTCCTGGTCAAGGTCCTCGTCGTAGTCCTCGAGATCAGTCGCCGTCGTCACCAGAGTCCTCGTCGCTGGGCGCTTCGGCCTCCTGCCCGGTCTGCCCGGCGATGTCGATCAGCTTGTTCAGCTCCTCGAGCGTCCCGGCGGCCAGGGGGACGGCGCCGCCGCCCGGGCCAGACAGCTCGGTACGGACGGGCACATCGAGGCCGTTGAGCTTGGCACGCCGGTCCATGAGCTTCAGCACGGTGTCAACGGCCCGCATGTCGAGTTCTTCGCCGACGATGTTGCCGTCCCTGTCGAACAGCGGGCTGGGGGTGGTGGCGCGGGGCCATGCGACCTCGAGAAGGGCGTCCAGGCGCTCGTTCTCTTCCTGCCGGTAGACGGAGATCTCGGCGGCTTGTTCGTCGCGGCGTTCCTTGAGGGCGCGGACGAGGTCTTTGGAGGCGGCGCCGCGGGAGGAGTAGCCGAGGGCGAGGATACGGGGGTCGTCGAAGCTGATGCCTTGGCGGCGGAGGCGGATGAGTTTGACGCGGCGTTCGGCGACTTCGGCTTGCTGGGCTTTGGACAGTGGCATGGCGGTCGGGGCTCCCGCATGTGTTGTTGGTCAGGCCCCGCGCCTACCGCCATGATCGGGCATTTCGGCCGTGGTGTTCCCCCGGGCCAGGTAGTTGGACGTGCTGCGGCCCCGCGAGCCAGGGGGGATCGGGTCGCGGGGCCGCGTCTTCCCGGCGCCTGGGGGGTTGCCGGGGTTTG
>NZ_GG657755.1:102935-112186 GCF_000158915.1 Streptomyces himastatinicus ATCC 53653 | reverse complement strand
CGGCGGGCGCCCGCCCGCGGCCCAGTCGGCGAGGGCCGGTCCGTCGACCAGGACGAGGGGCCGGGCCAGGAGGACGTTGGTCTCCAGGGCGGCGTGCGTGAACGAGCTGGTGGTGACGATGACCGCGAGGACGCAGTGGTGGATGTCGCGGTAGGTCCCGTTCGTCTTCTGCACGTCCTCGCTGCTGACGTTCTTCGGCGGCGCGTAGCGCTTGCATTGGATGAGGATGTGGCGGCCGTCGTGGAGGTGGACGAGGACGTCGAGGCCGCGGTCGTTGGATCCGCCCTGCGGGATGGCGTCGCGCACCCCGGGGTCACGGCGGGCGAGACGGGCGATCGCGTGCTCGAAGTCGTCAGGGTCCATGGCCCGGTAGGCGGCGAGGCTGCGGCTGGTGGCGCGGCGGGGGCGGGGCAGGGTGACGAGGAGCTGGCGCCGGGCCCGGGGGTCGAGGCGGCGGAGGAGGACCGCGGCGGCAACACCGGCCAGGGCCAGCACCGCGGCGATGACCGCGGTCTGGACGGGCCAGGTCTTGGCGGAGATGTAGAGGGCGAAGAGGACGAGCGACCAGCCGGTGAGGCCGAGGTGTAAGCGGCCGGTGCGGCGTCGGGCTGTGCGGGTCATGGGTTCCCCCGAGGTGTGAGTTGGTGGATGGAGTGGTCAGCGGGGCAGTTCGTTGCGGGTGGTGGCCCAGACGCCGCGGGTCTGGGTGTTGACGCTGCGGTGGTCCTGGTAGACGGGGGCGTTGTAGTGGTGGTGGTGCTCGGTCGGGGTGGCCTCGACGGCCTGCTTGACGCCCTTCATGAGTCGGCTGAGAGCGATGGCGAGGGTGGGCGGGGCGGCACAGATGAAGGCGATGACCAGCGGGTTGGCGTGGCCGGAGGCCCAGAGGGTTCCGGTGGCGGCCGTGCCAAGGGCGAAGATGGGGAGGCTGCTGGCCTTCATCAGGCCGCTGATGTCGGCCGCCTTCTGGCTCATGGGGGGCTGCCCGGGCTGGGCCACGGGCGGGGTGGGACCGATGGCGGGGAGCGGGCTGTGGTCGCGGTAGGAGGTGGGGCCGTGGTAGACGGCGTCGACAGCGGCCGCGACCTCGGCGGCCTTGCGGAGGACTTCGGGGGTGGGCTGCCCAGCCGGGGTGGCGGTGGGCTGCTGGGGCTCGGGCAGACGGTTCACGGGTGGGGGTCTCCTGTCGGGGTGGGTTACTGGGTGAGCTGGTAGACGCCGCGGCTGACGACGGTGACGAGTCCGTCGATGTTGTGGAGTTCGCCCATGGCGTTGTTGACGCTGCCTGCGGCGAACTCGTCGGCGAGGCGCTTTCGGACGTCCTTGAGGGCCATGGGGCCGTTGGCGAGGACGTCGAGGATGCGGTCCTTGATGCTGCTGGCGGAGGGCTGGTCGTCGTCCTCGTCGTCTCCGAGGAACGCGGACTGCTCCTTGACGACGCCCTGGTGTGCGTCCACGGCCTCCTGGATGCCCTCCTCGCCCTCTCCGGCGAGGAGCGCTTCGGCGAAGGCGAGCCAGCGCTGGTACGACACGCCGAAGACGATGACTTCCTGCTCGGTCAGCCACGGGATGTCGTGGCTTTCCATGAGGTCGATGAGGTGCGGGTAGGTCTTGTTCTCCTTGCGGGCGAACCAGGTGCGGTTCGTGAAGAGGCTGCCGCCGTTGATGATGTTGGCCATTCCGGCGGTGATGGGCCCGTGCTGGGCTTCCTTGCCTTCGAAGGCGGCGTTGATGGCGCTGCCTTCGCCGGTGCCGAAGTAGCGCGGGATGGGGGCGATTTCGACGCCGGGGGGCAGGACGCCGTCGCGGGCCATGTGCTGGGTGGTGCTGCTGTTGGTGCGGCCGAGCCAGACGGTGCCGTTCTTGGCGTTGGCGCGAATCCGGTCTTTGTCGCCTAGGTCGGCGAGGTGGATGGACTGGGCGGCGAAGCGGATGCCGAGACCGAGCTTGCGGCCGGTGGACTGGGTGTCGCCGACCAGTCCGGTGACCCACTTGCGGAAGGGGCGGGGGACGGTGGCGTCGGCGGACAGGATGCGGTTCAGCTCGTCGAGGGTGACGTTGACGAGCGGCCACGGGTTACCGATCTCGAAGGATCCCCAGCCGTTCTCGGCGCTGACGGATTCGCGGTATTTGCCGAGGTCGACGGCTGCGGCGAGGGTCGCGGCGGTGGCGGCGATGCCCTTGCCGAAGTGGAAGACGCGGCCGTCGACTTCCGGGAGGCTCATGCCGTCCTGGGCGTCGGCGACGATGGAGACGATGCCGCTGATGCGTTCGGCGGCGATGACGTGGAGCAGGGTGACGGACTTGCCGGCGCCGGGTGCGCCGACGAAGAGGTCGGTGATGGCGCCCATCTGCGGGTCGTAGAGGGGGATGCGTCCGATGCGGCCGTCGGGCTGCTGGCCGAGGGCGATGGTGCCGTCGGGGGCCATGGTGAGGTCGGCGGCGGTGGCTTCGCGGACGTTCAGCAGGGGGTGGGTCCTGTAGAGGGAGATGAGGCCGTCGCCGAGGCCGTCGGTTTCGACCATGACGAGGCTGGTGTCTTTGTAGTCGAAGGCTCGTGCGATCTTCTTCTGGTTGAGCTGGATGAGCTGGTCGTCGGGTGCGGTGACACGGAGGGCGATGCGGTTGGGTTCGGTTCGGTAGTCGGCGAGGATCATGCCGGGGGCGGCGCCCTTGGGGTGGGAGACTTTCGCGTTCCACAGGCGGTGCATGGGGTCGTCGTCGGCCTGGGCGCGGCGGGCGAGGGCGGTGGGGGCGGCGATGAGGTGCTTCCGGCCGGGTCCGGAGTTCGGGATGGGTTCGAGGACGACGCTGCCGGGCGGGAAGTCGAAGACGGCGGCGAGGGCGGTGGGGTTGAGGTCGGGGACGGCTTCGCCTGCTTCGGCGACGACGATGCCGTGGAAGTCGGGCAGGCCGTGCTGGTAGCGGGTGACGTGGGTGAGGCGGGTGGTGCCGGTCGCTCGGGCGGCGGCCCATCGGTAGGCGCGGTCTTCTTCGTAGGTGGTGGGGGCGAGCTGGAGGGCTTTCGGCTGGGTGGCTGCGTCCGTAGAGGCCGCGGGCGGGGTGGGCAGCTGGCGGGCACGGCTGACGGGAGCGGTGGCGGTCATGGTCAGGCCCCAGCCGATCGCGTCGGCGATCTCCCACCACGGGGTTCCGGGGTTGAAGCAAGTTGGTGAAGTAAGAGGCTGGCGCCGTGAGAGGGGCAGTGTGCGCTGCAGGTCTTGATGAAGGCGTGCCAGCCGTGCTCTGCCTTGGCCCTTCCGCCACAGCCAGGCGAGCGACCCGGCCGCGGCGGTGGCGGCGGCGAGGTGGGACTGCCACAGGGTCTCGGACTGGGGGGTGATGGTGATGCCGAGGGTGGCGGCGCCGTAGACGGCGCGTTCGAGCTTCACCCGGCGGTGAATGGACCGGGCGTGTTCGTAGCGGGCTGACCGGCCGAGTTCATAGCGGGCTGCCTGTTCGGTCCAGACGGTCCCGAAGGCGTGTGCGGTGATCGGTTCGGTGGTCACGGGGGTGTCCTCCTTCGCTGGATGAGGGGCGGCGGGCGGGTTATCGGACGGCGCTGAAGCCGGGCAGGGGCTGCGCGTAGGGGCTGGCCTGGCGGACTTCGTAGATGCCGCGGTATTCGGCCTCGTGGGCGTCGCGGACTCCACGGGCGTTGGCTTCCATGTCGTCGGCGGCCTGGGCGAGTTCGCCGGAGGACTCGGCGACCCGTTCGAAGGCGGTGGCGACCTCGAAGGTCTGGGCCTGGAAGCGGGTGTCGGCGCCAGCCTGGTTGAGGTGTTCGGCCAGGCGGCGGGCGCGGGCCGCGTCGTTGTGCATGCGGGCCTTCAGCAGGTGCAGCTGCTCCTTGAGGAGGGCCGCGGCGGCGGCGAGGGCCATGATGCGCGCGGCGAGGGTGACGAAGTTGAGGATGCCGTGGATGGCGCGGGACCAGGTGGGCCGGTCGGGCTTTCCGCCGCTTGCGGGTACGGGGGCGTTGTCGCCGACGTGCTCGATTTCGGCGCCAGTCTGTACGGCAGTGGGCTCGATCGCGTTGCTGTCGCTCACCGTCTGCTCCTTGCTCAGGTTTGGTTGTGGATGGGCGCGGACGGGGTGGACAGGCCGGCGTCGGCGGTGGCGGTGCTGTAGGGCCGGTAGGCGTCGTTGAGGTCGTTGTCCGCGGCCTCGGCCATCTCGGCTGCGGCGAGGGAGGAGTCCTGCATTTCCTCGGCCATGCGGGCGACGAGGTCCATGGACTCGGCGATGCGGGCCATGGCGCGGGAGAACCGGGGGCCGATGAGGTTGTGGTTGGTGGCGAGGTCTTCGGCGAACGCGGTGAGGGTGTCGCGGAGTTTGATGGCCCGGTTGGCGAGCTTGTGGGCTTGGTCGTGGGTTTTGAACCCGTCGTCTTTGAAGTCGCCGTAGTCGTCGAGGGCGTCGTCGAGGCTGATTTCGGTGGCGTGCTGGTCGTCCATGCGGTGGCCGCCGGGGGCCTGCGCGGGGAGGTGTGCGGCCATCGTTCGGGCCTCCGGGGTGCGGGTGGATGAGCTGGGGCTGGGGGCTGGGGGCATAGGGCGGGGTCGGCGGGTGCCGGGGCGGGCCGTGTGTGGGGCGGGCGCCGGGTCGAGGGCTGCGGGCCCGGTAGCGGGGAGGGCGGGGGTGCCGGTGGTGATCGCGGCTGGTTCCCACCGCTTGGCCTGGGCTCCGGGGTAGTCCTCGCGCTCGACGGTCCAGGTAGCACCGCCTGTGGAGCGGCCGACGTTCTCGAAGGGGCTGCGCCGTTCACTGCGGGACCAGCCAGTGCCAGGGCCAGGGGCGCCGGTGGTGCCGCCAGCGTTGGGGGCGTCCTTCGCGGCCCACTGGTCGTGGAGCTTGCGGGCGCGGTCGCGGGCCCGCTGCCACCGGCTTCCGTTGCTCGACTTCGCGCCCGCGCCCTTGTCCTTCTTCGCCCTGGGCTTCCGGGTCTTGTCGCTGTTCGGCGTGTCGGTGGCGTCGACCCTCCAGACCGGAGGCTTCCGGCGGTTCTTGCCCCGGTTCTTCCACCGGCCGCTGGCGGCGGTCTTCGTGTCGTGCTTCAGGGCGTCCCACAGCTTCGACATGTCGGGCCCGTCGTCGGTCTCCTTCTTGTCCGTGCGGTCCTTGCCGGACGTCTTCTTGGGCGCGACGTCGCCGCGGCCGCCGGTCAGCTTGCTCTTCGGGCCCTTCTTCGGCGACTTGGAGTCGTTGGACCACAGGGCTGGGGTGTCGAGGTTCTTGCGGCGCTTGTCCAGGCGCCGGTCAGCTGCCTTGTGGGTGCTGTCCTTCAGCGCTTCGGGGAGCCGGGTCCGGTTGTCCCGCTGGGCGTTCTTCTGGTGCTTCTTCAGGTTGTGGCCGGCGCCCTGGGACCCGCGGTGGGGCGCTTTGGGGGTCTTGTTCTTGCGGTGGCCGCCGGTGTGGTTCTTCCCGGAGCCGCCACCCGTGCCGCTGCTGTGGTGGCCGCGGTTGCCGCTCGCCTTGCGGTTGCGGTCCTGGCGACGGTGCTTGGAGGGAGAGTCCCCGCCGTGCCCGCCGCCGGAGCGGCCCTTGGAGCCCTTGTCAGAGCCCTTCGAGCCACCGCCCGGACCGCCAGCCCCACCGGGGCCTTTACCGCCCCCAGACGGGCCTCCACCGGCCTTTCCGCCCTTGTTCTTCTTCCCCTTGCCGCCGAGGTTGTCGAGGAGGCCGCGGCCGTACTCGTGACCGGGCTGGACCTTCCGACGCTTCCCTCCCCCACCACCAGCCCCGGCGCCGCCCGAACCACTGCCGGTGCTGCCCGTGCCGCTGCTCCCCTTCCCCTTGCCGCCGCCGCTGCCTCCGCCGGAGGCGAGGGAGGCGACCGTCTGCTCGGCACGCTGCTGCCGCTCCTTGCGGCGCTCCCTCCACGTGGTGGCGGCGGTGTGGATGCCGCGCAGGGCAGCGACGGCGACGGCGAGGATCGCGGCGAGAGACAGGGCCCCGAGGCGGGGGCCGATCGGGTCCTGACCGCCGTCCGGGGCCGCGGGCGCAGCGGGGTCGTTGCGGAAGGTGGCGGGCACCAGGTCGAAGTCCCCGGCGGCCGCGGGGGCGGTGACGACGGGTTCGGTCAGGCCCGGGTCACGGAGGGCGGCGATGGCGTCCAGGGGGCCGCGTCGTACCGGGTCGCTGCTGCCGGTGTCGGGCGTGGTGCTGGGGGCGGCGGGGGGCGTGACGGCCGGGCTGTCGGGCGTCGCCGCAGGGGTCGTGGTGGGGGTGAGGTTGAACCCGATACGCGGGAAGCTGATCACGTTGTTGTCGGTCATTGCGCCTCCTCTCGGGGTTGACAGTGGGTAGTCGGATCGGGCACCCTCGCGCGTGCGCGTTGCGCGTGCGCCTTGGGCCGTTCATCACCTCGTTTTCGGCGGGTGATGATGATGAATACGGTCACTGCGTGTGAGCCCGGTAGAAGTCGTTGAGATGCGACGCCAGGCCGTTCGCGACGCTCGGATCGCCGCTTTCCAGCGCGTCCTTCGCGAGCTTCCGGCACACGTTCGTCCAGAACGTGATGAGGTACATCGGCCCCTTCTCCGCGGCCTTCGCCTGCGCTGCGTTGTAGTGCTCGGCCTGGTTCGCGAGCCGCGCCTGCGCCGCCTTCGCCTGGGCCGCGTTCACATGGCCTCCTTGCCGAAGAAGTCACCGATCGACGGCAGCGCCTGGCCGCCGCCAGGACCGGCGGTGGTGAAGTTGTGCGGCAGCGGGTCAACGAACTGCGGCACCTGCTGCTGAACCCCGCTGACCTGCGGAATCTCCTGCGGCGGGCGCCGTTCAGGCTGTCCGTGGACTTCTGGAGGGACTTCGCGACGAACTGGCCGGCGGTGAGGGCGCGCTTCTGGCGGCGGTCCTCCTTCCGGGCCGCGGCCAGTTCCCGGCGCTGCGGCAGTTCCACGACCTCGTTCACGTAGGCGCCGTGCAGGGCCTCGGCGGCAGCCGCGGCCTTCTTCGACGCCTTCTCCATACGCCTGACCTGCCGCGACACCTTCCGCGCGCGGAAGCGGGCGGAGAACCGGCCGTCGCCGTCGATGGTCTGCTGCTCCAGGCGGGACTTGATGATGTCGCCGAGCTGCCCGTACTGGCGGGCGTCCTCCATGTGCTGGTCCCGGAAGGCACTGGTGGTCTCCCGCATCCCGGCCTCGGTGAAAATCTCGTTGATGTCCATGGTCTTGGTCTCCGGTCTCAGGCGGTCTTCTGCTGGTCAGATGGTTGTGCGGGTCGAATCCAGGTGCCGCTTGAAGATTCGCCTGGTCCGGGCCGCGAAGCGGGTGCGGCGTTCGGTGCGGCCGGCGAGGAGCTGCGGTTCGTCGATACGGTCCTCGCTGGCGACCGGTGCGGGGCTGCTGGCGGTCTGCGGGATACGAGGCCGGGCGAGCGGGTCGTACTCGGGGCCGAAGACGATCGGGTCGGCGGGCTTGTCCATGGGTCTCTGGTCTCCTGGTCTCGGTCTCAGGCGGTCTTCGCGGACTTCGGGTTCTGGGCGTCGGCGTACAGCTGCTGGGCGGTCTTCAGCCGGTCGTACGCGGTGGTCTGCTTCAGGTCGAAGTCGGCCATCACGTCCTCGAGGGACACGCACTTCGGGTCGTTCGCTTCGACCATGCGGGCGAGGAGTGCTTCGACTTCGGCTTGCCGCTTCCCCCGCTGGGGCGCGATCGGTCGGGGAGTCGGACCTGAAGTGGAAGCCGAACCTGAAGTGCCGGAGCGCTTCGCGTCCGAACCTGAAGCGGAGTCCGAAGCTGAAGCCGAAGCTTCGGAAGCTCGAGCGGCGATGCGCTGGGCCCGCTCCAGGGCGTCCTGCTGGCGGCGGCGCTCAGCCTCGGCTGCGGCCTGCTGCTGGGCGTGACGTGCCGCTTCGGCCTGAAGCCGGACCTGCTCGGCGGCGCGCTGCTGGCGCTTCAGTTCGGCTTCGGCTTCGGCGTCCTGCTCGGCGCGGGCGATGGCCGCGAGCTTCGCTTCGGTTTCGGCTGCGAGCAGCCGGGCGGCTTCGGTGTCCTCGCGCTGCTTCGCTTCGACTTCGAGTCGGGCCGCTTCGGATGCGACTTCGGCTCGCCGTTTCGCTTCGGCTTCGGCTGCTTCGGCTTCGGCGAGTTCGGCGCGCCGCTTCGCTTCGACTTCGGCTTTCCGTAGTTCGGCTTGGTGCTTCGCTTCGGCTTCGGCTTCGGTCTTCGCTCGGGTTTCGGCGTCTCGCTTCGCCTGGTCTTCGGCGAGCTTCTGCGCCTCCTTCTCGGGGAGGGCGATGGCGTCCTGGATGCTCATGCCGTCGCGGGCGAGCCGGAGGACGAGGAGCTGATCGGCCTTGGCCTTGCGGCGCCACAGCCGCCCGTGGTCCTTGCGGAGCTTGCCGATGTAGATGCGGCGCTCCCGCTCTAGATCGATGACCTGGTCCCAGCTGCGGATGCCCCACAGGCGCTGGCGGCGCCACAGGATGAAGGTGCCGACCGGGTTGAGGAACCAGCGCGAAGCGGGCGGGCCTTCGATGTGCTTGTCGGCGACGATCTCGGCGATGCGGCCGACAGCGTGCCGGGCGGCTTCGACGGCGATGACGAAGAGGACGGGGATGACGCCGTGCATGCTGACGCCGACGGGGTCGGGCCAGGAGACGACGGCGTTGAAGGCGATGGTGGCGGCGGTGAGGCCCCAGGCGGTGTAGCGGAGGAGGGGGTAGGGGATGCGGCGCCAGGTGAGGAGGAGGTCGAGGGCGAGGAAGGCGATGATTCCGGCGTCGACGGCGATGGGGAAGGCGTGGGCGAACTGGCCGAAGCCCTTGGCGATGGCGAGTTTGGTGACGGCGGTGTAGGAGCCGATGAAGCCGAGGGTGGCGATGGTGAGGACGGCGCCGGTGACGATGCCGATGAGGGTTTTCTGGGTGGGGGTGAGGGGCTGGTTGACGGTCCCGGCCGCGGGTGTGGTCGGCCGGTCCCCTTCGGGGGTGTTGGTCGGCTCCGGGGCCGGGGTGGGGGTCACGGGGATCGGATCCTTCCTGGGTGGTGGCGGGGTGGTCAGGCGGAAAGGTGGTGGGCGCCCGGGTCGGCCCGGGCGCCGCGGGCGACGGTCAGCCGAGTCGCCGGTACAGGCTGTTCCTGTAGTCGAACGGGGCCTTCTCGGCGGCTTCGCGCGCGGTCTTGATGGCCTGCCTTCGCTCGTCAGTCATGTGATGGATCCCGGCCTTCCCCTCGCTGTAGCAGAGGTAGCTGAGGTCTCGGTCTGCTTTGCGTGACGCTTCGATGGCCTGCTTCTCGGCGTCG
>NZ_GG657755.1:92467-93653 GCF_000158915.1 Streptomyces himastatinicus ATCC 53653 | reverse complement strand
CCTCGCCGACCTGGGCCGCGCGCAGAAGAACATCAACCGCTCCACGAACCATTCGGTCGCGCAAGAGAACCGAGAGAAGTTGCGGCAGCTGGCCGTCGCGGTCAGCCGTCACCAGGCCGCGCACGCCCGTTCCGGCGGGATAGCCGAACAGTGCGACTACGAGCTGTGGCGTCTCCTCGACCAGATCACCGTGCCGATGGGGCCCACCGGCGAGCCGACGACGCTGCGCACCATGCTGGACATTTACTGGACCGATGTGGAGCCGGTGACGGCGCAGCGGGCGGCGGAGGACCGGGCGGAGGCGATGATGCGGGAGGCGCCGGGTGGGCAGTCCGCGCGCTTTTCGGGCGTGCCGCGGGCTCGGCATGTCGGCAACGGCAAGCACCTGGCGTAACTGGCTAGCCGTCTGATCTCGAGCGCCCCCGCCGCACGGTGGGGGCGCGGTCGTGTCCGGGCCGGGGCAACGATGTACTGAATCCGTGGCACCGTCGTGCCATGGCCAACTCTCCCCGGTCGCACCTCCGCAACGCCGCCCAGCGGTACCACAACGCCAAACAGGACATGGAATCCGCTCGCGCCTACCCCAACCGGTCCAGTACCTACCGCCACGCCGCAGACGAACTGCGGGATGCCCGTACCGAACTCCACCAGGCCACCGTCGCGGCCGTTCATGCGGGCGACAGCCAAGCCGAAGCAGCCCGGATAGCCGGACTCAGCACAGCGCAGGTCTGTCGGCTGATGCGCGGCTCCACGGGCGGCAGCAATCCACCTCCGCCAGCACAGATCGTTCTGCTGGCCGACACGCTCCCCGTCTCGGAGATCGTGAACCGTTACCGGGCAGGTGAGACCGCTCGTCAACTGGCCGATGTGTACGGATGCTGCGACAACACCATCTCCCGACTGCTGGAACAGCATGGCGTTCCCCGTCGCGGCAACCGCCTCTCCCTGCCTGTATCCAACGAGGAGTTGGCGCGCCGCTATCTGGAGGACCGTGCGGAGATACAGGAGCTGGCCGCCGAGTACGGCGCGAGCGGCTACCTGATATCGGACCGGCTGAGACAAGCCGGAGTGCGTGTTCCCGTAGGGAAGCGCCGTATGGATCTGCCCGATGAGGAAATCGTGGCACGTTGGAAGCGGGGCGAGTCCATCAGTGGTCTCGCGTCCGCGTACGGGGTGTCGTCGCCCA
>NZ_GG657755.1:70478-89838 GCF_000158915.1 Streptomyces himastatinicus ATCC 53653 | reverse complement strand
CTCTCCCCCAGCCCCCCTCTCCCAGGTCGCCGAGGCGCTGCGCGGGGCCCACACCGCGATCCGCTGCTACGGCTGGGCCCCCACCGAACCCGGCCGCCGTCCGTGGCCCCGTACGGGCTAAGACCGCGATCGGCATGGGCGTCACCGGCTGGGGCTGCGGTCCACGCGTCCTCCTCAGCCCGGACGACGAGCGCGTACGCGAAGCCGCCATCGCCGCGGTCACCGCGCACCTGCGCCTCGGCGACGCGGACCGGTTCGCCGCCTGGCACGACGCCCCCGACCGCACCCAGGACGACGTCCTCGACGCATTCCAGAGGACCGCCCGCATCCTCGAGGGCTACCACCCGTCCCGCGTATTCACCCCGACCATCCAGGACATGACCGGCATCCACCTCGGCGTTGCGCTGATCCGCTACGGAGAGGACAACAGCTACCTCGCCGTCGGCCACATCGAACCGTCCCTGATGGTCGCGGCCAGCACTGCCTGCCACATCGACCTCACCGGCGAACCCCTCGCTGGAGGCACCTGGAGGCCGGACGCACTCGAGCGCAGTGTCCGGAACGAGTACGCCCTGCACTGGCGTGACGAGCGCGGTCAGCACTGGTTCGACTTCGATCCCGTCGACTGGCGCACGCCCGGCTCCGTGCCGGTCACCACCCTGACCGTCGACTGACGCCCACCACATCCCCGAGCCGGGGCAACACCCCGGGCCCGCCGAGGCAGCCTGAAACCCGCCCCACCACTTCGAGGAGACCGCCCGTGCCCCGCCGTCAAACTCTCACCCGGACCTGCACCCACACTGGCTGTACCGAACGCGGCTTCTTCGAGTACGCCAACCAGCGAGAACGCCGCAGCATCGAGAGCAAACCATGGAAGTGTGTCCGCCACACCGCGCCCAACGAGGTCCTGTCCAAGGACAGCCCCGAGCGCACGACAGTGCTCACGCTTGAGCCGTTCTACAGCCGCCCGAGCACCTACCGGCCCGAGCCCGAGATCATCGGCTACTCCTGGCGCGCAGAGCACGAAGCGAGCGGCAGCGGCTTCCGGTACGGGCCCGGTTTTCAGGTGCACGCCGAGGACTTCCCGCCTGGGACCCGTCTGATCGTCACCGCCCGCATCGAACTCCCCAAGGAGCAGCAGTGACCGGCTCCGGCACGGTGCAGGTCCCCTCGTTCTCCGGCTACGGCGGCGCCACCCTCCACCTCGCGATCGACCCCGCCGAGCACCAGCGCCGCCAGGCCGCGGGTATCGGCCCCGTCACCGGGCACGGCTTCGGCGGCCTCGACCACCTCATGGCACTCCCCGCCGGGATGCCCGTGCCCGTGGACAGCCTGACCAGGGAGCAGCAGAAGTACGTGCGCCGGGCCCCGGCCGCGATCTGCACCATCGAGGACGGCCAGGTCACCCGGCACGCCATCCGGCCCTGCCGCGTCGCCCTCGCCACCGTCCACTCCCCCTCCGCGTGCAAGACCGCCCTGGAGTCCGCGTCCCGGTTCGCGCCGTTCTGCGCGCGCCGAGTCGTCATCCGGCGGCGCACGCACTGGCCCGAATCCCTGACCGAGTTCGACTTCTACGGCATCGGCGTCTCCTTCGAGAACGGCGACGGGACATTGGAGACGCTGGTCGAGCCGGAACCGTGGATCCCGAAGCGACACACGCCGGTCGCCTGGTGGTTCGCCGAGCGCGCGTACGCCGCATACCTCGAACACGCCGCCACGAACCCCGCAGGAGCAGCAGCATGACCGGACCCACCAACCAGGCCGGCGGGGCGTCTGCGCACGCCGCGCTCCGTGACGCCGCCGACCGCATCGACCGGCGCGGCCTTGAGCTGCTGGACAGCGGCATGATGGCCGCCGCCGGGCTGCTGCGTCGCATGGCCGACGAGGCTCCGCCGTCGCCGGACTACGAGCACCCCGAGTGCGGCTTCCACTGGCACGGCCGCGACGGCATGGACATCCCGATACGGGACGGACAGCCGGTGTGCCCACGATGCGAACTGCGCAGCGTCGAGAAGCGGCTGACCCACTTCGAACGCCGATGCGTCGAACTCCGCGAAGAGTCGTTGCGGCGCGGCAAGACCGTTCTGGAGCAGAGCCAGAAGATCCGTGCGTTGAAGCGCGAGATCGACGGCGTGCGACGCCAGATGGGCGAGGAGATCCTGCGGGCCAACCAGGCAGAGGCCGAGCTGCGCCGTATGGGCGGGATGGCCGGAGAGGCCCTGCCGCCCGGCCCGGCCATCCCGCCCGGCGGCAACGCCGAGGACTGCCCACGGTGCGAGGGCACGAACCCGCCGTACCCGTTCCTCTGCCCCGGCCACCCCGCACAGGAGGCATGACCATGAGGAACCGTGACGTCTGGCAGACCAGCCAGCACCGGGACACCAGCGGACGCGTCGCCCTCCCCCACAACGGCTACCGGGAAGACGTCAAGGCAACCGTCGTCGAGGGCGCCATCGTCGTCCTCGACCGGCAACCCTGGCGCGTCCTCGAAATCCGCGAGAAGCCCGAAGACCTGTGGCCCGCCAACTACGAGACCGCGTGGCAGAAGAAAGTCACCGACTGGGTCGAGCACGAAGCCGCCCGGGCCGCCGGTGAACCCCATTACTGGGGAGCACCCCGGAAACCATGGACGATGCCCGTACGGGCCGAATGGCAGTACCGGCCCATCAACCTCGTCCTCCAGCACGCCGAGAAGCCGAACGCGAAGCCCCGCCACATCACCGCCTGCGTCAGCCGCGACTGGCAGGTGATCCCCGAGCACTACAGCGTGTGCCGCCTCTGCCGCGAACTCCCGCCGTGCCGACACCAGGAACTGGAGGACGAGGTCGCCCGCACCATGGCGGTCAGCGACCGTCTGATGGCGATCCCGCGCGGCGCCTGCCTCGGATGCGGCGAGACCATCACCTCCCGCATGAAGGCCGTCCGATTCCCGGGCCCGAACCTGTGGCGCCCGGACTGGGGCACCGATTCCGCTGTCTTCCACGCCCGCGCGCAGATCGAGTGCTCGAACGGGGTGTGGCGGTACGAGCAGCAGTGGAAGCAGCAGGGCCTCGACGTCCTCAACCCAACGATCCCGGAGGCGTGACCGTGCCCCTTCACTCCGTCCCAGCCCCGGCTGAGGAGCAGCGGCCGAAGCGGTCGTTCCCGGAGATGGTGGCCGCCATCTACGAAGACCCCCGCGTCGGCCACGAGACCCGCGAACTCCTCCTCGCCGTCGCGTACGGCTGCGACCTGGCCAAGCGGGAGGACGGCGTCAGCCCCCTGAAGGTCGCCCGGCGGAAGCTCGGCGTACACGCCGGACGGGCCCGCTACGACCGGCTCATCGCCGACGATGCTCCCCGCTACGAGCCCCCGCGCGAAGCCGCCGACTGGGGCCCGGGCGGGGCACCGGGCTGCGAGGCTCCGCGCCTGCGCCCGTACGTCTACCGGCCCCGCATCGCCGTCACCGGCGAGCCGGAAGAGACCGCGGTTCCCCTGCGCCCCTCACCCTCCCCGGTCCTGCACGCCGCCCAGGGCTTCAGCCCGCCCGCCGTCGACTACCGCAACGCCCAAGGGATCTGCGGGGCCAACTCCCACCACAGGGTGCTGGAGAAGGACCCCCGCACCGGGTGGGTCACCGCGCACTGGTTCTGCAAGCGCCACAAGGACCACGCCGACCGCGTCGCCGAGCAGGTCCGCGCGCAGAACGAGGCCGCGCCCGAGCCCATCCCCAACACAGGCGGACTCCTCCCCTGCTACTTCAAGGCCGACTGGGAGAAGGTCTACCGGCACTACCGGGGCAAGTTCTGGGAGCCGCCGTCGTACGGGCTGTGCGCCGACGACTGGCCCACGCCCGGCGAGACGCTGCCCATGCCGTCTCGGGGCCGCCTGCGCATGGTCGTCAGCGTTACCGGCCTCGAGACGGAAGGAGTCGACCAGTGACCGTTGACCCCATGGACCTCGGCGCCCAGCCCGAAGACGACGACACCACCGAAGCCGACCGCACCGCCAAGCTCGCCGACCAGCTCGCCGGGATCTACGACTACATTCGCCTCACCGAGCTGGAGAAGGACGACCCGCAGCGCGCCCAGGAGCACCGCGACGCCGCCCACGAACTCGCCGGCTGGTTCACCGGCGCGCCGAGGGAGGAACGGCCGGGCCGCGTTCTCCCGGGGCTGGGAGAAAGCCAAGGAGCGCCGGAACGAGCTGGCTGAGCGGCGGATCAGCGAACTTGAGGACCTGCTCGCCGCTGCCTCCCCGCAGAGCGACCGTACGCCGTCCCGGGCCGCGGTGTCGCGGGCCGAAGCCCGCCAAGACCCACGCTTCGAGATCGTTCTCCGGGCGGCCATGGCGCTCGACCGGTACGACGGCACCCCGGTCATCCCGCAGCCGTTGGCCAACCTCCTCGCCGCCCGCATCATGAATGCCATCCGAGCGCACGAGACCGGGAGCGCCGAGTGACCGCCGAGGCGGAGCCGGAGTTGCCGGGCGTGGACGCGTACGCCGCCCGTCTCGAGGACGTACATCGCGCCAGCACCTGGCCCGCCTACGATGAACCAGCCCGTTACGAAAGGACCCCCGCCAGTGCGCCCCAAGACTCTCCAGGACTTCCTCGTCGACCTCGCCCGCAACGACCCGCGGGCCGGGAAAGCGGCAACCCTGGCAGAGGCCGGTGACAGCAAGCGGCCGTACGGCCTGGCCGTCATGCTCGAGGGACGCGAAACCCGGTGGCAGATCAACGCCCGCTCCGCCGAGCGCGACGACTTCGACCAGCCGGAGCGCCCCGTCGAGGGCGGGCCGATCAGCATGGACGGTCCGTGGGCCGAAGGCGCGGAAGGCTGGCTCGCCCAGCTGATCGCCGGATCGGGCTCAAAGCAGATCCAGGACATCGAGCAGTGGTCCCTCCGTAACGAGCCGAAGGCCGGGCTGACCGTGAAGTGCTACAGCGGCGCCTGGCTGTACCTCCGCGCCCTGTGAAGCGGGCCCGAACAGGCGTGCGCCGTTGACGCCCCCAGCCCCATCGCGCAACGCTCGGCAGACCAACCACCGCACCGCCCGGGAGGCACCGTGTCCAAGGACCAGGTCAACGGCTACCCGCTCCTCGACGAAGAGACCGTCACCGCCTCCGACGACACCGACGACACCGACGACAACCAGGGCCAGGGGCAGGACGATGCAGAGGGATGAGACCGGCCGCCGCTGGGCCTCCGCCTACCTCCACACCCCGACGGCCCACACCCCCACGCAGCCGCTGAAGTGCCCCGACCACCCCGAGGTGCAGCTCGTACGAATCCTCGGCCGGGCATGGACCTGCCCCACCTGTGTGCGCCCCGGTCAGGACAACACGGGCGGGCAGTCGGGGCACGAGTAGACGAAGGCGTGCGGCGCGAACCGCAACGGCCGTTCCGCCGGGTCTCCGCGCCAGCGCCAGCCCGCGTCCCACAACTCCGAATGGTCCCGGTCCTCCGGCAGCAGAGCCGACCACTTACAGCGGGTACAGACGATGGACGCGGACTTCTCGCGGGCGGGCATCAGGTGGTCCTTCCAAGGTGAGGGATTCAGGCTAGCCCTAGATCCCCCTGGAACCCCTGTGGGCCCGCGTGGCGCCCCAACTCCCCTGCGCCGCACCCAGACCGCCACCATGCGACCGAAACGCGCCCTAACGCCCGTACACGCCCGTGCCGGACCATCAGAACCATGGGCGCCCTCGAGGACCAGCAGCCGGACGACGCCAGCACCGCGGCCGCCGAGACGTGCCGCGAGTGCGGGCACGCCGACCCGACCGTGCGCGACCTCGGCCTCCGCGCCCCGTACCCGCTGTGCGACCCCTGCTTCAACGACCTCGTCGCCACCCGCACCCTCGGCGGGCCACTCCCCCTCTCCCGCATCCTCGACGACGTCCTCACCGGGACCGATCCGCTCGAGGCCGGCCGTCGGTCCGACACCTGGCGCCGCAACTCGCCCGCGCCCGACGAGCCCGGCCCGAGCGCGCGCGAAGACCGCCCCGCCTAACCCACGCCGACCCGGGGCAACAACCAGGCTGATCGCGTCCAGCATGGGGGCATGGCCCCTTCCGACAGCAACCTCGTCGCCCACGCCCGCCGCGAACTCCGCCTAGTCGGCGAAGACAAGGACGTCATCGACGGCCTCTGCCGAGTCGTCCAAGCCTTCGCCGACATGGGGCACAGCGGCACCAGCGCCCACTTCGCCACCCAGTACCTCGACAAGCTCCTCCGGTACCAGCCGCTGTCCGAACTCACGGACAACCCGGACGAGTGGATCGACCGGCACGCCGAAGGCATGACGCCCACACCGATGTGGCAGTCCGTACGGAACTCGGAGGCGTTCTCCACCGACGGCGGTAAGACCTACACCCTGCTGTCCGAGCGGGAGACCGCAGGCGATATGGCCACCACGCCCCTCCACTACAGCAAGGTGCTGCCGCAGGTCGGGGAGCGTGAGCAGTCGTGACCGGCCCCACTGTGACCGACCTCCGCCGCGAACTCGCCAAGGCCGAGGACGCCCTCAGCGGTTGCCTCTTGTACCTCTCCCGCCACGCTCAGGGCAACGCCGCTCTGCACTGCTCCGAGCGCGTCATGTACTCGCCGCTGCACGCCAAGGTCGAAGCTGCGATCACGGGCATCGTGCACGCCCTGAAGCGCACCGAGCCCGATGGCGTCCTGCGGCCAGCAGTCCGGGGGCCGGTGAAGATGTACCTCGGCGGAGCCGAAATGCCCACCGCCCCGGGCACCGACAACGAGCAGCTCCAGCGACGTCTCCAGCTCGCCCACCAGGCCCGCCGCGCCAAGGAAGCCCAACTCGACGGCATCCGACGCGCGCTACTCGACGTAGGGGTCATCGAAGAGGGCGATCCGTACAGCCACGCCGACCTCGAAGACGTGATCCGGCAGAGTGGACGGGAGTGCCCATGCCCTCCGAAGTGCGGCTGCTGCAAGGTCGAGCCCGCACCGGCCGAGAGTCCCGGCACCGGGATCGACCAGGAGCAGCCGTGAACGGCCCGGCCCGGATCGCAGCCGGGATAGCCGGGTGGGCCGGGGCCGGTGTCCTCCTCGGCGCCGTGTGGATGCGCACGGTCGGGGGTGTCCCGCCGATCTGGGCCGCGGTCCTCCTGGGCGTCACGGTGTTCACCGCAGTCCGCTTCGCCCAGGGCAGGCCCTTCGCGTTCTGGCGCGACCAGCCGGTCCGCTGTCAGAGGCGTCCGCCATCATCACGGACATGAGCAACCCGGACATCCGCACCGTCTTCCATCCCGACCGGTGGCGCTACCTCACCCCGACCGAGGTGACCGCGCTCCAGGACTGGCTGGGCGCGAACGGCCTCGACCCACGCGACGTGGACCGGGCCCCGATCACCATCGAGCAGCGGGACGGGCAGCGGGTGATCCGGTACACGGCGTTCCTCCGCGCCGAGGACGGGTGCAAGTACCGGGACCCGGTGACGGACCGCACCGCGCGGGAGGAGCGCACCGTGCCGCTGCTCGTGGAGCCGCCGGAGGACTGGGCGCAGCAGTGAGCACGGGCAACGCTGTCGGCGGGCTGTGCCATGCTGACGGCAGGCCCGTTTCCCTCATGTGAGCGAGTCCGACGGCGCGTGACCGCCATGGCTCCCTCGGATCGGACGTATCACCGAGGGGCGGCCCCTGCTCGCCAACGGAGTCACGTCCCGCGGAGGACAGCCCGCCACCTACGGGTGCAGACGGGCCAGGGGCCGCACATCTCCGCACCGGGGCACCGCTGTCAGCGCCGCGTGCCACACTGAATCCGGTCCCGCCCGTCTGTCGCTGGCAACAGCGTCGCCCGGGGAGGTCCGGTATAGCCGGGCGGGACCATGGCGGTACGGCACCCCTGGGTGTCGCCCGATCGGCCGCCGCAGCTGGAGTCATGACCCAGCGGAATGCCTTGCGCCCGCCCTCCCGAGGGCGGGCGCTCGTGCATCACCACACGCCGGGCCCGCCCCCGCGCCACTCGAACAACGTCCCGTCCAGGTCCACGTCATCCGGATGCAGCCCGGCCCGGCGCAGGAACTCCAGCAGGTCCGTCACCCCGTACGCCGTGCCGAGGATTTCGCCGTTCACGCGCACCCGGCGCCCGCCGGACTCCATGGGCGGGTACACGACGACCGGGGGACGGACCATACGCCCAGCCTCCGGCGTGCCGCTTCAACTCCGACTCCGCCACCCTCTACACCGAAGCCACCCGCTGGGACGGCAACAACAACGTCTCCGTCAACCCCGTCGGTCAGTACGGACACCAGGCCCTCTACCGCACCAAGAGCGGCCGCTGGGTCCTCAACAACTGGTCGCAGTGGCAGGGCGTCGAAGAGACCTACGAGTTCGTGGACGACGCCACCGCGAAGGAGTGGCTGATCCGCAACGAGGAAGACGACGCCGTCAAGGAGTGGTTCGGCGAGTTGGAGGAGGAGTCCGGCCCGAACCTCGGCGGCCGTCCCTCCATCGGCCCGAAGGTCGAGGCCCGCCTGGACGAGGAGACGCTGCGCCGTGTGGACGAGTTCGCCGCCGGGCGCTCCCGTGCCGACGCCCTGCGCGACCTGATCGCCGCCGGACTGGACGCCCTCGAAGCCGCCTGACCCGATCGGCGCGCCGTCCCGAACCGCGTCCCCAGTCGGGCCGCCCGTGCCAGACTGCCACCAGGCCCTCGCCGCATCCCCCGTCGGCGAGGGCCCACCCACGTCACACCCCTTGACCCGCCGTCACCACCAGGCGCATCGTGACCATGCGCCACCCCCCACACCCGCACCGTGAGGGGACCGCCATGCCCGAACCCCGGTACGACGCCCGCACCATCACCAACCTCGCCGCAGAGCGCGCCCGCCGCCGCGCCCACACCGTGCCCGATGAACCCCGCAGCGAGATCGTCGACCTCGGCGGCGGCCCGCTGGAGATGCGGACCGTTCACGGCTCCGACGGGACCATCGGCACCCTGGGGTGTACGCCGGGGGCGTTCGACCACCTCACCGACGACGAGGTCATCGCGATGATGCGCGAGGCGCTGAAGGACGAGCCGGACGGCCCCTGAACGCACCAAAGAGGCCCGCCCCTGGACTCTGCCAGAGAGACGGGCCGCCACTGTGGGAAGCGCGCGACATGCCAGCCGCCACGGTACGCCGCTACCCGGGTGGGCGACAGCGTAGGAGCCGGACCGGCTGCCCGGCCGCCCTACCGTCGAGCCAGTCGTCGCCTTCGGCGAACTCCGGGCGACGTTCGGACCAGAAGGCGATAGCTTTCTCCAGATCTGGGCGGTAGCACTCGTTCCAACCGGGCTGCTTGGCCTGATTGCGCCACGACTGGCGCACACGTTCGTAGGACTCGCGGCTCAGGCTGTATCCGCTGGAGGGGTCGATGTCGTCGAGCGAATTCCCCTGGGCCACGCAGAGAGCGATCCGGGCGTCCGCCAGCGAAGTCATACGATCTGCGATCTGCTCGGGCGTCAGCTTCGCCCGCTCTTCTCGGTAGAGAGCACCCGCCCGTATCCGGGCCGCAGCAATTCTGCGCAGCGCGCGGCTATCAGGCTGCGCCACGGACCGGCGAGGAGGCTGCGGAGTGGGGCCGGATGCGTGCGGGCGTTCTGCCCGAGGGGGCGGGGGTTTGCCGTAGTCAGACAGATCGCGGATGACGTCCGTCTGGTTGCGCGTCCCTACGGGAAGTTCCAGCTGGATGGACACGCTTCCTCTTTCACTCGACATACCGGGGCAGCTTCACGTTTGCGCGCAGCGCCATCCTCCGGGCCGCAGCCGGATCCGGGCGGCCGGTGTTCCCGCGCAGCAGCTCCACCAGCCGCCCCGCAGGCACCACCGGAACACCGCGCAGCACGAACCCGCCGCCGTCCACGGGAGCGGTGTGCACGACAATCAGCGGCGTCACCGCGGCGCCAAGGGCCCGGCCGACGCACTCAGCCTCGGCCAGCACGGTCTTGATCTGACGGTCCTTGTCGACGTCGCCGTGCACCAGCCGACCGCGAACCACCCGGACGAGGCCGCGAGCGCGTCCGCGAGCGTTCCACATCTTCGAGTCCACCAGGAACACCCGGCCCGACGGGGCGACCACCACATGGTCCGCGTTCGCCCGGCCCAGGCCCGGTATCCGCCGGTCGTCGAAACACACCCAGCCCTCCGCGCGCAGCGGGGCGAGCATCGCGGTGGTCCACTGCTCCCCCACCACCCCGGCTTCCCAGCAGCGCGCTTCGGCCGCGAGGCGGGCGCCCTGGCGGTCCATGCCCAGCAGGGCCAGGAACCGGCGCTTCAGCCCCCGCGGCACGGCCTGGGCACGTAACGCCGCGGCCTTCTGCCCGGCTGATGCGCCCGCGCTCACGACACCTCCCGAGCAGACTGCTCGGCAGTGGACTCGGCCGCCGACGCCGCCTCGTACTCCGGCTCCGGCGGATCCTCGCCAGGCGTACCGGCCGGCCCCGTGACGGTGTGCCGCCCACCAGGCCACCGACGGGGCTCCTCGGCGGTGGTGCGCTCCATGTACTGGCGCGCAGCCCCGGGCCCCTCAGTCTCCTCCATCAGGTGGATCGCGGCGTGGAGGAAGCCCGCAGCCATGCCGGAGTGCGCGATGCGGCCCTCGTCAGTGCGTGATAGGGCGGCGCACTCCTGGTGGTGGGCCCGTTCCTTCTCGAGACGGGCCAGCAGGCGCTGGTACGGGGGCGGGGCAGGTTCGGTGGGCTGGATCATGCGGATCCTTACGGTGGGTAGTTGCTCGGCCCGGGCCTGGAGATCACAAACCCGGTTTTTCGTCACGCTGCGTTCTTGCTGGCCCGTCGTTCGGCCTCTGCGGCCGCGTTCCCGGCCAGACACCGCCAGCACGCGGGCTCCTTCCGACGCCAGTGCCGCATGTACGCCGCACGGTCCCCGCAGCCCGGCCGCTCCGTGATGAGGCGCCGCCGGTGCGCCACATCCACGGCCTGGGCTGCCGACGCGGCGCCGAGCTTCATCAGGATCTGCTTGTTGATTGAGCCGACCCCGCCGATGGTGATGCCGAGGGCGTCGCCGATCTGCCGCCATGACTGCCCGGCCGCGATGCGGCGCAGCATGTCGAGCTGGCGGGCGGTGAGCGGGGAGCCCTCGACGGGCTTCCAGTCGGTCACGGCGGTCACCGGCCAGACTCCGGGCTCGGCTGCACGCCCAGGTGCTCCTTCTCCCAGCGGTCCGTGAACTCCTTCGCCTGCACCGCGTCCGCCTGGGCGTCCATCAACCACCGCTCCAGAACCTCGGGGCTCTTCGCGACGTGCTGCGCTGTCCAGTCCGTGTGCTCCAATGCGTCCGGGCCGTCGCCGAGCGGCCCCTGGAACCACTCGGCGACCTCGGCGGCCTTGCCGGGGTCCACCTGCATCAGGGCGTGCAGGGCGCGCGCGAACCCGGCGGCCATCACTCCGGTGTTGGCCTGCCATCCCATGGCTCCCGGGTGCTTCGGCAGCGGGCTGGCGTGGGTGCGCATGTGGATCTCGGCCAGCTCGACGAGGAGTTGCTGAGGGCTCTGGGGCTTGGTCGTGTCGGTCATGGTCAGTTCTCCTTCGAGGTGTCGGGGTTGAGCCAGTGGAGGAGGCGCCCGCCAGGCTGCGGTACGTCCACGGGGTCCGGGGACGGAGCCGTGGGCGGCGGCGGGGGCTCCGGGGTCCACAGGGACACCCACACCCCGCCCGTACGCCACACCACCGCGACACGACCCGGCTCGGCCAGATCCATGAAGGGCCGCAGATCACCCGCGTAGCCCTGAACGAGCATGTTCTTGTCCGCGAACGAACGCAGCTGCTCGACCGGACAGGGGCCGTCGACACGGCCGGACAGTATGAGCTGGCCGTCCGGTGCGGTGGCGACGGGCTCCCATGCGGTGATGACCGCGTGGGCGAAGCCGTGGAGTCGGGCGTGCTGGGCCCAGGTGAACTCGGCGTCGTCACGTATGGCCGCGAAAGACGGGGTGAGGGCGGTGATGGGCGTGGTCATGCGGACGGGTTCTCCTTCGGGGCGCGGTTAGCGGTTGATGAGGCAGGCGGTGGCGGTGACGGCGGCGATTCCGGCCGCGGTGACCAGCCAGGGGATGAGGGCGCGCATCAGGCGGCCTCGTTCTCGGCGTCGCCGCGGAGCGCGGCGAGGAGGCGGGCGCGGTTCTCTGCGGCCTGCGCCGGGCTAGTCGGCATGCGCTCGGGCCGGTAATCCCGGACGCGGCCGATGGGCAGCTCTTCGGCGAGGAGGCGCTTGATCGGATCGGACGGGGGGAGCCGCAGGGCGTGGCGGACACGGCTGACCGTGTTGCGGTGGCAGCCCAGCCGGTGCGCGATGTGCTCGTCGGTGTGGCCTTCGCGGATCAGGTTGGCGATGTCGGCACGGACCTTCATGACGCCTCACGGTCCCAACGTGCCGTGCGCGGCGCGCAGGATCTCCACGAACTGCCTCGTGGCGTCGTGAGGGAACCGGCCCTCGTCCGGAGCAAGGTCCGCGAGAACATCGGCAATCTCGGCGGCGTCGATCTCGACGTGGATGCGCTTCTCGCCGGTGCGGCGGTTCATATAGACGCGGTCCATGAGGTTCCTTTCCAGATCAAGGGGCGGGCTTCGGATGCGGATGGCGCTACGACGCCGCCTCCCACAGAGTTCGCGGCATGTGCTCGCTGCCGTTCGCCTTCCGAGGCCTGCTCGGGACGCTCCAGCCAGGACGTGCGGGGCGCTGCGCGACGACGCGCCATCCAGCTGCGCGGAGGCTCGCGCCGGTCTCGTCCGCTTGGGTGTAGGTGATGAGTCGCGTGTAGCCGAGGGCTTTCGTGGCCCTCCAGGCGGCGGCGTACAGCATCGAGTTGGCGTTGGGGGTGCCGTCTGTTGCGGTTCGGTTGACCTCGAGGGTCTGACCGTTGCGGACATGCGGGCACGGGCCAATGATGGCGACGCCGCGGAGAACGCCCTCTTCGTCGGCTACTGCGGTGCAGAACTTGCAGCCCACGGGCGGGAGGTTGTGGCGGTGCCACATGGCGACGAAGGCGGCAGCGTCGCGGAAGCGTATGGGGACCAAGTGGAGCTTCACGGCATACCTCCGGTCCGGGGCACGGGGTGGGGTGGCCGCCCGTCCGGCTGCGATCGGCCGGGCGGCCCGTACATGGCGGGGGTGTGGGGTCGAGTCAGAACGGGGGGCCACTGGCCTTCAACCGCTGGAGACGGCGCTCCACGATGCGACGCCGGATGCGCCAGTAGCGGGTGCAGTCCTCGGTCAGGCAGTCGCCGCACAGTGAGATGCCGTCGTCGTCGCGGGTCGTGGTGGCGTGGTATTCGAACGGCGGGGCGGCAAGAGCGGCCAGGCGGTCGGCCCGGCGCTGCAGCATGCGCTGCTTGATCTGCGGCTGACTGGGTGTGGGCATGGCGGTGCACCTCTCGGGCTGTGGTGGGGGGGGTGCGGGGCCGCGCCCCGCAGGGGGAGGCGGGGCGCGGCGGTCTCAGGCGCTCAGCAAGGCGTCGGTCGTCCACTCGCCGCCCGGAACGGAACGGCGCAGCAGAGCCTCCGGCATCCGCCGGCGCTCCGGGTGCTCCTGGTACTCGCGCACCATGTAGCCGACGAGCGTTTCCCGACGCTCCTGCGTCTCGCAGGTGATGACGTAGCCGTCGGTGCAGCGAATGCCCCACAGGCGCGCGTCCTCCTTGCGCTGCCGGGCCTCGTCCACGTGGTCGTTGTGCAGGTCGCACGCGGCGTCGCCGCCGACCTCCTCCACCCACGCGTCGACCAGCGGCCGGTGCGCGGAGTACAGCCCACGCAGTCCCTCGGAGCTGGCGGCGGAACGCTTCAGGTTCTCGGACTCGAACTCGGGCCCGTAGTTCTCGACGGCGTAGCTGTACCCTTCGCGGTCGACCTTGGAGGCGAACGCCTCGAACTCGAGGAAGTCGTAGCGGGACATGCTGGCCTGGGCGGCGTACTTGTCAGTGATGTCGGTCTGGGCGTTGGTCACGGTGTGATTCCTTTCGATGGGTGTTTCAGGCATGGCAGTTCCTCGGCGCGGTGGTGAGGCGGTGGTGGTGGGGCCGCGCCCCGCGGGGGACGGGGCGCGACCCCGGGGATGGCCGCCGACCGAGCCGGCTGGAGGACGGCGGCCAGGTCTCAGGCGGCCTGGACGCGGTAGTCGCGCGGGCAGTACCCGGCGTAGGCGTGCTCGGCGGCGTGCCGTTCGGCTACCTCGGTCCGGAGCCGGGCGCTGGCCGCCTCGGCCTCTTCGGGGGCGACGACGACCAGGTATCCGTCGGTGACGGCGTCATAGCCGTTCGGATCCACGAGGCGAAGCTCGGGCATCGGGCTCACGCCTCGACGATCGCGTCAGCGAAGTCCAGGTACACCTGGTCATCCATCCACTTCCGGATCGCGCGAATCTCACGACGCCGGACGACCGGGGTCATCTCGCGGACGCGCCCGTTGGCCTGCTTACCGTTCGGCTTCAGGACGATGTTGCCGAGCACGTCCTCGGAAGCGTCGACCCAGATCGGGACGTACCGCTGCCACCAGTCGAGGGGACGCGGGAAGCCGGTCTTGGGCTTCAGGGACGCGTCGATTCGGATCTTCGACTGGTTCAAAACGATGGAATGCATGTCCCCGCCCTTGCTCTACTGCTTCGTTGTCGGCTCTTCGAGCATAGCCCAATTATAGATACACGCGCAACTATTTTTCGTGAGGGGGAACAGCAAAGGACCCGACCCCACACCAGGAGCCGGGCCCACGACCACGCGCACCGGATCAGAACGGCGGCTCGTCACCACCCCAGCCGCCACCGCCACCCTGCGGCGCCCCAGACGCCCACGGATCCCCCTCCGGTACCCGCTGCGCCCCACCACGGCCCTGCCGGGACTCCTGACGCCCACCGCCGCCCGAGCCGGCCTTCGACACCTTCGCCGTCGCCGCCCGAAGCGACGGACCAATGTGCTCCACCACCACCGAGATCTTCGACCGCTTCTGACCCGTCTGCCGGTCCTCCCACGACTCCTGCTTCGCCCGGCCGACCAGCACCACCTCGGTGCCCTTGACCAGCGACTCCACGCAGTTCTCGGCCAGTTGCTTGAACGCCACGCAGTCCCAGTAGGTGACGTCCACGTCTTCCCACTCCTGCGTGTTCTGGTTCTTCGTCCTGCGGGACGACACCACAGTGAAGCGGGCGACCGCTGTTCCCGAGGCGCTGTACCGAAGTTCGGCGTCGGCGGTCAGGCGGCCCACGATGGGCACGGTTGCACTCATGCTGCTCTCCTAGTCAGGTTTCGTGCATAGCTGGGCGAGATTCCATAGACGGCGGCCAGCTCCTTCGCGCTGGCTCCAGCCGCACGGCGTGCGCGCATCTCAGCGCGCTGGGCCTGAGACAGCTTCGGCACCCTCTTGATACCGACCGGGCCGCCCGCGTACTTCCACATGCGACCTCGGGTGATATTGCTGAGGTGGCCAGGCCGTATGCCGAACTCGGCGGCTAAGGCAGCGGCGGTCTCCCCGGCGAAGTAGCGAGTCCTTATCTCCACCACCTGGGCCTCGCTCAGCAGCGCGTTGTGCTTCCCCACGCCTCGCGGATTGCGAGCCCGGCCAACCATGTCGGCGCCGTTCTGCCTGGGCGTGCCGTAGTACAGATGGGCGGGGTTACAGCACGGCGGGTTGTCGCAGCGGTGGCAGCAGTACATGCCAGCTGGGCGGCGGATTCCGGTGGCCAGCTCCAGGGCTATGGCGTGCGCTGACTCGCGCTTACGCTCGGCCGAGAACCAGAACATCCCGTGGCCGTAGCCACCGTGAGCGCCCAGCCACGGCCAGCACTCATCGGAGCCGCCCTTCTGGACTCGCTGCCAGAAGCGCTCGTCGATCGAGAGGCGGCTGGCGCCGGGACGGGCTGGCGGTCTCTGATCCTTCGGCGTGCTCAAGCGCCACTGCTGGTAGTGGTTGCGGCACATCCCTCGAGCGACGAATGGAGCGTCGCAGTCTGGGCGGTCGCAGGTGTCGTTGGGCTTCCGCTTTCGTAGCGGTCGACGCGGAGCTGTAGAGTCCACGACTAGCCCTCCTTCCGGTGATGCGGATGGCAGGGTCAGGGGCCGCCTTGGTGCTTCCAACACCAGCGGCCCCGAACCACTATTATCGCAGGTCAAGCGGTATTTGTTGCCCCTTTTCGGGAAGCTCAACTGGCCTTCGCGAACCCGGCTGTGCCGCCGTTGAACAGCACCCGCGACGCTTCCGACGCCCGGCTGCTCTTCTTCGCACGCAGAGGGCCCCCGTACTGCGAGTAGTGCACACCGCGAACGATGTCCCCCACCGACTTCGGGTTCACGTTGAACGCCAGACCGATCTCCATGTCCGTGTCACCGCGCGCGGCACGCTCCCGCATCTCGATGACCGCCGACTCCGACAACCGCACCGGCAGCGTGGGCAGCACATCGTCCGGGAAGTCCTCACCGCGGGCGGCAGCGGCCTTCCGCTCCCGCGAGATGAACGTGAGCGTCGTACCGGACTTCACCCCGGACAGCGCGTCCAGGTCCCGGTACTCCATGCCACGCCGGAAGCCCTCGAGGATCGCCTCGACCCGCTCACGCCGATTCAGCTCAACCCGGAAGCCCCTGAGCCACCGGTCCACCTTCACCAGATCGACCCCGTCCCAGTCGGCCTCGGCCTCAGTCTCCTCGGCGACGGCCCGAAGGGTGGTCTTGTCGTTCCAGTCCGGGACGATCTGCTGCCCGTGCTCGTTGAAGTCGAGCCAGCCGAGGACCGCGCCCATCGGCCGGTCCGGGTCGACCATGCCCGCGAGGACGATGATGAGGGCGTTGCGCTGCGCATCGCCCAGCCCTTCCAGGGCCGCCTGCACGTCTTCCGGGCCTCCGTCGCCGTGGACGAGTACGGCCAGGTTCGCCGCCACCGGCAGCATCGCCTCGGCCAGGTCACCGCGGTCCGTCGCGCTCAACGTCGTCACGCCGCCACCCCCGTCTTCTCCGCTTCCAGGGCACGCAGCACGTTGTGCACGGTCTGCGTGTTCGTGCCCAGCTCGACCGCGATCTCGTTTACCGACCGGTTCGCGGCCTTGAGCGCCAGGAACTCCGGGCGTCGGTCCCGCAGGATCTGCACCCACGCCCGCTCCGGATTCCCAGCCGACCACCGCCGCGTCCTCTTCAGCAGCCGCCGACGCTCGTCCTCGTCCATGCCGCCGATGACGCCGTTCATCTCCCGGTTGTCGAGCGCCCAGCCGAGGCACTGCTGCACTACGGGGCAGGCACGGCAGATGGCTTTGGCCTTCCTGATCTGGACCAGGTAGGGGCCGGTTTTGCCTGCGGGGTGGAACAGGTCGGGGTCCTCGGTGCGGCATGCGCCGAGGGTCCGCCAGTCCCGCCCCTGTGTTGACGCAGCGTTACCGTTGTTGCTGGGTGTGACGGCCACTCCTATAGAGCGGCCCATCCCACCCGCCTTCCGGGACCGTGCGTTACGGGGCGTGAGGGCAGATGTGGCGGTCACGAGACGGCTCCTGTCAGGGTGTAGAGGCGGATGACGGCACCCGGCTGGTCGAGGGCATCCGGGTGCTCCCCGGGGTAGACCTTCCGGTTGTGGTTCTCGATGACGCGCCCGTCGTCCTCCCACGCCTTGGCGGTGGTGATGGCGTCGTACGTGGCGCGTTCCAGCTTGTCGATGTCGGGGCTGACGGCCGGGTAGGTGCGGCGGCGCTTGGGGCGGCTGCCGGGCTTGGCCATGGTGAAGGTGATCTCGGCGTACACGGCGCCGTGTAAGGGCTTGGCGTCGCCGCGGAGGATGGCGGCGGTGATGGCGGCGCTCACCTTGTCGCGCCAGGGCTTGACCTTGGCCGAGGACTCCTTCATGAGGGGGATGTTCTTGCCAGTCTTGCGGCTCCTCCCCCACCCGACGGGGCTCTTGCTGCCTTGGGGTCCGGCGGTGCCGTAGACGGCGATGGCGAGGGCGGGAACGGGGTCCCAGTCGTAGGCACCGGTCTGCACGGGGATGGTGGTGGTCATCGGGTCACCTCGGGGAACTCGTCCCAGGTGCGCCCGTCCAACTCGCGCCCCGCCTCCTTCTTGCCGTAGCGACGGACCACTACAGAGCCCTGCTGGTCCTCGTCGCGGTTCCAGCCGAACCAAGGACGCCCGCACAACTCACCGTTGACGTTCAAGATCTGGACGCGGTCGTCGTCGGTGACGTACTCGTGCATCGACTTCAACGAGGCCCACTCGCCGTGCTGCTTGTGCAGGTAGGCGACGCCTGCTTCCTGGCACTGGTCGCGGATGGTCCGGAACCAGTCGGGGTGGGCGGGTCGTGCGCCGTGGCCAGACTCGCCGCCGGTGATGACCCAGTCGATTCGGGGGCCGGTGACGATTGCCGGGCTGTGCATGGTCAGGCCGGTGGGGGTGGTGCGCTCGGGCCCAGGTGCCGGGCGGCCGGTGAGCCAGTACGTCAGTTTGGGTCGGCCGCGTCCCGGGACGATCGGCCCGTCCAGGTCGACCGGTCCGAGTAGGGGTTCGCAGCTGAGGAACCGTACGGCGGCGGGGGTGTCGATGAGGGCGGGGATGCGGAGGTCGGCGCGCTTCTGGTCCTCGACGCTCACCCCCAACCAGACGTTCGGCAGGGGCCATCCAGCCTTGGGCAACGGCCAGGAGCGGCGCGTCAGCTTCGGGTCGGCGAACGGCGGGAAGTGCAGCAGTTCGTGATCGACCTGCTTCTCGAAAGTCGGATCGCCGATCAGCGACCGCATTCGGCCGTGCCGCTTCGTCAGCACCTGGTACGTGTGTTGCGGCGTGAGCGCCATGACCGCGAAGACGCGGGCGATGTAGTCGACCGGGATGTCCTTGTGGAAGAGGTCGGACATCGAGTTCACGAACACGCGCTTCGGCTTCCGCCAGCGCAGCGGCAACGTCAGCCGCTCGGGTCGGAGGGTGATGTCGAAGCCGTTCTCGAAGTGGTGGCCGGGGATGCCGCGCCAGCGCTCGGCGAAGGTCTCTGCGTAGCACCGGTCACAGCCGGGCGAGACCTTGTCGCAACCGGTGACGACGTTCCAGGTGGCGTCCGTCCATTCGATCTTCGTGTCACTGGCCATGGGGCTGGTTCTCCTGTCGGGGTGCGGGTAATCCGAGGTGTGCGGCGAGGGCTGTGCGGGTGAGGGCGTCGTGTGCGGGGTCGTGGATGAAGGCGGTGGTGCGGGCGCGGAAGCCGCGCAGCTCCTTGACTTCGTCCTCCAGGCTTCGGATCGCGGCCTGGTACTGCTGCTCGGTCACTGGGGGTGCCCGGTGGGTTGGTCGGCGGCGATCGGGCAGTGGGCGAGGAGGTCGTGGCGGAAGGCGGTCAGGTCGTCGGCGGTGTCGACGCGGCGGGTGTGGCCGTGCGCCTGGGGGCAGCGGGCGAGGGCGGTGAGGGTGCC
>NZ_GG657755.1:66376-70208 GCF_000158915.1 Streptomyces himastatinicus ATCC 53653 | reverse complement strand
CGCCGCCCTCGTCCAGGCCCAGCGCGTCCACCAGAGCATCGGTGTCGATCCGGGTGTTGCCCTTGTCGCGGGCCCGCTCGACGAGCAGTTCGGTCGCGGTCAGGCGGCTCCGCAGCTCGTTCACCATGTCGACCATGACGGCGAACCGGGCAGCGTCGTCGGCGTGGACGCGGATCGTGGGGCACTCCGGGTGCTCGTCCTGGTCGAGTTCCTGGCAGAACGGCTCGTCGTCGGTGGTGCCGTGCGAGCAGTTCCACTCGGAGGGCACGGCGACCAGGCCGTCGCCATCGCCGCTCGCCAGGAGCTGCTTGGCCTCCTCGGCGAAGGCCGACACGACGGCCGCGGCGGCCAGGTCGAGGCGCGGAGGTGTCTGCCACCAGGCGGGCATGGAGCCAGCGAGCGCGGTTTCGATGGTGGCGCCCATCGAGCCGAGGGGGTGGGTCGGGTTCGTCATCGGGTCTCCTCGTTCTGGAGGCGGGCGGCGTTGAAGGCGGTGGCGTGGAGGTAGCCGTCGCTGTAGCCCTGGGCGTACATGGGGTCGTACAGCTCGGCCATCTCGATGCGGGCGTGAGCCCGGGCGGAGGACAGGCCCTCCATCACGGCGAGTTCGCCGTCGAGGAATCCGGCATCGAACGAGTCGTCGGGGGTGCCGTACGCGGTCGGGATGGTGATGGGCGTGGCCATGGTGGGGCTCCGTTCGGGGCGTTGAGGGCGGCTGGTCAGGCGAGGTCGGTGAGAGCGGTCCACAGCGGGCAGTGGGCGACGGGCTTGTAGTCGTCGGGCAGTGCGCGGCCAGCGCCGCAGCTGGGCATGTCGGGGCCGGATGAGCCCCAGTTGCAGCCGGGTTCGCAACCGCAGGCGTCGCCCCCGGGGTCGAAGTGCTTGCACGTCTTGCATGTCCGGTTGGCCGGGTTCTTCCAGCAGCGGTCGATGTGGGCTGCGGCGGCCTTCTTCTTGGCCCAGGTGCGTCGGCAGTGCGGGCACTGGTGCCGGGTGACGGCCACGGCGATGAGCTGGGTCATGGCTGGCTCTTTCACGCTGCGGCCGGGTAGTCGGCGGCGGCGCCCTGCTGGGCGATGTCGGCGGCGAGGGTGGCGGCCTTGGCCATGACGTCGAGGACGTCGTCGAGGGACGGCGGGGTCTGCGCGTCGATGGGCCGGTAGGTGGGCCACCAGGCGAGGTGGTCGATGTAGTCGGGCTCGCCGGTGGCGGGGTCGTCGTTGGGCTGGCCGTCGATGCAGGCGGAGACGAAGCGAATGGCGTGCATGACGGCCGGGTGGACGCGGAAGTGCGCGTCGGGGTCGCCCCACTGCGCGAGGCACGCCTTGCGGGTGAACTCGGCCGGGGGCAGGGCCCGCCGGGTGTGGGCGAGGAGGATGGCGGCGGGGATGTTGAGGCTGTCGTCGTCGCCGACGTAGCCGGGGAACTGGGTGTAGATGCCTCGCTCGCGAAGCAGGGTGATGGCGCCTCGGATGAGTCGGCTGGTGGTGGCGTGCTGTGCGGCGGCGGTGTCAGGCATGGCGGTCTCCCGGTGCGGCGTGCGGGTGGGTAGGTGTGGTTGGTGGGCCCGGCCGGCGGGAGGCTGGCGTGGGGGTTCGCGGTGCTCGAACGCGGGCCGGGCCCGACTCGGGGGAGCCTATTCAAAAGGTGGTGCCGCGGTGGTCGTCGGCGCAGGCGGGGCACTGGGGGATTTCGCGGGTGCCGTTGTGGAACAGGTGGCCGTCGGGGTCGTCGGCGTCGTAGAGGACGTCGCACATGCAGTCGCAGGCGCAGCGGGCGAGTTCTCCGTGGCGAGTGTGGATGCCAGCGGCCAGGATCGCGGTGGCCATGTGTCGGAAGTACTCGTCGTTGTCGGGGGCGTTGCGGGCGCCTTCGAGGGCGGTCTCGATGACCTGCTGGAGGACGTCGGGGAGGGTGGTGAGGTCGATCTCGGTGGGGAGCTGGCCGGTGGGCTGGCGCGGTATGCGGGCAGCGGTGATCACGGGCATGGCAGCTCCAAGGGGATTTCTCCGGGTGGCTGTTGGGCCACCCCGTGTCGGCTCTTCGAGCATAGCCCAATTATAGATACACGCGCAACTATTTTTCTGGGAATGAAGAAGCCCCGCCACCTCCAGGCGAGGTGAGCGGGGCTTCAGTGCGTCGATTCAGGGCCAGCCGTCAGGACTTGGAGCGCTCACGCTTCCGCGCGGCGGCACGCAGCCGAGCCGCAGTCTCCTCCCGATGGGCGGTCACCAGCTCGTCCATGCCCACGTAGTCACACCCATCGATCCGGCGGACGAACATCCCGTGTCGCGGTATCCAGCGCCGGATGGTGCTCTTCGAGGGCTCGTACGGCGTGCCGCGCAGCAGCCCGTGTGCTTCATCGATGGACACCAAGACGCTGGGGACGGCCAGAGACTCCGGGATCGGAACAGCCATGCCAATGACTCCCTCTACGGAGGGGCCGTCGTTCGCAGCGCCGACCGGCCGTACGGGTGACTATGTGAAAAAATTGTGCACGCCGTTCACTGTTGAGACCAGGGGTACGGCTGTCAGGTTGCTGTCATGTGGCGGCGGCCGTGACGGCGTTCCGGCGGGCGATGACCAGTTCGGCGAGCTGTCGCAGTTCCCACACCGTGGGCAGCCCGAGTTCGTTGGTGCAGCGCCCGTTGACGCACGCCACGATGCGCCGGGCCGGCTGATAGAACAGCGACCAGCACCCGCACGTCGGATTCGGACACGCCTCCCACCGGGCGGCGGCGCGGACCGGCCTCTCGTCTCCCATGGCGAGGGCGTGTTCCCAGGACTGGCGGAGGACCATGGCGTCTCGGACCATGCGCTGCACGCTGGTCGCGTGGACGGTGTGCTGGTACACCCAGTCGACGACGTCGGCCGCTTCTACCGGGGCCCGTTCGGCATCCGGTGCGATGGCGCGCGTGTAGGCGACCATCTCGTTCCGGGACTCCACCAGGTGGTCGATGACGGCCACGTTGGCGGGCGTGGGCGGGGGTCCGCCGGTGGAAGTCCGTGAGGGGGTGACCGTGGAGCGGGAGGAGGATGGGTGGGCCGTGAACTCCAGCCGGAGCAGCTTCAGTCGTGCCGCTGCGGTGAGCCTGTCCTCGCTTACGCCCATGGGTACCCCTGATTCCATCGGCGGCCCGGGGGCGCGGAAGCTGGCGTGGGGGGTGCTGGGCGCTCACCGGGCCGGAGAGTTGTCACTCCGGTGCCAAATCCGGACAGCTCATGATGTCACGGCGCGTGCAGAAGATGAACAAGTTGCGTGGGTTGATCTTCTTTGGGGGTGCGACTGTTGTGCTTCCGTCATATCCGACGGGCTGTCACGTGTGCACGCTATCCGTACATCCGGTTCCGGTGTCGGGGGTCAGAGAATGCCCGGGACCTGGCGTGCCTGCTGCATCAGGCTCCGAAGTAGCTGGTGGTGCTCCTCTGAGAGACCGGCGCGGGCTGTGGCTCCGTCGACCATGAGGAGCATGGCACGCAGGGTGATGTCGTATGCCTCGGCTGTGGCTGGATCTGTGAGGGTGCGGTGTTCCTCGAGGAACATGCCCTGGATGATCTCGGCCAGCTTCTGTTCTGGGGTGGGGTCCGGCTGGCCGTTTGCGCCCACGGTCGGCTCCTGGTGTTCGGGGGGCGCGGTGGTTCGGGCGCGTCGGGCGCCGATGTGGATGATGTCGGCCGCGTCGTCGGGGCCGGGCGGTACGGGTGGCGGGGTGTGGCCAGCCGGGTCTACAGGCATGGGCGTCTCCGCTCGTCCGGCAGCTTGGGAAGGGGAGGATACGCGGCCCGGGCCGCCGGTAGTCCCAGGCCGAACGTGTCATTTACTGTCGCATCG
>NZ_GG657755.1:54249-55367 GCF_000158915.1 Streptomyces himastatinicus ATCC 53653 | reverse complement strand
CGCAGGCCGAGCCCGCATGCCTGTAGCTGTCGGAGATGCGTGCGCACGGGTTCGGCGTCCATGAACGGCTGCCACTGGCCGCGGCGCATGGCCTGCTCGCGGGCGTCGTCGTACTGGGCTTTGGCCCAACCGCACCTGTAGCAGCGGCAGCCGTCGAGCTTGTACCGGGCGTAGCCATGGTCGCGCTGACCGGTGCCCATCAGGCGGCGCTCCTCTCGCCGCTCTGCGCGGCCTCCAGCTCGGCGATCCGACTCTCTCAGCAGTTCCCCGAGCCGCGTCGGCGTGTGGTCCGGGGGGGGGGGGGAACGACCTCGTTCACCAGGGCCTCCGCCTTGGCCTCCAGCAGGTTTTGCCGCATCTTGTGGAGGTCGCCCCAACCGTCCGCGACCTTCGACTTGAACTGGTCCAGGGTGGACTGCTGGGTCTGTTCGGGCGTCACCGTCGGGCGCTGCTCGGCTGGGCGAGCGTGCTGTGGCTCCGACTGAGCACCGCGGGCGGGCGCGCCGTCCTCGTCGGCGGTCTTCGGGTGCTCAGCCTGCGCCTCTCGAAGGTCGGATTTCGCCCACAGATCCAGAGCCGCACCGAACCGCATCGCCGCGTTCCGCAGAGCGTCCCCGATCGCCTCCTTCACCGCGTTCGGACCGGACTTCCCCTGCGAGTCGCCGTAGCCGAGCCGCGTGTGGCCGCACACCGTGAGCCGGATCCACAGTCCACCGAACCCGTCGAACTTCGGCAGTCCGGCATCGTCCACGGCCAGCGGCTCCCAGTCCCACAGCAGGTCCGCTTCCAGGAGCCGGTTCGTCAGCTCAGCGTGCCCGACGTAGTCCAAGTGCATGTGGGCGCTGGTGATCCAGTTGTCACACTCGCGGCACTTCCCTTTGCGGTGGTTCCCGCACTCCTTCGTGGGGGACTTGGAGCACTGCCCACAAATAATCTTCGGGAGGGGATTGATCTGGGCCTTCGGGAACGGCTCGCGCAGCTTGGCGAGTCCGGCGGCCTGGATTTGGGTGTGCGAGGTGGGGCCCTCCGCGTTCGCGGGGGCCTGGTTGGCGTGCGCCATGAGATCTCCAGGTATGGGGTTATGGGTGGTACGGCGGCGGTGGGGGGCCGGTGTCGGC
>NZ_GG657755.1:35857-54108 GCF_000158915.1 Streptomyces himastatinicus ATCC 53653 | reverse complement strand
CGGCGATGACGACCTGTCGGGCGGTCAGCTTGTAGCCGCGCTCCTCGACCGCGGCCGGGTCCTTGGCCAGCTCGTCCGCGCTCTGCCACAGATCGGCGGGCACCCGCACGTTCAGGAACCCGGGCGTAGGCGCCCCTCGGTGAGGCGCCCGCTCAGGCCGCTCCGGCATCCACGTGCCGTTCACGAACTCGCCCAGCTTCTCCAGGACGAACGCTGTCTGTTCCACGCCCTGGTCGGCAGCTGAGGACCGTACGTGGTGCAGGAACGGCTCCCCTACGTTGATGCTCTTGTTCGGGTTCGCCTTCTTGTCGCGCGCCACCTCATGGGCCCGGGCGGTTGCTGCCTGGGTCGCGTAGTCGAGGGTGGTCTGTACGGCCTCGGCCATCGTGGTCTCGCCCTGCGTGTGCAGGTAGGCGATGGCGCGTTCGGTGTCGGGGGTGACGGCGGCAAGCCGTTGGGCGCGCCTGCTGGGGGGCATGGGGGCGTGTCCTCTCGGTCGCGGGCGCGTGTCCCGTCGGCCGGGCGGGCGCCTGCTGTGTGTGGTGGGCACGCCTAGTCTCCTCCATTCGATAGATACACGCGCAACTATGGGGGTGTTGCGGGCTGGGGCGGTGGTGCTGGTTCCAACCCTACCCGAAAAATAGATACACGCGCAACTATTTTCGTGCTACGGTGAACCCACACCACGAACCAGGGGGGACACCGTGAGGCACCACACCCGACACGCCATCCACACCACACTCCAGGCCACCGAGGCCATCGCCCACGCCGCCCTCTCCCACCTCCACCTCATCCGCTACACCCTCACCCGCGCCGCCCAGACCGGCCGCACCGTGCGCATCCAGTACGTCGCCGAAGACGCAGCCGCCACGGTCCGCGACATCGACCCGCAGGACGTACGGCGCAGCAAGGCGGGCGACTGGTACGTCCGCGCCTACGACTACCTCCGTGACGCCGCCCGCAGCTTCCGCCTCGACCGCATCGCCGCCCTGGAGACCGCCTGACCCGGGCAACACCCCCACCGAACCGCGACACCATGAACCCACGACCCGAGGAGCAGCCCATGCCGACCTACCGCGTGGAGTCCACTACGCAGATGTTCCCCAAGCCCGGCGATTGGCAGACGATGCTGGAGACCGACGATCGGGACCTAGCCCGAACCGCCACCGGAACATTCGATGAGCGTCCGTACCCCCACGCAGTCCGCTGGCAGCGTCTCTTCGAAGGCGACAACATCATCCTGATCCGAAAGCCCGCCAAGGCCCGAATCGTGTGCGCCGGTCGCGATGATGAAGGCGTGCCTCGCTGGTGGGTCCAGTACGTCGACAAGGACGGCTGCGGCGGAAGCCACTCCGCTCACGGGGCGCTGGCCGAGGTGCACGCCGAGATCATGCGTGGCCATCACTGGTACATCGACCGGCACGAACTGGCCCGGACATGACGAAGGCCACCGCCCCAGTTGGGTGGTGGCCCGAGTCTGATCACACGCCGCTTACAACGCGGCAAGTGTAGCTTCCGACCGCTCCACCCCGCTAGCCCCAACATCAACCAGAATCCCGAGGGGAACAATGACCACCTACACCATCGAGTTCGGCTACCTCGGCGACAGCCGCCCCGTCCCCGACCTCACCGTCGACACCGACGACCCCAACGAGTTCCACCGCGCGGTCGTCCACCACGCCGTCCCGCACCTGCGGCCCGTGCTGGAGAAGATGGGTCGCCCGGAGGCCGCCGACTGCATCTTCCAGACCAACAAGGACCGCACCATGGGCCAGTTCCTGTGGCTGGACTTCCAGACTGGCGCGGGTGCCCGCTTCTGCGCGGCCCGTATCACTACCGGCGACCAGACCGTCTCGTGACCTCCCGGCCCGCACGGCAGGCGCCCCTCCTCGGCCTCCCCGAGCAGGGGCGCCGCCCCGTCTACTGCCGCCGCTGCGGACGCGAACTCAGCGACCCAGCCAGCCGTTTGCGTCGATACGGGCCCGAGTGCGACCCCGACAACCACCCCGGGCCCACCGCGCGGCACGACGTCGATCAAGACCCGCTCCCTGGCACCTGAGTCACCCGCTTCGCGACGGATCCCAGCCCACCGCCCGCGCGGCCAACTCCGCCCACCCCGCACCCCCGGCGCCCAGCTCCTCCCGCAACACCACGCACACCTCGCCCCACGTGCCATCCTCCACCCACCGGCGCAGCCGAGCTGCCGCCGTGCCCGGATCGCCCAGACCCTTCGGCAACCGCGCCCACGCACCCCGCGTCTGATACCGCCACCCGATCGCATCCAACACCTGACGGTGATCCCGCCACGCCCGGCCCCCCTGCTGACGCACCGACCTGTCCGGGAACAGAGGCTCCACCCGGGCCCACACCGCATCCGACACCGGCACCCAGCCGCGGACCCGCTCCGCCTCCACCGCCCGCACCAACTGCTCAAACCGCAGCGGCAACGGCACCCACGGCTCGCCCCCATCCCACCGGCCGGCCATCACATCGTTCAGACGCCCCACCCCGGACCGGTGCGCCGCGGTGAACCCCCACAGGCCCAGCGGCAGCCCCGCCGGATACGGCTCGGAGCGGCCATCGGCGAAGCCGCGTGACGCTGGCCAGGTCGTCACCCACAACGCCCCCGGGTCGGCCCCCTCCAGCGCACCCACCAGCTGCTGCCGGAACCGAAGCCAGCGCTCCACCGCCACCACCGTGCCCTCCCGCAGCCGCACCGTCTCCTCCGGCACCGGCATGTGGGAAGCATTCTGCCGATGCCACGTCGCGCGCACCGTCCCCGCCTCCAGGTCCACGTCCGCCAGCTGGCGGGTCACCATGTCCCCGCGCGGCATGCCAGAGTCCAGAGCCACCCCCACCACCGCCAGGGTTCGCGCCAGCAGCGCATCCAGCGGCGCCGACGCGGCCATGTCCGCCATCCTGCGGTACAGCGCGGCCGCCTGCCCGGGCGTCACTGGGGGCGTCGCGGTCGGCCGCCACACCTTCGGCAGCAGCATCTCCACCCCCGTCTCCTCGCCGAGGATCGCGAGGCAGTCCCGCAGCGACGCCGTGGTCGACCACGACAGCTCACCAGTGCGCCCAGTGCCCGGAGACCGCAGCTCCCCGGCCGCGGCCAGCTCCAGGAACGCGTCCGCGCCCTCCGGGCCCAGCAGTATCCGCACCGACTCTGCCGACCCTTCCGGCATCTCCGGCTGGGCCACGGCCCGCTCCAGGTGAGCCAGCGTCGTGCGCAGCTGTGCCGCCCGCGACCGCGACACCAGACGACCCCGGCGCAGCGGCGGCCGCACCTCCCACGCGCCCTCGTCCCGCGGCGCCAGCCGGTCCACGACCGCCCACAACTCCCGCAGCGCGGGCACCTGCTGACCGCTCACCCCTGCTCCTCCTGCTGCCGCCGTTTCACCGCTGCCCGGCCGATCTGCGCCAACGGATTCCGCTCCCCACGGCTGTCCTCCTCGTCCACATACCCGATGAGCGCCTTGGACTTGTCGTCCCAGCCGCCGTGACGACCGATGTCCACGATGTCGACGCCAGCCTGGCGGGCCGACTTCACGAACCCGCGACGCGTCGAGTGCGACCGCCAGTGCCCCGGGCGCCCCGTACGGCCGATCGACCGCTCCACGATGTCGGACGCGGCCTCTTTCGTCATACGACCGGCGGGGTCACCGATCGGCTCGACGACACCGGTCTTCTTGTTGCGGCGGGTCATCGGCGGCGCCAGATACCCCCACCGGTCCATGCGCAGGAACAGCGCTCCCTCGGTGTGCCCTTCGTCGGCCAGTGCGGCCACCAGGTCGCGCACGGCTCGGACCGCGCACAAGTCCGACTCCGGGTCGAGGACCACGTCCACGTTCTGCCACTTCTTCCGCTTCTTCCGGTACACCCGGGCCCGGAACCCGTCCTGCTCCTCGTCCTCGGGAAGGTTGGAGAAGCTGGTCGGCCAGTCCAGCGGTACCAGCTCGCTGCCGCGCGAGGCGAGGGCATGCCCGAGGAGCATGAGCGCGGCGTCCCGCTTCCCGGCGAGCGTGGTCCGGTCGAGTGCGGCGAGCGCTTCCCGCAGCACGGTCCGATCAGCGGCGCTGGCCTTCTTCGGCTGCGCGGCCGGGTCGTTGGCCGAGGAGAGCTGGGCCCGGTACCCGGCCACGACCTTCCGCGCGCCCATCGTGTCCGGCGGCTTGAAGCCCGCGGCGCGGTGAGACGAGCGGATGGAGGCGATGATGCGGTCCATGGAGTTCGGCCCGTACGGCCGCCCGGTCTTCTCCCGGGGGGTGCGCTTCAGATAGGACATGTACGCGGTGACGGTCTGTGGCGCGGCGGGCATCACCCGGCGGCCGACAGTGGCGCACCATTCGGCGAAGCGCCGCATGTCGCCCTCGTAGGCGTTGGCCGTCTCCTCCGGGATTCCGGCCTGGACGTCCTCCTGCGCCTCGGGCGGCAGCCACGCGTCGGGGTCTTCCTCCGCGAGGGGTACGGCTGGGACGCGGTCTTCGGGGATGGCGGGCAGCCGGTCGTCGATCAGCTCGGCGTCGACGATGTCCTCGTGCTCGGTCATGGCGTGTGCAGCTGCTCGCCGTGGCGGATGTACTGGCCGCTGTACCGGTCGAAGATGAGCGCCTTGCCCTGCGGGACACCGATGCTCTGGAGGATGGGCATGTTCATCAGCCGCCACCCCTCAAGTCCTTCGGCGTCCTGAGGGTTGAGGAACAGCTCCAGTTCGTCGGAGTTGGTGACGGAGAGAGCCCACCGGCGCGCATCGGCGATTTCGTTGATCAGAGGGGTGCGCGCCAGCCGCTCCAGTGGGTTCGGATCATCGTTCACCGTCGTGCTCCCCTGCTCGTGTGATCCCTCTACAGAAGGAACATTATTCGTAGTGAGCGTGCACGTTGCCCCTGGCGCAGCCAATCGGGGCGAACGTCAGGAAGCCTGCTGGGCAAGGACGGCCAGCGCGCGGGGGCAGTCATGCCAGCCAGGGACGGGTGGGTCGCACAAGTTGCCGTGCTCGGAGCACCCCGTGCAGTCGGGGCACCACTGTTCATCCGCCTGGAACGCGCGGCGGCACTTCCCGCACAAGTGGTGCTGCTCTATCTGGCCAGCAGCGATTGCCTCGTCAACGGCGTCAGCCTCCGGCGTGCCGGGCTCGGGCACGACGTACAGCAGCTCGTACTCCAGGACTGCAATCCTCGCCGGGTCCCGCCTTCGCGTTCTTCCTGCTCACTGCGGTCACCTCCCGCTGGTCACGAGGCCCGTCGCGTCGGATAAGGAGAGGTTATCCGACGCGATCACGAGCGATGCCCTAGGCGGGTTTAACTAAACGCGGATAGACCTTGCCTGACGATGCCTGAGCACGGTACGGTCTACTTGGCTTTATTCGCGTCTAATGTAACGGGAGCCTGTGTGGAGATCACCGTCAGCGTGAAGGAACCGACCCCCGAGTTCGAGCGCGATCTACTCGCACTGCTCGACAAGCACCGCGCTGCCCTGCGCCACGACCCCGGATGGAACGTGGACCGCTCCCGCCTCTTCTACGGCGCGCTCGCCCCGCGCGCCCAGCGCATCATCCGGGAAGCCGTCGACCGAGGCGGCAAGGTCGCCGCCGACGATCTGCGCGACAGCGACGGCAGCAGCCTCCGTGGACACGCCAGCGCCTTCGCCCGCCTCGTAAGGCGTGGCGCCGCCGAAGGCTGGTGGGACAGCGGCATGGAATCCCCGATCGTCGCCCTCGGCCCCGGATCCGGAAAGGTGCAGGGCTACCAGATTCGCGACGAGGAGACCCTGGCCGCGTTCCGGGCCGCCCTCGTCAACCCCGCCGAACCGAAGAACAAGTGAGGACACCGACCATGGACGACGCCAACACCACCCTCTGGCGCGTACAGAAGTGGGATCAGACGCTGGGCACCTACTCCAACCTCGACGCCGCCAAAGCCCACGCCGAACACGTCATCCGCGACTACTACCGCGATGCCATGAACCGCCGCCGAGTGCCCGAGTCCCACCGGGCCATCGACTGGCGCGCGTACTGCTGCGGCCACCTGTACGGCCCCGGCCGCTTCAACCACACCGCCTACCCGGACACGCACGCAGAAGGGTGCCTGCACCGGGAGCCGGAGATGCTGGGCCTGCGCCCCTTCTGGGCCGCCAGCGGCACACGCGCTGGCGGCGGCCACGTCAACACCGACTGGGAAATCTGGCAGGGCGTGGCGTACGACCGATTCGATCCGAGCGCCATGTTCGTATAAGCCCACGCGCGTTGCCCCGCCTGAAGGAAGCAGGCGGGGCAACGCCATGTCAGCGTAGCCGCACCCCGTCCGGCTGGTGCTGGTGGGGCGGTTGGGGTCGATGAAAACGGAGGGCTGGTCACCTTTATTTTCTGCACAAAAGTACCGGACACGCCTCACGCCGAGGTCACGCGCCCACCGCCACCCACGGCCCAGCAAAATCCGTCCCCGAATTCGATCCCGGGGTGATCGACGAAGGCAACGCCGTCCGACCAGTCCCGTTCGTCGCGAACCGGTACGTCGCCGCAGTCAAGCCCAGATTCGCCGCCGCATCGACACCCGTCCAGCCGGAGCCACGCGTCAACGTCGGCGCACCTGCCGCGTTGAACACCATCCCAACCCAATAGAACTCCCCGGCCGTCAACGCCTGGGCCGCGATCGTGGTGGCCTTCAGCGTGGCCGAGGAGATCGCGGCATCAACGTTCGCGGCAGCCAGCAGCGCCCCGGCCGAGTCGTACAGGCCCACCTGGTTCTGGCCGGAGACAGGCGAAAATCCCACGTTCGCAACCCACCAATAGATCTTGGTGACGTTCACGTTCGCGGCCACGTTGACGCGCACCAGATACAACGTCCCGTTGGCCAACTGCGTGGAGTTGACCGCCAGCGCCGGGTCATAACACCAGGCGGCGACACCATGGGCGGCGGGCGTGTCCTGACCGAGCGCATGGCCCGTGACGGCCAAGCTGCCGCTGATGGTGCCGCCGGCCTTGTAGAGGGCGCCGTTCTCCAGCGCCTGCACCCTGTTCAGCGCGTCGGTGATGTACGCGTTGACGTTGGTGAACCCGGTCTCCACCGCGGTCACCCTGCTGGCGATCGGGCCTGTCACGCCGTCCGAGTAGGCCCGGTCCCCGTGCGGGTCCGTAGCTCCCGTGTGCTCGGCGACCTGGCCGGATGCCGCGCCAGCCGGATCCGCCCCCACCATCTCCGGTGTTACCGGATCAGACCCGGCCGCGGCGTGCGTTGAGGCGTGCGACAGCGGGGTGCGCGCGTTCGTCGTGGTCGGGTCGTCGGAGCGCAGCGCCACTTCGGGCCCGGCGCCAGCAGCCCCGAGCGGCGGCTGCGGTCCCGGATCTCCCTGGTCGCCCTTCGGACCGGTAGCGCCCGGCGCGCCGTCGGCCCCGGCCGCGCCCGCTGGGCCCGCTGGCCCTTCCGGTCCGGTAGCCCCGGTTGGCCCCTGGGGGCCCGGTGCGCCATCGGCCCCAGCGGGCCCGCTCGGGCCGGTTGCCCCGTCCGCGCCTGCCGGGCCGGGCACCCCCGGCACGTACACCACCGTCCCGCCACCCGAGAGCGTGCCGGACAGGTCCGCGCGCAGATCCCCCAGCCAGTACGGGCCGCCAGTCTCCGGCACCAGGATGTGCGTCAGGACCGGCGTGCCGTCCAGCGCCCGACCTTCCATGACCGCCCACAGCGTGTCCCCCGCGGCCGCCACGATCCCCGCGTTCGGCAACAGGTCCGCCGACCACGACCCGTCGCTCTCGGGCGTGATCCGCACCGGCTGCACGATCTCGCCCTCAGCGGAGGCCACATAGCCCACCGCGCGGGCACCGGTCACATCCACCAGCTCGGCCGTGACCTCCACTCGGGACGGGTCGGCCGGGCCGATCAACTTGCCCTTCACGATGGTCATGGCGATCTCCAGTCAGTAGCGGCGCCGGTCGATAGGCATGCCGAGCAGCCCCGTGCCGCTCGTGTCGGACGGCTGCGGGTCAGGCGCGCCATCTCGGCGGCAGACCAGGGCGTCGGGGTCGTACGAGGGTGCCTGGAGGCTGTAGCCGTCCGGGCAGGCTGGTCCGGCCGGGCCGCGGTCGCCCGTCTCGCCCTTGTCCCCCTTCTCACCCTGCGGTCCCTGCGCGCCCTGGGGGCCTTCCGGCCCGGGCGGTCCCGCAGGTCCCTCGGCCCCGTCCGCCCCGTTCGCGCCGTCAGAGCCGCTGGCCCCGTTAGCGCCGGGCCGGCCAGGAGAACCCGACGGGCCCGGGCCGCCCGGCTTCCCGCTGGGCCCGTCCCGGCCGTCCTTCCCGTCCTCACCCGGCCGCCCAGTCGGGCCAGGCGACCCCGGAGGACCCGACGGCCCCACACCCCCCGGCGTACCGCGCGACCCCGGCGGCCCGGCCACCGGCGACGCCCCCAGCCCCTGCACCTGCCGCGCCAGCGCATCCCGAGCCGAGTTCGACGTCCGCAAATCCTGCGTCAGCGACACCACCTGAACAGCCAGCCACCCCAGCAGCAGCACCACGAACGCGAGCGTCACGGCGATCAGCCACTCCGCCCGCGGCAACTTGAACGGCGGCCGCGCATCCTTGCGGCGCGCACCGGTCATCGTGAAACCACCGCCCATATCGCTACGGCCACCGACAGAAGACCAAGCAGCACCGGAACAACCGCCTGATACAGGCGCTTCTGTCGCTCTTCCTCACGCTGCTTCGCCACATCCCGCTGGTACTGCTCGAACTGGTCCTCAAGCGTCTTGTTCGCGTCGCCGCACCGCTGAATCTCCGCCTGCAAGCCCGCCACGCGCTGCTCCATGTACGTGGTCTGGATCGTGTAGACGTCGAGCGAGACGACCTTGTCCAGGCGGGAATTCAGCTCGGAGAGGCGGCTTTGGAATCTGGTGTCGAGCTGGCCGATGAGCCGCGACAGCTCACCGTTCGTTGGCTGCTCATCGGCCATCGGGTGCTCCGGATAAGGGAAGGATCAAGAGACCACAGTCGGCTTACGTACGGCGTTGGCCGGTACGGGAGCGGTCACCTGCGTACGGTCGAACATCGCGACCACCGCAGCGGCCACGGACAGGGCGACGGCCTGCCGTTCGGCGGACCAGTCCAGGCCGAAGCCGACCGCCAGCGCCAGGGTGGCCTGGACGAAGCCGAGGACCGCGGCGCCGACACCGTCGTTGGCCATCACCGCCAGGACGAGGCCGACCAGCGCGGCTGCGAGCGCGTTCACGACGGCCTGCTGCTCGCCGCTGACGTCGAGGCCGAACGCGGCGGCCATCTTCACGAGGACGGCCACCAGGCCGAGCCATAGGGACGGCTCGCGGCCGAGGAGGGTTCTCACAGGAGACTCCTTGGAGAGAGGGGTTGAGAGGGAGGGGTCAGACGTTGGGCACACGCAGCTTGTCCCAGCTGGCTTTCCCGGGTATGCCGTCGGCGTCCGAGCCGGTGTAGCCCAGCTTCTTCTGCCAGCGGCGGTAAGACTCGCGGTCCACATTCGTCCAGTTCGGGCCCGGCCCGCTGCGGTACGCGCCGCACCCCTCGGCGACCAGGCGGCGGCCCATGGCCGTGATCACGGCGGAGTGGCGGCCGCCGTGGAAGAAGCTGGCGCCCGGGAACGGCTCGTACCGCGGCGGGGTCGGCTTCGGAGCGGGCTTGCTGCCGTCGGGGGCGGGCTTCGACGGCCCGGGCGAGGAGTCACCCAGCCGGTCCTTCACCCGGGCCCGCATCGACGCCATCGTGAAGCCCCGCGGGTCGACCTTCCCCGGCTGCCACTCCAGGTGCCCGATCACCGACCGCTCGCCCCAGTCGTGCGCCCGGCACAGCGCCGCCGCCGCCTTCTCGATCGCCTCGAGCTGGACGGCGGGCCACGGATCCTTGCCGTCGCCCAGGTTCTCGCACTCGAAGCCGTAGAAGCGGGCGTTGCCGTCGGTGTTGGCCTCGTTGTCCGTGGGCACGGGGCGCTCGTCGATGACGGCCTGGAGGACGTCGTCGTCACCCAGCCCCGCGTGGTTCGCTCGGCCGTAGCCGACCAGATAGACGGTGCCGTCCTTGGCGATGACGCCGTGGCACAGCGGCCCGGGCAGGCTGGCGTGGCCGTTGCGGCAGATGTCGACCGTGTCCTGAGTGCCCCGGGTGACGGTGTGGTGGATCATCACGCCGTGCATCGGCCCCCAGGCGCCCTTGCTGTTGCGGTTGTGGGTGCGCCAACTGCCGACCTCGACGACCTTCAGGCCCTCGTCTCTCAGCGCTTTCAGAAATGCGGCGGCGCTCAACGGCTTCGCCATGCCTCGTGCTCGCTTCTCCCCGCGCCCTGGTGATAGTGGGGCGTTCTGCGCACCACACGGGGTGCGGTCCCTCAGGAGTGCTGCGGGGCGGAGGGTCGCCGCTAATCTCAGACTACGGCCGGACAGGAGGCCCGTTGCCCCCGGTCAGGAGACTTCAGGCTGAGGGTCCATCTTCTCTGCGGAAAGGATCTCGGCGTTCTTCCCGCAGGGCCAGCACTGGACGACGGGCTGCCCAGCATTGGAATACACCTCGTCGACCTGCCTCTCCTTGCCGTAGTGGGGACACGGCTCCGGGTTGTCAGGCTGCGGCGGCTTGGACATGTCTGCGGTGTTGCAGCGGACGACGAGGTTGTAGAACGTCGAAGGCTCGAACACGATGTCGGTCATGGCTGTTCTCTCCTAGCTGGCTATCACGAGGTACCAGATGTTGGTGGTGGTCGTGTTGGTGCGGCTGACCCAGACGGTCAGGCTGTTCGCGTTGACGTTGGTGGCGGTGCACTCGAGGACTGTGCCCGGGACCTGGGACTGTGCCGTGACGAAGGCGCGGTGGACGGTGCCTGGCAGGTTGAGGCCGTTCACGGTGACAGACGTGGGGGTGTTGGCAGCGCTCGGCGTGATGCTGACGCTGCCCGTGACGATGTTGGGCGCGGTGAGGATGCCGCCGATCGTGGTGTTGCCCGCCAGGTCGACGGAGAGCCGGTAGGCGCCCGCGTCGTTGTTGTAGAGCCTCAACATGTGACCGGTGTGGCCTGCCGCGGACTCCATGTACATGGCCGTGTTGCTGCTGGCCGGCGGGAGGTGCTGGAGCCTGGCCCGGAGCTGCACGTTTCCCGTAGTGAATACGGCGTCGCCGCGCTGTGTGGCCGCGGTCGCGTCCAGGTACCCGATCTGGGCAGAGGTCCCATCCATGAAGATGCGGCCACCGACGTAAGTGCTCTGCGAGGTGTTCCGGACCCGCTCGGCGGCCCAGAAGTCCCTGCCGAAGAACGTGCGCCAGATCATGTCGCTGTAGCCGCTGCCGGTAAAGGTGCCGCTGTTCAGGCCGAGGTCGGCGTCCCCCGTGACGGCTTCGACAACGTTGATGACTGCCTGGTTGGAGCCGCTGGCGTTGGTGAAACGCAAGTTCGGGTACGTGCTGTCGGGATCGAGCTGCATGACGGCGCCGCTGCTGCCCTCGAGGAGCAGGCCGTTACCGGAGAGTTCTCCGACGGGGCGCCCGGTGGCGTCGTACACGAGGATCTTGTTGGCGCCTGCTTCGTTGATGGTGATCCGTTCGCCGGTCGCGGCGGTCTGGAACTCCGATCCTGTGATGTTGGAGCCGGTGATGTCTCCGGTGAAGGTGGCGTCGCCGGTGGCCGCGTCGAGGTCGACCTTCAGGGCGCCCGAGCCGTCGTACACCTTGAGGCCATTCTCGTTCAGCTCGACCCGCGCCCCCGAGGCGTTCCCGGCGAGGATTCGGGTGGCCAGGGCGATGATCGCGGCCAGCTTGTCTGCCTCGACCGCTCCCGCTTGGATGGCTTCGGCGGTGACGCTGCCCGCGGTGAGGTCCGGCCCGTCGACCTGCACCGGGGTGCCCGAGGTCTCGGCGGACGGGGCGCCCTCGGCGCCGGAGGTGTTGACGCCGATCAGGCGCACGTAGTGCTGGGCGTACGGCAGGGGCGTGACCGGGAGCATGCCGCCGCTGCCTGCGCTGGTGATGGTGCCTGCGAACGTGGCGGCGGACGGGGTGAAGCCGGACGTGGTGGAGACGTGTACGGCAGCGTGGTCGAAGTCGAGCGGCAGGGTGGAGCCGTCGGCGAGTGCCCCGTCCCAGGTGACGCGGAGTCCGGCGATGGACGGGGTGACGATCGGGGCGGTCAGGGCGCCGGGCGGGGGCCCGTTCTGTGCGACCACGCCGACGGTGCCGTCTGACTGGACGCCGAGGGTTACGCGTACCTGCCCGGCGTCGTCGCGGACCTCGAGGGCGGCGTTCTCGATGCTGGCGCCGTGCGCGACCCGCTGACCGCGGCGGATTTCGGCGACCTCGCGGCGTAGCCGGGCTACCTCTTGGGCGAGGGTGTTGTACATGGTCAGGCCACCTCCGTGGGGGCGCCGTAGTGGAAGGAGTCGGCGCGGGCGAGGTCGAGGGTGATGGCGTCCTCGCCTCCGTTACCGGCGCCGGGCTTGACGGTCCAGCCGGTGATGCGGCACCACGCGGACCAGGACGTCCATTCGTTGTGGACGGCGACCTGGACGTCGTCGCCGATCTGCCACGACCCGAGGGGGGCGTGGGGGTGGTGGCGGACGGTGATCTGTTCGGTCTGGCCGAGGATCTGGCGGCGCTTGCGGTCGGCGGCCGCGCGCTTGGCGAGGATGTCGTTGCCGTTGACGGACGGCAGGGGGAGGTGCTTTTCGATGCGGAGGCGTCCGTCGCGGACGGAGTCGACCGCTTTGCGGGTGGCGGTGCCTTCGCCGCTGCCGGTGGCGATGATCGTGTTGGCGTAGTCCTCGCCGGAGTAGCGGATGGGCGGGCTGTCGATGATGTTGACGCCGGATTGGAAGGTGATGTCGGTCCGGCGGCGGCCGAGGCGGGGGTAGCCGAGGCGGATGCGGCGGACCACAGTGCCGTCGGTGGCGTAGGAGCAGTGGTTGGCGTAGTCGGGGCTGTCGTCTTCGGAGACGAGGTTGTCGATGTGGTCGCCGAGGTTCGGTACCTCGTACCAGTAGGAGTGCCAGGGCTCTTTGGTGGTGCCGACCTTGGCGGTGCTGGTGGTGGTGTCGACCTGGACGCCGAGGGTGCCGTCGGGCTGCTCTTGGGCGTAGGCCCACACGTCGCGGATGATTTTGCAGGGGTCGGTGTTGACGTACGGGCCGCGGGCGTTGAGTTCGCCGTGGTGGTCGTAGCGCTGGTTGAGGTAGGAGGACCAGCCCGCGGCCTCCAGGGCCCAGGAGCGGTCTTGGGGCTGGGAGAACCACAGGATGCCGCCCCACATCAGCAGGGTGCCGAACTGGGCGTACAGGTAGACGTTCCCGGCATCGAGGGCGGCGGTGTTGGCCTGGACGAAGCGGGGCTCGAGGCGGCCCTTGAAGTGGCCGGGGCCGTTGAGTTCGTGCCCGAATTCGGGGTCGGCGACGGGCAGGGACGCGGCAAGGACCTCGTTGGTGAGGGCGTGCTGGGCCCAGTACCGCCAGCGGGCCATCAGATGCGGCCCTCAGTGAACTCGATGTCCATGATGAAGGTGGTGGCGCCGTCGACTCCGATCTTTCCGCCGTTGGCGGAGCGAGTCCGCATGCGGGACTTGAATGCCTGGGTAGTACCCCGCATGGCGGCGCCGCTGGTGGTGGTGAGGTCGATGGTCTCGGCCATGGTGAGGGTGTGGATACGGCGTGGGGCTGTGCCCTGGTTGTCGTCGATTCCCACCCACTGCGCGGCTTCCTCGGTGCCGAGCATGAAGCGAAACCCGCCCCACACGTTCCCGTCGTCGAGACGGATCCCGGCGGCATGGAAGACGACCTTGGCGGTGGTGGCCCAGGAGGGGATCGCGATGTTCGCCATGGTCACGTTCGGGTGCGTCTTCCACGTCTCGCTGGTTCCGCTGATCTCGACCAGCGGGTCCTGCGCGTAGTACGTGGCGAGGGGGCGTTCGCGCCGGGGGTTGGCGATTTTCCGCAGGTCGGTGATCATCCCGGAGGTGATGACCGACGTGCTGGCCGGGACGTTCACCCGGGCGAGGACGATGCCGCTGATCCCCGCAGGCAGAGCGGTGGCGGTGGAGGACACGTTGGAGGCGACGTACAGGTATCCAGCGGCCTGCGGGGCCCGGCTGCCCTCATACTCCGGGTCCTCCACGCGCAGGATGATCAGGTCGGCGCGGGACGAGCCGCCGGTCGCCGCGATCGGCACATCCTCCGAGCCGATGTTGAACACCGAGTAGTGGCCCTGGAAGGGGTCGAAGCGGCCCTTCACGACGCCGGAGCCGTCGCCGACGGTGACGCCGGCGCCGTTGATGGCCATCGGGGTGACCTTCAGGTCGGTGCCCTGGGTGACGCCTTCGTTGTCCCGCGCCAGATCCTTGATCATGTGTCGGAAGGTCTGCGCCGTGTGGTCGGCGTTCATCGTCAGCAGCGGGGTCTGAACGGTCATCGCGGTTGCTCCTTCACAGGGCCTTGTACGCGGGCCACCAGGAGACGGCCAGAGAGCAGGTGTTGGTGTTGTCGGTCGCGGTCCATGTCAGCTCGCTCGACCCGGGGGGTAGCTGGAACTGGTCGAGGCGCGAGTAGGGGGAGGTGGGGGCGGTGGAGCCGTTGTTGCGGAGCACGGTCCGCCACCCGGGCCGAGTGTCGATCTCCAGCCACTCCCCCGCCGCCAGGGTGGTGAGGACGGTGATGGTGCGCCCGGTGTCGACGTGCGTGACGGACGGGTTGGCGCACGGGCCGTTGATGCGGATGACCGGCCAGGTGGGGGCGGTGCCGGATACGTCGATGCGGCCGCGGCGCCCCTCGGGCCCGCCGTCACCATCGACGTGGATCGGTGCGGATACCGGGGCCCGGAACCCGCCGGTGGAGATCAGCCCCAGGGTGAGGGTGATGCCCTCGGGCTGGTCGGCGTAGTACAGGTAGTCGGCGGCGGTGAACTCGATGTCCAGGGGCGCGAACCCGTGGATCATCTTGGTGAGGTCCGGTTCGAGTTTCCGGAGCCGCCCGCGGACGGTGCGGGCGCCGCGGCCGGGGAGCTTCAGGCGTAGGTCCATGGTGGTGCCGCCGTAGCCGCGTACGGCCAGGGTGTCCGGGGTGGCCTGGAGTGCGGCGAGCTGGTCCAGGACGGCGGCCGGTTGCCCGCTGATGCGGATCGCGGCGTCGATACGGACGACGCGGCCGCTGTAGTAGTCGCGGCCGAGCCACAGCCCGTCCTCGGACGGCGGCTCCACGTCACTCGTGCGCAGGGGCGGCTGGCCCAGGCCCTCGATCGCCCGGATCTGCACGTCGGTGCCCTCGCCGATGAGGACGCCGCCGAGTTCGTGCTGCCAGTCGACCAGCTCTATCGGTGTGCTCACCGTGCCCCCACTCCGCCGCGCGCCAGGCGCCGCAGCTGGTAGCTGTTGTCGGCGTCGATCCGGCGGGCGGTGTCGATCGCGTTGCCGCCGGAGGTGACGTGCCAGGTCTGGTTGCCGACCAGCGGGCCCTGCTCGCGGATGATGACGACCCGGCCGCCCGCGCTGGCATCGGTGAGGCCAAGGCCGAAGCGCCCGGCGACGTCCCCGAGGACCGCGGTGGCGTTCCGGCGCTTGTTGGCCCCGAGGGGGATGTACGCCTCGCCGCCGGTGGAGGGTTCCGCGAAGGTGACTGCGCCGCCGCGGGTGGCGTAGATGCCGGACCGGATGCCGCCGTTCGCGTACGACAAGCCTTTCTGGGCGCGCGTCAGGTCGGACAGGAACTGGGCGGCTCGGCCGCCGAGGGCGCTGCTGATCTGGCCTTTGGCTTTCGTGGCGACGGTGACGATCTCGTCCTCGCCGATGCCGGTCTTCTCCGCGACGGAGTGGATACCGACCTTGCTGGAGGTGATCGCGGCGATGATCTGCACCATCTCCGCGACCTGCTCGTTGGTGAGCGCGTTGTTCGCGCGCTTCGCGGCGTCGTTGGCCTTCTTCGCTCTGCCGCGGTCCTTCACAGCGGACGACGCGATGTCGATGGCGGCCTGGTCGCCCTGCGCGGCGAGCTGGGCGGCGAGGTCGCCGAAGCCCGCGCCCGCCAGCTTGGCGAGGTCGGCCTGGAACTTGGTGTTGGAGCTGGACGCCTTCTCCATCTGCCGGGTGTAGTCCGTCAGCGATGCCTTCGCCGTCTTGGCCAGGTCGCGCAGCTGCCGGGCCATCAGCTCGATGTACCGCTTGCTGCCGTGCGCCATCTTGCGTGTCAGGGCGACGCCGTCCTCGCCCATACCGGCCAGGGCCTGAGCGACATCGGCGCCAACGCGGTCTGCGACCGTCGACAGGTCCTTGTTCCAGGCGCGCGCGGCCCGAGCCGACTTCATCAGCTTGCCTTCGACGGCGTCCAGGGAGAAGTACTCGACCTCCTTGGTGCCCTTCTTCGTCTTCACCTTGCGGGTCTTGTGTCCGGCCTGTCCTGCATCCGAGGCGGAGTACAGGGACCCGGTCTGGGGGTCGTAGCGCCAGTCGGTGATGCTGCCGTTTGCGTGCCACTCGATGGTCTGCGGGTCCCCGCCGAGGCGCCGGATGGTCTCCTCGGCGATCGCCCGCGACCGCAGCCGCTTGGTCGGAGCGAGCGGGATGTACGCCTCGCCACCGGTCTCGGGCTCGGCCCACATGCGCCAGGCACCGGCCGGGGCGATCTCGGCGACGTGCCTCTCGGCGCCGTCGGCGAAGTGCCGGACGCCGCGGCGCTGGATGCCGCCGTTGGCGTAGTAGTCGACGAGCCCGCCGTCGGCCTTCTTGAGGTTCCGGGCCTGGGCGGCGATTCCGGCGGCCGCGGACTTGGCGGTCCCGCGGACCTGGAAAACATCGACATGCTTCGTGGTGATGGTGACGGACTTGTCCTTCAGCGCGGCGATGGCAGCCCGGATCGCGGCGACCTGGGACCGCGGGGTACCAGTGGGGACGGAGACGGTGACCCGCTTCCCCTTCGTGTCCTTGATTTTGAAGCCGAGGAGTTGCAGCTGGCGGCGCCCTTCCGCGGTGGGCACCTTCATAGTGATCGTCTTGCCCTTGGAGCCCCGTACGGCGGTCTTCAGGTTCTCCAGGTCCCGGATCGCGCCAGCGGTCTTCGCGTCGATTTTCAGGGTCTTGTTCTTCAGCCCGCTCCGGGCCTTCTCCACCTCGGACAGCTTGCCCTTGACGGAACCCGTCTCGGCAGTGACCTTGAAGCGGCCGTCCTTCAGGTGGGTGACCTTGAATCCGAGGGATTCCAGCAGGTTGACCGCGTCGCTGGTCAGGGCGTCCACGGTGACGGACTTGGCGTTCGGCGTTGCCTTGATGGCGGCGATGACCGAGTCGAGTCCGGCGATCGCGTCCTCGGCCTTCATCTCAATCTTCGTCGACTTGCTGCTCGGGATGTCGAGGTAGGACTTGGCGAGGGCCTGCGCCTGCTCCTTCGTCAGCCCCATCTTCTGGGCCGTCTCCACGAACGCGGACTGGCCGCGGGAGAGGATGCCCTGCACGTACTCCCAGCTCTTGCCCTGCTCGCGGGCCTTGGTGGCGGCGTCGTCGGTGTTCGTGGCGAGGTCGCGCAGCGCGGACTCGGCGTCCCGCGCCTTCTGGCTGTTGAGGTCCAGCTCGCCGCGGTGCATCTTCAGCGAGCCCGCGTTGTCCTTCGCGGCCTTCGCGGAGTCGTCGATGGACTGTTCGAACTTGTTCATCGCGTCCGCGCCCTGGCGGTTCACGTCATTCAGGGCTTGGATGGACTGCCGGAGGCCGTCGGCGGACTGCTTCTGCGCGTCCAGCTTCGCCTGGGTCTCCTGCGCGGCCTTCCCGAACAGGCCCATGGACTGGGCGGCCATCTCCTGTTCGAACTTCTGGTCCGCGAGGGCGCTCTTGTAGTCGTCGAGCCGCTTGCGGAAGTCGCCCGCGCTGCCCCCGTTCTTGACGTACGCGGACTCCAGCCGCTTCAGGGCCGCGGCCGCCACATCCGCCTTGCCCCCGCGAACCAAGTTCGACAACGCTTTGTCGATCGCGTCGAACTTCTCCTTCGCCTCCTGCACGGGCGTGGAGTCCCAGTTGCCCAGCGACAGCGCCTTGACCAGCTTCTGCTGGACGGCGTCGGTGGTCGACGGGTCGGTCAGGGCTTTCACGGAGTCGCGCAGCCCGCTCAGGTCTTTGCCGAACACGCGGGCAGCCTCGCCGGAGGTCTTGCCCGTGCGGCCGAGGTTGCCCAGCGAGGTGGTGAGCTTGTCGACGTTCGGCGGGGCCTCCTCGCCCATGTCCGCGAGGCTCTTGACGGCGATGACGGCGGCGGCAATCCCGGCGACCACAACGCTGGCTTTGCCCGCGGTG
>NZ_GG657755.1:33128-35702 GCF_000158915.1 Streptomyces himastatinicus ATCC 53653 | reverse complement strand
CCGCCCCGGACAACTGCAACAACTTCAGCGCGGTGCCAACCTGAATGATGATCCCCACCAGCTCCGGGGGCAGTGCGGCGACCAGGCGGGCCACGGCGGTGACCAGCGTGAGCATGCTCGGCCCGGCTTCGGACGCGCCCCGCAGAAGCGTGACGATGGCGTCGGAGATCGCGCTGATGGCCTCGCGTGCTTCGGGCCCGTTCTCCCGGGCGTAGGCCATGAACTCGGAGATCGGCCCGCCACCAGGGGCCTCCCCTTCGGACAGGAGCCGCATGAAGTGGATGACGCCGTCGGTCATCTCTTCCAGCTGCCGGTCGGTGAAGTCGGAGAACTTGTCGGCCATCGCGTCGAAGCCCGGGGTTTCGATGGCCCCTCCGGCGACGGTGACGAGCCGGTCCAGTTCGGTGGAGGCGGACTTCACGTGCGGTGTGAGGCGCGGGATGAGTTCGTCGAGGACGGTGATGCCCTTGGTGACCGGGCCCATGGTGAACCCGGACATGTCGTCGGACCAGCCGGTGAAGTCCTTCTTCAGCTGCGACACGGCGATCGCGGCCTTCTGTGTCTCCGGCGGCAGCTTGGTGAGCTGCTGCTGGTAGGCGCGCTGGGCCTCCATCGCCTCTTTCGAGGTCTGGCCGTGCTCGGTGATCGCGTCCTGGTATTTCTTCTCGGCGTCGGCGACCTCGCCGAGCGGCCCGATCTGCCCGGCCAGGGCGATCCCGAACGCGGCAGCGGCCGTGCCCCCGACGGCGAACTGCCCGGCGAGCGGGGCAAGGTTCGCGGACAGACCCGCCAGCAGAGGGATCGCGGCCGGGGAGAGCATCAGCAGACCTTGCAGAGCACCGCCCGCGCCTCCGCCGCCTCCCCCGCCGGAGGGCTGGTTGATGATGTTGGTCAGGTCGCCGAGGTCGCTGGTGTCGGCGCGGACCCGCACGGTGATGGTCTGATTCATCGACGCCCAGCGCACCGCATCCGAAACGTCTCGGCGCAGCCCCATGCGGTTGCCCAGGACCAGAGGGATTTCGATGCGGTGGCCCATCGAGGCCCAGCGAACCGCGGCCGTGACGTCGCGGCGCAGCTGCATGGTGTCCGTCAGGTGCAGGGACACGCCCAGACCTTGGCCAGCCCCGGCCGAGGTGAGGGCCGCCTGTACCTCGTCCCGCAGGTGGTCGGCGTCCACGTTCAGCGGGACACGGATGCCTTGCCCTGTTCCGGCGGTCGTCAGCGCTGTCTGTACGTCACGCCGCAGGCTGGCCGCGTCGATCCCGAGCCGGACATTCAATCCCTGGCCCGCACCGGCTGCGGTGAGTGCGCCCTGCACGTCGCGACGTAGCCGGGTCGCGTCGATCCCCAGCCGGATGTTGAGTCCCTGGCCTGTTCCGGCTCCGCTGATGTGCCGACGGATGTCGGCCCGCAGGCGACTGCCATCGACCCGCAGAGGGATGGTGATGCCGCTGCCGGTTCCGGCCTGGCGGACGGCGCGCTGGACATCGGCGCGCAGCCGGTTCGCGTCGAGGCGTACGCCAATCCGGATCGACCGGCTGCCTGCCCGCTGGAGTTGGTTGAGGTCGCGGCGTGCGGCATTGATGTCCCGGGAGAGGGCCCGGGCCTCACGGGAGGCGTCCCGCAGGGTGCGGGTCAGGCTGGTGCCCTGGCCGGTGAGGCGTACGGACAGGTTCCACTGGGACATCGGGCCCTCCTCCCTTCTGCGGCTAGTGGTGGCTGGTGTGGGCGCGGGCGATCTGGATGGCGGCGTGGACGCTGGTGGGGATCAGCAGCACCTTCACGCCGTGCCCCTCGTCGCCGTTGGGGACGGTGGTCTGCTTGTCGGCGAGGATCTGGCAGCCGACGCACCGGTGAGTGATGGCGGTGTAGGCGTCCTCATCGCCCCCGGTGGCTTCGTCCCACTCCTCGGCCCGGGTGCCGCACTGCGAGCACACCGTGCGGGCGTAGGTGGCGTAGGCGATGGCCTTGCGCCGGTCGAGGTCGGTCCAGGTGCCGTCCCCGTGGCCACGGAAGACGCTGTGAGGGATGCCCCAGCGGTCGCACAGCTCCATCTCCAGGCGGAACGCTGGGTCATCGATCAGCCTTTTCCCAGGTCGGTCCGCGCAGCGTGCTGGATGCTCCAGGCGGCCTGCCACAGGCCGCGGGCGTCGGCGGAGGACCAGGTGTCCATGCAGTGCTGGGCGTAGTCGACGGGCATGCCGTCCAGTGACGCGGCGGAGATCAGCGCGGGGGCGAAGGTGTTGATGGAGAAGTCGGCGCCCTCGGACTCTTCCTGCTCGCTGGCCGGGTGCTTGGCCTGAAGTTCCTCCAGTTCCCGGCGGGGGATTGCGGTGAAGCGCAGGACGACGGCCTTCGCGTCGAACGCCTTCTGCGCTTCGGCCAGCGCGGTGCGGGCGGTTTCGGCGCGCTGCTCGTACAGCATCCGGTTCGGCGCGTCGTCGGCGGTCAGGTTGCGCAGCAGGTTCTCGGCGTCGGCGGCATCCTCCTTGGCCTGGGCGAGGCGGGAGCGGAGGTCGAGGTCGTCGCAGATGGTGAAGCGAGCGACGGCGGGCTTGAGTCCATCGAGGCGCT
>NZ_GG657755.1:31937-33028 GCF_000158915.1 Streptomyces himastatinicus ATCC 53653 | reverse complement strand
AAGGCCCGGCCGGGCGCCGGCGGCACCCTTCCCGTGTACGCCGGGGCCCGGCCGGGGGCTGGCGGCACCCTTCCCGTGTACGCCGGGGCCCGGCCGGGGGCTGGATGGGGCGTGACGGGTCAGGACGACGGGACGGTCTGGTTGAAGACCGGGCGGGCCGTGATCGTGAACTGCACGGTGATCTTCGCGGCCTCGTTGTCGGCGGTGTACGCCTTGCTGTTGCTGACGACCGTGACCGGGAAGACGTCCATGCCCTTCGTGGACGGCGCGTTGCCCTTGCTGAAGAGAACGACGAAGCCGGAGGTGCCCTTGGCGAGGTCGGTCTCGATGTCGTCGAGGGTGCTGTCCTCGTAGAAGGTCAGCGAACTGTCGGCGGCCGAGTCGTCACCGCCGATCTTGCTCACGAACGTGCTGCCCATGTCCGGCGTCTCGATGGGCTGGTTCTCCAGCGAGAAGCCGTCGATCGCGTTGATCTGCTGGGTGTAGTTGGTCCCTGCGGTGATCTCTGCGGACGTCGGCAGCAGCGCTGTCGAGGCGATGGTCGGCAGAAAGTAGATCTTGGTGGTGCCCTTGCGGTTGAACCTTGCCATGGTGGCCCCTCGCGGATAGGGGCCAAGCGGGGCCCCTGCTACACGTGTCGGTGTGGCGGCCACTACGTGAGTGGCGTCCGCGTGGGGTCCCGCCGCGGTGCGGTCTCGCGCGCGCCTGATGGTCAGGCGGCTGTCTCCAGATAGAGCCGGAAACGGATCACTGTGGTCATGATGGCATCGTTCTGGTCGGACGTTGCCCCGGCATCGAATGCCTCCCGGTAGAAGCAGTTCACACCCGGGATCGTGAGCGCGTTCAGGTATCCGGGGCCGCCGTCCGCTGGGCGGGCCATGATGCCGGTGCGGCCCTTGTCTGCCAGCCACTCGGCCTGCTCCACCATGCCAGCGCTGGTCGCCTGTCCGGGGGTCGGGCCGGACACGAACGTGGCCTGGTAGGTGCTGACGGCTGCGGCGCCACGGTCAGCGAGCGTGCCGTCCGTCGAATTGTGGTCCAGCGGGTACAGCAGGGTGTATGGCGGCGGGTACGGCTGCCCCGTAGCCGGG
>NZ_GG657755.1:12178-13027 GCF_000158915.1 Streptomyces himastatinicus ATCC 53653 | reverse complement strand
TGATGAATACGGTCACTGCGTGTGAGCCCGGTAGAAGTCGTTGAGATGCGACGCCAGGCCGTTCGCGACGCTCGGATCGCCGCTTTCCAGCGCGTCCTTCGCGAGCTTCCGGCACACGTTCGTCCAGAACGTGATGAGGTACATCGGCCCCTTCTCCGCGGCCTTCGCCTGCGCTGCGTTGTAGTGCTCGGCCTGGTTCGCGAGCCGCGCCTGCGCCGCCTTCGCCTGGGCCGCGTTCACATGGCCTCCTTGCCGAAGAAGTCACCGATCGACGGCAGCGCCTGGCCGCCGCCAGGACCGGCGGTGGTGAAGTTGTGCGGCAGCGGGTCAACGAACTGCGGCACCTGCTGCTGAACCCCGCTGACCTGCGGAATCTCCTGCGGCGGGCAGCCGTTCAGGCTGTCCGTGGACTTCTGGAGGGACTTCGCGACGAACTGGCCGGCGGTGAAGGCGCGCTTCTGGCGGCGGTCCTCCTTCCGGGCCGCGGCCAGTTCCCGGCGCTGCGGCAGTTCCACGACCTCGTTCACGTAGGCGCCGTGCAGGGCCTCGGCGGCAGCCGCGGCCTTCTTCGACGCCTTCTCCATACGCCTGACCTGCCGCGACACCTTCCGCGCGCGGAAGCGGGCGGAGAACCGGCCGTCGCCGTCGATGGTCTGCTGCTCCAGGCGGGACTTGATGATGTCGCCGAGCTGCCCGTACTGGCGGGCGTCCTCCATGTGCTGGTCCCGGAAGGCACTGGTGGTCTCCCGCATCCCGGCCTCGGTGAAAAATCTCGTTGATGTCCATGGTCTTGGTCTCCGGTCTCAGGCGGTCTTCTGCTGGTCAGATGGGTTGTGCGGGTCGAATCCA
>NZ_GG657755.1:0-9245 GCF_000158915.1 Streptomyces himastatinicus ATCC 53653 | reverse complement strand
CGAAGATCTGGTTGGTGTCGTAGTCGGCGTGGTGCCAGGTCGACAGGTCGTTGGCCGGTGGCTCCGTCGTGCTGCGGGGTCATGGCGGTCTCCTCGGGTCGGGCGGCGCGGGGTGGTCTGGTCGGTCTCGGCGCCCACCAGCAGGGGGAGGGCTGGTGGGCTTCGACATCGGCCGGGCCGGGGGTGGGGCCCGCTGTGTCGGCTCCAGCGGGCCCCCGGAGGGGTGGTCAGGGGTTGGGGGTGCGGAGCGCGCGGGCCATGCCCGCGTACCGCTCGGCGGATTCGGTGTAGTCGGTGACGCAGGCGGCGGCCTCGGCCGGGTTGGTGCTGGAGACCTGGGAGGCGAGGCGGGTGGCGTCGGCGGCCAGGTCCTCGTACTCGGCGGCTCGCTGCTCACGGTCACGGCTCACGGCGGTGGTCCTTCCTGGTCAGATGCCGTCGATGACGGCGGCGGGGGTGGTCAGGTGGTGTTGGGGCCGTCTTCGGGCCGGTGGTGGCAGAACCCGCAGGTGCGGGCGGAGGGGCTGTTCTCGGCGGCGCAGAACCAGCAGACCCAGTTGGCCGGGGCGGTCTCGTCGCCGTCGATGACGGGGGCGGTCTCGGAGATGAGGGCCTTGAGCTGGGCTTCGTCGGTGAGGCGGGCGTAGTCCGAAGTGAGTTCGCGGACCCCGGCCTGCTGCGCGTCGCCCAGCTCACGGAGCGCGGGATTCGACGCCGCGTCACCGAGCCTGGCCACGATGCCCGCGATCAGGTCCACGACGTTCGGCTCGGCGCCGGCCAGGCACAGCAGGTTGGTCTTGGTGGCCTTGACGTCGTGCCGCTCCAGCGCGATGTAACGCAGCGCGTCCGCGAGCATGTCCAGGCCGACGCTGCCGCCGAGTACGGCGAGCATGTCCTCCAGCTCGTCGTCGAGCGGCGGGACCGCGGGGTCGACTGGCGGGGTCTGGTGGCCGGGACGGTGCGTGATCACAGGGTGCCTCCGGGGAGGCGCTGCGGGAGTTCGGGGTGCGGCTTGGCGTCCTCGGTCTCGGCGGGGCGCGGACGGTCGTGATCCATCAGGCGACACCCCCGGGCAGAACGCTGAAGCGGCGGGCGGGGGCGGCGTCGGCGGCCCGGGTGTGCTCGGCCGGGGCGGCGTCCTCCTGCGCCCGGCGCAGCGCGTCCAGGGCCTGGAAGAGGGTGTCGGCCAGCTCCTCCGGCAGCTGCACGCCGCCGATGAAGTCGCCGGTGGCCGGGTCGTGGAGGCTGATCGCGGTGACCGGGGTGAGCAGGTCGGGGTTGACGTGCGGCAGGCCGGCGGCGGCGAACGCGGTGAACTGGTTGGTGAGGGCGATGGTCTGCTCGCGGGTCGACATCGCGGCGGCCGGGGCCGACTTCGCGGCGTCAGCCATGCGGGCCCGGCGCAGGAACTCGTCCGGCTCGGAGACGGCCGGAGCGGGGGTGGTAGCCGTCACAGCACTCACAATGCGAGTGCGACGGCTACCGAAGGTGCTTCGTGTGGAATCCTGACCCATGAGGGATCGGCCTCCTGTGTGGCAGGTGGGGCGATTCCCGGCAACACAGCCCTCGGTGCGGACACACCGGGGGCTGTTTTCGTGCTACGAATCGCCCTGTGATTGGCTGTACCCAATCCTCGTTTGTGCGAGACCTACTTGTCAAGCGTCTCGCACAAATGGGAGTATGGACCTACACAGACAGGAGATTCGAATGCCGATAGGGCGTGAGACGCCGACCCACTCGGAGCTGGCCCAGCTCCTGAGGGGCCGGATCGAGAGAGGTGAGATCAGGGCTGGCGACACCCTGCCGCCCATCACCGACCTGATGGACGAGTACGAGGTCAGCCGCTCCACCGTTCGTAGCGCCATCACGCAACTGGCGTCGGAAGGCGTAGTCAGGACCGCAGGCAGGAAGGGCACCATCGTGCAGCCACGTCCAGAGCGGCGCAGGATCCGCCGAAGCCAGGTCGTCACTCGCAGCACCGCGGGTATGTACGTCTTCCCGGCCGCTTCGTACGCCGACGAAGTCTGGGTCACGCACGGCACCCCCAAGGCGTCGCACGAAGCTGCCCCGCCCGTCGTGACCGACGTGTTCGAACTGGAGGCCGGGGCTCGGGTGCTGCGGCGTCGGCGGGTGATGTCTCCCGAGGGTGAGCCGCCGTTTCAGATCGTCGACACCTGGCTCAGCCCGCAGGCCGTCGAGGACGCCCCGCGGATCGCAGAGCCTTCGACTGGCCCTGGGGGGTACCTGGATCGGCTCGAAGAGGCTGGTCACGGGCCCATCCAGTGGACGGAGCACACGCAGGCCCGTATGCCGTCCTCGGAGGAGGCTCGACTGCTGGAGATGCCCACCGCGTTGCCGGTCTTGCAGATCGCGTTGGTGGGCTGCTCAGGGCGGGACAATCAGCCCTTGGAGGTCACCATTCGCGTGATTCCAGCTGATCGCGTGGAGCTGGTATCCGAGTTGGTGCGTGATGAGTCCGCGGCGTGGCCGCGGGAGGGGAGGCAGTAGGTCTGAACGTCGCACGTCCTGCTCTCTGGGCTGGACGTGCGAACGGCCGGCGGGGTGGTAGCCCGACCGGCCGTCCTGAGCCACAGGCGCATCGCAGTCGCGCCAGCAGCAGTGAACGAACCCCGCAAAGAGCTGTCCACACACAGGAGCCTACTAGTGAGTCTCACTAGCGCACAGCGTTCCCCTATCGCGATCGGCGTCATCGCGTGACCGCCCGCGACGTCCCCATCCCGCCCGCGGTCACTTTCCAGAGCGGCGCCAAGCTGCTCATCGAACTGGGAATCGTGGATCACATCACCCACCAGGGCATCAGACACATCGCGAAGACCAATCCACGGTGGCCGTTCGGCCCCGGTCGTCCGCATCCCTACTGGGAACTGGCGAACGCCACGGTCATGGACACCGATCCGTTCCTGGACTTCTTCCGGGAGGTCTATGTGAAGCCCGGGGGCGCGCCGTGAGGCGGTTATCGCGCTTCGGGGGCGACCCGCGTGGTAGTCCCGGAGCAGCAGAACGGCCGGTGGGGGGTCGAGTCCCACCGGCCGTTGCGAGCAGTTCAGCGAGGTCGGACTCGCTGCCGAAGTCAGCCCCCTGCAAGAAAGGCGCTTCACACGTGAGGCTACAGGCACAAGGGCGTGCCGGATACTGCACCCCCGCACGACCCGCTGTGATCACCACCACGGCGGACGACACCAGGACCGCCGACGCGCGCGGGAGCGTCAGGTGAGCGGCCCGGTCGAGGGCTTCGACAAGGCTGCGATCGCAGCTCGCGGGCCAGTCAGCGGGATCACGATCCACGCTCACATGCGGTCCGGGCCGCACGCGATCGTCGACTATCCGATCGATCTGGTCGTGGTCACCGAGCTGTCCTTCCAGCTCGCCGAGAGGGCCCGTACGGGGCCCGGCGAGCACCCGCCAGCCGTCACACCACAGAGCGTGCTGGAGCGGTTGCGAGAGATGGGCGTCAAGAGCGGCAACGGCTCACGCCTGATTGGCCGCGACGCGGTCTACGAGTCGTTCGCCCGGCTCCGCGCCAAGGGCTATCTGCGGCGAATCATCCACCGGGCCGACAACAAGGTATCCGGGGTCAGCTACGAGTACTACGAGTTCCCGGCATGGAACCCGGAACCTCCGATTCTTGAAGGCGACAATGGGACGTCTCCGCAGGTCGGAGCAGCTTCCGGCAATGCCGGATCCGGGAATGCCGGAACCAGGTCGGGTAAACGGACAAAATCTCGATCACCACAGGTCAAGCCTACTTCCGGCAATGCCGGATCCGGGAATGCCGGAAGTAGCACATCTCCGCAGGTCGGAGCAGCTTCCGGCAATGCCGGATCCCCCCCACTCCCCCCAGGAGGAGGAACTACTCCTCCCCCTACCCCCTCCACAGACGGCGCGCGGCAGCACCCGCCACAGACGGAGGAGGAGGGAGTCTTCGACCAGAAAGACCTCGACGCGGCGGTCGCCTTCCTCCAGAGCCTCCCCGACCCGTGGTTCGTCGGCGACAAGGACGCAGCCCACATCGCCCCCGAGCTGCTGGCCCAGATGGCACGCAAGGAGTGGCCGTGCATCCACGAGGTGGACCACTCGCTGCTGGCCTCTTGCCTGGCCACCAACCCGGGCGGGGCGAACAACCTCGTGAGCATCCTCCGCGCCAAGCGGATCCCGAACCTGCGGGCCTACTCCCGCGCGGCTGCCCGCCGTGCCGCTGGCGGCCGCACCAAGCCCGAGCCCGGCATGTGCGCGCGCCACCCGAACTTCCGCGAGGACGACTGTTCGCCGTGCCGCATCGCCGAGCGTGAACGGCTTCAGCGCGGGAAGTCCGATCCGGGTCCCGTTGACGGCCCCGGGCTGCTGGCCCGGCTGCGCGCTGGCAAGTCCGCCAACTGATCACACACAGCTGCGGCGGCCCATCCCGACAAGAACCGGCCGCCGCAGCCAGACCCCTCGAGGAGATCTGCATGTCCAGAATGGCAGAAGACCTACAGGACGTCCCCCGGCAGGCACGCGGCGATGGCTTTGAACGGATCCCGCCGCAGGATCTCGACGCCGAGCAGTCCGCCCTCGGCGCGCAGTTGATGTCCAAGAACGCTATCGCCGACGTCATCGAAAGCTCCATGCAGCAGCGGGACTACTACCGCCCGGCTCACGAGACGATCCAGCAGGCGATCCTGCACCTGTACGGGAAGAACGAGCCGGCCGACCCGATCACGGTTACCGCCGAGCTGACCAAGCGTGGCGAAATCGAACGTGTCGGCGGCGCCTCGTACCTCCATGAACTCGTACAGGCAGCCCCGACTGCGGCCAACGCCGAGTACTACGCGGAAATCGTGCATGAGCGGGCGGTGCTGCGGCGGCTGACCGAGGCCGGTACCCGCATCACGCAGATGGGCCACGCCGGCGAGGGCGACATCGACGACATCCGGAACCGGGCCGAGGCGGAACTGCTGGATGCGCTCAAGGGCCGGGAGCAGTCCACCAGCTACCACCACATCCGCGAGGACGTGCCCGGCTTCTGGGACCAGCTCGACGCCCGTATGAAGGGTTCCGCCGGGCTGACCGGGGTGCCCACCGGTCTCACCGACCTGGACCAGCTGACCAACGGGCTCCAGCCCGGACAGATGATCGTCATCGGTGCCCGCCCCGCGATGGGTAAGTCCACTCTCGCCCTCGACTTCGCCCGCTGCTGCACCGTCAAGCACGGCAGGCCCGCCGCGTTCTTCTCCCTGGAGATGGGCCGGGACGAGATCACGCAGCGCCTCTACAGCGCCGAGTCCCGCGTAGGCCTCCACCACATCCGCTCCGGATCCGTTACGGAAGACGACCTGACGCGCATGGCGAACCGGACGGCCGCGATCGAGGGCGCCCCGCTGATCGTGGACGACTCCCCGAACCTGACTCTGTTCGAGGTTCGCTCCCGGGCCCGGCGAATCAAGCAGGCCCACGGCTTGGACTTGCTGATCGTGGACTACCTCCAGCTGATGCAGCCTGGCGGCACCCGCCGGGGGGAGAACCGCCAGCAGGAGGTCTCTGACATGTCCCGGGATCTCAAGCTGCTCGCCAAGGAGCTGGAGATCCCCATCATCGCCCTGTCCCAGCTCAACCGCGGGCCCGAGGGGCGCACGGACAAGAAGCCGATGGTGTCTGACCTGCGGGAGTCCGGGTCGATCGAGCAGGATGCCGACCTCGTGATCCTGTTGCACCGTGAGGATGCGTACGAGAAGGAGTCACCGCGCGCGGGCGAGGCCGACCTGATCGTGGCCAAGCACCGTAACGGGCCCACCGCCACTGTCACGGTCGCCTTCCAGGGGCACTACAGCCGATTCGTGGACATGGCGCAGACTTGACGGATTCGTGTGGGATCTCAAATCCCGCTTCATAATCTCACCGCCCGCTTCATATCGGCTGCACTTATGAAGCGGGCGGTGAGACATCGCAGGTCAGCGGTCTGCCCGTTCGGCCGGTGCCTCGGTTCACCACGAGGAAGTGCAGCGGGGCTTGAGACAGATCATGGTGAAGCGGCGCGAGACAGCCGGAGAACTCGCAGGTCACGGCGCTGCTGTATGAAGCCGAGCGCGAGATCCTACACCGCTGACCACGAAGGAGATCCCCATGCCCACCACCGCCACGCGACGGATCGGCACCTGCACCGCGCCCGCCACCACTCTGATCGAGGGGCGCAGCCAGATCGACGGCGGCCTCGCCTACGGCGCCCTGGAGATCCAGGTGTACGCCTGCGACGAGCACGCCCACGTCGCGCGCACCGAGTGGGTCCGCCCGCCGTTGACCCCGATCACGGCGATCGCCGAGCGGGTAGTTGACCGCCAGTGCGGGGAAGCGGTCGACCCGCGCTGACCCTCGCGCCCGGACGCAGCGGCGCCCCCATCCCGGCTGTGGGTGGGGGCGTTGTGGTGCGCACCTCGCGAACTCTAGTTGCGCGTGTATCTAAAATTGCGGTAGCGTGAAGGACCTCGGGACGCCGACTGCAACGACGTCCCGGGCCCAACGTACCGGCAACACAACGGTCTCCGGCAGGCACTACTGATGCACACGAATGCCTGCCCTCGCTCGCTAGGAGACCATCATGACCAGGAACCGCCCCAGCAATGGCTGGTTCGACTCCGACACGTACCGCCAGCTCTCCGCCCTGACGGCCGCGTTGCTCATCGCCCGGCACACGGGCGGCACCGTCCAGGAAGCCGCCGCCATCCTCGCGATCGGTCGACTGCTGCCGCCCACGGACCACCGTGGCCCCGACCGTCCGGCCGTCTGACCGCTCGGCCTGGCCGGGGCAACACCGGCCCGGCCGCACAGCACCCTTAAGCAAGTTCACACCATCAGCCCACGGAGGCATCAATGGCGTTCAACCACCTCCCCACGCAGTGCCGCAACGGCTCCTGCGACCACGAGCCCGGACGATGCACCCGCTACCGCTCCCGACGCTGTCTCTCCGGCGAATGCACCCACTGGACCCAGAACCTCCACTGCGGCGAAGTCCCCGCCCCCGCGCGCGCCGAGGCCGCTACGCAGACCAGCAAGGCGGGCCAGTGAAGATTACGAATCCGATGGGGTGCCGCTGGTGCGGTCTCGACAAGCGGCCCCACTTCCAGCAGTGGAAGCCCCCGGTGGGCTGGCACCAGTGGACGCAGCCCACCCAGGAGCAGATCAAAGAGCGCATGCTCGCCCGCCGAGCAGCATCGATCGACCGCAGCCCGGATCGTCCGGCCGTCTGACCTCGCGCCCCCACCGCGACCGGTGGGGGCGTTGTGCGGTCCCGGCCCGCGGTCCGGATCTTCCGGTCTCGGGGGCTTTGTCAGACCCGTCCGCCATCATGAAACCCAGCCCGCCCAACTCCGGCTTGGAGGCCGCCAGATGGACGCACAGCAGCTCTCCACCCTCGATGACGCCGCCTACGAGCAGGTCGCGAAGGACAACGCGCACCCACCAGCCCGTGACCCCGAAACGTGGGCCGCGCTCACCCACCCCGCCAACATCAACCGGACCCGCGAGGCGTACACCGCCATGCTGGCCCGAACCGCGGCCACCCTCAAGCACCGCCGGATCGAGCGGGACGCGTTCCAACAGGACTGCTTCGCGCGCGGCGAAGCCGGTAAACAGGAGTGGTTCGCTTCCCGCCCCGACTACGAGCGCTGGCGGGGCCGGGCCGGGAACTTCCACCAGACCATGCAGAAGGCCCTCGCCGACCTGGGCCGCGCGCAGAAGAACATCAACCGCTCCACGAACCATTCGGTCGCGCAAGAGAACCGAGAGAAGTTGCGGCAGCTGGCCGTCGCGGTCAGCCGTCACCAGGCCGCGCACGCCCGTTCCGGCGGGATAGCCGAACAGTGCGACTACGAGCTGTGGCGTCTCCTCGACCAGATCACCGTGCCGATGGGGCCCACCGGCGAGCCGACGACGCTGCGCACCATGCTGGACATTTACTGGACCGATGTGGAGCCGGTGACGGCGCAGCGGGCGGCGGAGGACCGGGCGGAGGCGATGATGCGGGAGGCGCCGGGTGGGCAGTCCGCGCGCTTTTCGGGCGTGCCGCGGGCTCGGCATGTCGGCAACGGCAAGCACCTGGCGTAACTGGCTAGCCGTCTGATCTCGAGCGCCCCCGCCGCACGGTGGGGGCGCGGTCGTGTCCGGGCCGGGGCAACGATGTACTGAATCCGTGGCACCGTCGTGCCATGGCCAACTCTCCCCGGTCGCACCTCCGCAACGCCGCCCAGCGGTACCACAACGCCAAACAGGACATGGAATCCGCTCGCGCCTACCCCAACCGGTCCAGTACCTACCGCCACGCCGCAGACGAACTGCGGGATGCCCGTACCGAACTCCACCAGGCCACCGTCGCGGCCGTTCATGCGGGCGACAGCCAAGCCGAAGCAGCCCGGATAGCCGGACTCAGCACAGCGCAGGTCTGTCGGCTGATGCGCGGCTCCACGGGCGGCAGCAATCCACCTCCGCCAGCACAGATCGTTCTGCTGGCCGACACGCTCCCCGTCTCGGAGATCGTGAACCGTTACCGGGCAGGTGAGACCGCTCGTCAACTGGCCGATGTGTACGGATGCTGCGACAACACCATCTCCCGACTGCTGGAACAGCATGGCGTTCCCCGTCGCGGCAACCGCCTCTCCCTGCCTGTATCCAACGAGGAGTTGGCGCGCCGCTATCTGGAGGACCGTGCGGAGATACAGGAGCTGGCCGCCGAGTACGGCGCGAGCGGCTACCTGATATCGGACCGGCTGAGACAAGCCGGAGTGCGTGTTCCCGTAGGGAAGCGCCGTATGGATCTGCCCGATGAGGAAATCGTGGCACGTTGGAAGCGGGGCGAGTCCATCAGTGGTCTCGCGTCCGCGTACGGGGTGTCGTCGCCCACCATCGCCCGTCGCGTCCGCGGCCTGCGTCGTCAGCGATGAGCCCTCCAGCCGCCTGACCTCACGCCCCCGCTCCGTACGGCCAGCAGAAGGACGCCCCGTGCCGCCATGTACGCCCTCGTCGTTGACCGGCCATGGGACGCTTCAAGCCGAAGGCCGCCCACGGCCGGACAAGACGGCCGCAGAGCGGCGTGTGCGATACGTCGTTCGTGATGGCGCGAGCGCAGTGGCTCGGCTACACCGCCGACCCCCGGCCCACGGGCCAGCGCGTGACGATCGGCCGGGCCACGGAAGGCCAGCTGTTCGAAGACGCGATCAGCGAGGTCTCGGCGCTGTCGCGGCACACGGAGCAGCCAG